>NZ_CP114907.1:6065000-6792554 GCF_027497275.1 Micromonospora sp. WMMC264 | reverse complement strand
CCGCCCTCGCCGCTGTAGGTGTAGTACTGCTCGCCACCGGTGGAGGTGGGCCGGTCGAACTCGACGTTGCGGTCGCCGTTCTGGCCGACGATCGCGTAGTCCCCGGGCTCCATCCGCTCGCCGTAGTAGATCCGCGGCTGCTGGGCCGGGATCTCCTCGGCCGGCGAGGAACACGCCTCCTGCGCCTTCTCACCCAGGAAGCCGGAGACGAAGTACGGCTGACCGCCGCAGACCACCTGGTTCGCCGGGGCGGCCACCAGACCGTACCCGTGGGTGTAGACGGTGTGGCGGTTGATCCAGTTGCTCTGCTGGTCGGTCAGCTCGCCGTAGTTGATCTCACGGACGCCGACCACGTAGTCGGAGGTCTTGTCCTTGACCGAGTACCTGTCGATGTCCAGCTTCGAGCCGAAGTCGTAGAAGCCACGTACCTGCTGGAGCTGGGTGTACGTCTCGGAGACCAGCTGCGGGTCGAGCAGCCGGATGTTCTGCACCACCGAGGTGTCGGTGGCCAGGCTGGCGGGTGGAACGAGGTTGCTCGCCGCGTACGGTGTGGTCTTCGTGCCTTCGAGGCCGAACGCGGTGCGGGTGGCCTTGATGCTGCGTTCGATGTACGGCGCTTCCTTGTCCCGGGCGCTCGGCTTGACCTCGAACGTCTGCACGGCCCACGGGTAGATGCCGCCGATCGCGACCGCGGAGACGCCGAGCAGGGCGAGCGAGATGCCCGGCCAGACCAGGTTCCGCATGACCGCGTTGGAGAACACGATGATCGCCAGCGCCACCAGGACGGAGATCCAGGCGAGGATCTCCTTCGCCGGCAGCAGCGCGTTGACGTCGGCGTAGCCGGCGCCGTAGAGCTTGGCGCTGTCGTTGTACTCCAGCAGCATGGCCCGCCGGTCCAGCACGTACGCGACGGCCTTGAGCAGCACGAAGAACGCGACCAGCGAGCTGAGGTGGGCGCGGGCGGCGTTCGTCATCCGGTCGCCGACGCCCTGCAGCCGCACCCCGCCGAAGATGTAGTGCACGGCGAGCGCGCCGAGCAGGGACAGCACGACGGCGGTGAAGCCGACGCCGAGCAGGTAGCGCCAGAACGGGAGCTGGAAGACGTAGAAGCCGACGTCGATGCCGAACTCGGGGTCCTTCACGCCGAAGTCGCCGCCGTTGCGGAACAGCAGCCACTGGCTCCACCGGCTCTGCGCGGACAGGCCGGCGAACAGCCCGACGACGGCGGCGGCGAGCGCGATCCAGGTGCCGAGGCGAGGGCTCAGGAGCATCCGGTAGCGCTCCAGCGTGGCCTGCTCGGCCGAGTGCGGGCGCATCCGGGGTCGCAGCCGGTAGGCGAGCCAGAGGTTGCCGGCCACGATCAGCGCCATGCCGACGCCGACCACCAGGAACAGCAGCAGCCGGGTGGCGAGCACGCCGGTGAAGACCTGGGTGTAGCGGACCTCGTTGAACCAGAGCCAGTCCGTCCATGCGTTGACGCCCCAGCCGAGCAGGGTGAACAAGACGAACACCCCGATCAGGACACCGATGGTGACGCGTCCGCGTCGGCTCATCCTCGGCAAGGGACTGCTACGCATGACCACTGTTGGCTCCGCACGCTCGATGTGATCGGCTCCGACCAGGCACCAAGAGTACGGGGTCATCCTGAGCACGTCGGGTCAAGGTCACGTCACGATCGGCACAGCAGTCGTGGTCCCGGCCGGTTCAGCAGCGCGTCGGCTGCCCCCCGGTACGCAGCGCCTCGAGTGCCTTCAATGCCTCGTCCAGCGTGGCGACCTTCAGCATCGGCAGGCCCGGCTGCGGGTTGCGGACGGCCTCGGCGCAGTTGTCGGCGGGCACCAGGAACGCGTTCGCGCCGGCCTCCTTGGCGCCGACGAGCTTCTGCGCGATACCGCCGATCGGGCCGACGCGGCCCTCGTCGTCGATGGTGCCGGTACCGGCGATGATCTTGCCGCCGGTCAGGTCGGCCGGCTCCAGCTTGTCGATGATGCCGAGCGAGAACATCAGCCCGGCGCTCGGCCCGCCGATGTCCCCCAGGTCGATCTTGAGGGTGAACGGGTGCGGCTGCTGCTGATCGATCTCCACGCCGATCCGCGGCCGGCCGTCCTGCTCCTGGCTGGTCACCGTGGCCGTGCCCGGGGTGTCACCACGGGTGTAGCCGATCCGCAGCGCGGTGCCGGCCGGCTTCGACCGGATCAGCTCGGTCAGCTTGGCCGCGCTCGTCACCGGCACCCCGTCGACCGAGGTGAGCACGTCGTCGGGGCGCAGCACGTCGGCCGACGGCCCGCCCGCCGTGACCGCCTTGACCAGCACCTTGATCGGGTAGCCCAGCTCACGCAGGGCCGCCGTCTCGGCGCTGGTCTGCGAGTTCTGGAAGTCCTCCGCGTTGCGCTTCTCGACCTCCTCCTGCGACTGCCCCGGCGGGTAGACCAGCTCGCGCGGCACCACCGCCTCGTCCGAGGAGAACCATCCGGCCAGCGCCGAACGGAGCCGCACCGTCGGCTGCACGCCGACCGTGGTGAGCCGGAGCTGACCGGCGGACGTCGACGTCGAGCGGCCGGTCACCTGGATGACCTCCTTGCCGTCCTCGCTGCCCAGCGTGTTCACCGTCGGACCCGGGCCGAGCACCACGTACGGCAGCGGCACGCTCAGCACACCGACGCTGAGCAGTGCGGTGAGCAGGGCACCGAGCAGGACGGTCACGCCGCGACGTCTCATGCGCCAGAGCGTACCGATCCGCGCCCCGCCGCCCGGCGCGGTGACCCGAGGACTTCGCCCTCAGCGCAACGCCGAGTGGCACGACCTGCGGCGGGGCCCGCGTACCGTAGACGTCGTGCCTGATATTCCGTTCGGTTTCGCGCTCCCGGGTGGTCAACCACCGGACCCCAACGATCCCGCGGCGATGCAGCAGTTCATGTCGCAGTTGCAGCACCTGCTCTCGGCGCCGGGCAGCGGGCCGGTCAACTGGGACCTGGCCCGGCAGGTAGCCGCCAGCCAGCTCGCCGCCGCCGGCGACCCGGCGGTGTCGCCGTTCGAACGCAACGCGGTCGAGGAGGCGCTGCGCATCGCCGACCTCTGGCTGGAGCCGGCGACCTCGTGGCCCTCCGGCATCCGCACCTCGGTCGCCTGGAACCGCAACGAGTGGATCTTCAAGACGCTCGACGTGTGGCGCAAGCTCTGCGACCCGGTCGCCAGCCGGATGGTCGGCGCGATGGGCGACCTGGTGCCGCCGGAGGCCCGCGCCCAGCTCGGCCCGATGCAGTCGATGGTCGCCACGCTGGGCGGCGCGCTCTTCGGCGGCCAGCTCGGCCAGGCGCTCGGCTCGCTCGCCGCCGAGGTGCTCTCCGCCGGCGACATCGGCCTGCCGCTCGGCCCCGCCGGCACCGCCGCGCTCGTCCCCGCCAACATCAAGGCGTACGGCGAGGGCCTGGAGCTGCCCGAGGACGAGGTACGCCTCTACGTGGCCCTGCGCGAGGCCGCCCACCAGCGGCTGTTCCAGCACGTGCCGTGGCTGCGCGGGCACGTGCTGACCGCGGTGGAGAACTACGCCGCGGGCATCCGGGTCAACCGGGAGGCGATCGAGGAGGCGATGGGCCGGGTCGACCCGACCGACCCGGAGTCGATGCAGGCGATCGCGCTGGAGGGCATCTTCACGCCCGAGGACACTCCCGCGCAGAAGGCGTCGCTGGCCCGGCTGGAGACCGTACTCGCCCTGGTCGAGGGCTGGGTCTGCCACGTCGTCGACAGCGCCGCCGGTGACCGCCTCCCCAACGTCGTACGCCTCGGCGAGGCGTTCCGCCGCCGCCGCGCCGCGGGTGGCCCGGCCGAGCAGACGTTCGCCGCGCTCGTCGGTCTCGAACTGCGGCCCCGCCGGCTGCGCGAGGCCACTGTGCTGTGGGCGGCGCTGACCGAGCACCGCGGCATCGCCGGCCGGGACGCGATCTGGGGCCACCCGGACCTGCTGCCCTCCGACGACGACTTCGCCGCGCCGGAGGCGTTCGCCACGACCAGCACCGATCTCGACGACGAGCTGGCGAACTTCGACTTCTCCGCGCCGGGCGCCCCGGAGGAGAAGTCCCCCGGCGAGGACGACGACAAGCGCTGACGCAGCACACCCCCGGGCCCGCCCCGGCCCGGCCCGCCCGCCCCGGCCCATCGATCTTGGAGTTGTGGCGCCCAGGATGCCCGGGTAGCGACGTTTGTCAGGCACCACAACTCCAAGATCGGCGGAGTGGCCGGATGCGCGGAGTGGCCGGATGCGCGGCGAGGCAGTAGGGACAGGGGTCAGACGGGGCGGCCGGACAGCAGGGCCCGGGTGGCCTCCCAGCCCTCGACGGCCGGGTCGAGCGCGGCCAGGTCGGCGGGACCGCGCATCCGGCGCCAGCCGGCGGTGACCGCCACGTCCCCCGGGCTCGGCGCGGCCCGGCGCACCTCGGCCGGCGCGGTCGTGTCCAGGTCCAGCGCCGGCAACCACGCCGGTACGGGCAGTCGAGCAGCCACTCCCAGCAGACCGGTTCCGCCTCCCTCGACCGGGGCCACCGCCACCGGCCGGGTGGTCAGCGGCCGCAGCAGCTTGCCGAGCGTCAGCCCCGGCACGTCCGGCGCGTCCGCCGCCACCACTGCCACCTGGTCGTAGCCCGCAGCGGCGAGCGCCGCGAACACCGCGTTCGGCGTCGGCTCCGGCACCTCGTACACCGGGGTGCCGGGCCAGACCACGGCGTCGGCCAGCCAGCGGTCCCGCGCGGCGACCGCGACGGCGGTCTCCACCTCGTTCAGCGTGGCCAGCAGGTCCACCACGTCCTCGGCGAGGGCGGTACGCCATCGCGCCGGCTCGATTCCGGGCGGCGTCCAGGTCACCGGGCCGAGCAACGCCACCACCACACGTCGGGACACCCGCCGACCTTAACCCCACCCCACACGCGATCATGAAGTTGACGGTGACGAAACGGACGGATCACCAGGTCAACTTCATGATCGACCGCGCGGGCGCCAGAGGGCGGGGGCGCGGTCAGGGGATGGCGGCGGTGGCGGCCACGCCCTCCAGGTAGCCGCGCGCCCGCTCCGAGCGCGGGTACCGGGCGACCAGCGCCCAGAACTCGGCGTTGTGACTGGGCACGATGAGGTGCGTCAGCTCGTGCAGGAGGACGTAGTCGATCACCCAGTCGGGCATGTCCTGGATCCGGTGCGAGATCCGGATGGTGCGGTCGGCGGGGGTGCAGGAGCCCCAGCGGCCGTTCTGGTTGGTCACCCAGCGCACGCTCGCGGGCACGGCGGCCGAGCCGTACTCGGGAAGGTAGCTGTCGATCAGGCGGCGGGCGCGGGCGAGCAGTTCGGCGTCCGAGCGGGCGAGCCGGCCCTCGCGGGCGGCGAGCCGGGCCAGCATCCGGTCGACCCACTCGCTCTCCTCGGCCCGGGAGAACTGGTCGGGGATCAGCACGACGACGCGCTCCCCGTCCCGGTACGCGGACACCGTGCGCCGCCGGCGCTGACTGCGCCGTACCTCGACGACGGGCTTCCGCGTCACGGCCATTACCGGCCCGCGCAGCCTCGGTTGACTGTCACGATGGAAAGCTAATGCGTACTGACCAGGACTCCGCAAGAGTCAACACGACGACACGCGCCCGGAAAATGGCGGTTGATTGTCAGGAGTCCAGAAAAAATTCTTTGCGCTGGTAGATGACCATCACCAACCGACCCTCTGCAACGTTAAGTGATCTACGGTGAGTGACCGGCGTCAGGGGCACACGAAGGGGATCTGGGCGCTTTTACCCGGCGTGTCCGCGCGAAACTGACTTATCCGACGTAACTCGGCATGCACACTCTCGACGTCGACTAGCTCACAGAGTCGGCGTACAGCTGACATGGAACCGCCCAGACCTGGGTAGGGTCCGCCAACCACGGTCAGGTGACTGATCGCGGAGAACCCCCCGGCGCCGACGTCACGTTCGGCCGCAGGGAGACCGCCGGGACAACCTCCGGCGGACGAGACGAGGAGGCTACCGTGGCCGACCAGGCCCAGACCTACAACGGTTACTGCGTCAAGTGCAAGGAGAAGCGGGACTTCGAGGGGCACGTGGAGGTCTCGAAGACCGGCATGAACATGGCCAAGGGCAAGTGCCCGGTGTGCGGCACAACAGTGAACCGCATCCTGGGCAAGGCCAAGGTCTGACCGCTCCACGGGGAGGGCGGCCCTCGGCCGCCCTCCCCGTCGGGTAACCGACACAGTTACCCGCCAGTTGTGGAAAACCGGCGAGATCCTGTGGACAAGGCTGGCCACGGCTCGCCGCACCTGTGGACAACGAACGACGGAGCGCTTGGAGACGGTCACTATCGGTGCCGTGACCGATCCGACACCGCTCGTCCGTCCGATCCTGCTGCCCGGCCTGACCCGGCTCTGGCGCGACCGCCACACGCTCCAACTCGGTGAGCTGCCCGGCCGGGCGGTGCTGCTGGAGATGTCCTCGCCGGGCACGGCCCGCCTGCTCGACCTGCTCGACGGCACCCGCAGCGAACGCGCCGTGCTGGCCGAGGCCGGCGCCGCCCGGGTGCCGCCCGACGAGGCACGCGCGCTGCTCGACACGCTCCGCGACGCCGGCCTGGTGGTGCCCGCGCAGGCCCTGTTCCCCCGTGACCTCGCCGGCGCGGTCCGGACCCGGTTGGCAGCCGAGGCCGCCGCGCTGGCGCTTACCTGCCCCGACCTGCCCGGCACACCGGCCCGGCTGCTGCGCCGCCGCCGGTCCGCCCGGGTGCTGGTCACCGGCACGGGACGACTCGGCGCGGCGGTCGCCGTCGCGCTGGCCCAGGCCGGCGTCGGGCACGTCGTACCCGATCTGGCCGGCCCGGTCGGCGTCGGCGACCTGGTCGGGACCGGCCTGACCGCCGCGGAGCTGGGCCGGCCGCTGGGCCCGGCGGTACGCGCGGCGCTGGAGCGGTGCGCGCCGGGCACTGCCACGACCCCGATCCGGGCGGCCCGGCCGGACCTGGTGGTGCAGCTCGGCGTGGACCGGCCGGCCGAGCTGCTGGCCACCGGGTACGCCCGGCGACGCCAGCCCCACCTGCTGCTCGACCTGCGCGGCGGCGTACCCGTGATCGGCCCGCTGGTCCGCCCACCCGTCGGTCCGTGCCTGCGCTGCCTCGACCTGCACCGCGGCGACCGGGACCCGGACTGGCCGGCGCTCGCCGCCCAGCTCGCCGCCGACCGGGGCGAGCGGGCCTGCGCCGCCACCACCCGGCTCGCCGCCGCCGCGTTCGCCACGGCCGAGGCGCTGGCCCAGCTCGACGGCGGCCACCCGGAGACGCTCGGCGGCGCGGTGGAGGTCGCAGCCCCGGGCCGGGTGCGTCACCGACGGTGGCCGCCGCACCCCTCCTGTGGCTGCTGCCGGCGTCGCCCGATCCGGTCGGCCCCGGCCGCTCCCGGCCGCACGGCAGCAGCGAGGGCCCCGAGTCGGTAACAATGGCCGGGTGACCGACATCCCGCGCCGGGCCGTGTCCCGCACCGCCAAACTCGCCGCCCTGCCGCTCGGATTCGCCGGTCGAACCGTCCTCGGCATGGGCAAGCGGGTGACCGGGCTCGCGTCCGACGTCATCTCCGCCGAGATCCAGCAGCGCACCGCCGAGCAGCTGTTCAGCGTGCTCGGGCAGCTCAAGGGCGGGGCGATGAAGTTCGGCCAGGCCCTGTCGGTGTTCGAGGCGGCGCTGCCCGAGGAGGTGGCCGCACCCTACCGGCAGGCGCTCACCAAGCTCCAGGAGGCCGCCCCGCCGCTGCCGGCGGCGACAGTGCACAAGGTGCTCGCCGAGCAGCTCGGCCCGGACTGGCGCGACCGGTTCGTCGAGTTCAACGACACCCCGGCCGCGGCGGCCAGCATCGGCCAGGTGCACCGCGCCCTCTGGCGCGACCCCGGGTACGGCCCGAACGGCGGCCCGCAGCACCGGGACGTGGCCGTGAAGATCCAGTACCCGGGCGCAGGTGACGCCCTGCTCGCCGACCTCAAGCAGCTCTCCCGGCTCGGCGGCATGTTCCGGGCGATCCAGCCGGGGCTGGACGTGAAGCCGCTCCTGGCCGAACTGCGCGAGCGCATCACCGAGGAACTGGACTACGAGCTGGAGGCGGAGTCGCAGCGGGCGTTCGCCGCCGCGTACGCCGACGACCCGGACATCTTCATCCCCGAGGTGCTCGACGCCGCGCCCCGGGTGCTGATCACCGAGTGGGTCGAGGGCATCCCGCTGTCCCAGATCATCCGGGAGGGCACCGAGGAGCAGCGCGACGAGGCCGGCCGGCTGATGGCCGAGCTGCACCTCTCCGCGCCGGAGCGGGCCGGGTTGCTGCACGCCGACCCGCACCCGGGCAACTTCCGGCTGCTGCCGGACGGGCGGCTCGGCGTGATCGACTTCGGCGCGGTGGCCCGGATGCCGCAGGGCACGCCGGAGCCGATCGGCCGGATCGCGGCGCTCGCGCTGAACGGCGACGCCGACGCCGTGGTGGAGGGGCTGCGCGCCGAGGGCTTCGTCAGCCGCACCGAGTCGATCGACGCCCCGGCGGTGCTCGACTTCCTGCGTCCGATGCTGGAGCCGATCGCGGCCGACGAGTTCCGCTTCACCCGGGCCTGGCTGCGCGCCGAGGCGACCCGGCTGGCCAGTCCCCGCTCCCCCGCGTACCAGCTCAGCCGCCAGCTCAACCTGCCCCCGTCGTATCTGATGATCCACCGGGTCACGCTGGGTTCGATCGGCGTGCTCTGCCAGCTGGAGGCGAAGGCGTCCTACCGGTCGATCCTGGAACGCTGGCTGCCCGGCTTCGCGCCGGTGCCCTGAGCACCGGCTGGGCACGGAACAGGCGAAGGGGCGGTGACCAGCAGGTCACCGCCCCTTCCTCACGCGATCGTTCTACAGGACGCCCAGGTCGCGTGCCGACTGGCTGCGACTCCGCATGGCGACGGTACGGGCGGAACGGGTTGCCTCAGTGCTCGTGGTGGTGCGACCGGCCTGAGGCCGGCGCATTCGGGCCCTGGACAACGCTTCGTGGAGTAGTTGCATCTCGAATCCGTTCGGCAGGTTCAGCATCAGAATTTCTCTCTCAGGTCGGCCGGTGGAGGGACACCGGCATCGGTCGGTCTTGGAACGTAGGTGTGTCAGGCTGCCAGCCGGACGGCGCTACGCGACTCGGACAGCCCGCTGGCCGCCAGTCGCGCCTCCGCCTCGACCCGGAGCTGCGCGTCGCGGGCGAGGTCCTCCTTGCGCGGACGGCCACGGGGCCGCTTGCGCGGGACGACCGCGCCACGCTCGAAGATCTCGCCGCCCCAGACGCCCCAGGGCTCGGCTCGCTCGACCGCCCCGGCCAGGCACTCGACGCGCAGCGGGCAGTCCCCGCAGAGCGACTTGGCCAGCTCGAGCTCGGCGGGCGAGTCGGAGAACCACAGGTCGGGGTCGAACTTCCGGCAGGGCAGGTTCGCCTCCACGTCGACGCTCACGTCGAGGGGGGCCAACGCCAGACTCATCCTCCGGTCACCTCTCTCTCACTTCGATCTCGTGGATCGCATTCCGACGTACTTCGGCGGGACAAAAAACTGAGGCCGCGGATCCCGGTGTGCGGGTTCCGCGGCCTCGAGGTGAGCCGGCGTCTGATGGATCAGACCGGTCTACCTCGAGGTGGAACGCCGCGGACATCCGTGCGCTTCTTGGCGCCATCGATGCCCTTGCCCGCGAAGCCACTGGTCCCCTCGACTCCGGCGATCGGCGCAACGGTCAGGTTCAGCTCGGCCTGAACCTGGACCTGGTGCACCTGCGGAGCCGACGGTCGAGCGGCGAGGGCCACCCGGACAGCCGACAGCGGAGCGACGGCAGACGGCATCGCCGCGAGACGCTCATAGTTGAAGATCTTCACTGGTGCCACCTCCCTACTCTCCTCGTGCCGACCGTGGACTCATCCCCGTTGAGCAGCCAGAACAGCGCCGCTCGCGAGGTGTGTCATGAGGCTATTCCTCGCCCTCGGGCGAGGGCAAACGATTTACGGCTAGTTTTCAGAAGTTTTCTGTGAGCAGACCTCGTCCACCGTGGCGCCCGCCACCAGGGCGAGGACCGTATCACCGTAAAGCCCGACTTTTCGGGGCCCGATCCCGGCGATCGCCACCAGTTCCTCGGTGCGACCGGGCTTCCGTTCGGCCAGCGCGGTGAGCGTGGCGTCGGTGAAGACCACGTACGCCGGCACCTTCTGCGCTCCCGCGACCCGCTGCCGCCACTCGCGCAGCCGCTCGTACAGCTCCTCGTCGATGTCCGACGGGCAGGTCGGGCAGCGGCCCAGTTTGCGGTCCGCGCCGGCGAGCAGCGTCGCGCCGCAGATCCGGCACGAGACCACCTGCGGCCGGCGCCGCTCGGCCCGCCGCGCCGGTCCGCCGCCGCCGGCCCGCTCGCCGCCGCCGGAGCGGTCGAGCTGCGGCAGGAAGCGCGACGGCCTCCGGGCCCGCCCACCCGGCGAGCGCGCCGTGGCGTACGACAGCCAGAGCCACTCCCGGGCCCGGGTGATCCCGACGTAGAGCAGCCGCCGTTCCTCCTCGACCTGCTCCATGGTCTTCGCGTACGTGGTGGGCAGCGTGCCCTCGGCCAGCCCGACCAGGAACACCGCGTCCCACTCCAGCCCCTTCGCCGAGTGCAGCGACGCGAGCGTGACCCCCTCGACGGTGGGCACGTGCTGCTGGGCGGCCCGCCGGGCCAGTTCCTCGGTGAACCCGGTCAGCCCCGGCTCCGCCTCGGCGTCGGCGGCGTACTCCTCGGCGAGCTGGACCAGCGCGGCGAGCGCCTCCCACCGCTCGCGCGCGGCGCCGCCGGGCGGGGGCGCGTCGGGCGCCCAGCCGACCGCCGAGAGCCCTTCGACCACGGCGGCCGGCAGCGGCGTGTCGACGGACGCCGACCGGGTGGCGGCGCGCAGCGCGATCATCGCCTGGCGCACCTCGGGCCGTTCGAAGAACCGCTCCGCGCCCTGGAGCACGTACGGCACGCCGGCCTCGGAGAGCGCCTTCTCGTACGCCTCGGACTGCGCGTTGGTGCGGAACAGCACAGCGATCTCCCGCGCCGGGGTGCCGCCCGCGACCAGCGCCCGGCAGCGGGCGGCGACCGCGTTCGCCTCGGCCGGCTCGTCGGTGAAGATCCGCAGTTCCGGCTCCGGACCGGGCCGGCGCTGGCCGTGCAGCTCCAGCCGCAGCCGCGCCTCGGTGCCCCGCGCCTGGGAGATCACCGCGTTGGCCAGCCCGACCACCTGCGGGGTGGAGCGGTAGTCGCGGACCAGCCGGACCACTGTCGCGCCCCGGTGCAGCCGGGGGAAGTCGACCAGGTACGACGAGGTCGCGCCGGTGAACGAGTAGATCGTCTGGCTGGCGTCGCCGACCACTGTCAGGTCGTCCCGGCCACCCAGCCACGCCTCCAGCAGCCGCTGCTGGAGCGGGTTGACGTCCTGGTACTCGTCGACCACGAAGTGCCGGTACTGGTTGCGCACCTGCTCGGCGACGTCCGGATGCTCCTCGATGCCCCAGACCGCGGCGCGCAGCATGTCCTCGAAGTCGATCACCCCGTTGCCGCGCTTGAGCCGCTCGTACGCGTCGAACACGTCGGCCACCCGGGCCGGCTCGTACGGCGTCTCGCGCAGCGCCTTGGCCGCGGCGACCACGTATTCCCCGGGCTCGACCAGCGACGACTTGGCCCATTCGATCTCGGCGGCGAGGTCGCGCGCGGCGGCCCGGTCGGCGCGCAGCCCGACCTTGGCGGCGGCGAGCGTGACCACCCGCACCTTGCTGTCCAGCAGCTCCGGCATGGCCCGCCCGGCCAGCAGCCGGGGCGCGAAGTAGCGGACCTGCCGCAGCGCCGCCGCGTGGAACGTGCGCGCCTGCACCCCCTGCACGCCGAGCACGGTGAGGCGGCTGCGCATCTCGGCCGCGGCGCGGGCGGTGAACGTGACCGCCAGCACGTGCCGGCCGGCGATGTCGCCGGTCAGCGCCCGGTACGCGATCCGCGACGTCACCGCCCGCGTCTTGCCGGTGCCGGCGCCGGCCAGGATGCAGACCGGCCCGGCCGGGGCGGTCACCGCGGACCGCTGCTCCGGATCCAGCCCGGCCAGCACCCGTTCCGCACCTGAGTGAACGCCCACAGCAGGGAATCATCCCAGCATCGTGTGACGTTGCAGCGGTTAGCCTGGCCTGATCGGACCGGGCGCGAGCCACCCCTTGGAGGACCAGACCATGCTGACGATGTATTCCACCCCGTGGTGCGGCTACTGCCACCGGCTGAAGTCGCAGCTCGACCGGGAGGGCATCGCGTACGAGGTGGTCGACATCGAGCAGGACCCCGCGGCCGCGGACTTCGTGATGAGCGTCAACGGCGGCAACCAGACCGTGCCGACGCTGCGCTTCGCCGACGGCAGCGCCCTGACCAACCCCTCGATCAACCAGGTCAAGCAGCACCTGGCCGCGCTGCCCGGCTGATCTCCCGCGACACTGCGAGCGGCCGTACCCGACCCGGGGTACGGCCGCTCGCCGTCGTTCAGGAGCCGCCCCGACTGAGCACGCCGTCGTCGGCCGGCTTCCGGGGCCCCGGGATCCGCACCGGCCCGGCGACCGGCGCGCTCAGCCCGCGGCCCCGCCACAGGTAGAGGCCGGCCGCCGTGGTGACCGCCCCGACCACTGCGAACAGCAGCCGGTAGTCGAACACCCCGACGAGCAGCGCGCCGGTGCCGATGGAGAGCGCCTGCGGACCGCTGACCAGGGCCTCCGACGCCGCGGTGACCCGGCCGAGCAGCCGCGGCGGCGTCCGCCGCTGGATCAGCGTGTTCAACCCCACCATGGTCAGCGGCAGCGACAGGCCGGCCAGCAGCAGCGCCACCACCCCGAGCCACAACCGGGGGTACGCGAGCGCCAGCGCGGCCGGTCCGAAGAACGTCACCCCGGCGGCCAGCGCCCCGACTTCGCCGTACCGGCGGACCACGGCGGCCGAGAACAGGCCGCCGACCAGGCCGCCGACGCCCTGCACCATGACCAGCACGCCGACGAACGCGGCCTCGCGGCGCAGACCCAGGTCGACGTACGCGAAGATCAGCGACTCGGTGAAGCCCATCACCAGCGAGCCGAGCCCGTACCCGAGCAGCGCCCGGCGCAGCGCCGGCTCGCCGGTCAGGTGGCGCAGCCCGGCGCTCAGCTCGGACGGCCCGCGGCGGCCGGACCGGGACGGTTCCCGCTCCTGCGCCCGCAGCCGGCCGACCACCGCCGCGGCCACCAGGAATCCGGTCATGGCCAGGACGGCGAGCAGCCAGCCGCCGACGGCGGCGTAGACGCCCGCCCCGGCGAGCGGCCCGATCAGCCGCAGGCCCTGCCGGACCGTCTGCAGCAGTCCGTTCGCGTCGGCCAGCGACTCGGCCGGAACCAGATGCCGGATCAGTCCGTTGAGCACGGCGGCGAGGGTGATGTACGACAGTCCGTAGAACGCCGCGACCACGTAGATCACCCAGACGTCGGAGCGGTCCCGGACCGTGAGCAGCGGACTGAGCAGCGCCGCGGCGACCAGGTTGGCGGCGATGAAGAAGGGTTTCCGGCGGTAGCGGTCGACCACCCAGCCGACGAGCGGGGCGAGGGCCATCGGTGCGATGACCGCGAAGATGGTCGCCCCCGCCATGCTGTCCGACCCGGTCAGATCCTTGACCCAGACGGCCAGGGCGAGCAGCAGCACCGACTCCGCCGCCATGCTCGCCACCACTGCGGCGAAGAGGAGACGGAAGTCGGGGCGGCGCAGGACGGTGCGCATCGGGTTGCCTCCGGCAGGGGTGCGCCACCAGGGGCGCGTCGGGGGTGGGCGCTGGTGAAGACACCCTCCACAGTCCTCTTTTTGTCTCGTGACACGCCCGTGCCGGAACCTCCGACGCCGGTCGCGACGTCCATACTGACCGTGGGGGGCGAATTTCATACAGTTACCGTCGCGTCCTGCGACGGTCGACGGGAAAGAGGACGCCGTGCCTCCTGCCGTACCAGGCCCGATTCTGCGCCGCCGTCGACTCGGCATCGAGCTGCGCCGGCTCCGCGAACAGGCCGGTCTGACCGGTGACCAGGTCATCGAGCGGATCGGCTGGGCCTCCGCATCCAAGTTGTCCCGCCTGGAGAACGGCCGCAGCCGGCCCGACCCGGACGACGTGGACGTGCTGTTGACGCTCTACGGCGCCGACGAGGAGCAGCGCGCGGAACTGACCGGCATCACCCACGAGGCCGGCGACATGCGCGGCTGGCTGCGCAACTTCCCGGTGATGACCCAGCAGCAGCGCGCCTTCGCCGAGCTGGAGGCCGGCTGCGCGGAGATCTCCGAGTACAACCCGGTGCTGGTCCCGGGGCTGCTGCAGACGCCCGGGTACGCCCGGCACCGGATCATGTCGGCCGCGCAGGTCGCCGCCCAGGCCGGCGACCAGGAGCACGAGGACCCGGAGACCGAGGTACGCGCGCGGCAGGCCCGCCAGTCGCTGCTGACCCGCTCCCCCGACGTGCCCCGGTACACGGCCGTGCTGGAGGAGGCCGCCCTCGGCCGGCGGGCCGGCCCGCCGGAGGTGCTGCACGACCAGCTCGTCCACCTGTGCGAGATGGCCCTGCTCCCGAACGTGACGTTGCTGCTGCTGTTGCGGGACACCCGGGTCGGCGACTGGTACCTTCCGCCGACCGCGTTCTCGGTCTACCGGTTCGCCGATCCGCTCGATCCGGAGACATTGGCCATCGAAGGTGGGTTCACCGACGTCATGTCGACCGAGGTGAACACCCTAAATCGCTATAAAGTGGTGTTCGAGTGGCTATGCTCGTCGGCACTCTCCGCATCGGACACCCTCTCCTGGTTGATCGAGGCGACAGGACGGCTGACCGGCACGGCAGTCGAGTCCACGGCGGTGTACGGGCCGGCAACGGCGCCGACCCAGCGCCGCCGGGACTCGGGGCGCCTCACCACGGAGCGGTGATCCGGTAGGACACCGTCCGCGCTCCGGCGTCGCTCGGTCCCATCGGAGCACCTCACCAGGAGCAAGCACCATGAACAAGATCCGTACCAGCACGACCGCCCTCTCGGGACAGCTCGTGGGCGCCGCCTGGCGCAAGAGCACCCGCAGCCAGACCTCCAACTGCGTGGAGGTCGCGCCGCTCGGCACCGGGCCGGCGACCATGGCGCTGCGGGACAGCAAGGACCCGAGCGGGCCGGTCCTGCTGTTCGACCGGGCCGGCTGGCTCGGCTTCCTCGCCGGAGCGAAGAACGGTCAGTTCGATCTAGACTGATCCGGCGAACGTTCGGGGCCGTCGGCGTCACGCCGGCGGCCCCTCGCGTGTCCGGCCCCGACAACGGTGCTGACCTGGCATCCCCCGATCGGTCGAGGTGGCGCGTTCCACTTGTCGGGAGGACACATCGGCGTAACATGACGCGGGAGTGACGTGGAAGTTCCAGCGGGTAACCGTCCACTCTCCGGGGGACACCATGCGGTTCCTGATCGTCCGCACCGAGATCCGTACCGCCGCCGACGCCGACATCGCCGCCGCCTGGGCCGGTGGGGGCCGCCTGCGGGACGAGACGAGCACGCCGGAACCCCGCCGCCAGGTCGTCCACGCCGAGGACCGGGACGCCGCGCTCCTGCTCGCCCGAGCGCTGTCCGCCGTCGGGGCGGTACGCGCCGGCCGGCACCGGGTCAAGGTGCTGCCCATCGAGGAGCCCGCACCGGGGCAGCCGTACCGCTGGCACGGTGGATGACCGGACGCTGACGTCCGTCGTGGCCGGACCGGCTTCCCCCGCCGATCATCGCCTCACCCGGCCACGACGGCCCGTGTTCCCGGCCCGCGACCGTCGCGGCAACGACGGTCCGGGCCGGGACCGTGCCCGCCCGGCCCTGCGCCCGCCAGCCGAAACGCCCCAACCCGACGGGCGGGCGGAACCAGGGCGGGTCAGCAGTGGCCGTCGAGCCAGCGGTGCACCAGGAACAGCGCGATCGACGACGGCGGCGGCAGGACCAGCCGGTCTCCCCCGCCCACCGGCACCGGCTCGCCGGCCAGCGCGCCCCCGATCTCCCGGCGGGTGAACCAGCGCGCGTGCGCGATCTCAGCCAGGTCGACCCGGATCGGCGCGTCGGCGTCGGCGCGGGCCAGGAAGCCGAGCATCAGCGAGCCGGGGAACGGCCAGGACTGGCTGCCCACGTACGCGATCTCCTCGACCGGGACGCCTACCTCCTCGCGGACCTCGCGGAGCACGGCGGCCTCGGCCGACTCGCCGGGCTCGACGTATCCGGCCAGGCAGGAGTAGCGGCGCTGTCCCGGGGTGCGCGGCCAGGCCGCGTTGTTGCCGAGCAGGCAGCGGCCGTCCGCGCCGTCCATGCCGTCGTGCACCAGCACGATCATGGCCGGGTCGGTACGCGGCCAGACCCGGTCGCCGCCCGGGTCGATCCGTGACCAGCCGGCCTCGTCGGCCTGCGTCGCCTTCCCGGTCGTGGACGAGTAGCCGTGCCGCAGGTGCCAGTTCAGCAGCGCCAGCGCGGTGGTGAACAGGCCCGCGTCCCGGTCGGTCATCAGGTGGCCGACCTCGCGCAGGTGCGCCGGGCGGGTCTCCGGCAGCGCCGGCAGCGGCCCGTCGACCGCGAAGACCGGCACGCCGTCCGGCTCGACGCCGAGGAACATCGGCACCGACCGGGGCACCTCGGGCAGGTCGCCGGGGCCGACCAGGACCAGTTCGGGTGGGCTCGCCACGCCCCGGACCAGGGCACGCCCCTCGGCGGCGGAGTCGAGCACCAGCACCCGCGCCCGCTCCCACGCCTCGGCCAGCCAGGCCGGGTCGGTACGCCGGTGGGCGGCCCGGTCGAGCGTGGACCGGGCCAGCGGCGGCGCGGGCTCGCCGCTCACGCGGATTCCGTACGCACCGGTGTCAGCGCGGCGAGCGAGTCGGCCACCCGTTCGGCGTCGCCGAGCACGACGGTGACCGCGCGGGCCGGCGCCAGGTAGCGGGCGGCCACCTCGGCCACGTCGTCCACAGTCGCGGCGGCGAGCCGGGCTGCGTGCTCGGCGAGGAAGTCCAGCCGCAGCCCGTTGCCGGCGTACGCGCTGGTCAGCGACGCGAGCCCGGCCTGGGTCGACATGCCGAGCTGGAGCGTGCCGAGCGCGTACTGGCGGGCCTGCTCCAGCTCGTCGGCCTTCGGCGGCACCGTGGCGAGCCGGCCCAGCTCGTAGTTCGTCTCCACCAGCGCCGCCGCTGTCACCTCGGTGGCCACCTCGGCGCCGGCGACGAGCACCGAACCGGCCACCGAGTGCTCGACGAGCGAGTGCGGCCCGTACGTGTAGCCCTTGTCCTCGCGGATGTTCTCCACCCAGCGGGAGGAGAAGTAGCCACCGAAGATGAGGTTCGCCAGTTGCAGCGCGGCGTGGTCCGGGTGGGTGCGCGGCACCGCGGGCAGGGCGAGGCGCAGCGACGACTGCACCGAGCCGGGCCGGTCGACCAGCAGCAGCGGCCCGGGTTCCAGCGGCGGCGCGGGCGGCAGTTCGGCGACGTGGCCGTCGCCGCGCCAGCCGGCGAGCGCCTGCTCGGCCGCGTCCAGCGCCCGCTCCGGCGCCACGTCGCCGACGAGCACGAGCACCGCCCCGGCCGGGTGCACCCGCTCGGCGTGCAGCCGGCGCAACGCGGCCGGGCGGACCGCCCGGACCTGGTCCGGGTCGGGCGTCTGCACGGCGTACGGGTGGCGGCCGTACACCCGCTTGAGCAGGGCGGTTCGGGCCAGGTGCGAGGGCTGGCTCTGGGCGACCTGGATGCGGTCGACCAGCCGGTCCCGTTCGGTCTCCACCCAGTCGGCCGGGTAGTTGGCGCCGGTGAGCACCTCGGCGAGCAGTTCCAGCATCCGGTCCAGGCCGGTGACCAGGCCCGCGCCGGAGAGCATCAACCGGTCCGGGTCGAGCCCGGCGGTCAGTCCGCCGCCGACCTTCTGCAGCTCGGCCGCGATCTCGGTGGCGCTGTGCGCCTGCGTGCCGGCGAGCATGGTCTGCGCCAGCATCGCGCCGCGGGCCAGGTGCGTGCGCCCGAACGGCATCCACAGTCGCAGCTCGACCAGCGGTACGGCGGAGCGGCGTACCGCGATCACGGTGAGGCCGTTGCGCAGCGTGCGCTCGGCCTGCTTGGGCACCTTGAGACGGCGGTTCGGGCGCAGCGCCGGAAGCGGCCGGACGGCGGTGGCGGTGGTCGTACTCGTGCTCATCGGGCTCCTCCGGCGACGACCTCGACGGACGCGCGGCGCTCGGGCCGCAGGGTCGCGGCGGCGGCGCGGACCTGGTCCTCGGTCACCGCGCCGACCAGCCGGGGCAGCTCGTTGAGCAGGCCCGGCTCGCCGCGCTGCTGTTCCAGCACGGCCATCCGCAGCGCCCGGCCGAGCACCGCGTCGGTGTCGCGCAGCAGGTGGGTGGCCATCCGGGCCTGGGTGCGCGCCAGCTCCCCGTCGGTCAGCCCGTCGGTCGCCAGCCGGTCCAGTTCCTCGTCGATGGTGCGCAGCACCTTGTCCACGTCGCCGCCGGGCGGCAGGTGCGCCTGGAGCAGCAGCGCGGTGGGATCGCGCACGTCGAACGGGTCGCCCATGAAACCGACGTACCCGCCGAGGCTGGTGACCGACCGGTCGCGCTGCACCAGCCGCTCGACCAGCCGGGACGCGTCGCCGTCGGTGAGCACCTCGGCCAGCACCACGTAGGGCAGGTAGCCGGCGAAGTCGTCGACCGGGTCGGGCACCCGCCACGCGCCGGCCACCGCCGGCAGCGGCGCCAGCGCGTCGGTGTACGTGCTGCGCCGCTCGGTGGTCAGGTCGGGCTCGGCGAAGTCGGGCCGCTGCGGGGCGGGACGGGCCGGGACGTCGCCGAAGTGCCGTTCGATGAGCGTGGTCGCCTCGGCCACGTCGATGTCGCCGCTGACCGCCAGTACGGCGTTGCCGCTGGCGTAGTAGCGGCGGAAGAAGTCGGCGGCGTCGGCCACCGTCGCCGACTCCAGGTCGTCGAAGGAGCCGTAGCCGTCGTGCGCGTTGGGGAAGGTGTCGAACATCACCGGAGGCAGCGTCAGCCAGGGGAACCCGCCGTACGGCCGGTTCAGCACGTTGACCCGGATCTCCTCCTTGACCACGTCGACCTGGTTGCGCAGGTTCTCCTCGGTCAGCCGGGGGCCGCGCATCCGGTCGGCCTCCAGGAACAGCGCGCGTTCCAGGGCGTTGGCGGGCAGCGTCTCGAAGTAGTCGGTGTAGTCCAGGTGGGTGGAGCCGTTGAACGTCCCGCCGGCGCCCTGGACGTGCCGGAAGTGGGCCAGCTTCTCCAGGTTCTCCGACCCCTGGAACATCAGGTGCTCGAAGAGGTGGGCGAAGCCGGTGCGTCCCTCCGGCTCGGAGCGGATGCCGACGTCGTAGACCACAGCCACCCCGATGACCGGGGCGCTGCGGTCCGGCGTGAGCACCACACGCAGGCCGTTGTCGAGGGTGAACCGTTCGGCCGGGTACTTCGTCGCTGGGATCTTCGCTCTCCGCGTGGACACGAGATCGACATTAGCGCTTCCGTACCGGCTCTATCGCCGGTGTGCCCTGGCCGAACGGTGGACTGTTGCGGGACGGGTCTTGACGCCGACGGCCACTTGCCCCACTCTTCCTACCAACTAAATAGGAATACTGCGGATTGGACATTCGATGAGAGGGCTTCCCCTGCGCCGCCTGGTCACCCTGGCGACCCTGGCCGCGGTCGGCGCGGCCACGCTCGGCACCACCGCCGCCTGCGGCGAGGACAGCGACGCCGCCGGCGGGTCCGGCCCGGTCACGCTGCGCCTGGGCTACTTCCCCAACATCACGCACGCCCCGGCCGTGGTCGGCGTGGAGAAGGGGATCTTCAAGGAGAAACTCGGCAGCGACGTCGAGCTGGACACCAAGACCTTCAACGCCGGCCCGGCCGCCATCGAGGCGGTCTTCTCCGGCGCGCTCGACGCCACGTACATCGGCCCGAACCCGACGGTGAACGCCTTCTCCAAGTCCAAGGGCGAGGCGGTCCGGGTCATCTCCGGCGCGGCGTCCGGCGGCGTCGCGCTCGTGGTCAAGCCCGGCATCACCTCGGTGGAGCAGCTGCGCGGCAAGAAGATCGCCACTCCGCAGCTCGGCAACACCCAGGACGTGGCGCTGCGCTTCTGGCTCAAGGAGAAGGGCCTGGAGACCACCAAGGAGGGCGGCGGCGACGTCAAGATCGTGCCGCAGGAGAACGCGCAGACGATCGAGACGTTCGGCAGCGGCGCCATCGACGGCGCATGGGTGCCCGAGCCGTTCGTCTCCCGGCTGGTCAACGCCGGCGGCAAGGTGCTCGTCGACGAGCGTGACCTCTGGCCGGACAAGAAGTTCGTCATCACCAACCTGCTGGTCAGCACCAAGTTCCTCAAGGCACACCCGGACGTGGTGAAGAAGCTGGTCGAGGGCCAGGTCGCGGCGAACGAGTTCGTCAACACCAAGCCGGACGAGGCGCAGCAGGCCATCTCCGACCACATCGGCAAGATCACCGGCAAGCCGCTGGACCTCAAGCTGATCAAGCAGGCCTGGCCGACGCTGGAGTTCACAAACGACCCGATCCCGGCCTCGCTGAAGACCGGCCTGGACCACGCCGTCGCGGTCGGGCTGACCCAGCCGGTCGACCTGAACGGCCTGTACGACCTCAAGTACCTCAACGAGGTCCTCAAGGCGCAGGGCAAGGCCGAGGTCAGCCAGCCGTGACGTCGACGACCACGACCCCGCGCAGCGCGACCGGCTCGGTCGCGCTGCGCGGCGTCACAAAGGTGTACGGCCAGGGCGACCAGGCCGTCCTGGCGCTGGACGGACTGTCCCTGGACATCGCGCCCGGCGAGTTCGTCTGCATGGTCGGCGCGTCCGGCTGCGGCAAGAGCACGCTGCTCAACCTGGTCGCCGGCCTGGACCGGGCCAGCGGCGGCACCATCGAGCTGGGCGAGGGCGTCAACCCGGGGCTCATGTTCCAGGAGCCGGCGCTCTTCCCGTGGCTCACCGTCGAGGGCAACGTCGAGGTGCCGCTGAAGCTGCGCGGTCTCCCCCGCGACCAGCGCAAGGAGCGGGTGGCCGAGCTGCTGCGCACGGTCCACCTGTCGGAGTTCGGCCGCAAGCGCCCGCACCAGCTCTCCGGCGGCATGCGGCAGCGCGTCGCGCTGGCCCGCACACTCGCGCTGGAGACGCCGGTGCTGCTGATGGACGAGCCGTTCGGCGCGCTGGACGCGATGACCCGCGACATCCTGCACGACGAGCTGGAGCGGATCTGGACCGAGCGCAAGCTCACCGTCCTGTTCGTCACGCACAACGTCCGCGAGGCGGCCCGGCTCGCCGACCGCATCGTGCTGCTCTCCAGCCGGCCCGGCCGGATCATCTACTCCACCGAGGTCGCCGTGCCGCGCCCCCGGCGGATCGACTCGCCGGAGGTCTCGGCCATCGCCGCCGAGGTCACCGACCGGCTGCGCAAGGAGGTGGGCCGGCATGGCCAGTGACACCCTGTCCGCGTCGGCGCGGGCCGACGCGGAGATCTCCGGGCTCGACGCGCTGGAGATCGCCGGCCGGGAGAAGGGCCCGTCCCGGGTACGCCGCCTGTGGTCGGCCACCTGGCCCAAGCTCGCCGCGCTCGCGCTCGCGGTGGCGATCTGGCAGGCGGTGGTCTGGTCCGGGTGGAAGGAGCCGTGGGCGCTGCCCGGCCCGGCCGTGGTCTTCGGCGACCTCGGGGAGTACCTGCTCAGCTCGGCGCTCTGGGAGGGCCTCGCCACCACGGCCCGGCGGGCGGCCGTCGGGTTCGCCGCCGCGGTCGCGGTCGGCCTGCTGCTCGGCCTCGGCGTGGCCCGGGTCAAGGTGCTCCGGGCCGCGCTCGGCTCGATGATCACCGCGTTGCAGACCATGCCGTCGATCGCCTGGTTCCCGCTGGCCATCCTGCTGTTCCAGCTCAGCGAGCAGGCGATCTTCTTCGTGGTGGTGCTCGGCGCCGCGCCGTCGGTCGCCAACGGCGTCATCCACGGCGTGGACTACGTGCCGCCGCTGCTGGTCCGCGCCGGCCGCAACCTCGGCGCCCGGGGGCTCAACCTCTACCGGTACGTGATCGCGCCGGCCGCGCTACCGGCCATCGTGGCCGGGCTCAAGCAGGGCTGGGCGTTCGCCTGGCGCAGCCTGATGGCCGGTGAGCTGCTGGTGGTCATCGCCACCCGCACCTCGATCGGCGCACAGCTGACGTACGCGCGTGAATTGAGCGAGGCGCCCCGGCTGATGGCCATCATGATCGTCATCCTGGTGGTGGGCCTGCTCGTGGACACCGCGTTCGGGGCCGCCGACAAGGCGATCCGCCGCCGCTGGGGCGTGCTGGACCAGGCCGGCAACTGACGTCGTGTACATCTCCGCGCGCGCCGACTACGCGCTCCGGGCCATGCTCGCCGTCGCCGACGCCGCCGGTACCCCCGGCGACGCGGTGTCCGGCGGCGGCGAGCTGGTCAAGGCGGCGAGCCTGGCCGAGAGCCAGGACATCCCGCTCAGCTTCCTCCAGGGGATCCTGCTCGACCTGCGGCGGGCCGGGCTGCTGCACAGCCATCGCGGCACCGAGGGCGGGTACGCGCTGACCCGCCCGCCGGACGAGATCAGCGTGGGCGACGTGCTCCGCGCGGTGGGTGGCGCGATCACCAGCGTCCGGGGCATCCCCGCCGACCGGGCCGGCTACCACGGCGTGGCCACCGGCCTGCGGGACGTGTGGCTGGCGGTGGACGGCGCGATCGCCCTGGTCGTGGACCGGACCACGCTCGCCGACCTGCTGAGCGACCGGGCGACGGCACCCTGACGCGCGTCCGGTCACAGGGCGACGGCGCGCGGGGTCGCGGACCCGGCCGGTTGTCGGCCACAGAGGGCATGACTCCTGGCCGATATGACTCTCGGGCATATTTATACCTGAGAGTCATATCGCTTTCCGGGCATCATCCGCCCGGCGCGGCTACTGAGCGTGCGGGATGCTCATCCCGGGCGTGAAGCTGCGGGCGGCGCCGCGATCCGGCGAGCCGCCGTCGGAGGGCCGCCAGGGCCCGAACGCGGCCACCGCGGCGAGCGCCAGGCCGGCCCCCGCCACCGCGAGCACCAGCAGCACTTCCCGTGCACCGCCCGATCCGGCTTCCCCCGCCATGAACCGCTCCCTCCGCGTCCGGCCGACCCCCCGACCGGTCCCCGCCCGACAGCATCGCCGCCACGGCGAGGCCGGACAGTCGGACAGCCGACCGAACGTCGACTGATTCCCGACTCAGGGACGGTCGGCCGGCCCGCTCGAAGCCGAGCCGGTCAGGCGCGGTCAGCGGCGGCGCGGACGCCGGCGAGGACGGGTCGCCGGGGCGGGGTGCGCGGCAGCGGGCGCGGCGATGGTCACCGGCACACCGGACGGCTCCCGGGCGCCGGTGAGCCGGCTCAGCTCGCTGTCGCCGGGGCGTACCCGGGTGGTCTTGGGGTTGATGCCCGCGGTGCTCATCAGCCGGGCGACGTCGCGGCGCTGCTCCGGCAGCACCAGCGTGACCACGGTGCCCGACTCGCCGGCCCGCGCGGTCCGGCCACCCCGGTGCAGGTAGTCCTTGGCCTCCGCGGGCGGGTCGGCGTTGACCACCAGGTCCAGCCCGTCGACGTGGATGCCCCGGGCCGCCACGTCGGTGGCCACCAGCGCGGTGACCTGGCCGGTGCGGAACTGCTCCAGGATGCGGGTGCGCTGCGGCTGCGACTTGCCGCCGTGCAGCGCCGCGGCACGTACGCCCTTGGCGAGCAACTGCCGGGCCACCCGGTCGGCGCGGTGCTTGGTGGCGATGAAGACGATGGTGCGGCCCTCGCGGGCGGCGATGTGCGCCAGGGCGGCCTGCTTGTCGTCCGCCTCGAGGTGCAGCACGTGGTGGGTCATCGCGGTGACGGTGGCGGTGCCCGGGTCGACGGAATGCGTCACCGGGTCGGCCAGGAATCGGCGGACCAGCCGGTCCACGCCCCGGTCCAGGGTGGCCGAGAAGAGCATCCGCTGCCCGCCCGGCGCGACCTGCTCCAGCAGCTTCGTCACCTGCGGCAGGAAGCCCATGTCGGCCATCTGGTCGGCCTCGTCCAGCACCGTGATGGTCACCTGGTCCAGCCGGGCGTCCCCGCGGTCGATCAGGTCGTGCAGCCGGCCCGGCGTGGCCACCAGCACCTCGGCGCCGGCGCGCAGCGCGGCCGCCTGCCGGGTCAGGGAGAGCCCGCCGACCACTGTGGCGCAGCGCAGCCCGAGCGTGGCAGCGTACGGGGTGAGCGCGGCGGTGACCTGCGCGGCCAGTTCCCGGGTGGGTACGAGCACCAGCGCGAGCGGACGGCCCGGGCGGGCCCGGCGGCCGGCCGTACGGTGCAGCAGCGGCAGCCCGAACGCGAGCGTCTTGCCGGAGCCGGTGCGGCCCCGGCCGAGCACGT
Organism: Micromonospora sp. WMMC264; assembly: GCF_027497275.1. Lineage (NCBI taxonomy): Bacteria > Bacillati > Actinomycetota > Actinomycetes > Micromonosporales > Micromonosporaceae > Micromonospora > Micromonospora sp. WMMC264. The sequence continues at coordinate 6,768,103 of NZ_CP114907.1, read as the reverse complement.
CGCGGCCGGCCAGCGAGTCCGGCAGCGTGGCCGCCTGGATCGGGAACGGCGCGGAGATGCCCTGCGCGGTCAGCTCGGAGACGAGCGCCGGCGCCAGGCCGGTGGCGGCGAACGTGGGCAGGGTCGTGGTCATGCGGAAAGCCTTCCTCGAGGCGGCACGTGTCGAGGAAGGGCGCCGGGCTGCGGCGCGTCACCGGCGTCACCGGTGGTCACAAGCACGAACCGAAAGGGACGGGCCGGCCCGGCAGAGGCGGGCCGGCCCGTGCACCGCGCCCGAGAGGGCGCGGTGGTGGTGCCGGTTGATCCGAAGATCAGAGCGGGCGGATGTTCTCCGCCTGCGGGCCCTTCTGGCCCTGGGTCACCTCGAACTCGACCCGCTGGTTCTCGTCCAGGCTCCGGTAGCCGGAGGTCTGGATCGCCGAGAAGTGGGCGAAGACGTCGGCGCCGCCGTCGTCCGGGGTGATGAAGCCGAAGCCCTTGTCAGCGTTGAACCACTTGACGGTGCCAATTGCCATGTGTTTCGTCTCCTTGACGGAACGGTCGGCCCGCACGTGTTGCGGGCCGGAGAGGAGCACCCCGCGCGTGGAATACGCGGCGTGCCTGTCGCTGCTGGTCGCCCCGCCCGGAGAACTCCGGACACAACAAAGAGCGCCTGGGGCCACAATCCGCCAGGCGCACACAGAGTCTCTGGAAACCAAAACTGCAACCCGGACAACGTATCACGGACTCGTGCGCTGCGGTAGATCCCCCGGGATTTCCGGCACGGCGGCCACCAGATCGGCCAGCCCGTCCGCGTCGAGCAGGTCGGCCGGGCGGACGGTCACCGAGTCCCGGACGTAGTGGAACGCCGCGCCGACCCGCTCCACCGGCACCCCGGCCAGTTCCGCCCAGGCCAGCCGGTAGACCGCCAACTGCACCGCCGCCGCGTCGGCCTCCCGGCCGGTGGGCTGCCGCCCGGTCTTCCAGTCGACCACGTCGTAGCGCCCGCCCGGGCGGGCGAACACGGCGTCCATCCGGCCCCGGATCACCACCCCGGCGACGACAGTGGCGAACGGCACCTCCACCTCCACCGGCACCCGGTCGGCCCACTCGCTGGCCAGGAAGCGCTCCTGCAACTCGACCAGGGCCTCGTCCGGGGCCGCGTCCTCGTCCGCCGCGCCGGGCAGCTCGTCCACGTCGAGCAGCCGGTCCGCGCCGAAGCGCTGCTCCAGCCAGGCGTGGAACGCGGTGCCGCGCCGGGCGTACGGCGTCGGTTCGGTGGGCATCGGGCGGCGCAGCGTACGGGCCAGCGCCTCCGGGTCGCGGCGCAACGCCACCAGCTGGGTCACCGAGAGATGGCCGGGCAGTTCGACCTCGACCGCCTCGGCCTGCCGGGCCAGCTCCGCCCGCTCGGCGAGCAGCAGCTCGGCCTCACGCCGCCAGCGGGCCACCTCGGCGTCCTCCGCCGCGCCGGTGGTGGCGAGCAGCGCCGCCTCGCGCCGGGCCACCTCCGGGTCGGCGAGGTACCGGCGGACCAGCGCCGCCGCCTCGGTCAGCGCGGGCCGGCGGGCGCCCAGCGGGTCGGCCGGCCACTCGGCCCGCAGCACCGTCTCGGTGGTCGGGTTCACCGCGTCCCCGGCCGGCTCGGGCGTCCACGCGTCGACCACACGGCCGTCCGGGTCGGCCAGGCAGGCGTCGTGCACCTCCCGCAGGAACACCGACGGGCCGCGGAACCGCTTGGTCCCCTCCCCCCACCAGTAGCCGGAGCAGAGCAGCAGGCGGCGGGGGCGGGTCACCGCCACGTACGCCAGCCGGCGCTCCTCCCGCTCGTCGTGCGCCCGCCAGTCGTCGGTGAACTCGGTCAGCGCCCGGGCCACCCCGCGCTGGTCCTCCGCCTCCGGCAGGGCCAGCTCGGGCAGCCCGTCCGCGTCGCCGCGCAGCGGGAACGGCAGCACGCCCAGCCCGCCCAGCCAGTGGTCGGAGTTGCGCACCGGCCCCGGCCAGACGCCCCGGGTCATCCCGGCCACCGCCACCACGTCCCACTCCAGGCCCTTGGCGGCGTGCGAGGTGAGCACCTGCACCGCGCCGGCCACCACCTCGACCTCGCCCGGCGCCAGCCCGCGCTCCTCGTCCTCGGCGGCGGCCAGGTAGGCGAGGAAACCGGCGAGCGTCGCGCCGGGCGTCTCGCCGCTGAACCGGGCCGCCACGTCGCCGAGCGCGTCCAGGTGCGCGCGGGCCAGCCCGGCGTCGCCCGCGCCGTCCCGGCCGGCCCGGACCGCCACCTCGACGTCGAGGCCGATGGTCCGCTCGATGTCCGCGATCAGTTCCGGCAGCGACTGGTCCAGGCGGTAGCGCAGCAGCGCCAGTTCCATCCCGTACGAGCGCAGCCGCGCGTAGCCCTCGGCCGAGTACGCCTGCGCCGGCCCCAGGTCCGCCAGCGCCTCCACGAGCGTCGCCTCGTCCAGCACGTCCACGGTGATCTCCGGGCCCTCGTCGCCGGTCAGTTCCCGGCGGCTGCGGGCGATCGCGCGAGCGCGGCGGTGCAGGGCGACCAGGTCACGCGGGCCGATCCGCCAGCGCGCGCCGGTGAGCAGTCGCAGCAACGCCGCCCCGTCGGTCGGGTCGGCGAGCACGCGCAGCGTGCACACCACGTCCCGTACCTCGGGGGTGTCCAGCAGCCCGCCCAGGCCGACCACGTCGACAGGAAGCCCACGGGCGCGCAACGCCGCCTCGATCGCCGGGATCTGGCTGCGCAGCCGCACCAGCACCGCGGTGGTCGGGCGGCGGTCGGCCGGGATGTGCTCGGGCAGCGCGCCGGGCATCCCGGCCGCGCCCCGCCAGGCCGCCAGCACGCTGTCCGCGATCCAGTCGGCCTCGTCGGCGTACGTCTCCAGCAGCGCGCAGTGCACGGTGCCGGCGGCCTGCCCGCCCGGGGTACGGTGCGGGATCGGGTCGCGGACGCTGAGCGCGGCGTGCAGCTCCGGCACCCGCGCGCCGGCCGCCCGCAGCGGCACCGACAGCGTGTTGGCGACACCGAGGATCTCCGGCCGGTTGCGCCAGCTCGTGGTCAGGCTGAGCACGTCGGCGGGGCTGCCGTCGGTGCGGGCGAACTCGGCCGGGAACCGGTCGAGCGTGCCGGCGCTGGCCCCGCGCCAGCCGTAGATGGACTGGCACGGGTCGCCCACGGCGGTGACCGGGTGGCCGCCGCCGAACAGCGCGTTGAGCAGCACCACCTGGGCGTGGCTGGTGTCCTGGTACTCGTCGAGCAGCACCACCCGGAACCGGTCCCGCTCGATCACGCCGACGCCGGGGTGGTCGCGGGCCACCCGGGCCGCGCGGGCGAGCTGGTCGGCGAAGTCCATCGCCTCGAAGTCGTCCTTGCGCCGGGCGTACGCGCGCACCAGCGGCAGCAGCTTCAGCCGGGTCCGCTGGAGCTGGAGCGCCTTGCGCACGTCGGCGTAGACCCGGCCGGGACGCGACTGCACCTCGGCGAAGAACCGGCCGGTCCAGCCGGCCAGCTCGTCCGGGTCGACCAGGTGCTCGTCCAGCTCACCGGCGAGCGCCAGGACCGCGTCGGTGATGGTGGACGGCATCCGGTCCACCTCGGACATGTCCCCGTCGTAGTTGCGCACCAGCATGTCGACGAGCTGCCAGCGGGACGCCTCGGTGAGCAGCCGGGTGGTCGGCTCGTACCCGGCGCGCAGCCCGTGCTCGGTGACGATCCGCCCGGCGTACGAGTGGTACGTGGACACGGTCGGCTCGCCCGCCAGCGGGTCGTCGTGCGGGTCCCGCCCCTGCCGGCCGAGCCGCCGGATGAGCTGGTCGAGCCGCGTGCGGACCCGGTGGGCCAGCTCGCCGGCCGCCTTGCGGGTGAAGGTGAGGCCGAGGATGTGCTCGGGGCGTACGTAGGAGTTGGCGACCAGCCACACCACCCGCGCGGCCATCGTCTCGGTCTTGCCGGAGCCGGCGCCCGCGACCACCAGCAGCGGTTCCACCGGCGCGGCGATGATCGCGGCCTGTTCCCGGGTGGGCGCGGGCAGCCGCAGCAGCCGGGCCAGCTCGACGGGCGTGTAGCGGGGCCCGGCGTCGGCGGTACGCGGCGCGGGCGTGGCGGAGGCGCCGAACAGCGCCGGCTGAACGCTCACGGTGCCGTCCTTGTTCGCGACTGCGGGGCTCGCAGAACCGGCTCACTCCTCGCGCTCACGAGCCCTCCGGGGGCGGCTCGACCACCTGGCGGCCCTGGCCGGAGACCGGGCAGCTGGTGCGTACCGGGCAGACCCGGCACTTGGAGTTGGCCACCGCGGCGAACGTCGAGGCGGCCATCGTGTCGGCGGTACGGCGCACCAGCGCGGTGGCCCACCCGGCCTCCGGCCCCTCCCCGGCCGCGGCCTGGGTCTGCTCCTTGGCGTCCCGCGCTCCGGTGCCGAGCTGCACCAGCGCGGCCCCGCCCGGTTCCTCGCCGAACTCGGCGAACCCGCCCGCCTCCACCGCCGCCTGGTACGCGCCGAGCTGCGGATGCTCGGCCACCTCCCGCTCGGTGACCGCCGTCGACTTGCCGGTCTTCAGGTCGATCACCACGAGCCGCCCCTCGGCGTCGACCTCCAGCCGGTCGACCCGGCCGGTCAGCTCGATCGGGCGGGACGGATCGTCGAGGCGGACCGCGAACTCGTGCTCGATCGCCAGCAGCCGGCGCGGGTTGCCGGCCAGCCAGCGCAGCAGCTTGTCCACCATCGCCTCGGCGCGCTGCCGCTCCGGACCGGCCATCCACCGGGCGGCCAGCTCGATCGCGTCGAACCGCGCGGCCACGTACTCCAGCAACGCCTCCCGGTCGACGCTGGCGTCCTCGGCCAGCATCGCGGCGGCGTGCACCAGGTTGCCGACGCCCTGCGCGGCGCTCGCCGGCCCGCTGCCGCCGTGCCGTTCCAGCAGCCAGCGCAGGCTGCACCGCAACGCGCTCTCCATCGCCGACGGGGTGACCCGCACCGGCTCGCCCTCGTCGACCAGCGGCCGGTCGTCGGAGAGGCCGCGCAGCCCCCACCAGTCGTCCGGGTGCGCGCCGGGCACCCCGGCGGCGGCCAGCCGCGCCAGCTCACCCGCCGCCGCGTGCCGCCGGGTGATCGGCGCCGCCGGGTCGGTGACAGCGGTACGCAGCTCCGCCACCAGCGCGGACAGGGTGAGACCGCGTGGCGGCAGCGTGACCGGGAGTACGGCGGGCGGCCCGTCCTGCGGATGCTCGTCCCCGTGCGGCACCGGCCCGTCAGCGGTTTGCCCGCGCGTGACCTGGCCGGTCGGTCCGTTCCCGGTCGGGTCCGGGCCGGTCGGGTCCGGGCCGGTCGGGGCGGTGCCGCCTGCGCCGGTGGCGGGTGGGTCGGCGGCTGCGATTTCGTGCAGGAAGCGGCTCGGCTGCTCCTCGTGGTCGTCCCCGCCGACCGCCGCCGACGCCACAGCGGTGACCAGCAGCCGCCGCCGGGCCCGGCTGATCGCCACGTGGAACAGTCGCCGCTCCTCGTCCAGCAACGCCGACGTCTGCCCGACCAGGCTGGCCCGCAGGCCGGCCCCGTCGGCGCGACCGGCCAGCACGTCGACCAGGCGCTCCGAGCCGAGCAGGCTGCCGCGCAGGCGCAGGTCCGGCCAGACGCCCTCCTGCACCCCGGCCACCGCGACCAGGTCCCATTCCAGGCCCTTCGCGGCGTGCGCGGTGAGCAGGCGTACCGCGTCGCCCCGGTCGGCGGCGGCGGCGAGCGTGTCGGCGGGCAGTTCCTGCCCGAGAACGTGGTCGAGGAACACCTCGGTACGCGCGCCGGGCAGCCGGTCGGTGAACCGGGCCGCCGCGTCGAACAGCACGAGTACGGCGTCCAGGTCCCGGTCGGCGGCCTCGGCCCGCCACCGCTGGGCGGTCTCGTGCTCGCCGGTGGCCGCCCGCCCCCTGGTGATCGCCCCGGCCCAGCGTTCGGCCAGCCCGCTCTCCCGCCACACCGCCCAGAGCACGTCCTCGACCGTCGCGCCCGGGGTGGCGGCGGCCTGCCGGGCGGTCTCCAGCAGGTGCGCCACGGCCTGCGCGGGGGCCGCCCAGCGGCGCTCGATGGTGGACAGCTCGGCCGGGTCGCGCAGCGCCTCCACCAGCAGGTCGCCGGAGGGACGGCGGTCGCCGCCGGCCAGCGCCAGCGCCCGCAGCCCTTGACGCAGCCGCCGCTCGGCCAGCGGGTCGGCCCCGCCCAGCGGCGAGTGCAGCAGCGCGACAGCGGCCTCCTCGTCCAGCCGGTCCGGTTCGAGCGCACAGCGCAGCAGGAGCAGCAGCGGGGCGACCGCCGGCTGGAGGTGCAGCGGAAGGTCCTCGCCGTGCACGACGGTCGGCACCCCGGCCGTGTGCAGCGCGCGCCGCAGCGACGGCAGTTGCCGGCCGGTGGAGCGGACCAGCACCGCCATCCGGGACCACGGCACGCCGTCGAGCAGGTGCGCCTCGCGCAACGCGTGCGCCAGCCAGGCCGACTCGCTGGTGGCGGAGCGGAACGTCCGTACCTCCACCGTTCCGGCCGGCGCATCGGGCAGCGGGCGCAGCCGCCGGTGCGCCGCCGGGCCGCGCAGCCGCCGGGCCAGCCGGGCGGTGGCCGCGAGCAGTTCCGGCCCGGCCCGGTACGAGGTGGTGAGCGTGACCTGGGCAGCCGGCGCGCCGGAGGCGGTGCGGAAGCGGTGCGGGAACGTGGCGACGCCGGCCGGGTCGGCGCCCCGGAAGGCGTACGTGGACGAGTCCGGGTCGGCGAACGCCACCAGGGACCGCCCGCCTCCGGCCACCACGGCGAGCAGGTCGAGCTGCGCCGGGTCGGTGTCGGCCAGCTCGTCGACGTACACGTGGGCCAGGCGGCGGCGCTCAGCGGCGAGCAGCTCGGGATCGTCGAGCAGCATGCCGGTGGCGGCGCGCACCAGCTCCGCCGGGTCGTACGCGACCGAGCCCCTGTTGCTCACGTCGCGCAGGGCGAGCACGGCGACGTACTCGCGCAGGAAACGCGCGGCGGCCGGCCAGTCGGCGCGGCCCAGCTTCTCGCCGAGCCGGGCCAGCTCCACCGGCCCGACGCCGCGCTCCGCGGCCCGCATCAGCAGGTCGCGCAGCTGCTGGGCGAACGCCCGGGTACGCAGCGCGGGGCGCAGGTCCTCCGGCCAGCCGACCGGGTCGTCGCCGGGCTCCTCCCCCACCACGTCGAGCAGCTCGCGGATGATCAGATCCTGCTCCGGGCCGGTGAGCAGCCGGGGCGAGGGCTCGCCGCGTTCGGCCGCGGCACGACGCAGCAGCCCGAAGGCGTACGCCGGGAACGTGCGCACCAGCGGCTCGCGGACCACGCGGTGTCCGTCCCCGGCGATACGCGCCTCGATCCGGTGGCGCAGCTCGGTGGCGCCCCGCCGGCCGAAGGTGAGCACCAGGATCCGCTCCGGGTCGACGCCCTCGGCCACCCGGGCGGCGACCGCCTCGACGAGCGTGGACGTCTTGCCGGTGCCGGGACCACCGACGACGAGCATCGGCCCGTCGGTGTGCGCCACCACCTCGGCCTGCACCGGATCGACCCGGCGCGAGACGTTCGTGCCCGCCCCGGCCCCGGTCCCCGCCGAAGCGGCCGACGGTGACGACGCCCCGGTCCCGGTCTGCGGCGAAGCGCTGTCGTGCGGCGTGGCGGTCTGTGGGTGCGCGGCATCGCCCGCCGACCCCCCGGATCGCGGCTCCGCCTCGGCCGGCCCACCGGACCGACCCACCCCCTGCCCCGCCCCGGCGTCGTGGGTGACCCCCGCCCCCGCGCCGCCGGGCCGGCGCACCAACCGGTACGCCTGCATCACCGACATCCCACCACGCCGGTACGACACCCGGAAACCGACAGTCGTCCCGCCCGTCACCAGCTCACCTTGCCCGCGGCGCGCACCATTGCCGGCTCCGCCCCACGCCCGGCTCCATGCGTTCACGCCACCTCGGCGAAGTGGCCACATCACGCGCGCCCGGACACCACCACCTCCCCGAAGTGGTGTCGATCAAGCACGCCGAGACGGTGGTGAACAAGCACGCACGAGCCGGACAGGCGCACGTCAGGTGAGGCGGGCGTCGATCAGGTCGAGCGCGGCGGGCACGCTGTCGGCGACCATCAGCAGGTCCAGCGCGGCCGGCTTGAGGAAGCGCTGCTCGCCGAGCCCGCGGATCCAGTCGAGCAGCGGCCGGTAGAAGCCGTCCACGTCCACGATCACCATCGGCTTGGCGTGCAGGGCCAGGGTGGCTGTGGTCCACACCTCGAACAGCTCGTCCAACGTGCCCAGGCCGCCGGGCAGCGCCACGAACGCGTCGGACTTCTCGTCCATCAGCGTCTTGCGGTCGGCCAGGCTGTCGGTCACCAGCAGCTCGTCGGAGTCCAGGTCGGCGACCTCCAGGTCGACCAGGGACTGCGGGATGACGCCGATGGTGCGGCCGCCGGCCGCCCGCGCGCCCTCCACCACGGCGCCCATCATGCCGACGCAGCCGCCGCCGCTCACCAGCGTGTGACCGCGCCGGGCGAGTTCCTCGCCGGTCTCGGTGGCCAGCGCGAGCCAGCGGTCGTCGAGGGTACGGGAGGACGCGCAGAAGACACAGACGTTCGCCACGTTCAGCTCCGTCCGGCCGGGCCCTCGGGGGCGGCCTCGGCGGCGGCGCGCTGGTCGGCGGCGACCCGGGCGACCGCCTCCTCGCGTACCGCCTCCTGCTCGGCGGAGAGCACCGCCTCGGCCTCCACGATGTGCCGGACCGCTTCGTTGACGTCGTCGGTGAGCCGGATCAGGTCGAGGTCGGCCGGGCCGATCTTGCCCTCGGCGGCCATCGTCGTACGCAACCAGTCGAGCAGTCCGCGCCAGTAGTCGGTGCCCATCAGCACCACCGGGAACCGGGTCACCTTGCCGGTCTGCACCAGGGTGAGCGCCTCGAACAGCTCGTCCAGGGTGCCGAAGCCGCCGGGCAGCACCACGAACGCCTGGGCGTACTTGACGAACATGGTCTTGCGGGCGAAGAAGTAGCGGAAGTCGATGGCCAGGTCGACCCAGTCGTTGAGGCCCTGCTCGAACGGCAGCTCGATGCCGAGCCCGACGGAGAGGCCGCCGGCTTCGCCGGCGCCACGGTTGGCGGCCTCCATCACGCCGGGGCCGCCCCCGGTGATCACCGCGTAGCCGGCCCGGGCCAGTGCCGCGCCCACTTCCTCGGCCATCCGGCACTCCGGGCTGTCCGGCTTGCTGCGGGCGGAGCCGAAGACGCTCACCGCCGGGGGCAGGTCGGCGAGGGTGTCGAAGCCCTCGACGAACTCGGACAGGATCCGCAGGGCCCGCCAGGCGTCCTTGGTCTTCCAGTCGCTGCGTCCCCGGGAGTCGAGCAGTCGCTGATCAGCGGTACTCGTCGGAATCGCCCGGTTGCGCAGCGTCACCGCACCGCGGTGCCGTTCCGCCCGACGCGTCTCCCCCCGCTGCCCCTGCCCAGCCGTCTTCCCGCTGCTCTCGCCCATGTGGTCACCGTAATGGAGCGGATCCGGCGGGACGCGCTGGCCCGGGAGCCGAAGAAAATCTGGGATACGGGCAACTAAATCGCTGGCTCGTACGTCTTACTATTCACATACCCGGTATACCCCGGGCGACGCGCCTTCGGGGGAGGAGCCAGCGTTGATCAGTAACAGCGAGATGATCCGGATTCGCCGTCAGATGCAGCGGCGGATCCGCGACGTGGTGGCCGAGCGCCGCCGCGCCCGGATGATGGAGACCCACCGCACCGACCTCACCGGCGAGACCGGCGAGGCGGACGCGCCCCTGACGACCAGCGTCTGACGATCCGGGGCCCGCCAGGCGGGTGCGGGCCCCGGATCGCGGCGCGTCAGGCCGGGGCCAGCCAGCGGTGCAGGGTGGCCGCGCCGTCCCGGATCTTGGTCAGTTCGACGTGCTCGTCCTTGTGGTGCGCCAGGTTCGGGTCGCCGGGCCCGAAGTTCAGCGCCGGGATGCCCATGGCCGCGAACCGCGCCACGTCCGTCCAGCCCAGCTTGCCGATCGGGGCGGCGCCCACCGCCGCCAGGAACTCCTGCGCCGCCGGGTTGTCCAGCCCGGGTGGCGCGCCGGCCGCCGCGTCGGTGACCGCCAGGTCGAAGCCGGCGAAGACCTCGCGCAGGTGCGCCTCGGCGCCCGCCGGGTCGCGGTCCGGGGCGTACCGGTAGTTGATCTCGATCTCGCACCGGTCGGGGATGACGTTGCCGGCCACCCCGCCGGTGATCCGTACCGCGTTGAGGCCCTCGCGGTAGTCGCAGCCCTCGATCGTCACCCGGCGCGCCTCGTACGTGGTCAGCCGCCGCAGCACCTCGCTCGCGCCGTGGATGGCGTTCACCCCGTGCCAGGAACGCGCCGCGTGGGCCCGCTCCCCGTGCGTGGTGATCACCGCCCGCATGGTGCCCTGGCAGCCCGCCTCGACGATGCCGTACGTCGGCTCCAGCAGCACCGCGAAGTCGGCCTCCAGCCACTCCGGGTGGGTCTGCGCGACCAGGGTGAGGCCGTTGTACTTCGACTCGATCTCCTCGGCCTCGTAGAAGAAGTACGTGACGTCGTAGCGCGGGTCGGGCAGCGTGACCGCCAGGTGCAGGGCGAACGCCACGCCGGACTTCATGTCGGAGGTGCCGCAGCCGTACATCAGGTCGCCGCGCATGGTCGAGGGGAAGTTGCCGTTGAGCGGGACGGTGTCCAGGTGGCCGGCGAGCACCACGCGCTGGGCCCGGCCCAGGTCGGTACGGGCCATGACGGTGTTCTGGTGCCGGTACGTGGTCAGGTGCGGCACACGGCGCAGCACCTCCTCGACGCAGTCGGCGATCGCCTTCTCGTTGAGGGAGACCGACTCGATGTCGACCAGGGCGCGGGTCAGCGCCACCGGATCGGCCAGGACCTCGGGGGTCAACGGGTTCTGCATGTCTCGCACGGTACCGTCAACCTCGGCGGGCCAGGGAACACGTTCGGCGAGGCCCGCGGCCGCGAGCAGCGGCGGACGCCGTTGCCGGAGGAGAAGGGTGACATCGTGACGTCCGCACCATCTGCCTGGGGCATCGGCCTGGCCACCGTCACCGCCGAGGACCAGGTGCTCGACACCTGGTACCCGACCGGCAAGCTGGGCCTGGGCGAGCTGCCGCTGGTGCCCGGCGAGGACCAGGCCGACGTGCTCGACCTGCCGCCGGGCGCGATCGGCGCGCGTGCGCTGCCCGGTCTGCGCACGGTCGAGGTGACCACGGTGATCGGTTCGCTGGACGACCCGATCAAGGACGCGGCCGACGCGTACCTGCGGTTGCACCTGCTCTCCCACCGCCTGGTGCGGCCGAACGAGCTGAACCTCGACGGCATCTTCGGCAAGCTGGCGAACGTGGCCTGGACGTCGGCCGGGCCGTGCCCGCCGGAGCGGGTGGACGAGCTGCGTGTCATCGAGCGGGCGGCGGGCCGCCACCTGGCCGTGTACGGGGTCGACAAGTTCCCCCGGATGACCGACTACGTGGTGCCGTCCGGGGTGCGGATCGCCGACGCGGACCGGGTCCGGCTGGGCGCGTACCTGTCCTCCGGCACCACCGTGATGCACGAGGGCTTCGTCAACTTCAACGCGGGCACGCTGGGCACCTCGATGGTCGAGGGCCGCATCGTGCAGGGCGTGGTGGTCGGCGACGGCTCCGACGTCGGCGGCGGCGCCTCGATCATGGGCACGCTCTCCGGCGGCGGCACGGAGAGGGTGCGCATCGGTGAACGCAGCCTGATCGGCGCGAACGCCGGTGTCGGCATCACGCTCGGCGACGACTGCGTGGTGGAGGCCGGCTGCTACATCACCGCCGCCTCGAAGATCACCCTGCCGGACGGCCGGACGGTCAAGGCCCGCGAGCTGTCCGGCGTCGACGGGCTGCTGTTCTGGCGCAACTCGGTGACCGGCGCGCTGGAGGCGAAGCCCCGCACCGGCCAGGGCATCAAACTGAACGCCGCGCTGCACGCCAACGACTGAGCCGTACCCCCGTCCGGGTCCGCGCCCACCGCGCGGACCCGGACGGCCGGCTCACCGCAGGCGGTACGCCTGGATGATCCGCTGGGTCACGGTGTTGCCGGCGTCGTCACGGGCGGTGGCCCGCAGCGACGCGTACCCCGGGCCGGCCGGGTGCCGGACGGTGGCCGTCCACGCCCCGCCCTGCTTCTTCACTGTCGCCTTGCGCCAGGTCTTCCCGCCGTCGTAGGAGACGTCGACGGTGAGCGCGACGACCCGGCCGGACGGCGCGCCGGGCTGGCGCTGAACCGCCACCGGCACGGTGAACGTCCGGCCCGCCGGTGCCGAGCTGTCCACCGCCAGCGGCGGGGTGAACCGGACCGCCATGGCCGGCAGCCGGGCCGGCACGTCACCCGGAACCCGCTTGGAGCGGAACGTCCAGCTCGCCGAGACCTCGGTGCTCAGGTCGGTGAAGCCGCGCTTCGCCACGGTCTCCAGCCGGTAGTTCGCCGCGCCCGGCGGCACTGTGAACTCGCCGTACCCCGGGTAGGGCGACTCGCCGACCAGCTTGCCGTTGCGGAACAGCCGCGTGTGCTCGGTGTCGTTCAGCGAACCGCCCGGGTGCCCGGCCGCGTCGCTGTGCACCGGCAGCGCGACCACGATGCTGTCGCCGATGCGGGTGATGCTCTCCTCCGGCCAGCGCGGCTGCGGGAACGACGGGCCGAAGGGGCCCTTGTTCCATTCCTCGGTGTAGGTGCGCCCGGCCCGGTAGCGGGTGGGCACGGACTGCAGCACCGCCCGCGCCTCCAGCCAGCCGTCCTCGTCCCGCTCACCGAAGTCCAGCTCGGCGCTCCAGCGGGTCTTGGCGGTGGAGAGGTGCTCGATCCGCTTGCCGGGCACCTGGACCGGCAGGACGATCGCCGAGCCGCCGATGTCGTAGTCGGACTCCGGGAACACGACCCGTTCGTTGTCCATCCCGGTGTAGCCGGCGGCGAACCGGCTCGTGACGGTGGCGAAGTCGGCGGGCCGGTAGTGCCTGACGAAACCGGTCGGGAACCGGCCCGGGAACTGCTCGTTCAGGCCGTAGAAGTACGGGCTGCGCTCGGGCGCCTTCGCCTCGGTCCACTGGCTGGCGACCGCGCCGACGAAGAGGTCGCCGGAGACGTTGCGGCCGACCTGGCCCGAGTAGAGACCGTCGAACTTGTCGGCCCAGAGCCCGAAGCTGGCTTGGAAGTCGTCGAGCTTCCAGGCCGCGGTGAGGTCGATCAGCAGCGGTGCCGCGCCGCGCTGCGGCACCGTGGTACGGACCGGCTTCGCCGCCCGCGCGTCCAGCACGAGCCGCTGGTTGCCGGTCACCACCAGCTCCGGCTGGGCGAGGAAGGAGACCTCCGACCAGCCCTCGTCGCCGGCTGCGAAGATCAGGCTCTGCACGCCGTACCGGCCCTTTGGCACCCGCAGCCGGGCCTCGCCGTCGGCGTCGTACACGTCGCGGTAGCTGGCGTCGTCGAGCCCGAGCAGGCTGGTGAAGTAGTCACCGGTCAGAGCGCCGGAGCGGTTGCGGTGCGTCACCGTCAGGTCGTAGCTCTCCACCTCGCGGTCGACCGCGAGCGGGGTCACCGCCACCGCGTCGCCGGCGCGGGCGACCAGGCGGCCGGTCCAGTAGCCGTCGGCGCCGCCGAGCCGGGTGTCCACGACCACCGTCACCTGGGCGCTGCCGCCCGCCGGGACGGTGAGCCGGGAGGCGCTGAGGGCGAGCATGCCGGCCGGTGCGGACCGTCCGCCCGGCCCGGTGAACTCGGTGCTCAGGTCCAGCGTGACCGGGGCGGTCCCGCCGTTGCGGTAGGTGACGGTCCGGCTGATCGGCTGGTCGTCGGTGTGCGGCCAGGTCGCCACGCCGAACGAGACGGACGGCGGGTCGCTGGTCACCTGCTGGGTGATCGCGCGGGCGAGGTCGACCCGGCCCGCGCCCTGCTGGTACGCGGTCTGCTCCGGGTGCGGCTTGGCCGAGGCCATCAACGTCGCCTTGTAGCTGGCGGGCGTCCAGCCGGGGTGCTGCTGGGCGAGGAGCGCGACCGCGCCGGCCACGTGCGGCGTGGCCATCGACGTGCCGGACAGTGCGGCGTACTTGTCGCCCACCGGGTCGCCGATCTCGCCGTGTGCGGCCCGGGCGGCCACGATCTCCACGCCGGGCGCGGTGATGTCCGGCTTGATCGCTCCGTCGCCGACCCGGGGGCCACGGCTGGAGAAGTCGGCGAGCGCGTCGTCGCGGTCCACGGCGCCGACCGCCAGCGCGGCGTCGGCGCTGGCCGGCGACCCGACCGAGCCGTCGGCGCCGTCGTTGCCGGCGGCGATCACGAAGAGCGTCCCGTGCTGCTCGGTGAGCGTCCCCACCGCCTCCTCCAGCGGGTCCACCTCCGGCGTGTCGCCGCCGCCGAGACTCATGTTGACCACAGTGGCGTGCTGTTCGGCGGCGGCCCACTGCATGCCGGCCAGGATGGCCGACTCGGTGCAGCCGTAGACCTCGCAGACCTTCCCGGACAGCAGCGTGGCGTCCGGCGCGACGCCCCGGTACTTCCCGCCGGAGGCGGCCCCGCTGCCGGCGATGGTCGAGGCCACGTGGGTTCCGTGCCCGACGATGTCGTCCGGGTTGGTCTCCTCGGTGAAGTTGCGCGACTCGGCGACCTTGCCCGCCAGGTCCGGGTGGGTGAGGTCGACGCCGGTGTCGAGCACCGCGACCCGGACGCCCTTGCCGGTGTATCCGGCGGCCCAGGCGGTCGGCGCGCCGATCTGCGGCACGCTGTGGTCGAGCGTCACCCGCCGCCGGCCGTCGAGCCAGATCCGCTCGACACCCCCCGCCGCGTCGAGCCGGGCACCGGAACTGTCGGCGCTGACCGCGTTCCAGAGCGCGCCGGTGTCGCTCTTGGACGCGACGACCGCCGCGCCGGTGATCGCCGGCAGGTCGCGGGTCACCCGGGCGCCGGCGAGCGGAGCCGCCGCGCGCCGGGCCACCCCCGGCCGGTACGTCACGAGCAGCGGTACGGTGTCGCGCCGCGCGTCGTCGTAGCCGGCCTCAATCAGCCCGGTGACGTCGAACAGCCGCCGGTCGAGTTTGCCGGCGCGGACCAGCGGGAGCGCGTCCTGCGGCAGCACGGTGAGGCGGTCGCGCTCGCGGCGGACCAGGAACTCGATGCCGGTACGCCCGGCACCGGGGCGTACCGCGGCGTGGCCGCCGGTGACGGTGACCCGGTCCCCGGTGATCAGGGTGACGGTGGCCGTACGGTTGCCGGCCTGTTCGGACGGGCCGGTGGGCGCGGTCGGGCCGGTGGGCGCGGCAGCCCGCGCGGGCACCGGCAGACCGAGCGCCAGCGCCAGGGCCATGCCCAGCGCGCCCAGTTTTCTGCGATTCCGGAGCAACCTTCCTCCTTCGTCGAACGTTTCATCGATGAGGGACACATCGATGCGGGTATCAGCATTGCATACCGCGTATGCATCGGGAAGTCGCCGATCCGACGGAACCGCCACCACGCTTCCGAACCGGCCGGGACGATCGAGCGATGACCTCCATGAAGGACCGGATGCTGGCCGGCGAGCAGTACATCGCCGACGATCCCGCGATCATCGCCGACCTGGAGCGCGCGGCCCGGCTCAGCGAACGCTTCAACCGCAGCTCCGCCGACGATCCGGCGGGCCGCCTCGCCGCGCTGCGCGAACTGCTCGGCTCACTCGGCGAGGACGCCTGGGTCCGGCCGCCACTGCACTGCGACTACGGACACCAGACGCACATCGGCCCGCGCACGTTCGTCAACTTCAACGCGGTCCTTCTCGACGTCGCCCGCATCACCATCGGCGCGGACGTCCAGATCGGACCGAACGTGCAGTTGCTCACCGCCACCCACCCGGTCGAACCGGAGGCGCGCCGGGCCAAGTGGGAATCCGCACAGCCGATCACCATCGGTGACAACGTCTGGCTCGGCGGCGGAGTGATCGTCCTGGCCGGGGTGACCATCGGCGAGAACACGGTGGTCGGCGCCGGCGCTGTCGTGACCCGCGACCTGCCGGCCAATGTGGTGGCGGTGGGTAACCCCGCTCGTCCGATCAGAAGCCTGACTCAGCCATCCTGAGCTGCGGGAACAACCGCTCCAGCGGATGCGGACTCCAGCCCCGGCGTGCACTCTGAGTAGTAGGGCGTTCACCGGGAGGCACTATGGAGCGGGTCCTCGAACTACGGGTGCACGGGGTGTCGAACACCCCGCCGGATCAGCTGCTCGGCCTGAAAGCAGGCGCGAACGGTGACGGTGGGCAACCAGCACTCGTCGCCGGCGGTCAGGTGACCGGCTTCTACCGGTCCACCACAGCCGGCCGGGACGACCCGATCACCGTCGAGGCGTACAGCTGGGGGCAGTTGACCTCCGGCGCGCGGACCCGGCGGGACGTGGAACGGGCGCTGTGGACGCTGCTGCTCCCTTTCGCCCTGGCGAACGTCGCGCTGCACGCCCGCGCGGGCATCCCGCCCGACCCGGACCAGGAGCGCTGGGCCAGCCGGTCCGGCATCACCGCCTGGCTCATCCGCCTGTTCTGCCTGAGCCTGACCTGCACGCTCGTCATGACCGTGACCGGCGTCGGCGTGGACCTGATCGGCTGGCAGTGCGTGGAGGCGGACTGCCTCGGCCGGCTCCCCGGGCCGTGGCAGTTCCTCGGCGACTCCTGGTGGCGGCAGGGCACCCGGGCGCTCGCGCTCGGACTGCTGCTGCCGCTGCTCGTGCTGGCCGCGATCGGACTCGTCGCCTTCCGCACCTACCAGTACGAGGCGCAGATGCCCGCCGACCCGCACCACCATGCGCCCGTCCGGGAAGACGGTGAGCCGGTCGAACCACCGGAGCCGCGCGAGCCGCCGCAGAACCCGCTCCAGGATCCGACGTTCTGGAACGGGGAAGGGCAACTGCGCCGCGCCGCCGTGCTGCACCTGTGCACGGGCGCGGTCACCGCCGCCGCCGTACCCGTCACCGCGGTTCTCATCATGGATCCGCCGCGCGGCCTGCGGGCCGCTGTCGCCTGGCCGACCGTCGCGCTGCTCGCCGCCGTGGTGACGATCGCCGTGATCGCGGTGGCCCGGCCCTGGTTGAGCCGGCGCCAGGGCGCCACCCCGCTCGGCCGGTGGAGCATCGCCGTCGCGGCGCTCACCGCGCTCGGTCTGGTCGGCACGTTCGTCCTGCTGCTGCTGCCCGAGGGCCCGGCCGGCCAGCCGCTGTCGGCGTACCGGCCGCCGCTCGGGTGCGCGGCGCAGCCGGAGATCGCCGGCTGCCATGCCGACCGGTCACTGCCCGGGTACGACACCGCCATCGCCTGGCTCGTCGCCTACCAGGTGCTGCTGCTGGTGGCCATCGCCGCGGCGAACCGCTCCGGCCGGCGGGCACTGGCCGGTCCGGCCGCCGGGGCGCTGCTGCTGCCGCTGGGCGCGACCTGGATCGAACGCGGGCTGCCCGGCCTGCCCGACGCGCCGGACGCGCTGCGCACCTGGATGCTCGTCGGCCCGGCCGGTGTGCTGGCCGGCATCGGACTGCTCCTGCCCCGCCTGCGCCCGGCGGTGCCGACCCAGCCGCTCGGCGCGTACACCGATCTGGCCTGGCGGGGCTGCGCCCCGGCGGTCATCGCCGGTTTCGGCTGGATGATGGCGGCGGCCTACTGCGCCGGACTGCTCTACTGGGTCAGCGACCGGCTGGACGCGTCGGCCGAGCCGAGCGGCCCGAGCCGGGTGATACCTCCGCTCGCCGTCTTCTGGGCCGGGCTGGCCTGCGCGGTCGGCCTGCTCGCGCTGATCGGGCTGCTGGTCCGGGTCGCGGTCCTGCTGCACCGCCTGCGCCGGGTGGAGTACGCCCGGCTCACCGCTGCCCCCGGCCTGTCCGCGCACGACCGGCGACGCTGCCGCGACGTCAGCACGTACCGGGCGCTGCACCGGCTGGTCGGCGAGCACGCGGTCCGGCTGATGGGCTGCTACGCCGCGTTCTGCGCGGTCCTGGTCACGCTCTGCTGCGCCGCCGCGCTCTCCGGCGAACGGCCGAGCCCGCTGTCCCCCTCCGGCTGGCAGACCGCCATCCACTGGACCGCCGAACGGGGAGACGCCATCCTCGGCTGGCTGCCGGTGGTGATGGCGGCGCTCGGGCTGCTGGTCTACCGCACCGACTCGGTACGCCGCTCGGTCGGCGTGATCTGGGACGTGTGCACGTTCTGGCCCCGGGCCGCGCACCCGCTCGCCCCGCCCAGCTACGCCGAGCGCGCCGTACCGGAACTCCAGACCCGGGTCGCGGGCCTGCTGGCGCTACCGCCGCACCACAGCGACCGGATGGACGGCGTCATCCTCTCCGGGCACAGCCAGGGCACCGTCATCTGCGCCGCAGTGCTTCTGCAACTGCCCCGCCGGTGGCGGCTGCGTACCTGGTTCTTCTCCTACGGCTGCCAGCTCACCCGGCTCTACGGGCGGGTCTTCCCGTCCTACTTCGGCCCGGAGCGGCTGCGTACGCTGGCCGGCGCGCTCACCTGGCCCGGCGGCCACGTGGCCTGGACGAACTTCTGGCGGGACACGGATCCGCTCGGCTGGCAGGTCAGCGCCGGGCAGCGGGACGTGCCGGTGGCGGACCCGGAGGCGCTGCACCCGACCGGCGGCGAGGTGGCCGACCCGCCCATCCGCAGCCACAGCGGCTACCCGGAGGCGGCGGAGTTCACCCGCGAGCGCGCCGTGGTGGCCCGGTTGCTGCGCCGCACCGTGCCGTCGCCCCGGCAACGGGCCGGCTGACCGTGCGCCGGTGCGGCGGCGGGTCTGCGGCAGCGCCCGGCGTCACGCCGGCGGCGGGTCGGCCAGGCGGACCACCAGGTCGGCGTGCACGGCCGTGCCCGCGACCAGCCGGGCGTTCTCCTCGTCGCTGCCCAGCGCCCAGGCCCGGGCCTGCTCCGGCGACTTCCCGTACGCCTCGTGCCGCGCGGTGAGCCGGCGCACCCGCACCTCCGCGTCCAGATCGAGGAACCATGCCTCGTGCAGGAGCGTCCGCACCTCCTCCCACGGGTCGTCCCGCAGCAGCAGGTAGTTGCCCTCGGTGACCACCAGGCGCACCTCGGGCGGGACCTCGATCGCCCCGGCGACCGGCTCCTCCAGGTCACGGCGGAACTCCGGCGCCCACACCGACGTCGGCTCCAGCCGGCGCAACCGGCGCAGCATCGAGGCGAACCCGTTGACGTCGAACGTGTCCGGCGCGCCCTTGCGCCCCGACCGGCCGAGCCGCTCCAACGCCGTCCCGGCCAGGTGGAAGCCGTCCATCGGGACCAGCCGGGCGACCGGGCCGAGCGCGGCCACGATCCCTTCCGCCAGGGTGGACTTGCCCGCACCGGGTGCCCCGGCGATGCCGAGCAGCTGACGCGGGCCGGCCTCGGCCAGCGCGCGCGCCCGGGCGACCAGGTCGTCGAGCCCGAGCACCTCCGCCGCCGGCATCAGCCCAGCACCGGCTCGCTGATGGTGAACCGCGCCTCGACCGCCGCCTGCACCGGCTGCGGCGCCGGGTCCAGCTCCAACTCCAGCTCCGGCTGCTCGCCGGAGCGCGCGTACGCCGCCTTGACCATCATCGGCGGGGACGCGCTCAGCCCGGTGTCGGACAGCTCCCGCAGCGCCGTCACCCGGGCGCCGAGCGCCTCGGCGTACTCCCGGGCCCGGACCAGCGCGTCCGCGATCGCCGCCTGCCGCGCCTCCCGGTAGGCCGGGCTGTCCGGCCGCAGCGACCACACCGGGCCGGCCACCTCGACCTGCTCCTGGTCGGCCAGGCGGAGCATCAGCTCGCCCAGCGCGGTGAAGTCGCTCGTCGTGACAGTGGTGCTCACGCTGCCCTGGTAGGCCACCACGCGGTCGCCGGAACGCCTCGTCACCGGCCAGACGTGCACCTGGCCCGTCTCCCGCCGCTCCACCGCCGGCTCGGCCGCGTCGAGCAGCGCCCGCACCGCGGCGGCCCGTTCGGCCAGCCGGGTCAGCGTGGTCTCGCGATCCCGGTCCCGGGCCGTCGCCGTCACCGTGAACCGCGCCAGCTCGGGCGCCACCTCCCGGTACGCCTCACCGCGTACCGCCACGACCGGTGCGTCCGCCATGCCGCTCAGCCTAACGGCGGCGTGGCCGGCAGGTGCCCCGTGTAGGTGACCGCGCCGCCCGCCTCGCGTACCCCGGTCAGGTGACCGCCCGCGGCGCCCAGCTCCCGCAGGTACGCCAGCTCGCCGACGTGGTCGGCGGCGCACGGGAACTCCCGCCGGTGCGCGGTGAACTCGCGCGCCCGCAGCGTGGACCGGGTCTGCCGCCCCTCGGCGAGGCGCTCGGCCAGCGCGTCGGCGTCGCCGGCGCGCAGCGCCTCGGTCAGCTCGCCCAGGAAGACGCCGAGCGCGTCCAGCTCGGCGAGGACGCGGTCGCGGTTCCCGAGCAGCATGTTCGCGGTCCGTTCGGGCGGCCCGCCGGCGACCCGGGTGCCGTCGGAGAAGCTCCCGGCCGCGAGCGTCAGAACCGCGTCCCGCAGCGCCGACCGGTGCACGGTGCCGGCCAGCGCCCCGGCGAGCACGTGCGGCACGTGCGAGGCGAGCGCCGCCGCTCCGTCGTGCTCCGGGGCGGACATCGGCACCACCCGGGCGTGGAAGACGTCCACGAGCAGCGCGGCCAGCCGCCGGAAGGCGTCCAGCCCGGTCGGCCCCGGGCAGAGCACCCAGGCGGCGCCGTCGAGCAGGCCCGGCTCGGCCGCGTCCGGTCCGGCCCGGTCGGCCCCGGCCATCGGGTGGCCCGGCACGAACCGGTGCCCGAGCCCCTGCACGGTGGCGACGGTGCTCACCTCGGCCTTGACGCTGCCGACGTCGGTGAGCACGCACCTGTCGTCGGTGACGGCGGCGACCCGGGCCAACGTCGCCGGCAACGTCGGCAGGGGGCCGCAGAGGAACACCACGTCCCGGCCGGCCACCGCGTCCTCGACCGTGTCGGCCACCACGACGCCCCGCTCGCGTACCCGCCCGCGGGTCTCCGGGTCCGGGTCCCAGCCGGTCACGTCGAGCCCGGCGTCGCGCAACCGGAGCAGCAGCGAACCGCCGATCAGCCCGGTGCCGACCACCGCCGCCCGTGCCAGCTCGCCCGCCATGTCAGGACCCGGCGAGCCGCCCGGCCACCGCGTCGACACGCTCGTCGGACTCGGTGAGCGCCACCCGGACGTGCCGGGCGCCGGCCGGGCCGTAGAAGATCCCGGCCGCGACCAGGATGCCCCGGCGGGCCAGCCAGTCCACCGTGTCCCAGCAGTCCTCGTCGCGGGTCAGCCAGAGGTAGAGGCCGGCCTCCGAGTGCTCGACCGTGAAGCCGGCCCCGGTGAACGCCGCACGCAGCTTCTCCCGCCGGACGCGGTAGCGCTCCCGCTGGGCGTCGGCGTGCTCCTGGTCGCCGAGCGCGGCCACCATCGCGGCCTGCACCGGCGCAGGCACGATCAGACCCGCGTGCTTGCGGATCTTGAGCAGCTCGGCCACCAGCGCCGGGTCACCGGCGACGAAACCGGCCCGGTACCCGGCCAGGTTCGAGCGCTTGGACAGCGAGTGCACCGCCAACACGCCGTCGTACGAGCCGCCGCACACCTCGGGCGAGAGCACCGAGACGGGCTCGGCGTCCCAGCCCAGCGGCAGGTAGCACTCGTCGCTGGCCACCACGGCCCCGCGCTCGCGCGCCCACTCGACCACCTTGCGCAGGTGGGCGGCGGGCAGCACCCGGCCGGTCGGGTTGCCCGGCGAGTTGACCCAGACCAGCCGGACCCGGGGATCCGGGCCGAGCGCAGTCAGCGAGTCGGTGCGTACGGTGGTCGCGCCGACCAGCCGCGCCCCGTCCTCGTACGTCGGGTAGGCCACCGACGGCACCACCACCACGTCACCGGGGCCGAGCCCGAGCAGCGTGGGCAGCCACGCCACCAGCTCCTTGGAGCCGATCGTGGGCAGCACGCCCAGCCCGTCGACGCCCGCGCCGCAGGCCCGGGCGACCCACGCCGCGATCGCGTCCCGCAGCGCCGCGGTGCCGGCGGTCAGCGGGTAGCCCGGCGCGTTCGACGCGTCGGCCAGCGCCTGCCGGATCAGCTGTGGCACCGGGTCGACCGGCGTGCCCATCGACAGATTGATGAGACCGTCCGGATGCGCCGCGGCCGTGGCGGCCGCGGCGTCCAGGGTGTCCCAGGTGAAGTCGGGCAGCCGTGCCGAGACCGGCGAGCGCCGGTTCAGTGGCCCTCGCCGCGCGGCGGCTGCGCGGCGACGAAGGTGGCGTCCTTCTCCACCTTGCCGATCTTCGAGGCGCCACCGGGCGAGCCCAGGTCCTCGAAGAACTCGTAGTTGGCCCCGGTGTAGTCCTTCCACTGCTCCGGGACGTCGTCCTCGTAGAAGATCGCTTCTACCGGGCAGACCGGCTCGCAGGCACCACAGTCGACGCACTCGTCGGGGTGGATGTAGAGCATCCGGTTGCCCTCGTAGATGCAGTCGACCGGGCACTCCTCGATGCATGCCTTGTCGAGCACATCCACGCACGGCTCGGCGATGATGTAGGTCACCGGTCTTCTCCTCCGCAGACTCGTCGCGATCACCCGCAACGGTAAGAGCCTAGTATCTCGCCGGGGAGGGGGTCGATCGTGCTCCGACAGCAGGACGTGGGACACCGGATCGTGGTCCGCCGGATTGTGGGGATTCGTGAGGGCCGCACGCTGTTCTCCGACGCGCTCGGCGAACTCGTCGAGCTGAGCGAGACCCACATCACCCTCGCCACCGACGCCGGCCCGCTGCGCGTACCGGTCGCCGAGGTGCACCGGGCCAAGCGGGTGCCGCCGGCCCGCCGCCCCACCGCCGCCGCCGTGGTCGCGCTGGAGCTGGCCGCCGACGAGGCGTGGCCCGCACCGGTACGCGGACGGCTCGGCGACTGGCGGCTGCGCTGGGCCGACGGCTGGACCGGCCGGGCCAACAGCGCGCTGCCGGTCGGCGACCCGGACCGGCCCCTGCCCGCCGCGCTGGACGCGGTGCAGCGCTGGTACGCCGAGCGGGGCGGCACCGCGCTGGTGAACACCCCGCTGCCGCTGGCCGCCCCGGTCGGCGCCGAACTGGACGCGCGCGGCTGGACGGCCCGGCCCCCGGTGCTGGTGCAGACCGTGCCGCTGCGCGCCCTGGCCGCGCCGCCGGACGCCGGGCTCGCCGACACGCCGCCGGATGCCGACACGCCGACCGCCGGCCCGGACGGCCCGCCGCCGCTCGCCGGTCCGGACGGCACGCCGCCGGTGACGCTGGCCGGCGCGCCCGCCGACGACTGGCTGGCGATCGCCGCCGGTCGCAAGGGAGGCCTGCCGGACGCCGCGCGGCACGTGCTCACGGCCGTCGACCGGGTCCGCTTCGCGGAGCTGCGGATCGACGGCCGGCTGCTCGCGGTCGGCCGGGGCACGGTGACCGGCGAAGGCCGCTGGCTCGGCGTCAGCCTGCTCGAAGTGCTGCCCGAGGCGCGTCGGCGCGGATTCGCCGTCGCGGTCGTCCGCGCCCTGGCCCGCTGGGGCGCGGACGAGGGCGCCACGCGGGCGTTCCTCCAGGTGGAGCAGAGCAACACCGGCGCGGTCGAGCTCTACCGCCGGCTCGGGTTCACCACCCACCACACCTACCTGACCCGGGTCGCCCCGGCCGCCTGAACGGCCGGAGGGTCAGCGCCGGACGACCCGGCGCGGCCGGGACCGCTTCATCTCGGCGTACCGCTTGAGCTGCCGGGACCGGTAGTCCCGGCCGAGCGCGGTGAGGATCAGGTAGCCGACCAGCACACCGGCGGCGGTGGCGGCGAGATAGAGCCAGATCTGGGCGAAGAAGAGACCGGCGCCACCGCCGAACGGGTTCTCCCCGACCACCAGCGGACCGACGAACACGGTGAGCGCCAGCGCCACCCCCACCGCGGCGGCCAGGTCACCGGCCAGGCGGCCGAGCGGACGGTCGGCCCCCCACCGGAACGCGACGCCCGCCAGGATCAGCCCGATCACCAGGAACATCACCAGCGACACCCGGTCGGACGCGGCGTCGTCGTCCGGGAACGCGAATCTGGTGACCAGCCGGGCCACCACGTTCACCGCGAACAACGCGGCCGCCAGCACTCCGACCGCACGCCACCGCTGACCCATCGCACGCCTCCCGCCGTACCGCCCGCTCCCTCGGCGGGCCTCTGGCAGGAATGTCTACCACCGTCGCCTGTGTGGCGTCAGCACCTCACCGGACAGGGGGCGGCGTCACCAGGTGCCGGAAACCGACCACCGCGAACGTGACCGCGCCGGCCACGATCAGCGCCAGGCCGAGCACGTTGTCGCCGACCAGCGCGAGATCACCCTCGACGGTCCGGACACCGCCCGCCACGATCACCACGAACCACGGCAGCGCGGCCAGCACGACCGCCCAGCGGCCCCCCGTCGACCGGTGCCCGAACGAGCCCAGCAGCACCGTCGCCGCCACCACCACCGGCACGCCGACGACCACCGCGCCCACCCCGACCAGCGCCTGCGCCGCGCCGGAACGGCCCTGCACCAGCTCCCAGGCCCAGGTCGAGAAGATCAGTTCGAGCAGCGCGAGCAGCACGCCGCCCCAGACCGTCAGCACGCCGCCGGTCACCCGCAGCGCGCGGTCGAGCGTCCGCTCCGCCCGGCTCGGCGGCGCGCCCTCCGGTGGCGGCTCGGCAACTGTCGACACGGGTACGGCCGGCAGCGTCACCGGACACCGGCCGCCGCGACCGGGGACCGATCCGCGGCGTCCGGGGCGATCCCGGCGAAGAGGTCGTCCTCCCAGCCGTACGGGCCATGGCCCGGCCCCTTCTCGCCCACCGCGAGCGTGAAGTACTCGACGCCCATGAACTCGCCGCCGAAGTTGCCGGCGATCGAGTAGAGCCACGAGTTGGCCGGGATCTGGGTGGCGTGGGCCCGCATCGCCGCCTCCTTGGCGGCGTGCTGCTCGGTGCCGTCGATCCGGGCGGCGATCTCCGCGTCCGGCGTGCCGAACGGCAGCTCGTCGGCGCTCTCGATGCCGGCGAACGGGTTGTCCGAGGACTCGGTGAACGTCTCCAGCCCGGCGTCGAGCACGCTGCGCGGCATGGCCGTCCAGTAGACCTTCGCCGGGGCGATCCCCTCGGCCGCGGCCAGCTCCACGCCGCGCATCGCCACCCGGTGCGCCTGGATGTGGTCCGGGTGGCCGTAGAAGCCGTTCGGGTCGTACGTGACGAGCACCTGGGGACGGACCTCGCGGATGACCTCCAGCAGGTGCCCGGCGGCGACGTCCAGGTCGGCCTGCCAGAACGCCCGCGGGTGCTCGTTGGTGGCCATGCCCATCATGCCCGAGTCGCGGTAGCGGCCCGCCCCGCCGAGGAACCGGTGATCGGTGACGCCGAGCGCGGCGCAGGCGTCGGCCAGCTCGCCGATCCGGTAGCCGCCGAGCTGGTCCGCCTCGGCCGCGCAGAGCTGGGCCAGCGCCGGGACGTGGATCTCGCCCTCCTCGCCCAGCGTGCAGGTGACGAGCGTGACGTGGGCGCCGGTGGCGGTGTAGTGCGCCATCGTCGCGCCGGTGCCGATCGACTCGTCGTCGGGATGCGCGTGGACCAGCAGAAGGCGTCGGTCGGGCAGCGTCGTCACGCCCGTCACTCTAACCGGCGGTCCTGCCCGCTCGACGGTGATGCGTCCGCTCAGGTCGGCCACATCACCTCCGGCGCGCGCCTACGCTGCAGGCGTGGACTTTCCCGAGCTGGCCGCCCGTACCCGTCGGTTCAGCCACGGGGCGCCGCGCGCCGTCACCGTCTCCGGCGACGGCGCCCGGGTCGTCTTCCTGCGCTCCGCGGGACCGGAGGACCCGGCCGACGCGCTCTGGCTGCTCGACATCGACAGCGGCGAGGAACGCCTGGTCGCCGATCCGGCGGTGCTGCTGGGCGCGGACGCCGATCCGGCCCGCCTGTCCCCGGGTGAGCGGGCGCTGCGCGAGCGGCTGCGGCTCAGCTCCGGCGGCATCGGCTCGTACGCCCTGGACGCGGCCGGCCGGGTGGCCGCGTTCGCGCTGGCCGGGCGGCTGTTCCGGGCCGACCTGGTGCACGGCGACGTGGTCGAGGTGGCTACCGGCGGGCCGGTGATCGACCCCCGGCCCGACCCGACCGGCGAGCGGCTGGCCTACGTCACCGACGCCGCCGAGGGCGTACGCCGGGGCCAGCTGCGGGTGGTGGAGCCGGACGGTACCGACAACCTGCTCGCCGGTGAGGACAGCGGCGTGACCTGGGGGCTGGCCGAGCACATCGCCGCCGAGGAGTTCGACCGCTACCGCGGCTACTGGTGGGCGCCGGACGGGCGCAGCGTGCTGGCCGCCCGGGTCGACGAGTCCCGGCTGGAACGCTGGTACCTGCACGACCCGGCCGACCCGGCGAGCCCGCCGACGTCGCTGGCGTACCCCGTAGCGGGTGGCCCGAACGCGGAGGTCAGCCTGCACCTGCTCGACCTCGACGGCGGCTGGGTCGACGTGCACTGGGACCGGGAGACCTACCCCTACCTGAGCTCGGCGGACTGGTCCGACGGCGGGCCGCTGATCACCGTGCTGCGCCGCTCGCAGCAGCACGGCCTGGTGCTGGCGGTGGACCCGCGCACCGGGGAGACACAGGTGCACGCCGAGCTGGCCGACCCGCGCTGGGTGGAACCGATCCCCGGCACCCCCGCCCACCTGCCCGACGGGCGGGTGCTGGTCGGCGGCGAGCTGGCCCACGACGGGTACGACGCACGCTGCCTGTTCGCCGACGGCACGCTGCTCACCCCGCCCTCGCTGTACGTGCGGCGGGTGGTCGGGCGGCTGCCGAACGGCCCGGGCACGACCGCGGACCTGCTGGTCGAGGCGAGTGAGGGTGAGCCGAGCCAGCGCCACCTCTACCGGGTGCGGACCACCATCGGCGGCGGCATGGACGCCCGCCGGATGGGCAGCGACCCCGGCTGGCACACCGCCTCGATCGGCGGCTCCACGCTGGCGGTGGGCATCGCGTCGCTGGAGCACCCCGGCGTGCGCTGGCGGGTCTGGCACGGCGACCGCGAGGTGGGTGAGCTGCGCTCGCTGGCCGCCACCTGCTCGTACGCGCCGCGGCCGACGATGGTCCGGGTCACCGACCGGCGGCTACCAAGCGCGGTGCTCTACCCGGCCGAGCACGTCAAAGGCACCCGGCTGCCGGTGCTGCTGGACATCTACGGCGGCCCCGGCCACCAGGAGGTGGTGGCGGCCCGCAGCGTCTGGCTGGAGCGGCAGTGGTGGGCCGAGCAGGGCTTCGCGGTGGTCACCATCGACAACCGGGGCACCCCCGGCATCGCGCCTTCGTTCGAGAAGGCGATCCACCGCCGGGTCGCCGACGTGATCCTCACCGACCAGGTGGACGCGCTCACCGCGCTCGCCGACAAGCACCCCGACCTGGACCTGGAACGGGTGGCGGTGCGCGGCTGGTCGTTCGGCGGCTGGCTGGCCGGGCTGGCGGTGCTGCGCCATCCGGAGTTGTTCAAGTGCGCGATCGTCGGCGCGCCGGTCACCGACTGGGCGCTGTACGACACCGCGTACAGCGAGCGCTACCTCGGCATGCCCGACGACGGCATGGACGTCTACGCCCACCACTCGCTGGTCGAGCTGGCCGCCGAGCCGCTCGGCGACCCGGCGCAGGCCCGGCCGATGCTGCTGGTGCACGGCCTGGCCGACGACAACGTGCTGGCCGCGCACACGCTGCGGCTGTCCGCGGCGCTGCTGGCGACGGGCCGCCCGCACGCGGTGCTGCCGCTGACCGGGGCGAGCCACCTGGCCGCGGGCGGGGTGTCCGAGCGCCTGCTCCGGCTGGAGCTGGACTTCCTCCGCCGCTACTTGTAAGGAAGGGCCCCCTTTTAACGCCTGCGGTAGAGGAAGGGCCCCTTCTTAACGCCAGGCGTTAAGAAGGGGCCCTTCCTTGCAGAGCTACTGCTTGACGTACGCGTTGACGAAGCTGGGCCAGCCGAAGATGCTGCCGATGAAGATGCCGCCGGCCTTCTCGCCGTGCGCCACGGAGACCACCTCGTTGTAGAGCGGCACCGCCGGCGCGGACTCCTTCATCAGCTTCTCGTCCAGCTTGCTCCACTCCTCGGCCTGCTTGGCCGGGTCGAGGGCCAGCACCCGGTCGAACTCGGCGTTGATCGCCTCGTTGTTGAGCTGGGACGTGTTGCTGTTGCCCTCGGCCTTGAGGCTGCGGCCGTCGAAGAGCACCGGCAGGATCGAGGCGCCGCTGGGCCAGTCGGCCGCCCACGAGTCGACCCACAGGTCCCAGGGGTTGCTCTTCTTCTTCACGAAGTCGAGGTAGCCGTCCTCGGGGATCGGCTTGACGGTGACCGTGAAGCCGGCCTTCTCCAGCGCGTTCTTGACCTGGGTGGCGGTCTCCTGCGAGGCGGTGTCGTCGGAGGTGCCGAGCACCAGGTTCACCGACTTGCCGCCCAGCGTCTCCTTCGCCTTCGCCGGGTCGCCGCTCTCACCGGCCGGGTACGCGTCGTACTTCTTGTACCCGAGCGTGGTCGGGGGCAGCAGCGTGGTCAGCGGCACCGCGCCGTACGGGCCGCCGAGGTTCTTGGTGATGCTGCTGCGGTCGATCGCGTAGTTGATCGCCTGCCGCACGGACAGGTCGGTGACCCGGGTGGTGTTGATGCTCAGCCGGTAGGCGTTGGGCGTCGCCGCGACGATCATCCGCGCCTTGAGCGCCGGGTCGCCGGTCACCTTCGCGATCAGCTCGGGCGGCACGCCGCCGGTGGCGACCGCCGCTGCGTCGTTGCCGGTGCCGGCGAGGACGCGGTTGGTCTGGGTGGTGTTGTCCGAGCCGAGCGACCAGACGAACTTGTCCGGGTACGCGTGCCGCACCGGGTCGGTGGCCGGATCCCAGTTCGTGTTGCGCTCCAGCACCATCTCCACGCCGGGCTGGATCTTGGTGAACCGGTACGGCCCGGACGAGAACGGCATGTTGTCCAGGTTGACGCCGGTGTCCTTGTCCGGCGGCAGCGGCGCGGTGGCCGGCAGCGACACCGCGAACGGCAGGTCGCAGCGGGGCTTGTTGAACTCGAAGCGCAGCGTGCGCGGGTCCGGCGTGGTCAGGCCGGGCGGCAGCGAGGTCTTGTTCTTCTTGAAGTCCCACTTGGTGTCGTACTGCGGGCTGTCGGCCAGCCACTCCTGCAGGTAGGTGGGGCCGCCGGTCAGGTCCGGGTCGAACGAGCGGGCGATGCCGTACGCGATCTCCTTGGAGGTGATCGGGCGGCCGTCCTCGAACTTGACGCCCTCCTTGATCGTGAACTCCCAGACCTTGCAGTCGTTGTTCACGTTCTTGCCGGGCGTCTCGGCGAGGTCGCCGACCAGCGTGACGTTGCCCTTGCCGTCGTCCTTGAAGGTGGTGAGGAACCGGGCGTAGAGCTGGCTGCCCATCAGGCCGGCGAACGAGTAGACCCGCTGCGGGTCCAGGTGGGAGATCTTGCTCTCGCGCAGGATGTAGAAGGTTCCGCCCTTGGCCGCGCCGGGCACCTCGGCCGCCGGGCCGAGCGAGTCCTTCGGGTCGGTCGCGATGGCGCCGCTGCGGGGCTTGTTCGTGTCCGCGGTGTCGCCGTTGTCGCCGGTGTTCTTGCTGCACGCACTGAGGGCGACCACCAGTGCCATCGCACCGCCCACGGCGGTGGCGAGTCTTGCTCGCATACTCAACTCCTCGGGTCCGATGAAGGAAAGCTTCGCCTAGCTTTCACTCGCGGTAAATTTCGAGCAGATAACGGGGGCACAACGATCGACCACCGGCGACGCCCGGATCAGCCCAGACGCACCCGTGGATCGATGAACGCGTACAGCAGGTCGACCACGATGTTCGCCACCACCACGAACAGCGCCGACACCAGGACGGTGGCCATGATGGTCGGCAGGTCGCCCTGGCGTACCGCCTCCACCGCCGTACGCCCCAGCCCCTGGATGCCGAACGTCGTCTCGGTGATGACGGTGCCGCCCAGTGCCGCGCCCACGTCGAGCCCGGCGATCGTCACGATCGGCGTGATCGCGGCGCGCAGCGCGTGCCGTCCGTACACATTGCGTTTCGCCACGCCCTTGGCCCGCGCGGTCCGCACGAAGTCCTCGGAGAGCGTCTCCAGCATCTGCGCCCGGGACAGCCGCGCGTAGATCGCGGAGAAGAGCAGCGCGAGCGTCACCCACGCCAGCACCAGGCCGCGCGCCCATTCGATCGGGTTCTCCAGGAACGGCACGTAGCGGGGTGTCGGCAGGATCTTCAGCGAGTACACGAAGACCAGCAGCAGCACGGCGCCGACGAAGTAGAGCTGCAGCGAGGCGAACGTCAGCGTCAACCCGATCGAGATGCGGTCGAGCAGCGACCCCCGCCGCAGCGCGGAGATCATCCCGAGCCCCACGCCGAGCGCCAGCCAGAGCACCGCCGCCGGGAGCACGATGTTCAGCGTCACCGGCAGCACCCGGGCGAACGTGTCGGTCACCGCCTCGCTGTTGACGTACGAGTAGCCGAGGCAGGGCGCCTCGCACTTGCCGCCCTGCGCGCTGCCCAGGTCACGGCCGACGAAGATGCCCTTCATGTAGTTGACGTACTGCGTCGGCTTCGGGTCGTTGAGCCCCAGCTCCGTGCGTACCCGCTCCAGCCGCTCGGCGTTGCAGTTCTTCGGGCACATGCCGGTCACCGGGTCGCGGGGCAGCGCGAAGAACATGAGGAAACTGACGATGCTCACCGCGAGCAGCACCGAGACCGCGAGCAGCAGCCGCTTCAGCAGAAACCGCACCATGTCGTCGAACCCCCTACCGTGACGACTTCGGGTCGAGCGCGTCGCGCAGCGCGTCGCCGAAGAGGTTGAACGCCAGCACGAGCGCGAAGATGGTGATGCCGGGGAAGAAGACGTACGCCGGGTCGGTCTGCAGGTAGTCGATGCTGCGGTAGATCATCCGGCCGAAGCTCGGCACCGACTCGGGCAGCCCGACGCCGAGGAAGGACAGCGCCGCCTCGCCCGTGACGTACGACGGCACGGCGAGCGAGAACGCCACCAGGATCGGGGCCCAGATGTTCGGCAGCAACTGCCGGAACAGCATGTGCCCGAGCCCGGCGCCGCTGGCCCGCGCCGCCTCCACGAACTCCCGTTCGCGCAGCGACACCACCTGGCCCCGGACGAGCCGGGCCGTGCCGGTCCAGCCGAACGCGGCGAAGACCACGATCAGCGTGGTCACCGCGAACCACGTCGGCACCGCGTCCCGGGGGCCGTAGAAGCGCAGCGAGAACGTCGGCACCACGGCCAGCGCGAAGATGAGGAACGGCAACGCCAGCGCGACGTCGGTGATCCAGCTGATCACCGAGTCGACCACGCCGCCCAGGAAGCCGGCGACGATCCCGAGCACCACGCCGATGGTCGTGGTGACCAGCGCGGCGCCGAGCGCGATCAGCAGCGACGTCCGGATGCCGTAGATCATCCGGATGAAGATGTCCCGGCCCAGGCCCGGTTCCAGCCCGAACCAGTGGTCACCGCTGACGCCGCCCACGTAGCCCAGCGGCATGCCGGTGGCGTCCAGCAGGTCACCGAACTGCTGGTTCGGCGACACGCCGTACAGCCGCTGGATCAGCGGCGCGGCCACCGCCGCCAGGATGAACAGGGCCAGCACGACACCGCTGACCATTGCGGTACGGTCGCGCCGCAGCCGGGCCCAGACGAGCTGGCCCGGTGAGCGGCCGACCAGCCGCTTCTTCTCGTCCGGCTCCTGATCGGAGGACTCGATCTCGGCGAGCGCCGCGCCCTCGACCGGCGACAGGCTCATTTCGACACCTCCACGGGTTCGCCGGTCGGCATGCCGACCGGTCCGCTCTCCGGGTAGTGGCAGGCGGTGAGCTGCCTGCCGCCGTCCCGGGTGGTCAGCGCCGGTTCTTCGGTGGCGCAGTGGTCGGTGGCTTTCCAGCAGCGGGTACGGAAGCGGCAGCCCGATGGCGGGTTCAACGGGGTGGGGACGTCGCCGGTGAGGCGGATCCGGCCGGCGGGCCCGAGCGTGGAGACGTCCGGAATCGCCGACAGCAGGGCTCGGGTGTAGGGGTGCTGGGGCCGGGTGTAGATGTCGTCGCGATCGCCGATCTCGACGATCTTGCCGAGATACATGACAGCGACGCGGTGGCAGAAGTGGCGGATGACGGCGAGGTCGTGGGCGATGAACACGAACGCCAGGTCCAGGTCGCGTTGCAGGTCGCGCAGCAGGTTGATGACCTGCGCCTGGATCGACACGTCCAGCGCCGAGACGGGTTCGTCGGCGACGATCAGCTTCGGTTTCAACGCCAGGGCGCGGGCGATGCCGATGCGCTGGCGCTGCCCGCCGGAGAACTCGTGCGGGTACCTGTTGTAGTGCTCCGGATTCAACCCGACGAGTTCCAGCAGCTCCTGGACGCGCTTCTTGACGCCGCCCGGTGGGGTGATCCGGTTGACCTGCAACGGCATCGCCACGATCCGCCCGACCGTGTGACGGGGGTTCAGCGAGGCGTACGGGTCCTGAAAGATGATCTGCAGGTCCTGCCGCAACGCGCGCAGCTCACGCCGCCCGCCGTGGGTGATGTCCCGTCCCGCGAACTCGATCGTCCCGGCCGTGGGTTCCAGCAGACGCACCAGCATCCGCCCGGTCGTGGTCTTCCCACACCCGGACTCCCCCACCAGGCCGAGCGTCTCGCCCGGCCGCACATCGAAGTCCAACCCGTCGACAGCACGCACCGCACCCCGCGCGCGCAGCCCCTGCCGCACCGGGAAGTGCTTGGTCAGTCCTCGCACCGACAGCAGCGGTTCGGTCTCGGCGCTCATCGGGCCACCCCCACCTGCGCGACCTCGTTGCGGTAGATCCGCTCCCGGTCACCCGCCGGCAGGTGACAGGCGACCAGGTGACCCGGCACGCCGGCCTCCCGCAGCTCGGGCACCTCGGTGCGGGACCGGTCGCCGTTCACGCCGGCCCACCGGCACCGCGGATGGAACGCGCACCCCGACGGCAGATTGATCAAGCTGGGTGGGTTGCCGGGGATCGGCACCAGGTCCGCGTCCGCGTCACCGTGCAACGACGGCACACTCGACAACAACCCCCACGTGTACGGATGCTGCGGCGCCCGCAACACCCGCTCCACACTCCCGTGCTCCACCGCCCGACCCGCGTACATCACCAACACGTCATCAGCCACCTGACTGACCACACCCAGGTCATGCGTGATCAGGATGATCGCCGACCGGAACTCCTCCTGCAGATCGGCCAGGAGGTCCAGGATCTGCGCCTGCACCGTCACATCCAACGCCGTCGTCGGCTCATCGGCGATCAACAGATCCGGATCGTTCACCAGCGCCATCGCGATCATCGCCCGCTGCCGCATCCCACCCGAGAACTCGTGCGGAAACTGATCGAACCGCTTCCCCGGCTGCGGAATCCCCACCCGGCCCAGCATGTCCACCGCCCGCGTCCGGGCCTCCCGTTTTCCGGCCCTCGGGTGGTGCACCCGGTACGCCTCCGCGATCTGCCTGCCCACCGAGTAGTACGGATGCAACGCCGACAACGGATCCTGAAAGATCATCGCCATGTCCCGGCCCCGCAACCGGCGGATCTCCTCCTCACGCAGACCCACCAACTGACGCCCACCGACCGAGATCTCCCCCGAGATGGTCGTCCGCTTCGCGTTGTGCAAACCGAGAATCGCCAGCGACGTCACGCTCTTGCCGGACCCGGACTCCCCCACGATCCCCAGCGTGCGACCCCGCTCGACGGCGAACGACACCCCGTCCACGGCCCGCACCACACCGTCCTCGGTGTCGAACCGCACCCGCAGATCCCGGACCTGGAGATAGGGCCCGTCGCCGGAGCGCTGCTCCGGCACCTCCGGGCGGTCCGGCTCCCCGGACGGCACCGCCTCCGACCTGCCCATTGACCGCCTCCCCTTCGGTGATGAAGAGAACCTACAGGAAAACCCAGGAGGCGAAAATAAGCTACATCGAGCGGTCTGTCAGCGGCCTGAGCGTAACGACTGGGTTTCCGTCTCGCACGCCCGTCACCTGGGACATCCACACTCGCGACTGGCCGTCGCGGCCTCATCGCCGCACCCGGAGTGCGACGATGGTGCCGGCGACGAAGGGACGATTCCCGTCGGCACGAGGTGGAGGCGACCATGACCGCGGCGGTGTTCGGCCACGACGGCCCGTGGACCGAAGAGGAGTACCTCGCCCTCGGCGAGACGCGGCAACGCGTCGAACTCTTCGACGGGAGCCTGCACGTGACACCGGCACCGACTCCACGGCACCAGCGAATCCAGCGGAACCTCGGCAACCTGCTGGAGGCCGCGGCCCGGCACGTCGGCCTGGAACTGCTGGAGACGGTGAACGTCCGGCTCCGGCCAGGCCGCATACCGATTCCCGACCTGGTCGTCACCGAGCCGATCGACTTCGACCAGCCGATGATCGAGGCGCGGGACGTTCGGCTCGTGTGCGAGGTCATCTCACCTGGTAACGCGGCAACCGACAAGGTGCTCAAGATGCACTACTACGCCGCCGCGGGCATCGAGTGGTACCTGCTGGTGGAGCAGGAGACAGGCACGCTGCACCTCCACCGGCGGCAGGGTCGGCACTACCGGGAGGTGTCGGTGACAAAGCCCGGTTCCCTGCTGGAGCTGACCGAGCCCGTCCGCGCCACGATCCGGCCGGAGGATCTCGTCCCCTGACGGATGTCGGTGGGCTCGCCTAGGGTCGGCGCATGAGCGAGCGTCAGCGAGCGAATCATCGGGGCAGCGCAAAGGTGCCTCATGCCGGCACGCAGCGCAGCGGAGTGCCGGCATGAGCGAGCGTCAGCAGGGCAACGGAGTGCCAGCATGAGCGAGTTCGACGCGGCGACCGCCGCCGTCCAAGCCGCCCTCGACGCGGGCGCCCGCTACGCCGACGCCCGGGTCATGCACCGCCGCTACGAGTCGATGTCTGCGCGCAACGGCGACATCGAGGAGCTGAGCCAGGACGAGAGCATCGGGCTGGGCGTACGCGCGCTCGTCGGATCGGGGTGGGGCTTCCACGCCGTACCCGATCTGTCCGACGCGGCGGCCCGCGACGCCGGCCGGCGCGCCGCGGCGATCGCCACCGCGAGCGCGCGGGTTCCCGGCCCGCCGATCGACCTGGTGCCTTCCGAGGCGGCGGTGGCGAGCTGGGCCTCGGAGTGCGCCGTCGACCCGCTCGGGGTGCCGCTGTCGGACAAGGGCGACCTGCTGGTCCGCGCCACCGCGACGATGCGCGAGCACGGCGCCGACCTGGCCGAGGGGCTCTACCAGATCTGGGACACCACGAAATGGTTCGTCTCCAGCGAGGGCCACCGGATCGACCAGCACATCCGGGAGTGCGGCGGCGGCATCTCGGCCACGTCGATCGGCGACGGCGAGACGCAGCGCCGGTCCTACCCGAGCTACCGCGGGCAGTACGGCACGACCGGCTGGGAGCTGGTCACCTCGCTGGACCTGGCCGCGCACGCCGCCCGGATCGCCGAGGAGTCCCGCGAGCTGCTGACCGCGCCGCTCTGCCCGGCCGGCGAGACCGACCTGATCCTCGGCGGCGAGCAGCTCGCGCTGCAGATCCACGAGTCGGTCGGGCACGCCATCGAGCTGGACCGCATCCTCGGCTGGGAGGCGGCTTTCGCCGGCACGTCCTGGCTCGACCTGGCCCGCCTCGGCTCGCTGCGCTACGGCTCCGAGCTGATGAACGTGACCATCGACCCGACCATCCCCGGGGCGCTGGGCAGCTTCGGCTACGACGACGAGGGCTCCCCGGCCGTGGCCCGGGACGCGGTCCGCGAGGGGCGGTGGGTCGGGGTGCTCGCCGGCCGGGACTCGGCCGCCGTCGCCGGCCTGGACTACGGCGGCAGCGTACGGGCCGACGGCTGGGCCCGGCTGCCGATGGTGCGGATGACGAACGTGGGCCTGGAGCCCGGCCCGCACACGCTGGACGAGATCATCGCGGCCACCGACGACGGGGTGCTGATGGACATCAACAGGTCCTGGTCGATCGACGACAAGCGGCTCAACTTCCAGTTCGGCTGCGAGGTCGGCTGGGAGGTCAAGAACGGCCGCCGGGGGCGGATGCTGCGCAACCCGACGTACACCGGCATCGGGCCG
This sequence comes from Micromonospora sp. WMMC264, assembly GCF_027497275.1. Taxonomy (NCBI): domain Bacteria; kingdom Bacillati; phylum Actinomycetota; class Actinomycetes; order Micromonosporales; family Micromonosporaceae; genus Micromonospora; species Micromonospora sp. WMMC264. Next base: position 6,731,969 of record NZ_CP114907.1, on the reverse strand, counting down.
GTCTTCTGGCGCTCGATGGACATGCTCTCCTCGGAGACGGTCGCCTGGGGCACGCCCAACTGCGGGAAGGGGCAGCCCGGCCAGGTCGGGCACACCGGCCATCCGGCCGCGCCGGCCCGGTTCCGCGGCGTCCGGGTGGGGGTGCGGGCATGAGCGAGCGCAGCGAGCGAATCAGCAGGCTCAGGGCGACAGTGCCTCATGACGGCACGGAGCGAAGCGGAGTGCCGGCATGAGCGCCGAACTGGGGATCGCGGCGGGAGTGGTGGACCTGGTCCGGCGTACGGCCGGTCCCGGTGCCGAGGCCGAGGTACTGGTGACCCGCACCGACCTGGCCCTGACCCGGTTCGCCAACTCCTTCATCCATCAGAACGTGTCCGAGACCGGTGTCTCCGTACACCTGCGGTTGCACGTGGACGGGCGGACCGCGACCGGCAGCGGCAGCCGGGTCGACGCCAACGGGCTGGCCGCCCTGGTCGAGCGGACCCGGGCCGCGGCCCGGCTCGCGCCGCCCGACCCGGCCTGGCCGGGACTGACCGCGCCGACGCCCGTGCCGTCCGGCCCGGCCACCGACGAGGCCACCGCGTTCGCCTCGCCCGGCGAGCGGGCCGAGCGGGTACGCGCGTTCGTGGACGCGGTCGACGGGCTGGAGGCGGCCGGCTACTGCCGCACCGCGTACCGGTCGGGGGCGTTCGCCAACTCGGCCGGGCACACGGCGGCCGGAAGCGCGGCCGAGGCGGCCATGGACGGCATCGCCCGCGCCGGCGCCGCGGACGGGGTGGCGCGGCTCTGCGCCGACCGGCTCGCCGACCTCGACGGCGCGGCGCTCGGCGCGCACGCGGCGGCGAAGGCACGGGCCGCGGCCGACCCGGTCGAGCTGCCGCCCGGGCACTACGAGGTGGTGCTCGAACCGGCTGCCGTCGCCGACCTGCTGCAGAACCTCGCCTGGTTCGGCTTCAACGGCAAGCGGTACGCCGAACGGCAGTCGTTCGCCGAGCCGGGCACCGCCCAGTTCGACCCGCTGGTGACGCTGGTGGACGACCCGCTGCACGCCGGTACTCTGCCGTTCGACCTGGAGGGCACGCCGCGGCGGGCGTTGCCGCTGGTCGAGGGCGGCATCACCGGGGCGGTGGCGTACGACAGGCGCGGCGGCGCGGAGGCGGGCAGCGGGTCGACCGGCCACGGCATGCCGGGTAGCGCGACGTTCGGGCCGATCCCGCACAACATCCGCCTGCTGGCGGATCCGGGCGTCGCCGATGCGGGCACGACAGTCGCGGCCGGGCCGGTGAGCGCGGGCGTCACCGGAGCGGTGGGCGACCCGGACACCGCCGCGCTGGTGGCCGGGATGCGGCGCGGGCTGCTGGTGAGCGACTTCTGGTACACGCGGGTGCTGGACCCGAAGCAGCTGGTGGTCACCGGGCTGACGCGCAACGGGGTGTGGCTGGTCGAGGACGGCGTGCCGACCCGGGCGGTGCGCGACTTCCGGTTCACCGAGTCGTACCCGCGGGCGCTGGGGCCAGGGCGGGTGCTGGGCCTGGGCCGGGCGCCGGTCCGGCAGCCGGGCCGGGTCGACGGGTCCTGGTACGAGGCGCCGACGCTGCGGCTGTCCTCCTGGCACTTCACCGGCGGCGCGTCCGGGTGATCCGGCGCGTCGCCGGGCGCACCCGCGGCGCCGGTCGGCGCACCGTTCGACCGACCCGCCACATTGATCATGAACTGACTCTTTCCAAGCTGCGGGACACACGGGACACTGCGTTGCGCGGCCGGGCCGTGAAGATCGGCGTAACGTGTGTCACTTAGCCGCACCGGTTCGCCGGTGTGGCCTCGTGCGTGCGCAAGACGTGACAGTGACGTCAGGGAGATGACTCGAATGACAACTACGTCGGCCAAGACGCCGAGATCGCAGCCGCGGGGAGGGCGGGCGCGCGCCGCCATCGCGGCGAAGACGTTGCGGACCGACCGGTGGTGGTTCGCTCCGCTGATCACCGTGGTCGGGCTCAGCGCGTGGGTCATCTACGCGACGGTCCGGGTCTTCATGCACAAGTGGTACTGGGTGGAGCAGTACCACTACCTGACACCGTTCTACTCCCCCTGCGTCACCGACCGCTGCGTCGAGGGCTCCTCGCACTTCGGCCAGTTCCTGCCCGGCTGGTGGATCATCCCGGACGCGGCGCTCACCCTGCCGTTCCTGCTGCTGTTCCGGCTGACCTGCTACTACTACCGCAAGGCGTACTACCGGTCGTTCTGGCTGTCGCCGCCGGCCTGCGCGGTGCCGGACGGTCACCAGTCGTACAGCGGTGAGACGCGGTTCCCGCTGCTCGGGCAGAACCTGCACCGCTACTTCTTCTACGCCGCCGCGATCATCTCGCTGATCAACACCTGGGACGCGATCCTGGCCTTCCACTCCCCCGACGGCTTCGGCTTCGGCCTGGGCAACATCATCCTGGTCGGCAACGTGGTGATGCTGTGGGCGTACACGATCTCCTGCCACTCCTGCCGCCACATCATCGGCGGGCGGCTCAAGCACTTCTCCAAGCACCCGATGCGCTACAAGGCGTGGACCGGGGTGTCCTGGTTGAACGTCCGGCACATGCAGCTCGCCTGGATCACCCTGGGCACCCTGGCGCTCACCGACTTCTACGTGATGGCGGTCGCCGCCGGCTGGATCAACGACCTGCGGTTCATCAACTGAGAGCCTGGACATGACTGAGACGCGAATCGAACGACACCACTACGACGTCGTCGTGATCGGGGCCGGCGGCGCCGGCCTGCGCGCGGCGATCGAGGCCCGGCTGGCCGGCAAGAAGACCGCGATCATCTCGAAGTCGCTGTTCGGCAAGGCGCACACGGTGATGGCCGAGGGTGGCGCCGCCGCCGCGATGGGCAACGTGAACTCGCGGGACAACTGGCAGGTGCACTTCCGGGACACCATGCGCGGCGGCAAGTTCCTGAACAACTTCCGGATGGCCGAGCTGCACGCCAAGGAGGCGCCGCAGCGGATCTGGGAGCTGGAGACGTACGGCGCGCTGTTCGACCGCACCAAGGACGGGAAGATCTCGCAGCGCAACTTCGGCGGCCACGAGTACCCGCGCCTGGCGCACGTCGGCGACCGGACCGGCCTGGAGCTGATCCGTACGCTCCAGCAGAAGATCGTCTCGCTACAGCAGGAGGACAAGCAGGAGTTCGGCAGCTACGACGCGCGGATCCGGGTCTTCTCCGAGACCACGATCACCGAGTTGCTGCTCGACGGCGACCGCGTCGCCGGCGCGTTCGGCTACTACCGCGAGTCCGGCGAGTTCATCCTCTTCGAGGCGCCCGCCGTGGTGCTCGCCACCGGCGGCGTCGGACGGTCCTACAAGGTCACCTCGAACTCCTGGGAGTACACCGGGGACGGCCACGCGCTGGCGCTGCGCGCCGGGGCGACGCTGATCAACATGGAGTTCCTCCAGTTCCACCCGACCGGCATGGTCTGGCCGCCCTCGGTGAAGGGCATCCTGGTCACCGAGTCGGTGCGCGGCGACGGCGGGGTGCTGAAGAACTCCGAGGGCAAGCGGTTCATGTTCGACTACGTCCCGGACGTGTTCCGCAAGCAGTACGCGGAGACCGAGGAGGAGGCGGACCGCTGGTACACCGACCCGGACAACAACCGGCGTCCGCCGGAGCTGCTGCCCCGTGACGAGGTCGCCCGCGCGATCAACAGCGAGGTCAAGGAGGGCCGGGGTACGCCGGCCGGCGGCGTCTACCTGGACATCGCCTCCCGCAAGTCGGCCGAGGAGATCCGCCGCCGCCTCCCGTCGATGTACCACCAGTTCAAGGAGCTGGCCGACGTCGACATCACCAAGGAGCCGATGGAGGTCGGCCCGACCTGTCACTACGTGATGGGCGGCGTCGAGGTCGACCCGGACTCCGGCGCGGCGTACGGCACGGTGCGCGGGCTCTACGCCGCCGGTGAGGTGTCCGGCGGCATGCACGGCTCCAACCGGCTCGGCGGCAACTCCCTGTCCGACCTGCTGGTCTTCGGCAAGCGCGCGGGCGGGCACGCGGCCACGTACACCGATCAGCTCACCAGCCGCCCGGCGGTGTCGGTGGCGGCGGTGGAGGCCGCCGTGGAGACGGCGCTGGCGCCGTTGCAGCGCGACACCGGCGAGAGCCCGTACCAGCTCCAGCAGGACCTCCAAGCGGTGATGGGCGACCTGGTCGGCATCATCCGGCGCGAGGGCGAGCTCGCGGACGCCATGCGCCGGCTGGCCGAGCTGCGGGAGCGGGTGGCGAAGGTGAGCGCGGTCGGCGGCCGGCGCTACAACCCGGGCTGGCACCTGGCGCTGGACCTGCGCAACATGCTCGTGGTCTCGGAGTGCACCGCGATGGCGGCGCTGGAGCGGCAGGAGTCGCGCGGCGGGCACACCCGGGAGGACTACCCGGCGATGGACCCGAAGTGGCGGCGGGTCAACCTGGTCTGCTCGCTGGACGGGGACGCGGTCCGGCTGACCCACAAGCCGCTGCCGAAGATGCGGCCGGAGCTGATCGGGCTGTTCGACCGGGCCGAGCTGGCCAAGTACCTGACCGACGAGGAACTCGCCGAGTTCGACGCCCTCACCGAGGAGGCGAACACTGATGGGAAGTAAGCGCCAGTTCCGCATCTGGCGGGGCGACGAGACCGGCGGCGACCTGAAGGACTACACGGTCGAGGTGAACGAGGGCGAGGTGGTCCTCGACGTGATCCACCGGCTGCAGGCCACCGAAGCGCCGGACCTGGCGTGCCGGTGGAACTGCAAGGCCGGCAAGTGCGGCTCCTGCTCCATGGAGATCAACGGCAAGCCGCGGCTGGGCTGCATGACCCGGATGTCGACGTTCGAGGAGTCCGAGACCGTCACGGTCACCCCGCTGCGCACGTTCCCGGTGATCCGGGACCTGGTCACCGACGTCTCGTTCAACTACGAGAAGGCCCGGGAGACCCCGGCGTTCGCGCCGCCGGCCGACGTGGCGCCCGGCGACTACCGGATGCAGCAGGTCGACGTGGAGCGCTCGCAGGAGTTCCGCAAGTGCATCGAGTGCTTCCTGTGCCAGAACGTCTGCCACGTGATCCGGGACCACGAGGAGAACAAGCCGGCGTTCTCCGGCCCCCGGTTCTTCATCCGGGCGGCCGAGCTGGACATGCACCCGCTGGACGCGCGTACCGACCGCCGGGAGTACGCGCAGTCCGACATGGGACTCGGCTTCTGCAACATCACCAAGTGCTGCACCGAGGTCTGCCCCGAGCACATCAAGATCACCGACAACGGGATCATCCCCATGAAGGAACGGGTCGTCGACCGCAGGTACGATCCCCTTGTGTGGCTCGGTAACAAGATCTTCCGGAGGGGTCAGGTGCCTCAGACCAGCGCGACCAGCGGGCATTCCAGCGGTGCCGTCACGTCCGGAGGGGCGCACGGCGGGGCGCACGCGCACTCCGGCGGAACGCACTCGCACGGCGGGGTGCACTCGCACGCGGGCGGCTCGCACGACAGCGCCGCCGAGCGTCAGGCCCAGCAGGGCGTCAACTGGCACCGCGAGGTGCCGCACCCGACCGCCCCGGCGGTGGACGCCAACGGCAAGCTGCCGCTGACCGAACTGACGTTCAACCGGGCCGCCGCGCCGTCGCCGTTCGGCGACGACGTGACGTTCCCGCTGCCCCCGGAGCACCTCAACTTCGCCCACCCGCAGCAGGACGAGCCGAAGCACTGAACGACAGCACGACGACGGGGGCCAGCGGCACACGCCGCCGGCCCCCGTCCCGTTCCGGCCCGGTTGTCCGGTCCGGAGCCTCAGTCGGACGTGGCGAGCAGCGGGCGCAGCGCGGCCACGATCGGCACGTCGGCCGGAAGCCAGTCGACGCTGTCCAGCTCGGCGGCGGAGAGCCAGCGCAGCTCCGCGTGCTCCAGGGCCTTCGGCTGGTCGCCGTGCAGCAGGCGGGCGGCGTAGACGCGCAGCACGGACCGGCCGTGCGCCATCCGTACGTCACGGCCGACGCGGGCGCCGACAGCCACCCGTACGCCCAGCTCCTCGGCGCACTCGCGGGCCAGCGCGTCGGTCTCGGCCTCACCCGGCTCGACCTTCCCGCCGGGGAACTCCCACCGGCCCGCCACCTCGGGGGGCGCGGAGCGCTCGCACGCCAGCACCCGGCCGCCCTCGATGATCGCGGCCCCGACGACCACCCTCGGCTCCCGCCGGTCGGCGTGTCCGCCCCCGCTAATCCGTTCGGTCCGCACGGGCCACCAGCGTGCCAGATCAATCGGCGGTTTGGGTAGCTGCGTCGGCCGTCAGGTCAGCAGAACACGGAAGTGTGGGCGTGGACACACCATCTGAGTGGCGAGAGACTAGAGAGCGTCGACTGGGACACGGGATGGCGACGATTTGGCCACAAGCCGGCAACGACGCCTGGGAGGTGCGGTGATGCGCGTGCTGTTCAGCGGCCGTGCGAAGCACGACTACCTCAGCGACGCACTGGCCCTGCTGTCGGGATGGACGCGCGAGGGCGAACAGATCCGCCGCACGATCGTCCTCGACGACACCCAGCACGCCGCGCTCACCGAACGGGTGGCGGTGGTCGCCGACGCGCTGCGGCTGCGCCCGGAGATCAGCCGCCGGGCCGATCGTACCCAGATCCGGCTGGGCCACGGCGACGGCGAGCCACTCACCGAGGGTGAGGTGCTGCTCGCGGCGCGCATCGAGGACGCGGTCCGCGCGGTCACCGAGCCCTGAGCGCTGGCGCGCCCCGCCTACCCTCAGATGCATGTCTGGCCCCACGTACGACCGCAAGGAACAGTTCCAGCAGATCCAGAGCGGGCTGCTGCCCGGTGAGCAGATCATCGCCGTCTACGACGCGGTGGGCACCGGCACCGGCTTCATCGGCCTGACCGACCGGCGGGTGATCATCCAGGACCGCTCCTTCGTCGGCAAGCGGTACGCCATCACCAGCATCCCGTACTCGAAGATCACCAGCGTGAGCGTGGTGAGCAACAAGTCCTGGGGTGGCTCGTTCTTCTCCACCGGGTCGATCGCCGTGCACGTCGGCACGCACACCTACGAGGTCGAGTTCCGGGGCGCGGAGAAGAGCCACCACGTGCACAACGTGATCCTGCACCACATCTCCTGACCCGCACTGGCACAATCGCCGCCATGCGAGGGCTGACGGCACGCTGGCGGGCCTGGCGGGGCGACCACCGCCGGGCCGTACGCCTGGTCAGCCGGCTCCTGGTGCTCGCCACGGCCGCCGTGGTGCTGCTGGGCGCCGCCACGATCGCCAGCGTGACCTGGGTCCGCGGCGCCGCCGAGGGTCGCCTGTTCGGCGCCGCGGACGTGCCCGAGACGCCGGTCGCGCTGGTGCTGGGCACCAAGGTGGACCCGGACGGCACCCCGGCGCCGTTCCTCGCCGGCCGGCTGGAGATCGCCCGCCAGTTGTACGCCGCCGGCAAGGTCAAGGTGCTTCTGCTCTCCGGCGACCACATGGACTGGGACTACGACGAGCCGGACGCGATGCGGCGCTGGCTCGTCGAGCGGGGCGTCCCGGCGGAGAAGACGGTGCTGGACCATGCCGGCTTCGACACGTACGACTCGTGCGTGCGCGCGCATCGCGTCTTCGGGGTCCGGCGGGCCACTGTGGTCACCCAGTCGTTCCACCTGCCGCGCGCGGTGGCGCTCTGCCGGGACGCCGGCATCGACACCGTCGGCGTCGGCGACGACACCGCCCGCCGGTACGCCGGCCAGTGGCGGATCAGCTCCACCCGGGAGCACGCCGCCTGCGTCAAGGCCGCCGCGGACGTGCTCAGCGGGCGCGACCCGGTGCACCTCGGCCGCCGGGAGACCGCTGTGGACGACGCGCTGCGGGCGTAATCCGGTTGTCGCCCCGGTCGGCTGCTGGTCTGCTGGACCCCTCGAAGCCGACCGGAGGGAGCACCGCCATGCCACACGCTGCGAAGCCCAACCGACCCGTCGTCACCCTTGCCGAAACGAGGCTTCGTGTTTCCGTACCCCATTCCGGCGGAGGTCGCTGACCTCGCGCCGCGTCCTGTCCCTTCCGCCCGGCGGGAGGGCGTGTGATGTCCGTCTTCGACGATCCCGGCTTGTTCGGCCGGCTCTGGGCCGACACCTACGACGGCCCCGGCAATCCCGACCCGGCCCCGGCCGTCGACTTCCTCGCACCGCTGGCCGAGGGCGGCCCGGTGCTCGAACTGGCGGTCGGCACCGGCCGGGTGGCCCTGCCGCTGGCCGCCCGCGGTCTGACCGTGGAGGGCGTCGAGGCGTCCCCGGAGATGGTCGCGCACCTGCGCGCCAAGCCGGGCGGCGCGGACCTGCCCGTGACCATCGGCGACATGGCGGACGTCCCGGTCGCCGGGCCGTACCGTCTGGTCTTCCTGGTGTTCAACACGCTGTTCAACCTGGTCTCCGAGGAACGCCAGGCGGCGTGCTTCCGCAACGTCGCCCGGGTGCTCGCGCCCGGCGGGGCGTTCGTCATCGAGACGTTCGTGCCCGACCCGGCGGACTTCGACCGGGACGAGCAGGTCCAGGTGCGGGAGGTGACCGAGGACTCGGCCACCATCCGCGTGCACCGGTACGACCGCGCGGCGCAGACGTTCGTGCGGCAGACCGTCACGTTCGACGCCTCCGGCGTGCACCTGAAGCCGTTCGCCATGCGCTACGCCTGGCCGGAGCAGGTCGACGAGCTGGCGGAGCGGGCCGGGCTGCGGCTCACCGAGCGGTACGCCGACTGGGACCGGTCGCCGTTCGACGCGGACAGCCGCTCGCACATCTCCGTCTACCGGCGGCGGTAGCGCTCACGTCGAGGGGCCGGGCGTCGTACCGGCCCCTCGACGCGCGACTACGCTGACGACCGCCGGTCCGGACAGGGGGAACCGATGACTGTCACCGTCGTCGCGATGGACGACTCGCACGCCGACGCCGTACTGGAGATCTACCGTCTGGGCATCGCCGAGGGCAACGCCACGTTCGAGACCGAGCCGCCGGACTGGACGAGGTTCACCGCCACCCGGCTGCCCGGCCACCGCTGGGTGGCGCTCGACGAGGCAGGCGACGTGCTCGGCTGGGTGGCCTGCTCCGCTGTCTCCGACCGCTGCGTCTACGCCGGCGTGGTCGAGCACTCCGTCTACGTGCACCCGCGGGGGCGCGGGCGCGGGGTCGGCCGGGCGCTGCTGGAGGCGCTGATCGCCTCGACCGAGGCGGCCGGGATCTGGACCATCCAGTCCGGCGTGTTCCCGGAGAACACGGCGAGTCTCGCGCTGCACGCGACGTGCGGCTTCCGCGTCGTCGGCACCCGCGAGCGGGTGGGCCGCCACTACGGCACCTGGCGCGACGTGACCCTGATCGAACGCCGCAGCCCGCACGTCACCTGACGCTCCCCCGCCCCGCCCGCCCCGCCCCGGTCCCGCCCCGGCCCGCCCGGTGATCAAGGAGTTTGTGTCCGGTCGGCGCGGTCCGGGAGACGTAAACCCCTTGATCACCGGGTGAGGTCGCGGCAGGACACGCTCCAGGATCAGGTCAACCATCTGCCGGAACTCGGGGAGCTTGCGGCCGAAGATCGGGCTGTCCCCCGCGACCTCACCGCCGTTGACGAGCGTCGCGGCCGGCCCCGGCGAGCCGGCCACCGGCCCGACCCGGCAGCCGAAGGTGACGCGTCGTCGGCATGGATGTCGGCCCAGGTCCGCTCCGCGGCGGTGTCGCAACAGCCGCAGACGGACTGCCGTACCTGGCGGGTGCTCTCGTCGATCGTCAGTGTCACGGCGCGAACTCGATCGAGCCGTAATCGGCCACGCGTACCCGAAGAAGACTTGACGCCCCGGCCCGCGAGCGCCAAGGTTAGTTACATGAGTAATGAACCAAAGAACCAGGATGGATGACGGCCGGCCGATCTTCGTCCAGATCGCGGAGATGATCGAAAACTCGATCATCGACGGGACGTACGCGGAGGAGACCCAGGTGCCGTCGACGAACGAGCTTGCGGCGTTCCACCGGATCAACCCGGCGACCGCCGCCAAGGGGATCAACCGCCTGGTCGATGACGGGCTTCTCTACAAGCGCAGGGGGATCGGAATGTTCGTGGCAACGGGCGCCGTCGAAACACTCCGGGAACGCCGCCGGCGCGAGTTCTCCGACCAGTACGTGCGGCCCCTCATCGAGGAGGCACGCAAGTTGGGCATCGGCACCGAGGAGCTGAAGAAGCTCATCGACACAGGGGAGGAACAGCGATGAGCGTCGTGGCGGCAGCCGGGCTCACGAAGCGGTTCGGCGAGGTGACCGCTCTCGATGACGTCACCTTCACGTTGACGGGCGACAAGATCTATGGGCTTCTCGGCCGCAACGGCGCCGGCAAGACGACGCTGATGCAGCTGATCACCGGCCAGAACAGCGGCACCAGCGGCGACCTCATGCTCTTCGGTGAGCGGCCGTACGAGAACGAGCGGGTGCTGTCGCGGGTGGTCTTCATCAAGGAGAGTCAGACGTACCCGACCGCGTACCAGGTCCGGCACGTGCTGAGCCTGGCCAAGCGGCTGTTCCCCAACTGGGACGAGGACTTCGCGCAGTCCCTGGTGGACGACTTCGACCTGCCGCGCAAGCGCAAGGTACGCAAACTGTCCCGCGGCATGCTGTCCGCGCTGGGCGTGACGATCGGCCTGGCCGCACGCGCGCCGCTGACCTTCTTCGACGAGCCGTACCTCGGTCTCGACGCGGTCGCCCGGCAACTCTTCTACGACCGGCTGCTCGCCGACTACGCCGAGAATCCGCGCACCGTCGTGCTCTCCACACACCTCATCGACGAGGTGGCCGACCTGATCGAGCACGTACTGCTGCTCGACCGCGGAAAGCTGCTGCTCGACGCGCCCAGCGACGAGCTGCGCGGCGAGGTGGTGGAGGCGTCCGGCCCGGCCGCTGCGGTGGACGAGTTCGCCGCCGCGCACCAGGCGCTGCATCGTGAGCAACTCGGCGGCGCGGTCCGCGCGTCGCTGCGCGGGTCGTTCGACGACGCCGAACGGACGCGCGCCAAGAAGCTCGGCATCGACCTGGCACCGGTGTCGCTCCAACAGGCCGTGGTGCGCCTGACGACGGAAAGGACGAACGCGCGATGACTCGTATCCTCGACGTCGCCCGGATGCACACCATCGCCTGGGTCAGCCAGTTGGCCTGGCCATGGGGCATCATGGCCATCTCGCTCGGCGTCAACCTGCTGATCTTCGCCTCGATCGACGAGGCCGCGCCGGGCAAGAACACCACGGGCGGTCTGGTCAGTATCTACATCGTCTGCTCGATCGTCGCCGCCACCTCGATCAGCCAGGTGTTCCCGTTCGCGCTCGGCATGGGCGTCACCCGGCGCACCTTCTACCTCGCCACGGTGCTCGTCAACGTGGTGCAGGCGGTCGTCTACGGCGTCCTGCTCTACCTGCTCAACCTGATCGAGGGCGCCACCGGCGGCTTCGGGATCCAGCTGCGGTTCTTCCGAATCCCGTACGTCGACGTCGACAACGGGCTGTTGCAGATCGCCGTCTACGCGGTGCCGTTCCTGTTCCTGAACTTCGTCTCCGTCTTCGTCGCCGTCTGGTACGTCCGGTTCGGCATGAACGGCCTGTTCGGGGCCGGCGCGGCCCTGATCCTGGTGACCGGCCTGCTCGTCGCGTTGATCACCTGGCAGGGATGGTTCGGTGACATCTGGCAGTGGCTGAGCAGCCAGCACCAGGTCAGCCTGCTGGTGGGGTGGCCCGCCCTGATCGCCGCGGTGGCCGCCCTCGGGGGGATGGCGGCCATCCGCCGGGCCAACGCCTGACGGCGGGCACGGATGGTCGGCCGACGATCCGCGCGATGCGGGTCGTCGGCCGCCACCCGCAGCTCCCCGGTTCGGTCGCATCGACAGCTGTTGTCGGACCCGCTCGCTAGCATTGCCGCGATCGCCGACGAGAGGGGTGCGCCGTGGACCAGAGCGACCTCACGACGTTCGTGGACCGGGACCTGCAAGGCGCGCGCTTCACCAGGTCGACGCTGGCCGGCGCGGTGATGCGCGGCGTCGACGTGCGCGGGCTCGACATCGACGCGCCGTGGCTCACCGACGGCGCGCTGCTGGTCAACGGTGTCGACGTCGTGCCGCTCGTCGAGGCCGAACTCAACCGGCGGTTCCCCGGGCGCGAGCTGAGGCGTGCCGAGGATCCCGACGGCCTGCGCGCGGCGTGGGCGGCGCTCGAACGAGCCTGGGCGGCCGCGGTCGACCGGGTCGTGTCCATGCCCGACGGCGCCGCCGACATCTCGATCGACGGCGAGTGGTCGTTCGCGCAGACCCTGCGCCACCTCGCGTTCGCCACCGACGCCTGGCTCGGCAAGGCGATCCTGCGCCTGCCGCAGCCCTTCCATCCGCTCGGGCAGCCGCACGCCGAGTACGAGACGGACGGACTCGACATGTCGATCTTCCCCGCGGCGCGGCCGAGTCTCGCCCAGGTGCTCGATCTGCGCGCCGAGCGGCAGGCCATGGTGCGGGACTTCCTCACGGGCGTCACTCCGGAGCTGCTCGCCGAGCCTCGGCCGTCAGCCTGGTCACCCGAACACGAGGAGCCGGTCCTGCACTGCCTTCACGTCATCTTCGACGAGGAGTGGGAACACCTCCGCTTCGCAGTGCGCGACCTGGACGCGCAGGCGTAGCGTCCGGTGTCCACGTGGACCGGCCCCGCATCGGAGGCCTCGGCGGACGGATCTCCCAAGGCGCGCATCGTCACCGGGTTGCTGTGCGACGGCAACCGGATACTCCTGTGCCACCGCTCTCCCCTGCGTCGTGTGCTGCCCGACGTCTGGGACCTGCCCGGCGGGCACGTCGAGCCCGGGGAACCGCCCCGTGTCGCACTTGCCCGTGAGCTTCGAGAGGAACTGGGCGTCGACGTGGCGGTGCCGTCGGGTCCGCCCGTGCACGAGATTCACGCCGACACGTTCTCCATGCGGATCTGGCTGGTCGAAGCGTGGACGGGGTATCCGGCCAACCTCGCGCCGGAGGAACACGAAGCCATCGGCTGGTTCACCGAAGACGCGCTCGGAGCGCTACCGCTGGCTCATGCCGACTACCCCGCCCTGTTCCGCAGGGTCCTTGCCGAGCGTCGCGCCTGACCACCAGGGAGAACGGCGGCGGTGGTCAGTGACGTCGTAGCCAGTCCGGCGTCGGCGGCGACGAGACCCGCATCGGTCCGCGACGATCGCGGATGTACGTCGCGTAGTCCGCGATGTGGCGGCGGCTCAGGTAGTGCGGGTAGTGGTCGAAGTGCCACCGGCAGTCCTCGATGAACCCGGTGTGGTCGTCGAGCCCGAGGCGGGCACAGGTGCGAGCGAACTCGTCCAGACCGTCCAGCATCTCGGCGCACTGTGCGGGTGTCGCGCCGTCGGCGCCCCACAGCACCCCGGCCGGAAGCTCGTGCACCGCGTGTTCGAGCCACCGGCGGTCATGCCGGTAACGGTCCTGGTCAGCGCTCACGCCGCTCCTCGCGCCACAACTCGTGGCCGCGCATCAGCCAGCCGACCCAGAACACCGCGAACATGATCAGGAAGCACGCGAACAGCACCACGGCGAGCACTGCCGCGATCGGCTGGAACCGCCCTGCGTCGCCGTTCCATCCGCTCGCCGCAAGGGTCCCGAGGCCGCCACAGACGATCATGGAGATGAGCAGGACCGGCCGGTCAACCGGGTGGGGCTCACGGGGCAGACGCACATCGACTCCTCGGTCGGTGAGACACGAGACGTCCGCACACGGCCGCCTCCGACGGCCTGCATCGTCGCAGTGCCGGCCAAGAGATCAAAGACCCGGAATCCGGCGTACGGGCGTACGACAGGTCGGATGGTCGTCCCGCTCCCAGCGCTCCTGGTCAGATCTGGTTCACGGTGGCAGTGTCCTGCCGTGATGCAACGAGACCTGGTGACCTGGCGGGAGGATCTGCGGAAGGCGGTCGCTTCCGCGGTGCTCGACTTCGAGGACCGCTACGGATACCCGCCCGGCGAGAATGCCGTCAGTGAGCCCACGACGACCTCTGCCGCGCTGATCGCCGCCGCCCGTCCCGCCGTCCCCGCTGTCCTTGCCGACCTGTACGCGGTAGTGGACGCCGTCGACCTGGCCGACATCGACAACGGGTTCTTCCTGCACAGCGCCTCCCACGTGGTCCACGTCCACGAGGCACGGGACCTCTGGCGCGTACGTGGCCGCCACGACGCCGATGTAATCGTGTTCGCCAGCGACGGCGGCGGCACGCAGTACGCGCTGGCGACGCCGGACGGGTGGCCCGTCTACCGGCTCCCTCCGGACCTCGTCCTCGACGGCATCTACACCTCGGAGGATCCGCGCTTCGACGTGGCCGCCCCGGACCTGGCCACCTTCCTGGACCTCCTGCTTCAGGACGTGAAGACGTTCGCTGCGTCGAGCTCTCGTCGGTAGCCTCGCGCAGTGACCGCACGGGTCCCGGCCTTGTGCACAGGAACGCCTGCACGACCGGGTCCTGGCGACTGCGGCGGGACCAGTGCGCGAGGAGCTGCTCGACGCTCTGCGCCGAGGTGCCCAGATCAAGCTGTGGATCAACGGCCCTAATCGTCGGCACGCTTGACCTGCGGCAACGGCCGACTTGAGGGCGTCACCCGGCTGGTCGCTCGGCGCCGCCTTCGACGTCGGCCGACCGTAGCCTCACCTGCCAATTGTGAACGGTATGGTCGGCCACGACCGCCTCGAAGCAGACGCCGAGAGCGGGCAGCTCGCCGCCGCGGGATAGCGCGGTTGTCTCCAGCAGACCGAGCGCATCCGGCTGGCCCTCTATCTCGACGAATACGCCGAACGGCATCGCCGCGAGCACTCGTACCCGGACTTGTTCACCAACAGGCAGTGCCGCCCTGGTCGCCGACCACGAGCGCCTCGCCCGCTCGGCTCTGCCGTCGATCAAGCTCCAGGCGTCGGCGTTCATCGCCGCTGATCTTCGCACGGCCAGCTTGGGAGTCGGTCTGATCGTCGTCGTCACTCCCCGACCAGCCATCTGCTGATCGGCGGCACGGCCCCTGCCACACCTTGCCGGCGACGCCCTTCCCCTTGTGCTTCAGGCGAACCCTTATATCGCCCCCCGATATATGCTCGCGTCCGATATATTGCTGCTCATGGACACACCGCTGCGCGAACCCACCTTCTTGATCCTGACCGCGCTGGCCAAGGAGCCGATGCACGGCTACGGGTTGATCGGCGACGTCGCCGCTCTCTCCGACGGCAGAGTCACCCTTCGCCCGGGCACGCTTTACGGCGCGCTCGACCGGCTGGTCGACGCCGGCCTGGTCGAGGTCGACAGGGAAGAGATCGTCAACGGTCGAGCGCGCCGCTACTACCGCCTCTCACCCGCCGGTGACGCCACGTTGACCGAGGAGACGGAACGGCTGCGACGCAACGTCGAGGTGGCCACGATCCGGCTCCGCGCACGAGGCCGCACCTTCCGCCCGCGTACCGCTGGAGGACTCGCGTGACGACCCTGGAACGCCGCTACCTGCGCCTGCTGAGCGCGTACCCCTCGGACTATCGCCGCTCGCGTGGCGCGGAGATCGTCGGGACGTATCTTGACCTGGCCAAGCCCGGCCAGCGCTGGCCCTCACCCGGAGATGTCGCGGATCTGATGCGCGGGGGCCTTCGTCAGCGGCTGCGCGCCGCCGGCCTCCTCGACCTGATTCACGGGGTGCGTCTCGCCTCGGTCGTGGCACTACTGGTCGCCACCACGCTTGCGGCCATCTGGTGGGTGGCCGAACTGCGCCCTGCCCCGCCTGAGTGGAACATCCCGCATGTCGGCCCGCTCGCCTCACCGGGGTTCATCGCGTGGACCGCCTGGCTCGTCGCCGCAATCGCCGTGGCTCTCTCACCGGGACGGGCAACCCGGGCCGCAGTAGGCGTCGCTCTTGTGCTCACGATCGCGACTGTGCCGGCGGGCGCGATGACCGGCCTGCCCAGGCCACCACTGTTCATCCTGCTGCCCCAGGCCACTCTCGGCGCGCTGGCGCTCCTGCTACCGGAGCGGCTGTCCCCCAGCATCCGGATTGGAACACCACTCGCGGCGGTAGGCGCCGGCGGGACAACCGCATACCTGGCCGCACACCATGCGCTTGACGGGTACTACGCCGCCAGTACCGCCCGGTTCCTACCGACCGCCGCCGGGCTCCTGATGGCTGTCGCTCTGCTGCTGGCCCTCGGGCTCGCCCTCCACCGCGACAACCGCGGCATCTGGGCCCTACTCGTGCTGCTCGCACCGGTCGGGCAACTCGCGCTGCACAAGCTCGCTGGAACCGTGAGCCCGTATCGGGGCTCCCCAAGCGTGGAGTTCGGCACCCTGGCTGCCTACGCGATCCTCGTGAGCCTGCTCGGCCCGGCGCTGCTCATGCTGGGAATCGCCGGCCGCCGACGGGCGATCACTAACGGGAGGGGCGAACGACGTCCAACTCGCCGAAGCCTCCGCAGGCACATGTTCCGGCTGTAGCCCACCACTGTGAGCCGCCCGATCGCGTCGTCACAACGGGGGTGAGCGAAGCGACCGGGCGGCCGGCCACATTAAGCCTGAGGCGCGGGGGATGCGCCCGATTTCAGACGTTGAAGCGGAACTCCACCACGTCGCCGTCCTGCATGACGTACTCCTTGCCTTCGATCCGGACCTTGCCGGCGGCCTTGGCCGCCGCCATCGATCCGGCCTCGACCAGGTCGGCGTAGGAGACCACCTCGGCCTTGATGAAGCCGCGCTGGAAGTCGCTGTGGATCACCCCGGCGGCCTCCGGCGCGGTCGCGCCGACCGGGACGGTCCAGGCCCGCGCCTCCTTGGGGCCGGCCGTCAGGTACGTCTGGAGCCCGAGCGTGCGGAAGCCGACCCGGACGAGCTGGTTCAGGCCGGGCTCGGACTGCCCGATCGACTCCAGCAGCTCGCGGGCCTCGTCCTCGGGCAGGTCGACCAGCTCGGACTCGATCTTGGCGTCCATGAAGATCGCCTCGGCGGGCGCGACCAGGCCGCGCAGCTCGTCGAGGAACTCGGCGTTGCCCAGCTCGGCCTCGTCGACGTTGAAGACGTAGAGGAACGGCTTGGTGGTGAGCAGGTGCAGCTCACGCAGGTGCTCCAGCTCGACCTTCGCGGCGGCGGCGCCCGCGTACAGGGTCACACCGTTGTCGAGGACCTCGACCGCCTTCTTTGCGGCCTCGACGGCGGCGGCCCGGTCCTTGCGGAGCTTGGCCTCCTTCTCCAGCCGGGGCAGCGCCTTCTCCAGCGTCTGGATGTCGGCCAGGATCAGCTCGGTGTTGATCGTCTCGATGTCGTCGGCCGGGGAGACCTTGCCGTCGACGTGCACCACGTTCGGGTCGGAGAAGGCGCGCACCACCTGGCAGATCGCCGAGGCGTCGCGGATGTTGGCGAGGAACGCATTGCCCCGGCCCTGCCCCTTGGACGCGCCGCGGACCAGGCCGGCGATGTCGACGAAGGAGACGGGCGCCGGCAGCACCTTCTGCGAGGAGAAGATCTCGGCCAGCTTGGCCAGCCGCTCGTCGGGCAGCCCGACCACGCCGACGTTCGGCTCGATGGTGGCGAACGGGTAGTTCGCGGCGAGCACGTCGTTCTTGGTCAGCGCGTTGAACAGGGTGCTCTTGCCCACGTTGGGCAGGCCGACGATGCCGATGGTGAGACTCACGACGAACCAGCTTACGCGGTTCGCCGCCCGCGCCGGGCAGGCAGGTCCGCGAAGCCTGTCACTCCGACAGCAGGCGCGGCTCGATCCGGGTCTCCCGGGCGGTGCCGTCCTCGGCGCGGACCAGCTCGTACGCGGCCACGCCCGGCCGGTCGGCCACCGCCTCGGCCAGCCGGGTGCCCCGGTAGATCAACCCGACGCCGTCGTCGGTGCAGTGGCTGGCCGGGAGCGTGCCGTCGGCGACCAGCTGGTGCATCAGCGGTCGCCGCTGTTCCTCGCTGTCGTAGTGCACACCGTTGCCGTACGGGAGCCAGCCCAGCCCTTCGGTGAAGGGCCGCAGCGTCGGACCGTAGCTGTCGGTGGCGCCGCCGGTGTGCCAGCAGATCGAGCCGGCGGAGACACCGCCGAGCACCACGCCTGCCTGCCAGCACTCGTGCAGGATCTCCGGCAGGCCGTGCACCCGCCAGACCGCGCAGAGGTTGGCCACGCTGCCGCCGCCGACCCAGATGACGTCCTGCGCGAGCAGGTGGGCGCGGATGTCCTCGACGTTCGGCATCGGGTAGAGCGCCAGGTGGGAGGCTCGGAACCGGGTGCCGGCGAAGGCGCCGTAGAAGACGGTGAACCCGGTCGGCTGGTCCCCGGTGGCCTGGCCGAGGTAGCAGACGCGCGGCGCGTCACCGGCCCCGGCCAGGTCGGCCATCAGGTCGAACAGGGCGCTGGGCCGGGCGTCCCAGGGGCCACGACGACGGCTGGCGAAACCCATGCTGGTGGCGACGATCGTCGGTTCAGTGGCGGGCACGGGCGTCCTTCCGGCCGATGACAGTGACGATCATTGTGCCGGACCGGAGGTGTCGGCCGCGGCGAGCAGCGTACGCAGCAGGTCGGCCAGCCGCTCCTGGTCGGCCGGGGGCAGCGCGTCGAGGATCCGCCGCTGCACCGCGAGCCCGGCCTCGGCGGACTCCTCGACCACCCGGCGACCGGTGTCGGTGAGTATGACCCGCAGCGCCCGCCGGTCGGCCGGGTCCGGCGAGCGCCGTACCAGGCCGGCCCGTTCGAGGCGGTCGAGCCGCCCGGTCATGCCGCCCGAGGTGAGCATCAGCGAGGCGGCGAGCGCCTTCGGCGCCAGCGTGTACGGCTCACCGGAGCGGCGCAGCGCGGCGAGCACGTCGAACTCACCTCGGCCGATGCCCCAGGCCGCGTACACCTTCTCCTGGCCGTCGCCGACCAGCCGGGCGAGCCGGTAGATGCGGCCGAACACGGCCATCGGCTCGGGCCGCATGCCGGGTCGTTCCCGCCGCCACTGCTCGACGATCGCGTCCACCTCGTCGCCTGTCACGGCTGCCGATTGTGCCCCACGTCCCACTTCCCTTTTCGCTCGGGCCTGAGTAGCTTAGCCCTAAGATACTTAGAGCTGAGGAAGCTGCTGTGAACTCTCGCTGGACCGACGTCGCGCTCACCGCCGCCGCCCCCGTCACCTGGGGCACCACCTACCTGGTCACCGCCGAACTCCTGCCCCCGGACCGGCCGCTCTGGGCCGGCGCGATCCGCGCCCTCCCGGCCGGTCTGCTGCTGCTCGCGCTGACCCGAAGGCGACCACACGGCCGCTGGTGGGGGCGGGCCGCCGCGCTCGGCGCGCTCAACATCGGGGTGTTCTTCCCGCTGCTCTTCCTCGCCGCGTACCGGCTGCCCGGTGGCACCGCCGCCGTGCTCGGCGCCGCCCAGCCGCTGCTGGTGGCGGTGCTGACGGTCGCGCTGCTCCGCGACCGCCCCACCCGGCCGGCGCTGGTCGCCGCCGTGGCCGCCCCGCTCGGCGTCGCCCTCGTGGTGCTGCGCCCCGGCGCCGGCCTCGACCCGCTCGGCGTCGCCGCCGGGCTCGCCGGGGCCGTGGCGATGGCCACCGGGCTGGTGCTCACCCGCCACTGGGGCCGGCCACCCGGAGTGGGCGTCCTGGCCGCGACGAGCTGGCAACTCGTCGCCGGTGGCCTGATGATCGTGCCGGTCGCCGCCGCCGTCGAGGGCGCGCCGCCCGTGCCCGACGGGCCGGCCCTCCTCGGGTACGCGTGGCTCGGGCTGGCCGGCACCGCGCTGGCGTACGTGCTGTGGTTCCGGGGCGCGGCGCGACTGCCGGTGTCCCGCGTGTCGGTGCTCGGCGCGTTGAGCCCGCTGACTGCGGCGACGCTCGGCTGGGCGGTGCTCGGTGAGGCGCTGGACCCGGTCCAGCTCGCCGGTTTCGCGGTGGCCGTGGCGGCGATGGTGCTCGCCCAGATGCCGGACCGGCCTCCTCGCCCGCGGCTGGGTGGCGACGCGGACCACCCGGCGATGGCGCTGGTCGGCGTTCGGGCGGGCGGCGGAGCGGTGGGCTGGTGGCGGCGCCGTCAGCCGGCCCGCAGCCGGCGCCAGTCGTCCGGCCACGCCTCGGCGGCGACACCCTCGGGCAGCGCACCGGCCGGCAGTTGCGCCGCGGCGGCCAGCGGCAGCGTGAACCGGTGCGCGGCGGCGGGCCCGGCCTCGTACGACCGGTCGAGCAGCCACCGCACCTCGTCGGCGGTCCAGCCCAGGCCGGACCGGGCGGCGATCTCCCGGACCAGCCGCAGGCCGACGCGGGTGTCGTCGTCGTAGAAGCGCATGCACCAGTGGTGCGCCCACATGCCGAGCGCGCGCAGCCCGTCCGGGTCGAGCGAGCCGACCAGCCGGCCGCAGGCGGTGTCGGGGAAGGGGCGCCCGGGGTCACCGGCCCGGTCGCGCTCGATCGCGCCGTAGGCGGCCGGCGCCACCAACCTCATCCGCTCGTAGAAGCCCTGCACCACCGCGGCGTCCAACGGTGCCCGCCCCGATCGCATCAGCGGACACCCCGCCCGGCCACGCTCGCCATGCCCCGCACCTTTTCTTGAGTTGGTGGCGGGACCGTACCGACCACTTACGACACTTTCTCGGGTCCGCCGGGCATGATCCACACCATTCCGCCGAGGTGGCGGCATCCGGGAACCGGCGATACCGCCACCTCCCCGAGCTGGCGCGACTGCCACACGTCATGTCCGAATACCGCCAGCCACGGCCGGGGACGGCGAGGCAGGATCGGGGGCATGGAGCTGGACTTTGAGCGGTGTTACCGGGCCGTCGACAGCCGCGATCCGCGGTTCGACGGCTGGTTCTACACCGGCGTGACGTCGACCGGGATCTACTGCCGGCCGTCCTGTCCGGCGATGACACCCAAGCGGCAGAATGTCCGCTTCTTCCCGTCGGCCGCCGCCGCGCAGGGGGCCGGGCTGCGGGCGTGCCGCCGGTGCCGGCCGGACGCGGCGCCGGGCTCCCCGCAGTGGGACGTCCGGGCCGACCTGGTCGGCCGCGCCATGCGGCTGATCGCCGACGGCGTGGTCGACCGCGACGGGGTGCCCGGGCTGGCCGGCCGGCTGGGCTACACCGAGCGGCACCTGCACCGGATGCTCCAGGCCGAGCTGGGCGCCGGCCCGCTGGCGCTGGCCCGGGCACAGCGCGCGCAGACCGCCCGGATCCTGATCGAGACCACCGGCCTCGGCCTGGCCGAGGTGGCCTTCGCCGCCGGGTTCGGCAGCGTCCGGCAGTTCAACGAGACGGTCCGTGAGGTCTACGGCGGCACCCCGTCCGAGCTGCGCGCCGGGCGACGCGGTCCGGCCTCGGCCACCGGCGCGGGCACGCTCTCGCTGCGGCTGGCATACCGGCCACCGCTGCACGCGGGCGCGCTGCTGGACTTCCTCGCGCTGCGCGCGCTGCCCGGCGTCGAGGTGGTCCGCGACGGCACCTACCACCGGGGGCTGCGCCTGCCGCACGGTCCCGGCACGGTGGCGCTGACCCCGTCCGACGGCCACATCGACGCCACGTTGCGGCTGGCCGACATGCGTGACCTGGCTCCCGCGGTGGCCCGCTGCCGCCGCCTGCTCGACCTGGACGCCGACCCGGTCGCGGTGGACGCCACCCTGGCCGCCGACCCGGCGCTGGCCCCGGCGGTCGTCGCCGAGCCGGGCGTCCGGCTTCCGCACGCGGTCGACGGCTTCGAGCTGGCCGTCCGCGCCGTCGTGACCCAGCAGGTCTCGCTGACCTCGGCGCGGACCACGCTCACCCGCCTGCTCTCCGCCGTCCCGTCGGCGAGCGGTTCGGGCACCGACGACCCGGCCGACGGCCTGGTGGCGTTCCCGGGTCCCGCCGACGTGCTCGCGGCGCCGGACCCGGCGTTCCGGATGCCGGCCGCCCGCCGGGAGACGATCCGGGCGCTGGCCCGCGCCGTCACCGACGGGACGCTGGACCTGGAACCCGGGGGCGACCGGGAGGAGACGGTCCGGCTCCTGGCCGCGGTGCCCGGCGTCGGCCCGTGGACCACCGGCTACCTGGCCATGCGCGCACTCGGCGACCCCGATGTCGCCCTCACCACCGACCTGGGCGTACGCCGCGGCGCAACCGCGCTCGGCCTGCCCGACACCCCCAAGACCCTGCTCGCGTACGCCGAACGCTGGCGCCCCTGGCGGTCCTACGCGACGATCCGACTCTGGAGAGCAGCATGAGCACTGTGGACAGCACCGTCATCGACACACCGGTCGGCCCGTTGAGCGTGCTCGCCGGCCCCGACGGCGCGGTACGTGCGGCCGGATTCACGCCCGACCCGGCGGCCCTGGCGCCGTTGACCCACCCGAGCCTGCGTGGTGACCTGCGGGAGCGGGCCGACCTCGGTCCGGTCACTGCCGCCGTCCGGGCCTACCTGGACGGAGACCTCGCCGCGATCGACGCGGTCCCGGTGGAGCAGCACAGCGGCGGGCTCTTCCTGACGCATGCCTGGCAGGTGCTGCGCGACGTCAAGCCCGGCGACCCGGTCACCTACACCGGGTTCGCCGCGCTGGCCGGACGCCCCGCCGCGGTCCGCGCCGCCGCGGCGGCATGCGCGCGCAACGCGGCAGCGCTCTTCGTGCCCTGTCACCGCGTGCTGCGCACCGACGGCACGCTCGGCGGCTACCGCTGGGGCCTGCCCGTGAAGAAGTGGCTTCTCGGGCATGAGGGACGGGTGACGGCTAGCTGACAGCGGAAACGTCACCCCCGGCGGCTACCGTCGGGTAGTGCCCGCGCCCAGCGACGGCAACCCCGCGGCGCAGAACGACGCCCGGTCCAAGCCGCTGCGCAACCTCTGGCGGCTGCGGCCCTACCTGCGCCCGTACGCGACGGAGTTCGCCTGGCTGCTGGTGGCGGCGCTCGCGGCCACCGCGGCGAGCCTCGCCGTTCCGCTCGTGGTGCAGCGGGTGGTCGACGGGCCGGTGGCCCGGCACGACGAGGCCGGGCTGCTGCGGCTCGGCGCCCTGGCGCTGCTGCTCGGGCTGGCCGAGGCGGTTCTCATCTTCATCCGCCGCTGGACCCAGTCGTCGTCCTCGGTGGGCATGGAGGCGGCCATCCGCGCCGACATCTACGCCCACCTGCAACGGCTCCCGGCCGGCTTCCACGACCGCTGGCAGTCCGGCCAGCTGCTGTCCCGGATCACCAGCGACCTCTCGGTGATCCGGCGGTTCCTCTCCTTCGGGCTGCTGTTCCTGGTCCTCAACCTGATCACCTACGTCGCCGTGGTGGTGCTGCTGATCCGGCTGCACCCCTGGCTGGGTTCGCTGGTCGCGGCCAGCGCCGTACCGCTGTTCCTGATCAGCCGCCGCTTCGCCCGGCACTACCACGCGGCGTCGCGCCGGATGCAGGACCAGCAGGGCGACGTGGCCACGCTCGTCGAGGAGACCGCGCAGGGGCTGCGCACCATGCGGGCGTACGGGCGGGGGCCGGAACTGGCCGCACGGTTCGCCGTCGGCGCGCGCCGGTTGCACGACACCGGGATCGGCAAGGCGCGGCTGCTGGCCCGCACCTCGGCGCTGTTCGACCTGGTGCCCAACCTGACCCTCGGCGCGGTCCTGGTGACCGGCGCGGCGGCCGTCGCCGAGGGCGCGCTGTCCATCGGGGAGCTGGTCGCGTTCGTCAGCCTCCAGCTCATGCTGATCTGGCCGGTGCAGTCGCTCGGCTGGATCATCGCCAACGGCCAGGAGGCCGCCACCGCCGCCGACCGGATCCAGGAGGTCCTCGACACCCGCCCGACGATCGTGGACGCGCCGCACGCCCGGTCGCTGGAGCGCGCCGACGTACGCGGCCGGCTCCGCTTCGAGGGGGTCACCTTTCGCTACCCGGGCACCTCGGCGCCGGTGCTGCACGACCTGGACCTGACCGTCGAGCCGGGCGAGACGATGGCGCTCGTCGGCGTCACCGGCTGCGGCAAGAGCACGCTGCTGTCGCTCGTCCCCCGGCTGCACGAGGTGACCGGCGGCCGGATCACCGTCGACGGGCGCGACGTGCGTGACCTGCGGCTCGGCTCGCTGCGACGGCTGGTCGGGGTGGCGTTCGAGGAGCCGACCCTGTTCTCCATGTCGGTCTGGGAGAACCTGACGCTGGGGCGGCCGGAGGCGGGCGAGGAGGAGGTCCGGGCGGCGCTGGCGCTGGCGCAGGCGGACTTCGCGTACGAGCTGCCCTGGGGGCTGGCCACCCGGGTCGGTGAACAGGGGCTGTCGCTGTCCGGCGGGCAGCGGCAGCGCCTCGCGCTGGCCCGCGCGGTGCTCGGGCGGCCCGCACTGCTGGTGCTCGACGATCCGCTCTCCGCGCTCGACGTGCACACCGAGGCGCTCGTGGAGGCGGCGCTGCGCCGGGTGCTGCGGGAGAGCCGCACCACGGCCCTGCTGGTGGCGCACCGCCCCTCGACAGTGGCGCTGGCGGACCGGGTGGCGCTGCTGGACGGCGGCCGGATCGTCGCCGTCGGCACCCACTCGGAGCTGCTGGCCCGGGTGCCGGCGTACCGGGCGGTGCTCTCCGCCGAGCCGGAGCGCCGTTCCGGCGGCGTCGGTCTGGTGCGCTCGTGACCGGCGGCGCGCCGCGGGTGCCCCGGCCCCGCGACGCGCCGCGCGACACCGGCGCGCGCACCGCCGGGCACGGGCAGGCGCACGGCGCAGCCGGCCCACGCCACGACGACGCGAACCGCACCGGCGGACGCGACGACCTGTCCCGCTGGCGCGGCCGGGCCACCGACCCGGACGCCGACCGCAGCCGCGCCGAGGACTCCTCCCCGGCGGCGGTGGCCCGGCTCCGCGCCCGCAGCCGGCTCCTGCTGCGGCAACTGCTGCGCCCGCACCGGCGTGCGCTCGGGCTGGCGGTGGCGCTTCTGCTGGCCCAGAACGCCGCCGCGATGTCCGGCCCGTACCTGGTCATGCTCGGCATCGACCGGGGCATCGGGCCACTGCGGGCCGGTGATCCCGGCCCGCTGATCGCTGTCGCCGCCGCGTTCGTGGTGGCGACAGCCGTCGAGTACGCGGCCCGGCGCGCGTTCCTCACCCTCGCCGCCCGGATCGGCCAGGCCGTCCTGCTGGACCTGCGCCGACGGGTGTACGGGCACTTCCTCCGCCTCGACGTCGGTTTCCACGAGCGCTACACCTCCGGGCGGATGGTGTCCCGGCTGACGAGCGACCTGGAGTCGATCGCCGAACTGGTCGACGGCGGCATCGACAAGCTGGTGATGGCCGGGCTGTCGGTGCTGTCGGTGGCGGGCATCCTGCTCTGGCTGGACCTGCCGCTGGCGGCGGTGACGCTGCTCGCGTTCCCGTTCCTGTTCCTGCTGTCACGCTGGTTCGCGCGCGCGTCGGCGGGCGCGTACCGGCGTACCCGGGAGGCGGTGGCGCTGGTCATCGTGCACTTCGTGGAGTCGCTGCGCGGGATCCGGGCGGTGCAGGCGTACCGGCGGGAGGAGCGCAACGAGCGCATCTTCGCCGCCGTGAACGACGACTACCGGCGCTCCAGCCTGCGCGCGTTCCGGCTGATCGCGATCTACTCGCCGGGCATCCGGCTGATCGGCAACCTGACCACGGCGGTGGTGCTCGGGTACGGCGGCTGGCGGGTGCTGGGCGGCGGCGTGGAGGTGGGCGTGCTCGCCGCGTTCCTGCTCTACCTGCGCCGGTTCTTCGAGCCGATGGAGGAGCTGAGCCAGTTCTACAACGCGCTCCAGTCGGCGACCGCCGCGTTGGAGAAGCTGGCCGGGGTGCTGGACGAGCGTCCGGCGGTGGCCGAACCGGCGGATCCGGTCCCGCTGCCGGCCGGGCCGCCGCGCGGGGCGGTGACGTTCCGCGCCGTCGACTTCGGCTACCGACGGCAGACGCCGATCCTGTCCGGCCTGGACCTGACCGTGCCGCCCGGGCAGACAGTGGCGCTGATCGGGCCGACCGGCGCCGGCAAGTCCACAGTCGCGAAGCTGCTGGCCCGGTTCCACGACCCGGACGCGGGCGCTGTCGACCTGGACGGGGTGAACCTGCGTGACCTGGCCGACGCCGAACTGCGCCGGGCGGTGGTGCTGGTGACCCAGGAGACCCACCTGTTCAGCGGCTCCGTGGCCGACAACATCAGGTTCGGGCGGCCGGACGCGGACGACGAGGCGGTGGTCGCGGCGGCGCGGGCGATCGGCGCGCACGACTTCATCGCCGCGCTGCCCGACGGGTACGCCACGGACGTACACCGGCGCGGCGGCCGGCTCTCCGCCGGGCAGCGGCAGCTCGTCGCGTTCGCCCGGGCGTTCCTCGCCGACCCGCGGGTGCTGATCCTGGACGAGGCGACCTCGTCGCTGGACGTGCCGACCGAGCGGTTGGTGCAGCGGGCCCTGCACAACGTGCTGCGCGACCGCACCGCCTTGGTGATCGCCCATCGTCTCTCCACCGTGGAGACGGCGGACCGGGTGCTGGTGCTCGACGACGGCCGGATCGTGGAGGACGGCCCACCGGCCGAGCTGATCGCCGCCGACGGCCGCTACGCCGCCCTGCACCGCCAGTGGCGCGACTCGCTCCTCTAGCTCGCTCCTCCGACCCTCGTTGATCTTGCACTTGCGGCCCGAGGGATGCCCGAAAAGCGGCTTGTGCCGGGGCGGCAAGCGCAAGATCGGCGAGGACGCGCGGGGTGGGGAAAGTCGTGGAGTGCGGCAACCGGGCTGCCTACCATCGGCTGATGACCGACACGACGATCAGCGCCCGCGGCGGCGTCCCCGAGCGTCCGAGCCTGGACGGCCTCGAGGAGACCTGGGCCCGCCGCTGGCAGTCCGACGGCACGTACGCGTTCGACCGTACGAAGGAGCGGTCGGACGTATACGCGATCGACACTCCCCCGCCGACCGTGTCGGGCGAACTGCACATGGGGCACGTCTTCTCGTACACGCACACCGACACGGTGGCCCGGTTCCAGCGGATGCGCGGGCGCACGGTCTTCTACCCGATGGGCTGGGACGACAACGGGCTGCCCACCGAACGCCGGGTGCAGAACGTGTACGGCGTGCGTCCCGACCCGGCGCTGCCGTACGACAGCAACTGGCGGCCGCCGTCCGCGCCGGTGGACGACGCGGCCCGGAAGAACCCGACGGCGATCTCCCGGCGTAACTTCATCGAGCTGTGCGAACTGCTCACCGTGGAGGACGAGAAGGCGTTCGAGGCGCTGTGGCGGCGGCTCGGGCTGTCCGTGGACTGGTCGCTGACGTACACCACGATCGGGTCGGCGGCCCGCGCCGCGAGCCAGCGTGCGTTCCTGCGGAACCTGGCTCGGGGTGAGGCGTACCAGGCGGAGGCGCCGACGCTGTGGGACGTCGGGTACGGCACCGCCGTGGCGCAGGCGGAGCTGGAGGACCGGGAGCGGCCCGGCGCGTACCACCGGCTGCGGTTCACCGGCCCGGACGGCCGCGAGGTGCTGATCGACACCACCCGGCCGGAGCTGCTGCCGGCGTGCGTGGCGCTGGTCTGCCACCCCGACGACGAGCGGTACGCGGACCTGGTCGGCGCGTCCGCGCGTACCCCGGTGTTCGGGGTCGAGGTGCCGGTGCGCGCGCATCCGCTGGCGGACCCGGCCAAGGGCACGGGCATCGCGATGGTCTGCACGTTCGGTGACCTGACCGACGTGACCTGGTGGCGTGAGCTGCGGCTGGACACCCGCGTGGTGATCGGCCGGGACGGGCGGCTGCTGCCGGAGCCGCCGGCCGGCGTGCCGGCGGCGCCCTACGCGGCGCTGGCCGGGCAGACGGTGAACGGCGCCCGGCGGACGCTGGTGGAGCTGCTGGCCGACGCGGGTGATCTGGTCGGCGAGCCGCGCCCGATCACGCACCCGGTGAAGTTCTACGAGCGCGGCGACCGGCCGCTGGAGATCGTCTCGACCCGGCAGTGGTATCTGCGCAACGGCGGCCGGGACGCCGGCCTGCGCGAGGAGCTGCTGGCCCGGGGTCGGGAGCTGCGCTGGGTGCCGGAGCACATGCGGCACCGCTACGAACACTGGGTGGGCGGCCTCACCGGTGACTGGCTGGTCAGCCGGCAGCGGTTCTTCGGCGTGCCGGTGCCGGTGTGGTACCGGCTCGACGACACTGGCGAGCCGGACTGGACCCACCCTCTCACACCGGACGAGGCGACGCTCCCGATCGACCCGAGCAGCGAACCGCCGCCCGGATACGAGGAGTCGCAGCGCGGCGTGCCGGGCGGTTTCACCGGCGACCCGGACGTGCTGGACACCTGGGCCACCTCGTCGCTGACCCCGCAGATCGTCGGCGGCTGGGAGACCGACCCGGACCTGTTCGCCAGGGTCTTCCCGATGGACCTGCGCCCGCAGGGGCACGACATCATCCGGACCTGGCTGTTCGCCACCGTCGCCCGGTCCCACCTGGAGCACGGTGCGCTGCCCTGGCACACCGCTGTGCTCTCCGGCTGGATCCTCGACCCGGACCGCAAGAAGATGTCGAAGTCCAAGGGCAACGTGGTCACGCCGATGGCGCTGCTGGAACAGAACGGCTCCGACGCGGTCCGCTACTGGGCCGCCAACGGCAAGCCGGGCATGGACCTCGCCTTCGACCCGGCCCAGGTCAAGGTGGGCCGGCGGCTGGCCACCAAGCTGCTCAACGCGTCGCGGTTCGCGCTCGGGCTGGGCGCCGCCGACGCGCTGCGGGCCGCGGCGACCCAACCGCTGGACACCGCGATGCTCGCCGAACTGTCCGGCGTGGTCGCGACCGCGACCACCGCCTTCGACGGGTACGACCACACGGCCGCCCTGATGGCCACGGAGGCGTTCTTCTGGCGGTTCTGCGACGACTACATCGAGTTGGTGAAGGAGCGCGCCTACGGCACCGGGCCGGCGGCCGACTCGGCCCGGGCGGCGCTGGCGACCGCGTTGTCGGTGCAGTTGCGGCTGTTCGCGCCGGTGCTGCCGTTCGTCACCGAGGAGGTCTGGTCATGGTGGCGGTACGGGTCGGTGCACCGCGCGCCCTGGCCGACCACGTACGAGGTGGGCCGCGCGACGCAGGCGCCGGGCGACCCGGAGCTGCTGCGGCTGGCCGCGGACGCGCTGGGTCAGGTGCGCCGCGCCAAGTCGGAACGCAAGCTGTCGATGAAGGCGGACGTGCCGCTGGCCGAGGCGCTCGGACCGGCGGCGGTGCTGGACCAGCTCGGCACGGTCGCCGACGACCTGCGCGCGGCGGGCCGGATCGCGAAGCTGGACCTGCTGCCGGATCGCACCACCGAACTGGTCATCGCCTGCGCGTTCTGAGCGCCGCCGGCGATGTAAGGAAGGGCCCCTTCTTAACGCCTGGCGTTGTAGAAGCGGCCCTTCTTAACACCCGAAGGGCCGGCCGGACCGGCCCGCGGCGGTGCATGCCTCAGTCGGCCGCGCAGGCCGCCTTGAGCTTGTCCCGGGCGGCGGTGAGATCCGCCCTGCTCGGCGCCTTGCCCGGCGCCTTGGCCCAGGCGTCGGCGAGGTCGCTCATCTCGGTCGCGACGCCCTTCACCGCGCTGTTCACCTCGTCGCTGTTGGTGAAGGCGTGCGTGTAGAGCGTGGCCGCGCCCGCCGAGTACTGCGCGCTGACCGCCGAGTGACCGGCCGGCGGGCCGATCTTCTCCGCCTCGGCCACCTCCTTCAGGGCGGCCGTGATGTCCTTCTCCGCCGTCGTGCAGGTCTTCCGGGTGGCCTCGTCGAGGCCCACCGGGGCCGGCGTCACCGGCGGCACGGACGTGGCGGCCGGGGCGGAGGGCGCCGCCGACCCGGCCGAGGGGGTGTCCTCGTCGTCGCCGCAGCCGGACATGACGATCATCGCCACCGCGGCCGGAGCGAGCAGGGCGAAGCGAGCTGAACGCACAGTGTTCTCCCCGTGTCGGTGTTCGTAGCCGCCGCAAACTAGCAGACCGGACACGGCAGGGCGGAACCCGTTTTCCGTCGCGAACGCCGGAAAACGGGTCCCGCCCTGCGGGCTCAGCTCGTCTCGCCGGCCACGCTGAACGAGCGCAGGCGGTCGATCGCCAGCACGGTGAACCCGACCGCCACCAGCGCGGTGAGCACCGCCGCGACCGGCACCGAGACACTGGTGCCGAGCAGCGGCGTCGGCGCCATCCGGTCGGCCAGGGCGATCACCCACTGCTGGATCGACAGCACCCGGGTGCCGCTGACGAACCGGCCCAGCAGGCCTTCCCAGATCAGCACGTAGACCAGGCCGAGCAGCACCGGCCGCCGGGTCACCAGGCTCAGCGCCAGGAACAGCGCCGAGTACGCCAGCGCGCCCGCCGCCGAGGCGGCGACCAGGGCGAGTCCGAGGCGTACCGAATCGGCGAGCACGCCCGCGACGTAGATCGGGACACCGACGGTGACCGCCGTGACGCCGGCCGCGACCGCCAGCTTCGGCAGCACGATCTGCCAGCGCGGCAGCGGCTTGGTGAGGATGTGCACGACGGTGCCGTCGTCGATCTCCGCGCCGAGCACGCCGGTGCCCACGATCAGCGCCACCACCGGCAGCACCACCGCCAGGCCGAGGCCGACGAGCACCGGCGGGCCCCACTGGCCGGGGTCGACGCCGAGCGACCGGCAGAGCACCGCCAGGCCGATCAGGATCAGCGGCAACGGCAGCAGCATGAGGAACCGGCTCCGGCCGAACAGGCCGCGCGCGGTGATCCAGGTGACTGTCGACATCATGCCTCCACCAGATACGAGAAGACGCTCTCCAGCGACTCGTCCTCCGGCAGGAGCTGCCGGACCCGGATGCCGTGCCGGAGCGCGATCCGGGGCAGGGCCCGGGTGAACGCGCCATAGTCGCCGGCCTTGACGGTCAGGCCGGTGCGGCCCAGCTCGACGCCGGAGACCGACGCCTCGGCCATCAGCGCCACCGCCAGGGCGCGGTCGTCGGTCGAGCGGACCGCGAACACGTGCGGCCGGTTGGTCATCAGGCGGCGGATGGTCCGGTAGTCGCCGGAGGCGGCCAGCCGGCCGGCGACCATCACCTGGACGGTGCCGGAGACCTGCTCGACCTCCTCCAGGATGTGCGAGCTGAACAGGATGGTCCGTCCCGCGTCGCCGAGCCGGTGCAGCAGCGCCATCATGTGCAGCCGCTGGCGCGGGTCCATCCCGTTGAACGGCTCGTCGAGCAGCAGCACCTGCGGGTCGTGCACCAGCGCGGCGGCGACCCGGGTGCGCTGCCGCATGCCCTTGGAGTAGGTGCCGATCCGGCGGGTCTGCGCGTCCTCCATCTCGACCAGCTCGATCGCCCGCTTCGTGGCGGCCTCCGGGTCGGGCAGCCGGTGCAGCTTCGCGCTGGCCAGCACGAACTCGTACGCGCTGAGGAACGTGTGCACCGCCTCGCGCTCGCTGACCAGGCCGAGCCGCCGGTAGACGCCGGGGTTGCGCCAGGTCGGCTCCCCGTCCAGCGTCACGGTGCCGCGCGACGGCGACAGGAAGCCCGCCATCATGTGCAGCAGCGTGGTCTTGCCGGCGCCGTTGGGGCCGAGCAGGCCGGTCACGCCGGGGCCGAGCCGCATGGTGACGTCGTTGACCGCCACCACGTTGCCGTACCAGCGGGAGACACCGGCCAGGTCGAGCGTGCTCGTCGCGGTGGCGGGCGCGCCGGCCGTCGACTGGGTGCTGATCGCCGTCATCGGGCGGCCACCTTCCGGTATCGCAGGAGCAGCAGGCTGACGCAGGCGGCGACCAGCAGCACGGCGACCGCGGCGTAGACCGGCCCGAAGTCGCCGATCGGCATGCCGCCCCGTCCCTGGGTCAGCCGGTCGCCGAGCGCCCAGTTGCCCACGCCGCCGACGAGCGTCGGCGGGGAGGCGACGAAGGCCAGCTCGTTGATCGTCCGCGAGGGCAGGATGGACAGCACGCCGACGACCGGCGTGGTCATCAGGAAGACCGCCACGATGCCGCCGGCCGCGAACGCGCGCTTGCCGGTCAGCGAGGCGACGAGCAGCGCGATCGAGGCGAACACCACCGCCCAGAGCCCGGCGTAGAGCAGCCCGGGCAGCAGGTCGAGCAGTTCGTCCCACACCCCGCGTACGCCCCGGTTCGTGGTGAACGCGGCGCCGAGGAACATCACCAGCTGCGGGCCGCCGAGCAGCAGCCACAGCGCGGTGACAAGCGCCAGCAGCTTGGACAGCGCGTAGTCGCCGCGCGGCAGCGGCCGGGAGAAGTACAGCGGCAGCACGCCGCTGCGCAGGTCGCGGGAGACCAGCTCGGGCGCGGCCACCGCGGCGAAGAAGATGACCAGCCAGCTCATCGCGTCGGCGAACTGGGCGTACGTCATCACCACCTCGCCGATCTGGCTGCGCACCGCGGTGACCCCGGCGGCCACCACGGTCACCACGGAGACGACCAGCCACGGGAAGATCTTGGCCTTGGCGCTGCGGCCCAGCCCGAAGACGGTACGCACGCCGTGCAGGTAGAGCGCGCCGAAGACCTGCCGGCGGCCGAGCCGCGGGCCGGTGTAGCGCTGGTAGCCGATGTCGTGGATGACCCCGGTCGCGTCAGACATGGCTGGGCTCCCTCGCGGCGAAGAGTTCGGCCACCCGGTGCCGCCGCTGGTCCAGCCGGTGCAGCGGCAGGTCCAGCTCGGCGACCGCGCCGAGGATCTGGTCGTAGGTGGCGTCGTCGGCGAGCGGGACGAGCAGCAGCCGCCCGTCGCGGGTCACCGGCAGGTCGAGCGCGGCGAGCCGGGCGGCCAGGTCGTCGGTGCCCTCGCTCACCTCGACGGCGAGCACGTCGGTGGCGGTGGTCATGGCGGACACCCGGTCGGCGCGCAGCAGCCGGCCGCCGTCGATGGCGACGAGCGTGTCGCAGATCCGCTCCACCTCGCCGAGCAGGTGCGAGCAGACCACCACCGAGATGCCGAACTCGGTGCCGATCCGGTGGATCAGCGCGAGCATGGCGTCCCGGCCGGCCGGGTCGAGGCCGTTCGTCGGCTCGTCGAGCAGCAGCAGATCGGGATCGTGTACGAGCGCCTGGGCGAGCTTGACCCGCTGCTTCATACCGGTGGAGTAGCCACCGACGGCCCGGTGCCGCTCCTCGTGCAGACCGACGTGGCGCAGCGCCTCGGAGGCCCGTTCCCGGGCGACGGTGCGCGGCAGTCCGCTGATCCGGCCCAGGTGGGTGACCAGCTCGGCGGCGGACAGGTCGGGCGGGAGGGCGTCGTGCTCGGGCATGTATCCGACCCGGGCGCGGACCGCGGCCGGGTCGGTGGTCGGGTCGAGGCCGAGCACCTGTACCCGGCCGCTGGTCGGCGGGAGCAGACCCAGCAGGATCTTGATCAGAGTGGACTTGCCGGCGCCGTTCGCGCCCACCAGCCCGATGATCCCCGGCTCGACCGATACGGTGAGGTCGGTCAACGCGGTGACCCGGCCTCCGTACGTCTTGGTCAGCGACTCGGTCGCGAGCAGTGTCACGCCGTTCAGCGTAGAACTCCGGGGCCGCGCCGGAGCCCGTCCTGACCCGGGCGATCCCCTGATCCCTCGGCTCCGGGCCCCCTAGGTGACCGACGGGGTAGCGGCGTCGCGGGGAAGCTGCCACCGTGTGAGGCGACTCGACGGGGGGCGTCATGAGCGACGGTACGGACCGGCCGGCGGTGAGCGTGGTGGTGCCCACGTACAACTGCGGTGCCCACCTCGATCCGCTCGTCGCGTCGCTGTCGCGGCAGGGGCTGCCGCCCGGCGGATACGAGGTGATCTTCGCCGACGACGGGTCGACCGACGGGACGCCGCAGCGCCTGGACGAGCTGGCCGCTGCCGACCCGCACGTGCGGGTGCTGCGCCTGCCGCACTCGGGCTGGCCGTCGCGCCCGCGCAACCAGGGGCTGGAGCAGGCACGCGGCGAGTACGTCTTCTTCGCCGACGACGACGACTGGTTCGGCGACGAGGCGCTGGCCCGCCTGCACTCCTGCGCCCGGGCACACGACGCGGACATCGTCGTCGGACGGATGATCGGGCACCGGCGGGGCGTACCGCGGGAGCTGTTCCGGGAGAACCGGTTCGACGCCACCCTGGCGAACGCGCCGCTGGCCGACAG
Source organism: Micromonospora sp. WMMC264 (assembly GCF_027497275.1). NCBI lineage: Bacteria > Bacillati > Actinomycetota > Actinomycetes > Micromonosporales > Micromonosporaceae > Micromonospora > Micromonospora sp. WMMC264. The sequence continues at coordinate 6,697,924 of NZ_CP114907.1, read as the reverse complement.
CATGACCTGTCACAAGCTGTTCCGGCGGTCCTTCCTCGACCGGCACGGGCTGCGCTTCCCGGAGGGCCACCCGCGACGCCTGGAGGACCACCGGCTGATGGCGGCGGCCTACCTGCTCGCCGAGCGGATCTGCGTGCTGGCCGACCACCCCTGCTACCACCACGCCCGCCGCGAGGACGCGGGCAACGTCACCGCCACCCGGATGGACCCGGCGGAGTACTACGCGGCGCTGCGGGCCGCGATGGACATCGTGGACGCCCACCGCCCACCGGCCGCGGCCCGCCTGCGGCTGCACCGGCGCTGGCTGCGCAAGGAGATGCTGAACCGGCTGCGCGGGCAGGCGCTGCTGAGCGCGCCGGAGCCCTGGGCCGGGCAGGTGGCGGACGAGGTGGGACAGCTCGTGAAGGAGCGTGTCGCACCCGAGGCGATCGCCGGGGTGCCGCCGATGTACCAGGTGATCGCGCATCTCGCCGCGCAGGGGCGGATGGCCGACCTGCGCCGGCTGGCGGAGTGGGACGTGAGCGTCCGGGCGCACGCCGCCGTCGACCGGTGGCAGGTGGAGGGACGGACGCTGACCGTCGCCGTCTCCGCCCACCTGCGCGCCGGGGACGAGCCGCTGCGCTTCGACGACCGAGGGCTGCCGGTGCTCCCGGTGGCCGGGGCCGCGCCGGACGGTGTCGTGATGCGGGCCGGCGGGGCGAGGACCGACGTGGTGATCCGCCGCCGGGAGACCCGGGAGGAGTTCTTCCTGCCGGTCGACGCCACCACCGAGCCGGCCGCCGACGGCCGGGTCTGTCACCGCAGCACCGCCACCGTCGACTTCGCGGCGCTCGACGGCGGCCGGACCCGGGGCACCTGGGAGGTCCGGGCCCGGGTGATTCAGGCCGGGTGGGCGCTGGACGCGAACCTGCCGCTCGTGGTGCGCTGCGCGGCCGACGGCGGGCCGCCCCGGGTGGAGGATCCGCGCCGGCTCCGCGCCCGGATCCGGCGGGCGGTCCGGCGGATCCGGGATCGCGCGCTCGGCCGGACGGCGCGCGCCGGCAGCCGTTCGCACGATCGACCGGCGGCGGCCCGGCGGTAAGGATTCGAAGACCCCGGTTCGTCCTCGGCACGATCGCCGGAACGCGCGATTACCGGGAGGCCGGGTGGCGCTCTCGACCGATCGCCGGTGGGCTGCGAAACTGTGTGCCGGCCGGTGAGTTGGGGGTTCGATGAGCAACGGGTGGCTGCTGCCCGAGGACGTTCTGCGGGATGCGCCGTCGTACGCGCCCAGACCCGCTGAGCTGGCCGATCTCCAGTTGTTGCTGAGCGGGGCGTACGCGCCGCTCACCGGTTTCATGAGCCGGGCCGACCTGACCTCGCTGAGCCGGCGCGGCCGGCTGGCCGACGGCACCCCGTGGCCGGTGCCGGTGACGCTCCAGGTGCCGGCCGCGCTGGCCGACGGGCTCGACCCGGCGGACCCGGCCCACCGGGCGGTGGTGCTCACCGACGGCGAGGGCGCGCCGGTCGCGGCGATGGACGTGACGGACGTCTGGCCGGGCCGCGAGGGCCTGGTGGGCGTCGGTGGCACGGTGCGCCGCCTGGGCGACGGCGGCCACGGACCGTTCCAGCGCCTGCGGCGCGGCCCCGACGAGGTACGCGGCCTGCTGCCGCCGGGCCGGGTGCTCGGGGTCTTCGCCGACCGTCCGCTGCACCGCCCGCAACTGGCGCAGATCGCGCACGCGGCCCGCACGCTCGGCGCGCACCTGCTGGTGCTGATCCCGGTGGGCGAGGGGTCGACCGGTGGCCTGCCGTCCGAGGCGCTGGTGCGTACCGTGTTCGCCGCCCGCGACCGGATGCCCCCGGCGACGCTGGTGGCGGTGCCGCTGGCCCGCCGGCGTGACGAGATCAGCGACGCGCTGCTGCGGGCCCGGGTCGCCGCCGCGTACGGCGTGACCCACCTGCTCTCCACCGAGGGCATGCTCTCCGGCGCCGGCCTGCGTGTGCTGGTGCCCCGCGAGCTGGCCTACGACAACCGGGACGGGCAGTGGCGCTGGCGGGAGGACATCCCGCCGCGCAACCGCCGGCTGGCGCTGAGCGTGGAGGAGATCGACGACCTGCTGGACCGGGGCTTCCCGCTGCCCGAGTGGCACACCCCGCCGGCGGTGGCGAAGGAACTGGTCCGGGCCCGCCCGCCGCGGCGGTACCGGGGACTGGTGATCTTCCTGACCGGGCTGTCCGGCTCGGGCAAGTCGACGATCGCCCGGGGCCTGGCCGACGTGCTCCGTGAGCAGGGCGACCGCACGATCACGCTGCTCGACGGCGACGTGGTGCGGCGGGAGCTGTCCGCCGGGCTCGGGTTCAGCAAGTCCGACCGCGATCTCAACGTGCGCCGGATCGGCTGGGTGGCCGCCGAGATCGCCCGGCACCGCGGGGTCGGCATCTGCTGCCCGATCGCGCCGTACGCGGCGGCCCGCGCCACCGCGCGGGAGATGGCCGAGGCGGCCGGCGCGGGCTTCCTGCTGGTCCACGTGGCGACGCCGCTTGAGGTCTGTGAGCAGCGCGACCGCAAGGGCCTGTACGCCCGCGCCCGGGCCGGCCTGCTCACCGGGATGACCGGCATCGACGACCCGTACGAGGAGCCCACCGACGCCGATCTCGTGGTGGACACCTCGGACATCAGCGTCGAGGAGGCCATCGGGAAGGTGATGGAACACCTCACCGAGACCGGCTGGGTGGAGCCCCGCCTCCAGCCCGCCTGACCTTTCGGCCGCCGGACGCGTCCGGCCTGCGAGCACCTCGCCGCCGTCGTCCGGCCTTACGGACGACGGCGGTTTCGCATCGCCCCTCGCTGCGCGGTAGTGTTCGCCTTTGTTGGAACACGTTCGACCGCGTGAGCATCGCGGTCGGTGACGCTCGGAGGTGGGCCGGGATGCTGGCGCGGCAGCGGCAGACGGCGATCCTGGAACGACTGCGTCTCGCCGGCGGCGTCCGGGTCACCGAACTGGCCGCCGAGTTCGGCGTGTCCGACATGACCATCCGCCGCGACCTGGACACGCTGCACGAGCAGGGCCTGCTCGCCAAGGTGCACGGCGGCGCGACGCCCGCCGGTCCCGGCTCGACCGACGAGCCCGGCTTCCGCGCCAAGGCCGACCGCCAGTCCGCCGAGAAGGCGGCGATCGCCGACCACGCCGCAGGGCTGGTCCGGCCCGGCGCCGCCATCGCGCTCTCCGCCGGCACCACCACCGCCGAGCTGGCCCGGCGACTTGTCGACGTGCCCGGCCTCACGGTGGTCACCAACTCGCTGCCGGTGGCGGAGGCGCTGCACGTCGGCGGCCGGCCCGACCAGACAGTGGTGCTCACCGGCGGGGTACGCACGCCGTCGGACGCGCTCGTCGGGCCGCTCGCCGTGGCCGCGATCGCCGCGCTCCACCTGGACGTGCTCTTTCTCGGCGTGCACGGCATCAGCGAACGGGCCGGGTTCACCACGCCCAATCTGATGGAGGCGGACACGAACCGGGCGCTCGTGGCCGCCGCGGACCGGCTCGTGGTGCTGGCCGACCACACCAAGTGGGGCACCGTCGGCATCTCGTCGATAGTGCCGCTGGACGCGGCGGACGTGCTGGTCACCGACGACCGGTTGGCGCCCGAGGCACGACGGGTACTCGACGACAGGGTGGGCGAGCTGGTGACGGTGCCCGCGCAGAGGGGGGCGCAGTGAAGCGTACGCAGATCGCGCTGGCCGACGGCCGCGAGCTGATCTACTTCGACGAGCGGGACGACGCGGTCCGGGACCAGCCGGACCGGCGGGACCTGCCCCCTCCCCCGCCCGCCTCGCAGCTGCGGTACGACCCGCTGACCGACGAGTGGGTGGCGGTCGCGGTGCACCGGCAGACCCGCACGTTCCTGCCCCCGGCCGACCAGTGCCCGCTGTGCCCGTCCCGGGGCGACCGGCACAGCGAGATCCCGGCGCCCGACTACGACGTCGTCGTGTTCGAGAACCGGTTCCCGTCACTGAGCCAGCGGGTCGCCGACGAACCGGCCGAGATCACGCCGTTCACCCCGGTACGGCCCGGCCTCGGCAGGTGCGAGGTGGTCTGCTTCACCGACGACCACAACGCCTCGTTCGCCCGGCTCCCCCCGCACCGGGTGCGGACCGTGCTGGACGCGCTCGCCGACCGCACCGAAGCGCTGAGCGCGCTGCCCGGCGTGGAGCAGGTCTTCCCGTTCGAGAACCGGGGCGTGGAGATCGGGGTGACGCTGCACCACCCGCACGGGCAGATCTACGCGTACCCGTTCGTCACGCCGCGCACCCGCGACATGCTGGCCGCCGCCCGGCGGCACGCCGAGCGCACCGGCGGCAACCTGTACGCCGACGTGCTGGCCGCCGAACGCGCCTCCGGGGAACGGGTGGTGACGAGCAACGAGCACTGGACCGCGTACGTCCCGGCGGCGGCGCGCTGGCCGTTCGAGGTGCACGTGGCGCCGCACCGGCCGGTGCCGGACATCCCGGCGCTCGACGACGCCGAGCGGGACGCGTTCGGGCCGCTATACCTGGACCTGCTGCGTCGCTTCGACGGGCTGTTCGACCTGCCGATGCCGTACATCGCGGCCTGGCACCAGGCGCCGGTACGGATCGACAGGGAGCTGGGCCACCTGCACCTGCAGCTGTTCAGCATCCGGCGGGCCAAGGACAAGCTGAAGTACCTGGCCGGGTCGGAGTCCGGCATGGGGGTGTTCATCAACGACATCGCCCCCGAGCGAGCCGCCGAGCTGCTGCGCGCCGCATGAAAGGAAGGGCCCCTTGTTAACGCCTGCGGTAGAGAAAGGGCCCCTTCTTAACAACCGCGGCCCGGGCGCGGGGGCGCGGGGGGCCCGGGACAGGACCCCCCGCAGGGAAGGGACGGCTGGCTGCGCTCAGCAGCCTCGAAGGTCGGCCGGCCGGCGCGCGGCGACGGCCCACCTTCACGGACGCGACTGGCATCTCGTCCACCCTGTCAACGAGAACGCACCGAGCGAGGTCACGCCGCCCCGACAGCCCTGAGGTGTTAAAAAGGGCCCCTTCTACAACGCGAGGCGTTAAGAAGGGGCCCTTCCTTACACGTCAGGCGGCGAGCCGGCGCGCCAGGTTCTCGTCGAGCGCGTTCATGAACTCGTCGGTGGTCAGCCACGGGGCGTCCCGCGAGATGAGCAGCGCGAGGTCCTTGGTCATCTGGCCGCCCTCGACGGTGTCCACGATGACCTTCTCCAGCGTGTTCGCGAACTCGGTGACCGCCGGGGTGCCGTCCAGCTTGCCCCGGTGGGCCAGGCCCCGGGTCCAGGCGTAGATCGAGGCGATCGGGTTGGTCGAGGTCTTCTCGCCCTTCTGGTACTGCCGGTAGTGCCGGGTGACGGTGCCGTGGGCGGCCTCGGCCTCGACGGTGCGGCCGTCCGGGGAGAGCAGCACCGAGGTCATCAGGCCGAGCGAGCCGAAGCCCTGCGCGACGGTGTCGGACTGCACGTCACCGTCGTAGTTCTTGCAGGCCCAGACGTACCCGCCCTCCCACTTGAGCGCGGCGGCGACCATGTCGTCGATCAGCCGGTGCTCGTAGGTGAGGCCGGCGGCCTCGAACTCGGCCTTGAACTCGTTCTCGAACACCTCGGCGAAGATGTCCTTGAACCGGCCGTCGTACGCCTTGAGGATGGTGTTCTTGGTGGACATGTAGACCGGGTAGTTGCGGTCCAGGCCGTACCGGAACGAGGCGCGGGCGAAGTCCCGGATCGACTCGTCGTAGTTGTACATGCCCATGGCGATGCCGCCGCCGGGGAAGTTGGCGACCTCCATCTCCATCGGGGTGCCGCCGTCGGCCGGGGTGTAGGTGATGGTCACCGTGCCCGGGCCGGGGACGACGAAGTCGGTGGCCTTGTACTGGTCGCCGTGCGCGTGCCGGCCGATGATGATCGGCTTGGTCCAGCCCGGGACGAGCCGCGGCACGTTCGACATGATGATCGGCTCGCGGAAGACCACGCCGCCGAGGATGTTGCGGATGGTGCCGTTCGGCGACCGCCACATCTTCTTCAGGCCGAACTCCTCCACCCGGGCCTCGTCCGGGGTGATGGTGGCGCACTTGACGCCGACGCCGTGCTCCTTGATGGCGTTGGCGGCGTCGACGGTGACCTGGTCGTCGGTGGCGTCACGGTGCTGGATCGACAGGTCGTAGTAGTGCAGGTCGACGTCGAGGTAGGGCAGGATCAGCTGCTCCCGGATCTGCTTCCAGATGATCCGGGTCATCTCGTCGCCGTCGATCTCCACGACCGGGTTGTTTACCTTGATCTTCGCCATCGGCCGGCGCTCCTCTCGGGGGACACGTGCTCAAGCAGTACGAGCGTACTGGAAACTGGCCGGCAGTCCCCAGGCGGCCCGGGTGGGCCGCCGGAAAAGCGGGCTGCGCCGTACCGCGACCCGCTGGCATCATCGTGCGATGCCGCGCAGCCGCACCCTCGGGTCTATCACGGTCACCGCGCTGTCCGACGGCGAGGGGCCCTTCTTCCAGCCCCGCGGCGAGGCGTTTCCCGGCGCCACCCAGGCGCACTGGGCGGCTGCCGACCGGCTCGACCCGGGCGCCGTCACCGCCGACGGCCGGTGGTGGCTGCGGTTCCGCGCGTTCGCGGTGCGGACCGGCGACGGGCCGGTCACGCTCGTCGACGCCGGCATCGGCCCGGCCGACTCGCTCGCCGCGAGCTGGGCGCCGGTCCCCGGCCGGCTGCCGGCCGAGCTGGCCGCCGCCGGGATCGATCCGGCCGACGTCCGCACCGTGGTCCTCACCCACCTGCACACCGACCACGTGGGCTGGGCCGGCGCGCTGTTCCCGAACGCGGACCACCTGGTACAGCGCGCCGAGCTGGACGCGCTGGAGCTGTTCCACCCGGAACTGCCGGCCCGGCTCCTGGGGCCGTTGCGCGCCGCCGGCCGCCTGCGGGTGGTCGACGGCGAGACGCCCCTCACCCCGGGGGTACGGCTGCTGCACACCCCAGGCCACACGCCGGGTCACCAGTCGGTGCTCATCGAGGCGGACGACGAGCGCCTCCTGATCACCGGCGACCTGCTCGTGCACGCGATCCAGTTGGTCGCCCCGGAGCTGGCGTACGCCCACGAGGTGGACCCGGACGAAGCCCGCCACTCCCGCACGACCCTGCTGGCAACCCTCTCCCCCGCCACCCTGGCCACCCCCCACCTGACCGCTCCCTTCACCCCCCACCCCCGACCGGCTCGATCATGAGGTTGGCGGCGGAATTGGAGATCGAATACGCCGTCAACTTCATGATCGACGGGGAGGGCGGGAAGAGACGCGGGCGGGACAGCGGAAGGCCCGCCGGCGGAAGCCGGCGGGCCTTCTGCGCGGTTGGTCGGGCTCACATGCTGGCGACGTCGCCCTGCTTGGCGCGGACGGCCTCGGCGGCCTCCTTCAGGGCGGCCAGCTCGTCGGCGTCCAGGTCGGTCTCGACGACCCGCTTCACGCCCTCGGCGCCGATCTCGGCCTCGACGCCCAGGTAGACGCCGGAGATGCCGTACTCGCCGTCGACCCAGGCGCAGACCGGCATGACCTCGCCGGAGTCCTCGGCCACTGCCTTCGCCATCCGGGCCGCGGCGGCGGACGGGGCGTAGTACGCCGAACCGGTCTTGAGCAGCGCGACGACCTCGGCGCCACCGTTGCGGGTCTTGACGACCAGCTCCTCGATCTGCTCGGCCGGCATGACGTCACGCAGCGGCTTGCCGTTCACGGTGCTCTTGGACGGCACCGGGACCATCGTGTCGCCGTGCGAGCCGAGCGTCAGGGTCCGTACCGACTTCACCGGTACGCTCAGCGCCTCGGCGACGAAGTTGGTGAAGCGGGCGGTGTCCAGCATGCCGGCCTGGCCGAGCACCCGGTTGCGCGGGAACTGGGTGGCGAGCTGGGCCAGCGCGGTCATCTCGTCGAGCGGGTTGGACACCACGATGACGACGGCGTTCGGCGCGTACTTGGCGACGTTCTCGGAGACCTGCCGGACGATCTTGGCGTTGGTCTCCAGCAGGTCCATCCGGCTCATGCCGGGCTTGCGCGGCAGGCCGGCGGTGATGACGACCACGTCCGAGCCCTCGATGGCGTCGTAGCCCTCGCCGTTCGGGCCGGTGGTGACGCCGACAACCTTGGTCTCGAAGCCCTCGACCGCGCGGGACTGGTTGAGGTCGAGCGCGAGACCCGCCGGCTTGCCCTCCACGATGTCGGTGATCACGACGGTGTCGAAGACGTCGTACTCGGCCAGGCGCTGTGCGGTGGTCGAGCCGTAGAAGCCGGCGCCGACGACAGTGACCTTCTTACCCATGGTCGTCCCACTCCCTGATCCCAGTCGGTTTTCCGGACCGTATCAGCCATCCTGGCACCGATCGGGCCAGGGGCGGACGGTTATGACCTGGGTGGGTGTCAGCCCGCCCGCTCGGCCCGTTCGACCACGTTGGTGAGCAGCATCGCCCGGGTCATCGGACCGACGCCGCCGGGCATCGGCACGAGCTTGCCGGCGACCTCGGCGACCTCCGGGTCGACGTCGCCGGTGTAGCGGCCCTTGCCGTCGTCGCCGATCACGCGCGTGATGCCGACGTCGACCACTGTCGCGCCCGGGTTGACCATGTCGGCGGTGAGCAAACCCGGTACGCCGGCGGCGACGATGACGACGTCGGCGGCGCGGGTGTGCGCGGCGAGGTCGAGCGTGCCGGTGTGGCAGAGCGTCACCGTGGCGTTCTCGCTGCGCCGGGTCAGCAGCAGGCCCAGCGGACGGCCGACCGTGTTGCCCCGGCCGACGACGGCCACGTTCGCGCCGCGCAGCGGCACGTCGTGGCGGCGCAGCAGCTCCACGATGCCGCGCGGGGTGCAGGGCAGCGGAGCGTCGTACCCGAGGACGAGCCGGCCCAGGTTGACCGGGTGCAGCCCGTCGGCGTCCTTGTCCGGGTCGATCGACTCCAGCGCGCGCTGGGTGTCGAGGTGCCCGGGGAGCGGGAGCTGGACGATGTAGCCGTGGCAGGCCGGGTCGGCGTTCAGCTCGGCCAGAGCCGCGTCGAGCTGCTCCTGGGTGGCGTCCGCGGGCAGCGTGACCCGCAGCGAGGCGATGCCGACCTCGGCGCAGTCGCGGTGCTTGCCGTTGACGTACGCCTGGGAGCCGGGGTCCTCCCCGACCAGCACCGTGCCGAGGCCGGGGGTGATGCCGCGTTCCGCGAGCGCCTTGACCCGGGCCCGTAGCTCGTCCTTGATCTCCGCCGCGGTGGCCTTGCCGTCCAGGATCGTCGCCGTCACGTCGTGATCGTCTCACGCCCGCTGGCGGGCCCGGACGACGACGGCCGACGATCACGCTGCGCAACGTGCGCTAAGTCACGGAGAGTCACCAATCACGGTGACGCCGCAGCCCGGTCACACCCGGACGGGCAGGGACCGGACAGCGGGAACAGCCGTCGCAGACCGCCCGGCCACGCGCGGACCGGAACAGAGGCAACCAGGAAAGAACCAGGCAGGAGCGAGGTTTAGCACGCGCGAGCGGCAACGACAAGACAGGGCGAACACGATCCGTCATCGATCAACCACGCGCCAGTTGTCGATGGGCCGAACCGCGACCTACCGTTACCGCTCGTTGCGCAGAGTCACCCAACGTCGGGACGACCGCGCAGCGTGAGGAGATGAGGAGACCCCATGCGTGTTCGTAGGCTCGCGGCCTGGGCCGCGCTCCCGCTCGCGGTGACGCTCGGCCTGACGGCCTGCGGCTCGGGCGGCGGCAGCGGCGGTGCCGGCAACCCCGACGCGGCCGTGCGGATCGAGATCGCCGAGCCGCAGCACCTGGTGCCCACAAACACCAACGAGACGAGCGGCTCCCAGGTCCTGTCGGCCCTGTTCAGCCCGCTCGTCGACTACGACGAGGCGAACAAGCCGCACGAGGTGGCGGCGGACTCGGTGACGACGTCGGACAACAAGGTCTGGACGATCAAGCTGAAGCCCGGCTACACGTTCCACAACGGCGAGAAGGTCACCGCCGACAACTACATCGACGCCTGGAACTACGGCGCGTACGCCCCGAACGGCCAGAACTCCAGCTACTTCTTCGAGAAGGTGGCCGGCTACGACGACCTCCAGGGCGAGACGCCGAAGGCGAAGACGCTCAGCGGCCTGCAGAAGGTCGACGACCTGACCTTCACCGTGACGCTCAACGAGCCGTACGTGGACTTCAAGTCGATGCTCGGCTACACCGCCTTCTACCCGCTGCCCAAGGCGGCCTTCTCCGCGCCGGGCGTACTGGCCGAGGGCTACGAGCAGGCCCCGATCGGTCAGGGCCCGTTCAAGATGAAGGGCAGCTGGCAGCACGACGCCAAGGTCGAGGTGGAGCGCTACGACGCCTTCCCGGGCCAGCAGCCCAAGGTCGCCGGTGTCGAGTTCCGCATCTACCAGCAGCCGACCGCCGCGTACGCGGACGTGCTGTCGGACAACCTCGACGTGATCAAGACGATCCCGACCGAGAACCTGTCCACCGCCGCGACCGACCTGGGCGACCGCTACCAGGAGAGCCCGGCCTCGTCGCTGCAGGTGCTGGCCTTCCCGACGTTCCAGGAGGAGTTCAGCAAGCCCGAGGTGCGCAAGGCCATCTCGATGGCGATCGACCGGGACGAGATCACCAAGTCGATCTTCAAGGACTCGCAGCGGCCGGCCCGCTCGTTCGTCTCGCCGGTGGTCGCCGGCTACCGGGAGAACACCATCGGCACCGCGGGCGCGTTCGACCCGGTCAAGGCCAAGGCCATGTACGAGGCCGCGGGCGGCCCGAAGAAGATCGAGCTGTCCTACAACGGCGACGGCGGCCACAAGGACTGGATCGACGCCACCTGCAACCAGCTCAAGGCCAACCTGGGCGTGGACTGCGTCGGCACCGCCGAGCCGAAGTTCGCGGACCTGCTGACCAAGGTCAAGAAGAAGCAGCCGGTCGGCCTGTTCCGGATGGGCTGGGTCATGGACTACCCGTCCATGGAGAACTACCTCGGCCCGCTGTACAGCAGCACCGGCTCGTCGAACTACTACGGCTACAGCAACCCGGAGTTCGACAAGCTGCTCGCCGAGGGCGCCCGCGCGGCGACCGAGGACGAGGCGATCAAGAAGTACCAGGCGGCTGAGGACCTGCTCGCGCAGGACATGCCGGTGATCCCGCTGCGGTACGGGCAGAACAACTTCGGCCACTCGACCAAGGTCAAGAACGTGCACGTGGACCTCTTCGACCGGGTGGACCTGCTGAAGATCGAACTCGCCTGACACCCTGCTGACGGGCCGGGCCACCCCCACCGGGTGGCCCGGCCTTGGCATTGGCCCGCATTTGCGCCGTTTTCGGCAGACTTGCCAGCATGCTCCGCTTCATCCTGCGGCGACTCCTGCAGATGGTCCTCGCCTTCTTCGGGACCACTCTGATCGTCTACGCGCTGATGTTCGCCGGGCAGGGCGACCCGATCCAGGCCCTCGCCGGGGAGCGGCCGGTGACCCCCGCGCAGCGGGCCTACCTGACCGAGAAGTACCACCTGGACGCGACAGGGGTCGGCGGCTTCTTCTACCGCTACTTCAACTACCTCGGCGGCCTGGTCCAGGGTGACCTCGGGCAGTCGCTGACCGGGCGGCAGATCAGCGACATCCTCGCCGCCGCCTGGCCGGTCACCCTCAAGCTGGCGGTGATCGCGATGGCGGTCACGGTGATCTTCGGAGTCACCGCCGGCGTGATCGCGGCCATCCGCCGCTCCGGCGTGTTCGACCACGCCACGCTCGTGCTCACGCTGCTGGTGCTCGGCATACCCACCATCGTGCTCGCGCCGCTGGCGCAGTACTTCCTCGGCGTACGCTGGCCGATCTTCCCGCCCACCGCCGGAGCGCAACCCTCCTTCTACGCGCTGCTGCTGCCCGGCATCGTGCTCGGCTCGCTGTCCCTGGCCACCGCGCTGCGGCTGACCCGTACCTCGGTGACCGAGAACCTGCGCGCCGACTACGTCCGCACCGCCCGCTCGAAGGGCCTGCGGCGACGCCGCATCGTCGGCGTGCACGTGCTGCGCAACTCGCTCATCCCGGTGATCACCTTCCTCGGCGTCGAGCTGGGCAACCTGATGGGCGGCGCGATCATCACCGAGGGCGTGTTCAACGTGCCCGGCGTCGGCTTCAACCTGTTCCGCGGCATCCGCACCGAGGACGGCCCCCTGGTGGTCGGCATCGTCAGCGTGCTCGTCGTGGTCTACCTGCTCTCCAACCTGGTGGTGGACGTGCTCTACGCCGTCCTCGACCCGAGGATCCGCTATGAGTGACTTCGAGACGGTGGCGGCCACCGAGAACCAGGCGGCGCGGCGCGGCGTCTCCGGCGAACCGGGCACGCCCGGCCGGGCCGGGCGCCCCGACCGGGCCCGCAGCCTGGCCGGGGACGCGTGGCGGGACCTGCGCCGCAACCCGGTCTTCTGGATCAGCCTGCTCCTGGTGGTGCTCGTCGCCGCGATGGCGGTGGCCCCCGGGCTGTTCGCCGCGAACGACCCGCGCGACTGCGTGCTCTCCCGCCAGCACGCCGGGCCGTCCGGCGGGGCCATCTTCGGGTACGACTTCCAGGGCTGCGACACGTTCGCCCGCGCGGTCTACGGCGCCCGCGCCTCACTGCTGGTGGGGGCGCTCTCCGCGCTGATCACCGGCGTGATCGCGCTCGTCGTCGGGATGCTCGCCGGCTACTTCGGCGGCTGGGTCGACGCGGTGCTCTCCCGGGTGATCGACATCGTGCTCGGCATCCCGCTGCTGCTCGCCGCGATCGTGCTGCTCAAGCGGGTCAGCACCAGCGGCGACACGGTACGGCTGTTCGCGGTGATCTTCGTGCTGGCGCTGCTCGGGTGGACCACAGCGGCCCGGGTGGTCCGCTCCTCGGTGATCACCGCCCGGGAGCAGGACTACGTTGCCGCAGCCCGGATGCTGGGGGCCGGCAACGGTCGGATCATGTGGCGGCACATCCTGCCGAACGCGCTCGCCCCGGCCATCGTGGTGCTCACCATCGCGCTCGGCTCGTTCATCGCGGCCGAGGCGACGCTGAGCTTCCTCGGCATCGGCCTGAAGGCGCCGACCATCTCCTGGGGCATCGACATCGACGCCGGGCGGGTGCACATGCGCGAGTCGGCGACGCCGCTGATCGTACCGTCGGCCTTCCTCGCCCTGACCGTGCTCGCCTTCATCATGCTCGGCGACGCGATCCGCGACGCCTTCGACCCGAAGCTGCGGTGACAACCCATGACCCAGTCGTCGGCCCGGCCCACGCCGGCCTCGCCCACCCCGCCGGGCGGGCACCTGCTGGAGGTACGGGACCTGCACGTCGAGTTCCGCACCCGCGAGGGCGTGGCCCGGGTCATCAACGGGGTGACGTACCACCTGGACGCCGGGGAGACGCTCGCGGTGCTCGGCGAGTCCGGCTCCGGCAAGTCCGTCACCGCCCAGGCGATCATGGGCATCCTGGACACCCCGCCCGCGTACGTGCGCGGCGGGCAGATCCTCTACCAGGGGCGGGACCTGCTGACCCGGCCGGAGGAGGAACGCCGTCAGATCCGGGGCACCGAGATCGCGATGATCTTCCAGGACGCGCTGTCGGCGTTGAACCCGGTCTTCCCGGTCGGCTGGCAGATCGGCGAGTCGCTGCGCGAACGGGCCGGGATGTCCCGGGCCGACGCGCGCAGGCGCACGATCGAGCTGATGGACCTGGTCCGGATCCCGGCCGCGGCGAAGCGGCTCGGCGACTACCCGCACCAGTTCTCCGGCGGCATGCGCCAGCGGGTCATGATCGCCATGGCGCTGGCTCTCGACCCGAAGGTGCTGATCGCCGACGAGCCGACCACCGCGCTGGACGTGACGGTGCAGGCGCAGATCATGGACCTCCTGGCCGACCTGCGCCGCGACCTCGGCACGGCGCTCATCCTGATCACCCACGACCTGGGCGTGGTCGCCGGTGTCGCGGACCGGATCGCGGTCATGTACGCGGGCCGCATCGTCGAGCACGCCGACGTGCACGCGCTGTACCGGGCGCCGGCCCACCCGTACACGAAGGGGTTGCTGGAGTCGATCCCGCGCCTGGACGTGCGCGGCCAGGAGCTGTCGAGCATCCGCGGCCTGCCGCCGAACCTGATGGCGATCCCCTCCGGCTGCCCGTTCCACCCCCGGTGCCCGTACGTCCAGCAGGTCTGTGTGGACGAGGTGCCGCACGACCTGGTGCTCGGCGACGGGCGGACCAGCGCGTGCCACTTCGCGCAGGAGGTGCACGATGACAGCGCCGGCTGACGCCACGAAGGTGCGCGGCGAGACCATCCTCTCCGTCGACCACCTGGTCAAGCACTTCCCGATCAGCCAGGGCGTGCTGTTCAAGAAGACCATCGGCCAGGTCAAGGCGGTCGACGGCGTCTCCTTCGAGCTGCGGCGCGGTGAGACGCTCGGCGTGGTCGGCGAGTCCGGCTGCGGCAAGTCCACGCTGGCCCGGCTGCTGATGCGCCTGGAGACGCCCACCGCCGGGCGGGTCACGCTGGAGGGCCGCGACCTGCTCCGGGCCGGCGGGGCGGACCTGCGCCGGCTGCGCCGCAACATGCAGATGGTGATGCAGGACCCGTACACCTCGCTCAACCCGCGGATGACTGTCGGCGACATCGTCGGCGAGCCGTTCGAGATCCACCCGGAGGTGGCGCCGAAGCGCAGCCGGCGGCAGCGGGTGCAGGAGCTGCTGGACGTGGTCGGGCTCAACCCGGAACACGTCAACCGGTACCCGCACCAGTTCTCCGGCGGCCAGCGGCAACGCATCGGCATCGCCCGGGCGCTCGCGCTGCGGCCCGAGATCATCGTCTGCGACGAGCCGGTGTCGGCGCTCGACGTCTCCATCCAGGCCCAGGTGATCAACCTGTTGGAGCAGCTCCAGGACGAGTTCGGGCTGTCGTACATCTTCATCGCCCACGACCTGTCGGTGGTGCGGCACATCTCCGACCGGGTCGCGGTGATGTACCTGGGCCGGATCGTCGAGATCGGCACCGAGGAGCAGATCTACCAGCGGGCCACCCACCCGTACACCCAGGCGCTGCTGTCGGCGGTCCCGGTGCCCGATCCGGAGGCCCGCGACCGGCAGACCATCATCCGGCTCAGCGGCGACGTGCCCAGCCCGGCCGACCCGCCGTCCGGCTGCCACTTCCGGACCCGCTGCTGGAAGGCCGAGGAGGTCTGCGCGGTCCAGGACCCGCAGACCGTGCCCCGGGCGGCGGACCCGCACCCCAGCGCCTGCCACTTCGCCGAGGTCCGCACCGACGTGTGAGCGCGACGAAGGCCCCGTCCCCCGGAGGAAGAGGGGGCGGGGCCTCCGCTGCGGCGGGTTGGGCGTGGACCCGGGGCGATCCCGGCGGCGTTGAGGCGCGCCGCCGTACGTGATCGGTGTCCCGCGACGGAACCGCCGGGTCGACGCGGCGGTCCGGTGCGGCTCGGGTGAGGTGTCCCGGCGTGCGGGTCCCGGGTCCGGCGTGGCTCAGGCGGCCGGCGGGGCGCGCGCGGCGAGCGGGCCGCGCGGCGGCAGCGGCACGACCGGCGGCCGGGGCGCGGGCACGACGGGTTCCGGCACGGCCGGACCGGCCACGCGCGGGAGCGCGGCCGGGGCCAGGTCGTCCGGTCCGTCGGCGTAGCCGAGGCCGCCGCCGTGGTCGTGCCACGGCCCGGCGGCAAGCTCCGACCAGGAGATTCCGGGGTACGCGGTACGCAGCGCGACCGGGCTCGTTCCGGCGGCCGGCGCGGCGGCGAGCGTTCCGGCAGGTGGCGCGGCGGCGGGCGTATCGGCGGGCGGCGCGGCGGCGAGCGCGGCAACGATCGGGGCGGGGGCCGGTGCGACGGCGGGCGCGGCGGCCGATCCCAGTCCGGCCAGGACGAAGGCCAGCGTGACGACGACGGCGGTCAACCGGTCGCGAACGCGCATGGCACACCTGCCGGTCTCACGGGCGGCGGAGACGGTCGATCGTCGCCGCGCACACGCTAGCAACCGGTTCCGGCGGCGGGCAACGGCCCGGCGTCCGGGTGCGTCCGTCGGGTGGACGACCGACGCACCCGGGCGATTACGGCCTGGTCAGTGGAAGAAGTGCCGCGTCCCGGTCAGGTACATGGTGACGCCGGCCGCCTTGCAGGCCGCGATGGTCTCCTCGTCCCGGATCGAGCCGCCCGGCTGGACGATCGCCCGTACCCCGGCGTCGATGAGGATCTGCGGGCCGTCGGCGAACGGGAAGAACGCGTCGGAGGCGCAGACCGAGCCGCGGGCCCGCTCGTCGCCGGCGCGGCTGACCGCCAGCCGCGCCGAGTCCACCCGGTTGACCTGACCCATGCCGACGCCGACGGTGGCGCCGTCGCGGGCCAGCAGGATCGCGTTGCTCTTGACCGCGCGGACCGCCCGCCAGGCGAACGCCAGGTCGCGCAGCGTCGCGGAGTCGGCCGGGTCGCCGGTGGCCAGCGTCCAGCCGGACGGGTCGTCGCCGGGCGCGTCGACGGCGTCCCGCGACTGCACCAGCACGCCGCCGCTGACCTGCCGCCACTCGGCGGGCCGCACGGCGAACTCGGGCGCCCGCAGCAGGCGGAGGTTCTTCTTGGCCCGCAGCAGCTCCAGCGCGTCCTCGTCGAAGCCGGGCGCCACCAGCACCTCGGTGAAGATCTCCGCGACCTGGCCGGCCATCGCCGCGTCGACCGGCCGGTTCACCGCGATCACCCCGCCGAACGCGGAGACCGGATCGCAGGCGTGCGCCTTGCGGTGCGCCTCGGCCACGTCCGCGCCGACCGCGATGCCGCACGGGTTGGCGTGCTTGATGATCGCCACCGCCGGCTGGTCCGGGAAGTCGTTGGCGGCCCGCCAGGCGGCGTCCGCGTCGACGTAGTTGTTGTAGGACATCTCCTTGCCGTGCAGCTGCTCGGCCTGGGCCAGCCCGGCCGGCGCGCCCGGATCGGTGTAGAGCGCCGCCGCCTGGTGCGGGTTCTCGCCGTACCGCAGCACGGCCTGGCGGCGCAGCGCCAGCCCGGCGAACTGCGGCCAGCCGTCCTCGGCCGGCGCCACGGTGGTGGCGAACCAGTCGGCCACCGCCACGTCGTAGTCGGCGATGTCGGCGAAGGCCCGGGCAGCGAGCGCCCGGCGCTGGGTCAGCGTG
Organism: Micromonospora sp. WMMC264; assembly: GCF_027497275.1. Taxonomy (NCBI): domain Bacteria; kingdom Bacillati; phylum Actinomycetota; class Actinomycetes; order Micromonosporales; family Micromonosporaceae; genus Micromonospora; species Micromonospora sp. WMMC264. Next base: position 6,680,760 of record NZ_CP114907.1, on the reverse strand, counting down.
AAACCGCCGTCGGCGAGCGCGGCCCGCACCGCCGGGTACGCGGCCGGGTCGGTCACCACCGCGACCGAGGCGTGGTTCTTCGCCGCGGCCCGCACCATCGCCGGGCCGCCGATGTCGATCTGCTCGACACACTCTTCGGTGTCGGCGCCGGAGGCGACGGTGGCCTGGAACGGGTAGAGGTTGGAGACCAGCAGGTCGATGCCGGCGATGCCGTGCTCGTCGAGCTGGGCGGCGTGCGCGTCCTTGCGTAGGTCGGCGAGGAGACCACCGTGGATCTTCGGGTGCAGCGTCTTGACCCGCCCGTCGAGGATCTCCGGGAAGCCGGTGACCTGCTCGACCGGCGTGACCGGCACCCCGGCGCCGGAGATCGTCGACGCGGTGCTCCCGGTCGACACGATCTCCACGCCGGCCCCGTGCAGGGCGCGGGCCAGCTCGGCCAGGCCGGTCTTGTCGTAGACGCTGACCAGCGCGCGCCGGATCGGGCGGCGGCCGGCGTCCTCAGTGGCGTTCACGGGATGGTGACCTTTCTTCCGGTGATCGTCCAGCCTTCACGGACCAGGCGGCCGACCTGCTCGACGAGCTGGCGCCGCTCGGCGGACTTGATGCGCTCGGTGAGCGTGTCCTCGTCGTCGCCGTCGAGCACCGGCACGGCGACCTGGGCCACGATCGGCCCGGTGTCCATCCCGGCGTCGACGAAGAACAGCGTGGCCCCGGTGACCTTCACGCCGTACGCCAGCGCGTCACGGGGGCCGTGGATGCCGGGGAACGCCGGCAGCAGCGTGTTGTGCGTGTTGAGGTAGCGGTCGCCGAACGCGGCCAGGAACTCCGGCCCGACCAGCTTGAGGAACCCGGCGCTGATGACCAGGTCCGGCCGGTGCTCGGCGACCCGCGCGGTGAGCGCCTTGTCCCAGTCGGCGCGGGTGGGGTGGTCCTTGACACGCTCGACGAAGGACGGCACGCCGGCGGCGGCGGCCCGGTCCAGGCCGGCGATCCCGTCCCGGTCGGCGCCGACGGCGACGACCCGGGCGCCGAAGCCGGGGTCGGCGGTGGCGTCCAGCAGCGCCTGGAGGTTGCTGCCGGAACCGGAGACGAGGACGACGAGGCGGGCGACGGACGCGGGCTCGGTCACGCGGCAACCCTATCGGGCAGGTCAGGCGGCCCGGCCTCGGGGCGGCGGCTCAACGGTTGACCTCTCGGGTGGCGTGCTCGCGGTACGCTGCCGGTCGCCCGGTGTCCGGCCTCGCGCCCGGCCCGCACCCCCACGAAGAATCCGGCACGCCGCGTGCCGTCGGACCGAGGAGTACGTCGCATGCAGCCCGGATACCCCCCGCAGCAGCCACAGCAGATCGACAACAACATGACGATGTCCATCGTCGCGATCTTCCTGTTCTGGCCGCTCGCGATCCCGGCCATCATCAACGCGTCGAAGGTCAACCCGCTGATCCAGCAGGGCGACTACGCCGGCGCCCAGGCTGCCGCCGCCGAGTCCAAGAAGTGGTCCAAGTGGGCCCTCATCGCCGGCCTGGCCTGGATCGCCATCATCGTGGTGGGATGTTGCCTCCTCGGCGGCCTGGCTGGTATCGCCGGCAACAGCGGCAGCAACTGACGCACAACCGAACCGAACCTGAGGAGCACCCAGACATGCAGCCCGGTTACCCCGGCCAGGACCCGTACGGCCAGCAGCCGAACCAGGACCCGACCGCTCAGCCGAACGACCCGTACGCCCAGCCGCCGCAGGCCCCGCAGTACGGCCAGCAGCCGCAGTACGGCCAGCAGCCGACGTCGGGCCAGCCGTACGGCCAGCCCACCTCGGGTCAGCCCGCCTACGGCCAGGACCCGTACGCGCAGCAGCAGCAGCCGTACGGTGCCGCGCCGCAGTACCCGACCGCCGGCTACCCGGCCGGCCCGGCGCAGGGTCAGGGCCAGAACAACACCATGGGCCTGGCCGGCATGATCGTCGGCATCGCCTCGATCGTGCTCGGCCTGTGCTGCCCGCTGCTGGGTGTCCCGGCCGGCATCGTGGCGGTCGTCCTCGGCGTGCTCGGCCAGAAGAAGGTCCAGGCGGGCGAGGCCAGCAACGCCGGCCAGGCGCGGGCCGCCCTGATCTGCGGCGCCGTCGGCGTGGTCGTCGGCATCGTCAGCGCCATCGCGGGCGCTGCGATCAACATGAACAACTTCGGCGCCTGACCGTCGTTCGAACGAGGGGCGTCCGGCAACCGCCGGGCGCCCCTCGCGCGTCTCTCTCCCCGCGCGGCGCCGGACGGATCAGCGGGGCGCCGGGGTGGCGCGGGGCGGGGGTGCCGGACGCGCCGGGCGGGTCAGGGTGCGGGTGGCGGCCGCGCCGAGTACCGCGCCCACCGCGATCACCAGGGTGGCCACCACCGCCACCGGCCAGGGCGACGGGCCGACCTCGGCCAGCCGTCCGCCGCCGAGCGGCCCGCCGGAGACCGCCGCGACCAGCCCCAGCAGCACGCCGGCCACCGGTCCGGCGAGCGCGGCCGGCCCGAGCAGCGCCGGCCAGGCCACATCGGCCCGTTCCTCGGCGGCCGCCCGGATCAGCCGCCGGGCCAGGAGCCAGCCGGCCGCCATCGCGGCCAGCACCGGCACCGCGAGCAGCGCGGCGCCGAGCCCGTCCATCGGGCCGCGCGGCAGGCCGGCCAGCAACGGTACGGCCGGCAGCGCGCCGACCGACACCTCACTCGTGCGGACGGCGGTGTCGGTGCCGACGGCGAACCCGGGACCGAGCAGGTAGCTGGCCGACCAGGCGATGGCGTTCGGCGCGTACGCGAGGCTGACCAGGGTGATGCCGGCCTGACCGGCCACCCCGGTCCGGTAGGCACCGATCATGTCGGCCGCGTCGCCGCCGCCGGTGGCCACCGCCAGTCCGGCCGCCCCCGCGCCCGCGCCGAGCAGCAGCAGCGCCGCGACCAGGCCGGTACGCAGGCCGTCGCGCAGCGGCGGTGGGCAGCGCGCGGTCAGCAGCGCCCAGACGCCTGTGGTGCGCAGCGCCCCGACCAGGGCGGCCGGCACGCCGAACGCGGCGAACGTGAGCGCGGCGGTGACCGGGGAGACCCGCAGCCCGCCCGCGTCGACGGCGAACGCGGCGAGCGCGCCGAGCAGCGCGTACGCGATCCCGACGGCGGCCGCGACGGTGAGCGCCTGGCGGGGCGAGCCGGCCCCGCGCGCGCCGACGGCTCGGCTGACGTGCACGCCGGCGCGGGTGAGCCGCCAGACGGCGAGCGCGCTCAGCGCGAGCGGGATCAGGCCCAGCGGCCCGGCTGTGGTCTGCAGCGGCACGCCGTGCCCGAGCAGCCAGCCGGCCAGGCCGGCGCGCAGCGCGCCACCGAGCGAGCCGGCGTCCTCGCTGAGCTGGGCCAGGCCCAGCACGACGGAGACCGGCAGCCACGAGGTCAGCGCGGCCCAGAGCGCCGCCACCCCGGCCGCGACGGGCAACGGCGCCCGGCTGCGCGGCTCCTCGCCCGAGCGCGGCGCGGGCACCCGCGCGGCCGGGCGGGCGCGGCCGGGTGGCCGTTCCCCGGCGCGGGGACCGGAAGCCGGACGGCGTGGCTGGTCAGGGGTGACACGTGACATCGGGTCTACTCTGGCACGCCGCGGGAAGGACGGCAGTCCGATACCGGGTCGGCAGCGCGGCGAGTTCGCCGAACCCCCGCCTCAGCGGTGGTGATCCGGTCTAGCCTCGGCCTCAGACGCGACCATTCCCGTCGCGGCGCCTACCGTTCGGAGGAAGCCGTGCACGCTCCGTATCCGCCACCACCGCCGCCGCCGGCCGTCGGCCGGGACCGGACCACGCTCTGGGGCGTCCTCGGCATCGTCTTCGGCCTGTTCTGCTGCGGCATCCTGGGCATCGTCTTCGGCGCGCTGTCGATCCGCGACGCGCGGCGCAACGGCAAGTCGCAGCTGCTCGGCTGGCTGGCCATCGCGTTCGGTGTGATCAACATCGTCGCCAGCGCCATCGTGCGGGCCCGGGGCAACTCGTACTACCCGTACTGGTACCGCTGAACGCGAGGGGGCCGGCCGGTTCCCCGGTCGGCCCCCTCGGCGCGTGGTACGGCCGCTCAGCGGCCGGACATGAGCTCCCGCATCAGGTTGGCGGTCTCGGTCGGGGTCTTGCCGACCTTGACGCCCACCGCCTCCAGCGCCGCCTTCTTGGCGTCGGCGGTGCCCGCCGAGCCCGAGATGATCGCGCCGGCGTGACCCATGGTCTTGCCGGGCGGGGCGGTGAAGCCGGCGATGTAGCCGACCACCGGCTTGGTGACGTTGGCCTTGATGAACTCGGCCGCCCGCTCCTCGGCGTCGCCGCCGATCTCACCGATCATGACGATCGCGTCGGTCTCCGGGTCCGCCTCGAAGGCGGCCAGGGCGTCGATGTGGGTGGTGCCGATGATCGGGTCACCGCCGATGCCGACGCAGGTGGAGAAGCCGATGTCGCGCAGCTCGTACATCATCTGGTAGGTCAGCGTGCCGCTCTTGCTGACCAGGCCGATGCGGCCGGAGCCGGTGATGTCGGCCGGGATGATGCCGGCGTTGGACGCGCCCGGCGAGGCGATGCCCGGGCAGTTCGGGCCGATGATCCGGGTGCGCTCGCCCTTGGACTTGTTGTACGCCCAGAACGCGGCGGTGTCGTGCACCGGCACGCCCTCGGTGATCACCACGGCCAGGTCGATGCCGGCGTCGATCGCCTCGACCACGGCGGCCTTGGTGAACTGCGGCGGCACGAAGATGACTGTGACGTCCGCGCCGGTGGACTTCATCGCGTCCGCGACGGACGCGAAGACGGGCAGCTCGGTGCCGTCGAAGTCGACGGTGGTGCCGGCCTTGCGCGGGTTCACGCCGCCGACCACGTTGGTGCCGGCGGCGAGCATCCGCCGGGTGTGCTTGGAACCCTCGGAACCGGTCATCCCCTGCACGATGACCTTGGAGTCCTTGGTCAGCCAGATAGCCATTGTCAGACCCCCGCAGCTGCCAGCTCGGCGGCCCGCTCGGCCGCGCCGTCCATGGTGTCGACCCGCTGGATCAGCGGGTTGGCCGCGCCGTCGAGGATCGCCCGACCGGCCTCGGCGTTGTTGCCGTCGAGACGGACGACGAGCGGCTTGGTGGCCTTCTCGCCGCGCTGCTCCAGCAGCGCCAGGGCCTGCACGATGCCGTTGGCGACCGCGTCGCACGCGGTGATGCCGCCGAAGACGTTGACGAAGACGCTCTTGACCGACGGGTCGGACAGGACGATCTCCAGGCCGTTCGCCATCACCTCGGCGCTCGCGCCGCCGCCGATGTCGAGGAAGTTGGCTGGCTTGACGCCGCCGTGCCGCTCGCCCGCGTACGCGACCACGTCGAGCGTGGACATGACCAGGCCCGCGCCGTTGCCGATGATGCCGACCTCGCCGTCGAGCTTGACGTAGTTGAGGTCCTTGGCCTTGGCGGCCTGCTCCAGCGGGTCCACCGACGCCTGGTCGACCAGGGCCTCGTGGTCCGGGTGCCGGAACGCGGCGTTCTCGTCCAGCGTGACCTTGGCGTCCAGGAGCAGCAGCTTGCCGTCCTTGGTGGTGGCCAGCGGGTTCACCTCGACGAGCGTGGCGTCCTCGGCGACGAACGCCTGCCACAGCTTCACCGCGACGTCGACGACCTGGTCGGCGACCTCGGCCGGGAAGCCGGCCGCGGTGACGATCTCCCGGGCCTTCGCCTCGTCGACGCCGGTGTTGGCGTCGATCGGAGCCTTGACGACCTTCTCGGGCGTCTCGGCGGCGACCTGCTCGATGTCCATGCCGCCGGCCACGCTGGCGATGCAGAGGAAGGTGCGGTTCGCCCGGTCGAGCAGGTAAGAGAAGTAGTACTCCTCGGCCACGTCCGCGGTCACGGTGATCATGACCTTGTGGACGGTGTGACCCTTGATGTCCATGCCGAGGATGTCGGTGGCCCGGGCCACCGTCTCCTCCGCGCCCTCGGCCAGCTTCACGCCGCCGGCCTTGCCGCGGCCACCGACCTTCACCTGCGCCTTGACGACCACCCGACCGCCGAGGCGTTCGGCGATCGCGCGGGCCTCCTCCGGGGTAGTGGCGACGCCGCCGGCGAGCACGGGCAAGCCGTGCCGCTCGAACAGGTCCCGCCCCTGGTACTCGTACAGGTCCACGTTTGCGCGTCCCGTCCCGTCTCCGCGGCGCGCCGTCGCGCCGCCACCAGCGTTGGAAAATCAGTTTGACGCCTGTCATCAGAAGAGACAGGCCATTTGCCGCAGCCTAACGAGATGGGAACCGGCGGCAACCGAGCGGGTGCGGGGTGTGCGGTAATGCACAGCCCTCTTCGGCCGGCACCGGTTTCCGGCGGCGCCGGCACGCGGCGGCGGCCGCGGTTGTCAGCCGTCCGGGGGATGTGCCGGACCGGGCGTAACCGCCGGTCGGGGGCGTCGTTGAGTGTGATGTCGGAGCGCTGGTCAAGCGCGACGACGGGAGCGGCCGATGCCCTGTCGGTCGAGGGGTGGCGGCGGGGCATCGTGCATAGAGGGGCCGGGCGTGTGAGGGGTGCGTCCGGCCCCTCCCCCGTGCCCGGAGCCGCAGATGCGGCGGGTCAGCCGACCGGCTGGGCCACGTTCTCCCGCACCCATTCGACGATCGACCCGGTGGTCGCGCCGGGGGTGAAGATCTTCGCGACGCCGAGCCGCTCCAGCTCCGGCAGGTCGGCCTCGGGGATGATCCCGCCGCCGAACACCACGATGTCGGTGGCCTCGCGCTCGGCGAGCAGTTCGAGTACGCGCTTGAACAGCGTCATGTGCGCGCCGGAGAGCACGGACAGGCCGACCGCGTCCGCGTCCTCCTGGATGGCGGTCTCCACGATCTGCTCTGGCGTCTGGTGCAGGCCGGTGTAGATGACCTCCATGCCCGCGTCGCGCAGGGCACGCGCGACGACCTTCGCGCCCCGGTCGTGGCCGTCCAGGCCGGGCTTCGCGACGACGACCCGGATACGAGAGCTCATCTGCGCACACCTTTCACCAGGACACTGACCTGAACGAACGGTAACCCGGCGGAGCGGGGGGCGGAAAGCGGGGCCTGGACCGTCCCACGCCCGGGCTACTCTCCTACCGCTCAGGCGCGGACGCGGAAAGCCGGACACCTCCGCCGATCGGTCACTGTCCGCGACGAATGGACAGTCGGAGGCCCATCCGACCGGCGGCACGAGACATGACAAGCCAGGATGGAAACGGACATAACGAATCGCCAGTTCGGCGCTTCGGCTTGTGACAGGAGTGGCAGTTGGCTAACGTGTCCACGGTTGTCATCAGGTCCACGGACGGGTGACGACGCGACACCGGAGGTTCCACCGAGCTTCACCGAACGGTCCGGAGTCGCATCGGATCCCCGACAACGGAGGGTGTGCGTGCGCCAGCGCCTGTCGTCTGAGCCCGATCGCTATCGCGGCCGCCGTCGCGTACCCACCCCCCCGCGGAGCCGCTACGCGGCGGTGGTCACCACCGCGTTCGTCGGCGCCGGCATCGTCGCCATCGGCGCGAACGCCCTTCCTGACGCCAAGAGCGTCAACCCCTCGGTCCTCGACGAGCTCCGGCAGGCCTCGGTCGCCAGCCAGGATGCGGCGGCCCGTGCCGACAGCGCCGACCGCGCGTCCCGGTCCGACCGCACCGACAGCAAGATCACCGAGCAGGACCCGTGGCTCCTGCCGCTGCACGGCTACGACTTCAAGTCCCCCTACGGCATGCGCTGGGGCAAGCTGCACACCGGCATCGACCTGGTTGCGCCGGAGGGCACGCCGTACAAGGCGGTCCACGCCGGGACGGTCACCAAGGCGGGCTGGTTCGGCGGCTACGGCTACGCGGTGATCGTGAAGCACTCCGACGGCACCGAGGCCATCTACGGCCACTCCTCCGCCGTGTCGGTCAAGGAGGGCCAGGAGGTGAAGGCCGGCGACCAGCTCGGCCTGGTCGGCAACACCGGCCACTCCTACGGCTCCCACCTGCACCTGGAGATCCATGTCAAGGGCCAGCCGCAGGACCCGGTGGCGTTCCTCAAGGAGCGCGGAGTGGACATCCAGCTCGAAATCGAAGCGATTTACGGCGACGTAGCCGCCTCCTGACGCTCAGTACGCCCCGTCACCGCCCGGATCACACGATCCGGGCGGTTTCGTTTGGCGGAAGTCTGCCACGTCACACCCGCCAGTGTGAGCGGGACCACATCGGTAGGTGATCGTCTTCGCCGATGAACCGCCCGTCCGGTCCGCAACCGGGCACGGCGCGACGGCCCGCAGCCACCGCTCCGGCCACCCGATACCCGCCACCACCTGCGCCGACACCAGTATTTCGTGGTCACGTGCCCCTCGACTGGTGAAGGATCCCGTGCAGCACAGCAGCCCCACCCCGGACAACGCTCCCGCCCGGCACCGGCGTCCGCGTCGCGCCCGGCGCACCGCATACGTGGTCACCGGCGCGGTGGCCCTGCTCGGCCTCGGCATCGGCGGCGTGGTCACCGTCGCCGACCGGTCCGCGCCGACGCCGGCCGCCGTCGACCTCGGCGTACAGGCCCGCGTCGACGACGCGGCCCGCGCCGACCGCTCGGCCCGCGAACCGATCACCCCGTCCGCCGTCCCGGCCAGCCCCGCGCCGAGCCCGAGCGCGACCACCCCGGCGCCGAAGAAGACGGCCACCGCCAAGCCCAAGCCGAAGAAGACCGTGGCGAAGAAGGCGGTGGCGAAGAAGCCGACCTGGGTCATCCCGATGAAGGGCGCGGACATCACGTCCTGCTACGGGCCCCGCTGGGGCACCCAGCACGCCGGCATCGACTTCGCCATGCCGGCCGGCACCCCGATCCACGCCGCCGCGGCGGGCACTGTGGTCAAGGCCGGCGACGTGGGCGACGGCTACGGCATCTCGGTCTTCATCGACCACCACAACGGCTACCTGACCCACTACGCCCACCAGAGCCGGCTCGCCGTCGCCGTGGGCGACAAGGTCACCGCCGGTCAGGTCATCGGCTACGAAGGCTCCACCGGCGACTCCACCGGCCCGCACCTGCACTTCGAGGTGCACCAGGGCGCCATGTGGAACCAGATCGACCCGGCGCCGTTCCTGCGCGCGCGGGGCATCGACGTGGCCTGCTGACCGCGCCACGACAGGGGCAGGGCCCGGTCCGGCCACGAGCCGGGCCGGGCCCGCTCACGCTCAGAGCTTGTCGATCGGGGCGTGCCGCAGCACCAGCCACATCGTCTGGTCGCCGAAGTCGATCTGCGCCCGGGCACCCGGCCCGGCCCCCTCCACCGCCAGCACCCGGCCCAGGCCGTACCGCTGGTGGTTGACCCGGTCCCCGGCCGAGACCTTCGGGGCCTGCTTCAGCTCACTCGCCGTGGACAGCCGGCTGGCGTCCACGCCCAGCCGCTTCGCCAGCTCGGTCGCCTTCGGCGTGCCGCCGGCGAAGCCGCCGCGGCCCAGGCGGTCCGCCCGGCCGCCGACGCCGCCGCCCCCGCCACCCCACGAGGTGTACGACCCCTCGGTGCGCTCCCAGCGGACCAGCTCCGGCGGCAGCTCCTCCAGGAACCGCGACGGCGGGTTGTACGCGGGCGCGCCCCACGCCGACCGGGTCACCGCGCGGGACAGGTAGAGACGCTGGCGGGCCCGGGTGATGCCCACGTACGCCAGCCGCCGCTCCTCCTCCAGCTCCCGGGTGTCGCCGAGCGAGCGCAGGTGCGGGAAGACGCCGTCCTCCAGGCCGGTCAGGAAGACCACCGGGAACTCCAGGCCCTTGGCCGTGTGCAGCGTCATCAGTGTGACCACGCCCTGGTGGTCCGGGTCGTCGGAGGGGATCTGGTCGGCGTCGGCGACGAGCGCCACCTGCTCCAGGAACCCGGCCAGGGTGGCCCGCTCGTCCTCGGCGCCGAGCGCCTCGATCCGTTCGGTGTACTCCCGGGCGACGCTCACCAGCTCCTGGAGGTTGTCCACCCGGCCGGCGTCCTGCGGGTCGAGGCTCTCCTCCAGCTCGGCCAGGTAGCCCGAGCGGGTCAGCACCGCCTCCAGCACCTCCTCCGGCGTGCCGGTGGCGGCCAGCTCCCGCGCCGCGTCGAGCAGCGCGACGAACTCGGCGATGCCGTTCGCGGCCCGGGTGGAGATGCCTGGTGCGTCCTTGGCCCGGCGCAGCGCGGCGCCGAAGGAGATGCGGTCGCGCGCGGCCAGCGCCTCCACGCACGCCTCGGCCCGCTCGCCGATGCCCCGGCGCGGGGTGTTCAGGATCCGCCGCAGGCTGACCGTGTCGTCGTCGTTCACCACCGCGCGCAGGTACGCGAGCGCGTCGCGGACCTCCTTGCGCTCGTAGAAGCGCACCCCGCCGACCACCTTGTAGGGCAGGCCGACCCGGATGAACACCTCCTCGAACACGCGGGACATGGCGTTGGTGCGGTAGAAGACGGCCACGTCGCCCGGGCGGGTGTCGCCGTCGTCGACCAGCCGGTCGATCTCGCGGGCGACCCAGTCGGCCTCGGCGTGCTCGGTGTCGGCGACGTACCCGACGATCTGCTCCCCGGCCCCGGCGTCGCTCCACAGCCGCTTCGGCTTGCGGGAGGTGTTGCGGTCGATGACCGCGTTCGCCGCGTTGAGGATGGTCTGGGTCGAGCGGTAGTTCTGCTCCAGCAGGATCGTGCGGGCGTCGGTGAAGTCCCGCTCGAACTCCAGGATGTTGCGGATGGTCGCGCCGCGGAACGCGTAGATCGACTGGTCGGCGTCGCCGACCACGCACAGCTCGGCCGGCGGGATCCCCTCGGTGCCGGAGACCAGCTCCTTGATCAGCACGTACTGGGCGTGGTTGGTGTCCTGGTATTCGTCGACCAGCACGTGCCGGAACCGCCGCCGGTAGCTCTCCGCCACGTGCGGGTGCGACTGGAGCAGGTGCACCGTGGTCATGATCAGGTCGTCGAAGTCCAGCGCGTGCGCCTCGCGCAGCCGCCGCTGGTAGAGCGTGTACGCCTCGGCCAGCGCCCGCTCGTTCGGCCCCTTGGCCCGGCCGGCGAACTCCTCCGGGTCGACCAGCTCGTTCTTCAGGTTCGACACCTGGGCGGCCAGACCCCGGGCCGGGTAGCGCTTCGGGTCCAGGTCCAGCTCGCGGGCGACCATCTGCATCAGCCGGCGCGAGTCGTCCGCGTCGTAGATCGAGAACGTCGACTTCAGGCCGGCGTGCTCGTGCTCGGCCCGCAGGATGCGTACGCACGCGGAGTGGAACGTCGACACCCACATCATCCGGGCGCGCGGGCCGACGAGCGCGGCCACCCGCTCCTTCATCTCGCCGGCGGCCTTGTTGGTGAAGGTGATCGCGATGATCTCGCCGGGATGCACGTCCTGGGCGGCGAGCAGGTAGGCGATCCGGTTGGTCAGCACCCGGGTCTTGCCGGAGCCGGCGCCGGCCACGATGAGCAGCGGGGAGCCGGCGTGGGTCACCGCGTCCCGCTGGGGGCCGTTCAGGCCGTCGAGGAGGGCCTGCGGGTCCGACCCGGGGGCCCCGGGGCGGCGCGGCGGGGTCGGCCGGGACTCCGGCGCAGGCGGGGACGCGGGGATGTCGAAGAGAGGATGCATCGCAGTCCGAGTCTATGCCGTCGGCCGGACACTTCCCCGCCCGCGCGGCCGGTCGGCGCCCGGCGGCACGTCTCACCTGTTGGTGCGTCTTCTTGCGCGCCCGCCCGGGTGGTCGGCATACTCGACGACGTGTTCGATCAGCGCTTCTACTTTTACTACGGCACCGGGAGTCCGGCAGCCGTGGGTCGCGCCTGATCACAGACCTACGAAACGCCCCGGGCTCGGAGAGCCCGGGGCGTTTCCGTCCCGGGATCCGGGTACCGGGCCCGAGCCCCGAGAGGGACGACGATGATGACTGACGTGGTGGAGTCCAGCGGCAGCCCGGCGCGCAACGGCCGGCCGGCCGACGCCGACCCGAGCGGCGCCGCGGCGTCCCGGACCGGCACCGACGACGCGACGGCCGCCGAGCGGATCGGTGAGATCCGGCGGCGGATCGACGAGATCGACAGCACGCTCATCGCGCTCTGGCAGGAGCGGGCCGCGCTCTCCCAGGAGGTCGGCGCGACCCGGATGGCCTCCGGTGGGACCCGGCTCGTGCTCTCCCGCGAACGGGAGATCCTGGAGCGGTTCCGGGCCGAGCTCGGCGCGGACGGCACCCAGCTCGCGCTCCTGCTGCTGCGCGCCGGTCGCGGCCCGCTGTGACGCCGTGACGCCCCCGGATACGACGAACCGCCTGCCGGCGTCGAGTTGACGCCGGCAGGCGGTCCGGTTCGGGTCAGGCCGCGTCGTGGGTGACGACGATCTCCCGCTTCTCCGCGAAGTGGCAGGCGCTCGGGTGGTCCGAGCCCGGCCGGATCTGGAGCAGCGGCACCTCCTGGGCGCAGACGTCCTGCGCCTTCCAGCACCGGGTCCGGAACCGGCAGCCCGAGGGCGGGCTGACCGGCGAGGGGACGTCGCCCTGGAGCCGGATGATCGCCTTGCTCTCGCGCACCGTCGGGTCGGGCACCGGCACCGCCGACAGCAGCGCCTGGGTGTACGGGTGGGTCGGACGCTCGTAGATCTCGTCCTCGGTGCCGATCTCCACCATCTTGCCCAGGTACATCACCGCGACCCGGTCGGAGAGGTGCCGCACCACCGACAGGTCGTGGGCGATGAAGACGTACGACAGGCCGAACTCACCCTGGAGCTTCTCCAACAGGTTCATCACCTGCGCCTGGATGGAGACGTCCAGCGCCGACACCGGCTCGTCGCAGACGATCACCTCGGGCCGCAGCGCCAGCGCCCGGGCGATGCCGATGCGCTGCCGCTGGCCGCCGGAGAACTGGTGCGGGTACCGGTTGATGTGCTCCGGGTTGAGGCCGACCAGGTCGAGCAGCTCCTTGACCTTGGTGCGCCGGCTGCCGCGCGGAGCCACCTCGGGGTGGATCTCGAACGGCTCGCCGATCAGGTCACCCACCGTCATCCGGGGGTTGAGCGAGGTGTACGGGTCCTGCATCACCAGCTGGATCTGCCGGCGCAGCCGACGCAGCGCGCCACCGGAGAGCTTGGAGATGTCCTGGCCCTTGTAGAGCACCTGGCCGCCGGTCGGCTTCTCCAGGTTCATCAGCACCCGGGCCAGCGTGGACTTGCCACAGCCGGACTCGCCGACCACGCCGAGCGTCTCGCCGGCCTTGAGGTCGAAGGAGACGCCGTCGACCGCCTTGACGTGGCCGATGGTCTTCTTGAACACCACGCCCCGGGTCACGGGGTAGTGCTTGACCAGGTCACGAACCTCGATGATGTTCTCAGTCACGGTTCACCAGTTCCTCGGCGAAGTGGCAGGCGCTGGCCCGGCCGTTGCCCAGTTGCAGCAGCGGCGGGACCTTCTCCCGGCACACCGGCTGCGCCATCGGGCAGCGCGGGTTGAACGCGCAGCCCGGCGGGATGTTCATCAGGTTCGGCGGGAGGCCCTTGATCGTGCGGAGCTCCTGGCCCTTCTCGTCCATCCGCGGGATCGAGTTGAGCAGGCCGAGCGTGTACGGGTGTGCCGGCTTGCGGTACAGGTCGTAGACGTCGGCTTCCTCGACGATCCGGCCGGCGTACATGACCGCGATCCGGTCCGCGACGTCGGCGACCACGCCGAGGTCGTGGGTGATCAGGATCATGCCCATCTGCCGTTCCCGCTGGAGCTCACCGAGCAGGTCCATGATCTGGGCCTGCACGGTCACGTCCAGGGCGGTGGTCGGCTCGTCGGCGATCAGCACCTCGGGGTCCAGCGCCAGCGACATGGCGATCATGGCGCGCTGCCGCATACCGCCGGAGAACTGGTGCGGGTAGTTGCTGAACCGGCCCTTGGCGTTGGGGATCTTCACCTGGTCGAGCATCTCGATCGCGCGCTTCTTGGCGTCCGAGCGGCTCATGCCGCGCCGGATGCGGAACTGCTCGGCGATCTGGAAGCCGACTGTGAAAACCGGGTTGAGGGCCGAGAGCGAGTCCTGGAAGATCATGGCGATGCCCTCGCCCCGGATCCGCCGCCGCTGTTCGGGGGACATGGTGAGCATGTCCTTGCCGTGGAAGCGGACCTGGCCGCCGGTGACGAACCCGGGCGGGGTGTCCAGGATGCCCATGATGGTCTGCGCGGTGACGCTCTTGCCGGAGCCCGATTCGCCGAGCACGGCGAGGGTCTCCCCCGCGTCGACGTGGTACGTGACTCCGTTGATGACCTTGGCGACGCCGTCCCGGGTACGGAACTCCACCCGAAGGTCGTCGACCTCGAGCAGCCGGCCCGAGGGGCGACCGGATCCGTCGGCGCCCGGCGCGGACTGCTCGGACACGAGAATGTCGGACAACTCAGTTCCCCTATCGAAGCTTCGGGTCGAGGGCCTCGCGGACCGCCTCGCCGAGCATGACGAAGCTCAGCACTGCGGCGACGAGGAACGCGGAGGGGAAGAACAGCAGGTACGGCGAGACCCGGATGTAGTTCTGCGCCTCGCTGATCATGATGCCCCAGGAGACGACCGGGCTCTTCAGGCCGATGCCAAGGAACGAGAGCGTGGCCTCCGCGCCGATGAACGAGCCGACCATGATCGTGCCGTAGACCAGAAGCGGGGCCAGGCAGTTCGGCAGCAGGTGCTTGAGGATGATCCGGCCGGTGCTGGCGCCGAGCGCGCGGGCCGCGACGATGTAGTCGGCCTCCTTGGTGGCGAGCACCGAGGAGCGCATCAGCCGCATCACCACCGGCCAGCTCAGCACGCTCAGGGACAGGATGACCAGGCCCATGATCGTCCACTCGCCGTTGTCGGTGCCGGACCCGTTGAACGTGGTCAGGATGACGATCGAGCCGAGCACGAACGGCAGGCCGAAGAAGATGTCCGCGACACGGGACAGCAGCGCGTCCACCCAGCCGCCGCGGTAGCCGGCGATGATGCCCATCGTGCCGCCGACGAGCAGCGTCAGGACGGTGGAGACCACTGCCACCACGATCGAGGCGCGGGCGCCGTAGATGACCCGGGCGTAGACGTCGCGGCCCTGCACGTCGTAGCCGAACCAGGCGGCCGACGACGGCTCGACCCGGCTGCGGTCCAGCGAGCCGTTGACCGCGTCGCCGGAGGTGAACAGCCACGGGAAGGCCGCCATCACGAGGAAGATCAGGATGATCGTCGCCGAGATCCAGAACAGCGGCTTGCGGCGCAGGTCGATCCAGGCGTCACCGAGCAGGCCACGCGGCTTGTTCTGCTTCGCGCTCTCCGGCAGGCCCGCGTTGGTGGGCGCGCCCGACCCCGCCTCGGTGGGCATGGTCGCGGGCGGCGTCGACACGATCGACGCGGTATTCGGGTCACTCATGCCCGTACCTCGCTGCGCTCGGCGCGGGCGTGGTTACCCGCGCAGACTGCTGGGACGTTTCGTACGCTGCGGCGGTCACTCATAGCGGATCCTCGGGTCGAGGGCGGCGTAGAGCAGGTCCACCACCAGGTTCATGATGAGATAGACGAGCACCAACACCACGACGATGCCGACAACGGTAGCGCTCTCCTTGGTGACGATCGAGCGGAGCACCTGACGGCCGATGCCGTTGATGCCGAAGATGCCCTCCGTCACGATCGCGCCACCCATCAGCGCGCCGAGGTCGGTGCCGAGCAGGGTGACCACCGGGATGAGCGAGTTGCGCAGCAGGTGCACGCCGACCACGCGGCGCATCGGGAGGCCCTTGGCGATCGCGGTGCGGACGTAGTCGGCACGCCGGTTCTCGGCGATGCTCGTACGCGCCACCCGGGCGATGTACGCCATCGATGCGCTTCCGAGCACGAAGCCCGGCACGATCAGTTCACTGAACCGCATCTCGTTGGACACGGTCGGGTTGATGATGCCCCACTTCACACCGAGCAGCCACTGCAGCACGAAGCCGATGACGAAGACCGGGAGGGCGATCAGGAAGAGGGTGGAGACCAGGACCAGGTTGTCCAGGAAGCCGTTGCGCCGCAGGCCGGTGAGGATGCCGGCGCCGAGACCGATCACGGCCTCGATGGCGAGGGCGACCACCGCCAGCTTCAGGGTGTTCGGGTACGACGTGGCGATGATGTCGCTGATCTCGCGACCGCCGAACGTGATACCGAAGTCACCCTGCAGAAGGTTCTTCATGTAGCTGGCGTACTGCACCCAGATCGACTCGTCGAGGTTGTACTTCTCGGTCATCATGGCGCGGTAGTTCGGCGGGCAACCGCGGTCGCCGCACTTGCCGGCGAAGGGGTCACCGGGCACTGACCAGACGAGCCAGTAGATCAGGAACGTCGTACCGATGAACACCGGCACGAGTTGCAGCAGCCGTCTCAAGAGATAACGGCCCATGGGGTGGTCCTCCAGACAGGGAGCGCCGGGGCGGGCCGGCGCGGCGGCGACAACGTTGCGAGGGGTTCGTTGTACACCCCCTCGCGGAACGGCCCCGGGTCGGGCTCACCGGTAGGCGAGCCCGACCCGGGGTCAGAGCGTTCGGATCAGAGCTCGACCGAGGTGATGTCGAGCTCGCCGACGTTGGTCAGCTCGAGCTTCTTGATCTTCTCCGAGTGGCCGGACTGCTGGCCACCGAAGTAGATCGGCATCGACGGAACGTCCTGGTCGATCAGCTTGACGGCCTCAGCGAACTTCTTGTGGGCCTCCTCGATGCTGGGGGCCGCGGTGGCCTCCTTCGAGAGGGCGTCCACCTGCGGGTTGCTGTACTTGCCGTCGTTCGAGGAACCACCGGTGACGTAGAGCGGGTTGATCCAGTTCTCCACGTCCGGGTAGTCCTGCTGCCAGCCGGCCCGGTACGCGCCGGTCATCTTGTAGGCGTTGATGTTGGCGCGGAAGACCGCGAAGGTCGGCACGCCGACGGCGACCGCGTCGATGCCCAGGTTGGTCTTGATCTGCTGGGCGACGGCCTCCATCCACTCCTTGTGGCTGGCGTCCGCGTTGTACGACAGGGTCAGCTTGCCCTGGAAGCCACCGGACTCGGCGTAGAGCTTCTTGGCCTCGGCCACGTCGAACTTGCAGGCGGTGCAGTTGCCCGGCTCGGCGCCCGGGGTCAGCGGGTTGGCCCAGCTGTCGGCCGGCTTACGGGTACCGAAGAAGATCTTGTCGGTGATCGCCTGCCGGTCGATGGACAGCGAGATCGCCTTGCGCAGCTTCGGGTTCTGGAAGCGCTTGTCGTAGATCGGGAAGGCGATGATGCCGGTCGACGGGGTGGTCGAGGACATGGCCCGCTCGGCCAGGTCGGTCTTCCACTTGTCACCGGCCAGCGCGGAGACCGGAACCTGCTGCTGGAAGTCCAGGTTGCCGGCGAGCAGGTCGTTGTAGGCCGCCGTGTCGTCCTGGTAGATCTTGACGGTGACGTCCTTGATCTTCATCTTGTCGCGCAGGCTGTAGTCGTCGAAGCGGGTCAGCTTGATCTCGACGTCGTCCTGCCAGGAGACGAGCTTGACCGGGCCGTTACCGATCGGCTTCTTGCCGAACTCCGCCGGGGTGGTGGAGAAGAAGGCGTCCGGCAGCGGCACGAAGGCGCTGTAGCCGAGCTTGGTCGGGAACACGGCGGTCGGCGCGTTCAGCGTGACCTCGAAGTTCCAGTCGTCGACGACCTTGAGGCCGGACATGTCCTTGGCCTTGGGCTCCGGGGCCTTCTGCGGGCCGTCCGGGCCGTCCGGGTCCTCGGTGTAGACCTCGTCGAAGCCCTGGATGTCGGAGAAGAAGGAGGCGTTCTGCGCGCCGTTCGGGCCGTACGCCGCCCAGTTCCAGGCCTTGACGAAGCTCTCGGCCTTGACGGTGGTGCCGTCGTGGAACTTGGTGTTCTGCTTGATCTTGATCTTGAAGACCTTCGAGTCGCTCGTCTCGATCGACTCGGCGAGCAGGTTCTGCGGCGCCCCACCGTTGTTGGGGTACTCGACCAGACCGCTCCACATCCAGTCGATGATCGCGCCGCCACCGGTCTCGGTGGTGTTCGCCGGAACCAGGGGGTTCTCCGGCTGGGTACCGTCGATGACGATCGCGCCGTCCGAGCTGGCGCCGGCGTCGCCACCGTCGTTGTTCCCGCTGGAGCAGCCGGACGCGACGAGCGCGAATGCCGCGCCCACCGCGAGCGCGCCGCTCGCCCGCTTCGAGACTCTCATTCCGAGGGGCCTCCTCTTTCTTAACCTGGTTCCGTCGTGGGTTTCACGCACGTTTGGGGGTGACACCACCGGCGACCCGGACAAGCCGGACGTCGGTTTACCGCAGAGGATTTCGGGACACCCCAGGGGTACCGATCCGCCGGGCGCCACACCTTGGACGTGGGCACCGCGCAGGGTCGACAACCACGCGGCGACGCTGGTGGCGGCGTCCACGTGGTCGGCAGGCCCGACGAGATGCCTCACACCGGGGGGTGAGGTGCTGCCACTGTGACACCCACCGGCCCTTTCCGTGAAGGTGCCGTTATCAAGACGTTAGTTGCCCGCCACGTTGCCGATACTTGAGAAAAGATCACAAAGCGTACGGACGATAGGGCCCTGAACAGGCAAGACGGGCACATGGAGGTTGACGGGCATCCCTGCCGCCCGCAAGCGCTGTGACGTGGACGGCGCCCGCTCCCGGCCCGTCAACGGGCGCACGGCTGCGGCTTTTTTGTCCGTCCGGAGGATACCGACGTCGACTGTGCGGACAACAACGACCCCCCGGGGGGACGATGCCTCCCAGGGGGTCGCCGAGCGACGTGGGCTCAGACCAGGCGGCGGTCGGCAGCCCAGCGGGACAGCTCGTACCGGTTCGACATCTGGAGCTTGCGCAGGACGTTGGAGACGTGCGTCTCGACCGTCTTGATCGAGATGTACAGCTCCTTGGCGATTTCCTTGTAGGCGTACCCGCGGGCGAGCAGCCGGAGCACCTCGCGCTCCCGGTTGGTGAGCTGGTCCAGCTCGGGGTCGGCCACCGGCGCGTCCGGCCGGGACGCGAACGCGTCAAGCACGAACCCGGCCAGCCGGGGGCTGAACACGGCGTCGCCGTCGGCCACCCGGCGGATCGCGTCGGTCAGCTCCTCCGGGGAGATCGTCTTGGTGACGTAGCCCCGCGCGCCGGCCCGGATCAGCCCGATCACGTCCTCGGCGGCGTCGGACACGCTCAGCGCGAGGAACCGCACCTGCGGGTGGGTACGCCGCATCGCCTCCAGCACCGCGCGGCCGCCGCCGTCGGGCATGTGCACGTCGAGCAGCACCACGTCCGGCGCGGTGGCCGCGATCCGGGTCACCGCCTCGGCCACCGAGCTGGCCTCGCCGACCACCTCGACCCGCGCGCCCAGCTCGGCGCGCACGCCGGCCCGGAACATCGCGTGGTCGTCGACGAGGAAGACCCGCAGCGGCCCGCGCGGCGCCGTGCCCTCGACCGGTTCCTGCTCGGACATGTCACCTGTCCCTTTCCGCCGTGGAGCCGGAGCCGCTGATCGGCAGGATCAGCCGGACCTCGGTCCCTTCTCCCGGCTCGGACCGGATCTCCGCCCGGCCGCCGTGCCGCTTCATCCGCCCGATGATCGATCCTCGGACGCCGTGCCGGTGATTCTCCACCGTATCCGGGTCGAAGCCCTTGCCCCGGTCCCGGACGAAGACGCTCACCTGCTCCGGCTCCACCTCGGCGTAGAGCGACACGGTCTGCACACCGGCGTGCCGGGCCGCGTTGACCAGGGCCTCCCGGGCGGCGGCCACGAGCGCGCCGACCCGCTCGTCGGTCTCCCGGTCGCCGACGACCACCGCCTCGACAGTGATGGCGAACGTGTCCTCCACCTCGGCGGCGGCCTGCTCCAGCGCGGCCGCGAACCGCTCGGTCGGCGAGGCGGTCGGCTTGTAGAGCCAGTTGCGCAGCGAGCGCTCCTGGCCACGGGCCAGCCGCTGCACCGTCTTGACGTCGCTGGCGTTGCGCTGGATCAGGGCCAGCGTGTGCAGCACCTGGTCGTGGACCATGGCGGCCAGCTCGGCCCGCTCCTGCTCGCGGATGCGTCCCTCCCGCTCCGAGCGGAGCTGGTTCCAGGTCCGCCAGAGCACTGGGCCGGTCACCACGCCGACGCCGGCCAGCCCGACCAGCGCGAAGATCACGCCGTTGAGCACCGCGTCGAAGTTCTGCGCCGGCGAGTAGACGGCCGCCACGCCGATGATGCCGACCGCGACGAGCACGCCGCCGCCGATGAAGCGCAGCACGAACGCGCGCCGGTCGGTCTCCTCCACCACCGCGCCCAGCCAGGGCACCGCCGCGTCGCCCCACTGCCGGCGCCGCTCCGGCCCGGACTGGTGCCAGATGACGCCCGCGCCGACCGCGATGATCGCCACCAGCCAGCCGGCGGTGCCGGCCGCGCCCACCGAGTTGAAGGCGAAGACCTGCAACAGCAGTACGCCCAGCCCGATCGCCACGAACGGCAGCAGCTGGGTCAGGTCACGGCGCGGCGGGACGGCGGTGTCGCCGGGGCGGGGTGGCACCACCGCCCAGAAGGCGGCGTACAGCAGCAGCCCGAGGCCGCTGAGCCCGAGCAGGACCATGAACGCCATCCGCACCCGCAGCACCGGGATGCCCAGGTGCTCGGCGATGCCCGCGGCCACCCCGGCGGCCAGCCGGTGCTCGGTGGCCCGGTAGAGGCGCGGGGCGTGCGGGGCAGGGGTGCTGCTGATCGGAAACTCCCAGGTCGAGATGGAGAGGGCGGCGGCGCCGACGCTCAGATCGTCACACGGCGGCGACGTCCCGGACCACGGGGACGCCCCGGACTTTCGCCACCGGCGGATCTCAGGGTGGGGTCAGGGTCGGGTCCTGAGGCAGTCCGGGCGGCCGGGCAAGCAGTATCGGAGGCATGACCGAGGACGCTGCCCGTCCGCCCCGCCCCTGGGCGGCAGCACAGGACGCCCCGCCGCCGCCCCCACCGGGGTCGGCGCCCCCCACCGACCACGCGACCACGCCGCCCGGCGGCGAGCCGTTCACCGGCCCGCCACCCGGGGGGTACGCCCCGCCGCCGGGTGCCGCCGGCTTCACCACCCGGTACGGGCTGGTGCGCCCTCGCGAAGGCCGCTACCTGGCCGGGGTGTGCGCCGCCATCGGCCGGGCCACGAACACCGACCCGGTGCTGTGGCGCGTGCTGCTGGCCGTGCTCGGCTTCTTCGGTGGCATCGGCATCATCGTGTACGTCGCCGGCTGGCTGATCATCCCCGGCGAGGGCGACACCGCTTCCCCGGTGGAGGCCATGCTCGGCCGCGGCCGGTCCAGCATGTCCCCGATCACCGTGATCGTGCTCGGCATCGTGGTGGCGCTCGGCTTCGCCTACGTCGTCACCGACGGGTTCCGGGCCATCCTGCTGGGCGCGGTGATCCTGATCGGCGGCGCGCTGCTGCTCAACCGCGAGCAGCGCGGCCCGGGGCAGCGGCCGGCTCAGCCGGCTCAGCCGGCACCGCCGCCCGGCCCGGTGCCGGGTCCGGTGCCGCCGGTGGCCTGGCCCGCGCCGCCGGCCCCCGGCACGTGGACCGCGGGGGCCGCCGGGCCGCCGTGGACCGCCGCGCCGCCGGTCGGTACCACGCCACCGGTACGCCCCGAAGCAGCGTCGTACGCCGCCCACGCCGAGCCCGGCTACCCGCCGGCCGGCCGCACCGAGCCGGGCTATCCCCCGGCGCCCGCCTCCGAGCCCGGCTACCAACCGGCGTCCCCGTCCGGCCCGGGCCACCCGGCGACGCCGGGACGCGAGCCGGGCCTGCCGGAGGCCGGGACGAGCTACCCGACGCTCCCGGCGCCGGGCTGGCCCGCCGCGGCCGGCACCCGGCCGGGCTGGTCCGAGCCGACGACCGCCGCGATGCCCCCGGTGAGCGGTCCGGTCGCGGACACCGCCACCTGGCCGGCCTACGGCGCGGCGCCCTCCTGGCCGGGTGCGCCGGGCACCGGCGCCCCGCTGGGTGAGCCGGCCGCCGTGCCGCCCCCCGCGCCGGTGGGCGCGCCGCTGCCGCCCGGCGGATACCGCCCGCCGTTCGCCCCGCACGGCCCGTACGCCGGGTCGCCGCCCTCGCCACCGCCGGGCCGGCCGCCGCGACCGCCGAAGCGGCCCAAGGAGCGGTCCCCGCTCGGCGCGATCACGTTCTCGCTGATCTTCCTGGCGCTGGGCGTGGTGGCCATGCTCGACCTGCTCGACGTCTTCCCGGTCGGCGCCGCCGGCTACTTCGCCGCGGTGCTCGCCACCATCGGCCTCGGCCTGCTCGTGGGCACCTGGTTCGGCCGGGCCCGCTGGCTCATCGCCCTCGGCCTGGTGACCGCGGCGGCGCTCGGCATCGCCACCGTCGCCGAGTCCTACGACCGGGTGCGCGGCATCGACGGCAACGTCACCTGGGCGCCGACCGACCTGCGCGACCTGGCCGACCGGTACGAGAACAACCTCGGTGACGCCGTACTCGACCTGCGTGGGATCAACTTCGACAAGCAGGACGTGCAGGTGACCCTCGACGTGAACCTCGGCAACGCCACAGTGGTCGTACCGCCGGACGTGGACGTGACAACCGTCGCCGAGGTGAACGCCGGTGACGCCTCGGTCTTCGGCAAGCGCAGCGGCGGGCTCGGCAACCGCCAGTGGGAGAGCACCGACACCGGCGCCGACGGCCCCGGCGGGGGCAAGCTGCGCCTCTACATCCACGTGAACGCCGGCAAGCTGGAGGTGACCCGATGAAGGCGCACCGCACCGACATCGTGTCGTTCGCTTTCGGACTCGTCTTCCTCGGCCTGTCCGTCTGGTGGCTGCTGGCCCGCATCCTCGGGCTGTCCGTACCTCCGGTCGGCTGGTTCCTGGCCGGCGGCCTGGTCCTGATCGGGTTGCTCGGGCTGATCGGCGCGCTGCGCTCGGGGCGGGCCGCGGAGCAGCCCGCGCCGCCGGAGGCGACGGTCTCCGCGCCGTACCGGGACGACAGCCCGGCCGGCGACGGCGAGACGACGTCCGACGTGGCCGACGAGTGGGCCACCGAGGCGACGACCGACGACGCGGGGCCCGCCACCCGCGAGATGCCGGCGGTGGACCCGCCGGCGGACGAGACACGCGAGGAACGGCGTACGCCGGGCGACCCGGCCTGACCGCGCCACTGCGGGGCCCTCGGAACGCGGCCTATGCTGGTCGGCGGAGATCTCGCCTCCGCCGGCCGGCCCGCGCACCCGACCACGCCGGAGCCGCCGGTCGGGACGCCGGAGAGCCGCCGCCCGTCCGTCCGCTACCTCGTCAGGAGCCCGCCCGACATGACCCAGTCCCCCGCCGTGCGCGTCACCGGTCCCTCCGGTGCGGTCCGCATCGGCGAGCGCGCCGCCCGCACGCTCGTCAGCGAGTTCGCCCGGCGTAACGACCCGAAGGCCGGCCTGCTGGTCGGCGCGACTCCGGAGTCCGCGGTGCTGGCCGCGGCGATCGAGGCGCTGCTACCCGGCGACCGGCTCACAGTGGTGCCGGCGGAGGGCGCCGCGGCGGCCGCGCTGCGGGAGCACGTCACCGCGCAGGGCCGTTGGGTCGCCGACCGGGTACGGGTGGTCGACACCCTCGCCGAGGCGGACGCCGCCGCCGTGGTGGTCGTCGCCGAGCCGTTCACCGGCACCGCCGAGCAGGCGCGTGCCGCTGTGGACGGGCTGACGAAATACCTGGCCGACGGCGCGGTGCTGAGCGTCGCCGCGCCGCTGTTCCGCACCGAGGGCGCGGACGGCGAACTGGACCGGCAGGGCGTGCTGCACGGCGTACGCACCGACCTGGTGCTGCGCAACACCCCGCCGGTACGCGTGCACCACCTGCGGTTCACCCCGGCGCCGGTCGCGCTCGCGGCCTCGCTGTCCCCGGCGTACCGGCCGTCGAGCGTGCCGCTGACCCGGGGCATGCACATCGACTCGAACGGGGTGGCCGCCGCCGGCATCACGCTCGGCCTGGCCGCCCTGGCCCGGGCCGCCCGCCCGAAGTCGAAGCTCTGGCTGCTGCCGACGCTGGCCGCCGCGCCGGTGGCCGCGTTCTTCCGGGACCCGGAGCGGGACGTGCCGGAGGACCCGTCGGCAGTGGTCGCCTCGGCGGACGGCCAGGTGCTCTCCGTGCAGCGCCTGCAGGACGAGCGCTTCGGCGACGGCGAGTGGCTGCGGATCGCGGTGTTCCTGTCCGTGCTGGACGTGCACGTCAACCGCGCCCCGGTGGCCGGCAAGGTGGTCGACTACTTCGTCGCCGACGGCGGGTTCGTCAACGCCATGAAGCCTGATGCCGAGCACAACGTGGCGGCGTACACGGTGCTGGACACCGACCACGGCACCGTGGTCGTGGCGCAGCGCACCGGGCTGATCGCCCGCCGGATCGTGCAGCGGGCGCCGGTCGGTTCGCTGCTGGCCCGGGGTGAGCGCTTCGGCCTGATCCGGTTCGGTTCGCGTACCGACGTCTACCTGCCGGCCGACGCGGCGGACCCGCTGGTCGGTCCGGGCGACAAGGTGGTCGGCGGCGCGACGGTGATCGCCCGCTGGCGCTGAACGCCGGACACGAAGAAGGGGCGCCGCTGCGGCGGCGCCCCTTCTGTCGTTCTCGGATCAGGCGGTACGGCGCTGGTGCAGCCAGAGCAGCGGCCCGCTGACCAGGTAGCCCACCACCACGAGGGCGAACGTGAGCCGGATGTCGACGAGCGCGCCGATCACCGGGGCCAGCCAGAGCCACGGCGGCAGCTTCAGCAGCCGGGCGAGCTTGGCGTACGGGAAGCTCGACACCATGGCGAAGGCGAGCAGCGCCACGCCGGCCACCATCACCAGGCCGGGTACCGGCACGCCGATGGCCACGGTCAGGGCCAGCACTGCCGCCGCCATGGTGGTCGGCACGCCGCAGAAGAAGCGGCCGTCCTTCGGCGAGACGTTGAACCGGGCGAGCCGGATCGCCGCGCAGGCGGCGACGAGCGCGCAGGAGACCGCGGCGGCCGCCGGGGGCACCGAACCGGCCAGCGAGGCGTAGACCACCACCGGCGCGGCGAGGCCGAAGGAGCACATGTCGGCGAGCGAGTCCATCTGCGCGCCGAACGGGCTGGCCACGCCGAGCTTGCGGGCCAGCGCGCCGTCGAGGCCGTCGAACGCGACGCACGCGATCAGGCAGATCGCGGCGATCTGCACGTCACCGCGCATGGCCAGGAAGATGGCCAGCATGCCGAGCATGAGGCTGCTCAGCGTGCACGCGTTGACGAGCGCGAACTTGACCCGGCGGGCGGCGGTGCGCTCACCCGGCAGGAGCGGGATCGACATCGCCGATGACTCGTCGTCGACCGGGGCGACCGGGGCGAGCGCCGGGCTGACCGGGCGTACCACCTCGATGTCGGTGTCGAGCCGGCCGTAGCGGAGACGCTGGCGGTCTGCGTAACGGTGGTCGGGGGTGACCAGGTCGGTCCCCGGAACGGCCGCGCCGTCCCGGCGGCCCACCCGGACCAGCAGCACCTGGCGGGCGAACGTGCTGCTGCGGCGCAACCGGCCCGCCCAGCGACGCCCTGCGGGGCGCGGACTGTCAGTCGTACGACGCCGGCGCCATGGGGCTCTCGGCACGTTTCCTCCATCACCGGATCGGCTGGCCGCCCTCGACGGGGCGGGTGTCCGGCTGTCTCGTGCCGGACCTTTCGGGTCCGGCAGCCCTTTTGCGGAGTACACCATTGCACAGGGAACAGGGGCTTGGCGATAGCTGCCGGCGGTACTTATATCTCCCTTAACCGCACGAACCGCTCAATCATTCCCATCTCGGGCTTCAACGTCCGTTTTTGTCGGCCAACCCTTCCTTCCGACTGTACCGGAGGTCACCCAGGGCGGCTCGGCGAGCGATTCACCTCACCCGCTGCCCGGTGGCGCGGGCCGCCACATCGGTCATCGACAGGCCGCCGACCTGCTCCGGCGCGAACCAGGCCGCCCGGGCGGTGGAGCCACCGGCCAGCTCGGTCACCACCGCCTCGGTCGGCGCGTCCACGCGTACCCGGTAGATCACCCGGATGCCGTGCCAGTCCAGCGGCCGGCCCTCCGGGCCGAGCGCGGCCGGGTTGTGCAGGTTGTCCACCGCCATCAGGTCGACCACCCGGCCCAGCTGTCCGGCCTCCTCGACCAGCTCACGCAGCAGCCCGGTGGCCGGCTGCTCGCCGTGGTCGGTGCCGCCGCCGGGCAGGTGCCAGCGGCCCGCGCCCGGGTAGCCGTCGGCGATCATGGTGAGCAGCACCCGGTCGGCCGGATCGGTGACCAGCCCGTACGCGGCGAAGCGCTGCCGTCGGTCGACGGCCGGCCCGGCCGGGTCGACGGGCAGCCCGCGGGGCATGTCGGCCGGCAGCGGAGTCACCGGCAGGCCGAGCAGCTCGGCGGTGAACACCATCAGCGGGAGGCTCGCCGCCTCCTGCGGGGTGAACCAGCCCACCTCGTCGGTGCCGCCGGCGGGCTCGGGTCGCAGCCGCCCGCCGCGCGCCTCGACGTCGAAGATCAACCGGTCGGTGTGCATCGCGACGTTCTCGGCGCGGAACGCGGTCACGTCGGCGACGGCGGCCCGGATCGCGCCGGGCGCGACGGTCAGCCCGGTCTCCTCGGCGAACTCGCGGACCACCGCGTCGGCCGGGTGTTCCGCGTGCTCGACGCCGCCGCCGGGCAGCTGCCACACCCCCGGGTACGGGCACTTCGCCGAGCCACGCGCCAGCAGCACCCGCCCCTCGGAGTCCCGCAGCATCCCGTACGCCCCGACCCGCCGCTGCTGCTGCACCCGCACCACTCCCCCGCACCCGAGCGCCCCACTCCGTCGATCATGAGGTTAGCGGTACCGGGGCGGACATTTCCCGCCGTCAACTTCATGATCGCCGGAGTGGGGCGCGGGTGTGAGCGGGTCGGGTGGGTCTAGAGGAGATGGGCGGCCTGGACCGCCTCGGCGGTCACCTCGGTGAGGCGGTCGGTGGGCAGGGCGCCGAGTTCCTCGCGCCGGAACCAGCGGGCTTCGCAGGTGGAGCCGCCGACGTCGGCCACCGTGGGCGGCGCCGGCTGGTCGACCACAACCCGGTAGAAGGCGCGTACGCCGTGCCAGTCGATCGGGTAGCCCTCCGGGCCGAGCGAGGCGGCGTCCCGGTGGCTGGCCACGCCGAGCAGCTCGACCAGGCGGCCGGTCTGCCCGGTCTCCTCGACCAGCTCCCGGATCAGCGCCGCGCCCGGCTGCTCGCCGTAGTCGGTGCCGCCACCGGGCAGGTGCCAGCAACCGGCGCCCGGGTAGCCGTCGGACACCCGGGTCAGCAGCACGCGCTCCTCCGGGTCGGTCACCACCGCGTACGCGGCGAAGCGCTGCGCCCGGTGCAGCCCGTCCGGGCCGGGCACGGCGTAGAACGAGGGGAACTCGGGCACCTCCTCCGGCACGATGTCGTCGGTGGAGGTGGGCAGGCCCAGCGCACGCGCGGTGAACGACCGCAGCGGCAGCTCCCGGGCCTCGTCGAGGGTGAACCAGCGGGCCAGGTCGGTCGGGCGGTCGATCCGCTCGGTGAGCGTCCCGCCGCGTACCGAGACGGTGTAGAGGAGGCGGTCGGTGTGGATCGTGATGCGCCGCTCGGGCAGGGCCCGCATGTCGGCGAGCACGTCCTGGAGGCCGGCGACGGCGACCGAGAGCCCGGTCTCGGCCGCGGTCTCCCGGACGACTGTGTGCTTGGGGTCCTCACCGTGGTCGACCGCTCCTCCGGGGAGCGACCAGGTGCCGGGGGTGCCGGAGCGCTCCGATGCGCGGACCAGCAACACTCGGCCGTTTGAATCAGCACAAACTGCGTATGCCGCGATCCTGCGGAGCGGCTCCAGCGAGGTGGTCACGGGATCAAATTCTCCCCGGAGCGGGTTACCGGGATCGAAAAGAGTCAGATTCCTGACTCTTCGCTGGCGTCTCAGGGACGCATCAGGGTAGGGCTCCGGGCGGTCACCGAGGTCGCCCGCCGCGGCGCGCGGGACCGTGGAGACATGACCTCTCCGAATCCCTCCCACGCCCCGTACAAGCAGCTCCGCCGCCCGGTCAGCGACCGCATGATCGCCGGCGTGGCGAGCGGCCTCGGCCGCTACTTCGCCGCCGACCCCACACTGATCCGGGTGATCTTCGCGACCGCCACGGTGCTCACCGGCGGGCTCGCCGCGCTCGCGTACCCGATCATGTGGTTCCTGATGCCCGAGGAGCCGGCCGGCGCGCCCGCCTGGCCGCACCCGCCGGGCACCGCGCCCGGGTGGCCGCCGGTCCCGCCGACCGGGCCGGACGCCGGACCGCCGCCCGCGGCCTGAGCGGCGTCACTCCCACTCGATGGTGCCCGGCGGCTTGCTCGTCACGTCCAGGACCACGCGGTTGACCTCGGCGACCTCGTTCGTGATCCGGGTGGAGATCCGGGCCACCACGTCGTAGGGCAGCCGGGACCAGTCGGCGGTCATCGCGTCCTCGCTGGAGACCGGGCGCAGCACCACCGGGTGACCGTAGGTGCGCCCGTCACCCTGCACCCCGACGCTGCGGACGTCGGCCAGCAGCACCACCGGGAACTGCCAGACGCCCCGGTCCAGGCCGGCAGTGGTCAGCTCCTGCCGGGCGATCAGGTCGGCCTTGCGGAGCACGGCGAGACGCTCCTCGTCGACCGCGCCGATGATCCGGATGGCCAGGCCCGGGCCGGGGAACGGGTGCCGCCAGATCATCGCCTCGGGCAGGCCCAGCTCCAGGCCGATCGTGCGAACCTCGTCCTTGAACAGCGTGCGCAGCGGCTCGACCAGCGAGAACTTCAGGTCCTCGGGGAGGCCGCCGACGTTGTGGTGGCTCTTGATGTTGGCGGTGCCGGTGCCGCCGCCGGACTCCACCACGTCCGGGTAGAGCGTGCCCTGCACCAGGTATTCCACGTCGCCGTGCGCCGCGATCTCCCGGGCGGCGGCCTCGAAGACCCGGATGAACTCCCGGCCGATGATCTTGCGCTTCTGCTCCGGGTCGGTCACCCCGGCCAGCGCGCCGAGGAACCGCTCCCGGGCGTCGACCACCTTCAGCTTGATGCCGGTGGCGGCGACGTAGTCCTTCTCGACCTGCTCGGCCTCACCGGCCCGCAGCAGGCCGTGGTCCACGAACACGCAGGTGAGCTGGTCGCCCACGGCACGGTGCACGAGCGCCGCGGCGACCGCCGAGTCGACGCCGCCGGAGAGACCGCAGATGACCTCCTTGTCGCCGATCTGCTCGCGGATCCGGGCGACCTGCTCGTCGATGATGTTCGACGGCGTCCACGTCGGTTCGATGCCCGCGATGTCGTACAGGAAGCGGGTGAGCATCTCCTGGCCGTGCGCGGTGTGCCCGACCTCCGGGTGGAACTGCACGCCGGCGCGGCGGCCGGCCAGGTCCTCGAACGCGGCGACCGGGGCGCCCGCCGACTCGGCGGTGACGGTGAAGCCCTCCGGCGCCTCGGTGACGCAGTCGCCGTGGCTCATCCAGACCGGCAGGTCGGCCGGGAGGTCGCGCAGCAGCACGCCGGGCTCGGTCAGGCGCGGGCGCAGCGGGGTGCCGCCGTACTCGCGGTTGCCGGTGCGCGCGACGGTGCCACCGAGCGCCTGGGCCATGGCCTGGAAGCCGTAACAGATGCCGAAGACCGGCACGTCGGCGGTGAACACGCCGGCGTCGATCTGGGGCGCGTCCGGCGCGTACACGCTGGCCGGACCGCCGGACAGGATGATCGCGGCGGGGTTCTTCGCCAGCATCTCGGACACCGGCATGGAATGCGGGACGATCTCCGAGTAGACCTTCGCCTCGCGGACACGGCGCGCGATGAGCTGGGCGTACTGGGCTCCGAAGTCCACCACGAGGACGGGGCGAGGCGTGCTCATGTGCGCAAAGCCTACCGACAGTCACCGGGCGCGCGGACGCGCCCCGGCGGTGTGGCGGGGTGAATGTGTTAACAGGGGCCCCTTCCTCTACCGGAGGCGTTAAGAAGGGGCCCTTCCTTTCACCGCAGGGCGGCGGGGGCGTGCGCGGGGACGGCCGGCCGCCGCGGCGGGACCGGCGCGACCCGGGTGTACGGCGAGCCGAGCGCCGGACGCGGGTCCGCCTCGTCCTTGTTCGGCCAGTACGACATGGCCCGCTCGGCCTGCGCGGTGATCGTCAGCGACGGGTTGACGCCCAGGTTCGCCGAGACCGCCGCGCCGTCCACCACGTGCAGCCCCGGGTGGCCGTACACCCGGTGCCAGGGGTCGATGACGCCCTCGTCCGGGGAGGCGCCGATGACCGCGCCGCCGAGGATGTGCGCGGTGACCGGGATGTTGAACGGCTCGGTGACCGCCCCGCCCGGGGTGCCGCCGATCTCCTCGGCGAGCAGCCGGGCCGCCGTGTTGCCGGCCGGGATCCAGGTCGGGTTGGGCGCGCCGTGGCCGGGGCCGGAGACCAGCCGGCCCCGGCGGTAGCGGGTGGTCAGCGAGTTGTCGACCGACTGCATGACGAGCGCGATCACGGTGCGCTCGGACCAGCGGCGTACGGACAGCATCCGCGCCGCCAGCAGGGGCTGCCGGACGATGCTGCCCAGCCAGCGCCGGGCGCGGCGGGGACCGCCGTCGACGAGCAGCGACTGGAGCAGGCCCATCGCGTTGGAGCCCTTGCCGTACCGGACCGGCTCGATGTGGGTCTGCGGGTCGGGGTGGAACGAGCTGGTGATCGCCACCCCCTCGGTGAAGTCGAGGCCGCGCTTCCGGGCCGCGCCGGGCGCCACCGAGGCGCCGAGGATGGCCTCGGAGTTGGTGCGGGTCAGCTCGCCGAGGCGGGGCGAGAGCGCCGGCAGCGCGCCGGTCGCCTTCATCTCGTGCAGCAGCCGCTGGGTGCCGAGCGCGCCGGCCGCGAAGACGACCTGGTCGGCGTGGATCACCTCGCGCCGCTTGCGCAGCCAGGCGCCGGTGCGTTCGGTGTGCACCGCGTAGCCGCCGGCCGGGTCGGGGCGGACGGCGGTCACGGTGGTCAGCGGGTGCACCTGCACGCCGAGCCGCTCGGCCAGCCAGAGGTAGTTCTTCACGAGCGTGTTCTTGGCGCCGTGCCGGCAGCCGGTCATGCACGAACCGCAGTGGCTGCACCCGGTGCGGTCCGGGCCGGCCCCGCCGAAGTACGGGTCGGCCACCCGCTCGCCCGGCCGCCCGATGTGCACGCCGACCGGCGTCGGGTGGTAGGTGTGCGCCACCCCCATCCGCTCGGCCACCGCGCGGACGGCCCGGTCCGCGCGGGTGTCGATCGGGTACGTGGTGACGCCGAGCATCCGCTTCGCCTGGTCGTAGTGGCGGGCCAGTTCGTCGCGCCAGTCGGTGATGTCGCGCCACTGCGGGTCGGCGTAGAACGCGTCGAGCGGCTCGTAGAGCGTGTTCGCGTAGACGAGCGAGCCGCCGCCCACCCCGGCGCCGGAGAGCACGAGCACGCCGCCGCCGGCCTTGCGGTCGGCCGAGCGCAGCAGCGTGATCCGCTGGAGCCCGAAGCAGCCGAGCCGGGGCGCCCAGAGGAACCGTCGCGCCCGCCAGGACGTACGCGGGAACTCGTCGTCGGCGAAGCGCCGCCCGGCCTCCAGGACGCCGACCGAGTAACCCTTCTCGGCCAGCCGCAGCGCGGTGACGCTGCCGCCGAACCCGGACCCGATGACGACCACGTCGTAGCGCATGGACGCATCATTACCGACGAGTAGCTATAGCGCCAACGAGACCTTTTCGCACATCATGCAGAGCGCTCGATCGCCGGGATTCCCACCACTGCAACCTCTGGGCCCTCCTGGCGCGTCGAATCACACGGGGAGGCACGAACGTGACGAGACGACGCCTGCTGGGCCTGGCCGCGCTGGTGGCCGCGCTGCTGGTCGCCACCGGAGCGGTGGTGACCACCCGGCTGGTGGCGAACCGTCCGGCCGCCCCGGCCGCCGGCCCGAGCACCACGCCACCGGCCTCGCCGACGCCCGCCCCGACCACCGCCAGCCCGACGCCGCCGCCCGGCGCCGACCTGAAAGGCCCGCTCAACCTGCTGCTCGTCGGCGTCGACACCCGGGTCAGCATCCCCGGCTGGGAGCCGCACGCCGACGCGGTGCTGCTGCTGCACGTACCCGCCGGGCTGGACCGGGCGTACCTGTTCTCGCTCCCCCGCGACCTGGTGGTGGACATCCCCGCCTACCCGAAGGCGCGCTACCCGGGCGGCCGGACCAAGCTCACCCACGCGATGAGCTACGGCAGCCGGGTGCCGGGCGACAAGGCCAACCCCAGCACCGCCCAGGGGTACGAGCTGCTGCGCACCACCGTCTCCCGCTACACCGGGCTGCGCATCGACGCCGGCGCGGTGATCACGTTCGGCGGCTTCGACAAGCTGGTGGACACGCTCGGCGGGGTCGACCTCTACGTGGACCAGCGGGTCGCCTCCCGGCACCGCCGCCCGGACGGCACCATGCGGACGCTGACCGGCGGCGGCTACACCGGGCCGCAGATGGTCTACGAGAAGGGCACCCGGCACCTGACCGGCTGGCAGGCGCTGGACTACGCGCGGCAGCGCTACACCGCGGGCGGCGACTACACCCGGCAGCGGCACCAGCAGCAACTGCTCCGGGCGCTGGCCCGCAAGATCGTCGACCAGGGCACCGCGCGCGACCCGCAGCGGGTCGAGCAGGTGGTCGCCGCGCTCGGCAAGACCCTGGTGTACGCCGGAGGCGGCCGCGACCTGGTCGACTTCGCGTACGCCCTCGGTGGCCTGCCCGCCGACCGGCTCACGCTCGTCGTGCTGCCCGGCGCCGGAGTGAGCAGCGGCGGCGCGTACCGGGGCGAGCAGCTCAAACCGCTGGGCCGCGACTTCCTCACCGCGCTGCGCGACGGGCGGGCCGACGCCTTCCTGACCGCCCACCCGTCGCTGCGCGTCAAGAACTGAGGACCTACAGCGGCTTCGGGGCGGGCGGGCGCTCGGTGCCGTACAGCCACGGGTCGAAGACCTTCGCCAGCTTCTTGCCCGAGACCCGCTCGGCCAGCGCGACGAAGTCGGCGGTGGTGGCGTTGCCGTTCTTCCGCTCCGCCGCCCAGGTACGCAGGACGGTGAAGAACGCGGTGTCGCCCACCGCCACCCGCAGCGCGTGCACAGTCATCCCGCCCCGGTCGTAGACCGAGCGGCTGAACAGGTTCTCCACCCCCGGCTTGCCCGGCGGCGTCCGCCACACCTGCGAGCCGGCGTTCGCGTACTTCTGCTCGAACGTGCGCTGCACGGTGGTCGAGCCGCTGTGCTCGGCCCACAGCCACTCGGCGTACGTGGCCAGCCCCTCGTTGAGCCAGATGTCCTGCCAGCGCTGGATCGACACGCTGTTGCCGTACCACTGGTGGGCCAGCTCGTGCGCGACCACGCCGGTGTTGTCGCCCTGCCGGAAGAAGCTGGCCGAGTAGACCGGACGGCTCTGCGTCTCCAGCGCGTACCGGATCCGGTCGTCGTCGATCACCACGCCGCCGTACGAGTCGAACGGGTACGGCCCGAAGACGCTCTCCAGGTAGTCGGCGACCTCGACGGTACGCGCGATCGACCGGTCCGGGGCGCCCTGGGGTAGCTGCGTGGTGACCGCGCTGTACACCGGCCGCCCCTTGTGCTCACCGGTGGTGACCCGGAACTTCCCGATCGCCACGGTGGTCAGGTAGCTGGCCGCCGGCGCGCCCTCCGACCATTTCCAGGTGGTCCAGTCGCCGCTTGTCGACTTCCCCTTCGGCACGCCGTTGGAGACCGCCGTCAGTCCCTTCGGGACGGTGATCTCGAAGTCGTAGGTCGCCTTGTCCGACGGGTGGTCGTTCACCGGGAACCAGGTGCTCGCCGACTCCGGCTGACCGAGCGCGATCGCCCCGTCCGAGGTGTGCAGCCAGCCGCCCTCGCCCAGCGACTCGGTACGCAGCGGCTCCGGCCGCCCGTCGTACCGGATCTCGGCGGTGAACCCGTTGCCGGAGGTCAGCCCGGTGGCCGGGGTGACCACCAGTTCGTTGCCGGTACGGCTGTGCCGGGCGGCGGCGCCGTCCACAGTCACCGAGCGGACGGTCAGCCCGGCCAGGTCCAGGTTGAACGCGGACAGGTCGGCGGTCGCGGTGGCCCGCATCGTGGTGGTGCCGCTGAGCTTGTCCGTCTCCGGGTCGTAGCGCACCTTCACCGTGTAGTGCGCGACGTCGTAGCCACCGTTGCCGTAGCTCGGGAAGTAGGGGTCGCCCGCGCCGGCCGCGCCCGCCGCGAAGCTGCGCGTGGCCGCCGGGGCGGCAGTGGTGGGAGACGCCGGTCCCGGGTCCGGCTCGGCCGAGCCGCAGCCGGCCACCAGCAGCGTCGTGCAGGCCAGCAGCCCGAGCCGTCGTCGTCCGCCGCGCCGCGTCATCGCCTCGATCCCTCCGGGGTCCCGAACAGCGGCCCCGCCCACGGGCCGCTCCGCCCGCGGCAGCCTACCCAGCGGCGGTCACGCCCACGTCACGGCAGTCCCGGTGGCGTCGCGCCGACCAGCCAGGCGTCCAGCAGCGTCCGCAACGGCCGCCCCGACGTGCGTTCGGCGTACCCGACGAAGTCGGCGGTGGTGACGTTGCCGTTGCGGTGCTGCGCCAGCCAGCCGCGCAGCACCCGGTAGAACGTCTCGTCGCCGACCGCGCGGCGCAGCGCGTGCACCGCGAGCGCGCCCCGCTGGTAGACCGCGTCGCCGAACATCCCGGACCGGCCCGGGTCGACAGTGGGCTTCGACCAGTCGGTGTCCGCGTACCGCTCGGCGACCGTCTGCGCCACCGTCCGGCCGCCGTCGTGCTCGGCCCAGAGCCATTCGGCGTACGTGGCGAAGCCCTCGTTGAGCCAGATGTCGCTCCACCGGGCCACCGAGACGCTGTCGCCGAACCACTGGTGGGCCAGCTCGTGCGCGACCACCTCGGTGTTCGGGCGGTCGCCCCGGAAGAAGCCCGGCCCGTAGACCGGCCGGCTCTGCGTCTCCAGCGCGTACCGGATGCGCTCGTCGGCCACCACGATCCCGCCGTACGCCTCGAACGGGTACGGACCGAACCGCTCGGCCAGGAAGTCGGCGATCTCACCGGTGCGGGCCACCGACGCGGCGGCCGGCCCGTCCGCGGGCAGCGCCTCGGCGACGGCGGTGACCAGCGGCTTGCCCGCGTGCGTGCCGGTGCTGACCCGGTAGTCGCCGATCACCAGCGTGCTCAGGTAGCTGGCCATCGGTGCGCGCTCCGACCAGCGCCAGGTGGTCCAGCCGCCGCTTGAGGTCTTGCCCTGCGGCACGCCGTTCGCGAGCGCGGCGAGCCCGTCCGGCACGGTGATCGTGAAGTCGTAGGTCGCCTTGTCCGACGGGTGGTCGTTGACCGGGTACCAGGTGCTCGCCGACTCCGGCTGGCCGAGCGCGATCGCGCCGTCCGGTGTGGCGTGGAAGCCGCCGTCGCCGAGTTCGGCGTTCGGCAGCGGTTGCGGCACCCCGCCGTACGTCACCTCGACGGTGAGCCGCTTCCCCGACGGCAGCCCGCGCGGCGGGGTGACGATCAGCTCGGCGCCGTCGTGGCGGTGCTTCACCGCCTCCCCGTCCACCCGGACCCGCTCGACGTCCAGCCCGGCCAGGTCGAGCTGGAACCGGGACAGCGCACGGGTGGTGGTGGCGGTCAGCGTGGCGGTGCCGGCGAGCCTGTCGCCGGCCGGGTCGTAGCGCACGTCGAGCGCGTAGTGGCCCACGTCGTAGCCGCCGTTGCCGGCCCCCGGCACGTACGGGTCACCGGCGTCCGCCGCGCCCGGCCGGAACCCGTTGTCGTCGCCGCCCGTGCATCCGCTCACCGCCAGCGCCGCCACCAGCCCTGCCGCCCAGATCCGCCCCCGTCTCACCCGGCGAGCCTAGACGCGCGACGGCGCGGGCGGGGCCGGAACACGTCCGGGCCGCCGCCCGCGCCGTCATGCGGTGCTCAGCCGGTGCTCAGCGGTGCTCAGCGGTCGAGGACCAGCCCGACCTTCTGGAACTCCTTCAGGTCGCGGTAGCCGCACTTGGCCATCGCGCGGCGCAGGCCGCCGAAGAGGTTGAGCTGGCCGTCCGGCTCGTCGGCCGGGCCGAACAGCAGCTTCTCCATCGAGCCGAGCGGCTCGCCGGCCACCTCGAACGCGCCCCGGGGCAGCGACGGGTGGCTGGCCGCGGAGTGCCACCAGGCGCCACCGGCCGGCGCCTCCTCGCAGAGCGACAGCGGCTCGCCGAGCATCACCGCGTCCGCGCCGCAGCCGAGTGCCTTGGCGATGTCGCCGGAGGTCTGCATGTCGCCGTCGGCGATCAGGTGCACGTACCGGCCGCCGGTCTCGTCCAGGTAGTCGCGGCGGGCAGCGGCGGCGTCGGCGATCGCGGTGGCCATCGGCACCCGGATGCCGAGCACCGACTCGGTGGTCGACCAGTCGTCGCCGCCGATGCCCACGATCACGCCGGCCGCGCCGGTACGCATCAGGTGCAGCGCGGTCTTGTAGTCGGTGCAGCCGCCGACGATGACCGGCAGGTCGAGGTCGGCGATGAACTCCTTGAGGTTCAGCGGCTCGTCGGTGGTGGAGACGTGCTCGGCCGAGACGAGCGTGCCCTGGATGACCAGGATGTCCACGCCGGCGTCGAGGATCACCGGGGCCAGCGCGAGGGTGTGCTGCGGCGATACCCGCACCGCCACCGTGCCGCCGCCCTCGCGCAGCTCGCGTACCCGCTCGGCGATCAGGTCGGGCCGGATCGGCTCGGCGTAGACCTCCTGGAGGCGCTTGGTCGCCCGCGCGTCCTCGCCGAGACCGGCCAGTTCCTCCAGCACCTTGGCCGGGTTCTCGTACCGGGTCCAGAGGCCCTCGACGTTGAGCACGCCGAGGCCGCCGAGCTGGCCCAGCCGGACCGCCGAGGCGGGGCTCATGGTCGCGTCCGAGGGGTGGCCGACGCAGGGGATGCCGAACTGGTACGCGTCGAGCTGCCACGCCGTGGAGACGTCGTCGACGTCCCGGGTGCGGCGGCTCGGCACGATGGCGATGTCGTCCAGGTGGTAGCCGCGCTGCGCGGTCTTGCCCAGCCCGATCTCGACCACGTCACGCATGAGGGACTCCAGGTGGTTGGGGGTGGTGGGTCAGCGGGAGTGGTAGTTGGGCGCCTCGACCGTCATCTGGATGTCGTGCGGGTGGCTCTCCTTGAGCCCGGCCGCGGTGATCCGGATGAGCTGGCCACGCCGGTGCAGCTCCGGGATGCTCTCCGCGCCCACGTACCCCATGGCGGCGCGGAGGCCGCCGATGAGCTGGTGGGCGACGGCGGACAGCGGACCCCGGTAGGGCACCTGGCCCTCGACGCCCTCCGGGACCAGCTTGTCCTCGGCGAGCACGTCCTGCTGGAAGTAACGGTCCTTGGAGTAGGACTTGCCCTGGCCACGCGACTGCATCGCGCCGAGCGAGCCCATTCCCCGGTACGCCTTGTACTGCTTGCCGTTGATGAAGATCAGCTCGCCGGGGCTCTCCTCGCAGCCGGCCAGCAGGCTGCCGAGCATCACCGTGTCGGCGCCCGCGACGAGCGCCTTGGCGATGTCGCCGGAGTATTGGATGCCGCCGTCGCCGATCACCGGCACGCCGGCCGGGCGGGCGGCCCGGGCCGCCTCCATGATCGCGGTGATCTGCGGTACGCCGACCCCGGCCACGATCCGGGTGGTGCAGATGGCGCCCGGGCCGACGCCCACCTTCACGCCGTCCGCGCCGGCCTCGACGAGCGCCTTCGCGCCCGCGTACGTGGCGATGTTGCCGCCCACGATGTCGATGCTGACGTCCCGCTTGAGCCGGGCCACCATCTCCAGCACGGCCCGCTGGTGGCCGTGCGCGGTGTCCACGATGACCACGTCCACGCCGGCGTCGACGAGGGCACGGGCCCGCTTGTAGCCGTCCTCGCCCACGCCCACCGCGGCGGCGACCCGGAGCCGGCCCGCGTCGTCCTTGGTCGCGTTCGGGTACTGCTCGCTCTTGGTGAAGTCCTTCACCGTGATCAGGCCGCGCAGCTTGCCGCCCGCGTCCACGATCGGCAGCTTCTCGATCTTGTGCTGGCGCAGCAGGCCGAGCGCGTCGTCCTTGCTCACGCCGACCGGGGCGGTGATCAGCGGGGTACGCGTCATGATCTCGCGGACCGGCGTGGCCGGGTCGGAGACGAAGCGCATGTCGCGGTTGGTGACGATGCCGACCAGCTGGCCCTGCCCGTCGATCACCGGCACGCCGGAGATGCGGTAGCGACCGCAGAGCGCGTCGACCTCGCGCAGCGTGTCGTCCGGGCTGGCGGTCACCGGGTTGGTGATCATGCCGGACTCGGAGCGCTTCACCAGGTCGACCTGGAGCGCCTGGTCCTCCACCGACAGGTTGCGGTGCAGCACGCCGATGCCGCCCTGGCGGGCCATGGCGATCGCCATCCGCCCCTCGGTGACCGTGTCCATCGCGCTGGACAGCAGCGGCACGGTCAGCTCGATGTTGCGGGTCAGGCGGGTACGGGTGTTCACCCGGCTGGGTACGACGTCCGACTCGCCCGGCTGCAGGAGCACGTCGTCGAAGGTCAACCCGAGCGGTACCACCCGGGCCGAACCGGCCGGCAGCTCGGGCAGATGGCCACCCAGCTCCCCGCCGTCGGTGCCGGCCGGGATCTCGGTGCTGGGCGAATTCTCCACGATTGCTCCCCTGAGCTGGTCGATCGGGCTGCAGCGAGGCGGCGCGCGGGGGCACCGGCAGGCGCCTGGTGACGGCGCGTCGCCTCATCGTACCCACTGGCCCGTTCCCGTCCGGGCAGCGGCGGGCCCGGGGGTAGGCCGGGCCACAGCGCGGCCTGGGGCGGGCTTTCCGGCGGCCCGGGGACTACGGTGAGGGGGTGCACGACGAGCCCATCGACCCGTTCAACGGCGACCCTGCCGATCCGGCTGCCGGTCTGCACGATCCCGGCGACGACGACGCGCTCGACCCGCTGACCGACGTCGAACGCCAGGACGTGCTGGAGGACCTCGCCGATCTGGAGATCTACCAGGCGCTGCTCCAGCCGATCGGGGTGCGCGGCCTGGTGATCGAGTGCGAGGACTGCCGCGAGCCGCACTACTTCGACTGGGACCTGCTGCGCGGCAACCTGCGCCACCTGCTCAACTCGGGGCGCCCCCGGGTGCACGAACCGGCCTACGACCCGGACCCGGACCATTACGTGAGCTGGGACTACGCCCGTGGCTACGCCGACGGCGTGCACGACACGCTCACCGAGGGCACCGACGACTCCGCGTCGGAGTGACTCCGGCCCGGGTCAGGCGACCAGGCCGGCCCGGAAGCCGGCCGCCACGGCGTGTGCCCGGTCCCGCGCCCCGAGCTTGCGGAACAACCGTCGGGCGTGCGTCTTGACCGTGTCCTCGGAGACGAACAACTCCCGCCCGATCTCCGCGTTGCTCTTGCCCTCGGCCATGCCGAGCAGCACCTGAAGCTCCCGCTCGGTCAGCCCGATGGCGCCGCGCGGCGTCCGGGCCGGCCGCTGACCGGCGCCCGGGCGGGCCGCCTCCGCCGCGTCGGCCGCCGCCGGATCCTCCGCGTCCTCACCCCGCTGCACCGGCACCACCGTGGGCAGGCCGGCCGCGTCCACCGGCGCCACCGCCGGCCAGCCGGGCCCACCCGGGGTACGCCCCGCCGACCGGGCCGGACCGCCGACCGCTGCCGCGTCCCGGGCGGTGTCCGCCACCCGGTGCCTGTTGCTCCGGCCGGGAGCGGACAGCAGCAGCAGCGCCTTGGCGACCGCGCTGGTCAGATCGTGGTCCGCGTTCTGGATCAGGCCACGCGCTCCGGCGCTGATGGTGGCCGCCGCCGACTCCGACTCCTCGGCCCCGAGCAGCAGCACCGCCGCCTGCGGCGCGCGGGCCAGCACCCGGCGCACGAAACCGGCGCTGTCCGGCCGGGTCAGCGCGGTGTCGGCGAGCACCACGTCCACCGGGCGCTCCGCGAGCCGCAACATCACCTCCGGATCGGAGACGGCCGTCCGGACGACGCCGGACAGCCCGAGCCGCGCCGCCGCGGAGGTCAGATGCTGGGCCGCCAATGGTGTCCGAACGCACACAAGAACACTACGCACAGTGGTCTCCTCTCCGACTCAGAGCAGACCATGCGGAGGTGGGCTCGGGAGGGGGTTCCGGGCAATCATCCGAACTTTTCCGACAGATGGGGCATATGCCACCGACTGTCCGAGGTTTTCGATCACAGATGTGTGAGGCGCGGACCGCTCGGGTACCGAGGGGTTCATCCGGAACCGGCATCCCGCGCGGACCGCCGCCCGGTAGCTGGCCACGAACATTCTCCGCGGTGCCGCGCGGGAGGAGGGGTGCTGATGTCGAACGTACGTAGGCTGCCTGGACCGATCGACGAGCTCTGGGACTGGCAGCGGCTCGGGGCCTGCCGTGGCCGCGACAGCGCGCAGTTCTTCCACCCGGACGGCGAGCGCGGCTCCTCCCGGCTGCGCCGCGAGATGGGCGCCAAGTCCGTCTGCCGCGCCTGCCCGGTACGCGCCGAGTGCGCCGCCCACGCGCTCTCCGTACGCGAGCCGTACGGCGTCTGGGGCGGGTTCAGCGAGTCCGAGCGGCTGCGTCTGCTCGCGCTCGGCTGGGAGGACCTGGCCGACCGCCGCCAGACCAAGGTGGACATCGCCCGGCTGGAGGCGCGCCTCGGCCGCCCGCACAACACCGCCGTGCCGGACCAGCGCAAGGTCGCCTGACCGGCTTCACGACCCCCGACGCCGCGCCCCGGATCCCGGGGCGCGGCGTCGTGTCGTGGCCCGGGGCATCCGCTGGCCCCCGCACCCCGGCGCGGCGAAGGCCGCCGCTGGGCGACTCGCCTACCGTTTCGAATACCAGGATCGGCGTTCCAGAGGCTAGGACACCACATAGATCTTGGTATGAAACGGCCCTTATAGGGGCCGTTTCATACCAAGATCTCTCTCGTGAGCGCTCGGGAGTCTGGACTCAGGCCGGAGCCAAGCGGCGCGCACCCGATCGGCAGGCACCCGCCAGTGGCACGGGCAGGCCATCTCCCCACCGAGAGCGGTCCTCGCGACGGTGCGGGTCAGGTGACTGTGACCCTTACCGTGTGCCATCCCGTCGCGCCGTCGGGGGCGACCGGGGCGCGCTGTTCCGTCTGGGTCTCGCCGGTGCTGTCGGTCGCCCGGACCTGGAGCGTGTGCTCGCCCGGCGTGGCGTCCCACCGCCAGGACCACTGCACCCACGTGTCCGCCGACACCGCCGGGGCCAGCGTCGCCTCCTGCCAGGGGCCGCCGTCGACGCGTACCTCGACGCGCCGCACGCCCCTGTGCTGCGCCCACGCCACACCGGCGACGGTCACCGGACCGGCGGCGGGACGGCTGCGGGGCCGGGGCGTGTCGATCCGCGACTGCGTCTTGACCGGACCCTGCGCTGACCAGCCGCGCGGCACCCAGTACGCGTCGAAGTCGGCGAAGCTGGTCAGCTCCAGCTCGGTGATCCACTTGCACGCGGAGACGTACCCGTAGAGGCCTGGCACCACCATCCGCACCGGGAAGCCGTGCTGGATCGGCAGCGGCTCGCCGTTCATGCCGACCGCGAGCAGCGCGTCCCGCCCGTCGCGCAGCACCGAGGTGGGCGTGCCGCACGTCCAGCCGTCGACGGCGCGCCCGACCACCTGGTCCGCGCCGTCCTCCGGGTCGGCCTCGTCCAGCAGGTCCTTGATCGGTACGCCGAGCCAGCGCGCGTTGCCGATCAGGTCGCCGCCCACCTCGTTGGAGACGCAGGCGAGCGTCACGTAGCGCTCGACCAGCGGGCGGGCGAGCAGGTTGTCGAAGCTCAGCTCGATCGGGTTGCGGACCCGCCCGTGGATGCGCAGCCGCCAGGTGACCGGGTCCACCTGCGGCACCACCAGCGCGGTGTCGATCCGGTAGAACTCCCGGTTCGGCGTGACGTACGGCGCGAGCCGGGACAGCGACAGGTCCGCTCCGGCCGGCACCGGTGGGGCGGGCGCGACCGGGGCGGGCAGCGTCACCGCGTCCCGGGCCGCCGATACGCCGCGCCGGCCGGCCAGCCAGTGCCCGCCCAGCCCGGCCACCGCCGCCGCGCCGGTGAGCAGCCCGGCGCCACGCAGGAACCGCCGCCGCGACTCCGCGTCGTCGTGCCGGACCGGCTCCCAGCCGCCCGGCGTCTCCCCCTCCCGGGCCAGCGCGGCGACCGCCGGAGGCGGGACGGATGGCGGGGGCGACGCGGACGGCGGCTCGCTGTCCGCCGAAGCGGCCCCGTCGCGCTCCGCCGGACCGGTCCCGGCCCGGTCGCGTCGCACGGCGTCGGACCGGTCACGCCCCGGTCGCTTCCGATGCGCCAGGTCGGCGCTCAGCGGGCCGGCCACGAACGCCCACAGCGTCAGCGCGCCCAGTCCGCCGCCGACCAGGGAGGGCAGCGCGTCGAAGGCGTCCGCGCCGGCCCGGGTCAGCGCGGCGGCGACACCGAGCGCGGCGAACGCGGCGATGCCGGCCAGGCCGATCACCAGCCGCCGGGCCGCTGCCAGGCCCAGCAGCGCGCCGAAGACGGCCAGCAGCAGCGCCGTCCCGATCAGCAGCGCGATCTTGTCGTACGTGCCGAAGACGTCGATGGCGAACTGCTTGAGCGGCTCGGGCACCAGGTCGACCACGAGTCCGCCGACGGCGACGAGCGGAGCGGACCGGGGGCCGGTCAGGACCGCCACGGGTTCGGCGGCGCCGAGCGCCACCACGGCGGCGACGACACCGGCCGGCGCCGCCCGGCGGGGGGAGAGGGTGCTCACGGGCTCCAGTCTGGTCGCCCCGCGGGCCCGGCTGCCAATCTCGTCAGCGATCCGTAAGGACATATGCGTCAGGGCACACCACCGGGTCGGCGGTGTGCCCTGACGTCGGGCGTACTCCTCGGGTCAGAAGCCCGGGCCGTGCTGGTGGCCGTGCCCGTGCGAGTGGCCGTGGCCACCGGCGGCCGGCTCCGGCTCGGCCGGCTTCTCCACCACGAGGCTCTCGGTGGTGAGCAGCAGGCCGGCGATCGAGGCGGCGTTGCTGACCGCGTTGCGGGTCACCTTCACCGGGTCGATGATGCCGGACTTGGCCAGGTCGACGTACTCGCCGGTGGCGGCGTCGAGGCCGTGGCCCCAGTCCTTGCCGACGACCTTCTGCACCACCACGTAGCCGTCGTGGCCGGCGTTCTGGGCGATCCAGCGCAGCGGCTCGACGAGCGACTTGCGCACGATCGAGACGCCGACCTTCTCGTCACCGGTGAAGCCCAGGTCGTCGTCGAGCGCCGGCAGGATCTGGGCCAGGGCGGCGCCGCCACCCGGGACCGTGCCCTCCTCGACCGCGGCCTTGGTCGCGGCGATGGCGTCCTCGATGCGGTGCTTGCGCTCCTTCATCTCGACCTCGGTGGCCGCGCCGACCTTGATCACGGCGATGCCGCCGGAGAGCTTCGCCAGCCGCTCGGCCAGCTTCTCCCGGTCCCACTCCGAGTCGGAGGCCTCGATCTCCTTGCGGATCTGGGCGACCCGGTCGGCGACCTCGGAGGCCTGCCCGCCACCGTCGACGACAGTGGTGTTCTCCTTGTCGACCACGACGC
The DNA here is from genome assembly GCF_027497275.1 of Micromonospora sp. WMMC264. Taxonomy (NCBI): domain Bacteria; kingdom Bacillati; phylum Actinomycetota; class Actinomycetes; order Micromonosporales; family Micromonosporaceae; genus Micromonospora; species Micromonospora sp. WMMC264. The sequence goes on along the minus strand of NZ_CP114907.1, from coordinate 6,637,229 downwards.
GGCGGGCGGTGCCGAGCACCTCCAGGCCGACCTGGTCGAGCTTGTAGCCCAGCTCCGGGGCGACCAGCTCGGCGCCGGTCAGGATCGCCATGTCCTGGAGCATCGCCTTGCGGCGGTCGCCGAAGCCGGGGGCCTTGACCGCGCAGACCTTGACGGTCTTGCGCAGCGCGTTGACCACGAGCGTCGACAGGGCCTGACCCTCGACGTCCTCGGCGACGATGAGCAGCGGCTTGTTGTTCTGGAGAACCTTCTCCAGCAGCGGCAGCAGCTCCTCGATCGCCGAGATCTTCTGCGTGGTGATCAGGATGTACGGGTCCTCCAGGACCGCCTCCTGCGCCTCCAGGTCGGTGACGAAGTTCGGCGAGATGAAGCCCTTGTCGAACTGCAGCCCCTCGGTCACCTCCAGCTCGGTGACGAGCGCGGAGCCCTCCTCGACGGTGATGACGCCGTCGCGGCCGACCTTCTCCATCGCCTCGGCGATCAGCTCACCGATCGCGGAGTCCTGCGCGGAGACGGTCGCGACGTGCGCGATCGACTCCTTGCCGGCGACCTCGACGGCCTTGCCGAGCAGCGCCTCGGAGACCTTGGCGGCCGCCGCGTCGATGCCCCGCTTCAGGCCGGTCGGGTTGGCGCCGGCGGCCACGTTGCGCAGGCCCTCGCGGACCATGGCCTGGGCCAGCACGGTGGCGGTGGTGGTCCCGTCGCCGGCGACGTCGTTCGTCTTGGTCGCCACCTCCTTGACCAGCTGCGCGCCGAGGTTCTCGTACGGGTTGGTGAGCTCGATCTCCTTGGCGATGGTCACGCCGTCGTTGGTGATCGTGGGCGCACCGAACTTCTTGTCCAGGACGACGTTGCGCCCGCGCGGGCCGAGGGTGACCTTGACCGCGTCCGCGAGGGCGTTGACACCGTGCTCGAGCAGGTGCCGGGCGTCGTCCGAGAAGCTGAGGATCTTCGCCATCAGTATCCCTTCGAAGCGACGTTGCCCCGGCCCGGCGAGCCGGACCGGGGCAACGACACTGATCGGTTGCTTACTTCTCGATGACCGCGAGGACGTCGCGGGCGGAGAGCACCAGGTACTCCTCGCCGGCGTACTTGACCTCGGTGCCGCCGTACTTCGAGTAGAGGACGGTGTCGCCGACCTTCACGTCGATCGGCACGCGGTTGCCCTTGTCGTCGATCCGGCCCGGGCCGACAGCGAGGACGGTGCCCTCCTGCGGCTTCTCCTTGGCGGTGTCGGGGATCACGATGCCCGAGGCGGTGGTGGTCTCGGCCTCGTTCGCCTGGACCACGATGCGGTCCTCGAGCGGCTTGATCGCAACCTTGGTCGCGGTAGTCACGGGCATACCCTCCCGGGTACTTGGTGTCGTTGCCGGCCGGCGTGCCGACCAGCGTCAATCTGCCACATGCCACCGGGCGGGGCCGTCGTCGCGGGTGCCGGTCCGCCTGGCGCTCAACCCCCGGGCACGAGGCTCGGGCGTTGGCACCCTCAGGGTGAGAGTGCTAATCGCAGGTTATTCCTCGGCTAGCACTCCGTCAAGGAGAGTGCCAACGCGCGTCGCCCTCCGTGTCGCGCCGGAACCGGCCCGGGAGAATGGGCGCGTGGATCTCGACCTGCTCGCCGTGCTGCGTACCCCCGAGGGGTCGGCGGCGCTCGCCGCGGCCGGGCGGGTGGCCGGCGGCGACCCGCTGGCGGCGGCGGCCGCGCTGCGCTCGGCCGGGATTCCGGGCGACCTCGCCGCCGCCGCGCTGACCCAGGCCGAGCTGCGCCGCCGGGCGGCAGGCAAGTTCGGCGCGACGGCGGCCGGGATGTTCCTCACCCGGCCCGGGCTGGAGCAGGCCACCCGCGGGGTGGTCGCCGGCCGCCGGGCCGCACGGCTGCGCGCCGCGGGCGTGACCACGCTGGCCGACCTGGGTTGCGGCCTGGGCGCCGACGCGCTCGCCGCCGCCCGCGCCGGCATCCGGGTGTACGCGGTGGAGGCCGACCCGCTGACCGCCGCGATGGCCGCCGCGAACGCCGAGGCGGCCGGGCTCGCCGATCTGGTGACAGTCGAGTGCGGCGACGCCACGGAGTTCGACGTGAGCCGCGTCGACGGCGCGTTCTGCGATCCGGCGCGGCGACGGGCCGGCACCGGGCGGCGCGTCTTCGACCCGAACTCCTACTCCCCGCCGTGGGACTTCGTCACCGGTCTCGCCGCGCGGGTGCCGCGCACAGTGGTGAAGGTCGCGCCGGGGCTGGACCACGCGCTGATCCCGGCGGGCGCCGAGGCGGAGTGGGTGAGCGTGGACGGCGACCTGGTCGAGGCCGCGCTCTGGTGCGGCGAGCTGGCCGGCGTACCGCGCCGCGCCACCCTGCTGCGCGAGAAGGAAGGGCCCCTTCTTAACGCCTCCGGTAGTAAAAGGGTCCCTTCCTATCACCTCACCGGCACGGGCGCGCAGGAAGCGGAGGTGGGGCCGGTCCGGCGCTTCCTCTACGACCCGGACCCGGCGGTGGTGCGCGCGCACCTGGTCGCCGAGCTGGCCGCCGACCTCGACGCCACGCTCGCCGACCCGTCGATCGCCTACCTGTACGCCGACGTGGCCCGGCCCACCCCGTTCGCCCGCTGCCTGGAGATCACCGACGTGCTGCCGTTCTCGCTGAAGCGGCTGCGCGCCCTGCTGCGGGAACGCCGGGTCGGCCGGGTGGAGATCCGCAAGCGCGGGTCGGCGCTGGAGCCGGAGAAGCTGCGCCGTGACCTGCGGCTGTCCGGCGAGGCGGCGGCCGACCTGGTGCTGACCCGGGTGGCGGGCGACCCCACGGTGCTCGTGTGCCGGCCGGTTCCGGTCGGCGGCTGACCCGGCTCACGTTTCCAGCTCGCGGTGTCGCGGCGCGCGGGTTAGCTTGAGCCCGTGGCGGGCCCTGGCACTCCGGCGATCGCGTTGCTGAGCAAGCGGAAGATCGCCCACAGCATCCACCCGTACGACGTCTCGCCGGACGCGCCGAACTACGGCGCGCTCGTGGCCGCGGCGCTCGGGGTGGCACCGGACCGGGTGTTCAAGTCGCTGGTCACCGAGGTCGACGGCGGGCTGACGGTGGCGGTGGTGCCGGTGACCGGCGAGCTGGACCTGAAGGCGCTGGCCGCCGCGATGGGCGGCAAGCGCGCGGTGATGGCGGACCGGGCGGTGGCCGAGCGGGCGACCGGGTACGTGCGGGGCGGCATCAGTCCGCTCGGCCAACGTAAGCGGCTACCGACAGTCGTCGACTCCTCGGCGCTGGCGCACCCGACCGTGTACGTGTCGGCGGGCCGCCGGGGATTGCAGGTGCAGCTCACGCCGACGGATCTGGTGGCGCTCACCGGGGCGGCCACGGCATCGATCGCCGCCACCTGAGCGGGCTCGTGACGGTACGTGTGGGAGCGTTCCCGGAGCACGCTCTCCCAGCGGTGTCTCGCGGGTGACAACCGCGTTGCTGAATTGTTACCGCCGCCAACAAACTTCTGACCTCGGCAGTCTTGCGGCGCATGGGAGGCGGGGAATACATTGCCGGACACAACAAAACATCACCACTCCCCCACCTCCGAAAGGACCCTGCACATGCGCAAGGGCTTCCTCACCTTCGCGGCCGTCGGTCTCCTCGCGACCGGCAGCATGGCCGCCTGCGGTGACAACGGCGGTTCTTCCGACGAGGCCGGCGGCTCCAACGCCAAGAAGCCGAAGATCGGCGTGATCCTGCCGGACAGCAAGTCCTCCGCCCGCTGGGAGGGCGCGGACCGCAAGTACCTCAAGGCGGCGTTCGACGCGGCCGGCGTCGACTCCGACATCCAGAACGCGCAGAACGACAAGACCGCGTTCCAGACCATCGCCGACCAGATGATCACCAGCGGCGTCAACGTCCTGATGATCGTCAACCTGGACTCCGGCACCGGCAAGGCCGTGCTCGACAAGGCCAAGTCGCAGGGCGTCGCGACCATCGACTACGACCGGCTGACCCTGGGCGGCTCCGCCCAGTACTACGTCAGCTTCGACAACGAGGCCGTCGGCAAGCTCCAGGGCGAAGGCCTGAGCAAGTGCCTGACCGACAAGGGCGTCAAGAACCCGTCGATCGCGTACCTCAACGGCTCGCCGACCGACAACAACGCCACCCTGTTCAAGAACGGGTACGACTCGGTGCTCAAGCCGAAGTTCGACTCGAAGGAGTACACCAAGGTCGCCGACGACCCGGTGCCGGCCTGGGACAACGCGCAGGCCGCCACGATCTTCGAGCAGCAGATGACCAAGGCCGGCGGCAAGATCGACGGCGTGCTCGCCGCCAACGACGGTCTCGGCAACGCGGCCATCTCGGTGCTGAAGAAGAACAAGCTCAACGGCAAGGTCCCGGTGACCGGTCAGGACGCCACCAAGGAGGGCCTGCAGAACATCCTCGCCGGTGACCAGTGCATGACCGTCTACAAGGCGGTCAAGAAGGAGGCGGACGCCGCCGCCGAGCTGGCCATCGCGCTCGCCAAGGGTGAGCGGAAGGACACCGGCCAGACGGTCAAGGACCCGGAGGGCAACCGGGACGTGCCGGCCGTGCTGCTGGAGCCCAAGGCCATCTTCAAGGACAACGTCAAGGACGTCGTGGCCGACGGCTACGTCACCAAGGAAGAACTCTGCACCGGTGCCTTCGCGAAGCTCTGCACCGACGCCGGCGTGAGCTGACCCACCCGCCTCAGGCGGCGCCGCCCGGCACGGGTTCTCCCGTGCCGGGCGGCGCCCGCGCCGGACGGGATCCGAGACCTCCCTCCGCCCAAAGGAGAACCCCGTGTCCGCAACCCCCCTGCTGGAGCTACGCGGGATCGACAAGAGCTTCGGTCCCGTCCAGGTGCTGCGCGACGTCGCCTTCGCCGCGCACCCCGGCGAGGTGACCGCGCTCGTCGGTGACAACGGCGCCGGCAAGTCGACCCTGGTCAAGTGCATCAGCGGCATCCACCCCACCGACGCCGGCGAGTTCCTCTTCGACGGCCGGCCGGTGACCATCAACAGCCCCCGGGACGCCGCCGCGCTCGGGATCGAGGTCGTCTACCAGGATCTCGCGCTCTGCGACAACCTCGACATCGTGCAGAACATGTTCCTCGGCCGGGAGAAGCGCAGCGGCATCGTGCTCGACGAGCCGACCATGGAGCAGATGGCCGCCGAGACGCTCGCCGGCCTGAGCGTGCGCACCGTGAAGTCGCTGCGCCAGCACGTGGCCAGCCTCTCCGGCGGCCAGCGGCAGACCGTCGCCATCGCCAAGGCCGTGCTCTGGAACAGCCGGCTGGTCATCCTGGACGAGCCGACCGCCGCGCTCGGCGTCGCGCAGACCGCCCAGGTGCTGGAGCTGGTGCGCCGGCTGGCCGACAACGGCCTGGCCGTGGTGCTCATCTCGCACAACATGAACGACGTCTTCGCCGTCTCCGACCGGATCGCCGCGCTCTACCTCGGCCAGATGGTCGCCCAGGTGAAGACCACCGACATCACCCACTCGCAGGTGGTCGAGCTGATCACCGCCGGCCGATCCGGCGGCCTCGGCCTCACCGGCGAGCCGGGCGGCAACGGCGCCGCGCCCGCCGACACCACCCCAGGAGCCATCCGATGACCGCCATCGTCGTGAAGAAGGAAGGCCCGGCCGGCGTCGCGCCGACACCGACCCTGAACAGCCACGTGAACAACTACTGGCGCCGGGTACGCGGCGGCGACATCGGCGCGCTCCCCGCGGTGGTCATGCTCGTGGCGCTGGCGGTGGGCTTCTCGATCGCCCGCCCGTCGTTCTTCACCGCCGGCAACCTGGCGAACCTGTTCACCCAGGGCGCGGCGGTCACGCTCATCGCCATGGGCCTGGTCTTCGTCCTGCTGCTCGGCGAGATCGACCTCTCCGCCGGCTTCGCCAGCGGCGTCTGCGCCGCGATCCTGGCCAACGTGGTCACCGTGCTCGGCTACCCCTGGTACGTGGCGGTGCTCGCCGCCGTCGTCACCGGTCTGGTGATCGGCACCGTGCTGGGCCTGCTGGTCGCCAAGGTCGGCATCCCGTCCTTCGTGGTGACGCTCGCCGGCTTCCTCGCCTTCCAGGGTGTCGTGCTGACGCTGATGGACGAGGGCGCCAACATCGCGATCCGCGACGACGTGCTCGTCGCGATCGCCAACCGCAACCTCTCCCCGGCGCTGGGCTGGGCGCTCGCCGCGGTGGCCGTCGCCGGGTACGCGGCAGTGCAGTTGCTCCGGTACCGCAACCGGGCCGCCCGTGGACTGCTCACCGACCCGCTCACGGTGGTCGGCGCGCGGATCGCCGGCCTGGCCGTGATCCTCGGCGTGGCGGTCTACGTCCTCAACCTGGAGCGCAGCCGCAACGTGCTGATCACCTCGCTCAAGGGCGTGCCGATCGTGGTGCCGATCATCGCGGTGCTGCTGATCGTCTGGACGTTCGTGCTCCAGCGCACCAGCTACGGGCGGCACATCTACGCGGTCGGCGGCAACGCCGAGGCGGCCCGCCGGGCCGGCATCAACGTCGACCGGATCCGTATCTCCGTCTTCGTCATCTGCTCCTCGATGGCCGCCATCGGTGGCATCGTGGCCGCCAGCAGGGGCAACTCGGTCGACCCCAACACCGGGGGCAGTAACGTACTGCTCTACGCCGTCGGCGCGGCGGTGATCGGCGGCACCAGCCTCTTCGGCGGCAAGGGCCGGGTCCTCGACGCCGTGCTCGGAGGCGCGGTGGTCGCGGTCATCGACAACGGTATGGGACTGATGGGATACAGCTCGGGCGTCAAGTACGTGGTCACCGGCGTGGTGCTGCTCGCCGCGGCGACCATCGACGCGCTCTCGCGTCGGCGGGCCGCCGCGACCGGCAACCGCTGAGCAGGGGTACGGAAACACCATGGCAGTGGCAATGCGCGCGGGCCCCAGTCAGGACGAGATCCGTCGGCAGAACCTGGGCGCATTGCTCCGATACGTGCACGTCCACGGGGCCACCACCCGCGCCGAGCTGACCACCGCGCTCGGCCTCAACCGCAGCACCATCGGCGCGCTGACCGCGGACCTGGCCGGCGCCGGTCTGGTCAGCGAGGGGACGCCGAAGGAGACCGGCCGGGCCGGACGACCGTCACTCGTCGTCCGGCCCGAGTCGGGGCGGGTCTACGCGTACGCGTACAGCGTCGAGGTGGACCGGCTGCGGGCCGCGCGGGTCGGACTCGGCGGTGAGGTGCTCGACCGCCGGGAGATGGACCGGCCGCGCAACCTGGTCGCCGGGGAGGCCGCCCCGCTGCTCGCCGGCGCGGTCAAGGAGATGCACCAGTCGGTGCCGCCGGACGCGATCTGCGTCGGCGCCGGCGTGGCGGTGTGCGGCATGGTCCGCCGCGAGGACGGGCTGGTCCGGCTCAGCCCCACCACCGGCTGGGTGGACGAGCCGATCGGTGCGGCGCTCGCCGTCGAGCTGGGGATAGACGTACCGATCACGGTGGGCAACGTGGCCGACGTGGCCGCGTACGCCGAGCACGCCCGGGGCGCGGCGGTCGGCTGCGACAACGTCATCTACATCTACGGCGACGTCGGTGTGGGCGCGGGCATCATCGCGGGAGGGCGGCGGCTGAGGGGGCACGGCGGCTACGGCGGCGAGGTGGGCCACATGGTGGTGGTCCGCGACGGGGTGCGCTGCGACTGCGGCCGGCGCGGCTGCTGGGAGACCGAGATCGGCGAGCACGGGCTGCTGCGCGCCGCCGGCCGGTCCGAGGCGCGCGGCCGGGACGCGCTGCTGGCGGTCTTCGACGCCGCCGACCGGGGCGACGCCCGCGCGCAGACCGCGGTACGGCAGGCCGGCGACTGGCTCGGCTTCGGCGTCGCGAACCTGGTGAACATCTTCAACCCGGAGATGGTCATCTTCGGCGGCACCATGCGTGACCTCTACCTGGCCTCCGCCGCGCAGGTGCGCAGCCGGCTCAACTCCAACGGGCTGCCCGCGTGCCTGGAGCACGTGCGGCTGCGTACCCCGAAGCTGGGCGACGACGCGGCGCTGATCGGCGCCGCCGAGCTGGCGTTCGAACGACTCCTCGCCGATCCGCTGAACTGATCGGCCCGGTGATCCGTACCAGTGTGCGGACGGGCGGCCGGCTTGCGCGGCCGTCCACGACCCCGCGTACCGGTCCGGACCGAGGAGGCACCGCAACCATGGCATCGCTGGAATCCGCACGCCGCAAGCTGGCGCACCGGGTGGTACTGCTGCTCGCCGCGCTGGGCGCGGGGATCGGCGTCGTTCCCGGGACGGCGCAGGCCGCGCCCAACCCCGGCGTGCAGATGAACGCCGCCGACATGACGCTGCTCAACGGCGTACGGCTGGCCGGGCTGTGGGAGATGCCGGCCGGGCAGATGGCGGCCGAGAAGGGCCAGTCCGCCCGGGTACGCGAGGTCGGCGCGGAGATCGCCAAGCAGCACGCGGAGCTGGACCAGCTGGTGGTCGAGGCGGCCAACAAGCTCGGCGCCACCCTGCCGACGGATCCGACGGCAGAGCAGCAGGGGTGGCTGACCGAGATGCGGAACGCCACCGGTGCCCGGTTCGACCAGATCTTCGTCACCCGGCTGCGGGTCGCCCACGGCAAGATCTTTCCGGTGATCGGCGCGGTCCGGGCCAGCACCCGCGACCCGATCGTGCGGAAGCTGGCCGAGGACGCCAACAAGTTCGTCAACGACCACATGACCATGCTGGAGAGCACCGGGCTGGTGCGCTGGCAGCAGTTGCCGCCGGCCGCGCTGCCGCCCGCGCAGAGCGACTCGCTCGTCGCCGCCGCCCAGGCCAACGTGGGCAGCGGCGGTGGGCTCCAGGTCGGCACCGGCCTGGTGTGGGCGGTGTTCCTGATCGCGCTCGGCACCGGCGGGTACGCGACCTGGCGGCTGACCCGCCGCTCCTAGCGGGGCGGCGGCGTCAGCGGTCGACCTGGGCGAAGTCCCAGCTGTGCGGCGGGCGGGCGATCAGGCGCGCCGGTGGCTCGGGCAGTTCCCGGGGGTTGTTCCGCCACTTGGAGATGACCACGAGCCGGTGGTCGGTGGAGGAGAACACCTCGCTGGAGACGTGCATCGGGTCGTGCTCGAACTCGGGCAGCGCGGTCTCGCAGACCCAGGTGATCAGGTCGGCGAAGCCGTACGACTCGGCCTTGGCCTCCCACATCCGGACGATCATGTCGGTTCCTCCCCGCTCACACACTGACCACTGTCAGCGGCATCGCCGAGTCGGCCGGCAGGTCCAGCCGGCTCGGCGCGACGCCCGCGGCGACCAGGTGCGAGCCGAGCGCGGCCACCATCGCGCCGTTGTCCGTGCAGAGCTTCGGCCGGGGCGTACGCACCCGGATGCCGTACTTGCCGGCCCGCTGCTCGGCCATCGCCCGCAGGCGGGAGTTGGCTGCCACTCCGCCGCCGATCACCAGCGTGTCGATGCCGCTGGTGCGGCAGGCGTCGATCGCCTTGCCGACCAGCACGTCGCAGACCGCCTCCTGGAAGGACGCCGCCACGTCGGCGACCGGGACCGGCTCACCGGCCCGCTGCCGCGCCTCCACCCAGCGGGCCACCGCCGTCTTCAGGCCGGAGAAGGAGAAGTCGAACCGGTGTCCGACCAGGTCCTTCGCGGCGGTCAGCCCGCGCGGGAAGGCGATCGCCGCCGGGTCACCGGCACGTGCTTCGCGGTCGATGTACGGTCCGCCCGGGAACGGCAGCCCGAGCAGCCGGGCCACCTTGTCGAACGCCTCGCCGGCCGCGTCGTCGATGGTGGCGCCGAGCGGTACGACGTCGCGGGCCAGGTCGTCGACGCGCAGCAGCGAGGAGTGGCCGCCGGAGACCAGCAGCGCGATGGCGGGCTCGGGCAGCGGGCCGTGTTCGAGCGTGTCCACAGCGACGTGCGCGGCGAGGTGGTTCACGCCGTACACCGGCTTTTCCGCCGCGACCGCGTACCCCTTGGCGGCGGCGACCCCGACGAGCAGCGCGCCGGCCAGGCCCGGCCCGGAGGTCACGGCGATGGCGTCGATGTCGGCGATGGTGACGCCTGCCTCGCGCAGCGCCCGGTCCATGGTCGGCACGATCGCCTCCAGGTGGGCGCGGCTGGCCACCTCGGGCACCACGCCGCCGAACCGGGCGTGCTCCTCGACGCTGGAGGCGAGCGCGTCGGCGAGCAGCGTGTGCCCGCGCACGATGCCCACGCCGGTCTCGTCGCAGGAGGTCTCGATGCCGAGGATCAGTGGTTCGTCAGCCATGCGCGTCAGTCCTCGTTGCGCTGCATGACCAGCGCGTCGGTGTTGCTCGGTTGGTAGTAGCCGCGCCGTACGCCGATCGGCTCGAAGCCGTAGCCGGCGTAGAGCCGCTGCGCCGGGGCGTTGTCCGCGGCGACCTCCAGCAGCGTGCTGCGGACGCCGCGCCGGGCCGCCTCGGCGAGCAGCGCCTCCAGCAGCAGCCGGCCGATGCCCCGCCGCTGCGCGTCCCGGCGGACCGCGACGTTCTGCACCCACGCCTCGTCGGGCGGGTAGACGGCCAGCCCGGCGTAGCCGAGCACGGTGCCGTCGTCGTCGGTGGCGGCGAGATAGAAGTGGCCGTTGGCGAGTTCGTTCCAGAACATCGCCGCCGACCACTGCTCGGCGCCGAACAGGTCCGCCTCGATGGGCAGCACCTCCTCGACGTGCCACCAGCGGAACCGGCCCAGCCTCATGGCAGGACCGGCTTGTGGCCGGTGGCGGCGACCGCGTCCGGGCGGCGCAGGTAGAGCGGGGTGAGCGTCTCACCGGGCGCGCCCGCGCGGATCCGCGGCGCGGCGAGACGCGCCAGCGCCAGCGGGTCCGGGTAGCGCGGCTCGTCCCGCACCGGCAGGCCGAGCACGTCCGCGTACCGGTGCGCGCCGTCGCCCACCGCGACGGTGACCGCCAGGTCGCGCGCCCGCTGCGCGACCACCGCCGGGGCCGCCACCTCCGGGCCGGCCAGGCGCTGACCGGCGCCGTCGTAGACGGCCCAGTAGATCTCCCGCCGCCGCGCGTCGCTCGCCGCCAGCACCGGCTCGCCGGCGGCCGCCGGGTGGCCGAGCCCGTCCAGCGAGCAGACACCGTACGTGGGGACGCCGAGCACCTGACCCATGGTGGCGGCGGTGACCAGCCCGACGCGCAGCCCGGTGAACGGGCCCGGGCCGAGGCCGGCGACGATCGCGGCCAGGTCGGCGGGCCGCGCGCCGACGTCCGCCAGCACGGCGTCGACCTGCGGCGCGAGCAGCTCGCCGTGGGCGCGGGCATCGACGGTGCACCGGGACGCGCGAACCGCGACGCCGTCCGCCGAGACCTCGGCCAGCGCCGCGGTCACCGCGGGCGTCGAGGAGTCCACCACGAGTACGAGCACGGTAAGCCAGCCTAGCCGTCCGCCCCGTCCGCCCTCGGCACGCCCTCGCCGCTGACCCGGTCACGGTGCGTAGTGTCCCGACGGAAGAGGTGACCTGGGAGCGATATACCTCTCGGTCATAAATATGACTCACAGGTATATCGCTCGACGGCGAGTTGCCATCCTCCGGAGATGACGGAGAGTCGCCTGGCCCAGGAGATCGCCCGCGCCCTGCGCCACGAACGGGAACTGGCCGGGCTCACCCAGCAGGCCCTGGCCGTGCGGGTCGGGATCAGCCAGGCCGCCGTCGCCCGGATCGAGCGCGGCGACCGGCTGCCCAGCCTGACCACCGCGGAACGTCTGCTCGCCGCGCTGGATCGGCAACTGCGGATCGAGGTCGAGCCGCTGGACAGTCACCTGGACGCGGCGCTTGACGAAATGGCCGGGACCGCGCTGACCGAGCGGATCGATCATCTCCGGCTCGACCCGATCATGGACGCGCTGGGCGACCTGCCGTACGTGCTGGCGGGCGGCACGGCGGCCCTGTTGCAGGGCGCGCCACTGCCGGTGGACGCGGTCGAGATCGCGGTGCGGTGGCGGGACTCCCCGCGGTTCACGGCGTTCCTGGAGCGGGGCCGCGCGCAGCGCTGGGATGCCCGATGGCAGGAGTGGGGCGGGGGCCACCCGGAGCCCGAGGAACCGGGCGAGCACCGCTGGCGGACCCGGTTCGGCGAGCTGCGGGCCCGGATGTGCGACGAACTGCCCGAGCCCATCGAGGTCCGCCTCGGTGAACGTACGTACCCGGTGGAGCCGCTGATCGAGGTGGAGGTGACCGACAAGCGTACGGCCGAGCTGCTGTCCCGGTACCGCCGGCGCCTCGCCGCGGCGGGCGAGGCGCCGGACGGGTCAGCCGGCTGAGCGTTCCCAGTCGACGGTGGGCAGCCCCGCGTCGGCGAGCGCCTTGTTTGCCGCGCTGAACGGACGGCTGCCGAGGAAGCCGCGCGGGTTCATCGGGCTCGGGTGCCCGGCCTCCAGCACCACGTGCCGCGGGTTGGTCACCAGCGCCGCCTTCTTGCGGGCGTAGCCGCCCCAGAGCAGGAAGACCACGCGCTGGTCGAGCGCGTCCAGCGCCCGGATCGTGGCGTCGGTGAACTCCTCCCAGCCCTTGTTCGCGTGCGAGCCGGGGGTGGCCTGCCGGACCGTCAGCACCGAGTTGAGCAGCAGCACGCCCTGCGCGGCCCAGCCGTCGAGGTTTCCGCTGCGCGGCTTGGGCACGCCCAGGTCCTCGCTCAGCTCCTTGAAGACGTTGCGCAGCGACGGCGGCACCGCCACCCCCTCGCGCACGCTGAAGCTCAGCCCGTGCGCCTGGCCCGCCTTGTGGTACGGGTCCTGGCCGAGGATGAGCACCCTCGTGTCGGCCGGGGCGCAGTGCCGGTAGGCGGAGAACAGGTCCTCCAGCGGCGGGAAGACCGTGGCGGTCGCGTACTCCCGGGTGACGAACTCGGCCAGCGCGGCGGTGCGGGCCGGGTCGAGGTGGGGGGTGAGCACGGCACGCCAGGCCTCCGGCAACAGCGCCGGCAGGTCCAGGGTGGGGGCGTCGGGCATCGGCAACCTCTCCTAGTCGGTCGCCATCTTCCTACCAGCCGCGACCGACACTCCCGGGCAGCGGCCGGGCCGGGTACTGGACGAGAAAAGTTACCGGAGCGTAACCTACTGGCAAGTTACTTACGCCACACCACCACTGCTAGCTTGCATCCACCACCATCGATGCTCGCTAGGAGTGCCCGTGAGCAGCAGGAACACCCGTCCCCGCACGCCCTCCGCCCGCCGCGCGATCGGCCTCCGGATCCTCGCCGTCGCCGCGGCGGCAGCCACCTACCTGGCCGGATCCGGCGCAGCCGCAGCCGCCGACGACGCCACGCCCGTGGTCTCCCGCGGCGTGACCATCCCCGCCTTCTACCACCCGCCCACCGACCTGCCCGCCACCAACGGCACGCTGATCCGCACCGAACCCCTGCCGCTCGGCCTGAGCATTCCCGGGCTCGACGGCCGCCCGATGCCCGGCACCGCCACCCGACTCATGTACCGGTCCACCGACTCCAACGGCCGGCCCGTCGCGGTGACCGGCGCCTACATCGAACCGTCGGCGGCGTGGCGGGGCGCCGGCCCGCGCCCGCTGGTGGCCGTCGCCTCCGGAACCATGGGGCAGGGCGACCAGTGCGCGCCGTCGTTCTCGCTGCAACACCCGCTCACGCTCACCGGCGACACCCTGTCCGTCGGCTACGAGGCCCTGGCGATCTATCGCCTCCTCGCCACCGGCGCGGCGGTCGTCGTCACCGACTACGTCGGCCTGGGCGCGACCGACCGGCTACACACCTACGTCAACCGCCTCGACGGCGGCCACGCCCTGCTCGACGCGGCCCGCGCCGCCCGCGCCGTACCCGGAGCATCGGTCACCGCCCAGTCCCGCGTCGGTCTGTACGGATACAGCCAGGGCGGGGGCGCCAGCGCCGCGGCCGCCGAACTCCACTCCACCTACGCGCCCGACGTGCCGCTCGCCGGCACCTACGTCGGCGCGCCGCCCGCCGACCTCACCGCGGTCATCGGCGGCATCGACGGCAGCGCGCTGGTGGGGGCGCTGGGATGGTCGCTGAACGGCTTCGCCCAGTCCGACCCGGCGCTGCGGGACGTCATCGAGGCCGCCGTCAACGACACCGGCCGGGCGGCGCTGAAGGACACCTCGACCATGTGCGTCGGCGACGCGATCCTCCGGTACGCGTTCACCAGGAGCAGCAAGTGGATCACCGGCGGCCGCTCCCTCACCGCCGTCATCGCCGCCTCGCCCGAGGCCCAGGCCGTCCTCGACCGGCAGCGCATCGGCACGCTCAAGCCCACCGGCCCGGTACGTGTGGCAACAGGCATCCAGGACGACATCGTGCCCCACCGGCAGGCCCGTCAACTGGCTGTCGACTGGTGCCGCAAGGGCGGCAACGTGACCTACCAGGCGATCAGCCTGCCCAACCTCGGCGACAAGATCCTCACCAACCACCTGGTGCCGCTCATCACCGACCAGGGCGACGCGGTGGCCTGGATGAGCGACCGGCTCGCCGGGCGGACCGCCTACTCCAACTGCTGGACGATGCCCCTTCAGCCCTGACTCAGGACAGTTCGGCGACCCGGGCGGCCCAGTCGCCACCGACCGGTTCCAGCGTGACCGCCCGGGTGTCGTCGTCGCGGCGGTCGATGCGTACCCGCAGGTGCGCGTCGACCAGCTGCTCGACCATTCCCTCGCCCCACTCCACCACTGTCACCGCCTCGTCCACCGAGGCGTCCAGGTCGAGGTCGTCGATCTCCGCCCGCGGGTCGGCGGCCTCACCCAGGCGGTACGCGTCGGCGTGCACGAGCGTCACCCGGCCGCCCCGATCCGGGTCGGGGCGGTGCACCCGGGCGATGACGAAGGTGGGCGAGGTGATGTCGCCGCGTACGCCCAGGCCGGCGCCGATGCCCTGGGTCAGCGCGGTCTTGCCGGCCCCGAGCGGGCCACTGAGCAGCAGCAGGTCACCCGCGCGCAGCACCCCGGCCAGCCGACGCCCGAACTCGTGGGTGTCGTCGACCGTCTTCAGCTCCACGACCACTGTCATAGCGAATCCAGGAACCTCTCCAGCGCCGCGTTCACCTCGTCGGCGTGCTCCAGCATCACCACGTGCCCGCTGTCGTCGATCTTCACGAACTCGGCGTGCGGCAGCCGCCGGACGATCTCCTCGGAGTGCGTCACCGGCGTGATCATGTCCTTGTCCCCCACGATCACCAGCACCGGCGTGCCGGCCAGCGCGGCCAGCGCCGGGAACCGGGAGTGGGTGGCGATCGTCCGCAGGTAGCGGGTGACCGTGTCGGCCGAGGTGCGCGAGTTCATCATCTCGACGTACGACACCAGGGCCGGGCTCGGCGCCGAGGTGCCGAAGCCGTACTTGCGGGTGAGCAGCCAGGCCACGTTCGAGGTCGACCGGCGCGCCCGGTCGATCACCGTGCCGCCGTACCGGGTGGCGTTGCTCATCATGTAGAGCACCGGCGAGCCGACGCGGCCGAGCAGCGCGGGCGCCACCAGCTTCGTCTCCGCCGCCAGACCGCCCGAGGTCGCCATCAGCACGGTGCCGACCACGCGGTCACCGAACATCTCCGGGTACAGCTCGGCCAGCGCCATGATCGTCATGCCGCCCATCGAGTGCCCGACCAGCACCAGCGGGCCCTCCGGGGCCACCTCGTCGAGCACCCGGCGCAGCGTGTGGCCCAGCGCGGTCAGGTCGTACTCGCCGCTCTCCAGCCGGCCGGAACGGCCGTGCCCCGGCTGGTCGTACGCGACCACCCGGTAGTCGCCGCGCTCGGCGAGCCGCTTGCGCTGGAAGTGGAACGTGCCCATGTCCAGGCAGAACCCGTGCACCAGCACCACAGTCGGGTGCCCGGCGACCGGGCGGGTCGGCTCGACCACCTCCACGTGGATGTCGGTGCCGTCCGGCATCTCCAGCCGGTACGCCTGGTCGTAGCGCTGCTCGCCGAAGACCTCGTCGGCGTACCTGTCGGTGGGGTCGTTCTTGAGCCGGCGGACCAGTACCCGCTCGCTGACCACGCCCGCCGCGAGCCCGGCGGCGGCCACCCCGACGGCGGCGCCGACCAGCCCGGCGACCTTGCCGGCGGCGGTACGCGGACGCGGCAACCGGAGACTCATGCGCGCTCGCCGTCGTAGAACCGGGGCACCCGCACGCCGCCGAAACGGGTCACGATCTCGTAGTTGATGGTGCCGACCGCCTCGGCCCAGTCGTCGGCTGTGGGCCCGCCGTCCGCGCCGTCGCCGAACAGCGTCACCATGTCACCGGCGGCCACCTCGTCGTCGCCGCAGTCGACCACGAACTGGTCCATGCAGACCCGGCCGGAAATGTTCCGGCGCTTGCCGGCGAGGTGCACCGGGCCGGTGTTGGAGGCGTGCCGGGGCACACCGTCGGCGTAGCCGAGCGGCACCACCGCCAGGTTGGTCTCCTGCTCGGTGAGGTAGGTGTGCCCGTAGGAGACGCCGGTGCCGGCCGCGACCCGCTTGGTCAGCATCACCCGGGCGCGGGCGGTCATCGCCGGGCGCAGGCCGAACTGCTCGCCCGCGACCGGCGACAGACCGTAGACCGCGATGCCGGGCCGGACCAGGTCGAAGTGCGTGTCCGGCCGGGTCAGCGTGGCGGCCGAGTTGGCCAGGTGGCGGTACCGAGGGCGCAGACCGGCGCGCGTCACCATCTCCAGCCCCTCGTGGAAGACGGCGAGCTGGCGGTCGGTGGTGGGGTGGCCGGGCGAGTCCGCGTACACGAAGTGGCTCCACACGCCGACCACCTCGACCAGGCCGTCGGCCTGGGCCTTCGCGGCGGCCTCCAGCAGCGCCGGCCAGTCGGCGACGGTGGCGCCGCCCCGCGCCAACCCGGTGTCGATCTTGAGGTGCAGCCGGGCCGGGCGGTCCGCCCGGCGGCTCGCCTCGATCATCTCGTCGAGCTGGGTGAGGCTGGCGCAGCCGAGGTCGACGCCGACGGTGATCCCGTCGTGCAGCGGCAGCCCGGGTGTGAGCAGCCAGGCCAGCACCGGCGCGGTGATGCCGTCCTGGCGCAGCCGCAGCGCCTCGTCCAGCGTGCAGACGCCGAGCTGGTCCGCCCCCGCGTCGAGCGCCGCGCGGGCGGCGGGCACCATGCCGTGGCCGTAGCCGTCGCCCTTGACCACCGCCATCAGCTCGGCGCTGGTGCCGGCCTTGAGCCGGGTCACGTTCTCCCGGATCGCGTCCAGGTCGACGCGCACCTCCGACTGCCACATGTCCCCAGCCTACTTCCGTCAGTGATCATCAGCGCCCTGAGCCGTGCGGGCGGTGCCCGTCGCCACCCGGGCGTCGCCGCCCGGATCAGCCCAGCCGGGCCAGTACCGGACGCAACGCCGCCGCCACGTCGGGCGCGGTGACCGGACCGCCGCGCGCCGCCTCCCGGCCGGCCAGCCCGTGCAGGTACGCCGCCGCGGCGGCCGCCCGCTCCGGGGCCAGCCCGGCGGCGAGCAGCGAACCGAGCAACCCGGCCAGCACGTCGCCGGTGCCACCGGTGGCGAGCACCGGCGTGCCGGTCGGGTTCACGTACGCGCGGCCGTCGGGCGTGCCGATGATCGTGTGGTCACCCTTGAGCAGCACCACCGCGTTCATCCAGGCGGCCAGCCGCAGCGCGGCGGCGACCCGGTCCTCCCCCGGCATCTCGCCGCAGAGCCGGGCGTACTCCCGGTCGTGCGGCGTCACCACGATCGGCGCGTCCCGGCCGCGCAGCCGGTCGGCCAGCTTGCCGTCGACGAGCAGCGTCAGCGCGTCCGCGTCGAGCACCACCGGCACCGGCGCGGCAAGCACCGCGCGCAGCTCGGCGGCGGACTCCTCGCCCGTACCGAGGCCGGAGCCGCACACCCACGCCTGCACCCGGCCCGCGTCCGCGACCCGGCCGGTGGCGATCACCGACGGGTGCTGGTGCAGCACCTCGCCCTTGGCGCTCCCGGCGTAGCGGACCAGGCCGGTCGGGCCGGCGAGCGCCCCGGCGACCGAGAGCACCGCGGCGCCGGGGTAGGTGGCCGAGCCGGTGGCCACGCCGACCACACCCCTGGTGTACTTCTCCGACGACGCGCCCAGCTCCGGCCACCAGCCGACCACGTCTGTCTGCTCGATCACCTGGAGCGCCGGGGTGCCGCGCAGCCACGGCGTCAGCCCGATGTCGACCAGCTCGACCTCGCCGGCCAGCTCGGCGGCCGGGCCGACGACCAGCGCCGGTTTGAGCGCGCCGAACGCCACCGTCACGTCGGCGCGGACCGCGCGGGGCCGCCCGGCGTCGGTCAGCGGGACGTGGCCGGTGTCGACAGCGACGCCGCTCGGCACATCGACAGCGACCACCGTGGCGGGCCCACCGTCGCGCCCGCGCTGCCCGGTCAGGCTCGCGGCCAACTGCTCGGCGGTCTCCCGCAGCCCACCGGTGCCGCCGATGCCCACGATCCCGTCGAGCACCAGGTCGGCTCCGGCGGGCGGCCGATCGACGACGCGCCCGCCGGCGGCACGCAGGGCCGCCAGCCCTTCCGCGTGCGCCCGCCCGGGGCTCAGCAGCAGCGCGGCCACCGCCGCGCCCCGGCGGGCCAGGTGCGCGCCCGCGAAGAGCGCGTCACCGCCGTTGTCGCCGGAGCCGATCAGCAGCAGCACCCGGGCGCCGTAGACCCCGCCCCGGTCACCGAGCAGCAAGGCGCAGCGCCGGGCCAGCCCGGCCGCGGCCCGCTGCATCAGCGCCCCGGGCGGAAGGGTGGCCATCAGGCCCGCCTCCGCCGCGCGAACGTCCGCGACGCGCCATACCGGTCTCATGCCACCCCGTCCCGTTCGTCGCGCCGGCTCAGCGCCCGCCCGCGGCTGTCCCGATCACGGCCTCACCCTACCGGCGGTACGAACCCGGGACCGGCTGACGGAAACGCCCTGTGGAAAACCCCGGCCGTTGTCCACAGGGGTCGGCGGCCGGGTCGCCGGACGGCCTAGCGTCCCGGTGTCCGGGGCCGGTGGGTGGCGTCGGGCGACCTGGGGAGGTCACGTGGTGGAGAAACCGTTCGACGTCGACCCGGAGCTGCTGCGCGCGGTCGCACGGGAGCTGGCCGACGACGCGTACCGGCTGGCCCGAGGGCCGGGGGCGGCGCCGGAGGCGCTGCTGGTGGCGGCGCCGGACGGCTGGCGGGCCGGGGCGGCGCTGGCCGACCTGGAGTCCGCGGTAAGGCGCTGGTCCGGCGCGCTCGGCGCCCGGGTGGCCGACACCGCCGGGGCGTTGCGCCGCGGGGCGGACGGCTACGAGGCGGTGGACGAGCGCGCCGCGCGCCGCCTCAGCGGGGTGCTCCGGTGACCGGCGGCGCTCCCGGGCGGCCCGATCCGAGCTCCGGAGGGCCCGGCGAGGGCCCGGCGGACGTCGGGTACGCGCAGCTCTGGCGGGCCGATCCGGCTGCCTGGTCCACGGCCGGGGTGGCCTGGCGAGGGCTCGCCGGGCCGGTGCGCCGTCGCGCCGACGCGCTGACCGCCCGGATCGGCACGCTCCGGCCCGGGTGGTCGGGCGCCGCCTCGGTCGCGGCCCAGCAGCGGATCGGGGACCTGCGCACCGACCTCACCGACGTGCTGCCCGCCCTGTTCGAGGTAGACCAGGTGCTGGCCGAGTTCGGCGCCCGGCTGGGGGCGGCGAAGGCCCGCCTCGGCGCGGAGGTGGCCCGCGCCGAGTCCGGCGGCCTGCTCGTCGACCGTGCCGGCGCGGTGCGGTCCGATCCGGCCCGCCCGGTGTCCCGGGCCGGTCCGGCGGTGGTGGACGCGCGGGCCGGGATCCGGGGCGCGCTGACACTCGCCGGCGCCGCCGACCGGGAGGCGGCTCGCCGCCTGGCGGAGCTGACCACCGCCACGGTGACCGGCTGGGTCAGCGTCCCGCCCGCGTGGCGGCCGGGCCCCGGCGCCGGGCCGGCCGAGGTGAGCCGCTGGTGGGCCGGGCTGAGCGCGGCCGAGCGGCGCTGGCTGGTCGGGCGGGAACCGGATCGGATCGGCCGCCTCGACGGCGTGCCGGCCGCCGCCCGGGACCAGGCCAACCGGCTGCTGCTCGGCGACCGGCGGGAGCAGTTGCTCGTCCGGCGGCTCGCGCTGCTGCGGCCGCTGCCGGCCGGACCGTTGGAGGCGTCCCGGCGGGTCCGGCTCGCCGGCGTCGAGGCAGCGCTGCGCGGGCTGAACCGGCTGAGCGAGCGGCTCGCCGCGCCCGGGCTGCCGCGGGCGTACCTGCTGGGGCTGGACCCGCGCGGCGACGGGCGCGCGGTGGTGGCGCTCGGCAACCCGGACCGGTCCGCCGCGGTGCTGACCTACGTCCCGGGCATGACCTCGGACCTCGCCGACGCGCCGGACGAGCTGGGCCGGGCCGCCCGGGTGCTGCAGCGGTGCGCGGCGCTGGGGCCGGGCGAGGAGGCGGCGGCGGTGCTCTGGCTGGACTACGACGCGCCCGACTTCCTCACCGAGGCGGCCGGCCCCCGGCAGGCCGAGGACGCCGGGCCGGCTCTGCACCGGTTCCAGGAAGGGCTACGCGCCGCACACGAGGGTTCGCCGGCCCGGCAGACGGTGCTCGGGCACAGCTACGGCTCGCTGGTGGTCGGCGCCGCCGCCCGGGACCACGGGCTGAGCGCGGACGCGCTGGTATTCGTCGGCTCGCCCGGCGTCGGCGTCGACCACGCCACCGAGCTGCGGATGCGCGCCGGCGAGGTCTGGTCGTCGACCGCGCCGGACGACGTGATCCGGCTGGCGCGTCCGCCGGACGAGCGGGCCCGCCGCGCCCTGCTCGCCGGCACGCCGCTCGGCCCGGCGCTGGCCGTGCTCGACCCGCACGCCGAGCGGCTCTGGTTCGGCGCCGACCCGAGCGCGCCGGGTTTCGGCGGGCGGCGGTTCCCGAGCGCCCCGCACGGTCACACCGGCTACTGGGACCCGGACAACCCGGCGCTGGACGGGATGGCCCGGATCGTGCTGGGCCGATGAGCCGCCCGATGCCGTCCGGCGGCCGTCCCAAAGGATCCGGGAGCCGCCCGGGGCGGGCCGGAGACGGCGCGGTCCCTCCCCCCGGCCGACGGGTGGAGGGACCGCTGGCGAAAAGCGGACTACTCGACGGTGACCGACTTGGCCAGGTTCCGGGGCTGGTCCACGTCGTGCCCGCGGGCGGCGGCGATCTCGGCGGCGAGCACCTGCAACGGCACGGTGGTCACCAGCGGCGCCAGCAGTGTCGGCGTACGCGGCACGTAGATCAGGTGGTCGGCGTAGCGGACCACCGCCTGGTCGCCCTCCTCCGCGATCACGATCGTGCGGGCGCCCCGGGCGCGTACCTCCTGGATGTTGGAGACGACCTTGTCGTGCAACATGCCCCGGCCGACCGGCGACGGCACGATGCAGATCACCGGGGTGCCCTGGTCGATCAGCGAGATCGGGCCGTGCTTCAGCTCACCGGCGGCGAAGCCCTCGGCGTGCATGTACGCCAGCTCCTTGAGCTTCAGCGCGCCCTCCAGCGCCACCGGGTAGCCCACGTGCCGGCCGATGAACAGCACCGTCGGCTCGGACTTCAGCTCGCGGCCCAGCTCGCGGACCGGCTCGATCCGGTCCAGCAGCTCCCGCAGCTTGCCCGGCATTTCCTGGAGCTGGGCGACCACCGCGCCCACCTCGTCGGCGAACTTGATGCCGCGCACCTGGGCCAGGTGCAGGCCGATCAGGTAGCAGGCGACGACCTGGGTGAGGAACGCCTTGGTGGAGGCGACGGCGATCTCCGGGCCGCCGTGGGTGTAGAGCACGGCGTCGGACTCGCGCGGGATGGTCGAGCCGTTGGTGTTGCAGATGGCCAGCACGCGGGCCTTCTGCTCCTTGGCGTGGCGCAGCGCCATCAGCGTGTCCATCGTCTCGCCGGACTGCGAGATCACCACGATCAGCGTGGACCGGTCCAGCACCGGGTCGCGGTAGCGGAACTCGCTGGCCAGCTCCACCTCGCAGGGGATTCGGGTCCAGTGCTCGATGGCGTACTTGGCGACCAGGCCGGCGTGGTAGGAGGTGCCGCAGGCGACGATGAAGATCTTGTCGACGTCGCGCAGGTCCTGCTCGCTGAGGCGGACCTCGTCGAGGGCGATCTCGCCGGTCTCGGTGAGCCGGCCCAGCAGCGTGTCGGCGATGGCCTGCGGCTGCTCCTCGATCTCCTTGAGCATGAACCAGTCGTAGCCGCCCTTTTCGGCGGCCGACGAGTCCCAGTCGATGTGGAAGTCGGTGCCGCTGGCCGGCTGACCGTGGAAGTCGGTGATGTCGATGCTGTCCGGGGTGATCAGGACGATCTGGTCCTGCCCCAGCTCGACCGCGTCCCGGGTGTGCTCGATGAACGCGGCGACGTCGCTGGCCAGGTAGTTCTCGCCGTCGCCCCGACCGACGACCAGCGGCGAGTTGCGCCGGGCGCCGACCACCGCGCCGGGGATGCCGGCGTCGACGGCGAGCAGCGTGAACGCGCCCTCCAGGCGCCCGCAGACCACGCGCATGGCGGCGGCGAGGAGCTGCGGGCTGTCGGTCTCGCCGGCCGCGCGCAGGTCGGCCAGCGCGCGGGCGATCAGGTGCGCGGCGCACTCGGTGTCGGTGTCGCTGGCGAACTCGACGCCCTCGTCCTCCAGCTCGGCGCGGAGCTTCGCGAAGTTCTCGATGATGCCGTTGTGGATCACCGCGACGCGGCCGTCCGGGGAGAGGTGCGGGTGGGCGTTACGGTCGGTCGGGCCGCCGTGGGTGGCCCAGCGGGTGTGGCCGATGCCGGTGGTGCCGTCGCCGATGCCGATCGGGCTGGCGGCGCAGTCCTCGGGGTTGTCGGCCGCCCGCTCGGAGAGGACCTTCTCCAGGTTCGCGAGCTTGCCGGCCTTCTTCTCGGTCAGGAGCTCGTCCTCGCAGACCACGGCGACACCGGCCGAGTCGTAGCCGCGGTATTCGAGCCGCCGCAGTCCGTCAAGCACGATGCCGAGCGCCGGGCGGGCACCGGCGTAACCCACGATTCCACACATGGTCCGCAGCCTAACCGAGTTTCGCTCATCGCGCGTGCTCGGAAGGCCGGTTAACGATCACTGAATTTGAGCGAACCGAACACCGGGGTTGCTATGTCGGACAACGCACCAGCCGGGCTCATCTGCCGTTTGCGTACCGGTTCGGGACGTGCCGCGCACCGGGCGGACCGGGTCCACGCGGGTGGCCGCCACGGCCTACATTGGGGCCGGGCTCCGCCCCCGGGCCCATCGTTCCGCGGGCGTCCGCGCCGTACCCCTGTGAGCTGAGCCGATGTCCGAGACGACCCCTACCCCCGAGCCGACCTCCGGACCGGTCGACCCGACCGCCGCGCCGGTGCCCCCGCAACCCTCCACCTGGACGCCGCCGGACCCGCTGGCCGCTCCGCAGCCGTGGACGCCACCCGAGCCCTGGTCGCCGTCGTCGCCGTCGCCCTGGAGCGCCCCCGGCGCCGGTCACCCCGGTCCGGCGGGCGGCGCCGAGGGGCGGCCGGCGGGCGATCCGGGCCGGGCCGCTCCGGCCGACTCACCGGGCGCCGGCGACCAGGGACAGCCCGGGACGCCGGGCGGGCCCGCCAACCCGGACGCACCGCAGTGGCCGGCCCAGCCGGGAGCACCGGGCTGGCCGGCGCAGCCGGGCACCCCTGGCTCGTCCCCACCGCCGAGCGCCTACCAGCCCGGCACGTATCCGCCCGGGCCGTACCCGCCCACCGCGTACCCGCCGGGGCCCTACCCGCCGCCGTACGCGTACCCGGGGATGCCGCCGCGCCGCAGCGGCGGCGGTTGGGCGGTCGGGGTGGTGGTCGGCATCGTCACCGTCCTGGCGCTGATCGTCTGCGGCTGCGTCGGGCTGGCCTTCCTCGGCAGCACCATGGACGACGGGTCCGCAGCCGGCACCGGGTACGAGGAGCCGATCTACGGCGAGCCCGGCGACTGGACCGACGACCCGAGCGCGCCCCCGGCGAGGCCGGCGACCACCCCGTCCGGCGGCCCCGGCAAGTACACAGTGCTGTACGAGGTGACCGGCTCCGAGGGCGACGCGGAGGTGCAGTACTACGACGCGAACGGCGACTTCCACCAGCTCAACCTGGTGGACTCGTCCTGGCGGCTGAGGTTCACCACGAACAACCGTGAGCGGGTCCAGATCGTCACCATGCCCGGAAGCGCTGCTGGGTTGACCTGCCGGATAACCATCGACGGCAAGGTCGTCTCCCAGAAGTCGGGAAGGTGGGGCGTGACCTGCTTCGGCTGGTGAGCCCGTGGTGGCGGGCCGTAGGCTCGCAGCCGTGACGACGACCGATCCCCTGGTGGCCCGGATGCGGCCGTTCGGCACCACCGTCTTCGCCGAGATGTCCGCGCTGGCCGTGCGTACCGGGGCGGTCAACCTCGGGCAGGGCTTCCCGGACACCGACGGCCCGCCGGAGATGCTCGCCGCCGCCGCCGAGGCGCTGCGTACCGGCCACAACCAGTACCCGCCCGGCCCGGGCATCCCCGCGCTGCGCGTCGCCGTCGCCGCGCACCAGCGACGGTTCTGGGACCTGGAGTACGACCCGGACGGCGAGATCGTCGTGACGGCCGGCGCGACCGAGGCGATCGCGGCGAGCATCCTCGCGCTGTGCGAGCCGGGTGACGAGGTGATCTGCTTCGAGCCGTACTACGACTCGTACGCCGCCTCGATCGCGCTCGCCGGAGCGGTGCGCCGCCCGGTGACGCTGCGGCCCGGCGCCGACGGCAGGTACGCGTTCGATCCGGACGAGCTGCGCGCCGCGTTCGGGCCGCGTACCCGGCTGGTGCTGCTGAACTCGCCGCACAACCCGACCGGCAAGGTCTTCACCGCAGACGAGCTGACGACGGTCGCCGAGCTGTGCCGGGAACACGACGTGTACGCGGTCACCGACGAGGTGTACGAGCACCTGGTGTTCACCGACGCCGCCGCGCCGCACGTGCCGCTGGCCACGCTGCCCGGCATGCGGGAGCGGACGCTACGCATCTCGTCGGCCGGCAAGACGTTCTCCTGCACCGGCTGGAAGGTCGGCTGGGTGAGCGGACCCGCGCCGCTGGTGGCGGCGGTGCTGCGGGTGAAGCAGTTCCTCACGTTCGTCAACGCCGGCCCGCTGCAACCGGCGGTGGCGGTGGCGCTCGGGCTGCCGGACGCCTACTTCACCGGGTTCCGGGACGACATGCAACGCCGCCGGGACCAGCTCGTCGCCGGGCTGGCCGACGCCGGGTTCGGCGTACTCGCGCCGGAGGGCACCTACTTCGTCACCGCCGACGTCACGCCGCTCGGCGGCCGGGACGGGGTGGAGTTCTGCCGGGCGCTGCCGGAGCGCTGCGGCGTGGTGGCGGTGCCCACGCAGGTGTTCTACGACGACGTGGAGGCCGGCCGACGGCTGGTCCGGTTCGCGTTCTGCAAGCGGCCGGAGGTGCTGGCCGAGGCGGTGACCCGGCTGCGCGGTCTGCGCGGAAACTGAACCGCCCGCTGGAGCGAGATCCCCAGCGGGCGGGCGGCGTGGCTCAGGCGACCGGGCTGGCGGTGCGGACCTGCTCGGCGATGCGCTCGGCGACCTCGCGCGCGGTGTCCTCGGTGGCCGCCTCGACCATGACCCGCACCAGCGGCTCGGTGCCCGACGGGCGCAGCAGCACCCGGCCGGTCTCGCCCAGCTCCGCCTCGGCGCGCTCGACCTCGGCCCGGACAGCCGGTGCGGCGGCGCCGACGGTACGGTCGCCGACCGGCACGTTGATCAGCACCTGGGGCAGCTTGGTGACCACGGCGGCCAGCTCGGCCAGCGAGGTGCCGGTGGCGGCCATCCGCGCCATCAGGTGCAGGCCGGTCAGCACGCCGTCGCCGGTGGTCGCGTACGCGGGCAGCACGATGTGCCCGCTCTGCTCGCCGCCGAGCGCCAGGCCGGAGGCGCGCAGCTCCTCCAGCACGTACCGGTCGCCGACCTTGGTCTCGACCAGCCGGATGCCGTGCTCGGACATGGCCAGCCGGAGACCGAGGTTGCTCATCACGGTGGCGACCAGCGTGTCCTGGGTCAGCTCGCCGGCGTCCCGCATGGCCAGCGCGAGGATCGCCATGACCTGGTCACCGTCGACCTCGTCGCCGTCGGCGGTGACCGCGACGCAGCGGTCGGCGTCGCCGTCGTGGGCGATGCCCAGGTGCGCGCCGTGCTCGACCACGGCGGCGCGCAGCGCGTCGATGTGGTTGGAACCGCACTCGTCGTTGATGTTGAGCCCGTCCGGCTCGGCGTGGATGGCGATGACCTCGGCGCCTGCCTCGCGGTAGGCGACCGGGGCGACGTCGGCCGCCGCGCCGTTGGCGCAGTCGACCACGACTTTGATCCCGTCGAGGCGGTGCGGCACGGTGCCGACCAGGTGCTGCACGTAGTGGTCGGCGCCGTCGAGCAGGTCGTGTACGCGGCCGACGCCGGCGCCGGTGGGGCGCTTCCAGGCGGTGGTGGCGTTCGCCTTCACCGCCTCCTCGATCCGCATCTCGATCTCGTCGGGCAGCTTGTGCCCGCCGGCGGCGAACAGCTTGATGCCGTTGTCCGGCATCGGGTTGTGCGAGGCGGACAGCATCACGCCCAGGTCGGCCTTGGCCTCGGCGGTGAGGAACGCCACGGCCGGGGTGGGCAGCACGCCGACCCGGACCACGTTGGCGCCGGCGCTGGTGAGCCCGGCGACCACCGCCGCCTCCAGCATCTCGCCGCTGGCCCGGGTGTCCCGGCCGACCACCGCGAGCGGCGGATGGCTCTTGTCGGTCTCGGCCAGCGTGTGGGCCGCGGCCACCGCGACCGCAAGCGCCAACTCCGGGGTGAGATCCGCGTTCGCCCGCCCGCGTACGCCGTCCGTGCCGAACAACCGGCCCATACCCGCCAACCTCCGTGGAACTGCCGATGAGGAGAGAAACGCGGAACGGCCGGTCCGCCTCCCGGGAAGGGGAAGCGGACCGGCCGTCCGTCAGAAGTACAAGGCGCTTGTGGTGATCAGCGCTTCGAGTACTGAGGAGCCTTGCGGGCCTTCTTGAGGCCGTACTTCTTGCTCTCCTTGACCCGGGCGTCACGGGTCAGGAAGCCGGCCTTCTTCAGGGCCGGGCGGTCGTCGGGCTCGCTGACGATCAGCGCCCGGGCGATGGCGAGCCGCAGCGCGCCGGCCTGGCCGGTGGTGCCGCCGCCACGCAGGTTGGCGATCACGTCGAACGCCTCGGCCTTCTCGGCGGTGACCAGCGGGTCCTTGATGAGCTGCTGGTGCACCTTGCTCGGGAAGTAGGCCTCGAGGTCGCGGCCGTTGCAGGTGATCTTGCCGCTGCCCGGGACGATCCGGACCCGGACGATGGCTTCCTTGCGCCGACCCACGGTCTGGATCGGGCGGTCACCACGGGGCGCGCGCGCGACGGGCGCCGGCGCCTCGGTGGCCTCGGGGGCGACCTCGGTGGCGGTGATGTCGGTCATGCTGCTTCCTTCGCCCGCGCTCACTGCGCGATCTGCTTGATCTCGAACGGCACCGGCTGCTGCGCGGTGTGCGGGTGCTCGGCACCGGCGTAGACCTTCAGCTTCTTGAGAAGCTGACGGCCCAGCTTGTTGTGCGGGAGCATGCCCTTCACGGCCAGCTCGATGGCCCGCTCGGGCCGCTTGGTGAGCAGCTCGTCGTAGCCGACCCGCTTCAGACCACCCGGGTAACCGGAGTGGCGGTAAGCGACCTTGGTCTGGCGCTTGTTGCCGGTCAGCGCGACCTTGCCCGCGTTCACGATGACGACGAAGTCGCCCGTGTCGACGTGCGGCGCGAAAGTCGGCTTGTGCTTGCCACGCAGGAGCGTGGCGGCGTGGGTCGCCAGGCGGCCCAGCACGACATCAGAGGCGTCGATGACGTGCCACTGACGCTCGATCTCACCCGGCTTCGGGCTGTACGTACGCACAGGTCTACCTTGTCTCGTCGTCGGTCTGGGGTCGCGCGCCGAGGTGACCGGGAATACCCAGCCGGACCAGCGCGCACGAACGACCAAGCGTACCTGATGCGGCACGCCTAAGAATGTCGTACAACAGCAGGCAACGATACCCGGCCGCCCGGCGGCAGGTCAAAACGGGGTAGTACCCCGCGTGGCCTGCGCGTTCGCCATGGCGCAGCTCACACGCCGACCAGCGTACGCGGCCCGGGACGCAGGTAGACCACCCAGGTCACCAGGAAGCAGAGCGCGTACCAGGCGATGAATGCCAGGTAGGCGGCGTCAGCCGTGCCGGAGGCCAGGAACGACTGCCGGAACGCCACGTTCACCAGCACCCCGCCCGAGGCTCCGACCGCCCCGGCGATGCCGATCACCGCCCCGGACAGGCGCCGGGCCCGCCGCTGCGCCGCCTCCGGGTCGCCGGTCAGCTCGCTCTCCGCGACGGCCCGGGCCCGGAAGATCGCCGGGATCATCTTGTACGTCGAGCCGTTGCCGATGCCGGAGAAGACGAACAGCGCCAGGAACCCGGCCAGGTAGAGCGGGAACGAGCGCTCCCGGGCCGCGTACAGCACCAGCCCGGCGCCGGCGGCCATGGCCACGAAGTTCCAGAACGTGACCCGGGCCCCGCCCAGCCGGTCGGCGAGCTGGCCGCCCACCGGCCGGATGAGCGACCCGATCAGCGGCCCGAGAAAGGTCAGCCAGGCGGCGTCGACGGGCGTCGGGAACCGCTCGTGGAACTGGAGTTGGAGCACCTGGCCGAAGGCGAACCCGAAGCCGATGAACGAGCCGAACGTGCCCACGTAGAGCAGCGACATCACCCAGGTGTGCGGGTCGCGGGCCGCCGCGCGCAGCGCGCCCGGCTCGTTGCGCGCCCCCGGAACGTTGTCCAGCCAGCGGGCCGCGGCCAGCGCGGCCAGCACGATCAGCGGCAGGTAGACCGCCGGCACCAGCCGGGGGTACGCGGCGCCGGCCGTCGCCAGCACCGCCAGCCCCACCAGTTGCACGGCAGGTACGCCCAGGTTGCCGCCACCGGCGTTGAGCCCCAGCGCCCGGCCCTTGAGCCGCTCCGGGAAGAACAGGTTGATGTTCGCCATCGAGGAGGCGAAGTTGCCGCCGCCGACGCCGGACAGGCAGGCCAGCACCATCAGCGTGGCGTACGACACCCCGGGCTCGATCAGCACCGCCATCGGCACCGCCGGCACGAGCAGCAGCAACGCGCTCACGATGGTCCAGTTCCGGCCGCCGAAGCGGGCCACCGCCAGCGTATACGGCAGCCGCAGCACCGCCCCCAGCGCGGCCGGTACGGCGGTGAGCAGGAACTTCCCGGCCGGGTCGATGCCGTACTCGGGACCCAGGAACAACACGGTCACCGACCAGAGGCTCCACACGGAGAAGCCGACGTGCTCGGCGAAGATCGAGACGTACAGGTTGCGCCGGGCGACCCGGGCGCCCCCGGCGGCCCAGAACGCCGGGTCCTCCGGCCGCCATTCGGTGAGCCGTCCGGCGGTGCGGGCCGACGGCCGGGTCGGTGCGGAAACGAGCGTGCTCACGGCGACTCCTCCTCGTCGATGACGAGGGGACGCTCTCAGCCGGCGGTTTCCCCGGCGTACCCCGCGCGCGTCGGCGCGGCAACGGAGATCGCACGTCCGCCGGAGGGCGCCCGTGAGGCGGTCACAGCTCCTGGAGGATCCGCAGGGCCCGGCCGACCCGCTGCATGGTCTCGGTGTCGGCCACGTCCACGCACTCGGCGAACCACTTCTTCATCGGTGCGGAGATCCGGTCGGGCATCACCACGTACGCGCCCATCGGCACGGCCAGCGGCGAGTCGCGCAGCAGCGACTCCTCGACCACCTCGGCCACGATCACGATGGGTACCGCAGTGGCGTTGTAGACGTCGGAGCTGATCACCAGACCGAACCGTTCCCGGGCGCCGGAGATGCGCCAGACCTCACCCCTACGCAGCACGCGGACGCCCGCCGAACAGGGCGTCGTCGACGAGCGCGGCCTCCTGGGCGTCGGCCAGGGCGGCGGCTTCCAGGTCCAGGCCGGCACGGCCGACCGCGTCGGCGTGCGCGGTGAAGACCTCGCGCAGCGCCTTCTCCCGGGCGGCCTGGTCCATCCAGGCGGAGAGGGAGAGCCCTTCCCGCTTGGCGAACCGGCGCGCTTCCTCGATCGTCTCGTCGGAGAACGACAGTGTCACCTTGGCGGTCATGCCGGGAAGACTACCCAGCGGTATGACCAGCAGTCATCCTCGTTCCCGCCGGACGAGGAATCGGACACCAGCAGGTGAAACAAGTGAAGCTGGTTGCGGATATTGCACTTGGACGCGACCATGGAGGAGGTCCGAACGGACGCGAGCCACATCTGCCACAGGGAGCCGCGATGAGCCTCAGCACCGGCATGGCCGCCTCGGTCATGCCCACCGAGGGAGCGGAGCGCCGGAAGGCGGCCGCCATGGAGGAGTTCCTCGTACGGCATCCCCTCGCTGCGGGCGAAGGCGTGGCCCGACTCGTCTCGGCGGACGGCGAAGAGGTCGAGGTTCCCGCCCAGATGTTCGACGTCCTCCATCAGATCTCGGCGATGCTCGCCCGCGGCGACGGCGTCGCGATCAGCGCCATCTCCCGCGAACTGACGACGACCGAGGCGGCGAGGCTGCTGGGCATGTCCCGCCCCACACTCGTCCGTCTCCTGGAGAACGGATCGATCGCCTCCCACCGGGTCGGCAGCCACCGGCGCCTCTTCCTCCGCGACGTCCTCGCATTCCGGCAACGACAAATGGAAGAGCGACGGAAGTCGTACGAGGCCCTGATGTGGGAGTCCGACGCGCTGGGTTTCACCGACGACGTGTAGTTCCGGGCCCGGCCAGTGGGCGCTGGGTAGGGTGTCCACTGTGATCCCCAGCGCCCCACTGGTGTTCCTGGACGCGAACATTCTCTATTCCAGGACCCTTCGCGACTGGATCAGTCTTCTCGCGCTCGAAGGCGACTGCGCCGTCTTCGATCTGCGGTACAGCGAGGACGTTCTGGCGGAATGGATGTATCGCCTGCGCCGTAAGCGGCCCGAGCATTCCGAGCAGGCGATCGGCGGCCAGCGACGCCGCTTCGTCCAGGCGTTCCCGTACGGCCTCGTCACCGGCTATTCGCCGAACGACGTCCCGTGCCCGCCGGACCCGGACGACCGGCACGTGCTGGCCGCCGCCGTGCACAGCCGCGCCGACATCCTGGTGACCGACGACCGGCGCGCCTTTCCGCCGGAATGCGTACGGGAATCGCTGTCGGTCCGCACCGGCGACGAGTTCCTCAACTGGGTGGCCGACCGTTCGATGCCTCTGGTCATGAGGACGTTGGCGCGGCAGATCGACTACTACCGGCGCAGCCTGGTCGCCGAGGACAAGGACGCGGTCGAACTGATCACCCATCTACGGAAGGCCGGCGCGCCCCGTTTCGCCGATCGGCTCGAGAATCACCTCGCCGAACCGTCCGGCCGCTGACCGCCGAAGACCGCGAAACGCCATTCCTTGAAGAAGCAGTCCACGTCCACCAGCCCCGCCTCGGTCAGCCACCGGCACTGGTCTGCCACCGTGGCCGGCCGGTCGTGCCGCATCCGCTGCCGGGCGCCGGCGATCTCCTCTGCGTCCGAGCCCAGCTCGGTGATCCGCGCCGTCCACACCTCGTCGTAGCGGCGGTCCAGCGCCGGCGTCGGCCCGGCCACCTGCTCGGCGTTGACGAACACGCCGCCCGGCGCCAGCGCGCCCGCGGCCCGCTTGTACAGCGCCCGTTTGCCCTCGTCGTCGAGGTGGTGGATGGCCAGCGCGGAGACCACCGCGTCGTACCGGCCGGCGGGCAGCAGGTCGGCCAGGTCGGCGTGCACAGTGCGGTGCGCCACGCCGCGTTCTGTCAGGTGTCCGGCGGCCACCGCGAGCATGCCGGGGGCGCCGTCCACGAGCGTCAGGCGGACGCCGGGCACGGCCGCGGTCAGCAGCAGGGACAGCAGGCCGGTGCCCGCGCCCAGGTCCAGCACCTCGGGGGTACGCCCGGCGGCGAGCGCGGCACGCAGCGGCGGCGCGGCCACCTCGACGGCGGTGCCGTAGAAGGCGTCGAAGCAGGGCACCAGTCGGCGTCGGGCCTGGTCGTAGCTGCCGGCCACCGCGTCGAACGCGTCCGCCACGCCCATCAGAGCCTCCCGTTATTTGAGACAACTTTCCCACATTGTAAACCCCGCCGAGGACGACGTCACCTACGTGCGGTGTGAAGCGCTCGTGACAGGACCGAAACAGAGCAGACCCGGACCGGAAACCGCCCGACGGCACGCTTTTCCGACATGACAGACGGTGCACGCACGGCGACGCGAACGGGTTCAGGCCCCGCGCAGGCCGCCACGCACTGCCCGTACTGCGCCCTGCAGTGCGGCATGGTGCTGCGCGCCACCGGCGACGGCGTCGAGGTCGGCGCCCGGGACTTCCCGACCAACCGGGGCGGGCTGTGCCAGAAGGGCTGGACCGCCGCCGACCTGCTCGACCACCCGGACCGGCTCACCACCCCGCTGCTGCGCGACCGGCCCGGCGGCGAGCTGCGCCCGGCGACCTGGGACGAGGCGCTCGACCGGATCGCCGCCGGGGTGCGGGACGTGCAGCAGCGCCACGGGCCGGACGCGGTAGCGGTCTTCGGCGGTGGCGGCCTCACCAACGAGAAGGCGTACGCGCTGGGCCGCTTCGCCCGGGTGACGCTGCGGACCCGGCACATCGACTACAACGGACGCTGGTGCATGTCCTCGGCCGCGGCGGCCGGCAACCGGGCGTTCGGGATCGACAGGGGGTTGCCGTTCCCGCTGGCGGACCTCGGCCGCGCGGACACGCTGCTGCTGGTCGGCGCGAACCCGGCCGAGACCATGCCGCCGCTGATGCGGCACGTCACCGACCTGCGGGAACGCGGCGGCCGGCTGATCGTGGTCGACCCGCGCGCCACCGCTACCGCCCGCCAGGCCGACCTGCACCTGCAACCGCTGCCCGGCACCGACCTCGCGGTGGCGAACGCGCTGCTGCACATCGCGCTCACCGAGGGCTGGCTGGACCGGGCGTACGTGGCGGAGCGGACCACCGGCTTCGACGAGGTCCGGCGGACGGTGGCCGGCTACTGGCCGGCGGAGGTGGAGCGGCTCTCCGGCGTGCCGGTGGCCGACCTGTACGCGACCGCCCGCGCGCTGGCCACAGTGGACCGGGCGATCATTCTCACCGCGCGGGGCGCCGAGCAACACGCCAAGGGCGTGGACACGGTCACCGCCCTCATCAACCTGGCGCTCGCCCTGGGCCTGCCCGGCCGCCCCGGCTCGGGTTACGGCTGCCTGACCGGGCAGGGCAACGGGCAGGGCGGCCGGGAACACGGGCAGAAGGCCGACCAGCTCCCCGGCTACCGGCGTATCGACGACCCGGCGGCCCGCGCGCACGTCGCCGGGGTGTGGGGCGTCGACCCGGACTCGCTGCCCGGGCCGGGGGTGCCCGCGTACCAGCTCCTGGACGCGCTGGGCACGCCGTCGGGCGCGCGGGCGCTGCTGGTGTTCGGCTCCAACCCGGTCGTGTCCGCGCCCCGCGCGGCCCGGGTCGAGTCCCGGCTGCGCGCCCTGGACCTGCTCGTGGTGGCGGACTTCGTCCGCTCCGAGACGGCCGAGCTGGCCGACGTGGTGCTGCCGGTCGCCCAGTGGGCCGAGGAGAACGGCACGATGACCAATCTGGAGGGCCGGGTGCTGCGTCGCCGCGCGCTGCGTGAGCCACCGGCCGGGGTCCGTACCGAGCTGGAGATCCTCGCCGCGCTCGCCGGGCGGCTGACCGACGGCGCGCCACTGCCGAGCGACCCGCGCGAGGTGTTCGCGGAGCTGGGCCGGGCCTCGGCCGGCGGTCCGGCCGACTACGCCGGGATCACCTGGGACCGGATCGACGCCGACACCGGCGTGTTCTGGCCCTGCCCGGACCGGGACGGCCCGGACACGCCCCGGCTGTTCGCCGACCGCTTCCCCACCCCGGACGGCCGGGCCCGGTTCCACGCCGTGACCCACCGGCCGGCCGCCGAGCCGGTGTGCGCCGACTACCCGCTGCACTTCACCACCGGCCGGGTGCTCGCGCAGTACCAGTCCGGCGCGCAGACCCGGCGGGTCGCCGCGTTGCGCCGGGCCGCGCCGGGCGGCTTCGTCGAGCTGCACCCGGACCTGGCGGCACGGCTCGGCGTGACCGAGGGAGCGCCGGTACGTGTGGTCTCCCGCCGGGGCGAGCTACGGGCGCCGGCCCGGCTCAGCACCGCGATCCGGCCGGACACCGTCTTCGCCCCGTTCCACTGGCCCGGCGCGCAACGCGCCAACTCGGTCACCAACGACGCGCTCGACCCGGTCTCCGGGATGCCCGAGTTCAAGATCTGCGCGGTCCGGGTGGAGCCGGCATGAACGAGCGCATCGTCGTCGTCGGCCACGGCATGGCCGGCGCCCGGCTCGCCGCCGAGCTGCACGCGCGCGGCGGGGACCACTCGATCACCGTGCTCGGGGCGGAGCCGCACCGCGCGTACAACCGGATCATGCTCTCCACGCTGCTCGCCGGACGCATCGGTGAGCCGGACGTGGAGCTGGTCGAAGCGGTGGGGCCGGGCGTCGAGGTGCACACCGGCGCGGCGGTCACCGCCGTGGACCGCGCCGCCGGCGAGGTGGTCACCGACGACGGCGAGCGACACGGGTACGACCACCTGGTGCTCGCCACCGGCAGCCGGGCCGTGGTGCCGCCGCTGCCGGGCCTCGCGCCGATGCCCGAGCGGGTCGTCCCGTTCCGCACGCTCGGCGACTGCCGGCGGATCCTCGCCGCCGCCGAGGGCGCGCGCCGCGTCGTCGTGCTCGGCGGCGGGCTGCTGGGCCTGGAGGCGGCCCGCGGGCTGGCCGCGCGGGGTCTCGACGTGACAGTGGTCCACCCGGTCGGACACCTGATGGAACGCCAGCTCGACCCGCCGGCCGGCGCGGTCCTCGCGGGCACGCTCGCCGGCCTGGGCGTCCGGTCCCGGCTCGGCGCGGCGGCCACCGCCGTGACCGCCGACGCCGACGGCGTCCGCCTGCACCTGGGCGACGCCGGGACGCTCGACGCCGACCTGCTGGTGCTCTGCTGCGGGGTACGCCCCGACACCGCGCTGGCCGCGGCGGCCGGACTCGCCGTCGAGCGGGGCGTGGTGGTGGACGACCGGATGCGGACCAGTGACCGGCGGATCTCCGCGATCGGCGACTGCGCGCAGCACGACGGCACGCTGACCGGGCTTGTGGCGCCGGCCTGGGCGCAGGCCCGGGTGGTGGCCGACGTGCTGACCGGCGCGGACCCGCTGGCCCGCTATCGGCCCCGCCCGGCGGTGACCCGGCTCAAGGCAGCCGGCATCGATCTGGCCGCGATGGGCGACGTGGCCGGAACCGGCGACGGGGACGGGCCGGTCGAGGAGCTGACCTTCGCCGACCCGGCCCGGGGCACGTACGCCCGGCTGCGCATCCGGGACGAGCGGCTGACCGGCGCGATCCTGCTCGGCGACAACCCGGCGGTCGGCACTGTGGTGCAGCTGTTCGACAGGGGCGCGCCGGTGCCGGCGGACCGGCGTTCGCTGCTGCTCGGCCGGGCGTTCGGCGAGGCGCCGGCCGGGCCGGCCGCGTCCCCGGCGCTGATGCCGGACGCCGCGACCGTGTGCCGGTGCAACGACGTGAGCAAGGGCGCGCTGGTGGCGTGCTGGCGGGCGGGCGCCCGGACGGCGGCGGCGCTGTCCGCGTCGACCCGGGCCGGCACCGGCTGCGGCAGTTGCCGGGACGCGGTGGCCGGCATCGCCGCCTGGCTCGCCGAGGCCGACCCGCAGGCGACCGACGCGGTACGCGAGACGGTGGAGGTGGCGTCATGAGTGAGCTGATTGTCGTCGGGAACGGCATGGTCGGGCAGCGCTTCGTCGAGGCGCTGCGGGCCCGGGACACCGGCGGGCGGTGGCGGGTCACGGTGCTGGCCGAGGAGCGGCGTCCGGCGTACGACCGGGTGCGGCTCTCGGCCGTCTTCGACGGGGTGGACGCCGACGAGCTGACTGTGCACACCCCCGACGCCGGAGTGGACCTGCGCCTGGGTGAACCGGCCACCGGCGTCGACCGGGCACGGCGCGTGGTGACCACGGCGGCCGGCGAGTACCCGTACGACGCGCTGGTGCTCGCCACCGGCTCGTACGCGTTCGTGCCGCCGGTCGACGGCACCGATCTGCCGGGCGTCTTCGTCTACCGGACGCTGGACGACCTGGCCGCGATCCGGGATCACGCCCGGGGCCGCCGCACCGGCGCGGTGATCGGTGGCGGGCTGCTCGGGCTGGAGGCGGCGAACGCGCTGCGGCTGCTCGGGCTCACCACGAGCGTGGTCGAGTTCGCGCCCCGGCTGATGCCGGTGCAGGTGGACGAGGCGGGCGGGTCGATGCTGCGCCGCTACGTCGAGGAGCTGGGCGTCACGCCGTACCTCGGGGTGGCCACCACGGCGCTGCGTCCCGGGCCGGACGGCACGGTGGCCGCGCTCGACCTCGCAGACGGGCGCACGCTGGACGCAGAGCTGGTGGTGGTGGCCGCCGGGATCCGGCCGCGCGACGAGCTGGCCCGGGCTGCCGGACTGCCGCTCGGCCCGCGCGGCGGCGTGCTGGTGGACGCCTCCTGCCGCACCGCCGACGAGCGGATCTGGGCGGTCGGTGAGTGCGCCGCGGTGGACGGGGTCTGCCACGGGCTGGTCGCGCCCGGGTACGCCACCGCCGAGGTGGTCGCGGACCGGCTGCTCGGCGGCGCGGCCACGTTCCCCGGCGCGGACACCGCCACGAAGCTTAAGCTGCTCGGCGTGGACGTGGCCTCGTTCGGCGACGCGCACGGCGTCACCCCCGGCTGCCTGGACGTGACGTTCACCGACCCGGCCACCCGCGCGTACGCGAAGCTGGTCCTCTCCGACGACGCGCGGACGCTGCTGGGCGGCGTGCTGGTCGGGGACGCGAGCGCGTACCCGGCGTTGCGGGCCAGTGTCGGCGGGCCGCTGCCCGCTCCCCCGCTGGCGTTGCTGGCGCCGGCCGGCGGCGCGGGCGCCGGCGCGGGGGCGCTGCCGGCCGCCGCCCAGGTCTGCTCCTGCAACGCGGTGACCCGGGCCGACCTGGACGCGGCGATCGCCGGCGGGGCGACCGACGTGCCGGCGTTGAAGGCGTGCACCCGGGCCGGTACGAGCTGCGGCTCCTGCGTGCCGATGCTCAAGCAGCTGCTGGACGCCGCCGGGGTGCGCCAGTCCACCGCGTTGTGCGAGCACTTCGACCGGAGCCGGCAGGAGCTGTTCGACCTGATCCGGGTGCGGGGCATCAGCACGTTCTCCCGGCTCGTCGCCGAGCACGGGCGCGGGAGCGGCTGCGACATCTGCAAGCCGGTGGTGGCCTCCATCCTGGCCTCGCTCGGGGCCGGTCACGTGCTCGACGGCGAGGCGGCGTCGCTGCAGGACACGAACGACCACTTCCTGGCCAACCTGCAACGCGACGGCAGCTACTCGGTGGTGCCCCGGATTCCGGGCGGGGAGATCACCCCGGAGAAGCTGATCGCGATCGGCGAGGTGGCCCGCGACTTCCAGCTCTACACGAAGATCACCGGCGGGCAGCGGATCGACCTGTTCGGCGCGCGGGTCGACCAGTTGCCGCAGATCTGGCGCCGGCTCGTCGACGCGGGCTTCGAGTCGGGCCACGCCTACGGCAAGGCGCTGCGTACCGTGAAGTCCTGCGTCGGCGACACCTGGTGCCGCTACGGCGTGCAGGACTCGGTCGGGCTCGCCGTCGCGCTGGAGCTGCGCTACCGGGGGCTGCGCGCGCCGCACAAGCTCAAGTCCGCGGTCTCCGGCTGCGCCCGCGAGTGCGCCGAGGCCCGGAGCAAGGACTTCGGCGTCATCGCCACCGAGGGCGGCTGGAACCTGTACGTCGGCGGCAACGGCGGCTTCCGGCCCCGGCACGCCGACCTGTTCGCCACCGACCTGAGCACCGCCGAGCTGGTCACGCTGATCGACAGGTTCCTCATGTACTACATCCGCGCGGCCGACCGGTTGCAGCGCACCGCCGCCTGGATCGAGGCGATGGACGGCGGCCTGGACCACCTCCGGTCGGTGATCGTGGACGACTCGCTCGGCCTCTGCGCCGACCTGGACGCGGCGATGGCCCGGCACGTCACGAGCTACTCCGACGAGTGGCGCGACGTGCTGGAGGACCCGGACCGGCTGCGCCGCTTCACCTCGTTCGTCAACGCGCCCGGCGTGCCCGACCCGTCCATCTCGTTCACCCGGGAGCGGGGCCAGCCGGTACCGGCCCGAGACGCCGGGCACCGCCGCCAACCCGTCGCGCTCGGACTGCCGGAGGTACGCCGATGAGCCCCGTCGTCACGCTGGACTGGACGCCGGTCTGCCCGCTGGACCGGCTCGACCTCGACCGGGGCGTGGCCGCGCTCGTCGACGGCGTGCAGGTGGCGGTGTTCCGCACCGCGCACGGCCTGTACGCGGTGGACAACCTCGACCCGGTCGGCGGCGCGTACGTCATGTCCCGCGGTCTCGTGGGCAGCCGGGGCGGCGTGCCGACGCTCGCCTCGCCGCTGCACAAGCAGGTCTACGACCTCACCACCGGGCGGTGCCTGGACCTGCCCGGCGTGACGTTGACGCGGCACCGGGTGCGCTGCCGGGACGGCCAGGTCGAGGTGCGGTTACGGCAGGAGCAGTGATGCGCGACGAGCTGGCCGGTTTCACCATCGGGGTCACCGCGGACCGGCGGCGCGACGAACTGGCCGCGCTGCTCCAGCGGCGCGGGGCGCGGGTGGTGCTCGCCCCGGCGCTGCGGATCGTCCCGCTCGCCGACGACACCGACCTGCGTGAGGCCACCCGGGCCTGCCTGGAACATCCGCCGGACGTGCTGATGGCCAACACCGGCATCGGCATGCGGGGCTGGCTGGAGGCGGCCGAGGGCTGGGGGCTGGCCGAGCCGCTGCGCGCCACGCTCGCCCGCGCGTACGTGGTGTCCCGGGGCCCGAAGGCGACCGGGGCGATCCGCGCCGCCGGACTGCGCGAGCACTGGTCGCCGGGCTCGGAGAGCTGCGACGAGGTGGTGGAGCACCTGGTCGCGCGCGGCGTGGCCGGCCAGGTGGTGGCGATGCAACTGCACGGCGAGCGGCAACCCGAGTGCACCGACGCGCTGGTGGCGGCCGGGGCCACGGTGATCGAGGTGCCGGTCTACCGGTGGGCGCCGCCGGCCGATCCGGCGCCGCTGCACCGGCTCATCGACCTGGTCGCCGGGCGGCTCGTCGACGCGGTCACGTTCACCTCGGCTCCGGCGGCCGAGGCCCTGCTGCGGGCGGCCGGGGACCGTACCGAGACGGTGCTGGAGGCGCTGCGCGGCGACGTGCTGGCCGGGTGCGTGGGCACCGTCACCGCCGAGCCGCTGGTCCGGCGTGGGGTGCCGGTGAGCGCGCCGAGCCGGGCCCGGTTGGGCGCGCTGGTCCGCACCATCGTCGAGGAGCTGCCCC
The DNA here is from genome assembly GCF_027497275.1 of Micromonospora sp. WMMC264. NCBI lineage: Bacteria > Bacillati > Actinomycetota > Actinomycetes > Micromonosporales > Micromonosporaceae > Micromonospora > Micromonospora sp. WMMC264. The sequence goes on along the minus strand of NZ_CP114907.1, from coordinate 6,597,826 downwards.
GGCGCACGGTCTCGGTGAAGGCGGCCGGGCACGTGCTGACGCTGCGCGGCCACGCCGCGGTGGTGGACGGGGAACTGCGCCAGCTCGCGCCGGCCCCGATGGCCGTGCTGCGGGCGCTCGCCGCGTCACCCGGCAAGGTGCTCTCCCGCACCGCGCTGCTGCGTACGCTGCCGCGCGGCGCCGACGAGCACGCCGTGGAGATGGCCGTCGCCCGGCTGCGGGTCGGCCTGAAGGCGCCCCGCGTGGTGCAGACGGTCGTCAAGCGGGGGTACCGCCTGCGGGTCGACTGACCCGCAGGCGGTCAGCCCACCGAGGCCGGGTAGCCGTGCTCGGCCTGGAGGCGGAGCATCGCGTGCTCGACCACTGTCACCAGCACCTGCTTGACCGAGTCGCGCCGACGGGCGTCGCACAGGACCATCGGCACGTCCGGGGAGATGGCGAGCGCCTCCCGGATCTCCTCCATCTCGTAGTGCGGCGCGTCGTCGAAGCGGTTCAACGCCACGACGTACGGCAGCTTGCGGTTCTCGAAGTAGTCCAGCGGCGCGAACGCGTCGGTGATCCGCCGGGTGTCCACGAGCACCGCCGCGCCCACCGCGCCCCGGATGATCTCGTCCCACATGAACCAGAAACGGGTCTGGCCCGGGGTGCCGAACAGGTAGAGGATCAGGTCCTCGGCCATGGTGATACGGCCGAAGTCCATGGCGACCGTGGTGGTCTCCTTGCCCGGCACCTTCGACGGGTCGTCGATGCCCACGCCGGCCGCGGTCATCAGCGCCTCGGTGGTCAGCGGCTGGATCTCGGAGATCGCACCGACCAGCGTGGTCTTGCCCACGCCGAAGCCGCCCGCGACCACGATCTTCGCGGAGATGATCTCCCGGCCGCGGTTCACCCCGTCGGGGTCATAGTTCGCGAAGTCCACTTAGCACCCTTCCAAGCAGGTTCATCCGCGCCGCGAAACCCGTCGCGGGAGCGGCAGTGTGTAGCGTCAGCAGGCCCTCGGCCACCATGTCGGCGACCAGCACCCGGGTGACGCCCAGCGGCATCCGGGTGTAAGCGGCGATTTCCGCCAGCGACTGTGCCCGGCCTTCACAGACCGAGGAGATGCGGTACTTGTCGTGCCCGGCGAACCGCGCCTCGGCCGACTGCGTGGGCGTGCTGGACAGCACCGCCTCGAGCGCGATGTTCTGCAACGGCTCGGTGCGGCCCCGGGTGACCGCGTACGGTCGCACCAGCGCGCCACGCGGATCACGTCGCGGTTCCATCTCGCGATCACCTCCCCTCGTACGGAGCGCAGCGGCTCCGGCTCATGTCGGCGGGCCCGGTCAGGACCGGACGGCGTCCCTCGGCAGCGGGACCAACGCCTGCCCGACCCGTTCCACGAGCAACGCCATCTCGTAGCCGACCTGGCCCACGTCGCAGCTGCGCGCCGCGAGCACGGCCATCGACGAGCCGTCGCTGATGGACATCAGGAACAGGTAGCCGCTGTCCATCTCGATCACGGTCTGCAGCACCCCGCCGGCGCTGAACATGCGCGCCGCGCCCTCGGTCAGGCTCACCACGCCGGAGGTGATCGCGGCAAGCTGGTCGGCCCGGTCCCCCGGCAGATCCCGGGAGGAGGCGAGCAGCAGCCCGTCCGCGGAGACCGCCACCACGTGGGCGATGCCCGCCACGCTGTCGGCGAAGTTGGTGAGAAGCCAACCCATGTCCTGCATGGCCGCCGGCCTGTTCATCGGTTCGTCTCCTTGGTCGAGGTGCTGTTCAGGTCGGCGCCGGCCGTACGGCCCCGCTGGACGCCACGGTGGTAGGCGGAGAGCAGCCCCCGGACCTCGTCCGGCGTGCGCCGGCTGCGGTCCCGGCCGCTCTTCGGCTCTATCCCACCAGGCACGAGCTGTGCCTGCGGCACCCGCTTGGGCAGGCCGGAACGGGTGGTGCCGCCGGTGGTGGGCTCCGCGGCCCGGCTGGCCCGCGTCCAGCCCTCGTCGGCCGCCGTACGCCAGGCGCTCGGGTCGATGGCGGGTGCGGGCTCGGCGGCGGGTGGCGGCGCCGGGGCGGCCGGTGGCGGCGCCGCGGCGGCCGTGGGCGGCGACGCGACGGCGGGCGACGACGGGGCGGCGTCCGCGGGTGACGCGGACGGCACGGCCGGTGCGTGGTACGCGGCCGGCGTGCTCAGCCCCGACGCCTGGGCGCCCGGGGTACGGGTGGGCAGGGGCGGGCGAGCCGACGCCACGGGCGGCGGCACGGCCGGCTGGGCCGGCGCGGGCGGCTCGTCGAAGGTGGGCCGAGTGAAGATCGTGGTCTCGTCCTCTCCGTGCGAACGGAACCAGACCGCCTCCATCTCCCGGAATATCGGGGCCTCGGCCCGCTGCTCGGGACGGGCCACCACGGGCGTCGCCGGGGTGGTCTCCACCGCCGGCGCCGCGGCGAGCGGCTGGTAGGCCGGAGGTGCGACCGGCTGGGCGGCCTCGACGCCCGGCGACCGCTTGGGCAGCGGGTCCAGCGCCGGGTACGCCACCGTCGGCCCGCCGGCCGACCAGCCCGCCCCGGAGACCGGGGCCGGCGTTGCCGGAGGCGCCGGGACCGCCGGCAACGTGCCGGTCGCCCCGCCCAGCTGTACGGCGGGAGTGGTGTCCCGCGCCTCGGCGGGCGCCTGCCACCTGGCGGGCGGGGCGGTGGTCGCCCCGCGCCACCCGTCGGCGAGCGTCGCGGTGGCGGCGCCCCGGCCGGCGCCGGCAAGCGCGTCGGCGACGCCGACCTGGCTCAGCGGTGACTGCTCGACGGCCAGCGGCTGGCGCGGCCGGGTCAGCGGGGCCTGACCACGGTTGGCCGGCAGCACCACTGTCGAGTTCGGCAGCGTGACCTGGGCGACAGTGCCGCCCTCGACGTTGCGGCGCAGCTCGACCCGGATCCCGTACCGGGAGGCGAGCCGGCTCACCACGGCCAGACCCATCAGCCGGAACGCTGCCACGTCGACGGTCGGCGGCGCGGCCAGTCGCCGGTTGAGCGAGTCGAGCTGTTCGTCGCTGAGGCCGAGCCCCCGGTCCTCGATCTGGATCAGCACGTAGTCGCGGATCCGGCGGCCGTCGGCCACCACCGAGGTGTTCGGCGGCGAGAACCGGGTGGCGTTGTCGAGCAGCTCCGCGACCAGCCGGACGACGTCGTTGACGGCGTGGGCGGCCACCGAGATGTCGGTGTCGACGGTGCCGAACTCGATCCGGTTGTAGAGCTCCACCTCGGACTGCGCGGCGCGCAGCACGTCGACCAGGAGCGCGTCGTCGCGACGCGGCACCGCCGAGTCGGCACCGGCGAGCACCAGCAGGTTCTCGTCGTTGCGGCGCATCCGGGTGGCCAGGTGGTCCAGCTCGAACAGCTGCGCGAGACGCTTCGGGTCCTCCTCGGACCGCTCGATCGCGTCCAGCTCGCCGATCATGCGGTCGACCAGGCTCTGCGAGCGGCGGGCCAGGTTGAGGAACATCGCCGAGACGCTCGTGCGCAGCGCGGCCTGCTCGGCCGCCACCCGCACCGCCTCCCGGTGGACCACGTTGAAGGCAACGGCCACCTGGCCGACCTCGTCGCGGTTGGTCAGCTTGATCGGGTCCCGGACCTGCTGGACGATCTCGTCCACGCCGCCGTCGCCGATGGCGTTGACGTTCTGCAGCCGGCTCACCGCGTCCGGCAGGTCGTGGTTCGCCACCGCGAGCGCGCCCTCACGCAGCCGGCGCAGCGAGTCGTTCAGCGACCGGGCGAGCACCACGGCGAGCGTCACCGCGACGGCCAGCGTGATCAGCACCAGCAGGCCCTCCACGACCGCCTGCTGGATCACGTCGGCGCGTACCTCGTCGGCGTCGGCGAGCAGGTCGTCCAGGAGCTGGATCTCCGCCCACCGCATCAGCTCGTCGACCGCGCCGATGGCGTCGGACGCCTCCTGGCGGGTGACGAGCGCGGGACGCCCGACCGAGCGGGACAGGTCGGCGGCGACCCGGTCGGCGAGCTGGACCGCGTCACCGGACACGGTGCGGTCCACCAGGGCCCGCTGGGCCGGCGTCGCGGACCGGGAGAACGTGAGCAGCGCCTCCTGCTGACCGGTCAGGGTGGCCACGAAGGAGGAGAACTGCTCCTCGTCGATCCGGCCGGCGCCGAGCGCGGTGAAGGCGACCGCCTGCTCCTCGGCCACCTCGGCCTTGGCGTGGGCGAACGCGGCCACCGCGCGGCGGGCGTCGGCCAGGCTCTCCGCGCCCGGCTGCTGGGCCAGCGCGTCGCTGTACGCGACCAGGTCGTCCAGGACGATGCCGTAGCGCAGGCTGGCCTCGGCCACCGGCATCTGCGACCGGTCCAGCACCTCCTGGCGCGTGCCGTTCAGCGTGGACAGGTGGGCGTCGATGACCTTGAGCTGGCTGCTCACAGCGCCCGGCACGTCGCCGAGGCGGCGCCGCTCCTCCTGGTACGCCGCGATCCGCTCGTCGGTCTGGCGCACCCGCAGGTTGTACGCGTCCGGCTTCTCGTCCGGCTTGGCCAGGAAGACCGCCGCGGCCATCCGCTCCTTGTGGAGGTCCTGGGTGAGCGCCGAGATGTCGACCGACACGGCCGTCAGCGACCGGACCCGGTCCGCCTCGTACGCGCCCTGCCCCACCGAGACGAGTCGGATAGTTGCCAGTGCGATGACAGCCGCGACCGGAACGACCAGGATGAGGGCGAGTTTCGAGCGGATCCGCGCGTCGCGCAGCCTCGGCAGGCGCCGTCGCCGGTTCCGCTGTTCGGCGTTGGGGCTCCCGGGCAGGGTCGTAGGTCCGGTGCTCACGACATCGCCTCCGTCGTTTCTTCCACGCGCGACCCACTGACCCGTGCCTGGTGCAGCGGCCAGCGCCACGCGCGGCACGGCCGCGATTTCATCAGACGAGATCGTGTTTGGGAAGCCGCAGGGAGGCAGGAAACGGTCGGGGTCGGCGCAACCCGTGATCCGATCACCTAATACCTTCTTTTCTCCAACCCCCTGATCAGGGGATGTCACTCCAGAGTGGTCACACGCTTCTGTGCAGTAATTGTCAGTTAATGTTCCGTGTCCCCAGCATGTGGGATGGCTGTCCCGAAACAGCACTCGAGATCCCGGCTTGACCACAGGCCCCGGCATTGGCAAGGTTTTGCAGGCTTCGCGCACACCGTACGGCACACCAATCCCGTTCCTCCACTGAGGACGGACTAGCGGCGGTGATCGGGCGTCGGCCCGCGCCGCACCTGGAGGACTGAGTTGAGCCCCATCCGCTCCGCGAGCATCGCGGCGCTCGCATCGGCCGTGCTGGCCACCACGCTCACCGGCTGCGGGATCGGCGGGGAACCGCAGGACACCAGCCCCATCGTCATCGCCGCCGACCTGGAACTCTCCGGCGCGTCCGCGCCGGTCGGCAAGGTGTACCAGCGGGCGCTGGAACTGAAGGTCGAGCAGTTGAACTCGTCCGGTGCGCTGGGCGGCCGGAAGATCGATCTGCGGGTCAAGGACAACCGCTCCGACGCTGCGGAGTCCTTGCGGAACATCAATGATTTCAGCGGCGACTCACGGGTGAGCGCCGTCATCATGGGCGGCTGCAACGAATGCGCGGTGGGTGCGGCCCGCACCATCGGCGAGAAGCGCATTCCGACGATCGCACTGGCCTCCTCGAGCGCGGTCACCGAACCGGTGGGCGAACGGCGATATGTCTTCAGGCTCGCCCCGAACGCCGCCGACAGCGCCGCCGCGCTCGCCACCGAACTGGACCGGCGCGACATCCGCAAGGTCGCGCTGCTGCACAGCGCCGACGGTTACGGCCAGGAAGGGCTCACCGCGCTGCGCCGGGAACTGGAAAAGACCACGGTGCGGCTGGTCGGCAACGAATCGGTGCGGCTCACCGACACCGAGGTCGGCACGCAGGTCAACGAATTGATCGCCGCCAAGCCGCAGGCCCTGATCCTCTGGACCACGCCGGAGCAGGCGACGCTGGCCGCGACCACGGCCCGGCAGAGCAAGTTCCGCGGGTCGCTGTTCTTCGACGCCGCGGCCGCCGGCGACCTCTTCCTGGGCCCGTCGGCCCGCTCCACCGAAGAGGCCACGCTGATCTTCACGCAGACCATGGTGATCGACGACGTGATCGCCACCACACCGGCCAAGGCGGCGCGCCGGCAGTGGTTCCAGGAGTACACCGCCCGCTTCGGCGGCTACAACGGCTTCTCCTCGTTCGCGGCCGACGCGGTCCAACTGATCGTCGACGCCGAGCAGCGCGCCGGTGGCGAACCGGGCACTGTCGACCGGGACGCGCTGCGCGACGTGCTGGAGACCTCGCAGCTGGACGGGCTGTCCGGGCCGATCCGGATGACGCCGGACAACCACTCCGGGTTGATGCCGCAGGCGTTGACGACGCTCGTGGCGCGTGGTGGTCGCTGGCGGCTCGCCGGTTAGTCACTGTTGGGGCGTGGCCCCACCGCAACCGGCTCCGGGCGGTCAGGCTTGATCCCTGCGCCGGTTGCGGTGGGGCCACGCCTGTCGTGGTCGGCCGCCATCCGTGGGTTGAGGTCTACTTCTGGGTTCTCGGCCGACGTCGGGTTACCTGGTTGTGGTCAGCGGGCTGAGGTGGTGGCCTTCACCCAGGGCAGGGCCAGGCGCTCGACGAGGCTGAGGGCGGCGTAGAGCGCGATGCTCATCAGGGCCACCAGCACGATCGCCGCCCAGGCGGTGGCGGTGTCGCCGACGCCGTTGTACTGCAGGATCTGGTAGCCCAGACCGGGACGGTCCGAGTAGAACTCGCCGATCACCGCGCCGATCGCGGCCAGCGGCATGGCCACCTTGAGCCCGACGAAGATCTGCGGCAGGGCGGACGGGAAGCGCACCTTGCGGAACGACTGCCACCACGAGGCGTTCAGCGACCGGCTCAGCTCCGCCAGGTCCGCCGGCGTGGTGGTCAGGCCGGTGGCGGTGGAGAGCACGATCGGGAAGAAGCAGAGCAGGAACACCATGGTCAGAATGGGTTTCTGACCCCAGCCGACGGCCACCACCAGCAGCGGCCCGAACGCGATCTTCGGGACCGCGTTCACGGCCACCAGCAACGGCGCGAACATCCGCTCGACCCGGCGGGACGCGGCCAGCGCCATCCCGATCAGCACCCCGGCGGCCGACGAGAGCAGGAAGCCGAGCACTGTCATCCAGGTGGTGATGCCCAACGCGGGCAGCAGCACGTCGGTGGCGTTCGCGAGGGACTCCCCCACCGCCTGCGGCGGCGGCAGCGCGGCCGGGTGCACCAGGTTCAGCCCCGAGGTGACCAGCCACCAGCCGGCCACCGCGATCACCAGGCCGAGCGCCGGCAGCCCGACCGCAGCCGGACGTACGGCGAACCCGCGCCGGACCGCCGGGCGCGGCTGCGGCGCCTCCGGCCGGGCCTCGGTCAACTGTGTCAACGTGTCCTCCTCTCTGCGCCGGTCGGTGCGACCGGCACGGGAAGGGGGTGCGCCCCGCCGGGTGTCCGGCGGGGCGCACCCCCGTTGGCCCGAGCGGACCGGTCAGGCCTTCGGCGCGAGGTCGAAGTCGATGATCTGGTCCGGGGTGAGGTCCTGCTTGAGCGCGCCCGCGCCCTTCAGCAGGGCGATGCTCTTGGCCACCCGGCCACTGTCCAGCGTGCCGATCGCAGTGCCGGAGTTGCTCGACCGGACGTACGCGGCCATCAGCTGAAGCTCGGCGGAGGCCGCGGCCGGGACGGCGGCCGGCACGTTCTTCTTCAGGATCTCGGCGGCCTCGTCCGGGTTCGCCAGCGAGTACTCCAGGCCCTTGAGCAGCGCGGCGGTGAACTTCTTCACCATCTCCGGCTTCTCCTTGGCGAGCTTCGTGGAAGTGATCAGCGCGTTGCCGTAGAGGTCCTGCATCACGTTGCTGTACGGCAGGATGACCGGCTTCTTCTTGGTCACCGTCTCCACCGTCGGCTGGCCGACGACGAACTGGCCGATGCCGTCCACCGAGCCGGAGCCGAGCATCGGCATCAGGCTCTGCGCCTCACCGTTGACCCAGGTCACCTTGCTGCCGTCGATGCCGGCGAGCCGCGCGTACGTGGGGAAGAGGTTGCGCACGACGGAGGAGGGGGTGTCCGCGAGCTTCTTGCCCTCGAGGTCCTTCGGGGTGGCGATGTTCTTGCCCTCGACCGTGACGATCGCGGCCATGGTGCGCTGCTGGATCGCGGCCACCGCCACGAAGTCCTTCGCCAGGCCGTTGCCGAGCTGGAGGATGCCACCGGTCAGGTCGATCGGGCCGAACTGGGCCTGCCCGCCGGTGATGGTCTGGATGACGGAGCCGGTGCCCTGGCCGGGCTTGATGTCGACGTCGAAACCGGCCTCCTTGAAGAAGCCCTTGTCCTTCGCCACCCAGGCGTAGGAGTCACGGCCGAAGTTGCCGAACGAGGTGAGGTACGTCACCTTTTCCAGCGCGCCGCCGTTTCCGCCGCCGCTCTCGGACTTGTCCGAGTCGCTGCTGCAGCCGCCCACGAGGGCGAGGGCGGTAGCCAGAGCCGCGGCGGCGACCGTACGGGTCAGCCTTCTCATCAGTGCACCATGTCCTTTCCGACCAGGACTTTCTCGCCGGTCGGGTCGTGGGTCCGACGGGGCCGGCAGGAGGGTTGGGCCGACTGGACCGTCGTGAGGGGACTCTTCGCGCGCAACAGCGTACGAGAAGGCGGATGGCGTGCCCCCTCCGTCCCGGTTGCGGAACGGAAACGAAGTTGCGTGACGGAAAGCGGACTGACGTCCACCCCGGACAGTGCTATAAGCACCGTCCGCTACGCTAGCCCGGCTCGCATTCGGACGACGTGGAAGGGAGCCGGCGGAAGATGATCCGACTGTCCGGGGTGTCCCGCACCTTCGACGGCCGATCCGGGCAGGTGGAGGCGCTGCGCGGCATCGACCTCGACGTCGCCGAAGGCGAGTTCGTCGCCGTACTCGGCCGGTCCGGCTGTGGCAAGTCCACGCTCCTGCGCATGATCGCCGGCCTGCTCCCGGTCAGCGGCGGCGAGATCACCGTGGCCGGTACGCCGATCACGAAGCCCCGCCGCGACGTGGCCATGCTGTTCCAGCGGCCGGCCCTGCTGCCCTGGCGCACGGTGCTGGACAACGTGCTGCTGCCGGTGGAGATCTTCGGCTGGCGCCGGGCCGAGCACCGCGACCGCGCCCGCCAGCTGCTGGAGATGGCCGGGCTGGGCGGCTTCGAGAAGCGGCTCCCGCACGAGCTGTCCGGTGGCATGCAGCAGCGCGTCTCGCTCTGCCGGTCGCTCATCGGCTCACCCCGGGTGATGCTCATGGACGAGCCGTTCTCCGCGCTCGACGCGCTCACCCGCGAGGAGCTCTCCGGCGAACTCCAGCGGGTGCACATGGAGACGAAGGCCACGATCGTCTTCGTCACCCACTCGATCGACGAGGCGGTGCTGCTCGCCGACCGGGTCGTCGTGCTCAGCCCGCGCCCCGGCCGGATCCGCGAGGTGGTCGAGGTGAACGTCCCCCGGCCCCGCACGCTCGGCCGGCACGAACACCTGGCCGATGTCGCGCGGATCAGCGCCGAGCTGCACGAACTGCTGATGGAGCGGGACGCCCCCGGCGTACCCGTGGGAGGACGGTGACCATGCGGGTCTCGGTCTTCACCGAACCCCACCGCGGAGCGGACTACGACGACCAGCTCCGGTTCGCCCGGCTGGTCGAGGAGACCGGCTTCGAGGGCTTCTTCCGGGCCGACCACTACCGGGCGATGGGGGACGAGCCGGCGCTGCCCGGCCCCACCGACGCCTGGCTGACGCTCGCCGCACTGGCCCGGGAGACCTCCCGGATCCGGCTCGGCACGCTCGTCACGTCCGCCACGTTCCGGCTCCCCGGGCCGCTCGCCGTCATGGTCGCCCAGGTCGACCGGATGAGCGGCGGCCGGGTCGAGCTGGGCATCGGCGCCGGCTGGTACGAGCGTGAGCACACCGCGTTCGGCATCCCGTTCCCGCCGGTCAGCGAACGCTTCGACCGGCTCGCCGAGCAGCTGGAGATCGTCACCGGGCTGTGGCGCACCCCGGCCGACGAGACGTACAGCTTCACCGGCGAGCACTACCGCCTGGTCGACGCGCCGACGCTGCCCAAACCGGTGCAGCAGCCCGGCCCGCCGGTGATCGTCGGCGGCCGTGGACCGAAGCGCACGCCCGAGCTGGCCGCCCGCTACGCCGACGAGTTCAACATGCCGTTCAAGAGCGTGGCCGAGACCGCCTCCGCGTACGACCGGGTCCGGGAGGCGTGCGACCGCACCGGCCGGGACGCCTCCGGCCGGGCCCCGCTGACGCTCTCCGCCGGCATCGTCGTGGCGATCGGGCGCACCGACGCCGAGGCGCAGCGCCGGGCCGCCCCGCTGCACGTCACGAGCGCGCTGCCGCCGGAGGACCCGGTGGTCGGCTCCCCCGCCCAGCTCGTGGACCGGATCGGCGAGTTCGCCGCGATCGGGGCCACCCGGGTGCACCTGCGCCTGATCGACTTCGACGACCTCGACCACGTGGAGCTCATCGCCGCCGAGGTGCTCCCCCGACTGGACGGACCACGATGACCGAACTCTCCACCGACCTCGAACTCGGCCCGGTGGGCCAAGAGATCGTGTACGAGAACGACCGGGTACGGGTCTGGCACATCCGGCTGGAGCCGGGTGAGCGGCAGCCGCTGCACCGCCACGACCACCCGTACCTGGTGGTGGCGGTCCAGGGCGCGAAGAACGTGGTGCAGACGATCGACGGCACCACCATCGACGCCGACGAGCCGACCGGCGGCGTCGTCTACCGGGATCCGGGCGCGGTGCACATGCTGACCAACGTCGGCGACACCACCTACCTCGCCCGCCTGGTCGAGCTGAAGTAGCCACGCCGGCAGGTTCGCCGCGCCGCGCGGCGGCAAGGTGGCGATCGGGGGCACCGGGCCGTAACGTGCCGGACATGGCCTTTCGGACGTGGGGCAGGCTGCTGCTCACGGCGCTCGGAGTGAGCGTACTGGCCGGGGCCGGCCAGTTGGGCATCGCGTACGGCTTCGGAGTCGTCCGCCTCGACGGCGCGTTCGTCGACGCCTCGGTGAACAGGTGGCCCGCCCAGCTCGTCTGGGTGGGCTGGTTCGCCGTGGTCGCCACGGTCGCCGGAGCCGTCCTCACCGAGCGCTTCGCCCGCCGCGACGACCTCCCCGGCGGCACCACCGAACTGCTCTCCATCGCCGGCGTCAGCGCGCTGGGCGCGACGGTGGTCGCCCCGCTGTGCATGCAACCGGCCCGCGCGGCCGAGCTGGCCGGATCCGTCGACCCGGTCTGGGCCGCCGGCGTCTGCGCCGCGCTCGGCGCGGTGGTCGGCGCGGGCGCGGCGATCGCCGTACTGCTGAAGCCGCCGTTCGGCTGGGGTGTGGCGATCACCGCCGGGATCGTCTGGCTGCTGGCGCTGCTCTCCGTCGCGCCCACCATCGTCTCGGACCGCCCGCTGGCATCCGTCCGGCTCGGCGTCCTCGAACCGTCCTGGCTGGACCCGGCGGCCGCGCAGCGCCTGTCCATGCTGCTGCTGCCCACGCTGGCCCTGCTCGCCGGTGGCGCGGTCGGCGTGCTGGCACGCCGCGCCGGATGGCCGCCGCTGGTCGGTGGCGCGGCCGGCGCGGCCGGTCCGGTGCTCGTCGCGTTCGCCTACCTGACCGCCGGGCCGGGCGCCGCGACCGACAGGTACCAGCTCGCGCCCTACTACGGCGCGCTGATCGCTGTCGTCGCCGGTGCGCTCGGCTCGACCGCCACCACGATGCTGCCCCGGCCGGTCACCGCCGACGGCGATCCCGACGCGGTCGAGGCCACCGACATCCTCGCGCCGCTGCCGCACTCGGCCGCTCCGGGCGTCCCGGCCGCTCCGCCCGCGCCGCCGCTGACGAGCGGCGCCGCCGCGCCCGCGCACTGGAACTGGCCGGAGCCCGGCGGCTCGGCCACGGCGACGGCTCCGGCCGGTACCGATCTTCCCGCCGCCGGCCGGCCGGCCCTCGCGGATCTGCCCGCCGCCGATCTGCCGACCGCTGCGGAACGGCCGGCGGGTGAGCGCCCGGCCGTCGCCGACACGAGCCACGGCCAGCCCATGCCGGGTCTGCTGCCCCCGGGGCGCCGGACCTCGGCCATCGACGTCCTCGCCGCGGGCCGCCCCGACCCGGTCGCGGGTCCGGGCCCGGGCACGGGCACGGCCCACGCGGACAGCACCGGCGAGGCGGCCACCACGGACCGTCCGGCCGCTCCCGACCCGGCCGCCGGTTCCGAAGCCGCCGATCGAGCGTCCGGGCAGGCCACCGGCATTCCGGCCGACAGCGAGACCGCCACCGGCACCGGCACCGGCACCGGCACGGACGATGCCGCACCGGCGCCGGAAGCGGCGGCGGCCACGCCACGGGTGACCCGGCCGCGCCGCACCCGCGCGGGCCGGTCCAGCGGGACTACCGACGGGCCGGTGTCATCCGCCGACGGCACAGCACCCCGCCCCGGAGACGTCACCACTCCCAGCGCCGGCGCGGGCACCACCGCGAAGGACGCATCACCGGCCACCGCCGACAGCCACGTTCCCGGCCCGCGTACGGACAGCGGCGCCCTCGCCGGGCCGGTCACGGCCGACGCGGGCAGTGACACCCCCGCCGCGCCACCGGCCGAAGCCCCCGGAGACACCGGCGCGGCCGGCCGCGCCGCACGCCCCCGGCGTACCCGCACTCCGAAGGCGCCGCGCGCCACCGGTCCGACCTCCCCCGGCCCGGCCGACACCGCGCCGACGACACCGGGCGGCCGAACCGAAGCTGCGCCGAGCGGGGGAGCCGACGCCGAGCCGACCCCCCAGGCCACGAACCCGGACCGGGACGACACGAGCACCGACTCGAACGTGGTGGCGCCGACCGGGCGTACCGGACGCAACTTCTTCTTCGACGACCCGGCGCCCGCCCCGTCGACCCGGCCGCGGTTCGCGATGTTCGAGGACGTGACCGGGCAGCCCGGCGAGGTGCGCCCGGCCTGGCCGATCACCCCGGCGGGCCGGCCGCACCGCGCGACCGCCGAACCGGACGCGCCGGCCCGGGACGCCGCGGACGCGGTCGCCCCGGGCGAGCCGGCGCCGCGTCCCCGGCACCGTGGTCTGCCCGAGCCGGGTGCGAGCACCGGTTGGGACGCGCTCGCCACGAACGCCCGCCCGGCGGGGCCGCTCGCCCGGCCGGAGGCGGGGATGCCGCTCGCCCGGCCCGAGGCGGCGACTGCCGTACCGGGCGAGGCGGGTGCCGCGCCGCCGGAGGCCAAGGAGACGGAGGCGGACTCCCGGCGCGGGCGGCACTCCGGACCGGACGACGCCGACCCGCCCGCCGGGAAGTCGAAGGCCCGGCGTGGCCTGTTCCGGCGCAACCGGGCCAAGGATGAGCCGGAGCCGGCCGAGCGTACGGCCGAACCGACCACCGCGGCCGACGACGAGTACGTGGACTGGGTCGCCGGTCTCGCCTCGGACGACAACGCCGACGACGCCCGCTCGCTGCGTACCGGGCGGCACCACCGCGACTGAACGAGCACCGGGGCGGGCCGGGACACCAGGCCCGCCCCGGCTCCGGTCACGCCAGTGGCAGGTAGACCCGTGACCCGCCGGCGACGAACTCCTCCGACTTGTCGCGCATGCCCCGCGCGGCGTACTCCTTCAACTCCTGCGTGATCTTCATGGAGCAGAACTTCGGGCCGCACATCGAGCAGAAGTGCGCGGTCTTGGCGGGCTCGGCGGGCAGCGTCGCGTCGTGGTACGCCCGTGCGGTCTCCGGGTCGAGCGCCAGGTTGAACTGGTCTTCCCAGCGGAACTCGAACCGGGCCTTGGAGAGCGCGTCGTCCCACGCCTGCGCGCCGGGGTGCCCCTTGGCCAGGTCGGCCGCGTGCGCGGCGATCTTGTACGCGATCACGCCCGCCTTCACATCGTCGCGGTCGGGCAGCCCGAGGTGCTCCTTCGGGGTGACGTAGCAGAGCATGGCGGTGCCGAACATGCCGATCATCGCCGCGCCGATCGCCGAGGTGATGTGGTCGTACGCGGGCGCGACGTCGGTGGTCAGCGGCCCGAGCGTGTAGAACGGCGCCTCGTGGCACCACTCCTGCTGGAGGTCCACGTTCTCCTTGATCTTGTGCATCGGCACGTGCCCGGGGCCCTCGATCATCACCTGGACGTCGTACTCCCAGGCGATCTTCGTCAGTTCGCCGAGCGTGCGCAGCTCGGCGAACTGCGCCTCGTCGTTGGCGTCCGCGATGGAACCGGGGCGCAGGCCGTCACCGAGGGAGAACGTCACGTCGTACTTCGCGAGCAGCGAACACAGCTCCCGGAAGTTGGTGTAGAGGAAGTTCTCCTCGTGGTGCGCCAGGCACCAGGCCGCCATGATCGAGCCACCCCGGGACACGATGCCCGTCACCCGGTCCACCGCCAGCGGCACGTACGGCAGCAGCACCCCGGCGTGCACGGTCATGTAGTCGACGCCCTGCTCCGCCTGCTCGATGACGGTCTCGCGGAACACCTCCCAGCTCAGCTTCACCGGGTCACCGCCGACCTTCTCCAGCGCCTGGTAGATCGGCACCGTGCCGATCGGCACCGGCGCGTTCCGCACGATCGCCTCGCGCGTCTCGTGAATACGCTTGCCGGTGGACAGGTCCATCACGGTGTCCGCGCCCCACCGCGTGGCCCAGGTCAGCTTCTCCACCTCCTCGGCCACCGACGAGGTGACAGCCGAGGTGCCGATGTTCGCGTTGACCTTCACCAGGAACGCCTTGCCGATGATCGCCGGCTCGCACTCCGGGTGGTTCACGTTCAGCGGCAGCACGGCCCGACCGGCCGCGATCTCGTCCCGCACGAACTCCGGCGACACCGACTCCCGGATCGCCACGAACTCCATCTCCGGCGTGACGATCCCGGCCCGCGCGTACGCGAGCTGAGTCGGACGGGTTCCGGCCAGCGGCGTACCGGCGCCGCGTACCGGGGCGACGTCACCGCGCTCGGCGAT
Source organism: Micromonospora sp. WMMC264 (assembly GCF_027497275.1). NCBI lineage: Bacteria > Bacillati > Actinomycetota > Actinomycetes > Micromonosporales > Micromonosporaceae > Micromonospora > Micromonospora sp. WMMC264. Next base: position 6,582,814 of record NZ_CP114907.1, on the reverse strand, counting down.
CCACGGCCCGCGCAGCGCGGGCAGCCCCACCTCCGGGTCGGAGCCGGGACCGGAGGTGTCGTAGAGCCGTACCGGTGGGTTGTCCCCGGTCAGCGGCACCTCGGCGAACGGCACCCGGATGTCCGGGCGTGACCCTTCCACGTACACCTTGCGACGTGCCTGCATGACAGCCTCCCTGTCGCTCATGCGGACCAGCCGAAGTGGTCCAGCGGGCCGCGTCCCGCGCCCAGCTCCCAGGTCCGCGCGCCGGTCAGCGCGCGGGTGACGTACTCCTTGGCGACCGCCACCGCGACCGGCACCGCGTCACCCGCGGCGAGCCGGACCGCGACGGCGGCCGAGAACGAACAGCCGGTGCCGTGGTTGTGCCGGGTGTCCACCCGGGGCGCGCGCAGCAGCCGAGTGGTTCCGCCGCCCGACAGGACGTCCACCGACTCGCCGTCGGCGTCCACGTCACCGCCGGTCACCACCACGAACGCCGGTCCGCGCGCCGCCAGCGCCTCGGCCGCCGCCACCATTTCCTCGACCGTGCCCACCGGGGCTCCGGTGAGGGCCGCGGCCTCCGCGCAGTTCGGCGTCGCCACTTCCGCGTACGGCAGGAGCCGCTCGACCGCCTCCACCACGCCGAGCCGGTGCCCACTGGTGGCAACCAGTACCGGGTCGACGACCAGGTGTGGCAGCCGCCCGGCCCGGGCCGCCTCGGCCACCGCGTCGGCGACCGCCGGGGTACCGAGCATGCCGCTCTTCACGGCCCGCACGTCGAAGTCGCCGAGCACGCTGTCCATCTGGTCGCGCACCGTCTGCGGGGGCAGCGGCAGGACGGCGTCCACGCCCCTGGTGCTCTGCGCGGTGACAGCGGTGAGCACGCTCGTGCCGTACGCGCCGAGCGCGGCGAACGTCTTGAGGTCGGCCTGGATGCCTGCTCCTGCTCCGGAGTCGGATCCGGCGATCGTGAGGACTGTTCTCGGCGTCACTGGTCTTCTCCGTTTGTTGCGGTTGGGGGCTGCGGCCGACCGTGCCCACTCCGGGCGGTCAGGCTTGATCCCTCCGTGGGCACGGTCGGCCGCAGCCCTGTCGCGTGGGGGCCTCCGCTCGGGCCTGCCGGGTGGGTGCGTGCCAGACGGGTTGCTGCCTCCTGGAAGGCTCTGCCCAGCGTGGTGGCGGTTTCTCTCGGGTCGTCCGCGCGCATGATCGCGCCCAGCACGGCTACTCCGGCGGCGCCCGCCTCGACGCATGCGTGGACCTGGTCCGGGTTCTCGATGCCGCCCAGCGCGAGGACGGGCACGGGGCTGACCGCGATCAGCTCGCTCAATCCGCCCGGTCCCAACACAGGGCCGTAGCCGGGTTTTGTCTTTGTCTCGTAGAGCGGGGACAGGGTGGCGTAGTGCTCGGTGGTGAGGCGGGCCAGCTCGGCGGTGTCGTGGCAGGAGCGGCCGACCAGGCCGACGGCGGGCGGCGGGTACGGGCCGGCAGCCGGTAGGTGCACCGCGTCCCCGTCGAGCGGGTCGGGTCCGGCGACGACGAGCGTGCCGCCCGCGTCGGCGAGGATCGCGCGCAGGTCGACGGCGAGCGCGAGGCGTTCGGCGCGCGGCAGGTCCTTCTCCCGCAGCACCACCCACCGCACTCCCCCACCCACGGCAGCCGCCACCACGTCGACGAGCGCCCCCCGGGCCACCCGCCGATCGGTCAGCAGCACGACCCCGCTCGGCCTGCCCTGGATCTTGGTACGCGGCCGCCCCTCGGGGGGCGCCTCCGTACCAAGATCCGCTACGCGTGAGGCGGTCACAGGTCGGGCCGTCCCTCGTCGGGGGTGGACGGCAGGGCGTGGAAGCGGCGGGTGATGCGGCCGGCGCCGTACGCCAGGCGGCCGGCCTCGACCGCGTAGCGCATCGCCGTGGCCATCGCGACCGGGTCGGCGGCCCGGGTCACGGCGCTCGCCAGCAGCACCGCGTCGCAACCCAGCTCCATGGCGAGGGCGGCGTCGGAGGCGGTGCCGATGCCCGCGTCGAGCACCACCGGCACGTCGACCGCCTGCCGGATCAGCCGGATGTGGTGCGGGTTGCCGATGCCCAGCCCGGAGCCGATCGGCGACCCGGCCGGCATCACCGCCGCGCAGCCCACGTCGGCCAGCCGCCGCGCGAGCACCGGATCGTCCGACGTGTACGGCAGCACGGTGAACCCGTCCGCGACCAGCTCCTCGGCGGCGCGCAGCAGCTCCACCCCGTCGGGCAGGAGCGTGCGCTCGTCGCCGATCACCTCCAGCTTCACCCAGTCGGTGTCGAACGCCTCCCGGGCCAGGTGCGCCGTCTTCACCGCCTCCACAGCGGTCCGGCAGCCGGCGGTGTTCGGCAGCAGCCGTACGCCGCACCGCTCCACCAGGTCGAGCAGGCCACCCGACCCGCCGGGCGTGGTGTCGACCCGGCGCAGCGCCAGCGTCACCAGCTCGGTGCCGGCCGCGCGGATCGCCGCCTCCAGCACGTGCAGGTTCGCCGCGCCACCGGTGCCGAGGATGAGCCGGGAGCCGAACCCGACCCCGCCGATCTCAAGCGTGGACATCCTGCTCACCCGCCCTGGGTGGCGCTGAGCACCTCGACCCGGTCGCCGTCGCGCAGGACGCTCGCCGACCAGCCGCCGCGCGGCACCACCTCGCCGTTCACCGCCACGGCGAGCCCGCGCTCCCGGTCGGTGACGGTGCGGACCACCTCGGCGACGGTGACGCCCTCGGGCAGCGTCCGGCCGGTGCCGTTGACGATCAGTTCCACGTGCGCTCCTTCCCGAAGCGGTCCGGGGTGAAGGGGACGAGCGCGGGATCCGGCTCGCCGGTGACGATCAGCTCGGTGACCAGGTCGGCGGTGACCGGGGTGAGCACGATGCCGTGCCTGTGGTGCCCGGTCGCGGCGAGCACGCCCGGCTGCCCGGGCAGCGGCCCGATGATCGGCGCGTTGTCCGGCGTACCGGGGCGCAGCCCGGCGACTGCCTCCACCAGCTCGTACTCGACGAGTTCCGGCACCAGCTCCGTGGCGGCGCGCAGCAGTGTCAGCACGCCACCGGCGGTGACAGCGGTGTCCGCGCGCTCCTCGACCGTCGCCCCGACCACGACCTCGCCGCTGTCCCGGGGCACCAGGTAGACCGGCTCGCTGTCCGCGTACCCCCGGATCACGTGCCGGAAGCCCGGCGGACCGCCACCCGGCGCGCGCAGCCGCAGCACCTGGCCCTTCACCGGCCGGACCGGCAGGCCGGTCAGCGCCGCCGCGCCGCAGCCGGCCGCGACCACAGTGACCCGCGCGTCCACCTCGGACAGCGCGCCGACGCGCGCCGGGCGCAGCTCCACGCCGGCGCGTTCCGCGGCCGTGCGCAACGCGGCGACCAGCCGCCGCGGGTCGACCTGGTGATCACCGGGGGCCACCGCGCCGCCGCGCACACGCGGCGCCAACGCCGGCTCGCGGTCGCGCAGCTCCGAGGGACGCAGCGGCGTGATCGGCAGTTCCAGGCCCTGCTGGTACGACCACAGCCGCCTCGCCTCGGCCAGGTCGTCGGCGGTGAGCCCGACGACGAGCGTGCCCTCGGTGCGGTAGCCGATGTCGACGCCGCTCGCCTCGGCCAGCTCGGTCGCGAAGCCGGGCCAGCGGGCGGCGGACTCGACGAGCAGCGCGGTGAGTTCGTGCTCACCGAAGTACGCCTCGGCGACCGGCGACAGCATCCCGGCGGCCACCGACGACGCGCCCGACCCAGGCCGGTCGTCGTGCACCACCACGCGCAGTCCACGCTGCGCGCACCGCCACGCGATCGCCCACCCGACAGGCCCGCCCCCCACCACCGCCACGTCGTTAAGGAAGGGCCCCCTGTTAACGCCTCCGGTAGAGGAAGGGCCCCCTGTTAACACGTCAGGGCCCGCAGCAGCTCGGCGGTGGCGTGCGCGGGATCGGCTGCCCCGCTGAGCGCGCCGACCACCGCCACCCCGTACGCCCCGGCGGCCCGCAGCTCCGGCACGCTTGAGGCGGTCACCCCGCCGATCGCGATCACCGGCACGGTCACCGCTTCGGCGACCGCGCGTATCCCCTCGGGGCCGATCGGTTCCGGCAGGCCGGACTTGGTGGTGGTGGCGTGGCACGGGCCCACGCCCAGGTAGCTCGCGCCCGCGTCCACCGCGGCCCGGGCGGTCACCGGTTCGCGGGCGGTCGCGCCGAGCACCGCGTCCGGGCCGAGCACCCGGCGCGCGGCACGCACCGGCAGGTCGTCCGCGCCGACGTGGCCACCGGCGGCGTCCACCGCGAGCGCCACTTGCAGCCGGTCGTTGACCAGGCACTGTGCTCCGTACGGCCGGCAGGCGTCGACCACCAGCCGGGCCAGCTCGTACGCCTCCCGGTCGGTGGCGTCGTCCTCCACGCGCACCTGCACGACGAGGTCTGCGCCCGCCACGGGCAGTGCGGCACGCAACACGGCGAGCGGGTCACGCCCCGGCCGGGTGTCGGTGATGAGATGCAGTCGTCCCAGGGACAGCACGGCAACGCTCCTCCCTGCGCCGGCATTACCCGGATCAGGTTCGACGGTCGGGGGCTCCCAGCCCCCCTCTCAGCCCGGTCCGCACCGGGCTCCCGTGGGTCACTTGCGGCCTACCGTACGACGCGTCCCGCCCGTACGGAAGCCCGGGTGAGGTTTTTCCCAGGAACCAGCCGTGCGCCGGATCGGGGCAGCGGGTGACCGTCCCGTCACGACACGCTGCCTGGGTGTCCGTTCCCGCCCGTGTTCCCCGCCGCCTGGCGGTCCTGCCGTTCCGGGGCAGCGACGCCGTCTCCGAAGGGCTACTCACCTGGACGATGCTGCGCGGGCAGACCTGGATCCGCCTGCTGCCGGACGTGTACGTGCACCGCGACGGGTACCGCGCCGACGACCACCGGATGTGGTGCGAGGCGGTGGCGTTGCGCCTGCCGCCGGGGGCCGTGCTGGCGGGGCGCAGCGCCGCGTGGTTGTTCGGCGCGGACGTGCTCCCCCGCGACGCGCCGGTGACAGTACTGTTGCCGACTGCTGCGCGGCTGCGACCGCACCCACGGTTGCGGTTGGTCCGGTCACCGCTGCCGGAGCGGGACCGCACCCTCGTCGGCGGGCTGCCGGTCACCACGCCCCTTCGCACGGCGTTCGACCTGGGCCGGCAGGGCTCACTCGCCGAGGCGTTGGTCGCCGTCGAGGCGCTGCTGCGTCGCCGGGCCGTGAAGCTGCCCGCCCTGCGGGCCTACGCCGCCGCCCGGCCGGGCTGGCCGGGCGCTCCGCTGTTGCGCGAGGTGCTGGCGCTGGCCGAGCCGTTGAGCGAGTCCCCGATGGAGACTCGCCTGCGGCTGCTCGACGCCGGCCTCGGCCCGCTCACCGCCCAGCACGAGGTACGCGCCGGTGGACGCTTCGTGGCCCGGGTGGACCTGGCCTGGCCGGCGCTCCGCATCGAGCCGCCCGAGACACCACGGGCGTCAGAGGCCCGCCCGCAAACACCCATCGCGTTCCACTCGTCGCCAGATCCAGCCCCAAGCGGAACGCCATGGGTGTCTCAAGGCCCTTATGACACCCATGGTGTTCCACTCGTCGTGAGCGCTGCCTGTGGGTGGCACGCCATGGGTGGCTGACGCGTGGGCGAGCCTTGATGGGGCGCAGGCCGCGCGGGCGCGCCCCCAACTGAGGGCGCACAGTCCACGTGCGGGCGGAGCCGAACGCGTGGGTGAGCTGAGCGCGCGGGCAGCCCGGTGTGCGCAGGCCCAAACGGGTGAGCACACGCCCCGACGCACACACCCGACACACGAGCACACGCCCCGACGTGCAGGCCCGAGCGCGCCAGCACAGGCACCGGCGTGCAAGCCCGAGCGCGCCAGCACACGCCCGACGTGCAAGCCCGAGCGCGCGAGCGCGGACAGTCAGAGGATGGCGTCCAAGGCGGCCAGGTCCTCGTCGGACGGCTGCCACGTGCCGGCTTCGGCGTTCGCCGTCACCTGGTCGGGAGTGGTGGCGCCGGCGATCACGGACGTCACCGCGGGACGGGCCGCCAGGCCGCCGATGGCCACGTGCAGCATGCTGATGCCGCGCTCGGCCGCGTACGCATCGATCGCCTCGATGACGTCCCAGCGCGCGGCGGCCAGCCGCTCGGCGTACCGGCCGCCGCCGGCCAGCCGGCTACCGGCCGGGGGCGCCTCGCCTCGCTTGTACTTGCCGGTGAGCAGCCCGTTGGCCAGCGGGAAGAACGGCAGCATGCCGAGGCCGAACCGCTCGCACGCCGGGATCACCTCGGCCTCCACCCCGCGTTCCACCAGCGAGTAGTGGTTCTGCGCGGAGATGAACCGGGTACGCCCCTGCGACGACGCGGTCCAGTCGGCGTCGGCGATCTGCCAGCCGGCGAAGTTGGAGTTGCCCAGGTAGCGCACCTTGCCGGCGGTCACCAGGTCGTCGAGCGCGGCGAGCGTCTCGTCGATCGGGGTGCCCGGGTCGGGCTCGTGCATCTGGTACAGGTCGATGTGGTCGGTGCCGAGCCGGCGCAGCGACGCCTCGACGGCGCGGGCGATGTAGCGGCGGGCGCCCCGGGCGTCGTGGTCCGGCCCGTTCGCGCCGTGCATGTCCATGCCGAACTTGGTGGCCACCACCACGTCGTCGCGGCGGCCCTTGAGCGCCTGGCCGAGCAGTTCCTCGGAGGCGCCCTGCGGCTCGCCGTAGATGTCGGCGGTGTCGAAGAAGTTGATCCCGGCGTCGAGGGCGGCGTCGACCACCGCCCGGGTGCCGTCGAGGTCGAGTTTGCGGCCGAAGTTGTTGCAGCCGATGCCGACCACTGACACCACGAGCCCGGAGTCGCCCAGCCGGCGATAGGTCATCTCACTCACGAGATCCACCCTATGCCCGCTCCCCGGGGCCCACCCGGGGAGCGGCTCAGGCCACGTCCCAGACCGGCTCCGGCGTCTCCACCACGTCACCGTCGCCGCGGAACAGCACGAACCGGTCGAAGGTACGGGTGAACCACCTGTCGTGGGTGACCGCGACGACAGTTCCCTCGAACGCGGTCAGCCCGGCCTCCAGCGCCTCGGCCGAGGCCAGGTCGAGGTTGTCGGTGGGTTCGTCGAGCAGCAGCAGCGTCGCGCCGGACAGTTCCAGCAGCAGCACCAGGAAGCGGGCCTGCTGACCGCCGGAGAGCGTGCCGAACCGCTGGTCGCCCTGACCGGCCAGCTCGTACCGGGACAGCGCCGCCATGGCCGCGTGCCGGTCCATGCCGGTCCGGTGCTCGTCGCCGCGCCACAGCACCTCGACCAGCGTCTTCGCCATCAGCTCGGGGCGGTCGTGGGTCTGCGAGAAGTGCCCGGGCCGCACCCGCGCGCCGAGCCGGACCACGCCGCCGTGCGCGACCGGCGCGAGCGCGGCGGCGCCGTCGACCGGGGTGTTGCCGGGCTCCGGGTCGGTGCCGCCGCGGGCCAGCAGGCGCAGGAAGTGCGACTTGCCGGTGCCGTTCGCGCCGAGCACCGCGACCCGGTCGCCGTACCAGAGTTCCAGGTCGAACGGGTACGTCAAGCCGTCCAGCTCCAGCTGCTCGGCGATCACCGCGCGCTTGCCGGTCCGCCCGCCGGTCAGGCGCATCCGGATGTCCTGGTCCTTCGGGGGTACGGGCGGCGGCCCGGCCTCCTCGAACTTGCGCAGCCGGGTCTGCGCGGCCTGGTAGCGGGACGCCATCCCGTCGTTGTACGCGGCCTTCTGCTTGTACATCAGCATCAGCTCGCGCAGCTTCTGGTGCTCCTCGTCCCAGCGTTTGCGCAGCTCGTCGAGGCGGGCGTGCCGGGCGACCCGGGCGTCGTGCCAGCTCGCGAAGCCGCCCGGGTGCACCCAGGCGCTGCCGCCCTCCACCGCGACGACCCGGTCGGCGGTCTGGGCCAGCAGTTCCCGGTCGTGTGAGACGTACAGCACGGACTTGACCGACTCGCGCAGCCGCCCCTCCAGCCAGCGTTTGCCGGGTACGTCGAGGAAGTTGTCCGGCTCGTCGAGCAGCAGCACCTCGTCCGGGCCGCGCAGCAGCAGTTCCAGCGCGAAGCGTTTCTGCTGGCCGCCGGAGAGCGTGCGCACCGGCCGGTCCCGGGCACTGTCCCACGGCAGGTCCAGCACGATGGTGGCGACGGTGTCGAAGAGGACCTCCGCGTCGTAACCGCCGGTCTCGCCCCAGGCGGCGAGCGCCTCGGCGTACGCGAGCTGGGCCTTGGCGGCGGCGGAGCTGTACTTGCCGCGGACCTCGGCCGCCCGCATGGCCGCCTCGGTCTCGGCGAGCCGCCGCCCGGCGTCGCGCAGCGCGGGCGGGGCGAGGGAGAGCGCCAGGTCGGCGAGCGTTGACTCGTCGCCGATCATGCCGATGAACTGCCGCATCACGCCCAGCCCGCCGGAGCGCGCGATCGCGCCGGTCTTCACCGGCAGGTCACCGGCGACCATCCGCAGCAGCGTGGTCTTGCCGGCGCCGTTCGGGCCGACCAGCGCCACCTTGGCACCCTCACCGACCCGGAACGAGACGTCGCTGAACAGCTCACGCCCGTCCGGGAGGATGTGCCCGACCGCTGCCACGTCCACGTATCCCACGCGGGCATCCTGCCCGAGCCGGGCCGCTGGACGACACCGGATTACCGGGTGACGCGCAGCACCCGGTAGCCCTTCTGGCTGGCGTGCCGCTCGACGGACCAGCCCTGCTCGACCAGCCAGCGGTGCAGCGAGTCGCCGCCGAGGTGCCGGGCGACGACGAGCCAGGCCACGCCGTCCGGGGCGAGCCGGGGCAGCCAGCGCAGCAGCAGGCCGTGCAGTTCCGGTTTGCCGATGTGGATGGGCGGGTTGGACCAGATCTGGGTGAAGGTGACATCGTCCGGCAGCTCGTCGGGCGCGACGGCGCGTACCCGGTCGGCGGCGCCGACCCTTGCCGCGTTGGCGGTGGTGAGGGCGCGGGCCCGCTCGTTGACGTCCACGGCCCAGACGGTGGCCTCCGGCGCGACAGTGGCGAGGACGCAGGTGATCGGGCCGAAGCCGCAGCCGATGTCGAGCAGCGCGCCGGTGACGTCGGCGGCCGGCAGGTCGGCCTTGCGCAGCAGCACGGCGGTGCCGGGGTCGAGCCGGTCGGCGGAGAAGACGCCACCGGCCGAGCCGAGCGTGTAGTCGCGCCCGGCGACTGTGAACTCGACCTCGCGCGGGCGGGCCGGGCCCGAGGGCTCAGCGGTGAAGTAGTGGTCGCCGGTCACGCAGGCATTCTCGCACCGGGCCGGGGCGGTTCCGGCAACGGTGTCAGAGGCGGAGCCGGACGCCACTCCGCCAGATTTTCCCGATATTACCCCTGAAAGGGACAATCAGTCCTACTCTATGCCACATGGTGTACCGGTACGAGTCCGATGAGGACGCCTTCCTGGAGTACCCGAAGCCCGGGTCGGCCCCGCACGGGCCCGCAGCCACGACGCCGCCGCCCGCGGGTCCGTCACGCTCCCGGTTCCCCACGCCGTCGCTGCCCCCGCCGCCGCGCCCGCAACCGGCGCTACCGCCGGCCGGCGCGGCCGGGCAGGACGACCCCGACGGGCAGGCGGTGGCGGACGACACCCGCGCACCCGTTCCGGCGCCACCGGCCCCGGCGCCGACACCGGGACGGCCCGCGCCACCACGGGAGCCGTCCCCGGTGCCGCAGCCCGCGCCACCCATGCCCGCGCCCGTACCGGCGGCGACGAACCGGCCGACAGTGCCGATCCCCGCCAACCCGACCGCCCGCGCCGGCGACGTCTCCGAACTGCCCCGGGCCCGGCGCGCCGACCGCCGCAACGGCGGCAGCCGGTTCTGGCAGGCGCTCGTCGGTGGCGCCGCCGTACTGCTGCTGCTCTCGCTCACCGGGCTCGCCGTCGCGGCGCTGCTGGACGAGCGGACGGCCACGCCGTCCGCCGGCCAGCCGACCCCGCAGCCGAGCGAGTCGAGCACCCCGGCCGGCGGCACCGACCTGGACTCCCGGGACACCGACCAGGCGACGCTCACCGCCAAGGAGGTCTTCCCGACCAAGGACCTGGTGCTCACCGACGGGAAGCCGGCGTACCGGGTGCTCAAGACCCAGGCCAGTACGAAGTGTCAGGTCGCGGCCACCGGCGAGATCGCCGACCTGCTGGTCCGGCTCGGCTGCAACCAGGTCGTGCGGGGCACGCTCCGCTCCCCCGACGGCGACCACCTGATCACCGCCGGTCTGTTCAACCTCACCGACGTGGCCACCGCCCAGCGGGTACGCGACCGCATCCGGCCGCTGCTCGACGCGCGCCAGGGACGGTTCCGTGGCATGGCGGCGGGCGACGACACCGAGGTGGTGGAGAAGGCCGCGGCCCGGGTCGCCTGGCAGGTACGCGGACACTACGTCGCCTACTGCCTGGTCACGCGCGCCGACGGGGAACGCATCCCCAGCGACGACGCAGCCGCCCGCGAGATCATGTACGACATGGTCGAGCTGCACCTCAACCGGGCTGTGCTGGACCGTCGTGCGGCGGCCGGAACGGCCGGGCAGCCCGACGCGGAGTCGGCCGGGGACAGCGCCGGTCAGCGGGGCACCGACTGACCTCCGGTCAGCCCTCGGCCACCGGCACCCGCAACCGGCGGGTCAGATCGGCGCGGCGGGCGTACTCGGCCGGGTCGGCCGGGTAGCCCACAGCGACCAGGGCGAGGCCGTGCGCGGGCGCCACAGTCACCTCGCTGGAGCGCTCACGCCGGGTCAGCAGGCCGGCCGGCCACTGCACCGACCGCCGCCCGTCCCCGGCCACCAGCATCGCCCCGACCAGGCTGCGCACCATGTTCTGGCAGAACGCGTCGGCCTGCACGGTGGCGACCAGGATCCCGTCCGGGTCGCGCCGCCAGTCCAGCCGGGTCACCTCGCGCAGCGTGGTGGCGTTCTCCTTGCGCCGGCAGTACGCGGCGAAGTCGTGCTCGCCCACCAGCCCGGCCGCGGCGGCGTTCAGCGCCGCCAGGTCCAGCGGCTTCGGCCAGGCCAGGGTGTCCCGGCGGCGCAGCGGCTCGGCGCCCCACGGGGCGTCGGTGACCCGGTACTCGTACCGCCGGAACGTGGCCGAGAAGCGGGCGTCGAAGTCGGCCGGCACCTCGGTCATGGCGCGTACCCGCACATCCGGCGGGAGGAGCCGGGCCAGCCGGCGCAGCAGCCGCCCCTCGTGCTCCCGCCACACCGCGGCGGGCAGGTCGAGGTGGCAGACCTGCCCGGTGGCGTGCACCCCGGCGTCGGTACGCCCGGCCACCGTCAGGCCGGTCGCCGTGCCCGCGCCGAGCACCAGGTCCAGCGTCTGCATGAGCACGCCGGCCACGGTGCGCCGGGTCGGCTGGGGCGCCCAGCCGGAGAAGTCCGTGCCGTCGTACGAGACGTCCAGCCGCAGCCGGATCCGCTCGTCCACCTCGTACCTCCTGTCGACGGCGACGGGCCCGGCACCCCCGAGGGGATGCCGGGCCCGGTCGAGCCTGATCTCAGGCCTTGTCGTTCTCGGTGGCCTCGTCGCTGTCCTCACGGGCGGCGGCGGTGTCACCCGACGCGGAGACCGGGGCCTCGGCGTCCTGGTCGCCCTCGCTGGAGCGCGGCTTCTCCTCGGCCGGGGCCAGGGCCTCGACCTTGTCCTGCTGCGCGGCCTTGCGGGCGGAGGTCTTCTTGTTCGCCTTCGGCTCGGCGACCTGAAGCTCCTCCACCAGCTCGATGATCGCCATCGGAGCGGCGTCACCCTTGCGCGGACCGGTCTTCACGATCCGGGTGTAGCCACCGTTGCGGTTGGCGTACCGGGGCGCGATCTGGTCGAACAGGGCGTAGACCACGTCCTTGTCCTTGACGACGCCCAGCACCCGGCGACGCGAGGCGAGGTCGCCGCGCTTGGCCTTGGTGATGAGCTGCTCGGCCAGCGGACGCAGCCGCCGGGCCTTCGTCTCGGTGGTCTGGATCTTGCCGTGCTGGAACAGCGCGGTGGCCAGGTTGGCCAGCATCAGCCGCTCGTGCGCGGGGCTGCCGCCGAGGCGGGGGCCCTTGGTGGGCGTGGGCATGCTTGGTGCTCCTCAGGTGTGGCGGCAGCGCGGACTAGAGCTGCTCGGTCTCGCGGTAGTCGTCGGTGTCGTAGTCCGCCTCACCGAAGGCGTCCACGACGTGCGCCGGGTCGAAGTTCGGAGCCGAGTCCTTCAGCCCCAGGCCCATCCCGGCGAGCTTCATCTTGACCTCGTCGATCGACTTCTGGCCGAAGTTGCGGATGTCGAGAAGGTCGGCCTCGGTACGCCCGATGAGCTCACCAACGGAGTTGATGCCCTCGCGCTTGAGGCAGTTGTAGGAGCGGACGGTCAGGTCCAGCTCCTCGATCGGCAGGGCCAGGTCGGCCGCCAACTGGGCGTCCTGCGGGGACGGCCCGATGTCGATGCCCTCAGCGGTCTCATCCAGCTCACGGGCGAGCCCGAACAGCTCCACCAGCGTCGAGCCGGCCGAGGCCAGCGCGGTACGCGGGCCCATCGACGGCTTGGTCTCGACGTCGATGATCAGCCGGTCGAAGTCGGTCCGCTGCTCGACACGGGTCGCCTCGACCCGGTACGTCACCTTGAGCACCGGCGAGTAGATCGAGTCGACCGGGATCCGGCCGATCTCGGCGCCCGCCTGCTTGTTCTGCGCCGCGGTGACGTAGCCGCGACCCCGCTCGACGGTCAGCTCCATGTCGAGCCGGCCCTTGCCGTTGAGGGTGGCGAGCTTCAGGTCCGGGTTGTGCACCGAGACACCGGCCGGGGGCTGGATGTCACCGGCGGTCACGTCGCCCGGGCCCTGCTTGCGCAGGTACATGCTGACCGGCTCGTCGTGCTCGGAGCTGACGCACAGCTCCTTGATGTTCATGACGAGCTCGACCACGTCCTCCTTGACCCCGGGGATCGTGGTGAACTCGTGCAGCACACCGTCGATCTTGATCGAGGTGACCGCCGCACCGGGGATGGAGGACAGCAGCGTACGCCGCAGCGAGTTGCCCAGCGTGTAGCCGAAGCCGGGCTCCAGCGGCTCGATGGTGAACCGGGAGCGGGTCTCGTTGATCGACTCTTCGGAGAGAGACGGTCGCTGGCTGATGAGCATCTTTTCTCTTCTCTTCCGGGGCGCCCGCTATTTGACGCCCACGACACAACTGTTCCGGTGGCCCGCCCCGGAGGACGGGCCACCGCAACGAGCCCTTACTTGGAGTAGAGCTCGACGATCAGCTGCTCCTGGACCTGGGTGTCGATCACCTGGCGGGCCGGGAGCGAGTGCACGAGGATCTTCAGCTGGCTCGGGATCGCCTCCAGCCACGCCGGAACGGTCCGCGAGCCGGCCTCACCCTGCGCCACGAGGAACGGGGTGAGCTCCTTGCTCTTGGCACGCACCTCGACGATGTCGTGCTCCTTGACGCGGTACGACGGGATGTCGACCTTCTTGCCGTTCACCGTGAAGTGGCCGTGCTTGACCAGCTGGCGGGCCATGTCCCGGGACTTGGCGTAGCCGGCCCGGTAGACCACGTTGTCCAGCCGCGACTCGAGGATCTGCAGCAGGACCTCGCCGGTCTTGGCCTCCTTGCTCACGGCCTCTTCGTAGTAGCCGCGGAACTGCTTCTCCAGCACGCCGTAGACACGACGGGCCTTCTGCTTCTCACGAAGCTGGAGCAGGTACTCCGTCTCCTTCGTGCGGCCGCGGCCGTGCTGCCCGGGCGGGAACGGCCGGGACTCGAACGGGCACTTCGGGCCATCGCACTTGCTGCCCTTGAGGAACAGCTTCATCTTCTCCCGCCGGCAACGGCGGCAGTCAGCACCGGTGTAACGAGCCATCTCTCTCTAACCTCTCAGACCCGGCGACGCTTCGGCGGACGGCACCCGTTGTGCGGCTGCGGCGTGACGTCGGAGATCTGCCCGACCTCGAGGCCCACTGCCTGCAGCGAACGGATGGCGGTCTCCCGGCCGGAGCCGGGGCCCTTGACGAACACGTCGACCTTGCGCATGCCGTGCTCCATCGCGCGGCGCGCGGCGGCCTCGGCGGCAAGCTGCGCGGCGAACGGAGTCGACTTGCGGGAGCCCTTGAAGCCGACCTGGCCGGAGGAGGCCCAGGAGATGACCGCACCGGTCGGGTCCGTGATGGACACGATGGTGTTGTTGAAGGTGCTCTTGATGTGCGCCTGCCCGTGGGCGACGTTCTTGCGTTCCTTGCGCCGGACCTTCTTGACGGCGGCTCCGGCACGAGCCTTCGGTGGCATAAGTCTGTGCGCTCCTAGTTACTTCTTGCCGGGCTTCTTCTTGCCGGCCACGGTCCGCTTCGGGCCCTTCCGGGTCCGCGCGTTGGTCTTGGTGCGCTGGCCACGCACGGGCAGACCGCGGCGGTGCCGGATACCGGCGTAGCAGCCGATCTCGACCTTGCGGCGGATGTCAGCGGCGACCTCGCGGCGCAGGTCGCCTTCAACCTTGTAGTTGCCCTCGATGTGGTTCCGGAGCTCGACGAGCTCCTCGTCCGTGAGGTCCCGAACGCGCTTGTCCGGCGAGATGCCGGTCGCGGCGAGCGTCTCCAGGGCGCGGGTGCGACCGACCCCGAAGATGTAGGTGAGCGCGATCTCCATCCGCTTCTCGCGGGGGAGATCCACGCCGACTAGACGTGCCATGTGCGGGCGTACTCCTCGTGATGTTGTGGCGGAGGTGTGGACCCGTCCCACCCCGCTACCCGACCGTCCCTGTCCTTCCGGCGAACGCCGGCGACCGGGACGGGTCGCTGCCCGAGCGGGCCCCGGCCTCCGACCGGGGGTCAACCACGAGGGGGTACGCGCTGCGCGCCCGACCGCGGCTGGGACGAGTTGGTGATGTGTGGGGCGTCAGCCCTGGCGCTGCTTGTGGCGCGGGTCGGTGCAGATGACCATGACCCGGCCGTGCCGGCGGATCACCCGGCACTTGTTGCAGATCCTCTTGACGCTCGGCTTGACCTTCACGGTTGCCTTACTTCCCATCTGGCCCGGAGGCGCGACGCAGCGCGACCCGGACGTCGAAGACGGACACGGGAACGTCCCGGCCGCCGTCAGGCTTACTTGTAGCGGTAGACGATGCGCCCGCGGGTCAGGTCGTACGGCGAGAGTTCGACGACGACCCGGTCCTCCGGCAGGATGCGGATGTAGTGCTGCCGCATCTTGCCGCTGATGTGAGCCAGCACCTTGTGACCGTTCGCGAGCTCCACCCGGAACATGGCGTTCGGCAGGGGCTCGATGACCCGACCCTCGATCTCGATGGCTCCGTCTTTTTTCGGCATGTCCTCCGCTGTCCTGACGTCGGTTACTCCGGACGGCCCACAACGTCTTACACGGGAGAACTGACCAAGATCAGGAAACCCGCGCCAGCCGCGGCTCCGACTCCCACCGAAGCGCAGGGTGGGCATGGCGGAGTGGACGCTGTGCGCCGATCTGAAAGTGTACGCCGACCCGCGCGCGCTCGCCAAACCGACCGGCGGGACCGTCACCCGCAGGGCGTGAATATGACGCAGCTCACGTCTCCGGCAGCTCCCGCTTCGCCCGGCGGCGCGCCTCCCGCTCGACCTGCTTGCGCCGCCGGCGCTCCGCGTCCTTCTCCGGCGCGCCGTGCGCCAGCCCCTGGATCGTCTGGTAGAGCACCACGGCGCCCCACGGGCCGAGCACCCAGATCGGCCAGTAGTCGTCGAACTCGCCCTCACCCAGCTGGGAGACGAACCAGATCGCGGTGAGGATCAGGGCCACCTTCAGCCAGGGCCCCCACACCCCCAGCAGCCAGACGCTGCGCGTGCTCACGGCCGCCTGGTCCCGATCAACCGCCGGGCTCTTCCCGGCCGTGCGCGGAGCCGGCAGCGAAGTCTCCGCCGGCCGGGAACCGGGCAGGTCGGTCAGCAGCTCGTCCAGCTCGCCGTAGGTCTTCGCCCCGTACGCCCGGCGCAGCCGCTCGTCGTACTCGTTCAGGTCGAGCCGGCCCTCGTTCAGCGCCGCCCGGAGACGATCCGCGGTGGCCTCCCGGTCCGCGTCGGCCGCCCGCATCCGGTTGCGCTCATCCATGGGAGCAAGCATGTCATCCGGCCGCCAGGCCCGCAGCACGGCGCCCGGGACGGGCGTGCGCCCGCTCAGACCGCCGGAGAGTCGACAGACGTCTGCCGGGCGGTCACCAGGTCGCCCAGGCGACCCCGTCCGCCGTCCTCGGCGGTCAGCACCCACACGCCGTCGTCCAGCAGCGCCATCGAGTGCTCCACGTGCACCGCCATGGAGCCGTCCCGGGTCACCACGGTCCAGCCGTCGGCCAGCTCGACCGTACGCGGCGAACCCATGGTGATCATCGGCTCGATGGCGAGCGCCAGGCCCGGCACCAGACGCGGCCCCTTGCCGGGGCGCCCGTGGTTGAGCACGTGCGGGTCCTGGTGCATCTCGGTGCCGATGCCGTGACCGCCGTAGCCGTCGACGATGCCGTACCGGCCGCCCTTGCGGACCGCGCTCTCGACCGCGTGGGAGATGTCGGTGAGCCGGCCCTTGCCCGAGGCCGCCCCGCGCGCCGCCGCCGCGATCCCGGCCCACATCGCGTCCTCGGCCACCGCCGTCATCCTCAGCAGCGCCGGGTCGACCTCGCCGACCGGCACCGTGACGGCCGCGTCGCCGTGCCAGCCGTCCAGCACCGCGCCGCAGTCGATCGAGATCAGGTCACCCTCGCGCAGCACCTGCTGCGGCGACGGGATGGCGTGCACCACCTGCTGGTTGACCGAGGAGCAGATCGACGCCGGGAAGCCGTGGTAGCCCTTGAAGGACGGCACCGCGCCGGCCTCGCGGATCGTCGACTCGGCGATCGCGTCCAGGTCTGCCGTCGACACGCCCGGCGCCACCGCTTCCCGCATCCGGCGCAGGGCACGGGCGACGACCAGACCGGCGGCCCGCATCAGCTCGATCTGCTCGGGGGTCTTCAGCTGGATGTCCAGCTGGTGACGGCGCATGGTGGTGGTTACCTTTCGTCGCGCGTACGCGGAGCAGCGGGGCACGTCGCACGTACCCCGCTGTTCGCACTCTATCCGCCGGGTGGCGGGTGGGACCTCAGCCGCCGTACGAGCGCAGCGCGTCGATGGCGCGGACGGTGACGTCCTCCACCGGACCGGTCGCGTCGATGCCGACCAGCTTGCCCTGGGCGCCGTAGTAGTCGACCAGCGGCGCGGTCTTCTCGGCGTACTCGCGCAGCCGGGCGGCGATGGTCTCCGGCTTGTCGTCGTCCCGCTGGAACAGCTCCGCGCCGCAGCGGTCGCAGATGCCCTCCCGGCTGGTCGCGTCGAACTCGACGTGCCAGATCTTGCCGCAGCCCCGGCAGGTGCGCCGGCCGGACAGCCGCCGGATCACCTCGTCGTCGTCGACGACCAGTTCCAGGACCAGGTCCAGCGCGGTGCCGAGGTCGGCGAGGAGCTTGTCCAGCGCGGCGGCCTGCGGCGTGGTCCGCGGGAAGCCGTCGAGCAGGAAGCCCTCGCTCGCGTCCGGCTCGGCGAGCCGGTCACGCACCATGTTGATGGTGACCTCGTCCGGGACCAGCTTGCCGGCGTCCATGTACCGCTTGGCCTCGACTCCCAGGGGCGTGCCCTGGGAGACGTTCGCCCGGAAGATGTCACCGGTCGAGATCTTCGGCACCGAGAGGTGAGCGGCGATGAACTCCGCCTGTGTGCCTTTGCCCGCGCCCGGCGGGCCAACCAGAACGAGTCGCATCTACCGCAGGAACCCTTCGTAGTTCCGCTGCATGAGTTGGCTTTCGATCTGCTTCACGGTCTCCAGACCGACGCCAACCATGATCAGCACAGCGGTGCCGCCGAACGGGAAGTTCTGGAACTGCTGGTTGTCCAGCCAGATGAAGAAGAAGTTCGGCAGGATCGCGACGATGCCCAGGTAGAGCGCGCCCGGCAGGGTGATCCGGCTGAGGATGAAGTCGAGGTACTCGGCGGTCGGCTTGCCGGGGCGGATACCCGGCACGAAGCCGCCGTACTTCTTCATGTTGTCCGCGACCTCGGTCGGGTTGAACGTGATCGACACGTAGAAGTACGTGAAGAAGATGATCAGCAGGAAGTAGATCGCGATGTGCTCCGGCGCGCTCGCCTTCACGATGTGGTTCTGGATCCACGCCTGGACCTTGCCCGGGTCGTTCTGATCGAAGAACTGGAGCGCGAGCTGCGGCAGGTAGAGCAGCGACGAGGCGAAGATGACCGGGATGACGCCGGCCTGGTTCACCTTCAGCGGGATGTAGGTCGAGGTGCCGCCGTACATCCGCCGGCCGATCATGCGCTTGGCGTACTGCACCGGGATGCGGCGCTGCGCCTGCTCGATGAACGTGACAGCGGTGATGACCACCAGCACCAGGGCGATGACGAGGAGGAACATCCCCCAGCCCTTGGTGGTCTTGATCTTCCAGCCCTCACTGGGGAGCCGGGCCGCGATCGAGGTGAAGATCAGCACGGACATGCCGTTGCCGACGCCCCGGTCGGTGATCAGCTCGCCGAGCCACATCACCACGCCGGTGCCGGCGGTCATGGTCATGACCAGGATCGTCAGCGTCAGCCAGTCCGGGATGCCGGTGCCGCGGGGCACGATCGGGAACTGGTCGCACTGGTTGTTGAACAGCTGCCCGGAGCGGGCCAGCGCCACGAACGCCGAGGCCTGCAGAACGCCCAGACCCAGCGTCAGGTAGCGGGTGTACTGCGTGATCTTGGCCTGCCCGGCCTGGCCCTCCTTGCGGAGCTGCTCCAGGCGCGGGATCACCACCGTCAGCAGCTGCAGGATGATCGACGCGGTGATGTAGGGCATGATGCCCAGCGCGAAGACCGAGAGCTGGAGCAGCGCGCCACCGGAGAAGAGATCCAGCAGGTTGAGCACGCCGGTGCTGCCACCCTGGATGGTGTCGAGACACTTCTGCACGTTGCCGTACGAGACGCCTGGGCTGGGCATCGTGGCGCCCAGCCGGTAGACCGCGATGATGCCTACTGTGAACAGCAGCTTCTTGCGCAGGTCAGGCGTACGGAACGCACTGAGAAAGGCGGACAGCAACTTCTTCCTCCTGCGCGACGCGGGCCGCCGGTGACGAATCCTGGCGGGGCGGGGTGGTGTGGCCGGGCGGCGTGCCCGGATTCCATGGCTGGGAACGGACTCTAACAGTCCGATCCCCCTCCGGGCAGATGTGCCCGGCTACATAAAACGAATCCGATGTTACCCGGCGCACACGTGGCCGGTAGACCATGGCGCCCGCCCAGTTGCGAACAACTGAGCGGGCGCCATGAACATCGCCTTACAGCTCGGTGACCGAGCCACCGGCGGCGGTGATCTTCTCCTTGGCCGACGCGCTGAACGCGTGCGCCGAGACCTGGAGAGACACGCCACCGAGGTCGCCGGTGCCGAGCACCTTGACCGGGTGACCCTTGCGGACCGCGCCGGCCTCGACCAGCTCGACCGGGCCGACCTGGCCGCCGTTCGGGAACAGCTCGGCCAGCCGGTCCAGGTTGACCACCTGGAACACGACCTTGAACTTGTTCTTGAAGCCCTTCATCTTCGGCAGGCGCATGTGGATGGGCATCTGCCCACCCTCGAACGCCGGCGAGATGTTCTTCCGGGCCTTCGAACCCTTGGTACCGCGACCGGCGGTCTTGCCCTTCGAGCCCTCACCGCGACCCACGCGGGTCTTGTCGGTCTTGGCACCCGGAGCCGGACGCAGGTGGTGCACCTTGATCGTCATTACTCGACCTCCTCGACCTTCACGAGGTGGTTGACCGTGAAGATCATGCCGCGGATCTCCGGCCGGTCCTCCTTGACCACCACGTCGTTGATCCGCTTGAGACCGAGCGAACGCAGCGAGTCACGCTGGTTCTTCTTGGTCCCGATCTCGGACCGGACCTGGGTGACCTTCAGGCGTGCCATCAGGACGCCACCCCCGCCCGCGACGCCAGCATGGCGGCCGGCGCGACGTCCTCGACCGGCAGACCACGACGGGCCGCGACCTGCTCCGGGGACTCGAGCCCCTTCAGGGCCGCCACCGTGGCGTGCACGATGTTGATCGGGTTGGACGAGCCGAGGCTCTTGGAGAGCACGTCGTGGATGCCCGCGCACTCCAGCACGGCACGCACCGGACCACCGGCGATGACACCCGTACCGGCGGAGGCCGGCTTGAGCAGCACCACACCGGCCGCGTCCTCGCCCGTGACCGGGTGCGGGATCGACTGACCGATCCGCGGCACCTTGAAGAAGTGCTTCTTGGCCTCCTCGACACCCTTGGCGATCGCCGCGGGCACCTCCTTGGCCTTTCCGTAGCCCACACCGACGGTGCCGTCGCCGTCGCCCACGATCACCAGGGCGGTGAAGCTGAAGCGACGACCACCCTTCACGACCTTGGCGACGCGGTTGATCGCGACGACCCGCTCGAGGTGCGGGGTCTTCTCGACGGGCGCGTTTCCGCGGCCGCCCTCACGGCGGTTGTCGCGGCGACCACCCTCGTTGCCACCGGACCCGCCGCCACGGCGCTGTTGACCTGGCATCAGCAGCCTTCCTTCTCTCTCGTGACGGGGTTTCTAGAACTCGAGCCCGGCTTCGCGGGCGGCGTCGGCAAGCGCGGCGACACGCCCCGCGTACCGGTTGCCACCGCGGTCGAAGACGACCTTCGAGACGCCGGCGGCCTTGGCGCGCTCGGCGAGCAGGGCGCCGACCTTGCCGGCCAGGGCGCTCTTGTCGCCCTCGGCGCCGCGCAGCGAGGCGTCCATGGTCGAGGCCGACGCCAGGGTGTGACCCTTGGTGTCGTCCACGACCTGGGCCACCATGTGCCGCAGGGAGCGGGTGACGACGAGGCGGGGACGCTCGGCGGTGCCGCTGACGTTCTTGCGGACCCGGAAGTGCCGACGCGCACGCCCGACGGCACGCTTGGCGGCGACGCCGCGGCGGCGCTTGAGCAGCGTGGCGCTCACTTCTTACCTGCCTTTCTCACGGCCTCACGGCCGGCGGACGACCTCGCCCGGGTGTTGATGGCCGCGGTCACTTCTTGCCCGCCTTACCAGCCTTGCGGCGGATGACCTCGCCCTGGTACTTCACGCCCTTGCCCTTGTAGGGCTCCGGCGGGCGGATCTTCCGGATGTTGGCGGCGACCTCACCGACCTGCTGCTTGTCGATGCCGGCCACGTGGAACAGCGTCGGCTTCTCGACCGTGAAGGTGATGCCCTCCGGCGCCGGCACGAGGACCGGGTGCGAGAACCCGAGCGCGAACTCCAGGTCCTTGCCCTTGGCGGTCACGCGGTAACCGGTGCCGGCGATCTCCAGGCTCTTGCGGTAGCCCTCGGTCACGCCGACGATCATGTTGGCCACCAGCGTCCGGCTCAGGCCGTGCAGCTCCTTGGCCTTGCGCTCGTCGTTGGGCCGGTTGACGTGCAGCTCGCCGTCCTCGCCCCGCTCCGCCGTGATCGGCTCGGCCAGCACGTGGCTCAGTTCGCCCTTGGGGCCCTTGACCTTGACGGTCCGGCCGTCGATCGTGATGTCGACGCCGGCAGGCACCGGGATCGACTTACGTCCAATACGCGACATTTCTACCTGTCTCCCGTTACCAGACGAAGGCGAGGACTTCCCCGCCAACGCTCCGCTTGCGGGCCTGCCGGTCGGTGAGCAGCCCCTGGGACGTCGAAATGATCGCCACGCCCAGCCCGCCGAGCACCCGCGGGAGCCCGTCCGACTTGGCGTACACCCGGAGACCGGGCTTGGACACGCGCTTGATGCCGGCCAGGCTCCGCTCGCGGTTCTGGCCGTACTTCAGCTCGACGACCAGTCGCTTGCCGACGGCGCCCTCCTCGGGCTCCTCGACCGACCAGGTGGCGATGTAACCCTCGGCCTTGAGGACCTCGGCGATGTTCGCCTTGATCTTCGAGTAGGGCATCGTCACCCGGTCGTGGTACGCCTGGTTGGCGTTACGCAGACGCGTGAGCATGTCTGCGATCGGGTCGGTCATCGTCATGAAAACTCGTCAACCTTTCTCGCCGGGGTTCCCCGGGCCAGGCCCGGGGCCTACGGCGAAGAGACAGTTCAGCTGACGCGCCGGAGCGCGCCGGGCTATTACCAGGAAGCCTTGGACACGCCGGGCAGCTCACCGCGGTGGGCCATCTCCCGGATGCACACCCGGCAGAGACCGAACTTGCGGTAGACCGCCTTCGGACGCCCGCACCGCTGGCAGCGGGTGTACGCGCGAACCGAGAACTTCGGCTTCGCGGCCGCCTTGAGGATCAGCGCCTTCTTGGCCATCTCAGTTCTCCTTGAACGGGAAGCCCAGGAGCTTGAGCAGCGCCCGGCCCTCGTCGTCGGTCGTGGCGGTCGTGACCACCGTGATGTCCATGCCCCGCTGGCGATCGATCTTGTCCTGATCGATCTCGTGGAACACCGACTGCTCGGTCAGGCCGAACGTGTAGTTGCCGTGCCCGTCGAGCTTGCGCCCGTCCAGGCCGCGGAAGTCGCGGATACGCGGCAGCGCGATCGAGAGCAGCCGGTCCAGGAACTCCCACATCCGGTCGCCGCGGAGGGTGACCTTCGCGCCGATCGGCATGCCCTCGCGGAGCTTGAACTGCGCGATGGACTTGGTGGCCCGCCGGACCTGCGGCTTCTGGCCGGTGATGGTGGCCAGGTCGCGAACGGCCCCGTCGATCAGCTTGGCGTCGCGAGCAGCCTCGCCGACACCCATGTTGACGACGATCTTGACCAGCCGCGGCACCTGCATCGGGTTGGCGAACTCGAACTGCTTCTGCAGCTCGGCCACCACCTCGTTGCGGTACCGCTCCTTGAGGCGCGGCAGGGTCTTGGTTTCGGTAGCCGTGGTCATCAGAGGTCCTTACCGGTGCTACGCGCGATGCGGACCTTCTGGCCGTTGTCGTCGATCCGGTAGCCGACGCGGGTCGGCTTGCCGTCGGAGTCCAGGACCATCACGTTCGAGACGTGGATCGGGGCCTCCTGGGTGACGATGCCACCGGTCTTGGCGCCACGCTGGGTGGTGCTGATACGGGTGTGCTTCTTGACCCGGTTCACGCCCTCGACCAGGACCTTGTCCTGCCGCGGGTAGGCCGCGATGACCTTGCCCTTGGCACCCTTGTCCTTGCCGGCGATGACGACGACCGTGTCGCCCTTCTTGACCTTCACGGTCACAACACCTCCGGCGCGAGAGAGATGATCTTCATGAACCGCTTGTCCCGCAGCTCCCGGCCGACCGGGCCGAAGATACGGGTACCGCGCGGGTCCCCACCGTCCTTGATGATGACGGCGGCGTTCTCGTCGAAGCGGATGTACGACCCGTCCGGCCGCCGCTTCTCCTTGGCGGTCCGAACGACGACAGCCTTGACGACGTCGCCCTTCTTCACACCGGCACCGGGGATCGCGTCCTTGACGGTCGCCACGATGACGTCGCCGATGCTCGCGTAGCGCCGACCGGAGCCGCCGAGCACCCGGATGCACAGGATCTCCCGGGCACCCGTGTTGTCGGCGACGCGCAGTCGCGACTCCTGCTGAATCACGTCTATCTCCTATGTCTGCCGGTTCTCCGGCCGCTCGGGGCGGCCGGAGCCTGGCGGAACCTGCGCCCGACCGAGACCCGGCCGAGCTCGAGCCTTCGCTACTTGGCCTTCTCGAGGATCTCCACGAGCCGCCAGCGCTTGGTGGCGGACAGCGGCCGGGTCTCCATGATCAGGACCCGGTCGCCGATGCCGGCCGAGTTCTGCTCGTCGTGCACCTTCAGCTTGCTCGTACGGCGCATGATCTTGCCGTACAGCGCGTGCTTGACGCGGTCCTCGACCTCGACCACGACGGTCTTGTCCATCTTGTCGCTGACCACGAGGCCCTCGCGAACCTTGCGGCGGGCCCGCGCGGGGGCGGTGGTGTTCTCACTCATGATGCAGTCACCTCAGTCGGCGCGGCCGAGAGACCCAGCTCACGCTCACGCATGATCGTGTAGATCCGGGCGATCTCCCGACGGATGACCTGCAGCCGCCGGTTGTTGTCCAGCTGCCCGGTTGCGGCCTGCACGCGGAGGTTGAACAGCTCCGCCTTAGCCTCGCGCAACTTCGTGACCAGCTCCTCCTCGGAGAGCTCACGCAGCTCGGAGGGCTTGACGCCCGCTGCCATCAGGATTCACCCACTTCGCGCGTAACAATGCGGCACTTCATCGGGAGCTTGTGGATCGCGCGACGCATCGCCTCTCGCGCGATCTGCTCGTTGGGGAAGGACATCTCGAAGAGGACCCGCCCCGGCTTCACGTTGGCGACCCACCACTCGGGCGAACCCTTACCGGAACCCATCCGGGTCTCGGCCGGCTTCTTGGTGAGGGCCTGGTCCGGGAAGATCGTGATCCAGACCTTGCCGCCACGCTTGATGTGACGGGTCATCGCGATACGCGCCGACTCGATCTGGCGGTTGGTCACGTACGCCGGCTCGAGAGCCTGGATCCCGAACTCGCCGAACACCACCCGGTTACCACCCTTGGACGCGCCGCTGCGGTCCGGGTGGTGCGGCTTGCGGAAGCCCTTCGGGGGCTTGCGCGGCATCAGCATCTGTCAGCCCTCCTGCTGCGTTTCTGCCGGCTGGTTACCGACCGGAGCCGAGGCGGCTGCGGCGACAGCACTGCTGTCGACCGGCTCACCGGCCGGCGTCTCCGCCTGCTGCGCGATGGTGGTCGCGGCAGCCCGGCCGGCCTCGGTGCCACCGGCGGTCGTACCGGACGAGCCCGAGCGGCCACGGCGCGGCCGGTCCGGCCGGTCGCCACGGTCGCGGCGCGGGCCGCGCGACGGGGCGGCCTCGGCCGGGGCCTCGCGGCCCGGGACGGCGTCGCCCTTGTAGATCCAGACCTTCACGCCGATCCGGCCGAAGGTGGTACGGGCCTCGAAGAAGCCGTACTCGATGTTGGCCCGCAGCGTGTGCAGCGGAACCCGGCCCTCGCGGTAGAACTCGGTCCGGCTCATCTCGGCGCCGCCGAGACGGCCCGAGACCTGAACCCGGATGCCCTTGCAGGCGGGGTTCTTCATCGCGGACTGCATCGCCTTGCGCATGGCCCGACGGAAGCTGACCCGGCTGGACAGCTGCTCGGCAACGCCCTGGGCGACCAGCTGCGCGTCCGACTCGGGGTTCTTGACCTCGATGATGTTCAGCTGGACCTGCTTGCCGGTGAGCTTCTCCAGCTCGCCGCGGATCCGGTCGGCCTCCGCACCCTTACGGCCGATGACGATGCCCGGCCGGGCGGTGTGGATGTCGACGCGGACCCGGTCCCGGGTGCGCTCGATGTCGACCTTGGAGATGCCGGCGCGCTCGAGGCCCTTGGACATCATGCGGCGGATCTTGACGTCCTCGCCGATGTAGTCCTTGTAGAGCTTGTCCGCGAACCAGCGGGACTTCCAGTCGGTCGAGATGCCGAGCCGGAACCCGGTCGGGTGAACCTTCTGACCCATTACTCGGCACCCTCCGTCGTGCTCTGCTCCTCGGCGGCCGGCTTGGCCGGAGCGGCCTTCTTCGCCGACTTCTTCGGCGCGGCCGGCGCGACCGCCTCGACCGCCACGGTGATGTGGCAGGTGCGCTTGCGGATCCGGTACGCCCGGCCCTGCGCACGCGGCCGGAACCGCTTCATGGTCGGGCCCTCGTCGACGAACGCCTCACTGACGAGCAGCGCGTCGGGGTCCAGCCGCTCGTTGTTCTCCGCGTTGGCGATCGCGCTCGCGAGCACCTTGTACACCTGCTCGCTCGCAGCCTGCGGCGCGAACTGCAGCACCGTGAGCGCCTCCTTCGCGGGCAGGCCGCGGACGAGGTTGACCACCCGGCGCGCCTTCATCGGCGAGATGCGCACGTGCCGCGCAACCGCCCGCGCGCCCGGAAGCACCGGAGCGTCGCCCTTTCCTGGCATCGCTGTAACCCCTTGTTCCTCTATCCGTATGCCCGCGGCGTCAGCGCCGGCGGCTCTTCCGGTCGTCCTTCTCGTGACCCTTGAACGTGCGGGTCAGCGCGAACTCGCCGAGCTTGTGCCCGACCATGGCCTCGGTCACGAAGACCGGGACGTGCTTGCGTCCGTCGTGCACGGCGATCGTGTGACCCAGCATCTCCGGGATGATCGTCGAGCGGCGCGACCAGGTCTTGATCACGTTCTTCGAGCCCTTGTCGTTCTGCGTCTCCACCTTCTTGAGCAGGTGGTCGTCGACGAACGGGCCCTTCTTCAGGCTGCGAGGCATGTCTTATCTCCCTCAGCCGCGCTTACGCGTGGCGTAGCGGCGGCGGACGATCAGCCGGTCGCTCGGCTGGCCCTTACGACGGGTGCGGCCCTCGGGCTTACCCTGCGGGTTGACCGGGTGGCGACCACCGGAGGTCTTACCCTCACCACCACCGTGCGGGTGGTCGACCGGGTTCATCGCGACACCACGGACGGTCGGGCGCTTGCCCTTCCACCGCATACGGCCGGCCTTACCCCAGTTGATGTTCGACTGGTCGGCGTTGCCGATCTCGCCGATGCTGGCGCGGCAGCGCACGTCCACACGCCGGATCTCACCGGACGGCATACGCAGGGTCGCGTACGCGCCCTCACGGCCGAGCAGCTGGATGCCGACGCCGGCCGAGCGGGCCAGCTTGGCGCCGCCGCCCGGACGCAGCTCCACGTTGTGGATGGTGGTACCGACCGGGATGTTGCGCAGCGGCAGGTTGTTGCCCGGCTTGATGTCGGCGCCCGGACCGGACTCGACGCGGTCGCCCTGCTTCAGGTCCTTCGGCGCGATGATGTAGCGCTTCTCGCCGTCGGCGTAGTGCAGCAGCGCGATGCGCGCGGTGCGGTTCGGGTCGTACTCGATGTGGGCGACCTTCGCCGGCACGCCGTCCTTGTCGACCCGCTTGAAGTCGATCAGACGGTACTGGCGCTTGTGACCGCCGCCGTGGTGCCGCGTGGTGATCCGGCCGTGGGCGTTGCGTCCGCCCTTCTTCGGCAGCGGAGCCAGCAGCGACTTCTCGGGCGTCGACCGGGTGATCTCGGCGAAGTCGGCAACGCTCGAGCCACGCCGGCCCGGCGTCGTCGGCTTGTACTTACGGATAGCCATTGTCTACACCCCTCAGCTGACCGGGCCGCCGAAGGCCTCGATACGGTCACCGTCAGCCAGCTTCACCATCGCGCGCTTGGTGTCCTTGCGCTTGCCGAACCCGGTACGGGTCCGCTTGCGCTTGCCCTCGCGGTTGAGCGTGTTGACCGTCAGGACGCGGACGTTGAAGATCTGCTGGATAGCGATCTTGATCTCGGTCTTGTTGGCGTCCGGGTGCACCAGGAAGGTGTACCAGTTGCGGTTCAGCTCGCTGTAGCTCTTCTCCGAGACGACCGGCGCGACGATGACGTCACGCGGATCGGCGATCGTGCTCACTTGCCATCCTCCTCGGTGGTCTCGGCGGGAACGCCCAGGAACTCGTCCAGGGCCTCCTTGGTGAAGACCACGTCGTCGGCCACCAGCACGTCGTAGGTGTTGAGCTGGCCGGCCTCGATCAGGTGCACCCGGCTGTCCCGCGCGTTGCGCAGGTTCCGCAGCGACACCCAGTTCAGCTCGTCGGTGCTGCTCAGCACGACCAGGACCCGACGGGCCTGGGTCAGCTTGGTCAGCGTGGCCAGGGCCGCCTTGGTGGACGGCTTCTCGCCCGAGACGAACGCCTCGACGACGTGCACCTGGCCGGCGCGGGCCCGGTCGGAGAGGGCGCCACGCAGGGCGGCGGCCTTCATCTTCTTCGGGGTGCGCTGGCTGTAGTCGCGCGGCACCGGGCCGTGGACCACGCCACCGCCGGCGAACTGCGGCGCGCGGGTCGAGCCCTGGCGGGCACGACCGGTGCCCTTCTGCTTGTACGGCTTCTTGCCTCCACCGGAGACCTCGCCGCGGGTCTTCGTCTTGTGCGTGCCCTGGCGGGCCGCCGCGAGCTGGGCCACCACGACCTGGTGCATCAGGGCGATGTTGGCCTGCGCGTCGAAGATGTCGGCCGGCAGCTCCACGGAGCCGCTCTTGGCGCCTTCGACGTTGATCACGTCAACGGTGGTCACTTGGCCGCACCGCCCTTCTTCACCTTCGCCTTGGCCGCGGTGCGGACCAGGACCAGCGCGCCCTTCGGGCCAGGGATGGCGCCGCGGACGAGCAGGAGGTTGTTCTCGGTGTCGACCGCCTGGACGGTCAGGTTCTGGACGGTGTAGCGCACGCCACCCATCCGGCCCGCCATCCGGGTGCCCTTGAAGACGCGACCCGGGGTCGCGCAGGCGCCGATCGAGCCGGGCGAGCGGTGCTTGCGCTCGACACCGTGGCTCGCGCGCAGACCGTGGAAGCCGTGCCGCTTCATCGGGCCGGCGTAGCCCTTGCCCTTGGTCTTGCCGGTCACGTCGATCACGGCGCCGGCCGGGAACTCCTCGACCGTGACCTCCTGGCCGGGCGCGTAGTCCGCGGCGTCGGAGGTGCGCAGCTCGACGATGTGCCGGCGCGGCGCGACGTCCGCCTTGGCGTAGTGCCCGGCGATCGGCTTCTTGACCTTGCGCGGGTCGATGACCCCGTACGCCAGCTGGACCGCGGAGTAGCCGTCCTTGTCGGCGCTACGAACCTGGCTCACGACGCACGGGCCGGCCTGAACCACGGTCACGGGCACAACCTTGTTGTTGTCCCAGACCTGGGTCATGCCGAGCT
Organism: Micromonospora sp. WMMC264; assembly: GCF_027497275.1. Lineage (NCBI taxonomy): Bacteria > Bacillati > Actinomycetota > Actinomycetes > Micromonosporales > Micromonosporaceae > Micromonospora > Micromonospora sp. WMMC264. The sequence continues at coordinate 6,554,154 of NZ_CP114907.1, read as the reverse complement.
TGGCGCCCAGGATCCCCTTGACTTGCCTGTCCATTTGTCCGGTCCCTACAGCTTGATCTCGATGTCGACGCCAGCCGGCAGGTCGAGGCGCATGAGCGAGTCGACCGTCTTCGGGGTCGGGTCGATGATGTCGATCAGACGCTTGTGCGTACGCATCTCGAAGTGCTCGCGCGAGTCCTTGTACTTGTGCGGCGAGCGGATGACGCAGAAACGGTTGATCTCCGTGGGCAGCGGCACCGGGCCAGCGACCTGCGCCCCGGTACGCGTCACCGTCTCGACGATCTTCCGAGCCGAGGAGTCGACGACCTCGTGGTCATAGGCCTTGAGCCGGATGCGGATCTTCTGTCCCGCCATGGTGGCTTCTGTTCCTTCTCTCGATGCCGCTGTGTTGCGGGCGCCTGTACCGGCTGGCACAGGCCCACTTCCGCCGACCCCCGCGGTCGGGCGTGTCGCGCCCGTGGGCCAGGCTCCGCCCCGGGACTCCGGAGCGATTCTCTGACCACGCGGTGGGTCATGGCGCCGATCGCGGGGGCCGCGACCTGGACGCCGCGCGAGGGTGGTTGACCGCCGATGGCGATCAACCACCCTACGCGAGACAGTCTGACTCCCGGAGGTCCAGCGTTAACCGGACGCAGGCGACCGACTGTCGTTACGCAACCTGACTAGTATGCCGCACGACCGGCGGCGACGCTAATCGGGGTTACCCAGCTCACTTGATGATCTTGGTGACGCGACCCGCGCCGACCGTACGACCACCCTCGCGGATCGCGAACTTCAGGTTCTCCTCCATGGCGATGGGCTGGATCAGCTTCACCGTCATCGAGGTGTTGTCGCCCGGCATGACCATCTCGGTGCCCTCGGGCAGCGTGACGACGCCGGTGACGTCCGTGGTCCGGAAGTAGAACTGCGGGCGGTAGTTCTGGAAGAACGGGGTGTGCCGGCCGCCCTCCTCCTTGGAGAGGATGTAGACCGTCGCCTCGAACTCCGTGTGCGGGGTCGTGGTGCCCGGCTTGATGACGACCATGCCGCGCTCGACGTCCTCGCGCTTGATGCCGCGCAGCAGCAGACCGACGTTCTCACCCGCGCGGGCCTCGTCGAGCAGCTTGCGGAACATCTCGATGCCGGTGCAGGTGGTCTTCATCGACTTCTCACGGATGCCGACGATCTCCACCTCCTCGTTCGGCTTGAGGATGCCGCGCTCGGCGCGACCGGTCACCACGGTGCCGCGACCGGTGATCGTGAAGACGTCCTCGATGGGCATGAGGAACGGCTTCTCGGTCTCGCGCTCCGGCTGCGGGATCGCGGTGTCCACGGCGTTCATCAGGTCCAGGAGCTTCCCGGTCCACTCCGGGTCACCCTCCAGGGCCTTCAGCGCCGAGACCCGGACGACCGGCAGGTCGTCACCCGGGTACTCCTGCGAGGAGAGCAGCTCACGGACCTCGAGCTCGACGAGCTCCAGGAGCTCCTCGTCGTCGACCATGTCGCTCTTGTTGAGCGCCACGACGATGTACGGCACACCGACCTGACGGGCCAGCAGCACGTGCTCGCGGGTCTGCGGCATCGGGCCGTCGGTCGCCGCCACCACCAGGATCGCGCCGTCCATCTGCGCGGCACCGGTGATCATGTTCTTGATGTAGTCGGCGTGACCGGGGCAGTCGACGTGCGCGTAGTGACGCGCCTCGGTCTGGTACTCGACGTGCGCGATGGAGATCGTGATGCCGCGGGCCTTCTCCTCCGGCGCCTTGTCGATCTCGTCGAACGGCGTGTACGGGTTCAGGTCCGGGTACTGGTCGTGCAGGACCTTGGTGATGGCCGCCGTCAGCGTCGTCTTACCGTGGTCGATGTGACCAATGGTGCCGATGTTGACGTGCGGCTTAGTCCGCTCGAACTTCGCCTTCGCCACTGGTGTCCTCCTGTGGACTTTCTTGGTTCGTTCGCCCCGGCGCGCCGTTCGGCGCTTAGGACTCTGTCGACAGCCTTTCCGGCCGGAAGGCCGGAGAGCTTTTGTGGGTTCTGCGGCGATGAAGCCTACAGGCCCGGTCTCACGCAATCCGATCGAGGTGGCCGCGGGCGGGAGAACCCTCCCGCGACCGCCCTCGTGTCATCGGATCAGCCGAGGGTGAGTGTCACTCACCCGTCGCCTTGGCGATGATCTCCTTGGCCACCGAGTTCGGAACCTCGGCGTAGGAGTCGAACTGCATGCTGTAGCTAGCCCGGCCCTGGGTCTTCGACCGCAGGTCGCCGACGTAGCCGAACATCTCCGACAGCGGCACCAGGGCCCGGACGACGCGAGCGCCGCTGCGCTCCTCCATCGCCTGGATGATGCCACGCCGGGAGTTGAGGTCGCCGATGACGTCACCCATGTTCTCCTCAGGAGTGGTGACTTCAACGGCCATCATCGGCTCGAGGAGAGCGGGGTCGGCCTTGCGAGCCGCCTCCTTCATCGCCATCGAGCCGGCGATCTTGAACGCCATTTCCGACGAGTCGACCTCGTGGTACTGGCCGTCCACCAGGGTGAGCTTGACGCCCACCAGGGGGAAGCCGGCGAGGATGCCGTACTGCATGGCGTCCTGCGCGCCCGCGTCCACCGAGGGGATGAACTCCCGGGGGATGCGGCCACCGGTCACGGCGTTGGCGAACTCGTAGGTCGGGGCCTCGTTGCCGAGCGGCAGCGGCTCCACGCTGATGATCACGCGGGCGTACTGGCCGGAGCCACCGGTCTGCTTCTTGTGGGTGTACTCGACCTTCTCCACCGCGCGGCGGATGGTCTCGCGGTACGCCACCTGCGGCTTACCGATGTTCGCCTCGACGTTGAACTCGCGGCGCATCCGGTCGACCAGGATGTCCAGGTGCAGCTCGCCCATGCCGGAGATGACCGTCTGACCGGTCTGGTCGTCCAGCTTGACGCGGAAGGTCGGGTCCTCCTCGGCCAGCCGCTGGATGGCGGTGCTGAGCTTCTCCTGGTCGGCCTTGGTCTTCGGCTCGATGGCCACCTCGATGACCGGCTCCGGGAAGGTCATCGACTCCAGGATGACCGGGTTCGCCGGGTCGCACAGGGTGTCACCGGTGGTGGTCTGCTTCAGACCCTGCACCGCGATGATGTCGCCGGCCTGGGCGGAGCTGCGCTCCTCCCGCTTGTTGGCGTGCATCTGGTAGATCTTGCCGATCCGCTCCTTGCGGTCCTTGGTGGAGTTGATCACCTGAGAACCGGACTCGAGCGTGCCGGAGTAGATCCGGACGTACGTCAGCTTGCCGAGGTGCTTGTCGGTCTGGATCTTGAAGGCCAGGCCGGAGAACGGCTCGGAGACCGAGGGCTTCCGCTGCAGCGGGGTCTCGCCGTCGGTGGCCGTACCCTCGATCGCCGGGATGTCCAGCGGCGAGGGCAGGTACGCGACGACCGCGTCCAGCATCGGCTGGATGCCCTTGTTCTTGAAGGCGGTGCCGGTGAGGACCGGGTTGGCCTTGCCGGCGATGGTGGCCCGGCGGATGGCGGCCTTGATCTCGTCGGCCGAGATCTCCTCGCCCTCGAGGTACTTCTCCATCACCGAGTCGTCGACGTCGGCGAGGGTCTCCATCAGCTTCTCGCGCCACTCCGCGGCGGAGTCGGCGAGGTCGGCCGGGATCTCCTCGACCGCGTAGTCCTCACCCTTCTGGGTCTCGCCGCGCCAGGTGAGCGCACGCATCTCGACCAGGTCGACCACGCCGATGAAGTCGGACTCGGCGCCGATCGGGATCTGGAGCACCAGCGGGGTGGCGTTGAGCCGGTCGATCATCATCTGCACGCAGCGGAAGAAGTCGGCGCCGGTCCGGTCGAGCTTGTTGACGAAGCACATCCGGGGGACGTTGTACTTGTCCGCCTGCCGCCAGACGTTCTCCGTCTGGGGCTCCACGCCGGCCACGCCGTCGTAGACCGCGACCGCACCGTCCAGAACCCGCAGCGACCGCTCGACCTCGACCGTGAAGTCGACGTGGCCGGGCGTGTCGATGATCTGGATCGTGTGGCCCTTCCACTCGCACTTGGTGGCGGCGGAAGTGATGGTGATACCGCGCTCCTGCTCCTGCTCCATCCAGTCCATGACGGCGGCGCCCTCGTGGACCTCACCGATCTTGTACGTGATGCCGGTGTAGAACAGGATTCGCTCGGTGGTAGTGGTCTTACCGGCATCGATGTGGGCCATGATGCCGATGTTGCGTACGTTGGCGAGCGCGTCTGCGGCGGCCACTTCAATCCCTACTTATCGTCGTCTCGACACAACTGGTGGCGGTTCCGGCGCCTGCCGGCGCCGGAACCTCAGGTGTTACCAGCGGTAGTGCGCGAAGGCCTTGTTGGACTCGGCCATCTTGTGCGTGTCCTCACGCCGCTTGACGGCGGCGCCGAGGCCGTTGCTCGCGTCCAGCAGCTCGTTCATCAGCCGCTCGACCATGGTCTTCTCGCGCCGGGCCCGGGAGTAGGTCACCAGCCAGCGCAGACCGAGCGTGGTCGCGCGGGACGGCCGGACCTCGACCGGAACCTGGTAGGTGGCGCCACCGACACGGCGGCTGCGCACCTCGAGGGTCGGCTTGACGTTGTCCATCGCGCGCTTGAGCGTGACGACGGGGTCGGTGCCGGACTTCTCGCGGCAGCCCTCCAGGGCGGCGTACACGATGCGCTCGGCGAGCTGACGCTTGCCGCGCAGCAGGATCTTGTTCACCAGCTGGGTGACCAGGGGCGAGTTGTACACCGGGTCAGCGACCAGCGGCTTCCGCGGAGCGGGTCCCTTACGCGGCATGTCAGCTCTTCTCCTTCTTCGCGCCGTAGCGGCTGCGAGCCTGCTTGCGGTTGCGGACACCCTGGGTGTCCAGCGAGCCGCGCACGATCTTGTACCGCACGCCGGGGAGGTCCTTCACACGACCGCCGCGCACGAGCACGATCGAGTGCTCCTGAAGGTTGTGGCCGACGCCCGGGATGTAGGCGGTCACCTCGATCTGGCTGCTGAGCTTGACACGAGCGACCTTGCGCAGCGCCGAGTTCGGCTTCTTCGGGGTGGTGGTGTACACGCGGGTGCACACGCCGCGCCGCTGGGGAGACCCCTTGAGCGCCGGGGTCTTGGTCTTGGTCGTCTTGGCCTGACGGCCCTTTCGGACCAACTGCTGAATGGTGGGCACCGGGTTTCTCCGCTCCCTTCGGCCGCTGCGAGGCGACCGCGCCGTCTGCTCCAGCCGTCCGGATGGGCGGCTCTCCTACATTCCAACCGGGGCCGCCTGACGGCGTCCCAGCACCCGCGGTCGGGCGTGTCGCCCAAGTCACGGTCCCGGTGCCGGCCGCTGGCGCGTCGTACCGGGTTGTTTGGTCTTGATGGTGCGACCGCGCGATTCACCGGCTGACCGGTTCCAGCGCACGCACGCATTGCCCGGGCGAGCCCGGGCACAAGGGGAAAGAGTACCTACCACAGCCGCGCCGGTCAAAACGGATGGGTCGGGAGGACCGCTGCCGCGGTCCGCCGGGCCGGTCTCCGGATCGCCGACGCGCCCATGATGGGCACCTACAGTGACAAGTGTACCGGCTCGTCCGCCGCGCGGCCCGGCGGCCCCGACACAGCCCACCCCCCGGGCACCCGGACATACCGGTCGCGGCAGGTCACCGGCCGCACCGGCCCCACCGGGGACCTCACGTGATCTGCACCACGAGGGCCAGCCCGAGCCCGACCAGGCTGAACAGCAGCCCCACCCCGCCGCAGGAGAGCCCGGCCACGGCCAGGCCGGCGCCGGTGAACCGCACCGCCGGCGGCGGCGCCGGCCGCCGGATCTGCCGCCGGGCCAGCAGCCCGGCGACCACCGCGCCGACCCCGATCAGCGCGCCGAGCACGGTGAACGCGCCGGCCGCCCAGGCGCCACCGTAGTCCGGCCCGGCGATACCGAAGCAGAAGACCAGAAGAGAAACCAGAATCGCGGCGATCCCCGCGATCAACGAGCCGATGGCGAGCCCCGAGGTGACCGGCGGCACGTCCAGGTGGACCACCCCGAACGGCGTACCCGGCACCGCGTCGACCCGCTTCGGCGGCCGCGGCGCCTCGGCCGGCGGCGGCGGGAACGCCGGCCCCCAGCCCCCGTGGCCGGGCGCGCTTCCCGGCGCCGGCCACCCGCCGCCGTGACCCGGCGCGTTCCCCGGGTACGCCCCGTGCGGGTGATGCGCCGGCGCGGACGCGGAACCCGGCGGATACGGCCCCGGGCGGTTCGGGTCGCCTCCCGGCGCGGCCGGTTCCGTCACGGTTCCTCCTGTCCACACCCGCCCGCCACCCGGCGGACACCGGCCAGGCTACCGTCGCCGGTCACGGCCGGGTGGGCGGGCGCGGCTCCGCTCCCCCGCCCGGTCAGTCGAAGTTCGGCGCGAAGTCGTGGCCGAACGAGCCGTCGGCGTACCGGACCACGCCGATCACCACCGCCGCCACCACCGCCGCCGCGGTCAGCACCAGCCCGGTCCGCGCCATCCGCTCGCCGCGCCGCAGCCAGTCGCCGCCGGTGAGATAACCACCAGATGTGTACGCCTCGCGGCGCGCCTGCCGGGCCAGCGTGAGCGCGATCGTGGCCGGCACCGCGCCGCCGACGAACAGACCGGTGAGCGCGCCGATCAGGCCGAGCGCGAAGACCGCCCGCGCCTTGGTGGAGCGGACCGGCTCCGGGTCGTGCGGATGGCGGTGCGCCTGCGGCACGACGGGCGCCGGCCCGGGCACTGTCGTCATGCCTTCCATCATGCCCGGAACCGGTTCCCCGGTCCCGGCAAGCCGGCCCGGACGCGACGAGGCCCCCGGCAGCTGCCGGGGGCCTCGTCGTTTCCTGGTGCTTAGCGGTACGACCCGAAGTCGAAGTCGTCCAGCGGAACCGCCTGGCCGCTGGCCGGCCCGAAGCCGTAGTCGGTCTCCGGGTAGCCGGTCATCGAGTAGACCTTGGCCTTCGCCTCCTCGGTCGGCTCGACCCGGACGTTGCGGTACTTGCTGATGCCCGTACCGGCCGGGATGAGCTTACCGATGATCACGTTCTCCTTGAGGCCGATCAGCGAGTCGCTGCGGGCGTGGATCGCCGCGTCCGTCAGCACCCGGGTGGTCTCCTGGAAGGAGGCCGCCGACAGCCAGGAGTCGGTGGCCAGCGAGGCCTTGGTGATACCCATCAGCACCGGGCGACCGGCGGCGGGCTCGCCACCCTCGCCGACGAGCCGGCGGTTCTCCGACTCGAACAGCGCCCGGTCGACCAGCACACCCGGCAGGAACTCGGTCGAGCCGGAGTCGATCACCGTCACCCGCTTGAGCATCTGGCGGATGATGATCTCGATGTGCTTGTCGTGGATGAGCACACCCTGCGAGCGGTAGACCTCCTGGACCTCCTGGGTCAGGTGGACCTGGACCGCGCGCGGGCCGAGGATGCGCAGCAGCTCGTGCGGGTCGATGGTGCCCTCGGTGAGCTTCTCGCCGACCTCGACGTGGTCGCCGTCGTGCGCCCGGAGCCGGACCCGCTTCGAGATCTTGTCGTAGACGATCTCGTCGCTGCCGTCGTCCGGGATGACCACGATCTTGCGGGACCGCTCGCCGTCCTCGATCCGGATGCGACCCGGGGTGTCGGCGATGGGCGCCTTACCCTTCGGCACCCGGGCCTCGAAGATCTCCTGGACACGGGGCAGACCCTGGGTGATGTCCTCACCCGCGACACCACCGGTGTGGAAGGTACGCATCGTCAGCTGCGTACCCGGCTCACCGATCGACTGGGCGGCGATGATGCCGACCGCCTCGCCGACGTCCACGGTCTTGCCGGTCGGCAGCGAGCGGCCGTAGCACGCACCGCAGACGCCCAGCTTCGACTCGCAGGTGAGCACGCTGCGCACCCGCACCGTCTCGGTACCGGCGGCGACGATCGCGTCCACCAGGATCGAGTTGATGTCCTGGCCGCGGTGGGCCACCACGGTGCCGTCCGGCCCCTTGATGTCGTCGGCCAGCGTCCGGGCGTGCACGCTGGTCTCGGCGTGCTCGTGCACGACCAGCTTGCCGTCGATGCGCTCGCCGACCTGCATCGGGATGGCGCGGTCGGTGCCGCAGTCCTCCTCGCGGATGATGACGTCCTGCGAGACGTCCACCAGACGCCGGGTCAGGTAACCCGAGTCGGCGGTACGCAGGGCGGTGTCCGCGAGACCCTTACGGGCACCGTGCGTGGAGATGAAGTACTCCAGCACGGACAGACCCTCCCGGTAGCTGGCCTTGATCGGCCGCGGGATGATCTCACCCTTCGGGTTGGCCACCAGACCACGGATCGCCGCGATCTGCCGGAGCTGGAGCAGGTTACCGCGGGCGCCCGAGTTGATCATCTTCCACAGCGGGTTCTCCTGCGGCAGCGCGGTGTCCATCTCCTTGGCGACCTCGTTGGTCGCCTTGGTCCAGATCTCGATGAGCTCGCCGCGACGCTCCTCGGCGGTCATCAGACCACGCTGGTACTGCTTGTCGATCCGGTCGGCTTCCTTCTCGTACCGCTCCAGGATCTCCCGCTTGCGCGGCGGAGCGATGACGTCCTCCATGCCGATGGTGACGCCGGACCAGGTGGCCCAGTGGAAACCGGCCTCCTTGAGCCCGTCCAGGGTGGCCGCCAGGGCCACCTTCGGGAAGCGCTCGGCGAGGTCGTTGACGATCGCGGAGAGCTGGCCCTTGCGGATCTCGTAGTTCACGAAGCGGTAGCCCGGGGGCAGCGTCTCGTTGAACAGGACCCGGCCCAGCGTGGTCTCCACGGTCACCGGCTCGCCCTCGGTCCAGCCCTCGGGGGCGGTCCACGGCTCGGCGCCGGCGCCGTTGTCCACACCGACGACGTCGCGCAGCCGGATCCGGACCGGCGCCTGCAGGTGCAGCTCGCCGTTGTCGTACGCCATCCGCGCCTCGGCGTCCGAGCTGAACGCCCGGCCCTCGCCCTTGCCACCCGGAGTGAGGTGGGTGAGGTGGTAGAGACCGATGACCATGTCCTGGGTGGGCATGGTGACCGGCTTGCCGTCGGCCGGCTTGAGGATGTTGTTCGACGACAGCATCAGGATCCGCGCCTCGGCCTGGGCCTCGGCGGACAGCGGCACGTGGACCGCCATCTGGTCACCGTCGAAGTCGGCGTTGAACGCGGTGCAGACCAGCGGGTGGATCTGGATGGCCTTGCCCTCGACCAGCTGCGGCTCGAAGGCCTGGATGCCCAGACGGTGCAGGGTCGGCGCGCGGTTCAGCAGCACCGGGTGCTCGCCGATGACCTCTTCCAGCACGTCCCACACGACCGGCCGCTGCCGCTCGACCATCCGCTTGGCGGACTTGATGTTCTGCGCGTGGTTGAGGTCGACCAGCCGCTTCATCACGAACGGCTTGAACAGCTCCAGCGCCATCTGCTTGGGCAGGCCGCACTGGTGCAGCTTGAGCTTCGGGCCGACCACGATGACCGAACGGCCGGAGTAGTCGACGCGCTTGCCGAGCAGGTTCTGGCGGAACCGGCCCTGCTTGCCCTTGAGCATGTCGGACAGCGACTTCAGGGGCCGGTTACCGGGGCCGGTGACCGGACGACCACGACGGCCGTTGTCGAACAGCGCGTCGACGGCCTCCTGGAGCATCCGCTTCTCGTTGTTGACGATGATCTCGGGCGCGCCGAGGTCGATCAGCCGCTTGAGGCGGTTGTTCCGGTTGATCACACGCCGGTACAGGTCGTTCAGGTCGGAGGTCGCGAAACGGCCACCGTCGAGCTGCACCATCGGGCGCAGGTCCGGCGGGATGACCGGGACGCAGTCCAGCACCATGCCGAGCGGCGAGTTCCGGGTGTTCTGGAACGCCGCGACGACCTTGAGCCGCTTGAGCGCCCGGATCTTCCGCTGGCCCTTGCCGGAGCGGATGGTCTCGCGCAGGTTCTCCGCCTCGGCCTCCAGGTCCATGTTCTGGACCAGGGCCTTGATCGCCTCGGCGCCCATGCTGCCGGTGAAGTACTCACCGAAGCGGTCGCGCAGCTCGCGGTAGAGCAGCTCGTCGGTGACCAGCTGCTTCGGCTCCAGCTTGCGGAAGGTGTCGAGGACCTCGTCGAGGCGGTCGATCTCGCGCTGGGCCCGGTCGCGGATCTGGCGCATCTCGCGCTCTCCGCCCTCCTTGACCTTGCGCCGGACGTCCGCCTTCGCGCCCTCGGCCTCCAGCTCGGCCAGGTCGGCCTCCAGCTTGGCGGCCCGCTTCTCGATCTCCGAGTCGCGGCTGTTCTCCGCCTGCCGCTTCTCGGCCAGGATCTCGTTCTCGATGGTCGAGAGGTCGCGGTGACGCGCTTCGGCGTCCACGCTCGTCACGACGTACGAGGCGAAGTAGATGATCTTTTCGAGGTCCTTCGGGGCGAGGTCCAGCAGGTAGCCCAGCCGGCTCGGCACGCCCTTGAAGTACCAGATGTGGGTCACCGGAGCGGCCAGCTCGATGTGACCCATCCGCTCCCGGCGAACCTTGGAGCGGGTCACCTCGACGCCGCAGCGCTCGCAGATGATGCCCTTGAAGCGGACCCGCTTGTACTTACCGCAGTAGCACTCCCAGTCCCGCTGAGGACCGAAGATCTTCTCGCAGAAGAGCCCGTCCTTCTCCGGCTTGAGGGTGCGGTAGTTGATGGTCTCGGGCTTCTTGACCTCGCCGTGGGACCACTGACGGATGTCGTCAGCGGTGGCGAGGCCGATGCGCAGCTCGTCGAAGAAGTTGACGTCGAGCACTATGTCCCCTATGTCGTCGTCTTTACAGCTAGATCATGGGCGGGGTCGGGGGCCGGCCGGCCCGCGTCGGGATCAAGCCTGACCGCCCAGAGCGGGCCGGTCGGCCCCCGACCTCACCACTTACACCTCTTCGACCGAGCTCGGCTCGCGCCGGGACAGGTCGATGCCCAGCTCCTCCGCCGCCCGGAACACCTCGTCGTCGGTCTCGCGCATCTCCAGGGCCACACCGTCGCTGGAGAGCACCTCGACGTTGAGGCACAGCGACTGCAGCTCCTTGAGCAGCACCTTGAACGACTCCGGGATGCCCGGCTCGGGGATGTTCTCGCCCTTGACGATCGCCTCGTAGACCTTGACCCGGCCCAGGACGTCGTCGGACTTGATGGTCAGCAGCTCCTGCAGGGCGTAGGCGGCGCCGTACGCCTGCATGGCCCAGCACTCCATCTCACCGAAGCGCTGGCCACCGAACTGCGCCTTACCACCCAGCGGCTGCTGCGTGATCATCGAGTACGGACCGGTCGACCGGGCGTGGATCTTGTCGTCGACCAGGTGGTTGAGCTTCAGGATGTAGACGTAGCCGACCGCGATCGGGTCGGGCAGCGGCTCGCCGGAACGACCGTCGAACAGCTGCGCCTTGCCGCTGCCCCCGATGAGCTGGTTGCCGTCCCGGTTGGGCAGGGTCGACGCCAGCAGACCGGAGATCTCCTCCTCGCGGGCACCGTCGAAGACCGGCGTGGCCACGTTGGTGTCCGGCTCGGACTCGTGCGCGTTGATCGAGCGGAGCTGGCGCTTCCACTCCTCGTCGTCGCCGTCCACGCTCCAGCCGGTCTTGGCCACCCACCCGAGGTGGGTCTCCAGGACCTGGCCGATGTTCATCCGGGACGGCACACCGAGCGGGTTCAGCACGATGTCGACCGGGGTCCCGTCCTCCAGGAACGGCATGTCCTCGATCGGCAGGATCTTGGAGATGACGCCCTTGTTGCCGTGGCGGCCCGCGAGCTTGTCACCGTCCTGGATCTTGCGCTTCTGGGCCACGTAGACCCGGACCAGCTCGTTCACGCCCGGGGGCAGCTCGTCGCCGTCCTCGCGGGAGAAGGTACGCACACCGATGACCGTGCCGGTCTCGCCGTGCGGCACCTTCAGCGAGGTGTCCCGGACCTCGCGCGCCTTCTCGCCGAAGATCGCGCGGAGCAGCCGCTCCTCGGGGGTCAGCTCGGTCTCACCCTTCGGGGTGACCTTGCCGACCAGGATGTCGCCGGGGACGACCTCGGCGCCGATCCGGATGATGCCGCGCTCGTCGAGGTCGGCGAGCATCTCCTCGCTGACGTTCGGGATGTCGCGGGTGATCTCCTCCGGGCCGAGCTTGGTGTCCCGGGCGTCGACCTCGTGCTCCTCGATGTGGATCGAGGTGAGCACGTCCTGCTGCACGAGGCGCTGCGACAGGATGATCGCGTCCTCGTAGTTGTGGCCCTCCCAGCACATGAACGCCACCAGCAGGTTGCGTCCGAGCGCCATCTCGCCCTCGTCGGTGCACGGACCGTCGGCGATGACCTGACCGGCCTCGACGCGGTCGCCCTCGAAGACGACCGGCTTCTGGTTGACGCAGGAGCCGGCGTTGGAGCGGCGGAACTTGTGCAGCAGGTACGTCCGGCGGTGGCCGTCGTCCTGGTGGACCGTGATGTAGTCCGCGCAGAGGTCCTCGACCACACCGCCGACCTCGGCGACGACCACGTCACCGGCGTCGACCGCGGCACGGTACTCCATGCCCGTACCGACGAGCGGGGCCTCGGCCTTGACCAGCGGCACCGCCTGACGCTGCATGTTCGCGCCCATGAGCGCGCGGTTGGCGTCGTCGTGCTCCAGGAACGGGATCATCGCGGTGGCGACCGAGGTCATCTGCCGCGGCGACACGTCCATGTAGTCCACGGCGCCCGGCGCGACGTCCTCGGTCTCGCCGCCCTTACGACGGACCAGGACGCGGTCCTCGGCGAAGGTGCCGTCCGACTTCAGCGGGGCGTTGGCCTGCGCCTTGACGAACCGGTCCTCCTCGTCCGCGGTCAGGTAGTCGATCTGGTCGGTGACCCGGCCGTCGATGACCTTCCGGTACGGCGTCTCGATGAAGCCGAACGGGTTGACCCGGGCGAACGTGGAGAGCGCGCCGATCAGGCCGATGTTCGGGCCTTCCGGCGTCTCGATCGGGCACATCCGGCCGTAGTGGGACGGGTGCACGTCCCGGACCTCGAAGCCGGCCCGCTCACGGGACAGACCACCAGGGCCGAGCGCGCTCAGCCGGCGCCGGTGGGTCAGGCCCGCCAGCGGGTTGGTCTGGTCCATGAACTGGGACAGCTGCGACGTGCCGAAGAACTCCTTGATCGCCGCCACCACCGGGCGGATGTTGATCAGGGTCTGCGGCGTGATCGCCTCGACGTCCTGGGTGGTCATCCGCTCGCGGACGACCCGCTCCATCCGGGAGAGACCCACCCGGACCTGGTTCTGGATCAGCTCGCCCACGGTACGCAGGCGACGGTTGCCGAAGTGGTCGATGTCGTCGGCCTCGTAGCCCTCCTCACCGGCGTGCAGCCGGCAGAGGTATTCCACGGTGGCGACGATGTCGTCCTCGGTGAGCGTGCCGGTGGTGATCGGCACGTCCAGCTCGAGCTTCTTGTTGAACTTGTAGCGCCCGACCTTGGCGACGTCGTACCGCTTCGGGTTGAAGAAGAGGTTGTCGAGCAGGGTCTGGGCGTTCTCACGGGTCGGCGGCTCGCCGGGGCGGAGCTTCCGGTAGATGTCGAGCAGGGCCTCGTCCTGGCCGGCGATGTGGTCCTTCTCGAGCGTGGTCATCATGAGCTCGGACCAGCCGAACTTCTCACGGATGCGCTCGGCGGACCACCCGATGGCCTTGAGCAGGACGGTGACGGCCTGGCGGCGCTTGCGGTCGATGCGAACGCCGACCGTGTCGCGCTTGTCGATGTCGAACTCCAGCCAGGCACCCCGGCTCGGGATGACCTTGACGCTGGAGAGGTCGCGGTCGGAGGTCTTGTCCGGCTGCTTGTCGAAGTACACGCCCGGCGAGCGGACGAGCTGGCTGACCACGACGCGCTCGGTGCCGTTGATGATGAAGGTGCCCTTCGGCGTCATCATCGGGAAGTCACCCATGAACACGGTCTGGCTCTTGATCTCGCCAGTGGTGTTGTTGGTGAACTCCGCGGTCACGAACAGCGGCGCGCAGTAGGTGAGGTCCTTCTCCTTGCACTCCTCGATCGAGGCCTTGACCTCGTCGAAGCGCGGAGCCGAGAAGGAGAGCGACATGGTGCCGGAGAAGTCCTCAATGGGACTGATCTCGTCGAGGATCTCCGCGAGACCCGAGCGTGCGTGCGGGTCGTCCGCCGACCGGCCCTGCCAAGCCTCGTTGCCGACGAGCCAGTCGAAGGACTCGTTCTGGATGGCGAGGAGGTTGGGGACCTCGAGGTGTTCGGTGATCCGACCGAAAGAAACTCGGCGGGGCGCGAATGCGCTCGACGTACGACTGGTCTTCGCAGGGCGGGAAGCTGCCAAGATGCGTCCTTCCGAGGACCGGTGCTGCAGAACGGCTGGTACGCGTGCACTCCAATGACCCCACCAGAATTATCCGTAAACGGACATTTCCGAGCAGGGGTCAAGTCGGAAGGCAGCGCAAACTAGCAGTGTAGCCGAGAGGCTAACCGCTGTCCAGCCCACCCCGCAGGTCGTCGCGGAACAAGCCCTGGGACCTCGGAAAACCGGGTCGTCCGGGCCGCTCGGAACGCGACGCTCCTGCCGGTCCGCTCGGGTGCCGCGGCGGCGGTGCTGCCGTTGCCATTACCCGAGTGGCGGCCGTTGCAAGCGCGGAAAGTCTTGCTGATGTCAGCGTGCCTGGCAGGCCGGTGCCGCGTCAAGGGCCGGTTACCGGTCGGGGTGTCTTTCCCACCGACGGGCTACCGACAGACGCCACTGACCAGCCGGCACACGGGCCGTCGTACGCCCTGCTCACACCGCTGCCGTCCGGGACCACCAACACGGCGGGCGGCGATCCGATTCCGGATCACCGCCCGCCGCGACGCGGTGTGCCCCGGCTCACGTGAGCCGGACGCGCGTCAGGTGGAGCAAGGTCACTTCATGGTGACCTTGGCGCCCTCGCCCTCGAGCTTGGCCTTGGCCTTCTCGGCGGTCTCCTTGTTGACCTTCTCCAGGACGGCCTTCGGCGCGGCCTCGACCAGGTCCTTGGCCTCCTTGAGGCCCAGGCCGGTCAGCTCACGCACGACCTTGATGACCTGGATCTTCTTGCCACCGTCGGCGTCGAGGATGACGTCGAACTCGTCCTTCTCCTCCTCGGCCGGGGCGGCAGCGCCGCCGGCGGCCGGGGCGCCCGCGGCCACGGCGACCGGAGCGGCGGCGGTGACCTCGAAGGTCTCCTCGAACTGCTTCACGAACTCGGAGAGCTCGATCAGCGTCATCTCCTTGAACGCGTCGAGCAGCTCGTCGGTGCTGAGCTTCGCCATGTCTGGCGTCCTTTCTCGCAATGAAAACTAAGAACGTGGTGCGCCGGGAGGGCCTCAGGCCGCCTCGGCGCCCTCCTGCTCGCGCTTCTTGTCCGCCAGGGCGGCCGCCGCGCGGGCGGCCTTGGAGAGCGGCGCCTGGAACAGGGCCGCGGCCTTGCTCAGGTTGCCCTTCATCGCGCCGGCCAGCTTGGCCAGCAGCACCTCGCGGGACTCCAGGTCGGCGAGCTTCGTGACCTCGGCCGCGGAAATGGCCTTGCCCTCGAAGACACCGCCCTTGATGACGAGCTTCGGGTTGGCCTTCGCGAAGTCGCGAAGCCCCTTCGCCGCCTCGACGACGTCGCCCGAAACGAAAGTCAGCGCGGTAGGACCGGAGAACAGCTCGTCGAGGCCGGAGATGCCCGCATCGGCCGCGGCACGCTTGGCAAGCGTGTTCTTCGCGACCGTGTAGCTGGTCTCCTTGCCGAGCGAGCGCCGCAGCTGGGTGAGCTGCGAAACCGTGAGCCCGCGGTACTCGGTGAGCACGGTCGCCCCCGCGTTGCGGAAGCTCTCGGTCAGCTCGGCGACGGCCGTGGCCTTGTCGGCCCGGATCGGCTTGTCCGCCATGTCCCTCCTCTCTCGTTGCTCGGAGCTGGTACGCCGGCGACGAGCCAAGGCTCGACGGCGGCGGCGGAGGCATCACGACAACGAAAAAGCCCCGGCGCAGGGCGCACGGGGCGAGGGCCGGCGGCACGGGCACAGTCGGCGGACCATGCATGACACCGATTTCGCTTACCGCCCTGCGCGGGTCGCCCGTCGTCGCGGGACCTTCGACCGTGCCGGGGCACGGTGACCAGCGGTCTTTGGGTGGAACTACCGCACCAGGTTACGCGACCGGGACCGCAGCGCCAAATCGCGCCCCGGTGCTCCCGGTCACCGCGCCTCAGGCCCGGGTGCGGCGGGCCCAGGCGTAGCCGGTGAGCGCCACCGCCGCCCAGAGCGCCGCCCAGCCGGTGAGCAGCAGGCCGGCACCGGTGGCGACCGGCCCGGTGACCTCCCGCGCGGTCGCCATGACCGGTGGGGCCAGCCACGGCGCGACCGAGCCGGAGAGCCCCAGCACCACCACCCCGACCGCGCCGGTCACCAGCACCGCCACCCCGTAGCCGGCGCTGCGGGTCACGGCCCGGCTGGCCAGCGCGCCGAGCGCCACCGCCGCGGGCAGGGCGAGCAGGTGCGCCCAGAGCCCGAGCGCCACCCCCACGAGCACCGGCCGCTCCCCCGGCGCGACGGCCGCGGTCACCCCGCCGAGCGGCCACGGCAGCGCCAGCGCGACCACCACCACGGCGAGCCCGGCCACCAGCGCGGCGAGCAGCCCGGCCGCCCACTCCCGGCCCGGCCCGACCACCACCCGGGCCAGCCGGCGCTGCACGTCGGGCTCGACGTCCAGCAGGATCTTGGTCTGCCAGGCCAGCACCGGGAACAGGACCACGGCGGAGACGCCGTAGGCCTCCGCCGGGCGGGCCCGGCCGCCGCCGTGGAGGACGGCCAGGACGAGCAGGCCGGCCAGCACCGGCGCCAGCGCCCGTCCGGTACGCAGGAAGCCGGCCAGCCGCAGCCGGACCAGCGCGATCACCGGGCCACCTCCGGCGCCGGCCCGGGGCGGCCCGAGTCCCCGGCCCCGGCGTCAACGTGGCCCCCCGGGCCGGATAGCGCGTCCGCATCCGGGCAGTCGTCATCGGCGGACGGGCCGACGGAGGCCGGCACCGGGTGCGTGGCCGGAGGCGGGACGGCGTGGTCGCGTACCCGAAGGATCTGGTGGCCGTCGGCGCGCAGGCGGGCGACGGCGGCGGCCAGCCCGGCGGCCGGCACCGCCAGCTCGACCACGGCGACGGCAGCGCCGCCCGACGGCGCCTGCTCGGTCACCGTGCCGTCGGTGACCGACCAGTGCCGGGCACCGGGCAGCCGGACGGTCTCGCCCCGGTGGTCGCTCACGAGTACGGCGCCACCGGCGGCCAGCACCTCGCCGATGATCTCGGGGACCGCCTCGCGGGCGGCGGCGTCCAGCCCCTCCCAGGGCTCGTCGAGCACCAGCAGGCCGGGCGGGCGCAGCAGCGCCTGCGCCAGGCCGACCTTCTGCGCGGTGCCCTTGGACAGCCGGGGCAGACGGACGTCGTGGAACCGGGCCAGGCCGAGGCGCTCGACCCAGTGGCGCACCGCCCGGTCGGCGGCGGGACCGGACAGGCCGGCGACGCGGCCCATGGCGGTCAGGTAGGCCCCGACGGTGAACGGCTGGTCGGCGGGGAAGCGCTCCGGCACCCAGCCGACCACCCGCGGCCGGTCGGCGACGCGGCCCCGGGACGGACGCAGCACCCCGGCGGTGAGCTGCAGCAACGTGGACTTTCCGGCCCCGTTGCGGCCGAGCACCACGGCGACCTCACCCGGGCCGACGGCGACGTCGACCTGCCGCAGGACCCAGGGGCCGTGCCGGTGGTAGCGGAACCACAGGCCGTCGAGCCGCATGCGCCGAGACTGCCACACCGGACAGACGAACGGGGCCCCGCCACGACCTGGTGGCGGAGCCCCGTCCGGGACGTGCTGGTTGCTCAGGCCTCGGTCGAGGCCTCCTGCAGGTTCTTCACGACCTTCGGGTCGACCGGGACGCCCGGGCCCATGGTGGTGGTGAGGGTGATCTTCTTGAGGTACGTGCCCTTGGCCGCGGACGGCTTGGCGCGCAGCACCTCGTCCAGCACCGCGGCGTAGTTGTCGACCAGCTGGGCCTCGGAGAAGGAGGCCTTGCCGATGATCAGGTGCAGGTTGGAGTGCTTGTCCACCCGGAAGGTGATCTTACCGCCCTTGATGTCCGAGACGGCCTTGGTGACGTCCATGGTCACGGTGCCGGTCTTCGGGTTCGGCATCAGACCGCGCGGGCCCAGGATCCGCGCGATCCGGCCGATCTTGGCCATCTGGTCGGGCGTGGCGATCGCCGCGTCGAAGTCCAGCCAACCGCCCTGGATGCGGGCGACCAGCTCGTCGGTGCCCACCTCGTCAGCACCCGCGGCGACGGCCTCCTCGGCCTTCGCGCCGGCGGCGAAGACGATCACGCGGGCGGTCTTACCGGTGCCGTGCGGCAGGTTGACCGTGCCGCGGACCATCTGGTCCGCCTTGCGGGGGTCGACGCCGAGGCGCATCGCGACCTCGACCGTGGCGTCGAACTTGGTGTTGGTGGTGTCCTTGGCCAGCTTGACGGCCTCGACCGGGGTGTAGAGCTTCGACCGGTCGATGACCTCGGCGGCCTTGCGGTAGCTCTTGCTGCGCTGCATTTCTGGTGACTCCTGTGGTCTCTGGCGGGCGCGCGGCGTGCGCGGCCCTCCCACGAACAGAAAGATCGGGTGGAGCGGTGGAGCGAGATCAGTCGGCGACGGTCAGGCCCATCGACCGGGCGGTGCCGGCGATGATCTTCTCGGCCTGGTCGATGTCGTTGGCGTTGAGGTCCGCCATCTTCTTCTCGGCGATCTCGCGCAGCTGGGCGCGGGTGACCGAGCCGACCTTCTCCTTGTGCGGGACGCCCGAGCCCTTCTGCACACCGGCGGCCTTGATCAGCAGCCGGGCGGCGGGCGGGGTCTTCAGCACGAAGGTGAACGTGCGGTCCTCGTAGACGCTGATCTCGGCGGGGACGATGTCGCCCCGCTGGGACTCGGTCTGCGCGTTGTAGGACTTGCAGAACTCCATGATGTTCACGCCGTGCTGGCCGAGCGCGGGGCCGACCGGCGGCGCCGGGGTGGCCTGGCCCGCCGGCAGCTGAAGCGTGAACGTCTTGACGAGCTTCTTCTTCGGAGGCATGTCTCTTCCTGGGGCTTGAAACTGGGATTCTCGCCGGTCCGCGGGCGCGCACGGTCAGCGCGGTGCGGACAGCCGACGTTCTAGGGTAGCGCAGCCGTCGGCCACCCTCCGCGCCGAGGTCGGTGGGTGGCGAAACGGCGCACCGGCGGCCACCCCGGAAGGGGCGGGCCGCCGGTGCCGACGTACGTCAGATCTTGGCGACCTGGTTGAAGTTCAGCTCGACCGGCGTCTCCCGGCCGAAGATCGACACCAGCACCTTGAGCTTCTGCTGGTCGGCGTTGATCTCGCTGATCGTCGCCGGCAGCGACGCGAACGCGCCGTCGGTGACGGTGACCGAGTCGCCGACCTCGAAGTCGAGGACCTTGACCTCGGGCTTGGCCTTCTTCTGCTCGGTCTCGACCGCCGGGGCCAGCCACTTGAGCACCTCGTCGAGGCTCAGCGGCGCCGGCCGGTCGGCCCGGTCGGTCGCGCCGACGAAGCCGGTGACCCCCGGGGTGTTCCGGACGCAGGAGTAGGACTCGGCGGTCAGCTCCATCCGGACCAGGATGTAGCCCGGGAAGACCTTCGCCTGGACCTGCGACCGCTTGCCGTTCTTGACCTCGACCTCTTCCCGGGTCGGCACCTCGACCTGGTAGATGAAGTCCTCCATGTCGAGGGAGGTGATCCGGGTCTCGAGGTTGGTCTTGACCTTGTTCTCGTAGCCGGCGTACGAGTGCACCACGTACCAGTCGCCGGGCGCGTAGCGCAGCTTCTGGCGCAGCTCGGCGACCGGGTCGAAGTCCTCGTCCGGGGCCGGCTCGGTGGTCGGGAACTCCGGCTCGCTGGCGGCCTCGACCGACTCGTTGTTGGCCGCCGTCGCCACCGTGGACTGGTCGTCCGGGGTTCCGGCGGTCTCGTCGTACTCAGGCACGCTCGCTCACTTCCGTCAGTATCGCTGTCCGCAGGTCAGCTCGGCTCGCCGAAGACCCACAGCACCGCCTTGGCGAAGCCGTAGTCCAGGCCGGCCACGATCGCCAGCATCACCGCGACGAAGGTGACCACCACGGCCGTGTAGGTCAGCAGCTCCTTGCGGGTCGGCCAGATGACCTTACGCAGCTCTGCCACGACCTCGCGGAAGAACCGCGCGATGCGGGCGAACAGCCCGATCCGCTCGGTGTCCTTGCGGGTCTTCCGGCCCTCGGCCGGCTCGGCCTGCGCCCGCTTACGGGTCGCGGTGCCGCCCCGGGAGACCGGCTCGTCCGCGTCGGTGGCGTCGTCGTCGGCCACGTCGTCGTCGGCCACGCCGTCGACGGTCGCGTCGTCGTTCAGACGCTCGTCGCCGTCGTCCTCGCCGCGGCGCTTGCTCTTGGCCACTTCGCCCTCCGTGCGGGATATGGGGTCGCACGCCGGGCGGCGTGCGCGGCGTGTTGGTCACGCCGGCCGGACCAACCGTCCCGCGACGGGCCGCGGCCGGCGGACCGGCCGGGAGGGCCCGAGCGCCTCGGAACCACCCCACCGGTGCCACCACCACGGGCCGGACGCCGCCGGTGAGGGCGACGCGACCCACGGAACGGTCAGGCCTGAGGCGCAGGGGTGACAGGACTTGAACCTGCAGCCTGCGGTTTTGGAGACCGCTGCTCTGCCAATTGAGCTACACCCCTGTGCGGCAACTCACCTCCACCCGGACACACTGTGCCGAGCGGGGGTCACTTGCCCCACGGCGGACCAGTGTACGGGTAGTCGTGCGACTTTCCCAACCGGTCTGCCCCTCGCGCGTCGGGCGGACCCTCAGCGCGTCGTGCGGATCAGTGCCCGGGCCTGCGACAGCACCTTCTCGCCCTGGCAGGTGGCGGTGATGTCGAGCCTGGTCAGACCGTCTTCGGTGACCTCCTTGACCACCGCCGACACCTCGATCTCGGTGCCCTCGTCGGTGTCCGGGACGACCACCGGCCGGGTGAACCGGACGCCGAAGTCGACCACCGCGTCCGGCGCGCCGGCCCAGCCGGTCACCGCGCGGCCGACCAGGGCCATGGTGAACATGCCGTGGGCGATGACGCCCGGCAGCCCCACGTCGGTGGCGACGCGGTCGCTCCAGTGGATCCGGTTGAAGTCGCCCGAGGCGCCCGCGTAGCGGACCAGGTCCGCGCGGGTCACCCGGTACGTCTGGGTGGGCAGCTCCATGTCCTCAGGCCTCCCCGCGTACGACGATCTTGGACCAGACGGCGACCACCGGCTCACCGTCCACAGTGCTCACATCGGTGCGGGTGGTCAGGAAGCCGTGCCCGCCCCGGGTGGTGACCTCCTCGATGGTGCTCACGCACACCAGCTCGTCGCCGGCCACCACCGGCCGGGTGTACGCGAACCGCTGGTCGCCGTGCACCACGCGGCTGTAGTCGACGCCGAGCGCCGGATCCTCGACGATCTGCCGGCTCGCCGCCATCGTGACGAGCACCGGGAACGTCGGCGGGGCCACCACGTCGGCGTGGCCGAGCGAGCGGGCCGCCTCCGGATCGTGGTGGGCCGGGTCGGTCGCGCCGATGGCGGTGGCGAACTCGCGGATCTTTTCTCGGCCCACCTGGTAGGGGGCGGTCGGCGGGTACGTCCGGCCGACGAAGGACGGGTCCAGGGACATGCCGCCGAACCTACACGGAAAACACGAACGCCGATCCACCCGGTCAGGCGGCCCGGAGGCCACCCGTCAGGTGGATCGGCGTACGCGAAGCTGGTGCCGACCGGCTGCGCCGGTAGCGATCAGCGGGTCTCGCGGTGAACGGTGTGCTTGCCGTCCCGGGGGCAGAACTTCTTCAGCTCGATGCGGTCCGGGTCGTTACGGCGGTTCTTGCGCGTGATGTAGTTGCGCTCCTTGCACTCCACACACGCCAAAGTGATCTTCGGCCGAACATCGGTCGCCTTCGCCACGGCGGAGTGCCTTCCTCGCTCACGGAACAACTACGGCGTGTCAGCCTACGCGCTGACAACGCGGACATGCAAAGTGGGCGCCTGTGGCGCCCGTCCCACCGACCACCGGGTGTACCCGGAGGACGAGAGTAGCGGTGGCCGGACTTGAACCGGCGACACAGCGATTATGAGCCGCTTGCTCTGCCATCTGAGCTACACCGCCGTGGCGGGTCCAGCCGGACCCTCTGAGCCCCCTTACGGAATCGAACCGTAGACCTTCTCCTTACCATGGAGACGCTCTGCCGACTGAGCTAAGGGGGCCTGCCCGATCACCCCGGGGGGTGTCGCGCAGGGGAAACAGTACACGACCGCGTCGCCGAGGTGAAATCGGATCCCCCAGGTACGTGTCGGCCCTGCTCAGGGCACCACACGCAGCCGCGGCAGCTCCCCCGTGGCCACCGTCTCCGGGTCGACCTGGGCACCGAACCAGGCCTCCAGACGCTCGTACGGCAGGGGGCGGCTGAACAGGAAGCCCTGGCCGATCTCGCAGCCGATGTCCTGCAGGAGCTCCAGCATCAGCTCGCTCTCCACGCCCTCGGCCACCACCGCCAGGCCGAACTGCTGGGAGAGCGTCACCACCGCGTTCACGATCGCCAGATCACCCGGATCGGTCGCCATGCCCTGCACGAACGACCGGTCCACCTTCACCTCGTGCACCGGCAGCCGGCGCAGCTGGGCCAGGGAGGAGTTGCCGGTGCCGAAGTCGTCCACCGAGAGTCGGACACCGAGGTCACGGAGGCTGCGCAGGGTCGGGATGGGACGTTCCGCGCCGTCCAGCACACCGGCCTCGGTGACCTCCAGGGTCAGCCGCTGCGGTGGCACGCCGTACTCGGCCAGCAGATCGCGTACCAGCGCCGGGAAGTGCTGGTCGGTGAGCGTACGCGCGGCGAGGTTGACCGCGACGGAGAGCGGCTGCTCGCCGTGGCTCCAGTCGCGGCTGCGCCGCAGGCTCTCCCGGAGCACGAACTCGGTGAGCCGGCCGAGCTGGCCGGTGTGCTCGGCCACCGCCACGAAGTCGTCCGGCGAGACCGTGCCGTGCGCCGGGTGCTCCCACCGGGCCAGGCACTCCACGCCCACCAGGCGGCGGTCCCGCAGCGTGACCTTGGGCTGGAAGTAGACCTCCAGCTTGCCCTCGTCCAGCGCCCGTTGCAGGTCGCCGGCGAGGCCGAGCCGGCGCAGCGACCGCGACTCCAGCGCCGGGCTGTAGAGCTGCACACTGCCCGGGACCGACTTGGCGGCGCTGGCCGCCAGGTCGACGCGCTGCAACAGCGCCACCGCGTCGCTGCCGTGGTCGGGGTGGACCGCCACGCCGACCACCGTGTCCACGTCCACGGTGAGCGCGTCGAAAACCATCTCGTCGCGGATCTGCTCCCGGAGCTGGGCCGCCAGTTCCAGGGCCGCCTCGGTGCTCTCCAGCCGGAGCGTCACCAGGAACTCGTCCCCACCGGCGCGGCCGACCAGCGCCGAGGAGGGCGCGCAGGCGCGCAGCCGCTCGGCCACCTCGACGAGCACCTTGTCCCCGGCGGCGTGGCCGAGCGACTCGTTGACCTGGCGGAGCCGGTCGACGTCGAAGAGGAGCAACGCGACCACCTCGCCCGGCGCGCCGATCTTCACCGCCTCGGCCACCGCCGCGGTCAGCCGGCGCCGGTTGGGCAGCTTGGTGAGCGTGTCGTGGTCGGCGTCGTGCCGCAGCCGGTCGACCAGGCGAGAGTTCTCCAGGGCGACAGCGGCGTGCGCCGCCACCGTCTCCAGGACCGCGACGTCGCGCGCGGTGAAGTGCGAGGGGTCGACCAGCCGGTTGGTCACCTCGAGCGTCCCGATCACCACCCGGCCCGAGCGCAACGGGACGATGATCGTGTCCTTGACGCCCTGTTCGGCCAGGCTGGCCCGGAACTCCGGATCGCTGCACACGCCCCGGCCGACGGTGACCGGGCGGGCCTTCTGCATCGCCCGCTGGCGCAGCTCCACCCCGGTCGGGGCGGTGTCCAGCAGGCCGGGGTCATCGACCCGCGCGGTGAGCAGGGTCTCCGGGTGCCGGCCCTGGGCGGGCAGCCACAACGTCGCGTACTCCGCCTGCATCAGACCCCGGACGCGGCCCAGCAGGGCGTCCGCGAGCGTGCCGTCCTGGCCGCTGGCCGAGATCGCCCGGCTCAGCTCGTACATGCCGCTGAGCGTGCGGTGCTGCTGGAAGAACTCGGTGTACGACCGGTAGACCGCCACCAGCCCCGCGGCCAGCGCGGCCAACGGCACCAGGGACCACCAGGACTGCTCCAGCAGCATCAGGACGATCAGGCCGGCCGACACGTTGATGCCGTTGGTCAGCACGCCCGAACGCAGCGCCCGGAACGTCTCCCGGCCGGCGTGCCACCCGATGAGCAGGGTCTGGACCGCGGCGATCGAGGTGAGGCTCACCAGGATCACCATCGCCACCGCGAGGCAGAGGCCCAGCCACGTGGCGGGGCCCACGCCTTCGGTCGGCGGCAGGATGGTCAGCACCAGGGCGCCGACCGAGGTGCCCGCCGCCGCACGCGCGACGTTGAACCAGAGCTTCGGCGCCGACAACCGGTGACGCAGGTGCGTCACGAGCGAGGACAGCGTGTAGATCAGGACGACGGTGAGCGGCGGCAGGAAGTAGAAGGCGAGCACCAGCGGCAGCTCGGTGAGCGTCATACCGAGTGACTGCCGGCGGATGACCACGCCGACGACCGGCCCGCTGGCGACGATCATCAGCGCCAGGAGCAGCACCGCCGGAAGCCACCCGCCGATGGGTGGCTTCGCGATCAATCCGGTGACCGTCGAACAAGCCACCGCTACCAGGGCGAGCGGCGCGGTGATTATCCAGGCGTCCTCGGAGGGTCTGCGCCTCGGGTTGTCTCGCCCGCTCATCCCACTCCCTGTCCGGTGGGTCCCACTCCCGGTCCGGCGGGCAGGACCCACCGGCTTCCGCCCCCGTGGAGGTCAGCCCGGGTCGCTGTCAGACCCAGACGTAGTCGAGGAGGCGGAGGTCGCCCAGGCCGGACTTTGCACTGATTACCGAAACGCCCAAGGCGGCGGAAACGAGGAGGAGCGAGCCAAACAGCCGGCCCAGCCTACGACCAGACATGATTGCTCCTGTCGGGAGAGTTACAACCATCGTGAAGGTTCCACGATCGTGCCACACCCCGCTCACGGGCAAAAGCTGCGCGAGCCCTCGCGCAGGGGCAGTGGCAGGGAAATCATCCGTTCGACAGGCGCGGCTCACCCTCCGGCCCAGCATACCGTCACGATCAGCCCCGCAGCCGCTACGGAAGGCGCGCACAACGACTTCGCGCGTAAACCACGCTTAGCGCCTGATTCACCCGTCAGCCGGCCGGCACCCGGCCGCGGCCACAGTAGATGGCGTCGGCGCTCCCGTCGGCCGCCCTCGGACAGCCTCTACCATCATCGATGCCTGAGGCAAGGTTTCACGCCAGGAGAACCGAGTGAATCATCAGCCGGCCGGTGAGGACGCCCCAGCCCTGGCCGATCGCGAGCCGGTGACAGCACCCTGACTGCCGGCCGGCTACCGCCGCTGCCGGTTCACGCCGGCTTCGTGCCGGTGACGTCGTACTCGAACAGCGCCTTGTTGGAGTTCCGCTTGCGGATGGTCTCCACCTTGACGTCCGAATAGCCGAGTTCGCGCAGCATCACGGCATACCAGGTGTGCGCGGGCACCTCGTGCTTGTAGAAGGTGGAGTTTCCGACGATGTAGGAGACGCTGCCGCCCGGCTTCAGGTGCTTCGTGACGCTCTGGAAGTGCAGCCACATGTCGTGGTGGTACTTGTGAACGTAGCTGGCAAGCAGCGGACCGTTCTTGCCGCCGTCGGCCGCGATCTTCTCGCAGACCACCTTCATCGCCTCGTCGACAGGCGTCCCGACGTCCGGCTTCCACGTGTTGAGCTTGCTCGTGGCGGTGCCCCACGTGCCACCGATGGCGCGCCAGTCGAGCTCGCCGGCGTCGCCGGCCACGTCCAGGTAGCGGAGCCAGTACATGTACGGGCGAAGCTCGCGGATGTAGCTCATCCGATTCACGTACGGCGGTGAGGTCAGTACGAAGTCCGCAGGCTCCAGGCCGTCCAGACCCGTCCGCGAATCCCCCTGCCGGACAACCGCCGTGCCGGCGAGGTCGAAACGGGCGGACTCGATGATCGTCGCCATTTCCGTGGCGTACGTGTCGAGCGCCTTGTCGAGGTCGTCGACCACGAAGAGCGCCTGCTCGGCCGGCGCTTCCTTGAAGGACATCGACTGATGGTTGAACGCCGCGTTGGAGCAGGAGATCAGCGACCGGCAGAGACCGATCTCCAGCAGGTCGCGGATCTGCCCGTCGAAACGGTCGATCTCGTTCCGAAGCGCCTTGAGGGCGTGGAGCGCGCCCGGCGACCACCACTTCTCGATCCTGAACAGGCTCGGCTGCCAGAGATCGGCGTCCTCGTCGTGCGCCCGCGCCCCGTCGAGCACACTCGTCACGGCGTCAGCGAGCGCGAGGAGCGTGTCCTCCGGGTAGTTCGTCGTCTTGACCGTGCCGAGCCAGACCAGGAACGGGTTGATGTCCACCGACTGCCCCCGGTGGCCGAGCTCGGCAGCCGCGAGAGGCGTCGTGCCCGTGCCCGAGAAGGGGTCGGTGACGATGCTGCCGGCCGGCATGTGCGACATGCGATCGCGGACGAGGCGTACGCCGTAGGCGGGCGTGAGGCGCAACCAGCCGTGCCTACCCACACCCATGTTGGCGCGGAACGTCATGTGCTCGTTGCGGCTGTGCGCCGCGCGCTCGACGAGCTCCGTCATGCCGCCTCCAGGAGTCGCCGCAGGACGTGCTCCACGCTGGCGCGCAGGTCGGTGGTGTCCCGCCGGAGGTAGCCGCCAACGTCCCGCAGGAAGCCGAAAGTACTGGACAGGGGGTCATGCCCGCCCACGGCTGGGAAGACACTCCAGTTGCCGGTCAGGTATCGCGAGCAGACCATGTGACCTGGTTCTCGGACAGTCCGAACTCCGCCTTGAGGACCTGGCGGAAGATGCGCTCGCAGCCGACGCCGAACTGCCTGTGGATCGACGTCATGCCGCCCGCGGCTCTGCGCGGCGAACATCAGGGGCGAGGCGACGCCCATTCAGTGAAAGAGCGGGTCAGCGCCGTACAGCGCGGTGAAGCCGGCAAGGTCGACCTCGTCGGCCCCTCCCATCTCGGGAAGGCAATCCGCCGACGTGCGGAGCGGCGCGAGCAGGATCTCGCGGTAGAGCCGGTCCCGCTCCTCAGTGCTCGACGCCATGGGACGGCAGCTTACGGCAAAGCTCAGACACCCCCTCGCACCCACACCAATCAAGCAGTTCCGTCCCATTTGGCGCAGATCCGGCGCTCTGCTCGTCACGAGCGCACTTCAGCAGCGGGGTGGGCCGAGTGAGCTGCTGACTTCTTGCCGGCCGGCCAGGGCTTGCCGGTCCACGGCCCACCATTTGCCCAACGCCCATGGATCCACCCCTGCCACCGTTCCCGGCGCCCAATAACTTCCGCGACACCACCAGCTTGCCGACCGATCATGTGTCGATGACCAGGGAAGAGGCTCTTGCCAACCTTCACGACACCGTCGCCTTCTGGAGCATCGGCTCCGCCACCTCGGTTGACGTGGTCAGGGCCGCCTGCGACTGCCTGGTGGCAGGCGTCGACAGTCCGACCCTCCGGATCCTGGCCGGCGTCTCCCCCGTGAAGGGCAGCGAGGACGACGAGCTGCGCCGCTGGCTGGCTGATGCGTTCGCGGAACTCTCCCTGACCTACTACGGGGAAGAGAGCCGGAAGGCCGAAGAGGAAGTCCTCCGCATCATGGCGCGACGACTGCTCGCCAGGAAGATCGCGCCTCGCGAGCTCACGTCCTGGGTCTCACAGTTCATCACCTACGCCGGGACTCCCCTGGCAGGCGAACTGATCAACCTGGAGAGCGCCTACGAGTACGTCGAGGCCGCCAACGAGGTACACATGCTGGTCAGCACCAAGCCCGAGGATCTCGATGCGGAGGTCATCGCCGAAGCTCGACGACTGGTCGGCGACAGCGGTGCCGGCAGGGACCAGGGTTGAGCCACCACGGATCATCCCCGATCTTGTCGTGGACGTCCTTTCCGTGGCCCGCCCGCAATCAGTCGCAGACGGCTGAACTCAGCCGGACTCGGCCAGACGAACGAGAACGGCCCCCGATCAGCATCTCTGCTGGTCAGGGGCCGTATCTGCACCTGGTGGCGGGTAGAGGATTCGAACCTCTGTAGCTTTCGCGACGGATTTACAGTCCGCTCCCATTGGCCGCTCGGGCAACCCGCCAGGGCACACCACCGCGTCGCAACGCGGCAGCGGAAGCAAGGATAGCGGTTGCCCCCGGCACTGCCGCAACCGGGTACCGTCAGGAGGTCCCACGCTGGTCAGCGCGGGACGGACCAGGACAGACCGCCGGACAGCAGGAGCATGAGCATGGCAGCGAACCCCTCGTTCGACATTGTGAGCAAGGTCGACCGGCAGGAGGTCGACAACGCTCTCCGTCAGTCGGAGAAGGAGCTCTCGACGCGGTTCGACTTCCGGGGCACGGGTGCCGAGATCTCCTGGTCGGGCGAGGAGGCGATCAGCATCCAGGCGGAGACCGAGGAGCGCGTACGGGCCGCGCTGGAGGTCTTCAAGGAGAAGCTGATCAAGCGGAACATCTCGCTGAAGTCACTCGATGCCGGCGAGCCCAAGCAGTCGGGCAAGATCTTCAAGATCGATGCCAAGGTGGTGCAGGGCATCGACTCGGACAAGGCCAAGGCGATCAGCAAGAAGATCCGCGACGAGGGCCCGAAGGGCGTGCAGGCGCAGATCCAGGGCGACCAGCTCCGCGTCACCGGCAAGAAGAAGGACGACCTCCAGGCCGTCATCACGCTGCTCAAGGGCGAGGACTTCGGTCTGGCTCTTCAGTTCACCAACTACCGGTAAGGGGGACTCTGGCCGGCCTGGTCATCGGGCCGGCCTGGCCTTGCCATCCGCGCGGATGTCGGTCGGCCTCTCCTCGACCCGGCGCGCGCTCCGACCCCTCGCGGGCAAGGACCGCTGATGGGACAGGCCCTTCGGCCGGACGCATGATCGGAACGTGTTGCAGACTCCTCGAACACCCACGGCGGCCTACCGCAACCACCATGGACCGTGAGCCGTCGGCGGGCCTCCGTCATGCCGAAGGCGGGTGCGACCGGCCGGCCGGTCGCACCCGCGAAGGGATATCTCCTAGTCCGTCGCCTCGACACCAGGCGTGGCGGACGTCGCGGGGCCGAGGACCAGGTGCGGATCGAGCACCACGCCGATTGCCTGGTCCGGTGTCAGTGGCAGAGATCCGTTCCTCGCGGTGAGGCGGAGGGACGCTGCGGACCCGTCGGGCCGGAGCAGGTCCACGCTGAGCGTCTCGTACCGCACGACCTCGGCGCCGCGCTCCGCCGGAAGCCGGTGCTCCCGGAGCGAGGTTCGTACTTTGATCTTCTCGCCCGCGGGGCCCACCTGCTGCACACAGGTGCCGCTCGCCGTGCGGGAGGGGCAGGCAGTGGTGATCATCGACGCGAGGGAGGCACCGGCGTTTCGCGTGAGCTGGACCGACAGGTGAGCGTTGCCGTTCCCGGCGCCGAGGGTGCCCTGACCCCAGTAGCCGGTGAGAGTCGTCTCTCCCTCCGTCCCGCCTTGCTTGTTCCAGTTGCTGAGCAGGTCGTGCCGGGTCGGCCCGCTCAGCTCGGGCGCCTGTCGAAGCAGCGCCGGGATGACGGCCGCGTCGATCCGGGCCCAGTCTGCGGATGTGCCGGCGGCGGTGGTTACGGTCGGGGTGGGCGACGGCCCAGCCGGTGGCACCGGGTCGGTTTGGCGGGGTGCGCGAACGAGCGCGGTGGCCCCGATGGCCACCACGAGGACCGCCACAGCGGCCAACGCCATCCCGCTTCTGCGGTGCCGACGACGCGAGTCGACGGCGGCCCGGAGATCGTCGAGCGGTGGCTGACGGACGGCGTCGGTGATGGTGTCCACGTCGAACCCGCTGAACTCACGATCGGACATCGGCCCTCCTACGACTGGCTACGGCATCGACGGTGTCGGCTGGGGAGAGCAGCAGGGCGAGCGCCTGACGCCCCCGGGACAGCCGGGACTTGACTGTGCCGACGGAGACGCCCAGGGTTCGCGCCACCTCCTCGACCGGCAGGTCCACGAGGTAGTGCAGGGCCAGCGCGTGCCTCTGCCCGTCCGGCAGGCGCCGCAGCGCGGCCAGCAGCGCCAGATGCTCCGGCGCGCTGTCGGCGACCACCGGCGGCGACCACGTCCGTCGCAGCAGCCCGTCGAGCACCCGCCGACGCCGATGCCGGCTGCGGGCGACATTGACCGCCACCCGGCGCAGCCACGCCTCCGGGTTGTCGAGGCCGGCGAACCGGCGGGGCGCGGCGAGCGCCCGGGTGAACGCCTCCTGTACCGCCTCCTGCGCCTCGCTCAGGTCACCGGTCACCGCGTAGAGCTGAACGACCAGCCGCCGGAAACACCCGGCATAGACATCCGCGATCACGTCGTCGTCGGACACCCTCACCTCCCTGCTCAGCTTGTTCCACTCACGGCGGGGCGGAAAGGTTCCGTCGTTTCCGGCCGGCTTCTGCCCACAGGCAACTTCGTTGTTCCGGAGGGCGGGCGTGGGGTCGGGTGGTAGCCATGACCTCCGCGCTGCTCCTCCCCTACCGTCCGGTGCTCGGCCATCCCGTGCTGCGCCGGCTGCTGCCGGGCCTCGCCACGTCCGCGCTCGGTGACGGGCTGGCCCTGGTCGCGGTGACGTGGCTGGCGCTGCAACTCGCCCCGGAGGGGCAGCGCGGCACCTGGACCGCGTTGGCGGTGGCGGCGTACACGCTGCCGGGCGCGGCCGGTGCGGTGCTGCTCGGTCGCTGGCTGGGTAGGCGGAGCGGGGCTCAGCTCGCGGGCTGGGACGCCACGGTACGGGCGGCCGCGCTGGGCGCGATCCCGGCCGCACACCTCGTCGGGGTGCTGGACGCCGGTCTCTACGTCGCCCTGCTGGCGGTGTCCTCGCTGTTGCACCCGTGGGGGTCGGCCGGTCGGTTCACGCTCGTGGCCGAGCTGCTGCCGCAGCGGCACCACCTGGCCGCGAACGCGCTGCTCGGGACCCTCGGCCAGGCGGCGACGATCGTGGGGCCGCCGCTGGCCGGTCTGCTCATCGCCGGGGTGGGCCCGGTGTGGGTGATCGCGATCGACGCGGTCAGCTTCGCCGTGCTGGCCGTCAGCTACCGCCTTGTCGTCCCGACCACCCGCCACGCGGGAACAGCCCGCCACACAGGCAGCGCGGGCACAGACCGCCACGCGAGCAACGCGGGCACGGGCAACCGCGCAGAACGACCGGCCTCCGGATTCCGGATCATCGCGCGGGACCGGTCGCTGCTCGGTCTGCTGTCGCTGTCCTTCGCGTTCTTCTTCCTCTTCGGCCCGTTCTACGTGGCCATGCCGGTGCACGTCACCGACGACCTGCACGCCTCCGCCGGAACGCTCGCGGCCTACTACACCGCGTTCGGCGTCGGCTCGCTGCTCGGCGGGCTGCTCACCGGGCACCTGCGCGGCTGGCCGCCGCGGACCACGCTCGCCGGCATCGTGGCGTTGTTCGGCACCGCGCTGCTGCCGCTCGGCCTGGGCGCACCTGTGGTGCTGTCACTGTCCGCGTTCGCGCTCGCCGGGCTGGTCTGGGCCCCCTACCAGCCGACCGTGACGGTGTTGTTCCAGCGCCGGGCCGGGGCCGCTGACCTGCCTCGCGTACTGGCGGCGAACGGGGCTCTCCTGGTGCTGTCGGTGCCGCTGGGCACCATGCTCGGCGGTCCGGCGACCGCGTTGCTCGGGGCGCGGCCCACCCTGCTGGCGTGCGCGGTGGCGATCCTCGTGCTGGGCCTGCTCGTGGCCGGGCGCCCCGGCCGGGGAGGCGCCGGGAGGGGACCGGGCCGCCGGCCGGCGCACCCGGACGCCACCGGTCAGGCGGCCAGTGACTGCTCGGCGCGTACCGCTGTGGCCTCGGCCCGGGAGATCGGGCCGGCGGGCAGCGCGGCGACCGCGGCCCCGACGGCGACCGCCACCCCGGCGAAGACGAACGCCCAGGACACGCCGCCGGCGTGGTCGATGATCAGGCCGGCGATCGAGCCGCCGGCGGCGCTCGCCGCGACCGACATGGTCACCACCCAGGTGTACGCCTCGTTCAGCATGCCGGCCGGGGCGATCCGCCCGACCAGTGTGTTCTCCAGAGTGAGCGCGGGGGCGATGGCCGCGCCGCCGAGCACCAGCGCGACGCCGAGCGCGGCCGGGCCGGGCATCACCGCGAAGACGGCGAAGCTGGCCGCGACGGTGCCGAGCAGCCAGGCGAACTGGCGGGTCATGTTGGCGGCGGGCTTGCGTACGCCGAACCAGAAACCACCGATGGCGCTGCCGATGCCCCAGACGGCGAGCAGCACGCCGGCCAGGCTTTCCGGGTCGTCGGCGCCGGAGTTCCCGGCGAAGGCCGGGACGATGACGCCGGAGGCGCCGAACGCGATGCCGAGGCTGGCCACGCAGAGCAGCAGCGCGGGGAAGCCGCCGATCCGCAGCGGGCCGAGGCCCCGGGCGTGGTGCTCGCGCGGGTGCGGGCGCCAGCCGCGCATGACCCGGCCGAACGCGACGGCGCCGGTGCCGACCAGGGTGACCACGGCGGCGCCGACGAGCGCGGCGGAGGCGTCGGCGAACAGCACGAACCCGGCCACCAGCAGCGGGCCGATCACGAAGACGACCTCGAAGAGGGTGGTCTCGGCGGCGAGCGCGGTGTTGCGCAGGTGCGCCCGGCCGGTGGCGGGGGCGGTGAGGTCGTTCCAGGCGCCCCGGATCGCCGCGGTGAGCGGCGGGTACGTGGCGCCGGCCAGGCCCGCCGCCAGGTAGATCAGCGGGAGGTTGCCGGTGCCGGAGCGGGTGGCGACGAGCAGCCCGATCAGGGCGAGCGGGTGGGCCAACGCGGTGGCCACCAGGACGGGGGTGGGGCCGACCCGGTCGGCGATGCGTCCGGCGACCGGGCTGAGCGCGGCGCCGGAGAGCGCGTAGATGCCGCCGGCGACGGCGGCCAGGGAGTAGCGGCCGGTGACCTGCTCGACGACGAGCAGCAGCGCCAGCGGGGTCATGCCGATCCCGAGCCGCCCGATGATGCCGAGGATCAGCAGCATCGGCGCGCCGGGGATCCGCCAGACGCCCTGGTACTGGCGCAGTGCGGCCACGGTCGACCTCCGAGGGAGTAATGGGTGGGAGACGTTTCGACCCTAACGGCGCGGCCTGATCGGGGGAAACGCATTGTGCCCGGACACACCACCGCGCCCGCGTCCTGGGGACGCGGGCGCGGTGCGGGCGTACGGCGGGTCAGCGCTGGAACTGCACCGGCCCGGAGTTGCGGGCCATCTGCTCCAGGCGGGCCACCCGCTGCTCCATCGGCGGGTGGGTGGCGAACATCGCGGCGATGCCGCCGCCCCGCTTGAACGGGTTGTCGATCATCAGGTGCGCGGTGCTGGCGAGCTGGCCCTGCGGCGCGAGCGGGCGCGCCTGCGTACCCATGTGGATCTTGCGGAGGGCACTGGCCAGGGCCAGCGGGTCGCGGCTCAGCTCGGCGCCGGACTGGTCGGCCTGGAACTCCCGGCTCCGGCTGATCGCGAGCTGGATCACCGTGGCGGCGATCGGGCCGAGGATCAGCGTGAGCAGCAGCACGGCCGGGTTCGGGCCGTCCTCGTCGTCGGACGAGCCCAGCGGGATGAACCAGGCGAGGTTCGCCAGCATGGTGATGATGCCGGCCAGGCCGGCCGCCACGCTGGAGATCAGGATGTCCCGGTTGTAGACGTGCGACAGCTCGTGGCCGATCACGCCACGCAGCTCCCGGTAGTCCAGGATCTCCACGATCCCCTGGGTCACGCAGACCGCCGCGTTCTCCGGGTTACGGCCGGTGGCGAACGCGTTGGGCTGCGAGGTCGGGCTCACGTAGAGCCGGGGCATCGGCTTGCCGGCGAGCGTCGACAGCTCCCGCACCATCTGGTAGAGCTCGGGGAACTGTGCCTCGCTGACCGGTTGCGCCTTCATCGAGCGCAGTGCGAGCTTGTCGGAGAAGAAGTAGGTGACGCCGTTCATCAGCAACGAGACGACGACGGCGATGACGAGACCGCCGCTACCGCCGAACCAGTAGCCGATCGCGAGGATCAGCGAGGTCAACAGGCCGAGCAGCGCTGCGGTCTTGAGACGGTTGTGATGCACGATCTCTCCTTCGGTGCGCGGGCCCTTGCGGGAGGCCCGCTGACCGGTTCAACACACCGGTACCCGTCAACCATCCGGCTCATGGCTGAAAGTTGGCTGGATGTTGCTGTGCACACGCTGAAGCGATCGCCCACCAGGGCACGAACCGGTCAGCGCGCCGCCACGTCCAGCACCAGCTGCGGTGCGAAACCGATCACCACCGCCGCCACGGTGGCCACGCCGAGCGCCAGCGCCACCGTCCGCGCCGGCCGGACCGCCGCCGCGCCCGTGGGCGTCGCGTAAAGCGAGGCGGTGACCCGCAGGTAGTAGGCCAGGCCGATCACCGCGTTCAACGCCACCACCAGCGCCAGCCAGCCCGCGTGCCCGGCCAGCAGCGCGCGTACCACTGTCACCTTGGCGAACAGCCCGGCCAGGCCCGGCGGCAGGCCGGCCAGCCCGATCAGCGCCAGCGCGAACGCGCCGCCCACCCACGGGTGCCGCCGCGCCGCGCCGCGCAGGTCGGCCAGCGTGCCGCCGTCGCCGTCCGCCGGGCGCAACGCCACCACCGCCGCGAACGCGGCAAGCTCCAGCAGCACGAAGAAGATCGCGTACGCGATGGCTGCCGCGTACGCGGCCGTGCGCGCGTCGCCGGTGCGGCCCGCGGCCAGCGCGAGCGCGCCCAGCGGGGCGAGGATGTACCCCGCCTGGGCCACCGACGACCAGGCGAGCAACCGCACGGTACGCCGCTGACGCAGCGCCACCAGGTTGCCGACGGTCATGGTCAGCACCGCCAGCGCCGCCAGCACCGGGCCGGTCATGTCTCCCGGCAGCGCGCGCTGCACCACCGCCAGCAGCGCCACCACGCCACCGAGCTTGGAGGCGGTCGACAGGTACGCGGCCACCGGCAGCGGCGCGCCGTCGTACGTGGCGGGGGCCCAGGCGTGGAACGGCACGGCGGCGACCTTGAACGCCAGCCCGGCCACCACGAGCGCCGCCGCGACGCCGGTCAGCGGCAGGTCGGTCAGGTCGGCGCGGTCGGCCAGCGTGGCGCCGAGCCGGTCCAGGTGCAGCGTGCCGGCGACGGCGTAGAGCAGCGCCGCGCCGAGCAGCGTCACAGTGGTGGCGACCACGCTGACCACGAAGAACGTCACCGCCGCCTCGGCGCCCCCGAGGCTGCCCCGGCGCAGGCCGACCAGCACGTACAGCGGGAGCGTCAGCGTCTCCAGCGCCACGATCAGCGTGATCAGGTCACCGGCGGCGCCGAGCACCACGCCGCCGGTCATCGCGCAGGCGAGCAGGAAGCAGTACTCGCCGACGGGGGTACGCCCGGCGCGCAGCAGCGGGCCGGACAGCGCCAGCACGCCGAGCGTGAGCAGGGCGATCACGGCCCCGACAAGCGCCGCTCGCCCGCCCCACACCCAGGAGCAGTCGTCGCCGACGCAGAACGTGCGCCGGGTCCCGGACGTGCCGACGAGCGTCGCGCCGACAGCCGTGCCGGTCGCGCCGAGCGCCGCCGCGGCGACCGTGACGGCGGGCCGCGCCACCAGCAGGTCGACCAGCAGCACCAGCACTGCGGTGCCGGCGGCCAGGTATGCGGGCAGCATCGCCACGTTGTCGACGCTCTGCACCAGGCTCATGGGACGACCCCCAGCAGCGCCTCCACCGGGCCGGAGGCGTAGGACAGGACCAGCGCCGGGGCCAGGCCGACCGCGAGCGCGAGCAGCACCAGCGGCGCCCAGGCGGTCAGTTCCGCACCGGCCAGCCCGGGTGCGAGCCCCGCCACCGCCGGGCTGGGCCGCCCGTGCGAAACCCGGCGCAGCAGCCGCAGGAAGTACGCGGCGGTGAGCGCCCCGCCCAGGGCGGCCAGCACGGCGAGGGTCAGCCAGAGCGGGCCGCCCCGCTGCACGGCGGCGACCACGGCGAACGCCTCGCCCCAGAACCCGGCCAGGCCGGGCAGCCCCAGCGAGGCGACAGCCGCGAAGCCGAGCAGCCCGGCCAGCCGGGGCGCGGTCTCCCGCAGCCCGGACAGGTCGGCCAGCGAGCCGGTGTGCGCGCGGTCCTTGACCGCGCCGGCCAGGAAGAACAGCAGGGCGGTGATGACGCCGTGGGCGATGTTGCCGATCAGCGCGGCCTGGAGCCCGGTGGCGGTGAGCGTGGCGATCCCGAGCAGCACGAAGCCCATGTGGCCGACACTGGAGTACGCGATCAGCCGCTTCAGGTCGTCCTGGGCCAGGCAGACCAGGCCACCGATCAGAATGGCGGCGACGGCGAGCACGCCGAGTACCGGCGCGGCCCAGCGGGCGCCCTCCGGGGCCACCCCCACGGCGACCCGGATCATGCCGTACGTGCCCATCTTGAGCAGCACCCCGGCGAGGATCACGCTGCCGACCGTCGGCGCCTGGGTGTGCGCGTCGGGCAGCCACGAGTGCAGCGGCCAGAGCGGGCTCTTCACCGCGAACGCGAGCGCCAGCAGCGTGAACGCGGCGAGCTGGGTGCCCCGGGACAGCCCGGCGCCGCCGGTGAGCGCGACCAGGTCGGCGGTGCCCGCGGCGGCCACCACCACGTAGACGCCGACCAGCAGCAGCACCGAGCCGAACAGCGTGTAGAGCGCGAACTTGCGGGCCGCGCGACGACGGTCCGCGCCGC
Source organism: Micromonospora sp. WMMC264 (assembly GCF_027497275.1). Taxonomy (NCBI): domain Bacteria; kingdom Bacillati; phylum Actinomycetota; class Actinomycetes; order Micromonosporales; family Micromonosporaceae; genus Micromonospora; species Micromonospora sp. WMMC264. Next base: position 6,517,271 of record NZ_CP114907.1, on the reverse strand, counting down.
CCCAGCCGGCGATCACCGCGTACATCGGCAGCAGGACGACCTCGAAGAACAGGAAGAACAACACCAGGTCGAGCGCGAGGAACGTGCCGAGGATGCCGACCTCGACCACCAGCAGCAACGCCACCAGCGCCCGTCCGCTGCCGCTGCCGGACGGCACCCGCCACAGCGTGTACGCGCAGCACAGCAGCGTCAGCAGCGCGGTCAGCACCACCAGCGGCCAGGAGATGCCGTCCACGCCCAGGTGGAAGCGCAGGTCGAGCCCGGGCACCCACGGCAGGTCGACCTGGTGCCAGGGCTGCACCGCCGGGCGGGGCCCGTACCCGAACCAACCGTGGTCACCGCCGACCAGCGGCAGCGTCGCCAGCAGCGTCAACGCGGCGGCGACGGTGCCGACCACCCGGCCGGCCCGGTCACCGGGCACGACCGCTGTGGCCAGCGCGCCGAGCGCCGGGACCGCCACCACGGCGACCAGCAGGACCTGCCCGAACGTCATGACGTGACTCCGATCAGGGCGACCGCGAGGCCGATCAGCAGCGCGCCCGCCAGCACCCCGGCCGCCGCCCGCGGCAGCGCCGCCCGGTGCAGCGCGGCCAGGCCACCGCCCACCTCGACCGCCGTCCGGCCACTGCCCTCGACCAGCCCGTCCACGCCCAGTTCGTCACCGGTACGCACGACCCGCGCGAGCGCACCCACCGGGCGTACGACGACTGTGTGCTGGACGTCGTCGAGCCGGAACGCCCGGGCGAACACCGGCCGCAGCGGACCCAGGAAGCGGGCCGGATCGGCGGCCGGGTCGCGGCGCCAGCCCGCCCAGGCGACGCTCGCGCCGACGAGCAGCAGCAGGAACGGCAGGACCAGGTTCGGCGCGAGGTGCACCAGCTCGACCGCCTCGCCGGTGTCGTCGCCCGGCACGCGCAGCCGGTCGGCGAACCACGGCGCGAACGCGGCCAGGCCGAGCAACGCGGCCGGGACCGTGAGCAGCAGCACCGGCCAGCGCAGCAGCGCGGGCGGGTCGTGCGGGCGCAGCAGCGGCGTGCGCGTGGTGCCGAGGAACGTGCGCAGCAGCAGCCGGGTCGCGTACCAGGCGGTCACCGCCACGCCGACCAGCCCGGCCAGCCAGACCAGCCAGCCGACCCAGGCCGCGCTCGGCCCGGCGCCGTCGAGCGCGGCCGCCTCGGCGGCGGCGAGCACGCCGTCCTTGCTCCAGAAACCCGAGAGCGGGGGTACGCCGGCGAGCGCGCCCAGGCCGACCACAGTGCACCAGAACGTCACCGGCATGGCGGTACGCAGGCCGCCCATCCGGGACATCAGCGTGGTGCCGACGGCGTGGATCACCGCACCGGCGGCGAGGAACAGCAGCGCCTTGAACGCGGCGTGGGTGAGCAGGTGGAACAGCGCGGCAGCCGGTGCGCCGACCGCCAGCGCGCCGGTCATGTAGCCGATCTGCGACACGGTCGACCAGGCGAGCACGCGCTTGATGTCGTCCTGCGCGGTGGCGGCGAACGCGCCCAGCAGCATCGTGATCGCGGCCATCACGCCCAGCACGGCGAGCGCGGCCGGGGCGCGCTCGAACAGCGGGAACAGGCGGGCCACCGCGTACACCCCGGCGGCGACCATCGTCGCGGCGTGGATCAGCGCGGACACCGGCGTCGGGCCGGCCATCGCGTCCGGCAGCCAGGTGTGCAGCGGGAACTGGGCGCTCTTGCCCGCCACCCCGGCGAGCAGCAGCAGGCAGGCGGCGGTGAGCGTACCGGTGCCGTAGTCGTGCGCCAGCACGTCGGCGATCCGGAAGCTGCCCGCGCCCACGCCGAGCAGCGCGATGCCGAGCAGGAAACCGACGTCACCCACGCGGGTGACAAGGAACGCCTTCACCGCCGCGCCGGGCGCCTCGGGCAGCCGCCGGTCGTGGGCGATGAGCAGGTACGAGCAGACGCCCATCACCTCCCAGCCGACCAGCAGCATGATCAGGTCGCCGGACACCACCACGGTGAGCATGGCGGCGGTGAAGAGGCTCAACTGCGCCGCGTACGGCGGGTAGCGGTGGTCGACGTCCACGTCGTCGTGCGGGCCCCGGCGCAGGTAGCCGATCGAGTAGACCTGCACGGCCAGCGCGACAGCGGCCACGGCCGTCGCGACGAGCACTGCCACGCCGTCCAGCCGCAGGCCGAGCGTGACCCGCAGTCCGCCCAGGTCGATCCAGGTGGTGGACGCCTCGACCGGCGCGTCCACGCGGACCAGCAGCGCCAGCGCGGCCAGCAGCGACACCGCCGCACCCGTCACGCCCAGTGCGACCGCCAGCCGCCGGGCCGACGCGCGGTCGTGGCTCGGGGCGGGCGGCAGCAGCAGGCCGAGCAGCCCGGCGACGAGCGGGGCGCCCGGCAGCACCGCCGCGAGCCACAGCGTCGGCGTGCTCACCGGACCGCTCCTTCCGGGCGCTCGGCCGGGGTCACCGCGGGCGCCGGCTCGGCCAGCGGGACGTCGTCGACCGTGACGCTGGCGCGCAGCCGGTAGAGCTGGAGCACGATGGCCAGCCCGACACCGATCTCGGCGGCGGCGAGCACGATCACGAACAGCGCGAACACCTGACCGGAGTGCGGCAGCACGGCCTTGACTGTGGTGTCGGCGGTGACCAGCACCAGGTTCACCGCGTTGAGCATCAACTCCACCGCCATCAGCACCAGGACGGCGTTGCGGCGGCGCAGCACGCCGTACACGCCGAGGCCGAACAGCAGCGCGGCGGTGACGTACGGGATGACCGGCCTCACGGGCGCCCGCCCTCGTCGGCGGACCGGCGGCCGATGTCGGGGCGGGACAGCACGATCGCGCCGACCAGCGCGGCCAGCAGCAGCACCGACAGCACCTCGAACGGCAGCACCCAGGAGCGGAAGATCTGCTCGCCGAGGCGCTCGGCGGTGCCGGCGGCCGGCAGGTCCACCCGGGACCAGCGGAACGCGTCGATCAGCAGCACCGCCAGGCCGAGGCCGCTACCGCCGCCGACCAGCGCGGCGGCCCAGCCGGGCCGGTCCAGGTCGTCCGACGGGCCGATCGGCGCGCGGGTCAGCATCACCGCGAACAACAGCAGCACCACCACCGCGCCCACATAGATGAGCACCTGCACCCAGGCCACCAGCTCGGCGGTCAGCACCAGGTAGTCACCGGCGAGCGCGCCCAGGCACACCACCAGCCACAACCCGGCCCGGACCAGGTGCCGGGTCGCGACCACCAGCGCGCCCGCGCCCACCGCCACCGCGCCCAGCGCGAGCAGCAGCACGTCCGCACCGGTCATGAGGCGGTGCCTCCGCCCGGATCGGTGGCGGCGTCGGGGCGTACCCGGGAAGGAGCCGGACGGGCCGACGGACCCGCCGCCTTCCGGGCGGCGGTGGTCTCCTCCTTGGAGGGGTCGCCGAGCGGGTCGTGCGCCGGCGGCGGCGGGACGGTGGCCATCCACTCGCCCAGGTGGTCCTTGTCGTGCAGCAGGTCCTTGATGTCGTACTCGGCGTACTCGAACTCGGGCGACCAGTAGAGCGCGTCGAACGGGCAGACCTCGACGCAGATGCCGCAGTACATGCAGAGCGAGAAGTCGATGTCGAACTTGTCGAGCACGTTGCGCTGGCGGGGGCGGGCAGCGCCGGGCACCGCCACCTCCTCCTTGTGCGAGTCGATGTAGATGCACCAGTCCGGGCACTCGCGCGCGCAGAGCATGCAGACCGTGCAGTTCTCCTCCAGCAGCGCGATCACGCCACGGGAGCGCGGCGGCAGCTCGGGCGCCACATCCGGGTACTGCTGGGTGGTCGAGCGGCGGGTCATCGTCTTCAACGTGACCGCCAGGCCCTTCACCAGACCGCCGCCGGGCACTCCACCGTGCTCGCTCATGCCGCCCATCCTGCCCTGTGACCCGGGCGCGCGCGACCACCACCCGGCGCTTTGGCCCGGGCGTGCGGCCGAATCACGCCTCGCCGGGTGTGAGTGGGGGCAGCATCTCCACGCCGAGCTGCTGGAGCACCTGGAACAGCTCGTTGACGCTCCACACGTCCACGATCCGCCCGTCGTCGTCGAAGCGCAGGAACGTCGCGCCCGAATAGCTGACCACCCGGCCGGTCGGCGGCACCGGACCGAACTGGCCCGCCTGGGTGCCGGCGGCCCGCCAGCGGACCGCCACCCGCGTACCGGCCGCCACCACGTCGACGATCTTGTAGCGCAGGTCGGGGAACGACGCCCGCCGGTCCCGGTGCCACGCCAGCATCGCCGCCGGGCCGGCGCCGCCCAGGCCCGGGCACTCCGCCGCCACCAGCTCGTACGCGCTCTCCTCGCGCCCGGCGTTCCACACGTCGGCGACGAAACGCCGGGCCGCCGTCTCCACATCGGTCACGGCGGGCAGCCTATGCCTCTTTGTGACGCGCTCGACCTGCCGGGAGCCGCCCGAGCGACCATGATGGGAGCGAAAAGCGAACTCGGAGGTAGAGCGTGGGCGGCAGCGACGACGAGGTCCTGGAACGAACCGGCGGCAAGTACGTGGAGCCGGGTGGCGAGTTCACCCGCGACCAGCGCTACATCGCCACCCGGATCACCGCCGACGGGCGGGACGGCTGGCCGGTGGAGCCGGGGCGCTACCGGCTGGCGGTCAGCCGGGCCTGCCCCTGGGCCAACCGGCTGATCATCGTCCGGCGCCTGCTCGGGCTGGAGGACGCCATCTCGATGGCAGTGGCCGGGCCCACCCACGACAAGCGGAGCTGGACGTTCGACCTGGACCCGGACGGCAAGGACCCGGTACTCGGCATCGAGCGGCTCGCCGACGCCTACTTCGCCCGCTTCCCCGGCTACGAGCGCGGCATCACCGTCCCGGCGCTCGTCGACGTGCCCACCGGCCAGGTCGTGACGAACGACTACGCCCAGATGAGCCTGGACCTCACGACCGAGTGGACGGCGCACCACCGTCCCGGCGCGCCGGACCTCTACCCGGAGCCGCTGCGCGCCGAGATCGACGAGGTGAACGCGGTCGTCTTCGCCGACGTCAACAACGGCGTCTACCGGTGCGGCTTCGCCGGCAGCCAGGAAGCGTACGACAAGGCGTACCACCGGCTGTTCGACCGGCTGGACTGGCTGAGCGAACGGCTGGCCGGGCAGCGGTACCTGGTCGGCGACACGATCACCGAGGCGGACGTACGGCTGTTCACCACGCTCGTCCGCTTCGACCCGGTCTACCACGGGCACTTCAAGTGCAACCGGCAGAAGCTCAGCGAGATGCCGGTGCTGTGGGCGTACGCCCGGGACCTGTTCACCACGCCCGGGTTCGGCGACACCATCGACTTCGACCACATCAAGCGGCACTACTACGAGGTCCACCGGGACATCAACCCGACCGGGATCGTGCCGCTCGGCCCCGACCTGAGCAACTGGCTCACCCCGCACGGCCGGGAGGAGCTGGGCGGCCGCCCCTTCGGCGACGGCACCCCACCCCCGCCCCCACCCCCGTCCGAGCAGGTGGACCCCGCCCACACGCCGTTGCGCTGACGCGCTCTCTTCCGCCCCGCCCCGCCCGCCCCGCCCGCCCCTGCCTCGTCGATCTTGCACATTGAGCCCGCAACCTGCGAGCTTTGCCCCTTTCGCCGGGGCAGAATGTGCAAGATCGCCGAGGAGGGTGGGGAGGGAGGGAGGGTGGGTGGGTTACAGGGCCAGGCGGACTGCGGCGGTGAGGACGAGCTGGGCCAGGGCCAGGGGGACCAGGACCAGCCAGCAGAGGCGCTGGAGCTGGTCCTCGCGCAGCCTCGGGTAGCTCACCCGCAACCAGATGATCACGAAGGCGACGGCGAACACCTTCAGCAGCGTCCACAGCCAGCCGAGCTGCGCGTCGGCGAACGGGCCCTGCCAGCCGCCGAGGAACAACACAGTCGTCAGCGCCGCGATCACCACGATGCCGACGTACTCGGCGAGCAGGAAGAACGCGAACCGCAGACCGGTGTACTCGGTCATGTAGCCGAAGACCAGCTCGGAGTCGGCCACCGGCATGTCGAACGGCGGGCGGCGGATCTCGGCCAGCCCCGCCACGAAGAAGATCACCATGGCCGGCGCCTGCCACAGCAGCCACCACGGCTGCCACGCCTCCACGATGCCGGAGAGGCTGAGCGTGCCGGCCGCCATCGCCACCGAAGCGGCGGCCAGCACCAGCGGCAGCTCGTACCCGAGCAGCTGGGCCGCGCCGCGCAGCCCACCGAGCAGGCTGTACTTGTTGGCCGACGCCCACGCGGACATGAGCACGGCCAGCACCCCGACGCCCACCACGGCGAGCACGAAGAACAGGCCGATGTCCAACGGCTGGGCCACCAGGTCACCCGGCCCGAGCGGGATGACGAGCAGCACCAGCAGGTAGGGCACCAGCGCCACCGCGGGCGCCAGCCGGAACACCTGCCGGTCCGCGTCGCGCGGGGTGACGTCCTCCTTCTGCACGAACTTGATGCCGTCGGCCACCAGTTGCGCCCAGCCGTGGAAGCCGCCCGCGTACATCGGGCCCAGCCGGCCCTGCATGTGCGCCATCACCTTGTGCTCGGCCTGGCCCACGATCAGCGGCAGCGTGAGGAACGCGACGAGCACGCCCGCCACGCGCAGGACCAGCTCCAACCAGTCCGGCATCAGCTCTCCCCCGCCGCGTCGGGGTCCGGCTGCTGCCGGGGCGGACCGGTCGGCGGTTCCCCGGGCAGCGGCCGCCCGAGCGGACCCGCCTCATCGGCCGCCGGAGCAGCGCCGGACCGCGCTTGCCCCGCGCCGGTGGAGGGACGGGCAGCACGCGCCGGACGCTCCCGGGCCGGGCGGGCCGGCGTACCCCCGCGGGGGCCCTCACCGGCGCCCGCCGCACCCGCCGGCGTGGGCGTCGTGCCCCACTCACCCGGCGCGGGCACGCCCGGCGGCCGGACCGGCCGGCGGCCGCCGCCCGCCTCCGACTCGCCCGGCTCCTTCGCGCCGGGCCACGGCTTGGCGACCCGGGAGGCGAGGACGAACTCCTTGCGCAGCGGGTGCCCCTCGAACTCCGGCGGCAGCAGCAGCGGCCGCAGCTCGCCGTGGCCGGCGAAGTCGATGCCGAACATCTCGTGGGTCTCCCGCTCGTGCCAGGCCGCGCCGGGGAACAGGTCGACCACCGAGGCGACGACGGGCGCGTCGCGGGGCACCCGGGTGCGCAGCAGCAGCCCGTGCCGGTGCGCGACCGACCAGAGGTGCAGCACCACGTCGAAGCCGTCGGCCAGCTCGTCCACCGCCGACAGCCAGTCGAGGAAGTCGAGACCCAGCTCGGCGTCGTCGCGCGCCGCACGCACCGCGTCCGCCCAGCTCGCCGGGGGTACGTCAACGGTGGCGCGGGCGTACCCCTGACCGCCGGAGACCGACGCGGTGGCCTCCACGGGCGCGAGCAGCTCGACCACCCGCCGGCCGACCTCTTCCGGAGTCATGCGCTGATCCTATGGCCGACGGCTGCGGACCGGGTCGGGCCGCCCGTGCCGGATCGTCGCTTTGCCGGGCGGACGGCGGGAGCGCGCGGGAGGATGAGGGACGTGCGCGCTGTGACTGTGACCCCCGGTGTCCCGGACTCGCTACGGCTGGTCGAGGACTGGCCCGAGCCGGCGCCCGAGGAGGGTGCGATCCTGGTGGAGGCGCTGGCGGTGGGCGTCTGCGGCACCGACCACGAGATCGTCGCCGGCGAGTACGGCGAGGCGCCGCCGGGCCAGGAGCGGCTGGTGCTCGGGCACGAGTCGCTGGGCCGGGTGCTGGAGGATCCGACCGGCACGTTGCAGCCCGGCGACCTGGTGGCGGGCGTGGTCCGCCACCCCGATCCGGTGCCCTGCGCGAACTGCGCGGTGGACGAGTGGGACATGTGCCGCAACGGGCTGTACACCGAGCACGGCATCAAGGGGCTGCCCGGTTTCGCCCGGGAACGCTGGCGGCTGCAGCCCAAGTTCGCGGTCGGCCTGGACCCGGCCCTCGCGTCGGTGGGCATGCTGCTGGAGCCGGCCAGCGTGGTGGCGAAGGCGTGGGACCACATCGAGCGGATCGGGCGCCGGGCCGAGTGGACGCCGAAGAGCGTGCTGATCACCGGGGCCGGGCCGATCGGCCTGCTGGCGGCGCTGCTCGGCAGCCAGCGTGAGCTGTCGGTGCACGTGCTGGACCGCAACACCACCGGCCCGAAGCCGGACCTGGTCCGGGCGCTGGGCGCCACGTACCACACGTCGTCGGTGACCGAGCTGGACGTGAAACCCGACGTGGTGATCGAGTGCACCGGCGCGCCGGCGGTGGTGCTGGACGCCATGTGCAAGGCCGCGCCCACCGGGATCGTCTGCCTGACCGGTGTGTCCAGCGGCGGGCGGACCATCAACTTCGACGCCGGGGCGCTCAACCGGGAGCTGGTGCTGGAGAACAACGTGGTGTTCGGCTCGGTGAACGCCGGCCGGCGTCACTGGGACCTGGCCGCCGAGGCGCTCGCCCAGGCGGACCAGTCCTGGCTGACGTCGCTGATCACCCGCCGCGTACCGGTCTCGAACTACCGGGAGGCGTACGCCCGCACCGGCGAGGACATCAAGGCGGTGCTGGACTTCACGCAGTGAGGCGGGGCGCCGCGGTCGGCGCCCCGCGCCCTCAGATGCCGGGCAGCCGGCCGTTGCGGAACAGGTCCACGAAGAGCTGGTGGTCCTCGCGGGCCCGGATCCCGTACCGGTGCGCGAAGTCGACCAGGTAGTCGACGAACCCGTCCGGGTCGGAGTCGACGGCAGCGACGATCGCCTCCTCGGTGGAGTAGTCGACCAGGTCGTGGCTGGACTCGTCGTCGGCCACCGAGTGCATCCGGGCCACCGCGCGGCCCAGGTCGGCGAGCACCCCGGCCAGTTCCTCCGGCTCGTTCACGTCGGCCCAGTCGAGGTCCGCCGCGTACGGGGAGACCTCCGCGACGAGCTGGCCGACGCCGTCCAGCTCGGTGAAGCCCAGCCACGGGTCGGCGTGCGCCTGCAACGCGCGCTGCGACTCGGCGGTGCGGTGCCCCTGGTGCCGGAAGTACGACCGGACCCGCTCGTCGTCGACGTACCGCGCCACGGCCGGCACCTGCGCCTGCTTCATGTAGATGACGACGTCGTTCTCCAGCGCCTGGGTGTGCCCCTCCAGCAGCAGGTTGTACGACGGCAGCCCGGCCGACCCGATGCCGACGCCCTTGCGCAGCACCACGTCCTTGATGCCGGTGGCCACCGGGCGCAGCCGGGCGGCCGAGTCCGGCAGCGTGTGCAGGTAGTCGGCGAACGCGGCGCAGACCTTCTCCCGGGTCGCGTCGTCGATCTCGTGCACGCCGTCGCCGAGGGAGAACCGGCGCTCGTAGTTGTCGACGGTGGTCTGCGCGGCGAGCAGGTCCACCCGGGTGTTCAGCCGCGCCTGCTGGAGCACCCGGCGCAGCACGCCGTCGGCGTTGTCCAGCGTGATCGAGCCGATCGCGTCGTCCCCGCCGGCCGCGATGGCCCGCAGCTCGGCCAGGTACGACCGGGCGAAGCCGGTGACCAGTTCGCCGATCACCCGGTCGGAGAGGGCCTTCGCGTAGCCGATCAGCGCCACGCTCGCCGCGAGGCGCTTCAGGTCCCAGGTGAACGGCCCGACGTACGCCTCGTCGAAGTCGTTGACGTTGAACACGAGCTGCCCGGAGGCGTTCATGTAGGTGCCGAAGTTCTCGGCGTGCAGGTCGCCGTGGATCCACACCCGGCTGGTCCGTCCGTCGAGGAACCGGTCGCTGCCGAAGTCGCCGCGCTGGTCGGCGTAGAACAGCGCCGCGCTGCCCCGGTAGAACGCGAACGGTGACGCGGCCATCTTGCGGAACTTACGGCGGAACGCCGCCGGGTCGATCGCCATGGACGCGCCGAACTCCTCGGTCAGCACGTCGATGATGAATGCGGAGCGCTTCTCCGCGAAGTCGGTCATGAGCCGCAGGCTAGACCGGCGGCGCCACCCGACGGCTCAGCCGAGCGGCGGACGGACCGGCGGCGCGGTCAGCGCCTCGACCGGCCGCGCCACAGCGTCCGCCGGAGAGGCGAGCGCGTCGGGGCGGGCCACGCCGCCGACGCCGGACTGCTCGGCGGCGATCTTCTCCTGGAGGCGCAGGATGCCGTGCAGCAGCGCCTCCGGGCGCGGCGGGCAGCCGGGCACGTACACGTCGACCGGGATGAGCTGGTCGACGCCCTTGGTGACCGAGTAGGAGTCCCAGTACGGGCCGCCGCAGTTGGAGCACGCGCCGAACGAGATCACGTACTTCGGTTCGGGCATCTGGTCGTAGAGCCGCTTGACCGCCGGGGCCATCTTGTCGGTGACGGTGCCGCTGACCACCATCAGGTCGGCCTGCCGGGGGCCGTGGGCGAACGGGATCACGCCGAGCCGCATGAAGTCGTGCCGGCCCATGCTGGTCGCGATGAACTCGATGGCGCAGCAGGCCAGGCCGAAGTTGAACACCCAGAGCGAGTAGCGGCGGCCCCAGTTCAGCACGAACCGGATCGGCTCGCCGAGCACGCCCGGCAGCTGCATCTCCGACCTCCCGCTGTCCGTGAACCCCGAGCAGACAGTCAACCACAGCGGTCCGGTGTCGTACCCACGACAGGGAACCCGGGCAACTGTCCCCGGGGCCGGCGGGTGTCTTCACTGTCGGGCGGACGGAACCACCGCCGCCCACCACGGGGATCACGGAGGACCTGTCATGACCACACGTACGGCACGAGTCGCCACCGCGCTGCTGGCCGGGGCGGCAGCGCTGTTCGCGCTGGCCACGCCCGCCGCCGCCACGAGCGGCACCGCTGCGGCACGGCTGACCGTCGACACCGGGCCGCTGGTGCTGACGCCCACCGACCGGGGGTACGTCGGCACGCTGACCGCGACGATCAGCAACCGGGGCCGGGCCGACGGCGTCGCCGACCTGCGCATCACCGAGCCGGCCGGCGCCTCGTTCATCGGCCTCGACGACGGCACGCCGTGGTTCACCGAGGACCTGGTGGACAACCGCCGGGTCATCGGCAGCTTCGGCGGCCGGGTCGCGGCGGGCGACAGCCGGGCCCTGAGGCTCAACTTCCAGGTCTGGACGACCGCGCGCGCCTACCCGATGGTCGCGCCGGGCGGCTCGATCGCGGTGGTGCCGGGCGGCGGCGCCCGGGTCGCGGATCGCGACTCCTTCCCGACCGTGTTCCGGTCGACCTCGGGCAGCGTCCGCGCGCCGCGCGTCTACCGGCAGGCCACCGAGACGGACCTGACCGTAAACGGTCGTGACGTGACGCTGACCCGCCAGGCCGACGGAAGCCTGCTGGGCCGCATGCCGGTGACGGTGCGCTACGGCAACGACGCGCCGTCGTTCCGGCTCGCCGCGCGGGCGGCCCTGCCCGCCGGGGTCGAGGTCTGGAGCACCGACCCGCAGGACCTGCCCAGCTTCCCGGACTCGTTCGACGTCCCGGGCGGCCGGTTCATGCCCGGCGAGGAGCGCAGGTTCGACGTCGTCCTGCGGGCACCGGCCGGAACGCCGGCCGGCGTGCTGGGCAGCGGCACGTTCACCGTCGAGGCCCGCTACGTGAACGAGCCGGTCGCAGACGTCGACCCGGCGGACGACACCACCACGTTCAGCGTCGGCGCGGCCGGCTGAGACACCGCACGACGCGGCCCGCCCGAATCCGGGCGGGCCGCGTCCGCGTCACCAGGCCGGGCGCTGGAGCAACCCGACGAACTCGGCGAGCAGCCGCTCCCGCAGCCGGGCCGGCGCGGCGTCGAGCAGTGTGTTGACCACCGCCATCCGCTCCGGCGCACCGGCGTCGGCCGCCAGGCCGAGCCCGCCCGCCAGCCCGGCCACCAGATCGGGGGTGAGCGCCTCCGGGGTGAGGCTGCCGGCCAGCGCCAGCAGCTCCGGCGGCAGCACCACCGGCCCGGCGGCGCGGGCCGCCGCGACCGCCTCGGCCAGCGCCGGGCCGAACTCGGCCACCCGGGGCGCCACCGCCGCGGTCACCGTCAGGTGCACGCTGGCCGGCAGATCGGCGTACGTGAGCTGGGGCTGGGTGTGCCAGCCGCGCGCGGTCAGCTCGTCGACCAGCACGAACAGGTCGAGCCCCGGATCGTCGCTGGTGAAGCAGACGACAGTGGTCTCCGGTTCGGCCATCAGCCGCAGCCCGTCGGTGGCCCGGATCGCGTCGGCGAGCCCGGCGACCGCGTCCCGGGTGGCGGCGGCAAGCCGCAGGTACCCGTCCTCGCCGAGGTGCCGCAGCGTGGCGTACGCGGCGGCGATCGGCCCGCCGGAGCGGGTGGAGGCGATCACCGGGTTGACCATCGTGTACCCGGGCCAGTCCGCGTACGCGAAGAACTGCGGGGCGCGCAGCGCCGGATCGCGGTGCAGCAGCACCGAGACGCCCTTCGGCGCGTACGCGTACTTGTGCAGGTCCACCGAGATCGAGGTGACCCCCGGCACGGCGAAGTCGAACGGCGGCACCGGCGCGCCGAGCCGCCGCAGCCAGGGCAGCGCCCAGCCGCCGAAGCAGGCGTCCACGTGGCAGCGCACCCCGGCCGCCTCCGCGACGGCGGCGATCTCCGCGACCGGGTCGACCACCCCGTGCGCGTACGACGGCGCGGACGCCACCACCAGCACGGTCTCCGGGCGGATCGCGGCGGCCACCGCTGCCACGTCCGGGCGCAGCGTCACCGGGTCGACGGGCACCGTGTCCAGCGCGACCCGCAGGTAGTGCGCCGCCTTGGCGAACGCCGCGTGCGCGCTCGCCGGCGCCACGATCCGCGGCTCGGTCAGGTCGGGGCGGGCGTCCCGGGCCGCCTTGACGGCGAGCAGCAGCGACTCGGTGCCGCCACTGGTGACGCTGCCCACCACGTCCGGCGCGCCGGTGCCGGGGCCGCCGCCGAGCAGCCGGGCGGCGGCGCCGACGAGCGCGTTCTCCATCGCCAGCAGCGACGGGAACGCGGTCGGGTCGAGGCCGTTGACGTGGGCGCTCTGCGCGTACGCGGCGTGCGCCAGCTCGTCCAGACCGGCCACGCCGGGGTCGTAGACGTACGCGAACAGCCGCCCGCCGTGCGTGGGCCGGTCGGCGTCCCGCAGCGCGCGGATCTCGCCGAGTACGTCCGCCGCGGGCATCCCCTGGGCGGGCAGCGCACCGGCGCCTGCCGTGTCGGTCATCGGGTGGTTCCTCTCGTGGACGGGGTGCTCACGCCCGCGCGGCCGGCGCGGCGTCATCGGCCTCGGGTGCGGCGGCGGTCAGCTGGGCCGGGGTCAGGGTGTAGCCGCGCAGCAGCACCAGCGGGATCGCCACCAGCAGGGCGGGCAGCACGGTGAAGCCGAGCAGCACACCGAGCCGGGCCGTGTCGGACTGGGCGGCGGCGGTACCGGTGGACGAGGAGACATAGCCGGACAGCTGGAGCACCAGCCCGTAGATGCCCGGCCCCAGCGCCAGCCCGAACGTCTCCCCGGCGGTCCACAGCCCGGTGAACACCCCGGCCTGCCGCCGCCCGGTGCGCGCCGTGTCGTACGCGATGCAGTCCGGCAGCATGGCCAGCGCGAACACCTGCTGGCCCGCGTACCCGACGCCGATCACCGCGACCACCGCGTAGGCCGCGGCGGCGGGCAGCGCGGGCGCGGCGACCAGGGCCAGCGCGCCCACCGCGAAGATCAGCGACGCGGCGACCAGCGACGCCCGCTTGCCCAGCCGGGCGCCGGCCCGCGACCACAGCGGCATGACCAGCAGCGCGGGTGCCACGAAGCAGGCGAACAGCAGCGTCGGGCCGCTGTCCGGCTCGCGCAGCACCTGGCCGGCGAAGTACTTCACCCCGGCCAGCACGGTGGCCACCCCGGCGGACTGGATCACGAAGCAGATCAGCAGCACCCGGAACGGCCGGTTGCCGGTGGCGACAGCGAGCTGGGCGCGCAGGCTCGGCTCGCTCTCCCCCACCGTGCCGGTCGGCGCGGACCGGGTGCCCAGGAACACGCCGACGGTGCCGGCGACGATCAGCGCGGCGACGAACAGGCCCATCCACCGGTGACCGGGCACGCCGTCGCCGCCCGCGCTCACCACGGCCGGGGCCACCGCGCCGGAGACCAGGATGGCCAGCGCCAGCACCGCGATCCGCCAGGTCATCAGCCGGGTACGCTCCGCCGGGTCGGCGGTCAGCTCGGCCGGCATGGCCACGTACGGCACCTGGAAGAACGCGAACGCGGTAGCTGTCGCCAGGAACGCCAGCGCCACGTACGCGGCGGCGGCCGGACCGTTCGCGAACGGCGCCGCGAAGATCGAGGCGAACAGCACGGCGAGCGCCAGCCCGCCGACCAGCAGGTACGGACGGCGGGCGCCCCAGCGGGAGCGGGTCCGGTCGGAGATCCGCCCGGCGACCGGGTTGACCAGCACGTCCCACGCCTTCGGCAGGAGCACCAGCAGCGCGGCCAGCCCGGCGGCGACGCCGAGCGTGTCGGTGAGGTACGGCAGCAGGAGCAGCCCGGGCACGGTGCCGAACGCGCCGGTGACCAGGGAACCGAGCGCGTATCCGAGGTGCACCCGGCGGGGCAGGCCCGAAGCTGTCATGGAGCCGAATGCTACTCACGTTATGGCTCGCGTCACATCCCCTCCCGGACGCTGCTTGTTCGATGCCGCCAAGCGCTCGCGAGTCGCAACAAGCCGCAGGTCGGCACCGTTACCCTGTAGGGCATGGACCCGGCCCGATCCGTTCGCAGCTCGCGGGCACCGTACGAGGCCCGCCCCGGCCGCCGTGCGGTCGTGGTCCCCGCCCTGAGCGAATTGCAGGGCCCGGTCACCGGCATCGTCGAGTTGCCCCACCGGCTGTTCTGGCAACCCGACCGGCACGTCGACCTCGACGTTCCGGGGCTGCTCGCCTGGATGTACGAGACGGTGCTCACCGAAGCCGTTCATCCCGACGAGCTGCGCACCTGGCTGCACGGACCCACCCTCGTCCGGCTGTGGCCCGAGCTTTACGTGCCCCGCGGTGTCCGCCGCGCCTGGGAAGAGAGCCACCCGGTGCTGCGCGCCCGGGACGTCGCCGCCTGATGTCACCCGCGCCGGACCCGTTCCAGCACGAGGTCGCCCGTATCGCGCTCGCCGTGGCCGGCCGACACGGCTTCGCCCTCGCCGGCGGCCAGGCCCTCATCGCCCACGGCATCGGCGCCCGTCCCACCGAGGACGTGGACCTGTTCACCGATCTCGACGGCGGGGTCACCGCAGCCGCCGAGCTGGTGCACGCCACCCTGCTCGATGCCGGGTTCCAGGTCGAGACCATCGCCGAGCCCACCGAGCTGGACGATGTCTTCTACGGCTTCGAACACGACATGACCGAGTTCGAGGTTCGCCGCGACGACCGGACCGTACGACTGCAACTCGTGCGCTTCGCGCGCAGCGCCAGCCCGATCGTGCTCGACGTCGGGCCGGTGCTGCACCTGGACGACGTGATCGGCACCAAAGTCGCCGCCATGGTGACCCGTGCTCAACCCCGCGACTACATCGACGTAGCCGCCGCGCTCCGCCGGTACAGCAGGAACGACCTGGTGGACCTCGCACGGCGTGCCGACCCGGCGCTCACCGACGAAGAGTTCCAGGACGCGCTGCAGCGCCTCGACCGCCTCCCCGACACCGTCTTCGCGCTCTACCGCCTCACCCCGGCTGAGATCCACGACCTCCGGCACGCGTTCTCCGAGTGGCCGCGATGACTCGGCCCCGTTGAGCGGAGTCGCGATCGATCGACCGGCCGCCTCCGACGCGGTCGGGTCACCCCTCGTCCGGCGACCAGGACGCCGCCGCCAGGTCCACCCGGTCGCCGCGCAGCGGGCACCCCTCGGCGAGCAGCCGTTCCCGCGCCTTGCGCTCGTGCCCCGGCGGCAGCCGGCCGGCCGAGTTCACCACCCGGTGCCACGGCACGCCGCCCCCGTGCCGCGCCATGATCGAGCCGACCAGCCGCGGCGACGCCCGCCCGGAGCGGTCGGCGAGCGCGTCGGCCACCGCCCCGTACGACATCACGCGGCCCGGCGGGATCCGCTCGACAAGTGCCAGCACCGCCTCGACGTACTCGTCAGGTGTCACGAGCTGCCACGATATGGGAACGCGCCGCGGCGTCACAGACCGCAGCGCGCAGAATGGTCGGGTGCGCGAAGCAGTCACCTCGGCCCGCCGGATCGTCGTCAAGATCGGTTCGTCCTCGCTGACCACCGCGACCGGCGGCCTGGACGACGCCCGGGTCGACGCGCTCGTCGACACGCTCGGCGGGCTGGCCGCCGCCGGACGCGAGGTGGTGCTGGTCTCCTCCGGCGCGATCGCCGCCGGCCTCGCCCCGCTGCGGCTGCCCCGGCGCCCGCGCGACCTGGCCACCCAGCAGGCCGCCGCCAGCGTCGGGCAGGGCCTGCTGATCGGCCGGTACGCTGCCGCGTTCGCCCGGCACGGCCGCACCGTCGGGCAGGTGCTGCTCACCGTGGACGACGTGACCCGGCGCGCGCACTACCGCAACGCGTACCGGACGCTGCGGAAACTGCTCGACCTGCGGGCCGTGCCGATCGTCAACGAGAACGACACGGTGGCCACCGAGGAGATCCGGTTCGGCGACAACGACCGCCTCGCCGCGCTCGTCGCCGCGCTCGTCGACGCCGACCTGCTGGTGCTGCTCTCCGACGTCGACGCGCTCTGGACCGGCAACCCGGCCCGCCCGGGCAGCACCCGCATCACCGAGGTGCACGGCGAGGGTGACCTCGCGGGCGTGGACATCGGCGGGGCCGGCCGGGCCGGGGTGGGCACCGGGGGCATGGTGACGAAGGTGGAGGCGGCCCGCATCGCGACCGGCTTCGGCATCCCGGTGGTGCTGACCGCCGCGCCGCTGGCCGCGCCGGCGCTGGCCGGGGAGCCCGTCGGCACGTACTTCCACCCGAGCAGCCGCCGTCCCGCCGCGCGCCTGTTCTGGCTGGCGCACGCGACCGCGCCCCGGGGCCGCCTGCACCTCGACCCGGGCGCGGTGCAGGCGGTGGTGGGCCGCCGCAAGTCGCTGCTGCCCGCCGGCATCACCGCCGTCGACGGCGCGTTCACCGCCGGGGACCCGGTCGACCTGGTCGACACCGCCGGCGCGCCGGTGGCCCGCGGGCTGGTCAACTACGACGCGGTGGAACTGCCCGGCCTGCTCGGCCGTTCCACCTCCGAACTCGCCGCGGCGCTCGGCCCGGCGTACGAACGTGAGGTCGTCCACCGCGACGACCTCGTCCTGCTGTAAGCAAGGGCCCCTTATTAACAGACGTCTGTTAATAAGGGGCCCCTCCTTAAAACACCTCCGAAGGAGTACGCACGATGAGCGTCGTCGAGCAGGCCCGGCGAGCCCGGGACGCGGCGGAAGCCCTGGCCACGGCCACCCGTACCGTCAAGGACGCCGCGCTGCACGCGATGGCCGACGCGCTCGTGGCGCGTACCCCCGAGGTGTTGGCGGCGAACGCCGCGGACCTGGCGGCCGGGCGCGAGGCCGGGCTGTCCGCGGCCGTGCTGGACCGGCTCGCGCTCGACGAGGGCCGGGTGGCGGCGATCGCCGACGCGCTGCGCCAGATGGCCGCGCTGCCCGATCCGGTCGGTGAGGTGGTACGCGGCTCGACGCTGCCGAACGGCCTGGAGCTGCGCCAGATCCGGGTGCCGTTCGGGGTCGTCGGCATCGTCTACGAGGGCCGGCCGAACGTGACAGTCGACGCGGCCGGGATCTGCCTGAAGTCCGGCAACGCGGCGCTGCTGCGCGGCTCCTCGTCGGCCGCGCACTCGAACGCGGCGCTGGTCGAGGTGCTGCGCGACGCGGTCGCCGGCGCCGGACTGCCGGCCGACGCGGTGCAGCTGCTCGACTCCAGCACCCGTGACTCGGTCAAGGAGCTGATGCGCGCCCGCGGCCTGGTCGACGTGCTGATCCCGCGCGGCGGCGCGTCGCTGATCCGCGCCGTGGTCGAGGAGTCGACGGTGCCGGTGATCGAGACCGGCGTGGGCAACTGCCACGTGTACGTCGATGCCGCCGCCGACCTCGGCAAGGCGCTGGCGGTCACGTTGAACGCCAAGACCCAGCGCCTGTCCACCTGCAACACCGCCGAGTCGCTGCTGGTGCACCGCGACGTCGCGGACGCGTTCCTGCCGGCGGTGCTCGCCGCGTTCGCCGAGGCCGGGGTGACCGTGCACGGCACGCCCGAGGTGGCCGCCCACTCCGACGCCGTGGTGCCGGCCACCGAGGAGGACTTCGGCACCGAGTACCTCTCCGCCGACATCTCGGTCGCCGTGGTCGACTCACTCGACGCGGCGGTCGCGCACATCCGCCGGTACGGCACCGGCCACACCGAGGCGATCGTCACCGACTCGCAGCGGGCGGCCCGGGAGTTCGTGGCCCGGGTGGACTCGGCCGCGGTCATGGTCAACGCGTCCACCCGGTTCACCGACGGCGGCGAGTTCGGATTCGGCGCGGAGATCGGCATCTCGACGCAGAAGCTGCACGCGCGCGGCCCGATGGGCCTGCCGGAGCTGACCAGCACCAAGTACGTGGTGACCGGCGACGGTCACCTACGCTGACCGACCTTGCCCGTTGTGGCGCGCCGGCGCCACCCCCGCACTTTGATGCCGCCACTTCCCCGAACTGGTGTTGATCATCAGCTGGCCGGGCTAGGCGATCTGGAGTGGATCTCCGTCGGCCGGTGCGGCGGGGTCGACCGGCGGAACTGTGCCGGGCTGCGGCGGTGCGGCGATCACCTGGGCGGTGGGCTCCGATGGCGGCGTAACCAGCGGAGGCAAACCCGGGGACACGGGGGCGGCCGGTGGCACCGCAACCGCCGGAGGCAGAGCGGGCGGCACCGGGCCGGGCAGCAGCTCCGACACCAGCTGCGCGGCAGGCCCGGCGCTCTCGTCGGGAAGCAGATCGGGCGTGACGATCCAGGCGGACCACGGCCCCGGCCCGCTGTCCGCACCGGCCGACACCTCAGCACCGGCCGACGGATCAGGCCCTGCTCCCGATCCGGGCGTCGCATCCGGCCCGATGTCCGGACGGAACCAGGTATCCGGCCCGAGACCCCGGGCCGGAAACAGCTCCGGCGCGCCGTCCGACAGCGCGGGCGCGATCCCGGCCGACGGGTCGGTGCCGAAACTGGACGACAGGTCGGAGCCGAAGCCCGCCGAAGGGTCGGAAGCGGGACCCGCCGATGCGACCGATGCCCCGGCCGGGCCGGTCAACGGGCGAGCCGGGCCGGTCAACGGGCGAGCCGGGGCGGTCAACGGGCGAGCCGGGGCGGGCTGCGGAGACACGGGCGCAGGCGACACGGGCGTGGAGGCGGGCGGCCCAGAGTCGGGCGCGGGCGGCCCAGAGTCGGGCGCGGGCGGAGACGTCGAAGCGGGGAGCCGGCGCGGGCGCGGGGCCGGCATCGCGGGCGGCGGGGGCAGCTCGGCGGGGCGCGGCGCCACGAACGGCGCGCCGGCTACCGGGGCCTCGGGCGTGTTCGGACGGCACGCCCGGATCGCCCGCAGCGTGGTGTGCACGTCGAACTGGTGGCCGTCGTCGCTGTCCCAGCCGCCGTCGCTGCGCTGGGTCTCGGCGAGCCGCCTGCGCGCGGACACCAGCAGCCACTGCTCCTCGCCGACGTCGACCCGGCGCAGCGTGGCGGCGAGCCAGGCCACGTCGGCCGGGGACATCCGGGGGATCCGGTCGGCCAGCACCGCCTGGATGCGCGCCGACTCGTAGTACATCTGCTGGCGGTGCAGTACCGCGGCGGCGAGCCAGCCGGCGGGCAGGAAGGACGGCCAGCTTCCGTCCGGGGCGAGCTGGGCGGCGAGCGCCTGGGCCGCCGCCTGCACCACACCGGCGTACGCGCCGCCGACCCGGTGGTCCAGCGGCCCGGCGGCCCGGGCGTCCAGCCCGGCCACCGTGAGCCAGAATCCGGCGTTGGCGGTCTGGTAGAGCCGGGCCTCCGGATCGCCGGGGGTGGCCCATTCGGGGGCGAGCCCGGCCAGCGACGGATCCTCGTCCCAGCCGCCGTCTGGTAGCTGCCGGGCGGCCAGCCAGTCCAGCGCGTGCCGGGCCGCCGGGCGGCCGAGCGCGCCGAGGTCGTCCAGCTCGGCCAGGCGGAAGCAGGTCGCGTCGATCGAGGCGACTTCGCCGTCGAGTACGGCGGGCCAGCCGCCGCCCGGCGCCGGCCCGGACTCGGCGGCGTCGAGCACGTCGGACGGCGCCGGAGCGCCGGTGCGCAGCCGGGAGAGACGGGCGCGGTCCACCGCGTCTCCGTGAGCGACGACGAATCCGATCGCCGCGTCCAAGTCCACCACGGCCCTGACGGTACTGGCGCGGCCGGGGTTACGCCTCGGTAGCTCGGTCAGGGCCGGTACCGCCCACCGGTCGCCGAACGCATCCACCTGCGGGTCGGGCGACCAGGCGTTTGTCCACGCCACGGGGTACGGAGAGCACGACGGGCCCGCCCGGGGAACCGGGCGGGCCCATCGACGCGACTCAGTACGACGGCAGGGACGGGTCGATCTGCTTGACCCAGGAGAGCACACCGCCCTGGACGTGCACGGCGTCGTTGAAGCCGGCCGCCTTCAGCGCGGCGAGCGCCTCGGCCGAGCGGACGCCGGACTTGCAGTGCAGCACGATCTGCCGGTCCTGCGGGAACTTCGCCAGCGCCTCGCCGGAGAGGATCTCGCCCTTGGGGATGAGCGTCGAGCCGGGGATGCGGACGATCTCGTACTCGGCGGGCTCGCGCACGTCGACCAGGAAGATGTCCTTGCCGGAGTCCTGCCAGTCCTTCAGCTCCAGCGCGGTGATGGTCGAGTCGACCACCGCCTCCTGCGCCTCGTCGGAGACCGCGCCGCAGAAGTCCTCGTAGTCCTCCATGAGGTCGGTGAGGGTCGGGTTCTCACCGCAGAGCACGCAGTTCGGGTCCTTGCGGACCTTGATCTTGCGGTAGCTCATCTCCAGGGCGTCGTAGACCATCAGCCGGCCGACGAGCGGCTCACCGATGCCGGCGAGCAGCTTGATCGCCTCGTTGACCTGGATCGACCCGATGGACGCGCAGAGCACGCCGAGCACGCCGCCCTCGGCGCAGGAGGGGACCATGCCGGGCGGCGGCGGCTCCGGGTAGAGGCAGCGGTAGCAGGGCCCGTGCTCGGCCCAGAACACCGACGCCTGGCCGTCGAAGCGGTAGATCGAACCCCAGACGTACGGCTTGCCGAGCAGCACCGCGGCGTCGTTGACCATGTACCGGGTGGCGAAGTTGTCGGTGCCGTCCACGATCAGGTCGTACCGGGAGAAGATGTCCCGGACGTTCTCCCGGTCCAGCGCGGTGTTGTGGATCTCCACGTTGACCAGCGGGTTGATCTCGCGGATCGACGCGGCGGCGGACTCGGCCTTGGAGCGGCCCACGTCGGAGACGCCGTGGATGACCTGGCGCTGCAGGTTCGACTCGTCGACGGTGTCGAAGTCGATGATGCCGAGCGTGCCGACACCGGCCGCGGCCAGGTAGAGCAGGGCCGGCGAGCCGAGGCCGCCGGCGCCGACACAGAGCACCCGGGCGTTCTTCAGCCGCTTCTGCCCCTCGACCCCGACGTCCGGGATGATCAGGTGGCGCGAGTATCGGCGGATCTCGTCTACGGTCAGCTCGGCGGCGGGTTCGACGAGCGGGGGCAACGACACGGTGGACTCCCCGGGATCGGCGGTGTGACCGCGCCATTGTCGCTCGCCCGGACGGGGATCGGCCATGATGAGGGACACTCGGCCCGAACTGCGGGACCGGGAATAACTCAGACCCCGTCGGTGGGCTCGCCGGAGTATCGGGCCCCGTCGACGTACGGCCAGGCGTTCGGCAGGCAGCCGTCCAGCCCGTACGTCTGCTGCTGCATCACCGGGGCGGGCGCGCCGGGCGCCGGGCACGCCTGGTGCAGCTCGCCGAACTCGTGCCCGACCTCGTGGTTGATCACGTAGGTCCGGTAGACGTCCAGCGGGGCGCCGTAGTCGGGCACCGCCGTCATCCAGCGGGCCAGGTTGAGCACGACCCGGCCGGGCAGCCGGCAGGAGGTGTACCGGTCGGTGCGCAGTCCGCCCTCGGCGCACATCCGCTCGGAGGTGACGGGGGTGGCGAGGTAGACGGTGAAGTCGGCGGCGGCCGCCTCGGGCACCCGCTGCACCCGCAGTTCCCCCGACGCGATCCAGCTGCGCGGGTCGCCGAGCACCGCGTCCACGGTGGCGGCGAAACCGTCGGCGTCCTGCCCCGTACCGTGCTCGACCTCGACCCGGTAGCGGCGCAGCGGCCCGGCGTGTCCGCGTACCGGGGATCGGCCCTGGGCCACGGCGAACGTGCCGGGGCCGGCGGTGGGGTAGCCGGTCGGCGGCGCGGCCGGGACGTCGGCCTCGGCGGCCCCGCGGGCGAGCGACGGCTCGGCCGCGAGCGACGTCCCGCCGGGCCCGGGGGCGTTCAGCCGGGTGACGCCGACCGCTCCGCTGCCGGCGGCCAGCAGCATCGCCAGCAGCAGCACCGAGCGGCGGCGACGACGGCGCATGCGGCGCACCGTGGGACGCTCGGCCGGGTGACGGGGCGGCGGTCGGCGGCGCGGCTCGGCGTGCATGTCGTAAGGGGACGACGAGGTCATGACATCAGCGTGCCATGCAATTCGGGCATTTAGCTGCTTTTGCCGCCTATGCCGCGAATGTTCTTCACGAACCGGCGGTCACAGGCTCGGCCCGGCGTACCGCTTCCCGCCCACGTAGGGCCACGGGTTCGGGCGGCAGCCGTTGAGGAAGAGCGTCTGCTGCTGCATCACCGGCGCGGCCCGCCCCGCCCGCGGACACCCCTCGTGCCGGTGCCCGAGCTGGTGGCCCACCTCATGATTGATCACGTAGAGCCGGTAGTCGTCGAGCGTCATCCCGGCGGCGACCAGGTGCGGCGCGGAGGTCCGCCACCGGTCCAGGTTGATCACTACCTTGCCCGGAACCCGGCAGGACGTGTACGGCACCCCGCCCACGCGGATGTCGATCCCGCCCGCGCCACACAACCGCCGCGCCGTCTCCCGGGTGGCCAGGTAGATCGTGAAGTCGTACCCGCTGCCCGGCCCGACCCGCTGCAACCGCAACCGGCCGCCGTCCACCCAGCTCCCCGGGCCGGCCAGCGCCCGCTGCACCGCATCGCCGAAGTCGCGGACCTGCTCGCCCGAGCCGTTCTCGACCGCCACCCGGTACCGCTGCAGCGGCCCGGATCGGCCCAGCACCCCGCCGGGCCGGTCGTCGTAGCCGAAGCTGCCCCGCCCCTTCGCCGGCCCCGGGTCGAACAGCGTCAGCACCGGCGGCGGCGAGGAGCTGGGCGTCACCACCGGCGACGGGGACACGCTCGGCGGCGTCCGCGTCGGCGCCGGAGGCTGGGCCACGAACCCGTCGGT
This sequence comes from Micromonospora sp. WMMC264, assembly GCF_027497275.1. NCBI lineage: Bacteria > Bacillati > Actinomycetota > Actinomycetes > Micromonosporales > Micromonosporaceae > Micromonospora > Micromonospora sp. WMMC264. The sequence goes on along the minus strand of NZ_CP114907.1, from coordinate 6,493,887 downwards.
GACCCGCATCCCCGCCCCCGCCGACGGAAGTTGCAGCGCCGCGCCGACGCCGACCGCGGCGACGGCGAGGAAGGCGCACACCACGAGGGCGGAGCGCCAGGGACGAGCGGAGGCCCGGGACCGGGCGGTGCGGGGAGGGCGTGAGCTGGGCATCCGGCTCAGCCTGCCATGTCGCGCCCCGTTCCGCTCTCCCCCGCACCGGCGTCCGGCGACGACGGCTCGCCGAGTAGCCCCAGCACCGCCCGCGCCACCGTCCGCGGGACCTCCAACTGCGCCACGTGCCCGACGCCGTCGAGCATCAGCAGCCGGCTGTCCGGGATCACGCGGGCCGCCTGCGGCGCCACCCGGACGTCGACCAGGCGGTCCTGCCTTCCGCCCACCACCAGCGTCGGCGCCCGCACCGCCGCCGCCTGCCGCCACAGCGCGCCCTCCCCCGGCAGGTACGAGCGCAGGAAACTGCCGACCAGTCCCCGGAAGGTACGCACGTACGCGGCGGCGTGGTGCGCTGCCTCGTACCGGACCCGGATCTCGTCGATCGCCTCCTGCCGGCGCTGCTCGCTGATCCGGGTCAGATCCGCGACGCACGCCTCCATCACCTGCTGCGCCGCCACCTCGGGCGTGAACTGGGCCAGCCGCCAGGCGGCCAGCCGCTCACCACGGGGGATCGCCAGCAGCGGAAGCATCCGCCCCTGCAACGAACGCCGGAAGTCCAGGAACGGCAGGGCCGGCGAGATCAGGGTGAGCGTGCGGACCAGGTCCGGCCGCAGCGCCGCCACCCGGACCGAGATCGCGCCGCCGAGCGAGTTGCCGAACAGGTGCACCGGCCCCCGGTCGGTGTGCTCGATCCAGCGGATCACCCGGTCGGCGAAGGCCGGGATGGTGTAGCGCGGTCCGGGCTCGCTGCGCCCGAAGCCGGGCAGGTCGATCGCCTGGCCGTCGAGCCGGCCGGCGAGCAGGCCGGCCAGGTCGGTCCAGTTCTGCGCGGACCCGCCGAGGCCGTGCACGTACAGCGCCGGTTCCGCGCCGGGCCCGGTCGCCGGGGTGTCCCGGACGTGCACGAGCGTGCCGTCGAGCCGGACGTGCCGGCCGGGCCAGGGCGGCGGGACCTCGTGCGCGGGGAGGCTGTGCTCCGGCCAGAGTGCGGCGCGTTTCATGTCTCCAGTCTTCCCCGCGCGCGCCGTACCGCACACCGTTCAGGCGAGCAGCGCCTCCAGCCGCCGGTTCACCGCCGCCAGCGTGGCCCGCACGACCGCCTGCCGGGGATCCCCGGCGACCAGGGCCGACCCGGCCAGTTGCTCCACCCAGCCGTCGCAGACCAGCAGCACGACAACGGTCGCCACCTCGCAGTTGCCGAACGGCACCACCGCGGCGTGCTCCACGAAGCACCGGCCGTGCTCACCGGCCGGGACGCCCCGGCCGAGCAACTCGTCCACCGCCGCGGCCGCCGCCACCGCGCACAGCCGCAGCACGTACCCGTCGACGGCCGGCCCGGTCGCGTGGCCCTCGGCGGTCCGGTCGCCCGCGATCAGGCGGACCTCAGTGGTGGCGTCCAGGCCGAACGTGCTCACCAGGACGTGCTCGATGACCACCCGGGGCCCGGGCGCGCCGCCGGTGTCGAGCGGTCGCGACGGCGCGGTCTCCGTCGTGGTCATCTGCCCACCGGAGTACGAGGTGCCGAGCGTCACCGGGCTGCCGGTGGACATGCCGGTCGGCGCGGCGGCCAGCGACGTCTCGTCGACAGCGGCCCGGCCCCGGTGGGTGGCCTGCCGGCGGCGGCGCGGCGGCTCGTCGCCCTCGGCCGGGGCGTCGGCCGGACGCGCCGCGCGGTCCGTGCCGCCGAACCGTCCCTCACCGGAGCGGTTCGCGGCCGGGCGCACCACACCGGTACGCGTCGGCGTCTCGTCCCCGGCCGGTCCGGGCTCGTCACCGTTGCGGGGCGCGGGCGCCGCCGTCCGCGTCTCGTCCGGCAGGGCGCGGGCGTGGATCGGCCCGGGCGAACGGCCCTCGCCCGCCCGTGCCTCACCGGCCCGGTCCAGCCGGGCCGATCGGCGGCGCAGTGGGGCCGGCGGTGGCACGACCGGCGCGCCGGGCAGGTTCTGCGGCGCCGCCGCCAGGCCCATCCGTTCCTGGAGCAGCCGGGCCACCAGGCGGCTGACCTCTGCCGGGTCCGCGCCGTCGGCCAGGTCGAGCCGGAGGCTGTGTGCGCCGGCCGGGGTACGGCGCAGCGCCGCGTCGCGTACGCCGGCCACCTCGCGGACCGCGTCCAGGATCGCGTTGACGTCGAAGCCCTCCGGGCGCTCACGCAGCGGCGCGGGTTCGTCGTCCCGGCGCAGGTGGGTGGCGATGCGGGCGAGTTCGGGGGTCTCGGCGGACGGTTCCACTGCGGGCGGCTCCGGCACGACTGGCACGTCCGGCTCGGCGGGGACGCGCTGCGGCAGCACCACTGGGGCCGGTTCCTCCGGTCGGGGCTCGGTGGCCGCGTCGGCGGCCGGCACGGGTTCCGGCGCGGACCGGCGGGCGGCGTAGGGGGGCGCGCTCGCCGGCTGGGGCGCGGAGGTGCGGTCGGTGTGCGCCGCACCACTCGTGGCGGGGACACCGGAGATCGGCCCGGCCGGCACACCGGAGATCGGCCCGGCCGGGACGCCGGACGTCGGCCGGGCCGGCACGCCCGAGATCGGCTGTGCCGGGAGGCCGGAGGCCGGCTGCGCCGGGACTCCGGAGATCGGCCGGGCAGGGGCGGCCGGCGGCTGCCGGGGATCGTCGGCGGTCTCACCGGTGGCCCGGGTCGCGGGGTTGGCGACGGGCGCGGCGGCAGGCGGCGGCCCGGCGGGCGCGGCGGGGTAGCCGGGGAACGTCGGCGTGTACCCGCCGGCCGGGGCGGGTGGGGCGCTCGCCGGCTCGGGACCGGTGGCCGGGTTCACCGGCGGGACCGGCACCGGCGGCCCGGCCCACGAGGGTCGCTCGTACCCGTGCGGCGGCTCGCCGTCGCCCCGGGCCAGCCGGAACGGCCGGGTCGCCTCACGCGCCGGCTCCGGACCGGTGCCCGGCTCGGACTCGTACTGACGCGGCGGTTCCGGCTCGTACGGCCGGATCGGTTCCGGTCCGGCGGCCGGCTCGGCGCGCAGCGGCTCGTACGGCCGTACCGGCTCGGGCCGGGGCGGCTCGTAGCCGGACGGCGGCTCGACGCGGGCCGGCATGTACGGCCGCACCGGCTCGGGCGCCCACTCGGCCGCGCGCTCGTCGCGGGCCGGCCGGTCGTCCCAGCCCGCCCGGTCGTCCCAGCCCGCGCGGTCGTCATGGCCGGCACGGTCGTCGTGGGCCGCGCGGTCGTCGTGGCTGGCAAGGTCGTCATGGGCCGAGCGGTCGTCGCGGGCGGCGCGGCGGCCGGCGGTGTCGTCCTCCCGCTCGCGCCGGTCGGCGGGCTCGGCGGCGCGGCGCGCCGCCGGCTCGTCGGTGCGGGCCCACGGCGGGGCCCAGCCGTCGCCCCAGCTCGGGCGGTTCCAGGACGGTCCGGACCAGTCGGGTTCACCGGCGCCCGGGTCGTCCGCGGCGGGCTCCCGGGAGTCGGCGGCGGCCCGGGGCCCGGCGGCGCCCGCCGGTCCGTCCGGCGGGCGGACGTCGCCCACGGGCTGCGCGGAACGGCCGGCCGGGTCGGCGGACGGCTCGCCGGCCGCCCGGTCGGCCCAGCCACGGGAGAGCGACGGGGTGGACTCGGTGTTCGGCGCGTGGAAGCCCGGTGGCACCTCGAAGCCGGAGGCGGCGGCGCCGACCGGCGGCACCTGCAGGGCCGGGGGCGCGGAGGCGGGGCCGCTCTCGGCCCAGCGGGGCGCGGCGGCCGGGTCGTCGGCGGCGTGCCGGGAGCCGGCGGCGTCGGCCGGGTTCACCTGCTGCTCGGCCGGGGGCGCCGGTCGCGGGGCCGGTACGGCCAGCCGCTCGCCGTCGCTCTGCCGGGGCGGTTCGTCCGCCGGCGGGGCACTGACCGGCGCCTGGCGGGTCACGCGCGACTCCTCCCCGGCGTGGTGCACGCCGTTGACGTGGCGGCCGTTCACCGGTCCCGGCTCCGGTCGGCCGGGTAGCGGAGCCGGCAGGTCACCGTGCCGGGGCGAGGAGGCGGCCCAGCCGCCGAGATCGCCGTAGGGCCAGCCGCCGGGCGCCGGAGCACCACGGGACCAGCCGTTCGGCGGGGGCGCCCAACCGCCGCCGGTGCGGGCTGGTTCGTCCTGCCGGCCCGTCCCGTCGCCGTGCTCTCCCGGGGTGGCGGCTCCGGGTTGCCCTGTTTCACTCACCGCGCGCTCCTTGGTCGCCCCCGCTGAGGCTACCGTGTGGTGACAGTGGCGATAAGTTACAGCGGCGGGCCAATTCCGCGACGGGTTCACGAACCCGCACCGGTTCGGGTGATACGTGCCGGCTCGTACGCAGATACTCGGAGGTTCCCATGACCGCAGTGGGGAACGGTGCACAGACCGCCGGTCGGCCCACCCGCCTGCCCCGCTCGGCACGCCGTAAGCAGCTGCTCGCCGCTGCTCAGGAGGTGTTCGTCGCGCAGGGCTACCACGCCGCCGCGATGGACGACATCGCCGAGCGGGCCGGGGTCTCCAAGCCGGTGCTCTACCAACACTTCCCCGGGAAGATGGAGCTCTACCTGGCGCTGCTGGACACGCACTGTGACGCGATAGTGGCAAACGTGCAGGGCGCCATGAGCAGCACCAGCGACAACAAGGAACGGGTCAGCGCCGCGGTCCGCGCGTACTTCGACTTCGTCGACCACGAGAGCGAGGCGTTCCGGCTGGTCTTCGAGTCCGACCTGCGCAACGACCCGGCGGTGCGGCAGCGGGTGGAGCGGGTCGAGCAGGGCTGCATCGCGGCCATCACCGACACGATCATCTCGGACACCGGCGTCAGCCGGTCGCACGCCGAGCTGCTCGCATCGGGCCTGGTCGGCGCCGCCGAGACGGCCGCCCAGTTCTGGCTCGCCGGCGGCCGGCAGGTGCCCAAGGCGGAGGCCGAGGCGCTGGTCGCGGCCCTGTCCTGGCGGGGCATCGCCAGCTTCCCGCTGCAAGGTGAGTCAGCCTGAACATCGGGCCGCCGGATCGGATAGCCTTCCCACGGTGGCTTTTTCGCCCCAGTTGAGGAGGCACAGTGGAGGTCAAGATCGGCGTGCAGTACGCGCCGCGGGAGCTGGTCCTGGAAAGCGCGCAGTCGCCGGCCGAGATCGAGCAGATCGTGACCGACGCCTTCGCCAGGAGCGAGGGCACGCTCTCCCTGACCGACGAGAAGGGCCGGCGCGTGATCGTGCCGGTCGGCAAGGTCGCCTACGTCGAGATCGCCGAGGCGTCGCCTCGCGCGGTCGGGTTCACCGTTCGCTGATTCCCGCGGCGCCGGCCGCCGTGGCGGGCCTCCCGCCACGGCGGCTCAGTTGTTCAGCCCGACCGCCGTCATCCGCGCGGTGTGCGCCTCGGTCAGCCGGCGCAGCAGCCCCGGCACGTCCCCGCCGGTCCGGCCGATCAACGCGCTGAGCGCGCCCCGGTCGGCGGCGGCGACCCGGCCGGCCTGGGACAGCGCCTCCCCGAGCAGCCGCCGGGCCCACATGGAGAGCCGGCCCGCGGCCCGGGGATCGGCCTCGATCGCGGCCCGGATCTCGGCCGCGGCGAACTCGGCGTACCGGGAGTCGTGCAGCACGTCGAGCAGCAGCGTCCGCTCCGGCCCGTCCAGGCCGCCGGCGATCCCGCGCAGGAAGTCGTCGGTGATCGCGTCGCCCACGTACGCCTTCGTCACCGCCTCCGCCCAGTCCCGCGGCTCGGTCGAGTCGTGGTACGCCCGCAGCGCCTCGACGTAGGGGACCATCGCCTCCTCCGGGGTGACGCCCCACGCGGCGAGGCGGTCGGTCAGCCAGCGATAGTGGGCGATCTCCGCGGCGGCCATCTCGCTGAGCGCGGCGCGGCGGCCCAGGTCGGGCGCGAGGCGGGCGTCGGCGGCGAGGCGGTCGAAGGCGAGCAGTTCGCCGTACGCGACGAGCCCGAACAGGTCGATCGCGGCGGGATCGGGGGCGGTGGGACCGGCGGCGGCAGAGCCGGTCGCGGCGGGGTCGGGGGCGGCCACGAGCGCAGGCTACCGGCGCCAACGCTGTGACTCAAGTCACATCGAGCCGCCCCGCGCGCACGGCCACCACCTGGGAATCGGGACGACTCAGGGGCCGTTCAGGTAGGATGAGACAGTTGCCGTGGGCACCGATTCGGTCAGCTTCGCTGATCAAGACCGGTCCCCGACGCGCGTGCGGCCCGGTCCGGCTCGGCGATTCGCCCCCGACCGCGTGGCCCGCGCCACACACCGAACGCGCCCTGAGGACATGAGGGGCGCACCACGAGAGGGCACCCCCACATCCACATGAGCGACCAGATTTCCGGCCAGCCACTGGCCCCCACCGCTCCGGTCCCGCCGGAGGCACCCACGTTCGCCGCGCTCGGCGCGCGGCAGGAAACCGTCGAGGCGCTGGCCGCCGCCGGCATCACCCGCGCCTTCGCCATCCAGGAGTACGCGCTGCCGATCGCGCTGCGCGGCGTCGACCTGATCGGGCAGGCCCCGACCGGCACCGGCAAGACGCTCGGCTTCGGCATCCCGCTGCTGGAGCGCGTGTTCGCCCCGTCCGAGGGCAGCGACGGCGTCCCGCAGGCGCTCGTCGTCGTACCCACCCGTGAGCTGGGCATCCAGGTCGCCAAGGACCTCGACGCCGCCGGTCGCACCCGGGGCGTCCGGGTGCTGCCGATCTACGGCGGCGTGGCGTACGAGCCGCAGATCGAGGCGCTGCGCAGGGGCGTCGAGATCCTGGTCGGCACCCCCGGCCGCCTGCTGGACCTGCAGAAGCAGAAGCACCTGCGGCTCGACCGGGTCCGCGCGCTCGTCCTCGACGAGGCCGACCGCATGCTCGACCTGGGCTTCCTGGACGACGTCGAGAAGATCCTGGCGATGCTGCCGGAGGACCGGCAGACCATGCTGTTCTCGGCCACCATGCCGGACCCGATCGTCGCGCTGTCGCGGCGGTTCCTGCGCCGGCCGGTGACGATCCACGCCGGGCACACCGCCGAGACCGGCCCGTCGCCGCAGACCACGCAGCTCGCGTACCGCACGCACTCGCTGAACAAGGTCGAGATCGTGGCGCGCATCCTCCAGGCGGAGGGCCGTGGCCTGACCATGATCTTCACCCGTACGAAGCGGGCCGCCGACCGGGTCGCCGAGGATCTCGACTTCCGTGGTTTCGCCGTGGCCGCCGTACACGGCGATCTCGGCCAGGGCGCGCGGGAGCGGGCGCTGCGGGCGTTCCGCGCCGGCAAGATCGACACGCTGGTCGCGACCGACGTGGCGGCCCGGGGCATCGACGTCACCGGCGTCACGCACGTGATCAACTACGACTGCCCCGAGGACCAGGACACCTACACCCACCGCATCGGCCGTACCGGCCGGGCCGGGGCCACGGGTGTCGCGGTGACGTTCGTCGACTGGGACGACATGCCCCGCTGGCGGATCATCGACAAGACGCTCGGGCTGGACATGCCCGAGCCGCCGGAGACGTACCACACCTCCGCGCACCTCTACACCGACCTGGCCATCCCCACCGACGTCAGCGGCACGCTGCCGACCGCCGAGCGCACCCGCGCCGGGCTGTCCGCCGAGGTCGAGGAGGACCTGGGTGGCGGCGGCCGGGCACGCCGGGGCGCGCGTCGGGGTGACAGCCGGGGCCGCGAGCGCGGCGACCGTGACCGTGGTGACCGCGGTCGGGGCCGTACGAGCGACGGCGGGGACGCGCCCGCCGGGCAGGCCGAGGCCGGGGACGGCGAGGCGACCCGTACGCCGCGTCGGCGGCGTCGTCGCCGGGCCGGCGAGACGGTGGCCGGCGAGCCGACCGCGGTGATCAGCACCGAGGGCTCGACCGAGGCCCCCGCCGCACCGCAGGCCGCGGAGGGTGAGACGGCGAGCAAGCCGCGTCGCCGTCGTCGCCGCCGCAGCGGCAGCACCGGCGCGCCCGCCGAAGCCAGCAACGCCGACTGACGAACACCAACGGAAACGGCCTCCCGGACCCCGGTCCCGGAGGCCGTCCCCGTCCCACGACCGCCGGACCCACGCGGTGATCATGAAGTTGACGGCGCGACACGCCGTGCTCACGTACGGCCAACCTCATGATCGACCAGGTCGGCGGGGTGGGTGGAGAACTGGAGAGGTAGGTAGGGATGCCGGAAGCGCTGGAATCGGCGCTCGCCGAGGTACGGACGCTGCTGCTCGCGCCGGGGCTGACCCGGGCGGTGGCCGCCGGGCGGCGTCGTGGGCAGCGTCCCTCGGTGGTACGCGCGGAACTGCGCCCGGTCGCGCTCAAGAGCGGCCCCCGGTTGCAGATCGCCACTTCCGACGGGTCACGGCCGCACACCCGCAACGTGGCGCCGGGAGCCGAGGCCGACGCCGCGGTGGACGAACTGCTCGCCGAGCCGTTCGGCAACTGGCACGTCGAGACCGCCGACGCCACGATCCAGCTCCGGGTGACGAAGTCCGGTGAGGCGCAGGTGCACCGCGCGGCGGCCAGCCGTACCGCCGGCGAGCCGGAGCGGCACGACCGGGCCAAGGAGTGGCTGCTCGACCCGGGTGATCCCCTCTTCAAGGAGATCGGCGGCTCGGCGGCCAAACGCCGGCAGGTCGACGCGTTCCTGCGCGCGCTGGCCGCGACGCTGCCCGACGACCTCACCGGCGCGCTGCGGGTGGTGGACCTGGGCTGCGGCAACGCGTACCTGACCTTCGCCGCCTACCGCTACCTGCTGCGGCGCGGCCTGGACGTGACACTCGTCGGCGTGGACGTACGCGAGGACCAGCGCCGCCGCAACACCGAGCTGGCCGAGCGGCTGGGCTGGGCCGACCGGGTCAGCTTCGTGGCCGGCACCATCGCCGAGGCGCCCGTCGAACCGGCGCCGGACCTGGTGCTCGCGCTGCACGCCTGCGACACCGCCACCGACGAGGCGCTGGCCCGGGCGGTGCGCTGGGACGCCCGCTGGGTGCTCGCCGCGCCCTGCTGCCACCACGACCTGGCCGCCCAGCTCCGGGCCCGCCCGGCGCCGGGCCCGTACGAGCTGCTGACCCGGCAGGGCATCCTCCGGGAGCGGTTCGCCGACGTGCTGACCGACGCGCTGCGGGCCGGTCTGCTGCGCCTGCACGGGTACCGCGCCGAGGTGGTGGAGTTCGTCGACTCCCAGCACACGCCGCGCAACCTGCTCATCCGGGCACGCCGGACGGCCGGAGCGCCGACCGACGGGCAGCGCGCCGAGTATCGCGAGCTGGTCGGCCAGTGGGGCGTGACGCCCCGGCTGGAGACGCTGCTGGCGGAGCGGGCCTGAGGGGCGCGCTACCGCCCCCGGTCGCCCCGGTTGCGATCGCCCCGGTCCAGCACAGACACGCGCTCACCACGGTTGGCGGGCCGCTCGCCGTCCTCGGCCGCGGTCGGGAACGGCACCACCTTCCCGCCGAACTGCTCGGCGTTGCCGGCGGCGGCGAAGGCGTTCCACGAGATGTCCACGAGCATCCGCTTCAGCTCGGCATGCCGGAGGGCGGCGTTGCGCTGCAACGCCATCCGCGCTCCCAACACCACCGAGGCCAGCGTGGTGCAGATCGCGCCGGTCGCGGCGATCAGGTGTACGCCGGTCGCCTCGCCACCGCGTACCGCCAGCACCAGCAGCCAGATCCAGAAGCCGAGAGCGAACAACGCGGCCTTGGCCACGAAGAAGAGGCTCACCGCGCCGGGGCGATGCGGTACGGGACGGTCCGGCTCGGCCATGCTTCTCCTCCATCGATTCTCAGGGTTCACTCAGCCTATTACCCGAAGCGCATTACCCGAAGCAAGCTTCCGCATTCACCGAGTCCCGCCGACGAGATCTCCGGACCGATCAGTCAGTTACTTCTGCGCCCCGGCGTACTAGGCTCGATCGGCAGAGCCGGGCCACCGGCGGGAGGGGCAGATCCGACAGGGATGGGTTCGGCAGACGTTTCGCCGCAGATGGCCTTCGCGCGCTTCGTACGCCGGGCCATCGACGACGCGCGCGAGGAACGCGGCTGGACGGTCACCGATCTGGCCACCCACACCGGAGTCGGCCGCTCGACGGTGTTCCGCTGGCTGGCCGGCGACTGGCAGGACTACCCCGAACTCGCCAAGGTGCGCGGCTTCTGCGCCGCTCTCGACCTGCCCGTGGCGGCCGCGTTCCGCGCGCTGGGCCTGCCTGACGCCGGTCCGGTGCCGCGCCGCCGAGGTGCCGAGGAGGGTCCGGTGGAGGCCGACGTGCGGGTGATCCTGGACCGGCTGGCCGACCCGAGCGTGCCCGCCGAGGAGAAGCACCACATCCGCGATCTGCTCCGCTACCTGGCCCGCCGCCCGGTCCGCCGCGCCGGCTGACCGAGGGCTCAGGCCACTGTCAGCGTGAACTCGGCGGTCCGCACCACGCCGCCGACCTGGAAGTCCAGGAACATCCGGTAGTTGCCCGGCCCCGGCGCGGTCAGCCAGAACGTCACCTCGTCGCCGTCGCGCACCGGCTCCGGGTGTACGTGCAGGTAACCGAGGTCGCCCTCGCGCAGCGCGACCAGGTGCCCGAACGCGCCGAGGTACGGCTGAAGCGGCGCTGCCGCGCCGTCCGCGCCGGTGATCCGGAACCGCAGCGGCACCGAGCGTCCCACCTCCGGGGTGCCCGTGTACGCGGCGGTGAACCCGTCGACGGTGGCCGACGTCGCGGCGGCGGGCAACGGCCGGGGCCGGTACGCGCCGGGCGCGGCCAGGTCGGCGCCGAGCACCACGGCGACCTGTCCACCGTCGTCGGCGACGGCGGTGAAGTCCGCGTACATCCGCCAGGAGCCCGCCTCGATCGGCCCGAGCGGCACCGACCAGGTGCCGTCGGCGGCCATCGTGGGGTGCAGGTGCAGGTAACCGCTCAGGTCACGGCGCACCACGATCACATGCATCGGCTTGTCGTGCACCACGGCGAACCGGGTGACCGCGCGGCGCTTGTCGTCGCGGATCTGGAAGCGCAGCTCACCGGCGCGGCCGGCGGTCAGCTCGGCGTTCGACGGGACCAGCGTGTAACCGGCCGAGGTGATCGACAGCCCGGCCGCGCCGTCGCCGCCGCCCTGGGTGACGGTGGCGCCGTCGTGGGAGTGCGCGCCGGTGCCGGGCGCGTGGGCGTGCATGCCGCCGGCGCCCGTGGTGGCCCCGCTCGCCGTGGCTGCGGGCCGCGCCGGGTCGGCGGGCGCGTTCATCCGGCCGAGCCCGAACCCGAGCAGCACGGCGAGCACGAGCCCGCCCACCACCAGGGCCAACCGCAGCGTCTCCCGATCCACCGCGACCGGGCCGCCCGCGGCCACCCCGGCGCGGGGCGGTGTCGCGCCGGCCACGGCGTCGTCGGGGACGACGCCGGTGCCGGACGTGCCGGACGACGACTCAGGCACCGCCGCCGACCAGCTCGTAACCCGCCTCGTCCACGGCGGCACGGACCGACTCGACCGCCAGCGGGGCGTCACTGGTGACGGTGGCGGTGCCACCGGCCAGATCGATCCGGACCTCCTCGACGCCGGGCAGCGCGGACAGCTCCTCGGTCACCGCCCGGACGCAGTGTTCGCAGGTCATCCCGGTCACGGCGTACGTCTGGACGACGGGTAGCTGCTCGGTCATGACCCCACGGTACCGCCGGTCACCTGCGGCTCCGCCGACGGTCCGCCGACGGTGGCGACGCTCGCATTCCGGCCGCGCCGGGAACTTTTCGACGGCCGGGACCTGTCACGCGGACGCGACGGATCAGGCGGCCACCGCGAGCGCCAGCGGCAGCACGTCCGGCGCGCCGGCCCGGCGCAGCAGCCGCGCCACCATGGCCATGGTCCAGCCCGAGTCGACCAGGTCGTCCACCAGCAGCACCGGCCCGTCCAGCCCCGGCAGCGCGTCGGCCAGCTCGTCCGGCAGGCGGAAGGCGTCGTGCAGCGCGCGTACCCGCTGGGCGCTGTTGCCGCGCGGCCCGCCGCCGCCGGACGGACCGGCCGGGACGACGTGGCCGAGCAGCGGCAGCCGGCCCACGGCGGCGATCCGCTCGGCCAGCGAGCCCACCAGCAGCGGTCGCGTCCGCGAGCCGACCGCGACCACGCCCACCGGCCGCCGGGGCCACGGGTCGTCGCCGTGCGCCCACGCCTTCAGCACCTCGACCACGGCCGCCACCACGTCGTCGGGCACCGGGCCGTCGGGCGCCTCCGGCCCGACCAGCCCGCGCAGCCGCCCGCCCCACCCCAGGTCGGAGAGGCGTCCCACGGCCCGGCCGGGCAGCGCCTGCTCCGCCGGGGCGATGCGGCCCTTCAGGGGTACGCCGACCGCCTCCAACCCGGTCGGCCAGAGCTTCTTGGGCGGGATCGCGACGCCGGGGCGCCCGAGGAACGTCTGCGCGGCGGTCAGCGCCTCGTCGGAGACGGCTGCCTCGAACAGCGGGCCGGCGCAGTTGTCGCACCGCCCGCAGTCGGCCGCCCCGGTGTCGTCCAGCCCTTCCCGCAGGTAGCGCATGCGGCAGCCGGACGTCGACGCGTACTCCCGCATGGCCCGCTGCTCGGCGGCGCGCGCGTCGGCGACGCGCCGCAACCGGGCCTCGTCGTAGACCCACGGCTCGCCGGTGGCGAGCCAGCCGCCGCGCACCCGGCGGACCGCGCCGTCCACGTCGAGCACCTTGAGCATCAGCTCCAGCCGGGCCCGGCGCAGGTCGACCACCGGTTCGAGGGCCTGGGTGGAGATCGGCCGCTCGGTGTCCAGCGCGGCGAGCACGGCGCGGACCTGTTCCTCGGGCGGGAAGGCGAGCGAGGCGAAGTACCGCCAGATGGCCGCGTCCTCCACGCCGGGCAGGAGCAGCACCTCGGCGTGCTCGACGGCCCGGCCCGCGCGGCCGACCTGCTGGTAGTAGGCGATCGGCGACGGCGGCGCGCCCAGGTGCACCACGAAGCCGAGGTCGGGCTTGTCGAAGCCCATGCCGAGCGCGCTGGTGGCGACCAGCGCCTTGATCTTGTTGTCCAGCAGGTCCTGTTCGGCGGCCCGCCGGTCGGCGTCCTCGGCCTGCCCGGTGTAGGAGGCGACCGACCAGCCCCGGCCACGCAGGAAGTCGGCCGTCTCGGTGGCCGCCGCGACAGTGAGCGTGTAAATGATCCCCGAGCCGGGGAGCCGGTCCAGGTGGTCGGCCAGCCAGGCCAGGCGGTGGGCCGGGCTCGGCAGATCGAGTACGCCCAGGCGCAGCGACTCCCGGTCGAGCGTGCCCCGCAGCACCAGCGCGTCACCGAGTTGCTCGGCCACGTCCTGCGTGACCCGGGCGTTGGCGGTGGCGGTGGTGGCCAGCACCGGCGTGCGCTCGGGCAGGTTGGCCAGGAACGTGCGCAGCCGCCGGTAGTCGGGGCGGAAGTCGTGCCCCCAGTCGGAGACGCAGTGCGCCTCGTCCACCACCAGCAGCCCGGTGGTGGCGGCGAGCTTCGGCAGTACGCCGTCGCGGAAATCCGGGTTGTTCAGCCGCTCCGGGCTGATCAACAGCACGTCGACCGCCCCGGCGTGGATCTCGGCGGTGATCTCGTCCCACTCGTCCAGGTTCGCCGAGTTGATGGTGCGGGCCCGGATGCCGGCGCGGGCCGCCGACTCGACCTGGTTGCGCATCAGCGCCAGCAGCGGCGAGACGATCACCGTCGGCCCGTGCCGGTTGCCCTCGCGCAGCAGCGCGGTCGCCACGAAGTAGACGGCCGACTTGCCCCAGCCGGTGCGCTGCACGCAGAGCACCCGCCGCCGGTCGACCACCAGGGCCTCGATGGCCCGCCACTGGTCCTCGCGCAGCCGGGCGTGGTCACCCGCCAGCCGCCGCAGCACCGCTTCGGCGCGTTCCCGTACGGCCGTCCGATCCTGGCTCATCCGGCATTTCTACCAGGGGTGGCGGGGGCCGCCGTCCCTTCCGCGTGTCAGCGGCCGAGTACGGAACCGCCGTTGACGCCGAGCACCTGCCCGGTGACGTACCCGGCGGACGGGCCGACCAGGTAGCTGACCGCCGCCGCGATGTCGTCCGGCACACCGGCTCGGCCGACGAGCGTGGCGGCGACGCGCTTGGCGTGCCCCTCGGGCGTCATCCGGTCGCCGAAGAACTCGGTCTCGGCCACGTAGCCAGGGCTGACCACGTTCACGGTGATCTGGTCCGGGCCGAGTTGGGCGGCCAGGTCGTACGCCCAGCCGTGCAGCGCGGCCTTCGCGGCCGAGTACGGCCCGCCGCCGCCGCGCTGCGCGGCGATCGAGCCGAGCAGGACAACCCGGCCGCCGGGGCGGCGCAGGGCGGGCAGCAGCGCCTCGGTGAGCAGTACGGCGGTGAGCACGTTGGCGTCCAGGTTGGCCCGCCACCAGTCCGCCACCCCGCCGAGCGAATCGGTGGACCCGCCCAGGAATCCACCGGCGTTGTTGACGACGGCGTCCACGGCGCGCTCACCCACGGCGTCCACGACCGCGCCGACCTGCCCCGGATCGGTCAGGTCGGCGACGACGGCCGTGACCGCCCCGTCCCGCCCGCTCTCGGCACCGATCCGGCGTGCGGCGGCGTCGAGCACGTCCCCCCGCCGCCCCACCACGAGAACGTCGAACCCGTCCCCGACGAGCCCCCGTGCCACGGCAGCCCCGATCCCGGTCCCACCCCCACTGACCACAGCCAGCCGCCGCTCCCCCATGACCGCTCCCCTTCCCCGCTCCCCGCTCTCCCCGTTGATCAAGGAGTTTGCGTCATCCTAACCGCGAAATCAGGACACAAACTCCTTGATCAACGGGGTGGAGGGAGGGGGCCGGAGGTCAGCGGGGGCGGTGGAGGGCCTTCAGGAGGGGGGTCACGCGGGAGCGCAGGCTGGCCAGGCCGCCGGGGAAGAAGTAGACGGCCAGGATGAACACGGTGCCCAGGACGAACAGGGGCTGGCTCAGCGGGTGACTGAGGAACGCGGGCAGGCTGTTCACCGCGTCGCTGCTGCCGAACGCGGTGAGCCGGTGGTCCAGGTACATGTAGAGGACGCCGCCCAGCACCGGCCCCCACCGCGTACCGGGACCGCCGAGCACCACCATGACCAGCAGCGACAGCGTCAGCTCCGACGAGGTGATGTGCGGGCTGGCGCCGCCGACGATCAGCACGTAGACCACCCCACCGGCCGACGCGAGCCCACCGGCGAGCGTGAACGCGACGAGCTTGAACCGGTACGGGTCGAGCCCGAGCACGCCGATCCGCCGCTCGTCGTCGCGCAGACCAGCCAGCACCCGCCCGGTCGGCGAGGCGCCGACCCGGTGCACGACCAGGACCACTATGGCCAGGTACGCCAGCGCCAGCCAGTACAGGTTCACCGTGTTGGTGACGCCCACGAGCGCCGACGGCAGCCCGGACACGTCGAGCGGCAGGCCCTCCTCGCCGCCGGTGAGGCCGCCGAAGTCGCGGGCCACCAGGATCGCCCCGACCTGCGCGAACGCCAGCGTCACCATGGCGAACGCGATGCCGACGGTGCGCAGCGCCACCGCGCCGAGCAGCGCGGCGAGCGTGGTTCCGCCGATCACCGTGAGCACGGCGGCCTGCCACAGCGGCAGCCCGGCCTTGGTGACCAGGATGTCGGTGCCGTACACGCCGGCGGCGAAGTAGAGGGCGTGGCCGAAGGAGAGCATTCCGGTCCGCCCGAACAGCAGGTCGTATCCGGCCGCGAGCCCGCCGAAGACCAGGCAGATGGCGAGCAGTTGCAGCGTGCCCGGCGAGTTCAGCGGCCCCTCGAAGATCCCGGGCAGGTTCAGCGTCGAGTACGGCAGGATCGCCGCCACCACCAGGGCCACCAACGGCAGGTACGGACGCAGGCCGTGCCAGCGGGAACGCCCGGGGGTCAGTTCGTCGGGCACCTGCGCCGGAGGCGCGTCGACCACCGAGTTGGTCATGCGTGAGCCACCTTTCCGGCCAGGCCCTGCGGACGCAGCAGCAGCACCACGGCGAGCAGACCGACCACGCACAGGTCGCCCAGCCCGGACGTGCCGTAGTAGTTGACGAACTGTTGCAGCAGCCCCACCGCGACCGCCGCGTACGCGGACCCGACCACCGAGCCCATCCCGCCGATCACCACCACGATGAACGCGAAGATCAGCAGCGAGCCGCCCTGCCCCGGCGAGACGGTGCCGAAGTAGACGCCGCCGAGCGCGCCGGCCAGCGCGGCGGCGGCCCCGCCGATCGCGAAGACCAGCGTGAACGCCTTGCGCACGTCGATGCCGAGCGCCGTCACCATCTCCCGGTTCTCCACGCCGGCCCGGATGATCAGGCCGTACCGGGTCCAGCGCAGGAACGCCAGCAACGCGCCGAGCACCACAGCGGCGGCGACGATCAGCAGCAGCCCGGCGTTCGGCACCTGCGCGCCGAGCACCGACGTCACGTTCCGGCTCCACTCCGGGCGCGGGAACGGTCGCGGGTCGGCGCCCCAGGTGGCCTGGAGCAGCGCCACCCCGGCGAGCGACAGGCCGACGGTGACGAGCACCTGCTCGATGGTGCGGGAGTAGAGCGGCCGGATCAGCACCAGCTCCACCAGCACGGCGACGAGCGAACCGGCCAGCACGCCGAAGACGACGGCGAGCACGAAGCCGAACCCGTCCGGTCCGGCGCCGGGCAGGTTGCCCGAGGCCCACCACGTCGCGTACGCGCCCACGCCGAGGAACAGCCCGTGCGCGAAGTTGAGCACGTCGGCGAGGCCGAACACCAGCGACAGGCCGGAGGCGACGAGGAAGTAGAGCGCCGCCAGGCCCAGCCCGGTCAGCGTCAGCAGGACCACGGTGTTCACGCGTGCACCTCCCCGGAGCCAGAACCCACACCGAGCAACGACTTCGTCAACGCGGTCTCCAGCAGCAACTCCTGGGCGTCACCGGTCCAGGCGACCTTGCCGGCGGAGAGCACCACCGCGTCGGTCGCCAGCCGCCGTACCACCGCCAGGTTCTGCTCGACCAGCAGCACCGGCACGGATTCCGCGACCCGTTCCAGCACCTCGGCCACTTCGGTCACCACCTTCGGCGCCAGCCCTTTCGTCGGCTCGTCGACGAGCAGCAGCCGGTTGTCGTTGAGCAGCACCCGGCCGATCGCGAGCATCTGCTGCTGCCCGCCGGACAGCGAGCCGGCCCGTTGCCGTCCGCGCCGCTCCAGCTCCGGAAAGAGCGCGAAGACCTTGTCGTACGCGGGCGCGACACCGCGCCGTTCCGCGAGCCGCAGGTTCTCCGCGACGGTGAGCCCGGCGAAGACGCAGCGGTCCTCCGGCACGTAGCCGAGGCCGTCGCGGACCAGCCGGTGGGTGGGGCGGGCGAGCAGGCTGCGCGCCCCCATGCGTACGCTGCCGCGCACCTCGCCGCCGCGCGGCGTCAGCCCGACGATCGCGCGCAGCGTGGTGGTCTTGCCGACGCCGTTGCGCCCGAGCAGCACCGTCACGCCGGTCGGCGCGACCTCGAACGACACGCCCTGGAGGATGTGCAGTCCGGCGATCCGCACGGACAGGTCCGCCACGGACAGGACAGGTTCCGCCATCAGAGCGCCTCCCCCAGGTACGCCTCCTGCACTGTGGCGTTCGCCATCACCGTCTCCGGGGTGTCGCACGCCAGCAGCGCGCCGTGGTGCATCACGGCGATCCGGTCGGCCAGTTCCAGGATCACGTCCATGTGGTGTTCCACCATGAGCACCGCCCGGCCGCTGTCCCCGGTCAGCGACTTGATCACGCTGACCAGCTCGGGCACGTCCTCGGCGCTCACCCCGGCCATCGGCTCGTCCAGCAGCATCACCCGGGGTTCACCGGCGAGCAGCAGCGCGATCTCCAGCTTGCGCTTCTCGCCGTGGGCCAGGGTGCCGGCGAGCGCCGTACCCCTGTGGTGCAGGCCGACCCGGTCGAGCGCCGCGTCGGCGGCGGCGGCCACCTCCCGGTCGGCCGCCGCCCGCCGCCACAGCTTCATCGAGCCACCCCGGTGTGCCTGTACGGCGAGCCGGACGTTCTCCCGCACGCTCAGCGAGCCGAAGACCGAGGACGCCTGGAAGGTACGCCCCAGTCCGAGCCGGGCACGCCGGTGCGGCGCAAGCGCGGTGATGTCCGCGCCGTCCAGCAGGACCGTGCCCTCGGTGGGCCGGCGCAGGCCGGTGATCAGGTTGAACAGGGAGGTCTTGCCGGCGCCGTTGGGCCCGATCACGCCGAGGAACTCCCCCGGCGCCAGATCGAGGTAGACGGAGTCGACGATGGCGACCTCACCGATCCGCCAGGTCAGACCGCGGGTGGCGAGCATCGGTCAGCCCTTCATCTGCGCGACCGGCGGCGCGCTCTCGTCACCGGTGAGCGACTTCTGCGCGGTCGCCGTGAAGGTGGTGCCGCTGCCGGAGAGCTTCGCCTGGTACATCGGCTGGAGCAGGGCGTGGTCCTCGGCGCGGATCTTCATGGTGCCCTTGACGCCCTCGAACTCCCAGCCCTCCAGCGCCTTCACCATCTTCTCCACGTCGTCGCCGCCCTCCTGCACGGCCCGGACGACCATCTGCGCGGCGGCGAACCCGTCCGGGTGGAACAGGTCGAGCGTGCCGCCCGGCACCTTCGCCTTCGCGGCCTTGGCGGCCTCGGTGTCGCTCGCGCCGTCGAAGTAGTGCGACAGGAACGAGATCTTGCTGCCGGCCGCGCCGAACGTCGGCCACGAGGCGCGGATGTCCAGACCGGTGACGACGGTGGTGGAGGCGAGGACGCCCTGCTGGTCGAGCGTCTGCCACATGGCGCCCGCGGTGGTGCCGGCCCAGGCGACGAAGAGCAGGTCCGGCTTGGCGGCCTTGATCTGGCTGGCGAACGGCGTGAACTCGGTGGCGCTGGCCGGGGCCCGGACGCTGCTCACGTTCGCGCCCGCGCCGCCGATGACGGCCTTGACGGCGGCCTCGTTGGCGTCGCCGAACGCGCCGTCCTGCGCGAACACCACGACCTTCTTGCCGCCCGCGTCGCCGATGAACGAACGGGCGGTCACCACGTCCTGCCACGACTGCCGGCCGGAACGGAACGTGTACTTGTTCGCGCCGGTCACCGCGTCGGTGGCGGCCGGGCCGGAGATGAACAGCACCTTGTTCTGCGCGGCGATCGGCGCGACCTGGAGCGCCACCCCGGAGGAGGTGGACCCGGCGATGATCTTCGTACCCTTGCCGATCAGGTCCTTCGCGGCGGACACGGCCTTGGCCGGGTCGCCCGCGTCGTCGGCCTCGGTCACCTCGATCGTGCGGTCACCGACCTTGCCGGTGCCCTTGGTGGCGAAGTCGAGGCCGGCCTTGAAGCCCTCGATGTACTGCTTGCCGTAGCTGGCGAGCGGCCCGGACTGGGAGTAGACCAGACCGACCTTGACCGGGGCGGCGGCGTCGCCGCCGCCGGATGCGGTGTCCTGCGGGCTGCCACAGGCCGTGGCAGCCAGAACGACCGCCACCGAGGTGGCGGCGGTAAGGAACACCCGTCGCGTGTGCCGGATCGTCATTGCGACTCCAGGTGAGGACAGGGGGAATGTCAGTTGTCGGCTCACGCTAGAAGTGACGTCACCCACGGGCTATGTGGTCGGCGCACACAAGTGCCCGGGACAGGATGGCCGCTCGTTACAACGCCGGACATCGGCACGTAACCGCGCCGACCCGGGATGGCCGCACCCACCACGCGCACCTCGCCGGGAATGTCGGCCCACGCCATCGCGCCGGTCACCGCCCGCCGCATTCCCCGTCATGGTCGGCCGCCCGTGCGCATCGCCGGCCACCGTCACGCGGCCGGTCGCACCAGACCCAGTGGCGTACCGACTGATCGTCCTCCCGCGACACGGTCGTCCCGGCGCGCTCCACGTCGGCCAGGAACCCGAGCGCCCGGCAGATGGCCCGCGCGAACCCGCGCGCGCCGTCGAGGTCGGCCGCGAGAACCGGCAGGTGTACGACGAACCGCTCCCGGCTCACCGCTGCGCGCCCGGCGTGAACCGGGACTGCCAGCTCTTGAGCGCCGCCTTGATGCGGGTGTTCTCCTCGGCGTACCGGGACGCGTCGCGCCGGGCCAGCGCCAGGTCACCGGCCACCCGGTAGAGGAAGGCGTGCACCTCCGCCGGGTCGAGTCCGTGCCGCACGGTGCGGAACTTCCGCTCGCGGATCTGCCCGACGCTCAGCGGCCGGCACGACTCCGAGCGGTACCAGCCCTGGTTCGGCGGCCTCCGGGTCCGGTTACGCCGCGCCGACTTGAACAGGTTGAGCACGTTTCGCACGCCGATCCTCCTCACCGAGCCGTGGAGGCGGCCCGCCCGCAGACAGGGGACGCGGGCGGGCCGCCGACCCCGAGACCGCAGCCCGTTCGGCGGTACGACCCCGGAGCCCAATCCGGGTCCGACTCCCGAGGTTTGCCGAACCAACCGGAGCCGGACGCGACTCAACCTACACCAGTATCTGGTTGTGCGCGAGCCTCCACTCTCGACGCGCTGGGCAACTTGTTGCAGTTACTTGTGCAGGTAGGGCAGGATCGGATTCGCCGAACCAACCGGAGTCCCCACCATGCCCACAGCAGAAGCACCGTTCCGCCGTATCGCCAACGACATCGCCGCGAAGATCAAGAGTGGCGAGCTGAAGCCGGGCGACCGGCTGCCCTCGACCCGCGAGTTGGCCGAGTCCTACGGCGTCCACATGAACACGGCCTACCGTGCGATGTCGTTGCTGCACGATCGCGAGCTGATCACCGGCCAGCCCGGCCGAGGCACCTACGTAGCCGAACCCCCGGCCTGATCAACTCCACTACGCCGAGGTGGCGGCATCGCCCCGCCCCGCCCCGCCGATCTTGGAGTTGTGGCGCCTCAGATGCCCGGTTCGCGGCTTACGCGAGGCACCACAAGTCCAAGATCGATGGAGCGGCCCGAGATCTTGGTACGGGATGGCCCCTCGGGGGGCCGTTTCGTACCAAGATCTCGGGAGCGGGCGAGCGCGACGGACCCCGGGCACGCTAACGGGGTGCCCGCCGGAACGGCGAGCACCCCGTGAACAGGAGCAACGGTCAGCGGCCGGCTCGGGCGGCGACCGCCGTGTCGGGGTGGTCGCTGAACACGCCGTCCAGGCCCAGGTCGAAGAACAGCTCGTACTCGGATGTGATGTCGCCACGCGCGTTCGGGTCGGCGCCGATGCGGAAGTCCACCGGCAGGAACTGGTTCTCGGCCCGGAACGTCCACGCGTGCACCACCAGCTTCTGCCGGTGCGCGTCACGGATCACCGAGGTCGGCGCGAGCAGCCGTCCGGCGGAGTCGCGGGGAACGATCAGGTTCTTGTTCAGGCCGACGCCGTCGGCGTACCGGGAGATCCAGGCCAGTCCGGCGGGCGTGGCCAGGTCCGCGTAGGTCCGCTTGTCGCCGCCCGCGACGAAGTCGTAGGGCGCGCCGCTGGCGTCCATGAGCTGCACCAGCCGTACGTCGATCATCTTGTCGAGTTTGCGCAGGTTGGCGGTCTCGAAGCTCTGCACGAACACCGGGTCGGCGCGGTGGGTGAGCCGGTTGCGGCGCAGCACCGCCACCAGCGGCTCCTCCAGCGGGCGGCCGATCGAGGCGAAGTAGGTGGGGTGCTTGGTCTCCGGGTAGACGCCGATGGTCCGGCCGCGGGCCTTCGACTCGGCCCGCGCCAGGTCGATGACCTCCTGGAACGTCGGGATCTCGAACCTGCCGTCGAACGCCGTGTTCGCGACGCGCACCTGCGGCAGCCGCTCCTTGGCCCGCAGCGTCTTCAGCTCGGCCAGCGTGAAGTCCTCCGTGAACCAGCCGGTGACTGTCACCCCGTCGATGGTCTTCGTGGCCTTGCGAGCGGCGAACTCGGGGCGGGCGGCCACGTCTGTCGTACCGGAGATCTCGTTCTCGTGCCGCGCGACCAGGACGCCGTCCCTGGTCGCGACCAGGTCCGGTTCGATGAAGTCGGCGCCCTGCCGGATGGCGAGCCGGTAGGCCTCCAGGGTGTGCTCCGGGCGGTAGCCGCTCGCGCCGCGGTGGCCGATCACGATCGGCCGCTGGGTCGCGCGGGCCTGCTCGGCGGCGCGGTGGTCCGGGCCGGCCTGGGCGGCCACGGCCGGCACCACCACAGCCGCCGCGAGCAGCGCGCCGGCCACGCCGAGGGCGGAAAGGGTACGTCGCAACGCCGTCTCCTGTCGTCGATGGGTACGCACAGCAGACCGGGCGCGGTTGACCGCCAGTTGGTCGGTTCCTGACCTGCCGGTGAATCTCCGGACGGAAGATGACGGGATGCGCCGCCTGCTCCGGAAGCCCGTACGGCTGGTGCCGTTGGGGTTCCTGGCGGTGATCCTGGTCGGCACCGGTCTGCTCATGCTGCCCTGGGCCACCAGCGAGGAGCGGTACACCCCGTTCGTCACCGCGCTGTTCACGTCCACGTCGGCGGTGTCGGTGACCGGGATGGCGGTGACCGACACGCCGAACTACTGGAACGGCTTCGGGCTCGTGATGATCACCGTGCTGACGCAGCTCGGCGGCCTGGGCATCCTGACCGGGGCGTCGCTGGTGATCCTGGCGGTCTCCCGCCAGCTCGGCCTGCGCAACCGGCTGCTCGTGCAGGCGGAGACCGCCGAGTTCGGCCTCGGCGACGTACGCCGGCTGCTGTTGCGCATCGCGGCGACCGTCTTCGTCACCGAGGCCCTGATGACTGCGGTGGTCGCCGCGCGCCTGTTCCTGGCCTACGACTACCGGCCGGGCCGGGCGCTCTGGTCGGCGGTGTTCCACTCGGTGCAGGCGTTCAACAACGGCGGGTTCGCGCTCTACTCGGACGGTCTGATCGCGTTCTCCCGCGACGGCTGGGTGGCGCTGCCGCTCAGCATCGGCGCGATCATCGGCGGGCTCGGTTTTCCGGCGCTGTTCGAGGCGGTACGCGAGTGGCGGCAGCCGGCGCGCTGGGCGGTCGCCACGAAGCTGACCGTCTGGGGCAGCGTGGTGCTGACCGTCTTCGGCGTCGCCTACCTGCTGATGGCCGAGTGGGGCAACCCGTTCACGATCGGCACCTTCGACGTGCCGGGCAAGCTGCTGGCGTCGTTCACCCAGATCGCGTTGAGCCGTACCGGCGGCTTCGACGTCATAAACGTCGGGCGGCTCACCGACGAGAGCTACCCCATGCTGATCGGCCTGATGTTCATCGGCGGCGGCAGCGCCAGCACCGCCGGCGGCATCAAGGTCTCCACGTTCTTCCTGCTCGGCTTCGCCATCTGGGCCGAGTTGCGGGGCGAGCCGGACACCACTGTCGGGCACCGCCGGGTGGCGGCGGCCAGCCAGCGGCAGGCGCTGACCGTGGCGCTGCTGAGCGTGGCGCTCGTGGCGGGCGGGACGGTCGGCCTGATCGGTTTGACCTCGCACGTGTCGTTCTCGGCCGCGTTGTTCGAGGTCACCTCCGCGTTCAGCACCACCGGCCTGACCGTCGGGGTGTCCGGGCAGCTCTCCCCACCCGGTCAGTACGTGCTGATCGCGCTCATGTACATCGGCCGGGTCGGGCCGCTCACGCTCGGCTCGGCCATCGCGTTGAACACCCGTCGACGGCTGTACCGCTACCCGGAGGAGCAACCCATTGTCGGCTAGACGCCCGGAGGAGACCGGCATCGCGGTGATCGGCCTGGGCCGGTTCGGCTCGCGCCTCGCGGACTCGCTGTCCCGGCTCGGTTACGAGGTGCTGGCGATCGACCACGACCCGGCGCGGGTCCAGCACTGGTCGGCCGACCTCGACCGGGTGGTGCAGGCGGACACCACCGAGGAGGTGGTGCTGCGCCAGCTCGGGCTGGCGGACTTCCGCCGGGTGGTGGTCGCGATCGGGGCGTCGCTGGAGGCGAGCGTGCTCACCGTACTGGCCCTGGCCGAGCTGGGGATCGAGCAGATCTGGGCGCGGGCCACCTCGGAGAAGCACGCCAAGATCCTGCACTCGGTCGGCGCGCACCACGTGGTCTTCCCCGAGGCGGAGACCGGTGAGCGGGTGGCGCATCTGATCGTCAGCCGGATGCTCGACTTCATCGAGTTCGACGACGACTTCGCCATCGCCAAGGTCAAGGTCCCGGCGCCGCTGGTCGGGCGGTCGCTGCGCGACATCGCGCCGCAGGACCGGTACGGCGTGATGGTGGTGGGTGAGAAGCAGGCCGGGGAACGGTTCCGGTACGTCGGACCGGACACGGTGCTGGAGGCGGACAGCGTGCTCATCGTGGAGGGCGGCATCACCCAGGTGCAACGCTTCTCCGCGCTGGCCTGACCGTCAGTCCTTCTTCGGGCCCTTGCCCTTGCCCTTGCCGGGCCCACCCCCCTTCGACTGGTCTACTGTGCTTTTCCCTTGGGGCCCTCCTTGCCCTTGCCGGGCTTCGGTGCGGCCTTGGGCTTCGCCGGTTTGGGCTTCGCCGGCCCGCTCTTGGTGGTGGTCTTCGCGGTGGTCTTGGTGGGCGACTTGACCGGCGTCTTCACCGGCGGCGCGGTGGTGGGCGCCGACCCGGCGATCCCGGACACCTGCACGCCGCAGCTCTTGCCGCCGACGGTGAACTCCACCGGCAGCGTGTTGCTCCCGGTGTAGCGGCCGGCCAGCGTGAGCTTCGCCGAGGCGCCGGGCGCCAGCGCCGGGGTCGCGGTGGGCGCGGGAATCGACACGGTACGCCCCTCCTGCCGGGCCGGCGGCTGGGCCGTGGTGACCGTCTGCTTGCCGGGGAACGTGAAGTTCATGGTCCAGCCGCGCAGTTCCCGGTCACCGGTGTTGGTGAGCGTCAACTCGGCGGCGAAGTCCTTGCCGGTGTCGCGGCGCAGCGAGTAGTCGACGGCGCAGGGCGTCGGCTCGGGCAGGCTCATCCGCGCCTCGGTCGGCTCGACGCCGCCGCTGGCCGGGCTCCGCGACGTCAGTCCCCACATGGTGGCGGTCACCGCGACCAGTCCGACGGCGGCCACACCGGCCTCGACCTTGCGTCGCCGCGCCACCGCCCGCCGCGTGCGGGTACGCACCGCCGAGAACGGCAGCGCGTCGGTCTCCGCCGACCACGGCAGGATCGTGGTGCCCGCGTTCTCGGCGAGCGCCGGGTCCATCCGGCCGAACGCCGGTGACACCGGCACGATCGCCGCGATCCCCGCGGCCTCGGCGAGCGTACGGGCCACCTCGGCGGTCGCCGGGCGGTCCTCGGGGCGCTTGGCCAGGCACCGCTGCACCAGCGCGGCGACCGGCTCGGGCAGGCCCGGCACCGGCGGCATCGGGTCCGGGTCGCGGTACATGTGCGCGCGCAGCATCTCGGTGGTGGTGCTGGCCTGCCACGGCAGACGGCCGGTCAGCATCCGGTAGAGCAGCAGCCCGACCGCGTACACGTCGGTGGCGGGCGAGACGTGCCCGTTGTCCAGCCGCTCCGGCGCCAGGTAGGCCGGCGTGCCGAGCAGCGCGCCGTCCGGCCCCTTGTCGCTCTCCCCCACCAGCGCCGAGATGCCGAAGTCGACGACCTTCACGCCGGTCGGGGTCAGCATGACGTTGCCCGGGGTCACGTCCCGGTGCACCACGCCACGGGCGTGCGCGGCGGCGAGCGCCGAGGCGACCTCCGCGCCGATGGTCATGGCCTCCCGCCACGGAAGCTGCCCGTCGCGGCCGAGCCGCCCGCTGAGCGGACCGCCGTCGACAAGCTCCATGACCACGTACGGCACGGTCAGGCCGACCTGGACCGACTCGCCGTAGTCGTACACGTTTGTGATGTTGGGGTGGCACAGCCGCGCGGCGGCCTGCGCCTCCACCCGGATCCGGTGCCGGAACGCCTTGTCGCTGGCCAGCCGTGAGGCCAGCACCTTGACCGCCACCTGGCGGCCCAGCACCTCGTCGTAGCCGCGCCAGACGACCGACATGCCGCCCGCACCCAACTGCTCGACGAGCCGATAGCGCTCGCCGAGCAGTTGCACGCCGTTCCTGACCGGTCCACCCATGGTCGGTCCTGTTGCCCGAAGTGGGCCCCGGTACACCTCAGCGGTCGGAATCGGTCAGGAAAGTCACCCGTTCAGGCGGTCGCGAGGAGTTGGTCCACCGGCGCGTAGTCGTCGGTGAGCACCATCGCGTCGCCCACCCATTCGGTCACCGCCGCCTCGTCCATCAGCTCGGCCCGCTCCGGCAGCAGCTTCAGACCGGGCGGGATCGCGGCCAGCGGCAGCGGCGCGTCCGAGGCGACGATCACGAAGTTGGCGCCCTGCTCCCCGTCGATCGCGCCGGGCGGCGCGATCAGCGCGACGTGCGCGAACTCGGCCTTCACCGTGGCCAGCTCGGCCCGGATGAACCGGCCCGGCGGGTAGTCGATGACGTTCTGCACGTAGATCCCGTCCGGGCGCAGCACCCGCCGGATGTCGGCGGCCATCTCCCGGGTCGCCAGGTGCCACGGCACCACCAGGTGCCCGAACGCGTCGCCGACGATGAAGTCGCGGCTGTCGGTCGGCTCGCCGCGCAGCAGCACCCGCGCGTCGCCCACCTCGGCGCGCATCTTCGGGCCGGTGCGCAGGCCCAGCTCCCGCCGGTCCAGCTCGACCAGCCCGCCGTCCAGCTCGAACACCAGGTTGTCGGTGCCGGGCCGGGTCGCGGCCAGGTAGTTCGGCACGGTGAAGCCGCCGCCGCCCAGGTGCAGCGCGTCCATCGGCTGCTTCGCCGGCCGCGCCACGTCCGCGACCAGGCCGATCCACTGCGTGTACGCGTACTTCAGGTGGTTCGGCTCGTTCAGGTCGACGTAGGAGTGCTCGGCCGAGTTGAGGTAGAGCGTGCGTCCCTGCGGCCACGACGGGTCCACCTCGACCCGGGCGCAGTGGTACGCGGTCTCCACGTCGCACGGGTTCGGCGCGGCAGCGGTGAGCCCCGCCGCGGCGAGACCGAGCAACGCCAGCGCGGCCTTGACCCGGCCCGGCGTGGACGGCCCGCCGGCCCCGGCCTGCCGTCGCAGCCACACGCCGAGCCCCAGCCCGGTCACCCCGAGCGCGGCAGCGAGTCCCAGCACGATGACGGAGCTGGACAGCGCGGCCACCAGCACGAAGCCGGTGCCCAGCGTGGCGGTGATGCCGCCGAGCGTGCCGATGCTGGACAACTTGCCCACCACCTGGCCGGTGCGGCGCAGGTCGGCGAGCTGAAGCTTCACCACGAGCGGGGTGATCCCGGCCAGCAGCGCCGCCGGCAGCACCACGGTCAGCGCGGTCAGCAGGAGCACCGCGCTCGCCGCGCCACCGCGCAGCACCTCACCGGCGTACCTGACGATCGGCAGCGTGACGGCGGTGGCGATGCCCGCCAGCACCAGCGCCGGGGCGAGCAGGGTACGCGGGTCACGCCGGTCGGCGAGCCACCCGCCGAACCACGCCCCGTACGCGATCGCGGCCAGCGCCATGCCGATGACCGAGCTGGTCACCTGGAGCGTCACCCCGACGTACGGGCCGACCAGGCGCAACGAGACGGTCTCCAGCACCAGCACCGCGCCGCTGGAGAAGAAGACGAGGAACGCGGCGAGCCCGTTCGGGAGGGCCCGCGGCGGAACCGGGGCGTCGGCCGCCGGTTCCGCCATGACGTCGGACGATGTGCTGCTCACCGTGGCGATGGTACGCAGCGCCGCCGGCGGGCCGCGTCAATACATCGAGATGTGAACATGGTTTGTGTGGTCGGCAGCCGGGCTGCCGCCACCGCTGTACGCGCGCCAGCCGGTGTTCGGCATCCAGATCTGCCGATACCAGATGACGTACATGATGCCGAGCCGGTTCGCGTTGTTCTTCGCCCAGGCGGCGAGGCTGTCGCCGTACGCCTTGTCGCCGCCGGTGGCCGTCTTGTCCTCGAACCCGCCGCTGGCGGCGGAGAAGTCGCAGGCCCGGCCCTTGGGGTGCTCGCCGCCGCCACCGCTGCGGTGACACGAGGCGTAGCGCTTGTAACCGGCCGCCTTGGCCTGCTGGAGCATGTGCAGCGTGCGCGGCGTGATGCAGCCGGACGCGGGCGTCGGGTCGTCCACCGAGCACGACTCCGACGGCCACGAGCCGTCCGAGTTGCGCGGCGCGGGCTTCGCCGACGAGGAGGTGCCGTTGAACCCGGACCCGGCGCCGGAGCTGACCTTCGCCAGCGCCACCTCGGCGTCCTTCTTCTTGCGGGCCTGCACCGCGACCTGCTTGGCCTGCTCGCGCACCTCGGCGTCGATGGCGAGCTTCGCCTCGGCCGCCTGCGCCTTCGCGTCGGCCAGCTCCCGCAGCCGTTTGCTGTCCCGCTGGGCCATCACGTCCAGCTCGGCGGCGCGCTTGAGGAAGTCGTTCGGGTCGGCGCTGGCCAGCAGCATCGACGTCGCGGTCAGCCGGCCCATCCGGTACGACTGCGCGGCCACCTCACCGGCCTGCGCGCTGAGCCCGACGAGGCGTACCTCGATGTCCTTGAGCTGGGTGTCGAGCGCCTTCTGCCGGCGCTTGGAGTTCTCCAGCTTGTTCTGGGCCTCGATGTGGCCCTTCGCCGCCGCCTCCAGCGCCGCCCGCAGCTGCTTGCTGCCGCCCTCGTTCGGGGCGTTCGGGCTGGGTACGGCGGCGGCCGGCCCGGCGGCCACGCCGGAGCCGAGAAGCACGGCCAGCGCGGCGAGCGCGGCGAGCAGCGACCGCCGGGCGCGCCGGCCGGTAGAGCTGGTCCTGGGCACGTGTTGGTCCTTCCGTCGACCGCCGGCCCCCGTACACCGAGCGGCGTCTCCGCCGGCGCCGGTCGGCGGCCTGCTGGCGGAGACCGCCGGTCACGATACCGGAACACGCGCGACACGCCAGGCCGGAGACGGCGTACGGCGGCTGGCGTCGACGCAGCGTGCCGTGGCCGTCGCGCAGCGCCGCTCAACCACCCAGCAGGGCGGCGCTCACCTCGTCCCAGACGTCCGGGCTGGCCGCCACGAGCAGTCCCGTGCCGTCGTCGGCCGGGTGGTAGTCGGCGCCGTCGAAGCGGCGGGCCACACCGCCGGCCTCGCGCACCAGCAGGGTGCCCGGCGTGTGATCCCACGGCAGGGTGCGCCAGAACAACACGAACTGCTGCGCGCCGGTGAGGATGTCCAGGTACTCCCGGCCGGCGCAGTGCTGGCCGGGCAGCAACTCACCGATGCGGCGCCCGCCCTCCTCCACCTGGCGGCGGAAGTCCGGCGGCAGGAACTTCGTCGCCGCGGTGCCCCGCAGCGCGCCCACCCGCGGCTCCGCCGGCGGCGTCCGCAGCGTCGCTCCGTCCAGCCGGGTGCCCGCGCCGAGCCGGCCCGCCGCCATCGTGCCGTCCAGCGGGTCGTACACCCAGGAAGCCACCGGTACGCCGTCCGTGAGCAGCGCCGCCATCAGCGCGAACGGCCGCCGCCCGGCGGCGAAGTTGGAGGTGCCGTCGACCGGGTCGACGAGCCATACGTCACCGCTGCCGCGCAGGTGCCGCAGCAGGTCCGGGTCCTCGGCGACGGCCTCCTCGCCGACCACCACCGAACCGGGCAGCAACTGACGCAGACCCTCGGAGATCAGCGCCTCGGCCTCCCGGTCGGCGACAGTCACCACCTCGCCGGGCGCCTTCTCGGAGATGTCTGCCTCGTCGAGCCGGCGGAACAACGGCACGACGACCTTCGCCGCCGCCTCCCGCAGCAGCGCGCCGACGTCGTCCAGCAGCGGGTCAGCCACGCGGAGGCAGCTTGACCACGCTGACGAAGAACTCGTCGATCTGGCGGACCACCGAGATGAAGCGTTCGAAGTCCACCGGCTTGGTCACGTAGGCGTTGGCGTGCAACTGGTAGCTGCGCAGGATGTCCTCGTCGGCCTGCGAGGTGGTGAGCACCACGACCGGGATGCGGCGCAGTTCCCCGTCCTTCTTGATCTCTTCCAGCACCTCCCGGCCGTCGCGCCGGGGCAGGTTCAGGTCGAGCAGGATCAGGTCGGGCGTCACCGCGTCCGCGTACTGGCCCTCACGGCGCAGGTACGCGAGCGCCTCGGCGCCGTCGGAGACGACGGTGAGGCGGTTGCGGAGCTTGTGCTCCTCGAACGCCTCCTGGGTCATCAGCACGTCGCCCGGATCGTCCTCGACGAGCAGGACCTCGATCGGGCTCTTGCCGTCCGCGGGCGCGGTCATCCCACCGTCTCCTTCATGCCACCGTTTGTACCGTGTCCGTCCGCCTCCGCGGGCGGCTCTTCGCGTGCTTCGCCGTCCGGCTGACGCCCGACGGCCGCCGGGTCACCCTCGGCGGCCTCGGCCTGCTCCCCGGCCTCGGCCACCTCCGCCGCCTCCGCCGCCTTGGCGGCCTCGATGTCGGCCTCCAGCGCGGGCAGCGTGAACCGGATCGTGGTGCCCTCGTCGGCGTCGGTGTCCACCCAGACCCGGCCGCCGTGATACTCCACGATCTTCTTGACGATCGCCAGCCCGATGCCGGTGCCCGGGTACGCGTCCTTCGAGTGCAGCCGCTGGAAGATCACGAAGATCTTGTCGGCGAACTCCGGCTCGATCCCGATGCCGTTGTCCCGGCAGCTGATCTCCCACTCGCCGTCGACCAGCCGCGCCGACACGTGCACCTTCGGCGGCACATCCGGGCGGCGGAACTTCACCGAGTTGCTGACCAGGTTGACCAGCAGGTTGGTCAACAGCGGCTCCTCGCCGCGGATGGTCGGCATCTCGCCCCAGGTCAGCTCCGCGTCGGCGTACTGCACGGCCGCCTCGGTCTGCCCCGCCACGTCGCCCATCACCTTGTTCAGGTCGACCTCGGTGAAACCGGTGGTCAGCCGGCCGATCCGGGAGAACGCCAGCAGGTCGTTGATCAGCCGCTGCATGCGCTGCGCGCCGTCCACCGCGAACGCGATGTACTGGTCGGCGCGCTCGTCGAGCTGCCCGGCGTACCGCCGCTGCAGGAGCTGGCAGAAGCTGGCCACCTTGCGCAGCGGCTCCTGCAGGTCGTGCGACGCGACGTAGGCGAACTGCTCCAGGTCACGGTTGGAGCGGGTCAGCTCCTCGGCCTGCTTCTGCAACTGGCTGTTGACCCACTCGATGCGCTCCCGCGCCTCGCGTACCTCGTCCAGCTCGCGGGCGATCTTCATCCGCATCTGGTCGATGTCCTCGGCGAGGCGGCGGAACTCCGGCGGCCCGGACCCCTCGATGCGGTGCCGGTAGTCGCCGTCGGCCACCTCACGCACCTGGCCGACCAGGGCGGCCAGCGGGCGGATCAGGATCCGGTCCAGCGAGAGCAGCATGACCACGCCGGCCGTCGTGACCACCAGCGCGGCGATGATCAGCAGCACGACAAGCGTGTTGCTCGTCGCGTTGACGCGGTCGGCGGTCTCCTGCCGGACGGTGAGGATCTCGTCCTGGAGCGTGTTCACCGACGAACGGATGCCGTCGAACTGCTGCCGCGTCGCGTCGGTGATCAGCGCCTGGCCCGCCGCCGCGCCGTCCCGCTCGACCGTGCTGATCACCGGCTCGGCCACCTGGCTCCGCCACTGCGCGGTCTTCTGCTCCACCACGTCCAGCGACCGGCGCACGTCCGGGTAGTCGGCGGAGAGATCGCGGATCGAGGCGGCCAGGCTCTGCTCGCGCTTCACGCCCTCCTGGTACGGCTCCAGGTCGGTACGGTCGCCGTTCACCGCGTACCCGCGCACCGAGGTCTCCTGGTCGAGCAGCGCGCTCATCAGCTCCTGCGCCTGCACCCGCAGCGGACCGGTCTTGAGCAGCACCGCGTCGATGTTCTGGCGGTTCTGCGCGGCGACCGCCGCCTCCGCGCCGGCCAACCCGAGCAGCAGCACCACCACCACGCCGAGCAGCGCGGCCACCCGCCGCCGCAGGGTCCACCCCTGCTGGTACGCCTTCACCGGTTCCTCCCCGTCGCCCTTCGCGCTCGCGCTCACCGGCCGCTGCCCCGCGTGACCAGCAACATCGCCACGTCGTCGGCCAGCGGGCCACCGTTTATCTGCTCGGCGCGCCCCACCAGCCAGGCGGGCAGCTCGGACAGCGGCACCGCCCGGTTGGCCGGGTCGGCGAGCAGATCGGTCAGACCGGGCACGTCGAGGCGTTCGTCACCGCCGTCCACCCGGCCCTCGATGAGGCCGTCGGTGTACATCAGCAGGGACCAGTCGTCGGTGTCGAACTCCAGGTCGAAGGCGATCGGGCGGCGCGGCCGTACGCCCAGCAGCAGCCCGCCCCTGGCCGGCACCGGCGCGACAGTGCCGCCGCTGAGCAGCAGCGGCGGCGGGTGACCGGCGAGGCGTACGGTGGCCCGCGCCGACGCCAGGTCGAGCCGGGTGGTGGCCACCGTCGCGAAGATCTCCTGGAGGCGGCGCTCGCTCATCAGCACCTGCTCCAGCGCGGGCAGCACCTCGTCGTCCGGCACCCCGGCCAGCACCAGCGCCCGCCAGGCCACGCGCAGCTCGACGCCGAGCGCCGCCTCGTCCACGCCGTGCCCGCAGACGTCGCCGACGATCAGGTCGATCCGGTCCGGCCGGGTCTGCACCACGTCGTAGAAGTCGCCGCCGATCAGCGCGGCGTGCCGGCCGGGCCGGTAGAACGTGTGCACCGACACCTCGTCGGTGGTCATCAACGGCTGCGGCAGCAGGCCGCGCTCCAGGCGGGCGGACTCGGCCTGGCGCAGCTCCACCTCACGCAGCCGGCGAGCGTTCTCGTCGGCCCGCTTGCGCTCCACCGCGTACCGCAGCGCCCGGGTCAGCAGGACCCCGTCGACCTGGCCCTTGACCAGGTAGTCCTGCGCGCCCTCGGCGACCGCGACGATGCCCAGGTGCTCGTCGGACCGGCCGGTCAGCACGCAGACCGCCGCGCCGCTGGCCATCTCCAGCACCCGGCGCAGCCCGTCCAGGCCCTGCGCGTCGGGCAGGCCCAGGTCGAGCAGCACGCAGTCCACGCCCATCACCCGCTGCCGGGCCTCGCTGAGACTGGTCGCCACCAGCAGGTCGATCATCGAGTTGGTCTCGGCGAGCAGCTCGCCGACCAGGAAGGCGTCGCCCTCGTCGTCCTCGACCAGCAGCACCCGTAGCCGCTCGCCCGGCGGTACGCCGCCGTGCAGCCCCGCCCCGGCCGACGGCACGTGGACGGCGCCCGATGCGCCGGAACCCCGCTGCGGTCGGGTAACCGCCGCGAGTCGCGGGAGTTCGCTGGTGATGTCGGGCTCCTTCCGAATGCCCTGCTGATCCTGACTCAGACCACAGTCATACACAACGCGGCCGACACCGGCGCGGCGGAGCGGGTGACCGGTCCACCTCCACAGCGGCACGGTCGACAGACGATGTTACGCCGGGAGCGCTGTCACGCCCGCAGCGCACCGTCCGAGGACTGCCGCCGCAGCCCCCGGGGGTGCAGGATGATGCCCACCCCGTTGATCCACCCCGAGGAGTCCCCGTGGGCGCACCCCCCACCCGTCCCGCCGACCGGGCGCTCACCAAGCCCCGCCGCCGGCTGACCAGCGCCGTCGCCGCGCTGATCGCGCTGCTCGCCGTCGGGGCGGGCGTCCTGGTCGGCCTCTCCACCCCGGCGCCGGCCCCGGCGGACGCGCCCGAGCGCGAATTCAGCGCCGCCCGGGCGTACCGGAACGTCGAGGTGATCGCCGCCGAGCCGCACGTGGCGGGCAGCGCCGCGAACGACCGGGTACGCGAGCACCTGGTGGCGACGCTGCGCGGGCTGGGCCTGCAGACCGAGGTGCAGGACGCGGTGGCGCCCGAGGCCGGGCAGCTGTCCGGCGCGGCCGGCGGGGCCACGCTGGCCCGGGTCCGCAACGTGGTGGCCCGGCTCCCCGGCACCGACCCGACCGGGAAGGTGTTCCTGGTCTCCCACTACGACTCGGTGCAGACCGGGCCGGGCGGCAACGACGACGCCGCCGGCACCGCCACGATCCTGGAGGTGGCCCGGGCGCTCACCACCGGCCCGCGCCCCCGCAACGACATCGTCTTCGTGCTCACCGACGCGGAGGAGGCGTGCCTGTGCGGGGCCGCCGGGTTCGCCGGCGACCACCCGCTCGCCCGTGACGGCGGGGTGGTGCTCAACCTGGAGGCGCGCGGCTCCACCGGCCCGGTGATCATGTTCGAGACGTCCCGGAACAACGCGAAGCTGGTGGAGGTGTTCGGCAAGGCCGCGCCGCACCCGGTGGGCACTTCGTTCGCGGTGGAGATCTACCGGGCGCTGCCGAACGACACCGACTTCACCGCGTTCCTGGACCGGAAGTTCGTCGGGCTCAACTCCGCGTACATCGACGGTGGCGCGATCTACCACACCCCGCTGGACGTGCCGGCCCGGGTGGACCGGGGCAGCCTCCAGATGCACGGCGACAACGCGCTCGGCCTGGCCCGCGAGTTCGGCCGCACCGACCTGGGCGACCTGAGCGCCGGCCACGACGACACCTACTTCCCGGTGCTCGGCGGGCTCGTCCGCTACCCCGGCTGGCTGACGCTGCCGCTCGCCGTCGCCGCGCTGCTCGCCGTCGGCGCGCTCGGCTGGCTCCTGCGCCGCCGGGGCCGCGCCACCGCCGGCACGCTCGCCGCCGGCTTCGGCCTGACCCTGCTGCCGGTCGTCGTGGCGCCGCTCGGCGCGTGGCTGCTCTGGGCCGCGATCACCACGATCCGCCCCGGGTACGCCGAGTTGCTCGACCCGTACCGCCCGGTCTGGTACCGGCTCGCCGTGGTGGCGCTCTCCGCCGCGGTGCTGTTCTGCTGGTACGCGCTGCTGCGCCGCCGCGTCGGCCCGGCCGCGCTGGCGTTCGGCGGGCTGGCCTGGCTCGCCGTGTTCGGAGTGCTGCTCGCGGTGGCGGTGCCCGGCGGGGCGTACCTGACGACACTGCCCGCCCTGGCCGGCGCGCTCGCCGGTTTCGCCGCGCTCGCCACCCGGCGCGACGGACCGTGGCCGGTGGTCGCGGTGACGCTCGCCGCCGCCGTGGCGGTGGTGATCCTGCTGCCGCCGGTGGTGCTGCTGTTCCCGGCGCTCGGCATGGGCATGGGCGCTGTTGCCGCGCTCGTCGCGGTGCTGCTCGGCCTCGCCGTACTCCCGGTGGTGGACCTGCTGCACCCCCGGGCCGGCGGCCAGCGCGGCCTGCTCGCGCTGCGCGCACGCCGGCTCGGCGCGCTGCCCGCCGCGGCCGCCGCGCTGGCCGCGGTGGTGCTCGCCGGGGTCGGCCTCGCCGTGGACCGCTTCGACGCTGCGCATCCCGTGCCGACCCACCTGATGTACGCGCTGGACGCGGGCACCGGGAAGGCGGCTTGGCTCACGCGCGAGGAGAAGCCGCAGCCCTGGACCGACGGCTACGTCGACCGGAGCATCGCGGTGGCCGACGACTTCCCCGGGCTGGGCAACAGTGAGATGCGCGCCGGGCCGGCCGCCGCGGCGCCCCTGCCCGCCCCGAAGCTGGACCTGCTCTCCGACACCCGCACCGGTGACCAGCGCGTGCTGCGGGTGCGCGTGACGCCGCAGCGGCAGGTACGCCTGCTCACGCTGCACGTCGACACCAGCACCGCCACCGTGCGGTCCGCCTCGGTGGCCGGGCGGGACCTGCCGGTCGAGCCGGGCGGCGGGAAGTGGGGGTTCGGGATCGTGTTCCACGCCCCGCCGCCGGAGGGTGTCGAGGTGACGCTGACGCTCGTGCCCGGCGCCGGCGCCGTTTCGGTGCGCGCGATGGACGCCAGTGACGGGCTCTCCGGGGTGCCCGGGTTCCGGGAGCGGCCGGAGGGTGTGGGCGTGGTCGGCTCGCACAGCTCGGAGATGCTGGCGGTGGCGCGCACGTACCCGCTCTGACCGCCACTTACTTGCACCACCTCGCCGAAGTGGCGGTATCCCCGCGCCGGGATACCGCCACTTCGGCGTACTGGAGTGGATCAAGCTAGAGCAAGCCGCGCCCGATCGTGCTGACAGCGATGGGGCGGCCGGTAAACGGCCTGATGTTGAACGGCACTCTCCCCCGACTGCGCCATTAGCCATCCAGGAGTGCCTGAGCGCAACAACCAGGAAATGCTTACGAGCGGTAGCGCTTCGTGACAGACATCATGCCCTTGCGCCCGCTCATCTTCCTCGATAGCTTGCTACGAGCAACGGGCACCGGCCGCTCACGGAAGGTGTGTGGCCCAACTATCGGGGGATTCCTTGCGTCTGATTAAATTGCGGTCCGCTGTTGCGTCGATTCTCATAGCCGCAGGTCTGGTTGGAGTCGCGTCTCCTGCGAATGCCGCCGCAACCGCTTACCTGACCAAGTCGACGAAGCTTGCGCGGATCCCGGCGGAGGGCATGGCCACTGCGTGCATCTCCAGGCAGATCCAGCTCGCCTCGGGTACCTACTCGTGGGGTCACGTCATGCTCAACCAGGAAGGCTATCAGGAAAGAAGTATCTATCTCACTGCCGCGAACTACAACTGGAAAGAGTGCATTGATCCGCGTTCCGGATACTACACTCTCACCGGCTCCCTGCAAGTTATCGTAGACTCGGACCCCCTTCCGGCGGCCCACCTCGAACCGCTCGATATTGATATCCGCGGCATGAGCGATGAAGACCAGAATTGGACCTGGGGTAGCTACATAAACCCCAAGTTCTGACACGGACGGCGGTACGTGCCGGAGCACCCGGAAACGGCATGATCTTGCTTTCGGCCCCCTCTGAACGACCCAGGGGGCATGCCGGTTCTACTTCCAGCGGAAATGCACGAACAAACGGCCGAAGTTCTTCGAGTCCTTCTCGACCCGGTGGTAGAGCTGCTTCACGTCCTTCTGGTCGAGGAACCGCAGCACCTTCTTCTTCAGCGCGCCCGACCCCTTACCCGGGATGATCTCCACGAGGGTGGCCTTCTTCGCCACCGCCTCGTCGATGATCCCGCGCAGTGCACGATCGATGTCGTGGCCCTTGTTGTAGATGTCGTGGAGGTCGAGCTTGAGCTTCACGGTCCCATCCTAGGTACGCGGAAGGGCAGCCCGGGCGGGCTGCCCTTCCGCGTGATCAGTCAACGGCCGACCTTGCCCTCCACCCGGCGCAGCGCGGTGGCGTAGTCGGTGTTCGTCGAGTACATCGCGGCCGCGATGCGCAGGTGCCGCAGCGCGTCCACGGGCCGGTTCATCCGCTCCAGCGTGCGGCCGAGCACGTGGTGCGCGTAGTGGTCGCTCGGGTCCCGGTCGACCAGCTCGCGCAACTGCTCCTCGGCCCGGTTGAGCTGAGCCGACTGGAAGTAGGCGCGGGCCAGCAGCTGCCGGACCGACGAGTTGTCCGGCTCGGCCTCGATGATCGGTTCGAGCAGCCGGGCCGCTCCGGTCGGGTCACCCGCTTCGAAGAACATGGTCGCCCGCCGGTACTCCGCCAGAAGATCCACTCGACCCACCTCCTCGTGTCGCGCCAGGCCCTTGGTCCGACGCTGGCACAACACCGGCGGGAGCGCGAGTGTTCCTGCGGGGCGAAAGATCAGGTTGTGGGGTCGTACCGGCCGCCGACCAGGTCCCAGGCCCGGACACCGCCCACGATTCCGGCCGTGTTCGGGACGATCACCACGTCGTCGCCCATCCGGGCCACCTGCTCGGGCCGGATCAGCCGGGAGTTGCCGCCGCCGAGGTAGAGCCGGTCCCAGCGGAACACCGGCCGCAGGCCGTCCACCACCTGCCGGATCCGCCGGGACCAGAACGCGTCGCCGAGGCGCCGCCGTTCCGGCTCCCCCACGTACGTGTCGTAGGTGGTGTTCCACCGCACCGGCGCGTGCGACAGCTCCAGGTGCGGCGCCAGCACCCCGCCGTCGAACAGCGCGCTGCCCAGCCCGGTGCCGAGTGTCAGCACCAGCTCGCAGCCGGCCCCGGCGACCACGCCCGCGCCGTGCACCTCGGCGTCGTTGAGCACCAGCGCCGGTACGCCGAACGCCTCGGCCAGCGCGGTGCGCGCGTCGTAGCCGGACCACTCGGCCAGCAACTCGGGGTCGACGCGGCTGCGCGGCCCGGAGCGGGTCACGTAGTGCGGCGTCGCCACCACGACGCCGTGCCGGATCATGCCGGGCATGCCGACGGTGAGCCGGTCCGCCGTGGGCAGGCGGGCGCCGAGATCCAGCAGCGTCTTGACGAACAAGGCAGGCGGCAGCGGGTACGGCGTGGGCACGCGCAACGGCCGCGCGCGCATGGTCCCGGCGGCATCCAGCACGGAGGCCTTGATCCCGCCGCCACCGCAGTCGATCGCCAGTGTGGTCACCACGGCTGTGAGTCTCCCTCAGATCGGTGCCGCCGCAAGCGTGGGTCGCGGTAATCCGGATGCGCACGCCGGTAGGCTCGGTGCCCTGATGAGCGCCACGTTGATCGCCAAGGACCTCACCGCCGGCCACGGTGACCGCCTCCTCTTCGAAGACCTCGACCTGGTCGTCGCGCCCGGCGACGTGGTGGGTCTGGTCGGGGTCAACGGCGCGGGCAAGTCCACGCTGCTGCGTACCCTCGCCGGGCTGGTCCCACGCGAGCAGGGCACGGTCTCGCTCAGCCCGCCCACGGCGACGGTCGGCTACCTGCCGCAGGAGCCGGAGCGCCGGCCGGGCGAGACGGTCCGCGAGTTCCTGGCCCGGCGCACCGGGGTCAGCGCCGCGCAGGCCGCGCTCGACGCCGCCACCGAGGCGCTCACCGCCGGGGCGGCGGGCGCCGACGACGCGTACGCGAATGCTCTGGAACGCTGGCTCGACCTCGGCGGCGCGGACCTGGACGAGCGGGCCGCGCAGGTCGCCGCGGAGCTGGGTCTCGACGTCGGCCTCGACCATCCGATGACCGGCCTGTCCGGCGGGCAGGCCGCCCGCGCCGGGCTCGCGTCGCTGCTGCTCAGCAGGTACGACGTCTTCCTGCTCGACGAGCCCACGAACGACCTCGACCTGGCCGGGCTGGACCGGCTGGAACGCTTCGTCACCGGGCTGCGCGCCGGGACCGTGGTGGTCAGCCACGACCGCGAGTTCCTCACCCGCACCGTCACCCGGATCGTCGAGCTGGACCTGCATCAGCGGCAGGTCAACCACTTCGGCGGTGGCTACGCGGCCTATCTGGAGGAGCGGGAGGTGGCGCGCCGGCACGCCCGCGAGGAGTACGAGGAGTACGCCGACACGAAGGCCGACCTGGAGGCGCGCGCCCGCACCCAGCGGGCGTGGATGGAGAAGGGCGTCAAGAACGCCCGCCGCAAGGCCACCGACAACGACAAGATCGGCCGCAAGTTCCGCACCGAGTCGACCGAGAAGCAGGCCGCGAAGGCCAAGCAGACGGCCCGGCTGATCGAGCGGCTGGAGGTGGTCGAGGAGCCGCGCAAGGAGTGGGAGCTGCGGATGGAGATCGCCGCCGCGCCCCGCGCCGGCGCCGTCGTGGCCTCGCTGCGAGGAGCAGTGGTACGCCGTGGCGGCTTCACGCTCGGCCCGGTGGACCTGCAGATCGACTGGGCCGACCGGGTGGCGATCACCGGGGCGAACGGCTCCGGCAAGAGCACCCTGCTCGCCGCGCTGCTCGGGCGGCTCCCGCTGGACGAGGGGCACGCCGCGCTCGGCCCCGGCGTGGTGGTCGGCGAGGTCGACCAGGCCCGGGGACTCTTCCTCGGCGACCAGCCGCTGCTCGACGCGTTCGGCGCCGCCGTACCCGATCTCGCCCCGGCGGACGTGCGGACGCTGCTGGCGAAGTTCGGGCTGCGGGCCGACCACGTGCTGCGGCCGGCGGCGACGCTGTCCCCCGGCGAGCGGACCCGGGCCGCGCTGGCGCTGCTGCAGGGGCGAGGCGTGAACCT
This sequence comes from Micromonospora sp. WMMC264, assembly GCF_027497275.1. Lineage (NCBI taxonomy): Bacteria > Bacillati > Actinomycetota > Actinomycetes > Micromonosporales > Micromonosporaceae > Micromonospora > Micromonospora sp. WMMC264. Next base: position 6,454,182 of record NZ_CP114907.1, on the reverse strand, counting down.
GCTGGTGCTCGACGAGCCGACCAACCACCTCGACCTGGCCGCGATCGAGCAGCTCGAATCGGCGCTGGCGAGCTACCCGGGCACGCTGCTGCTGGTGACCCACGACCGGCGGATGCTCGACGCGGTGAGCGTCAACCGGCGGCTGCGCGTGGCGGACGGACGGATCGCCGAACACTGATCCATGCCGAGTCGCGCGTGCGGGTCCACAATGAGCGCATGCTCAAGTGGGAGTACGCGCTGCTGGTCCGTCGTCGTCAACCCGCGTCGACCGACCTCGGGTTCGAGGTCGTCTTCATCTGGTACGGCCCGGACGGCTCCATGATCGACGTGACACCGTACGGCGACACCGCGCTGGCCCACCTGAACCGGGCCGGTGACCAGGGCTGGGAACTGGTCGCGATGAGCGAGGACCCGTCGCTGCCCGGCAACAACGAGCTGCACCGCTACCACCTCAAGCGCCCGAAGGCAGCGGCCGCCCAGCCGCGCCAGCGGATGCGCAGCTCCCGCACCATCCGCCGAACCCTCTCCCCCTGACCCTCCTCCCTCCCTCCCTCCCGCCCGCCCGCCGCCCCTCCCTCCCCGCCCCTCCCGCCCCTCAGCGCGTCGATCTTGCAGTTGCGGCCCCTCGCCTGCCCCTTTTGCGAGCTTGGCCCGGGCCACAACTCCATGATCGACAGCGCCCGCCCCCAAGCCTCCCGTCGGAGCGTGCACCCCGCCCCGAAACCGGCGGTGATCAAGGAGTTCGTGTGGACGTCGCCCTCGAAAAAGGACACAAACTCCTTGATCAACGGGGTGGGGGGTGGCCTCTCGCGATCGAGGAGTTCGGGTCCATCCACGCCGACGCCAGCACGAACTCCTTGATCCCCGAGTCGCGGGAGATCTTGGAAGGAAAGTGCCCCCATGACGGCCGAAATCTTCCAAGATCTCGGGCGCGCCCCGGTGATCAAGGAGTTTGTGTCCTCGCGGGCGTCTTCTGGTGACACAAACTCCTTGATCAACGGGGTGGGGCGGGGCGGACGGCGGGACGGGGTGGAGGAGGACGGCGGACGGGTCGGGGCATATTGGGGTGAAATGGGGGTAACGGGCCGCCGGAGGTGGCGCATGGTGGCGATGGGGCAGACCGCGCTCTCGGGTGAGCGACTCCGGCAAACCGACGAGTTTCTCGCCGAGGCATGGGCCGACCTGGTCCGGCACGACGAGCGGCTACGCGGGACGACCGTCGAGGTGCGCTTCGACCGGGGGGTGGCGCACCTGACCGGCGCGGTCGCCGACCCGGCGCAGTTGCGGCTGGTACGGGAGTTGATCGGCCGGCTGTCGGGCGTACTCGGGGTCTGGTGCCGGGTCGCCGTGGGCGGGCGGGCGCCGGTGGTGGTCGACCTGGGCTGCGGTGCGACCAAGCAGTGGCCGGGCAACCTGGGGCTGGACATCTATCCGGCGCCGGGGGTGAACGCGGTCGCCAATCTCGCCGGCTCGCTGCCGCTGCGCGACGCCTCGGTGGACGTGTTCTTCGCGGTGCACATCGTCGAGCACCTGATCGACTTCCTGCCGCTGTTCGACGAGTGCCACCGGGTGCTGCGGCCCGGCGGTGTGCTCCACGTGATGAGCCCCTGGTGGCGGCACGTGAACGCGGTGGCCGACCCGACCCACGTACGCCTGCTGGACGTGCAGACGTTCAAGGGCATCTGCGGTCAGCGCCCGCCGGGTACGCCGCGCTGGTATCCGCTGCACGTCGGCTGCGACGGCGCGTCGGTCTTCGCCGACCTCACTCCCCTGCCCCCGGACGCGCCGCCCCCACCCGCATCCCACCTGGCCCGCTTCTTCGACTGACCCCGGCCGAGCCGGCCCCACCCCGGACCCGGACCCACCCCGTCGATCATGAAGTTGGCGGCACTCAAGGAGATCGACATCGCCGCCAACTTCATGATCGACGCGGCTGAGACGCGGCCGGGACGCGGCTGGGACGCGGCCGAGACGCGGCCGAGACGCGGCTGAGACGCGGCTGAGACGCGGGGCTAGAGGGGGGCGGACTCTCGCAGGGCTAGGTGGTGAGGGGTTACCAGCTCGCGGGGTGGGGAGTCGCGGTCGGGGCCGAGACGTCCGGCCAGGAGCTCGACCGCCAGGCGGGCGATGCGTTCCTTGTCGGGGGCGACTGTGGTCAGCGTCGGGATCGAGAAGCGGCCGTCCTCGATGTCGTCGAAGCCAGCCACCGCGACGTCCTCGGGCACGCGCAGGCCCGCCTCGTGCAGGGCGCGCAGCGCGCCGAGCGCGAGCGTGTCGTTGAAGCAGAAGACGGCGTCGGGGCGTACCCCGGTGGCGAGCAGGTGCCGCATGGCGGCGGCGCCGTCCGCGCGGTGCCAGGCCGGCGCGGGCGCCACCAGGCGGTCGTCGTACGCGATGCCGGCCTCGGCCAGCGCGGCGGTGTAGCCGGCCAGGCGGAGCCGGGCGCTGGCGCCCTCGGGGGTGCGCTGGGAGCCGATCGCGGCGATCCGGCGGCGGCCGAGCCCGATCAGGTGGGCGGTGATCTCCCGGGCGGCGGCCACGTTGTCGATCATGATGTGGTCGGCGGGGCCGTTGTCGACCCGTTCGCCGAGCAGCACCACGGGCAGGCCGTGCAGGGCGGCGAGGTCGTCGGAGGTGAGCGCGAGCGGGCTCAGGATCAGGCCGTCGATCATGTGGTCGCCGATGCCGCTGGCGGCCTTGCGCTCCTGCTCGGAGCCGCCGCCGGTCTGGTGTATGAGCACCGTCCAGTCGTGGTCGGCGGCGGCGGTGACGACGTGCCGGGCCAGCTCGGCGAAGTAGGGGATGTCGAGCTCGGGCACGGCCAGGGCGATCACCCCGGTACGCCCTTTGCGCAGGTTGCGGGCCGACAGGTTGGGCCGGTAGTTGAGCGCGGCGATGGCCTCCTCGACCCGGGCCCGGGTGTCGGCGCGTACGTGCTGGTAGCCGTTGACGACGTTGGAAACGGTCTTCACCGACACTCCGGCCCGCTCCGCGACGTCCTTGAGCCTGTGCCGCACTGAACTGTCCTCCCGGTGAACGCTGGCCGCACTGTACCGCCTCACGACGACGTGACGACCTCTTCACACGGAGAGTTACAACGTTGCAGAAATTCACGGTCGATCAGGGCGGAGCCCTCCCGACCCGCGCGTCGGGAGGGCTCCGCGGTGCCCGCCTCAGGGGGTGGGGGCGGGCTCGGGGGTGTCCGAGTGCTCGCGCCGGGCGAGCCGGTTCTTGCGGTGGCCGTACCCGAAGTAGATGACCGCGCCGATCAGCATCCAGGCGAGGAACCGCAGCCAGGTCTCCACCGACAGGTTCAGGCTCAGGTAGAGGCACGCCACGGCGGTGAGGATCGGCAGCACCGGCGAGAACGGCACCTTGAACGGCCGCTCCAGGTCGGGCCGGCGCTTGCGCAGGATCGGCACCGCGATCGCGACCAGCGTGAACGCGCAGAGCGCGCCGATGCTGACCAGGTCGGCCAGCGCCGACAGCGGAAGGAAACCGGCGAGCAGCGCCACCGCGACGGTCATGATCCCGGCGATCCGGTACGGGGTACCCCAGCGCGGGTGCACCTTGGCGATGGCGGGCGGGATGAGCCCGTCCCGGGCGATGGCGAAGCCGATCCGGCCCATGGCCACCAGGTCGACCAGGATCACGCTGGTGAGCCCGGCGACGGCGGCGATGGAGACGAGCACCGCGGCCCAGCCGGCGCCGACCGCCCGGAACGCGGACGCGATCGGCGCGCCCTCGTCGATCTCGGTGTACTTGACCATGCCGACCACGACCAGCGAGACGCCGATGTAGAGCACCGTGGAGATGAGCAGCGTGCCGAGCAGACCCAGCGGCAGGTCCCGCTTGGGCTTGCGGGTCTCCTCACCCAGGTTCGCCACGGCCTCGAACCCGGTGTACGCGAAGAACACCACTGCGGCGGCGGTGAGCACCCCGACGAAACCGAAGACGGAGGGCTCCAGCCCGAAGATGACCTGGGTGACCGGCTGCTTGATGCCGTCGTCCCCGGCGCCGGCCGGCTCGGCGGCCGGGATGAACGGGCTGAGGTTGGCCGCCTTGACGAAGAACAGCCCGGCGATGATCACGAAGGCGCAGATCGCCACCTTGACCAGCACCAGCAGGTTGGTGACCCGGGCGGACTCCCGGATGCCGACGATGGCGACCACGCCGAGCACCAGCACGATGCCGATCGCGCCGAGGTTGACGACGCTGCCCTCCTCGGCGAACCAGGCGCTGGGCAGGCCGAACAGGTCGGCGAGGTAGCCGGACCAGCCGCGGGCCACCACCGCCGCGCCGAGCGCGAACTCCAGCAGCAGGTCCCAGCCGATGATCCAGGCGACGATCTCGCCCATCGTCGCGTACGCGTAGGTGTAGGCGCTGCCGGCGGTCGGCACGCTGCTGGCCAGTTCGGCGTAGCAGAGCGCGGCGAGCAGCGCGACCAGGCCGGCGATGCCGAACGAGATCACCACGCCCGGCCCGGCGCTGTTGCGCGCCTCGACACCGGTGAGCGTGAAGATGCCGGTGCCGATCACGATGCCGATGCCGAAGCCCATCAGGTCGACCGCGCCGAGCCGGCGCCGCAGTCCCGGCTTGCCGTCCTCGCCGTCGGCGTCGCCCTGGGCGAGCACGTCCCCGATCGGCTTGGTTCGCAGGACCGACATCTGATCACCTCCCCCGCCGTGTGGCCGCCACGGTGGCGGTCTGTGACCGGGCTAGCTACCCAGCCGTTTTCCGCTCCAATCCCGCACGGCAGGTATCGGAATCGTCACGATCCGGCCGAGGTCGGACGGCGCGGGACATCGATCACCGGTCAAGGTCTTGCGCCGGACACGGATAGATGAAAGTTTCCTACCGGAGGCGTGGGCAGTGCGGCGAATCTTGCCGCAACCCCGCCCGCCGATCGTCCCCCCGGACCCGACGAAGGGACCGCACCGCATGAAGGCAACTCGGCTCGGAGCCGCCGCGCTGGCCGCGGCGCTGCTCAGCGCGCTGGTCGCCGGCACGCCGGCGCAGGCCGCACCCGACGACACCAGCACCGCCACTTCCCCCTCCACCGACTGCGTCACCGACCCGGCCACCCCCAAGCGCCAGTTCCGGGCCATGTGGATCGCCTCGGTGACGAACATCGACTGGCCCACAAAGGACTCCTGGACCGCGCCGGACCAGGTGGCCAAGCAGAAGGCCGAATACCTGGCCTGGCTCGACCTGGCCCAGAAGCTCAACCACAACGCCGTCGTGGTCCAGGTCCGCCCGACCGCCGACGCGTTCTGGCCCTCGCCGTACGAGCCGTGGTCGGAGTACCTGACCGGCGTACGCGGCAAGAACCCCGGCTGGGACCCGCTGGCCTTCCTGGTCGACGAGTCACACAAGCGGAACCTGGAGTTCCACGCCTGGTTCAACCCGTACCGCGTCTCCATGCCCGCCCCCGGCGGCGCCGGCGCCGACCTGTCGCAACTGGCCCCGGACAGCCCGGCCCGCCAGCACCCCGACTGGGTCTTCGCCTACCCGCCCGCCGGCGTCGCCGGCAGCCGGCTCTACTACAACCCCGGCGTCCCCGAGGTCCGCGAGTTCGTCCAGACCGCGATGATGGACGCGGTCAAGCGGTACGACATCGACGGCGTGCACTTCGACGACTACTTCTACCCGTACCCGAGCGGCACCTACCAGGTGCCCGACGACGCCACGTTCGCGGCGTACAACAGGGGCTTCACGGACAAGGCCGACTGGCGGCGGGACAACATCAACCTGCTGATCCAGGAGATGAACGCCAAGATCAAGGCGGTCAAGCCGTGGGTGAAGTTCGGCGTCAGCCCGTTCGGCATCTGGCGCAACGCGTCGGCCGACCCGAACGGCTCGGACACCACCGGCTCGCAGTCGTACGACATCATCTCCGCCGACTCCCGCAAGTGGGTCAAGGAGGAGTGGATCGACTACATCGTGCCGCAGCTCTACTGGTACATCGGCCAGTACCCGGCCGCCGACTACGCCCGGCTCGTGCCGTGGTGGGCCGAGCAGGTGCGCGGCACGCGGGTGCAGCTCTACATCGGCCAGGCCGACTACAAGAGCGGTGACCCGGCGTACGGGTCGTTCTGGATGAACCCGCAGGAGCTGTCGAACCACCTGACGCTCAACCGGTCGTACCCGGAGGTGCTCGGCAACGTGCACTTCTCCGCGGTGCAGGTACGGGCGAACCGGCTTGGCGCCACCGACATCTACGCCGTCGAGCACTACTCCCGCCCCGCGCTGGTGCCCACCATGACGCACCTGCCGCGCAAGCCGCTGCTGTTCCCGGTGGTCACCAAGGCCCAGCGGGAGGCGGACGGGGTACGCCTGAGCTGGCGTCAGCCGGCCGACGGCAAGGGCCCGCTCGGCACCGCCGCGTCGTACGCGATCTACCGGTTCGACGGGCACGGCCTGGCCGGGCGCTGCGACTTCGCCGACGCCTCGCACCTGGTCGGCACCGTGCGGGCCACCGACGGCACCGTGCAGTCCTGGGTGGACACCACGGCGGCCGACGGCGCCCGGTACACCTACTACGTGACCGCGCTGGACCGGCTGGCGAACGAGAGCCCGGCGAGCCCGCCGCGCTTCGTCCGCTGATTCACCCCGAATGCCCCCGGGCCGCCTCGCCGGTCCGGGGGCATTCGTCTGTTCAGGCGGATGTCAGCGAGCCGTTCCCCGGGGCATCGCCCCAGCTCACCCCTTTGATCGACACTTGTCGACACCCGGAGATCCCGGCCACCACCACGCGGAGGTTCCCGTGTCCCGTCGCCTCGCCACCACCCTCGCCGCCGGCGCACTCGCCCTGCTCACACTGCTCGGTCTGGCCACGCCGGCCGCCGCCGCGGTGAGCACCCAGCAGAAGCTGTCCGTCCTGACCAGCTGGACGCAGACCAGCGCGTCCAGCTACAACGCCTGGAACAGCGCCCGGCAGAACCGGTCCCCCTGGACCGAGTACGGCTTCGACTGGTCCACCGACTACTGCTCGTCCAGCCCGGACAACCCGATCGGCTTCAACTTCAAGCTCTCCTGCTACCGGCACGACTTCGGCTACCGCAACCACAAGGCGATGGGCGTCTTCTCCGCCAACAAGGCCCGTCTGGACAACGCCTTCTACGCCGACCTGAAGCGGGTCTGCGCCACGTACAACGCGGTGGTCCGGCCCGCCTGCTACAGCCTCGCCTGGACGTACTACCAGGCGGTGAGCGTCTTCGGTTCGGTCGCCGCCGTGTCCCCGGCCGACCTCGACCGCGCCGCCCGGATGAAGGCCGACGCCGAACGCCACGCCGCCGCCCGCGCCTGACGCACCACGCGGGGAGTCCGCCGCACGGCGGGCTCCCCGGCGCAGTACGGAACGGTCGCCCGCCTCAGCCCGCCGTGCTGCGCGGCTGGAACGCCGGCCAGGAGCCCTGCGCGGGAACGCCGAACCGGGGCGAGTCGGCGGCCAGGTCCGGATGCTCGACGTGCAGCGCCAGCGCAGCCACCTCGTCCAGCCGCAGCCCCGCCCCGGCGCCGTAGGCGGCGTCGAACGCCTCGTCGCCGAGCACCCGGCGCAGCTCCGCCTGCCGGGCCGCCCAGTACGGGCCGTATATCCCCGGCGTGGCCCGCAGGTTCGACCGGGTGGCCTGCGCCGCGCCGAACAGCCGGGCCGCGGAGAGCGCGTCCCCGGCCAGCGCGCAGCGCACCGCTATCGCGTTGATCGTGTCGCAGGCCCGGCCCAGGTAGCCGTGGCTCATCCGCGACCGCAACGCCACCAGCAGGTGCTCGTGTGCCGCCACCAGGTCACCCCGGGCCAGCGCCACCATCCCGAGCAGCATGTCCACCGAACGGCCGCCCCGCTCCGCCGGCCGCGACGCCTCGACCGGGCGGGCCGCGGCGAGCACCTCGGCGGCCTCGTCCAGCGCGCCCCGGCGCCAGAGCAGCTCGGCCAGGTTGTAGACGGCGAGCAGCGCGTCCCCGACCACGTCCTGCGCGTACGCCCAGTCGATCACCTCGCGGCAGACCCGCTCCGCCTCGGCGAACTGGCCCATGTCGACGAGCGGCGCGGCGCGCCCGGCCAGCACCCGGGCCAGCAGCCCCCGGTCACCGGACTGCCGGGCGGCCGCCTCGGCCCGCTGCGAGTACCGCAGCTCCTCGCCGAACTCGCCGTCCGCGCCCGCGTGCAGCGAATGCATGTGGTACGCGGCGGCCAGCTCGGCCTCCGGCATCACCTCACCGGTCTCGGCGAGCCGGCCGTAGAGCCGGAACAGCCAGAGCCGCCCCTCCCGGGCCAGCCCGCGTTCCCGCCACCACTGGTCCAGGTCGCCGGCCAGGCGCAGCCCCGCCCGGGCGCTACCGCCGGTCGCGCACCAGCGCAGCGCGGCCCGCAACTCACCGGCCAGCGGATCCAGCGCGTACAGGGAGAGCGTCACCGGACGGCCGTCCGGCCCGAGGCACGCCCGGTCCAGCGCGTGCCGGCACCAGTCCACGTGCCGGTCCCGGGCGCTCTGCTCCTCGCCCGCCTCGACCAGCCGCCGGGCCGCGTACGCCCGGATCGGGTCGAGCATCCGGTACGTGCTGCCCGAGGCGTGCGGCTCGGCCAGCACCATCGACTTGTCCACGAGCACCGAGAGCGGGTCGAGCGGGTCCTCGCCGAGCAGCCACTGCACGGTGGGCAGGTCCACCGGTCCGGCGAACACCGCCATCCAGCGCAGCAGCCGGGCCGAACGCGCGCCGAGCGTCCGGTACGACCAGGTGACGGTCGCCTGGATGGTCAGGTGCCGCTCACTGGCCGAGCGCTGCACCGCGCGGGTCGCCGGCGTGGGCGGTGCGGCGCCGGTCGCCGCGGCCACCAGGTCCACGGTGTCCTGCTGGTTGCCGCTCCAGCCCGCCTCCACCGGCGGCGGCTCCGCCGTCTCCCGTCCCGCGTCGAGCGTGCCCAGCATGTCGTCCAGCCGCTCCGCCAGCTGCCCGGCGGAGAGCACCCGCAGCCGGGCGGCGGCCAGCTCTATGGCCAGCGGCAGCCCGTCCAGGCGGCGGACCACCCGGTGCAGGTCGGCCTGCTCGGCCGCCTCCGGCGCCCGCCCGCCCCGGGCCACCGCCGTGCGGTCCAGCAGCAACGCCACCGCGTCACTGCCACCGTCGGGCCCCTCGTCCACCGACAGCGGCGGGATCCGCCACACCACCTCACCGGGTACGCCGAACGACTCCCGGCTGGTCGCCAGCACCCGTACGCCCCGGCCACCGGCCAGCAGCCGGCTGATCACCTCGGCCGACGCCGCGGTCTGGGCGTCACAGGTGTCCAGCAGCACGAGCATCCGGCGCGGCGCCGCGTACTCGACGAGGGTGTCGAGCATCGGCCGGCCGGGCTCCGGGCGGAGGCCGAGCACGGCGGCGATCTCGAACGCCACGAGCCCCGGGTCGGTCACCGCGGCGATGTCGACGAACCAGACCCCGTCCGGGTAGTCCTCCACGATCCCGGAGGCCAGCTCCACGGCCAGCCGGGTCTTGCCGGCGCCGCCCGCGCCGAGCACCGTCACCAGGCGGTACGCCTCGACCAGCCGGCCCAGCTCGGCGCGCTCGGCCTGCCGGCCGACGAACGAGGTGACCTGGGTGGGCAGGTTGTGAGCCGCCGCGTCGGCGGTACGCGGGCGCGGGAAACGCCGCTCCAGACCGGGCGCGACGAGCTGGAACAGCCGCTCCCGGTCGTCGAAGCCACGCAGCCGGTGCAGGCCGAGGTCCAGCAGGGACACACCGTCCGGCAGCGGTTCGGCGTGCTTGGCGGTGGCGGCCGAGCAGAGCACCTGCCCGCCGTGCGCGGCGGCGGCCACCCGGGCGGCCCGGTGCACCTCGGGGCTGGCGTACTCGCCGTCGCGCGGCTCGGCGTAGCCGGTGTGCAGTCCCATCCGGACCCGGGGCGTGGCGTCCGGGTTGGGCCAGTCGTGACCGGCGAGCGCGCGCTGCGCGGTCAGGCAGGCGTGCACCGCGGCGGCGGCGTCCGGGAACGCGAGGAAGAACGAGTCGCCCTCGGTCAGCAGCTCGGCCCCGTCGGTGCCGGCGAGGGTGTCCCGCAGCAGCCGGCGATGCTCGTGCAGCACCGGCCGGTAGACCGGGCCCAGCATCCGGGCCAGCCGGGTCGAACCTTCGATGTCGGTGAACACGAAGGTCACCCACCCGCTCGGGAGGTGGTGTTCTGGCGACATACGTCGAACCTCCGCCCGCTGACGTCGGATCCATGCTGCCCTATGATCGCGCCGTCACGCATCGTGAGAACGGTTGGGCGGATTCCGACCCAAGGTGCCAAAAGATCACACGGGCGGCAAGAGCCGGTTCGACCCGCGGGACGAGCGGCGGAAACTCAGCAGCCGCAGGAGCCGCCGCAGCAACCTCCACCGCTGGGAATCCCACCAGTCGGGCCGGAACCACCACGCCCGGTGACGGCGACAGCGGAGAGCAGCTTCACCGTGTCGGCGTGACCCCGCGGGCAGGTGGCCGGCTGGGCGGCCTCGGCCATCGGGCGGTTGACCTCGAAGGTGTCGCCGCAGGCGCGGCAACGGAACTCGTACCGGGGCATGACATCAGCGTACGGCGGACCTGACGCCGTCACACGGATGGGTGATACTCGACGGGTGGTGGACGGCGAACGGCGAGCGACGGCCCGGCCCCTGCGACCCGCCGTGCCGCCCGACGGCGACGCCCGGCCCGTCCCGCGTCCCCGCCGCGAGCGCGACCCCATTCCCCCGAAGCCGCCCGCCGGCCCGGCCCGCGACCCGGACGCCACGGCTGGCGAGCCGAGCACGGACCCGGGCGCGAAGCCGCAGCCCGAGCCGGACGCGAAGCCGGGGCGCACGCCCGACGCCGGAGCCGACACGGACACGAAGGCTGACGCAGGCGCCCCGTCCGGCGAGAAGCCGGAGGCGAAGGCCGAGGCGGCGGACGACGCGCAGCCGGCCGGCGGGCGACGTCGGCGCGTGCCGTTCGCGCACGCCGTCCGCACCCGCCCGCGGCAGCTCGCCGTCGGCGCGGCCAGCGCCACCCGCGCCTGGTCCCGCCGCCCCGCCGGGCGGACCACGCTGCCGGCGCTGTTCCTGCTCGCCCTGGTCGGCGCCGCCACCACGGCCGGCGCGGTGATCGTGCCGGCCGCCGTCGGCAGGCCGGCGTCGGTCGACGAGGCCCTGCCGGAGCCGACCGTGGCGCGGACCGCCGCGCCCGCCGCGACGCCCCTGTTCCCGGACCCGTCCGGGCTGTCCGGCACCGCCGCGCCGACCGGAACGCCGCTGCCCGGCGGCGTGACTGTCGCACCACCCACCGGTCGTCCCGCCGACGCCCTCGCCGACTGGGCGAGGCGGGTCAGCGCGGTCACCGCCATCCCGGTGGTGGCGCTCCAGGCGTACGCCTACGCCGAGCTGGTGCTCGCCCAGACCAACCGTGCCTGCCAGCTGAGCTGGACCACGCTCGCCGCCATCGGGCACGTCGAGTCCGGGCACGGCTCGGCCAACGGCGCCACGCTCGGGCCCGACGGCCGGGCCCTGCCGGAGATCAAGGGGCAGCCGCTCGACGGGCAGGGCGGCCGGTCCCGGATCCTCGACACCGACCAGGGGCAGCTCGACGGCGACCGCGTCTACGACCGGGCGCTCGGGCCGATGCAGTTCATCCCGACCACCTGGCAGGAGATCGGCGCCGACGCGGACAACGACGGCGTGAAGAACCCCCACGACATCGACGACGCGGCGCTGGCCGCCGGCCAGTATCTGTGCAAGGGCGGCCGGAACATGACCATCCCGGGTGACTGGTGGGGGGCCATCCTCTCGTACAACGATGTGCGCCGGTACGCCCAGGCGGTCTTCGACAAGGCCGACGAGTACGGCAGGCTCAGCCGCAACGTGAGGTGACCGCTCGCGTACATTCGCGGACTGAACCCTTCCCCCCGGCAGCGGTTGACGGCAAGCTAGACGGGTGATGGTGCGCGAGTGGAACCCTCGGACCGCCTCGTCCGCCGAGATCGCGTCCCTGCTGGACACGCTGAACGCGGTCCTGGCGGCCGACCTGCCGCAGGACCCGCCCTGGCAGGAGAGCTCCATGCGGGAGTACCTGTCCGAGGTGATGCCCGGCGAGCGGCGGATCTCCTGGGTGGCGCAGGAGGACGACGCTCCGGACGGCACGCCCGGAGCGATCGTCGGGCATGTGCACGTGCTGCTGCTGGGCGGCATCGGCGTACTGGAGGTGCTGGTGCATCCGGCGGTCCGGCGCACCGGGCTCGGCCGTGAGCTGGTCCGGGTGGCCGCCCGCCGGGTGTGGGACGAGGGCTTCCAGTCGATCGGCGTGGAGGTGGTCGGCGACACCCCGGCCGTGGCGTTCTACGAGTCGCTGGGCTTCACCCGCGACTATGTGGAGACCCGCAGCGTGCTCGACCTGCGTACGGTGGACTGGCCGGCGCTGACCGAGATGGCCGCCGAGGTGGGCGCGGGCTATCACGTGGAGTTCTGGCCCGGCGGGCCGCCGGACGAGCTGCTCGAGGCGTACGCGCGGGCCAAGGCCGAGGTGCGCGACTCCGACGACGTGGAACTGCGGCCCAGCTCCTACGACCCGGACCGGCTGCGGGACAGTCTCGCCACGTTGCACCGGCGCGGCATGAAGCCGTACATCGTGCTGGCGTTGCACGAGCGGACCGGGGACGTGGCCGGGCTGACCGAGGTGGTGGTGCCGGCGCAGCACCCGACCCGGGCCGACCAGTACGACACGATCGTCGTCCACGACCACCGTGGTTACGGCATCGACCGGGCCATCAAGGCGCGGATGCTGCTGGAGCTGCGCTCGGCCGAGCCCCAGCTGGTCGAGGTGCAGACCTGGAACGCGCAGGACAACGAGTCGATGCTAAAGGTCAACGCCGAGCTGGGTTACCGCCCCGACCGCGACTGGTGCGAGTACGGGGTGGACGTCGCCGAACTGGTGCACCGGCTGGACAGTCACCGCTGACCGTTCACCGGACGGCCACCGAAGGGCTGGACGGTGGACCCACGAGACCCTTAACGTTCGTTAGTTCCTGTCCACCCACCGTGGAGGCCCCATGCGCCCGCGCCGCACCCTCGCCGCGCTCGCGACCACCGCCGCCGTCACCCTCACGGCGATCGCTGTCGCACCCCCCGCGGCCAGCGCCGCGCCCACCGACCTGCTCATTTCCGAGTACGTCGAGGGGTCGTCCAACAACAAGGCCGTCGAGCTGTACAACGGCACCGGCGCCCCGATCGACCTGGCTGCCGCGGGCTACCAGCTCCAGCTCTACTTCAACGGCGCCAGCACGTCGACGAACATCGCGCTGACCGGCACCGTCGCCGCCGGGGACGTGTTCGTCTTCGCCGCCGCGTCGGCCGCGCCCGCGATCCTCGCCCAGGCCGACCAGACGTACGGCGGGTCGCTGTTCAACGGCGACGACGCGATCGTGCTGCGCAAGGGTGACACGGTGGTCGACTCCCTCGGCCAGGTCGGCGTCGACCCGGGCACCGAGTGGGGCAGCGGGCTCACCAGCACCGCCGACAACACGTTGCGCCGGCTGCCCTCGGTGACCGCCGGCGACACCGACCCGGCGGACCCGTTCGACCCGGCCGCGCAGTGGGCCGGCTTCGCCACCGACACGTTCGACGGGCTGGGCAGCCACACCGTCGGCGGAGGCGGCCCGGTCGACCAGCCGCCGACGCTGGCCTGCGGCGGCGCGCTGACGCTGTCGGCGGGCGCCACCGCGACCCGCGAGGTGACCGCGACCGACGCCGACGACACGATCACCGACCTCGCGGTCACCGCCGTCGTGCCGGCTCCGGCGAGCGGCTCGATCAGCCTTACCGCGTTCACCCCGGCGGCCGGGGACGGTGGCACGGCCACCGCCACGCTGACCGCCACCGGCCTGCCGGCCGGCAGCTACGCGGTCACGGTGACCGCCACCGACGACGACGGCGACACCGCCACCTGCACGCTCTCCGTGCAGGCCACCAGCGTGCTGTCGATCGGCGAGGTGCAGGGCCGCACCGGCGACGACGAGGACGGCCGCGCCGACCGGTCGCCGCTCGCCCCGGCCAGCGGCAACGGCACCAGCTCCCAGTTGTACGACGTGCGCGGCGTCATCACCGGCATGTCGCTGACCCGCAGCTCGGCCGGGGCCGACCAGTGGGGCTTCTACCTGCAGAGCCGGCTCGGCACCGAGGACGGCGACCCGCTCACCTCCGACGGGCTGTTCGTCTTCATGGGCTCGTTCACCACGCTGATCGGCGGGTACGCCCCCACCGTCGGCGACGAGGTAGTGCTGCGCGGCCGGGTCTCCGAGTACTTCAACCAGACCCAGCTCTCCGGCGCCTCGCTGGTCCGCAAGCTCGACTCCGGCCTCGACGTGGACACCGCGGTCCGGGTCGACGACGCGGTCCCGCCGGCCGAGGCGGCCGCCGCCGACCTGTACTGGGAGCGGCACGAGGGCGAGCGGATGCGGGTACGCGCCGGCAGCGGCGTATCCGCGCCCCGGCACATCTACTCCTCCACCGCCGACTCCGAGATCTACGTGCTGGACCGGGAGGACCCGGTCATGAAGCGGTCCGACCCGTACGCCCGCCGGGTGTTCCGGGACGCGCACCCGCTCGACGACATCCCCGGCACGCTCTTCGACAACGGCAACAACCAGCGCATCCTGCTGGGGGCGGGCGGCGTGAAGGCGGCCGCCGGTGACTCCCGCGCGCTGCTGCCCGAGGCGCGCACGTTCGACACGCTGACCGAGGACGCCTACGGCTCCGTGTCGTACGCGTTCAGCAAGTACAGCGTGCAGCCCGAGCAGCTCACCCTGACCGGTGGCGCGGACCCGGCCGCGAACCACCCGCCGCAGCCGGCCGACCGCGGCAGCGAGGTCGCGATCGCCACCTACAACGTGGAGAACCTGTACGACTACCGGGACGACCCGTTCGACGGCTGCGACTTCGCCGGCAACACCGGATGTACGGGGGTCAGCCCGCCGTTCGACTACGTGCCGGCGAGCCAGGAGGCGTACGCCGCCAAGCTGGCCGCGCAGGCCCGGCAAATCGTCAACTCGCTGCACAGCCCGGACCTGATCCTGGTGCAGGAGGCCGAGGACCAGGACATCTGCTCGGTGGTCGACGGCGCCCTGGCGTGCGGTGACACGAACAACGCCGACGGCGCGCCGGACACCGTGCAGGAGCTGGCGCTGGCCATCGCGGCCAACGGCGGCCCCGCCTACGCCGCCGCGTACGACCGCACCGGCGCGGACGCCCGCGGCATCGCCTCGGCGTTCCTCTACCGCACCGACCGGCTCACGCTGGCCGAGGCGACCGCCGCGGACCCGCTGCTGGGCTCCGCGCCGACCGTCCAGTACCGCTCGGCGGCGCTCGCTTCCAACGCGGACGTGCAGAACCCGAAGGCGTTCAACGCGGTGCTGCCCGCCGACGTGGACCGGTCGACCGGCGTGGACGGCAGCAACGTCTACACCCGCGCGGCCCAGCTGGCCCGGTTCACCGTCAAGGCCGCGCCCGGCTCGACCGAGCGGTTCGCGCTCTGGGCGGTCGCCAACCACTTCTCGTCCGGGCCGGACAGCCGGGTCGGGCAGCGCCGCGAGCAGGCCGCGTACGGCGCCGCGATCGTCGCGGCGGTCGAGGCGAGCGACCCGAACGCCCGCGTGGTCTACGGCGGCGACCTGAACGTGTTCCCCCGCCCGGACGACCCGATCGCCACCGCACAGAACCCGACTCCGTCGGACCAGCTCGCCCCGCTGTACGAGGCCGGGCTGCACAACCTCTGGGACGACCTGGTGGCGGACGCGCCCGCGTCGGCGTACTCGTACACCTTCAGCGGCCAGGCGCAGACGCTGGACAACCTGTTCGTGAACGACCCGATGCACGACGACCTGGTGCAGGTACGGACGGCGCACATCAACGCCGACTATCCGACCGACGCGCCGGAGCTGGGTGACCGGGGCGCCAGCGACCACGACCCGCAGGTGGCCCGGTTCCGGTCGCGCGCCTCGCTGCGGGTGGCCGACACCTCGGTGGCAGAGGGCGACAAGGGCACCCGCGCGATGACGTTCACCGTCACCGTGTCCCGCCCGCTCTCCGAGCCGGCATTGATCTGCGCGACCACCTACGGCACGACCGCCCAGGCCGGGTCGGACTACGACCCGTACGTGGGTTGCAAGCTGCTCCCCGCGGGCCAGACCTCGCTGGCGTTCCCGGTCACCGTTCGCGGCGACCGCAAGCGCGAGGCGGACGAGAAGCTCACGCTGTACGTGGCGGGTGTGCCGGGCCTGCGGCTGGCCGACCCGTCCGGCGTCGGGACGATCCTGAACGACGACTGACAGGTGTTCCGGGCGGCGGCCCGTCGATTCGCTCATGGGCGGATCGGCGGGCCGCCGCGGTATCCGCACCGCTGCGGATCGGGCGGGGGCGGCACGTTCCGGTACTTGGCCACCCGCACCTCCCACTGGCTGCGGCGGCGCAGCGCGTCCCGGACCGCCGGTCGCGGTAGAAGGTCTCCGGCGGGCGGGCCAGCCCGTACCGGTCGGCCCACCACTCCCCCGGCTCCGGGTCGGTGACGACGTCGAGGTGGGACGGGTACCGCCGCTCCGCGCCGTCACGCAGGTCGGCCCGGTCACGCATCGGCTTGAGCACCGTGCCGGCCTCGTCGACGACCACGAGCCGGAAGCCGGCCGTGCCCACGATGCGCGACAGCATGGCCAGGCTCGGCGTCAGGCTGCCCGCCTCGATCCGCCCGACCGTGCTCGGATGCACCCGGGCGAACCCCGCTCCGCACCCCTGTGGAAAACCTGGAATCCGCCGCCCGACCAGACCTCGCCGTGCGTCAACCGCCCCACTCAAGGCACACGGAGCGTGACATCACTGTGCGTTAGCCAGTACTGCCGAAGCGAACGCCGCACACTCAAGACAAATAACAACCAATCCGGACACGACGCTCGGAATAGCCGAGCCAAGGAAGACCACCTCAGTCGACTTTGCTCTGCAGCCTTCGAAGCGCTGCTTACGCTTCGTGACAGTTGCACCCGTGGCTGCAGAGCAAAGTCGGCTGAGGGGCATAGCGCCTGCCGCCCTGAAAACTACTGTGAGCTACCGCGTCTGGCTGTGGACAACTTGAGGCAACGCACCGCCCGCGGATCTCACCGACGCGCCACAACACGCGCGCCGGCGCCAGCCCGCCCCGGGTCCGACGCCGGGCGGCCGGGTGGGGGTCAGTAGCGCTCGCGCAGCAGCTGGGCCGCCTCGACCGCCCAGTAGGTGAGGATGATCTGCGCGCCGGCCCGGCGGATCGAGGTGAGCGTCTCCAGCATCACCCGCTCCCGGTCGATCCAGCCGTTCGCGGCGGCCGCCTCGACCATCGCGTACTCGCCGGAGACCTGATAGGCGGCGACCGGCACGTCCACCGCGGCCCGGACCGCAGACACCACGTCGAGGTAGGGCAGCGCGGGCTTCACCATCACCATGTCGGCGCCCTCGGCCACGTCCAGCTCGACTTCGCGCAGCGACTCGCGCAGGTTCGCCGGGTCCTGCTGGTAGGTACGCCGGTCGCCCTCCAGCGCCGACTCCACCGCGTCGCGGAACGGGCCGTAGAAGGCGGAGGCGTACTTCACCGCGTACGCGAGCACCGAGACGTCCTGGTGCCCGGCGGCGTCGAGCGCCTTGCGGACCACGCCGACCTGGCCGTCCATCATCCCGGACGGGCCGACCACGTGGACCCCGGCGGCGGCCTGGGCCACCGCCATGTCGGCGTACGCGGCGAGCGTGGCGTCGTTGTCGACCCCGCCGTCCGGGGTGAGCAGGCCGCAGTGCCCGTGCGAGGTGAACTCGTCCAGGCAGAGGTCGCTCATCACCACAGTCGCGTCACCGACCTCGGCGACCACGTCCCGGATCGCCACGTTCAGGATGCCCGCCGGGTCGACACCGCCGGAGCCGGTCTCGTCGCGCGTCGCCGGCACCCCGAACAGCATGATCCCGCCGACCCCGGCCTGGACCGCTTCGACGGCGGCCTTGCGCAGCGAGTCCCGGGAGTGCTGGAGCACTCCCGGGAGCGACGCGATCGCCCTCGGCTCGGTCAGCCCCTCCTTGACGAACATCGGCACGACCAGTTCGGCCGGGTCGACGCGGGTCTCGGAGACCAGCCGCCGCACGGCCGCGTTGCGACGCAGCCGGCGGGGCCGGATCTCGGGGTACGGCATGAGGGAGCCTCCTGTCAGCGGAACCTCAGGGCGGTCGGGCCCTGCACCTTGGAGCCCCGGCGCTGCTTCGCCGGCATGGCGGCGAGCTTCTCCCGCAGTTCGACGGCGTAGGCGGCGAGCGCCTCCACCAGGTCGGGCACCGAGGCGTGCGGCGGCTGCACGTCGACCCGCAGGCCGAACTCGGTGGCGGTCTCCGCCGTCTTGGGCCCGATCACTGCAACAACCGTGCGCGCATGCGGCTTCCCGGCGATACCGACGAGGTTCCGCACCGTGGACGACGAGGTGAACAGCACGGCGTCGAACCCGCCCGACTTGATCGCGTCGCGGATCTCGGCCGGCGGCGGGGCCGCCCGCACCGTCCGGTACGCGGTCACGTCGTCGACCTCCCAGCCCCGCTCGGTGAGCCCGGCGGCAAGCGTCTCGGTCGCGATGTCGGCGCGCGGCAGCAGCACCCGGCCGACCGGGTCGAGGACCTCGTCGTGCGGCGAGAACTCGGCCAGCAGGCCCTCGGAGGACTGCTCCCCGGAGGGGATCAGCTCCGGCTGGATGCCGAACGCGCGGACCGCCTCAGCGGTGGCGTCACCGATACAGGCGATCTTGACGCCGCCGAAGTGGCGGGCGTCGAGGCC
Source organism: Micromonospora sp. WMMC264 (assembly GCF_027497275.1). Taxonomy (NCBI): domain Bacteria; kingdom Bacillati; phylum Actinomycetota; class Actinomycetes; order Micromonosporales; family Micromonosporaceae; genus Micromonospora; species Micromonospora sp. WMMC264. Next base: position 6,435,357 of record NZ_CP114907.1, on the reverse strand, counting down.
GTGCTCGGCGAACTTCTCCCACACCGCCCGGACCGCGTTGACCGAGGTGAAGATCACCCAGGCGTAGCGGCCGTCGACCAGGCCCTTGACCGCCCGCTCCATCTGCGCCGGGGTACGCGGCGGCTCGACCGCGATGGTCGGCACCTCGCACGGGATCGCCCCGTACGCGCGCAGCCGGGCGCTCATCACGCCGGCCTGCTCCTTGGTGCGGGGCACCAGCACCTTCCAGCCGTACAGCGGGCGGTTCTCCCACCAGCTCAGCTTGTCGCGGTCGGTGACGGCCGCGCCGACGGTGAGCACCACCCGGCCGGTGAAGCCGAGCGCCGCCGCGACGAAGGAGTCGACAGTCGACGTGGTGGTGTACTGCGTCTCGCCGGTGCCGTCGCCGGTCACCCCGACCGCTGTGGTGCCGTCGACGCCGGCGGCCAGCAGGCCGTCCCGGACAGCGGCCAGGTCACCGGCGTCCACGGCGAGCGCCAGCGAACCCCGGCCCACGGCCGTGGCGAGCGCGTCGAAGTCGAGCGCGGTGACGTCCTCGACGTCGGCGGCGGTGCGTACGCCCGGCAGCGGGACGCCCGCGTAGGTGGCGACGCCCTCGGCCTGGCCGACGCCCGGCACCACCTCGAAGTGCGCTGCGGTACGCGCGACCGCCTGCACCTCCTTGACCACCGAGTCGTGGCCGAACGGGTCACCGGCGACCAGGTGCACGGCGTTCTGCCCGGACCGGGCCGCGGAGATCAGCACCTTCGCCACGTCCCCCGGCACACCCTCGGCGGGGCTGAACTCGGCGTCGGGCCGGGCCTGGGCGCGTACGTGCGCCAGGAGCGACTCGGGTACGCCCCGGTCGTAGACCACCTGGTCGGCCTCGACCAGGGCGTCCAGCGCCCGGCGGGTCAGCAGGCCGGGGTCGCCGGGACCGGCCCCGACGAAAGCGATCTGGCCTACGGGCTTACGGGTGCGGGTCATTCTGTGCTCCCAAGTTGCTGGGTCCCCGGGCCGGCCTGTGCGTCCTGGCCGAGGATCGAGTCGGCGCCGAGTTCGAGGAGTTCGGCGGCGAGTGCCTTGCCGATCTCCGCCGCGTCGGCGGGCGTTCCGGTGCGGGACAGCCGGAGGTCACGCGAACCGTCCGGGCTGATCACCGCACCGCGCAGGTAGATCTCCTGAATCACGTCGCCCTCGTCGGTGGGCTCGCCTTCGGCGAGGACGGCGTACGCGGCCACGGGTGCGCTGCATCCTGCCTCCAGGGTGGCCAGCAGCGCCCGTTCCGCGGTGATCGCGGCGCGGGACGGCTCGTGGTCGAGCAGCGCGAGCATCTCGATCACGTCCTGGTCGTCGGCCCGGCACTCGACGGCCAGCGCGCCCTGAGCGGGCGCGGGCAGCATGAGCATCGGGTCGAGCGTCTCGGTGATGACGTCGGCGCGGCCGATCCGGTTGAGCCCGGCGCGGGCCAGCACGACGGCGTCGAGGTCGGCGTCCGGGCCGAGCACCCGGCTGAGCCGGGTGTCGATGTTGCCCCGGATCGGGGTGACCTCCAACTGCATGCCCAGCGCGTGCAGCTGGGCGATCCGGCGCAGCGCGCCGGTGCCGACGCGGGCGCCGGGCGGCAGCTCGGCGAGCGTACGGCCGTCGGTGGCCACCAGCGCGTCGCGCGGGTCCTGCCGGGGCGGCACGGCCGCGACGTGCAGGCCGGGCGCCGCCGCGGTGGGCAGGTCCTTGTACGAGTGGACGGCGAAGTCGATCTCACCGGCGGTCAGCGCGTCGCGCAGCGCGGACACGAACACGCCGACGCCGAGTCGCTGCACCGGGGCGGTCGACTTGTCCCCGGCGGTCACCACCTCGACCAGCTCGACCGGGCGGCCGGTGGCCGCGGTGAGGGCTTCGGCCACGTGGCCGGACTGGGCCATCGCCAGGGCGCTGCCCCGGGTGCCGAGGCGCAGTGGGGCGGTCATCGCGCACCTCCGGTGGGCGGGATGTCGGCGGCGTCGAACGACGGCCGCCCGTCGAGATCGGTGGCGACCACGTCGGGAACGGTGTCGACCGGGGACGTCTGCGGAACGTCCAGGTCGAACAGCTCGCGCAGCAGCGCCGCGTACTGGTCGCCGCCGGGCTCGGCGGCGAGCTGGCGGACCCGTACGGTCGGCTGGTGCAGCAGTCGCTGGACGACCCGGTGCACGGTCCGGGCCACCTCGGCGCGCTGGTCGTCGCTGAGGTCGGGGCGGCGCTGGCCGAGCCGGCGCAGCTCGGTGGCGACCACGTCGTCGGCCCGGCCGCGCAGGGCGGCCACCGTCGGCGCCACGTCGGCGCCGCGCAGCCAGCTCAGGAACGACTCGACCTCACCGGCCACGATCCGGGCCACCTCGGCGGCGTCGGCGGCGGCCGGCCCGTCGGCGAGCACGGCGGCCATCCGGTCGATGTCGACGACCTCGACGCCGGGCAGCTCGGCGACGCCGGGCTCGACGTCGCGCGGTACGGCCAGGTCGAGCAGGACCAGCGGGCCGCGGTCGGCGTCCCGGCGGGCCAGTGCCCGGGTCACCACGTCGCGGGTGAGCACCGGCTCGGTGGCGGCGGTGGCGGCGACCACGACGTCGACGTCGGCGAGCGCGGTGATCAGCTCGGCCATCGGCACGGCGGACGCGCCGTACGACTCGGCGAGCCGGACGGCACGGGCGGCGCCCCGGTTGGTCACGGTGAGCGGGCCGGCGCCCAGCCGGGACAGCGTGGCCACGCCCAGCGAGCCCATCGCGCCCGCGCCGACGATCATCGCGGGCCGCCCGGCCAGCTCGCCGTCGAGCATCTCGGCGGCGAGGTCGAGGGCGGCGGTGACGACGCTCTGCCCGGCCCGGTCGATGTTGGTCTCGGCGTGCGCGCGCTTGCCGACCCGCAGCGCCTGCTGCATCAGCTCGTGCAGCAGGCGGCCGGCCGAGTCGGCGCCACCGGCGGAGTGGTAGGCGTCGCGGAGCTGGCCGAGGATCTGCGCCTCGCCGACCACCATCGAGTCGAGCCCGGCGGCCACCCGGAAGACGTGGTCCACGGCGGCGGCGTCGTAGTGCACGTAGAGGTGCGGGGCGAGCGCCGCCGGCTGGCAGCCGGCCTGATCGGCCAGGACCGCGCAGATGTCGCCGAGTCCGCCGTGGAACCCGGAGACGGCGGCGTAGACCTCCACCCGGTTGCAGGTGGAGACCAGGACGGCCTCGGCGACGTACGGCTGGGCGATCAGGCGGTCCAGCGTCCGGGTGAGGTCGGCGGGCGGGACGGCGAGCTGTTCCAGGGTGGCGACCGGGGCGGTGCGGTAGGACGCGCCGACGACGAGCAGTTTCACGTGCCGATCGCCTCCTGGGTGTCGGTGGCCGCGAGTCCGCCGGGCAGGGCGGTGAGGGCGGTCCCGCCGGTGGCGGGGAGCGCGGTCAGCGACGCCTTGCGGTGCTCGTGGAAGGACAGGATCTGCAGCTCGATGGCGAGGTCGACCTTGCGCACGTCGACCCCGTCCGGGACCGAGAGTACGCAGGGCGCGAAGTTGAGGATGCTCGTCACGCCGACGGCGACCAGCTGATCGGCGACCGCCTGGGCGGCCGGGGCGGGCGTGGCGATGACGCCGATCGAGATCGATTCCTCGGCGACCACCTGGGGCAGGTCGTCGATGTGCTGGACGACGAGTCCGTTGATCCGCTCGCCGACCCGGGACCGGTCGGCGTCGAGGAGCGCGGCGATACGGAAGCCGCGGTTGGCGAAGCCGTCGTAGCCGGCCAGCGCGTGACCGAGGTTACCGACGCCGACGAGCGCGACGGCCCGGCACTGGGTGAGGCCGAGCACCGAGGAGATCTGGTCGACCAGGAGCGCCACGTCGTAGCCGACGCCCCGGGTGCCGTACGAGCCGAGGTGGGACAGGTCCTTGCGGAGCTTCGCGGAGTTGACGCCTGCCGCGTTGGCGAGCCCTTCGCTGGACACCGTCTCGTGCCCGGAGTCGGCGAGCGTGTGCAGCGCACGCAGGTATTCCGGGAGCCGGGACACGGTCGCCTCGGGCAGGTCCGGAAGCGCCGGTACGGCACCGGTGCGGCCGGGCGCGCCTGGTTGACGGTGCTGACTCATGAGACTCCGTGCGGTGCGATCCTCGACCAGCGACGGGGGCCGGTCGTTTCGGGACTCCCGCTGGCGACCGAGATTGCCGGCTGTGCTAGCAGGGCGCGTCGGAACTACAGAGTAGGCGCTTGTGAAGAGGTGCACAAATCGCGATCTTGAAAGCTCGCGACGCGCCTTCACCTGCCCCTCCATTCCCGCAAGATCGATCGACCGCCTCCCTTGGCGGCGCGTGGCGATTATTGCTCAATCCCGACTTCCCTGACCAATCGCGCGCGGCTCGTAGCGCTCCGTCACCGGCGTGGCGAGGCGAGTCTCACGTTTTGCAGTAGGGAGAACCCCACCCCCAAGAGGCCAGCGTGCGGGATGGGTCGGCGGGGCACGCGCCCATAGCCTCGAACCATGACCGCCGCACCACTGGCCACCGCGCCCACTCCGCTGTCCCCCGTCCACGGGCTGCTGCGCCGCCTCGCCCGCGACACCACCTACGTACTCGTGGGCTTCCCGCTGGCGATCGTCGGCTTCGTGCTCGCGGTGGTGGGGATCTCACTCAGCGCCGGGCTGCTGGTGACCACGCTCGGCCTGCCGATCCTCGCCGGCTTCCTCTACGCCGCCCGTGGGCTGGCCGACATCGAGCGGCTCCGGCTCGCCGCGGTGCTGGACCGGCCCCGGGTACGCCCGGTCTACCGCCGGCCGGAGCCGGGCGCCGGGTTCTGGCGGCGGGTGTTCACCCCGATCCGGGACGCGCAGTCGTGGCTCGACCTGCTGCACGCGTTCGTCCGGCTGCTGGTGGCCCTGCCCACGTTCGTGCTGCTGGTGGTCTGGTGGGTGCTGGCCCTGGGCGGCACGCTCTACGTCGTCTACGACTGGGCCATCCCGCGCGGCGTCGACGACCAGGACCTGAGCCAGCTCCTCGGGATGGGTGACGGCGCCGGCGCCCGGATCGCCCTGAACACCGCGATCGGGCTGTTCGCCCTGTTCACGCTCCCGCTGGTGGCGCGCGGCTGCGCCCGCCTGCAGGCCGGGCTGGCGTACTCGCTGCTCACCGGCGTGGCCGAGATGCGGCAGCGGATCATCACGCTGGAGGAGCAGAAGCGCGCCGCCGCCTCGGCCGAGGCGGTCGCGCTGCGCCGGCTGGAGCGCGACATCCACGACGGCCCGCAGCAGCGGCTGGTCCGGCTCGCCATGGACCTCGGCCGGGCCCGCCACCAGCTCGCCGACAACCCGGACGCGGCCCGGCAGACGCTCGACGAGGCAGTGGCCCAGACCCGGGAGACGCTGGACGAGCTGCGCGCGCTGTCCCGGGGCATCGCGCCGCCGATCCTGGTCGACCGGGGCCTGCCCAGCGCGCTCGCCGCGCTGGCCGCCCGGGCGCTGGTGCCGACCGAACTGGTGGTGGACGACGACCTGGGCACCGCCGCCGGCCGGCTCGATCCGGGGCTGGAGAGCACCGCGTACTTCGTGGTGGCCGAGGCGCTGACGAACGTGTCGAAGCACAGCCGGGCGAACGCCTGCCGGGTGGAGGTCACCCGGAAGGTGGGCCGGCTGGAGATCACCGTCACCGACGACGGCGTCGGCGGCGCGCACCTGGCCAAGGGCCACGGGCTCAACGGCATCGCCGACCGGGTCCGGGCGGCCGGCGGCACGCTGGAGGTGACCAGCCCGGCCGGCGGCCCGACCCGGGTCCACGCCGAACTACCGAGGTGATCCGGACCACCGGGTCGGGGCGTGATAGACACCGGACCCATGCGGGTGGTGATCGCGGACGACGCCGTACTGCTCCGGGAGGGGCTGATCCGGCTGCTGACCGAGTACGGGCACGAGGTGGTGGCGGCCGTCGGTGACGGTGACGCGCTGGTCGAGGCGGTGGTGGCGCACCGGCCCGACGTCTCGGTGGTGGACGTGCGGATGCCGCCCTCGCACACCGACGAGGGACTGCGCGCCGCGGTGGAGGCCCGCCGCCGGGTGCCGGGTACGCCGATCCTGGTGCTGTCCCAGTACGTCGAGGTGTCGTACGCCGACGACCTGCTGGACACCGCGGGCGGGGCCGGCGGCGGCATCGGCTACCTGCTCAAGGACCGGGTCGCCGCGATCGACGAGTTCCTGGACGGCCTGGCCCGGGTGGCCGCCGGCGGCACCGTGCTCGACCCGGAGGTGATCAGCCAGTTGCTGGTCCGGCGGCGGCGCGACGATCCGCTGGCGTCGCTGACCCCGCGCGAGCGCGAGGTGCTGGCGCTGATGGCCGAGGGCCGCTCGAACACCGCCATCGCCCGGGCGCTGGTGGTCAGCGACGGCGCGGTCGAGAAGCACGTCCGCAACATCTTCACCAAGCTCGACCTGCCGCCGGACGCGACCACGCACCACCGCCGTGTCCTGGCCGTCCTGGCCCACCTGCGCGCCTGACCGGGCCGGGTCAGGCGAGCGTGCGGGCCAGCGCCACCGCCTCGGTGAGCGTGTCGGCGGCCGGGTGGCCGCTGCCGCGCAGCCGGTCCGGGTCGGACAGGCCACCGGTGTAGAGGACGCAGCGGGCGCCGACCGAGGCGGCCGCGTCGGCGTCGTCGAGCGAGTCGCCGATCAGCACCACCTCGTGCCCGCCCAGCCCCAGCTCGGCCAGGTGCTTCTCCAGCCACTCGGCCTTGTGCCCGCCGCCGACTGTGGCACGCAGCCCGTCCACCCGGCGGAAGTGCGGCGTCAGCCCGTACGTGTGCACCGTCGGCACCAGCTCGTCGTGGAACCACATGGACAGCAGCGACTGGCTGCCCTCCCAGGACTCGATCGCGGTGGTGGCGTCGGCGGCCAGGGCGCAGGTGGTCAGCCCGGCCCGGTAGGCGTCGTGGAAGACCCGGTCCAGCGTGCCGAACGCCTCGGCGTCCACGGCCCGGCCGAGCATCTCGGCGTAGTAGTCGGCGATCGGCCGCCGGAACCGGACCCGGTGCTCGGCCGCGGTGACCGCCGGCCCGCCGGCGCTGGCGAAGGCCACGTTCGTGGCCTGGACCACCAGGTCGAGGTCGTCGAGGAGCGTTCCGTTCCAGTCCCACACGAGGTGGCGTCGCATACCCGTCACCCGAGCACTCTAAGGCTAGAGCTGCGGCGTGGTCAGGTCGCGCAGCAGCCGGTCCTCCTCGACCCGCCAGTAGCCGTGTTCCTTGCCGTCGAGCAGCACCACCGGCAGCCGGTCGCCGTAGTCGCGCTCCATCTCCAGGTCGCCGGTGACGTCCCGCTCCACCCACCGGTCGCCGGTGACCGCGACCACCCGGTCGAGCGCGGCCTTCGCGTCGTCGCACAGGTGGCAGCCGGGCCGGGTGATCAGGATGAGCCTCGGGTCACTGGACATCGGATACCTCCGTGCGGATCTCGGTCGGCGACGCCGGCGACGGCACCACGGGCGCCGGGCGCAGCTCGGTCTTGCGCACCTTCCCGATCGCCGAGTACGGCAGGCTGTCGACGAACTCGACGGCGGTCGGGCACTTGAACCGGGCCAGGTTACGCGCGCAGTGGGCGAGCAGGTCGTCAGCCGTCACCGGCGGACCGGCCGCCCGGACCACGTACGCCCGCACAGTCTCGCCGGTCCGCGGGTGCGGCACGCCGAGGACCGCCGACTCGGCCACCCCGGGGTGCGCCTGGAGCACCAGCTCCACCTCGTGCGGGTAGACGTTGAAGCCGTTTACCAGGATCAGCTCGCCGAGCCGGTCGACCAGGAACAGGTCGCCGTCGCCGTCGGCGTACGCGACGTCGCCGGTGGCCCACCAGCCGTCCGGGTCCGGCCCGCCCCGCCCGGCCGGCCAGTAACCGGCGAACAGGTTCTCCCCGCGTACCATGATCTGCCCGGGGTCGGTGCCGGCCAGCTCGTCGGAGAGGTCCATCTCGTCCTCGTCGGGGGCGTCGGCTGGCACTCCGTCGCGCCACAGCTCGACGCCGTCGGCCCCGGTCAGGCGCAGCTCGACGCCGGGCAGCGGACGGCCGATCGAGCCGGGTTTCGGCTCGCCGCCGACGAGCGTCGACGTGAGCACCGGCGCGGTCTCGGTGAGCCCGTAGCCGACGTGCACCGGGTGCCCGGTCAGCTCGGTGAAGCGCGCCCCGACGGCCGGCGGCAGCGGCGCCGCGCCGCACACCGCGACGCGCACCGAGGCGAGCGCCGCGGCCGGGTCACGCTCCGCCTCGGCCCAGGTCAGGAACATCGACGGTACGCCGACGAGCACCGTGACCCGGTGTCGGGCGATCTCGTCCAGCGCCCCGGACGGGCCGGGCTCGTCGACGAGCACACCCGTCGCGCCGTGCCGCACCACGGCGCCGAGCACCGTGTTCAGCCCGTACGCGTGGAACAGCGGAAGGGCGAGCAGCACGACGTCGTCGGGGCCGACCACCGGCGGCTCGATCCGGTCGGTCTGGTCGTGGTTGGCGGCGAGCGCGCGGTGCGACAGCATCGCGCCCTTGGGCCGTCCCTCGGTGCCGGAGGTGTAGAGCAGGACGGCGAGGTCGTCGCCGGCGCGGGCCGGGAACCCGTCCGGCCCGGTGTCGCCGCGTACCGGCGGCGCGGTGTGCACGGCGCGCAGCCCGGGCAGCTCGGCGCGGTCCACCCGGGCGGTCACCTCGGGGGCGCCGACCAGCACCGTCGCGCCGGAGTCGGTGAGCACGTGCCGCAGCTCGCGGGCGGTGAGCGCGGGGTTGACCGGTACGGCGACCAGGCCGGCCCGGAGCGCGGCGAGGTAGGTGACCACGAAGTCCGGGGTGTTGCCGAACGCGACAGCCACCCGGGGCGGATGTCCCGGTCCGGCGGCCGGCGGCGCCTCGGCGAGCAGCGCGCGGGCGGTGGCGGTGACCGCGTCGTCCAGCTCGGACCAGGTGAGCGTCCGCTCGCGCCAGCGCAGCGCGGCCCGGTCGCCCCGTTCGGTGGCGGCCCGGCGGAGCCGGTCGGCGAGGTTCGGCGCGGAGCTTTCGGCGGCGTCCTGCACGGTGGCTGAGTCTGGCACAGCGGCGTCCGCCGGACCATGCCCGGACACGGCACCGGGTCCGCCACACGGGACTGGGAATGCAGTACGGTGGGATTCCCGAGCGCGGGATAACGATCTCCAGCGGCACGAGCCGAGCGACCCGGGGCGACCCGTGCGAGCCGCCCTCGCGACACGCCGAGCGGAAAGAAAATCCGCTCCGACCAGGACTTTCCACTGCGGACCACGATCCGGCGCGAAAGTCAACCACACGCGACGGACAACGGGTCCGCCATTCGTGCGATCCGGCGGGAAATACTTCCGCTCTGTGTAACGGACTTGCCACGCGTGGGTGACGTTGGCCCTATCATCACTCGGGTCGGCTCACCCCATTTGCCGTGAGTCGACACCCCTCAGCCCGAGGAGGCCCCCGTGCCCGTCAGCGCATTGGACCAGCACCTCAAGGGGATCTGCCGCCCGTCGGCACGTCCCGACCCGGCCGTGCCCGGCCGGGTTCCACCCGGTCCCCCGGCACCACAGTGGCGCCCGGTGCGGTCGCTGCCCACTCGGACCGGGGAGGCGCGGTGACCACCTTCGGTTACGCCGAACGGCCGGCCGGCGTCACCGGCCCGACCCAGCGCAACCCGCTCAACGAGCGCGCGGACCCGCCTCCACGCAGCGCCGAGAGCCAGCTCGCGGTACGCGGCGAGGGGCGGCGCGTACGCAGCCGCGCACACCACACGAACGAGGCGCCGGCGCGTCCCGCGACGCCCGGCGGCAACGCGAAACCCGCGGCCGGCCGCCTCGGCAGCCCGGCCCGCCCGACCATGCCGGCCCAGGCCCGGCGCGGTGACGCGGCCACCGGCGCGGAGCCGTCCGCCGCGGAGACCGCGATCCTGCCGGCGGTGACCACAGGCGACACCGCCGTCCTGCCCGCCGTGCCGGCCGCCACGCCCGCCACCGGATTCCCCAGCCGCCCCGACCCCTCCGACCCGGCCACCGAGGTGTGGACGCTCGTCGAACGCGCGCAGGCCGGCGAGTCCGAGGCGTTCGGCCTGATCTACGACAGGTACGTCGACACCGTCTTCCGGTTCGTCTACTTCCGGGTCGGCAACCGCCAGCTCGCCGAGGACCTCACCTCCGACACGTTCCTGCGCGCGCTCAAGCGGATCGGCAGCTTCACCTGGCAGGGGCGCGACCTCGGCGCCTGGCTGGTCACCATCGCCCGCAACCTGGTCGCCGACCACTTCAAGTCGGGGCGCTACCGGCTGGAGGTGACCACCGGCGACGTCCTCGACGCCGACCGGGAGGACCGCGGTCCGGAGGGTAGCCCGGAGGCGGCGGTGGTGGAGCACATCACCAACGTCGCCCTGCTCACCGCCGTCAAGCAGCTCAACCCGGAGCAGCAGGAGTGCATCGTGCTGCGGTTCCTCCAGGGCTTCTCGGTGGCCGAGACGGCCCGTGCCATGGGCAAGAACGAGGGCGCCATCAAGGCCCTCCAGTACCGCGCGGTACGGGCCCTGGCCCGCCTGCTGCCCGACGGCTTCCACTCCTGACCGGCAGCCACCGTCCCGTTTCCTCACCGGCGCCACCGCCGGGCGCTGTCGCGTGCCCGACGCCCCACGCAGGCCGATCACTCTTGGTGATTTCGCCGCCGTCCCAGCCGTAACCGGCGACCGGCGCGGTCCGTTTCTCCGGGTGCGACCAGTGGTTGTCCCGGCGTCCCCCGGGCCACCCGGTCCGGCGGGTCGGGTCGGCCGTTCCGGTCGACTCGGTGCCACACGCTGCCACCGGTCGCTGGTGACGACGACGGCCGCCCGGCCGTGACCAGCGAGAGGGGGTGCCGCGGTGGACAGCGACCTCTTCTCCCGTCGGCGGGCCGAGCGCTTCGCGCAACTCCTCGACGAGGCCAACGGCGGACGCCGGCACCACGTCCGGTCCAAGGCGGACGGTGAACTCACCGCGCTCGTCGAGGTGAGCCGCCGGCTCAGCGCCGAACGGCCCGACGTCGAGCCCGGCGCCGAGTTCCGCACCGGACTGCGGGCGATGCTCGTGGCCACCGCCGAACGTGAGGGCGTCGGCACTCCGGCCAAGACCACCACCGGGGTACGCGGAACGCTGCTGCCCGCGATCACCGGACGCCGGGCGCGGGCCCGGGGCGCGATCCTGGTCGGCGTGGCCGCCGGCGCGGTCGCCCTCTCCGGCATCTCCGCCGCCAGCGAGAACGCGCTGCCCGGTGACGCCCTGTACGGCATGAAGCGCTCCACCGAGCGCGCCCAGCTCGCGCTCGCCAGCTCGGACATCAGCCGTGGGCAGCTCTTCCTCGACTTCGCCCGCACCCGGCTGGACGAGGCCGCCTCGGTGCGCGGCGACCGGCTCGGTTTCAGCGCCGTCCTGGACGACATGGACGCGGACACCCGGCAGGGCGTACGCCTGCTGACCACGGTCGCGGCGCAGCGTTCCGACCCGGTGGCGCTGGACGCGGTGGACACGTTCCTGGCCGGCCAGCGCCGGGTGGTCAGCGGCCTGCTGGACCGGCCCGACCACGCCGAGCGGGACCGCACCCGCCGCTCGCTGGCGCTGCTCGACGCGGCCGGCAAGCGCGCCGACGCGCTGCGCGAGGCGATCGCCTGCGGACTGCCCGCGCCACAGGCCAGCGACGCGCTCGGGCCCGCCCCGGCGGCCTGCCCGGCCGACCGCTGAGCGCGTACGCCGACCGCGCCACACTTCTCCCGGCGGACACCCACCCGTCACACCGTGCCGGATACGCTCGACGCGGAGGGCGTACGCGGTCGTCGAGGCAGGGAGGTCACCGTGGCCGGAACCCGGAAGGTGACCGTCAGCACCGACGCGCACGGGCACACCACGGGCTGGTCGGAGGCCCCGTCGGCGCCCGCGACCACGATCCCGCCGGACCCCACCGCCGCCGCCTTCTTCGACGTGGACAACACGATGATGCAGGGCGCCTCGATCTACTGGTTCGCCCGCGGGCTGGCCGCCCGGAAGTACTTCACCACCGGTGACCTGGCCCGTTTCGCCTGGCAGCAGGCCCGGTTCCGGCTGCTCGCCACCGAGCACGCGGGCGACATGTCCCAGGCCAAGGAGGCCGCGCTCGCGTTCGTGCAGGGCTGGCGGGTGGACGACATCGAGCGTCTCGCCGACGAGATCTTCGACGAGCTGATGGCCCCGCGCATCTGGGCCGGCACCCGCCGCCTCGCCCAGCGTCACCTCGACGCGGGCGAGCGGGTCTGGCTGGTCAGCGCCGCCCCGGTGGAGATCGGCCGGGTGATCGCCGCCCGGCTCGGCCTTACCGGCGCGATCGGCACGGTGGCCGAGGTGGTCGACGGCGCGTACACCGGACGGCTGGTCGGTGACCTGATGCACGGGCCGGCGAAGGCCGAGGCGGTGACCCAGCTCGCCGCCGTGGAAGGGCTGGACCTGGCCCGCTGCGCGGCCTACAGCGACTCGGCGAACGACCTGCCGATGCTCTCCGCCGTCGGCCGTGCGGTCGCGGTGAATCCCGATCCGGCGCTGCTGCGGCAGGCCCGCGAGCGGGGCTGGGACGTGCGCGACTTCCGCACCGGGCGGCGGGCCGTACGCATCGCCGTGCCCTCCACCGCCGCCGCCGGGCTGCTGGCCGGCGCGGTCACGGCCGGACTGGCGCTGCACCGGCGCCGCCACCGCGAGGCCTGAGCCGGCGCGCGTTCGCTCAGGGCCCGAACGGGTCGGGGCGGCGTTCGAGCAGCTTGTGCAGCGTCTGCTGGATCGTCTCCCGCACCTGGTCGGCGAGGTTGAACACCACGAGCGGGTCGTCGGCGGAGTCACGCAGGTGCGCGGTCGGGATCGGCGGGCAGAACTCGATCAGCCACTTGCTCGGCAGCGGCACCATGCCCAGCGGCCCGAGCCAGGGGAACGTCGGCGTGACCGGGAAGTACGGCAGTTTGAGCAGCCGCGCGAGGGGCTTGATGTCGGCGAGCATCGGGTAGATCTCCTCGCCGCCGACGATCGCGACCGGCACGATCGGCGTGCCGGTGCGCAGCGCGGCGGAGACGAATCCGCCCCGGCCGAAGCGCTGGAGCTTGTAGCGGTCGGAGTAGAGCTTGCCGACCCCCTTGAAGCCCTCCGGGAACACGCCCACCAGTTCGCCGTTGCCGAGCAGCCGCTCCGCGTCCGGGTTGCAGGCGACGGTGCCGCCGGTCTTGCGGGCTATCTCGGAGACGACGGGCATCCGGAAGACCAGGTCGGCGCCGAGCAGCCGCAGGTAGCGGCGCGCCGGGTGCCGGTCGTGCAGCGCGGTGGAGAGGATCAGCGCGTCGAGCGCCACGGTGCCGGAGTGGTTGCCCACGACCAGGCCCGCGCCCTCGGCCGGTACGTGCTCGATGCCGCTGACCTCGGTGCGGAACCAGTCCCGGTAGAGCAGCCGGACCAGCGGGTGGACAACCGCGTCGGTCAGGTCGGGGTCGAAGCCGAACTCGTCGACCTCGTAGTCACCGGCGAGCCGCCGCCGCAGGAACGCCAGGCCCTGGGCCACCTTGCGGTCCCAGTGGTCGCCCGGCCGGTCGGCCACCGCCGGTCCGGGCGGCGTGTCACCGGCCGGCGCGTCGCCGGCCACGGCCTTCTTCGCCACGGCCTTCTTCGCGACCGTCTTCTTGGCCACGGTCTTCTTGGCCACCGTCTTCTCGGCCGTCGGGCGGTGCGCGGCCGGACCCGGGGCGGCCGACCCGGCCGGGGTGCCGGGCTCGTCGGCGGAGGTGTCCGGCTCGACCGGCGCGGCCGGGCGGGCGGACGGCGCGGTCACCCGGCGGTGTCCGTTGCGCCGTGCCGGCTCCGCGCCCGGCCCGGGCACGTCCAGCGGTACGTCGTAGCGCGCGTCGCGCCGCTCCTCCGGGCTGGTCACGAACGCTCCCGTACGGTCGAGCGGACCTGCCGGATACTCTCCAGCACCAACCGCTCGGCCGCGGCCAACTGGTCCCGGGTCACCACGACGCCGCCGTGGTGGGCGCGGATGAAGTCCTCGAACGCGGCGGCGGTCGAGCGGGGCGTGAAGCCGAACTCCCGCTCCAGCCGGCTGGTGTCCACCACCCGGCCGTGCACGAACAGGTCCACCTGGTCCAGGCCGTACCGGCCGAAGCCCAGGCTACGGGCGATCGCGGCGACCCCGGCCAGGCCCGGTTCCAGCACCGGCACCGCCACCCGGCCGGCCCGGCGGATCGCCTGCGACAGCGACAGCACGCCCGGCCCGGCGACGTTGTACGTGCCCGGGTGGTCCTCGGCGACCGACCGGTGCAGCACCTCCAGCGCGTCGTCGAAGTGCACGAACTGCAGGCGCGGGTCACGGCCGAAGACGGTGGGCACCACCGGCTGGGAGAAGTAGCGGGTGAGCGTGGTGTCGGCGGCGTAACCGATGAACGGCGCGAAGCGCAGCACGGTCGCGGTGACGTCGGGCCGGCGGCGGCGGAACCCGCGGACGTACCCCTCGATGTCGAGTATGTCGCGGCCGAAACCGCCGCGCGGCACCTCGCGCGGCTCGGTCTCCTCGGTGAAGACGGCCGGATCGCGGAACGACACCCCGTACGCGGCGGTGGACGATCGGACCACGAGCTTGCGCAGCCGGGGCGCGCGCTGCGCGGCGGCGAGCATCTGCATCGTGCCGATGACGTTCTGTTCCTTCATCGCCGACCGGCCGCCCTGCTGCGGGTCGGGGGACGTGACGAGCGCCAGGTGCACCACGGCGTCGACGTCGAGGTCGGCCAGGAGACCGCCGAGCGAGTCCAGGTCGAGACGGACCCGTTCCACGTCGGTGAGCAGGTCGGCCAGCTCGGGGTTGGGCGGCGCCGGATCGACCCCGATGACCCGCTCGATCCGCGGGTCGGCGGCGAGCCGCGCGGCGACGTGCGCGCCGAGCCAGCGACCGACCCCGGTCACGACGACGACCCCCGGGGCACCGGAGGTGTCACCGGGGGTCATGTCGTGCGCCTTGCGCGGCAGGCGGGATCGAGCCGGGACGTCCACGGCCTGATCACCTGAGCCTCCGAGGGTCGACAGTTGGCAAGTGGTGCCGGGTGCCGGGCCAGTGCCCGGCCCCGGTCACTTGCCGAGACGGCGACGCTGGACGCGGGTCTTGCGCAGCAGCTTGCGGTGCTTCTTCTTAGCCATGCGCTTGCGGCGCTTCTTGACCACCGAGCCCATACGACAGCCTTTCGATGCAACGTTCGGGGCGGACCGGAAGACGCCACCGCCGGTGGCGTCTTGACCGCTTGCGGACAACGGACCGGACCAGCGTGGTGGGCAGGGCACACCAGAGGGCGATCACGGTCGTGGTCCAGCCTAACCGGAGTGCGTCAGCAGGACCAACGCGCCCCCGTCGATGCCCCTTTTCGTCGCACTCGGCGGACCGGCACGCCGAGTGCTCAGGCGGACTCCTGGAAGGCGCCCCGGAGGTATTCGTGCACGGCGTGCTCGGGCACCCGGAACGAGCGGCCGACCCGCACCGCGGTCAGCTCACCGCTGTGCACGAGACGATAGACAGTCATCTTGGAGACCCGCATGACCGTCGCCACCTCGGCGACGGTCAGGAACCTGACATCCGACAGCCGTGCGTCGGACTGCGACCCGGCCATGGCTCACCGACCCATTCCCGTGCCCGGCGCGTGTCACCGGGCAGGTGCTCCCGCCTCGACGAGCGACGCGCGTGTAACCAGTACGGTAGCGGGACGGCTGTGACCTGCGCGATCCCTTCCACCCTTTGATCATGGCGGGACAGCCGTTCACCCGATGTCCACCAGGGGTTTTTCGCCCGGACGGGTGTCTCGTCCGTAACGCCTACTCGGCGCGCAGCGCCACCACCGGGTCGAGCCGGCCGGCCCGCTGCGCCGGCACCACGCCGAAGACGATGCCGACCGCCGCGGAGACGCCGAACGCCAGCGCCAGCGACCACCAGGTGATCGCCGCCGGGATCGGCGAGAGCGCGTCGACGAGCAGCGCGGTGCCCACGCCCAGCGCCATCCCGGTCAGGCCGCCCACCGAGGTGAGCAGCACCGCCTCCAGCAGGAACTGCACGCCGATGTCCCGGGGACGCGCGCCGACCGCCTTGCGCAGGCCGATCTCGCGGGTCCGTTCGCGTACCGAGACCAGCATGATGTTGGACACGCCGACGCCGCCCACCAGCAGCGAGATGCCCGCGATGGCGGCCAGCACACCGGTGAGCACGCCCAGGATGTCGCCGAGCACGCCGAGGATCTGCCGCTGGGTGACGGCGCTGAACTCGGTGTCCGGGTGCCGGCGGGACAGCTCCGCGACGATCCGCTCGCCGAGTTCGTCGATCCGCTCCCGGTCCGGCGCCTTCACCGCGATGCCGTCGATGCGCTGGGTGCCCCACAGCCGTTGCGCCGCCGTCACCGGTACGTGCACCTCGTCGTCGCGGTCCACGCCGAGGCTCTGCCCGAGCGGCGCGAAGACGCCGATCACCCGGAACCGCACCCCGGCCAGTGTGACCTGCTGGCCGAGCGGGTCCCGGTCGGGAAACAGCGCCCGGGCGACCGAGTCGCCGAGCACCGCGACCCGGCGGCTGGTGTCGACGTCCGCCCCGGTGAGGTAGCGGCCCCGCGACAGCGACCTGGTGAACACCGACGGGGTGGTCTCCAGCACGCCCTGCACGGTGGTGAAGTCGGACCGGTTGCCGGCCCGCGCGGTCGCGCCGGAGGCCACTGTCACCGCGACCCGGTCGGGATCGCCGACCACGCGGGAGACGGCGTCCGCGTCGCTGAGGTCCAGCGGCGAGACCACCGGCGCGTTGCCCACCTCGATCCGGCCCGGCACCACCAGCAGCAGGTTCGATCCGAGCCCCTCGACCTGCTGCTCGACCTGCTGTTTGGTGCCCGTGCCGATGGCCACCAGGATCACCACCGAGGCCACCCCGATGATCACCCCGAGCATGGTCAGCACGCTGCGCAGCCGGTTGGCCCGCAGCGCGTCCCACGCCACCCGCCACGCCTCGGCCAGCCTCATCCCGCGTTCCCGCCGGCCCGCGGAAGGCGCTGCTCGGGCCGCGGAAGGCGCCCGGTGGCACCGGCGGCGCCACCGGAGCCACCGGGCGGGTGCCCCGGGCCGCTTCCGGACACGGACCGGGGCTCCGCGCTGGGAGCGGGGTCCAGTGTCGCAGGTACGCCGGAGCCGTCCGACGGCGGTCGATCATGAGCGCTGTCCGAGCGGATCAGGCCGTCCCGCACCGCGATCCGCCGGCGCGCCCGGGCGGCCACCTCCTGGTCGTGGGTCACCATCACCAGCGCCACCCCGGACTCGGCGTTCAGCTGTTCCAGCAGCTCCAGCACCGCCTCGCCGGTGGCACTGTCCAGATTGCCGGTCGGCTCGTCGGCGAGCAGCACCGCCGGTTCGGTGACCAGCGCGCGGGCGATCGCCACCCGCTGCTGCTCGCCGCCGGAGAGCTGGTTGGGCCGGTGGTGCAGCCGGTGGCCGAGACCGACCCGGCCCAGCATCGCCGCCGCCCGCTCCCGCCGCTGCCGCGCCCCGACGCCCCGGTAGACCAGCGGCAGCGCCACGTTGTCCACCGCCGACGTACGAGCCAGCAGGTGGAACGCCTGGAACACGAAGCCGATCGTCTCGTTGCGCAGCGTCGCCAGCTCCGGGGCGGTGAGCGTGGTGACGTCCCGGCCGCCGATCACCAGCCGGCCGCCGCTGGGCCGGTCCAGCCCGCCGAGCAGGTGCATCAGCGTCGACTTGCCCGAGCCGGACGGGCCGATCACCGCCACGTACTCGCCCTGGTCGATGGTGAGCGACACCCCGCGCAGCGCGGACACCGAGACGCCGTCCAACTCGTACGTGCGCCAGACGTCGACCGCCTCGATCGCCGGTTCGGTCACGGGAGTTCCTGGCCGTCGCGGACCTGGTCGGCGCCGCGTACCACCACCCGGTCGCCGGCCCGTACGCCGTCGACGATCTGCACCAGGTCCTGCCCCTGCACGCCCACCGTCACCGGCACCCGGTCGGCGCGACCGTTCCGCAGCACCCAGACCGCGTCCCGCCCGTCGGCGGAGAACACCGCCGACGCCGGCACCGCCACCGCGTCGGCGGCCTCCCGCACCCGCAGCCGTACCACAGCGTTCATGCCGGGGCGGGGCGCCGGAGCGGCCTCGGCCTCACCCATTCGTCCGGCACCGAGGTCGAGCCGGACCCGGTAGGTGACGCCACCCCGCGCCGAACTGGTCGGCAGCACGTCCACCGACCGCACCGTGGCGTCGTACGTCGCGCCGGTCACCGCGTCCAACTCGACCGAGGCGGGCCCCCCCGCCCGCACCAGCAGCACGTCCGTCTCGTCCACCTCGGCCAGCAGGCCGAGCCGGCCGGTGTCCACCACAGTCAGCACCGGCGTGCCGGCGGTGACCCGGCCACCGGCCGGGATCGCGTCGTCCACGCCGGGCGGCGGTCCGCCCTGCCCGCCCGCGCCGAACGCCGACGGGTCGAGACCGGGCACCGCAGCGCCACCGGCCGCACCGAGCAGCCCGGCCAGATCGGCCGGCGCCGCCGCCCGGGTGCCGCCCGGCTGCACCACACCGGAGATCGGCGCGCGCAGCGTCAACGCGTCCACAGTCGCCTTCGCCAGGTCGTACGCCTGCTGGGCCTGGAGTCGCTGCGCGGCCGACAGCGCGCCGACGGCGCTGTTCAGCCCGGCGACCCCGCGCTGCACCTGGGCGACGGCCCGGTCGGCGGCGCGGGCGGCCGACTCGTACTGCCGCTGCGCCGAGGAGACCTGGAGCAGCAGCGCGGCGCGTACCTGCGGGTCGCCGACCTTTCCCGCGGCGGCGCGGGCGGCGGCGAACGCCTCGTCGGCGGCCCGGTCGGTGCCCCGCCGGCTGCCGCCCAGGTCACCGGTGCCGGTGCCCCGGCCGGCCCGCTTCGCCGCGCGCAGCGCCTCCCGGGCCTGCGCCAGGCGCTCCCGGGCGGACGGCGAGTCGATCACCGCGAGCACCTGCCCGCGGCTGACCCGCGCGCCGGGGGCGACCCGCAGGCTGGCGAGCGTGCCGCCGGCGGGCGCGGTGAGCGTGGCCGCGGCCCGTGCGGTCACTGTGGCGGGCGCGTCGATCACCTCGCTGACCGGGGCGCGGCCCACCTCGGCGACAGTCACCGCCGGGGCGTCGTCGCCGCAGGAGGCGGCGGTCGTGCCGGTCAGGGCGACGACGGCGAGCAGCGCGGTGACGAGACGGGGGCGGCGGGCCGCGGGCAGCCGCGGCGAGGGAGTGCGGGCCACCCGGCCCATGCTACGACCCCGTCGACAGGCGTCGACGTGTCAGCCGACGACGGCCCGCACGTACGCGACGCACTCGTCGTGCAGCATCGACCACGGGTCGCCGAGCACCTCGTCGGCGGCCTGCGCCGGTGACCGCCGCTCGTGCACCACGGCCCGGTAGAAGTCGAGCATCCGCTGCTCGCCGTAGCGGTCGACCAGGTGCCGCACGGCCAGGTAGCCGACGCCGTAGGCGCCGCCGACCCGGCTGTCACTCGCGTCCGCCTCCGGCGCCACCGCCTCCAGCCGCCCGGACCAGCCGCCGCGCAGCAGATCGCGCACCTCGGTCAGTCCCTCGTAGCGGTGGACCGGCTGGCCGTCGGCCCCGGCGTACTCGGCCAGCCCCTCCACCAGCCACCAGTCGGCGCGGTCGGCGTACCCCCGGTCGGGCAGCGAGGCGGCGTGGGTGAGTTCGTGCCGCAGCAGGTCGTCGACGCCGTCCGGGGTGAGGGTCTGGGCGTTGAGCACGACGTCGTGGCGTCCACCGCCGACGCCGACCGCGTACCCGGCGGTCCACTTCGGCCGGCCGCCGCCGTACCAGCGCCGCCACTCGGTCTTCCCGGCGTAGTAGACGAGATACCGGTCCGGCCGCGCGTCGCCGACCGCGTACCGGTCCGCGACCCGGGCGGCCGCCTCGGCCTGGGCGAGCAGGCCGGGCAGCTTGCTCCGCTGGGCGGTGGTGGTGGCCACCACCACCCGCTTCCCGACCGTCACGGCCAGGTCGTTCGCCTGCCACGGCCGGACGCCGGCCGGGTCCGTGCCGGACGGTTCCAGCGCGGTCAGCCGGGGCTCCTCCCCCACCAG
Source organism: Micromonospora sp. WMMC264 (assembly GCF_027497275.1). NCBI lineage: Bacteria > Bacillati > Actinomycetota > Actinomycetes > Micromonosporales > Micromonosporaceae > Micromonospora > Micromonospora sp. WMMC264. The sequence goes on along the minus strand of NZ_CP114907.1, from coordinate 6,415,251 downwards.
CCGCCAGCGCGCGTCCAGCTCCACAGTGCTCGGCGCGCAGTCCGGCGCCACGAAGCAGTACCCCACTGTGATCGTCTGCCGCCACTGTCCGGGCTGCCCGTCGGCCGCCTCCGGCACCCCGTCGGCGGCCGGCCGCCACACGGTGACGCGCAGCGCCCGCAGCGCCGCGTACCGCCGGCTCAGGGCCGGCCGTGCCGCCGGTTCGGCGATGGCGAGGAAGCCGGCCCGGTCGGCGCCGACGAGCGCGGTGGCCTGCCGGTCCAGCAGCGCGAGCATCCGCTCGCCGAGCCGCCGCTGCGCCGCCGTGCCCGGGTCGCTCTTCGCGGCCGACCGTCCGGCCGCGTCCGGCGCGGGCCCGCGCAGGAGTACGCCGGGCACCGCGCCCGCCACCAGGCCGAGCGCGAGTCCGAGCGCGGTCCAGAGCGGCCAGCGCCGCCGTTTCCGCACCGCCCGCGTCGGCTCGCCCACGTGCGCCATTGGTACGGGGTACGGCGCGGGTACCGCGACGGGGTGCGGCAACGACGCCGCGTCCGGTGCCGGTGCCGGTGCCGGTGCCGGTGCCGGTGCCGGTGCCGGTGCCGGTGCCGGTGCCGGTGCAATGGTGTCAACGGCGGCGTCCACCTCGGCGCTGTCGGCGCCGGCGTCAGCCGCGCGGGCGGTCTCGGCGCGGGTGTCGTCAGCGCCGGCGTTGGCGCTGACGTTGGCCGCGACCACGTCGGCGGCGCTCGCCTTGTCGACGGCATCGACGGCATCGACGGCATCGACGGCATCGACGGCATCGACGGCATCGACGGCGGGACGATGCTCGTCGCCGTCCGTCGTCCGGCCGGGAGGCTGCTCGTCGCCGTCGGTCACCGGCGAAGGGTACGACCAATCGGGCGTTCCGGGAAAGAGTCCCGCCGCTGTTCCGCCGCGCTCCGAGATCTTGGAAGGAAAGGGCCCCCAGAGGGACTGTTCAGTCCCATGACATCTGTCAGCGTTGAAGTCCCGATACATGTGTCACGTGGTAGGGATCTTGGGTCGGGTGGTATGTGCTGCCGGGCATGGCTTCTCGGCGGCATGTGATGAACCTGCTGGACGCGCTGCTGGCGGCGGGGGTTCGGGTGAACGCGGCCGAGTTCGCGCGTGAGCACGGGGTGTCGGTGCGCACGGTGTACCGGCACCGCGCACGTATCCGGGCCGAGGGTCAGTGGCAGGAACGATCCCGGCGGCCGCGTACCAGTCCGCGGGTCACGCCGCCGGAGGTGGACGCGTGGATCTGCAAACTGCGCGCTGAACTGGGCCCGGACAACGGGGCTGACTTCATCCGAGACGCGTTGGACGATGTGCGCCGGCGCACCGACGCGTCCTGGTCGGTGCCGTCACGCTCGACGGTCAACCGGGTGCTGGCCCGGCATGACCTGCTCGTGGCTACTCCGGCTAAACGACCGCGTAGCTCGTGGCGGCGTTTCAGCTATGCCCGGCCCCGCGACTGCTATCAGATCGACGCCACCGAAGTGAAACTCGCCGACGGCCGCACTGTCGTCGTCTTCGACGTCCTGGACGACTGCACCCGCACCCTGGTCGCCTGCCACGCCGCCGCCGCGGAGACCGCCCGAGCCGCGATCACCGCGATCAGACAGGCGTTCACCGCCTACGGCGTGCCGGCCATCGTGCTCAGCGACAACGGCATCGCGTTCACCAGCCGCCGCACCCGACCCGGATCAATCTCCACCTTCGTGCAGACCCTGATCGACCACGGCACCCGCCCGATCAACTCCAGCCCCTACCACCCACAAACCTGCGGCAAGGTCGAACGCCACCACCAAACCCTCAAAAAATGGCTGAGCACCCAACCCCCACCACAGACCCTCACCGCCCTGCAAACACTCCTGGACACCTACCGCCGCTACTACAACACCCAACGCCGCCACAGCGCCCTACCCCACCGCACCACACCCGCCCACGCCTGGACCCACGCACCCACCCTCGGCGGACCCACCAGCCCACCCCTGCAAACCGACGCCACCCTGCACCACTGCCCCGTCGCCAGCAACGGCGCCATCGCCGTCGCCGGACACCGCACCAGCGTCGGCACCACCCACGCCGGCACCACCGTCACCGCCATCCGCGACAACAACCACGTCACCATCTACCACCCCGACGGCCAACCCATCGGCTACCTCCACCTCAACCCCGACAAGAACTACATCCCCCTCACCCCCACCCCCACGATCCACAACCCCTGACACATCTATCGGGACTTCCCGTTGACACATGTCCCGGGACATGACAGCCCCCAGAGGGACCGAATTCTTCCAAGATCTCTCAGATCGGGGTGCCGGTCAGCGTCAGCGTGGCCTTGTCGGCTGCCCAGAGGGCCACCAGGGCCACGCCGGGTGCGGCATGACCGGCCAGGGCGAGCAGCACGCCGCCGGTGAGGAAGCAGGCGGCCTGGACGGCGAGCTTGGCCGGGTCGGGCAGCGTCACGGCGGCGCGCGGTGAGCAGAACAGTCCCCACACCACGGCGATCACCAGCGGCGCGCCGAGCCCGGCCAGCAGGCGCAGCGGCCAGCCGGCGTCGAGCGTGAAGCCCCAGTACCCGGCCGAGCCCAGCAGGGCCAGCTCCAGCAGGAAGATCACGCCCAGCAGCAGCGCGGTCATCGGTCTCCCCAGGAACGGTAGGCGCGGTCCAGGCCCGCGATCAGCTGGTCGAAGGAGCGGTCGGTGTCGCGGGGCAGCCCGAATCCGCCGGCCGCCTCCAGCGCGACGAAGCCGTGCACGGCGGCCCGGAACATCCGGATCGCGTCGATCGCGTCGTCGCCGTCGAGGCCGTACCCGAGCAGGATCGCCCGGATCGCGCCGACCGCGCGCTCACCGGCGGCGAGGTGTTCGGCGTCGGCCGGGTCGGGCGCCCGCTGGGCGGCCGGGTAGCGGCCGGGGTGCTGCCGCGCGTACGCCCGGTAGGCGGCGGCGACGGCGCGCAACGCGTCGCCGCCGGCCCGGCCCGCGGCGGCGGTGGTGAGCACGTCGGCGATCTCGGCGGTGGCGAGCACGGCGAGCTGCTGGTGCAGCGCGTCCACGCCGCGCACGTGCTTGTAGAGGCTGGGCAGCGCGACGCCGAGCCGGGCGGCGAGCGCGGCCAGCGTCAGCTTCTCGTAGCCGACCTCGTCGGCGAGCACGGCCGCCTCCCGCACGACTGTGGCCGGGGTCAGGCCGGCCCTAGGCACGCGCGGTCACCGCCAGGAACTCGACCAGGTCGGCGGCGGTGGCGTCGGGCTGGTCGGCGTGCGGGTAGTGGCCGGAGTCGGCGATCATGCGCGCCTCGGCGACGGCGAACAGTCGTCGCGCGGCCCGCGCCTCCGCGCCCGGGTCGGGGAAGTCCGGGTCCTTGGTGCCCATCAGCACCAGCACCGGACGGCGCACGTCACGCGCCCGCGCGGTCCAGTGCGGGTCGGCCGGCGCGACCACGCCGCGCACGGCGGCCATCCGGCCGCGCAGCTTGGCGACCAGCTCCTTGCGGTACGCGGCGTCGTCCGCCGGGCGTCCGCAGGGGAACAGCGTGCGGTGGAACAGCCCGAACAGCCGAGGGCTGCGCAGCACGACGGCTTGCGCGACCCGCATCAGCGGGTTCGGCTTCGGCGTGCCGACGAACGCGCCGATCTGCACGATGCCGCTGACCAGTTCCGGCGCCTCGGCGGCGGCGAAGACGATCGCGGCGGCGCTGGACGAGCTGCCGACCAGGGTGGCCGGGCCTCCGCCGAGCGCCCGCACCACGGCGAGCAGATCACCGCCGACGTGCTCCGGGGCGTACGTGGGCCAGCGCGGGCTGGAGTCGCCGTGCCCGCGTACGTCGACAGCCGCCACCCGGTAGCCGGCCGCGACCAGCCGGGGCGTCAGGTGCCGGAAGGCGGCCCGGTTCTCGCCCATGCCGTGCGCGAGCACCACGAGCGGGCCCGATCCGTGCACCTCGTACGCGATAGTGCCGCCGTCCCGCGCCAACTGGCTAACTGTCATAGCCTTAAAGCTAATGCTATTAGCCAAGACGCGTCAAGCTTGACCTCAACCCGGGATGAGGTCGCACGATCCCGCACATGCCGATCACCGCCGACACCCACGTACGCCTCGCCCGCCCGAGCCGCGACCTGGTGATGCTCGGCCTACCCGGGGCCGGCTGGCACCTGGAGCTGGTCGGCGGCTCGACGCTCGCGGTCGAGCCGCGCCCCACCGGCGAGGACCTCTTCGTGCTCTACCTCGACGGACCACCCGACGACGAACTGGTCCCGAGACTGGAACGGGCCGGCGGGACCAGGGTCTCCGCCGGCCCGTACTGGGACAGGTGGGGTGTCACGTTCGCCGACCCGGACGGCTACCGCCTCGTGCTGTGCACCCGGGCCTGGTCGAACGACTGACTCACTTCTTCGACAGCACCGCGCGGCCGAAGAACGCCAGGTTCGCCGGGCGCTCCGCGAGCCGGCGCATCAGGTAGCCGTACCACTGGTCGCCGTAGGGGACGTAGGTCCGCACCGTGTAGCCCTCGCCGACCAGGCGCTGCTGCTCCTCCGGCCGGATGCCGTAGAGCATCTGGAACTCGAACCGGGCCGGGTCGCGGTCGAACCAGCGGGCGCGGTCCTCGCCGATCGCGATCAGCCGCGGGTCGTGCGTGGCGAGCATCGGGTAGCCGTCGCCGGACATCAGCACGTTCATGCAGCGCACGTACGACTTGTCCACCTCGCGGGCCGACTGGTACGCCACCGACTCCGGCTCCTTGTACGCGCCCTTGCACAGCCGCACCCGCGACCCGGCGGAGGCCAGCTCCCGGCAGTCCGACTCGGTCCGCCGCAGGTACGCCTGGAGCACCGCCCCCGTCGACGGGTGGTCCTTGCGCAGCTTCGCCAGGATGTCCAGCGTCGAGTCGGTGGTGGTGTGGTCCTCCATGTCCAGCGTGACGGTGGTGCCCGCCGCGTCGGCCGCCGCGCAGATCGCCCGCGCGTTGTCGTACGCGAGCTGCTCGTCGAACATCTGGCCCAGCGCGGACAGCTTCACGCTCACCTCGGCGGCCGGGGTGAGCCCGGCGGCGCCGAGCCGGCTCAGCAGCGTGAGGTACTCGTCCCGGGTGGCGTTCGCCTGCTCCGGGGTGGTGGTGTCCTCGCCCAGGTAGTCGAGGGTGACCGCTTGGCCGTCGGCGACCAGCTCGCGGGTGGCGCGCAGCGCGTCGTCGGTGGCGGCGCCGGCGACGAACCGGCGGACGACGTCCCGGGTGAACGGGGCCGTCGCGACGAGCCGCTCCACCTGGGAAGACCGGGAGGCGGCGAGGATGACGGAACGGAGCATGAGCCGAGCGTAACGCTCATCACCGGCCCTCCGCCGGGCGCGTCCGAGGCCCGCTCGGGTCGGCGCGCGGACCCGGGGCGGGCACCCCCGGCTGGCGTCGATCGGCTACAACGTTCACGTGGATCGACGACACCCCCGGCGGCGGCTCCGCTCGGCCTCCGTGCAGCTCGGCGCGCTGACCGCGCTCGCCCTCGCGCTCTCCGGCTGCAACAACGGCTACGACGACGACGATGACGACTGCGCGCTCGGACCGGCCGGCGGGGGCGGCGACACCGTCGCGGTCGCCCTGCGTGTGCCGGCGACCGCCACCGCCGCGCGCGGCGAGCCGGCCCCGACGACCGCCGCGCTGCCCGAGCGCGGCGGCTTCGGCAGCCACCTCGCCTCCTGCGGCGGCTGACGTGCGCCGCGAGGCCAGCACGCCGCGCCCCGGCTGGGACGAGACCATCCGGGCCCAGGGCCTGGTGTACGTCGACACCGAGCTGCCCGACGGCAACGTCATGTCGTACTGGGACGAGACGGCCGCGTACTCGTTCACGCTGGACGAGGTGCTCCGCCTGGAGGAGGCGACGGAGGAGCTGCACCGGATGTCGGTGGCCGCCGCCGAGCACGTGGTGGCCCGCAACCGGTACGCCGAGTTCGGCATCCCCGAATGGGCCGCCGAGGCGGTCGCCCGCTCGCTGCGGGAGAGCCCGCCGACGCTGTACGGCCGGTTCGACCTCTGGTACGACGGCAGCGGCCCGCCGAAGATGCTGGAGTACAACGCCGACACCCCGACCGCGCTGGTCGAGGCGAGCATCGTGCAGTGGTACTGGCTGGAACACACCCGCCCGGACGCGGACCAGTGGAACAGCCTGCACGAACGGCTGGTCGGCGCGTGGGCCAAGATCGGCGCCGGGCTGCACGAGCGCCGGACGCACGTGCTCTGGTCCGAGGAAGAGGAGTCGGGCGAGGACCAGATCACCGCCGGCTACCTGGCCGAGACGGCCCGCCAGGCCGGGCTGGACGTGACGCTCATGCCGATCCAGCAGGTCGGCTGGGACGGGCGGCGCTTCGTCGACGCCGACGACCGCCCGATCACCACCTGCTTCAAGCTCTACCCCTGGGAGTGGATGCTGGCCGAGCCGTATGGGCGCCCGGCGCTGGACCCGGGCACGCCCACCACCTGGATCGAGCCGGCCTGGAAGCTGCTGCTGTCGAACAAGGCGCTGCTGGCGGTGCTCTGGGAGCTGTACCCGGGGCACGACTACCTGCTGCCCGCGTACCTGGACTCACCGCGCGGCATGACCGAGTACGTGGCCAAGCCGCTGCTCGGCCGCGAAGGCGGTTCGGTACGGATCGTGACCGCCGACACGGAGATCACCAACCCGGGGATCTACGGCGACGAGGGCTTCTGCTTCCAGGAGTTCCGCGCGTTGCCCGAGTTCGAGGGCAACCGGACGGTGCTCGGCAGCTGGATCGTGGACGGCGAGTCAGCCGGCGCCGGCGTACGGGAGAGCGAGAGCCTCATCACTGACGGTTACGCGCGGTTCCTGCCTCACTACATCGACGCACCGCGTCTGCCGTGAGTCGTCTACCGTTGGTGTCGTGAACTTCGACGCGTACGCCCGGACCGGGGTCGAGCTCGTCAACGCCCGGCTAGACGACCTGGACGGCCTACGGGCTGTCTTCTCGGACGAGCAGGGCTGGATGCGCGACGAAGTCGCGGAACGGGACCTGGCGATCTTCCGGCGGGCGCAGAAGCGACTCCGGGACGTCTTCGAGTACGGCACCTCGGGCCGGGACAACGAAGCGGTGGCGGAGCTGAACGCGCTGCTGGAGGCGTTCCCGGTGCAGCCGCGCATCTCCGGCCACGACTCCTCCGACTGGCACATGCACGTGACCAGCCGGGGCGCGTCGGTCTCCTCCGAATACCTGGCCGGGGCGGTCTGGGGGCTGTCGGTGTGGCTCTGCGAGTACGGCAGCGCCCGCTTCGGCGTCTGCGCCGACGACCGCTGCGGCAACGTCTACCTGGACACCTCGTCCAACTGCTGCCGGCGGTTCTGCTCCGAGCGCTGCGCCACCCGCTCCCACGTGGCGGCGCATCGGGCCCGCAAGCGGGCCGCGGTCGGCGAGCAGGCCGTCCCCGCGCAGCCGCTGTCCCCGGTGAGCTGACCTCCGGGGCGGCGCGCCCCGGTCAGGCGTCGACCGGCGAGGCGGCGGTCAGGTTCGCCCGGGCGAACTCCAGCGACTCACGCAGGTCCGCCTCCCGGACCGCCCGGCTCTTCGCGCCCCGGGTGGTCACCTCTACCGCCACCGTGCCGCTGAACCCTCGGCCGGCGAGCGAGCGGAGCATCTCCGCGCAGGGCTGCCCGCCGCGACCGGGCACCAGGTGCTCGTCACGCCCCTCGCCGGTGCCGTCGCCCAGGTGCACGTGCGCCAGGCCGGAACCCATCCGGTCGGCCATCGCCATCGCGTCGGTGTGCGACGCAGCGCAGTGCGACAGGTCGAGCGTGTACGAGGCGTACCCGATCTCGGTCGGGTCCCAGCCCGGCGCGTACGGGACGAACTGCCGCCCCGCCATCCGCACCGGGTACATGTTCTCCACCCCGAAGTGCAGGCCGCCGAACTGCCCGGCGATCGTGTCGAGCCCGTCGGCGAAGGTACGCGCGTAGTCACGCTGCCAGGTGAACGGCGGGTGCACCACGACGGTCGGCGCCTCCAGCGTCTCGGCCAGCTCGGCGGCCTTGCGCAGCCGCTCCCACGGGTCGGGGCTCCACACCCGCTGGGTGACCAGCAGGCAGGGGGCGTGCACCGACAGCACCGGGACGCCGTAGTGCTCGGCGAGGCCGCGCAACGCGCCCGCGTCCTGGCTGACCGGGTCGGTCCAGACCATCACCTCGATGCCGTCGTAGCCGAGTTCGGCGGCGAGCTGGAACGCCGCCGCGGTCCGTTCGGGGAAGACCGAGGACGTGGACAGGAGTACCGGAACGCGGTAGGTCACGCCTCCGAGGGTAGCTCCAACCGCCAGCGAGCATCGGGACGAGCAACCGCAAAGCAACCCAGAGCGCTCGTACGGTCACATTGGCGCGAGCTGATCCAGCCGACGCAGGATGACGCCCTCGCGCAGCGCCCACGGGCAGATGTCCACGCCGTCCACACCGAGCCGCCGCATCACCGCCTCGGCCACCACCGCGCCCGCGAGCAACTGGTGCGCCCGCTGCGCGCTCACCCCCTCCAGCTCGGGCAACTGGGCCGGCGGGATGTGCCTGATGAACCCCAGCACCTGCCGCAGGCCGGTACGGGTCAGGCTGCGCCGCGCCCACAGGCCCGCACCGGAGGGAGCGGCCCCGGCCAGCCGGGCCAGCGTGCGGAACGTCTTCGAGGTGGCGACCGGACGCTCCCAGCCCACCGCCGTCAACTGCTCCACCACCGGGTCGAGCTGCGCGTCCACGTACGCCCGCAGTTCCTCCACGGCCTCGGCCGACGGCGGCGCCGTGCCGGCCGGGTCGACCGCCAGCCGCTCCCGGCTCAGCCGGCCCGCGCCGAGCGGCAGCGAGATCGCCACGTCCGGGTGCTCGTCGATGCCGGCCGCCAGCTCCAGCGAGCCGCCGCCGATGTCCATCGCCAGCAGCCGCCCGGCGGACCAGCCGAACCACCGCCGCACCGCGAGGAACGTCATCCGCGCCTCGTCCGCCCCGGAGAGCACCTCCAGGCGTACGCCCGTCTCGTCGCGGACGCGGGCCAGCACGTCGGCGGCGTTCGTGGCGTCGCGAACAGCGCTCGTGGCGAACGCCAGCAGATCCTCGGCGCCCAGCCCGTCCGCCGCCGCCCGGGCCATGCCGACCGCCTTGACCAGGCCGTCCGCGCCGCCGACTGTGAGCGCGCCGTCCGGACCGATCTGCTCGGCCAGCCGCAGCACCACCTTCTCCGAGTGCGCCGGCCAGGGATGCGCGCCGTGGTGGGCGTCGACCACCAGCAGATGCACCGTGTTGGAACCGACGTCGAGGACACCCAGTCGCATGGGAAAGACCCTAGGGCCAACACGTTTCGTCGGCTCGGCGGCCGGGCGGGGTCACCGCGCGTACGCTGGTCCGAGTGACAGGGCAGATCGAGCTTCACGTGCTGGTGGACGACCCCGAGGACCCGCGCAGCCGCGAGGTCGGGCTGGACTTTCCCCGGGAGTGGATCGAGTTCGTCGACCCGGCCGACCCGAAGCACGTCGTCCGCGCCGACCTGACCTGGCTGCTCTCCCGCTGGACGTGCATCTTCGGGCAGGGCTGCCACGGCATCATCGCCGGACGGGCCGCCGACGGGTGCTGCTCGCACGGCGCGTTCTTCACCGACTCCGACGACGAGAAGCGGGTCCGGGCCGCGGTCAAGCGGCTGACGCCGGAGACGTGGCAGCACTTCCGGCGCGGGTTCAAGAACTGGACCGAGAACGACACGGTCGACGGCAAGACGCCGGCCCGGCGTACCGCCACCCGCGACGTGGACGCCCCGTGCGTGTTCCTCAACGACGCCGACTTCGCCGGCGGAGGCGGCTGCGCGCTGCACGCCCAGGCGCTGCGCGACGGGGTGCACCCGCTGGAGTACAAGCCGGACGTGTGCTGGCAACTGCCGGTACGCCGCGACCAGGAATGGCACAAGCGGCCGGACAACACGAAGGTGCTGATCTCCACGCTGGCCGAGTTCGACAGGCGCGGCTGGGGCGCGGGCGGGCACGACCTCGACTGGTGGTGCACCTCCTCGACCGACGCGCACGTCGGCGCCGAGCCGATGTACGTCTCGTACGGGCCGGAGCTGACCGCGCTGATCGGCGCGCCCGCGTACGCGAAGCTGGCCGAGCTGTGCGCCGCCCGGCAGCGCCAGGGTCAGATCGCCCCGCACCCGGCAAGCGAGTGAAGGCCGGCACCCCGTCTCGGGGTGCCGGCCTTCGTATCTCTTACTTGTTCCAGTGCTCGGCGACCAGGTCGGCGGCCTGCTGCTCCCACTGGGCGTAGTGGTCCGGGTACGCGGACACCTGGACGGTCTGGGCGGCCTTGGTCAGCGGCATGTCCTGCCAGCCGTCGACCTGCTTGAGGCCCTTCAGGAACGCGGTGGTGGAGTACTCGGGGTCGGTGATCTGCTCGACCGTGCCCCAACCGCTGGAGGGGCGCTGCTGGAACAGGCCCTGCGAGTCGTGGTCGTTACGGTCACCGAGGTGGCCGAGGTTCTCCAGCTTCGACTCCTGCAACGCGGTAGCGATCGACACGACCGCGGCACGCTCGTCCATGCCGGCCTTCTTCGTCGCGGCAATGATCGCCTTCACGTTCTTGGTCTGCTCGTCGTCGAGGTCGATGCGGGACTGGGCGCCCTGCACGCCGTGCGGGATCAGCTTGTCGGACTGCACCGTGGCCGTGACCGGCTTGACCGCGTGGGTGGTGTCAACGGCGTGAGCGGCGACCGGGCCGGCGAACACGCCACCGGTGAAAGCCAGACCAGCAATACCCAGAACGCTCTTACGCAGAATCGTGTTCATGATGGGGGCTCCATTCGGGGGTCGACACACCCCCCGGGGGGACCGGGGGTGCGTGGGCACCGTCAGGCGCTCAAGAAAGTCTCAAGGGGGATCCCGGCTGCTCGCGGGGCGGGGGCCTCTACGCGGCGCCGGAAGGATGTCCAACGACCATCGGCCCGGCATCATTCCCGGGCCAGCTCACGCTGTCGGGGGTACGGCGCGGGGCTCACGTCGTCGGAACCATGCTCAACGACCAGCCGGGCGGGATCATTCCCCGCGGCTCACGCCGCCGCACGTACTCAACGGCCTGAGGTCTGTCCCCACAGCCGACGCGCTCGGGGGCGCGGCCTTGCTCGGTCGTTCACCCGGTTACAACGCCACCGGCCCGCCCACGATTCCGCCACCAAAGTGCCGCCCACCACCCCCAAACCCGACACCCCGCCCACACACGCCAAACCCCACCGCGCCCAGCCCGGCCGCCTCGCTCCACGCCCTGTTGATCAAGGAGTTTGCGGCCCTTTCCGGCACCCACGAGCCCACTAACTCCTTGATCACCGCGATCTTGGAGTTGCGGCACCTCACGAAGGGCGTCAAGCCGGGCATCCCGGGCACCACAACTCCAAGGCCCAACAAACCTCCACCAGGCCCCCACACCGGGTTGATCATGAGGTTAACGGCGACAAACCGGACACCAAGTGCCGCCAAGTTCATGATCGACGCGACCGGGCAGGACGGTGCGTTGGGCGGGAGCGAAGCGGCCGCGACCGGTCCCGCGATCTTGCAGTTCGCGCCCTCCGAGCACCCGATTCGCCCGGTTTGCGGGGCACCAAAGTGCAAGATCGCGCGATCGAGGGAGGGTCGGGCGGAGAGTGGGGGTCGAGACCCCCCCGGGAGGCCCCGAGGGTCGGCGATCTTGGAGTTGTGGTGCCTCGCGAAAGGCGTCAAGCCGGGCATCCTGGGCGCCACAACTCCAAGATCGACGGGGGCGTGGACGGGTGGACGGCGTGGACGGGGGACCAGGGGACGGGGCGGGGGCGGGGGTTGGTCAGGGCTCGAACTTGTAGCCCAGGCCTCGGACCGTGACGATGTAGCGCGGCGCGGACGGCTCCGGCTCGATCTTGGAGCGCAGCCGCTTCACGTGCACGTCCAGCGTCTTGGTGTCGCCCACGTAGTCGGCGCCCCAGACCCGGTCGATCAACTGCCCGCGGGTGAGCACCCGCCCGGCGTTGCGCAGCAGCAACTCCAGCAGCTCGAACTCCTTGAGCGGAAGCTGCACCCCGGCGCCGCCGACCGTCACCACGTGCCGTTCGATGTCCATCCGGACCGGGCCGGCGGCGAGCGTCGGCGCGCCCGTCTCGTTCGACTCGGCGCTCTGCCGGCGCAGCACCGCCCGGATGCGGGCGACCAGTTCACGCGGCGAGTACGGCTTCGTCACGTAATCGTCGGCGCCGATCTCCAGGCCGACCACCTTGTCGATCTCGCTGTCCCGCGCGGTGACCATGATGATCGGCACGTGCGAGCGCTGGCGGAGTTGCCGGCACACCTCGGTGCCCGACATCTCCGGCAGCATCAGGTCGAGCAGCACGATGTCGGCGCCGGTCCGGTCGAACTCGGTGAGGGCGTCGGTGCCCGTCGCGGCGACGGAGACCTCGAAACCCTCCTTGCGGAGCATGTAGGACAGGGCGTCGGAGAACGACTCCTCGTCCTCGACCACCAGTACGCGGCTCAACGGGTGTTTCCTTTCCTGTGGTCAGACCTGCCGGAGCTCGGCCGGGCCGGCCTCGATCCCAGCGGAGGCGAGTGTCGTCTCCAGGTCGTCCGGGGGGCGGGCGGGCAACCGGAGGGTGAACGTCGACCCCCCACCAAGAGTGCTCGACACGTCCACCCGGCCGCCATGGTTGCTGGCGATGTGCTTGACGATGGCCAGTCCCAGGCCGGTGCCGCCGGTCGCGCGGGAACGGGCCTGGTCGGCGCGGTAGAACCGCTCGAAGATCCGGTCCACGTCGTTCGGGGCGATGCCGATGCCCTGGTCGGCCACGGCGATCTCGACGTGTTCGTCGGTTCCGGTGACCGTCACCCGGACCGTGGTGTCCTCGCCGGAGTAGGTGATCGCGTTCTCCACCAGGTTCGCCACCGCGGTGGCGAGTTGGCTGTCGCTGCCGTACACGGTCAGGCCCCGCTGCCCGCCGACGGCGATCTCCACCCGGCGGGCGGCGGCCGCGGTGCGGGTGCGGTCGACGACCTCGGCGAGCACCCAGTCCACCGAGACCGGCTCGGGCGCGGGTTGCGGCTCGGCGCCCTGGAGGCGGGTCAGTTCCAGCAGCTCCTGCACGAGGCGGCCGAGCCGGGTCGACTCGTGCTGGATCCGCTCGGCGAACCGCCGCGCGGCGACCAGGTCCTCGGACAGGTCGGGCGCGCCGTCGGAGGCCGGTTCGGTGGCGTCGACGAGCGCTTCGGCGAGCAGTTGCAGCGCGCCGATGGGTGTCTTCAGCTCGTGGCTGACGTTAGCCACGAAGTCCCGGCGTACCCGGGCGAGACGGTGCGACTCGGTGACGTCGACCGCCTCGATCGAGACGTAGCCGGAGCCCAGTCCCATCGCCCGCAGGTGCACGCCGAGCGGGTTGTCGCCACCGCCGTCGCGGCCCCGGGGCAGGTCCAGCTCGATCTCGCGCCGCACGCCCGTGCGGCGGACCTGCCCGGCGAGGGTACGGATCAACGGGTGCGCCGCGATCGAGCCGGGTGTCGCCCCGGTACGCAGCAGACCCATCGCCCGGGCGGCCGGGTTGACGAGGACGGGCACGTCGTCCGGGCCGAGCACCACCACGCCGGCACGCAGCGAGTCGATCGTCTTGCGTCCGAGCCCGGATAGGCCCCCCTGCTGGTCGTCCGGAATCGTCGGCCTCCCTGCGTCACGACGGGTGGTCCCGCCGCCCCGCGACGCCCGCCGGCGCCGCCACTGCTCAACCGGTCCGGACAGCGTCGCCCCGGCGACCAGCCCGGTCACCAGCGCCACGGCCACCGCGACCGCCACCGCCCATTCCACCCGGCGATCGTAGGGTCATTGTTAACCCAGGGATCGGGCACAAAGGGACGAACCACTCTCGCTTCCGGCAAAGTTCACCTGCGGGCCCCGCGTCGTTCACCCACGTTCATCCTGGTGCCGACCGTTCGGCCTAGCGTGGGGCGCGCACCTGCTCCCGCCGTACCCCTCGGGGTCACGGCCACCGACCTCAGGAAGTGACGATGCGCGACGAGTTCCGGGCCGACCTGCAGATTGTCAGCCAGTTGCTGGTGGACATGGCCGAGGCGGTACGCGCGGCCATGCGGCAGGCCACGAAGGGTCTGCTGACCGCCGACCGGACGGCCGCCGAGACGGTGATCGCGCGGGACGCCGAGATCGACGAGCTGTACCGGCACGTGGAGGAGCGGGTCTGCGACCTGCTGGCCCGGCAGGCGCCGGTCGCCTCCGACCTGCGTGCCATGATCACCGCGCTGCACGTGGCAGCCGATCTGGAACGGATGGGCGACCTGGCCGACCACGTGGCCAAGACGGCGCTGCGCCGGCACCCGTCCCCGGCCGTCCCGGCGGAGCTGCGGCCGGTCTTCACCGACATGGCCGGGATCGCCGACCGGATGGCCGAGAAGATCGGCGCGGTGCTGGCCAAGCCGGACGCCGACGTGGCCGCCGAGCTGGACGGCGACGACGACGCGATGGACGACCTGCACAGGAGCCTGTTCGGTGTGCTGCTCGGCGACGACTGGCCGTACGGGGTGGAGACGGCGATCGACGCGACGCTGCTGGGCCGCTTCTACGAGCGTTTCGCCGACCACGCGGTGAACGCGGGCGAGCACGTGGTCTACCTGATCACCGGTTCGACGTCCGCCTGACCTGCCCCGCGTGCAAGGAAGGGCCCCTTATTAACAGCGAGCGTTAATAAGGGGCCCTTCCTCTACCGCAGACGTTAAAAAGGGGCCCTTCCTTACACCAAGCTCAGCGGCCCTGGTTGGCTACCGCGGCGGCGGCGTCCTTCGCCGCGTCCGGGTCCAGGTACGTGCCGCCGAGCACCTGGGGACGCAGGTCGGCGTCCAGGTCGTAGCGCAGCGGGATGCCGGTGGGGATGTTCAGCTTGGCGATCGCCTCGTCGGAGATCTGGTCGAGGTGCTTGACCAGGGCGCGCAGCGAGTTGCCGTGCGCGGCCACCAGCACCGTCCGGCCGGCCAGGATGTCCGGCACGATCGAGTCGTACCAGTAGGGCAGCATCCGGTCGACGACGTCCTTCAGGCACTCGGTGCGCGGCATCAGCTCGGTCGGCAGCAGCGCGTACCGGGGGTCGCCGACCTGCGACCACTCGTCCGCGTCGTCGATCGGCGGCGGCGGCGTGTCGTACGACCGGCGCCAGAGCATGAACTGCTCCTCGCCGTACTCGTCGAGGGTCTGCTTCTTGTTCTTGCCCTGCAGGGCGCCGTAGTGGCGCTCGTTGAGCCGCCACGACCGGCGCACCGCGATCCAGTGCCGGTCGGCGGCGTTCAGCGCCAGCTCGGCGGTGCGGATGGCCCGGCGCAGCAGGCTCGTGTGCACCACGTCCGGCAGCAGGTCGTGCTCGCGGAGCAGCTCGCCGCCGCGCCGCGCCTCGGTCTCCCCCTTGGCGGTCAGGTCGACGTCGACCCAGCCGGTGAAGAGGTTCTTGGCGTTCCAGTCGCTCTCGCCGTGCCGCAGCAGGACCAGCGTCCCGACGGTGGGCCCCTCGCTCGCAGTCATGCCGATCATCCTGCCGTACCGGGGCGACGGGCACGCGCCGACCTGTGGTGACGACCACCACGTGGAAAACCTGATGACCACGGCTCCGGCCCGGCACTAGGTTGTAAGGCGTTCTAAACAGATCGGTCATTACCACACGGGGGCGTCGGGATGCGGACGGTACGAGGCTGGTTCCAGGACACGGCGGGTGGCCTGCCACGGACGTTCTGGTACCTCTGGGCCGGCACGCTGATCAACCGGCTCGGCTCGTTCGTCCTGATCTTCCTGGCCATCTACCTGACCCAGGAACGCGGCTTCTCCGCCGCCCAGGCCGGTCTGGTGATCGGTCTCTGGGGCGCCGGCGGCGCGGTCGGCACCACCATCGGCGGCACCCTGACCGACCGCTGGGGACGGCGGCCCACGCTGCTCGTCGCGCACGTCGGCGCGGCGGGCATGATGATCGCGCTGGGCCTCGCCCGGCCGCTCTGGGCGGTCGCCGTGGGCGCGCTGCTGCTCGGCGCGTTCGCCGAGGCGGCCCGCCCGGCCTTCGGCGCGATGATGGTCGACGTTGTGCCGGACAAGGACCGGCTGCGCGCCTTCTCGCTGAACTACTGGGCCATCAACCTCGGTTTCGCCTGCGCCGCCGTGCTCGCCGGCTTCGCCGCCCAGGGCAGCTACCTGCTGCTGTTCCTGGTGAACGCGACCACCACACTCGTGACCGCGCTGATCATCTTCGCCAAGGTCGGCGAGACCCGCGGCCCGGTCACGGTGCTCCCGGTCAAGGGGATGCCGGCGCCGGCCGGCGCGCTGCGCACCATCCTCGCCGACCGGGTGTTCCTCGGCTTCGTCGCGCTCAACCTGCTCGCCGCGCTGGTGTTCCTCCAGCACATCTCGATGCTGCCGATCGCCATGGGCGACTCCGGGCTCAGCCCCGCCACGTACGGCTCGGTGATCGCGCTCAACGGCGTGCTCATCGTGGTCGGCCAGCTCTTCGTACCCCGGCTCATCAAGGGCCGCAGCCGCTCGCACGTGCTGGCGCTCGCGTCGCTGGTGATGGGCGCCGGTTTCGGGCTCACCGCGTTCGCCGACACGGTCTGGCTCTACGGCCTGACCGTGCTGATCTGGACTGTCGGCGAGATGCTCAACTCGCCGTCCAACGCCACCCTGATCGCGGAGCTGTCGCCGGCCGCGCTGCGCGGCCGCTACCAGGGCGTCTTCTCGCTGTCCTGGCAGCTCGCCGGCGCCGCCGCGCCGATCCTCGGCGGCCTGGTCCGCGAGCAAGCCGGCAACAGCACGCTCTGGCTCGGCTGCGCGGGCATCGGCGTCGTGGCGGCCGTCGCCCACCTGATCTCCGGCCCGGCCCGGGAGCGCCGCGCGCTCGCGCTGCGCGCAGTGGGCACGCCGGTCGCGCCGGTCACCGCCACCGCATCCCCGGCGCCCGAGGCGGCCGAGGCCGCGGCCACCGCACCCGCCGCGCCGGTCCGGGCCGGTTCCTGAGTACGCCCCGACGCGACCGCCCCGAGGCGGGTGGATACCGTACGGGACGGAATCGGTAAGGAAACCTTCCTGGAGGACTGGTGCACGGCCTGCGGCGCTGGTGGGACGACACGGCCGGCGGGCTCCCCGCCACGTTCTGGTACCTCTGGTCCGGCCTGCTGATCAACCGGGCCGGCGCGTTCGCGCTGCTGTTCCTGTCGCTGTACCTGACCGTCGCGCGGGGCGCCCCGCCGTCGCTGGCCGGGCTGGTGGTCGGCGCGTACGGGATCGGCGGCGCGGCCGGCACGCTGCTCGGCGGTGTGCTGGCGGACCGCTGGGGACGGCGGGCCACGCTGCTCGCCGCCCACCTGGTCGCCGCCGGGCTGATGGCGGCGCTGGCGTTCACCACGCACCTGGCGGTGATCGCCGTACTCGCCACGCTGGTCGGGGTAGCGCACTCGATGCCCAGCCCGGCGTTCGTGGCGGCCATCGTGGACGTGGTACCCGAGGCGCGCCGCTCCCGCGCGTTCAACCTGCAGTTCTGGGCGTTCAACCTGGGCATGGCGGTGGCCTCGCTGCTGGCCGGAATCCTCGCCGAGGCCAGCTTCACCGCGCTGTTCCTGGTCGACGCCGCAGCCACGCTGGCGGCGGCGGTGGTGATCGCGCTGAAGGTGCCGGAGACGCTCACCCGGCGGCCGGCGCTTACGCCACGGGCAGTGATGGGACGCCGTCCCGGGCTGCACACCGCGCTCACCGACCGCACGTTCCTGGTGTTCGTCGGGCTGACGTTCCTGCTGGCCGTGCTGACCATGCAGACCTCGACGATCATGCCGCTGGCGATGCGCGCGGACGGCCTGCGCCCGTCGGCGTACGGGCTGGTGGTGGCGCTCGGCGGGGCGCTCATCGTGGTCGGGCAGCTGTTCGTGCCCCGGCTCATCGAGCCGTACCGCAAGTCGACGGTGCTGGCCGCCTCCACCGCTCTGATGGCGCTCGGGTTCGGCACGCTGACAGTCGCCGACGGGCTGCCGCTCTACCTCGGCGCGGCGGTGGTCTGGACGGCCGGGCAGATGCTCGCCGCACCGCCGAACGCGCAGATCAACGCCGACCTCGCCCCACCCGAGCTGCGGGCCCGCTACCAGTCGGTGTTCTACCTGACGTTCCCGGCCGCGTCGTTCGTCGCGCCGGCGCTGGGCGGGCTCAGCCTGGAACATCTGGGCGAGCGGCACTGGCTGGTGGTCGGCGCGCTCGGGCTGCTGGCCGCCGCCGGGCACCTGCTCGCCGGGCCGCCCCGGGAGCGCCGGGTCGCCGCGCTGCGGGCGGCAGCCGTGGAACCGGTCTCGTCTGCCCGCTGAGCGCCGACAACGGCAGAGCGCCCATCCCGACCCCCGTCGAGATGGGCGCTCTGACCGTACGCCCGGCGGCGGCGGGCGACACTCACCCCCGTAAGCGTCGCCCGCTCGCGCCGCCGGTTCCACGGGTGGCACCGTCCCCCAACGGCGTGCTCCACCCGATCTTCGCATCTCGCCTGCGCGGATCTGATCGATCCACCGCTCCCCCGAACGGAAACAAGCGTGACGCGGTGCAATAAAGTTAGTTCGCCCAGATTCCGGATTCAACCCAGATCGCTGTCTTGCCCGTCACAGCGTCCGTGTCGGGAATCCGGCTGTCCGTGCTGCGGTCCCTGGGATGGCAAACACCGGGTTCCCGGGGTCCATTCCCGTAAACCTCAGCCGTCCTCGCGATTCGGGTTCTCGGTCCGGAAGAAGTTGCTCTGCCGCCCGTCCCGCATCTGCTCCTGGTAGATCAGGTTCAGCCGCCGCAGGTCGAACGTCCGGAACCAGTCGTCCCAGGTGATCTCCCGGATCCGGCTGCTCTCCCGGTAGCCGGGGATGTTGAACGTCAGCACCCCGGGCCGGCCCGCACGTTCGGTGCCGGCGATGGTGGCCGGCTTCGCGCCCCGCGCCCGCGCCCAGCGCTGGATCACCTCGTGGTTACGGGTGACCAGGCTACGGCCCGGACGCTCCGGCCGGTCCGCGAGCGACGTGATGAGCTGCGACGATCCGATCGACCGGCTGGACGCCGGCCCACGGGTCGGCGCGCTCTGCGCCCGAGCCGACGTCGCCTTCCGGGCCGGTGCCGCCTTGGCGCGCGAAGGAGCGGCCTTCGCCCTCGACGGAGCCGCCTTCTTCGCCCGGGCGGGCGCGGCCTTCGCGCGGGACGGAGCCGCCTTCGCGCGCGTCGCGGTCGCCCGCGACGAGGTGGCCTTGGCGCGGGCGGGGGCCGCCTTGCGCGTACCCGTCGCCTTGGCCCTGGCACCGGTGGCCCGCGCGGCCGGCGCGGACTTGGCCGGCGACGTGGCCCGGCGGGCAGTGGTCTTCTTCGCGGCGGTGCTCTTGCGGGTCGCGGCCGGCCGCCCGGCCGGTCCGGAGCTGCGCCGCGCGGCGCCGCCCTCCCCGCGCATCGTCCGCGCCAGGGTCTTCACCAGTTCCGGCTTCCGCAGCGCGGAGATCCCGGAGACCCCGCGCCGCTTGAGCTGGCTGCGGATGTCGTCCACCTTCATCCGGGAGATCGCCGACTCCGACACCCTCGGGGTGTTCGGCGTCTGGTTGCCGCTTTGCCGCTTGGTCCGGGTCGCAGTCGTGCCGCGACCTGAGCTGTTGCGCTGAGCCATGGGACACGCTCCTCGACAGTCCGTCCTCGGCCCGCGGTGGGTCCCAATGCTCCGCACCGCGCGGGGCGGCATACCCGTCAGGAGGGCTCCGAACCTCCGGCGGGCGATCCGGCAGTGGCGGACGGCTCGAAGAGGTGCGCGAACGCGGCCAGGTTGGCAGTCGACTCGCCGCGCTTGACCCGCCACTCCCACTCCCGGCGGATCGCCGTGCCGAAGCCGATCTCCAGCATGCTGTCGAACGACTCGTCGGCGTACGTCAGCACGGAGCCCAGCAGCCGGTCCAGCTCGTCGGCGTCGACCCCGGCCAGGTTGACCCGACCGGTCAGGTAGACGTCGCCGACCGCGTCGATGGAGAACGAGACGCCGTACATGCGGGCGTTGCGCTGCAGCAGCCAGGCCCACAACTCCTCGCGGCGCTCGTCGGGCTGGCGCATCACGAACGCCTCGACCCGCAGCGCGTGCTCGCCCACGATCAGGTTGCAGATCGTCTTGAGCTTGTGCGTGCCCGGCAGGGTCACCGCGTACGACGCCTCGCCGGTCGACTCCCACTCCAGCTCGCGCTCGGCGCAGACGGACTCGATCAGCGCGGCGACCTCACTCCTGCGGCTCATCGCACCCACTCTACGACCGGTCGACCGGGGCCGCCGGACGGGTGATCACCAGGAGCACAGCATCGCCGGGTCGCCGAGCCGCCGCGCCAGCCGGGCCCGGTGCTCGGTGATCGCCTCCCCGTAGACAGCGAGCAGGCCGGAGGCGGTGCGGTGCCAGGAGAAGTCCCGGGCGTGCCGCTCGGCGCCCCGGCCCAGCGCGGCACGGCGTACCGGATCGGGCAGCAGGCGCGCCAGCGCCCGGGCCCAGTCGACCGGGTCGTGGCCGTCGATGAGCATGCCGCTGACGCCGTCGCGTACCGCGGTGACCAGGCCGCCCACGGCGGCGGCCAGCACCGGCGTGCCGCACGCCTGGGCCTCCAGCGCCACGAGGCCGAACGACTCGTTGTGCGACGGCACCGCGACCAGGTCGGCGGCGCGGTAGAGAGCGGGCAGGTCCGCGCCGGTCTGCGGCGGCAGGAAACGCACCCGGTCGGCGATGCCGAGCGCGTGCGCCAGCTCGATCAGGGCGGTGGGCCGGTCCAGGCCACTGCCGCTGGGCCCGCCGCAGATCACCACGGTCAGCTCGTCGGCCAGCGCCGGATCCCGTTCACGCAGCGCGGCGGCGGCACGGACCAGCACGTCCGGCGCCTTGAGCGGCTGGATGCGGCCGACGAACGCGACCACGTACCCGTCGGCCGGCAGGCCGAGCCGGCGGCGTGCGGCCCGGGTCGCGGCGTCCCGGTCACCGACGGCGGGACGGAACCGCTCCAGGTCGACGCCGGGTTCCACGATCGCCACCCGGTCCGGGTCGGCCGCGTACCGGTCGAGCAGGTCACGGGCCTCGACCCGGGTGTTGGCGACCAGCCGGTCCGCCTCGGTGACCACCTGCTCCTCGCCGATCACGCGGGCCTTCGGCTCGGGGCGGTCCCCGGCGGCGAGGCGGGCGTTCTTGACCTTCGCCAGCGTGTGCGCGGTGTGCACCAGCGGTACGCCCCAGCGCTCCTTGGCCAGCCAGCCGACCTGGCCGGAGAGCCAGTAGTGCGAGTGGATCAGGTCGTAGTGGCCCGGCGGGCGGGCCGCCTCGGCGCGCAGCACACCGGCGGTGAAGGCGCAGAGCTGACCCGGCAACTCCTCCTTGGTCAGCCCCTCCAGCGGCCCGGCGGTGACGTGCCGGACGGACACACCGGGCGTCACCTCGACCACCGGGGGCAGGTCACCGGCGGTGGCCCGGGTGAAGATCTCCACCTCCACGTCGGCCTCGGCCAGCCGCCGGGCCACCTCCAGGATGTAGACGTTCATGCCGCCCGCGTCGCCCGTGCCGGGCTGGTGCAACGGCGACGTGTGCACCGAGAGCGTGGCGATACGGCGCGGCCGCGGCCACGGCAGGGCACCTCGCTGACGACCGACACCGGTGTGCAAATCCGCCACGTCCGCTCCCTCTGTCACGGTTGATGCCGTCCCGCACGACCGGCGCTTCTCGGTCAACCCGTGTGCCGGATCTCATCTTCCCCATCGGGGTTCGGAAATGCCCTTCGCCGGGTCCCCGGCGTGACGGACCTCATCACCGCGCGCGGCCGGGCGGCGGTGGACAATGTCCGGATGACTTCAGTCGCCATCGTCACCGGGGCGTCCAGCGGGATCGGCGCGGCCACCGCCCGCCGGCTCGCCGCCGAGGGATTCCACGTGCTCGCCGCCGCCCGGCGTACCGACCGGCTCGCCGCGCTGGTCGCCGAGATCGAGGCGGCCGGCGGCGCGGCGAGCGCGGTGGCCTGCGACGTGACCTCGGACGAGTCGGTCGCCGGGCTGGCCGCCGCGGCCGAGGCCGCCCCCGGGCCGGTCACGCTGCTGGTGAACAACGCCGGCGGCGCGCGCGGCCTGGACCCGGTCGAGACGGCCGACGTGGGCGACTGGCAATGGATGTACGACGTCAACGTGCTCGGCACGCTGCGCGTCACCAAGGCGCTGCTCCCGGCGCTGGAGCGCTCCGGGGCCGGCACCGTCGTGATCGTCAGCTCCACCGCCGGGCACGTCGTCTACGAGGGCGGCGGCGGCTACACGGCCGCGAAGCACGCGCAGACCGCGGTCGCCGGCACGCTGCGGCTCGAACTGTGCGGCCGACCGGTCCGGGTGATCGAGATCGACCCCGGCATGGTGAAGACCGAGGAGTTCGGCCTGGTCCGCTTCGGCGGTGACGCCGACCGGGCCGAGGCGATCTACGCCGGTGTCGCCGAACCGCTGGTGGCCGACGACGTGGCCGACTGCGTGGCCTGGTGCGCGACCCGCCCGCACCACGTCAACATCGACCGGCTCGTGGTCCGCCCGCTGGCCCAGGCCGCGCAGCACAAGGTGCACCGGGCGTCCTGATGGAGCGTCCGCTCGGCGTGGCCACCCGGGGCACCACCAACCCCAACCGGCTCCGGCGGGTGGACAACTGGATCGTCGAAACCTGCGGCGACGCGCTGCGCGCCGCCGCCGACCCGCTGGTGGTGGACCTCGGCTACGGCGCCACCCCGGTCACCCCGGTCGAGCTGCGGGCCCGTCTCGCGGCCGGGGTCCGCGCCGACGTGCGGGTGGTCGGCCTGGAGATCGATCCGGTACGCGTGGCTGCCGCCCTGCCCGCCGCCGACCCGCCCGGCCTGACGTTCGCCAGGGGCGGCTTCGAGCTGGCCGGACTGCGTCCCGCGCTGGTGCGGGCGTTCAACGTGCTCCGCCAGTACGACGAGAGCGAGGTGGCCGCCGCCTGGCACACAGTCACCGGGCGGCTCGCGCCGGGCGGGCTGCTGGTCGAGGGCACCTGCGACGAGCTGGGGCGGCTCGGCTCCTGGGTGCTGCTGGACGCCACCGGCCCTCTCACGCTCACGTTGTCGGCGAAGCTGACCACGCTGGAGAGCCCGGCCACGCTCGCCGAGCGGCTGCCGAAGGCGCTGATCCACCGCAACGTGCCGGGCGAACGCATCCACGACCTGATCGAGGCGCTGGAGCAGGCGTGGCGCGCGGCCGCCGGCTACGCCCCGTTCGGCCCCCGGCAGCGCTGGCTGCGGACGGTAGAGGCGGTGAAGGAGTCAGGCTGGCCGATCCAGGACAGCCCTCGTACGTGGCGCCACGGCAACCTCACGCTCCCCTGGCCCGCCATCTCCCCCCGCTGACCCCGCCCCCACCGCCCCGCCGATCTTGGACTTGTGGCGCCCACCTTGCCTCGTTTGGCCCAGTTCACGAGGCACCACAACTCCAAGATCAAGGGAGACGTCACCCCTCCCCTGGAACCCTCGGCGGGACCCTTCGAGTCCAGCGTTGATCTTGCACTTGCTGCCCCGGCAATACGGGTCAGACCGCTCGGACCGAGGGCCGGAAGTGCAAGATCGCGGGGGTGGGAGGGGGAGTGGGAGGGGGCGGGGGCGCGGGTCAGATGGTGCAGTTGACGAGGACTGGTTCGGGGTGGAGGGTTACGCCGAAGCGGGACTGGACGCCGTCTCGGATCTCGCGGGCCAGCGCCACCAGCGCGGCCGTGCTGGCGCTGCCGGAGTGGTTGGTGAGCGCGAGCGTGTGCTTGCTGGAGATGGCGACGCCCTCCGGGCCCGCGTACCCCTTGCCGAAGCCCGCCTTGTCGATCAGCCAGGCGGCGCTGACCTTCACCGTGCCGTCGGCGCCCGGCCAGTGCGGCGGCTCACCCACCTCGGCGGCGCGTTCCCGTACCTGCTCGAACACCTCGCCCGGCAGCACCGGGTTGGTGAAGAACGAGCCGACCGACCAGGTGTCCGGGTCGGCCGCGTCCAGCACCATACCCTTGCCGGCGCGCAGCTTCCGCACGGTGGCCCGGGCTTCGGCCAGCGGCACCCGGTCGCCGACCTCGACGCCGAGCGCCCGGGCCAGTTCGGCGTAGCGGACCGGGCCGGAGCGCGGGGACCGGGTGAGCCGGAAGTCGACCGAGAGCACCACCCAGCGGTCGCTGTACTTGAAGATGCTGCCCCGGTAGACGAACCCGCAGTCGGCCGCCGCGATCCGCGCCACCCGGCGTTCGGTCCGGTCGTACGCCTCGACGGCGACGATGGTCTCGGCGACCTCCTGGCCGTACGCGCCGACGTTCTGGATCGGTGTCGCGCCGGCCGAGCCGGGGATGCCGGAGAGGCACTCCAGCCCGGACCAGCCGCGCTCGACGGTGGCGGCGACGAAGTCGTCCCAGGGCTCGCCGGCTTCGACACGTACCGTGACGGTGTCGCCCTCCTCGGCCACGGCCTGGAACCCGCGCGAGCGGACGAGCACGACGGCGCCGGGGAAGCCCTGATCGCCGATCACGACGTTGCTGCCGCCCGCCAGCACCAGCACGGCCTGCTCGCGGGCCTCCGCTTCCTGCACTTTTCGCACGATCTGGGCGGCGTCCTCGGCGATCTCCAGCCGCCCGGCGGGTCCGCCGAGCCGGAGCGTGGTGTAGCGCGCCAGGGTGGCCGGATCGGTCGGTTCACCGGCAGTAGCCGGTTCGGCGTAGACGTCTGACACGCCTTTCACCCTAGGCTGAGGGGTAGCCGGCGCACCCACTGGTGGCCCGGTCACCCCCGGGAGGATGGCGATGAGCAGACTGCACCACACGAAGGACTTCTGGATCGGCGCGCTGCGCACGGAGGGTCCCGCCTTCGCCGCGGCGGTTTCGGAGGCGCCGCCCGAGACACCCGTGCTGTCCTGTCCCGGCTGGACGGTCACCGATCTCGCCCATCACCTGACCCGCGTGTACGTCTGGGCGGGCACCGTGCTGACCGCCGGTGGCACCACCCGCCCGGAGCGGCACGACCCGGAGCCGCCGGCGGACCTGACGCCGGCCCAGTGGTACGTGCGGGAGTACGAGCGGATCACCGCGCTGCTGGAGGCGGCGGATCCGGAGGCGCCGGCCTGGAACTTCGCGCCGCAGCCGAAGAAGGCGGCCTTCTGGCCGCGCCGGATGGCGCACGAGACGGCCGTGCACCGCTGGGACGCCCAGCTCGCGATCGGTGCGGGTGATCCGATCGAGGCGAAGCTCGCGGCCGACGGGGTGAGCGAGGTACTGGACACCTGGCTGCCGGCGGGCCGGCGGGTGCAGCCCGGGCAGTGGCGCGGCGTGGTGCAGCTGACCGCGACCGACGCGGCCCAGGAGTGGTACCTGCGGTTGCGGGGTGAGGGGGTCGCGCTGCTGGACACCGCGACGATCCTGGACCACGACGACCACCGGGCCCGGGCACAGGTGGCCGGCACGGCGAGCGATCTGCTGCTGGCGCTGATGGGCCGGATCAGCTTCGACGCGCTGGACGTGGCGGGCGACCCGGCCCTGCTGGGGGGCCTGCGGGTCGGCTGACGACGGGCACCGGACGGAGAGGGGCGGCGGCCGCCCCTCTCCGTTTCTTTTCGGACAGCTCTGAGAGCGCTCTCTTGACAAGGTCCGTGACCCTCCACCACGCTGTCGTGAGAGCGCTCTCTAAGTTCCGGAACCGCCTTCCACCACCCGTTTCGACGACCCGAGAGGTCAGGACAGCATGCTCACCTTCACGCGCCGCCGCCTGGCGGCGGTTGCAGTGGTCGCCGCCACCGCGCTGCTCGGCACCACCGCCTGCGGCGGCGGCGACGATGCCGCCGCCGACGGGCCGATAACGCTCACCGTCGACGTCTTCGGCCAGTTCGGTTACGCCGATCTCTACCAGGAGTACATGGCCAGCCACCCCGGCGTGAAGATCGTCGAGCGCGGCACCGGCGGCAACCTCGACGAGTACTCCCCGAAGCTCACCCAGTGGCTCGCCGCGGGCAAGGGCGCCGGCGACGTGGTCGCCATCGAGGAGGGCCTGCTCGTCGAGTACAAGGCCAACCCGCAGAACTTCGTCAACCTGCTCGACCACGGCGCGGCCGACCTGAAGGGCAACTTCCTCGACTGGAAGTGGAACCAGGGGCTCACCGCCGACGGCAAGCAGCTCATCGGCCTCGGCACTGACGTCGGCGGCATGGCGATGTGCTACCGCACCGACCTGTTCGCCAAGGCCGGCCTGCCCACCGACCGGGAGGCCGTGTCCAAGCTCTGGCCCACCTGGCAGGACTACATCAAGGTCGGCGAGCAGTTCACCGCGAAGAAGACGGGCGCGTCGTTCCTGGACGCCGCGACCAACACCTTCAACACGATCCTGCTCCAGACCGCCGGCAACAGCAGCGGCTACAGCTACTACGACACCAGCAACAACCTGGTCGTCGGCAGCAACCCGGCGGTGAAGCAGGCGTACGACACCACGATGGACATCATCGACTCGGGGCTGTCCGGCAAGTACGGCTCGTGGTCCGAGGAGTGGGTGTCGGCGTTCAAGCAGTCGAAGTTCGCCACCATCGCCTGCCCGGCCTGGATGACCGGCGTGATCGAGGGCAACGCGGGCGCGGGCGCCAAGGGCAAGTGGGACATCGCCCAGATCCCCGGCAACGGCGGCAACTGGGGCGGCTCGTTCCTCGCGGTGCCGAAGCAGAGCAAGCACCAGGCCGAGGCGATCGAGCTGGCCAAGTTCCTGACCAGCGCCAAGGGTCAGATCGGCGCGTTCAAGGCGAAGGGTCCCCTGCCCTCTTCGCCGCAGGCGCTGGAGGACCCGGCGATCCTCGACTCGAAGAACGCCTACTTCTCCGAGGCGCCGGTCGGGAAGATCTTCGCCGAGGGCGCCAAGAGCCTGAAGCCGGTCTACATGGGACCGAAGAACCAGGCCGTACGCACCGAGGTCGAGAACGCCGTCCGCAGCGTCGAGCTGGGCAAGCGCTCCCCGGAACAGGGCTGGAGCGACGCGGTCGCCAACGCCGAGAAGGCCGCCGCCAAGTAACCCGAGCAGCGCGTGCGGGCGGCCACCCGGCCACGGGGGCCGCCCGCACGGCGGAAAGGAGTCCCGGGTCATGGCCGTCCAGCTCGACGCCCGCCCGCCGGTCGCACCGGCACCCCGCCCCACCCGTCCCGGCCTGGGCAACCGGCTCAGCCGACTCGACACGAAGTACTCGCCGTACCTGTTCATCGCCCCGTTCTTCCTGCTGTTCGGCGTCTTCGGGGCGTACCCGCTGGCGTACACGTTCTGGGTCTCGCTGCACGACTGGGACCTGCTCGGCGCCGAACACCCGTACATCGGCTTCGACAACTACACCCAGCTGCTCGCCGACTCGGACTTCTGGCACTCCGTGGTCAACACGCTGGGCATCTTCGTGATCTCCACGGTCCCGCAGTTGCTCGCCGCGCTCTGGCTGGCCAACCTGCTCAACCGGCAGTTGCGCGCCCGTACCACCTGGCGGATGGCGGTGCTGATCCCGAACGTCACCTCGACCGCCGCCGTGGCGATCGTGTTCGCAGTCCTGTTCGGCCGCGAGTTCGGCATGATCAACTGGCTGCTCGACCACGTCGGGATCAGCGCGATCGACTGGAAGGCGAACCGGTTCGCCGCCTGGGTCGCCATCTCCACCATGGTCGACTGGCGCTGGACCGGCTACAACGCGCTGATCTTCCTGGCCGCCATGCAGGCCATCCCGCGCGACCTGTACGAGTCGGCGGCGATCGACGGCGCCGGCCGGGCCCGCCAGTTCTGGTCCATCACGGTGCCGCTGCTCAAGCCCACGATCATCTTCGCGGTCATCATCTCCACCATCGGCGGCCTTCAGCTCTTCACCGAGCCGCGGATGTTCAACTCCGGCACCAACGCGATCCGCGGCGGACCGCTGCGCGAGTCGCAGACGGTGACCATGTACATGTTCGAGAACGCCTTCGCGCCGCACTACAACTTCGGCTACGGGTCGGCGGTCGCCTGGCTGCTGTTCGCGCTGATCGCCGTGGTCGCGGCGATAAACGTCCTGCTCCTGCGCCGGCTCGGCGGCGGCTCCCGCAAGGAGGTCTCCCGATGACCCGCCTCTGGTCGGCAAGCCGGCTCACCTACCTGGCGCTGACGCTCTCGGCCGTCCTGTCGATCTTCCCGATCTACTGGATGTTCGTGGTGGCCAGCCGCACCAGCGACACGATGGGCCAGGTGCCGCCGCCGCTCACCCCCGGCGGCAACCTCGGCGCCAACATCGCCCGGCTGTTCGACAACACCGACGCGTACTTCCTGACCGGCCTGATCAACTCGGCGATCGTGGCCACCACCGTCACGATCTCGGTGGTGTTCTTCTCCACGCTGGCCGGGTTCGCGTTCGCCAAGCTGCGCTTCCGGGGGCGCAACGCGCTGCTGCTGGTCATCGTCGCCACCATGATGGTCCCGACGCAGCTCGGCGTGATCCCGCTCTACCTGCTCATGACGAAGCTGAACTGGAACGACCGGCTGCCCGCCGTGATCGTGCCGGCGCTGGTCACCGGCTTCGGCGTGTTCATGATGCGCCAGTACGCGGGCCAGGCGGTCAGCACCGAACTGATCGAGGCGGCCCGGATGGACGGCTGCAACACCGCCCGGATCTACTGGAACGTGGTGCTGCCCGCGCTGCGCCCGGCCGCCGCCGTGCTCGGCCTGCTCACGTTCATGACCACCTGGAACGACTTCCTGTGGCCGTACGCGGTGCTGAACGACCCGGAGAACCCGACGGTGCAGCTGTCGCTGCGGGCCCTCTCCGACGGGTACTACCAGGACATGTCGCAGGTGTTCACCGGCACGGCCATCGCCACGCTGCCGCTGCTGCTGGTGTTCATCGTCTTCGGCCGCCAGATCATCGGCGGCATCATGGAAGGTGCGGTCAAGGCATGAGCAACGTCCGATTCCCGGAGGGCTTCGTCTGGGGCGGGGCCACCGCCGCGTACCAGATCGAGGGCGCCGCCCGCGAGGACGGTCGCGGTCCGTCGATCTGGGACACCTTCAGCCGTACGCCGGGCGCGGTGTTCGCCGGCCACACCGGCGACGTGGCCTGCGACCACTACCACCGGTACGCCGAGGACGTCGCGCTGATGGCCGAGCTGGGGCTGCGGGCGTACCGGTTCTCGGTGTCCTGGCCCCGAGTGCGGCCGGACGGCACCGGCCCGGTCGAGCCGCGCGGGCTCGACTTCTACGACCGGCTGACCGACGCGCTGCTGGACGCCGGCCTCGACCCGATCGTCACGCTCTACCACTGGGACCTGCCGCAGGCGCTGGAGGACCGGGGCGGCTGGACCGTCCGGGAGACCGCCGAGCACTTCGCCGAGTACGCGCTCGCCGTGCACGGCCGCCTCGGCGACCGGGTCCGCACCTGGACCACGCTCAACGAGCCGTGGTGCTCGGCCTACCTCGGGTACGGCTCCGGGGTGCACGCGCCGGGGCGGCGGAACGCCGGTGACGCGTTCCGGGCCGTACACCATCTGCTGGTCGGCCACGGCCTGGCGGCGCGGGCGCTGCGCGCGGCCGGCGTGGAGACGCTGGGGATCACGCTCAACCTGGCCGACGTGCAGCCGGCGGACGCCGCGAGCGCCGCTGACGCCGAGGCGGTACGGCTGGTCGACGGCCTGCACAACCGGATCTTCCTGGACCCGCTCACCGGCGGTGGCTACCCGGCGGACGTGCTGGCCCACGTCAGCCGGATCGTCGCGCCGGACTTCATCAGGGACGGGGACGAGAAGCTGATCGCCGCGCCGCTGGACCTGCTCGGCCTGAACTACTACGCGCCCACCTACGTGGCCGGGCGGGCGGGCGGCGCGGGCGGGGACGCGTACCCGGGCACGGCCGGGACCGTCGAGTTCCTGCCGCCGGCCGGGCCGCTCACCGACATGGGCTGGTCGATCGAGCCGGCCGGGCTGACCCGGCTGCTGGAACGGGTGGCCGCCGACCACCCCGGGCTGCCCCTGATGATCACCGAGAACGGCGGGGCGTTTCCGGACACCGACCTCGACGAGCAGGGCGGGGTGGCGGACACCGACCGGGTCGCCTACCTCGACGGGCACCTGCGCGCCGCGCACGAAGCCATCGCCCGCGGCGTGGACCTGCGCGGTTATCTCGTATGGTCGGTGCTGGACAACTTCGAATGGGCCGAGGGTTACCGGAAGCGATTCGGGATCGTCCACGTCGACTACCTGACCCAGCGGCGCACACCAAAGCACAGCGCCCGCTGGTACCAGGAGGTGATCGCCCGGAACGGGCTGTGACGAGGTGGTGGTTACGGGGATGACGACGGCACAGCGACCGACCCTGGAGGCGGTGGCCCGGCTGGCCGGCGTGTCCCGGGCCACCGTCTCCCGGGTGGTGAACGGCTCGACCACTGTGGCCGAGCCGATCCGGCAGGCGGTACGCCGGGCGGTCGAGGAACTCGGGTACGTCCCGAACCTCGCCGCCCGCAGCCTGGTCACCCAGCGGACCGACTCGGTGGCGCTGGTGCTGCCCGAGGCGGCCACCCGGGTCTTCTCCGACGACCAGGTGTTCCCGGGCATCATCAGGGGCGCGGCGCAGGAGCTGGAGGCGGCGGACAAGCAGCTCGTGCTGATGCTCGCCGGCTCACCGGCCGGACACGAACGGGTCGAGCGGTACACCACCGGGCGGCACGTCGACGGGGTGCTGTTCGCCTCGCTGCACGGCGAGGACCCGCTGCCCGGCCGGCTGGCCCGCCTCGGCATCCCGGTGGTGTGCAGCGGACGGCCGCTGGACGGCGCCGACGTGCCGTACGTGGACGTCGACCACGAAGGCGGCGTGAGCACGGCGGTCCAGCACCTGATCGCGAGCGGACGCCGTCGGATCGCCACCATCGCCGGGCCGCAGGACATGGTCGCCGGAATCGAGCGGCTGATCGGCTACCGCAGCGCGATCACCGAGGCCGGGCTGCCGGAGCTGGTCGCGTACGGCGACTTCACCCGGGAGTCGGGCACCGCCGCGATGCGCGAGCTGCTCGCCGCCGACCCGGAACTGGACGCCGTGTTCGCCGCCTCCGACCTGATGGCGCACGCCGCCCTGCGCACGCTGCGGGAGGCCGGGCGGCGGGTGCCCGAGGACGTGGCGGTGATCGGGTTCGACGACATCGAGACGGCCGCGTACACCGAGCCGCCGCTGACCACCGTGCGGCAGCCGATAGTGGAGCTGGGCCGGTCGATGACCCGGCAGTTGCTGCGCATAGCGGCGGGCGAGGAGGTCGAGCAGGCGCTGGTGCTGCCCACCGAGCTGGTGCTGCGCGAGTCCGCGTAAGGAAGGGCCCCCTCTTAACGCCTCAGGTAGAGGAGGGGGCCCTTGTTAACAGCCCGCTCCGCGTTAACCGGTCGCGGGGCGGGTGGCGGCGGGTCTAGGGTCCGCCGGATGAACGCAGCCGAGATCCGTCCCGCCCGCCCCGACGACGCGCCCGCCGTGGTGGCGTTGCGCGCGCTCGTCTTCCCCTATCTGGTGCGCGGCGTCGAGTCGACCCGCCGCATGATCGCCGAACCGCCGCCCGGCGAGGACTGGGCGGCCTGGGTCGCCGAGGCGGACGGCGAGGTCGTCGGCTGGGCGTCGGCGTACCGCAACACGCAGACCTCGACGCCCGGCGTGGGGATGATCTCCCTGCTGCACGTACACCCGGCGCATCGCCGCCACGGCACCGGCGCGGCGCTGTTCGACACCGCGCTCGGGCACCTGCTGACGCTCGGGTCCACCGAGGTGCTCACCTACGCGCATACCGAGTCGCTGCCGTTCGCGCAGCGGCACGGCTTCACGCCCAGCCGGGAGGTGCGTTACTCGGCACTGGACCTGAGCACGCCCCCGCCGATGCCGCAGCCGCCGCCGGGCGTACGGCTGGTGTCCGCCGCCGGGCTCGACCCGCGTCTGGTGCACCGGGTCGACGCCGAGGCGTCCCGGGACGAGCCGGGGGACGTGCCGACGGACTCGCTCGGCTTCGACCTGTGGCGCCACGAGTGCTGGGACAACCCCGGGCTGGACCGGGCGGCCAGCACGCTCGCCGAGGTGAACGGGGAACTGGTCGCGCTGAGC
This sequence comes from Micromonospora sp. WMMC264, assembly GCF_027497275.1. Taxonomy (NCBI): domain Bacteria; kingdom Bacillati; phylum Actinomycetota; class Actinomycetes; order Micromonosporales; family Micromonosporaceae; genus Micromonospora; species Micromonospora sp. WMMC264. The sequence continues at coordinate 6,383,126 of NZ_CP114907.1, read as the reverse complement.
CTGGTCAAGCGGGACGGCGACCGGATGTGGTCGGACTTCACCGGCACGCTGCCCGCCTACCGGGGCCAGGGCTTGGCCCGGCTGACCAAGCAGGCCGCGCTGCACGCCGCCGCCGCTCGCGGGGTACGGACCGCGTACACCTCAAACGACGAGGCGAACGCGCCGATGCTGGCGGTGAACGAACGGCTCGGCTACCGGCCGGTGGACAGCCAGTGGTCGTGCCGGCGCGCGCTCAGCTGAGCCCGGCGGCCACCCGCACCGCAGTGGCGTACGTATCGGCGCCGAACAGCACCAGCCGCGCCTCGGTGACGTGCGCCGGGGTGGCCGCGTGCAGCACGGTGAGCGCCTGCGCCACCGCGTCGTCGACCGGCCAGCCGTAGATCCCGGCGGAGATCAGCGGGAACGCCACCCGGGTCGCGCCCAGCCCGTCGGCGACGCGCAGGCTGTTGGCGTAGCAGTCGCGCAGCAGCGCCGAACGGTCCTCGCGCGGCGAGAAGACCGGCCCGACCGTGTGCACCACCCAGCGCGCGGGCAGGTTGCCGGCGGTGGTGGCGACGGCCTGGCCGGTGGGCAGCCCGCGCCCGTACCGGGAGGCGCGCAGCGCCCGGCACTCCTCCAGGATCGCCGGGCCGCCGCGCCGGTGGATCGCGCCGTCCACGCCCCCGCCGCCGAGCAGCGACGAGTTGGCGGCGTTGACTATCGCGTCGACCTGCTGCGCGGTGATGTCCCCCTCGATCAGGACCGTGTCCATCTCAGCTCTCCTCGATCGGCTGGCCCAGCGAGCGGCGGGCCAGCAGCGCGGCGCCGGCGACGGCGGCCGGCATCACCAGCACCGCGCCGAGCGGGATCAGGAAACACAGGAAGACCGCCACCCCGAAGCCGAGCACCGTCGGCCGGTCGGCCCGCAGCCGCGACCGCCGGTCCGGCAGCCGCATCCCCCGCCGGTAGAACGGCGCGCCGACCAGCTCCAGCGCCAGGAACCAGCCACCCACCAGGGCACCGACCACCGGGACCACCGTCTGTCCCACCACCGGGATGAAACCGGCGGCGAACAGGGGTACGCCGATCAGCGCGGACAGCGCCACCAGGCGCAACGAGTCGGCGAGGCTGCGCCGCAGCGAGGACCAGAACGGCACGTCCACCGCGCCGGGGGTGCCGCCGAGCCGGTCCTCGACCCGCTCCGAGATCGCCTCGTAGAACGGGTCGCCGACGACGAGCGTGACGGCGGTGAACGTGAGCACCCCGACCAGCCCGGCGACCCCGACCACCGCCAGCCCGGCGGCGACCCGCAGCAGATTGCGCCAGGGCGACGACCAGTCGTCGGCGAACGGGGTGAGCCAGCCCGCCAGGTCGCCGACGAAGTAGAGCAGCGTGGCGAACAACGCCACGTAGAGCGCGCCGGTGATCAGCGCCGGGATCACGCCGAGCAGCATCAGCTTCGGGCTGCGGACGTACATGCCGAAGCCGCGCAGCAGCAGCCCGGCGCCGCCGAGGAAGCGGGTGGCCGCGCCGGTGACCGGCGCGATCGTACGGGAGGCGTTCACGACGGCACAGCCTAATCTGCCGGTGCACCACAATGGGCCGGTGCGTGCGTCCCGGCTGATCTCGCTTGTGCTGCTGCTCCAGTCGCGGGAGACGATGACCGCTGCCGAGCTGGCCCGCGAGCTGGAGGTGTCCGAGCGGACCGTCTACCGGGACGTGCTGGCGCTCTCCGCCGCCGGTGTCCCGGTGTACGCGGACCGGGGCCGGGCCGGCGGCTACCGGCTGCTGGGCGGCTACCGGACCCGGCTGACCGGGTTGAGCCGGGACGAGGCCGAGGCGCTGTTCCTGGCCGGGCTGCCCGGACCGGCAGGGGACATGGGACTGGCCGACTCGGTGGCCGCCGCCGAGCTGAAGGTGCTCGCCGCGCTGCCGCCGAGCCTGCGGGACGCGCCCGCCCGTACCGGGCAGCGGTTCCACCTGGACGTCCCCGGCTGGTTCCGGGAGACCGCGCCGCCGCCCGCCCTCGCCGAGCTGGCCCGGGCCGTCTGGCGGGACCTGATGGTGGAGCTGCGCTACCGGCGCGGGGACCGGGAGGTGACCCGCACGCTGGCGCCGTACGGGCTGGTGCTGAAGAACGGGGTCTGGTACCTGGTCGGCCGGGTCGGTGACGGCTGGCGGACGTACCGGGTGGACCGGGTTGTCTCGGCCGAGGTGAGCGCCGACGGCTTCGACCGGGACGAGGACTTCGACCTCGGGGCGTACTGGCGGGAACAGGCCGGCGCGTTCCTGCGCGAGCTGCTGCGGGAGCGGGTCACCGTGCGGCTCGGCCCGGCCGGGCTGCGGGCGCTTCGGCACCTGGTGGACGCGCCGTTCGTCTACACCGAGGCGGTCGACGCGGCCGGTCCGCCGGACGAGCAGGGCCGGCTGGTGCTGCGGCTGCCGGTCGAGTCGGTCGACGTCGCGTACACCCAGTTGCTGGCGCTGGGCCCGGAGGTGGAGGTGCTGGCGCCGCCGCAACTGCGGGCGCGCTTCGCCGAGGCGGCCCGCCGCGCGGCGGCGCTCTACACCGATCCGCCGTCAGACGGTCAGCGGTAGCCGTCCGGGTCGGCCGGCTTACCAGGCTTGACCACCTCCTCGTAGTAGCGGGCCCAGTGCGGGCGGCTGCCGTCGACGTCGGTGAAGCCGTACACCTGGGCCAGACCGCCGCTGTCCAGCGACTTGCCGTTCCAGCGGGCCCGGTCCGGGTCGGCGGCCAGGGCCGCCACCGCGCGCCCGACGAACGCCGGCGTCTCCGACATGACGAAGTGGGGCTCGGTCTTCGCGCCGTCACGCCAGTTCGCCTCGGTGACGCCGTAGTGTTCGAGCATCGCCTCCGAGCGCAGCCAGCCCGGCGTGAGCGCGACGGCGGTGCAGCCGTGCGGGGCCAGCTCGTGCGCCTGGCTGAAGCCGAGCCGGTTCACCGACACCTTCGCCAGGTCGTAGAAGACCGACAGGCGGTACTCGCTGTCGTTGTGCTCCTTGGTGCCGTCGCCGACCTCGACGACCAGGCCGCCCGGATTGCGGATCAGCAGCGGCAGCGCGAAGTGGCTGGTGATGATGTGCGTGTCGACAGCCAGCCGCAGCGTACGGAAACCGGCGTCGAGCGGCTGCTCCCAGACCGGCTTCTCCCAGGTGATCAGCGGGTCGGCGCCCCAGACGTCGTTCACCAGCACGTCGAGGCGGCCCTGCTCGGCGTCGATCCGCTCGACCAGGGCGCGTACCTGCTCGGGGTCGAGGTGGTCGACAGCGACGGCGATTCCGGTGCCCCCGGCGGCCGTGACCAGCTCGGCGGTCTCCTCGATGGTCTCCGGCCGGTCCATCTCGGAGCGGCGCTCGCGGGTGGTGCGGCCGGTGGCGTAGACGGTGGCCCCGGCGGCGCCGAGCTGCACGGCGATCTGCCGGCCGGCGCCCCGGGTAGCGCCCGCGACGAGCGCGACAGTTCCGGTCAGTGGTGAGTTCATGGGATCACCGTGTCAGCGATACCTGACAACGGAAGTCCGGTTTCCCGAACGAACCGGATGGGCGATCATCACCGGTATGCACCTGCTGCTGTCCGGGATCGTCGGCTCGGTCGCGTACGGGCTGGCCGGACCCGGCTCGGACACCGACCGGCTCGGCGTGTTCGCCGCGCCCACAGTCGCGTTCCACGGCCTGCGCCCGCCCCGCGAGTCGGTGGTCACCACCGACCCGGACGTCACGCTGCACGAGGCCCGCAAGTACGCGCTGCTGGCGCTGAGCGGCAACCCCACCGCCACCGAGCTGATGTGGCTGCCCGACGACTGCTACGAGACCCGTACCGGGTTCGGTGAGGAGCTGATCGCGATCCGGTCGGCGTTCCTCAGCGCGCCGCGCGTCCGTGACGCCTACCTCGGGTACGCCGCGCAGCAGTTCCGCAAACTCGCCGGCCGGCCCGCCGACGCCGGTGGGCGGCTGCGCTCGGCGAAGCACGCCCGGCACCTGGCCCGGCTGCTGCACCAGGGCCGGGTGCTGTACGCGACAGGCGTACTGGAGATCCGCCTCGCCGACCCGGAGTGGTTCCGCGCGTTCGGCGAACGGGTTTCCGGCGGCGCGCTGGAGGAGGCGCAGGCGCTGGTGGCGGACGCCGAGGCGGAGTTCGACCGGATCCGCTCACCGCTGCCGGAGCGCCCGGACGAGGAGACGGTGGAACGCTGGCTGCTCGCCGTCCGGGCGGCGTACCTGCCGCGCTGAGCGGGTCAGTCCGCCAGGCGTACGCGTACCCGGCGGTTGGCCCGCCCCTTGCTCTCCACCTTGACCACTTGGACCTTGCCGATCTGGGCGGTGGAGGCGACGTGCGTGCCGCCGTCGGCCTGCACGTCCAGCCCGACGATGTCGACGATCCGCACCTCCTGCTCCTCCGGCGGGATCAGGTTCGACTGGGTACGGATGATGTCCGGCAGCGCGAGCGCCTCGGCGCGTGGCAGCACCCGCACCGCCACCGACCGGTCGGCGGCCACCTCGGCGTTCACCAGTTCCTCGATGCGGGCCTTGAAGTCCGGCGGCACCTCGGGCAGGTTGAAGTCCATCCTCGCCTCGCCCGGCTCCATGTTGCCGCCGGTGACGAGCGCGCCGAAGTCACGGAACACCACGCCACAGAGCACGTGCAGCCCGGAGTGGGTACGCATCAGCATGGTCCGGCGGGCGTCCTCCACCGCGCCGACCACCTCGGTGCCGACCGGCGGCACCGGGTCGCCCTCGGCCGGGATCAGCCACAGGTCGTCGCCCTTGCGGGTGCCGACGATCCGGGTCTGTACGCCCTGCCAGAGCAGCACCCCGTGATCCGGCGGCTGCCCGCCCCCGCCCGGGTAGAACGCGGACCGGTCCAGCACGATGCCCTGCTCGGGATCGGCCGCCAGCACCCGGCAGGTCCACTCGCGCAGGGTCGGGTCGGCGAGGTCGAGCCGGTGCGTACGGCCGTGGTGTGTGACGCCCATGGACGGCGACGTTACCCGTTCAGGAACTCCGAGACGCGCCCCCGCAGGTCGGCGCGTTCGGTCCAGAGCACGCCGGGCCTGTCGTACACGTGCAGTGTGGCGTTCGGGAGCGCGGCGGCGAGCCGTTCGGCGACGGCGACCGGGTGCAGGTCGTCGTCGGCGGCGGCGATGACCAGCGCCGGCGCGGTGACCGCGGCGAGCGACCCGGCGTCGTCGAGCGGGGCCTGGGCTGGCAGGTCGGCCAGCCCCGGCGCAAGCCCGTCGCGCAACAACTGGTCGAGCCGCTGCCGCAGGTAGGCCCAGCCGGCCGGGGTGTTGCGCACCGACGGCGGCAACTCCAGCGACACCACGTCGGCCAGCGCCGAGGCGTCGCCCTCGGCCACCGCGTCGAGCAGGCCGGTGAGCCGGGCGCGGGCCACCTCGCCGCGCGGTGTGTCCAGCACGGCGGGCAGGAAGAAGACGAGTCTCTCGAAGCGTTCCGGGCTCTCCGCGAGCAGCCGGCAGAGCGCGCCCGCGCCGAGGCTCGCGCCGAACGCCCGGGTCGCGCCGCTCAGGTCCGCCATCGCGCGCAGGTCACGGGCGAGGTCCAGGTAGGTCCACGGGCCGGGCGGGGAGTCGGAGCGGCCGTGCCCGCGGAACTGGAAGAAGACGCGCCGCCCGGCGACGCCGCTGCCGAACGGGCGGGTGGTGGCGATGCCACTGCCCAGCCCGTGCGCGAACACGGTGACGGGGTCACCCGTGCCGGTGACCAGCCGTTCCAGGCTCACCCCGTGCGGGGTGGCGACCAGCTCCGTCTCCGGCTCGGGCAGCGCGGGACGCCCGGTTCGGGGCGCGCCGGGGCCGGGCCCCCAGGTGCGGGGACCGCCGTCCGGCGGCGGAGGCCAGCGGAAACCTCTCACCAGGACCCTCGGCCGTCGTGCAGGTCCCGCAGGCCGGGCCGCACGTCGAGCAGGTAGATCAGACCGGCGGCGATGCCGATCAGTCCGAACAGGCTGATCGGGCCGAAGCCGAGCAGGGTCAGCAGCAGGCAGACCGCCAGGATGGCGACCCAGCCGCCCTTGGGCAGCGTGCCGAGCGCGGCGAAACCGTCGCCGCGCTGGGTGACCGCGTGCACCAGCGCCACTCCCTGTACGACCAGGGCGAAGACGAGCAGGATCAGCTGGATCACGTCTTGGACTGCGAACGCGAAGATCGGCGCGGCGATGGCCATGGGGGCAAGCTTATGCCGAGACCCCGGAAACGTCCGACAAGACGTTGTCCGGGGTCCGGTGGAGCATCAGGTCACTCGGCGGCCGGGCGGGTCCGCTTCGTGGCCTTCGGCAGCTTCGCCGACGGGGTGGCCGGCTTGGTGGCCTTGGTGGCGGTCGTCTTGGCGACGGCCTTGGTGGCGGTCGCCTTGGTGGCGCGGGTGCGCTTCACCGCGGCCGGCTTGGCGGCCACCGCCTCGGCCACCTCGGCCGGGCTGGGCACATCGGTCGTCGCGGCCGCGGTGTCCGGCTTCGCGGCCACCTCGGTCTTCGTCGCGACCGCGACCTTCGGGGTGACCTCGGCCTTCGGGGCCACGTCGGTGCCGGTGGCCTCGGTGGCCTGGATGTCGGCGTTCACCGTGTCGGCGGCCTCCAGCACGCCGGCGCCGACGACACGCTCACCACGGGCGACCAGTTCGGCGTACGCGGCCAGCGCGCGCTCCTGCGCGGCGTGCGCGCCGGCCACCACGACGGCGGCGTTACGGGTGGCGGCCTCGCGCAGCTTGTCCAGGTTGGCGGCCTCGCGCAGCTTCTCCAGGTTCGCCGCCTCGCGCAGCTTCTCCAGGTTGGCGGCCTCGCGGAGCTGGTCGAGGTCGGTGGCGACGGCGCGCTCGCGCAGCCCGGTCGCGGTCTGGTTGGCGGTCTTCAACGTCTCGGTGGCCTTCTGGCGCAGCTCGAAACCGGTGACGACGGCCTTGCCGCCGAGGTCGGTCACGACCCGGGTGCCGAGGCCGCTGACCACGGTGGGCAGCTTGCGCAGCTGCTCCAGGGCCAGCTCACCGGCGCCGGCGGCGGCGTAGAGGGGTGCGGGGATGCGGTTGGTCTTCGGCTGGGTGGTCATGACTGCTCCTCTTCGGCCGCACCGGCGGCCTTCCGGGCCGCCCGGCGGGCGGCCGTGTCCTGCTGGGCGGCGGTGGTCGGGGCGGGCGCGGTGGTCGGGGCGGGCGCGGTGGTCGGGGCGGGCGCGGTGGTCGGGGCGGGCGCGGTGGTCGGGGCGGGCGCGGCACCCGCTTCGGTGACGGCTACCGATTCGAGGACCGCCTCGGTCGGCGTGCCCTCCGGCGTGACCGGACCGGTAGCGGCCGCCGCCACTGTCGCCGGGGCCTCCGGCGCGGTGGCCGGCTCGGTCGCGGCGGCCTTCTCGGCCGTCTCCGCCGCCCCGGCGGCCTCGGTCGCCTCGGCCAGGCGGGCGTTCTCGCGCCGGAACGTCTCGTAGATCTGGGTGAGCGACTGCTTCTGGGCCATGGTCAGCTCGGGGTCGACGGCGATCGCCGCGAGCACGCCCTGCCCCTCCTTGTCGTCCAGCAGCCCGGCCCGCAGGTACATCGCCGGGGTGGAGACGCGCAGCGCGCTCGCGAGCTGCTGGAGCACCTCGGCGCTCGGCTTGCGCAGCCCTCGCTCGATCTGGCTCAGGTAGGGATTGCTGACACCCGCCTGCTCGGCGAGCTGGCGCAGTGAGATCTTCGCGTTGCGCCGCAGGTCGCGAATGAACCCGCCGACATCGGGAAGGTCCTTGCTGGTGGCCATGACTCAACGCTAGCTCGGTCCGCTAACTGCTGCAAGCAAAACGCTAGCCAGAGTTAGCAGGGTCACCGATGGCGGGTTGCGGAGCCCATGTCCGTTCCGTACGGTTCTCCCCCGTGACCAAGATCGATATCAACGGTGCCCAGCTCGCGTACGACGAGAGCGGCACCGGCACCGCCGTGGTGCTGCTGCACGCCGGCATCGCCGACCGGCGGATGTGGCGCGGGCAGATCCCGGCACTCGCCCAGCGGCATCGGGTGATCGCGCTGGACCTGCGCGGCTACGGAGAGTCGGAATTGCCGCCCGCGCCGTTCGCCCACCACGACGACGTGATCGGGCTGCTCGACGCGCTGGGCATCGAGCAGGCCGCGCTCGTCGGCTGCTCGTTCGGCGGCCGGGTCGCGGTGGACACCGCGCTCGCCCACCCGCAGCGGGTCTCGGCGCTGGCGCTCTTCGGCGCGCCCGTCTCCGGCAACGAGTGGTCCGAGGAGACCGAGCAGCTCTGGGAGGACCTGGTCGGCGACGTGGACCCGGAGGACTTCGCCGCCACCGCCGCCGGGGAGGTGCGGTTCTGGGTGGTCGGCCCGACCCGCCGCCCAAAGGACGTCGACCCGGAGCTGATCCGGTTCGCCGAGGAGATGGACCGCCGGGCGCTCGCCGCCGAGCAGGCGCTGAGCGCGGTCGACGTCGACGAGCTGGACCCGCCGGCGATCGACCGGCTGGGCGAGCTGCGCGTACCGGTGCTGGTCGGCACGGGCGCCGACGACCTGGCCGACATCCGCCGCCTGGCCGACCGCATCGCCGACGAGGCCCCCCGGGGCATACGCATGCCGGACGTCCCCGACGCGGCCCACCTGCTCCCCCTGGAGCGCCCCACCGAGACCAACACCGCCCTCCTGCCGTTCCTCCCCTCCTGACCGCCCCGCTCCTCTCCCCTCGCCGCGTTGATCTTGCACTTGCAGCCCTCGGCACGCCTGGAATGCGCATTTCGCCGGGGCAGTAAGTGCAAGATCGCCGGGGGTAGAGGGCGGGGAAGGGTTACCAGGTGGGGCGGATGGCTCCTACCGGGAGGCCACCGCCGAGCAGGGGCGGTTCGGCGTACTCGGTGAGGATGGGGGCGCGCACGTCCAGGCGCGCCAGGGCCGACACCAGGACGGGTGTGCGGGCCCTCGCGGCGCCGTCGTCGATCTTCAGCGCGACCGCGCCGACCCCCGGGACCGCCGCCGCGATCACACCCTCCGCGCCGATCTTGGCGAGCAGACCGGGTACGCCGCGCATCAGCCGCGTGTCCTCGGCCTGGGTACCGCCGACCAGTTCCGGGTACGTGCGCATCGCGTCCGCCACAGTCCGCTCGACGGCGCCCGGCTCGGCGTCGACCAGCCGCAGGAACGCCCGCGCCAGCCCGGTGAGCGAGACGGCGAGCACCGGCGCGCCGCAGCCGTCCACCCCGACCGCCGCCGCCCGCTCCCCGGTGAACTCCTCGATCGTGGCGGTCAGGCGCTGCTGGAGCGGGTGCTCGGGCCGCCAGTAGCCGTCCAGCGGCCAGCCGGCGGCCAGGCAGGTGCGCAGCATGCCGGCGTGCTTGCCGGAGCAGTTCATCAGCACCCGGGCGGGACCGCCGCCGGCCCGCAGCACCGCCTCCCGGGCGGCTTCGCCGACCGGCAGGTCCGGCGGGCAGTGCAGCGCGTCCCCGGTGAGGCCGCCGCCGCGCAGCAACGCGGTGACCCGCTCGATGTGGAACTCCTCACCGGCGTGGCTGGCCGAGACGAGCGCCAGGTCGGCCGGGTCGGTGAGCGGCAGCCCGGCCCGCAGCATCCCGATCGCCTGCATCGGCTTGTTGGACGAGCGGGGGAAGATCGGCGAGGTCACGTCTCCGGCCCCGGCGACAGGCGCTCCGGCGGCGTCGAGCACCACCACGGAACCCCGGTGGAAGCCCTCCACGAAACCGGACCGGACCACCTCGGCGAGCGGCGCGCCGCCCTCGTACGTCTTTCCCACGTAATGGACCGTACCGATGGGGCGGGCCCGGCCGACGGCGGGGTGACCTGCGGCGTCGCCCGGGGCCGTACAGGGCCGCCGGCCGGTACGCCGCTTACCGGCCGGTGGCCGGAAGACCGAGCAGCGTACGGGCCTCGGCGGTGGTCAGCGGAGGCCGCTGGGCGAGCTGGGCGAAGCCGACCGCCCGCGCGACGAGCTGCATGTTGGACTCCACCGGGCGCCCCTTGGCGTACGTGACCGTGTCCTCCATGCCGACCCGCAGGTGACCGCCGGCCGACAGCGAGGCCAGCATCACCGGGATGGTGCTGCGCCCGATGCCGGTGGCCGCGAATGTGGTGCCCTCGGGCAGGTCACGCAGCATCTGCTGGGCCGCCACCAGGGTCGCCGTGGTGCCCGGCATGCCACCCGGCACCCCCATCACGAAGTCGACGTGCACGTGCCCGCCGTGCGGCAGGCCGTACTTGCCGAGCAGCCGCTGCAGGGCGGTGAGGTGGCCCAGGTCGAAGATCTCGTACTCGGGGACGACGCCGCGTTCCTGCATCCGGGTGTGCAGGTCGACGATGAACTCCCACCGGTTGAGGAACACGTCGTCGCCGAAGTTGACGGTGCCCATGGTGCAGGAGGCCATGTCCGGCGCGGCGTCGAGCACCGCCAGCCGGGCGGACTCCGGGTCGGTCACCGCACCCCCGGAGGAGAGCTGCACGATCAGGTCGGTGCTCTCCCGCAGCGCCGCCACGGTGTCGCGCAGCCGCCCCTGGTCGAGCGTGGGCCGCGCCTCGTCGTCGCGGATGTGGACGTGGATCACGGCGGCGCCGAGCGCCTCGCACTCCTTGGCGGTCAGCAGCAGCTCGTCGAGCGTCACCGGCAGCGCCGGCACCTCAGCCTTCGCCGACTCCGCGCCGGTGGGGGCAACCGTGATCAACGTCCCTGTCGTCATGCCCCGGATCCTAGACCGGTGCCCGACGTCGGGTCGACCGGAGGATTTCCGGTGCGGGCGGCGTTAAGAAGGGACCCTTCCTCTACCGGAGGCGTTAATAGGGGGCCCTTCCTTACACGTCGATGGCGGCGGCGCTCTCGCCCACGAGCAGGCGGGCATCGTCGGGCGTGTTGCGCTTCAGCACCGCGAGCGCCACCTGACCCAGCTCGAAGTGCTGCACGGCGGTGCCCACGAAGCCGACCGTCCGGCCGTCGAGCGTCACCGGCGTACCGGCCACCGGCGGCTGGTCGCTCGCCACGCCGTCCAGATGCAGCAGGACCAAGCGGCGGGGCGGCTTGCCCAGGTTGTGCACCCGGGCCACCGTCTCCTGGCCCCGGTAGCAACCCTTGTCCAGGTGCACGGCCGGGGCGATCAGGTCCACCTCGGCCGGGATCGTGCGGTGGTCGGTGTCCACCCCGGCCCGCACCTGCTTGGCGGCGACCCGGACGGCCTCGTACGCCCACAGCCCGGCGACCGGCACCCCGGCGCCGCGCAGTTCGGCGACCACCCCGTCCGTGGCGGCGCGGGGCACGAGCAGGTCGACGCCGAGCGCCACCCGGCGGGCCCAGCCGCCGACCGGTAGCGGCTTGACGTCGTACACCACGGAGGGCCGCGCGGGCAGCTCGCCGGAACGGAACTTCGGACCCGGCACCGCGGCCACGTCGGGAGCGGCCAGCCCGGTCACGCCGAGCATGTCGAGCGCGCCGGGCGCCTCCGGCCCGACCAGCGACAGCAGCGCGAACTCGGCGGTGGCGTCGCGCGGGTCGACCTTGCTGAAGAACCGCATCTTCTCCAGGTACGACAGCAGTCCGCCGGTCATGCCCGGCTCGGTGTCCAGCCAGGTGGTCTCGCCGTCGTCGGCGACCATCGCGTGCTGCTCGACGTGCCCGTGCGGGGAGAGCACCAGCAGTTCGGTGCCCTGCCAGGGGGCCAGCGCGGCCAGGTGCTGGCTGGTGAGCGTGTGCAGCCAGCTGATCCGTTCCTCGCCGGGCACCGCGACCACGCCCCGGTGCGACCGGTCGACCAGGCCCACGCCGGTGGCCAGGAGCCGCTGCTCACGCATCGGGTCGCCGTAGTGCGCGGCCACCGGCGCGACACCGGCCGCCCGGTGGGCCGGCTCGGGCTGGTCCCTGGTCTGGTCGTCGATGCTGTCGGTGGTCACCGCTCCGGCGATGTCGATCATGCGTGTTCCCCGTTCAGTGTGCAGCGGCCGCAGACTCCGAAGAGCGCGACGTGCCCGATGTCGACCTGGAATCCGCGCTGCTCGGCCAGCTGGTCGGCGAGCGGGCGGAGCATCTCGGGTGAGATCTCGTCGATCGCCCCGCACTCCCGGCACACCAGGTGCACGTGCTGGTGCTCGCCGGCCGCGTGGTAGGTGGGCGCGCCGTGCGAGAGGTGCGTGTGCGTGACCAGGCCGAGCCGCTCCAGCAGCTCCAGGGTGCGGTAGATGGTGGTGATGTTGACGCCGGCCGCCACCTCGCGGACCGCCGTGTGTACCTGCTCCGGGGTGGCGTGCCCGAGGTCGAGGACGGCCTGGAGCACCAGCTGCCGCTGCGCCGTCAGCCGCAGCCCGCGCGCGCGGAGCATTTCCGCGAGGGAGGATTCGGACACCCTTCGATCATAGTTCGGCCGCCGCGCCGGTCCGTCCGCCGCCGGGGTACGCCACTACGCTGCGCCCGTGGAGGCGACGCGGGTGGCGGTGCTCGGCCGGGGGCTCGTACCGGCCGGTGAGCCGGTGCTGCGCGGCGACGACCGGGGTGTGCTGCACGGCGACGGCCTGTTCGAGACGCTGCACCTGCGCGACGGGCTTCCCTGGCTGCTGGAGCCGCACCTGGCCCGGCTGCGGGCGGGCGCGGCGGCGATCGACCTGCCGCTGCCCTCGGACGACGCGCTCGTCGAGCTGCTGGACGCGGTCCGCGCCGGCTGGCCGCCGGAGACCGAGGGCGCGTTGCGGCTGGTGTGCACGCGAGGGCCGGAGGGCGGCGGGCGGGCCACGGTGTACGCCACGCTGGGCGAGGTGCCCGCCGCCGCCCGGCTGGCCCGGCGTACCGGGGTGACGGTGGCCACGCTGCCGCTCGGGGTGGCCGCCCGGTCCCGCCCCGAGCTGGGGTGGCTGCCGAACGGCGTGAAGTCCACCTCGTACGCGCTCAGCACCGCCGCCCGGCGCTGGGCGCAGCGGACGGGCGTGGACGACGTGCTCTGGGTCTCGACCGACGGCTACGTGCTGGAGGGACCCACCGCGAACGTGGTGTGGCTGCGCGGCGGGACGCTCTGCACGGTGCCGGCGGCGCAGACCGGAATCCTGCCCGGCGTGACCGCCCACCACCTGCTGAGCCGCGCCGGAGAGCTGGGCCTGACCCCGGCCGAGCACCTGCCGACAGTGCCCGACCTGCACGCCGCCGAGGCGATCTGGCTGACCAGCTCCCTACGCGGCCCCACGGAGGTCACAACCCTGAACGGAACCCCCCGCCCGAGTTCCCCCCTGACCCCCCGCATCCAGGCCCTCCTGAACTTCCCCCGGCCCTCCCCCCGTTGATCATGAAGTTGGCGGTGACAAATCGGGCAGCCGACGCCGTCAACTTCATGATCGACCGGGGAAGCGGGACGGGTCAGCCGGCCACCCGGGTGAGGCGGGCGGAGAGGTGCGGGCTCAAGGGCTGACCCACGGCGGCCATCTCCTGCGCGTACAGCAGAGCGCCCTCGACGATGCCGAACAGCCGGGCGCCGGCGGTGACCTCCTTCGCCGTCGCGGTACGCACGACCGCGTCGGTGGCGAACTCGATCTGGGTGCCCTTGCGCTTGCCGATGTGCAGCTCCATCACGCCGGTCGGCGTGGTCATCAACGCCTCCAGCTCGTCGGTGACCCGCTCACCGTCGAGCACCGGACGCCACCAGCCCACCTCGCGGCCGGCCGGCCGGACCGGACGGCTCTGCTCGTCCAGGATCCAGGCCCGCGACTCGTAGAACAGGAACGGCCGGCCGTCGTGGCTGATCCGGATCTCCTGCGCGTAGTCGAAGTCCTCGATCGTCGGGAACCCACCCCGGCCCCGGCCGCGCCACACCCCGATGTACGGCAGCAGGCCGTCCAGGCTCGGGTGCAGCTTCGGGCCGACGCGCAGGTCGTGGCTCTCCTCGTACGGGTACTCCTCGACCGGCGGCGCGTTCAACCACGGCGGCTGAAGCGGATTCTCACTCACAGATTCACCACTTACCTCTAGCTATGCGGACCGCGAGATAGGCCAGGCCACCGGCGAGCGCGCCCAGGCCGGCGACCAGCAGGCTGACGAACCCGATCTCGGTAACCATCCGGACCATCCTATGCTGGGTGGCATGGCGCGCTCTCTCGTCGTCAAGGCCACCGCCGGCGCGGACTCCCCGGAACGCTGCGCCCAGGCGTTCACAGTCGCCGCCACCGCCGCCGCGGCCGGGGTGGACGTCTCGCTCTGGCTCACCGGCGAATCGACCTGGTTCGCGCTCCCCGGCCGGGCCGAGTCGTTCGAGCTGCCGCATTCCGCGCCACTGGGCGAGCTGCTGCACGTCGTCCTGGCCACCGGCCGGGTGACCGCCTGCACCCAGTGCGCGGCCCGGCGGGACATCGGCACCGGCGACGTCATCCCCGGCGTACGCATCGCGGGCGCAGCCGTGTTCGTCGAGGAAGCGATGACCGAGGGCGCACAGGCGCTGGTCTACTGACAACCGGCCCGGGTTGTCCATTCTGCCCAGTGCGCCGATCCTGACCCGGCATGTCCGGATGCTGCCTACCATGCGAATGTGAGTCAGGCCATCCAGGAGTTCTTCGCGTCGCTGCCGGCGCGTGCCGCAGCCGTTCTGAACAGCCCGATCGGCGGGACACTCCAGATCGACCTGGCCGACGGCAACCGCACCGAGCACTGGTACGTGACGCTGGCCCCCGGCACGGCACAGGTGAGCCGGGAGGAGCTACGGCCGGCGGACGGCGTGCTGACGCTGTCCACCGAGCTGTTCGAGAAGCTCGTCACCGGGCGGGCGGCCGGCATGGCGGCGGTGCTGCGCAACGAGGCCACGTTCAGCGGCCACGTCGTGCTGTTCCTGGCGTTCCGCCGATTCCTGCCGCAACGGCCCGACGTGCGGGACCCCCGGGACGCCGCCCGCGAGCACGTCCGGCGGCTGGTGTGAAGGACCGGGTCAGCATCCTCGACGGCAACACGTTCCTGGTCAGCGACGATCGCGGCAACATCGAACCGTCGTACGACTTCCCCACCGGGCTGTTCTCCTTCGACACCCGGTTCCTGTCCACCTGGTTCCTCACCATCGACGGGCAACGTCTGCACGCGCTCTCGATCGACGACTCGCTGTCGTACAAGACGCGGTTCTTCCTGGTCCCCGGCGAGCCGACGCACTACCTGGACGCCAACGTCTCGGTGATCCGCAGCCGCGCCATCGGCGGCAGCCTCGACGAGGAACTGACCGTGCTCAACCACTCCGAACAGGAACAGGAGTTCCACCTCCGGCTGGACATCGGCTCCGACTTCGCCGACCTCCTGGAGATCAAGAACCGGCGCGACAAGAAGGGACTCACCACGCCGACGGTGGAACCGAACGGCCTGCGGCTCACCTACCGCCGGGAGGCGTTCCGCCGCGAGACGCTGGTGACCAGCAGCGCGCCGGTCGAGGTCGACGCGGACGGGATGACCTTCCGGGTCCGGATCAGCCCGCACGGCGAGTGGACCACCCGGCTGCACGTCAGCACCATCATCTACGGCGCGCGTGGTGAGGACATCCGGGCCATCCTGCCGCTGGGCGGCCAGCGCACGGCGGCCGAGATCGAGGCCGAGCAGAGCGCCCTGATCAGCCGTGCGCCGAAGCTGGGCTGCGACTGCGAGCCGCTGGCCAGCGCGTACCGGCGCAGCCTCAACGACCTGGCCGCGCTCCGGTACGAGTCGATCACGCTCGGCGTCCGGCTGCTCGCGGCCGGCCTGCCCTGGTTCATGACGCTGTTCGGCCGCGACAGCATCTTCACCTCGCTCCAGGTGCTGCCGTTCCTCCCCGACCTGGTCAAACCGACGATCATCATGCTGGCCGGTCTTCAGGGCAGCCGGGTCGACGACTTCCGCGACGAGGAGCCGGGCAAGATCCTGCACGAGCTGCGCTACGGCGAGAGCGCCGGATTCGAGGAACAGCCGCACTCGCCGTACTACGGCGCGGCCGACACGACGGCGCTGTTCGTGATCCTGCTCGACGAGTACGAGCGGTGGACCGGGGACGCCGATCTGGTACGCAAGCTGGAGTACGAGACCCGGGCGGCGCTGACCTGGCTCGACACGTACGGAGACCTGCTCGGCACCGGCTACGTCTGGTACATGTCCCGCAACCCGGAGACGGGGCTGCCGAACCAGTGCTGGAAGGACTCACCGGAAGCCATCTCCTACGCCGACGGCCGGATGCCGGAGTTCCCCCGGGCCACCTGCGAGATGCAGGGGTACGCGTACGACGCCAAGATGCGCGCCGCCCGCCTGGCCCGCACCTACTGGCAGGACCCGGCGTACGCGGACCGGCTGGAGCAGGAGGCGGCGGCGCTGAAGGAACGGTTCAACCGCGACTTCTGGATCGCCGACCGGGAGTACTACGCGCTGGCGCTCGATCCGCGCGGGCGGCAGGTGGACGCGCTCTCCTCGAACATCGGCCACCTGCTGTGGAGCGGCATCGTGGACGAGTCCCGGGCCCCCGCGGTCGCCGCCCATCTGCTCGGCCCGCGCCTGTTCTCCGGCTGGGGGGTACGCACGCTCGCCGACGACCAGGGCCGGTACAACCCGGTCGGATACCACGTCGGCACGGTGTGGCCGTTCGACAACTCGATCATCGCCTGGGGTCTGTGGCGGTACGGCTTCCGGCAGGAGGCCGGCCGGATCTGCGACGCGCTGCTCAGCGCGTCGCACTTCTTCGACGGGCGGCTGCCCGAGGTGTTCGCCGGCTACGAACGTGGCCTCACCGACTACCCGGTGGAGTACCCCACCGCGTGCAGCCCGCAGGCGTGGTCCGCCGGTACGCCTCTGCTGCTGCTACGGGTGATCCTGGGACTGGAGCCGCAGGGCGAGCACCTGATCATCGACCCGGCCGTACCGCCGGGGATGGGCCGGGTGGAACTGCTCGACATCCCGGGCCGCTGGGGCCGGGTGGACGCGCTGGGCCGCAGCCGGGAACCGCACGAGGAACCGGCACCGCCGCCGCTCGGGCTGCCCGGCCGGTGAGTCAGGCCGGGCAGGGCGTGGTCACCGCCACGCGCACCCGCTCGTCGGCCCGCTCGGCCAGCACGGCCGGCTCGCCGGGGCGCGCGTACCGGTCGGCGGAGTCCACCACCGGCGCGACGCCACCGCCGAACGCGGCGGCGAGCGGCTGATCCGCCGGCGCGGCGGCCTCACCCCGGGCGGTGCGGGCCGCGCCCCCACCGGGGCAGGGCGCGGTCAGGACCTGGACCGCGCCGGTCGCGCCGCCCCACCGGCCCAGCGCCGACGCCAGCGCGGCGGCTTCGGCAGCGGCGTCGGCGGTCGGCGCGCGGTAGCCGGAACCCAGCGGCCGGCAGCCGGTCGCGGCGGTCAGAAGGATCCGGCCCGGGCCGCCGGCCCGGCCCTCGACCGCGACGAAGTCGCCCGCGTCGGCGCGCAGCAGCGGCTCGCCGTCGAACGTCGACACGCCCGCCCGCCACGCCTGCGGCAGCCGGTCGGCCACGCGTCGCAGCACTTCGCGTACGTCGTCGCCGCCGATCGCCACCTCGACGCCGCGCTCGAGCGACGCGCCGGAGTCCATCGGCGTGATCCGGCAGCCTCGTTCCAGGCGGTCCGGTACGAGCGCGGGTACGCCGTCGGCGCCGACCGCGCCGGTCAGCTCGCCGATCGCCCGGTCCACCACCGGACCGGCCTGGTCCAGTGAGCGCTGCTCCTTGACCGTCGGCGGGTCGGTCCGCACCGACCACCAGGTCAGCCCGGCCAGCAGCACGGCCCACGCCACAGTGGCGGCCGTCAGCCAGCGCAGCCGACGCCGGCCGGCACCCGGCTGATCTCCAGGGTTGGGCGGGGCGTAGCCCGTCTCGACGGCAGTCACCCGGCCATGGTGTCACGTGCCGGCGAGGCACCCGGCCGCGCCTCGGCACGCCCGGTCAGGCCGGGACGGACCGGCGGGACAGCAGCCACAGCAGGTAGAAGGGGCGCTGCCGCAGCTCGCCGCGACGGTCGGCGTACTGGTCGGCGGCGAGCACCGCGGAGAAGAACCCGCCCGCGCCCAGCATGCCGAGCACCGGCGCCAGGTGGGTGCCCTCGACCGCCACCAGCGTCGCGGCGACGGTCGCCACCGCGGCGCCCGCAGCCTGCACGGCCGAACGCCGGGCCACCCGGGCGACCTCGGAGCGAGCCGCCCGCACCCCCTCCTGGATCTCCGCGTCGAGCTTCGCGAGCTGCACCAGCGCCTTGTCCGGATCCGTGTCGACGTCCAGCATCCGACCGCGCAGGTACGCCTGGGTCGCGGCGAGCGCGTCGCTCTCCTGGGTCAGGATGGCGCAGTAGTCCCGCAGCGAGGTGCCCTCCAGCATCGGCAGGTCGAGCTGGAGCAGTGGGGTCACCAGCCGCGCCTTCACCGGATCCCCGCTCGGCACGTCGACGACCCGGTGCCCCTTGACGATCAGGTCGAGTGTGCGGTCCGGGTTGTCGCCCAGCTCGATCCGGCCCATCGTGTCGAACGGCGAGGAGGTCGACTGGGCGTCCGGCGCGCGCGACTCCAGGTGGGTGCGGCGGAAGGTCTGCGGGAAGTAGACGAGCTGCCCCAGCTCCAGCAGCGGCGCGCAGTCCCGCAGGTACGCGCCGAGGCGGTCCAGGTCGTCGCATTCGGCGTAGAGCTGGTCGATTCGGATGTCCTCGTACCGGCAGCGCGGGTCGCAGTGTTCCGGGTCCTTGCCGCACCTCTTGCAGGTCTCCCGGTTGGCCAGGTAGCAGTGCTTGCCGCCCGGCTGGGAGAGGACCAGCTTGCCGGTGACGAGCGTGGCCCGCTTCGTGAGGAACGACAGGTCCGTGTCGAGGCTGGCGACCGAGACGTCGAACGGGCGCGCGCGGCCGGACCCGGCGGTGCGCTGGAGTTCGCGGGCGATCTCCTCACCCCGGTTGCCGTCGATGAAGTCGATCAGATAGCGAACTGCGTGGGCGGCGGCGTCGTCGGGCACCTGATCCCCCTCCGGCGCGTCCGGGGCGCGCCGCCGTCCAGCCTGCCAGCCACGGGCAAGCCGCACAGTCACCGGAACGGCTCGTGGCCCGCCACCCGGCTGGGGTGGCGGGCCACGATCAGAGCGTGGGTCAGGCGGCGACCGAGACGGTCACCTCGTTGATCCCGCGAGCCGCGGCGACGGCGGTGTCGCCGTTGCCCTGGCGGGACAGCGCCCGCAGCGTCCACGAGCCCGGCGCGGCGAAGAACCGGAACTGCCCGGCCGGCGACGTCACCACCTCGGCGGTGAACTCACCGGTGGAGTCGAGCAGCCGCACGTACGCGCCCGGCACGACCTCGCCGGACTCGGACAGCACACGGCCGGTGATGACGGTTTCCTTCTCCAGGTCCAGGCTGGCCGGGAGGGGGGCGGCCTGGTCCGGCGCGGCGCAGCCGGCGGCAGCCGTCGAGGCGGCGGAGGTGGCGGAGGTGGCGGTCATCAGGCCTCCCCCGGCTCGTCACCGAGCGCCACCGGCACGCCGACGAGCGAGCCGTACTCGGTCCAGGAACCGTCGTAGTTCTTCACGTTGCGGTGCCCGAGCAGCTCCTGGAGCACGAACCAGCTGTGCGAGGAGCGCTCGCCGATCCGGCAGTACGCGATCGTCTCCTTGCTGTCGTCCAGCCCGGCGTCGGCGTAGATCTTGCGCAGCTCGTCGTCGGACTTGAACGTGCCGTCCTCGTTCGCCGCCTTGGACCACGGCACGCTGATCGCGGTCGGGATGTGGCCGGCCCGCTGCGCCTGCTCCTGCGGCAGGTGGGCGGGGGCGAGCAGGCGGCCGGCGAACTCGTCGGGGCTGCGCACGTCGACCAGGTTCTTGGTGCCGATCGCGGCTACCACCTCGTCGCGGAACGCGCGGATCGAGGTGTCCGGCTCCTGCGCGACGTACTGCGTCTTCGGCCGCTCCACCACGTCGGTGACGAGCGGACGGGCGTCCAGCTCCCACTTCTTGCGGCCGCCGTCGAGCAGCTTGACGTCGCCGTGGCCGTAGAGCTTGAAGTACCAGTACGCGTACGCGGCGAACCAGTTGTTGTTGCCGCCGTACAGGATCACGGTGTCGTCGTTGGCGATGCCCCGGTCGGACAGCAGCGCCTCGAACTGGCTCTTGTTGACGAAGTCCCGGCGGACCTGGTCCTGCAGGTCGGTGCGCCAGTCGAGCTTGACGGCGCCGGCGATGTGCCCGGTGTCGTAGGCCGAGGTGTCCTCGTCGACCTCGACGAAGACGACGCCCGGGGCGCCGAGGTTCTTCTCGGCCCACTCGGCCGAAACGAGTGCGGTGTCGCGACTCATCAGATCACTCCCTGGTGAGGATGGTTGGTGAGCCTGCGCGCGGAGATCGATGTCGATTGTTGTCGCACCACGCGCGGGACCCAGAGCTAGGAACGGATCACGGGTACGTGCGACGGCGCCGCTGCCGGGCGTTGAGGGGAACCGGGAAAGGTTCGTGGACCCTGGGTGGCCGCCGTTCAGGCGGCCGGAGACAGCCCCGCCGTCAGATGACGGGGCGACACAGGCAGGTGGCCACGCGGCACAGGTCGACCGCGCGCCGTTTGGTGAGGTGGGTCCCCATGGGCAGGGAGATTACCAGCCCACGCCACAGCTGCCACCAGGCCGACCAGCATCCGGGACGGCCGGCCCGCTCCCCGGACCGGCCGTGTACGGCTTTCAGCCGGCGGAGTTGATGGGCACGTTCGCCGCGTCCGCCGTGACCACCAGGCCCTCCGGCTTCGGCTCCACCTTGCGCAGGTTGAGCTGGAACGGCAGCTCCGGCAGCGGCACGTCGATCGAGATGCCCTGCGCGTACCGGGTGAGCGCGGCCCGGGCCAGCGGCACGTTCGGCAGGCCGTCGGCGGTGAGGTCGTTGAAGCGCAGCGCCACCTTGCCACCGGCCACCGTGACGTCGGCGGTGCCGTTGACGGTGAGCTTGACGCCGAGGATGTCCACCGGGGCGGTGACGGCGAGCTTGCCGTTCCGCTCGCCGAGCGTCAGCCCGGGACGGTCCAGCAGCTTGGCCAGGCTCTCGTAGGTGACGGTGCCCCGCCCGTCCACGCTCTCGGCCACCACGTCGCCCCGGCCGGAGCGCAGCGTGTCCAGCGACGCGGTCACGTTGCGCGCGTCCACGTCCAGCTTCGGCACCTCCACGGCGTCACCCTGGACGGCGCCCCGCACGTCGGTGAGCTGGATCGAGATGCGCTCGTACCGGCCGTCGAGCACCTGGGTGAGGAACGGGAAGCCACCCACCTCGACCTGCGGCGCGGCGGACTGCGCGTCCTGCTTGGCGATCTCCTGCCGCACCTGGTCGGCGATCGCCCGCTCGGCGACCCCGGCGGCGACCCGGTCGGCGACGACGAGCAGCCCGACCAGCACCAGCAGCAGGACGACGAAGCCGATCAGCACCTTCCGGCCGCGTCGCCGCGGTCGGCCCTCCGCCGGATACGCCTCTGCCACGCCGCCTCCCGTCCTCGCCGCCGTCACCGCGTCTCGCGGCGCAACCGTACTTACCCGAGGCGAATCTTCCCCAACCGCGTCAGAGGAACAGCACGCACATCGCGTACGCGGCCGGCGCGGCCAGCGCGAATCCGCCCAGCGGCCCCTGCATGTGCCGGGCCACCCACATCGTCGGCGGTTCACCGGCCATCAGGCGGCCCGCCTCGGCGTACCCCACGGCGAGGTCGGCCAGGACGGCGGTGGCGGCGCTGACCACGCCGACCAGGGCGGCGCTGGTCGGGGTGAAACCGACCAGGTAGCTGCCGAGCAGGGCGCTGGTGAGGGTGCCGAGCATCGCGCCCGCGACCACGCCGGCCGCGCCGCGCGGCACCTGCGGGGCGAGCCGCGGCCACGGCGCCACCGCGTCGGTGAGCCGCGCCACCAGCAACGCCACCCCGGCGGCGGTGAGGCAGACCGTGATCGCCTGGGTGCCCTTGGGAATCCGGCTGAGCACGACGAGCGTGCCGAAGGCGACCACGCCCACCACGATGAGCAGGGTGCCGCCGAGCGAGTCGGTCACCCGGACCCGGTCCACCCGCCGGACGAGTTGCCCCAGCACGGCGAGCAGCAGCCCGGCGGCCGCGGCGTAGCCGAGCGGGGCCAGGCCGGCGATGTCCGACTGGACCGCCGCGACGTCGGCGATCACGGCCGTGCCGGCGCTGACCAGGGCGACGACCAGCAGGGCGGGCGGTCGCATGGCCATCGTCCAGGCGAGCACGAAGAGCATCTGGACGCCGAAGATGATGGCCGCGAACGGCAGCCGGTGCCCGGGGCCGGAGGTCTGCGCGCCGAGCACCAGGCCGACGCCGAGCAGCGCGGCGAAGCCGGCGACGGTGAGCGCCAGTGGCCGGCGGACCGGGACCGGTGGCATCTCCTCCTCGGGCGCCTCGTCGGACTCGTCGTCGGCCCGCCGGCCGGGTCCGCCCTTCCGTAGCCGACGCGGTCCCTTCCGCTCCGGCCGGTCGCCCTCCTCGTCGGCGGGGCCGGTACGCGGGGCGGGCGGGTAGCCACGGGCGGGGCCGGAGGGCCCGGCGGACGGGTCGTCGGCCCACGGTTCACGACCGGTGTCGCGCGAGGTGGAGGGAAACACGCCCCGATCGTGCCAGACCCGGGCGGCTCGGCGGAGGTCCCGGTTTCGGTGACGTTAAAACCTGCACCGCGATCAAGGGCAGAAGGGGCAAACGGGAAAGCACCCCGGAGGTGACGGCGGGTCCATCGGTTACGCTCAGGCCGTTACCCGCCCGTCAGCGACGCCGGGACCCACGCAAGTTCACAGCGCCGCCCTCACCCAGGCGTGTCGCTGGTCGCGCGCGGCCGAAGGGCCGCCGGGACGGAGGTGATCGTGGAGCTCCTGCTGCTCGTGACCGCACGGGCCGGTGAGCCGTCGGCGGTGTTGCCGGCACTCGACCTGCTGCCGCACTCGGTCCGCACCGCACCCCGCGACGTCCGCACGCTGGTCTCCGGCCCCACGCCGGACGCCGTCCTGGTGGACGCCCGCTCCGAACTGAGCGAGGCGCGCGCCACGTGCCGGATGCTGCACGCCACCGGGCTCGGCGTACCGCTCGTCGCGGTGGTCACCGAAGCGGGCCTGATCGCGCTCAACGCGGACTGGGGTGTCGACGACGTGATCCTGGCCGGCGCCGGGCCGGCCGAGGTGGAGGCCCGGCTGCGGCTCGCCGTCGGCCGGCTGAGCAACGCGACCGCCGGCGCCGGCGGCTCGATCCGGGCCGGTGAGCTGAACATCGACCCGGACACCTACGCCGCCAAGCTGAAGGGCCGCCCGCTCGACCTCACGTACAAGGAGTTCGAGCTGTTGAAGTTCCTGGCCCAGCACCCGGGGCGGGTGTTCACCCGGGACCAGCTGCTGCGGGAGGTCTGGGGTTACGACTACTTCGGCGGCACCCGCACGGTCGACGTGCACGTGCGGCGCCTGCGCGCCAAGCTCGGCTCGGAGTACGAGTCGATGATCGGCACGGTCCGCCAGGTGGGCTACAAGTTCGTCGTCCCGCCGTCGCGTTCGCTGCCGGAGTCGGAGCCCGCGCCGCTGCCGGTCTGACCGCCCACGCCCCACTCCGGTAGGGGGCATTTCCGCAGAACGCCCTTTTTGCCCGATCAGTCAGACATATCCTGACTGCCGGATTTACCGGGCAAAGGGGGCGGCGGTGCGTGCGGTGAACACGGGGGCGACGAACGGCCGGTGCCGCTGATGCGGGGCCCGACGCTGCGCGCCACCGGGCTCGTGACCGTGGTGCTCGCGGGCCTGCTCGGCTCGGCGTTCGCGCTGGGCCGCAGCCTGGTCCCGGAACACCCGCCGTCGAACGCCGGCGCCACCACCGCGCTCAACGGACCGCGCTACGCCGACCAGCCGCCCAGCACGGACTTCCCCGGCGGCCGGGCCACCGCCGGGCCGAGCCCCGACGCCGCGCCGGACGCCGCCCCGGTCGAACCGGGCGGCGACGGCCCGTACGGCAGCCTGGTCGTCACCGGCTCGTCCCGGGTCGCGCTGACCTTCGACGACGGCCCCGATCCGCGCTGGACCCCGCAGGTGCTCGCGCTGCTGGCCCAGTACGGCGTGAAGGCGACGTTCTGCGTCGTCGGCGAGAACGCCGAGGCCCATCCGGATCTGATCCGGTCGATAGTCGCCGAGGGGCACACCCTGTGCAACCACTCCTGGGAGCACGACGTCGACCTGGGCAAGCGGTCCCCGGCGACGATCCGGGCCGACATCCTGCGCACGAACGACGCGATCCTGGCCGCCGCGCCGGGGGCGCGGATCGCGTACTACCGGCAGCCGGGCGGGGCCTGGACGCGCCCGGTGATCTCGGCCTGCGCCGACCTGGGCCTCACCCCGCTGCACTGGAGCGTGGACCCGTCGGACTGGAGGGCGCCGGGCGCGCTCACCATCGAGTCGAGGATCCGCACACAGATGGGGCCGGGGGCGATCGTGCTCATGCACGACGCGGGCGGGGACCGTTCCGGCACGGTCGCGGCGTTGCAGCAACTCCTGCCCGAGATACTGGCGCGGTTCGAGCTGGAGTCGTTGCCCGTCGGCCCGCAGTGACGAGCGCCACCGACCGCCGCCCTCGTCCGGCGCGAACCGCCCCCGGACGGCGGCTACCGTGACTCAGATGAGCCCCGAGCCGACCAGTGGCCCCGCAACCGACCGGACGGACCGGCTGACGCCGGCCGAGGTCGCGGAGGTGCTGGCGCTGGCCCGCGCCGCCGGGGACACCGACGGCGCCGACCCGCTCGACGAGCACGTGCTGCTGCGGCTGCGCGACCCCGAGGCGCCCGCCGTGCACGTCACCGCCCGCACCGCCGACGGCACACTCACCGGGTACGCGCATCTCGACGTCACCGCCCCGGCCGAGGGCGTCGGCGCCGAACTGGTCGTGCATCCCGCGTACCGGCGGCGCGGCGTCGGCCGGGCGCTGGCCCGGGGCGTGGTGGACGCCGCGCCCGGTCCGCTGCGCGCCTGGGCCCACGGCGACCACCCGTCGGCCGCCGCGCTCGCTGTCGACCTGGGCTTCGCCCGGGCGCGGGTGCTCTGGCAGATGCGCCGTCCGCTGACCCCCGAACTGCCCGAGCCGGTGGTGCCGGACGGCGTGACGCTGCGCGCGTTCCGCCCCGGCGAGGACGACGAGGCGTGGCTGGCGGTGAACAACGCGGCCTTCGCCCAGCACCCCGAGCAGGGCAAGTGGACACTCGACGACCTGCGCGTACGCATCGCCGAGCCGTGGTTCGATCCGGCCGGCTTCCTGCTCGCCGTCGACTCCACGACCGGGCGGCTGCTCGGCTTCCACTGGACCAAGGTGCACGAGCGGCCGGGCTCGGCCCGTATCGGCGAGGTCTACGTGCTCGGCGTCGACCCGTCCGCGCACCGGGGCGGCCTGGGCCGGGTGCTCACCGCCGCCGGCCTGACCCACCTGCGCGACGAGCGCGGGCTGGACCGGGTGATGCTCTACGTGGACGAGAGCAACACCGCCGCGGTCGCGCTCTACGAGCGGCTGGGCTTCGCCATGTGGTCCGCGCACGTCAACTACCAGCGCGGCTGAGCGTTCCGCGGCCCCGGAAAATCGCTATAAAGGCGATACCAGGCTGCTAGTTCACGAAATGGACAACCCTTCCTCAGCGTACGGCCATCTCGTCGGCTGAACGTGTTCACCGCGCGTTCACTTGCGTCCGGCGAACCGTCCACCTGGCCCTCCTACCTTTCGTGTCAGCCGGTCAGCGCCGGCCCCCGGCACTCCGGGCGACCTGACCAAAGACGTGAAGGGAAACCCCTGAAGTGAAGCTCCAGCGGCACGGCGCCATCGCCTGTCTCGCTCTTACCGCGGTTCTCGGTCTCAGCGCCTGCGGCTCGGACAACAACGAGCCCGCCGGCGCCTCCGGCTCCACCGCCGCGGTGGACTGCGCGACGGGCACGCTGAACGCGCAGGGCTCCTCGGCCCAGAAGAACGCCATGGCCGAGTGGATCAAGGCGTACCAGCAGAAGTGCGCCGGCACCACGATCAACTACGAGCCGAGCGGCTCGGGCGCCGGCATCCAGGCCTTCATCGCCGGTACCGCAGACTTCGCCGGTTCGGACTCCCCCCTCAAGCCGGAGGAGCAGCCGCAGGCCGACGCCAAGTGCGTCGGCGGCCAGGCGCTCAACCTGCCGATGGTGATCGGCCCGGTCGCCGTGGTCTACAACGTCAGCGGCGCGGACAACCTCCAGTTCAGCCCGGCCACCCTGGCGAAGATCTTCGCCGGCAAGGTGACCAAGTGGGACGACGCGGCGATCAAGGCCGACAACCCGGACGCCAAGCTCCCGTCGACCGCGATCCAGGCGGTGCACCGCTCCGACGAGTCGGGCACCACCGACAACTTCACCAAGTACCTCTCCAAGACCGCCGAGGCGGACTGGACGCTCGGCAACTCCAAGGCGTGGAAGGCCCCGGGCGGCGTCGGCGCGGCCAAGTCCGACGGCGTGGCCAGCAAGGTCAAGAGCACCGACGGCACCATCAGCTACGTCGAGTGGTCGTACGCCGAGAACTCCGACCTGAAGATGGCGAAGGTCAAGAACGGTAACGGCGAGTTCGTCGAGCTGACCGGTGACTCGGCCGGCAAGACCATCGCCGGCGCCAAGTTCGAGGGTCAGGGCAACGACCTGAAGATGTCGATCGACTACAACACCAAGGAGGCCGGGGCGTACCCGATCGTCCTGGCGACCTACGAGATCGTCTGCAGCAAGGGCCTCGCCGCCGACAAGCTGCCGCTGGTCAAGGGCCTGCTCGGCCACGCCGCCAGCGCCGAGGGGCAGAAGGAGCTGGTCGAGCTCGGCTACGCCCCGCTGCCCGAGACCGTCCGCACCAAGGTCGAGGCCGCGGTCAAGAGCCTCTCCTGACGCTCCCGACCGACACCTCCTCAACGCGAAGCGAGCGAGCAGATGGGTGACACCCCTCAGCGCTCGGCCCACGCCGGCACCGGCGGAACTCCCGTGGCCACGAGCCACGAGGGACCCGCCGGTGCCTCGGCGCGTGTGGCCGAGCGCCCCGGTAACCCGGGCCGCCCCGACGGTGGCCTCGGCGGCGGCGGCGCCCTCCCCCGGGCCCGCGCCTTCGGCGCGGAACGGGCGTTCCGCGGCCTGACCCTGGCCGCCGGCACCACGGTCCTGGTGGTCATCGCGGCCATCGCGATCTTCCTGGTCGCCAAGGCCGTCCCGGCGTTGCGGGCGAACACCGAGTCGTTCTGGACGTTCGAGGGCTGGTTCCCGAACGACAACCCGCCGCAGTTCGGCATCGGCGCGCTCGCCTTCGGCACCGTCCTGAGCTCGCTGCTGGCGCTGCTCATGGCGGTGCCGGTCGCGCTGGGCATCGCCCTGTACCTGTCGCACTACGCGCCCCGGCGGCTCGGCAACGCCCTGGGCTTCCTGATCGACCTGCTGGCCGCCGTGCCGAGCGTCGTCTTCGGCCTCTGGGGCCGGGACTACTTCGCCCAGCCGGTCGCCGACCTGTCCGCCTGGCTGAACAGGTACTTCGGCTGGATCCCCATCTTCGGCGACGGCCCGTACGGGAACTCGATCCTGCTCGGCTCCGTGGTGCTGGCGATCATGGTGCTGCCGATCATCACCTCGCTGTCCCGCGAGGTGTTCCGGCAGACCCCGACCGCGAACGAGGAAGCCGCGCTCGCGCTCGGCGCCACCCGCTGGGAGATGATCCGCACCGCCGTCCTGCCGTACGGGCGTCCGGGCGTCATCGCCGCGGTGATGCTCGGGCTGGGCCGGGCGCTCGGCGAGACCATCGCGCTGGCGCTCACGCTCGGCTCCACGTACGCCATCTCGTTCAACATCCTGGCCAGCGGCGGCAACTCGATCGCCGCGAACATCGCCAACCGGTTCGCCGAGGCGAACGACACCGGCCGGGGCGCGCTCATCGCCTCCGGCCTGGTGCTGTTCGCGATCACGTTGATCGTCAACATCACCGCCCGGGCGATCATCTACCGGCGGCGCGAGTTCACGGAGTCGGCCGCATGACCACCACCCTCACCCCCCGCCGCCCGCGCCCGCCGGCCCAGCCGGCCACGCTGCGGGCGAGGCGACTTCCCGCGTACGCCGCTCCGGCCATCGCCGTCGCGGCGCTGCTGCTCGCGGCGGGCATCGTGTACGGCGCCGGCATCGGCGGCCCGGTCCTGGTCGTGGTGGTCGGCGCGCTGCTCTACCTGGCCGGTCTGTTCGTCGCGGCGAACGCGGTGGAGGGCCGCCGGTCGGCCCGCAACCGGACCTGGAGCGCGCTGATCCACTCCGCCTTCGTGCTGGCCGTGCTGCCGCTGGCCTCGGTGGTCTGGACGCTGGTCAGCAAGGGCTCCGAGCGGCTGGACGCGAACTTCTTCGGCACCTCGATGAACAACATCGGGTCGCGGGACGCCAACGGCGGCGCGTACCACGCGATCGTCGGCACGCTGCAGCAGGTGGGCATCGCCACGCTGATCACGGTGCCGCTGGGCGTGCTCTGCGCGATCTACATCGTCGAGTACGGCCGGGGCCGGTTCGCGTTCACCATCCGCTTCTTCGTGGACGTGATGACCGGCATCCCGTCGATCGTCACCGGCCTGTTCGTGCTGGCCTTCTGGGTGCTGATCGTCTCGCCGTGGTTCAACGACGGGCGGCCCGGTTTCTCCGGCTTCGCCGCCGCGCTGGCGCTGAGCGTGCTGATGCTGCCCACAGTGGTCCGCTCCACCGAGGAGATGCTCCGCCTGGTGCCCGCGCCGCTGCGCGAGGGCGCGTACGCCCTGGGCGTACCGAAGTGGAAGACCATCCTGCGGGTCGTGCTGCCGACCGCGCTGCCCGGCATCGTCACCGGCGTCATGCTCGCCATCGCGCGGGCCGCCGGTGAGACCGCGCCGGTGCTGCTCGTCGCCGGCGGCGGCGCGGCGATCAACTTCAACCCGTTCGAGAACAACCAGTCGTCGCTGGCCCTCTTCGTCTACCAGCAGGCCGGTGAGGCGTCGAGGTACTCGCCGGCACGGGCGTGGACCGCCGCGCTGACCCTGGTCGCCCTCGTCCTCGTCCTCACCGTGGCGGCGAAGCTGCTGTCCCGCCGCAACCGGCTCGGCCGATGAACCCCGGAGGTACCGCCACCATGGCCAAGCGCATCGAAGCCACGAACGTGACCGCCTACTACGGCGGGTTCAAGGCGATCGAGAACATCAACCTGACCGTCGAGCCGAAGACCGTCACCGCCCTGATCGGGCCGTCCGGCTGCGGCAAGTCCACCTTCCTGCGGTCGATCAACCGGATGCACGAGGTGCTGCCCGGCGCCCGGGTCGAGGGCAGCCTCACCATCGACGACCAGGACATCTACGACCGCGACGTGGACGTCACGGCGGTCCGCCGGATGATCGGGATGGTCTTCCAGCGGCCGAACCCGTTCCCCACCATGAGCATCTTCGAGAACGTGGTGGCGGGCCTGCGGCTCAACGGCGTGCGGCGCAAGTCGATCCTGGAGGAGGCGGCCGAGCGGGCGCTCCGCTCGGCGAACCTGTGGGACGAGGTGAAGGACCGCCTCGCGAAGCCCGGCGCGGGCCTGTCCGGCGGTCAGCAGCAGCGGCTCTGCATCGCCCGCACCATCGCGGTCGAGCCGCAGGTGGTGCTGATGGACGAGCCCTGCTCGGCGCTGGACCCGATCTCCACGCTGGCCATCGAGGACCTGATGTTCCAGCTCAAGGACAAGTTCACCATCATCATCGTCACGCACAACATGCAGCAGGCCGCGCGGGTGTCGGACCGGACCGCATTCTTCTCGATCGAGAAGACCGGCGACCCGGGCCGCCTGATCGAGTACGACAACACGCAGAAGATCTTCAGCAACCCGAGCCAGAAGAAGACCGAGGACTACATCACCGGTCGCTTCGGCTGAGGCGGAAGCTGGGCTCGGCGCCGTCCAGTCCCTCGATGTACGGCAGGATCGGCGTACCCGGGTCGCGCTCCGCCGCATCCCGCGCCACGCCGCCGAGGTCGCCCGCGGCGGCGACCTCGGCGAGCGTGACCATGGTCGGCGGCAGCATGGTCAGCTCGCCGGCCTCCGCGCGGGCCAGCGCGTCCGCCGGGCGCAGCCACAGCGTGTGGTCGGCCTCGCCGGACACGTCCCGGGTCCGCTGCCCCTCGGGCAGCAGGGCGACGAAGAAGTACGTGTCGAAGCGGCGCGGCTCGAACTCCGGGGTGATCCACCGGCTCCACGGCAGCAGCAGGTCGGACCGGAGCGTGAGGCCGCGCCCGGCCAGCAGGTCCGCGAAGCCGACCCGCCGTCCCTCCAGGTCCTGCCGGGCCGCCTCCCAGTCGTCGCCGCTCACGTCGCCGACCACCGTGTCGGGGTCCGGCCCGGCGAGCAGCACGCCCGCCTCCTCGAAGACCTCGCGGGCGGCGGCGCACACCACCGCCTGCGCGGCCGCCGGGTCGAGTCCGAGCCGCACACCCCACGCCGCCGGGTCCGGGCCGGCCCAGCCGAGGTGCGCCTCCGAGTCGGAGCGGTCCACGCCGCCGCCGGGGAAGGCGTACATGCCGCCGAAGGTCATCGCCGCCACCCGGCGGATCATGTAGACCTCGAACCCGTCGCCGGCCGGGCGGAGCAGCAGCACGGTGGCGGCGACCCGGGGCACGGCCGGTACGGCGCCCTCGGCCCGGAACCGGCGAGCGTGCTCCACCAGGGCGGGGGGTGCGGCGAAGCCGTCGATCGTCATGCGGCGAGCCTAGTGCCGTAACGGGCGACGCCGCCCCGCCGCCCGATGCCGCCGCCCTCCGCCGATTGCGCCGATTGCGCCGATACTCCTCGGATGACGGATCTCAACAATCAGGTGGGGTATTGGAACTCCAAGGGTGCCGCGAAGATTTTCGGCCACCCGGTCGCACTTCCGTGGCTGAACGGCATCGATCGGCGGGCACGCGTTCTCGACTACGGGTGCGGTTACGGTCGGCTGGCGGGGCTGCTCGTGCAGCAGGGCTTCGAGAATGTCGAGGGGGTGGATGTCGCGCCCCGTCTCGTCAGCCGCGCGAAGAACGAGCAGGCCGGCGCGCAATTCACGGTTCTCACCAATCCTCCGCAGCTCGACCACCAGGCGGACAGCGTCGACCTGGTGCTGCTGTTCGCGGTGTTGACGTGCATACCCGACGACGCCGGACAGCGGGAACTGGTGACGGAGTTGCGTCGGGTGCTACGGCCGGGCGGGCTCATCTATGTCAGTGACCTGTGCCTGCAGGAGGATCACCGTAACCGTTCCCGGTACGAACGGTTCGCAGCCAAGTACGGCACCTACGGGATATTCGAGACCGACGACGGGGCGGTGTGCCGACACCACACCACCGACTGGCTGGACCATCTCTTTGGCGATTTCCACCTCGTCGCCAGCCGCGAAGTCGCAGTGGAGACGATGAACGGCCGTCCGGCCCGGGCGAGCCAGCGGTTGGTGGCCACGCCGCAGCCCGGGGCATCCAGGGCCGGGCGCGATGGCACGGGAGACGCCTGACGTTCCTACGGGCGGCGTGCCGGGCATGACACGGTGGGCAGTCCGGTCGCGCTCGCCGGGGCACGCGGGACCCGCGCTCCCCAGCGGGCGACCCGATCACACTGGGTAGTATTTTCGCCCGACCAGGGGTCACTCCTCCGCCGACTTTGCTCTGCAGCCAGATCCGCATCGGCGACCTTCCGTGAACAGTGTGCATGCGGCTGCAGAGCAAAGTCGGCGAGAGGCGACTGGGTCAGCCCGAAAGAGAGCTGTCTTATGTCCGCCTGGTCGCTTTTGGGTGCCCGACTCGGCGATCAGGCGAACGAAAGCCATCACTCTCAGCAATCTTTACGCTAAGTGGTCACCATGGAGCGACTTCAGCCGCCCGGAAGCGGGCGCAGCCGGAGCATCGGCGCGTGCGCTCAGCCGTGCGCCGCTGGACCGCGGCGCAGCCACCGGCAGGCACGGGGCAGCGTGCGCCGGCCGCGCCTGGCAGGGTGGTGACCTGTGATCGACGACTTCGCGAAGCAGTATCTGCACAACGACCTGCGTCAGATCCGCGAGGTGCTGTTGTGGAAGCTCGACGGGCTGTCCGAGTACGACGTGCGCCGCCCCCTGACCGCGTCCGGCACCAACCTGCTCGGCCTGGTCAAGCACCTGGCGTTCACAGAGGCCCGGTACTTCGGCGAGGTGTTCGGCAGGCCGTTCCCGGAACCGCTGCCCCGGTGGGACGATCCGGACCCGGACGGCGCCGACATGTGGGCGACCGAGCACGAGACCCGCGAGGAGGTGATCGGCCGCTACCGACGGGCGTGGGAGCACGCGGACGCGACCATCGAGGCCCTCCCCATCGACGCGCCCGGCCACGTGCCGTGGTGGCCCCGCCCCGACGTCAAGCTGTTCAACGTCATGGTCCACGTGCTGGCCGAGACCAACCGGCACGCCGGGCACGCCGACATCCTGCGGGAACAGCTCGACGGCTCGACCGGGGCATGGGCCGCGTACGCGCACCTGGAACCCGACCGGCCGACGCTGGCGACGCGGCGGGCGACGATCGAACTGGCCGCCCTGGCCGTCGCCGACACCCCCCGCTGAGCCGTCCCGACCGGTGGATCACCCTGCCGGTCCCGCAGCGGGAAGGGATAGCGTGCCGGGCATGACGCGTTGGGGAATCCTGGCCACCGGAAACATCGCCGCCCGCTTCGCCGAGGACCTGCGGCTGGTGCCGGACGCCGAACTGGTCGCGGTCGGTTCGCGTACCCGGGAGAGCGCCGAACTGTTCGCGCGCCGGCACGACGTGCCGCGGGCGTACGCCTCGTGGGCGGAACTGGCCGCGGACCCGGACGTGGACGCGATCTATGTGGCCACCCCGCACGCGGCGCACCACGAGGCGGCGCTGGCGTGCCTGGCCGGCGGCAAGGCCGTGCTGGTGGAGAAGCCGTGCACGCTGGACCTGCCGACCACCACCGAGCTGGTGGAGACGGCCCGTGCCCGGGGCCTGTTCCTCATGGAGGCCATGTGGATGCGGACCAACCCGCTGATCCTGCGCGTGCTGGAGCTGATCCGGGACGGCGCGATCGGCGAGGTGACGCACGTACGGGCGGACTTCGGCGTGGCCGGCCCGTTCCCGCCGGAGCACCGGATGCGGGCCCGCACACTCGGCGGCGGCGCGCTGCTCGACCTCGGCGTCTATCCGCTGAGCCTGGCCCACCTGGTGCTCGGCGTGCCGCAGCACGTGCAGGCGTGGGCGAAGCTGACCCCGGAGGAGGTGGACGAGAACACCGGCATGGTGCTCGGCTGGGACTCCGGCGCGGTGGCGACGCTCAGCTGCGGCATGGTCGGCGCGACAGCGATCACCGCGTCGATCACCGGCACGACCGGCCGGATCGACCTGCCCGAGCTGTTCTTCCGGCCCGCGCACGCCGTGCTGCACCGGGCCGGCGCCGAGCCGGAGACGATCCCGGCGGACCTGACCGGCGGCGGCTACCAGTACGAGGCGATCGAGGTGCAGCGCTGCCTGGCGGCCGGGCTGACCGAGAGCCCGCTGGTGCCGCACGCCGCCACGCTCGAGGTGATGGGCCTGATCGACGACATCAAGGCCCGGATCGGCGTCTCCTACGCGTGAGGGGTTCCCCGCCACGGCGGGGAACCCCTCGACGTCGTTGCGCGGGAGCTCAGAACAGGGGGCGGACCAGCAGGTACGCGAGGCAGGCGATCGCGGCGGCGGCCGGGAACGTGATGATCCAGGCGATCACGATGTTGCCGGCCACGTTCCAGCGCACCGCGGAGAGCCGTTTCGTCGCGCCCACACCCATGATCGCCGAGGTGATCGTGTGCGTGGTGGAGATCGGCGCCTTGAGCACGAGCGCGTTGAAGTAGAGCACCGCGCTGGCCACGGTCTCGGCCGCGAAGCCCTCCGCCGGGCCGAGGTCGATGATCTTCCGGCCGAGCGTCCGGATGATCCGCCAACCACCCGCGTACGTGCCGGCGGCCAGCATCGCCGCGGAGGTCCAGAAGACCCAGCCCGGGATGTGGGTCTTGCTCTCCTGGAAGCCACCGGTGTAGAGCGCCAGCACGATGATGCCCATGGTCTTGGCGGCGTCCTGCATGCCGTGGCCGACCGACATGGCGGCGGCAGACGCGGTCTGCGCCCAGCGGAAGCCGCGGCTGAGCTTGCCCGGCTGCCCCTTCCGGAACAGCCACATGATCGCCAGCATCACCAGGAAGCCGAGCACCAGGCCGACCACCGGCGAGAGCACCATCGGGATGAGGACCTTCTCGATGATGGTGCCCCACTGGACGATGCCGTCGGCGGCGAACAGGGTCGCGCCGACCAGGCCGCCGAAGAGGGCGTGCGAGGAGGAGGACGGCAGGCCGAAGTACCAGGTGATCAGGTTCCAGATGATCGCGCCCAGCACGCCGGCGAAGACCACGCCGAGGCTCTCCACCCCGGTCGGCAACGTGACCAGGCCGTCGCCGACCGTCTTGGCGACGCCGGCGCCGAAATGCGCGCCGACGAAGTTGCCGACGGCGGCCAGCGCCAGGGCGATCCGGGGAGTCAGCGCCCGGGTCGAGATGCTGGTGGCGATCGCGTTCGCCGCGTCGTGGAAGCCGTTCGTGTAGTCGAACGCCATGGCGACCGCGATCACCGCCAGCACGGCGATGAGTTCGGGACTCACTGGATCAGGACTCCTTGACCGCGATGGTCTCGACGGTGTTGGCGACGTGCTCGAAGGCGTCGCAGGCGGCCTCCAGCTCGTCGGCCACCTCCTTCATCTTCAGCACCGTGAGCGCGTCGTACTCACCGGAGAAGAGGCGTACCAGCAGCATCCGGTACGCCTGGTCGCCGTCGTTCTCGAGCCGGTTGCACTCGATCCAGTAGTCCTCAAGATCCTTCATCGACTTCAGCCGGGGCATCGCCTCGGCGGTGAGCTTGGCCTGCAGGTCGAGCACGTTGACCAGCTCGTGCAGCTCACGCGGAAGGGACGGGAGCTTGGTCAGGCCGTACAGGTAGAGCAGATTGCCGACCGCCTCCAGGTGGTCCATCACGTCGTCGAGCAGCGAGCCCAGCCGGTAGATGTCCTCCCGGTCGAACGGCGTGATGAACGTGGAGTTGATCTTCTTGTAGAGCTCGTGCGTGATCTGGTCGCTGTCGTGCTCGATGTCGGTCAGCCGCTCGCTGATCGACTGCACGTCGGCGCCGGGCAGACCCAGCTCGTTGAGCAGGTCGGTCCCCTTGACCAGGTTCTGCGCGGCCCTGGTGAAGAGCTCGTAGAAGGCGCCCTCGGTGGGACGGAAGGAAAACTTCACAGCACGGACCTCGTCGTGTCGGTGGAAGGGTGGCCGTCGCCGCCCGGGCGTCTGCATTGCGCATGCTAGGGATCGCGTCCAGGCGGCTTTCGATCGGCCCACCCCTGGTCAAGCCCGATTCACCGCTCGTTCACCTTCCGTTCACCTGATCACCCGCCGAGTTGGCTCCGTAACCGGTCACGCTCCCGTTCAACGTCGAAATCGGCAGGCGGATACCCCAGATGCAACTCGTCGAACGTCTCGCGCAGCAGGTGGGCTACCGCCCAGTCCCGGTACCACTTGCGGTCCGCCGGGACCACGAACCAGGGCGCGTCGTCGGCGCCGCACCGCTCGATCGCCTCGGCGTACGCCGCCTGGTAGTCGTCCCATCGTGCCCGGGTGTCCAGGTCACTGGGGTTGTACTTCCAGAACTTCGTCGGGTCGGTCAGCCGCTGCATCAGCCGCTCGCCCTGCTCCGCGTACGAGATGTGCAGCATGACTTTGATCACGGTCACCGCCTGCTCGGCCAGTTCCCGCTCGAAGTCGTTGATGATCGCGTACCGGGACCGCCAGGTCGCCTCGTCGACAAGCCCTTCGACCCGGGCGATCAGCACGTCCTCGTAGTGCGAGCGATTGAACACGCCCACGTACCCGGGCGGCGGCAGCGCCCGGCGTACCCGCCACAGGAAGCCGTGCCGCAGCTCCTCCTCGGTGGGCGGCCCGAACGAGCGGATGTGCAGCCCGAGCGGGTTCATCGCGCCCGCCACCCGCTTCACCGTGCCGTCCTTGCCGCCGCAGTCCATCGCCTGGAGCACCAGCAGCAGCCGGCGCGGCCGGCCCTCACCGAGCCCCGCGCCCGCCTGGGCCGGCGCGCTCGTGGCACCGCCCGGTCCGGCGGCGCCCTGCGCCGAGGCGTACAGCATCTCCTGCTGCCGCCCCAGTTCCGCGCCGACCAGCTCGACCTGGGCACGTGCCCACTCCTTGCGCGCGGGCCCGCGCCCCGCCACCGCCGGCAGCCCGGGCGTCGACCGGGGGTCGATCGCCGCCAGATCCACCGCCCCCGGCCCCACCCGCAGCAGTTCCCGCATCGGCCCGCCCTCGGGCCCCACCACCTCACTCATCCCCCGATCCTCACCCCCGAAGCCCTTTCCCGCCCGCCCCACCCCGCTGATCTTGCAGTTGCGGCCCCTGGTGCATCCGGAAAGCGGCTTTTGCCGGGGCGGCAAGCGCAAGATCGGCGCGGGTGGGCGGCGGGGTGCCGGGGCGGGTGGTGGGGCGGGAGAATGGGTGGGTGGATGAACGTACGGGGGAGTTCGAAGCGGAGCGGGGGCATCTGCTGGCGGTCGCGCGGCGGATGCTCGGCAGCCGCAGCGAGGCCGAGGACGCCGTCCAGGAGACCTGGCTGCGCTTCTCCGGCGCGTTGAGCGACCCCGAGCAGCGCGCCCGCGTACGCGATCTGCGCGGTTGGCTCATCACCACCTGCTCGCGGATCTGCCTGGACGTGCTCCGCTCCGCCCGGGTGCGCCGGGAGGCGTACCCGGGTCAGTGGCTCCCCGAGCCGATGGTGACCACCGTGCCGGCGGCGGACGGGTTCGCGCCCGACCCGGCCGAGCGGGCGGTACGCGCCGACCAGATCGGCACCGCGCTGCTGGTGGTGCTGGAACGGCTGACGCCGGAGCAGCGGGTGGCGTTCGTGCTGCACGACGTGTTCGCGGTGCCGTTCTCCGACGTGGCGGACGTACTGGCGGTCACGCCGGAGGCGGCGCGTCAACTCGCGTCGCGGGCCCGGCGGGCGGTGCACCGGCCGGACGCGCCGCAGCACAGCGCCGACCTCGCCGAGCAGCGACGGGTACTCACCGCGTTCGTCGCCGCCGTGGAGTCCGGCGAGCTGGAGCAGTTGGTCCGGGTGCTCGCACCCGACGTGGTGGCGATCGGCGACTCCGGCGGCCACTTCCCGGCGGCCCGCCAGCCGGTGGTCGGCGCGGAGGCGGCCGGTCGCCTGCTCCTCGGCCTGTTCAACCAGGCCCGCAAGTGGGGCGCGATGCGGGTCCGGCCGGTGGTGGTGGACGGCACGCTGGGCTGGCAGTCGGAGGTCCCCTACCGGGACGGGCGGACCATGCGGATCGTCACCTCGTTCGCCGTCCACGAGGGGCGGGTCACCGGGGTGTTCAACCAGCTCAACCCGGACAAGGTCGGCGAGCTGCCGCCGCTGGGGCCGGACGCCGCCTGGCCGCCGCGCTGGTGAGCCGGCTCAGACCACCAGCGCCAGCCACTTCCGGTACGACGTGGCGAACGGCTCGGTGCCGTCGCCGAGCGCGCCGAGCAGCCAGCGGGCGGCCGCCTCGGCCTCGGTGACCACGTCGTCCGGGTAGCCCCAGCGGGCCCGGTGCTCGGCGAACTCGTCCTCGTCGCGCAGCTCGACCACTGCGGTCTCGCGGCGGCGCACCACGTCAAGGTCGAGGTCGATCAGGTGGACCGTCTCCGCGCCCTCCCAGCGGGCCGGGGTGGCGATGTCGCAGTAGACCTCGCTGGTGCGCGGCGGCGGGTTGAACATGCCGGTCCACCAGCCGTGGTGGGGCACCAGCAGGACGAACGGGATCTGCTCGACGGACGGGCGGCCGTGGTAGACGGATTCGGTGCCGGCGGGCACGCCGAGCCAGACGCCGAGATCGTCCTCGGCGAGGCGGCGGGCCGGGTAGTCGCGGTGGGCGCTGCCGTCGTACTTGCGGTAGATCACGCGGACCACGTCGCTCGGCATGCCTGGCACCCTAACCGATTCCGGCCACGCCACGCGATCGGGAGGTAACCGGACGCGACCCGCCGTCCCGCCACGCCGCCGGAGCGACCGGACCCCCGTCGGTGCCGGCGGGTACGGTCGCACGGTGACCCCGTCCCGCACCGCCACCGGCCCGGCCGTCCCGAAGAAGCGCCGCAGTGGTCGCGCCGGCGCCGGGGAGCTGCTGACCGCCGCGGTGGGCGCGGTTCCCGGCGGCGCGGCCCGGCCCGGTCAGCAGCAGATGGCCGAGGCGATCGAGCGCAGCATCGCCTCCGGCGAGCACCTGTTGGTGCAGGCCGGCACCGGCACCGGCAAGTCCCTGGCCTACCTCGCGCCGGCGCTGACGGTGGACGGGCCGGTGGTGGTCTCCACCGCCACGCTGGCGTTGCAGTCCCAGCTGGTCGAGCACGACCTGCCCCGGCTGGCCGACGCGGTCGAGCCGGTGCTGGGCCGGCGCCCCACGTTCGCCGTGCTGAAGGGTCGCCACCACTATCTGTGCCTGGCGAGGTTGGACAGCTCGGTCGAGGACGAGCCGGACGACGCGCTCTTCGACGCGCCGCGCCCCGGCAACGGCGGCACCAAGTGGCTCGGCGAGGCGGGCCGCCTGGGCAAGCAGGTGCAGCGGCTGCGTGACTGGGCCGAGGAGACCGCCACCGGCGACCGGGACGAGCTGGATCCGGGCGTGGACGACCAGGTGTGGCGCACCGTCTCCATGCCGGCGCGCGAGTGCGTGGGCGCGAGCCGCTGCCCGTTCGGCCAGGAGTGCTTCGCCGAGGCGTCCCGGGCGCGCGCCCGCGAGGCGGACATCGTGGTGACCAACCACAGCCTGCTCGCCGTCGACATGCTCGCCGGTCGGCACATCGTGCCGCCGCACAAGCTGCTGGTGGTGGACGAGGCGCACGAGCTGGCCGACCGGGTCTCCTCGGCGGCCCAGGCCGAGCTGGTGCCGGAGCTGATCGACAGGTCCACCCGCCGGGCCCGGCCGCTGCTGCGCCCGGACCTGGCCGAGCGGCTCACCGAGGCCGGTGACGCCCTCGCCGTGGGGCTGGCCGAGGCGCCGGCCGGGCGGCTCACCGCCGGTCTGCCGCCCGCGCTGCGCGAGGCGTGCACGCTGCTGGACTCGGCGACCCGGGCCGCGCTGGAGGCGATCGGCGACGTGAAGTCCGACGACCCCGACCCGGTACGCAAGCAGCAGGCCAAGGCGGTGCTGGACGAACTGTCCACCACCGCCCAGCGGCTGCTGGAGGAGGCCGACCACGACGTCGCCTGGGTCGAGAAGCCGGACAACGGCAGCCGCCGGGCACTCGTGGTCGCGCCGCTGTCGGTCGCGGGCACGCTCGCCACCCACCTGTACGACGAGCGCACGGTCGTCGCCACCTCGGCGACGCTGGCGCTGGGCGGCCGCTTCGACACGGTGGCCCGGGCGCTGGGGCTGGACGCGCCGCCGCCCGCCCCGCCGTCCCCGGCCGCCGCCGCGATCGCCACCGCTGCCGCCGCGGGCCGCACCCCGGTCACGCCGCCGGTGGCCGCTGCCGAGGGCAGCCGGGCGTCGATCGGCACCGTGCCGGCCACCGAGGGGCCGGGCTGGAGTTCGCTGGACGTCGGCTCGCCGTTCGACTACGCCCGGCAGGGCATCCTGTACGTGGCCGCGCATCTGCCCCGCCCCAGCGTCTCCGGGCTGCCCGGGCCGGCCGGTGAGGAGCTGCTGGCGCTGGTCGGGGCGCTCGGTGGTCGTACCCTCGGGCTCTTCTCGTCGCGACGGGCCGCGCAGCAGGCGGCGGAGCTGGTCCGCGCGCGGACCGACCTGCCCGTGCTGCTGCAGGGCGAGGAGGCGCTGCCGCTGCTGGTGCGCCGGTTCCGCGAGGTGCGGGAGAGCTGCCTGTTCGGGGTGATGTCGCTCTGGCAGGGGGTGGACGTGCCGGGCGACGCCTGCCAGCTCGTGGTGATCGACAGGTTGCCGTTCCCCCGGCCGGACGAGCCGCTCGCCGCGGCGCGCGCCGCGGCGGTGGACGCCGGTGGCGGCTCGGGTTTCGCGGCGGTGAGCGTGCCGATCGCGGCGGTCCGGCTGGCCCAGGGCGTCGGCCGGCTGATCCGGGCCACCGGCGACCGGGGCGTGGTGGCGGTGCTCGACTCGCGGCTGGAGACGGCGCGCGGGTACGGCCCGTTCCTGCGCCGTTCGCTGCCGCCGTTCTGGTACACGACCCGGCCCGAGGTGGCCCGGGGCGCGCTGGAACGGCTCGCCAAGAGCTGACGCCCGCGCCTCCCCGGGCGGGGCGACACGGGCGTCAGGGGGTCGTGCGGGTCAGGGCGCCTGGGAGGCGACCACCACCGCGTCCGGTGGGGTGTCCGGCACGGTACGCGCGGCGAGCCGCCGGACCGCGGTGTTGAGCACGGCGATCAGCGGCACCGCGACCAGCGCGCCGGCGATGCCGGCCAGCACCACGCCCGCGGCGATGCCGATGATCACGGCGAGCGGGTGGATGGCCACCGCCCGGCCCATGATCAGCGGCTGGAGCACGTGGCCCTCGACCTGCTGCACCCCGACCACCACGCCGAGGATGATCAGCGCGGTCACCGGGCCGCTGTCGACGAGCGCGACCAGCACTGCCACCACGCCGGACAGGAACGCGCCGACGATCGGGATGAACGCGCCCAGGAAGACCAGCGCGGCCAGCGGGAACGCGAACGGGATGTCGAACAGCACCAGGAAGATGCCGATGCCGACCGCGTCGATGAAGGCGACCAGCACGGTGGCCCGCACGTACGCGCCGAGCGTCGCCCAGGACGCGCGACCGGCGTCGTCGACCTTCCAGCGGGCCGCGACCGGCAGCAGCCGGACCAGGAACCGCCAGATGGAGTTGCCGTCACGCAGGAAGAAGAACGTGGCGAACAGCACGAGCACGGTGCCGGTGAGCACCTCGGCCAGCGTGGCGGCGGTGCTGAGCGCACCGCTGGTGAACCGCTCGGTGTTGCCGTTGATCCAGTTCTGCGCCTCGTTGATGTAGCGGTCGAGCTGGCTGTCGGACAGGTGCAGCGGGCCGGTCTTGAACCAGTCCTGGATCTGCCGGATGCCCTGCGAGGACTTCTCGCTCAGCTCCGGTACGCCCTTGATGAACTCGTTGACCACCAGCGTCAGCGTGCCGACCACGGCGGCCAGGCCGCCGACGAGCACCACACCGGTGGCCAGGGAGCGGGGCAGGCGGGCCCGGAGCAGCCAGCCGACCGCCGGGGCGAGCAGCGCGGAGAGCAGCAGCGCGACGGTCAGCGGGAT
Source organism: Micromonospora sp. WMMC264 (assembly GCF_027497275.1). NCBI lineage: Bacteria > Bacillati > Actinomycetota > Actinomycetes > Micromonosporales > Micromonosporaceae > Micromonospora > Micromonospora sp. WMMC264. The sequence goes on along the minus strand of NZ_CP114907.1, from coordinate 6,341,886 downwards.
GATCACGATGCTGATGGTGCCGATGATCTTGATGAGCGCCCAGGTCACGATGCCGATCACGATCAGCCGCCAGCACCACGCGGCGGTGATCCGCAGCGCGTGCGGCACCTCGGTGTCGTCCCGGCTCACAGTCGAGGAGTGCATCGCGGCCGGCGGCTCGACGCCCACCACAGTCGCCTCCGGCGACGCCGACGGTCCCGGTGACGCGGGCGAGGCCACTCCTGCCTCCCCCGGCGCCGCTTCCGGGTCGGCCCGGCGGGTCCGGGCGGCCTCCCGGCCCGACTCGTACGCGCGGCGGAGCCGTCCGCGCATCCGCTCGAAGCGGCTCAAGCGCACCTCCGGCAAAGTCGGCCCCACCACGTCGCAGGGGGCACAGGATACGTCTGCTCGCCCCACCCTAGGGCGGCTCGGCCACACATTGCCCGCCCGGCGCTCCTGCGAACCACGGCGGAATCGACAGCCGGGCACGCGGTAGCGTCTTCGCGTGACCGCCGACCAGAGTCTCGACGCCGGGCTGCCGATCCGCCTGCTGCACGACCGCGTGCTGGTACGCACCGAGGGCGCCGAGGGCGAACGCCGCTCCACCGCCGGCATCGTGATCCCCGCGACCGCCGCCGTGGGCAAGCGGCTGGCCTGGGCGACAGCCGTCGGCGTCGGGCCGAACGTCCGCTCGATCGTGGCCGGCGACCGGGTGCTCTTCGACCCGGACGACCGCTCCGAGGTCGAGTTGCACGGGCGGGCGTACGTGCTCCTGCGCGAGCGGGACGTGCACGCCGTGGCGGCCGAGCGGGTGGAGAGCACCGCCGCCGGCTCCACCGGTCTCTACCTCTGATCCGGCTCTCCACCCTCTGACCCGGCATCGGCGCCGTTTGCGGCGCTTCCCGGCGGGAAGCCCAGGCACCTGAGCGCCCTGGGGAGGGACACCATGCCGGTAGTGATCAAGAAGATCCTCGCCTGGGGATTCCTCGCGTTCCTGATCTACTTCATGGCGTTCCGTCCGGACGGGGCCGCGCAGGTGTTCAGGGGGATCGGGGCCGCGCTCATGGCGATCGCCCAGGGGCTCGGCGACTTTCTGACCGGCCTGATGAGCTGACCCGTCAGCGCCCGGGATGCCAGGGCGCGCCCGGGCCGTGCCAGCCGCCCGGGCCGTAGCCGGGCGGCGGGTACGCGGGCGGCGCGGCGAGCACCACCGGGATCGGCACCACCGGGTCGTCGGGCGCCTCCACCGGGCGCTGCGAACCGTCCGGGAACCGCAGGTGGTAGCGCTGACCGTCCCAGACCCCGACCGGCGCCTGCGGGTCCCGGCCGACGAAGAACGACCGGTACGCGGAGATCGCCTCCAGCAGTTCCCGTTCCTCCCGCGCTGTCCGTTCCCGCTCGGCGGGTTTGCGGTCCAGTCCCCGGCGCATGCCGTCGCGCAGCAGCGCGAGCCGGGTCGCGGCGAACTGGTAGCCGCGCATCGCCTTCACCCCGCCGTCACCGGCGACCCGCCGGGCCCACGTACGCGCCGCGTGCCGGCGACCCAGGCTGCCCAGCGCGGCCACCTCGGGCGGGGTGAGCCAGCCCGCCCGCACGTAGTCCGGCAGCGTGCGCTCGGTGAGGCGGCCCTCCCAGGCGCGCAGCCAGATCGCCAGCCCCACCATGGCGAAGAAGATCGGCACCATCACGCCGATGTACCCGTAGAGCACGATCACCGTCTGCCCGGTGGCCTGGGCCAGCGAGGGCAGCAGGTTCCAGGTGCCGTGCAGGATCATCGCCAGCAGCAGGCCGGCCAGCGGGGCGAGCACCCGTACCCGCCGGTCGGCGGTACGCGCCGCGACGCCCAGCCCGACGCCGGTCATCGAGGTGAACAGCGGGTGGGCGAAGCCGAACAGCAGGATCCGGACGATGAAGATCGCGATCACCTGCTGCGCGCCGGTGGCCGGGCCGTACTGCTCCACGCCGGTGCGGTAGCCGTACCCGCCCAGGTAGAGGATGTTCTCGACCATGGCGAAGCCGACCGCGGAGAGCCCGCAGTAGACCAGGCCGTCGGTGATCCCGGAGAACTCCCGGCGCCGGAAGATCAGCACCAGGAGCGGGCCCGCCGCCTTGGTCAGCTCCTCGATGAACGGGGCGACGAGCACCGCTGTCAGCGCGGCGGGCAGCCCCAGGTCGTCGAACAGCCGCGCGCCGGTCTCGTTGACCAGCAGCGAGATCGCGGTGGAGACGAAGGCGCCCCACGCGAAGCAGAAGATCAGGTATTTCAGCGGCTCCGGCTCGTAGCGGTCGAGCCACAGGAAGCAGGAGACCAGCACCGGCACCGGCAGGATCGCCGCGACCAGGCCCACCAGCAGCGCCTCGGCGCCGAGGCTCTCGCCCAGCGTGAAGACCATGAACAGCGCGCCGGCCGCGATCAGCAGCACCACACCGGCCAGCGCGAGGAAGCGCCGCCAGCCGAGCCGGCGCAGCGGCATCCGGGGCGTCGGCGCCCCCGGCGACGGGGCGGCGGGCGCGGGCGGCGGCGGCAGGGCTCCGCCGGGCGGGGTGTCGGCCATGCGGTCAGCGTAGTCACCCGCGACCCACTGGTCCGGGCCGAACGCTACGGCTATGCTCCCGAACAGGTCACGAGCGCCAGCGTCAAGCCCCGGCTTGCTGGCCGGCAACCCTCGTCGAGGTTCGCGGTGGGGTGCCCCGGGTGATGACCGGGCCCAGCGCCGCGCCGCGTGCTGGGCAAGCGCGGACCCCGTCCCGGCACCACCCGGGGTCCACCTGTGACCCGGGAGGCTCCGGCATGACCCTCACTCTCGTACCCCCGTCGCCAGTGCTGCCCGCGCCGGTCCGGCCCGACCCGCTCGGCGTGCTCGGCGTACCGGGGGAGATCAACCTGGACCACGCCGCCAGCGCGCCGTGCGCGCGGGCCGCGGCCGACGCGGTGGCCGGGCTCCTTCCCTGGTACGCGAGCGTGCATCGCGGCGCGGGCGCGCTGTCCCGGCGCTGCACGCTCGCCTACGAGCAGGCCCGGCAGACCGTCGGCGACTTCCTCGGCGCCCGCCCCGACGACCACGTGATCTTCACGCGGAACACCACAGACGCGCTGAACCTGCTGGCCCGTGCGCTGCCCGCGGGCACCACGGTGATCACGTTCGGCGGCGAGCACCACGCCAACCTGCTGCCCTGGCCGCGCGGCTCGGTACGCCTGCCGGTGCCGGACAGCCCGGCCGGCGCGGTCCGGTCCCTCGCGGCGGCGCTCGGCGAGCTGGCCCGCGACGCCCGGCCCGGCCTGCCGGTGCTGGTCGCGGTCACCGGCGCCGGCAACGTCACCGGCGAGGTGTGGCCGGTCGCCGAACTGGCCCGGGTCGCGCACCGGCACGGCGCCCGCATCCTGGTCGACGCCGCGCAGCTCGCCCCGCACGCCCCGGTCGACCTGGCCGCGCTGGACGTGGACTACGTGGCGCTGTCCGGCCACAAGCTGTACGCCCCGTTCGGCGCGGGCGTGCTCGCCGGGCGGGCGGACTGGCTGGACGCGGCCCCGCCGTACCTGGCCGGTGGCGGCGCCACCAGCCACGTCGGCGCGGCCACGCACGAGGTGCGGTGGACCACCGGCCCGGCACGGCACGAGGCCGGCACCCCGAACCTGCTCGGCGCGGTGGCGCTGGCGGCGGTCTGCGCCGCGCTCGGCGAGGCCGACCGGCAGGCGCTGCACGTACGGGAACAGGCGCTGCTGACCCGGCTGCGCCGCGGCCTCGCCACGCTGCCCGACGTGGTCGAGCTGCGCATGTTCGGCCCGGACGCGCCCCGGGTGGGGATCGTCAGCTTCGTGGTCGCCGGGCGGGACTCGGCCGACGTGGCCGCGCATCTGGCGAGCCGGCACCGGATCGGGGTACGGGACGGCCTGTTCTGCGCCCACCCGCTGACCCGTCGCCTGCTGGCCGAGGCCGCCGCCCGTACCGGCCGCACCGACCTGCCCCCGACCGCCCTGCGCGCCAGCCTGGGCCTGGGCACCACCGAGCCCCAGGTCGACGCCCTCCTGACCGCCCTGTCCCACCTCCCCTAACCCAACCCCCTCCCCCTCCCCCTCCCCCTTCCGCCCAAGAGCAACCGGCCCGTCCGCACCCACGACAGCCAGAGATCTTGGTACGGGGACGCCCCGGTGGGGGCTGTCATGTCCCGGGACATGTGTCAACGGGAAGTCCCGATAGATGTGTCAGGGGTTGTGGATCGTGGGGGTGGGGGTGAGGGGGATGTAGTTCTTGTCGGGGTTGAGGTGGAGGTAGCCGATGGGTTGGCCGTCGGGGTGGTAGATGGTGACGTGGTTGTTGTCGCGGATGGCGGTGACGGTGGTGCCGGCGTGGGTGGTGCCGACGCTGGTGCGGTGTCCGGCGACGGCGATGGCGCCGTTGCTGGCGACGGGGCAGTGGTGCAGGGTGGCGTCGGTTTGCAGGGGTGGGCTGGTGGGTCCGCCGAGGGTGGGTGCGTGGGTCCAGGCGTGGGCGGGTGTGGTGCGGTGGGGTAGGGCGCTGTGGCGGCGTTGGGTGTTGTAGTAGCGGCGGTAGGTGTCCAGGAGTGTTTGCAGGGCGGTGAGGGTCTGTGGTGGGGGTTGGGTGCTCAGCCATTTTTTGAGGGTTTGGTGGTGGCGTTCGACCTTGCCGCAGGTTTGTGGGTGGTAGGGGCTGGAGTTGATCGGGCGGGTGCCGTGGTCGATCAGGGTCTGCACGAAGGTGGAGATTGATCCGGGTCGGGTGCGGCGGCTGGTGAACGCGATGCCGTTGTCGCTGAGCACGATGGCCGGCACGCCGTAGGCGGTGAACGCCTGTCTGATCGCGGTGATCGCGGCTCGGGCGGTCTCCGCGGCGGCGGCGTGGCAGGCGACCAGGGTGCGGGTGCAGTCGTCCAGGACGTCGAAGACGACGACAGTGCGGCCGTCGGCGAGTTTCACTTCGGTGGCGTCGATCTGATAGCAGTCGCGGGGCCGGGCATAGCTGAAACGCCGCCACGAGCTACGCGGTCGTTTAGCCGGAGTAGCCACGAGCAGGTCATGCCGGGCCAGCACCCGGTTGACCGTCGAGCGTGACGGCACCGACCAGGACGCGTCGGTGCGCCGGCGCACATCGTCCAACGCGTCTCGGATGAAGTCAGCCCCGTTGTCCGGGCCCAGTTCAGCGCGCAGTTTGCAGATCCACGCGTCCACCTCCGGCGGCGTGACCCGCGGACTGGTACGCGGCCGCCGGGATCGTTCCTGCCACTGACCCTCGGCCCGGATACGTGCGCGGTGCCGGTACACCGTGCGCACCGACACCCCGTGCTCACGCGCGAACTCGGCCGCGTTCACCCGAACCCCCGCCGCCAGCAGCGCGTCCAGCAGGTTCATCACATGCCGCCGAGAAGCCATGCCCGGCAGCACATACCACCCGACCCAAGATCCCTACCACGTGACACATGTATCGGGACTTCAACGCTGACAGATGTCATGGGACTGAACAGCCCCGGTGGGGGCGTCCCCGTACCAAGATCTCGCCCCCTCGGGGGCCCCATCGGGGCGATCATGAAGTTAGCGGTAACAGAAAGCGCTTTCCCGCCAGCCAACTTCATGATCAGCCGGCCCTATGGAGGTGATCAAGGAGTTTGGGTCCGAGTTGACCTCCGGGAGGGACACAAACTCCTTGATCAACGCGGCGGGCAGGAGGCGGGGCGGGCCAGGCGGGGCAGGGCGGGCAGGCGGCGGGCCGGGCGGCGGGACGGGGACGGGTCAGCCGACTGGGGGGGCTGTGGGAGGGTGGGCGGCGGGGTTGCGGTCGGTGGGTGGGCCGGTGCGGTGCTCCTTCTCGCCGAACGCCTGCCGGACCAGGCGGTTCGCCTCCTCCTGCTCGATACCGGAGGCCACCATCAGGTCGCTCGCCGTGGTACGCACCTGCGCGATCACCACGCTGCCGGAGAAGCCGACCCCCTCGGCGTACGCCCGGCCGGCCTCGCTCACCGCGCGCAGCGACCGTTCGCGGGCCTCCTGCGGCTCCTGCCCGGCGGCGAACTCATGGCGGAGCAGGCGCACCGACTCGGCCAGATGACCGATCGCGTCCGGCATCGGCTCGGGGGCCGGTTCGTCGTCCTCGATCATGGTGACCGCGCGGCGGATCAGCGTGCCGGTGTTGCGCATGGCCCGGTCGATGGGGTCGGCCGCCTCCGCGTAGTGGGTCAGCTCGCCGCGCCGGTGCCAGCGGGCCGGGGACAGCGTGCTGGTCTCCTTGGCGCCCTCGATCGCCTCGGAGAGGGCGGCCAGTTCCTCCTTGTTCTCCCGCAGCCGGAACAGCGCGCGCTGGGCCGCCTCCCGGTCCTGGTTTCGCAGCGCCTCGGCGCAGGCGTCGAGCTGGTCGGCGAGGAGGTCCAGCGCGGGCCGGGCGGCCCGGTTGATCACCCGTAGCGGGTTGAGCGGCAGCAGGATGGCGGTGACGAGCAGCGCGATGCCGCCACCGAGTAACGCGTCGATGAAGCGGGGGAATTCCAGGTTCTCGGTGGACGGGCTGAGCGTCACGATCAGCACCGCGGTGGCCGCGGCCTGGATCACGATCGCCACGCTCGCCCCGGCGAAGATGCTCAGCAGGATCGCCGAGGTCACCACGAGCGCGAGCTGCCAGGCGCCGGTGCCGACGAAGTAGATGAGCGCGTCGCCGACCAGCACGCCGACGGCCACGCCGGCGATCAGCTCGACCGTACGCCGGAACCGCTGCCCCACCGAGGCGGCGAGCGTGCCGACGGCGGAGATCGGGGCGAAGACCGGCTGGGGGTTCTTCAGCAGCCGGTGCGAGATCAGGTACGCCAGGCCGGCGGCGAGCCCGGCCTGCACCGCCAGGCCGAACGCGGTCCGGACCCGGTGCAGCCGGTCGTGCAGGGTCGCCTTGCCCCGGTGCCGCAGCTCCTCCATCGCGGAGGCGATCCGCTGCCCGTCGCGGTCGGCCCGCCCCTCACGCAGCTTTCCGCGACGCAAGAACTGCAGTCGTCCGTCCCGGGCCATGGCCGGTACTACCCGTACCGCCCCGGCTGAATCCCTCTACCCGGGCCGAAGGGGGCAGACTGCATCCGATGGACGACCTGACGGCACGGTGGCGGGAGACGGCGCGGGCGGCGGGCGCGACCGATCCGGCGGCTGTCGAGCGGGCCGGCGCCCGGCTGCTGGCGGGCTGGCGGGAGCCGCACCGGCGCTACCACGACGAGGCGCACCTGCGGGCGGTGCTCGACGTGGTCGACGCGTACGCCGGGCTGGCCCGCGACCCCGACCTGGTCCGGCTCGCGGCGTGGTGCCACGACGCGGTCTACGACCCGCGCGCGGCGGGTGACGCCAACGAGCGGGCCAGCGCCGACCTCGGCGGCGAGCTGCTGGCCGCCGCCGGGCTCCCGGCCGCGACGGTGACCGGGGTACGCCGCCTGGTGCTGCTCACCGCCGGTCACGCGGTCGGGCCGGACGACCCGGACGGCGCGCTGCTCTGCGACGCGGACCTGGCGGTGCTGGCGGCCCCGGCGGAGCGCTACGACAGGTACGCCGCCGCGATCCGCGCCGAGTACGCGCACGTGCCCGACCCGGACTTCCGCGCCGGCCGGTCGGCGGCGCTGCGGCACCTGCTCGCGCTGCCGGCGCTGTACCGGCTACCCGAGCCGCACGCCCGCTGGGAGTCCCGCGCCCGGGCCAACCTGTCCCGGGAGCTGGCCGCGCTGGCCTGAGAAGCGGTGCTTCGGACGGCGCAGGCCGGTGTCCCGCAGCAGCCGGACGATCTCCCGCGAGGGCACGACAGTCGCGCCCAGCCACACCGCCGCCCGGAACCGTTCGGCGGGCACGTCGTAGTGGTCCCGGTCGAAGCCGCGCCGGGGCGCGCCGAGCATCTCCGCGAACGCGTGCAGCTCGGCGTACGAGACGTCGCTGATCAGGTGCGACCAGAGCCGGCCGCGCCAGGGCACGGCGGGCGGGTCCAGGTAGAGCACGGCAACAGACGGTACGCCGGTAGCCTTCCCGGCATGGCCGCCCATCCCCTCCTCGACGACCTGCGGGGCGCGCTCGGCGACGCCGCCGTGCTGACCGACCCGGACCTGCTGGCCGGGCACGCCCGCGACGAGGCCGACCTGTGCGACTCGGGCGTCCCGCTGGTGGTGGTCCGGCCCCGTGACACCGAGGGCGTGGTGGCGGTGGTCCGGGCGGCGGGGCGGCACGGCGTACCGGTGGTGCCGCAGGGCGCGCGGACCGGGCTGGCCGGCGCGGCGAACGCGGTGGACGGCGCGGTGGTGGTGAGCACCGTGGCGATGAACCGGGTCCGCGAGATCGACCCGGTCGGCCGGATCGCCGTGGTGCAGCCCGGCGTGGTCAACGCGGCGCTCGCCCGCGCGGTGCGGGAGCACGGCCTCTGGTATCCGCCGGATCCCGGCTCGTGGGAGTCGTCCACGGTCGGCGGCAACGTGGCCACCAACGCCGGTGGCATGTGCTGCGTGAAGTACGGCGTGACCGGCGAGTACGTGCTGGGCCTGGAGGTGGTGCTCGCCTCCGGCGAGGTGCTGCGCACCGGGCGACGTACCGCGAAGGGGGTCGCCGGGTACGACCTGACCCGGCTCTTCGTCGGTTCGGAGGGCACACTCGGCGTGATCACCGAGGTGACAGTGGCGTTGCGTCCGGCCCCGGAGCAGTCACTGACCCTGGTCGCGCTCTTCCCCACGGTGGCCACGGCCGGTGGCGCGGTCGCCGGGATCGCCGGGCGGGGGCTCACCCCGAGCCTGCTGGAACTGCTGGACCGGACCCATCTGCGGGCGATCGAGGCGTACCGGCCGATGGGTCTGCGCACTGATGCCGAGGCGCTGCTGCTGGCAGCGGTGGACACCGGCGCCCGGGCCGCCGACGACCTGGCCCGGCTGGCCGAGGTGTGCACGGCGGCGGGCGCCGACGAGGTCTACGCGGCCGGCGACGCGACCGAGGCGGCGGCGCTGCTGCAGGCCCGGCGGCTGGCCCACCCGGCGATGGAGCGGTTCGCGGCGCAGACCTACCCCGGCGGCAACGGTGGCCTGGTCATCGACGACGTGGCGGTGCCGCGCGCCCGGCTGGCGGAACTGCTGGACGGGGTGGCCCGGATCGCCGAGGCGTGCCGGGTGCCGATCGGCGTGGTCGGTCACGCGGGCGACGGCAACATGCACCCGAACATCGTGGTCGACCGGGCCGACCCGGACAGCCTGGCCCGGGGGCGGCGGGCCTTCGACGAGATCATGGCGCTCGGGCTGGAACTGGGCGGCACCTGCACCGGGGAGCACGGCGTGGGGCTGCTCAAGCGGGACTGGCTGGCCCGCGAGATCGGCCCGGTGGGCGTACGGGTGCACCAGGCGATCAAGGGGGCGCTGGACCCGGCCGGGCTGCTCAACCCCGGCAAGGTGTTCTAACCCTTGTCCTCGGCGGGCGTGGCCTGGGTGACGAGCAGCAGCACGTCGTAGGCCACCTTCGGCTTCGGCTCGCCCGGGCAGTCCTGGATGGTGACGGTCAGGCCGGGCGGGACGAGCAACGTCGAGGTCAGCACGCCGATGCAGCCCTGCTTGTAGCCGCGGGCCTCGTCGGTCTCCTTCGCCAGCGCCGGGTCGGCGAGCATCCGCTGGAGCCGCCGGCTCTGCTCGGGGCTCAGCGTGCCGGTGGCGTCCACGCCGTCACCGGCGCAGTCGCGGCACTGCCAGCGGCCGGACGGGTCCACGTCGAGGTGGCGGATCGGGCCCTCGTCGCCGAGCTTCTGCACCAGGGAGACGCGCTTGCCGGCCGGGGTGGGGCTGGCTGTTCCCGCTGCTCCGGGCGCGGTGGCGCCTTCGGCCCGGCCGAAGGCGCATCCGGTCAGAGCGGTCGCCAGCAGGACGGCAGCGGACAGGGCGGGGACGCGCGACGACCATGATGGGCGGACCACGCGGGGAAACCTACACTTCCGTAGGTAGCGCGCACTAGCGGCCGAGCGGCCCGGGGTGGGGATCCCCTACCTGGGGGAGGCCGGAAGTTCAACGCCCGGGCCGTCGGTCCCTCGGTCTGCTGCGAAACCACGCACATCGGGCGCGCCGAGGCGGGCCGCGTCGGCGGCGATGTCGTCCGTCATGAGCTGCGACTCCCGCTCGGCCAGCACCCGCGCCCGGTAGTGGGCCACCTCCCGGTCCCGGGTCGCCGCGTCCCAGCCGAGCACCGCGCCCATCAACTCCGCGGCGTGCTCCGCCGACTCCAGACCGCGGTGGCTGGTCTCGATCGAGATCCGGGTACGCCGGGTGAGCACGTCCTCCAGGTGCAGCGCGCCCTCGGCGCGGGCGGCGTACGTCACCTCGGCGGCGAGGTACTCCGGCGCGCCGGCCAGCGGCGAACCGAGCAGCGGATCGGCGTCGACCAGGGCGAGCAGGTCCAGCGTGAGGTTGCCGTATCGCTCCAGCAGGTGCTCGACCACGCCGACCGCGACTCCGTGCCGGCGGGCCAGGTCGGCCCGGTCCCGCCACAGGGCCGCGTACCCGTCGGCGCCCAGCAGCGGCAGGTCGGCGGTACGCGAGGGGCGGGTCCGGCCGAGCCGGTGCATCGCGCGGTCGACCACGTCCGACGCCATCACCCGGTAGGTGGTGTACTTGCCGCCGGCCACCAGCAGCAGGCCGAGCATCGGCTCCACCACGGCGTGCTCGCGGGACAGCTTCGAGGTGGAGTCCGCCTCGCCGGCCAGCAGCGGGCGCAGCCCGGCGTAGACGCCCTCGATGTCGGCGGTGGTCAGCGGCCGGTCCAGCACCGTGTTGACCTGGGAGAGCAGGTATTCGATGTCGCTGGCGGTCGCGGCCGGGTGGGACCGGTCGAGTTGCCAGTCCGTGTCGGTGGTGCCGATGATCCAGTGCCCGCCCCAGGGGATCACGAAGAGCACGCTCGTGGCGGTACGCAGGATCAGGCCGGTCTCGCCGACGATCGCCGAGCGGGGCACCACCAGGTGCACTCCCTTGGAGGCCCGGACCCGCAGCTTCGGGCGGAGCCCGACGTCGTTGAGCATCCGCGACATGTCGTCGCTCCACACGCCGGTGGCGGCGATCACGGTGCGCGCGCGTACCTCGAACTCGGCGTCCGGCGAGCCGGCCGGCGCCTCCAGATCGCGTACCCGCACGCCGGTGACCTCGCGGGCCTGGCGGGTCAGGCCGACCGCGCGGGCGCTGGTCACCACCGTCGCGCCGAGGCTCGCCGCGGTACGCGCCAGCGTCACCACGAGACGGGCGTCGTCGACCTGACCGTCGTAGTAGCGGATCGCGCCGGCCAGCTTGTCCGGACGCAGGCTCGGGAAGATCCGGCGGGTGCCCTCGCGGCTCAGGTGCCGGTGCAGCGGCATCCCCCGCCCGCCGCCGAAGACCCCGGCGAACGCGTCGTACGCGGCCACGCCGAGCCCGTAGTAGGAGCGGCGGAAGAACCGCCGGGGCAGGTCCCGCGCGCCGCCCTCGGCGGGCAGCGGAACCAGGATCGGCACGGGGCGGACCAGGTGCGGGGCGAGCCGGGTGGCGAGCAGTCCGCGTTCGGTCAGCGCCTCGTGGACCAGGTGGAACTCCAGCTGCTCCAGGTAGCGCAGGCCGCCGTGGATCAGCTTGCTGGACCGGCTGGAGGTGCCGGCGGCGTAGTCGCGCGCCTCCACCAGGGCGACCTTCAGCCCGCGGGACGCGGCGTCGAGCGCGGCGCCCGCTCCGGTCACCCCGCCGCCGATGACCAGGACGTCGAACCGCTCGGCCCGGAGCCGGCGCAGGTCGTCGGCGCGGCGCTCGGCGGAGAGCTGGCCGGCCACGGATCGGGACACGTTGGGGTCGCGCACCCGTCCACGGTAACCGTCCGGGGCGCGCGGCGACACGGCCCGGCCGTACCGTGATGACCATGCTGACCGGCCCGCCGTTCGCGCCCGTACCGCCGCCGCCACCGCGTGAGACCGGGCCGTGGCCGGTCGTCGCGGCCGTGCTCACCGGGTTCTGGGTCGTGCTGGTGACCGTTCCGGGTCAGGTCGGCGGCTGGCTCGTCGAGCAGGTCATGCTGGTCATGGGCCTGGACCGTGCGGTGGCGGTCTGGCCGGTGGTGGCGGTGGTCACCGTGCTGCTGGCCGGGGCGCCCTCGCTGGCGCTGGCGCTGGCGCCCCGCTCCCCCGCGCTGCGGGCGACCGGCCGCGCCTGGACCGCCGCCGTGGTCGCGCTGGGCGCGACGACGCTGCTGCGGACGGTGCCGCCGGTGCACCACGAGGCGTACCTGGCCGCGCTGGCGGTGACCGCCGCGGTGCTCGCGTTCGTCGCCGCCCGGCTGGCCCGCGTGCGTCCGCCCGTCGCCGTGGACGCGGTCCCGGAGGGCCGCTTCGGGACGGTGTCGCTGCTGGCGGTCGCGGCCGGGCTGGCGTCTCTGCTGCCCTGGGCGTGGGTGGGCGCGCTGGGCGGGGCGCTGGAGACGGTGCTCGCCGGGTTGGCCGCCGCCGCGCTCGGCACGCTCGCCGGGGCGCTGCTCGGCGCCCGGTTCTGGGCCGCGTTCGGGCCGGGTCCGGCCCGGTTGGCGCTGGTCGGCGGCCTGGTCGCGGGCGTCGCGTTGACGCCGCTCGCGGCCGCCGCCGGGCAGTCCGGCGTACAACTGCCGGCGCTGTTCCTGCTTCCGCCGCTCGGTTTCGTGCTGGCCGCGCTGGAGGCGGCGGCCCGGCACTCGGGCCGCCCGGCCGGACCGGCGCCGGTGCGCTGGCTGATCGGGCTGGCGTTGCTGGGGCCGCTGGCGTTCACCGACCCGGACGAGATCACCCTCCTGCTCGCCACCACCCGGGACACGCCGTTCTGGGTCGCCGTGGGCACCGGCGTCGCGTTCGCCGTCGCGGTCCTGCTCGCCCTCGGGTACGGCGTGCTGCTCGCCCGGTCCCGCGCCCGCGCGCCCCGGCGCGGTCCGGCCGCGCTCGCCGCCGCCGCGCTGCTCGTCGCCGTCGCCGTGGTGTACGTGGTCCCCGGCCAGCCGGGTCTGCACGGCGAGCGGCTGCTCGTGGTGCTGCGCGAGCAGGCCGACCTGACCGGGTTGCCGGCCGGGACGCCGGGACGGGCCGGGCGGGACGCCCGGGCGACCGAGGTCTACCGGCGGCTGGTCGCCACCGCCGACCGCACCCAGGGCGACCTGCGCCGCACGCTGACCGACATGCGGCTGAAGCCGACACCGTACTACCTGGTCAACGCGATCGAGACGGACGGCGGCCCGGCGGTGCGGGCCTGGCTGTCCGGCCGGCCCGAGGTGGCCCGGGTGCTGGTCAGCCAGCGGCTGCGTCCGCTGCCCGCGCTCGCCCCGACGGCGCGCGGCGACGCCCCGGCGCCGACCGGACCGGCCTGGAACATCTCGCTGATCGGGGCGGACCGGGTCTGGTCGGAGCTGGGCGTCACCGGCTCCGGCGTGGTGGTGGGCAGCTCCGACTCCGGAGTGGACGGCCGGCACCCGGCGCTCGCCGGCGGCTTCCGGGGCGGCGACGACTCCTGGTACGACCCGTGGGAGGACCGCCGCGCCCCGGCCGACCGGGGTGGCCACGGCACCCACACGCTGGGCAGCGCGGTGGGCCGGGACGGCATCGGCGTGGCGCCCGGCGCGAGCTGGGTCGGCTGCGTCAACCTGGACCGCAACCTGGGCAGCCCGGCCCGCTACCTCGACTGTCTCCAGTTCATGCTGGCCCCGTTCCCGCCGGGCGGGAACCCGCTGACCGACGGCCGTCCGGCGCGCGCCCCGGACGTGCTCACCAACTCGTGGGGCTGCCCGCCGCTGGAGGGCTGCGATCCGGGGGCGCTGCGCCCGGCGACCGCGGCGCTGACCGCGGCCGGCATCCTGGTGGTGGCCGCCGCCGGCAACACCGGCCCGTCCTGCGGCTCGATCGTGGACCCGCCGGCGCCGTACCCGGACGTGCTGACCGTCGGGGCGGTGGACCGGCAGCGCCGCGTCACCGACTTCTCCAGCCGTGGTCCCGCGCCGGACGGCGTGGCCAAGCCGGACCTGGTCGCCCCGGGCGCGGCTGTGCTCTCCGCGATGCCCGGCGGCGGGTACGCGACGCTGGACGGCACCTCGATGGCCACGCCGCAGGTGGCGGGCGTGGTGGCGCTGATGTGGTCGGCGAACCCCGCGCTGGTCGGGGACTTGGAACGGACCCGGGCCATCCTGCGCGACACCGCGCAGCCGGTCCCGCAGCCCGCCGAGGCCTGCGGCGGACCGCGGGACGTCTCCGGCGCCGGGCTGGTCGACGCGTACGCGGCGGTACGCGCGGCCCGGGCGGCCGCCACCGGTTAACAACCCTGTCCATTGGCCTGCCGATGCCCTACTGTCGGCGTCCATGGACGTGGAGATCATCGAGCTGGGCCGGGACCGGCTGCCCGAGGTGGTCGAGTTGTGCCGCGTGTCGCTCGACCTGCCGGAGGACGCGGTCGAGGCGTCCGCGGTGGTGGTCACCGTGGCGGAACGCGCCGGGGCCGACCGCCCGGTGCTGCGGCTCGGCGCGGTACGCGACGGCGCGTTGATCGGGGTGCTCGTCGGGTCGCTGTCGGCAGCCGATCCGCAGCTCGGCCACGTCGACCTGATCGCGGTCGCCCCGCCGGAGCGCCGCCAGGGCGTCGGCGGGGCGCTGCTGGCCGAGGCGGAGAGCCGGCTCGGCGCGCTCGGCGCGGCCGAGGTGCTGCTCGCCGGCAACCCGCCGCACTACGCCTGGCCCGGCATCGACGTGCGCTACACCCCGGCGGTCTGCGCCGCGCAGCGGCTCGGCTACCGGCAGGACCGGACCGCCTGGAACATGACCGCCGACCTGTCCGAGGGGTCGGTGGCGCTGCGTCCCACCGAGGCCGCCGAGCGGCGGCTGGCCGGGCGGGGCGTGACGGTACGCCGGGCCACCCCGAACGACCTGCCGGCGCTCGCCGCGTTCGCCAGATCCACGTTCGGCGGCACCTGGGACGGTGAGCTGGCCGGTTCGGTGGGGCGGCCGGACGCGGGCGTGCACCTGGCCGAGCGGGACGGTGAGATCCTCGGTTTCGCCGCCTACGGGTCGGCCCGGCCGAGCTGGTTCGGGCCGATGGGCACCGCGCCGGCGGCGGAGGGCTCCGGGATCGGTGGTGTGCTGCTGCGCCGCTGCCTGCGTGACCAGGCGGCGGCCGGGATCGGCGCGGCGCAGATCGGCTGGGTGGGGCCGGTGCCGTTCTACTCGAACGCGGCGGGGGCCCGGATCGAACGGGTGTTCTTCCTCTACCGGAAAGCCATCAAAGGGGCATAGACGCTAATAGCGCCATTCGGCCTCCTTCGTCATCGACCGGGCTCTACGGTCGGGGCAGAGGAGGCGGTGCATGACCACGAATGACGAACGGGCCGAGGAACCGTACGACGAGCTTCCCGGCCAGCTCCCGTTCGACCGGCTCGACATCGGCGACGCCGAGCAGCTCGCCGAGCTGACCGGCGCGGACCGGCCACCGGTGGAGGAGCAACGGCAGCCGGTGGACGAGCCGCGGCGGCTGCCGCCGTACGACCGGACGCACAAGCGACGCAACCAGCGCCCGCTGCCCACCTGACACGCACACGGAAAGGGGCGGACCGCTGACGCGGCCCGCCCCTTTCGGCGTACTGGGTGGAGCTGGACTCAGAAGTCCATCTCCCCGCCACCCGGGCCCGCCGGAGCGGCCGGGGTCTTCTCCGGCTTGTCCGCCACGACGGCCTCGGTGGTGAGGAACAGCGCGGCGATCGACGCGGCGTTCTGCAGCGCGGAACGGGTCACCTTGGCCGGGTCGATGATGCCCGCGGCCAGCAGGTCCACGTACTCGCCGGTCGCGGCGTTGAGGCCGTGACCCGGGTCGAGGTTGCGAACCCGCTCGACGACGACGCCACCCTCCATGCCGGCGTTAACGGCGATCTGCCGCAGCGGGGCGTCCAGCGCGATCTTGACGATCTGCGCGCCGGTCGCCTCGTCGCCGGCCAGGTCCAGCTTGTCGAAGGCGGTCTTGCCGGCCTGCACCAGCGCGACGCCACCACCCGGGACGATGCCCTCCTCGACGGCGGCCTTCGCGTTGCGGACGGCGTCCTCGATGCGGTGCTTGCGCTCCTTCAGCTCGACCTCGGTGGCCGCGCCGACCTTGATCACCGCAACACCGCCGGCCAGCTTGGCCAGACGCTCCTGCAGCTTCTCCCGGTCGTAGTCGGAGTCGCTCTTGTCGATCTCGGCCCGGATCTGGTTCACCCGGCCCTGGATCTGCTCGGCGTCGCCGGCGCCGTCGACGATGGTGGTCTCGTCCTTGGTCACCACGACCTTGCGGGCGCGGCCCAGCATCTCGAGGCCGGTCGCGTCCAGCTTGAGGCCGACCTCCTCGCTGATGACCTGGCCACCGGTGAGGATGGCGATGTCGGTCAGCATGGCCTTGCGGCGGTCACCGAAGCCCGGCGCCTTGACGGCGACCGACTTGAAGGTGCCACGGACCTTGTTGACCACCAGGGTGGCCAGGGCCTCGCCCTCCAGGTCCTCGGCGATGATCAGCAGCGGCTTGCCCGACTGCATGACCTTCTCCAGGATCGGGAGCAGGTCCTTCACCGACGAGATCTTGCTGTTGACGATCAGGATGTACGGGTCGTCGAAGACGGCCTCCATACGCTCCGGGTCGGTCATGAAGTAGGCGGAGATGTAGCCCTTGTCGAAGCGCATGCCCTCGGTGAGCTCGAGCTCCAGGCCGAAGGTGTTGCTCTCCTCGACGGTGATGACACCTTCCTTGCCCACCTTGTCCATCGCCTCGGCGATGATCTCGCCGACGCTGGGGTCGGCGGCGGAGATGGAGGCGGTGGAGGCGATCTGCTCCTTGGTCTCCACGTCCTTGGCGAGCTTGAGCAGCTCCTCCGAGACGTTGGCCACGGCGGCCTCGATGCCCCGCTTCAGGGCCATCGGGTTGGCGCCGGCGGCCACGTTGCGCAGACCCTCACGAACCAGGGCCTGGGCCAGGACGGTCGCCGTCGTCGTGCCGTCACCGGCGACGTCGTCGGTCTTCTTCGCGACCTCCTTGACCAGCTCGGCGCCGATCTTCTCGTACGGGTCCTCGAGCTCGATCTCCTTGGCGATGCTCACACCATCGTTGGTGATGGTGGGGGCACCCCACTTCTTCTCGAGCACGACGTTGCGGCCCTTGGGGCCGAGCGTCACCTTCACGGCGTCGGCGAGCTGGTTCATGCCCCGCTCGAGGCCGCGGCGCGCCTCTTCGTCGAACGCGATCATCTTGGCCATACGGCGTTGTCCTCCTGGACACTCACGGGCCACCCGGGATGCCCGGATGGGCCGTCTGGTGTACGCACCTTGGGGACGTCGCCACCTGGCGACGACGACGTCTCCTCGGTCGGGCCGGACAGCCCGCGACGACCGGCCCCGTACCGCTCCGGCGCCACCTGGGACACCGGTGCGGCCGTGGCCCTACCGCCCCGACCTTCTGGCACTCACCGTATGCGAGTGCCAATGACTTGTTTAGCACTCTCCCTAGCCGAGTGCAAGCACGACCGCCCCGCTCAGCCGAGTTCCGCCGCCAGCTGAGCCGCGGTCACCGGGCCTTCCTGGGCCCGCTGCTCGGCGTACGTGACCACCAGCCCCACCTGCTGCGCCAGGTAGGTCGGAGCCGCCACCACGGCGCTGAGAACGGTGAGCGTCACCGCGCCGATCGCGGTGCCCACGGCGCCCATCGGCTCGAGCCCGAAGAGCGCCCCGCTGATCCCGCTCAGCACGACGTCCAGCAGCGTCGCCACGACCAACGCCGCCACCACCAGCGCGACCCGGCCCAGCACCATGCCGAACCGGCTGTGGAACATCCGCCACGACCGCCCGACCGGATCCCGCCGCTCGAACAGGTAGACCGGACCGAACAGGGCGAGCGCGAGCGCGGCGTAGAGGCCGGGCAGCAGGCAGAAGCAGGCGCCGAGCGTGACCAGCAGCGACACCACGATGGTCCAGCCCCAGAGGCCGAGGGCTCGGCTCAGCCCGTACCGGAAGGCGGCGCCGAGCCCGGCCGGCTGACCGGCCGCCTGCCGGGCGATCACCCAGGTGCCCGCCGCCCAGCCCATCGCCTGGAGCGCGCCGAAGATCAGCCCGGCGAACAGGATCGCGCCGTAGAAGCCGAGCGTCTGCGCCCAGAAGTTCTCCGGCAGCACCGGCGACCCGTCCGGCGCGGTCGCCATCTGCCCGTCGGGGCTGAGGACGAGCGTGAGGACGCCGATCACCATCGCCGGGGGGACCTGGGTGAGCAGCACGATCGGCAGGAGCTGCCGCCAACCGCGCCGCAGCGCCCCCCAGCAACGGGCGAACCATGGGCCGATGCCCGCGTGCGGCGGGTTGACGAGCGGGTCCTGCGGGTCGATGCCGGGGAACCAGCCGGCGTACGCACCGGGTCCGGCGGCCACCGGGTAGGCGGCGCCCGGCATCGGATGAGCCGGGTACCCGGGCCAGCCCGCCTGGGGAGGACCAGCCGGGTAGCCCGGCATCGTGGGGTAGCCCGGCGGCGTGGGGTAGCTGGGGGGCGGGGCGGCACCCGGCGCGGTCCAGCCGGCCGGGTCGCCCCCACCGGGCGGGGTGGCCGGGTCGGCGGGAGTGGCCGGGCCGGACGGGTTCGGGTGGGCGGGCTGCGCGTCGTACCCGGGTTGTTGCGGAATGCTCGGGCCGTAGCCGGTCTGGTCGGCCCAGGGATCGGCGGGCGCCGGGCCGGGAGCGGGCACGGACGGGCCGGCGCTCCCCGACGACGCCGGATCGGTGGCCGGAGGCGGAGGCGCGGTCGGGTCGGCCGGAGAGCCGGACGGCGTCGGCGACACCGGTTCGGTGGAACCCGGCGGAGGCAGATCGGACATGGGCCCTCCTCAGCGGCTACGGCTGGAACGGCTCATGATCTTCCATGGTGCACGCTCACAGCGCAGCCCCCCGGTCGGCGGACCCGGCTGCGGAACCGCCCGGCGGGCGGAGGTCAGGCGATGACGCGGACCCGCTCGGCCTGCGGACCCTTCTGCCCCTGCGCGATCTCGAACTCGACCCGCTGGCCGTCGTCCAGCGCCTTGTAACCGTCCATCTCGATCGCGGAGAAGTGGACGAAGACGTCCTGCCCGCCGTCGACGGCGATGAAGCCGTAGCCCTTTTCGGCGTTGAACCACTTCACGGTGCCCTGTGCCACGGTGCACTTCCTCACTCTGCGCGGCGTTCCAACACCCGGAAACCGGCGGACCGGCACCGGTAGCACACCGGTTCAGCGATCGGCGACGACCACTGAATTCGGTGACCGAAATCGCACGCTACACGAGGCGTGACGACGGCGCACGACCACAAATCGGGCATATTCCGGGCGGTACCCGGCCCCGGTCACGCGCCTGCGCCGGCCCGTCCGGTATGCATGCGGCATGACCAGCGCGCCCACCACGACCACCGTTCGCCGGGTCCGGCCGACCGACGCCGCCCGGATGCGGGCGCTGCGGCTGGAGATGCTGGCCGACTCCCCACTGGCCTTCCTGGAGACGGTGGCCGAGGCCGCCGCCCGGCCGCACGCGGAGTTCGCGGCCCGGGTCGCGGCCGTCTCCCGGGGCGACCACACCGCCCAGTTCGTGGCCGACCCGGGCGGCCGGCTGGTCGGCCACGCCGGTGGCACCGCCGCGCCGGACGAGCCGGGCCTGACGCTCGTCTACGCGGTCTACGTGACGCCGGCCCGACGGGGCAGCGGTCTGCTCGCCGCGCTCGTCGACGAGGTGGCCGCCTGGTCGCGCGCCTGCGGACGGCCCGAGCTGATGATGGAGGTGGTGGTCGGCAACGACCGGGCCTACCGGGCCTACCAGAAGCTGGGCTTCGTGGACACCGGCGTACGCGTGCCGCACCCCAGGATCCCCCGCCTGCACGAACTCCAGATGCGCCGCCCGGCGTGAGGCCGACCGGACGCAGTTGTTAAGAGGGGGCCCCTCCTATACCGGAGGCGTTAAGAAGGGGCCCCTCCTTTCAGGAGTGGCGGCGGCTCTGGACGATGCGGAACCGGTTCGCCACGTACGCGCCGTCGGTCAGCGCCGAGTTGGCCGCCGCGTTCGCGCCGGAGCCGTGGAAGTCGGAGAACGCCGCCGACTGGTTGACGAACACCCCGCCGGTGAGGTTGCAGGACAGGTGCACCCCGGCGTCGATGGCCGCCTTCTCGGCCTCGTCCAGCACGGCCTCGTCGGTGGAGTAGACGCCCGCGGTCAGCGCGCCCTTCTCGCCCACCGTCTCGCGCAGGATGCGCAGGCTGTGCTCGGTCGAGTCGGTCGCGATGGCGAACGAGATCGGCCCGAACCACTCCCGCGAGTAGGTGGCGGTGTCGGAGGCGTCCAGCTTCACCACAGTCGGCGTACGCACCACCGCGCCGGGGAAGGACGGGTGCTCGACTACGCGCGACTCCAGCACCGGCTCGCCGACCTTGGTGACCTCGTCCAGCCGCTCCAGCACGCCGTCGTTGACGATCGCGCCGGTCAGCTCGACGCCGCGGGCCGGGTCGGCGGTCAGCTTGGCGACCGCGCCGGCGATCCCGGCGGCCACCTCGTCGAAGCTCTTGTGCCCCTGGTCGGTCTCGATTCCGTCGCGCGGGATCAGCAGGTTCTGCGAGGTGGTGCACATCTGGCCGCTGTACAGCGTCAGCGTGAAGCCGAGGTTGCGGCAGAGCCCGGCGAAGTCGTCGGTGGAGTCGATCACCACCGTGTTCAGGCCGGCCTTCTCGGTGTAGACGGCCGCCTGCCGGGCGTTCGCCTCCAGCCAGTCGCCGTACTCGGTGGAGCCGGTGAAGTCGACGATCTTCACCGCCGGGTCCAGGGCCAGCGTCGTGGCGAGCTTCTCGCCGGGCGCCTCGGGCGCGAGCTGCACCAGGTTCGGGTCGAACCCGGCCTCGGCGAGCACCTCGCGGGCGTACTTCACGGTGATCGCCAGCGGCAGCACCGCGCGCGGGTGCGGCTTCACCACTACCGGGTTGCCGGTGGCCAGCGAGGCGAACAGACCGGGGTACGAGTTCCAGGTGGGGAACGTGTTGCAGCCGATGACCAGCGCGACCCCGCGCGGCACCACGTGGAACGTCTTGGTCATCCGGAGCGGGTCGCCCTTGCCCGCGGCCTTCTCCCAGCCGGCGGTCCCCGGGTGGCGGGTCATCTCGGCGTACGCGTACGCGACCGCCTCCAGCGCCCGGTCCAGCGCGTGCGCGCCACCGGCCTGGAACGCCATCACGAACGCCTGGCCGCTGGTGAACTGCACCGCGTTCGCCAGCTCGAAGACGTTCTTGTGCAGCCGGGCGAGGATCTCCAGGCAGACGCCCACCCGGGCCTGCGGGCCGGCGTCGCGCCAGGCGGGCAGCGCGGCGCTCGCGGCGGACACGAGCTGGTCGGCGCCCGCGTGCGGGTAGCGCACGTCCAGCGCCACGCCGAACGGGCTGACCTCGGTGGCGACCGTGCTGCCGTCACCGGCCTGGTCGAGCGGGAAGTCGCCACCCAGGTACGCCTCGAAGGCGGCCTTGCCGTCGGCGGCGGCGGTCTCGCCGTACACCCGGGGGCTGGGTGACTCGGGGTAGGCCGACCAGTACCCGCGCTCCGCGATCGCGGTCAGCGCCCGGTCGAGGGTCTCGCGGTGCCTGTCGTACAGGGGGTGCGGGGTCTCCGTCATGCCCGCCATCATGCAACAGAAAGGCACCAGATCAGTAGGGGCGTGTCACAACTCAGATCGTCAACTGCCAGTCGACGGAACCGGCGGCCGGGCGGAAGCCCAGTTGCTCGTTGATCGCGATCATGTGCCGGTTCGCGACCGCGTTCCAGGTGTCGACGGCCCGCAACGCCGGTTCGTGTGTCAGCGCGTACTCCAGGTTCCCGGCCTTGCAGAGCAGGCCGAGCCGGTGGCCGCGGTGGCCGGGGTCGACGAGGGTGATCTCCTGCCAGGCGTGGTCGGTGCTGCTCGCGTCCAGGCCGAGCTGGGTCCAGCCGACCAGGCGGCCGGTCGCCTCGTGCACCACGCCGGTGTTGTACCGGCGTACGCCCCGGGCATCGAGCGCCCGCTCCGCGTCGCGTACCCGCGCCGCGTCCATCCGCTCCGGCTTCCAGTCCAGCTCACCCATCGGCGCGTCGAGCAGCAGCCGGCCCTGGAGGTAGGCGACGTCCGCGACGTACTCCTCGGGGGTGTGATCGCGCCACCGCACCGGCCGGTATCCGGTGGCCGCGGTGCGGGCCTGGGCCAGCAGCGCGGCGAGCCGGTCACGGTCGAGCCCGGTCACGTCGAGGCGGCGGCGGACGTCGGCCAGCGCCGGCTTGGCGCCCAGGGCGGCGGCGAACGCGGCGCCGGGGAAGACCCGGTCCTCCTCGCCGGGCAGCGCGGCGGTGGTCGAGCCGACAAGGCGTTTGCCGCCGTGCTCGCGGAGCAGCCGCACGCCGTGCTCGTGCAGCACGCGGCCGATGCCGCGCCTCCGGTACGCCGGGTCGACGGTCAGTTCGACTGTCGCGTTCTCGGTGTTCTCGATCGTGTGCAGGTGCAACCGGAGCCAGCCCACCGGCAGCCCGTCCAGGCGGGCGACGAGCCAGCGTCCCTCGATGCCGGGCATCGGGTGCGACAGCAGCGCCTCGAAGCGGCGGCGGCAGATCGGCGGGAGGTCCGGCTCGTCGACGGCCTGGGCGGCGCAGGCGATCCGGTACGCCGCGTCGAGCGTCTGCCGGTCGGCGGGATCAAGCGGCGTCACGGTCAGCGTCATGTCACCCAGGGTGCGCCGGACACAGCGAAGAGGCCAGCGGTTTTCCGCTGGCCTCTTCGGACGTTGGTCGGGAGGGACGTCCGCACAACGCCTCCGGCGTTGGGTCGCAAGAACTTGAAAAGTCTCCGGCGGATGCCCTCCCGCACGAAGCATCTTGCGCCGTCCGGTTCCTGCCGTCAAGTCCTTGAGGGTGGTTTTCTGGCACTCACCGCACATCACCGGTTACCCACCGGTCTCACCCGATCCCCCACCCGGGCGAGCCCCACCTCCCCCACCCGGCCGAGGCGCCGGGCTCCGGGTCAGGACAGCAGGCCGGCGTCCCGGGCGGCGCGCAGGGACGGCTTGATGCGGTGGGTGGGGCCCACCTGGGCGGCCACCGCGTCGAGCGTCTTCAGGCCCTCGCCGGTGTTGAACACGACCGTCTCGGCGGACGGGTCGAGCCGGCCCGACTCGACCAGCTTGCGCAACACCGCGACCGTCACGCCGCCCGCCGTCTCGGCGAACACCCCGGTGGTACGGGCGAGCAGCCGGATGCCGGCGCGGATCTCGTCGTCGTCGGCGTAGTCCATCCAGCCGCCGGTACGGCGCACCGCCTCCAGCGCGTACAGCCCGGCGGCGGGGTCGCCGATGTTCAGCGACTTGGCGATGCCGGTCGGCTTGACCGGCGTGATCGTGTCGGTGTCGCCGTGCAGCGCGGTGGCGATCGGGTTGCAGCCGGCCGACTGCGCGCCGAACACCTTCCAGCCACCGGCCGGCGCCTCGACCAGGCCGATCTCGACCAGCTCGGCGAACGCCTTGTCGATCTTGGTGAGCAGCTCGCCGCTGGCCATCGGGATGACCACCTGGGCCGGGATCCGCCAGCCGAGCTGCTCGGCCACCTCGTAGCCGAGCGTCTTGGAGCCCTCGGCGTAGTAGGGCCGCACGTTCACGTTGACGAACGCGGTGTCCTCGAACTCGTCGGTCTCCACCAGTTCGCCGCAGAGCCGGTTCACGTCGTCGTACGAGCCGTCGATGGCGACCAGGTCACCGCCGTAGACAGCGGTGGTGACGACCTTGCCCTGCTCCAGGTCGCCGGGGATGAAGACGACAGACGGCACGCCGGCCCGGGCCGCGTGCGCGGCGACGGAGTTGGCGAGGTTGCCGGTGGAGGCGCAGGCGTAGCGGGTGAAGCCGAGCTGCCGGGCCGCGGTCAGCGCCACCGAGACGACCCGGTCCTTGAACGAGTGGGTGGGGTTCGCGCTGTCGTCCTTGACCCACAGCGGCGCGGTGAGTCCCAGCTCGGCGGCGAGGTTCGGGGCGGCGACCAGCGGGGTCAGCCCCGGGTCGAGCGTGACCCGGGTGTCCGGGTCCTGACCGGCCGGCAGCAGCGCCGCGTACCGCCAGATGTTCGCCGGACCGGCCTCGATCTGCTCCCGGGTGACGGTGGCGAGCGCGGCGGTGTCGTAGTCGACCTCCAGCGGCCCGAAGCACTCGTAACAGGCGTGCTGGGCGGCCAG
Source organism: Micromonospora sp. WMMC264 (assembly GCF_027497275.1). Taxonomy (NCBI): domain Bacteria; kingdom Bacillati; phylum Actinomycetota; class Actinomycetes; order Micromonosporales; family Micromonosporaceae; genus Micromonospora; species Micromonospora sp. WMMC264. The sequence continues at coordinate 6,317,716 of NZ_CP114907.1, read as the reverse complement.
CGGGTAGCGCGCCGAACAGGCGCGGCAGACCAGGGCGCGGGCCGGGCTGAGGGTCGTGTCGATGCCGGTGGCGGCGGGAAGCGTCGACGTCATGTCGAGGATTTCCTCTCATCTTTCCCCGCATCGCCGGGTGCGGCGGGGACGGAATTGGCACCTGCCCGCTGTCGCTCGTCGTCGAGCGTGCGGGTGGTTGCCGGGGCGTCGTCGGGCCGTATCCCTCAGCCCCTCTGGATGAGGTATTCAGTTGTGCCGCCGAGTCTATGCGCTGCTCACGGCCGCGCCACCCCGGGATCCCACGCTGTGGGCCGGCTCAGCGTCCGACCACCGCGGCCGGCTCCACCACGGCGGGCCGGTCCACCACCGCGAGCGGCTCCGGCGCCGTCGTGGTCACGGCTGCCGGGCGGGTACGGGTGACCAGGTTCGCGGCCACCAGGGCGGCGATGGTCAGCCCGGCGCCCACCAGCTCGATCGCGACCGGCCGGTACCCGCGCAGGATCTGCACCGCGAACGTGACCACCGGCACCAGGTTCATGAACAGCGCGGCGTCGGCCGGGCCGAGTCGCCGTACACCGGTGTTCCAGGCCAGCACCGCGAGGACGGCGGCGATCAGCACCGCGTACGCCAGTTGGGGGGCGACCGCGACGAGGTCGGCGGCGGCCGGCGCGTGCTGGAGCCCGGTGAGGTCGGCGACGGCGCTGGCGGCGAGCATGGCGAGCATGCCCGTGACGGCGGTCAGCGTGGTGTAGCGCAGCGCCGACCATTCGGGGAACCGGCTCGCGCCGTGCGTGTAGAAGGCCCAGCCGATCACCGCGCCCAGCATGAGCAACCCGCCGACGCCGAACTGTCCGAGCCCGTCCAGCCGGCCGCGGGTGATCACCAGGCCGACGCCGACCAGGGCCACCAGTGCCAGGCCGAGCAGCGCCGGGCGGGGGCGTACGCCGTCGCGCGCCCAGCGGACCAGCTGGGTGATCAGCGGCACGGTGGCGCCGAACAGCGCGATCTGCTGCGGGGTGGCGTGGCCGAGGGCGAGGTTCGTCAGCGTGTTGAAGCCGGCGAAGCCGAGTGCGCCGAGCAGCCACACCTCGGCCGCGCGCCCGCGCGTGGCGAGTGCGGCCAGCCCTTCGCGGGCCAGCAGCAGGGCGACCAGCACGGCGGTGGCGAGGACGTACCGGGTGGTGGTCAGGTTGAGGGCGTCCACCCGGGTCAGCGCGCTCGCCAGCACGGGGAACATGACGCCCCAGCTGAGCACTGCGAAGATCGGGAAGGCGGCGGAACGGAAGCGCATCCCAGCTCCTATGTTCGAGTATCGTCGAACCAAACGCCACGACTCTAGGAGCTTGTTCGACGATTGTCGAACATGGGTTATCGTAGTCACATGGAGCTGCACGAACCCGAGCTGCGCGAGGTCCCGGTCACCGCCGTGCTGGCGGCGCTGGCCGACGACGTGCGGCTGCAGATCGTGCGCGCGCTCGCGCCGGGCGGGGAGCACGCCTGCGGCTCGTTCGAGTTCGGCGTCTCCAAGGCCACCCGCAGCCACCACCTGAAGGTGCTGCGCGAGGCGGGGCTGACCCGCACCCGCATCGCGGGCACCACCCGGTACGTGCGGCTGCGCCGCGACGAGCTGGACCGCCTCTACCCGGGCCTGCTCGACGCCGTCCTCACCGCGCCCGCCCGGCCGCAATGATCAGCCTCCCCCGCCACTCCCGGCGGGATGACATGATCGCCTGATGCGGAAGGCGACTGCCCGGATCGGGCTCCTCGCCGGCGCGGCACTGCTCGCCGGCTGCACCCCGGCACCGGCCCCGGTCGACGGGCCGCCGTCGGCGCCACCCCGGCCCGGCGCCGAGCCCGCCGCCACGTGCTCCCCGGAGGGCATCCGGATCACCGGGCTCGGGGTGAGCGCGGCGATGGGGCTGCGCGCGATGGGCCTGGACCTGGTCAACTGCGGCGACCGCCCGTACGAGCTGCGTGGCTATCCGGCGGTCGCGCTCCGGGACGCCGACGGGGACGCGATAGCGGTACGGATCATCCCGGGCGCCGCGCCGATCACCGCCGGCTTCGACCACCCGCCCACGCGGATCGTGCTGGCGCCGGGCGAACGGGCCGGCGCGGCGCTGATCTGGCGCAACCTCGTCACCGACCCGACCGTGGTGGCCACCGCGGGCGCCGAACTCGACGTCGCCCCGTCGACCGGCCGGCCGGCGTACCCGGTCGAGCTGGACGGGCCGATCGACCTCGGGAACACCGGCCGGCTCGGCGTCAGCGCCTGGAAGCGCCGCGACGCCGACCCGGCGACGCAGGCGCCCCCGCGCTCCGATCCACCGGCCCCCTCGACCTCGCCGGTCAACCCGCTCTGACTCAGATCGCGGCACGGAAGCGCCCTCCCGTACCGCGATCTCGCCGGGCGGCGGATCAGACCGGAACCGAGGCGGGCGACGCGGTGGCGGGCTCGGCCGGGGCGGCGCGGCGGCGGGCGAGCAGCGCGTCCAGCGCCCAGCTGCCCGGGCCGAGCACGGCGACCAGCAGGAACGACCAGCAGAAGAGCGCCGCCAGTTCGCCGCCGTTCTGCAGCGGCAGCAGGTTCTGCGGCTGGTGCACAGTGAAGTACGCGTACGCCATCGAGCCGGAGGCGAGCAGCGCCGCCGGACGGGTGAGCAGGCCGACGAGCACCAGCACGCCGCAGACGAGCTGGATCAGCGCCGCCCACCAACCGGGCCAGGTGGCGAACGGGACGGCCTCGCCGGAGCCTCGGTTACCGCCGAGGACGCCGAATATCGACGCCGCGCCGTGGCATAGGAACAGCAGCCCCACAACAGCGCGGAACAGGGACAGGACAGGGCCGCTGAGCTGGGTCGGAATCATGTGTGACCTCCTGGGGCGGGTGTTTGACCGCTCCAGGATGGCGATTGCACGTATCGATGTTAATCAATTTCTTTGCAGGCGGGACAATTGCATGGGAACGCTCCCATGATATGGGCGGACGCGCCAATGCGGGTACCCCCGACAGTCACCTCAGCTGGTGACGTCCTTGCGGGTGAAACGCCAGAAGGCCAGGCTCCAGAACAACGTGGCGTAGACGATTGCCGAGAACGCGCCCTTGACCACGTCGTCGGTCTGCATCGGCGTGGACAGCAACCCCAGCCAGGCGCTGCTGTAGTGGGTGGGCAGCAGGTTCCGCAGCCCGCCCAGCGCGGTGATCTGATCCAGGATGCTGGACAGGATCCAGAGCAGCACCGCGCCACCGACCGCGCCGAGCGCGGCATCGGTGGTCACCGACAGCAGGAACGCCAGCCCGGCCACCACCAGCAGCACCACCGCCAGGTACCCGAGCACCCCGAGCAGCCGCAGCAAGCCGTCGGCCGGGGCCAGCTCGGCCGAGACCTGGCTGCTCAACGGCTTCCAGCCGTACCGCAGCGTGCCGACCAGCAGCGCGGTGCCCGCGAGCAACAGCAGCGCCAGCCCGGAGTACGCGAGCGCGACGACCAGCTTCACCGCGAGCAGCCGGGCCCGGGGCACCGGCACCGCCAGCAGGTAGCGCAGGCTGCCCCAGCTCGCCTCGCTGGCCACCGTGTCGCCGCAGAACAACGCCACCACCACGACCAGCAGGAACGACGCGGAGACCAGGATCGAGAACAGGGTGAAGTTGAGCCCGCCCGAGGTGGCCAGGTCGGCCAGGCTGGAGAACTCGCCCCGCCCGCCGCGGTCGTCGTCCCCGGAGTCGAACTGGAACGCCACCAGGATGATCAGCGGCAGCAGCACCATGAACCCCAGCGCGAGCTGGGTACGCCGACGCGACGCCTGCCGCCGGAACTCCGCGGCGAACGGAAGCGTGGCCGAGGGCCGGTAACCGGCCGCCGCACCGCCCGCGCCGGGCCCGGACGTGCCGTTACCAGGCGACGATGCCACAGACGAACCCGCCATCACCGGTCCCCGCTTCCCCGAGAGTTCTCGCCGACCAGGGCGAGGAACGCGTCCTCCAGGCGGCGCCGGGGCACCACCCGGTCCACTCCGATACCGGCCCGGACCAGCTCGGCCACCACCTCGCTGCGCGCGGTGCCGTTGGTGTCGACCACCAGCGCGCCCTCGGCGTCGGGCAGCACCCGTACACCGTCGAGCCGGTCGAGCACCGTACGCGCCGCGTCCGGGTCGCTCACCTCGAACAGCACGCTCGGCGACTCGCCGACGATCTCCTCGACCGGACCCGAGGCGACGATCCGGCCCTTGTTCACCACCACGGCGTGCGTGCAGGTCTGCTCCACCTCGGCCAGCAGGTGGCTGGAGACCAGCACCGCTCGGCCGTCGGTGGCGTAGCGCTGGAGCACCCGGCGCATCTCGGCGATCTGCGGCGGGTCCAGCCCGTCCGTCGGCTCGTCCAGCACCAGCAGCTCGGGCAGGCCGAGCATGGCCTGGGCGATGGCCAGCCGCTGCCGCATGCCGTGGCTGTACTTCCTCGTCCGCCGGTGCACCGAGTCGCCCAGGCCGGCGATCTCCAGCGCCTCGTCGAAGTGCGCGTCCTCCCACGGCCGCCCGGTCGCCCGCCAGTACGCCTTGAGGTTGTCCAGGCCGGACAGGTGGGGCAGGAAGCCCGGCCCCTCGACCAGCGCGCCGATCCGGGACAGCACCGGCGAGCCGGGCACCAGCCGGTGCCCGAAGACGTAGATCTCCCCGGCGGTGGGCTGGGTCAGCCCCATCAGCACCCGCAGCGTGGTGGTCTTGCCCGCGCCGTTGGGGCCGAGCAGGCCGACCACCTGCCCGGGGTGCACCTCGAAGTCGACGTCGGAGACCGCGACGAAGCCGTCCGCGTACTCCTTGCGCAGGTTGCGCACGGCGAGCGGGACGCCCGCGTACTCCGGGTGCACGGAGTTGTCCTGGCGGCGGTGCCGGCGGCGGGTGAGCAGCACGACCACGACGAGCCCGAGCACGATTGCGGCGAGCAGACCGGCCAGCGCCCAGCGCCACACCACTGCCGTGGTGGGGATGGGCGTGGCCTCGACGGTGGGCAGCGTCAGCGGCCCGTCGGCCAGCGCCACCGTGTGCACGGCCGGCTCGGCCGGCGAGGCGTACGCCTGGTCCGACGTCGCCACCACGAGCCGCAGCCGGTGCCCGGCCTCGACCCGCCGGACGATCCCCGGCAGCGTGACGGTGACCGGCGTGGCCGCGTCGACCGAGCTGGGCAGGCCGGTCAGGCGCACCGGCGCGACCAGGCCGGACGGCAGCGTGGCCGCCCCCTGCGGGTCGACGTCGTAGAGCTTCACGAACAGCACCGCCTCGCCGGTCGGGGAGGCGGCCCGGATCCGCACGGTGGGCGCGCCCACCACGTCGACCGGCTCGTCCAGCGGCGCGGACTCGAAGCGGGCGTGCTGGCCGGGGATGTCACCGGCCACGCCGTCCAGCAGCGAACCGAGCGCGCCGGCGAACGGCACCGAGGAGATCGCCGCCGGGTTGCCGTTGGGCGGTACGGCGACCGGCTGGGGCGGACCGGCGAGCGTGACCTCGCGGCGGTCCTCCCCGGCCAGGCCCGGATAGTCGGCGGTACGGAAGCCGGTGGCGACCAGGCCCCGGTCGAGCGCGTCGAACCCGGCGATGCGGGAGAACGTGAACGTGTCGCCGGGCGCCGCCCCGTCCCCCTTGACGTAGTGGTCGAGCCACTGCGCGGTCAGGAACTTCACCCGGTCGGAGTCGGAGGTGGGTCCGGAGCCGCCGTCGTGGCCGCCGGTAAACCAGGCGACCCGCACCGGCGTGCCGGCGGCGGCGATGCCCCGGGCGTTGGCGTCCGCCTCGGCCAGCGGGAAGAGCGTGTCCGCCTCGCCCTGGACCAGCAGCGTCGGGGACTTGATCCGGTCCAGCACGCCGGCCGGCGACGACCGGCGCAGCAGCTCGACCGCCGCCGCGTCGGCCCGGCCCGTGGTCGCGATGCGCAGGTACGCGGCGCAGACGTCGGCGGCGAAGCGCCCGCAGGACGGGTCGGCGGCGCCGGCCGGCGCGCGACCGGAGCCGGTACCGGGACCGGCGCCCGGCTGCGGGCTCGGCGGTCCGGCCGACTCGGGCGCGCCCTCCGGCGCGGCGGCGGTGGCCCCGGAGAGCCCGGCCGGACCGGAGCCGGCGTTCCCGCCGCCACCGAAGAAGATCCCCGCCCAGCCCTTCTTGAACACGCCGTCGGTGGGCTGCCGGCCGGTGCTCTCCGGCAGGAACGCGCGGGACAGGTCGTTCCAGGTGATCATCGGGACGATCGCGTCGACCCGCTGGTCCTGCGCGGCCAGCAGCAGGGCCAGGCCGCCGCCGTACGAGCCGCCGACCACGCCGACGCGGGGGTCGCCCGGCGAGTCGAGGCGGATGTCCGGCCGGGCCGCGAGCCGGTCGAGCAGGCGCTGGGCGTCCCGCACCTCGTAGTCGGGGCTGTCCAGGTGGATCTGGCCGCCGCTGCGCCCGAAGCCGCGGGCGGTCCAGGTGAGCACCGCGTACCCCCGGGCGGCCAGGTCCTCGGCGTCGGAGCGAGCCGAGTCCTTGGTGCCACCGAACCCGTGCGCCAGCAGCACCGCCGGCACGCGGTTCGCTTCCGACGCGCGGTCCGGCAGGTAGAGCGTGGTGTCCAGCTCGACCGGCTCGTCACCGGAGGGCCCGGAGCGGACCGTCACCAGCGCCGACTCGGTGCGGAAGTCCGGGCTCTGCGGCCGGGCCACCCAGACGAGCGCGGCGGCGACGAGGACTACCACCGCCACGACGGCGACGATCCGGCGTGGGCGTCCGGCCAGGGCGCGCCGGATCCGCGCGACTGGTGATCTCATGCGGCACACGGTACGGGCCGATCGCTGTGCATTCGCTGAGATCCGCCGTACGTCCGTCCGGTTGCGCCGTTCGTCGATCGCCCACCGTCGTCCGCCAAAGGTCCAGAGCATCCCAGCGGCACATGTTCGGATCATGTGAATTCACATCTACACGCGCAAACCATCGTCGATGTCACTTCTCGGCAACATGATCGGACGCTGAGTGACGTCGAAGCTCACTCAGCGTCGCCCAGAATGGACTGACGTGAAGCCGACTCATCGGCCGAGGTTGCACAGACGTCCGGTTCGGCTACTTTTCCGGTCCGGTGCACGGGACTGCGTACGGCGACCTCCCGGGGCACCGAACGCCCCGCCGTCGCCGGAGGAGACACACCATGACAGTCCCCGCGCCGCGGGTCCGTCGGCGGCCCGCCGTACCGGGCCGCACGCTTCCCCTGCTGCTGGTGCTGGCGCTGCTCGTACCGCTCGGGTTCATCTTCGCCCAGTCCGAGAGCAGCGCCGCGGACGACCACGACCTGGCGAGCCGGGAACGGCTCGGTGTGCGCTACCTGCGCGCCCTCGGCCCGATCACCGACGCGCTGGTGGAGGCCCAGGCGATAGCGGTCGCCGAGGGAGCCGTCTCCCGGGGCGCGCTCACCGCCGCGATCGAGGGCGTCGCCGAGGTGGACAGCGCCGTCGGCGACGAGTTGCGCACCCACGAGCGCTGGGCCGGGCTGCGGGCGAAGCTCGAGTCGCTGCCGGACCGCGGGCTCGGCGACCCCGAGGCGGCCTTCCGGGCCTACGGCGAGGCGTCCGACCTGCTCCTGGCCCTCTACCGCAAGGTGCGGGAGAGCTCCGGGCTGATCCGCGACCCGCGCTCGGACTCGTTCTTCCTCCAGGACGGCATCGGCGGTGACCTGCCCACCGCGACCGTGCTGGCCGGGCGGCTCGTCGACCTGGCCCGGCTGGCGGCCAAGCGCCCCGCCGCCGAGCGCGCGCGGACCGGCGCGGAACTGGCCGAGCTGCGCGTCGCCGCGCTCGGCCCGGCCACCGACCTCGTCGCCGACCTGCGCTCCGCCGTCGACAGCTCGGAGAGCACCGACCTGGGCGCCAACGTGCTCACCCCGCTGGACACCTACCAGCGCTCGCTGGAGACGTTCTCGGTCTACTCGGCGCCCGGCGGCGGGCGGTCCGCGCCGAGCACCGACCAGCTCACCCAGGCCGGCATCACCGCGCAGAACGCCGCCAAGCAGCTCCGGACGGTCATCCTCGACCAGCTCGACGCGCTGCTGAAGGAACGGCTGGACGCGATCGACCGGGACCGCCTGCTGGGCCGGGCCGCGGCCGGCACCGCTGTCGCGCTGCTCGCCGGGATCGCCGCGCTGCACCTCGCCGCGCTACGGCGGGCGCGGGCCGCCGGCCCTCCCCCGGCGCGCCGCACGCCGGCCGAGGCCGGACCGCCACCGGCGGTCCACGCTGACCCGCCGATCACCGTGTCCGAGGGTGACCGCCAGCCGGTCGCCGTCGGCCGGGGCGGCGACGCCGACCGGTGGAGGCCGTTCGATGCTGCTCGCTAGGTTACGGATCCGGGGCAAGCTCGCCCTGCTGGTGATCATCCCGCTGCTCAGCATGGTCGGGCTGGCCGTTCCGGTGGTCATCGACCGGGTGGCCGCCGCGCAGCGGGCCGCCGACACCGCCGAGACGGTCCGCATCGCCAGCCGGGTCGGCAGCCTGGTCCAGGATCTCCAGCAGGAACGCCTGCTCTCGGTCGGGCTGCTGCTCGGACGGGTGTCCCGCACCGAGCTGATCCAGAAGTCGGCCACCGTCGACGACCGGGTCGCCGATCTGCGCGCCGAGACGCTGCCGGCGACGGTCCGCGAGAGCCTCGACGGGGTACGCAAGCTGGACGACGTCCGCACCGCCACGCTCGCCGGCCGGGCCAGGCCGGACCAGATCCTGACCGCGTTCAGCGAGGTCGACACCGCCCTGATCGACGCGCTGCGACTGCCGTACCAGGTGGACACGGACACCGCCGCCGGGCGGCAGGTGCTCGCCCTGGACGCGTTGCTGCGCGTCGACGAGGCGCTCAGCTCCTGCACCACCCAGATCGTGCTGGTCAAGGCGACCGGCGACCCGCGGATGTCGCGGTCGTTCGTGGCGTGCATGGCGGCGCTCAACGTCGACAACCGGCGCTTCCGCCGGCTGATCACGCCGGAGCAGCTCAAGGTGGCCGAGCTGGACGACGCGGCGGTGGCCGCGCGGACCAGCCCGACGTTCCTGGTGGACAGCCTCCGGGACCCCGACGCGGCGATCGCGCCGGTCTCGCTGGACGTGCTCTTCCCCGCGTCCCGGTCGATGATCACGCTGGGCCAGTTCGTCGAGAAGAAGGTCGTCGCGGACGTCATCGCGGAGACCCGCGCCCGGGAGCGGGAGGCTCTGACCGCGGCCTGGCTGGTCACCGTGGCGGCAGGCGTCATCCTGCTGGTCGTGGTGCTGCTGAGCATGACGGTGGCCCGTACCGTCGCCCGCCCGCTGAGCCGGCTCACCCGCTCCGCCGAGCGGGTCGCCCGGGTCGCCGAGGCGGAGCTGACCCGGGTCGCCGACGACGAGTCCGAGAGCGTGCCCCCGGTACGCCTCGACCCGGTGGAGGTGAGCGCCCGGGACGAGATCGGTGAGCTGGCCCGCGCGTTCGACCGGGTGCAGCACACCGCCGCCCGGCTGGTCGAGCGGCAGGTGGCCGGACGCCGCAACGTGGCGCAGATGTTCGGCCACGTCGGACGGCGTACCCAGAACCTGGTCGGCCGCCAGATCGCGCTCATCGACCGGCTGGAGCGGCAGGAGACGGACCCGGGCCGGCTGGAGCACCTGTACCGGCTGGACCACATCTCCAGCCGTCTGCGCCGCAACGCGGGCAGCCTGGTGGTGCTCTCCGGCGCCACCGGCTCGGACGGCCACGTGGCGCCGGTCCCGCTGGCCGACGTGGTCCGGCTCGCGCTCGGCGAGATCGAGGACTACACCCGCGTCGACGTGGAGGTGCCGCCCGGCGTCGCGGCGGCGCCGGCGATCGTCGGCGACCTGGTGCTGACGCTGGCCGAGCTGATGGAGAACGCCACCTCCTTCTCGGCGCCGCACACCCGCGTGGTGGTGACCGGCGAGCTGACCGACGGCGGCGCCCGGCTCGTGGTGGTCGACCACGGCATCGGCCTGACCGAGGAGCGGATGGCCGAGGAGAACGCGCGGTTCGACCGCCGGGAGCGGCTCGACCTCGCCCCGACCGAGGTGCTCGGCCTCTTCGTCGTCGGCCGGCTGGCCCGGCGGCACGGCTGGCACGTCCGGCTGACGCCGACCCCCGGGGGCGGAGTCACCGCCACCCTGGAGGTCCCGGCCGACTCGCTCGTGGTCCGCCGCCCCGAGCCGGTCTTCGCCAACGCCACGCTGGCCGCTGTGCCGCCCGGCGGGCACGAGCACGGGACGGCAGCGGTCGAACCGCCCGCCGGCTTCGACGCGGAGCTGCTGAGCCGGGCCACCCGCAGCATGTCCAGCGGCGACCCGTGGAACGCCTTCGGCAAGCGGGACGACGCTCCGGAGCCGGCCGAGGATCCGGGCCTGCCCACCGCCGGCGCGCCGCCCGCCTGGCCGCCGGCCGCAGGTGCGCCCGCCACCCGGCCGGCCGGGCCGGTGGCGCACCCCGGCCGTACCTCCCCGCCGACACCGGTCGTCGGCCCGGTCCCGGTCGCTCCCCCGGCCGCCGGGCCGACGACCGGCCCGACCCGCACCGCGCCGGCCGGCCCAGCCCTGACCCCACCGGCGGGTCCGGCCCTGACGCCGCCCGCCGGCCCGGCCCTCGCACCGGCCGCCGGGGCCGGCCTGGCCGTCGGGCCGTCGTCGCCACCGGCTGTCCGGCCGGCGCGCACGCCGACCGTCGGGTCCGCGCCCGTACCGACCGCCGGACCGGCGTCGGCCCCGCCGGTCGGTCCGGCCCGCACGGCACCCCCCGCCGGTGGTCGCCCGTCGGTCCCGGCCGGGCCGGAACCGGTCGGCCCGCCCACCGGACGGCCCGGCACGCGGTCGCCGATCCGGCAGCGGGTGCCCGGCGCGAACCTCCCGGCCCCCGCGCCCACCACCCCGGCCGCCCCGGCGACCGGCGGGCCGCTGATCGGCGTACCGGCCGATCCGGCCTCCGTCCGGGCCCTGGTCGAGGCGTTCCAGGACGGCGTACGCCGGGCCGAGGGCCACACCACCCTCGTCCCGCCCGCAACGGAGCGTCCCCGGCTGAGCCGGCGGGTGCCGGGCGCGAACCTAGCCGACACCCCGGTCCAGTCCACGCCCCCGGCCAGCTCCGACCCCGGCGACCCCGTCGAGGTCCGCAATCTCGTCAACGAATTCGAGGCGGGCGTCGCCCGCGCTCTGCGCGAAGTCAGCCCAGACCGTCATTACGAAGAGGACCCATCACGGTGACCAGCCCCTTCTTGCACGACAACATCGAACAGAGCGCCGCCGGCGACCTCAGCCCCGAGGCGCGCACCTTCAACTGGCTGCTCGACTCGTTCACCTCCAGCACCGCCGGGGTGATGGAGGCGATCGCGGTCTCCTCGGACGGGCTGCTGATGGCCATGTCCGCCATCAAGGACCGGTCCAACGCGGAACGGCTCGCCGCCGTGGTCTCCGGCATGACCAGCCTCGCCGGAGGCGCCGCGAGCTGGTACGCGCTGGGCGCGCTCAACCGGGTGATCGTCGACATGGCCGAGGGTTACCTGCTGATCAGCGCGATCAGCAGTGGTTCGGTCCTCGGCGTCGTCGCCGACCGGACGGCCAACCTGGGCACCGTGGCGTACGAGATGACGCTCTTCGCCGGCCGGGCCGGCGGCGCCCTGAGTCCCCGCCTGATCGCCGAGCTGAAGAACGCCGTTCAGCAATGATCCCGGGGGCCGCCGGCGCGGACCCGGAGCCGGAACCCGGCATCCGGGTCCGCCCCTTCCTGCACGCGTCCGTTCCGGTTCCGGAGCCGGACGCGGGCGACGGGGAGCCGACCGGCCCGCGCCCGTTCGTGCTGACCGCCGGACGAGTGGACGGCGACCCGGCGATCGGTCTGGAGACCCAGGTCACCGCTCGTCCGGGCAGCACCTCGTGGGCGGTGACGGCCCGGCTGTCCCCGGAACTGGCGGCGATCGTCGCGATCTGCGCCGAGCCCGTCTCGGTGGCGGAGATCTCCGCCCGGACCCGGATGCACTTCGGTGTGACCCGGGTACTCGTCGGCGACCTCCGCGCCGCCGGCCATCTCGACGTGCACGTCGCGGACGGCGACGACGCCCTCGATCCCGACATCATCCTGCGAGTGATTGATGGACTTCGTGCGATCTCCTGAATGGCCGGCGGCGGCCCTGGGCGGGCCGTCCGCGAACAGCGCCCCGAGCCGCTACGGCGGACCGGCCCCGCTGATCGGCCGCGCCACACCGCCACCGCCCACCCCGCCGCTGCCGTACCTGCCGCCCGGGGTGCCGCCCCAGGAACCGGCCCCGATCGTGAGCCGGGTCCCGGCGCCCCGCCCGCCGATCCCGGTCAAGATCCTGATCGCCGGCGGGTTCGGGGTCGGCAAGACCACCACGGTGGGGGCGATCTCGGAGATCGCGCCGCTGACCACCGAGGCCGAGATGACCACCGTCGGGATCGGCATCGACGACCCGGGCGGCGTCGCCGGGAAGACCACCACGACCGTCGCCATGGACTTCGGCTGCGTCACCATCGACCGCAGCCTCAAGCTCTACCTCTTCGGTACGCCCGGTCAGGCGCGGTTCGGTTTCATGTGGGACGACCTGGCCCGGGGGGCGCTCGGCGCGCTCGTGGTGGTGGACAGCGCCCGCCTCGACGACTGCTATCCGGCCATCGACTTCTTCGAACGTTCCGGGTTGCCGTTCGCCGTCGGCGTCAACGCCTTCGACGGGCGGCTGGCCCTCGACCTGCCATCGATCCGCTGGGCGCTGGCGATCGCGGAGCACGTGCCGCTCGTGCAGTTCGACGCCCGGGACCGGCTCTCCGTCCGGGACGCCCTGCTGGTCGTCCTGGACCGGGCGCTGGACCGGGCGGCCCGTTCGGGGCGGCGCGGCGACGGGCCCGCCCCGCAGCCACGGGCGGGCTGAACACCGACAGTCGTTTCGATCCGTTGTCTGGCGAAGGGGTGGACGCCATGAGAGGTGATCTGGACGAGACACTGGCCCGGATGGCGCGGCGCGAGGAGGCGATGCGCCGCCGGGCGCCCGGCGAACCGGCCGGCGGGACCGACCAGGACGTGGTCCCGGAGGAACTGCCCGCGGAGCCGGGCAACGGGCGGGCGGGCCACGGCGCGTACCGGCTGCGGGGCGGCGCGGCGCCGGCGCGGCGTGACCCGGTCGAGGAGGTCGCCGACGCGGTCCGGCGGGTCGTGGCCGACCACCCCGGGGTCGCCGTCACGCTGCGGGTGGAAGTGGGCGACCAGGCGTACCCGCTGCGGGTCTCCTGGTCGGGCCCCGCGGTCACGGTGGGCCCGGCCTCGGCGCCGACGCCCCCGCCGGCGTGGCCCATGTCGGTGAAGACGGTGCCCGCCCCCGGGCAGGACTCGGTCGAGTCGGACCCGGCGGCCCGGCTGGCGGAGATGATCCGGCGGGATCCCTCGCTGCTGGACGGCCCGGACCCGCGCTGAGGCGGCACCTCGTGGTCACGGCGGCTACTGTCGGCGGGTGGCGGAACCCGATCTGACCCTGACCGCGACGCTGCGGCCGGCCGCGCTCGACGCCCGCCGCGGCGTGGTACGCCTGCACCCCGAGGTGCTCACCGCGCTGGCGCTGCGCCCCGGCGATCCGGTGCGGCTGACCGGCCGCCGGACGACCGCCGGCATCGCGGCCGCCGCCGACCCGGGCACCAGCGGCGTCCTGCTGCACGCCGACGACCTGCTGCTCGGCAACCTGGGGCTGCGGGCCGGCGGCCAGGTGACGGTGAGCCCGCTGCCGGCCACCCCGGCGCGCCGGCTCACGCTGGCCGGCCCGGCCGCGGTGGTCGCCGCGGTCCCGCCGGAGATGCTGCGGCTCGCGCTGCTCGGCAAGGTCGTCACGCCCGGCGACGACGTCTCGCTGCTGCCGCAGGACGTGCTCCCGGACGCCGCCGTGCGCGGCCTGATCGAGGCCGCGCGGCGCAGTCTCGCCAGCTCCGTCGGGTACGCCTGGACCAGCACGCTGCTCAACGTCGTGTCCGTCGAGCCGGCGGCCGGCGCGCTCGTCACCATGGACACGGTGGTGGGCTGGGAGCACGGTCCGGCCACCCGGGGCTCCGGCCCGGTGTCCCCGGGCGCGCCCGTCTCCGCCCCCTCGGCCGCGCCGGCCGGGACGGAACGGGCCGAGGGCCTGCTCGGCCCGGAGGACGCCCCGGACGTCGACGAGCTGCCCGGCCTGCGCGCCCAGGCCGAGGAGCTGACCGAGCTGCTCGACCTGGGCTTCCACCACCGTGAGGTGCTGGGCCGGCTCGGCACCACCGTCTCGCTCGGCGTGCTGGTGGAGGGACCGGCGGGCTCAGGCAAGTCAGCGCTCGTGCGCGCCGTCGCGGCCCGGGTCGGCGCGGGTCTGCGCCCGCTCTGGGCGCCGGAGCTGGCCGCGCTCACGAACGACGCGGCAGCCCGCAGGCTCCGCGAGGCGGCGTCGGCGGTACGCGCCGGCGGACCGGCCGTGCTGCTGGTCACCGACGTGGAGGCGATCGCCCCGGCCGACGAGCCGGGTCCGCTGGCCACCGTGTTCCGCCAGGTGGTCGCCGAGGCGCTGCGGGCCGGCGTGGCGGTGGTCTGCACCAGCGGGCGACCGGAGGCGGTGGACCCGGGACTGCGCGGCCCGGATCTGCTGGCGCTGCGGATCACCGTGCCGCTGCCCGACGCGGCGCTGCGCCGGGAACAGCTGACAGTGCTCACCCGGCAGGTGCCGCTGGCCGGCGACGTACGGCTGGACGAGGTGGCCGGCCGTACCCCCGGGTTCGTCGCGGCGGACCTGGCGGCGCTCGTCCGCGAGGCCGGGGTACGCGCGGCGCTGCGGCAGAAGACGGCGGAGACGCCGACGGTGGCGATGACGGACTTCACCGAGGCGCTGGAGGTGGTCCGGCCGACGACGATGTCCGCGTCCACGCTGGAGCTGGCGTCGGTGACGCTCGACGACGTGGGCGGACTGCACGACGTCAAGCAGACGCTCACCGAGTCGGTGCTCTGGCCGCTCACCTACCCGGACACGTTCGCCCGGCTGGGCGTGACGCCGCCGCGCGGGGTGCTGCTCTACGGGCCGCCCGGCTGCGGCAAGACCTACCTGGTCACCGCGCTGGCCGGGTCCGGGCGGGCGAACGTGTTGTCGGTGAAGGGCGCCGAGCTGCTCTCCAAGTGGGTGGGTGAGAGCGAGCGGGCGGTGCGGGAGCTGTTCCGCCGGGCCCGCCAGGCCGCGCCCACGCTGGTGTTCCTGGACGAGGTGGACGCGCTGGCCCCGGTACGCGGGCAGGCCAGCGACGGCGGCACCACCGACCGGGTGGTGGCGGCGCTGCTCACCGAGCTGGACGGGGTGGAGGCGCTGCGCAACGTGGTGGTGGTCGGCGCGACGAACCGGCCGGAGCTGGTCGACCCGGCGCTGCTGCGTCCCGGCCGGCTGGAACGTCTGGTCTACGTGCCGCCGCCGGACGGGCCGGCCCGCGCGGAGATCCTCCGCGCCGCCGCCCGGGGCGTACCGCTCGCGCCGGACGTCGACCTCGACGCGCTCGGCGCCGAGCTGGACGGCTTCTCCGCCGCCGACTGCGCCGCGCTGGTACGGGAGGCGGCGCTCGCCGCCATGCGGGAGTCGCTCAACGCGAGCACCGTGACTGCCGCGCACGTCGGTGCGGCCCGGGACCGTGTCCGGCCGTCGCTGGACCCGGTGCAGCTCGCGCACCTGGAGTCGTACGCCGCCGGCCGGTCCTGACCGGTCAGCGCTCGTCGCGGCGGCGGGCACGCTCCGGTGCCGTGAGGACCGGCTCGTCGGCGTACTCGTCGTCGGCGAAGTCGTTGCCCTCGTCGTAGGCGGCGTACTCGTCGTCGGCCGGCCCGGTCTCTCCCCGCTCCTCCCGGAGCGCGGTCTCGTGGTCCTTGACGACCTGGGAGTCCTCGATCTCGCCGCGCCAACCCTCGACCGCGTCCGGGTCGAGCACGGTCCGGGTCATCACGTGCCGGACGAAGTGCTTCAGCTCCAGCCGGACCCGGCGGCCCTGGGCCCGCCACAGGTTGCCGGTGTGCTCGAAGAAGCCCTGCGGGTGGTACTGCAGCACGACCAGGATCCGGGTCAGCTCCGGGGCGACCTCGTGGAAGCTGACGCTGCCGTCGACCGAGCCCTTCTCGCCGGTGGACCGCCAGTGGATGAGCCGGTCCGGGATCTGCCGCACGATCGTCGACTCCCAGGTCCGGTGCGACCAGAGCACCTGCGCCTTCCAGGTCATCTTCTCGTCGTCGCAGTCGGCCTGTTCGACCTTCTGCATGAAGCTCGGGAAGTCGCCGAACGTCGTCCACTGGTTGTAGGCGACCCGGACCGGTACGCCGACCTCGATGGTCTCGACGATGTTGGTGACCTTGAGCTTCCGGCCGCCGTCGCCGCCGCCCTTGCGGCCGAACGCCGCCATCAGCTTCTCCCTACCGCCGGCCACGCCGGCATGGAACATGGCCTTCACCGGGGAGCTGCCCTCGGCGAGCTTCCGCGCGCCGGTGGCGGCGGCGACCAGGCCGGGGTCGCCGCCCTGCTGCGCGTACTCGCTGAGTCGTCCGGTCGCGGCGGTGACCCGGTCGCTGATCGCCTGGACGGCCCGTTCACCGAGAGCCGCGGCGAGGTTGCGCAGCTCGCCGCCGATCTCGTCGCGTACCCGGCCGGTCAGATCGGTCGTCGCCATCGTCACCGCCCCCGCTGCTGTCGGTCCGGCGCCTCGGGCTGCTCGTCCAGCTCCGGTTCCTCGTCCGGCGCGGAACGCTCGGCGTCCGGCCGGCCCGGGCCGCTCCGGCGGCGCAGCGCGTCGGCCCCGTCGCGCAGCCGGCCGCCGATCGCGTCGATGCCGCTGCCGGCGGCGGCGGTCGCCGCGGCCCGCCCGGCCGCCACCAGCGGCGGCGCCAGCCCGCCGAGGTTGCGCAGCTGCGGACTGGCGCCCATCAGATCCGCGCCGAGCCGCTTGATGCCGCCGGGACGCTGGCTGGCTCGCCCGGCGGCGACCGCCGCGGCGAGCGTCAACGCGGTACGCATCTTCCTCCGGCGACCCAGCAGGTAGCCGAAGCCCACCGCCAGCGCCACCCGTGCTCCGCTTTTCATCCGCTCTCCTCCGCACTCCCCGGGGCGCGAACTACCCGTCACCCCGTTGGGAAAACATTTCCTCAGAGGAACGGAAAAGGCGGCCGAAACTTCACGTCAAGCGTCAGGGAGCTGCAAGAACGGGTTTCAGCGGATCGGCAGCGCCGAGTCGAGGCACATTCGGGCGTGCACTTCTCCGCCCTCCTCGCGCAATTCCGCACCGCATTTACGAAGAACGGAGAGAGCGCCCGCGTTGTCCGGCGTGGTGTCCGCGACCACTGTGTGCATCCCGGCCGCCGCGGCGGTGTGCAGCAGCTGCCGCAGCGCGGCGGCGCCGAGACCCCGGCCCCGGGCGGAGCGGCCCAGCCACATGCCCGTCTCCACAGTGCCGGGCTCGTCCCGGCGGGTCATCCGGATCATGCCGACGACCTCGCCGCCGGAGACGATCGCGTACATGGCGGTGCGGGTCGGGCCGTCGAGTCCGCCGAGGTTCGCCCGGTGGAACTCCCGGAACGCGTCCCGGCGGGCGAGCGACCAGCCCGCGGGCGCCTGCACCGGAGGCATCACGTCCTCCGGTTCCGCCTCCGCCGCCGCTACGGAGAGCAACGGTTCCAGGTTCCGCTCGTCCACCGGCTCCAGCCGTACCGCACCCGTCACGAGGCGCAGTCTGCCGCTACCTGTCCGGGCCGTCCACCCCTTTGGGCCCGGAATGCCGCTATGGCCGACCGCCTCGGCCGGTCGTACCCCCGGGGTGTTCCGCCTCACGCTGCGTTGTCATCCGACCGGGTGTTCCGGCGTGAGCGTGCTCACGCCGGAGGAGCGAACTCGCACAGCACCACCGAGGCGTCGTCGGTGCGCTTGCGCCGCCGCAGCCGCTCCGGGTGGTCCCGCTCGGCCGCGCGGACCCGGTCGATCAGCCCTTCCGGGCCCGCCACGGTCAGCACCTCCAGCAGCCCGGCCCAGTCGAACAGGCCGAACTGGTCGACCGCGCAGGAGGCGCCGTCGCTGAGCAGCGCGGCCCGGCGCAGCGCACCCGGACCGCGCAGCGGAAGCGTGCCGGTCAGCGCGTGGTACGCCGCGTCCGGGTCGCTCGCCGCCGCCCAGTAGCCGTGGGTGCGGTTCATCCGGGTCCGCTGCACCGTCGTCGCCCGCCGGAACCGGGTCGCCGGGTCGGTCTCGCCGTCGGGCAGCGCGGCGGCGTTGCGCCGCAGGTCGGCCACCGCGTCCGCGAGCCGGTCGTCGGTGACCACCTCGATCCCGCGGTCGGTGTCGAGCACCAGCGGGCTGTCGCAGAGCACCAGGTAGTCGACCCGGTCGCCGCTTTCCCGCAGCAGGCAGACGGTGGACGAGGGGGTGCCGGGATGGTCCAGGTCGCACGTCCCGCCGTGGTCGGCCCGGACCGCGAGGATCGCCGCCGCGAGGCTGCTCATCAGCGTGGCGGCGGGCCGGGCCGCGATCGCCAGGCCGATCCGGGCGGCCAGGTGCCGGACGTACCAGGCGGGACCGTGCACGCATCCGGTGTCGAAGCCCTCCGGCACGGTGGCCCCGTCGAGGACGCCGACGAGCGGGCCGATCCGGAAGACCACGTCCTCGTTCTCCGGGCGGCCCGGTGCCGGGTCGGAGGCGGAACGCACCCGCATCACCGGCGCCTCCCCGGCCGGGCGGGCCGGCCTGCTGCCGATCGCGTACCGGCGGTCCGGTGCTCCCATCGTCGCCTCCGTTCGTCGTCGCCGGCCGCCTACCCGGCCCGCGCCAGGTCATCCGCCACCGGCCCGATCGTGGTAACCCTGCGTCATCACTCCCGCACTTTCGGTAGCGTCGAACGCGACCGGGTCGGTCCCGGTGACAGGGGGATTCGAGATGTTGGAGCGGTTGCACGAGGGCGGCATCCGGGCGGAGCACGCATACCTCGCCGGGTTCGTCAGCATCGGCCTCTCGGTCACCAGCTGGTTCCTCTCCAAGCACATGGAGCGCGCCGGAGTGGCGCGGGCGGACCGCTGGGGCATCTTCATCGGCGAGTGGGCGCCGACGTTCTTCGCCATCGGCAACGGGCTGCGCACGTACGAGAAGTGAGGCGGGTCAGCGCCGCCGGTTGCGGGCCCGCGACGAGCGCAGCCGGCGCAGCCGGCCGATCAGCACCGGATCGGCGGCGAGCGCGGCCGGGTGGTCGAGCAGCGCGTTGAGCAACTGGTAGTAGCGGGTCGCGGAGAGCCCGAACGTGTCCCGGATGGCCTGTTCCTTGGCTCCGGCGTGCTTCCACCACTGCGCCTCGAAGGCGAGGATCCGCTGCTCCCGCTCGGTGAGGCCGGCCGGCGTCGTGCCCGCGGCGCCCGTATCCGCCGCTTCCGGACCGGGCTGCTCGACCGGCGCGGTGGACTCGACGGGCGGCGACCCGGGCCGGACGGACTCCGACGGCTCCGACGGTGCGGTGGACTCGACGGGCGGAGCGGTGCGCGGTGGCGGAACCGTCCCGCCCGCGTGGCGCGTACCCGCTGCCGGGCCGGACGGGTCGACGGCGGCCCGCTGCGAGGCGTCGGCGGACATGGCGCTCCTCTCCGACGGCAGGTGACCGGCACGCGGAGCGCGCCGGCCGGGGGAGCCCCAGCGTAACCAGGGCCGCCCCCGGCCGCATCGGACGCGGGGTCCGCGCCGCCGGGGGGAGCCGGCGGCGCGGACCAGGTCAGGCGATGTCCCGCCGCCGCATCGTCCAGAACGCGGCCACGACCGCGCCCACCAGGGCCACGCCGAACACCACAGCCGACTGCTGCCAGGTGACCACGTACGTGGCCGGCTCGCAGGCGCCCTGGGAGAACTGACAGGTGTCGTAGTCGAACAGTTCCGCCTGCTTCAGGAACCACGACTGGGCGTACGTGGAGAGCACGTACCGGTCGCCGAACTGCACCCCGAGCACGGCGACCGCGATCCGGATGCCGATCTCACTCACCGCGAAGATGCCCACCGCCGCGCCGAGCGCCATCGCCGTGTGCCGGCCCAGCGAGGCCAGCGCGAACCCGACCGCCGCCACGAGGAGCGTCATGCCCAGCGCGCGCAGCCCGTCCAGCCCGATCGACTGCCACACCCCGGCGGTCATCTTCGCGGTACTGCCCCGCTGGCCGGCGATCAGCCAGAACGCCGCCGTCCAGAGCGCGCCGAGCACCACGGTCAGGCCGAACACCGTGGTCAGCAGGGCGGCCAGCTTCGTGCCCAGCACGGTCAGCCGCTTCGGTCGCCACAACAGCAGGTTCATCATCCCGCCGGTGTTCCACTCGGCGCCCACGAAGGAGGCGCCGACGATGAAGCCGAACAGCGCCACGGAGGCGGCGAACACGGCGATGAACATGGGGAACTCGGCCCGGAAGTCGAACTGGTAGGGCAGGTTCCACTTCGGGTCGAACATGTCCGGCTGCGGCGCGTAGTCCTTGCCACAGTTCGGGCCGTACTCCTCCTCGGTCTGCTCACCGCGGGCCTGCGCGGCCTCGCACGCGGCGACCCTGCGCTTCCACCCCTCCGTCGCCTGCTGGTACTGGGCCCGGGAGTCGGCCTCCGCCGCCGCCACCACGTCCGGCGAGAGCTTCTGACTGGAGAAGCTGAACGCGGTGGCCACTGTGGCCAGGCCGACGAGCAGCAGGACGAGCATCAGCCGGGTCAGCCGGCGCTTGCCGAGCCGGCGCAGCTCGGTGACGAACAGGCTCATGCGCCCCAACCTCCTGCGGTGCCGGTCTGGTCGACCTTGGCGGACTGATCGACCTGACGGTGCTGGCCGGGGACCGGCGCGGTGGCGGTCAGTTCGAGGAAGACGCTCTCCAGGTCGACGGCGACCGGGGTGAGCTCGCTGACGTACAGGCCCTGCTCGGCGAGCAGGCGGCTGACGGTGGCCGGCTTGTCCACACCGGACAGCATCAGGTGGTCCGGCTCGGCGGTCACGCCGACCCCGGCACGGCTGAGCGCGTCGGCGGCCTGGGGCAGGTCGTCGACCGCCTCCAGGCGTACCCGCACGGCGCCCTGGGAGTGGGCCGCGAGCACCTGGTCGACCGGTCCGAACGCGACCCGGCGGCCGAGCGAGATGATGGTGACCGAGTCGCAGATGAGTTGGATCTCGCCCAGGATGTGGCTGGAGAGCACCACAGTCATCCCGGCCTCGGACAGCTCCCGCATCAGCCCGCGCATCTCCCGGATGCCGCCCGGGTCGAGGCCGTTCGCCGGCTCGTCGAGGATCAGCAGCTTGGGGTTCTTGAGCAGCGCGGACGCGACCGCGAGGCGCTGCTTCATGCCGAGCGAGTAGGTCTTGACCCGCTCACCCGCCCGGTCGCGCAGCCCGACCAGCTCCAGCACCTCGTCCACGCGCTGCTTGGGCAGCTCACCCGCCTGGGCGAGCAGGCCCAGCGTGTCCCGCGCGCTGAAGTGCGGGAAGAACTGCGGACTCTCCACGATGGCGCCGACCTGCCCGGCGACGGCCGGCAGCGCGTGCGGCAGCTCCTGACCGAGGATCGCCATCCGGCCGCCGTTCGGCTTGATCAGGCCGAGCAGCGTACGCAGCGTGGTGGTCTTGCCCGAACCGTTCGGGCCGAGGAAGCCGTGCACCTGGCCGGCTTCCACTCGCATGTCGAAGCCGTCGAGCGCGTGGCGGACCCCGCGCTTCCGGCTCCGGTACGTCTTGCGGAGACCTTCGATCTCCAGGACAGCCGACACAGCTGACCTCCCCCGATAAGTAGGCGTCAGCGACACCATACGCGGTATGCACCGGATGGCAATACCCGGTATGCAGTGTCGGCGTGTCGAGGCGCGTCGAGGCGCGTTAAAAAGGGGCCCCTCCTCTACCGCAGGCGTTAAGAAGGGTCCCTTCCTTGCGCCGTCAGGCGCAGACGACGTGGACGCCGGCCTCGCGGAACGCCGCCACCACGTCCGGGGACGCGCCGGAGTCGGTCACCAGCGTCTCGACCCGGTCCACCGGGCAGATCCGGGCGAACGCGTGCCCACCGAGCTTCGAGGAATCGGCTATCACGACGACCCGCTTGGCGCGGGCGACCATGAGACTGTTCATGGCCGCCTCCCCCTCGTGGTGCGCGGCGGCGCCGAGCTGCGGGTCGATCGCGTCCACGCCGAGCAGCGCGACGTCAAGCGTGACCTCACGCAGCAGCGCCCCGCCCAGCGGGCCGACCAGCTCGAACGACTTGGGCCGGACCACGCCGCCGGCCACCACCACCTTCATCCGCGAGCGCACCAGCAGCTCGTTGGCGATGTTCAGCGCGTTGGTGACCACGGTGAGCTGGGCGCCCTCCGCGCTGGTGTTGAGGTCGGGGCGTACGGCCAGCGCCCGCGCGACCTCGGTGCTCGTGGTGCCGCCGTTGAGGCCGACCACCGTTCCCGGGGAGACGAGGGCGGCGGCGGCCGTGCCGATCCGCTGCTTCTCGGCCGAGTGCTTCGCGGTCTTGTAGCGCAGCGGCAGGTCGTAGGAGACGCCGTTGGCGACCGCGCCACCCCGGGTGCGGGTGATCATCTGCTGCTGGGCGAGCTGGTCGAAGTCACGCCGGATGGTGGCCTGGGAGACGTCCAGCCGGTCGGCCGCCTCCTCGACGGTGACCCGGCCGCTGTCGGTCAGCATCTCCAGCAGCGCGTTCCAGCGCGCGTAGCGGTCCACCGCTGGGGCCTCCCTGACTATGCGTGAACGGTGATCGGTTGCGTGCACACTAGTGCGCGAAACTCAGTCCGCGCAAAAGCCTTCGCTGCGCGAACTTGGAGACAGTTGCCACAACCACGCCGCTTCGCGCAGAATGACGCGCGAAAGACGGCAGTATCGCGCCGTATTGCGCAAGGGTTTTTCCCGGCGAGGAGTTGTCATGGCGTACGTGCACGCGGAGATCGCGAGCCAGCCCGACTGCTGGCGGGAGGCGGCGCGACTCGCTCCGACCGTCGCCGAGCGCCTGCCGCGCCCCGGCGAGCGGGTCGCGGTGGTCGGTTGCGGCACGTCGTGGTTCATGGCCATGGCGTACGCCGGGCTGCGCGAGGCCGCCGGCCACGGCGAGACCGACGCCTTCCAGGCCAGCGAGTTCCCCACCGGCCGCCACTACGACCGGCTCATCGCGATCACCCGCTCCGGCACCACCACCGAGGTGCTCGACCTGCTCGCCGCGCTGCGCGGGCGGATCCCCACCACGGTCCTCGTCGGCGACCCGGACTCGGCCGCCGTCGCGTCCGCGGACGCCACTGTCGCGCTCCCCTTCGCCGACGAGCGGTCGGTGGTGCAGACCCGCTTCGCCACCACCGCGCTCGCGCTGCTGCGCGCCCACCTCGGCGAGGACCTCAGCCGGCTCGCCGCCGACGCGGAGGTGGCCGTCCGGGCCCCGCTGCCGATCGACCCGGCCGGCATCGAGCAGGTCACCTTCCTCGGCCGCGGCTGGACCGTCGGGCTGGCCCAGGAGGCCGCGCTGAAGTGCCGCGAGGCGGCCACGTTCTGGGCCGAGGCGTACCCGGCGATGGACTACCGGCACGGCCCGATCTCGGTCGCCGCCCCCGGCCGGCTGGTGTGGGCGCTCGGCGAGATCCCGGACGGCCTGCCGGAGGACGTGGCCGCCACCGGCGCCGCGTTCGTGCACAGCCGCACGCACGGCTGGCGCACGGTGCTGACGAGCTGGGCGGCCGGGCGCAACCCGGTCGACCCGATGGCCGACCTGATCCTGGCCCAGCGTTTCGCGGTCGCGCTCGCGACCACCCGTGGCCTCGACCCGGACGCGCCGCGCCACCTGACCCGGTCCGTGGTCCTGGCATGAGCGAACGCACCGAGCGCAGCGAGGGCCGTGAGCGCATGCCCAGTCAGCACGGCGTGAGCGAGCGAAGCGAGCCCACGGCGTGAGTGGAGGCGACGAGGTCGTCGTCGCGCTGGACGTGGGCGGCACCGGGATGAAGTGCGCCCTGGTCCGGCCGGACGGCACGACAGTGCACACCGAACGGCACGACACCGGCGCGCAGCGCGGCCCGGAGGCGGTGGTCGGCACGATCCTCGACGTGGCCGAAGGGCTGGCCGGCAAGGCCCGCGCCGACGGCCGTGCGCCGGTGGCCTGCGGCATCGCCGTACCCGGAGTGGTCGACGAGGCGCGCGGCGTGGCGGTCTGGTCGGCGAACGTGGGCTTCCGGGACGTACCCCTGCGGGAGCTGGCGGGCACGCGGCTGGGACTGCCCGCGGCGCTCGGCCACGACGTGCGTGCCGGCGGCCTGGCCGAGGCGCGCCTCGGGGCCGGGCGGGACGCCGGCCACGTCCTGTTCGTCGCCATCGGCACCGGCATCGCCGCCGCCCACGTGGTCGACGGGTCGGCCGCCACCGGCGCGCACGGCGCCGCCGGGGAGATCGGCCACATCCTGGTACGGCCCGGTGGGCCGCGCTGCGGCTGCGGGCGGACCGGCTGCCTGGAGGCGGTGTCGTCGGCCTCGGCGATCGGACGCCGGTACGCGGAGCTGTCCGGCGCGCCCACCACCGCCGCCCAGGTTGCCGAGCGCGCGGCGGCCGGTGAACCGCTCGCCGTGGAGGTGTGGCAGGACGCGGTCGAGGCGCTCGCCGACGGACTGGCCACCGGGCAGGCGCTCTACGATGTGTCGACAGTGGTGCTCGGCGGCGGGCTGGCCCAGGCCGGCGCCCGGCTGTTCGACCCGCTGCGGGCGGCGCTGCGCGAGCGGCTGACGTTCCATCGCGAACCGCGCCTGGTCGCGGCCGACCTCGGCGACGAGGCCGGCTGCCTCGGCGCCGCCCTGCTGGCCCTGGACACCCTGGTGAAGGAGAGTCGATGACCCGGCGCGTGACCGGCAAGGTGGTGACCCCGACCGGCGTCATCCGGCAGGGCTGCGTGGAGATCGCGGACGGGCGGATCACCGCCGTCGCCGAGTATCCGTCGGTGCGCGACGGGCACTGGATCGTGCCGGGCTTCGTGGACATGCACACCCACGGCGGCGGCGGGCACACGTTCACCACCGGCGACCCGGAGGCGGCGCGGCAGGCCGCCGCGTTCCATCTCGGGCACGGCACCACCACGCTGCTGGCCAGCCTGGTCAGTTCCCCGTTCGAGCTGATGCGCGACGCCACCGCCGCCTACCGCCCGCTGGTCGAGTCCGGCGTGCTCGCCGGCATCCACTTCGAGGGCCCGTACCTGTCTGCCGACCGCTGCGGCGCGCAGAACCCGGAGTTCCTGCGGGACCCGTCCACGGCCGAGCTGACCGAGCTGATCGAGCTGGGCGGCGGCGCGGTACGCATGGTCACGCTCGCGCCGGAACGCGACGGCGCCACCAAGGCGATCGAGCTGCTGGTGTCGCACGGCGTGGTGGCGGCGGTCGGGCACACCGACGCGACCTGGGAGCAGACCCGCGCGGCGGTGGCCGCGGGCGCGACGGTCGGCACCCACCTGTTCAACGGGATGCGCCCGGTGCACCACCGTGAGCCCGGCCCGGTGGTGGCGCTGCTGGAGGCCCCGAACGTGGTGTGCGAGCTGGTCGCCGACGGGGTGCACCTGCACGACGGGATGCTCGGCTTCGCCACCTCGGTGGCCGGCCCGGAGCGGGCCGCGCTGATCACCGACGCGATGGCCGCCGCCGGCATGCCCGACGGCGAGTACGAGCTGGGCGGCCAGGCGGTCACCGTGGCCGGCGGGGAGGCCCGGCTCGCCCACAACGGCGCGATCGCCGGCAGCACGCTCACCATGGACGCCGCGCTGCGGCACGCGGTCGGCGCGGGCGTGGCCCTGCCGGACGCCTGCCGCATGGTCGCCACCACCCCGGCCCGCGCGATCGGCCTGGGCGACCGGGTCGGCGCGCTGGTCGCCGGGCTGCGCGCCGACCTGGTGGTGCTTGACGACGACCTGAACGTGGTGCGGGTGATGCGCGGCGGCAACTGGGTGGAGTGACCCGCCCGGCGGTCAGGCGGTGGGCACCTCGACGCCGAGCACCGCCTGCTCGTCCGGCCGGTGCACCAGCACGTCCGCCAGGTACGACTGCACCGCCCGGCGCATCCCCACGTCCCGCCCGGCCTGCTCGGAGAGCAGCCACTTGTGCTCGATGATCTGGGCGAACAGCTCCTGCGGCTCCAGCTTGCGGCGCAGGTGCGCGGGCACCGCCCGGACCACCGGCTCGAAGACCTCGGTCAGCCAGCGGTGCGCCGCCTGCTGCTCGTCGGTCAGGTCGCTCTCCACCCGGTAGGCGTCCAGGTCGTTGAGGAGCCGGCGGGCCTGGTTCTCCTCCGCGTCCAGGCCGGTGAGGCGCAGCAGCCGCCGGGTGTGGTAGCCGACGTCGACCACCTTCGGCCGCACCAGGTAACGCCCGTTGTCGACAGTGGACATCGCCACCTCGGCCACGTCGAAGCCCAGCTCGTTGAGGCGGCGGATGCGGCGCTCGATGTCGTGCCGGGCGGCGCGCTCGACCTGCTGCTCGTAGGTGATCTCGTGCCAGAGCTGCTCGTAGCGCCGTACGACCTCCTCGCAGACCACCTCCGGGTCGATCGACTCGTGCAGCAGGCCGGCGGCCTGCAGGTCGAGCGCCTCGCCGAAGATGTTGACCCGGGCGATCTCCAGGTCCTCGCCGCGCTGCCCGTTGGACAGCGACGGGTGCAGCGCGCCGGTCTCCGCGTCCACCAGGTAGGCGGCGAACGCGCCCGCGTCCCGCCGGAACAGCGTGTTGGACAGCGAGCAGTCGCCCCAGAAGAAACCGGTCAGGTGCATCCGGACCAGCAGCACCGCGAGCGCGTCGAGCAGACGGTTCATGGTCTCCGGCCGCAGCGTGCGGGAGAACAGCGCCCGGTAGGGCAGGGAGAACTGGAGGTGGCGGGTGATCAGCACCGGGTCCAGTGGCTCGCCGTCGTCGCTCTGCCGGTCGGCCACGATGGCGACGGCCTCCACCGACGGGAAGTCGATTCGCTCCAGCGCCCGCAGCAGGTCGTACTCGCGCTCGGCGACCCGCTCGCCGGTCTCCTTCACCGCGTAGACGTACCCGCCGAGCCGGACGAACCGCACGATGTGCCGGGAGATGCCCTGCGGCAGCGCCACCAGGTGCTCGGCAGGCCACTGCTCCAGCGGGGTCGACCAGGGGAGGTCGAGCAGCGCCGGGTCGACGAGAGCCGAGGTGATCCGCACGGCAACCAGTGTGACCGC
Organism: Micromonospora sp. WMMC264; assembly: GCF_027497275.1. Lineage (NCBI taxonomy): Bacteria > Bacillati > Actinomycetota > Actinomycetes > Micromonosporales > Micromonosporaceae > Micromonospora > Micromonospora sp. WMMC264. The sequence goes on along the minus strand of NZ_CP114907.1, from coordinate 6,290,533 downwards.
TCACCCCCGCGCCGCGCTTCCCTTCGTGGCTCGGCACACAGCCGCCGATGCCCGCGCCGCCCCGACGCGGTCGGCGGCCGGTAGCGTGGTCGCGTGCGTCAGACCTCAGGGGTACGCGGTGACCTGCGGCTGCGGCCGGTCCGGCCGGCCGGGTGGTGGTTCGACGGGCTGCTGCTCGCGTCAGTGGTGGCGATCACCGTGGCGCTCGCCTCCGGGCACCTGTTCGGGCTCGACCGGGCGGTCGCCGACTGGTCCGACGAGCACCGCCCGACCGCCGCCCGCTGGGTGGCGATGACGCTCAACCTGCTCGGCCAGGGCACCCCGCTGACGCTGCTCGCGGCCGGACTGGGCGTGCTGCTGGCGCTGCGGCTGCGCTCGGTGCGGCCGATCCTGCCGCCGGTGGTCGCGTTCGTGCTGACGTTCTTCACGATCGGGCCGCTGAAGGTGTGGACGGCCCGGCCGGCGCCGAGCGCCTCGGTCAAGGAGCCGTTCCTGTCGCCCGAGCAGACGCTGCCGCTGTTCCAGCACGACCTGCCGGTCCGCTTCGCCCAGTCGTACCCGTCCGGGCACGTCGCCAACGCGATCGTCTGGTACGGCGTGCTGGCCCTGCTACTGGCCCCGCTCGTGCGCACGGTCGGCCGGACCGTGCCGCCCCGGCTGGTCACCGTGGTCCGGGTGGTGCCCCCGGCGGTGGTCTTCTGCACCACCGTCTACCTGGGCTGGCACTGGCTCACCGACTCGATCGCCGGTCTGCTGCTCGGCCTGCTGCTGGACCGACTGCTGCGCCGGGTGCCCTGGGACGACCTGCCGCTGCCGCGCCGGCTCGGCGACTGGCGGCGGCCGGTCGACTGGTCCGCGCCGGGCTGACCGGGCGACCGCACCCGCTGTTCACCGCACGCTCCTAGGCTGCCGGTGTGGAACAACTGGCGCGGCGACTCGGCGTACCCGACGCGGTCGTCATCGGTCTCGGCTCGATGCTCGGCGCGGGCGTCTTCGTGGTCTTCGCCCCCGCCGCGGCGGCAGCCGGCGGCGTCGGTCTGCTGGTCGCGCTGGCGGTCGCCGGCTTCATCGCCTACTGCAACGCCACCAGCTCGGCCCGGCTCGCCGCCCGCTACCCCGAGTCCGGCGGCACCTACGTCTACGGCCGGGAACGGCTGCACCCGTTCGCCGGTTTCCTGGCCGGCTGGGGCTTCGTGGTCGGCAAGACCGCGAGCTGCGCGGCCATGGCGCTGACCGTCGGGGCGTACCTGTGGCCGGGGCGGGCGCGGCTCGTCGCCGTCCTCGCGGTGGTGGCGGTGACGGTGGTGAACCTGCGCGGCATCGGCAAGACCGCCGCCGCCACCCGGGTGCTGGTCGCGCTGGTGCTCACAGTGCTCGCCGTGGTGGCGGTGACCGGCGCCCCGCAGGTGGCGGCCGACCGGCTCACCGCCCCCGCCGACCTCGGGGTACGCGGTGTGCTCACCGCCGCCGGGCTGCTGTTCTTCGCGTTCGCCGGGTACGCGCGGATCGCCACGCTGGGCGAGGAGGTACGCGACCCGGAGCGCACCATCCCGCGCGCGGTGCCGCTGGCGCTCGGCGCGGTGCTGGCGATCTACCTGACGCTGGCGGTGGTCGCGCTCGGCGTGCTGGGCGCCGACCGGCTGGCGTCCACCGACGCGCCACTGGTCGAGGTGGTGACCGCCGCCGGGCACCCGGGGCTGGCCTGGCTGGTCCGGGCCGGCGCGGCGGTAGCGGTGACCGGGGTGCTGCTGTCGCTGCTCGCGGGCGTCGGCCGCACCTCGCTGGCGATGGCCCGCCGCCGGGACCTGCCGCGCGCGCTGGCGGCGGTGCACCCGCGCCACCGGGTGCCGCACCGCGCCGAGCTGGCCGTGGCCGCCGTGGTGATCGCCGTCGTCGCGGTCGGCGACGTCCGGGGCGCGATCGGCTTCTCCAGCTGCACCGTGCTGGTCTACTACGCGATCACCAACGCGGCGGCGCTGACGCTCGGCCCGGACCCGGCCCGGCGTGTCCCGGCCCGGCTGCTCGCCGCGCTGGGGCTGGTCGGCTGCCTGGTGCTGGCGGTCAACCTGCCGCTGCCGAGCGTGCTCGCCGGGTTCGGCGTGCTCGCGCTCGGCGCGCTCGGGTACACGGTCCGCCGCCGTCGTCGACCTGCCTGACGCGGCCGGTCACTCCTCCGGGCGGCGCGCGGCGGGTGGACCGGCGGGCGCCGGCGGCGGCGCGGGCGTGGTCTCCCGCAGCAGCGCGGTCAGCCCGGCCCGCCGGGCCACCACAGTCAACCGGTCACCGGCCTGGATCACCATCCGCGGATCGGCCGTCCAGTCGGCTTTCTGGTTCGGCCGGGTGTACGCGAGCAGGCGTACCTCGCCGGGCCGGGCCACCGCGCTCAGCGGACGCCCGTCCAGCGGTGAGCCCGCCACCACCGGCACCTCGGTGACCAGCAGCGCGTGCCGGTCGACCGGGATGGTGGCGACGACCGCGCGGTCCAGCAGCGCCGCCGCGAACGACGGCGCGGCCAGATAGGACACACTGCGCGAGATGCCGATGCCGAACGCCTGCTGGATCCGCTCGGCGAAGTCGCCGTCGAACAGCCGCAGCACCACCCGCAGGTCCGGGTCGAGCGACCGGGCGATCAGCGCGGCACGCAGGTTCGTCCCGTCGTCGGTGGAGACCACCACCAGCGCCTGGCAGGTGTCGACGGACGCGGACCGCAGCGTCTCCTCCCGGCCCGCGTCGCCGACGATCAGCGGCACCCCCAGCCGGTGCGCCAGCGCGGCGCCCCGCGCGTCCGCGTTCTTGTCGATCGCCACCACCTCGACGCCGAAGTCGTGCAGCTGGGCCATCACCCGGGTGCCGATGTTGCCCAGCCCGACCAGCACCACGTGCCCGGAGCGGTCCGGCTGGACCCGGCCGGCGTGCAGGGCCAGCCGGGCGTTTACGACGCCGTCGACCACCGCTGCGGTGATCAGCGGGATCAGCGCCAGCCCGGCCAGGTTGAGCACCACCTGCATGACCTGGGCGGCGACCGGCTTGTTGACGTCCGGGTCCTGGCCGGTGAGCGTGGTGACCAGCGTCAGGTAGACCGCCTCGCTCCAGCTGACGTCGGCGGCCCGCGCGTTGAGCCAGCCCAGCACCGCGATCACCCCGAGCAGCACCAGCACCGCGATGCCGATCTTGCGGGTGGCGAAGTGGCGGACCGCGCGCAGCAGCACCGCCGCCGGCTGCCGTCGCCGCCGCGCCCGCACCAGCCGCCGCGCGGCCACCTCCGTGCCCGCCGGCCGGCCGGTCGCCTCGGCCAGCACCACGTCGGCCGCGGCCTCGTCGGCGGGAAGCACCCGGACCAGGTCCGGGTCCGTGGTGACGGCCAGGCCGCAGACCACGTCCTGGGGGCGTACGTCGTCGCGCCGCGCCACGTACAGCGTGCGCCCGGCGTGCCGGAAGTGGGTCGGCGCCACCTCGCCCAGCGCGGCGGCGACGAAGGCGGGCGCGGCCATCGAGGCGTCGGAGAGCACCGCCGAGTCGGGGAAGAGCTGGCGCAGCCCGTCCGCCAGGTTGGTGTTGAACATGCGCACCACCAGGCGCAGCCGGGACTCGACCTCCTGGGCGCAGAGCGCGGCGTGCATGTTGCCCACGTCGTCCTGGTTCAGCAGCGCCAGCCCGGCCGCCCCGGCCAGTCCGGCCCGGCGGAACGCCGCCTCGTCGAGCCGTTCGGCGGTGACGACCCGTACCCCCGGCACGTCCCGCCCGTCCGGGCCCTCGGACCGGCGGCGGGCCGGCACCACGAGCGTGACCCGCACCCGCCCGTCGGCGCTGTCGGTGGCGAGCAGCGACCGGACCACCCAGTAGGCGAGCGGATCGGAGCCGCAGACCACGAAGTGGGGGCGTTCGTCCCCGTTCATCCGGAGCCGCCAGCCGGTCGCGCGGCGTGCGCGGTCACGCAGGGGCTCGGCCATGTCCGGATGGTAGTCAGCCGCTCGCGGTACGCGCAGCCCCCTCGATCATGAACGCATGGCGTGGCCGGGTACGGGTAGAGCACCGGCATGCAGACGTTCCTGCCGTATCCGGACTTCCTGGCCAGCGCCCGGACGCTGGACCAGAAGCGGCTGGGCAAGCAGCGCGTGGAGACGATCCAGGTGCTGCGCGGCCTGACCCGGCCGGACTACGGCTGGCGCAACCATCCCGCGGTGAAGATGTGGGCCGGGTACGAGGAGGCGCTGACCCGGTACGGGCTGGACATGTGCGCGGTGTGGTGCGAGCCGGGCCGGGCCGACACCTGCGCCGGCACGCTCGCCACCGACCTCGCCACCGCCTGCGGCATCGCCGTGATCCGCACCCAGGACGAGCTGGCCGCCGCCGGTGAGCTGCCGCCCTGGCTGGGCCGCGACGACCTGCACCGCAGCCACCGGTCGTCGCTGCTGCGCAAGGACCCCGTCCACTATGCGCGGCTGTTCACCGACGTCTCCCCCGACCTGGAGTACGTCTGGCCCCCCTCCGACCGCCCCCGCCACTGCCTGGAGTGAAAGGAAGGGCCCCTTTTTAACGCCTCCGGTAGAGGAAGGGCCCCTTGTTAACACCTCCCCCGCGCCCCTGCGCGGCGCACTCGACGCGCGGGCGGCCGGCGCGCGGCGCGGACGTAACCGGGCCGCCCGGCGTTAAGAAGGGCCCCCGCACATCCGTATGCGTTAAAAAGGGCCCCTTCCTTTCACCTCGGGCAGACTGGGGGGACCACCGACTGAAGGATGCCCCGTGAGTCTGTCGCAAGTGGTAGGTCGCCTGATCGGCGTACGCGAGCACGTGGTGGACCCGGGCGGCGGTGGCGCTCCCCGCGTGTCGCGACCGGTCGCGGCACTCGTGGTCGGCGGCGGCATCGCCGGCATGTCGGCGGCGGTGGTGCTGGCCGAGCGCGGAGTGGCGGTGACCGTGCTGGAGGCCGCGCCGCACCTCGGCGGCCGGCTCGGCGCCTGGCCGGAGGAGCTGCCCGACGGCGTCCAGCGCAACGAGCACGGCTTCCACGCGTTCTTCCGGCAGTACTGGAACTGGCGGTCGATCCTGCGCCGCGTCGACCCGGCGCTGGGCTTCCTCAAGCCGATCCCGGGGTACCCGATCCTGTCCGAGCAGTGGCCCACGGAGGAGTTCGGCAAGCTGCCGCCCGCGCCGCCGGCGAACCTGCTGGCGCTGCTGCTGCGCAGTCCGAGCCTGCGCCTGGCGGACCTGCGCACGATGGATCGGGACGCCGCGCTGCCGCTGCTCACCTACGACCCGGTGCGCACCTACGAGGAGTTCGACGAGCGCACTGCCGACGAGCTGCTCACCTCGCTGCGCCTGCCGGACCGGGCGCGGGCCATGCTCTTCGAGGTCTTCTCCCACTCGTTCTTCAACCACGAGGCGGAGATGTCGGCCGCCGAGATGATCGCGCAGTTCCACTTCTACCTGCTCGGCAACCCGGAGGGGCTGGCGTTCGACTGCCCGGACCGGGACTACGCGACGGCAATCTGGGAGCCGCTGACCCGGCACGTGGAGAAGCACGGCGGCCGGGTGCTGACCGGCGCTCCGGCGGCCCGGCTGGACCGTACCCCGGCGGGCTGGCGCGTCACCGGCGCGGACGGCGACGCCTGGGAGGCGCCGCACGTGGTGCTCGCGGTGGACCCGCCCGCGCTCGCCGCGCTGGTCGCCGCCTCGCCCGGCCTGGTCGCGGCGGCACCCGAGCTGGTGGCGCGGATGCCCGCGTTCGGCACACCCGGGCCGCCGTACGCGGTGGCGCGGTACTGGATGGACGGGGACGTCCGCCCGGACCGGGCGGTGTTCAGTGGCGTCTCCCGGCAGCCCACGCTGGACTCGGTGACGCTCTACCACCGGCTGGAGGACGAGCCCCGCCGCTGGGCCGAGCGGACCGGCGGCTCGGTGGTGGAGCTGCACGCGTACGCCTGCGAGCCGGACGTGCCGGCCGACGAGCTGGCCGCCCGGATGCTGCGGGAGCTGACCGCGCTCTGGCCGGAGGTGGCCGATCTGCGGGTACGCGAGTTGCGCGCCCGGGTCGAGGCGCAGGCACCGGCGTTCACGCCGGGTAGCCACGCCGGGCGTCCGGGGGTGAAGACCGACGCGGCGGGCCTCTACCTGGCCGGCGACGGCATCCGCACGGAGTTCCCGAGCGCGTTGATGGAACGGTCGGCGGCCACCGGGATCATCGCGGCGAACCACATCCTGCGTGCCGAGGGGGCGGCGGCCGAGCCGGTCCGCTCGATCCGTCCGCGCGGCCTGCTGGCCGGCAGGGTGAACCCGAAACGGTCATAGGCGGGCAAAAACGCCTCTACGCTCGACTGATCCGGTGACACGGGAGGTCGGGCGGTGAGCACCGCGACGCGCGAGCGGCGCGACGAGGAGCACGGGACACCACGGGACGAGCGGACCGCGGTGGTCACCGCGCTGCGACTCGGCTGGTCGATGGCGGACGCCTACCACCACGCGCAGACCGCCGACCTGACCGACGGCGGGAACCGGCCGGTGGCCGCGCCGCCGAAGCTGTCGAACCTGACCGAGTTGGCCGGGTGGCACCGGCTCGGCATGTACCTGGACGGCGTGGACGTGGCGCTGGCCCAGATCGCGCCGCTGACCCCGGCGGGCCGTACCGTGCCGTCCACCGCCGCCGCCCGCCGCGCCACCGGCGCCGACCGGGACCCGTTGCTGCGGGCGCTCGACGACCTCAACATCGACGTGCTGCGCTGGACGATGGCGACGAACCACCGGGTGGGCGTGGCGTACCGGCTCGGGCGCTCACTCGCCGACACCGTACGGCGCGGCGACGCCGACCGGCTCCCCGGCCGGTTCGGTGGCCGGCACCTCCAGATCAGCAGGTGGCTGGACGAGCTGGCGAGCGTGCTGCCGCCGTACTCGGCCGCCGTGGTGCGCCGCTCGCTCGCCGCCTGGGCCACGGCTGTCGGCCGGGCCACCGTCGGCGACCCGGGCGAGGCCGGACTCGCCGACCTGGCCCGGGAGCTGCGCAACCAGGGCGACCTGTGGCAGGACGTGCTCACCGGTGGGCTGCATCCGCGCGACCTGCTGGACGAGGAGAACTGGGCGGTGATCGCCCGCAACGTCGTCATCCGGGACCGGAAGCTGGTGGCGCAGGCGGCCCGGGGCATCTTCTGGCCGGTGCTGGCACCACTGCTTGTGGTGCTGCTGGCGGTGGTGGGCGTCAGTGCCGCCGCGGCGGCCGGCTCCCCCACCACCCGGGCGGCGGTGGCGCTCGTCGGCCTCGGCGCCGGGCTCACCGCGATCTGGCGGTCGATCTCCACGCCGACGCTGTCGGTGGCCGCCGAGGTGAACCGTCCGCTGCTGGACAGCGAGCTGGTGGTGCAGATGACCGCCCGGATCGACCGGCCGCTCGCCGCCGCGCGAAGCGCCGGCCGGGCCGGACGGCAGCGGCGACCCACCGAGGACGGATCGAAATACGTTGGCCACGATTCCCGAATCGATCTACCGTGAGCGCGCAAGGTCAACCACCGTTCCAGGAGCCGTCGATGTCGCTGCGATACGCCACCACGATGACGTCGTGGCTGCTCGGCGACGGCTGCCGGGAACACGGTCCCTGGCCCGGAGGGCACGACTGACGCGCGTCGCGCGTCCCCGTCGTCGCCGCCCGGTCCCGTGGACCGGGCGGCTTTTTCGTCGCCGTACCGCCGATCGTGAAGGGAGAGCCCGGTGGACGCCGTCCTCGTCATAAACGCCGACCTCGGCCCGCTGCACCGGGTCACCGTCAAGCACGCGATCCGGATGCTCTGCCGCCGGGTCGCCGAGATCCACGAGGCCGAGCCGGACCGGGTGATCGGCGTCTTCCCGCTGCCGCGGGTGGTCCGCCTCGTCCGGTACGTGGTGACCCGCTGGCGGTTCAGCGCCGGCCCGGCCTGGTCCCGGGCCGGGGTGCTGGCGCGCGACCGGCGGCGGTGCGCCTACTGCGACGGCGCGGCCAGCACGATCGACCACGTCCTGCCCCGCTCGCGCGGTGGCCGGAACACCTGGGGGAACACCACCGCCGCCTGCTACGCGTGCAACCAGCGCAAGGGTGACCGGACCCCGGCCGAGGCGGGCATGCCGCTGCGGCGGGCTCCGGTGACGCCGAGCTGGGCCGCGCTGGCGCGGTGACGGACGGCCGGCGGGCACAGGGGGCGGTGTCGGGGGTACGCCCCGGCGCCGCGCCCGCCGGTCCCACCAGTGCGCCTACCTGTCGAGACGCCGGGCCAGCCCGTCGAGCAGGAGGTCCAGCCCGCCGCCGAACTCGTCCTCCGGTACGACCACGCCGGCATCGCGCGCGGTCGCGGCGAGCAGGGGGAACTCGTCGCGGGGCAGCGCCGCGATGACAGCCGTGCCGGGCCCGGCCAGCGCGCCGAGGTGTTCCATCTGGATCGCGCCGACCACGTAGCCGAGCAGGGCACGGAACGCGATCACCCGTCCGGTGCCGGTGAAGCCGGCCCCGGTCAGCACCGCGAGCACCGCCTCGCCCCAGCGCAGGATCGTCGGCGAGCGGTGCCGGTACGCGGGGAGCAACGGCACCACTGCCGGGTGGAGACCGACCGCGCGGCGTACCCGCTCGGCCAGGTCCCGGATGCCGTCCGCCCACGGGACGTCGGGCGGCGGGCGGGTGTCGACCGGTTCGAGGACCCGCTCGACGACGAGCGCTTCCAACTCGTCGCGGTCGGCGACGTAGCGGTAGAGGCCCATCGTGCTGGTGCCGAGCTGCGCGCCGACCGCGCGCATGGTGAGGCCGGCGAGGCCGTCCCGGTCGAGCACCGCGAGCGCCGCGTCGGCGAGCTGGGCCGGGGTCAGGGAACGGGGACGGGGCATGGCCTTGACAGCGTACAAGATACGCCTACGGTTGTAGGAGTACGTCGTACGCCTACAACGGGAGCGCGCATGGACGTCGTCACCCCTCGCCATCTCACCAGCGTGACCGGTGCCCAGGTCGCCCTGCCGGACCCGGACCGCCTCATCCACCTCCAGTTCCGTCGCTTCGCCGGCTGCCCGGTCTGCAACCTCCACCTGCGCTCGATCGTCCGCCGGCACGCCGAGATCGAGGCGGCGAGCGTACGCGAGGTGGTGCTCTTCCACTCCCCCGCCGACGAGTTGCGCGAGCACGTCGCCGACCTGCCGTTCGCCGTGGTGGCCGATCCGGACCGGCGGCTCTACCGGGAGTTCGGGGTGGAGTCGGCGCGGCGGTCGCTGCTCGACCCGCGCGCCTGGCTGCCGATCCTGCGCGGCGTGGCGATCAGCACCTGGCACATCCTGCGCGGACGGGAGCGGTCGCCATCCCTTACGCCGCACGGCGGCCGGTTCGGGCTGCCGGCCGACTTCCTGATCGCGCCGGACGGGCGGGTGCTCGCCGAGAAGTACGGCGAACACGCCTCCGACCAGTGGTCGGTGGACGAACTGCTGGCCCAGGTCAGCCGGAGCCGGTCGGCGCGGTGACCGCTGGATCGCCGGTCGGGACGTACCCGCCGAGGGGTGCCGGGCAAACGGCGGTCAGTGGGCGGTCGGCGGGGTCCAGCCGAAGCGCGGCGGGCGGCGCTCGTTCATGGCCGCCACCCCCTCGCGGGCCTCGCCGCTGTCCCGCACCTGGCCGTGCCACCACGCGAGCCGGTCGGCGTCGGCGCGCCCGTCGACGATCTCCTTCGCGGCGGCCACCGTGAGCCGGGAACGCTCGGCGATGGTGGCGGTCAGCGTTGTCACCCGCCCGGCCAGCTCCCCGGCCGGCAGCACCTCGTCCACCAGGCCGATCCGCAGCGCCCGCTCGGCGTCGACCAGCTCGCTGCTGAACAGCAGGTGCTTGGCGGCGGACGGACCGACGAGCGCGGCCAGCCGGCGGGTGGTCGGCGCCGGGTAGACCAGGCCGAGCCGGGCCGGGGGTACGCCGAACCGGGCCTCCGCCGAGGCCAGCCGCAGATCGCAGGCGACGGCGAGCTGGCAGCCGCCGCCCACGCAGGCGCCCTCGATCGCGGCCACAGTGGGACGGCCGAACGCGGCGAGCCGTTCCTCGGCGGCCACCGCGATGCTGCCGTCTCCGGCGGCCAGCAGCTCGTCCAGGTCGCCGAGGTCGGCCCCGGCGCAGAACGTGCCGGCCGCGCCGGTGAGCACCAGCACCCGTACCGCAGGGTCGGCCTCCAGACCGTCGAGCAGCACCGGGAGCTGCCGCCACATGGCCGGGGTCATGGCGTTGCGCCGGGCCGGGTTGTGGATGACCACGGTTGCCACCGGGCCGTCCACCCTGACCGTGAGTTCCGCGTCGGACATGGTGCGACCGTAACGGGCGGGGCCCGGCGGCCACCCGCGTGGGGTGGCCGCCGGGCCCCGGGGTCGGGCGGTCAGGTCAGGAGACGTTGACAGCGGTGTCGTCGAGCACGAACGACGTCTGCAGGGAGACGTCCTCGGTGCCGGTGAACTTCAGCGTGACGGTCTGCCCGGCGTACGACGCCAGGGAGAACGACTTCTGGCTGTAGCCGCTGGCCTTGTTCAGGTTCGAGTAGGTCGCCAGCGTGGCCAGCACCGAACCGGAGGAGTTGAGCACCTGCACGTTCAGCTTGTCGTACTGGACGCTGCTGGTGGTCTCGGCCGAGTCGATGTGCAGCCAGAACGAGAAGGTGTACGTGGAGCAGCCGCTCGGCAGGCTCACCGACTGCGACAGCGAGTCGGTGCGGGTGGTGCCGTAGCCGTTGAGCCAGGCGTTCCACGTACCGGTGCGGGTCGGCTGGCCCTGCGAGCCGTACTGGCCGATCACGCCGGAGGTGGAGGTCCAGACCGTGTTGCCGGACTCGAAGCCCGGGTTGCCGAGCTTCTGGCCCGCGCCGGTGCAGCCGCCGCCGGTGCCGTTCACCGTCAGCGAGAACGTGGCGGTCTTCGTGCCGGACGCCGCGCTGCCGGTGACGGTCACCGAGTAGGTGCCGGTCGGCGTGCTGGAGCTGGTGGAGATGGTGAGCGTGGACGAGCCGCCCGAGGTCACCGAGGAGGGGCTGAACGACGCGGTGGCGCCGGTCGGCAGGCCGGACGCGGAGAACGTCACGGTCTGCGCGCTGCCGTTGGTGGTGGCCGTGGCGACGGTGGCGGTGACCGAACCGCCCGCGGTGACCGAACCGGCGGTCGGCGAGAGCGAGACGGAGAAGTCGTTGCCGGTGGAGCTGCACGGCGCGTCGTTACCGGCGACGTTCACCGCGGTCCAGGCGGCCTGGACGGTCTTGTACTCGGTGGAGCAGTTGCCGTACAGGTCGGTGGCGGCCCGCAGGGTGTACGCGCGGGCGGTGTTGGCCGGGTTGCTGGTGTTGACGTACGAGGTGTTCGAGGTGAAGTACACGTCGAGCGCCCGGTACCAGATCTTCTCCGCCTTGGTGCGGCCGATGCCGGTGACCGCCGGGGCCGAGCCGCAGACCGGCGAGGTGCCGTACGCGGTGGCGCCGGTGCCCTCGGCGAGGTTGAAGAAGAAGTGGTTGCCGACGCCGGAGGAGTAGTGCACGTCCTTGTTCTTCGTGCTGGTGGACCAGCAGGAGTCGGACGAGCCGTCCAGCGACGGGTTGTACATGTAGCGCAGCGGCGTACCGTTGCCGTTGATGTTGATCTTCTCGCCGACCTGGTAGTCGCCCGGGTCGCTCGGCGCGGCGGCGTAGAACTCCACCATGTTGCCGAAGATGTCGCTGGTGGACTCGTTCAGGCCACCGGACTCACCGGAGTAGACCAGCCCGGCCAGCGCTTCGGTGACGCCGTGGCTCATCTCGTGGCCGGCGACGTCCAGCGAGACCAGCGGGCGGGAGTTGCCCGAGCCGTCGCCGTAGGTCATCTGGGCCCCGTCCCAGAAGGCGTTGACGTAGTTGTTGCCGTAGTGCACCCGGCTCGGCACGCCCTGGCCGTTGCCGAAGATGCCGTTGCGGCCGTGCACGTTCTTGAAGTAGTCGAACGTCTTGGCGGCGCCGAAGTGGGCGTCCACGGCGGCCGACTGCCGGTTCGAGGTGGCGCCGTTGCCCCACGCGTTGTCCGCGTCGGTGAACGTGGTGCAGGTGGAGGTCCCGTTGTTCATGTCGCAGGTGCGGCCGTTGCCGCGTACCGGGTCGATCATCTGGTACGTGCTGCCGGAGAGCGTGGTGTCGATGGTGACCGAGCCGGTGTAGATGCCCTGGCCGGTGCCGGCCACCGTCTCGATCTCGTCGTACGAGCCGATCACCTTGCCGGTGGTGGCGTCGGTGACGACGTGCAGCTTCGACGGGGTCTGCTTGTCCGCCTTCCAGCCCGTCGCGACGGTCTCCCAGGCGAGGCGGCCCTTGCCGCTGCTGGCGTCGACGAACAACTCCGGCGTGCCGACCGAGGTGAGCGAGCCGGAGAACGTCTTGCGGGCGCTGGCCTTGGCCGCGTCCGCGCCGACCTTCGCGGTGGTGCTCAGGGTCAGCGGGGCGTCGAGGCTGACCGACGCGCTGGTCATGGTGCCGTTGGGGGCGGTGTGGATGACGAAGTCACCGCCGTACACCCGGAGACCCTGATAGGTCCGGCTGTACCGGGTGTGCGCCGCCCCGGAGGGGTCGACCTTGGTGCGGACGGCCTGATAGGCCTCACCGCCGGCGCCCTTGACGACGCCGGGATTGGCGCGCAGCAGGCTCGCGGCCTTGGCCGCGGCCGAGGTCTCGGGGCTGGGGGCGGTTGGCGCTGCCGCTTGCGCCGAGGTGGTGACGCAGGCCAGCACGCTGCTGGTGAGCAGCGCTGCGCTGACGGCGGCGACGGATCTTTTCACGGGCCCTCCTGGAAGGCGAATGTTGTGACGGGGGTAGTCACTGATGTAGATATAGCGATACATCGACGAACGTGAAAGAGGCTGGCGGGAACCCGCCGGAGACACTGACCGAACGGATGAGGAGGACCGGTGGACCGGAACCGGGTGGTCCCGTCGCGCGTCCGAACCGGTATGAGAGCTGCCCCCGCCGTGGCGGCCGTCGCCGCCCTTCTCGTCCCGCTCGCCGGCTGCGCCCGCACCGACGCGCCACCCGTCGTCACGGACGGGCCCTCGCCGCTGGCCACCGAGGTCGTGCTCGTGAAGTCGGGCGGCATCGCCGGGCTGACCGACACCGTCCGGGTCGGGCCGGACGGCCACTGGACCCGCACCGACCGCGCCGGCGCCTCCCGAGAGGGGCAGCTCGCCGCGGAGAAGCTCACCCGGCTGCGGCAACTCGCGGCCGACCCCCGGCTGGCCGCCGAAGCCGCCGTCACCGCACCGGCGACCATGTGCGCCGACGCGTTCAGCTACCGGCTCACCGTCGGGCCCAACCAGGTCAGCTACGTGGACTGCCCGCCGCAGGCCACGCCGCCCGCCGTCACCGCGCAGGTGGTGGACCTGCTCAACGGCGCCACCGGCTGACCGGCGCCGACTTCAAACCCGTTCCGGCTGTGACATCGGCCTATGGCCGGCCGGCCCGCGGCGGGGCCAGCATGGAAGGCATGACTCGCGCACTCATCGCCCTGACCAGTCACTCCGAGCTGGGCCGCACCGGCCGCTCGACCGGCTACTACGTCGGCGAGGCCGCCGAGCCGTGGGAGGTGTTCCGGGCCGCCGGCTACGACGTCGACCTGGTCTCAGTGGCCGGCGGCGAGCCGCCGGTCGACGGGCGGGACGAGAACGACAGCACCCAGAACGACTTCCTCGCCACCGCCGGCGTCACCGACACCCCGAAGGCCGCAGACGTCGACCCGGCCGGGTACGACGTGATCCTCTTCGCCGGCGGTCACGGCACCATGTGGGACTTCCCCGACGACCCCGACCTGGCCCGGATCGCCCGCTCGGTCTACGAGCGCGGCGGCGTGGTGGCCGCCGTCTGCCACGGCCCGTCGGCGCTGGTGAACCTGACCCTCACCGACGGCTCACGGCTCGTCGCCGGCAAGCGTGTCGCCGGCTTCACCAACAGCGAGGAGGCGGCCGTCGGCCTCACCGACGAGGTGCCGTTCCTGCTCGCCGACAAGCTCACCGAGGCCGGCGCGCAGCACGTGCCGGCGCCGGACTTCACCGAGCACGTGGTGGTCGACGAGCGCCTGGTGACCGGCCAGAACCCGCAGTCCGCCCGCGCCGTCGCCGACGCCGTGGTGAAGCTGATCGCCTGAGCACCAGGTCAGAACCGGTAGTCGTCGGGCAGGCCGGTGGCACGCAGCTCGGGCGGCAGGTGGGCGACGTCGTTGAGCGCGACGAGCGTCGGCGGGCCGCCCGAGCTGTAACGGATCACGGTGAGCCCGCAGTTCTGGTGGTTGAGCCCGATCCAGCGGTGCGGCGGCGCCTCCAGCGCGTGCAGCACCAGCCAGGCGACCAGGAAGTTGTGGGTGACGACCAACTCGCGTACGTCACCCTCCGCGGGGGCGGCGGCGAACCGCGCCACCGCCTCCGCGGTCACACGCGGCCCGTCGCGCCGCTCCCGCTCGGTGAACCCGGCCAGGAACTCCGCGTACCGCTCGGGCAGGTCGGCCGGGTCGGTGTCGTGCGGCACGTGGTCGCCGGCGCGGTCGTCCTCGCGTACCGGAACACCCGGCAGCGACGCCGCGACCAGCGCGGCGGTCTCCGCGGCCCGGCGGGCCGGCCCATGGTGTACGGCGGCGAAGCGCGTGCCGCGCAGCCGTTCACCCAGCAGCGTCGCCTGCCGCCGGCCGCGCTCGGACAGGCCGGTGTCGGCCTCCTCCTCCGCGCGGTCCTGCTCGCCGTGGCGGACCAGGTAGAGCAGGCGGCTGGGCATCGGCGCCTCCACGGTCGGGGACCGCGAGACTAGCCCGCCGCCGCGCCGTTCACTGCCCCTGGCGCATCTGCCCGATCCGGATCCGGTTGCCGAACGGGTCGCGGATGCCGAAGTCGATCCCGTACGGCCGGTCGGTCGGCTCGTCGGTCACCTCCACACCCTTCGCGACCAGATCCGCGTACGTCTTGTGCGCGTCGTCGGTGGTGAAGAAGAGGAACCCGCCCGCGGCGCCCTTGGTCAGCAGCTCCCGGACCTGCTCGGCGGTCTTCGGGTCCAGGGCCGGCGGGCCCGGCTTCTCCAGCAGGATCTCCCGGCCCGGGTCCCCCGGCACGTTCACGGTGAGCCAGCGCATGAAGCCGAGATCCTGGTCGGTGCTGACCTCCAGGCCCAGCTTCCCGACGTAGAAGTCGAGCGCCTCGTCCTGGTCGAGCACGTAGATCTGCGAGCGGGAAGTCGAAGTCATCGTCATGCCGACGACGCTAGAGCAGCGGCCTGACCTGCTGCTTATCCAAAACTGCTCGGTCTGGTCCAGGACTTGGCGAAGCAGCTCGGCACGTCCGGCGGCGCGGCCCGGCGACGCCGGAAGGCCGAGGGCGACGCACCGACGATGCCGTGGAACGTCCGGCTGAACGTGCCGAGGCTGTTGAAGCCGACGGCGAGGCAGATGTCGGTGACGTCGCGGTCGGTCTCCAGCAGCAGGGCCATGGCCCGCTCGACCCGGCGGCGTTGCAGGTAGCGGTGCGGGGTCTCGCCGAAGGTGGCCCGGAAGGTACGGATGAAGTGCGCCTCGGACACGTGGGCGATCCGGGCCAGCGCGGCGATGTCCAGCGGCTGCGCGTACGCCCGGTCCATCGCGTCGCGGGCCCGCAGCATCGCCCGATTGGACTCCTCGACCGCTCTGCTCACGCCGTCCCCCCGCCGGCCAGCCTACCGAGACGTCGATCGGCGGCGCGCCCGCCGACACTCCGGTCGGAGAACTGTGTACGCCGCTGTCATCCGGCCCGCGCGACGGCTCCTGCGATCACGAGGCGCAGGTGTTGAGCATGCTCTGCAGTGCGGACTTCTCGGATGATTGGAGCGTCAGGCCCCAGTTGTACTTCACGGTGATCCACATCTTGCTGTAGGTGCAGCGGTACGACGTCAGGGGCGGCTGCCACGTCGAGGGGTCCTGGTCCCCCTTGGCCTGGTTGACGTTGTCGGTGACCGCGATCAACTGCGGGCGGGTCAGGTCGTTGGCGAAGCTCTGCCGACGGCTCGTCGTCCAGGAGTTGGCTCCGGACCGCCACGCCTCCGCCAGGGGCACGACGTGGTCGATGTCGACGTCGGAGGCGGCGTACCAGGTCGCACCGTCGTAGGGGCTGTACCAGCGGCCGGACGTAGCGGCACAGGAGCTGTCGACCACGACGGACGTGCCGTCCCGCTTGAGGACCTGCTCGCGGGTGTTGCAGGCGCCGGTGATGGTGATCCAGTGGGGAAACAGGTCCCGCGAGTAGCCGGCCATCGAGCCCTGTGCTGCCACTGTCAGGGCGTTGAGCTGCGACTGCGCCGTTGCCCGGGAGGGAATGCCGGGAGGGGTGGCCGAGGCCGGCTGCGCGTTCACGGCGGCGAGAACGGCGGCTGCGAGGGCGGCGGCGGTGATCGCGGCGGCACGGCGCCAGGCACGCGGGGTGAGGGTGACGGACGTGATCGGCATGACGGCGACCCTTCGTCGAGGAAAGTGACAGCAACCTTCCCTGACGATCATGTCCATCGATCGGCGTCCCTGTAAAGAACAGCTGTCCGGTTGTCGAGCATCGAGCCGCCCCGCACCGCCGACGTGCCGACTCCGCCGGCGTCACTCAGGGCAGCGGCGGCGTGACGGTCGCCGTGGCCCTGACCGTGGTGGGCGTGACCGGCATGTTCCTCACGGACCAGGGCAGGTCAGCTGACCTGCGGTGTTGTCGGCATCTTGTCCGGAGTGCGAGGTACAGGTCCGTTAGCTGCCGTCCACCGGGTCGTCGTACGGCGGCGACACCTCGTCGTTCCAGGAACGTTTCACGTAACCTCCGGTGAGGTCCTGGAGCTGTAGGTTGACCTCGATCAGGGTGTTGACTTCCTGGAGCACCTCGTCGAGATCGTCGAACGTGACCTGGAACCGGCGGTCGTAGGTAGCCATCTCGGGGATGCCATAGTCCTCGGCGACCTCAGCGGCCTCAGCGACAATCCGTGGCCCCGCGTCGAAGGTCACCTCCAGCTGGGGACCATCGGACCATTGGACGGTGAATCGGTCGCTCTCCTCGGCCACCACCATCGACTTCAGGCGCTGCACGGCGTCGGCAAGGGTGAGGGACCCGGTGAAGTAGACCCGGAACCCATCGCGCGGCCAGAGGTGAGACGAAACGGGATCGTCCAACAGCAGATCGACCGCAGCGTCGATCCTGGACTCAGCTTCGGTCAGCGGCACACCCAGTTGCGAAACATGGGCGACCAGGCCCGTCGCGTCCGCCACCACGTGCCCGATCCGGTACATGGTCCGGACGAGCCCTTCAGCATCCACGTCACTGCCACTGTGCCAGAACGGCAGATTGATGGCCGTCTCACCGGACCGGTAGCGCACCGTAATGCCGCTGGGCTGGTGCGTCAGCGTGCGGCTCGGGCCGTCCTCGCCCAGAACCACCTCGCCGACGACGTCCCGTACGCCGGAAACGATGGCGTCCCATGCCTGCGAGTCGGACGGCTCACCCGCACCCTTCCGTTCGCCGTCCGACGCCTTCAGCGAGGGCTGTCCGACGGGCTCGGGTAGCAGGATGAGATCAAGAGTCATGGCCGTCAGGCTAGGGCCTGTGACGGGCGGTCGTGACCCTCGTTGCTGTCATCCGGCCAGATCGCAGCGGCTGCCGCCGCGAAACGCCTGATGGAATTGGAGCCCCCGGCCGGGATCGAACCGGCGACATCTCGCTTACAAGGCGAGTGCTCTGGCCAGCTGAGCTACAGGGGCGCGTGCGTCGGGCTCAGCATAGCGACTGAGCCCCGGAAATCCCGCCTCGCAGGGCTCCCGAGCACGGAAAACGTCGGCATCCCGACCGGTGCGGCCGATGGATCATCGCCCGGGCGCGCTCCCAGCGGGGAGATTGATGCCTCGCAGTGCCCGACTGACCGTTATGCGTATGCCGTCCATCCCACCCGGAGCGACACGTCTTGGCACGATCGCGAAAGCCGTTTACCGTGCAGTGACACGGACGACACTCCGGCGGGCTTCGGCTGCCTGAGCGACGACCCCGTTGGCCGGTGCCTTGGGCGCCGGTCGCTCCTTCACTCGGATCGTCCGGCACGTTCCTGCCGGTGAAAGGAAGCGCTCCATCATGGCTACGGTCACCTACGCGAAGGCGTCCCGGATCTACCCGGGCACCGAGCGCCCCGCCGTCAACCAGCTCGACCTCCAGATCGGTGACGGGGAGTTCCTCGTCCTGGTCGGTCCGTCCGGCTGCGGCAAGTCCACCAGCCTCCGGATGCTCGCCGGCCTGGAGGACGTCGACGACGGCGCGATCTACATCGACGACCGCGACGTCACGCACCTCCCCCCGAAGGCCCGCGACATCGCGATGGTCTTCCAGAACTACGCCCTCTACCCGCACATGACGGTGTACGAGAACATGGCGTTCGCGCTCAAGCTGCGCAAGACCTCGAAGTCGGAGATCGACCGGCGGGTCAAGGAGGCGGCCGGGCTGCTCCAGCTGGAGGAGTTCCTCAGCCGCAAGCCGAAGGCGCTCTCCGGCGGTCAGCGCCAGCGTGTCGCCATGGGCCGCGCGATCGTCCGCGAGCCGCAGGTCTTCCTCATGGACGAGCCGCTGTCGAACCTCGACGCCAAGCTGCGTGTCCAGACCCGTACCCAGATCGCCTCGCTGCAGGCGAAGCTGGGCGTCACCACCGTGTACGTCACCCACGACCAGGTCGAGGCCATGACCATGGGTCACCGGGTGGCGGTCATGCTGGACGGCGTGCTCCAGCAGGTGGACACCCCGCGGGCGCTCTACGACACCCCGGCCAACGTCTTCGTCGCCGGCTTCATGGGCTCCCCGGCCATGAACATCAAGACGGTGAAGCTGACCGAGCAGGGCGGCGCGTTCGCCGAGATGATCGTGCCGCTGACCCGCGAGCAGGTCCAGGCGGCCAGCGCCGAGGGCGGCGACGGCAAGGTCACCGTCGGCTTCCGGCCGGAGGACTGCGACCTGGTCAGCCCGTCCGAGGGCGGCATGCCGGTGGTGGTCGAGCTGGTCGAGGACCTGGGCTCCGACGCCAACGTCTACGGCCACGCCGCGCTGGAGGGCCACAACGAGCGGTTCGTGGTCCGTACCGACCGGCGCAGCATGCCGAACATGGGTGACACCGTGTTCGTCAAGCCGCGTACCGGCCGCAGCCACGTCTTCCACTCCGCCACCGGCCAGCGGATCTGACGTACCCGAGAAAAGGGGCGGCCCGCCACGGCGGACCGCCCCTTTTTCGTACTCTCGATCAAACCTCGACGGACCGGCGGCGCGCGACCTCGGCCAGCGTGACGGCGGCGGCGACGCTCGCGTTGAGCGACTCCACGTCGGAGACCATCGGGATGCTGACGGTCAGGTCGCAGGTCTCGCCGACCAGGCGGGACAGGCCGCGCCCCTCCGAGCCGACCACCACGACGAGCGGGCCGACGGCGGCCTCCAGGTCGTACAGGTCGGTCTGCCCGTCGGCGTCCAGGCCGACCACGACGAAGCCGGCGTCCTTGCACGCCTTGAGCGACCGGGTCAGGTTGGTGACCTGGGCGACGGGCACGCGCGCGGCCGCGCCGGCGCTGGTCCGCCAGGCGGTCGCGGTGATCCCGGCGGCACGCCTTTCGGGTACGAACACACCCTGCGCGCCGAACGCGGCGGCCGACCGGATGACCGCGCCGAGGTTGCGCGGGTCGGTGACGCCGTCCAGCGCGACGAGCAGCGGGGCGGCCTGTTCCAGCGCGGCGGCCACCAGGTCGTCGAACGGCTCGTAGGCGAACGGCGGCACCTGGAGGCCGACGCCCTGGTGCAGCACCCCGCCGGTCATCCGGTCCAGCTCGGCGCGGCTGACCTCCAGGATCGCGATGCCCCGGTCGGCGGCGGTACGGACGATCTCCTTGACCCGGTCGTCGACGTCGATGCCCTGCGCGGTGTAGAGGGCGGTCGCCGGCACCTGGGTGCGCAGCGATTCCAGCACCGGGTTGCGCCCGACCAGCAGCTCAGGGCTGTCCTTCGCCGGGTTGGCCTTGCGGCCCGGCGCGACCCGGGGGCCGCCCCGGCCGGCCGGCTTTCCGCCCCGCCCCTTCGTCGTGGGCGTGCCCCGGCCACCGCCCTTGCCCCAGGTGGTGTCCTTGGTGCCGGGCTGGCCGATCTTGGGGGCGCGGCCCTCCTCGGCGGCGGCGCGGCGCTCCTTCTCCTGCTTCCAGGCGGTGCGCTGGGGCAACTTCTCGGTGCCCGAGTACGCCTTGTGCCACGGCCGCTCGTCGGCGGGCAGCGTGCGCCCACGCCCGGCGAGGGAGTCCTTGTTCTTGCCGCCGGTGCCCTTGGGGGCGCCCGCCTTCGGTGCCAGTCGCCGGCCTCGGCGCTGTGAGTTGCCGGCCATCAGTCCTGCTCTCCAATAGTCCAACGCGGGCCCTGGGGGGTGTCCTCGACGACCACGCCGGCCTGCTTGAGCTGGTCGCGTACGGCGTCGGCGGCGGCCCAGTCCTTGCGGCCGCGGGCCTGCGCGCGCTGCTCCAGGGCCAGCGCGATCAGGGAGTCCACCACGCCGCGCAGGTCGTCCGTGCGGCCGCCGCCGGTCCAGGCCGGGTCCAGGGGGTCGACGCCGAGGATATCCAGCATCGCCCGGGTGGAGGCGAGCGTCGTGCGGACGGTCACATCGTCACCGGCGGTCAGCGCGGTGTTGCCGTCGCGGACCACCTCGTGCAGCGCCGCGAGCGCCGCCGAGGTGTTGAGGTCGTCGTCCATCGCGGCGACGAAAGCGGCCGGCAGGTCGCCGGGCCGGCCGCCGCCGACCCGCTCGGCCGCCCGCTGCACGAAGCCCTCGACCCGCCGGTACGCCACGGCGGCCTCGCGCAGCGCGTCCTCGGAGTAGTCGATGCGGGACCGGTAGTGCGCGGCGACGTAGTAGTAGCGCAGCTCCACCGGGCGCACCCCGAGCGAGGCCACGTAGTCGAGGTCGAGCGTGTTGCCCAGCGACTTGCCCATCTTGGTGCCACCGATGCCGAGCAGACCGTGGTGCACCCAGTAGCGCGCGAACGGCAGGTCGGCGGCCTGCGACTGGGCGATCTCGTTCTCGTGGTGCGGGAACGTCAGGTCGAGCCCGCCGCCGTGGATGTCGAACTCGGGGCCCAGGTAACGCCAGCACATGGCCGAGCACTCGATGTGCCAGCCCGGCCGGCCGCGACCCCACGGCGACGGCCACGAGGCGTCGGCCGGCTCGTCCGGCTTGACGCCCTTCCAGAGCGCGAAGTCGCGCGGGTCCCGCTTGCCCCGGTCGGGGGCGTCACCGGCCGGCTGCATGTCCGCCGGGGACTGGCCGGACAGCGAGCCGTACGCCGGCCAGGAGGCCACGTCGAAGTAGACGTCGCCGGAGCCGTCGGTGGCCGGGTAGGCGTGACCGGTCTCGATCAACCGGGCGATCAGCTCGTGCATCTCCGGGACGTGCCCGGTGGCCCGCGGCTCGTACGTCGGCGGGAGCACGTTGAGCGCCCGGTAGGAGGCGGCGAGGATCTGCTCGTTGGTGTACGCGATCGACCAGAACGGCCGGTCCTGCTCCATCGCCTTGGCCAGGACCTTGTCGTCGATGTCGGTCAGGTTGCGGATGAACGTGACCTCGAAGCCCTTGTCGAGCAGCCAGCGGCGCAGCACGTCGTAGTTGACGCCGGAGCGAAGGTGGCCGATGTGTGGCGGGGCCTGGAGCGTGAGACCACACAGGTAGACCCCCACCTTGCCGGCTTCCCGCGGGACGAAGTCCCGCACCGATCGGGTGGCGGTGTCATACAGGCGTAGCGTCACCTCACAAGGGTAGCCGTCCGCACATTTCGAGGTTGGCCGGAGCCGGGTCGTACGCTGCGTGCTGTGGACACGGCGGCGCGCACGGGAGAGACCGCACAGACCCTGGACCGGGGTCTGCGCCTGCTGCACCTCGTCGCGGACGCGCCGGGCGGGCTCACCGTCACCGAGGCGGCGCACCGGCTGGGCATCGGCCGCGCCGCTGTCTACCGGCTGGTCGGCGCGCTGACCGGCCACGGCATGCTCCGCCGCGACGGCGAGGGCCGGCTGCGCATCGGCGTGGGCGTGCTGCACCTGGCCCGCCGCGCCCAGCCGCTGCTCGCCGAGGGCGCGCTGCCGGCGCTGCGCCGCCTCG
This sequence comes from Micromonospora sp. WMMC264, assembly GCF_027497275.1. NCBI lineage: Bacteria > Bacillati > Actinomycetota > Actinomycetes > Micromonosporales > Micromonosporaceae > Micromonospora > Micromonospora sp. WMMC264. Next base: position 6,268,424 of record NZ_CP114907.1, on the reverse strand, counting down.
CCGAGGGCACCGGGGCGACGGCCCACCTGACCGTGGTCGAGGGCGGCGAGGGGGTGGCGCTCGCGGTGGTCGAGCCGAGCTGGACGTCCTTCCACGTGGCGTACCGGACCGGCACCCGGCACCCCCTGGAGCGGGGCGCCGCCGGCCGGGCCGTGCTGGCCGGGCGGGCCGGCGATCCGGGGCCGGTGAGCACCAGCGGTGAGCTTCAATCAGGCGCGTACGGGGTGGCGGCGCCGGTGCTGGGTGTGCCCGGCCTGGAGGGCAGCGTCGGGGTGGTGTCGCTGACCCCGCTCGACGTGGCGGACATCGGCGCCCAGGTGACGGCCGCCGCCGAGGCGGTCGCCACCGCGCTCTCCTGACCCGCGCGCGCCCTTTACGCCAGCTCGGCGAGGTGGCTGCATCAAGCGGCCCGGACACCACCACCTCCCCGAGGTGGAGTGGATCATGAGCAGGTCGAAGGCCATAGCACGCGGACAGGCCGCGCGGGGGTTGTCCACAGGGCGCGGAGGGCGGCACGGCTGCGGCTGTCCACAGGGGTATCGATCTCGACCCGTGCGCCGCCACGCTCGTCACATGCCACCTCATCCTCATCGCCCACCGGAGCTGGCCTGGCAGGTCTTCCGGGGCTCGGAAGCTATCCGGCACGGGCTGCTGTCCCGGCACCATCTGCGCGGCGCGTCCTGGGTCCGGCTCCGGCAGGACGTCTACGCCGACGCGCGGCTCGACCGTGACCACGCGCTGGCCTGTCGCGCGGCGCTGCTGCGCCTGCCACCCGGCGCGGCGATCGCCGGCCCTTCGGCGGCCTACCTGCACGGGGTCGAGCACGCCGCGGGCTTCACCGACGACGTGCACGTCCTGCTGCCGGCCACGGTCCGGGCCGACTCCCAGCCGGGTGTCCGGGTGCACCACGCCCCGATGTCGAGCACCCGCAGCGGCCTCCTGGTCCCCGTCGGCGCCGCCGCACCCGCGCGCACAAGCCCACCCACCGGCACGAGGTCGCCCGCCAGGACGAGCCCACCCGACGGCACGAGCCCATCCGCAGGCACACGCCCTGCCACCGGCACCAGGTCGCCCGTAGCAGCACCGCCTGCGGCGGACCGCCTCCCGGGCACACCGGGCCGGACCAGATCGCCGGATCCGGCCCACCCCCACAACCGCCCCGGACCGCCCGGCCCGGCCGACCCGCAGAACTCAGCCGCATCGAGCCCGTTCACAGAGTCGTCCCCCGGCGCGGCGTTGACCCTGGCCGGGCCGCCGCCACGCACCGAGCCGGCCGCCTGTGCCTGGGAGACAGCGGTCTGGGCCGATCCGGTGAAGGCGGTCGGCATCATCGACGGGCTGCTGCGTACCGGTTCGGTGAACCGGTCGGCGCTGGCGAGCGAGGCGGCCCGGAACGCCTGCCGCCCCGGTGGGCGGCGGGCGGCGTGGGTGTTCGGCCTGACCGACGGGCTGGCCCAGTCCCCGCCCGAGTCCCACCTGCGGGTCCGTCTCGCCCTCGCCGGCCTGCCCCGCGCGGTGGCCCAGTATCCGGTGCGGGTGTCGACCGGCCTGATCCTGCACCCCGACCTGGCCTGGCCGGAGTTCCGCGTCGCGGTCGAGTACGACGGTCAGTGGCACTCCGACGCGGACCGGATGCACCTCGACCGGCGGCGGCTCAACCAGCTCGTCGCGGCCGGCTGGCTGGTGCTGCACGTGACCGGCCGCCGCCTGCGCAAGGAGTTCCCCGACCTGGTGCGGGAGATCCGCGCCGCACTGGTGGCCCGGGGGTGGCGCCCGTGACACCCGCCGGAACGCCGAGGTGGCGGCGTCCGGGTGATCCGGACACCGCCACCTCGGGGAAACGGTCGTTACGGTCGTACGTTCGGCTTGACCGGGGTCTTCACCGCGGCGTAGGCGTCGACGATGCCGTAGCCGTAGAAGCCGTTGAAGTTCAGCGAGCCCGCGCAGTACGCGTCGAACTCGGCGCTCCGGCCCTCGTTGGTGTAACTCTGCAGCCGCGGCTCCGGGCAGGCGTGCTCGGCCGCCGTCCGGTAGAGGTGCTGCTCGACCAGGTTCGGCGCCATGCCGTAGCCGTTGCGGCCCTCCTTCTTGCCGTGCTTGCTGACGATCAGCGCCGCCACGCCCGAGACGTGCGGGGACGCCATCGAGGTGCCCTGGAGGTAGGTGTAGTAGCCACACTCACCCTTCGCGGTGCACTGCTTGAACACCGAGTTCTCGAAGCCGGCGACGATGTTGCCGTTCTCGTCGACCGACCCCTCCTCCTGGAGCACCTTCTTCGGGTACGTGGAGAGGATCATGTTGGCGTCGGTGCGGTACGTGTCGGTGCCGAAGCCGTCCCGGAACCAGCCACCCGGCGCCGCCACCGAGATCTGCTCGGTGCCGTAGTTCGAGTAGTCGGACTTCTTGCCGGACGGCCCGACCGCCGACACGCCGATCACGTGCGGGCCCTCGACCGGCAGGTCCCAGCAGGTCGCGTTGTCGATCGGGCGCGGGTACGGGTCGGCGCCGTAGTCCGGGCTGCTCACGTCGGTGCGCGGCGCGCCCAGGTCCTCGTGGTTGTTGCCGAGCGAGCCGACGAGCGTGACGCCCTTGCGGTGCGCGAAGTTGAGCGCCCGCTTCATGGCCTCGATGACGGTGCGCTGCTCGGCCTGCGCCTCCGGCGAGTCGGCCGGGTTGGCGGTGCAGTTGTAGAGCCACGGGTCGACGTAGAAGGACATGTTGACCACGTCCAGGCCGGAGCGGCCCGCGTGCACCAGGGCGTTGACCACCGGGTTGAGGAAGAAGTAGCCGCTGTCCTGACCACCCTTCAGCTCGACCAGGGAGACGTTCGGGGCCACGCCGGACAGGCCGAAGCCGTTGGCGGCGGCGCCGATGGTGCCGGCCACGTGGGTGCCGTGCCCGCCGTCGTCGGTGCCGACCGGGTCGAGGCAGCTGGCCACCTCGCACGGGCCGTCGACCTCGGGGATGTCCGGGGCGAAGTTGCGCGACAGTGCCCAGTTGAAGTTCGGTGCCAGGTCGGGCTGGCTGGCGTCGACGCCGGTGTCCAGGATGCCGACGGTCACCCGGCGGTCACCCGGCTCGATCTTGCGGGCCTTGTCGGCCCGGATCATGTCCAGACCCCAGAGCTTGTCGTCGAGCGGGTCCATCTTCTTGCCGTTGTTCTTGGCGGCCTTGCCCTTGGTCGCCGCGGCGGCCAGCAGGTGCTCCTGCTCGACCCGGTCCAGCTTCGGCTTGCGGCCGATCGCCTTCTCCTCGGCCGCGCCGACCAGGGCGCCGGCGGCGGTGGCCCGGCTGGCGAAGTCCGCCCGGTCGCTCGTGACCTGGAAGAGGCCGACATCGTCGGTACGGGCGACGACAGTGCCGCCGGCGGCGGTGATCGCGGCGATCGCGGCGTCGGTGGACACACCGCTCTCGGCCAGCACGGTGAAGGTCCGGGTGTCCGACGGCGCGGCGTTCGCCGGGATCCCCAGGCCGGTCACCGTGAGTGCCAGCGAAGCCGCAGCCGCGACCGCGCCGACGGTGAAGCGCTTGCTCACCACATCAGATCCTCTCGTTGAGGGACGTGGTGTCATCCCACATCACGGGAGCGGGTTCCGCCAGATCGACGTCCGTTATCGGCCGCAACTAGGCATTCGCGCTTGTCAAGGTGTTGAGCACCGTGGACAGTCCGGCGAGCGTGGACACCTCGGCGTCCGGTTCGAGGCCACGAGGCCGGGGAAGGCCGCCCCGGTTGAGCCAGACGGCACGCAGTCCGGCCCGCTGGGCGGCGACCACGTCGTGCTCCGGCGAGTCGCCCACGTGCACGATCCGCGCGGCGGGCAGCCCGGCGGCCGCCACCACGGCCGCGAAGAACTCCCCGGCCGGCTTCTTCGGCAGGCCGCCCTCGTGGGCGTACAGCTCGAAGGCGAACTGCCCGGCGAGGCCGCAGCGTTCGGCGCGGCTGTTCCCGTTCGTGGCGAAGCCCAGCACGTGGTGCGGGCGCAGTGCCGCCAACGCGGGCAGCGCGTCGGGGAAGGGCCGGCTCAGCGCGTACCGGCGGGCGAAGAACAACTCCGCCAACTCGTCCAGCTCCGTCTCCAGCCCGGCCCGGGCCAGCGAGCGGGCCAGCGCGGCCCGCCGGATCTCCTGCACCGGGGCGGCGCTGAGCGCGCCGAAGACCGCACCCCAGTCCCCCTCCAGGTCCGCGAGCGACACCCCGGCCGCCGCCGGGGTCCGCCGCCGCATCTCCTTCAGTACGGCGACGAGCGCGCCGGTGACCGCCGGGCGCAGGTCGACGAGTGTCTCGTCGGCGTCGAAGACGACAGCGCTGCGCGGCCCGCTCACCGGTCGCCTGCCAGCACCGGCTCGGCGGACGTGGCCGCCGAAGGTGTGCCGCGCAGTTCGTCCGCCCGGACCAGGGCGACGCCGCCGAGGATGAGCACCCCGCCGGCCAGCTGGATCAGGCTGGGCAGTTCGTCGAGCACCAGCCAGGCGATCAGCACCGCGAACATCACCTCGGTCAGCCCCACGAAGGAGGACAGCCGGGCCCCGAGCAGCCGGGTGCCGGCGACCCCGGCCAGGTACGCGACCACGGCGGCGATCAGCGACAGCCCGGCGATCGGCACCAGCCAGCTCACCTGGTGCCCGGCGAAGGTGACGTCGGCGGTGCCGGCGGCGAGCGGCAGCGCGCCGATGCCGCCGAGCAGGAGCAGCACCAGCGCGCCGACAGCCATGCCGCCGCTGGCCATCACCACCGACGGCAGTTCGGCGTCGATCCGGCCGGCGATGACGAAGTACCCGGCCAGCCCGACGCCCGCGCCGAGACCCCACAGCACGCCCACCGGGTCCAGGCGGCCGGCTCCGGTGAGGTCGAGGACGAGCGCCAGCCCGCACAGGGCGGTGACCGAGCCGGCCACCGTCAGCGCTCGCGGGCGCTGCCCGTGGACCAGCCACATCCATCCGACCACCAGCACGATGCCGAGGTATTCCAGCAGCAGCGCCACACCGACCGGGAGGTAGCGGACCGCGTTGAAGAAGCACGCCTGCGCGGTGGCGACGCCGAGCAGCCCGAACAGCAGCACCGTGACGCCGTTGCGCCGCAGCACCGACCACTTGCCGCGCAGGGCCAGCAGGGCGGGCACGGCGAGCACCAGCGCGGCGATGCCGACCCGGGCGATCACCACCGCGACCGCCGACCACTCGCCGGTGATCAGCGGGCGGGCGAACGTGCCCGAGGTCGCGAACGTGATCGCGGAGAGCAGTGCCAGACCGAGCCCGACGCCGGATCGTTCACGCATCGACAGCTCCAGGTCATGAGTGAAGGACGGTTATGCTGATGACGCTAGGCGGAGCCCCTGACAGGAGTCAAGTTGCTTTTCGCTCATGACACCGAATGCGCGCTGGTCGGTGCCGCCGCACTGGTGAACACCGCCGACGGCGACCGGGAAGGGCTGCCCGACGTGGCCGCCCTGGACGCCTTCTTCACCACCCACGGGTGGAGCGGCCGGCACGAGCACACCGAAACCGAACTGCGCCAGGTCCGCGCGCTGCGGCCCCGGCTGCGCCGCATCTGGTACGCCGACACCGACGAGGTGGTGGCGATCGTCAACCGGCTGCTGCGCGAGTCGCACGCGCTGCCGCAACTCGTCCGGCACGACGACGAGCCGTACCACCTGCACGCGGTGCCGCGGGACGCGCCGCTGGCGACCCGGATGGCGGTCGAGGCCGCGATGGCGATGGCCGACCTGGTACGGATGGGCGAACTGAGCCGGCTGCGGCACTGCGACCACCCCGACTGCGACAACGTGCTTGTCGACCTGTCCCGGAACCGCTCCCGCCGGTTCTGCGACGCCGGCTGCGGCAACCGGGCCGCGGTGAGCGCCTACCGGGCCCGCAGGGCGGCGTCCCAGTCCTGACGGGTCGCGGGCCAGTCCTCCCGGGACAGCTCGTACTCCACCTCGCCGTGCTCCGTACCCGGGATCGGGTCGTCGAACGCGAGGTGGAACGTGCGGACGTAGCGCAACCCGGCGCGGGCCATGACCGCCCGGGAGCGGTCGTTCACCGCCATCGTCTGCGCCCACACGCGGCGGACGCCGACCGTGTCGAACGCGTGCCGCACCAGCGCCCGCGCGCCCTCGGTGGCCAGCCCGTGCCCCCAGGTCGCGCGGCGCAGCCGGTAGCCCAGCTCCGCCTCGGCGCCGTCGTCGGACGGGTCGAGCGAGTGCCAGCCGAGGAACTCGCCGGTGAACCGGTCGAGCGTCGCCCAGCGGCCGAGCCCGGGGTGCCGGGTGTACTGCGCGAGCACCCGGGGCAGCACGTCGTCCCGGAATGTCGTGGCCGGGGTCGGCACGCCGCCGGTCAGGAAGCGCATGACCTCCGGGTCGGCGTCCAGCGCCACCAACCGGTCCACGTCGTCCATCGTGAACCGGCGCAGCGTAAGCCGCGCGGTCTCCAGCAGCACCCCGCCGTCGTCACGCACCGTCGGATCATGCCGCGCCCACGGTGACGGGTCGAGGCAATTACCGGCGCCGGTCTCAGGGGTGAGTCATCCGGAGCAGGTCCAGCGCCTCGTCCAGCTGGGTCTCGGTGAGCTTGCCCGAGTCGACGTGACCTCGGGAGATCACCACCTCGCGGATGGACACCTGCTTGGCCAGCGCCTCCTTCGCGATCGAGGCGGCCTCGTCGTACCCGAGGTGGCGGTTGAGCGGGGTGACGATCGACGGCGAGCCCTCCGCGTACGCCAGGCAGACCTCGGCGTCCGCGACCAGGCCGGCCACCAGCCGCTCGGCGAACAGCCGGCTGGACGCGGCGATCAGCTTGATCGACTCCAGCAGGTTGCGGCCCATCACCGGAAGCATCACGTTCAGCTCGAAGTCGCCCTGCGACCCGGCGAACGCCACCGCCGCGTCGTTGCCGACCACCTGGGCGCAGACCTGCCGCATCGCCTCGGCCACCACCGGGTTCACCTTGCCGGGCATGATCGACGAGCCGGGCTGGAGGTCGGGGATGCGCAGCTCACGCAGGCCGGCGCGCGGGCCGGAACCCATCCAGCGCACGTCGTTGGCGATCTTGTAGAGACCGACCGCGACGGTACGGAGCTGGCCCGAGGTCTCCACCAGCGCGTCCCGGGCGCCCTGCGCCTCGAAGTGGTTGCGCGCCTCGGTCAACGGCAGCCCGGTCGACTCCCGCAGCTTGCCGATCACCCGCTCGGCGAACCCCAGCGGCGTGTTGATGCCGGTGCCCACGGCGGTGCCGCCCAGCGGCAGCTCGGCCAGCCGGGGCAACGCCGACTCCAGCCGCTCGACGCCGTAGCGGACCTGCGCCGCGTAGCCGCCGAACTCCTGCCCGAGCGTGACCGGCGTGGCGTCCATCAGGTGGGTACGCCCGGCCTTGACCACCGTCTCGAACTCGGCCGCCTTCTCCTCCAGCGCGCCCGCGAGCTGCTTCAACGACGGGATCAGGTCCTCCACCACGAACTGCGTGGCGGCCAGGTGGATCGAGGTGGGGAACACGTCGTTGCTGGACTGCGACGCGTTGACGTGGTCGTTCGGGTGCACGTCGCGGCCCAGCTCGCGGCTCGCGAGGGTGGCGATGACCTCGTTGGTGTTCATGTTGGACGACGTACCGGAGCCGGTCTGGAACACGTCCACCGGGAACTGGTCGTCGTAGCCGCCCTCGGCGACGTGCGCGGCGGCGGTGGCGATCGCCTGCGCCACGTCCGCGTCGATCACCCCCAGCTCACCGTTCACCAGTGCCGCCGCCCCCTTGATCTGCGCCAGGGCCTTGATCTGGGCCGGTTCCAGCCCGCGCCCCGAGATCGGGAAGTTCTGCACCGCGCGCTGGGTCTGCGCCCGCCACAGTGCCTCGGCGGGCACCTCCACCTCGCCCATCGAGTCGCGTTCGATCCGGTAGCCGGTCGCCTCTGGAGTCGTCACGCCTACCATCCTGCCGCGCCGCCGGTCGGAGTGCAGGGAAAGTGGCGGCCCCCTCAGCCCAGCTCGACCAGCAGCTTCTCGGTGTCCCGCTGGTCCGGCGTCTCGACCTGACGGAACAGCGCCAGCGCACGCCCGGCGTACCGGCGGGCCTGGTCGGGGTCGTCGTGGCGCAGGCATCGCGCGAGGCCGTCCAGGGCGCGGGCCTGCTCGTAGCGCAGGCCCAGCCGCTCGGCGTCGGCTAGCACCCGGCGGTGCAGGTCCAGCGCGCTGGCCACGTCACCCTGGTCGAAGATCGCCCGGGCCAGCAGGTTCCGGGAGGCGCACTGCCCGACCAGATCCCCGGCGTCGATCATGGCCACGAGGGCGTCCCGGTGCAGCGAGGCGGCCAGCTCCGGCCGGCCCTCCTCGCGCTCCATCATGCCCAGCTCGTTGAGCAGCTCGCCCTCGCCGTACCGGTTGCCCACCCGGCGCTTGAGCCTCAGGCCGGCGCGCAGGAGCCGGCGCGCGGGCCCGTGCTCGCCGCGCCGGTGCCGCGCCATGCTGAGGTGCCCGATCGAGTTGCCGAGCTGCCGCAGGTCGCCGGCCTGCCGTGCGACAGCCATCTGGTTGCGGCACATCCGCACAGCCTCGTCGTACCGGCCGTGCGAGATCAGGGTGAACGAGAGGTTGTTCAGCAGGTTGGACAACCACGACGACTCGCCCGACCGGCGGGCGATCGCCGCGGACTCGGTCAGGAGTTCGATACCCCGCTGGTGCTGCCCGTCGACCGCGTACGCGGTGCCGAGGTTGCCCAGCACCTTGCGCAGCTCGCCCGGCCGGTCGAGCCTGCGGTAGATACCGACCACCGCCTCCAGCCGCCGGATGGCCTCGGCGAACCGCGCCCGGCGGTAGTCCGCCGAGGCGAGATAGTTGAGCATCGTCGCAACGGCCTCCTCGTCGCCCAGGCGCTCGGCGGCCCGCAGACCGATCTGATGCGTCTCGATCAGGTCGTCCAGGCGACCGCCGTAGAAGTTGCTGACCCAGGCGACCCGGGCGAACTGCCAGCTCTGCCGGAGAAAACCCTCGTTCTCCGCCAGCCGGACGAGCGCCGTCAGGGTCGAGCGGTTCTCCTCCAACCATGCTCGGCCGAGGCCGACAGTGGCTGCCACCAGGTCGGGCCGCGCCGGCTCCGGCAGGTCGAACAGGGACGGCTCGGCGCCCGTCTCCATCGACCGCCCGATGGACGCGGTGACCTGAAGATGGAAGTCGATGAGACGGCCCACCGCCGCCCGCCGCTCGTCGGCGGTCTCGCGTCCGGCGCCGAGCGTGCGCGCGTACTCGCGGATCAGGTCGTGCAGCTGGTAGCGGCCCGGTTCCACCTCCTCGACGAGGTGCGCGTCGACAAGTTCGTCGAGCGCGTCCTGCGCCTGCGGCAGCAGCAGGTCGGCGAGCGCGGCCGGCACCCGGTTGTCGACACACTGACCCGGGTGCAGGCCCAGCAGGCGGAAGACCCGCTGCGCGAGCGGCGACACCTGCTCGTACGACAACGCGAAGGCGCCGGCCACCGACCGCTCTCCCGCGACCAGCTCGGCCAGCGGGTCGGACGCGCCGGCCAGCCGCTCCGCCAGGTCGGCCACCCGCCACCGCGGCCGGTGCGCGAGCCGGGCCCCGGCCAGCCGCAGGGCCAGCGGAAGGTGTCCGCAGCGGCGGGCCACCTCCATCGCCGCCTCGGGCTCGGCGGCCACCCTCTCCGCGCCGGCCACGCGGGCCAGCAGCTCGACCGCCTCGTCGGCGTCGAGTACCGGCAGCGAGGACGGGCGGCCCGAGTCCAGGCCGATCAGGCGACGACGGCTGGTGATCAGTATCAGGCAGTCCGGACCGTTGGGCAGCAGCGGTGCGACCTGGCCGGCGTCGGCCGCGTTGTCGAGCACCACCACGGCCCGACGCCCGGCCAGCTCGGAACGCCACATCGCCAGCCGGTCCGTCGGGTCGGCCGGCACCCGTTCAGCCGGCACGCCGAGCTGCCGGAGCAGGGTGGCGGCGGCCACTGTCGTACTGAGCGGGCTGCGGTCGCTGTGCCCGTGCAGGTCGATGAAGAGCTGCGCGTCGGGGAACCGGCCGGCCACAGCGGTCGCCACCTGCACGGCGAGCGTGGTCTTGCCGCTGCCCGCCATGCCGTCGACGAGCTGGACCCGGCTACCCTCCTCGACCTCCCGCACCAGCCGGGCCACTGTCTGCTGCCGCCCGGTGAAGTCGCTGATCGCGCGCGGCAGCGCCCGCACCGGCGCGGCAACCCGGCTCTCCGGGCCGCTCAGCGCCAGGTCGCCGGCGAGTATCCGCTGGTGCAGCTCCTGCAACGCGGCGCCCGGCTCGATGCCCAGCTCCTCGGCGTAGATCCGCCGCCCTTCCCGGTAGACAGCCAGCGCGTCCGCGTGGCGGCCGACCGCCGACAGGGCCAGCATCAACTGCCCCCGCAACCGTTCCCGCAGCGGCTCGCGCTCGACCGCCTCGGTGAGCTCGTCGACCAGCTCGGGCGCCCGGCGCAGCCGCAACTCGATGTCGACGCAGTCCTCCAGCGCGGCGAGCCGCTGTTCGTCGAGCGCCTGCGCCCGCCGCCGCACGCTACGGGCGGGGATGCCGGCCAGCACCGGCCCACGCCACAACGCCAGCGCGTCCCGGTAGTTCTGACGCGCCTCGATCAGCCGGCCCGCTTCGGCGTTCCGGCGGGCCGTCTCCACACCGTTGGCGAACACCTCTGCGTCGAGATCGCCCGGCTCGATCCGGATGCCGTATCCGGCCGGGTCGGTGACGATGGTCACGGTGGGCAGGCCGAGCGCCGCGAACCGCTGCCGCAGTCGAGACACGCAGATCTGGAGCTGGGTCCGCGCGGTCGCCGGGGGACGGTCCTCCCACACGGCGTCGATCAGGTCCTCGGTCGGCACCACCAGGCCCGGACGCAGCAGAAACATGGCGAGGACGATTCGATCTCGACCCGCGGTGACGGTGGCTTCACCGCCGCCGACCCGCAGGGGCCCCAAGATTCCGAACCGCACCGCGCTCCCCCGACCGCCGTATCAACCCTGCAGCAGCGTAGCCCGGCGGTCACCGAGCGCCGCGCCGAGGCGATAGCGATCCGATAGCGGCGGCGCACAGACTCGGTGCGGGTTGCCGATGACGGCATCCGACGGGGGCGGTGCGCCTGTCCGGTGGTCCGACCGGGCAGGCGCACCGATGTCTGTGCGTCTGAACTCAGCGGCGGCCGACGGTGAGCACCGGCTTGGTGACCTCGGCGAAGAAGTCGTTGCCCTTGTCGTCGACGACGATGAAGGCGGGGAAGTCCTCCACCTCGATCTTCCAGACCGCCTCCATGCCCAGCTCGGCGTATTCGAGCACTTCGACGTGCTTGATGCAGTCCTGGGCGAGGCGGGCGGCCGGGCCACCGATCGAGCCGAGGTAGAACCCGCCGTGGGCCTGGCAGGAGCGGGTCACCTGAGCGGACCGGTTGCCCTTCGCGAGCATCACCATCGAGCCGCCGGCCGCCTGGAACTTCTCCACGTACGCGTCCATCCGGCCGGCCGTGGTGGGACCGAACGAGCCGGAGGCGTAGCCCTCGGGGGTCTTCGCCGGGCCGGCGTAGTAGACCGCGTGGTCGCGCAGGTACTGCGGCATCGGCTCGCCCGCGTCCAGCCGCTCGGCGATCTTCGCGTGTGCGATGTCCCGCGCGACGACCAGCGGCCCGGTGAGCGACAGCCGGGTCTTCACCGGGTACTTCGACAGCTCGGCCCGGATCTCGTCCATCGGCCGGTTCAGGTCGACGCGGACGACCTCCTCGGTCTCCAGCGTCTCGTCGGTCACGTCGGGCAGGTAGCGCGCCGGGTCGGTCTCCAGGCGCTCCAGCCAGACGCCGGACGGGGTGATCTTCGCCACCGCCTGCCGGTCCGCGGAGCAGGACACCGCGATCGCCACCGGGCAGGAGGCGCCGTGCCGGGGCAGCCGGACCACCCGTACGTCGTGGCAGAAGTAGCGGCCACCGAACTGCGCGCCGATGCCGAAGTTGCGGGTCAGCTCCAGCACCTCGGCCTCCAGCTCCAGGTCGCGGAAGCCGTGCGCGCTCATCGAGCCCTCGGTAGGCAGCGCGTCGAGGTACTTCGCGGAGGCGTACTTGGCGGTCTTCAGCGCGTACTCGGCCGAGGTGCCGCCGATGACGATGGCCAGGTGGTACGGCGGGCAGGCCGCGGTGCCGATGAGCCGGAGCTTCTCCTCCAGGAACTGCATCATCCGCGTCGGGTTCAGCAGGGCCTTGGTCTCCTGGTAGAGGTAGGACTTGTTGGCCGAGCCGCCGCCCTTGGCCATGAAGAGGAACTTGTACGCGTCGGCGTGGCCGTCCGGGTCCTCGGCGTACAGCTCCACCTGGGCGGGCAGGTTGCTGCCGGTGTTCCGCTCGTCCCACATGGTCAGCGGGGCGAGCTGCGAGTAGCGCAGGTTCAGCCGGGTGTACGCCTGGTAGACGCCGCGCGAGATCGCCTCCGCGTCGGTGCCGTCGGTGAGCACGTGCCGCCCGCGCTTGCCCATCACGATCGCGGTGCCGGTGTCCTGACACATCGGCAGCACACCGCCGGCCGCGATGTTGGCGTTGCGCAGCAGGTCGAGCGCGACGAACCGGTCGTTCGGCGAGGCCGCCGGGTCGTCGATGATCGAGCGGAGCTGGGCCAGGTGGGCCGGGCGCAGGAAGTGGGCGATGTCGTGCATCGCCTCGGCCGTCAGCGCGGTGAGCGCGCCCGGATCGACGGTCAGGAACCGGCGGCCACCCGGGCCGTTGACGACGTCCACGCCCTCATCGGTGACCAGGCGGTATTCCGTCAGGTCGGGGCCGGTCGGCAGCAGGGGTGCGTACGAGAAGGCGGCGGCACTGCTCATGACCGAAAAGCCTAGGGCAGAGCCGTCGATCGGTGACACCCGCAGGTGGGGTCGTGACCCGACCTCTCACCCGCTGTCACTTGCCGTCGACGCAGAGTTCCCGCTTCGGGCCGCAACTGCCCTGGTCGCCGGGCGGCTGCCAGCTGCCCCCGGGGTTCGGCGCCACCGGCGCGTCGCCCTGCCCCGGCCCGGGCGCGCCGGTCGTGCCGGCGCCCCAGCGGACGTACCCGATCTCCCGGCCCTCCCCGATGATCATGCCGTTGGGGCCGACCGCCAGCGCGTTCGCCGCGGTCCGCAGCTCGACCAGGACGCGGCCCTCGCGCGGTTCGACCGCGATCAGCCGAGACGGCTTCTCCTCGCTGATCAGCGCCGCGTACGGGGTGAGCGCGGCGCCGCTCTTACCGCCCGCCGGCCGGGTCCACCGGGTCCGGTCCGCCGACAGCTCCCGCCCCAGCAGCGACTCCTTGTCGGCGCTGCGCACCACGGCGTAGCGGTCGTCCACGGCGAGCAGCTTCTCACCGTCCGCGCCCACCTGGAGCAGACGGCCGTCGTACCCGTCGAGCACCGCCTCGCGCCCGTCCGGGGCGACACCGATCAGGACGTTGCGCGCGCCCTGCGGGTCCTCCCGCTGTACGCAGCCGGCGTAGTCGGCCGTACGCAGGTTGATCCCGGTCCGCCGCCACACCTGCTGACCCGTCGCCGGGTCGACTGCCGTGACGGTGTAGTAGCAGCTCCCGTCGCGGGAGGTGGCCGCGATCCGGAGCAGCCGGCCGCCGACCACCGCCAGCCGCTCCTCCCGGCCCGGCTCGACGTTCTGCAGCACCCGGCCGGTCGCGGTGTCCACCACGTGCACCCGGCCGTCGACCGGGAAGCCGAGCAGCGGCGGTACCGCCTCCGGCCCGGCCACCCCGCCGTCGATCCGGGTGGCGCCCAGCCGCCGCGTACCGAGCAGCTCCGGGTTGTCGGCGAGCACGCCGCTGTGCACGCCGGGCAGGAACGCGCTCCACAGCGGAGCGGTGCCGCGCGGCTCCCAGGCCCGCAACGTGCAGTCCGTGGCCCGCACGCAGTAGGCGTCCAGCAGCAGGTTCCGGTACGTCCAGACGGCGATCGCCCGATCGTCGCGACGCCGGGTCACGCCGCTGACCGGGTCGAGCACCTCGTACCCCTTGTCCAGCAGCTTGCCCACGGCGACGACCGGGTCCCGGTCGCCGCCCGCGACCGCCGACCAGTCGGCCTTGCGCTCCCAGAGCTGGCGGCCGTCGGCGAGGCTGCGCGCCTCGACGCGGGTGCGCTGCTCGACGATCACCGTGTCGCCGGCGATGGTGACGCTGCGCGGGGTGCCGCCGACGCGCTGCTGCCAGACCACGTCCGGCTCGGAGATCGGCTTGCTGCGGTCGACCCAGTCCCACAGCGCCGGGAACGGGTTCCAGACGCCTGTCGCCGCGAGTACGACCACGGTGACGAGCCCGAGCAGCAACCAGCCGCGTACCCCTAGGCCCTTCACACCGCACACGGTAGCGACGATCACCGGTCCCCCGGGTCGCGCGCGGGGCGTGTCGCAGCGCTTCTTGCCCGGGCAGGTGTTAATAAGGGGCCCTTCCACCTCCGCAGGCGTTAACAGGGGGCCCTTCCTTACCCCCGGGCGGCGGAGCGGACCAGCGGCAGCGTGCGGTACGGGATCTGCTCGGCCAGCGCGATGATGGTGGACGCGCGCCGGATGCCCTCGGAGGCGACGATCTGGTCGATGACCCGCTGGAGGTCGGTGTTCGACCGGGCGACGATGCGGCAGAGCAGGTCGCTGGAGCCGGTGATGGTGTGCGCCTCCAGCACCTCGGGGATGGCGGCCAGGTGCGCGGTGACCTGGTCGTGGCCGTGCCGCTGGCTGATCTCCAGCGTGACGAAGCTGGTCACCCCGAAGCCGATCGCGGCGGGCGTGATGTCCGGCCCGAACCCGGTCACCACGCCGCGGCCGACCAGCTTGTCCAGCCGGGCCTGGACCGTGCCGCGGGCCACGCCGAGCCGCCGGGAGCACTCCAGCACCCCGATCCGCGGTTCCTCCGCCAGCAGTTCGATCAAGCGCGCGTCCAGCTCGTCCAGCTGTACATCCTGACCAGTGTTCATGGTGTCCGACGGTACCGAATGCACAACCTGACCAGGAATAACGCCAACTGTTGCCCAACTCACCGTGCGCCGTAGATCCTCCCCGGAAGAGCACATCCACGGCGGCCCACGAGGCCGGCCGGTACGCGAGGGAGGCCACCATGACCCAGGCGATCGACCGACCCCAGTCGACCGAGGAGGTCGACGTCGACGCTCTCGTCGGCGCCGTCGACCACGACATCAGCCGCGACCCGTTCCCGGTCAAGGGCATGGACCACGTCCACTTCCTGGTCGGCAACGCCAAGCAGGCCGCGCACTACTACTCGACCGCGTTCGGCATGACCTGCGTGGCGTACCGGGGGCCGGAGCAGGGCTACCGCGACCACGCGCAGTACGTCCTGACCAGCGGTTCGGCCCGCTTCGTGCTGACCGGCGCGGTCCGCCCGGACGCCGACGGCGCCGAGCACGTGGCGAAGCACAGCGACGGCGTCTCCGACATCGCGCTGGAGGTGCCGGACGTGGACGCCGCGTACGCGCACGCCGTCGCGCAGGGCGCCACCGGCCTGGTCGAGCCGCACGACGTCAGCGACGAGCACGGCACCGTGCGGATGGCGTCCATCGCCGCGTACGGCGACACCCGGCACAGCCTGATCGACAGGTCCCGCTACACCGGCCCGTTCCTGCCCGGATTCGTCGCCCGCGGCCCGATCGTGGACCGGCAGCCGATGATCGACGCCGGCCTCCAGCCGAAGCGGTTCTTCCAGGCCGTCGACCACGTGGTCGGCAACGTGGAGCTGGGCCGGATGGACGAGTGGGTCGAGTTCTACAAGCGCGTCATGGGCTTCTCGAACATGGCCGAGTTCATCGGCGACGACATCGCCACCGACTACTCGGCGCTGATGAGCAAGGTCGTCGCCAACGGCACCCGCAAGGTGAAGTTCCCGCTCAACGAGCCGGCCGTGGCCCGCAAGAAGTCGCAGATCGACGAGTACCTGGAGTTCTACCAGGGCCCCGGCGCCCAGCACATCGCGGTGGCCACCAACGACATCCTGGCCAGCGTGGACGCCATGCGCGCGGCGGGCGTCGAGTTCCTGGACACCCCGGACTCCTACTACGAGGACCCGGAGCTGCGCGCCCGCATCGGCAACGTCCGGGTGCCGATCGAGGAGCTGCAGTCCCGCAAGATCCTGGTCGACCGGGACGAGGACGGCTACCTGCTCCAGATCTTCACCAAGCCGGTGCAGGACCGTCCCACCGTCTTCTTCGAGCTGATCGAGCGGCACGGCTCCCTCGGCTTCGGCAAGGGCAACTTCAAGGCCCTGTTCGAGGCGATCGAGCGGGAGCAGGAGAAGCGCGGCAACCTGTAACACTGTCGGCGTGACCCAGCCTCCCCCGAACCCGACGCCGCCGCCTGCCGGGCCTGCACCCGCGGGCGGCGGCTTCGCGCCGCCCACCGGGCCCGCGGTGCCCGCGCAGCACGTTCCTCCGGGGTACGCCGGCCCGCCCGGCTACCCGCCGCCCGGTTACCCCCCACCGGGGTACGCCCCGAGGCCCGTCCCGCCCCCGCTGGCGCCGAACGGGCAGCCGCTGGCGAGCTTCGGTGACCGGCTGATCGCCTACCTGATCGACACCGCCGTCGCGATGGCGGTGACGATGGTGCTGTTCCTGCCGGTCTTCGCCCTCGTCTTCGTCCGGATGATCGACGAGATCGAGCAGGCGGGCCCCAACGGTCCCGAGCCGGCCGAACTCTGGACCGGCGTGTTCCTGCCGCTGCTCGCCGCCGAGCTCGGGGTCCTGCTGCTGATGCTCGTCTTCTACTGGGTCTACCACGTCGAGTACGCCCGCCGGACCGGCCAGACGCTGGGCAAGAAGGTGATGAAGCTGCGGATCGTGCCGGTGCAGCCGGACGCCGCGCTGAGCCGGGGCATGCTCGGCAAGCGCTGGGCCGTCGAGTTCGCCGGCGGGATGTTCGTGCCGTTCCTCAACTACCTCGACGGTTTCTGGCAACTGTGGGACAAGCCCTGGCAGCAGTGCCTCCACGACAAGTTCGCCGGAACGGTCGTCGTTAAGGTTGGCCCGTGAGCGCGAGGAGTGAGCCGGGCCTGCGAGCCCCGCAGTCGGGAACAAGGACGGCGCTGTGAGCTTGGAACCTGGATGGTACGTCGACCCCGCCGACCCGGAGACCCGCCGCTGGTGGGACGGCGAGGGCTGGATCGGCGCGCCGATCCCGGTCGACGTCACCCCGCCCGACGGTCCACCGCCCGCCGAACCCGAGCCGGCCGCCGCCGCGACGCCCGGTGCCGGGACGGGTAGCGGGTCCGAGGTCGCCCCGTCGTCCGGCGCGCCCGCCCAGCCGGGCGGACCGTGGCCGGGCCAGCCGGGTCAGGCCGGCCCCTGGCCCGGACAGCCCGGTCCCTGGCCGGGACAGCCCGGGCAGCCCGGGCAGCCGGGGCCGGGCGGCCCGTGGCCGCGGCAGCCCGGTCAGGCCGGGCCGGCGCCGCAGGGACCGCCGCCGGGCTGGCCGTACCCGCACTGGCCGGGCGCACAGCCCATTCCGCGCCCGCACGGGCTGCCGCTCGCCTCGTACGGCGCGCGGCTGGTCGCCCGCCTGATCGACTTCGGCGTGGTGTTCCTGCTCAACGCGGTGGTGAACGGCTGGTTCGTCTGGCGCTACTTCGAGGCCGTCGCGCCGTACCTGCGTGAGTCGGTGCGCCGCGCGATGAACGGTGACACCTCCACCGAGGGGCTGCCCCAGATCGACGACCAGGCCGGTGGCCTCCAGATCGCCATCCTGGTGATCGCCACCGCGCTCTGGTACGCCTACGAGGTGCCGTCGATGGCGGCGCGCGGGCAGACGTTCGGCAAGCGGCTGATGGGCGTACGCGCGCTGCCGGTCGAGGCGGACCAGCCGCTCGGCTTCGGCCGGGCCACCCGGCGCTGGAGCACGCTCGGCCTGCCCACGCTGCTCTGGTACTGCTGCGGGCTCGGTCTGCTGCTGCAGCTCATCGACGCGGTCTCGCCCCTGTTCGACCAGCCGCTGCGCCAGGCCCTGCACGACAAGCGGGCGCAGACGGTGGTGGTCCAGCTTCCCCGTAAGCGGCCCGACCCCCGTACCACCCCGCGCGACCGCGCCGACACCCCGGGAGACACCCCATGACCGAGACCGGACGCCACCAGCCTCCGCTGCGGCTCACCCGCGCCGACCTGGACGCGTTGCCCAACTACGTGCCCGGCCGCAGCCCGGCCGACCTGGCGCGGGAGCTGGGTTTGCCCGAGGCGATCAAGCTGGCCAGCAACGAGGTGCCCTACGGCCCGCTGCCCGGCGTGGTGGAGGCGGTCGCCGAGGCGGTGGCGGGTTCGCACCGTTACCCGGACATGGGCGTGGTGGCGCTGCGTCAGGCGCTCGCCGAGCGGTACGGCGTGGACGCCGACCGGATCGCCACCGGCTGCGGCTCGGTGGCGCTGGCCGAGCACCTGGTCCGCGCCACCTGCCTGCCCGGTGACGAGCTGCTCTACTCGTGGCGCTCCTTCGAGGCGTACCCGATCATCGCGGCGACCAGCGGCGCGACCAGCGTGCGGGTGCCGAACGACGCCGGCCACGGTCACGACCTCTCCGCGATGGCGGCGGCGGTGACCGACCGGACCCGGATGATCCTGGTCTGCAACCCGAACAACCCGACCGGTACGGCGGTGCGCCGGGCGGAGCTGGACCGCTTCCTCGACGCGGTGCCGGACGACGTGCTCGTGGTGATCGACGAGGCGTACCGGGAGTTCGTCACCGACCCGGAGGTGCCGGACGGCCTGACCTACCTGGACCGGCCGAACGTGGCGGTGCTGCGCACGCTGTCCAAGGCGTGGGGCCTGGCCGGCCTGCGGATCGGCTGGCTGGTCGCGGCGCCGGAGGTGGCCGCCGCCGTGCGCAAGGTGGTCACGCCGTTCTCCACCAGCATGGCCGCCCAGGCCGGCGCGCTGGCCGCGCTGGCGCAGGCCGACGAGGTGGAGCGGCGCTGCGCGCTGGTAGTGGCCGAGCGGGACCGGGTCACCGAGGCGCTGCGCAAGTTCGTCCCGGACGTGCCGGAGAGCCAGGCCAACTTCGTCTGGCTGCCGCTCGGCGAGCGGGCGGTGGAGTTCGGCCGGGCGTGCGAGGCGCGCGGCGTGATCGTCCGCCCGTTCCCGGGCGACGGCGTCCGGGTCACCATCGGCACCCCGGCCGAGAACGACGCGTTCCTGGCGGTGGCCGAGTCCGCCCTGGCCTGACCGGGGCGCGCCCGGGGCCGGTCCGTCAACCCCCTACGGACCGGCCCTGGGCGTCTCATCCGACAACAATAGTGGCTTTTGTCCGTTTTGCTGGCCGAACCGCCGGTCAGGTGGCGGCAAGCAGCACCGGCTCGGCCATCAGGAAGTAGCCCTGGTCGTCGTCCTCCGGCGTGGCGCTCTCCCGCAGCCGTTCCACGGCGACGTAGCCGTCCACCGCGTACGCCCGGCCCGGCCGCCAGCCGATCCCGTCCCGCCCGACGTCGAGCACGAAACTGGACCGGGTCGCGCCGGTGAGCGGGTCGACAGTGACCAGCTCCCGCCGGTCGGTCAGCAGGTGCACCCGCCCCGGCTCGGTCGCGAGCACCCGGGCCGGGTGGATGTCCGCCCTGCGCCACAGCTCCGCGCCGGTACGCGCCGAACGCCCGACCACCACCGGGCCGGACGTGTCCACCACCCGCTCGCCGTCCAGCACCGTGTCCATCGCGTCCAGGCCCGGCGCGGCGCTCGGCTCGCCCGGGTCGGTCACCAGCCAGCCCTTGCCGCCCGCACCGCCCGGCCCGGCGGTACGCAACCCGCGGCAGCCGGAGTGCCCGTGCGGGCAGCCGACCGGCGTGACCACGAGCTGATCCGGCGCGTCCGGGGGACGCCAGCGGGTCCGCACCGTGCCGGTCGCCGCGTCCCGCAGCTCGACCACGGGCGGCCCCTCGCAGCTGTCCACCCCGACCACATCGCCGCTGGCTGTCGTACCCACGTCGG
Organism: Micromonospora sp. WMMC264; assembly: GCF_027497275.1. Classification (NCBI taxonomy): domain Bacteria; kingdom Bacillati; phylum Actinomycetota; class Actinomycetes; order Micromonosporales; family Micromonosporaceae; genus Micromonospora; species Micromonospora sp. WMMC264. The sequence continues at coordinate 6,248,502 of NZ_CP114907.1, read as the reverse complement.
CCCGGCAGTCGCGGGGCAGGTCGGCGCGCCAGAGCCGGCGCCCGTCGGCGAGGTCGTACCCGCCGACCCCGCCGGGACCCGCCGACACCAGCACGGATCGGCCGGCGGCACGAGCGACGTGCAGCCCGGCCGGGTCCCAGACCGTGCCGGCGTAGGTCCGCCTCGGCTCCGGCACCGGCCCCGGCTCCGGGCCGTCGGCCCGCCAGGCGACCCGTCCGGTACGCGCGTCCAGCGCCACCAGCTTCCCGTCGGACCAGCGGCTGACCACAGTGGTGTCCTGGGCGAGCACCGCGGTCAACGTGGCCGGCCAGCGACGGTACGACCAGAACGGGGTGACCCGGTGCCGCCCGGTGACCGGCTGGTCCGCGTACACCTGACGGGCGCCCGCGTAGACGCGCAGCCGGCCGTCGACGACGAGCGGCGCCACCGGCAGCCGCCCGATCACCCCGGCGGTCGGCGCGGGCGCCGCCGGGTACGGCTCCCGGGCGACGGTCTCGACCTCGGCCGGCGCCAGCACCCGGACCACCACGGCGACCGTCGCCGCGACGGCGAGTACCGCCACCAGCGCAACCACGGCCCGCCGCCTCGCGGCCTTCGCCATCCGTCACCTCCGACCCGGCACCCTACCGGCCAGGTCCGGGCCGGGCGCGGCGAGCGGCCAGGTCGGCTCAGGCGGCCTCGGAGGACCGGGCCGGTCCGGCGGCCAGCGCCAGGTCGGCCAGGTCGCGTCGGAGCGCGCCCTCCACCGCGCGGGCGGCCAGGCCGCCGAGGATCAGGGCCAGCACCCGGCCGTACGGGCGGGTCGGCGCCGCCTCCTGCTCGACCGTGACCTCGGTGCAGCCGCGGCGTCGCCGCTCGACGGTGCGCAGCGTCCAGGTGATGCGGTAGTCCGCGCCGGCGCCGCGCGAGCCGAGCACCAGCCGGCTCGGGGCGACCGCCTCGATCACCGCGAACTCCTCCGGTTCGGCGCCGCCGTCCGGCCGGACGCGGGTCTCCCGCCAGGTCGAGCCGGGCCCGAACCCGCCAGCGCCGAGGACCTCGACCGCGCTCACCGCCGAGAGCCAGTCGGCGCGGGCCGGGAGGTCGGTCAGCAGGCGCCACAGGTCGGCGGCCTGCGCTTCGATGAATGCGGACACCGTGACCGTCGACATGGCACCTCCCGTGTCGTACACGGTACGGGCCGTGACGGGAAACGGGGAGCCTCGCTGTGACATTTCCACCGCCGGTGCCCCGATCGTCGGGGCACCGGGGTGTGGCACTGACGGTCAGCCGCGGAACGAACCGCCCCGCAGCGCGGTGACGAACGCGGCCCAGCCCGGGGGGCTCACCGCGAGCGCCGGGCCGTCCGGGTCCTTGGAGTCGCGTACGCCCACCACGCCGTGCGCGGCGACCACGTTCGTCGCCACCTCGACGCAGAGGCCCTGATCGTTCGAGCGGCTGCTGGTGCGCCAGACGGCGCCGGTCAACTCGGTCATGCTCGTCCTTCCTGTTCGGCTACCCGGGTACGCCCCCCGACCCGGCACCATCGGCGGCTCCGTTCCGGCCGGGAGCCGCCGTCCGGGGCGTACGTGATCCGGAGCGATAAACGCGGAAGGAAACGGCCCCGGTCGCACATCGGGTGCGACCGGGGCCGTTCGGGAAGGCAGAACTCAGCGGGCCGGGAGGATCGTCCCGGTGACCTCGCCCAACGCGACAGTGGTGCCGTCCGGGCCGGGCGCGGTGGCGGTGATCGTCACCGTGTCGCCGTCCTCCAGGAACGTCCGCTCGCTGCCGTCGGCGAACTTGACCGGCTCGGACCCGCCCCAGGTCAGCTCCAGGAACGACCCGACCTGGCCGCGCTCCGGCCCGGAGACGGTGCCGGAGGCGTAGAGATCACCGGTACGCAGCGACGCGCCGTTGACGGTGAGGTGGGCGAGCTGCTGCGCCGGGGTCCAGTACATGCCGGCGAACGGCGGCTCGGCGACCCGCTCGCCGTTCCACTGCACCGACAACGTCAGGTCCAACCCGAGGTGCGGCGTGTCGCGCAGGTAGTCCTGCACCGGCGGGTCCTGGTCCGGCGCGGGTACGAACGCGTCGGCGAGCGCCTCCAGCGGCGTCACCCAGGCCGAGACGGACGTGGCGAACGACTTGCCGAGGAACGGCCCGAGCGGCTGGTACTCCCACGCCTGGATGTCCCGGGCCGACCAGTCGTTGACGAGCACCACGCCGAAGACGTGGTCGGCGAAGTCGGCCACCGGCACCCGCTCGCCCAGCCGGCTCGGTACGCCCACCACGAAGCCCACCTCGGCCTCGATGTCCAGCCGTACCGACGCGCCGGTGGTCGGGCCCTGCGCGCTCGCCCGCTGCCCGGTCGGGCGTATCACCGGGGTGCCGGAGACGACCACGGTGCCGGCCCGGCCGTGGTAGCCGATCGGCACGTGCTTCCAGTTCGGCAGCAGCGGCGGCTGGCCGGGCCGGAAGATCTGCCCGACGTTCGAGGCGTGGTGCTCCGAGGAGTAGAAGTCGACGTAGTCGGCCACCTCGAACGGCAGCGCCATCTCGACCTCGCGCAGCGGCACCAGCAGCGGCTCGACCGCCGCCCGGTGCTCCGGTTCGGTGAGCAGCTCGACGACCCGCTGCCGGACCGCCGTCCACTGCGGGCGGCCGAGCGCCATGAAGGCGTTGAGCGTCGGCCGGCCCAGCGCCCCGCCGGCCAGCACCAGACCGGCGGCCTCCGCGCCGGCCAGGTCCAGCGCGAAGTCACCGATGCGGACGCCGATACGCGGCTCGCCCTCGCCGTGCCGGAACACGCCGTACGGCAGGTTCGTCACCCCGTACGGCGACCCCGCCGCCCCTGGTACCCAGGTCATGCCAGCACTCCGCTCCGCTCGGTGCGTTCAGTCATGCCGTGCAGACTGGGCACGCCCTCACGGCCCTCGCTCCGCTCGGTGCGTTCGGTCATGCCTCGAAGCCTCCGTTCACCAGCCCCAGCCGGATCAGATCGGTAAGTGGTTCGGAGATGCTGCACGAGCCGTACCCGACCCAGAGCGGGCGCTCGGCGTCGCGGTGCGCCCGCGCCGGCTCGACCACACGGACCGGGTCGGTGGCGGCGAGCAGTTCGGCCACGCCGTCCACCTCGGCGCCCCCGACGGCGGCGAGCGTGGCGCCCAGCACGTTGACGAAACCGTGGTGGTTGAAGCCGGTCTCCGGGTCGCGGTGCCGGATCGCGTGGTGCAGCCCGGCGGTGAGCTTGAACGGCAGCTTACGGTCCCGGCAGGCGCAGATCACCGCGGCCAGCTCGACCGGGGTGGGGAACAGCTCGGCGGCGAGCCCGCCGGTACGGAACTTGGCGGCCACCGGCAGCCCGCCCGCGCGCGCCTCGGCGAGCGTGTCGAGCGCGCCCATCAGCCCGAAGGTCAGCGGGATCTCCGCGTAGACGGCGGTGCCGTCGAGCCGGTCGGCGAGCGCGACCAGTTCGGACAGCCCGGGTTGCGGGTCCTCGCCGCGCTTGGCGACCGGCGCCTCGATCTGCCGGGCGGTCACCCCGTCGGGCGCGAGCGCGTCCAGCGCCTGCGGGAGCTGGTCCAGGCCGGTGTCGCCGATCAGCCCGATGACCAGCCCTTCGGCCGGGTCCACCAGGCCGCGCAGCGACCCGCGCTGGATCTCCGAGGCGGGCAGCAGCAGCGGGCCGACCATGTCGGTGTACCAGGCGGCGCGGTGGGTGCGGTGCGCGGTCACCGCGTCGGGCAGCGCGGCGTTTCCGGGCGGAAAGACCGCGGCGTCGTCCACCAGGCCGGAGAGGAGGCGGGGCACCTGCGTTGACACGAGACAAGAATGTACGGGACGCTACGAGGAACGGACAACAGCGTCCGATTATCGGACGCTACCGGCCGGAGAACGGGACATATCGGGAGGCGAGATGCCGTACTACCGCAGCGTCGGCGACGTGCCGCGCAAGCGCCACACCCAGTTCCGCCAGCCCGACGGCACGCTCTACGCGGAGGAACTGGTCGGCCAGGAGGGCTTCTCCTCCGACTCGTCGCTGCTCTACCACCGGCACGCGCCGACCGCGATCCTCGCCGCCGAGGAGTTCGCCCCGCCCACCGTCACCCGCGTGCCGAACCTGCCGCTCAAGCCGCGTCACCTGCGCACCCACAAGCTCGACGGCACCGGCGCGGACCCGGTGCTCGGCCGGCAGTACCTGCTCGCCAACGACGACGTACGCATCGCGTACGTGCTCGCCGACCGCCCGTCACCGCTGTTCCGCGACGCCACCGGCGACCACTGCCTCTACCTGGAGGCCGGGTCGATGCGGGTGGAGTCGCCGTTCGGCGTGCTCGACGCGGTCGCCGGCGACTACGTCGTCATCCCCACCTCGACCATCCACCGCCTGGTGCCCACCGGCGACGAACCGACCCGGCTGCTCGCCGTCGAGGCGTCCGGCCACATCGGCCCGCCCAAGCGCTACCTCTCCGTACGCGGACAGTTCCTGGAGCACGCGCCCTACTGCGAGCGCGACGTCCGCGGACCGGACACGCCGCTGCTCGTCGACGGCGAGGAGGTGGAGGTGCTCGTCAAGCACCGCCGCGGGTGGACGAGGTACGTCTACGCCAACCACCCGTTCGACGTGGTCGGCTGGGACGGGCACATGTACCCGTGGGCGTTCTCCATCCACGACTTCGAGCCGATCACCGGGCGGATCCACCAGCCGCCGCCGGTCCACCAGACGTTCCAGGGCCCGAACTTCGTGATCTGCTCGTTCGTGCCGCGCAAGGTGGACTACCACCCGGCCGCCATCCCGGTGCCGTACAACCACCACAACGTCGACTCCGACGAGATGCTGTTCTACACCGGCGGCAACTACGAGGCCCGGCGCGGCTCCGGCATCGAGCAGGGCTCGATCTCGCTGCACCCGTCCGGCTTCACCCACGGCCCCCAGCCGGGCGCGGCCGAACGCTCGATCGGCGCGGAGTTCTTCGACGAGCTGGCGGTCATGGTGGACACGTTCCGCCCGCTCGACCTCTGCGACGCGGCCGCCGACTGCGAGGACGACGGCTACGCCTGGACCTGGGCGCGCAAGCCCTGACGTACGCGAAAAGGGGCCGCGCCCGGCACGGACGCGGCCCCTTCGCACGCGGTCGTCAGAACGTGGACGCGTCGATGACGAAGCGGTAGCGCACGTCGGAGGCGAGCACCCGCTCGTACGCCTCGTTGATCTTCTCGGCTCCAATGACCTCGATCTCGGCGCCCAGCCCGTGCTCGGCGCAGAAGTCGAGCATCTCCTGGGTCTCCGCGATGCCGCCGATGTTCGACCCGGCGAACGAACGGCGGGCCGGGATCAGCGAGAACGCGTGCACCGACAGCGAATCCTCGGGCGCGCCCACGTTGACCAGCGTCCCGTCCACCGCGAGCAGCCGCAGGTACGCGTCCATGTCGAGGGTCGCGCTGACCGTGTTGATGATCAGGTCGAACGAGTTGGCCAGCTCACGGAACGTCTCCTCGTCCGAGGTGGCGTAGTAGTGGTCGGCACCGAGCCGCAGCCCGTCCTCCCGCTTCTTCAGCGACTGCGACAGCACAGTCACCTCGGCGCCCATCGCGTGCGCCAGCTTCACGGCCATGTGGCCGAGGCCGCCCATGCCGATCACCGCAACCCGGGTGCCCGGCCCGGCGTTCCAGTGCCGCAGCGGCGAGTACGTGGTGATGCCGGCGCAGAGCAGCGGCGCGGCGGCGTCCAGCTCGATGCCGTCCGGGATGCGCAGCACGAAGTCCTCGGTGACCACGATGGCCTGCGAGTAGCCGCCCTGGGTCGGCTTGCCGTCCCGCCCCACCCCGCCGTACGTGCCGGTGCTGCCCTTCAGGCAGTACTGCTCCAGCCCCTTGCGGCAGTTGTCGCACTCCCGGCAGGAGTCGACCAGGCAGCCGACGCCGACCCGGTCGCCGACGGCGAACTTCGTGACCGCCGAGCCGACCTCACGCACCACGCCCGCGATCTCGTGGCCGACCACGATCGGGTAGCGGGTCGGGCCCCACTCGCTGCGCGCGGTGTGGATGTCGGAGTGACAGATGCCGGAGAACTTGATGTCGATGAGAACGTCGTCCGGGCCGAGATCCCGCCGCTCGATGGTGGTCGGGACGAGCGGTTCGGTCGCGGACGTCGCCGCGTAGGCATTGACGGTGAGCACGGGTCCCCGCATTCCTTGAGCCGGTGTTTCCGGTCCTCCTACCCTCTCACCGGCGAGCGAACGCGGTGAGTCCGGCCACCACCGACGCGGTCACCACCCCGGCCAGCGGCCACGGGCTGCCGACCAGCGCGTACACGAGAAGCAGCAGCACCGCGGCGGCGGCCGCCCAGACCGGCACGGCCAGGCCGCGCGACATCGCCTCCCGCAGGCCGGGCCGCCACGTCGCCGGACGCCGCAGCAGCACCGCCACGCCGGCCACCGACAGCGCCGCGAACAGCCGGGACGCGCCGGACGAGGCCGGGGCCAGGACGCCGGCCAGCAGGCTCGCGAGCAGCGACCAGCCGGCCACCGACAGCAGGAGCCGCCGGATCCCGTCGTCCACGGTCCGGACCGGGTCGGGCCGGGCCACCGGCAGGTCCGCCAGCGCGGTCAGGTGCTCCAGCGTCTCGGCGTAGCGGCGTCGCTCCAGCCGGGCCACGCCCACGTCCTGCCCCGCCTCGCCCAGCTCCGGGTCCAGCCGCAGCGCCTCCCGGTAGGCCCGCTCGGCCAGGTCGAACAGTTGCAGCCGCACCGCGACCAGGCCCAGCACCAGGTGCGCCTCCGGCTCATCCGAGGCCAGCTCGACACCCCGCCACGCCGCGTCCAGCGCCGCCTGCCCGTTGCGCGACGCGGAGAGAATGGCGGCGGCGCTGCGCTGCGCGTACGCGTCGCCCGGACCGCGCGCCAGGATCTCGTCGGCGGTGGCCGCTGCGGGCTTCCAGCGTTCGAGGTCGAGCAGCGCGAAGCCACGGGCCACGAGCACCGGCAGGACACCCCCGGCCGTGTCGGCGGCACGCGTCCCGGACGTCTCAACGGCAACGGGCGGCTCGACGGCGGACGTTTCGCCGTCGGCTGTCACGGCGTCCGGAACTGGGGTCACGGCCGTCTCGGCGACGGCCAGCGCCTCCGCCGGACGCCCGGCGGCCAGGTGCATCCGGGCCAGCATGGTCAACGCGGGCAGGTGCCCGGGCTCGTCCGCGAGCAGCGCGGTGAGTTCGCCGACGCCCTCGTCGTAGCGGCCCAGCTCGGCGAGGAGATGGGCGCGTTGCAGGTAGCCGTCGGCGGCGGACTGGTCGGGTGCGGCGTCACTCGGCATCCCGGCGAGCGTATCCGCCCCGGCCCACCAGCTGCCGACAGCTCCCGTCGTCAGGAACTCCGGCAGGCGACGCCCGCCCGGCCGCCACACGTCCCGAGGCTGCACCACCGGCGCAGCCCGCTCTCGTCCAGGAACAACCACCCGCAGCTCCGGTCCGGGCAGGCCCGCACGGTGAACCGGGCCGGATCGGCGAGCAGTTGCGCGCCGCTGAACGCAGCGGCGTGCACCGGCACCCGAAGGCCGGCGGCGAGGTCCGGCCACCAGCGACCGCGTCCGTCGACCGCGCGCCGGAACGCGAGCGTACGGGCGGCGGCCTCGGCGGCCCGGGCGACCGCTTCGAAGGCCGGGCCGTCGTCCGGGTCGACCAGGCTGGCGTAGAGCGCGGCGCGGAGCGTACGGGCCTCGTCGAGCACCACCTCCGCCGCGCCGGGATCGCGCCGGGCGAGGTGAAGCAGACGGTTCATCGACACCTCGTCCACCAGCCCGACATGGCCGGCCCAGACAGCAAGGGTGCGATAGCCGCGCAGCCACTCGGCGCCGGGCAACGGGGACTCGCGCCCCCAACCGGCGAGGGTGTTGCAGAAGTCCAGGGCCGGGTGGCCGCCCACGCTCCACGGCAGGCTCTCGTCGTTCACCCGGATCTCGTGCATCGGCCGGCCGACCCGGTCCAGGCGGTCGTCGCCCGCGAGCACCCGCCGCTGCACCTCGCGGAGCCGGGGCCCCGGCTCGACACCGAAGTCGGCCACGAGCAGGTCCCGCGTGGCGCGGTAGAGGCGCAGCGCGTCGGCCCGCCGGGCACCCCGGTACAGGGCGGTCATCAGGACCGCCACGAGGTGTTCCCGCGTCGGGTGCTCGGCGGCCAGCGGCAGCAGTTCGGCGATCGCCCGCGTGTGCTGGCCCAGCGCGAGCTGCGCCTCGGCCCGTAGCTCCACGGCCACCAGGCGCAGCTCCTCGACAGTGCCGTGCAGCCGGTACCGCAGCTCATCGTCCGCCGCGTCGGCGAGCAACGGCCCGCGCCAGAGAGCCAGCGCCCGGTCGAGCGACCGCACCCGCTCGGCGGGATCGGCGGCTCTCCCGGCCCTCCGGACCAGTTCGGCGAACTCGTCGACGTCGACCCGGTGCCCGTCCTCCTCGACCACGTAGCCCTCGCCCCGGGTGCTGATCCGCACCCCGTACGCGTGGAGCGAGCCCCGCAGCCGCCCGACATACGTCTGCACCACGCCCCGAGCGGCGGCCGGCGGCCGGCCGTTCCAGAGCAGGTCGATGAGGCGGTCGGTCGGCACCACGCGCCCCACGTCGAGCAGCAGCATCCCGAGCAGGCATCGCTCCTGGCGTCGGCTGCCGACCTCGACCGGCCGACCGTCGTGGCGGGCCTCGAACGGCCCGAGCAGGCGGAACTCCATACCGAACAGGACCGGTCGATCCGGGCCGGAGGTTGCCGTGCGGCGGTGATCGCATGGTCAGCCGTCCGGTCGTCCGGTCCGCCCGCTCGGAACAGCTCCGCACAGTGCGGTCAGCCCGTGGTGAGCCGGCCCGGCGATCCTGACCGCCCTGACCACCGACGAGATGGAGAGCGGACATGCGTTTCAGGATGAGCGTCGCGGTGGCGGCGGTTGTGGCAGTGGTTGTCGCGGCGCTACCCGGCTCGGCGACCGCCGCGCCGGACCGGCACCACGGCGTCGGCGCCTGGGAGCCGGCCCCGCAGGCGCCATTCGAGTTGCCCGCCGGCGCGCGGTGCGAGTTCGCGGTACGCGTGGAGCCGATCGTGGACGAGGTGCGCAAGTTGACGCTCGCCACGTATCCGGACGGCGCACCGAAGCGGGAACTGTTCACCGGCGCCCTGATCAACCGGGTGACGAACCTGGAGACCGGCGCCACGTCCACCGCTGACGCGAGCGGCACCTCGCTCGTCGACTACCGCACCGACGGCTCGATGACCTGGTACGTGACCGGGCCGGTGCTGCTCGGCTTCCGGGAGAACGCCGGCACGCTGCCGAAGGGGCTGTGGATCGTCGACGGCCAGTTCCGGGTGGAGTTCTCCCCCACCTACGACAAGACCATCACGATGCTCCACGGCACGACCCACAACGTCTGCACCGACGTCGACTGATCGGGTGACGCGGCGACCGGCGTCCCCTGGTCACCGCGTCAGTCGGCCGGGGCCTCGTAGACCAGGGCCACCGCGATCCCGGCCAGCCCTTCCCCACGCCCGGTGAAGCCGAGGCCGTCAGTGGTCGCAGCGGACACGGTCACCGGCGCGCCGACCGCCTCGGAGAGCACCCGCTGCGCTTCCTCCCGGCGCGGCCCGATCTTGGGGCGGTTGCCGACGACCTGCACCGACACGTTGCCGATCTGGAAGCCCGCCGCCCGTACCCGGCGCGCGCTCTCGGTCAGCAGCGCCACCCCGGAGGCACCGGCCCACTCCGGCTGGTCCACCCCGAAGTTCGCGCCCAGGTCACCGAGGCCGGCGGCGGAGAGCAGCGCGTTGCAGGCGGCGTGCGCCGCCACGTCGGCGTCGGAGTGACCGGCCAGGCCGTCCTGGTCCGGCCAGTGCAGGCCCGCGACCCAGCAGGGTCGCCCGGCCGCGAACGCGTGCACATCGGTGCCGACGGCCACCCGAGGAACGATCATGACCAGAGGGTACGCGCTGCGCCTTGACGGCCGCCCGGGCTGTGGTTAGCTTGGTTTCTGTACGCCCCAGTGTCGCCTCTGCCTCGCGCATGCGCCTGGGGCTCTTTCTTGCCGTCGGCGCGCCGGACAATCCGCCGCGATCGTCACGCTTAGCATCCAGTCCGTGACGCCACACCCCCATGCGCGAACCGTGCATCACTGGATCTCCCTCGGCAGGTTCCATCCCTATCTGGCTGCCGCCGGTGGCGACGAGAGCAAGGCCTGTGAGCTTTACGAGTGGAGCGTCGCCCTGACGGGCGCGTCGTTCGAGGCGTTTCACTACGTCGAGGTCGTCACCCGCAACGCGATAGATCGGGAGATGAGGGTGCACCTCAACGAGCCGGGCCGCGGTATCCCATGGTTCCTTCTGACGGTCAGCGCTAAGCGCCAGGTGCAGGATGGAATCGATCGAAACGTCTCCGAGGTCCGCGCGCGCTTGCGTCGAGAGCACTCCCAGAAGGAAACCCGCGACCAAATCATCGCGGGCTTGAGTTCGGCTTCTGGGTCTCGATGTTGGGTTCGGAGCACGAGCAACTCTGGCGGGAGGCCCTGCACCGCGCCTTCCCTTACTCGTCCGGCAAGCGCCACGATGTCGCCAGCGCGATGAACGCCCTCCGGGTGTTCCGCAATCGGCTGGCTCATCATGATTCGCTTCTCGCCACCGACGTGCCGTTCCGCCTCAGCCAGATGATCGATGTCGTCGCGTGGGCGGACCCGGACGCCGCCCGCTGGCTCAGGAGGATCGAGCGGGTGACCGAGGTGCACCGACTGCGCCCAGCCACCCGCAACGACACCGTGGTGGTCCCCGCCAGGAACGCATGGGGGCTCTATCAGTCGACGCGAGCGTACGTCTGCCAGGCGGGCAGATCATTTCAACCTGTGGATCATCTGGCCTTCTACTCTCAGCGCCAGATCCTTCCAGAGGTGCCCAAGATTCTCTTTCGGCTCGACAACGTCGATTGGACAGTCGGTGAGGTGAACCGGCTCCGAGCGACGGGCGAACGGCGCGACGCCCTCCTCGCCGACATCATCGAGGTCAGCCGCAAGCAGGGGTGGACCGAAGGGCGCTATCAGGTATTCGGCCTTACCGCGCCAGGTTCGGCTGGCCACCTGACGCTACCGACGCCCATCCCGCATCACAGCCGAGGCAGAGGTAGCGCCTTCACCCAGGGTCAGCGGTATGTCGTCCGAGACCGCCTGCGCCGGGCTCGATCCACCGCCGACCTGTGAGGAGTACGTCAGACGCCGGTGGACAGCAGGTGTTCGGCCAGGGACAGGTCGAACGGGCGGGTGATCTTCAGGGCCAGCTCGGAGCCGGGTACGCAGGTGACCGCGATCCCCTGCTTCTCGACCAGCCCGGCGTCGTCGGTGAGCGCGTCACCCGCCGACCGGTGGGCCGCGAGCAGTACCGAGCGGCGGAAGCCCTGCGGCGTCTGGACCGCCCGCAACGCGGACCGGTCGACGGTGCCGAGCACCCGCTCGGCCGCGTCGACCTCCTTGACGGTGTCGACCACCGGCAGCACCGGGATCACCGCGTCGTGCCCGTCGCGGACCGCCGCCGCCACCGACTCGACCAGGCCCGGCGGGGTGAGCGCACGGGCGGCGTCGTGCACCAGGACGATCTCCGGACCGGCGGGCACCGCTGCGAGAGCCGCCGCCACCGACGCCTGACGCTCGGCGCCACCGGGCACCACTGTCACCGGCGCCACGGGCGCCAGCATCGCGTGTACCGCCTCGACCTCGGTGGCCGGTGCGGCCACCACGATCGTGTGCACCGAGGGCGCGGCGGCGACCCGGCGGACGGCGTGCACGAGCAGTGGTTCACCGGCGAGCGGGCGGAGCGCCTTGGGGGCGCCGGGTCCGAGGCGTACGCCGGCACCGGCCGCAGGAACGAGGACCGCGACGTCACCGCGCGGATTGAGCTGCGCGGTCACGTCGCGGTCCTCGGATTCGTTCGCTGCGGGGTGGGTAGAGGCAGAGGTGTGGATCAGGCCTCGGTCAGCACCTTGTCGAGCAGCGTCTCGGCCTCGTCCTTGGTGCTCTTCTCGGCCAGCGCGACCTCGCCGACGAGAATGTCACGAGCCTTGGCGAGCATCCGCTTCTCGCCCGCCGACAGGCCCCGCTCCCGCTCCCGGCGCCACAGGTCGCGGACGACCTCGGCCACCTTCAGCGGGTTACCGGAGGCCAGCTTCTCCAGATTCGCCTTGTAACGCCGCGACCAGTTGGTCGGCTCCTCGGTGTGTGGTGCACGGAGCACGTCGAAGACCTTGCCCAGGCCCTCTTCGCCAACCACCTCGCGCACACCCACGATCTCGGCGTTCTCGGCGGGAACCCGGACCGTCAGGTCACCCTGTGCGACCCTCAGGACGAGGTATTGCTTGGGCTCGCCCTTGATGACCCGAGTCTCGATTGCCTCGATGAGTGCGGCCCCGTGGTGGGGGTAAACAACGGTCTCGCCGACACTGAAAACCATAGGTTCGAAACCCCTTTCGCTGTGTCTAGGGTAACACGCTCAGGCACCGATGTCTCACCGCTGTCCTGACCGTTGGCGCAGCTCAGGGGCCCTGTGAGAGGTATTTCTTCAGCTTGACAGGCGGCCAAACCGATGGTTTCGACACGCTCCGTGAGGATCACGTGACAACCCGGTAAGGGGTGACGGGAGCGTCCAGATCTAGGGCAATGCGCTCCTTCCATGGTAGCTCCGCAAGTCCGTCCGCGCCCAGGTGTGGCGTTACGGCGGCCGGTGCGGGACGCTGGGAGAGGACGCGACGTCCGCTCACCGAGACGTTCCTGGGGGTCCGATGGGCGTGCCTGACGCTGACGGCCAGGGGCCGCCGGACGGGCTCCCCGGCCTGCCCCCGGAGTGGGGCCGCGTAGTCGTCCCGGACGACGCCTCGGCGCTCGCCGACGAGGCCCGGCAGGTCCGCCGGGAGCTACGGCGGGCACGAACGGCCGCCGGCCGCCGCACCGGCTCGCTCCGCCTCGGACTACCGGCGCTGATCCTGCTCGTATCGGTGCTGATCACACTCGCCGGCCTCGCGGCGGTCACCTGGCCACGCGCCACCCGGTCCGGCGCACCGACAGTGCTCCCCCACGGCGGCGGCGCAGCGCCGCAACCGGTCGGCCCGCTTCCCGCGCTGGACCTGGTCGGCGCAGACGACGTGCCGGTGCCGCTGCGCAGCATGCTGCCCGCCATGATCATCCTGACCGACGCCTGCGCCTGCGCCGAGCAGGTCACCGCGGCGGCCGGAGCCGCCCCGCCCGGCGTCACGGTGGTCACCGTGACCGCGGGCCGGCGGGCCGGCTCGGCGAGCGTCCCGGGGGTACGCCCACTCGGCGACCCGGCCGGCGGGCTGCGCTCCTACCTGCACCTGTCCGCCCAGCCCGGCATCGCCCCGGCGCTGCTGGTGGACCGGCAGGGCTCGCTGGTGCGGGTAGTGCCGGAGCTGGGCCCGCTGTCGGACTACCGGGCCGACCTGGCCCGGCTGGCCGGCTGACCGACCGTCAGTAGAGCGCCTCGAGCCGGGCGTCCAGGTCGGCCCGGCCCCTTATCGCGACGAACCGCATCTGCACCAGCTCGCCACTGCCGCCCACCACCGGCACGTCCAGCTGCCCGCCGCAGCGCAGCGCCCGCCGGAACTCGTCGTCCCCGAGGCCGGAGACGAGTACGACGACCAGCCCGTCACCGGCGCAGCTCACCGACAGCCGGTAGTTGTCGCCCCGCGTAGGCCGTACCTGCCGGACGACAGGCGGCCCGCCCGGCGTCAGCCGGGACCTCTCCCGCCACACGACGTGCGACACCTGGAGCAGACGCGTCGTGCCGTCGTCCTCCACCCGTATCACCACCGAGCGGTCCGGCTCGGCACGCGGCACGCGGCGGTTGTCCAACGCCGCTTCGCGCCCGGCGCGTGGCACCGGACGCGCTGCGCCCGTCGACGGGTCGACCCGCCAGTTGCGCGGGGCCAGATCCACGCTCGCGGGCGCGGCCGACGTGGCCGGGCCGGGCTGCGGGGCCGCCGACCGCCACCAGGCCGAGCCGAGCAACACCGCCAGGACGGTCAGGCCGGCCAGCAACGCCCGCCCGTCCCGCTCCTCGGAGGCCATGCGGGCAGCGTATCGGCGCGACGCGACCGGGGCGACCCGTCAGCCCACGCGTTCCAGCAGCGCCGCGTAGAGCGTCAGCCCCGGCCCGAACGCGAGCATCACCACCCAGCGCGGCGGCGACGGCTCCGTACGCCACAGCCGGTCCAGGATCAGCAGCGTCGTCGGGGACGAACAGTTGCCGTGCTCGGCGAGCGTCCCCCGGGAGGCGGCGAGCCCGTCCGGCGGCAACGCCAGCTCACGCTCCACCACGTTGAGGATCCGCGGCCCGCCCGGGTGCACCGCCCAGCCGTCCACGTCGGAGCGTTCGCACCCGTGCCGTGCCAGCAGCTCGTCGACCAGGGTCCGCACGTGCCGGGAGAGGACCTGCGGCACCTTGGGCGACAGCCCCATCCGGAAGCCGGTGTCGGTGACGTCCCACGTCATGTGGTCGGCCGTGGAGGTGTCGGTGACCGAGGTGACCTCGCGCAGCGCGTACCCCCGGCCCCCGGGGACGACCACGGCGGCGACCGCGGCGTCCGAGAACAGCGCGTGGGAGACGATCTGCTGGGTGTCCACCCGGGCGCCCGGCGGCTGGATGTGCAGGCTGGTCAACTCCGCGCAGAGCAGCAGCGCGGGACGCCCCCGGGCGGTGACGAAGTCGCTCGCCGCGCCCAGCCCGGGCAGGGCCGCGTAGCAGCCCATGTGCCCGACGAACATGCGCTGGGTGCTCGGCGACATGCCGAGGTCCCGGGCGAGCAGGATGTCCAGCCCCGGGGTGGCGTACCCGGTGCAGGAGCAGACGATGAACATCCCGATGTCGGCGGCGTCCAGGCCGGCGGCGGTGAGCGCCCGGCTGACCGCCTCCTTGCCCAGCGGCAGCGCCTCGACCTGGTAGCGGCGCATCCGGCGCTCGGTCGGCCACTCCGAGACGTCCTCCAGCAGCGGGTTGACCGCCGCCTGCCGCCGGGTGACGCCCGAGTTCGCGAAGATCCGCTGCGCCAGCGCCCGGGTGTTCCCCTGGAAGTGCCCCGCGAAGAAACCCGTCCACAGCTCGTCCTGGTCCGCGCCCGGCGGATGCGCCGTACCCAGGCCCGCGATCACCGGCATGCCCACGTCCCCCACCCCTCCCTCATCTCTCGCACCAACCCTGGTCACCAACGAGGGAGCGCGCTGTCCCGGTCCGGGTCGCCGCCGAGCGCGGCGATGCCGAGCCAGTCGGCGCACACGTCGGACGTGGCCGGGTGCAGCGAACCGCAGCGGGCGTCCCGGTAGAGCCGCTCCAGCGGATGCCCGCGCCGGGTCGCCGAGGTGCCGGCCGCCTCCAGCATCGAGGCCGCGACCTCGGCGGCGGTGGTGCCGGCCAGCAGCTTGGCCCGCCACACCCAGCGGTTCGTCTCGGCGTCGCCGGGCGCCTCGTCGACCCGGCGGGCCGCCTCGGCGACCACCAGTTCGGCGGCGGCGGTGGCCGCGTCCGCCCGGCCCAGGCGGGCCCGCACCGCGGGCAGCCCGGCGAGGTTGCGGGCGTTGAGGTGCTCGGCGGCCGCGTCGATCGCGGCCCGGGCCACGCCCACGTAGACCGCCGCGTAGCTCGCCACCAGCCAGTGCGGCATGAGCTGCGCGACCACCAGAGCCAGCCCCTCGACGCCGCCGAGCAGCCGGTCGGCCGGAACCGTCACGTCCAGGTGCACGTCGTGCGACGAGGTGGCCCGCATGCCGAGCGAGTCCCAGGTGGGCTCCACGGTGATCCCGTCCCCGGCCGGGACCAGGAACTGCGACACCACCGACTGGTCGGCGGCGCTGCGGGCAGCCACCAGGTAGCCGTCCGGGTGGCCGGCGCCGGAGCAGAACGTCTTGCTGCCCTTGATGTGCCAGCCGCCCTCGACCGGCTCGTAGACGGTGCTGAGCTGCGACAGCCGGGCGCCGGCGCCGCGTTCGCTCATCGCCACCGCGTACCAGGCGCCGTCGGCCGCCGCGCGCAGCAGCCGGTCCCGCGCCGCAAGCGCCTCATCCGGTACGCCGAGCGCCTCGGCCAGTTCCTCGGTGACCGCGCCCAGCGCGCCGGTGACCGAGGCGTGCATGTTGAACACCAGCGCGGTCGCGCCGTTGCCCCGGGCCAGCTCGGTGGCGACCGCCGCGTACTCGGCGAAGCTCGCGCCCGCGCCACCCAGCTCGGGCGGCACCATCAGCCCGAACAGCCCGGCCGCCCGCAGGTCCGCGAAGTCTTCCACGGGGAACGAGCCGTCGCGGTCGTGCCCGGCCGCGCGGGCGGCCAGTCGCGGCGCCAACCGGCGGGCCGCCTCCAGCGCGTGCACAGTCATGTCGCCCCCTTCTCGGCGTCCCTTTACCCCGGGCGGCCCCGGCTACCCGCCCCGGCGCCCCCAGCCCTGGTACAGCACCGCCGCCGACCGGGTCGGCACCATGCGCGGCTCGGTCCTCGCCGGACGGTCGCCGCCGCGCATACGGCGCAGCAACCAGGCAAGCGTGCCGCCCAACTCCGGGCGGACCCCGCGTACCTCGAGCGACACGCCGTGCCGGGCGCACTCGGCGACGAGCGCGCGGGCGTCGACGAACAACCGGGGGTCGTGGATGCCGCGCGGCACTGTGGGCAGCCGTTCGCCCAGCTCCACCGCGACCAGCCGGGCCAGCAGCGTGTCGTTCAGCGTGTCCAGCACCAGCAGGCCGCCGGGCCGCAGCAGCCGGCACGCCTCGGCGACCGCGCGCCGCCAGTCCGGCACGTGCTCCAGCACCTCTCCGGCGGAGACCACCGCCGCGCAGGCGTCGGTCAGCGGCACCGCCGTCGCGTCGCCCTGGACCGCTGTCACCCCGTGGTCGGCGGCCTGGTCCAGCGCGGAGCGGGTCAGGTCCACCCCGACGTGGCGGTAGCCCTTGCCGGCCAGGTGCGGGGCCAGCAGCCCGGCGCCGCAGCCCAGATCGACGAGCAGATCGTCCGGCGTGGACGCCGGTGGCACCAGCGCCGCGCGCGCCCGCGCCAGCCAGTGCAGCATCGCGAACGCGCCGTCCGGCCGCCACCACTCGTCGGCCAGATCGTCGTACTGCCGGGGGTCGTTCGGCGGCAGCACCCGGTGCGGAGTGGACACCCCGGGCACGTCAGGCATGCGTCGAGCGTGGCACGACTGCCCGGTAACGACCAGACTTCCCTTATGTCGACACGGGTGTTAGGGCTGGTCAAGGCGAGCCATCCGGAACCCGCTGCGGCGGTCACCGTGGTCGCCGCGCTGCTCGCCGCCGGCGCCGGGCACTCCGCGGCCGGCGTCGCGGCGGTGGCGCTGACGGTGCTGGCCAGCCAGCTCGCTGTCGGCTGGAGCAACGATCTGATCGACGCCGAGCGGGACGCCGCGGTGGGGCGTACCGACAAACCGGTGACCACCGGCGCGGTCAGCCGGCCGGCGCTGGCCCGGGCCGTCGTGGTCGCAGTCGTCGCCACCCCGCTGCTGGCGCTGGCCGGCGGCCCGGCCGCGGCGGCCTGCGCCACGCTGGGCCTGGTCTCCGCGCTGCTCTACAACCGGCCGCTGAAGTCGACGGCGGTGTCGGTGCTGCCCTACGCGGTCTCGTTCGGCGCGCTGCCCGCGTTCGTGGTGCTGGCGCTGCCCGGCTCGCCCGCGCCGCCGGCCTGGCTGGTGGCCGCCGCCGCGCTGCTGGGCGCCGGCGCGCACTTCGCGAACGTGCTGCCCGACCTGGCCGACGACGCCCGGACCGGGGTGCGCGGCCTGCCGCACCGGCTGGGCCCCGCCGGCAGCCGGCTCGCCGCCGCCGGGCTACTCCTGGCGGCCACCGTCGCGCTGGTCTTCGGCCCGCCGGGACCGCCGTCGTGGGCCGGGCTGTCGGCCGTCGCCGCCGCCGTCGCCGTGCCGGCCCTCGGCTGGTACGCGGGACGCGCCGCCGCCGGACGCTCGGCGAGCGCCTTCCGGGCGGTGCTGGTGGTGGCGCTCATCGATGTGCTGCTGCTGGTGACGAGCGGCCGGGTGGTCTGACGGTCTCCCTCGCCGGGTGGCATTGCCGGGTCCGCGTGCGGGCCTCGATCAGCTCCAACTACCCTGGAGCGCGGTCTGCGCGGGTATGGCCACCCCGTGCCCGGTGGTCGACCGGGCGGGGATCGTGACGAGGAGGACCGACGTGACGCGCTCGATCAGGGGTTCCCGGGGGCCGGCCCTGCTGCTGGCCGGCACGGCGGCGGCGAGCCTGCTGCTGTCCGGGTGCGGCACCGGGCAGATTTCCGAGACCGCCAACAAGATCCCGTCGGTACAGGGCGTCAACGTCCAGACCTCCGACAACCTGTACAAGGTGCGCGGTCTCTACGTGCGGACGCCGGGGCCGAAGGGCTACGAGGCGGGGTCGAACGCGCCGGTCAACGTGGTGATCTACAACGACAGCGAGAAGCCGGTGACCGTGACGGTCACCACCGACAGCGCCCGGGAGATCGTGCTCACCGGTTCCGGCGCGGGCGAGAGCGGCGCCGCCACCCCGACCGGTTCGCCCACCGAGCCGGGCACCGCCTCGCCGACCGCGAGCGACCCGAGCGCGTCGCCGAGCCAGTCGCTGGGGACGTCCGAGTCGCCGTCGGCCAGCCCGTCGCCGAGCGAGACCGGGTCCGCGCCCGCCGGTCAGCCGGCCCGGATCGAGATCCCGGCGCTCAGCTACGCCCAGCTCAACGCCGACAACCCGCGGTTCCTCCAGCTCGTCGGCCTGAACCAGAAGCTGCTCGTCGGCCAGCAGGTCAACCTGACCTTCGACTTCGGCGACGGCAAGGTCATCACGACCCCGGCGCCGATCGGCATCCCGCTGACCGCGGAGCCCACCCCGTCCAAGATCGTCAACCCGCGTGAGCACGGGGCCGAGGACGGTGGCGTCGAGGGCGGCCACTGACCCCCGTCCTCCTTCCGTCGGCACCGCCGCCGTGGCCAGCGCCACGCCGGCGGTGTCGCCGTTTCCGGTGGGCTTTCGTCGTACGGGCCGGTTAGCGTCCTGTGGTGACCACGCCCCGATCGACCCCCTCCCGTGCCGGCGCCGGCCGCGGTCGCGCCGCCCGTGAGCCCCGTCCGGCCTACGAGTGCGACGCCTGCGGTCACCAGCCCCCGAAGTGGGTGGGCCGGTGCCCCGAGTGCGGCGAGTGGGGCTCGGTGGTCGAGTCCACGATCACCGGCCCGCTGGTCTCCGGCCGGGTGGTCAGCTCGCGGATGCCGGCCGAGCCGGCCCGGCCGATCGCCACCATCAGCGCCGCGCCCGCCCGCGCCCGGGCCACCGGCGTCAGCGAGCTCGACCGGGTGCTCGGCGGCGGCCTCGTTCCCGGCGCGGTGGTGCTGCTCGCCGGTGAGCCGGGCGTGGGCAAGTCGACGCTGCTGCTCGACGTGGCCCAGCAGTGGGCCGCCGGGGCCGGCAGCCCGTCGCTGGTGGTCAGCGGCGAGGAGTCGGTCAGCCAGGTGCGGCTGCGCGCCGAGCGGATGGGCACCCTGCACGACCAGCTCTACCTGGCCGCCGAGAGCGACCTGTCGGCGGTGCTCGGCCACCTCGACGCGGTCAAGCCCGGCCTGCTGGTGCTCGACTCGGTGCAGACCATCTCCACCACCGGCACCGAGGGCGTGCCCGGCGGCGTCACCCAGGTCCGCGCGGTCACCGCCGCCCTGGTCGCGGTCGCCAAGGAGCGCGGCATCGCCACCGTGCTGGTCGGCCACGTCACCAAGGACGGCCAGGTGGCCGGCCCCCGGGTGCTGGAACACCTGGTCGACGTGGTGCTGCACTTCGAGGGCGACAAGCACTCCTCGCTGCGCATGGTGCGCGGCGTGAAGAACCGCTTCGGCGCGGCCGACGAGGTGGGCTGCTTCGAGATGCACGAGGGCGGCATCAGCAGCCTGGCCGACCCGTCCGGCCTGTTCCTGACCCGCTACTCCGAGCCGGTGCCGGGCACCTGCGTGACGGTGGCGATGGAGGGGCGCCGGGCGCTGGTGACGGAGGTGCAGGCGCTGATCGGGGCCACCGTCGCCGGTTCGCCCCGGCGTACCGTCTCCGGCCTCGACAGCGCCCGGCTCGCCATGGTTCTCGCGGTGCTCCAGCGCCGGACCGAGCGGCTCACGCTGCACGACCGGGAGGTCTTCGCCGCCACTGTCGGCGGCATCCGGGTGGTCGAGCCGGCGGCCGACCTGGCGGTGGCGCTCGCGGTCGCCTCCGGCGGGCTCAACCTGGCGCTCAACCCGCATCTGGTGGCCATCGGCGAGGTCGGGCTCACCGGCGAGGTACGCCGGGTCGGCGCGGTGCCCCGCCGGCTGTCCGAGGCGGCCCGGCTGGGCTTCCGGCTGGCCCTCGTGCCGCCCGGGTGCGGGCCGGAGAGCAGCGGCGCCGGGCCGGAGAACATGCGCGTGATCGAGGTCACTGACGTGCGGGCCGCCCTCCAGGCCGCCGCCCGCGCATCGGCGGAGTGACACGGTGGGATCCGCCGGGCGTTCCCGGACACGCGGCGCAGCCCGTGAAGAGCCGCCCGAGCCGGGCATCGTGACACATCACAGTAACCACGAGAGCACCCACCGCACGGCAGTCCGTAGACTGTGCCCGTGCCGATCGACCGCGATGCCACCAAGCCCGCAACGGCGACGCCGCACGCCCGTACCGGCGCCGTGAGCGGCAACCCCGCTCGTGCCATCAGCGTGAGCGTCAACGGAAGCGTCGGCGGCGGGGCCGGTGGCGACCCGCTGCGCGCCAACCTCGCCCTGATGGCTCCCGGCACCGCCCTGCGGGACGGCCTGGAGCGGATTCTGCGCGGCCGCACCGGCGCGCTGATCGTGCTCGGCTACGACAAGGTGGTCGAGCAGATCTGCACCGGCGGCTTCCCGATGGACGTGGAGTTCTCCGCCACCCGGGTCCGGGAGTTGTGCAAGATGGACGGCGCTGTCGTCCTCTCCAGCGACGGCACCCGGATCGTGCAGGCCGGCGTGCACCTGATGCCCGACCCGTCGATCCCGACCGAGGAGTCCGGCACCCGGCACCGCACCGCCGAGCGGGTGGCCCGGCAGACCGGCTACCCGGTCATCTCGGTCAGCCAGTCGATGCGGATCATCAGCCTCTACGTCAACGGCCAGCGGCACGTGCTGGACGACTCCGCGGCCATCCTGTCCCGCGCCAACCAGGCGCTGGCCACGCTGGAGCGCTACAAGCTGCGGCTGGACGAGGTCTCCGGCACGCTCTCCGCGCTGGAGATCGAGGATCTGGTCACCGTCCGCGACGCGGTGGCTGTGGTGCAGCGGCTGGAGATGGTCCGCCGCATCGCCGACGAGATCGCCGGTTACGTGGTGGAGCTGGGCACCGACGGCCGTCTGCTGGCCCTTCAGCTCGACGAGCTGATGGCCGGCGTGGACGCCGACCGCACCCTGGTCATCCGCGACTACCTGCCGGTCGGCCGCAAGTCACGCACCCTGGACGAGGCGCTCGTCGAACTCGACCTGCTCAGCGCCACCGAGCTGATCGATCTCGTGGCTGTCGCCAAGGCGATCGGCTACCCGTCCGCCTCCGACGCGCTCGACGCGGCGGTCAGCCCGCGCGGGTTCCGCCTGCTCGCCAAGGTGCCCCGGCTGCCGGTCGCCGTGGTCGACCGGCTGGTGGTGCACTTCGGCAGCCTCCAGCGGCTGCTCGGCGCGACAGTGGAAGACCTCCAGGCCGTCGAGGGCGTGGGCGACGCACGCGCCCGTGGGGTCCGCGAGGGCCTGTCCCGGCTCGCCGAGGCATCCATCCTCGAACGGTACGTCTGACCGACCGCTCAGCCGGTGATGGTCAGCTTCACCGGCTCGCTGATCTTGGTGCCGACGCGGGCGAACACCTGGTACGCGCCGATCGCCGCGAACTCACCGTTCGCGAGCCCGTTGGCGCACCGGTTGTCCACCCGGCCGTTCCAGCCCAGCTCGTAGGAGCGCTCGAAGTTCGGCGTGAACGACTGCGGATCCGAGCCCTTGCCGGTGCCGCACGTGTCCGAGGACCAGATCTTCTCCGCGCCCGCCTTGATGTACAGCTCCTGCAGATCGGCGCCCACGTCCCGGCTGCACGTCCGGTTCGACACGTTCTTGACCTTGAGGCGCAGCGTGACCACAGTGCCCCGCTGGGCGGTGGCCGGCACCGCGACCGGCGTCACCAGCAGCTCCGAGTCGGTGCAGTTGCCGTCGTCCGAGACCGGCTGCCCGTTCGCGCCGCCGTTACCGGTGCCGCCGCCGTTGTTCGCGCCGCCACCGGTGTTGCCGCCGCCGTCGCCCGTACCGCCACCGGTGCTGCCGCCGCCCGCGTCACCGGCCGTCGGTGACGGGCTGCCCGACTGCGGGGTCAGCACCGAGCCGGACGGGGCCGGCTCAGCCCCGGCGGAACCGGTCGGCGACGGGTCCGTGCCCGGCGCGCCGGTGTTGCGGTCCGTGCCGGTGCACGAGTAGAGCAGGACAATCAGGAAGAGCAGGCCCGCTCCGAGCACGACGGCACGACGCCGCCAGTACACGGCAGGGGGCAGGGGGCCGACCGTCAGACGCATGATGCGCCTACCGTAGCCGCGCGGCGCACGGCTCGCCGGTCCGACGCGCCGGGAACCCGCCGTCGTACGGCCACCTCCGTCCACACCGGATAGCTGACACCACCGTCAGAGGTAGACCTTGCGCTGGTAGATCGCGTGCGCGCCGGCCACCCGGTCGAGGAAGAGCAACCCGGCACAGTGGTCGATCTCGTGCTGGAGCGCGCGCGCCTCGAAACCGTCGGTCACCAGCCGGACCGGCTCCCCGGTGCCCGGCAGCACGCCCTCGACCACCAGCCGGCTGGCCCGCTTCACGTCGCCGGTCAGGTCCGGCACCGACATGCAGCCCTCCCGGCCGGCCTTCCACCGGCTCGCCTCCACCACCCGCGCGTTGCAGAGCACGAACGTGCCGTGCACGGTGACCGCCTTCGGGTGCCCGGTGACGTCCACCGCGAACACCTGCGCGCTCACCCCCACCTGCGGCGCCGCCAGACCCACACAGCCGGGCGAGACCCGCATCGTGGCCACCAGGTCGGCGGCGAGGCGTACCACCTCGGCAGACGTCGGGTCGACCTCCGGGCCGGGTTGGCTCAGCACCGGCTCCGGGGCGGTGACCACCGGACGTACCTCGCCGGGGACGCCGAGCTTCTCCGGGGTCCAGCCGCCCAGGCCCGCGTACTCCGGCCCGGTCACAGCAGATCCGTGTCCGCCGGGCGGAGGCTTACCCCGACACCCAGCTCCGCCGCGACGCGGGTGAGCCGGCCGGCCACCTCGTCGGAGACGCCCGGCGGCAGCTCGACCTCGGCGACCACCACGTAGAGCGAACCGGTCAACCGCGTGCTCAGGTCGGTCACGTTCCCGCCCGCGTCGGTGAGCACCCGGGTCATCGCCGCCACGATGCCCATCCGGTCGGCGCCGTGCACCGCCAGCACGTACGGCTCCCCGGTGGGCTCGCTGCCGCCGTCCGGCGTGACCGCGCGTACGGTGGCCAGCAGATGTCCGTCGGCGGCGAGCGGGGCCAGCGCGGCCTCGACGTCGGCAGCGGCCGGGCCCACGCAGATCAGGGTCATCGCGAAGTGTCCACGCAGCCGGGTCATAGTCGAGTCGGTGAGGTTCGCGCCGAGCCGGGCGAGGACCTCCGCGACGTCGGCCACGATGCCCGGCCGGTCCCGGCCGATGACGGTGATCGCGAGC
This sequence comes from Micromonospora sp. WMMC264, assembly GCF_027497275.1. NCBI lineage: Bacteria > Bacillati > Actinomycetota > Actinomycetes > Micromonosporales > Micromonosporaceae > Micromonospora > Micromonospora sp. WMMC264. The sequence goes on along the minus strand of NZ_CP114907.1, from coordinate 6,224,768 downwards.
TCGTTCATTCGGACATTCTGCCCCGTCGCCCATGATCGATCGCGCCCGGCCACCCGCCCCGCCCAACCTGCGGGAAAGACAGCCGTGACATGATCGGCGGCGCGATGTCCGAGCCCACATTCGCCACCCAGGTCAGCCGGTGGTACGAGCGCAACGCCCGCGACCTGCCCTGGCGCAAGCCGGGCATCGGCGCCTGGGCGATCCTGGTCAGCGAGGTCATGCTCCAGCAGACGCCGGTGGTCCGGGTGGTGCCCGCCTGGGAGGCGTGGCTGGCCCGCTGGCCGGATCCGCGCGCGCTCGCCGAGGACACCCCGGCCGAGGCGATCCGGATGTGGGGACGGCTCGGCTACCCCCGCCGGGCGGTACGCCTGCGCGAATGCGCGGTGGCCGTCGTGGAGCGGCACGGCGGCGTGGTACCCGACCGGCTCGATCATCTGCTGGCGCTGCCCGGCGTCGGCACGTACACGGCTCGCGCGGTCGCCGCTTTCGCGTACGGGCAGCGGCACCCCGTGGTGGACACGAATGTCCGGCGGGTGGTGTGCCGGGCGATCGCCGGTGAACCCGACGCCGGTCCGACGACCCGCCCGGCCGACCTGGTCGCCACCGAGGAACTGCTGCCGATCGAGCCGGCCGCCGCCGCGCTGGCGAGCGCCGCGTTCATGGAACTCGGGGCGGTCGTCTGCACCGCCCGCGCCCCGCGCTGCGCGATCTGCCCCGTCGAGTCGAGCTGCGCCTGGCGGGCGTCCGGCCAGGCGGCCCCCACGGGACCGACGCGCCGCCCGCAGCGCTACGCCGGCACCGACCGGCAGGTACGCGGGCTGCTGCTCGCCGTGCTGCGGGAGTCCACCGGGCCGGTGCCGCATCAGCGGCTGGACCAGGTCTGGCACGACGACGTGCAGCGGGCGCGAGCGCTGGCCGGCCTGGTCACGGACGGCCTGGTGGAACCGGTGGGCGAGGAGTCGTTCCGCCTGGCCGGCGACGGCCCCGCCGTCCCCCTCCCCTGACCGCCCCCACCCCACCCCTCCCACCCCGACCCCGCCTCCGCCTCCCCCCGTCCTCGACTCGCCCTCGACTCGCCCCGTTGATCATGAAGTTAGCGGCGACAAATCGGGCACCAAGTGCGGTCAACCTCATGATCGACCACGGCGGGGCTGGGGCGAGGAGGGCGTGGTGGGTAGGCACGGAAAGGCGACGGCCCCGGTGGCTTTCGCCTACCGGGGCCGTCGCCCTCGAACTGTTCTTGCCTACGCGGCGTCGTCCGCGCCGGTGGCGGCGGTGCCGCCGAGGTCCGCCGGGACCGCGTCCGGCACGGCGTCCGGCCGGTCCGCGCCCCGGAAGACGAGCTTGGACTTGTCGATGTCCTCCGGGTCGCCCTCGCAGTCCACGACCACGATCTGACCCGGGGTCAGCTCGTTGAACAGGATCCGCTCGGACAGGTTGTCCTCGATGTCGCGCTGGATCGTGCGACGCAGCGGCCGCGCGCCCAGCACCGGGTCGAAGCCCTTCTTCGCGAGGTACTTCTTCGCGTTGTCGGTCAGCTCCAGACCCATGTCCTTGTTCCGCAGCTGGGTCTCGATCCGGGCGATCATGATGTCGACGATCGACAGGATCTCGTTCTGACGCAGCTGGTGGAAGACGATGGTGTCGTCGATCCGGTTGAGGAACTCGGGCCGGAAGTGCTGCTTGAGTTCGTCGTTGACCTTCTGCTTCATCCGGTCGTAGTTCGACTCGGAGTCCTCCGACGCCTGGAAGCCCAGCGACACCGCCTTGGCGACGTCACGCGTACCGAGGTTGGTGGTCAGGATGATGACCGTGTTCTTGAAGTCCACGATCCGGCCCTGACCGTCGGTGAGGCGCCCGTCCTCCAGGATCTGCAGGAGCGTGTTGAACACGTCCGGGTGGGCCTTCTCGATCTCGTCGAAGAGGACCACCGAGAACGGCCGGCGACGCACCTTCTCGGTCAGCTGCCCGCCCTCGTCGTAGCCGACGTAGCCGGGCGGGGCACCGACGAGGCGGGACACGGTGTACCGGTCGTGGAACTCCGACATGTCGAGCTGGATGAGGGCGTCCTCGCTGCCGAACAGGAACTCGGCGAGCGCCTTGGACAGTTCGGTCTTACCGACGCCGGACGGGCCGGCGAAGATGAACGACCCGGACGGGCGCTTCGGGTCCTTCAGGCCGGCCCGGGTACGCCGGATCGCCTTCGAGACGGCCTTGACGGCGTCTTCCTGGCCGATGACGCGCTTGTGCAGCTCGTCTTCCATGCGCAGCAGCCGGGAGGTTTCCTCCTCGGTCAGCTTGTAGACCGGGATGCCGGTCCAGTTGCCGAGGACCTCGGCGATCTGCTCGTCGTCGACCTCGCTGACGACGTCCAGGTCACCGGCCTTCCACTCCTTCTCCCGCTGCGCCTTCTGCCCGAGCAGCTGCTTCTCGGTGTCCCGCAGCTGGGCGGCCCGCTCGAAGTCCTGCGCGTCGATCGCGGACTCCTTGTCGCGGCGCACCTGGGCGATGCGCTCGTCGAAGTCGCGCAGGTCCGGCGGCGCGGTCATCCGGCGGATCCGCATCCGAGCGCCCGCCTCGTCGATCAGGTCGATCGCCTTGTCCGGCAGGAACCGGTCGGAGATGTACCGGTCGGCGAGCGTCGCGGCGGCGACCAGGGCGGCGTCGGTGATGGAGACGCGGTGGTGGGCCTCGTAGCGGTCCCGCAGGCCCTTGAGGATCTCGATGGTGTGGGCCAGCGACGGCTCACCCACCTGGATCGGCTGGAAACGACGCTCCAGAGCGGCGTCCTTCTCCAGGTGCTTGCGGTACTCGTCGAGCGTGGTGGCGCCGATGGTCTGCAGCTCACCACGGGCCAGCATCGGCTTGAGGATGCTGGCGGCGTCGATCGCGCCCTCGGCCGCGCCCGCACCGACGAGCGTGTGGATCTCGTCGATGAACAGGATGATGTCGCCGCGGGTGCGGATCTCCTTGAGCACCTTCTTCAGACGCTCCTCGAAGTCACCGCGGTAGCGGGAACCGGCGACCAGGGCGCCGAGGTCGAGGGTGTAGAGCTGCTTGTCCTTCAGCGTCTCGGGCACCTCGCCCTTGATGATCTTCTGCGACAGCCCTTCAACGACGGCGGTCTTGCCGACGCCGGGCTCGCCGATCAGCACCGGGTTGTTCTTGGTGCGGCGGGACAGCACCTGCATGACCCGCTCGATCTCCTTCTCGCGCCCGATGACCGGGTCGAGCTTGCCCTCGCGGGCGGCCTGGGTCAGGTTGCGGCCGAACTGGTCCAGCACGAGGCTGGTCGACGGCGCGGCCTCACCCGGCGCGGCACCGGCGGCGGCCGGCTCCTTGCCCTGGTAGCCGGAGAGCAGCTGGATGACCTGCTGGCGGACCCGGTTCAGGTCGGCGCCCAGCTTCACCAGGACCTGGGCGGCGACGCCCTCACCCTCGCGGATCAGGCCGAGCAGGATGTGCTCGGTGCCGATGTAGTTGTGGCCCAGCTGCAGCGCCTCGCGCAGCGACAGCTCCAGCACCTTCTTCGCCCGCGGCGTGAACGGGATGTGCCCGCTCGGCGCCTGCTGGCCCTGGCCGATGATCTCCTCGACCTGCTGACGCACACCCTCCAGGGAGATGCCGAGGCTCTCCAGAGCCTTCGCCGCGACACCCTCACCCTCATGGATCAGGCCCAACAGGATGTGCTCCGTACCGATGTAGTTGTGGTTGAGCATCCGGGCCTCTTCCTGGGCCAGGACGACAACCCGTCGCGCTCGGTCGGTGAACCGCTCGAACATGCCCTCGTGCTCCTCACGTGCCGTGCGCCTTGATGGTCAGATCTCGGCGGGGCCGGTGCGCGGACGTCCGGGACGGGCGTCCGTGCCTCCTTACTCTATCGCCGCGGACCGTCTCCGCTGAGGTCGTGTGGCCCCGCGAATGCTCGTTCCGACGTCGTTTCAGACAACCGTCCACGCTCAGGAGGTGTTCCGGGACCCCTGCCTGTACGCGCAGAGCGAAATTCGACCGGCGGCAGAGGGCCGGCCGAGCAGACCTGGGCGGCGTCACACACCCGCCGCGCTTGTCCACAACCTGTGGACGGAATCTCCACCGCCTGTGGACAACTTCCCCGGGGGGAGATTTCTTCCCACCCCACCCGCCTCGCGGCCAGGCGGATCGGACATCCGCCACTCGGCGGGACGCCGGCCGCGAGCGTGACAACGGGGGCGGAAACGGCGACGCCGGGCCGGAGTCGCACTCCGGCCCGGCGTCGCGTCGCCCGTGACGAAGGTGGGGTCAGTGCCCCGCCTTCGCGTGGTACTCGTCCACGATCTCCTGCGGGATCCGGCCCCGGTCGGAGATGTCCTTGCCGGCCTTCTTGGCCCACTCGCGGATGGCCCGGTTCTGCTCGCGGTCGGCGGTCGCGCCGCCCCGGCCCCGAGCGGCCCGGCCACCCACGACCACACCCCCGCGACCGACCTTCGTTCCGTTCGCGATGTACGGCGCGAATACGTCACGCAATTTCTCCGCGTTGGATGCGGAGAGGTCGATCTCGTACTGCACGCCGTCGAGCGCGAACTTGACGGTCTCGTCAGCGTCCCCGCCGTCCAGGTCATCGACCAGCTTGTGAATGATCTGCTTGGCCACGTCCCACATTCCTTTCGAGCAGGGTGCTGCTCCTGCAATACTCGCAAGAGCACAATAACCCGTCCGGCGCTTGTTCCGTCAATAGGACGGGGTAACGAGCCGGAGAAGCTTTGCGGGAGCGCCTACTCCGGCCGGACCAACGGGAACAGGATCGTTTCCCGAATTCCCAGCCCGGTCAGCGCCATCAGCAGGCGGTCGATTCCCATTCCCATGCCACCGGACGGCGGCATTCCATACTCCATCGCTCGGAGAAAATCCTCGTCCAGCCGCATCGCCTCGTCGTCGCCGCGCGCCGCGAGCTGCGCCTGGGCGACCAGCCGATCCCGCTGCACGACCGGGTCGACCAGCTCCGAGTACGCGGTACCCAGCTCGAATCCCAGCACGTACAGGTCCCACTTCTCGGCCAGGCCCGGCTCACTGCGGTGGGCCCGGGTCAGCGGGCTGGTCTCCTCCGGGTAGTCGCGGACGAACGTGGGCGCCTGAAGCGACGGCACCACGAGTTCCTCGAACAACTCCTCGGCCAGCTTGCCCGGTCCCCACTTCGGGTCGACGGAGAGACCGACCTTGTCCGCGTACTCGACCAGCCGTGCCCTTTCGGTGCGGACGGTGACCTCCTCACCGAGCGCTTCGGAAAGGACACCGAACAGTGTCACCGAGCGCCACTCGCCGCCCAGATCGAACTCACGCCCGTCGGCGTGGGTCACCACGGTCGATCCGGCGACCGCGATCGCGGCCTGCTGTACGAGATTTCGGGTCAGCTCGGCCATCGTGTCGTAGTCGCCGTACGCCTGGTACGCCTCCAGCATCGCGAACTCCGGCGAGTGCGAAGAGTCGATGCCCTCATTACGGAAGTTACGGTTGATCTCGAAGACGCGGTCGACGCCACCGACCACCGCGCGCTTGAGAAACAGTTCCGGCGCGATTCGCAGATACAGATCCGTGTCGAGCGCATTGCTGTGGGTCACGAATGGGCGGGCCGCCGCGCCACCGTGCAGCAGTTGCAGCATCGGGGTCTCGACCTCGATGAAGTCCTGCCCGTGCAGCGTGTCCCGCAGGCTGCGGACGGCGGTGGCCCGGGTGCGGACCATCTGCCGGGCCTGCGGGCGGACCACCAGGTCCACGTAGCGCTGGCGGACCCGGGACTCCTCGCTCAGCGGCTTGTGCGCCACCGGCAGCGGGCGCAGCGCCTTGGCGGTGACCGCCCATTCCTCGGCCAGCACGGACAGCTCGCCGCGCCGGCTGGTGATCACCTCGCCGGTCACGCCGACGTGGTCGCCGAGGTCGACCAGGCGCTTCCAGTCCGCCAGCCGCTCCGGCCCGACCCGGTCCAGCGAGAGCATCGCCTGGAGTTCGGTGCCGTCACCGTCGCGAAGGGTCGCGAAGCAGAGCTTGCCGGTGTTGCGAATGAAGATCACCCGGCCGGTGACCGAGGCGCGGTCGCCGGTGGCGGTGTCGGTGGGCAGGTCGGCGTAGCGCTCGCGCAGCTGCGCGAGCGTCGTGGTGCGCGGGAAGCCCACCGGGTACGGCTCGGTGCCCTCGGCGAGCATCCGGTCCCGCTTCTCCCGGCGGACCTTCATCTGCTCGGGAAGGTCGTCGGCGGGGTCTGCTGGCAGGGCGTTCTGCTCGGTCACGGCACGCTTCCTCAGGCCTTGGGAACATCGGCGGGGTCAGCACATGAGCGTACTCAAGCGGCCTGGCGGCCGTTACGGGATAACCTGCCCGTCATGACCGACCCCACTGCGGCGCTCTCGTTCGGCGCCGCCGCGGCCGAGTACGACCGGTTCCGTCCCCGTTATCCCCGGGCCGCGTTGCGCTGGGCACTGGACGGGCTGTCCGACGCCCGGGTGGTCGACCTCGGCGCGGGCACCGGCATCCTCACCCGGGGACTGCTGGCGCTCACCGCGGACGGGACGGTGGCTCAGGTCGTACCCGTGGAACCGGATCCGGGGATGCGGGCGCAACTGGCCGCCGCCACGCCGGGCACGACGGCGCTCGCGGGCAGCGCCGAGGCCGTGCCGCTGCCGGACGGGTCGGCGGACGCGGTGCTGGTCGGGCAGGCCTACCACTGGTTCGACAGGGAGCGGGCGCACGCCGAGGCCGCGCGCGTCCTGCGCCCGAGCGGCACGTTCGCGCCGGTCTGGAACATCCGGGACGAACGGGTCGGGTGGGTGGCGGAGCTGACCCGGATCGCGCACCTCGGGGACAACGCGGGCGACGTGACGCAGCGGTACGCGGACTTCGGCGCCGCCTTCACCGCTGTCGAGATCGGCGAGTTCGCCCACGCGACCACGCTCACGCCGGACGAGGTGGTGAGCATGCTGCACACCCGCTCGTTCTGGCTGACCGCCGACGCGGACGAGCGGCGACGGGTGGACGCGGAGCTGGCGGAGCTGTTCGCCACCCACCCCGACCTGGCCGGCCGGGAGACGGTCGAGCTGCCCTACCGCACGATGGTGCTCCGGGCCCGGCGGCGTTAAAAAGGGGCCCCTCCTCTACCGGAGGCGTTAACAGGGGGCCCTTCCTTGCACCTCAGGTGTTGCGGTCGTAGACCATCCGCAGGCCGATCAGCGTGATCATCGGCTCGTGGTGGGTGATGGTGTGGCACTCGCCGAGCACCAGCGACGCCAGGCCGCCGGTGGCGATGACCGCCTTGACCCCGCCCAGTTCCTCGGACATCCGCTCGACGATGCGGTCCACCTGACCGGCGAAGCCGAAGTAGAGCCCGGCCTGGAGACACTCGACCGTGTTCTTGCCGATCACCGAGCGCGGGCGGGTCGCCTCCACCTTGCGCAACTGCGCGGCGCGGGCGGCCAGCGCGTCGAAGGAGATCTCGATGCCCGGCGCGAACGCCCCGCCGAGGAACTCCCCCCGGCTGCTGATCACGTCGAAGTTGGTGGTGGTGCCGAAGTCCACCACGATCGACGGCCCGCCGTAGAGCGTGTACGCGGCAAGCGTGTTCACCACGCGGTCCGCGCCCACCTCCTTCGGGTTGTCGATGGCGAGCTGGACGCCGGTGCGGACGCCGGGCTCGACGATCACGCTGGGCAGGTCGGCGTAGTACCTGTCGAGCATGGTGCGCAGCGAGCGCAGCGCGGCCGGCACTGTCGAGCAGGCGGCCACCCCGGTGATCTCCACAGCGTCACCGGCGAGCAGCCCGCGGAACATCAGTCCCAGTTCGTCCGCGGTGGAGCGGGCGTCGGTCTTGATGCGCCACGAGTGCACCAGCTTGTCGCCGTCGAAGGTCGCCAGCACGGTGTTCGTGTTTCCGATGTCGATGCAGAGCAGCACAGCGGCAGCCTAGACGTCGCGCAGGTCGAGGGCGATGTCCAGGATCGGCGAGGAGTGGGTGAGCGCGCCGACGGAGAGGAAGTCGACGCCGGTCGCGCCGTACTCGGCGGCCATCGGCAGCGTCAGCCCGCCGGTGGCCTCCAGCTCCGCCCGGTCGCCCACCGACGCCACCACCTCGCGCAGCTGCGCCGGGGTCATGTTGTCCAGCAGCAGGAACTTCGCGCCCGCCTCGACCGCCTCCACCGCCTCGGCCGGCGTGTCCACCTCGACCTGCACCGGGACGTCGGGGAACGCCTCCCGGACCCGGCGGAACGCGGCGCTGATCCCGCCCGCGGCGACCTTGTGGTTGTCCTTGATCATGGCGACGTCGTACAGGCCCATCCGCTTGTTGGTGCCGCCACCGGCCCGGACCGCGTACTTCTCCAGCGCCCGCAGGCCCGGCGTGGTCTTGCGGGTGTCCAGCACCGTCGCCTTCGTACCGGCCAGCTCGTCGGCCCAGGCCCGGGTGTGCGTCGCCACGCCGGACATGCGGGACAGCAGGTTCAGCGCCGTCCGCTCGGCGGTCAGCAGCAGCCGGGTCGGGCCGGTCACAGTGGCCAGCACGTCGCCGCGCGCCACCCGCTGCCCGTCGTGGGCCACCACCGACACCTCGACCGTACGCCCGGCGCCGGTCACGTCGGCGACCAGCTCGAACACGGCGGCGGCCACCGGCAGCCCGGCCACCACGCCGTCGGCGCGCGCCACCAGATCGGCCGTGTCCTGCTGCTCGTCCGGGATGGTGGCGACGCTCGTGACGTCGAGGAAGTCGGGCCCGAGGTCCTCGTGCAGCGTGTCCAGAATGATCCGCCGGACCCGCTCCGGGTCCAGGCCACCGTCGCGCAGCGCCTGCTCCGTCGACTCCCTCATGAGTGCTTCTCCTCCCAGCGCTCGGCCACCCGGCCGTCCGTACCCACCTCGGCCACCAGGTGGCCCAGCCACCGCTCGTCGGCCGTCGGGAAGTCCTCCCGCCAGTGACAGCCCCGCGTCTCCTGCCGGGCGTACGCGGCCGCGACCAGCGTCGACGCCACGGTGAGCAGGTTCGTCGCCTCCCAGTCGGCGGTACGCGGCACGCCCCGCCCCGCGCCCAGCCCGGTGAGCGCGGCGGCGGTGGCCTCCAGCGTCCGCGCCGACCGGAGCACGCCCGCGCCCCGCGTCATCGCCCGTTGCAGTTCCGCCGTGCCGGACGCCGGCACCAGCGCGCCCGGGCCGCCGATCCAGGCGCCGGTCTCCGCCGGGCGGGCCTGCTCGGGCAGCCCGGCGGCGATGTCCTCGGCGATCCGGCGGGAGAAGACCAGCCCTTCCAGCAGCGAGTTGCTGGCCAGCCGGTTCGCGCCGTGCACGCCGGTGCAGGCGACCTCGCCGCAGGCGTACAGGCCGGGGATTGAGGTACGGCCGCGCAGGTCGGTCCGGACGCCGCCGGAGGCGTAGTGGGCGGCCGGCGCGACCGGGATCAGGTCGGTCGCCGGGTCCACGCCGATGGCCAGGCACGACGCGACGATGGTGGGGAACCGCCGGGCCAGGAAGTCACCGCCGAGGTGCCGGGCGTCCAGGAACACGTGGTCCGCTCCGGACGCGAGCAGCACCCGGTGGATGCCCTTGGCGACCACGTCCCGGGGCGCCAGCTCGGCCAGTTCGTGCTGGCCCACCATGAACCGCTTGCCGTCGCCGTCGACCAGGTGCGCGCCCTCGCCGCGCAGCGCCTCGGAGACCAGCGGCTGCTGGGCCAGCCCCGCGCCCGGCCCGCCGGGCGGCACGATCAGCGCGGTCGGGTGGAACTGCACGAACTCCACGTCGGTGACGGCCGCGCCGGCGCGCAGCGCCAGCGCCACCCCGTCGCCGGTGGAGACCGCCGGGTTGGTGGTGGCGGCGAAGATCTGCCCCATCCCGCCGGTGGCCAGCACCACCGCGCGGCCGAGGATCGCGCCGACGCCGTCCTCGCTGCCCTCGCCGAGCACGTGCAGCGTGATCCCGCAGGCCGGGCCGAGCCCGCCCGGCCCGTCGCCGGGGGCGCGCAGCAGGTCCAGCACCAGCGCGTGCTCGACCAGCCGGATCCACGGGTCGCGGCGTACCGCGTCGTGCAGCGCCCGCTGCACCTCCGCGCCGGTGGCGTCACCGCCGGCGTGCACGATCCGGTCGGCGCGGTGGCCGCCCTCCCGGGTCAGCATCAGCGACCCGTCCGCGTTGCGGTCGAACTCCGCCCCGATCCGCATCAGCTCGCGCAGCCGGGTCGGGCCCTCGGCCACGAGCGCGCGGACCGCCGCCGGGTCGCAGAGGCCGACGCCGGCCACCTCGGTGTCGTACGCGTGCGCGTCCGGCGTGTCCGCCGGGTCCAGTACGGCGGCGATGCCGCCCTGCGCCCAGCGCGTCGAACCCTCGTCCATGTCGACCTTGGTGACCACCGTGACGTGCAGACCCGCCTCGCGCAGGTGCAGCGCGGCGGTCAGCCCGGCCACGCCGGAGCCGACCACGATCACGTCTGTCGTCTCCACCCACCCGGGGGCGGGCGCGGCGAGCAGCCGGGGCAGCGTCGGCAGGTCGACGGTGGGTAGGTCCATGAGCACAGTCAACCCGAAGCGAACTCGGCTCGGGCGCGGGGGGCGTGACGAGTGCCCTCGGCTACCTCGTCCGGCGCGGCAGGGCAGCCGGTCCGGCGCCCTTGAGCGAGGTGGTCACCGTACGGTCGCTGAGCCACAGGTAGCAGCGCACGCCCCGGTCGCCGACCGCCCAGCGACCGGCGGCGGGCGGGCGGACCACCACGTCGCTGCGGTAGCGCAGGAACGCGTCGGCGGGCACCCCGGCGTAGCGGGCGATCACGGCGAAGCAGCCGTCGTAGAGGGGAACCCAGTCCTCCGGCTTCTTCGGGTACGGGCGGTCCGGCGCGGCCCACACGCCGACGAACTCCGCGTCGTGCGCGACAGCGCAGTCGACCGGGGTGAGCCGCTGCACCCGGCCCGCCTCCCGGGTGGTGCGCTGGCAGCCCAGCCGCAGCGGGGAGGGCGGCTTGAGCGCGTCGCGCAGGCTGCCGGTACGGGTGACCACGGTGGCCGCCGCCTCGACCGTGGTCAGCTCGGTCAGGTCGCACCGGTACCAGCGGGAGCCGGCCGTCCAGCCGAGGGCGGTCGGCACCGCCACCGCCAGCCGGAGGCGTCCGGCGCGCCAGTCGTCACCCACGTACCCGCTGGCCCGTTTGTCGCAGTCGGCGAACGCGGTACGCATCTCCGGTGAGGCGAGCGACGGCGGCTCGGCCCGGTCGGCGGTGAACGCCCCGACGTGCACGGTCTCCACCCGGTGCGGCAGTTCGCAGCCGACCGGCGCGTACGCGGACAGGCCGACGCTCGGGATGAAGTCGGCGACCTGGCAGACCTCTGCGGCCGGGGTGAACGGCCCGGGTGCGGCCATCGCAGGCCAGTCGTCGGCGAGGTCGCCGTCCAGCCCGCCGGTGCCGGCGCAGCCGGTCAGAGCGGCGCTCGCGACCATCGCGGCGACCAGGAAGCTCATCGCACGGCGCATCGCGGCCTCCCCCAGCCGACGACCGTCGATCCCCGACGGTCCGCCCAGGGTAGCCGAAAATGACCTTCCGGTGACAGACCGCGTTCCCCGCCCTTGCGCCCCGCCGATCTTGCACTAACCGCCCTGACAAACCGCCCGAAAGGGGTGGCGGAGGGGCCGCGACTGCAAGATCAACGGGGAGAGGCGGCGAGGGGGTTGGGGACGGGGGCGCCTGCGGTGCCGGGGGCGGCCGTGGCCGGGTCGGCGGTCAGGTCCACGACCCTGTTGTCGGCGTCGACGTGGACCACCTTCGGGCGATACGTGCGGGCCTCGGCGTCGTCCATCTGACCGTACGAGATGAGGATGACCAGGTCACCGGGGTGCACCAGGTGCGCGGCGGCGCCGTTGATGCCGATCACGCCGCTGCCCCGCCGCCCCGGGATCACGTACGTCTCCAGCCGCGCGCCGTTCGTGATGTCCACGATCGCCACCTGCTCGCCGGGGAGCAGGTCCGCCGCGTCGAGCAGATCCTCGTCCACAGTCACCGAGCCGACGTAGTGCAGGTCGGCCTGGGTCACGGTGGCGCGATGGATCTTCGACTTGAGCATGGTCCGGAACATCGGGGTGCCTTTCCGCATTCGTGGTGGGGTCAGGGACGCGGCGCGAGGTGGATCGCCGTGTTGTCGATCAGGCGGGTGGCGCCGACCCAGGCCGCGATCAGCAGCCGGGCCGGGCCGGTGACCGGGCCGGGCTCCAGCTCGGTGTCGGTGAGCACCAGGTAGTCGAGGCGGGCGGCCGGGTTGTCGAAGGCCCGGTGGGCGGCCGCGAGCACCGCGCCCGCGTCCTCGCCCCGCTCGGCCGCCGCCGCCCCGGCCCGCAGCGCGACGGACAGGCTCAGCGCCGCCTCCCGCTCCGCCGCCGACAGGTAACGGTTGCGGCTGGACAGGGCCAGGCCGTCCGGCTCGCGTACGGTCGGCACGCCGACGATCTCGGTCGGCACGTCGAGGTCGCGGACCATCCGGCGCACCAGGGTGAGCTGCTGGTAGTCCTTCTCGCCGAAGAAGGCCAGGTCGGGCTGCGTGAGCTGGAGCAGCTTCATGACCACCGTGAGCACGCCGTGGAAGAAGCCGGGACGGCTCAGACCCTCCAGGTCCTCGCCGAGCGGCCCCGGGTTCAGCCGTACCGTCGGCTGCCCCTCCGGGTACATCTCGGCCACCGGCGGCGCGAACACCGCGTCCACCCCCACCCGGCGGCAGATCTCCAGGTCCGTGTCGAGCGTGCGCGGGTAGCGGTCGAAGTCCTCGTTCGGGCCGAACTGCAGCGGGTTCACGAAGATCGTCACGATGACGTGGTCGGCCCGCTCGCGGGCGGCCCGCAGCAGCATCTCGTGCCCGGCGTGCAGCGCGCCCATGGTCATCACCACGCCGACCGTGCCGGTCATCGCCTCGCGGGCGGCCGCCAGCTCCTTGCGCGTGTGCAGCACCTCGGCCATCAGGCCGCCACCTCGATTCCGTCCAGCACGTCCCGGAGGGCGGCCGCGTCCGCCGGGCGCAGGCGGCCGACCGCGACGGCGCGGTCCGCCGTCCGTCGTGCCAACGCCAGATACGCGGGTACGGATTCCGGCGCGCTCCGCGCCAGCCGGTCCAGATGCCGGCGTACGGTGCCCGCGTCGCCCCGCGACACCGGGCCGGTCAGCGCGTCGTCGCCCAACCGCAGCGCGTTCTCCAGCGCGGCCCGCAGCAGCGGGGCGAGCACCTTCTCCGGCCGCTCCACCCCGGCGTCACGCAGCCGGTCCGACGCCTCGTTGACCAGCGTCACCAGGTGGTTCGCGCCGTGCGCAAGCGCCGCGTGGTAGAGCGGCCGGTCGGTCTCGCCGACCCACTCCGGCACACCGCCCAGGTCGGCCACCAGCCGGGCCGCGAACGCGCGCAGCTCGGCCGGGGCGGTCACGCCGTACGAGATGCCGGACAGGCGGGACAGGTCGTCCGGCGTACCGGTGAAGGTCATCGCCGGGTGCAGCGCGAGCGGCCGGGCGCCGGCCTCGGCGGCCGGGGCCAGCACGGCCAGCCCGTGCGCGCCGGACGTGTGCGCCACCACCTGGCCGGGGCGCAGCGCGCCGCTCGCGGCCAGGTCGGCGATCACGCCCGCGAGCGCGTCGTCGGGGACGGCGACGATCAGCAGGTCGGTGGCGGCACGCGCCACCTCGGACGCGACGCGGTGCGGGGTCTCGGGCAGCAGCAGCGCCAGCCGGGCCCCTGTCGCGCCCGAGGCGCCGGACGCGGCGACCACGCGGTGGCCGGCGGCGGCGAGAGCCGCGCCCAGCGTGGCGCCGACCCGGCCGGCGCCGAGCACGCCGACGGCGAGGGTACGCGGGAAGACGAGCGGGGCAGCGGTGGCCCGGTGGCGCAGCGGTGCGCTCATGGCGGCGATCCAGTCCTCGAAGGGGGTACCGGTCGATGGCAAGTATGCGCCCGGGTGACAGACCGGAAACAAGAAGGTGTGAAAACCTTCACCGGCCGCCCGAAGAGGCCGCTGCGGGGGCGGGCAAACCGCACTTTCGGGTACGTCCCGTAGGGTCGGCGGGTGACCACCCCGCTGCGCTGGCGCGACGCGATGGAGCAGGCGTTGTACGGGCCGGACGGGTTCTTCGTCTCCGGCGCCGGCCCAGCCGCGCACTTCCGCACGAGCGTGCACGCCTCACCCGTCTTCGCCGCCTGCATGCTGCGGCAACTCGAAGCGGTGGACGCGGCGCTGGGCCACCCGGACCGGCTGGACGTGGTGGACGTGGGCGCGGGCCGGGGCGAACTGCTCCGGGCCCTGCTGGCCCGGGCCGCACCCGAGCTGTCCGCCCGGATCCACCCGGTGGCAGTGGAACGAGCCACCCGCCCGCCGGACCTGCCTCCGGAGATCGACTGGCGAACCGACATCCCCGACGGCATCACCGGCCTGCTCCTGGCCACCGAATGGCTGGACAACGTCCCGGTGGACGTGGCGGTCCACACCCAGGCAGGCTGGCGCCTCCTCCTGGTGAACCCGAGAACCGGCGAGGAGACGCTGGGCCCGCCCCCGTCCCCCACCGAAACCACCTGGCTGACCCACTGGTGGCCCCCTGCCCTCCCGCGCAACGCCCCGTTGATCAAGGAGTTTGCGGACGTGGAGAGCTCGGATCAGGACACAAACTCCTTGATCAACGCCGTTGGTGGGGGCGGCAGCAGCGGTGGGCGGGCGGAGATCGGGGTGGGGCGGGATCTGGCCTGGGCGGGGGCCGTCGGAAAGGTGGCGCGGGGGCTGGCGCTTGCGGTGGACTACGGGCATCTGCGGGACTCGCGTCCCCTGGACGGGACGTTGACCGGGTATCGGGGTGGGCGGCAGGTGCCGCCGGTTCCGGACGGGTCGTGCGACGTGACGGCGCACGTCGCCATGGACTCGGTCGCCTCCGCCGGTGAGCGGGTCGCGCGGTGCGCGTACTCCCTGGTCTCTCAGCGGGAGGCGCTGCGGGCGCTCGGGGCCGACGGCGGGCGACCGCCGCTGAGCCTGGCCTCCCGCGACCCGGCCGGCTACCTGCGGGCGCTCGCCGCGGCGTCGGCGGCGGCCGAGCTGACCGACCCGGCCGGGCTCGGCGGGCACCTGTGGCTGCGGCAGCCGGTCGGCGTCGCGCTCGACGCGGTCGTGGCACGATGACGGGCATGACCACGGACGCCGCCGACCTCCGCGAGCTCACAGTCGGCACCGGCGCGGGCGGTGAGCAGCTCGGCACCGACATGGTGCTCAACATCGGGCCGCAGCACCCCTCGACGCACGGCGTGCTGCGGCTGAAGCTGGTGCTCGACGGCGAGCGGGTGGTCGCCGCCGAACCGATCGTCGGCTACATGCACCGGGGAGCGGAGAAGCTCTTCGAGGTACGCGACTACCGGCAGATCATCGTGCTGGCGAACCGGCACGACTGGCTGTCGGCGTTCTCCAACGAGCTGGGCGTGGTACTCGCGGTCGAGCGGCTGATGGGCATGGAGGTGCCGGAACGCGCCACCTGGCTGCGGATGGCGCTGGCCGAGCTGAACCGGGTGCTCAACCACCTGATGTTCCTCGGCTCGTACCCGCTGGAGATCGGCGCGATCACGCCGATGTTCTACGCGTTCCGGGAACGGGAGACCATCCAGGCGGTGATGGAGGAGGTCTCCGGCGGCCGGATCCACTACATGTTCAACCGGGTCGGCGGCCTGAAGGAGGAGGTGCCGTCCGGCTGGACCGGACGCGCCCGCGCCGCCATCGCCGAGGTACGCCGCCGGATGCCCGACCTGGACAACCTGATCCGGCGCAACGACATCTTCCTGGCCCGTACCGTCGGGGTCGGCGTGCTCTCCGCCGCCGACGCCGCCGCGTTCGGCGCGTCCGGGCCGGTCGCCCGCGCCTCCGGGCTCGACCTCGACCTGCGTCGCGACGAGCCGTACCTGGCCTACGACCAGCTCGACGTGCCCGTGGTGACGAAGACCGCCGGGGACTGTCACGCCCGCTTCGAGGTGCTGCTCGACCAGGTGTACGTCTCGCTGGACCTCGCCGAGCAGTGCCTGGACCGGGTGGACCGGATCAGCGGCCCGGTGAACACG
The DNA here is from genome assembly GCF_027497275.1 of Micromonospora sp. WMMC264. Classification (NCBI taxonomy): domain Bacteria; kingdom Bacillati; phylum Actinomycetota; class Actinomycetes; order Micromonosporales; family Micromonosporaceae; genus Micromonospora; species Micromonospora sp. WMMC264. Next base: position 6,208,719 of record NZ_CP114907.1, on the reverse strand, counting down.
CGGCTGCCGAAGGTGCTGAAGGCGCCGGAGGGGCACACGTACGCCTGGACCGAGAACCCGCTCGGCATCAACGGCTACTACCTGGTGTCCCGGGGCGAGAAGACGCCGTGGCGGATGAAGCTGCGCACCGCCTCGTACGCGAACGTGCAGGCGCTGTCGTCGCTGCTGCCCGGCTGCCTGGTGCCCGACCTGATCGCCATCCTCGGCTCGATGTTCTTCGTGGTCGGCGACATCGACAAGTGACGGCCGTCCCGGACGCTCAGCGCCAGCGGTCGGCGGTGTCCCGCTGCTGGCCGTGGGCGCCGCGCTCCGAGCCTCGCCATTCCGGTTCCGGCTGACGCCACTGCGGTTCCGGCTGACGCCACTCCGGCTCGGCCGGACGCCACTGCGACTCGCCCTGGCGCCACTCCGGTTCGGGTTGACGCCACTCCGGCTCGAACTCGCGGCGCTGCGAATCGGCCGGACGCCACTCCGGCTCCGGCGGACGCCACTGCGGTTCCGGCTGACGCCACTGCGGCTCGGGCTCGGGCTCGCGGCGCGCCGATTCGGGCTCGCGGCGCGCCGATTCGGGCTGACGCCACTCCGGGGGCGGCTGGCGCCACTCCGGCTGGCCGCTGCGCTGGGTCGGCGGCCGCCACTCGTCCGGCACCGGCACCCCGCCGGCCGGCAACGCCGGGTGGCCGTCACCCGGCCCACCCGCGTCCGCCCTGCCGCCGCGCACCGACGCCCATCGGTCCTCGATCCGGTACTCCGTGCCGGCGCTGTCGGCGTGCATCGCGGCCCGTCGCTCCCCGAGGCGGATCTCCCGGCCCGCGTCGTCGTCGCGGACCGCCGCCCAGCGGTTACTCGCACGCAGCTCGGACCAGTGGTCGCCGTCCGCCCGGTCCCGGCCTTCCCGCGCGTCCAGGGCCCCGGACGCGGCCGGTTCGCTGTGCCGGACGGCCGGTTCGCTGTGCCGCGCGGCGGGTTCGCTGTGCCGCGCGGCCGGTGGCCAGGCCGGAACGTCGGCCGCGCCGCCCGGCGCCCAGCCGGCCCGGTCGTCGCCCGACCACTGTCGCTGCTCCTGGGCCGCAGCCCGGCCCTGGTCGTCCGACCAACGGCCACCCACGGACCAGCCCTGCTCCCCGCCGACGCCCGCCCACGGATGCTCGGCGCCCACGCGTCCGGCGTCGGCAGGCGAGTGCCCGTCACCCGGCCCGAAGCCGTCGTCCCGCGCACTCCCGACCCGGCGGCCGTACCCGGAGCGCTCGCCACCCGCCGGAGCACCCCAGCCGCTGTCGTCCGTGCCGGTCCATCCCGCGTCGGCCCGGTCCTCGCGGCCCCGCTCACGCTGCCCCGCGCCCCGGTGATCGGCCGGGTCGCCGCCCCGGGAGCGGTCCTCGTCCGACCAGCCGCCGGGGAATCCGCCGTACCGGGAGCCGGTCGGCTCGGCGCCACCGCCGACGATGGTGTGCCGGGTGGTGACGTGCACGGTCTCGGTGTGGTGGACCACGCCCACCGGGCGGGACTCCGGCCGGGCGGCCGGTTCGGACACGCGCGCCGACCCGTACACGCCGCTCCCGGGCCGGTCCGGCGGGCGTACCGCCGCCCGCGCCGGCTCGGCGTCGTGGCGGCCCGCCCGCGGCGGTTCGCCGTCGGGCTCGCCGCCGTAGCGGCCACCGGAGTACGCCGGACGAGCCGGTTCGTCCTCGTCGCGACCGGCCGGGTGACCCCGATCCGCCTCGTACGCCCCGGCGGCCGGCACCCGGGCCGCGCCGCTCGGGCGATCCTGGGCGGGCGCGGAGGCCAGCCCGGCGGCGGCCGCGTCGAGCCGATGCCGCACCGCCCCGGCCGCCTCCTCCGCCCGGCGTGCCTGGTCCAGCGCCTGGTTGCCGCGTTGAGCGGCGGCCACTATCTCGGCCCGCAGCTCCCGCCGGAGCTGCTCCAGCTCCTCGCGCAACTCCTCGGACGCCGCGCCGCCCGAACCGCCCTCCGGCCGCAGCGCGATGGACAGGCCGATCAGCACGACGGCGAGGATCGCCAGGACCGCGCCGAACCGGAGCGAGCCGTTGCCGTCGGCGATCAGCAGGATGAGCGCGGCCAGCGGCGCCAGCCCCACACCGGCCCAGAACAGGACTGTCAGCGGGGTGGGGTTGCGCTTGTCGGCAGGAGCGACCGAGGCGGGCATGGCTGAGCACAGTACCGAGAGTTCCACCTGAGGGGAACGGGTCGGCGTGACTCGATGTGCGGGCCTGCTGAGCAGGCAACCGCCCGGGGTGCGCGGCCGGCCGGCGCGCGTGGCGCCGGCCGACCGCGGCGCGTCAGCTCGTGGCCAGCGCGGCGTCGGAGGAGAAGACCAGGCCGACGCTCGCGGCGCCGGTCTTCAGCGCGTTCTTGGTCTGCGGGCCGCCCGCGTCCAGCGAACTGAACGAGCCCGCCTTGAAGTCGTAGACCTCGACCAGACCGGCCTGGCACTTCGGCCGCTGCGGGCACTCCGGCGGACCGGCGAGCACGGTGGCCTGCCCGGAGCACTTCGCGGCCAGCTCGGAGAGCGTGGACACGCCGTACTTGTCGGCGAACGCCTTGGTCACCGCGAACGCGTTCTGGTCCTGCGCCTGGGACGGCTGGCCGAAGACCAGGCCGGCCTTGTCGCCCTCGGTCTTCAGCGCGGCGACCGTCTTGTCCAGCTCCGGTGAGGAGACGGGCTGGGCGTCCTTGCCGTTGGCCTTGGTGTTGAGGAACTCCGCCATGGTGGCGGCGTACTCCGGGACGACCTGGATCTGCCCCTTCTCCAGGGCCGGGCCGTACAGCTCCCGGTTGCCGATCGTCTGCACCTTGACCTGGTAGCCCGCCGCCTCCAGCGCGATCTTGTAGAGCTCGGCGATGGTCTGGCTCTCGCTGAAGTTGCCGGCGCCGACGGTGATCTGGCCGCCCGGGCCCTTCTCGATCCCGTCGGTCACGCCGTTGGCGGACGCGAACTCCTTCGCCGCCGCCTGGGGCGTCTTGCGGTCGACGTCGACCGCCCGGTTGAGCTGGATCAGCTTCGGGGTGTCGAGCTTCGCGGAGACCTTGTCCAGCGCGGCGACGAGCTGCGGCGTGGCCGCCTTCGCGTTGATCGCGGGAATGACGTTGTCGGTGTTCTGGAGCTTCTTGTCGTCGGTCAGGACGACGAGCTGGTCGCCCGCCACCGGGGCACAGCCGGCCCCCGAGGCGCCCTGCTCGGGCGCGTCGGTGCCGGACGAGCCGGCGTCGCCGCAGCCGGTGAGGAGAGCGGCCGCGGTGAGTGCGCCGAACGCCCCCGCGACCAGTCGTGTACGCGCACGCATGAGTGCCCGCCTTCCGTGTCCCGGCGCGACCCGTCGGGCCGGCCGCGTGTCCGACGGGCGAACCGGACGGCCACCCGCGACTCCAGCCAATATCCTCCGGACCCGACCGACAAACTCGGAGCGGTTTTCGTCACCCGATCGTCACCGGCGGCTCAACTTCCGGTCGTCGCAGCCGTCGCGCGGCGGTTCGCCCGGCGGCGGACCGGGCGCAGCGGACGCGGCGTGACGAGCCGCTCCACGATCGCGAGCAGCCCCTCGACGAGCAGCGCCAGCCCGGCGACCAGCACCCCGCCGGCGATGATCTGGCCGCCGCCGGCGGCGATGTCGAGCCCGAAGCCGGCGCGGATGATCTGGCCCAGCCCGCCGCCGTTGACGAACGAGGCCAGCGCGGCGGTGGCCACCACCTGCACGGCCGCGGTACGGAAACCGGCCGCCAGGTAGGGCACGGCAAGCGGCAGCTCCACCCGGCGCAGCACCTGCCCGCCGGACAGCCCCATCCCATGTGCCGCGTCCCGCGCCTCCGGGTCGGCCTGCCGCACCCCGGTGTACGCGTTCGCCAGCAGCGGCGGCACCGCGAAGACCGCGAGCGCCACCACCACCGCCGGCCGGCCGAAGCCGAGGAAGGTCAGCGGGAGGATGGTCAGCAGGGCCAGGGTCGGGATCGCCAGCGTGACGTTGGAGACCAGCAGCACCAGCCCGCCGCCCCGGCCGCTGTGCCCGAGCCAGAGGCCGATCGGCCAGGCCACCAGGCATCCGAGCAGCACCGCCAGGGCGGACATGCTCAGGTGCTCGCCGAGGCGGTCCAGCACGCCGCCGGGATTGGTCCAGTTCAGCGGGTCGTTCAGCCAGACGACCGCCTGCTCGACGGGGTTCACCGGGCGGACCTCCCGCGCAGCCACGGGGTGAGCAGGCGGCCCACGCCGGCCAGCACCAGGTCCAGCACCAGCGCCAGCAGCACGCACAGCACCGTGCCGGTCATGATCTGTGCCTTGTAGAAGTTGTTCTGGAAGCCGGCGAAGATGAGCTGGCCGAGCCCGCCCCGGCCGACCACCACCCCCACCGTGACCAGCGCGACAGTCGACACCGTCGCCAGCCGTACGCCGGTGAGGACGCCGGGCAGCGCCAGCGGCAGCTCGATCCGGAACAGCCGCCCCCACCGGCCGTACCCCATGCCCTCGGCGGCCTCCCGCACCTCCGGCGGCACCTGGTTCAGCCCGGCCAGCGCGTTGCGCACGATGACCAGCAGCGCGTACAGCGCCACCACGGTGAGCACGGTGATCGCGCCGATGCCCAGGTAGGGCGCGAGGAAGGCGAACAGCGCCAGCGACGGGACGGTGTAGAGCACCCCGGTCAGCGCAAGGATGGAGGCCGACAACGACCGGAACCAGTACGCGAGCACCGCGAGTGGCAGCGCCACCAGCGCGGCGATCACCACGGCCCGGGCGGTCAGCCAGGTGTGCTCACGCAGCGCGGCCAGGATCGTGTCAGAGTTGTCCCGCACGTACTGCCAGGAGAACCACGGATTACCCGGGTCGGCCCGGTAGCTCAGGTGGAGGGACACAGGTGGACGGTACCCCGGGGGACGCTGCCGGACACGGCGCGGCGTCGATCACGCTGGAACGCATCCGCAAGCGCTACCCGGACGGCACCGAGGCGGTACGCGAGCTGAGCCTGCAGGTCGGCGCCGGTGAGCTGGTGGTCCTGATCGGCCCGTCCGGCTGCGGCAAGTCGACGGTGCTGCGGATGATCAACCGGCTGATCGAGCCGACCGGCGGGCGGATCCTGCTCGGCGACGACGACGTCACCCGGGTCGACCCGGTGGCGCTGCGCCGCCGCATCGGGTACGTCATCCAGAACGTCGGCCTCTTCCCGCACCAGACCGTCGCGGCGAACGTGGCGACAGTGCCGGGACTGCTGGGCTGGCCGAAGCAGCGCACCCGCGCCCGCGTCGGCGAGTTGCTGGAGCTGGTCGGCCTCGACCCGGCCCAGTTCGGCCGGCGGTACCCGCACGAGCTGTCCGGCGGGCAGCGGCAGCGGGTCGGGGTGGCCCGGGCGCTCGCCGCCGACCCGGTGGTGCTGCTGATGGACGAGCCGTTCTCCGCGGTGGACCCGATCGTCCGGACCCGCCTGCAGGAGGAGTTCCTGCGCCTGCAGGCCGAGGTACGCAAGACGATCGTGCTGGTCACGCACGACCTCGACGAGGCGGTCCGGCTCGGCGACCGGATCGCGGTGCTCTCCGAGGGCGGCCGGCTGGAGCAGTACGACACGCCCGCCGCGCTGCTCGGGTCACCCGCTTCGGACTTCGTCCGCGAGTTCGTCGGCGCCGACCGGGGCATCCGGCGCCTCGCGGTGACCCCGGTGACCCGCGCCGTCCTCGACCCGCTCCCGGCCGACGGGGGCGCCGGCCTGCCCAATGTGGCGCTCGGCGACTCGGCGTACGACGCGCTCGGCGCGCTGCTCACCTCCGGCGCGGAGCACGCCGTGGTGACCGAGGAGGGCCGGGCGGTGGGCCTGCTCGCCCGTACGCGGGTGCTGGCGCTGGGCGCTGTGGACTGAGCTCAGGCCCGGCCGCCCAGGCTGGCCAGCCCGACGATCCAGCCGGCGAAGAAGCCGTACGTGACGCCGGTGCTGGCGGACTGGAACGCGGCGAAAAGCGAGCCGTGCGGGCCGAGGAGCGTGGCGAGCAGGGCGCTGAGCCCGGCGGCGAGCACGTACGCGCCCCAGCCGGAGAGGAACTGGCTGCCCGAGGACGCCACCCGGTCGACCTGCGGGCCGGGCAGCAGGTAGAGCAGCGCAGCGGCCAGCACGATCAGCAGGATCGCGCGCAGGTTGGTGGCGAACACGCCCTCGTCGGCGTGCCACCGCCAGGACGGCCAGGCCAGCAGCCGCAGGAACCAGCCGCCCGCCCCGGTCGGGTCGGTGGCGCGCTGCGCCCAGTCCACGTACATCGGACTGCCGCCGACGGCGACCAGCAGGAACGCGGCGAGGGTGCCGGTGCCGGCGGCCGTGCCGTACCGGGAGACGGCGCGGGGGCGGTTGCTCAGAGCCATGCGACGGTCAGTTCCCGGCCGGTCGCGCCGGGCAAACCTGCGCAACCGTCCGGCCGTCGCCGGCCGGCGGGTCGTCATCGACGTCAGTGCTTCATCAGGTAGTCGATGAAGGCGGCGCGCAGCAACGGCGCGGACTCCTCGTAGCCGTGCCCGGTCAGCTCGCGCCAGAGCGCGTTCGCCTCGTCGATGGTCGGGCCGATCGAGTTCGGCGCGCCGTCCAGCGCGGCGGCCTCGTCGGCGTTGGGCAGGTGCCGCAGGACCGACCAGAAGAAGCCCACGTCGCGACGCTCGCGGGCCAGGTTGAACGCCTGCTCGCGCAACTCCTCGGTGGAGAGCTTGTCGAGCTCGTCGAAGGTGCGGCCGCCGGGGGCAGGAGTCTCGCTCATGCCGCCGAGCCTAACCGGCGAGATCAGCTCCGGCGCGCCGGACGCACGGCCGCGGTCGGGTCAGCGTTCGTCGGCGTCCCAGCGCCGGGGCTCGCTCTCCCAGCGCGGGGCCTCCCAGGCCTCCACCGGGGTGTCGTTCTGGCGTACCGGCAGCACCGACGGCCAGGTGTCGGCCGGCTCGGGCGCCGGGGTCATCCCCCAACCGCCGCTCGTCGCGCCGTCCCGCAGCGGGCGGACCGGAACCGGTCCCACAGTCGCCGGCGGCGCCGGGCGGGGCCGGCCGAACGTCTCCACCAGCCGGGTGACGAGCAGCCCCGCGCCGAGCGTGGCGCCGCCCAGCGCCCACCGGCCGACCGACCAGCCCTGCGGCACGGTCCAGGCCAGGAACACCACCACCAGGCATACCGCGAGCAGGGTGCCGAAGATGCCGCCGCGACGGCCGTACGCGCTGGTGCCGCCGAGCATCACCGTTCCGACCGCCAGCACGGTCCAGTCCAGGCCGGTGCCGGGCGCGACGGCGCCGTCCCCGTTCGCGGCGATCAGCACGCCGCCGAGCGCCGCCAGCACGGTGGACGCGACCAGCGCCAGCGCGGTCACCGTGGCGGCCACCGCGCCGCGCCGCCGGGCCGGGTCGGCGACCGGCCGGAACCGGCCGATCAGCCGGCGCACCGGCATCATCGCGGCGAACAGGCCACCGAGGACGGCCACCGCGGCGAAGCCCACGAAGAGGTACAGCGCGTTGCGGCGCGGGTCGTAGTCACTCTGCACCGCGACCGGCACGCTCCGGCGCTCCAGATAGACGATCACGCCGGCCGCCCCGGCCAGGCTCGCCGCCCAGCCGGGCACGTGCAGCACCACCACGGCCAGCGCGAGCGCCAGCCCGGCCGCCGCCGCCACCGCGAGCGCCGGCAGCAGCGCCTCCCGCATGCCGCGGTCGCCCTGCTCGGCGAAGTGCAGCGCGGCGGCCAGCGCGACCGGGCCGACCGCCAGGTTCACCGCGCCGGCCCGCAGGCTCAGGCCGGCGGCCAGGGTGAGCAGGCCGAGCGCGGCCACGTCGACGAGCAGCGTCTTCAGGGAGCCGCCGCGCAGCGCGTCCGCGTTCTCCCGCCAGAGCAGCCAGGTCACCGCGACCAGCGCGGCGAGCAGCACGAACTCCCAGAGCACGTGCACCGCGATGCGGTCCCGGCCGGGCTCGCCGTGCGCCGGGTCGTCGAAGACGTGCTCCAGTACGGCGGCGGGCACGCCGGACGATGTCTCCGGCGGCGCTGTCCGACCCGCGTCGTCGTACGCCATAGACCCGCGCCTCCCAGGTGGCCGCGTCCGGCCCACGGGCGGGCGGACCGTGGCGGCCGTCGCTCTCCGGTCGCCAGGGACGGTACCGCCGGGCCGGGGTGTGGGGAACCCCGGATCAGAGACGCCCGCGCGGCGTCTCGCGGTCGCCCGGCTCGCGGTCCTCGTCGTCCTCCTGCTCCGGCACCCGGCAGGAGCGTTCCAGCCAGAGCGCGGCGGCGACGAGCGCGAGCGACGCGATCAGACCGCCGAGCGCGGCGGGCCGATCGCCCTGGGCGGCATTGGTCCGTTCCACGAAGAGCCAGCCGGTCAGGCCGGCGTAGAAGCCGGCGAAGATGGCACCGGCCAGCGCGGACGCCTTGGCCAGCACCACGAACCGGGCGACCAGCAGTGGGTTCACCGGCTCGCGGCCGGGCCGCCGCTCGATCCGGCTGCGGGTGTTCACCGCCGCGTAGCCCTCCAGCACGGCCAGGCCGGCCAGCGTGATCACCGGCAGCCAGGGCAGGTCGGGCGCGAAGTCGTAGTAGAAGCCGCTGATCAGCAGCCAGGCCACCGCGGCGGCGGCCAGGCCGGCCACCACGAGCGTGGAGGCCCGGGTCGGCCCCATCCGGAAGCGGTCGGGCCCCTGCGGGGAGCGGTCGGTGCTCACCGCGCCTCCTCAGCTCGCCACTGCCGGGCCACGCTCCTGCGGGTCATGTGTCCGACTCTAGCGTCAGATCGGGTCGTGGGCTCAGTTCCAGGGCGTCACCGGCCAGCGGCTCGGCGTTGAGCAGATCGGTCAGCCAGCCGTGCCCGGGCAGCCGGCCGTGCGGCTCGACGTCGATCCACGGGCGCAGCACGAACGCGCGCAGGTGGGCCCGGGGATGCGGCACCGTCAGCTCGGGGTCGTCGCGGAGCACCGGCTGGCCGGCGTCGTCCCAGACCGCGATCACGTCCACGTCGAGCGTGCGCGGCCCGTACCGCCGCTCCGGGTCGCGGGCCCGCCCGGCCGCCGCCTCCGCGGCCCGGGCGCGGGCCAGCCAGTCCTCCGGCGTCGCCGCCGGGTCCGCGACCATCACCACCGCGTTCAGGTACGCGGGCTGGTCCGCGTCCCCCCACGGTGGAGTCTCGTAGACACCGGAGACCAGCAGGACCCGGTCGCCGAGCGCGGCCACCGCGCCGCGCAGGTGGCCGAGGCGGTCGCCCAGGTTGCTGCCGATCGACAGCACGGCCCGGGTCACCGGGTACGCCTCATCGTGACGGCGACGTCCCGGAAGGCGTGCGGGATCGGTGCCTCCGGCTTGTGCACGGTCACCGTCGCCGCGGCGACCAGCGGCTCGGCCAGGCAGACCGCGAGCAGCCGGTCGGCGAGTGTCTCGATGAGGTTCACCGGTTCGCCGGTGATCACCGCGACCAGCCGTTCGGCGAGTTCCCCGTAGTGCACGGTGTCGGTCACCTCGTCGGAGCGGGCGGCCGGGCCCAGGTCCAGTTCGAGCACCGCGTCGACCACGAACTCCTGCCCCTGGGCGCGCTCGAAGTCGTAGACGCCGTGCCGGCCGTGCGCGCGCAGGCCGGTCAGCTCGATCCGGTCGGTCACCTGTCGCCTCCACTCGCGCCGGTGGCCGCTTCCGCCGCCCTCGGCGACGCGGTCGCGGGCCGCCTGCCGGTCGCGGTGGCGAGACGGGGGCTGCCGGTGGCCTGCCAGACGGCGAGCGCGTCGGCGGTGCCGCGGACGTCGTGCACGCGTACCCCCCAGGCGCCGGCCGCGACGGCGAGCACGCTCGTCGCGACGGTCGCGGCCTCCCGCCCGGCGGTGGGCCGCGGCTCGCCCGCCGCGTCGGCGAGCAACCGGCCCAGGTAGGACTTGCGGCTGGCCCCGAAGAGCACCGGAAAGCCCAGGTCGACCAGCTCGGGCAGGCGGGCGCTGAGCGCCCAGTTGTGCGCGGCGGTCTTCGCGAAGCCCAGACCCGGGTCGACGACGATCCGGTCGGCGGCCACCCCGGCGGCGAGCGCGGCGTCGACCCGCCGGCTCAGCTCGTCCCGGACCTCGGTCACCACGTCGGTGTACGTGGCCAGCTCGCGCATCTCCCGCGAGTGTCCCCGCCAGTGCATGAGCACCCACGGACAGCCGGCGTCGCGGACCACCCGGGCCATGTCCGGGTCGGCGAGGCCGCCGGAGACGTCGTTCACCAGGTACGCGCCGGCGGCGAGGACCGCCTCGGCGACCCGGGCCCGGCTGGTGTCGATGCTGACGACGATGCCGGCGGCGCTCAGCTCACGGACCACCGGCAGCACCCGGGCGGTCTCCGTCTCCGCGTCGACCCGCTCGGCGCCGGGCCGGGTGGACTCGCCGCCCACGTCGATCAGGTCGGCGCCGTCGGCGCGAAGTCGCACCCCGTGTGCGACTGCCGCGTCCAGATCGGCGTATCTGCCGCCGTCGGAGAAGGAGTCGGGCGTGACGTTGAGGACGCCCATCACCACCGGGGTCTCCGCCCGTACCAGATCGGTCACGGAGCCGACAGTACCGCTCGTGGGCGGGGCTTCCGGCGACCGGGCGAGCCGCCGACGCAGCAGCCCTGACATGCGGATTGGAACAGGTGTACGATCGGTCTTCCGGGCGATTCACGGTCGACTCTTCGCGGCTTGTCGCAAAGGTGGCCGGGCCGTACGCTTTGGAATTGCCCAGCATCGAGATGGCGAAGCCTGGAGGGAGGGCCGAAGCGGGAAGAATCCGCCCAAAACTCACCACCCAGCGTGGTGGGTCACGGACACAGCGTTGACCACTTCCGTGTCCGCCGAGCACCATCCCGCCAGGCTTGCCTACTTGCACCAACGCGGCACCGCCGGCCGCGACCTTGGGGAGGTTTCCAGTGATCGCCATCGAGCTCATGGCAGCGGCGTCGAGCGCCGTCGACCACGCGCTCCACACCCTGGCGTCGACTCCACTCGCCGAGCCGGCTCCGAAGGGCATCGACACCGACAACGTCGTCACCTTCTTCGCCAGCAAGATCGCACCGATCCTGCTCGCCGTCCTCGGGGTGATCTTCATCGGCCGGGCCAGCCGGGGTGAGATCTCCAAGGTGCTGACCAGCTCGGCCATCGCCATCATCGGCCTGGCCTTCATCGCCGGCGCCGCCACACTCTTCTTCGTCGGCGACTACCTGATCAACCTGATCTTCGAGTAGGACGCTGGGCGACGATGCGGCTGCGCACCGACGACGACATCTACCGGGCACGCCTCGTCTACCTGGGGCCGCCCGGGTACACCCTTCCCGTTCACCTGCCGTACGCCCAGTACGGCCTGTTCATGCTGCTCGTACCCCTCTACATGTTCATCCACTGGCTGTTCACGCTCCAGGTCGAGCTCTTCCCCGCCTGGGAGATCTCGCTGGCGATCGTGACGACCTCGTTCATCTTCCGGTACGTCGACCCGGACCGGCCCGCGCGCATGGTGATCCGGACCGCGCTGACCGACTGGCGACGCACCCGGGAACCGGCCACCGAGCAGCGGGATCCGCGGCTCGTCGCGAGCCGGATCAGGATCCGGGAGGAACTGGCATGACCGGGCGTACGACAACCGTGCAGACGAACGACGCGGGTGAGGCGGTCGCATGAGTCGCTCTTCCACGCCGGGTTCCCCGGCCGGGCGTCCGGCCGGGCCGAATGGTAACCGTCAGCGATCGTTCGACTACCCACCGGACGAGGATCTGGACGAGGTCGTCCTGGACGGCGCGCTCGTCACCAGCCCGGGACACAGCCGGGTCGGTGTCTTCCAACCGCCGCGACCGATCACGCCCCGCGAGCCGGTACGCCCCGACGGCGACATCGACTCGCCCTTCCTCGACCTCTTCGGCGGCGCGCAGCCCCGGGTCCGGCGACCCGCCCCCACCCCGCCCCCGCCGGTCGAGCCGGTGGTGGCGCCGCCCCGCCGCGGCGTCGGCCGTGAGCCCCTGCCGATCCCGCACCAGCACGCCGCGCCGGTCGAGCCCGCGCCGCGGGCCGAGCCGGAACCCCCGGCCCGCGAGCAGACCCCTGGGGTACGCGCGGTCGGCCGCCCCCGGCCCGAGCCCGCACGCGCCGCACCGCTGCCGGCCGAGCCGGCCCTGCCCGACCCGCCGGCCGCGCTCGCCTCGCCCCCGCCGTCCCGGAGCCGGGTGCCGCAGCAGGCCGGCGACCGGTTGCCCGCGCTCCGGCCCCCGGCCGAGCCGGAGCCGGCACTCCCACCGCCCCCACAGATCGCCGCGCCCGGACCCGCGCCCGCCGAGTACCGGGAACCGGATCTCGCGCCGGCGGAACCGCTCGCGACCGGCGCCGCGCCGTCGCGGGAGGTCGGCCGTCCGGCGCACCGCGAGGTCGCGCCGCCCCGGCAGCGCACGCCGGAACGCCGCAACCGGCCGACCAAGCCGGTCCGGGTCCGCGCCCCGAAGATCAAGTTCGGTGACCGGGACCCGTCGGTCGAGCTGGCCATCACCGAGATCGCCGGCCACCTCACCTTCACCCCCAACACCGTCACCGCCTGGTACTGGCTGCCCGAGGTGCGGTGGGCGTTCCGGCCCGACGCCGAACGCGAGGCACTGCTCTCGGCGATCTCCGAGCAGTACGCCGGACTCGCCGGGTTCCGGCTGCACCTGCGCCGCACCACCCGGCCCTTCCCGGCCGACGAGTGGGCCCGCACCATCGACGCGCACACCGCCGCCCCGCTGCCCGACGTACCGGGCACCACCGGCTGGGCCGACCACCTGGTCGCCGCCCAGCGGCACCTGATGGCGGTCAACCACGCCGAGGGCCAGACCTACCTCGGCGTCACGTTCGCCCGCCGGTCGCTCGGCGACTCGCTCACCGAACGCCTCCTGCGTACGTTCGGCCGGGGCACCGCCGACGGCGAGCGGCGCCGGCTGAGCCGTACCGTCGAGCAGTTCGACGAGGTCCTCGGCGCGTTCGGCATGCGCGGGCGGCGGGTCACCGCGCCCGAACTGGAATGGCTGCTCTACCGGTCGGTGGCGCTGTGCATGGCGCCGCCCGGCGTCCTGTCCCCGATCACCAACGGCCGGTGGGAACGCGGCGACCTGCTGGCCCTCACCGAGCAGGTGGAGCGCTACCGCACCCCGTACGGCTCGACGGTGAAGCTGGTCAACCGGATGACCGGCGAGGAACGCCACGTCGCGGTGCTCGCGGTCGGCCGGATGGAGCCGCTGGAGATCCCCGAGCGGCACGAGCCCTGGCTGCACTTCCACGAGCGGCTGCCCTGGCCGATGGAGCTGTCCACCCGGGTCGACATCCTCGGCCCCAACGACTCGTTCCGGAACCTCGAACACCGGCTGCGGATGATCCGCTCCCAGCAGCTCGACTACGCCGAGCACGGCATCGACGCGCCGCCCGAGCTGGAACGCCTGGCCAAGCGCGCGCTGGTGATCGGCGACGAGATGACCACCGGCCTGCCCGTCGACTCGGCCCGGGCACACGGCTGGCACCGCATCGCGGTCGGCGGCCGGACCCGGGAGGAGTGCCTGGAGCGGGCCCGGCGGCTCATCCAGCTCTACTCCCGTGAGCTGCGGATCTCGCTCCAGCACCCGAAGAACCAGGACTGGCTGGCCCGCGAGTTCATCCCCGGCGAGCCGATCGCCAACACCGGCTACGTCCGGCGGATGCCGGTCAACCTGCTCGCCGCCGCGCTGCCGCAGGCAGCGTCCACAGTCGGCGACCGGCGCGGCGACCTGATCGGGCGTACCGCCGGCACCTGCCGCCGTCCGGTCTTCCTCGACCTGCACTTCCCGATGGAGGTACGCGAACGCTCCGGCCTCGCCGTCTTCGTCGCCGAACCCGGTGGTGGCAAGTCGACGCTGCTCGGCGCGCTCGGCTACCTGGCAGCGCGCCGTGGCGCGCAGGTGACGCTGCTCGACCCGTCCGGCCCGCTGGCCCGGCTCTGCGCCATGCCCGAACTCGCCCCGTACTCCCGGGTTCTCAACCTGACCGGCTCGGAGCAGGGCACGCTGGCGCCGTACGCGCTGATCCCGACGCCGCTGCGCACCGAGTTCGGCGCCGGGGCGGCCGGTGACCGCGAGTTCGAGATCGCCGTGTCGAACGCCCGCGCCGAGCGCCGGATGCTCGTGCAGGACATCTGCATGATGCTGGTGCCGCCGCAGGTGGCCCGGGAGGCATCCACCGCCACGCTGTTCCGGCACGCCGTACGCCAGGTGCCCGCCGAGGAGACCTCCACGCTCGACGACGTGGTGACCTGCCTGCAAGGGCTCGACGACGACGCCGGCCGCGAGCTGGCCCACCTGCTGCTCGACACCGCCGAGATGCCGCTGGCCATGCTCTTCTTCGGCCGGCCACCGGAAGGGCTGCTCGGCGCCGACGCCGCGCTCACCGTCATCACCATGGCCGGCCTGCGGCTCCCCGACCTCAAGATCGAACGGGAGTACTGGTCGGCCGAGGAGGCGCTCGCGCTGCCGATGCTGCACACCGCGCACCGGCTGGCCGTACGCCGCTGCTACGGCGGCTCGATGTCCTCCCGGAAACTGGTCGGCCTCGACGAGGCCCACTTCATGGAGGGCTGGCGCTCCGGCCGGTCGTTCCTGGTCCGGCTCGCCCGCGACTCCCGCAAGTGGAACCTCGCCGCGCTCGTCGCCTCGCAGAACCCGAAGGACATCCTCGGCCTCGACGTGCAGAACCTCGTCTCCACCGTCTTCGTCGGCCGGATCGCCGAGGACAGCGAGATCGCCTCCGAGGCGCTGCGCCTGCTGCGGGTGCCCGTCGACGACGGTTACGAGGCCACACTCGCCTCGCTCTCCCAGGCGGACAGCGGGTCGGCCAACCGGCTCGGCTTCCGCGAGTTCGTCATGCGCGACGTCGACGGTCGCGTGCAAAAGGTCCGGGTCGACGTGTCGTACGTCGACGGGCTGCTGGAGCACCTGGACACCACCCCCGCCGCGGTCGCCCAGGCCGCCGGGATACTGCCGACCGTCCTGGCTGACCTGGAGGCGTGACATGGCGAGGGCACGGATCGCGGCGCTCCTCCTCGCGCTCGGCGTACTCGCCGGGGCCACGATCTCCTGGCCGGTGATCGGTGCGGCCACACCCGCGTACGCCGCCGCGCCGGTCACCCAGGCGCGAGCCGAGTTGTGCAGCACCAAGGAGTGGCAGGCCGACTTCCGCGCCTGCGTGGGCCGCCTCAAGGCGGTCAGCGAGGACCAGGTCGAGTGCCGCAACGCGCCGGTGCCCGCCGCGCCGGACTCGGGCCTGGCCGGCTGGTTCGCGTCCCGGCCCGACTCGGCAAAGGAGCCCGGCCCGAAGGGCCTCTACAGCGATTACGGGTACGCCGGCTACAGCTACAACACGTACGACGTCGACGGGGGCTGCGCCTCCTCGGTGCTGCATCCGGACTACCGCTTCACCACGATGGTCGCCAACGGCGAGTTCATGTTCGCCAACGCGGTGATCGGCGCGTCCAACGCGCTGCGGGAGCGCGCCTGGGATCCGCGCACCATGTGGAGCTGGGCCGACCCGCTGGTGGAGCAGGCCACGAAGGCCGTCTACCAGAAGGTGTTCAGCGTCTTCGGCATCATCACGGTCTGCGTGGTCGGCCTCTACCTGCTCTGGCGGTCCCGCCAGTCGGACATGAGCAACGCGATGACCACTGCGGGCTGGGCGCTGCTGGTGATGGTGGCGGTGACCGCGCTGGCCGCCTGGCCGGTCAAGTCCGCGAACATCGCCGACAGCACGCTGATCACCACACTGGGCGTGGTGCACGACGCGGTCGGCCCCTCCTCCAAGGACACTCCGCCGGGCCAGTGCGACGACCCGAACCCGCAAGCGTGCAAGGATCACCGCCCGCCCGCGGTACGCGCCAGCGACACGGCGACCGAGACTATGCTCTACCGGAACTGGCTGCGCGGTGTGCTCGGCTCGGCGGACAGCGAAACCGCGAAGAAATACGGTCCTGCTCTGTACGACGCTAAGGCGCTGACCTGGGATGAGGCGGAGTCGATCCGCTCCAACCCGGCCACCCGCGACGTCGTCATCAAGGCCAAGCAGCAGCAGTGGGCCAAGGTCGCCGAGCAGATCAAGACCGAGGACCTGGAGGCGTACGAGTACCTCAAGGGCACCAAGGACATGGACCGGATCGGCGCCGGGTTCATCGCGGTGCTGGCCTCGGTGCTGTTCGCCATGTTCGACCTCACCGCGTCGCTGCTGGTGCTGCTCGGCTTCCTGATCTTCCGCTGGGCGGTGATCGCCGCGCCAATCCTCGGCACGGTCGGCCTGATGCGCCCGGCCAGCGCCGGCCTCCGGCGGCTGGCGAACGCGGTGGTCGCCGCCGTCTTCAACATCGCCATCTTCGGCACCGGCGCGGCCATCTACCTCTTCGCCGTCGACCTGATCATGAACACCGCCACGCTGCCCGGCTGGCTCCAGGTGGTGCTGGTCTGGCTCTGTGGCGTGGTCGGCTGGCTGCTCCTGCGGCCGTACCGCCGGATCACCCAGCTCGGCGGCAAGGACAGCAGCGAGGCGGTCAGCTCGGCCGGCTCCTGGCACCGCCGGTTCTTCCGGGACATGCGGATCGCCGCCCGGCTGGACGTGGCCGAGCCCGGCGGCACCAACGAGCCGACCATCGGCAGACGCCGTACCGTCACCGCCGATCAGCGCAGCCTCCGGCCGGAGGCCCGCCACGAGGATCCGGCGCACAGCGCCACACCGGCCGAACGGGAGCGACCGGACGGACGGGAACGGCCGGAGGGGGCGCCCGCGAGCGGACGGCCGGGCGGGAGTCCGGCCGGTGCGCCCCGACCCCGGCGAGCGCCGTCGACCTGGACCGAGCCGGACGTGCCGGAGGAGGCACCGTCCTACGCCGTCTACCGGCCGGACTCGGCGGGCCGCGGCACCGCCCCGGCCCGGCCGGCGCCGCGCATCCGCTCCGAGGCCCGGTGAGTCCGGTGCGGCGCGCGCTGGAGTTCCTCTTCACCCGGGTCCTCCGGTCGAGGCTCGGCATCGCCCTGGTGATCGCCGTGCTGGTCTTCGGTGTGATCGGCGCGGCCCGCCTGGTCGGTGGGCCCGGCGATTCGGGGCTCGGCCTGACCAGCCGGCCCAGCCAGCCGATCAGCACCGCGGACCCGGAGGCCGGTGACGACGGCGTGCTGGCCAGCCCGCCGACCGCTGTCGCCCCGAAGACCCGGCCGGGCGAAGCCACGCCGGAGCAGGTCGCCGGGCGGTTCACCACCGCGTGGCTGAGCGGCCCGGGCAGCACCGGCGACGCCTGGCAGGCCCGGCTTCGACCGCTCTCCACCCCCGCGCTGGCGGAGAAGATGACAGACGCCGACCCGGAGACAGTGCCGGCACGGAAGACGACAGGCGCGCCTACTCTCCGGCCCCGCACCGAGTCGTTCGTGGAGGCGCTCGTTCCGCTGGACAACGGCACGCTCCGGCTCGAACTCGTCGCGCCGGACGGCCCCTGGCTGGTGGACGCCGTCGACTGGGAGCGGTCGTGACCGCCGGCCCGGCCGTCGCCGGACAGGTCCGCCGGAAGCTGCGCCTGGGCGTGGTCGCCACCGCCGTCACGAGCGTGCTCGCCCTGCTCTGCTGCGTCGGCGGCGCTGGCGCCTTCCTTCTCACCGAACTCGGCGGCGACGAGGACGACCCGAAGCTCGCGGCCCTGAACTGCGATCCCACCTATCAGGTGAACCTGACCGGCGACATGCCGCGCTTCGCCGAGTACGGCGAGCGGCAGCTGCGCAACGCCGCGGTCATCATCAAGGTCGGCCAGGACATGAAGCTCCCCGCGCGCGGCTGGGTGATCGCGCTGGCCACCGCGATGCAGGAATCAGCGCTGCGCAACCTGGCGAACAGCACGGTCCCGGCGTCGCTGGCGCTGCCGCACGAAGGGGTCGGCGCCGACCACGACTCGCTCGGCCTGTTCCAGCAGCGGCCCGGATGGGGCAGCGTCGAGCAGCGGATGACGCCCTCGTACGCGGCCCGCAAGTTCTACCAGAAGATGGAGAAGGTGCCGAACTGGCAGCAGCGCCCGCTCACCGTCGTGGCCCAGCGGGTCCAGGTGAGCGCCTACCCCGACGCGTACGCCAAGCACGAGGAACTGGCCGGACGCATCGTCGACGCGCTGGCCGGCGGCGCCGCCCGGACCGTGGAGATCGCCGGCAAGGCCGTGTGCGACGCGGCGGCCGGAGACCGGATCGCCGCCTCCGGCTGGACCGCGCCGCTGCCCGGCGGCGTGGTCTCCGGCTTCCGGACCACCGCCCGTCCCAGCCACCACGGCGTGGACCTGGCTGCCTCGAAGGGCACGCCGATCCACGCCGCCTCGGCGGGCCGGGTGCTGGTGGCCCGCTGCGATCCCGACAGCGCCGGGCGGAAGGACTGCGACCGGGACGGCTGGCCGAACAAGGGCGGCTGCGGATGGTTCGTGGACATCCTGCACGCCGGCGGGTTCATCACCCGCTACTGCCACATGGTCGAGCGTCCCCGGGTGGTGCCGGGTCAGTCGGTCGCGGCGGGCGAGGTCATCGGGCTCTCCGGCAGCAGCGGCAACTCGTCCGGCCCGCACCTGCACTTCGAGGTGCACCGCAATGGCGACCGGTCCAGTAACGGGGCGGAGAACCCGGTGCCCTTCATGCGCAAGCGGGGCGCGCCCCTCGGCGAGACCGAGTGAGGCCGGGCAGATGAGCAACCCCCTGCCCGACCCGTTCGCCGACCGGCCGGACTGGGCACCACTGCCGCCCCGGCCGGTCGAGACGGTGCCCGCCACGAGCGGAACCGAGCTGCGCGGCCGGCGGGTACTCGTCGGCCTTCCCGGCCTCGGCTGGCGCGGGGACCTGCGGGCTGACGAGCGCGTCGTGCAGGGCAGCCGCACCTACGTGCCGGTCATCCCCGAGCACGAGTGGTACCGGGCCGAATCCGAGCAGGTGGAGGTGTTCGCCCCGCTGGTGCCCGTGGAACGGGTCTGGGTGGAGACGATCGGCGAGCGACCCCCGCCGACCGCACCAGCCCCCTCGGGAATCCGGCTGGTCTCGCTGGACGCCCCGAACCGCCGGCCGCCCACCCCGGTGTTCGAGGCCGACGCGGTGACCGGCCGGCGCGTGGTGCACGTGGACAACGGCGTGGAACGGCGTGACCTGCGCGCCGTCACCGAGACCTACTCCGGGGCGGACGGCGACATCTGCGTGCGGGTCACGCCGGAACTGGAGTGGTACCGGTGGGCCTGGCGCGGTCAGGCACCGACCACGTTGGAGGTGCCGGTGCACCTGCTATGGCTGGAGTAGGTGCTCTCAGCCGACTTTGGTCGCCCCACAGACACGCCAGCCGTCCTTGTTGTCCACCAAGTCAAACCGCCAAGCCTCCCGACGGCTACTTCGTGATTGGCCATCTTTGGAGCTGGAGATCGCGAGTGTCGTGGTCACCGACTCACCTGTTCCGTTCCCGGCCTGAAGCAATGGACCCCAGCTCACCTTGATCGACACGCCGAAAGTGGCCTCGCGCTGCTCCAGCTCAGTTCTAAGAGCACGAATCCCGCCGAGTTCATCGCTGTCGTTACACGCGAACTCCTGGGCCTTTGTATCGTTCCGGTCGATAAGGTATGCCCGCATGTAGTTGGCCACGACCACGTCGGGGGCGCTTCGGTCCGGGGCTGTCGCGCGGTCGTACAGCACGAATCCGGCCACCGCTCCACCCGTGCACAGCAGCGCCAGCACCCCCGCGACGACGCCGACGACCGTCCGCAGCGACCGCTTGGGGCGTACCGGCGCGGGAGCGGGCGCGGGAGGCGCCAACTGCTCCGGCGGGGTCCGCTGCGCCGGTACTCGGGACACCTGGGAACCGGCGGGGGGCTGCACTGATTCCACCTCCTGAGGCTATCGGCTGCGCGTCGCGTACCCAATGCCTGGAACCGGCGGATCGTGGCGAACCGCCGGGCGGAGGCCGCCCGGCGGCGGGGTGAGGCTGCTCACCGCCGACCAGCTCACCGCGCCGACCGACATCCCGGTGGACGGCCCCCGGCTGGGTTACCGTCACACCTCGGGGAGGACATGTCGGCCTCGGGAAGAGAGGTGGACGCGGTGGCGACTCCGAAGGCGCGCGCCGGCCGGGCCGCCGCGCTGCACCGCCGGGCCGAGGCCGCCGCAACGGCGGCGGCGGGCATCCTCGACGAGATCCGGCCCGCGCCGGCCGACCATCACCGGCAGTACGAGCTGGCCGAGCGCCTGCGGGCGGCTGCTGAACTGGCCGCGCCGGGCTGGGCCGGCGGTCCGCTGGAGACGCTGACCGCGGCGACGCCACCCGGTGACGGCCCGCCGCCACTGGTCCGGATGGGCACCGCCGCGCCGCTCGACGACGCCCGGTTCCCCGCGCTCGCGCCCCTGTTCGGCAGCGGTCACGTGAGCCTCGACGCCGACGCCTCGGACCCTCGGGTGGCGGGGCTGCTCCGCGCGCTGCTGCTGCGCGTGTTCGCGGCGACGCCAGCGGGGGCGCTGCTGGCCCGCGCGGTCGACGGCGGTTCCGGTGACACCTTCGCCGGGTACGCGCCGCTCGCCGACGCCGGCCTGCTGCCCCCGCCCGCCACCGACCTCGCGGGGATGCGCGCGGTGCTGGCCGAGGCGGAGCAGTGGGTGGCCGCCGGCACGGCCCGGCAGCGGGCGCACGACCGGACGCTGCTGCTCGTGGTGGCCGCGCTGCCGGAGGGTACTACCACTGCCGACCTGGACCGGCTCGCCGGCCTGGCCGAGGGCGGGCCGCGGGCCGGGCTGCATCTGGTGGTCGCCGGCTGGCCGGACGGCGGTCCGCTGCCGCGCGCCACGGCGATCACGGTCCGCACCGCGTACGCGCTCGTCGGCGACCCGCCCGGCGCCGGGTTCAGCAGTCCCGGCGCGGAGCCGCCGGGCGGGCTGAACTCGCCGGTGTTCCTGGACGACGACCCGCCCGCCGAGCTGGTCGCCGCTGTGTGCGCGCGGCTGGTCCGGCAGATCGAGGACGGCTCCCGCCTCTCGCTGGGTGACCTGCTCCCGGCGGACGGTTTCTGGACGGACGGCTCGGCGGACGGGCTGAGCACCACTGTGGGTGACGCCGCCGGGCGTCCGGTCAGCCTCGGCTTCACCGAGTTGACTCCGCACTGGCTGGTCAGTGGCCGGGGCCAGGCGGGCCGGTCGGCGTTCCTGACCGACGCGCTGTTCGGGCTCGCCGCCCGGTACGGCCCGGAGGAGCTGGCGCTCTACCTGGCTGATCTGGCCGACGGCGAGTCCTTCGTGGAGTTCCTGCAGACCGAGCGGGACCGTTCCTGGGTGCCGCAGGTGCGCGCCGCCGGGATGGCGGCCGACCGGGAGTACGTGGCCGACCTGTTCGGCGAGCTGGAGGCGGAGTTGCGCCGCCGCGAGGAGGCGTCCCGGCGGGCCGGCGGGCAGCGCTACGCCGAGCTGCGGCAGCACCAGCCGTTGCCCCGGATCGTCTGCGTGATCGACAACTTCCCGCTGGTGCTGCGCGAGCGGGACCGGCTCGCCGCCGACCTGCTGGCCCGGCTGGACGCGCTGGCCCGCGCCGGCCGGTCGTACGGCATCCACCTGGTCCTCGCGGGCGAGGGTGACCTGGGCATCGGCGGCCCGCGGGATCCGCTGCTCGGCCAGTTCCCGGTGCGGGTGGCACTGCCCGGCGGCTCGGCGGTGCTGGAGCCGGCGAACGACTCGGCGGCCGGGCTGCCGGTGGGCAGCGCGGTGGTGAACACGGCGGGCGGTCTGGGCGGTCCGCGCGGCGCGACCCGCGGGCATGAGCGGATGATCCGCTTCCCGGACCCGTACGAGGATCCGGAGGTCCTGGCCGGCCTGCGGCGACGCCTCTGGGAGGCGCGGGGCGAGTCGGCGACGCCGCCGGTGGTGTTCGCCGGGTACGCCCGCCCGCTGCTCGCCAACGACCCGCGGCACCGGGCCGCGCTGGCCGGCCGGGCCCACGCTCCCGCCGCCCTGCTGGGCCGGGGGGTGGACGTGCGGCGCTCCACAGTGACGGTGCCGCTCGGGCCGGGCGCCGGGCGCAACCTGGCCGTCCTGGGCCGGGACGAGGAGGCCGAGCGGCTGTTGGTGACGGCGGTCCGCAGCGCGGCGGCGGCGCATCCGGGCGCGGCCCGGTTCGTGCTGGCGCCGCTGGCGAACGGGTCGGCCGAGCCGGCCGGGGTGCTGGCCGCCGAACTGGCCGGGCGGCATCGGGTGGAGACCGTCGACGCGGCCGGGCTGCGGACCGCGATGGCGTCGGACGAGCCCGGCTACCTGGTGGTGTTCGGGGTGGACGTGCCGGACGCCACCGAGTTGCCGCCGGAGTTGCTGCGGTCGCTGCTGCTGGAGGGCCCGCCGGCCGGGCGGCACCTGCTCGGCTGGTGGCGGACGCCGGCGCCGCTGGCCGGGCTGCTCGGCCCGGAGGGCGAGTTGGACAAGCTCACCGCCGTGGCGGTCACCGACGTGCCGGGCGGGCGGCTGGAGCAGCTCTTCGACCGTCCGGTCTGGTGGCGGCCCCGGCCGGGCCGCGCGATGCTCTGGGACGGCCCGGACGAGCAGGGCACCGTTTTCGTGCCGTTCGGCGCCGGGGAGGGTTCGGCATGAGCGAGACCGGCACGACCGTGCCCGGGCCCCGCAACGGCGGACCGACAACAGTGGCGGAACCCGCCGAGTCGGCCTGGACGGAGTACGTCGCGGCCGCACGGGCGCTCGACGGCGTACGCCGGGCGGCGGCCACCGCCGCCGGGGAGCAGGCGCGGTCGGTGGCGGCGGCCCGCGAGGAGCTGACAGCGGTACGCGAACGGCTGGCGCCGCAGCAGTCCCGGCTGCGTGAGCTGGGCGTACCGGCGTTGTCGCTGGTACCGACGCCGCCGGAGGTGACCGAGGCGGCCCGGTCGATGGCGGGTGGGCCGTCGGCGGTGCTGGCGGCGTTGCGCGCCGCCGGGGACTGGGCGGACGCGGCGGACGACACGCTCGCCGCGCGGGGCCTGCCCCGGCTGGCGCGGTGGCCGTCCCGGCCGCGCAACCTGCTGGTGTACGGGCCGCTGGCGCTCGTGGTGCCGCTGCTCCAGCTCGTGCTGTACGCGGTGGCCGGGCCGGGGGCGGTGACGGTGCTGGCGCTGCTGGTGGGGCTGCCGCTGCCGGCCGTCGCGTTCATGCTGGGCTGGCTCGCGGTGGGGCGGCTCTTCCGCCCGCGTCCGACCGACCGGGTGGACCGCACGCCCCGATTCGGGGCCCTGGTCTGCCTGATCCCGGCCGTGCTCACCGCCGCCGGCCTGCTGCTGGCCATGCTGCCGAGCTGACGACGGCCGCGTCTCCCGGGCGGGAGTACGCGGCCGTCGGTGTCGGTCGAGGGTCAGCGGGCCATGATCAGTGCCATCGCCTCGGCCCGCGACTTCGCGTCGTTCTGCAGGCCGCCGCGCACCGCGGACGTGATCGTCTTCGCGCCGGACTTCTGGATGCCGCGCATCGCCATGCACATGTGCTCGCACTCCAGCACCACGATCACGCCGCGCGGGGCGAGGCTGGACATCAGCAGGTCGGCGATCTGCGAGGTGAGCCGCTCCTGCACCTGCGGCCGCCGGGCGAACACCTCGACCAGCCGGGCCAGCTTGGACAGGCCGGTGATGCGGCCGTCCGGGCCGGGGATGTAGCCGATGTGCGCGCTGCCCCGGAACGGCAGCAGGTGGTGCTCGCAGAGGCTCATCACGTCGATGTCCCGGACGAGCACCAGTTCCTCGTGGTTGGCCTCGAACGTGGTGCGCAGCACCTGCGCCGGGTCGACCCGCAGGCCGGCGAAGAGCTCGGCGTACGCGCGGGCGACCCGGGCCGGGGTCTGCTGCAGGCCGTCGCGGTCCGGGTCCTCGCCGACCGCGATGAGGATCTCGCGCACCGCCTTCTCGATCCGGGCGAGGTCGACGCTGTCCTCCACCGGGCCGCCTGTCAGCTTTCCGCTGATCAGGCGCGCGGCCACGTAGTCGAGCGCGTCGTCGCCGTCGGGCTCGGTCGCGGAGACGGCCGACTCCCTGTGCGGGGAGCCGGCCGTCGTCGGATCGCTGTTCAGTGCGTACCGTCCGAGTTGTTGCTGGAACCACCGATCGAGCTGGAACCACCGATCGAGGCGGCCGCGTCGGCGCGGGCCTGCGTCGCCAGCGCCTCCTTCTCGGCCGGGGTGAGCACCGGCGGCTCGGTGGAGGGCTGACGCTTGCCGAAGCCGTGGTACGGGGCCATCGGCGGGCGCTTGACCACCCGGGCGCAGATGCGGGCCATGTCGGCGGTGGAGAGGGTCTCCTTCTCCATCAGCTCCAGGACCATGTTGTCCAGGACGTCCCGGTATTCCACCAGGATCTCCCAGGCCTCGTCGTGGGCCAGCTCGATCAGCGCGCGCATCTCGCCGTCGATCTCGGCGGCCACCGCGTCGGAGTAGTCCCGCTCGTGGCCCATGTTGCGGCCGAGGAACGGCTCGTCGCCGCTGGTGCCGTACTTGATCGCACCGAGCTTGGAGCTCATGCCGTACTGCGTGATCATCGCGCGGGCCAGCTGGGTGGCCTTCTCGATGTCGTTGCCGGCGCCGGTGGTCGGCTCGTGGAAGACCAGCTCCTCCGCCGCCCGGCCACCGAGCGCGTACGCCAGGGTGTCGATCATCTCGGCCCGGGTCTGGGTGTACTTGTCCTCCGTCGGGAGCACGAGCGTGTGACCCAGCGAGCGACCCCGGGACAGGATGGTCACCTTGTGCACCGGCGCGGCGTGCGGCAGCGCCCAGGCGACCAGCGCGTGCCCACCCTCGTGGTACGCGGTGATCTTCTTCTCCTGGTCGCTCATCACCCGGGTCCGGCGCTGCGGGCCGGCGATCACCCGGTCGATCGACTCCTCCAGGGAGTCGTTGGTGATCGCCCGCTGCTCCTTACGGGCGGTGAGCAGCGCGGCCTCGTTGATCACGTTGGCCAGGTCGGCGCCGCTGAAGCCCGGGGTACGCCGGGCGACCGCGTCGAGGTCGACGTCGGGCGTGAACGGCTTGCCCTTGGCGTGCACCCGCAGGATGGCCTTGCGGCCCTCCATGTCGGGGGCGTCGACCGGGATCTGCCTGTCGAACCGGCCCGGGCGCAGCAGCGCCGGGTCGAGGATGTCCGGCCGGTTGGTGGCGGCGATCAGGATCACGCCGCCCTTGGTGTCGAAGCCGTCCATCTCGACCAGAAGCTGGTTGAGCGTCTGCTCCCGCTCGTCGTGGCCGCCGCCCATGCCGGCGCCACGGTGGCGGCCGACCGCGTCGATCTCGTCGACGAAGACGATCGCCGGGGCGTTCGACTTGGCCTGCTCGAACAGGTCGCGGACACGGCTGGCGCCGACGCCGACGAACATCTCGACGAAGTCGGAGCCGGAGATGGAGTAGAAGGGCACCCCGGCCTCGCCGGCGACCGCGCGGGCCAGCAGCGTCTTGCCGGTTCCGGGCGGGCCGAACAGCAGCACGCCCTTCGGGATCTTGGCGCCGAGGGCCTGGTACTTCGCCGGGTTCTGCAGGAAGTCCTTGATCTCGTGCAGTTCCTCGACGGCCTCCTCGGCCCCGGCCACGTCCGCGAAGGTGGTCTTCGGCGTGTCCTTGGTGATCATCTTCGCCTTGGACTTGCCGAAGTTGAGCACCCGCGAGCCGCCACCCTGCATCTGCGACATGAAGAACAGCAGCAGGAGCACGAGAAGCGCGATGGGAAGCAGGTTGACCAGCAGGCTGACCCAGATGCTGTCCGACGACACCTTGGTGTCGACCGGGCCGGTGATCCGGTCCGCCGCCTCGGCCTCGCGGACCTGGTTCCAGACCTGGCCGCCGACCTCGTACGGGAACTGCGCCTCGATCTTGTCGGTGGTGGTGTCGTCGCCGAACTTGGCCTTGTCCTTCAGGTCGAGCTGGAGCGTCTGCTCCTTGTCCTGGAAGACGACCTTCTCGATGCCGCCCTTGTTGAGCTGGTCGAGCGCGACGGACGTGTCCACCCGGTGGTAGCTGGGACCAGCGGTGAACAGTTGACTGAGCACAACGGCGCCGAGGATGACCAGGATGATCCAGACCACCGGTCGGCGGAAGAAACGCGTACGTTCCATGCTGTTGTCGGGTGCCGAGGCGCCCGCATCCTCCTGATCGACGTCCTGACCGTCTGAATGGTGTCGCCGCCTTGAGCGGCGGCCGGGGCCGCCGTGCGGGCCGGCCCGACCCCCGGGGCACGCAAACTGCCGCACCACGGTCATTCGACGGTACACCGTACGCGCGACGAGCGAGCTTGCGAGCCCGTCACTTACGCGCAGGGCGAACCCGGGTTTGGGCCGGCGTGGCGGGGAGCTCCGCACCCGGCCCACCCATACCGCACGGTCAGCGGTTCGAGGGGTCGGGCGTGGAGGGTGCCTCCACGTCACCGGCCCCTACCGTAGACCGGAAGGCTGAGAGCCCGCTGAATGTCCGCTGACGAAGGGCTCGGCGGAACTCACGCCCGGGCGTACACCTCGGGCTTGAGCACCCCGACGTAGGGCACCTCGCGGTAGCGCTCGCCGAAGTCGAGGCCGTAGCCCACGACGAACTCGGTGGGGATGTCGAATCCGACGTACTTGACCGGAACCTGCACCTTGACCGCGTCCGGCTTGCGGAACAGCGCGACCACCTCGACGCTGGCCGCGGAGCGCGACTCCAGGTAGCGCAGCAGCCAGGACAGGGTCAAACCGGAGTCGACGATGTCCTCGACCACCACCACGTGCCGGCCGGCGATGTCCCGGTCCAGGTCCTTGAGGATGCGGACCACGCCGGACGAGGTGGTGCCCTGGCCGTAGGAGGAGACGGCCATGAACTCCAGCTCGGCGGGCGGGCCCTGGCGGCCCAGCGCGCGGGCGAAGTCGGCCATGAACATGACCGCGCCCTTGAGCACGCAGACGAGCAGGAGGCCGTCCTCGACGTGCGCGTAGTCCGCCGAGACCTGCTTGGCCAGCTCCGCGGTCTTGTCGCGGATCTGGGCCTCCGAGATGATCACGTGGTCGATGTCGGCGTCGTACCAGGAGCCGTCAGCCATGCTCCTAGCCTGCCGTACGCCCCACGGCGGCCGTCGGCGGGGCCGCTCCTTTTGGCGCGGTCCCGCCGGGGATTTTCGGCGCGATCTGAACAAATCACCTCAGCAGGTACGGGAGCGCCAGCGCTGCCCGTCATCGCTCGGCTTCCAGTCGGCCGAGTCGCGGGTGTCGGCGGTGAGCCCGAAGGCGCTGGCCCCGACGAGGAGAAGCAGGAAGAGCAGGAACATCAGAACGGTCATGGCGGCGCTCGCTTTCGCATGGTTGAGACGGTTTTCGCCGCCGGTGCGCACCGGACACCATTGATTCTGCGAGCCACCGACCGATACGGACAGTGGCAGGAATGTCATTGGGCATCGATTTACTGCCACCGGTCGGGTTACCCTCGTCACATGCTCCGCTCGGTCGCCGTCATCGTCATGGACCAGGTCGCCGCGTTCGAGCTCGGCGTGCTCGCCGAGGTCTTCGGCACCGACCGCACCGCCGACGGCTTCCCCAGCTACCGGTTCGATGTCTGCACCGCCGACGGCGGCCCGGTCCGCAGCCGCTCCGGATTCCTGCTCGCCCCCACCGCCGACCTCACAGTGGTCGAGGACGCCGGCCTGGTGGCGGTGCCCGCGCACGCCGACGGCGCCCCGGTGCCCGAACCGGTGCTCGCCGCGCTGCGCCGCGCGGCCGACCGCGGAGCCTGGCTGCTCAGCGTCTGCGCCGGCGCGTTCGTCCTCGGCGAAGCCGGCGTGCTCGACGGGCGCGCCTGCACCACCCACTGGCGCTACACAGACGAGCTCCAGCGACGCTTCCCGGCCGCCCAGGTGCAGTGCGACTCGCTCTACGTGCAGGACGGCCGGCTGCTCACCAGCGCCGGCACCGCCGCCGGCATCGACGCCTGCCTGCACCTGGTACGCCAGGAGCACGGCTCCGCCGTGGCGACCCGGCTGGCCCGCCGGATGGTCGTCCCACCGCACCGCGACGGCGGCCAGTCCCAGTACGTCGAGGCGCCCATCCCGAAGGCCCCCGAGGCGCCCACCCTGGAACCGGTGCTGGAGTGGCTGATGGGGCACCTCCGCCACCCGGTGACAGTGGACGAGCTGGCCGCGCGCGCCGGCATGGCCCCGCGCACGTTCGCCCGCCGGTTCCGCGCCGAGACCGGCACCACCCCGCACGACTGGCTGACCAACCAGCGGGTGCTGCTGGCCCGGCACCTGCTGGAGGACACCACGCTGAGCGTGGAAGGCGTCGCCGAGCAGGCCGGCTTCGGCGACGCGGCGGCGCTACGGCACCACTTCACCCGCCGCGTCGGCACCACCCCGCTCGCCTACCGCACCACCTTCCGCGAACGCACCACCGCCTGACGCTCCCCCTCCACCCGGCCCACCCCGGCCCACCCCGGCCCGGCCCACCCCGGCCCACCCCGGCCCGGCCCACCCCGGCGATCATGAAGTTGACCGTGGATTTCGTCCGTTTCCTCCCCGTCAACCTCATGATCACCGCCCCCGGGTGGGCACGCTTCCCGCGCCGCACCCGTGATCAAGGAGTTTGCGGGCTGCCGGAGGCGTGAAGTGGACACAAAGTCCTTGATCACTGCCAGGCGAGGCCCAGGCGAGGCGAGGCGGGAGGGGCGAGACGCCGCGGGGCGCCAGGCCGCCGGAGTGGCGGCGCGAACCCGGCTGGATCACCGGTCAGGGCAGGAGGTGACCGGCCTGGCGGCGTACCTGGTGGCCGCCGGGCAGGTGCACCGGGCCCTGGCCGCGCCAATCAGTGACCAGGGCGTCCAGCGCTGCCACGTGACTGTGGGACATCGCGGCCGGCGCGGCGCCCAGCTCGCGGGCCCAGGTGTGCAGCACCCGGGTACGCACGGCGGCCGGCAACCCGGCCAGCCCGTCGACGGAGAGCGCACGGCCGTCGGCCCGGACGTCGGCCAGCGCGGCGTCCGCGAGCGCGTCGAGCGCGGCGTTGTCCGCGGCGAGCAGGCGGGCGGTACGGGCCAGGTTCGCCACCACCCCCGGCCCGAGCGCGTCGACGAGTGCCGGCAGCGCGTCGGACCGGACCCGGGCCCGGGCGTACGCGGGGTCGGCGTTGTGCGGGTCCGCCCACGGGTCGAGCCCGAGCGCGGCGCAGGCGTCCCGGGTGTCGGCACGTGGGATGTCGAGCAGTGGGCGCAGCAGGGTTGCCCCGTCGAGATCACGACTTTCCGGCATCCCGGACAGCCCTCGTGGCCCGGCGCCCCGGGCCAGCGCGAGCAGGACGGTCTCGGCCTGGTCGTCCCGGGTGTGCCCGAGCAGCACCCCGGCCGCGTGGTGCCGGTGGGCCGCCGCGGCCAGCGCCTCGTAGCGGGCCTCGCGGGCGGCCGCCTCGGGGCCGCCGGGCCGGCCGTCCACCCGTACCGGAAGCACCTCGACCGGGTCGAGCCCGGCCGAGCGTGCCCAGGCGGCGACCGCCTCGGCCCGCTCGGCGGAGCCGGGCTGCAGGCCGTGGTCGACTGTCACCAGGCCCGCCGGGCGGCCGAGGCGGGGAGCCACGAACGCGGTGGCGGCGGCGAGCGCGAGCGAGTCGGCGCCGCCGGAGCAGGCCACCAGCACCGGTCCGGCGCCGGGCAGGCCGGTCAGCGTCCGGCGTACGGCGAGCCGCACGGCGGCGACGGCGGGAGCGGGCGACGGAGAGCGGCGCGATCGCGCGCCGGAATCAGCCCGGCCGGGGCGATCCACCGAGCCAGCCGGATCCGCCGAGCCGGCGGGACCGCCCGGCACGACCGAGCCAGCCGAACTCAGCGCACCGACCGAACTGGGCGAACCACCCGGGCCGGGCGGGTCAGCCGAGGGGCGGGGTGGCACCGGCGGGCCCGTGTACGCGGTTCACCCAGGCGTCCGGGTCGCCCAGCTCGTCCAGGCGCGGCAGCGTCAGTGGCGACGAGAAGATCTTGTTGAAGCCCGGCATCCCCACCCGGTCGACCACGCCGTGCACGAACTTGCGACCCTCGGCGTACTGGCGCATCTTGACCTCGATGCCGAGCAGCCGCCGGATCGCCTTCTCCAGCGGGTTGCCGGACTCGCGGCGGCGGTTGAACGCCGCCCGGATCGACTCGACGCTGGGGATGACCTGCGGGCCGACGCCGTCCATCACGAACTCGGCGTGCCCCTCCAGCAGCGTCATCAGCGCGGTCAGCCGGTCCAGCACGGCGCGCTGGGCCGGGGTCTGCACGATGTCCAGCACGCTGGCCCGGCTCTCCGGGTCCTTGACCGCGTCGGAGAGCGTCGCCACGCCGCGGCGGAGCCGTTCCAGCAGGTGCTCGCCGCCCTGGGAGGCGTCCACGAACGCCTGCACCTCGCCGAGGAAGTACGCGCGCATCCACGGCACGGCGGTGAACTGGGTGCGGTGGGTGACCTCGTGCAGGCACACCCAGAGCCGGAAGTCGCGCGAGTTCGCGCCGAGCTTCCGCTCCACCTCGAGGATGTTCGGGGCCACCAGCAGCAGCTGGCCGGGGTCACCGGCGAACACCTCGTACTGGCCGAGCACGCGGCCGCTGAGGTACGCCAGCACGGTGCCGGCCTGCACACCCGTCACGCGGGAGCCGATCGCCTCGGTGAGCGCGCCCGGCCGCTTGTCGCCGGAGAGGCGCTCCACGAGCGGGGACACCACCTCACGCAGCCCGGCGATGTTCGCCGCGGCCCAGTCCCGGCGGTCGACCACGCGTACCGGCGGGTGGGCGACCTGCGGACGCAGGCCGGTGTAGTCGGCGACGTGCCCGGCCGCCTCCTCGGTCAGCCGGCGCAGGTCGCCGACCACGTCGGTGGCCTCGGCGTACGACACCCGGGGGCCCGACTTGCTCAGCGCCCCCGCTGTCGCGGCGGCCAGATCCCAGTCCACGAACTGCGCCATGAACCCACCGTACCCGCGCCGGAACACCCCCACCCGGGCTCGCGCCCGCCGATCGACGCCCGTCGGTCAGCGGCAGCCGCACCCGGCCAGCGCGGAGGTGATCCGGTCCAGCGCCGCCCGGGTCTCGTCCAGCGAGCCCTGCGTCCGGTCGGTGAGCACGGCGAACGTGAGCAGCCGGCCGTCGGCGGTGGTGACCGTGCCGGCGATGGCGTTGACCCCGCTGAGCGTGCCGGTCTTGGCGCGCACCACGCCCGCGCCGGCGCTCGTCGCCGCCGCCCGGTAGCGCTCGTCGAGCGTGCCGGACCAGCCGCCGACCGGCAGGCCGCCGAAGATGGCAGCGAGTTCGGGGTGGCTGCCGTTGCCGGCGAGCGTGATCAGGTCGGTGAGCAGCGAGGGGCTGATCCGGTTGGTGCGGGACAGCCCGCTGCCGTCGGCCAGGCTGATCTCGCCCGCTGGCAGGCCCAGTTCGCCGAGCACCTGGCCGGTGGCCGCGGCGCCGCCGGCGAACGAGCCGGGCTTGCCCTTGGCGAGCGCCACCTGGCGGGCCATCGCCTCGGCGATCACGTTGTCGCTGTCGCTGATCATGATGTCGACCAGCCGGATCATCGGCAGGGACTCGACGGTGCCCAGTTCGGCGCCGGGCGCCGTACCGGTGGCGCCGGACGCGGCCGGCGCGGTGCCCCGGGTCACCTGGGCCGCGCCGCCGGTGAGCCCGAGCAGCTTGGCGAACTGCCGGCCGGCGGTCAGGTCCGGCTGGGGCACCCGTTCGGCGGCGTGGTTGGTCTGCTCGGCGGTGCGGCGCGCCTCCGCCGGGTTCTTCCGGGCGCCGTCGGTCATCAGCGCGGTGATCGCCGCGCCGAACCCGCCGGTGGGGATGTCGGAGTCCCAGCCGGGTTCGAAGACCGGGCCGGTGAACAGCGACGAGTCGACGATCACCTTGGTCGGCGCGGTGCCGCCGAGCGCGTTGCGCACCTGGGCGGCGAGGTCGTCCAGCCGGGCCGCGCCCGGGTAGAAGCCGTCCTTGTCCACGGCGAGCGTGGGGTCACCGCCGCCGACCAGGACCACCTCGCCCGGGTTCGGGCCGGCCACCGCCCTCGTCGGGATCCGGTAGGCCGGGCCGCGCGCCGCAAGCACCGCCACGCCGGTCGCCAGCTTGGTCACCGAGGCGGGCACCGTCGGGGTGTCCTGGCCGCTGCCGTAGAGCGCCTGGCCGGTGCTCACGTCGGCCACCGACAGGTGCACCCGGTCGCCGAGCGCGGCGGCGCGCACCAGCGGGTCCAGGGCGGCGCGGATTCCGGCCTCGGTGGGAAGCGGGGCGTTGCCGTCCGGCCCGGCCAGCACGGCCGGCGGGGTGGGCTCGGGCGGCGCGGCGACCGCCGTACCCGAAGAACTGTCGTCGCCCAGCCAGCCCGCGACCGGACCGGGCCGGAACACGGCAAGCCCGGCGACCGCCAGGGCCAGCACGAGTACGCACGCGAGCGCCGCGACCAGCCGGGAGCGGCGACGCGGCGCGGCCGGAGGCGGGGAGGGCGGGGGCGGCGCGGCGCCGGCCGGTGGGACGGGCGGGCTCACCGGGATCGGACCCGGAGCCGGACGGTGGGGGACGTTCGCACCCGGGACGGACACCCGGCCGGTGGCGCCACCGGAACCGGAACCCCCGGAAGCGGACCCGTCAACCCTCTCGGGGCGGTAGTGTGAATCTTCCCTCCCCACGGCCCCCTCCTCCCCGCTCGAAATCGCCTTGGGCGACACTACTTCGGTCCGAACACTATGCGGCGGCCGAGGCCGACGGGGGGCGTTCCCCCGCGCCGGGGGCGAACCGCTGGTTCCGTTAGCCAGCGTGGGCAAACGAGGGAGCGTGGGAGATGGATTTCGACGTCACGGTTGAGATCCCCAAGGGTCACCGCAACAAGTACGAGGTAGACCACGCGACCGGCCGCATCCGGCTGGACCGTACCCTCTTCACCTCCACGCAGTACCCGGCCGACTACGGCTTCATCGAGGGCACCCTCGGCGAGGACGGCGACCCGCTGGACGCGCTGGTGCTGGTGCCCGAGCCGACCTTCCCCGGCTGCCTGATCCGCTGCCGGACCATCGGCATGTTCCGGATGACGGACGAGAAGGGCGGCGACGACAAGGTCCTCTGCGTGCCCTACGAGGACCCGCGCCAGGAGCACCTGCGCGACATCCACCACCTGGGCGAGTTCGACCGGCTGGAGATCCAGCACTTCTTCGAGGTCTACAAGGACCTGGAGCCGGGCAAGTCGGTCGAGGGCGCGACCTGGGTCGGCCGGGTCGAGGCCGAGGCGGAGATCGCCGCCTCGTACCGGCGGGCCAAGGAGGCCGAGGAGCGCGGCGAGACGCTGCACTGACGCTCACGCTTTCGCCGGAGGCCCGGGTCGCGCTTCGCGACCCGGGCCTCCGCGTGTTCAGGCGAGCAGATCGCGGGCCCGGTCGTAGAGGCCCAGCACCGCGCAGGCCACCGGCACGACCGCGACCACCAGCGCGGTGTCGGTCAGGTCGGCCAGCCGGCCGAGGTACGGGGAGACGGGTCGCCGGGCGTACGTGGCGCCCGCGGTGACCGCGACCAGGGCCAGCGCCAGCCCGCCCACGGCCAGCGCGAACCGGCCGGCCGGACCGGCGTGTTCGGCCAGCACCGCGCCGAGCAGGGCGTACCCGGCCAGCCCGGCGACGACGGCGGGCACCCGGTGGCGGACCGCCACGAACAGCCGGGAGCGCAGCAGCAGCACCCCGCAGGCGACGGCGGCGAGCAGCAGCCCGGCGGTCCGGCCGGTGGCGACGAGCACCGCGACCGCGCCGACCGCGAGCAGCGCGTGGCCGAGGAGCATCCCGGTCAGCACCTCCTCGGCGCGGGCCACCGCCGCGTGCACCCGGCCCCGGTCCGGCAGGTCCCGGGTGCCGGCCGGGCTGGGCAGGGTGAGCGGTGGCAGCGGCAGCTTGCCGACCCGGATGGCCAGCAGCGGCAGCCCGCCGAGCGCGAACACCAGCACGGCGAGCAGGACGGCCGCGGCGCCGGCCGGGTCGAGCAGCAGCCCGCCGAACGCGGACGCCACGCCGGTCACGCCCGCCGTCGACCCGGCCACGAAGACCCGGGACCGGCTGGCCACGCCGAGCAGCCCGAGCACCGCCACCAGCAGCAGCGCCACCGAGCCGACGAGCAGTTCCGGAGCGCCCACCCAGCGCAGGCCGGGAATCGGGCCGATCGGATCGCCGGAGGCGACGGCGAGCGCGCCGGCCGTCGCCGCCCAGGGCAGCGCGTACCCGCCGAGGGTGGCGCCGACGGCGCCGTCGGCGTACGCCCGGGAGGCCGCGGTGGCGGTGAGCACCAGGATCAGGGCGATCGCGGCGGCCACCGGCCAGCCGCGCTCACCGGGACCGGCCGCGACCACGGCGACCAGCCCGACGGCCAGGGGTACGGCGGCGCCGCCGAGCGCGGCGGCCCTTGTGGCGCGGCCCGACCAGGCGGCGCCCCGGCGCCGGGCCCCGTCGACTATCGCCTCGACCACGTCGTCGTACTCCAGCTCGGGCCACTCGGCACGGGCCGGCACCAGGTGCAGCACCTCGCCGTCGCGGACGCCCTGCGGCAGGAGCGCCTGCGCGGTGGCGAGCACCCCGCCGTCGGTGCGGCGCAGCACCCACCCACCGTGCCGTTCCCCGTCGTCGGCCAGGCCTTCCCCGGCGTGCCGGAGCACCTCGGGCAGCAGCTCGGCCAGCGGGACCTGCTCCGGTAGGGCCACGTCGACCCGCCGCCGGGGCGCGCTGATGGTGACCCGGGCGAGCCCGCTTGTCATCGAGGCACCTCCATATCGAGCGGGAACAGTGGGCTGACGGACGAGAGGACTTTACCTACGATGAGCCAGGCTCGGGTTACCCAGAGCCACTTCCGGGGAGGGTGAGTGTCCACTGTCGTCATCAAGCGGCCGCCACGCCGCCCGGCGCCGGAGATCCCGGTCGGCGAGCTGCCGGTCGAGGCCCCGCCGGAGATCCCGGTGGCTGCCGGCGGGCGCTGGCAGCAGGCGCTTATGGTGCTGCCGATGCTCGGCGGGACGGTGGCCATGGCGATGATGTTCGGCCGGGGCGGCGGGGCCTACTCGTACGTGGTGGGCGGCATGTTCGGCCTCTCCTCGCTGGCGATGCTGGTGACCACCTGGGGCAGCGCCGGGCCGAAGAAGTCCGAGCTGATGGCCGCCCGCCGGGAGTACCTGCGGCACCTGGCCACGCTGCGCCGCCGGGTGCGGGAGACCGCCGGCGCGCAGCGTGCCGGCCTGTCCTACCGCCATCCCGATCCGGGGCGACTCTGGTCGACTGTCGACAGCCACCGGGTCTGGGAACGGCGGCCCGGCGACGGGGACTTCGCCGTGGTCCGGGTCGGTGTCGGGCCGCAGACGCTGGCCACCCCGCTGGTCCCGCCGGTCACCCGCCCGCTGGAGGAGCTGGAGCCGATGACGGCCGGGGCGCTGCGGCGCTTCCTGGACGCGTACTCGGTGGTGCCGGACCTGCCGGTGGCGCTGTCGCTGCGCAGCTTCGCCCGGGTCTTCGTGCGCGGGCCGGCCGGCCCGGTACGCGGCACCGGATCGCCCGCCGCGCAGGCGCTGGCCCGGGCGGTGCTCACCCAGCTCGCCGTCTTCCACGCGCCCGACGAGCTGCTGATCGCGGTCTGCTCCGGGCCGGAACGCCGGGCCGCCTGGGAGTGGGTCAAGTGGCTGCCGCACGCCCACCACCCGAGCCGTACCGACGCGCTCGGCCCGGTGCGGCTGGTCACCAGTTCCGCCGCCGACCTGGAACGGCTGCTGCACGACGTGCTCGGCGCCCGGTCGCGGTTCAGTCCGCACGGCGTGGCCACGGACGGGCCGCACGTCGTGGTGGTGCTCGACGGCGGCGACCTGACCGGGGCCACCGACCTGGCCGGCGACGGCGGCATCGACGCGGTCACCGTGCTCGACCTGGACACCCCGCCGCCCCGGCTGCTCGACCGGTACGCCCTCCTGCTCGACCTGGTCGACGGCCGGCTGCACTCGCACTCCGCCGAGGGGCACGCCGAGGTGGGCGCCGCCGACGCGCTGGCGACCGCCGACGCCGAGGCGGTGGCCCGGCGGCTCGCGCCGCTGCGGCTCGCCGGCACGGTACGCGGGCCGGACGCGCCGCCCGGCGCCGAACCCGGCCTGCCCGAGCTGCTCGGGCTCGGTGACCCGGACGGCTTCACCGCAGAGCAGGGCTGGGCGCCCCGGGCCGCGCGGGACCGGCTGCGGGTGCCGATCGGGGTTGGCGCGGACGGCGGCGCGATCGACCTCGACCTGAAGGAGTCGGCGCAGGACGGCATGGGCCCGCACGGCCTGCTGATCGGCGCGACCGGCTCCGGCAAGTCGGAGCTGCTGCGCACGCTCGTGCTCGGGCTGGCCGCCACGCACAGCTCGGAGCAGCTCAACTTCGTCCTCGTCGACTTCAAGGGCGGCGCCACGTTCGCGCCGTTCGAGCGGCTGCCGCACACCGCCGCCGTGATCACCAACCTGGCTGACGCGCTGCCACTGGTGGACCGGATGGTGGACGCGATAAACGGTGAGCTGATGCGCCGGCAGGAACTGCTGCGCCGGGCGGGCAACTTCGCGAGCGTGCGCGACTACGAGCGCGCCCGGGCGGCCGGCTCGCCGCTGGCGCCGCTGCCGTCACTGCTGCTGATCTGCGACGAGTTCTCCGAGCTGCTGTCCGCCAAGCCCGACTTCATCGACCTGTTCGTGCAGATCGGCCGCCTGGGCCGGTCGCTCGGGGTGCACCTGCTGCTGGCCAGCCAGCGGCTGGAGGAGGGGCGGTTGCGCGGGCTGGACACGCACCTGTCGTACCGGATCGGGTTGCGGACGTTCTCGGCGCTGGAGTCGCGGACGGTGCTGGGCGTGCCGGACGCGCACGAACTGCCGCGCAGCCCGGGGCACGGCTACCTGCGTTCCGGCACCGACCCGCTGGTGCGGTTCAAGGCCGCGTACGTCTCCGGCGCGGTCCACCGGCGCGGCGGGCCGGCGGGCGCGCCCGACGCCGGTGAGTCGCGGGTGCTCGCCTTCTCCACCCATCTGGTGCCGGTGCCCGAGCCGGCCACGCCCGCCGCTCTCCCCGCCGAGGACGACAGCGGCGAGACGCTGCTGGACCTGCTGGTGGACCGGCTGTCCGGGCAGGGCCCGCCGGCGCACCAGGTGTGGCTGCCGCCGCTGGACGCCTCGCCCGCCCTGGACGAGCTGCTCGGCCCGGTCGGCGCCGACCCGGTACGCGGGCTCACCGTCGCCAACCCGGAGCTGCACGGGGCGCTGCAGGTGCCGGTGGCGGTGGTGGACAAGCCGTTCGAGCAGCGGCGTGACCTGCTCTGGCTGGCGCTGGACGGCGCGGCCGGGCACGTCGCGGTGGTCGGCACCACCCGCAGCGGCCGGTCCAGCCTGCTGCGCACCCTGGTCTGCGCGCTGGCGCTCACCCACACCCCGGCCGAGGTGCAGGTTTACTGCCTCGACTTCGGCAGCGGCACGCTGGGCACGTTGCGCGACCTGCCACACGTGGGCGGTGTCACCGGGCGCTCCGACGGCACCGCGGTGCGCCGTACCGTCGGCGAGGTCGCCGGCCTGCTCGCGGAGCGGGAGCGGCGCTTCGCCGAGGCGGGCGTGGAGTCGATGGCCGCGTGGCGACAGCGCCGGGCGGCGGGCGCGACCGACGCCTTCGGCGACGTGTTCCTGGTGGTGGACGGCTGGAACACCCTGCGCGGCGAGTACGAGGACCTGGAACCGCTGGTCACCGAACTGGCCACTCGCGGCCTGGCGTACGGGGTGCACGTGGTGGCGACCGCGCTGCGCTGGTCGGACTTCCGCCCGGCGATCCGCGACCTGTTCGGCTCCCGGCTGGAGCTGCGCCTGGGCGACCCGGCCGACTCGGTGGTGGTCAAGCGGGCGCTGGCGGCGACGGTGCCGGAGGAGCGGCCGGGGCGGGGCATCACCGCCGGCGGGTTGCACTTCCTCACCGCCGTGCCCCGGGTCGACGCGCTCGGCGGCGAGACCGCCGACCTGGTGAAGGCGGTCGCCGGAGCGTGGACCGGTCCGCCCGCGCCCCGGGTGCGGCTGCTGCCGCCGGTGCTGCCCTACGCCGAGCTGGACCAGAGCGCGACAACCGGGCTGGCGTTCCCGATCGGCGTGGCGGAGGCGGACCTCGCCCCGGTGGTGCTGGACTTCGCCACCGAGCCGAACTTCATGGTCTTCGGCGACGCCGAGTGCGGCAAGTCGTCGTTCCTGCGCGCGCTCGCCACGTCGATCGTCAACCGGTTCACCCCGGAGCAGGCCCGGGTGATGCTCGTGGACTACCGGCGCAGCCTGATGGGCGTGATCGACACTCCACACCTGATCGGGTACGGCACGGCGGCGCCGCACACCGCCGAGCTGATCGAGTCGGCCGCCGGCTACCTCGCGGGGCGGCAGCCCGGACCGGAGGTGACCCCGGCTCAACTGCGCAGCCGGTCCTGGTGGCAGGGGCCGGAGCTGTTCGTGCTGGTGGACGACTACGACCTGGTGGCCGGCGGCCCGACGAACCCGCTGCGCGCGCTGGAGGAGCACCTGCCGCACGCCCGGGACGTCGGGCTGCATCTGGTGCTGGCGCGGCGGACCGGCGGGGCGGGACGGACCGCGTACGAGCCGATCGTGCAGCGACTGCGGGAGTTGTCCACGGCCGGGCTGGTGATGTCGGGCGGCCCGGAGGAGGGCGCGCTCGTCGGTCAGGTGAAGGCCGGGCCGCTGCCGCCGGGCCGGGCCCGTCTGGTCACCCGTCGTGAGGGGGTGCGCCTGGTGCAGTTGGCGCATCTTCCGCCCGGGTGATCCGAAGCGCCGAGTTGGCCCGTGACGGCCGGGACAACCGGTAATCTCCGAGCGGCATGTGTCTGACGCGACGGAACGGCTGGGGAATGTGACCAGGGATCGGCAGGGCCTGCCCGGTGGGCCGCCCCGGCGCGTCGCCCGGCGCGCGTTGCTGGCCGTCGCGTCGGCGCTGGTCGTCGTCGCCGGTCCGCTGACGCCGCCGGCACAGGCCGCGCCGTCCGTCCCGGTCGCCGCCTCTCAGCGGCAGTTGGCGGCTCCCGACCGGGTGCTCCGCGGCGACCACGTCCGCGACGAGCAGTGGCAGTTGGAGAAGCTGCGGGCGAAGACCGCCTGGCGCACCTCGACCGGGCGCGGCGTGGTGGTCGCGGTGATCGATTCCGGTGTGGACGGATCGCATCCCGACCTGGCCGGCCAGGTCCTGCCCGGCCTCGACCTGGTGACTCCGGACGGCTCGGACGGGCCTGATCCGGTGGGGCACGGCACCACCGTGGCCGGGCTGATCGCCGGGCGGGCCGACGACGACCGGGGCGTGGTGGGGCTGGCGCCGGACGCCAAGATCCTCCCGGTCCGGGTGCTCGACGCCGATAACCGCTACGACGACGCGCTCATCATCGCCAAGGCGGTGCGCTGGGCCGTGGACAACGGCGCCGGAGTGGTCAACCTGTCGCTGGGCGGCAGCAGCGACAGCGCGGCCCTGGCCGCAGCGCTCGACTACGCCTTCGCCCGGGACGTGGTGGTGGTCGCCTGCACCGGCAACCTGGCCACCTCGACGACCACCAAGGTCTGGTATCCGGCCCGGGAGCCCGGCGTACTGGCCGTCGCCGGGCTGGAACGCTCCGGCGAGAACCTCTGGTCCGGCTCGATCACCGGCCACGAGACGGTCCTCAGCGCACCCGCCACCGCGCTCTACGGCGCGCGGCCGGAGGGGGGCTACTGGCGGGTGCAGGGGACGAGCTTCGCCGCGCCGCTGGTGGCCGCGACCGCCGCGCTGGTCCGC
This sequence comes from Micromonospora sp. WMMC264, assembly GCF_027497275.1. Taxonomy (NCBI): domain Bacteria; kingdom Bacillati; phylum Actinomycetota; class Actinomycetes; order Micromonosporales; family Micromonosporaceae; genus Micromonospora; species Micromonospora sp. WMMC264. Next base: position 6,168,967 of record NZ_CP114907.1, on the reverse strand, counting down.
TCGCGGTACCCGAAGATGTCCGCCGGGGACGTGGTCAACCGGCTGATCAGCACCGCCCGGGACCTCGGCCCGACCGGACGCGACGACCGGTTCGGCTACGGCCTGGTGGACCCGGTGGCGGCGCTCACCGCCGACGTGCCGTCGGTGGGTCACAACCCGCTGGACGACAACGACTCCCCCGGCGTGGTGGGCTTCGGGCCGGCTCCGGAGGACGGACGCGACACCCGGGCCGCGGCGGCGGGCCGCGGCGGCGACCCGCTGGGTGGTAGGCCGGAGGGCTGGTCGGCGCTGCCGGCGGGGCAGACCGTCGTGGGCGCCCCGGAGCGGCTCTGGAGCGGCCTGGCGCTGTTCGTGGCGTTGATCACCGGCAGCGCGCTGATGGTGCGCCGGTTCCGGCAGATCCGTCGCTGACCGACGCGGTGGTCTGACCGCGCCCGTTCCTGGGTAGGGAAGCCCCCATGGACACCACCGGGGCGACTGTCACGCGCCGCCGGTCGTGGCGGAGCCGCCGCCTCGACCGGGACCACTCACTGGGTCTGCGGCTCTCCCTGGCCACCGCCGCCGCGTTCCTGGTGCTGATCCCGTTCGCCCTGCTCGCGCTGCTGGTGCTCGGCGCATGGTCGCCGCTGCTCCGGCTGGACGCTTCGATCACCGACGCGTTCCACGGGTACGCGCAGGACCATCCCGCCTGGGTCGCGGTGATGACGGTCTGGACGCATGTCTTCGGGCCCGGCCCGCTGCGGGTGGCCGCGGCAGTGGTGGCGGTGTGGCTGTTCCGGCGCGGCGCGTCCCGGCTCGCGGCCTGGGTGGTCGTCACCATGATCGCCGGTGGGCTGCTCGGCGCGCTGCTCAAGCTCCTGGTCGGGCGGGACCGGCCGGACCTGCTCGAACCGGTGGCCCGGGCGGCCGGTTACTCGTTCCCGTCCGGTCACGCGCTCAACGCGGCGCTGGCGGCCGGGGTGCTGTTGCTGGTGTTCCTGCCGTTCGCCCGGGACAGCCGCGCCGGCCGGATCATGCTGTGGGCCGCCGCGCTGCTGGTGACTGTGGTGACCGGGCTCAGCCGGATCGCGCTGGGCGTGCACTGGACCAGCGACGTGGTGGGTGGCTGGGTGCTCGGGGCGGCGGTGGTGGCCGCGACCTCGGCCGCGTTCGCCACCTGGCGCAGCGGATCCGGGCGACCGTCCGCCCGTCCGCTCCGCGAGGGCGTCGAGCCGGAGCTGGCCGATCAGCGGCCGGAGGACGACCGGGCGTAGCCGCGCCCGCCACGGGGTACAGGCGAGCCCATGTCCGATGTCGTGATCCGAGTCACCCGGCGTGTCCTGCTGCCGCTGGCCCTGCTCTTCGCGCTGATGGTGGGTCTGGGCCTGCTGGTGACCCGGGTGCTGGCGCGTACCTGGCCGTTCACCGTGGAGGACACGGTCAACCGGGAGCTGGCCGGCGATCGCACGCCGGGCTGGAACGACGTCTCGCTGGTGTTCAGCACGCTCGCCAGCACCCAGATGATCGTCGTGGTCACGGTGCTGGCGGCGCTGGTGCTGCGGCTGGTGCTGCACCGCTGGCGGGAGCCGCTGTTCCTCTGCGCGGCGGTGACCGCGCAGGCACTGATCTTCCTGTTCACCACGATGGTGATCGACCGGAACCGTCCGGCCGTCGAGCACATGGACGCCTCCCCGCCGACTTCGAGCTTCCCGTCCGGGCACACGTCGGCGGCCACCGCGCTCTACGTGGGTCTCGCGGTGCTGCTGGCGCTGCGGGCGCGCAGCACCCCCGTGAAGGTGGGCTGGTGGGCGCTGCTGGTGCTGGTGCCGGTGGGCGTGGCGCTCACCCGGATGTACCGGGGCATGCACCACCCCAGCGACGTGGTCGCCTCGTTCCTCAACGGCGGCGCCTGCGTGGCGATCATGGCGCGGGCGGTGCTCGACCGCACGCTCACCTGGGGTCGCGCCCGGCTGCCGCTGTCCCGCTCCGGCGACGACGTGACACCGGCGGGAGCATCCGCGGGCGGCTGAGCGCCGCCGGCCGGCTCAGGTGCACTCGCCGGTGGCCACTCCCCGGGTACGCTCCGCGCCCGCCAGCGCCACCGGCCGCGCCTCGGCCGCTGTCACCGCGAAACCGGTGTTCGGGTCGTCCGCCGCCGCCGCGAAGATCACGCCGAGCACCAGCCCGTTCGAGGAGACCAGCGGGCCACCGGAGTTGCCGCTGCGGACCAGCGCCCGGATCGTGTAGATCTCCCGGGTGACGTCCCCGGCCGAGTAGATGTCCGGACCGGTGATCCGGTCGACGTCCCGGATCCGGGCCGGGCGGGCGTCGTACGGGCCGTCGAGCGGGAAGCCGAGCACGATCGCGTCCGCGCCGGTGGCGGCCTGACCGGCGGCGAAGCGCAGCGACGGGCCGGGCAGCCCGGGAACGTAGAGCACGGCGAGGTCCCGGTCCGGGTCGTAGACGACGACCTCGCCGTCGTACCGCTCGCCGCGCAGCTCCACCGCCACCGAGCGGGTGCCGGCGACCACGTGCGCGTTCGTCATCACCCGGTCGTCGGCGTACACGAAGCCGGAGCCCTCGATGCGGCGCGAGCAGCTCGGCGCGGAGCCCAGCACCTTCACCACCGACCGCCTGCTGTTCTGCACCACCTGCGAGTTGGCCAGCGCCGGGTCGGGCGGGGCGACCTGCCGGGCCCGGGTCGGCGCGAGATCGCCGAACACGTCCGGGAAGCCGTTGGTGTCGACGGTGTCGCGCAGCGCTGTGGACAGGTCCTGCGCCTTGTCCGGCAGCACCTGGTCGACGACGGTGAGCAGCGCGCTGTTACGGACCGAGGAGGCCAGCCACGGCACCGAGGAGGAGCCGAGCGGCACGGCGACCAGCCAGGCCACCAGCATGACCGCGATGACCGAGATGAACGCGCCGCCGACGTCGTCGACCTTCCGCCCGGCCGGCCCGGTGATGGCCGCCCGCAGGTTGGAGCCGAGCCAGCCGGCCAGCGCCTGCCCGAGCACCGCGAGCCCGAAGATCGCCACCAGGGAGACCAGCACGCGGGTGCCGCTCGCCGTGAACTGCTGGGCGATCAGCGGCCCGACCTGGAGGCCGAGCAGCGCGCCCAGGAAGAAGCCGGAGAACGACAGGGCCCCGATGACGAAACCCTGACGGTATCCGCTGATCGCGAACACGAGCATGAGCAGGAGAAGGACGAGATCCACGGCGGACACGCCCCAAGGGTACGGGCACCGGGCCCGTGCTCGGCTCAGCGCTCGCGGAACGTGACCCGAGGATGCGTACCGGTGATCAACGCACGGGTGTCTCGTCGGCCGGTTCGGTGCCCGCCGACGGCGCGGGTGTGGCGTCGACCGGCGGCAGCTCCACCACCCGTGAGCGCGGCCAGGGCCGGGACCAGCCGCCCATCTCCAGCAACCGGTCGATCACGCCGGCGGTGAAGCCCCAGACCAGCATGCCGCGCACCGAGAACGCCGGGCCGGTCCAGCCGCTCGGATGACGGACCCGCATCCGGTTCTCCGGGTCGACCAGCTCGGTGACCGGCAGCCGGGCCACGTGCGCGACCTCGGCCGGCTCGCGCGGGTGCACCGGGTGCGGGTCGTGCCACCAGGCGAGCACCGGCGTGACCACGAAGTCGCTGACCGGGATCCAGAGCCGGGGAAGCTCGGCCAGCACGGTGACGCTGCCGGGGTCGAGCCCGACCTCCTCGTTCGCCTCGCGCAGCGCGGTGGCGCGGGCGTCGGCGTCCTCCGGGTCGGCGGCGCCGCCGGGAAACGCCGGCTGACCGGCGTGGTTGCGCAGCGTCGCGGCGCGCTGGAGGACCAGCACGTCCGGCCCGGCGCCGGGCTCCTCACCGAGCAGCACCAGCACGGCGCTCTCCCGGCCGCCGCGCTCCGGCGTGACGATGCGGGTGAAGTCTTCCGCGCGCGCGGTGCCGAGCCGGCCCAGCAGCGGGTCGAACCACCCCGGCGGCCGTCGGGTCATACCTTCACCCCGAGGTGGCGCTGGAGCAGCGCGGCGAGGCGGGCGTCGTCGAGCGCGCCGGTGGCGTCGGTGTGCCGGATCCGCCCGTCGGCGTCGACGAGCACCGTGAGCGGGAACGCGTTGCGTTCCAGCGCGCGCTGGAACGCGTCGCCCTGGTCGAGCAGCATCGGGAAGCCGACGCCGTAGTCCTCGCCGATGGACTGTGCGCCGCCGCGGCTGTCCCGGCTGTTCACGCCGATGACCTGGAACCGGCCGTCGGCCCGCTCGCTGAGCCGCTGGAACGCGGGCAGCTCCTTGCGGCACGGCGGGCACCAGGACGCCCACACGTTGATCACCGCCGGGCCCTTGACGTCGCGCAGGTTCACCGGCGCGCCGCCGGTGAAGCAGTTGAGCGTCAGGTCGGGGAGCTGGTCCCCGGCCTTACCGGCGGGCGTCGGAGCCGCAGCGGCGGGCACGACGGTCAGCGGAGCACAGTCGGCGAACGGCGAGGGGCGCTCGGCCCGGGTCGCCGGCGCCGGACGTTCCGGCTCGTCGGCCGTGGCGGTGCAGCCCGCCACCGCGAGCAGCAGCGGGACGAGAAGGTACGCGAGACGGCGCATCACGGCACGTCCGCCGCGGCGGCCTGCTGCGGCACCAGGTCGGGGTCGAGGCCGACGGCCACCGCCAGGTCACGGGCCCGGGGGCCCTTGAGCAGCTTGGCCGCGGCGGCCGGCTCGGTCGGCCCGGTGCCGTACGCGGGACACAGCTTCGCCAGCGTGCACGCGCCGCAGGCGGGCTTGCGGGCGTGGCAGACCCGGCGGCCGTGGAAGATCACCCGGTGCGACAGCATCGTCCAGTCGCGCTTCGGGTAGAGCGCGCCGATCGCGTGCTCGATCTTCACCGGGTCGGTCTCGGTGGTGAGCGCCCACCGCTGCACGAGCCGCTGGAAGTGCGTGTCGACGGTGATGCCGGGGACGCCGAAGGCGTTGCCGAGGATGACGTTGGCGGTCTTGCGGCCGATCCCGGGCAGGGTCACCAGGTCGTCCAGCCGGCCGGGCACCTCGCCGTCGTACCGCTCGCAGAGCGCGCGCCCGAGGTTGATCAGGGAGCTGGTCTTGTTGCGGTAGAACCCGGTGGGCCGGATCAGCTCCTCCAGCTCGGCGCGGTCCGCCCCGGCGTAGTCGGCGGCGGTGCGGTAGCGGGCGAACAGCTTCGGCGTGACCTCGTTGACCTTCTTGTCGGTGCACTGGGCGGACAGGATCGTCGCGACTGCCAGCTCCAGCGCGTTGGAGTGGTCGAGTTCACAGTGCGCGTCGGGGTGCGTCTCGGTCAGCACGCGGCCGATGCGCCGGGCGCGGCGCGTACGGCCGAGGTCGGTCTCGGGGGAGCGCGTGGTCACGTCGGCCAGCCTACGTCGCGGGGCCGACGCTCCGGCGGCTCGGCGCGGTGGTCGTGCGCTCAGCCACCCGCGGGCGCGGTGATCCTCCCGGTCGCGTCGAGCTTCGCGCCGGTGTCCGGGAAGTCGGCCCCGTTCAGCTCGCGGACCAGCCCGAGGCCACGGTTCTGCCGGTCGACCGACGGGCGTCCCACTCCGTTCATCACGGTGGAGGTGAACGTGCCGCCGACGAACTTCCCCTCGGCGGTGAGCGACACCTTGAGCACGCCGCCCCAGCCGAGTCGCCCGGAGCTGTTCAGCGACTTCCCGCCGCCGGCGAAGTTGCCCAGGCTGTACGCGATCAGCCGCCCCTTGTAGAACTCCATCCCGCGAAGCACGTGCGGACCGTGGCCGATGACCAGGTCGGCCCCGGCGTCGATGACCGTGCGGGAGAAGCGGATCGGGTCGCCACGGTTCTCGCCGAAGAACATCTCGGTGCCCGGCTTCACCCGGGTCTTGTCCGACCCCTCGGCGCCCATGTGCACCTGCACCACGACGATCTGGGCCGCCTCCTTGGCCATCTCGATCACCTGCTTGGCGGCGTTCAGGTCGACCAGGCTGTTGGACCAGGGGTACGACGAGAAGCCCACCACGGCGACCTTGACGCCCTTGACGTCCACCACGGTGATCTCCCCGGGCGCGCCGGTGTGCTTGAGCCCGTGCGCCTCCAGCGCCGACTGGGTGTTCTCGTAGCCCTGGCGGCCGTAGTCGTAGCCGTGGTTGTTGGCCTGGTTGAGCAGCTGGAACCCGGCCGAGCGCAGGTGCGCGGCGTAGCCGGGCGGCGCCCGGAACTGGTAGCAGTTCTTCGGCTGCGGGCCGCACTTGCCGGCGCCGGTGTCGTCGGTGAGCGGCTCCTCCAGGTTGCCCATCACCAGGTCACCCTTGAGCGCCGACTTCACGTCGTCGAAGAAGCCCTTGCCACCGTTGGGCGGCAGCCGGTCCGGGGCGTTGCCCATGATCACGTCGCCGGTCGCGGTGAGCGAGATCGACGGCTCGTCGGGGGCGTTCGGCGCCGCGGGCTGGTCACCGGTGGCGGGTCCGGCCGCGCCGGTCGACCCGCCGCCCTGACCGGCCTGCCACCTCGCGTCGCCGCCCGATCCGCCGGCGTCACCGGCGCAGCCGGCGGCGAACAGGACGGCGGCGAGCGCGGCGAGCGCGGCCAGACGGGTCCGGACCGCGCCTCGACGAGGTCCGGGGAGGGCTGGGCGCGGCGCGGCGACGGCGGCGCGGCGGGCACGGGGCACAGAACGGGCGGGAGCGTACATCGTCGGCGACGCTACCGTCCCCGGAACGCCGCGACGAGGGCCGATCGGTCGGAAAACCCGGCGTGTCGCATGTGAGGGCCGCACGTCAACCCGCCCGCCGGTCGGACCAGGGCACCACGGTCCCGGCGCCGCCCGAGCGGACGGCGGCGTGCACGGCCCGGGCCAGTGGCGCGCCCCAGGCCGACCGGGGCCCGCCGTACGGGGCCGGATCGCCGTCGGCCGGGCAGAGCACAGTCACCGCGTCGGTGGGGGTGCCGGTGGCGGGCAGTCCGAGTTCCCAGATCGCCTGCGCCTTCGCCTCGGTGACGGTGGCCACCGCGTTGACGAGTGCCGCGTCGCCGAGCCGCTGCGGCACGTACGCGACGATGTTGACGGTCCCGACGCGCTGCGCGGGCGGCGCGGGCTCGGGCACGACGGCGGCCGCCTCCGGGGCGGCGGCCCAGACCGGCGTGCCCAGGCCGACGGTCGCCCAGACCCGGACGCCGCCGTCGGCGTGGCTGACCACCTCGGTCACGTCCACGCCGGTCAGCAGCCCGACGCCGGGTCCGCCCAGGCCGAGGCCGTGCGCCAGTTCGGCCAGGTGCGCGGCGGGGTCGTCCCGGTCGTACGACATCGGCACCGTCGCGTTCAGCACCCACCCGCGGACGCCGATCCCGCCGCCCAGCGGAGCGGAGCCGACCGCCAGCAGCGGCGTCTCGGCCCGCCAGACCAGCAGGGGGATGTCCCACCCGGCTTCGGACCTGGTGGTCAGGAACGGCTCACACAGCACGCCGGTCACCCTACGATCACAGGAGGGAACGGGTGGCGCCGGCCCGGACCGGAAGCGGGATCTTAGCTGCTCACCGGGTCGGGCGGGTTACGCCCAACGATCAAGATTCCAGGGGTGCACCTCTGATTCCTACTCATGTGCGCCTAGACTGGCGGCGCGCGAGGGATCAGCGGACGGCGGACCCGGCCGACGGACGGCACGCGCAGGCGGAGGTGCGCGATGGACGAGGTACTGGCCCGCAGCGGGATCTTCCAGGGTGTCGACCCGGAGGCTGCCGAGGCGCTCGCCAAGGAGATGGAGACGATCGAGGTCCGCAAGGGCGAAATCGTCTTCAACGAGGGCGAACCCGGCGACAGTCTCTACATCCTCCTGTCCGGCAAGATCAAGGTGGGTCGCCGCGCGGCGGACGGCCGGCAGAACCTGATCGCCGTGATGGGCCCGTCGGACATGGTCGGTGAGCTGTCGCTCTTCGACCCCGGTCCGCGTACGGCGACCGCCACCGCGGTCACCGACACCCGGCTCGTACGCCTGCGCAAGCAGGCCCTGCGGCCGTGGCTGAACAACCGGCCCGAGATCGCCGAGCAGTTGCTGCGGGTGCTGGCCCGCCGGCTGCGCCGGACCAACGACTCGCTCGCCGACCTGATCTTCACGGACGTGCCGGGCCGGGTCGCCAAGAACCTGCTCCAGATGGCCGGCCGCTTCGGCACCCGCGACGGCGGCGTGCTGCGCGTGACGCACGACCTCACCCAGGAGGAGATCGCCCAGCTCGTCGGCGCCTCCCGCGAGACCGTCAACAAGGCGCTCGCCGACTTCGCCTCGCGCGGCTGGCTGCGACTGGACGGCAAGAGCATCATCATCCTCGACCCGGAGCGCCTGGCCCGCCGCGCGCGGGTCTGACCTCCGTACCGGCTTCCCGGCCCGGCCCGCCACCGCGCGGAGCCGGGCCGATGCCGTTCTGCGCAGGCCGGGCCGGTCGCCTCTGAGCAAGCCGTCTCTGCCCGTCGCAGAATCGCTTGGTCCTCCGGGCCGGTGCCGCCACGCTGGGACGATGCCCGATCACGTCGCCGTCCTGTCCGACATCCACGGTGTGCTGCCCGCGCTGGAAGCGGTGCTGGCCGAGCCGGACGTGGCCGCCGCCGACCTGATCGTCCTCACCGGCGACCTGGCGGCCGGTCCGCAGCCGGTCGAGGTGCTGGACCGGTTGGCCGCGCTCGGTGACCGGGCCTGCTGGGTCGGCGGGAACGCCGACCGGGAGCTGGTGCAGGCGCGTGCCGGGGCGGCGTCCCCGATCGAGGTGTCGAACTGGGCCGCGGGGCAGCTCCGCGACGACCAGGTGGCCCGGCTGGCCGCGCTGCCGCCGTCCGTCACGCTGCCGGTCACCGGTCTGGGCGACGTGCTGTTCTGCCACGCCACCCCGCGCGACGACGAGGAGGTCGTGCTCGTCGACTCGCGGCTGGACCGCTGGGCCGAGGTCTTCGCCGGCCTGCCGCCCGAGGTCGGCACCGTGGTCTGCGGGCACACGCACATGCCGTTCACCCGGCTGGTCGACCGTCGCCTGGTGGTGAACCCGGGCAGCGTCGGCATGCCGTACGGGGGCGCGGGCGCCTGGTGGGCGCTGCTCGGTCCGGGCGTGCAACTGCGCCGTACGCGCTTGGACGTGGACGCCGCCTGCGCCCGGATCGCCACCGAGTCCGCCTTTCCGGACGCGGCGGCCTGGGCCGACGAGTACGTCCGCTCCCGCCACTCCGACGCCGACGCGCTCACCGTCTTCGCTCCGCGCGACGGTCGCTGAGGCGTTAACAAGGGGCCCTTCCGCTACCGCAGGCGTTAACAAGGGCCCCCTCCTTTCAAAAAAGTCAGGCTTGACTGTTTGTTTTGGGGGCGGCAGGCTGATGGCGTGTCCACCGCACCGAGCCGAGTTCCGCAGCAGGAGCGCAGCCGCGCCACCCAGGCCCGGCTGCTGGAGGCGACAGTCGACTGCCTGGTGGAGCACGGCTGGTCCGGCACCACCACGACAGTGGTGGCGGCCCGCGCCGGGGTCTCCCGGGGCGCCCAGCTGCACCACTACCCCACCAAGGCCGCGCTGGTCACCGCCGCCGTCGCGCACCTGACCGAGCGCCGGGCGGCCGAGCTGCGCGCCGAGGCGGCGGCCCTGCCGGTCGGCCCGCAGCGGCTCGACGGCGTGGTCGACCTGCTCGCCGCCTCCTTCACCGGCCCGCTGTTCGCGGCCGCGCTGGAGCTGTGGGTGGCCGCGCGTACCGACGCCGAGCTGCGCGCCGCGCTGGTGCCGCTGGAGGCGCGGATCGGCCGCGAGATGCACCGGCTCACCGTCGAGCTGCTCGGCGTGGACGAGCGCAAGCCGGGCGTACGCGAGTCGGTGCAGGCCACGCTCGACCTGCTCCGCGGCCTCGGCGTGGCCAACCTGCTCAGCGACGACTCGCCCCGCCGCGCCGCCCTGCTGCACACCTGGAAACGCCAGCTCGCCGCGCTGCTCACCCCCGAGAGCGAGCGGCACTGATCCCCCGCCCGGAGGCACAATGGTCGACCTGACAGCCCTGCTCGCGGATCTGGCCGCCGAGTCCGAACAACTCGACGCGCTCGTCGCGGACCTGCCACCGGACGGATGGGAGCGGCCGACACCGGCCCCGGGCTGGACCGTCGCACACCAGATCGCACACCTGGCCTGGACCGACCACGTCGCCTACCTGGCGGCCACCGACGAGTCCGCGTTCTTCGCCTCGGTGATGGCCGCGCCGGACCCGTCGCGCCTGGTCGAGGACGGCGCCGAGTCCTTCCTCGCGCCCCCACCTGCGCTGCTGGCCCGCTGGCGTTCCGGCCGGTCGGCGCTCGCCGGCGCGCTCACCGCCGTCCCGGCCGGGCAGAAGATCCCCTGGTACGGCACCAGCATGTCGCCCACCTCGATGGTGACGGCCCGGCTGATGGAGACGTGGGCGCACGGCGAGGACGTGGCAGACGCGCTGGGCGTCAGCCGTACCCCGACGCAGCGCCTGCGCCACATCGCGCACCTCGGCTTCCGTACCCTCGGGCACGGCTTCGCCGCCCACGGCCGTGCGGTGCCCACGGCGCCGGTGCGGGTGGAGCTGACCGCGCCCGCGGGCGGTGACGTCTGGGAGTTCGGGCCGGCCGACGCGGCCGACCGGGTGACCGGCCCGGCGCTCGACTTCTGCCTGCTCGTAACGCAGCGCCGGCACCGCGCCGACCTGGCCCTGACCGCCACCGGGCCGGTGGCCGACGAGTGGCTGGACGTGGCCCAGGCGTTCGCCGGCCCGCCCGGTGACAAGCGGGAACCGGCGAGCGGAGTTCCCTCATGAGCGTGCTGCGGATCGGGAACGCGTCGGGCTTCTACGGCGACCGTTTCGCCGCCTGGCGGGAGATGCTCGACGGCGGCGAGCTGGACGTGCTGACCGGTGACTACCTGGCCGAGCTGACCATGCTCATCCTCGGCCGGGACCGGATGCGCGACCCGTCGCTGGGCTACGCGAAGACGTTCCTGCGCCAGGCGGAGGGCGTGCTCGGCACCGCGCTGGACCGCGGCGTCACGCTGGTCACAAACGCGGGCGGCCTCAACCCGGCGGGGCTGGCCGACGCGATCCGGTCGCTCGGCGACCGGCTCGGCCTCCAGGTGCGGGTCGGGTACGTCGAGGGCGACGCGATCCAGCGGCCGGACGCGCTGACCGCCAACGCGTACCTGGGCGCGTTCGGGATCGCGGCCTGCCTGGACGCGGGCGCGGACGTGGTGGTCACCGGTCGGGTCACCGACGCCTCGCTGGCGGTCGGCCCGGCGATCGCCCGCTTCGGGTGGACCCGCGACGACCTCGACGCGCTGGCCGGGGCCACGGTGGCCGGGCACCTGATCGAGTGCGGCGCGCAGGTCACCGGCGGCAACTTCAGCTTCTTCACCGAACTGCCGGACGGCGGGCACCGGCCCGGATTCCCGATCGCCGAGCTGCACGCGGACGGCTCGTCGGTGCTCACCAAGCACGCCGGCACCGGCGGCGCGGTGACGGTCGAGACGGTCACCGCCCAGCTGCTGTACGAGGTGGGCGGCCCGGACTACCTCGGGCCGGACGTGGTGACCCGGCTCGACACGGTGCGGCTGGAGCAGGAGGCCCCGGACCGGGTCCGGGTGTCCGGGGTGCGCGGCACGCCGCCGCCGGACACGCTCAAGGTGGGCGTCAACAACCTGGGCGGCTTCCGCAACTCGATGACGTTCGTGCTGTGCGGGCTGGACATCCCGGCCAAGGCGGCACTGGTCCGCGCCCAGATCGAGGAGTCGGTCGGCACGGAAGGGCTGGAGTTCACGCTGGCCCGTACCGACCACCCGGACACCGGCGACACCGAGGCGGCGAGCGCGCTGCTGCACGTACATCTGCGCGACGGCGACAAGTCGCGGGCCGGGCGGGCGTTCTCGGCGGCGGCGGTGGAGCTGGCGCTGGCCTCCTATCCGGGTTGCACGCTCACCACGCTGCCCGGTGACGCGACGCCGTACGGGGTGTTCACCGCCGACGCGATCGCGCAGGACGCGGTCGAGCACGTGGCGGTGCTGCCCTCCGGCGAGCGGGTGCCGATCCCGCCGCCGACGGTGACGAGCGGTTTGGAAGGGACCCTTGTACAACACGAGGCGTTAACAGGGGGCCCTTCCTTGCACGCCACCCGGCGGGGGCCGCTCGGTGAGCTGGTCGGCGCGCGCTCGGGCGACAAGGGCGGCGACGCCAACCTGGGCGTCTGGGCCCGCACCGACGCGACCTGGCCGTGGCTGCGCGACTGGCTGACCGTGGAACGGCTGGCCGAGCTGCTGCCGGAGACGGCGTCGCTCACCGTCGAGCGGTACGAGCTGCCGAACCTGCGCGCCGTCAACTTCGTGATCCGCGGGCTGCTCGGGCAGGGCGTGGCCGCGTCCACCCGGTTCGATCCCCAGGCCAAGGCGCTCGGCGAGCTGCTGCGCTCCCGGGTGGTCGATCTTCCGACGGAGGTTCCGGCATGACCATCGTGGACACGCCGGAACGCCGGCAGCTACGCGAGCTGACCCGCTCGTTCGTGGTCCGGGAGGTGCTGCCGCACCTGTCCGACTGGGAGCGGGCCGGCGAACTGCCCCGGTCGCTGCACGAGACCGCCGCGAAGGTCGGCCTGCTCGGCATCGGCTTCCCGGAGTCGGTCGGCGGCAGCGGCGGCGACCTGCTCGACTCGATGGTGGTCACCGAGGAGATCATCCGCTCGGGCGGGTCGTCGGGGCTGATCGCCGCGCTGTTCACGCACGGGATCGCGCTGCCGCACATGGTTCAGGCTCAGGACGAGGCGCTGATCGAGAAGTACGTCCGGCCGGCGCTCGCCGGGACGATGATCGGCGCGTTGGCGATCACCGAGCCGGACGGCGGCTCGGACGTGGCGGGCATCCGCACCTGCGCGGTACGCGACGGCGACCACTACGTCGTGAACGGCGCCAAGACGTACATCACCAGCGGGGTCCGGGCCGACTTCGTCACCACTGCGGTCTGCACCGACTTCCCCGGGTCGGGCTCGCTCAGCCTGCTCGTGATCGACAAGGGCACGCCGGGGTTCACAGTGGGCCGGCGGCTGGAGAAGCTGGGCTGGCACTGCTCCGACACGGCCGAACTGTCCTTCGTCGACGTCCGGGTGCCGGTGCGCAACCGGGTCGGCCCGGAGGACACCGGCTTCCTCGCCATCATGCAGCAGTTCGCCGCCGAGCGGCTGTCGCTCGCCACGCAGGCGTACGCGACCGCGCAGCGCTGCGTGGACCTGACGGTGCGGTGGTGCCGGGACCGTCAGACGTTCGGCCGGCCGCTCGTTTCGCGGCAGGTGGTGCGGCACCGGCTGGCCGAGATGCACTCCCGCACCGAGGCGGCCCGGGCGTACGTGCACGAGGTCGCCGAGCGGGTCGCCGCCGGGCAGCCGGTGGTGACCGAGGTGGCGATCGCGAAGAACGTGGCGGTGTCCGCGTGCGACTTCGTCGTCGACGCCGCGCTGCAACTGCACGGCGGTTTCGGCTACATGCGTGACGCCGAGGTGGAGCGGCACTACCGCGACGCCCGGCTGCTCGGCATCGGCGGCGGCGCCACCGAGATCATGAACGAGATCATCGCGAAGGGCATGGGCCTGTGAGCACGACAGTTCTGCAGAGCACGATCGACCCGTCCGCGCCCGCCTTCACCGCCAACCGGGAGGCGCTGCTGGAACGCCTCGCCGAACTGGAGGCGGCGCTCGACCAGGCCCGGGGCGGTGGCGGCGAGAAGTACGTGACCCGCCATCACGGTCGCGGCAAGCTGCTCCCGCGGGAGCGGATCGAGCTGCTGCTCGACCCGGACAGCCCGTTCCTGGAGCTGTCGTCGGTGGCCGCGTTCGGCACCGACTTCCCGGTCGGCGCCAGCACCGTGACCGGCATCGGCGTGGTCGAGGGCGTCGAGTGCCTGATCGTGGCGAACGACCCGACGGTACGCGGGGGCGCGATCAACCCGTGGTCGCTGGCGAAGACCCGGCGGGCGGGTGAGATCGCGGCGGCGAACCGGCTGCCGATGGTGAACCTGGTCGAGTCGGCCGGGGCGGACCTGCCCACCCAGGCGGAGATCTTCATTCCGGGCGGCCGGGTGTTCCGGGACCTGACCCGGCTGTCGGCGCAGCGGATCCCGACGGTGAGCGTGGTCTTCGGCAACGCCACCGCCGGTGGCGCGTACGTGCCCGGCATGTCGGACTTCACCATCATGATCCGGGACCGCTCGCAGGTCTACCTCGCCGGGCCGCCGCTGGTGAAGATGGCCACCGGCGAGGTCACCGACGACGAGTCGCTGGGCGGCGCGGCGATGCACGCCACCACGTCCGGCCTGGCCGACTTCCTCGCCGAGGACGAGCGCGACGGGATCCGGCTGGCCCGGCAGTGCGTCCGCCGGCTCAACTGGCGCAAGCAGGGCCCGCCGCCCCGCAACCCCCATCCGCTGCCACCCCGGTACGACCCGGAGGAGCTGCTCGGCATCGCCAGCGCCGACCTGAAGGTGCCGTTCGACCCGCGCGAGGTGCTGGCCCGGGTACTCGACGACAGCGCGTTCGACGAGTTCAAGCCCGGCTACGGCACCGCGCTCGTGACCGGCTGGGGTGAGCTGCACGGCTACCCGGTCGGCGTGCTGGCGAACGCCCGGGGCGTGCTGTTCAGCGAGGAAGCGCAGAAGGCGGCGCAGTTCATCCAGCTCGCCAACGCGGCGGACACACCGCTGGTCTTCCTGCAGAACACCACCGGTTACATGGTCGGCACCGAGTACGAGCAGCGCGGCATCATCAAGCACGGCGCCCTGATGATCAACGCGGTGTCGAACTCGAAGGTGCCGCACCTGACCGTCAACCTGGGCGCCTCCTACGGCGCCGGCAACTACGGCATGTGCGGCCGGGCGTACGAGCCGCGGTTCCTGTTCACCTGGCCGAACGCGAAGTCGGCGGTGATGGGCCCGGCGCAGCTCGCCGGGGTGCTGTCCATCGTGGCCCGGCAGGCAGCCGCCGCCCGGGGACGCGAGTACGACGAGGACACCGACGCCGCCATGCGGATGATGGTCGAGCAGCAGATCGAGTCGCAGTCCGGCGCGCTGTTCCTGTCCGGCCGGCTCTACGACGACGGGGTGATCGACCCCCGGGACACCCGTACCGTCCTCGGGCTGTGCCTGTCGGCGATCCACAACGGACCGGTGAAGGGCGCCGACGGTTTCGGCGTCTTCCGGATGTAGGGGGCGTGCTCAAAATGATCACCAAGCTTCTGGTCGCGAACCGGGGCGAGATCGCCCGCCGGGTCTTCGCCACCTGCCGCGCCCTCGGCGTGGCCACCGTCGCCGTGCACTCCGACCCGGACGCCGACGCGCCGTTCGTCGCCGACGCCGACCAGGCGGTACGGCTGCCGGGGAACACGCCGGCCGAGACGTACCTGCGCATCGACGCCATCCTCGACGCGGCCCGGCGGTCCGGCGCGGACGCCGTCCACCCCGGTTACGGCTTCCTGGCCGAGAACGCCGAGTTCGCGGCGGCGGTGACCGACGCGGGTCTGACCTGGGTCGGGCCGTCCGCGAAGGCGATCGCGGCGATGGGCGACAAGATGGCCGCCAAGGCGCTGCTCGCCGACGCGGGCGTGCCGATGCTGCCCACCTGGACCGACCCGGCCGAGGTCACCGCCTTCCCGGTGCTGGTCAAGGCCGCCGCCGGTGGCGGCGGCCGGGGCATGCGGATCGTCCACGACGCGGCCGGGCTGGCCGAGGCCGTCGCGGGCGCGCGCCGCGAGGCGGCGGCGGCGTTCGGCGACGGCACGGTCTTCATCGAGCGGTACGTGGAACGCGGCCGCCACGTCGAGGTGCAGATCTTCGGCGACACCCACGGCACCGTCGTGGCCCTCGGGGTACGCGACTGCTCGATCCAGCGCCGCCACCAGAAGATCGTCGAGGAGGCGCCCGGCGTGCTGCCCGACGACGTGCGCGCGGCGCTGCACGAGGCGGCGGTGGCCGCCGGGCGGGCCGTCGACTACGTCGGCGCGGGAACAGTGGAGTTCCTGCTCGCGCCGGACGGGCAGGTGCACTTCCTGGAGATGAACACCCGCCTCCAGGTGGAACACCCGGTCACCGAGCTGACCACCGGGCTGGACCTGGTACGGCTGCAACTGCTCGTCGCCGAGGGCGAGCCGCTGCCGGTCACCACCACGCCGCCGGCCGACGGCCACGCCATCGAGGTACGGCTGTGCGCCGAGGACCCGGCCCAGGGCTTCCGTCCGGCCACCGGCACGCTGCACCGGTTCGCGATCCCCGGGGTCGCCGCCGAGTTCGGTCCGGCCCGGGGGCTGCGCCTGGACTCGGGCGTGGTGGACGGCTCGACGGTGAGCGTGCACTACGACTCGATGCTGGCGAAGCTCGTCGCCTGGGCGCCCACCCGCACCGAGGCGGCCCGCGCCCTGGCCGGCGCGCTGGCCCGCGCCGAGCTGCACGGCGTGGCCACCAACCGGGACCTGCTGGTACGCGTGCTGCGCAGCCCGGAGTTCGCCGCCGTGGACGTCGACACCGGCTTCCTGGACCGGCACCCGGAGGTGTTCGAGCCGCTGCTGCCGGCCGAGCAGCTTCCGGTGGTGGCGCTGGCCGCCGCGCTGGCCGCTGCCGCCGCGCGCCGGGCCGCCGCCCCGGTGCTGGCCGGGCTGCCGTCGGGCTGGCGCAACGTGCCTTCCTTCCCGCAGGTCACCCGGTTCACCGGCCCGGGCGACGAGGAGATCGAGGTCCACTACCGCCTGGACCGCACCGGCGCCCTCGCCGAGTGGGGAAGGAAGGGCCCCCTCTTAACGGATCCGGTAGAGGAAGGGTCCCCTGTTAACACCGAGCTGCCGGTGGTCGAGCTGGTGACAGCCGCCCCGGACCGGGTGGTGCTCGACGTCGACGGGGTTCGGCGGGCCTTCCGCGTACACCGGGTGGGGTCGTCGGTCTTCGTGGACGGCCCGGACGGGGCGGCGAGCCTCACCGAGCTGCCCCGCCTGCCCCTGCCCACCGCGGAGCTGGCGGCCGGGTCGCTGCTCGCGCCGCTGCCCGGGGCGGTCACCCGGGTGCACGTCGAGGTCGGTCAGCGCGTCGCCGCCGGTGACCTGCTGCTGACGCTCGAAGCGATGAAGCTCGAACATCCCGTGCTCGCCCCCGCCGACGGCGTGGTGACGGAACTGCCGGTGCCCGCCGGCGGCCAGGTCGAGACGGGTGCCGTACTGGCCGTCGTGGACCCCGAGGAGGACCACCAGTGAACTTCGACCTCACCCCCGAACAGGACCAGCTCCGCGATGCGGTGCGGGAGCTGGGACGCAAGTACGGCCATTCCTACTTCGTGTCGAAGGCCAAGGCCGGCGAGCACACCACCGAGCTGTGGCACGAGGCCGGCCGGCTGGGCTACCTGGGCGTCAACATCCCCACCGAGTACGGCGGCGGGGGCGGCGGCATCACCGACCTGGCGCTGGTGTGCGAGGAGCTGGCCGCGACCGGCTGCCCGCTGCTGCTCCTGGTGGTCTCCCCCGCCATCGCCGCCACGATCATCAGCAAGCACGGCACGGAGGAGCAGCGCAAGAAGCACCTCCCCGGGCTCGCCGACGGCTCCGAGAAGATCGTCTTCGCGATCACCGAGCCGGACGCCGGTTCGAACTTCCACCGGCTCTCCACAGTGGCTCGTCGCGACGGCGACGACTGGCTGCTCAGCGGCCGGAAGATCTACATCTCCGGCGTGGACGAGGCCGGGCACGTCCTCGTGGTCGCTCGCACCGAGGACGCGTCCACCGGGAAGCTGAAGCCGGCGCTGTTCATCGTGCCGACCGACGCGCCGGGCCTGGAGAAGTCCAAGCTGGACATGGAGATCCTGTCGCCGGAGAACCAGTTCCTGCTCTTCCTCGACGACGTCCGGCTGCCCGCCGACGCGCTCGTCGGCGAGTCGCTCGACGCCGGGCTGCCGGCGCTGTTCGCCGGGCTCAACCCGGAGCGCATCACGGTGGCCGCGATGGGCGCCGGCACCGGTCGGTACGCGATCGACAGGGCGAGCGACTACACCGCCACCCGCAAGGTGTGGGGCGGGAACTCGATCGGCTCGCACCAGGGCGTGGCGCACCCGCTCGCGCACGCGGCGGTCCAGGTCGAGCTGGCCCGTCTGATGATCTACAAGGCGGCGACGCTGTACGACGCGGGTCGCGACCTGGAAGCGGGCATCTCCGGCAACATGGCCAAGTACGCGGCCGGTGAGGCCGCCGCGCTCGCCGTCGACACCGCCGTCCAGGCGCTCGGCGGGGCCGGCATGACCACCGAGTACGGCGTGTCGACGCTGCTCGGCGCGGTACGCGCGGGCCGGATCGCCCCGGTCAGCCGCGAGATGATCCTCAACTTCGTCGCCCAGCACGTCCTCGGCCAGGACAAGTCCTACTGACCGAGGTGGGCCCGGGGTACGGCGGGTGCCCGATCACCTGCCGTACCCCGGGGGTCCGTCACTGGGCGGTGTGGTCGAGGAGACCTCGGCCTCGCCACTCCCGGATCGACGCTCACGGTAGCGGCTTCCCAACCCGGAGCGATACGGCAGCCGGCCAACAGATGTAACGATTTTTGCTCGATCGACGCTTCTGCCGCTCCGAAGTGGAGCGTGACTGACGGGAAGCCGTCTCGGCCCGCCGGTTGACAGGTTGCCGCGCTGGGCCATGCTTGTCGGGTGAGATCGTTCCCGAAGCCCGATGCGCGGGCGAAGGCCGTCGTCGCGTCCCTGGCGACGGTTGCGGCGGTGGTGGCCCTCGCGGTGTGGCGCCCGCCCGGCATCCTGTCGGTCGTGCTGGCCCTGGTCTGCGTCGTGCTGGGCATGATCGCCGGGGTGACGATCACCGCGGCCCGCCAGCCCGTCAGCGGTGGTGGGCACACCCCGTCGCCCGAGACCTGGCTGCCCGAGGCCGGGTATGGAGTGGACGCCGACACGCTCGAGGCGATCGACCCCCGGGCGGTACGGAACCTGCGCGCCCCCGGCGGCCATCCGGTCGACGCGGACACGCTCGAGACGCTGGACCCGCGGGCGGTACGCGGCCTGCGGACGCAGACCGCGGTGGACGCCGACACGCTGGAGACGCTCGACCCGAGGTCGGTGCGGCAGAGCCGAGGGCTCAGCGGCCGGTGAGCGTGGGCCCGGCGAGCGCGTTCACTCCCCGCCCGGCCAGGCACCGGTAGGTGCGGTCGGCGTCGGTCTCCGGCGGCAGCACCTCGAGGTTCCATCCGTTCGCCGGGTCCGCGCCACTGACCACCCGGAACGTGTCGGGGTTGCACACCTTGCCGACGGCCGGGTCGGCGACCACCGCGTCGTGCTTGGCGCCGGCGAGACCGGCCGGCAGGTCACCCGCGGCGTACGTCTCCCAGGTGTGCTGGCCGTCGCAGGGCACCCGGCTCGCCTCGGCCCGGTCGCGGCGCAGCCGTACCGGACCGAAGCACTCCAGCTCGGAAGCGCACCGCGCGCCGGCCGGGAGCCGCACGTCGGCGGACGCGCAGCCGGGCACCGGCCCCCCGGCCACGCCGCTCGTCACCGGGGTCGGCGGAGCGGCGGGCGTGTGACCGGCGGCCAGCCAGCCGCCACCGGCCGACGCCGCCAGCGCGAGCACCCCGGCGCCGCCGAGGAACCAGCGCTTGGGCCAGCGGCGGGCCCGCGACGCCACGGTCGGGGGGTCGTCGTCGGCGGGCGGGCGCGGGTTCGGGCCGCCGCTACGGCGGTAGCGCTCGGCGCCGTCGTAGAGCGCGCCGCCGGCCGGGGCGCCGTCCAGCGGCAGCCCGGCGAGCAGGCCGCGCAACTCGACCGCGGAGGGACGCGCGCCCGGGTCGTTCGACATCCCCAGCCGGAGTACGTCGATCAGCTCGCCGGGCACCCCGGGCAGCCCGGGGATGGGCTGCTGGAACATCTCCAGCACGGTCACCAGACTCGGGTTGCGTTCCGAGTGCCAGCGCGGCGGCCGGCCGTACATCACCGCGTAGAGGGTGGCGCACAGCGAGTAGACGTCGACGGCCGGGCTGGGCGGGCTGTGGTTGAACGTCTCGGGCGGCGCGTACGCCGGGGTGAGCGCCTCCAGCATGACCGAGGAGTCACGGAACTCGGCGAGCACCGCCAGGCCGAAGTCGGCGAGGACCGCCGAGTTGAACTCGGAGTGCAGGATGTTTGCCGGCTTGACGTCCCGGTGCAGCACGCCCGCCGCGTGCGAGTGGGCCAGCGCGTCGGCGATCTTCACGCCGAGGTCGCGGGTCTCCTCCGGGCCCAGCGGCGAGGTGCGCATCCGCTCCGCGTACGAGCCGTCGCAGAGTTCCATGATCAGGTAGGGGTGCTGGTCGACGGTGACCCCGACGTCGAAGAGGTCGACCACGTGGGGGTGCGACGACATCCGCCCGGCGGCGCGGGCCTCGCGCAGGAAGCGGGCCTGGTCGCGTTCGCTGTCCAGCGTCCGGTTCTCGATCTTGACCGCCACCTCGCGCCCCACCGAGATCTGGGTGGCCCGGTAGATGGTGGCGTAGCCGCCCCGGGCGAACACCTGCAGATCGGTCAGACCGGGCACGATTGGCAGCCGTACGGCGCCGGGCGGGGTCTCGGTCACGGTTCGAAAATACCCAACTGGTCCGGCCGCTCAGCGGGCCGCATCGGTGGCCGGCACCGGATCCGGCGCGGAGTCGTCAGTGGCGGTGCCCGCCCGGCGCGCGTCCCACCACAGGCCGACGGCTGTCGCGACCGCGCCCAGCCCCTCCCACGCGGCGACCGCGAAGAACCGGTCCGGCGCGACGTCGGACAGCACCGCGATGGTGAAGACGGTGAACGTGACCAGGCGGAACCAGACCGTGAAGCGGTAGAACGGCCGCCACTCGGTGGCGACGGCGAGCAGGTAGTAGACCCCCATGTTGAACGAGGCCATCGACGACGCGGTGAGGAACGTGCCGGTGTAGTCGCCCGGGGCGCGTTCGGCCGGCACCTCGAAGCCGAGCAGACGAAGCTGAGTCTCCGGCCAGATCAGGCCGAGCGCGCCGAGGAGCAGCGCGAGGAGCCCGAAGACCGCGATCGTCCAGCCGGCGCCCGAGCGCGGCAGCCTCATCGTCCCTCCCCAGCGTGGTCCGCCGGTGACGCAGGCGCGCACCGGGAGGCGGCAGTCGATCCACGACTGTCGCCGCCCACGCTAACCGGCTCCACCGACGAACACATCCCCGGAACCGTCAGAACAGCGGGCGATCAGCCGCCGGAGAGGCGGACCCGCAACGCGTCGGCGACCATCCGCTCACTGCGCTGTTCGGTGGCGTACGCGAGGCGTACCGCCTCCTCCGCGTTCGTCAGCGCCTCGGCCCGGCGGCCGCACGCGTCGAGCGCCTCGGCCAGCACCAGCCGCGCCACCACCTGGCTGCGCACGTCCTCGGCCGGCGCCGTGATCGACCGCTGCGCCCAGTCGAGCGCCTGTTCGCGCTGGCCGTGGGCGAGCAGCGCGGCGGCGTACCGGGCCATCGTCTGCCGCCGGGAGAACAGCAGCGAGGGCGCGTTCGCCGCGCCGGTGGCGACCGGAGCGAGCAGCCCCACGGCGGTACCCGGGTCACCGGCCGCGAGGCGGGCCATGGCGAGCAGCACCCGGGGCGCGACCTGGGCCGGGGCCTGCGGGTTGTGCGGCTCCACCCGGGTCAGCACCGACCGTGCCTCCCGCTCGGCGGTCTCGTGGTCGCCCATGTCCAGCGCCACGAAGCCGCGCAGCGTCCCGGCCATGCCGGTCAGCAGCGGGTGGGTGGTGCGGTCGGCGTACTCGAGCGCGTCGGTGAACAGGTCGGCCGCGTGTTCCGGCTCGCCCAGCCCGCGCGCCACCACGCCGCGCACCACGAGCGCGAAGCCCTGTCCCCAGTCGTCGCCCACCTCGGCGAAGTCCCGGTACGCGCGCCGCGCCGCCCGGTCCGCCTCGGCCAGGTCGCCCAGCTCGGCGGTGGCGTACGCCTCGACCGCGCGCAGCGTACCGACCGCCCACGCCTCGCCGACCCGCTCCCCGAACGGCAGGAACACCCGCGCCATCCGGCACGCCTCCCGCAGCCGTCCGGCGAGCAGCCGGGCGAACGCGGTGGTGCCGCGCAGCCAGGCCCGCCCGTACGGGTCCTTCAGCTCGGCGAAGAGCCGGGCGGCCCGCCCGAGCACCGCGTCGGTGCCGGCGAAGTCGCCCCGGGTGGTGGTCACCCAGGCCAGGTTCTGCAACGACCAGGCCTGCCCGCGCGGATCCCGGGCGGCCAGGCTGACCTGATAGGACGCGGCCAGCCGGCTGCTCGCCTGCCCGAGCCGGCCGGCGATGAAGTCGGCCATGCCGAGCCGCCGCATCGCCGACGCCCGCATGGTGGGCAGGTCGGCGTCGGTGGCCACCTGCAACGCCTCCTGCCAGCTGCGCTCGGCCCGCTCGGCGTCACCCAGCGTCTGCTGGGCCTGCCCGGCCAGCAGCAGCGCGGCGGTCCGGGTGGCCGGGTCACCGGTGTTCGCGGCGATCTTCTCGGCGAACGCGAGCGCGTCGGCCGGGCGGCCGATCTGGAGCAGCGCCCGGGCGTGCGTCACCCGGTCGGCCGGCGGTACACCGTCGCGGGCCAGCTCGGCCGCGCGCTCGGCGTACTCGACCGCGAGAGCCGGCTCCCCCGACCGCAGTGACCGGCGGGCGGCCCGGCCCAGCGCGGCCACGCCCAGCGGGGTGACCGCCCGGGCCGGCGCGTCCGGGCGCAGCTTGACCGCGTCGGCGAGCGCTGTGGCCCGCTCGACGTGCTCGGCGACGAAGTCGTCCCGGGCGGCCTCGGTGAAGGCGCCCGCCGGGGCGCCGCCCGTCCCGTCCACGCTCTCCGGCGCGGCCCAGCGGGCCAGCGCCGCGTGCCGTTCGGCCAGCTCGGCCTTGCTCACCCCGGCGTACGCGGCCTCCCGCATGAGCGGGGTGGCGAAGGCGAACCCGGTGCGGGTGCGGTGCAGCATGCGGCGTTGCAGCAGCTCCTCCACGGCCCGGTCCAGCTCGACGGCGGCCACCGCGGCGGGCCGGCCGTCCTGCCCGAGCCGCTGCTCGCGCAGCGCCTCCAGCGCACCGGCGGGCACTGTGTCGCCCACCACCGCGGCGTCGCGCAGCGCCGAGCGGGCATCCGGCGGCAGCGCGTCGATACGCGCCGCGAGCACCGCGGCCAGGTCCCGGGAGAGCAGCCGGCTGCCGAGCGAGCCGGGCGCGAGACGCCAGCCGACGTCCGCGCCGCGGCCGGGCCCGGCGGTCAGCGCGCCGCGCTCCATCAGCAGCGTCACGAGTTCGGCCAGGTAGAACGGGTTGCCCTGGGCGGTGGCGAGCAGCCGGTCCGTGTCGGCCTGGGGCATACGGCCACCGGCGAGGTAGCTGGTGAGCAGCCGGGAGGCGTCCGCGCCGCGCAGCGGCGGCAGCGCGTGCACCTCGGCGTCCGCGACCCGGGTCAGCGCGCCGGCGGTCCGCACCAGCTCGGGACGGCCGAGCAGCAGCACGAGCACCGGCCCGCTGAGCCGGTTGAGGGTCAGCGCCAACGCCTTGAGCGTCTCGGCCGTGGCGTCGTGCAGGTCGTCCACCACGATCACCAGCGGCGCCTCCACGGCGAGCGCGGTGAGCAGGTCCGCGACAGCGGTCGGCACGGCTTCGTCGTCCGGTGGCGGCCCGGCCGCGTTCCACTCACCGTTCTCCGTGGCGGGCGGCAGTTCGGCATACCCGAGCAGGGCCAGGAGCTGGTCCACGGCGATCGGTGGCGGGTCGCCGGGGAGCCGGGACAGGCGCTGGCCGAGGCGGCGCAGCCGCTCCTCGACGGCCGGGCGGGTGACGGCGGTGGCCGCGTCGCCGGGCAGGCCGACGGCGGCGCGGACCAGGTCGGCCAGCGGGGCCAGGCGGCGGCGCTCGCCGAACGCGGCGCACCGCACCGACAGCACCCGGGCGCCGGTGTGCGCGGCGTACCGGCCGGCGCCGACGTCGTATCCGGCGGCGAGGCGTTCCACCTCGGCCGCGAACCGGGACTTGCCGATGCCCGCCTCGGCGGTCATCAGCAGCACCCGGGGCTCGCCCCGGTCGATCACCTCGGCGAGCCGGCCGGCGACCCGGCCGATCTCGGTCTCCCGGCCCACGAACGGCGCCTCGTCGCCGAGACCGGACCGGGTGCCGGGCGCGTCCAGCAGGCCCAGCAGCTCGTACGCCTCGACCGGCTCCCGCTTGCCCTTGAGCCGCAGCGGGCGCAGCGCCCGCCAGGAGGCGACGTGCCGGGTGGCGGCGGAGGTGCGCGCCCCGGCGTAGACCGCGCCGACCGCGGCGGCGTCGGCGAGCCGCGCGGCGGTGTTCACCGTGTCGCCGATGACCGTGTACTCGATCGCCGCCTGGATGCCCGCGATCACGTCCCCGGTGTTGAGGCCGACGCGCAGGCCCAGCGGCGCGCCGCCGCCCCGCTCGTCGTCGAGCACCCGCCGCACCGCGCGCTGCATGGACAGCGCCGCGCGGACCGCCCGCTCGGCGTCGTCCTCGTGGGCGACCGGCGCGCCGAAGACCGCCATGATCCCGTCGCCGGTGAGCTTGTCGACGTGGCCGCCGAACGTCTTGACCGCGCCCGCGAGGGCGGCGAGCACCCGGTCGGTGACCGCGCCGACCCGTTCCGGGTCCAGGTCCTCCGACCAGGAGGTGAAGTCGGACAGGTCACCGAAGAGCACTGTCACCACGCGGCGTTCGGCGGCGGGCAGCGTGGCGGCGGCCGGCAGCGCCGCGCCGCAGTTGTGACAGAACCGCGCCCCGGGTACCGCTACCGTCCCGCACACCGGGCAGGTCACGGCTGCTCCACTCCGAGGTGTTCGAGCTGGGCGCGGACGGACCACTCGGCGGCCCACCACAGCGACCTGTCGACGTCGGCGTAGACCACGGCGACCACCTCGGGCGCGGTGGTGGCGCCCGCGGCCACGGCGGCGCGCACCTGGTCCAGCCGGGCCCGCCGGTGGGCCAGGTAGAAGTCGGCCGCCGCGCCGCAGTCGGCGAGCGCCGGGCCGTGGCCCGGGAGCACCGGGACCTCCCGGTACGTGGAGAGCAGTTCCAGGCTCGACAAATAGTCGCCGAGGTGCCCGTCGGGGTGGGCCACCACGGTGGTGCCCCGCCCGAGGATCGTGTCGCCGGTCAGCACCACCCGATCGCCGTCGTGCTCGGCGAGGAGGCAGACCGAGTCGGCGGTGTGCCCGGGGGTGGGCAGCAGCCGCAGGTCGAGCCCCAGGTCGAGGCGCGTGTCGGCGGTGAGCGGGTCACCGCCGGCGGTGTGGGCCGGGTCGGCAGCGAGCACGGGTACGCCGTCGAGCAGCTCACGCAGCCGGGGCGCGCCCTCGGTGTGGTCGGGGTGCCCGTGCGTGATCAGCACCGCGCCGATCGGGCCCTGGGCCGCGATCGCGGCGAGGTGCCCCTCGTCGGCGGGGCCCGGGTCGACCACCAGGGCCGGCGCGTCCGGCCCGGCCCGCAGCACCCACGTGTTGGTCCCGTCGAGCGTCATCGGCCCCGGATTGGGCGCGCGCAACAGCGTCACCCACCCCGGCAGCCCATCTGCAAGCGCCCCAGCGGCCCCGGTCACACGCCCACCCATGGCAGCGATCGTACGACTCCCCCGGCCACTCCCCGCGATCTTGCAGTTCCCGCCGCTGGTTTGTCCCCGTCTGGGGCTTCTGCCAGGGCGGCAACCGCAAGATCGCGGGCTCGGCGGGGCGGGTCAGACGACCTCGACGATGACCTCTACCTCTACCGGGGCGTCGAGGGGGAGTTCGGCCACGCCCACCGCGCTGCGGGCGTGGCGGCCGGCCTCGCCGAACACGGCGCCGAACAGATCCGAGGCACCGTTGATCACACCGGGCTGGCCGGTGAAGCCGGGCGCGCTGGCCACGAAGCCGGTCAGCTTCACGACCTTCACCACGTTCTCCAGCCCGACCAGCGCGTCGATCGCGGCCAGCGCGTTCAGCGCGCACCGCTGCGCCAGGTCCTTCGCCTGCTCGGCGGAGACGCCGTTGCCGACCTTGCCGGTGGCGAGCAGCTTGCCCTCGGCCATCGGCAGCTGGCCGGAGACGTAGACGTGCTGCCCGGACTGGACGGCCGGCACGTAGCTGGCCACCGGCGGCACCACCTCGGGCAGTGCGAGGCCGAGTTCGGCGAGCTTCGCGTGGGGTCCGTTGCTCATGCCGGTCAGCCCTTCGGGCGCTTCAGGTACGCGACGAGCTGCTCCGGGTTCGGGCCGGGCACCACCGAGACCAGTTCCCAGCCGTCCTCGCCCCAGTTGTCGAGGATCTGCTTGGTCGCGTGGACCAGCAGCGGCACCGTGGCGTATTCCCACTTCTGCATCGGAGGAGGGCTCCCTTGCCTGACTTGGACTTCGGTCAGGCACAGCCTACGGTCCGCCGTCGTCAACGGGACGCGGGACGCGGCTCCGGCGCGGAGGGCGGCTCGCCGCACGGGCCCTCGTGCTCGAAGCGCTGCGGGCACCGGCTGCGGTCGGGCAGCAGCAGATCGCAGAAGACCCGGTGCCTGTTGTTCTGGTCGTCGGCGGTGGAGACGGTGGTCTCGCCCGCGTCCAGCTCCACCAGGAAGCTCAGCGAGGTGGCCACGGTGCCGGCGAGCGCGGTGGCCGCGGCGAGGTCGGCCACCCGTACCGGCAGGTGGATGACGTAGCCGGGCTCGTCCTCGTCCCGCCCCTTCGCGCCGGGGCGGGACGGCGTCCGGACCACCTCGACCGGAAGGCGGTACGACCGCTCGTTGAACGAGGCGGGCACGTCGGCCTCGCCGGGCCGGCCGGACCGGTCGCCGGGGAACTGGGCTCGGGGGGTGTTCTCCGCGTCGCGCATGCGTCGCCTCCGGGCGTCGTACCTGCTCACTGACACCGCCATCCGCCTCGGCACCGTCCGGCGGGTCCGGCTCTCCGTGTCGGGACGAACGTAGGACCTCCGGCCAGTCCCGGCAACGGGACGCGCACGCTTCGTCACAACCAGTCACATATGTGACACAAGCCTGGTCCGGAACGCGACCGCGAACTCGCCTCCCGCCGGTGCGTACGCGGGGCTGGCAAGCGCCCCGCCGACCGCTACCCTTCCGGACTGGGCACGCGCGGACGCGCGCCCGACCACCTCGACCCGTGCCCGTCGCCTGGGGCGGCGACGGGAGCCGCAACCCGGGGGAGACAGATGACCCAACCGCCCGCCGGTGGCGACACCGGCACGCCCGGCGACCCGCACCCACAATCACCGCCCGGCGGCGGCACACCGCCGGGCGCCGTTCCCGCCGCCGGGCCACCGGCGTATCCGCCCGGCCCGCCCGGCGGCCCACCACGCAAGCGACCGGCGCTGCTCATCGCCTCGCTGGTGCTGGCCGCCGCGGTCCTGCTCTGCGGCGGTGGGGGCACTGCCGCGTTCCTGGTCCTGCGCGACGCCGAGAACGGCCAGGGAGCGAAGGAACCGCAGATCGCGGTGGACGGCTTCCTCAAGGCCGTCTACCAGGAGCGGGACGCCGAGAAGGCGGCCACGTTCGTCTGCTCGGCGGCCCGGGACGACGAGAAGATCGCCGCCAAGGTCGCCGAGGTGCGCAAGTACGCCGAGCAGTACCAGAACCCCCGGTTCCGCTGGAGCAACCCGACCGTCGACAACGAGACCGGCGACCGGGCCACCGTCTCCGCCCGGGTGACCATGACCACCGCCGACGAGAAGGTCGCCGAGCAGTCCCTGCGCTTCACAGTGGTGCGGAAGACGGGTTGGTGGGTCTGCGAGGTCGGCTGATCCGGCCGGCTGGTTAGGCTCGACGGGTGGCAGCGAGTGAGCAGCCGGCCGAGTCCGCCGGCAGATGGCCGGCCCGCCTGCACGTGGTGACCGGCAAGGGCGGCACAGGCAAGACGAGCGTGGCCGCCGCGCTGGCCCTCGGCCTGGCCGCCGGGGGCCGGCGCACCCTGCTGGTCGAGGTGGAGGGCCGGCAGGGCATCGCCCAGCTCTTCGGCACCGACCCGCTGCCGTACGAGGAGCGGCACCTCGCCGACGCGCCCGGCGGCGGTGAGGTGCGGGCGCTGGCGGTCGACGCCGAGGCGGCGCTCCTGGAATACCTGGACATGTTCTACAAGCTCGGCGCGGCCGGCCGGGCTCTGCGCAAGCTCGGCGCGATCGACTTCGCCACCACGATCGCGCCGGGCCTGCGCGACGTGCTGCTCACCGGCAAGGTCAAGGAGGCGACCACCCGGACCAGCGGCTCGCGCCGGACGTACGACGCGGTCGTGCTGGACGCGCCGCCGACCGGGCGCATCGGCCGCTTCCTGAACGTGACAGCGGAGACCGCCCGGCTGGCCAAGGTCGGCCCGATCAAGACCCAGAGCGAGGGCGTCTCCGCGCTGCTCCGGTCGCCGATGACAGCCGTGCACGTGGTCACGCTGCTGGAGGAGATGCCGGTCCAGGAGACGCTGGACGCAGTCGCCGAGCTGACCCAGCTCGGCTTCCCGGTCGGCCGGGTGATCGTCAACGGCGTCCGCCCGCCGGTGCCGGCCGGCCGGGCCGTGACCGCGGCCGAGCTGGAGCGCGGGCTGGCCGCCGCCGGCCTGCCGACCGACGGCCCGACCGTGGCCGGGCTCGTCGAGGAGGCCCACGACCAGCAGGTACGCCGAGAGCTGGAGGACTCGCTCCGGGGCGACCTGGTGGAGCTGGGCCTGCCCATGATCGAACTGCCGCTGCTGCCCGGAGGAGTCGACCGGGCCGGGTTGGAGGCGCTCGCCGAGACCCTCGTCCGGGCGGATTGACTCACACCTGCGACCGGCACGGAGCAGAGTGCCCCTCGGGACCGATACGCTCGATTGGTGCCTTCCGAAGACGCGGCGCCTCCGCTTGACGTCGACCAGATCCTCGCCGACGACGGTGTACGGATCGTGGTCTGCTGCGGGGCGGGCGGCGTGGGCAAGACGACCACCGCCGCGGCGCTGGCGCTGCGCGCGGCCGAGCGGCACGGCCGCCGGACCGTGGTGCTCACCATCGACCCGGCCCGCCGGCTGGCGCAGTCGCTCGGCCTGACCGAGCTGGACAACACACCCCGCCAGGTCAAGGGCATCGACGTCGAGGCCAGCGGCGGCGAGCTGCACGCCATGATGCTGGACATGAAGCGCACGTTCGACGACGTGGTGCTCCAGCACACCGACCCGGCGAAGGCCGCGGAGATCTTCGCCAACCCGTTCTACCAGGCCATGAGTTCCACCTTCGCCGGCACGCAGGAGTACATGGCGATGGAGAAGCTGGGCCAGTTGCACGCCCGGGGCGAGTGGGACCTGATCGTGGTGGACACGCCGCCGTCTCGGTCCGCGCTCGACTTCCTGGACGCTCCGGCCCGCCTGTCCCGATTCCTCGACGGCCGCATGCTGCGGCTGCTGCTGGCCCCGGCGCGCACCGGCGGACGCAGCATGTTCAACCTGGTGACGGCGAGCTTCGGGATGTTCTCCAAGGTGGTGCAGAAGGTGCTCGGCGCCCAACTGCTCACCGACCTGTCCGGCTTCGTCGCCGCCCTCGACTCGATGTTCGGCGGGTTCCGGCAGCGGGCCGAGCAGACGTACCGGATCCTGCAGGCCCGGGAGACGGCGTTCCTGCTGGTCGCGGCCCCGGAGCCGGACGCGGTCCGGGAGGCCGCCTACTTCGCGGGTCGCCTGCGGGAAGAGCAGATGCCGCTGGCCGGGCTGGTGCTCAACCGGGTGCACCGGCCGGCGGCGGCCCTGTCCGCGGCGGAGAGCCTGGCCGCCGCGGAGCGGCTGGCCGCGGCGGGCGGGCACGAGGGCACCGTCGAAGTGCTGCGCGCGCATGCCGCGCTGGCCCAGCAGGCGGTACGCGAGGAGCAGGTGGCGGCCCGGTTCACCGAGGCGTTCCCGGCGGTGCCGGCGGTGTCGGTGGCCGCGCAGCCCGCCGACGTGCACGACGTCGACGGGCTGCGGACGATCGGCGAGGCGATCAGCCGGAGCTGACCTGGCGGTCAGGTGGCAGTGGTCACCAGGACCTTGTCCTTGCCGGCCTTCTCCTTGGCGTTCTTCTTCATGGCCGCCTCGAACATCTTGCGCCAGCTGGTCACCTGCGGGTGACGGCGCAGCAACGCCCGGCGCTCGCGTTCGGTCATGCCACCCCACACACCGAACTCGATCCGGTTGTCGAGCGCGTCGGCCAGGCACTCGTACCGAACTGGGCAGCTCCGGCAGATCCTCTTCGCCACGTTCTGTTCGGCGCCCTGTACGAACAACGCGTCCGGGTCTCCGTTCTGACATGCCGCCAGTGACGGCCAGTCAGTGATCATGCCCATCTGTACACGTCCCCCCTTGCAGTACCTACCGACTTCGTGCGAGCAGCCCTCGAACTCCCCCCGGTCGTCCGCGCCGGCCTCCCCAGGGCGGCACGAACGACGCACGGCTGCCTTCGCCGCCACCATCATGCTGTGTAGTCGCCCGATTACGCAACGTTGTCGGCGAAATCCATCATTCCGGACACTCCCGGCTTCCCGGGCTTTCGCCCGGCGTCTACCCCGCCCGGGTACGTGAAAACGCTGCGCCCCTCCCGGGTTTCAGAGAGACTTCCGCCGGATCTCACGCAACCCAGGACCAGGGCTCGTGCGTTTAGCACAACGAGGCCGGCGCATGCAGGAAATGGGGAAAGTTCCCCGCGCGCCCGCCGATCCCTGCTCGCGTACCCTGTCGAGGTGACCTGGATGCGGAAACGTGACCACAACGTGCTGACCAACGCCGCATCGCTGCTGATCTGCGGCCTGTTGGCCGGAGTGGTGGTCGCTGCGGCGGCCTTCCCCGCGGTGGCGATGACCGGACTGGCCGCGAAGGCCGGCTCGGAGACATTCGGCGCGCTGCCCAAGGAGCTCACAGTCGCCCGGTCGCCGCAGATGACCAAGCTGCTCGCGTCCGACGGCAAGACCGTGCTGGCCACGATGTACGACGAGAACCGCAAGGACGTCAAGCTCAAGGACATCTCGCCGCACATGCAGAAGTCCATCATCGCGGCCGAGGACCACGACTTCTACAAGCACAACGGCGTGGACCTCAACGGTGTGGCACGGGCGTTCGTCAACAACCAGTCCGCCGGCTCCTCCCGGCAGGGCGCGTCGACGCTGACCATGCAGTACGTCCGGCTGGCCATCTCCTACTCGGCCACCCACCCGGCCGACGTGGTCGCCGCCACCGAGGACACCAGCGCCCGCAAGCTGCGCGAGATGAGCCTGGCGCTGCAGATCGACAAGGAGCTCTCCAAGGACGAGATCCTGGAGCGCTACCTGAACATCGCCGCGTTCGGCAACGGCGCGTACGGCATCTGGGCGGCCAGCCAGGTCTACTTCAACAAGCCGCCGAGCAAGCTGGACATCCAGGAGTCGGCCATGCTCGCCGGCATGGTGAAGGCGCCCACCGCGTTCGACCCGACCACCCCCGCGGGCTACCCCGAGGCGGTCGGCCGACGCGACTACGTCATCGACAACATGGTGCAGATCGGGGCGATCACCCAGCAGGAGGCGGACGCCGCCAAGAAGATCAAGCTCGTCGTCAAGGGCAAGCGCACCCCGAACGGCTGCACCCAGACCACCACCCGCTCCTGGGGCTTCTTCTGCGACTACCTCTACCGCTGGTGGCTGCAGCAGGAGACGTTCGGCGCCACCTCGTACGACCGTGAGCGGCGGCTCAAGAGCGGCGGCTACACCATCATCTCCACGCTCGACGTGCAGGCGCAGAAGGCCGCTGACAAGGCCGTCCGCAAGAACCTGGGCGAGAGCAGCAAGGCGGCCCGGATGGTGGCCGCCGTCGAGCCCGGCACCGGCCGGGTACGCGCCGTCGCCGTCAACCGCAACTTCAAGCTCGACGACCCGGACGACCCGCAGAACAAGATCTCCAGCGACCCGGCGAAGGCCAAGAAGAAGATCCGGGGCAACTACCCCAACACGGTGAACCCGCTGATCACCGGTGGCCCCGGCATCGCCGGCTACCAGGCGGGCTCGACCTTCAAGATCTTCACGCTGGTGGCCGCGCTGGAGAAGGGCTACCCGCTCAGCTACCCGATCAACGCGCAGCCCGTGTTCAAGTCGAACTACCCGGTCGAGTTCAACTCGCCGGCCGCCTGCCCGGGCACCAACAAGTACTGCCCGAAGAACGCCAACGCCTCGATGGCCGGCATGCACAACATGTGGAGCGGCTTCGGCTTCTCGGTCAACACGTTCTTCATCGACCTGCAGCAGCGGGTCGGCGCGGAGAACGTGGTGAAGGCGGCGCAGAAGCTCGGCATCTCGTTCCGCTCGTCGAGCGACGCGCAACTTGCCGCCAACCCGCACCAGTGGGGCGCGTTCAGCCTCGGCGTCTCGCAGACCACCCCGCTGGAGCTGGCGAACGCGTACGCGACGCTCGGCGCCGACGGCAAGTACTGCGAGCCGATCCCGGTGCAGGAGATCCGCGGCCCGGAGGGCGAGAAGCTCGACGTCGCGAACCCGCGCTGCGAGCAGCGGGTCAGCACCGAGGTGGCCCGGGCCGCCGTGGACGCCGCCCGCTGCCCGGTGGGTGACCGCTCCTCGACCACGAAGTGCGGCACCGCCACCGCCGGCAACGTCCGCAACATCGTCGACGCGCCGGTGGCCGGCAAGTCCGGCACCACCGACTCGGAGAAGACCTCCTCGCTGGTCGCCATGACCAAGCAGTACGCGGTCGCCGGCATCATGGCCGACCCGGACTGGCCGCAGACCAACCAGAAGATGGGCCACGACGTGCCCACCGGCATCAACCCGGCGGTCTACGAGACGCTGCGGGACGCCATGAAGGGCAAGGACCGGAAGAACTTCACCCCGCCCAGCGGCAAGATCGTCCTGGGTGACCAGCGGTCCATCCCGGATGTGAAGTGCGCGTCCATCGAGAGCGCGAAGTCCCGGCTCAAGGGCGCCGGCTTCGAGCCGGTGGTCTCCAGCAACAAGGTGGCGTCGGACTGCCCGGCGGGCACCGCGGCCGGCACCAGCCCGAACGGGCGCACCATCAAGGGCGGCGTCGTCATGATCGAGGTCAGCTCCGGCAAGGGCGACTCGGACCAGGGCGGAACCGCGACGCCGGACCGACCAGGTGGCCCGGGCGGACCGGGTAACGGCCGACCAGGACGACCGGGGAACTGATCCCAGACGAAGCGACGGCCACCTCCGTGAAGGGGGTGGCCGTCGCTTCGTCTTGTGTCTACGGGACGGTCAGAGGCCCAGCTGGCGGCGTACCTCAGCGGCCACCCGGCCCCCCTCGGCGCGGCCGGCCACCGCGGTCTGGGCGGCCTTCATGGCCGGGCCCATCTGCGCCTTGCCGGTGAAGCCGCCCGCGGCGAGCGCCCCCGAGACCAGCTCGGCCAGTTCCTCGTCGGAGAGCTGCTTGGGCAGGTAGCGCTCCAGCACCTCACCCTCGGCGGTCTCCTTGCCGGCCTGCTCGGCGCGCCCGGCGTCGGCGAACGCCACTGCCGCCTCGCGGCGCTTCTTCGCCTCCTTGGCCAGCACCGCGAGCACCTCGTCGTCGCTGAGCTCGCGCTTTTCCCGGCCGGCCACCTCGGCGTTGCCCACGGCCGCGAGGGCCATGCGAAGCGTGGAGGTGGTCAGCTCGTCGCGCGCCTTCAGGGCGGCGCGCATGTCGGCGGTGAGACGGTCCTTCAGCGTGCTCATGGACGGTGAAACTACCCTGAACGCCATGCGAAAGCGCACACTATTCCGTCTCGCGGCCGGAACCGTCGCCGCCGGGGCGGCCACCCTCGCGTACGCGTCGCTCATCGAGCGCAACATGTTCACCCTGCGCCGGTACGACGTGCCGGTGCTCCCGACCGACGCCGAACCGCTGCGGGTGCTGCACCTCTCGGACCTGCACATGATGCCCGCCCAGCGGCGCAAGCAGGACTGGGTGGCCTCGCTGGCCGCGCTCGACCCGGACCTGGTCGTGGTCACCGGCGACAACATGGCCCACCCGGAGTCGGTGCCGGGCGTGCTGCGCGCGCTGCAACCGCTGCTCGACCTGCCCGGCGCGTTCGTCTTCGGCTCCAACGACTACACCGGCCCGGTCCTGAAGAACCCCTTCACCTACTTCCTGCCGGACCGGGAGTACACCGAGGGCACGCCCCTGCCGTACGAGGAACTACGCGACATCCTCACCGGCGCCGGCTGGGTCGACATGAACAACGCGCGTACCTCGATCAAGGCCGGCGGGCGGGAGATCGAGCTGGTCGGCGTGGACGACCCGCACATCGAACGCGACGACTACGACGCCGTGGCCGGCCCGGTCAGCGGCGACGCGGCGCTGTCGATCGCGCTGTCCCACTCCCCCGAGCCCGCGGTGCTGGACCGGATGGCGGCCGACGGCTTCGGCCTGCTGCTCGCCGGGCACACCCACGGCGGCCAGGTGTGCGTGCCCGGGTACGGCGCGCTGGTGACCAACTGCGGGCTGCCCCGCTCGATGGCGCGCGGACTGCACCGCTGGCCCGGCTCGGACTCGTGGCTGCACGTCTCCGCCGGCCTCGGCACCCACCCCACCGCCCCCATCCGCTTCGCCTGCCCCCCCGAGGCCAGCATCCTCACGCTGATCTCCCGCTGACCCCGCCGCCCGGCGTCCCCGCTTCCCGGCAGATCTTGGTACGCGCCCGCCCCTCCGAGGGCCGGTTCGTACCAAGATCTGCCGCCCGCGCGGGGCGGGGGTACCGAGTTTGACCGTGCGGGCGGGTGGGCTACTATTTGTCGGCACGCCTCGGGGTGTGGCGCAGCTTGGTAGCGCGCTTCGTTCGGGACGAAGAGGTCGTCGGTTCGAATCCGGCCACCCCGACCAGAGGTAAGAGGGCACATCCGATCCATCGGATGTGCCCTCTGCGTTTCCCCAGCCGTGATCGCCCTCGCAGTAGGATCCCGGCATGCCACGGCCGGTCGTCTTCGACCTCTTCCACACCCTGGTCCACGGCGCCGACGACGAGCGGGACCGGGTGGTCGGCGAGATGGCGCTCCTGGTCGGGGTGGCTCCGGCGGCGCTCGTCGCCGCGTACCACGCCACGTGGCGGGACCGGCTCGTCCGGTGGAGCGCGGAGGAGACCGTCCGCATCCTCGCCGAACGCCTCGGCGGCTCGCCGACGGACGAGCAGGTAAGCCACGCCGCCGCGCATCGGCGTGCGCTGGCCCGCCGCGTGTTGGGCCGCGTCCCGGTCGGCACCCTGGACGTGCTCGACGCGCTGCGCGAGCGCGGCCACCGGCTGGCCCTGATCAGCAATGCCACTTCCGAGACCGCCGAGGCGTGGGCGGCCGGCCCACTCGCCCGGCGCTTCGACGTCGCGGTCTTCTCCAGCGCGGTCGGGCTGGCCAAGCCGGACCCGGCGATCTACCGCACCGCCGCGCAGCGCCTGGGCGTCGCGCCGGCGGAATGCGTCTACGTGGGCGACGGCGCGGACGGCGAACTGGCCGGCGCGGCGGCGGTCGGCATGACGGTGCTGCGGACCACCGAACACCAGGAC
Organism: Micromonospora sp. WMMC264; assembly: GCF_027497275.1. NCBI lineage: Bacteria > Bacillati > Actinomycetota > Actinomycetes > Micromonosporales > Micromonosporaceae > Micromonospora > Micromonospora sp. WMMC264. Next base: position 6,133,545 of record NZ_CP114907.1, on the reverse strand, counting down.
ACCGATCCCGGCTGGATCGGACCGGTGATCGCGAACCTCCGTGACCTGCCCACCCATGTGGAGCAACCGGCCTCGACCGAATAGATCGACAGGACTGCCCGAAGCCACCCCGCCACGCGGCGTCGACCCTGCCGCCTGGCAAAGTTATGCGCATGCCGCCGATGATCCGATCCCGCCTGACCGATTGGACCACCGTCGCGCCCCTGGTCGCCGTGCTCGTGCTCGTGATGACCTGGGGACGGGAGCTGCCCGGCCCGCTCATCTTCGTGGTGGCGGCCCTGCTCGCGGCGGCTGTGCTGGCGGCCGTGCACCACGCCGAGGTGGTGGCGCACAAGGTCGGTGAGCCGTACGGCTCGCTCGTGCTGGCGGTGGCGGTCACCGTGATCGAAGTCGGTCTGATCGTCACGCTGATGATCAGCGGTGGGGACAAGACGCAGGCGCTGGCGCGGGACACCGTCTTCGCCGCCGTCATGATCACCTGCAACGGCATCCTCGGCCTGTCGCTGCTGCTCGGCGCGCTGCGCCGGCAGGTGGCGGTGTTCAATCCGGAGGGCACCGGAGGGGCGCTGGCGACGGTGGCGACGCTCGCCACGCTCAGCATGGTGGTGCCGACGTTCACCACGAGCCGGCCGGGCCCGGAGTTCTCCCCCGCCCAGCTCGCCTTCGCGGCGGTCGCCTCGCTGGCCCTCTATCTGCTGTTCGTGATGGTGCAGACCGGCCGGCACCGCGACTACTTCCTCCCGGTCACCCAGGAGGGCAGCATCCTCGCCGAGGACAAGACCGGCGACGGCCACGCCGAGCCGCCGTCCACACGTACCGCCCTGGCCAGCCTGGCGCTGCTGGTGGTGGCGCTCGTCGCGGTGGTCGGCGACGCGAAGACGATCTCCCCGGCGATCGAGACCGCGGTCAGCGCGGCGAACCTGCCGCAGGCGTTCGTCGGCGTGGTCATCGCGCTGCTGGTGCTGCTGCCGGAGACGCTCGCCGCCGCCCGGGCGGCCCGGCGGGACCGCGTGCAGATCAGCCTCAACCTCGCGCTCGGCTCGGCCATGGCCAGCATCGGCCTGACCATCCCGGCCATCGCGATCGCCTCGATCTGGCTGGACGGGCCGCTGATGCTGGGCCTGGGCGGCACCCAGATGACGCTGCTGGCGCTGACCGCTGTGACAGCGGTGCTCACCGTGGTGCCGGGTCGGGCCACAGTGCTCCAGGGTGGCGTGCACCTGGTGCTGCTCGCCGCGTTCGTCTTCCTGGCCGCGAGCCCGTAGGCCGACGCGCCAGCCGCGGGCCCGTAAACCGACGCGCCAGCCGCCGGCCGGTGAGCCGCCGGCCAACGGGTCCGTCAGTCGTGCGTCTCCGTGCGCGCCACCTCGGCGAACGCGGCGGTCAGGTACTCGGCGAACGGTCGTCCGGTGACCGCCAGCAGGTCGGCCACGAGCAGCGGCGCGTGCCGGGCGACCGCTGCCGGGCCGGGCGGGTTCTCGTCGTCACCGGGGTCGTAGACGCCGAGCGCGCCGGCCAGCAGCACCAGCAGCACGTGCGGGTCGACGTCGGGCCACCAGGCCGCCGCCGACCGGACGCACTGTTCCAGCACCTGGCGTACGTCGTCGCCGTCCAGCCCGTCCGGATGCCCCTCCTCCAGCAGCAGCCGGACCACACCGCCGAGCACAAGCCCGGACCGGTCGGCGGTGGCCAGCCGCTCGACGGCCGGGGCGTACGTCTCGGCGTCGCGGGCCTGCGCGGCGCCCACCGCGTCGGTGGCCGTCTCGGCGATCTCGCGGGCCGGTGCGGGCAGGTGCCGCCAGGTCGTCGTCACCGGGTCAGCATGGCAGAGCACGTGTGTTCGCTCACCTTCCGGCCCAGCGACCGCGTGTGTAAGGGGTAAACGGGTCGCGAGAGTCGTACCCGAAGCACAGAATCCCTGCCATGCTGCGCCGCGCCCTGCCCGCCCGTCCCGAAGCCCGCCGGATCCTGCTCGGCACCCTGTTCTCCGCGGTCGGGCGCGGCCTCACCCTGCCGTTCCTGTTCATCTACCTCACCGACGTACGCGGCCTGACCGACACCCGGGCCGGGCTGGTGATCGGCTGGTTCGGCGCTGTCACGCTGGCGCTCTCGCCGCTGGCCGGCACGTTCATCGACCGCTTCGGCGCGCGCCGGGTCGTGTTGCCCTGCCTGGTGATCGAGGCGATCGGCGTCGGCTCACTGGCGCTCGTCGACTCGACCGCCTCGGCGTTCGGCGTGATGACGCTCATCGCCGTCGGCAGCTCGGCGATCTGGGCCGGGCAGAACACGATCCTCGCCTCGCTCACCGACGACGGCGAGCGGCAGCGCGTCTTCGGGCTCAACTTCGCGCTGCTCAACCTCGGTATCGGCACGGGCGGCCTGATCTCCGGCGCGGTGGTCGACGTGGCCCGTCCGGTCACGTTCGAGGTGATCTACCTGCTGGACGCGGTGAGCTACCTGACGCCGGCGCTGATCCTGCTGACGCTGCCGCACGTGGGGCGCCGGCCGGTCGCGGCCACGGGGGCGACGGCCGCTGATCGGAGGACCGGCGGCTACCTCACGGTGCTGCGGGACCGGCCGTTCCGCCGCCTCGTCATCTTCGGCCTGGTGCTCACCACCTGCGGGTACGCGCAGATCGAGGTGGGCTTCGCGGCGTACTCGGTGCGGGTGGTCGAGGTGACGCCGCGCGTGGTGGCGTGGGCGCTCGCCGCGAACACCGTCATGATCGTGCTCTCCCAGCTGCTGGTGATCCGGCGGCTGGAGGGGCGCAGCCGTACCCGTGCGCTGGCCACCGTCGGCGCGGTGTTCGCCGGCGCGTGGCTGGTGCTCGGCGCGGCCGGCGTGGTGGGCAGCGGCAACGCGCTGCTCGCGGCGCTCGGCGTGGTGGCCTGCTCGGCGATCTTCGGGTTCGGCGAGACGATGCTGTCTCCGGTCATGCCCGCGCTCACGAACGCGCTCGCCACCGACGAGCTGCGTGGCCGGTACAACGCGATGAGCTCGATGATCTTCGGGATCAGCGGTGTGGTCGGCCCGGTCACCGCCGGGCCGCTGATCGGCGCGGCGAACGGCCGGGTCTGGGTGGCGGTCGTGGTGGGCGGCTGCCTGGCCGCCTCGCTGCTCGCGCTGTCGCTGCGTCCGCTGCTCACCGCCGCGCAGGACGGCCGCCTGACGGCCGCCGAGGCGCCGGAGCCCGAGCCCGCGCGGGCGACCTGACCCGGGACACGTCCCCGGCGGCCTGACACGCGAACGGGCCCCGCAGCATTCGCTCCGGGGCCCGTCTGCGGTGCGGTCGGCGGTCAGCCGGCGGCGACCTCGGTGGTGGTGCGGATCCGGTCCAGCGCCGGCGGGGAGACCGGCGACTTCTCGGTCAGGTACGCGGTGAAGGCGTCCAGGTCGATCTGGCCGGTCACCGCGTTGGTGCCGCCGGTCAGGACGCTGAAGCCGTCGCCGCCACCGGCGAGGAAGTTGTTCACGGTGACCCGGTAGGTGGCGGTGTCCGTCACCGGGGTGCCGTTGATGGTGAGGCTGCCCCGGACCACGCGGGTGCCGGCGCACGGCGTGCCGGCCGGCGCGGTGGTGCCGTCGACGTCCACGACGTAGTTGACGGTGGAGGACGCGTAGAGCACGCGCGCCACTGTGAACTGCTGCTCCAGCATGCAGTAGAGCTGCGCGCCGGTCAGGTCGAGCGTCACCAGGTTGTTGGCGAACGGCTGCACGGTGAACGCCTCGGCGTAGGTGACCGGGCCGGCGTCGAGGTCGGCGCGTACGCCACCGGGGTTCATGAACGCGGCGACCGCGTTCTGCTCGGTGTCGGTCGCGGCGAGCTGCGCGTCGGCGATCACGTTGCCCAGCGGCGACTCACCGGTCTGGTACGTCGGCTTGCCGTTGACGTCGACCCCGGTCTGGTACAGGTTCTCCTGGGTCTTGGTGATCGCCGCGGTGGTCTCGCCGACGACCCGGTCGGCCACCGGGCCGAGCGCGGTCTTGTACCGGTTGATCAGGTCGGTCGAGGGCTTGTCCGGCGCCACGTCCCGGGTGACCACCACGTTGTTCGCGGACGCGCTCACCACGTCGCGGGTACGCGGGTCGATCTTCAGGTCGATCTGGGTGACCAGGCGGCCGAACGAGCTGGCGCTGGTGACCAGCTTGCCGTTGATGTTGCAGTTGTACGCGGCGTGGGTGTGCCCGCTGACGATCACGTCGATGGACGGGTCCATCCGGTTGGCGATGTCGACGATCGGGCCGCTGAACCCGGTGCAGTCGTTGATGCCGCCGCCGTTCTGCACGCCGCCCTCGTGCAGCAGCACGACGATGCTCTTGACGCCGAGCAGGCGCAGGATCTTGGCGTACTTGTTGGCGGTGTCGGCCTCGTCGCTGAACCGCAGGCCGGCGACGCCCTGCTGGCTGACGATGTTCGGGGTGCCCTCCAGGGTCATCCCGATGAAGCCGATCGGCACACCCTTGACGATCTTGATGCCGAACGGCTGCATCAGGGGCAGGCCGGTGGAGGTCTTGAACGCGTTCGCCGAGAGGTACTTGAACTTGGCGCCACCGAACGGGGTGCCGTCGGCGCAGCCGTCCACCGGGTGGCAGCCGCCGCGCTGCATGCGCAGCAGCTCGGCCGCGCCCTCGTCGAACTCGTGGTTGCCGACGCTCGCGAACTCCAGCCCGGCGAGGTTCATCTCCTCGATGGTCGGCTCGTCGTGGAACGCGGCGGACAGCAGCGGCGAGGCGCCGATCAGGTCCCCGGCGGCGACAGTGACGGTGCCCTTGCCCTGCTTCTTGGCCTCGGCGCGCATCGACTTCAGGTGGCTGGCCAGGTATTCCGCGCCACCGGCCGGCTGGCCGTCGATGGTGCCGCTGGACCCGCTCGGCGGCTCCAGGTTGCCGTGGAAGTCGTTGATCGCGAGCAGCTGGACGTCGACCGGCTTCGGGCGCGCCTCGGCCTGGTCGGGGGTGACGGCGACAGCGGTGAACGCGGTCGCGGCGAGTGCGGCCAGGCCGACTACGGCCCGGCGTCGCATCCCGGTGACGGACATGGAACTCCTCGTGAGATACCGATGCTGGTGTCCGGACGATGGTTCGCCCGGTGGCCCTGGTCCGTGCCATGACAGGGGTCGATCGTGGAAGGCGGCATCGGGGAACGCCACCCCCGCTCGGGGGTAGCTTCTCATCCACCGGGCCTCAGGTCGACCGGGGTGGCATTCGGAATCGTCGACGTGGTGGGAGACCCGCACCGGTCCGCCGGACGAGTCGGACATGACGGTCTGGTGAATTTCCGCGCGGCGCTCGCTGTCGATGCCCGTGTCGTGAAGGGCGCCGGCTCCCAGGGACAGGGAGCCGGCGCCGACGCTCATGTCACGCGCAATTCCTTGCGCTGGCAACCGTCCTCGCCGGAATCAGCGCCTGGCGGACACCCATCGCGAGCCGAACGGTCGTTCACGTCTGACGGATCGACATCCGCAACGGACTGTCCGAATTCGACCGAAGCCCCGGAGAGCCGGTTCGAAAGCCGGCTGTGGGTGGCGGCGACGAGCCCGCGCAACGCCCGCCGGTTCCACCGCCCGGCGACTCCCGGACGGCCCGCCAGGTAGCCGACGATCCGCGCGGTGTCCCAGCCGTGCGCCTCCCGCAGACCGCGCGCCAGCATCCCGAGATAGAGCGGAGCGGGCCGGGTCCACGGCACCTCCACCGCGCGGTGCGGCGCGGTGAACGTGAGCATCGGCAGCCCTTCGCGGACGCCGACCCGCAGCAGCGTCTCGTAGCGGCCCGGCCCGAGCCTCGCCCGCCCGGTCTCGACCGCCGCGCGGATACCGGCCAGGTCGGCGCCCGGCGGCCGGTACATCTCCTGCGCCGCGATGTCGGCGAACTGCTCGACGGTCACCAGGTAGCCGCGCGCCGCCGCCCGGCCGGGCATCTGCGGGTCGTAGAACGCCATGCCGCCGGTCCAGGCCCGCGACTCGCCCGCGAAATAGACCCCGCCGGGGATCAGCGCCGGGACGGTCCGGCGCGGTGGCCGGCAGTCCCGGCAGCCGGGGTACGTGCGCAGCCCGCCGGGTGGGCGTCCGCCACGCAGGTACCAGTCGAGCCGGGCGGCGTGCAGGTTCGAGCCGTACGCGACGTACCAGAGCATCGGCGTCGCCGTCAGAACCAGCAGGTGCGCCCGGCGGCGTGGCTGACCTGGACGGTGTGTGTCACGCAGCCGCCGTCGGCGACCAGGTGCAGCAGGAAGGCCGTCGGCTCGGCGACGAACCCCGGCTCCTCCTCGTCGGACATACTCAGGCTCACCTGGATCCACGTGCTCGGCGCGACGGTCAGCACCGTACCGGCGAACGCGCTTGTCACCTGGCGGTGCAGGTGCCCCGCGGCGACGCGTACGACATGGGGGTGCCGGCCGACCACGGCGGCGAGCGCGTCGGCGTCCGCGAGGCCCATCGCGTCCATGCCCGGTACGCCGACCGCGACCGGCGGATGGTGCAGGCACACGACGGCGGGCGCGTCGGTACGCCCGCCGAGCACCCCGTCGAGCCAGGCGAGCTGCTCGTCGCCGAGCCGGCCGCCGGTGCTGCCCGGGGTGAGCGAGTCGAGCACCACGAGCGTCGCGTCCGGCAGGTCGACGTGGTAGTGCGCCGAGAAGCCGCCGGCCAGGTAGGGGGTGCCGCCGAACGTGTCGAGCAGCGACTCGCGGTCGTCGTGGTTGCCGGTGGCCAGGTGCACCGGCAGCGGGAACGCGCCGACGATCTCGCGCAGGGCGAGGTATTCGTCCGGCCGCCCGTTGGCGGTCAGGTCGCCGGTGATCACCACGCAGTCGGGCCGGGGACGCAGCGCGAGCACCGTGCCGAGCGCCCGGTGCAACCCGGACGCCGGGTCGGCCGCGAGCGGGCCGGTGGTCACGTGCGGGTCGCTGAGCTGGGCGATGAGCATCGGCCGCCTCCTCGGAGTGCCCGGGCCCTCACGCTATCGCCACGCGCCCTCCCCGCGCAGGCCCGATCCCGCCCACAGGCTGCGTCCACAGCCTGTGGATAGCACATGTGTACGAAGGTCGGTGACGGTCGCGCTGAGTACGCTTGATCGCGACCTACCCCCTCCGAGCAGGAACGACGTGGATCACGAGCGAGTACTCCGCGACGTCACGGTGCGCCTCCCCACGGCGTCCACCGTCCCGGAGGCGTGCCAGTGGACGGTCGCCGCGCTCGCCCGGCACACCCCGGCGACCGCCGCCGTCCTGCTCCGGGTCCACGACCGTCTGCGCTGCGTCGCCGCCACCGGCGCGTGGCAGGTCTTCTCGCACGTCCCGGCGACCGCCGACGCGCCCGCCCGCCACCGACCCGAACCCTCGGTGGTGCGGCGGGTGTACGCCTCCGGGGTGACCGCCGTCGTGCCCGACGTGAGCGCCGACCCCGACTACCTGCCGGTCCGGCCGGACGTCACCGCCGAACTCTGCGTTCCGGTACGTGACCCGGACGGCCGGCCCATCGGCGTGCTCGACCTGCAGTGGTGCGAGCCCGTCCCGCTCGCGGCGTGGCGGGAGACCGCCGAACTGGTGGCCGACCGCCTCGGCGGGCGGATCGCCGCGCTCGGCGGGTCACCGGCCGAGAGCCGCAGCGAGAAGCTGCTCCGGCACGCCGCCGCGTTCACCGCCGCCCCGACCGACTGGGACCTGATGACCGCCGCGCTCGCCGCGGCCCGGGACGTGTCGGCGCTCTCCGCCGCCGTGCTGGTCCTCACCGGGCGGAGCGGCCCACGCCTCGGCGCGCCCACCGACACCCCCGGCGAGTTGGAGACACGCATCCGCGCCGAGCTGGCCGAGGCCGGCCCGGCCGCGCTGGACCGCATGATCGACCGGGCCCACCGGTACGGCTCGGCGTACACGCTGGGCGAGGCGGGGCACCCGCCCACCGAGGAGTACCTGCCGCTGACCCGGGCGGGCGCGCGCACACTGGTGGCGGTGCCGGTCGGCACGCCGGCTGCCGGCGGCGTGCTGCTGGTCGCCGACGAGCAGCGCCTGCGCCCCGACCCGACCACTGTCAACCTGATCGAACTGCTCGCCGGGCAGGCGTGGACCTGCCTGGACCGGCTGCGTACGCTCGCCCGGCTGCGCGAGCAGGCCAGCTCCGACCCGCTCACCGGGCTACGGCACACCGGCTCGTTCGGGCAGCGGATCGCCACCGCCACGCCGGGGCGTACCGCCCTGCTGGCGATCGACGTGGACGGGTTCAAGGACGTCAACGACACGTACGGCCACCAGGCCGGCGACCGGTTGCTGGTGGGGCTGGCCCGGGCACTGGAGGGCGCGCTGCGCCAGGGCGACGAGCTGTACCGGACCGGCGGGGACGAGTTCGTGGCGGTGATCGAGGTGAGCCGCCCGGAGGAGGCGGTCCGGATCGCCGAGCGGCTCACCGAGGCGGCCCGCCGTACCGGCCGGACGATCAGCGTCGGCATCGCGCTGCCGCGGCCCGGCGAGTCCCCCGAACGCACCCTGCACCGAGCCGACCAGGCCCTCTACGCGGTCAAGCGCCACGGCCGAGACGGAGTCCACCTCTCCGCCGCCTGACCCCACTCCCCGCTCCCGCCCCCACCCCTCTCCCCCGCGATCTTGCACTTTCCGCCCGGTCGAATGGGGCATATGCCCCACGGTCCGGGCCCAAAGTGCAAGATCGACGCGCCGGGGGCGGCGCGCGGGAGGGGGCGCGTTACGGGCGGGTTAGGTCCCTGGCGAGGAGTTCGGCGATCTGGGCCGTGTTCAGGGCGGCGCCCTTGCGGAGGTTGTCGCCGGTCACGAAGAGGTCGAGGGCTCTCGGGTCGTCGACCGCGCGGCGGATGCGGCCCACCCAGGACGGGTCGGTGCCGACCGCGTCGATCGGCATCGGGAACTCCCCGGACGCCGGGTCGTCGACCAGGATCACGCCCGGCGCGTTGCGCAGCACCTCGCGGGCTTCCTCGGCGTCCACCTCGGTGGCGAAGACCGCGTGCACGGCGACCGAGTGACCGGTCACCACCGGCACCCGTACGCAGGTGGCGGAGACCTTGAGATCGGGCAGCCCGAGGATCTTGCGGGACTCGTTGCGGAGCTTCAACTCCTCCGACGACCAGCCGTCGTCTGCGAGCGAGCCCGCCCACGGTACGACGTTGAGCGCCAGCGGCGCCGGGAACGGACCCAGCTCGTCGCCGACGGCCTGGCGCACGTCACCGGCGCGGGAGCCGAGCGCCCGGTCCCCGGCGATCTTGCCGAGCTGCAGGTGCAGCGCGTCCACGCCGGCCTGCCCGGCCCCGGACACCGCCTGGTACGACGCGAGCACCAGCTCGCGCAGACCGTACGCGCGGTGCAGCGGGGCGATCGCCACGATCATGGCCAGCGTGGTGCAGTTGGCGTTGGCGATGATGCCCCGGGGCCGGTTGCGTACCTGGTCGGGGTTGATCTCGGGGACGACGAGCGGCACCTCGCGGTCCATCCGGAACGCGCCGGAGTTGTCGACGACCACCGCGCCGCGCGAGACAGCGACCGGGGCCCACTGCGCCGAGACGTCGTCCGGCACGTCGAACATGGCCACGTCGACGCCGTCGAGAGCGTCCGCGGTGAGGGCCTGGACGGTCAGCTCCTCGCCCCGGCACTGCACGCGCCGGCCGGCCGACCGCTCGGAGGCGAGCAGCCGGATCTCGCCCCACACGTTGCGCCGGGAGGAGAGGATCTGGCACATCACCGTACCGACGGCACCTGTCGCCCCGACCACGGCGAGGGTGGGCAGCGACGCCACGGCGCGTTACCGCCCAGTGCCGGCGTAGACGACGGCTTCGGTGTCACCACCCAGCTCGAAGGCGTCGTGGATGGCGCGGACCGCCTTGTCCAGGTCGGTGTCGCGGCAGACCACGGAGACCCGGATCTCCGAGGTGGAGATCATCTCGATGTTGACGCCGGCCGCGCCGAGGGCGGCGAAGAAGCCGGCGGCCACGCCCGGGTGCGAGCGCATGCCGGCGCCGATCAGGCTGACCTTGCCGACGTGGTCGTCGTAGAGCAGGCCCTTGAACTTGACCGTCTCCTGGATCTTGCTGAGCGCGGTCATCGCGGTCGGGCCGTCCGCCTTGGGCAGCGTGAACGAGATGTCGGTGCGGCCGGTGCCCTCGGTGGACACGTTCTGCACGATCATGTCGATGTTGATCTCCGCGCCGGCGACCGTGTCGAAGATGCGCGCGGCGGCGCCCGGCTCGTCGGGCACGCCGACGATCGTGATCTTCGCTTCGCTGCGGTCGTGGGCGACCCCGGTGATCAGTGCCTGTTCCACAGGAAGGTCCTCCATCGATCCGGTGACCATCGTGCCGGTGTTGGTCGAGTATGACGAACGGACGTGGATCGGCAAGCCCGCGCGCCGCGCGTACTCGACGCTGCGCAGATGCAGCACCTTCGCGCCGCAGGCGGCCAGCTCCAGCATCTCCTCGTAGGTGATCCGGGTGATGTGCCGGGCGTTCGGCACGATCCGCGGGTCGGCGGTGAAGATGCCGTCCACGTCGGTGTAGATCTCGCAGACGTCCGCCTCCAGCGCGGCGGCGAGCGCCACGGCGGTGGTGTCCGAGCCGCCCCGCCCGAGCGTGGTGACGTCCTTGGTGTCCTGCGAGACGCCCTGGAAGCCGGCGACGATGACCACCGCGCCCTCGTCCAGCGCGCCCTTGAGCCGCCCCGGGGTCACGTCGATGATCCGGGCCCGGCCGTGCACCGAGGTGGTGATCACGCCCGCCTGGGAACCGGTGAACGAGCGGGCCTCGTACCCCAGGTTGTGGATGGCCATGGCGAGCAGCGCCATGGAGATCCGCTCCCCGGCGGTGAGCAGCATGTCCAGCTCGCGGCCGGGCGGCAGCGGGCTGACCTGGTTGGCGAGGTCGAGCAGCTCGTCGGTGGTGTCGCCCATGGCGGACACCACCACGACCACGTCGTCGCCGGCCTTGCGCGCGGCCACGATGCGCTCGGCCACCCGCTTGATCCGCTCGGCGTTGGCGACGGAGGACCCGCCGTACTTCTGCACCACGAGTGCCACGACGGTGCACTCCCTCCCAGCGACGACCCTGAGCGTGCCGACGCCGCCGGGTTTCTCGGTCCGGCGGCGCGTGTCAGACCGCCTCAGCCTATCGGGCGGCCCGCGACGCCGGGTCGGGTGATCCCACCATCCGGCCCCGGCGTGGGGCGGCTCACCAGCCCGGGAGTACGCGACACGCCAAGCGGTACAGCCGTACGGTGGGCTGTCCGCGGCCGCCCGCACGACGCAGAATGAGCCGGTGCACGCTCATCGACGCGCGGCCCGCCGGGCGACCGGCGCGCTCGCGCTCATCCTGCCGACGCTGCTGGCCGCCTGTGTGAACGACCGGCCCGAAACGGCGCCCACCGGCTCCGCCGACCCGGTGCCGGTGCAGGTGGACGCCGCCCGCGACGAGCTGGCCGGGCTGGCCGCCGCCGCGCAGGACCGGCACCACACCGCCGCGTACTCCTTCACCCCGGCCGAAGGCGCTCCCCGCACGGTGGCGGTGACCAGCGCCAACGACGGCAGCTGGCGGGTCGACGTGCCCGGCTGGGGGCGGGACGGGACGGTGGACGTCTCGCTCGCCGCCACCTCCGACGGGCTGTTCCAGTGCGCGCTGCCCTCGGCCGGCTGGACGCAGGCGGCCAGCTGTGTCCGGCTCGGCGACGCCGACGACGCGGTGCCCCGCCGGCTCGACCCCCGGGTGCAGCACCCGTTCACCGACTGGCTGGAGGTGCTGACCGACAGGCGCGCGCCGCTCGCTGTCTCCCCCGCCGCGCCACTGCCCGGCGTCGCCGGCCGGTGCTACTCGGTCGACACGACCTCCGCCTCGCTGAACGCGCCATTGGACGTGGGCATCTACTGCTTCCGGGAGGACGGCACACCGGCGGCGGTCCGGGCCGGCTTCGGCACGCTGACGCTGACCGGCGAGCCCGGCGCCGCGCCGGGCACCGTCGAGCTGGCCGGCGCGGTGACCGACGGCGAGCCGGTGAGCCGGGACGCCCCGAGCCCGGGAGCGCCGTGACGCGTTCCGCTCAGCCGCCACGCGCGGCGCGGAGCAGCGCGGCACCGACCTCGGTGTTGCGGTAGAGCACGTGCCGCCCGGCGCGGGACCGGGTGACGAGACCGGCGGCGTGCAGCGCGGAGAGGTGCTGGGACACGTTCCCGGCGGACAGCCCGGTGAGCCGGGCGAGGTCCGTGGTGGTCGTCGCCGCGTCGAGCAGGTTCAGCAGGGCGGCCCGACCGCCGCCGACCACCCGGGCGAGCGCGTCGCCGGCCGGTTCAGGTCCGCGTTCCCACAGCGTCCCGACCGCCCGAACCGGGTACGCCGCGGCCGGCAACGAGTCCTCCAGCAGGTTCCACAGCACCCGCTGGCGGCTGAACACGCTCGGGTTCAACGCCAGCCCTCGCCCCCGCAGGTCGAAGTCCCGCTCGAACGGGTCGTCGCTGACCACCCGGTCGCCGAGCCACCGCAGGCCAGGGTGGAGCCGCTCGAACAGATTCCCCGTCCCGCCCTCGGCGAGCTGGGCCGCCCGGTACGCGACGTCGGCGTCGAGCACCGCTCGCATCCGCGGCCAGTCCGCGGCGATCGCCTCGTCGTACCAGACCCGCATCGCCTCGACGAGCGGCGGCAACAGCTCGGTCGGGTCGGCGAGCAACGCCCGCCCGAACGGGCGTAGTGGTCCGCTCGGCGTGGTCGCCAGCAGGTCCCGGACCACCACGTCGGGCGGCGTCGCGGCGATCTGGTCGAGCTGGCCGTCCATCTCCACCCCGGGGCGGGCCGCCGGGGTGAGGAAGTCGGGCAGCCAGCGGCGCGGCAGGGTGAGGTGCACCAGCGGAGCGACGCGCTCGGCCACCTCCGGGCGGCGCAGCGTCGCCCGGGCCCGGTCGATCCACTGCAGGTGCACCGGATAGCGGGCCGGATCGGCGAGCGCCCACAGGCTCATGACCGTCTCGTTGGCCGGCGACACACCGAACCGCACGCCCGCGACGTCGGCCAGCGTGAACCGCAACTCGGACATGCGCACCCCCCGATTCGCCTCAGCCTAAAAGGCTCGACCGGCACGTGGGGGGCACGATCTGCTCATCGGTCATGGGGGCCAGAGAGAGCATCCGCACCGCCGTCCGCGACGTCGTACCACCGGCCGGGCTGACCCGCGCCCTGGCCGTGCAGGCGATGGTCTACGCCGTCGGCACCGGCCTGTTCCAGGCGGGCAGCGCCGTGTTCTTCACCCGGGCGCTCGGGCTGAGTCCGGCCCAGGTGGGTCTCGGCCTCTCCCTCGCCGCCGGCGCGTCCCTGCTCGGCACCGTGCCGCTGGGCGGGCTCACCGACCGGTACGGGCCGCAGCGGGTGTGGATCGTCTGCCTGTTGCTGGACGCGGCGCTGTTCGCGGCGTACCCGTTCGTCGGCGGCTTCGCCGGGTTCCTCGCGGTGGTGATCGCGCTGGCCGTGACGGGCGCGGCGACCGGCGTGGCCCGCCAGGTCTACTCGATCAACGTGCTGCGCCCGGAGGAACGGGTCACCGCCATGGCCTACCAGCGCTCCTCGCTGAACGTCGGCTTCGGGATCGGCGCGCTGATCAGCGGCCTGGTGCTGGCCGTCGACACGATCTGGGCGTACCGCCTGATGGTCTGGTTCATCGCCGTGGTCTTCCTGGTGACCGCCGGTTTCGTCCGCCGGCTGCCCCGGCTGCCGGAGGTGACCCGCACGGCCGAGCCGATGAGCCGGCTGGCGGTGCTGCGGGACCGGCCGTTCATGACCGTCGCGCTGCTCTCCGGGCTGCTCACCGCGCACCAGACGCTCTACCTGACGGTGATGCCGCTGTGGATCCTCACCCACACCGACGCGCCGAAGACGATCATCGCCGGGCTGGTGCTGCTCAACACCGTGCTGATCGTGCTGTTCCAGGTACGCGCCAGCCGGGGCGCGGACGACGCGCCGGGCGCGGCCCGGGCGTCCCGTCGGGGCGCGGTTTTGATCGCCCTGTTCTGCCTGGTCCTGCCGATTTCCGGCGCGACCCGGGGAGCGCTCACCGTGGTCGCGCTGGTGGCCGCCGCGACACTGCTCATCCTGGCGGAGCTGATCGAGTCGGCGGGCGCCTGGGGACTCACCGCCACGCTGCCACCCGCCGCCCAGCGCGGCGCGTACGTCGGCGCGTTCGGGCTCGGCTCCCAGTTGCAGTTCCTGATCGCTCCGGCCGGGCTGACCGCGCTCGGCGTGAGCACCGGCGGCTGGGGCTGGTACCCGGCCGCGGCGATCTTCATCCTCGTCGGACTGGCGATCGTGCCCGCGGTGACCCGGGCGGAACGGACACCTCGGCTACCGGACGTGGCGAAGCCCTCCGGCTCCGTGACTCTGGTCCCATAGTCCGGACCAGCCTTCCCACCGCACGTCCCACCACGTAGGGTGACCTTGTCATGTGGCGCGCGTACCTTCTCCTTGGCTGCCGCGACGAGGCCTGACCGGCCGGCACCTCGTCGCGGAGTCGCTACGCGCCGTCCAGCACATCCGATCTTCTTCTCGGCACCGCCGCGCACCGTCGCCCGGCATTCCGCCGACACCTTTCCGATCTGCTGACGCCACATGTTCCAGGGAGCACTCCGAGATGGCTCAACCTGTCACCGCCACCGATCCGTTCGCCAGCCAGCGCCCCAGCCGGATGCCGGTCCACCGCTACGTCCCGTACGACAGGGAGTTCGGCGTCGACCTGCCGGACCGCTCCTGGCCCACCCGCCGCGTCGAGGCCGCGCCCCGCTGGTGCGCAGTCGACCTCCGCGACGGCAACCAGGCGCTGATCGACCCGATGTCGCCCGAGCGCAAGCGGCGGATGTTCCAGCTCCTGGTGCAGATGGGCTACAAGGAGATCGAGGTCGGCTTCCCGTCGGCCAGCCAGACCGACTACGACTTCGTACGGCAGCTGATCGAGCAGGACCTGATCCCGGAGGACGTCACCATCCAGGTGCTGACCCAGTGCCGGGAGCACCTGATCGAGCGGACCTTCGAGTCGCTGCGCGGCGCCCGCCGGGCCATCGTGCACTTCTACAACTCCACCTCGACGCTGCAGCGCCGGGTGGTCTTCGGCCTGGACCGCGACGGCATCACCGACATCGCCACCCAGGGCGCGCGGCTGTGCCAGAAGTACGCGGAGATCCACACCCCCGACACCGACATCCACTACGAGTACTCGCCGGAGTCGTACACGGGCACCGAGCTGGAGTACGCGCTGGAGGTCTGCTCGGCGGTGATCGACGTGATCGACCCGACGCCGGACCGGAAGCTGATCATCAACCTGCCGGCCACGGTCGAGATGGCCATGCCGAACGTCTACGCCGACTCGATCGAGTGGATGCACCGGCGCCTGCCCCGGCGGGACAGCCTGGTGCTGAGCCTGCACCCGCACAACGACCGGGGCACCGGCGTGGCCGCCGCCGAGCTGGGCCTGCTGGCCGGCGCGGACCGGATCGAGGGCTGCCTGTTCGGCAACGGTGAGCGCACCGGCAACGTCGACCTGGTGACGCTGGGCCTGAACATGTTCTCCCAGGGCATCGACCCGATGATCGACTTCTCGAACATCGACGAGATCAAGCGCGCCGTCGAGTACTGCAACCAGCTGCCGGTGCACGAGCGCCACCCGTACGCGGGCGACCTGGTCTACACCGCGTTCTCCGGCTCCCACCAGGACGCGATCAACAAGGGCTTCGCCGCGCTGAACGCCGACGCGGCGGCGGCCGGGGTGCCGGTCGACGACTTCACCTGGGCGGTCCCCTACCTGCCGATCGACCCGAAGGACCTGGGCCGCACCTACGAGGCGGTCATCCGGGTCAACTCGCAGTCCGGCAAGGGCGGCGTCGCGTACATCATGAAGACCGAGCACCAGCTCGACCTGCCGCGCCGCCTCCAGATCGAGTTCTCCGGCGTGGTGCAGCAGGTCACCGACCACGACGGCGGCGAGGTCGAGCCGGGCGCCATGTGGGAGATCTTCGCCCGCAACTACCTGGTCGACCACCAGGTCGACCCGGCCGTGAAGCTGGCCGAGTACACCATCGGCACCGTCGACGGCAAGGTCGAGATCGACGCCCGCGTCGGCTTCGGCGGGGAGACCCGCGCGCTCACCTCCGTCGGTAACGGCCCGATCGACGCGTACGTCAACGCGCTGCAGTCCCTGGGCGTGGCGGTACGGGTGCTCGACTACCACGAGCACGCGCTGTCCTCCGGTGGGGACGCGCAGGCCGCCGCGTACGTGGAGTGCGAGGTGGACGGCCGTACGGTGTGGGGCGTCGGGGTGGACGCGAACATCGTCACCGCCTCGATCAAGGCGGTCACGAGCGCGGTGAACCGCACCCGCGCCTGAGGTGTAAGGAAGGGCCCCTTCTTAACGCATTCTGCATAGGAGGGGGCCCTTCTTAACGCTTCCGCCCGGGGCGGTGGATCAGCACGGCGGCTAGCACCGCGCCGGCGAGCAGCAGCCCCGCGCACCACGCCAACGCCCCCCGGTACGCGCCTGCCAGCGCGCCCTTCTGCTCGTACCCGGTGCCGGACAGCCCGACCAGCAGCGGCAGCGCGGCCACCGCGAGCAGGCCGCCGGCCCGGGAGGCGGCGTTGTTGAAGCCGCTCGCCACCCCGGCGAACCGGTCCGAGACCGCGCCGAGCACCGACGTGGTCAGCGGCGCGACCACGAGCGTGAGCCCGGCGCCGAACAGCGCCACGCCCGGCAGCACGTCCACCCAGTACGACGCACCAGGCCCGACCCGGCGCAGCAGCAGCAGACCCACGGCGGCGATCACCGGGCCGACGGTGAGCGGCAGCCGGGGTCCGATGCGGGCCGACAGCGCGCCCGCGCGCGGCGAGCCGACCAGCAGCAGCACCGTCATCGGCACTGTGGCCAGGCCGGTGAGCAGCGCCGACCAGCCGACCACGTTCTGCAGGTAGACGGCGAGGAAGAAGGTGAACCCGCCGAGCGCGGCGTACACCACGACGGTGAAGACGTTCAGCACGGAGAACAGCCGGCTGGAGAACAGCCCGGTGGGCAGCATCGCGGTGTCGCCGCGCCGCCGCTCGACCAGCACGAACACCACCACGGCGACCACCCCGAGCACTGCCGCGACCAGCACCGCCGGGGAGGCGCCGCGCGCCGGGGCGTCGATCAGCGCGTACGTGACTCCGCCGAGCGCGAGCGCGCCGAGCAGCGCACCGGCCACGTCGAACCGCCGCCCCTCTCCGGTACGAGACGCCGCCTCGTCGCGGCTCTCCGGCACCCAGCGCAGCGCGGCGAACACCACGCCCACGGCCAACGGCAGGTTGACGAAGAAGATCCACCGCCAGGAGAGCGTGTCGATGAGCCAGCCGCCGAGCAGCGGGCCGAGCGCTGTGGACACGCCGGACAGTCCGGACCAGGTGCCGATGGCCCGGCCCCTGTCGTCCGGGTGGAAGCTGGCCTGGAGCACCGACAGCGACCCGGGGGTGAGCAGCGCCCCGCCGGCGCCCTGGAGGAACCGGGCGGCGATGAGCCAGCCGGTGTCCTGGGCGAGCCCGCAGAGCACCGACGCCACCGCGAACCAGACCACGCCGAGCAGGAATATGCGCCGCCGCCCGAACCGGTCCCCGAGCGCGCCGCCGAGCAGCACGAACGCGGCAAGCATGAGCAGGTAGCCGTTCACGGTCCACTGCAGACCGGCGACGGTGGCGTCCAGCTCCGCGCCGAGGCGCGGCAGCGCGACGTTGACGACAGTGCTGTCGAGGAACACCATGCCGGAGGCGAGGATCGCGGCGAGCAGCGTGCCGCGTCCGGCGGCGGAGCCGGTACGCAGCGCGGGAGCGGGTGCGGGTGCGGTCACGTCTCACCACTCTGCCCGCCGCCCATCCTCGACGCCACGAATCGCAGAAACCGTCGCCGGGTACTGTGCGGACTCGCCCGGAGCACGCAAGCTGGAGAGGTGTCGTCTGTGCGTACGAGATCAGGAGCCCGAGCCGGGCTGGCGGCCGCGCTGAGCGCGGTGCTCGCCCTCGGCGTGGCCGGCTGCGAGGTGTCGGTCACCGAGCCGGAGGCGCCGCCGAGCGCCGCCGGGAACGTCAACAAGCAGCTCGGTGAGCTGACAGTGGCCACCGCCGGGTCGATGAAGGGCTACAGCCGTTCCCGCTTCCCGCACTGGCGGGGCACCGGCAAGAACTGCGACGTACGCGACAGCGTGCTGCAGCGCGACGGCGAGGACATCAAGCTGTCCGGCTGCAACGTGGTGGGTGGCCGGTGGGAGAGCGTCTACGACGGGGTGGTGCTGACCGATCCGTCGGGCGTGGACATCGACCACACGGTGCCGCTGGCCGCCGCGTGGCGGTCGGGCGCGGACGAGTGGGACGACTCGAAGCGCGGCGACTTCGCCAACGACCTGACCCGGCCGCAGCTCATCGCGGTTTCGGCGCGGTCCAACCGGGCAAAGGGTGACCAGGATCCGTCCCAGTGGAAGCCGCCGAACCGGTCGTCCTGGTGTCAGTACGCGGCGGACTGGGTGACGGTCAAGCACTACTGGCGGCTGACTGTGACAAGTGCCGAGAAGGCCGCTCTCACCGACATGCTGGAGGGCTGCACATGGGCGAGCAAACCGTGACCGGGCCGGACGCCACACCGGCCCCGGCGGGCACGCCGGAGACAGACGCCGCACCCGCCGGTCCGGCCTCGGCCGGGATGACGGCGGACGGCCGGCAGCCGGAGTCGGCGGACGTCGCCGGGGCGGGCATGACCGCCGACGCGGTGCCGGGGGCGCCGGCCGGGGGCGCGCCGGCCGGACCGGCGGACCGGACCACCGACATCGTCCCCGGTCCGGGCGGGGTCATGACCGACGAGGTGGGCGTGGTGACCGGCGAGCTGACGCTGCGCACCGAGCACGCCGACGGCCGGGTGACGCTGCGGGTGCAGTACAAGGACGCCGACGAGTGGTACGCGGTCACCGGCGGTTCCGCGCCGCTGGCCGACCCGGCGGCGCTGGACGCCGTGCACACGATCGCGGTGGGGCTGCTCAACCGCCCCGAGGGCTGACCGACAGACAAAGGCGCGTCCCCACCCGGCCCGGTGGGGACGCGCCTTTGTCTGATCAGACGTACGAGCCGGGCTCGCTGGGCGCGGAGACCACGCCCGGCTCCTCACCCTCGCCCTCCGGCCGGGTGATCTTCGCGGTCACCTCGTGCGGGCGCAGCTCACCGGCGGCGATCTGCTCGGCCCAGTGGCAGGCCACCCGGCTGGCGCCGATCTGGCGCAGCTCCGGCCGCTCGTCGGCGCAGCGGGTCGGCTGCGCCCACGGGCAGCGGGTGTGGAACCGGCAACCCGACGGCGGGTTGGCCGGCGACGGCAGGTCCCCGGCGAGCAGGATGCGCTCGCGCCGGTCCTCCACGTCCGGGTCCGGCACCGGCACCGCCGACATCAGCGCCCGGGTGTACGGGTGCAGCGGCTCGGTGTAGAGCCGGTCGCTCGGCGCCTCCTCGACCAGCGCGCCCAGGTACATCACGCCGACGATGTCAGAGATGTGCCGCACCACCGCCAGGTCGTGCGCGATGACCAGGTAGGTCAGGCCGAGGCTGTCCTGGAGTTCGTCCAGCAGGTTCACCACCTGCGCCTGGATCGACACGTCGAGCGCGGAGACCGGCTCGTCGGCGACGATCAGCTCCGGGCCGAGGACGAGCGCGCGGGCGATGCCGATGCGCTGACGCTGGCCGCCGGAGAACTCGTGCGGGTAGCGGGACAGCGCCCACTTGGGCAGTCCCACCGCGTCCAGCGTCTCACCGATGATCCGCCGCCGGTCGTTGCGGTCGGTGCCGATGCCGTGGGTCTGGAGGCCCTCGGTGAGGATCGACTCGACGTTCTGCCGGGGGTCCAGGCTGGACATCGGGTCCTGGAAGATCATCTGCATCCGGCGGCGCATCGTCCGCAGCTTGCCGGCCGGCAGCGTGGTCAGCTCGACGCCGTCGAACTGCACCTCGCCGGCGGTCGGCGGGGTGAGCTGCAGCAGCGCCCGGCCGAGCGTGGACTTGCCGCAGCCCGACTCGCCCACCAGCCCGTACGTCTTGCCGCGCGGGATGCTCAGGTCGACCCCGTCGACGGCTTTGACGTGCCCGACGGTCCGGTCGAAGAGCACGCCCCGCCGGATCGGGAAGTGCACCTTCAGGTCGCGGACCTCGACGAGGATGTCGTTGTCGCTCATGGGGTCTCCTCCTCGCGCGGCGCCGGTCCGAAACCGGGCGCCGCGGGCGGGTCGGCCGGCTCGGCCTGGGCCGGCACCGTACCCGGCTCGGCGGTCGTCGGCGCGGTGGCCCGGACCTCCGCCTCCGGGGTCAGGCCGGGGATCGGCACCGGGTTGACGCAGCGGTAGCTGCGCGCGTCGTGGGTGAGCACCAGCTCCGGCGGCTCGCCCACACACTCGTCGACACGGCGGGCGCAGCGCGGGGCGAACGCGCAGCCGTCCGGCCAGGGCAGCACGTCGCGCACCGAGCCGGGGATGGGGTTGAGCCGTTCGCCACGGCCGGCGTCCAGGCGGGGCACCGAAGCGAGCAACCCCTCGGTGTACGGGTGCCGGGGCTGGCGGAAGAGCGGACGGCGGGTGGCCGTCTCCACCACCCGGCCGGCGTAGAGCACGTTGATGGTGTCGCACATGCCGGCCACCACGCCGAGGTCGTGGGTGATCATCACCAGCGCGGTGCCGGAGTCGCGGACCAGGTCCTTCAGCAACTCCAGGATCTGCGCCTGGATGGTGACGTCGAGCGCGGTGGTCGGCTCGTCGGCGATCAGCAGCCGGGGCTGGCAGGCGACCGCCATGGCGATCAGCGCCCGCTGCCGCATGCCGCCGGAGAGCTGGTGCGGGTACTCCTTGAGCCGGCGGCGCGGGTCCGGGATGCCCACCCGGTCGAGCAGCTCGGCGGCCTCCTTGGCGGCCGCCTCGCCCTTCATCCCCCGGTGGCGGGTCAGCACCTCGGTCACCTGCAGCCCGATCGGGATGACCGGGTTCAGCGAGGAGAGCGGATCCTGGAAGATCATCGCCACGTCCCGGCCGCGAATGTCGCGGCGGGACCTGTCGTCGAGCTGGAGCAGGTCGGTGCCGTCGAAGACCGCCTTGCCGCCGACCCGCAGGCCCGGCTGCTTGGGCAGCAGCCCCATGATCGCCAGCGACGTGACGCTCTTGCCGCAGCCGGACTCGCCGACCAGGCCGACCACCTCGCCGGTGTCGACCGAGAAGGACACCCCGTCCACCGCGCGCACGGTGCGCTGCCCACGCCGGGCGAACGTGACGGAGAGGTCGTCCACTTCGAGCAGTGCCATGAGAGAGACCTACTTCCGCAACTTCGGGTCGAGGGCCTCGCGCATCGCCTCGCCGAGCAGGGTGAAGCCGAGCGCGGTGATGATGATGCCGAGCGCCGGGTAGATCGCCAGGCCCGGCCGGATGCCCAGGTACGGCTGCGCGTCGGCGAGCATGACGCCCCACTCCGGGATGGCCGAGTCGGGGTTGCCGAGGCCGAGGAAGGAGAGCGCGGCGGCCTCGATGATCGCGGTCGCCAGCGTCAGCGTGGCCTGGACGATGACCGGGGCGATCGAGTTCGGCACCACGTGGGTGAGGGCGATCTTCGACCGCTTCACGCCGAGCGCCGTCGCCGCCAGCACGTAGTCGCTGTTGGACTGGGCGATCATCGAGCCGCGCAGCAGCCGGGCGAAGATCGGCACGGAGACCACACCGACGGCGATCATCACGGTGGTGAGGCTGGCGCCGAGCAGCGCCGCGATGCTCACCGCGAGCAGCAGGCTCGGCATGGCCAGCAGCATGTCGATGAAGCGCATCAGGGTGCTGTCGATCCAGCGGCCCCAGCGTCCGCCCAGCCCGGCCGCCGCGCCGGCGACGCCGCCGATCAGCGCGCCGACCGCGAGACCGATCAGGGTGGAGACCACGCCGACGAGCAGCGTCTGCCGGGCCCCGACGACCAGCCGGCTGAACTCGTCCCGGCCCTGGTGGTCGAAGCCCAGCCAGTGGTCGGCGGAGGCGCCCGGGATGATGCCCTGGCCGGATTTGACCAGCCCTTCCCGGATGCCGATCGAGTCCGTCGGGCTGTACGGGACGAAGAACGGCCCGATCACCGCGACCAGGACGAAGACGGCCAGGATGACGACGCCGATGATGGCCGCCGGGTTGCGCCGCAGGCGGCGGAACGCCTCCTTCCAGAGGCTCACCCCCTGCTCGTCCTCGCGGGCGGACAGTTCGGCGAGCCGGTCGATCTTCTCGCGCTTCTTGCCTCCGGTGATGGTCATCGCACCCTCACCCTCGGGTCGATCACGCTGTAGGAGAGGTCGACCAGGAGATTCACCAGCACGTACACCACCGCAATGATCATGATGAAGCCCATCAGCACCGGATAGTCGCGCTGGCTGATCGACTCGGCGACGAACGCGCCGATGCCGCTGAAGGCGAACACGGTCTCGGTGAGCACCGCGCCGGAGAGCAGGAGACCGGTCTGCAGACCGATCGAGGTGGCCACCGGCAGCATCGCGTTACGCAGCACGTGCCGGCGACGGACGGTCCGCTCGGTCAGGCCCTTGGCCTCGGCGGTCCGGACGAAGTCCTCGTTGAGCACCTCCAGGACGCTGGCCCGGGTGATCCGGACGATGATCGCGAGCGGGATGCTCGCCAGCGCGATGCCCGGCAGCACGAGGTGCCAGAGCGCGTCGGCGGCGGCGTCCCACTCGCGGGTCATGATCCCGTCGAGGACGAAGAAGTTGGTGACCCGGGTCGCCCCGATGGTCGGGTCCTGCCGGCCACTGGAGGGGAACCAGCCCAGGTTCTCGGCGAAGATCGCCTTGAGCACGTACGCCAGGAAGAAGACCGGGATGCAGATGCCGATGAGCGATCCGCCGACCGAGGCGTGGTCGAGGAACCGGCCGCGGCGGCGGGCGGCGAGGTAGCCGAGCGGGATCCCGATGCCGACCGCGAGGATCATGGCCATGACGGTCAGCTCGACGGTGCCGGGGAACCGCTCCAGGAACTCCGTGGTGACGGCCCGCTTCGTGCCGGTCGACGTGCCCAGGTCGAGCCGGATCATCCGCCGCAGGAAACGGGCGTACTGAACCAGGATCGGCTCGTCGAGACCGAGGTTGCGCCGGATCGCGGCGCGGGACTCGGGCGTGCCCCGTTCACCGAGGATCGCGGTCTCGGGACCGCCGGGAAGTCGGCGGAGCCAGATGAACAGCAAAACGGAGAGCCCGAACAGCGTGGGTATCAGCTGTAGCAGGCGTCTGACGATGAACCGGAACACGGGCGCCTCGGAGGGTGTGCGGAGGGGTGCGGGCGGGCGCTGTGGTCACAGCGCCCGCCCGCGTACGGTGCGTTCAGATCACTTGAACTCTGCGCTCGAGTACCGCTCGTCGGTGAGCGGGCTCGCCTTGACCCCGGTCACGTCCTTGCCGAACACGATCGCCGGCGGGGAGTGCGAGATCGGCACACCCGGCAGGAAGTCCATGATCGTCTTGTTCAGCGCCTTGTACTTCTCCGTCCGGGCCGCCACGTCGGCGGTGGTGTCGGCGTCCTTGAACTGCGCGAAGAGCGCGGGGTTGTTGAAGCCCCACTCGTCCTTCTGGCGGTCGAAGAAGGTGCCGATGAAGTTGTACGCGTCGCCGTAGTCACCGGTCCAGCCGAGGAAGTGCAGGTCGTGCTTGTTGCCGGAGGTGGTGGCGTTCAGGTAGTCCGGGCTCCACTTGAGCGGGATCGCCTGGACGTTGATGCCGACCGCCTTGAGGTCCGCCGAGAGCAGCTCGAAGATGTCCTTCGGGTTCGGCATGTACGGCCGGGTGACCTCGGTCGGGTAGTGGAACCGCAGCGTCAGGTTCGACGCGCCCGCCTCGGCCAGCAGAGCCTTGGCCTTGGCCGGGTCGTAGTCGTACTTGGTGACGTCGCCGTTCCAGCCCTCGACCGTGTCCGGGAAGAAGTTCATCGCGACCTTGGCGCCCGGGGGGAGCTTCGAGTCGACCAGGGCCTGCCGGTTCAGCGCGTGCGCGATGGCCTGCCGGACCTTCAGGTCGGCCAGCTTCGGGTTCCCCTTCTGGTTGATCGCCAGGTAGAGGATGTTGAAGGCGGGCCGGGTGAGGACGTTGAAGCCCTCCTTCTTCAGCGGCTCCACGTCCGCCGGGCCGACGAGGTCGTAGCCCTGGATGTCACCCGAGCGGAGCGCCTGCTTGCGGGCGTTCTCGTCCGAGATCGTCTTGAAGATGATGGTCTTCAGCTTGGCCTTTTCGCCGTGGTAGTCGTCGTTGCGCTCGATGGTGAGCGTCTTGTTCGCGATGTCCCACGCCTTGAACTTGAACGGGCCGGTGCCGGTCGGGTGCTCCATCGCGTACGCCGGGTACTTGATGTCCTCGGCGGTGCCGGTCACGTTGCTGGCGTCGTACTGCTCCATCGCCTTGGGGCTCTGCATCGAGAACGACGGCAGCATCAGCGCGGCCGGGATCTTGCTGGAGACCCGCGTGAACGTGAGGTCCACAGTGGTGGCGTCCTTGGCGGTGCAGGACTTGAAGAGGCTCGGCCCCAGCTCCGGGTCCTCGTTCTTGGCGAACCCGCCCATGACGTCCTGCCAGTACGCGGTCACGTCCGGGCTCTGCATGAGGCCCTTGGCGTTGTACCAGCGGTCGAAGTTGGCGCAGACGGCCTCGGCGTTGAAGTCGGTGCCGTCGTGGAACTTCACGCCCGAGCGGAGCTTGAAGGTCCAGGTGGTGCCCGCCGCGTCCGGCGTCCAGGACTCCGCGAGGCCCGGCGTCACCTTGGTGCCGCCCTCCTCCGGACGGACCAGCGTCTCGAAGACCTGGCGCGCCACGCGCAGCGACTCACCGTCGCTGGCGAAGCTGGGGTCGAGCACCTTCGGGTCTCCGGCGACGCCGAAGACGAGGGTGTCCTTCTTGCTATTTCCTCCGGAGCCGCTCTCACGGTCGCTCTCGGCGCAGCCTGCAACCGCGAGGGCCGCGACCGCGACGGCCGCGATTGCGACCTTCGGCCTGGATGCACGCATGGTGCTTCACCTCGTCCTTGGGGGTACGGACAACGTGGTGACAGGGTCACCGATGTGCGCAGACCTTAGCCCTCGGGTGGACGGCGCGGAAACGGGCGGGGGGCGGGTTGGTATCGAATCGTGTCTGTTCTGGATCGAGGCATTCGATTCGAAGGAGAACACTGCCTAGCGCC
This sequence comes from Micromonospora sp. WMMC264, assembly GCF_027497275.1. NCBI lineage: Bacteria > Bacillati > Actinomycetota > Actinomycetes > Micromonosporales > Micromonosporaceae > Micromonospora > Micromonospora sp. WMMC264. Next base: position 6,108,343 of record NZ_CP114907.1, on the reverse strand, counting down.
GAATTTTCGTCGGTTTGAAGGCCGAATTTATTACGTCGATCCGGTCCCGGACGCACGTTCGTGTCAGATCGGCGCGCGCCGGGTTCCAGCCCGCGAACACGTCCGGCGGGCACCCCGCAGGGCACCCGCCGGTAGCGACGCGGCACAACTCAGACGGCTCGGCGCCCCTCGAACGCGCGGCCCAGCGTGATCTCGTCGGCGTACTCCAGATCGCCGCCGACCGGCAACCCACTCGCCAGCCGGGTCACCGCGATCCCCATCGGCTTGACCATCAGCGCCAGATAGGTGGCGGTCGCCTCGCCCTCGGTGTTCGGGTCGGTGGCCAGGATCAGCTCACGTACCGAACCACTGCCGAGGCGCGTCATCAGCTCACGGATCCGCAGGTTGTCCGGACCGATGCCCTCCAGCGGATTGATCGCGCCACCGAGCACGTGGTAGCGCCCGCGGAACTCCCCGGTCCGCTCGATCGCCACCACGTCCTTGGGCTCCTCGACCACGCAGAGCACCTCGTCGGTACGCCGGGGATCGCGGCAGATCCGGCACTGCTCCGACTCGGCCACGTTGTAGCAGGTCGTGCAGAACCGGACCAGGTCCTTGACCTTGCGCAGCGCGCCGGCCAGCCGGTTCACGTCGGCCGGATCCGCCGACAGCACATGGAACGCGATCCGCTGGGCGCTCTTCGGGCCCACGCCCGGCAGCCGGCCCAGCTCGTCGATCAGATCCTGGATGGCACCCTCGTACATCTGCCGGCTCAGAACCCGGGCAGGCCGAGGCCGCCCATGCCGCCCGCGACCGGGCCCATCTTCTTCTCGGTCAGCTCGCGGGCCGCCTCGGCGGCGTTGTGCACGGCCGCGACCACCAGGTCCTCGAGCGTCTCGACGTCCTCCGGGTCGACCGCCTTCGGGTCGATCTTGATCGCCTTCAGCTCACCGGTGCCGGCGACGGTGGCGGTGACCAGGCCACCGCCGGCGGTGCCGGTCAGCTCCGCCTCGGCCAGCTCGGCCTGGGCCTTGGCGATCTGCTGCTGCATCTTCTGCGCCTGCTTCAGCATCTGCTGCATGTTCGGCTGTCCACCTGGGCGCACGGACCGCTCCTTCTTCCACTCGTCTGCTCGGCCGCGCCCAGCCTAGTCGGGCCACGGCGCAGCTCCTTCTCGGTCGGCGCGCGCTCAGCGCGCGTCCACCTCGTCGATCTTCTCGGCCCCGAACGTCTCACGCAGCAGCTGAACCGCCTGCTCCTCGCTCGACTGCCGGGCCGTCCGCTCGTCGATCACGTCGTCGAGCGGCTCGTCGCCCGGGTCGAACCCCTCGTAGGCCGGCGCCGCGGCGGGCGCCCGCCCACCCCGCACCGGGCCGTCGAAGTCCGGGTCGTAGGGCGGCTCGCCCGCCCACTCGGCGTCGGCCGTCTTCCGCGCCGGCTGCGCCGCGCGCGACCCCTTGCCGGGACCACCGCCCGCAGCAGCCGCCGCCGCTGCGGCACGCGCCGCCGCGATCGCGCTGTTCTTCGGCCCGCCGCCCCCCGGCCTCGCGCCACCGGCCGGCGCCGTCGGGGGTGCGGCAGGCTTGGGTACGGCGACAGGGGCGGTAGCGGTCGCCGTGCCCCCGCCCGGACGTGCCGCCGCCGGCCAGTCCTCCGCGTCGCCGGCGCTCGCGGCCGAGGCGGCAGCGGTCGCCGCGCCACCGGGCCGCACCGGCTCCGGCCAGTCGTCCTCGTCGGCCTGCCCGGCCGCTCCCTGACTGCCGAGGGTTCGGTTGCCCGTGGCACCGGTCGAGCCGGACACCGGCTGTCCCGGGGCGTCGCCGAGACCGGCGGATGCCGGACGACCGGCAGCACCGGAGTCAGGACGGCCCGGTCCGGCGTCCGTCGAGCCAGGACGGCTCGCGTCGGGTGTGGTCGAGTGGGAGAAGTCGCCCGAGCTGCCGGAATCGGAGCGCGCCTGAGCATTGGCCGCCACTCCGGGGGCCGGGCGACCGGGTGGGGTGTCGGACGCCGGAGCCGTCGGAGCGGACGCCGGGCGGCCCGGGACGCTGTCGGACGGTGCGCGGTCGGGCGTGCTGTCGGTCTGCGCTCGTGCCGCGCCGGACGGGCGGGACGGGCCGCCGAGCGATGCGGCGCCGCGCTCGCCCGCCACCTCGCAGCGGATCTGCCAGCGACCGCCGAACTCCTCGTAGAGCGCGTCGGTCAGCACGGCCGCGTGGTCGGCCATCATCTTCGCCAGCACCGTCGACTTCACGGTCAGTACGAGCGTGTCGCCGTCCAGGTCGCGCACCACCGCGTCCCGCATCAGCGCGGCGATCCGCTTGTTGCTCCGGTTCACCTTGCCTACTACCTCGGGCCAGACCCGGCGCACGGCCACCGCGTCGAGCGCCCCCGGATTCGCCGCGCCGGGGCGGGGCGGCTCGGGCGTGGCGGGGTCGGGCATCACCGCAGACGGCGGCACCGGACGTCGGGCGGGGGCCTGGCCGGAAGTCGTCGGGCCGGCAGTTGACCGCTCGGAGGCCGACGCGGAGAACCCGGCGTCCGTGCCGGGGTGAGTTCCGGCAGCCGCTGTCGCCTCGGTCGTCGACGAGCCGGAATCGGCAGCGGCCGGGCCGGCGTCGGCAGCCGCACCGGCCGGGGCGGGACGGGAGCCGGTAGCCCCGACGGCAGAGCCCGGGCGGGAACCGGGCGCGGCGCCGCGGGAACCGGCAGCGGCGGCTGCGGCGGCACGTGCGGCGGCGGCACCGGTCGGGGCACCGGGAGCCGCCGGCGTGCCGGCGGTGTCCGGGTGGACCGCGGCGGCAGCCGCGCCCGGGGCGGGAGCCGCCGGGCGTACCTCAGGGGTCTGGGTGGGATGCGCGGACGGCGACGGCTCGACGCCGCCCAGCGTCAGCCGGCGTTCCATCCGCTCCAGGCGCTGGAGCAGGCCGCCGGACGAGTCGTCCGCGCCGGGCAGCAGCATCCGGGCGCAGATCAGCTCCAGCAGCAGCCGGGGCGCTGTCGTGCCGCGCATCTCGACCAGGCCGTTGTGCACGATGTCCGCGCAGCGGGACAGCGTGGCCGGGCCGAGACGCTGCGCCTGGGCGGCCATCCGCTCGATCTGGTCGGCCGGGCCGTCGATGAGGCCCTTGGCGGCGGCATCCGGCACCTGCTGGAGCACGATCAGGTCGCGGAGGCGTTCCAGCAGGTCGGAGGCGAAGCGGCGCGGGTCGTGGCCGGCCTCGGCGACCCGGTCGACAGTCGCGTACGCGGCGGCGCCGTCACCGGCGGCGAGCGCGTCGCACATCTCGTCGATCAGCGCCGAGTCGGTGACGCCGAGCAGCGCGGCGGCCCGGGCGTAGCCGACACCCTCCGGGCCGGCGCCGGCGATGAGCTGGTCGAGTACGGAGAGGCTGTCCCGGGCGCTGCCGCCACCGGCGCGGACCACCAGCGGGAATACAGCCGGATCGACAGTGACGCCCTCGGCCTCGCAGAGCTGCTCAAGGTAGGGACGGAGCACCTTCGGCGGGATCAGCCGGAACGGGTAGTGGTGGGTCCGCGACTTGATCGTGCCGAGGACCTTCTCCGGTTCGGTGGTGGCGAAGATGAACTTGACGTACTCCGGGGGCTCCTCGACCAGCTTCAGCAACGCGTTGAAGCCGGCCGACGAGACCATGTGCGCCTCGTCGATGACGTAGATCTTGAAGCGGCTGCGGGCCGGCGCGAAGAACGCCTTCTCCCGCAGCTCACGGGCGTCGTCGACACCACCGTGGCTGGCCGCGTCGATCTCGATCACGTCGATCGAGCCGGCACCGTCGGTCGCGAGCGAACGGCAGGACTCGCACTGCCCGCACGGCTCGGGCGTGGGGCCCTGCTCACAGTTGAGCGAGCGGGCCAGGATCCGGGCGCTGGAGGTCTTGCCGCAGCCCCGGGGGCCGGAGAAGAGGTACGCGTGGTTCAGCCGGCCGCTGCGCAGCGCCTGCGACAACGGCTCGGTGACGTGATCCTGGCCGATGATCTCGGCGAACGTCCGCGGCCGGTACTTGCGGTAAAGGGCCAGTGCCACCCGTCCCGCCTCCTCTCGACCGAGCCATTCTGCGCCGGTCGGCCCCGGGTGACCACCCACCACCCCGTGACCCGACCCGCAGCGACGTTACCCGGCCCGGGAGACAGAAAGGCCTCCCGTGCACCCGGCAGAGCTCGCTTATCCTTGCTGCCTTCCGGCCCTGGGGAGGTTCACGAGGTACCGCCGCACGGGAGGTGACGCCAAGCCTACCCGAAGGGTTGTGGATCTTCCGGGAGGGTGGGGTGGCCCGCCGTCGGGAGACCTGTATCCTGGCTCGCGGAGGATTCGCCTAGAGGCCTAGGGCGCACGCTTGGAAAGCGTGTTGGGTTTACACCCTCACGAGTTCGAATCTCGTATCCTCCGCTCGCTTGAGCAGGAAAAACGACAGGGCCGGCCCCCGCGGGACCGGCCCTGAGTCGTCTCTACGCTCGCCCTCGTCTCACTTGCCATGGTCCGGCCCGCCTGGTTGCTCGCGGCCGGCCGCTCGGCCAGACCGCTGGCGGCTGTCATGAATCGCAGAGATCAGCTCTCCCCGTCACTCGCGCGCAGACACAGGCTGATCTTTTGTCGCACTCCTGACGCTACGTAGTATCAGACCTTCACTTCAGTAAGGATGACCCGGATTCCGCAGGCCAGGTGGCCGCCGCCATTGACCTGCTCGCCGAGGAAGGCCCGGCCCTCGGGCGGCCCCTCGTTGACCATGTGAAGGGCTCCGACTACAAGAACATGAAGGAGCTCCGGCCGGGCTCGGCGGGGGATACGGAGATCAGGATCCTGTTCGCCTTCGACCCCCAGCGGGAGGCCATCCTCCTGGTCGCGGGTGACAAGGCTGGCAACTGGAAAGGCTGGTACGAGACCAGCATCCTCGAAGCGGACCAGAAGTTCACCGAGCACCTGCGAGAGCTGAAGGGACAACGCTGATGGCACGTAGCTGGCGGGACGTTCGCTCCCGCGCCGACCTGAACGAGACCACCGTCGAGCAGCACAAGGAGCGGATGCGCGGCGAGGTCCGCGCCGCGCGCCTGCGCGAGATGCGCGAGCGCAGGGGCCTGACCCAGCAGCAGGTCGCTGACCGCATGAAGGTGTCGCAGCCTCGCGTCGCGACGATCGAGAACGACGAGTTGCCGAAGGCCGAGGTCGGCACTGTTGTGCGTTACATCAGGGCCCTCGGCGGCAACGTGGAGATCGTCGCTGACTTCGAGGGCGAGCGGGTCACCCTCAGCTGAGTGGGCAAGAGACAGACACGAAGGGGCACCGCTTGCGGCGCCCCTTCGGCGTTCCATGGCACTCCTCACCCGGTGCCCAACTGGTCCCGCCGCCGCTTCAAGTACGCCGTCTCCGCGCTGTTCCCCGCCAACTCGATCGCCCGGTCGTACGCCTCCCGCGCCTCCCCACCCCGCCCGATCCGCCGCAGCAGCTCGGCCCGCGTCGCGTGGTACGCGTGATACCCGTCCAGCGGCAACCCCTCCACCTCGGCGAGCGCCACCTGCGGCCCGTCCAGTTCGGCGACCGCCACCGCCCGGTTGAGTCGCACGATCGGCGACGGGTCGACGCGTACCAAGTGGTCGTAGAGCGCGGCGACCTGCGACCAGTCGGTGTCTCGCGCGTCGCGGGCGTCGGTGTGGACGGCGTTTATCGCGGCGAGGATCTGGTAGCGGCCCGGCGGCCGTCCGGCGGCGATGCACGCGCGGACCAGGGCGTGGCCCTCGGCGATGAGGTCGCGGTCCCAGGCGCTGCGGTCCTGCTCGGCGAGGACGACGAGTTCGCCGGTCGCGGAGACCCGGGCGGGCCGGCGGGCCTCGGTCAGCAGCATCAGCGCCAAGAGGCCGGTGACCTCGTGGTCGTCGGGCAGCAGCGTACGGACCAGCCGGGTGAGCCGGATCGCCTCGCCGGTCAGGTCGGCGCGGACCGCCTCCTTGCCGGGGTCGGAGGCGAGGTAGCCCTCGTTGAAGACCAGGTAGAGAACGGCGAGCACGCCGGTGACGCGGGCCGGCAGGTCCTCGCGGGACGGCACCCGGTACGGGATCCCGGCCGCTTTGATCTTCGTCTTGGCCCTGGTGATCCGCCGGCTCATGGCGGCTTCCTGAACCAGGTACGCCCGGGCGATCTCCGGCACTGTGAGTCCGCCGACCAGGCGCAGCGTCAGCGCCACCCGCGCTTCCATGGCCAGCGCCGGATGGCAGCAGGTGAAGATCAGGCGGAGCCGGTCGTCGTCGATGACACCGAGCGGTTCCGGCACGTCGGTCAGCATCAGCGCCTCCCGGTGCTTGTCCTCCCGCCGGCTCTCGCGCCGGATCCGGTCGACGGCCCTGCGGTACGCGACTGTGGTGAGCCACGCGCCGGGGTTCGGCGGCACGCCGTCGGCCGTCCAGCGTTCGACGGCGGCGGCGAACGCCTCGGCGGTCATCTCCTCGGCGACGTCGAGGTCGCCGATGCGTCGGGCGAGCGTGGCGACCACCCGGGCCCACTCCTCGCGGTGGACCCGGGTGAGCGCCTCGCCGATGTCTGTCACGCGGTCAGGAACGGCCGCAGCTCGACCCGCCTGTTGCACCGCTGCGACGCCAGCGCGGCGAGCGGGAGCGCCACGTCGAAGTCCGGCGCCTCGACGATCCAGAATCCGCCGACGTACTCCTTCGTCTCCACGTAGGGGCCGTCGGTGAACACCGGGTTCCCGTCCCGCGCGTCCACGACTGTGGCCGTCTCCGGTGCCACGAGGCCACCGGCGAAGACCCAGTGGCCGTCGGCGCGCAACCGCTCGTTGAACTCACCGATCGCGGCCATCTCCGCGTCGGTGGCCGAGCCGGTGGTGTCGTCGAGTACGGAGATCAGGTACTGCGCCATCGGTTCCTCTTTTACTATCGTCGGCCGCCGTCACCCCGGCTACGAACGCCTCCACCCCGATCCGACCACCTCCGCCGAGATCGACCAGGCGATTCTCGTACGCGAACGCCGAGGCCGCTGCCGACGGCGTGAGGACGGCCGACAATCGTCGGTATGGCCGACGAGCGTCCCCTGTACGAGCGAGATCCGGCAGCCTGGCAGGCCCACCTCGCCGAGGGCAACGCGCGGCAGCCCCGGAAGCGGGTGGGAGCCGACGTACTGCTGCGCAACGGTGACGGCGACGTCCTGCTGGTAGATCCGCGCTACAAGCCGGACTGGGACCTGCCGGGCGGCATGGCGGAGGCGAACGAGCCGCCGCACCTGGCCGCCGAGCGGGAGGTGCGCGAGGAGTTGGGTCTCGAACTGCGCATCGGACCGTTGCTGGTGGTGGACTGGGTTGCACCGCACGGCCCGTGGGACGACAGCCTGATGTTCATCTTCGACGGCGGTGCACTGCCTCCCGCCGAGCCGTTGAAACCGGCTGACGGCGAACTGGCCGACGCACGATTCGTTGCGCTCGATGATGCGCAGGGGCTGCTTCGCCCGTACGTTTGGCATCGGCTGCGTCACGCGGTGGCCGCGCTGAGCGACGGACGCCCGAGGTATCTGACCAACGGAACCACCTGAGATCGTCGTACACATGTTCTATCCACAGCCTGTGGACGCCGAGAGGACCGGATGAGTTACCAGCTCAGCGCCGTGGTCGCCGACGTCGAGCTGCTTCGCGAGCAGACCGCCGACCTGGACCACGCGGTGCTCGCCGCCCTCCGTCAGGACTTCGCGCTGCTGCCGGTGACCCCGCAACTGGTGCAGGAGCTGACCGGCGGGCTGCCGGACTTCGCCACCGACGAGCCGCGCGCCGAGCGCCCGTTCCGGCTGGTGCTCTCGCCGCCGCTGGCGGAGGTGCTGGCCCGCTGGTCGACCAGCGGCCCTGTCGCGTACCTGGAGGCGGAGTTCGCGGGCGGGCTGGGCCACCAGTCGGCGGTGGTGTGGCTCGGCGGCGAGGTCAGCTGGGGGCCGCGGTACGACGCCGCGCTCGACCGGCCGCGTACCGAGTGGCCGATCAACACGGCGCTGGCCAGGCTGGGCGCGGAGCCGGGCGCGTGGATCGACCCGTTCGCCGAGCTGGGCCTGCACCTGGAGCGCGACACCGACGGCTGGCTGACGCACGGCCGGCGCGGGCTGTCCGCCGACTACTGGGACGAGCTGGCCGAAGAGTGGGAACTTCGCCAATCCGGCCAGCACCAGCAACCTCATCGCCCCGGTCCCGTTGGTGACTGGGGGATTGCATGAAATTACGACAATTCGGCTTTATTGCCGTACTGCTTGCTGCCGCATCAGTGGCGGGCAGCGGCGTTCATCCACAGTGGCCGGCCCGGCCAGTCGGCGCCGCCCAGGTGGTCAGCCTGGAGGGCCTGCGCGACGCGGAGTTCGGCGCCACCGAGGCGGACCTGACCCGCCGCGGCGTGCTGCGCGCCGACGAGGAGGCCTGCGGGCCCGCACTCGTCGGACACGGGGCGGTCAGCCCGATCTTCGTTGACGACCGGCTCGTCCTGCTCTGGCTGGACGACCCGATGAGCACACCGGAGGGCATCAGCGCCGGCACGCCGATCGGCGAGGTCCGCGCCGCGTACCCCGGCGCCACCGACCTGCCGGCGCCGCCCGGCAGTCACCGCTTCGCCGGGCTGCTCGCCCGCGACGGCGACCGCGCGTACCTGTTCCTGCACGACGGCGTCACCGTCCGCGAGATCATCGCCGGGTACGCGGACTGGGCCCGCCGCCTCTTCGACGAGGGCTACGGCCCCTGCTGACATTCGGCTCGACCACCTGGCTGTAACCGGTGGCCCCCTGGCGGTGTGTATATGTGTGACGGCCAGGGAGAGGGACGATGCGGATGGGCACGAGCGACGACTTCGACGCCTTCTACGCGGCGACCTCGGCCCGGGTCCTGCACCAGGTCTACGCGGTCTGCGGCGATCTCGGCGAGGCACAGGACGTCGTGCAGGAGGCGTACGCCCGCGCCTGGGCGCGCTGGTCGTCGCTGTCCGGCTACGACTCGCCCGAAGCCTGGGTACGAACGGTCGCGTGGCGGCTGGCCGCCAACCGGTGGCGCAGCGTCCGACGCTGGCTCGCCGCACGGGCGAGACTCGGCCCGTCCACAGAAGCGCCCGAGCCGTCACCGGACCGGGTCGCGGTCCTGGCGGCGCTCCGGCAGCTACCGGAGTCGCAGCGGCGGGTGGTGGTCCTGCACTACCTCTCCGACCTGCCGATCAGCGAGATCGCCGAGACCACCGGGATGCCCGCCGGCACCGTCAAGGTCTACCTGTCCCGTGCGCGGACGGCGCTCGCCCCGCTGCTCGATGCCGACGACGAGCGGAAGGACTCCGATGTCAGCACGCATCCGTGAGGCCATCGCGGCGCTGGAGGACGACACCGCCGCTCTGAACCTGGCGCCGCCCGAGCGGGTCCGCGCGCGCGGCGAGCGCCTACGTCGACGACGGACGGCAGGCGGCGTGGCGCTCGTCGCGGTCCTGACAGTCGCGACAGTGTCCGCCGGCGTGGCCGCGACGAACAACGGAGGTACGGACGCCTCGCCCCCTGTTGGCACGGGAGCCACAGTGAACTGCGGCGATCACGTGCTCGGGCTCATGGACCGCGTACCGGAAGCCGCGATCACCTGCTTCCTCGACGCGGTCCAGGCGCACCGCCCCGCCCGCCTCGCCGTGACCTCGTCGACGGACGAAGGCGACCCGATCCCGACCCTCTACGTCGTCGGCATAGACGGCACGGTGGAGGTGACCACCGACTTCCGCCAGGACAGGTTCGGCGGCGGGCAGGGTCTCGTACTGAAGAGGTGCACCGGCCCCGAGGTCACAAGCGGGAGGATCATGTTCCGGCAGTGCTCGTCGCCGGTACCGCGCTGACCACGCCCCGGCAGCGAGAACGCCCGGCCGAGCTGACAGCGGTCAGTACTTCCGCGTCGGCTCCGCCGGCCCGGCACCCGACACGCTCGCGGGCAGTGCCGGTTGCAGGGCCTCCAGCGCCCGGCTGACGCCCAGGCCGGCGAGGATCGCCAGCGCGAAGACGACAGTCGGCAGCCACCGGGGGCCGTCCGCGACGAGGATGATCATCTGCACCAGGCACAGCAGGGTGACCCCCAGCACGGTGCCCGCGAAGCCGCCCCGCCCGCCGGCCACGCTCACGCCGCCGAGCAGGACGGCGCCGGCCACCAACGTCAGCTGGCCGATGTCGGCCGATGGGATTGCGGCACCGATCCGGCCGGCCAGCAGGACTCCGGCCGCGCCCGCGATCAGGCTGGAACCGCCCAGGCCGATGACCGCGCCCAGCAGCCGTGCACCGAACGGCGACAGCGGCTCCCCGGCGACGACCCGGTTGCCGCTCAGCGCCCGCCGCACCGCCGGGATCGACCACACCACCGCGCCGCCGATCGACAGCAGGAGAAACAGCACCAGCCACCCGGCCCCGGCACCGTCGGACCGGATCCAACCTTCGCTCGCGAGCCGCCGCGGACCGCCGCTGCCGGTGGTGGCGAGCAGAATGCCCTGCGTCAGGGCAAGCCCGCCCAGCGACACCGCCCACCCGGGCGCCTGCAGCAGCCCGGCGATCAGGCCCATCCCGAGACCGAAGAACGCCGCGGCGGCGATCGCGGCGACCGCCGCGACGAGGACCGGGGCGCCGGCGTCGAGCACCTCCGCGTACGTCAGGCCGGCGAGTGCCCCGACTGCGACGACCGCGAGGTTGGGCGTGGCGGTGCGCAGCGACAGCGCGAAGGCGGTCGCCAACAGGCCAGCGGAGGCGATGTTGAACACCAGCGGCGACAGCCGCGACCCGTCCTGGGAGTACCACACCACCGCGGCGACGACGGTCAGCGCCAGCAGCACCGCCTCCCAGATCAGGTGCGGCCGGAAGGAGCCACCGGAACGGGACATGACCGGTCCGGCGGGTGCCAACGGTTGTTCAGGCGTGAGAACCACAGCGATTCCTCCCTTGAGCAGACGCTGACACTAACCCGCAGGAGCTCCGGTGTGACCGATACGGCGACTCGACCGGTCCCTAAGAGAGGACGCCGTCGGACACCAGGAGCGAGTTGTGAACCAGAAACTGCGTGTGCTCTTCGAGCGGGCACTCGAGGTGGAACCCGTACCCCCGACCGGGGAACTGGCCCGGGAGGCCATGGCCGGGGGCGCCGCGCTGCGACGCAGACGCCGGCTGGTCACGGGAGGCACGGCGGCCTGTCTCGTCACGATCGCCGCTGTCCTGGTCGCCCTGAACCTGACGCCGACATCGAGGGAACCGGTGCCGCCGGTGGTGGCGGCCGGCGCGCTGATGCCCTCCGCCGACGCCACCTGTGAGCGACAGTGGGGTGACGAGCCGGTCGACGTCCGCGTCTTCCTGCGGCATGACATCACTGATCAGCAGCGGCTCGACCTACACGACGCGCTCCGGTCGGATCCGCTCGTGCGGAGCGTAACGTTCCAGAGCCGGGACGAGGCGTATGCCAGATTCAAGGAGATGTACCGGAACAGCCCGGATCTGGTCCACGCGGTCAAACCGGAGCAGATGCCCGAGTCCTTCCAGGTCACGTTGACGAGGGCGAAGGACTACTCCGAACTCGTGGCGAACTTCCACGACCGGGACGGCGTCGATCAGGTCCTGGGCGGTCCGTGCCCGGCGCGCTCGGACTCCGGGGAGGGTGAGTGACCAGCGGGCAGATCGACGTACGCGCTACGCCGACCGCCGAACGCCCGGCCGGAGCGCTGGCCCGCTGGAGCGCCGCCCGTCGCCGTGAGCGCAGCAACCGGGACGAGGACTTCAGCGCGTTCGTCGCGGCGACCGCGCCCCGGTTGAGACGCACCGCCTACCTCATGTGCCGGGACTGGCACCTCGCCCAGGACCTGACCCAGATCACGTTCACCCGGATGTACGCCTCATGGGCCCGCATCCGGCATGCCGCGAACCTCGACGCGTACAGCCGCCGGGTGCTCATGAACGCCGTCTTCGACCAGCGGAGCCGGCGCAGCGGCACCGAGGTGGTCTGCGCCGATCTCCCCGAGCGGCCGGAACCGACGGCGGCGACGGACCTGCACGTCGCGTTGATGACCGCGCTGGCGACGCTGCCGATCCGGGACCAGGCGATCGTGGTGCTGCGGCACTGGGAGGACCAGAGCGTCGCCACCGTCGCCAAGATCCTGCGCATCTCCGTATCGGCCGTGAAGATGCGGGACGCCCGGGCGTTGAGCCGGATCCGCGCGCTGCTCGGCGAGGACTTCGCCGGGAGCTGACCCGGAACGCGGAACGCCCGGTCGATCCTCGCGGATCGACCGGGCGTTCTCGCTGTTCACGAGCGGTGGCGGCGGGATTTGAACCCGCGGAGGGCGTAAACCCTCACACGCTTTCGAGGCGTGCTCCTTAGGCCACTCGGACACGCCACCGCCGACGAGGGTACAGGACCGCCGGCTTGGACGCCGAACCGGTATCCCTCGGCCCGGCCTGGCAGGATCTTTGCCATGAGTACGCACATCGGCGCTGAGCCGGGAGAGATCGCCGAGCGGGTCCTGATGCCGGGTGACCCGCTGCGGGCCAAGTGGATCGCGGAGACCTACCTGGAGGGGGCCCGCTGCTACACGACGGTGCGCGGCATGCTGGGCTTCACCGGCAAGTGGAACGGCGTTGACGTGTCCGTCCAGGGCTCCGGCATGGGCATGCCGTCCGCCTCGATCTACGCCCACGAGCTGGTAAACGAGTACGGCGTGAAGTCGCTGATCCGGGTCGGCTCCTGCGGCGCGCTGACCGAGGATCTGCAGCTGCGGGACGTGGTGGCGGCGATCGGCTCGTCCACCGACTCGAACATGAACCGGATGCGCTTCGACGGGCTGATCGACTACGCCCCGGTGGCCGACTTCGGGTTGCTGCGTACCTCGGTCGAGGTGGCCGAGCGGCGCGGCATCAGCATGCGGGTGGGGCCGATCCTGGCGGCGGACGCCTTCTACACGGACCGGCCGGACCTGTACGACACGCTCGCCGACTACGGCGTGCTGGCGGTGGAGATGGAGTCGGCGGCGCTCTACACGATCGCGGCGCGCTTCAAGGCCCGCGCGCTGACGATCCTGACCGTCAGCGACCACATCAAGACCGGCGAGAAGACCACGTCGCAGGAGCGTGAGCAGACGTTCGGCCAGATGGTCGAGATCGCGCTGGACACCATCATCGCCTGACCTGATCGACCCTGGGCCGCCCCGTCACCGCAAGGTGGCGGGGCGGTCGCGCGTTACCGGGGTCACAAAAATAAATACGACCGGTCGTGCTTGTTTCCCGATACGCTGCCCGCATGACCTCCGACGGCCGCGTCGCCCGTGGCGACCGCACCCGCACCGCGGTGCTGGACACCGCCGTGGCGCTGGCCACCGAGGTCGGCCTGCACGGCCTCTCCCTGGCCCAGCTCGCCGACCGGCTGGAGGTGAGCAAGTCCGGCCTCTTCGCGCACTGGCGCTCCAAGGAGGCGCTGCAACTCGCCACCGTCGACCGGGCCGTCGCGCAGTGGCAGGAAATGATCGTCGCGCCCGCCCTGGAGGCGCCCCGGGGCGTACGCCGGCTGCGCGCGCTGCACGAGGCCCGGATCGACTTCTACGCCGCCCGGGTGCTGCCCGGCGGCTGCTTCTTCGCCAACACCGAGTTCGAGTACAACGCCCGCCCCGGCCCGGTCCGCGACCGGCTCGCCGAGGCGTTCGCCCGCTGGACCGCGCTGCTGGAACGCCTCGTCCAGGAGGCGGTGGACCTCGGCGAACTCCCCGCCGACCTGGACGTGCCACTGCTCGCGTACGAGATCGACGCGCTGGGGATCAGCGCGGTGATGCGGTCCCGGCTGCTCGACCCGGACGCCACCTACCGGCACGCCCGCCAGGGCCTGCTGACCCGGCTGCGGGCGCTCTGCCCGGATCCGACCCTGCTACCGGAAGGCCAGTCATGAGCCACACCACAGTCGAGCGGCAGGCCGCCGAGTTCGGGCACGTCGCGCACGTGCCGGTGCACTTCGACGACCTCGACGCCATGGGCCTGCTGCACAACGCCCGCTACGCGGTGCTGCTGGAACGCGCGCTCACGCCGTACTGGGCCGAGCGCGGCGTCGCCTTCCGCGGCGACGTGCACGCCGCGCCGGACGTGTTCCACGCGGTCCGCGAGTTCACCATCAGCTACCGCGCGCCGGTCACCGGCGTCGGCACTGTGGCTGTGCACTTCTGGCTGGAGCACTTCGGCACCAGCAGCGCCCGGTACGCCTTCGAGTTCCGCTCGACCGACGGCGCCACCGTGCACGCCACCGGCACCCGGTCGATCGTCCGGCTCGACCCGGCGACGTTGCGCCCGACCGCGTGGACCGAGGTCGCCCAGGGGGTCGCCGCGACGCTGCTGCGCCCGGCGCCGACGAGCGCCTGAGCCGAGCACACCTCAGCGGAAGAACGCGCGCAGCAACGCCGCGCTCTCGCGTTCCAGCACGCCGCCGTACACCTCGGGGCGGTGCGTGACGCGGCGGTCGCGCAGCACGTCCCAGAGCGACCCGACCGCGCCGGTCTTGGGTTCCCACGCGCCGAACACCACTGTCGAGACGCGGGCCAGCGCGATCGCCCCGGCGCACATGGTGCACGGCTCCAGCGTCACGACGAGCGTGCAGTCGTCCAGCCGCCAGCGGCCCAGCCGCTGCGCGGCCCGGCGCAGCGCCAGCACCTCGGCGTGCGCGGTCGGGTCGCCGGTCAGCTCCCGCTCGTTGCGCCCGATCGCCAGTTCGGCGCCGTCGGGGCCGTAGAGCACCGCGCCGACCGGCACGTCGTCGGCGTCGGGGATCGCCTCGTCCGGGCCGGTCACCGCGACCTCCAGGGCCCGGCGCATCCACAGCTCGTGCCGCTGCCGGCGGCCGACCGCGCCCGGTTCGGCGAGCGCCTCGTCCGCGCCGGGACCGACGCGCGCGGCCCGGCCGGGGGTGGGCTGCCCCGGGCGTACGGTCTCCAGCGCCGGATCGGTCGCGTCGGCGGGTTCGGCGGCGCCGGGCGTCCGGGACTCCCCGGGCTCAGACCTCACGCAACTCCTCAACCTCGTCCACGCAGCCGAGCACCTGGCAGATCTCGGCGGTGACGTCGGCCGGCATGGAACCCTCGTGTGCGCAGAGCGCGAGCAGCTTCTGCGCCGGGATGCCCAGGTCGGCCAGCAGGTCCGCGTCACCGACCGGGTCGGCCTCCGGGTCCACAGCGGGCTGCTCGTTGTCGTCGTCCCCGCTGGAGGCGCGCGGCTCGTCGACCTCCTCCAGCCCGGTCACCGACGTCTTCAGGTCGCCGACCAGCAGCGCGCCCAGGCGGGACTCCTCCGCGAACGCCGAGTCGGAGCCGAAGACCCGCAGGTCCTCCCCCTCGTCCAGGCGCAGGACGACCAGGTACGTGTCGTCGGCCTCGACGAACAGCAGCGACAGGTCGGCGTCCGGCTCGACGTCGCGCAGCCGGTCCGCCACCTCCTCGATGTCGGTGACGCCCCGCAGGCTCACCTCGCCCGCGGTCCAGCCGCCGTCGACGCGCGCCACGGCAGCAGCGAAGTACGACACGGTCCCCCCAAATTGGCCTCGGCAGCACGCCGACAGGTCACGCGATGCACGTTAACCGGTCGGGTCGGCGGGCGACCGGTCAACGCCCCGTAAGGGCCGGCCGTTCTGAAGAGAAAGCCGGTCAGCCGACGACGCGCCGACGGGTGGCGATGAGTTGGCGCAGCCGCTCGGTACGCGCGCGCTGTGGTCGCTGGCGCTGCTGCACCGCGCGGGCACCGGCCAACTCGGCAAGGAGTTGCAGGCGACGGCGGCTCCGCTCGGGGTCGAGCCGCGGCGGTGTGGTCCAGGCCATACCGCCGAGGGTGGACCGTCACCGCGCGAACGTCAAGGTGGCCTTCGCTACGCAGCGAAACCGGCACCCATGGTCACCAGAGCGGCCAGTCGCCGGTCTGCGCCCACCGCATCGCGACCAGCGCGGCGGCGATGCTCCAACCACCGGCGGTGACGATCGCGACCCCGGTGGCGACCCCCCGGTCACCGTGGCGGACCAGCACCGCAGCCGCCGCCCAGGCCAGGGCGCCGGCCAGCAGAGTCCACCAGGCGTAACCCGCGATGTTGCGGCCGAGCAGCCCGAACAGCAGCAACCAGGCGAACGCGACGAGCGCGCCGACCGCGACCCCGGCGCCGGTGATCGGGTACGGCTCGCGGTAGCTGGGCCGGATCGGCGCGTTGGACGGGAAGAGTCCCGAGGGGGTACGCGGCGGAGGCGGGAACGCCCCCGGACCGGTCCCCTCGGGTCCGCCCTGCCACCCGTACGTCACCACCGCCCCCTTCCCCGAACGATCCACGTCGGCGTCACGCACAGTGACCGGCGGGTGTGACGCGGTCGCGGCGTTCGTCCCTACGGTAGTGGTCTGTCAGGATGACCGGATGCGCTCGCCATCGATCGGACGCCGGACGCGGCCGGCGTACCCGGTCCTGCTGCTCGTCGCGGCGCTCGCCGCCGGGGGGTGTGGCGCCTCCACCGGGCGCGCCGACAGGTGGCAGGAACCGAGCCCGATCGCGACGGGCGCGCAGCCCGCCGACCCGGCGAGCCCGGCACCGCCGACCGCCTCCCCGCCGTCGCCGGCCCGCACGGACGTGAAGCGGGTCTTCCCCGTCCGCGCCGGCAACGTCGACTACCACCCGACGCACGGCGGCTACCCGGGCACCGACGTGTTCGCCGACTGCGGCGAGCCGGTGGTGGCGGTCACCGACGGCGTGGTGCTGGAGGTGAGCCGGGTCGACCGGTTCGACAAGCGCGGGCCGCAGGGGCCGAACAACGGCGGGCTCTCCGTCTCGCTGCTCGGCGACGACGGGGTGCGCTACTACGGCTCGCACCTGAGCGCGATCGCGGCCGGCATCGACCCGGGCGTACGGGTCCGGGCCGGGCAGCAGCTCGGCAAGGTCGGCCGTACCGGCAACGCCAACAACGTCTGTCACCTGCACTTCGGACTCTCCCCGAAGTGCACGGGAAAGGACGACTGGTGGATCCGCCGGGGCGTGGTCTGGCCGGCGCCCTACCTGAACTCGTGGCGCAAGGACGGCAACCGCTCGCCGGTCGCCGAGGTCACCGCCTGGCAGCGCAAGCACGGCTGCCCGGCGTCGCCGGGCCGGTCCACCACTGGCGGCTGACGGTGCGGGGTCGCGCGGCGGGCGGCGGATGCGCGTAGGTTCCAGGGCATGAGTGCCCGGGATCCCATCGCCGACCTGCGCCGGATCGCGTTCCTGCTGGAACGGGCCAACGAGGCCACCTACCGGGTCCGGGCGTTCCGGTCGGCCGCGAAGACCCTCGGCGCGCTGCCCGCCGCCGAGGTGGCCGAGCGGGCCCGCACCGGCAAGCTGACCGAGCTGTCCGGCGTCGGTGACGTCACCGCCCGCTGCGTGGCCGAGTCGCTGGCCGGGGAGGAACCGGTCTACCTGCGCCGGCTGCTGGCGACCGAGGGCACCGACCTGGACGAGGCGGCGGCGAAGCTGCGGGACGCGCTGCGCGGCGACTGCCACACCCACTCGGACTGGTCCGACGGCGGCTCGCCGATCGAGGAGATGGCGCTCTCGGCGGTCGAGCTGGGCCACGAGTACCTGGTGCTCACCGACCACTCGCCACGGCTGAAGGTGGCCCGGGGCCTGACCGCGGAGCGGCTGCGCAAGCAGCTCGACCACGTCGCCGCCGTCAACGAGGCGCTGCCGAAGGGCTTCCGCCTGCTCACCGGCATCGAGGTGGACATCCTCGCCGACGGCTCGCTGGACCAGGACGAGGACCTGCTGGCCCGCCTGGACGTGGTGGTCGGCTCGGTGCACAGCGGGCTGAACGACGACCGGGCGAAGATGACCCGCCGGATGCTGACCGCGATCGCCAACCCGCACCTGGACATCCTCGGGCACTGCACCGGCCGGATGGTCTCCTCCCGGCCCGCCGGCGTGACCGGGCCGGGCGACAAGGGGCACCGAGCGCGTACCCGCAAGGAGAGCGAGTTCGACGCGGACGCCGTCTTCGCGGCGTGCGCCGAGCACGACGTGGCCGTCGAGATCAACTCCCGGCCGGAACGGCAGGACCCGCCGAAGCGGCTGATCCGGCTCGCGCTGGAGGCCGGGTGCCGGTTCGCCATCGACACCGACGCGCACGCCCCCGGCCAGCTCGACTGGCAGCGGTTCGGCTGCGAGCGGGCCGCGCTGTGCGGGGTGCCGGCGAACCGGGTGGTGAACACCTGGACGGCCGACCGCCTGGTGAAGTGGACAGCCGGCCGTAGCTGAGGGTCAGCCCTGGGCGGCCGGTTCGACAGTGCGGGCCGGCACCACCACGTCCGGGTGCGTGCGGCGCCGCCCGAACAGGCCCTGCGCGACCGCCACGCCGGCCAGCACCACGAGCGCACCCACCGGCTGGTGCCAGGTCATCCGCTCACCCAGCACGACCGCGCCGACGAGCACCGCGAACACCGGAACCAGGTACGTCACTGTGGACGCCGTGCTCGCCCCGGCCAGCCGGATGTTGCGCATGTTGATGACAAAGGCGAGCCCGGTGCCGAGCGCGCCGAGCGCCAGCACGCTCGCGATCACGCGCGGCGAGAGCCCGGCCGGGGACGGCGGCGTCCCGACGAACGGCGCGACCAGCGCGAGCTGCGCGGTCGCCACCAGCAGCTGGGCCGCCGACAGCGACAGCCCGGAGTACGCGCTGCCCGCGACGAACTTCTTCTGGTACGGAATGGCGAGCCCGTAGCAGGCAGCCGCGCCGAAGCACATGAGCTGGCCGACGAAGTGGGCGCCACCGACGCCCTCCCAGACGCCGAGCACCACGAGCACCCCGACGAAGCCCAGCCCCAGCCCGACCGCCCGCCGCACGGTCAGCCGCTCGGTGCGGAACACCAGCACCGCCAGCGGCAGCACGATCAGCGGCGTGGTGGCGTTCCAGATGCCGGCGAGCATCGACTCGACCCGCTGCTCGCCGTAGCCGAACAGCGTGAACGGCACCGCGACGCCGAACGCGGCCACCACGAGCATGTGCCCCCAGACGCGAAGGTCGCGGGGCAGCCGGTCGCGCAGCACGGCGAGCACCACCAGCAGCGTGACCGCGCCGGTGGCCACCCGGTAGAGAGTGAGGTGCACGGGGTGCAGCTCGGCCACGCCGACCTTGATGAACAGAAAACTCGAACCCCAGATGGCGGCAAGCGCGACGAACCCCGGCAGCCAGCTCCGCAGCGGCGCGCGGTCAGGAGTGAAATCGACTGTCACCCCTGACACTCTGCCCCACGGGTACGACGATGTCGTGCGGAATTCGGCTGCGGGGTCACGTAGGGTCCCCTCGTGGGACGAATCGATGACCTCGCCAACCGGTACGTGGCCGAGTGGGCTCCGCTGAGCCCGACCGGGGCCACCTACGTCGGCATCGCCGGCTACGACGACCAGCTCGACGACCTGTCGCCCGACGGCTACGCGGCCCGCGCCGACCTGGCCCGGCGCACGCTCGGCGAACTCGACGTGACCGAGCCGGAGACCGAGGCCGAGCGGACCGCCAAGGAGGCCATGCAGGAGCGCCTCGGCCTGGAGCTGGCCCGGTACGAGGCCGGCGAGACCGGCAGCGAGGTCAACGTCATCTCCAGCGGGCTGCACGAGATCCGGATGGTCTTCGACCTCATGCCGACCGACGGCGAGGAGGCTAAGGCCAACGTGGCGGCCCGGCTCAACCGCTTCGCGTCGGCGCTCGACGGCTACAAGCGCACGCTGCGCGAGGCCGCCGCCGCGGGACGGGTCAGCTCGCAGGTGCAGCTCGTCGAGGTGGCCAAGCAGTGCGACGTCTGGGTCGACCCGGAGGGCGACAACTTCTTCCACGGCATGGTCGAGCGGCTCGACGCCGACGGCGCGCTCGGCGCGGAGCTGCGCAAGGGCGCGGCCGCCGCCACCGCCGCCACCGCCGAGTTCGGGCAGTTCCTGCGCAACGAGCTGGCGCCGGCCGGGCGGGAGAAGCAGGCCGCCGGGCGGGAGCGCTACGAACTGGCCTCGCAGTACTTCCTCGGCGCGAAGGTCGACCTGGACGAGACGTACGCCTGGGGTTTCGCGGAGCTGGCCCGGCTGGAGGCCGACATGCGGACGGTGTCCGCGCGCATCGCCGGGCCCGGCGCCTCGATCGACGACGCGGTACGCGCGCTCGACGCCGACCCGGCGCGGACGGTACGCGGCAAGGAGGCGTTCCGGGACTGGATGCAGGCGCTCGCCGACCAGGCGGTCAGCGACCTGAACGGCACCCACTTCGACATCCCCGAGCAGGTACGCCGGATCGAGTGCTGCCTCGCGCCGACGAGCGACGGTGCCATCTACTACACCGGCCCGAGCGAGGACTTCTCCCGGCCGGGGCGGATGTGGTGGGCGGTGCCGCAGGGCATCACCGACTTCTCCACCTGGCGGGAGGTGACCACCGTCTACCACGAGGGCGTGCCGGGTCACCACCTGCAGGTCGCGCAGACGGCCGTCCGGGCCGACCTGCTCAACCGCTGGCAGCGGCTGTTGTGCTGGGTCTCCGGGCACGGCGAGGGCTGGGCGCTCTACTCCGAGCGGCTGATGGACGAGCTGGGCTACCTCGGCGACCCCGGTGACCGGCTCGGCATGCTCGACGGGCAGGCGCTGCGCGCGGCCCGGGTCATCGTGGACATCGGCATGCACCTGGAGCTGGAGATCCCGAAGGACAACCCGTTCGGCTTCCACCCGGGCGAGCGGTGGACGCCGGAGCTGGGCTGGGAGTTCATGCGGGCGCACTGCCGGGTGCCGGACGAGAACCTGCGTTTCGAGCTGAACCGCTACCTGGGCTGGCCCGGGCAGGCCCCGTCGTACAAGGTGGGCGAGCGGATCTGGTTGCAGGCCCGGGAGGACGCGAAGGCCCGCAAGGGCGCCGACTTCGACCTCAAGGAGTTCCACCGCCAGGCGCTCGACCTGGGCTCGCTGGGGCTGGACCCGCTGCGTAAGGCGCTGGCCCGGCTCTGAGCCGGCTTCCGGGTGCCGGCGGCGCGTTCCGCCGGCACCCGTCCGGTCAGGCGCCGAGCGTCACCTTCAGCGTCGGCCGGCCGGTGAGCGTGTTGCTGGTGACGTACGCCAGGTCGATGACCGGGTCGGTGAACGTCACCGGGATGGGCAGCGTGACCGGCAGGCCGTCCGGGAACGGCAGGTCCGGCGTCAGCGTCAGCTTGATGCCGGCGAGCTTGCCGACGAACCGGGTGCAGTAGAACGCGACGTCGTCGCGGACGGTTAGACGGTCGGTCGCGTACCGCTGGGTGCGACCGCTGGGGCCGTCGGCGACCAGCAGGAAGTCGTCGGTCACGGCTTCCTTCATGCTGAACTTCAGCACCTTGAGCGCGCCCTGCTCGGTCCGCAGGTCGGTGATCCCCTCGAACCGCAGCCCGGTCATGGTCACCTTGGAGCCGGTGAGCTTCGACGGCTGCTTGGCCACCTTCGGCAGGCCCGGGTCGGCGGCGATACGCGGCAGCGGCTTGCCAGGCTCCACCTTGCCGGGCTTCGCCGGTTCCTCCTTGCCCGGCTTGCCCGGTGTCGGGCAGTCGGTCGAGCCGGGACGGGTGGTCGGCTTGCTCGTCGGGGCCGCCGATCCGCTCGCGGTCGGTGTGGGCGAGGGTGTCTCGCTCTTCTTGCTGCCGCCCTTGAACAGGTCACCGATCCCCTCGAAGAAGTCGGTGATGATGTTGCCCTCCCGCGTCGGGCTCGCGCTCGGCGTCGGGGTGGGCGTCGCGGAGGGTGCCTTCGACGGCGTGGCGGGCTTCGTCGGGCAGGCGCTGGCGGCGGGCCTGCTCGGTGCGGCCTGTACCGCGCGCGGCTGCACGGCCAGGCCGGCGGTGGCCAGGCCGAGCACCAGCAGGACGATGCCGAAGGCACGCGGGTCCGCTGAACGGCCCGCCCACTCGGGCGGGCCGCCGTCGGATCCGGCCGCCTGCCCGTTCACCGACTGCCGAGGGACCGGCCGCTCCCCGCCCGGCCGCTCGGCAGTCGGCTGCTCGACGGCCGGCCGTACGGCGGCCGGCACCTCGACGGTCGGCAGTTCCCCGGCCGGCTGCTCGTCAGCGGGTTCCGGGCCGCCCGGCCGGCCGGTGACCGACTGGTCGGCGCCGACCTGCTCGACGCCGACCGGGCCGTCGACGTCGAGCAGGTCGGCGTCCCGCTGGTCCACCCTGGTGTCGCGCTCGTCGTCCGCCTCGGTGTCGCGCTCGTCAGCCGCCAGCTCCGCCGGCCGGGCCGGCACCCAGGCGAAGGCGAGCGCGCTGCCCACGATGCCCAGCAGCAGGCCGAGGAAGAAGCCGCCGAGGTTGAGCCCGATCAGCGAGTAGACGGTCGTGACCGCCGCGACGATCGAGTAGAACAGCCGCTGCGCCGGACTGAGCCAGAGCAGCACGCCGCAGGTCCCGAGGATGGCCGGGATCAGCAACGAGAGCAGGCCGGTGGCGCCGCTGCTGAAGCTCAGGCCGTTGAGGGTCAGCCGGGTGGAGGCGAGCATCTCCACCCCGGCCAGGATGATGAACAGGCCGCCCCAGAACGGCCGGCTCCGCTGCCAGCGGCGGAAGGTCCGCCACGTCCGGGCCGCGGTGCCGAGCCGGGCGTGGGACGGTTCGACGGTTGTCACGTACTCCTCCTGGCGGAGCGGGGGCGGGGACGGTGGGGCGGGCCCGCGGTGGTCGGCCACCGCGGGCCGTGCTCAGCTCAGAAGCACTCCTTGCCCTTGGCGTCGTCACCCACGTTGACCTTGAGCCGCAGCCCGACCAGGTTGAACGTCGAGGACGTGGTGTAGCGGGACACCTGCTTCAGGTCGCGGATGGTGACCCGGTCGGAGTTCTGGCCGAACGAGCCGCGCTGGGCCGTCGGGTTCAGGTCGCTGGCGTCGCGGCCGATCTGGATGTTGGTGAAGGTCGCGTTGCCTTCGAGCGAGTCCATCGCGATCACCAGGTCCTTGGCGCGGGCCGGGTCCTTGCCCTCGCCGGCGTTGATGGTGAGCACCACCGGCAGGCCGGGCAGGTCGGCGCGGACGGACTGGCAGAGGTTGTACAGGTCGGCGCTGCTGATCTCGGCCATCGCGACCGGGCGCGTCGCGCCGGCCTTGCCGTCCTCACCCTTCTCGCGGACGATGCCGCCGTACTGCTTGAAGCCCTCGCCCTCCAGGCGGTCCGCGCCGATCTTGAAGGTCTGCCCGGACACGGTGATGTCGGAGGCGATGGCGCCGGTCGACATGCCGAACAGGATGGCACCGGCGGCTGCCGTGGTGGGCACGATCATGGCGGCGAACCGCTTCCACCGGGTACGACCCTGGTTGTCGAGCCGATTCTGCACGGGTTCCTCCTCGAGCGAATGTGCGCGGCGGCCGGTTGTCGTACCGGTGGCCCGCGCCGGGCCCCGCCCTCTGTTACCGACGGGTAACGATCGAGCCTGATCGTGCACCCGATGCGGCGCAGCTCACAACCCCCTCGTGTACCCGGCGGTAACACGAGTGCGCCACGAAGCTTGCTCGCCATCACCAGGCGTTGACGCTCCGGAGCAGGAAAAGGGCATCAAAGTGCGCAAAGACACCGTCATCGAGCGCCCGATCAACCCACAGTGACGGCACATCGAGGGATTACAATCAAGTAACAAATGTACAGTGCGTCGAGCGCGATGGGCCGTTCGGGGCAGTGTCGTCGGCCGAACATCCGAGCCGGCAGATGACCGGGTCGATCCAGCCGCACCCCCGGATGTCCTAGGGTTTCGGCGTGAATCTCGACGACGTACGGCGCGACTGGACCAAGCTGGGCGCCGAAGATCCGCTGTGGGCCGTCCTCGTCCAGCCCGGTAAGCGCGGCGGGCAGTGGGACGTCGAGGAGTTCCTGGCCACCGGCCGCGCCGACGTCGAGGAGACGACCGGATGGCTGGGCCGGCTCGGCCTGCCCACGCGATGGGACCGCGCGCTGGACTTCGGATGCGGGGCCGGTCGGCTGTCGCAGGCGCTCGCGCCGCACGCCGGCGAGGTCGTCGCCGTCGACATCGCCCCGTCGATGCTGGAGACCGCCCGGCGCCTGGACCGCAGCGCCGGGAACATCCGCTTCGTCCTCAACGACGCGCCGGACCTGAGCCAGTTCCCCGACGGGCACTTCGACCTGGTCTACAGCGCGCTCGTGTTGCAGCACCTGCCGCGCCCGGCGATCGACAGCTACCTCGCCGAGTTCCTGCGCGTCCTGCGCCCCGGCGGGGTCGCCGTCGTGGGCCTGCCGACCGAGCCGGCCCGTACGGCCAAGGGCGTCATCTGGAAGCTCGCGCCGTTCCGCCTGATCAGCTGGGCGCAGCGCCGGCTGCTCAACTACCCCGCGCCGATGAAGATGACAGCGGTGCCGGACGCCGACATGACCCGGCTGGTGGCCGCCAACGGCGGGGAGATCGTCGGGCAGCGGCCCGACCTGCCGTACACCGAGGACTGGATCTGCACCCGGTACGCGGTGCGCCGCCTCTGACCTGCCACCTGCCGCGCACACGAGCAGGCCGGCCGACCCTGGTGGGTCGGCCGGCCTGCTCGTGTGGTGGTGCGAGGGTTGGCGCTCAGGACTCCGCGCGGTCCGCGGCGTGGCGTCCGCCGGCGGGCACGGTCGGGTCGTCGTCGACCGGCTCCGCCGAACGCTGCGACGGCACGTCGTCCACCGGTCCGTCGCCGGCGTCCACCGGCGTCGCGTCGGGCCGGCGGCGAGCCGCGCGGACGATGATGAACAGGCCGAGCAGGAGCAGGAGCAGACCCACGACGCCGAGGACGATCGGCAGCACGGTGGTCAGCAGGTTGATCTGCCCACGCGCGTCCTTGGCCGCCTTGGCCTGCTGCTTCTGGGTGTCCTCGGTGAAGACGAGCGTGGCGTCGATGATCTTGATCTTGTCCGCGCCGGTCTCGTCACGCAGGGTCTGAAGCTGCTTCTCCTGCCCCTTGACGATGACGCCGCTGTCCGGCTCCACCCAGAGGGTGCGGGTGTTGGCGTAGAAGCGGCCGGCCGTCACCGTGGGCTGGGCCGATCCGACCAGGTTGCCCGGCACGTCGATCTCGCTGATCTTGATCGGTTCGGCCGTCATCTCGAACTTGTAGACGGTCAGCCCCTGCAGCTTCTCGGTGCCCACGTACTCGGCGGGGTACGCCTTCCGAGCGGTGTTGTCGAAGTACTGGTACGTCTTCTTCTCCGTACCGAACGGGAAGGTGTAGGTGAGCCCCTCGTGCTTGAAGGGCGCGCCGTTGACCGCCTCGGCACAGCAGGCGACCGACTCCGCCGTACGCCGGTCGAGGGCGACCCGGTCCGTGCTGACCGTGATCTCCTTGCCCGCGTCGTCGATCACCCGGACACCGACGTTGAAGACCGTCCGGTCGGCGTTGCCGGCCTCGACGTCGCCGCGCACCGCGCGGTGGGCGGTCAGGTTGACGCCGCTGCGCTCGGCCAGCGTGCTGAAATCAAGAACGGTCGCGTTCTTCGCCTCTGAAACCGTTACCGAACTCTGGTCAAGGGGCACCTTGACCAGAGCGGGCGCGACGGCCAGCGGCGTCGCCACGGCCCCGACGATCAGGAACGCGCCTGCCGCCACCAAGATGGCACCCGACGTGGGTCGCATGAAACTCCTCCCCTTGTAAAGACTCGACTAGTCGGCTGACAGTACATGACGAGGCCGATTTCGGATATGGTCCGATGCGACCTCTCGCGACGTACTGACTCCGGGGGTGCAGCAGCCACCGGGCTGCGAGATCAAATGGATGTCGAGGGAACTGTGAGCCGACCCGTCAGACCGGACTCGAGCAACGGACAGGCGATCCTGTCCGCAACTAATACCGGCCGTTCGGACGGTTGGTTGCCCGCATTGGAAGGGCTGCGGGCGGTGGCGGTGATCGGCGTGGTCGTCCACCATGTCTCCTTTCTCAGCGGACTGACCAACTCCTTCGCCCACCTCGCAGCTGTGCTGGCCAGGCTGGATGTCGGGGTGGCGATCTTCTTTGCGTTGTCCGGTTTCCTCCTCTATCGGCCATTCGCGCTCGCTGCCATTAACGGACAGTCAGGACCATCCGTTCGGCGATACCTCTGGCACCGCGCGCTGCGCATTCTGCCCGGGTACTGGGCAATGGCGATCGTCGCACTGACTTGGCTCAACATCGACTATCTGAAGTCCGTCTGGGACTGGGCGATCCCCTTTCTTCTGGCACAGATTTACGAGCCATTGCGACTCCCGGTCGGCATGGAGCAGACCTGGAGCCTGGCTACGGAGGCGACTTTCTACCTTGCGCTGCCACTGATAGCGGTGCTCGGCCGCCGAATGGGCGGCCGTACCCCGCTCGGGCGAGCCCGGCGCCAACTGGCGTTCGGTGCCGTACTCGTCCTTGCCGGCCTCATCTGGAATGCGTACGCGCACGGTCCCGACTCGCCTCTACCGGGACTCGCGGTGCTCTGGCTGCCCGCCTTTCTCGACTGGTTCGGCATCGGCATCATGCTGGCCGTGCTCGCCTCGTGGCCCGTCGGCACGACCTCGACCCCGTTCCTCACCGGCCTGACCGGTGACGGGTCTGGGCGGGGCGACGAGGACCTGTGGTCCGCCACGCCGCGCGGCCTGCGCGTGTTCACCTTCGCCCCGGGAACGTCCTGGCTCATCGCCGGCGCGCTGCTCTGGATCGCGAGCACGCCCATCGCCGGCCCGCGCGGGGTCGAACCCGCCAAGCCGGTCGAGTCGGTCACCGAGCACCTGCTGTTCCTGCTCGTCGCCTGGTGCCTGATCGCCCCCCTCGTCGGGCCGGGGTCCGGCGGGGTGCCCCGCGCTCTCCTCAGCCACCGGGCGGTCATGTTCCTCGGCCGGATCTCCTACGGCATCTTCCTCTGGCACCTCCTCGCGCTCGAGGTCTGCTTCCGCCTGCTCGGATTCACCCGGATGAACAGCTCGTTCTGGGTTCTCCTCGCCGTCACCCTGGCCCTCACCGTCCCGGTCGCGACGGCCAGCTACTACCTCATCGAGCGGCCCGCGCGACGGCTGCGGCGGCTCGGTGGCCGCCGCCGGCCCGTGGCCGTCGAGCCCGACCTCCCGCTCCGGGCCGCGACGCCGGCGCCAGCGCTTCAGGGCGCCGGCCCGGCCGGCCTCGGAACTCGCCTCGTACCGGCCGCGGACCCGACGGAACCGCAACACGAGAGCGGCGACCGCCACGAGGAGCAGCCCGGTCGGCAACAGGACCAGTAGCTCCGCCACCCGTTCCGCGCCGACCCGGGGCAGCCACAGACGCTCGGTCCCGTAGACGGTGAGCCCCAGCGCGGCCGGCACCCAGATCCATGCCGGGCCGGGCGTGCGGCGCCGGTGCAGCGCCACCACCGCGGCGGCGCAGCCGAGCCCGACCAGGCCCCCGAGCAGCGCCGGCACCGCCACCGCGAGCAGCGGCGCGGTCGGCATCATCGTCGGCACCACCGGGTACGCGGGTCGATGGCGGCGCGCGGGAATCAGCGCCCCGACCATCAGCAGCACCAACAGGCCCCCGGCGACGAACAGGACGATCCGGTAGTGCTCGCCGGGCGTGAAGACCAGCTCGACGCGGCCGGCGGGACCGGCCGGCACGAACCATCCCTGCTTCCACCCGTCCAGGCGGGCCGCGATCAGCTCCTGCCCGTCGAGCGTCGCCCGCCAGCCGGCGTTGGCGTTCTCCGGAACCATCAGGTAGCTGCCGCCACCCGCACCGATCTCGATCGACCGGCGCTGGTCGTCCCAGTCGACCACGCTCAACGCCCGGCGCGGCGACGCGGCGACGACGGGCCGTTCGGCCGGCGTACCGCTGAAGATCACGCTGTCCACGACGAACCGGTCCGCCGGGGCGGAGACCTCGTTGCCGCCCGCCCGCAGCGTGACCTGCTCCGCGCCCGCCTTCGCGGCCCGGCCCGACGACGTGGCGGGAGCGCAGGCGCGGTAGCGCAGGGGCCGCAGGTCGCGCAGGTCGCGCAGCGTCCCGGTGGCCGTCGTGGGCACCTTCACCCCGTTGACCACGATGGTGGGCCCCGCGCCGCACGGGAGCGTCACCTCACGGTCGAGGCCGCGCGGCTGGTTCAGTTCGGGCACGCCCTGCACGTCCACGCCGCTGAGACCGACCGGCAGCGACTGCGGCTCGAACAGCGCCGTCGACCGGCTGACCCTCGGCACGGTAGAGGTCACTGCAACGGTGAGCCCACGGGTACGCAGAGCCGGGAAGCGGGCGACACCGTCCAGGTCGACAGTCACCTCCCGGATGCCGTCGTCACCGGTGATCCGGACCGTCCTGGGCGGCGCCGCGACGAGGCTCTCCGCGAACCGCAGCCGCACCCAGCTCACCTTGCGCGCGGTGGCCCAGCGCATCTTCACTGTCGGTTGGGGATCGCTCGGATCCGCCCACCAGGCCGTGCCGTCGTCCCCGTCCCCCAGCGACCTCGACGAGGCGACCGGGTCGGCGAACCACGAACTCGACGTCGTGAACGTCTCGCCGCCCGTCATCTCGTCGTACGTCGCGAGCGCGGTGGCGGGCGTGGCCCGGGCCAGGCCGGTGAGCTGGGTGGGGATCGCGTCCGGCAGGTCGAAGCGCCGGGGCACCAGCCCGGTCTCCTCGCCCTGCCGGATCAGGTCGGGAGCGCACAGGTAGTGGTCACCGGCGACCGCGCAGGCGGATCGATCGGTGGCCTTGCGGGCCAGCGCGACCACCTCGGGCGCGACGGCGTCGGCGGGCACCTCCGGCAGTCGCAGGTAGCGCTCGGGCGTCACCCCGGCGACACTCAGCTCCCGGATACCCGCCCGGCGGCCCGGAACGTCGGCGTCCGCGACACTCTCGACTGTCACCCGCAGCCAACTGCTCCGGCCGGCGGGCAGCGGCAACCGCGCCGTCGACCGGCCCGCGCCGGTCACCGGGTGCACCTGGGAACCGCCCTCGGTGCTGACCCGTACCGAGGTGACCGGCGCGCCGATCACCTCGTCGCCCATCACCTGCACCTCCACCGAGTCGGCCTCGATCGGGTCGGCGAAGCGCAGCTCGACCCACTGGCCCACCGGTTTGCGCGCGCCGTCGGACAACCACGCGGTGCCGATGTCGCCGTCGACCGCGGCGAAGGGTGTGGCCGACGGGTCGCGCAGCCCGGCCGGACCGGTGACGTCCGCCGCGCTGGACGACGCCCGGACGTCGGCCACCCCGGCGTACGCCGAGGAGGTGATCGACGACCGCCACGCCGGGTCGAGGATGTCGTGCTCCAGGCGCTCCAACTGGGTCGGGTCCTGCTCGGTCAGGGTCCGCGAGGTGTTGCCCCGGACCAGACCGAAGTCGACCTCCCGGTCCCGGAGGCTGTCGGCGAGCACGGTGCCGCCGTCGCTGACCAGCGGGGGATCGCCGTCGAGGATCACCGGCCGGTTGCCCAGCACACCGGCGTCGCTGAGGTCCAGCAACGTCTCCGGCGCGCCGACCAGGTTGAGCGGCAGCGCGGCGTCGGTCAGCGTGGCCCGGGGCGTCGGCCGGTCCACCTCGTAGATCTCCACCGCCGGGTACGGCTCGTGCAGGCCGTAGTCCCACGCCCCGTTCAGGTCGGGCTTCACCCCGGACGCCGGGCCGAACGCGGCGACCCGGAACAGGCCCGGTGCGCTGTCAAGCGTGCGGTGTACCAGGACCGGCCAGGCGATGCCGCCGACCGGCTGGCGGAGGTCGTTGCGGACGAGCAGGTAGCGCACGCCGAGCCGGCTGAGCACGTCGGCCAGTCCGGGCGAGGCGGTGCCCGAGGCGAGCCGCTCGTCGATGGCGGAGAGCAGCCGCGAGTTGCCAGCCGATCCGCCCGGCACCAGCGCCCGCACCGCCCACGGCGAGTCCAGCAGCGGCTGCACCGGCTCGTCCAGCGGACGTCCCCAGTTGTACTCGGCGAAGTTGGAGCCGGGAACCAGCAGGGTGGTGCCCGGCCCGGCGTGCCGGTCGAGCCACCCGGTCGCCTGCCGCCAGTGCTCGGGCAGCGCGTGGAAGCCGCCGCCCGGAGCGAGTCCCGCCATCCCGGCGCCGCTGGTCACCGCCACGAGCGCGACGGCGGTCGCGCCCAGCGCCACCCGCCGGGGCGCCATGTTCGTGGGGCGCGTGAAGCGGCGGATGAGCGCGATCCGGCCGACCGTGTCCAGCATGTGCGCGGCGGCCAGCGCCAGCGGCAGGCGGATCACGACGTCGAACTTGTGCAGGTTGCGGAGGGCGGCGAGCGGACCGTCGAGCAGTTCACGCATCGGCGACGCGAACGCGGCGCCCCCGGTCGACAGGTTCCCCGCGGTCAGGGCCAGCAGGCCGACCAGCGCGCCGACGAGCAGGAACCGCCGCTCCGGCAGGTCCCGACGGGCGAGCCCGGCCAGGCCGACGCAGGCGATCAGGGCGGTGAGCACGATCATCCACGGGGTGGTGACCAGCGCCCATCCCGCGCGCCACCACGGCACGCCGTCGACGGCCAGGTAACCCACCCAGTGGGTGCTGCCGCGTACCGCCGACGGGAGCGACGTCACGCTGGTCGTGACCGCCGCGCTCTCGGTGTACGGGAGGAACGGGAACCCGTAGCGCTGCAGCAACAGCAGCGGCACCAGCCACCAGAAGGTGGCCGCCACCATCGCCACCGTCCACCACGCCAGCAGGCGAATCCGCCGCCGGCCGGGCGCACGGGTCACCACGTACAGGAACGCCGGCAGCACGGCGCACGCGACGGCCGCGCCGTTCGCGCCGCCCATGCAGACCACAGCGAGCCCGCTGAGCGCCGCGGCCCGCCGCAACGAACCGCCCGCGGCCCCCTTGACCAGTGGCAGCAGGACCCAGGGGGCGACGCAGTACGGCAGCAGTTCCAGCGAGACCGTGCCGACCAGGGACAGCGCCCGGGGGGACAGCGCGAAGATCGCGCCGGCCACCAGACGCGATCCCGGACCGCCGAGGTCGAGGGCGCGCGCCAGGCGCACCACGCCGGTGAGGGCGACGCAGAGCAGGGTCGCCATCCAGAGCCGCTGGACCAGCCAGGCCGGCAGGCCCACCGCCTCACCGAGCAGGAAGAACGGGCCCATCGGGAAGAAGTAGCCGACGGCCTGGTTCTGGAGCGTGCCGAACTGCCAGTCCCCGGTCCACAGGTGAGCCGCGCGGGCGAGGAAACCGCCCGGGTCCAGGGCCATGTCCAGCTTCGTCTCGGGCACGATGAGCCCGGGCTCCTGGGTGACGCAGAGACCGATCAGCGCGAGACAGACCAGTAGCTCGCGCAGGCGCCACACCGCCAGGGACACCGTGGCGCTCGGAATTCCGGGGGTACGGCGAGCGGTCGACCAGGCGGTCAGCACTGCCGTACCGGAACGCCGGTGAGCAGTTCGTCCGCTCCGGCGTTCCGCTCGTCGATGTCGTCGGCTGCGACCCCCGCCTGCAGCAGCGCCTGCCGGACGGCGGCCGGCTCGGCGGCCGGCACCAGGAGCAGCAGGTTCTGCCCGTCGATCGCGACGTGCCGGGTACGCGGCAGGAGCGGCGCCACCCGGGCCAGAAGGCGTTCCGGCTGGTCGGTCCGGACCACCACCGACGTGTTCCCGGCGGCCCAGGGCAGCGGGCGCGGCGTCAGCAGATCCCCGAGGACCGCACGCACCCGCCGGCCGGTGTCGGTCCAGCGGAACGAGTCGCTCCACCGCCGGCACTCCGCGGCCATCCGTTCCGGCTCTCCGGGCGTCGCCAGGGAGTCCAGCGCGCGGTCGAGGCCGGCGGCCAGGTTCTGCGCCGGATCCTCACCCTCGTCGACCAACCATCCGGTACGGCCCGGCCGGACCGCGTCGCGCAGCCCGTCCACGTCGAAGGCGACAGTGGGCAGCCCGGCGGCGGCCGCCTCCACCACCACGAGACCCCAGCCCTCACCCCACGAGGCGGAGACGTGCAACCAGGCGGCGGCCAGCAGGGCGTCCCGCTCGGCGGCGGGCAGGTGGCCGTGCACGGTGACCATGTCGTTCAGCCCGCGCTCGTCGACCAGCCGGCGGACGCTCGCCGCGTCCGGCCCACCGCCGACGATGTCCAGACGCAGGTCGGGCCGTTGCGCCCGGAGCCGGGCCACGGCGTCGACCACCAGGTCCACCCGCTTGTGCCGGGTCACCCGGCCGACGCAGACGACACGTGGCCGGTCGGCGCGGGTCACGCCCGCGGCGGCCGGCCGGGACGCGTCGGCGCCGTTGGGCGCCACGACCACCGGGCCGGTCCAGCGCAGCCGCTCCCGGATCGCCACCGCCGTCGAGGGGGAGACCGCGAGCGTCACCGCGCGGCGGTAGACGCGCCGGGCGACCGGTCCCTCCAGCCAGGCGCCGAAGCGACCCACGACCGGGCCGAAGTACAACCGGAACTGCCGGTCGTGCACGTGGTGGATCACGCAGATCACCGGCACGGCCGCCGGCAGGACCGCCGGACTGAAGAACGGGATGCCGTTCTGGCAGTCCACCACCGCGTCGAACTGCCGGCGGTGGCGCGCCAGCCAGCCCAGCACCCGGGGGTAGATGGTCCACCGGCCGCCGGTACGGACGATCCGGATGCCCTCGCGGACCTCGTCGCCGGGCTGCCCGTTCGGGCGCGCGGTGACGAAGGTGACCTCCGCGCCGGCGGTCACCAGGTCGCGGGCGACCTGCCAGGCGTACACCTCGGCGCCCCCGGCGTCAGGATGCCAGGGGTCCTTCCAGTTGAGCACCACGACCCGGCGGCCCACCACGGTGGCGTCGGTGGTGGGTGCCGCGTCGGTAGAGGGTGTTCCGACACTCACGGCCGCATTCCAACGGCGGCCGTGCCGCCGGTGACGTCCGGCGTGACCGGAAGCGTGACGAGTGGCATCACCGGGGCGACGTCGGCGCCACGGAGCCACCAGTTGATCTTCGCGACGTCCACGAAGCTCTGCCAGCCGTGCCGGACCGGTGAGAAGCGGGAGCCGGGTACGTCCACCCAGCTGACCGGAATCTCCACCAGGCGGGCGCCCGCCCGCTCGGCGCGGCCCAGCACCTCGACGTCGAACGCGAATCCACCGCACCGCAGGGGCGCGAAGACCCGCCGGGCGACGTCGTTGCGGAAGAACTTGAACCCGCACTGCGTCTCGCTGACGCCGCGCACCACCTGCCGGACCGCGCCCCGGAACGCCACCGCGCCCCAGCGTCGCAGCACGCTGTGCCGCTCCTCGACGACCGACTCGGGGTGGGCCCGCGACCCGACCACCGCGTCTGCGCCGTCGTACAGGAGATTGAGCACCTGGGCGAGAGCGGCCGGCGCGGTGGCCAGATCGGCGTCACAGAAGCCTACGTAACGGGCGTCGCTGGCCAGCACACCCCGACGCACCGCAAAGCCCTTGCCCGGTTCGCCGCACCAGAGCAGGCGGACCGGAACCGGGCCGGGCGGCGCGTTCACCACCACGGCGCTGGTCCCGTCGTCGCTGGCGTTGTCCACCACGGTGACCCGGCAGGGCACGCCGAGTTCGGCCAGCGCCGCCCGGAGCAGGACCAGGGTGTCGGGCAGCCGGAGCGCCTCGTTGTACGCGGGCACCACGACGTCGAGTACGACCAGTTCTGACGAGACGTCAGGAGGGGGGACCTCCATGCCGCACCGTCAGCGCTCGCCGTACACGATGATGGGCTGCTCCACGCTCGCTGGCTTGCTGTTGCTGTTGCCGAGGGTGGACGCCCCGATCGAGACGGCCAGGATTCCCAGCACGGCACCCACCGCCGCGGCGACTACCGCGGTGAGGAGGGGATTGAAGGATGCCTTCATCGATGATCCCTTCGGAAAAAGGTACCGAAGAGTAACATGCGTCACTGCCGCTTGACCCGGTGCGAAAGGGCGATCACCAGGGTGGCCCCCAGTACCGAATACCCCAGGACCGGCATTATGCCGATGCGACCGGACGAACCGGAGAAATCGGAATCCGGCAGACGCAACAGCGTCAATGCCCCGTCCCGCCGGACCAGCTCGGCGCTCACGAACCGGCCCTCCACCTGCGCGGCGTCCGGTTGGTCCGTCTGCACGAGCACATACCGCACCCCGAGCCGGCGCAGATCCGGTCCCGGATCACCCGGCGCCGCCAACGCCGCCGCCACCCGGTCCGCCTCCCGGCTCTCCCCACGGATCCGGTCCTGGCCGACCAGCACGTCCTGGTCCCCGACCACCGGCCGGCGGAACGCCCGCGAGGCCGGATCGAGCACCGGCACGTTCCCCGCCCACGGATAGGCCCGGAACGAGGACCAGGGCAGCGACACCAGGGTGCCCCCGGCCGGATCCCGGTTCACCTCGGCGCGCACCGCCGCCCACTCCGCCGGGTACCGCACCGTGTCGAACTGACCACCGAGACCCCACGCCAGACCGGGCATGAGCAGCACCGGAGCGACCACCAGCAGCGGGGCCAGCGCCCGGGCGC
The DNA here is from genome assembly GCF_027497275.1 of Micromonospora sp. WMMC264. Taxonomy (NCBI): domain Bacteria; kingdom Bacillati; phylum Actinomycetota; class Actinomycetes; order Micromonosporales; family Micromonosporaceae; genus Micromonospora; species Micromonospora sp. WMMC264. Next base: position 6,073,983 of record NZ_CP114907.1, on the reverse strand, counting down.
CGGTCGTCACGAGCGACTCCACGAGCATCCCGAGACCCACCGCCTGCACCAGTGCCAGCGGAGCGAGCAGCCGGGTGCCGTCCCGGACCGCGCCGGCCAGCGGAACGTGCTCGACCAGCGCGGCCATCCACTGCGCGCCCAGCGGCCACGCCGGCGCCACCGCGACCACAGTGCCCAGCACCGCGCCGGCGAGCAGACCCCACCAGGCCGCCGACGGCCAGCGGCGACGGGTAAGCACGTACCCCCACAGCGCCGCGCCGGCCAGCGCCAGCGCGATCAGGGCGACCGCCCACTGGTCCCGGCCGACCGGCACGGCGTTCCGGCTCCACACGCCGCCCAGAGTCGCGACGCTGGCGAGCACGCCGAGTGGCGTGTCCGCGCGGACCGCGAACGCGGCCACCCCCCGCTCGTCGACGTCGACGGCGCCGCCCCGGCTCACCAGCGCGAGCCACCACGGAGCGGTCAGGCCGGCCAACGTCGCCGCCCCCGACACAAACGCCCGCCACCGGCGCGCCAGAGCCAGCGCCGGGGCACAGGCGAACACCGCCGCCAGCACCATCGCCGGGCCGCCCAGCACCACCGCGGCCCCTCCGGCCACTGCGGAACGCCGCCCCGGGCCGGTGCCCTCGGGCGGCGGCCGGAGCACCCCCAGCACCCAGGCGAACGCCCAGGGCAACGCCGCGAACCCCGCCACCACCGCCCACTGCCCGAGGTGCAGCCGCCCGTACACCCAGGGGTTCCAGACGTACGCGAGCCCGGCGGCGACCCGCGCCAGCGGATGACCGACGGGCGCCAGCCGCGCGGCGCCCACCGCGGCCAGGACGAGACAGCCGGCCAGGAGCACCTTCTGGGCCACGTCGGCCGGGACGACCTGCGACAGCCCGACCGCGAGCAGCTCGCTCGGTACCGCACGCGGCAGTTCGGAGCCGCTGCCCCAGACCACCGCGCCGAACGGCGGGTCCGGCACGAACACCAGGTCGTAACGGAGGACGAAGCCACGGCGCAGCACCGGGCCGAGGATCGCGACGACCACGCCGACACCGAGCGCCGTCTCCGGCCACCAGCGGCGCAGCGCGACGGCGGCCCGCGACAGCGCCGGACCGAAGCTCGGTGACGCTCGACGCACACGGACCCCCATGAACCTGGACGGAAGCGGGCCCGACGTCGCACCCGGGGCTCCGGACAGCACTCTAGGCACAGGGCGAGTACGGACGGTAGCTTGCCTCACGACGTCGACGAGCGAGCCGCGACGACGACGCGAGGTTCGAGGCGAACCCGTTCCACCGGCGACACCGACATGAGGCGCGATGACAGAGACCACGGCAGGGCCCGGCGCAAGCCGCCTGGGAACCGCCGGCGCGGCCGTCGCGGTCGCCGCGATGGCGACGAACGGGCTCGCCTACCTGCTGCCCATGCTCGGCGCCCGGTACCTGCCGGTCGAGGAGCTGAGCGTCCTCGCCACGACGCTGGCCCTCGTCGCGATCGCCGGCGTCGCCGGCGTGGGGCTGCAGATGGCGGTCGCTGTGCACCGGGCCCGCCACCCCGGCGCGCCGACGCACCGGGTCAGCCTCGTCACCACGGCGGTCGCCGGCGGCGCCGTCGTCGTGGCCGCGCCGCTGATGATCACCGGTCTGCGGCTGTCGTCGACCGTCGTGGCGCTGGTCGCCGGCACCACTGTCGCTGTCGTCCTGGCCGCCCGGTGGCTCGGCGAACTGCAGGGTGAGCAACGCTTCGTCCGTCTCGCCTGGGCGATGGGGGTGGTGGCGCTCGGGCGGTACGGCGGCATGATCGTCGCGCTGGTCCTCGACGCCGACGTCGTGGTCACCCTGCTCGCCGGCATGCTCACCGCCTGGCTCGTGCTACCGGCGCTGGCCTGGATCGCCCGCCCCGACCGGCCCGTCGGGAACGACGTCGCCGCCACCATGCGGATCCGGCAGGTGGCGAGCGCCGGCACCGCCGCGCTGGCGATGCTCGCGGTGTCGTACGCCGACCTGATCTTCGCCCGCCAGCTGCTCTCGCCCGCCGACTCCGGGGCGTACGCGGTCGGAACCGTGCTCACCAAGGGCGCGCTCTGGGCCCCCCAGGTGATCGTGGTGCTGGCGCTGCCCCGGCTCGCCGTGGGAGACAACCGGGTCCGTACCGTCGTGCTCGCCATCGTCGCCGGCTGCGGCGTCGTGCTCGTCGCCGCCTCGGCCCTGGCCGGCGGGTTCGCGTTCCGGCTGGTGGGCGGCGAGGACTACACGTCCCTGGGGAGGTACGCCCCGTTCTTCGCCGCCACCGGCGCGCTCTACGCACTGATCTTCGCGGCCGTCAACGCGAAGATTGCGGCGGGCGCGCGCTGGCCGTCCGCGCCGCTCTGGGTCGCCGCGGCCGTCCTGGCCGTGCTCACCACCACCGTCGCGCCCCGCACGTTCCAGGGCATCATGTGGTGCGCGCTCGCCACCGCCGCGGGAACCGCGCTGGTGATGGTGTTCAGCCCTCCGCGAGCCAGTCGCCCAGCAGCCGGTGATCGATCGAGTCCACCCGGCCCAGCGGCCGCCCTGCCGCGACCCGCGCCCGCAGCTCCGCCCGGCTGAACCAGCGCGCCGCCAGCAACTCCACCCCGTCGACCCGGACCTCCTCGGACACGGCGACAGCCCGGAAACCCGCCATCAGCCCGGCGGGAAACGGCCACGCCTGCGACCCCTGGTAGACCACGTCGGTGACGGTGACGCCCGCTTCCTCGGCCAGCTCCCGGCGGACCGCGTCCTCCAGGCTCTCGCCGACCTCGACAAAGCCGGCCAGCGTCGAATAGCTGCCCTCGGCCGCGCCCGCGTGCCGGGCCAGCAGGCACCGCCCGGTCCGGCCGGGCGCCTCGACCAGCACGATCACGGCCGGCTCGATCCGGGGGAACCACAGCCGCCCGCACTCCCCACCGCTACAGGTCCGCATGTGCCCGCCGCCACCGGCCACGGCCCGGGCGCCGCACGCGCCGCAGTACCGCTGCTGCCGGTGCCAGAGCAGCAACCCCCGGGCGTACGCCTGCACCGCCGCTCCGGCCGGGTCGAGCCGGCCCACGAGCGTCCGGACATCGACAGCGCGCGTCGCGGCGGCCAACTCGACGGCGGCCCGCTCGCCGAGCGCGGAGAGATCGGCCGCGAACACCGCGACGTCGTCGTCGAGCCCCAGGAAGACGGTCTCCCCGGCGGCCGACCGGACGCGGGACGCGTGCTCGCCGGTGAGCCGGACCGGACCGGCCGCGTCGACCAGGCAGCGGTCCCGCCACAGCGGCAACACCACGCTCACCGGATCGGCCAGCCGCCCGGCCAGCCACTCCGCGTCACCGCGCAGCGCCGCCGCCCGGTCGAGCCACCCACCGCCGTACGCCAGCACCCGCTCACCGTGCCACGATCCGCGCCCGGGCGCGGCCCCGAATCGGGTGATCGGGCCGACACCGCCGAACCCCCGACACGACGCCGGGCCGGAGACTCCCGGCGCGCCCGGGCGTTGGTTACCGTAGGTGTCTCCCGCGGGGGAAGCGGTCCCCGCGTGTACTTCCGATCGAGGTTGCAGTGACGATGTACGGCGAGAAGATGCCGGCTGCCGACGACCGGCCCACCATCAAGGTGGCGGCGGTGAGCTGGCCCGGCGTCGAGATGGAGCCGGTCGCCACACCGCCCGGAGGCGGCGCGGCCAAGCCCACACGCTCGCGACGGGCCCGGCTGCTGCTGGCCGGGGGGATCGTCGCGGCCGTGCTCGCCGGCGGCGTCGGCCTGGGCGCCTACGCGTACGCCGGTGACGTGCCCCGCGGCACCACGGTGCTCGGCACCGAGTTGGGCGGGCGCAGCCGCGCGGAGGCGGCGGCGGCGCTCCGCGCCGAGCTGGAGCGCCGGGCCGAGGCGTTGAACGCCCCGCTGGCGGTCACCGTCGGTGAGAAGAAGGCCGAGCTCAAGCCGTCCGACGTGGGGCTCGCCATCGACGTGGACGCCACTGTGGCGGCCGCCGCGAAGGCCGACGCGCACGCGGTGAGCCGGCTCGTCGGTTCCCGTACGGTCGAGCCGGTGGTCACCGTCGACCGGCCCAAGCTGGAGGCCGCCCTGCGGAAGGTGATGGGCTCGCAGGGGCGCGAGATGACGATGCCGGCGATCATCTGGACCGGCACCACCCCGAAGCCGGTCTACCCGAAGCCGGCGCTCACCGTCGACACCGACGGCGCCACCGCTGTGGTGAAGGCCGGCTGGCTGGCCGCCGAGCCGGTCACCGTGCCGCTCGTCGAGAAGTGGCCCGCCACCACCCGTGAGGAGGTCGACCGCCTCGTCGCCGAGCTGGCCCGGCCCGCCGTCGCCGCGCCGGTGACGCTCACCACCGACGGCGGTTCGGTCACCATCCCGCCCGCCGCCATCGCCCGGGCACTGCGCTTCTCCGCCGACGACGCCGGCACGCTCACCCCGAAGGTCGACGTCAAGCGGCTCCGCGCCGCGCTCGGCGACCGGCTGACGAAGCTGGAGGTCGAGCCGCAGGACGCCGGGCTGACCATCAGCGGCGGCAAGCCGAAGGTGGTGCCCAGCAAGGCCGGCCGCCAGGTCGACGCCGCCGCGCTCGGCCCGGCCCTGCTCGCGGTGCTGCCCAAGTCCGAGGGCCGTACGGTGTCCGCCGAGCTCAAGCCGGCCGCGCCCGAGCTGACCGAGGCGGAGCTGGCGAAGCTGGGCATCAAGGAGCGGGTGTCGACCTTCACCACCCACTTCACCGGCGGCCTCTCCTCCCCGCGCAGCCAGAACATCGTCCGCGCGGCGAAGGACGTGGACGGCACGCTCGTGAAGCCGGGTGAGACGTTCTCGCTCAACGGGCACACCGGCGAACGCGGCTACGACCAGGGATACAAGGACGCGCCCACGATCGTGAACGGCAAGCTGGTGCCGGGCGTCGGTGGCGGCGTCTCCCAGTTCACCACCACGCTGTTCAACGCCACCTACTACGCCGGGCTGGAGGACGTGGAGCACAAGCCGCACTCGTTCTACTTCAGCCGCTACCCGGCCGTGATCGAGTCGACCATCTACTGGCCGCAGCTCGACTTCAAGTTCCGCAACAACACGCCCCACGGCGTGCTCATCGACACCTCGTACACGTCCAGCTCGATCACCGTCTCGATCTGGAGCACCAAGATCTACGACAGCGTCAAGACGGAGTACGGCCCCCGCCGCAACATCACCCAGCCGAAGACCGTGTACCTGACCCCGGGGCCGTCCTGCATCCCCGCCGCGGGCGCCGTCGGGTTCGCCCAGGACGCCTTCCGGGTCATCAAGAAGGACGGCAAGGTCGTCAAGCGGGAGAAGTTCAGCTGGCGCTACGACGCCGAGCCGCGCTTCATCTGCGCCCCGAAGCCGGGCGACGACTGATCCACGACACACGGAAAGGCCCCGCCGGACGCATCCGGCGGGGCCTTTCCCATGCTTGTCACGGCCGCGCCGCGGCCAGCCCTTCGCGTACGCCGTCGGCGTCCCGGTCGGTGCCATAGACGGGCGTGTCCGGCTGCTGCCGCCAGCTCTCGTCCAGGGTGCCCGCGTCGACCGGGTCGAAGCCCAGATCGTCCACGAGGCCCATCACGATCCGCTTGGCGTCCGCGTCGTCGCCGGCCACCGGCAACGCGATCCGGCCCGCCGTACCCGCCGGCTTGCCCTCGTCCATCAGGTGCGCCGCCTGGATGTTGTTGAAGACCTTCACCACCCGGGCGCCCTTGAGGTGGTCAGCGGTCCAGCGACTGGAGCTGAGGCTGCGGTCGAGCAGCTCGGCGATGTCGCCGTCCCGCTGGGGGTAGTAGTTGTTGGCGTCGACCACCAGCTTGCCGTCGAACAGCGCCGCCGGAAGCTGCGGCACCGCCTTCAGCGGGATCGCGATGACCACCAGCTCGGCGCCCTGCACGGCCTCCTCCACCGACACCGCCCGGGCGCCGGTCTCGGCGGCCAGGTCGGCGAGGCTCTGCGGCCCGCGGGAGTTGGCCACCGCGACGTCGTGGCCGAGTGAACGCAGACGACGGGTGAGGGTGCCCCCGATGTGCCCCGACCCGATGATTCCAATCTCCATGTCCACTCCTGTACCCCGTGCGGTCGGCCCCGATCACGGTCCCGACGTACGCCATGTCACGTTTCGGCCCACCGGCGTGGCCGTTGTCAGAGGTCCCGGCTCGACGGTACGAGACTGACGCGGCCGACGTGGTGATTCCCGTCGGCCGGCCCGAATCCAGGCGGTGTGGTGGCCGGTTCGGCTGTTCGGGGAAGTGGTGGGTGGTCCACCGTTCACGCGCGTCGGCATGAGGACCGGTTTTCGGGGTGGACGCGTTTCAGGGCCACCCCCGTGAGGGGTGGCCCTGAAACGAAAGGTTGTCCGGCGGTGTCCTACTCTCCCACACCCTCCCGAGTGCAGTACCATCGGCGCTGGAGGGCTTAGCTTCCGGGTTCGGAATGTGACCGGGCGTTTCCCCTCCGCCATGACCGCCGTAACTCTATGAACATGTCAACCAACCCAACCTGTGGGTGATCGTTTGTTCAGAGTTGCACAGTGGACGCGTAGCAGCTTGGTAGTCAAGTCCTCGGCCTATTAGTACCGGTCAACTGAACCCGTTACCGGGCTTACATTTCCGGCCTATCAACCCAGTCGTCTAGCTGGGGGCCTTACCCCACAAAGTGGGTGGGATACCTCATCTTGAAGCGAGCTTCCCGCTTAGATGCTTTCAGCGGTTATCCCTTCCGAACGTAGCTAACCAGCCGTGCCCCTGGCGGGACAACTGGCACACCAGAGGTTCGTCCGTCCCGGTCCTCTCGTACTAGGGACAGCCCTTCTCAAGTATCCTACGCGCACGGCGGATAGGGACCGAACTGTCTCACGACGTTCTAAACCCAGCTCGCGTACCGCTTTAATGGGCGAACAGCCCAACCCTTGGGACCTGCTACAGCCCCAGGATGCGACGAGCCGACATCGAGGTGCCAAACCATCCCGTCGATATGGACTCTTGGGGAAGATCAGCCTGTTATCCCCGGGGTACCTTTTATCCGTTGAGCGACACCGCTTCCACATGCCAGTGCCGGATCACTAGTCCCGACTTTCGTCCCTGCTCGACCTGTCAGTCTCACAGTCAAGCTCCCTTGTGCACTTGCACTCAACACCTGATTGCCAACCAGGCTGAGGGAACCTTTGGGCGCCTCCGTTACCCTTTAGGAGGCAACCGCCCCAGTTAAACTACCCACCAGACACTGTCCCTGAACCGGATAACGGTCCGAAGTTAGATACCCAAATCAACCAGAGTGGTATTTCAAGATTGCCTCCACCCATACTGGCGTATAGGCTTCACCGGCTCCCACCTATCCTACACAAGCTAATTCAGATACCAATGTCAAGCTATAGTAAAGGTCCCGGGGTCTTTCCGTCCTGCCGCGCGTAACGAGCATCTTTACTCGTACTGCAATTTCGCCGGGCCTGTGGTTGAGACAGTGGGGAAGTCGTTACGCCATTCGTGCAGGTCGGAACTTACCCGACAAGGAATTTCGCTACCTTAGGATGGTTATAGTTACCACCGCCGTTTACTGGCGCTTAAGTTCTCCGCTTCGCCCTTGCGGGCTAACAGGTCCCCTTAACGTTCCAGCACCGGGCAGGCGTCAGTCCATATACATCGAATTACTTCTTCGCATGGACCTGTGTTTTTAGTAAACAGTCGCTTCCCCCTGCTCTCTGCGGCCATACAACGCTCCACCCGCGCGGGGCTTCACGTCTCCGGCCCCCCTTCTCCCTAAGTTACGGGGGCAATTTGCCGAGTTCCTTAACCACAGTTCGCCCGATCGCCTCGGTATTCTCTACCTGACCACCTGTGTCGGTTTGGGGTACGGGCCGCTAAGAACTCGCTAGAGGCTTTTCTCGGCAGCATAGGATCACTGACTTCACCTGAATCGGCTCGGCATCACGTCTCAGCCCCATGTGTCGCGGATTTGCCTACGACACGGCCTACACGCTTACCCCGGCACAACCACCGGCCGGGCTCAGCTACCTTCCTGCGTCACCCCATCGCTTGACTACTACCCGCCAGGTTCCCACGCTCCCCAACCTCAACCCGAAGGTCTTGGCCGGTTTGGGTGGTTAGCACAACGAGGTTCGTCAGGGTCGCTCTTTCGCGGGTACGGGAATATCAACCCGTTGTCCATCGACTACGCCTCTCGGCCTCGCCTTAGGTCCCGACTCACCCAGGGCGGATTAGCCTGGCCCTGGAACCCTTGGTCATCCGGCGGAAGGGTTTCTCACCCTTCTTTCGCTACTCATGCCTGCATTCTCACTCGTGCCGCGTCCACAACTGGGTCACCCCGCTGCTTCACCCCCGGCACGACGCTCCCCTACCCATCCACACACCTGCACCTGGCATCAAGGCCAGGCGAAGTTAAAATGTGAATGCCACAGCTTCGGCGGTGTGCTTGAGCCCCGCTACATTGTCGGCGCGGAACCACTTGACCAGTGAGCTATTACGCACTCTTTAAAGGGTGGCTGCTTCTAAGCCAACCTCCTGGTTGTCTATGCGACCCCACATCCTTTTCCACTTAGCACACGCTTAGGGGCCTTAGCTGGTGATCTGGGCTGTTTCCCTCTCGACTACGAAGCTTATCCCCCGCAGTCTCACTGCCGCGCTCTCACTTACCGGCATTCGGAGTTTGGCTGATTTCGGTAAGCTTGTGGGCCCCCTAGACCATCCAGTGCTCTACCTCCGGCAAGAAACACGCGACGCTGCACCTAAATGCATTTCGGGGAGAACCAGCTATCACGGAGTTTGATTGGCCTTTCACCCCTAACCACAGGTCATCCCCCAACTTTTCAACGTTGGTGGGTTCGGCCCTCCACGCGGTCTTACCCGCGCTTCAGCCTGCCCATGGCTAGATCACTCCGCTTCGGGTCTAGAGCATGCGACTAAAAACGCCCTATTCAGACTCGCTTTCGCTACGGCTCCCCCACACGGGTTAACCTCGCCACA
>NZ_CP114907.1:3357500-6062500 GCF_027497275.1 Micromonospora sp. WMMC264 | reverse complement strand
TCCGCTCGACTTGCATGTGTTAAGCACGCCGCCAGCGTTCGTCCTGAGCCAGGATCAAACTCTCCAACAAAAATCTTTGTCGAACAGCATCCTGGCAACAAAAGTGTTGCCAAAGGAATCCCAACCAGCAACCATTCCAAAGAACAGCCACCAGTCCGGGGTATAAAACAATTGGCACTGGCTTTACAAGCACCCTGTTGAGTTCTCAAAGAACAACCACACACCAACCAGAAACCCCGCACCGCGGAGCCCCCGCTTGGGGCATTTCGTTCAACCACCCGCCGCTCTCGCGCCGGGCACTTTTACTACGTTACCTCACCGTCTCTGCCGTGTCAAACCGTGTGTCCCGGTCTGTCACGCTTCGTACGGGTCGGCACCGCTGAACCCACGCAGCAGTCACCCGCTGCGTCTGATCATCGGATTTGGCAGGCCGGCCGCTGCGGTCTCCCGCTAGCTCGCCCGGTTCCCTGCCGGTCGACAACCTTACCCGGTCGGTTTCGCTCCGCCAAATCCGCCCTCCGGCATCTTGGCGAGCATCGCCCGGACCAGGTCTTGCGGAGGTGAGAACCTCGTTCGGACCCGGCGCCAATCCCGGTTCGGCGCTTCAGGACTTTCGTCCCGTTTGCCCCGTTCCGCGCTGGCAGAGAGAAAGTTACGCGGCCACAGGTTTGATCGTCAAATCGGTGGGTAGCGGCGCGCGTCACACCCGTCCGACGCGGGCAGGGCGGCGGGAGGCACGGTAGGCGCGGATGCCCAGGACACCGACAGTCGTGCCGATCGCCAGAGAGGCGCCGATCAGCAGGGCGTGCACCCAGAGGAAGCCCGTCGGACTGCCCTCGCCGACGACGCCGGCAGGCCAGGCGCGCTCGTCGTTCCAGATGGCGACCGCGAACCTCGGCCAGATCGCCCAGGTCCACACGCCGACGGCGACCAGGAACAGTGACCAACCACGTGACAGGACCATGGTCGGCCAGTATGCCAGCGGGCCGTACCTGCAGGTCAGGGCGTCGGGGACGGCGACGCGTGTTTCCGGCGTGGCCGCCGGGGCACTGTTCCCGGCGTCGAGCCGATGCGCGGGAGGTGCCACCTATGCAGCCGTTCAACCCCTGGGCCTGGCGGGACCCGTCCGCCCTGGCGGGTGGGTACGACCAGACCCGGCCCGGAGACGTACCGCGGCAGCGCGCCGCGGACACCGACGACCAGCTCGACGCCCCCGGTCCCGGTACGCCGCTCGACCTCACCGGCTACCGGGTGGAGGCGACTGACGGCCGGATCGGGTCGATCGACGAGGCGAACGAGGACGCCGACGCGCGCTACCTGGTGGTGGACACCGGGCCGTGGATCTTCGGGAAGAAGGTGCTGCTGCCGGCCGGCACCGTGGCCCGGGTCGACCACCTGGACCGCGTGGTGCACGTGGACCGCACCCGCGACCAGGTGAAGGAGTCGCCCGCGTTCGACAGCGACCACTTCGCGCACCCGGAGTACCGGGAGCGGGTCGGCAGCTACTACTCCGAGAGCTATCGACAGCAGTAAGCGCGGCAGGAGGCAGCGGCGCGGGCCGGTGAGCGGTTACCGTGTCAGGCATGGTCCGGCCGCGCAGCTGCCTCCCGGAGACCCGTAGCGGTCTTCCGGGCCACGCTGTCGACGGCCGGGAGCAGATCCTCGACGTACTCCGTGCCGGCGGACTCCGATTCCGCGCCGGCGGGCGATGGCGGCGCTCGTTCTGACGAGCCCGCTCCACCGACCCGGGTGACACCCGGGTCGCTTCTCCCCGCCAGCGACCGGCACGAAAGGCGTACGACCATGTCCTCTGCACGCATGCTCACCGGAGACCGCCCGACCGGGCGGCTGCACCTCGGCCACTACGTGGGCAGCATCGCCAACCGGGTGCGGCTGCACCAGCGCTACGAGAGCTTCTTCATCATCGCCGACCTGCACATGCTCACCACCCGCAACAGCCGCGCGGACATCGAGCAGGTGGCGCACAACGCCCGCGAGATGGTCACCGACATCCTCGCCGCCGGGGTGGAGCCGGAACGGGCGACGTTCTACCTCCAGTCGGCGATCCCCGAGGTCGGCGACCTGAACACGCTGTTCCAGAACCTGATCACGGTGCCCCGGCTGGAACGGGTGCCGTCGCTGAAGGAGATGACCCGGGACGCCGGCAAGGACGAGATGCCGTACGGCCTGCTCGGCTACCCCGTCCTCCAGGCCGCCGACATCCTCTGCGTGAAGGGGCAGGTCGTGCCGGTCGGGAAGGACAACGCCGCGCACGTCGAGGTGACGCGGGAGATCGCCCGGCGGTTCAACCATCTCTACGGCGAGGTCTTCCCGGTGCCCGACATGTTGATGTCGGAGACGCCCACGCTGGTCGGCACGGACGGCGCCGGGAAGATGAGCAAGAGCAAGGGGAACGCGATCGCGCTCTCCGACGACGCGGCGACGGTGCGCCGCAAGGTGATGGGGATGTACACCGACCCGAACCGGGTCCGCGCCGACGTGCCCGGCACTGTCGAGGGGAACCCGGTCTTCGAGTACCACGACATCTTCAACCCGGACCGGGCGCAGGTGGCGGAGTTCAAGGACCGCTACCGTGCCGGGCGGGTCGGTGACGTCGAGGTCAAGGAGGCGCTGGCGACGGCGCTCAACCGGTTCCTCGACCCGATCCGGGAGCGCCGGGCCCGGTTCGAGGCGCAGCCCGGCCTGGTCGACGAGCTGATCGTCACCGGCACCGAGCGGACCCGCGTCGAGGTGCGCCGCACGCTCGTCGAGGTCCGCCGGGCGATGGGCCTGAGCAGCGCGTACGCCCAGGTGCGGCGCCGGGCCGAGCGCTACCGCAAGGCCGTCGCCACCTCGGCCTGACGACAGACCGGCCCGGGGTACGCGCTTGCGCACGCCCCGGGCCGGCCGGTTACGCTGCCGACATGGCCAGTTCGCACGCGTACCCGATGACGTCCTCCGACGTCCGGCTCGGCGCGCTGCGACGCCGGCGGTCCCGCGACCGCCTGCGCTGAGCCTTCCCTCCTGCGACCGGCGGATCGAGCCGCCGGTCGTCATCGACCGTTCTCGCTCCGCCGTCGCGTTCCCGTCAGGTGATCCGCGCGGCGGATCCACAGCGAGATCGGCGTACCCATGGATCTTGAAAGGTTGCTCACCGACCGGCTGGCGCCGGCGTTCGCGGCGGTGGCCGGCGTGCCGGTTGACCCGGCCGTGCGGCGCTCCCAGCACGCGGACTTCCAGTCCGACGCGGCGCTGGGCCTGGCCCGGCGGCTCAGCCGGCCGCCGCGGGAGATCGCCGCGGAGGTACGGGGGCGCGCGGCGCTGGCCGACGTCTGCGCGTCGGTCGAGGTGTCCGGTCCGGGTTTCCTGAACCTGACGGTGGCCGACCACGCGCTCGGCGGGCTGGTGTCCGCGCTGGCCGCCGACCCGCGGCTCGGCGTGCCGCCGGTGGCCGAGCCGGAGACTGTGGTGGTCGACTACTCGGCGCCGAACGTGGCGAAGGAGATGCACGTCGGGCACCTGCGGTCGACGGTGATCGGGGACGCGGCGGCCCGGACGCTGGAGTGGCTCGGGCACCGGGTGCTGCGCGCCAACCACCTCGGCGACTGGGGCACGCCGTTCGGCATGCTCATCGAGCACCTGCTCGACCTGGGCGAGGCCGGGGCGGCGCAGGAGCTGTCGATGGGTGACCTGGACGGGTTCTACAAGGCGGCGCGGGCGAAGTTCGACGACGACGAGGCGTTCCGGGAACGGTCGCGGCGGCGGGTGGTGGCGTTGCAGGGCGGTGACCCGGCGACGCTGCGGCTGTGGCGGCTGCTGGTGACGCAGTCGGAGAGCTACTTCCTGACCGTGTACGACCTGCTCGACGTGACGCTGACCGGCGACGACTTCCGGGGCGAGAGCAGCTACCACGACCAGCTCGCGCCGACTGTCGAGGAACTGGACCGGCTCGGCCTGCTGCGGCGCAGCGAGGGCGCGGACTGCGTGTTCCCGCCCGGATCGGTGGGCCGTGACGGCGAGCCGTTGCCGCTGATCGTGCGCAAGTCCGACGGCGGGTACGGCTACCCGGCCACCGATCTGGCCGCGCTGCGGCACCGGACCGGCACGCTCGGCGCGACCCGGCTGCTCTACGTGGTCGGGCTGCCGCAACGGCGGCACTTCGAGATGGTGTTCGCGGTCGGCGCGCAGGCCGGCTGGCTGACCGCGCCGGTGCGGGCCGAGCACGTCGGGTTCGGCTCGATCCTCGGCCCGGACGGGCGGATGCTGCGCAGCCGGGCCGGCGGGTCGGTGAAGCTGGTCGGGCTGCTCACCGAGGCTGTGGAGCGGGCCACCGCGCTGGCCCGGGAACGCAACCCGGAGCTGGGCGAGGCGGAGGCCGCCGAGGTGGGGCGCGCGGTGGGCATCGGCGCGATCAAGTACGCCGACCTGTCCGGGGACCGGCACAAGGACTACGTGCTGGACTGGGAGCGGATGCTGTCGCTGGACGGGAACACCGCGCCGTACCTCCAGTACGCGTACTCCCGGGTCCGGTCGATCTTCCGGCGGGCCGGCGCGGCGGCGCGGCCGGACGCGGACGTCTCGCTCGCCGAGCCGGCCGAGCGGGCGCTCGCGATGGAACTGGTCGGTTTCGCCGCTGTGGTCGAGGAGGTGGCGGGCAGCCTGGAGTTCCACCGGCTGACCGCGTATCTGCACCGGCTGGCTGTCGCGTTCAGCGCGTTCTACGAGCGCTGCCCGGTGCTGCGGGCAGACGGGCCGGTACGCGAGAGCCGGCTCGTGTTGTGCGAGCTGACCGGGCGGGTGCTGCGGCAGGGCCTGGACCTGCTCGGCATCCGCACCCCGGAACGGTTGTGAGGCAGCGGGGCCACCGGAAGCCCGTGCGGCGCTAGCGTGACGCATCGATCGAACGAGAGGCAGGCGGCCATGGCGGATCGACGCGCGGTACTCGCTCCGGGACGGGGCTACGACACCCGGGGGCCGCTGTTCGTCTACATCGGGGAGGCGTTGCGCCGGCGCGGTTTCGAGGTGCACGAGGTGACCTGGCGGTCGATCGGCGATCTGCGCCACGACGCCGCGCCGGAGTGGGTCGCCGAGCAGTTGGATCCGGTCCTCGACGCCGGGGTGGATCTGCTCGTGGGCAAGTCGCTCGGCAGTTTCGCCGCCCCGCTCGCCGCCGACCGGGGCATCCCGGCGGTCTGGCTGACGCCGTTGCTGACCGACCCCGCGGTACGGGAGCCGCTGGCCCGGGCCACCGCGCCGTTCCTGCTGGCCGGCGGCACCGCCGACCCGGTCTGGGACGGTGCGGTGGCGCGGCGGCTCACCCCGTACGTGGTGGAGGTCGCCGACGCCGACCACTCGATGATGGTGCCCGGACCGCTGGCGGCCTCGGCCGAGGCGCTGGGGCGGGTCTGCACGGCGGTGGAGGAGTTCGTCGCCGGCCGCTGACGGGTCAGCGGCGGCGTCGCCGCGTCCACACCACCCCCGCCACCGCAGCGATGAGCGGCAGCAGGCAGCAGAGCGTCAGGATGAACAGGTGCCACGGCTTGATCGCTCCCATGCCGCGAACGATAGGCGTCGCTGTCCACGCCCCGCTACGCGGCGGCTCGGGCGGCCTTGCCGTCCAGCCACAGCGTGTCGCTGTCGTCGCGGTGCGAGCCGGTGGAGCCGACGTGCTTGGCGCTGATCTTCGGCCCGTTCCTGATCACGTGGACCAGGGCCATCGCGTGTCCCCGGCCGAGGCCGTACTCGTCCTTGAGCCAGCCGACGATCACGCCGGCCTTCACGTCGGCGGCGTCGTAGCCACGCTCCCGGGCCTGGTCGACCAGGGCGCGCGGGGTCTTGCCGGTCTTGTCCTCGATCGCGTCGAGGTATGCCTGGAAGGACATCTGCTCAACCCTTCGTCCGGGAGGTGGTGACAACTCCACCCTCCCGGGCGGCGCGGGTCCGATCAACGACGGACCGGGCCACCGTCGTTGCCTCCAGGACAACGATCGGGCGAGACGCCGGAGAGCCCGGCCCGCGTGGTCGCGGGCCGGGCTCTCCACACCTCGGGGTACGCGCTCAGCGCTGAAGCGTGAGCAGTCCGGGGCGGTAGGGCAGGAGGCCGTAGTCGCCGCCGGAGTTGGGGGAGCGGCCCTGGTAGAGCAGTTGGAGGTTGCAGGGGTCGACGGTGAAGGTCTGGTCCGCGGTGGTGCGGATCAGCTCACCGTGGCTGATGTCGTTGGTCCACGTCGCGCCGCTGTTGACCTTGCCGGCGAACGGGTTGGACTCGGTGGCCGCCTGCGGGGTCCAGGAGCCGTTCAGGCTGGTGGCGGTGAACGAGCGGAAGTAGCGGCCCTGCGAGCCGATGGCCTCGACGATCATCAGGTAGCGGGTCTGGCCCTGCAGCTTGTAGACCTGCACGGCCTCGAACAGGTTGTTCGTGCTGTCGGACATGATCGTGGTGTAGTTCGAGCCGAAGCTGCCGGGGAAGTTCCCGATCGGCATGCTGGAGCGGTAGATCTTGCCGTTGTCACCGGCGAAGAACAGGTACATGTTCTGGTCGTCGGCGATCAGCGTCTGGTCGATCGGGCCGGTGCCGGAGCCGGAGATGCTGCCGGTGAACAGCGGCTGCGCCGACGACCACCCGTTGGGGTTGGTGGGGTCGTTGGAGGTGCGGTAGGAGAACGCGGTCGGTCCCCACTGGTACGCCAGGACCCAGATGTTGCGCGGCGCGAAGTAGAACAACGTCGGCGCCACGGTCCCCGACGACATCGCGTTCTGGCTGGCCGACGCCATCTGCGACCAGTTCGAGAACAGACCGAAGTTCATCGACCCCCACGACGACCCGGTGTCGTGCGTCGTCGCGTAGACCAGGTGCTGCCCGTTGTACGGCACCACCGTGAAGTCCTTCAACGACACCCAACCCGACCGCGGCTGCGCCAACGCGCCCGTCGACGACCACCGGTACGACGACGGCAGGTTGCACGTGCCACCCGGCGGCGGCGTGGTGGGAGGCGGCGTGGTGGGGTTGCCGCCACCACCGTCGACGCGGACGAGCTGCCACTGCTGGTTGGCGCCGTTCCAGTCGTCGTACTGGACGATGTTTCCGCCGTCGGCGGTCGAGGCGCCCTGCACCTCCACCACCTTGTTGCTGTTGCGGTTGATCAGCCGGATGTAGCCGCTGTCGGAGTCGGCCAGCCGGAACTGCTGGTTGGTGCCGTTCAGGTCGGACCACTGCACGATGCTGCCGCCGTTGGCGGTCGACCAGTTGTAGACGTCGAGCACCTTGCCGGACAGCCGGGACTTCAGCCGGTAGTAGCCGCCGCCGGAGTCGACGAACTGCCACTGCTGCTGGTTGCCGTTGTTGCGCGTCCACTGGGTGATCCGCGCGCCGTCGTTGGTGGCCAGGTTGTAGACGTCGAGCGCCTTGCCGCTGTTGCGGTTGACCAGGACGTACCAGGCGTTCGTGTCGACGCTCGCGGCGGCGGCGGGCGCGGACACGGCCGCCACGGCGGCGGCGCCGACGAGGACCGCGGCAGCGCCGGTCGCGACTACTCGCGGCAGCCATCCGCGCCGTCGCGGGGGCGACACCGTCGATGGGGATCTACCAAAAGCAAACATGTTCCTCCCTCAGATCACACTTGTGAGCGCTAACAATTAGCACTGGCGCACTGACCCCACACCCGGCCTGCCACGCGGCCGTCCGCGCCCGCTCGGCGACCCATCGCTCCCGCCGCCCCGTGCCATCGACTGTGAGCGATAACACGCCGTTCGTCAAGTCGTAACAGTCGATGGAAGGCGGGCGCGTGACGTTACCGGCCCATGTCAGCTTCTCGACCCAGCACTACCGCTGCCCGCACCACGGCTCGACAGTGCACACGGCTGGAGGGGGTGGGGGAATTGGGGCAGCCGGCGAACGAATCCGTCATGATCCGGGACTGGTTCAGCGTGCCGCGGGTGTCCGCCGAGGACCGGGCCGCGATCTTCGGCGTACGCACCCAGGACCCGCGGGTGGAGTTCGTCGCGCTGACCGTCAAGTACTGGCTGGACGCGCACGCCACCCGGTCGATGACCCGCGAGCGGGTCCTGACCGCGATGAGCGGGCGCATCACCGCCGACAACGTCTGGGACCTGGTCGCGATGCTGGCGAGACTGCGGCTGGCCGAGGCGTTCTTCGACCTGGCCGCCTCGGACGTCGACACCGACGGCGCGTTCCGCCGTCTCCTGCTCGGCCTCGACCCCGCGCTGCTCGACGCGATGCGGCACTACGCGGCCTGGAACGGGATCAACCCGAAGCTGTTCCTCGACGGGTTCGCCGTCGGCGTCGGGGAATCCGTCGCGACGGTGGTGGTCGACCTCGGCAAGCTCGTGCAGTTGATCGGCCGCCTTCAGCAGGAACAGTTCACCACGCTCATCGTGCTGACGGTCGACCCCCGCGCCGGTGTGCAACGCATCGCCGACCAGGCCACCGTCGTACGCCAGGCGCTGGCCGGGATCGTGGCCGCGCTGGACCCGACCACCGTCCCGGATCGGCTGCTGGCGCTGTGGCGCGGCTGGGCGGCCGAGTTCGCCCGCCACCTGGAGAACCTCGACCCGTTCGCCGCCGGCCGGCTGCTCGGCCGCGTCGCCGGCGACCTGTACCAGGTGCTCACCGGCCTGGTGCACCTCGCCCGGCTGCTCGGCGGCGTCGCGGTGCGCGCCGCCGTCCGGTACGTGCCGCTGCTGCTCGCGGGCGCCCGCGAGGCGCGCCTGCTGACCGCACAGATGGCCGCGCTGCTGGTGGCGATCGGCCGGGCCGCGATCGCCGCCACGCCCCGGGTGGGGCTGGCCGTCCTGCGCACGCTCTTCCCGCCGAAGGTGCTCGACGCGCTGTTCCGGCAGGGCCGGGTGCTGCTCGCCGACGCCGAGCTGACGTTGAGCGTGTTCAACCAGGCGGCGCACGCCGAGGCGTTCGCGGGCGCCGGCGCGGGCACCCGGCTCGGCGCGCTGGTCAGCCTCGACGGTCGGCCGGTGCTGATGGCGAGCATGTCGGAGGCGGTGTCGTCGGCCGGCCGGGCGGCGACCCGGGCCGAGCTGAGCGAGGCGCTGGACGAGATCATCAAGCGGGTCGAGGACCTGCGCGAGCTGAAGCCGCCGAAGACACCCCGGGACGTCCAGGCCGCCGTCGTGCGCGCGGCCATCGCCCGGCAACTGGAGCAGCGGCTGACCACCGCGTTCAACAGGGCGCTCCAGACCGCCGCGTACGAGGAGTTCCGCGCGCTGCGCAAGGCCGGGCAGGCGCAACCGTGGCGGCTCGGCCAGCAGGTGCACCGGCGGATGGCCGCCGAGGTCGCCCAGCTCGTCGGCCGGTCACCGGGCCTGGAGGCGTTCGCGGAGAAGTCACTGGCGACAGTGGTCGAGGCGGTCCGCACGGCCCACCCGGAGCTGGCACCCGCGCTGCGCGGCTCCGACGCGGTGCTGCGCCAGACCGTCGCCCAGATGCTGCTCGGCCACCCGGACCGGGATCTGCTGCTGCGCCTCGTCGGCTTCACCGGCAACCCGGCCGCGACCGGGGCGGAGAAGGCCCTCGCCGGCCACCTCGCCGAGCGGTTCCGGTGGAAGGCGTCCACCACCGTCGGGGACCTCCGCTCCGACCTGCTGCTCGTCGACCCCGAGGCGGCCCGCGTCACGAACGTCGACTGGACCTCCTCGACCAAACTGGAGCGCTTCGAGAAGACCTGGGGCACCGTCGCCGACGACCTCGGGGAGACGTTCGACGGTCGCTGGGAGGCGATCGCGGAGGCGTACCAGCGGGCCGCCAAGGGCGGGGTGCCGGCGGAGGTCGTCGCCGGTCTCGAAGAGCTGACCGCGCACGCCGTACGCGAGACGGTCGTCCGCCAGGCCGCCCTCAGCCAGTTGTTCCCCGGATTCTTCGTCACCTCGCACGAGATGACGTACCAGGGGCTGCACTCCCTGTTCACACTGCCGCTGTAGAGGAGCACCGATGGGCAGAGTCGTCGTCGCCGACGCCGATCCGGCGACGCTTGGTTTCAGCACCGCGCATTCCGACAGGTACGTCTACTCCAACTACTTCGTACCGGTCCGGCTCACGTTCGGCGGTGGCGAGACGCCCATCCTGCCGTTCTACGTCAAGCAGGCGCTGATCGAGGCGATCCGCTACGGCGGGCTCGACGGCGACCGGCTGCCGCACCTGCTCAAACAACTCGGCCTCTACGACCTGTGGAAGGCCAACGAGATGGACGCCGCCACCGAGGCGCTGCCCGGCGCCGACTCGGGCATGTCGCACCGGGAGCCGCCGGCGCGACGCCAGACGCTCCTCGGCGACCAGCAGGCGGAGTTCCTCGCCGGCCTGCTCCAGTCCGACGTCGGCATCGCGTTCCTCGACCGCACCCGGATCCGGCCGGTGGGCTTCGCGCTCGGCGAGCACGTCTACGCGCTGGCGCTCGCCCCCGGTGAGGAGGCCGTGCTGGAGCAGCGCACCTACACCAAGCGCGAGCTGACCCTGGAGGAGCAGAACGAGTCGGAACAGCAGACCGACGTCGAGCTGACCAGCGCGCTCACCACCGAACTCCAGGAGGGCTTCGAGCGGCAGAAGTCGCTCACCGACACCTGGGGGCTCAACGCGAGCCACACCGGCCAGTACACCAGCCCGACCGGCATCTGGGGCACCTTCAACGCCAGCCACACCATCGGCTTCGCCACCAGCGTCACCGCGGCGAGCCAGGAGACGAGCCGCCGCGCGGTCAAGGACAGCCGGACCGCCACCTCGAAGGTCGCGGCGCGCTACCGCACCCAGCACAAGACCGATTTCAAGCTCGTCACCGAGACGGGCACGGAGTCGTCCTCGAAGCGCACCGTCCGCAACCCGAACCGGGCCACGCCGATCACGCTGCACTACTTCAAGGTGCTGCAACGGCTGGAGCTGGCCCACGAGCGGTACGGCGCACGGGTCTGCTGGGCCCCCACGATCAAGGACCCGGCGCTCGCCTTCGCCCAGAAGATCACCGGCGGGCGGCAGCGGATCCGCGACAACGCGGTCGCCGCGCTGCCCCCGATGCCGGTGAAGCCGGAGCGCCCGCCGCGTGGCGCGCCCGCCGCGGTGGAGACGCGCGTCGTGTACTCCGCCGTGGTCACGCTCGACAAGTGGGGATTCACCGGCGACATGAGCGCCGACTACGACATCGACGTCACCCTCGACGCCGGCTGGGAGTGGGACGGCAACGTCGACACGATCCGGCAGAACCTCAACCTGATCACCCGCCGCCCGCCGACCGCCATCGCGGCCCAGGTCGTCGGTGTGCCGGTGGTGACGGAGGCGGACGGCCGACCGGTCCTGCGCGTCCGCATCCATGTGGGCGCGGCCAGCTGGCTGGGCGGTCCCGGCGCGCAGGCCCAGATCGCGGCCGGGTTCCGGCGTACCCCGACGGTGGTGGACCAGACCGCCGACGACGCGGCGTACAACGCGCTGGTCGCGGGCTACCTGACCGATCTTCAGGAGTGGCAGGACCGGCGCGACGCGGCGCTGGCGGCGGCGGAGACGGCGGGGGACGAGTTCGAGGCGCGGCTGCGGGCCGGCTTCTCCCCGGTCAACGAGATGGTCTCGCAGATCGTGGAGGCGCACTTCCCGGCCAGCGTGCGGGACGAGGCGTGGGAGATCGACTTCTGGCACCGGGTCTTCGACTGGGAGCGCGCGTCCTTCGTGGCGTACCCCGGGTGGTGGTCCGGCGGCGACGCCCGCGCCCCGGAGCGCGACCCCGGCGACTTCGTCAACGCCAGCTGGGCGAAGCTCTACCTGCCGGTGCGGGCCGGCATGGAGCTGACCGCGCTGCGGTGGATCTTCGGGAAGGTGGTGGCGACGCGCCTGGCGCCGGAGGTGGAGCGGGAGCTGGAGGCGTTCGTGGACGAGCTGACGGCGTACCGGGCCGGCCATCTCGGCACCGGCGACGAGATGCCCGAGCTGACCACCGAGTGCCAGGACGTGCCGGAGCGGGTGTACTGCCTGGCGAAGTGGACCGAGTTGATGCCCACCGACGGCACCCACCTGGAGGTGGTGCAGGGCGCCACGACCGCGGCCGACGCGGTGACCGCCAAGGAGATCAGCGACGCGGAGGCGCTGCGGGCGGCGCTGCTCGACGGCGAGGTGCAGACCAACCGGCTGCGGACCAGGGCGTACGACCAGATGACCGAGCCGGCCGACGTCGACATCCACCTCGGCACGCCGTCCGGGAGCAGCCCCACCGCCTGAGCCGCTCGTCCACCCCGATCCCTCGCCTGACCAGGGGATCGGGGTGGACGAATTCTGGCAAAGTCTGAACTTTCGATTCGTGGCCTAGATGGGCAAAAAGGCGCATAATTGATTCCTTACGGTCGCTCCCTCGGGGCGACGACGACGCCAGCCGGCGAACCGTCCAAAAAGAACCGTCTCCCCACCGGTGGGTCGATGGTGCTGGATCCCCAGAGGCACTAGGTTGGCCGTCGCCGCTGTGCTCGGCCGGCATTCACAAACCTAAGGAACACTCATGACGACCGCACCCTTGCGCCAGGATGAGCCCCCGGTCTCGCTGGTCAGGGTCCGCGCGGAGCCGCTCGACCGGCTCTCCGCCGCGGACATCTCCCCCATCGTGCGCCGGGTGATGGCGGCTCACCTCGATCAGACCCGGATCCCGGCGGCGAAGTTCTCGTCGTTCATCTGATCCGCGATGGCCCCGGGGCCCGCCCGCGCGGCGCTCACCGAGTTCGTCCTCAAGGTGCACGCCAGGTGTGACCTGGCGTGCGACCACTGCTACGTCTACGAACACGCCGACCAGAGCTGGCGCCGCCGCCCGGTACGGATGACGCCGGACGTGCTCCGGGCCGCGGCCGGAAGGATCGCCGAGCACGCGGCGGCCCACGGGCTGCCGGACGTCACAGTCGTCCTGCACGGCGGGGAGCCGCTGCTGCTCGGCCCCGACGGGCTGGGCCGGGTGCTCGCCGAACTGCGGCGCGTCATCGGGCCGGTCACCCGGCTCCGGATCGGCATGCAGACAAACGGCGTGCTGCTCTCCGAGCGGTTCTGCGACGTACTCGCCGAACACGACGTGGCGGTCGGCGTATCGCTCGACGGCGACCGGGCCGCCAACGACAGGCACCGGATCTACCGGTCCGGCGCCAGCAGCTACGACCAGGTGCTGCGCGCGCTCGCCCTGCTGCGCCGCCCGGCGTACCGGCGGCTCTGGTCCGGCCTGCTCTGCACGGTGGACGTGCGCAACGACCCGATAGCGGTGTACGAGGCCCTGCTCGCCCAGGAGCCCTCGCGGATCGACTTCCTGCTCCCGCACGCCACCTGGGACGCCCCGCCGTGGCGGCCGGCCGCCGGGGACACCGCGTACGCCCGCTGGCTGCGCGCCGTCCACGACCGCTGGCGCGCGGACGGCCGACCGGTCCCGGTGCGCCTGTTCGACTCGCTCCTGTCCACCGCACGCGGCGGGCCCAGCGGCACCGAATGGCTGGGCCTCGACCCGGTCGACCTGGCGGTGATCGAGACGGACGGCGAGTGGGAGCAGGCGGACTCGCTCAAGACCGCGTACGACGGCGCGCCGGCCACCGGCATGACCGTCTTCTCGCACGCGGCCGACGACGTGGCGGCCAGCCCGCTCCTGGCCCGCCGCCGCTCCGGCCGGGCCGGTCTCAGCGACGAGTGCCGGCGGTGCCCGGTGGTCGACCAGTGCGGCGGCGGACTCTTCGCCCACCGGTACGGCGCCGGGCACTTCGACCATCCGAGTGTCTACTGCGCCGATCTGAAAGAGCTGATCGTGCACGTGAACGAGAACCCACCGGAACCCGTCCGGCTCGACGCCGGCCTGCCCGACGACTTCATCGACCGTCTCGCGGCGCCGACCGGCGACCGGGTCGCCATCGGCCGGCTCGTCGAGGCACAGATCGCCATCGTCCGCGCGCTGCTCGCCGAGGTGGCCGACCGCCTGCCGGCCGGCGCGGCCGGAGCCGACGGCTGGGAGGCGCTGACCGCGCTCGACCGCAGCGCGCCGGAATCAGTGGCCCGGATCGCGGCCCATCCGTACGTGCGCGCGTGGGCTGTCGACTGCCTCGCCGGCACCGGCACCGGCGCCCGCCAGGGGCCGGGCTACCTGAGCGCGCTCGCCGCCGCCGCCGCGCTCGACGCAGGCGTTCCGGTACGCCTCGACGTGCCGGTGCGATCCGGCCGCCTGCACCTGCCGACGATGGGCACGGTTCTGCTGCCCGAGGTGGGTGACGGCACCGCCCGGGTGGAGATCGGCCCGGGCTCGCTGCGGGTGCGGGCCGGGGACGTGACGGTGGCCGTGAGTCCGGGCGCGGCGGGCGGGCCCCGCTGGTGGCCGACCCGCCGTCTCGTCGCACCAGACGTGTCGGTGCTGCTGGAGGACGGCGACCCGCACCGCGACTGCCACCGGCTGCCCGCCGATGACCGGCTCGACGACGCGGGCGCCGTGCGCTGGGCGGAGACGTTCGCGGCGGCGTGGCAGGTGATCCGGGACGAGGTGCCTGGCCACGCCGAGGAACTGCGTACCGGGCTGCGGGCGGTGGTGCCGTTGCGGCGCAGCGGCGACGGGGTCAGCGAGGCGTCGACCGCCCGGCAGGCGTTCGGCGGTGTCGCGGCCACGGAGACCGACGCCGGGTCGCTGGCGGTGCTGCTCGTGCACGAGTTCCAGCACAGCAAGATGAACGCGCTGCTGGACGTCTGCGACCTGGTCGACGGCACCGGGCCGATCGACATCACTGTGGGCTGGCGGCCCGACCCGCGGCCGGCGGAGGCCGTCCTGCACGGCATCTACGCGCACGCGGCGGTGGCCGACATCTGGCGCGTCCGGGCGGACCGCCAGGTCGACGGCGCGCAGGCGGTCTACCGGCAGTACCGGGACTGGACGGCCGAGGCGATCGGCGCGCTGCAACGGGCGGACGCGCTCACCCCGGCCGGCTCACGGCTGGTCCGGCAGGTGGCCCGCTCGATGTCCGGATGGCCGTCGTGACCACCGCCGTCCCGCCCGCGCACCGGGTCGACACGCTCGCCGCCGACCTGCGGGCGCTCGGGCTCGGCAGCGGTGACGTGGTACTCGTGCACTGCTCCCTGCGTGCCCTCGGACCGGTGGCCGGCGGGCCGGCCACGCTGGCCGACGCGCTGCGGGCCGTCGTCGGGCCGTCCGGCACCGTCGTCGTCCCGGCGCAGACCCCCGACAACTCGGTGAGCAGCCCCGCATACCACGCCGCGACCGCCGGACTCACCGATGAGGAACGCCGGGCGTACGAGGACCGGATGCCCGGCTTCGACCCGGCCGTCACGCCGTCGTTCGGCGTGGGCGCGTTCGCCGAGCACGTACGCCGGTTGCCCGGCGCGGTACGCAGCCCGCACCCGCAGACGTCATTCAGCGCCTGGGGCCCCCGGGCGGAGGAACTGATGCGCGTCCACGACCTGGACTCGCATCTCGGCGAGCGCTCGCCGCTGGCCGCGCTGGAGGCCGCCGGGGCCTGGACCCTGCTGCTCGGTGTCGGCTATTCGACATGTACCGCGTTGCACCTCGCCGAGTACCGGTTGCGCCGCCCGCTGCAGCGGCGTTCGTACCGCTGCTATGTGCTGCGCGACGGTCGCCGGGAACGGCTGGACTTCGAGGCGCCGCACCTCGACGCGAGCCCGTTCGCCGAGGTCGGAGTGGAACTCGACAGGGAGCCGTTCACCCGGCGCGGCACGGTCGGGAGCGCCCCGGCACGGCTGCTGCCGATAGCCGCGGCGGTACGCGCCACGGTCGCGTGGATGGACGCCCACATCGGACGGTGAGGGCCTGGTAACCCGAGCGCAACCTCTCTACCCTGATCGATAGACGCCGTATCGTGTCGACCGGGGAGCAGCGCGTGATCATTGACGGTTGGGGGTCAGGCGCACTACCCGTGGAACGGTCGTGTCGCCGTGACCTCTGAGCGGCCCGCGCTGCCGGGCCCGCCCTATTTCTTCCTCAGCTACGTCCCCCCGCCGACGCACAACGACCGCACCCCGGGCGACCACTGGGTCCGCCGCTTCTACCACGATCTCAACCTGGCCATCGACGGCCGGCCCGGCGACCGGTTACGCCGGCAGGGTTTCGCCGACTTCATCGTGCGGCCGCCGGAGGACCGGACGGAACGAAAACGCACCGCGCTCGCCGAGGCCGAGGTGTTCGTGCCGCTGTACTCGCCGGACTATCTCAACCGGGACGACTCGCGCCGGGAACGGGAGTGGTTCCGGCAACGGCTGATCCGGGCCGGCCGCCCGCCCGACGGCGACAACATCCTGCCGGTCCTGTGGATCCCGTCGCCCGCCGCCGTGCACGCGCCGGACCAGGCCCGCGCGGTGGCGATGGCCGCCGACGTGGACGCGTACGCCGCCAACGGGATGAGCGCGCTCTGCCGGCTGCAGAAGTTCCAGCACGCCTACAAGGAGGTGCTGGGCCGGCTCGCGCAGCACATCGTCGACACCGCCGAGCAGACCCCGCTGCAGGCGGCCGAGCCGCCGACCGGCCCGACCGACCTGCCGTCGTCGCCGACCAGCGAGGTGCCGTTCCGGGCGGTGGTGATCGCGCCCGAGCAACCGCACGAGCCGGGCCGGCTCAACGGACGGTCCGACACGCACGCCGGCCGGTGGCGCCCGTTCCACGGCCGGCCTCCCGTGGTCGACGACGTGACCGACGCGGTGCAGCGGCTGCGGATGCCGATCGACGTCCGCGACTTCGTACCCGATGCCGGGCTGTTCCGGGGCTGCCCGGGCGTACTCATGATCGATCCTCGGGTGGTCGAGACGCCGGACGGTGCGGAGGCCGTCCGCGCGGCCGCCGCCTCGCTGCACCGCTGGGTGGGCGTCGTGGTCATCATCGAGGACCCGGCACCCGGCCGTCGCTCCCAGGCGACGGTGCTGCTCGACCGGGCCATCGCGATCTTCCCGGCCGCGGCACGCCCCCTGGCGATCACCACGTACGACGACTGGCGGGCCGGGATCCACGGCCTGGTCGACCGGATGCGCCGCCGCTACCTGGAGGCGAGACCGGCCTACCCGCCGCCAGGACGGCCGATCAGCAAACCCCGGCTCTGGGAGAACCCGCCGCCCGACGAGGGAGTGGACACATGACCCGACGCGAGGGACAGGTCGTCACCTTCTACTCCTACAAGGGCGGCACCGGCCGGACGATGGCGCTGGCCAACGTCGCCTGGATCCTCGCCGCCAACGGCAAGCGGGTGCTCGCCGTCGACTGGGACCTGGAGTCCCCCGGCCTGTCGCGCTTCTTCGCGCCGTTCATCGACCGGGACGCGCTGGAGAGCACCGGCGGGGTGATCGACCTGATCCGCGAGTACGAGTGGGCGACCACCACCAAGCAGGACAAGGGCGACGACCGCTGGCACGAGCAGTACGCCCGCGTGCACAAGTATTCGTTCTCGCTGAACTGGTCCAACTTCCCCGGGGACGGGACGCTGGACTTCCTCGGCGCCGGCCAGCAGAACAACGACTACGCGGGCGCGCTCGCCGGGATGAACTGGGACGAGTTCTACGAGCGGCAGGGCGGCGGCTACTTCTTCGACGCGCTGCGCGCCGACATGAAACGCAACTACGACTACGTGCTCATCGACAGCCGTACCGGGTTCTCCGACGTCGCCGACATCTGCACCATCCAACTGCCGGACGTGCTGGTCACCTGCTTCACCCTCAGCGAGCAGGGCATCACCGGCGCGGCGAAGGTGGCGCGGCTGGTCGAGCACCGCTACGGGTCGCGGCGGATCCGGGTGCTGCCCGTGCCGATGCGGATCGACCCGGCGGAGAAGGTCAAGGCGGACACCGGGCGTGCGGTGGCGCGGCAGCGCTTCAGCGGGCTGCCGAGCGGGATGAGCGAGGCCGACCGGGACCGGTACTGGGCCCGGATGCAGGTGCCCTACCAGGCGTTCTATGCGTACGAGGAGCTGCTCGCCACGTTCGCCGACCAGCCCGGAGTCAACGGGTCGCTGCTGTCCGCGTACGAGGTGCTGGCCCGCGAGATCACCCGGGGCGAGGTGGAGTCGCTGCCGCCGATGAGCAGCGCGGTACGCGAGCGGGTGAACGCCCGGTTCACCCGTACCTCCACGTCGGTGGAGAGCGAGATCGTGCTCCGGCACGCCCCGTACGACCGGGTGTGGGCGGAGTGGATCGGCCACCTGCTGGTCTCGGCCGACGTCCGGGTGACCGACCCGTGGTTCACCGACGACGAGGTGCCCCGGACCGCCCGGGAGCTGATCATCGTCTCCGAGTCCAACGCCAACGAGGAGGCGGTGCTCGCCGCGCCGGACCGCTCGCCCGACCAGGTGCCGCTCGTCGTCTACGTGGCGGACGTACGGCGCCTGGCGAACGTGCCCGCGGCGCACACCGTCTCGGTGGCCGGCCTGGAGGCGCGGACCGCCGCCGCGCGGATCCTGCGCCTGGTCGGCCGCGAGGGGGTGCCGGCCGACCTGGAGCTGCCCACCGGTCCCCGGTTCCCCGGCCGGGACAACACCGTGTTCGAGGTGCCGGGCCGCAACAAGCGCTTCACCGGCCGCGAGGCGGACCTGCGCGAGCTGCGGACGCTGCTGCGCAGCAGCCCGAAGGTGGTGCTCTCCGGCACCGGGCCGGTGGCGTTGCAGGGCATGGGCGGCATCGGCAAGAGCCAGCTCGCGCTGGAGTACGCCCACCGTTACCGCGCCGCGTACGACATGGTGTGGTGGATCGACGCCGACCAGGTGCCGTTCATCGAGTCGGCCATCGGTGACCTCGCGCCCTACCTGGGCGTGCCGTCGTCGGAATCGAACCGGGAGAACGCCCGGCTGGTGCTCCAGGCGCTGCGCCGCACCGACCTGCGCTGGTTGCTGATCATGGACAACGCGGACGAGATCGAGGGCGTGCTGCCGTACGTGCCGGACGGCACGGGCCACGTCCTGATCACGTCCCGGAACCTCCAGTGGGTCGAGCGGGCCACCACCGTCCAGGTCGACGTGTTCAAGCGCGCGGAGAGCATCCAGCACCTCACCGAGCGGGTGCCGAACATGCGCGTCGACCAGGCCGACCGGATCGCCGCCCTGCTCGGCGACCTGCCGATCGCTGTCACCGCCGCCGCGGCCTGGCTCGCCGACACCGGCCACTCCGTCGACAGCTACCTCACCGAGATCGCCAAGTTCGGTCCGGGCGCGGTGATGGAGCCGAACAGCAACGTCTCGGTGGAGGCCACCTGGGAGCTGTCGCTCAACCACCTGCGCACCCGCAACCCGGCGGCCTACCGGGTGCTGCAACTCTGCTCGGTGTTCGCCCCGGAGATCTCCGCCGACCTGGTCTACAGCGACGAGTTCGCCGAAGCGCTGGTGCCGTTCCACCCGCAGGCCAAGGAACGGCTGGTCCGCCAGCAACTGGTGCAGCAGGCCAACCGGCTCGCCCTGGTGCGCGTCGACCTGCGCGCCGAGAACCCGGCGGGCGGCGAGCGGGGCCGGGGCGGCCTGGTGCTCATGCACCGCCTGCTCCAGCACGCCGTCCGGTCCCGGATGACGGAGGCGGAACTCGACGAGGCCCGCCGGCAGGTCCACCTCGTGCTCGCCGCCGCCCGGCCCGAGGGCGAGGTCGACGACCCCGACGGGTGGCCGCGGTTCCGGGTCATCTGGCCGCACCTGGAGGCGTCCAAGGCGCCGCTGAGCAGCAAGGTTGAGGTGCGGGCGCTGATGATCGACCGGGTCCGCTACCTGCAGTTGCGCGGCGACCTGGAGACCGGCCGGCGGCTCGGGCAGGAGGTCGCGCAGACCTGGGAGCAGATGCTCGCCGAGGAGACCGACCCGCGGGCTCGCGACGACCTGCGCCGGCAGTTGCTGCACCTCCAGTTCAACCTCGCCAACATCCTCGCCTTCCTCGGCCAGTTCACCGAGTCCCGGGCGCTGGACGAGGAGGTGCTGGCAGCCCAACGGGAACTGCTCGGCGAGGACCACCCGCACACGCTGATGACCGCAGGCGGGCTCGCCCGCGACCTGCGCGGCATGGGCATGTACAACGAGGCGCTGCGCCTCGACGAGATCACGTTCAACGCGTGGAAGCGGAACTTCACCGAGGAGCACCCGCGTACGCTCGCCGCGCTCAACAACCTCGCCAGCACCCAGCGCCTGATGGGCGACTTCCGGGAGGCCCGCAAGAACGACGAGATGGTGCTGGCCGGGCGCCGCGCGATCCTCGGGGAGAACCACCCGGACACGCTCGCCTCCTCCGCGTACGTCGGCATCGACATGCGCGACGCCGGCGACTTCGAGCAGTCGGTCACCCGCCTGCGCAGCGTCCACCGGGAACTGCTGAACACGGCCGGAGCCGAACACCTGATCACCCTGCGGACGCAGACGAACCTGGCGGTGTCGCTGCGCGCGGCCGGGCACGCGGTCGAGGCGGGCAAGCTCCTCGAAGCCGCCTACGAGCTGCTGAACGAGCGGTTCGGGCCGGACAACCCGGAGACGCTCACCTGCCGGCTGAGCCTGTCGATCAACCTGCTCACCGTCGACCTGTTCCAGCGCGCCAGCCGGGAACTGACCGAGGTGCACCGCATCTACCAGCGCAACCTCGGCCCGGCGCACCCGCTGACGCTGGTCTGCATGGTCAACCTCGCCATGGTGGCCCGCCGCGCCGGGGACTTCGCCGAGGCCCGGCAGCTCGCCGGCCGGTCCGCCGACGCGCTCGCCGGCGTGCTGGGCAGCGGGCACCCGTACCCGCTCTCCGGCTGGATGAACCAGGGCATCTGCATCGCCGAACAGCCCGACCCGCCGGAAGGTCGGGAGGCCGCCGACGTGGAGGCGCTGAGCCTGCTGCGGCGCGCGTACGACGGGTTGGTCCGGATCCTCGGCCGCGACCACACGAACACGCTGCGCTGCCAGGCGAACCTGGTGGTGATGCAGGAGCGGGTGGAGAGCGGCCGGCGCGCGGAGCTGGAGGCGGTCACCCGTGAGCTGACCTACCGGCTGGGCGAGAACCACCCGGCCGTCGAGGCCGTCCGGGAGAGCCGGTTGCAGCGGCGCATCATCGACCCGCATCCGATCTGACGGTGGCCCGCTCCACCGGGTCGGCCAGCCAGGCGAGGATCTCCGGCAGCACCTCGACCGCGCCGAAGTGCGCGCTGCGCGGCTGCACGTGCAGTTGCGCGCCGGGGATCTGCTCGGCCAGCCACCGGGTGTGGCTGGCCGGGGCGAAGTTGTCGTCGGCGCCGTGCCAGAGCCGGACCGGCATCCGGATCTCGGCCAGCGTGACGCCCCAGTCGGCGCGCAGCGCCAGCACGTCGTCGATCCAGCCGTCCGGCCCCTGGCGCAGCGCCTCGGCGTAGGCGTCGGTGAGCTGTCGGCGGATCGGCACCCCGGCCACCACCCGGCGGTCGGCCTCGGTCATCTGCTCGACCAGCAGCGCGAGCAGCGAGCCCGGATCGTCCATCGTGCGCTCGGCCCGCAGCCGCAACTGCTCGGCGAGCACCGGCACGGCGCGCTCGGCGGCACCGTAGTCACGGACGTTGGCGTCGGTCATGCCGCCGAACCAGTCCAGCCCGGCCGCCCCCGCCGGGGCGAGACCGACCAGGACGGCGGTACGCCGTACCCGCTCCGGCAGCAGCGCGGCGCAGGCCAGGGCGTGCGGGCCGCCGCCGGACCGGCCGACCACCGAGAACCCGTCCAGGCCCAGGTCGTCGGCGATGGCCGCGACGTCGGCGGCGGCGTCCGCGACCCGGCGGCCGGGCAGCCGGCTGGAACCGCCATAACCCGGCCGGTCGTAGGAGATCAGGCGTACGCCGAGGCGGTGGAGCACGATCGAGCGTGGTCGTGGACCGTTCCGGCTGCCGGGTGTGCCGTGCATCAGGAACACGGGCCAGCCGCGTTCCGCCCCGGCGATGTCGACCGCCAGATCCCTCCTTCCTGTTCGGACGATGTGCTCTCGATGCCGGGGCGAGTGTGCCAATCGGGGCCTCCGAACGGGTGGTGGCGGTACGGGTGGCGTGGTCAGACCGCCTCGGCGGCCGGGACCTGGTCGGGCTGGTTGGGCTGGTCGGTGGGGTCGGTCGCTGCGAGGACGCGCAGCGTGTCGAGGGCGGACACCAGCGAGACCTCGGCCGGCGCCCGGTCGTGCGCCCGCAGGTAGTCCACGAGCAGCCGGCACAGGCTCGCCTCGTCGAGGAACTCGTCCGGCAGCCGGTGCGCCAGCAGCTCGGCCATCGTCCGGGGCGGTATCTTCCGCCAGGCCAGGTCGCCGTACTCGGTCAACGCCATGAGCAGCCACAGCGCGGTGCGGTTGTCGACCCGCGCGGCCGCGAACTGCTCGGCCATCTCGGCCGAGACCACGCCGTCCTCCAGCGGCAGCTCCGCGAGCCGCCCCTCGATGTCGGTGAGTACCTCCCGCACCCGGGCCACGTACCGCTGCGGCAGTCGGTCGAGCCCGTGCCGCAGGATGAGCGCGTGCAGGACCGCGTGGTCGTCGGTCGTGCCGAGCGAGTCGACCAGCTCGGGGAACTCGTCGATCAGGTACGGACACGAGATGATCAGCTCCGGCGGCGCTGTCGGTGAGCTGGGCAAGCGGCTCAGCGCCACCCGGGTCAGCCCGCACACCACCTCGCGTGGCAACTGCGCGCCGTCCTCGGCGAGGCATTCCAGCAGGACCGTGGCGCTCGTGCTGGACACCGCCTCCGGGAACTCGACGGCACGCGCCCACAGTCGCCGGTAGCTGCGCTCGTCGTACAGGATCAGCTGGTGCAGTGACGGCACCGGCCAGCGGCGGGTGGCCAGCTCCACCAGGTCGGCGTGGAACCGGCCCGCCTCGAAGCTGGTCGGCGCCTGGCCGCGCCACGTCCGCGCGCCGGCCTGCAACTGGCCGTAGGTGGTAACGTCGCCGAGCAGCCGGGCCTCCTCGGCCGCCACGTTCACCTTCTCCCCCCGCCGTTCCCGCCGCAGCCCGGCGACGATCCGGCCGTCGGCGTCCCGGCGCAGCCAACTGATCATCGCGAGCTGGCCCTTCTCGTCCAGGCCCGCCCGCCACAGCCGCACCGTGGACACCCAGGTCTCGTCGTCCATCAGGTCGCTGTGGCGCACCCCGTCCGGTGACACGAGCGCGGCCAGCGCGACCAGGTTCGCGGTGTACGCGGCGAGCAACCGCACCGGGTCGTACGGCGCGGGCCGGTAGCCGTCCACACCGGCCAGGTTGGTCCGCTGCCGGGCCTCGGCCAGCAGTCCGGCGACCGTCTCCACGATCGCGTCCCGGTCCCGTGGGTGCCGGAAGGCGAGTTCCCGCGCGAAGCCCACCACCGCCTCCCGCTTGACCAGGGGCTGGTGCGAGAGAAGCGCCCGGAACTGACCGGTGTCCAGCTGATAGCCGAACCCGGCCGGGCTGAGGGTGCGCCGCCGCAGCTCGGCCAGACTCCGCAGCGCCCCGATGACGTACTCGGCGATCAGGAAGTCGCCGATGGTGGTGTGCAGGAACTCGTACGTGCGCCGGGCGTCCTCGCCCTGCACGTCGTCCGGGCCGTACACGACGAAGAAGGCGGCGGTGACCAGTTGCTCCGGGCCGAGCACGTCGCCGAGTTCGAATCGGGAGCCGTCGCCGGCCCCGGGCCCGAAACAGTCGAGGTCGGCGCGGAGCGCGGCCCGGTTCACCAGTTCCCGGTTGCGGTTGAACATGGCGAACGCGGTGATCGCGAGATCGCGCCGCAGTTGGTGTTCGCGGGCCTCCCGCTCGTGCGTCGGGAGGGCGGTCGGCGCCTTCTCGCTCACCTGCCGTCTGATGAACGCGGTGAGCAGGCCGGTGAACAGGTCGGACGATGACATGGCACCGGGACGGCGGTCGGCCCAGTGCTCGTTGTAGTAGATGGCGAGCAGTGTGAGCAGCAAGGGCTGGCGGGCCAGCTCGCCGTGCCACAGCAGCTCGCGGGCGGAGAGCCGGCGGTAGCCGGGCCGGTCCTCGTTTGCCGCGTTGACGGCGGCCAACCAGGCCGTCACCTGGGCGTCGGTCAGGTCTTCCAGCCGCACCAGCGCGGTGCCCTGCGGCACGCTGGCGCGGTCCATCACCAGCATCCGGGACGTGATGATCGGGATGACGGAGTAGCCCAGGTCCCACTGGGTCTCCTGGAACTCGGCCACCCGGTCGATGTACTGGGAGTGGGCGGTGCCGGTGACCTGGACGAGTTCGTCGAACCCGTCGAAGATCACCACAACCGTGGTGTGCTCGGTGGCCCGGCGCAGGTCCGCCCAGCGGATGCGCTCGTCCATCACCTGCTCGATCGCTGCTTCGATCTGCTCGGTCGGCGACGAGTCCCCGGACATCCGGCGCAGCGGCACCACTATCGCGGTGAACCGGCTCGCCGGCAGCCGGGCCGCGATGACCCGGGTCAGCAACGTCTTGCCGGCGCCCGGCTGACCGAGGAGCAGCAGCGGACGGTGCAGGCTCGCCGGATCGGTCAGGTATTCGGAGAGGAAACCGACCAGGTCGCCCCGGCGCGGCTGGTCGTCCCACCAGGCATCCCGCTCCGGGGACGTGTGCTTGCCGTACTCGGCGGCCCGGAAGTCCGGGCTGATGAACCCCTCCTCCACCGTGGGCAGACGCAGGTGGAAGTCGACGTCCTTGATCCGCAGCAGCGGCTGCCGGAACACCGCGGCCAGCGAGCCGGTGAGCCGGTCGAGTGACTCCCGGAGCAGGTCGGGGCGGTCGGCCGGGGCCGGGCCGGACAGCTCGGCGAGATTGCGGTACAGCTGCGCCAGCGCGTCCAGCCGGGCCGAGACCTCGGTGGTCAGGTTCCGGTTGTCGATCAGGTTGTGCTCGATCGCCTGCCGGAGCATCCGGAACCCGAACTCGGGGAGGTCCGCGGCGAGCCGGTCGAAACGGTCCTCGTAGTGCCACATGGCGCGGCCCACCACCCGGGACCGCAGCGACGTGAGGTCGAGCCCGCGCCGCACCGACGGCCATGCGGCGAGGCCCTCGCAGAACGCGATGGTGGCGTCGTACAGCTTGACGTAGGCGGCCTCGACGTCGCGCCGGGTGTCGTCCATGCCGTGGACCGAGGACGGCAGCGGGAAGTATCCGCCGTCGATCTCCTTCGGCAGCGTGTGCTGGCGACGGTCGGCCGCCACCATGCCCACCTTTTCCTCGTCGGTCAGCTCCAGCCGGTCGAAACCCGGCCCGACCTCGTCCCGGAAACCGTCGAAGAACGCGGAGAGCGCCAGCACGGTATGGCTGGCCTCCAGCAGCTTGTAATACGATTTTCCGCCGGTCGTGCGGATGCGGCCGGCCTGGTTTCCGGTGGCGTCCCGGACGAGTTGCATGAGCGCGTTCTTCGGGCCGAGCAGTGCGAGCGCCGCGCCCTGGGTGAGCGCCCCGGCGCCGAGGATCCCCGCGCTGACGACCTTGTCGGTCTCGGTGATGCGCGTGCTGCCCGGGGCCAGCAGCTTCAACGCATCTCGATAGCTGAGGCTCGAACGGCGCGGCATGCCGCCCCTTCCGCTGCTGGCGATCGGGATTCTTCAAGGATAGAAACTTCAGTGACGGAAAGCTATCGATTCCGCACCGGGCGGCTGCTTTGCGACGACTTTTCCATTCATTCATCTCATTCATCTGCTAAATGCGGCCAAGGCGTCGGCCCCCTATGGTCGAGCGGTGGACGACACACGGGTACGGCAGGCGTACGGGGCGGTCGCGGAGCTCTACATCGAACTGTTCGGCAGCACCGCCGCGGTGCACCCGGACGACCTCGCCCTCATCGGGCGGCACCTGGCCGGCCGGACCGGCCCGGTGCTCGACCTCGGGTGCGGACCGGGGCACCTCACCGACCACCTCCGGTCGCTGGGCGTCGACGCCACCGGGATCGACATGGTTCCCGAGTTCGTCGCGCACGCGCGGGCCACCCATCCGGGCAGCGCGTACCGGCTCGGGTCGCTGCACGACCTCGCCGTCCCGGACCACTCCGTCGACGGCATCCTCGCCTGGTACTCGCTGATCCACCTCCCGCCACCGGATCTCGACGGCGTGCTGGCCGGGTTCCGGCGCGCGATCGTGCCCGGTGGACCGCTCGTGGTCGGCATCTTCGTCGGTGACGAGGTGAGCGCCTTCGACCACAAGGTCGCCACCGCGTACCGCTGGCCGGTGGACGAGTTCTCCGCGCGGCTGCGGCAGGCCGGGTTCACCGAGGTCGAACGCCTGACGCGCCTGTACGACGAGACCCACCGCACGCACGCCGCCATCGCGGCCGTGGCGTCCGGCGCCTGAGCGCGCGCCGTCGTCGGCGCCGGGAAATGGGCGCGAACGTCTGCCGTCCGCTGTGTCAGGATCGGCGTTCGGAGTTCGACGGCCGGAAGGACACCATGCCCGCGTACGCGATCGCCCACCTCCAGGACGCCGCCCCGCACCCGGACATCGCCGAGTACATCGAGCGCCTCCCGGCCACCCTCGCCCCGTACGGCGGCCGGTTCCTCGTGCACGCCACGCCGCACGAGGTGAAGGAGGGCGCCTGGCCCGGCGCGGTCGTGATGCTCGGCTTCCCGGGCATCGCCGAGGCGCGCGCGTGGTGGGACTCGCCCGCGTACCAGGAGATCGCGCCCCTGCGCTCCCGGCACATCGAGGGCGACATCATCCTGGTCGAGGGCGTCCCCGACGACTACTCACCGACCGGCATCGTGCAGGCGATCCGGGCGGCGCTGCCCTGAGCCGGACCGGCCGGCGCGCCCGTGACCTCGGCGTCGTCGTCGGAACGCTGCCCACCGGACGCCACAACGCGATCACCGACGTCCCCGGCGTCCTGGTGGGGCACACCACCGTGGACGACGGCGGCGACCTGCACACCGGCGTCACAGCGATCGTGCCGAGCGGGCTCGGCCCCGGACGGTGGACTCTGCCGGCGGCGGTGTTCTCCGGCAACGGGCACGGGAAACTCGTCGGCTCGACCCAGGTGGACGAACTCGGCGTACTGGAATCCCCGGTCGTGCTGACCGCGACGCTGTCGGTGTTCCGGGCGGCGGACGCGCTGCTCGGCTGGTTGATGGAGCGCCGGCCGGACGGGGTGTCGTTCAACCCCCTGGTCGGCGAGACGAACGACGGGCACCTGTCCGACATCCGCCGCCGCCCGATCACCGAGGACCACGTCCTGGCCGCCATCGCTCAGGCGACCGACGGGCCGCCCGCCGAGGGCTGCGTCGGTGCCGGCGCCGGCACCACCGCGCTGGGCTTCAAGGGCGGCATCGGCACCTCGTCCCGGACCGTGCGGGCCGCCGGCCGTACGGGGACTGTCGGCGCGCTGGTCCAGTCCAACTTCGGCGGCGTCCTCAGAGTGCTCGGCGTGCCGATGCCGGCCGAAGAACTGGTCCCCGCCGCCGACCGGGCCGAGCCGCCCGGCAACTCGTGCATGATCGTGGTGGCCACCGACGTACCGCTGGACGCGCGACAGCTCGGGCGGGTCGCCCGCCGGGCGGTGTTCGCCATGGCCCGGGTCGGCGCGTCCTTCAGCGGCACCAGCGGCGACTACGCGATCGGGTTCACCACGTCGGATCAGCAGCCGATCCCGGACGGGGAGATCGACCCGGTGTTCGCGGCCGTG
Source organism: Micromonospora sp. WMMC264 (assembly GCF_027497275.1). Classification (NCBI taxonomy): domain Bacteria; kingdom Bacillati; phylum Actinomycetota; class Actinomycetes; order Micromonosporales; family Micromonosporaceae; genus Micromonospora; species Micromonospora sp. WMMC264. The sequence continues at coordinate 6,034,955 of NZ_CP114907.1, read as the reverse complement.
CTGGACGCGGTCGAGGAGGCGCTGCTGAACTCGCTGTTCACCGCGGTCACCACCACGGGCGTGGGTGGCCGTACCAGTCACGCGGTTCCGCACCGGGCCGTGCTCGAGCGGCTGACGGCGGCTGGCCGGCTGATTCCGGAATCACCGGCGGAAACGCGCTGATTGCTCGCAACCCGGCCCGCCCCGCCCAGCCGCGGTGGCTACGGTTGACGCTGCCGGAGGGTCCGGCCGAGGAGGCGTCGAACTGGCCGTGGACGGCTATGGCGTGCAGGTCACGCTCGTGTTCGTGTTGGTGTTGGTGAACGCGGTGTTCGCGGGCAGCGAGATGGCGTTGGTGTCGCTGCGGGAGAGCCAACTACAGCGCCTGGAGCGGACCTCCCGGGGCGGCCGGGTGCTGGCGAAGCTGTCGCGGGATCCGAACCGCTTCCTGGCCACCATCCAGATCGGCATCACGCTGGCCGGTTTCCTCGCCTCGGCCGCCGCCGCGGTGTCCCTCGCGGCGCCGCTGGTGATCCCGCTGGGATTCCTCGGGTCGGCCGCCGAGCCGGTCTCGGTCGTCGTCGTCACCATCATCCTGACCTTCGTCACGCTGGTGCTCGGCGAGCTGGCGCCGAAGCGGATCGCGATGCAGCGTGCCGAGGGCTGGGCGCTGCTGGTGGCCCGCCCGATCGACGCGCTGTCGACGTTCTCCCGCCCGGCGGTGTGGCTCCTGAGCAGGTCGAGCGACGCCGTCGTACGCCTGGCCGGCGGCGACCCCCGGGCGCGCCGGGAGGAGGTCACCACCGAGGAGTTGCGGGACATGGTCGCCGCGCAGCGCAACCTCACCCCGGAGCACCGCACGATCATCTCGGGCGCGTTCGAGGTGGCCGAGCGGATCCTGCGGGAGATCCTCGTCCCGCGCCGCGACGTCGTCACGTTGTCGGCGGATCTGTCCGCGCCGCAGGCGCTGCGCGAGCTGGGCAGGTCGGGGCAGACACGCGCCCCGGTCGTGGGTCGCGGCGGACTGGACGACACCGTCGGCGTGGTGCACATGCGGGACCTGCTCGACCAGGAAGGGCCGGTCGCCGACTACGCCAGCCCGGCGGTGTACCTGCCGGAGACGCTGAAGGTGACCGAGGCGATCCGGGAGCTGCGCGCCCAACGGCAGCAGTTCGCGCTCGTGGTCGACGAGCGCGGGTCCATCGACGGCATCGTCACGATGGAGGACCTGGTCGAGGAGATCGTCGGGGAGATCTACGACGAGACCGACCGGGACGTGCAGGCCGTCGTACGGGAGGCGGACGGCGCGCTGCTGATGCCCGGCGGGTTCCCGCTGCACGACCTGGTCGACGTGGGCATCGACCTCGACGAGGCCACCCTCGAAGCCGGGGACTACACGACGGTGGCCGGCCTGGTCCTGGCGCATCTCGGCCACATCCCGAAGGCCCCCGGCGAGACGGTCGAGCTGCCCGGCCTGAGCGCCGAGGTGGCGGAGGTGACGGGCCGGGCCATCACCCGGGTACGCCTGCGGACGACGCCGACGCGCGACGAGCCGGACTCCTGATTCCGGCCGTACTCGTCAGCCTGGCTCGGCGTCGAAGCTCCGGCGGGCCTGCTCGATCTGGGGCAGGTACGCGTCGGCCCAGTCGAGCAGGACGTCGATCGGCGCACGCAGGGTCTTGCCCAGCCGCGTGATCCGGTACTCGACCGCGACCGGCCGGGTCGCCACCACGTGGCGTTCGACGATGCCGTTGCGTTCGAGCCGTCGCAGCGTCGCCGTGAGCGACTTCTGTGTCACCGCCGGGATCGCGCGGCGCAGCTCGTTGAAGCGACAAGGGCGTTCGCACAGCTCGTTGAGGACGCTCAGCGACCACTTGTCCAGCACCTGATCGAGCAGCTCGCGGTGCGGGGCGTCGATGCGCAGCTCGTCGGCGCGAGCGCCTGCGGTATCGCCCATGAAACCAGGTCTCCTTGAAGTGTCCTTCGTCAACTAGGTATCAATGGTAAACCACCTAGGTCCCCATGGAGGAGACACGATGTCCGTCACCCGCTTCAGCCCTGCCGGTCTTCAGCCGCACACGCCGTACCACCACGTGGCGGTGGGCACCGGCGCCCGTCACATCCACGTCAGTGGCCAGGTCGCGCGACTGGGCGACGGCACCCCTGTCGCACCGGGCGACCTCGGTGGGCAGGTCGCGCAGGTGCTGCGCAACACCGGGCGCGCCCTCGCCGGCGCCGACGCCTCGTTCCAGGACGTGGTCCGGCTGACCTTCTACGTCACCGGCTGGACGCCGGACAAGATCGGGCCGTTCATGGCCGGCATCGAGTCGGTCGCCGAGGAACTCGGGCTGCCCCAGCCGCTTCCGCCGGCGTCGCTGATCGGCGTCGAGTCCCTCTTCGAGCCCGACGTACTCGTGGAGCTGGAGGCGACCGCCGTCGCGGAGTGAGATGGAGCAGGCAGCATCACCGGACAGCGACCCGGGGCCGCGGTCGGCGGATTTCCGCCGGCCGCGGGTTGCTGCGTGGTCGAGGGAGCGGTGAAATCTGATGGACACCCGCAACGTTGCGATCAGGCCGCGCGTGTAGTCGCCGATGAGGGACTTCGACGACTTTTACGCGGCGAGCTACGCGGACCTGACGGTGCAGGTGTACGCCTACTTCGGCGACCTGCACGAGGCCCAGGACGTCGTTCAGGAGGCGTTCTGCCGGGCGCTCGCCCGATGGCGGCAGGTCTCCGGCTACGACGACCCCGCCGCCTGGGTCCGGCGGGTCGCCTGGAACCTCGCGACCAGCCGCTGGCGGAGACTGCGCGTGATGCGGGCGTTTCACCGACGCCAGCGCGGCGAGCCGGTCGTCGCGGGACCGGAACCGGACCACGTCGCGCTGGTCGAGGCCCTGGCCTCGCTGCCCGCCGCGCAGCGGCGGGCAATGGTGCTTCGCTATCTCGCCGACCTGCCGGTCGCGGAGATCGCCGACCGCGAGGGGGTGCCCGAAGGCACCGTCAGGTCATGGCTGCATCGCGGTCGGGCCACGCTCGCCGCCCGGCTCGGCCCCGAACACATGGAGAAGTCGCATGCCTGAGGACATCACCGAGGAGCAGACCCGGAACGCTTTCGCCCTCATGCGCGCGGAGACTCTGACACACATCCGCCCACCGGGAACCGCGGCGGCGCAGCGGACCGTACGAAACCGGCGCCGCACCGGAATCGCCGCCCTCGCCGCCGGCGTCGGGATCGTGGTGGCGGGTGGCTTCGCCGTGACCCACCTGGCCACCAGCGAGCGATCCGCCACCCCGCCTGCGGCACCGAGCCCGTCGCCGTCCCCGTCGGAACTGCCCGCCGAACAACTCGACCGCATGGCCGCCACAGCAGCCGCCGCGCTCGGGATCACCTCCGTGGACAACAAGCAGCGCAGACGTGAGGGCAAAGGACCGATCCTCATGATCGGCTCCGAGCCCGCCCGGCGCGGCGGCATCAGTGGCACCGGGTACAACGAGAACAAGACCGGCGTCTACGTGCTCGACGTCCTGTGCGTCGGGGAAGGGACGCTCCGGACGCGGTTCTGGGCCGCGACCTCGGGGGCGGACGAGGCCGGGAATCCGGCCCCCATCCCTCCCGACGCCGCCGAGGCGCAGGTGCCCTGCAGTGACAAGCCGGAGCGCGTAAGCCTCAGCGTGCGCGCGCCCTGGCCCAAGAAGGTCTACGTCTCGATCGAGCCGGACCAGGCGGCCGAAGGGCGCGCCGCCCACGCGTCACTCGTCCGCGTACCGTAGCGCCGCCCGGGCCGCTCCCGAGTCTCGTCGGCGGCCGCGTCGCCCGGTTCCGCTCGTCCAGCGTCGCCGTCGCCGGCTCGGGTACGAGCGGCTACGAGCGCGCTTGGGTGAGGCCTGCGACTTCCGCGTCCATCGTCATCCGCGCATCCATGGAACGAGCCCCTCCCTCGGATAGATCCACCACCACAGGAGGTACGCGGGTGGCCAGTAGGTCACGGCGGCGACGGCGAGATACCAGGGACGCCATCCGTCGAGCAATCCGCGGTAGTCGTGGGCATCAGCCCAGCCGTACACGGCCCAACTCCACAGCGCATAGCCGGCAAGGAGGGCGAGAGACCAGCCGACCCGACCTGTTCTCCCGGGCCTCCGCCCGCGTCGGCGGAGCAGCGCCTCTCGCGCACGCCAGGCCACGCGTACATCATGATCCTGCCTTGCCAAGGTCACGACCTGTTGGGGAGTTGAGACCGTGATCCGGCGGAACGACCCGCTCGCTCTGATGACGATCGTCATGTGCACGGCGGCCGGCGCTTTCGGCCTCGTAACGCCCTCCCGCATCGTCGACACCCAGCAGTTGCTGCTGATGGTTCTCACGCCACTCGGCACGTGCGTACTGCTCATGTACCTCGCGGGGCCGGCTGCCTTCGTGGCGGTGACCCGCACGCATGTCGTCGTGGGCAACCCACTCGTCAGATACAGCGTTCCACGGTCACTGGTCGACGGAGTCCGGCTCGACGGGTTCGACATCGAGCTGCGAGTCTCCGGGCACCCGCCTGTTCCGATTGCCGCCCTGACCCCCAGCGTGGGTGGCCATCACCGGGTGCGTCCGGGCGGGTACCAGACGCGCTTGAACAGGATCGCGGCGCTCCTGGACCACACGCCGGCGACGCCCGTAGCCGGCACGATGGTGCGCCGCTACCGGTATGCGCACCTCGGTCTCTTGACGGTGGACGTGCTGGCTCTGGTCGGAATGGTGCTTCACATCAGAACCGAAACGCTCGCGTAGAAGCGAACCGTGCCCCTACGGTCCAGGGTCAGCTGGACCGTAGGGGCACCTGGTCGACCACGCTCACCCGAGCCGTTTCCGGTGACCTGGGTGGGCCACCGGGATCAGCCCGCGGTGCAGGAACGGATCTGCGGTCTGGCGCCGCTGTTGCCGTTCATCATCGTGGTGAAGCCGAAGGTGTTGCCGCTGCCGTTGGACCGCATCGTCATCACGTAACCGGTGCTGTCCCAACTGGGGGAGCCGTTCCAGGTAGTGGAGACCCGCTGCGGCGGGGTCAGAGCCACGACCACGGTCCAGTTGCTGGCCCCCTGAACCGTCACCGAGGTGTTGTACCGGTCACCCCAGACGTTGGGGGTCGTCGCCGTCGCTGTGCACCCGCCGCTGGGAGGCGGAGTGGTCGGCGGCGGAGTGGTCGGCGTGCCGGTCGGCGGCGGAGTGGTCGGCGGCGGAGTTCCGTCCGGGGCCACCGCTCGGCCGGTGCTCGGTGAGATCATGCCCGGGCAGAGGTTGCGGCTGGTCAGGTTGGCCATGATCTGCGGAATCGCGTCGCGGGTGTTCTGAATGCCGTCGTGCATCAGGATCACCTGGCCGTCCTGAAGACGGCTGGCGTTGGAGACGATCTGGCTGACGCTGGCGCCGTTCCAGTCCTGGGAGTCGACGTCCCAGATCACCTGGCGCAGGCCGAGCGACGAGGCGACCGACTGGAGGGTCGAGTTCGTCTCCCCGTAGGGCGGGCGGAACAACTGCGGCCGGACGCCGGTCGCCGCCTGGATCGCCGAGTTGGTCTGGGAGAGGTCCGACTGCATCTGGCTCTGGTTCATCGAGGTCATGTGCGCGTGGTTCCAACTGTGGTTGGCCACCCACATGCCCGCGTCGACCTGGGCCCGCGCGGCGGACTGGTTGTTCTGCACGTTCTGGCCGACGTTGAACATGGTCGCCCGTACGCCGTTCGCGCGCAGCACGGACAGCAGCGCGCTGGTGCTGCCGGTCGGCCCGTCGTCGAAGGTGAGGCCGACGTACCCGTTGCAGGTGGCGGCGCTGGACGGAGTGGCAGCGACAGCGAGACCGGCGGCGCCCAGCGCCACAGTGGAGGCGAGCACAGCCAACCGGAAGGTGAGACGCGATTTTCGGGGAGTGGACGGGCGGCGGGAGCCGCGGATGCTGGCGTACATGCGCAGGTCCTCCTTGGGACGAGTGACACCCGACGACGCATGGCTTCAATCGACACATGCTGATGTCGCAGTGTTCGGAGTATTGCAGCGGCGTTTCGAACAGGTCAATGATTTTCCGGAAGTTTTCCGGAAGGATCGGCTCCCAGTCAGTTGCTGCGCATCCGGACCCATCAGTTGCCATCGCTCGGTGGCTGGGCGACGCGAGGCGGCATGACCGCCGGTGGAGCGCACGAAAAAGGGCCGCCCCGGTTTCCCGAAGCGGCCCCTCAACTGCTGTGCGCCCGAAGGGACTCGAACCCCTAACCTTCTGATCCGTAGTCAGATGCTCTATCCGTTGAGCTACGGGCGCTTGTGCTCGGCCAGTCTACACAACCGGCTTTCGCGCGGAGACTCCGGGATTCGAACCCGGGAGGGGCTTTAAGACCCCAACCGCATTAGCAGTGCGGCGCCATAGACCAGACTAGGCGAAGTCTCCCTGGTGACCCTGAGGTCACCGCGCCCGAGGATACAGGCCCGCACCCGCCCGGGGCAAAGCGGATGCCGGGACCGGCCCTCACGACCGCGTTTCCGTCGTGTGCCAGATCACGTCCACGGCTACGCTCCATCGATATGCAGGAGCAGCCGCCGAGCGATCCGCCCCGTCGCGAGCCTGCCGCGAAGGCCCGGCGGACCCGCTCCCCCCGACCGACTTTCAGCCCGCCACCCACGCCGGAGCCTCCCGCCGGGAGCGCGACGAGCGACACACCGCCACCCCGGCGTCCGCGCCGGGCCGCGCCGACTGTCGTCTTCCAGCCGCCGACGGCGGCCGACGCCACAGCGCCGGCACCGCGACCACGCCCGGCCGCCGAGCCTTCGACAAACGATCCGGGTACGCCTGCCGCCGCGCAGCCCGACCCCGTGCCCGCGGAGGCCGAAGCGAGTACGCCTTCCCCCGAGCCGGCCGCGCGATCACGCCGTCCGGCCGAGGAGTCGGTGCCGACCGAGCCGCCGAGCGAGGACGAGACGCCGAAGCGGACCCGCCGTGCGCCCGTCGCGAAGAAGGCCGCCTCGAAGAAGGCCGCTCCCCCGGTCAAGAAGGCCGCTCCCGCCGTCAAGAAGGCAACCCGGACCGCCAAGAGCGCCAAGACCCCCACGACCACGGAGGCCTCGACGGCGGCCACGGACGCCACCGCCGTCACGGCGACCACTCCGGCACCGGAGACACCCGCGTCAGCGGTCGACGCCGCCGAGCCCGCAGCCGCAGCCGGCGATCAAGACTTGGCCGTCGATCAACCCGCAGTCGACGAGAGTCGCAAGACCGAACCGCCCGCCCTGGACTCGTCGATAGAAACGCAGCCGCACGACAAGACCGAGAACCTGCCGGCCACCGTCGACGGCCGGCACGCTGCGCGTACCCAGGAAAAGGGCTGGCGGGCGGTGGGGCCGCAGCTGCGCGACCACCCCGGGTTCGCGCCGGAGCTGCTGGCGCTGGCGGCGGTGGACGCGCTCGGGCCGCGCGCCCGGGACTGGGTGGCGCAGGTCCGGCGGGCCTACCCGGAGGCGGACGCCGACGGGGTGGCCCGGCTGGCGACGCGGCGGTTCGTCCGGATGGCCGGTACGGGTGGGGCGCTGGCGGCCGGCGCCGGGATGTTCGCGCCGGTCGCGGAGCTGGCAGCGGTGCTGTGGACGCAGGCGAACCTGGTGCTGCACCTGGCCGCCGCGTACGGGCGGGATCCGGCGCATCCGGATCGGGCGGCCGAGCTGCTGGTGCTGACGTTGGTGCACCCGGACGAGGGCACCGCCCGGGCGGCGCTGGCGGCGGCTCGCGCGGCCGACGAGCCGGCGGACGGGCCGTGGGGGCGGGTGGCGGAGGCGGCGTGGCGGCTGGCGACGCCGGTGGCGGCGCAGGCGGGCGGGTGGCTCGGGCTGCGGCTGGCCGCCCGGCGCCTGCCGGGTGCGGCGGCGTTGGCGGCGGCGATCGGCGGTACGGCGACGGCCGAGCGGGTGGCCGCGCGGGCGGTCGCCCGGTACCGGCCCGGCCGTATCTGATCGACGCGTGTTCGGCGAGGTGGCGGGGTCCGTCGGGCCGCGACACCGCCACCTCGCCGACCCGGCGACCATGCCGAGCCCGGCGAAGCCATCAGGCCGGCAGCCGGGATCAGAGCCAGTCGAACCAGGACTTGGGCAGCATCGCGTACCCGACGAACGCGAAGATGTCGAGCAGCGTGTGCGCGACGATCAGCGGGGCGACCCGGCGGGTGCGCAGGTAGAACAGCCCGAAGATCACGCCCATGACGGCGTTGCCGACGAACGCGCCGAAGCCCTGGTAGAGGTGGTAGGAGCCGCGCAGCAGGGCGCTCGTGGCGAGCACCGCGCCGATGCGCCAGTTGAGCTGCCGCAGCCGGGTGATGAGGTAGCCGACCACGATCACCTCCTCCAGCACGGCGTTCTGCACGGCGGCGAGGATCAGCACCGGCACCGTCCACCAGAGGTCGGGCAGCGCGGCCGGGACCAGGGTGGCGTTGAGGCCGAGCTGCGCCGCCGCCCAGAACAGCGCCAGCCCGGGCAGGCCGATGAGCGCGGTCAGGCCCGCGCCCCGGGCCAGGTCCGAGCCGGGCCGCCGGAAGTCGACGCCGAGCGTCCGTGCCGGGTCGCCGGGGTCGCGCGCCAGCAGGTGTACGGCGAGCAGCACCGGCAGCAGCGCGAAGACGATCCCGAGCAGCTGGTACGTCAGGTCGAGGTAGGGCCGGGCCGACGCTGAGGTGTTCAGCGCGGCGGTCTGCTTGGACAGCCCACCGGTAGCGGTGAGCTTCGCGATCAGCGACACCAGCGCGTACACGGCCGACTGGCCGAGGGACAGACCGAGCACGAGCAGCGTCTCGGTGCCCAGCATCCGGCGGGAGACCGGGCGGGCCAGCTCGTCAACCGTCACCGGACCATGAAATCACTTCGGCGTCCCGACCCGGCGATCGCACAGTCTGTGCGACCGACGTACACGCTCCGTGGAGATTCTATGGCTGCCGATCCGCCCGTACGGAGAAGGAGCGTGCCCCTGTGGAGAACTTCGCGCGGCTGCTGAAGGAGAGCTGGGCCCTGGTCGAGGAGGACCGGGAGCGGCTCAGCGGTCACTTCTACGCCCGGCTGTTCCTCCTCGACCCGGAGCTGCGCAAGCTCTTCCCGGTGCAGATGAACGGGCAGGGCGACCGGATCCTGGAGGCGATCGTCACCGCCACCCAGACCGTGGGCGACCCGGAGAGCTTCGACGAGTACCTGCGGGCGCTGGGCCGGGACCACCGGAAGTACCACGTGACGGCCGAGCACTACGCGACCATGGGTGTCGCGCTGCTGGACGCGCTGCGCAGCACCGCCGGGGACGGCTGGAACCTGGAGTACGACCAGGCGTGGCGGGAGGCGTACGCGAGCATCAGCGCGCGGATGCTGGCCGGCGCGGAGGCCGACGGCAACCCGCCGTACTGGCACGCCGAAGTGCTCACCCACGAGCGGCACGGCCCGGACACGGCGGTGCTGACCGTACGCGCGCTCCAGCACCCGCTGCCCTGGCAGGCGGGGCAGTACGTCAGCGTGGAGGTGCCCCGCTACCACCCGCGGGTGTGGCGGACGTACTCGGTGGCGAACGCGCCGAACGAGGAGAACGTGCTGGAGTTCCACGTGCGGACGCCGCCCGGCGCGGCCGGCTGGGTGTCCGGGGCGCTGGTGCGCCGCACCAAGCCGGGTGACCTGCTGCGGGTGGCCGCGCCGATGGGCTCGATGACGCTTGATCCGGAGTCCACCCGGGACGTCCTCTGCGTGGCCGGCGGGGTCGGGCTGGCGCCGATCAAGGCGCTGGTGGAGGAGCTGACCCGGGTCAACCGCACCCGCTGGGTGCACGTCTTCTACGGCGCGCGCCGCCCGGACGAGCTGTACGGGCTGGCCGGCCTGGAGGACCTGGTCGCGACCCACCCGTGGTTGTCGGTGACGCCGTCGTGCAGCGAGGACCCGGACTTCGGCGGCGAACTCGGTGACGTGTCCGAGGTGGTCACCCGGTACGGGCCGTGGACCACGCACGACTGTTACGTCTCCGGCTCGGCCGCGATGGTCCGGGCCACCCTGCGGGCGCTCGCCGCCGACGACGTCCCGCCGGACCACATCCGGTACGACACGTTCGGCAACCTCTGAACCTTGCTCCCCCCGAGCCGGGTCGCGTGCCCCCGCCCCCTGGGGCACGCGACCCGGCCCCCCGTTTCAGTAGCGCCAGGGGGTGCCGGTCTCGCGGTACTCCTCCACCGGCACGAGCGGCACGCCGGGCGCCATCCGGTCGACGTAGAGCCGCCCGTCCAGGTGGTCGATCTCGTGCGCGACCAGCCGCGCCATCGCGTACTCGAACGAGGTGATCACCCGGCTGCCGTCCCAGAGCGCGTGTTCCACGTCGATCCGCAGCGGCCGGGGCACCAGGCCGCGGTGGTCGAAGAAGGAGAGGCACCCCTCGTACTGCTCGTCGGTCTCGGCGGCGGTGTCCACGACGCGCGGGTTGAGCAGCACCACCGGTTCGGCCGCGCGGTCGGCGGGCCGGACCAGCGCGGCGGACCAGCCGATGCCGAGCTGGGGCGCGGCGAGGCCGACGCCCTTGCTGAACGGGTGCAGCTCGTCCAGCCGGGCCAGCATCGCGGCGAGCCGGTCGATGACCTGCCGGGCGTGCCGTTCCTCGGCCGGCAGGTCGAACTGGCGGGCCGGCTGCCGCAGCAGGTCGTCGCCGCGCTGCACGATGCCCACGGCACGCATCCGGTCGCTGGCCCGAACCCGGGCGCCGCCGGTGGGCGCGCTGTCCGGCTCGGCGTCCGCCTGCGGGCTGCGGAATCGCCACTGCATCCGGTAGCGGGCGTTGAGCGGCGGGTCGTCGGTCCCCCAGTCGAAGATCACCCGGTCGCCGTCGGAGGCACGCTGGATCGGCGTACGCAGCGGTCCTTCCTCGGCCGACAGCGAGGTCTCCGCACCCCACACCTTGGGGTCGAGGTCCGCGGGCAGGTCGAGCCGCACCGCCAGGTGCCGGGTGGGCAGGCGTACGGCCCGCTGGAACCAGGGGCCCCACTTGTCCTGGCCGACGCGGTACGCGTACTCGATGGTGACCCGGTCGCCCGGGTAGAGCGGGAAGCGTCCCTCGTCGTTCTCGAAGAGCAGCCAGATCTCCTTGAACGCGTCCCGGTCGTGCTTGGCCCGCCAGTGCATCGGCTCGCGTCCGTTGCCGTCGTCCCGGTACGCGGTGAGTTGCAGCTCGGCGAAGGTGAGCGGGTGTTCCCGGTGGTGCCGGTTGGAGCGGCCCGGGTCGTTCGGGTAGCGGTCGACGGCGACCCGGACCAGGTAGCGGGTGACCGGTTCGGTGCCCGCGTTGTACAGCTCCCGCCGGATCGCGCAGTGGTAGCCGTCGCCGATGTGGGTGAGCGTGGCCACCTCGCGCTCGACCACGAGGCCGGTGCCGGGCGGCAGCCACTGCCCGGGGACCGGCGGGTCGCGGTGCGCTCCGCCGGCGCGGCCGTGCCGCAGCTCGTCGTACTCCCGGAAGCGCTGCCAGATCGCGCCGCTGGCCTCCAGGACGGCCTCGGCGCGGCGGGCGAAGTCCTCGGTGGGCCGGTGCCGGCGCCCTTCGACGTGGCTGACGTAGGACGGGTCGAAGCCCATCAGCGTCGCCAACTGCTTCTTGGACAGCCCTCGGCCGGTCCGGTGCCGGGCAAGTTCCGCCGCGAACGAGTCCGCGGCACGCTCGATCGGTGAGGTCGTCATCAGCTTCCTCGTGGCGGGAAGCCCATTTTCACGTTGGGTGGCCGAACGTGTACGGAAACTGCCTCATATTCGACATACACCTTGACATCTGAACGGAGCGCATCGATCCTTACACCGTGCGTCGCCGTTTCCGGCGGCGTTTTTCGTCTTCCGGGCCGGGTAGTACGCGACCGGCGCCGGAGTGACCGGGACCTCCCCGCGACACCGCGACGTCACTTCCCCTCCCGCCAAGGGAGTGGTTAGGCTAGCCTTAGCTTCGGTCGACGGCACGCGCCGGCCGACAGGGCGACCAGACAGGGGACGGCCAGGTGACTGCGGTGATGCCGGGGCGCGACGCCGCCACCCCGTTCGCCCCGGTGACCGCGACCCTGCGCGCCATGTTCGGCACCGACGACCTGCCCGGGCTCGCGCCCGGCCTGCTGGTCCGCGACGAGCTGGACCGCTGGTCCCCGGCCGCCCGGCTGATCGACGGCACGCTGCTTCCCGAGTTCCTGACCCGCGCCGGCCGCCGCTGGGGCGGCACCCCGCACGCCTGTGCCGCGCTCGCGTGGAAGTCCTACAGCTACTGGACGGCGCTCCCAGCGGTGCTCGGCTGGGCGTCGGCCCGGCGGGTGCCGCTGCTCGACGCGGCCGACGTCCTCGTGCACTTCGAGGACCACCACCAGCAGCTCACGCTGGGGCTGCGCGCGTCCACCCCGGTGGCGGTGCTGCCCGGTGACCCGCTGGCGCTGGCCGGCGCGCCGGGTGTGGTCGTGGTGCCGGACGAGGCCGCGCTGCTCGGCGCGCTGCGCGCGTCCCTGCTCGACGCGCACTTCGCCCCGCTGATCGCCGCCATCCAGGGCGAGGTGCGGATCGGCACCCGTACGCTGCTCGGCTCGGTGGCCTCCGGCATCGCGCACGGCATCCTGCGCGCGGCGGACGCGCTGCCCGGCTCGTCCGTGGCGACCGTCGGCGCGCTGCTCGGCGCGCTCGACCTGAACGACCTGGTCGAACTGGTGCCCGGCCCGGCCGGCGAGCCGACAGTGCAGCGGCGCACCTGCTGCCTGGCGTTCACGCTGCCCCGGCCCAAGGTGTGCCAGGGCTGCTGCGTCCGCCAGGGCTGACCGCTCAGTCGGCCAGCGGCCGGACGTCCCACAACCACACCCCGCCGGTACGGGTGGGCGTGATCCCGCTCAGCTCCGTCATCGCCCGGCGCAGCGCGTCGGCCTGCGGCAGCCGGGGGTCGAGGATCACCGCGCCGGCCCGCCAGTAGCGCAGGTCGTCGACGGCGGCCACCCGGTCCTGCGGCGTGATCGGCGGAACCGCGTCGGTGCGCCGTACCGTCTCGAAGAACGTGCTGGTGGGACGCGGCGGCGCGGTGAACAGCGCGATCCGGTCCCCGCCGGGGCGGGTGTCCGGATAGAGGAAGTAGCCGCGGGCCAGCGGCATGTCCAGCCGGGTCTCGGCGGACCAGCGCAGCGGAACCGCGTACGTGGTGTCGGGCAGCGGCAGCGTGACGATGCTGCGTCCGTCGGCGACGTAGGGGCGCCAGGCGCCGGAGGTGACGAACGCCGGGGTCGGTTCGAGGCGCTTGGCCGGCAGCGGGGTGGGCAGGATCGGCAGCAGCGCCATCGCGAGCACGGTGACGGTGGCGAACCGGATCTGCCCGCGTGCGTCCGGATGCCGGGCGGCCAGCCGGCGGACCCGCTCGGCGCCGAGCGCGAGCAGCACGCCGATGATCGGAGTGAGCGCGAGCGACCAGCGGGTGGGCACCACCGAGTGCAGGACCGGCAGGTTCTCCAGCGCGGCCCACGGGCCGGGGATGCCGGTGTCGCGTCCGTCGTAGCGGATCTCCCGGCCGAGCGAGAAGAGCGCGAACACGAGGCCGACCGCGGCCAGGCCGAGCACCACCGCGTTGCGGCGCATCCACCAGACCAGCGCGGCCACCAGGATCACCAGCGGCCAGCCGAAGAACGCGTTCTCCTCGGTGGCGTTCTTGACCAGCGGCTCACTGCCCCGGGCGTCACCGGCCACCGACTCCCGGGACCAGGCGACGTACGCGGCGAGGTCGGTGGAGTAGCCCCGGATCAGCGTGGAGAGCCCGCTGTACGCGCCGGGACCGAAGAACTGGACCCAGAGCGGGTACGCGAGCAGCGCCCCGGCGACCACCGCGGCCACGGCGAGTCCGGCGGCGAACGGGCGGGCCGCCGAGCGCAGCGCGGGACGGCCGAGTACGAGCGCCAGCACCACCACGCCGAGGCCGATGGCGGTCATCAGCAGGATCTCCAGGTTGAGGAACGCCTGCCAGACGATCACCAGGGCGAGCAGTACGCCGTTGCGCAGCCACCGGCCGGGCTCGGCCAGGCGCAGCGTCCGCCAGATGATCAGCGGCACCACGAACTGGCTGACGATGTTGGGGTGCGAGTTGGCGTGCGAGATCATCGCCGGCGCGAACGCGCAGAAGGCGGCACCCAGCCAGGCCGGACCGCGAGACCGCACGACAACTCGGGAGAGAAGGAAATACCAGGACACGCCGGTGGCGGCGAGCCCGAGGGTGAGGAAAATCAGGAATGACCAGCGCGGACCCGCCCAGAGCGTGACCGGGGTCAGCGGTAATGAAACAGATAATACGGACGTATTGGCCATGAGATTGACGACATCCGGCACATTCATCCGGTCCGAGGTGAACGGATAGGCGAAATCGGTGACGACGCGCGCACCATGCGCCATCATCCATTCGAATTGCGCCTGATCTGTCCGATTGTCCCGGACCCCGTTGCGGGGGTCCACCCACAACCGGGCGGTGACCCAGAGCGCGAGCAGCACGAAGCTGAGCACGGCGAGCACATCGATCCGCCTGCCGTGCCCCGTTTTCGCCGGGTCCGCCGCTGATTCCGGAGTAGTCATGACATTTCAGAGCGTAGTCAGGGTATGACCGGCAGGTGCAATGTTCCGCAGACTCACGTACTATGTGCCGAGTTCGCCGACCGCCGATCAGGCACCCCTCCGCATCACAATTCGGCCCCCCTCCGTCCCCCGATTTCCCCCTCAGCCATCCAGATGGTTGACTCTGACGGTCCAGGCGCGGGTCAGTCATATCGTGAGGAATCGACGCATGGCAGAAATCACTGGGGACCAGCGCGTCCAGTCCGAGGTGCTCGAAGGCCTCGCGACCGCTGTCAACCACCGGCAGTGGTTCGTCGAGCTGGCGGTGCCCTACCTCGGTGACAACCCGATCGAAATCGGCAGCGGCCTGGGCGACTACGCCTCCGCGTGGGCCGAGCAGGTGCCCCGGATCACCGCCACCGAGGCGGACCCGGACCGGCTGGTCCAGCTCAAGGAGCGGCTGGCCGACCACCCGGGCGTCGAGGTCCGGCAGATGCTGCTCCCGCACCACGAGCGTGGCGACTACAGCGCGGCCGTCTCGTACAACGTGCTGGAGCACATCGACGACCACGTGGGCGCGCTGCGCAGCATGCGCGACCTGGTCCGCCCCGGCGGCGCGGTGGTCATCATCGTGCCGGCGTTCCAGTTCGCCATGAGCCCCGCCGACATCGCCACCGGCCACGTCCGCCGCTACACCAAGAAGACGCTCGCCGCGGCCATGACCGAGGCCGGCCTCACCGTGGAGCGGATCCACTACGCCAACGCGCTCGGCCTGATCGGCTACTTCATGGCCACCAAGGTCTTCCGGCTGATGCCGAAGGAGGGGCCGATGGTGAAGGTGTACGACACGCTCGTGCTCCCCGTCACCAAGGCCGCCGAGCAGCGCGTCCGCCCGCCGTTCGGCCAGTCCGTCTTCGCGGTCGCCCGCGTGTAAGGAAGGGCCCCTTGTTAACAGACGTCTGTTAACAAGGGGCCCTTCCTTACACCTCACTCCTTGATCTGGTACGTCGGGCGGATGACCGCCCGGGCCAGGGTGTGGAACGCCAGGTTGAAGCCGACGAAGGCCGGGCTCGCCCCGGCGGGAATGTCGAGGCGGTCCACGTCCACGGCGTGCACCGCGAACACGTACCGGTGCGGGCGGTCCCCGGCGGGCGGCGCGGCGCCGCCGTAGCCGGTGTCGCCGTAGTCGTTGCGGACGCTGAACGCGCCGCCCAGGTCGCCCTCGTCAACGCCGCTGGGCAGCTCGGTGACGGACGCGGGCACGTTCACCAGCACCCAGTGCCAGAAGCCGCTGCCGGTCGGGGCGTCCGGGTCGAAGCACGTGACCACGAAGCTCTTGGTCTCGGCCGGGAAGCCCGACCAGGACAGCTGCGGGGAGACGTTCTCGCCGCCGGTGCTGCCGTGCGCGTACCGCGCGTCCATCGGCTCGCCGTTGTGCACGTCCTCGCTCGTCAGGTCGAACGACGGCACCGTCGGCAACAGCTCGTACGGGTCCGGGGCGATCGGTCGTTCCAGGGTCATCGAAACGGTCCTTCCGGGTACGCGAATGTCCTGCGCCCCTTCATACCCCGTTGTCCGGGCCGCCGTGCTGTCGGCGCACCATCTCGTTGATCCAGACCGGCGCGTACGGCGACGTGCAGCCCGGCGGCGTGGGGTAGTCCTTGAGCACCCCGAGCCGCTCGCCGATGCCGATCGCGCGTTCCCGGTACGCCGGATGTTCGATCCCGATCTGCGCGAGGCAGTGGTTCATCGCCCACTGGAGGCGCTCCGGCGCGCCGGCCATCTCCGCCTCGATCACGTCGAGCAGACCGGCCAGGTCCAGCCCGTCCGGGTTCCGCGCCACCCGCTCGGTGGTCAGCGCCCAGCCGGCGCTCGCCACCACCGGATCGGGATCGGCCGACCAGGCCAGGCGCAGCGGCTCCGCGTGCGGGCTCTTCCTCACCACGTAGTTGACGAGCCAGTCGTGCACCTTCGGCGTACGCGCCTCGCGCAGCATCGCGTCCAGCTCGTCCCGCCCGTACGCCTTCGGTCGGCAGATCAGCAGCGCCAGCAGCCGCGCGGCGCTGTCGCCGGTCGCCCACAGCTCCCGCGCGAGGTCCTGCTGCGTCTTCAGCCGCTTCGCGACCGCCCGCAGCTTGCCCAGATTGACCCCGTGGTCGTCGCCGTGCCGCTCGTTGACCGCGCGGATCTTCGGATCGTCGAGCGCGGCCAGCTCGGCCGTCACCTCGGCCACCGTCGTCGTCTCCGCCACCAGGCCCTCCCGCCTATCCGTGTCCCGCAGCCTACGGCCGCGCCCGGCGCTCCCGCTGTTCCGCCGCCCCGCCGGTCAGCGTCGTCCCGTCTCATCGCGTTCCCCCGATTCCGGCAACTCGCGCGGTATCAGGCACATCCGGTGCGGCCGAGACTCGCCGTGGGGGTCGCCGAAGAAGAGAGCAGTCATAAGCCGCAGAGGCGATGGTTACTTCCGGGGCGACACGCCCATGTGTCCGCACGCGCGGCAGCCCGAGGCGAGGCGGGGTGGGAGTTGGCGGAGGGTGTGGGATTCGAACCCACGAAGACATCGCTGCCTTACCGGTTTTCAAGACCAGCGCCATCGGCCACTAGGCGAACCCTCCCGGCACGCCCCCGAGGGGTGCGCGACCGGGACCCAGTCTGCCACGAACCCCGTACCGGGCAAGCCGCCGTCCCACCTCCGTTGCGAGAATGTGTGCGTGTGGGAGAGTCCGGCAGTGGTGCTGATCAGCGGAATCATGGCCGCAGGCAAGTCCACAGTGGCCGAAGGGCTGGCCCGGCGGCTGCCCCGCTCGGTGCACCTGCGCGGCGACGTGTTCCGCCGCGTGATCGTCAACGGGCGCGCCGACATGACCGCCGAGCCGAGCGACGAGGCGCTGCGGCAGCTCCGGCTGCGCTACGACCTGGCCGCCTCGACCGCCGACCGGTACGCCGCGGCGGGCTTCACCGTCGTACTCCAGGATGTGGTCCTCGGCGCGGACCTGCCGGCCATGGTCGGCCGGATCCGGCACCGGCCGCTCGCCGTGGTGGTGCTCGCGCCCCGCGCCGAGGTGGTCGCGGCCCGCGAGCGGGACCGGCCCAAGACGGGGTACGGGGACTGGCCGGTGGCGGACCTGGACGCCGGGTTCCGGGCCGACAC
Source organism: Micromonospora sp. WMMC264 (assembly GCF_027497275.1). NCBI lineage: Bacteria > Bacillati > Actinomycetota > Actinomycetes > Micromonosporales > Micromonosporaceae > Micromonospora > Micromonospora sp. WMMC264. The sequence continues at coordinate 6,017,259 of NZ_CP114907.1, read as the reverse complement.
GCCCCGGATCGGGCTCTGGCTGGACACGTCCGACCAGACGCCGGACGAGACGGTGGCCGAGATCCTCGCCCGCGCGTGGACCGACGGGCAGATCGGGTAAGACTGAGTCATGCGCGCGATCACGATCACGGAACCCGGCGGACCCGAGGCGCTCGTCTGGACCCACGTGCCGGACCCGGAGCCCGGCCCCGGCGAGGTGGTCGTGGAGGTGCGGGCCAGCGCGGTGAACCGGGCCGACCTGTTGCAGCGGCAGGGGCACTACCCGCCGCCGCCGGGCGCGTCCGCGTACCCCGGTCTGGAATGTTCGGGGACGGTGCGGGCGCTCGGTCCCGGCGTGACCGGCTGGTCGGTGGGTCAGGAGGTCTGCGCGCTGCTCGCCGGCGGCGGCTACGCCGAGCAGGTCGCGGTGCCGGCCGGGCAGTTGCTGCCGGTGCCGGCCGGGGTGGAGCTGGTCGACGCGGCGGCGCTGCCGGAGGTGGCCTGCACGGTCTGGTCGAACGTGGTGGACCTGGCCCGGCTGGCCGAGGGTGACACGCTGCTGGTGCACGGCGGCGGCAGCGGGATCGGCACGTTCGCGATCCAGCTCGGCGTGGCGCTCGGCGCGACAGTGGTGGTGACCGCCCGCTCGGCGAAGCACGACCGGCTGCGGGAGCTGGGCGCCGCGCACACGATCGACTACCGGGAGCAGGACTTCGTGGACGAGGTACGCCGGGTGACCGACGGCCGGGGCGCGGACGTGATCCTGGACATCATGGGCGCGTCCTACCTGCCCCGGAACGTGGCGGCGCTGGCCACCGGCGGGCGGCTCGTGGTGATCGGCATGCAGGGCGGCCGCAAGGGCGAACTCGACCTGGGGATGCTGCTGGCGAAGCGGGCGGCGGTGCACGCGACAGCGCTGCGGTCCCGTCCGGACGAGCAGAAGGCGGCGATCGTCCGGGGCGTACGCGATCAGGTGTGGCCGCTGGTGGAGGCGGGCCGGGTCCGGCCGGTGGTGCACGCCCGGGTGGACATGGCCGACGCCGCCGCCGCGCACCGCCTGGTCGAGACCAACGACCACCTGGGCAAGGTGCTGCTGGTCCGGTGACGGTCAGCCCTGGCCGGGGCGCGGGAGCATGAGACGCGGGCCGGGGCCCTCGTCGGCGAGCGAGTCGCCGGGGTTGTAGAGCGTGCAGCGCTGCAACGACAGGCAGCCGCAGCCGATGCAGCCGTCCAGGTCGTCGCGGAGCTTGCCGAGCAGCCGGATCCGCTCGTCCAGCCGGTCCCGCCAGGCGCGGGACAGCGCGGCCCAGTCGTCGGGCGTGGGGGTACGCCCCGACGGCAGCGAGTCGAGCGCCGCGCGGATCTCCTCCAGCGAGACACCTACCTGCTGGGAGATCCGGATGAACGCGACCCGGCGCAGCTCGGTGCGGGCGTAGCGGCGCTGGTTCCCGCCGGTGCGGGCGGCGTGGATCAGGCCGAGCCGCTCGTAGTAGCGCAGCGCCGAGGGGGCGACGCCACTGCGGTCGGCGAGCTGTCCGATGGTCAGTGTTGCTTCGTGCATCACACGGCCTTGAGTTGAAGTTCGCTTCAAGTCCGAGGCTATCGGTATGACGACGACCACCGCCACCGAGCTGGGCGCGCTGCTGGACCGGGTGCGCGCCGGCCGCGAGTTCGGCGCCAACGTGTACTCGACGCTGGACGTGCTCCAGGTGCTCTACGACCGGGTGCTCCGGATCACCCCGGCCACCGTGGACGACCCGGACCGGGACCGCTTCCTGCTCTCCAAGGGGCACGCGGTCGCCGGCTACTACGCGCTGCTCGCCGCCCGCGGCTTCGTACCGCCCGATTGGCTGGACGACCAGGGCGGCCCGGCCAGCCGCCTCGGCGACCACCCGGACCGCACGCTCGTGCCGGGCGTCGAGATCGGTTCCGGTTCGCTCGGCCACGGCCTCGGGCTGGGCGTGGGCACCGCGCTCGGGCTGCGGGCCCAGGGCCGCACCGACCCTCGGGTGTACGTGCTGCTCGGCGACGCCGAACTGGACGAGGGCTCCAACCACGAGGCGATCGCGTACGCGGGCGCGACCGGGCTGGGCAACCTGACCGCGATCGTGCTGGACAACCGCTCGGCCACGTACGGCTGGCCGGGTGGCGCGGCGAGCCGGTTCACGGTGAACGGGTGGAGCGCCGCCACCGTCGACGGGCGCGACCACGACGCCCTGCACGCCGCCCTCACCGGACACGACGATCACCGGCCGCACGTCGTCGTCGCGGTCGTCACGGACGGAGAGTGAGCATGAGCAGCACCATGCGGGACGCGTTCGTCACCAGCACCGAGGAGGTGCTCGCCGATCCGCGTACGACAGTCGTGCTCGCCGACATCTCCGCCGCCGCGTTCGAGCCGGCCGCCGCCCGGTACCCCGACCGGGTGATCAACGTCGGAATCCGGGAGCAGTTGATGGTCGGGGTCGCGGGTGGGCTGGCGCTGACCGGGCAGCGGCCGATCGTGCACAGCTACGCCCCGTTCCTGGTCGAGCGGGCGTACGAGCAGATCAAGCTGGACCTCGACCACCAGGGCGTCGGCGCGGTGCTCGTCGGCATCGGCGGCTCGTACGACCGGGCGGAGGCGGGACGCACCCACCTCGGTCCGGCCGACGTGGCGCTGATCGACACGCTCCACGGCTGGACCGTGCACGTGCCGGGGCACCCGGACGAGGTCCGGCCGCTGCTGCGCGACGTCGTGTGCGGGCAGGACTCGGCGTACCTGCGGTTGTCGATCCGGGCCAACGCGCGGGCGTACCCGGAGGCGGGTGACCTGCGGGTGGTGCGCGACGCCGGGCCGGGCGCGGCGCTGCTGGTGGCGGTCGGGCCGGTGCTGGACGCGGCGCTGGCCGCGACCGCCGACCGGGCGGTGACCGTGGCCTACACCCACCGGCCGCGCCCGTTCGACACGGCCGGGCTGCGGGCGCTGGCCGGAACCGAGGTGATGGTGGTCGAGCCGTACCTGGCGGGCACCTCGGCGCGGGTGGTGTCGGAGGCGCTGGCCGACCGGCCGCACCGGCTGCTGTCGCTGGGGGTGGGCCGCGAGGACCTGCGCCGCTACGGCAGCGCCGAGGACCACGAACGCTGGCACGGCCTGGACGCCGCCGGGCTGCGCCGCTCGGTGGACACGTTCCTCGGCTGAGCGCCCCGGACACGACGCAACCCCGCGACCTCGGCTCGTGCCGGGATCGCGGGGTTGCGGCGGTGCGGGCTCAGTGCGCGGCGGCGGGAGTGGCCGGGCGGCGGCGGGCGCGCTCGCGGGCCAGGATCCAAATCGCCTCGACGCCGTCCTTCCAGGTGATCTTCTTGCCCTCCTCGCGGCCCCGCGCGCGGTAGCTGATCGGCACCTCGTAGGGGCGAATGCGCTGGCGGAGCAGCTTGCCGGTGACCTCCGCCTCCATGCCGAAGCCCCGGGAGCGGACCTGCAGCGAGCGGTACAGCTCCAGCGGCATCAGCTTGAAGCAGGTCTCCAGGTCGCCGATGTAGGAGTTGTAGAGCACGTTCGCGGCGAGCGTGACGCCCTTGTTGCCCATCACGTACCAGAAGCTGTACGAGCTGTGGCTGCCGAAGGTCCGATTGCCGTAGACGACTGTCGCCCGACCGTCGAGCACCGGCTCCAGCAGACGCGGGATGTCCTGCGGGTCGTACTCGAGGTCGGCGTCGAGGATGACCATGTACTCGCCCTCGGCGCTGTCGACGGCGGTCTTGATGGCCGCGCCCTTGCCGGCGTTGCGCTGGTGGGTGATCACCCGGAGGCGCGCGTCGTCGACCCGGCCCAGAATCTCGCCGGTGCCGTCCCGGCTGCCGTCGTCCACGACGACAAGCTCGATCTCGCACGGGTAGTCGACCGCCAATGCCTGCTTGAGGGCATCCGCGATACGTTCTTCCTCGTTGTAGACCGGCATGAGGATCGAGAGCTTCACGGATTCTCCACGGAGGCGATGTCGGGTCGGGGCATAGCGTAGCCTGGCACATTGCTTCCGTCACGACAGCCCAGGCACCTATTCCTGGCGAATCGGAACCACCACGAGCCGGGCCACGTTCCCGCCGCCGTCCTTCGCTCCGGCCACCGCGACAGTCGTGCCGATCTTGATGTCGTTCGATCGGATCGCGGTCCGGCGCTCGACCACCCGCAGTTTGTCGCCGAACGTCCAGGTCGCTGTGAAACCGTCGGTGGATTTCACGGTCATCGACCGTTCGTCGATCGCGGTCACCTCGCCGCGCTGGACCGCCACCGTCCTGGTGCCGCCGTCCCTGGTCCGCACCACCGCCTCGCCGTGCAGCGTGTTGCGCCGCAGCAGCACCCGGGCCCGGTGGCGCTTGTTCCCCTCCGCCCGCTCGCCCTTGCCGTCCGGCCCGGCCTGCGGCGTACCGGTGGACGCCGGTGCGGCTACCGGTTCGACGTCCAGGTCACCGGCGTCGAGGCCGAGCGCGGCGAGCGCCTGGCCCTCCACGCCCAGGGCGGCGCTCACCTCGACCGCCCGGTCGGGTTCCGCGCCGGGCCGGCTCGCGCCGCACCCGGCGAGTCCGAGCGCGGCGGCGGCGAGCAGCGCGGTGGCGCCGGTGACGATTCGCTGACGTGCCATCTGTGGTCCTTTCCTCGCGGTGACGACCCCGAGCGTTCCGCACCGACACGAGGGAACGGTCAAGCCGATGTTCGAGCCCGGTAAGGATCCGGGGGCACCACGACGGTGAAGGCGGCCCCGCCCTCCGGGGCGTGCCCGGCGGTGATGTCGCCGCCGAGCCGGCGGACCAGCCCGGCGGCCAGCGCCAGGCCCAGACCGCTGCCCACCTTGCGCACCCCCCGGTACCGCTGGTGCAGCGCGCCCCGCTCGAACGCCACGTCCAGGTCGTCGTCGGTGAGGCCGGGTCCGCCGTCCCGGACCTCCAGCGTCCCACCGCCCGCCGGACCGGCGGCCCGGACCGCGAGCACCACCGGCGCCCCCGGCGGTACGACCCGCAGCGCGTTCTCCAGCAGCCCGTCCACCACCTGCCGGATCCGGCCCGGATCGGTGTACGCCGGCACCGGCGCGTCCGGCGTCTCCAGCCGGAACGGCACCCCGAGCGCCGCGCACCGGCCGGACCAGGCGCGCTCCGCGTCGGCGGCGAGCCGGGTCAGGTCGACCGGCACCGGTTCCAGCGGGAAGTCGACCGCCTCCAACCGGGCCAGCGCCAGCAGGTCGCGGACCAGCCGGTCCAGGTGTTCGGCCTCGGCGAGCACGGTCCGGCCGGTCTCCGGCACCCCGTCGGCCTCGATCACCCCGTCGGCCAGCGCCTCGGCGTAGCCACGGATCGCGGTCAGCGGGGTCCGCAACTCGTGCGAGACGGAGAGCAGGAACTCGCGCTGCCGACCCTCGCTCGTGGCCAGCGCGGCGGCGAGGCCGTTGAGCGCGTACGCCAGGTCGGCCACCTCGTCGGGCGGCTCGACCGGCACCCGGACCGTCCGGTCCCCGGCCCGGAGCCGCGCGGCGGCGGTGGCGGCGGTACGGATCGGCCGGGCCAGCCGGCGGGCGAGCAGCAGTCCGGCGGCCGCCCCGGCGGCGAGTCCGGCGAGCAGCGGCAGCCAGAGGCCGCGCAGCACCTGCCGCCAGGGCGCGGCGCTGCGGGCGCGGGTCAGCACCACCCCGTCCCCGCCGGGCAGCGCCCGCGCCTCGACCAGCCGGCGTTCCCCGTCGACGAGCCGCCGGCCGGAGACGTTGTCGCCGCCGGCCACCCGTGTCACGAGCGGTCGGGGCAGGCCCGGCCGGTCGGCCTGCCCGTCCCGGATCAGGTACACCTCGATCCGCTGCTGACCCAGTTGGCGGATGAGCCGGTCCCCGGCGCCGTCGCGCTGGCGTACCGCCCGCACCCGGAGCACGTCGGCGGCGAGCCGGGCCTGGGCGGCCAGCGCCTCCTGGTCCCGGCGCTCCGCGCCGCGTACCGCCAGGGGCACCGCCACCAGCGCGGTGACGAGCACCGACACGAGCGCCACCGCGCAGGTGGCCACTACCGCGCGGGCGGTGAGCGTCCGCCCGGGGCGGCGCGGCATCGGTCCGGGCGGCTGCTCAGGCATCGGCGGCGTACCCGACGCCCCGGTGGGTGCGGATCACGCTGTCCGGGCCGAGTTTGGCCCGGACCTGCGCCACGTGCACGTCGACGGTCCGGGTGCCGGCGTGCGCCGCGTACCCCCACACGCCGGCCAGCAGTTCCTCCCTGGTGAACACCCGGCCCGGACGGGCCATCAGGTGCGCGAGCAGGTCGAACTCGGTGGAGGTGAGCTGCACCGGCGTACCGGCGGCGGTCACCGTGCGGCGGGCCGGGTCGAGCGTGACGGCGCCGAGCGTGCGGGGCTGCTCGGCGGACACGCCGGACGTGCGGCGCAGCACCGCCCGCAGCCGGGCGAGCAGCTCGCGCGGGCTGAACGGCTTGGTGACGTAGTCGTCGGCGCCCAGTTCCAGCCCGACGACGCGGTCCACCTCGTCGTCGCGGGCGGTGAGGAAGATGACCGGCGTCCAGTCGCCGGCCGCGCGCAGCCGACGGCAGATCTCGGTGCCGGCCAGGCCGGGCAGCGCGATGTCGAGCACGCAGGCCACCGGGCGCAGCCGCCGCGCGGCGGCCAGCCCGGCCTCGCCGTCACGTTCCAGGTGTACGCCGAACCCGTCCCGGGTCAGGTAGAGCCGGACCAGGTCGGCGATGGCGGGCTCGTCCTCCACCACGAGGACGAGCCCGGGCGGGGCGGCGGTGGTCACCGGCCCATGATGACCGACGGTCGACCGCCCGGCCGGTCAGGAAATGTTCGGATCCGGTAAGGAAGGCGTCAGCGGGCCGGCGCCGGCCGGAGCACTGTGGGCCGGGCGCTCGCCGGCGGCTCGCCGATCGTGGCGACGACCCGCTCGGCCGGAGCCCGCAGCCGGGTACGGAAGGCGTGGTTGAGCAGCGTGTCGAGCTGCCACACCTGCTTCGGGTGGTGGGTACGGATGACGAAACGCTCCCGCGCCCCGTCGATGGCGGTCGCTGCCAGCTCCACACTGTGCGCACGGGGGTCGGGGCTCCACGTCACGTTGCTCAGCTCGCGCAGCTCCGTGTTGAGGTGCAGGCGCAGCCGGTGCAGCACCCGGGTCTGCCGGGTGACCACCAGGCGGCGGTGGGTGAGCAGCATCAGGTAGTCGCCGCCGACCGGGTCGTCCGGGCGGCTGCACCGGGTGACCAGGATGGTGGCGTCGCCGGAGCCGACGCACCGGCGGAACACCGGCATGTGCCGGGTGACGGTCTGGGTCGCCAGGCCGGTCTCGGCGGCGGCCGGAAGGAACGTTCGCGAGAACACGTCCATGCCCGGTCCAACGACGCGATGACCAGGGGTGATATGGGTCACGCCCGATTTCTGGAACTTCCACACGTGCAAGTCGCACCTGAGGTGCGACACCGGCGGCCGGTCGGCTCAGAGCAACTCGACGATGGTGGCGTTGGCCATGCCGCCGCCTTCGCACATGGTCTGCAGGCCGTAGCGGATGCCGTTGTCCCGCATGTGCTGGAGCATCGTGGTCATGATCCGCGCGCCGGACCCGCCGAGCGGGTGACCGAGCGCGATCGCCCCGCCCCGGGGGTTGAGCCGCTCCGGGTCCGCCTCGGTCTCGGCCAGCCAGGCCAGCGGCACCGGGGCGAACGCCTCGTTCACCTCGTACACGCCGATCTCCTCGATGCCCAGCCCCGCGCGGCGCAGCGCCTTCGCGGTGGCCGGGATGGGCGCGGTGAGCATGGTGACCGGGTCGTCGGCGGCGACCACTGCGGTGTGCACCCGGGCCAGCGGGCGCAGGCCGTGCCGGCTGGCCCACTCGGCGGTGGTGACCGCGAGCGCGGCGGCGCCGTCGGAGATCTGCGACGCGGACCCGGCGGTGACCACGCCGTCGGCGCGGAACGGGGTGGCCAGCTCGCCCAGCTTGGCCAGCGAGGTGTCACGGCGGATGCCCTCGTCGGCGGAGAACTTGCCGCCGTCGGCGAGCGCCACCGGCGCCAGCTCGGCCTCGAACGCGCCCGCGTCCTGCGCGGCTGCCGCCTTCTCGTGGCTGGCCAGCGCGAACTCGTCCAGCTGGGTACGCGAGAAGCGCCACCGCTGGGCGATCAGCTCGGCCCCGACGCCCTGGTTGAACGGCAGCGGAGAATCCGCCGCGACGCCGTCGACACCCCGGTAGCGCTCCAGGATCGCCGCGCTGAACGGCATCCCGCCGGCGACGCTGGACCCCATCGGCACCCGGGTCATCGACTCGACGCCACCGGCCACCACCAGGTCGGCCTGGCCGGAGAGAACAGTGGCGGCGGCGAAGTGCAGCGCCTGCTGGCTCGACCCGCACTGACGGTCGAGCGTGGTGCCCGGGACCGACTCCGGCCAGCCGGCGGCCAGCACCGCGTTGCGGGCCACGTTCCAGGACTGCTCGCCGACCTGCGACACACAGCCCCAGATCACGTCGTCGACCAGACCGGGGTCGATGCCGGTGCGCTCGGCGAGCGCACGCAGCACGTGCGCCGAGAGGTCGACCGGGTGCACTCCGGCGAGGCTGCCCTTGCGCCGCCCGACCGGGGTCCGTACCGCGCCGACGATGACCGCGTCACTCATGTCTACTCCCGGGTAACCTCGCTTGCCCCGATAGTACGTGCTGACCGGACCGGCCGTCCTCCCCCGGCGTGCGGACGGCACGGCTGGCATGCTGGTCGGATGGATCCACAGTCGCCACCGGTCCGGCAGTGGCGGGTGCCCCGGGAGGCGCCGGTGCTCAAGGCGCTCGGCGCGCTCGCGCTGCTGGCCCTGGGGCTGCTCTTCGCCGGCGGTGACCCGGTCCGCCCGGGGCTGGCCGGGCTGGCGGCGGCCGGCCTGCTCCTCTGGGCGCTGCGCGACCTGGTCGCGCCGGTCCGCCTCGCCGTCGACAGGGATGGGCTGACGGTGCTGCGGGGGTTCGCCGGACGACGCCGGCTGCCGTGGGACGCGGTGGAGGCGATCCGCCTGGAGCGGCGCGCCCGGCGCGGAATCACCGCCGAGACGCTGGAGATCGACGCCGGGGAGTCGCTGCACCTGTTCGGCCGCCGCGACCTGGACGCGCCGCTGGACGAGGTGGCGGCGGCGCTGGACGAGGCCCGCCCCGCCGCGGGCTGAGGCTCAGCCGAGCAGGGCGGCGGTACGGACCAGGGTCAGGCCGATCATCGCGACCAGCACGATCGCGCAGCCCGCCACCTGGAATGCGGTCCGGCGTGACCGGGGGGCGTACGCCAGGATCAGCGACACCACCGCGCCGGCTGCCAGACCGCCGAGGTGCCCGGCCACCGAGATGCTCGGCACGGTGAACGTGAAGATCAGGTTGATCACCAGGATCGGGACGATCGCCGAGGTGTCCCGGCCGAGCCGCCGCATGATCACGAAGATCGCGGCGAAGAGGCCGAAGACGGCGGTCGAGGCACCGGCCGTGAAGCGGTTCGGCTCGGTGAACACGTACGCCGCGACGTTGCCGCCCAGCCCGGCGAGCAGGTAGAGCGCCAGGAAGCGCAGAGGCCCGAGCACCGCCTCCAGCGTCCGGCCGAGCACCCAGAGCGCCCACATGTTCAGCAGCAGGTGCAGCACGCCGTAGTGCAGGAACATGGCGGTGACCAGCCGGTACCACTCGCCGTCGGCCACCCCGCCGATGTGCCCGTCGGGGAAGCGCGCCAGCCCGAGCACCGAACCCCATTCGGTGAGCGGGGTCCCGCTGCCCATCAGGCCGCCCAGGCCACCGCCGGCCACCGCGTTGCCGCTGCGGGCCGAGGCGATGGAGACCAGCATCATCAGCACGTTCAGCGCGATCAGCGCCTTCGTGACATTGCCCTGGCGGCCGGCGGCACCGCCACCGAAGGCGGTACGCGCCGGCCGCACGCTGCGGCGTCCCTCGGCGACACACTCCGGGCACTGGTGGCCGACGGAGGCGTCCCGCATGCACTCGGTGCAGATCGGCCGGTCGCATCGAGAGCAGCGGATGTACGTCTCCCGGCCGGGGTGCCGGTAGCAGACCGGAGTGGTCGGCACCGGGTCCCCGGTGGTGTCGCCGGGCTGGCCGGAGCGCTCAGTCATGCGAGCAAAGGTACCCGCGTGTCGCTCAGGCCTGCTTGTGCTCGATCTCGACCCGCTCGATCACCACGTCCTGCAGCGGCCGGTCGCTCGGGCCGGTCGGGGTGTTGGCGATCGAGTCGACGACCTTGGCGGACTGCTCGTCGGCGACCTGGCCGAAGATGGTGTGCCGGTTGTTCAGGTGTGGCGTGGGCGACACCGTGATGAAGAACTGCGAGCCGTTGGTGCCCGGCCCGGCGTTCGCCATGGCCAGCAGGTACGGCCGGTCGAAGCGCAGCTCGGGGTGGAACTCGTCGCCGAACTTGTAGCCCGGGCCACCGCGTCCGGTGCCGGTCGGGTCGCCCATCTGAATCATGAAACCGCTGATCACGCGGTGCGAGACGGTGCCGTCGTAGTACGGCCCGCTGCCCGGCTGACCGGTACGCGGGTCGATGTACTCCCGGGTGCCCTCGGCCAGCTCCACGAAGTTGCGGACGGTCTTCGGCGCGTGGTTCGGGAAGAGCTCCAGCCGGATCGGGCCGGCGTTGGTGTGCAAGGTGGCGTAGACAGCCTCGGCCACGGGTACTCCTCACTCGTTGGTCAGTTCCTTGCGGATCCTCCCATGTGCCCGATCTGGCCATGCGGAGGCATCCGAAGGTGGAGGATGACGAAGGAACAACTCCCAGGAGGTGGGACCGTGTTTGGAATCGGGCGGCGAAAGACCCAGGGCCAGCTCGCCAAGGTGGAGCTGAACCAGGGCATCGGTCACCTGAGGCAAGCCGCCACGCACGCGGCGAAGGGTGCCGGCGCCACTGTCGGCCCGCGGGTCCAGGCAGCCCGGGGCGCCGTCGCGCCGACCGCGGTCATGGTCCGGGACCGCGCGTCCAGCGGGTTCGCGTCGACCGCCGCGGCGCTCGCGCCGGTGCTGCTGGCCGTGCGCAACGCCCGGGTCGAGGCCGCCGGTAAGGCGCAGGGTGGCCGTAAGGCGATGGCCGCGAAGCAGTCCGCGATGACGAAGAAGGCGAAGAGCATGAAGGCCGGAAAGAAGAAGCAGCGCAGGTCGCGTGGCATGACCGCGGGCCTGCTGGTGGCCGGCACCGTCGCCGGCCTGGCCGGGGCGATGGCCATGCGCCGCCGCCGCGAGCAGCAGGAGTGGGCCGAGTACGACCCGACCGGCACGCTCGGCACGACGGGCACGCTCGGCGCGACCGGCCGGGACAAGCTGGAGCCGATGCGGGAGGACGTGGACACGATCGTGGTGGAGACCCCGGACGCGAGCGCGAAGGTGACGCAGGCCGGCCCGACCGGCGCCGGCTCCTCGGCCGTGGCCAAGGGCAGCAGCGCGTCGACCGCCACCTCCGGCAGCCAGCCGGTGATCCACCCGAACGACCAGGTCCCCGCCGTCGCCGAGGGCGCCCGGGACGTCTCCGGCCGTCCGGCCGACGACATCACCAAGGCCGTGCAGGCCGGTAAGAACGCCGCGAAGGCCGGCGGTCGCCGCTGACCTCGTACCGTCGGATCAGCGCCGGCACGCGGGGCGACCCGCGTGGCCGGCGCTTCCGCGTTTACGGGGCGGCTACAGCCAGCCGTTGCGGCGGAACAGGCGGTACAGCGTGAAGGACGCCGCGAGCATCAGCGCCCACACGCCCGGATAGCCGTACGTCCATTTCAGCTCGGGCATGTTGTCGAAGTTCATGCCGTAGATGCCGGCGATCGCCGTCCACACCGCACCGATCGCGGCCCAGGCGGCGATCTTGCGCATGTCGTTGTTCTGGTCGACGGTGACCTGGGCCAGCCGGGCCTGGAGGATCGAGTTCAGCAGGTCGTCGTAGGAGTTCACCTGCTCGACCGTGCGGCTGAGGTGGTCCTGCACGTCCCGGAAGTAGCGCCGGACCTCCTGCGGCACCGCGCGGTTGACCTGCGAGGTGAGCGTCATCAGCGGGCGCTGCAGCGGCGCCACCGCCCGCTTGAACTCGACCAGCTCCCGCTTCATCTGGTAGATCCGCTGGATCCGGCCGCTGCTCTGCCGGTCGAAGACGTCCGCCTCCAGCACGTCGAGGTCGTCCTCCAGCCGGTCGGCGACCTCCAGGTAGAGGTCGACCACGCGGTCGGTGATCGCGTACGCGACCGCCCACGGGCCGTGCCGCAGCAGGTCCCGCTTCGCCTCCAGGTCGGCGCGGACCGGCGCCAGCCGGCAGGCGTCGCCGTGACGCACGCTGATCACGAAGTGCGGCCCGATGAAGAGCATCACCTGGCCGGTCTCCACCACCTCGGAGTTCTCGGTCAGCTCCGCGTGCTCGCAGTAGCGGGCGGTCCGCAGCACCAGGAAGACGATCTCGCCGAAGTGCTCCAGCTTCGGGCGCTGCTGGGCCTTCACCGCGTCCTCCACCGCCAGCTCGTGCAGGCCGAAGGTGGCGGCGATCTCGGTCATCTCGGTCAGGTCGGGCTCGTGCAGGCCGAGCCAGACGAAGCCGTCCCGCTCCTGCCGGGCGGCGGCCAGGGCCTCGGCGTACTGGGGGCGGCCGGGGCGGCGCTCGCCGTCGACGTACAGCCCGCAGTCGACGATGCCGCTGCGCTCCGGGCCGGCCGGCTGGGCGGCACGGGGGGAGCCGTCGGCGTTGAGGATGCGGGACATCGCGCGTACCGGGGCCGCCCAGGCGCGGGGGCGCAGTGCCCGGCTGCCGCCGTCGGCGCCGGCGGTTCGGTCGCGTGCCACCCGGTCCGTCATCTCTCGCCCCCTCTCCCTAGAGCTGCGGCTTGCAGGTTACGCCGACCGGCGGCAGGCGCAGCGCGGGAGCGGGACGGGCGGTGCGACGGGCGTCACGCCCCGGCGCCGGGCGGGCCGGGCCGCGTCAGGGGGGTGAGGGGCGACACGGCCCACCCGGCACCCCTTGGGGGCGGGAGTGATGCTGGGCGTGCCGTCGGCCCTGGCCGGAGCGGCCCGGCCACCGGAAAGGTGAACGACACTCGCAGCATTGTGGGCTGCTGGCCGGTCCAGCGGGAGTGCCGAACCGGCCAGCGGGGCCTTTTTGTCAGAAACCCGACAGAAAATCAGCCGCGTACGGCGGCCATCGCCTCCGCGAGACGCCGGACGCCCTCGTCGATCCGGTCCGCGGTCACCGCCGAGTACGCCAGCCGCAGCGCGTGCCGGCCGCCGTCGACCATGAAGTCGCTGCCCTTCACCACCGCCACGCCACGCTCGGCGGCGGCCGGCGCGAGCCGGTCGACCTCGACGTCCTCCGGCAGCTCGACCCAGAGGAAGTAGCCGCCGTCCGGCTCCACGAACCGGGCCTCCGGGATGTGCCGGCGCAGCGACTCGGCCAGTACCGCCGACCGCTCGCCGAGCGCCGTACGGACCGTCCGGATCGACTCCTCGATCGCGCCGGAGACGCAGAACTGGTGCACGATCGCCTGGGCCACCATGCCCGGCGAGATGTAGAGGTTGGTGGCGCGCTTCGCGATCGTCGCGATCAGCTCGGCCGGGCCGACCAGGTAGCCGACCCGCACCCCCGGGCAGACCGTCTTGGTGAAGCTGGACGCGTGCACCACCACGCCACGGGTGTCCATCGACAGCATCGACGGCAGCGGCTCGCCCCGGAACCGGATGTCCGCGTACGGGTCGTCCTCGAAGATCGTGAACCCGTACTCGGCGGCCAGGTCGAGCAGCTCACGGCGCTTCTCCAGGGAGAGGGTCACGCCGGCCGGGTTCTGGTAGTTGGGGATCACGTGCGCCAGTCGCGGCCGTACCCCGGACTCCAGCAGCTTGCGCAGCTCGGCGGTGTCCAGGCCGTCCGGCTGGATCGTCACGCCGTGCACCTCGCCGCCCATCTGCTGGAGGTTGAGCAGCGTGCGGTCGTACGTCGGGCGCTCGACCACCACCGCGTCGCCCCGGCGGACCAGGTGGTCGAAGAGGAACGCGTCGGCCTGCAGCGAGCCGTTGGTGATCAGCACCTGATCGGCCTCGACGCCGTGCTTCTCGGCGATCCACTTCCGCAGGGGCGGGTAGCCGACGGAGGTGCCGTACGCGGTGACCCCGGCGGGGTCGGCGTCGAAGGCGCGGACAGCGGCGGCCTTGAGCCCTTCGACATCGACGATGTCCAGCGAAGGCGCGCCACGGGCGAACGAGATCAGCTGCTCGGCGGTCATGCGCAGAGCCTAGGGCCTGGCCCGGCGGGTCCGACCGCCATACACGCGAAGTTCAACATGCGGGCGGCCGGGCGGGGCACCGGGTGCGTCCGGGGGATCCGAGGGCACCTCGCGACTGTCTACGATCCGACGGACGCTGGCGCCGGTCCGACCGGACGCCGAAGGATGACGGGTCGCGGCAGACCCGGGAGAACAAGGGATGAGGCTCGTGACCGAGGACGAGGCGGGACGGCTCGACGACCAGCGGTTCGCGCAGTGGCTGGCGACCGAGGCCGGCAAGGCGCTCACCGCGCTGCGGGACCGGCAGGGCTTCGCCGACCCGAAGGCGCTCAAGGACGCCGGCGACCGCGCGTCGCACGAGCTGATGACGGCGGCCCTGGCCCGCCTGCGGCCGGCCGACGCGGTGCTCTCCGAAGAGGAGGCCGACGCCCGCCGCGCATGGGCGGACGGCGAGCGCGCGCCCCGGCACGAGGCGGACCGGGTCTGGATCATCGACCCGCTGGACGGCACCCGTGAGTTCTCCGAGGAGGGGCGGGACGACTGGGCGGTGCACGTGGCGCTCTGGCAGCGCTCCGCCGCGCCCGACGGCGCCCTGGTCGCCGGTGCCGTCGGCATGCCGGCGCGGACCACGGTGGACGGTACGCCGCTCGTGCTCGGCACCACCTGCCCGCCGCCGAAGCCGACCGACGGGCCGATCCGGATCGCGGTGAGCCGCAGCCGCCCGCCCGCGTTCGTGGGCGAGCTGGTCGAGATGCTCGGTGCGACCGCCGTACCGATGGGCTCGGCCGGTGTGAAGGTCTGCGCCGTGGTGACCGGCGAGGTCGACGCGTACGTCCACGCGGGCGGCCAGTACGAGTGGGACAGTGCCGCCCCGGTCGCGGTGGCGCTCGGCGCGGGCATGCACGCGTCCCGGATCGACGGTTCGCCGCTGCGCTACAACCGCGCCGACCCGCGCCTGCCCGACCTGCTGGTCTGCCGGCCGGAGCTGGCCGACCAGTTGCTCGACGCGATCGCGCGGACCGGGGTCGAGATGCCCGCTTCGACCGTCACCGACACCCCCGGTCAGGCGTTCGGCTGAGTGTCACGGTACATACGGCCAGGTGAATGAGGGTTATCGTCGGGCAGGTATGCGTGGCGATCTGAGCCCGGACACGGGCCGCCGACAGCCAGGGAGGGTCATGCCGGCCGATCGAGAGCCGCACAACGCCTTCGGGCAGCCGACCGGCCTGTGGCCGGGTCAGGACATTCCACGCCAGGCAGGCGGCCCGTCGCTGCCCTGGCCGGAGGCCGAGGTCACCTCGTCTCCGCCGCCACCGGCCCGGACCGGCGGCGGTGACCTGCCGTGGCCGGAACGGCCGGACGCCGGCCACCGGGACGCCGCCTGGCCGCAGGACGAGCCGACGGTCCACGGTGACCCCGGCTGGGCGCCGCACGACGACGCCGGCTGGGCCGGGCCGGGTCCGGCGGGCGACGCGGTACGGGGTGCGGGCGCGGCGGCGACCGCCACCCTGACCGGGCCGCCTCCGGTGGACGCCCCGCACGATCCGGCCACCGGCGGGCCGGGCCGCCCGCCCGCTCCGCCGCTCGCACCGGGGACAACTCCGCCGCCCGGCGGCGCCCGGCGACGCTGGCGCGTGGCGGTCGCGGCGGCGCTGGCGCTGGCAGTGGCCGGCGGCGGGGTCGCGGTGGCCGCGCTGCGGCCCGACTCCGCGAACCCGCAAGCAGGCGAGGCGCCCGGATCGGTCGGCCCGGCGACCTCGATGGGCCCGGGCGCGCCGGCTACGCCGGGTGCGTCCCCGAGCGCCGACCAGGGCCTAGGTGGCAAACCCTCGGCCCGCCCGTCGGCCTCCGAGAACGCGGGCCCGGCCTTCGGCGGTACGCGGCTGACGCTGCCCGGCGCCTCGATCGGCGTGCAGAACGGGGAGACCTTCGGTCAGGCGCTGGCCCGCTCCGACCGGACGTTCGGCAAGCTGCGGATGGCCCGGATCTTCTTCCCCGGCCTGCCGCCGGCCTGGTCCGGCAGCCGGGCCGACGTGGTGGACCGGACCGTTGTGGTGTCCTTCAAGGCGGCGCCGCAGGAGATCAACACCGGCAAGTTCGACTCCCGCCTGACCTCCTGGTTCGCCTCGATCCCGCGCGAGCACAACGTCTACTGGTCGTACTTCCACGAGCCGGAGGACGACGTCGAGCGCGGCGCCTTCACCACCGAGGCGTACCGGACCGCGTGGAAGCGGGTGGCCGGGCTGGCCGCCCGGGCGAACAACCCCAAGCTGATCAACACGCTGATCCTGATGTGCTGGACGCTCGACCCGAAGTCCGGGCGCAGCTTCGACGCGTTCTACCCCGGCTCCGACGTGATCGAGACACTCGGCTGGGACTGCTACAACTGGGGCAAGAAGTGGAAGCGGTACGCCCCGCCGCAGGAGATCTACGGCCCGATGATCAGCAAGTCGAAGGCGCTGGGCAAGCCGTGGGGCGTCGCGGAGACCGGCAGCGACCTGGTGCCGGGTGACCCGGGCACCGGCCGGGCGGCCTGGATCCGGTCGATGACGAACTTCCTCAACGGCCAGCGGCCGGAATTCGTCGCGTACTACAACCAGACCGTCAGCCAGGGCGACTTCCGGCTGCTCGACCAGCCGAGCATCCAGGCGTGGAAGTCCTTCTGCACGGCCTGACCTGATGACCGGACGAGAACGGGCGGGCGACCGAGGTCGTCCGCCCGTTCCGCGTACGCGTCAGATGCCCCGGCCGCGCTTGTGCAGCGTGCGCAGCACCCGGTCGGCCTGCACCGCCCGGCTCGCCACCGCCAGCGCCAGGTAGGCGCGCGGCTCCTTCGGGTTGCGGGCCAGCGTGCGCCGCGCCCAGCGGACCGCGTCCCGCCGGTTACCCATGGCGGCCTGCGCGAACGCGATCTGACCGGCCACCCGAGCCTCGCCGTGCGGCACGGTGGCGAACTCCGGGTAGCGGCGCAGCAGCCACTGCAACGCGGTCGAGATGGTCTCCCAGCGCTGTGCGAAGTAGGACCGCTTGTGCCAGCGGACCAGCACGTACGGGCTCTCCACGTTCACCAGCGGCGCGTACCGGGCGGCGCGGAGCAGGAACTCGTAGTCCTCCGCGTAGCTGCCCGGGATCTGCTCGTCGACCAGGCCGATCGCGTCGAGCAGCGCGGCCCGGCGGATCAGGAACGTGGACGGGTGCAGCTCGGTGAGCCGGTCGCGCAGCAGCGCCTCCAGCGAGATCCGGGCGCGGTCCAGCGATCGGTCCACCGTACGGTCGTCGTAGCTGACCCGGATGCCGCAGCTCACCAGCGCGCCGTCCGGGTGCGCGTCGAGCGCCCCGAACTGGGCGGCGAGCTTGCCGGGCAGCCACTCGTCGTCGTCGTCGCAGAACGCCACCCAGTCGCCGGTGGCCGCCTCGATGCCGGTGTTGCGCGCCCCGGCCAGCCCGGCGGTACGGGTGTTGGTGATCACCCGGATCCGCCGGTCACCCCGGTCGGTCTCCAGCGACCGGTCCGGCTCGGACTGGTCGTAGACCACGATCGCCTCGATCAGGCCCGGGTGCGCCTGGCTGAGGATCGCGTCGAGCGCCGCGCGCAGCAGCTCCGGACGGTCCCGCGTCGGTACGACCACCGAGATGCTCGGCCCACTCATGCTCTCTCCACGGACTCGTCGGATCCCCGCTGGCCCAGATAGCCGTAACGGACCCGCAGGGGAAGCGTGGCCAGGCTGACCACGGCACGGCTGCGTCGCGGCAGGCGGTCGCGCCATGCCTCGTCGCGGCGCACTGTCAACGGCCCGCCGCTGAACCGCAACGGGTTGCCGGCGACGCTGTGCGCGCGGAACGGCGCGGCCGGCTCGCTCGCCGCGTCGGCCGCGTCCGCCGAGAGGATCCGCAGCGCGGCCGGGTCGTCCGGCAGGCCGGCGAAGTCCCGCACCCGGCTTACGGTGCCGGCCGGGTCGGCGGTGAAGTCCTCGTACCGCAGCCGCAGCACCTTGGCCCGGGAGGCGAGCAGGTGGAACGCCGCGTTCTGCGCGGTCCACAGCTTGCTCACCTCGAACGGCGAGAAGGTCGGCATGAAGTCCTCGCCGTCGACCACCTCGGGGCGGCGCACCTGCTTGCCCCACGAGTACGCCACCGCCCGGCTGTCCCGGACCAGGTGCAGGACCCGCAGGTCGAGCCCTTCGGCCCAGCGCAGCGCGAACGCGAGCGAGGCGTGCTTGCTGGAGTCCACCACGACCCGGGCGCCGGTCACCGCGAGCGCGGCCCGGTAGATCCGGGTGTACAGGTCGGCGTAGCGGCGCACGTCGGCGAGCTGCTCCGGCGGGAGCGCCTCCTTGGCGAGCCGGGGGATGTGCCGGGTCCGGTCGACCCGGTCCTTGAGCGCCAGCACGTCGTCCCGGTCGACCGCGTCCCAGCCGCCGAACGCCTGGTCGCCGACCTGCCGCCAGAACGGGCAGCCGGTGAACCGCTCGCCGCAGCCGCACCGCTCGTCGGCCCCGAGCGCCCGCTCCCACAGGTGCACGACCTCACCGACGGCGCACACGTCGGCGCTCTGCGCGAGCAGCAGCTCCAGCAGCGTGGAGCCGCTGCGGCCGAGGCCGCCGACGAAGAGGACCCGCGGCGCAGCCGGGTCCGGGCCGCTCATCCGCGCCGCCCGGCGGTCCGCTGGCGTACCCGGCCGGCGACCAGGCCGTCGATCACCGCGCCGACCCGGGCGACCGCCTCGGCGCGCGGGTCCGGACGGCCCGGGTCGGCGGCCAGGACGAACCGGCTCGGGTCGGCCAGGCCCTCGTCCAGCGCGGCGACCAGCTCGGCCTCGGACTCGCACAGCCGCACCATGCCGGCCGCGCCCAGGCGGCGGGAGAACAGCTGCTGGTGGTTGTCGACGTGCTCGTCGTGGGCCGGGTCGCGGGGCACCACGATCGGCAGGTGGCCGGTGCGCCGGGCCTCGGTGATGGTGGCCGGGCCGCCGTGGCTCACCACGAGCGTGGACTCCGCCATCGCCTGCTGGAGTTCCTCGTGGCCGAGGAACGGGGTGGCCTCGGGCAGGGCCGGGGTGCGGCTGTGGCCGTACTGGAGGACCAGCCGGACCTCGGGCCGGGCCGCGTGCCAGCGTTCCAGCCAGCCGACCAGCCGGTCGAAGCGGTGCACGTCGGTGCCGACCACGACCAGCACGAACGGCCTGGACCGCCGGTCCCGCTGCTGGGGAATGTGCGCCATCAGAGGAGGTTCCCCACGACGGTCGCCTCCGGGTACATCCGGCGCTGCTCCTCCCACTGCACGAGCATCGCGGAGAGGAAGGGACGGCAGAGCCGGGCGGTGAGCGTCGCGCTGTCGATCCGGTCGTACACCTCGATGTAGACCGTGGGGATCTTGCTCATGCGGGCCGCCACCACGAACGGCAGGGCGACCCCGGCGCCGGTGGTGACGACCGCGTCGACCTGGCGCCGGCGGATGACCTTCAGCGCGAGGAACGCGTTGCGTACCAGGTTCTTGACGTTGCGTGTGGTGGGGTGGTGCGCCCAGACCACGTCCTCGCCGGCGAGCAGCGAGCGCGCGTCCGGGGTGTCGAAGGTTACCCATGCGCGGCGCCGATCCCGGTACCACGGTTCCAGGGCCAGGAGCTGGGCCAGGTGCCCGCCACTGGAACCCACCAGCAGGACCTGTCCCGAGTCCTCGGTTGACCCGCTCACCACAAACGTCCTCCCGTACGCGGATGACGCGTCCGGATTTTTGTGAATGCCCCTCGGACGCGTCCTGACAACCTACTGGCGGGCCCGTGGGCAACTGAAGGGGCCATTGGACGGATCCTGGCTCGCCGGTCGGCTCACCTCGCGATTCCCGTCAACGGGATGCGCGTCGACCGGCCGTCGGGCAGGTCAGCCCGGCCGCGCCCGGACCACGGGCCGGGACACCCGGACGAAGTGAGATGTGTCAGGATTCCGTCACCGCTCCGCGCGAGAGCCGGCGACGACGCCGGCTTACCGGGGGCAAGTCGGGCCCGGCACCGGGAAACCCGCCGAATGGTCAGCGCCGATCGGCCATTTCTACGCGGGCTGCCCACACCCGGGCAGGCTTACCGGAACGTGAGCAGACTTTCCCTCGTCGTTCGGATCGGGGACACTCAAGGCCACGGTCAGGTCCAGCTGTGCCGTGGACTGCCCGGCTCGGTCGAAAGGGAGCGACAGACTCTGATGCCCTCACCCCATTTGGCCGAGAGCGACGCCGACGGTCTTGCCCTGATGGCCTACCTGGGCTGGCTGCGCCGCCGTTGGTGGATCCTGCTGCTCGCCGCGGTCCTCGGCCTGGGCGGAGGGCTGGCGCTGAGCCAGGTCCAGGAGGCGCGCTACACCTCGACCACGTCACTGCTGGTGCGCCCGCTCGGCTCGGGCGCGGAGAACAACCCCAACGCCAAGGTCAACCTCGACACCGAGGCGCAGGTGGTCCGCTCGCTCGTGGTGGCGGAGCGGGCCAAGGCGCTGATGAAGGTCGACACCGGGGCCGACCAGCTCGTCAAGTCGGTGACCGTCAAGGTCCCGCCGAACAGCCAGATCCTCCAGGTGGCGTACGAGGCGAACAGCCCCGAGGGCGCCCAGTCGGGCTCGCACGCGTTCGCCCAGGCCTACCTCGACCTGCGCAAGGCCACCGCGCAGAAGTCGCTGGAGAACGAGACGAACACGCTCAAGCAGCAGATCGCCGATCTGCAGAAGCAGTTGAGCGCGATCGCCGGACGGATCTCGGCGGCGCCGTCCAACTCGCCCGAGCGGGAGCGGGCCGAATCCGACCGCCAGCTCGTCACCAACCAGATCAGCAACCTGTACAACCGGCTCAACCCGCTGAGCGCGGCCGGCTCCGATCCCGGCGAGATCATCTCCGACGCCCGGCTGCCGGAGCGGCCCAGCTCGCCGAACCGCACGCTCAACCTCGCCAGCGGCATGGGCGCGGGTCTGCTGCTCGGCATCGTGCTGGCGCTGGTGCTGGACCGGCTGGACACCCGGATCCGCCGCGGACGCGACATCTCCGACCGGGTCGGCCTGCCGCTGCTGGTGGAACTGCCGTCGCGCGCGCCGTCGCTCGCAGTCCTGCCGGCCACCCACCGGGCCTCCCGCGAGCTGGGCCGGCTGCGCAACGTGCTGCTCTCCGCGGTGCCCGAAGCGGCGCAGGGCGGGCGCGGGCGCCAACTGCTGCTCTGTGACGCCTCGGCCGGCACCGCCGCCGGGTTCGTCGCCGCCAACCTCGCCGCCTCGTACGCCCGCACCGGCCAGCAGGTCGCGCTGATCACCACCAAGCCCGACTCGGCGGTGGGCGCGATCACCGGCGTCGCCGAGGGGCGGCACAGCCTCGCCTCGGTGCTGCGCCGCGACGTGCCCCCGCTCAAGGCGCTCGCGCCGGTGCCGGGGCTCGGCCAGCTCCGGGTGCTGGTGCCGGGCGACCTGGACGCCGAGGTCGAACTGCCGGTCGCCGGTCTGCTGGAGATCCTGCACGAGCTGTCCGCGCGCTTCGACCACGTGATCATCGAGACCCCGCAGCCCACGTTCGCCGTGGAGGCCCAGGCCCTGGGCCGGTACGTCGACGCGGTGATCATGGTGGCCGAGGCGGGCAAGACCCGCAGCGGTGAGATCACCGCCGCGCTCCAGCAGTTCGAGCAGGTGAACGCGCCGGTGATCGGCGCCGTGCTGGCTCCGCGCCTGCCCGAACCGCCCGCCGGCGCCACCCGCCCGGCGACGTCCGGCGGGTCGAACGCGTCGAGCGCCCCGGCTGCCCCGGCCAACCGGCCCAAGCCCCGCCCCAGCCCCGGCCCGTCCGCCGAGTCGACCATGGTGCTGCCGCGCATGCAGTCGTCCCGGCCCGCCCCGGCGAAGCCGGCCGCTCCGGCGCCGCAGATGCCCGGCAAGGCCACCCCGCCCGCCGCCCCGGGCAAGCCGGTGCCGCTCAACGGCACCGGCGGCACGTACCGCTCCCGGGGTGACGGCGACGGCCGCAGCTACGCCCTCGACTCCGGCGAGGACCTGGGGTGAACCGTCGGCAGATGCTCCGCGCCGCCATCGCCCCCGCCGTCGTCCTCGGCGTCGGGACCGGGTGCAGCGAGCCCGAGCCCAAGCCGGGCAAGGTCCAGGTGGTGGACCCGGGCGACGTCACCGCCTCGCCGTCCGCGGCCAGCGCTTCGCCGACCCTGCCCAAGGGCCCGCTGACCGGGGCTCCGGTCAGCACCCCGGCCGCGGCGACCCGCCAGGCGGTCGCGGTGCCGCTGCGGGTGAGCCCCGCGACCACACCGGCCGGCCTGGACGCCGCCGACCTGGTCTACGCCGAGTTCGCCGAGGCGGACACGCTGCACCTGACCGCGGTGTTTCACTCCAAGGACGCCGCCAAGATCGGCCCGGTCACCGAGATCCGGCCGGTCGACATCCGGTCGCTCACTGTGCTGCGCCCGTTCGTCGGCTACAACGGCGGCCCCACCGGCTTCCTCACCCAGTTCGAGAACTCCGACCTCGACGGCGTCACGCCCGACGACGACAGCAAGGTCTTCTCCGGCGGCTACACGTCGACCGCCGCGCTGCTCAAGGCCGCCCCGAAGGGGGGCCAGCCGCCCCCTGCGCCGATCGACCACACCACCGACGGCGAGGCGCTCGCCACCCGCGACCTGGCACCCGCCACCGAACTCACCGTCACCGTCTCCGGCGGTCCACCGATGGTCTGGCGGTACGACCAGGCGAAGTCCGTCTGGGCCGGCAGGATCGGCAAGGTCACCGTGACCGCCGCATCCGTCATCGTGCTGACGATGGAGTACCGCACGCTCGACGTACGCAACCCGTCCCCGCGCTCGCTGCCCTCGGCGAACGTCTTCGGTGAGGGCGCGGTGCTCGCCGTGTCCGGGCCGAACAGCGCCAAGGGCCGGTGGCGCAAGCCCGGCCTGCCTCTGGTCTGCACGCTCGCCGACACCGGCGGCGACCTCCTGCGCCCCCAGCCCGGCAACGCGTGGGTCATCTACGCGCCGACCACCGCCAAGGTCTCCGTGAAATGAGCACCGCCACCCCGCCTCGTACCGCGCGCGGGTCGGTTCCGCTCGCCGCGGTGTCACCCGGCGGGAACCGCCTCCGCCCGGTGCGGGTACGGCCGGAGGGCTGGTCGTGGCGGCTGCCGACGGCATGGCCGCTGATCGCGGTCTTCCTGCTGTACCCGCTGTGGTGGGTGCTCGGCGTGTCGAGCTTCGTGTTCGTCATCTTCGCGGTGCCGATGGTGGCGCAGATGCGCAAACGCGGCCCGGTCCGGGTGCCGCCCGGCTTCGGGATCTGGATGGTCCTGCTGCTCTGGGTGTTCCTGTCCGTGCTCACCCTCGACCTCACCGCGCCGAACACGCTGCCGCCCGGCGGCAGCGGCAAGTACATCGGCTGGGGCATCCGGCTCGCCAACTACGTCGCGATGACAGTGACCATGCTCTACGTCTACAACCTGCGCGAACGGGAGCTGTCCCAGCGCCGGATGGTGCGACTGTTCGGGTTCATGGGCGTGGTCGTGGTGCTCGGCGGCTGGATCGGCTCGCTCTTCCCGAACCTCAGGTTCGTCGCGCCGCTGCGGTTCGTGCTGCCGCAGTCGATCGCCGGCCACCCGTACGTCACCTCGCTCATGGAGATCAAGTTCGCCCAGGTGCAGCAGGTGATCGAGGGGGAGGCCAGCTCGCCCCGCCCGTCCGCGCCGTTCACCTACACGAACTCGTGGGGCCAGAACACCGCGATCCTGCTGGTCTGGCTGATCGTCGGCTGGGTGGTGCTGGGCAAGCCGCTGCGCCGTACCGCCGGCGTGGCCATCGCGCTGGCGGCGATCTTCCCGATCGTCTACTCCCTCAACCGCGGACTCTGGATCGGCCTCGGCATCGCCGCCGCGTACGTGGCGCTGCGGCTCGCGCTGCGCGGCCGGATGGTGGTGCTCGGCGGGCTCGCCCTGGCGGTCGGACTGATCGGCGTGCTGATCGTCGCGACCCCGCTCGGCCGCACCTTCGACGAACGCCTGCAGAACGGGCACAGCGACGACATCCGCACCACCCTGTCGCAGGGCGCGGTCCGGGCGGCCAACCAGTCGCCGATCCTCGGCTACGGCGGCAACCGGGCGCTGATCGGCAGCAACCGGTCGATCGCCATCGGCAAGTCCGAGGACTGCAAGCAGTGCGGCAACCGGGAGCTGGGCAGCAACGGCCAGGTCTGGGCGCTGCTCGTCGGGCAGGGCTGGGTCGGCGCGATCTGCTACAACGCGTTCTTCATCTACTGCATCTGGCGCTACCGGCGCGACCACAGCGCCATCGGGATCGCCGGCACGCTCGTGCTCATCCTCATGCTCTTCTTCCAGTTCACCTACGGTGCGATGGAAGCAACCCTCGCCTACGCCCTGATCACTGTCGCCCTGCTGGCCCGCAACGACCGGATCCGCCGGTCGCTCGCGCCCGCGCCACCGCAGGGCACGATCGCCGGGCTACGGGCCCGGCTGGAAGCGACCGGTGACCGCTGATGGTGTTCCGCGTACCCCCGGACGGCGACGGCCGTGCCGCGTACCTCGGTGAACTGGCCGGGCTGATCTGGCCCGCGCCGGCCGAGCCCAGCCTGCGCCGCGGCGGCGCCGGCTGGGTGGTGGTGCCCTCGGCGGCCCGCCCCCGGCTGCTCGTGCCCACCGGCTCCGGCCGGGCGGCGGCGAGCGCGGTCCGGCACTCCACCGAGGCCGTCGGCCGCAAGGCCAAGCTGGTCCGGCAGGGCCTCGCCACCGCGTTCCGGCTCGGTCTCGGGCCGCTCGTCTTCCGCGACCGGCTGGTCGTCGACGGCGGCGGGCTGGACGCGCACCTGGCCGAGGTGCTGGGTGAGCCGGCGCTGGTCAGCCTGCACATCGGGCCGGCCCGCGCGAACCGCAAGCCGGTGCTGCAACTGCTCGCCCCGGACGGCCGGGCCCTCGGGTACGCGAAACTCGGCGTCGACCCGCTGACCCGCGCGCTCGTGCACGCGGAGGCGGACGCGCTGCGCCGCCTCGCCGAGATGCCGCTCGGCCCGGTGGTCCTGGCCGGGGTACGCCACCACGGCGACTGGCACGGGCACGCGCTGCTCGTGCAGGAGGCGCTGCCGGTGCGGCTGCCCCGGGCCGCCCCGGCCGCCGCGCAGGCGGCCGAACGCGCGGCCATGGTGGCGGTCGCCGGCTGTCTCGGCGTACGCCGGGAGTCGTGGGCGGCCAGCGGGCACGCGGCCCGGCTCACCGCCGCGGTGGACGCGCTCGGGCCCCGGCCGGAGGCCGGGCGGCTGCGCGCGGTGCTGAAGTCCGTCGCGGACGCCGACCCGGTGGTCGCCTTCGGCGCGTGGCACGGCGACTGGAACGGCGGCAACAGCGCGGTGCTCGCCGACGGCCGGGTGCTGGTCTGGGACTGGGAGCGGTTCGAGGCGGACGTGCCGGCCGGGTACGACGCGCTGCACCTGGCGGTGCAGGGCGCGATGAGCCACGACGGGGTGGAACCGGTCGAGGCCGCGCGTGCGCTGATCGCCGGCGCCGGGGCAACCCTGGCACCGTTCGACCAGACCGGTGGGGGCGCCGATCTGGTCGCCGTGCTCTACCTGGTGGAGCTGGCTGCGCGCTACCTGCGCGACCGGCAGGCGGAGGCGGGTGCGCGACTGGGGCACGTCGACACCTGGCTGCTGCCCGCCGTGGAGGAACACCTGGCCCGCCGGGCCCGGTGAGAGTGAGGAGTGGGGACGTGACGGTGGCCAGGGAGCAGGCGCTCCGCGCGGTGAAGTCGGTGAGCCGGACTGTCGGTCGGTTGACCGCCGGCTCACGGATGGTGCCGGGATTCCTGATCGTGGGGGCGCAGCGCTGCGGCACCACCTCGCTCTTCAAGACGCTCTCGCAGCACCCCGGCGTGCTGCCGCCCGCGTACCACAAGGGCGTGCACTACTTCGACATGGACTACCACCGGGGGATGAACTGGTACCTCGGGCACTTCCCCACCACGGCCAAGGCCGAGGCGGTCAAGGCCCAGATCGGGGTACGCGGGATCACCGGCGAGTCCAGCCCGTACTACATGTTCCACCCGCTGGCCGGGCAGCGCATCGCCAAGGACCTGCCCTCGGTGAAGCTGCTGGTGCTGCTGCGTGACCCGGTGGAGCGGGCGTACTCGGCGCACTCGCACGAGCTGGCGCGGGGCTACGAGACCGAGTCTGACTTCGAGCGGGCGCTGGCGCTGGAGGAGCAGCGGACCGCGGGCGAGCGGGAGCGGATGATCCGCTCGGCCGCGTACGCGAGCGAGCACCTGCAGCACAACGCGTACCTGGCCCGGGGCCGCTACATCGAGCAGCTGGAGCGGCTGGAGGCGCTCGTCGGGCGGGAGCGGATGCACGTCATCGACAGCGACGACTTCTTCGCCGACCCGCGCCCGTCCTTCGACGCGGTCTGCGACTTCCTCGGGCTGCCCCGCTGGGCGGACATCGCGTTCGGCAAGCACAACTCGCGGTCCCGTTCGCCCATGTCGGCGGAGCTGCGGGCCCGGCTGGAGGACCACTTCGCCCCGTACGACGAGCGGCTGGCGGCGTGGTGGGGACGCGTGCCGTCGTGGCGGCGGTGACCCGGCCGGACGCCGGCGGCACCCCGACGCTCACCGCACCGCCGCCCGGGCCGGGCGCGGGGCTCGGCGGCGCGGCCCGGCAGGGCTTCGCGAACCTGGTCGGTGTCGGCCTGGCCGCGGTGGCCGGGTTCGGGCTCAACATCGTCATCGCCCGGGGCTGGCCCGTCCGCGAGGCCGGCATGTTCTTCGCGGCCACCAGCGCGTTTATGATCGCCGCGTCGGCGGCCCGGCTCGGCACCGACGTCGGCACCGTCTACTTCGTCAGCCGTCAGCGCACGCTGGACCGCCGCGACCAGATCCGGGGCACGATCCTGGTCGGGTTGCTGCCGGTGCTCGCGGTCGGCGCGCTGCTCGGCCTCGCCGGCTGGCTGGCCGCGCCGGCGCTGGCCCGGGCCACCATGCCGGAGGCCGGGCCGGAGGCGGTGACCGCGCTGCGCATCCTGCTGGCGTTCGTGCCGCTGGCCGCGCTCAACGACTACGCGCTCGCCGCCTGCCGGGGCTTCGGCCAGATGCGCCCGCTGCTGACAGTGGAGCGGCTCGGCCGCACGCTGGTGCAGTTCCTGGCCGTGGCGGTGGCCGCCTGGCTCGGCCTGTCCGCCACCGTGGCGCTGCCGTTGGCCTGGGTGGTCCCGTACCTGCTCGCCGCGGTGGTCGCGCTGTTCTGGCTGAGCCGGCTCGTCGGCCGGGCCGGCCGGCAGGTGACCCGGCCGGTGCCGGCGCGTGAGCTGGCCGGGCCGTTCTGGCGCTTCACCGGGCCACGTGCGGTCAGCAGCCTGGCCGCGATCGTGGTGCAGCGGCTGGACATCGTGCTGCTCAGCGCGCTGCGCGGGCCGGCCGAGGCGGCCATCTACACGGCGGCGACCCGGTTCCTGGCGCTGGGCCAGCTCTCCAGCGTCGCGCTGTCCAGCTCGGTGCAGCACCGGCTGGCCGCCGCGTTCGCCCGCAACGACCGGGCCGAGGCGGGCCAGCTCTACCAGGTCGCCACCGGCTGGCTGGTGATCCTCTCCTGGCCCGCGTACCTGATCTTCGCGGCCTTCGCCACGCCGATGCTGGCGCTCTTCGGCGCCGGTTACGCCGACGGCCGCCGGGTCGTGGTGCTGCTGGCGCTGACCATGCTGCTGGCCACCGGCTGCGGCATGGTCGACATGGTGCTCAACATGGCCGGGCGCACCGCGTGGACGTTCTACAACGCGATGACCGGCACCGTGCTCAACGTGGTCGGCAACCTGCTGCTCATCCCGCGGTTCGGCATCCTCGGCGCGGCCCTGGCCTGGACCATCTCGATCCTGGTCACCAACCTGGTGCCGCTGACCCAGCTCTGGTGGTCGATGCGGCTGCACCCGTTCGGCGCCGGCACCCGTACCGCGATGGCGCTCGCCGTCGTGGCGCTGGGCCTGCCGCTGGGCGCGGCGAGCCTGCTCGACGCCACGCCGCCGGTGCTCGCGCTGGTGAGCGCCGTCGGCCTGGCCGCGTACGCGGCGGGTGTCTGGCGCTGGCGGCGCACGCTGAACCTCGACGCGCTGCGGTCCCTTCGCCGCGGCCGCAACCGCGCCGGGTCGGACCCGGCCGCCCAGTCCTGACCGATCCTGCGCACCGATGGGACCTTCGATGACCAGCGACTCCCCCCTCGCCCCGCACTCCGGGCTGTCCACCGTGAAGGCCGCGAAGCTCGCCGCAGTCGGCCTGCTGGCGGACCGCAAGGAACGCCGCGAGCTGGAACGGCCGGTGGAGGCGGGCAACCGCCGCCTCACGCTGAAGGTGGAGCGCCCGATCTTCATCCTGGGGGCCCCGCGTTCCGGCACCACGTTCCTGGGCAGTTGCGTCGGCGCGCTGCCGGACGTGTCGTACCACTTCGAGCCGCGCCTGACCAAGGCGGTCGCCCGCTGTGTCTACGAGGGAAGCTGGACGCCGCAGCGGGCGGCCCGCTACTTCCGGGGCTACTACGGCGCGCTGCTCGCCGCGTCCGGCCACGGTGGACTGCGCTTCGCCGAGAAGGACCCGGAGAACTGCTTCATCGTGCCGTTCCTGACCGAGGTCTTCCCGGACGCGGTCTTCCTGCACGTCTACCGGGACGGCCGGGACGTGGCGGTGTCGCACGCCGAGCAGCCCTGGCTGAACGCCGCGTCCACCGGCACCGGTCGCAGCGGCCGGGGCGGTACGCCCTGGGGCGCCGCGCCGCGGTTCTGGGTGGAGCCGGAGCGGCGCGACGAGTTCACGCAGGTCTCCGACCTGGGCCGGTCGGCCTGGATGTGGCGGCGCTTCACCAGCAGCGCGCTCACCCAGCTCGCCGAGCTGCCCGCGGACCGAGTGCGGCACCTGCGCTACGAGGACGTCGTCACCCGGCCGGCGGAGGCCGCCGAGGTGGTCGCCGACTTCCTGGAGGTACGCGACTCGGCCGGCCGGGCGGCGTTGCACGCCCGCTTCGCCAAGGCCCGGCCGGGCTCGGTGGGGCGCTGGCGGCAGCGACTGACCGAAAAGGATCTGGCCGATGTGCTGGCGCAGGCCGGACCGCTGCTGACCGAGCTCGGCTACCCCGCCTGAGCGCTCCTCCCCGGGTAGAGTGCCAGGGGTCGCCCGCCCGGCCCGGCGTGCCTCTCCGCTCACGCGGATCCGTCAGGGCCCCACCGTGGCCGGCGACCGTCCTGGGGAGAGGTTGCGGTGGTACGACGGTTACGACTGACGATGGCTGCCGTGCTGGGCCTGGCCTTGCTGGCACCGGCCGTGACGGCCTGTGAGATCGGCTCCGAACGGTCCGACGAGGGGACCACGGCGGCGCCGCCTCCACCGACCGTGACGCCGCGGACCGCGCCGGTCCGCACCACCGGCCGCGGGCCGGAGCCGCCGGAGCAGGGCGCCTGGCTCGGCACCTGGGTCAAGCCGCAGTACCACACCGCCACCGGGCGGGCCGCCGCGTTCGACGAGTTCAACCGGGCCGCCGGCGGCACGCTCGCCATCGCGCACATGTTCCACGAGTGGAACGAGCCGTTCCCGGGCGCCAGCGAGCGGGCGTTCCAGGCCCGGGGCAGGCTCCAGATGATCTCCTGGCAGGGCACCGACACCCGCTCCACGGTCAGCGGCATCTACGACACGCTGATCCGGGAACGCGCGCGCGACGTCAAGGAGTTCGGCGTTCCGGTGCTGCTGCGCTACCGGTGGGAGATGGACCGGCCGAACCTGGCCGCGAGCATGCACTCGCCGGAGGACTACGTCGCCGCGTGGAAGCATGTCCGCGGCATCTTCACGGAGATGGGCGTCACCAACGCGGCCTGGGTGTGGTGCCCGCACGCGGACGGCTTCGCCGAGCCGCAGCGCCGGGCCGCCGCCTACTACCCCGGCGACGACCAGGTCGACTGGCTCTGCGCCGACGTCTATCCCAGCCCGGAGTGGAACAGCTTCTCCAACCGCATGGACCACTTCATGGCGTTCGCCAAGAAGCACCCGCGGCCTGTCGTCATCGGCGAGTTCGGCCTGACCCAGGACGGGCGTCCGGGCCAGCGCGCCGACTGGATGCGCGAGGTCGGGCCGTACCTGAAGAAGCACCCGCAGATCAAGGCGGCGGTCTACTTCGCGGCGAAGCAGACGCAGAAGCCGATTTACGACAGCACGTTCGGCGACGACCCGGAAAGCGAGAAGGTCTTCCGGGAGATGGCGACGGATCCGTACTTCCAGCCGCCGATGCCCGACCTGAGCGTCCCCTCAGGGACACCCTCCGTGTCCGGCGAGTGATAGTCGCTCGTCTTTTCGTGCGACCCGGGCCGTTTCCTCGGCCAAAAAGGCCGATCCCGGGTGGACGCGCGACCGGCGAATGCGAGAAGGTATTGCTCTCACGTCTGCGGTCGGTCGAGTGACGCCCCGCCTCAAGTCGGCACCGGCCACGATCGCAGCGCCTCCGACGTATTCCCCCCGGAGTAGCCTGTGGCTTCCTCGATCCTGAGACACCGCTCGGTGTCCGCCTTCGGCGCTGCCGTACTCGGCATCGCCACCCTGTTCACACCGGTGCCGGCGCTCGCCGCGCCGACCACCGCGCCCGCGCCCGACCACAGCACGATGGTCGGCGAGGTGCCGTCGGACAAGACGCCGAACATCAACGACGGCAACGTGGTGGCCATCCACGACGCCGGCAGCAAGGTGATCGTCGGCGGCTCGTTCACCAACGCGCAGAACCGGGGTTCCTCACCCACTCCGGTCGACCGGCGCGGGCTGCTCGCCTTCGACAAGGCCACCGGCAAGATCGACAATGCGTTCGCGCCGGTGCTGGACAACGACGTCACCGCCATCATCGCCGGCCCGACCCCGGGCACCGTCTACGTGGCCGGCAAGTTCAACAAGGTCGGCGACAAGAACTTCCGCAAGCTGGCGCTGCTGAACGTCGCCGACGGCACCCCCGTCGAAGGGTTCAAGGGCCCGGCGTTCAACGGCACCGTCAGCGACATCGCGCTCGTCGACGGCCACCTGCTCGTCGGCGGCATCTTCACCACCGTCACCGCGACGACCAACCGCAACGGGCTGGCCTCGCTGAACCCGACCACCGGCGCGGTGGACGACTACCTCACCGTGGCGCTGACCGAGAACCACAACTGGACCCCGACCAACAACGGGGCCTCGGCCGGTGTCGGCGTGGAGAAGTTCACCGTCTCGCCGGACGGCAAGCACCTCGTGGTCATCGGCAACTTCAAGAAGGCCGACGGCGTCGTGCACGACCAGATCGTGCGGATCAACCTCGGTGAGAACTCCGCGACCATCGCCGACTGGAACACCGACAGCTACGCCGCGGCCTGCAAGTACACCGCGTTCGACTCGTGGGTGCGCGACGTCCAGTTCTCCCCGGACAGCAAGTACTTCGTGGTCGTCACCACCGGCGCGTCCTACCCCGGCACGCTCTGTGACTCCGCGGCCCGCTGGGAGACCGACGCCACCGGCGCCGGCCAGAAGCCGACCTGGACGAACTTCAGCGGCGGCGACACCTTCCTCTCCGTCGGCATCAGCGAGAAGGCCATCTACGTCGGCGGCCACTTCCGCTGGTCGAACAACCCCCTCGCCCGGGACAAGGCCGGACCGGGCGCGGTGCCGCGTGCCAGCATCGCCGCCCTCGACCCGGTCAGCGGCCTGCCGCTGTCCTGGAACCCGGGCCGCCACCCGCGCGGCTACGGCGTCACCGAGATGCTGGTGACCCCGGAGGGGCTCTGGCTGGGCAGCGACCAGGAGTACATCGGCGACTTCGACTACCAGCGCAAGCGGCTCGCGTTCTTCCCGCTCGCCGGTGGCAACGCCCCGCACTCGACCAGCACCAAGGGCCTGCCGGGCAACGTCTACCAGGCCGGTCGCGCGGCGCAGACCGAGGTGCTCTACCGGGTCAACGCCGGCGGTCCGGCCATCCCGGCCACCGACGGCGGGCCGGACTGGGCCGCCGACAGCGAGGCCTCGCCGAGCCCGTACCACAACACCGGCAACAGCGTGACCACGTACCCGACGAACGCCACGTTCGACGCCACCGTGCCGGCGAGCACGCCGGCCACGCTGTTCAACTCGGAGCGGTGGGACGAGTCGACCGCGCCGGACATGCAGTGGGACATCCCGGTCGCGGCCGGCACCCGGATCGACGTCCGGATCTACATGGCCAACCGCTGGTCCGGCACGAGCAAGCCGGGTAACCGCAAGTTCGACGTCAGCGTCGACGGCGTGCTCAAGCTGAACGACTTCGACCCGGTCGTGGCCGCCGGTGGCACCGACCGCGGCACGATGCAGTCGATCTCCCTGGTCAGCGACGGCGTGGTCGACATCGACTTCGGCCGGGTGGTCCAGAACCCGCTGGTCCACGGCATCGAGATCGTCAAGACCGCGCCCACCCCGGACGCCTCGGACGTGCTCTACCGGGTCAACGCCGGTGGCGACCAGATGGCCGCGCCGAGCGGGCCGGCCTGGGCCGCGGACACCGCCGCCGCGCCGAGCACCTACCACAACACCGGCAGCCAGGTGACCAGCTACACCACCAACGCCGCGCTCGACGCCACCGTGCCGGCCGGCACGCCGGTGGAGCTGTTCAACTCGGAGCGGTGGGACGAGTCGACCGCGCCGGACATGCAGTGGGACTTCCCGGTTCCGGCCGGCACGCCGGTGCAGGTGCGCCTCTACCTGGCGAACCGCTACGCCGGTACCGCCACCGCCGGCAAGCGCAAGTTCAACGTCAGCATCGACGGCGTCGTCAAGCTGAGCAACTTCGACCCGATCACGGCGATCGGCGCAACCAACCGGGGCACCATGCGGGCGTTCCCGGTCACCAGTGACGGCAACATCGACATCGACTTCGGTCGCGTCCTGGAGAACCCGCTGGTGCAGGCCATCGAGATCGTCAAGCTGCCGCCGGTGCCGCCGTCCACCACGGTGGACAGCATCACCAAGCGGACGTACGACGGCGCGTCCTCGGTCGGCAACGCAATGTCGGTGCCGAACGGCGACAACACCGGCTGGTCGAACATCAAGGGCGCGTTCTGGGTCGGCGGTGACCTGTTCTACGGCGTCGGCGGCGACCTCTACAAGCGCTCGTTCGACGGCACCGAGTTCGGCACCGCGAAGAAGCTGGACCCGTACCACGACGCGAAGTGGGACCTGGTCGTCACCGGCTCCGCGCCGGAGGGCTCCACCTACGCCGGCATGACCGGCAACTTCTCCGCCGAACTGCCGAACGTGACCGCGATGTTCTACTCCAAGGGCCGGGTCTACTACTCGCTGGCCGGTCAGAGCACGCTGTTCTGGCGCGGGTTCGCGCCGGACACCGGCACCGTCGGCGCCGAGCGCAACACGGTCACCGGCACCACCGGCTTCGCCGACGCGGGCGGCCTGTTCCTGGACGGCGACACGCTCTACGTCGTCTCCCGGAGCACCGGCAACCTCGCCTCGATGGCGTGGTCGGGCGGCGTGCCGACCGGTACCGCCACGGTGCGCAGCGGTCCGAGCGTCGACGACGTGGACTGGCGCGGCACCTCGGTCTTCGTCGGCCCCTGACGGGCGGCACGACCGAAACAGAACACACACGACGATGGCCCGGCCGGTATCGGCCGGGCCATCGCCCTTCTCCGGCGCCCGTCGCGCCGGCCCGGTTCAGCTCCGGGTCGGTGCGTGCTGCCCCGCCCAGACCCGCATCAGATCCCGTACCGAGATCACTCCAGCCACCTCACGCCCGTCGAGCACGACCAGGTGCCGGAAACCGCCCCGGGCCATCGCCGCGGCGGCCTCCTCGACCGTCCAGTCCGGGCCGGCGTAGACGACGTCCCAGGTCAGGTGCGCGCCGGTGCGCTCGACATCCGGGTCGAGCCCGGCACCGATCGCCTTCAGCACGTCGCGTTCGGTCATGATCCCGACCCCTTCGGAGTCCGGGTCGATCACGACCGCCGACCCGACACCGCGGGCCGACATCATCCGGGCCGCCTGCCGGAGCGTGTGCTCCGGCCCGACCACGAGTACCTCGCTGGACATCGCTTCGCGTACCTGCATCACACATCACCCCTGTGGGACGGCGACTGAGTACGGACATGGTGGGCCCTCTATGCGTACCGGGACAAGGACGGGCATCGCCGGAGGCGGCGCGGATGGCTACTGTCGGAGGGTGCCCACCGAGCCCCTGCGCTGCGCCGGCGCGCTGATCGTCGACGACGACGGCCGCATCTTCATCCAACGCCGATCCCCCGACCGACGCCTCTTCCCGAACTGCTGGGACATCGTCGGCGGCCACCTCGAACCGGGCGAGGAGATCGACGACGCGCTGCGCCGGGAGGTCACCGAGGAGACCGGCTGGTCCGTGTCGCACGTGCTCGGCCTGGTCGGCGAATACCGTTACACCGCCGACGACGGGCTGACCCGGGTGGAGACCGACTTCCTGGTCCGGGTGGACGGCGACCTGAGCCGCCCTCGGCTGGAGGCCGGCAAGCACACCGAGTTCCGCTGGCTGGCGGAGTCGGACGTCGACCTGCTCGACGAGCACCGGGACGTCAACGACGGGCTGATCCGGCGGATCGCCGAGGACGGCTTCGCCGCGCTGCGTTCGATCGGGCTGACGGGCTGAACCACTGCCGGTCGGCGCCCGGCGATATCCTCGCCGGGTGGAATCGGGTCGAGAAGAGGAGCGTGTCGGCATGATCGGGATGGTGCTCGCCGCGGGAGCGGGGCGCCGGCTGCGGCCGTACACCGACACCCTGCCCAAGGCCCTGGTGCCGGTCGACGGGGAGACCACCATCCTCGACATCGCGCTGCGCAACCTCGCCGAGGTGGGGCTGAACGAGGTCGTGATCGTGGTCGGCTACGCGGCCGACGCGGTGCGGCAGCGGCAGGCCGCCCTGGAGGAGAAGTACGGCGTCACGCTCACCCTGGTCCACAACGACAAGGCCGAGGAGTGGAACAACGCGTACTCGCTCTGGCTGGCGCGCGAGTACTTCTCCCGGGGCGTGTTGCTCGTCAACGGCGACACCGTGCACCCGGTGAGCGTGGAGAAGACGCTGCTGGCCGAGCGCGGGCCGGGCATCCTGCTCGCCGTGGACACGCTCAAGCCGCTGGCCGAGGAGGAGATGAAGACCACCTTCGACGCCGCCGGCCAGCTCACCCGCATCACCAAGCTGATGGACCCGGGCGAGGCGTACGGCGAGTACATCGGCGCGACGCTGATCGAGCCGCAGGTGGCCGAGCCGCTCGCGGACGCGCTGGAGGCGACCTGGCGGCGCGACCCGAACCTCTACTACGAGGACGGCTACCAGGAGTTCGCCGAGCGCGGCGGCGAGGTGCGGGCGGCCCCGATCGGTGACGTCTCCTGGGTCGAGGTCGACAACCACGCCGATCTGGCCCGGGCGCGGGAGATCGCGTGCCGCTACTAGCCCGCAGCGTCCTCACCCCGCTGCACATCGACGTGCGGCGGGGCGCGGTGGCCGACCTGGCGGCGATCCTCTCCGACGGGCGGATCTCCGCCGGCGGCGACGTCGCCGTGGTGGTCGGGCCGGGGCAGGGCGAACGGATCGCCGAGCTGATCCGGCCGTCGTTGCGCTCGGCCGACGTGTTCACCGTGGCCGGGGGGACGCTGGACGCCGCCGACGACCTGGGGACGAAGCTGCGCGCCCGGTCGTACGACGCGGTGGTCGGCATCGGCGGCGGCAAGACGATCGACGTGGCCAAGTACGCGGCGACCCGGCGCGGGCTGCCGATGGTGTCGGTGGCGACGAGCCTCGCCAACGACGGCATCGCCTCCCCGGTGGCGAGCCTGATCACCGAGGGCCTGAAGGGCTCCTACGGCGTGCACATCCCGATCGCGGTGATCGTGGACCTGGACTTCGTGGAGGCCGGGCCGGAGCGGCACAACCGGGCCGGCATCGGCGACGTGGTCAGCAACATCAGCGCGCTGGCGGACTGGGAACTGGCCCGGCGGGTCCGCGGTGAGCGGGTCGACGGGCTGGCCGCCTCGCTGTCGCGCGCGGGCGCCGAGGCGGTGCTCAACCACCCGGGTGACATGAACGACGACGGCTTCGTCACGGTGCTCGCCGACGCGCTGATCTCCAGTGGCCTGGCGATGGCGATCGAGGGCACCAGCCGGCCGTGCAGCGGCGGCTGCCACGAGATCATGCACGCGATCGACGCGCTGTTCCCCGGTACCGCCTCGCACGGCGAGCTGGCCGGGCTCGGCGCGCTGTTCTGCACGTACCTGCGCGGCGACGAGCGCCGGTTCGCCGAGATGACGGCCTGCCTGGCCCGGCACGGGCTGCCCCGGCTGCCGGCCGAGGTGGGGCTGACCGACGACCAGTTCGTGGAGGCGGTGCAGTTCGCGCCGGCCACCCGGCCGGACCGCTACACCATCCTCGAACACCTCGCGATGTCGGCTACCGAGACGCGGGAGCGGCTGGCAGACTACGCCGGTGCCCTCCGCGACCACCTTGGCTGAGCCCCGTCCCACAGTCGCCGACTTCCACCGGGTCAACCGGGGAGGTGGCCTCTTCAGCGAGTCGATCAGCCAGTGGATCGGGGCGGCCTTCGCGCTCGTCGCCCAGCGCCTCGGGTTGCGCCCGACCGCGCTGACGCTGGCCAACCTGGTGCTGGGGCTGGCCGCCTCGGTCACCGTGGTGGCGCTCGCCGACGACGTGGCCGCCGGCACCGTACCGGCCTGGGCGGTCGGGCTGTTCGCGCTGGTCGCGTGGCAGATCGCGTACGCGCTGGACTGCGCCGACGGGCAGCTCGCCCGGGTGACCGGGCAGGGCAGCGCGGCCGGCGCCCGGATCGACGTGCTCTGCGACGTGGCCGCCCAGATCGCGCTGGTCGCGGCCATCGGCGCGACGGCGGTGGCGCAGCGCCCGTCCACGCCGGTCTGGCTGGTGGCGGTGTTCGCGGGCACCTGGATGGTCAACCTGGTGACGTCGGTGATGCAGTCCGGGCCGAACGCGGCGAGCATGGTCACCTCGACCTCGCTCCCGGTACGCCTGGTGAAGCTGGTCCGCGACTACGGCGCGGTGATCTTCGTGGCCGGTCTGGTGCTGGCCTTCGCGCCCGCGCTGGCGTTCTGGGTGATGGTCGCGTTCACGATCGTCAACGGCGGCTTCCTGCTGGCGAGCATCGCCTTCTCCGCCCGCGCCTCCCTGCGGTAAGGAAGGGCCCCTTCTTAACGCCTCGTGCATAAAAAGGGGCCCTTCCTAACACCCGGGCTCAGCACACCCGGGCTCAGCACACCTGGGCTCAGCGCGCGGGGCGGCCTCCGGGGGCGGCCAGGCCGGCGTAGATGTCGGTCAGGCGCTTGGTGATCACGTCGGGGTGGAACGTGCGCTCGTACCGGCTCCGGGCCGCCGGAGCCAGCGCTGTCGCCTCGGCGGCGGCCAGCGGCAGCGCGGCGGCCAGCGCGTCGACCTCCGGCGCCACCACCCAACCCGCCTCGCCGCGCTGCACCCCGACCGGCAACGCGACATGCCCGTCGCCGGGCGCGGCGGTGGCCACCTCGGCCGGGCCGGTGCCGGCGGGCTCGCGCGGGCCGTCCGCACCCACCAGGTACGGGATGCCGCCCAGCGCGGTGCCGAGCACCGGCCGCCCGGACGCCAGCGCCTCGATGATCACGGTGGGCAGCACGTCGTGCCAGGTGGAGGTGGCCAGCACCACGGAGCTGTCGGCCAGCGCCGCGCGTACCCCGGAGCGGTCGAGCTGGCCCAGGTAGAGAACGTCGGGCCGCTCCGCGGCGGCCGCCTCGGCGAGCGGGCGCAGCTCGCCGTCACCGGCGATGCGCAGCGGGCCGAGCGCACCCACCGGATGCCGCCGCCACGCGGCGAGCAGCAGGTCCAGCCCCTTCTCCGGGCTGAGCCGCCCCATGAAGAGGAAGCCGTTCCCGACCGGCGCCGGTGTGCCCGGGTCGGGTACCGCGTTCGGCTTGACCACGATCCGCTCGTCCGGGATGCCGTAGTCGCGCAGATGATCAGCCACAGCCGTGGTGAGCGCGATGTACCGGTCCACCGACTTCCAGGTCGGGCGGTGCACGGCGAGCGTGGTCGCCATCAGCGCGCTCTGCGCCCGCGAGTTGCGGTAGCAACGGTGCACGATCGCCGGCACGCCCAGCGCCCGGCCCCGGCAGTCCTGGCAGATCACGCCGTCACGGAAGTACAGCCCGGAGGAGCAGACCTGCCGGTAGTTGTGCACCGTCTGCACCACCGGCACCCCGCGCTTGTGCGCGGTCCGCACCACCCACGGCGAGAGCAGAGGGTACGGGTTGTGCAGGTGCAGCACATCCGGCCGGTGCTCGGTCAGCAGGCGGTCGAGGTCGTGCTGGGCCTTCGGGGCCCAGATCGGCGAGATCGGCAGCAGCGCCTTGGCCGGCTTGGACATCGACGGGATCTCGTCCGAGCTGCGCAGGAACGGCAGCACCTCCACGCCGGCGGCGGTCAGCTGGGCGACCTCCGCGTCGACGATGGTGTTCTCGCCGGAGGGCTGGGCTTCCCGGTACCGGTTGTGCGCCACCACGATTCTCACGGGAAAGAAGGCTACCGTTGGACGATGCCCGAACTTCCGGAGGTGGAAGCGCTCGCCGGTTACCTGCGCGAGCGTGCGGTGGGCCGCCGCGTGGAGCGGTTCGAGGTCGCCGCGATCAGCGCGCTCAAGACGTACGACCCGCCGCCGAGCACTGTCGCCGGCCGTACGGTCACCGGCGCCGGCCGGTACGGCAAGTTCCTCGATGTCCGGTTCGACGAGGGACTGCACCTGGTGGTCCACCTGGCCCGGGCAGGCTGGCTGCACTACCGGGAGGCGTTCCCGGCGGCGACCCCGCTGCGGCCCGGCAAGGGCCCGATAGCGGTGCGGGTACGCCTCGACGACGGCTCCGGCTTCGACCTGACCGAGGCGGGCACCCAGAAGAAGCTGGCCGCCTATCTGGTCACCGACCCGGCGCTGGTGCCGGGTGTGGCGAAGCTCGGGCCGGACGCGCTGGAGGCGGATCTGCCGACCTTCGCCGAGCGGCTGCGCAGTCGCCGGGGCCAGGTGAAGGGCGTGCTGACCGACCAGTCGGTGCTCGCCGGGGTGGGTAACGCGTACTCCGACGAGATCCTGCACACGGCGCGGCTCTCGCCGTTCGCGATCACAGACCGGCTCACCGACGACCAGCTCGCCGGCCTGCACGCGGCGACGCGCACGGTCCTCGGCGACGCGGTACGCCGGTCGATGGGCCAGCGGGCGGCGGAGCTGAAGGGCGAGAAGCGCTCCGGGCTCAAGGTGCACGCCCGCAAGGGCCTGCCGTGTCCGGTCTGCGGCGACACGGTGCGTGAGGTCTCGTTCGCCGATTCGAGCCTCCAGTACTGCCCCACATGTCAGACCGGCGGGAAGCCGCTGGCTGACCGAAGGTTGTCCCGTCTCGTACGGTGAGTAACCGCACCCGGCGATTACTGAGTGGAATCGACCCGGGATCACCGAAGGTCCGGGTCCGCCCCTCTACCCGAGTGGTCATCCATCGGTATAGTGGCTCGGTCCCCGGCTTCACAACTGATTCGGAGCCGGCCAGATCTCACCGAGCACCAGCGGCACGGCTTCTTCGCGGGGGCCGGTCCGGGCCGGGCCCGCGTGGGAGACTGGGACGGTGAGCGACCCGGATCCTCACGGCGAGTGAGGGTGCGGGTCATGCGGGAGGACATGGGTTGAGGTGACGACAAGCCTCCAGCGCCCGGTAACCGACAGAGGCCGGAGCAAGAGCGTGCGGCACGTCGACAGCTTTGAGATCCAGCCGCCGACTCCGCCGTCGCACAACGGCGTACCCCGGTCGGCGTGGGCCCGCGCCCGGCGCCGGGTCTCCCGGTGGCACCGGCCCTACATCCTGTTCCTGCTGCTGCTCGACTTCGGCGCGGCGGCTCTGGCCAGCTTCCTGGCCGTGCAGATCTTCGAGCAGGCGGCCTCCGGTTTCCGGGACGCGCCCGAGGCGTGGTTCTACACCGTGGCGTTCCTGCTGCTGCCGCTCGGCTGGGTGCTCATCCTCTGGGGCAACCGGGCGTACGACCGGCGCTACCTCGGCCTCGGTCCGGACGAGTTCAAGCGGGTGATCCGCTCGGGCCTGGCGGTCGCAGCGACCGTGTCGTTCCTCGCCTTCGCGACGAAGACCACACTGTCCCGGTGGACGGTCGGCTTCGCGCTGCTCGGCGCGCTGCTGCTGATCCTGCTCGGCCGCCTGATCGCCCGGGCCGCCCTGCACGGGCTGCGCCGCCGGTTCGGGCACGCCGGGCACCGGATGGTGCTCGTCGGCACGCTGCCCGAGTGCCTGGAGGTCTACACCACGGTCACCCGGCACCCGTCGGTCGGCCTGATCCCGGTGGCCATCCACCTCACCGACGGGTACGCCGCCGCCCGCGGCCTGGAGACCCCGGTGCCGGTGTACGCGGGCCGCGACGTGCTCGCCCTGGTACGTGAGGTCGGTGGCGACACCATCGCGGTCTGCGGCTCGGCCAGCGCCGAGCCGGGCGAGCTGCGCCGCCTGGCCTGGCAGCTGGAGGGCTCCGGCGTCGACCTGGTGGTCGCGCCCCAGCTCACCGACATCGCCGGTCCCCGGGTGCACATCCGCCCGATCGAGGGCCTGCCGCTGCTGCACGTCGAGGAGCCGACCCTGTCCGGGCCGGCGCTGCTGGTCAAGAACCTGATGGACCGGGTGGCCGCCGGGCTGGGCCTGCTGATGCTGGTCCCGCTCTTCGCCGCCATCGCCCTGGCCATCCGGATCTCCGACCCCGGGCCGGTCTTCTTCCGCCAGCCCCGCGTCGGGCACGAGGGGCGGACGTTCCGGGTCTGGAAGTTCCGGACCATGTACGTCGACGCCGAGGAGCGGCTCGCCGGTCTGGTCGACCGGAACGAGACCGACGGCATGCTGTTCAAGATGAAGCAGGACCCCCGGGTCTTCCCGGTGGGCCGCTTCCTGCGGGCCACGTCGCTGGACGAGCTGCCCCAGCTGATCAACGTGCTGTGGGGCGAGATGTCGCTCGTCGGCCCGCGCCCGCTGCCCGCCGACGACGGCGACTTCCTGGGCGACGTACGCCGCCGGCTGCTGGTCCGGCCGGGCATGACCGGGCTGTGGCAGGTGTCCGGCCGCTCCGACCTGTCCTGGGACGAGGCGGTCCGGCTCGACCTCTACTACGTCGACAACTGGTCGCTGGCGTACGACCTGAGCATCCTGTGGCGGACCGTGGGCGTGGTGCTGGCCCGCAAGGGCGCGTACTAGCGCTACCGGGCCGGCACCCGGCAGGATCGCTGCGTGGGTGGCAACCTCTCCGCCGTCTTCGCCGTCGTCTCGCTCGTGACCGCGTTGGCGGCGGCGCTCTGGGCGGTGCTGCGGCTGCGTGGCCGACGGGGCATCGCCACGGCGACGCAGCGCGCCACGTACGAGGTGCTGCACACCGCCGGGCTCGCCGCCGAGCCGCTGCGCGCCGGGCTGACCGCCGCGGACGCGGCGAAGGCCGTACGCCATCTGCGGGCCCTGGTGGGCGCGGCCGGGCTGGCGCTGACGGACCGGGACACGCTGCTCGCCGTCGACGGGCAGGGCGCGCACCACGGCGATCAACTGGTCGCGGCGGCCCGGCGCGCGGTCGGCAGCGGGCGTTCCACAGTGCTGGGCGAGTCGGAGCTGCGCTGCGACCTGGTCGACTGCCCGGTCCGCGGCGCGGTGGTGGCGCCGCTGCGCGCGGACGGCCGGGTGGTCGGCGCGCTGGTGGCGGTGGCCGGCGAGCGGCCGGCCCCGGGTCTGGTGCAGGCCACGCTGGAGACCGCGCACTGGGCGGGCGACCAGCTCGCCCTGGCCGAGCTGGAGTCGTCGCGGGAGCGGCTCGCCCGGGCCGAGGTGCGCGCGTTGCGCGCCCAGATCAGCCCGCACTTCATCTACAACGCGCTGACCGCGATCGGTTCGTTCGTGCGTACCGACCCGGAGCGGGCCCGGGAGCTGATCCTGGAGTTCGCCGAGTTCACCCGCTACTCGTTCCGGGCGCACGGCGAGTTCACCACGCTCGCCGAGGAGCTGCGCTCGATCGACCGCTACCTGACCATCGAGCGGGCGCGGTTCGGCGAGCGGCTCCAGGTGCGCCTGCAGATCGCCCCCGAGGTGCTGCCGGTGACGCTGCCGTTCCTCTGCCTGCAGCCGCTCGTGGAGAACGCGGTCCGCCACGGGTTGTCCCGCAAGCCGGGCACCGGCATGGTGAGCATCGAGGCCCGGGACGCGGGCGCGGAGTGTCACATCACGGTGGAGGACGACGGGGTGGGGATGGATCCGACGACGCTGACCGCCGGGATCGCCGAGCTGTCCGGGGCGGGCAGCGACCCGGCCGACGACCCGGGGCAGCACGTCGGCCTCTCGAACGTCGACGAACGGCTCCGGTCGGTCTTCGGGGACGGGTTCGGCCTGGTCGTCGAGACCGGCCTCGGCTCGGGTACGAAGGTGAGCATGCGGGTGCCGAAGTTCCACCCCGGCGTACGGGTTTCCTCGTGACGGGGTTCCTTCGGGTGCTGGCGGTGGACGACGAGCCGCCCGCGCTGGACGAGCTGGCGTACCACCTGCGCGCCGATCCCCGGGTGGCCCGGCTGCACACGGCGGGGGACGCGACAGAGGCGCTGCGGGTGCTCCGCGACGACGACGTGGACGTGGTGTTCCTCGACATCCGGATGCCGGGGCTGGACGGCATGGAACTGGCCCGGGTGCTGCGCCGGTTCGCCCGTCCGCCGGCGATCGTGTTCGTCACCGCGTACGACGACGGCGCGGTGGACGCGTTCGACCTGGGCGCCACCGACTACGTCCGCAAGCCGGTACGCGCCGAGCGGCTGGCCGAGTCGCTGCGCCGGGTGATCGGCTCCCGGGTGGTGCCGTCGCACCCGGCCGCGCTGGCCCGGGCGGAGGAGGATCCGACCATCCCGATCGAGCTGGCGGGCACCACCCGGATGCTGCCCCGTTCGGCGGTGCGGTGGGTGGAGGCGCAGGGC
The DNA here is from genome assembly GCF_027497275.1 of Micromonospora sp. WMMC264. NCBI lineage: Bacteria > Bacillati > Actinomycetota > Actinomycetes > Micromonosporales > Micromonosporaceae > Micromonospora > Micromonospora sp. WMMC264. The sequence goes on along the minus strand of NZ_CP114907.1, from coordinate 5,974,027 downwards.
GACTACGCGCGCCTGCACACGGCGGACGGGTCGCACCTGGTCCGGGTCTCGCTGGCGACGCTGGCCGAGCGCTGGGCCGATGCCGGGTTCGTCCGGATCCACCGTTCGTACCTGGTGCAGTTGCGGCTCATCGCCGAGTTGCGGCTGGTCAACTCCGGCTATGTGGTGGTGATCGACGGATCCGAGCTGCCGGTCAGCCGCCGGCACACCCGGGAGCTGAAGGACAAGCTGGTACGCGCCGCGAAGCAGGACTGGAGTCGCTGAGGGACGGGTCACCGCAAACCCTGGCGTACAATGTACGGCAGACCGTACGACAGGGTGGGGGACCGCATGTCCGACGACCGCTTCGACGCCGCCGCAGAATTCGACAGCCAGCTCGACCGCCTCGTTCAACTCGGCTATCCGGCGCTGGCCGGGCAGACCGAGGAGACGTTTCGCGCCCTGCTCAGCCCGCTGCGCGACGCGGCGGTCACCGGTTCCGCCGGGCTGCGCGGCCCCACCGAGGGGCGGGTGCCGTTCCTGCTGGTGACCACGCGGGAACTGGTGCCGGTGCCGGAGCGGATCGCGCTCACCACGCTCGCCGGCAAGCGCAAGACCGGCATCCTCGACCGGAACTTCCCCGCCGACGACCTGCCCACCTTCCACCCGATCAAGGAGCTGGAGGTGCCGGCCGGGCCCGCGTACCTGCTCTTCGACGTGGACCGGGGCGAGGAGTACCGCAACGTGGCGCCGTCGGCCGCGCTGGAGGACATGACCGCGAAGGACCGGCTCCCCATCACCATCGACGAGGGTCTGGCGTTCGTCACGCTGTACCCGGAGGCGCTGGCGAGCAACAGGTGCTTCTCGCTGGTGGGCTCGCGCTGCGGCGACCGGCGGGTGCCCGCGCTCTGGATCAGTCAGGGCGCGCCGAAGCTCGGGTGGTGCTGGTTCGGCAACCCGCACACCTGGCTGGGCTCGGCGACCGCGAACCCGGTACGGGTGGGACTCGGCTGACGCCCAGGCGGGATCAGGGCGCTCAGAAGATCTCGGCGACCGGCAGGACGAGCGGGAACGGCTGGTCGGCGCGGTACACGTCGGCGGTGGAGAGCACCGCCGCCTCGCGGTAGCGGCCGTCGACGTTCTCCAGCACGGTCAGGGTCTCCTTGCGCGGCTCGACGAGCCAGTAACGCGCGATGCCGGCCACGCCGTACTCGTGGCGCTTGAGGACCAGGTCACGACCGGCGTTGCCGGGCGAGACGACCTCGACCACGAGCAGCACGTCGGCCGGGGCGAGGGCCGGGCCACCCCGCTCCAGTGCCTCCTCGCGGGCGACGAAGACGTCCGGCACGAAGTAGGAGGAGCGCTTCGCGCTGACGCCGACGTCCTGCCCGACGAGCAGACCGGCCGGAGCCTGCCGGTCGAGGAGCCGGCGGAGACGGTTGGCGATCGCGCCGTGCCGGACGTCGGCGTGTGGGGACACGAGCAGGCTCCCGTCGAAGATCTCGTAGTCCTGGCCGTCCTCGGGGAGGTCCTGGAGGTCGTCCACCGTCCAGACGTCGCCGGTGCCGGGTCGTGCCGGGCTGGTCACTGTCACACCTCCTCTCTACCGGCTCACCCTGACACCCCGCCCGGTCGTCCACAACGACTCCGCGCCGTCCACCGGGTTATCCACAGGGGTGAAGCGTTATCCACAGGTTGTGCACAGGGCGCAACGGCGCGGTCTTGACAATTCGGCTCAGCGGGCGAGACTGCCGGGGGTGACCGGAGCCGAGGAACAGCATCCACCGGGGCGGCCCGTCGAGACCGCCCCGGTGCCCGGCCCGCGCGCGTCGCCGGCGCCCGCCCCCCGGCAGCCGGAGAGCCCGCAGCCGGCCGCCACCCCGCAGCGGACCCGGATCGTGCTGGCCGAGGTCTCCCGGGCCGGCAGCCCGGCCGACCGCACCCGCTCCGAACTGGCCCAGCAGACCCCTGTGGGCGAGACGCTGGTGCAGGGACTGATGCGGGCCCAGCTCTCGCTCGCGTTGCGGCTCAGCCTGCTGGTGATGATCGGGCTCGGCGGCCTGCCGTGGCTGTTCGCCATCGCGCCCTCGGTCGGCCGGGTCACGGTGCTCGGGGTCAACCTGCCGTGGCTGCTGCTCGGCGTCGTGTCCTTCCCGTTCCTGATCGTGGTCGGGTGGGCGTACGTGCGGCTGGCCGAACGCAACGAGCAGGACTTCGTCGACCTGATCCGACGGCCGGAACGCTGATGTCCAACGGGTACGTGGTCCCGGCGATCGTCGCCGTCACGCTGGTCACCGTCGGCATCGGTTTCTACGGGCTGCGGCTGGCCCGCACCACGTCGGACTTCCTGGTCGCCTCCCGGGCGGTCAGCCCGACCTGGAACGCCGCCGCGATCGGCGGGGAGTACCTGTCGGCCGCGAGCTTCCTCGGCGTCGCCGGGCTGATCCTCAAGTACGGCGTGGACGTGCTCTGGTACCCGGTCGGCTTCGCCGCCGGATACCTCGCGCTGCTGCTGTTCGTGGCCGCGCCGCTGCGCCGCTCCGGCGCGTTCACGCTGCCCGACTTCTGCGAGGTACGGCTCGGCTCCCGGCGGCTGCGGACGCTCGCCACCGTCTTCGTGATCTTCATCGGCTGGCTCTACCTGGTGCCGCAGTTGCAGGGCGCCGGGCTGACCCTGGCCACGCTCACCGGCTCGCCGTACCCGCTCGGCGCGCTGCTGGTCGCCGTGGTGGTGACGGCGAACGTGGCGCTGGGCGGCATGCGGGCGATCACCTTCGTGCAGGCGTTCCAGTACTGGCTGAAGCTCACCGCGCTCGCCGTGCCCGCGATCTTCCTGGCGTTGCAGTGGCAGGCCGACGCCCGCCCGGCGGTGACCCCGCCCGACGGGCCGACGTTCCGGACCGCGACCACCGTCGTGGTCGAGCACCGCGCGACGCTCACGCTGCCCGACGGCGACATCCGGGAGGTACGCCCCGGCGACCGCCTCGAATTCGCCGCCGGTGACCCGGTGCCGGAGGTGTCCGGCGCGGCGACCGGCCCCGCCGAGTGGCTGCTGCCGGACACGGCGGGGGAGAACGACAGAGGGCTGTTCGCCACGTACTCGCTGATCCTGGCCACGTTCCTCGGCACCATGGGCCTGCCGCACGTGCTGGTCCGCTTCTACACCAACCCCGACGGCGCCGCCGCCCGCCGCACCACGCTCGTGGTGCTGGCGCTCGTCGGCGTCTTCTACCTGCTGCCCACCGTCTACGGCGTGCTGGGCCGCATCTACACGCCGCAACTGCTTGTCAGCGGCCAGACCGACGCGGTGGTGGTGCTGCTGCCCGGGGCGGCGCTCGGCGACGGCACCACCGGCCGGCTGCTCGCCGCGCTGGTCGCGGCCGGCGCGTTCGCGGCGTTCCTGTCCACCTCGTCCGGCCTGCTCACCAGCGTCGCCGGGGTGATCTCCACGGATGTGCTGGGCCGCGGCTCGGTACGCGGCTTCCGGCTCGCCACGGTGATCGCCGGCGGGGTGCCGGCGTTGCTCTCGCTGAACGTCTCCGGGCTGGACGTCTCGCAGGTGGTGGGGCTGGCGTTCGCGGTGGCCGCGTCGAGTTTCTGTCCGCTGCTGGTGCTCGGCATCTGGTGGCGCGGCCTGACCGACCTGGGCGCCGCCGCCGGGGTGCTGGTCGGCGGCGGCGCGGCGGTCGGCGCGGTCCTGCTCACCGTGCTGGGGCCGCCGTTGACCGGATGGCCGGCGACGCTCACCACGCAGCCGGCCGCGTGGACGGTGCCGCTGGCGTTCGCGGTGATGGTGCTCGTCTCCATGGCCAGCCGGCGGCGTCTCCCGCGTGACGTCGGCGCCACCATGCTCCGCCTGCACACCCCGGAGTCGCTGCGCCTGTGAGGCGGGGCCGCGCTCGCTCGGCCCCGCCTCACCTCCGCGCACCCGTCAGCAGGTGTCCGTGCCGGCACACAGCCGGTTCGCCACCGACCGGGCGGTACGACGGGCCTCGGTGGGCGTGGTCTGGGAGTCGAGGCGGAGCTGCGCCACCAGATCGCCCTGCCGGACGACGAGCCAGCGACCGGGCCGCCCTCCGACGTCGCTTCCCACGAGAACGCCGTCGTCACCGCCGAGCGACTCCGCCATGATCGACAGCGAGTCGCCCGGCTGCTCCATCTCGCAGCCCGTGACCAGCTTGCGGAGATTCTTCATCACCGTGGTGGCGGACGTGCCCGAGTGCCGGGTCACCCGCTGGACGATCCAGTCGGTGGGCGAGTTGAACGCCACCGACCGGGTGGCCACCTCCCCGTCGGACAGCGTCGGCGACTCGTTCACGCAGAAGGAGGACATGAACTCCAGGGACCAGTCACCGCCCACCTTTCCCGTCTGCATCGTGAAGCCCGTCGGCAGGTCGGCGAGCTGGAGCGTCGCCGCCGCCGGAATCGTCCGGCTCGGCGTACGGCTGGTCGGCCCGCCGCCGATGCTGGCGGCCGGCTCTCCCGCGGTGCGACTCGGCGTCGGCGCCCCGCTCGCCGACGGCTCGGCCGACGGCGTGGTGCTCGGCGTGGGCGCCGGCGTCGGCGTGATCGGTTCGACTGTCGCCGGGGGCACCGGCGGCGGTGCGGCGTCCGGACGGGCCAGCACCACACCGGTCGCCACGACCGCGACGGCGACCGCGGCGGCCAGGCCGGCGGCGAGCTGGGTACGCCGGGCCCGTTGCCGCCCTCGGCGGCGCACCTGCTCGGTGGGCGCCCAGATCAGGTCCTCGGTGTCCTGGTAGAGGTCGGAGAAGATCGGGTCAGGCATTGCGGACCTCCTCCGGGAAGTTCACGTCGAGCAGGGCGGCGAGAGCCTTGCGGCCCCGGGCCAGGCGGGCCTTGACGGTGCCGCTCGGCACGCCGATCTGCGCCGCGATCTCCGCGACCGACAGGTCGGCCAGGTGGTAGAGGACGATCGCCTGCCGCTGGTCCGCCGACAACTGCCGCAACGCGCTGACCAGCGCGACAGTGTTCTCGGAGGGTGGCCGGACCGGAGGTGGTGGTCCGTGCCGCCGGTAGGCGACCACGCTGTTGCGGACCTTGCGCCACCGGTTGACCAGCAGGCGGTGCCCGACGGTGCGCACCCACGCCTCCGGGTCGTCGTACGTGCCGACCTGGGACCAGCGCTGCCAGGCCCGCGCGTACGCCTCCTGGGCGGCGTCCTGTGCCTCGCTCCGGTCGCCGCCGAGCGCGTACAGCACTGTCACCACGCGTTGTCTGCTGTTCCGGTAGAACTCCTCGAACCCACTGTCCGGATCCATCTCTCTCCCCGCTGCCGTTCGTACGCCTGACACCCCCCGCCGTGGTGGGCGGTTGCACGCCGTCGGCGATCCGACTCGTACCTCTCAGGGATGAGGCGAGATCATCCTGCCGTCCGAGCAGCCGTTGGGCGGGGACCGATACGGTCAGACCATGACCGACCAGCACCCCGCGCTCTCCCTTCGTGGCCTGGCCAAGCGCTTCGACACCAAGATCGCGGTGGCGGGCGTCGACCTCGCCGTGCCGACCGGCTCGTTCTACGGCCTGCTCGGACCGAACGGGGCCGGCAAGACCACCACGCTCTCCATGGCCGTCGGCCTGCTACGGCCCGACGCCGGTGAGGCGCGGGTGCTCGGGTACGACGTCTGGGCCGACCCGGTACGCGCCAAGAGCCTGCTCGGCGTGATGCCGGACGGCGTACGCCTCTTCGACCGGCTGAGCGGGGCGGAGCTGCTCGCGTACCACGGTCTGTTGCGCGGCATGGACCCGGCGGTGGTCGACCAGCGGGCGGCGGAGCTGCTCGACGTGCTGGCGCTCTCCGACGCCGGGCGCACGCTCGTCGTCGACTACTCGGCCGGCATGAAGAAGAAGATCGGCCTGGCCTGCGCGTTGCTGCACGGCCCGCGCCTGCTGGTGCTGGACGAGCCGTTCGAGGCGGTCGACCCGGTCTCGGCCGCGCTGATCCGGGACATCCTGCACCGGTACGTCAGCGGCGGCGGCACGGTGATCTTCTCCAGTCACGTGATGGAGGTGGTCGAGCGGCTCTGCTCGCACGTGGCGATCCTGGCCGAGGGCCGGATCAAGCGGGTCGGCACGCTCACCGAGGTGCGCGGCGACCGGTCGCTGGAGGACGTGTTCGTGGAGGTCGTGGGCGGCCGGACCGCCACCGGGGAGGAGCTGTCGTGGCTGTCCCGGTGACCGTCCCCGAGCGGCCGGCCCGGCGCGTGTCGTCCCGGCACTTCGTCCGGCTCAAGCTGCGGGTGCTCGGCAACAACTTCCGGGGCCAGAAGTGGCGGATCGCGCTGTTCGTGCTGGGCCTGCTGCTCGGGCTCTGGTTCGCCGCCGTCGGGTTCTTCCTGCTCGCCACGCCGGGCCTGGCCGACGAGCCCCGGTACGCCCTGATGGTGGCCGCCTTCGGCGGTGGTCTGCTCACGCTCGGCTGGCTGCTCCTGCCGCTCGTCTTCTTCGGCGTGGACGAGACGCTCGACCCGGCCCGGTTCGCGCTGCTGCCGTTGTCCCGCCGCACCCTGGTCACCGGCCTGCTCGCCGCCGCCCTGGTGAGCGTGCCCGCGCTGGCGACGGCGCTCACCGCGGCCGGTCTGGTGGTCACCGCCGGGCTGCTGGGCGGCTGGTCAGCCGCAGTGGTCGGCGCGCTCGGCGTGGTCGCCGGGCTGCTGGTCTGCCTGGCCGGGGCCCGCGCGCTGACCAGCGCGTTCGCCACGATGCTGCGGTCCCGCCGGGTACGCGACCTGGCGGCGGTGCTGCTCGCCGTCCTGGCCGCCCTGCTCGGGCCGTTGCAGTTGCTGGTGCTCGCCGCGGTGCAGCAGACCGACTGGGACCGGCTGGACGGGGTGGCCCGGGTGGTCGGCTGGACGCCGTTCGGCGCGCCGTGGACGGTCGGCGTCGACGTGGCCGAGGGCCGGCCCGGCGCGGCGGTCGCGAAGCTGCTGATCGCGGTCGCGACGCTCGGCGTACTCCTGTTCTGGTGGTCGCGGTCGCTGGAGTCGGCGATGGTGGGCGCGGCGAGCGCCGGCCCTTCGCGCGCGCCGCGCGGCGTGGCCGGCGGCGCGGTCACGCAGTTGTTCCCCCGCGCGGTGGGCTGGGCGCGGCGGGACCGGTTCGGGGCGCTCGTCGCCCGCGAGTGCCGCTACTGGTGGCGGGACGCGCGGCGGCGGGCCAACCTCATCACGGTCGCCGTGGTCGGTGTGTTCGTACCGGTGATGGTCAACCTCGGCGGCGTCTCGTTCTCCACCGAGGGCGGGGCGGAGTTCGGTGGCGGCGACTCCTCACCGGCGCTGGTCAGCCTTTCCATGATCTTCGTCGGGGTGCTCGCGTCGCTGACGCTGGCCAACCAGTTCGGCTTCGACGGCAGCTCGTACGCCGCGAACCTGGTCGCCGGGGTGCCCGGGCGGGTCGAGCTGCGGGCCCGGATGACCGCGTTCTCGATCTACGTGGTGCCGATGCTCGTCGTGATCGCGGTCGCGCTGGCGCTCTTCCTGGGGCGTCCCGCTTGGCTCGGCGTGATGGGTGGCGCGTTGGCCGCCGCGTACGGCTGCGGGCTGGCGATCAACGGGTTCGTGTCGGTGCTCGGCGCCTACTCGCTGCCCGAGTCGAGCAACCCGTTCGCCATGAACAGCGGCGCGGGGTTCACTAAGGGCCTGCTCACGCTGGTTTCCATGGTCGCCTCCGCGGTGGTGGCGGTGCCGTTCGTGGTGGCCGCCGCGCTGCTCGGCGACGTGTGGCTGTGGCTGGCGCTGCCGATCGGACTGGCGTACGGGGTGGGCGCGGCGCTGCTCGGCGCGTACCTCGCGGGGGACACACTGGACCGTCGGCAGCCGGAGCTGCTGGCCACCGTCACGCCGAGGCGCTGATGCCGGTCGTCGAGGCGGTCACCACGGTCCCGATCCCGCCGGAGCTGGCGTTCGCGGTCTCCCAGACGGTCGCGCCGGTCCGCTACCGCTGGGATCCGTTCGTCCGTGAGCAGCACTTCGTCGACGGCGCGACGGTGCCCGGCCGGGGCGTGCGCACGTACACCCGCTCCCGGCACGGCCTGGTCATGGTCAGCGAGTACGTCTCCTGGTCACCGCCGACGAACGTCGGCATGAAGATGGTGCGCGGGCCGTGGTTCTTCGAGCGGTTCGGCGGCGGCTGGCGCTTCGCGCCCGGCCCCGAGGCCGGCACCACGATCGCGACCTGGCGGTACAACTTCCGCTGCCGCCCGGCGTTCCTGCGCCCGGTGGCCGAGCGGATCGGGGTGTGGCTGCTCGGGCGCGACATCCGCCGCCGGATCGCCGGGTACGCGGCCGGATGCGCGGACCCGGAGGTGCTGGCCGCCGCCCGCCGCCTGCTCGCCGACGGCTGATCCCGGTTACGCGGTGCGGCGCATCGCCGCGTAGACGTGGTGGCCGTCGCCGACGCTCGTCATGGTGACCAGCTCCCAGCCGTAGTTGGACAGGTGCTCGACCGCTTCCATCAGCGGCTGGAACGCCCGGCGGCCCCAGGTGTTGTTCGCCCGGACCAGCAGGTGCCGGTGTGGATAGGCACGCAGGTCGACCTGGCCGCCGAGGACGGCGTCGGCGGCGACGACCCGTTCCTGGGCGAGTTGCTGCGGGGGGATGAGACTCATGCCCGGCAGGGTATGGCGTTGCGTCGAACCCCGCCCGGCAGCGGGCGGCACAATGTTTCACGTGAATCCAGAGCCGGGCGCGCAGATCCATTCCACCGACCCGTTCGCGGCGCCGGCCGGGCAACGCTCGCCGGCACGCCGGCTGCGCGGCCGGCTGGCGGCCCCGGTGACGCTCTGGACTGCACCCGGCCCGGCCGGGCTGACCGTCTCGTCCACGCTGGTCGCCGAGGGCGAGCCGGACCGGCTACTCGGCCTGGTCGACGCGGAGTCGGACCTGTGGGCGGCCATCGAGGAGGCGGGGCGGTTCGCGGTGGTCCCGCTGGGCCCGCAGCACCGGCAGCTCGCCGACCGCTTCGCCGGCCTGTTCCCGTCGCCCGGCGGCCTGTTCGCGCTGGACGCCTGGACCGAGACGCCGTACGGGCCGGTGCCGGCGGACGCCGGCGGGTGGGCGGGGTGCCGGCTCGACACCGCCCGCGAGTACGGCTGGGGCCTGCTGGTCGAGGCGACCATCGAGTCGGTCGACCTCCCCGAGGACACCCTCCCCCTGCTGCACTACCGCGGCCGCTACCGCGAGCTGACCGACTGACCCACCCGGCGGTCGGGGTGACCGGTTAGCGGAGTGACGTGGGTCACTCGGCGCAGCCGGGGCGCCGTTCGGCGCAGCCGTTCGCCGCCGGGCGGCGGAGCCTTCCCGGGCGGGGAGCGCGCTCTCTACCGTGCGCGAAACTCCCCCACGCCTGCGAAGGTGGTGATCCACAGATGTCCACGGACACACCCGCGTCCGCGCCCGCCGAGTCGGCGGCGGAACGGTACCTCGCCGTCCAGCGGTCCGACGAGTTCGCCGGGTTGCGGCGCGCGCTGCGCGGCTTCATCTTCCCGATGACCGTCGCGTTCTTCCTGTGGTACGCGCTCTACGTCATCCTCTCCGCGTACGCGCGGGGATTCATGGGCACGAAGCTGATCGGCAACATCAACGTCGCCCTGGTCTTCGGCCTGCTCCAGTTCGTCTCCACGTTCGTCATCGCCTGGCTCTACTCCCGGTTCGCCAACCGCCGGATCGACCCGGTCGCCGACCGGATCCGCGACGAGATCGGGGAGGTGACCCATGAACACGGTCCTCGCGGCTGAGGCGGGCAGCACCACCGCCCGGAACCTCACCATCACGCTGTTCCTGGTCTTCGTGGCGATCACGCTGGCGATCACCGTATGGGCCAGCCGGCAGACCAAGACCGCCACCGACTTCTACGCCGGCGGCCGGTCGTTCTCCGGTTTCCAGAACGGCATGGCGATCGGCGGCGACTACATGTCGGCGGCGTCCTTCCTGGGCATCGCCGGCATCATCGCGCTCTACGGCTACGACGGCTTCCTCTACTCGATCGGCTTCCTGGTCGCCTGGCTGGTGGCGTTGCTGCTGGTGGCGGAACTGCTGCGCAACTCCGGCCGGTACACGATGGCGGACGTGCTGGCGTTCCGGATGCGGCAGCGGCCGGTCCGGACCGCGGCGGCGGTCTCCACCATCACCGTGTCGATCTTCTACCTGCTGGCCCAGATGGTCGGCGCCGGCGCGCTCGTCGCGCTGCTGCTCGGCATCAAGCCGGGCACCACCTTCCTCGGCATGGACGCCGACACCGCCAAGGTCGCCACGATCATCATGGTCGGCGCCCTGATGATCATCTACGTGACGGTCGGCGGCATGAAGGGCACGACGTACGTGCAGATCGTCAAGGCGTTCCTGCTCATGGGCGGCGCGCTGGTGATGACGCTGCTGGTGCTCGCCAAGTACAAGTTCAACCTGTCCTCGCTGCTCGGCGACGCGGCCAGCGCCTCGGGCAAGGGAGCGGCGTTCCTCGAACCCGGGCTGCGCTACGGCGTGGAGACACCCGGCGACGCGCTGAAGACGTTCTACAGCAAGATGGACCTGCTCTCGCTGGGCATCGCGCTGGTCCTCGGCACGGCCGGCCTGCCGCACATCCTGATCCGCTTCTACACCGTGCCGACCGCGCGGGCGGCCCGCAAGAGCGTGCTCTGGGCGATCGGCATCATCGGTGCGTTCTACCTGCTCACCCTGGCCCTCGGCTTCGGCGCGGCGGCGATCGTCGGCGGGCAGGCGATCACCGAGCAGGACAAGGCCGGCAACACGGCCGCGCCACAGCTGGCCGAGGCGCTCGGCGTGGACTTCCTCGGCGGGAACCTGGGCGGGGCGACACTGCTGGCGATCATCGCGGCGGTCGCGTTCGCCACGATCCTCGCCGTGGTCGCCGGGTTGACGTTGGCGTCGTCGTCCAGCCTGGCGCACGACTTCTACGCCAACGTGGTGAAGAAGGGTGAGGCGTCGGAGCGGCAGGAGGTGAACGTCGCCCGGATCTCCGCGCTGGTGATCGGCGCGGTCTCGATCGTCCTGTCCATCTTCGCGCAGAACCTGAACGTGGCGTTCCTGGTCGCGCTGGCGTTCGCGGTGGCCGCCTCGGGCAACCTGCCGGCGATCCTCTACAGCCTGTTCTGGAAGCGGTTCAACACCTCGGGCGCGGTCTGGGCGATCTACGGCGGCCTGCTCTCCGCCGTGCTGCTCGTCTTCTTCTCGCCGGTCGTCTCCGGCGCGCCGACGGCGATGTTCCCCGACCACGACTGGCACTGGTTCCCGCTGTCGAACCCGGGCATCATCTCGATCCCGTTCGGCTTCCTGTGCGGCTGGCTCGGCACGATCCTGTCCAAGGAGAGCGACGAGGAGAAGTACGCGGAGCTGGAGGTGCGCTCGCTCACCGGAGCCGGCGCGCACTGATCGGCACGTCGAGCGGGGCCCCTGCCGTACGCGGGGGCCCCGCCTCGCGTGTATAGGCTGACCGCCATGAAGGTCGCTCCCCGCTTCGGTAGCGGACACCGCATCCTGGTCACCGGCGGCGCCGGTTTCGTCCCGTCCCACCTGGTCGACCGGCTCGTCGAGCGCGGCTGCACGGTAGTGGTGCTGGACAACTTCGTCACCGGGTCCAAGGAGAACGTGGCCCACCTGCTGGACAAGCCGACCTTCACGCTGGTCGAGGCGGACATCTCCGACGGCCTGCCGCACCACCCGGCGATGGCCGAGCGGTTCGACGCGATCCTGCACATGGCGTCCCCGGCCAGTCCCACCGACTTCGAGAAGCTGCCGGTGGAGATCCTCCGGGTGGGCTCGGTGGCGACGCTGGCGCTGCTGGAGCGGGCCACCGACGACGGCGCGCGATTCCTGATGGCCTCCACCTCCGAGGCGTACGGCGACCCGAAGGAGCACCCGCAGCGGGAGACGTACTGGGGCAACGTCAACCCGATCGGCATCCGGAGCGTCTACGACGAGGCGAAGCGCTTCTCCGAGGCGGCCACCATGGCCTACCACCGCAGCCGGGGCACCGACACCGCGATCGTGCGGATCTTCAACACGTACGGCCCGCGGATGCGCCCGGACGACGGCCGGGCCATCCCGACCTTCATCTCCCAGGCGCTGCGCGGCGAGCCGATCACCGTGCACGGCACCGGCAACCAGACCCGCTCGATCTGCTACGTCGACGATCTGGTGCGCGGAATCCTGCTGCTGCTCGACTCGACGCAGACCGGTCCGATCAACTGCGGCACCGAGCACGAGATGTCGATGCGGCAACTGGCCGAGACGATCGTGTCACTCACCGGAAGCACGTCCGAGGTGAGCTACATCACTCGCGCTTCGGACGACCCGGAGATGCGCCGCCCGGACCTGACCCTCGCCCGCGAACTGCTCGGATATGAGCCGAGCGTCACGCCCGAAGACGGACTCCGGCGCACGATCGAGTACTTCCGCGGGCGGCTCGGGTACTGAACCCGCCCGGGACGCGGCTGACATCGGCGCGCGTACGAGGGCGTCGGTGGCCCGGCCGACCTACCCTCGGTTACATGTCAGCGACCTCGTCTGCCGGCTCTCCGTTCCCGCACCCCCTGAACCGGGACGCGGGCCGCGCTTCGGTTCCCGGCTCCGGCCGGGGCGCCACCGGGCGCGCCCGCACCTCGGATGCCCGGTGGTATCCCCCGCACGACGAGGCGCCCCGCTCGGGGCGTACCGGCGGTCCGGTGGGGCCGACCGGACCCGGCGGCCCGGGCGACGGCGGTCCGGGCGGTCCGGGCCGGCGCGGCCCTCGACCGCGCTGGGGACGCATCGGCCTGGTGGCCGGCGTCGCGGTGCTGGTGCTGGCGCTGCTCGGCGGCCTCGGCGCCTGGTTCTACGCCCGTAATCTCGACGACGACCTGGCCCGCACGGACCCGTTCGCCGGGATCACCGGCGGACGCCCGGCCAAGCAGGTCGACGGCGCGTTCAACATCCTGCTCGTGGGCAGCGACTCGCGGGATCCGGACGCCCCGGTCGACGGCTCCGGCAAGTGGCGCGCGGACACCGTGATCGTCATGCACATCCCGGCCGACCACAAGCGCGCCTACCTGGTCTCGGTGCCGCGTGACCTGTACGTGCCGATTCCGGAGAGCGCGGGCGCGTCCTGCGACTCCGGCTCCCGCAACAAGATCAACGCGGCGTTCGCGTTCGGCGGCCTGCCGCTCGCGGTGAAGACCGTGGAGTGCTTCACCGACGTACGGATCGACCACGTGATGGCCATCGACTTCGGCGGCTTCAAGGAGGTCACCGACGCCCTGGGCGGGGTCGACCTGAAGGTGGAGCGGACCATCACGTCGATCCACAAGCCGTACCGGACGTTCACCAAGGGCGTGAACCACATGAACGGCGCCGAGGCGCTGGACTGGGTCCGGCAGCGCAAGCAGTTCCCGGACGGCGACTTCGCCCGGATGCGGCACCAGCAGGAATTCCTGAAGGCGCTGATGGACAAGGCGGCAAGCAGCGGAACGCTCACCAACCCGAAGAAGCTGAACGACTTCCTCAAGGCGGTGACCGCCGCCGTCACGGTCGACCAGGGATTCTCGTTGACCGACATGGCAGTGCAGTTCCGCAGCCTGCGGGGCGAGAACCTGACGTTCGTCACCAGCCCGCACCTGGGTGGCCAGACCATCGACGGCCAGTCGGTGGTGGTCTCCGACCGGGAGAAGGCGCTGGCGATGTACAAGGCGATCGCCGCGGACCGGATGGCCGAGTGGATGCAGGCCAACCAGAAGGGTTCGGGCGACAACGCGGGCGGCTGACGCCGGCACGGCATGACCGGGAACGAGCGCTAGGGCCTCGCCACCACGGAGGCCAACCGCCGACCGGCTCCTTACCCCTGCCCGTTCGGCCACAACCCGAAGATGTGGGCCGGTATTGATGGGAATTGCCGCCCTACGAGGTCGCGAGAACGGGAACAGATACGTAAAGTGGTCCCGCCCCCGATCACCGAGCTGGAGCACGCATGTCGGTCCAGACCAGCCGTCGCCCGCAGTCACCGGCACCCGGATCATCCGGGCGGGTCCCTCCGGTCATCCCCACACAGCCCGGTTCCGGCGGTCGCGGTCCCGGCGGTGGCAAGAAGAAGCGCACCAAGCGCAAGGACCCGCTCTGGGCGAAGCTCACGCTGGTGCTCGGCGCCGTGCTGATGGTGACCAGTGGCGTCGCCATCGTCGGCAGCAAGGCGGTCATCGGCCAGGCCACCGACAACATCGCCCAGCGCAACCTGCTCGGCGGCGCGGGCAAGAGCGAGGCCGAGGGCGGCAACAGCCTCGAGGGCCCGATCGACATGCTGCTGCTCGGCGTGGACGCCCGCGAGCGCTGGGCCGCCGACGACGTCCGGTCGGACACGATCATCATCCTGCACATTCCGGCCAGCCACGACCAGGCGTACCTGATCTCGATCCCCCGGGACACCGAGGCGCGTATTCCGGCGTTCGAGAAGAGCGGCTACAAGGGCGGCACCGACAAGATCAACGCGGCCTTCTTCCACGGCGCCCAGAACGGCGGCGGCTGGGAGGGCGGCGCGCAGCTGATGGCCAAGACGATCAAGTCGATGACCGGAATCGGCTTCGACGGCGCCGCGATCATCAACTTCGGCGGCTTCAAGAGCGTGATCGACGCGCTCGGCTCGGTACGCATCTGCGTGAGCCACGAGGTCAAGTCGCACCACATGTCGTACGTCGACGGCAAGCCGATGTGGAACGCGGACGCGAAGAAGACCGGTAAGTCGTACAAGGCAGTGGTGCACAAGAAGGGCTGCCGGGAGATGCAGGGCTGGGAGGCGCTCGACTACTCCCGCCAGCGCTACGGCCTGCCGAACAGCGACTACGACCGGCAGCAGAACCAGCAGCAGCTGATCAAGGCGATGGCCAAAAAGGCCACCGAGGGCGGCATGCTGACCAACCCGATCAAGCTGAACTCGCTGATGAAGGCCGCCGGCAAGGCGTTCGTCCTGGACACCGGCGGCGTGCCGATCGCGGACTTCATCTTCACGCTCAAGAACCTCAACGGGAACGACCTGGTCACCCTGCGGACCAACGGCGGCACGTTCGCCGGCAACAGCAACGGCCGGGAGACGTTCAACGAGACGACCATGGACATGTTCCAGGCGGTCAAGAACGACAAGCTGGCCGACTTCGTGGTGAGCAACCCGGACGTCCTCTCCACCCGCAAATGACCTGCTGACCTGCGCGAAAGCGCCATCGGTCGGCCGATCCCCCCGTAGCCTGACGTGAGCGGGTCTCATGTCGCGGCTACGGGGGGATCGTCACGTCCAGGCCAGCACGGAACCGACGCGGGCGGGGCGCACCCGCCCGCTGGGCCCGGTTCCTGCTCGGCACCGGACTCGTCCTGGTCCTGCTCGCCGCGCTCGGCGTGGCCGGGCTGAACTGGCTCACCCACCGCTACGACCGCACCGTCGCCAAGGAGCAACTGCTCGACCCGGCCGCCCGGAACAAGCGGACAGACCTGGACGGCGCGCTCAACTACCTCCTGATCGGCTCCGACCACCGGCCCGGCGCGAACCCCGAGGACCAGCGCTCCGACAGCATCCTGATCGTGCACGTGCCGGCCGGCATGCGGCAGGCGTACCTGATCTCCGTGCCGCGCGACCTGCTGGTGGCGCTCCCGGCGGCGCCCGGCTTCCCCGGCGGCCAGGACAAGGTCAACGCCGCGTACGAGCACGGCGGCGGGGGCGAGGGCGGCGCCCGGCTGCTCAGCACCACGCTGACCCGGCTCACCGGCATCCGCTTCGACGGCGCCGCGCTCGTCGACTTCTCCGGTTTCAAACAGGTGATCGACGAACTCGGCGGCATCCGGATGTGCGTGGACACGCCGGTGCGCTCGATCCACACGAAGCACCAGTTCGACGCCGGCTGCCAGCAGATGGACGGCGCCCGGACGCTCGACTACGTCCGCCAGCGCTACGACCTGCCCGGCGGCGACTACGACAGGCAGCGCCACCAGCAGCAGATGCTCCGGGCGGTGCTCGACCGGGCGGGCGAGACCCACCTGCGCACCGATCCGGTGAAGCTCGACCGGGTGCTGCGCGCGGCCGGCGGAGCGCTGACCGTGGACACCAACGGCGTACCCCTGGACGAGCTGCTGTTCGCGTTGCGCGGGCTACCGGCGGACGCCCTGCGCGGCGTCCAGGTGCCCTCGTACCCGCAGACCATCGACGGCGTCTCGTACGTGGTGCTGGACAACGGCGGCGGCGGTCTGTTCACCGCGCTGCGCGACACCCGGATGCCGCAGTGGGCCGGCGCGAATCCGCGCTGGGTCAACCGGCTGTGAGCGGTCCGGGCGGCTAGGCTTGGTGACCGTGTTCGGAGCCTCACTACCAAGCGTCCCCGCGTCGGCCGTGCCCGACGACGTCTACCTGCTCGACGTCCGCGAGGACGACGAGTGGGCCGCCGGCCACGCGCCGGCCGCCCGTCACCTGCCGATGACCGAGCTGCCCGCCCGGCTGGCCGAGATCCCGCAGGACCGCGACGTGGCGGTGATCTGCCGCTCCGGCGGCCGCTCCGCCCAGGTCGTCGGCTATCTGCTGCGTAACGGCTGGGACCAGGTGCGCAACGTCGAGGGCGGGATGGGCGACTGGGCCGCCGCCGGCCGCCCAGTGGTCACCGACGACGGGCAGCCGGGCCGGGTCGCCTGAGGCGGTCATGACCGTCCCCCTGGTCTTCGCCCACCGCGGCGCCTCGTACGACCTGCCGGAGCACACGCTCGCGGCCTACCTCCGTGCCATCGAGGAGGGCGCGGACGGGCTGGAGTGCGACGTCCGGCTGACCCGTGACGGGCACCTGGTCTGCGTGCACGACCGCCGGCTGGACCGCACCAGCAACGGGCACGGGCTGGTCAGCGCGCGTACGCTCGCCGAACTGGACGCGCTCGACTTCGGCTCCTGGCACCGGGCCGCGACGCTCGCCGAGGACGACGAGCCGCTGGACGAGTCGCACACCCGGCTGCTCACGCTGGAGCGGCTGCTCGACGCGGTGCTCGACGCCGGGCGGCCGGTCCGGCTGCTGATCGAGACCAAGCACCCCTCGCGTTACCGGGGCGAGGTCGAGCGCCGCCTGGTCACGCTGCTGCGCCGGTACGGGCTGGACGAGCCCCGCCCGGGCCATCGGGTCCAGGTGACTGTGATGTCGTTCTCGCCGCTGGCCGTACGCCGGATGCGGGAACTCGCCCCGGCGCTGCCCACGGTGCTGCTGCTGGAGGTGCTGCCGCGGCTGCTGCCGCTGGGCCGGCTGCCGTTCGGCGCCCGGATCGCCGGTCCCGGCGTGGACCTGGTCCGGGCCCGCCCGCGCCTGGTTCCCTCGCTGCGCGCGGCCGGCCACTCGGTGTACGTGTGGACCGTCAACGAGCCGGAGGATCTGGAACTCGTGCTGGAAGCCGGCGTGGACGGGGTGATCACGGACCGGCCGGCCCGTGCGCTGGCCCGGTTGGGCCGGTGAGTCCGGTCGATCGGTATCGGCCACGGTCGACCGGCCGGGGGTGTCCGGGAGGGCTGCCGCGCGGCACACTCGGGACATGCCGGAGCGAACCGACTACCCCGCCCTCATCGCCGGCCACACGACTGTGATCAACATGATCAACGCGGGCGAGTCCGGTCCCGCAGTGCTCAACCGCCTGCTCCACGAGGTCGGACCGGCGGTGGGCGCGGCCGGTCTGGTCTTCGTGGAGTTCACCCCGGCCGGCGGACGGGTGATCGCGGCGACCGGCCGCGCCGAGTTCGTGCTCGGCCGACCGCTGCCCGCCACCGACCCGGCCACCGTCTGCCTGCTCGCCGGGCCGCCGGTGCGGGAGGTCCGGGTCGACGCGATCCCGGGCGCGCTCGCCGACGAGGTGGCCGGCCGGGGGCTCAGCCGGATGATCGTGGCGCGTGCCGAGATCGGCGGTCTCACCGTCGGCAGCCTGCACGCGCTCTACCCGCTGGGCGAGCCGCCGGATGCCGCGCAACGCGCCGTGATCGGCTACGTGGCCGCGTGCGTCGCGCACATGTACGGCGACCAGACCGGCCTGCCGGTGCACGGGGACGGCCCGGTGGTGGCGGCGCTCGCCGACGGGCTGGCCGTGGTGGACCGCGACGGGCGGATCCGGCTCTGGAACCCGGCGGCGGTCCAGGTGACCGGCCGTCCGGCGGAGGAGGCG
The DNA here is from genome assembly GCF_027497275.1 of Micromonospora sp. WMMC264. Classification (NCBI taxonomy): domain Bacteria; kingdom Bacillati; phylum Actinomycetota; class Actinomycetes; order Micromonosporales; family Micromonosporaceae; genus Micromonospora; species Micromonospora sp. WMMC264. The sequence goes on along the minus strand of NZ_CP114907.1, from coordinate 5,955,884 downwards.
CTGAGCCGCCCGCTGCCGTTCCCGCTGCCGCCGCCGGGCCAGGTGCTCGACCACCGGATGCCGGACGGGCGCTGGCTGCGGATCACCTCCGGCGAGCTGCCCGGCCCGAACGCGCTGCGCGTGGTCACCTTCCGCGACGTCACCGACCAGCAGCGGCGCGACCACGACCGCGATCTCTTCGTGGCGGTGACCAGCCACGAGCTGCGGACCCCGGTCACCGTGATCAAGGGGTACGCGGACACCCTCACCGACCACTGGGACTCGCTGAGCGACGACGACCGCCGGCAGGCCGCGCGGATCATCGGCCAGCGCGCGAACGAGCTGGCCCGCCTGGTCGACAGGCTGCTGACCGCCGCCACCGAGAACCGTCCCGGCGGGGAACCGGCCGCGCCGTTCGACCTGGTCGACGCGCTGCGCGCGGCGGCGACGGACCTGCCGGCCGACATCCGGCACCGGGTCGTGCTCGACCTGCCGGCCGACCTGCCCAAGGCGCTCGGCGACCGGCACAGCCTCGCCACAGTGCTCACCGAGCTGGGCACGAACGCCGGGAAGTACTCACTGCCGGACACCCCGATCGAGGTCACCGCCGAGGCGAACGAGCGGACCGTCTCGTTCCGGGTGGCCGACCGGGGCATCGGCATCCGCCCGGAACACGTGGAGCGGGCCTTCGACCGGTTCTGGCAGGGCGAGTCCGGTGACCGCCGGCGGTATCCGGGCGCGGGACTCGGTCTCTATCTCGTCCGCCAGATCGTTGAACAGCAGAATGGATGGGTATCCCTCCGGCCCAGAGCCGGTGGCGGTACGGTCGCAGAGGTGCGGCTGCCGCGGGGTTGACCCGGCGCTCGCAGACGGGGAAGGAACGACGTGTCGACTGGTCCGCCCGAACGGTCGTGGTGTGTGGTGGTGCCCCACGACCCGACCGGCGCGCGTCTGGCCCGGCACCGGCTCGCCGACGAGCTGACCGGCGTCGTACCCCCGATTCTGCTGGCCGACCTGGTCGCGGTCCTCGCCGAACTGGTCGGCAACGCGGTCCGGCACGCCGACGCGCTGCCCGGCGGCGTGGTCCGGGTGGCCTGGCGGCTGCGGGTCACCGAGGAGGGGCCGAGCATCCAGCTCCGGGTCACCGACGGTGGTTCCGGCGCCGGCCCGTGCATGCGGGCCGCCTCGCCGGACGCCGCCGACGGGCGCGGGCTGCACATCGTCGCCGGGCTCGCCAGCGGCTGGGGCGTGGAGCGCGACGGCCTGGGCCAGAGCGTCTGGGCACGGTTCGATCCGGCCCCGGCGCACCGTCCGGGCCTGGTCGCGGCCGGCTGAACGCACGGGCAGGCGGGTCCTGCCCCCACCCGCGCGGCCCGGCATCTAGGCTGTCTCGCCATGAGCAAGCGTCGGAAGAACCAGCGGGTCGGCGAGAGCACCCCCAAGCGGGAGAAGGTGCGCGACGTCTTCGTGCCCCGGCCGTTCGAGGGCCTGGTCGACGAGCCGGAGTGGATCGCCCTGCGTGAGCTGGTCCCGGCCGCGTCCGCGCCGCTGCGGCTCACCCCGGAACTGATCGAGGAGTACGGCGACCGCCCGGTCACGCTGGCCACCGTGCTGCCGATGGCCGCCCCGGCGATGACCAAGCCGGACGGGCGCGTCTTCATCGGTCTGCAGCGGCACCAGCAGTCCGGCGACGTCTCCCGTGACCTGGCCGACGCGCTGATCTCCGCGCTGCGCACCGAGCCGGGCGGCCAGGTGAGCGTGCCGCCGCTGCCCGGGCCCGGCCCCCGCCTCCAGGACATCCTGGTGGACGGCCCGCTGGAGATCACCATGCACGACGGGTTCGACTTCTGGCTCGACCCGGGCGCCGCCGACGACCCGAACGTGCAGGCGTCCCTGGAGCGGGCCAACTCGGCCATCTACCCGACCGTGAAGCTGGCCGCCGCGCGGGCCGCGTACTGGTGCCAGGTGCCGGAGAAGGCCCACGTGCGGATGGTCCTGCCGGAGGACGAGGACGCCGCGCTGGACGCGCTGTCCCGGCTCGGCGCGGCCGGCGCGCTGACGCTCGGCGACGACACGAAGTTCGCCGGCATGTTCCGGGCGCACGGGCGTCTCGCGCCGGTCTGGGACCTGCCGGAGGACACCCCGGCCGCCGAGTGGGAGGCGCCGCTGGCGGAGTTCGCCAAGCGTTACGCCGAGGCGGTCGCCGAGCAGGCGCCGCTGGACGCGGCCGGCCGCCGGTCGCGGCAGGGGCTGCTCGGCCGCCAGCTGACGCTGCGCTGACGTTCCGGGTCAGGCGGCCCCGCCCTTCTCCCGCACCAGCGGGCAGGACATGCAGCGCGGGCCGCCGCGCCCGGAGCCCAGCTCCGATCCGGCGATCGCGATCACCTCGATGCCGGCCCGTTCCAGTTGCGCGTTGGTCTCCACGTTGCGCTCGTACCCGACGCAGAGCCGGGGCGCGAGCGCGAGCGTGTTGTTGCCGTCGTCCCACTGCTCGCGTTCGGCGGTGACCGGGTCGAGGCCGGTGTCGATCACCCGGAGCTGGTCGAGGTCCATCGCGTCGGCGGCGGCGCGCAGGAACGGCGCCGGGCCGTCGACCCGCAGGTCGTCGCCGTCCGCGCCGACGATCACCGTGTACGCGGACAGCTCGTTGGCGATGTTCGGGTACATCAGCACGGCGTCGGTGTCGACCATCGTGCAGACCGTGTCCAGGTGCATGGTGGCGCGCTCCTGCGCGATCGGGACCACCAGGATGGTGTGCGCCAGGCCGGCGGCGAACACCTGCCGGGCCAGCCGCTCCGCGCCGGCCGGGGTGGTGCGTTCGCCGACGCCGACGGCGAGCACCCCCGGGGCGAGCAGCAGCACGTCGCCGCCCTCCAGATGCTCCAGCCGCGGGTGGTAGACGAACTCGGTGCCGACGAACCGGGGGTGGTAGCGGTAAATGGCGTCGGTGAGCGTGGTCTCCCGCCGTCGCGCCGGCATGGCCAGGCTGGTGACACCGACCCGGTCCCCGATCCACACCGACGAGTCGCGGGTGAACAGCAGGTTGGGCAGCGGGTCGATGACGAAGTCGTGCCGGTCCATCAGGGTCCACACGAGACCGCCGGGTCGGTCGCCGCCGATTCGCAGCTCCTCGTGGGCGAGGCCGGCGATCAGCACGTCGGCCAGCCCGGCCGGGTCCAGGTACGCCAGGTGGTCGGCGACCCGGCGCCGCAGGGTGTGGCCGAGCCGGCGGGACCGCAGCACCTGATCTGTCAGCTCGGCCCGGGCGTCCGGCACGGCGAGCGTCTCGGCCAGCAGGTCGGCCAGGTAGAGCACCTCGACCCCGCGGGACCGCAGCGCCGCCGCGAACGCGTCGTGCTCCTCCTGCGCCCGTCCCACCCATGGGATGGCGTCGAATAGCAACGAGTCGTTGTTGCGTGGGGTGAGGCGGGCGAGTTCCGGTCCCGGGCGGTGCAGCAACACCGTCCCGAGCCGGGCGACTTCGCTGTCCACATAGTGGGTCACCCCCGCAGCCTAGGGCAGGCTTGCGCACCATTCGGAAAAGAAGCGTGGATGAATATGGCATTCATCCACACTCACTCCGGCGCCCCGGCTTGCCGAGCCCCCGGGGGCGCAACGTAGGGTAGTGGAGACATAACTTCGAGAGACCTTTTGCCGGAGGTCGCGATGACTGTCTTTCCCGCTCGTCGAGCCGTACCGAGCAGGGCACTGCCGCCCCGCACGGTGCCGCACACCCGGGTCGAGCCCACGTCGGTGCTCGAACCGGCCCGACCGACTCCACTGGAGTGGGCCCGGCGTCGCCGGGCGGAGCGGGGGGCCCGCCGGTTGGAAGCCGCCGGGGCCCGCGCCCTCGGCCAGCTCGACCACCTCGGGCCCGCCTGGCACGTCATCGAGTGGCCCCGGACGGACCCGGCCGACATGCTGCTCGACCGCGTCCGCGACGACCGGGCCGGGTTCCTGGCCATCGGCCCGAGCGGCCTGTTCGCGGTCACCATCGCCGACCACGGCCGCGCGCGCGTGCTCGTCGCCGGTGACGTCGTGCAGATCAACGGCAAGCGCCCGCCGTACGTGGCGGAGGCGCGCCGGGACGCCAAGCGGGCCAGCAAGGCCCTCTCCGACGCGGTCGGCCTGCCGATCCCGGTCACGCCGGTGCTGACGTTCGTCGGCTCCGGCGTGATCAGCGTCTACGGGCTGCCGAAGGACTGCCTCATGGCCACCCACCGGGAGCTGGACCGCCTGCTCGTGGCCGGCGGGAACCGGATCAGCCCGGCCACCGCCGAGAAGCTGTCCCGCGTGGCCCAGGCGCCGTCGACGTGGTTCAACGGCACGTACCGTCCAACCGCCGACTACCGGTGGTACGACGAGGGCCGAACGGCCGCTGACAAGCGGGCCGCCCGCCGGTAACGTCTCCGGCGACGCCACGCGGCCCCCGGCTCCGCCCCCGACTGGTTCCGTCGGTCCGCGTCGTCGCCGGCCGCCCGGCAGCCGATGCTCCCGCCGCACCGACCGGCTAGCGTGGACAGACCGTCGGTGTACATAGGAGGCGCGGTGGCCCACGTCGAACTCTCACTCTCGGACGTGTTCGCGCCCCCGGCGGGCTCCACCGAGCAGGAGTCCGACAACTTCGGGCAGTGGTCCGGCATGGTCTCCCGAGCCGCCGAGCCGTGCCTGCTGATCGACGCCGGCACCACGGTCGTGGCGATCTCCTCGTCCGGCTGCGCGCTGCTCTGCCTGGGCGCGCCGGGGGACGTGATCGGCCTGCCGCTGCTGGAGGGCGGCCTGCGCCTGGTGGACTTCACGGCCAGCCCGAGCGAGCTGACCGAGCAGGAGACCGACAAGATCCCGCCGCTGCTCGCGCTGCACTCCGGGCGACTCGCCCGGGGTCTGCTCCGCGTGCAGGGGCCCAACTCCGACGCCGGCCGCACGGTCGACGCGATCTCCACCCCGGTGCTCACCGACGGCGTGGTGGCCGGCTCGCTCACCTTCCTCTCCGCGGTCTGACCGGCACGCTTCCACCCGGGCCCGGCCTCCTCCTACGATGGGCTCGGCCCCCGCCGTACGACGACATCCCTCGATGCCGAGGACGCCCACCGTGCTCCGCACCCCCCACCCCGGTCGCCGGCACCGCCCACTGGCGCTGCTGGCGGTGCTCGCCCTCGCCGCCTGCGGCGCGCCGCCCGAGCTGCGCACGCCGCCCGCCGTCGCCACGCCCGCGCCGGTCCCGTCGACGTCCGCCACGCCCACCCCGAGCGCCACGACGGTGGCACCTGTCACACCGTCCGCGCCCGTGCTCTCCCCGTCCACGCCGGTGACGGCGACGCCGTGCCGGGGCCGGCCGTCCGGCGACCGGATCGTCGCGCTGCTGCGCGGGTCCGCCGGAGTGCTGCCCCGCGACGTCCGGGTCACAGTGGCCACCGGTCCGCTCTGCGCCGAAGGGTGGCAGTACACCGTGCTGGCGGTCACCGGACACGAGGAGCTGCAGGTCGTCACCCGGGGCGGCAGCGGCACGCCGACGCTGGTGACGGCCGGGACGGACGTGTGCGGCGTCGAGGTGCGGACCCTCGCGCCGCCCGGCATCCGTACCCTGGCCTGCGACGGCACGCCGGGTGCGTAGGCTGGTCGGCATGCCGGGAACACCGCCGACCCGCTTCGTCTACCTGGGCCCCGAGGGCACCTTCGCCGAACAGGCCCTGCGAACGGTGCCCGCCGCCGAACGCGGGGAGCGCACACCGGCGCGCAGCGTCGGCGAGGCGCTCGACGCGGTACGCGCCGGCGACGCGGATGCGGCCCTGGTGCCGCTGGAGAACTCCATCGGCGGCGCCGTCGGCGTGACGCTCGACGAGCTGGCCGAGGGCGACCCGTTGGTGATCACCCGCGAGGTCGTCCTGCCGGTGGAGTTCGTGCTCGCCGCCCGGCCCGGCACCACGCTCGCCGACGTGCGCGGCGTGGCCGCCCACCCGCAGGCGTCCACCCAGTGCCGGGGCTGGCTGCGCGAGCACCTGCCCGACGCCACAGTTGTCGACGTGCTCTCCAACGGCGCCGCGGCGGCCGGCGCGGCGAGCGGCGAGTACGACGCCGCCATCTGCGCCCCGATCGGCGCGACCCGGCACCGGCTGGCGGTCCTCGCCGACAAGATCGCCGACCATCCGGACGCGGTGACCCGCTTCGCGCTGGTGTCCCGCCCCGGGCCGCCTCCGCCGCCGACCGGTGACGACCTCACCTCGCTGGCGGTCTACATCGCGCACGACCGGGTGGGCGCGCTGCTGGCGGTGCTCATGGAACTGGCGGTGCGGGGCGTGAACATGACCCGCATCGAGTCCCGCCCCACCGGTGAGGCGCTCGGCCGGTACGTGTTCTTCCTGGACTGTGCCGGGCACGTCGCCGACGTACGCCTCGGCGAGGCGTTGCAGGGGCTGCGCCGGGTCTGCGCCGACGTGCGGTTCCTGGGGTCGTACCCCCGGCACCGCTGGAACGCGGCGGCGGGTGACCGGTCGGCGGCGGCGTCCACCGGGCCCTCCGACCTCGACTACGCCGACGCGGCGGCCTGGGTGGCCCGGCTGCGGTCCGGCGAGCTGAGCTGACCGGCCCGGGGCGACCACGGCGGGCGCCCCGGGCACCGGAGGGTCACTGCAGCAGGCCGCCGAGCACGCCGCCCTGCTGCTGGGAGCCGCTGCCGGCCACCGGAGGCTCCTCCGAGGGCTGGACGACGACGAAACCCTGACCGGCGAAGCTCATCGTGAACGCCTCACCGGTGCTGCGGCCGAGCAGCGTGCCGAGGCCGAGCTGCTCGGCGCGGTGGTAGCCGGTCTGGAGGTTCGCCGACCAGCAGACCGCCGCCTGCGGGTCCACGTACGTCGGCGCGTCCACGTTGAGCACCACCGGGGTGCCCTTGGTGGTGATGGCGATCCGGCCGTGCCCGGTGAACACGCAGTTGAACAGGCCGGAGGAGGACGCGAAACCGGCGCCGCCGACCATCTTGATGTCGTACTGCAGGGTCGAGTCGAAGGCCAGCACGCTGGAGCCGTTGATGGACAGCGCGTCGCCCGGCTCCAGGTCGATGACGTGCACGTCCTTGGCGAAGTCGGCGAGGAACACGTCGCCGCGCCCGGAGACCTTCATCAGCGGCACGCCCTCACCGGTGAGGCGCTGCTTGATGAACTTGCCGATGCCGCCGGAGCCGAGGGCCTGGAACTGCACCTGGCCCTGGTAGGCGACCATCGAGCCGACGCGGGCCATCGCCTCGCCGTTCAGCTCGATCTTCAGCATCTTGGAGTTCTGCAACCGCATGCCCGGCTGCTGGGACTCCTTCTCAAGGTTCTCCGCGGAGAACAGCGCGCTGCGCATGGGTTTTCCTCCTGGGTCAGAATGTGCCTGACCACGGAGGTTAGGGGACCGGCGCAACCGCCGGAATCAGCCGGGCGGGGACCCGGTCAGCCCCAGCCCAGGGCGTGCAGACGCTCGTCGTCGATGCCGAAATGGTGGGCGATCTCGTGCACCACGGTCACCGCGACCTCCTCGACGACGTCGTCGTCGGTGTCGCAGATCGCCAGGATCGGATTGCGGTAGATCAGGATGCGGTCGGGCAGCACGCCGGAGTAGTCCCAGCCGCGATCGGTGAGCGCGTGCCCCTCGTACAGGCCGAGCAGGTCCTCGCCCGGCGGCGGGTCGTCCTCGACCAGGATGACCACGTTGCTCATGAGCCCGAGCAGCTCCTCGGGCACCTCGTCGAGTGCCTCGCCGACCAGTTCCTCGAACCGGTCCCGGCTCATCTCCACGGCCACGCGGCCCGGTCACTCCCCCAGAATCGGCACGTCGCACGGCGAGGGCGGCCCGCAGGACACCCCCGCCGTGCCGTACGTGATGGTCAGGCCAGGCGGGCGTTCAGCGTGATCTGCGCGCCCGGCGACAGCAGCCGGGAGATCGGGCAGTTCTCCTTGGCCGCCTCGGCCAGCTTGGTGAACTCGGCCTGGTCGATGCCCGGAACCTGACCGACGGTCTCCAGGTCGATCCGGGTGACTGTCATGCCGGCGTCGGTCTTGTCGAAGTGCACCTTGGCGGTGGTCTCCACCGCCGTTTCCTGGGCGCCGGCGTCGGCGAGCTGCTTGGACAGCGCCATCGAGAAGCAGCCGGCGTGCGCGGCGCCGATCAGCTCCTCGGGGTTGGTGCCCTCGCCCTCCTCGAAGCGCGACTTGAAGGAGTAGTTGCCGGACAGGCCGCCCTTGCCGGTGCGGACGGTGCCGGACCCCTCGGTGAGGTTGCCCTGCCAGCGAGCGGATGCGGTACGGATAGGCATGGCACGACGCTACGCGAAAGCGGGCCGCGTCGCACCGCACCTGTGGACCACGATCCGGGCCGTCGGGTGTGTGCTGTGCCATGATTCGACGCAGGCCCGCGTACGGGAAGGGTGGCCATGTCACAGGATCTCCCCGTCCCCCGCCAGGAGAAGCGAATCCCCGTGCGGGACGACGACACCACTGTCGTCGAGTGGGGTGACGCCGAGCCGGAGTCCCCCGGCCGGGCCGGACGCTCGCTCGCCGCCCTGGGCCGGGACCGCCGCCTGCCGACAGTGCTCGCCGGGCTCGCCACGGTGGCCGCTGTCGCCTCGCTGATCGGCGAGTGGCTGATCATCACGGTGCCGGCCGAGGCCCGGGACGACGACGCGCCCACCCGGCTGACCAGTGGCATCTCCGAGATCGGCGGGTTCGGGGTGGCGTACCTGGTGGGCCTGCTCGGGCTGTCCGTGGCGCTGGCTCTGGCGCTGCGCGGCGCCCCGGCGGTCCGTCGGCACGCCGCGCTCGCCGGGCTGGGCCTGTCGGCGGGCGTGCTCGGCGTGCTGGTCGCGACCGCCGCCTCCCTCGAGCAGCTGGCCCGGCGCATCCTGTTCTTCGTCGGGGACCAGCGCCTCGACGTGGAGCACGGGCGCGGCCTGGTCACCGCGTTCCTCGCCGTGGCGCTGCTGGCCGCCGCGCTGCACCTGGCCGGCCGGAGCGCCGGGGACACGCCCGCCGACGAGGAACCGGACCACGACCACCCGGACGACCGGCCCGCCTGGCGGGGGCGCGCCGCCACGGACGACCTGCCGCCGGCCCCCGCGGACCTGACGGTGCAGCCCACGGTGCCGTTCGCGGACCCCGACCGGTCCCGCTGACGCCGCATACGTCGGCCACCGCGGCTTCGCCTCCGATTCGCCGGAAAGCCGTGGTTGCCGCCCGTTCCGCGAGATACGGTTGCTGCCCGCCGTCCCGTGGTCGCGGCACCGAAGACCTGGTCGGCCGGCGTGACGGCGCGGGCGAAGGAGGAACCATGACCCGCCCGGGACTGCCCAAGCTGATCGCCACCGACCTCGACGGCACGCTCGTCCGCAGCGACGAGACCGTCTCCGCGTACACCCACCGGGTGCTGGACCGGGTGCGGTCCGCCGGGATTCCGGTGGTCGGCGCGACCGGCCGCGGACCGCGCCTGACCGAGCTGACCCGTAACGACATCCGGGCCGCCGACTTCCTGGTGATGGCCGGTGGCGGCCGGGTGGTGGACCAGAGCGACCCCGACGGGCCGCTGGTGCTGCGCGACGAGCGGCTGCCCGGCGAGGTGCTGGCCCGGATCCTCACCGACCTGGAGGCGGCGGTCGGCCCGCTCACCGTGATGGTCGAGGCGTCGGACGAGCACGACGCGCCGCTGTGGGGCGACTACCACCCGAGCTGGCCCTACCCGGACCGGTTCGAGGCGCGCAGCCGGATGGAGTGCCTGTCCTGCGACGTAATCAAGGCGTTCGCGCGTACCGCCGACCACCACGTGGACGAGCTGCTGGCCGCCGCCCGGGCGATCGTGCCGCCGGAGGTGGCCACGCTCACCCAGGCCGGGCTCGGCTTCATCGAGATCTGCCCGCCCCGCACCGACAAGGCCAGCGGCCTGAGCGTGATCGCCGAGCGGCTCGGCGTCGACCCGGCCGACGTGCTGGTCTTCGGCGACCAGCCGAACGACCTGCCGATGTTCGACTGGGCCGGGTGGGCGCGGGTGGCGGTGGCGAACGCCCACCCGGAGGTACGCGCCGCGGCGGACGAGATCACCTTGCGCAACGACGACGACGGGGTGGCCGTCTACCTGGACCGACTACTGTCCCGGTGATGGAAGATCCACCTCGGCTCGTCGCCTCCGACATCGACGGCACGCTGCTGCGCGACGACCGGACGCTCAGCCCGCGTACCGCCGGCGTGCTGGCCCGCATCGCCGCCGCCGGCACGCCGGTGGTCCTGGTCACCGGCCGTCCGATCCGCTGGCTGCAAATGGTGTACGAGCAGCTCGCCGCGCCGCTGCCGGCGATCTGCGCGAACGGCGCGGTGGTGTACGACCCGGTCACCGACCAGGTGCTGCGGGCCGACCCGCTCGCCCCGGAACTGCTGGCGGAGGTGGCCCGGCGACTACGGGCCGAGGTGCCCGGGGTCAGTCTCGCGGTGGAGATCGTGGACAGCCGACAGATGCGGCACGAGGCGCACTACCCGCTGCGCTGGGACGCCGACCTCGACGCCATCCGGGCCGTCGAGTCGCCGGAGGAACTGCTGGCCGCACCCGCGGTGAAGCTGCTGGCGCGTGCCGCTGAGCAGGACCCGGACGTCTTCGTGCAGGTGGTGGCGGGCGCGCTGGAGGGGCTGGCCGAGGCGACCCACTCGTCGTACAGCGGGCTGATCGAGATCTCGGCCGCCGGCGTGACGAAGGCGGCCGGCCTGGCCTGGTACGCGGAACGGCTGGGCGTCGGCGAGCGGGACGTGCTGGCCTTCGGCGACATGCCCAACGACGTGCCGATGCTGGCCTGGGCCGGACGCGCGGTGGCGGTCGCCAACGCCCACCCGGCGGTACGGGAGATCGCGCACGAGGTCACCGGGCCGAACACCGAGGACGGCGTGGCGGCGTACCTGGAGAAGGTCTTCGAGCTGGACTGAGCGGCCGGGGCGCGTGACGCGCCCCGGCCGGCGGGTCACAGGTACTGGCCGGGCGCGTGGCCCTCGCCGGCGCCGGGCATCCCGGGCATGCCCGGGATCACGCCGCCGGGGCCGCTGGGCAGCGCCTGACGGCCCGAGCGCATCTGCTCCAGCTGGACACGGGCGGCCATCTGCTGGGCCACCAGCGCGGCCTGGATGCCGTGGAACAGGCCCTCCAGCCAGCCCACGAGCTGGGCGTGCGCGATCCGCAGCTCGCCCTCGCTCGGCGTCTGCCGCTCGGTGAACGGCAGCGAGAGCCGCTCCAGCTCCTCGCGCAGCTCGGGCGCGAGACCCTCCTTCAGCTCGACGATCGAGCGCTCGTGGATCTCCCGCATCCGGTTCCGGCTGGCGTCGTCCAGCGGCGCCGCCTTCACCTCCTCCAGCAGCTGCTTGATCATGCTGCCGATCCGCATCACCTTGGCCGGCTGCTCGACCAGGCGGGTCGGGTCCTCGCCCTTGCCCTCCTCGTCGGTCTGCACCGTGCCGACCGGGCGGCCGTCCGGCCCGACCACCACCACGGTGCCGGGGATGCCATCGTTGCCCTGCTCGTCGTCCCGTCCGGAATGCGCTTCGGTCATGGCACCCATCTTTACCCACGCCGACCATGTGCACGCGGCCGGACCGGAGGGAGCTACCGTCGCCGCATGCTCTCCGACCCACGCGAGGTGCTGACCCGCCCGTCTCCGCCGCCGGACGCCACAGTCGCCTACGGCGACCACCCGGACCAGCTCGCCGACCTGCGCCGGCCCGCCGGCGACGGGCCGGCCCGGCCGCTCGTGGTCGTGGTGCACGGCGGTTTCTGGCGGGCCGAGTACGACAGGGCCCACACCGGCCCGATGGCGGCGGCGCTGGCCGCGCTCGGCCACCCGGTCGCGCAGATCGAGTACCGCCGGACCGGCCAGCCCGGCGGCGGCTGGCCGCACACGCTCACCGACGTCCGCACCGGGGTCGCCGCCCTGCCCGGTCTGGCCGCCGCCGCGCTGCCCGGCCGGGTGGCGCCCGTACCGCCGATCCTGATCGGCCATTCCGCGGGCGGGCACCTGGCCCTGTACGTGGCCGCGCGCGCCCCGGAGACGGTCGCCGGGGTGGTCGCGCTGGCCCCGGTGGCCGACCTCGCGCAGGCGTACCGGCTGGACCTGGACGGCGGGGCGGTGGCCGCGCTGCTCGGCGGCTCCCCGGAGGACGTGCCGGACCGGTACGCGGACGCGGATCCGTCGAATTTCGTACCCATGCGAACACGGACCGTAGTCGTGCATGGCGAGCAGGATCTTCAGGTTCCCACCTCGATCAGCCGATCCTGGGTGGCCGGCGACCGGGCTGCCGGCGGCACTTCCACCTTGATTGAGCTGCCTGAATGCGAGCATTTCGGGCTGATCGACCCGGAGGCGGCTGCCTGGCCCCGGGTGACACAGGCGTTGCGGTCGCTTCACGATGATCTTCCGGGCATTGACGCAGCGTCGCCGACCAGGTAGAACGCCGAAGGGGTGTGCACCATGGCCACCCCGTCGGGAAGGAAATCGGTGGCACAGATGAACCGCAGGCGGGCTCTGCAACTGCTGGCCGCGCTGGGCACCACCGGACTGGCGGCGGGTTGCGGCTCCGGGGAGGACGACACCGGGGAGCAGGCCGGATCCGGCAGCCCGATCAAGATCGGGCTGATCGTGCCCGGCAGCGGGGCGAACAAGGCCATCGGCGACGAGATCACCAACGGCTTCCAGCTCTACCTCCGCCTGCGCGGCCAGCAGATCGCCGGCCATCCGGTCACGCTGGTGCCGGCCGAGGAGGGCTCCACCGCCGCCAGCGGCAAGGCCGCCGTGGAGCGGCTGATCAAGGAGGGCGTGCTCGCGCTCACCGGCGTGGTCAGCCCCACCGTGATGACCGGCATCAAGGACTCGGTCGAGCAGGCCCGGGTGCCGCTGATCGGCTCCAACGCCTCCCCCTCGACGCTGCAGGGCGTCGTCTACATCTGGCGCACGTCGTACGTGCTGACCGAGCCGGGCGAGGCGCTCGGAGAGTACCTGCGCCAGAAGCTCGACGCGTCGAGCCGCATCGCCATCTTCGGCACCCGCGGCCAGGGCAGCCAGGACGTCGTCGAAGGGCTGCGGCGCGCGTACGAGCGGGGTCGCCGGCTCACCGAGGACCCGATCTACACCGACGACTCCGACAACCCCTCGCGGAATCTCTACACCGGGCCGATCCGCAAGGCGCTGGAGCGGAAGCCGGACGCGGTCTTCTGCCACTACTCGGGCGCCCAGGCCGTCCAGTTCGTCAAGCAGCTCTACGCCCTGGGCTACCGGGGGCCGATCTACGCCCCCGGGTTCCTCACCGAGGGCACCGCGCTGGACCAGCTCGACGACGGTGAGAAGGGCCGCGACCGCAAGCTGATCGAGGCGAACGGCATCGAGACCGCGCTCAACTACTCGGCCGATCTCAACAACACCGCGAACCGGATCTTCGCCTCGGCGTACCGGAAGACGTTCAACTCCGCGCCGACCACGTACGCGATGGCCTCCTACGACGCCGCGCTGGTGCTGGACAAGGCGATCCGGCTGGCCGGGGCGAACCCGTCCCCGCAGCAGGTCAACCTGGCGCTGGGCAAGGTCGGCCAGGTGGACAGCCCGCGCGGCCCCTGGCAGTTCAACCAGACCCGTACCCCGCAGCAGAAGTGGTACCTGCGCCGGGTGCAGACCGACGGCCGACTGCTGTCCAACATCGTGATCAACGAGCTGGCCACGCTCGGCTGACCGGCCCCCGTACGCGACGAAGGGCGGTCTCCCCACCGGGAGGCCGCCCTTCGCGCCGAGGCGTGGCTCAGTGCCGCAGTTCGGCGATGCAGCACTTCACGCTGCCACCGCCCTTCTTCAGCTCGGACAGCTCCACCGGGACCGGGTGGTAGCCGGCCGCCTTCAACTTGCCGGCCAGCCGCGTCGCCTCGTTGTTCAGCACCACGTTGAGCCCGTCGCTGACCAGGTTCAGGCCGAACGCCAGCGCGTCCTCGTCGTCGGCGACGATCGCGTCCGGGAACAACTGGGCCAGCACCTTCTGGCTGGCGGCGGAGAAGGCGCCCGGGTAGTAGACGATGTTCTCGTCGTCGATCGAGGCGAGCGCCACGTCCAGGTGGTAGAAGCGCGGGTCGATCAGGCGCAGCGAGACCACCGGGCGGCCGAGCGCCTCCTGCGCCTCGGCGTGCGCGGCCGGTTCGGTCCGGAAGCCGTGCCCGGCGAGGATCAGGCCGCCGTGGGCCTCCGGCAGGTACGCGAAGTCGCCCTCGCCCTCGTTGGTCTCGTTCGGGGCGATGAACCGCCAGCCCTGCTCCTCGTAGAACGCCCGGTGCGCGGCGGCCTCGGCGGTCCGCTGCTCGTGCTTGAACCGGGCCCCGTAGACGGTGCCGTCGACCACGAACGCGCCGTTCGCCGCGTAGACCATGTCCGGCAGCCCCGCCTCGGGCGTGAGCAGGTGCACGTCGTGGCCGAGCCCGACGAGCGTCTCCCGCAGCCGGTCCCACTGCTTGACCGCCAGGTCGGCGTCGACCGCCGTGGTCACGTCCATCCACGGGTTGATCGCGTACTCGACCGTGAAGTGCTCGGGCGAGCACATGAGATATGTCCGCTTTCGCGAGACTCGCTGCTGGTTCACGGTCACCAAGAGTAGGTACGGTACAACTTTGGTAACAGCCACAAGCATTGCTTCCCGGGAGCAGAACGTTGCAGATAGACGCGGTAGACCAGCGAATCATTGCGTTGCTCGTGGCTGACGCCCGCGCCTCGTACGCGGACATCGGCACCCGGGTGTCACTCTCCGCCCCCGCCGTCAAGCGACGGGTCGACCGACTCCGGTCCGCCGGGGTGATCCGGGGATTCACCGCCGTCGTCGACCCGGCCGCTGTCGGCTGGACCACCGAGGCGTTCGTCGAGCTGTTCTGCGCCGGCCGGACCACCCCGGCACAGATCGGCGCCGCCGCCCGACGGCACCCCGAAGTGGTCGGCGCGTACACCGTCTCCGGCGAGGCCGACGCGCTCGTGCACCTGCGCGCCGCGGACATCTCGCACCTGGAGGAGGCGCTGGAGCGGCTGCGCGCCGAATCGTTCGTCACCTCGTCCCGCAGCACCATCGTGCTCTCCCGGCTGGTCGAGTCCCCCGGCGTCGGACCGTCCACGCCTTGACCTCAACCTCGCTTCATGTCGTGCACTGGTGACCGGCTCGAAGCGAGGGGGCGGTATGCGTGCGGTGTGGCTGCGGGAGTTCGGCGGACCGGAGGTGCTCGTGCCCGGGACGGCACCCGATCCGGCACCCGGACCGGGCCAGGTGCTCGTCGACGTGGCACACGCGAACATCACGTTCGTCGAGACGATGTTCCGGGCCACCGGCTTCGGGCCGTTCGACGCCGAACTGCCACTGATCCCCGGCAACGGCGTCGGCGGGACGATCACCGAACTCGGACCCGGCGTCGATCCGGCGCTCGGCGGGCGCGTCGTGGTCACCGCCACCGGCGGCACCGGCGGGTACGCCGAGCGCGTCGTGGTCGACCGGAGCGCCCCTGTCCCCGTACCCCCGGGGTTGGCCCTGGACGCGGCGGTGGCGCTGATGGCCGACGGCCGGACCGCCCTGATGCTGGCCCGGGCGGCCGGGCTGCGGCGCGGCGACCGGGTCCTGGTGGAGGCGGCGGCCGGCGGCGTCGGGTCGCTGCTCACGCAGTTGGCGGCGGCGTCCGGGGCGACGGTGGTGGCCGCCGCCGGCGGCCCGGCGAAGGTGGCCGGGCTCCGCGCGGCCGGCCTCGACCTGGCAGTCGACTACCGGCAGCCCGGCTGGACCGGCCGGGTCCGGGACGCCGTCGGCGCGGTCGACGTGGTGTTCGACGGCGTGGGCGGACCGCTCGCCCGGGAGGCGTTCGACCTGCTCGACCCGGGCGGGCGGATGCTCAGCTTCGGGCTCGCCGGCGGCGCCTGGGCGGACATCCCGGCCGAGGCGGCCACCGCACGCGGCGTCACGCTGCTGAGTCCACGGCCCGGCCCGGACGAGCTGCGCGCCCTCACCGAGGCGGCGCTCGCCGAGGGTGCCGCCGGCCGGCTGCGACCGCAGATCGGGCAGCGCTTTCCGCTGGAACGGGCCGCCGACGCGCACGCCGCGATCGAAGCCCGGCAGACCGTCGGCAAGACCCTGCTCGACGTGCGCTGACCCGGCTCAGAGGTACATGCCGGTGCGGTGCTCCTCGGCCCGCGCCGGCTTGTCCCCCTCGCCGAAGAAGCGCTTGCCGCCGAACTCGCCGTGCAGACGGTCGTCCAGCTCGTCCGCGAGACCGGTCATCACCTGCACCGCGAGCATCAGGTGGGTGGGCTGGAAGTTGCGGCCGAACACCGGAATCGAGGCCCACACCGTGTCGTCGGCGCAGTAGAGCCGCCCGATCGGCATCCGGTTGGTCAACTCGGACAGCTTCACGTACAGGCGCTCGGTCGGCTCGACCTCGGTCAGCACCGGCGAGAAGACGTCCACGAGCGGCGGGTTGTCGCGCACCCGGACGAACACCATGGCCGAGCCGGCCCGGATGTTGATGTCACCGTCGGAGTCGACCTGAAGCTGGTCGGACGCGGACTTCAGCATGGTCGACACGACGGTGCGGACCCGCTCCTCCAGGGCCAGCACGTCGTTCTCGCCGGACTGCGCGGCCGCCGCCGCGGCCAACGCCTCGTCCAGGTCGGCCTCGACGTCGCGGTCCGGGCCGAACTCGCTGCGGGCCGTACCGAGCGGCTCCACCGGCAACGGCTCACCCTCGGTGTCGTGCACCAGGTAGACGAGGAAGGCGGGATGCGGGGCGCCGTAGACGTCACGCAGCGTCCGGGACAGCACGGCGGCCAGCCGGGTCGCCTCGTCGGTGCCGCAGTCCAGCCCGAACTGCTCACCGGAACCCGGCACCACGCCCGGCGGCGACCAGCCGAGCGCCACCATGTCGGCCACCGCCGCCCGGTCCAACCGGTAGCCCTGGGGCAGCGTGGCGTTGCCGACCGCCCGGGCCGAGAGGCGACCCTCCTCGCCCGCGTCCACGCTCACCGAGTAGACGGCGTCCCCGGTGCCGGAGGCGGTCGGATCGAGTGTCACCTCCAGGTGACCACCGGCGGGCAGTGCGCGTAGCCGCTCGGCGAGCGCCCGCGCGAACTCACGCCAGGCCTCGGTGACCTTGGCCCGCAGATCAGCGGTGGTCGGCTCGTCGAGCAGGATCGACTCGTGATGCTCCGGCGCGCTGCCGGCAGGCTTGTCGACCGGCGCCGAGGGGTGGTCTGCCGTCATGATCGCCTCCGTCCGTCCCCGCCACCCTACCCACGCGCGGCGGCCACCGAATCACGCGCAAGGCGCTATTCCGCGGGCGTGGACCCACCCAGATCCACCGGCCACGAGCCGGCCAGCGCGCTGAGCCGCTCGGCCGCCGCCGCCGGGTCCGCCCCGCGCCCCACCGCCACCCCCAACAGGTACGCGGTGACCGGCGCCCCCGGCCGGACCACCTGATGCGCCACGTCCCGGGCCACGTCCAGCACTGTCGGCACCGGCACCCCGGCCGGGTCCAGGTCCAGCTCGGCGCAGACCGCCGTGACCCAGTCGTCCAGCACCGTCATCTCGACCACTCCTCCGCCCGGCGTACGTCCTCGTCAGTGTCGCAGTCGAACCAGGGCGGAGGACCCGAGCCGGACCACGACACCTCGCGTACGGCGACACCGGTCAGCAGTCCGCGTACCGGCGCCCCGTCGAGGGTGCCGCCCCGCGTCGCGGCGAGCCGGTCGAGGGCGGCCCGCAGGGCCGGTAACCGCCACACCGCGCAGAGCTGCTGGCGGCGGCCGTCGCCGTCCACGTAACAGGCGAGGGCGACGGTCAGTCCGCGCGGGGGGAGCGCTGATGCCCGCTCGGTAGCGCGGTCGAGTTCCCGATCAGCGGCCGGTTCGCGTTCCCGCTCGGCGGCCCGATCGTGTTCCCGCTCGGCGGCCGGGGTGTCGAGGGCGCGCCGCAGCTCGGTCACGGCGGCGGCGGTGAGCAGCGGGAGATCGGCGGCGAGCAGGGCGACTGTTGTCGTACCCGGGTCGAGCAGCGCCAGCCCGGCCGCAATGGCGGCCACCGGCCCGCCACCGGGTGGCTCCTCACGTGTCGTCCGGACGCCGCCGGGCACCGGACCGGACGGGCCGACCACGATCCGCTGGTCCGCGTCGGCCACCGCGGCCAGCACCCGGTGCAGCATCGGCCGGCCGCCGACCGGACGGGCCGGTTTGTCGACGCCGCCCATCCGCCGGGCCGCGCCACCGGCAAGGACCACCGCCGCGTACCCCGTCACCGCCTCACCCTATCCACGGCCACGACCGTCGAATCCCGGCTCGGACACGAGGCCCGGACCCGTGCCCGGCTTCGCTGGCGGTTTTCCGACGT
This sequence comes from Micromonospora sp. WMMC264, assembly GCF_027497275.1. NCBI lineage: Bacteria > Bacillati > Actinomycetota > Actinomycetes > Micromonosporales > Micromonosporaceae > Micromonospora > Micromonospora sp. WMMC264. The sequence continues at coordinate 5,937,525 of NZ_CP114907.1, read as the reverse complement.
TGATCAACTCCATCTCGCCGAAGTGGCGGCATCCGGGGCCGTCCGATACCGCCACTTCGGCGATCTGGTGTCGATCATGATCGGCTGGGCCGGCGGGGCACGTGAACGAGTGGGGTGGGGTGCGGGCAGTGGAGGGGCCGGGGAGGATGGCGGGATGGGACGGGCGACAGACCGGCGGAGCGTGCTGCGGATCGACCTCGACGCGACGGGCGAGGGCCAGGGCCGGATCCGCCGCCAGGACACCCTGGCCGCGGAGGAGCCACTGGAGATCCGCGTGGGCGCGGCCGGGCCGGGTCGGCGTCGACCGCTCGCGGTGACGATGCGTACGCCCGGCGACGATCTGGACCTGGCGATCGGCTTCCTGCTCACCGAAGGACTGATCCGGTCGGCCGAGGACGTGCACACCGCACAGCTCTGCGCCGGCGCGGAGACCCCGAACACCTACAACGTGGTCGACGTGGCGCTCACCCCCGGTGTTCCGGAGCCGGTCACCGATCCGTCGCGCAACTTCTACACCACCAGTTCGTGCGGCGTGTGCGGCAAGGCGAGCATCGAGTCGGTGCGTACCCGTTCGCGGTTCGCCGTGCGGGACGACCCGCTGGTGGTCACCGCCGAGTTGCTGGCCGCGCTGCCGGACCGGCTGCGGGCCGCGCAGCGCGCCTTCGACCGCACCGGCGGCCTGCACGCGGCCGGCCTCTTCACCGCCGACGGGGAGATGGTGGTGCTGCGGGAGGACGTCGGGCGGCACAACGCGGTGGACAAGGTGATCGGCTGGGCCGCCCGGGAGGGGCGGTTGCCGCTGGCCGGGCACGTGCTGCTGGTCTCCGGGCGGGCCAGTTTCGAACTCACCCAGAAGGCGTGGATGGCGGGCGTGCCGCTGCTCGCCGCGGTGTCCGCGCCCAGCACGCTCGCCGTCGAGCTGGCCGAGGAGGCCGGGATGACGCTTGTCGGCTTCCTGCGCGGGCCGACCATGAACGTCTACACCGGGGCGGCCCGGATCGGCGGCTGACGGCTCAGCGCCGTGGACGGCGACGGCGACGGCGCAGCACCGGGCCTCCGTCGGAACCGGGCCAGCCGTCCAGCTCGGACGGGGCCACCCCGCGCCGAAGCGCCTCGTCGAGCAGCAGCGCGAGCGAATAGCCGGGGTGGGCGGACAGCACCCGTTCCAGGGCGACGGCCGCCAGCGCCCCGTGCCCGGAGCGCCAGGCGGAGAACGCGAGCAGGCAGCCCGGCGCGGCGATCAGGTCCGGCTCGGCGCGCCGCGTCACGTCGGTCCAGAGGCTGATGTCGGCGTCCCGGCCGTCGGTCCGGGACCAGGCGTGATCGCGTACCGGGATGTGGGTGAGCAGGACGGTCAGCCAGGCCACCTCGTCGTCGTCGAGCCGCTCGCCACGCCGCTGCCGGCGGAACGCGGCCCGCACCGCCGCCGTGCCCGCGCTCCGCACCGCGCGTGGTGAATCCTCCGGACCTCCACCGTCGGCCCGCACATCACCGTCCCCCGGCACGGAACTGCCGGCCTCCGGGCCCCGGCCGGACTGCGCGGGCGTCCCGCCGGTGAGCGCGGCCAGGCGCAGACGGGCCCGGCCGGTGGCCCGGCGCATGGCGAGGCGTACCGGCCCGTCGAGCGGGGACACCTGCGCGGCCAGCGCGGCCCGGTCGGGCAGGGCGACCTGGCCGGCGAACACGGCCGCGGCGCTGACCTGGCTGGCGGCCGGGTCGTACGGGGTGCCCTCGGGCGGGCAGCAGGACGGCTCGGCGCACAGGTACGACCACCAGCGGCCGTCGGTGACCCGCAGGGCGTCGAGCACGACCAGGCCGGCAGCGGTCAGCGCGTCGCCGATCGCGTCCACGGCACCGGTCACCCGGGCGGCCGGACCGTAGCCGACGACTGTGGCGGCGTCGGCGTCCTGCCGGGCCACCACGTGTGCCAGGTGCCGGGCCGCCGGGCCGGGGTCGGCGCCGGGCGCGGGCAGGTCTCCCCGAGCGGCGAAGACGACGCGCCGGCCGCGTACCGCGACCACCACGACGCTGTCGGCCGGGTGGAAGCCGAGCAGGTAGGGCACGGCCGTGACCATGTCGGCGGGCGAGCGGACGGAGAGGCGGGGTTGCTCGGTGGAGTTCATGCCGGGAGCGTGGGCGGTGGAGTGCCACCGCGTCCGCCCCTGTGGACGACACGCGGTCCGTCCACAGATACGGAGCGTATCGGTCCAGGTCAGCGGCGATCCGTGGCGTCGCTTGCCCCACGGTTGTCCGGGGTACCCGCTACCTTGCGCTCATGGACCTGGCGTACCTGCGGGCACACCCGGAGCACCTGCCGACCTTCCTGACCCACCAGCGGATCCGGGAGACCCCGGTCTCCGGCGGCGACATCTGCGCCGCTTCCCGGCTCACGCTGGACGACGGGCACTCGGTGTTCGCCAAGACGTGGCCGGAGCGGGCGGCGCGTCCACTGCCGGAGGGCTTCTTCGCTGCCGAGGCGGCCGGGCTGCGCTGGCTGCGCGAGGCGGGTTCGGTGCCGGTGCCGGAGGTGGTCGTGGCGTTGCCCGATCTGCTCGCGCTCGACTGGGTGGAGCCGGGCGAGCCGACGCCGGAGGCCGCGGAGGCGTTCGGGCGTGACCTGGCCGGGCTGCACCGGGCCGGGGCGCACGCGTTCGGCGCGGACTGGGCCGGGTTCATCGGTGCGCTGCCGCAGGACAACACGCCCGATCCCGGTCCCTGGCCGGACTGGTTCGCCCGGCGGCGCCTCCTGCCCTACCTACGCAGTTCGGTCGACGGCGGCGCGCTCGACGGTTCCGGGGCGGCGCTGGTCGAGCAGGTCGTCGCCCGGATCGGCGAGTTCGGCGGTGACGAGCCGCCGGCCCGGGTGCACGGCGATCTCTGGCCCGGCAACCTGCTCTGGGGCGCCGACGACCGGGTCTGGCTGGTCGACCCGGCCGCGCACGGCGGGCACCGCGAGACCGACCTGGCGCAGCTCGCCCTCTTCGGCGGCCCGCCTCACCTGGACCGCGTCCTGGCCGCCTACCGGGAGGCGTGGCCGCCGGCCGACGGCTGGCGGGAACGGGTGCCGCTGCATCAGCTGCACCTGCTGCTCGTGCACACCGCGATCTTCGGCGCGGCGTACGCGGACGCGGTGGCCGCCACCGCCCGGGCCGCCCTCCGGGGCCTCGACCGCGCTACGGTCGACGGATGAGCGCCCCCCGGACGACGACCGACGGCGTCCTCGCCGACCGGTACGGCCGCGTCGCCCGGGACCTGCGGGTCTCGCTGACCGACAAGTGCAACCTGCGCTGCACCTACTGCATGCCGGCCGAGGGCCTGCCCTGGTTGTCCGGTCCGCAGCTGCTCACCGACGACGAGATCGTCCGGCTGGTGGGTGTCGCGGTGACCGGGCTCGGCATCACCGAGGTGCGCTTCACCGGGGGTGAGCCGCTCATCCGGCCCGGCCTGCCCGGCATCGTGGCGGCGGTCGCCGCGCTCACGCCCCGGCCGCGCATCTCGCTGACCACGAACGGCATCGGCCTGGCCCGCATGGCGTCGGCGCTGCGCGACGCCGGGCTGGACCGCGTCAACGTCTCGCTCGACACGTTGGACCGCGACCGGTTCACCGCGCTGACCCGGCGCGACCGGCTCGCCGACGTGCTCGCCGGGCTGGCCGGGGCCGCCGAAGCCGGGCTGACCCCGGTGAAGGTCAACTCGGTGCTCATGCGGGGCACGAACGACGACGAGGCGCCCGCGCTGCTCCGGTTCGCGCTCGCGCACGGCTACGAGCTGCGGTTCATCGAGCAGATGCCGCTCGACGCGCAGCACGGCTGGGACCGCTCGACCATGGTCACCGCCGACGAGATCCTGGCCTCCCTGAAGGCCGCGTTCGCGTTGACGCCGGACCCTTCCGAGCGGGGCGCGGCACCGGCCGAGACGTGGCTGGTGGACGGCGGGCCGGCCCGGGTCGGGGTGATCGCCAGCGTGACCCGGCCGTTCTGCGGCGACTGCGACCGCACCCGGCTCACCGCCGACGGCCAGGTGCGCAACTGCCTGTTCGCCACCCAGGAGTCGGACCTGCGCGGCGCGTTGCGCGACGGCGCGGACGACGAGGAGCTGGCCCGGCGCTGGCGCGCCGCGATGTGGGCCAAGCGGGCCGGTCACGGCATCGACGATCCGACGTTCCTCCAGCCCGCGCGTTCGATGTCCGCGATCGGAGGCTGAGGGTGGAGCTGACCGTCCGCTACTTCGCCGGCGCCCGCGCGGCGGCCGGACTCTCCGAGGAGACCGCATCCGCCGGCCGGTCCCTGGACGAACTCCTCGATGACCTGGCCGCCCGCCACGGCGAACGCCTCGCGGTGGTGCTGAAGGCGGCGAGTTTCCTGGTCGACGGCGTGGCCTGTCATGATCGACGGGCGCTGTTGCCGGCCGGGGTGACGGTGGACGTGCTGCCGCCCTTCGCGGGCGGCTGAGGGGGGCACACGTGCTGGCCATGGCGACATTCCTGGGCTTCGTCGTGCTCGTGATCGGCCTGATCCACTTCTACCTGTGGAAGCGGCTGGTCCGGGACACCACGCGCCCGGGGCGGTGGCGCCGGGTCGGCGGGGTGGCGATCGCGGCGCTGGCGGTGCTCGTACCGGTGACTCTGGCGGGCACCCGCAACGGCTGGTACTGGCTGGCCTGGCCCGGCTACCTCTGGGTCGCGCTCATGTTCTACCTGCTGGTGATCCTGCTGGTGCTCGAAGTGCCGACCGCAGTGGCCCGGCTGGTGCTGCGCCGCCGCGCCCGCTCGGTGGTCGCCACCGGCCCGGAGCCCGAGCCCGTACTCGTGGGCGCGGCGACGGCGGAGGGTGCGACGCCACCGCCGGTCGACAGCGCCGGCGCGCCGCCGGCCGGTGCCCTCGCGCCGGACCACGACCCCTCCCGGCGGCTGCTGCTCGCGCGCGGGGCGGCGATCTTCGCCGGGCTCACCGCCGCCGGCGTCACCGGGTACGGCGTCCGCACCGCCATCGGTCCGCCGCAGCTCGACCGGGTCCAGATCCCGCTGGCCAGGCTGCCCCGGAGCATGGACGGGCTGCGCATCGCCACCGTCTCCGACATCCACCTCGGGCCGCTGCGCGGCCGGGCGCACACCGAGCGGATCGTCGCGATGATCAACCGGATGGACGCCGACCTGGTCGCCGTGGTCGGTGACCTGGTCGACGGCACGGTGGCCGAGCTGGGGGAGGCCGCCGAACCGCTGCGTGACCTGCGGTCCCGCTACGGCAGCTTCTTCGTCACCGGCAACCACGAGTACTACTCCGGCGTGGAGGAGTGGGTCCGCGAGGTGGACCGGCTCGGCCTGCGGGTGCTGCAGAACGAGCGGCAGGAGATCCAGGCCCGGGGCGGCGTGCTGGACCTGGCCGGGGTGAACGACGTGAGCGCCGCCGGCACCGGGGTGGCCGCGCCCGCCGACTACGCCGCCGCGCTCGGCGACCGTGACCCGAGCCGGCCGGTCGTGCTGCTGGCGCACCAGCCGGTGGCCGCGCAGGAGGCGGCGAAGTTCGGCGTCGACCTCCAGCTCTCCGGGCACACGCACGGCGGCCAGATGGTGCCGTTCAACCTGGCGGTGAAGCTCGAACAGCCGGTGGTCTCCGGTCTCGGCGAGATCGACGGCACGAAGGTCTACGTCACGAACGGCGCCGGTTTCTGGGGTCCGCCGGTGCGGGTGGGCGCGCCTCCCCAGGTGACGCTCGTGGAGCTGCGCGCCCCATAGCGCGCACCCGCCGCCGAGTCCAGCACCGCATTGCTCAGGTCACCCGTTCGCGTGGCGGCGGGCGGGCGGGGGACCGGACGTGACAGGATGCGGCGTGCCTCCGTTCAGCGCCGCACCCTCCGGTGGCCTCCCGCCGTACGTGGCGGACCTGCACATCCACTCGAAGTACTCGCGTGCGTGCAGCCGCGACCTGACCCTGCCGAACCTGGCCTGGTGGGCCCGGCGCAAGGGCATCGGCGTGCTCGGCACCGGCGACTTCACCCATCCCGCCTGGTACGACCACCTGCGCGAGACGCTGCACCCGGCCGAGCCGGGCCTGTACCGCCTCGCGCCCGAGGCGGAGCGGGACGTCGCCCGGCGGCTGCCGCCCCGGCTCGCCAGTGAGGCGGAGGCGGACCCGGTCCGGTTCATGCTGAGCGTGGAGATCTCCACGATCTACAAGCGCGACGACCGCACCCGGAAGGTGCACCACCTGATCTACCTGCCGGACCTGGACGCGGTGGCCCGGTTCAACACGGCGCTGGGCCGGATCGGCAACCTCGGCTCGGACGGGCGGCCGATCCTCGGGCTGGACTCCCGCGACCTGCTGGAGATCACGCTGGAGGCGAGTCCGGACGGCTATCTGGTGCCGGCACACATCTGGACGCCGTGGTTCTCCGCGCTCGGCTCGAAGTCGGGCTTCGACGCGATCGCCGACTGCTACGCGGATCTGGCCGAGCACATCTTCGCGGTGGAGACCGGCCTGTCGTCCGACCCGGAGATGAACTGGCGGGTCGGCAGCCTGGACCGCTATCAGCTCGTGTCCAACTCGGACGCGCACTCACCGCCGGCTCTGGCCCGGGAGGCCACGGTCCTCACCGCCGACCGTGACTACTTCGCGATCCGCGAGGCGCTGCGCACCGGGGACGGGCTCGCCGGAACTGTCGAGTTCTTCCCGGAGGAGGGCAAGTACCACGCCGACGGGCACCGGTTGTGCGGGGTGAACTGGTCGCCGCAGCGGACCCGTGAGGCGGGCGGACGCTGCCCGGAGTGCGGCAAGCCGCTCACCGTGGGCGTACTCAGCCGGGTGGAGGAGCTGGCGGACCGGCCGGAGGGGCACCGCCCGGCGCACGCGCGCGAGGTGACCCATCTGGTGCCGCTGGCCGAGATCCTGGGCGAGCTGAACCGGGTCGGCGCGCGGTCGAAGAAGGTCGAGGGCAAGCTCAACGAGCTGGTCGCTGCGCTCGGCCCGGAGCTGGAGATCCTGACCCGTACCCCGGTGGAGGAGATCGGCCGGGTCGGCGGCGAGCTGCTCGCGGAGGGCATCGGCCGGCTGCGCCGCGGCGACGTGCGCCGGGTGCCGGGCTACGACGGGGAGTACGGCGTGATCACGCTGTTCGACCCGGCGGAGCTGGGCGGTCCGGGTGCCGGGGCGGGGCAGGAGACGCTGTTCGACGTACCGGTGCCCGCGCAGCGGCGGCCCGCGGAGCCGGCGCCGAAGCCGAAGGCCAAGCGCCCGGCGGCGGTCCGGCCGGAGCCGAAGCGGACGCCGCCGCCCGCGCCTCCGATCGCGACGCCGCCGTCACCGCACGAGCCGTTCGAGCCGATGCTCGCCGGGATGGAGGAGGTCGGCACCGGCCTGCTGGACCGGCTGGACGCGATGCAGCGGGTGGCCGCGTCGGCGCCCGGTGGTCCGCTGCTGATCGTGGCCGGTCCGGGCACCGGGAAGACCCGCACGCTCACCCACCGGATCGCGTACCTGTGCGCGGAGCTGAACGTCTTCCCCGACCAGTGCCTGGCGATCACGTTCACCCGGCGGGCGGCCGAGGAGCTGCGGCACCGGCTGGACGGGCTGCTCGGCCCGGTCGCCGAGGACGTCACTGTGGGCACGTTCCACTCGCTGGGCCTGACCGTGCTGCGGGAGAACGCGGCGGCGGCGGGGCTGCCGGCGGACTTCCGGATCGCCGACGACACGGACCGGGCGGCGGCGCGCGCGGAGGCCGGTGACGACGACGAGCGGTACGCGGCGTTGCTGCGCAAGCGGGACCTGGTCGACCTGGACGAGCTGCTGACGCTGCCGGTGTCGCTGCTCAAGGGGGACCGGAAGCTGGTCCGCGAGTACCGCGAGCGGTGGAAGTGGATCTTCGTCGACGAGTACCAGGACGTCGACGCGGTGCAGTACGACCTGCTGCGGCTGCTCAGCCCGCCGGACGGGAACCTCTGCGCGATCGGTGACCCGGACCAGGCGATCTACTCGTTCCGGGGCGCCGACGTGGGCTACTTCCTGCGCTTCTCGCAGGACTTCACCGACGCGCGGCTGGTCCGGCTGAACCGCAACTACCGCTCCTCGGCGCCGATCCTGGCCGCCGCGGTGCAGGCCATCGCGCCGTCGTCGCTGGTGCGGGGCCGTCGCCTCGACCCGGCCCGGCTCGACCCGGAGGCGCCGCTGGTCGGCCGGTACGCGGCGGCTTCGCCGTACGACGAGGCCGACTTCGTGGTCCGTACCGTGGACGAGTTGGTCGGTGGCCTGTCCCACCGCTCGCTGGACTCGGGGCGGATCGACGGGCGGACCACGTCGCTGTCCTTCTCCGACATCGCGGTGCTGTACCGCACGGACGCGCAGGCCGCGCCGATCGTGGACGCGCTGGCCCGGGCGAACATCCCGGTGCAGAAGCGCTCGCACGACCGGCTGCGGGACCGTCCCGGCGTGCCGGCCATCGCCCGCGAGCTGCGCCACGCCGGTCTGGACGGTTCGCTCGCCGCCCGGGTACGCCAGGCCGGGCAGATCCTGGCCGAGCGCTTCGCGGTGCCGACGCTCGACGGCTCCGGCGCGGTACGCCCCGAGGACGTCCGCACGGCGGTGGACCTGCTCACCCCGCTGGCCCGGCGCTGCGACGACGACCTGGAACTGTTCCTCAACCAGCTCGCCACCGGCGCGGAGGTGGACGCGCTGGACCCGCGCGCCGAGGCGGTCACGCTGCTGACGCTGCACGCCGCGAAGGGCCTGGAGTTCCCGGTGGTGTTCCTGGTGGGGGCCGAGGACGGGCTGCTGCCGCTGCGCTGGCCCGGAAGCGAGCCGGACGACGACGCGGTGGCCGAGGAGCGGCGGCTGTTCTTCGTCGGGCTGACCCGGGCGCAGGACCGGCTCTACGTCAGCCACGCGGGCCGCCGTGCCCGGCACGGCGCGGAACGCGACACCCGCCCGTCGCCGTTCCTCGACGTGATCGACCCGGCGTTGTTCGAGCGGCTGGACGCGACCGAGCCCCGCCGCCCGAAGGACCACCAGCTCCGGCTGATCTGACCGGGCACGCCTCAGCTGAGGACGGCGGCGAGCCACGCGCCGCCGAGCAGCGCCGGGCCGAACGGCACCGGCGTGTCCCGGCGTACCCGGCCGGCGGCGAGCAGGACGAGCACCGCGACTCCGGCGAGCACGTGCGGCAGGAGCAGCCCGAGGCGCAGCGCCGGCCAGCCGAGCCAGCCCAGCGGCAACCCGAGCGCGGCGGCGAGCTTCACGTCGCCGAAGCCGAGCCGGGCGCGGGGCAGCAGCGCCAGCAGCGCGTACCCGAGGAAGGAGAGCGCGGCCCCGGCCGCCGCGACGGCCAGGCGGCGCGGTTCGCCGGTCGCCGCCGTGGCAGCGGTGAGGCCGAGCCCGCCGCCGAGCGCGACCACGCCGACGAGCGGGTCGGGCAGCCGCAGCGCTGTCACGTCGGTGACCGCGAGCGCCAGCCCGACGGCGGCGACCAGCAGCAGCGCGGGCAGCGCCGGGTCGGCGGCCCGGGTGGCGGCGAGCCCGCCGAACGCCACGGCGCCGGCCAGCGCGAACGCGCCCCGGCGCGGAGCGTCGCCGGCGGGAACTGTGACGAACGACCGGCCGACCGGTACGGCCACCCACCCGGCCGCCGCGCCCAGCAGCGCGACCCCCGTCACCAGCAGCGCCGACACGGGGCGGGACGCTACCCCCCGGCGGGTTCCCCGGCTGCCCCGTCGACGGCGGGTGGCGGGGACCGGCGGGGACGCTCGGTGCTCACCACCACCGCCACGCCGACCACGATGATCGCGCCGCCCAGCAGCACCTGCGAGGTGATCGGCTCGGCGACGAACAGCGCGCCGAGCGCCACCGCGACCACCGGGTTCACGTACGCGTACGTGGAGACCAGGGAGATCGGCGCGTGCGCGAGCAGCCAGACGTACGCGGTGAAGGCGACGAGCGAACCGGCCACCATCAGGTACGCCAGCGCCGCCCAGGACCGCCCGGTCACCTCGGCGAAGCTGAATCCGCGCAGCTCGCCGCGGGCGACGCCGACGAGCGCGAGCACCGCCGCGCCGGCCAGCATCTCGTAGACGGTGGCCACGAACGGGTCGGCGGGCATCCGGATCCGCCCGGACAGGTACGAGCCGACCGACCAGCTGGTGGCGGCCGCGACCACTGTGAGCGCGCCGGCCACCGGCACGCCGTCCACGCCGTCGCGGGGCAGCACCAGCACGACGAGGCCGGCGAAACCGAGCGCCACCCCGAGGAACGTCCACGGCCGGGGCCGGTCCCCGCCCACGGTCCGCAGCACCACCACCAGCAGCGGCACGGTGGCCACCAGCAGCGCGGCCACGCCCGAGGGAACCGCGGTGCCGGCCGGACCCGACTCGGCGAGCACCACCAGTCCGTTTCCGCCGGCGAGCAGCAGCACGCCGATCAGCGCGGCGGAGCCGACGCGGCGCACGGGCACCCGCAGCGCGCCGGGCCCACGCCGCAGGCGCAGCACCACGGCGAGCACCACGGCCGCGCCGGCGAACCGCATCGCCGCGGAGATGAGCGGCGGCAGGGACTCGACGGCGACCCGGATGCCCAGGTACGTCGAGCCCCAGAGCAGGTAGACCAGCACGAGTGCGGTCCAGATCAGGGCGGTGCGTGTCGGCGGCGTCGCGGAATCGACAGCGTTCGTCGCACTCGTGGGGCGTGAGCTCATCGAGGGTCCACGCTACGGTGACCACGGCGTCGGCGTCCCCAGTTGGTGGCCGGCCTCTCAGCACTGGCGTACGCAGGAGGCGTTCATGTCGAACTTCGGTCCACCGGGCGGCGGCTCCCCCGACCCCTGGGGACGGCCCGACGACGGCTACGCCCCGCAGCCCGATCCCCGCTACGCCGCGCAGCCCGATCCGCGTCACGACCCGCAGTACGGCCCGCCGGGCGCGCAACCGTACGGCCCGCCGGCCGATCAGTACGGGCCGCCGACCCAGCAGTACGGGCCCGCCGACCGGTACGGCCCGCCGGCCGATCAGTACGGCCCGCCGACGCAGCGCTACGAGCCGGCGCCGGCGTGGTCCCCCGGCCCACCGCGGCAGGGTCACCCGGCCGACCCCTACGCCGGGCCGCAGTACGGCGGCGGGGAGCCGCAGTACGCCGAGCCGACGCCGCCGAAGCGCGGCAAGGGCCCGCTGCTGGTGGTGGTGGTCGTGCTGGCGGTGCTGCTGCTCGGCGGCGCCGGGGCGTACTGGATGCTCGGCCGGGACGAGGAGAGCCCGACCGCCGGGACGACGGCGGCCACCGCGCCGGCCGCTGATCCGACCGAGGCGGCGCCGAGCGATCCGGCGGAGGCCACGCCGACCGCGCCCGCGCCGGCCTCCTCGACCGATCCGCGTTTCGTGAAGGCGGGCCAGTGCGTCGCCAACGAGGGTGGCGGCGGTCAGCCGAAGCTGGTGATCGCCGACTGCGCCCCGAAGACGTACGAGGTGCTGCGGCGCATCGACGGCGCGACGAGCGGCAAGAAGGACGCGGAGGCGAAGTGCGGGAAGGTCGACGGGTACACCGACTGGTACTTCTTCGACAGTGAGCTGGACACGCTCGACTTCGTGCTCTGCCTGAAGCGCCGCTGACGCGCCACTGACGCCCCGGCTCCTCGGTAACCAAAACTAGGGCTGTCTAGCATTCACGCTAGACAGCCCTAGTTTTATGTCGAGGCCGACACGCGGTAGCTGCATCTACGCACGTCTAGCCTGGCCGCTAGAGAAGCCGATACTGTGCGATTCGTGGATCCGGTCCGCAACCCGTACGCGCCGGGCGCCGGCCAGCGCCCGCCCGAACTCGCCGGGCGGGGGCGGGAACTGGACGTGTTCGACGTGGTGCTGGAACGCATCGCGCGTGGCCGGCCCGAACGCAGCCTGATGCTCACCGGGCTGCGCGGCGTCGGCAAGACCGTCCTGCTCAACACGCTGCGGTCCGAGGCGATCAACCACCTCTGGGGCACCGGCAAGATCGAGGCGCGGCCGGACCAGTCGCTGCGCCGCCCGATCGCCGCCGCGCTGCACATGGCGGTCCGCGAACTCGCGCCCCGGCACCGCGCCCCGGACCGGATCGACGCCTTCCTCGGCGTACTCAAGGCGTTCGCGCAACGCTCCGCCCCCACCGGGCGCGGCGGCGCGGCGCCCAAGCTGCGCGACCGCTGGCAGCCCGGCATCGACGTGCCCGCGAGCAGCGGACGCGCCGACTCCGGCGACATCGAGATCGACCTGGTCGAACTGCTCAGCGACGCGGCGACGGTCGCCACCGACGTCGGCACCGGCATCGCGATCTTCATCGACGAGATGCAGGACGTCGGCGCCGAGGACGTCTCCGCGCTCTGCGCCGCCTGCCACGAGCTGTCCCAGCTCGGCGCGCCGCTGATCGTGGTGGGCGCGGGACTGCCGCACCTGCCCGCGGTGCTCAGCGCCGCCAAGTCCTACTCCGAGCGGCTCTACCGCTACCAGCGCATCGACCGGCTCGACCGGATCGCCGCCGACCAGGCGCTCTGCGCGCCGGCCGAGCGGGAGGAGGTCGAGTACGAGCAGAAGGCCCTCGACCTGCTCTACGAGAAGTCCGGCGGCTACCCCTACTTCGTCCAGGCGTACGGCAAGGCCACCTGGGACCACGCGCCCCGCTCGCCGATCACCGCGGCGGACGTCCGGGTCGCCGCGCCCGAGGCGGAGGCGGAACTGGCGGTGGGGTTCTTCGGCTCCCGGTTTGAGCGGGCCACCCCGGCCGAACGCGAGTACATGCGCGCCATGGCGACGCTGGCGCTGGTGGACGGCGAGGAGGGCAGCCGCGACGACATGGACGCCGCGGTGCCGACCGCCGAGATCGCCCGCGCGCTCGGCCGCAAGCCGGCCAGCCTCTCCCCGGCCCGCGACGCGCTGATCAAGAAGGGGCTGATCTACTCCGGCGAGCGGGGGACGGTGGCGTTCACCGTCCCGCACTTCGGCCGCTACCTGCGCACCCAGCCCGCGTGACGGCCGCGACCGCTCAGACCCGCGACCACGGTGGTGGGAAGACCACCTCGCCGGACGGCGGTGGCGGTTCCTCGCTCGCCGACGGCGGCAGCACCAGCGCCTGCCACGGCTCGCCCAGCCCGGACCACGGGCTGGTCAGGCCCAGCCGGTCCGCCGGGCCGAACCCGAACCGCCGGTAGTACGCCGGGTCGCCCAGCACCACCACCAGCCGTTCGCCCAGCTCGGTCGCGGCGTCGAGCGCCGCCTGCACCGCCGCCGTGCCGTGACCGAGCCGCTGCCGGTGCCGTGCCACAGCCACCGGGCCCAGCGCCAGCGCCGGCCACACGCGGCCGTCGTCGGTGCGTACGCCGACGCGTGTGAGCAGCGCGTACGCCACCACCTCGCCGCCGTACTCGGCGACCATGGCCAACTCGGGAATCCACGCCGGGCTGTGCCGCAGCTCCTCGACCAGGCCGACCTCCGGCGGGGTGGCCACGTCGGGCCGGGCGAAGGCGGCGGCCAGCACCCGGGCCACCGCCGGCTCGTCGGCGGGGCCCTCCGGGCGTAGTCGCAGCGTCGTCACCCGCGCGACCTTACCGAACGCGACCGGTCCATCCGCGACGGTCGCTGAAATCGATACCGTCCGGACGTCCACGTCGGCCGATACCTTTCGTGTGTTGCGGGGATGACGACGCCCCCGACGGGGTAAGACTGAGCCATGAAGCCCGTGCGCTCCCTCGCCCGAGTCATGTTGAGCGGCATCTTCGTGGTCAGCGGCGCCCGCAACCTGCGCAACCCGGAACGCCTGGTGCAGGCCGCGGAGCCGGTCACCGGGAAGGTCGCCCCGCTGATCCGCAACGTGCACCCGCGCATCCCCACCGACACCGTGTCGCTCATCCGGGCCAACGCCGCCACCCAGCTCGTCGGCGGTCTGATGCTGGCCACCGGCCGGTTCACCCGTCCGGCCGCGCTGGTGCTCGCCGGCTCCCTGATCCCGACCACCGCCGCCGGTCACGCCTTCTGGAACAACGACGACCCGGCGGCGCGCAACAACAACCAGGTCCACTTCCTGAAGAACCTCGGCCTGCTCGGTGGCCTCCTCCTCGCCGCCGCCGACACCGAGGGCAAGCCCGGGCTGCGCTGGCGCGCCGGCCACCGGATCGACCACTCGCGCCGGTCGGTCACGCGCGCGGTCCGCACCGCCCGCCGCGATGCGAAGATCGCCGTACGCTCCGCGGCGGCCGCCCGCCGAATCCCTGGTTGACACCCCTTTCGTACGGCCACCCCCCCCCCCCCCCCCCCCCCCCCCGCAAGGCCACCAATCACCTGAACCGTCCGAGACCCGTTAACGCGGTGGAAATGTCGCAAACACGTGTGGGATCGGACACGGTCGCGTAACGCGGGAGGCAGCAACGTGAGGCGCCGTTCTAGGCTCCGTTCTGGACCTGGACGGGTACGACGACCTTGGTACGGGGGTGGCCACGCCATGCCGACGTCAGTCGGTAGACGGACCAACCGCCTCGCCCCGACCTCCCGCGTCGACCGCCGGACCGTCGTGCGCCTCGGGATCGTGGCCGCCGTGTCGTACGCCGCGTGGCTGGCCATCGGCGCCTTCGGACGGCCGTACAACTTCTTCGACATGAAGATCTACCACGGCGCGGTGGTGTGGTGGGCCAGCGGAAACGAGCTGTACGACTTCGTCGCGCCGTCGACGACACTGGGCTTCACCTATCCACCGTTCGCCGGTGTGGTCATGCTCCCGATGTCCTGGCTGCCCGTCGACGGCGCCGGCTTCGTCAACGCCCTGGCCAGCATCGCCGCGCTCGCGGTCGTCCTGGCGGCGCTGCTGCGCCCCATCGTGGACCGGCTCGGCTGGCCGCTATGGTTCACCGTCGGCATCGCCACCCCGCTCGCGGTGGCCATCGAGCCGTCCCGGGAGACGCTCGGCTACGGCCAGGTCAACCTGCTGCTGTTCGCGCTCGTCATGGCCGACATGGTGGGCCTGCGCTGGCGCGCCAAGCGGGGCACCCACCACGAGACCGCCGCCTCGCCGCTGGCCCGCTTCGTCTACAGCGGCGCGTGGGCGGGCGTCGGCATCGGGCTCGCCACCGCCGTCAAGCTCACCCCGGCGTTGTTCGTCGCGTACCTGATGCTCACCCGGCAGTGGCGCGCCGCGCTCACCGCCGTCGGCACCACGATCGGCGTGACCATCGCGACGTTCGGCCTGGTCGGTGAGGAGTCCCGCGCGTACTTCACGAGCGTGCTGTGGCAGACCGAGCGGGTCGGTGCGGCGGACATGACCGCCAACCAGTCGCTCGCCGGGCTGCTGGCGCGGCTCTACGACTCGATCGAGACGCCCGGCCTGCTCTGGCTCGCCTTCTCGGTGCTGCTCCTGGCGCTGGGCCTGTCCCGCGCGATCAGCGCCCGCGCCGACGGCGACGAGCTGACCGCGTTCACACTCGTCGGGCTCACCGCCAACGTGATCAGCCCGATCTCCTGGTCGCACCACCTGATCTGGGTCATCCCGGCGATCATCGTGCTGGCCGACGCCGCGGTACGCCGCCGCGACGCCAGCCGTGGCCTGCCCCTGCGCGGCAGCGGCCCCTCGGCCAACGGTGTGCCGGCGCTGCGCCCGCCGATCTGGTACCCGACGTTGACCGGGCTCCGCCACGGCGTCGGCGCGCTCGGGCTCTACCTGCTGTTCCTGATCTCACCGATCTGGCCGTACGAGCACCAACTCCCCGAGGTGTCCCACTACCAGGACGGCCTGTTCGGCGCGCTGATGGAGAACTCCCTGGCCATCGCGCTGATCGTGCTGGTGGCGGCGCTGCCGTGGCGTCCGGGAGCCGAGCCCGCGTTCTACCACGACCGGTTCAGCCGCGCGGCCGCGCTCGCCGGCCGGCGCTGAGCACTCAGGGGCAGTTCACCCATTCCTCGGTGCCGTCGTCGAAGACCTGCCGCTTCCAGATCGGCAGCCGCGCCTTCACCTCGTCGACCAGCCGGGCGCACGCGGCGAACGCGGCCGCCCGGTGGGCGGTGCTGACCGCCGCCGCCAGCGCCACGTCGCCGATCTCCAGCGGGCCGATCCGGTGCGACACCGCGACCGCGTACACCGCCGGGTCGGCGGCGATCTCGGCCGCCACCTCACGCAGCACCGCCTCGGCGGTGGGGTGGCCCTCGTACTCCAGCCGGGTGACCCCCCGCCCGTGGTCGTGGTCGCGGACCACGCCCTGGAAGGAGACCACCGCGCCGGCCCGGCGGTCGGCGACCGCCGCCTCGTGCGCGGCCAGGTCGAGCGGCCGGTCGGTCACCGCGCCGAGCACCACGCCTGCCCGCACCGTCACGACGTCTCCCGTCGGCTCGTTCGTCGCGCTCACCCGGCACGCTCCCCGGGGGTCAGCGGCAGCGGCACCAGCGGCACCCGGTCGCCGGCCGCGCCGCTGGCGCCGGGCCGGATCACCGCGAAACCATCCGCGCCCGCGAGACCGCGCAGCATCGCCGACCCGACGTGCCGCACCGGGTACGCCGTGCCGGCGACCCGGTCCCAGCGGGCCAGCGCCAGATGGGTGTAGTCGCCGCGCCCCGGAATCGGCTCGGCCAGCGTCACGTGCGGCAGCACCGGCATCGGCCGGCCGGTGAGACCGGCGAGCAGCGGCGCGACGAGCGACACGAGCGCCACCACCGCGGACTGCGGGTTGCCCGGCAGACCGGCCACGAACCGCACCCGCCCGTCGTCGCCCACCAGCCGGGCCACCAGCATCGGGAAGCCCGGGCGCACCGCCACCGTGTTGACCACGTAGTCGGCGCCGAGCGCCTCCAGCGTCGGGTGCAGATGGTCGACCGGCCCGTGCATGGTGCCGCCGGTGGTGCAGACCAGGTCGGCGTTGGCGAGCGCGCCACGCACCGCCGCCACGTGCGCGGGCAGCGTGTCGGCGACCGGGCCGACCACGTCGGCCGTACGCACCTGGCAGCCGTAACGGCGCAGCCAGGCGGGCACCGACGGGCCGAGCGCGTCGCGGACCCGCCCCGCGCCGGGCGGGCCCGAGGTGAGCAGCTCGTCGCCGAAGACCAGCAGCGCGGCCCGGGGTGGCCGGCGGACCCGCAGCGTGTCGTGCCCGCAGGAGGCGGCCAGGCCGAGCACCGCCGGATCCACCGGCGTGCCGGCGGGCAACAGCTCCTCCCCGAGGTACGCCTCCTCGCCCGGTTCCCGCCACTCCGGCGCCGGGCGGGGCGTGCCGGTCACCAGGCCGTCCGCCGTGCGGGCCGACTCCTCGATCCGCAGGATCGCCGTCGTGCCCTCGGGCACCATCGCGCCGGTGGCGATCTCGACAGTGCTGCCGTCGGTCTCCAGCGGCGCGGCGGTGTGCCCGGCGAGCACCCGGCCCACCACCCGCCACGGCCCCGGGCCCCGCACCGCCCAGCCGTCCACGCTGGAGGTGGGGAACGCCGGCAGGTCGGTACGCGTCGTCAACGGCTCGGCGAGGGTGTGCCCGTCGGCCTCGGCCAGCGGGCGGGCGACGGCGGGGAGCGCGGCGGACAGGCCCACCGCGTACACCCGGGAGCGGGCCTCCTCCCACCCGGCCGGTGGTGGCGTGCCCGCCTCGGCCGCGGCGGCTTCGGTTTCCGTGCTCATCCGGCGAGCCTAGCGCCGGGGCACGTGGCCCGCGGGTTCAGTGGTCGCCGCCGCGAAGCTGGTCGACCGCGTGCCGCAGGATCGGCCCGAGCACCGCAAGGCCGTCGCGGGCGCCGCCCCGCGAGCCGGGCAGGTTGACCACGAGCGTCCGGCCGGTCACCCCGGCCAGCCCGCGGGACAGCGCCGCGGTCGGCACGGTGTCGCGGCTGTACGCGCGGATCGCCTCGGCGATGCCGGGGATCTCGTAGTCGAGCAGCGCACGGGTCACGTCGGGCGTGCGATCGGTCGGGGTGATGCCCGTGCCACCGCTGGTCAGCACCACGTCCACACGTTCCTCGCGGGCGGCGAGCAGCGCCTCACCGACCGGATCGCCGTCCGGCACCACCACCGGCGGGTCGACCTCGCAGCCCATCTCCCGCAGGCCGGTCACGAGCAGCGGGCCGCTGGTGTCCTCGTACACCCCGGCGGCGGCCCGGTTGGAGGCCACGATCACCCGGGCCCGGATCACGGCCGGTCCTCCGGCCGGACCCATTCGCCGGTCTTGCCGCCCTCCTTGCGGAGCACCCGGACGGCCTCCACCGAGGCGGCCGGGTCGACCGCCTTCACCATGTCGATGAGAGCGAGGCCGGCGACCGCCACCGCGGTCAGCGCCTCCATCTCGACGCCCGTCCGGTCGGCGGTCTTCGCGGTGGCGGTGATCTCGACCGTGTCGGCGGTCAGGTCGAGGTCGACGGTGACGCCGTGCAGCGCGATCGGGTGGCAGAGCGGGATCAGGTCGGGCGTGCGCTTGGCGCCCATGATGCCGGCGAGTCGGCCGACGGCCAGCGCGTCGCCCTTGGGCAGGCCGTCGCGCCGCAGCAGCTCGACCACCTCGGCGGTGGTGCGGAGCCGGCCGGCGGCGACCGCGAGCCGGCCCGAGACCGGCTTGGCGGAGACGTCGACCATCCGGGCCGCGCCGGCCGGGTCGACGTGGGTGAGCTGCGCGGGTTCGGTCACGGCCCGACCCTATCCGCCGGGTACGACGACGCGCGTGCTCCCGGCCGTCGGCGGGGAGGAGCGCCGTGTCGGGTGCAGATCCACGACGCCCCTCCCTCACCTACCCACCGCCGATTCGCTGGGGGGAACTGGCGGTGGGGGCCTTCGCTCGGCCTGGCCCACCCTGGCGGTGAGCCCTCCCCGTGGCCGATGGCGGGACGCTAACGAACGCTGCGATAAGAAATCGATAAGCCGGGTCAGGTCGGTGGTGACGGCATCGCGGCGAGCTGCCGCCGCAACTCGTGACGCTCCGGGGCGCCCATCCGTTCGAAGATCGCCAGGGCCCGTTGCCGGTACCGTCGCGCCTCGACCGGCTGCTCGTCCACCAGGTGCTCCGCCAAACCGCTGAGGGCGCGGGCCTGCTCGTACGGGTGGGCGATCCGGGTGGCGATGGCGAGGGCTTCCTCGAGCACGGCGGCGGCCTCCCCGCCTCGGCCGACGGCTCGCAGGGTGACGGCCAGCTCGTTGCGCGCCTCGGCTTGGACCTGCTGCTCACCGGAAGCGGCGGCGGCCTCGATGGCGGCTTCATGATGCCGCAACGCCTCCTCGTAGCGGCCGAGCTGGCGGTAGGTCCCGGCGAGGTCGCTGATCGTCTCGGCGCGGGCGAAGCCGCTGCCGGTGCGGTCCCGGAGCGCCAGCGAGGCGCGTAGCAGGCGCTCGGCCTGCGCGTTCTGCCCGAGCCGATACCTGACGCCTCCCAGGTGCCCCAGCGCGTTCGACATGTGGAACGGGTCCTGCCTGGTGCGCGCGACGAAGAGGTGGAGCCGGTGAACGGCCATCGACTCGTCGTACCGGCCGAGGCAGCGGAGCGTGAGGCCGAGGTTGGGCAGAACGGGAAGGGTGTCCAGCACGTTGCTGCGCAGAGTCAGGCGGTTGATCTCCAGCGACTGCTGAAGTCGACCGGTGAGCCAGTACACCACGCCGAGGTTGAACCGCGCCCGCTGCGCGCCCGCTGCGTCCCCGAGCCCGGTGAGGATCGAGACGACCTCGTGCAGGTGGGTGGAGGCGTCCTGGAAAGCGCCGGTACGCACACAGGCCGACGCGAGGTAGTTGTGCATGAGAGCCACGGCGTGCCGATCTCCGCACCGTCGGGCCGCTGCCAGACCCGCGGAGTGGGTGACCGAGATGTCGTCGAAGTAGCCCCGGGTGTAGAAGAAGCGCCAGCTGGCGCGCGCGAGCCGCCAGGCCATCGGTTCATGGCCCTCCTCAGCCGCCTGGCGGGCGAAGGCGATCAGATTCAGGCGCTGGTCCTCCAGCCAGTCCAGATCGCCGTGCTCGCGTCCGACGAGCAGGTCCGCGCGGCGCGGCTCCCCGAGCCGCAGGTGCAGCGCGAGTACGCCGCTGTCCTCGGTCTGCGCCGAGGCCCGCACCACCGAGTGCAGCAGGTGATCCAACAGGTTCTGTACCGCCGCGTGGCGCGCCGGCCGCTCGTCCTCCTCCCGGGCCAACTCGGCGGCGTACCGCCTCATCAGATCGTGCAGGCGGTACCGGCCCGCCGCGGTCTCCTGCACGAGGTTGCGGTCCACCAGTTCGTCGAGGACGTCCGCCGCCTCCCGCCACGGCAGATCGTTTAGGGCGGCGACCATGGCGGTGTCGAGGTGACCGCCGGTGACCAGCCCGAAGGATCGGAAGGTTCTCCTGCACGCCTCGTCGAGCGGCTCGTACGACTCGGCGAACGCCTCGATCACGCTCCGCGCCTCGGTCCGGAGACCGGGAAGGATCATCGATCTGTCGTTCAACCTGTCGACGAGATCGGAGATCCGCCAGTCCGGCCGGTGAGCGAGGCGGGTGCCGGCCAGCCTGACCGCGAGGGGCAGACAGCCGCAGATGCCGACCAGGCGGCGTGCGGCCTCCCGTTCGGCTGTCACCCGCCCGTCCCCGACAAGTGTCGTGAGCAGTTGCAGCGCCTCGGGCTCGGAGAGAACGGCGAGGGACACCGGCGGCCGTTCGGTGAGCGCCAGCAGGCGACGCCGGCTGGTGACGAGCACCACCGCCGGCCCGGAGGTGGGCAGCAGCGGTTCGACCTGCCGGCTGTCGGCGGCGTTGTCGAGCACCACCATCGCGGCCCTCGTGGCGAGTTCTCGCCGCCACATTTCCAATCGATCGGGCAGTTCCATCGGTATCCGGCCCGCCGGCACACCCATTTGGCGAAGAAGGATGTCAAGCGCTGCGGTAGGCGTCATCCGCGTGTCCTCGGTGTGCCCGCGCAGGTCGACGAAGAGCTGCCCGTCGGGGAAGCGTTCGGCCAACCGCGAGGCCACGTGCAGGGCGAGAGTCGTCTTGCCGCAGCCCGCCATGCCGTCGATCAGGCGGATCGTCGGGACTCCGCCGGACCGCTCGCGCACGTCGTGCAACAAGCGATCGACAATTTCCTTCCGGCCGACGAAATCCGGCACCGTGCGCGGCAGCCAGTCATGCGTACGGGATCTTTTCCGAATTGTTTCCGCCTCGGTGACGGAGTTCGGGACCCGCCGACGGGCGAGGGCGGCCGCGACCCGCAACTGCTCCATCTCCTCGCTGGGCGGCACGCCCAGTTCGCCGGTGAGGGCCTCGCGCGCGGCGCGGTAGACGGCCAGCGCGCCACCCGCGTCACCGGCCGCGGTGAGGGCACGCATCAGGAGACACTGCGCGCGCTCCCACAGAGGCTGACGCGAGACCTCCTCACGCAGCAGCGACGCCGCCGATTCCGGGCGCCCCAGGATGAGATGCGCCTCCGCCAGCGACTCCAGGGCTGCCCGGCGTTCCTGGCTCGCGGCCTCTCGCCGGGCGGTCAGCACCGGCCCCAGCGTCAGCCCGGCGAGCAGCGGGGCCGCCGCGGCGCCCACATCCTCCAGCAACGGGACCGCCCGCGCCGGCGCTCCCGCCCGCATCAGTTCCCGAGCGTGGCGCCAGCGCGCGGTCAGCCGGTACAGGTCGATGAGGCTCTCGTCGGCGAGGAGCCGGTAGCCACCGGGCTCACGGACGATCCTGAGCCTGTCATCCGCGTACGAGTCGAGGCTGCGACGCAGGTTGCCGGCGTAGGTCCGGACATTGGCGATCGCGGAGCGAGGCGGATCGTCGGGCCACAACTCGTCCACCAGGTCGTGCATGGGGACCAACTGATTGGCCCGCACGACCAGCAGCGCCAGAACCAACTGCTGTTTGGGGGTTCCAAGCGAAAGGCCCGCGGCGCCGATCCGCACCGCCAGACCACCGACCACTTGGATTTCCATGCTGCTGTTCCGGCCCCAGTCGGCTCTTGTCCACGGGCACACGGGAGCGTAATCGATTAGTCACAAACCCGTTGCCCCGGCAGCGGTCTCGCACACCGACACCACTCTCGTCCGACCCGGCGGTGAAAGCCGCCCAAAGCACGGTTGTAATGTTCCGCCGCCACGACGACGCTACAGGCGACGTAAGGCTCCTCAGGCCATTCCCATGGCGCTGAGCGACTACGCGGGTACATGAAGGAGACGATCGGCTCCGCTCCGCATACACCCCGTGGACACAACGTCATTTACTCCGCAATAGTTACTTATATTGCGCATACCGACATTAATGCTTCCTTATCGCCCTACCTACGCTCTAACCTGCTCTTCCAAGACAGGGGGCGCCACGAAGCGCCAAGAGAGATATGCGAGGAGGGTCGTGACAATGCGCAGCACCGAATGGAACTGACGAACCTTTTGGTCATCAAGCAACCACGACCCGTTTCGATATCCGAGGAGGCGGCAAAATGCGTAGCACCGAATGGAACTGAGAGTTCTCATATTTCCGGCGAAGGGGTAGGCTGCCGCTCATCGCATTCCGACGGTGAGCGGCGGGTGATGCCGGTTGAGCCGAACAGCGGACGGCCGACAAGCCGTCGAGCCCATGCTGCGCGTGATCGTGTCCGTCTTGAGCGTGTGCGCGACGTTCGTCGCGCTCGCCGCACTGATCGCCGTCTGGGCAGAGCCACCGGACTCCGTACGTGACCTCGTCACCGTCACGGCCCTGGTGGTGACGGTCGCCCTGGCCACAGTCATCAAGACGCCGGTGCGAATCCGGTCGACCACAGTGGCCTTCGCCTGGGTCGAGACTGCGATCGTCGTCGGTCTCGCCGTCGCGCCGGCCTCCTGGCTGATCCTGGCAACCGGCATCGGCGTAGCCTGCGGCTCGGTCACGCGACTCGCGCCCATCAAGACCGCATTCGGCGTCGCGAAGCACACGTTGGTTGCCGGGGGCAGCGCTCTCGTCATCCTGCTGCTCGGCAACGCGTGGCCGCCCCGCGAGCCGCTCCAGATCGTCCTGCTGCTCGGAGTCGTCTACCTCGTCGCGGCCGTGCTCGACGACCTACTCGCGATTCCGGTCATCGCGCTCGCGTCCGGCACGCCCATCGTGCGGCAGTTCCGCACCGACCTCGACCTGCGGGTGGCCGGCTTCGCGGTCCGCTTCCTGGTGGCCGCCTGCACCGTACTCATCCTGCGGGCCGATCCCCGGCTGCTGCTCGCCGTGCCGGCACTGGTGCTCAGCCTCCACCTGGCCTATTCCACGCGGATCCGCACCCGCACCGAGCAGCAGGCGTGGCAACGACTCGCCCGCGCCACCGACGCGCTCAACGTGGTCGACCTCGACCAGGTGCTGACCACCGCAGTCACCGAAGCCAGCGAACTCTTCTCCGCCGACGAGATCGAGATCGAACTGCGCGACGGCGGACGCACCGTCCGCGGCAACGCCGCAGGCATCGCGTACGACGGAACGTCGCCCCAGCCCAGCGACATCGACGGCCGGGTCATGCCGGTCGCGCTGGAAGGCCACAACCGCACCGACGACCTCGGCGTGCTGCGGCTACGGTTCGCCGGTCCGGTCGAACTCTCCGAGCGCGAGCAGTACACCCTGCGTACCTTCGCCTCCGCCCTGTGCACCGCGGTCCGCAACGCCCAAGCGTACGCCGAACTCGCCCGCATCGCCGAGGACCACGCCTACGCCGCCACCCACGACGCCCTCACCGACCTGTCCAACCGGCGCCACCTGCTGGACGAGGGCAGCGCCCAGCTCACCACCCGGCACGCCGACGGCGTCACCGCGCTGGTGCTGATCGACCTCAACCACTTCAAGGAAGTGAACGACACCCTCGGCCACGGCGCCGGTGACCAGGTGCTGATCCAGGTCGCCGAGCGGCTGCGCGACGCCGCCCGCCCCGACGACCTGGTCGCCCGGCTCGGCGGGGACGAGTTCGCCGTGCTGCTGCGCGGCCTGCCCGCCCCGGCCGTCGCCTCCCACCGCGCCGAGGCCCTGCTCAACGCCCTGCACGACCCGCTCGACGTGGACGGCATGCGGATCAGCGTGGAAGCCAGCGGCGGCATCGCCGTCGCCCCCGCCACCGGCGGGATGCCCGAGCTGCTTCGCCGCGCCGACGTGGCCATGTACCAGGCCAAACGCGCCGGCCAACGACTCGCCACCTACGCCCCCGCCCGCGACACCGCAGACCTCAGCCGGCTCACCCTCGGCGGGGAACTGCCCCGCGCCGTCGCCGACCACGAGTTCACAGTCAACTTCCAGCCCATCGTCGACCTCGCCGGCGGCGAGGTGATCGGCGCGGAGGCCCTCGCCCGCTGGCACCACCCCACCCACGGGCTCATCGACCCACTGCGCTTCCTCGAAGCGGTGGAACGCTCCGGCCTGCTGCCCGCGTTCGCCGAGGCGATCCTCGACCAGGCGCTCATCGCCGCCGGCTCCTGGCGCGACGCCGGCTTCGACCTGCCCGTCTCGGTCAACGTGTCACCCCGCAGCCTGCTCGACGCCCGCTTCCCCGGCGCGGTCCTGGCCCGGCTGCGCGCCCACGACCTCCCGCCGGACCGGCTCGTGCTGGAACTCACCGAGACGCTCACGCTCAGCCAGCTCGACGTCGTCGACCGCGTCCTCAGCCGCCTGCGCGACTCCGGCGTCCGCCTGGCGCTCGACGACTTCGGCACCGGATATTCGTCGCTCTCCCTGCTCTCCCGCATCCCCGTACACGAACTGAAGATCGACCGCAGCTTCGTCACCGCCATGGAGACCGCGCCCGAGGCCGCCGCCGTCATCCGCTCCACCCTCGACCTCGGCCGCAGCCTCAACCTCACAGTCGTCGCCGAGGGCGTGGAGAGCGAACCCCAGCGCCGCGCCCTCTGGGAACTCGGCTGCGCCGCCGGCCAGGGCCACCTGTTCGCCCGGCCACTGCCCGCCGCCGCGCTGCTCGCCAGCCTCCAGCGCGGCCACGGCGGCCGCACCGGCGCGCTCGCCCCGGCACTGCACGACGCGGGCGCCGTGATCCGCCTCCCCGGACGCCGCGCCGGCGGCGCCCGCACCCGCCCCAACCCGTCCGCCGCCGGCGACTCCCGGCAACCCTGACCCCGCCGGGCCACCGCGCCGGTCTGCCAGACTGGCCCGCGTGACCGCCCACGCCGACCCCGCAACCACCGTCTCCCGCCGCTGGTCGGCACTCGACACCGCAGCCGGTGGTCTCGCCCTCGACCTGGGCCTCTACGCCGCCGCCGCCGTCTTCGCCGCGGTCACCGCCGCCACCTCCACACTGCCGCCGCACCGCGCCTGGGGCGCCGTCGCCACCATCGGGTACGCGCTCGCCACCCTCGCCGCGACCACGCAACTGCTCGCCCGCCACCGCGCCCCCGGAACACCCCTGGCCGCGCTGCCCGCACGCTGGACGGTCACCGGAATCACCTGGGCCACCACCGCGCTGCTGCCGATCGTCACGCAGAGCCTCGAACGGGCCGGCGGGCGTACCGACCGCGCCCAGGAGGAGGTGATCGTGGTCGAACACGCCGGCGCCCGCCTCGCCGAGCACGGCACCCCCTACCTCGGTCCCGACGCCATCGCCGCGCTGCCCCCCGGCGAACAACTCCTCGGCTACACCCCCTACCAGCCCGGCATGGCCCTGTTCGGGCTGCCCCGCGCCGCGGTGGACGCCTGGTGGACCGACGCCCGCGTCTGGTTCGCCGTCGTCACCGCGCTCACAGTGATCGCCCTCGTCGCCACACTGCGCGCAAGCGGCGGCCCGGCCGCGCCCCGCCGCGACGCCGCCGTACTGCGCGCCGTTCAAGCCGCCACCGTCCTGCCCGTCTGCGCGCTCACCCTCGCCACCGGCGGCGACGACCTGCCCGTACTCGCGCTCTGCCTGCTCGCCCTCGCACTCGCCGCCACCGGCCGACCCGGCCGCGCCGGTCTCGCCGTCGGCGCCGCCGGCGCGCTGAAACTCTTCGCCTGGCCGATCGCCCTCGTGCTGCTCTTCTGGGCCGCCACCCGCCGCGCCACCCTGCGCACCGCCCTCGGCGCCCTCGGCCTACCAGTCCTCGCACTGATCCCGGTGCTGCTCGTCGACCGCGAAGCCCTCGTCGAGAACGTGCTGCGCTTCCCCCTCGGCCACGGCCTGGTCACCAGCCCCGCCCAGTCACCCTTCCCCGGCCACCTGATCGCCGAGACGCTCCCGGCCGGCCGGGCGGTCGCCGCCGCGCTGCTCGTCGCCGCCGGAGGAGCCATCGCCGTCCGGCTGCTGCGCCGCCCGCCGCGCACCGCCGCCGCCACCACGATCATCTGCGGGTACGGGCTGCTCGCCGCGATCCTGCTCATGCCCTCCACCCGCTTCGGCTACCTGCTCTACCCGATCGCGCTGCTCGTGCTCGCCCCGGCGCTGACGCTCACCCGACCAGGCGACCCGACGGCATTCCCGGCAACCGCCCCGCGCGATCCGGCCGGAAGGCGTACACCTGAGGGATGACCACCTACCGCGACCGGGCCGAGGCGGGACGGCAACTCGCCGAACGTCTGACCGACCTCGCCGGCCGACCCGACGTCATAGTGCTCGGCCTGGTCCGCGGCGGAGTACCCGTCGCCCGGGTGATCGCCGACCGGCTCGGCGCCCCCCTCGACGTGCTGGTCGTCCGCAAGCTCGGCGTGCCCTGGGCGCCCGAGGTCGCGTACGGCGCGCTCGGCCCCGGCGGCGTGCAGATCCTCAACGAGATGGTCGCCGACCGGATCAGCGAGAACGACCGCGCCCAGGTCCGCCGCCGCGAACAGGCCGAACTGGAACGCCGCGAACAGCGCTACCGCGGCGGCCGCCCGCCACTGGACCTGACCGGACGCACCGCCGTCGTCGTGGACGACGGACTCGCCACCGGCGCCACCGCACGCGCCGCCGTCCAGGTCGCCCGCCACCTCGGCGCCGCCCGCGTCCTCGTCGCCGTCCCGGTCGGCTCCGAGCAGGCGTACGAGATGCTCGCGCCCGAAGCCGACACGGTCGTGAGCTGCCAACTCCCGCCCGACTTCGCCGCCGTCGGCGCGTACTACGAGGACTTCCACGAGGTCTCCGACGACGAGGTGACGCAGGCGCTGACCGCCACCGCGTGAAAACACCCGGTACCGTCGTTGTCATGCAGATGACCTGTCCCAAGTGCCGCGGAGAGATGCGCCAGTACGAGCGCAGCGGAGTAGTCATCGACCAGTGCGGCGAATGCCGGGGCATCTTCCTCGACCGCGGCGAGCTGGAAAAGCTGTTCGATGCCGAGGCCAACTGGAACCAGCAGCACGGCGGCGCCCGGCAGCCGGCGCCGTCCGGCGCCGGCTACCCGCCGCCTCCGCCGCCCCCGCCCGCCGCGCCGCACCAGCCCGGCTACGGCGCCGTCCCCCCGCCCCCTCCTCCGCCGCCGCCCGGCCACGGCTACGCCCAGCCCGCGTACGGCCACGGTCAGCAGCACTACGGCTACCACGGCCACTACCGCCGGAAGAAGAAGCACGGCTTCCTCGGCGAACTGTTCGACTGACCGCCGACGTCGCCCACGCCGGGCCGGTGCGCCGCATCGACCCGGCGTGCCCGTCGTCGTCTTTCTTCACCGTGCCGGGCGTGGCGCGCCGTGGCAGGCTGCACGGCATGAGCCCGATCCGGCAGCACGAAGCGCTGGCCCAGGCGTACGACGGCATCACCGCCGTGGTCACCCCGCTCGACGACGCCGCCCTGCAACGCCCCACCCGGTGCCGCGGCTGGCTCGTCGCAGACCTGCTCTTCCACGTGCTCTGCGACGCCCAGCGCGCGCTCGTCGCCCTGGCCAGCCCCGCACCCGGGCCGCCCGACGTGGACGACGTCAGCTACTGGCGCGCGTTCCCTCCCGGCGACGACGACGCGAGCGCCCGGCACGCCTGGTGGGCACGCCGCTCCGCCGTCGCCTTCGACCGGCCCACCGGCGTGGTCCGGCTCTGGTCCGACACCGCGCCCGCCGCCGTCCGCGCGGCCACCGCAATAGACCCCGACGGGTACGTGACCACCCAGGGTCACGTGCTGCGCGTACCCCATCTGCTCGCCACCCTGACCACCGAGGCGGTCATCCACCACCTCGACCTCGTGGTGGACCTGCCGGACGCGCCGCTGCCGGCGGCCGACCCGACGCGGGTCGCGGTGACCACCATGGACGGGCTGCTCAGCGACGAGGCGGTACGGCCGGCCGGCTGGGACGACCACGAGTACCTGCTGAAGGCCGCCGGCCGGGTGCCGCTGACCGACCGGGACCGGCTGGAGCTGGGCGAGGCCGCCGGCTGGTTCCCGCTGCTCGGCTGACGCCGCTCAGACGATCGCCATGTCCACGAAGCGCGACAGGTGCAACTGGGCGGCAACCGTCACCGTGTCGGTCGGCCCATTCCTGTGCTTGGCAACAATAAAATCCGCCTCGCCCGCGCGCGGCGACTCCTTGTCGTAGTAGTCGTCGCGGTGCAAAAGGATAACAACGTCCGCATCCTGCTCAATCGAGCCAGATTCACGCAAGTCTGACAATTGGGGGCGCTTGTCGGTGCGTTGCTCCGGGCCACGGTTCAGCTGACTCACCGCGATCACCGGGCACTCGACTTCCTTGGCCAGCAGCTTCAGGCCACGGGACAGGTCCGCGACCTCCTGCTGCCGGCTCTCGGTGCGCTTCGGTGAGGTCATCAGCTGGAGATAGTCGACCACGATCAGCTTCAGGTCGTGCTTCTGCTTGAGCCGCCGCGCCTTCGCCCGGATCTCCATCAGGTTCATGCTTGGTGTGTCGTCGACGAAGAGCGGTGCCTCGCTGATCTCGCCCATGCAGCGGGCCAGCTTGGTCCAGTCGTCGTCGGAGAGCTGCCCGCTGCGGAGCACGTGCAGCGGTACGCGCGCCTCGGCCGAGAGCAGTCGCATGACGATCTCGACCTTGCTCATTTCCAGCGAGAAGATCGCCGACGCCTGGTTGGCCCGGATTGCCGCATTTCGGGCAAAGTCCATAGATGCGGTTGATTTGCCCAAACCAGGCCTGCCGGCCACGATAATAAGTTGGCCGGCGTGCAGGCCGTTGAGCAGTCGGTCCAGGTCGGTGAAGCCGGTCGGCACACCGGTCATCACGCCGCCCTGGGCGCCGACCGCCTCGATCTCGTCGAGCGTGGGCTGCAGCATGTCGGCCAGGACCGCGAAGTCCTCGCTGACGCGCTTCTCGGTGATCTCGTAGACGGCCTGCTGGGCGAGGTCGACGATGTCGTCGACGTCGCGGCTGCCGCTCGGCCCGGTGCCGTAGCCGAGCTGCACGATCCGGGTGCCGGCCTCGACCAGGCGGCGGAGCACCGCCCGTTCCCCGACGATGCGGGCGTAGTAGGCGGCGTTCGCGGCGGTGGGCACGCTGGCGATGAGCGTGTGCAGGTAGGGCGCGCCGCCGATGCGGGCGAGGTCGCCGGAGTCGGCGAGCGCGGCGGCGACGGTGATCGGGTCGGCGGGTTCGCCGCGTCCGTAGATGTCGAGGATCGCGTCGAAGATGGTGGCGTGGACGGGGCGGTAGAAGTCGTTGGTCTTCAGGATCTCCACGACGTCCGCGATGGCGTCCTTGGACAGCAGCATGCCGCCGAGTACGCACTGCTCGGCGGCCACGTCCTGCGGTGGTGTCTTCTCGAACGGCGCGTCGCGCGGCGGCGGCGGCTCGGACGACGGTTGCCCCCCGGTCCGTTCCGTACGCGCCTCGTCGGTGACCGACACGGGTGCCCCCCTTGCTGCGTCGGATCGAGTCCAGCTCTATCGCTGGGGTGTGACAACTTCCGCCGACCCCTCCGGTCGATCGGGGGTCATCGCCCGGCGGTCGGGGGGACCACGATACGGAACCCGAGGTCAGCGACTCAACAAGGCCGGTGGATGAGCCTCGGGACAACCTGTGGACGCCTGGGGACCGGCATGTGCGCAGTGTGTGCACAGGGTGTGGAAAAGTGATGGGGAATTCCGGGCGTATCGCCTCTGACCTGCGCTTTTACTGTCCCCACCCTGTGGACGGAAGATTTCCGGCTGAGCTTTGTCGTCGTTCGTCCCGTACTATCGCTGCGAACGGCGACACCTGGGACAGCGGGTTTACTTTCGGGTTGAGAGAGGTCACGCTCCGGCCGTGAGACACCGGGACTGGGGAAGCGGGGAGGACAGCCCGCGCGAGCGACGGCCGAGCGGTTCCTGGGACGAGCCCGCCGGGCCGCGCCGGGCCGACTCGTACGCGCCGGAGAGCTACCGCACGCCGAGTCGGCGGCGGGCGATCGAGCGCGGCCAGGACGAGCCGGTGGACACCTACCTTCCCCGCTGGGCTCTGGAGTCCGGGGTGAGCCGCGCGGACGGTGGCGGGCGGCACGCGGCGCCCGACGACGACGAGATCGAGGTCGAGACGCCGTCGTCCGAGGGTGGCCGGCGCACGGAGGCGGGCCGCCGTCGGCGCGATCGGCCGGAGCCGCGGGCGATCGGTGCGGGTCCGTTGTCGGACCACACCGCCGAGTGGACGATGGACGCCCCCCAGGAGCGGGGGTATGTGGGGAACAGGCGTGCCGACTCGGACGACGAGCCGGTGTCGGGGGTGTCGCCGCGTAGTCGTCCCCGTCGCGCGGCGACCCGGCGTCCGCAGGTGATCTGGTCCGGGCTGCCGGATTCGGCGGGCTCGGGCGACGAGGAAGCCGCGCGGGACAGCGGGCGGCCGGGCGGGCGGCGTCGATCGGCGTCGGGTTCTTCCTGGCCGCCGCCGGTGGCGTCGGACTCCGCCTGGTCGCGTTCGGCGGTTGCGGGCTCGGACCGGTCCCGTCCGGCCGCGTCGGATGCCGACTGGCCCGCGTCGGCGGTGCCGGAGTTGCGGCGGCCGGCGTCGGAGTCGGAGTCGGGCTGGTCGCGGTCGGCGTCGTCGGGCCGGTCGGCTTCGGAGCCGGGCTGGTCGTCCTCGGCGGCTTCGGAGACGGGCTGGTCGCGGTCGGTGGCCCCGTCGGGTTCGGAGCAGTCCCGGCCGGCGGCGGATCCCTGGCAGCGGCGTCGGGCGGCCGACCGTGAGCCGCCGGAGCCGCCGCCTGCGGTCGACCCGTGGGACGCTTCGGGCGTGCACGCCTGGGGCCGGTCGGCGCCCGGTGGCCGCTGGGAGCAGGCGGAACGCCGGTGGGACCGCACGGAGCACACGGGCGAGTGGGACCGGTTCACCGACACCGGTTATCTGGAGCCGGTGCGCGACGAGGTCGATCCGTGGGATCGCACGGCTCCGCCGGTGCGGGAGGGATGGGCGTCACCGGAGCGGGCCGAGGCGTTCTGGTCGGGTACCCGGCTGGCCGGGGACGATCCGCGGTGGATGGAGACACCGCCGTCGGCGCCGAGGTCACCGGCGGTGGCGTACTCGGCTCCGCGTCCGCGTGCCGTGCCGCGCGGTCGGCCGGTGACGCCGGCCGGGTCGACGCTGCGCCGGCGGGTGGAGACGATCGGTGGCGGCTCGTGGGGCCGGCGGCTGGAAGACGACCTGCTGGATCCGGATCCGGGCGGTCCGCTGCGGCCTCTGGTCTACACGGTGGCCTGCTATCTGGTCCCGGCCGTGCTGCTACTCGTCGGTCTGCTGTTCCTGAGCGGTCAGCCGCCGGAGGGTTGCGTCACCGACATCACCGGTGGCGGCTGCGACTCGCCGCGTACGCATGCCCTGGATTCGCTGGTGTCGGCGGCGCCGCGGTTCGGTTTGGCGTTGGTGAGCAGCCTGGTGGTGGCGGTGCTGCTACGGCAGGTCGGGACGACCTGGCGGGCGGCGACGGTGGCGCTGGCGGCTGCCGTGGTGGGCGGTGGTCTGTCGACCGTGGTGATCAGCGCGGTGACCGGCAACCCCCTCGGCTGAGACCCGGGGGTGCGGCCGGGGCCGTGGTGACGGAGATGCGGAAGGGCCCGCACCGGTGTCCGGTGCGGGCCCTTCGCGTCGTGCTACGGGTGTCAGCCCTTGACCACGTTCAGGTCGAACTTGGCGGTCACCTCGGGGTGCAGCCGGATGCTGACCGGGTAGGAGCCGAGCGCCTTGATGTGGCCGGGCAGCTCCAGCCGGCGGCGGTCCAGGGTCGGGCCGCCGGCGGCCTTGACGGCGTCGACGATCTCGGCCGGGGTGACCGAGCCGAAGAGCCTGCCGCCGTCGCCGGCGCGGGCCTTCAGGTTGACCTTCAGACCCTCGATCTGGGTCTTGACCTCGGTGGCGTGGCCCAGGTCGCGGATCTCGCGGGCCGAGCGGGCCCGCTTGATGACCGTGACCTGCTTCTCCGCGCCCTTGGTCCAGGCGATCGCGAAGCCCTGCGGCAGCAGGTAGTTACGGCCGAAGCCGTCCTTCACCTCGACGATGTCGCCCGGAGAGCCGAGGCCGGACACCTCCTGAGTGAGGATGATCTTCATGTCCGTGCCTCCTCTCAGCGGGCCGTGGCCGTGTACGGCAGGAGCGCCATCTCGCGGGCGTTCTTGACCGCACGGGCGATCTGCCGCTGCTGCTGCGAGGTCACGCCGGTCACCCGCCGAGCGCGGATCTTGCCGCGGTCGGAGATGAACTTGCGCAGCAGCGCGGTGTCCTTGTAGTCGATGTAGGTGATCCCGTCCTTGTCGAGCGGGTTCACCTTCTTCTTCGGCTTGCGAAGTGCCGCAGCCTTAGCCATTGCTCGTGCTCCTGGTTTGCGATCGCGGGCGCTCGGCGCCATTAGAACGGAGGCTCCTCGTCGAAGTTTCCGCCCGAACCACCGCGGGAGGGGGCGGGGGCAGCAGAGGCCCAGGGGTCGTCGAAGTTGCCTCCGCCGCCACCCTGGCCGCCACCACCACCGAAGCCGCCGCCACCGCCGCCGGAGCGGGACATCTTCTGCACCTTCGCCGTGGCGTAGCGCAGCGACGGGCCGATCTCGTCGACCTCCAGCTCGATGACGGTGCGCTTCTCACCCTCACGGGTCTCGTACGACCGCTGACGCAGCCGGCCGGACACGATCACCCGAGCGCCACGCTGCAGCGACTCGGCGACGTTCTCGGCGGCCTGGCGCCAGACCGTGCACGAGAGGAACAGCGGCTCGCCGTCCTTCCACTCGCCGGAGGCCTTGTCCATGAAGCGGGGCGTCGAAGCGACCCGGAACTTGGCGACCGCCGCGCCGGAGGGGGTGAAACGCAACTCGGGGTCATCGGTCAGGTTGCCGATGACCGTGATGGTGGTGTCTCCTGCCATGACCATCTCCTCGCGCACTCATCTTTGTGCGGTACAGGCTCTCAGAGCCGTACGACAGCGTGGATGAGGCTTGATCCGGACGTGCCGGGACTAGATGCTCAGCGCATCTCCGGACGGATGACCTTGGTGCGCAGCACCGACTCGTTGAGTCGGAGCTGACGGTCCAGCTCGCCAACGGCCTCCGGCGTCGCCTGGAGGTCGATGACGGCGTAGATGCCCTCGGCCTTCTTGTTGATCTCGTACGCGAGGCGCCGGCGGCCCCACACGTCGGTCTTCTCCACCGAGCCACCCGCGGTCCGGATCACGTTCAGGTACGTGTCGAGCGACGGGGCGACGGTGCGCTCCTCGAGGCTGGGGTCGAGGATCACCATGACTTCGTAATGACGCAAGACGTGCTCACCTCCTGTGGGCTAAGCGGCCACGGTCCTTCCGTGGCAGGAGGTCGTGCGTCGTTGCCGTGACCGGTTCCGGGGGAACCCGGCTGGACACGGACAACCGGACCAGGATAGCCGGTGCGGACGATCATGGACGGACCGGTCGGCCGGCACGGCCCGGACGCGGCGACAGGGGCCCACCTTCGGCCTCGAGAGCCGGCAGGTGGACCCCTGTCCACGGGACCGCGGGGCGTCCCGTCCGCATTCCTTGGGTGGGACCTGGGGAGGAACGACCACACCGATGAGGTTGGATCGAAGACGCCCCGCGGAGCTTTATCGTGTTGTCACCTGTGCTGACCATAC
This sequence comes from Micromonospora sp. WMMC264, assembly GCF_027497275.1. Classification (NCBI taxonomy): domain Bacteria; kingdom Bacillati; phylum Actinomycetota; class Actinomycetes; order Micromonosporales; family Micromonosporaceae; genus Micromonospora; species Micromonospora sp. WMMC264. The sequence goes on along the minus strand of NZ_CP114907.1, from coordinate 5,903,721 downwards.
AATGGCTCTCGTCACCACTTGGGGTAAATTGAGGATTTAGTCCGGACTCCCATTTGGTGTGCCGGGATTCCTGATGGATCCCGCCCCGTCGTGCCGGGCCGCACGCCGGGGCGTCCCGTCACCGGGCGTCGGCCCCCTCACCCGTACGTGCTGTGGACCACGTCCGGGCGGAGCGTCGACCATCGATCCCACCTCGGACAACGACCACCGGGCCGGGTGGTGACGCCTCCGACCCGCCGGGCGTCTCCGGCGAGCGCGGCGACCGTCGCAGGCGCGACGTAGGCTGCCCTGCATGCGAATCGGAGCCCACGTCGATCCGACCGACCCGCTGGCCGAGGCGGCCGCCCGGCAGGCCGAGGCGGTGCAGTTCTTCCTGGCCGACCCGCAGGGCTGGAAGGCCCCGAAGCCGCGCGAGGACGCCGAGCGCCTGCGCGCCGCCGACGTCGACCTCTACGTGCACGCGCCGTACGTGATCAACGTGGCCACGCTCAACAACCGGATCCGCATCCCCAGCCGCAAGCTGCTGCTCGCCCACGCCAACGCCGCGGCGGCCGTCGGCGCAAAGGGCCTGATCGTGCACGGCGGCCACGTCAACGCCGGCCAGGACGTCGCCGTCGGCTTCGACAACTGGCGCAAGACCTTCGCGTACGCGGCGGAGTCCGGCGGATTCCCGCTCCCGGTGCTGATCGAGAACACCGCCGGTGGTGACAACGCCTGTGCCCGGCACCTCGACTCGCTGGCCCGGCTCTGGGACGCGCTCGGCGACCACGAGGTCGGCTTCTGCCTCGACACCTGCCACGCCCACGCGGGCGGCGAGGAGCTGCTGGGCCTGGTCGACCGGGTGAAGGCGATCACCGGCCGGATCGACCTGATCCACGCGAACAACTCGAAGGGCGCCTTCAACTCCGGTCAGGACCGGCACGACAACCTCACCGGCGGCACCATCGACCCGGAGCTGCTGGTGGCGGTGATCCGCGCGGCAGGCGCGCCGGTGATCGTGGAGACCCCCGGCGGCGTCGAGGGCCAGGCCGCCGACATCGCGTTCCTGCGCGGGCAGTTGGGTGCGGCGGAGTGACCGCCGAGAAGTCCGGCACGACCGGCCGCCGGTCCGGCGCCGAGACCCGGGCGGACGGGACCGGCGCGAAGAACCCGCCGGACGACGCGGCCGGGGCCGGGCCGGGGAGCGGCTCGCCCGACGAGCGCGCGTCCGGCGCGGACAGCTCCGGCGAGGACGACACCGCGGGCACGGTGACGAGTGCCGGCAAGGCGAAGCGGACCCGCAAGGCTCGCCGCACCGGCGCGGCGAAGGCGGCAGGCGCGGCGAGCACCGCCGACAAGACGAGCACCGCCGACAAGACGAGCACCGCCGACAAGGCGGGTGCCGGCACCGACAAGGCGGAGGCCGGCACCGAAGCCGGGACCGAGGCCGAGGCCCGGGACAGAGCGGACGCCGCCAAGAAGGACGGCGACGCCGCGGAGAAGAGCGACGCCGCGAAGCAGGACGGTACGGGCGACGACGAGCCGGCCGACCCGTGGTCCGCGTTCGGTCCGGCGCCCGAGCCGGTGCTCGGCCGCCCCCGCCGGGCCGTCCGCGCCGTGGGCCGGTTCCTGGTGCACGAGTGGACGCTCGCCGTCGTCGCCGCGCTGGCGCTGGCGGCGGCGATGACCTGGCCCACGCTGCGCTATCCGCGGCACACGCTGCCGCAGGACTACTGGGACCCGAGCCTGCAGGCGTGGCAGATGGCATGGTCCGGCCACATCCTGCGGACGAACCCGGCGCAGCTGTGGCACTCGAACACGTTCTATCCGGAGAACTGGAGCTTCGCGTTCTCCGACACGCTCCTCGGGTACGCCCCGGCCGGCCTGATCGGGGTCGGCCCGGAGCACGCCGTGCTGCGCTACAACATCATGTTCGTGCTGGCGCACGCGCTCGCCGCGTTCGGCGCGTACGCGCTGGCCCGGCAGCTCGGCGCGGGCCGGATCGGCGGCGCGGTGGCCGGGGCGAGCTTCGCCTACGCGCCGTGGCTGCTGGCCCAGGCCGGCCACCTGCACATCATCTCCAACGGCGGCATCCCGTTGGCGCTGGCCATGCTGGCCCGGGGGCACGGCTGGTCACTGCGGTACGGGTACCGGCCGCGCCGCCGGCACGCGGGCTGGGCGTTCGCCGGGTGGCTGGTGGCCGCGTGGCAGCTCAGTCTCGGCTTCGGCATCGGGCTGCCGTTCGCGTACATGCTGGCCGGAGTGGTCCTGGTCTCGGTGGTGCTGTGGTTCGTGCGGCGGCGCAAGGTGAAGCGTCCGTTCGGCCGGCGGCTGTTCCTGGCCGACGTGCTGGGCGGCCTCGTCTTCGCGGCGGTGGGCGCGGCGCTGGCGGTGCCGTACTTCAAGGTCGCCGAGCTGCACCCGAACGCGGAGCGCACGATCGGCGACATCGGTCTCTACTCGCCGCCGGCGAGCGGGTTCTTCACCGCGCCGGCCGAGTCCCGCATCTGGGGTGGTCTGCACGAGGGTGCCCGGGCCGTGCTGCCCTGGCATCCGGAGATGACGTTGTTGCCGGGCTTCGTGCTCTACGCGCTCGCCGCCGGGGGGCTGTTCTTCTCGGTGTGGCGGGTCCGGCACCGGATCTTCCTGCTCGCCGGGGTGCTGGTGACGATGGCGCTGGCGATGGGCACCCGGTTCTTCGGCGGCCGGTTCACCTACGTGCCGCTCTTCGACTACCTGCCGGGCTGGAGCGGGCTGCGCACGCCGGGCCGGATGATGCTCTGGACCACGCTGCTGCTTGGCCTGCTCGCGGCGGGCGCGGTCACCGCGTTCTGCATGCGGGTACGCGAGCTGGCCGCCGAGCGGGTACCGCCGTGGCCGGGTCCGTGGCTGCGGCTGGCGACGCTGCTGCCGTTGGCTCTGGTGCTGGTGGAGGGGTTGAACGCCACGCCGCAGCCGGTGGTGCCGCGGCAGCCGGCGGCGCTGCGGACCGTGGACGGGCCGATGCTCGTGCTGCCGAGCAGTCAGAACCTGGATCAGCCGGTGATGCTCTGGTCCACCGACCGGTTCCAGCCGATGGTCAACGGCGGCAGCGGCTTCACGCCCCGGTCCCAGGCCCGGATCCGCGAGGCCACTGTCAGCTTCCCGGACTACGCGAGCGTCGACTACCTGCGGCAGATCGGCGTGAAGAACGTGGTGGTGTTGCGCGACGAGCTGGAGGGCACCCCGTGGGAGGGGATGCTGGACCGGCCGGTCGACGCGCTGGGCGTGGCCCGGGAGCAGGTCGGCGAGGCGGTCGTGTTCCGGCTGTAGACCGGAACACGACCGTCTCGGTCACACCGGCACGGGTTCGGCGGCGCGCGCCCGCCAGCGCTGGTGCCAGGGCGCGTCGGGCGCGCCGTCGAGGACCCCGCCGTCGGGGTCGTCGGCGTAGGTCTGCCGGACCGCGTCGAGTTCGGGCCGCACGATGTCCCGGATGACGAACCCGCAGAGCACCGCCACGGTGATCAGGCGCAGGCTCGACGCCAGCACGAAGACGCCCTCGGGGAAGACGGGCCGGGACATGGCCGTGCCGAGCAGTTCGCCGTAGAACGCGGCGAAGTAGCCGACCTCGGCGATCTGCCAGGCGAGGAACGCGCCCCAGCGCGGCCGGGCGAGCACCGCGAGCGGCAGCAGCCAGAGCACGAACTGCTGGGACCAGACCTTGCTGAAGATGAGGAACGCGGCGACCACCAGGAAGGCGAGCTGGGCCAGCCGGGGCCGGCGCGGCGCCAGCAGCGCCAGCCCGGCCACGCCGAGGCAGGCCAGCCCGAAGAGCAGGTACGACACCCAGTTGAGCGTGGGGATGTTGGCGTTGAGCCATTCGAACGGCCCGAGTTCGCCGGGTGCGGACGGGCTGATCCGGCCGTCCAGGTAGCGGCCGATGTACCAGAGCGTGCCCCAGTCGATGGGTCGTGTGGTGTTCAGGTCGAAGAAGCGTTCCCAGTTCTCCCGGTAGGGGATCGCCACGGGCAGGTTGACCGCCACGAGGGACACCAGTGCGGTGGCGGTGGCGACGAGCCCGGCGGCCAGTTTTCCGGCCCGTAGCGCGAGCACCAGGATCGGGCCGAGGAGGAACAGCGGCCACATCTTGGCCGCGCCGCCGAGTCCGATCAGGACGCCCGCCACCGCGGGCAGCAGCATCGCGTACCGGTCGGGGCGGGCGCGTGCCCAGGCCAGCAGGCCGAACGCGGCCAGGCCGATGGCGAGCAGGTCCCAGTTGACGGTGGCGGTGAGCACCAGGGCCGGGGAGAGCGCGAACAACGCGGCGTCCCAGGGTCGTCGGCGGCGCAGGCTGAGGATGACCGCGACGGTGGCGACGGCGAGCGCGCCGAGCACCAGCGCGTTGAGGTTGTAGAACCACTGTCCCTGGTTGATGGCGGGGTTGTCGACGCCGAGGGCGTGCACCGGCAGGCCGAGCGCGCCCATGAAGTAGCCGGTCAGCACCGGGTACTCCACCGGGTGGTCGGCGTAGGGCACCTTGCCCTCGTTGAGCCCTTCGGCGTAGTAGAGCGCCAGCACGTCGGTGTAGCACATGCGGGTGTACTGGATGTTGTTCTGCCACGCGCCGTCCTGGCAGGGGGATTTCTGCACCCAGTGCAGTGCCAGCGTCAGGCAGACCAGCGCCAGCACGATCCGGCTGGCGGTCCAGAACCGGCTCTCGCGGTCGGCCGGCCGGTCCAGGGCGGCGGCGTGGTCGCCGAGCGGCCCCCCGATCAGGCCGGAGGCGCCGCGGACGAACCAGTCCGAGCGGGACGGGTGGTCAATCGTCTCTGCCGATCGCGGCGCCGCCTCGGACGCGCCGGGCTCATCGATGCCTGCGGGCGACTGGGTGCTCATGGAGAGGCATCCTGCCGTACACAGGGGGTCGCCGTCCCGTCGCGCGCGGAGAAATTCCGGTACGCGAAACGCCGGCGGCGGCCGGACCGCTCGGGTCCGGCCGCCGCCGTCAGGTCGTGCGCGTCAGTTCTGGCGTGTCGGTGGCGTGCTCGGTAGCAGCCCGCCACCGCCGCCACCACCGCCGGGGCGTCCGCCGCCACCGGGTAGCCCGCCCCCGCCGGGGTTGCCGCCCTGGTCGCCGCCGCCGGGGTTGCCGCCGCCGGGCGTGCCGCCGGGGCAGAACAGGCCCAGCGGGTCGCAGCCCGGCCCGCCCGGCTGGCCCGGCTCGTTCGCCGGCGGCGGCGGGGCCTCGCCGTTGCCGGCGTCGTCCTTGCCGACGTTCGCCGCGGGCGGGAACTCTTCCTTGTCCTTGCCCTTGAGCGCGTCGTTCATGAAGCGCTGGAAGATGTCACCGGGCATCCGGGCGCCGCTGATGTCCCGGCCGTCCTTGTACTGGATCGCCTTGCGGTCCTTGACGTTGCCGACCCAGACGGCGGTGGCGAGTTGTGGCGTGTAGCCGATCATCCAGGCGTCGCCGTTGCGGGTGGTCTTGTCGCCGAGTTCCCAGGTGCCGGTCTTCTCGGCGACCTGGCGGCCCTCGTCGAGCCGCTTGTTGATCTGGCCCGGGTACTGCTTCAGCACGGAGGTGACGTCCGCGACGATGTCCTTGTCGATCCGCTGCTGCCCCTTGAGCTTCTCCGCGCCGACCAGGTCCCACTTACCCGTGTCCGGGTTCTGCTTCTCCACCTTCCGGATGAAGTGCGCCTTGTGGTACATGCCCTGGTTCGCGAACGTGGCGACACCGTTTGCGTGGTCGAGCACCGTGATCGGGTACTGGCCGTAACCGAGGACGTGGAAGAACGGCGACGGTGCCAGGTCCTTCGGGTCGGCCTTGGTCAGGTCGTGCGCCTTGGCCGGGTTGGTGTCGGTCTGCCACATGGTGGTGACGCCGGCCTGCTTGGCCATGTCGAGCACCTTGTCCGGGCCGATCTGCTCGGTGATGTAGTAGAACGGCACGTTCAGCGACTTCAGCGTCGACAGTTCGAGCGTGCAGGAGTCACCGCAGGAGACCTTGTCCGCGCCGGCGTTGCTGACCTTGAACTTGGTGCCCTTCGGCGTGAACGCCGATCCCTTCCACCGGGACTTGAGCGAGATGCCTTCCTTCAGCGCCGCCGCCAACGTGTAGATCTTGAAGCTCGAACCCGGTGAGTGGCCACCGCTCACGACGCCGTTGTCGACGTTCTTGCCGGCGTAGTCGGTGCCGGTGCCGTTGTCGCCGCCGTAGTAGGCGAGCACGCGCCCGGTCTTCGGGTCGATCGCCACCACGGCGGCCATCAGGTTCGACGGCTGGCCGGCGAGTTCGGACTTCTTCCTGGCCCGCTGGGCCGCGTCGAGCGCCGCCTCCTGCATCTTCCGGTTGATCGTGGTGGTGATCCTGTAGCCGCCGCGGCTGAGCGCCTTGGCGCACAGCGGCTTCTTGTCCGTCACCTCGGCCTCGTTGTCGGTGCAGAGCTTCATCTCGCGCAGTTCCTGCGAGACGTAGTTGACGACGTTGCCGTACGGGGTGTCGATGCCGTAGCCACCAGCGCTGCTCTTCGACGGCTTCTGGATGTTCTTCGGGTACTCGGTGGGGTGCTGCGGCGTGTTCGGCGCGTCCAGCCACTTCTCCGTGATCATGCCGTTGATCACATAGTTCCACCGGTCGACGGCGGCCTGCGCGTTGATGGCCGGGTCGTAGCCCTTGTGCGTGGCGCTCGGCTCCGGCTGCTTGATCAGGGCGGCGAGCACCGCGGCCTCGGCGACGTTCAGGTCCTTGACGTTCTTGGCGAAGTACGTCTGCGCCGCCGACTGGATGCCGTAGGCGCCCCGGCCGAAGTAGATGACGTTCAGGTAGTGCTGCATGATCACGCGCTTGTCGTACTTGTCGTTCAGCTTGGAGGCGAGGATCGCCTCCTTCACCTTGCGGCCGTACGTGTCCTGGTTCAGGTTGTCGAACGCGTTGCGCGCGTACTGCTGGGTGATGGTCGAGGCGCCCTGCTTGTCGCCGCCGGTGAGGTTGTTCCACGCGGCCCGCGTGATGCCCTTGTAGTCCACACCGGAGTGCTTGTAGAAGTTCCGGTCCTCCGCCGCGGCCACCGCGTGCTGGACGTGCTCCGGAATCTGGTCGATGGTGACGAGCTGGCGGTTCTGGTCACCGATCCGCGCGAAGGCCTTGCCGCTCGAGTCCAAGATCGTGGTGGACAGCGGCGGGATCGTGTCCTCCGGGAGCACCACCTTGGTGGAGTACCAGGTGAAGCTCACCACGCCGATGCCGGCGAGCATGATGAACACGGCGAAGCCGGCGATCAGCATGTTGATCCGGCGGCGCTTCTTCGCGCGCGCCGGGTCCTCGCCGCGACCGCCCCGGCCGGGGCCGGTCGGGCCGCCGGGACCGCCGGGACCGCCACCGGCGGCGCCGGGCACCCGGGCGCGGCCGCCCACCGCCGCCGCGCCGACGCTCGCCCGGGCGCCGACGCTCGCGCGCCCGCCCACGCTCGCCGCCCCCACGCTCGCCGCGCCGACCGCGGCACGTCCGGCCGGAGCGGCCGGGGAGACCGGAACCGACGCCCGTCCGGCGCCCGCGCGCCCGGAGGCGCCGGGTGCCGGCGAGACGGGCACCGAGGCGCGGCCGCCCGCGCCGGCCCGGCCCACCGAGGCCGAGCCCGATGCCGGGCGCGGCGCCGGAGCGGCGCCACCGACCGAGGCCCGGCCGCCCGAGCCGTACGGTGTCGCGGAGGCGCGCGCCGAGGCGCCGCCGTCCGGGGAGCCGGACCAACCGTTCCCGCCCTGGTTCCACTCGGAACCGGGGTCGCCGTTCGGGCCCGGGATCTGGGCCCGCCCACGCGAAGAACTGGGATCGCCGTAGTTCATTCCTCACACCCTGCCGGTCGCGGTGGGGCGCGGGGGCGCCGCCACCGGGTTGCCGTGAGCTGGAACACGGGACGTTACCCGCCGGCCGTGCCCGCGGTTGCCCGTCAAATCCGATCTATTCGGACTAATTACGTCTAAGGGCTGTCGATTCCGCCACCCGGGGAATGGGCCGGCAGAGATCGGGACAGCCACGTTCACCGTTGCGCCTCTCGCCTTCGCCGAGGGGTGGAGCCGTTGGCCGCGACGGAATCCTCCGCGCCCTCCGCCTCGCCCACGAGACCGTCCCGGCCGAGCAGGAACTGCTCGACGAGATGGTTCCAGTCGCAGCCGGGGCAGACCTCCACCACGAACACCTGGAACTCACGCAGCGTCATGGCCAGGACGGGCAACTCGGCCCGGGTACGCGCCTGGCCGGCCGACTGCTTGAGTTCGTCACCGTAAATGTAGTGGACGTGGATCAGGTTCTCGCTGCGGCAGATCGGGCAGCGGTGATCGGTCGGCTCGCCGTGGAAGCGCGCAGCGTTCTTCAGGTACGGCGAGGCGTCGCAGACGTCGTACGTGCCGATCCGCCCGGCGAGCAGTTCACGCAGCACCGCCCGCTTCTGGAGCGAGTAGTCGACGACCTGGCGCTGCGTACGCATGCGGCAAAGGGTACGCGCTCCGACGAACCCAGGCGACCATGGTCACGATGCGTGATGATCGCGTCGCGTAAGACAGGGTTTGCCCCGTACATCGGCGTCCGCTAACGTGCGATGTATCGGTCCGATACATCGCGGTGGTTAGTGCTCCGCGCAGGGGGAAAGAAGGGATGGCCCGTGCTCGAGCTCGCCATCCTCGGCCTCCTGCAGGAGGCGCCGATGCACGGCTACGAACTGCGCAAGGAGCTGACCGCCAAGCTCGGCGCCATCCGGGCGGCGATCAGCTACGGCTCGCTCTACCCGACCCTGCGCCGGCTGCAGGCGGCGGGATGGATCACCGAAGCCGCTGAGACACCCGCGACCGCCGAGGAGGTTCCCGCGCTGACCAGCCGACGTGGTCGGGTGGTCTACACCATTACCGCGGAGGGCAAGGAACGCTTCGCCCAGCTGATAGCGCAGGCTGGACCCGAGACGTACGACGACACGGGCTTCGGGGTGCACTTCGCGTTCTTCGCCCGGACCGACCAGGCCACCCGGCTCCGGATCCTGGAAGGTCGTCGTCGCAAGATCGAGGAACGTCGCGAAGGTCTTCGTGACGTGCTCGGCCGGGCAGCCGAGCGACTCGACGCGTACACCCTGGAACTGCAACGCCACGGGCTCGACGCCTGTGAGCGCGAAGTCCGCTGGCTGGAGGAGCTCATCGCCAACGAGCGCTCCGGCCGGGCCCCGGCCGACCCGCGAACCGGGACGGCCGACGGCCGACGAGACAACGACAGCCCGCCCACGCCTGGAACGTCCAGGACAGAGCGGCCGTGATGAAGAAGAAGGAGGCAGACGCTATGGGCTCCGTCCGCGTCGCCATCGTCGGTGTGGGTAACTGCGCCTCGTCCCTGGTCCAGGGCGTGGAGTACTACCGGAACGCCGACCCGAACGACCGCGTCCCGGGTCTCATGCACGTCACCTTCGGCGACTACCACGTATCCGACGTGAAGTTCGTCGCGGCGTTCGACGTGGACGCCAAGAAGGTGGGCATGGACCTCGCGGAGGCGATCGTCGCCAGCGAGAACAACACGATCAAGCTGTGCGACGTGCCGCCGACCGGCGTCACCGTGCAGCGCGGCCCGACCTTCGACGGTCTCGGCCAGTACTACCGCGAGATCGTCGAGGAGTCGGACGCCAAGCCGGTCGACGTGGCGCAGGCGCTGCGCGACGCGCAGGTCGACGTGGTCGTCTCCTACCTCCCGGTGGGCTCCGAGGAGGCCGACAAGTTCTACGCCCAGGCCGCGATCGACGCCGGCTGCGCGTTCGTGAACGCCCTGCCGGTCTTCATCGCCTCCGACCCGGAGTGGGCGAAGAAGTTCACCGACGCCGGCCTGCCGATCGTCGGCGACGACATCAAGAGCCAGGTCGGCGCCACGATCGTCCACCGCGCCCTGGCGAAGCTCTTCGAGGACCGCGGGGTCGAACTGCTGCGCACGTACCAGCTCAACTTCGGCGGCAACATGGACTTCATGAACATGCTGGAGCGCAACCGCCTGGTCTCGAAGAAGATCTCGAAGACCCAGTCGGTGACCTCCCAGATCCCGCACGAGATGCAGAAGAGCGACGTGCACATCGGCCCGTCCGACCACGTGCCGTGGCTGGACGACCGCAAGTGGGCGTACATCCGCCTGGAGGGCCGTTCCTTCGGCGACACCCCGCTCAACGCGGAGCTGAAGCTCGAGGTGTGGGACTCGCCGAACTCGGCCGGTGTCATCATCGACGCCGTCCGCGCCGCGAAGATCGCGCTGGACCGGAAGATCGGTGGCCCGATCCTCTCCGCCTCCTCGTACTTCATGAAGTCCCCGCCGGAGCAGTACGCCGACCACGACGCGCACGCCGCCGTCGAGGCGTTCATCGCCGGCGAGATCGAGCGCTGACGCGCTGGAACGCTGAAGAAGGAAGGCCGGGTCCGCGCGGACCCGGCCTTCCTTCTTCGGGTACGTCAGGACCAGGCGCGCCGCAGCGCCACGGCCGCCTCCAGCTCCAGCAGCGTCACCTTGCGCGGCAGCCCGCCGCCGAAGCCGACCAGCTTGCCGCCCGCGCCGACGATCCGGTGACAGGGCACGATCACCGGTACCGGATTGCGGTTGCAGGCCACCCCGACCGCCCGCGCGCCGCCCGGGTCGCCGACCGCCTTCGCCACCTCGCCGTAGGTCTTCGTCTCCCCGTACGGGATGCCTGTCATCTCCCGCCAGACCGCGCGTTCGAACTCCGAGCCGCGCGGGGCCGACACCGGCACCGTGAACTCGGTCAGCTCACCGGCGAAGTACGCCCGCAGCTCCGTCACCGCCAGCCGCGCCACCGCGTCGCCGGGCTCGTCGGCCGCCCCGTCCACCCGGCCGAAGTGCGCGCCGCGCACCGCGTCGTCGTCGGTGCCGACGGAGAACTCCCCGATCGGTGAGTCGAGCACTGTCCAGCGCATGCCACCCATTGTCGCGCGACGGGCAAAGATTTCCCCGCCCCGGGCGTCTGGAGATGCGGAGGTGGACGGTGGCAGAGGTCGACGGGGAGTTCACCGCGTTCGTCAACGAGCGGGGAGCGGCCCTGCTGCGGGTCGCCTACGCGCTGGCCGGCAGCCAGCACGCGGCGGAGGATCTGCTGCAGAACGCGCTGGCCAAGGCGTACGTCCGGTGGCCCCGGATCCACGGCGACGCGGAGCCGTACGTGAAACGGATCCTCTACCACGACCAGGTCTCCGGCTGGCGGCGGCGGGCGCGGCGCGCGGAGGTGCCGGTGGCCGAACTGCCGGAGCGACCGGCCGCCGGAGACGACAGCGACCTGCGGCTGCTGGTGCGGGACGCGCTGCGGACACTGCCGCCGCGCCAGCGGGCCGTGCTCACCCTGCGCTACCTGGAGGACCTGAGCGTCGAGCAGACAGCCGCGCTGCTCGGCTGCCGCCCCGGCACCGTGGCCAGCCAGAGCACCAAGGCGCTGGCCCGCCTCCGGAAGCTGGTGCCGGGGCTGGACGGGCTGACGAACCGGACGGAGGTGACCCGATGAGCACGTCGCTGGACGAGACGCTGCGGACGGCCGTACACGATCTCGCCGACGGCGCCGCGCCCGCGCCGGACCTGGCGTGGCGCGCGCTCGGCCGGGGCCGCAGGCTGCGCCGCCGACGGCGGGTGGGCACTGCCGCTGCCGCGCTCGTCGCCGTGCTCGCAGTGGCGCTGCCGTTCGTCCTGCTCCGGCCGCGTCCCGCCCCGCCGCCGACCGCGCCGCCGGTCACCGTCGACCCGTCGCCTGTCATCAGGTCGGCGCCCGGACCGGACTGGGCGGACGGGCCGCTGCTGCTGCCCGGCGACTGGGTGGTCACCGGCACGCAGGCGAGGGCGGGCGCCGCCGGGCCGTCGTACCTGCTCGACCGGGGACGCGGCCGGTACTTCGGCAACGGCCGCTACGACGCCGTCCTGCCCGCGCCCACCGGCTCGCTGGTGGCGGTCTGGGACGACGACCGGCCCCGGCAGGTCGGCCTGGTCGACGTGGTCCGGGGCACCACCCGCTGGTACGAGCCGGGCCGCGCGCTGGGCTCGCCGAACTGGTCGCCGGACGGCCGCAGCCTGCTGTTCACCAGTAACCGGGTCGGTCACCCCGGTTTCGTCGTGCTGAGCGCCGCCGGCACCACGCGGTCCCACGCCGTCGACACCGCCCGCTACCCCTGCACCGACTCGTGCTTCTTCCTCTGGTCCCGCGACGGACGGGAGGTGCTGCTCCAGCAGACCGACCCGAACGGGCCTCGGTCCGAGGCGATCCGGCACCCCCGCCGGGGCGTGCAGTTCTTCGCCGCCGACAGCGGCCGGCCCACCCGGTTCGAGCCGCTGCCGGGCGACCCGGCCGGGCCGTGGGCTTGGTCACCGGACGGGCGGCTGGTGGTGGTGCAGGGGCAGAAGGAGCCCCTGCTCGTGGAGGCGGCGACCGGCCGGGTGGTGAACCCGCTACCGGTGGCCGACGTCGTCTGGGTCGGCGACGACCGCCTGCTCTACCGGCTGCCGTACGGGTCGCGGGACTTCGTGCTCGCCGACACCACCGGCCGCGAACTCGTGCGTCAGCCGCTGCCGGAGGACCTCGCCCTCGCCGAGGTGACGATCGCGCCGCGCTGACCCGGCGCTGAACCTCTGCTGGACGTAGTGGATGTTGCACGGCGTCGATACCGTGCAGGTCATGGCCACCGGGACGCTCATCTTCCTGATCATCGGCGGGGTTGGTGTGGGCGTGCTGACGCTCGCCCTGCTCGGCTCGGGAGTGCTCCACCTCGGCCAGCCGGACGTCGACGGGCCGGTGTCGCTGGAGGCGGTCGCCGGGTTCACCGGCGCGTTCGGCTTCGGCGCCGCGATCGTCAACGAGCTGCTCGGCGGGCGTACCCCCGGGATGATCGCGGCGGCGGTGGCCGGCGGCGCGCTCGCCGCCGTGCCCACCGGCTGGCTGGCGGCCCGGCTCAGTCGCGCGGCCCGCAACATGCGCACCGACGCCACCCCCACCCGCGACCACCTGGCCGGCGCGATCGGCCTGGTGGTGACGCCGATCCCCAGCGGCGGCTACGGCGAGGTGCGGGTACGCCTCGCCGGCCAGCCGGTGAAGCTCAACGCCCGCGCCGACGGGCCGATCCCGGTCGGCACCCGGATCTTCGTGGTCGAAGCACTGAGCGAGACCAGCGTGCACGTCGAGACCTACTGACACCAACAGACGGGAATGCCCATGCCCCTGCTCGTCGCCATCGGCGGCGCGGTCCTCCTCGCCGTCGTCCTCGTACTCTTCGTGTTGTCCCGGATCAAGGTGGCCGGGCCGAACCAGGCGTTCATCGTCACCGGCCGCAAGGGCCGCACCACCCAGACCGCCGACGGAGCCCGCTCCACCGACATGTCCGGGCAGAAGGTCGTGCTCGGCGCCTCGGTGTTCGTCCTGCCGGTGGTGCAGAAGCTCCAGTCGCTCGACCTGTCCAGCCGCCGGATCGACGTCAGCATCCGCGGCGCGGTGAGCAAGCAGGGCATCCGCACCGAGCTGCACGGCGTCGCGATCGTCAAGGTCGGCGGCACCGAGGACGCGATCCGCGCCGCCGCCCAGCGTTTCCTGAACCAGCAGGAGGAGATCGACAACTTCACCCGCGAGGTGCTGGCCGGTGCGCTCCGCTCGATCGTCGGGCGGCTCACCGTCGAGGAGATCATCCGGGACCGGGCGGCGTTCGCCAGCGCGGTCGCCGAGGAGGCCGAGCACTCGATGACCAACCAGGGCCTGGTGCTGGACACGTTCCAGCTCCAGGACATCCTGGCCGAGGGCTCCTACCTGCAGGACCTGGGCCGGCCGGAGGCGGCCCGGGTGCTCAAGGACGCGGCCATCGCCGAGGCGCGGGCCCGCCAGCAGGCCGAGCAGGAGCGGCTGCTCGCCGAGGAGGCGATCGCCGAGGCGAACCGGAACCTGGCGCTCAAGCAGGCCGGCATCCAGGCCGAGATCGACGCGGCCAAGGCGAAGTCGGCGGCGGCCGGGCCGCTCGCCCAGGCCGAGCGGGACCAGGCGATCCTCTCCGAGCAGCAGAAGGTGGCCGAGCGCAACGCCGAGCTGAAGCAGCGCCAGCTCGACACCGAGGTGCGCAAGCCGGCCGACGCGGCCCGGTACAAGGTGGAGCAGGAGGCCGAGGCGAACCGCAACGCGGCGGTGCTCAACGCCGACGCGCAGCGGCAGGCGACCATCGCCGCCGCGCAGGCCGCCGCCGAGCAGGCCCGCCTCACCGGTGAGGGCGAGCGGGCCCGCCGGGCCGCGCTGGCCGAGGCGAACGCGATCGAGGGCGCCAAGGAGGGCGAGGCGGAGCAGCGCCGGCGTTCCGCGATCGCCGAGGCGGTCGAGCGGGAGGGCCAGGCCGAGGCGGCGGCCATCCTCGCCAAGGGTCAGGCCGAGGCCGACGCGATGGCCCGCAAGGCCGAGGCGTTCGCCGCGTACGGCGAGGCGGCCGTCCTGGACCTGCTGGTCAAGGTGCTGCCCGAGGTGGTCGGCGCGGCCAGCGCCCCGATCGGCGCGATCGACAAGATGACGGTGATCTCCACCGACGGCGCGTCGTCGCTGACCAAGTCGGTGGCCGGGAACGTCGCCCAGGGTCTCCAGCTGGGCAGCGACCTCACCGGCATCGACCTGGCCGGGCTGCTGGCGCGGCTGGGCAGCAGCGCGCAGAACAACGGCAAGAGCACTGTGGACGGCAGCACCGTCGACGCGTGACGAACGACGGCGCCCGCCGGGTCTCCCCTCGGGGAGCCGGCGGGCGCCGTTTCGGTGTGGCGGGTCAGAGCGCGGCGAAGACGAACTTCTCGCCGGTGCTCAGGCCCAGGGTCTCGCTGTTCCAGTCGATGACGCGGCTGGCGATGAGCTGGCTGCCCCCGGTCGCGCCGGCGGTGACCGCCTTGCCGTTGGCGTTCGCCCGCAGGTAGACCGAGCCGTCGGTGTTGTAGTCGAGGAAGTCGAAGACCTCCCAGGCGTCGATCACGGTGGCCTTCGCGATCAGCGCCCGGTTGCCGCCGGCGTCCGCCGTGACGAACTGGTTGTTCGCCAGCGCGCGCAGGGCGAAGAACCCGTCGCCCACGCTGACGACCTCGTACCGCTCCCAGGCCCCGACGGTCGCGGCCCGGGCGATCAGGGGCCGGGTGCCGCCGCTCTCGGTGGTCACGTAGTTGCCGTTTGCCACCGCCTTGATGCCGACCACCGGGGGCGCCGCGTCGAAGTCGAACTTCTCCGCCGCGCCGATGGTGGTCTTGCTGGCGATCAGCGGGTTGGTGGTGTTCGAGGCGGTGACGTACTTGCCGTTTGTGACGGCCTTCAGACTGACCGAGCCGTCGGTGTTCGTGACGATCTGGAACTTCTCCCAGTCGCCGATCGCGGCGGACCGGGCGATCAGCGGCCGGTTGCCGCCGCTCTCGGCGGTGACGAACAGGTTGTTCGTGACGGCACGCAGGCCGTAGTAGCCGTTGCCGGCGTCCACCACGTCGTACCGCTCCCAGGCGCCGACCTCGGTGCCGCGCGCGATCAGCGGCCGGTTGCCGCCGCTCTCCGCCGTCACGTACAGGCCGTTGCCGCGGGCCTTGAGGCCGTACGACTCGCGCGCCACCACCGCGTCGCCGACGTGCAGCAGCCGGTCGGGCGAGCCCATGATGTCGTGCACCGCGCCGCTGACGCTCGTGCCCACGACCGAGTCGCGCACCTGCTGCGGGGTCCAGCCCGGGTGTGCCTCCAGCACCAGCGCCGCGGCGCCCGCCACGTGCGGGGAGGCCATCGACGTGCCGTTCATCGTCTCCGTGCCGGTGGCGGTGCCGGCCTTGGCCGAGACGATGCCGGTGCCCGGCGCGAAGGTGTCCAGGCAGGTGCCGTAGTTGGAGAACCAGGCCCGGAAGTCGATCTGGTCGGTGGCGCCGACGGTGATGGCCGCCGGCACCCGCGCCGGTGACTCGCCGCAGGCGTCCTGCATGCTGTTGCCGGCCGCGACGGCGTAGGTGATGCCGGAGGCGATGGAGCGGGCGACCGCGTCGTTCACCGCCTGGTCGATGCCCCCGAAGCCGAGGCTCATGTTGGCCACCGACGGCCCGGTGGCGTGCGAGGTGACCCAGTCGATGCCGGCGAGCACCTGTTCGCTGCTGCCGCCGCCGTCGCAGTCGAGCACCCGTACGGCGACGAGCGCGACGTCCTTGGCGACCCCGTACTTCGTGCCGCCGATCGTGCCGGCCACGTGCGTGCCGTGGCCGTCGCAGTCCTGCGCCACGTCGTCGGACTCCACCGCGTCGTAGCCGTTGCGGGCCCGGCCGCCGAAGTCCTCGTGGTCGATGTCGATGCCGGTGTCGATGACGTAGGCGGTCACTCCGGCGCCGGTCGCCGGGTAGGTGTACCGGCCGTCGGTCTTCGTCCGCGACTGGTCGATCCGGTCCAGCCCCCACGGCGGGGTGGTCTGGGTGCCGGTGGCCTGGTAGCGCTGGACCTGCTGCACGTAGGCGACGGCCGGGTCCGCGGCGAGGCGCTCCGCCTGCCGGCGGTCCATGCTGGCGGAGTAGCCGGACAGCGCCTTGCCGAACACCCGACGTACGGAGCCGCCGTGCTCGCCGGCGAGGGCCGACGCGGTGGACTTCACCTTGGCGGGACCGGCCTTGCCGTCCTTGAGGACGACGATGTAGCGGCCGGGTACCGCCGCGGCGGTGTCGGCGCCCCGGACCGGGGCACGCTTCGGGCCGGCCGGGTCGGCCGAGGCGGCGCCGCCGGTGGCGGCGCAGATGATGGAGGTCGCGGAGGTGAGGGCAAGCCCCACCAGCGCGGAGCGGCGCAGCGCGCCATGACGTGACACTGAATGCTCTCCCCGTGTCCAGCGGCCGTCCCTTCGGGACGGGCGGATGTGATCAGGACAGCCGTACCCGTCGATCCGGGTGGCTGATGATGACCATCATCATGCGCGAGACATCGACCGATGCACGTCAACCTTTCGGTCGACACGCCGCCGTATCGTCGTGGAGCTTCCCCGCGCGGGGAGGTCAGCCGATGATGCCCTCGTCGCGGGCCCAGCGCAGCAGCGCCGCCTCGGCCTCGTCGCGGTCCAGCGGCCCGCGCTCCAGGCGCAGCTCCTTGAGGTGCTGCCAGGCACGGCCGACCACCGGTCCCGGCGGCACGCCGAGCAACTCCATGATCGCGTTGCCGTCCAGGTCGGGCCGCACCCGGGCCAGGTCCTCCTCGGCGGCGATCCGGGCGATCCGCTCCTCCAGCGCGTCGTAGTCGGCCGCGAGCTGCGCGGCCTTGCGCCGGTTGCGGGTGGTGCAGTCGGAACGGGTCAGCTTGTGCAGGCGGGACAGCAGGTCGCCGGCGTCGGTGACGTACCGGCGCACCGCCGAGTCGGTCCACTCGCCCCGGCCGTACCCGTAGAAGCGCAGGTGCAGGCCGACCAGCTTGACCACCTGGGAGGTGATCTCCTTGGAGTAGCGCATCGCCTTCATCCGGGCCTTGGTCAGCCGGGCCCCGACCACCTCGTGGTGGTGGAAGCTGACCCGGCCGTCCGCGCCGACCGCCTTGGTGGCCGGCTTGCCGACGTCGTGCATCAGCGCGGCCATCCGCAGCACGAAGTCGCAGCCGTCGGACTCCAGTGACATGGCGTTGCTGACCACTGTGAGCGTGTGCTCGTAGACGTCCTTGTGCTGGGCGTGCTCGTCGATGGTGAGCTTCAGGCCGGTCAGCTCGGGCAGGAAGCGCTCGGCCAGGCCGGTGTCGACGAGCAGCCGCAGCCCGGTGATCGGGTCGGCGCCGCAGAGCAGCTTGGTGAACTCGTCCCGGATCCGTTCCGCGGTGATCCGGTCCAGGTCGCCGGCCATCTCGGTCATCGCGGCGCGGACGTCCGGGTGGACGGCGAAGCGGAGCTGGGCGGCGAACCGGGCCGCGCGCAGCATCCGCAGGGGGTCGTCGCGGAACGACTCCTGCGGCGTGCCGGGGGTACGGATGATCTTGGCGGCCAGGTCGGCCAGCCCGCCGTACGGGTCGGTGAACCGGTGGTCGGGCAGGCTGACCGCCATCGCGTTGACGGTGAAGTCGCGGCGCTTCAGGTCTTCGACCAGGCTGGTGCCGTACTGCACCACCGGGTTACGGCTGACCTGGTCGTAGACCTCGGCCCGGAAGGTGGTGATCTCCAGGTTGAGGCCGTCGCGCTGGCAGGCGATGGTGCCGAACTCACGCCCGGTCTCCCAGATCGACTCCGCCCAGCCACGGATGACCTTGACCGTCTCGTCGGGGTGGGCGTCGGTGCAGAAGTCGAGGTCGTTGCCGAGCCGGCCGAGCAGCGCGTCGCGGACGGATCCGCCCACCAGGTGCAGTTCGTGACCGGCCTGGGCGAAGCGCCGGCCCAGCTCGTCGGCGACCGGTGAGACTCGGAGCAGTTCGGCGACGGCGTTGCGCTGCGCGGCGGTCAGCTCGCGGCGGTCGGCGGCGTGGGAGGCGGAGGCTTCGGACATGGGATCGCCAGCCTATCGGGCCGAGGGTGGATCGACCGCGCCGGGCGCGGGTAACGGGCGGAGGTTGACTAAGGTTCCGGTTGGGCGGGGCCGGCCGGACCCGGTTGCGACGTACCCCTTGGAGGCTGGCAGATGAGCGGCGGGCTCTACCGCAGCGCGAACGCGCACGGCGGCGGCCTGCCGCCGGACGACGGCGCCACCTTCATCTCCGCCGAGCCGCTGAACCAGCCGGGCGTCGAGGCCGTCGCGCCCCCGCAGGAGGTGGTGGCCGAGACCAGCGCCGCGGCGAACAGCGCGGTGATGGCCATCGGCAGCCTGGTCAGTCGGGGTACGGGCTTCATCCGCAACCTGATGATCGGCGCCGCGCTCGGCACCATGGTCGGTGACGCGTTCACCACCGCCCAGTTCCTGCCCAACCAGGTCTACGAGTTCCTGCTCGGCGGCGTGCTGACCAGCGTCCTGGTGCCGGTGCTGGTCCGCCGCCGCAAGATCGACGCGGACCGGGGCGAGGCGTACGCGCAGCGCCTGCTGACCCTCGCGGTGCTGGCCCTGGCCGCGACCGCGCTGATCGCCGTGGTGCTGGCCCCGGTGCTCACCGCCGTGTACGCGGCCGGCAGCGACGACCCGGCGTACACCACGCTGGTCACCCGGCTGTCGTACCTGATGCTGCCGATGCTGTTCTTCACCGGCATCAGCGCGTTGATCGCCGCGGTGCTGAACACCCGGGGGCACTTCGCCGCCCCGATGTGGGCGCCGATCCTCAACAACATCGTGTCCATCGGCACGTTCGGCCTGTACATCGTCGTCTACAGCGCGAAGGCGCTGCCGCCCGGCGAGGTGGGCTGGGACCGGATCCTGCTGGTCGGCGGCGGCACGCTGCTGGGCGTCGCGGTGCAGGCGATCGGCCTGCTGCCCGCGCTGCGCAAGGTCGGCTTCCGGTGGAAGGCACGGTTCGACTTCCGCGAGTTGGGGCTGCGCGAGCTGGCCCGGCTCGGCGCCTGGATGTTCTGCTACGTCGCGGTCAACCAGCTCGGCCTCTTCGTGGTGGTCAACCTGCTCAACCGGGCCACCGGCGGGGACGGCCAGAACGCCGGCCTGCTGATCTACAACAACGTCTTCCTGCTGCTGATGATGGCGCACGGCATCATCGCCGTCTCGATCATCACCGCGCTGATGCCGCGGATGAGCGCGGCCGCCGCCGAGAACCGGTTCCACGACGTCACCGCCGACCTGTCCCGGGGCACCCGGATGGTCACCGCGGTGCTCGCGCCCATCGCGGTCTGCTACGCGGTGCTGGCCGCCCCGATCTCGGTGGTGGTGTTCCGGTACGGCGCGTTCACCGGCGACAACGCGGTGGCCACGTCGACGGTGCTGCTGGTGGCGGCGCTCGGCCTGGTGCCGTTCGCGGTCAGCCAGCTCTTCACCTTCGCGTTCTACGCGCTGCCGGACACCCGTACCCCGGCTCTGGTCAACATTCCGGTGGTGGCGCTGCGCGTCCTGCTCCAGGTCGGTCTGTTCCTGATCTTCTCGAACACGTTCGCGGCGGCCGGGATGATGCTCGGCAACGCCGTGTCGTACCTGGCGGCGGCGATCATCTCGGCGATGCTGCTGCGGCCCCGGGTGGGCCGGATCGGGCTGGGCGGGATCATGCGCACGCTCGGCCGGGTGGTCGTGGCGGCCCTCGGCGCGGCGGTCGTCGGCCTGCTCGTGGTCGCGGTGCTGCCGGGCGACCCGGCGAGCCTGAGCTGGCTCGCCGCGGCGGTCCAGTTGGTGATCGGCGGGGCGGCGATCGGCGCCACCTACCTCGGGCTCGCCATGGTGCTGCGGATCGGCGAGATCACCGAGGTGGTCGGGATGGTCCGGCGGCGCCTCGGGCGTTGACCCCCTCGGTGACCGACGGTGAACGAGGATCACCAGGCTGGGGATACGGCTGTGGATAACTTGGAATTCCCCCGTCCACTGGGCCTCTCGGCCTGTGGACAACCAACCGTACGGACGAGGGAGCGCAGGCCGGGAAGGGGAAAACCTCCCCGTCGCCGCACCGGTACGCCCCTGTGCCACCTCGTTGCCGTCAACCTCTAGATTGGCGGTGCGTGTCCGGCTCGCCCGCCGGGTGGGCGGGCGACCCGGCCGGGAGCCCGTGGCGACTGGCCTTCCGGCCGGTCACAGCGGGAAGATGACATGTCGGAGAACCGGGCATCCCGGGTAAGGTCGCTCTCGACGGGTACGACCGGGATCGACGCGGGCGTCGAGACCGCGGCCGTTCCACCGAAGGCAGAGCGGGAAGCCACATGCCCAGCAGCACGGGTCCATCGATCGACGCGATCACCGAGGGAGGACGGGTGACCCAGGTCGGCGAGGGTCAGGAAGCGGAGGAGACCTCTCCTGCGGTCGTGACCTTCGGTGCTCCCACGGTCGGTGAGCTGCTCGCCGAGCGGTACGAACTGGTCGAGCACATCAACAACGACAGCGCGGGCCGGTTGGTCTGGCGCGGTGTCGACGTGGTGCTCCGCCGTCCCGTCGCGGTGGTCCTCCGCTACCCGGGTGGCGACTCCGCCACCGAGATGCTTCAGGCCGCGGTCGCCGCGAGCCGCGTCATCCACCCCAACCTGGTCGGCGTCTACGACGCGATCGACGAGGACGACCGCGCCTACGTGGTCCGCGAGTGGGTGGACGGGCAGTCGCTGCGCGAGATGGTCGCCGCCGACGGGCCGCTCGACCCGGCTCGGGCCACCGCGATCGGCAACGCCGTCGCGAGCGCCCTCGCCGCCGTACACGCCACCGGCATGGTGCACGGCAACCTGCACCCCGGCACGGTGATGATCAGCGACGACGGCCGGGTGGTGCTCGCCGACGCGCGTACCGACGGGGCGGACAGCCAGCAGAACGACCTGCGCGCGGTCGGTGGGGTGCTCTACTTCGCCCTGACCGGGCACTGGCCGCACGGCGAGGCCCCGCTGCACGGCGCCACCGCCGGGCACGGCCGCGCCGCCCTGCCGGACGCGGTCCGCGACGCCACCGGCGCCATCGCCGCGCCCCGGCAGGTGCGTGCCGGCGTGCCGGCGTACCTCGACGACCTGACCATGGACCTGCTCGACCGGGAGATCGACCCGCCGGCGTCGGACGTGCTGGCCGCCGAGCTGAGCCGGCTCGACATCCCGGCCGACGAGCAGTTCCTGGAGCAGGCCGGGCCGCTGCGTTTCACCGCCGAGCCCGGCGAGGAGCCCTCGCCGCTGGCCGCGGCCGGCGGGCGCAAGGTCGCCATCGGCATCGCCGGCATGCTGGCTGTCGCCCTGGTCGGGCTGCTCATCGGCATCAACGCGCTCGGCGGTGGCGACGACGGCGACAAGGAGCCGGTCGCCCAGCCGTCGAACAGCGCGCCGGCCAGCGCCGGCGGTGGCGACGAGCCCGCAGCGCAGGTCCGCAAGCTCACCATCCAGGACGTACGGATCATCGACCCGGACGGCGATCGCGCGGAGGTGCGCAACGCCGAGAAGGTCATCGACGGCGACGACGACGAGGGCTGGGAGACCAACACCTACCGGACGAACGCCAAGTTCGGCGGCCTCAAGAAGGGCATGGGCGTCTGGATCGACCTGGGTGCCCCGCACTCGGTCAAGCAGCTGGAGGCGACGCTGTCGGCCACCGGCGCCACCGTCGAGCTGCGTACCGGTGCCCGCGGCGACTTCCCGTCCACCTCCGCCGGCGACAAGCAGCTGGTGAACGCCTACTCCACGGTGGTCGGGCCGGCGAACGAGAACGGCGGCACGAAGATGATCTTCGACGCCTTCCAGCCGGACCAGAAGTACCAGTACCTCCTCTTCTGGATCACCAAGCTGCCGGTGAAGGACAACGGCAGCACCTGGAAGCTCGGCGTCCAGGAGATCACGGTCCAGGGCTCGTGACCCGTCGGCCGCGCCCGCCGCGCCACCTCCGCCGGACGTGGTGATGGCGGAACGCGACGACCCGCAGCCCGGCCGCTCCGACCTGGACCTGCTCCGGGCCCACGTGGCGGGCGACCGGGACGCCTTCACCGAACTGTTCCAGCGGCACCGCGACCGGCTCTGGGCGGTCGCCCTGCGTACGATCGGCGACCGCGAGGAGGCGGCGGACGCCCTCCAGGACGCCATGCTCTCCGCCCACCGCGCCGCCGCCCGGTTCCGGGGCGACTCGGCGGTCACCACCTGGATGCACCGGATCGTGGTGAACGCCTGCCTGGACCGGATCCGGCGGCGGCAGACCCACGCCACCGTCCCGCTGCCGGACGGGACGCACACCGACGGCGAACCGGGCCGGCACACCGGCGGGCGGGAACCGGCCGCACCGGCACACGACCACGACACCGCGCTCGTGGTCCGGCAGGCTCTCGCGGCGCTACCGGCCGAACAGCGGGCCGCGCTGGTCCTGGTGGACGTGCAGGGCTATCCGGTCGCCGAGGTGGCCCTGATGCTCGGCGTCGCCGAGGGGACCGTGAAGAGCCGGTGCGCCCGGGGCCGGGCGAGGCTCGCCGTCCTGCTCGGGCACCTGCGGACCGGTTCCGACTCCCCTACGGCCGACGTGCCGCGGGTCACCTCCGGGAACCGGCGGGGCCCCGAGGGCGTCGGATCCTCGTCGGGAGCGTCCCGTCAGGCCGTCAGCCAGGAGGAGCCGTGACTTCCCGGGAGTTCAGCGAGGTCGACCACGACCTGCTCGCCGACTACCTCGGCGGGGCGCTGGACGGCACCCCCGAGCAGGCGACAGTGGCCCGGCTGGTCGAGCAGGACCCGGCATGGCGGGTCGCGTACGAGACGCTCGCCGAGGCGGTCGACCTGGTGCACGCCGACCTGGCCGGCTGGGCGGCGGCGCCCACGCCGGAGATGCCGGTGGCGGTGACCGACCGGATCACGGCGGCGCTCGCCGGGGCCGGACCGGGCGCGCTGCGCGACGGTACGCCCGTCGTACCGGCTCAGGCCGGCGGCGCGGCCCGCCCGCCCGGCGCCGCGTCGCGTCCCGAACGGCACAGCGGCCCCGGTCGTCGTCCCCGGCGCTGGGCCCGGATCGCCGGGCCGGTGGCCCTGGCCGCGGCCTCGGTCGCGGCGGTGGGGCTCGGTGTCGGCCGGCTGGCCGACCCGGGCGACGGCGGTACGGCCGACCGGGCGGCCGGGGAGGCGGCGCCGATGGCCGCCGCGCCGTACCGGACCACCGGACCGGCGCTGCGCAGCGGCACCGACTGGACCCCGGAACGCCTCGCCGCCGCCCGCGTGCCCACCGGGGCGAAGTCGACGCCGCAGGACATGGCCGCTCCGTCCGGCGCGGCGCGGGAGAACGGCCCGGAGACGCCGCTGTACAGCGACAAGTACCGCGCCGGGGGGTTCGCCGGGCTGGACCGGCTGACCCGGCCGGAAACGCTCGGCGCGTGCCTCACCGCGATCGGCACGGAGCACGGCGCCACCCCGCTCACCATCGACATGATCGACTACGCCCGGTACCAGGGCGCTCCGGCGCTCGTGGTGACGTTCGCCGACGCGACCGGCGCCCGCTGGGGCTGGGCGAGCGGGCCGGAGTGCGGCGTGCCCGGGTCCGGCGCGGACACGCGCTTCCGTACGCGGGTAGGGTGAAAACGCGGTCATCACGCGTGTCCCGCCACGTGACCTGACCCACCGGATGACCGGCTCGGGAATCCCCGCTTCGTACGATGACGTTCTGCAAGTCAGGCGCCGGCGCCGCTGAGCCGTCGGCACTCGGGATCGACATCGGTGCGGCCGGTGACGAACACACACATCGGGAGACGGCAGTGGACGAGGTCCGCAACCTGATCATCATCGGCTCCGGTCCGGCCGGCTACACGGCTGCGGTCTACGCCGCACGCGCCAACCTGAAGCCGCTGGTGATCGAGGGCGTGCAGTCGGGTGGCGCGCTGATGACCACCACCGAGGTGGAGAACTTCCCCGGCTTCGCCGACGGCATCCTCGGGCCCGAGCTGATGGACAACATGCGCAAGCAGGCCGAGCGTTTCGGCGCCGAGTTCCTCACCGACGACGTGACCCGGGTCGAGCTGAAGGACACCGGCGAGATCGGCTCCGACGCGGTCAGCACCGTGTGGGTGGGCGAGACCGCGTACCGCGCCCGCGCCGTCATCCTCTCCACCGGCTCCGCCTGGCGGCCGCTCGGCGTGCCGGGCGAGCAGGAATACCTCGGCCACGGGGTGTCGTCCTGCGCCACCTGTGACGGCTTCTTCTTCCGCAACCAGCACATCGTGGTGGTCGGCGGCGGCGACTCGGCGATGGAGGAGGCCAGCTTCCTCACCCGGTTCGCCGAGTCGGTGACGATCCTCCACCGCCGCGACTCGTTCCGCGCCAGCAAGATCATGGCGGACCGGGCGCTGAGCAACGAGAAGATCAAGGTCGAGTGGAACACCGTGGTCGAGGAGATCCTCGGCGACGACGGCAAGGTCAACGGCGTACGGGTGCGCAACGTGCACACCGGCGAGAGCAAGGTGCTCGACGTCACGGGCGTGTTCGTGGCGATCGGGCACGACCCGCGCAGTGAGCTGTTCCGCGGCCAGGTGGAGCTCGACGACGAGGGGTACGTGAAGGTCGAAGCGCCGAGCACCCGTACCAGCGTGCCGGGCGTGTTCGCGGCCGGTGACGTGGTCGACCACACCTACCGGCAGGCCATCACGGCGGCCGGCACCGGCTGTGCCGCCGCGCTGGACGCCGAGCGCTTCATCGCCACCATCCAGGGCTGAGAGTTCGACGAGCAAGGTTCGGAGGAGGAGAGTTCATAGTGGGAGCAACCAAGGCGGTCACTGACGCGAGTTTCGTCAGCGACGTGCTGCAGTCCGACAAGCCGGTCCTGGTGGACTTCTGGGCGGAGTGGTGCGGCCCGTGCCGCAAGGTCTCGCCGCTGCTGGAGGAGATCGCCGGCGAGATGAAGGACCAGGTCACCATCGTCAAGCTCAACATCGACGAGAACCCGGAGACGGCGCGCGCCTACCGGGTCATGTCGGTGCCGACGCTGACGATCTTCAAGAACGGCCAGCCCGTGCAGTCGATCGCCGGCGCCAAGCCGAAGGGCGAGTTGCTCAAGCTCATCGAGTCGGCGCTCTGAGCCGTACCGGCAGCGCCGGAACCCCCGTCACCCCGCCCGGGTGACGGGGGTTCCGGCTTTCCTGACCTGCATGAACACGAACCCGCCGGGTACCGGTCACGGTACGCTCCGTAAGCATCTCGTCGGAGTTCCGGTCCTGCCAACGTCCGTGCATAGGGGGTCGTCGTGCATCCGATCCGACCCGGTGACCAGGGACCGGCGGTGGCCGAGATCCGTACCGTCCTCGTCGGCCTGGAGCTTCTTCCCGCCGAGGGCGGAGGCGACGACTACGACGCCGAGACCGAACGCGCGGTCCGGGCGTTCCAGCAGTCCCGCGGCCTCAGCGTCGACGGGCGCGTCGGCGCCGAGACCTGGCGGGCGCTGGACGCGGCCCGCTGGCGGTTCGGCGCCCGCGCGCTCTTCCACGCCGTACCCGAGCCGATCACCGGCGAGGACGTCCGCTCGCTCCAGGAACGCCTCCTGGAGATGGGGTACGACGTGGGGCGCGCCGACGCCATCTACGGCATCCGCACCTCCCGCGCGGTGGCCCAGTTCCAGCGGGAGATGGGGCTGAAACCGGACGGGTCGTGCGGGCCGCACACCGTCAACGCGCTGCGCCGCCTCGGCCGCAAGGTGGTCGGCGGACGCCCGCAGTGGCTGCGCGAGTCCGACGCCATCCGGCAGGCCGGGCCGGAGCTGGTCGGGCGGACCGTGGTGATCGACCCGGGGCACGGAGGCACCGACCCGGGCGTGGTGGTGCCCGACGGCCCGCTGCACTGGACCGAGGCGGACCTCGTGCACGACCTCGCCAGCCGGCTGGAGGGGCGGCTCGCCGCGGCCGGCGTACGGGTGCAGCTGACCCGGGGCCCCGCGCCCGCGAGTTGCCTGCCCGACGCGGACCGGGCCCAGCTCGCCAATTCCCTCGGCGCCGACGTGTTCATCTCGCTGCACACCGACCACCACGCCAACCCGGCCGCCGAGGGGGTCGCCACCTACCACTACGGCACCGACAACGGCGTCACGTCGGCGACCGGCGAACGTCTGGCCGGGCTGGTGCAGCGGGAGATCGTGGCCCGCACCGGGCTGCGTGACTGCCGTACCCACGCCAAGGCGTGGGAGCTGCTCCGGCTCACCCGGATGCCCGCGGTACGCGTCGAGGTCGGCTACCTGACCTCGCCGGACGACCGGGCCCGGCTGGTCGACCCCCGGTTCCGGGACCGGGTGGCCGAGGCCATCGTCGCCGCGGTGCAGCGGATGTACCTGCCGATCGAACGCGACGTGCCGACCGGCTCGATCGACGTGACCGAACTGCGGGCGGCACTCGCCGCCGGCACCGTCGTCGACTGACCCCCGCTCAGCTGGTCGAGCGGGTGGCCGGCGCCGGGCGGACCGGCCGCAGCAGCGTCTCCGGGCTCATCGAGCCGAGCAGCTTCTCCAGCGCGTACTCGACGTCCGACTTCCAGCTCAGCGCCGTCCGCAACTCCAACCGCAGGCGCGGGTAGCGCGGGTGCGGCCGGACCGTCTTGAAGCCCACCGAGAGGAAGAAGTCGGCGGGCGCCACGCAGGCGCGGGCCGGGTCGTCCGCGTCGTCGCCGAACTTGGCGTCCCCGAACGCCTCGATCGCCTTGATGCCGCGCTTGGTCAGGTCGCGGGCCACGCCCTGGACCAGCATCCGGCCCAGGCCGCCGTCGGCGAAGGCGGGCACCACGTGCGCCGTCATCAGCAGCGCCGCGTCCGCCGAGACCGGCGAGGTGGGAAACGCCATCGAGCGCGGGACGTACGCCGGCGGCGCGTACATGACGAAGCCGGCCGGCATCCCGTCGACGTAGACGAGCTTGCCGCAGGAACCCCACTCCAGCAGCGTCTGGGAGACCCACGCCTCCTTCTCCAGGCCCGGGTCACCTGCTGCGCAGGCCCGCTCCGCGGAGACCGGATCCAGCTCCCAGTAGACGCAGCGCCGGCACGATCGAGGCAGGTCCTCCAGCGTGTCCAGGGTCAGGCTGACCAGACGTCGCGACATGAGCGCACCCCACCAATAGGCTCGGAGCGCCGGTTCCTCCCGCGCCCTCCTGCTCCCGACGAGCGATCGTACGCCCCTGTCCGGCGGTACGGGAGGGAACGCGTGAACCCCCGCCCGGACGGCCGAGTGGCGGGTCCGGGATGTGGACGTGTCCACACGGCCGGTGCCGCTACCGTCACCGGGGACTACGATCGACCAACCGGCCCTCGCCGCCAATGGATGTCGGCATCGCGGGTACCACACCGGGCGGCAGCCCCGCCGACACCCGATCGAGGTGATGTCATGACCGGCACGACGCTCGACGACTACACCGACAGGTACGCCCGGCGCGTCCGCGGGATGACCGCCTCGGAGATCCGGGCGCTCTTCGCGGTGGCCAACCGGCCGGAGGTCGTCTCGCTCGCCGGTGGGGCACCCTACATCGCGGCGCTGCCGCTCGACGCGGTCGGCGAGATGCTCGGCCGGCTCGGCTCCGAGCACGGCGCCACCACCCTCCAGTACGGCGTCGGCCAGGGCGCCCCGGAGCTGCGCGAGCGGATCTGCGAGGTGATGTCCCTCTCCGGGATCGACGCCTCGTGCGGCGCCTCCCCGGAGGACGTGGTCGTCACCGTCGGCGGCCAGCAGGCCCTCGACCTGGTGGCCCGGCTCTTCCTGGACCCGGGTGACGTGGTGCTCGCCGAGGGGCCGACGTACGTCGGCGCGCTCGGGGTGTTCCAGGCCGCCCAGGCCCAGGTGGCCCACGTGCCGATGGACGACGAAGGGCTCATCCCGGAGGCGCTGGAGGTGGCCATCGCCGACCTGGCCCGGGCCGGCCGCCGGGTGAAGTTCCTCTACACCATCCCCACCTACCAGAACCCCGCCGGCGTGACGCTGAGCGAGGAGCGGCGCGAACGGGTGCTCGACATCTGTGAGCGCGCCGGGCTGCTCGTGGTGGAGGACGACCCGTACGGTCAGCTCGGCTTTGAGGGCGAGGCGCCCCGGCCGCTGCGGGCCCGGCGGCGCGAGGGAGTCTTCTACCTGAGCACGTTCTCCAAGACGTTCGCGCCGGGCCTGCGGGTGGGCTGGATCCTGGCCCCGCACGCGGTCCGCGACAAGCTGGTCATCGCCAGTGAGGCGCAGATCCTCTGCCCGAGCGCCTACGCCCAGTCGGCCGTCTCCACGTACCTCGGCACCATGCCCTGGCGGCAGCAGCTCAAGGTCTACCGCGAGATCTACCGCGAGCGCCGGGACGCGCTGCTCGACGCGATGGCCGACCTGATGCCGGAGGGCACCACCTGGACCAGGCCGCAGGGCGGCCTGTTCGTCTGGGCGACGCTGCCCGACGGGCTCGACTCCAAGGCGATGATGCCGCGGGCAGTGGCCGCCCGCGTCGCGTACGTGCCGGGAACCGGCTTCTACGCCGACGGCACCGGCGCCGGGAACATGCGGCTGAACTTCTCCTTCCCGACGCCGGAGCGGATCCGCGAGGGTGTCCGCCGGCTGGCCGGGGTGATGGAGCAGGAGATCGCGATGCGGAAGGTCTTCGGCGCGGTCGGCGGTGCCGGACCCCGCCGACGCCAGGGCGGCTCGGACGCGCCCGGTCCCGACTTGGCATGATGCCCGCATGTCCGACAGCCCTGCCGCACCGCCTCCCGTGACCGGATCCGCCGTCGACGAGCTGCACGTGCTCGTACTCGCCGGCGGTCTCTCCTACGAGCGGGACGTCTCGCTGCGGTCGGGCCGCCGGGTGCTCGACGCGCTGCGCGCGGTCGGCGTGCAGGCGGAACTGCGCGACGCCGACGTGGCGTTGCTGCCCGCGCTGACCGCCGACCCGCCGGACGCGGTGGTGATCGCCCTGCACGGCGCCACCGGCGAGGACGGCTCGCTGCGCGGCGTGCTCGACCTCTGGGACGTGCCCTACGTCGGCTGCGACGCCCGGTCCTCCCGGCTCGCCTGGGACAAGCCGTCGGCGAAGGCGGTGCTGCGCGAGGCGGGCATCCCGACGCCCGACTGGGTGGCGTTGCCGCACGACCGTTTCTCCGAGCTGGGCGCGGTCGCCGTCCTGGACCGGATCGTCGACCGGCTCGGGCTGCCGCTGATGGTCAAACCGGCGCAGGGCGGCTCCGGACTGGGCGCCGCCGTGGTCCGGGAGGCGGCGTCGCTGCCGGCCGCCATGGTGGGTTGTTTCGCGTACGACCAGACCGCACTCGTGGAGCGCTACGTGCCCGGAATGGACGTGGCGGTCTCCGTGCTCGACCTCGGCAAGGGCCCGCAGGCCCTGCCCCCGGTCGAGATCGTGCCGCGCAACGGCGTCTACGACTACGCGGCCCGCTACACCGCCGGCCGTACCACCTGGCACGCGCCCGCCCGGCTCGACGCCGCGACGACAGCCCGGGTGACCGAGGTGGCGCTCGCCGCGCACACCGCGCTCGGCCTGCGCGACGTGTCCCGGGTCGACCTGATCGTCGACGCCGGCGGTGACCCGCACGTGCTGGAAGTGAACGTCTCCCCGGGCATGACCGAGACGTCGCTGCTGCCGCTGGCGATCCAGGCGGCCGGGCTGGACTTCGGCCGGGTGCTCGGCACGCTCGTGACCCGGGCCGCCGCCCGCCGCTGAGGTCAGCCCTCCCGGGTACGCCCCGCCCGCGGCTGGCCGTCGTCGACCATGTCCTCGGCCTCGCCAGCAGTCGGGGCGTCCCCGGTCTCCTGCTCCTCGGCCGCCTCGGATCCGTCCTCCGGGTCGTCGACCGACGGGCCCGCGGAGGGGTCTGAGACGCCCCCTGCCGCCTCGGACTCCGGGATCTCGTCCGCAGCCTCGATCACTGATGCGGGCTCGTCCTCGGGCTCCTCAGCGGCGTCCGCGGCCGAGGCCGGGGCAAAGCTCGACGGGGCCTGCCACTGGATGCGCGGCGGCTCGGCGAGCGGCCGGCCACCGAACTCGGCGAGCCACGCAGCCACCAGGGCCAGATTCTCCCGCCACTTGTCCTCGGAGATGGGGGGCAGGATCGAGTCCCACAGCGACAGGAACGTGCCGCGCAGTTGCAGCCGCCCGTACGGCCGGGCCAGGAACCACAGGTGCAGGTGCGCGGAACCGTCGCCCCAACGATTCACGTGGACCCGGGCCACGCCGTCGAGCGACCGGACGGCCCGCTCCAGGCGCACGGTCATCACGCCCAGCTCGGCGGCGAGCAGATTCGGCAGGTCGCCCAGATCCAGGTGGGACCGGGACTCCAGGATCAGGACCATCGGCAGACCGGTGGGCCGGTCCATGGCACGGACCCGCCACCGCTCACCGACCCAGATGTACGCCTCGTCGGGCGCATTGCAGGCGGTGCACTCCCGGTCCGCCTCGCCACGGCGGGGAGGTTCGAACGGTACGGGCTCGTCGAGCTGCTTGACGCGGAGATCGCCCTCGAAGGGAAAGGACGGCCACTGGGTGAAGTCTGGAACTGAGGGAGGGGTGTCCGGCACGACGCTGACCCTAACCGAGTTGGCGACGCCTGTCCCTACCCGTTCCACTGGCCGCGCACAGGTTGTCCACCACGTTGTCCACAGGGTGCCGAGATCACCAGTACGGTGCGTCATCCACTGCTCAGCAAGGGTTTCCGCGCTTCGTTTCACGTGAAACGAGACGAGCCTGTGGACAACTGCTGTGGATAACTGGAGGGCGTGTGGATCCGTTCTTCCAACGATCGGGCGCGCGATCCGTACCGGGTTCGGGAAGGGCTTCTTGCGGTCGGTTTCACGTGAAACGACGGCGGTCGGATCGTCCGTGGTTCCACGCCGGTCCTCGGTACGCCGGAGGCTGGGTCCCACGTCAGCCCGGCGCGGGGGTTCGCTGGGCCGGGGTTCTCGATGGCCGGCTGATCCACGGTGACTCTCGACCCGGTCCGCCCGCCGAGTCGACCAACCGGTCTGCGACATGAGGGCCCAGCCCGGCCGGACACCCCGCCGAGTGCCAAGCAGCCGGGACGGCGGCGTCCGCCAGGCCGGCCCACGAAGCGGCATCCGAGCCACCTCGGCTCAGCGGCGCACCGCGGCTCACCCCGAGCCACCGGGGCCAGCCGGGTCACCGGGGCTCCTGCCGTTCCCGGCCGCCCCGCCGCTTTGGCCGCCCCGGCCGGACGGCCCGCTCCGGTCGCTCCGGTCGCTCCGGTCGCTCCGGCCCGCTCCGGCCCGCTCTGGTCGCTCCGGCCCGCTGTGGTCGCTCCGGCCGCTCGGTCGCTCGGTCGCTCGGTCGCTCGGTCGCTCGGTCGCTCCGGCGAGCATTCTCGCGCCCGCTTCGAACCTGCGAGAAATCAGCGGCTAGCGACAACTCATCCGGCTCCTGTGCGGGTGGTCTGGAGGCGTTGCTGACAGGGTGGTCATCGGCTGGGGCGACGGGGACATCTTGGGAAACGCGCGCCCCCAGACGGAACCACTTCGGTCCGGGCTCGCCAACGCCAGCCGCCCCGGGTGCGGTGGAACACCATGGGTGTCTCCGAGGCGTTTTGATGCCCATGGTGTTCCACTCGGTCCAGCTGCCGCTCTAGCGGGATGGCAGCGTGCGGGGCGGTGGGTGTCGGGGCGGTGAGTGCGAAGCGGCGGCGGCTGCACCGACGGCCACCGGCGCGGGGCATCGGCGAGACGGCCGCATCAGCGACGCGATGTCAGCATCGACGCGATGGACGCGCGTCATCGTTTGGCCGGGTGGCCAGTAGCGGCCGGGATGGGACTGGGCCGCCCGAAGGGCGGGCCACGGTAGCCAAAGGCGACGAGCCCAGGTCTGCAACCCACGTGGTTGCCCTTTGCCCACGCCCGAGCGGAGGTTCACCTTCGGCAGCGGCCGCCGCTTCGTGGGCAGTTCGATGTACAGCTTCGACCAGTAGCGTCGCGCGCCGCATCGGCGGGGCGGCGGGAGTGCTTCAGCGGCCTTACGCGGGCCTACCCGTTTCACGTGAAACGCCGCCGCCTACCGACCGGGCTGCACCCCGTCCTTGCCCTCCTTCTGAGGCGAGTCTGCGAGTTCGGCGCCCCAGCCCGGAAGCAGAAGCGAACCAGCCGCCCAAGTTGCGCCAGTCGCCTTAGTCACCCGGCCTATCCCGCCGCCGCGCGACCGCGCGACCGCGTCGCCTCGGCACGTCGCCACCGCGCTACCACCGCTACCCCCGCCACCCGCGTCACGACGCCACCGCGCCACCGCGTCACCGGGCCACCGCGTCGCCGCGTCACCGGGCACCGGGCACCGGGCACCGGGCACCGGGCACCGGGCACCGGGCACCGGGCACCGGGCACCGGGCACCGGGCACAGGGCACAGGGCACAGGGCACAGGGCACCGGCATTCTCGTTTCACGTGCAACCAGCGGGAAGGACGCCGATCCGGCCACGCGCCTCGCGCGGGCAGCAGCAGACGGTTCGCAACCGAAACGGCGTCCTGGAGAAAGAGAACCGGCCGCACCCCTCGCGGGCGATGCGGCCGGCCGGACAACCTCTGACGGCTACGCCTCGGGCTGCTCCTCACCGTCCATGCCGATGATCCCGACGATCCGCTCCAGGTCGTCAACGGTGGCGAACTCGATCGTGATCTTGCCCTTGCTCCGGCCGATGTCGACCTTCACCCGGGTGTCGAACCGGTCGGAGAGCCGGTCCGCGAGATCGGTGAGCGCCGGGGCGTGCGGCTTCGGCCGGCGCTTCGCGGCGGCCGTCTTCGCCGGCTCCTCGGCGAGCGCCAAGTGCACCAGTTCCTCGGCACCGCGTACGGAGATGCCCTCGGCGACGATTCGCTTGGCGAGCTGCTCCTGCGCCTCGGCGTCGTCGAGGCTGAGCAGTGCCCGGGCGTGACCGGCGGAGAGCACTCCGGCGGCGACCCGGCGCTGCACAGCGGCCGGCAGGTTCATCAGCCGGATGGTGTTGGAGATCTGCGGGCGGCTGCGGCCGATCCGCCGGGCCAGCTCCTCGTGGGTGGCGCCGAACTCCTCCAGCAGCTGCTGGTAGGCCGCCGCCTCTTCCAGCGGGTTCAGGTTGGCGCGGTGGATGTTCTCCAGCAACGCGTCCCGGAGCATCGCGTCGTCCTTGGTGTCCCGGACGATCGCGGGGATGGTCTCCCGGCCGACCGCCTGGGCGGCGCGCCAGCGCCGCTCACCCATGACGAGTTCGTACTTCTCGGTGTCGAGCTGGCGGACCACGATCGGCTGGAGGAAGCCGACCTCCTGGATCGAGGTCTTCAGCTCCTCCAGCGCCTCCTCGTCGAAGACGTGCCGGGGCTGCTTCGGGTTCGGCACGATGGCGTCGACCGGGATCTCGGCGAAGCGTGCGCCGGGCACCGGGCTCAGGTGCGACTCGGGCTCGACGGCCGGCGACGGGGTGCTTCCGACACCGCCGGTGATGGCAGTGGTCGCGCCCGCGACCGGAGCCGAGGGCGACGCGCCAACTGCCGACGACTCCGGTTCGGTGGCCGCCGGTTCGGCGCCCGGTACCGGTCCGGTGGGGATGAGGGCGCCGAGCCCTCGGCCCAGTCCGCCGCGGGGACGGTTCTTCATGCGACGCCTCCCAGCGACATCTCCGCACTACGCATTCCGGCTCACCGGCTCCTTGACGCCTCGTTCCGCGATCTCCTGGGCGGCCTCGAAGTAACTCGTGGCTCCCCGCGAACCGGGATCGTAGGTCATCACCGACTGGCCGTAGCTCGGTGCCTCGGAGACACGCACGTTGCGCGGGATGACGGCCTGGAGCACCTTGTCGCCGAAGTGGTTCCGGACGTCCTGCTCCACCGCGTCCGCGAGCCGGGTGCGCCTGTCGTACATGGTGAGCAGGATGGTGGAGACCTCGAGCTTCGGGTTGAGGTGCTGACGCACCAGGTTGATGTTGTTGATCAACTGGTTGAGCCCTTCCAGCGCGTAGTACTCGCACTGGATCGGGATCAGCACCTCCTGCGCGGCGACGAGCGCGTTGACGGTCAGCAGGCCGAGCGACGGCGGGCAGTCTATGAAGACGTAGTCGAAGTGCCCCGGGTACGCGGCGATCGCCCGCGCCAGGCGCGACTCCCGGGCCACCACGGAGACCAGTTCGATCTCGGCGCCGGCCAGGTCGATCGTGGCCGGTACGCACCACAGGTTGGGGATGCCCTCGACGGCCTGGGCCACCTCTTCGAGCGGCACACTGTCGATCAGGCAGTCGTAGACGTCGGGCACGCCGGTGTGGTGCGGGACGTTCAGACCGGTGGAGGCGTTGCCCTGGGGATCAAGGTCGACCACGAGCACCCGGTTGCCGTGCAGCGCGAGCGCCACGGCCAGGTTCACGGTGGTGGTCGTCTTACCCACGCCGCCCTTCTGGTTGGCGACGCACATCACCCGGGTCCGGTCCGGGCGGGGCATGGTGACCTCGCCACTGGGATTCAGGATCTGCACGGCGCGCATCGCCTCCATAGCCAACGGTGGATCATCCTCTTCGCGCGTCGGGGTTTCACGTGAAACGTACGTGCTGGCGTCTACCTCGTCGCCGTACCCGCTCGCCTGTGGCGTGTCGGACGGCGTCACGGTGACCTCGGGAGCGGCCTGGTGCGGCACGGCCGAGACGGGCGGCTGGGGTTCGAAGCGAGCGGGCACCGCGACGTTCGCCCGCACCGCGGCCGGTCGCGGCGTCGGCGCGTTCGCCGGGCCGTCTGCCGGGTCGAGCGGGTCACGGGCCGGCGGGACGTTCGCCGGTGCCGACGAGACGGGCCGTACGGAACCGGCGGGCGGCGTGTCCCGCCGCTGCGGCGGCGGCTCGGCCGGCGGGTAAGAGGCGGACGGATCGCGGGGCTCGTTCACCGTCCACTCCCGGTAGTTGGTTTCACGTGAAACGGGGCCGGGGGATTTCCCTCCGGGCCCGGTCAACCGTGGATCGTCGTACCTGCCGTCGTCATGCACCTGTCATCCCTACCCGCTCCGGATGGTCGGTCCGCACCCGTCGAATCGAATACCGGGCCCTCGCCCGGCGTGGTCGGCTCGGCGGGAACCATCGGGTTCGGGTGCCGCCCGGCACCGCCGTTCCACACTATCGACGCGCGGTCAGCCTACGGCCGACGGGCGCGGTGGGTCCATGTCGGGTTGTGATCGATCGCGTCACGCCCGCCCGGTCCAACGACCGGGTGGGCGTCCGGACAGCCGTTTCGGTCAGCGGTCGCCACGACGGCGGCCGCCACGCGACCGCTTCGGCTTCTTGGCCCGGCGCGGGTTCACCACGCGCTCACGGACCACCTCGATCACGGTCGCCGGGGACTCGATCACCCCGTCGCCGCACCGGTGCAACTCCGGCGTGCCGCCGCCGAGGCGTACCACCGCTTCGGTGTGCTCGGCGATCTCCTCGGCGGCCGAGGCGCCCTTGAGCGCCACCAGGCGGCCGCCGGAGACCAGCAGCGGTAGGCACCAACCGGCGAGCCGGTCCAGCGGCGCCACCGCGCGGGCGGTCACGATGTCGGCGGAGAGCGGCTCCCGGTCCCGCGACCCGGCCGCCGCCTCCTCGGCCCGCCCGCGGAAGACGCGGACGTCGCGGGTCAGGCCGAGGCGTTGCACCGCCTCGATCAGGAAGGAGGTACGCCGCGCGAGCGGCTCCACGAGCGTCACTGTGAGATCGGGACGCGCGATCGCCAGCACCAGGCCGGGCAGTCCGGCGCCGGAGCCGACGTCGATCACGCTCGCCCCCTCCGGGATCCGCTCGGCCACCACCGCGCAGTTGAGCAGGTGCCGGTCCCAGAGCCGCGGCGTCTCGCGGGGGCCGATCAGACCGCGCACGACGCCGTCGGTGGCAAGCAGTTCCGCGTACGCGGCGGCGAGGTCGAGCCGGTCGCCGAAGAGCGCGCGGGCCGCCTCCGCCAGTTCCGGCGGCAGCGTCGCGGACGCCGGGTCGGGGGCGGCCGTCGACTCCGCACCGTCCACAGGGGATGGCGTGTCCTCCGCCGGCTCCGCGAACACCAGGTCGGCCGCCGCAGCCGCGGCCACCGGTGCCACGTCCGCCGCCGGCTCACCGGAGAAGGCGGGCATCACGTCCACCGCCGGGTCGGCGGGCTCGACCCCGGTCACCACCGCCGGCTCGGCCGAGAAGGCGGGCTCGCCGGGGTCGGTCGCGGCCCTTTCCGGGTACGCCGGGTCGGCCGGCCCGTCGTCGTCGGAGAAGACCGGGTCGACTGTGGGATCGGGGCGCACAGCCGACGGCCCGGGCGGCGTACCACCCGGGCCGGCCACGGCGCCTGCCGTCGTCTCGTCGGAGATCACGGACCTCAGTCCGTCACCGGACGGACGACGATGCGGCGGTTGGGCTCGACGCCCTCGGACTCGCTCTCCACGCCGCTCATCGCGTTCACCACGTCGTGCACGCACTTGCGCTCGAACGCGGACATCGGCTCCAGGCGCACCGGCTCACCGTGCTCCTTGACCTTCTCGACCGCGTTCTTCGCCACGGCGGCCAGTTCCTTGCGCCGGGCGGCCCGGTAACCGCCGACGTCCAGCAGCAGGCGGCTCGGCGTGCCGGTCTGGCGGAACACGGCCAGCCGGGCCAGTTCCTGGAGCGCCTCCAGGGTCGCGCCGCGCTGGCCGACCAGGTTCTGCAGCCGTCCGCCGACCACTTCGACTACCGGACGGCCGCCGGAGACCAGCTCGTCGATGTCGCCGTCGTAGTCGAGGATGTCCAGCAGACCCTCGACGTAGTCGGCGGCGATCTCACTCTGCCGGAACAGGTCGCTGTCGGCCGGGGCCTTCTTCTCCCGGGCCTCGCCCGAGGCGTCCTCGGTCTCGGTGGCGGCGGTAACGGGGGTCTCCTCGTCCAGGGACTGGTCGGCGCTGGGGATGCTGGTCTCGGTCACGGGTCTCATCTCCGTACTCGCTCGGCCGGACCGTTCGGGGGTCCGCTGGTCTCCCGGGGCCGGCGGGAGGTTCGCCGGTTGCCCTCGGGCACGTCTGTACGGGCCAGTTTCGCCCGCGGCCGCGCGTCGCGCGGCGATTCCGGCCCGGCGCCGACTCCTCGGATGGCAGCACGTGACCGGAACGGGCCACCGCCGGTGTCGCGGCGGTGGCCCGGTGGAACTCAGCCCTGTCGCTTGGCGGGCCGGCTGCCGCCCTTCTTCGGGTTGACCGGCTTGGCGCCCGGCTTCGGCCCGGCCACCTTCGGCGCCGCGGCCGGGGCCTTCGCCGCCGGCTGGGCCGCCTTGCGGCCGAACAGGCCACCGGTCTTGGCCGGCTGCACCGGGCCCTTGCCGCCGGTGTTCTTGGCGGCGGTGGTGCTCTTCGCGGTGGGCGGCGGCGGGAACTTCCGCAGCACCCACTGCTGCTGGCCGAGCGTGAAGAGGTTGTTGGTGACCCAGTAGATGATCACACCGATCGGGAAGATCGCGCCCGAGATCAGCAGCGACAGCGGGATGCCGTAGAGCATCAGGCGCTGCACCATGCGCTGCTGCGGGTCCTCGGCCCAGCCGGTCTTGAGAATCATCTGACGGCTGGTCAGGTAGGTGGTGGCGATCATGATGATCACCAGGATGCCGGCGACGACCTTGACGGTGCCGGTGTTCGCGCCCAGCCGGCTGAGCTCCTCCGCGGTGGAGCCGAACTTGCCGGAGATCGGCGCGGTGAAGAGCGTCGCGTTCGAGGCGCTGTTGAACTGGTCGACAGTCCAGCCGTACAGGGTCTTGCCCTGGTTGTCCGGGCTGAGGCGGCGCAGCGTGTGGAACAGGCCCAGGAAGACCGGGATCTGGAGGAACATCGGAAGGCAGCCCATGAGCGGGTTGGCCTTTTCCTTCCGGTAGAGCTCCATCATCTCTTTCTGGAGCGTCTCCCGGTCACCCTTGTGCTTCTCCTGGAGCTCCTTCACCTTCGGCTGGAGCGCCTGCATGGCACGCTGCGACTTGATCTGCTTGACGAAGACCGGGAACAGGATCACCCGGACCGTCACCACCAGGAAGATGATGGCGAGGATCCAGGCCCAGTTCGTACCGATCACGGCCCCGACCGGAACTCCGATGGCGTCCCAGGCCGAGTGCCAGGTCAGCAGGATCCACGAGATCGCGTAGTAGATCCAGTCGAGACTAAACACTCAGGCTCCAGTCACGTCGGCACGGCGGCGGTCGCCCGGCTCCGGAACCGGGTCGTGTCCACCTGGGTGGAAGGGATGGCAGCGCGACAGCCGACGGACCGTCAGCCAGGCGCCCCGCAGCGCACCGTGCCGGGACACCGCCTCCACGGCGTAGGCACTGCACGACGGGTAGAACCGGCAGCGGGCCGGCAGAGCCGGACTTATCCACCGACGGTACGCGATGATAGGCGCCAGCAGCATGCGGGCACCGCTTGTGGGCGACGGAGTCGCGGTCGGGCCGGTCACCGCGACCGCCGTCCCCGGGGGGAGCGCGCGGCGGCGAGAGCGGCGTCGAGGTCGGCCCCGAGCCGGGTGTACGTCGCGTCGGCGGCTGCCGGCAGCGCGCGTACCACGAGGGTCGTGCCGGCGGGCAGCTCGGCCAGCCGCTCGCGAACCAGGTGCCGGAGTCGGCGGCGGACCTTGTTCCGGACCACCGCGCCGCCGACGGCCTTGGACACGACGAAGCCGGCGCGGCTCGGTGCGGAGGTCTCCGCACCGCTGGTCCGCGCCGGCTCCGGCGAAGGTGTCGCGGTGGTGCCGATCGGCTCGGGGATGGTCAGGTGGACCACGACGGCGCCACGGCCGACGCGTCGGCCACCGCGAACCGCTGCGGCGAAGTCGCTACTGCGCCGCAGTCGTTGCGCGGCGGCCAGCACGACTGCCCACGTCCCCGGACCGGACCTGTCGGCCTCAGGCCGACAGGCGGGCGCGGCCCTTGGAACGACGGGTAGCGATGATGGCGCGGCCGGCACGGGTGCGCATGCGCAGCCGGAAGCCGTGGGTCTTCGCGCGCCGGCGGTTGTTCGGCTGGTAGGTGCGCTTGCTCACGTCAGGCTCTCCGTTGTCGTACGCCCCGCGCGGCGGATCGCCCGGGGTCGTGTGCTGGTCCAGGCCACCTTGTCGGTGACCTCCGATCGGCGCTGCCGTGACGCGCTCCCCGGCGATGCGAGGTGACAGCCACGGACAGCAAGCATCAATCACCCTAGCAGAGGGCGAGAGAGCAGCCGCTCCAGCCTACGCAGGGGCGCAATGACCGTCAAACGTCACACTCGGGCGTCCGACCTGCGTCGGAACGACGACCGAAGGGGCGGTTTTCACTGATGTTGCCAACGTCGTCAGGGTGTCGCCGGTTGATGGCGTGGGGTCCGCGCTGTTAGCGTGCCCGATTGCGGTCGGCGTCGGGGGTCCGGGGTTTGTCGCCGATCGGCAAGACCGGACACGCTGTTGAATCGTTCGGCACGGTGAACCCGCTTCAGCGCCTCCGTGGATCGAGGGGGGCAGGTCCGACCCGCGTCCGGTGGGCGGTCACAATCGGTCGGTACACAGGCTGTGGATAACTTGTGGATGACGACCGGTCAGCCGTCCGGGCGGGCGTGAGGAGCAGGCGAGGGGGTGGCACGACGGTGACCGGAGCGACCGACCTGGCCGCGGTGTGGACGGCGACCACCGACGAACTCGCCGACGAGATCATCTCCGCGCAGCAACGGGCGTACCTCCGGCTCACCCGGCTGCGGGCGATCGTCGAGGACACCGCGTTGCTCTCGGTGCCGGACGCCTTCACCCGCGACGTGATCGAGTCACGGCTCCGCCCGGCCATCACCGAGGCGCTGAGCCGCCGGCTCGGACGGCCGATACAGGTGGCCGTCACCGTACGGGTCACCGAGGATCCGGGCGCCCGCCCGGCCGGCACCGTCTACCGCAGCAGCCCGGAACCGCTCCCCGAGCACGACGGCGCCGCTCCGCTGCCCGGCTTCGACCAGGCCGCCCCGACCTTCCCGTCGCCCCGCCCGGAGCCCGGCTACGCCGACTCCCGCCCCGAGCCCGGTTACGCCGAGTCCCGCCCGGAACAGCAGGTGGACGAACCGGCGCCCCGGCAGCGGACCGCGGACGGCGGCCGGCCCCACCTGATCCCCGCCGGCCGGGACGCGCAGGACACGCTCTTCAGCGCCGCGTTCGCCGAGCCGCTGCGCGCCGCGCCCGAGCGCCGCGCCTTCGACGAGCGCACGCGCATCGAGCCGTCCGCTCCCGACGCCGGGGGTTACGAGCCGCGCTACCGGGAGAACCCGGCCGCCGACCCGGGGCCGATGCGCGGCCTGCCCCGCGACGGCGCCACCGACAACGGCCCCGGCCGGGGTGGCGCCGACCACCACCGTCCGGGTGGCGGCGGCCAGGCCGACCGCAGGCTCCCCGGCGGTACGGAGAGCGGCGGCAACCGGCTCAACCCGAAGTACATGTTCGAGACGTTCGTCATCGGCTCGTCCAACCGGTTCGCGCACGCGGCGAGCGTGGCGGTGGCCGAGTCGCCGGCCAAGGCGTACAACCCGCTGTTCATCTACGGCAGCTCGGGACTGGGCAAGACCCACCTGCTGCACGCCATCGGGCACTACGCGACGACGCTCGGCAACGCCCGCTCGGTCCGGTACGTCTCGACCGAGGAATTCACGAACGACTTCATCAACTCGCTGCGCGACGACAAGACCAGCGCGTTCCAGCGCCGCTACCGGGACGTGGACATCCTCCTGATCGACGACATCCAGTTCCTGGAGAACCGGGAACGGACGCAGGAGGAGTTCTTCCACACCTTCAACACGCTGCACAACGCCAACAAGCAGATCGTGATCACGTCCGACCGCTCGCCGAAGCAGCTGGCGACGCTGGAGGACCGGCTGCGTACGCGCTTCGAGTGGGGCCTGCTCGCCGACATCCAGCCGCCGGACCTGGAGACGCGGATCGCGATCCTGCAGAAGAAGGCCGCCCAGGAGCGGCTGTTCGCACCGCCGGACGTGTTGGAGTTCATCGCCTCCCGGGTGTCGAACTCGATCCGCGAACTGGAGGGGGCCCTGATCCGGGTCACCGCCTTCGCCAGCCTCACCCGTTCCTCGGTCGAACTGTCGCTGGCCGAGGAGGTGCTGCGGGACTTCATCCCGGACGGCGCCGGCCCGGAGATCACCGCGGACCAGATCATGGTGTCGACCGCCGACTACTTCGGGGTGAGCCTGGAGGACCTGCGCGGCCACTCCCGGTCCCGGGTGCTCGTCAACGCCCGCCAGGTGGCCATGTACCTGTGCCGCGAGCTGACCGACCTGTCGCTGCCCCGGATCGGGCAGGCGTTCGGCGGCCGGGACCACACCACAGTGATGCACGCGGACCGCAAGATCCGCCAGCAGATGGCGGAGCGGCGCTCGCTCTACAACCAGATCGCCGAGCTGACCAACCGCATCAAGCAGAACACCTGACCCTGCTCCGCGCCGCCCGCGCACCGCCCGTCCGGTGGCTCCGGCGGTGATCAAGGAGTTTGTGTCGGGACGACACGTCATTCCTGCCCCGAACTCCTTGGTCAACAAGGCGGGGCTGCTGCGCAGGAGTCCGCCGACCCGAGCGCCTCGCCCAGTGTCTGCACGGACCCCGACCGCAGATCTTGGAAGGAAACGGCCGCTACAGGGGCCCTCGCCTTCCAAGATCTCTGCGGAGCCGGGGCTTGGCCTCGCACGAGTCGACCGGGGCCCCGAGCCCCATCGAAACTTTGCGTCGATCATGAGGTTGACGGCGACAAACCGGGCGCCAACTGCCGCCAACTTCATGGTCGACACGTGCGGGGCGGGAGCCGGAGGACGGGCGGGGACGGGGGCGGCGCGCCGAGGAAGGCTCGTGTCGACGCCCTGTTGACGTGATGAAGGTGACCAGCGGACGCCGACAGGCGGCTGACGGCAAGCCGACAGCACGGGTTCGTTGACCCTCGACCCGGTGGAGGGCCCAGGATCGGCGCTGTGTTCGTCCACAGCTCGTACCCCTTGTCCACAGCCCCTGTGTCACAGGCAGTGGACAACCACCGTCCGCACCCGGCCGGTTACCCACAGACTGTGGACAACTCCTGGGGACGAGGCTGTGGACGCCTGGGGATGACGATCACGTTGTCCCCAGATGACAGGTCGCCTGTGGGCGAGCTGTTGAAGGTTCTGGGGATTAAGGCGGTCGACGCTGTCGGCGCTGTCCACAGCGCTGGGGAGAAAACCGGTGGATTAGCGGTGGACAACCGGTGGACAGCCGTGGAAAACCCGGCGGCTGGCGGGGGCTGTGGACCCGGACACGAGTTTTACCCCCGGTTCTCCACAGCCAAACCACCGGTGGATAACGTGTCTGACCTGCGCAGACGGTGGTTCTCCACAGTTTGCACAGGTGCGATGAAGACGATGAGTTATCTCTTCTAAACAACAAAAACCAATCATCACCGTTGGACTTCCTGTGGATCGGGCCGGAGCGCTGCCGTCGGCAGTCACCCCGGGCACCTGGATCCACGGGGTCGGGCGCACAGCCGATGCCCGCGCGCCCTAAGGTGCGATGGGTACCCGCACGGTCGGGCGGGACGGGTGGCAGCGGTCGGCATGAGAGAGTTGTCGCTGACGTCGACGCGGAGGCATTGATGAAGTTCCGAGTGGAGCGCGACGCGCTCGCCGAGGCGGTCGCGTGGACCGCCAAGAGCCTGCCCAACCGGCCCTCCGTACCGGTGCTGGCCGGGGTGATGCTCCGCGTCACCGACGGCAACCTGCAGGTCTCCGGCTTCGACTACGAGGTCTCCAGCCAGGTGACGGTCGAGGTGCAGGGTGACGCGGACGGCGCCGCCCTGGTCTCCGGCCGCCTGCTCGCCGAGATCACCAAGGCCCTGCCGGCCAAGCCGGTGGACATCGCCGCCGTCGGCGCCCACCTGGAGCTGGTCTGCGGCAGCGCCCGCTTCACGCTGCCCACCATGCCGGTGGAGGACTACCCGACGCTGCCGGAGATGCCGGAGAGCGCGGGCACCGTCGACGCCGCCGCCTTCGCCACGGCCGTGGCCCAGGTTGCGGTGGCCGCCGGCCGCGACGAGACGCTGCCGATGATGACCGGTGTACGCCTCGAGCTGAGCGGCGGCACGATGGCCATGCTGGCGACCGACCGATACCGCCTCGCGCTGCGCGAGATGGAGTGGAACCCGGACGACCCGGAGATCAGCCTCAACGCGCTGGTGCCGGCCCGTACGCTGCACGACACCGCCAAGGCGCTCGGCCCGCTCGGCGGCCACGTCACCATGGCGCTCTCCTCCGGCGGTGCCGGCGAAGGCATGATCGGCTTCTCCGGTGGCACCCGCCGGACCACCAGCCGCCTGCTCGACGGCGCCAACTACCCGCCGGTGCGTTCGCTGTTCCCGGCCGACCACAACGCCGAGGCCCGCGTCGCCGTCGCCACGCTCATCGAGGTGGTCAAGCGGGTCGCTCTCGTCGCCGAGCGCACCACCCCCGTGCTGCTCAGCTTCAGCGCCGACGGCCTTGTGGTGGAGGCGGGCGGCACCGAGGAGGCCCGGGCCAGCGAGGCGATGGAGGCCACCTTCACCGGTGAGCCGCTCACCATCGGCTTCAACCCGCAGTACCTCATCGACGGCCTGTCCAACCTCGGCGCCCAGCACGCCCTGCTCCGGTTCGTCGACGCGTTCAAGCCCGCGGTCATTTCCCCGGCCGGCGAGGATGGCGAGGTCATACCGGGGTACCGGTACCTCATCATGCCGATCCGCGTGTCCCGCTGATCGCAGGCAGCACGACCCTGACGTACGGAGGTAGGAGCAGATGCAGCTCGGCCTGGTAGGACTCGGCCGGATGGGCGGCAACATGCGGGAGCGGCTGCGCGCCGCCGGGCACGAGGTGGTCGGCTTCGACCACAACCCGGAGATCAGCGACGCCGCGAGCCTGACTGAGCTGGCCGAGAAGCTCCAGTCGCCCCGCGCGGTCTGGGTCATGGTTCCCGCCGGCGTCACCGACGCCACCATCGACGAGCTCGCCGAGGTGCTCGGCGAGGGCGACATCATCATCGACGGCGGCAACTCCCGGTTCAGCGACGACGCCCCGCGTGCCGAGCGGCTGAACGAGCAGGGCATCGGCTACATCGACGTCGGCGTCTCCGGCGGCGTCTG
The DNA here is from genome assembly GCF_027497275.1 of Micromonospora sp. WMMC264. Classification (NCBI taxonomy): domain Bacteria; kingdom Bacillati; phylum Actinomycetota; class Actinomycetes; order Micromonosporales; family Micromonosporaceae; genus Micromonospora; species Micromonospora sp. WMMC264. The sequence goes on along the minus strand of NZ_CP114907.1, from coordinate 5,859,200 downwards.
GGGCCGGCAGAACGGGTACGGGCTGATGGTCGGCGGCGCGCAGGAGCACGTCGAGCGCCTGATGCCGATCTTCGAGGCGCTCAAGCCCGAGGGCGAGTTCGGCTTCGTGCACGCCGGCCCGGTCGGCGCCGGCCACTACGCCAAGATGGTGCACAACGGCATCGAGTACGGCCTGATGCACGCCTACGCCGAGGGCTACGAGCTGCTGACCGCCTCCGAGCTGGTCACGAACGTTCCCGGCGTGTTCAAGTCGTGGCGCGAGGGCACCGTGGTCCGGTCCTGGCTGCTCGACCTGCTGGACCGGGCGCTCGACGAGGACCCGGAGCTGGCCGAGCTGAGCGGCTACACGGAGGACACCGGCGAGGGCCGCTGGACCGTGGACGAGGCGGTACGGCTCGCCGTGCCGCTCAACGTCATCACCGCGTCGCTGTTCGCCCGGTTCGCGTCCCGGCAGGACGACTCGCCCGCCATGAAGGCCGTCGCCGCGCTGCGCCAGCAGTTCGGCGGCCACGCCGTCCACAAGCGCTGACCGGTATCCACAGCCTGTGTACGTCCGCCGGCTCGAACTGGTCGACTTCCGCTCGTACGAGCGCGTCGGCGTCGACCTGGAGCCGGGGCCGAACGTGCTCGTCGGCGCCAACGGCGTCGGCAAGACGAACCTGGTCGAGGCGCTCGGCTACGTGGCGACCCTGGATTCGCACCGGGTCGCCACGGACGCCCCGCTGGTCCGGATGGGCGCCACCTCGGCGGTGATCCGCTGCGCGGTGGTGCACGAGGGCCGGGAACTGCTTGTCGAGCTGGAGATCGTGCCGGGCAAGGCCAACCGGGCCCGCCTCGGCCGGTCCCCGGCCCGGCGCGCCCGGGACGTGCTCGGCGCGCTGCGCCTGGTGCTGTTCGCGCCGGAGGACCTGGAACTGGTCCGCGGGGACCCCTCGGAACGTCGCCGCTACCTGGACGACCTGCTGGTCACCCGCCAGCCCCGCTTCGCCGGGGTACGCGCCGACTACGAGCGCGTGGTGAAGCAACGCAACGCGCTGCTGCGTACCTCGTACCTCGCTCGCAAGACCGGTGGCACACGCGGCGGTGACCTGTCGACGCTGGCCGTGTGGGACGCGCATCTGGCCCAGCACGGCGCGGACCTGCTCGCCGGCCGCCTGGAACTGGTCGCCGCGCTCACCCCGCACGTGGCGAAGGCGTACGACGCGGTGGCGGCCGGCCGCGGCGCGGCGGGCATCGCGTACCGGCCCTCGGTCGAGCTGCCCGAACCCGGCGCCGACCGCGCGGCGCTGGCGGAGGCGCTGGCCGCCGCGCTGGCCGCGAACCGCGCCGCCGAGATCGAGCGCGGCACCACGCTCGTCGGCCCGCACCGCGACGACCTGGCGCTCACCCTCGGCCCGCTGCCCGCCAAGGGGTACGCGAGCCACGGCGAGTCGTGGTCCTACGCGCTGGCGCTGCGGCTGGCCGGGTACGACCTGCTGCGCGCCGACGGGATCGAGCCGGTGCTGGTGCTCGACGACGTCTTCGCCGAGCTGGACACCGGCCGGCGGGACCGGCTGGCCGAGCTGGTGGGCGGCGCGAGCCAGCTGCTCGTCACCTGCGCTGTGGACGACGACGTGCCGGCGACCCTGCGCGGCACCCGGTACGCGGTGGGCGACGGGACGGTGCGACGTGTCTGACGACGAGGTGCAGCTACCGCCCGCGCGGCTCGGGCCGGGACGCGACGCGCGTACCCCGGGAAAGCCCGCGGACGGCGAGCCGGGCGCGAACCTGCCGGAGGGCGCGACCGGGCCGGAACTGGCGCGGGCGGTGCTCGACGCGGCGAAGGCCCGGCGGCAGGCGGCGGCTCCCCGGCGGCGCGGCGCGGTCCGCGGCGACGGCGAGAAGCGGCTGCGCGGCTACTCCGGCCCGGGGCCGGACCCGCGCGACCCGCAGCCGCTGGGTGCGGTGCTGGACAAGCTGGTCAAGGCGCGGGGCTGGCAGCAGCCGGCGGCCGAGGCGACGGTGTTCGGCGCGTGGGAGAAGGTGGTCGGCCCGGAGGTCGCCCAGCACAGCCGCCCGGTGAAGCTGGAGGACGGCGAGCTGACGGTGGAGGCGCGCTCGACGGCGTGGGCGACGCAGTTGCGTCTGCTGGCGGGCTCGCTGTTGCAGCAGATCGCCCGCGAGGTCGGCCACAACGTGGTGCGCAAGCTGCACATTCACGGCCCGGCTGCGCCGTCGTGGTCGCGCGGCCCCCGGCGGGTACGCGGGCGCGGGCCCCGCGACACCTACGGCTGACCGTCGCCGCCCGAGCGCTGGGCCTCCCGCCGGGCGCGCTTGAGTTCGCGCTGCTCGCGGCTCCACTGCTTGCGGCGTTCCAGGTCCTGCTTCCAGGCTTCGCGGGCCAGCCGGGAGCCGCCCTGCACCGCGCCCTGGACCTGGGAGGGGCCGGCGAGGTTCTGGAACACCCAGCCCAACAGGCGGCCACCCTTGCCGGAGGCGTCGCCCACCTGCTCGTCGTCGCTCATCCCGCCGCCCTCCCTGTTTTGTGTGCAAACCATTGGTACACCAATCGTTGCTAGGATCGCAACGACGACGAGGAGGACGAGGTGACCGACCCGATCGAGGAGGACCCCCTGGCGCTGGAGCAGCAGGTCTGCTTCGCGCTGTCGGTCGCCGCCCGGAGCGTCGTCGCGGTCTACCGCCCGCTGCTGGAGCCGATGGGGCTCACCCACCCGCAGTACCTGGTCATGCTGGCACTCTGGCAGCACGCGCCACTGTCCGGGCGGGATCTGAGCCGGCTGCTCCAGCTCGACCCGGGCACGCTGTCACCGCTGCTCAAGCGGCTGGAGGCGGCCGGCTACATCCGGCGGGAACGCGACGCCGCCGACGAGCGCAGCCTGGCCGTCTCGCTCACCGCCGAGGGGCAGGCGCTGCGGACGCAGGCCGAGCGGATCCCGCCGGCCATCGTGCAGCGCCTGGGTCTGCCGCTGGCCGACCTGCGGCACCTGCACACGGCGCTGACCGAGGTGATCGCGGCCGCCAACCGGGCCACGTCTTCTTCCGGCGCTGCGGCGCCCGGTCAGGCGTCGGCGTAGACCGCGAAGCCGCGCTCCGCGCAGCGCCGGTAGAAGGCCGCCAGCACGCTCAGCTCGGCGCAGGTGAAGTTCCACTGCGGCGGGTCGCCGCTCTCGTCGCGCAGCCGGTCCAGCCGGCTGTCCAGCCAGCGGAGCTGCTGCTCGGCGAGCCGCCCGTCACCCAGCAACGCGCGCAGCACCTCGCTCACCGACTCGAACGTGACCGCCTCGCCGTACGGCCGGTGCCGGGCGACGAACTTCTCCAGGCCCTCGGCGATCCACGAGCAGCCGTCCGGGTCGATCACCGGGTCCTCGTCCTCGGCCGAGTTCTCCGTGGCGTAGAGCACATTTTCCAGCCCGAGGATCAGGTCGACCAGTTCGGTGTACGCGGTCGCCCGTACCGTGCCGGTCTTGGCGATCAGCTCGGCGAGCGCGGCGGTCGGCGCGGAGATCCGGGGGACGTCCACGATCTCGCCGAAGTCCACGAACTCGGCCGGCGCGACCGGGTCGTAGAAGCGGCCGGTCCGCGGCCAGTGCACCGCGACGTTGTCCAGCCCCATCGGGCGTCACCTCTCACCAAGCGTTTTCGGACCATCTTCGACGATCGTCCCGGTTGCGGGTGCGAAAGATCAAGACCGCAACGGCGGCGCCGCAAAAGCTACGGCACGCCGGACCCGGCCGCGACCCCCGGTCGGGACAGCAGCCGATCACCGGTCGGATGATCGTCACGGCTCACGGTGGCCGGTGGCGCGGCGGTGCCCCGTTGGCGTGTAGGGGGAGTCGCGGGAGGCGCGGTTCGTCCGGCTACGGCATTCTCAGCCGCCTCGGAGAGGGTGCCGAGTGGCGGTTTGGTCGGCTCCGCACAGTAAGATTGGGAGCGAGACGAAAGACCCGAGACGGAGCGACGGGCAGGGGCCCTCCGGGCCCTCGATCATAGTCCCGCCTCGGGTCCGAGCCGATCGCGATCCGCGGGCAACCGTGGCGCCCGGCGTACACGATCCGTGCCTGGTGATCCCAGGGGCGGTCCGTGCGCGCCGACGTCGCGTCCTGTCCGCCGAACCCGCGCCCCCGCGCCCACGCGCGGCCGGTGCGAGAAAGTGGCCGAGCGTGGCAGCGGAGGACAACAAGAAGTACGGTGCCGAGTCCATCACCGTTCTCGAAGGCCTGGAAGCGGTCCGGAAGCGCCCCGGTATGTACATCGGGTCCACCGGCGAGCGCGGTCTGCACCACCTGGTGTGGGAGGTCGTCGACAACGCGGTGGACGAGGCGCTGGCCGGGCACTGCGACACCATCGACGTGGTGCTGCTGGCCGACGGCGGCGTCCGGGTGACCGACAACGGCCGTGGCTTCCCGGTCGATCTGCACCCGAAGCTGAAGAAGCCGGGTGTCGAGGTCGCGCTGACCGTGCTGCACGCCGGCGGCAAGTTCGACGGCAAGGCGTACGCGGTCTCCGGTGGCCTGCACGGCGTGGGCGTCTCCGTGGTCAACGCGCTGTCCACCCGGATGGCGGTCGAGATCCACAAGGACGGTTTCGTCTGGCGCCAGCGCTACGACCACTCCAAGCCGACGCCGCTGGAGAAGGGCGAGGAGACCGACCGCACCGGTTCGGCCGTCTCCTTCTGGCCCGACCCCGACGTCTTCGAGACCGTCGACTTCGACTTCCACACCATCTACCGGCGCCTCCAGGAGATGGCCTTCCTCACCCGGGGCCTCACCATCCACCTGCTCGACGAGCGGGTGCCGGAGGACGAGGACGGCAAGACCCGCGAGGTCACCTTCCACTACGAGGGCGGCATCGCCGACTTCGTCCGCCACCTCAACGCCTCCAAGAGCCCGATCCACAAGACGGTGGTCGAGTTCGGCGCCGAGGAGACCGGCATGTCGGTCGAGATCGCCATGCAGTGGAACGAGTCGTACGGCGAGTCGGTCTACACGTTCGCCAACAACATCAACACCCACGAGGGCGGCACCCACGAGGAGGGCTTCCGGGCCGCGTTGACGAGCGTCGTCAACCGCTACGGCGCCGACAAGAAGCTGCTCAAGGGCGACGAGCGCCTCTCCGGTGAGGACATCCGCGAGGGCCTGGCCGCGATCATCTCGGTCAAGCTCACCGACCCGCAGTTCGAGGGTCAGACCAAGACCAAGCTGGGCAACACCCCGGTCAAGGGCTTCGTGCAGCGGGTCTGCAACGAGTCGCTCGTCGACTGGTTCGACCGCAACCCGGCCGAGGCGAAGATCATCATCCAGAAGGCGTCCCAGGCGGCCCGGGCCCGCATCGCCGCCCAGCAGGCGCGCAAGCTCGCCCGGCGCAAGTCGCTGCTTGAGTCCGGCTCGATGCCCGGCAAGCTGGCCGACTGCCAGTCCACCGACCCGCGCGAGTCCGAGGTCTTCATCGTCGAGGGCGACTCGGCCGGCGGCTCGGCCAAGCAGGGCCGCGACCCGCGTACGCAGGCGATCCTGCCGATCCGCGGCAAGATCCTCAACGTGGAGAAGGCCCGCATCGACCGGGTGCTGAAGAACAACGAGGTGCAGGCGCTGATCACCGCGCTGGGCACCGGCATCCACGACGACTTCGACATCGAGAAGCTGCGCTACCACAAGATCGTGCTGATGGCCGACGCCGACGTCGACGGCCAGCACATCCAGACGCTGCTGCTCACGCTGCTGTTCCGGTTCATGCGGCCGCTGGTGGAGTTGGGGCACGTCTACCTGGCCGCCCCGCCGCTCTACAAGATCAAGTGGAACAAGAAGGGCGACGACGCCCAGTACGCGTACTCGGACCGGGAACGCGACGGGCTGATCGCGCTGCGCCAGCAGAAGAAGCCCAACGCCCGCCCGGACGACATCCAGCGGTTCAAGGGTCTCGGTGAGATGAACTACCCCGAGCTGTGGGAGACCACGATGAACCCGGCGACGCGCACGCTGCGCCAGGTCACGCTCGACGACGCCGCAACCGCGGACGAGCTGTTCAGCGTCCTGATGGGTGAGGACGTCGAGGCACGTCGGTCGTTCATCCAGCGCAACGCCAAGGACGTGCGGTTCCTGGACATCTGACGGACGCGCCGGGCCGGCCGGTGATCCACCGGCCGGCCCGGTAGTCCACAGAGTTATCCACAGTCTGAACGCTTTCCACAGCCGTTATCCACAGCGAGACCATGACTGAAGAGTCTGATAAGGGTTAACAGTGACCGATACTCCCGAGTCCACCCCGAACGAGCCGGAGACCCCGGAGACACTGGCCGCGGTCGTCCAGCACGACCGGATCGAGCCGGTCGGCCTCGAGGTCGAGATGCAGCGCTCGTACCTCGACTACGCGATGAGCGTCATCGTCGGGCGGGCCCTGCCGGACGTCCGGGACGGGCTCAAGCCGGTCCACCGCAAGATCCTCTACGCCATGTTCGACTCCGGCTACCGGCCGGACCGCGGGTACGTGAAGTGCTCCCGCGTCGTCGGCGACGTGATGGGCCAGTTCCACCCGCACGGCGACTCCGCCATCTACGACGCGCTGGTCCGGATGGCGCAGCCGTGGTCGCTGCGCTACCCGCTGGTCGACGGCAACGGCAACTTCGGCTCCCCCGGAAACGACCCGGCCGCCGCCATGCGCTACTGCCTCGTCGGCGATGCCCGCATCCGTACCGCCGAGGGTTCCGTCCGGATCGGCGACGTCGTGCCGGACGCTGCGGCGAGCAGCGAGACCGACGTCGACCTTAAGGTCCGCGACCGCAACGGCGACCTGGTCCGCGCCAGCAAGTTTTTCCACTCCGGCGAGCACCCGACGCTGCGGCTGCGCACCCGTGAGGGGTACGAGCTGACCGGCACCCACAACCACCCGGTGCTCTGCCTGGTGGACGTGGCCGGCGTGCCGACCCTGCTGTGGAAGCTGCTCGCCGAGATCGCCCCGGGCGACCGGGTGGTCCTGCAGCGCACCGTGCCGGACGAGATCGGCTACCCGATGCTGGAACACGTCGAGGCGGCCGTGCTCGCGGGCGCGTTCGTGTCCGAGGGGTGGGTGTCGGAGAATCGGGCGGGCTTCAACAACGTGGACCGGGAGTTCTTCGTCCGGGTCCTCACCGCCTACGACCTCGCGGTCGGCGGCCCTCGGTACGTCGCCGAGCGGGTCATCGCCTCCGGCAGCAGGCTGCACGAGCTCGACGTGCAGGACCTCACCGCGCTTCGGGCGAGCGTGCTCGGCGAGATGGTGGGCGCGCGGAGCGCCGGCAAGTTCGTGCCGGAGTTCGTCTGGCGCGGACCGGCCGCGGTCAAGCGGGCCTTCCTCCAGGCGCTGTTCGAGGGCGACGGTTCGTCGTCGCTGCTGCCCCGCCACACGATCCAGGTCTCGTACTCGACCCGCAGCGAGCGGCTGGCCCGCGAGGTGCAGCAGCTGCTGCTGGAGTTCGGCGTGGTCAGCCGGCAGTGCCGGTACGACAGCGGTGAGATCAAGGTCGTCGTCACCAACCGTAGGGACGCCCGGATCTTCGCCGCTCACGTCGGCTTCCTCGGCCGCAAGCAGGCCAAGCTGGAATCCGAGCTGGCCCAGGTGCCGGCGACTAGCACCGCGCTTTCCGGCGATCACGTGCCGTTCGTCGGGGACTTCGTCCGCGAGCACGGCGCGAGCCGCTGGACCGAACGCGACTGGCTGCGCCGGCACAACGTGGACCGGATCGAGCGCTGGGAGCGGGACCGCGACGAGATCGCGGCCCGGATCACCGAGCCCGGCATCCTCGACGTGGTCGAGCCGCTTGTCGACGGGCGCTTCTACTACGCCGAGGTGACCGAGATCACCGACGCCGGTGTGCGGCCGGTCTACAGCATCCGGGTGGACACCGAGGACCACTCGTTCGTCTCCGACGGTTTCGTCAGCCACAACACCGAGTGCAAGCTCGACCCGCTGGCGATGGAGATGCTGCGGGACATCGACGAGGACACCGTCGACCTGCAGGACAACTACGACGGCCGGGCCAAGGAGCCCACGATCCTGCCGTCGCGGATCCCGAACCTGCTGATCAACGGCTCCGAGGGCATCGCGGTCGGCATGGCCACCAAGATCCCGCCGCACAACCTGCGCGAGATCGGCGCGGCGGTGCAGTGGTGCCTGGAGCACCCGGAGGCCGACGAGGCCACCACGCTGGAAGCCCTGCTGGAGATCGTCAAGGGCCCGGACTTCCCGACCCACGGCCTGATCGTCGGCCAGGCGGGCATCCAGGACGCGTACCGGACCGGGCGCGGCTCGATCCGCATGCGCGCCGTGGTCGAGGTCGAGGAGGACAAGCGTGGCCGGCCGGCGCTCGTGGTCAGCGAGCTGCCGTACCAGGTCAACCCGGACAACCTCGCCGAGCGCATCGCCGAGCTGATCAAGGAGGGCAAGCTCGCCGGCATCGCCGACATCCGCGACGAGTCCTCCGGGCGTACCGGCATGCGGATCGTGCTCGTGCTCAAGCGCGACGCGGTCGCCAAGGTGGTGCTGAACAACCTCTACAAGCACACCCAGCTCCAGGAGACGTTCGGCGCCAACATGCTGGCGCTCGTCGACGGCGTGCCACGCACGCTCAACCTGGCCCAGTTCATCCGGTACTACGTCGAGCACCAGATCGAGGTGATCCGGCGGCGGACCGCGTTCCGGCTGCGCAAGGCCGAGGAGCGGGCGCACATCCTGCGCGGTCTGTCCAAGGCGCTGGACGCGCTGGACGAGGTGATCGCCCTGATCCGGCGTTCGCCCACCGTGGAGGACGCCCGGCAGGGCCTGATCCGGCTGCTGGACATCGACGAGGTCCAGGCGACCGCGATCCTGGACATGCAGCTGCGCCGGCTGGCCGCCCTGGAGCGGCAGCGCATCCTGGACGACCTGGCGAAGCTCGAACTGGAGATCGCCGACCTCAAGGACATCCTGGCCAAGCCGGAGCGGCAGCGGCGGATCGTCTCGGAGGAACTGGGCGAGATCGTCGCGAAGTGGGGCGACGACCGGCGTACGAAGATCGTCCCGTTCGACGGCGAGGTCTCGATGGAGGACCTCATCGCCCGCGAGGACGTGGTCGTGACGATCACCCGCACCGGGTACGCGAAGCGGACGAAGGTCGACCTCTACCGGTCGCAGCGGCGTGGCGGCAAGGGCGTCAGCGGGGCGACGCTCCGCCAGGACGACATCGTCAGCCACTTCTTCGTATGCTCTACCCACGACTGGATCCTGTTCTTCACGAACAAGGGTCGGGTCTACCGGGCGAAGGCGTACGAGCTTCCCGAGGCCAGTAGGGTGGCCAAGGGCCAGCACGTGGCCAACCTGCTCGCGTTCCAGCCCGACGAGCAGATCGCGCAGATCATTGAAATCCCGAACTACCAGGTGGCGCCCTACCTGGTACTGGCCACGAAGAACGGCCTGGTGAAGAAGACGCGGCTCGAGGAGTTCGACTCCAACCGTTCCGGCGGCATCATCGCGATCAACCTGCGCGATGAGGACGAACTGGTCGGTGCGGTCCTGGCCGCTCCGGAGGATGATCTGCTGCTGGTGTCGAAGAACGCCCAGGCGATCCGCTTCAACGCCACCGACGAGGCGCTGCGTCCGATGGGCCGGGCCACGTCCGGTGTGATCGGCATGCGCTTCAGCGGCGAGGACGAGTTGCTCGCGGTCGAGGTGGTGCGAGAGGGTCTGGACGTTCTGGTCGCGACGAACGGGGGTTACGCGAAACGTACCCCGATCGAGGAATACCCGGTGCAGGGCCGGGGAGGTAAGGGCGTGCTGACCGCGAAGATCACCGAGCGACGCGGTGGCCTGGTCGGCGCGGTAGTGATCGATCCGGAGGACGAGCTGTTCGCCATCACCAGCAACGGCGGCGTCATCCGGACTCCGGTGAAGCCTGTACGCCGTACGCGTGACCGGAACACAATGGGGGTCAAGCTGATGGACCTCCCGGACGGCGTGACTATCGTGGCGATTGCTCGCAATGCCGACGAGCCTGACGAACAGGACTAGTTGATGACGGAGACACAGGCGAAGTCGGGGAACAAGGGGACCTCGGCCACCCCGGCCGAGGAGGAGGCTGCGCAGGGCGGTACACCAGCTACCGGCCGTGCGGCCGTGGGCCGGGCCACGGTTCCCGCCGATGCGCCTGCCCCGAAGTTCACCCGCGCCCCCGGCATGGCGCCGCCTCCGGACAAGCCGGGCGAGGACTCGGGTTCCCGGGACTCGTCGGCCGAGACAAAGGTCGACGCGCCGACGTCGGCCAACGGTCTGGCCGCTCCGGCGGCCAAGCCCGCGAACGCCACGAGCACACAGCCGATCAAGCCACCGGCCGCGGCCGGCCGGGCCTCCACCGGTACGACCGGCACCCAGCCGCGTATCGGCGCCGGCCTGGGCACCGCGCCGAAGACGTCGCCCGACGGCGCCCGTCCGACCACCACCGGCGCCACCGGCCAGTCCCGGCCCGCGAACGGCGGGGGCCTGCCGCCGGGCGTCAGCGGCGCGGCCGCTGTCGGCGCCGCGCGCGTGGGCGAGGCGGTACGCGCCGCGCGTACCTCGGTCAGTTCGGCCGCGTCCCGCGGGCCGCGACGGGCCCGGCTGAACCTGAAGCGGATCGACCCCTGGTCCGTGATGAAGTTCGCGTTCGCGGTGTCCGTGGTGCTCTTCATCGTGGTCGTCGTGGCGACCTCGGTGCTCTACCTCGCGCTGGACGCGATGGGCGTGTTCAAGAGCGTCAACGACAGCCTGACCGACCTGGTGAACGCCGGCGGCGGCCAGGGCGGCGGCGGCTTCCGGATCACCGCCAAGGGCGTGATCCTGACGTCGGCGCTGATCGGCCTGGTCAACGTCGTGCTGTTCACCGCGCTGGCCACGCTCAGCGCATTCGTCTACAACGTCTGCGCCGACCTGGTCGGCGGGATCGAGCTGACGCTCGCCGAGCGGGACTGATTCGGTCGACGCCGGGGCGCCGCGCAAAGCGGTCGCCCCGGCGTCGTGCGTCCGGGTAGGTTCGGGGTGGCGCGGGTGCTTCCGCCACGGACCCCCCGATTTGGGCGCGGCGGAGGCGATGGGTTAACCTTGCTCGTCGCCACGCGGGGCTATAGCTCAGTCGGTTAGAGCGCAGAGCTGATAACTCTGAGGTCGCTGGTTCGATTCCAGCTAGCCCCACCGCACATCGTCCGACGGCAGTCGAGCACGAGGGGTCAAGCACATGTTCAAGAAGCTCCTGATCCTGGCCGGCATCGTCGGTGTGGCCGCCGTCGTGGCCAAGAAGGTCAAGGCCTCGAACGACGAGCGCGCCCTGTGGCACGAGGCGACCACCGCGCCCGACCTGCGCTGAGCGCCGACACGGGGCCCTAGCTCAACTGGCAGAGCACTGCCTTTGCAAGGCAGGGGTTAGGGGTTCGAGTCCCCTGGGCTCCACCACATCATCTGGCCAGGTCAGGGCCCGTGACACGTCCGGCTAGACGCTCTTGCACCGTTGACCGTTGACGGTGGGACTACCGTCGGGGGCGTGATCGTGCGTACGCGCTGGACGATCCCCCACCCGCCTGAGGTGCTGTGGCCGGCACTCTGCGACTCACGCCTCGAACTGCAGCCCCGGTGCCCGGTGTTCTACCTGGGTACGCCTCGACCGACGATGTGCCGGTTGCCCGAGGGCCCAGGCGAGGTAGACGCGGCCCGGCAGTGTGTCTCGGAGCAAGGGGTGGTGCGGCAGCGCATCACCGTATGGGAGCCACCAGCCCGGCTGGCGTTCCACATGGAGTCGACGGATCTCGGTTTCCACCGCTACGTTGACTATCTCGGGGATCTATTCGAGATGGCCCCTGCTGGCCGTGGCACGCACGTCACCCGGACCACGACGGTGACAGTCCGCGGGTTCGGCCGCGCCGTGCTCTATCCGGCGTTATGGGTCGGGTTGAAGTCGGTGCACCGCTTCGTGTTCCGCAACTGGCAGACGATGGTGTTATCGCCCCCGCGGCCGGGTGACGCTCCCTCGCCTACTAGGTGACGGCCGTCTGCCGCATATGGAGTCTCCTGACCTCCCACCACATGCTTGACGAATCCGTCCCAGCACATGCTTTACGTTTGGCCTAGATTCCGTGGTCGGCCTTGCGGGCCCGCCTGTGCTTCCAGGCGTAGATGAATGCTGCCAGGCCGATTACGGCGAGTGCGCCGGCGATGGCTGCGTGGACGGCGAGTCTGTGTTCGGCTGCGGTGATGTCGGCGGCTTGCTTCTCCAGCATCTCGGGAGTGGGGTCCTGGTAGGGCATCGAGATCCCGGACAGATCCAGGAACGGCAGGCACGGCAGCAGGCACGAGGCGATGAGCAGGAGAACCCCGGCGGTCAGCGCTAGGCGGGCACGCGACATCGCGACAGGCTCTCACAGGGGTCGTCTTCTGCGTTGACCGCCTCACGCCGTGGTCACCTTGCGGGGCCGGCTGGTTGAAAGAAATATGACGCAAGATGTCAGGTTTCGGGTGAAGCATGGGTTCATCGGTCGGCGCCGGTGAGAGGCGCGGACCACGGCGCAGATAGATGCGGAAAGACAAGGACCTCCATGCGGGAAACCCCACAAGATCTCGAAGAGCTTCAAGCCCTTCTCGACGCCTCCCTCGCGGGCTCCACCTCCCACCTCCGCTCGATAATCAACACCGAGCGCACACTGAACGCGGAGCAACTCACCCAGGTCCTCACCGGCATGTGCACCCTCGCTCTGTCCAGCGTGACGGCGAAGGGCGAGCCGCGGATCAGCGGTGTCGACGGGCACTTCCTGCGAGGCAAGTGGTACTTCGGCACGGCGCCCGACGCCGCCAAGGCGCGCCACCTCGCGGCGCGGCCCGCCGTCAGCGCCGCACACATGCGCGGTGAGGACCTCGGCGTCTTCACGCACGGCAAGGTGGAGATCCTCAACCCCCGGAACGGCGACCAGGCCACGGACTGGCCGGACGTCCTCGCGTACTTGAGGGACTTCTACGGCGACGACCTCTTCGACTGGGACAACGACGTGGTCTACTACCGGCTGCATCCGCACTGGATGGCCGTCTATGCCCCAGACTTCGCAAAGCTCACCGTGGCGTCCCAGCCCTGATCCACAGCACGGGCCAACCGATGCGCGTCCTGGACTCGCTTCGTCAGAGGTCTCGTTACCGCCTGGTCAAGGGCGACCCGTTCATCCGGTAGGCCGCGGCCGTTGTCAACACATGGGAGCAGGTGATCGCAACGTCGCCCGACGAAGAGGAGCCCAGCATGGATTGGGTCGATGACTCGAATGACGGGTAGATCACCGCCCAGGGACGCGCCATCCCTAAAGCATCGCGATCTGGCCGGGCAGTTCGGGCGGACCGGAGAGCACTGCGCGGAGCTTGTTGATCTGCGGGAACTCACTCGCTCCCGCCTCACCCCATAGGCTCCGCCACTCGGAGTCGTCGCCGAGGACCCGGTCAAGTGCTTCGATCGCCCGTTGTGGCAGGTCGTCGTCCAAGCCAAGGGATTCGCCAGCAAGCAGGAAGTCCGGCGCGTACGGCGAGGCTATCGGGTCTCCGCCGGGCATCTGGGACGCCACGATGGCCGCTGCGGCGATGGCCGAGGCGGCCTCTTCATAGTCGAGGTACCCGGTGTTCAGTGCCGCCGTTGTCAGAGCAGCACGAACCATTGCCGGCCGGGCAGGCGGCTCGGCATCGTGGAGGCCACCGCACCAGTCGGCGGCGCTGTCGTTGTCGAACGGGCCGTCATCCCAGGTGCCCATGTGCTCCTCCTTCACGTTCCCGGTGAGCGGATCATGAAGCCGAGCAGGGGCGGACGCAAGGCGCGATAGCGCTTGGCTGTAGCGCCATCCGTACAGCCAAGCCCAGCGACGATCACGACTTAGGCACTACGGTAGGCGACACGGCGAGCAGGCCAGCAGCAGTGGCCGACGACGACCGACAGCAGCCTTGATCTTTGCAAGGAAGAAGTTCGGGGTTCGAGGACCTCAGGCCGGGAACGGACGGTTGACGCGTGCGTCGGTGAGGACGGCGGTCCACCAGGCCAGTTCGGCCAGCGCGCTGGCCAGCGCCTTGTTCGTGCCGTCGGCGGGTGTGAAGCGGTTGCTGTCGTCCAGGGCTTCCCACGGGGCAGCCAATCCGAGGCAGCGTCGCGTGGTGACCATGTTCAGTTCGGCCAGGACACCGCGCAGGTGTTCGATCGCCGCGTACCCGCCCTGGACTCCGTAGGCGACGACGGTGGCCGGCTTCAGCATCCAGGCGGCGTAGTGCCAGTCGATGAGCCGCTTCAGCGATGCGGGGTAGGAGTGGTTGTACTCCGGGGTGACAAACACGAACGCGTCGGCGGCTTCGATCCGGTCGGCGACCTCGGTCCTCGGGCCGCCGCCGGGAGAAAGCCGGGTGTCGTCGGGCAGGGTGATCCCGGCGAGGTCGATCAGGTCGACGTTGACGCCACTGCTCTGCTGGAGCGCGGCGACGACCCACTCGGCGATGGTCGGGCTCATCCGCCCGTTGCGAAGGCTGGAGGCGATCACCGCGACTCGCGTCGTGGTCTGCGCGGCGGTGGTGGAGTGGTGATTGGCATGTGCTGTCGGAGCGGTCATGTCCACCACGCTGCGGGTTGAACATATGTTGAAGTCAAGCCGGATCGACGCGCATCGTCGGGGGGAAGCAACCCCTCGCGGCGTACGGTGAGGGCATGACGCTCACGAACCCGGTCGTGGCATACGCGACCGTCAGCGAGGTCGCCGCCGACAGTGGAGTGGCGCCCTCGGCGGTGCGGTTCTACGAGAAGCACGGCGTGATCAACGCGGTGCGTACCGCAGGCAACCAGCGCCGGTTCGACGAGTCCGCGGCCTGCCGCATCCATGTCGCCAAGCTCGCTCAGCGGGTCGGGTTGACGGTGCGCGAGATCGCCGAGTTGTTCTCCGCGCTTCCCGCCGACCCGGGACCCGAGGATTGGGGTCGGGTCGCCGAGCACATCGTCACCGAGGCCGAGCAGCGCGTGGCCGACCTGAAGGCCCGGCTCGAACTGCTCGGTTCGGGCGCCAGGCTCTGCGATCTGGGAGCGGCACTGGACTCCTGACGCCGCCGGCTCGGCACCCGGCTGGAGGCGCTGGACCCTGACCGCAGACGCCGCCGGAAGGCGCTACCGCCTCGTCGCGTACCTGCTCAGGGTCACGCCGCCGGGAAACGTCCGCGTCTCCACCAGGTCGAGCTTCGACCAGCCGTCCAGCGCGCCGAAGAACGGCGCGCCGGCGCCCACGAGGACCGGGTGGGTGACGATCTCGTACTCGTCGATCAGCCCGGCCCGCATGGCCGCCCCCGCGAGGGCTGCGCCACCGACCCTCATCGGGCCGCCGTCCCCGGCCTTGAGCCGGGTTATCTCGGCGATCGCGTCCCCGGTGAACAGGCGGGCGTTCCAGTCGACCTTGTCGATGGTGGAGGAGAACACCACCTTCGGCGTGTCCCGCCAGTTCCGGGCGAACTCGATCTGCGCCGGGGTGGCGCCCGGCTGCTGGTCACCGGTCGGCCAGTAGCCGCTCATGTTCTCCCACAGGCGGCGCCCGTACAGGAACAGGCTGACCGCCCGCTCCTGATCGAGCCACCACTGGAACAGTTCGTCGCTCGATTCGCCCCACCCGATGTCGTCGCCGGGCGCGGACACGTAGCCGTCCACTGTCAGGTTCATGCCGTAGATCAATTTCCGCACAGCGCATGCCTCCGTCGGTCGGTCCCGCAACACCGGACCCCGCAGGTCAGTCGTGGCGGTGACGCAGAATGTAGTCGATGTGGCGGATGGTGTCCCGGCGGTCGTACTCGCTGATCGAGTCCCACAGGTCCGCCAGCCAGTAGAGCGATCCGGACAGCATCCAGGCCCAACCGCGTACCCAGGTCGCCTCGTCGAACCCGAGCGCCTCCCGGTAGGCGGCCCGGGCGCGGGCGTCGAACAGGCTCCAGCCGGGTCGCACCTCGACGGCCGGATCGCCGCGGCCGAGACCGCCGAAGTCGATCACGCCGGTGAGCCGGCCCCGGTCGACCAGCAGGTTGCCCGCCAGCAGATCACCGTGCAGCCACACCGGCGGTCCCGGCCACTCGTCCGTCGCCATCGCCTCGTCCCACGCCGCGGTCACCGCCCGGCCGTCGATCCGGTCGCCCAGCTCCGCGATCGACCGGCGGGTCAGTTCGTCGCGCTGCACCAGGGGTACGCCGCGCTGGATCCCCTCCTTGACCGGCCCGTCCATCGGGTCGATCGCGATCATCGCCCGCACGAAGCCGGCCAGGTCGACGGCGAGGTCGACGTGATCCTGCCCGGATTGCGGGTTGTCCCCGTCGAGCCACGGGACGACGGTCCACGGCCACTGATAGTCCCCGCCGGGTCGGCCGACCGCGACCGGCACCGGCACGGGCACCGGGAGATGAGGGGCGAGCCGCGGCAGCCAGGTCGCGTCGGTGGTCACCTGGTCGACCGCCCACGGCGCCCGTGGCAGCCGTGCCGTCAGGGAGTCGCCCAGCCGGAACAGCGCGTTGTCGGTGCCGTTCAGCGGCTGCGGCACGATCGGCAGGCTCGACCATTCGGGGAACTGGTCGCTGACCAGGGCGCGTACCTGCTCCACAGTGACGACGATCTCTCCCGGACGCATCGACGCGACCGTAGGACCCGCCGGATCACACGGTCAATCGAATTCGGAGCGCGGCGTGATCCTGGTCATGAACCGATCGGTACAGAACCCTGCTACGGTTGGCTCCGAACCGAGCGGTACAAAATATGCGGAGGGGAACGAGCGATCATGGGCGCCACCACTGAGGAACTACGTGACTTCTACCTGCGGTACGTCGATCTGGCGAACAAGCGGGAGTTCGACCGCATGGCCGACTTCGCCCACGAAGAGGTGATCATGAACGGCACGCCGGTCCGGATGGCGGACATGGTGGCCGAGTTCTACAAGCACGTCGAGGCGGTGCCGGATCTGCACTGGGAGATCCAGGATCTCGTCGTCGAGGGCGACCGGATCGCCGCCCGCCTCGTCGACACCGGAACGCCCGTCAAGGAGTGGAACGGCCTGGCACCTACCGGCGTCTCGGTCTCGTTCGTCGAGACCGCCTTCTACCGGCTCCAGGACGGCAAGTTCAAGCACATGTCGTACCTGATGGACACCGACTCGGTGCGGCGGCAGCTCGCCGGCTGACCGGGGGAATCCGGAAACGCGGCGCGCCCAGCCCGATGCGACATCGAGCTGGGCGCGCCCAGGAAGCTATGCGACGAAGCGGGAACGACGTCGGCGTCCGATGACGTAGCTGGCGCCGCCGAGGAGCAGCAGCGCCCCGCCGACGCCGGCCACTGTCGCGGTGTCGGAGCCGGTCACCGGCAGGCCGCCACCCTCGCCACCACCGTCGCTGCCGGGTACGCCCACGCTGGCGGAGGGACTGAGGGGCGGCACGACTGTCGACGTGGCGCTGGGCGTCGCGGTCGGCGTGGTCGTGGGCTGAGACGGCGTCGGCGTCGGCTGGGATGCGCAGTCGAGCGCGCGAGCCTCGTACAGGCCGTTGTTCAGGTAGGCGAGGTAGGCGTCGACGGACGGGTTGTCGAGCACCTTCAGCGCGGCGGCCCGCACGTTGGGGCCGGCACCCGTCATCGTCTGGCCGATCGAGACGCGCAGAGCCGTCGCCCAGCGATTCTCCACGTTCTTGAGGTATGCGCGAAGGTCGTCCGAGGTGCCCTTCAGCCGCTCCTCGATCTCGCCCGGCAGAACGGGCAACGATTCGGCCTGCGCCTCGGCCAGGAGCCGGTAGGCCAGCAGCCGCAGCTCGGAAACGTTGGCCGTGTCCAAGTCGATGGTGACGAGCTCGCGGAAATCCTTGTACACCTTGCGTTCGACCGTCTGGCAGGCGTCGTTCAGCCCGGGCACTGCGGTCTGCGCCGCCGCGGGCGCCGCCGGAATCACAAAGGCCAGCGCCACCAGGGCGCCGGCCGGGATTTTCCATCGCATGTGGACTTTCCTCCCCGTGTAGATCAAAACATGGAGATGTTACCGGCGTCCCTTCGAAATGCAAGGAGCATTGATTGCGCTAACGGTGCAGTCGATCAACCGCCTCTCTTATCGCCGCGACCCGGCTCGCCAGTGGGCCGGCCGGCACGTCGGCGAGGTCGAATCCGGCCTCGCGATAGGTCAACTCGTGGATCCGCTCGAAGACGAGTGATTCCTCGAAGGTGATCCGGCGAGCGGCGGTCGCCTCCACGAAGCCCTGATGGCGTACGAAGAAAGCGGTTTGTTCGTAGTGGCGATTCGCCGTCATGTCCTTGATCTCGGCGAGCAGCGCGGACGGTGCGGCCCGGCCCAGATAGCGGCACAACGCCAGCGTGCAGACGGGCGAACGGTCGTGGAAGACGACCTCGCCGGCGTTCGCCGCGGCTCGGCGACGGCGCTCCCGTTGGAGATTCAGCACCCGGTCGGCGAAGCCCGGCTCACGCCACGGCTCCGGTCGTCCGAGCGCCTGGTGAAGCGCGATCACGTCGGTCGCCGCCTCCTCCACGACGGGGTACCCGTCGATCTCCAGGTGCCGGAGAATCGCTGTCTTACCGGAGCCGGGAGCGCCGGTGAGGATGTATCCGGGCATGTCGTCCTCCGAATGGCGGGCAATCCGCTTGATAGGCAAGCCGTCACTTGCCTATGGTGGGTGACGTGGGCGATCTGTACCAGGCGCTGGCCGACCACACCCGCCGCCTGATCCTCGACGAGCTGACCGAGCGCGACGGTCAGACCCTGTTCGAGATCTGCGGGCGGCTGGCCACGAAGCACCAGGTCACGTCGTCCCGGCAGGCGATCTCCCAGCACCTCGACGTCCTGGAGGCCGCCGGCCTGATCGTCACGCGGCGGCAGGGTCGCTACAAGTTCCACCACCTCGACACCCGGCCGCTGCGGGCCGTCACCGAGCGATGGCTCAGGTCCGCCGAACCCGACCAGGAGAACCCATGAGAATCAACCTCACCAGCGTGTACGTCGACGACCAGGACAAGGCCCTGCGCTTCTACACCGAGGTGCTCGGCTTCGTGCCGAAGACCGACGTCCCCACCGGCGAGTACCGCTGGCTGACGGTGGTGTCGCCGGACGCCCCGGACGGCGTGGAACTGCTGCTGGAGCCCGACGCGCACCCGGCCGCCAAGGCGTTCAAGGAGGCGCTCGCCGCCGACGGCATCCCGCTGACGCAGTTCGCGGTGGACGACGTGGCCGCCGAGCACGAGCGGCTGCGAGGCCTCGGCGTGCTGTTCACCCAGGAGCCGGTCGACATGGGCCCGGTGACCACCGCGGTGTTCGACGACACCTGCGGCAACCTGATCCAGATCGCACAGTACCGGTAGCCGGGCGCTGACGCCGCGCTGAACCGCTGGACACGATCGGTCACCCTGGCGGCATGACGGTGTGGCGGCGCCCGTACTCGCTGGACCTGGCCACCTCCGGCTCCATGGTCGTGGCGGGGCTGGCGGTCGGTTACTTCGTGCTCATCGTGTTCGGGGTCCGTAGCGGCAATCTCCTGGAACGGGAGGCAGTGGTCCTCGGAGTGTGGAACGCCGGCGTCCTCGCCGTCGCGGTCCGCCGCGCGATGCTCGGCGTCTGGGTGAGCCCCGTCGGCATACGTTCCCGTTCGCTGCTCCACACGACCACCGTGCCGTGGGCGTCGGTTGTGGATATCCACAGCGGTGCGAGTTCGATAATGGGTCTGGACATGGGACGCGACGCGATCGTCATCGAGCGGACCGACGGCGCGCCGGTGCAGACGCCGATCCAGTCCGGCGCCATCGTCCGGCCGTTCCGCCTGGAGCTGACCCGGCTGGTCACCTGGCCGGAGCACTACGACGAGATCCTCGCGAACCTGCGGGAGTGCCACCGCGAGGCCCGGCCCCCGGAGCAGCGCGCGGCGGCGAGCCCGGCGCCGGGTCCGGTCCGCGTCGACCGTCCGGACCGGACCCGGCCGCCCGCGCCGAGCGCCGGGCGGCGGCGTGACATCCACGCGCTGACCCGGCAGTACGAGCGCGGGGTGCTGACCGACGCCGAGTACGCGGCCGAGTTGGCGCGGCTGCGGGGTGACGAGTAGGCGTCAGGCGAGCCGGTCGAGCAGTTCGCGGCTGCGGCTCACCACGAGCGCGGTCGCCTCGGCGTCGTACGAGGGCAGCGAGCTGTCGGTGAACAGGTGCCGGTCGCCGGGGTAGACGTACAGCTCGCCGCGTTCGGGGCCGACGATCGACACCAGCTCGCGGGCGGCGTCCACGTCGCCTTCCAGCCCGAAGAACGGGTCCTGCTCCATGCCGTGCACCTGTACCGCCACGTCGTCGGGCCAGGGGCCGATCGCCCACTCACCGGTCACCGGGAGGCAGGCTTCGTAGAGCAGGGCGGCCCGGGCGCCGGGCCGGGTCTGGGCGAGCCGCTGGGCGATGGCGGCGCCCCAGGAGACACCCGCGTGGACGAGGTCGGCGGGCAGGTCGGCGACGACCGCGTCGGCGCGCTGGTCGAGGACGTCGCCGCCGATGCGCTTGACCAGCGCGGCGCCGTCGGAGATGGTGGCCGGCCGTTCGCCGTCGAATAAGTCCGGGGTGTGCACGGTGTGTCCGCCGGCGCGCAGGGAGTCGGCGAGGGCGCGTACGCCGTCGGTGAGCCCTTGAATGTGGTGGAAGAGCACGATCTCGGCCATCACTACACTCCTGAGTTGTCAGACCAGAGTTATCGAACGAACCAGAATCTTAGAACGGTCGAGAAATGTCGGTCAATCAGCGGATCCCGGACTACGACCTCGAGGACCTGCTCGTGGTCACCGCCCCGGAGCAGTTGCGCGCGCTCGCCGACCCGCTGCGCAGCACGCTCCTGGAACTGCTCCTGGAACGCGCCGCCACGGTGAACGAGCTGGCCCGCGCGGTCGACCGGCCGAAGAGCAGCGTCGCGTACCACGTGAACCAACTGGTGGACGCCGGGCTGCTGCGCGTGGTGCGGACCCGGCGGGTACGCGCCATCGAAGAGCGGTTCTACGGGCGTGTCGCCCGCACCTTCTACGTCGGCACGCTCACCCGGACAGAGGACAAGCAGGTCGTGTCCCGGATCAACGGCCTCGCCGAGGCGGCAGCTGAAGCGGCCGCCGCGCACGCCGCCGACGAACTGCGGTGCACGCTCGTGCACGCGCGCATCCCGATCGAGGACGTCCGCGAATTCTGGGCGGAGGTGCAGGCGCTGGCCCGGCGGTTCGCGCAGATCCCCCGCGCCGGGGACCAGGTGTACGGCTTCGCCGCCGGCCTCTACCCCACGGACGCGCCCACGCTCCCCGACACGGACCCCGGGTAACGCCACCCGACGGGGTCTTGCCGGGGCGGCGAAGAGAGCAGGCTAGCGTCGGAAGCGTGAGCACCGGATCCCCGCGCGTCCTGCCGGCCGAGCGCGGCATCGACGAGGCCGCCGCCGTTCTGCGCGCCGGCGGGCTGGTCGCCTTTCCCACCGAAACCGTCTACGGCCTGGGCGCCAACGCGCTCGACGCGCGGGCGGCGGCCCGGATCTTCGAGGCCAAGGCGCGGCCCAGCTTCGACCCGCTGATCAGCCACCTGGCCGACGCCGCCGACCTGGCCGCGCTGGTGGGCGAGGTGCCGGCGGCGGTGGCCGAGCTGGCGAAGCGCTTCTGGCCCGGCCCGCTCACCCTGATCGTGGACCGACCGGAGATCATCCCGCCGATCGTCACCTCCGGCCTGGACACCATGGCGGTACGCGTACCGGACGAGCCGTCGGCGCGGGCGCTGATCGCGGCGGCCGGCGTGCCGGTGGCCGCGCCGAGCGCGAACCGGTTCGGCCAGCTCAGCCCGACACGCGCCGAGCATGTGGTGGCCGGGCTGGGCGGCGCCGTGGACGTGGTGCTCGACGGCGGGCCCACCCGGTGCGGCATCGAGTCGACGATCGTGGACGCGCGCGGCGACCGGCCGGTGGTGCTGCGGCTGGGCGCGCTGCCGGTCGAGGCGATCATCGAGGCGGTCGGCCCGGTCGAGGTGCGCCAGGGCAGCTCCGGTCAGCCCGTCGCGCCCGGGACGCTGGCCGCGCACTACGCCCCGCGTACCCCGTTGCGGTTGGGCGCGGCGGCCGAGCCCGGCGGCGGCCGGCGGGGGTTCCTGGCCTTCCGGGAGCCACCGGCGGACGGCGACTGGGCGGCGGTGGAGGTGCTGTCGCCCGACGGCGACGTGACCGCGGCGGCGGCGCGACTGTTCGACGCGCTGCACCGGCTGGACGCGGCCGGGGTGACCGAGATCGTCGCCGAGCCGGTGCCGGACACCGGAGTGGGCCGCGCGATAAACGACCGGCTGCGCCGGGCCGCCGCCACCTGGCACTAGAACTGTTCCGCGTCGGGACGCCCGTGCGAGCCGGGCTGCGGCATGCGGTCCATCAGCTTGGTGAGCGTGCCGTTGGCGAACGTCGCGCCGAGCGCCGAGCCGGTGGCGATTGCCCAGCCCACGGGGCCCATCGGGGTGCAGCCGAAGAACTGGCTGACACCAGGCGTCTGCACCACCGCGACCAGCGCGCCCACCGACGCGGCGGTGGCGGCGAGCACGCTGGGGCTGGTGCCGCCGGCCAGTACGGTCTGGCCGAGCTGAGTGCCGATCAGGGACGCCAGCGCGACGGTGCTGGCCCGCCGCTGGGTGCCGGTCCACCTGGCGATCGTCCAGCCGGCGGTCGCGCCCAGCGTGGTCGACGCCGCCCGCAGCCCGATCTCCCGGGTCATGGTCACACCGAGCGAGGAGTCCGGACCCTCGCGTAGCAGGTGGTCGGCGCGGTCGTCGGCCGGCGGCCGTACCGCGATGGCGAGCGCCGGCGCGAGATCGGTGAGCAGGTTGACCAGCAGCAGTTGCCGGCCGTTCAGGGCGGAGCGGCCGGTCGCGGCGGCGCTGAGCACGCTGAACGCGATCTCGCCGAGGTTGCCGCCGACCAGGATGCTGAGCGCGTGCCGCACCGACGACCACATGGCCCGGCCCTCGACCAGCGTGGCGATGATCGTCTCCAGCCGGTCGTCGGTGACCACCAGGTCGGCGGCGGCGCGGGCGGCTGGTGTGCCCCGTTGACCGAGCGCGATACCGACGTCGGCGAGCCGGATCGCCGGGGCGTCGTTGGCGCCGTCACCTGTCATCGCGACGGTCCGGTCCTGGCGCTGCAAAGCCTGGATGATCCGTACCTTGTGCGCCGGCGTGCAGCGCGCCACCACGTCGGTGGCCATCAGGCGCTCGGCGAGCGCGGCGTCGTCCAGCCGGTCCAGGTCGGTGGCGGTGACGACGCGCTGGCCGCCGTCCTCCGGGCTGATCGTGGCGGCGATCGCCTCGGCGGTGGCCGGGTGATCGCCGGTGATCATGACGGTGTGTACGCCGGCGGCACGGATCCGGGCCACCGCCGGCCGGGCGCTGTCCCGGACCCCGTCGGCGAGCGTCAGGAAACCCACGAAGACCAGCCCGTTCACCTGCTCGTCGCTGACCTGCTCGGTGGAGACCCGGCACTCGGCCACGGCGAGAATGCGGTGCCCGGCCCCGGCCCGCCCGGCCAGCATGGCCTGCACCTCCTCGCGCCCCGCCGCATCGAGCGGCCGGTCCCCCTCGGCGGTGCGCCGCGACGCGCAGCGCGGCAGCACCGACTCGGGGGCGCCCTTCACGCTCAGCAGCAGCCCGCCGGAGGAGCGGCCGACAGCGGCGCTGTAGCCCCGGGACGGCTCGAACGGCAGCCCGGCGGTGGCGGTCCACTCCGCGGCGCCGGTCCGCTCGGTCACCCCGGCGGCGTCCGCGCCGTGGCGTACCGCCCGGTCGGTCTGCTGCGGCAACTCGTCCGGGTCGGCGGCGGACGGGGTGGCCCGCACCGCGGCGGCCAGCGTCGACCGCAGCGGCTCGTCCAGTTCGCCCAGCACGGCGTACCGGCCGTCACCGGTGCCCACCCCGGCCAGCAGCAGCTTTCCCTCGGTGAGCGTGCCGGTCTTGTCGAAGCAGAGCACGTCGACGCGGCCCAGCGCCTCGATGGTCCGGGGGTTGCGGACCAGGGCGCCGTGCTCGGCCAGCCGCCGCGCCGCCGCCAGCTGCGCGGCGCTGACCAGGAACGGCAACCCCTCCGGCACCGACGCCACGGCCAGGTTCGCGGCGGTCGCCGCCGTTTCGGCGAGGGGTACGCCCCGAAGCAGCCCCGCACCGGCCACCGAGATCGCCGAGGCGGCCGCCAGCGGTACGGCGCTGCTGGTCAGCTTGCCCAGCCGCGCCTCCACACCACTTGCGGGCGGGGCCTGCCGGGCCATCGCGAGGCTCCGCCCGGACTCGGTCTCCGCGCCGGTGGCCACCACCACAGCGGTGCCGTGCCCGGCGGCCACTGTGGTGCCCTCGAACAGCATCGAGTGCCGCTCGGCGATGGCCGCCGCGACCACCGGATCGGGGCTCTTCGCCACCGGCAGCGACTCACCGGTCAGTGACGACTCGTCCGCCTCCAGCCCGTCACTCGTCAGCACCCGGCAGTCGGCCGGTACGGCGTCCCCGGAGCTGATCGTGATCACGTCGCCGCGTACCAGCTCCTCGGCGGGCACCACCCGTTCCGCGCCGTCGCGCAGCACCCGGGCGGTGACCGCCGAGCGGGACAGCAGCTCGGCCAGCGACCGTTCGGTGTTGCGCTGGTGCACCGCGCCGACCAGCGCCGACCCGCCCACCACGCCGCCGACCAGCGCCGCGTCGACGAGTGAGCCGAACGCGGCGGAGAGCACCGCACCGGCGGCCAGCACCGGGGTGAGCGGGTTGGACAGCTCCTCGACGAACGAGCGGAGCAGCCCGGCCGGACCGTGCTCGTCGCCGACCTCGACGCGCCGCCGCCGGGTCGCCTCGCTCTCGGTCAGCCCGGACGCGTCGGTGCCGAGCTGTTCGAGGACGGTCTCCACCGGCATGAGATGCCAGGCGCTGAGCGCGGGCACCGGTACGCCGGTGCGGTCCGGCAGCCGGTGCGCCCGGAACACGCCGTGCGCGAACGCGAGCGCCGCCGCGCCGTTCACCGCCGCGAGCGTCGGGCGGGGCAGCCGCCGACGGTCGGCGGTGAATGCTCCGAGCGCGCCGAGCCCGGTGCCGGCCATGGCGATCCGGATGTTCTGCTCGGTCATCCGGCGGGCCACCCCGGCCGCGTCGATGAGCAGTGCCGGTACCCGCAGGTCGTCGCCGACCAGCAGGTGCGCGCCCCAGGGCGGCAGGTCCTCCGGGCCGTACACGCCGAGGCCGCAGTCCGAGGCGGCGAGCGCCGACCGCTCGCCGGAGACCACCATCACCACCGCGCCCTCGCGTTGCAGGTCGTGCACCGCGCCGGCGAGCCGGGCGCCACCGGGTACGAGCAGGTCGGCGAAGTCGTACCGGCCGTCGTCCGCGCCGCCGACCACGAGCCGCAGGCCCGCCTGCCGGGCGGCCGACGCCAGCGCGTCCACGCCCGGTGCGGGCTCGGGCTCTACCCGCAGTACGGCGGCGAGCCGGCCGTTCTCGGCCAGCCCGAGCAGCCGTCCACCGTCGGCGCGCAGCCGCGCGCTGTCCGCGGTGTCCCCGGGATCGTCGGCGCCGAGCCGGTCCAGCGGGCCGATCCGCCAGCCGTCGGCGGCGCGTACCGCGTCCGGCTCGGCCGGGTCGAACAGCGCGAACGCCCGGGCGGCGACCTGCCCGGTGTCGGCGTCGGCCAGCGGCGCCAGGTCGGCCAGCACCCCCCGGTCCGAACCGAGCACCGCCGCGTCCAGCACCACCGTGTCGATCCGGTCCAGCTCACGCAGCACGCTGCGGTCCATCGCGATCACGCCGCGCCGAGCGAGCATCCGGCCCAGTTGGGCGCCGTAACCCTCGCGGCCGGAACCGGGCGCCTTCGGCAGCGAGGACAGTGCCAGCGCGGCGGCCCGCTTGGGTCCCAGCACCGGCAGCGCCGCCGCTCCGGCGACCGCGCCGGCCGGGAGTACCCGCTTGGCGTAGCGCTCCGGCTGCCCGTCCGGCACCGGGCACGGCCGCTCGCCGTCCGGCACCCGGGCCACAGCCCGTTCCGGGTCACCGGTCAGGTGTGGCTCGGCCCGCCGCCACGCGGCCAGTTGAGCGGCCCCCTCGCCCCACTGCACGACGCGCTGCGCGCCGTCCAGCACGATCCCGGCCCAGCCGCCGGTGAGACCCTGCACCACCGCCTCGGCCAGCGGGAACAGCACCTCGGCGCGCGGGTCGGCGCGGATGCCCAGCCCGGCCAGCGCGTGCAGCTTCGGGTGCAGGTCGACAGCGCCGAGCAGCCCGGCGACCTCGGCCGGAACGGGGGTGAGCGGCAGCACCCGGGTGGCGGCGGAGATGCCCAGTCCGAGCACGTCGGACAGCAGCGCGCCGAACGTGCGCGCGGTACGCGGGCCGTCCTCGGGCGGCTGCGGCGGCTCGATCTCCGGGTCCGGCTCGTACGGGCAGGTCTGCTCGACGCGGGCCACTGTGGCGATCAGATCGCGCAGTTTCGGCGCCGGCTCCCCGGTCGCCACCACCACCCGGCCGGACGGCGCGTTCACCCGCGCCCAGGTCACGCCCGGCATCGACTCCAGCGCCGCCTCGACCTGACGGGCGAGCCGGTCGCCGCCGTCCTGGCAGACGCCGTGCACCTCGATGTGGTGGCGGCCGTCCTGCGACCACACCCGGCGGCTGGTCAGCCCGGTGAGCCGGGCCAGCCGGGCGGCGGCCGTACCCACGCTTCCCGCGACCTCGGAGACCTTGGTGGGTACGACCGTCGGGGACAGCAGGAGGCCGGCGAAGCGTCCCAGCGCCATCTCGCCTCCCGGTCTCGTCCCGGCGGCCCGACTTCCCGGCGCGGCGTCCGTTATGCCACCCGGACGGCAGAAGTTCGGGGTCCGGTCGTTCCCGCCGGACGAGACGGGGACCACAGTTGACCTCAACCCGGGGTGAGGTCCGAGGCTGTAGCCCATGACCAGCACCGCCGCCCTCCCGGCCGATCCACCCGTCGACCTGTGGTCGCCGCGCCTTCGGGCGATGACTGTGGGCAGCGTCGCCCTGGTGTCCCTGCTCGCGTTCGAGGCGCTGGCGGTGGGCACCGCCATGCCGACGGTGGCCCGCGCGCTGGACGGGCTCGGCCTGTACGCGCTGGCGTTCGGCGGCTCGTTCGCCTCCGGCGTGGTGGCGATGGTCGCCTCCGGCATCTGGTGCGACGCGCGCGGACCACGGCCGGCGATGTGGCACGGCGTCGCCTGGTTCGTCGCCGGGCTGGTCGTGGCCGGTTCCGCGACGACCATGGAGATGCTGGTCGTCGGGCGGGTGGTGCAGGGCTTCGGTTCCGGACTCGTCTCGGTGGCGCTCTACGTGGTGGTCGGTCAGGCGTACCCGGAGCAGTTGCGGCGGCGGATCTTCGCCGCGTTCGCCGCGGCCTGGGTGGTGCCGTCGCTGGTCGGCCCGGCGCTGGCCGGCCTGATCGTGGAACATCTGGGCTGGCGATGGGTGTTCCTCGCGGTACCGGCGGTGGCGATTCCGGCGGCGCTGCTGATCCAGCCGGGTCTGAAGGCGCTGGCCGGCACCGTGCCGACCCGGCCTCCCGCGGGCGCGCTGGCCCGCGTCGGCTGGGCCTGCGGGGCGGGGGCGAGCGCCGCACTGCTGCACTACGGGGGGCAGCAGCGCGGCGTGCTCGCCGCCGCCCTGACCGCCGGGGCGCTGGCCGGGCTGTTCGTCTGCGTACCGCACCTGTTGCCGTCCGGGTTCCTGCGCGCGGCACGCGGTCTGCCGACGGTGATCGGCCTGCGCGCGCTGGCGTCGGCGGCGTTCGTGGCCGCCGAGGTGGTGATCCCGCTGATGCTGTCGCGGGAGCGCGGCTTCTCGCCCACCGGCGCCGGCCTGGTGCTGACCGTGGGGGCGCTGTCCTGGTCGGTGGGCTCGTGGATCCAGGGCCGGATCGCTTCGCCCCGGTCGGCGGCGAGCCTGCCCCGGGCCGGGCTGGCCTGCATCACCATCGGTACGGCGGGCGTCGCGTCGGCGCTGCTGCCCGGGCTGCCGGTGTTGCCGGCGGTGTTCTCCTGGGCCGTGGCCGGGCTCGGCATGGGACTGCTCTACCCGTCGCTGTCGGTGCTCACCCTGGAGCAGTCGGCCCCTGCCGAGCAGGGCCGCAACAGCTCGGCGCTGCAACTGGGCGACTCGCTCGCCGCGGCCACCGTGCTGGCGCTGACCGGCGCGGTCCTGGCCGCCGGCGCGTCACCCGGCCCGGCCAGCTACGCGACCACGCTGGCGGTGGCAGCGGGCTGCGGCCTGCTCGGCCTGACCCTTGCCGGTCGAGTGGTGCCTCGCCCGGCGGGCTGAGGCGTCGCCGGCCCGGTCGCCGCTCACGCGCAGTAACGCTCCTGCCGAAGGCATCGCCTGACTGCGGTATGACTCCTGGTCATGATTATGACTCTCAGGTATATCGCTCAACAGTCGTAGTCGCCTGCGCGGGGCTCACACACTGTGATGGAGCAGCCCGGCAAGCGCGACGTCGGGCCGACGGCCTGGCGAGCGGTCACGATCCCGGCCGGGCTGCCGTCCTGAATGCGGACCGAGTGGGCAGGGCGTGGCTGGGAGGAGTGGCGATGCGGGTGCTGGTGACCGGGGCGACCGGACGGCTCGGGCGGGTGGTGGTGCCCCGGCTGCGGGACGAGGGCTTCACGCTCCGGGCGACCAGCCGTCGGCCCCGTACCGGAGACGGGGTGGAGTGGGTGAGCACCGACCTGGCCACCGGGGCCGGGCTGGCGGAGGCGGTCGCCGGGGTGGACGCGGTGCTGCACCTGGCCTCGTCGCCGCAACGGCGTACCCACGAGATCGACGTGCTCGGCACCCGCCGGCTGACCATGGCCGCCGGCCACGCCGGGGTCCGTCACCTGGTGTACGTCTCGATCGTCGGCGTCGACCGGGTTCCGATCGCCTACTACCGGCACAAGCTCGCGGCCGAAGAGGTGGTGGCCGCCGGGTCGGTGCCGTGGAGCGTGCTGCGCGCGACCCAGTTCCCCGAGTTCCTGGCGGACCTGCTGAAAGGCGCGAGCCGCCTCGGCCCGGTGATCGGGGACCGGGCCGTACTCGCCCAGCCGGTCGACCCGGCCGACGTGGCGGACCGGCTCGCGGTGCTGCTGCTCGCCGGACCGTCGCACCGGGTCGAGGACTTCGCCGGGCCGCAGGTGCTGCGCTTCGACGAGGCGGCCCGCACCTGGCTCGCGGCCCGCCGGGTACGCCGTCCGCTGCTGCCGGTCCGGATTCCCGGCCGCCTCGGGCGGGAGTTGCGTGGGGGCGGACTCACCACGACGGCCACGCCGACCGGCACCCGGACCTGGGCCGACTACCTCGCGGACACGTACGGGGGAACCGGCGGAAGATGAGAACCGGTCGGGTCCGCACCGGCCTACCGTGACCGCATGCTGGTCTTCGTCGCCACAGTGCTCCTCTACGTCTTCGGTTTCGTCTTCCTCTACGGCGTGATCCGGGTCGGCGTCCGGCACGGCATCGAGGACGCCGAGGCGAACCGTCCCGAGGTGCTGCGCCGCCGGCAGCTCACCACCGCCGAGAACCGGGACTTCGCGCAGGAGAACGCGTTCCTCAGCAATCCCAACTGAGGGGCGGAGCCGGGGCCCGGAGGGGCGATCCGCGAAGCGGGTGCGAGGATCGCGACATGATGGGGACGCTGAAGACGGAGCCGGCCCGGGCACGGCTCGACCTGCTGGCCCCGCCGGTCGCCGCGGCGCTGCAGGAGTGGCCGGCCGAGGCCCCGGTGGACGTGGACGACGTACTCGTCGCCCCGATCGACGCCGACCTGGCCGACACCGCCGCGTTCTGCGAGGCGTACCAGGTGGGGCTGGAGGAATCGGCCAACTGCGTGGTGGTCGCCGGTAAGCGCGGCGGCGAGACCCGGTACGCGGCCTGCGTCGTGCTCGCCACCACCCGCGCCGACGTCAACGGCGTGGTCCGCAAGCTGCTCGACGTGCGCAAGGCGAGCTTCGCGCCGATGGCCGAGGCGGTCGAGTTGAGTGGAATGGAGTACGGCGGCATCACGCCCATCGGGCTGCCGGCGGACTGGCCGGTCCTCGTCGACTCCCGGGTGATCGCCACCCCGCACGTGATCATCGGATCAGGCGTACGGCACAGCAAGATCGCCCTGCCCGGGCCGGCGCTCGGCGCGCTGCCCGGGGCGAGGGTGGTGGAGGACCTGGCCAGGCCGGCCTAGGTCCTCATTCGCATCGATCTTGTTCCACGTGAAACATCAGGCTGCCGCTTCGCGCTGCGCCACCTCGCGCAACGCGGCGAGCAGCGTCTCCGGCTCCTGCGCGCCGGTGACCGCGTACTTTCCGGCCAGCACGAACGTCGGGACGCTGGAGACGCCGAGCTGGTGCGCGGCGCTCAGGTCGGCGGCGACCTCCCGGCGGCCCAGGTTCGACTCCAGGTACTCCCGCGCCGCGGTCTCGTCCAGACCGGCCTCGCCGGCCAGCTTGACCAGCGCGTCGATCGATCCGACGTCGATGCCGTCGTGGAAGTGCGCCCGGTAGAGCCGCTCGACCATCTCGGCGGAACGGCCGCGCTCGGCGGCGAAACGCACCAGCCGGTGCGCGTCGAACGTGTTCGCCGCCACCGCCCGGTCGAACCGCAGGTCCAGGCCCGCGCCCGCGGCGACGCCGGTGACGTGCGCGGCCATGCCCTCGGCCTTGTCCCGTCCGCCGAACTTGTCGCCGAGCGCCTCCAGCAGCGGCTTCGGCTCGGTGACCGGCGTCGGGTCGAGCTGGAACGGCCGGAACCGGACGTTCACCTCGCCGTCGTACGACTCCAGCGCCTGTTCCAGTCGGCGCTTGCCGATCCAGCACCAGGGGCAGACCACGTCGGCGTAGATCTCGATGTCCATGACCAGCGACAACCCGCCGGTCAGGAGATCTGTTCCCGGACCTGGCGCTTGAGCCGGGCCAGGATGGCGGTGCCGCCGCGTACGCGCAGCGGGCTGATCGCCTGCGCCAGGCCCATCCGCTGGTAGAGATCGTCCGGCACGGCCAGCACCTCCTCGGCGCTCGCCCCGGCCAGCCCTTCGGCGAGGATGCCGGCGAACGCCCGGGTGGTGGGCGCCTCCGGCGGGCAGTCGAAGACGGTGCTGACCGTCTTGTTCGCGTTCACCTCGGCGCGCAGGAAGAACGCGGTCTGGCACTCGGGGACCTGCTCCAGCTCCTCCCGGTTCACACCCTCGGGCAGGGGCGGGATCACGTCGGCGAACTCCAGCAGCATCTCCAGCACGACGTCGCGCGGTGCGGCGGCGAACTCGTCCACGATCTCGGCCAGCTTCGTCGGCATCTCGGGCATGAGTCGAGGCTATCCGCCGCCGCGCGCCGTCATGCGACGGTGGTGGCGGTGCCCCGCGTCACGCGAGCGGGCCCGCTCTCACGGGTTCGGCGCGGCCTCGCTGATGTCGCTGAGCGCCGACTGGGGGTCGAGCTGCATGGCGAGGTCACCGAGGGAGACGATGCCGACGAGCTTGCGGTCGCTGTCGCAGACCAGCACGCGCCGGATGTTGCGCTCGCGCATCAGCGCCGCCGCCTCGTTCGCCGTGCAGTGCTGCTCGATCATGACCACCTCACGGGTGATGATCGAGCCGATCGTGGTGGTGCCCGGGTCGGCGCGTTCGGCCACCGCCCGCACCACGATGTCGCGGTCGGTCAGCATGCCGGCGAGCGTGGCGCCGTCGGTCACCACCACGTCGCCGATGTCCGACTCCTTCATCACCCGGGCCGCCTCGTCCAGCGGGGTCTCCGCCGGGAGGTAGATCACCTGCCTGGTCATCACGTCACTGACGCGGTACATGAGAGCCTCCGAACACCTCGGTCGATCCGTATGCGGTACCCGGTACCGCGTTCGCTACACCCCGTCGTGGCGCGTCGCGCCCACCTCGTCGCGCAGACGCTCCACGATGTCCTCCACCGGCACCTCGGCCCGTTCACCGGTGGCCCGGTCACGTAGTTCCACGTACCCGTCGGCCAGACGGCGGCCGACCACGACGGCGCGCGGAATGCCGATCAGCTCGGCGTCGGTGAACTTCACCCCGGCGGACACGTGCGTGCGGTCGTCGACCAGCACCCGCAGGCCGGCGGCGGCGAGGCGCCCGCCGAGGTCGAGCGCCGCGTCGAGTTGCGGCCCCTTCCCGGCGGCGACCAGGTGTACGTCGCACGGCGCGACAGCCGCGGGCCACACCAGCCCCCGGTCGTCGTGGTGCTGCTCGGCCACCGCGGCGACCGCCCGGGACACGCCGATGCCGTAGCAGCCCATCGTGGGCCGGACCGGCTTGCCCTCCGGGCCGAGCACGTCGACCGCGAACGCGTCGGTGTACCGGCGTCCGAGCTGGAAGATGTGCCCGACCTCGATGCCCCGCCGGATGGTCAGCTCACCGGCGTCGCAGGCCGGGCAGGGGTCACCGGGCCGCACCTCAGCCGCCTCGATCGTGCCGTCCGGTACGAAGTCGCGCCCGCAGACCACGTCGGTGGCGTGCCGGCCCGGCTCGTTCGCGCCGGTCAGCCAGGCGGTGCCGGGCACCACGCGGGGATCGACCAGGTAGCGGATGCCGTGCTTGGCCAGGATCTGCGGCCCGATGTAGCCGCGGACCAGCTCCGGGTGGGCGTCCCAGTCCTCGAAGACCGCCACCGTGGCGGGGGCCAGCACCGCCTCGACCCGCTTCAGGTCCACCTCGCGGTCGCCGGGCAGGCCGATGACCAGCGGTTCAGCCTGCTCGGCACGGGGCCTGCGGACGGTGAGGACCACGTTCTTCAACGTGTCGGCGGCGGTCCAGCCGGTGCGCCCGCCCAGCTTGCGGGCCTCGGCCAGCTCGACCAGCGCCGCGATGGTGGGCGTCTCCGGGGTGTCGTGCGTCTCGGCGGGCGGGTGCGCGTCCGGGTCACCGGCGGCCGGGGCGCGGGTCACCACCGCCTCGGTGTTCGCCGCGTAGTCGCAGGCGGTGCAGCCGACGAACGTGTCCTCACCGACCGGCGTGGCGGCCAGGAACTCCTCCGACGCCGACCCACCCATCGCGCCGGACATCGCGTGGACAGTGGTGAAGTCCAGCCCGAGCCGGGTGAAGACGCGCTCGTAGGCGGCCCGGTGCCTGCCGTAGGCGGCTTGGAGCCCGGCGTCGTCCAGGTCGAACGAGTAGGCGTCCTTCATCAGGAACTCGCGCCCGCGCAGCAGACCGGCGCGGGGACGGGCCTCGTCGCGGAACTTCGTCTGGATCTGGAACAGCGTCACCGGGAAGTCCCGGTACGAGGTGAACAGGTCCTTCACCAGCAGCGCGGCCAGCTCCTCGTGGGTCGGCGCGAGCAGATGGTCGGCACCCTTGCGGTCGGCGAGCGTGAAGATGTCGTCCCCGTATTCGGTCCACCGCCCGCTGGTCCGGTAGGGCTCGGCCGGGAGCAGCGCCGGGAAGTGCACCTCCTGGTCGCCGATCGCGGTCATCTCGTCCCGGACGATCGCGGTGATCCGGTCCAGCACGAGCTTGCCCAGCGGCAGCCAGGTGTAGCCGCCCGGCGCGGCCCGGCGGACGTATCCGGCGCGCAGCAGCAGCCGGTGGCTCGGCACTTCCGCGTCGGCCGGGTCCTCGCGCAGGGTCCGGAGCAGCAGGGTCGACATGCGCAGCAGCATTGCCGCAGCTTATGGCGCGAGCGGAGGGCCGGGCGACCCCTTTCGGTGTCCGTGCGTGCCGATCGTCGCCGGCTCGGCGAGGTGGCGGTATCGACACCAGTCGGATGCCGCCACCCCGGCGAGATGGTGCGGACGGGCCGGTAAATGTCGCGGGTGCCGGGTAGGAATGCGGCATGCCTGAGCGACCGCTGATGAAGCTGACGACAACGGTGCTGGACGCGCCGTCCGCAGAGGACCTGGCCGCGTTCTACGAGCGGCTGCTCGGCTGGATCCGGCGCGAGAAGGAAGCCGACTGGGTCCTCCTCGCGCCGCCGGAGGGCGGCCACTGGCTGGCGTTCCAGGACGAGCCGGCCTACGTGCGGCCGGTGTGGCCGGCCGGTCCCGGCGACCAGCAGATGTCTGTCCACCTGGACATCAAGGTCGACGACCTGGAGGCAGCCGTGGCGTACGCGGTGTCCGTGGGCGCGACGCTGCCCGACTTCCAGCCGCAGGACGACGTCCGGGTGCTCCTCGACCCGGATGGTCACCCGTTCTGCTTCTACCTCTCATGACGGGCGACGCCACCGCGTCGGCGCGGGCGACCAGCCAGTACGCGACGACGACCGGCAACCTGACCGCTCGCATCGCGCTGCACGCGTACGGCACCAACCCGCAGAGTTGGTACGCCTGGCTGGGCGAGAGGCTGCCAATGGCCGGGGACGTGCTGGAGGTGGGCGCCGGCACCGGCGAGCTGTGGCGCCGGATCGGCCACCCACGCCGGCTCACGCTCACCGACTTCTCGCCCGCCATGTGCGCGCGGCTGCGCGAGGTGCCCGACGCCCGGGTGCAGCGCTGTGACGCCACGCGCCTGCCGTTTCGTGACGGCGCCGTCGACGCGGTGATCGCCAACCACATGCTCTACCACCTGGACGACCCGGACGCCGCGCTGCGCGAGTTCGCCCGGGTGCTGCGTCCCGGCGGGCGGCTCGCCGTCGCGGTGAACGGCCGCGACCACCTCGCCGAGCTGGACGCGCTCGGACCAGCCATGGGGCGCCCCGACCTCGCCGTCGGACTGCACCAGAACGACGTCACGGCCGAGACGACACCCGCCCGGGTCGCCGCCCACTTCACCGACGTGACAGTCGAGCGCTACCCGGACGAGCTTGTGGTGCCCGCCGCGGAACCGATCCTGGCGTACATCGTCAGCATGATCGGGCCGCTCACCGTGGCGGAGGAGTCGGCCGCGCGCGCCGCGATCGAGGCCCGCATCGACGCCGAGGGCGCCTTCCGGGTACGCAAGCACACGGTGCTGATCAGCGCGACGCGCGGCTCCCGCTGAGCCGGACGAAGGCCCGCCAGGCGTCGGGTGTGAAGGTGAGCACCGGCCCGGCCGGGTCCTTGCTGTCCCGCACCCCGACCACACCGGCCAGGTTGTCCGCCACCTCGACACACTCGCTCTGCCCGCTGCGGGTTGACTTGCGCCAGAGCGCGCCGATCAGCTCCATGACTCGACCACTTCCTTCATCAGCTCGATCGACTGCCGGCGGGACAGCGCCTCACTGCGGACGCTTTCCCATCTGGACAGCAGGATAGCCACGTCTTCATCTTTGTCGATCACTGTTCCGCCGAGCTGGTTCTCCAGGTAACCGATCCAACCGCCGTCGCCGCCGCGAGCCAGGGTGAATGGTCCGGTCAGTCCGATGTGCAGGCTCGCGTCGGCCGGGATGACATGTACCGCTACATGGGGTTGGCTGCTGGCCTCGATCAGGTGCGCCACCTGCTGACTCATCAGTCCGCGAAAGCTCTCGTCGGCGCGGCGCAGCACGGTTTCCTCGATCACCGCGACGAACTTGGGTGGATCGGCGCCGGCCAGAACGGTCTGCCGGTCGAGCCGGACCGCGAGTCGCCGTTCGGCTTCCTGCTCGGCGAGCATGTCGTCAGTGCGGATCATCGCCCGGGCATAGTTCTCGGTCTGCAACAGGCCAGGGATGAGGCTCGGCTGGTAACAGCGCAACTGTTGCGCCTGGCGTTCGGCTTCCAGCCAGGGGCGGAACCAGCTCGGCTGGCCGTCGCGCTCGGCGAGCTTGAGCAGCGACATCAACAGTCCGCCGGTGCCGAGCACCTCGTCGGCCCGGGCGAGGAAGAACCTGTCGAGCGGCCGGTGGCCCAGCTCGACCGCCGACACCTGTGAGCCGGAGAAGTGCACCAGCCTCCCGAACTCCTCCTGGCTCAGCTCGGCCCGCACCCGAAGCCGCCGCAGTTGCGCGCGGATCAGCTCGGCGGTCGGCTCGTTCTCCACACGCCCTCCTCAGATTACGGCCGGTCTCCCGGCCTCTCCCCGGACCGGCAGCGAGGACTTCCGAGCGTAGTGGCGCGATCAGCAGACTGTCACGCATGAACCTTCCCGTACCGCGGCTCGGGCCGTACCCCGATCGGCCCCGCCCCTACCCGCCGGACCACCCGGCCCACCTGCCGATCCGGCCGCTCTGGCTGTGCCGCGCCTGCGGCGCGCCGTGGCCCTGTGCGCAGGCGCGCCTACTGCTCAAGGTCGAGTACGCGGACCACCCCGTCGACCTGGCCGTCTACCTGTCCGGGCTCTACCACGAGGCCACCCACGACCTGTTCCGCCTCAACCCGCAGGACGGGCCGACCCCGCGCGAGCTGTTCGAGCGGTTCGTCGGCTGGGGCCCGTACCGGCGTGGCATCACCGATACGATGCCCGCGACATGACTGCGCCCGGGGACTTCGACCTGACGATGGACGAGTTGCGCGAGGTGGCGCGGTACGCGGTCCGGCACGCGGAGGACGTCCTCCCGGTCTACGAGCGGGCGGTTCCCGGCGATCCGCGTCCCCGTGCGGCTGTCGACGCGGCGTGGACGTTCGCGCGCGGCGCCGCCCGGACGAAACTCCAGCGGGTCACGTCCCTCGACGCGCACCGGGCCGCCCGGTCCGCGCCCACCGAGTCCGCGCGCCTGGCCGCCCGGGCCGCCGGTGACGCCGCCGCGGCCGCGTACCTGCACCCGATCGCGAAGGCCACCCAGGTCGGCCACATTCTGCGGGCCGCCGCCAACGCCGCGCGCGTCGCCGAACTGGAGGCCGGCGGTGACGAGACCGTCGGCGTGGCAGCGCTGGACCGGTACCGGCAGCTCGCCGCCCCCGTGCTGGTCGACGTGCTCCGCCGCTATCCGCCGGTGACCGGCGGCGGCAGCCGGGTCGCCCGGCTGATGAGCGCACTCGACCACGACCTGCGCCAGGGCGCCGCCGGGCCGGAGGCCGCATCGTGATCCTGCCGAAGGTCCGCGATCCCCGGTTCACCACGATCCGCCGGGGCGGCACGCTCACCGACGAGCACCACCACCTGCTGGCGCTCTGGGCCGCCACCTGCGCCGAGCACGTCCTCGGCCTGTTCGAGGCGGTCCGGCCGGACGACAGCCGCCCGCGCGAGGCGATCGCGTACGCCCGCGCCTGGGTGCGGGGCGAGGTCAGGATGATGGAGGCGCGCGCGGCGGGCGGGCACGCCATGGGCGCGGCCCGGGACCTGCGCGGGGCGGCACGCAACGCCGCGTACGCCGCCGGACAGGCCGCCGTCGTGGCCCACGTGGCCGCCCACGAACTCGGCGCCGCCGCGTACGCGATCAAGGCGGTACGCGCGGCGGCGCCCGCCGGTCTCGGCGAGGCGGCCGGGCGCGACGAGTGCCGGTGGCAGCGCGATCAGCTTCCGGCCGA
Source organism: Micromonospora sp. WMMC264 (assembly GCF_027497275.1). Lineage (NCBI taxonomy): Bacteria > Bacillati > Actinomycetota > Actinomycetes > Micromonosporales > Micromonosporaceae > Micromonospora > Micromonospora sp. WMMC264. Next base: position 5,821,858 of record NZ_CP114907.1, on the reverse strand, counting down.
GATCCGCGAGCTGGTCCTGGACGACCAGCGGCTGCGCAACGACATCTGCTGGTCGGTCTTCGACTGCTGACACCGGCCGGAGCCTGTCGGGAAAGTGCCACCGGAGGTGGCAACCATGGCGTGGCCGGGTGGCGTCTCGGAAGGCGTCACGCCGATGCACCACCTGACCCCAAGGACCGGCTCGTGTGGATCTTCTCCTGACTGAGTTCGACCTGTTCGTCCGAACTCGTACGCCCGCGCTGCTGCGCTCCGCCTACCTGCTGACCGGCGACCAGCATCTGGCCGAGGACCTCGTCCAGTCCGCGTTGGCCCGTACGCACCGTGCCTGGAATCGGTTGCACGAGACCGGCAACGCGGAGGCGTACACCCGGAAGGTCATGTACCACCTGCAGGTCTCCTGGTGGCGACGCCGCCGGGTGGCTGAGTCGATGCCGGGCGACGTGCCCGAGCCGCGCGGAGGCGACTCGGCCCCCGACCACGCCCAGCAGACCACGCTCCGGCTGACCCTCCGGGCCGCGCTGGCCCGGCTCTCTCCCAAACAACGGGCCGTGCTGGTTCTGCGGTTCTTCGAGGACCGCACCGAGACCGAGGCCGCCGACCTGCTCGGTGTGACAGTCGGCACTGTCAAGAATCGTTAGAAGCTAGGGTCGATGTTGCCGACACGAAAGTCGATCTAGGGGGAAGTCGTTCTCCCACGTCCACGACTGGACCATGCGACACGTCCCGGGTTCTGATGGTACGGCGGAAGGCCCGGTCGGGGAATCGGGGCCTGTTCGACAGCAAGGACGCGCTGCTGGCCGGCGGCGTAGAGGTGCGGGCGCTGCGGTATCAGCGTGCGAGTCAGGACAAGAAGGAACAGGGCAAGAGCGTCCACGACCAGGGAGTGCTCAACCTGGCGGAGATCACGAAGCGGTCCTGGGCGGATGCGGGGTCGTTCACGGACAACCATCGCTCGGCGAGCCGGCGTGCGACAAAGGAGCGCGAGCAGTTCGAGTTGTTGATTGAGCAGATCCGCGCGGGCAAGGGCGATGTGCTCGTGGTCTGGGAGATATCCCGCAAGGAACGTGACCTCGCGGTGTTCGTGAGAATTCGGGACATGTGCCATGAGGTCGGTCTCTACTTCTGGCTCGTCGGCGGGGTGCTTTATGACCTGCGGGACAAGAACGACCGGATGATGCTCGGCTTCCAGGCGGTACAGGCCGAGTGGATGGCCGACTCGATTCGCGACAACGTGTTGCGCGGCATCGTCGGTGCCGCCGAAGCCGGACGCCCACACGGGAAGATCACCTACGGGTACCGGCGGATCTACGACCAACGCACCAGAGCACTCCTGCGCCAGGAACCTGACACCGAGATCCGCACCGCTGTGGCGGCGGATGGGACGGTGACGGAGTATTCGCACGCGCAGGTGGTGCGGGACAACTTCCGCAAGATCGCCGAGGGCATGCCATTGACCGTGCGAGAGGCAGAACTCAACCGGCTCGGGATCCCCGCCTCACAGGGTGGGATCTGGCGGCGCGGGATTCTGCGCAAGCAGGTGATGAACCCGGCCTACATCGGTAAGCGGGTGCTCCGCGGGGAGATTGTCGGCAACGGGATCTGGCCCGCCTTGGTGGACGAGGAGACTTACTGGTCGGTGGTAAGGATGTTGGAAGACCCTTCCCGTACCACGACCCGTCCGGCCCGCGCGGTGCACTTGCTGTCGTACATCGTGCGCTGCGGCGTGTGTGACGGACCGTTGTCGTCGCAGCGGGTGAACCGGCACGGCTGGACCGGGCAGGTGTACTCGTGCCTGCACAAGAGGTGTGCCGCAGTGAAGGCCGAGTTCCTCGACGAGTACGTGCAGCGCACCGTGGTGGCCTGGCTGTCCCGCCCCGACGTCTACGAGATCCTCACCGCTGCCAGCGCCAGCGACGAGGAGGTGGCGCACGCCCGCGCCGAAGCACAACGACTACGCGGAGAGTTGGAGGACTGGCGCAAGCTGGGCGAGGAGGGAGAGGTCACAGCGATCGCCTACGCCCGTGCCGAGCGGGGCCTGTTGGCGCAGATCGCCGAGTACGAGCAACGCGCCGCCGACGCCGGCATCCCCGCCGTCCTACGGGGGCGCATCGGCGACCAAGCGGTGCAGGCGTGGCAGGAACTCGGCGACGACATCCCGGTCAAGCGGGAGATCATCCGTCTCGTCGCCGACATCAAACTCCTGCGCGCCGGGTTCAAGGGTGAACGCCGCGCGTTCGGCCGCCACCGCCTCGACTGGCGGTGGAAGTTTGGCCCGCAGGACCAAGCGGCCTGATCCTGCGCGTCAGCCGCACGACGACTTGAACCGCCGGGCAGAGGTAAGCGTCGATGGTGCCCACCGCTCGAGCCCACCGGGTGGGGTCGAGCGGTGTTACCCGCCGATGAAAGGTTTCCGCTGTAACCCGTGAACGAGTCAGCGCCGTGGCCGTGCTGCCCGATGATTCGACTGATCCGCTGCTGTGGCGGCCCGCCTTCGATGTCGTCGCCGCTCACTAGCCCGATGAGCGCGGCGACACCCAGGGGCGCGGATCCCAGGTGTATCCGACGTCGTGGAGCCAGCCGGCGGCAGCCAGCACTTCACGGTCGACACTAGGTAGACCGCCCAGCTTCTCCGCCTTGCGCCCAACGGACTGCACATGTAGCCAGCGTCGCGGCAGTGCCACTGCGAGCTGCTGCTCCGCAACCCTAACGGCCCGTTCCACCACGTCACTCACCAGCCGAGAGTAGGGCCAACCGGCGCTTGGCACCAGGCACTCCTCTGGTTATCATCGGTGCCACCGTCCGGTTGCCCAGTGATGCGAACAGCACCGTTTCTAGGCTAGTTCGGGATCAAGAAAGCAGGCTCGTAGCCGTTCTCGCAGAGGTCCTCGTAGGTTCTTGTGGTGGGTACTCGATCCCACATGCCACCGAGGAGGACTGCGAGAGCTGCGGGCATGGCCATGAACAGGTGCAGCACCGGTGGGTTGAGCGTGCGACGGATACTGCGGGCGAGGTCGCGGATGGCGAGGGCGACGGCGTAGGCGTGGCGGCTTCCCGTGATGCTGGTGTTGGTGACCCCATCCGGTAGCCGCACGGTGACGACCGGCATGTGTTGCCCGTTCGCGGCGAGGTAGCGGGTCACGTCGTCGGTGAGGTCGGCGGAGATCGCGAGGGCCAGCGCGACGTCAATGCCGGGGGGAAGATCCGCGACTGGCTGAGAGAGCTGCAAGGGGGCGGGTCTCACGGCTGTGGCTGGCTTAGTCCAGACTTCGCCGTCCTTGATTTTCGCCGGAGTGAATCCGGCAGTTTCCGAGAGCATCGCCGCAGCCGTGAACCAGGTGGGCAGTCGCATCGTGCCGGTGAGCAGGATCCGTCGTGCACCGATGCTTCGTAGCGTGCGCTGGGTCGTGACAAGCTCGGGTCGCAGGGCATTTTCCCACTGCCCCGGGTCGATGAGCCCGCGCCGGTCCCGGGCTTCGGTGCCGCGGAAGCGGGCGACCCAGTTAAGGGTAATGCGGGCATCGGGTGCGATGACGTGCTCGTCGAGGGCGTTGATGGCGACGATCGTGAAGGGTTCATGGGCGCGCAGACCCAGCCGGTCGATGACGGCGTCGATGTCGTCGGCGCGCTTTGCCGTGCGATCGGTTTTCACCCATTCGCGGACCTCGGCGATTCCAAGCCGGAAGGCAGTGCCGTCGGCGCGCACGCCGGCGGCGTGGCTGATGTCGCAGATTTGGTCGCGCCACGCGGCCTCGGACGCGTCGGTGCGCAGCCGCAGATGAGAGAGCAGCTCGTGCAGGTCGTCGTCGGTGCAGCCGAGGTGATGCAGGAGTTCGGTGCGCGCGTCGACCGTTGCGCGGGCGGTGGCGTGACGAAGCCGGTCGGCGAGGCGGTCGTTACGGTCGCGCAGCGTCAGAACCGGGTCCTGCGGGTCGATCGAGCGGTTGGTCACCAGCGTCAACTGCGGATGTGGTCCGGCACCACGCAGCAATCGACCGGTCTGGTGGAAACGTTGCAGAATGCTCGGTCCGCCGGCGCGTGTGAGTTTGGTCAGCCATTCGATCGTGGCTGGCCGCTCGGCGCTGACGGCGGCCTTGACCTGGATGTAGTCGGCCGGCGCGGCCGTTCGGTCGACGACGACGTCGTCGACGTTGCCAACCTTGAATGCTTCGACGGTGACAGCCTTGACGTCGGCGTGCGGGACGAGGGTACGCAGCGCGGCGTGCCAGGCGACGGCGTGCTGCACGTCGTCGCCGGTGAGCCGAGCTCCGCTGGGAGCAGGAGTTTCCGCCGCGCCCGCCATCGGCTCACCGGCGCTCGGTGAACGGGCGGGTGGGCGGGTGCGCCTCGATCTGCTGCGCGATCAGCTCAGCGGTGAGGGGACGGTCCGGGTAGGCGGCCAGACAGGCGGAGGCGAGGACGCGGTCGACCAAGTCGGAGTAGGTGTAACCATATCCGCGTCCGTTCGGCCCGGTCAGCGCGACCAGATCGGTGATCTCCCGCTCGGTGAGCCCGACGCCGTCGAAGACGGCGGTCAGCACGGCAGCGCGCTGTTCGTCGTTGGGCCGCGCGAAGTCGAACTCGGCGGCGGCGCGGCGCCGGATGGCCGGGTCGAGCGCGTCGGCGCGATTGGTGCACATGATGACCAGCACGGGCAGACGTTCGGTGGCGACCTGGCTGATGCCGCGAATCAGGGCGTTGACGCCGGCACGGTCCTCGTGGTGCATCTGCGCGGCCTCGCGTGACTGGGCGAGCGCATCGGCCTCGTCGATGATTAGCACCACGGGCCGGCGGCCGGCGGCGGCGCGGGCCTGGTCGATGAGAACGTCGAAGGCGGTGCCGATCAGGCGGGTCATCTCGCCGACGGCGCCGCTGCCGCGGGTTCGCAAACTCAGCCGCTTAACCCGCACGCCGATCCGGTGGCGCCGGGCGATCGCGTCGGCGAAGGTCTCGGCCAGGGTGGTCTTTCCGGTGCCGACGTCACCAGCGAAGATGATCAGCGGCGGGCGGGCCGTCACCCGGTCGATCGCGGGAAGCACCGCGCCGTGATGGCGCACGCTCCACTGCTGTAGCAGCCGCGGCTGCAAGATCAGCTCGGCCTCCTTCGCCAGCCGGGTCTTGATCTCGTCCAGACCCACGAGATTGACGTACCGCTGCTGCGCGTCGGGGTCGGGCAGGTCGAGGTCTTCCTCGAACAGGTCTTCGCTGATAGTCGTCATAGCGGTCGGTAACTGCTCCTAGTGAACCCCGTCCCAGAGGCGGAGTAGGTTCGGTCGAAGGTGAAGTGTCCGCCGATGTAGCCGGGTGAGGTTCCGGCGGTGCGGGTGAACGGCAGCGAGGCGTTGACCGCGTCGCGGCCCGTCTCGCCCAGGTTCCACCACGCTTGCGTGCGGGTGAGGTAGCTGTGGAAAGCGGCACCGGAGACGTCCGCATGCCGGTACACGCCGCCGGCGCGCTCGTCGGCGGTCAGGGTTCCGTTCACCGCGGTGTACTCCATCGTGAGGATCCAGCTTCCGGAGCGCTTGAAACCGTAGATGACCTTTTCGACGTACCCGCCGTACGCGAGGACGGCGATTTCCTCCGCGTAGGCGGTGATCTCCGAGTCGCTGGGACGGCCGTAGTAGCGCTGCATCTGGCGCAGGTCGGTGGCGACCTTGGAGGCGACGTAGCGGGCCGAGGACAAGCTGAAGGTGTTGCTGGCGGAGTAGCTGTAGGAGACGGTCACGCCTGCCCCCGGAACCGGCTGCCGAGGACGACCTGCCAGCACGCGACGGCCTGCGCCTTCGTGGTGGCGTACCGGGCCTCGGTGATGGCGTCCAGGGACTCCTCGGCGGCGTCCACGATGCGCTTGCGGTCGATCTCGTCGTAGAGCCGGGCCGCGTTGTTGGCCGGGTTGACCGGGTCGAAGATCTCGATCGCGTCGGTCCGGACGCTCGGCAGCTCCGTAGCGCGATAGTAGTCGGCGAACGCGATCCGCTCGGCCAGGTCGGTGCGCACGATGTAGTCGAAAAACCCTTCGAGCGCTGCCGGGTAGTCGGTGAACGTGACGGCGCCAGTGTCGAGCAGGTGCGCGCACAGCAGCTCGGCCATGAACGACTTGAACCGGAACTGTCCGTCGCGCTGCTTCTGCTCGCCGACCCACCACTTGACGAACCGCACCACCTGCACCCAGTCCTGCGGGCAGGTCCGCTTGCGGTCGGCAACGAAGTCAAGGTGTAGCCGCACGCTGGTCAGCAACCGGTCGCCGCTGCTCTTCGCGATCAGGTAGCCGCGGTCGCCGGGGTCGCCCTCGTACAGCACCGGCACCACGTCGATGTCGATGCCGCTCGACTTGAAGTGGATGTTGACGCAGTGCGTGCTCACCTCGATCTGCGACGGGTCGATCAGCGCGCCGTAAGCCGCCCGCAGTCGCTCGGCGATCCACTCAAGCAGCTGCCCCTCCTGCTCGGGGGCCTCGTCGTTGCGTACGTACACCGCAACGTCGAAGTCGTTGACCGTGCGCAGCGCGGTGCCCTTGGCCACCGATCCGGCGTGCAGCATTTTGACCAGCGAGAAGCCGGGATTCTCGGCGATGTGGCTGGTCAGCTTGTCGCGCAGGGTGTTGACCTGCTGGCGCCGGCTGTCGGCCACTGCCTTTGGCAGGTTCACCGCCCGCTGCGCGAACGCGGCAAGGTCGTCGTGCGTCACTTTCTGCTCCGCCATGTTACCTCCGTGTGACGGTCCCCTCGATCGACCAAGACGCTAACACGAGAGTTGGCGTGGATCGCAAGAGCAATTAGGATGTTCGTGTGGATCACAGCGATGGCGCCAGTCAGGCGAAAGCCGATAACCCAGTCGAGCCGGCGTACCGCGAGCTTGGCGACACGTTGTCGCGCATTCGGCGCGCCGCCGGGCTTACTCAGCGTGAGGTTGCTGACCGGGCCGGAGTGGGCAGGCCGACGCTGGCCAACATCGAGAAGGGGCGCCAGCGGGTGCTGTACCACCAATTGCTCGACATCGCCGACGCGCTCGGCACCGATCCGCGGGAGCTGTTGCCGCCCCCGGCAGCCACGTCGCCGGCACTGGATCGCCTCGATGATCTACAGTCACCCGCCGATGTGATTGACTGGGTTCGTCGAGGACTAGCGCGAGGTGGCGGACACGACCGTGGCGACGAAGGCTGAGCAGGCAGCTCAACGACTCCTGACCCGGCACGGGGTGACGCAGGGGCCTTCACCGATCATGGAGCTCGCCGACGCCGAGGGGATCACCGTCGTCCGGGAACCGTTTCGCGACGATGGAGTATCCGGGGTCCTGCTGCGCGAGCCCGACAAGACAGTGATCTTGGTCAACGCGGCCAACGCTCCCACGCGGCAGCGATTCACGATCGCTCATGAGATCGGCCATTTCCTGCTGCATGACGGTGCTGTGTACCTCGACGGCCGAGCCCGAGTGAACTTCCGCGACGGCCTCTCGTCCATGGCCACCGACCACGAGGAGATTGAGGCCAACACGTTCGCGGCGGCGCTGCTCATGCCCGCGCGTTGGGTGAGGGCGTCGTTCGAGACGGTGGTCCGTGACAGCGCGATAGGCAGCGAGGATGAACTGGCCGATGTGCTGGCCAGCCAGTTCGGTGTGAGCCGTCAGGCGATGTCGTTTCGGCTAATCAATCTGGGCCTCATCGCTTCTCCATGAGGTGCCATCGCGCCGCGATCATGCCCAAGAGGTCGAGGCGCTTCGCGCGACCGTCGGAATGATGGCCTGCAGCGCCGGTCGCCAGGTGGTTTGAACGGCACCTCACATCGGTGCGCCCGGACGGGCTATTTCGAAAAGGATCTTGGCTCCTATCAGCCCTTGACTACCGTCAAGAGCCAGACCTCGAAGGTGCTGGCGAAGCTGCGCAGCGTGGCACCGGAGCTCGCCGAGCTGTACGTCACGGAAGGAACCGCCCGATGAACCAGGACCGACTGCGTTTCGACCTGGCCGATCTGGCCGAGGAGGTCACCCCGGTCGACCTGCGGGACCGGGCACTGCGTACCTCGCGGCGGCTCGGCCTCCAGCGGGCGGCCGCCACTTCTGCCGCCGTGCTGGTGGTGCTGGCCGCCGCGACCGGAACGGCACTGGCGATCCGGCCGAACAGCCAGACGCCCGTGCCGGCCGGGCCGTCGGTCACAGCCACCGCCCCGCCGGTCGAGCCCACCCCGACCCCGTCCGCCGAGCCGTCGAGCACGCCGTCGACCAGTCCCAGCGAAACCACAGGCGGGGGGCCGAACGGTGACGCGACCTTCGGGCGGCTCGTCTACGGCCCGTCCGACCTGGCGAACGCCCCGTCCCCGACGAGCACCGTCCGGCTTCAGTCCTGGCGTCCGGGCGACGACCCGGTCCGCCTGCTCGGTCTCCCGTACGGGCCGGCGCAGGTCAACGTCTCGGTGTCCCCCGACGGACAGAGGGTCGCCTGGGTCGAGACGACCGGTGCGGTGTGGGTGTCGGCCATCGACGGCTCGGGGCGGCGCAAGCTCCGGGACGGCGTCGACGACGTCTGCTGGTCACCCGTCTGGCTGCCGAACTCGCAACAGCTCGTCGTGCGTCTGAACGCTGGCGGAGACGACCCGGCCACCGGCGTGCTCGACGTCTCCTCCGGGAAGTTCACCAGGGTGACGGGCCTCGACGGCTGTCACGCCGTGTTCGCGGCGGACGGGACGCTGGCGTTCGCCGACGGCTCCGACGGCACGATCGTCCTCACCGACCGGAACGGCAGGGCGCGCCGGACGGTGCCGGGCCTGGGCACCAAGGGCAGCCGGTACGTCTCCTTCGACCTGTCCAGTCTCTCCCCGGACGGCCGACGGGTTGCGCTCCTGCGGATCGACCGGAACGGCACGTACGGGGACGCGGCACGGGAGCTACTGGTCAACGCCGTGCTCGACACCCGGACCGGCGCGGAGGTGTCGCTGCCGCTGGAGGGACGTCAACTGCGGCAGGTCTTCTTCCAGCCGGACGGGTCGATGGTGGTCCGGGTGCGCAGCGGTGACCGCTACACGGTGGTCCTGGTGGATGCGAACGGCAAGAGGATCACGGAGCGGGCGGAGCCCTCGGCGCTGCGGGACATGCAGATCATCACCGCAGGACCGTGATCGCCGCGTCCGCCGTGACCTGCTTCCACGGCACCAGCACCACTGTGCCGTCGCGCTCCAGCACCTTCGCGTCGCTGCCCTCGGTGCCGGCCGACAGCGGCGCCTCGGCCACCACGCCCACCTTCCCGGTGGCGGGGTCGATCCGGACCAGCCGTGGGGCGAGATCCCGCCGGTCACCCACCTCCCACGCCAGCACGCCCTGCCCGTCGAGGCGGACGAGTTCCACCTCGCTGTCGGTGTGCCCGGCCGACACCCAGCGCCGCTTCCCGGTGGCCAGGTCGATCGCCACCACCTGGTTGGCCTGGCGCATCTTGTCCCCCACCGGAGAGGGCTCGGTCGGCAGGTAGAGCGTGTCCGCGTCGGCCAGGTACGGCCGGACCGCCGGCCCGCTCACCGTGTTGGAACGGTTGACCGGCAGGTCGCTGAACCGCGTACCGTCGACGGGATTGCCGAACGCGGCCCGCTCCTTGCCGGTGGCGTCGCGCGCGACGAACGTCTCGGTGTTCAGGCCGGGCTGGCTGACCAGCGGGTCGACGCTGAGCACCCCGTCGCTCTGCTGCGCGGCGGGCAGGTCCTGCTTCCAGCGCGGCTTGCCGGTGGCCGGGTCCAGGCCGAGCAGCGCGCCCCGGTCGCCGTCGCAGAGCGTGGTGACGACGGCCTGGTCCCCGGCGGCCTGCGCGTCGGTCAGGCGGCAGTCGCGGCCGGGCAGCAGCCGATCGGCGTCGGTCTGCCACAGCCGCCTGCCGTCGGCCAGCGAGTAGCCGAGGACGTTCCCGCCGCTGCGGACGACCACCTGCCCGGCGGCCACCGACAGGTCGGGCGCGACGGTCTCGGACCGGCCCGTCCGGCGTTCCACAGGGAACGTCACCCGCCACGTCTGCGTACCACCGGCCGCGTCGAACCCGACGAGCGTGTCGCACGAGTCGGCCGTGCCGAGCGCCACCACACCCCGCCCGTCGGCGAGGGTCTGCGCGGCCGCGCACAGCGAGGCCCCCTGCGGCGCGGGCACGCCCCACGCCTGGCCGCCGTCGCCGAGCCGGTAGGCGATGATCCCGTCCGGCTGGGCCCGGACCACCGCGTCACCGGCCAGCCAGGCGCCGAACATGTCCTGCCCGTCGTACGTCTTCAGGCCGTTGCGCTGCAGCTCCGGGAAGTCGAGCACCCACGCGGCACGCAGCTTCCTCCCGCCGTCGTCACCGCCGCCGACCAGCCGGGACACGCCGTAGGCGGTGCCGGCCGCGACCGCGAGCACGGCCACCAGCCCACCGGCCACCAGCAACGCGACGCGCCCGCGCCGCTTCGGCGCCGCCGGCGGCGCACCGACCGGACCCGGCCGGCCCACCGGTGGGTACGCGGGCGGCGGGTACTGCTGGTGCTGATACGTCATCGGTCGTCTCCCGTTTCCGTCAGCCCGCCAGTTCGCGGACGTAGTCGGACCAGCCGGCCTGGAACTCGTCGAGCGACACGCCGAGCACGTCCCGGGCGGCGCGGTCGGTCGGGGTGCCGGCGTAGACGGCCTCGACGAAGCGGAACAGCTTCGGCTCACCGTGCTTCTCGGCGAGGTGCGTCATCGCGGTGTGCCCGAGCCAGTAGTGGAAGGTCAGCAGGCCGCTCTTCTGCCAGTCGGCGTTGCTGGGCAGCGTGCCGTTCCAGCCGTTCCCGCCGTCGCGGACCAGTTGCAGGGCGGGCGCGGTGCGCTCGCTGGCGGCCAGCGGGCGGCCGTGGAAGGCGATGTACTCGGCGAACCCCTCGACCACCCACTCGTCGAGCTTGCTGAACTCGTCCACGGCGGCCGGGTCGGTGCGGGGCGTCATCAGCGAGTGCGCGATCTCGTGCCGCAACACCATGTGGGCGTCGTTGTCGCCGCCGGAGCGGGTGAAGTAACGATCTCCGGTGTCCACCACGATGCGGGTGCCGCCGATCGTGTTCCTGCCGTCCTTGCGCTCGGCCGCGACCATGCCCACCGAGTAGCCCGCCTCGGTGGCCTTCTCGGTGCCGATCCGGTAGAGCGAGGTCATCTCGTCCTTGCCGGCGGCGAGCGTGACGACGAACTTGTCCGACACCGGCTCGGGCGGCGCGTTGGCCCGCCACACGGCCAGGTTGCTCGTCACCGCCTTGTCGACGGCCGGGGCGTACCGCCTCGCCACGGCCGCCCGGGCCGCATCGGTGATGATCAGGGCGTACGGGGTCCGCTCGACATGGATGTCCCGCCACTTGTCCCACGGCCCGGGGTAGTAGACGGTTTTCGAGTCGCCGTTGCCGCCGGCCGGTGCGCCGGTGACGGCGGTGACCTGGATCGGCGCGTCCTTGCCGGCGCGGACGACCGTCCAGCGGTACCACTCGGCGACCGGCGCCAGGTCGTAGCCGTCCAGCTGGTGCACGAAGGAGACGTCGAGCTGGAACGTGACGCCCTGCCCGAAGGCGTCGCTGACGCGGCCCTGCTTCTCGATCGTCTCGTAGCGGGCCACCGACAGCGGCAGTTTGCCCAGGTTACGGAACAGCTGGGTCTGCCCGGCGATCAGTTCCTTGCGGGCCGGGTCGAACGCGGCCAGGTAGCCGTCCAGGTCCTTCGCCGCCAGCGCCTTGCTGTGCCGGTCGAGCAGGGCGGTCAGCTCGGCGTCGGTGACGGTGACACCGTTCGCGCCGGCTGCCGCCTTCGGCGCGGAGCCGTCCTCGTCGTCGCCGCGCAGGCCCAGCCCGACGCCGACCGCCGTGCCGGCGCAGACCGCCAGCGCGAGCGCGCCCGCCGCGAGCCCGATCCAGAGCCCACGGCGGGACTTCGGCGCGCCCGGGGGCGCCCACTGCTGCCCGGGGGGCGGCGGTCCGCCGTACCGGGGGTCGGCGTTGCCGGGCGGTGGCCAACCTGCCGCCGGTGGGTGCCCCTGCGTCATGTGGTTCCTCGCTCGTGCCGGATGCGGGACCGGCCGGACGGTTTCGCGCGGCCGGATGACGGCAGCCATCATCCCCGGTCCGGACGACGGATTCTGCCCCGCCTGGACGGGTCGGGGCTTTTGTCCCCGGGGGTGGTTGTCGTGAACAGGACGTCGAGACATCCGCCACGTCCGGCGTCCAGGGCCAGCGGGAGCGGCCCGCGCGGTGACAGACTGTGCGACGCACTTCTGCCGGGACGTCTGAGGGAGGCGCCGTGCGCTGGCGCAGCTACGTGGCGGTGGGCGACAGCTTCACCGAAGGCATGGACGACGCGTATCCGGACGGCAGCTACCGGGGCTGGGCCGATCTGGTCGCCACCCGTCTCGCCGTCGAGGCCGGGCCCGACTTCGGCTACGCCAACCTGGCCATCCGGGGCCGGCTGTTCCCGAACGTGGTGGCCGAGCAGGTGCCGTCCGCGCTGGCCATGAAGCCCGACCTGATCAGCTTCGCGGCCGGCGGCAACGACGTGCTGCGCCGCACCTTCGACCCGGACGCGTTCGTCCCCCGCTTCGACTCGGTCGTGCAGCGGCTGCGCTCGGGCGGCAGCGACGTGGTGCTGTTCCGGTTCGCCGACGTGATGTCCCGGCTGCCCGGCCAGCGGCTGATGGCCCCGCGCGTGACGCTGCTCAACCGGGTGGTCGGCGAGGTGGCCGAGCGGCACGGCGCGATCCTGGTCGACCTGTACTCCGACGACACCTACCTCAACCCGCTGCTCTGGAGCACCGACCGGATTCACCTGTCGGCGGCGGGCCACCGCCGGGTCGCCGCCCAGGTGCTCACCGCGCTCGGCGTCGGCTGCGACGAGGAGTGGCTGCTGGTCCCGCCGCACCCGGCGCCCAGCCCGTGGCTCGCCGCGCGGGCCGCCGACCTGCGCTGGGCCGGCAAGCACCTGGCGCCGTGGATCAGGCGCCGGCTGACCGGGCGGTCCTCCGGCGACTTCGTCACCGCCAAGCGGCCGGTGCTCGGGCCGGTCGAGCGCGACTGAGCGTGCGCACCGTCCACGCCGCCGACCTGCTGCGGCTGACAGCCGACGACCCGCCCCGAGCGGGGCTGGCCGTCGTGGTCGCCGGTGACCGGGTCGAGGCGATCGTGCCGACGGACGAGCTTCCCGGCGCGTACCCCGGGATGCGGGTGCGGCGGTGGGCCGGCACGCTCGGGCCGGCGCTCGTGCACGACGGTCCGCTGCCCCCGGCGCCCACGCCGCGCGAGCGGGTGCACGCGCTGTTCCGGCTCGGCGTCGCCGCGGTGGTCGAGGAGCACGTGGCCGACCCGGCGCTGCGGGCTGCCGCGGCCCGCAACGACGTGGCGGTGCTGCCCGGCGTGCGGCCGCCAGCACTGGTGACCGGCGGGCGGGCCGACCTCGCCGTGTTCGGCCCGGACGGCGCCTGCCTGGCCACAGTGGTCGCCGGCCGCCTGGTGCACCGCCGCGCCTGACCCCGCCGCACGGCTCGACCTTCACCGCCGTTCGTCCGATGTGTCCGGTTGCCCGCTTATCGGGATCGCCCGATGTCCGCCCCACTGGATAGCATCCGCTACCCCCGTCGATCGAGTACGGGGCGAAATCGGGGAAAGGTGGATGAGGGATGACCCTCATGCCTGACAGAAATCCACGTCGAACCGCCCGGCGAGGCGTGCTCGCCGCCGCGCTGTCGATGGTGGTCGCGGCCGGAACGGTGGCTGCCACCGCGGCGCCGGCAGCCGCGTACGACATCCGCTACGAGACGAACACCTCGTGGGCCTGGACCGACTCGCACTCGCCCACCACGGTCGACATCGACCGGTCCGGGGACGTGCCGGTCGGCACGTGGAAGGACGGGAAAGGCCGCCCGCACACGTCGCGCGCCTACTTCACGTTCGACATCTCCCGCTACCGGGGAGCGGACATCGAGTCCGCAGTCCTCGACGTGAAGGAGACGGCAGGCGGCGACTGCACCAGACGTCCCGTGGTCGAGCTGCGGCGTACCGCCGCCTACACCGCCCGGTCGAGCTGGCGGAACCCCCCGGCCGACCTGGGGCTGGTCGACAGCCGCCAGCTCAGCGACCAGACCGTCTGCCCGGCGCCCCGGGTGGAGTTCGACGCGCTCGACGGGCTGCGCCAGGCGCTCGCCGAGGGCCGGTCGACGCTGACCCTCTCGCTGCGGCTGCCCGCCGACGCCGAGCGGGACCCGGCACTGGCACGGAAGTACGCCAGCAAGGTCGGCATCTCGATCGACTACAACTTCCGCCCCGGCGTGCCGACCGACCTGCGGAGCGAGACCGGCACGGCGTGCACCACCACCGAGCCGTACCAGGTGATCCGCTACCCCGCCCCCTCCGGAGTGGTGCACGACCGGGACCGCAACGACAGCGGGGGCACGGACCAGCTCACCGTCTCCTTCGCGGCCTGGCCGGTCGATCAGCCGGAGGCGCGGATCGAGCAGACCGACTACGCGCGCGACGGCGAGCGGGCCGTCGGCCGCTACGACACCATCTATCCGTCGCCGTTCGAGCACGACCGGACGTACGCCTGGCAGATGCGGGCGGCGGACAGCCGGGCCACCGGCGAGTGGAGCCCGGTCTGCTACTTCCGCCTCGACGTCCGGGGGCCGGCCACGCCGCCCGTCGTGACGTCGACCGACTTCCCCGACGACGACGGGTGGTACCCGGCTCTGCCCGGCGAGTTCACCTTCACCGCCAACGGCGCCGCCGACGTGGTGCGGTACGGCTACTCGCTGGACTCCGGCGTCGAGAAGACGATCGACGCGGACCGGACGGGCGGCACGGCCACCGTCACGCTCACCCCGGACAGCGGCCCGAACACCCTGCGGGTGTGGAGCCTCGACGCGGTCGGCAACCGCTCGGCGACCACCGAGTACACGTTCCGCGCCTCGGACGTGTCGCCGGTCGTGGAGGGACGGCTGAGTGAGATCGGGGTGCCTGCCACGTTCCAGCTGCGTCCGCAGATGGACGGCGTGGTGCGCTACCGCTACGCCCTCGACGGCGACCCCGAGCAGACGGTGGACGCGGCGGCGGACGGCTCCGCCGCGATCACCGTCACCGCGACCCGGGGCGGCTCCCGCACCCTCACCGTCACCAGCGTCACGGCCGACGGTGTGGAGGCCACCAGCAACCGGCAGTTCAGCCTGCCGACCGCGCCGAAGGTCTCGGCCACCGTCTACCTGCCCATCCCCAGCGGTGGGCAGGGCATTCCGGGCGTCTTCACCTTCACCCCCCGCCTGCCCGACACGGTCAGCTACCGCTACCAGTTCACCGGCGAGGACCAGCAGGTGGTGGCCGCGCAGGCCGACGGCACCGCGTCTGTCACCTGGGCGCCGACCGAGGCGGGCGTGGTCAACCTGGTCGTGCGCAGCGTGAGCGGGGACGGCACCGTATCGGAGCCGGCGACCTTCTCCTTCCGGGTGCGGGACCTGCGCCCCGCCGTCACCGCCGACCCGTACCGGACGGACGTGCCCATGGGCGGTCCGGGCCAGCCGGGCGAGTTCCGGTTCACGTCGCAACTCACCACGACGGTGGCCTTCCTCTACCGGTTCGACGACGGCGTCGAGCAGCGTGTCGAGACCGGCAGCCGGGCGACGGTGAGCTGGACGCCCACCGAGGGTGGGACGCACACGCTCACTGTCGTCGGGGTCACCGCGGACGGCACCCGCTCGCCCGAGCAGGTCTGGACGTTCCTGGTGGCCGAGGGCTGAGCACCTGACCGCACCGGCCCCACCACCTTTCCGAGGCGGTGGGGCCGGTGTCACATCCGTGGCCCGCGATCCGGCGTACCTTGGGGATCATGCCTGTGCCGAGCGATCCGCATCCTGATCTCCAGTCGTACGCCGACCCGCAGCGCCTGGTCACCACCGAATGGCTGGCCGAGCACCTGGGCGACGAAGGGCTCGTGGTGGTCGAGTCCGACGAGGACGTGCTCCTCTACGACACCGGCCACATCCCCGGCGCCGTCAAGGTCGACTGGCACACCGAACTCAACGACCAGGTCACCCGCGACTACCTGGACGCCGCGAGCTTCGCCGAGCTGTGCGCGGCCAAGGGCATCGGGCGGGACGACACGGTCGTCTTCTACGGCGACAACTTCAACTGGTGGGCCGCGTACGCCCTCTGGGTCTTCACCCTCTTCGGTCACCCGGACGTACGGCTGCTCGACGGCGGCCGGCAGAAGTGGATCGCCGAGGGGCGGGAGCTGACCCGGGACAAGGTGAGCCGGCCCCGCGCCTCGTACCCGGTGCCGGAGCGCAACGACGCGCCGATCCGCGCGTACCGGGAGCAGGTCATGGCGCACGTGGCGGCCGGTCGGCCGCTGGTGGACGTGCGGTCGCCGGGCGAGTACACCGGCGAGATGCTGCACATGCCGGACTACCCGCAGGAGGGCGCGCTGCGTGGCGGGCACATCCCGGGCGCGGTGAGCAAGCCGTGGAAGTCCGCCGCGAACGACGACGGCACGTTCAAGTCCGCCGACGAGCTGCGCGCCATCTACGCCGACCAGCTCGGTCTGAGCCCGTCCGACGACGTGGTGGCGTACTGCCGGATCGGCGAGCGGTCCAGCCACACCTGGTTCGTGCTACACCACCTGCTCGGCTTCCCGCAGGTGCGCAACTACGACGGTTCGTGGACCGAGTGGGGCAACCTGGTCCGGGCTCCCGTCGTGAAGGGCGACCAGCCCGGCGGCCTGACCCGCTGAGCGTCCCGGCCGGTCCCGCCGTCACCGCGGCGGGACCGGCCGCGTTCCGGACCCGTCAGCGGGCGGCGATCGACAGGCTCCCGGGGACGTCGGCCGCCACCAGGTCGACAGCGCCGGTCTCCGGTCGCCAGCGGGCCAGCCCGGCGTCGTAGCGGAACAGCAGGCCGCCGTCGGCGGTCCAGCCGTACACCTCGCAGCACGCCTTGGCCCGGCCCTCCCGGCCCAGGTCGAGCAGGCGCGTCACCGCGCCGGTGCGGGCGTCCAGCACCGCCACGCCCTCGCCCCCGCTCATCGTGCCGGCGCCACTGGCGGTGGTGGTCCACCCGGCCTGGCCGATCCGGTCGCCGCGCTGCCAGCCTCGCCCGTACACCTCGTCCAGCCGGTAGCCGGGGGGAAGCGCGCCGGTGGTCACCGGCAGCCGGTCCGGCGCGCCGCCGGAGGCGGGGAACCGGCGTACGGCCAGGCCGCCGTCCCCGGACCAGCCGCCCACTGTGAGCAGGCCGCCGGACCGGGCCGGCTCGGGTACGACGAGCGTCCACGGGTCGACTGTCAGCTTCCGCGCCGCTCCGGTGCGCCGGTCCAGCTCGTACGCGGTGTCGTTGTCCCCGACGATCAGCCGGTCACCGGCCCAGACCACGTGTTCCAGGTAGCCCGCGAGCGGATAGCGACGCACCTCGGCGTCGGTCAGGTCGACCACCACCACCTCGCCGGTCTGCGCGAACGCGGCGGTCCGGCCGTCCGGCGACAGGCTGCCCGGCTTGAGTGCCGTCGCCTCGTTGCCCCCGGCGTCGCGGGTGGGCGCGAGCGTGACCACGTCGAGTTCCCGGACGATGCCGTCGTCACCCAGCACCCGGACCGTGCCCGCCTCGCCGGTGGCCGGGTCGACCGGCTGGTACAGCGCCAGCGCCCGGCTCACCGGGCGGTCGGAGAGGTCGGCGCCGACCCGGTCGCCGAGCCGGCCGAGCGGGTCGCCCGCCTCGCCGAGCCGGTCCGGGGGCCGCTGCACGACCGGCGCGTTGGGGGCCGAGGTCACCGCCGGGCGGGGTGGCGCCGCGGGGGGCGGGCCGGAGCGGTGCAGGAGCGCTGTCGTACCGCCGCCGACAAGGACCACGGCGACGGCGGCGGCCCCGGCGGCGCGGCGGGCACGACGGACCCGCCCGGCCCGTTCCCATCCGGCGGCGGCCGGCCGGGTCGGGTGGATCTCCTCGGTGGCCCGGGTCAGCAGCCGGTTCAGCTCCGTCTCGTTCACGGGTTCGCCTCCCTTCCGGCGGCCAGGCCGTCGCCGGACCGGCCGGGGGCGGGCACCACGTCGCGCAGCCGGCGCAGCGCGTCGTGGCACTGGCTCTTGACGGTGCCGACCGTGACGCCGAGCGCCTCGGCGGTGGCGACCTCGGTCAGGTCCTCGAAGTAGCGCAGCACCACGACGGCCCGCTGGCGTGGCGGCAGCCGGTCCAGCGCGGCGCGCACGGTGAGCCGCAACGCGGGGTCGCCGTCCGTGTCCGGCCGCTCCGGCGGGTACGCGCTGAGCCACTCCCGCCGCCGGCGTCGCCACCAGGACACGGCGTCGCGGTAGAGGATGGCGCGCACGTACGCGGCCGGGTCGCCGTCGCGCACCGACGGCCAGCGCAGCGCCAGCTTGAGCAGCGCGTCCTGGAGCAGGTCCTCGGCCTGGTGCCGGTTGCCGCAGATCAGGTACGCGGCGCGCAGCAGCCGGTGCTGGTGCGACTCGACGAAGGCGAGGTAGTCCGCCCGCCCGTCGTCCGAGTCACGCCCCATCCGGCTCCTCCTCCGTCACCGGCCAGACGCGCGGGACGGGGGCAAAGGTTGGGTCAGGTAGCGCTGAATCGTCGGGCCGACCCAGGCGGTCAGTTCCTCCGGGTCGAGGTCCACGACGGGTGGCAGCCGGACGACGTACCGGGTGAGGGCCAGTCCGAGGATCTGGCTGGCCACCAGACCGGCCCGCCGCTCGGCGGTGGCCGGGTCGGCGCTCGACCGGGCCACCGCGGTGGCGAGCTGGCCGGCGAAGATGCCGCGCATCCGTTCGGCCGCGCCGGGGTTGGTGGCGGCGGCCCGGAGCAGGGCGACGAGTGTCCCGTCCGCCTCCCAGCGGCGTACGAAGTGCCGGGTCAGTGTCTCGCCGAGCCGGTCCGGCGGCACCTCGGCCAGGTCGGGCAGGCGCAGGTCGAACTCGGCCGCCGCGGCGAAGAGTCCCTCCTTGCTGCCGTAGTAGCGCATCACCATCGACGGGTCGATGTGGGCGTCGGCGGCGATGGCCCGGATGGTGGCCCGGTCGTAGCCGTCGGCGGCGAAGCGTTCCCGGGCGGCGCGCAGGATGGCCGCCCGGGTGGCGTCCGAGCGGCGGGTTCGGGTGGCGGGTTCGGTCACGTCCACGACTGTAGGCCAACACGTGTTGACATCGCCTCTACTGTGAAGTCAACATGTGTTGGCAAACAGTTGTTGACCGAGCCGGAGGTGGGAGCGATGCTGCCCGAACGCACCGACGTCCTCGTGGTGGGCGCCGGGCCGACCGGCCTGGCGGTGGCCGTGACGCTGGCCGGGCACGGGGTTGCCGCGACCGTCGTCGACCGGCTCGCCGAGCCGCCCGTCACGTCGCGCGCCGCCGTCGTGCACGCCGGCACCCTCGAAGTGCTGGACCGGATCGCTGTCGCCGCGCCGCTGGCCGCCCGAGGGCTGCGCTCGGCCCGGTTCAGCGTCCGCGACCGGGACCGGGTGCTGCTCACCGTCCCCTTCGACCGGTTGCCGTCGCGCTACCCGTACGCGCTGCTGATCTCGCAGGCGGAGACCGAGGCGGTGCTCACCGACCGGCTCGCCGCGCTCGGCGGGCGCGTGCTGCGGCCGTACGAGATGACCGGCCTGGACCTCGACGGCGACGGCGCTCTCGCGCGCTTCGACGACGGCCGCGCGGTCCGGGCGCGCTGGGTCGTCGGCGCGGACGGGATGCACAGCCGGGTCCGCGAACTCGCCGGCATCGGCTTCGGCGGCCCGGCCGACCCCGGGGAGTCGTTCCTGCTCGCCGACGTCCGGGTGGACAGCGCGTTGCCGCGCGACCAGGTGAGCCTCTTCCTGTCCCGGCGGGGCCCGCTGGTCTGGGCGCCGCTGCCCGACGGTACGGTGCGGCTGGTCGCCGCGGTGGCGGACGCGCCGCGCGACCCGCAGGCGCACCACTTCCAGGCGCTGCTCGACGAGCGCGGTCCGGCGCGCCGGCCGGACCGGATCACCGGGATGGACTGGTCGTCCCGGTTCCGGATCCACCACCGGATCGCGAGCACCTACCGCTGCGGGCCGGTGCTGCTCGCCGGGGACGCGGCGCACGTGCACAGCCCGGCCGGCGGGCAGGGGATGAATCTCGGCCTGCGCGACGCGGTCGCGCTCGGCGACGCGCTCGCCGCCGGTCCGCGGGCCCTCGACGGGTACGCGGCCGACCGCCGCCCCCGCGCCGAGGAGGTGCTCGGCTTCGCCGCCACCCTGACCCGCCTCGCCGCCGCCCCACCCCCACTCCGCCCGTTGCGAAACCTCCTGCTCCAGGCGGTCTCCACCCTCCCCCCGATGCGCGCCCG
Source organism: Micromonospora sp. WMMC264 (assembly GCF_027497275.1). Lineage (NCBI taxonomy): Bacteria > Bacillati > Actinomycetota > Actinomycetes > Micromonosporales > Micromonosporaceae > Micromonospora > Micromonospora sp. WMMC264. The sequence goes on along the minus strand of NZ_CP114907.1, from coordinate 5,801,561 downwards.
AATCGCAACCCGCCTCGCCGGCTTCGAACCCCCACCCCGCTGATCTTGCAGTTCGGGCCCTCGACAGGTCCTTTTTGTGCGCCTTCGACAGGGCGGAAAGTGCAAGATCAGCGGGGAGGTGGGCGGGCGGGGGAGGGATGAAACGGGACGGACACTGTCGGCGCTGACCGGTACGGTGAGCGCCGAAATCCGAACTGGGAGCGCGATTGGACCGCACCTTCCAGGTGGACCTCCGTGGCGTGGTCGACCTGCTCAGTCACCACCTGTACGGCAGCCCGCGCGTCTACGTGCGCGAGCTGCTCCAGAACGCCGTCGACGCGATCACCGCGCGCCGGTCCACCGAGCCGAACGCCCCGGCCCGGGTACGCATCGAGCCGCCCGAGCTGACCGGCGACGGCACCCTGCGCGTGCACGACACCGGCATCGGCCTGACCGAGGCGCAGGTGCACGAGCTGCTCGCCACCATCGGCCGCAGCTCCAAACGCGACGAGCTGGGCTTCTCCCGGCACGAGTTCCTCGGCCAGTTCGGCATCGGGCTGCTCTCCTGCTTCCTGGTCGCCGACGAGATCCGGGTGGTCACCCGGCACGCCGACGAGCCCACGGTGCTCTGGACGGGCTGGTCCGACGGCCGGTACGCGGTGCGGCTCGCCGAGCCGGAGCAGGCCCGCGACGAGCCCGGCACCACAGTGACGCTGGTGCCCCGGCGCGACGCCGACCAGTGGCTCGGCGTACCCACCGTCACCGAGCTGGCCCGCCTCTACGGCAGCCTGCTGCCGGTCGACGTCCGGGTCGGCGACACGCCGACCACCGCCGGGCCGCCGCCGTGGCCCACCACACCCGGCGCGCCCGTCGACCGCGCCGGGCTCCAGCGGTACGCGCAGGAGCTGCTCGGGTTCGTCCCGTTCGACGTGGTGCCGCTGTCGGTGCCCGAGGCCGGCCTCACCGGAGTGGCGTTCATCCTGCCCGCCGCGGTGAACCCGGCCGCCCGCGCCGGGCACCGGGTCTACCTCAAGCGGATGCTGCTCAGCGAGCACGCCGACGGGCTGCTGCCCGAGTGGGCCTTCTTCGCCCACTGCGTGGTCGACGCGAGCGAGCTGCGCCCCACCGCGAGCCGCGAGGCGCTCTACGAGGACGCGCTGCTCACCTCCGTCCGGGAGGCGCTCGGCGACCAGATCCGGGGCTGGCTGGTGCGGCTGGCCAAGCACGACCCGCGCCGGCTCGGCGAGTTCCTCCAGGTGCACCACCTCGGCGTCAAGGCGCTCGCGATGCACGACGACGAGATGCTGCGGCTGGTCGACCAGTGGTGGCCGATGGACACCAACGTGGGCACGATGACGCTCGCCGAGTTCCGGCAGCGCCACGGCGTGCTCCGGTACGCCGCCGGCCTGGACGAGTTCCGCCAGCTCGCCGCCGTGGCCGCCGCGCAGGACCTGGCGGTGGTGAACGGCGGCTACACGTACGACACCGAGCTGATCGAGCGATTGCCCACAGTGGATCGATCGGTGCTCATCGAACGGCTGGAGCCCAGCGACCTCACCACCCGGTTCGAGATCCTCGACCCGGCGACCGAGCTGGCCCTGCGGCCGTTCCTGACCGGCGCGCAGCGGGCGCTGGAACGGCTCGGCTGCGAGGTCGTCATCCGGGCGTACGACCCGGTCTCGCTGCCCGCGCTCTACCTGGTGTCCCGCTCGGCCGCGTTCCACGACCAGCTCGCCGCCAGCCGGGACAAGGCCGACGAGCTGTGGGGCGGAGTGCTCGACGCGCTCGCCGCCTCCGCCCCGCCGGACCGCCCGCAACTCGTGCTCAACCACCGCAACCCGCTGGTCCGCCGGGTGACCACGCTCGCCGACCCGGAGCTGGTCGGGCTGGCCGTCGAGGCGCTCTACGGGCAGGCCCTGCTGCTCGGGCACCACCCGATCCGGGCGGCCGACGCCGCGCTGCTGAACAGTTCCTTCCTCGGCCTGCTCGGCCGGGCCGTACCGGGAGTGACCCGTGACTGACGACGACCTCTGGCGCATGCACCACGAGATCGAGACCATGCCGTACGGCCCGGGGCAGATCGCCGCGCTGGAACAACTGCTGCGCCGCGCCGACGCGGGCGACGACCGGCACCTCGCCTTCGCCGCCCGGGTCACCGGCACCACCGCGTACGTCTACGGCGGCGAACCGGCGAAGTCGTTCGTCACGTTCTCCTGGTGCCTGTCCGAGTACGACAAGGATCCGCAGCCCTACCACCAGGGCTACACGCACCAGCTGCTCTGGGCCTTCAAGTACATGGTCAACGCCATGGTGAAGTTCCCGGAGCTGCCGCTGGACCGGACGTACGCGGTGCTCGACGACATGGAGCGGCGCTACCGCGACGCCGGGCACTCGTTGCAGGCGGTCCACAAGCACCGCTACCTGGTCGCCGCGCACGTGGGCGATGAGGACGCGGCGGAGCAGTGGTACCGCAAGTGGATGACCACGCCCCGCGACACGCTCTCCGACTGCGCCGGCTGCGACCCGACCACGCAGGTCGCGCACCTGGTCCGGCTGGGCCGGCACGAGGAGGCGGTGGCCCTCGCCGAGCCGGTGCTCGCCGGCCGGCTGACCTGCAGCGAGCAGCCGCAGGGGATCCTCACCGCGCTGCTCACGCCCTACCGCGAGACCGGCCGGGGCGACGCCGCGCGGGACGCGCACCGGGAGGCGTACCGGCGGCTGCGCGGGCACCTGGCCAACCTGTGGGACGTCGCCGAGCACATCGAGTTCTGCACCGCGACCGGCAACGAGGCCCGCGCGCTGGAGCTGGTCGAGCGGCACCTGGACTGGCTGGACCGGGCACCCACCCCGGCCGCCGCGATGCACTTCGCGGCCGCCGCGTCGGCGGCGCTGCGTCAGGTGCCGGCCGAGCTGACTGTGCACCGTCGCGCCTCCGGTGACCGGCCGGCCGCCGACGTGCCGGTGGGCGCGCTCGCCGACGAGCTGGCCGGTACGGCCACCGGGCTGGCCGGGCGCTTCGACGCGCGTAACGGCACCACGCACCAGTCCGCGTTGATCGCCCGGAAGCTGGTGGCCGGGCCGGAGGGCGAGCACCTGCCGCTCTCCGCCAGCGTGCGCCGCCCGGTGGTGCCCGCGCCGCGTACCGCGCCGGACGACCGGGCGACGACCGAGCCGCCGGTCAGCGTGCCCGCCGACGCCGGCGCCGACGAGCTGCTGGCGCTGGCCGAGGAGTGCTGGCGTACCAACTGCCGGGAGGGGCTGGGCACCGTGCTGCGCGCGTACGACGAGCGGTACGGCGACGCCGACCTGCCGCCGGCCACCCGGGCGTGGCGGCTGGAGCTGCGGGCGGGTGAGCTGTCCCAGGAGGACGACGACGGCGTGGCGGTGGCGACCGCTGTCAACCGGGAGGCGCTGGCCGCGTGGCGGGAGGTGCCGGACCCGCTGCGGGCGCAGGTGGTGGCCGGGCGGCTCGGTGTGCTGCTGAGCATGACCGAGGAGAGCGCGGACGAGGGGCTGACGCTGGCCCGGGAGTCGGCCGCGTACCTGGCCGCGCACGGCGAACCGCGGGATCGGGCCGCCGGTTGGGACCGGCTCGCGCTCGCCCACGTGCACCGGGAGCGGTGGGCGGAGGCGCTCGACGCGCTCGACCGCGCCGACGCGGAGGCGGACGCCGATCCGTGGCTGGCCGGGCGGGTCGCGCTGCACCGCACGCACGTGCTGGAGCAGTTGGAGCGGGCCGAGGAGTTCCGGGACGCGGCGGCACGGTCCCGCCGGCTCGCCGGCGAGCTGGGCGACGCCGAGATGCTGACCAGCGCCTGCCTGGCGTACGCCCGCTCCACCGACGATCCGGCCGACGCGGTGGCCGCCTGCGACGAGGCGCTGACTGTCGCCCCGGCCGGCGCCCACCTGCCGCTGCGGGTGACCCGGGGCCGGGCGTTGCTGGCCGCCGACCGGGCCGGCGAGGCGGTGGACGATCTGGCCGAGGCGGTCACGCTCTGCGTCGAGCAGGGGCTGGAGGGCGACGCGCTGCTGCGCTGGGAGCTGGCCGAGGCGTACCGGATGGCCGGCCGGCTGGCCGAGGCCGCCGAGGTGGCCGAGGAGGCGGTGCTCGGGCTGGACCGGGCCGGTGCGCAGGCGGAGGCGGACCGGTGCCGGCACATGCTGTCGGGGATCTACGCGGGGCTCGGTGAGACGGATCTGGCGCTCGCGGTGCTCGACACGTTGGCGGAGAACCTGGACGGGCCGGACAATCTTCCCCGCCGGGCGCAGGTGCTGGAGGAGTCCGGCGGCCTGCTCTACGACGCCGACCGGGACGCGCTGGCCGCGCAGCGGTTCGCGGCGGCGGCCAGCGCGTGGCGGCTGGCCGGATTCCAGGTGGACGAGTTGCGGGCCCGGCGGCGGGAACTCCTCGCCCTGCACTGGTCCGGTGACCTGCCGGCCGCGGTGGCCGCGATCGAGGGGGTGGACGCCGCGGCGGCCGCGGTCTCCGGTCAGCCCGACGAGCCGCCCGTGGTCACGTACGAGCGGGCGATGGCCGCCGACGCGGTCGCCCGGGTGCTGATCGGCGAGGACCGGCTCACCGCCGCGCTGGACCGGCTGGAGGGTGTGCCGGGGCGGCTCCGGTCGATCGAGGCGTTCGGCGAGGCGGCGCAGGTCGAGGTGCTGACCGGCGAGCTGCTGTTGCGCGACGGCCGGCCGGAGCAGGCCGAAGGGCTGCTGCGTCCGGTGCTGGGTGGTCTGCCCACCGGCTCCCGGCCCGCCGCGCATGCCGCCTGGCTGCTGGCCCGCGCGCTCGACGACCAGGGCCGGCCGGCCGAGGCGGCGACGGTCCGCGCCGAGCACGGCATCGAGGAGGACTGAGGCGACTGCCGGGTAACCGCGGCTGCTCTAGATCGACGCCGAGGTCTAGGCTGATCCGGTGGCGGTGGAACAGCAGGCACGGGGGACGGCGGGCACGGCCCGGCGCCGGTCCCGGCGGGACGAGATCCTGGAGATCGCGGTCGGCCTCTTCGCGGCGCGCGGCTACCACGGCGTGTCGATGGACGACATCGGCGCGGCGGCCGGTGTCACCGGGCCGGCTCTCTACCACCACTTCGCCGGCAAGGAGGCGATGCTCGTCGCCGCGCTGGTACCGGTCAGCGAGGGGCTGCTCGCGGGCGGGCGGGAGCGGGCCGCCGGGCACCCGGACGACCCGCGTGGCGCGCTGGAGTCGCTGATCGACTTTCACGTCGAGTTCGCGCTGGCCAACCCGGCGGTGATCGCCCTGCACCTGCACGAGCTGGACCGCCTTCCGGACGAGCCGCGCCGGCGCATCCGCCGGCTTCAACGGATGTACGTCGAGGAGTGGGTGACGGTGCTGACCGCGCTGCACCCCGGCCTGCCGGACGGCGCGGCCCGGGTGCTCGCCCACGCGGCGTTCGGCCTGATGAACTCGACGCCGTTCCTCGGTGGCGAGGTCGATCGCCGGCGCCGGGCCGAGCTGCTGCGCGGCGCGACGCTCGCGGCCCTGCTCGCGCCCACCGACCCGACCTGACACGCCGCCCGGACCTTAACGCATGTTAAGAAGAGACCCCGGCTTTGCGTCGAGAAGGGGTCACGTCCGTGCAGAAGATGATCGAATCGTTGTTGGTCGCCAACCGGGGGGAGATCGCGCGCCGGATCATCCGTACCGGCAGGCGGCTCGGGATCCGGACGATCGCTGTGCACTCGGAGGCCGACGGCGCGCTGCCGTTCGTGACCGAGGCCGATGAGGCGGTCTGCGTCGGCCCGGCGAACCCGGCGCAGAGCTACCGGAACGTCGAGGCGATCCTCGAGGCCGCCCGCAGCACCGGCGCGCAGGCGATCCACCCCGGCTACGGCTTCCTGTCCGAGAACGCGGACTTCGCCCGTACCGTCGAGGGGTCGGGCCTGATCTGGGTCGGACCCGGCGCGGACGCGATCACCGCGATGGGCGACAAGATCAACGCCCGGAACCTGATGGCGGCGGCCGGGGTGCCGGTCGCGCCCGGCACCACCGAGCCGGCGGCCGACCTGGACGCGGCGGTCGCGGCGGCCGCGGAGATCGGCTACCCGGTGATGGTCAAGGCCGCCGCCGGTGGCGGTGGCATGGGCATGGGCGTGGCCGCCGACGAGGCGGCGCTGCGCACCGAGTACGACAAGGTCCGCGCGTTCGCGGAGCGGATGTTCGGCGACGGCTCGGTGCTGATCGAGCGGTACTTCCCCCGGGTACGCCATGTCGAGGTGCAGATCCTCGGCCTGGCCGACGGCCGGGTGGTGGCGCTCGGCGAGCGGGAGTGCTCGGTGCAGCGGCGCAACCAGAAGCTGGTCGAGGAGTCGCCGTCCCCGGCGGTCTCGCCGGAGCTGCGCGAGCGTTTCCTGGCCGCCGCGGTACGGGCCGGCGAGGCGGTGAACTACCGCAACGCGGGCACCGTGGAATGTCTGCTCGATCCTTCGACGCAGGAGTTCTTCTTCCTGGAGATGAACACGCGGCTGCAGGTCGAGCACCCGGTCACCGAGTACGTCTACGGCGTCGACCTGGTCGAGGAGCAGCTCCGGGTGGCGGCCGGGCTGGCACCGACGTTCGACCCGGACGCGCTCGCCCCGCGCGGCCACGCCATCGAGCTGCGGATCAACGCCGAGGACCCGAAGCGTTTCCTGCCCGGCCCGGGCGCGATCACCACCTGGAACGAGCCGGCCGGCGCCGGCGTACGGGTGGACTCCGGCTACGTCGCCGGCAACACGGTCACGCCGTTCTACGACAGCCTGATGGCCAAGCTGATCGTCAGCGGGGACACCCGCGAGGAGGCGGTCGAGCGGGCCCGGGCGGCGGTCGCCCAGTTCGAGATCGCCGGCCCGAAGTGCAACCTGCCGTTCTTCGCCGAGCTGCTGGAGAACCCGGAGTTCCTCTCCGGCGACTACGACACCGGCATCGTCTCCCGGATGCGCTGACCTTCGACCCGAACGAGGTGAACCTGATGGCGGAACTCCCCGACTCCGTGAGCATCCGTGAGGTCGGCCCCCGGGACGGCCTCCAGAACGAGGAGCCCATCCCCACCGACGCGAAGGTGCGGCTGCTCGACGCGCTGTCCCGTACCGGGGTGCGGCGCATCGAGGCCGTCTCCTTCGTCCACCCCCGGGCGATTCCGCAGATGGCCGACGCCGACGAGGTGTGGCAGCGGGCGGAGAAGGCCGACGGGGTGCGCTACTCCGCGTTGGTGCCGAACACCCGGGGCGCGCAGCGGGCGCTGGCCGCCGGCTTCACCGAGATCGAGGTGGTGGTCTCGGCCAGCGACACGCACAACCGGCGCAACGTCAACCGCTCCACCGACGAGTCGCTGGACGACATCGCCGAGCTGATCGACCTGCTGCACGGCGCGGGCGCGACCGCCGAGGTGATCGTGGCGACCAGCTTCGGCTGCCCCTACGAGGGCGACGTGGACCCCCGCCGGGTCGCCGCGATCGTGGACCGGGTCGCCCGCGACGGCGCGGACCGCGTCGCCTTCGGCGACACCACAGGCATGGGTACGCCCCGGCGCGTCCGCGAGCTGGTCACGGCGGTGCGGGACGGCAACGCCCACCTGCCGGTGCTGCTGCACTTCCACAACACCCGGGGTACCGCGCTGGCGAACATGCTCACCGCGATGGAGCTGGGCGTCACCGAGTTCGACGCCAGCGTGGGCGGCCTCGGCGGCTGCCCGTACGCGCCGGGCGCCAGCGGCAACCTGGCCACCGAGGAGGCGGTGCACATGCTGCACGACATGGGCATCGACACCGGCATCGACCTGGACGCCCTGATCGCTGCCGCCGAGCTGGCCGAGACCCTGGTGGGCAAGAAGCTCCCGTCGGGAGTCCTCCGAGCCGGCCCCCGTACCCGCCTGACCCCCCTCCCCTCCTGACCGTTTTGCGCGTTGATCAAGGAGTTTGTGTCCTCATTCGGCCGCGCGGAGGACGCAAACTCCTTGATCACGGGAGTGGATGGGTGGGGGTGCGAGGAGCGGGTCGCCGGAGAGGGCAGCGGTGGGGTAGCCTAACGATCGTTCAGGTCGGTGGCGCCCTGCGCGGGCGGTGGCAACGGGAGTCGGCGTGACGCTCGACGGTGAGGCACTGGAGCAGCTGCGCAAGCGCGCCCGCGCCGGTGGTGCGGACAAGTACCACGCGGCGAACGCCGCGAAGGGCAAGCTGTTCGCCCGGGAGCGGGTGGCGTACCTGGTCGACGAGGGCTCCTTCGTCGAGGACGGGCTCTACGCCAACGCGATGGCCGACGGGCTGCCCGCCGACGGCGTCGTCACCGGCACCGCGACCATCGACGGCCGCCAGGTCTGCCTGATGGCGAACGACTCCACGGTCAAGGCCGGCAGCTGGGGCGCGCGTACCGTCGAGAAGATCATCCGGATCATCGAGCGGGCGTACGCGACCGGCGTGCCGATGGTCTACCTGGTCGACTCGGCCGGGGCCCGGATCACCGACCAGGTCGACCTGTTCCCCGGCCGGCGCGGCGCCGGGAAGATCTTCTGGAACCAGGTCCGCGCCTCCGGCTCGATCCCGCAGGTGTGCGCGCTGTTCGGGCCGAGCGCGGCGGGCGGGGCGTACATCCCGGCGTTCTGCGACGTGGTCGCCATGGTGGACGGCAACGCCAGCATGTACCTCGGCTCCGACCGGATGGTCGAGATGGTCACCGGCGAGAAGACCACGCTGGAGGCGATGGGCGGCGCCAAGGTGCACTGCGCCGAGTCCGGCGTCGGTCACTTCCTCTGCAAGACCGAGAACGACGCGCTCGACGTGGTACGGACCTACCTGTCGTACCTGCCGTCGAACTGGAAGCAGGACCCGCCCGCCGCCGAAGCGGTGGACGCGCCGGAGAAGGCCGACCTGGCCGCGCTGGTGCCGGCCAGCGAGCGGCAGGCGTTCGACATGCGCCGGTACGTCAAGGGTCTGCTCGACTCCGGCAGCTTCTTCGAGATCCAGGCGCTGTGGGCCAAGGAGCTGACCATCGGGTTCGGCCGGCTGAACGGCGAGGTCGTCGGCGTGGTCGGCAACAACTCGATGTTCAAGGGCGGCGTGCTCTTCGTCGACTCGGCCGACAAGGCGACCCGGTTCGTGCAGCTCTGCGACGCGTTCAACGTGCCGCTGCTGTTCCTGTCCGACGTGCCCGGCTTCATGGTCGGCAGCGCGGTGGAGAAGCAGGGGATCATCAGGCACGGTGCGAAGATGATCACGGCGATCTCCGAGGCGACCGTACCCAAGATCTGTGTGGTGGTCCGCAAGGCGTACGGCGCGGGTCTCTACGCGATGGCCGGCCCCGGCTTCGAGCCGGACGCCACGATCGCGCTGCCCACCGCGAAGATCGCGGTGATGGGCGCGGAGGCCGCCGTCAACGCGGTCTACGCCAACAAGATCGCCGCCATCTCCGACGAGGCCGAGCGGGCCGCGTTCGTGGCCGCGAAGCGCGAGGAGTACGAGCGCGACATCGACGTGGTCCGCCTCGCCAGCGAGCTGGTGGTGGACGCGATCGTCGAGCCGCACGAGCTGCGCGCCGAGCTGGTACGCCGGTTCGCCGCCGCGCGCGGCAAGGAGCGGCACTTCTCCCGGCGCCGCCACGGCGTCACCCCCGTCTGACCCGGTAAGGAAGGGCCCCCTCTTAACGCCTGGTGCATGTAAAGGGGCCCCTCCTAACGCTTCAGCCGCTCACGGCGTCACGAGCGCCCGGCGGCCCGCCCTTTCCAGGAGGATCGACATGGACTTCCGGCTCGACGAGGAGCAGCAGGCGCTGCGGGAGAGCGTCCGGGAATTCGCCCGCGAGGTGGTCGCGCCCACCATCGCCGAGCACTACGAGCAGCACACCTTCCCGTACGAGATCGTCCGTCAGATGGGCAAGATGGGCCTGTTCGGGCTGCCGTTCGCGGAGGAGCACGGCGGTATGGGCGGCGACTACTTCGCGCTCTGCCTGGCCCTGGAGGAGCTGGCCCGGGTCGACTCCAGCGTGGCGATCACGCTGGAGGCCGCGGTGTCGCTCGGCGCGATGCCGATCTACCGGTTCGGCACCGAGGAGCAGAAGGCGCAGTGGTTGCCGAAGCTGCTCAGCGGTGAGGCGCTGGCCGGGTTCGGGCTCACCGAGCCGGGCACCGGGTCGGACGCGGGCGGCACCCGGACGCGGGCGGTCCTGGACGGCGACGAGTGGGTGATCAACGGCTCGAAGGCGTTCATCACCAACTCCGGCACCGACATCACCGCGCTGGTCACCGTCACCGCAGTCACCGGTACGCGGCCGGACGGCGGCAAGGAGCTGTCCACGATCATCGTGCCGTCGGGTACGCCCGGCTTCACCGTCGCGCCCGGCTACTCGAAGGTCGGCTGGACCGCGTCGGACACGCACGAGCTGACGTTCGACGACTGCCGGGTGCCGGCGACCAACCTGCTCGGCGAGCGCGGCCGGGGCTTCGCCCAGTTCCTGCGCATCCTGGACGAGGGCCGGATCGCCATCGCGGCGCTCGCCGTCGGCCTGGCCCAGGGCTGCGTGGACGAGTCGATCAAGTACGCCAAGGAGCGCCAGGCGTTCGGTCAGCCGATCGGCAACTACCAGGCCATCCAGTTCAAGATCGCGGACATGGAGATGAAGGCGCACACCGCCCGGCTGGCCTACTACGACGCCGCCGCGCGGATGCTCGCCGGTGAGCCGTTCAAGCGCCAGGCGGCGATCGCCAAGCTGCACGCCTCCACCGTCGCGGTGGACAACGCCCGCGAGGCGACGCAGATCCACGGCGGGTACGGCTTCATGAACGAGTACCCGGTGGCGCGCTTCTGGCGCGATTCCAAGATCCTGGAGATCGGTGAGGGCACCAGCGAGGTGCAGCGCATGATCATCGCCCGCGACCTCGGCATGTGAGAGGCGCACTCGTCCGTGTCCTGTCGGATAACGGCAGGGGACGGTCGGGTGGGTGACGATGGGCTGTGGAGCGTCGGAGTCGATCCGTACTCTTCGTGCCCATGACTCCGGATCATGACGGTGCGCGGAGCCCAGGCGGTCGCACCGGTCTGTCCGATCTGTTGCGCGGGCACCGGCTCGCCGCCGGCCTGACCCAGGCCGAGCTGGCGGGCCGGGCCGGCGTGGGCGTGCGGACGGTCCGCGATCTGGAGCGAGGGCGGGCCGTCCGCCCTCAGCGCACCACAGTGGATCTGCTGGCCGACGCGCTCGGCCTGGCCGGTGACGACCGGCGGGAGTTCGTCGCCACCGCCCGGCCCACGCCGGCCCGGCCCGGACCCCGCCTCCCCCACACCGCAGCCGCCGGACCGTCGGCCGCGCCGGTCGCGTTGCCCCAGCCCGTACCCCTGGTGGGCCGCGACCGGGACGTGGCCGAGGTGTCCGGTCTGCTCGACGCCCACCCGGTGGTGAGCCTGGTCGGGCTCGCCGGGGTCGGCAAGACCGCGCTCGCCGTCACTGTCGCGCACGCGGTGGCGGCCCGGCACCCGGGCGGTGTCAGCGGGGTGCTGGTCGGGGAGGGCTCGGACGTCGCCGACGTGCTCGCCGCGTCCGCGTCGGTGTTCGGTGTGAACCGGCTGGCCGACCTCGCCTGCCGGCTCGACGGCCGGCCGGCGTTGCTGGTCGTCGACGCGGTCGACCGGGCACCCGAGCCGGTGGCCGGGGCGCTTCGCGCCCTGACCGCCGCCGCGCCGGATCTCCGGGTGCTGGTGACCGGCCGCCGCCCGGTCGGGTTGCCCGGCGAGCTGGTCCGCCCGGTCGCGCCGCTCGACGTGCCACCGGCGGACGCCGCGCCCGCCAACCGGGCCGACCTGGATCGCTGGCCCGCGGCGGCGCTGTTCGCCGCCCGCCTCGCCCAGGCCCGCCGCGAACCACCCACGGCGGCCGAGCTGCCGGCGCTCGCCGCGCTGGTACGCCGCCTCGGCGGGCTGCCGCTGGCGATCGAGCTGATGGCGGCGCGGGGACGCATCCTCGACGTCACCGAACTGCTCGACCGCTACGGCGACCGCGTGCTGGACCTGACCGGCGCCCATCCCGGGTGGGAGCCCGCCGCCGACCGATCGGCCGGCACGGTGACGCTGCGCGAGGCGGTGGCCAGCAGCTACCACCTGCTCGCGCCCGCCGACCGGGCCGCGTTGCGGCGGCTCTCCGCGTTCCGTAACCGCTGGTCGGTCGAGCTGGCCGAGGAGCTGCTCGCCGGGAGGCTGCTCGCCGGGGAGCTGCTCGCCGGTGGCGGCGAGCGGTGGGACGCGGCGCCGATGCTGGACCGGCTGCGCGAGCTGGGCCTGCTCAGCGTCCGGGGCGCCGGCCCGTTCCGGTTCCGGTTGCTGGACGCGGTCCGTGACTTCGCGGCCGAGCAGGCCGACGTCGAGGGCGAGACCGCCGGGATCCGGCTCCGGCACGCCGCGGTGATCGCCAGGTTCGTCCACCGCACCGCGCCCGGGCTGGTGGGCGCACAGTTGTCCGGCGCGGTACGCCTGCTCGACGAGGCGACGAGCGACATCACCGCCGCCCTCGCGTACGCCGCCGAGCATGCGCCGGAGACGGCGCTGCTGCTGGCCGCGTCGCTGCCCCGGTGGTGGCGGCTGCGCGGGCGGGACGTCTCCGGCCGGCGCTGGCTGCGGCGGCTGCTGGCCGATCCGCGTACCGCCGGCACCCGGTCCACGCTGCGGGCCTGGGCGATGCTCGGCGCGGCCCGGCTGGCCGCCGAGCACGGCGCGGGCGCGGAGGAGTTGCCGGCCGCCCGGGCCGCGCTCGTCATCTTCGCCGAGGCGGGTGACGTGGTCGGGGAGCTGTCGGCCCGGTCCGTGCTCTGCGTGCTGCTGCGCGGGCTCGGTGCGCACGACGAGGCCCGTGAGCAGGCCGAGGCCGCGCTGGCGACGGCCACCCGCCACGGCCGGGTACGCGAGATGGCCGTTGCCCAGTCGCACCTCACCTGGCACGACGTACGCGCGGCGCGGCTGGCCGACGCCCGGCGGCGGCTGGCCACCGTGGACCGCCTGGCGGCGCAGTGCGGCGACCGGCGCCTGCGCCTGCTGGCGCGGGCCGATCAGGCCGAGCTGACCCGTCTGGAGGGCCGGTACGCGGAGGCGGTCGAGCAGGGCCGCCGGGTGGCGACCGCGCTCGCCGAGCTGGGCGATCCCCGCCGACAGCGACGGACGGTCGGCAAGGTCGCGCTGGCGCTCGCCGGCCAGGGCCGGGGCGACGAGGCGCTGGCCGCGGCCGCCGAGCTGTGGCCCTCGGGTGCGGTGCCGGGCCAGCGGCGGCCGCCGGTCATGGAGAGCCTGAATCCACCCGGCGCGGTGGCGGACGCACGCGCCGAGGACGCGCTGCGTGGGCTGATCGAGGGGCACGTGGCGCTGCGCCGGGGGGACCGGGAACTGGCGGTGGAGTGGTTCGCGGCGGCGGCCGACGCGGCGGTGGGCGGCGCGGGCCGGCGCGACCTGGTCGAGGCGCTCGTGGGGCTGGCGGTCAGCAGCGGGGACCCGGCCGTGCTGGACCGCCTGGACGCCGCTCGGCGGGCCACCGGCGTCAGCCTGCTGCCGCAGGAGGAGGAACTGCTCTTCTCCCTGGCGGCCCGGCGTCAGAAGGCACGCTGACCAGCGGCTGCGTGCGCTAGGAGGCGGAGGGCGCGGGGGTGGCGCGAACGAAGTAGCCCCCTGGTGCTGCCCCTCGCTCGACGCTCGCGCCAGCACCCCCCGGTGCCCCCCGCTCCGGGAAGACTACCGATGGGCTGCAAGAGATATGGGGGCTTTTGCGCCCCTTTGCCCGACTGTTTGAGCGGTTCTGCCGGTCATTCTGCCGGTGACCCGCCGGTATCAATCGGCGGATAGTGGAGCTGTGGACCGTCAGGCGGCGTCCTCGTCCGGCTCGGTGCTGCCGGCCGTGGCACCCGGGTGGACCGCGTCCCGGACCCGGCGCAGCCCGTCCAGCAGCCCGTCGAGCTGGCTCGGGTCGAGCTGGCCGGTGAACCACTGCTCGATGATCCGCAGGTGGCCGGGAAGGATGGCGTCCAGCCGGCTCAGGCCCGCTGCGGTCACCACCGCGAAGGAGCTGCGGCGGTCGGACGGGCAGGCGCGCCGGCGGATCAGCCCGTCCCGCTCCATCCGGTCCACCACGCGGGTCACGCCGCTGGTGGAGAGCGAGGTCTGCGCCGCCAGGTCGGTCATCCGCAGCTGGTTGTTGGGTGAGCGGGCGAGTCGGGTGAGCACCTCGAACTCGACCGGGGAGAGGCCGTGCTCGTCGAACTGGGCGGCGAACCGGGCGGAGAGCCCGGCGTGCGCCTCGACGAGGAGGCCGACGGCGGTGATCCGGGGATCGTCGAACACGTTCTGGTCCACGCCACCATCCTAGCAACACTTGACACAGGGAATATTGCTGTAGCTATAGTTGCTCAGTCAGTCGTTGGGATACTAAAGCGTTTTCCCCGGAGGAGAGCACCATGACCAGCAGCACCGAGGCGACTACCCGCGACTGGGAGGGTCTCACCATCCCCACCCCCGGCACCTATCTTCTGGATGCCGCGCACAAGCGTGTCGGATTCGTCGCCCGGCACATGATGGTCAGCAAGGTACGCGGTGAGTTCGCCGACGCGACCGCCACCATCACCATCGCCGACGACCCGATGCAGTCCACGGTCACCGCCAGCATCCAGGCCGCCAGCATCAACACCGCACAGGCGGACCGCGACGCGCACCTGCGCAGCCCGGAGTTCCTCGACGTCGAGCAGTACCCGACGCTGGAGTTCCGCAGCACCGAGGTGAAGTCCCGCGACGGCAACGAGTTCGTGCTCGTCGGCGAGCTGACCATCAAGGGCGTGACCCGTCAGGTCGAGCTGGAGGTCGAGTTCGAGGGCGTCGGCCGCAGCCCCTTCGGGCAGGACATCTTCGGCTTCTCCGCCTCCACCGAGATCGACCGTGAGGACTTCGGCCTGACCTGGAACGTGGCGCTGGAGACCGGCGGCGTCCTGGTCGGCCGCAAGGTCAAGATCGAGATCGAGGGTGAGGCCATCCGCCAGGGCTGAGCCCGGCCAGGCCCGCGGGGCCCGCACCGTCCGCCGACGGTGCGGGCCCTTCCCGTGTACGCGCAGCGGGTGCGAATCGTCACCCGATGTTCTCCGGCGGACCGCGCTGGTGGGGGTGCCGACGGGGTACAGGTGCAGATCTGCCGCCCGTACAGCGGGCTGCGGACGGGGCGCACTTACGCGCACCACGTGAATGGTTCACAATGCGTTGCGGAACGGTACGGTTCCGTCGCACCGGCGTCGGGAGGACACATGGGCAGAGACGTCGACCAGGGCGCCTTCTCCCGCGAGGATCGGGTCCGCTACCGGCAGAAGGTCCGGCGCTGCCTGGACGTCTTCGCACTGATGCTCGACGACTTCGGCTTCGACGCCGACCGGCCGATGACCGGGCTGGAGATTGAGCTGAACCTGATCGACGCCGCCGCGGAACCCGCCATGCGCAACGACCAGATCCTGGCCGACATCGCCGACCCGCTGTTCCAGACCGAGCTGGGGCAGTTCAACCTCGAACTGAACGCCTCGCCCCGGCTGATCGAGGGCAGCGGCTTCGCCGACTACGAGCAGGACCTGCGCAGCAGCCTCAGCCGCGCCGACGAGCGGGCCGCCAAGTCCGACGCGACGATCATGATGGTCGGCATCCTGCCCACGCTCACCGAACGCCACCTGGTCGCCGACAACCTCTCCACGAACGAGCGGTACCGCGTCCTCAACGACCAGATCGTGGGCGCCCGGGGCGAGGACATCGAGCTGGACATCAACGGCGTCGAGCGGCTGCGTACGCACACCGACTCGATCGCGCCGGAGGCCGCCTGCACCAGCCTCCAGTTCCACCTGCAGGTCGCGCCGGACAGCTTCGCCGACTACTGGAACGCGTCCCAGGCGATCGCCGGCGTCCAGGTCGCCGTCGGGGCCAACTCGCCGTTCCTCTACGGCCGGCAGCTCTGGGCGGAGACCCGGATCGCGCTGTTCCAGCAGGCCACCGACACCCGCCCGGACGAGCTGAAGGCCCAGGGAGTACGCCCCCGGGTGTGGTTCGGGGAGCGCTGGATCACCTCGATCTTCGACCTGTTCGAGGAGAACGTCCGCTACTTCCCGCCGCTGCTGCCGATCTGCGAGGACGAGGACCCGGTCGAGGTGCTGCACGCCGGGGGCGTGCCCCAGCTCGGTGAGCTGCGGCTGCACAACGGCACCGTCTACCGCTGGAACCGGCCGGTCTACGACATCATGAACGACCGCCCGCACCTGCGGGTCGAGAACCGGGTGCTGCCCGCCGGCCCGACAGTGGTGGACATGCTCGCCAACGCGGCCTTCTACTTCGGGCTGGCCCGCGGCCTCGCCGAGGCGGACCGTCCCATCTGGAGCCAGCTGACGTTCAGCTCGGCGGAGGAGAACTTCCACGCCGCCGCCCGGCGCGGCATCGAGGCGGTCCTGCACTGGCCGCGCCTCGGCGACGTACCGGTGACCAAGCTCGTCCTCGAGACGCTGCTCCCGGTGGCCGAGCAGGGGCTGGACCGGTTCGGCGTCGCCCCGGCCGAGCGGGACCGCCTGCTGGGCGTGATCGAGGGCCGTTGCCGTACCGGCCGCAACGGCGCGGTCTGGCAGACCGAGACGGTGTGGGCGGCCGAGCGGCACCGCGGCCTGGACCGCGAGGCTGCCCTGCACCACATGGTCAAGCGCTACGCCGAACTCCAGCGCAGCAACGAGCCCGTACACACCTGGCCCGCCGACTAACCCCGCCCCCGCCCCCGCCCCCGCCCTCCCGCCCCCCGCCTCGCCGATCTTGGAGTTGTGGCGCCTGGGATGCCCTTGTTGGGCGGTTTGGGAGGCACCACAACTCCAAGATCGATGGGAGTGGGCGGGATTCGGGCGAGCGCTGAGGAGCCTCGGGGTACTACGAGGGCTTGTCTGAACGTGACGAGGGACCGTCCTGGCTGGTCTGCGGGTGGTCCAGGGCTTCGGGCTGGCGCTGCGGCGGGACGGCCCGACCCCGACGGCCGGTAGCCGACCGGGTGGCACGGCCCTTCTCCGTTCCGGTCCGGCCGACGGCTACGCCAGGCTCGGCTGCGGCCGTCGCCTCACGCGTGCCGGCCGAGGTGTCCGGTGCCTTGTCCGTCCCGGCCGCCCAGTCCGCCGACCGGTCCGACGCTGACCGGTCCGACGCCGACCGGTCCGACGCCGACCGGTCCGACGCTGACCGGTCCGATGCTGACCGGTCCGACGCTGACCGGCCGACCGCTGACGGGCTCGACGGATCTGCCGCCGACGGACCCGACGTGCCGACCGCTGACGGGCTTGACGGATCTGCCGCTGACGGGCGGGCCTTCCGCGCCCCGAACAATCCGGTCGAGCGCCGGCGCGACACGCCCGACGGGCGTTCACCGGAGCTGCCCGCCGACGACGTGCCGGACGGGTCCGACGCGGATTCGGCCGGCTCCGACGGCCCGTCCTTCGAGGCCGGGTCGCCGGTCGCCGGGTCGGCCTCGCCGACGACCGGGTCCGGCTCGCCGGTGCGCTGGCGCGGAACGGTGACCCGCTCGGCGGCGCGACGCTCGGCGCGCTGGGCGAGCGCGGCCGTCAGCATCGAGCCGCCGACACCGGCGATCACCGCGTACGGGGCGATCAGGTGGGCCGACAACTGCTCGGCGGCGATCCCGGCGAGCCGCGGTACGGCGAGCAGGTACGCCAGTGCCACGAGCAGCGGTCCGGCCGCTCCGGAGGCGGCCGCGCCGACCCGTACCTCGGCGGCGCGGGCCGCGCGCCGGGCCGCCAGCACGCCGATCACGAGCGCGGAGAGCACCGACAGCAGCGCGCCGGGCCAGTAGAAGTAGTCGCGGATCCAGAACGCGCCTCGGTCCGCGCTGATCTGCCAGATGCCGAGTTGGGCGGTGGTCAGGCCACGGCCGGCGATCACCCCGTCGACCACCGACACGACGGCGAGCAGCCAGAGCCAGCCCGAGGTGGCGATGAGGTTGGTGGCGGCGGCGCGGGTGTGCAACGCCCAGGTGGCGAGCAGCATCCCGAGAAGCAGTCCGGCTCCCGCGTACGCGGCGGCGACGGTCTGCGGCGCGGACACGTCCGGCACCTGGGCCGCCCGCGCCGGCACCGCCACCAGCAGTACGGTGACGAGCGCGCCGACAGCTGCGGCGAGCACCAGCGCGAACCGGGGCGGCCGGCCCTGCGACTCGTCGTCCCGGCCCCGCAGGCGCTGGGCGCAGACCGCGCCGGCGATGACCGAGGTCGCCGCGATCCAGGTCGCCCACGCGAGGCTCGCCACCCAGGCCGCCTCGATCCGTACCGCGCCGGTCGGCGCCCAGTTGATGATGCCCAACCCGTACCCGAAACCGAGCTGCGCGGCGCCCGCGCCGGCAGCGACGCCGAGCGCGGCGGCGGTCGATCCTCCCCAGCCCCGACTGACCATGCCGGGGAGCGTAACGTCCCGAGGTCGGCGCGGCGAGTCGTGGCGACACGCCGTGACCGTTTGGCAGCGGTGGATACGGTCGTCGATGAGCGGGGGCGGGGGAACATGACGGACGAGCGGCAACCGGACGGCGACGGCACCGGCCCGGGACGGGCCCGGCTGTTCCTCGGGGGTGGCCTGGCAGTGGTTCTGCTGGCGGTGATCGGGGGCAGCGCCGGCTGGATCCTGGCCGGCGACCCGGACCGTCCGGCCGCCTCCGGCGAGGCCACGCCGGTTGTCACCGCCTCGACGTCCGCGCCGGCCACCACGCCTCCCGCGACCACGGCCCCGACCGGTACGCGGACGAGCACGCCCGCCGGGCTCACCGTGCCCGAGGTGGTCGGCGTCGACTTCGAGCAGGCCCGCCGGGAGTTGCGTGACCGCCGGCTCGGCTGGCGACTGGTCTTCGGCACCGGCGCCGGACGCTCGGTGGAGCGCGCCTCCCCGGCGCCGGGTACGCCGGTGAAGCGCGGCGTCACCGTCTCCCTGTTCGTGACCGGACCGGCCCCGGCGGTCAGCGTGCCCGACGTGGGTGCGCTGTCCTGCTCCGACGCCGCTGACGATCTGGTGGACGCCGGGCTCTATCCCCGCTACGGCACTGGTCGCCAGGGCCCGGTCACGGCACAGGAGCCGGTCGCGGGCAGCCCGGCGCGGTGGAACGACCAGGTGGTGCTGACCTGCGGCGACACCCGGTCCGAGTCGCCGTCCGCCACCCCGTCGCCGACTGGCTGACCGGCGCGGGCGCGCTGATCCCGGCCGACCTGGCGGTGGCCCGTTACGGTGGACGATCGAGGGCCGTGCGCCCCGTCCCGGTGGGGAAAGGACGTGCCATGAGCGACGACCGTCAGGATCCTCCCGCCGGTGACGCAGACGAGACCCGCGCCATGCCCCGGCATCCGGCCGGGGAGGACGCCGACGCCACCCGCGCGATGCCGCGCGACTCGGGCGGAGAGGACGTCGACGCGACCCGCGCCATGCCGCGCAATGCCGCCGGGAGCGACGAGACCCAAGCGATGCCGCCGGACGCGGGCGGTGACGCAACCCGTCCGCTGCCCGGCGGGCCGTCGCGGCGTCCGTTGGACGCCACCGCACCGCAGGAGCCGGTGGGCGCCTGGTCTGGCCGGGCCGGGGTGCCGCCGCCGCGACCGGCCGGCTATCCCGAGCCCGGGGGCGAGTGGTACGGCGACGAGCAGGCCGGACGCCGCTGGTGGATGCCGATCCTGCTGGGCATCCTGGCGCTGCTCCTGCTGGGCTTGATCGGGGCGGGCGTGTGGCTGGCGCTGCGTGCCGCCGACCGGGACTCGGATCCGGGCACGGTGCCGTCGGCGGTGCCGAGCACCTCGGCGCAGACCAGTGCCGCCCCGACGAGCGCCGCGCCGAGCAGTTCCCCGCCGAGCACGCCACCCACGACCGAGGCGGTCGAGGTGCCGATGCCACCGCTTGTGGGGCTGCCGGAGGCCGCCGCCCGGGCGGCGCTCGACCGGCTGGACGTGGACTACCGGGTGCAGCGGCGGGCGTCGGACCGGCCGGCCGGCACGGTGATCTCGACCGATCCGGAGGCCGGCTACCCGGTGGGCGAGGACGACCGGGTCACCATCGTGGTGGCCGTACCTGCGCCGCCGACCGCCGGCCCGAGCTCGCCGGGTTCCGCCCCGGCGACCACCACCACGCCCTGACGTCCACGACCGGCGTCGGAACGTTCACCACTGACGCCGGCGGGCGCCGACCAGCCCGAGGCCGGCGAGTGAGATGGCGAGCCCGAGCAGGCCGGAGTAGAACAGCGACCGGCTGAGGTCGTCGGTGGGGTCGGTGGGCCGCTCGGCGAGCGTGCCCTCGCCGCCTCCGGTGCCCGCGGGCGGCGCGTCGGCCTCCGGATCGTCCTCGTCCTGCGACGGGTCGGTGGGAGACCAGCCGTCGTCCTCGCCGGCCGCCGGCCGGGCGTCCTCGCCGGATGCGGCTCGGCTGTCCTCACCGGCCACGGTGATCTCCGGGGCCGGTACCGGCTCGGCGAGCTGCTGGGTGGCGGAGAAGGCGGGGTGCCGCACCACGAGCGCGAGCGCGGTGGCCACGACGAGGAAGGCGAACAGCCCGAGGGCATAGCCGACACGGGACCGGTGGTGCCGCCGCGCGGCGGGCAGATTGACCATGACCATCCCAGGTTCAGGGTCCGTGGCGCGCGGGTGGAACATGCCGGGGTGGGCGTACCGATTCTATGGCGTCGGCACGCCCTCCCGACCGGGAATCGTGAGGTCAGCCCACCCGGACCGGAGTCCGGACCACCGGGCGGCGGGCCGTCCGGACGGTGTGCTGCCGGGGAACCGGCGCAGCGTGGACCTGCTGCAACCCCTCTTCGAGTACGAAGATCGACCGCCGGTTGACCGCGTCCCCCGCCGCGTTCAACTCGTAGCCGTCGAGCCAGAGCCAACCGTCGTAGGTCGGCCAGTCGAGAATCCGGATCACCCGGAACATGATCGGTCGGAAGAACTGGACACTCGCCGCGCGCGTCACGTGCAGTACGTCACCGGAGCGGGGAAGCACATGGGCTCCTGGGGAGGGTCGGCCGGTCGTCGGGACCGGCGAGGCTGAACGAGGTCGGTGCGGTCCGGTGACGGGGGTCTGCCTCGTGGACCGGCGGTCGTTTGGCGGTGCTGGTCGGGCCGTACCCGCGGTGGCGGACCGCCACCCGACCATCACCCGGCTGCTCCCGGTTACCGCTCCCGCCGCCGCAGCCAAGCTGGCTTGCAGCGACGGGGTCTTCATTCCGGGGCAGGTCGCACGGCGCGGGACGGCTCCCCTCCGGCCGTCCCACGGACCGCGGTGTCACCACGCCCGGAGATCGTTCGAAGACGGTGAGTAACCCGTGCCATACGGACAGAGTGCTACAGCGACGTGCGACATGCAAGTTGCACGTCGTGTTTTGCGGATAGGTGAGGAGGACACGTGAACGGGAAACTTGAAGCGTCAGGTATCGGGGCGTCACACTGGACGCCGGTTTCGCCCGTCGCGGCCGGTCGACGACCGGCACCACCCCTGCCGCGAACGCTCGCCCGCCGCCCGCCGGTCGCGCCCGCGGTGGGTGCGGAATCGGGGCGCGACCGACCGGAGGTAGCCGGGTGACTGTGACGCAGTCGCGAGCCGAGGAGATGCCGTGACCGAACGGCGCAGCCCCACCATCCGGCGGCGCCGGCTGGGGGCGGAACTCCGCCGGCAGCGCGAGGCCGCGGGCATCACCATAGAAGCGGTGGCCGAGCAGTTGGAGTGCTCGGCGTCGAAGGTCTCCCGGATCGAGACCGGCCACACCACCGCCACGCCGCGCGACGTGCGCGACATGCTCCGTATCTACGGAGTCGTCGGCGCGGAGAGCGACGAGCTGGTGCAGATCGCCCGTGAGGCCCGGCAGAAGGGCTGGTGGCATCCGTACAGCACGGTGCTGGTCGGGGCGTACGTCGGCCTGGAGGCCGCGGCCAGCTCCATCCGGGCGTACGAGCAGCAGGTCGTGCCGGGGCTGCTGGAGACCGAGGAGTACGCCGGCGCGATGATCCGGGCGGCCCGGCCGGACTTCACCGCCGAACAAGTAGACCAACGGGTGCGTGTCCGATTGGGCCGTCAGTCGTTGTTGACGCAGGACGATCCGGTCGATCTGTGGGTGGTGCTCGATGAGGCGGTGCTGAGCAGGCCGGTTGGCGGCGACGCGGTGATGCGTGGTCAGCTCAAGCGGCTGGTGGAGGTGGCTGAACTGCCGAACGTGACAGTGCAGGTCCTGCCCTTCGAGGTGGGCGCGCACGCGGGCATGGACGGCACCTTCACGATCCTCAGCTTCCCCGAGCCGAGTGATCCCGATGTCGTGTACGCGGAGAACGCCACGGGTGGGCTCTTCCTGGAGAAGAGCGACGAACTGCAGAAGTACAGCTTCATCTTCGATCACATTCGAGCAGCGGCCATACGCCCGGAGGAATCCATCGCACATATCGCGAAACTGGCAGAGGAGCCACTGTGGAAATGGCGACCAAGGAGTTCCCCGTGGACCTGACGCAGGCGACGTGGTTCAAGAGCTCGAAGAGCGGGCCGAACTGCGACAACTGCGTGGAGGTCGCGTACGTGACCGGGGCGGTCGGGGTCCGGGACTCGAAGAACAAGACAGGCCCGGCCCTGATCTTCGCTCCGGACGACTGGCAGACCTTCGTCGCCCGCGCCCGGGGCGGCGCGTTCGGCCGGAGCTGACCGGCACCGCAGCGTGGTCCCGTCCGGCAGCGTTGCCGGGCGGGACCATTCGCGTCCGGACGCCGCACCCGTCGCCAGTTTCGATCCGCCTCGTTGAACCGCACGGATCGGCAACCGAACGAGGCAGGCGAGACGGATGACGACGATCGGTTCAGAGAACCTCACCAGCGGCCCGGGCAAGCCCGAGCGGTTCGGTGGCAAGTACCGCGGCGCCCGCCGGGACACCGTCCTCACCGAGGTGGTCTCCGGCGACGGCGAGGAGGCCCGCGAGGGTGGCGTGCCCGAGCAGGCCGCGACGCCGCTGTCCCTGCCGTCGCTGGACCCCAACCCGCTCACCGAGCCGTCGTTCCCGCCGAGCGGCTGGCCGATCGAGCAGCAGGAGTCCCTGGTGGACCATCCGCTGCTGCGCGGTCTGCTGATGGAACTGCCGCCGAAGGGCAGCGTCCCTCCGCCCGGCTGGCTGGACCGTTGGTTCGAGGCGACCCGCGCGATCCTGGAGCTGCTATACGTGCAGGGCGCGAGCCGGTCGCGCTGACACCGGCTCGGCCGCCGGCATGGCCCGCTCGGCGAGCCGGTTGTGCCGCAGCGCGTGGCGTACCCCGATCGCGCACACACCGAGCACCGCGACGGTGATCACCGGGCCGGCCACTCCGGGCGCGGCGAGCAGGTCGACGCCGAGCGCCGGCAGCACGGCCACCAGCACCGCGAGCGCCGTCGCCTGCAACGGCAGCGCGATCAGCGGATGCGCCGCGGCCGCGCGCAGCCCGTGCGGGGCGGGCGTTCCCGGCGCCGCCGCGAACGCGCCCGCGCCGGAGCGCAGCCGCCGGACCCGCCGTACCGTGCAGACCGCCACCACGGCCGCCGGCGCCGCCGCGAGGCCGAGCGCGGCGGCGGCCCGGTCCACAGCGGTGTCGCCGGCGCTCTGCAGGCCCGCGGCGAGGACCGCCGCGGTGAGCGCGAGGCCGGTCAGCACCAGGGCGGACAACCATCCGGTACGCCGGCGCAGCGCGCGGGCGCGGTCGAGCCCGGGCAGGCCCTCCGCGACCAGTCCGGCGGCGAGCCAGACGGCGGCGACGGGAAGCAGTACGGCGAGACGGTCATCCATGCCCCCTAGCCTTGCCCGTTTCGACGTTCGGCGAATCCGGGACGGCACCCCGGTTCGCCCCGTACCCGGGCCCGTAGGGGTGGGGGCGGCTCAGACGTCGAACGTGGCGGGACGCCCGGTGGCCGGCGCCGGCGGGGTGGCCTTCCACAGGCCGGTCTTCTGGGCGGCGAGCCGGGCCAGGTAGGCCGGGTTGAGGATGACGTACCGGCGCCACAGACGCTTGGGTTCCAGGCCGAGCCGCCAGAACCACTCCAGCCCGGCGCGCTGCATCCACGGTGGCGGGTTGCGCAGCAGGCCGGCGTGGTAGTCGAAGGCCGCGCCGACAGCCATCAGCGGCATGTCCAGCAGCGGGCGCATGGCGTACGCGAAGACCTCCTGGCGCGGGCAGCCCAGCCCGACCAGGACGAGGCGGGCGCCGCTGGCCCGGATCCGGTCGGCGATCTCGGCGTCCTCGCCCGGGGTGGCGGCGCGGAACTTGGACGGCTCGACCCCGGCGATCTTCAGCGCGGGGAACTTGCGCTCCAGCGCCGGGACCAGCCGGGACAGCGTCTCCTCGGTGGAGCCGTAGAGGTAGACCGGCAGCCCCTCCTCGGCGAACCGGGCGAGCACCCGCAGGGTCAGCTCCGGCCCGTAGACGCGGTCGGTGAGCCCGGCGCCGTGCAGCAGGTTGAGCGCCCAGCGCACCGGCTGACCGTCCGGGGTGACCACGTCGAACGAGTTGAGCCGGGCGTTGTGCGCCGGGTCGAGCACGCCGGTCATCACGCCGTGCACGGCGAGCGCGGTGAGCGCCAGTGGGCGGCGTTCGTGCGCGGCCGAGACCACGGCCTCGGTGGCCCGGGCGTAGTCGGTCGCGTCGACCCCGACGCCGAGGACGTTGCGCTTGGTCCCGGCGCTCATGCCTTCGGCACCCACTTGTCGACGTTGGCCTCGTAGATCTCGCGGAGGATCATCGGCACGTCGTACGTGATCTTCCAGGACGGGTAGTGCTCCTCGAAGCGGGCCATGCTGCTGACGTACCACTGGTGGTCGCCGGTGCGGGCCTGCTCGACGTAGTTGATCCGGGCCTCGCGGCCGGTGATCTCCTGGGCGATCCGGAACGCCTCGATGTGCGAGGTGTTCGAGTGCCGGCCGCCGCCGAGGTTGTAGACCTGGGCCGAGCGCGGCTCGCGGAAGAACGCCTCGAAGGCGGTGAGCACGTCGTGCGAGTGGATCGCGTCCCGGACCATCTTCCCCTTGTAGCCGAAGAGGTTGTACGTCCGGCCCTCCATCACGCAGCGCATCAGGTACGCCAGGAAGCCGTGCAGCTCGGCGGCGGAGTGCGCCGGGCCGGTCAGTGTGCCGCCCCGGAAGCAGGCGGTCTTCATGTCGAAGTAGCGGCCGTACTCCTGGACCATCACGTCCGAGGCGACCTTCGAGGCGCCGAAGATCGAGTGCAGCGACTCGTCGATCGACATGTCCTCGGTGATGCCGTCGTACCAGCGGTGGTCCTCGGGCAGCTCGTAGCGGGTCTCCAGCTCGATCAGCGGCAGCGAGTTGGGCCGGTCGCCGTACACCTTGTTCGTGGAGCAGTGGATGAACGGCGCGTCGATCGCGTGCCGCCGGGTGTACTCCAGCACGTTGAGCGTGCCGCCGGCGTTCACGTCGAAGTCGGTGAACGGCTCCTTGGCGGCCCAGTCGTGGCTCGGCTGGGCGGCGCTGTGGATCACCACGGCGATGTCCTTGCCGTACCGCTTGAAGACCTGCTCCAGGCCGTCCCGGTCGCGGATGTCCACGGCGTGGTGGGTGTACGCGGAGCCGAGGTCGGCGGCGAGCCGGTCCAGGCTCCAGGCGGTCGAGCCGTCCTCGCCGAAGAAGTACCGCCGCATGTCGTTGTCGATGCCGACCACGTCGAGACCCAGTCCGGCGAAGTGCCGGGCCGCCTCGGAGCCGATCAGACCGCCGGAACCGGTCACCAACGCGACAGTCACACGCCACTCCTGGTCCGTGGGAGGCAGGGAAACCATCGGAGCATAGCGTGACGTCCGAAACGCCCCGATACGAAGCAAGGGCCCCGCTGTGTGCGGAGCCCTTGTTCTGGTGGGGATGGGGGGAGTTGAACCCCCACGTCCTTTCGGACACACGGACCTGAACCGTGCGCGTCTGCCATTCCGCCACATCCCCGTGGCACGACCCGGAACACCATATCGCATCCCGCGCCCGCCATCTGCGACGGGTGCCGGGACATATTACGCTGTCCACTGGCCACGCCACGAACGATCACCGCTCGTGGCGGGCGAAACTTTAGCACGTCCGCGGGCCTGGTCACGAACGGGCCGACGGCAGCCGGCCGAGCGGCGTGTGAGCTGCGGAGGCGGTGTCCGGATACCATCATTGCCTCGGGACCCGAGGAGGAGCCGGTGAGCGTGCTGCAACGCTTCGAGAAGCGTCTGGAAGGCCTGGTCGAGGGGGCCTTCGCCAAGGTCTTCAAAGGGGTGGTCCACCCCGTGGAGATCCTCAACGCCATGCAGCGGGAGGCCGAGGCGCACAAGGCGATCCTGGCCGGTGGGCGCACCCTTGTGCCCAACCGCTACGTGATCGATCTCTCGCCCTACGACCACAGTCGGCTGGCGCCGTACGCTGCCGCGCTGGCCCAGGAGCTGGCGCAGTCGCAGGCCGAGTTCATCGGCGAGCAGGCGTGGACGGTCTACGGCGACGTGATCGTCGAGGTCGAGCGCGGTGAGGGCCTGGACACCGGCATGTTCAGGGTCACCGCCGAGGTCTACACCGGCGGGGACGTCGCCCCGGTCTCCGCGCCCGGCGGCTACGACGCCGGCCCGGCGTACCCGGCGTACGACCAGGGCGGCGGCTACGGCCCTCCGCCCGGTCACGGCGGTGGCCGCAACGTCCGCCTGGTCTCCGGCGACGGCCGCACCTACCCCCTCCAGATGGGCTCGACCGTGATCGGCCGCGGCGACCAGGCCAACCTGCGCCTGCCCGACGTCGGCATCTCGCGACGCCACGCCCGGCTGGACTTCGACGGCGGGCAGGTCGTGCTGACCGACCTGGGCTCCACGAACGGCACGATGGTCAACGGCCAGCGCGTCTCGGCGGTCGCCCTCAACCCCGGCGACATGATCCAGCTCGGCACCACGACGCTGACCTTCCGCGTGGACGGCTGATCCCCGTTGCCGGAGCTCGTCATCACCGTCGCCCGGTTCGGGTTCCTCATCCTGCTGTGGATCTTCGTGTTCACGGTCGTCGGTGTGATCCGCCGGGACCTGTTCGCGGGCGCCCGGTCGGGCCGCCTGGTGGCCGCGCCGCGGGGGATCGGCGCGTCGACCGGGCAGGCGGGGAAGCCGGCGAAGGCCAAGCGCGGCCGGGCCGCCCACCAGCTCGTGGTCACCGCCGGCCAGCTGGCCGGCACCCGGATCACGCTCGGCGAGGCCCAGATCACCATCGGCCGGGCGGAGGACTCGACGCTGGTGATCACCGACGACTACGCCTCGGCGCGACACGCCCGGCTGGTGCCCCGTGAGGGGCAGTGGTACGTCGAGGACCTCGGATCGACTAACGGCACCTATCTCGATCGCGCTAAGGTCACCGGACCAACCCCCGTCCCCCTCGGCGTGCCGATCCGGATCGGCCGCACTTCCCTCGAATTACGGCCATGACTCTGACCCTGCGCTACGCGGCCCACAGCGACCGCGGTCTGATCCGAGACGGCAATCAGGATTCCGTCTACGCCGGACCGCGGCTGCTCGCCGTGGCCGACGGCATGGGCGGCATGGCCGCCGGTGACGTCGCCAGCAACATCGTCATCGGTGCCATGGCGCCGCTCGACGAGGACGTCCCCGGTGACGCCCTGGTCGACGCGCTCCGCTCCGCCGTGGGCACCGCCAACCAGCAGCTCCGCGACACCGTGGACGCCAACCCGCAGCTGGAGGGGATGGGCACCACGCTCACCGCGACCCTCTTCTCCGGCAGCAAGCTCGGGATGGTCCACATCGGTGACTCGCGGGCCTATCTCCTGCGCAACGGTGAGTTCGCGCAGATCACCAAGGACGACACGTACGTCCAGATGCTCGTCGACGAGGGCCGGATCAGCGCGGAGGAGGCGAGCAGCCACCCCCAGCGCTCGCTGCTCACCCGGGCGCTCGACGGCCGCGACATCGACCCGGAGTACAGCGTCCGGCAGGTGCTGCCCGGCGACCGCTACCTGATCTGCTCCGACGGGCTCTCCGGCGTGGTCAGCGCGGACACCATCGCCGACACCATGCGGGAGTACCCCGACCCGCAGCGGTGCGTGGAACGCCTGGTGCAGCTCGCGCTGCGCGGCGGCGGCCCGGACAACATCACCGTGATCATCGCCGACGCCACCGACCAGGACATCGTCGAGGCGTCCCCGATCGTGGGCGGCGCCGCCGCCCGGGACCGCGGCATGGCGACCTCGGCCGACGACTCCACCCCGGCCGCCCGCGCCTCGGCGCTGTCCGCGCCCCGGCCACCCGTCCCCGAGGAGCCGGCGGACAACCGCGACGACGAGCCCGACGGCCGGCGCCGCCGACCGCTGCGCACCGTCGCGATGGTGCTGGCGCTCGCGGTCATCGTCGGCGGCGGCGTGTTCGGCGGCTGGACGTACACCCAGCGGCAGTACTACGTCGGCGCCACCGACGACGGCCAGCTCGCGGTCTTCCGCGGCGTGCCCGGCCAGGTCGCCGGGCTGGACCTGTCGAACGTGCACGAGCGCAGCGACGCCCGGCTCGACGACCTGACGCTGGCCGCCCAGGAGCGGGTGAAGCAGGGTATCCAGGCCCGCAACGAGCCGGACGCCGAGCGCCGGCTGGCGGAGCTGACCAGCGACGACCCGGGCAACCCGAACCTCAAGCCGCTCTGCCCGCCCGACCCGACGCCCGGTGTGACCAGTCCGACGCCGGTGGCCACCACCGACCCGCTGCCCCCGCCGAGCGGCAGCCCGCTCCCGTCCACGCCGCCCGTGGGCGCGTCGACGCCCACCCCCGACGCGCCGACGCCGACGTTCACCACCACGCCCGACGCCGTTCCCTCCGACACCGTTCCGCCGGCCGATCCGGCGGGTTGCCGGTCGCCGCAGTGAGTGCCGGCTCGATCCCGAGGACGTATCCGTGACCGCAGCCGCCGTACCGGCCGCCTCGCCCGCTTCGACGGGCGAGCAGTCCGGCGTACGCCTGGCCCGGTCCCGGCGTAACGCCGAGCTGTCCCTGCTCCTGCTCGCCATGGTGCTCGTGGCGGCGTACGCGGCGATGGTCGAGGCGAAGGCGCTGGACACGATCACGTCCGACTTCTGGATCCCGGCCGCCGCGCTGGGGCTGGTCTTCCTCGGCCTGCACCTGGTGATCCGCTGGCTGGCGCCGTACGCCGATCCGGCGCTGCTGCCGGCGGTGGCCCTGCTCAACGGCATCGGCGTGGGCTTCCTGCGCCGGTACGACCTGGCCAAGGCCGCGCCCGCGGAGCGGGAGGACCTGGCCATCTTCGCCGGCACCGGTGGCCGGCAGCTCGCCTGGACGCTGGCCGCCGTGGTGCTTGCCGCCGGGCTGCTGGCGATCCTGCGCGACCACCGGTCGCTGTCCCGGTACGCGTACACGCTGGGCCTGGCCGGCATCGTGCTGGTGATGATCCCGGCGGTGCTGCCCAGCCGCTTCTCCGAGATCAACGGCGCCAAGCTGTGGATCAAGTTCGGCGGGTTCTCCATCCAGCCGGGCGAGTTCGCCAAGCTGGCCCTGCTCACGTTCTTCGCCTACTACCTGGTGCGCAAGCGTGAGGTGCTCTCGCTCGCCAGCCGGCGGGTGCTCGGCATCGACTTCCCGCGCGGGCGCGACCTCGGCCCGGTGCTGGTGGTGTGGCTGGTCAGCCTCCTGGTCCTGATCTTCGAGAAGGACCTGGGCACCTCGCTGCTCTACTTCGGCATGTTCGTGGTGACGCTCTACATCGCCACCGAGCGGGTCAGCTGGCTGCTCATCGGTCTGATCCTGTTCTTCGGCGGCGCCTATCTGGCGTACGTGCTGGGCAGCACCGTGGGCGGCCCGTTCGCGAACTTCTACGACCGGGCGCAGATCTGGCTCGACCCGTTCGCCGAGCCGTACGACCGGGGTTACCAGTTGGTGCAGGGCCTGCTCACGCTCGGTACCGGCGGTCTGTTCGGGGCCGGTCCGGGTGGCGGCCAGCCGACGCTGCTGCCCGAGGTGCAGACCGACTTCATCTTCGCCGGCATCGGTGAGGAGATCGGCCTGTTCGGTCTCTCCGCGCTGCTGGTGATCTACCTGCTGATCGTGGAGCGGGGCCTGCGCGCCGCGCTGGCGGTGCGGGACTCGTTCGGCAAGCTGCTCGCCGGTGGCCTGGCGTTCACGCTGGGCCTGCAGGTCTTCGTCATCGTCGGCGGCATCAGCAAGCTCATCCCGCTGACCGGCCAGACCACCCCGTTCCTGTCCGCCGGTGGCTCCTCGCTGATGGCGAACTGGCTGCTGATCGCGGTGCTGCTGCGCGTCTCCGACGGTGCCCGCCGACCGGTGACCGGTGGTGGCGGCCCGGCGGCCCGGCCGTCCGGTGGTCCACCCGAGCAGTTGCACGGCGCCCCGACGGAGGTGATCCGACCGTGAACGCCCCCCTGCGCCGCGTCGGCGTGGTCGTGATGGTCCTGTTCGGGCTCCTCTTCGCGAACCTGAACTGGATCCAGGCCTACAAGGCCGACGAATACCGCAACAGCGACTACAACGGCCGGGTCCAGGTCGCCGAGTACGACCGCAAGCGCGGCAACATCGAGGTCGGCGGCACCGCGTACGCGCTCAGCAAGGAGACCGGCGGTGAGCTGAAGTACCAGCGCACCTACCCGGGCGGTGAGATGTACGCGCACGTGCTCGGCTGGAAGCCGGTCAACGGCAGCGCGAGCGGTATCGAGCGGGTGGAGAACGACTTCCTCGCCGGCACCAGCGACGCGCTGATCGCCAACCGGATCAAGGACATGTTCACCGGTGACGAGACCGGTGGCGGGAACGTGGTGCTGACGCTGTCGAAGCGGGCCCAGGAGACGGCGTACAAGCAGCTGAACGACAACCAGGTGGGCGCGACGAAGGGCGCGGCGATCGCGATCGACCCGCGTACCGGCGCGGTGCAGGCGCTGGTCTCCATGCCGAGCTTCGACCCGAACCCGCTGGCCAGCCACAACAGCACCGAGGCGGACCGGGCGTACAACACGCTGGAGAAGGACAAGGATCGGCCGCTGGCGAACCGGGCGCTGTCCGAGACGCTGCCGCCCGGCTCCACCTTCAAGATCATCATGGCGGCTGCCGCGCTGGAGAACGGCGTCGGCCAGCAGACCCGCATCCCCGCCGGCTCCAGCTACACCGCGCCCGGCGCCGGGCAGCCGATCCGCAACGCCGCGCCGTCGATCTGCCCCGAGTCGCAGGTGACGCTGCGCGAGGCGGTCACCGAGTCCTGCAACACCGGCTTCGCCCAGCTCGGCGTACGGCTCGGCGCGGACAAGGTGAAGGAGAAGGCCAAGCAGTTCGGCTTCGAGCAGGACGACCTCACCGTCGGCCAGCTCGGCGAGGGTGGCCTGCCGGTGGCGGCCAGCCGCACCGGCGACATGCAGAACCCGGACGGCAGCACCGACCCGGCCGCGCTCGCCCAGTCGTCGATCGGCCAGAACAACGTGCGGATGACGCCGCTGCAGGGCGCGCTGATCGCTGCCGCGGTGGCCAACAAGGACGGCAAGCAGATGCGTCCGTACCTGGTCAAGCAGTTGCTCGGGCCGGACCGCACCACCGTCTACGACCCCGCCCAGCCGCGCGAGCTGCGCCGCCCGATCAGCGGCCAGGTCGCCGCCGACCTGCGCGACATGATGCAGAACGTGGTGAAGGAGGGCACCGGCCGCCGGGCCGCCATCGACGGCTACCTGGTCGGCGGCAAGACCGGTACCGCGCAGTCCGGCCCGAACACCCCGGACCACGGCTGGTTCATCGGCTTCGCCCTGGACAAGGACGGCACGCCGCTGTCCGCCGTCTGCGTCGAGCTGGAGCAGGCGGGCAACGGCGGCAGCGCCGAGGCGGCCCGCATCGCCGGCCGGATCATGGCGGCGGCCATCGCGGACTCCGGGAGGCGCTGACGTGCTGAGCCCGGGGGTGAAGCTCGGCAACCGCTACCGCCTCGACGAGCGGATCGCCAGCGGTGGCATGGGCGACGTGTGGCGCGGCACCGACCAGGTGCTGGGCCGTACCGTCGCGGTCAAGAGCCTGCTCCCCGCGCTGCTGGACGAGCCGGGCTTCGCCGAGCGGTTCCGCGGCGAGGCGCGGACCATGGCGACCATCAACCACCCGGGCGTGGTCGACGTCTACGACTTCGGCAGCGACCAGCACATCGCGTTCCTGGTGATGGAGTACGTCGAGGGCGACGCGCTCTCGGCCACGCTCAGCCGGGTCGGCCGGCTGACCCCGGCGCGGACCATGGCGCTGCTGGCCCAGGCCGCCGACGCGCTGCACGCGGCGCACGAGAAGGGCATCGTGCACCGCGACGTGAAGCCCGGCAACCTGCTGGTCCGGCCGAACGGCACGCTCGTGCTCACCGACTTCGGCATCGCCCGCTCCGAGCTGGTGGGCCAGCTCACCGCCGCCGGCTCGGTGCTCGGCACCGCCTCGTACATCTCGCCCGAGCAGGCCACCGGCGCGGTGGCCACGCCCGCCTCGGACGTCTACGCGCTCGGCGTGGTCGCGTACCAGTGCCTCGCGGGCCGACGCCCCTTCGAGGGGGACAACCCGCTCGAAATCGCCATGAAGCACGTTCGGGAGACGCCCCGGGCGCTTCCGGCCGACATCCCGCCGCAGGTCCGGGCCATCGTGGAGCGGGCCATGGCGAAGGACCCTTCCGCCCGCTGGCCCAGCGCCGCCGCGCTGGCGAGCATCGCCCGGCAGGCCAAGCTCGCGCTCTCCCAGGCGGCCCGCGCCGGACGGCCCATCTCGGCCGCGCCCGCCTCACCGGCCGCACCCGTCGCACGCGCTCAGGTGCCGACCGCTCCCCGGCCGCAGCCACCGGCCGCCGCCGCGCATCCGCAGCCCCGTCCGCCGGTCTCCCCGGCCCGTCCGCCCGTTTCGCCGGCCCGCCCGCCGGTGACGCAGCGCCCGGCCGTGATCGCCCACCCGGCCCCGATGCCCCGCCCGCCGGTGGCGCCGCGTGGCGCGGCACCCGTACCGCAGCGGCCCGTGCCCCAGCACAACCCCATGCCGTACGCGCGCCCGGCCGCGCCGCCTCCGCCCCGGCGCTCCCGGTCCGGGCTCTGGACGACGGCGATCGTGGTGGCCGTGCTGGTCATCCTCTGCTCGGGCGTGATTTCGTTCCTGTACCGGAAATACGGTGCTACCGCATCCGCTCCGGCGAGTGTGAGCGTGACCTCCGGCGCGGTGCGGCCGCACGGAGGCGACTATCCGGTCCGCACGTCGTACCGTCGTGAGGTACGCCTCCTGCCGGCCGACGGCGGTACGACGACGAGCGAAGGACGAGACACGCGATGACAGCGCAGGCCCGCCTGCTCGGTGGCAGGTATCAGGTCGGCGAGCTGCTGGGCTACGGCGGCATGGCCGAGGTGCACCGCGGCCGCGACCTCCGGCTCGGGCGGGATGTCGCGATCAAGATGCTCCGTGCCGACCTGGCCCGGGATGCCACCTTCCAGATGCGGTTCCGCCGCGAGGCCCAGAACGCCGCCTCGCTGAACCACCCGGCCATCGTCGCCGTCTACGACACCGGTGAGGAAACCGGCCCGACGGGCGAAACCCTGCCGTTCATCGTGATGGAGTTCGTGAACGGCAGGACGCTCAAGGAGGTCCTCGGCGTCGAGGGGCGGCTCCAGCCGCGCCGGGCGCTGGAGATCTGCGCCGACATGTGCGCGGCGCTGGAGTTCAGCCACCGGCACGGGATCATCCACCGGGACATCAAGCCCGGCAACGTGATGCTCACCCAGACCGGCCAGGTCAAGGTGATGGACTTCGGCATCGCCCGCGCGCTGGCCAGCGGCGCCACCACGATGACGCAGACCAGCGCGGTCATCGGCACCGCACAATACCTCTCTCCCGAGCAGGCGCGCGGCGAGGCGGTCGACGCCCGCTCCGACGTCTACGCGGCCGGCTGCGTGCTGTTCGAGCTGCTCTGCGGCCACCCGCCGTTCGTCGGCGACAGCCCGGTCAGCGTCGCGTACCAGCACGTGCGGGAGCAGCCGCCGACGCCGAGCACGATCAACCCGGACGTCAACCCGGCGGTCGACGCCATCGTGCTCAAGGCGCTGTCGAAGAACCCGCTCAACCGCTACCAGAGCGCCGGTGAGATGCGGGCGGACCTGCTCCGCGCCGCTGCCGGCCGGCCGGTGCTGGCCACCCCGGTGATGCCGGCCGAGGAGACCATGCCGATGGGCGCCGCCGCGGGCGGCTACCAGCAGGCGCAGCAGACCCAGATGATGGGCCCGCAGACCCGCCCGCAGCCGGTGGCGCGGGTCGGCGATCCGGGCAAGCGAAAGAGCTCGTCCTGGGTCATCGCGGCGTTCGCCGCGCTCGGCGTGCTCGCGGTGATCGCGCTGGGGACAGCGCTCTGGCTCAACCAGGCCGGCAACGAGAAGGTGTCGGTGCCCCAGCTGGTGGGCCGGTCGGCGGACGACGCGAAGGCCGCGCTCACCCAGGCCGGGCTGCGGTACGGCACAGGCGATCCGGTGCAGAACACCACCTGCGAGAAGGGCTCGGTGGTCGAGCAGAGCCCGACGTTCGGCCAGCGGGTGGACAAGGACACCGAGGTCACCGTCAAGGTCTGCACCGGTCCGGGCCAGGTGACCGTCCCCACCGGGCTGAAGGGCAGTACCTACAACGCCGCGAAGGACCGACTGACGGAACTTGAGCTGGTTCCCGTTCGCGAGGATGTCAACGACAGCGCGCCGGAGGGTCAGGTCATTTCCGTCTCGCCCACCGAGGGCAGCTCGGTCGCCGAGGGCAGCAAGGTGACGCTCAAGGTCTCCAAGGGCAACGTCGGCGAGGTGCCGACCGTCATCGGCTACACCGAGGAGCAGGCGACACAACAGCTCAAGGAGGCCGGCTACACGGTCCGGGTCCGGGAGGGCAACGAGGTCGACCCGTCCCAGGCGGGCAAGGTCAGCAAACAGTCGCCGGCCGGCAAGACGAAGCTGGCCAAGGGCGAGCGGGTGACCATCGAGGTCGACGTGCCGCGCGAGGACGAGGAGCCGACCAGCCCGACGCCGAGCGGCAGCCCCAGCACGACGCCGACCACGCCGGGCGGTGGCGGCGGCAACGGCGGCGGCAGTGGTTTCCCGTTCCCGACCATCGCGCCCAGCCGTACCGAACGCTGAGCATCACCTGACCGACGACGCGGCGGCGTCCCCGATCCCGGGGCCGCCGCCGCGCCCGTCCCAGCGCCCGCCCCTTCCCCGTCGATCATGAACTTGACGGCGACAAATCGGGCGTCGAACGCCGTCAACTTCATGATCGTCGGGGCGAGCGGTCAGGCTGCGGCGAAGGCGGCCCGGCGGCGGGCGTCGACCTCGGCGGCCAGCTCCGGGGCACGCTCCAGCGCTTCCGGGAAGCCGCAGGCGGCCAGCCAGTTCGCCAGCATGAGGTGACCGCCCTCGGTCAGCACCGACTCCGGGTGGAACTGCACGCCCTCGATCGGCAGCGTCCGGTGCCGCATCGCCATCACCACGCCGGAGCCGGTCCGGCCGGTGACCTCCAGCTCGTCCGGCAGCGTCTCGGGCAGTACGGCGAGCGAGTGGTAACGGGTGGCGGTGAACGGGTCGGGCAGGCCGGCGAGCACGCCCACGCCGTCGTGGCGTACCTCGGAGGTCTTGCCGTGCAGCAGTTCCGGCGCGCGCGCCACTGTGGCGCCGAACGCCTCGCCGATCGCCTGGTGACCGAGGCAGACGCCGAAGATCGGGAGCTTGCCGGCGTACTCGCGGATGACGTCCAGGCAGATGCCGGCCCGGTCCGGGCTGCCCGGACCGGGCGACAGCAGGATGCCACCGGCGCCCGCCCGGCCCACCTCGGCGACGTCGATCTCGTCGTTGCGCCGTACGTCGCAGTCGGCCCCGAGCTGGCCGAGGTACTGCACGAGGTTGAAGACGAACGAGTCGTAGTTGTCGATCACCAGGACACGCATCGGGGTCACCTGTTCGGGGTGGGGGGCGGGGCGTTGTTCGTCTCGGTGCTGTACGGCAGCTCCTCGTCGCCGGGCAGCCCGGTCGGCTCGGTGAGCCCGCCGTCACCCGGTACGCCGGAGTCCTGGGTGACCTGCACGTCGTCGAAGGGCAGCAGCGGCTCGGCCCACGGGAACACCACGAACCAGAGCAGCGCGACGGTGGCGGTGGCCAGCAGCAGCGAGCCGATCAGCTTTCCGGGCAGCCCGAAGGGAAGTTTCCGCCAGATCCAGGAGTACACGGCTCACGTCTCCAGTTCGGCCGGGCGGCCCGCCGACTTGGCCTGGACGGTGTCCAGCCGGGCGTGGATGATCAGCCGCTGGTAGTTGTCGAACTTCGGGTTGCAGGTGGTGAGCGTGAGCAGCTTCTCGGTGGGCTTCTGGCCCGGCTTGCCCGGCACCGGCGCGACCACCTCGACCTGGGACGGCTTGACGATGCGCTGCTCGTACACGCGGTAGACGAGCCAGTCGGTGCGGGTCTCGACCACTATGGCGTCGCCGGTCTTCAGCTCGTCCAGCCGCCAGAACGTGGAGCGGATCCGGTGGCCCGCCACGGCGAAGTTGCCCACCTCGCCGGGCATGGCGCTGTCCGGGTATCGGCCCGGGGCGTACCGGATGTCGTTGGGGGTGACCCCCTCGACCACCACCCAGTGCTTGTCGAACTTGGGGATGTAGAGGCCGGCGACCGGTTTTCCGTTGGCCGGCGGCTTCGGCTTCACGGTCGGCCCGGTGGTCGGGGCGACCGTCGGGTCCGCGCCCCACTCCTGGGCGAGCTGGCTGTTCAGGTCGCTCTGGTGGGCGTCGACGATGACCGCCTTGCCCCAGATCTCGTAGCCGGCGAAGAGGAGCACCACCAGGCCGAACGTGATGAGCAGTTCGCCGGCGCCGCGTACGACGGTGCGCAGCCGGGAGCCGGCGCTGGGGCGGGTCAGCTCGGAGTAGACGCTCCGGTAGCCCTCGCCGGTCTGCTCGGGCCGCAACTGCACCACCCGCTCGCCGCGCCGGGGGCGGGGCGGCTCGGCCGGTGGCTCGTCGCCGCTGTCCGCCGCGTCCGGCGCCGGAGGCACCGCGCCCATCAGCCCGGTGGCGTCCATCCGGGGGTCCGCGGGCGGCCGGGTGACGGCGGGCAGCACCGCCGTCGCTCCCGGGTCGGCCGGCGGGGTCCGGTCCGCGTCGGCCGGGCCGCCGAACCGGGGTACGCCGGGCGCACCGGCCGCCTGCCGTCCCTCGCCCCCCGGCGTACGTCCTCCGTTCTCCCACGGCTGCGGGCCGGTGTGCGGCGGCTGGGCCCCGCGCACACCGCGTTCCGGCGGGAGCGCGCCGCCGGCCGGGCGGGCGGGATTCTGGTGCGCCGCCGGTCCGTACGCGCCCGGCCGCATCTGCCGCTCACCCGTCCCGGGCGGGGCATCGCCGGGTCGCGTCCGGCGTTCACCCGCCGGGGGTGGGACGTCGCCCGGTCGCGTCGTGCGTTCGCCCGTCCGGGGCGGCACGTCGGCCGGCGTGGCGGGACGCATCCCGGGCCCGCGCTGGGGCGCGGCCGTGTGCTGCGGTGGACCGCCCGGCTGGCCGGTGCCGGGTCCGGCCGGCCCGGCGAAACGCGCCGGGCCGGGCCCGCCCGCGCCCGGACGGCCGGGCGATCGGTGCGCCGACTCGGGGATCCCGTCACCGGAAGGCTGGAACCCGGACTCGGGAACTCTGCCACCGGAGGGCTGGAACCCGGATTCGGGAATCCCGCCGGCGGAGGGGCGGAACCGCCTGTCGGCCTCGACGTGGTGCGGGCCGACCGGCGGATGGGCCTGGTTGCCCGGCCAGGGCGGCGGAGCGGACCGTGGCGGGCCGGGCGGTGGCGGGGCGGTCGACGGTGGGGCGGTCCGTGGCGGGGCGGGCGTCGGTGGGAACGGGCCCCGTCGCGCCGGAGAGGTGTGCGACGGTCCGGCGTCGGGCCAGGGCAGGTCGAGCGGGGGCGGCGACGCCGGGGCGGGGGCCGGGCGCTCGACCTTGGGGAGGAACGCGGTGGGCTCCTCCTGGCGGTCGTGGCCGCGGCGGTCCCGGGGGTCGCCGCCGCTCACCGGGGCACCGTCGCCGACTGCAACGCGGTGGAGTCCTCGAACGCCGGCACGGTGACTGTGGAGACGCGCTCGACGTAGCCGAGTTGGTAGTGCTCAGCCACTTCCTTGAACACCCGCACTCCCTCAGAGGCGGCGAGCGCCCGCTGGAGTTCCGCGGGGTCGCCGATTGCCACGATCTTGAAAGGAGGGGAGTACACCCGGCCGTGCAGCAGCAGGGTGTTACCGACGCAGCGTACCGCGCTGGTGCTGAGCACGCGGACGTTCATGATTGACATGGCCTCCGCGCCGCCGGCCCAGAGCGCGTTGACCACCGCCTGGACGTCGCCCTGGTGCACGACCAGGTCGTCGTTGCTGGCGCCCTTGGGCAGCGGCTGGTCGGGCCGGCGGTCGGCGTCGTTCAGCTCGACCGTCACGCCGCTGCCGGTGAGCGCGGTGAACCCGGCGGCCTGCCGGCTCGCGGCGGCCCGGTCCCGTTCGGTCTTGATCGGCCCGTCGGCGCCGGCCAGCGCGGCGGTCTGCTCCTCCACCTCGGTGCGGAGCCGGGCGGCCTTCGCCTCGCTCGCCGCCACCTGCTCCCGGCGGTCCTCGATCAGCTGGGTGAGCTGGGGACGACGGTCCTCGCGCAGCGGCGTGCCGCCCGCGGTGGTGGCGGTGGTGGTGAACAGCAGCCCGGCCGCGGCGGCGATCAGGGGTACGCCGATCGACCAGCCCGGACGGCGCTGGCGGGCGCGCCGGGGCAGCAGGGCGGCTGCCGCGCGGCGGAGGACCTTCTGCCAGGAGGCGGCGCCGGACGTGTACTCCACCGGGCGTTCCCTTTCCCGTCGTCTCGTTCCGGCTCGCGCCGATGCGAACCGACCTGATCGACCCGGAAAGTCCGCTCTTTCCGGTTACTGAGTGCACCGGCCTGGCCCCATTCGTGGCCTGGACGGTCCGTCGGGACTACGCTAGCTGTCGAACATTATTGGCCATGGACCGTCGCCCTCGCGCCCGGTTGTCAGGCCGGACGAGGTCGTACCCCCCTCTGGAGAGCGTCGTGCCCAAGTCTCAGGTCCGCAAGAAGAAGGTGTACACCCCGCCCACGGACGTTCGTCCGACGGCGACGGCGTCGACGCGCAAGCCTAGCCCGGTCTGGCTGCCGGTCACGGCGGTCGCGCTGATCGTGATCGGCATCGGCTGGCTGGTGCTCTACTACCTGTCCGAGCAGGCGTACCCGGTCGCCACCTGGGGTTACTGGAACCTCGCTGTCGGCTTCGGCGCGATGGTCTCCTCGCTGATCCTGCTCTCCCGCTGGCGCTGAGCCGGCCGCCCGTCGACCCGGCGTAGGTCACGCCACGCCGCCCCTGCCAGGCGCTTCGTCGCCGCTACACCTAAGGTGTGCGCAGGGCGGCGTGGCCTGGTGCGAGAAGACTCACGTTACTGCTGGGTAACCTTGCGCGTAGGCTGCACGGACAAGCAGCAGACCGGGAGGCCAACTCGATGGGCAGCGTCCAGATCGTCACCACGATCCTCGCGGCCGCCATCACCGCTGTCGCGGTGTGGCTTGCGGTGCGCGCGGTCATGAAGATGACCGCCGTCATCCGGCTCGGTCAGCCCGCGCCGGAGCGCTTCGGCGACAAGGGCGCGCGTACCAAGAAGATGCTGGTGGAGACCGCAGGTCACACCCGCATGCTGAAGTGGAGCGTGGTCGGCGCCGCTCACTGGTTCGTGATGGTCGGCTTCATCGTGCTGTCGCTGCTGGTGCTGGAGGCCTACTTCGAGGTCGTCTCGACCGGTGGCGGGTTGCCGATCATCGGGCACTGGACGATCTTCGGCCTGGTCACCGAGTGGATCGGCATCCTCGGCCTGGCCGGCATCCTGGTACTGATGGCGATCCGCCTGCGCAACCGGCCGGGCCGCGCGGAGAACCGCTCCCGGTTCACCGGTTCGAGCATGTGGCAGGGCTACTTCGTCGAGTGGGTCGTCCTGCTGGTCCTGATCTTCGGGTTCGTGATCCGGGGCTTCAAGGTCGCCACCGACCACTTCGAGTACCCGGTCTGGGCCGCCCCGCTCAGCCACGCGATCGGCTCGGTCCTCCCGAACTGGGAGGCCGGCGTCAGCGTCGCCGCGCTCATCAAGATCTGCATCTCGATGACCTGGCTCATCGTGATCTCGCTGAACGTCACCATGGGCGTGGCCTGGCACCGCTTCCTGGCCTTCCCGAACATCTTCTTCAAGCGCGACCCGGAGAAGCCGGCCGGCTCGGGCCTCGGCCCGCTGCGCCCGATGACCAGCGAGGGCAAGCCGCTGGACTTCGAGGAGGCCGACCCGGAGAAGGACCAGTTCGGCGTCGCCCAGGTCGAGCAGTTCAGCTGGAAGGGCCTGCTCGACTTCAGCACCTGCACCGAGTGCGGCCGCTGCCAGTCGCAGTGCCCGGCCTGGAACACCGGCAAGCCGCTGTCGCCGAAGCTGCTGGTGCTGAGCCTGCGCGACCACGCGTACGCCAAGGCGCCCTACCTCCTGGCCGGCGGCGGCAAGGACCTCGCCGGCGAGGAGAAGGCGACGCAGGAGCAGCTGGCCGGCGTCGACGTGCTCGCCATGGCCGAGGCCGACCGGCCGCTTATCGGCACCGCCGAAGAGGGCGGCGTCATCGACCCGGACGTGCTCTGGTCCTGCACCACCTGTGGCGCGTGCGTCGAGCAGTGCCCGGTGGACATCGAGCACGTGGACCACATCGTCGACATGCGCCGCTACCAGGTGCTGATCGAGTCGAGCTTCCCGTCCGAGGCCGGCGTCATGCTGCGCAACCTGGAGAACAAGGGCAACCCGTGGGGCGCCCCGCAGAACACCCGCGAGGACTGGACCAAGGGCCTCGGGTTCGAGGTGCCGCGGGTCGGCGAGGTCGACGACTTCGAGTACCTGTTCTGGGTCGGCTGCGCCGGCGCGTTCGAGGACCGGGCCAAGAAGACCACCCGTGCGGTCGCCACGCTGCTCAACGAGGCGGGCGTCTCCTTCGCCATCCTCGGCGAGGGCGAGACCTGCTCCGGTGACCCGGCCCGCCGCATCGGCAACGAGTTCGTCTTCCAGATGCTCGCCCAGCAGAACGTCGAGACGCTGAACGAGGCGTTCGAGGGCCGGGAGAAGAGCAAGCGCAAGATTATCGCCACCTGCCCGCACTGCTTCAACACGCTCGGCAACGAGTACGGCCAGCTCGGCGGCGAGTTCGAGGTCGTGCACCACACCCAGTTGCTGGCCCACCTGGTCAGCGCCGGCAAGCTCACCCCGGTGCAGCCGGTGGACGGCGGCGTCACCTACCACGACCCGTGCTACCTGGGCCGCCACAACCGGATCTTCGCCGCGCCGCGTGAGGTGCTCGGCGATTCGATCCAGGGCGAGCTGACCGAGATGCCGCGTAACAGCGAGCGCTCCTTCTGCTGCGGCGCCGGCGGCGCCCGGATGTGGATGGAGGAGAAGATCGGCAAGCGGATCAACGTGGACCGGGTCGAGGAGGCCATGTCCACCGGGGCGAAGACCATCGCGGTCGGCTGCCCGTTCTGCTCGACGATGCTGAACGACGGCGTGAACGGCAAGGGCGCGGGCGAACAGGTCGAGGTGGTCGACGTGGCCAGCGTGCTGCTGCGCTCGGTCAAGCCGGAGGCCCCGGCCGGTGAGCCGGAGGTCGCGCCGAGCGCGAGCTGAGGCGTACCCCGGCAGAAGCCGGACCACGACGGCGGCGGCACCCGTGCGGTGCCGCCGCCGTCGCGCGCCACGGGGGCCCACCGTCGGCGCTCGCGTGCCACAATCACGCCCATCGACGGCCTTC
The DNA here is from genome assembly GCF_027497275.1 of Micromonospora sp. WMMC264. Lineage (NCBI taxonomy): Bacteria > Bacillati > Actinomycetota > Actinomycetes > Micromonosporales > Micromonosporaceae > Micromonospora > Micromonospora sp. WMMC264. Next base: position 5,759,746 of record NZ_CP114907.1, on the reverse strand, counting down.
TTCTTCTGACGCTGTTGCCCCTGGTCGGTTTCGTGCTGCTGACCGCCGGCAACGCCTTCTTCGTCGCGGCCGAGTTCGCCCTCGTCACCGTGGACCGGGCGGAGATCGACAGGCGGGCCGGCGAGGGCGACGGCCGGGCCGCCACGGTACGCCGCGCGCTGCGCGAACTGTCCTTCCAGCTCTCCGGCGCGCAACTCGGCATCACCCTCACCGCGTTGCTCACCGGCTACCTCGCCGAACCCGCGCTGGCCCGGATCTTCGCCCCGCTGCTGCATCCGCTCGGCGGCGCGGAACGCTTCTCCGGCCTGCTCGCGCTGGCCCTCGCCACGCTCATCTCGATGCTCTTCGGCGAGCTGGTGCCGAAGAACCTGGCGCTGGCCCGCCCGATGCCGGCGGCGCTCGCCACCGCCGCGCCGATGCGCGCGTTCTCCCGCATGTTCGGCTGGCTGATCCGGCTGTTGAACGAATCAGCCAACCGGCTGGTGCGCCGCCTCGGCGTGGAGCCGCAGGAGGAGCTGGCCAGCGCCCGCTCCCCGGAGGAGCTGGGCCTGCTCGCCGCCATCTCGGCGCGGGCCGGCGCGCTGCCGCCGGACACCGCGATGCTGCTGCGGCGCACGATCCGCTTCGGTGACAAGCGGGCCGCCGAGGCGATGACGCCCCGGGTGGACGTGACAGCGCTGCGCGCCACCGCGTCCGTCGCCGACCTGCTGGACCTCTCCCGGCAGACCGGCCGGACCCGGTTCCCGGTCTACGAGGAGACGCTCGACCTGGTCACCGGCGTCGCCGGGGTGCCCGACGCGCTGGGGGTGCCGCTGGCCCGCCGGGCCGTCACCTCGGTGGCCGCGGTGGCCCGGGAACCGGTGTACGTGCCGGAGAGCCTCAACCTGAACGGGGTGCTGGCCGCGCTGAAGGCCGCCGGGGCGGACCTGGCGATCGTGGTGGACGAGTACGGCGGCACCGACGGCGTGGTGACGGTGGAGGACCTGGTCGAGGAACTGGTCGGGGAGATCGCCGACGAGTTCGACCCGGACGCGGTCGACGACGCCGGGCCGGTGGAGCTCACCGTGCCGGGCGGCGAGCGGACCGTCCTGGCCGACGGCGTGCTGCGCGCCGACGAACTGGTCGAGCAGACCGGGTTCCGGCTGCCCGACGGGCCGTACGAGACGCTGGGCGGCTTCCTGATGGCGCGGCTGGGCCACATCCCGGTGCCGGGCGAGACGGTCGACGAGGCCGGGTACGAGTTCACGGTGGTGGAGGTCGACCGGCACCGGATCGAGCAGGTGCGGGTGGTGCGCCCCGAGGAGCCCGACGACGGTGCCTGAGCTACTCGTGGCGGTGGTGTTGCTGCTCGGCAACGCGTTCTTCGTGGGCAGCGAGTTCGCGCTGATCGCCTCCCGCCGTACCGTGATCGAACCGCTTGCGGCGACGTCGAAGCGGGCCCGGTGGGCGCTGGCCGCGATGAACCAGATTCCGCTGATGATCGCCGGAGCGCAGCTCGGCATCACCGTCTGTTCGCTCGGCCTCGGCGCGATCGCCGAGCCGGCGCTGGCCCACCTGCTGGAGGGGCCGTTCGCCGCGCTGGGGATGCCCGCCTCGGCGGTGCACCCGGTGACCTTCGTCATCGCGCTGGCGGTGGTGGTGTTCCTGCACACGGTGGTCGGCGAGATGGTGCCGAAGAACATCACGCTGGCCGGTCCGGAGCCCTCGGCGCTCTGGCTCGGCCCGGCCATGCTGGCGTTCTGCCTGGTCACCAAGCCGCTGCTGCTGGCGATGAAGTGGGCGTCCCGGCAGGTCCTGCGGTGGTGGCGGGTGGAGGCGACAGACGCGGTGAAAACCGTGTTCACCGCCGAGGAACTGGCCGGGCTGGTCTCGCAGGCGCGTACCGAGGGGTTGCTGGACGCCGAGGAGCACGCCCGGATCACCGGCGCGTTGGCCCTGCACAGCCGTACGGCGGCGGACGCGCTGCAACAGTGGTCCACTGTCACCACAGTCGCCGAGGACGTCTCACCGGCGTCGCTGGAGGTGCTGGCGACCCGCACCGGCCGGTCCCGCTTCCCGGTGGTGCAGCGGTCCACCCGCCGGGTGCTCGGTTTCGTGCACGTGAAGGACGTGCTCGGGTACGCCGGCGCGAGTCGCCGGGCCCCCGTGCCGGCCGCTGTCTACCGGCCGCTGGCGGTGGTGCCGCCGGACCGTACGCTCGCCGACCTGCTGCTCGCGATGCGCCGCGAACGCCGCCACATGGTGCTGGTCAGCGACGGACGGCGGCCGATGGGCGTGGTGACGCTCGACGACGTATTGACAGCCATCGTCGGAAGATGAAATGAATACCCTTGGTGTGCAATCGATTGCGGATACGTGATTGAACAAACGGTCGCCTTGATTCCACCGGACGCCTTCCCTAATGTGGGGCACCGACCGCTGTGGGTCGTCTGCCTCGATCTTCCCTCTCGCGAGGCGCCCGGCGGTCGGTTGCAAAGGAGTCCGTGCCGGTGGCAACCACGCCCCCTCAACGTCACGCCCCGAGCGCTCCACCCGGCCGACGTGCCGGGTTCCACCGGATGGCACGCCGTCTGGTCACCCTGGTCGCGGCCGCCGCGGTCGGCGCCGGGATGCTGACGGCTCCGGCGCACGCGGCGCCGTCGGTGGACGAGATCGACGCGCAGATCGACAAGCAGTGGGAGCAGCTCGAACCCACCATCGAGCAGTTCAACAAGGTCCGCTCGCAGCTTCGCGCCAACCAGAAGAAGTCCAAGGCGCTGAAGGACAAGATGGTGCCGCTGGAGCTGGCCTCCACGCTCGCCATGAACAAGGTCGGCGACATCGCGGCCCGCTACTACATCCAGGGCCCGTCGCAGGAGCTGGGCGCGCTGCTGGTGAGCACCAAGCCGGGCACGCTGGCCGAGCAGCTGGTCATGCTGGACCGGATCGCCGACGACCAGCGCCGTCAGATCGCCGGTGTGCTCAAGGTGCGGGACGAGTACAACAGGCAGAAGGAGAAGCTCGACGAGCTGATCGAGCTGGAGACCAAGCAGCAGAACGACCTCGCGGCGAAGAAGAAGCAGATCGACTCGGAGATCAAGCGACTCACCGCGATGCTGCCGGTGACCTCGATCCGCCCGGCGGGCTGCCCGAAGATCGACGGCGTGGTGAGCAGCGCCGCGCGTACCGCGATCGCGACGGCGTGCGCCCAGGTCGGCGACCCGTACGTGTGGGGCGCCACCGGCCCGAACGCGTTCGACTGCTCCGGCCTCACGCAGTACGCGTACAAGGCGGCGGGCATCTCGCTCACCCACTTCACCGGCGCGCAGTGGAACGAGGGCCGCAAGGTGTCCCGTTCCGAGGCGCGCCCGGGTGACCTGGTGTTCTTCGGCTCCGATCTGCATCACGTCGGGCTCTATCTCGGCAACGGGGTGATGGTGCACGCGCCCCGGACAGGCAAACCGGTCCAGGTGTCGAGCATCAACACCCAGCCGCTCGCCGGCTTCGTCCGGGTCACCTGACCTCGGTCACACCGAAAGGCCCCCGGTCCGCATGGACCGGGGGCCTTCGCGTTCTCGGGGAGGGGTCAGCGCGGCGCGCCGACCGGGGACGGCAGGATCAGCACGTCGTCCAGGTTCACGAACATGATCCGGTGGCCGAACTGGACCTGCACGTACTGGTTCTTCCCGCGTACCACGGTCCGGTCACCCGGCGCGGAACCGTCGAACGAGACCGCCCGGTAGTACTCGCCGGGCAGCACCCCGCCGACCGCGTACCGCTGGCCGGCGGCGAACGTGTACTGCAGCGGAGAGATGGCCTGGTACGGGATGGTGTCCGGGTAGGCGGACTGCTCCGGGTAGGCGCGGCCGTACACCGGGATGGTGGCCTTGCCGGGCCGCGGGGTCACCACGAAGCCGGTGGCCCACTTGGCGGTGGGCGCGGAGGCCGGGTTGTGGAACCACGCCTTCTGGCCGAGGTACCAGATCGCGGTCCAGTCGCCCTGCCGGCCGGCGAGCGCGTACGTCTGGCCGGCCGAGGCGCGGGCGCCGTGGTCGGAGATGTACATGGTGTCCGGCGTGCCGTCCGGGCGCAGCCCGAGGTCGTTGACGAGCGGGGCGTCCGGGCTCGGCGCGGTCCGCAGGATCACCGCGGAGGAGCCGCGCGAGGGGCACGGCTGCGCCGGCGGGGTGGGCGTCGGGACGCCCGGCGGCTGCTGGTTGCAACCGGTGAACGCGGGCCGGTTGGTGGCGAAGTCCGGGTCGATGGTGACCAGGCCGGTCTTCGCCGTGCCGGTGCCGCGGAACGGCGCCTTCATCAGGTCGAAGTAGTGCGACCAGTCCCAGTAGGGCCCCGGGTCCCAGTGCATGCCGCCCACGTTGGCGGCGGTGATGCCGGGCACGTTGTCGTGGCCGATGATGTGCTGCCGGTCCATCGGGATGCCGAACTTCAGCGCCAGGTGGCGGACCAGCTTGGCGGAGGTGCGGTACATCGCCTCGGTGTACCAGGTGCCCTGGCCGGCGAAGCCCTCGTGCTCCAGGCCGATGGACTTGGCATTGACGTACCAGTTGCCGGCGTGCCAGCCGACGTCCTTGGTCTTGATGTGCTGGGCGATGTAGCCGTCCACCGAGCGCAGCGTGTAGTGCCAGCCCAGGTAGTCGGCCCGCTTCACCAGGTCGACGCTCGGGCCGAAGTAGCCCTCGGTGTCGTGGATGACGATGTACTCGATCTTCTGCTGCTTCGGCCGGTCAGCCAGGTCGTGGTTGCCGTAGTCGCCCGGGTCGTCGCTGAGCTGCTCGTAGGGCGCGGGAATCCACTCGCAGGCCAGCCGGACCGGGCACTCCAGCCCGTCCGGCCGCTGCGCGGTGCGCAGGCCGAGGCGGGCCAGCCGGGAGCGGTCCGGCTTCGCGGCGGTGGCGGCGAGCGTGACCCGCTGGCCGTCGTCGGTGGTCCGGGTGGCGCCCTGGCCGAGCTGGTCGTAGACCTCGTCGGCGAAGGCCGCCGCCGCGTCGGCGGTGTCCGCGCCGGAGTAGCGGGCCACCGCGGCGTACCAGGCCGCCGGGTCGGTGCCGGCGCCGACCGGCCCGCCCAGAGCCTTCTGGTACGACGACAGCAGCGCCGCGCCGCCGCGGATGTTCGCGGCCGGGTCGGTGCGCAGCGTCCCCGCGTCCAGCCCGGTGAGCGCGGCGGCCGCGTCGAGCGTCTGGAGCGAGGCGCTCGGCAGCGGCGTCTCCCGCGTCGGCGCGGCGGCGGTGGCCGGGTCGAGCTTCAGCGGCCGGGAGTCGTCGCCGCGCGGGTCCTCGTCCTCGTCGACGTGGGCGCTGCCCGGCGTGGCGAGGATGTGCGCGGCGTCGGTCAGGTGCATCGGGCCGTAGCCGCCGCTGGTGCTGGGCTGACCCGGGTGGGTGTCCCAGCGGGACTCCAGATAGGAGACACCGAGCAGCACGTTCTGGGGCACGCCGTACTCGGCCGCGGCGGCGGCGTATTGTTGTTGCCGGTCGCTCGCGGGCGCGGACGTGTCCGGCGCGGCGGTAACCGGGCCGGTGGTCGCCAGCGCGGTGGCCGTGGCCACGGCGGCGGCGAGCAGTATCCGTCTGCCCGACGGCGGGGCGGAGAGATGCATCGAACCTCCTGGACAGGGATGGGGGTCACTGCGTTTCCACCCTCACTCCGCACACCCGCGACGGTCAATACCTTTCCAGTAAGTAATCAGTCGTGAAAGAAAATTTCACCTCCGTGCGCGGTGTGGCGCTGGATCGCGTACGGAGTGTCACGGCGCTGGAAGTTGCGGATCGATAACGGTGGTCCCTACTCTGGTGAATCGTCGGCCGCACGTCTCACCGTCCAACCCGGTCGGTGACGGTCCGACACCGCCGAGTCGCCTCCGGGCGAGCCGGGGAACCAGGTACCTGGGGTGAATCCGCAGCGCTGCTGCGGTAGGGCGGCTCCCTTCCCGCCCGAATCCGTCAGCTAACCCGGTAGGCGGTACGGAAGAAGGAGTACGGACGCCCGGTGGCACTCCATGCCCCGCGGCCGTCGTCGAACCGGTCGGTCGACCGGTCCAGCGCCGCGCCGCGTTCCCGCTGGTCCCGCTTCACCACCGCCCTCGCCGCACTGGTCGGCACCGCCGTCGTACTGACCGGCGGCGCCACTGCGGCACACGCCGAACCCTCGGTCGCCGAGATCGAGGCCCAGATCGACCGCGACTGGAACAAGCTCGAACCGGTCATCGAGCAGGTCAACGACGTACGCGAGCAGCTCGCCGCGCGGCGCAGGCAGGCCGACGCGCTCGGCCGCCAGATCGCACCCCTCCAGGCGCGGGTGGACGCCGCGCTCGGTCAGGTCGGCGGCCTCGCCGCCGACGCCTACAAGGCCGACAACCTCTCCACGGTCAACGCGCTGCTCGGCAGCCGCTCACCCGGTGACCTGGTCGACGGCCTGGAGCTGCTCGACCGCTTCGCGCACCGCCAGCACGAGCAGGTGCGCTCGGTCGCCGCGCTGCGCGACGAGCTGGCGGCGAAGAAGAAGCCGCTGGACGAGATGATCGCCGGCCTGGCGCGCACCGAGGCCCAGCTCGCGGCGAAGAAGAAGCAGATCGACGCCGAGATCGCCAAGCTGGAGAAGCTGCGGCTCAAGGTGTACGGCAAGGGCGGCGGCGGCCCGCTGCGCCCGGCGCCCTGCCCGGCCGGCTATCCCGGCGGCCCGGCCGGAGCGGCGGTGAAGTTCGCCTGCGCCCAGATCGGCAAGATCTACGTCTGGGGCGCCGCCGGCCCGGACCACTTCGACTGCTCGGGCCTCACCATGGCGGCCTGGGCCAAGGGCGGCGTCTCGCTGCCGCACAGCGCACGCCAGCAGCACGGCGTGACGAAGCGCATCAGCCGGGCCGAGCTGCGCGCCGGCGACCTCGTCTTCTACTACAGCGACCTGCACCACGTGGCGATGTACGTGGGCGACGGCTGGGTGGTGCACGCCTCCCAGTCCGGCAAGCCCATCACGATGAAGCGGGTCGACGACGGCGACATCAACAGCTACGGCCGCGTGTAAGGAAGGGCCCCCTCTTAACGCCTCCGGTAGAGGAGGGGGCCCTTCTTAACAACTGCGGGCGGCGTCAGCGCGTCGGCCAGGTGCGCCAGCTCTGCCAGGACCGGCTCGGCGTCGGGCCGCGCTGCCCCTGGTAACGCGAGCCGTAGACGGCCGAGCCGTACGGGTGCTCGGCCGGCGAGGAGAGCCGGAAGATGCAGAGCTGGCCGATCTTCATGCCGGGCCAGAGCGTGATCGGCAGGTTCGCCACGTTCGACAGCTCCAGCGTGACGTGGCCGGAGAAGCCGGGGTCGATGAAGCCGGCTGTCGAGTGGGTCAGCAGCCCCAGCCGCCCCAGGCTCGACTTGCCCTCGAGCCGGCCCGCGAGCTGGTCGCCCAGCGAGATCACCTCAAGCGTGGAGGCGAGCACGAACTCGCCCGGGTGCAGCACGAACGGCTGGCCCTCGGGCACCTCCACCATCGAGGTGAGGTCGTCCTGCTGGACCGACGGGTCGATGTGTGTGTAGAGGTGGTTGTTGAAGACCCGGAAGAGCCGGTCCAGGCGTACGTCGATGCTCGACGGCTGCACCAGCGTGGGCTCGAAGGGCTCCAGCGCGAGCGTGCCGGCCTTGATCTCGGAGATCAGGTCGCGGTCGGAGAGCAGCATCGGAACACCATAGCGACCGGTATGGGTGACCTGCGTGTCGCACTACTTCTTCGTACACGTGTTCGATAGGATGTCCGCATGGCTTCCTGGTCCGAATTCGCCGCCGACGAGCCCCGCCTCGCCGGCGAGATCCGCCTCCTGATGCAGCAGTACGGGCCGGGCTTCGGCTACCTCGCCACGGTCCGCGCCGACGGCGGCCCCCGCGTCCACCCGGTCTCCCCGGTGTTCACCGACGACGGCCTATGGTGCTTCGTCATCGACTCGCCGAAGCGCCGCGACCTCGAACGCGACGGCCGCTACGCGCTGCACTCGTTCCCGCCCGAGGAGAGCGACGACGAGGCGTACGTCGCGGGGCGCGCGCGGCCGGTGACCGACCCGGCCACCGTGACGCGGCTGGCCCGGATCGCCCGCGCGTCGCCACATGGTGACTGGCGGCTGTTCGAGTTCACAGTCGAGGCGGCGATGCTGACCCGGCGCGACCCTGTCGCCCAGCCCGGCGCCGCTCCGCCGCAGGTGCGGGTGTGGCTCGACCCGCTCGGGGCCGAACCGGCCCGGCGTGAGCCGGTGGGCGCGGAGGGCCGGCGCGGCCGGCACGGCTTCGACACCCGCCGCCCGGCCGCCTGACCCCGACCCCGAAACGAGCGGTGCCGGCCCCGTCCGAGGACAGGGCCGGCACCGGTACGCGGTACGAGGCGGTCAGGCTGCGCGGTAGGCGTTCCACGCGGTGAGCATGCGGCTCGCCTGGCCGGCGGTGAACTGGTACATGCAGGAGTCGTACGTGTAGTCCATGAAGTTGGTGATCGGGTCCTTGCCGGCGGTCGAGCAGGTGTCGCGGCCGGTCGGGCACTGGTACGCCGGGGACGCCTCGGCCGGGGTGTCGGAGACGCTGTCGCCCGAGCCGGAGCAGCCGCCCTGGAAGGTGTGGTAGAGGTTCAGCCAGTGGCCGACCTCGTGGGTGCCGGTGTCACCCTGGTTGTAGTTGGTGGCGGTGCCGCCGGGCAGCGACTCGTTGAGCACGACCACGCCGTCCATCTTGTCCAGCGTCCGCTTCGGGAACGTCGCCCAGCCCAGCAGGCTGTCGCTCAGCTCGCCGAGGTAGATGTTCAGCGTGTTCTTGCCGCCCTCACGCAGCGAGGTCTTCATCGAGCGCTCGGCGGAGGAGCCCTGCACGATCGGGTACCACGACGGGTTGGTCACCCGGTTGATCTTCGTGAGCTGGAAGCCGAAGGCGGTGGCGGCGCCGCCGGTCGAGCCCGCGTACGACTGGTTCAGCACGGTGATCTGCTGGTTGATCATCGAGTCGGTGATGTTGCCGCCGGCCCGGGTGCTGTTCTCCTGGATGACGTGCACGACGACCGGGATCGTCACGGTGGCCAGCGGGGTGACCGCGCCGGTCCGGAAGTTGGCCCGCTCGCGCTGCGCGGCGGCGAGGTCGGCCTCCCGGTCCTGGACCTGCTTGGCGGTCAGGTGGTTGGGGTCGAGCTTGGCGTTGCCGCCCTTCGCGACGCGAGCGTTCGCGTGCTCGTCGGCGTGGGCGTCAGCAGGCTCGGCGCAGACGCCGGCCGGGGCGGCCGAGAAGGCCGAAGCAGCGGGAACGACGCCGACGGCGGCGGTGCTGAGCAGCAGCGCGAGGGTCGACGTCGCGACACCGGCGGTACGCCGGGTCAGCAGGTTGGGACGGAGTCCCATGGGCCCACCTCTTTCTGACGGCGTGCCAGGGGGTGTGTCACGCCGGTGCGGAAACGTGGGGCAGACGTTACATCCCATCGATGCATTTGAGAATGCCCATACGTTTCCGACGTGCAACTTCGCGCCTGCCGGCGCCGGTGAGTGCTTGATCCACTCCAGTTCGGGGAGGTGGCTGGGTCAACCGCCCGCCGATGCCGCCACCTCGCCGAGGTGGCGCGCGCACCTGAGTGCACGGGGGTGGGGGGCTTCAGGTAGAGTGGTGCCGCTGCGGGTGTAGTTCAATGGCAGAACATCAGCTTCCCAAGCTGACAGTGCGGGTTCGATTCCCGTCACCCGCTCCAACGTGAGGCCCCAGCTCAGGACAGCTTTCCTGGCTGGGGCCTCGTTCGTTGCTACCGCTTCTTGCGCTGGCCGTGCCCGCTACGTGCCCGATCACGGCCCTTCTTGATCTGCTCGCTGAGCCCGCTCGCGATGTGCTCGTCGCGCTCCTTGGCGGTGTGCTGGTAGATCAATGCCGCGCGAGTCGAGGCGTGACCCATCCTGGCCATGAGGTCGGCAAGGCTCGCCCCGGTCCGGGACGCCAGGGTATTACCGGTGTGCCGCAGGTCGTGGAAGTGGAAGCCGGGCAGGCCAGCCGCAGCCACGCAGTCACGCCACTTGCAGGCGGTCTGGAAGTTGGAGCGGCGCAGGACAGCACCCTTCGCGCCGGTGAAGACGAGCGCGTCCTGGTCCTCGTCGCGAAGTCGTCCAGGTGTGGGCGGATGTCACGGCGGATCGCGTCGGGAATGGTGACGGTCCGAATGTCGGCATCGGCGACTGGGCCTGCCGGGGGAGGGGCCGTTCGTGCGTCAAGTCCGTCTTGAAGTTGGCGGGTCGGGCAGCGGCCTGCCCCCGCGAGGCCGGGTCGACGGCAGAAAGTCCGGATGGCGAGGATAAGCAGAGTGACGAATGTCACAAATTTCCCCGGCGTGTCGCGTCTTTGAAGCACCCGGCCCCGACTAGGCTCCGGCGCTCAAAGGCTAGGATAGCTAGCCGGAGCCTAGTCGGGGCCGGGTGCGCGGGACTTGACAGCATCCACTACGCTCAGGCCGTCGCTCCGCGATGCTTGCACCCAACGGGCGGCCTGAGCGTAGTGGATGCTCCCTCTTTCGCCCTCTTGTCGCAGGCTCCTGTAGGCCGGTTTGGTGCGAAGCGAACCCCCGCCTTGCCGGCCCTGGCGGTTGCATACCCGCAGGTCAGAGCGTGGAAGCGTCGAGGGGTTGGGTGCTTCGGCCCAAAAAAAACCCGGCCCCTCTAGGGGAACCGGGTGGTATATGCGGTGAACTGTAGCGCAGCCTAGTTCGACCTGCAACCGAGACAGACTATAGAGCTACCAGCCGGCTGGGCGCGCGTAGGTGCCGGCAGGGCTCACTACAGGGTCACTGAGCTGACAGGCTTGGAGGTCTCCCGCCGTGAGCTGCTTCCACCAGTGGCTGCCGACCCCGTCCCCTCGTTGTCCCTTCAAGGCTCCTGCCAGGTAGTTCCGCGAGGGGTTAATCGTGCCGACGGGGACGAGTGTCCTCGCATATGACACCGGAAATTTAAGATCGCTGTCGTTGGAGATCACGAGGGCCGCGTCTACCTGCGACGTGAGTACGTCGACCAGGAGGTGGGAAGCCACGTTGACGTCGGAACCCTTTTCCTCTCGGTGGGCGTACGACACCATGAATGTCGCGTTTTGTACTGGATTGCCCTGCGCGTCCTGAACCATGATCGGCCACTGCGAGGTTACGAGCTGGGGGCCTGCGCTGCGGCTCTGGGCCTTTACTGCAAGCGGGGCGTACTTCACGCGAGAGACATAGCTGCCGTACTCGATGAGGTCGACGCTCGATGACGCCATCAGAGCCTTGAGGTAGATGTCTTGATCGATGAAGCCCGAGGGGTTGCTAGCCGCGTCGATTACAGCAGTGCAGTAGACGATTCGGTGCGCCTGAGCACCAGCCCAGGTCGGCACGTTGGCTAGCAGGCGCTCTGCAAGGGCCCGGATGTCGAGCCAGCGCCAGCCAGGGGTTCCCTGTCCGCATAGCCCTCGGCCACCGTAGTAGAGGTTGTACCCATCGACATACACTCCAACGCGCACCGGCGAACGCTACCAGTAACGAGCCGGAGTCTTCGACTCTCACGTGCCCGTGGCATGCCCGTTCGGGCGGCCAACAGAGGTCAAGGCGAGGTTCCAGGCAAGGGCCGCCAGTCCAATCACGGTCAAATAAAAAGTACAAAGACTGCCATCTATTCGTGATTGAGCCTGATTCCCAAGCTGACAGTGCGGGTTCGATTCTCGTCACCCGCTCCAGCGTGAAGGCCCTGATCAGGACGTCAGTCCCGGTCAGGGCCTTCGATGTTCCACGAGTGCGGGCCCGGTGGTCCGCCCGGCGGCAAGCCGCCGACAGCCGACGGGTTGCCACGCCCGCATCGGGCAGACAGTCGATCGCGGCCAGGCAATGACGATCGCCAAGGTGGCTGGCGGCCGTCGAGCTTTCGGCGATCGGCTGCCGCACCGGCTACGCCGGCTTGCCCTCGGCCCTCCGGCCTCACCCACACCGCACCGGAACTGACCGCTCAGCGCCGCCTACGCTGTCGCGATGGACGCGGGCAGGGTGTGGCGGCTGTACCGCCGGGGCGAGCTGGCCGGCGAGATCGATGAGCAGACTCACGACTTCCCGTGGACGTACGGCCGATTCCGTCCGCTGCCTGCATTCGAGCCGCTGCGTCCGCTCTTCGTCGCCCGGAACGCCGCCCTCGACGCGGCCGATGACGAGGCCATGATCCGGATCGACGACGAGATTCGGGTCGCCCTCACGATAACCCACCCGGACGGCCACCAGGTGGCCGAGTTTCTTCTCAGCATCGAGGGCGACGAAGCCGGCGCCTATGGTTCTGCACATGAGTGAGAACGCGTTCGTCTTCCCGGCCGTGTCCAGGGCGGACGTGTTGCGGCTCCTGGGTTCCCTCGGTGAGACCCAGTCTGATCAGTGGGTCGCGCCGGGCTCGGTCTTCCTCTGGCTGGTGGAGGAACACCGTGACCTGTACCTCGACTGGGAGCGCGAGATGGTGGCGGAGTTGGAGCGCGTTGTCGGCGAGCGGCCGCCGTGGGCGGTCCAGGTGAACTACCGGTTGTCGCGGCGGCAGGACGCAGTGGCAGCGATCCGGACGCTGCTCGGACGCGGTGGCGTCGCAGTGGACGACTTCGTCGGTCACGTCTGGACGGTCCAGGAAGTCGAGACCGATTCCGTCGTTCGTGGTGGCAGATTCGGCGAGCCGCCGGTTCGCACCTGACGTGCGGACGAGATAGGGCTGCTGACCCCGGCGAGCAGGGCGGTGAGCATCGGGAGAAGCGGCTTATGGTTGAGACGCAGGCCGGCGAGATCGGACGTCGCGAACCAGACCACGGCGTCGTGCTCGTCCGGCGTCCTGCGAGCCGTCGCGAGGCCGCTGCTTGTCGGCCGTCGTCGGTACGATCGCAAGATCCCCATCTGTTGATTAACGGAGAGAACCGTGCAACTGCGCCTGAAGTACGCGCCCGTCCCGGAGAACGCAGCCCGGTTCGCTGGCGACATCGTGGTGTCAGCGGCCCAGGTCAGCGGTGTGCACCTGGACTACACGCCGGACAGCCTGGCATCCGTGGACGCCATCCTCGACGGCTTTCGGGCCGAGGGCCTCATGGCTGGGCAGGTGGCGGAGACCCTCTTCGGCTTCGGTTGCTACGTCGGCGAGGTGTTGAACCGGCATGCCGGTGGACGGTGGCGCGCAACGGCGGCAGACGAACTGACCGTCGTCGGGTGGCCTATGGTGGTGGAGCTCGGCGGGCAGCGCTGGTGCAATCCGATCGCGAAGGCCTTCAAGCGATTGGAGAACGGCCCGGAGGACAGCCTCCGGTACTTCTATGCCGTGTTCGCACCGAGCGGAGCCCGCTAGGGAGGGCGCCGTAGCGCTGATCTCGCCCCCACCGTCGGCGGATCGACTGACACAATGCGGCGTGCGCTCGCGTCTGCGGTTGATCAGGGTGACGACGTCTGCGGTCCAGGTACGGGAGGCGGCCACCGTCGACCTGCCCACGAGTGCGGAGGCAGCCTTCGGCTTCATGGAGGATCCGGCGTCGTCGGTGGCGCTGCACGACTCGACGGAGCTCGGCGTGACGCTGCCCGGCCCGAAGGGAGTCGGCGAGATCCAGGCGTTCGTGGATCGGAGCCCCGGCGGTCGAACGGGCATGATGCACGAGGTGGTCGAGGTGGAACCGGGACGCCGCGCCGTCACCCGCAACCTGACGGCCGGCTGTCCCAGCGGCGGCGTGCTCACCGTTGTGCCGCTCGGGCCCGACTCGTGCCGTCTCACCCAGGAGTTCTGGGCAGAGCTTCCGGCAGGCTCACTGGTGGGCGCCGATGCGCAGGTGCGCCACGAGTACCAGATGTTGCTCGCGGACCTGATGCGGCGGCTCGCCGCCTGGGCCGCTCACGTGCCCCGGGACGCCGCCTAGGTCCAAGGCGGCGAGCACCCCGAAGACAGCGTCCAGGACGGCTTGTCGGTCCGCCGTCACAAGGACGTCGACATCGAGGTGGGAGCCGTGCTCCACGAAATCCATCACGTACACCTCGGCGATGAGTTGCGGGTCGTTGACGGGTCTGACGGGGGACGAGCGGAAACCGGAGGAGCAGACCCATGGGTACGTTGATCGTGACCGAGTTCCTGACCCTCGACGGCGTGGCGCAGGCGCCCGGCGAGCCTGACGAGGACCGCGACGGCGGCTTCAGCCACGGCGGATGGCAGATGCTGCTGCTGGACGACGAGTCCGGCACGGTGATGTTCCAGCAGGCGAGCAGCATGGACGCGCTGCTGCTGGGCCGCAAGACGTACGACATCTTCGCCGGCTACTGGCCGAAGGCGCCGGAGGAGATCCCCTTCACCGGCCTGCTCAACGGCGTGCCCAAGTACGTGGCCAGCCGTACCCTCACCGAGCCGCTGACCTGGGCGAACTCCACGCTGGTGAACGGTGACCTCGCCGAGCGCGTCACCGAGATCAAGGCCCGCCACGACGAGGTGCACGTGATCGGCAGCCTCGACCTGGCGCAGTCGCTGCTGCGCGCCGGCCTCGTGGACCGGCTCAACCTGTGGGTGTACCCGGTGCTGCTCGGCACCGGCAAGCGGCTGTTCGGCGACGGCACGGTGCCGACCGCGCTGCGGCTCACCGAGTCGGTCACCCACGCCCACGGCACGCTCCAGTTGACGTACGAGCCGGCCGGCGCGCCCGCCTACGGCGACGCGGCCGCGTAGGGCACGTCGAGGTCGAGCGTGTGCCGCAGGCCGGGCTCCCCGTCCAGTTCCACCGGACCGTCCGGTACGAAGCCGGCACGCGTGAGCACCGCCAGTGAGGCCGGGTTCGCCAGCGCCGCCGAGGCGACGAGCCGGCGCAGCCCGTACTCGCTGCGGGCCAGTTCGCAGACGCGCCGTACGCCTTCGCCGGCGAGCCCGCCCCCGGCGGCGCGCTCGGCCACGCGGTAGCCCAGCTCGGCGCTGCCGCCTGCGACGTCGACCAGGTTGAAGCGCCCGAGTACGGCGCCGTAGTCGCCGACCAGCACGTGGAAGTGGCAGGTGCCGCGGTCCTGCTCGGCCAGCAGGGCCGCGTGCCGGGCGGCGTAGCCGGTGAAGAAGTCGTCGCCCCGGTCGGGGACGTACCGGGCGAAGTAGGCGCGGTTCTCCCGCTCGAACCGCAGCACGGCGGGCGCGTGGCGGGCGGCGAGTCGTTCCAGCTCCGGCATCGGGCCAGGTTAGGCGTCGGCCGGGTAGGAACGCAGTTCGATTGTGTTGCCGTCCGGGTCGCTGACGTAGATCGAGGTGGCGGTGCCCCGCGCCCCGAAGCGCGGGACCGGGCCGGTCAGCACCGTGAACACCCCGGAGTCGACCACCCGCTGCCAGTCGACCGGCTCCACGACGAGGCAGAAGTGGTCCACGTTGGACCCGGTCGGGTCGCCCGCGATCAGGTCGATGATGGTGCCGGCGTCGATGCGTACGGAGGGGAACGGCACCTCGCCGGCCCGCCACCTGTCGACCCGCACCGGGGCCAGCCCGAGCGTGCCGCAGTAGAAGTCGAGGGAACGCTCGACGTCGCTCACCGAGAGCACGAGATGGTCGAACCCGGTCACCGTCACGAGATCGTTCCGCATGCCGTCAACTCTGGCCCGGCGCGGCGGCGGGACCAACCCCCGATCGCACTACGATCGTTGACTCACGGGCAACGACGGAGGCGCCTTGTGCTGGAGCGGTACGAGATCGAGACGTTCCTGACCCTGGCCGGGGAGCTGCACTTCGGGCGGACCGCCGAGCGGCTGCGGGTGAGCACCGGACGGGTCAGCCACGTGGTGCGCAAGCTGGAACGCCGCATCGGTGCGCCGCTGTTCGAGCGCACCAGCCGGGTCGTCCGGCTCACCCCGATCGGTGCCCGCCTGGCCGAGGAGATGCGCCCGCTGGTGGCCGGCATCGAGGCGGCGGTGCAGCGGGCCGTGGACGCCGGGCGCGGGCTCACCGGCGAGCTGCGGGTGGCGTACGTCGGCGAGTCGACAGCGCCGGTGCTGCTGCGGGCGGTCGCGCTGTTCACCGAGCGTCATCCGGACTGCGAGGTGCACGTGCACGAGGCGCCGCTGGCCAGCACCCGGTCGAGCCTGCTGGACGGCACGATCGACGTCCTGATCGCCTCGTACCCCTTCGACGGCATGGCGAACGGCCCGGTGCTGCTGCGCGAGCGCCGGGTGCTCGCGGTGGCCGCGGGCCATCCGCTGGCGGCCGAGGAGTCGGTGTCGCTGGAGGTGCTCGGCGACCATCCGGTGGTGCAGTACCCGGCGGTGACGTCGACCGCGTTCAAGCAGGACCGCACGCCGGACCGCACCCCGTCCGGCCGTCCGGTGCCGAAGGGCCCAGTGGGTGGCAGCTTCTCCGAGATGCTGGCGCTCGTCGCGCTCGGGCGCGGGGTGCTGCCGGTGGGTGAGCAGGCCCGGCAGTTCTACGCCCGTCCGGACGTGGCCTACGTGCCGATCCACGACGCGCCGCCGATCTGTCGCGGTCCGGTGTGGCCGGCCGGGAACACCACATCCCGGGTACGCGAGTTCGTCCGCGCAGCGGCCGACGCCAACCCGCTGCCGCCGGACTGATCCCGTCGTACCCAGGTGGCAGCATCGGCGGGATGCGGGACGAGATCCGGGCACTGGTCGAGGAACTGCCACCTGGGGACGAGCTGGAGGCGCGGCACCGGGAGGCGGCCTTGACCTGGCTGGCCGGCACGGAGGACATCTTCCGCCGGGCCAAGCCGCGTACGCCGTCGCCACACCTGGTCGCGTACTTCCTGCTCCGCGACCCGGCCGACGGCGCGGTGCTGCTCGTCGACCACCGCCTCGCCGCGATGTGGTTGCCCAGCGGCGGGCACGTCGAGCCGGGAGAGCACCCGGCCGACACGGTGCGCCGCGAGCTGCGGGAGGAACTGGGCGTGTCGGCGGTCTTCGCGCCGCCGTTCGGTGAGCGCCCGGCGTTCCTCACCGTCACCGAGACGGTCGGCCCGCCCGAGCACCGGCACACCGACGTGAGCCTCTGGTACGTGCTGTCCGCGGGCCGTGACCAGCGGTTCACGCCCGACTCGGTGGAGTTCGCGGGCATCCGCTGGTGGACGCCGGCCGAGGTGAACGAGGCGCCGACCGGCACGATCGAGCCGCATCTGGGCCGGATGCTCGCCAAACTGGCGGCAACGACGCCTTGACCCGTCCCCTGCGGCAAGGCCCAGCGTGATCGGTGCCGGTCGCGGTGACCGGCACGAGGAGCGCGAGGGAGGCACGGTGCGACTGCTGACCATCGGGGCGTTCGCCCGCGCGACCGGCCTGAGCGCCAAGGCGCTGCGCATCTACGACGACTGCGGGCTTCTGCCCCCGGCCGCGGTGGACCCGCACTCGGGCTACCGCTACTACGCGCCGGAGCAGGCGGACCGGGCGCGGCTGATCGCCGGGCTGCGCCGGGCGGGGATGCCGCTGGCCGAGATCCGTACCGTCTGCGGCCTGCCGCCCGCGGCCGCCGCGGAGGCGCTCGACGCCTGGTGGCGGCGGGTCAGCGCGGACACCGCGGCGCGCGGCCGGGCCGTCGCGCTCCTCGTCGACACGCTCAGCGAGAGGGGCACCACCATGTCCGAGACGATCTTCCGGTACGCGACGCGCTGCGAAACGGGAACGGTCCGCGACTCCAACGAGGACACCGCGTACGCGAGCGCGGCGCTGCTCGCTGTCGCCGACGGCGTACGCGGCCCGGCCGGGTCCACCGCCAGTGCGGAGGCGGTGGACGCGCTGCGGCCGCTGGAGCAGGCGAACGAGTCGCAGGCCGACCTGCTCGCCGCGCTTGCCGACGCGGTGAGCCGGGCCGACCGGGCGGTACGCGCGCACGCCACCGACGCCGACCAGCCTGCCACCACGCTCACCGCGCTCGTGCGGCGCGGCACCCGGCTCGCGCTGGTGCACGTCGGGGACAGCCGGGCGTACCTGCTGCGCGGCGGTGAGCTGTCCCGGCTCACCCAGGACCACACGTACGTGCAGACGCTCGTCGACCAGGGCCGGCTCACCCCGGCCGAGGCGGGATCGCATCCGCAGCGGGCGCTGCTGGCCCGGGCGCTCGGCGCGGGCGCGGAGGTCGAGGCGGACCTGGCGCTGCGGACCGCGCTGCCCGGCGACCGCTACCTGCTCTGCTCCGACGGCCTCTCCGCCGTGGTGGAGCCGGGCGCGCTGCACGCCGCGCTGACGGAGGCGGACGATCCGGAGAGCGCCGTCGAGCGCCTGGTCGAGCTGGCGTACGCGGCCGGCGCACCGGACAACATCGCCTGCGTGGTCGCCGATCTGGCGGCGTGATCACCGCGACCCGGGTCGGAGTGTCCGACCCGGGTCGTACCCTGGCGGGCATGCGAATCGGCATCGTGATCCTGCCTGACCAGCGCTGGTCGGAAGCACGTCGGCGGTGGGCCCAGGTGGACGAGTGGGGCTTCGACCACGCCTGGACCTACGACCACCTGGGCTGGCGTGACCTGGTCGACGGGCCGTGGTTCGACTCGTGGACGACGCTGACCGCGGCGGCCGGCGTGACGTCCCAGGTCAAGCTGGGGACGCTCGTGGCCTCGCCGAACTTCCGGCACCCGGTGGCGTTCGCCCGGCAGGTGACGGCGCTCGACGACGTGTCCGACGGCCGCGTGCTGCTCGGCCTGGGCGCGGGGGGCATCGGCTTCGACTCGGCGGTGCTCGGCGGCGAGACGCTGCCGCCCCGGCAGCGCGTGGACCGGTTCGCCGAGTTCACCGAGCTGCTCGACGCGATCCTGCGGGAGGACGGCACGACCTGGCGCGGGGACTGGTTCACCGCAGTCGACGCGCGCAACAACCCGGGGTGCGTCCAGCAGCCCCGGGTGCCGTTCGTGGTGGCCGCGAACGGTCCCCGCTCGATGCGGCTGGCCGCCCGGTTCGGGCAGGGCTGGGTGACCATCGGGCAGGGCAGCGACGACGTGGAGAGCTGGTGGCGGACGGTCACGGAGCTGTCCGAGCGGATGGACCGCACGCTGGAGCAGGCCGGCCGTGACCCGGCGACGCTGGACCGCTACCTCTCGCTCGACTCCGCTCCGATGTTCTCGCTGACCAGCGCCGACTTCTTCGCCGAGCAGGTGGCCCGGGCGGCCCGGCTGGGCTTCACCGACGTGGTGACGCACTGGCCCCGGGCCAGCAGCTGGTACGCGGGCGACGAGGCGGTGCTGGTGGAGGCGGCGGCGCTGCTGCCGGAGCTGCGCCGGGTCGGTTAGGTGCCGACGCTGCCCTCGGTGGAGACCACCCGGAACCGGAGGCAGACGATCCGGGTGTCGTCGGTGACCGGCGTGCCCTGCCGGGCCCAGTAGGCGCCGTGGCCCTCGCGCCACTCCTCGATCGACCTGTCGCCCTCGCCCTCGGCGCGGGCGAAGTCCCACGGCACGTCGGCGAAGCGCACCACCTCGACGCCTGTCACCTCCACGACGGCGACGAACCGGTCGTTGTCGTCGACCAGGACCAGTCGCTCGCCGACGTACTCCAGTTCCTCGTTCTCGTCGTCGTACTCCCGCACGAGGCCGGCGGTGGCGGTCTTCACGCCGGAGAGCACGAGGGTGTTGAGCCGGGTGCGCAGCTCACCGGGCGTGCCGAGGGCGAGTGCGCGCAATCCACCGATGCGGGGCCACATGCCGCCGACGCTACGGCACGCTCCGCCACCGCCGGCGGCTCACGGCAGGTCGGCGCCGGTGAGCAGGGCGCGCAGCCTCAGCCGCGCGGCGACCTCGGGCGGGCAGGTCGCGACGAGCGCGGCAGCGCCGACCAGGTCGGCCCCGGCGTCCCGGACGACCCGGCACAGTGCGTCGAGCTGCGCGCCGGTGTCGACCCAGTCGTCGACGAGCAGCACCCGGTCGCCGGTGCCGAGCCGCCTGCTGTCCACGCCGACCCGCAGCCGCCGCCCCCGGTAGTCGGGGGGTGTCTGCGCCCAGCGCGTCGGCCCGGCCCGGCGTCGCTCGCCGCCGTCCTTGTACGCGGGCAGGAAACCGGCTCCGGCGGCGACCGCGACGAGCGGGCCGAGCAGCAGCCCGGTCACCTCGGGCGCGATCACGACGGTCGGGCGGGCGTCCGGAAAGAGCCCGGCCAGCGCCGGGCCGACCTGGGCGAGCACCTCGGGGTCACGCCACCAGCCGGAGGTGTCGCTGACCAGGTGGGTGCTGCCGGGGCCGGGGTCGATCCACCGGAACAGCTCGACCAGGCGACGGTTCAGCACGTTTTCCATCCTCGCGGATCGGTGGGCCGTTCGGCCGATCGAGCGTGGCGTGATCGGCTACACGTACCGGGGTAAATACGGGCATAGCACCATGATCACGTTGACTTCGGAAGTGCTTCTCTCGTTACGGTCCGGGCCGGTTTGTTCAGTTGACGAAAGGACCGGGCCGGTGGCTGCTAGGCACCTTCGTACCCGCAAGTTCTCCTCGCCCGCCGCCATCGCCGCGACCGCGGCGGTCGGCGTGGCGCTCGCGGTCGGCGGTACCGTCGGCGCCGTGCGGCTCACCTCCGCCGAGCCGCCCGCCGAGCCGGTCGCGGTCGCGACGCTGCCCAGCACGCCCGCCCCCACCTCGGCGGCCCCCTCGCCGAGCGCGTCGGCCTCGCCGAGCGCGAGCCTCAGCCCGTCGCCGACGGCCACCGCGAGCCCGAAGTCGAGCCGGACCCAGGCGGCCTCCCGGAGCAAGGCCCGGACCGCCTCCCCGTCGCCGACGGCGAAGAAGACCAGCAGCCCGAAGGTCGTGGACAGCGGCTCCTGCGGCGCGTCCTTCTACGCCGAGGGTCAGATGACCGCGAACGGCGAGTCGTTCAACCCGAACGCGCTGACCGCCGCGCACAAGACGCTGCCGTTCAACACGAAGGTCCGGGTCACCAACCCGGACAACGGCAAGTCGGTGGTGGTGCGGATCAACGACCGGGGCCCGTTCATCGAGGGCCGGTGCCTGGACCTGTCCCGCGCCGCGTTCGCGTCCATCGCCGCCACCGGTCTCGGGCACATCCAGGTCCGGTACGAGGTCCTCGGCTGACCGTCCACTCGGCCAGAACTTCCACGGCCGACGGGCCAGGTTCATTCTCCCGTTCACGTCCATCAGGCATGCTGTCCGATGTACGCACGCAACCCTTCCAGCCGGGCCGTCGCCCGCTGAGCCCCGGATCCCGCGCCGGCCTCGGCGCGGCCCTCGGGCTGCTCGCGATCGTCGCCGCGGCGGAACTGGCCGACGGCCGTCCGGCGCACTACCTCGCGCTGATGGTCATCGCGCCGTTCCTGGCGGCGGCGCTGGCCTCCTGGCGGGTGGTGCTCGCGATGGGCGGGCTGGCCACCGCCGTCGGTGTCGCCTTCGCCCTCGCCGAGCGGGGCACCACGCTGGTGACCGCCGTGAACGTGACAGCCATCGCGGTGGGGACTGTCGTCGCCGCGGCCACGGCGGCGGTACGCCAGCGGCAGGTGGACCGGATCGCGGAGCTGTCCCGGCTCGCCTCGGTGGCCCAGCAGGCGGTGCTGCGCCCGCTCGGACCGCAGGTCGGCACGCTCGCGGTGGCCGCCCGGTACATCTCCTCGACCGCTACCGCCGAGATCGGCGGCGACCTGTACGAGGCGATGGACACCCCGTACGGCGTCCGCATGATCATCGGTGACGTCCGGGGCAAGGGGCTGGACGCGGTCCGCCTGGCCAGCATCGTGCTCGGTTCCTACCGGCACGTCGCGTACGAGCGGGCCGACCTGCGCGCGGTGGTGACCGACCTGGACCGCGCGGTGGCCCGCAACGTCGGCGACGAGGACTTCGTCACCGCGGCGCTGGTCGAGGAGCGCGGCGGCACCCTCACGATCGTCAACTGCGGGCACCCGCCGCCGTTGCTGCTGCGCCGGGGCGCGGTGATCCCGCTGGAGCCGCCCGCGCCCGCGCCGCCGCTCGGC
Source organism: Micromonospora sp. WMMC264 (assembly GCF_027497275.1). Lineage (NCBI taxonomy): Bacteria > Bacillati > Actinomycetota > Actinomycetes > Micromonosporales > Micromonosporaceae > Micromonospora > Micromonospora sp. WMMC264. The sequence continues at coordinate 5,737,875 of NZ_CP114907.1, read as the reverse complement.
TTCATGCCGGTGGTCCGGCCGCGCGTGGAGCGGCTGGAGCCGGGCGACCGGCTGCTGCTGTTCACCGACGGGCTTGGCGAGGCGCGCCGGGACGGCGAGTTCTTCCCCACCGCCGACCGGGCCTGGCGGCTGCTCGGCCACGGCACCGTCGCCGACGGGCTGGCCTCGCTGGAGACCGCCCTGGTCGAGTGGGTGCACGGCCGGCTCGACGACGACATCGCGCTGGTCCTGATGGAGTACGCCGGCCCGTACAGCGCCACCGCGACGCCGGTGCCGAGCTGGGAGGTCGGCGCCGCCGACGGATGAACGGGAAGTGTGTAATCGCTGTCACTTCCGAGATCCGCTTGTCGTTGCCTACCGGTGAGTAATACAGTCTGGAGTTACTGATCGGTAACACCTGTCCGGAAGCGGGGCCAGCGAGCATGACCCACTACAAGAGCAACGTGCGGGACCTCGAGTTCAACCTGTTCGAGGTATTCGGGGCGGACCGGACGCTCGGCCAGGCCCCGTTCACGGACCTGGACGTCGACACCGCCCGCAGCTTCCTCGGCGAGGTCGACCGCCTCGCCCGCGAGGACCTGGCTGCCAGCTACACGGACAGCGACCGCAACCCGCCGGTCTTCGACCCGGCGACGTTCACCGCGCCGCTGCCGGAGTCGTTCAAGAAGTCGTACAAGGCGTTCATGGACTCCGAGTTCTGGCGCCTCGACCTGCCGGAGTCCCTGGGCGGCACCAACGCCCCGCGTGCCCTCTGGTGGTCGCTCGCCGAGCTGGTGCTCGGCGCCAACGCCCCGATCTGGATGTACGCCTCCGGCCCGTCCTTCGCCCACGTGCTGCACGTCGAGGGCACCGAGGAGCAGAAGAAGTGGGCCCGGCTGTTCATCGACAAGCAGTGGGGTTCGACCATGGTCCTCACCGAGCCGGACGCCGGCTCGGACGTGGGCGCCGGCCGTACCCGCGCGATCCAGCAGCCGGACGGCTCGTGGCACATCGAGGGCGTGAAGCGCTTCATCACCTCCGGTGAGCACGACCTGAGCGACAACATCGTCCACTACGTGCTGGCCCGCCCGGTCGGCGTCGAGGGCGTCGGTGGCCCGGGCACCAAGGGCCTGTCGCTGTTCGTCGTGCCGAAGTACCACTTCGACGCCGAGACCGGCGAGCTGGGCGAGCGCAACGGCGTCTACGCCACCAACGTCGAGCACAAGATGGGCCTGAAGGTCTCGAACACCTGCGAGGTGACCTTCGGCGAGCACGGCGTACCGGCCAAGGGCTGGCTGCTGGGTGAGAAGCACGACGGCATCCGCCAGATGTTCATGATCATCGAGTACGCCCGGATGCTGGTCGGCACCAAGGCCATCGCCACGCTCTCCACCGGCTACCTGAACGCGCTGGAGTACGCCAAGAACCGGGTGCAGGGCGCCGACCTCACCCAGATGGCCGACAAGACCGCGCCGCGGGTGACCATCACCAACCACCCGGACGTGCGCCGCTCGCTGCTGCTGCAGAAGTCGTACGCCGAGGGCCTGCGCGCGCTCGTCTGCTACACCGCGACCTGGCAGGACAAGGTCACGATCGCCGAGGCGGCCGGTGACGAGAAGGCCACCAAGCTGGCCAAGCGCGTCAACGACCTGCTCCTGCCGCTGGTCAAGGGCGTCGGTTCGGAGCGGGCGTACGAGCTGCTCGGCCACGAGGCGCTGCAGACCTTCGGCGGCTCCGGCTTCCTCCAGGACTACCCGCTGGAGCAGTACGTCCGGGACGCCAAGATCGACACCCTGTACGAGGGCACCACGGCGATCCAGAGCCTGGACCTGATCTTCCGTAAGATCGTCCGGGACAACGGCAAGGCCCTGATGGCGGTCGCCGCCGAGATCCAGGAGCACATCACCTCCGAGGCCGGCAACGGCCAGCTCAAGGAGGAGCGGCAGGCGCTCGGCAAGGCGCTCGCCGAGATCCAGAACATCCTCGGCGTGATGACCGGCTGGCTGGGCGAGGCCCAGGGTGGCGACACCCGCGCCCTCTACAAGGTCGGCCTGAGCAGCCGCCGGTTCCTGCTCGCGATCGGCGACCTGGTGGTCGGCTGGCTGCTGCAGAAGCAGGCGGACGTGGCGCTGAAGGCGCTGGCCGGCGAGGTCTCCGCGGCCGACAAGTCCTTCTACACCGGCAAGGTCGCCGCCGCCCGGTTCTTCGCCCGCGAGGTGCTGCCCCGCATCGGCGCGGACCGGCGGATCATCGAGGGCACCGACCTGGAGATCATGGACCTCCCGGAGGAGGCTTTCTGAGCCCTTCCGGGGGCTTTCACCCCTGAAGCGTCACTCTCCCCCTCATGACGACGGCCGGCGGGCCCCAGCCCGCCGGCCGTCGTCGTGCGTGCGCTCCGGGCGGATAGGCGGCCCGGTGGCGGGTAACCGTCGCGGACCACGACCGGAGTACGCCCAAGGCCATCGCACGGGGGAGTGCAGCGCACATGGGCATTGGTAGCGCCATCTTTCTCATCGCGCTCGGCGCGATCATGACCTTCGCCATCCGGGCCAACGTCTGGTGGATCGACCTGCGCGCGGTCGGCTGGGTCTTCATCCTGGCCGGGCTGGGCGTCCTGCTGACCACGCTGTGGTTCTGGCAGGACCGCCGCAAGCGGGCCCGCACGCTCATCGTGGAGGAGAACCGGCTCTCGCATCCGACCGCGATGATGCCGCCGCCGCCCGACCCGCCGCCGCCGACGGCGCCGCCGTCCTGACGCCGCGTCTCAGCGGCCGATCCGGTCCAGCTCGGCGAGATCCTCGCCGGAGAGGGCCAGCCCGGCGCCGGCGACGTTCTCGCGCAGGTGCGCGACGGACTTGGTGCCGGGGATCAGCAGGATGTTCGGGGAACGGCGCAGCAGCCAGGCCAGGGCGACGCCCATCGGTGTCGCCCCGAGGCGCGCGGCCACTGCCGACAGCGCCGAGGACTGCAGCGGGGTGAAGCCGCCGAGCGGGAAGTACGGCACGTAGGCGACGCCCTGCCGGGCCAGCTCGTCGATCAGGTCGTCGTCTGCGCGGTGCGCCAGGTTGTAGTGGTTCTGCACGCAGACGATGGGCGTGATGGCCTGTGCCTCGGTGACCTGTTCCGGCGTCACGTTGCTCAGGCCGAGGTGGCGGATCAGACCCTCCCGCTGGAGCGCGACGAGCGTCTCCAGCGGCTCGGCGAGTGAGCCGGGCTGCGGGCCCGTGGCGTCGCCGAGCCGCAGGTTGACCAGGTCGAGCCTCTCCAGGCCGAGCGTCTCCAGGTTCTCCCGGACCTGCCGGCGCAGGCTGCGCGGGTCGCGCGCGGTGGGCCAGCCGCCCTGCTCGTCCCGGTCCGCGCCGACCTTGGTGACGACGTGCAGCGACTCCGGGTACGGGTGCAGCGCCTCCCGGATCAGCCGGTTGGTGACGTACGGCCCGTACGCCGCGCTGGTGTCGATGTGGGTGATGCCGAGCGCGACCGCCTCGCGCAGCACCGCGAGGGCGCCCTCGTGGTCCGCCGGTGGTCCCATGACCCACTGGCCGGCGAGCTGCATCGCGCCGTAGCCGAACCGGGTCACGGTCAGGTCGCCCAGCGTCCAGGTGCCGCCGGGAAGGGTGGTGGGGGCCATGCGTGTACCTCTCGTCGTTACGCGACGCCGCCGGGTCGCGGCGGCCGCCCTCCACTATCCGGGTGTTACTTTCTCGTGGGAAGTAGGCACCTGAAAGTGCGTAGCTCACCGGGCGGCAGGAGCAGAAGATGAGCAAGGCCGAGTACGACGCGTTCCTGGCCGGGTGCCCCAGCCGGCAACTGCTCGACCGGATCACCGACAAGTGGGTCGCACTCGTGCTGGCCGCGCTGCGCAGCGACGGCTCGCACCGGTTCGGGGCGGACTGCGCGGGCGACCCACGACCGAGGCGATACTCCGAGCTGTTCCGCACGCTGCCCGGGGTCAGCCAGAAGATGCTCACCCAGACGCTGCGCGCCCTGGAGCGCGACGGTCTGATCACCCGCACCGTCGAGCCGACAGTGCCGGTGACGGTCACCTACGAGATGACCGACCTCGGGTTCTCCCTGCACGAGACGATCCGCGGCCTGAAGTCCTGGGCGGAGGCGCACATGGACGACGTGCTCGCCAACCGGGCGGCGTACGACACCCGCGTCGGGTGAGTATCAGGCGCGGGCGGTGTGGCGGCCGGTGATCGGCGCGGTTCCCGGCCCGAGGTCGGCCCAGCGGGTCGTCGGCCGGTGCACCACAAGGTCACTGGTCCGCAGCCCGTCCGGGTCTGCCCGCTGCGGGTCGAGCAGCGCCGACAACAGTGAGATCCCCGGATTGTGGGCGACCAGGAGCACGGTGCCGGCGGTCGGCTCGACGGTCCACAGCAGCTCCAGCAGCTGATCCGGAAGCGCGTCGTACGCGCTCGCCTCGTACCGCACCGCGGGCGCCGAGCCCGCCGGACCGCTCTCCGTCGGCGAACCGCTCATGCCCATCGCCGCGTCGTGCCAGGTCTGCCGGGTACGCCGGGCGGGCGAGCAGAGCACCACGTCGGGGAGCAGCCCGTGCCGGGCCAGCCAGGCCCCGGCGGTGGCCGCGTCTGCGTGCCCCCGCGCGGTGAGTGACCGCTCCACGTCCGGGAGGTCCCCGGACGGCTCGGCCTTGGCGTGCCGCAGCAGCACCAGCGTCCGCTGCCCGTTCCTGCCGTCCGTCATACCGCCCAGCTTGCCTGATTGACGATCAAAGCGCCTGGGTATGTCGATGTGTGCCGCTACCTCATCCATGGCCGCGGCGGGCAGGAAACGCCAGCAGGACGCCAAGGAGGCGACGTCATGGGCATCGGTGCCAGCATCTTTCTCATCGCGCTCGGCGCGATCTTCGCGTTCGCCGTCGACGCCAATCTGGGATGGCTGAACCTCAACGTGGTGGGCTGGGTGCTCATGCTCGCCGGCGTCGCCGGCCTGCTCACCACGCTGTACTTCTGGAACAGCCGCCGCCGGGTCGTGGCCGCGCCGGTGCGTGAGCGGGTCGTCGCCGAGCCGGTCGCACCGGTGCGGGAGGACCGCGTCGTACGCGAGGAGTACCGCGAGGTGCGTGGTCCGGGCTCGGGTTACCCGGCCTGATCCCGTACCCCCGAACCCGAGGGCCCCGCAACGGCGCGGGGCCCTCGCGCGTGTCCGGGGCCGGTCCGGCGCGGCGCGACTCGGCTCAGGCGAACAGGGCGAAGTAGATCGCGATGTGGTGGCAGATCGCCGCGACGAGCGTGCAGGCGTGGAAGAACTCGTGGTGCCCGAAGACCGTGGGCCACGGGTTCGGGCGGCGCAGCGCGTAGAACACCGCGCCCACGCTGTAGATCGCGCCGCCCACCGCCAGCAGCACCAGCGCGGTGACGCCGCCGGAGTGCAGGATCTGCGGCAGCATGGCCACCGCTACCCAGCCGAGCGCGAGATAGAGCGGGGCGGAGACCCAGCGCGGCGCGTGCGGCCAGATCAGCTTCACCGCCACGCCCGCGATCGCGCCGCCCCAGACCAGGCTCAGCATGATCGTGGCCTGCCGGGTGTCCAGCAGCAGCGCGCAGAACGGCGTGTAGGTGCCGGCGATGAACACGAAGATCATCGAGTGGTCCATCCGGCGCATGATCTGGTAGCCGCGTTCGGACCAGACCCGCCGGTGGTAGAGCGCGCTGGTGCCGAACAGCCCGCACACGGTGAAGCTGTAGATCAGGCAGCTCACCAGCGGCGCCCAGCCGGGACGGCCGGCGGCGATCGAACACAGCACGATGCCGCAGACGAGAGCGGCGAAGAACGCGTATGCGTGCAGCCAGCCGCGCATGCGCGGCTTCCCGATGTCGGCCGGCCGGAGCCGGAACGGTGCGGATGTGGTCACATCAACAGGTTACGACAGCGTAGGTTACTTGCAAGTAGTGTGGACCGTCACGTCAGCCGACGGGAGGATGACCGGATGCGGATCCGGCCGGTCGGGACCCACGCCCTGCTGCTCGACTGCGACGACCCCGAGCAGGTCGAGGCATGGCGAGCCGAACTGTGGCACCGGCGCGCGAGCGGCGAGCTGACCGCCACCGAGATCGTCCCGGGCGCGGTCACCGTACTGCTCGACGGCGTACCGGACCCGTCGGCCGCCGCCGACCGGATCGCCGGCTGGCGGCCCCGGACCGGCGGCCCCGGCGCGACCACCGCCGAGGTCCGGGTGCCAGTCGTGTACGACGGCGAGGACCTGCCGCGCGTCGCCGCCCACTGGGACACCGACGTGCCCGCCGTGATCGACCGGCTGCGGCGTACCGAGTTCCGGGTCGCGTTCTGCGGATTCGCGCCCGGGTTCGCGTACCTGACCGGGCTGCCGCCCGAGCTGGCAGTGCCCCGGCTCGCCACACCGCGTACCCGGGTGCCGGCCGGCTCGGTCGCGCTCGCCGGCCCGTACGCGGGCATCTACCCCGCCGCGTCACCCGGCGGCTGGCTGCTGGTCGGCCGGACCGACCTGCCGCTGTTCGACGTGCACGCCGACCCGCCGGCCCGGCTCACCCCCGGCACCCGGGTCCGGCTGGTCGACACGCCGTGATCGAGGTACTGCGGGCCGGGGCGCTCACCACCGTGCAGGACCAGGGCCGACCGGGGTGGGCGCACCTCGGCGTACCCCGCTCCGGCGCGCTCGACCCGGCCGCCCTGCGCCTGGCCAACCGCCTCGTCGGCAACCACGAGCATGCCGCCGGGCTGGAGATCACCATGACCGGCTGCGTGCTGCGCTTCACCCGGGCCGTCGCGCTCGCGCTCACCGGTGCCCCGGCCGACGTGGTCGTCGAGTGGCCGGCCGGGGACACCCGGCCGGGCGACGTGGGACTGCCGCTCGCACTACCGGCGGGCGCGGTGCTGCGCGTCGGGCCGGCCCGGGCCGGCGTACGCACCTGGCTGGCGGTCAGCGGCGGAATCACCGTCGAACCGGTGCTCGGCAGCCGATCCACCGACACGCTCTCCGGGCTCGGGCCGCCTCCGCTGCGCGACGGGGACCGGCTGCCACTCGGCACCGCGGACCGGCCGCCGCCCCCGGTCGACCTCGCCGTCACCCGGCCGGTCCCGGACGAACTGCGGCTGACCGTGCGCCCCGGCCCCCGGCAGGACTGGTTCACCCCGCAGGCGCTGGACCTGCTGTGCGGCACCGCGTACACGGTGAGCCCGGACAGCAACCGGGTCGGCGCGCGGCTGGCCGGCGCGGCGCTGCCCCGCGCGGTCGCCGGCGAACTGCCCAGCGAGGGCCTGGTGCTCGGCGCGGTGCAGGTCCCGCCGGACGGCCAGCCGCTGGTCTTCCTGGCCGATCACCCCACCACCGGCGGCTACCCGGTCGTCGGAGTGGTGGACGACGTGACAGCGTTCGCCCAGGCCCGGCCAGGCACTACGGTGACGTTCCATGGACCTCAACGCTGACCTGGGCGAGGGATTCGGAAGCTGGCGGCTCGGCGACGACCACGCGCTGCTCGACCTGATCAGCTCCGCGAACGTCGCCTGCGGCTTCCACGCCGGCGACGCGGCCACCATGCACCAGGTCTGCGCCGCCGCCGCCGAACGCGGCGTCGCGGTCGGCGCGCAGGTCGGCTACCGGGACCTCGCCGGCTTCGGTCGGCGGCACATCGCGTACGACTTCGCCGAGCTGCGCGACGAGACGATCTACCAGCTCGGCGCGCTCGACGCCTTCTGCCGGCTGTACCGCACCCGGGTCCGCTACCTCAAACCGCACGGCGCGCTCTACCACGCGGCGGCCCGCGACGAGGCCCAGGCCGCCGCGCTGGTGGCCGCGATCAGCGGGTACGACCACGAGCTGCCCGTGCTCTGCCAGCCCGGCAGCGTGCTCGCGCAGCTCGCCACCGGCGCCGGCCTGCGGGTGGTGGCCGAGGGGTTCGCCGACCGCAACTACCTCCCGAACGGCACGCTGGTGCCGCGCAGCTCCCCCGACGCGCTGGTGACCGACCCGGAGCAGGTGGCCGTCCGGGCGGTACGGATGGCCGTCGAGCAGACGCTCGTCGCCGTCGACGGGACGGTGATCGCCTGCCCGGTCGAGTCCATCTGCCTGCACGGGGACACGCCCGGCGCGGTGCGGTGCGCGGAGCTGGTCCGCGCCGCGCTCATCGACGCGGGGGTCACGCTCACTCCGTTCGCGTGAAAGGAAGGGCCCCTTCTTAACGCCTCCGGTAGAGAAAGGGGCCCTTCTTAACACGCGCTGTCAGGCGTCCATGCCACGCAGGACCAGCGGCACGCGGGTCGCGCCGCCGGTGACCACCCGGACCGGCACGCCCCAGTCCTGCCGCGTCAGGTGACAGGCCGCGTGCTCCACGTCGGCGTCGCACGTCGCCGCCTGGGCGGTCACCTGCAGCACCCCCTGCGCCACGTCGCCGCTGACCACCAGCCGGCGGGACAGGTCGGTGGTCGTGCCCGCGCCCTCGACCAGCAGCTCCGGCGGGGACGCCGAGACCACCAGCCGGGTCGACGGCCCGTACGTCTCGTCGAGCTTCTGCCCCGGCGCCGGCGTGAAGATCACGTCCAGGGTCAGCTCCCCGGCCGCCACGTCGGTCGGCTTGCGCTCCAGCCGGTGCCGGGGGCCGTCCACCGTGTTCGCCCCGGCCGACGTCAGCGCGCCCGGCGCCAGCCGGGTCAGGCGGTGCGCGGCCGACTCGACCACGAGCACGTCGCCCTCGCCGGTCAGCACCAGGTCGCTCGGCTCGGCCAGCCCGTCCGCCACGGTGCCCACCTGGCCGGTCTCCGGGTCGAAGCGGCGCACCGCCCCGTTGTACGTGTCGGCGATCAGCACCGAACCGTCGGGCAGCGCGCACACGCCCAGCGGGTGCTGGAGCAACGCCTGGTCGGCCGGGCCGTCGACGTGCCCGAAGTCGAACAGGCCCTGACCGACTGCGGTGTGCATCACACCGTCTTCGACCCACCGGATCGCGCTGGTCTCGCTGTCGGCCACCCAGAGGCGGGCGCCGTCGGCCGAGACGGACAACCCGGACGGCTGGGCCATCCACACGTCCGGCAGCGGGCCGTCGCGCAGCGCCTCGACTGTGGTCCCGGCGTACATGCCGGCGGTCCGCTTGATCGGGTCGAACCACCAGAGCTGGTGGATGCCGGCCATGGCGACGATCACCCGATCGCCGTACCAGGCCACGTCCCACGGGGACGACAGGTCGACGGCGCGGGCGTCGTGCGCGTGGTCGTCGACGGTCGAGCGCCACTGCCGCCCGGTGCCCGCGATCGTGACCACCTCGCCGGACGACAGCCGTACGCCGCGCAGCAGGTGGTTGACGGTGTCCGCGACGACCACGTCGTAACCGGCGACCTCGGCCACGTGCGGCGGCAGCAGGCAGAGCCCCTGCGGCTCGGCGAAGGTGGCGGCGGAGGCCGGGCCGTCCGTACGGCCCCGGGAACCGGCGCCGATGCGGCGCACCACCGTCTCGCCGTCGGCGGCCAGCTCGACCAGTGAGTGCCGGGCCGAGTCGCTGACCAGCAGGTTCCCGCCGTCGAGCGGCAGCGCCTTGCCGGGGAACCGCAGCACGGTGTCCGGCTCGGCCGGCGGCACGTACGGGCCCTCGCCCCGGTGCAGCGTGCCCTTCGCCTCATGGGTGGCGATCAACTCGTCGATCAGCCGCGCCAGCCCTTCGGCGTGCCCCTCGCCGGCCATGGTGGCGACCACGTAGCCCTCCGGGTCGACCACGGCCAGGGTCGGCCACGCCTTGGCCGCGTACTGCTGCCACATGTCCATGTCGGCGTCGTCGAGCACCGGGTGGTGCACGCCGTACCGCTCGACGGCCGCCGCCAGCGCCGCCGGGTCCTTCTCGTGCTCGAACTTCGGCGAGTGCACCCCGATCACGACCAGGACGTCGCCGTACTTCTCTTCGAGCGGGCGCAACTCGTCCAGCACGTGCAGGCAGTTGATGCAGCAGAAGGTCCAAAAGTCCAACAAGACGATCTTGCCGCGCAGGTCGGCCAGCGTGACGGCCTTGCCGCCGGTGTTCAGCCAGGCCCGACCCCGCAGTTCCGGTGCCCGTACGCGCGCGCTCATGCCCCCATCGTGCCGCACCGGCCGGGTGCGCTCGCGGCGAACCCGGGGTGAACAGAGGCACACCGGAACGGCGCGGAGCGCCCACCCGGTGAGGGGTGGACGCTCCGCGTACGTGTGGTTACTGGCCGGCCGGCTTCAGGCAGAGCACTCGGGTGGTCCCGCCGTTCTCGACGGAGACGGTGGGCTGCGTCAGATCGGCGCACTTGTCCTTGTTGTCCACCTTCGACACCACGCTGAACGCGCCCTGCTCACCGCAGTCGGCGGGAACGGCGGTCTCGCCGGACTGCTTGACGCAGGAACCGACCGCCGGGTCGAAGCCCGCCGGCTTGTCGTCGCCGACCTTGCCGAGCAGCGTGAGCAGACCGAGCGGTACGGCGAGGATGAGCACCGCCGCGATCAGTACGGCGGCCAGCACCCGTCCGTTGCGTACCTTCGGCGGGGGCGCCTCGGTCTGCGGCTCGGCGGCGTCCGGCTTGAACGCGTCGAACCGGCCCTGCTCCGGCTCACCGGACGGCGCGTCCTGCGACCAGGCCGGCGGGGCCTGCTGTGCCGGGAAGGGGCTCGTCTCGCCCGGCCGGCCCTGGCCGGGCACCGCGACGGAGGCGCGCCCACCGGCCGGCGGGCCGAACTGGTCCGGCTGGCCGCCGAACGGCTCGGGCCGGCCGGCCGGGCTGCCGAACGCATCCTGGCGACCGCCCTGAGGGCCACCGAACGGGTCCTGATGGCCGCCGGGCGGGCCGAACGGGTCCTGGCTGCCACCCGGGGTGCCGTAGGGGCTCTGCGGGCCGTCGAACGGGTCCCGGACCGCGCCGGGCTGCTCGCCGCCCGGGTGCACCCCGTTGGCGGGGCGGGTGTTGGCGGGCGGGTCCATGAAGGACGGCACACCGGCCGGGAACGGCGGCGGCGCGGCCGGCGAGGACGGCGGTACGACGGCGTACCCGTGCGGCCCGTCGGCGTCCTCGGTCCGGGACTGCGGGCCGGGGAAGCCGTTGTCCGGGCCGAATCCGGACGGCCCGTCCTGCTCGGGGAAGCCGTGACCGTCCTGCTCGGGCGTGTCCTCGGGCTCCGGGCGGGCGGGCCGGCCGTACACCCGGGGCTGCGGCGCCGGGGTGCCGGTCGGCAGGGGCTGGTCGGACGGCGGGGTGACCCGGCTGGTCACCGGGACCGACGCGCTGGCCGAGACCGGGCCGCCCTCCGGAGAGGTACGCGGGCCGGGCACGGAGGCCGACTGCGACTCGCCCCACGCGCCGTCACCGCGCTCCGGCTCGTACCCCTGGGGTTCGGCCGGCGCGGGCGGCTGGTCGGCGGGCGGCGACGCGGCGAGCGCGGCTCCGGGCACGCGCTGCTGCTGCGCCGGCAGCGGCACCGCGTTGCCGGGCGAGATGCCCGGCGCGGGAGCGGGCTGGTACGCCGGGGCGGAGTCCTCGGAACGGCCCCACGCCTCGGCGGGCGACCACGGCTCGGCGGCCGGTACGGCCGGGCGGTCGTTCTGGTTGCCGCCCCAGCCGGCGTCGGGCGCCGGTACGGAGACGCTCGCGCGGGCCGCCGGAGTATCGACCGGTGCGGCGGCACCCCAACTGGGCTGTGCCGGCTCCTCGGCCGACCGGCCGCTCTCCTGCTGCGGCACGGACGCGGCGCCGCTCCAGGCGCCGGCCTGCTCCTCGGAGTCACGCTGCTGCGGTACGGCGGGGGCGCCCCAGCCACCGGGCTGCCGGCCCTGGTCCGGCTCACCCCAGCCGCCCGGCTGTGCCGCCTCGGCGGGGCCGGCGGCGCGGCCCGCGGCCCAGCCGCCGGAGCGGTCCGGGTCGTCGGGGCGGGCGGGCTCGTCCCAGCCACCCGGCCGGTTCTCGGCCTGCGGGGCGGGCCATCCGCCGTCGTGCTGTCCACCGGTCGGACGCCAGCCGCCGGAGCGGTGCGAGTCGTCCTCGCCAGCGGCGGAGCGGTTGTCCTGATCGGACTGCTCCGGAGTGGACCACGCGTTGTCCGGCCGGGTGACGCCGGGCACCGAGACCGCGGCGGCGGCACGGGCGGGCGGGTCGGCCGGCGGCCAGGTGGCGCCGGTCTGCTGACCCGGAGGTGCCCAGGCCGGCTGGCTCTCACGCGGCGTCCAGCCGCCGGAGCGGCCGGGGTCGTCGGCCGCGGCGGGCTGCTCGTCGCGCGGGTTCCAGCCGCCGGAGCGGTTCGGATCGTCCGGCGGCGCGGCGGTGGACCAGCCACCGGCGTGTCCCGGGGCGTCGTCGTGCTGCCCACCGGTGGGCGCGAAGCCGCCGGAGCGGTGCGGGTCGTCCGGCGGGGCGGGCGTGACCCAGGTCTCGTTCGGCACGGTGGCCGGGGCGGGGACGTAACCGGTGCTGCGGGCGGCCGGGTCGCCGGACGGCGACCGGGCCGGCTGCTCACCGGAGCCCCACCCCTGGCGGTTCTGCTCGGCGGCCCAGGCCGGCGCCGTCGGCTCGACCGGGCTGCCCGGCGGCGTGGCGGCCCACGCGGGCGGCGCCGGGTCGGCGGCGCGGTCCGGGCCGGGCTGCTCCTGAGCGCCCCACACGGGACTGCCCTGGGCGGGACCGGCCCAGGCGGGGGCGCCCTGGTCGGTGCCGCCCCAGGCGGGCTGCTGCCCACGGTCGGCGGGCGGTGGGACCTGGGCGGTGGCCCGGCCGGTCACCGGCTGGCCCGCGGGCGGGGCCCAGGCGGGGGGCTGTTCGTCGTTAGCGGCCCAGGCCGGGGCCGGCTGCGCGGGCCGACCGGCCGGCGGGGGCGGCGCCCAGCCGAGGTCGGGCGCTCCGTTGTACCCGTTGTCCTGCTGCGCCGGCTGATCGCCGTACGGCACCGGTCCGCCGGTGCCCGGCGACACCTCGCCCGGCTCCTGGCCGGGGCGGTGCGGAGCCTCGGACGTCATGGGTGCGCCTCCTCCATCACAGGTCGGCCGCCGATGCCGGTCCGGGGAACCGTCGGCATGGCTGCCGGCGTCGCCGGCGGGTACCGGCCGTGCGGGCTCCCCGCACCGTATCCGGTGGTTGCCCGGAGCCGCCCGGGGGAGCATCGGCCGTCACCGAAAGTCACCGGACGACGTCGATGGGTTTCACTTGCCCGCGTCGGCCCGGAACCACCGGTTGGCGACCGTGCCAACCGTACCGGGCGGTGCGGCGAGGTGGAATCCCGGTGCCGACCGATGCCGATACGCCGAAGACCCGCCCGGTGTCGGGCGGGTCTTCGGACTGGAGGAGGTGAGAAAGGTCTGTGGCGTCAGCTCATGTGACGCTGGGCGATGGCGAGAAGCTCCTCGCGGACCGCGGGCGAGTTCGCGGAACGCAGCGCGTGCTCGATGGCGCGGGCGCGGCGGTTGGCGTCGCGGCGGGTGCGGATTCGCTCGATCATGCTCATCTTGGGTCTCTCCTCCTGGCTATTCGGTTGTCAGCCCCTTGATGTCTCTATTTAAGCGCACCAGGCCGCCCATCGCCATCGATTATTAGGTGAGCTGAACCACGTACCTAAGGATCGTAGGTCAGCCTGCCCTCAGATCCTATGATTCCGTTCCCGAAACGGTTACGGCCGGTGTGCCGGGCGTTCACCCGTGGCACACCGGCCGTGACCGGAGCGGTGGTGCGTCAGGTCCAGGCGAGCAGCGCCGCCTCCGGGTCGGCCAGGAAGTCCCCGATGTCGCGGAGGAACTTCGAGCCCAGCTCACCGTCGATGATGCGGTGGTCGAAGGAGAGGCCGAGCGTGGTCACCAGGCGCGGCTTCACCTTGCCCTTGTGCACCCACGGCTGCTCCCGTACCGCGCCGAAGGCGAGGATCGCCGACTCGCCCGGGGGCAGGATCGGCGTACCGGTGTCGACGCCGAAGACGCCGACGTTGGTGATGGTGAACGTGCCGCCGGACATGTCCGCCGGGGACGTCCTCCCCGACTTCGCGGTCTGCACCAGGTCCGTCATCGCGTCCGCCAGCTCGCGCAGCGAGAGCCGCCCGGCGTCCTTGATGTTCGGCACGATCAGGCCGCGCTCGGTGGCCGCCGCGATGCCGAGGTTGACGTACTCCTTCACCACGATCTCGTCGCCGGCCCAGGTCGAGTTGACCATCGGGTGCCGCTTGACCGCCAGCAGCACCGCCTTGGCGACCAGCAGCAGCGGCGAGACCCGCACGTCGCGCCACTCCCGCCGGTCACGCAGCCGGTCCAGCGCCTTCATCGCCCGGGTCACGTCGACGGTCAGGAACTCCGTCACGTGCGGGGCGGTGAACGCCGAGCGGGCCATGTTCTCCGCGGTGAGCTTGCGTACCCCCTTGACCGGGATGCGCTGCTCGCGGTCCGCGCCGAAGCTCGCGGCCGACGCGGCCGGCGTCGTGACCGTCAGCGGCTCGGCCGCCGCCGGGGTCGCGGTCGCCGCCCGCTGTACGTCCTCACGGGTGATCGAGCCGAGCGGACCCGAGCCGGTCAGCGTGGCCAGGTCGATGCCGAGGTCCTTCGCCAGCTTGCGGACCGGCGGCTTGGCCAGCACCGGACCGGAGACCCGGCCGTTGCCGTTGACCGCCGGGGCGGGAGCGGGCGGGGCGGGCGCGACAGGCGCGGGCGCCACCGGGGCGGCGGCCTGAGCCGGTGCCGGCGCGTCACCCTTGCGCGGGCGGCGCTTGGCCGGGGCGTTGCGCGGGCCGTAGCCGACCAGCACGGCGGTACGCCCACCCGGGGCCACACCACCGATCAGGCCCGGCTCGACCATGCCCTCGGCGGGCGCGACCTGGACCGCGGCGAGCGACGCTGCAGACGGAGCGGGCAGGTCCGACGCGGGGGTCGCGGTCGTCGACTCCTCGATCGGCCCGGCGCCCGGGTCGGTGTCGATCGCGATGATCGGCACGCCGACCTCGACAGTGGACCCCTCCGGGTGGAAGATCGCCTGCACCCGGCCGGCCCACTTCGCCGGGATCTCGACCGCCGCCTTCGCGGTCTCCACCTCGACGATCGGCTGGTTCAGCTCGATGTCGTCGCCGACCTTGACCAGCCAGGCGAGGATCTCGCCCTCGGTCAGGCCCTCGCCCAGGTCGGGAAGGTTGAACTCCTTGATCCGGGACATGCCGCTCACCAGCCGAACGTGCGGTCGACGGCGTCGAGCACCCGGTCCAGGTCGGGCAGGTACTCCTCCTCCACCCGGGCGGCCGGGTAGGGGGTGTCGAAGCCGGTCACCCGCAGCACCGGGGACTCCAGGGAGTAGAAGCACTCCTCGGTGATCCGGGCCGCGATCTCCGACCCGAGACCCAGGTTGCCCGGGGCCTCGTGCACGACCACGCAGCGGCCGGTGCGCCGCACCGACTCGTACGCCGCGGTCAGGTCCAGCGGCGAGATCGTGCGCAGATCGATGACCTCCAGCTCGCGGCCGTCCTCGGCGGCGGCGGTGGCCGCGTCGAGCGCGGTGCGCACCATCGGGCCGTACGCCAGGACCGTCGCGTCCGTGCCGGGCCGCGCGACCCGGGCCGAGTGCAGGGGGTACGCGTCGGCGATCGGCGCGTCCAGGTCCACCGGACCCTTCTCCCAGTAGCGCCGCTTCGGCTCCAGGAACACGATCGGGTCGTCCGACGCGATCGCCTGCTGGATCATCACGTACGCGTCCTGCGGGTTCGCGCAGCTCACCACCTTGAGACCGGCGGTGTGCGCGAAGTACGCCTCGGGCGACTCGGAGTGGTGCTCGACCGCGCCGATGCCGCCGCCGAACGGGATGCGGATGACCATCGGGATCCGCACCTTGCCCTGCGAGCGGTAGTGCATCTTCGCCACCTGCGACACGATCTGGTCGTACGCGGGGTAGACGAAGCCGTCGAACTGGATCTCGCAGACCGGACGGAAACCGCGGATGGCCAGGCCGACAGCGGTGCCGATGATGCCGGACTCGGCCAGCGGGGTGTCGATGACGCGCTGGTCGCCGAAGTCCTTCTGGAGGCCGTCGGTGATCCGGAACACGCCGCCGAGCTTGCCGACGTCCTCGCCCATGATGACGACCTTCGGGTCGTTCTCCAGGGCCCGCCGCAGGCCGGTGTTCAGTGCCTTGCCGAGGGTGAGCGTCTCCGTGGCCATCAGTGCGCGCTCCCCTCGAAGGACTCCATGTACTGCGTGAACCGGGCCCGCTGCTCGTCCAGCTCGGGAGAGCCGTTGGGGTAGACGTGGTCGAACATGCTCACCGGCTGCGGGTCGGGCATGGCGAGCACACGCTCGCGCAGGTGCACCGACTCGGTGCGGGCCTGCTCGTCGACCTCGGTGAAGAACGACTCGTCGGCGATCTTCTGCTTGGTCAGGAACGCCTTCATCCGGGCGATCGGGTCCTTCGCCTGCCACGCCTCGACCTCGCTGGCGATGCGGTAGCGGGTCGGGTCGTCGGAGGTGGTGTGCGCGCCCATCCGGTAGGTGTACGCCTCGATCAGGCTCGGGCCCTGGCCGTTGCGCGCGTTGTCCAGCGCGTGCCGGGTCACCGCGTACGACGCGAGCACGTCGTTGCCGTCCACCCGGACGCCGGGGAAGCCGAACCCGCCGGCCCGCCGGTACAGCGGCACGCGGGTCTGCCGCTCCAGCGGCTCGGAGATGGCGTACTGGTTGTTCTGGCAGAAGAACACCAGCGGGGCGTTGAAGACGCTGGCCCAGACGAACGACTCGTTGACGTCGCCCTGGCTGGTGGCGCCGTCGCCGAAGTAGGCGATGACCGCCTCGCCGTCCTCGCCGCCGGTCTTGCCGTCCATGGCGACACCCATGGCGTACCCGGTCGCGTGCAGGGTCTGCGCCCCGATCACGATCGTGTACATGTTGAACTTGAACTCGTTCGGGTCCCAGCCGCCCTGGTCGACGCCGCGGAACAGGCCCAGCGGCATGATCGGGTCGATGCCGCGGCAGTAGAGCACGCCGTGCTCGCGGTAGGTCGGGAACGCCATGTCCTGCGTACGCAGCGCCCGGCCGGAGCCGACCTGCGCCGCCTCCTGGCCCAGCAGGCTGGCCCACAGTCCCAGCTCGCCCTGGCGCTGCAGCGCGGTGGCCTCGGCGTCCAGCTTGCGGACCAGCACGAGGTCGCGGTAGAGCCCGCGGTACTCCTCGTCGGTGAAGTCGACGCGGTACTCGGTCCCGTCCGGGCCGAGCGCGGTCTCGATGCGCTCACCTTCCGGCGTGAGCAGCTGTACGAGTTCCGGTTCACCGGCCGCGGCGGCGCGCCTGGTGCGGGGTGCGGCCCGCTTGCTGCGGGTGGCGGCCCCGGGGTCGCCCTTTGCCATCCGTCTCTCCCTGTCTGTCTGCGCCGGCGCCGGGGGTTACCCGAGCCGAGCACCTCGTGCGCCCGCCCGGCTGATGCCGGGTCGGTCCCTGGCGACCGCGCCTGACCCCGGTAGGGGTTGCCGCGCGGCGTGAGCCGGAGTCGGTCGGGGACAGACCCAGGCCCGGGAGCGCCGGCGCCGTTCCGCACCAGCCGCGGGGTACGCGGAGGTGGCGGCTGCGTTGCCGTCGTGTCTGAATGATTGCAGAGGAGGTGAGCGGGCCCACAGTATGGCCTCCTTGGTGGGTGAGGTTCCATCGTCTTCATGACGGATAGCCGTCTTTGTCCCCAGTGGCGGGATCGGCTGACGTACAAAATGTGTGTCGACACGCGGTTGCGACTGGTGAACTGAGCGTCACTGGGTCAAGCTTGCGGTGAGCTGTTGCGCGGCATTTGTCCGAATATCCGCGCGTGCTCTCCCGTCCCCGTTCGCGCGTGAGGAGTGTGCCGGTGTCCGAACCAGAGGGTCCCCCCGGCTCACCCTTCCTCGGCCGGCACCGCGCGCTGCCCGCCTCCCCGTACCGCCGGGTCGTCGGCGCGCACCGCGCCCCCGGCGCCGGCGCCCCCAGCCGGGGCTACCTGCTCACAGTGGCGCTGCTCGCCGGCACCGCGTCGATGCCGATCCTCGCCGCCATCAGCACCGGATCGGCGACGGTGGGCAACAGCGCGCTCCCCGACACCAGCACCCCGTTCCTGCCGACACCCTCGATCGGGCCGGTGGTGATCCCGCCGCCCCAGGCGACCCAGCCCGCAGTGCCGTCCACGCCCACCCCCGACGTCACCTCCGTACCCCCGGCGCGGCCCGTCCTCCCCGCCGCGCCGAGCCTGCCCGACGACAGCGACCTCGCCGCCCGCCACCGGTCCCGCCCGGTGGCCGCGCCGCCGCCACCGTCCACGCCGGTCCGGCCCACCCCGGTCCGCCCGCCGCACCCCTCGCCGGTGCCCTCACCGTCGCCGTCGCACCCGCCGTCCGACCCGGGTACGCCGACGCCCGAGCCGAGCCCCAGCCCCGAGCCGTCCGCCACGTCCGTCGAGCCGACGCCCTCGGCAGGTTCGTCCGACCCGTCCGGCCCATCGGGTACGTCCGGTCCCGCTGATCCGTCGGGTCCTGCCGAGCCGACCGGTTCCGCTGGGCCGTCGGGTTCCGCCGAGCCGTCCGGTTCTGCCGAGCCGTCGGGTCCTGCCGGGTCGTCCGCCGCGTCCGCTCCTTCCGGCCTGGTCCGCCCATCGGTGTCCCGCGCCTCATGATCGACACCACTTCGGCGTAGTGGTGTGGTCCCGGCCGGTCCGATGCAGCCACCTCGCCGAGGTGGTGTCGATCAACAGGGGTCTGGGGGGTGTGCCCTCGTTCCGGGGTGGGGTGGTCGGGGGACGGCAGGCCTCATGATCGACACCGTTACGGGGTGGTGGTGTGGTCCCGGCCGGTCTGATGCGGCCACCTCGCCGAGGTGGTGTGGATCAACAGGGGTCCGGGGGCCTGGCCCTCGTGTGGGGTGGGGTGGTCTGGAGGGCGCAGGCTGCATGATCAACACCATTACGGGGTGGTGGTGTGGTTCCGGCCGGTCCGATGCAGCCACCTCGCCGAGGTGGTGTGGATCAACCGAGGTCCGGCTGGTCAGGGCATCGGCAGGCGCATGATCGACACCACTTCGCCGTGCTGGTGTCGATCAAGGAGGTTCGGGGAGGCCCCTCGCGCGGGGCACCCAGGGCCGCATGATCGACACCGTTACGCCGTGCTGGTGTGGTTCCGGCCGGCTCGATGCAGCCACCTCGGCGAGGTGGCGTGGATCAACGAGGGGCGGGGCCACCGAGGGCCGGCGCCCGCATGATCGACACCAGTACGGCGTAGTGGTGTGGTTCCGGCCGGGGTGATGCCGCCACCTCGCCGAGGTGGTGCCGATCATGCGTGTGCGACTGCCTAGGCCGGGTCGTCGGTCAGGCGGTGGCGGTTCGCCTCGATCCAGGCGTTGAGCGCCTCCGGGTCGTCCGGGTCCACGCCGTCCGCCATCAGCTGGGCGACCGCCGCGGTGGCCGGGCTGCGCCGCTCACCGGTGCTGTAGAGCCGCGCGAACTCCGGGACCATCTCGGTGATCGCCTCGTCCGTCCGGGCGGCCGCCGACTGCGACAGTCCGCGCTGCCGGGCCGCGTACGCCGCCCAGGCGCGCAGCACCCGGGGCAGCATCGCCGCGTCGTCCATGTCCAGCACGGCCCGGCGGTGCACCCAGTCGAGCAGGAACAGCTCGGCGACCATCGGGCTCCACCGCATCGGGTCGGCGTCCGGGAAGCTGGCCGCGTGGTCGAGCAGCAGGCCGAGGCAGAAGTGCAGCGAGGCCAGCTCGCCGTCGGCGACCTCGGGCAGGCCGAACCGGGACGCCTCGGGCGAGTCGAGGAATGCGCGTATCAGGCGGGTGCGCTCCTCGTCGGTGGGCGGCGGCACGACCGCCGGACCGGCCGGCGGGGTCGGCCCGGGCAGCGCGGCCAGCCGTGCGCCCACGAGCGCCCGGTCGGTGGCGAGCGAGCCCTGTGCGGGCAGCTCGGCGAGGTCGTCGGTGACCGCCAGGTGGCGGCTCACCTCGGCGTGCATCCGGGCCGGGTCCTCGGTACGGAACCAGGTGAACTCGTCCTCGGTGCAGATCTCCCGGGCCTGCTCCACGATCCGGGCCGCCGGGCCGCCGACGAAGACGTCCTTGGTGATGCCGATGTTGTGGTCGACCAGCGCCACCAGCGCGTGCTCCGGCCCGCCCTGTTCCTCGTCGTCGTACGCGAACGTGGCGAGGTAGGACGTCTGGTCGCCGTACACGTCGCCGTACGCCCAGGCGCCTGTGACGTGCACCCGGCCGAGCTGGCCGGCCCACGTCGGGGCGTACGCGCCGGGCCGGACCCGGGCGGCGCCCTCGGCGTCGGGCACCAGGGCGGCGAAGACGGCGCGCAGTGTGGTCGCGGCGGCGCTGCGCCGCCGGGACGTGGCGGCGAGGAAGCCGGTGACGAACTCGCGGACGGCCTGTTCCCGGTCGTGCTCCGCGACGGCGTAGACGCTGCCCAGCAACGCGGCGCCGAGCATCTCCGCGTCCAGGGCCGAGTCGAGCCTCGTCACGTCGCGCGCGGCGTGCAGAACCGCGTCGTAGGGGGTCTGTGGCGTGGCCATGCATCGACCCTACGCCGCGCGGGCCGCCCCCACACCGGTCAGCGCGCCGGGTTCAGCGCCGCACGGCTTCGCGCAGCGCCTCCCGGGCCGTGCCGTAGCGGGTCAGCACCGCCCACACCGGGTCCAGCACGTACTTCTCGCCGACGCTGCCCACCGACGTGAGCAGGCGTCGCTCGGCCCGCGCCCGGGCCCGGCGGGCCGCCCACCCGACCACCGGCCGGGTCAGCGCCGCGATCAGTAGCCCGGCCAGCAGGCCACCGAGCAGCAGGACCGTCGGCCACGGCACCACGCCGAGCGTGGGGTGTTCCAGCGGGGGCAGGCCGAGCAGGCGCACCGCGTACCCGAGGAGCAGCCAGACCAGGCCGGCCAGCGCGGCCAGGGTGACCACCCACTGGAGCACGCCGACCACCCGCCACCAGGCCGGCCGGCGGTCCATGCCCAGGTCGGTCGCGGCGACCGCGTGGTCGAGCGCGCCCGGCAGGTCGGCCTGCCGGGACCGGGCCGCCGCGGTCACCGCGGCCGGCCACGGCGCCGGCAGACCGGCGCCGTTCCGGTCGGCCACCGCGCGGATCGCCAGCGTGAGGGCCGAGCGCTGCGCGGCCGTCGGATCGGGTACGGAGGTGGCCGCGACCAGGCTGTCCGCCGGCGCGTCCGGGTCCCGCCCGGGCAGGTGCAGCCGGCGCAGCGGATCGGGTCGTAGCTTGCGCCAGCTCCGCAGCAGCGGCCAGCCGGTGTTGCTGACGGCCCGGTGCCGGTACGCCCCCTCGACCGCCGCCGCCACAGTCGGCACCCCGGCCGCCCCGGCCAGCGCCCGGTTCAGCTCCTGCGCCGAGGCGTCGCCGGGTTTGCTGCTCGGCGGTTCCGGCCCGACGAGCGGTTCGAGATCGGCCACCACGGCGTCCACGTCGCCGGAGAGCCGGCGCAGGGCGGCCTGCCGTTCGGCGACCGTACGCTCCAGCTCGGCCCGCAGGCCGCTCAGCCCGTTCGGGTCGACCGCTACCGTGGGCAGCAGCGGCACCCCGCCCAGCCCGTCCTCGTCGAGCAGCCGGCGCAGATCCTCGAGGACCTTGGGCAGCTCGGTCGGGTGCAGCCGGTCGGCCTGGTTGAGCACCACGACCGTGACGTCCTTGTGCCTGTGGAACTCGCGCAGATAGCTGGTGTGGATCACGCGGTCGGCGTACTTCTGCGGGTCGACCACCCAGACCACCAGGTCGACCAGGCCCAGCAGGCGGTCGACCTCCAGCCGGTGACCGTGCTGCACCGAGTCGAAGTCGGGCAGGTCGAGCAGGACGAGGCCGTGCAGCGTCGACTCGTCGTCGGCGTCCAGCGGGCTCTCCCGGACGAACCGGTGCCGGGGCAGCACGCCGATCCAGTCGAGCAGCCGGACCGCGCCGTCCAGCGGACCCCACACGCAGGCGTGCGCGACGCCGGTGGTCGGCCGGCGCACCCCGACCGGGGAGAGGTCGAGCCGGGCCAGCGAGTTGAACAGGCTCGACTTGCCGCTGCCGGTCGCGCCGGCCAGCGCGACCACCGTGTGCCGACCGGAGAGGGCGAGCCGGTCACCGGCCCGCTCGACCACCGTGTGCGCGGCGACCAGTTGAGCGTCGGGCACGTCGCCGTCCACCGCGGAAAGGAACCGCTGGATCGCCTGGAGGCGCTCGATGAGCACGTCCGGGTCGACCCGCTGCTCGCCGCGCAGCGCGTCCCGCATCCGTCCGACGACGTTACTCACTGGCGTCCGTCCTGCTCGGGGCTCGGAAACAGACCACTCCGGTGCCGGGCCCGCTCGACCTCCAGGGCGGCCCAGCGCAGCGCCGCGCCGGCGTTGTCGGCCGGGCGTTCGGCCTCGGTGCGGGCCAGGAAGCGCTCGGCTTCCTCGGCCAGCAGCTTGCCGGTCCGGTCGAGCAGGTCGATCCGGGCCTTGCGGGCCAGGTTCCGCACCGCCTGGTCGCCGAAGATCGCCTGGAGCACGGTCTGCCCGGCGACCGCCGTGCCGGTGCCGGCGGCGACCTCCAGCCCGGTGGGGATGAACGCGGTGGAGGCGAACACGCCGATCATGACGGCGAGGCCGGTGGCGTTCACCGCGTACGCCGCGGTGCGGGCCACGAACCGCCGGTCGCCGCCCTCGACCCGGACCAGTTCCAGCACGCCGCGCTGCCAGTCGCGGACCAGCTGCTCGGCCCGCTCCGGCAGGTCGGCCGAGGCGTGGGCCAGGTCCGGCTCAAGCAGCGCCGCGCCGGCCGGGTGCGCCTTCCAACCGGTGTACGCGTTCTCCGCCGCCTCGGCGGCCACGCCGCGCAGCAGCGTGACGAGCTGCGACTCGATCGCGGTACGCAGTTCCGCGGCGGGCGCGGGCCGCCCGGTGACCGCCGCGACGACCCGGTCCCGCAGCCGGCCGATGCGTGCCTCCAGGCCCCGGAAGAACTCGCCGGTGCCGATGAACTCCTGCCAGCGGGCCAGCACCTCGCCGCGCAGCAGCCGGCCGTCCCGGAGCCCCTGGTCGACGCTCCGCTCGGCGCCCCGGTACGCGGCCCGTACCCGTTCGTCCAGCGCGTCGGCCGCGGTGCACTGCTCGTCGGCGGCCTCGGCGAGCGCCTCCACCACCGGGTGCAGCGCGGCCAGCGCGCCGTCGAGCGTCTGCCGGACCACCGCGGCGCGGGCGTCGGCGTCGGCGGCGAGCCGGGCGAACCAGTCACTGAGCGGGGCGGTGATCCGGTCCGGCAGCAGCCCCTGCCCGTCCACCCAGGTCTCCGGCAGCACGAACAGCGGCGCGGCGCCCAGCTCCTGCTCGGCCAGCATCTCGGACAGGTGGGCGGCGACCTCGTCGGCGGCCTCCGGGGGGACCCGGTCCAGCACCATCGCCACTGCGGTGCCCCGGGCGCGGGCGCTGCGCAGCAGCTCCCAGGGGACGGCGTCGGCGTACCGGGCGGCGGTGGTGACGAACAGCCAGAGGTCGGCGGCGGCGAGCAGTTGCCCGGCGAGCGCCCGGTTGGCGTCGACCACCGAGTCGATGTCGGGCGCGTCGAGGAAGGCCAGGCCGGGCGGCAGCGCCGGTGCGGTGACCAGGTGCAGGGTGCCCGGCTGCTCGCTCGGCTCGGTGGTCCGGGTCAGGCCGGGCAGCAGCTCGCCCTGCCGGAACCAGGCCGCGTCGGTCGGGCTGCACACCAGCACCGGGGAGCGGGTGGTGGGGCGGAGCACCCCGGCCGCGCTGACCCGTGCCTGGACCAGGCTGTTGACGAGCGTCGACTTGCCCGCGCCGGTGGAGCCGCCGACCACCACCAGCAGCGGGGCGTCGAGCCGGGCCAGCCGGGGAAGCAGGTAGTCGTCGAGCTGGTCGGTGAGGCTCGTGGCGGCGTGCCGGGCCGGCTCGGCCGACGGGAGGGCGAGCGGGAAGCGGGCCGCGCCGATCGCCGACCGCAGGCCGGTGAGCGCGGCGGGCAGGCCCTCCGCGGCGTGCGCAGGCTGGTCGGCGCCGGTGGTGGCTCCGGTGCGGGCTGCGACGGCGGGCGCGCCGGCACGGGTGGCGGAATCGCCATGCGTCGTCACCGCTAAAGCGTGCCCGACCGACGCAAGGTAAGACAACCGGACAGTAGTAACGGTCGGGTTGCGCCGGGTCGGCTCAACCTCGACTTGCGGATTGGCGATGGCGTGGCACTATTGAGTCAAGTTCACTCAACTTGTGGTGCGGTCGCTTCCGGGCGGCCCTCCCGGGCAGGCCGTCTGACCTGCTCACCCGTTACGAAGCGAGGAAGCGAACATGGCACGTGCGGTCGGCATCGACCTCGGCACGACGAACTCCTGCGTCAGCGTTCTCGAGGGCGGTGAGCCCACCGTCATCGCCAACGCAGAGGGCTCGCGTACGACTCCCTCGATCGTCGC
The DNA here is from genome assembly GCF_027497275.1 of Micromonospora sp. WMMC264. Classification (NCBI taxonomy): domain Bacteria; kingdom Bacillati; phylum Actinomycetota; class Actinomycetes; order Micromonosporales; family Micromonosporaceae; genus Micromonospora; species Micromonospora sp. WMMC264. The sequence goes on along the minus strand of NZ_CP114907.1, from coordinate 5,713,544 downwards.
GTTCGCCCGCAACGGCGAGGTGCTCGTCGGTGAGGTCGCCAAGCGCCAGGCGGTGACCAACCCCGACCGGACCATCCGCTCGGTCAAGCGGGAGATCGGCACCAACTGGACCGTCGACATCGACGGCAAGAAGTACACCCCGCAGGAGATCTCGGCCCGCACGCTGATGAAGCTCAAGCGGGACGCCGAGGCGTACCTGGGCGAGCAGATCACCGACGCGGTGATCACCGTCCCCGCCTACTTCAACGACGGGCAGCGCCAGGCCACCAAGGAGGCCGGTGAGATCGCCGGCTTCAACGTGCTGCGGATCGTGAACGAGCCGACCGCGGCCGCCCTGGCGTACGGCCTGGACAAGGGTTCCAAGGAGCAGACCGTCCTGGTCTTCGACCTCGGTGGCGGCACCTTCGACGTGTCGCTGCTGGAGCTGGCCGAGGGCGTGGTGGAGGTCAAGTCCACCAGCGGTGACAACCAGCTCGGCGGTGACGACTGGGACCAGCGCATCATCGACCACCTGGTGAAGACGTTCCGCGGTGAGCACGGCATCGACCTCTCGCAGGACAAGATGGCCATGCAGCGGCTCAAGGAGGCGGCCGAGAAGGCCAAGATCGAGCTGTCCGCCGCCACCACCAGCAACATCAACCTGCCGTACATCACCGCCGGCTCGGCCGGCCCGCTGCACCTCGACGTGACGCTCAGCCGCGCCGAGTTCCAGCGCATGACGCAGGACCTGCTGGACCGCTGCAAGGGCCCGTTCGAGCAGGCCGTCAAGGACGCCGGCATCAAGATCTCCGACGTCGACCACGTCATCCTGGTCGGCGGCTCGACCCGGATGCCGGCCGTCACCGACCTGGTCAAGCAGCTCACCGGCCGGGACCCGAACAAGGGCGTCAACCCGGACGAGGTCGTCGCCGTCGGCGCCGCGCTCCAGGCCGGTGTGCTCAAGGGCGAGGTCAAGGACGTCCTGCTGCTCGACGTGACCCCGCTGAGCCTGGGCATCGAGACCAAGGGCGGCATCTTCACCAAGCTCATCGAGCGCAACACCACCATCCCGACCAAGCGCTCCGAGGTCTTCACCACGGCCGACGACAACCAGCCGTCGGTGCTGATCCAGGTGTTCCAGGGCGAGCGGGAGATCGCGGCCTACAACAAGAAGCTCGGCACCTTCGAGCTGACCGGCCTCCCGCCGGCCCCGCGCGGCGTGCCGCAGATCGAGGTCACGTTCGACATCGACGCCAACGGCATCGTGAACGTGCACGCCAAGGACCTGGGCACCGGCAAGGAGCAGAAGATGACGATCACCGGCGGCTCCTCGCTGCCGAAGGACGACATCGAGCGGATGCGCCGGGACGCCGAGGAGCACGCCGACGAGGACAAGCGCCGCCGCGAGGAGGCCGAGACCCGCAACGTGGCCGAGGCGCTCCAGTGGCAGACCGAGAAGTTCCTCGCCGAGAGCGGCGACAAGCTGCCCAGCGAGAACCGTGACCAGCTCAACGAGGCGCTCGGCGAGCTGCGCAGCGCGCTCGGCGGCCAGGACATCGAGAAGATCAAGTCCGCGCACGAGAAGCTGGCGCAGGTCTCCCAGCAGGCCGGCTCGCTGCTCTACGCCCAGCAGCAGGAGGGCGAGCAGGCGGCGCCGGGTGGCGCGGCCGGGCCGGGCGCCGGCGCGGGCGCGGGCGCGACCGGTGGCCCGAAGGCCGGCGGCGACGACGACGTGGTCGACGCGGAGATCGTGGACGAGGACAAGAAGTGACATCCGGTCCCGGACACGATTCGCACGGCAGAGGGATGAGGTAACCGCATGACGGACAAGCCACGCGCGGCCGACCCGGGTGCCACCGGGTCGGCGGGCGCCGGCAAGGACGCCGGCGACGAACCCCGGGTCGTCATCCGCGACAAGCGCAAGCTCGGCAAGGTGACCGAGCAGCCGGCGAACGACGCCTCGGCGGCGGACGCCGCTGCCGACGCGCCCGCCGAAGGGCTGGTCGAGGAGGCCGAGGTCGTGGTCGACGAGATCGGCGGCGAGGCCGAGGTCACCGGGCCGACGGTGGTCGACTCCCCGGCCGAGCCGAGCGGGGAGACGGAGGCGACCGCGCCGCTCGGCGCCGAGCTGGAGTCGCTCCGCACCGACCTGGAGGAGCGCACCCGCGACCTCCAGCGGGTCACGGCGGAGTACGCCAACTACCGCAAGCGGGTCGACCGGGACCGCAACCTGGTCCAGGAGCAGGCCACCGGCACTGTGCTCAGCGCGCTGCTGCCGATCCTGGACGACCTGGACCGGGCCCGTGAGCACGGCGATCTGGTGGGCCCGTTCGGCAGCGTGGCCGAGCAGCTCACCGCCGCGCTGGGCAAGTTCGGCCTGACCGCGTTCGGCGAGAAGGGCGACCCGTTCGACCCGACCCGGCACGAGGCGGTGGCGCACCAGACCTCCGCCGACGTGACCGAGTCGACCTGCGTACAGGTCATGCGCCGCGGTTACCAGCTCGGCGAGCGGCTGCTGCGGCCCGCCATGGTCGCGGTCGCGGACCCGGAGTAGTGCCGACCCGTGACGTCCCGCCCGCCCCCACCGGGCGGGCGGGACGGCCGGGCTTCGACCCGTGGAAGGGGGTGGACCGGTGAGTTCCAAGGACTGGATCGAGAAGGACTACTACGCCGCGTTGGGCGTGGAGAAGTCCGCCTCCTCGGACGAGATCAAGAAGGCGTACCGCAAGCTGGCCCGGGAGTCGCACCCGGACCACAACCCCGGCGACACCGGGGCCGAGGAGCGGTTCAAGACCGTCTCCGAGGCGTACGCGGTGCTGGGCGACGAGAAGAAGCGACGCGAGTACGACGAGATGCGCTCGCTGTTCGGCTCGGGCGCCTTCCGCCGCAGCGCCCGCGGCGCGGGCCAGCCGGGCGGCGTGCCGTTCGACGTCTCCGACCTGTTCGGCGGCGGCGCGGGCGGCGGGGACACCCGGTTCGGCGGCGGCGGTTTCACCGACCTGTTCAGCTCGATCTTCTCCGGCGGCGGGGGTGGCGCGGCGCGTCCGCGCGGTCCGGCGCGGGGCCGGGACGTCGAGACCGAGGTGGCGCTCGATTTCGAGGATGCGGTACGCGGCGTCACGCTGCCGCTGACGCTGCGCGCGCCCGGCGTCTGCGACACCTGCCACGGCAACGGCGCGAAGCCGGGTACCCAGCCGGTGGCCTGCCCGGTCTGCCACGGCGCCGGCGTGACCACCCGCAACCAGGGGTCGTTCAGCTTCTCCGAGCCGTGCCGCAACTGCCAGGGCGTCGGCACGATCGTCGAGGAGAAGTGCCCGGAGTGCCACGGCACCGGCGGTGTCACCAAGACCCGCACGCTGAACGTGCGCTTCCCGGCCGGGGTGGCCGACGGGCAGCGGATCCGCCTGGCCGGCCGGGGTGAGCCCGGTGAGCGGGGCGGCGCGGCCGGCGACCTGTTCGTGCAGGTGAAGGTCCGCCCGGACGAGCTGTTCGGGCGTACCGGGGACGATCTGACCCTGAACGTCCCGATCACCTACGCCGAGGCGGTCCTCGGCACCGACCTGCGCGTGCCGACCCTGGACGGGACGGTGACGCTGCGGGTGCCACCGGGTACGCCCAGCGGGCGGGTGCTGCGCGCCCGCGGCAAGGGCGTCGTACGCAAGGACGGCCGCGCCGGTGACCTGCTGGTCACGCTCGACGTGGTGGTCCCGGCGAAGGTCTCGGACGAGGCGCGGGCGGCGCTGGAGACCTTCGCGGAGCAGACTCCGCCCGCCGCGCGGGAACATCTCGACGCGCGGGTACGTCGATTCAGTTGACGGCGGCAGCGGAGGTGAGCGGGCATGTCGGAGGAGTACGTCGGCTCGGGTGACCCGGCCTACGAGGCCAAGGTGTTGATGATCTCGGTGGCTGCGCGGATGGCGGGGATGCACCCCCAGACGCTGCGCCAGTACGACCGGCTGGGCCTGGTGCAGGCGGGCCGGGCGTCCGGCGGTGGTCGCCGGTACAGCGTCCGGGACGTGGTGCTGCTGCGCGAGGTGCAGCGGCTCAGCCAGGACGACGGGATCAACCTGGCCGGGGTCAAGCGGATCATCGGGCTGGAGCGGCTGCTCGAAGAGGCACAGCAGCGGGTGGCCCGGCTGGAGGCGGAGCTGGACGCCGCGTACCGGCGGATCGCCGAGCTGGAGTCGCTCGGTGGCTTTGCCCGCGGCGACCTCGTGCCGACCAACCGCACGTCCACCGCGCTCGTCGTCTGGCGACCACGCCGCGCTCCCGACCGCTGACCTTTCACCGGAAGGCCGGCGCGCCCCGCTCCCCCGGGGCCGCGCCGGCCTTCGTACGTCCGGCCCTCGTGCGTCCCTGGTTCGGGGCGCTCGTCGGGGAAAGCGGGATGCGGCAGGGCGCTGTCGACTAGGCTCGCCGGTAGGGCAAAAACCCCTAAATCGGACGCCGAGTTGGCAGGGGGAGCCATGGCGGAACCGGCTAAGAAGGTGGCGGAACGCGCCGAGGAACGGCTGGAGAAAGTGGCCGAGAACGTCCGCGAGCGGTTCGACCGGGTCACCGAGGGACGCTTCAGCGACAAGGTCAAGGAAGGGCGCTTCGCCGACCAGACGGACCACGGCGTAGACCGGGCCCGGGACGACGAGAGGCGCAAGAAGCAGGGCGGGTCGACCTGACGATCCGCCGACGTGCGGGCCGGGATCCACGGGGGATCCCGGCCCGTTCGCCGTTCGCGTCAGAGGCGGCGGTTCTCGCGGACCAGGCCGCCCTCGCACCAGTCCCGGTAGACGAACAGGTCGGGCCGGGCGAGCAGCACGCGGCTGTTGTGCGCCCAGTTGCGCATCAGGTCGTCACCGGCGCGTTCGGCCTGCTCGACAAGCTTGCGGAACCGGCGTTTGGGATGGGCGCGGAAGTTCGTCCGGATGCCGTCGGCGGCGTAGATGTAGAGGCAGTGCAGCGCGAACCGCCGGGCCGGGCAGCGCTCGTCCATCGCCAGGTCGAACAGCGTCTGCACCAGATGGTCACCGGCGACCAGCAGGTCCCAGTCGGGCGGCATCGAGGTCAGCGGCACCGAATCCGGTTGATAGGCCCACGCCCGGAGTTCGGCGGGCGAGGGATCGACCGGATTGGCGAAGCCGTGGAACGTATCTTCCTGCACGCTCACCGGCCGACCTTCCGCTTGCGCTGGCGGGGGCACCGGCCACCCGCGGACCCTGGCTGCTGGGCCGAAACGTTAACGCGGCTGAGCGGAGCAGTGGTAGACCTTCCGGGGATCAATTTGACAACGCCGGGCCGGATCTGCCTGTGGCAGGTCCGGCCCGGCGCGGGTCAGTCCCCGGTCGGCGCGGGCAACGCCGCTGCCGCACGGGCGGCGGCGGCGCGGGAGCGCAGCCACTGCTTGAACCACTGGGTGTCGGGCAGCCGGGCGAGCAGCGGCCCGGTCACCACCGTGATCAACACGTACGCGGTGGCGAGCGCCGCCAGCTTCGGGTTCACCGGGTAGGCGGCCGCGACGGCCAGTCCGGCGATGACGATGGAGAACTCGCCGCGCGGGGTCAGCGCCAGGCCGGCCCGCCAGCGACCGGGCTCGGCGATCCCCGCCCGGCGGGCGGCCAGGTAGCCGGTGGCCACCTTCGTCGCCATGGTGACCACTGCCAGCACCAGCGCCGGCAGCAGCACCGGCGGCATGTCCAGCGGGTTGGTGACCAGCCCGAAGAACACGAAGAAGACAGCGGCGAAGAGATCCCGCAGCGGGGAGAGCAGTTCGGTGGCGTGGTGCGCCACCGGCCCGGACAACGCGATGCCGACCAGGAACGCGCCGACAGCGGCGGAGACCTGGAGTTTGGCCGCGATACCGGCGACCAGCAGGGTCAGGCCGAGCACCCCGAGCAGGAGCGCCTCCGGGTCCTTGGCGGAGAGCGCAGCGGAGATCAGGTGGCCGTACCGGATCGCCACGGCCAGCACCACGACGACGGTGAACACCGCGATGGCGAGCGCGATGCCGCCCTTCATCAGGCCGACCCCGGCGAGCAGCGCGGTGACCAGCGGCAGGTAGAGGGCCATCGCCAGGTCCTCGATCACCAGGACGGAGAGGATCACCGGCGTCTCCCGGTTACCGACCCGGCCCAGGTCGCCGAGCACCTTGGCGATCACGCCCGACGACGACACCCAGGTGACGCCTCCGAGCACCACTGCGGCGACCCAGCCCCACCCGAGCAGCAGCGCGAACCCGAAGCCGGGCAGCGCGTTGAGCACCGCGTCGATCAGACCGGCCGGCGCGGCCGAGCGGAGGTTGCCCACCAGTTCGTTGGCGCTGTACTCCAGGCCGAGCATGACCAGCAGCAGGATCACGCCGATCTCGGCGCCGACGGCGAAGAACTCCTCGCTGGCGTTGAGCGGCAGCAGGCCACCGTGCCCGAACGCCAGGCCGGCGAGCAGGTAGAGCGGGATGGGCGAGACACCGACGCGACGGCTCAGCCGGCCGAGCAGGCCGAGTAGGAGCAGCAGCGCACCGACCTCGATGAGCAGGATTGTGGTTTCGTGCATACGCGTCAGACGTCCGGGTCGGTCTCGGCGAGGATCGCGGTCACGCCGTCGAGCCCCTGGCGGGTACCGACCACGACGACCACGTCGCCGGCTTCGAACCGGAAAGTGGGATCCGGCGAGACGTTCACCGTGCCCTGACGCAGCACGGCGACGATCGACGCGCTGGTCCGGGTCCGGGCCTTGGTGTCACCCAGCCGCTTGCCGACGTACTTCGAGCCGGCCGGAATGGCGATCTGCTCGGTCAGCAGCCCGGCGGCCTGCTCGCGCAGCCCGGAGAGCTGACCCAGCATCAGCGACGCGCCGAGGATGTCGGCGAGCGCCTCCGCCTCGTCGTCCGTCAGGGGGATGTCGTGCTGACAGGAGTCGGGATCTTCCGGGTCGTAGAGGACCAGGTCGCGACGGCCATTGCGGTGGGAGACCACACCGAGCCGGCGGCCGGACTCCGTCATCAGGTCATGACGTACGCCGATACCCGGCAGGGCGGTCTGTTCGACACGTACTCGCACGCGGGTGAGGCTACTCCGGGCGCGCACCTGCTGCGTCCGGGGTCGAACTACAGGCTGGTCGATGCGACTCGTCTAGGCACGTTCGGCCACGAACACGCCGACACCTTCAAGGGTCTCGGTGAGGCCGGTCGCCCGCAGGATCATCATCGCCTTGCCGACGACGGTGTCGGAGACGCCGTATTCCTTGCAGAGTTGGGCACGGCTCGGCAGCTTGGTGCCGGGTGGCCACTCTCCCGAATCGATCTTGCTCTTCAGCTCGTCTGCGAGCACCTGGTACTGCTGCTTGGGCATACACACTCCCCGGATGGCACGCCCATTCGACCATGCACCCACCTCCAACCTCAAGCAATTGTGGGTCGATCGTTGACCTACGACTGGTACCGATTGTAGGTTGCTGACGAACGCTCCCGGATGGCACCTGGAGCTTTCCCGGGTCGGGGCGGGCATCCCCCGTGGCTCGTCCCGACCCCCGTCCTCTGCGAGAAGGGACAGTGTCGTGCGCAACCTCCTGCGAATACGTCCGAAGCGGCGGAACGCGCGCCCGCCCGACTCCGCGCCGGGCGCCGCGTACCGCTCCGCGTCGTACCTTCCGCTCCGGCCCTGGCAGGTGCGGGGCCGCCGCTTCGCGACGCGCCGCCGGGGGCTGGACCCCGCCGAGGTCGCCGCGTTCCTCGACCGCGTGGCCGGTGACCTCGCCGCCGCGTACGCCGAAGTCGCCCGGAGCCGTGAGGAGACGGCGCGGATCAAGGGCGCGTTGCGCGAGTGGCAGTCCCGTCAGGCTCCCTCGATGCGCGACCTGGCCGGGCGGCCGTGACCGGGCGGTACGTGATCCATCTGCCGGTGCGCGCGGCCGATCTGGCCCGGGCGAAGATGCTCGGTCGCACGGCCGGCCGGTCGTTGGCGTTCCTCGCGGTGGTGGAGTTGGGCGGGATCACCGTGTCGACGGAGGACGACCAGGCCGTACGCCATTGGGTTTTCTGCGACCGCAAGCTGGACGGCGGCCGGCGTTGCGTGCTGCGCGCCGACCACGAGACCCCTTGCCTCACGCGCCTCCCGCGTCGCTGAGATCTTGGTACGAAAGGGCCCCTATGAGGGCCGTTTCGTACCAAGACCTACCCGGCCTCGCCGCCGGAGGGTGACTCAGGTCACAGGGGTGGAGTTGAGCGGAATAGACTCAACTCTGGTTGTGTCATGTCCAGTGGACACGCCGATCCGGGGGAGCCCATGAACACGGAACGTCTCACCACCAAGAGCCGCGAGGCCATCACCGGTGCCGTCGCGCTGGCGAACCAGCGCGGTCACGCCACCGTGGAGCCCTGGCACCTGCTGCTGTCACTGCTGGACACCGAGGGCTCGACCGCCGCGGGCCTGCTGCGCGCCGTCGGGGCCGACCCGGCCGAGCTGCGCCGCGTCGCCCTGCGCTCGGTCGACGCGCTGCCCGCCGCGCGTGGGTCGAGCATCGCCGAGCCGACGCTGGCCCGCGAGTTCGTCAACGCCATCGGCGCCGCCGAGCAGATCGCGCGGCCGCTGGGCGACGAGTACACCTCCACCGAGCACCTGCTGGCCGGGCTGGCCCGGGTCGGCGGCGCGGTCTCGGTCGCGCTGAAGAACTCGGGCGCCACCGAGGAGAATCTGGTCGCCGCGTTCCCGACCGTCCGGGGCGGGGACCGCCGGGTCACCACCGCCGACCCGGAGCAGACCTACCAGGCCCTGGCCAAGTACGGCGTGGACCTCACCGCCAGCGCCCGCGACGGCAAGATCGACCCGGTGATCGGCCGGGACTCGGAGATCCGCCGGGTGATCCAGGTGCTGTCCCGGCGTACCAAGAACAACCCGGTGCTGATCGGCGAGCCGGGCGTCGGCAAGACCGCGATCGTGGAGGGCCTGGCCCAGCGGATCGTGGCCGGCGACGTGCCGGAGTCGCTGCGGGACAAGAAGCTCGTCTCGCTCGACCTCGGCGCGATGGTCGCCGGCGCGTCGTACCGCGGCCAGTTCGAGGAGCGGCTGAAGTCCGTGCTGGAGGAGATCAAGAACTCCGACGGCCAGGTCATCACGTTCCTCGACGAGCTGCACACCGTGGTCGGCGCCGGCAAGGGCGAGGGCTCGATGGACGCCGGCAACATGCTCAAGCCGATGCTGGCGCGCGGTGAGCTGCGGATGGTCGGCGCGACGACGCTCGACGAGTACCGCGAGCACATCGAGAAGGACCCGGCGCTGGAGCGCCGCTTCCAGCCGGTGCTGGTCGGCGAGCCGACCATCGAGGACACCATCGGCATCCTGCGCGGGCTCAAGGAGCGCTACGAGGTGCACCACGGCGTACGCATCACCGACGCCGCCCTGGTCGCCGCCGCCGCGCTCTCCGACCGGTACATCACCGACCGCTTCCTGCCGGACAAGGCGATCGACCTGGTGGACGAGTCCGCGTCCCGGCTGCGCATGGAGATCGACTCGCGCCCGGTCGAGGTGGACGAGATCGAGCGGGCGGTACGCCGCCTGGAGATCGAGGAGATGGCGCTGGCCAAGGAGCCGGACGCCGCGTCCGCCGAGCGCCTGGAGCGGCTGCGCAAGGAGCTGGCCGACAAGCGCGAGCAGCTCACCGCTCTCTCCGAACGCTGGCAGACCGAGAAGAGCCACATCACCAAGCTCTCCACCGCCAAGGAGGAGCTGGAGCGCCTCGGCGGCGAGGCCGAGCGGGCCGAGCGCGACGGCGAGCTGGAACGCGCCGCCGAGCTGCGGTACGGCCGGATCCCGGCGCTGCGGACCGAGCTGAAGCAGGCCGAGGAGGAACTGGCCCGGCTCCAGGCCGACGGCGCGATGCTCAAGGAGGAGGTCGGCGCGGACGACATCGCCGCGGTGGTCGCCTCCTGGACCGGCATCCCCGCCGGCCGGCTGCTCGAAGGCGAGACCGCCAAGCTGCTCCGGATGGAGGAGTCGCTGCGGGCCCGCGTCGTCGGCCAGGCCGAGGCGGTGGGCGCGGTCTCCGACGCGGTACGCCGCGCCCGGGCCGGCGTCGCCGACCCGGACCGCCCGACCGGCAGCTTCCTGTTCCTCGGACCGACCGGCGTCGGCAAGACCGAGCTGGCAAAGGCGCTCGCCGAGTTCCTCTTCGACGACGAGCGGGCCATGGTCCGCATCGACATGAGCGAGTACGGCGAGAAGCACTCGGTGGCCCGCCTGGTCGGCGCCCCGCCCGGATACGTCGGGTACGAGGAGGGCGGCCAGCTCACCGAGGCGGTACGCCGCCGCCCCTACTCGGTGATCCTGCTCGACGAGGTGGAGAAGGCCCACCCGGACGTCTTCGACGTACTGCTGCAGGTGCTCGACGACGGCCGCCTCACCGACGGTCAGGGTCGCACCGTGGACTTCCGCAACGCGATCCTGATCCTCACCTCGAACCTGGGCTCGTCGGTGATCAGCGACCTGACGCTCACCGAGAACGAGCGCCGGGAGGGCGTGCTCGCGGTGGTCCGGTCGCACTTCAAGCCGGAGTTCCTCAACCGGCTCGACGACATCGTGGTGTTCGCCGCGCTCCAGGGCGAGGACCTGCGGTCGATCGTGGACATTCAGCTCGACCGGATGCGCCGCCGACTGGCCGACCGTCGGCTGGGCCTGGAGATCACCGAAGCGGCCCGGACCTGGCTGGCCGAGCACGGGTACGACCCGATCTACGGCGCCCGCCCGCTGCGCCGGCTGGTGCAGTCGGCGATCGGCGACCAGCTCGCGAAGGCGCTGCTGGCCGGTGAGATCCGCGACGGCGACACGGTCCGCGTCGACCTGTCCGACACCAAGGAGTCCCTGGCGGTCACCGCCGCCTGACCAGCTCCTGCGAAGGCCCGGCCCTCTTGGCCGGGCCTTCGCCGTTCCCGGCCGCGCCCTGCTCGTGGAGGTTGTTAACAAGGGGCCCTTCCTCTACCGGAGGCGTTAAAAGGGGGCCCTTCCTTGCGGTTGGAGGGGGTGGCGGGGTGGGCACATAGTGGGGCATGAGTGTGTGGGAGCGGGAACTGGACGAGGCGGCGCGGGAACTCGACGGCGCGGACACCCTCGCCTTCGGCGGGGTGGGACTGGCGGGGCAGGTGCTGCCCGCGACCGAGGCGTACCGACGGCTGGAACAGGGGTTGCGGGAGCACCCGGAGGCGGCCCGCAAGCGGGTCGACAAGCTGCTCCGCAAGGGTTCCCCGGCCGGCCGGGCGTACGCGGCCACGTTGCTGGAGGCGGTCGACCCGGCCGCCGGGCGGGACGCCTGGGCGCGGCTGCGCGACGACGACGGCGAGTTCACCACGTTCTCCGGCTGCCTCATGGGCCGCGCCACGCTGGGTGAATACGCCGCCGACCGGCTCGCCGGCGGCGAGCAGTAGCTGACCGCACACTCAGCGAACGGGACTTCAGAAGGCGTGCATGCGGTTGTTACCGTTCCCGCCTAGCAGGTTGGGGGAGGCGGTCGTGAACGGTTCGTTGGCGTACGTGGTGACCACGCTGGGGTGCCTCGTCGGGGTGGCCGGTGTGGTGATCGCCGTGATCGCGGTACGGAAATCCCGGTCGGAGTCCCGCCCGAAGACGAAGGCGGCGCCGGGTGACCCGTTCCGGGACCGGGACGCGGACGCGCTGCGCGGCGACCCGCGCGCGCTCAAGCCCGGCGACATCGTCGAGATCCGCTCGGTGCCGTACACCGTGCGAGGCTCGGTGCACCTGGTCGAGGGTGGCTGGAGCTGGGCGGAGCACCTGCTCGACGACGCGGGCGGGGTGAAGCGCTGGCTCTCCGTCGAGTCCGACCCGGACCTGGAGCTGGTGCTCTGGACCAGCGAGCCGTCAGCCACCGTCACGCCGGGCGCCCCGACGCTGGAGATCGCCGGCCGCCGCTACAACTGGGACGAGTCGGGCCAGGCCCGGTACACCGCGACCGAGGGCACCGGCCTCGATCCGCACGGCACCATGCGCTACTACGACTACCAGGCGCCGGGCGGCGCGCGGCTGTCGTTCGAGGCGTACGGGGAGGCCGGCTGGGAGGTCAACCTCGGTGAGGAGCTGCGCCGCGCCGAGGTGATGATCTACCCGCAGGGTGGCCCGGAGACGGTGCGCTGACGTGCTCGTCTGCCTGGACGCGCCCTACGTCGACACCAGCGCCGCCGATCTGAGCCTGGCCCTCGGCGGCCCGGAGCTGCCGGCGCTCGCCGTACGCGACATCGACCTGCCCGGGCTGCCCCGGCTGCGGCTGCGCCTGCTCGGTGCCTCCCACCAGGTGGTGCTCGGCGGGCTCACGGAGACGGTCGCCTGCCTGCCCGGCCGCCCGCCGCACCTGCCGGACGCGCTGCACGACGAGACGACCGGCTACCGGTTCATGGCCGCTGTGCTCCGGCCGGACGGCGACGGCCTGCGTACCCGGGTCGCGGCGCTGCGCGCCGAGCTGGCCGAGGACCCGTACGCGCTGATCGGGGTCTTCCCCGGCGACGAGGACGCGGTCACCGCGCTCTCCGTCCGGCCCCGGCCGCCGGACGGCGTGCTCGCCTGGCGTACCTGGCACGTCTACCCCCAGACGAACGAGCTGGTCCTGACCGAGACCGTGGTGGAGGAGCTGTGACGTACCGACGGTGGTTCGTGGTGGGCGTGGCGGTCGCCGTCATCGGCGCGCTCATCGCCACCTTCACGATCTTCTACGGCAACTTCTCGCCCCGGGGCTACGTGGAGGACAACTTCTCCCGCGCCTCCGGGCGGGACATCGGCTCGAACGCGATCGCGTACACCTCCCGGAAGACGCCGAGCGAGGTGTCCAAGCAGATCACCGACGCCTGGAAGCCGGCCGACCAGTACGTCGACGGCAGCGGGGTCTACCTGCGCTACGACGACGACTCGGTGGTGATCCTCCCGCTCGCCGTCGGCTCGGTGATCCTGCTGGAGAAGATGACCACCGCCTACCCCCGCTACCACACCGTCGTCGGCAACAGCTGGGGCTGGGGCCGAGGCAGCACGGTCCGGGGCGGCGGCCCCGGTTCCGGTAAGTAGCCCCCTTCGCCCCCTCACCCTGGAGTCTTCTGTGCAGCATCTCGTCACCGATCTGCTGGTCACCCTCGCGTACGGCGTGGTCGGCGTCGTTCTGATGGCCATCGGTTACGTCCTGGTCGACGTGGCCACCCCGGGCAAGCTTCACGAGCTGATCTGGGTCGAGCGCAACCGCAACGCGGCGCTGTTGCTCTCGTCGAACCTGGTCGGGGTGGGCACCATCGTGGTGGCCGCGATCGTGGCCAGCGACAACGACTTCCGGCTGGGGCTGATCGGCGCGGGCGCGTACGGCATCCTCGGCCTGGTGATCATGGCGGTGGCGTTCATGCTGCTCGACGCCGCCACTCCGGGCAAGCTCGGTGAGCTGTTGGTCGATCCGGAGCCGCACCCGGCGGTGTGGGTCTCGGCCACCGTGCACCTCGCCACCGGCGCGATCATCGCAGCCGCAATCATCTGATGAGCGGAAAGCCCGCACAGCATTCGGCGGGGAAGGACAAACGCAGCCAGACGGTGATCTGGTCCGTGGTCGTGGGGGTCGTGGTCGTCGTCTGCGCCGTCGGCGCGTTCAGCGGCGACTCGGACACTTCCGTCCCCGCGCCGGCCGCCGACGAACGCTCCGGCACCGTGCCGATCCTCCGGGCCGCCGCCGACAGCCAGGGCATCTGCTACGGCTGGGAACTGCTCGACGTGTACGACGAGGTGAGCGTCGGCTCCAACCTCGGCGACGGCATCACAGTCGTCGACGCGCCCGGCTGCGCGCGCTGGATCGCGGTCTCCGCGAACGTCAGGTACACCTCGTCCAGCAGCGAGTCGGAGGACTCCGCCACGATCCGGATCAAGGGGTCGGACGACATCGAGTTCGCCGACCTCGCCGCGATCGAGACCCGGCTGGGTCGCTTCGGGCTGGACGAGGACGCGTTCCTCGACGACCCGGGCTGGGCCGTCACCCGGGCCGCCACGATCCTGCCGCTGCTCGCCGCCGAACGCGGGCTGGCCGGACCGGCCGCGACGCCCACCGCCGCGCCGTCCACCGCTGCCGCGCCGCTGCCGGACGCCGGCAACGACTTCTGGCGGGACCGCTGGATCTACGTCCTAAGCTCGGTCGGACTGTTCCTGCTCGCCGCGCTGTTCATCGCCGTGGGCGTGCGGCAGCGCCGCAGCCACCGGGGACGGGTGCCCGCGCAGCGTGCCGGGGCGGGAGCCGCCGGACGTACCCGGAGCAGACGGTGACCGCCGACGTGGCCGCACGGCCGCGGTGGCGCCTGGCCCGCGCGGCGGTCCTGCTCGCGGTCTTCGTCTGCGCGGCCTGCGGCCTGGTGTACGAGCTGGCGCTGGTCGCGCTCGGCAGCTACCTGATCGGCGACACGGTCGGTCAGGCGTCGATCGTGCTCGGCGTGATGGTCTTCGCGATGGGCGTCGGCGCGCTGGTGGCGAAGCCGTTGCAGTCCCGGGCGGTGGTCTCGTTCGCGGTGATCGAGCTGACGCTGGCGCTGCTCGGCGGCCTGTCCGTGCTCGGCCTCTACGCCGCGTTCGCCTGGCTCGACCTGTACGGCCCGGCGCTCGTCGGCACCGCGTTCGTGCTCGGCCTGCTGATCGGCGCGGAGATTCCGCTGCTCATGGTGATGCTGCAACGCATCCGGGAGCAGTCCGCGGGCAGCGCGGTGGCCGACCTGTTCGCCGCCGACTACGTGGGCGCGCTGCTCGGCGGGCTGGCCTTCCCGTTCCTGCTGATCCCGGTCTTCGGCCAGCTCAAGGGCGCGCTCGTGGTGGGCGCGGTGAACGCGGTCGCCGGGGTCGCGCTCGTCTTCACCGTGTTCCGCGCCGACCTCAGCCGCCGGGCGCGGGCCGCGCTGGGCGTGGCCACCGCCGTGGTCGGCCTGCTCCTCGGGTACGCCTGGGTGACCGCCCACGACTTCGAGGTGACCACCCGCCAGCAGCTCTACCGCGACCCGGTGGTGCACGCCGAGCGCAGCCGCTACCAGGAGATCGTGCTGACCCGGTCGGTGCCCGAGCCCGGCCGCTCCGACACCGACCTGCGGCTGTTCCTCAACGGCGACCTGCAGTTCAGCTCGATCGACGAGTACCGCTACCACGAGGCGCTCGTGCACCCGGCGATGCGCGGGGCGCACGGCGACGTGCTGGTGCTCGGCGCCGGGGACGGGCTGGCCGCGCGGGAGATCCTCAAGTACCCGGACGTGCGTTCGGTGACGCTCGTCGACCTCGACCCGGCAGTGGTCGAGCTGGCCCGCCGCGAGCCGCAACTGCGCGAGCTGAACGGCGGCTCGCTCACCGACCCCCGGGTACGGGTGCTCAACCTTGACGCGTTCGCCTGGCTGCGTACCGCCACGGACCGCTTCGACGTGGTGATCGCCGACCTGCCCGACCCGGACGAGACGGCCACCGCGAAGCTCTACACGATCGAGTTCTACACGCTGATTCGGCCGGTGCTGGCCCCCGGCGGGCGGCTCGTGGTGCAGTCCGGGTCGCCCTACTTCGCCCCCCGGTCGTACTGGTCGATCGAGCGGTCGATCCGCGAGGCCGGCTTCGCCACCGTGCCGTACCACGTCGACGTGCCGAGCTTCGGCGACTGGGGATTCGTGCTCGCCGCGCCGGGTGACGTGGCGCCGGAACTGGCGCTGCCGGACGACCGGCCGCCGCTGCGTTTCCTCACCCCGGAGGTGGTGGCCGCAGCCGCCACGTTCCCCGCCGACCGGGCCCGGCTGGACATGCCGGCCAACACGTTGTTGCGACCGAGGGTGCTGGACTACGCCCGCGAGGAGTGGCGCGGCTACTAGGTTTCGGGGCATGCCACCCGAATCGCCGCGCTACCGGCCGGGGATCGGCTGGCTGGTCCGCCGGCTGCCGACCCGGGCGATCCAGGCTGGGTCCTACCTCCAGGCGTTCGTGCTCTCCGGCGTGGTCACCGTGCTGGCCGTACGCGCGTACCTGAAGGCCGCCGACTATCCACAGCTCGGCGGCGGCGGGCTGCACATCGCGCACGTGCTCTGGGGCGGCCTGCTGCTCGCCGTGGGTCTGGGCATCCCGCTGGTCTTCCTCGGCGGTGGCGCCCGCAGCGGCGGAGCGGTGATCGGCGGCATCGGGTTCGGGCTGTTCATCGACGAGGTGGGCAAGTTCGTCACCACCGGCACCGACTACTTCTACGCCCCCGCCGCCGCCATCATCTACGTCGCGTTCGCGCTGCTGGTCCTGCTCACCCAGGCGGTACGCGGGCGCACCGGCCGCTCCCGGCTCACCCCCGCCGAACGCACCGCCAACGCGCTGGACGTGGTGCTCAGCGGCCTGCCCGGCGGATTGACCGACAGGCGGCGGATCGCCGTGCTGCGTCTCGTGCAGGGCACCGGACCGGCCACCGAGACGGCGGTGGCGCAACTGCTGGACGCCGTACCCCGCCGGGAGCCGCCGCCGGTGCGGTTCTGGCAGCGAGCGGCGGACCGGGCCCGGCGTCTCGCCGTCTGGGCGGCCGGACGCCGCTGGCTCATCTGGCCGGTGGTGGTCTATCTGGTGGTGGAGCCGGTGCTCACCGTGCTGGCCGTGTTCCTCGACGGCGTGACCGGGCACCTGGGCGAGGAACGGGAGTGGGGTGCGATCCTCGGTGTCAGCGCCAGCGCGCTGATCACGGCCGTGCTCGGCCTGTGGGCCGCCTGGCTGCTGCGCCGCGACCGGGCCGAGGCGTTCCGGCTGTTCAAGCTGGCGCTCCTGGTCGACCTGCTGTTCGGGCAGGTCTTCAACTTCACCGTCAACCAGTTCGGCGCGGTCTCCGCGGTCGCGCTCGACCTGGCGCTGCTCGGTGTCGTCACCGCCGAGCACCGCCGGCTGCGCCGCGCCGCGGACCGGTGAGCCGTTCCGACATGCTGACCTGGTGCGAGATCGCTACGGTGGTCACCTGATCCAGGAAAGGGAGAATCATGGCCGATGCTCCGGGCACCGCGCCCCGCGCGCGTCCCAGTGTGGTGACGCTTTCCAGCTGGCTGCTCATTCTCGTCGCCGCGATCCAGGTGGTGAACCTGATCGTGGCGCTGACCGTCGCGGGCACCGTCCGCGACGTCCTCACCGACGCGTACGCGGGCTCCTCGGCCGAGGGGGCCGCCGACATCGCGTACGTGTTCAGCATCGTCACGGCGATCGTGTCGCTGCTGATCGCGGCCGGGCTCGTCGTGCTCGCGCTGCTGAACAACAGGGGCAAGAACGCCTCCCGGATCACCACCTGGGTGCTGGGCGGCATCCTGCTCTGCTGCACCGGCGGCGGGCTGCTCACCGGCCTCACCGGTGGCATGACCGGCGGCACCGCCACGGGTGACATGCCCAGCCCGGACGAGATCCAGCGCCGGCTCGACGACGCTCTGCCGTCCTGGTACACCCCGGTCAACCTGCTGCTGGGCCTGGTGGCGCTGCTCGCCCTGCTGGCCGCGCTGATCCTGCTGGCGCTGCCGAAGGCGAACGAGTTCTTCCGCAAGCCCAAGGCCGGCTGGGAGCCGCCGGTACCGGGCGGCGCGTACCCGGCGGCCCCGGGGCACGCGGGTGACCCGTCGTACCCGTCGTACCCGGGCCCGACCGGCGACCCGGCGTACCCGCCGGCTCCCGGCACCCCGCCGCCGCCGTCCACGCCGGGCGGTCCGCCGCCGTCGGCCGGTCAGCCGCCGGCCGGGCCGGCCGGTCAGCCGGGCGAGCGCCGCGACCCGGAGCCGCCACCCGGAAGTTGACGTCCGGATTGAGGCGACGCCGACGATCCCTCCGAGTAGGTTGCATCCGACGCCTACCGGAGGGATCAGTCGTGTCGTACCCCGATCGGGCCGCCCCCCGCCGGCCGGGCGCCGTCCTCGCCGCGGTGGCGGTGCTGCTGGCGATGGCGGTCGGCGCCGTGGCGTACGCGGTGGCGAACCTCGCCGTCACCGGCGGCACGGTGGACCGGTTCCGGGCCGCCGCGGCGGACGAGACCGGCGCGAGCGGCGGCGACATCGACCAGGTGGCCGGGCTGCTGCGCGCCTCGACCTACCTCGCCGCCGTGCTCGGCGTGCTGGCCGCGCTGCTGCTGGTCGGGCTGGCGCTCGGCCTGCTCGCCGGCCGGTCCGGGGCCCGCGTGGGAACCTGGGTCGTCGCCGGCACCGGCCTGCTCTGCGGCTGTTGCGGGCTGGCGTTGCTGGTCGGCCAGCGGGCCGCCCCGTTGCAACTCGGCCCCGAGGACCGGATCACCGCCGACCTGCTCGGGCTGGTCGGGGACGCCTACCCGGGGTGGTGGATCCCGGTGAACGCGGTGGTGTCGGTGGCGCAGATCCTCGGCTATCTGGTGGTCGCCGCGCTGCTCACGTTGCCGTCGGCCGGCGCGTTCCTGCGCAGCGGCACCGGACCGGCGCGGCCGTCCGGGTACGGCGCCACCGTGTCCGGCGCGCCCGTCTCCGGGCCGACGCCCTGGGGACCGCCGCCCGGCCTGCACCAGCCGTCCGCCCCGCCCGCGTCCGCCCCGCCCGCGTCGCCGTGGGCCGCACCGCCGCCTCCCGAGGACCGCCCATGACCGGTGACACCCACCCCTCCCGGCGCCGTGCCCTGGTCACCGGCGCCAGCCTCGGCATCGGCGAGGCGTTCGCCCGGCGGCTCGCCGCCGACGGCTGGGACCTCGTCCTGGTGGCCCGGGACGCCACCCGGCTCGACGCGCTCGCGACCGAGCTGACCGGCCGGCACGGCGGCGACGCGGAGACGATCGCGGTCGATCTGTCCACCGAGGACGGTTGTGCGACGGTCGAGCGCCGGCTTGCCGACGGCCCACCGGTCGACCTGCTGGTGAACAACGCGGGGATCAGCTTGAACACCTCGTTCGTCCGGTCGCCGGTGGCCGACGAGGCGCGGCTGGTACGGCTCAACGTGCTCGCGGTGCTGCGTCTGACCCACGCCGCGCTCGGCCCGATGATCGAACGAGGGCAAGGGGCAGTGATAAATGTCTCTTCCGTTGCGGGCTTCGGTGTCCCCATGCCGGGATCCACGTACTCGGCCAGCAAGGCGTGGGTGACGAATTTCAGCGAGTCGATCGGCCAGTCCGTCGCGCCGCTCGGCGTACGGGTGATGGCGCTCTGCCCCGGCTACACCCGCACCGGCATCCACGAGCGGGTCGGCATCGACATGTCGCGCCTGCCCGCCTGGGCCTGGCTGCGTGCCGACGATGTGGTCGCCGAAGGGCTCCGTGACCTGCATAAAGGCAAGTTCGTGAGTGTCCCGGACTGGAAGTACAAGGTGGCGGTCGCCGGGCTGCGGTACGCCCCGAAGCGCCTGCTGCGGGGCTTCCGCCGGGACACCCGGGGCGCGGTCGACCGGCGACGCGGCTGAGCGGCGGCGGGGCCGGTCGGCGGCCGACCTCGATGGACGGTCGCGCAGCGTAGCCGCTCATCGCCACCCATCGGTCGCCCACTGGGTTGACCAGGGCGGACCCCGAGCACGGCTCTCAGACTTGCGAAGTACTCTCTTGGGCCATGGGCGACCGCGACGACCTGCGCAAATTCATCAGTGACCTGGCTGTGGTCCACGGCCGGGTGGTGCTCTCGTCGGGCCGCGAGGCGGACTGGTACGTGGATCTGCGCCGGGTCACGCTCCATCACGAAGCGGCTCCGTTGATCGGTCGGGTCATGCTCGATCTGACCGCCGACTGGGCGTACGACGCGGTTGGTGGGCTGACCCTGGGCGCCGATCCGGTGGCCGCCGCCATGTTGCACGCCTCGGCCGGCACCGACGGCGCGGTGGACGCGTTCGTGGTCCGTAAGGAGGGCAAGGCGCACGGCCTCCAGCGCCGGATCGAAGGTCCGGACGTGGCCGGTCGCCGGGTCCTGGCGGTCGAGGACACCTCCACCACTGGCGGAAGTGTTTTGACGGCGGTCGAGGCATTACGCGAGGCGGGGGCCGAAGTGGTGGGTGTGGCGGTTATTGTTGATCGAGGCGCCGGCGACGCGGTGCGAGCCGCCGGATTGCCCTATCGGGCGGCCTATACGTTGGCTGACCTCGGCCTTGTGGCGTAAAAGTCTGCCGATTCGGATCTGCTGATATGCAGGCGGATCGATGCTGCTGGTGGAAGGATGGAATACGTGGGAACTGCGTTGGCTGAAATGACCATGCCTCAGATCTCGCCGCTTGCCGGCGAGCCGATCGAACGCGCCGACGCCGAGCGGCTTGCGGGGGTCCTCAAGGCCCTCGCGGACCCCGCACGGCTGCGGCTGCTCAGCCTGATCCAGTCGGCTCCCGAGGGGGAGGCGTGCGTGTGTGACCTCACCGCGCCGCTCGGCCTCTCGCAGCCGACGGTCAGCCACCACCTGCGAATCCTCACCGAGGCCGGCTTGCTGGAGCGGGAGAAGCGCGGGGTCTGGGCGTACTACCGGCTGGTGCCGTCCGCGATCGCCACGATCGCGGATCTGCTCACCCCGCCGCGGAAGCGGGCCACCAAGAAGGCTCGCTGAAACCTTTCGGGCCGGCCCGTGGAGGGTCGTCCCGGCCGGGTGCCCGGTGGCGTGCGAGGGGTGGCGCCATCAGCGCACGATGACGGCTGCGGCCGTTCGTGTGACCCGGTTCGATCAGTCATGCCGAAGGCCGGTCCTCGCCCGAGGGCCGGCCTTCGGTGTCTGAACCGTGCTCAGCGGCGGTGCTGCCCGCCGTCTCCGTGGCCCGGCCGGTGCTCCTCGATGCCCTCGCGAGCCGCCTCCACGGTGCCGGCCACGGTCGCCGCGGTGATCACCGCGACTGCCTCGCCGCGCTTGCGCGCACGCCGGTCCCGCAGGAACTCGAAGAAGATCGGCAGCACCGAGATCACGATGATCAGCGCGACCACCGGCAGGATGTACCTGTCGATCTTGTCGCCGATGGCGTCGTAGATCTGCCGGGCCAGCAGGTAGCCGATCAACAGGATGCCGTCCACCCAGAGGACCGCGCCCACCACGTTCCACACGAAGAACTGGCGGGCCGACATGCCGAGCACCCCGGCCACCGGGTTGAGGAACGTCCGCACGATCGGGATGAACCGGGCCAGCACCACCGCCTTCGCCGGCCCGAACTTCTGGAAGTAGTACTCGGCCTTCTCCACGTACTCCCGCTTGAACAGACGGGAGTTGGGCTTGTCGAACATGCGGCGGCCGTACCGGGCGCCGAGCCAGTGCCCGAGCTGCGCGCCGACGATGGCGCAGAGCGGCCCGCCGATCATCAGCCCGGCCAGGGACAGGCGGGTGCCGTCGCCGAAGATGGCGTCGGCCACCGGGGAGGCGGCCACCCCGGCGAGGAACAGCAGCGAGTCGCCCGGGAAGAAGAAGCCGACCAGCAGCCCGGTCTCGGCGAAGAGAATGACCCAGACGCCGATCATGCCGAAGGTGTGGATGAGGTCCTTCGGATCGAGCGGGTTCAGCGCCACGCTCTCGGAGAACATCCGTGTCTTCTCTGCTGTGTCCACGGCCACACAGGGTACCCCGGCCCGGTCCGGCATTTCGGCCGGACCGGGCGTCCTCGTCAGAGGCGGGGATCGACGGGCTCGGACTCGCAGGCGAGGATCGCGAACACCAGCTCGTGGCGGCGCCAGAGCGGCGCGTCCTCGGCCAGGGCGTCCAGCGCGGCCAGGCCGAGGCCGTGCTCGCG
Organism: Micromonospora sp. WMMC264; assembly: GCF_027497275.1. NCBI lineage: Bacteria > Bacillati > Actinomycetota > Actinomycetes > Micromonosporales > Micromonosporaceae > Micromonospora > Micromonospora sp. WMMC264. The sequence continues at coordinate 5,691,906 of NZ_CP114907.1, read as the reverse complement.
CAGCGCGAGCCCGCGCTTGCGGCCCAGCGAGCGCCGGCGCAACGCGGCGAGCTGACCCGGCTCGGTGTAGCCGGGACCGTAGATGATCCGCAGGTACTCGCGGCCCCGGCACTTGATCCCCGGCTGGAGCAGCGGGCCCTTCGGACCACGGGCGGCCAGGCCCGCGTACGGCTTGACCACCATGCCCTCGCCGCCGGCCGCGGTGAGCGCCAGCCACCACTGCGTCGCGTCCGCCACCGCCGACTCGTCGGACAGGTCCACCACCCGCCGCCGGGTGGGTGTGAAGAACTCCGGGTCGGCGGCGCAGAGCCGGTCGGCCAGCGCCAAGTGCCAGCCGTGGTCGCGGTCGGCGTAGCTCACCCCGGCCCCGGCCAGCACCGCGAACGGTGCCAGCGTCACCCCGCGCAACCCGTCGGTCGGCCGGACGTACGCCCGGTAGGCCGCCGAGTAGGCGGTCACCTCGGCGGCCCGCTCGGCCATCCGGTCACGCAGCCCGTCCACCGGCAGCCCGCGCGCGGCGGCCGAGTCCAGCGCGGCGAGCACCGGCGGCAGCGCCGCCCGCCCGGCCGCGCCCACCCCGGCGTACTGCTCGCGGATCAGCCCGCTCGCCTTCGCCGACCAGGGCAGCAGCTCGGCGTCGAGCAGCAGCCAGTCGGTGCCCAGCTCGGCCCAGAGACCGGCGGTGGTGACCGCGGCGCGCACCCGGGCCAGCAGCTCGCCGTCGAGCGGCGGGCCGAAGAACGGCCTGCCGGTACGGGTGTGCACCACCCCGCCGCCGAACCGGCCCGGCTCCCGCTCCACGAGCACCACCGCCCGCGAGCCCATGTGCTTCTCCTCGCAGACCACCCGGTCGACACCGGCCGCCCGGTAGTCGGCGAACGCCTCGGCCGGGTGCTCCAGGAACCCCTCGACAGTCGACGTGGAGCAGGGCGCCATGGTCGGCGGCAGCCACACCAGCCGGCCCGGGTCGACAGCGAAGCGGCTCATCACCTCCAGCGCGGCGGCGGCGTTCTCGGCCGGCACGGTGAGCGACCCGTACGGGTGGGTGACGTGGCGTCGCCCGGTCACGTCGGCCAGGTCCAGCACGGTGTCCGGCCGCACGGGCGCGACCGGGACCAGCGGCCGGGCCGGGGCGTACCACTCCTTCACCGCCGGTACGGCGACCAGCTCCTTCTCCGGGTAGCGCAGCGCGGTCAGCTTTCCGCCGAACACGCAACCGGTGTCCAGGCAGATGGTGTTGTTCACCCACTCCGGCTCGGGCGTCGGCGTGTGCCCGTACACGACCATCGCCGAGCCCCGGTAGTCGCGCGCCCACGGGTAGCGCACCGGCAGGCCGTACTCGTCGGTCTCGCCGGTGGTCTCGCCGTAGAGCGCGAACGACCGCACCCGGCCGGACGCCCGCCCGTGGTACGCCTCCTTCAGCCCGGCGTGCGCCACCACCAGCCGGCCGCCGTCGAGCACGAAGTGGCTGACCAGGCCGTCGATGAACGTCTCCACCTCGGCGACGAACTCCGGCGGCTCCGCGGCGAGCTGCTCCATCGTCTCGGCCAGACCGTGGGTCAGCCGGACGTCCCGGCCGCGCAGCTTGCGCTGCAGCTTCTGCTCGTGGTTGCCCGGCACGCAGATCGCGTGGCCGGCCGCCACCATGCCCATCACCAGGCGGAGCACGCCGGGGGAGTCCGGGCCGCGGTCCACCAGGTCACCGACGAACACCGCGGTACGCCCCGACGGGTGCTCCGCGTCCACCGGGCGGCCCGCGTCGTCGCGTCGCAGCACGTAGCCGAGCCGGGACAGCAGCGCCTCCAGCTCGGTACGGCAGCCGTGCACGTCCCCGATCACGTCGAACGGGCCGGTCAGCTCGCGCCGGTCGTTGAACAGCTTCTCGTAGCGGATCTCCGCGGCGTCGATCTCCTCCACGCCGCGCAGCACGTGCACCTTGCGGAAGCCCTCGCGGGCCAGCCGCCCGTACGACTGCCGCAGGTCGCGGCGCATCCGGTTGAGCACCTGCCGGCCGAACGTGCGGTCGGTGCGCGCCTCGGTACGCTCCCAGGCCACCGCCTCCGGCACGTCCAGCACGATCGCCACCGGCAGCACGTCGTGCTCCCGGGCGACCCGGATCAGCCCGGCGCGGGCGTGCGGCTGGAGGTTCGTCGCGTCGACCACTGTCAGCAGGCCGCGGCGCAGCCGGATGGCGGCGACGTGGTGCAGCGCGTCGAACGCGTCGGCGGACGCGGACTGGTCGTTCTCGTCGTCGGCGACCAGGCCGCGGAACGTGTCCGAGGAGAGCACCTGGCTGGGCGCGAAGTGCCGCCGGGCGAACGTGGACTTGCCGGAGCCGGAGACGCCGACGAGCGCCACCAGTGCCAGCTCGGGGATGTCCAGGACGGTCATCGGTTCGTCGCCTCCTTCCGGTCGTCGCTGGTGTTCTCGTTGCGGTCGGCGCGGGTGAGCACCGCCATCTGGGTCGGCGCGCCCACCTCCGGGTCGTCGTCGCCGACACCGCCGACGACAGCCGTGTAGCCGTGCGCCGCCGCCACCTGATCCACCCAGGCCGCGAACTCGGCCCGGGTCCACTCGAACCGGTGGTCCGCGTGCCGGAACCGGCCCGGCCCGAGCCCCTCGTAGCGGACGTTGTACTCCACGTTCGGGGTGGTCACCACGACCGTGCCCGGCCGGGCGTGACCGAACACCGCGTCCTCCAGCGCGGGCAGGCGCGGCGGATCGAGGTGCTCCACGACCTCCATCAGCACCGCCGCGTCGTACCCCCGGAGCCGGTCGTCGCGGTAGGTCAGCGCCGACTGCCACAGCTGGATCCGGTCCCGCTGCCGCTCCGGCAGCCGGTCCAGGCGCAGCCGCCGGGCCGCCAGGCCGAGCGACCGGTCGGACACGTCGACGCCCACCACCTCGGTGAAGCGCCGGTCGGCGACGAGCGCGGTCAGCAGCGCGCCGCCACCGCAGCCCAGATCCAGCACCCGGCTCGCACCGCTGTCCCGCAGCGCGGCGAGCACCGCCTCGCGCCGCCGTACCGCCAGCGAGGCGCGGCGGACGTCCTCCACCACCGGCGCTTCTCCGGGCGCGGGGTCGATGCTGTCGTCGGCGGGCGGCTCGTCGGCCAGGCGCAGCTCGGTCAGGCGGGCCATCGCCACGCCCGCGAGCGCCCGGCGGTGCGCCAGGTAGCGCCGCGTGATCAGGGCCCGCTCCGGATGGCCGGCCAGCCAGCCGGCGCCCGCGCGCAGCAGCTTGTCCACCTCGTCCGGCGCCACCCAGTAGTGCTTCGCGTCGTCGAGCACCGGCAGCAGCACGTACAGGTGGTTGAGGGCGTCCGCGAGCCGCAGCGTGCCGGTCAGCGTCAGGTCGACGTAGCGGCTGTCACCCCACTCCGGGTACGTCTCGTCGAGCGGGATCGGGGTGGCCGTCACGGTCCAGCCCAGCGGGGCGAAGATCCGTACCGCCAGCTCCGCGCCGCCCCGGCAGCGCAGCACCGGCACCCGTACGGTCAGCGGGATCGCGGTCGCGGCCAGTTCGGGACGGTCACGCGACTCGCCCCGCAGCGCGGAGCGGAACACCTTCGACAGCGCCGACGAGAGCAGGCTGGAGGCGGCGTACGGGCGGTCGTTGACGTACTGCCCGAGCGCGAAGCCCTCCGGCGCGCGGTTCTTCCGGCCCCCGCCCAGCTTGAGCGGATCGACCTCGACCAGCAGCGCCGCCGTGCAGCGCGCCTCGTCCGCCTCCGGGTAGAACACATGCGCGGCGCCGGCGGGCAGATCGAAGGTCTGCACGCGGTCCGGATGCTTCACCAGGAGGTGGCCGAGGTCGGTTGCGGGGCGGTGGGTCGTGGTCAGGGTCAGCAGCACTTGTCGATGATCTCGTTGTTTTCTGGTTTTTGTCGTGGGGGTTTCCGGGGGAGCCCGACCCGCTCCGGGCGGTCAGGCTTGATCCCTGCGCGGGTCGGGCTCCCCCGGAAACCCTCGTGGATGCGCCCCGTCGGAGGCGTACTGCTGGTGGGTGTCTTGCTTCTATGTGGAGGTGCCCCGCCGACCGTTGGGTCGGCGGGGCACCTTTGTGCTTCTCGTCAGGCTACGAAGCGGGTCTTGCGGCGGCGGGTCAGCACGTAGCCGACCGCGCCGGCGGCGAGCAGCAGCGCGCCGAGGCCGGCGATCAGGCCGGTGGAGGAACCGGTGATCGGCAGCGTGCCGCCGTCACCGCCGCCCTGGCCACCGTCGCCGCCACCCGGCGCCGCGTTGACGACGACCTTGGCGGTGTCGTTGGCCGGCTTCAGGTCACGGTAGAAGCCGCCGTCGCACTCGCACGGCACGTTGATCTTCACGAGGCCGGTGTCGTTGGGGATCACCTTGTCGATCTTCAGGCCGAAGTCCAGCTTCACGGTGTCCCCGGCCTTCAGGAACGAGTCGAAGTAGCAGCGGTAGTGACGCGCGCCCGGCTTGCCCGGCTCACCCCACTCGTCGCCCTTCACCGGGAAGCAGTTCTCCGGCACGGCGGTCGTGGTGGTGCCCTTCGGCACGTCGAAGGTCAGGTACGTGACCGAGCTGCCGGAGCGGCTGTAGTCGAGCGTGGCCGGGCCGTTGTTGCGCAGCCCCACCGTCGCCTTGACGGTCGCGCCCGCCTTGCCGGTGACCGACGCGCCGAGCGCCTCCAGGTCGGTGCTGTTGTTGCCGGTGACCTTCACCTGCAGGTACGAGGCGTTGTTCTCCGGCCGCGGGTCGGCCTGGAAACCCCGCGCGGCGGCGCGGCCGGCGGCCTCGGCCAGCGTCAGCTTGCCGTCGGTGCCCGGCTTGCCGATGGTCACGTCGTAGTTGCCGAGGTAGTTCTCGAAGTCCTCGAACTCGTCCGGCGTCATCCAGATGATCTCGCCGTACCGGTTGCCGGGCGCCATGGTGTCCGCGCCGAGCGCGTACGGCAGCGTCGCGCCGAACGTGCTGCCGCCGGGGAGCTCCTCGTCGAACCGGCAGGTGCGCAGCTCGTCACCGACGTACGTGCAGTTGCTGTAGTGCTTGGCGGCGTTCATGCCGTAGTCGTTGTAGAAGACGACGGCGGCGCCCTTGGCGGTGGTCTCGCCGACGTTCGTCACCTTCAGCGGCGCGGTGAAGCCCTTGCCCGGAGCGGCCGACACCGTGGTCTCCGGGCCGGCGGCCAGGTCGACGCCCTCACCGACGCGCACCTTGGCCTCGTGCGAGACGCTGTCGACGCCGTTCGCCGACAGCGTCACCTTGAGCGTGCCGGTGTCGCCGTCCTGGGCCTTGCCGGTGGGCTTGATCTGCACCGGGAAGACGCCGGACAGACCCCACTCGTCGAGCTCCACCTCCCAGGGCGTCGTGCACACGAGCACGTTCGCCGACGGCGAGGTGCAGTCCGTACCGGTGTTCTCCTCCTCGCCGACGGTCACCTTGCCGGCGAGGCCGGTGAGGTCGTAGCGGACGGTGAGGTCGTGCAGCACGACCGAGGTCGAACTGCGGATGATGCTGTAGTCGATCTTGCCGTCTGAGTCGGCGGCGATCGTCGTGTCGCTGAAGTAGACGCCGAGCTTGACCTTGGGGTCAGCCGCGAAGCCGGGTGTGGCGGAGGCGGCGACGAACGCGCCTGCGACGCCCAACCCGGCGAGCAGACGCCGGCTGGAGTTGCTGAGCATGTGGAGGGTCCTCCCGTGGGGGTGATCAGGTGGAGCCCACGGAGCTTAAAGATTCCTTAAGGGATCGCGTTGTCCCAGATGATGAATATTGACCGAACGGATGATCGTCGCCGCCGCAATGTTCCAGCCGCCCGGGACCGTCCTTCAAACGGACACCGGGAGGTGCAGTGACGTACGAGGAGTTCGCCGACGCGCGGTTGGGCGCCCTGCTGCGGTACGCGGTCATGCTGACCGGAGACCCGCACCAGGCCCAGGACCTGGTGCAGGACACCATGGTCCGGGTGCAGCTGCACTGGCGGCGGGTGGCTCGCAGCGACGCCCCGGAGCGATACGTGCGACGCATGCTCACCAACCAGTTCATCGACTGGCGGCGCGGCTCGTGGGCGCGGCGCGTGCTGCTGCGCGGCGACGTCGACGACTCGGTGCCCGCGTCCGCCGACCACGCCCAGTCCGCAGTCGACCGGGACCAGGTCCGCTCCTGGCTGTCCCGACTGCCCCGGCGGCAGCGCGCCGCGCTGGTGCTGCGCTACTACGAGGACCTGCCGGACGGGGAGATAGCCGAGATCCTCGGCTGCGCCGTGGGCACCGTCCGGTCCAGCATCTCGCGCGCGCTGGCCACCCTCCGAGCCGAACTCGTGGAGGTCTCCTGATGATCGAGGACGAGCTGCGGGCCGCGTTCGCCCGCCTCGAGGAGTCGACCCCGCCCGTCGGCCCGGTCCGGGCCGCCGTCGACCGGGCGGTGATCACCCGCCGTCGACGCCGTCGGCGCGTACGCCTGGCCGGCACGGCGCTGGCGGTCGCCGCCGTCGCGTTGGTCGGCTTCACCGCCATGGCGCCCCGGCCACCGGCGCCCACGGCGGCGCCCCTGCTCGCCACGCCGGAGCCGGAACCCGGCGGCGCGCTGAACCTGCTGCTGCTCGGCGTCGACCAGTCGGCCGGCAGCCGCCGTGCCGACTCGGTGCTCCTGGTGCACGTGCCGGCCGACCGGAGCCGGCTCTACCTGGTGTCGCTCCCGCGTGACCTGCTGGTGCCGGCGCCGGGCGGAACGGAGAAACTCAACGCGACCTTCTCCCGCGCCACCGGTTCGGGCACCGACCTGGCGGCCGGCTACCGGGCGACCCGCCAGGCGGTCGCCCGGCTGACCGGGGTACGCGTCGACGCCGGCGCGGTGCTCACGTACCCGGGGGCCCGTGACCTGACCGACGCGGTCGGCGGCGTGCCGGTCTGCCTGCCGGAGCCGGTTCGCTCGGTGCACACCGAGCGGCGCTTTCCCGCCGGATGCCAGCGGCTCGACGGCGCGGCGGCGGTGGACCTGCTGCGGCAGCGGTACGGCCTGCGCGACGGAGGACTGGACCGCGACCGCAACGCGGCCCGCTACGCCGCCGGCCTGCTCCGCCAGATGCGTGAGCGGGGAACGGCGACCGATCCGGCGCAACTCAACCGGCTGCTCATCCGGATCGGCCCGGCCGTCACTGTCGACGCCGGTGACCTGTCGTTGCCGGCGCTGGTGGGCGCGACCGCCCGGGCCGGCGCCGCCGAGCCGGTCGCGGTCGCCTTCCCGGTGCTCGCCGAGTGGAACGGTCGCGGGTACGAGGCGGACCCCGAACTCACCCCGGGGTTCCTGGACGCGCTGCGGGCCGACCGGCTGGGGGAATGGGCCGCCGCCCATCCGGCCCGGGTCACCGCCCTGCGGTGACCCGGGCGCCGGATCAGCGGTAGTCGTCCTCGTCGGCGGTGACCACGCGGGCCTGCTCCATGGCGTCCCAGTCGTCGACCTCCAGGCCGCGGTGCGGCTCGCCGTCGCTGTCGTCGGTCACCGTGGTGGCCTGCTCGACCGCGTCGGCCGGCTCGGCCTCCAGATCCCGCTCCTCCGGGGCGAGGTGGTCACTGGGCGCGAAGTCCTCGTCGGGCTGACCCATCGTCCCTCCCTGATCTCCGTGCGGGCATCGTCCCCACCACCGTACGGGCTGGTCCGGGCCGCCGCCCGGCGGCGGGCGGAACGCGGAGTCGGCGATTGTCCCGCTCCCGGCGCGCGGCCGGTGCCAGGATGGTTGCCATGGGCTTTCTGATCCGACTGGCGATCACGGCGGTCGCGTTGTGGATCGCGACGCTGATCGTGCCCGGGGTGGAGGTGAGCGGCCGTAACACCGGCAACAACGTGCTCACCCTGATCGTGGTGGCGCTGGTCTTCGGTGTCGTGAACGCGGTGCTCAAGCCGCTCATCAAGGTGTTCGGCTGTGTGTTCTACCTGCTCACGCTCGGCCTGTTCGCGCTGGTGGTGAACGCGCTGCTGTTCATGCTGACCGACTGGATCGCCGGTCTGCTGAAGCTCCCGTTCCACGTGGACGGGTTCTGGGCCGCCTTCTGGGGCGCCATCGTGGTGGCGGTGGTGAGCTGGCTGATCAGCGTCGTCGTGCCGGACCGGCTGGAGAATCGGTGAGCAGCGCCCGGGCCGGTTGTGCCCCGTGCGCGCTCCTACGGGATACTGCCCGCGGTGGACAGCGCGGTCCGGCGCACCCGTGGACGTGAGCGACCGGAACGGTCGCGCCCATGGAAGACAGCGGCCTGCACGGCCGAGAGCGGTAAGTAAGGAGCGTTCGACATGCCCATCGCTTCCCCTGAGGCTTACGCGGAGATGCTGGACCGGGCCAAGGCCGGCCGGTACGCGTACCCCGCGATCAACGTGACCTCCTCGCAGACGCTGAACGCGGCGCTCAAGGGCTTCGCCGACGCGGAGAGCGACGGCATCATCCAGGTCTCCACCGGCGGCGCGGAGTACCTGTCCGGCCCGTCCGTGAAGGACATGGTGACCGGCGCGGTGGCGTTCGCCGCGTACGCCCACGAGGTCGCCAAGAAGTACCCGGTGAACATCGCGCTGCACACCGACCACTGCCCGAAGGACAAGCTGGACAAGTTCGTCCGGCCGCTGATGGCCATCTCGCAGGAGCGCGTCAAGGCCGGCCAGGAGCCGCTGTTCCAGTCGCACATGTGGGACGGCTCGGCCGTGCCGGTGGCGGAGAACCTGGAGATCGCCGAGCAGCTCCTCACCGAGGCCGCCAAGGGCAAGATCGTCCTGGAGATCGAGGTCGGCGTCGTCGGCGGCGAGGAGGACGGCGTCGAGAACGCCATCAACGACAAGCTCTACACCACCGTCGAGGACGGCCTGGCCATGGTCGACGCGCTCGGCCTGGGCGAGAAGGGCCGCTACATGGCGGCGCTGACCTTCGGCAACGTGCACGGCGTCTACAAGCCGGGCAACGTCAAGCTGCGCCCCGAGGTGCTCAAGCAGATCCAGGAAGCGGTCGGCGCCAAGTACGGCAAGGACAAGCCGCTCAGCCTGGTCTTCCACGGCGGCTCCGGCTCGCTGCTCTCGGAGATCCGGGAGGCGCTGGACTACGGCGTGGTGAAGATGAACATCGACACCGACACCCAGTACACCTTCACCCGCCCGGTCGCGGACCACATGTTCCGCAACTACGACGGCGTGCTGAAGGTCGACGGCGAGGTCGGCAACAAGAAGATGTACGACCCGCGTGTCTGGGGCAAGGCCGCCGAGGCCGGCATGGCCGCCCGCGTGGTCGAGGCCTGCGAGCACCTGCGCTCCACCGGCACCACCATGAAGTGACCCTCCGCTTGTAAGGAAGGGCCCCTTGTTAACGCCGTGCGTTAACAAGGGGCCCTTCCTCTACCGGAGGCGTTAAAAAGGGGCCCTTCCTTTCACTGCACCAGCAGGCGGACGGCGTCGCGTGCGTCGTCGGTCAGGTGGATCGTGTGCGACAGGTCGCCGAACGGGGACGCGGCGAACAGCGGCCGCAGCAGCGACTCCACCGGCAGCTCCGTGGTCCAGTACGCGCGGTCCAGGAACACGTACGCCCCGCTCGCCCCGTCGGTGCCGTAGAACGTCTTCGTGGCCGCCTGGAACACCTCCTGCACGGTGCCGGCCTTGCCTGGTGCGAACACGATCCCGCCCCGGGCCAGCCGCAGGATCGTGTCCTCCCGGATGGCGTTGGAAAAGTACTTCGCGATCCGGCCCGCGAACAGGTTCGCCGGCTCGTGGCCGTACAGCCAGGTGGGGATGGCCAGCCCGCCGGACCGGGCCCACTCGGTGCCGGGCGCCGACGGACGGGGCGACGGCAGCGACGGGCCGTCCGCGTACCGCTTGCGCACCGCCAGCGCCGCCGCCGTGTACCGCTCGTGGTCGGTGAAGTCCGGTGCGACGGCGAGCGTGTCGATCGCGGCGGACAGCTCCTCGGCCGGCCACGCAGCGAGGAACGCGCCGAGGTTCGCCGCCTCCATCACGCCCGGACCGCCGCCGGTCACCACCAGGCGGTCGGCCCGCGCCAGCTCCCAGCCCAGCACCGCCGCCATCCGGTACGCGACGCTGCCGCGCGGCACCGCGTGCCCGCCCATCACGCCCACCACCGACTGCGGGCCGTGCGCGGCCAGCCACGACCGGGTGGCGTCGGCCAGCGCGTTGTCCACACCGTGGTCGTGCAGTCGCTGCCCGAGCGCCTCGCGTACGTCCGGCAGCGCGCCGCCGTGCGCCCGGAAGTGCGCGTACACCCGGGTGTCGTACATCCCGGCGAACCCGCTCTCGGCGAACCCGGCGGCCAGCTCGTCGGCCGTGTAGAGGTGCGACGGCTGGGTCGGGTAGGGCAGCCCGGAGAACGGCGGGACCACGTTGGCGCCCCGCCGGACCAGGTCCGCGCCCACCTCGCGGCCGGCGAACCGGCAGCCCACGAAGAGCGTGCCGGTGACGTCGACGTGGCGCAGGTCGGGGACCGGGTCGAGGTCGAGGCGGAGGCCCTGCACGGTCAGCCCGGCCAGGGTCCCCCCGGCCAGCCGCTGCTCGAACGCGGTGCGGGTCTCGATCTCGTTGACGTGGGGCGCGTGCGGCTCGATGACGTCCGCGGGTGGTGGGGTCGGCACCCCGTCATCCTGCCTCCGCACGGCAAGTGCCGAAACCGGGGGCGGGAACGACAGGAGCCCGGCGGGCACGCCGCCGGGCTCCTGCGTAACCGGGTCCTGGGGAGGCTCCGGATCTGTATTTGTAGTGCAAGAACCACGTCGGCGGCATGGGCCGCGGGTACGTGTGCTCCCGCCGCAGGCGTGACGAAACCCTCAGCCGTTCAGCCAACCGTACGGGCGAGGCCCCTCGCGTACCCGATGGCGAAGCGGGTTGAATGGGGCGATGCAGAACCTGTTGCCTGAGCCACCGGCCACCCTGCTCCCGGCCCACGAGGAGGCCGACGCCGCGCTGGCGGCGGCGGCCGAGCAGGGCACCGACGAGGCGTACGCCGAGGTCGCGGCCCGCTTCCCGACCTACAGTGCGGCCTGGGCCGCGCTGGCCGGCCGCGCGCTCGCCGCGGGCCAGGTCGTCACGGCGTACGCGTACGCCCGCACCGGCTACCACCGGGGCCTCGACCAGCTGCGCCGCAGCGGCTGGAAGGGCCACGGCCCGGTGCCCTGGTCGCACGCGCCCAACCAGGGCTTCCTGCGCTGCCTCTACGTGCTGTCCCGCGCGGCGGGCGAGATCGGCGAGGCGGACGAGGCGGCCCGGTGCGCCCAGTTCCTCCGTGACTGCGACCCGGCCGCCGGAGACGCGCTCTCCGGCGACTGACCACTGCCGCGACGGCCGGTCCCCACCCGGGTACCGGCCGTCGCGCCCGTCCTACAGCCCTTCCGCCACCGACGCGGCGATCTTCAGCCAGGCGTCCCGGGTGGCGGAGGAGAGCTGCCCGTACCGCAGCGGCTCGCCGGTGTCGATGAGGCGCTCGTACGGCGCCAGCAGCACCGCCCGGGTCCGCGCCGCGAAGTGGGCCTGGATGGCGGGCAGGTCGATCTCCTTGCGCGACGGCGGCATCGACACCACTGTCACCGCCTGCCGGACCAGCCGCTGCCGGCCGCTCTGCTCCAGGTGGTCGAGCATCCGGGCGGCGGTCTCGGCCGAGTCGTTCCGGGCCGACATGGTCACCACGAGCTGGTCGGTGGCGTCCATCGCGGCCTGCCAGTTCTGCGCCCGGACGTTGTTCCCGGTGTCCACGAAGATCAGCTTGTAGAAGCGGCTGACCACCTCGCGGATCTCCGCGAACGCGGCGGCGGTGAGCATCTCGCCGCCGGTCGCCGACTCGTCCGAGGCGAGCACGTCGAACATGCCCTCGCCCTGCGAGCGGACGTACTGCGAGAGGTCACCCACCCGGCCGTGCGGCCCCTGGAACTGCGCCAGGTCGCGCAGCATGTCGCGCACCGTACGGGCGTGGAAGTCCTGCTGCGCCCGCATGCCGAGGGTGCCCTGGGTCTCGTTGTTGTCCCAGGCCAGCACGTATCCGCCGCGCTTCTGGCCGAACGTCATGGCGAGCAGCAGGATCGCCACCGTCTTGCCGGCGCCGCCCTTCGGGTTGACCACAGTCACCTGGCGCAGCCCGCCGAAGTTGCGGCGGACCATCTCGATGTCGCGCTTCACCTCCTGCTCGTGCCGCCCGGGCGCGAGCCGGACCAGCCCGATCTTGTTGACCACCGCGCGTACGCCCATGGTGGCCACCGGGTCGACCGGCCGGGCCTGGCGGCGGCGGGCGAAGTCCTCGGCGGTCGGGGGTACCGCCTGCTGCGGCGTCCAGCCCTGCTCCGGGTACGCCGGCTGCTGTGGTGGCTGGGGCGCGGCCGGGCCGGACACCGGCGGGGCGGGCACGTGCGGTGGCACCGGGGCGCCGGTCTGCGCCGGCCCGGTCTGCGCTGGGCCGTTGTGCGCCGGGCCGTTGGGCGCCGCGACTGCCTGCGTCGGACCGGCCTGCGCCGGACTGGCCTGCGCCGGGCCGGTCTGGGCCGGGCCGGGCTGTGGCGTCCAGCCGGGCGGCGGGTACCAGCCGGGCTGGCCGGGTTGCGGCTGGTAGCCGGCCTGTGGGTAGCCGGCCTGGGGATAGCCGGCCTGCGGGTAGCCGTTGCCGTAGGGCGACGGCGGCGCCGGCACGCCCGGCGACGGTGGGAACGGCCCGAGACGCGGCGGCTCCGGCGCCGGCTCACCCGTGCCCGGCGACGACGCTCCGGTGACCTGCGCCCGGCCGGTCACCGGGGCGGTGTCGGGCGGCGGGAGCGCAGTGCCGGCGACCGAGGCCCGGCCGGAGACGGCGCCGTCGGCGTGGACGGCCCGCGCCGGGTCGGTGCCGGACCCCGGCGTGTCGCTGTCAGCGGGAACGAGGTCCGGTGCGGAGTCGGCGGTGGCCCGCTGCGGCGGCTGGGCCCACGGAGACACGGCCCGGCCGTTGCCGGCGCCCTCGCCGTCCGCGTCGGCCGTCGTCCGCGCGTCGGCCGAGCGCGCCGTCGTCCGCGCGTCCTCCGGGTCGGCTGCCGTCCGCGTGTCAGCCGGGTCCGGCAGTGTCCGCGTGGCGGCCGGGTCGGGAGCGGGCGCGCCCTGCAACGAGGGATATGCGGCGGCCGGATCCGGGCCGGGCGCTCCCTGCGACGCGGGAGGCGTGGCGGCCATGACCGGTGAGCCCGGCTGGGCCGGCGGCGCGCCGGCAGGCGGCTGGTCGAGCGTGAACGGCAGGTCCAGATCGACCGCGGGCGCCGGTGGCCCCGGGACGTCCGACGTCGACGGCGTGGGGGCGTCGGCCGGCGGAAGCGGCCAGGGCACGGCCGCCCAGGGCGGGGCGGTCACCACGCCGTCGGTCTCCTCCGGCGGCCAGAGCGGCTCGACGTCCCGCTCCGGCACCTGCCCTCGACCCGGCACGTGGGCCCGGTCGTCGTTGTCGTGCACCACGGTTCCTCCCCATTCCTTCCGCCGAGGATAGGCGGTACGGCCAGCGGCGCGAGCCGGACGGGGATCGACCGAGGTCAGCCCGTCCAGACCGCCCAGGCGCCCGGCTCGGTCCACCAGGAGCGCTTGCGGCTCAGCTCGCCCTCGACGCCGTCGTCGAGGAAGGGCACCTTCTCGTCGCGGGGCACCACCGCCACCGCACGTCCCCGCGCCCGCCGTACCTCCAGGCGGACCTTCTTCCGGCCCAACGCCGACCGGGTCACCACTGGTACGGCGACGCCGACCGTCACCCGTCCGTCGGCCGGGTCCGGCCCGCCCAGCAGGTCCACCTCGCCGAGGCGCGCGTACCCGCCCGCGTTGCCGATCGCGCACGCGGTGATCGGCTCGGCGCCGTCACTGAGCACCGTGCCGTCGACCTCGACCCGGGCCCGCCAGTGCAGCGGCCGGCCGGCGTCGTCGGCGGCGCCGAGCAGCGCGCCGTCGAGCGTCACCGAGCCGCCGTCGTTGCGCAGCAGGTCCAGCCGCCGGGCCGTGCCGTCCAGCACCGCCGCGGCCACCCCGGCCGGATCCCGGGGCAGCCCGAGCTGCGCGGCCAGGTCACGCGCCGTCCCGGACCGGGCCGGATCGAGCGGGAGTACGCCGACCGGGGGCAGGTCGGGCACCGTCCGGTTGTCCGCCAGGTCCGCGGGGCGGCGGCTCGGCGGCGGAGCGTACCGGCGCACCAGCCGGCGCAGGACGGCGCGCAACTGACCGTCACTGGCCGTGGCGACGATCAGCCGGGTCTTGCCGTCGGGGTCCGGCCAGGTGAGGCCGTCGGGGCGCGGTGGGCCGTCGAGCCGGGCCAGCACCTCGTCGATCTCGGCGTCCGACCGGGCGGTCACCGTGGTCACCCGGGCACCCCGGGCGGTCAGCTCGTCCGCGCAGGCCAGCACCGGTACGCGCGGCGTCTCGCAGCGCTCCTCGCCGCTCTCGGCGGCGGTGTCGTCCGCGCCGCCGCAGCAGGCGCCGCCGCTGCCGCAGCCACCACCGGGAGCGTCCCGCTCCGAGCCGAGGGTGAGCAGCACCACGTCGTACACGAAGGAGCCTCCTGCTTCTCGACCAACCCCTGCTGGTCCCGCCGTCACTACTTGTTAGCCTGACACCCCGGGCTCGCAGACCGGTCGCCACCTGGCACCCGAGCCTTCTGGAGGCGGAAGAGATGCCAGCGATCGTGCTGCTCGGCGCCCAGTGGGGCGACGAGGGCAAGGGCAAGGTTACCGACCTGCTGGGTGAGCGGGTCGACTACGTCGTGCGCTACTCCGGCGGCAACAACGCAGGCCACACGGTGATCACGCCGGACGGCCAGAAGTACGCGCTGCACCTGATGCCGTCCGGTGCGCTGTCACCGAGCGCGATGATCGTGATCGGCAACGGCGTGGTGGTCGACCCGAAGGTGCTGCTGCAGGAGATCGACGGGCTCGCCGAGCGCGGCGTGGACGTGTCCCGCCTGCGCATCTCCGGCGACGCGCACCTGATCATGCCGCACCACCGGGCGCTGGACCGGGTGGTCGAGCGCTACCTCGGCAGCGCCCGCATCGGCACCACCGGCCGGGGAATCGGCCCCGCGTACGGCGACAAGGTCGCCCGGATGGGCATCCGCCTGCAGGACCTGCTCGACCCGGGCATCCTGCGCAAGAAGCTGGAGCTGGCGCTCCGCGAGAAGAACCAGCTGCTGTTCAAGGTCTACAACCGCAAGGCGATCGACGTCGAGGAGACGGTCGAGGAGTACCTCCAGTACGCCGAGCGGCTGCGCCCGTACATCGCCGAGACCCGGGTGATGCTCTGGGACGCGCTCGACCGCGGCGAGACCGTGCTGCTGGAGGGCGCCCAGGCCACCATGCTCGACATGGACCACGGCACCTACCCGTTCGTCACCTCGTCGAACCCGACGGCCGGCGGGGCGTGCGTGGGCGCGGGCATCCCGCCGACCGCGATCACCAAGGTCATCGCGGTGAGCAAGGCGTACACGACGCGGGTGGGCTCCGGCCCGTTCCCGACCGAGCTGTTCGACGACAACGGGCAGCACCTGCGCAAGGTCGGCCACGAGTACGGCACCACCACCGGCCGGGAGCGCCGCTGCGGCTGGTTCGACGCGGTGGTGGCCCGGTACGCGTGCCGCCTCAACGGCGTCACCGACCTCGTGGTCACGAAGCTGGACGTGCTGACCGGCCTGGCGAAGGTGCCGATCTGCGTCGGGTACGAGATCAACGGCGAGCGCTTCGACGACATGCCGATGACGCAGACCGACTTCCACCACGCCACGCCGATCTACGAAGAGCACGACGGCTGGTGGGAGGACATCACCAAGGCGCGCACCGAGGACGAGCTCCCGGAGAACGCGAGGCGCTACATCGCCCGCATCGAGGAGCTGACCGGTACCCGCGTGAGCGTGGTGGGTGTGGGCCCGGGCCGAGAGGAAAACGTCCTCCGCCACCCCCTCCTCCCCTAACCCCGCCCTTTGCACCACTCCGTTGATCATGAAGTTAGCGGCTGTTTTGTAGATCCACATCGCCGCTAACTTCATGATCAACGGGGCGAGGGCGAGGGGTGGGTTATCCACAGGGTGGGGTGGGTTGTCCACAAGGGCTTCGCGTGGGTGGGGTGCGCGGGGACGCTCGGTGGGTGGAACGGGCTTGGGTGATCCGGCAGATCGCGCGTGACCAGGGCGGCGTTGTCACCCGTGTGCAGGCGCTCCGAGCCGGCTACAGCAGGCACGAGATCGACAATCTCCTGACCTCGCGCCGGTGGCGGCGGCTGGCTCGTGCGACCTACGCCGTCGAGCGCTCCGGCCCCGACTGCGTGGAACGGCGTCGGCGGATCCGGGCGGCGGTCCTGTCGCTGGGCCCGGCGGCGCATGCCGTTCTCGGGACGGCCGCCGAGCTGCACGGGATCGCGGGGCTGCCGAGAACGGGTGCGATTCACGTCGCGCTGCCGGGTCGGGCCGCCCGGCCGGCCCGCGTCAGGGATCCTGCCGTGACGTTGCACCAGTTCGAGCATCCCGAGCAGGCGCTGACGACTGTCGACGGCATTCCGGTGACAACTCCCACGCA
Organism: Micromonospora sp. WMMC264; assembly: GCF_027497275.1. Classification (NCBI taxonomy): domain Bacteria; kingdom Bacillati; phylum Actinomycetota; class Actinomycetes; order Micromonosporales; family Micromonosporaceae; genus Micromonospora; species Micromonospora sp. WMMC264. Next base: position 5,675,417 of record NZ_CP114907.1, on the reverse strand, counting down.
CACGCTCGCGGGACTCGTCCTTCGGATGCGCCGCTACTACGCGGTAGCCCTACTCGACTCGGCGCTCAACCAGGGAGTGATCGACGAGGGCGAGTTCGGCGCCATCCCCGCACTGATCGCGGGCCGGAGGGGTGTGGTGAGCGCGCGTCGCCATCTGGCCGAGGCGAACGGCGGCGCCCAGTCTCCGCTGGAGACGCGTACCCGGTTGCGGTGCGTCGACGGCGGCGTTCCGCCCGACGCGCTCCAGATCGAGGTGCGCGACGCCGATGGTTACCTGCTCGGCATCGGTGACATGGGCTGGCGGGCGGCCCGGGTGATCGCCGAGGCGGACGGGAGAGATCCGCACTCCACGCCCGGTGCGCTCTTCGACGACCGGCAGCGGCAGAACCGCCTGACCAACGCCGGCTGGACCGTCCTCAGATTCACCTGGCCCGACACCCTCCGCCCCGACTACATCCCCCAGGTCGTCCGCGCGGCACTGGCCGCGAGGAGCGGGGATCGATCATGAAGTTGACGGCGATTTCGATCTCACATCCTGCCGCCAACTTCATGATCAACGAGGTGGGGTGGGGTGGTCAGTAGGATGCGGGGTCGTGCGCGTACTTCTTGTGGGTGGTGGTGGGCGGGAGCACGCTCTCGCGCTCGGACTCGCCGGGGATCCGGCTGTCGAGGCGCTCGTCGCAGCGCCGGGGAATCCGGGGATCGGCGAGGTCGCCTCGCTTCGGGAGGTGACACCCACCGACCCGGCGGCCGTGGCGGCCCTCGCCGTCGAGGTCGCGGCGGACCTGGTGGTCATCGGCCCGGAGGCGCCGCTGGTGGCGGGCGTCGCCGACGCGGTACGCGCCAAGGGCATCGCGGTGTTCGGCCCGAGCGCGCAGGCGGCCCGGCTGGAGGGCTCGAAGACGTTCGCGAAGGACGTGATGACGGCTGCCGGTGTCCCGACCGCGCGCGCGTACACCTGCGAGGACGCGGCTGCGGTGGCGCGGGCGCTGGACGAGTTCGGCGCGCCGTACGTGGTGAAGGACGACGGGCTGGCCGCCGGCAAGGGCGTCGTGGTCACCGACGACCGGGCCGCCGCCGAGCGGCACGCCGCGGAGTGCGGCCGGGTGGTGATCGAGGAGTACCTGTCCGGTCCCGAGGTCTCCCTGTTCGTGGTGACCGATGGTGAAGCGGCGGTGCCGCTGCTGCCCGCGCAGGACTTCAAGCGCGTCGGCGACGGCGACACCGGCCCGAACACGGGCGGGATGGGCGCGTACGCGCCGCTGCCGTGGGCCCCGCCGAACCTGGTGGACGACGTGATGCGCGACGTGGTGCACCCGACGCTCGCGGAGCTGCGCGACCGGGGCACCCCGTTCGCCGGCCTGCTCTACGTGGGCCTGGCGATCACCCCGTCCGGCCCGCGCGTGATCGAGTTCAACGCGCGCTTCGGCGACCCGGAGACCCAGGTGGTGCTCGCCCTGCTGGAGACGCCGCTGGGTGGGCTGCTGCACGCCGCCGCCACCGGCACGCTCGGCGCGCACCCGCCGCTGCGGTGGCGCGACGGCGCGGCGGTGACAGTCGTGGTGGCGGCCGAGGGCTACCCGGCGGGCCCGCGTACCGGTGATGTGATCACCGGCGCGGACCGCGCCGGGATCATCCACGCCGGGACCCGCCGCGACGCCGACGGCACGTTGCGCTCCGCGGGCGGCCGGGTCCTCTGCGGTACGGCGACCGGCCCGGACCTGGCCGCCGCGCGCGACGCCGCCTACGAGTTGGTACGCGAGGTCGAGCTGGCCGGCTCCCACCACCGCACCGACATCGCGGCGGGTGCGGTGGAGGGCCGGATCACGATTCCCGGCTGACGATGCCGCGCCGGTCCGATGGACGGTGAACGCCGGAAGTTCCACATGGCTCCCGGCACCCCAGCCACGTTGCCGGGTGTGCCGGTCACCGGCCTCGCCTACGGATCAAGAGGGCGAGCACGCTGAACGCGGCGCCGATGATGGCGCCCACGACACGCACCCCCTCGGTGGCGGTAGCCCCGACGCCCACGCCGGATCCGGCGAGCATGGTCAGCAGCAGGACGGTCAGGAGTCCACTGCCCGCAATCGACCAGATCCACCGTTCAGGGCCGCCGCCTTGGTGGCCGTCGCCGTTTCCGCCCGGGACCGGTAGTCCCATACCGCACATCCCTCCGCTGACGTCGTCGACGCCGGCCGCTCCAGAAGCCGCTTACGGTTAACTATTGACACTAAGCGATGGGAGCACGCGGATGGGAGCTTGGCTATGAGATTCCCATGCTGATATCGGCATAGCTGCATACTCGACTGACGGGCGACGCCCCCGCGGCGGGACCGGTTCGCGGGGCGCCGTCCGTCAGTCGAAGTAGCGGCGCAACTCCCGGCTCAGCACCTTGCCGGTGGCGTTGCGCGGCAGGTACTTGACGAACACCACGTCGCGGGGCACGGAGAAGCGGGCCAGGTAGCGCCGGACGTACTCGCGGACCGCGTCCGGGTCGAGCGTCTCGCCCGGCCGCAGCGCCAGGAACGCGGCCAGCCGCTGGCCGTAGTCGGGGTCCGGTACGCCGATCACCGCGACCTCGCGGACCTGCGGCAGCCGGGCGATCAGGTCCTCCACCTCGGACGGGAACACGTTCTCGCCGCCGGAGACGATCATGTCGTCCGCCCGGCCGTCCACGAAGAGCAGGCCGTCGGTGTCGAGCCGGCCGAGGTCGCCGGTGTCCAGCAGGCCGTCGCGGCTCTCCCGCCCGACGCCCGAGGTGTAGCCCTCGAAGAGCATCTCGTTGCCCACGAAGATCCGCCCGACCTCGCCGTCCCGGACGGGGCGGCCGTTCTCGTCCAGGATCGCCAGCCGGGTGCCGTGCGGCGGCCGGCCCGCGGTGGTGGGCGCGGCGCGCAGTTCGCGTGGGCCGGCGATGGAGGCCCAGGAGACCTCGGTCGAGCCGTAGAGGTTGTACAGCACGTCGCCGTAGCGGTCCATGAAGGCGGTGGCCAGGTTGCCGGGCAGGGCGGATCCGCTGACCGCGACCACCTTGAGCGGGGGCCGGGGCAGCGGCGGCTCGACCTCCATGAGTCGTTGCAGCATCACCGGTACGGCGAACATCGCGTCGCACCGCTGGGCGACGAGCGCGGTCAGCGTGGCGGCGGGGTCGAATCGGCGGTGCAGCACGACTGTGGCGCGCAGCGCGAACGAGACCTGGAGGGCGGCGTACCCCCAGGTGTGGAAGATCGGCGCGGCGATCATGGTGGTGTTCCGCGCGTGCAGCGGGATGCGGTCGATGATGGACACCAGCGGGCCGAAGCCGTGCGGGGTGGGGCGGCGGGCGCCCTTGGGCGCGCCGGTGGTGCCGGAGGTCAGCACTATGGTGCGGCCGTCCCGCTCGGGCGGCTGGAGTTGTTCGCCGGGGACCGCGGCGGCGATCAGCTCCTCGTGCCGCCGCTCGTCGACCCGGTGCACCTCGGCGGGGAGGGCGAGGACGCGCTCGGTGAACTCGCCGTCGTGGACCAGGACGCGCAGACCCTGTTCCTCGGCCACGGTGCCCAGCTGAGCCGCGGACAGGCCGGTGTTTACCAGGACGGCGTCCGCGCCGAGCAGCATCGCGGCGACTATCGCCTCGATCAGGCCGTGGTGGTTGCGGCAGAGCACGCCGACCCGGTCGCCGGCCTGGACGCCGAGGTGGGACCGGAGGGAGCGGGCCAGCCGTTCGGAGCGCTCCAGCAGTTCCTGGTACGTCATGGTGGCGCCGCGCTCGTCGACCACCGCGACGCGGCCGGGGTCGCGGGCGGCGGCCTGGCGCAGCTCCCCGGCGAGGCTCCAGCCCCACCGGCGCAGCGCGTTGAGCTGCGAGACGACCCGGATCGGGCGGCCCGGGGTGAGCAGTCCACGGCGGGTCAGCGTGGCGGCGATGAACGGCAGGTCCAAGGCGCAACTCCTTCGCGTTCGTGGTTCGTCGACCAGGCTCCGGACGGATCGGCCGTCCGGTTTTGCGTGATCTTGCGCCCGATCGCGGGTCGGGTCGGCCAGGCGGGGGCGCCCGGCCCGCGACGGCGCTGCCTGTCGTCACGGGCCGGGCGGCGTGCCGCCGGCGGTCAGCGGATCTGCATGCCGGAGATGGCCCGGGAGATGACCAGCCGCTGGATCTCGGAGGTGCCCTCGAAGATGGTGTAGATCTTGGCGTCGCGGTACCACCGCTCGACCGGGTGGTCGCGCAGGAAGCCCGCGCCGCCGAGGAGCTGGACCGCCTTGTCGGTCACCGAGACGGCCACCTCGCCGGCCTTGAGCTTGGACATCGAGCCTTCGCCGGCGGCGAACGGCCGGTTGTTGCGGCCCATCCAGGAGGCGCGCCAGACCAGGAGCCGGGCGGCGTCGATCTCCATCTTCATGTCGGCGAGCGCGAACGCGACCGCCTGGTTGGTGATGATCGGCCGTCCGAACTGGACCCGTTCCTTGGCGTAGTCCAGGGCGTACTCGTAGGCGGCGCGGGCCACGCCGAGCGCCTGCGCCCCGACTGTCGGACGGGACAGCTCGAACGTCCGCATCGCCGCCTGGCCGGAGGCGCGCTGCCCGGACCGGGCGCGGGCCAGACGCTCGTCGAGCGCGTCCTTGCCGCCGAGCAGGCAGCGGCCCGGCACCCGGACGTCGTCGAGGAAGACGTCCGCGGTGTGCGAGGCGCGCAGCCCGAGCTTGCGCAGCTTGCGGGTGGCGGTCAGACCGGAGGTGCCCGGGGGTACGACGAACGCGGCCTGCCCGCGCGAGCCCAGCTCGGGGTCGATCGAGGCGGTGACCACGTGCACGCCGGCGATGCCGCCGTTCGTGGCGTACGCCTTCTGCCCGTTGAGCACCCACTCGTCGGTGGCCTCGTCGTAGACGGCGCGGGTACGCATCGATCCGACGTCGGAGCCGGCTTCCGGCTCGCTCGTGCAGAACGCGGCGACGGCCGGGGAGTCGACGTCGCCGAAGCACTGCGGCACCCATTCGACGAGCTGGTCGGGGGTGCCGGCGCCGTAGATCGCGGCGACCGCGAGCGAGGTGCCGAAGATGCTCAGGCCGATGCCGGCGTCACCCCAGAAGAGTTCCTCGCTGGCGATCGGCAGGGAGAGGCCGGTGGGGTCGGCCCAGCAGGTGGCGAGGAACTCGAAGCCGTACAGGCCGACCTTCGCCGCCTCCTGGATGATCGGCCACGGGGTCTCCTCCCGGGCGTCCCACTCGGCCGCGGCCGGGCGCACGACCTCGGCTGCGAAGCCGTGCACCCAGTCGCGTAGATCCCGCTGTTCCTCGTTCAGGTCGAGCGAGAACTCGGCCATGTCAGGCCTTGGGGATGTCGAACAGGTTGGCGATGTTGGCAGCCAGGCCCAGGTCGCCCTTGGCCTTCAGCTTGCCGGTCATGAACATCATCACCGGGTTGGCGCCACCGGAGACGATCTTCAGGAACTCGACCGGGCCCATGGTGAGGCTCAGCTTCGGGTCGCGGGTGGCGGTCTCCGAGACGGTGCAGGCGCCGTTCTCGATGACGATCTCGTACGTGTCGGTGCCACCGTCCGGGCGGCCGGTGATGTTCCAGTGGATGACCGCGTTGGTGGCACCGGCGCGGTCGGCGCGGAACAGCGTGGGCATCCGGTTGAAGACCTCGCTGAGGATCTTGCCGCGCGACTCGCCGGACATGATCTCGGCGATCTTGGCGTCCGGCGTGGACTTGACCAGCTGCGCGAACTCCTTGGGGCCGACGTTCGCGAAGTTGGCCGGGTCGAAGTCAGTCATCAGGAAATGCACCTCTCGGGCGGGGCCAGCTTGGTTACTCTGGCGTAACCCTACGCACGGGTAGGTATGCTCGCAAGAGTGTCCAGCACGCCGACCTTCAAGCGCCTCCCCCGAGCCGTACGCGAGCAGCAGATGCTCGACGCGGCGGTGAAGGTGTTCTCCCGTCGCGGCTTCCACGCCGCCAGCATGGACGAGATCGCCGACGACGCCGGCATCTCCAAACCGATGGTCTACGCCTACCTCGGCACCAAGGAAGAACTCTTCATCGCCTGCCTGCACCGCGAGAGCACCCGGATGATGGAGGCCATCGCCGGCGCCGCCGCCCCCGACCTGCCCGCCGACGAGCGGCTCTGGCGCGGGCTGCGCGCGTTCTTCGGCTTCGTCGGCGCGCACCGGGACGGCTGGGCCGTGCTCTACCGGCAGGCCCGCGGCTCGCAGCCGTTCGCCGCCGAACTCGCCGCCATGCGGGGACGGCTGGTCGAGGTGGTGGCCGGGATGCTCGACCACGCGCTGCGCGCCGCCGGACGGGAGGTCGGCGCCACCGACCTGGAGGTGGTCTCGTACGCGCTCGTCGGCGCCTCCGAGTCGCTCGCCGACTGGCTGGCCGACCACCCGGAGGCCGATGCCGGCAAGACCGCGACCCGGATGATGAACGTGGCCTGGCTCGGCGCCGACCAGCTGTTGCGCGGCGCCACCTGGCACCCCGGCGCTGTGTAAGGAAGGGCCCCCTCTTAACGCCTCCGGTAGTGGAAGGGCCCCTTTTTAACAGTCGCGGCGCGCGGCGGCTCGCCGGTGTGCCCGCCGCCGGCCCCAGCGGGCGGCCTCGAACAGCCCGGTGACCGCGAGCGAGATGGCGACCCCGGCGAGGAGCCCGGAGACGGGGTTGTGCTCGAACGCCAGGCCGCCGAAGTAGCCGAGCAGCGTGCAGTAGATCCCCCAGGTCGCGCAGGCCAGCGCGTCGTACAGCAGGAACATCCGCACCGGATAGCGGACCGCACCCATGGTCAGCGTGACGGCGGTGCGGCCGCCGGGGACGTACCGGGCGGTGGTCAGGATCATCCCGCCGCGCCTGTCGACGGCCCGGCGGGCCCACTCGGAGCCGGCCCGCCGCCGGCTGTCCGCCGGGAAGCGGGCCAGCCGGTGCGCGCCGCCGCCGCGCCCGATCGCGTAGGAGACGTGATCGCCGACGAGCGCGCCGAACGCGGCGGTCACGATCACCAGCGCCAGGTCCGGCTCGCCGCCCGCCGCGAAGACCCCGGCCGTGATCACCACGGTCTCGCCGGGCACCGCCGGGAAGAACGCGTCGACGGCGGTGACCGCGATGATCACCAGGTACACCCACGGTGAGGTCACCGTGTGGTGCAGCAGGTCGAGCGCGTCCCCCATGCACCCATGCTCGGTGGTGCGGTGTTAAGCAGGGGCCCTTCCCATACAAAAGGCGTTAACAAGGGGCCCTTCCTTCTCCTCGGCCGTGGGCCCGCGCGACGTGAGCACCACCGGCGCCCCCAGCGCCTCCGAGACCGCCCCCGCCCAGTCGGCGGGCGCCGAGTCCAGCACCGGCCGGGCCCGCATCAGCCGCCCGGTGAGCGCCGCCTGCCGGTCCAGGTCACCGGCCGGGCCGGGGACGAGCCGGTCCAGGCCCTCGTACCGGCGGCAGATCCGCAGCTCGGACCCGGCCAGGTCGAGGTGGGTCAGCGCCAGCCCGTCCACCCCGCCGGCGACCTCCAGCGCGTACCGGTGGGCGACCGCGTCGAAGTGCCCGAACCGGAACCGGCCCTGCCAGGGGTTCGTCCCGTTGTGCCGGTCGGTGAACGGCAGCGTCGCGTCCTCGGTGACCAGCGGCCCGGGACCGTGCCGCGTGGTGGTCGTGCGCAGCACGCCGAGCCGCTGCGCGGTCCCGGCCAGGCCCGCCTCGGCGAGCAGCGTCTCGGCGTTGGCGAACGTCGTGGTGCTCCACGTCGTGTACGGGTGGAAGCCGTGCCACTCGTCCAGCAGCACCCCCTGCGCGCCCTCGAACACGCAGGTGCCCTCGCGCAGCGCGGATGCCAGCCAGGTCCGGTCGACGATCGCCACCCGGCGCGCGAAGGCCGCGTACGCGGGCAGGCAGTCCTGGACCGGCGGCGCGTCCAGCGGGCCCAGCTCGGCGGTGAGCCGGTCCCGCAGCGCGGTCAGCCGCCGGCGCAGCACCGCCGGGCGGCGGCAGTCCGCCACCCGGGGTGCCTCGTCGGGGTGGGCGAGGCCGTACGCGACCGCCTCGCCCACCCCGAGCCCGCAGGAGCCGTGCCGGTCGGCTCCCCGGGCGATCTCCCGGGCGCGGTTGGCGGCCCGGTGGTACGGGGTGGCGAGCAGCGCCTCCCCGTCCACAGTCAGACGGTCGAGCGCGTCTGGTACGCCGACCGACGCGAGGTGGTCGGCCTCGGCTGCCAGCGCCAGCGGGTCCACCACCACGTGCCGCGCCAGGTGCGTCCGTACGCCCGGACGGAACGTCCCGGCGCCGAACTGCGCGAACGTGTGGTGCCGCCCGTCGCGCAGGACGACGTTGTGCGCCGCCTGCGCGCCCCCGTTGAACCGGACCACCGTGTGCACCTGCCGGGTGGCGCAGAGCAGGTCCACCACTGTGCCCTTGCCGGCGTCGCCGTAGCCGAGGTCGACCACCATCACGTGGTTCACAGCCGGGTGACCCCGCTTCCGCCGTCGGCCGGGCTGAACGGCAGCGTCGCCACCGCGCGGCGGCCGGAGCCGAGCCGGGCGAGCGCCTTCGAGACGGTCCGGGTGGCGGTGGAGCCGGCCCGGTCCAGGTCGCGCAGCCCGGCGTCCAGGTCGATGGCCTGCTCGCCGAGCCCGACGGTGAGCGCGATCGTCTCGCAGACCGCGTCCAGGTCGTCCAGCTCGACCGCGTTCTGCCCGAGCAGGCCGCGCCAGAAGTCCAGCACCTTGCGGTTGCCCGCGTAGTGGCTGCCGGCGGGCAGCAGGTAGTAGGTGTCCCAGCGCGCGGTCACCTCGTCCACGATCTGCCGGACCGGCACGTCCTCGCTCAGGTCGTCGCCGATCAGCCGGGCCACCTCCGCGCGCTTCACCCCCGCGTACGCCAGCTCGTCGCCGATGATGAACAGGTAGCCGCGCCGGCCGCGCTTGTCCCAGCTGTCGGTGGCCGTGTGCCGGGCCATGAAGTACAGCGCCAGCTCGTACGACTCCATCATCTGGCCGCCTCCGCCGCCCTCCAGCACGATCCGGCCGAGGTCGTCGTCCATCCGGTTGTCGGACTCGAACTGCCCGATCTGCAACGGCACCCGGTCGCAGGTGGCGTCGCCGATCGCGCCGAACATGATCTGCGGGTCGCTCGCGTACCCCTGGCGCAGCAGCAGGCCGAGCAGCTGCGGCAGCTTGCTCTGCAGCACCCGGGGCACGTGCCCCATCGAGCCGGTGACGTCGAACAGCACGGCGATCGGCGTCGACTGCGGGTGCTCGGCGGAGTCGCGGCTCTCCCGCAGCGCGTCGCGCGGGTCGAGCGCCGGGTGCACCTTGCGCGCGCCGCTGTCGCTGTACGAGAACGCGCTCTTGCCGGTGCGGCGCCGGTAGCGGTCGGCGGCGTCGTACACGTCGGTGGACCAGATTCCACTGCCCATGGCAGCCTCCCTACGGGTTGAGGGTGAAGGGTCGGAAGGTGCGCGGCCCGTACAGCCGGTGCAGCACCTCGTCCAGTTCGCGCAGCAGCCGCCAGGCGTCGTCGGGCCGGGTGGCGAGCGCGGCGCCCTGGCAGCCGTCGGCGAAGGCGCGCAGCTCGCGGGGCGCGCGGTCGCCCATCAGCCAGGTCATGCAGCGGGCGGCCATCGCGATGTCGGTGCCGGGGCCGCACTGCCGCTTCGCGGCGACCTCCGGCGGATACCAGTCCTCGTGGCCGGGCACCAGCGCCGGCACGAGCCCGCCCGGCTCGGCCGAGAAGCACCAGTCGACGAGCACCAGGCCGTGCGCGTCCGGCTCGATCAGCACGTGCCGGGGCAGCACCGCGCCGTGCACCACGCCCGCGCGGTGGGCCAGGCCGAGCGCCACGAGCAGCCGCCGCCACATCCAGGCCGCGTCGCGCGGGTCCAGCCCGTCCGGGTACGCGCGGCGCACGTCGTCAAGGCTGCGCAGCCCGGGTACGGTCACCAGCTCGTTGACGTGCCGCTGCACGCCGGTCGACGGGTCACGCGCCGGGTAGGAGTCGACCAGCTTCGGCACGTACGCGAGGTGTCTGGCGTCGCCGCGCTCGGCGATGCGGCGCAACGCGCGCGCCTCGCGGGCCATCAGGTCGTTGTCGCCGGGGTGCCGGGCCACCTTGGCCAGGTGATAAGAAGGGGCCCCTCCTCTACCGGAGGCGTTAACAGGGGGCCCTTCCTTGCGTTCGTGCAGGGTGGCGACGTCGCCGGTGTACGCGGGGGCCGGGGTGCGCCACCGGGTGGTGACGGTGACGAGTGCTTCGGCGGCGGCGGCGCGTACGCCGGGGTCGGCCGCGCCCAGCCGGTCGGGGTGCAGCGCGCCGACCAGCTCGCGGTAGCGGCGGGCCGGCTCGTCGGCGCCGAACAGGTCGGCGTCGGTACGCGCGGCAGTGACCAGCCGGATCGCCTCTTCGGTCCTCACCGCACCGTCTCCTCCCGGGCGGGGCGCAGCAGCGCCGGGTGCAGCAGCCGGGCGTCTCCGGCGCGGTAGAGCTTGGCCCGGGGGCCGCCGCGCGCGCCGCCGCGCTCGGTGCTGGCGCCGGTGCTCTCCACGAAGCCGGGCACCGAGAGCACCTTGCGGTGGAAGTTGCCGGCGTGCAGCGGGTGCCCCCAGACCGTCTCGTAGACCTCCCGCAGCTCGGTGATCGTGAACTCGGGGGCGAGGAAGCGGGTGGCCAGCGGCGTGTACTCCAGCTTGGAACGGGCGCGCTCCAAGCCGTCGTCGATGATCCGGCCGTGGTCGAAGGCGAGCTGCCGGCTGGTCAGCGCGGTGACCGGCAGCCAGATCGCCTCGTCGGCGTCGGTGTCGGCGACCGGGTCGGGCAGGTCGGGGGCGAACGCCAGGTGCGCGACCGAGACCACCCGCATGCGCGGGTCGCGGTCCGGCGCGCCGTAGCTGCCGAGCTGTTCCAGGTGCACCCGGCGCAGCCGCTCACCGCCGAGGCCGGTCTCCTCGGCCAGCTCGCGCCGGGCACCGGCGGTCAGGTCCTCGTCCGGCTGGACGAAGCCGCCGGGCAGCGCCCAGTGCCCCGCGAAGGGCGGCGCGCCGCGGCGGATCAGCAGCAGGTGCAGCGCGCCCTCGCGGATGGTCAGCGCGACCACGTCGACGGTGACCGCGACCGCCGGGTAGTCCCGCGGGTCGTACCCGGCGAGGAAGTCCTGCTCGTTCACGGTCACTCACTCTCTCAGGTTGAGAACAACTCACTCTGAGAACAACTTAGCGCCGAAAAGAGGGGACGGCAAGTCCCCTCTTTTCCTCAGCGCACCGAACCGGTCAGGTGCGGCCTCCCGTCCCGGGCGCTGTGCAGCGCGAAGTCCCAGCCCGCGCCGTTCGGCGAGGCGCTGAACGCCACAGTCGACGGCAGCGGCACCGGCAGCTTGAACGCCACGTCCACCGTGTACGCCTCCGGTAGCCGGGGTTCCAGCGCGGCCAGGCATCGGGCCTTGCTCCACATGCCGTGCGCGATCGGGCGCGGGAAACCGAACAGCCGCGCGCCCAGCTTCGAGGTGTGGATCGGGTTGTGGTCGCCGGAGACGCGCGCGTAGTCAGTACCCACGCGGGGCATCACCCGCCACTGCGCGGAGAAGGCCGGCGGTTCCGGGCGGTCAGCCCGGTCGCGCGGCGGGCCGCCGCCGGACGCGCGCTCCTTCCCGAGGTACGTGGACACGCCGCGCCACACCTCCTCGCCGCCGATCGAGCCGACAAGCACCACGTCGAGCTGGCGGCCCCGCTCGTGTGGGCGCAGGTTCTCCGCGTACGTGTGGAAGTCGACGCGCTCGCCGACCTCGACCGGCCGGCGCACGGTGATCCGGTTGGCCACGTGCACCACACCGGTGAGCGGGATGGGGAAGCCCGGGCTCGTCATCAGCCGCAGCGACAGCGGAAACCCGAGCACGTGCAGGTACGTCGCCGGCAGCCGGTCGGTCAGCCGGAACCCGCACACCCGGTCGTAGTCCGCCAGGTGCCGCTGATCCACAGAGACCCCGCCAACGGCGAGTTCCAGCCCCGGCACGTCAGCCCCGCGCCGCCCCCCAACCCCCGGAACGACCCCGAGTAGCGCCCGCCGATAAAGCGCCCCACTGGCAGGCAGCCCGTCCAACTCCACCCGCCGCCGCCCCACCGCTCCTTCACCCCGTCGATCATGAGGTTGGCTGCCTTGTGGATCTCCAGAAGTGCCGTCAACTTCATGATCGTCGGAGGTGGGGCGGGCGGCGTTGGTGCGGGCCAGGGCGGCGGCTCGGGCGGCCGTGAGGTCGCGGGTGGGGCCCTCGATCAGGTCGTGCAGGGTCAGGTCGTCGTCCTCGTGGTCACGGGGTGCCATCACGCCCCCAGGAGGCTCTGGCCGCAGACCCGGACCACGTTGCCGCTGACCGCGCCGCTCGCCGGCCAGGAGAGCCAGCCGATCGTCTCGGCCACGTCCACCGGCAGGCCGCCCTGGGCCATGCTGTTCATCCGCCGTCCCGCCTCGCGGATGGTCAACGGGATACGCGCGGTCAGCCGCGTCTCGATGAAGCCCGGCGCCACCGCGTTCAGGCTGATCCCGCGCTCGCGCAGCACCGGGGAGAGCGAGTCGACCAGGCCGATCACGCCGGCCTTGCTGGTCGCGTAGTTGGTCTGCCCCCGGTTGCCGGCGATCCCGGCGATCGACGAGACCGAGACGATCCGGCCGCCGGCCGGGATCAGGTCGCGTTCCAGCAGTACGTCGTTGATCCGCTCCTGGCTGGACAGGTTCACGTCGATCACCGAGTCCCACCGGTCGGCGTCCATCCGGCCCAGCGTCTTGTCCCGGGTGATGCCCGCGTTGTGCACCACCACGTCGACCCGCCCGTGCCGGGACGCCAGGTGCTCCGCCAGCCGGGTCGGCGCATCCGGCGCGGTCAGGTCGAGCTGCACCGCGCTGCCGCCGATGTCGTTGGCGACGGCGGCCAGCTCGTCCCCGGCCGCGGGGATGTCCAGCGCCACCACCTGGGCGCCGTCGCGGGCCAGCACCTTCGCCAGCGCCGCGCCGATGCCCCGGGCCGCGCCGGTCACCAGCACCACCTGCCCGTCGAGCGGCCGGTCCCAGTCGGCCGGCGCGACGGCGGTGCCGGCGCCGACCCGAATCACCTGGCCTGAGACGTACGCGGACCGGCCGGAGAGCAGGAACCGGAGCGTGGACTCCAGGCTCACCGGGGTACCGGCGTCACCCTCGCGTGTCACGTAGACCAGTTGGGCCGTGACGCCCCGGCCGAACTCCTTGCCGATGCTGCGGGTCAGGCCCTCCAGCGCGCGCTGGGCGGTAGCCTCCCGAGGGGAGCCGCACTCGGCCGGCGGCGTGCCCAGCACGATCACCCGGCCGCTCGGCACCAGCGAGCGGGCCTGCGGGTGGAAGAAGTCGTACAGCTGGCGCAGCCCGGTGGAGTCGGTGATGCCGCTGGCGTCGTACACCAGGGCCGCGAAGCGGCGGTCGGCGTCGTGGGCGGCGACCGGATCGGCCAGCTCGACCCCGGCGGCGGTCAGGATCTTGCCGGCCTGGTCGGCGATCCGGCCGCCGGTCGAGGAGCCGAGCAGGACCGGCCCGGGAACGAGCGGGTCGCCCGGCGTGTGCCGGCGCAGTCGAGGCGGATCGGGCAGCCCGAGGCGCTTGACCAGCGCGCGACCGGCCCCCGTCTGGACGAAGCTCGCGTACCTGTCGGTCATAGGCGTAGCCTACTGGCGAGTAGGGTTCGGGCAACAGTTTCGAGGGAGGCCGATCGTGCAGAGTGTCCGGCGGGTCGCGGTCATCGGGGGCAACCGCATCCCCTTCGCCCGGTCCAACTCGCGCTACGCGCACGCGTCGAACGCCGACATGCTCGGCGCGGCGCTCGACGGGCTGGTCGCCCGGTTCGGGCTGGCCGGCGAGCGGGTCGGCGAAGTGGTGGCCGGCGCGGTGCTCAAGCACTCCCGCGACTTCAACCTCACCCGTGAGGTGGTGCTCGGCTCCCGGCTCGACCCGCACACCCCCGCGTACGACATCCAGCAGGCATGCGGCACCGGACTGGAAGCCGCCATCCTGGTCGCCAACAAGATCGCCCTCGGGCAGATCGAGGTCGGCATCGCCGGTGGCGTCGACACCACCTCGGACGCGCCACTCGCCGTCAACGAGGACATGCGGCGCACCCTGCTTCAGCTCAACTCCGCCCGTACGCTCGGCGAACGGCTCAAGATCGCGGCGAAGCTGCGCCCGCACCAGCCGTTCAAGCCGGAGATCCCGCGCAACGCCGAGCCGCGTACCGGACTGTCCATGGGTGAGCACGCGGCCCGCACGGCGCTGCGCTGGAACGTCGACCGGACCGCGCAGGACGAACTCGCGCTGCGCTCGCACCAGCGGCTCGCCGCCGCGTACGACAAGGGGTTCTTCGACGACCTGATGACCCCCTACCTGGGGCTGACCCGCGACCAGAACCTGCGCCCGGACACCAGCCTGGAGAAGCTCGGCTCGCTCAAGCCGGTCTTCGGCGCCTCCGGCGCGGACGCCGAGCGGGCCACCATGACCGCCGGCAACTCCTCGCCGCTCACCGACGGCGCGTCGACCGTCCTGCTCGCGTCCGAGGAGTGGGCCAAGGCGCACAACCTGCCGGTGCTCGCCTGGTTCTCCTGGTCCGAGACCGCCGCCGTCGACTTCGTGCACGGCGACGAGGGGCTGCTGATGGCCCCCACGTACGCGGTGCCCCGGATGCTGGCCCGGGCCGGGCTCAGCCTCCAGGACTTCGACTTCTACGAGATCCACGAGGCGTTCGCCTCGCAGGTGCTGGCCACGCTCGCCGCGTGGGAGTCGCCGGAGTTCTGCAAGGAGCGCCTCGGCCTGGACGCGCCGCTCGGCTCGATCGACCGGGAGAAGCTGAACGTCAACGGCTCCTCGCTGGCGGCCGGCCACCCGTTCGCCGCCACCGGCGGCCGGATCGTCGCCACGCTCGCCAAGCTGCTTGATCAGAAGGGGAGCGGGCGCGGCCTGATCTCCATCTGCGCGGCCGGTGGGCAGGGCGTGACAGCCATCCTGGAGCGCTGACAGCCTCCGGCAGGGCTGCGGTCCCGGCCGCAGCCCTGCTCCACGTTCCCGGCGCCCCGAGCAACCCGACGGCGGCTCGGCCGCGTCACCTGGGCATGAGGCGTACGAGAGGCTCCGGGACGTGAACCGGGCCGAGGAAGACGAGTACCGGCAGTTCGTCACCGCCCGGCTGGAGTCGTTGCGCCGCACCGCGTACCTCCTCTGCCGCGAGTGGCACACCGCCGACGACCTGGTCTCCATCACGATCGGCAAGCTCTACCGGCACTGGCGCCGAGTCCGCGCGGCGGAGAACATCGACGCGTACGTGCGCGGAATGCTCACAAACGCCTGGCTGGACGAGCGGCGGCGGCCCTGGCGGCGCGAGCACAGCACCGACACGGTGCCGGAGACCGCCGACATGATCCTGCCGGAGCCCACGCTCGCCGAACGCGACATGCTGCTCGCCCTGCTCGGCCAGCTGCCGCCCCGGCGGCGCGCCGTGCTGGTGCTCCGCTACTACTGCGACCTGTCGGTGGAGGAGACCGCCGACGTCATGGGTATCAGTACCGGCACTGTGAAGAGCCAGTCCGCACGCGGCCTGGAGGCGTTGCGCCTGCTGCTGGGCGGCATCCCGTCGACCCGAGGGGAGCTGTCATGACGTACCGACAGTTGTTCGACGACCTGATCGGCGAGCCGCCGGTCTCCACGGTGGATGTCGACCGGGTGATCAGCGGACAGCGCCGGGCCCGGCGGCTGCGGATCGGGGGCGGCATGACGGCTGTCGCCGCGGTGGTGGCGGCAGTGCTGGTCGGCACCACGACGCTCATCGGCAAGCCGCACGCCCAGCCGGCCAAGCCGGCACCGGCCGTCACGACGATTCCCGGCAGCGATCAGGACCTGGACCTGATCGACGCCGCGGTGATCGCGGCGTTGACCCGCGCGGTGCCGCGCCTGTCCTGGGCGAGGAAGGACGCACCCGTCATCGACACCCCCAACTGGGCTTCCCAGGCTGTGGGCCGGCCCGGCGGCGTCGGTTATTGGGGGACCGGCAGCGTCCGGGTGGACGGCGTGGATCTGATCGCAGACCTGGAGATAACCCGGGAGGGCGCGAAGCGCTGGCAGGCCGAGGCGGCTCATGCCTGCTCCAAGAACGCCGTCGAATGCGGCGAGCAGACGGGTCCGGACGGGGAGAAGATCAGGTATCGGCGGTCGGTCTCGGAGCAGGAGGTGCCGCCGCGGTTCCAGGATGAGATGCCGAGCCGAATGGAGACCGCTGACGCGGCGGCGCTGCGCCGGGACGGCACGTTGCTACGCCTGAACGTTCGGACCGTCACCGCCGAGGACAATCTCCCGATCGCCGTCGGTCAGCTGATCGCGGTGGTGGTGGATCGCGCCGTCGCTCTCGCGCCTATGCCGTCCCCCACACCGGCGGCCACGTCGACCGTCACCACTGTCGCGGGCACCGCCGCGGACGCGGCGCGTCTCGACGCTGCTCTGACCAGCGCCCTGCGCCGGCAGGCACCCGACTTCACCTGGCTGACCAAGTGGGGCGGCGAGAGCAGCCCGACCCCGGTCGGGTTCGAGCCCAAGGGCTGGCTGAGCGTCGACGCACCGATGATGGATGCCGCCACGTTCCGGGTCGGGAACCGGGCCGCGCAGGTCACGCTACGGCTGGTGCGCGACGGACAGGCAGCCTGGTCGGTCGCCCCGCCCTGCCCGACCGCCGCGCTCGCCGCCCGTCACTGCACGGTAACCGAGTTCCCTGGTGGCGAGCGCCTGCGGGCCCGGCGGATGCTCTCCGACTTCGGCTCGCGCCCCGGCTCGGCACGGCCGGTGGGAAACAACAGCTACCTGATCGAGTCGCTCCGCCCGGACGGCACGCTGGTCCGCCTCTATCTCACGCAGGACAAGCCGGCGCTCTCGATGGAACAGACGATCGAGATGGCTAGGGAGCCGTCGCTCGTCCTGGCCCCACGGCCCCCGGCGGGAACCGCCACCAGCCAGGTCTACAGCCCGCTCAGGTGGGACTACGACGGCGCAGCGTCGGCGGCAGCCACCGGCGCGCTCGACGCCGTCTCGCCGGACGGAATGATCTATCTGCTGCCCTTCCGCGGAGGGGGCGACGGGCCCAACGGCGCGACTCTCCTGTCGTACAACTTCATGGTGCAGCGAGGCGGGCTGGCCGGCGACGGGGAGATCATCGTGGAGCGCCGCGCGGCGCTGGTGCTGAGCTGCGCCACGGTCGGGGCGCTCCCGCCCGCGACGCACCGGGCGCACGCGCATGACGGCGAGTGCACCGAGTCGACCCGCCCGGACGGGAACCGGGTCGTCACGATCGTCTCCCGTCCGGCCGGGTCGGTGGTCTACAGCGTGTTCGTCCAGCGACCCGACCGCGGCACGGTCGAGGTGGTGATCGACAACCGGCCCAACACCGGAGGCGCCTCGGACATGCCGACGGACGGAGACTTCGGGCGTCGCTGGCCGAAGGGCGTCAAGGGTGGCGCGACCCCGCCGCTCACTCTGGAGCAGGTCACGGCGCTTGCCGCGCATCCCGATCTGATCAACCTGTTGCCCTGATCCGGAGAAGGTCGACGCCCGGGTCCGGACCGGCCCCGGGCGTCGACCACCAGCGGGCCGACCGGTGGCGGCGCGAGCCCGTACGCGAGAATGAGGGCCGTGACGACGATCCCGAACGTGCTCGCCAACCGGTACGCCTCGCCCGAACTGGTCGCCCTCTGGTCGCCGGAGGAGAAGGTCCGGATGGAGCGCCGGCTCTGGCTGGCGGTGCTCAAGGCCCAGCGTGATCTCGGCGTGCCGGTGCCGGACGGCGTGGTCGAGGCGTACGAGCGGGTGGTCGACGACGTCGACCTGGCCTCGATCGCGGCGCGGGAGCGGGTCACCCGGCACGACGTGAAGGCCCGGATCGAGGAGTTCAGCGCGCTCGCCGGGCACGAGCACGTGCACAAGGGGATGACCTCCCGGGACCTCACCGAGAACGTCGAGCAGCTCCAGATCCGCGCCTCGCTGGAGCTGATCCGGGACCGGGTGGTCGCCACGCTGGCCCGGCTGGGCTGGCACGCGGGCGAGTACTCGGCGCTGGTGATGACCGGCCGGTCGCACAACGTCGCCGCGCAGGCCACCACGCTCGGCAAGCGCTTCGCGTCCGCCGCGGAGGAGCTGCTGATCGCGTACGAGCGGCTGGAGGACCTGATCGGCCGCTACCCGCTGCGGGGGATCAAGGGGCCGGTGGGCACCGCCGCCGACCAGCTCGACCTGTTCGACGGCGACGCCGGGAAGGTGGCCGAGCTGGAGCAGCGGGTGGCCGGGCACCTGGGCTTCAGCCGGGTGCTGGACAGCGTCGGCCAGGTCTACCCGCGTTCGCTGGACTTCGACGTGCTCTCCGCGCTGGCCCAGGTGGCCGCCGCGCCGTCGTCGCTGGCCACCACGATCCGGCTGATGGTGGGCCAGGAGCTGGTCACCGAGGGCTTCAAGCCGGGCCAGGTCGGGTCCAGCGCCATGCCGCACAAGATGAACACGCGCTCGTCGGAGCGGGTGAACGGCTTCGCGGTGATCATCAGGGGTTACCTGTCGATGGTCGGTGAGCTGGCCGGTGACCAGTGGAACGAGGGGGACGTCTCCTGCTCGGTGGTACGCCGGGTGGCGCTGCCTGATGCGTTCTTCGCTGCCGACGGGCTGTTCCAGACGTTCCTCACCGTGCTGGACGAGTTCGGTCCGTACCCAGCGGTGATCAACCGGGAGCTGGAGCGCTTCCTGCCGTTCCTCGCCACTACGAAGATCCTGGTGGCAGCCGTACGCCGGGGTGTCGGCCGGGAGGTCGCGCACGAGGTGATCAAGGAGCACGCGGTCGCCGTGGCGCTGGCCATGCGGGAGAAGGGCGCGGCGGAGAACGACCTGTTCGACCGCCTGGCAGCCGACGGCCGGCTGGGCCTGACCCGGGCCGAGATCGACACCCTGGTGGCCGACCGCAACGCCTTCGTTGGCGCCGCCGCCGACCAGGTCAACCGCGTGACCGCACGAATCACCGGGGTAGTGCAGTCCCACCCCCAGGCCGCGGCCTACACCCCGCCCCCCATCCTCTGACCCAGGCCCTTTCCCCGGCGATCATGAAGTTGGCGGCACTCAGGGAGATCATTCCTGCCGTCAACTTCATGATCGACGCCGCAAAGCGAGGGGTCAGGGGCCGGTGGGGGTTTCGGCTGCGGAACTCAGGTTGGGGGCGCTGGCCGGTTCGGCGATGCCGCCCGGGGCGGAGGCGATCTCCGGGTCGTGGGCGGTCTCGGCCGCGATCGCCGGCTGGTCCGGCGGCATGACGTCCGGCATCTTGGGCGCGACGATCACCGCCGTGCCGTACGCGCAGATCTCCATCCACATCTCGCCGCAGTCGCGGCTGTCGAAGCGCATGCCGATCACCGCGTTCGCGCCGAGGCGGCGGGCCTCCTCGCCGAGCCGGGCCACCGAGTCGGTACGCCACCGGGTCAGGTTGTCCGGCGCCAGCGGGTCGTATGCGCCACCGCGCAGGTTCTTGACCCCCTCGCGGTACGGGTTGCGGGTCCTCGCCATCGACGAGACCACTTCGCCGAGGATCTGGCGGATCTCGTAGCCAGGCAGTTGATCCGTCGTCACGACCAGCACGTTTCCGATGCTGTCAGCCCCCGGCCGGGTGGTTCGGGAGCCGTGTTCAGCTGATCGCATGCTGAAAAACGACGCGGCGCGGACGGCCGGGCTGCTCCCGGCCGATCCGCGCCGCATCGGCATCAACCGTCAGACACCGGCCGTCGAGGCGATCCAGGACCGGTTGTACGCGACACTGCCGTAGTTCTGGATGCTCTGGCCGTCGGCGGTGGAGGCCACGCCGACCTGCTGGCCGTTGTAGAACTGCGGGCCACCCGAGTCGCCCCGCCAGGCGTTGCCGTTGACCCGGGTGCTCCGGATCGCCTGGCCGCCGTACGCGTCGGTGACGCTGGTGCTGGTCACCCGCACGCTCGCGGTCTTGAGCTGGGGCGACGCGCCGCAACCGCTGTAGCAGGTCATGCCCCAGCCGTAGATGGTGTTCGTGGAGCCGACCGGCGGGTTGCTGCTGGCGAGCGAGACGGCGGAGGTGCTCACCGTGCTGGACAGGCGCAGCAGGGCCAGGTCGTAGCGGGTGTAGGAGGCGCTCACGGTGCGGGTGACGCCACCCGAGGCGTAGTAGACGCTGCCGACCCGCACGGACATGGTGCCGCTGACGCAGTGCCGGGCGGTGAGCACCCACTGGGGCGCGATCACGCTGCCGGAGCAGGTGAACGAGCCGTTGCTGAAGACGGCGGCGGCCCAGGGCGCGGACGAGACGGTGCCGCCACCGATGATCGGCTGCGGGCCGGCCGGCGCGGCGGCGGCGCCGGAGGCGGTGGCCAGGACACCGGCCAGCGCGGTGGTCAGCACGGCGAGCAGGGGACGGAGGCGCATGTCGGGGCTCCTTCTGCGCGACGCCCGGGGTTGCCGGGCAGAATGACACCCGCCGGACGGGGGAGCCGGCGAGAGACGTCGATCGGGCGCATCGACATCTGACGATGCATGCTACGGGCGTGCCTCGCGGTGTCACAAGAGATGAATCGAAAAACGCCGATGGCGTGACGTCCGCCGCGTGTCGCGTCGACGTGCTGTCGGATACCTGTCCAAGCTGGGGCGTTTCGCAGCAGAATGCCTGGTAGAAGGGGGTGCGGAGGGTCACCCACAGGCACCGAGCGCAACGAATTCGCATCGACGCAGCAACGAACGGGCAACGGTGCCCGGCCGGCGTCGCCGGTCCCGCCCGGCACTGCCGGAACTGCCCCCGGCCGGTTCGGGCCGGGCGGTATCTGCCAGGTAGGCTGGCTGCGCTCGCCCGATAGTGGGCCGGCACCCAACTGCGTACACAGTCAGGAGTGCCCCGTGCCTCGCGTCGTAGTCGACGTCATGCTCAAGCCCGAGATCCTCGATCCGCAGGGCCAGGCCGTCGCGAACGCGCTGCCCCGGCTCGGCGTCAGCGACGTCGCCTCGGTTCGGATCGGCAGGCGGATCGAGATCGAGTTCACCGGCGAACCGGACCTGGACCGGGCCCGCGAGATCGCCGACAAGTTGCTGGCCAACCCGGTCATCGAGGACTTCACCGTCCGCGTGGTAAACACCGACGAGACCGCGGGCGCGCAGTCGTGACCGCCCGGGTCGGTGTGGTGACCTTCCCCGGCTCGCTCGACGACGGGGACGCGGCCCGCGCCGTGCGGATCGCCGGCGCCGAGGCGGTCCGGCTCTGGCACGGCGACCCGGACCTGCACGGGGTGGACGCCGTCGTCCTGCCCGGCGGCTTCTCCTACGGTGACTACCTGCGCTGCGGCGCCATCGCCCGGTTCGCCCCGGTGATGGAGACGATCGTCCAGGCCGCGCGAGGTGGCCTGCCGGTCCTCGGCATCTGCAACGGCTTCCAGATCCTCTGCGAGGCGCACCTGCTGCCCGGCGCGCTCACCCGCAACCAGCACCTGCACTTCCGCAACCGGGACCAGGTCCTGCGGATCGAGGCCACCGGCACCGCCTGGACCAACGCGTTCCAGCCGGGCCAGGAGGTGCTCGTCCCGGTCAAGAACGGCGAGGGCTGCTACGTCGCGGACGCCGCGACGCTCGACCGGCTGGAGGGCGAGGGCCGCGTCGTCGCCCGCTACGTCGGCGGCAACCCCAACGGATCGCTGCGCGACATCGCCGCGATCACCAACGAGGCCGGCAACGTGGTCGGCATCATGCCGCACCCCGAGCACGCGGTGGAGGCGCTCACCGGCCCGTCCCTGGACGGCCTCGGCTTCTTCACCTCGGTGCTCAAGCACCTGGTGGGAGCGCCGGCGTGATGGTGGCCGTGATCATCGGTCGGCTCACCCGCCGCACGGGCGGCGAGCGCAACAAGGAGACGTCATGACCACCCATCCGGACCCGGCCCTGCGGGAGCCGCAGGGCGGCCCGACCGACGAGTGGGCGCCGGGCGTGGACACCGTCCCCCGGGCCGCCGAGACGCCGGAAGAGCTTCAGCCGTACGCCGAGCTGGGCCTCCGCGACGACGAGTACGACCGGATCCGGCACATCCTCGGCCGCCGGCCCACCCAGGCCGAGCTGGCCATGTACTCGATCATGTGGAGCGAGCACTGCTCCTACAAGTCGAGCAAGGTGCACCTGCGCCAGTTCGGCGAGAAGGCCCCGCCGAGCGACCGGCTGCTCGCCGGCATCGGGGAGAACGCCGGCGTGGTCCAGGTCTCCGACGAGCTGGCGGTGACCTTCAAGGTCGAGTCGCACAACCACCCGAGCTTCGTCGAGCCGTACCAGGGCGCGGCGACCGGCGTCGGCGGCATCGTCCGCGACATCCTCGCCATGGGCGCGCGCCCGGTCGCCGTGATGGACCCGCTGCGCTTCGGCGCGGCCGACCACCCGGACACCGCCCGGGTGCTGCCCGGCGTGGTCGCCGGCGTCGGCGGCTACGGCAACTGCCTCGGCCTGCCCAACATCGGCGGCGAGGTCGTCTTCGACCCCTGCTACCAGGGCAACCCGCTGGTCAACGCGCTCTGCCTGGGCGTGCTGCCGGTCGACCGGCTGCAGAAGAAGGACGCCACCGGCCCCGGCAACATCGTGGTCCTGATGGGCGCCAAGACCGGCCGCGACGGCATCGGCGGCGTGTCGGTGCTGGCCAGCGCCACCTTCGACGAGGGCAGCGAGCAGCGCCGCCCGTCCGTGCAGGTCGGCGACCCGTTCATGGAGAAGCTACTGATCGAGGCGTGCCTGGAGCTGTACGACGCCGAACTGGTCGTCGGCATCCAGGACCTCGGCGGCGCCGGCCTGACCTGCGCGCTCACCGAGACCGCCGCCTCCGCCGGCACCGGCATGCGGGTGTGGCTGGAGCGGGTGCCGCTGCGCGAGCCGTCGATGGAGCCGCACGAGATCCTGGCCAGCGAGTCCCAGGAGCGGATGCTGCTCGTCGTCTCGCCGGACAAGCTCGACGCGGTCCTCAAGACCGCCGAGAAGTGGGGCGTCTGGGCCACCGCCATCGGCGAGGTCACCGCGCCGTCCCCGGACGGCCAGCCGGGCCGCCTGGTCGTCACCTGGCGTGACCAGCTCGTGGTGGACGTGCCGCCGGGCTCGCTCGTCGACGACGGCCCGGTCTACGCCCGGCCGATGCGCGAGCCGGCCGACCTGATCCTGCTCCAGGCCGACCGCGCCGAGACGCTGCCCCGGCCGAACACCCCGGAGGCGCTCCGGGAGACCGTGCTGCGCATGATCGCGTCGCCCAACCTGGCCGACAAGACCTGGGTCACCGAGCAGTACGACCGCTACGTGCTCGGCAACACCGTGCTCGCCCAGCCGGAGGACTCCGGCGTGATCCGGATCGACGAGCGCAGCGGCCTCGGCGTCGCGCTCTCCGTCGACGGCAACGGCCGGTACGCCCGCCTCGACCCGTACCACGGGACGAAGCTGGCGCTGGCCGAGGCGTACCGGAACGTGGCGGTGACCGGCGCGAAGCCGATCGCGGTCACCAACTGCCTGAACTTCGGCTCGCCGGAGGACCCGGGCGTGATGTGGCAGTTCGCCGAGGCCGTACGCGGCCTGGCGGACGGCTGCCTGGAGCTGGGCATCCCGGTGACCGGCGGCAACGTCAGCTTCTACAACCAGACCGGCGCGGCGGCCATCCACCCGACCCCGGTGGTCGGCGTGCTCGGCGTGCTCGACGACGTGGCGAACCGGGTGCCGATGGGCTTCGTGCCCCGCGCGGCCGGCGACCACGACCAGCTCTTCCTGCTGGGCGAGACGCACGTCGAGCTGTCCGGCTCGGAGTGGGCCTGGGTGACCCACGAGCACCTGGGCGGCATCCCGCCGCAGGTCGACCTGGCCCGTGAGCGGCAGCTCGCCGAGCTGCTGGCCGAGGCGGCCCGCGTCGGTCACCTCAGCTCGGCGCACGACCTCTCCGACGGCGGCCTGGCGCAGAGCCTGGTCGAGTCGGCCCTGCGCCGCGGTGTCGGCGCCCGGGTCGTGGTGCCGGAGCACTTCGCCGGTGGCTCGATGCCGTTCGTGTTCCTGTTCAGCGAGTCCGCCGGCCGGGCGCTGGTGTCGGTGCCGCGCGGGCACGAGAAGGCGTTCACCGCCCTCTGCGCCGAGCGCGGCGTGCCGTGGGAGTTCATCGGCGTCACCGACCCGGCCTCCGGCGCGCTGGAGGTGCACGGCCAGTTCCGGATCGGCCTGGACGAGCTGCGCGAGGCGCACAGCGGCACGCTGCCGCGCCTGTTCGGCGCGGCCGAGGCGGCGCGGGTGGAGGTGGCGGCGACCCGTACCGGGACCACCACCGTGCTTCCGGCCACCGCCGAGCAGCCGGTCGACGTGGACCCGGCCGAGGTCGCCTCCGAGCCGATCGCCGAGACGGGCACGGACGCCTCGCCGGCCGCCACCGACTCCGCTCCGGCCGCGTCCGACGAGACCGCGCCGGCCGCCGACGCGACCCCGGCGCAGGACGCTTCGGCGCCTGCCGACGGGTCCGACGGCCCGGCTCCCGGTGAGCCGGCGCCGGACCGGCGCTGAGGCCCCGGCCTTGGCCGTTTTCGCCCAGCCCGGCGCCGGTGCCCGCTTCGACTGGGGACTGACCGGGGCGGCGGAGCTCGGCCGGGTCTGCGCCGCCCTGGTGGTGGTGGACGTGCTGTCGTTCACCACCGCCGTGGAGGTGGCGGTGAGCCGCGGCATGCGGGTACACCCGTTCCCGTGGGGCGAGCAGGCCGCCGACTACGCCCGCCGGGTCGGCGCCGTAGCCGCGGTGGGCCGCCGGAGGACGACAGCGGAGCACCCGTGGTCGCTCTCCCCGGCGGCGCTGCGGGCCGCGCCCGTCGTCGCCGACCTGGTGCTGCCGTCGCCGAACGGCTCGGCGATCAGCGCCGCCGCGAGCGCCACCGGAGTGCCGGTGGTCGCGGCCTGCCTGCGCAACGCGCGCGCCGTCGGGCGCTGGCTCCGCACCCAGGGGTACGGCTCGACCGACGCTCCCGTGGGTGTGGTGGCGGCCGGGGAGCGCTGGCCCGACGGGTCACTGCGGCCCTGCGTGGAGGACCAGCTCGGCGCGGCCTGCGTGCTCGACGCGCTCGCCGGGGTGCCCGGCGGACTTTCGGTGGAGGCAGCGATGGCGCTGGCCGCGCTCGCCAGCACCCCTGATGTGCCGGCGGCGGTGCGGGGGTGCGTGTCCGGCCGGGAACTCGCCGAGGGTGGCTTCGCCGAGGACGTCGACGTCGCGACCGAGGTCGGCGTCTCCGACGTGGTGCCGGTGCTGCGCCAGGACTACTTCGCCGCCGCCTGACTCACCGGCTTCACCACCCGCTCGACGGGGTATCAACCAACGACTGTGGCCGCCCGCGAACGCGGGCGGCCACAGTCATGCGTGCTGGTGCCTGTCAGTCGTCCAGCCAGTCGAGACGCCGGCCGCCGCGGTCCCCCTGCGCGTCCGGGCGGGCGCGACCGGCCTGCGCCGGGTCGTTGGGGTAGGCGTTGTCGTAGCCGCCACCGCGCTGCTGCGGCGGCTCCTGGCCGTAACCACCCTGCTGGCCGTAGCCACCCTGCGGGGACTGGCCGTAGCCGTCGCCGTATCCGCCGCCCTGCTGGCCGTATCCGCCCGCCTGGTGCCCGCCGTCGTATCCGCCGGTGCTGCCGTAGCCGCCACCGGCCGGGGCGTTGTCGTAGCCGCCCTGCTGGCGACCGGCGTCGTAGCCACCGGCCGGGCTGTCGTATCCACCGGCCGGAGCGTCGCCGTAGCCGCCCTGCTGGCGGCCGGCGTCGTAGCCACCGGCCGGGGCGTCGTACCCGCCTGCGGGCGCGCTGTCGTAGCCACCAGCCGGGGCGTCGCCGTATCCACCGGTGGCCCGGCCACCGCCGTAGCCCGCGTCGCCGTACCCGCCGGCCGGGGCGTCGCCGTAGCCACCGGCGCCGCCGTAGCCGCCCGCCGGGGCGTCGCCGTAACCGCCCTGCTGGCGGCCGCTGTCGTAGCCGCCGGTGGGCGCGTTGTCGTAGCCACCCGAGGCGGCGCCGTACCCGCCGCCGGAGCGGTAGCCGTCACCCTGCTCCGCGCCGCGGCCGTACCCGGCCGGGCCGGACTGGTCGTACCCGCGATCCTGCTCCGGCTGGTAGGTGCTGGTCGGGTACGGGTCGGCCGCCGGCGCGTACTGCGTGCTGTCGCCGGTGTAACGGCCGGTCGGCTCGTCGAAGCGCTCGTTGCCGTACCCGCCGCCCTGGGCCGCGTATCCGGCCGCCCCGGCCGCAGCGCCGGCGGCGTAGTCCGGGCTGCCGTAGCCGGCCCCGGAGGACGGACCGTTGCCGTAGCCGCCGCCCGAGGAGGGCGCGGTGCCGTATCCGCCGCCGGAGGCGGGCGCGTCGCCGTAGCCGTTGCCGGCGCCGTAGCCGCCCTGACCAGGCGCGTCGTCGCCGTAGCCGTACCCGGCCTGTCCCGCGCCGACGCCGTACGCCGGTCCGGGCGGTGCGCCGTACGGGTCCGGCGGGACGTCGTCCACGACCGGCCGCTGGAGCATGGTGGGGGCGTCGCTGATCGACGGGCCGCCGACCATCGTCGCCGCCGGTCCGGCGCCCATGCCGTTCACGACGCGGGTCTGGTCGTCGGTGCCGTGGTAGGCGCCCCGGGCCGCGGGGATCGCGCCGGCCGCGGCGGCGCCGCCGGGGCCACCCGGACCGACCGGTCCACCCGGGCCGTCGCCGTCACCGTCGTCGCCCTCGTTCTTGCGCCGCATGTAGAGCAGCACGATGGTGCCCACACCGACGGCGACGAACAGGCCGCCGAGCAGGATCAGCAGCCAGGAGCCCATGCCCCCGGAGTCCTCGTTCGCGGTCGGCTCCTGGGCGGCCGGCGCGTCGGTGGCCGGGGTGTCGGCCGGGTCCTCCTCGAGCGGCTCGTCCGACGGCGGGGCGGACTCACTCGCCGACGGGGTGGCGCTCGGGCTCGCCGACGCCCGCAGCTGAATGCTGAGCCGGACGCCGGTCACGGACTGGCCGGCGCTGGCGTTTATCGACCTGGCGACCGGGGTGGCGCCGTCGGTCGAGGCACCCACCTCGATCCGGCCGGGCGCGATCGGGTTGGAGTCGGAGCCGCTGAAGCTGAAGTTGCCGTTGCCGCTGGTGTTGGTACGGCGCTCCTTGCCCGCGCTGTCGCGCAGCATGACGAGGGCGCCTTCGATCGGGTCGCCGTCGGCGTTCACCACCTTGCCGGACACCGTCTTGACGGTCTGCGGCTGGTCCGGCGTGGGCGGCGCGGCCGCCCTGACGGTGACACGGAGCGGACGCGCGCCCCCGCCGCTCACCGTGATTCGTGCTGAGGCGTTATTGGCGGGAGCGTTGGCGGCAGCCGACAGGTTCAGCGTGACCGTCTGGTCCTGCTCGCCGTTGAAATCGACCCGGCCGCAGCCTCCGCAGTTGACGCCGTCGGGCAGGTCCTGCACGTCGATATCGGCAGAGGTCTCACCGTTGTTCGGGCGAACCGTGACCGTGACTGCGCTGCTTCGGCCGGCCTCGATCGTCACGGAGTTAGTCGCGGTGACGATCTGTGCGGCCAGGGCGGGGGTGGCGGGGACGGTGAGCAGGGCGCCGAAGAGCAGCGCTACGACCACACCGGCCCGCTGCTTCCAGGCACGTCGGTGTGTTGACACGTCCACCGCCTTCCGGGTCTGATCTCTCCGCCGGCCGCTCGGCCGAGGTTGATCACTCACGGTACGAATAACGCCGTCGGCAACTATGCCTTGTCTGACCGGATCATCTCTACCCAGGGCCGCCGCAGGGCGGCGTTCTGCCGGGTCGTATCGTCCCGTCGTGTCCTCTCCGCACGCTTATTCCGAAGCGGTACTCGCCGCCCTGGCGGTGCTGGACGAGGGGCGTACGCCCGAACGGCCGGTCCTCCGGGAGGCGGTCCGGACCCTCTTGGCTGCCCTCACGGATCGCGCCCCCGGCCGATCGGTGGAGGTGCGCGTCCCACCCTACGGTGCGGTGCAGTGCGTGAGTGGTCCACGACACACCCGCGGCACGCCGCCGAACGTGGTGGAGATGGACCCGCCGACGTGGCTGGCGCTCGCCACCGGACGCCTCGACTGGGCGCGAGCGGTCACCGACGGTCGCGTACGGGTGTCGGGGAACCGGGCCGACCTTTCCGCGTACCTCCCGATTTAGCCGGCGGACGGCCGCAACCTGCACTCACCCTGAGCGGGGACTCCGTGACTGTCGGTATCGACTGCTGTTCGCGTACACTGAGAGCCGACGACGGTCCCGGCCCATAGCGTGCGGAGCTGACCCCCGACTCCGCCAGGCCAGTCCAGACCCCACCAAGAGGGAGCGGCAGGTGCCCCGAGGCGATGGCCGGCTGAGCCACGACCTTGACCCCGAGCGACCCGGCCCCCAGGACGCGTGCGGCGTCTTCGGCGTCTGGGCCCCCGGGGAAGAGGTCGCCAACCTCACCTACTTCGGGCTCTACGCCCTCCAGCACCGGGGCCAGGAGGCCGCGGGCATCGCAGTGAGCGACGGTTCCGGCGTCGTGGTCTACAAGGATCTCGGCCTGGTCGCCCAGGTGTTCGACGAGCCGACGCTGGCGAGCCTGCGCGGGCACGTCGCGATCGGGCACGCGCGCTACTCCACCACCGGCGGCTCGACTTGGGAGAACGCCCAGCCGACGATCCGCGCCACCAGCGCCGGCACCACCATCGCGCTGGCGCACAACGGCAACCTGGTCAACACCGCCGAGCTGCAGCGCGAGGCCGCAGTGCGCGGGCTCGACTCGGACGGCTCGACGAACGACACCTCGCTGGTGACGATGCTGCTGGCCAGCCGGCCCGACCTGTCGGTCGAGGCGGCGGCGCTGGAGGTGCTGCCGCAACTGCGCGGCGCGTTCAGCTTCGTTTTCATGGACGAGTCGACGCTCTACGCGGCGCGCGACGCGCACGGCGTACGCCCGCTGGTGCTCGGCCGCCTCGAACGCGGCTGGGTGGTGGCCAGCGAGACCGCCGCGCTGGACATCGTCGGCGCGAGCGTGGTCCGCGAGGTCGAGCCGGGCGAGCTGATCGCCATCGACGAGAACGGGCTGCGCTCCAGCCGGTTCGCCGCGCCCGAGCCCAAGGGCTGCCTCTTCGAGTACGTGTACATCGCCCGGCCGGACGCCACCATCGCCGGCCGTAACGTGCACGCCGCGCGGGTGCAGATCGGCCGTCAGCTCGCCAAGGAGCACCCGGTCGAGGCCGACCTGGTGATCCCGGTGCCGGAGTCCGGCACGCCGGCCGCGATCGGCTACGCCGAGGAATCAGGCATCACCTACGGCCAGGGCCTGATGAAGAACCCGTACGTGGGGCGCACCTTCATCCAGCCCTCGCAGACGCTGCGCGCGCTCGGCGTCCGGCTGAAGCTGAACCCGCTGCGGCAGAACGTACGCGGCAAGCGCCTGGTGGTGGTGGACGACTCGATCGTCCGGGGCACCACCCAGCGGGCGATCGTCCGGTTGCTGCGCGAGGCGGGCGCCCTGGAGGTCCATGTCCGGATCTCCTCGCCGCCGGTGAGCTGGCCCTGCTTCTACGGCATCGACTTCGCCACCCGGGCCGAACTGCTGGCCAACGGGCTGGACAACGAGGGCATCCGGCGCTCGATCGGCGCCGACACGCTCGGGTACGTATCGCTGCCCGGTCTCATCGCCGCGACCGAGCAGCCGAAGAGCCGGCTCTGCCGGGCGTGCTTCGATGGGGAGTATCCGATCGAACTGCCGGCCGGGAACCTGATCGGCAAGCACGTGCTCGAAGGAGTGGGACGCCGGGTCGCCGCCGAGGCGGCCGGGCCGACCGGTCCGCTCGTCGCCACACCGACCCACCACCCGTAGCACCACCGACGCGGGTCCGGCCGCTCCGGGCTCGCGGGAACCACAAAGGGGAGAACCGTGACGCACGTGTCCGAGCGCAGCGGCGCAGGATCCAGCCCGACGGGCGCCGGCGGCGACCGCCAGCCCTGGTCGGCGGGGTCCGGCCGGACGCAGCGCAAACGCTCGGTCTCGTACGCCGACGCCGGGGTGTCGATCGAGGCGGGCGACCGCGCGGTCGAGCTGCTCAAGTCCAAGGTCAAGGAGACCCGGCGCCCGGAGGTCCTGGGTGACCTGGGCGGCTTCGCCGGCTTGTTCCGGCTGGACACGAAGAAGTACAAGAATCCGATCCTGGCCTCCTCGACCGACGGCGTCGGCACCAAGCTGGTGATCGCGCAGCAGCTCGACATCCACGACACGGTCGGCATCGACCTGGTCGCCATGGTCGTCGACGACCTGGTCGCCTGCGGCGCCGAGCCGCTGTTCCTGCTCGACTACATCGCCACCGGCGAGGTCGTGCCGGACAAGGTCGCCGAGATCGGCGCGGGCATCGCGGACGGCTGCCGGTACGCCGGCTGCGCGCTGCTGGGTGGCGAGACCGCCGAGCACCCGGGCGTGCTGCGCCCCGACGAGTACGACATCTCCGCCACCGGCGTCGGCGTGGTGGAGGAGAGCGAGATCCTCACCCCGGAGCGGGTGGAGGTGGGTGACGTGGTGATCGCCATGCGCTCCTCCGGCCTGCACTCCAACGGCTACTCCCTGGTCCGGCACGTGCTGCTGGGCGCCGGCCGGATGCGGCTGGACGTGGTGATCGACGACTTCGGCCGCCAGCGGACGCTCGGCGAGGAGCTGCTCACCCCGACCAAGATCTACGCGCAGGACTGCCTCAAGCTGATCGCCGAGGCCGAGGTGCGGGCGCTGGCCCACGTCACCGGCGGCGGCATCCCCGGCAACCTGGTCCGGGTGCTGCCGGAGCACGTCGACGCCGTGGTCAACCGCTCCACCTGGAAGCCGCAGCCGATCTTCGATCTGATCCAGACCAAGGGCCGGATCGAGGACCCGGAGATGGAGGCGACGTTCAACATGGGCGTCGGCATGTTCGCGATCGTCTCCGCCGAGGACGCCGACCGCGCGCTGGCCACCCTGACCGGCCGGGGCGTGGACGCCTGGCAGGCGGGCGAGATCATCGAGGGGTCCGGCAACGTGCAGATGGTCGGGCAGCACACCCGGGGCTGATCACCCTGCGCCGATCGGCCGGGCACCTGATCGGGGGTTCACCCGAGCGGTCGCCGCGGCCTAGCCTGGAGGTTCGGTTTTCAGGCAGGCGGGGGAGGTGCTGATGGCCGCACGTGCGCCCGAAGGGATGCGGGGTATCGCCGCCGTCCCGTCGTACGTGGTGATGCAGCCGACCACCCTGTGCAACCTCGACTGCGCCTACTGCTACCTGCCGCTTCGGGCGGCCGATCGGCGGATGCCGGTGGCCGTCGCCGAGGCGGTGGCGGCGTCGGTGAACCCGTGGGCGACGGGTGGTCGCTTCTCCGTGGTCTGGCACGGCGGCGAGCCGCTCGCGGCCGGCCGGGAGCATCTGGCCGCCCTGCTGGCGCCGTTCGGGCCGGACGTCGAGCACCACGTGCAGACGAACGCCACGCTGATCGACGACGCCTGGTGCGCGTTCTTCGCCGAGCACCGGGTGCGGGTCAGCGTCAGCGTGGACGGGCCACGGGCCCGCAACGCCGAGCGGGTCACCCGGGGCGGGCGGCCCGCGTACGACCGGATCGTGGCCGGGGTGGCGGCGCTGCGCCGCCACGGCGTGCCGTTCTCGGCGCTGGCTGTGGTGTCCCGGCCGGAGCCGGGCCTGGCGACCGAGCTGTACGACTACTTCCTCGACCTGGGCTGCGACGTGCTCGGCGTCAACATCGAGGAGACCGAGGGCGTCAACACCCGGACCAACGCCCGGGACGCGGGCGCGGTCACCGGGTTCTGGGCGGAGCTGGTCGCGGCCTGGCGGCGTGATCCCCGGATCCACCTGCGCGAGGTGGAGTGGTCGCTGCGGTACGCGGGCGCGGTGCTGGCCGGCACCGCCGACGACCTGCTGCCCCGCCGCCTCGACCCGATCCCGACGGTCGGGCACGACGGTTCGGTGGTGGTGCTCTCGCCGGAGCTGGCCGGCTTCACGGACCCGCACTACGGCGACTTCACCAGCGGGAACGTGCTCACCACCCCGCTGGGCGAGATCCTCGCCGACGCGGCCGGCACGCCCTGGGTGGGCGAGTTCCTCACCGGCGTGGAGGCGTGCCGGACGTCCTGCGCGTACTTCGGCTTCTGTGGGGGTGGGCACGCCGCCAACCGCTACTTCGAGCTGGGGCGTTTCGACGGTACGGAGACCGAGCACTGCCGGAACAGCAAGATCCGCCTACTGGAGGGAGTGTTGGAGCATGCCCGAGACCATCAGTGACACCGACCGGGGGGCAGTGGCCGACCGGGTGCGGGACGCCGCTGCGGGGCTTACCGCTCTGCTCCGTGAGGCGGAGGCGGCGCGGCTGCTGCGGGCGGAGGTGTCGGGCGGCGACGGCGCCAACGCGGTCTGCGCCTGGAACCACTTCGAGAACATCCCGACGTTCTACAACTGGAACAACCGGCCGCGCTGAGGGCTCGGTTCCGCGATCAGGGACCTGCCGGCGAGTCGGGGCGGCACCCCGGCACGGCAGGTCCCTGATCGTCGGTCGTACGCCGGCTCAGCAGAGCACATGCGTGAGCACGCGGGGGTTACCGCGTGCTCAGATGTGACCGGAGGTCAGCGGGTCGGACGAGCCCAGGTGTCCGGGTCGTCGTCCGCGTGGTCCTCGTCATCGTCGTCGACATACTCTTTGTAGTCGTCGTCGAAGTTGTGCTCAGACTTCCCACTACCCGCCAGTTCGCGCTGCAAGGCGGTTAGGTCGGTGTTCGGGGAGTGATACTTCAACTCCCGCGCCACCTTCGTCTGCTTGGCCTTAGCACGGCCGCGCCCCATGGCTCGACCCCCTCGCACAGAATGCGGGGCAGCCCGAAGGCGGGCCCCGATGACGTCAGGCATCTCTCGTGGCTCTTACGGTACATGGGGATGCCATCGTTCGGCACCTCGGGTCACCGTCGACCGGACCTGCGCGTCGCAGTGGTCCAGCCGTCACCAAGTGTACCGGGTAAGGGGTAAGGTCCGGGGCTGGCCGTGACAGCGGACAAATGGGTACGAACGGGCCCGAGGCTCAGCTTAACGCGCACGGCCTCCGGGGGTGGAGTCGCCGCTCCGCCCCCGGAGGTGAGCTTCACCGCAGATGGATCGCGCGCAGCCGGCCGACCTCGGCCATCCGCCGCTCGGCGAGCCGGTCCGCGGCCACCGCCGGGGGTACGCCCTCGTCGTCGGCGAGCTGGAGGATCTGCCGGGTGGTGTCGAAGATCCGGGTGGCGCGCAGCTTGGCGCGCTCGAAGTTGAAGCCCTCGATCTCGTCGGCCACCTGGATCACGCCGCCCGCGTTCACCACGTAGTCCGGGGTGTAGAGGATGCCCCGGTCGGCGAGCACCTTCTCGATGCCCGAGTGGGCGAGCTGGTTGTTCGCCGCTCCGGTGACGACCTTCGCCCGCAGCACCGGCACGGTCTCGTCGTTCAGCGCGCCGCCGAGCGCGCACGGGGCGTACACGTCGATGTCGGAGGCGACCAGCGCCGCGGTGTCGTCGACCAGGGTGACCTGCGGGTGGGTGGTGCGCGCCCACTCCAGGGCGCGCGGGTTCACGTCGGTCGCCACGACCTCGGCGCCGTCGTCGAGCAGGTGGGCGGTCAGGTACTTGCCGACCTTGCCCAGCCCGGCCACGCCGACCCGGCGGCCGGCCAGCGTCGGGCTGCCCCAGACGTGCTCGGCGGCGGCCCGCATGCCCTGGAACACGCCCCACGCGGTGAGGATCGAGGAGTCGCCCGCGCCGCCGTGCTCCACGCTGCGGCCGGTGACGTACCGGGTCTCGCGCGCGATCACGTCCATGTCCGCGACGTACGTGCCGACGTCACAGGCGGTGTAGTAGCGGCCGTTGAGCGACTCGACGAAGCGGCCGTACGCGCGCAGCAGCGCCTCGCTCTTGATCTGCTCGGGGTCGCCCCAGATGACCGCCTTGCCGCCACCGAGGTCGAGGTTCGCCAGCGCGTTCTTGTAGGCCATGCCGCGGGAGAGGTCGAGCACGTCGGCGAGGGCGTCGGCCTCCGTGGCGTACGGGTAGAACCGGGTCCCGCCGAGCGCGGGGCCCAGCGCGGTGGAGTAGATCCCGATGATCGCCTTCAGGCCGGACTGCTTGTCCTGGCAGAACACGACCTGCTCATGCCCCGTGGAAACGGGGTCGTCGGTGCTGGCGAATACGCCCATGGCTGACTCCTGTGTCGGTGAGCGCCCTTGTGGGGAGCGGAACCTGGTGGCACGCCGGCGGGATGCTGCCGGTGTCTCTGAGCCTAATATCGGCCCGAACCGTACTGTCGCGCACGTCACGCCACGGGCTCACGGGCGGCGACGGGCGGTCCCGTCTCGTGGGAGGATCGCGCCGTGCCGTCGCTCTTCGCTTCATACCTGCGCGTGTACGAGCCGCTGACCGCCTTCGACCGGGACCGGCAGTCCTACTGGCGCCGGTACGTCAGCGAGGGCCGGGCGATCGCCCCGCTGGATGGGCCGGTACGACAACGGACCGCCGTGATCGAGGCGCTGGGCGCGGGCTGGACCCGGCTGCCCGACCTGCCCGACGAGGCGTACGTCCTGGAGTCGGACGACTCGTTGCTGGTCTGCCCCTGGAACCTGCGCATCCGGGTCGCCGAGGCGGCGCTGAGCGCCCGCGACGGCGTGCCCTCGGTGCTGGCCGACGCGTTCGTGCCGCCGGTGCTCGCCGGGCAGGCCAAGGCCGTGGTGGAGGACTGGCGCAGCGGCGCCCGGGTGCTGGAGCACGGCGTGCCCCGGGTGCACGAGCAGATCGCCACCTGGGGCGTGCCGCTGCGCTGGTTCGTGCTGTTCGAGGCGGGTGAGCGGCACCTGGTCACCGAGCCGGAGCGGCGCGCGCTGCGCTACCGCACCGAGATCTCCAAGGCGCGCCGCCGCGCGTCGCGGGCGCTGTCGGTGCTGCGCAAGTCGATCGGCGAGGCGCCGATCACCGAGGCGGTCGAGGAGGCGGCCCGGTGGCTGGAGGAGTTCCACCCGCGCTCGGTGGTCGAGCTGGACTACGGCGGCCTGGTGCAACTGCTGCCGGACGAGACGCTCGAAGCCGACGACTCGACCGATCTGGTGGCCACCGGACTGTCCGGACTGGGCCGGGGCGAGGCCGAGGAGGCGTCCGCCGCGTACGACAAGCTGGTCGCCCGCTGGCGCGCGGTGCAGCTGTTGGAGCGCTGCAACTGACGCCCGGTTTACCCCGATAAGTGGTCTTGGACACGAGAGTGTCTCGTAGTTGATGCGTCACGAACCGTGATCATGAGTCCTAATAAGGTAGTTTCTGCGGCATAAAAGTCGTAAAAATCGGGCATGCTTCATCCGTCCGTCTAGGGACCTTCAGCCGTTCGGCCCATGTCGGACATCGGGGACTAGCCGGACCATGGGAGACGCGTCGGCCGGCGGGACCCCGGCCGATGTCTATACATGTGGAGGAGTGACCCCGATGGCATCGCGAACGCACGAACCTGAGCCGCTACTCACACCGGCCGAGGTGGCGTCGATGTTCCGTGTCGACCCGAAGACGGTGACCCGGTGGGCCAAGGCTGGCAAGCTCAGCGCCATCCGGACCCTTGGCGGCCACCGCCGCTACCGTGAGTCAGAGGTTCGGGCGCTACTGCAGGGGCAGATCCCCCAGCAGCGCCAGGGAGACTGACGAACCGGCGTTCTCCGGCGTTCCGATCAGGGGCGGTGCCGTCGCGGCGCCGCCCTTAATCGTGCCCGGGCTCAGTCGTGTCCGGGGGACGTTCCGTCCAGCACGATCCGCAGCCCCACCGTGCCCCCCTCGCCCCGGCGCAGCCGGCTGCCGAGCAGGCTCAGCCGCCCGATCAGCCGGTACTTCTGCTTGAGCAGGCCCCGCACCCGCCGGGTGCTCTCCGGATCGGCGATCGTCGCGTGTGCCGGCACCGCATCGCCGTGCGGTCGCCCGCGCACGTCGCACGGCGCCACAGTGACCCGGCCGTCGCGCCGGATCCGCTTCACCTTGCCGGAGTCGGACACCGTCCACACCGCCAGCGAGTCACCGTCGCGTACCGCCCACACCGGTGTCGCCACCGCCCGGCCGTCCTTGCGGAACGTGGTGAGCAGGACGTACTTCTCCGCCGCCAGGCGGTCCAGGTCGGTCACGCCGCCCAGGATACGGCGGCCACGGCGCCGCCGACCCCCGGATAGCGTTGCGGGCATGACCGGGGAACCCGAGATCGGCGACGTGTTCGGCGAGATGATCCGCGACGCGTACGCGGTCGCCACCGGGATCGGACCCCGGCCGATGGCCGGTGGACGCCTGCCCCGGCCGGTCATCGAGATCATCGAGCGGGACGACGGGCTGATCAACGGCGCGCCCGCCGGGCACTACCTGGACCCGCCGCAGCTGTGGCAGCCGCACGACCACCGGGCGGTGGACCGGGTACGCGGGCACGTGCTCGACGTCGGCGTAGGCGCCGGACGGATCGCGCTGGAACTCCAGGAGCGCGGCGTGCCCGTCACCGGCCTGGACACCTCGCTGGGCGCGCTGCGGGTCAGCCGGCACCGGGGCGTACGCGACCTCGTCCACGGCACCGTCGACGAGCACACCGCCGACGAGCCGCGCTACGACACGTTCCTGCTGCTCGGCAACAACCTCGGGCTGTTCGAGGGGCGGGAACGGGCGCCCGCGATGCTGGCCGCGCTCGCCGCCCTGGCCCGCCCCGGCGCCCGGGTGATCGCCCACGGCACCGACCCGTACGGCACCACCGACCCGGTGCACACCGCCTATCACGAGCGCAACCGGCAGCGGGGCCGGATCGGCGGGCAACTGCGGCTGCGGCTGCGCTACCGGCTGCTCGGCACCGGGTGGTTCGACTACCTGGTCTGCTCGCCCGAGGAGTTCGCCGAGCTGGTCCACGGCTCACCGTGGCGACTGGCCGACGTGGACGACACCGACCACCCGTACTACCTCGCCACGCTGGAGCTGCGGCGTTAGGAAGG
This sequence comes from Micromonospora sp. WMMC264, assembly GCF_027497275.1. Lineage (NCBI taxonomy): Bacteria > Bacillati > Actinomycetota > Actinomycetes > Micromonosporales > Micromonosporaceae > Micromonospora > Micromonospora sp. WMMC264. Next base: position 5,638,411 of record NZ_CP114907.1, on the reverse strand, counting down.
GCCCCTTTCAAGCGCCCAGGCGTTAACAAGGGGCCCTTCCTTACATGCTCAGACCTGGACGGTGGGGGTGGTCTGCTCCGGGGGCAGTCCGCCGTCGCCGTCGACCACCTCGTCCGGCGTGCCGTCCTCGTCGATGTCCACCATGGTGATGTCCACCTTGCCGTCACCGTCGGTGTCGAACTGGAACAGGTCGGCCTTGCCGTCGCCGTCGGTGTCCACCACCCACACGTCGGTCTTGCCGTCGTTGTTGGTGTCCGCGCGGAGCAGGTCCACCCGCTCGTCGCCGCGGGTCTCGACCGTCTCGGTGTTCTCCGCGCTCTCCGGTGCCTGGCTCATCTCGTTCCTTCCTTCGACGTTGACGGCCGTCCTTACCCCGTCCGCTCCGCCCCCACTCATCCCGGCGGCCCGGCCCTGCATAGGGTCCCATGCAGGAACGAGCGAGCGGACGGGCCCGGCGGCGGAGACCCCGCGCGCCCCCGCCGCGGCGAGGGGACACCGATGAGTGGTCGTTTTGTGGTCGTCGGGGCCGGCACCATGGGCCTCGGCATCGCGTACGTGGCGGCCGGCGCCGGGTACGCGGTCGAACTGGTCGAGGTCGACCCCGGGCGGGGCGCCGAGGCCGTCCGCCGGCTCGGCGAGCTGTGGGACCGGGGCGTGCAGCGCGGCAAGCTGACCGAGGAGGCCGCCACCGCCAACCGCGGGCGCGTCACGTTGCGGGCCGGGCTCACCGAGGTGCCCGAGGGCGCCGACGTGATCGTGGAGGCGGTGCCCGAGCGGCTCGACCTGAAGCGCGCCGTGCTGCGCGAGGCGGAGAGCCGCCGCCCCGCGCTGCTGGGCAGCAACACGTCCAGCATCCCGATCGCCGAACTGGCCGCCGGGCTGGACCGCCCGGCCGACTTCGTCGGGCTGCACTTCTTCAACCCGGTCTGGGCGATGGCGTTGCTGGAGGTCGTGGTCGGCCCGGCCACCGCGCCGGAGACCACCGAGGCGGCCGTCGCGCTCGCCGCCCGGCTGGGCAAGGACCCCGTCGTCGTACGCGACATGCCCGGCTTCGCCACCTCCCGCCTCGGCGTCACGCTCGGCCTGGAGGCGATCCGGATGGTGGCCGACGAGGTGGCGAGCCCGGCCGACATCGACAAGGCGATGGTGCTCGGCTACCGGCACCCGATCGGCCCGCTGGAGCTGACCGACCTGGTCGGACTGGACGTGCGGCTCGACATCGCGCGTACGCTCCAGGCCGCGTACGGGGACCGCTTCGCGCCGCCGCCGCTGCTGGTCGAGATGGTGGCCGCCGGGAAGCTCGGCAAGAAGTCCGGGCAGGGCTTCTACACCTGGAAGGACGGCCAGAAGAAATGAGCGGGCTGCGGATCGAGGAGCTGCCGGACCGGCTGGTCGTCACGCTGGACCGGCCGGAGAAACGCAACGCGATCGACGCCGACCTGGTGGCCGAGCTGCACGCGGTCTGCGCCGACCTGGAGGCACGCCCCCGGCTGCTGCTGCTCACCGGCGGGACGGCGGGCATCTTCGCCGGCGGCGCCGACATCGCCCAGCTGCGCGAGCGCGGCCGGCTGGACGCGCTGGCCGCCATCAACCAGGGCGTCTTCGCCCGCATCCGGGCGCTCCCGATGCCCACCGTGGCCGCGGTCGACGGGCCGGCGCTGGGCGGCGGCGCCGAACTCGCGTACGCCTGCGATCTGCGGGTGTGCACGGACCGCGCGGTCTTCGGTCAGCCCGAGGTGCGGCTGGGCATCCTGGCCGGCGCGGGCGCGACCTACCGGCTGCCGGCGTTGATCGGTGAGGCCCGCGCCAAGGAGCTGCTCTTCACCGGCCGGCGGGTGGACGCCGCGGAGGCGCTGCGGATCGGGCTGGTGAACCGGGTGGTGGCCGAACCGGACGAGCTGCTGCCCACCGCGCACGGCCTGCTCGACGAGATGGCGAAGGGCTCCGCGCTGGCCCTGCGGCTGACCAAGCTGGCGGTGGACGCCCCGGCGGCCGCGCACCCGCAACTCGACCTGCTCAGCCAGGCGGTGCTCTTCGAGGACGAGGAGAAACACCGGCGGATGACCGAGTTCCTGGACCGGCGCAAGGCGCGCTGAGCCGGAACACGACGAGGGCCGCGCCGGTGTTCCCGGTGCGGCCCTCGTCGTCGGCGCTTCTCAGCGTCTGATCTGGACTCCGGCGTCCGCCAGAGCCGGGATCGCCGGCGCGGACTCGGCGAAGCCGATGAGCAGCAGCGCCTCCGGCCCGTACGCCTTGATCTCCTGGGCGATGCCGGAGAAGTCGACGGGGGTCTTCGGGTCCTCCGGCGGCTCGTAGGTCAGCAGCTTGACCCGGTCCGCGCCGATGCCGGCCTTCTCCAGCTCCGAACGGACGTTCTCCTGGAGGCCCTCGCCGTAGGAGTCCTTACGGGCCAGGATCGCGATCTTGCGCGGCCCGTCCCGGAGCATCACGTCGGCCAGCGCGCGACCCTGGAGGCTGTCCGGCGGGGCGGTACGGAAGTAGAGGCCGTTGTCGTCCACCGCGCTCAGCCCCGCGTCGGTGTTCGACGGCGAGAACAGGATCCGCCCGGCGGCCACCACGTCCGGCAGCACCGCCCGGGAGATGCCGGAACCACCGGCGCCGATGATGACGTGGACGCCCTCCCGGACGTGCGAGGCGACAGTGGCCTTGGCGACCGCCGGGTTGGTGCCGTCGTCGCCCTCGACCCACCTCACCGGCTCACCGAGCACACCACCGGCGGCGTTGACCTCGCGGAGCGCGAGCGCGGCGCCGGCGGCCAGCGGCGGGTATGCCAGCGCCAGATCACCGGTCTTCGGCAGGAGGCCGCCGAGGACCAGTGGCGCGTCCTTCGCCTTCCCGTCGCGCAGCTTGCGACCGCGCGGCGGCGTCTTGCTGCTCGCCCCGGACTCCTCACCGGCGCCGACGAACTCGGTCTTGCTGTCGTCGATCTTCTGGTTGTCGAAGTGCATGGTGCCGTAGCTGGCGGTGGCCGGCTCGCCGTTGTCGGTGAACCCGGCCCGGGTGAGCGACACGCCCCGGTACTGGATGTCCTGACCGGCGCGGGCGAGCTGGAGGCAGGTCGCCACCTCGTCGCAGCGCTCGCCGCCGGTGGTGACCCCGACGATCTGTTTGGCGATCTCGCCCGGCGCGGTGGTGCCGGCGAGCTGGGCGGCCAGCGCGCTGATCACGACCGCGTCGTAGGACTCGGCGGAGTAGAGGAAGTCACCCAGCTTCGCGTCTACGGCGAGTAGTCGTTCCTTGAAGCTCTCGGGCAGCGGAGTGAGGGGCGTGGTGCCCTTCATCCCGTTCACCAGATCCGCCCGATCCTTCAGCTCGGCTGGGTATGAATTGAGCATGTTGCCGTCGGTGCCGTAGAGGCGCACCTGGGTGGCGGGCGCTTCTTCCGGCTCGTCGCTCCCGCAGGCGCTCGTGGCGAGCAGGAGCGCCGCGCAGGCCATGGACAGGGCCGCGCGCGACGTGCGTGTTCTCAGCATGGTCGTCCTTCCTCCGGCGAAGGTCCGCTGCGCACCTTAGCGTGCCCACGCGGTAGGCGGGACTGTGGAGTCGGCTCCGTCGGCACCCCGACTGCGGGAATCACGCTGCGTGTTCATCGAGCGATTTCCGGGTCACGGCTTGACCCCCGGCGCTACTGTTCCGCGGGTGAACGACGAAGCACAGCAGACGCTGGACGACGCGACCGCCGTGCTCCGTTCCGCCCTCGCCGGCGACGGCGCCGGGGTGGTGGGCACGTTCGACGCGGTGGTGGACCGCTCCGGCCTGGCCGGGGCGTACGGGGTGGCGTGGTGCCTGGCCGCCACCATGCTCGGCGACGACGCGCCGGCCGGCGGGGCGGCCCTCGACTTCCCCGGCATCGACCAGGCCGACTACGACACCCGCTGGGTGGCCCGCTTCGTCAGCGCGTGCGCCAACGACGACGCCGACACCGGTGAGGCGCTGTTCGGCGCGGCCGCCGCCGACGGGCTGCTGCCCGACTGCCTGCTCACCCTCGCCGGCTCGACCATCGCCACGCTGCGCAGCCGGTCCGACTGAGCCCGCCGCGCCGCGACGCGCGCCGGCTGTGATAGCTCTGGGTCATGTCCGAGGCGATGCTCAGCAAGGTGCGCAAGCTGCTCGCCCAGGCCGAGGACCCGGCCTGCACGCCCGCCGAGTCGGCCGCGTTCATGGCCAAGGCCACCGAGCTGATCGCCCGTTACGGCGTCGACCGGGCGCTGCTCGCGGCACGCGACCCGGCCGTCGACCCGGTGGGCGACCGGACGGTCGAGGTGGTCGCGCCGTACGCCCGGGACAAGGCCGGACTGCTGGCCGCGGTCGCCGAACCGTTGCGCTGCCGCTGCGTACGCCGACGGCAGGGCAACGGTTTCGCCATGCACCTGTTCGGCTTCGCCAGCGACCTGGAACGCGTCGAGTTGCTGTTCACCTCGCTGCTGGTGCAGGCCGCGCACGGACTGGCGGGAGCCGCCGTGCCGGACGGGGAGCACCCGGCCGCGTTCCGGCGTACCTGGCTGGCCGGCTTCGCGTACGTCGTCGCGCAGCGGCTGCGCGCAGCCGAGGAGAACGCGGTGGCCGAGGCGGGCGGTCCCTCGACGGCCCTGGTACTCGCCGACCGTTCCGACCGCGTCCAGCGCCGGGTCGCCGAGGCGTACCCCAGGTTGCGCACCGCGCCGCGACGGCGCCTCGCGGGCGGTGGTTTCGCGCCGGGCGCGGACGCCGGCCGCCGCGCCGACCTCGGCGGCACCGGCGTGCCCGGCGCCGCGGCGACGCCGGGCATCACCGGCTGACCGGGCCCATCGGGTACGGGTCAGGCGGTGCGGGCGACCGTCGCCAGGTAGCGGCAGAGCAATTCGTGCCAGCCGGCCGTGAGCGCCTCGCGGTAGCCCTCGGCCGCGGCGCCGTGCCGGTCGAAGTAGCGGTGCTCGACCTCGACCCGGGTCAGTTCCGGGCCCTCGGGGTGGAACAGGACCTCCACCTCGCTGGCGCCGGCCGGGTCCGGCACCGGCACCCGGTCCGGGCCGATCTGCCAGGTGAAGACCAGACGCCGGGGCGGATCCCAGGTCAGCACGCGGCCCCAGTCGTTGCGGAAGCCGTACGGGCCGATCTCGTAGAGCATGCCGCCGGCCCGGGGTTCGATGCCGAGCGCGGCGAGCGCCTGCGGGCCGGACCAGGTGTACTCGCGTACCCACCAGTCGGCGAGCGATCCGGTGAACACGGCGTACGCCCGCTCGGCCGACGCCGGGACGAACAGGTTGCTGCGGAGGGAGAAGCGGTCGGATTCCTGCCGGACCTCATCCGGATCGGCCATCTCCTGTCCCATAGGTCCGGACCATACCGGCTCATGTCTCGGTGCGCAGCTTCCGTTGCGCCCGCTTCCGGACACCGGGAACGCCGCTCCACGACAGCGCTGTGTGGTGGGACAGGCGCGCCGAGTTGGCGGAACGCCTCCGGGCGTACCCGGTGCCAGGCCCAGGTGCCACGCCGCTCGGAGTCGGACGCAGATCTCCGACGCCGAGGCGCCGGCAGCGCTTGTTTCGACATTTCTCTAGGTTGACAGACTTCAAAGCAGAGGGCAGGGTGGAGTCTGCTTCGATAAACATCTAGACAGGGAGTTCACATGTCCCGCGTCCAGCTCGCCCTGCGCGTCTCCGACCTCGAAGGCTCCGTCGCCTTCTACAGCAAGCTGTTCGGCGTCGAGCCGGCCAAGCGCCGCCCCGGCTACGCCAACTTCGCGGTGGAGAACCCGCCGCTGAAGCTCGTACTCCTCGAAGGTGAGCCCGGCCTGCCGACGGTGATGGACCACCTCGGGGTCGAGGTGGCCACCACCGGCGAGGTGAACGCCGCGACCAGCCGGCTCACCGAGTCCGGCCTGATCACGCTGGAGGAGAACGACACCGAGTGCTGCTACGCGCTCCAGGACAAGGTCTGGGTGCGCGGCCCCGGCGACGAGCCGTGGGAGGTCTACACGGTCAAGGCCGACTCACCGCAGCTGGAGAAGGTGACCGAGAGCGCCTGCTGCGCCTCGGACACCGCGGAGCAGCCCGCCGGCGTCTGAACGGCGGATCCCCACCGGCGTCTCCGCCGGTGGGGATCTCTGTCGTACGGTCAGGTGCGGCGATTCCGCATGACCCAGGTGGGCAGCGGCTCCGCGAAGGCGTGCACCACCTCCCAGCCGGCGCGCCGGTACACCTCGACGTTGTCCGGGTTGCTGGTCTCCAGAATCGCCGGCAGGCCGTCCGCGGCGGCCCGGTCCAGCCCCACCCGCATCACGGCGTGGCCCCACCTGCGGCCGGCGTGGTCCGGGTGCGTACCCAGCACCCCCAGGTACCAGAACGGCGCCGACGGCAGCGCGGCGTGCACCGCCTCGTCGTAGGCGCGTACGCGGTGCAACACGTCGGCGGGAAGCCGGGCGGCGAGATCGTCGTCCGGCTGTGCGCTCCCGGATGCCGGCGGCTCCCAGATCGCCACCGACGCGCCGTGCCCGATCGTCCAGATCGTCTCCTTGTGCACCCGCTTGTCGAACAGGTGCCCGAAGAAGACGGCCGCATAACGCGCATAGGTCGCCTGGTCGGGGAACAGGTGCCGCAGGACCGGATCCTTGGTGAACGCCGCGACCAGCGAGGTGACCACGCTGCCACGGTCTTCCGGCGTCGCAACGGTGATCTCAGGCCCTGTCACAGCGTGCAACATATCGTGCGGCCGAGGCGCGGGGCGTCCCTCGCGGCGTGAGCCGGCCGGCGACTACCGTGCCTCGGCGAACCTCAGCCGCCTGAAGGCCTCGACGTAGACGAACCGCTTGCCGTCCGGAGAGAAGCTCGGGTGGTACGCGCGCTTACCGTCGGCGATCCGCGTCTTCTTCCCGGTGTCGACGTCGACCGACCACACGCCGCCCACGTGATCCGACGCGACGGCGGCGATCACCGACCTGCCGTCCGGCGACACCGCCAGGTCGGCGAGCCCGGGAAGCTCCGCGAGGAACCTGGCCGTGGCCGATCCGACGTCCCACTCGGTCAGGTGCCAGGTGAAGTCAGACGGATACACCTCGACAGGCAGCGGCAACCTGCCGAGGGTGTCGGGTGCGGTGATGAAGAACAGCCGCTCACCCATGGTTGTCGGCGACCGCACCAGCACCATGGACTCGCAACCCGTATCACTGCCACTGAGGTTGAAGGTTGTCCCGTCGACCGTCACCGGAGAGGGGAACTCAGACGCCTTCCCGTCAGCGAGCAGCTGGATTCCCCCCGGCCCGCACTGCCGGCGCGCCTGCACATATCCCCTGCCGTCACCGTTCACGAGTGCGGCACCGGCGAGGAAGCGCGTCGACGCCAGAGGCTCGAACGTCTTGTCGGCCGGCGAGTAGGTGAGCAGCTCCGTTCCGTCCCAGCCGCATTCGAGGGCCACCCCGAGGTCGCCGTCGGGGTCGGCGAACAAGAAGCTGAACAAGCCCGCTTCGCAGGCGGGCACCGCCGGGGCGCGCGTGAGAACGGCTTCCTCGCCGCTCCCGTCGGGCCGCTGCCGCCACACCTCGGCTACTCCCGAGCCCGAGGTCGAGGTCACCTCCCGCAGGTAGTAGACCCAGCCGTCGGCGGCCCACACCGGATGGAACAGGGAGACGGAATCCAGGAGCCCCGAGATCCGGCCGCACCCGCCCACCAGGATCACGGCCAGTACGAGGACCGACGTCAGAGCCGTACGCAGCGTCCGCACACGCGACCTTCTGGTGCTCACCTGCCTCATTCCGTCCGTCACTCAGCGGGCTCACCGTAGGCGCCGCCGCCGTTGCCGGGGACTGTACACCCGTTAGGTACTCAGGGTGGCGACCTGTGCCGGCCGTGGATACGGCCCGTCGATCGGGAAGCGCAATCGTCGCGACACCTAGCGGGACCGGACCACGGCCGTGACCTCGACCTCGAGCACAGCGCCCGGCAGGAAGAGCTTGCTGATCTCGACAGTCGTGCTCGCCGGCGGCGGTGTGCCAGTGAAGAGCCGTCGTCGGACGGCCGCGTACGCCGACAGGTCAGCCAGGTCCGTCATGAACGTGCGGACGTGCAGCACGTCGTCGAAGCTCGCACCGTGCGCCGCGAGCACGCCGCCCACGATCTCGAAGATCCGTTCGGCCTGGGCGCCGGCGTCTCCGGGGGCCACCACCTCGCCGTCGTCGTCGACGGCGACCTGTCCGGCGAGCATCAGCAGCGCGCCGCCGCCGACATCGATCCGGGCGACGTGCGCGAAGCGGTCGCCGAACGGGGCCGCGACGGATTCGGGGTTGTCCAGGGTGAGGCGCATCAGCGTCCCTTCGCAGAAGTCGGGGGAGACGAGGGAGGAGAGATCGGCGTCCTGGTCCGGCGCGGCCCGCATCAGGTCGAGGGCGGCCTCCAGCACGGGGGCCGGCACCGGGCGGCGCAGCGCCAGCCGCGCGTCCTTCGCCGCCATCGTGACTGCGAACGAGGCGCCCGGGGCTGTGGCCCGTCCGACCGCGCCGCCGAGGGCCCCACGGTCGAGCACGTCGAGGGCGGTCTGCCTGTCGACACCGAGCGCTGCGGCGACAGCCAGCGCGTCGTGCAGCGCGGCGACAGCCGTCACCAGGCCCGTGTTCGCGACGAGTTTGACGGCGGCACCTGCGCCGATCGGACCGCAGTGACGGACCGTCCCGAGCTGCCCCAGCACCGGAGCCGCCCTCTCCACGGCATCGGCAGGGCCGCCCGCGAAGATCACCAGCGTGCCGGCCCGGGCGGCGTTGACGCTGCCGCCGACGGGGGCGTCGAGGAGGTAGACGCCCGCCGGAAGCCGGCCGGCCACCGCTCGGACTTCGTCCGGCCCGATCGTCGACATCTGCACCACGACCGTCCCGGGTCGGAGCGCGGTGGCGGCGCCGTCCGGCCCGAACAGCACCGTCTCGACCGCGCCGGCGTCGGCGAGCATGACGACGACGACCTCGGCTCCGTCGACTGCGGCGGACGGGCTCGCGGCCACCGTCGCGCCGACCGCGGCGAGCGACTCCGAACGCTCCGGGCTGCGGTTCCACACTCTGACCCGGTTGCCGCCGGCCAGGAGGCGGCGCGCGATCGGCGTACCCATGTGCCCGGTCCCGAGGACCGCGATGATCTTCACGCGGTAACGCTAGGCCGGTGAGGGTAATGCGACCAACGAATGTCTCGCATGCCTGCCATGCGTGATTACCATGCCTGCCCATGGAGACTCAGCTGCTGGAGGTGTTCCGCGCCGTCGCGCGGCACGGCTCGATCACCACCGCCGCCCGCGCACTCCGCTTCACCCAGTCGGCTGTCTCCCGGCAGATCGCCGCGCTCGAGGCCGACATCGGCGCCCGGCTCTTCGACCGGCTGCCCCGCGGCGTCGCCCTCACCGAGGAGGGACGAGAGCTGCTCCCGCACGCCGAGGCGGTCCTCGACCGGCTCGCCGCGGCCCGGCGTGACCTCGACGACCTGCGCGGGCTCGGCCGAGGGCGGCTGCGTGTGGGCGCCTTCCCGACCGCTGTCGCGGCCCTCGTACCCCGGGCGATGGCGTCGTTCCGCTCGGCCTACCCGGAGGTCTCGCTTTCGCTGGTCGAGGGCGTGACGCCGCGGCTGCTGGAGCGCCTGCTCGCCGAGGAGGCGGATGTGGCAGTGGTCAGCACCTCGCCCACGGGCGAGCTGGACCGCGAACGATTCGACCTGCGACACCTGCTCGACGAGCGGCTCCTGGTCGCGGTCGCGCGTGACCACCGGCTGGCGCGCCGCCGCTCGGTGCGCCTGGCGGACCTCGCCCCGGAAGCGTTCGTCGTGGGCTCGGCCACCGCGGAGAACAGCCTGCTCCGCGCAAGCCTGCCCAGCGGTTTCTCGCCGCGCATCGACATCGTCGCGGCCGAGTGGACCGGCAAGCTGGGATGCGTCGCCGCCGGGTTGGGGGTGGCCCTGGTTCCGGCCCTGGCGGTACGCGGAACCCCGCCGGACATCGCCCTGCTCCGCCTGCACCCGGACGACGAGTCGGTACGGCAGATATTCGCGGCGACCGTGCGGGGCAGGACGCCGCCGCCGGCAGTCACGCATTTCCTGGAGCACCTGCGGGCGGAGGCGGCCCGCCTGGGCTGAAAAGCAGAACGCCGACCTGCGTATCCGCTGGTCGGCGTTCCTGTAGCCCGGCGAAAGGCTATGTGGCCAGGGGCGGGGTCGAACCGCCGACCTTCCGATTTTCAGTCGGACGCTCGTACCAACTGAGCTACCTGGCCGTGGTGCTCGGCACATGCTACCGCATGAGCCGATACGCAGAACGCCGCGCATTGAGCTGCGCGGCGTCAGCGCTTGCGGTCCTGACGGGACTTGAACCCGCGACCTCCGCCTTGACAGGGCGGCGAGCACTCCAACTGCTCCACAGGACCTGGCTGGTGTTGCATCCGGCGCGAGCCGGACCGTGCCCCCAACGGGATTCGAACCCGTGCTACCGCCTTGAAAGGGCGGCGTCCTGGGCCGCTAGACGATGAGGGCGGCCCCGCCATCATTGCACACTCGCAACTTCAAGCGGACTTGCTCCCATCCGGCCCCGCCGGAGGCAGGAGAAGCATATGTCATGTCTGCACGGACGGCCAAACCGGTATGGGCATGGCCGCGACGCCGGGCAAAACCGCAGTTCAGGGTAGTCGCGCGATCCCGTACCGCCGCTTCAGGTCCGGGATCAGGTGCCGGCACGCGGCCATCGTCTGGGCCCGGTCACCGCCCGCGTCGTGCATCAGCACGATCGAGCCGTTCCGGGTGGCGCCCTTCACCCGCTTGATGATCGTCTTCGCCGGCGGGTGGTCCCAGTCCTGCGGGTCCACGCTCCAGTGCAGCGGGCGCAGGCCCATCTGCCGGGCCACCACGATCTCCTCGGCGGTCCACCGGCCGCCGGGCTGGCGGAACCAGGTGATCGGCGCCTTGGGCGCGGCGGCGCGGATGGCGTCGTTTGTCCGTTCCAGGTCGGCCCGGATCTCGGTGGCCGACCGCCGGCCGAGGTTCACGTCGTGGTGCCAGCTGTGGTTGCAGAGCTGGTGACCCTCGCGGACGATCCGGGCCACCAGCTCCGGGTAGCGCTTGGCCTGCTGGCCGACCACGCAGAACGTCGCGGTGACCCGGGCCGCCCGGAGCTGGGCCAGGATCTGCGGGGTGTAGCGGGGATCCGGTCCGTCGTCGAAGGTGAGCGCCACCCCGCTGCTCCCGCTGGCCCGGTGCAGGCCCGCCGGGAGCTTCTTGGGCACCGGGCGCAGCTTCGGCTTCCTGGGGGTGGCGGTCGGGGTCGGTGAGGGCTTCGTCACGGGCGACGGCGACGCCGAGACCGACGGCGAGGCCGCCGCCTGATCGGGTGACTTGCCGGCTTCGCCGCAGGCGGTGACGAGGAGCACCAGGCCCAGGGCGAGCGCCGGCAGGGCGCGTGGACGCATTCGTCGCTCCCGGAGGGGTCGGGGTCAGACGGACTTTCCGACCGTAGTGGACGCGCCCCGGAGCGAAAAGGGCCGTCAGCCCTTCGTCGACTGGTCCAGCGAGTCCCGTACCGCCAGGGCGAGGGAGAGCGCCTCGGCCAGATCCACCGGCCGGACCACCCCGGCCGGCAGCGAGTCGGCCCGCCAGCCGGGCCCGGCGGCGAGCACCAGCAGCGGCCGGCGGGGGACGGTCAGCAGCGCGGTGAGCTGGCACGGGTCGGCGGTCGCGCGGGTGTGCGACCAGAGGACCACGGCCGCCGGCCCGGTCCGGTTGACCGCCTCAACCAGGGCGGGCAACGGCACCCGGGCGCCGAGCATGCGACAGCTCACACCGGCCTCCGCGAGCGCGGCGGCGAGCGCCTCCAGCGGCAACGAGTGCTGTTCCTCGTCGGCGCAGGAGAGCAGGATCCGGGGCGGTCCGCCGTTCGGGTGGGCCCGGATCACCGTGGCGAACGCCACCGAGACGCACCGGGACATCAGGTGTTCCACCTCGATCAGGCCGGCGGTGGCGGCGTGCCGTTCCCCGATCCCGGTGAGCACCGGCCGGAGCAGCCCCTCCCAGGTCGCCACCACCCCGTCGGCGGCGAGCGCCTCGGCGATGGTCCGCGCGATGGTCACCGAGTCCAGGCGCATCGCGGCACGGGCCAGCCCCCGTGCGGCGGGGCCGGCCCGGCCGACCGGGATGGTCGTGCCGCCGCCGTCGCGTACCGCCGAGGTCCGTGCCTTGAGCGCGAGCCGGTCCGGCGGCGGCACGGCCGGGGCCTGCCGGGCCCAGCGGGCCGCCTCGGCGGGCGCCACCCCCTCGGTGGTCAGCCGGCGCATGATCTCCAGGCGGGCGAGGTCGGCGGGCGTGTAGCGCCGGTGGTGGCCCGGCACGTGCTCGCTGGGACCGAGGCCGTACCGCTGGTGCCAGGTGCGCAGCGTGGTGACCGCCACACCCAACCGGCGTGCCACGGCCCCCGCGCTCAGCGCCTCATCGGCCACCCGACCGCTCCGGTGCCTCGGAGGCCGCGACGCCCGGCCGGGCCGGGCCCGCCGGATGCAGCAGCCGGTTGACCACGCCGCCCAGCCACGGGGCGTACGCGCGGGGGTCGGCGTCCAGGTCGGCCACCACCGCGCCGGGGTCGGCCCAGCGCAGCTCGGCCACCTCGTCCGGATCGGGCCGCGTCACCAGGTCGGCGGGTACGTCGGCGCGCAGCACGTGGTCGTACTCGAACTCGACGCGGCCGGTCGCCGGGTCCTCGGCGTAGTAGATGTAGACGCCCACCTCGGTGAGCTCGACCGGGCCGACGCCGAGTTCCTCGCCGAGCCGCCGGTTGGCGGCCTCGGTCAGCGACTGGCCCGGCAGCGGGTGCCCGCAGCAGGAGTTCGCCCAGCGCAGCGGGAACCGCGTCTTCACCGCGGCCCGCTGCTGCAGCAGCACCCGCCCCTGCGGGTCGACCAGGAGCACCGAGAAGGCCCGGTGCAGCCGGCCGGGTGGCTGGTGGGCGGTCGCCACGGTGGTCTCGCCGAGCACCTGCCCGTCGTCGCCGACCAGCTCGACCAGGTGTTCCTCCCGCTCGCTCATGCCGTCGCCCCGGTGATCCGGGCCGCCGCGAGCTTGCCGCTGATCAGCACCATCGGTACCCCCACGCCCGGCTGCGTGCCGGAGCCGACGAAGACCACGTTGTCCAGCTTCCGGTGCAGGTTGGAGGGGCGGAACGGCCCGGTCTGGAAGAGGCTGTGCGCGGCGGCGAACGGCGTGCCGGCGGCCATGCCCTGTGCCGCCCAGTCGGCCGGGGTGACGGCCCGCATCACCTCGATGCCGTCGCCGAAGCCGACGTATCCGCGTTCCTCCAGCGTGCCTACGAGCTGGTCGGCGTACCGCTGGGTGAGGTCGCCCGTCCAGTCGAACGGCGCCCGCTCCAGGTTCGGCACCGGCGCCAGCACGTAGTAGGTGTGCTTCCCGGCCGGCGCCACCGACGGGTCGGTGCGGCTCGGGTTCGTCACCAGCAGCGACGGGTCGGTCATCAGCTCGCCTCGGCGGATCACCTCGTCGAACGTCCCCTTCCAGGAGCGCCCGAAGTGGATGTTGTGGTGGGCGATCTTGCCATAGCCCTGCGTCGAACCGATGTGCAGCACCACGCAGGACGGCGAGTAGGTGAGCTTGCGTTGCCGGCTGGGCGGCAGCAGGTCCTCGTAGGCGACCGGCAGGTCGGGGTTGAGCACCACCGTGTCGGCGGGGACGAAGTCGCCGTCGGAGGTGATCACGCCGGTGGCGCGGCCGTTGGCGGTCTCCACCCGGGTCACCGTGGTGCCGTACCGGAACTGCACGCCGTGCTTCTCGGCCGCGCCGGCCATCCCGCGGGAGACCGCGTGGATGCCGCCGCGCGGGAAGCAGACACCGGCCACCGAGTCGAGGTACGCGATGACCGCGTAGATCGCCAGCGCGTCGTGCGGCGACAGGCCCGCGTACATGGCCTGGAAGGAGAAGATCCGCTGGGTACGCGGGTCGCGGAAGAACTGGTTGATCTTCGTCTGGAGCCGCCGGAAGGCGCCGTTGGCGAACAACTTCAGCAGGTTGCCGGTGAGCAGGTCGGTCGGCGCGTCGAGGTTGCGCTCGATGAAGTCGGCCCGTTCCCACTGCCACAGGTTGCGGGCGTAGTCGACGAAACGCAGGTAGCCGTCCGCCTCCCGGGGACCGCAGACACGCGCGATCTCGGCCGCCATCCGGGTGGTGTCGGTGATGACGTCGAGCGTCGACCCGTCCGGGTAGTAGGCGCGGTACGCCGGGTCGAGCGGGCTCAGGTCGAGCCAGTCGGTCAGCTCCTCGCCGACCGCGCCGAGCGCCTCGGCGATCAGGTCGGGCATGGTGAGGACGGTCGGGCCGGTGTCGAACTCGTACCCGTCGACGCTGAGCCGCCCGGCGCGCCCGCCGGGCACCGGCTCGCGCTCCAGCACCGTCACCTGCCGGCCGCTGCCGGCCAGGTGCAGCGCGCACGCCAGTCCACCCAGCCCGGCGCCGACCACCACCACCCGGTCGGTCCGTCCCTTGACGGTACGCATTCCGGCCCCCTTGCTCGCGAAGTTGCTCATCATGCCCGCCGCGCCGTGGCGGCGGTGGCGAGACCCGTCAGCGCGGTGCGCGCGGTCTCGTCGATCGGTGCGGTGCCGAGCGCGGCGAGCGCCTCGGTGACCCGGTCGGCGATCATCCGTTCCACCCGGGCGGTGGCGCCGGTGTCGCGGACCACGTCGGCAAGCCGGTCCACGTCGCGTGCCGTGGTGACCGAGCCGGCCCGGTCCAGCGCCCGGCGCTGCGCCGGGTCGGCGAGCTGCCGGGCCAGCATCAGCAGCGCGGTCGGCTTGCCGGTACGTAGGTCGTCCCCGGCCGGCTTGCCGGTGGTCTCCGGGTCGCCGTAGACGCCGAGCAGGTCGTCGCGGAGCTGGAACGCCTCGCCGACGGCCAGCCCGTACCGGGTGTACGCGGCGATGAGCGGGTCGTCCGGGTCGGTGCCGGCCAGGCAGGCGCCGAAGAGCAGCGGCCGCTGGACGGTGTAGCTGGCGGTCTTGTACCGGGCTACCCGTAGCGCCCGGTCGACGGTCCAGTTCCCCGCGTCGTTCTCGCCGAGCACGTCCAGGAACTGCCCGGCGACCGTCTCCACCCGCATCTGGTCGTAGCAGCGGCGCACGTCGAGCAGCCGCTCGGCGGGGACCGCCGCGTGGCCCATGAGCCGGTCGGCCCACACCATGCAGAGGTCGCCGATGAGGACGGCGACCGCTTCGCCGTACCGGTCGGGGTCGCCCGCGTGCCCGGCGGCGCGGTGCCGGGCGGCGGCGGCCCGGTGCGCGGTCGGCAGCCCGCGTCGGGTGTCGGAGGCGTCCATCACGTCGTCGTGCACGAGCGCGAACGTGTGCAGCAGTTCGAGGGCGGACAGGGCCGGGAGCACCGAACACATCGGTTCCTCCCCGCCGACAGCGCCCCGCCATCCCCAGTACGCGAACGTGGGCCGGACCCGTTTGCCGCCGGCCAGCACGCAGTCGCGCGCGGTTGCGGCGAATGCACCCATCGCTGCGTCGATCTCGGTCAGCGAATCGACTTCCGCGGCCAGGAACGCCACCAGCGTCTCATCGACCCCTTTGATCAGGTCTTTCGTGAACGCGGCCAGTACGCCGCGGACCGGATCGTCCGTCGCCCCGGCCTGAGCCGGCGCGACGCGGAGCGCATTACCCGCAACTGCGTCGTTGGCCATGTGGGCGAGCGTACCCTAGGGTTACGAGTTGCGTCGATTGCTGCGTCGAAACTGAGGAGGGTCGATGGACGTGGATCTGGCCGCCGCCTATGACCGCTGCCGCGAGCTGCACCGGCGTCACGGCCGTACCTACTATCTCGCCACCCGGCTGCTCCCCGCCTGGAAACGGCGACATGTGCACGCCTTGTACGGATTCACCCGCTACGCGGACGAGATCGTCGACCGCACCGAGGACCTGCCGCCCGCCGAGCGCGCGGCCCGGCTGCGCGAGTGGTCGGATCGATTCGTGGCCGGGCTGCACGGCGCGTCGGTCGACGACCCGCTGCTCCCCGCCGTGCTGCACACCATCGCCGTGTTCGACCTGGACCGCGACGACTTCGCGTCGTTCCTGCGCAGCATGGCGATGGACCTGACGGTGATGTCGTACCCGACCTACGACGACCTGCTCGACTACATGGAGGGCTCGGCCGCCGTCATCGGCACCATGATGCTGCCGATCCTGGGCAGCTCCGACCCGGCCGCCGCCCGGGAGCCCGCCCGCCAGCTCGGCTTCGCCTTCCAGCTCACCAACTTCATCCGGGACGTCGCCGAGGACCTCGACCGGGGCCGGACCTACCTCCCCGACGAGGATCTGGCCAAGTTCGACGTCACCCGCGCCGACCTCGTTGCGGCCAAGGCCGCCGGTCGCACCACGCCGCGCATCCGCGAGCTGATCGAGTACGAGGTGACCCGCGCGCAGGCCCACTACCTCGCCGCCGCGCCGGGCATCCCGCTGCTCAACCCCGCCTCGCAGGCGTGCATGCGCACCGCGTACGCGCTCTACGGCGGCATCCTGGACGAGGTCGCCGCGCAGGACTACGACGTCTTCGTCCGCCGGGCCCTGGTGCCGCAGCGGCGCCGGATGGCGGTGGCCGCGCGGGCGCTGCTCACCCCGCCCGGCACGCCGGTTCAGGTGCCCGGCCCGGCGCTGGAACCGGCCCTGGCCGGATGACCGGCCGGACGGCGGTCGTGCTGTTCACCCGCGACCTGCGGGTGCACGACCACCCGGCGCTGGCGGCCGCCTGCTCCGCGTTCGAGCGGGTGGTGCCGCTCTACGTGCTCGACCCGGAGTTGCAGCAGCTCTCGCCGAACCGCACCCGCTTCCTGCACCAGAGCCTGGCCGACCTGCGCGAGGCGCTGCGCAAGCGCGGCGGCGACCTGGTGATCAGGCGCGGCGACCCGGTGGCCGAGACGGTGAAGCTGGCCCGGAAGGTGGGCGCCGAGGGCGTCGGGCTCTCCGCCGACGTCAGCCACTACGCCCGCAGCCGGGAACGCCGCCTGCGCGCCGAGTGCGACCGGCACCGCATGTTCCTGCGGCTGTTCCCCGGCCTGACGATCGTCGAGCCGGGCGCGCTGCGCCCGAGCGGCGGCGACCACTACCGCGTGTTCAGCCCCTACTTCCGCGCCTGGCAGGGCGTGCGCCTGCGGGACGAACTGGCCGCGCCGAAGCGGGTCCGGCTGCCCGACGGCGTCGACCCGGGCCGCCTGCCCGACCCGCCGAAGGGCGACAGCCCGGCCGCCGCCGTGGGCGGGGAGAACGCCGCCCGCCGCCGGCTCACCGCCTGGCTGCCCACCCTCCATCGGTACGACGACATCCACGACGACATGGCCGGCGACGAGACCTCCCGGCTCAGCCCGTACCTGCGCTTCGGCTGCGTCTCCCCGCTGGCGGTGGCGACCCGGGCCGGCGACCGCGACGGCCCGTTCGTCCGGCAGCTCTGCTGGCGCGACTTCTACCACCAGGTCGTCGCCGGATTCCCGGACCTGTCCACGGCCGCCTACCGGCGGGGCGCCCGGGAGGACTGGCGGTACGACGAGCACGCGCTCGACGCCTGGGCCGAGGGACGGACCGGCATGCCGATCGTGGACGCCGGCATGCGTCAGATGCGCACCGAGGGCTGGATGCACAACCGGGCCCGCCTGATCACCGCCGGCTACCTGACCAAGCACCTCGGGCTGGACTGGCGGCCCGGCCTGGAAGTCTTCTTCCGGTGGTTGCTCGACGGCGACCGGGTCAACAACTCCGGCAACTGGCAGTGGGTGGCCGGCACCGGCAACGACACCCGGCCGTACCGCGGCTTCAACCCGGTACGGCAGGCCGAGCGCTACGACCCCGACGGCGCGTACGTGCGGCGGTGGGTGCCGGAGCTGGAATCGGTGGCGGGCAAGGCGGTGCACCAGCCGTGGCGGCTGCCCGACGCTGTGCGTCGCACGCTCGACTACCCGCCGCCGCTGGAGGTGCCCGGCGCCGACCCGGTCTGGCTCCGCTGACGCCCTCCCCCCCCCCTCGCCGCCCGCCGAGCGCGAACGTCACACGAGCCCAACGTCGCTGGCGCACAGCCCGCGCGGGTCGCGGCACGGCGCCCACGATTACTGCGGGTGACTGCACCTCTAGCCCGCGCCTATCCACCTCCGCCGACTTTGCTCTGCAGCCATATCCGCACCCGTTGCGGAACGTGACCGGTGCGGGCCTCTCGCGGATTTCGGACCTAGCGGAAATCCGCTGCTCAACTCGGTGCTGCGCCAATGGGTGCAGAGCAAAGTCGGAAAAGGGGAAGCCAGGCGCGACTGCCGGCCGAATGCGCTGCGTGACGACGCGCCGGAATCACAGAACGTGACTGACCGTCAGAGGCAGGAGTGCAGCGCCTCGACCAGCTCCTCCACCCGATCGTGGTCGGCCAGCCGGGCGGTCGCGTACGCGAAGGTGTAGCCCCGCTCCGGGTCGGCCCAGGCGCTGCTGCCGCCGATCCCGCCCATGCCCCAGCTGCCGTCCGGCTCCCACTGCATGCCGAGCGTCCAGTCCACCGGCCGGTCCAGCAGCAGGTCCGGCCCGGAATACTGCACCCGCGTCGCCTCGGCGACCAGCTCCGGGCTGAACAGGCGTACCCCGTCCAGGGTGCCGCCGGCGAGCAGGCCCGCGTACAGCCGGGCGAGCCCGGCGGCGGTGGCGTGCAGGTTCACCGCCGGGATCTCGGCGGCCCGCCAGAGGTCGCTGTTCACCATCGCGACGTCGCGCCCGCCGGGCGGGTTGTCCAGCGCCCGCGCCCGCAACGAACCCGGCTCGCCGCGCATCGCGTCCGGCCAGGCCGGATCGGCGTACGACAGGTCGGCGCACCGCCGCCGGTCGGCCTCACCCAGCCCGAAGGCCAGGTCCAGGCGCCACGGACCGGCGATCTCCTCGGCCAAGAACCGGCCCACCGGCCGCCCGTCCACCCGGCGGACCAACTCGCCCACCAGGTGCCCGTACGTCCAGGCGTGCTCGCCCGCGACGGCGCCCGGGTCCCACTCCGGCTCGGCCGCCGCCAGGTCGGCGCAGAGCAGGCCCCAGTCGGCGATGGCCGCGGCGGGCCGGGGTACCGGGAAGGCGGGCAGCCCGGCGGTGTGGGCGAGGACCTGCCGGACGGTCGCCGGGGTGCGGAACTCCGGCCAGTACGCCGACACCGGCGCGTCCAGGTCGACCCGGCCCCGGTCGACGAGCAGCAGCAGACAGAGCGCCACCACCGGCTTGCCGGTCGAGTAGACGTCCACGAGCGTGTCCGGACGCCACGCGCGGTCCGTCCCTGCCATCGGCACGACCGCACTGGGCGGGACCGCCGCCCCCGTGCCGCCCATCAGCTCGATCACCGGTACGCCGTCGTGCCACACCGCGAGCGACGCGCCGGTCTCCCGGCCGGTGACGAACAGGTCGTGGAAGCAGTCCCGGACCGGGGTGAAGCGCGTGTGCATGCGGCCACGGTAGGCGGTCGCGTTCGTGACGAGCGCGGGAATTCGGGGCCGGTGCGGTGGCCGGTGTCCCGAAGGTACGGAATGCTTGCGGAATGGCGGAGCCGGAACAGGTTGACGTAGTAGTGGTCGGGCTCGGCGTCGGCGGCGAGGAGGTGGCCGGACGGCTCGCCGAGGCCGGCCTCACAGTGGTCGGCATCGAACGGGACCTGGTCGGCGGCGAGTGCCCCTACTGGGGGTGCGTGCCGAGCAAGATGATGATCCGGGCGGCGAACGCGCTGGCCGAGGCGCACCGGGTGAACGAGTTGGCCGGGTCCGCCCAGGTGCGGCCGGACTGGGCGCCGGTGGCGAAGCGGATCCGCGCCGAGGCCACCGACACCTGGGACGACAAGGTGGCGGTGGACCGCTTCACCGGCAAGGGCGGCCGGTTCGTCCGGGGCAGCGGGCGGCTCGACGGCCCGAACCGGGTACGCGTCGGCGACCAGGTGTTCCAGGCCCGGTACGGCGTGGTCCTCGGCACCGGCACCCGGCCCTCGGTCCCGCCGATCGACGGGCTGGCCGACACGCCGTACTGGACGAATCACCAGGCCATCGAGGTGGAGGAGCTGCCCGCGTCGCTGCTGGTGCTCGGCGGCGGCGCGATCGGGCTGGAACTCGCGCAGGTCTTCGCCCGGTTCGGCGTGCGGGTGACGGTGATCGAAGCGGCCGACCGGGTGCTCGCCGTCGAGGAGCCGGAGGCGTCAGCGCTCGCCGCCGACGCGCTGCGCGCCGACGGGGTGGAGATCCACACCGGGGTCAAGGCCGGCCGGGTCGGCCACGACGGCGGCGCGTTCACCGTGTACGCCGACGGCGCCGAGTTCACCGGCGAGAAGCTGCTCGTGGTGACCGGCCGCAAGGCGCACCTGGAGGAGTTGGGCCTGGACACGGTCGGGGTGGACGCCGGGCAGCGCTACCTGCCGGTGAACGACCGGATGCACGTCACCGACGGGATCTGGGCGGTCGGTGACCTCACCGGCGAGGGCGCGTTCACCCACATCGCCATGTACCAGGCCGGCATCGTGGTGGCCGACGTCCTCGACCACATGCGGCGTACCAAGGGCGGCCCGGACGCCAGCGGCACCGCGAGCGTGGTCGGCGGCGCGGCCGGTGTGGTCAGCTCGGTCGGCGGCGCGATGAGCGCGGGCGGGTCGAGCGTCGCGCCGGGCAGCGTCCCGGTCGCCGACTACCGGGCGCTGCCCCGGGTCACGTTCACCGACCCCGAGGTCGGCGCGGTCGGCCTCACCGAGCAGCAGGCCCGCGAGCGCGGCGTCAACGTCCAGGTCGGATACGCCGATCTCACCTCGTCGGCCCGGGGCTGGATCCACAAGACCGGCAACGCCGGGTTCATCAAGCTGGTTGCCGACGCCGACCAGGGCGTGCTCATCGGGGCCACCTCGGCCGGACCGGCCGGCGGCGAGGTGCTCTCCGCGCTCGTCGTGGCGGTGCACGCGGCGGTGCCGATCAGCCAGCTCCGGCACATGATCTACGCGTACCCCACGTTCCACAGGGCCATCGAGGACGCGTTGCGCGCCCTGAAGTGACGCCTCAGCCGGCCGGCGCACCGTGCCGGCCGGCCCCGGCGGCGAACCGGCCGGCGCCGCGTACCCCGTCCACCGCCAGCGACTCCATGCCGTAGGCCAGCTCGGTGGCCATCGCCTCCGGCTCCGGCCGCCCCGCGCCGTCCAGCACCGCCGCCCGGTCGTTGCGCAGGCACGTCTGCGGATGCCCGGCGATCGCGGCGGCCAGTTCCTCGGCCGCCGCGCGGGCCCCACCCGGCGCGACCAGCCGGTTGACCAGACCCATCGCGTACGCCTCGTCGGCGCCGACCGGGCGTCCGGTGAGGATCAGGTCCATCGCCCGGCTCTCGCCGATCAGCCGGGGCAGCCGGACCGTCCCGCCGTCGATCAGCGGTACGCCCCACCGGCGGCAGAACACGCCGAGCGTCGCGTCCGACTCGGCGATACGCAGGTCGCACCAGAGCGCCAGCTCCAGCCCGCCCGCCACCGCGTACCCGGAGATCGCCGCGATCACCGGCTTGGACAGCCGCATCCGGGTGGGGCCCATCGGTCCGTCCCCCTCGGGCTCGACGCGGTTGCCGCGCGGCGTGCCGACGGCCTTCAGATCGGCGCCGGAGCAGAACGTGCCGCCCGCGCCCCAGAGCACCGCGAGCGCCGCGTCCGGGTCGGCGTCGAACGCGCGGAACGCGTCGGCCAGCGCTCGTGCGGTCGGCCCGTCCACGGCGTTACGGGCCTCGGGCCGGTCCAGGATCACAGTGGTCACGGCACCGGCGTGCTCGACGCGTACCCCCATGGGCTCAGCATGCCCGCGACGGCGCTGCCGTGGCTACGCCCTATTTGATCGAGCCGGGTCGGGTCAGCCAGCGCATCGGCTGGCCGGTGACGGCGCCGACCTGGTCGAAGTCCCGGTCGTAGTGCAGCAGCGAGAGGCCGTGGTACTCGGCGGTGGCGGCGATGAGCAGGTCGACCGCGCCCGCCGAGCGGTGCGTGCCCCGCGCGGTCAGCTCGCCCTGGATCTCGGCGGCGCGTTCGTAGATCCGGTCCGGCATGACCACCCAGCCGAAGGCGGCACGGAGCTGCTCGGTCAGGCGCGCCCGGTCGGCGACCGAGCGGGCGGTGTAGAGGAATTCCAGCTCGACCAGCGGGCACACGGCGAGCAGACCCGCTGTCACCTGCTGTTCCCAGCGAGCCAGCACGTCGGGATCACGCAGGAGCCGGACGAGGGCGCTGGTGTCGATCAGGTAGTCGGCCAGCTTCACGAGCGGTAGGCACCCTTGTCGAGCAGTTCGTCGAAATCACCGGCCTGCCCGCGCTCGGCCAGCTCCGCCAGTGCCCGGGCGCGGCGCAGTCGCGCCGCGCCCTCGCGGAGAGCGACGTTCACCGTGTCCTTCTTGGTCTTCGTGCCGAACGCCTCGGCGGCATCCGCCAGCGCCTCGTCGTCGACGTCCACCAGGATCTTGGTCATCGCGGCTCCCTATATACGACCAGCCGCCCGAGTATATCCAGCGCGGAGGTCGTGCGAGGGAATTCCGGGGCGTCCGGTTTGGGGGCTCTCCTGCCGGGAAGTCGGAACGGGTGCGCGAACTACTGACGAAGATCGAACAGGCCACCGGTCTCGACCGGGTGGGTGACCGGTTGCAGCGCGCCGTCCAGGGCACGTTGCGTTCCCAGCGGGTACGCGACGCGCTGCACGGCGTGTGGCTCGGCCATCCGCTGCACCCCGCGATGGTGCAGGTGCCGGTCGGCGCGTGGATCTCCGCCGCCGTGGTGGACCTGCTGCCCGGCCAGCGCCGGGCCGCCACCGCGCTGGTGGGTCTCGGTACGGTCAGCGCGCTGCCCGCAGCGGTCGCCGGGCTCAACGACTGGGCCACGCTCTCCCGCGACCAGCGCCGGATCGGCCTGGTGCACGCCGCCGCCAACACGGTCGGCCTGGCGCTGTACGCCGGCTCGCTGGCGGCCCGCCTCAACGGGCGGCACGGCCTCGGCCGGGCGCTGTCCTACCTCGGTCTGTCCGCCGCCAGCGGTGGCGCGTACCTGGGTGGGCACCTCGCGTACAAGCAGGGCGCCCAGGCCAGCCAGAGCGTCTCCGAGCTGCACCTGATCAGCGACGGCTGGCACCGGGTCGGCGATCTGGGCAGCCTGCCCCGGCACGAGCTGGTCACCAAGAAGATCGACGACGTCTCGGTGATCCTCTACCGGGACGGCGACGACGTCACGGTCATGCTGGAGCGCTGCCCGCACCAGAGCGGCCCGCTCGGCGAGGGCACTGTGGAGCAGATCGACGGCCACGCCTGCGTGGTCTGCCCCTGGCACGGCAGCGCGTTCCGGCTCAACGGCGGCGAGGTGGTGCACGGCCCGGCCGCGAACGACCAGATCGTGCTCCCCACCCGCGTGGTGTCCGGCCGGGTCGAGGCCCGGCTGCCCTGACTCAGTCCCGCCGGTGCCGCCCGCTGGAACCCGCGCGGGCGGGCACCGGCCGCTTGCGCAACCCCAGCAGCGCGCCGATCTGCGCGCCCACGATGCTCGCGACCGCCAGCACCGCCGAGATGGCGAGCGGACGGTTGATGCCCTCCTCAGCGGTGGGCCGGGACGCGCCCGCCGACATGGCCGGCGGCTGACCGACCGGCGCCTCCACTGTGGGCGTCGCATCCCGCGGGGTGGGCTTCGGCTTCGCCTGCGGCGCGCTCGACGACGCGCCGCCGCCACCCGGCTTGACCGGTGCGGTCTGGGCCGGCTTGGTGACCACCAGCCGTCCGGTGGCGTGCCGCCGGGCGCCGGAGTCCGTCGCGCCGTCCGGCAGCGTGATGAGCTGGCCGGGGCGGATCCGGTCCGGGTCGGCGAGCCGGTTCAGCCGGGCCAGCTCCTTGTACCTGTCGAAGTCGTCCAGGTAGCGGTCGGCCACCTCGCCCAGGTAGTCGCCCTTCGCCACCCGGTACACGGCCGGGTCGTCCGCCTTCGACGCGACCGGGGCCGGCGGCGCGACCCGGCTCGGCGCGGTGACGGCAGAAGCGGCGACCGCCGGCTGCGGGGCGGTCAGCGCGGCGGCGCTCGCCGCGGCCGGGCTCGCGGCCAGGATCAGCGCGACCGAACCGACGAGCGCGGCTGCGGCCTTCTGCTGGCGGTGCATGCCGGGCAGCTTCGGCGCCGGCCGGCGTACCGCAGCCGCGAGCAACTCCACCACGACGGAGAACGCGAACGTGGCCCAGCCGAACCAGCCCACCACCGCCAGCGCGCGCAGGAACAGTTGACCGTCGTCGCGGCTGGTCAACGTCGTACCGATCTCGGCGAACGTGGGCAGGTGATCCGGCAGCGGGTTGCCGGCGAACGCCAGCAGCGCGACCGGCCCGCCGGCCAGCACGCCGACGAGCACGACGAGGGCGCCGAGGCCGGTGAGAACCTGGCCGGCGCGGCGGACGGGGGAGCGTCGGGGTGCGCCCATGGCGGCCTTCCCTTCCTACGGTGGGCCGGTGAGCGCCCGAGCGGTGGCCTCACCGGTGACGGTGGCGGATTTCTGCACGCCGAACAGACTCAGCAGGTCCCGGCTGTAGGTGATCTGCACGCTCACCCGGATCTGGGTCTCGGCGCCGACCACGGGGAAGTCGACCTCGTGGTCCTGGACGCCGCCCGCCGCGTCGAGGTAGGCGGCGACCGCGGCGCGGGCGGCGACCTGGTCGATCTGCTTCGGGCCGCCCTCGATGGCCCGCGCGCGGTCGATCATCTGGCCGCCGGCGCGGGCCGCCTCGGCGGCCAGGTTGTCCGCGCGTTGGAGCGTGCGCAGCTGGCCGGCGCCGTCGTAGGCGAGGCTGATGATCGCCAGTACGCCGGTCATCGCCACGGCCAGGAAGAGACTCACCCGGCCGTTCTCCGCCGCGCGCCGCCCGGTCATCCGCGACTCCGGTAGGTGTCCAGCGGCGAGGTGAACCTCGCCGAGACGGTCTTGCCGCCGGGCACGCCGGGCAGGCCGGGCGCGCTCAGGTCGTCGAAGGAGACGGTGCAGGTCACAGTGACCGTCACGGTCGCCGGCACGCCTGCGGCGCTTGCGTACGCGGCGGCGAAGCTCGTCGTCGTACCGGCCACCGAGCCCGCGAGGTCGAGCTGGGGCGGGCCGGAGCAGTTCAGCCCCGCCCAGCCGAGCTGGTTCCGGGCCGCCTCCTCGGCGGCCTCCGCGCCGTCGTCGGCGTTGCGGGCCAGCGAGGCGGCCCGCGCGGCGTCGTGCGCGGCCGACTCCACCGCCTCGTCCGCGATCGCGGTCCGCCCGGCGACCCCGGCCAGCACCATCAGCCCGATGAAGGCGGGCGCGAGCACCGCCACCTCGATCGAGACGGAACCCCGGTCCCGCCGCGGCCCGGCGCTCATCCGGTGGTCCAGCGTTCGGCCGGGCCGTGCGCGGTCTGCGTGACCGCGAACGAGACACCCGGGATGACCGACAGGGAGCGCCCCTGCACCGTGCAGGTGACGGCGGTGGCGGTCTCGACGCACGTCGGGCCGGTCTGCTCCCAGCCGACCAGCCAGTCCCCGGACTGCTGCAGGAAGCTGATCGCCCGCTCCCGGCCGGCGTCCGGCCCGGCGTCGATCGTGCGCTGGGCGTTCACACCGGTCTGCGCGGCGTTGAGCGCCGTGGACCGGGCCACGAACCAGACGGCGACCTGGATCGAGCCGAACAGCATCACCAGGATCACCGGCATCACCACGGCCAGCTCGACCGGATTGGCGCCCCGCTCGCCCTCGGCCAGACGGGCGCGCAGAGCAGCGGCGATCCGCCCCGGACCGGGCGGACCGGCGGGCCGGCCGGCGGGCGCCGGCCGGCTCCGGACCGTACGGGCGGGGCGGGGCATCACGGGGCCTGCGGCGCCGTGTTGTTCGGGATGGCGTTCATCCAGT
Source organism: Micromonospora sp. WMMC264 (assembly GCF_027497275.1). Classification (NCBI taxonomy): domain Bacteria; kingdom Bacillati; phylum Actinomycetota; class Actinomycetes; order Micromonosporales; family Micromonosporaceae; genus Micromonospora; species Micromonospora sp. WMMC264. The sequence continues at coordinate 5,612,522 of NZ_CP114907.1, read as the reverse complement.
TGTTCGCCTTGGCCAGGGCCAGCCCGGTGACCGCCATGGCCACCGCGACCAGGCCGAAGATGATCACCGCGGTCGGCACCGGGCTGTCGCCGCGCTCGGAGTCCCGGCGCAGCTCGGCGAGGCGGGTGCTCACCGCCACGTACAGGTAGGCGTAGAGGTGCATGGTCGTCTCCTTCTCGATGGGGTTTACAGACGGGCGAGGAACGGATAGACGGCGAAGCCGAGCAGGACGAACACCAGCAGCGAGCCGGGGATGTCCAACTTGCTGGTGACCCCCTCGGCCCGGGCCAGGTTGTCGGTACGGATCTGGTCGCGCAGCGAGTCGGCACGGGACCGCAACGTCTCGTGCACCTGGGCGCCCTCGCTGCCGGAGGAGCGCATGATCGCGCCCACGTCGCCCAGCTCCGGGATGCCGATCCGGTCGGCCAGCTCCTGCAACTCGTCCCAGGGCGAGTGCATCTGGAGCTGGGCGAGCCGCAGCGCCTCCCGGATCCGGTCGAAGACCCAGCCGTCGCAGACCGCCGCCGCGCGTTCCAGCGACTGCACCGGGCCGTGCGCGGCGGACAGCTGCAGCGCCACCAGGTCGAGGTAGGTGCAGACCGCCTGCCGGAACTCGTCCCGGGCGGCGTCGGCCTTGGCGAGGACCGAGCGGTGCGCGAGCAGTCCGGCGCCGAGCGCCAGACCCAGGCTGGCCACCACCGGCACGGCCAGCGGCAGCGCCACCCCGCCGACGAAGAGCACCGCCGAGGCGACCGCCGGGGTGGCGAACCCGACGAGCGCGGAGAGCAGCACCGACAGCGCGTACTGTTCGGGGGTGCGGTCGAGCAGGGCGAGTTGCCGGTGCGGCGGGCGCAGCCAGCGGGCGAACCCGCCGAGCCAGTCCGGTCCGGCGCCGGCGGCCGGGGCCTGGCCGGGCGGCTGGTGCAGCCGGCGCAGCGCCGGGCCGAGCGCCGGGGTGGCCGGCAGCGCCTCGCGTACCACCAGGAACAGCCCGAGCCCGACCGCGCACCCGCCGAGGACCGCGATCGCCATCTGCCAGTTGAGGATCACCGTGGCCGCCTTTCGTTCGCGACTGCGGGGCTCGCAAGCTCACTCCTCGCGCTCACGCGATCGCCTCCTCCGGATCGGGCGCCGGGAGGAAGCGCGCGGGCCGGGGCGGCTGGCTCATCGAGCGCACCCAGACCAGCAGGCCGACGAACGCCGCGCCGAGCACCGCCATCACGAGCTGACCGGTGAGCGTCCCGTAGGGACGGATGTAGTCGCTGTTCACCAGCCCGTACGCCAGGGTCGCCAGCGTCATGCCGGTGAGGAAGCGGACCGCGAACCGGGGCTGGGTGCGTTTGGCCTCGACCTCGCGCCGCGTCGCCACCTCGGCCGAGGCGGCGGTGGCGATCGAGCCGAGCACGTCGCCGAGGCGCTCACCCCGGTCGGTGAGGTGCAGGATCAGCGCGGCCACCACCTGGTCGGCGACCGGGTCGGCGATCTCGTCGGCGAAGGCGAGCAGCGCGGAGCGGGCCAGCCAGCCGGCCTGGAGGCGGGCGGCGAGCGTGCGTACCTCCTCCTGGATCTCCTCCGGCGCGGTGGCGATGGTGCCGATGATCGCCTGCTGGAGCCCCTGGCCGGTGGCCGAGATGTCCTTGAGCCGGCGGGTCCACTCGCCTACGGCTTCGACCCGGGCGATGGCCCGCTGCTCGGCCCGGCCCACCGCGAACAGCCACGGCACGCCCGGCACCGCGAGCGCCACCAGCAGGCCGACCACCGGCAGCCCGGTGAGCAGGAACGCCGCCGCCCCGGCGACCACCGCGGCGCCGAGCAGGAGCTGGTAGCGGCGCTGGTCGGCGCGGCTCGCGCCGGAACCGGTCCAGAGCCGGCTCAGGCCGGGCCCGGCGCCCGGGGCCGGGCCCGGTGGGCGGCGGGTGCCGACGAGCGCGACCACCGCCAGCACCAGCCCGGCCACGCAGGCCGCGCCGGAGACCAGGGCGATCAGTTCGATCTGCGTCACGCCGGGCCTCCGTTCGGCCGTGCCCCGAGGCGGGTGTGCCGGGGCCGCCGCCACGCGCCCACGCCGGCCTCGACGAACCGGGTGAGCAGCCGGGCGTCGTAGCCGACGCGCAGCAACTGCTCGCGGATGCGTTCGGGCAGGTGGCGGGGGACCGCGCGGCCGTCCGGCCCGGGGCCGAAGACGGTCGTGGTGGTGATCCGGTTGCCTTCGCCGACGCCGATGACCTCCTCGACGTGCGAGACGAAGCGGTGCTTGCGCCCGCCGATCGCGGTCTCGTCCTCGACCGTCACGTAGACGATCAGGTCGAGCGCGTTGCCGGCCATCCGGCGGGCCTGGTCGACTGTCATCTCCCGGCCGTGCGACAGCGCCAGCTCGATGATGCGTTCGCTCACCCCCGAGGGGGTACGCGCGTGGATGGTGCACATCGACCCGCGGCTGGTGGTCATCGCCTGGAGCATCGGCACGATCTCCCGGGACCGCACCTCGCCGACGATGATCCGCAGCACGCCCATCCGCAGCGACACCGGGATCAGGTCGGCGATGCTGACCTCACCCGCCGGCCGTCCGTCCGCGCCGCGCTCGCCGTGCCCCTCCCGGGACTCGAAGCTCATCACCGCACGGTGCTTGTGCCCACGCCGGGCCGGCAGCAGTTCCCGGCTCTCCTCCAGCAGCACGTACGGCTCGTCGGACGGGATCTCGTCCATCAGCGCCCGGATGACAGTGGTCTTCCCGGCCCCGGCGAGCCCGGCGACCATGATGTTCAGCCCGGCCCGCATGGACGCGCGCAGGAAGTCGCGCAGCAGCGGGTCGATCATCTCGTCCAGGTCGGGCCGGCCGCCCGCGATGTCCTCCAGGCTCACCGCGAGCGTGTTGTGCTTGCGGATCACCGCGTACGGGCGGTGGCTGACCAGGAACACGGCGGCCAGGCGGCTGCCGTCGGGCAGTTGCAGGTCGAGCGTGGGCTTCGAGGTGGACAGCGACCGTTCGGTGGCACCCGCCCGGCGGGCCGCCGCCTGGAGGATCTCCACCAGCTCGTCGTCGGTCTCGGCGATCGGCTCGGCCCAGTCGACGCCGCCGCCGTGCCGGGTGATGCGTACCTGGTCGCAGCCGAGGATGTGCACCTCCTCGATGCTGTCGTCGACGAGCAGCGTCTGGAGCCGGCCCAGCCCGACGAGTTCGGCTGTCACCTGGTCGAGCAGCAGCCGTTCCTCGTCCGCCGCCATCGGCGTGCCGGACCGGCGTACCGAGTCGGCGTACGCGGAGACCACGGTGACCGCCAGCCGGGCGCGCTCGACCTCCTCGGCGTCGGCGTCGAACTCGCGGCCGCGCTGCCAGTGGGTGAGCCGTTCGCTCAGTTCCCGGCGCAGCTCGCGGACCACGGCGAAGTCGATCCGGGGGCGCGGCGGTGGCGGGGGCGCGGCGGGGAGCGGGCCGGGCACGTGGTGCCGCCCGTTCGGCGGCGCCAGCGGCGGAACCGTGGAGACGACGCCGGGCTGCTGCCCGCGCGGGTCGTGGGAGACCGGCTCAAACCGCACCGGACACCCCCGGCACGCTCGGGGCGGTCACCGCGCGCGGTGTGGTCGCGCCCGGCCAGGCGAGCCGGGCCCGCCGCCGGTCCAGCAGCGCCCGGACCGGCACCTCCAGGGCGCCGGCCGCGCGCATCAGCGGCCGGTTCGCGCGTACGGTGCCGCCGTGTGCGAGCACCTCGGCGGTACGCGGGTCGTGCGGCAGGCGGGCGATCACCGGCAGCCGCAGCGCCTTGCTGATCTCGCTGGTGCCGTGCCCGTCCCCGACCACGAGCAGCCGCAGCGTGCCCGGCGGTACGCGGTGCTCGGTGAGGTCCCGTTCGATCGCCCGGGCGGTGGCCCGGGTGGCGGAGAGGTCGGGAAGGGTCGCCCGGGTGACCAGCAGCACCACGGTGGCGGCCCGGAGCAGCGGCCACGGTGGACCGCCGACGGCGAGCCGGCCACAGTCGACGAGCACGTCGTACGGCGGTTCGCCGCGCTCCAGCCCGGTGAAGTAGTCGGCGAAGCGCTGCCACAGCGGGATCACGCTGCCGGCCTGGGCCGGGTCCACCACGCCGGGCAGCAGCAGCCGCTCACGCCGGGGCGCGTCCAGGTCGACCAGCTGGGACCAGAACGTGTGCTCCAGGCTGCCGTCGCGCAGCTCGCCCACCGCCAGCTCACCGATGCCGCGCGGGCCGTCCAGGGCCCCGCCGAGGTAGCCGGCGAGGATCGAGCCGCCCGCCGGGTCGCACTCGGCCAGCACGAGCCGCCGGTGCCAGCTCAGCGCGGCGGCGAGCGCCGCGGTGGTGACGCCCGGCGATCCCTTCGCCGAGACCAGGGCGATGATCGCCATCAGGCCGCCTCGGTGAGCACGAGCGCGATCCGGTCGGCGGCGGCGAGCGCCACGACCGCCAGCACGTCCCGCACGGTCAGCGCCAGGTAGACCACCACGTCGCCGTTCTGCGGCGTGGCGGTGTCGATCACGGTGCCCTCGAACCGGGTTCCGCCGGCACGGGACGCGTCGGAGCCGTTCGTGGCGTTGCTCGGGGTGCTGACCAGCAGCACCTTGTCGCCGGGGTTCAGCTTGCGGGCCGGCACCTGCTCGGGTTCCAGCCCGAGAGCGATCTGCTGCTGGCCGGCGCCGAGCAGCGGGGCCTCGGTGAGCTGCGCCTCGGTGAGCAGCGTGCCCGGGGTGAGCCGGACGGCCGCCCGCAGTCCCAGCACCTCGTCCATCCGGTCGGCCGGCACCGGCTGGAGTTCCCGCCCGCCGGAGACGCGCACCGGCACCAGGTCGTCGGCTGTGAGTTGCCGGCCCACGTCGACCGGCCGGGCCACGGCCAGGTACGTGCCGGTGGAGCGCACCGAGGTGACCGCGAACGCCGCGCCGAGCCCGCCGAGGGCGATCAGCAGGATCGCCAGGCCGAGCAGGCCGGGCCGGACACGTCGCTGCCGGACCACCTTCGGCGGCGCGACCGGCGCCTCCATCGGGGTTCCGTTGCGGGCTGCCACCACACTCATCGGGTCACCACCTGAAGCTCGTTGATCTGTACCGGGATGACGCCGCTGGACCGGCTCTGGGCGATCACGCCGCTCTCCCCGCCGCCGGACCACTCGACGGTCCAGAACGTGGTGGCGCTGACCTGGTAGGTGTCGGCCTTCGGATAGCCGGCGTCGAGACCGCAGTCGGGCGAGGTCAAGCCGGCCCGCGGCCCGTCGGCCCGGTACGGTGTGCCCGGTCCGTGGCAGGTGACGTCGATGTCGTCGGACATGTGCCAGACGATCCGGTCCACCTTCGCCGTGATCCTCACGGTCAGCCCGCGGTCGGAGGCGGAGGCGCTCAGCGGCCCGAAGTACGCCTCGCCCGGGCTGGCCCACATCCAGACCGGCAGCCCGACCAGGCCGGGTCCCTGACTGCGCCGGGGCGCGACCGAGGCCCGGGGCGGGAGCAGCGAGATCGAGGCCAGCGCGCGCCGGGCCAGCTCCTCCGGGTCCGGCGGGGCGCCGTAGCCGGGCGGCGGGGCGTCCAGGAGCTCCTGGCGCATGCTGCCCGGGCTGGTGTCGCCGCCGTTGCAGGTGAGCTGGTACCACTGCTTGCCGGGAGGTGCCTCGTCCTGCGGCTCGGCGAGCTTGTAGTAGCAGCCGTCGGCGTTGTTGAACCAGCCGAGCGTCTCGTTGTAGCAGGGGATGACGCGGCCGTTCCACTGGCACTTCGGCGCGCCGCCGCCGTTGCCGCCGCCGCCGTTGTCCCCGCCGCCCGGCCCGCCCGGGCCGCCCGGGGTGCCGGGGTCGTCGTCCCACACGTCGCAGTCGGTCTGTTCCGGCGGGCACGAGCCACCGGGGTCGGCGGCACGCGCGGGCGCGCCGGTGAGCGTCAGCAGCGCGGCGAGGCCGGCGGCGAGCAGCACCCGGCGGAGCGTCCCGGCCCGGGGCGGGCGGGCCGGGACACCCCTTCCTCCCCAGGTCAGCACGGCTGGTCCTGATGTGCGGCGCCGCCGTTGATCAGCCACCGGCCGTCCGGGAAGCGGGCCGCTGTGGCGGTGGCGAGGTAGCGCCCGCCGCGGGTGCCCGGCACGGCCTTGCGGTCCTTGGCGTAGACGAGCCGGTAGCCGCTCGCGTCCAGGCAGTCCTGGATCTCGACGGTGGGTGGGCGGGCGGTCAGGTCGACTGAGACCACTGTGGGGTCGGAGACCAGTTTCCCGGTACGCATCGCGCCGTGCTCCTTCGCGTCGAGAATTGCCATTCGCACCCGGGTCAGCAGCGGATCAGCCAGAAAACGGGCCAGAGCGGGATGGGACGGATCGCTTCGGGCGCTCGCCGCCCGGGACGCGTCGAGATAGCCGGAATACGCGGCAAGCGCCGCCTTTTCGGCTTCCTTCTCCGCCTCGGCGGAATGGGTGGCGGGGGCGGCGGCGCGGCCGGTGAGCGGTCGGTTGGCCGCCTCCGGCTCGGTGCCGCAGCCGGCCGCGCCGACCGCCAGCGCGAGGCTGAGCAGGTAGATTTCCCATCGGCGGGATTGCCGTGTGCGCAACGCCGATCCCTCCTCGGTGCCGGCCCGGGGCGATCACGCCGACCCGCTCCGGGCATGCGGAAGCGCACCCGGAACTGTCGCTCCGGGCCCCCGTCGCCGCCACTCGTATTGACCTGTACTGATAGCTGCGGGTTCTGTGCCCTGACTCCTCCGACGCCAATTGATCGGGGGTTGCGTCGTACCCAAGGGGCGAGCATAAGCTCACGTCCGCCGATGCAACAGAGGCAATTCACGTGAACACGGTGAGTGAAGATGGGAGGTGGTGGCCGGTGTGTGTCGTCACGATGACGAGCGGGCTTCCGGTGGGCTCCGGGCCGGCGGGCGTGTGCTCACCCGTACCCGCCGTGGCGGTGGCGACGAGCCGCCGGTATGGGTGGGGAGCGTGCCGCTCGTCCGATCCGTCCCGCCGGTTCGATAGGGCTCACACCGCGGTCGGTCCCGGCCGGTCGCGCGTCGCGCCGCACGCCGCTGCGGGCTCCCCCGTCACATCAGCGCGAACGAGAAATCACTCTGCGTGCTCCACCATGGAACGTGCGGCGACCGGACGGGGGAGCCGGCGTGACCACTGAACGGGTACGGCGTACCGGACCGGTGGCCGAGGCCAGCCGTCCGGTCGTCCGGCTGCTGGCCGCCCTCGCGGTCGTACCGCTGCTCCGGCTGGCGGTGGCGCGTTACGCCGTACCCCCGGATTGTCCGGACCGGACGGCGTGCGACGGCTGCGCCGCCCCGATCGGGCTGGACCGGCCACTGCCGGCGCTCGGCCCCGCGGCCCGGTGCCCGGCCTGCCGGGCCCGGGTCGGCGCGGCCCCGGCCGTGGCCGAGGTGGTGCTGCTCGTGGCGGTCGCCGTGCCGGTGCTTGCCGGCGGCGTGCCCGCCGCGCGCCTGGCGCTCGCCTGGTGGCTGCTCTGGGCGGTGCCGATGACGATCGTGGACGCGATGGTGCACCGGCTGCCCGACCGGCTCACCTGGCCGGCCGCGGCCGGCGCGTGGGCGCTGCTCGGGGTGGCCGCGCTGACCGGCACGGGCGCGGACCCGTGGATCCGCGCCACAGCCGCCGCTCTGGCGCTCGGCGGCGGCTTCGCCGCGACCACGCTGCTGCTCGGGCGGCGCGGTTTCGGCCTCGGCGACGCCAAGCTGGCGCTCGGCGCGGGCGCGCTGCTCGGCTGGTACGGCTGGCCGGTGCTGGTGGCCGGGCTGGTGCTCGCGCTCCTCCTCGCCGGGGCGACCGGAGTGGCGCTGCTCGCCGCCCGGCGGGTCCGCTGGTCCGGGCACCTGCCGTTCGGGCCGTTCCTGGTGCTCGGCACCGCCGCCACGCTGGTGCTCGTCACCGTGTGATCGGCCACCCGCAGGTGCGGGCGGGGTCGCCACGGGTATCGGGGTCCCAGCCGCCTCCCAGCCGGGTCTGGTTCGGTGGCGGTCCAGGCTTCGGACTCGGGAGGGCACGTGTCGCACGGCGACGACGGTTGGCGGATCCGGCGTACCAGCGCGGACCTGGACCGGCTGGGCGAGACCGAGTCGGTCTTCGCGCTCGCCAACGGCTGGGTGGGCTGGCGCGGGACGCTCGACGAGGGCGAGCCGTGCGGCATGCCGGGCAGCTACCTCAACGGGTTCCACGAGCAGCACGAGCTGAGCTACCCGGAGAGCGGGTACGCGTTCCCGGAGCGCAGCGACACCGTGATCAGCGCGCCGAACGCCGCCCTGATCCGGCTCTGGGTGGGCGACGAGCCGCTGGACCTGGGCACCGGCACGATCCGGCGGCACCACCAGGAGCTGGACCTGCGCGCCGGGGTGGTCCGGCGGGAGACCGAATGGGTCTCGCCGGGTGGCCGGGGTGTCCGGATCCGCAGCACCCGCCTGGTCTCGCTGACCCGCCGTCCGGTCGCCGCCGTCGACTGGGCTGTCGAACCGCTGGACGAGCCGGTACGGCTGCGGATCGGCGCCGACCTGCTCGCCAACCAGCGTGTGCCGGAACGTGCCGACGACCCCCGGGCCGCCTCGGTGATCCACGACCCGCTCACCGGCGAGATCCGCCGCGACGACGGCCTGGACGGGGTGCTCGTGCACCGGACCGGGCGCAGCGGCCAGCGGGTCGCCGTCGCCGTCGCGCACCGGGTCGAGGCACCCGACGAGATCGCCACCGGCACCGAGCTGACCGCCGACCGGTTCCGGCTGGCGCTGTCCGGTCCGGTACGCCCCGGCGAGCGGATCCGGGTCACCCGGTTCGCCGCGTACGAGTGGGCGGAGGTCGACGGCACCCCGCCCGGTGAGCTGGCCGACCTGGTCGTCGCGGCGGCGGACGCGGCCCGGGCCGACGGGTTCGACGCCCTGCTCGCCGAGCAGCGCGCCGCGCTGGATGCCGCGTGGGCCACCGCCGACGTCGAGCTGGACGGTGACCCGGAGCTGCAGCTCGCGGTGCGGTTCTCGGTGTTCCACCTGCTCCAGTCGGGGCGCGCCGACGGGGCCCGGACCATCCCGGCGAAGGGGCTGACCGGCAACGGCTACGACGGGCACGTGCTCTGGGACACCGAGGGCTACGTGCTGCCGGTGCTGACGTACCTGGCGCCGGAGCTGGCCCGCTCGGCGCTGCGCTGGCGGCACGCCCACCTGCCCGAGGCCCGCGAGCGTGCGGCCGAGCTGCGTCTGACCGGCGCCACCTATCCGTGGCGGACGCTCAGCGGCCGGGAGTGCTCCGGCTACTGGCCGGCCGGCAGCGCGGGCCTGCACGTCAACGCGGACATCGCGGACGCGATCCTGCGGTACGTCGCGGCCACCGGCGACACCGCGTTCCTCGCCGAGTGCGGCGCCGAGGTGCTGATCGAGACCGCCCGGCTGTGGCACGGCTACGGCCATTTCGACGACGCCGGCGCGTTCCACCTGACCGGCGTCACCGGCCCGGACGAGTATTCCGCGCTGGTCGACGACAACGTCTTCACGAACCTGATGGCCCGGCGCAACCTGCGCGGCGCCGCCGACGCCGCCGAGGACTGGCCCGAGGTGGCCGCCCGGCTGGGTGTCGACGCCGCCGAGGTGGCCGGCTGGCGGGCCGCCGCCGACGCGATGTTCGTCCCGTACGACGGCAAGCGCGGCGTGCACGAGCAGTCGGCCGGGTTCACCGCGCAGCCGGAGTGGGACTTCGCCGGCACCGGCGAGGACGACTATCCGCTGCTGCTGCACTTCCCCTACCAGGAGCTGTACCGCAAGCAGGTGGTCAAGCAGGCCGACCTGGTGCTGGCCATGCTGCGCTGCCCGGGGGAGTTCACCGCCGAGGAGAAGACACGCAACGTCGCCTACTACGAGGCGCGGACCGTCCGGGACTCGTCGCTGTCGGCGTCCGCGCAGGCGATCCTCGCCGCCGAGGTCGGGCACCTCGACCTGGCGTACGACCTGTTCGCCGAGACGGCGTTGCAGGACCTCGCCGACCTGGGCGACAAGACCGCCGACGGGCTGCACCTGGCGTCCCTGGCCGGCGCCTGGCTGGTGGTGGCGCAGGGCTTCGGCGGGCTGCGCGACGACCGGGGCGTGCTCGCGTTCGAGCCGCGGCTACCGGGGCGGATCACCCGGCTGGTGTTCCACCTGCGCCGGCACGGGTACCGGCTGCGGGTCACGCTCACGCCGCGGGAGGCCCGCTACGAGCTGCCGGACGCCGGTCCGGGCGACGCGGTCGAGCTGTGGCACCACGGCGAACAGCTCCGCGTCACCGGCGACGGGCCGGTCACCCGGCCGATGCCGCCGGTGCCCGACCCCGGCCCGGAGCCGCAGGCTCCGCCCGGCCGCCGTCCGGAACGGCGCGCTCAGGAGGCGGCGGGCGGCGACGACTGAGCCGGCAGGCCGGACATCCGGGCGACGACCTCCTCCAGCGCCTCGAACGCGTACGCCCAGTTGTGGCACTTGAAGCTGCGCAACCCGGTGATCGGGGTGCGGCAGTCGGCACAGTGGACGCCCAGGATCGCGTCCGGGACCTCGGTGTTCACGTACTTGCGTTCGCCGAGGATCACCCGGGCGATCATCGTGCGGTCGTGCACGCCGTGCAGCGCGGACGCGACGATGTCGTACCAGGTCGGCCGCCGCCCGCACTTCGGGCAGTCCGGCTCGTCGCCGCTGACCCACAGCGGAGCGCCGATGCTGCGCGCCGGCATGTTCAGCAGCTTCTCCAGCCGGCGTACGTCCGCCTCCGGGGTGGTCCAGCGGTGCCGCCCGGGCAGCGACGCGGGCGAGTCGTAGACGGCGCGGAACACCGCCGGCTCGACCTCCACTGTCTCCCGTCCACCTGTCATCGGTACCTCCTCGCGACGGCGTGTCCCACCGTCGTACCAGGTGGACGGCGGGATCGGCCGGATCGTCGACACGACGGGTCAGCGGTGTGTCGCGCAGAGTGCTAGACATCGAGGCGTGACGGAGGCTGAGAACCGACCCAATGTCGCCCGGATGTACGACTACTACCTGGGCGGCTGCCACAACTTCGCCGCCGACCGGGCCGCCGCCGAGGAGGTCCTGAGGATCTTCCCGGACACCGGCGTCGCCGCGCAGAGCAACCGCGCGTTCCTGCGCCGGGTCGTGCGCTGGGCCGCCGAGCAGGGCATTCGCCAGTTCCTCGACATCGGCGCCGGCCTGCCCACGCAGGGCAACGTGCACGAGGTGGTGCGCGCGATCCGCCCCGACGCCCGGGTGGTCTACGTCGACCACGACGAGGTGGCGGTCGCGTACGCCCGGCGGTTGCTGCCCACCGACGGCCGCACCGTGGTGCTCCGGGGTGACCTGCGGCGGCCCGGCGAGTTGCTGGCCGACCCGACGCTGCGGGCCACCATCGACCTGAGCGAGCCGGTGGCGGTGCTGCTGTTGGCGGTGCTGCACTTCGTGCCGGACGCCGACGACCCGTACGCGGCGGTGGCGACGCTGCGCGACGCCACAGTGCCGGGCAGCGTGCTCGCGCTGTCCCACCTCACGCTGGACGGCCTGCCGACGCTGCCCACCGAGCAGGGCACCGCGATCTACCGCCGCAGCAGCTCCCCGCTGGTGCCCCGCACCCGCGACGAGGTGGCCCGCTTCCTCGACGGGTACGAGCTCGTCGATCCGGGCCTGGTCAAGGTGGCGGACTGGCGGCCCGACGGCGAGCCGCAGGCCGCGGTGTCGCACGGCTACGGCGGGGTGGGCGTGCGCCGCTGAGGCGGGAGTCAGTCCAGGCCGCCGTGCGCGGCCCAGAGCGCGGCGGCGCGGTCGGCCGCCGCCGCCACGAGCGCGGCCAGTTCGGGCCGGTCGGGCACCCGGAACGACACGTACGCGCCGCGGCCGCCGGCGGTGGGCCGGCCGTACGCCTTCGCGGCGAGCCGCCCGTCCGGCAGCAGCCGCACGTTGAGCGTGGTCAGGGTGAACTCCTCGCCGCGCCGGGTGTCGGTCCAGCGCAGCTCCTCCGGCACCGTCACGTTGATGGCGAGGGCGCTGACGTCGGGTGAGGCGGCGCTGCTCATCCGGCGATCGTCCCACGACCACGCGCTCACCGGCGCAGTGTGGTTTCCCGGGTCATGCGGGACAGCTTCTCCGGGTTGCGCACCGCGTAGAGGCCGCTGATCCGGCCGTCGTCGAGGCGTACCGCGACGACGGTGTCCAGCTCGCCGTCGAGGCGTACCAACAGTGCCGGGTAGCCGTTCACCTGCGCCGGTTCCATCGACGCCACGGCGGCGATCCGGGACCAGCCGCCGGCCAGCAGCCGGGCCACCTTGTCGCCGCCGGTGACCGGGCGGGCAAGCGCCTGCTTGATCCCGCCGCCGTCGCCGACCAGGACCGCGTCCGGGGCCAGGACGCGGAGCAGCCCGTCCAGGTCGCCGGTCTCGACCGCCCACCGGAACGCGTCGAGGGCGTCGCGGGCCTCGGCAGCCGGGACGGTACGCCGGGGGCGGCGCGCCGCGACGTGGGCGCGCGCCCGGTGCGCGATCTGCCGCACGGCGACGGGCGTCCGCTCGACCGTCTCGGCGATCTCGTCGTAGCCGACGTCGAACACCTCACGCAGCACGAACACGGCCCGCTCGGTCGGCGTCAGCGTCTCCAGCACCAGCAGCATCGCCATCGACACGCTCTCGGCCAACGCCACGTCGTCCGCCACGTCGGGCGCGGTGAGCAGCGGCTCGGGCAGCCACGACCCGACGTACGACTCCTTGCGCCGCCCGAGCGTGCGCAGCCGGGTCAGCGCCTGGCGGGTGGTGATGCGCACCAGGTAGGCGCGCCGGTCCCGCACCTCGCCGAGGTCGACGCCGGCCCAGCGCAGCCAGGTCTCCTGCACCACGTCCTCCGCGTCGGCGGCCGAGCCGAGCATCTCGTACGCGACGGTGAAGAGCAGGTTCCGGTGTGCGAGGAAGTCCTCGGTGGCCTGGTCCGCCATGACTGGCTCCTCCCTGTCCGGCTGCGCTCCCCACCAGACGCCGCCCGCCGCCGCCGTGTGACATCGGGTCGCTGTGGTGGTCCTCACCCGCCGGCGCCGTCACGCCGGAGCGGTCTCCGGCATCTCGTGTTCGTCCGACACCACCGAAGCAGAGAGGGCCAACCCATGCAGACCCGATTCAACCTGTTCGAGAACCCGGTCTCGGCGGCGTTCATGAAGCGTTTCGCCGGCGCGGGCCTGGCGATCCACCAGTCGACGTTGCCGCGCACCGTCCAGGAGCTGGTGTCGCTGCGGGCCAGCCAGATCAACGGCTGCGGCTGGTGCATCGACATGCACACCAAGGAGGCGGTGGCCGGGGGTGAGAGCGCGGTGCGGCTGAACCTGGTCGCCGCCTGGCGCGAGTCGACAGTCTTCACCGAGGCCGAGCGCGCGGCGCTGGCGTTCGCCGAGGAGGGCACCCGGTTGGCCGACGCGCATCAGGGCGTGTCCGACGAGACGTGGGCGCGGGTACGCGAGCACTACGACGACGACCAGATCGCCGCGCTGGTGTGCCTGCTCGGGCTGATCAACGCGGCGAACCGGTTCGCGGTGCTCGTGCACCAGCGCGGCGGCTCGTACGAGCCGGGGATGTTCGCGGCGGCGATGAGCTGAGCGTCGCCGTCACCGTAGGTTCCAGAAGAACGACCGGACGTCGTCGACGAACAGGTCCGGCACCTCGAGCGCGGCGAAGTGACCGCCCCGGTCGAACTCGCTCCAGTGCCGGATCGTGTACGTCAGCTCGGCGATCGGGCGTACGGACCGGGTGATGTCGTGCGCGAACACGGCGACTCCGAGCGGGGGCGGGCAGGGCGCGGGCGGGCCACCGAACGCGCTCTCCCGCACCAGCCGCGCGGACGAGGCGGCGGTGCCGGTGAACCAGTAGACCGAGACGTCGGTGAGGATGCGGTCGACGCTGACGGCCGATCCCGGGTCGGTCCACTCGGTGAACTTCTCCGCGATCCACGCGAGCTGCCCGACGGGTGAGTCGTTGAGCGCGTACGACACGGTCTGCGGGCGGCTGGCGTAGAGCACCTGGTGCGGGTGCCGCTGCGTCTTGAGTCGCATGATCCGGGCGAGCCGGTCCCGGTCCTCGCCGGACAGTCCGGCCTCGCCGGTCCAGCCGGGTGGCGGGGGCGTGGGCAGGTAGTTGAGGTGCACGCCGACGACGTGTTCCGGGTCGATGCCGCCGAGCCGGGTGGAGATCACCGAGCCCCAGTCGCCGCCCTGGGCGCCGTACCGCCGGTAGCCGAGCCGGCGCATCAGCTCGGCCCAGGCGCGGGCGACGCGGTCGACGTCCCAGCCGCGTTCCCGGGTCGGGCCGGAGAAGCCGAAACCGGGGATCGACGGTACGACCAGGTGGAACTGTTCGGACAGCGGGCCGATCACGTCGAGGAACTCCACGACCGAGCCGGGCCAGCCGTGCGTGAGGATCAGCGGCAGCGCGTCCGGGTCGGCGGCCCGTACGTGCAGGAAATGGATGTTCTGCCCGTCGATGGTGGTGGTGAACTGCGGATACCGGTTCAGCTCGGCCTCGGCCCGCCGCCAGTCGTACGCGGTGCGCCAGCGCTCGGCCAGCTCGCGTACGCGGGCCAGCGGGATGCCGTAGTCCCACCCGGCGCCTGGTAGCTCGTCGGGCCAGCGGGTGCGGGCCAGGCGGTCGGCCAGGTCGTCGAGGTCGGCCTGGGGGATGTGGATACGGAACGGCTCGATCACGGTAGCTCCGATCGTTGGTGTCACTAACGTTTGTGCGGCGAACGATAGCGCAGATCGTTGGGGACGCCAACGTTTTTGGATAGGCTGGGCATGTGGAGAACCCGGAGCCGGACGTCGTACCCACCCGCCTGGCCGGCTTGCCGAGCTGGCTGATCACCCAGACCGCCGTACGCGCCGGCCGGCTGGTGAGCGACGGGCTGGCGGCGGTCGACGCGCGTGGCTACCACTTCCGGCTGCTCGCCACGCTCGACGAGTTCGGCCCGGCCAGCCAGGCGGCGCTCGGCAGGCGTAGCGGCATCCACGTCAGCGACGTGGTGGCGGCCCTCAACGAGCTCGCCGAGCGGGAGTTCGTGGTCCGCGCCCCGGACCCGTCCGACCGGCGGCGCAACGTCGTCACCATCACCGCGGCGGGGCGGCGGCAGTTGCGGCGGCTGGAGAAGCGACTCGCCGAGGTGCAGGACGACCTGCTCGCGCCGCTGACGCCGGACGAGCGCGTGGACCTGACCCGGCTCCTTGCACGGGTGCTGGCCCACCACACCCGTCCGTCCGTCTGATCGTCCGGCTTTCGCGCCCGGTCGCCCCACTCCTACCTCTATCACTATCGATAGTGATACGGTTCGGTCATGGCGATGTCGATGGAGCGGTGGGCGGAGGTGGCGCTGCACCCGGTGCGGCTCCGCGTCCTGCGTGCTGTGGCGGGCACCCGGGTGACCACTCACGACCTGGCCGAGCTGCTGCCCGACGTCCCGCACGCCACGCTCTACCGGCACCTGGCGACGCTCGTGAAGGCCGGGATGCTCGACGTGGTGCAGGAGCGCAAGGTGCGCGGCGCCGTCGAGCGGGTGTACGCGCTGCCCGCGCACGGCGCGGCGCTGGACCCGGCGGCCCTGGCCACGGCCACGCCGGAGGACCACGCGCGCTACTTCACCGCGTTCGTGTCGAGCCTGCTGTCCGAGTTCTCCCGCTACCTCGCCCGCGACCGCGTCGACTTCGTCGCCGACGGGGTCGGATACCAGCAGCTCGTACTGCACCTGACCGACGCCGAGCTGCACGAGTTCGCGGCCGGGCTCAACGCGCTGGTCGGCCCGTTGCTCGCCAGAGGGCCCGGCGACGGCCGGATCCCCCGGCTGCTGGCGACCGTCCTGATGCCCGCCGATCGCCCGGTGCCCCCCGGCGACACGCATACGTCAGCGCACGACTCCGACACGACGAAGGGCGACGACTGATGGCCTCCGTAATGCTCAACGGCGATGTGATCGACATCCGGTTCACCGGATGGGAGCGGATGTGGGTCGGGCGGGAGCGGTTCGCGCTGCGCCTGGCCGCCGTGCGGCACGCCGCCCCGGTGGACGAGCCGATCCGGCTGGCCCGGGGCGCCCGGCGCGGGTACGCCGTGTCCGGCTTCGCCAAGATCGGCGTCTGGGGTCTGTTCGGCGGTCCCCGGCAGCTCGTGGCGGCCCGGCGCGGTCAGCCCGGCCTGCACCTGGTGCTGGACCGCGCGGCGGCCGGCGGCGAGTTCGACGAGGTGGTGGTCTCCGACCCGGCCGCGCCGGGCCTCGCCGAGACGATCGGGCGTGCGACGCGGGGCCGGCCATGACCGGCGACCACCTGGCGATCGAGGCGTCGGGCCTGACCAAACGCTACGGCGACGTCACCGCCGTACGCGATCTGACCTTCACCGTACGACCCGGCGCGGTCACCGGCTTCCTCGGCCCGAACGGCGCCGGCAAGACCACCACGATGCGCATGCTGACCGGGCTGGTGACGCCGACCAGCGGCACCGCCACGATCGGCGGGCAGCCGTACGGCCGGCTGGCCCAGCCGGCACGGACCGTCGGCGCGGTGTTCGACGGCAACGCGTTCCACCCCGGCCACACCGCCCGTGACCACCTGGGCGTCTACGCCGCGATGGCCGGCTGCCCGGACAGCCGGGTCGCGGAACTGCTGGATCTGCTCGGCCTCGCGCAGGCCGCCGACCGTCGTACCCGGGGGTTCTCCACCGGCATGCGGCAACGGCTCAGCCTCGCCACGGCGCTGCTCGGCGACCCGCGCGTCCTGCTGCTCGACGAACCGTCGAACGGCCTGGACCCGGAAGGCATGTCGTGGCTGCGCGGGCTGCTGCGCGGCCTCGCCGACGAGGGCCGCACCGTACTGGTCTCCAGCCATGTCCTGCACGAGGTCCAGCAGGTGGTCGACGACGTGGTGGTGATCCGGCGCGGCGAACTCGTCGCCGCCGGGCCGTGGTCGCGGCTCACCGGCCCGCCGACGGTGCTCGTCACCTCGCCGGACGCGACAGCCCTGGCCGCCGCGCTGGCGGCCGCCGCCGGGTCCGTCGAGGCCGCCGGGCCCGGCCGCCTGCGGGTACGCGGACTGGACGCGCCGCGCGTCGCCGACCTGGCCGCCGACCACCGGCTGCGGGTCCACGAACTGGTCACCGAGACCACAAGCCTCGAACAGCTCTTCCTCGACCTGACCACCGAAAAGGCGGAGGCCCGATGAACCTGATCAGAGCGGAACTACGCCGGGTCCTGGCCACCCGGATGTGGGGTGCGCTGCTGCTCGCGGCCGTCGCGCTCGGCGGCGGCCTGGTCGGGCTCATGGCGCTCGTCGGGCCGGAGAACTTCGACCCGCCGATGCCCGGCCTGCACACCGAGGAGGGCCTGCGGTCCATCCTCGGCATCCTCGGCTTCACCGCCTTCGTGCCCGCCGCCGCCGGCGCCCTCGCGGCCACCTCCGAGCATCGGCACGGCACCGCCGCCGTCACGTTCATGTTCGCGCCGCGCCGAGGGCGGGTGCTGGCCGCCAAACTCGCCACCCACGCGATCGTCGGCCTCGCCTACGGCCTCGTGCTCGCCGTGGTCGCCGCGGCGGCCCTGTTCACAGTCGCCGCCGCGCGTGGCGTGTCGCCGGGCCTGCCCGCTCCCACGGTGCTGGCGTTGCTCGCCCGCATCGGCGTCGCGATGGCGGTGTACCTGCTCGTCGGCACCGGCGTGGGCGCGCTGCTCCGCAACCAGGTCGCGGCCGTGTGCGTCGTGGTCGGCTACCTGTACCTGGCCGAGCCCGTACTGATGATGATCCCCGGCGTCAACGCGCTCTACCCGCTCCTGCCCGGCGGCGCCACCGCCGCGCTCACCGACTTCACGTACGTCGCCGACGCGATGTCCGCGCAGCTCGGCAGCGACGCCGTCGCGCTCCTGCCGCCGGCGGCCGGCGCGCTGCTGCTGACCGGGTACGCGCTCGCCGCAGCCGCGATCGCCGTGGTCGTCCCGATGCGCCGCGACATCACCTGAGGGTCGCGAGCCGGACGATCTCCTCAGCGGTCAGCGGGCTGCGGGGATGGTGGGTCAGGCACATGGGAGCTTGCATCTTGACGAACCGGGCCCCCTCGACCGCGGCGTAGAACTGGCCGGTACGCAGTTTGCCGATGTCCGGGACGTCGGTGCCCTTCGCCCTGGCCACATCCCGGGCCGCCTCGATCTGCACCGGCACGGTGAGCAGGCCGAAGAACTGCGTGGCGGCGTTGCCGGGGATCTGGTTGTGCAACGCCTTCGGTGCCTGGGTGGCGAAGACCAGCCCCAGCCCGTACTTGCGGGCCTGCGAGGTCAGCGCGAGCGTGCTCTGGGTGCAGGCGGTCACGGCGCCGGACGGGGCCAGCGTCTGCGCCTCGTCCATGACGAAGAGTCCACCGAGTGGCCGGTCCCCGGCCGGATGACGCTTGATCCAGGTGAACAGGGCGAGCTGCAACTGGTTGACGAAGCTCTGCCGCTGATTGTCCTCGGGCAACCCGGCGAGGTTGATCACCGAGACCCGGGCGCGGCGACCGGGGGGCGGGGTGAGCAGCTCGCCCGGGTCGACAGGCGTTCCGACGCCGCCCAGGAGCGGATCGTTGATCAGGGCGGCCTTGAGCAGCTGGGCCATGCCGGCGGCCAGCTTGGGCGCGCTGTCGAGCTGACTCACCCCGTCCGGTAAATCGTTGAGGACGTCGGTGAACTCACGCAGGTCACTCGCGCCGCTGCGGGCGTAGCCGATCAGCGCCTCGCGCAGCACGGCCCGGCCGAGCCGGGCCTTGTCGGTGCCGCCGTCCACCCGGGCGTGCGGGGCGAGCGTGGCGACGGCGGCGTTGACGGCCGAGGTGAACCCGTCCGGGTCGTCGAGCACGTCGGCGAAGGCCGGCAACGGCTGGAAGCTCAACGGCCGACCGGCCTGCCGTCCCGGCGTCCAGACGACCACGTCGGTGCCGGCCAGATATTCCGCCGCGCGGCGGGCGTCGTCCGCGCCCCAGCCCGGCGGTGCGGCGGGCCAGGTCTCGCCGAGCCGGGCCAGGTCGTTGTTGGGGTCGAGCACGATGGCCGACACGCCACGCAGGGCGCACTCCTCGACCAGGCGGCGGATCAGTACGGTCTTGCCGGAACCGGAGCCGGCGAAGATGACTGTGTGCCGGCGCAGCGCTTCCAGGTCGAGGCCGACCGGTTCGGGCCGACCGGTGACAGTGCCGATCTCCATCCGCTCCGGGTCGATGCCCGCCACCGGTGGCAGGGGAGCGACCACCGGCGGCGCCGGGTCGAGCCCGGCGGAGCGCGGCGTCGGGACGGGACCGGCGGAGCGCGGTGCAGCGGTGACCGGCGGTGGCGTCCCGACCGGGGGTCGGTCCGGCGCCTCCTCTGGCCGCTCCTCGGTCCGGACGGCTTCCGGCGCACCCGGCCAGTCGCCCAGCGCCTCCCGCAGGCAGGTGATGTCGGAGGCCGGCCGGCGATCGGCGAACCAGGGCCGCAGCGTCTCCCGCCCGTAGTCCTGGATGAGTTGTTCGAGCGCGGCCAGCCGGGCGACGTCCGGCGCGTCCAGGGGAAGCCGCCGACCGCCGGCCCGCTCGAACGCGTCAAGCACCTCGCGGGTACGGGCACCGGCCGACCACTCCGCGCTGCGCAGCAGGAAGAGCCGTCGTTTGGCGACCCCCTCGGTGAGTCCGGCGGTCGTGATCGCGTTGCGGATCCGGTTGAGCACGGCGATGTGGTGCGGCGCGGAGATCGCCCGGAACGACCAGTGCTCCTCGTCCTCGCTGTCCTCGCTCAGGCTGTGCCGTAGCCGGGCGTGCAGCGCCGGCTTGGTTCCGGCGGGGATCGGGTCGAGGCTGAACGCGTCGACTGCCGCGCCCTGCGCGGCGATCCACGCGGTCAGGCCGGCTTCGAGCAGGCGCGGGACGCGGGCGTCCTCCGTCTGCGGGGACAGGGCGGTGTCGGCGGCGGCGACCAGCTCCGCGTACCGGGCGTCGAGCTTGCCGAATCCGTTCGTCCGGCTCTCCGGTGGCGGCCCGGTGACCGTGGCGGGCGCGATATCCCCGGCGACGCGCTCGCCGGTCGCGTGCAGCAGGTGCCGCAGTTCCCGCGCCTCGCCGTCGGCCAGGCAGGCGCGGACGTGCGTGTCGATCCGCCGTAGCAGCTCACGAGGGGTGAAGCCGACAACCTCCTGGAACGCGTCCGGGTGGACCGGCCAGGTGGGGTGCGGCGGGGTGAACCCGAGGCCCTCGAAAAGCACCGCGAACCGCTTCTCGACCAGCTCGCGGCCAACCTCGACGGAGGGGATCTCCTTGAGCGGGGCGGCCTCCCGGAACCGGTCCTGGACGGTGTCCGTCGCCTGCTGCTGGATGCTGCGCCACGTCTGCGGCAGGCACGAGACGACGGACAGCGTCCGGCGAGTGGTCTCGCGTAGCGCCATCAGACCGCTGGCGACCTGTTCGAGCAGGAGCGAGGTCTGCCAGTCCGCCTCGCCCCGGGCGTCCTGGTTCGTGGCCTTCACGGACTGGGCGATCATCAGGTCGATCTGGTCCACCGCGATCACGGTCGGACCGACGACGGCGAGCAGCCGGGAGATGTCCCGGACCACCTCCTGGGGCGCACGACGATTGCGCCGCAGCCCCCACCCGGCCCGTTGGCCGGGCTCCTCCTCGTCCATCGAGGAGAGGAAGTCGTAGCCGATGTCCTGCACGGCTGACTGCTCGGCCGCGTAGAGCACCAGGGCCCGCGCGGTGTCCTGGCACTCCGTGCCGATCTGCCGGTCCTTCTTGCGGATCAGGTCGACGAAGGCGTCGAGCGTCGGACGGCTGAGTTCGGTCTCACCGGCGACCGCGCGCCGTACCGTCCGGGGCGCACCCACCGCGTCGGCCAGCCGGCGCAGGAACGCCCGTAGCTGGGTCGTCTCGTCCGGCATCGGACGGACCAGGCCCTCCAGCATCGAGATCGCGGTGCGTTGCCAGAACGTCCGGGCTTCGAGCAGTTCGACCAGGAAGAAGAAGCCGCCGCGTCCCTGCACCTGCTGGCGGACCGTGCCGATGAGGTGGGTCTTGCCGGTGCCGCGCTGGCCGAGGATGGCCACGCCCACCGGACTGGAGTCGGTGCTGGCCTGAGCCTCCGCGAAGCTGTCCAGCACCGTCGTGACGACGTCGTGGTGCAGACCCTCCACGTGGAACGGTGTGGGTTTCCAGACGTCGTCCGGGGTCGGAGCCCAGTTGAACCTCAGCGCCGCCAGGGCACGGCGTTGCTCGTCACCGATCATGACGAGATGGCGACCAGATGCTTGTCCTGGTTGCCGATGGTCACCGCCGCCGCCCGCTCCTGCGGCTTCAGCACCTTCTGGTTGGACTCGGGCACCAGGTGCACGCCGCGCTCCCGGTTGAGCGTCACGAGCGCGGCGTCGAACTCGGGGCGGGGCAGGTCGGAGAGGGCGTCGCGAAGATCGGCCAGCATGACGTAGTCGCCGGGCTTGGCGGCCAGCTCGTGGTACGCCTGCCGGATCAGCGCGACCGCGTCCGCGGCCGGGGACGCCGACGACGCCACCGGCGGCGGCGCGACGACCTCGTCCCGGTTGATCTGCATCCGGAACAGGTCGTCGGCGCGGGTTCCGGAATGGTCGATCAGCCGGCGCAGGAAGTCGAGCGCGACGTAGAGCGTTCCGCCCGCGGTACCGGCGCCCTTTGGCGGTTCCGCGCCCAACTCCTCGGTGGCGCGGTCCCATCCCTTGTCGGTGAGCGCCAGCGTGATCGGCTTCTCGGTGACCTCGATCAGGCCGAGTGATTCAAGTCGACGGCGGTGATCGGCTTTCAGGCCGATACCGGCGACATTGGTGAAGTAGGTCTGCGGCAAAGGCGCCGCCTTCACCATCAGCGTGACAAGAATGCACCGGTCGACGAGGGTCAGTTCCTTTTCCGGCATGCGGATGCTCCTCTGCGGCACGAGCTCCCACCGCGTCGACGGTGTGATCGAAGGCTCGGAAGGGGTGGCCATGATCGAGGTGGGCAACGGGGACGGCCCCGGCGCACGGGCCGATTCTGCCGACGGCGCCGGACTCGCGCAAGGTCACCGATCTCGCTGACGAAAGCCGACAGGGCCGCGTAGTGGATCTCCAACGGTCCTGCGTGGACGCCTCGATTGAAACGCCTGTTCGGCGGCTTCGGCGCGGTCGGTCGACCCGACCATTGCGAAATGACAAGGACAGCGGGCAGCATGGCAGACCGGCGCGAGGGCCGGAGTTCTGCTCCGCCGCGAACTCTCCCGCCTGTTCTCCAGAAATACGTCACGGAGGTGACCGTGCAGTCTGAGGTGGTCCGCTACCAGGTCGACGACGAAACGGTTGCCTTGATCGAAGTCGAGCCGACACCCGGTTTCCAGCCCGCAGGCTTCGGCGACGTCGCCGGCTGGGTACGCGAATCCGCGGCACCGGCGGTCGCCGCCGCCCGGGAATTGCTGGAACAGGTCAAGACCGTCTCTCCCGACGCGGTGGAGGTGCGCTTCGGGATCAAGGCCACCGGCACGGCGAGCTGGGTGGTGGCGAAGGCGACCGGAGAGGCGAACTTCGAGGTCACCCTCGCCTGGCAGCCGGACGGCCCCACCGATCGCGGTGCCGGTCCACGGCGCTGACGGACGGCTCGGCCCGTGACAACGGCCCCGGACGAGAGCTCGTGGGCGGTTGCCCTGCACCGTGAGGCGGACCCGCACACGGCACTCGGCACCGGCATCGTCATCGCCGCCAACCTGGTGCTCACCTGCCACCACGTGGCGTTCGCCGCCGATGGTACCCTCCGCCCCGATCTCACTGTCGCCTTTCCGCGCGCGCCCAAGGTCGCCTACTTCGACCGGCGCAAGGTCCGCCGGTGCCGGCACGACGGCATGCCGGCGGCGCACGTCGACGTGGTGGTGCTCGAACTCGTCGAGCCGGTGCCGGCGACCGTCACCCCGGCGCGGCTGCGCTGCCTCGCCCCCAAGCCGCTGCTCGACCGCCCCTTCTGGGCGTACGGCTTCCCGGCCGGGGTGGTCGGCGGCCTGCAGGCGACCGGTTCCGTTGTCGAAGACGGCGGGTACGGCCGCGTCACCATCGACAGCGGCGCTGCCGGGCCGCTCAGCAAGGGGTTCAGCGGGGGCGCGTTGTGGTCCCCGGAGTACCAGGCGGTGGTCGGCGTCGTCGTCACGGCCGACGGCAAGGGCAAGGGGCAGGCGGTGACGCTGCACCACGTCGACGAGCAGGTGCCGGCGATGACGTTGGGCGCGTTGTCGGCCTGGCGGGTCGAGGACGCCGACGACGCCGCGCTATCGGCCTGGGGGTGGACGTTGAGCACCGACGGTGAGGCCGGCCGGCACTGGCTGCCCCGGGCGCGGGGCGTCGCCGTGGACACCGAGGGCGGCGCGCGGTTCCGGGGTCGTACGGCCGCGCTCCGGCGGATCGTCGACTTCATCGACGGGAAGGCGCCCGCCACCCGGCCGCTGATCGTCACGGGTTCGCCAGGCGTCGGCAAGTCCGCCGTCCTGGGCCGCGTGGTGACCACGGCCGACCAGCAGATCCGGGACAGCCTGCCGGGCGGCGACACCGCCGTACGGGCCACTGTCGGCTCGGTGTCCTGCGCCGTGCACGCCAAGGGCAAGACCGCGCTGGAGGTGGCGCTCGAGATCGCCCGGGCGGCCGCCGTCGACCTGCCCGGTGCGCCGGCCGATCTGATGCCGGCCGTGCGGGACCGGCTGGCGCGGCGTCCGGCTCGCTTCGCGCTCGTCATCGATGCGCTGGACGAGACGGCCGACCCCGGTCAGGCCCGGCAGGTCATCGACGACGTCCTACTGCCGCTGGCCCGGGAGTGCGGCCGGTACGGCGTGCGGGTGGTTGTCGGCACCCGGCGCGGCGACGACCGGGGTGACCTGATCGCCTGCTTCGGTGATCCGGTCGAGCTGGTGGATCTGGACACACCGGAATACTTCGCCGGGGCCGATCTGGTGAACTACGCCCTGGCGACCCTGCGACTGCTCGGCGCGGAACGGCCGGGCAACCCGTACAGCGACTCGGCGGCGGCTATCCCGCTGGCGCGCCGGATCGCCGAGCTGGCGAAGGGAAACTTCCTGGTGGCCGGTCTCGTCGCACGGGCACACGCGCTGCGCGACATCGAGCCCGTCGACCCGGCTTCGGTGTCGTTCAGCGCGACAGTGGCCCATGCGCTCGACTCCTATCTGGCCGGGCTGCCGGCTGCCGGCTCGGCCTCCGCCCGGCTCGCCCTCACCGCCCTGGCGTACGCCGAGACGCCGGGTCTGCCGCTGTCGCTCTGGCGGATCGCGGTGACCGCGCTCGGCGGCACGGTCACCGAGGACGAACTCCTCGCGTTCGCCCGTACGTCGGCGGCGAACTTCCTGGTCGAGACCGGTGGCGGCAGCCGGCCCGCGTACCGCCTGTTCCACCAGGCCCTCAACGACGCGTTGTTGGACGGCGCGTCACGCCGGGACGACCAGCGACGGCTGGTCGCCGCCTGGGCGGACCTGGCGGCCGAGGTGGGATGGGCCTCGGTGCCCGACTACCTACGGCGCTCCCTGCCCCAGCACGCCTCCCGCGCCGGGCTCGTGGAGCGGCTCCTCGCCGACGAGGGCTACCTCCTGCACGCGCACCTGGAGCGGTTGCTCTCGGTCGTCGACATGGAGAGACCGCTGGAGCCGCTGTCCCGATCACGGGTGCGGCTGCTGCACCGGACGCCGCTCGCTGTCGCGGCGGCACCGGCCGAGCGCGCCGCCCTCTTCTCGGTCGTCGACCGGCTCGACGGACTGGGCAGCGGGATCGAGGCCGACGGCGCGCCGTACCGTGCGCGCTGGGCGCACACCCCGCCCCGGCAGGAGCGCAGCGTGCTGGACGGGCACTCGCAGTCCGTCTACGACGTGGCGGCCGTCGAGCTGGACGATCGGTGGTTGCTCGCCTCCGCCGGTGACGACGGCACGGTCCGGCTCTGGGACCCGATGACCAACCAGGCCGTGGGAGTCTTCCCGTGTCACAACGACACGATCCGCGGGCTGTGCGCTGTCCGTACCGGCGGCGGCGAGACGCTGATCGCCACCGCCAGCCACGACGGGACCGTCGGCCTGTGGGATCCCCGGACCGGCCAGCGTCGGCACGAACTGAGCGGGCACGACGACTGGGTCCGCAACATCTGCGTCATTCCACTGCCGGACGGCGACCTGCTCGCCTCGGCCGGCGACGACCGGACGGTCCGGATCTGGGATCCGGTGACCGGGACGCAGCGCTACGCGTTGACCGGACACTCGGGCTGGGTGACGGCCGTGACGTACGTCCCGTCGGACGGCCGGCACCTGCTCGCCTCCACCGGCTTCGACGGCGTGGTCCGGGTCTGGGAGCCGACGGCCGACACGCGCCCGACGCTGACCCTCACCGGACATGTCGGCTGGGTGACCACGCTCTACGCCGTTCGAGCGCCGGGTGGCACGTTGCTCGCCTCGGCCGGCTACGACGGCACGGTCCGGCTCTGGGACCCGCAGATCGGCGAATGCGTCCACGTCCTTGCCACCGGTGGACCGGTCACGGATCTGTGCACGGTCGAGGTCGACGAGGGCTGTCTGCTCGTGTCGACGGGTGAGGACGGGCTCATCCGGGTCTGGGACGTGCCGACGTGGACGAGCCGGCCGAGCCTGCGGGGGCACGCGAGCTGGATCCGTGCGGTCTGCGAGCTGCGTACGGCGAAGGACCGGATGCTGGCGACGGCGGGTGACGACGGCACCGTGCGGCTGTGGGACCCGGCCGGCGGCCGACCCGACACGGTCGCCGAGCGGGACCGGCTCGGGCCCGTGCACAGCCTCTGCGCGGTCCCTGACGAGCGACCGGGCCTGGTCGCCTCCGGCGGTGCCGACGGCCGGGTGCGGATCTGGGACGCCGCCACGGGCGAGCGGCTGCGGGAGATCCCGACACCCGGCGGGCCGGTGAACGCGATGTGCGCGGTCGCCGACGTCGAGGAGCCGCTGCTCGTCACCGCCCAGGACGACAACACGGTCGGAACCTGGAGTGTGCGGCACAGCGCCCTGGTGGGGGAGATGACCGAGCACCACGCTCCGGTGGCGGCGGTCTGCCCGATCGTCATCGGCGGTGAGACGCTCGTCGCGTCGGCCGGCGACGACCAGGCCATCCGGCTCTGGCACCCGCAGACCGGCACCGTGCGGGCGGTCCTGCTCGGGCACGTCACCCGCGCATGGGTGACGGCCCTCGCGACGGTTCGGTGGCCCGAGGTGGAGGCGCTCGCCTCGGCCGACAAGAGCGGCACGGTGATGCTGTGGGGCGGTGGTGACACGCCGGTCTGGACCCGGCAGGGACATCAGGACGCGGTCACCGCGCTCTGCGGCCTGGTCGTGGCGGGTCGCCGGATGCTGGCGTCGGCCAGCGCCGACCACACGATCCGTCTGTGGGACGCCGAGTGGGGTGAGCCCGTGGACGTGTTCACCGGCCACACGGCTGCCGTCACCGGGCTGAGCCTGGTGCGGGTCGGCGAGCGGGATCTGCTCGCCTCGACCAGCCGGGACCGGACGGTGCGGATCTGGGACCCGTCCACCGGACGGGCGCTGCACACCATCCCCGTCTATCACCCGGCGCTGACGTGCTGCACTGTCGACGGAACGTTGCTCGTCGGTCTGGATCAGGGCCTGCTGGCGTTGGACGTCGACGGCCGGAGCGACCTGCCACCCGAGGCCGCGGACCGTGCGGTCGCTCGGGTGGCGGTGCGCTGCTGATCAGGGGCGCAGCACGTAGCGTCCGCGTACCCCGCCCTCGGCCGCCGCCCGGTGGGCGTCCGCCACCCGGTCCAGCGGCACCACCGCGTGCACCCGAGCCGGCAGCTCACCGGCGGCGGTGCGGGCGAGCAGGTCGGCCAGACGTGTCCCGTCGGCGTGCACCTCGACCGCGCGCACCGTGACACCGCGTTCGGCGGCCGGGTGGGCGTTCGGCCGTACCCCGACGAACACGCCGCCGTCGCCTACCAGCGCGAGCCCTCGGTCCTGGAGCGCCGCGGCGTCGGCGACCGCGTCCCAGCCCGGCTCGGCGGCGGTGGTGAAGTCGGCGCCGAGCCCGCGGACGAACTTCTCGTCCCCGGCCCGCGCGAGGCCGGTCACCCGCCATCCCCGGTCCCGGGCGAGCGGCACGACGTAGCCGCCGACCGCGCCGGCGGCGCCGGTGATCAGCAGCCGGCCGCCGGCGGGCGGGTCGCCGAGCAGGTCGACGATCTGCGCCGCGGTCAGGCCGTTGAGCGGCACTGTCGCCGCCGCCACCAGGTCCAGATCATCGGGTACGACGGCCAGGTCGGCCACTGGTACGACGAGTTGCTCGGCGTACGTGCCGAAGTCGCGGTCGAACCCGCCGACCAGCCCGGCGACAGGGGTGCCGACGGCGAGGTCGACGCCCGGCCCGGCCGCGGCGACGACACCGGCGAAGTCCCAGCCCAGGCCGGTGTGGTGCGGCTGGTGGATGAGCCCCAGCGAGTGGAAGAAGCCGCTGACGACACCGAGGTCGGCCGGGTTGACCGGCGCCGCCGCGACGTCCACCCGGACCTCGCCGGGTCCCGGCTCGCGCTGCGGGACGTCGATGATCTCGATGGCGTCGGGTCCGCCCGGGGTGCGGACGACTGCGGCGCGGAAGGTACGCGTACCCATGGTTCTGTCTCCTTGGTCGTGAGGGATGCCCTGCTCCACGATGGAGGGGTAACTTTCCATCGGGAAGTACGCACTTCGGAGTGCGTTGGGTACCCCCGGGTAGGAGGCGCGGACGATGCCGACGCAGACGGCGGCGGAGAAGCGGGCGCAGGCGCGGGAGGAGTACGACGCGTTCCTCGCCGGCTGCCCGAGCCGGCAACTCCTGGACCGGATCTCCGACAAGTGGGTGGCGCTGATCCTGGCCGCGCTCGGCCGCGACGGGCCCGACCGCAACGCGGAACCGCGGGTCATGCGCTACTCCGAGCTGTCGCGGCGGCTGGCCGGGGTCAGCCAGAAGATGCTCACCCAGACGTTGCGCTCACTGGAACGCGACGGCCTTGTCACCCGGACCGTGACGCCGAGCGTGCCGGTGACTGTCACCTACGAGCTGACCGACCTCGGTCAGTCGCTGCACCGGCTGATGTACGGCATGAAGCTGTGGGCCGAGGCGCACATGGACGAGGTGCACGCCAACCGCGAGCGGTACGACGCCGCCGGTCACTGACCGGATCCCCGAAACTTTCGGTCGTGCTCGCGCTTCTCGGCGCCCTTCGCTCGCACGGTCATCCATGGACTCCCGCGCTGATCAGCCGGTTGAGTCCATGTTCGCGTCGACATCGACATTGACCGATCGTGCCGTCGCGGATATCTTCCCAGGGAAGTTACCGGTACATCTTCGAAAAGTTTCAGGGCAGTGACGCGGGGGGTGGGCGCACCGCCTACTCCACTCGCGTCAGGCCGGGCATCGCCAGCGCATCATCGTCCGATATGCAGAGGAGTGTCATGAAACATCTACCGAGGCGCAGCCACCGCGTGGTGCTGGCCGCCGTCAGCAGCGCGCTGGCTCTCGCCGGCGCCGCGCTCGTGGTGCCCACCATTGCCCAGGCGGCGGCGAGCACGCTCGGTGCCGCCGCAGCACAGTCGGGCCGCTACTTCGGCACCGCCATCGCGGCGAACCGACTGGGCGACTCGACGTACAGCACGATCGCGGCGCGTGAGTTCAACATGATCACCGCCGAGAACGAGATGAAGCCGGAAGCGCTCCAGCCCAACCGGGGCCAGTTCAACTTCTCCTCCGGCGACCAGATCTACAACTGGGCCACCCAGCGGGGTCTCCAGGTCCGCGGCCACACCCTCGCGTGGCACGCGCAGCAGCCGGGCTGGATGCAGAGCCTGAACGGCAGCAACCTGCGTCAGGCGATGATCGACCACATCAACGGCGTGATGGCCCACTACAAGGGCAAGCTGGCCGCGTGGGACGTGGTGAACGAGGCGTTCAACGAGGACGGCAGCCGTCGGCAGTCGAACCTGCAGGGCACCGGCAACGACTGGATCGAGGTCGCGTTCCGCACCGCTCGCGCGGCCGACCCGTCGACCAAGCTCTGCTACAACGACTACAACATCGAGAACTGGTCGTACGGCAAGACGCAGGGCGTGTACAACATGATCCGGGACTTCAAGTCCCGTGGTGTCCCGATCGACTGCGTGGGTCTGCAGACCCACTTCACCGGTGGCAGCTCGCTGCCCGGCAACTTCCAGACCACGCTGCAGAACTTCGCCGCGCTGGGTGTGGACGTGGCGCTGACCGAGGTCGACGTCACGAACTCCTCGACCAGCCAGTACGCCGGTCTGACGCAGGCGTGCATCAACGTGCCGCGCTGCATCGGCATCACCGTGTGGGGCGTGCGTGACAGCGACTCGTGGCGCTCGAACGAGAGCCCGCTGCTGTTCGACGGCGGAGGCAACAAGAAGGCCGCGTACAACTCGGTCCTCAACGTCCTCAACTCCGCGTCGCCCAACCCCACGCCGACCGCGACCGTCTCGCCGACCGTGTCCCCGACCGCCGGGCCGACCGGCGGACCGACCACGCCGCCGCCGACCACCGGCGCGAGCCGGATCGTCGGCAACCAGTCCGGCCGGTGCATCGACGTGCCGAACTCCTCGCAGAGCAACGGCACCCGGGTGCAGCTCTACGACTGCCACGGCCAGACCAACCAGCGGTGGACCTACACCTCCAGCCGGCAGCTGACCGTGTACGGCTCGATGTGCCTGGACGCCGCCGGCTCCGGCAACGGCTCGGCGGTCCAGATCTACAGCTGCAACGGCCAGACGAACCAGCAGTGGAACGTCAACTCCAACGGCACCATCACCGGAGCCCAGTCCGGCCGCTGCCTCGACGTCTGGGGCACCGGCAACGGCCAGCAGGTGCAGATCTACGACTGCAACGGCCAGGCCAACCAGCGGTTCCAGCTCGTCGCGACGAGCTGACCTTCGCGTACGGAAAACGGCTCACCGTCGTGGTCTCGGCCACGGCGGTGAGCCGTTTCGTGGTGCTCGCGTGCTGCCGGTGTCAGCCGATCAGCAACTCCGTGCGGTAGTCGGCGGCCAGCGCGGCGGCCCGGTTCCGGCGCTCGGCCTGCTCCTCCTCGGTGAGAGCCGGCGGCGGCGAAGTGGGACCGTCCACCCGGTCGCCGACGCGCAGGAAATACTCGTCCTGCCCGGCCGGCGTGCACATGCACAGCAGCCGCGCCGGCTGGTCGAAGGAGTTGCGGAAGAAATGCGGCGCGTTCGCCGGAATGTTCACCGTCTCCCCGGCCCGCGCGACGGTCTGCTCGCCCCGGAACGTGAACTCCACCGCCCCGTCGAGCACCGTGAACATCTCCTCGAAGTCGTGCCGGTGCGGAGGCGGCCCACCACCCGGCGGAACCCGCATGTCGATCAGGCAGTACCGGCCGGCCGTCTGCTCACCGGTGACCAGGATCGTGTAGGTGCCGCCCGCGATGGCGAGGTGCGCCAGGCCGGGGTCGTCGGGCCGGGCATGGACGAGGGTACGGGTCGGATCGTCGGACGGGATCGCACCGCTGGCCATCGGCTTTCTCCTCGATCGTCGGTCTGCGGATCGATTCCCCTCATAGCCATCCGGCAAGCTGCTAAACCTGGGCGCTTCCCGTGCTGGGACCGTCATGCCGGGCGGCGGGCGACAACCGCCAGGGCCATGCCGAAGAACTTCAACGGCGAGCGTTCGATCGCGTCGGTCACCGGCCGGATGCGACGCCCGAAGCGCGACCTGTCGAACGGCGGCATGATGTAGTCCACCGCTACCGGCTCCAGCCCGGCCCGCCGCAGCTGCGCGGACAAGCCACGGGCGGTGAAGGAACGGGCGTCGGAGAGCCGACGGTGCAGCGGCACGATCCACGGCAGGAACGGGCCCCGCGCCGGCCGGTACCGCCGGCCCCGGATCAGGAAGCCGTGCGTCTCGAACGGGAACCACCGGTTGGGCGTCGTCAGCGCGAACCGGCCGCCGGGCACGAGCACGCGGTGGACCTGCCGCAGGGCGGCATCCAGGTCGTCGATGTGCTCCACCACCTCGATGGCGGTGACCAGGTCGAAGCTGCCGTCCGGGTAGTCCAGCTCGGTGGCGGACAACTCCCGTACGTTGATCTTCCGGGCCGCCGCCGGATCGCCGGCCAGCCGCTCCCGGAACAGTTTCAGCCGATCCTGCTGGATGTCGACGGCCTCGATCTGCGCGAACGCGTCGACCAGCCGCATCGTGTACGTGCCGTCCCCGCAGCCGATCTCCAGTAATCGCCGGCCGGTCAGCGATGTGTGCCGGCTCAATGTGCCGAGCCTCTTCGCCACCCCACGCTCGCCGAATGCGCTGCCGTGCCCCAGCCCCAGATTGCGATTCGTATTCATCATGGTCGCTGACCATAGACCTAACGAGCGTTAGCGTGGGGGCACCCGAGCGGCCGGCCGCGTACCGCGTCGTCGTCAGCCGCTGTTGGTCACGTAGATGTAGTAGCGGGTGACATCGGTGTCGGTGCCGTCCGCCTTGTGACCCGTCACCGACAATGTGTACGTCTGGTAGTTCTGCGTCGGCGTGTAGGTGATCGACGCCTTCCCCTGGCTGTCCGCCGTTAGGTCCGTCGTCGATCTACCAGGTGAAGGAGACGATCCCGTTCCCTCACAGCCGTTGACAGCGCTTGTCGACCGCAGTTGTGCCCGATGGTCTTGTCGGTTCAATATGCGTCTGCCGTCGGTCGCTGCTGTCGCTCTTTCTGCCTTCTGATGAGTCGGACGTGTCGTCAGGTGTGGCGCGATGCGGCAGCGCTACCGGGCCCTTGATGCGTCTTCTTCGCTCCAGATGGAGATGACGTGCCCGTCTCCGTACTCCTTGATCACGTTGGTGGTCGCCTCATCGAGCGACCTGGCGAGGATGCGTAGGCGGATGCCGGGATCGTCGTCAATCCAGATCAAGCCGGTGTACTCCCGTATGGGGCTTTGGTCTGCGCTCATGGGGCACTCCATGGTGGCACTGGATCGAAGGCACCAACGCATAGCGAAGCGTGCTGTCGGTCTGCTTCTCGGTGGTCTCGTCGGCGGTCACCCGCGGCTTGCTCAAGCGACTTGGTCAGACGCTCGACCCATGACGGCAAGGGCTCCTGGTTCGGTCAAGTCCGCTAGCGGTCGCCGTAGTGGTAGCGGCAGGCGATGATCTCGACGTCGTCCTTGGTGATCCGGTACACCAGCCGGTGTTCGCGATCGATCCGGCGGGACCAGAAGCCGGACAGCTCTCCCCGCAAGGGCTCCGGCTTGCCGATGCCCTCGTATCCGTTGCGCATCACGTCCGTGATCAGGTCGTTGATGCGCTTGACCAACTTGCGGTCGGTGTGGCTGAGGTACTGATTCCAGGCCGTCGCGGTGAAGACCAGCCTCACGCGACGTCTCGCACGGTGGCCGGGTCGACGAGGTCCCGCTCAGCCGCGTCACCCTGCTCAAGCTCGGCGATCGATCGGCGCAGGGCTGCGGCGTTGGCCGGGTTGCGCAGGAGGTATTCGGTTTCCTTCATCGCCTCGTACTCGGCAAGCGGGACGATGACCACCGGTTCGTGGCCCGAGCGGGTCACCACCACTTCCTCGGCGTCGTTGATGACGCTGTCGAGTTCGGCGGCTAGGTTCTGGCGCAGTTGGGTGAAGTTCACGGTCCGCATGGGCCACCTCCAGGGCAGGTACAGAAAAC
Organism: Micromonospora sp. WMMC264; assembly: GCF_027497275.1. Taxonomy (NCBI): domain Bacteria; kingdom Bacillati; phylum Actinomycetota; class Actinomycetes; order Micromonosporales; family Micromonosporaceae; genus Micromonospora; species Micromonospora sp. WMMC264. Next base: position 5,579,860 of record NZ_CP114907.1, on the reverse strand, counting down.
TGTACCTCAGGCGGGCGATGTTGGCCCAACTCCTGGTCGCCTGCTGTACGGCACCGGGATCGCGGTTCGACAGGCGTCCGGGAAGGCTGCTGACCTGCGGAAGAGTGGGCCGCCAGGGACTCGAACCCTGAACCTATGGATTGCCGGCGAGCTGGCTGGATCAGGTGCAGTGCGAGGTCATCCGGCCTGCTGGCGTGCTTCTCGGCATGGTTCGGCTGGCACGGTTGCTGTACTTCGCTGCTGTACTGCTGGCACGGTGCCGCCCGTTCCCCGAGTCCATCCGAGGAACCTGCGGTGCAGGGCGCCGGCCGGCACCCACGTCAGGTCTTCGGCGGCCTGGACGAGGTAGGAGCCGAGGTAGAGGGCGAGGGAGACCGGGGCGTCGGCGAACTCGGCCTGTAGCTCCCGCCTGCGGGTCGGGCAGGGCCAAGCGGCGTTGCAGCCGCCGCAGCTCCAGATCGGCATGACCGGGCCGTGGGTGGTCACCGCACACCGCCGAGGATGCGGGTCGTGATCGTCCGCGCCCGCCGGCTGGTGGCCCAGTCCAACTGCCAACACGGGTACGGGGCCAGGCGCGACCACCAGGCGCGGCAGCCGACGCACATGCCGTCGATCCCTCGGACGTGTACGGCCAGGATCGCGTGCTCCTGGTCGGCTCTCACTGCGTCTCCTCTCCTGGCCAGTGGCCGCGGTTGATGGGGATGCGGTGCCGGGCGTGGCAGGGCAGATCGGCTCCGCAACGGCAGATCCGCCGCCACTTGCGCCAGGACCAGACCGGCCGGTGCCGCGGGGCGAGGGTGAGCGCTACTGCCAGGAGGTACTCGTCGTAGGACACGCGCCCTTTGTTCTCCGACCCCTGCTGCGAAGGGCCGATATCCCGGGCAGAGCAGCTGGCATCTGTGGTCGAAGCACTCGCATCGTTCGGTCCGGTCATCGCGCCTCCCGCCGACGCATGGGGTCCGTGGGCACCCCGCCAGCCGTGTCCAGAGACAGGGCACCCACGGCAGGACACCCGGCCGCCAAGCTGGGTAGCCCCACGAGCAACTTAGAACGCAATGTGCGCAGGGTCAACAGCTACGACACATAGCGTTGTAAGTCGAGCCCGCGATGTGGTCTGCTTGCACCAGCCGCCAAGCTGGGAGCACCACCTATGTCTGAAGCTGCCTACCTGCAGGTCGCCCGAGATATCCGCGAGCAGATCAGCTCCGGACAGTTGAAGCCGGGCGACAAGCTGCCCTCGTTCGCCGCCCTCTGCGAGCACTACGAGGTCAGCAACACCGTCATCCGCGCTGCCATGCTCTTGCTTAAAGCTGAGGGCCTGATCGACGGCCGGCAAGGCAAGGGCGTGTACGTAACTAGCCCCCTGCCGAGGTAGGCCTTGGGCAATAGGCCGGTCCGGATGCCTCGCCTACAGGCGCTGTGCGTCTCGCCCGCACACGTTCGGCAACGGCTGCACGCTCGGGGTTTCGTCCGTGCCTACGCTCGTCAGTGCGCTGCCGTCCGGCGCCGTTGCTGTCGGCAGCCGTTCTGCCATGCGGCTTTCCAGGTCCGCCCAGTGCCGTTCGTGTCCGGTTGACAGCGTCCGTGCCGCAGGTGCGGGCAAGGAGGTGGACGTTGTCGATTGCCCCTGGTTTGCCATGAACGAGACGGGAACTGAGACGACCCAAGCTTCGGCCGTCAGCACGTAGGAAGTAGCCATCTGCGGGAACAGCATGATGGCGTGATGGAGGCAGCCGAGGCGTGGGTTTTCGCCTATTCGCTCACTCGCTGCAGGGGCGCCTCGCCTAGGAGCTACGGGAGCGCTTGCCTGCAGCGACACCGCTACGTCGACGGATCAAGCATTTCCGCCAAGTTCTCTATCCCAAGAAACAGCTCATCATACGTAATGATGCTGAGATCCTTGAGCGATGTTCGGAATATCTCGAAAGAACGCCTTTGCGGCTCGGTCAAGGGAGTCTGGTGAGCGTCCCCCGCGATAACTACAGCGGTAGGACTATGTGCGGTCAACTCCGGCGATTCATGGCGAAGTGAATGAAGGTAGTTCATGAGAGTCATGCGATACTCCAACGCCTGCACGCAGGCTCCCATCAGCTCCGCTGATGGCGGGTATGCATTGTTGCGGTACTGAACTCCCACGAGTTTGGTGGAAGGCGTCTTTAGCTCAACCAGGACAGCATTCCCGTAACATTGCACTAGGAAATCGGCCACTCTGCCGCCGTGATTCGCTACGGATTTGCCACCAACGTAACACTGCTCGTTAAGCACATACGGACGACCGCTGAGGGTGGGCATCAACAGCTCAGGCCGGCCCCGAAACAACCTCTGCCAAAAACCTTCGGAAGTGTTAAGCCGCTCCGACTCCCAAATATCCAGCGCCTCTCGAAACCGATTAGCGCGAGAGAGTGGAGCGGCCTCGCTATTGAGGGAGGAAATAATGGTTGCGACGCGGTCAATGTGCCGCTGGCGCATCAAGGCTAACCGCTCTGCGGTGTACTCATCGGGCAGGCGATCGATTAATTCGTGATGGCTGGGACAAAGCAGAAGAAGGTTTTCGTACGCCGCCTCCCCTGAAGCGGCCGTGTCGGGGTCATACCGGGGCGCTCCGGGCATGGCTGACTTTATATAAACAACCTGTAAGATCGGCGTGCCGTCGGGAAGCCGAGATGGGTAAGGGCAGTCGCCGGCTCCACAGGTCCCGCCAAAGTCGGCATATAGCCTCTTGATGAACGCGCGCCTGACAGCGCTTCGGCGGATCCGCAGTGTTGTAATCCGTTGAAGCCGGGGTTCGAAGTCCACCGACCTTCCATACACGCAGTCGCCATGGCTTGTCGAGTGACAGGTCCGAGATTTGGAACCTTGTTCACCACTGCCCCCTCCTGCCTGACGAGCTGGTGGGGCACAGCGCGGACTTGAACCCTGAACCCGTCCAGCGGGCCGCCGATCATCTCAGATCGGGCGGATCGGCGTCCTGACCTGGGCCGGACCTCTCGTTGCCTTACGTCGGTTGACAGCCCTTGTCGATGTCAGTTGTGCCCGGCTTGTGCCCGATGATCTTGTCGGCCCATGGCTGTGGCGAGAGCGCGACGATGCAGAGAACTGGACATGCAGGCTAAGAGGCCGGGACTGGGACGCTCCAGGGTCGACATCGACCAGCCACAACTTGCACCCGCACGGACAGTCGCTCAACCGATCTCCGTCTGCAACGATGAACCGGACGTTCGGATCGATGGAGGCACAAGTGACGCGTAGGGGCCGGAGTAAGAGGCAGTTACAGGCCGTCACTGCACCCGCGACTCCTCCCAAGCCTGCCGGCACACTCCTACCGAAGGGGGTAATGGACAAGCTCAACGTGGGCCAGTCCTTTGCTGAGTACGATCCAGCCCTCGGAGATCCGAACGTCTACGTCCACACGCCCGCCTTCAATGCCGCCTTGGACCCTAGTAGCGGCAAGTACTTCTTCGTTGGACGGAGAGGTACCGGCAAAACCGCTCTTCGTAGTTACTGCGAACTGCACGGCGATCACGCCAGAGTCGTTATACCCGAGATTTTCTCGCCCGCATCAACGGCTTTCGACTTAAGTCTTTTTCAAAATCCACGGAAGGGCCCCTTCCGTGCACTGGTATCCGCCTTCAAGCGAGTCCTGCTCGGTGAACTCCTTTTGCTTTGGCGAGAACATCACCGCACCTACGCCGAATTGAACGAAACAGTTTCGGCGGAACTTGAGGGGCCCTGCCAGGTCGACTTCGATACACGCGCCCTATCTGCGATAGCCGAGGTAGCCCGAGCCGTTGCGTCCGAAGACGACCAGCAGATCGTTTCTGCAAATAAGCAAACAAAATCTCTTGTCGAATCGATGAAGCAACTCCGTGGCGGCGGAAGCTACACGCTCTTGATAGATAGCATTGATGATTTTTGGGACGCTTCCGACCAAGCGCTCACTTATCTCACGGCATTCCTACACGCTTGCCTTGAGGTCTCTACCCAGATCCCATGGGCAAGGGCTCTGATCTTCCTGAGAGAAAACATCTTCGAGCGAGTGCGGGCGCGTGATTCGGAATCCTCCCGCCTGGAGACCTCAATTGCGGGCTTGGGATGGACCCAGCGACAGCTCGTGGAGCTCGTAGAAAAACGCTTAAATCGCGCTCTGACCGCGAAGATTGCCCTGGGTGGTGCAACATGGGATGCCTTCTTTGAAGACGGAGCCGCGGCCCGTAGAGACATCTTTGACTTTTGCCACGACCGCCCCCGAGATGTCCTCATCTATGTTTCTCACGCGATCGACGGGGCAAGGGAACGGGGCCACGATCGCATCCTGCTTGAAGATGTCGAGGGAGCCCGCCGCAAGTTTTCGGACAACCGGTTAAAGGACCTCGGCGATGAATACGCTGAAAACTACCCACAGATCGCCGTTGTGCTCACTCGTTTCTATGGTCTGGGCCAGAGATTCACGCTTAGTGGAATTGAGGCTCTGATCCGAGGGCTGCTGGCAGATGGCGAGGTGAAGCGGCTTTGTGCCTCATGGATCTTCGACAACCAAGCACCCGAACTTTTCGTTCGACTACTTTACAACATCGGGTTCGTGGGCCTGCAAAAGCCTGGCCGATCGCTCAAATTCAGAGCATTGGGCCCTCAAGACACGAGCCCGCCGGCGATCGATTCCGATGTAACCATCGAGGTGCACAAGTGCTACTGGGATGCCCTTGACCTGCAAGACAGCCTTGTCCGAGAGCTTCCCGAGGCCACAGAGCTGGGCCGGGTCGGACTTGTGAGCGAATTGCCAGGCGGCCTCAATCTCACAGAGTATCAGGAGCACCTTGTCGAACTTGAAGAGCGCTTGGATTCTATCCCGCTGGGCAGGCCGGGTGCTAAGGACTTCGAGGAGGCTGTTGGCGACGTTCTTCGGTTGTGCTTCTTTAGAGCGCTAGAGAATGTCGAGTCGCGTGTTCGCACGGTCGACGGCGAGGCCATTCGAGACTGGGTGGCCGCCATCCGCGCCCACACGGGCTTTTGGGCGAGGATCCGGCATCGCTACAATGCCATGCAGGCAATCTGGGAGTGTAAGAACTATCAAGACCTGAAGGCCGATGACTTCCAGCAGGTCAGCTATTATTTGAGCGACGCTATGGGCAAGTTTGCGGTCATTGCATTTCGAGGTGAAATGCAAGCCAGCTACCTCACGCACATTAAACGAATATCCAGCGACAAGGGCGGGCTCGTGCTTCCGCTCGGGATTCGTGACCTCAAAGTGTTCGTTCGTCAGGCAAAGAATGGGAAGCTTAAAGAAGACCACATCGAAGATCGGTACGACGCAATCGTGCGAAAGATTTCGTAGCCGCGACTCCTATGCCGCCCCCCATCTTCTCGCCATCCCGTCTGCCCTCGACCCGCCCTCCTGGGGGGCGGTGGTCTGCTCGGCTCGCCCGGGTCGAGGGCAGGCGGGATGGCCTACCGCCACCACCCACGGACCGTCACCCGCCGGCGGAGCCCCGGCCATCCTGGAGCCGGAGCGCCCCCGCCGGAGGCGCAGTGACCGCGACCCCGCGACCGCCGCCAGCTCGCCGACGCGGCCGGCCCGGCCTGGCAGCCGTCGGATCTGATCTTCACCACCCGCTACGGTCGGCCGGTCGAGCCGCGCAACTTCAACCGCTTCTGGGACCGGCGCTGTGACGCAGCCGGCGTCCGCCGGATCACCGTCAGGGACGCCCGACGGACTTGCGCCTCGCTCCTGGCGGACCTGGACGTGCACCCCCGGGTGGCGATGCAGATCCTCCGGCACGCCCAGTTCGCCATCACCATGGAGAGATCTACACGGTGGTCTCCTCGGCGGCCACCCGCGACGCGCTCAAGCGGCTCGGCCAAGCGCTGGATCGGTGAAGGGCCCCTTATCGATGCGCTGTCGGCGTCCCGTCGGTCCTCCTGGTTAGGGTGCTGCCGTGGATCACGATGGTCGTACGTTGCCGACTCCGCTGGCCGAAGCTCATGAGGTCGGCTTCGACTACAGGGATGGGGCCGGCGTCGACTTCGAGCCGTACTCCCACTTTCTCGACTCGGGCGAGATTGCCGAGTGGTGGCGGGCGTGGACGGGAGATGGGGAGCTGGACGGGTCCGAGTTCCGGGCCTTCGGGCAGGACGGCACTGGTGGTCTTGCCGCCTTTTGGGTCGTGCGCCGTGGTGAACCGATCGAGCAGCAGCCGGTGGTGTTTCTCGGCTCGGAGGGCGAGATGGGCGTCGTGGCGCAGAACCTGTGGGACTACCTGTGGCTTCTCGCCGACGGCTTCGGTCCGTGGGAAGCGACGGCTTACCCCGATCACGAACATGAGCCGCGCACGGACATCCGCCTCGCGGAGATCGCCCAACGCTGGGCACCCTCGCACCGCAGGTCGGCGAATGAGGTCATCACCGGAGCGCGGGAAGAGTTCCCCGACTTCGAGGAGTTGATCGGCTCACTCTGCCGGTAGCTGGCGTGCGGCATGGGCAGCGGCTCGGCAGCGCGCTGGATCGGTAAGGCCCCTACTGCTGTACTTCGCTGCTGTACGAGCCGTGCTGACAAAGACAGCGACCCCGCGAAAGGGCCGCTGAGCTGGAACGGAGTGGGCCGCCAGGGACTCGAACCCTGAACCTATGGATTAAAAGTCCACAGCTCTGCCATTGAGCTAGCGGCCCGCCCGCTCAGGTTACCGGAACCCACCCGCCCTAAGCTCGCGGCTTCCACCGCCTGTCGATCTTCAGACCCGAACCAGGCGACGCGCCAGGCGCGAGGCGTGAACCTCCCCGCCCGGGGAACCGGGGCAACCATGCGAGTGACCAGCACCGCCGCCGTCGCGGCCTCCCGCGAGGTCCCGGGCGCCGACGGCGTACGCCGGCCCGGCGGCGAGGTGCACGCCTGGCTGCCGGGCCAGAACCAGACGCTGTGCGGGCTGCCGCTGAGCCGTACCCGCCTGCGCCGCTTCCCGCACGTGCCGTTCGACTACTCCGGCACCGACGTCCTCACCGAGGCCGACCCGGAAGGCTGGGTCTGCCCGCGCTGCCTGGCCGCCACGTCGGGTCGCCGCGATCGGGAGAAGGGCTGGGTGCGCACGAACCCCCGTCCGTGAGCGGTTGCTGCCCGGTTCAGCGGGTACCGCACCGGACATGCGCATCGTGATCGTGGGAGCGACCGGCAACGTGGGGACGGCCGTGCTGCGCCGGCTGCGGCGGGAGGCAGAAGCGGAACTGGTGGGCGTCGCGCGCCGGCTGCCCGGACCGGACGCCGGTGAGCCGTACGCCGACGTGGAGTGGCATTCCTGCGACATCGGCGCGCCCGGGGCGGCCGACCAGCTCGTGCGGATCTTCGCCGTGGCGCGGGCGGTGGTGCATCTGGCCTGGCAGATCCAGCCCAGCCACGACCGCCGCACGCTCTACCGGACCAACGTCGGCGGCAGCCGCGCGGTGATCGAGGCCGTCGTCCGGGTCGGCGTTCCGGCCCTGGTGTACGCCTCATCGGTCGGCACCTACGCGCCCGGCCCGAAGAACCATCCGGTCAGCGAGAACTGGCCGGCGACCGGGGTGGAGACGTCGTCGTACAGCCGGGACAAGGCGGAGGTGGAGGCGCTGCTCGACGGTGTGCAGCGGGAGCACCCGAAGCTCCGGGTGGTACGGCTGCGCCCGGGGCTGATCTTCCAGCGGGAGGCCGGTACGGAGATCAGCCGCTACTTCCTCGGCCCGCTGGCGCCGGTGCGCCTTCTCCGGTACGGCCGCATTCCGCTGGTGCCGTCGAACAAGCGACTGCGGATGCAGGCGGTGCACGCCGACGACGTGGCCGACGCGTACGCCCGGGCGGTTCTGGGGGATGCGAGCGGCGCCTTCAACGTGGCGGCCGACCCGGTGCTGACGCCGGAGCTGGTGGCCCGGCACTTCCACGGCTGGACGGTGCCGGTGGCGACGCCGGTGTTGCGCGCGGCGGCGGCGTTGACCTGGCGGGCGCGGCTGCAACCGGTCGACACCGGCTGGGTCGACCTGGCGCTGAACGTGCCGCTGATGTCCAGCCACCGCGCCGAGACCGAACTGGGCTGGACCCCGGCGGTCGACACGGTGACCGCCCTGAAGGACCTGTTTACCGGCATGGCCACGAGAGCCGGCACGGATTCCCCGCCGCTGTCCCCGGACCCGACCCTCCCCGGCCGCCCCGCAGCCCTGACCCGAGGCCACCTCCCCGGCCACCCCAACCCCTACTGATCCCACCCATCGCCGCTGCCCGCCGCTGTCCCATCCGCTCCGGCGTCGGCCCCGCCCTCGCCCCACCCCGCCACCCCGCCCCACCCCGCCCTGTTGATCAAGGAGTTTGTGTCACGCGCAGAGATCAACTGGAACACAAACTCCTTGATCACCGAGTTGAAAGGGCGGGTGCGAGGGTGGGGCGGGTGGGGCGGGGGCCGTAGGGCGGAGGACTGGCCGGTGATCATGAAGTTGGCGGGTCGACACGCCGATATCGGGACCGGCAACTTCATGATCGACGGGGCGGGGTGAGGGCAGCGTCCATGCGCCGGCTGTTCAGGCGGCGATCATGAGGTTGACGGCGCGACACGCCGATGGCGAGGCCGCCAACTTCATGATCGACGGGGCGAGGCGAGGCGAGGCGGGGCGAGGCGGGGCGAGGCAGGGCAGGGCAGGGAGGGGGTCAGGAGATTTGGGCACCCAGGAAGAAGATGCCGGGGTGGCCCTTGGTCTCGAAGCCTCTGCTCGGGTTGCGGCGCAGCGTCGAACTGTCGATCTGCAGCGTGCCGGTGCGGTTGTTGCTGACGAAGAAGATTGCGCCGCCGCCCTCGTTCGCGCTGTTGTCCTCGATCACCGTGCCGGCGATCCGTACCGCGAACTCGTTGCCGTCGCAGTAGATCGCGCCGCCGCTGCCACCACCCGGCGTGCCGCCCCGGGCCGGGTTCGCGCCGGTGCCGACCGCCCGGTTGTCGCGGAAGACGCTGTTCAGCACCGTCCAGGAGACGCCGATGCTGCTCAGCGCCCCGCCGTTGGCGCACACTCCGCCGGTGAAGGTGCTGCTCACCACGTACACCGGTTTGTTCTCGAACTGGCTGAGCACGCGCAGCGCCGCGCCGCCCAGGTCGGGGCCGGTACGGTCGCAGCGGTTGCCGACGAACCGCGAGTTGACCACCTTGAACCGCCCGCCCCGGACGAAGATCGCCCCGCCCCCGCCGCCCTCGGTCCGCTCGCCGGTGGAGTCGCCGTCGGCGAACGTCAGGTTCTGCACGGTGAGCTGCGGGTGGTCCTGATTCTGGCAGTGCGAGGTGGTGAAGCCCTGCGCCTGGTCGCAGGTGTTCATGTAGAGGATGCGGCGCTTGCCGCCGCCGCTGAGCGTGACAGTGCCGCCGCCGTCCAGCACGATGCGCGGGCCGTGCGAGTTCACCACCTTGGCGGTGGCCTTCATGGTGATGGTGACCGGCGCGGGCCCGCAGTCGAAGGTGATGACGCCGCCGGCCGCGACGGCCTTCACCACCGCCTCGGAGGTGCAGCTCGCCGGGGTGCCGCTACCGACGGTACGGGTCGGGCGCGAGGTGTCCACCGGACGCGCCTCGGCTGGCGCGCTCGCCCGGCCCGCGGGGTTGCCGGCGCGGAACGCCACTGTGGCGGGGGTGGGGCTCGGCCGGGCGCTGCCGAGTCCGGAACGCCCGCTCGGGGAGAGCGAGGGCGACGGGGCGGCTGCCGGACCGGCCGGCGAGCCGGGGTCGGCGGCGGGTGCGGGGGCCGGCTCGTCGCCGCAGGCGGGCAGCGTCGCCGTCGCCAGGGCGAGGACGAGGAGAGTGACAGCCGACTTCACGCGCACCGCTCGATGCTAGGAGGCCCGGCCGCCCCGGCACGACTCCACAGCCGATCCTTAACCCGCCGCTAAGCCGCAGCGAGCGGCCGCGCGACGGTCAGGCGTGCGACAGCGCGAACGCGACCAGGAAGCCGAGCACGGTGATCAGCCCGACCAGCAGGTGCGCGTCCGCGAACGCCTCCGGCACCATCGTGTCGGTGATCATCGCGAGGATCGCACCCGCCGCGAGCGCGGTGATCGTCGCCAGCACCTCCGGCGGCGCGCCGCCGAGCAGCGTGTACCCGGCCAGCGCCGCCGCGCCGGAGATCAACGTGATGGCCGTCCACAGCCCGAACACGTAGCGCCGGGTGCGTCCGGCCTGCCGCATCCCGGCCGCGCTGGACAGCCCTTCCGGCACGTTGCTGAGGAAGACCGCGATGACGGTGACCAGGCTGACCGGGCCGCCGGCGAGCAGGCTCGCGCCGATCACCACCGATTCGGGTACGCCGTCGAGCAGCGCGCCGACAGCGATGGCCGTACCCGAGCCGGGCTGCTCCCGCTCGGAGGGCTGCTCGTCGCCGGAGCGCTTGCGGTGCCGCGCGCCGTGCCGGGCCAGCAGGACGTTCGCCCCGGTGTACGCGAGCGCGCCGATCGCCGCGCCGATCACCACCGGCCGCAGGCCGCCCTGCTCGTGCGCCTCGTCGATCAGCTCGAACGAGACGGCGGACAGCAGCACGCCCGCCCCGAACGCCATCACCGAGGCGGTCGTCCGGCGCGGTACGCGCGCGAAGAACCCGACGGCCGCCCCGATCAGCAGGGCCGACCCGGCGAGCAGGCCCCAGAATCCCGCTTCCAGCCATTCCGGCACGCGCTGGACCCTACCCCCGGCCGCGTGCCGCCAACCGGGTCAGAAGTCGGCGAACAGGTGCGGCAGTTCGCGGGGGAAGAGGCGGCGCAGCTCACCGGCCGCGTCCACCGGCACGTCGCCCAGGCCGCGTACCACCACCTCGGCCGGGTCGAGTACCCCGTACGCCAGGGCGGACAGCCCGGCGGCGGTGAGCCGCGCGGCCGGCACGCCGCCCTCGGCGGTGGTCTGCGCGGGCAGCACCGCGAGCTTGCCGGTGGTGCCGTCGAGCAGGTGCCGGCCGGCGAGCCAGCGGTCGCCGACCACCTCGATCAGCACCCGGCCCACCCCGACCGGCTGGTCGGCGAGCGCGTCCAGGCTGAGCAGCCGGGCCATCGGCGCGGTCGGGTCGGGCCGGGCCACCCTCGCCTCCACCTGCACGTCGAGGTCGGTGAGCCACAGCTCCGGCAGTTCGTCCGGGGGAATCTGGACGCTGATCCGGGCCACCTGGTCGACGTGCCGGGCGAAGAACTGGAGCACCGACGCCCGGGCGTACGGGTCGTCGACGAGCAGGTCGTCGGCGTGCAGCGTGCCGGCGTGGTCGTCGATCCGGTAGGTGACAGCGCCGACCGTCTCGCCGCCGCGCACCACGCTGACCAGCCAGCGGTCGTCGCGGTCGCGCAGCCCGACCGCCCGGAAGTCCGGGAAGACCGCGAAGCCGTGCCGTTCCCGCAGGCACCGTTCGGTGTACGCGCGCCACCGCGCATAGCCGGTGCCGATCCGCTCCCAGACCAGCTCGTCGGGCAGTTCGGCGCGCAGCAGCGGCGCCAGGTCCGCCGGGTTGAAGACAGCGGTACGCCGCCGGGGCAGCCCGATGTAGCCGAAGCGCTCGTAGAACGAGGCGCGGAACGGGTGCAGCGCGCTGAGCTGCTGCCCCTCGTCCCGCATGCCGTCGAGGAGCTGGTGCATGAGCGTGCGGACGTGTCCGCGCCGGCGGGCCAGCGGGTGGGTGGCCACGCCCGCGACACCGGCCATCGGCAGCACGGCGCCGCGCAGGTTCTGCCGCATCGGGATCGCCGAGACCGCCGCCGCGGTGACGCCGTCCTCCTCGGCCACCAGTGTCGTGTTCCCGGCGTTGTACGGCAGGTAGGCGCGGAACTGGTCGGTCCGGGAGGCGCCCATCGGCGAGGCCTCGAACGCGTACGCCTGGAGCGGGAAGCTGGTGGTCAGTCGTTCATCGGCGGCCAGCCGGCGGATGTGCATCCGTTCATCCCAACCGCAGCGGGCGCGCTCCGCAACCGGAAAGGACGCCGACTCACGCCTCGGTGACGTCCGAGATGACCACTGTCACGTTGTCCGGCGCGCCGGCCTGGTGGGCCAGCTTCACCAGTTGCTCGCCGCACTGCTGGCGGTCGCCGTAGGTGGCGAGCGCCGCCGCGATGGCGGCGTCCTCCACGTAGTCGGAGAGGCCGTCGCTGCACAGCAGCAGCCGGTCGCCGGGGAACACGGTGAGCGCCCCGACGGCGGGTGGCGCGTCGGAGCCCTGCACCGCGCGGGTGACCAGCGAACGCTGCGGGTGGTGGCGGGCCTGGTCGCGGGAGAGCGCGCCCTGGTCGACGAGCGCCTGCACGAACGTGTCGTCGCGGGTGAGCTGGGTCAGCTCGTGGTCGCGCAGCAGGTAGCAGCGGGAGTCGCCGACCTGGGCGAGCACCAGGGTGTCCCCGGCGAGCAGGGCGGCGGTCAGCGTCGTGCCCATGCCGTCGCGGGCCGGGTCGACGGTGATGGCCGCGCGGATGCGCTGGTTGGCGGTGCTGACCACGGCGCGCAGCGCGTCGGCCGCCTCGTCGGCGCCGGTGGGCGGGGTCAGCTCGTCCAGGATCCGGATGACGATCTCGCTGGCCACCTCGCCGGCGGGGAGCCCGCCCATGCCGTCGGCCACCGCCACGAGGCGGTCACCGGCGAGGGCGGAGTCCTCGTTGTTGGTCCGGACGAGGCCGACGTCGTTGAGGATGGCCGAGCGGAGGATGAGCGTCATGAGGACAAGCTTGCCAAGAAGAACGGCTCCGCGTCTCTACGCGGTGGCGGGTCTGCTGAAAGAAATGTCATCCGCTTGCATCCTGGGTATGCGTCAACTGTCCGGTGTGGACGGTCGAGGATAACGCAGCAGCAGGCTCGCGTGGACCTCCTCCTCACCCACCGCCGCGTACGTGTGCGGCACGTCGGAGACCCACCGCAGGTAGCCGCCCGGACCGGCGGTGAGCGGGGAGTCGACCGGGCCGGCTCGCAGTACGCCGGAGAAGACTGTGACGTGCTCGGTCACGCCGCTGGAGTGGGCGGGGGAGAGCTGCGCCGGACCCGGGGTGACCCACATCCGGTACAGCTCGAAGGTCGCCTCCCGGTCGCCGAAGACCTCCAGCAGCGTGGCGCCGACAGCCGCCCCGCGTACGGTCGGTGCCTGCTCGGGCGCGGAGAGTACGGCGGTCAGCGGCACGCCGAGCTGCGCGGTGATCGCGTACAGGGTCTCAAGCCGGGGGTTGCGTACGCCGTTCTCCAGGCCGGAGAGCGTGGCCTTGCCGACGCCCGCGAGGCGGGCCAGCTCGGACAGGGAGATGCCCCGTTCGGTGCGGAGCGAGCGGATGCGCCGGCCGACCTCCCGGGCGCCCCGGTCATCGGGTGGTGCGGCGGCTGTCATGAGGGCTATCGTGCTACACCGTGCCGTTCCGTAAACGGAACGGCGGAGGAGGAGAGCATGGGGGGTCGGCTCCAACCCGTCCTGGCCGGCGTGGTGACCGCCCTGGTCGGCTTCGCCAGCTCGTTCACAGTCGTCCTGGCCGGGCTGCGCGCCGTCGGCGCCGACCGGGACCAGGCCGCCTCCGGCCTGCTCGCGCTCTGCGTCGCCAGTGGCGCCTGCGCGGTCTGGCTCGGCCTGCGGCACCGGCTGCCACTGTCGATCGCCTGGTCCACGCCGGGCGCGGCGCTGCTCGTCGCCACCGGGCCGGTCACCGGCGGCTGGCCCGCCGCGGTCGGCGCCTTCCTGCTCGCCGGCCTGCTGATCGTCGCCGCCGGGCTGATCCCCGCGCTCGGCCGCGCGGTCGCCGCGATCCCCGCCCCGATCGCCTCCGCCATGCTCGCCGGGGTGCTGCTGCCGCTGTGTACGGCGCCCGTACGCGCCCTCGTGGAGGTGCCCCGGCTGGCCGGGCCGGTGGTGCTGGTCTGGCTCCTGCTGCACCGGTTCGCCCGCCGCTGGGCGGTACCCGGCGCGCTCGCCGTGGCGGTGGTGGCGATCGCGCTCACCACCTCCGGCCCGGCCCGGATGGACGCCGCGCCGGTCGTCGCGCTCACCGCGCCGGCCTGGACGCTGCCCGCCGTCGTCGGGCTCGCCCTGCCGCTGTTCCTGGTCACCATGGCCGCCCAGAACGTGCCCGGCACCGCCGTGCTCGCCGGCTACGGCTATCGGGCCCCGCTGGGCTCGGCGCTGCGGGTGACCGGGCTCGCCACCGCCCTCGGCGCTCCGGCCGGCGGGCACGCGGTGAACCTGGCCGCGATCACCGCCGCGCTGGCGGCCGGGCCGGACGCCCACCCGGACCCGGAACGGCGCTGGATCGCCTCGGTCACCGCCGGGATCGGGCTGGCGCTGCTCGGGCTCGGCGCGGGCGTGGCCACCACACTGGTGCTGCTCTCCCCGCCGGTGCTGGTCGAGGCCGTCGCCGGGCTCGCCCTGCTCGGCGCGCTGGCCGGGGCTGTCGCGGCGGCTGTGGCCCAGCCGGACGCGCGGGAGGCGGCGGTGGTGACGTTCGTGGTCACCGCCTCCGGGGTGAGCCTGTTCGGGGTGGGCGGCGCGTTCTGGGGGCTGGTCGCGGGCTGGCTGATGCTGCTGCTGTTCCGCCGCCGCGCGGCCGCGTCCCCGCCGGCCGGGTCGCCCGAGGCGGAACCCGCCCCGCCGGTTCCCAGCCGGGCCGGGTGACGACCGGTCATCCCATGGCGGTCTGCTGAGGCGGGAGCCGCAGTTCGAGTTCGATGCTCTGCACCTCCTCCTGGCTCACAGTTATCGGTTCCGGCCGCCCGATCTGGTAGCCCTGCGCGAAGTCGACCTCCGCGGCGCGCAGGAGATCCAGGGTCTCCTGGTCCTGGACGTACTCGGCGGCGACCCGGATGCCGAGCGTGTGGCACAGTTCCACGAGCGCCGACACCACAGCCTGGTCGGCCGGCGACCGGCACAGGTCGACGATGAACGCGCCGTCGATCTTCACCAGGTCCACCGGCAGGTATTTGAGCTGGGCGAGGGCGCCGTATCCGGTGCCGAAGTCGTCGAGCGCCAGGTGGCAGCCGACCTCTCTGATTCCGGTGGCGAAGGCCAGCGCCTCGTTGCGGTTCTCGATGAGCGCGGTCTCGGTGATTTCGAACGTCAGGCATTCCGGCTTGACGTGGTGCCGGTGGATCGCCCCGGTCACGAAAGCGAGCAGTCCCGGGTCGGCGAGCGACTTCCCGGAAATGTTCACCTGGTAATGGGAGGTCTGTGCCCCGCGGCCGATCAGTTCCAGAGCGTGGTCGATGACCCACTTGTCCACCGCCAGGATTTCGCCGACCCGCTCGGCCATGTCGAGAAAGGCCCACGGCGCGACCGGTTCACCGGTGTCGCTGCGAACGCGCAGCAGAATCTCGTGACGGGCCACCTGATTGAGCCCGAGATCGATGATGGGCTGGGCGTACAGGGCGAACCGGTTGGCCGAGACGGCGCGGTGAATCCGGCGGCGGCACCGGTCCGTCCGTTCCCGCTCGGCGACCGGCCGCTCCAGGACCTTGACGGCGGTGGCGTTGCGGTGCGCGTCGCGGGCCGCGTGCTCGCCGTCCACGAGAAGGTCGAAGCCGGTGTCCGGGATGTCGTTGTCGAAATGGACCACGCCGGCCGAGGTGTTGAGCCGCAGGGGCTTCTGCCGGACGCTGAACAGATGGTTCCGGAACTTGTCCACGATCCGAGCGGCCAGGGCCTCGGCCTTCCCCGCGTCGTCCCGGGGGGCGAGCAGTAGGCCCCACGAGCCGGAACCCACCAGCCCGCTGGTGACGCCGTCCCCGGCGACTGCGCGCAGGGTCCGGGCGATCTCCGCCGTCACCTGGTCGCGGTCCTCGTCGGTCAGCGCGTCGGGCAGCCGGGTGGCCGGTTCGGTCGCCACGACGATCAGGGCGCCGCCGGTGGTGCGCCGCGCCCGGTCGACCTCGTCGATCACGTACCCGCGGGTCTGGAGCCCGGTGAGCACGTCCCGGACGGCCGGGTCGGGGCCGAGCATCCGGCTGCGTACGGCGAGCCGGCGCTGCTCCTGGCGGGCGAGTTCGAGCGCGGTGATGTCCTCGCCGGTGGCGATGACGCCGACCGGCCGGCCCGCGTCGGTGAGGATCTCGAGGTGGCAGTACACGTGGCGGACGCTGCCTCCGGGCTGGACCACCCGGAAGCCGATCTCGTCGGGGCGGCTCTGTTCCCACGCCGTCCGCACCGCGGCGAGGACGCGCTCGACATCGGCGGGATGAACGAGGTCGGCGAGCGTCCGCGGGGTGAGGCGGAGCGTTCCCGGCGCGTGCCCGACGATCATCGCCATCTCGTCGGACCAGGAGAGCCGCTCGAAGCGCTCCGCGTCGCGGTCGCCGGGCAGCCAGGTGACGGTGCCCTGCTTCGCCAACTGGGCGGCGCGGGTGACCCGGACGGCCTCGTCGGCGTCCCAGGTCAGGGGATCGGCGAGGTCGGTGTCCACGATGATCTTGTAGCCCTCGGCGAGGGACAGGTCGTGCTGGCTCTGCACGGTCCGCGCCACCCGGCGGGCGCGCGCGAGCTCCAACGGGCTGGGTGTGGTCTCGGCGAGCGCCAGGATGTCATCGAGATCCACGGCCGGCCCCCTGCCGCCGCTCGCTCTCCGAGCGGGTGAAGCCGGCCTTCTCGGCCAGTTCGCACAGCTCCTTCTTGGCGGCGGCCTTGTAGGAGCGGACGCTGTTCTCGGTCAGGCCGAGGATGCGGGCGATCTCCTGGTTGGAGAAGCCCTCCTTCGACATCTGGAACACCTCGGCGTGCCGTACCGGCAACTGGTGCAACCAGCCGCGCAGCGTCTCCTGCGCCTCCCACGCGTCAGCGATGTCCGAGTGGGACGACGGCGGCAGGTCCTCCGGCGCCACCGCGGCCTCCCGCAGTCGTCGGTCGTGATCCTTCAACATCTTGAACCGCGCCGTACGAACGATCCACCCGATCGGCCGGACGTGGTCGCGGAGCTTGGACCACTCGACCCGACCGTGCAGAAAGGCTTCGTGAAGCGCGTCCTCCACCGCCTGACGGTCCCGGCATCTCGCCCGGAGAATCCGTTCCACGGTGTGGTACGAGCCTTCGGTGAATTCGGCGAACTCCCGGTCGTGAACGGCCTTCAGGCGGGCCGCCTCCGCCTCGCGCAGAGCGTCGTTGTCGTCGGGATCCGGTGTGAGAGCGGCGGTGCCCTTGATGTCTGTCACGCCGCCTCCTCGACGGGGCCGGGCTTCGACGCGCCGCGCCCGCCCAGTTCGACCTCCCGATGCCCGTCGCGATCGCGCTCCACGATCCGTACGACGTCATGGTCCGCCTCGGCCAGCCGGATCAGCCACGTGACCCGCGCTGTGGTGCGTGTTGTCGCCTCGCGTTCCTCGTTCATCCGGGCGCGGTATGCCACGTAGGCCCGCACCAGGCCCGCCACCACTCCGGCGACGGCAGTGGCCACGGCCACCACCTGATATCCGGTGAGCGGTTCCGCCAGCGCTTCGTTCATTGTTCCCCCTCGGCCCCCTTGGTTCGCCAATTACTATCCGTGGCGAGAGGCCGATGTAGATACCAGAACGCGCGCAATGTTTTTGAAGATCAACGATCAAGTCGTTCATCAGCGATTAAAGCGCAAAGTCATGGCATTGAGACTCTGCGCAAGGGGATTGACGGGCGGCTTTTCCGGGCAACTTGCATTGATCACCTATTACTGCGGGTGACAAATCCATCACCTCGGCGGGCGTCACTCCTCGGCGGGCAGCTCCGTGGCCGGGACGGTGAGGCGTACCGCGCCGTCGTGCACCGCGGCGATCCGGTCGGCCAGCACGTAGACCGCGCCGGTGCGGACCAGCTCGGTGGAGACCTTGAGGTAGCCGTCGCGCAGCAGTCGCGCGGCCAGGTCGGCCGGCACGTCCGGCTCCTCGACCGCCGCCGACTCGATCAGTTCGTCCAGGCTGCTGCCCGGGTCGACCGGCGCGGGTGCCTGCACGGTCACCGCGGCCGGGTCGCCGCGCTGGACGAGATCGACTGTGCCCACCTCGACGCCTGCGGAGTCGACCACCCGCATGCCGGTGGTGACCCGGGAGACGGTGTCCTGCTGCTGGCTCATACGGCAGCGGTTCCCGGGTCGCGCGGGCGCTAAACGGACGGGGCCCAGCCGCCCGGCGGGCGGGGGGACAGCTCGCGCCACGTGTCGGTGCCGTCCAGCAGCGCCCGGACCGTCTCCTCCGCCTCCTCGACGCTGGCGTGCTCGTAGAACCGGGAAACCCCCTCGGCGCCGCCGGCCCGCTGCTCCACGTGCCAGCGGTCGCCGTCCACCCGGAGGAAGACGTCACGCCGGGCGAGGCGTCCCCATTTCCCGTTCCACCAGTGCCTACGCTGCTCCATGCCCGGACTCTATCGAACATGTGTTCGATACGCGTCGGCCCCCGCGAGATTGTCGCGGGGGCCGATCGGCTATGGCGTCAGCGCGGCGCGGGTGGCTCCTGCCGGCGGCCGAGCACGTCGTCCAGGGCGCTGCGCTGCCCCGGCGTGCCGTGGTTGCCGGCGAGCAGCGCGTCACGGATCTCGGTGAGCAGCTTGACCTCCTCGCTCGGGGCCGACGGCGGCGGCTCCTCGCCGCGCTTGCGGCGCTCGGCGAGCTTGTTCATCGGGTAGACGACCAGGAAGTACAGCGCCGCCGCGGTGAGCGCGAACGTGATCACCGCGTTGACGAACGCCACCCAGTCGAACGGGATGCCCCGGAACTCGGGGGTCGAGCCGGTGAGCCCGTTCTTGCTGCCGGTGATCAGCGCAATGAACACGCGTACCAGCGGTTCCAGGAACGACTTGGTGAGCTGGGTCACCACGCCGGTGAACGCCGCGCCGATGACGACACCGACCGCCAGGTCGACGACGTTGCCGCGCATGATGAAGTCTTTGAAGCCCTTGAGCATCCGTACTCCCGTGCCCTGATGAGTCTGCGTCGGGGACAACCTATGCCCCGGCGGGCCCTTCGAGAAAAGCACCGGCCTCGATCGCCGCCCGCTGCGGGTCGCCGGCCCGGATCGCCTCCACCAGCCGGCCGTGATCCACGTACCGCTCCGGGGTCAGCGCCTCGCCCATCGCCTGGGCCACGGTGCTGCGCAGCGCGGCGCCGACCGAGGCGTACAGCTCGGCCAGCATGGCGTTGTGCGCGGCCGCCACCACTGCCGTGTGCAGCGCGGCGTCCGCCTCGACGAACTCGTCCACCCGGCCGCCGCGCCACGCGGCCTCGCGGGCCGCGAGCGCGCCGTCGAGCGCCACCAGGTCCTCAGGGGTACGCCTCAACGCGGCGAGCCGGGCGGCCTCCACCTCGAACGCGCGCCGGACCTCGATCACCTCGGTCATCCGGTCGTCGGTGAGCCGGCGGGCCACCACCGGGGCCAGCTCGTCGGTCGACACCACGTACGTGCCGGAGCCCTGCCGGCACACCAGCACCCCGGCGTGCACGAGCGCCCGGACCGCCTCGCGGACCGTGTTCCGGCCCACACCGAGCTCGGCGACGAGTTGCGGCTCGGTGGGGATGCGCCCGCCCACCGGCCACTCGCCGCCGAGGATGCGCTCCCGGAGCTGCTCGATGGTCTGGCGGACCCGGTGACCGCGCGGCGGCACGACGACGGAATCCACGGCGGGTGTCACCGGTTACACCTCGTGCCGAAATTCATCCCATGATTGTAGGTTCGAGGTCATGACTCCGCCACCCGCGCCCGCCGCGACAGTGCCCGCCCCCGGCGCCGGCTCCGCGGCCCTCCCCACCCCGGCGCCCCGCGCGGTCCGAGGCGGACTGCTCGTGCTGACCGGGATGCTGCTCGTCGCGCTGAACCTGCGCGCGGCGGTGACCAGCCTCGGCGCGCTGCTCGACGAGGTACGGGTCGGTCTCGGCCTCTCCGGGGCGATGGCCGGCCTGGTCACCACGCTGCCCACCATCGCGTTCGCCGGACTGGGCGCGCTCACCCCGTGGCTGGTCCGCCGCTGGGCCGCGCCCCGGGTGCTGGTGCTCGCCATGCTGGCGCTCACCGTCGGGCAGGTGCTGCGCGCGCTCACCGGCTCGGCGGCGGTCTTCGTGGCCACCAGCGCGCTCGCGCTGGCCGGCATCGCGGTGGCGAACATCCTGCTGCCGATGCTCGTCAAGCAGCACTTCCCGCACCGCACCGGGCTGGTCACCGGGGCGTACACGATGGCCCTGACGGTGGGCACGACGGTGGCCGCCGCCGCGGCGGTGCCGGTCGCGCACGCCTTCGGCTCCTGGCGGGCCGGACTCGGCGTCTGGGCCGGGCTGGCCGCGCTGGCCGTACTCCCGTGGGTGCCGCTGGCGCTGCGGGCCCGCGCGGCGCGACGGGCCGCGCCCCCGGCGGTGGCCGTCGCCACCCCGGCCCGGGTGCAACCCGCCCGGACCCGGCTCGGCTGGGCCATGGCGGTCTACTTCGGGGCGCAGTCGCTCAGCGGGTACGCGATCATGGGCTGGCTGGCCCAGCTCTTCCGGGACGCCGGGTACCGCCCGGAGGCGGCCGGGCTGCTGCTCGCCGGCGTGACCGCGCTGGGCGTGCCGGTGGCGCTGATGATGCCGGCGCTGGCCGGCCGGCTGGCCACGCTCCGGCCGCTGGTGCTGTCGCTCACCGTGTTCTCCGCCGCCGCGTACACCGGTCTGGCGCTGGCCCCGCACGGCCTGGCGCCGCTGTGGGTGCTGCTGCTGGCGCTCGGCCAGGGCGCGTTCCCGCTCATCCTGACCACGATCGGGCTGCGCGCCCGGACCGCCGAGGGCACCGTGGCGCTGTCCGCGTTCGCGCAGAGCACCGGGTACGTCATCGCGGCGCTCGGACCGCTGCTGGTGGGCATCCTCTACGAGGCGACCGGCGGCTGGACCGCCCCGATCGGCTTCCTGCTGGTGGCGCTGGCCGTGCAGACGGCTGCGGGCATGGTGATCGCCCGTCCCCGCTACATCGAGGACGAGCGCTGAGCGGAACCGGTCAGGAGGAGGGCGGGGTGGGATCGCCCGCGACGGCCTGCTCAACGGTCGGGTACGTGTGCAGCACCTCGACCAGCCCGCTGACCTCGAGGATGCGCAGCACGCCGCGCTGCGGAGCGGCCAGCCGGACGACGCCGCCGGCCTCGTCACAGTTGTTCTTCGCCCGGACGAACACGGACAGGCCCGTGGAGTCGCAGAACGACACCTCGGCCAGGTCGAAGACCAGGCGGTTGCGCCCCTTGTCCAGCAGATCCGTGATCTGGTCCTGCAGCTGCGGTGCCGTGGCCATGTCCAGCTCGCCCGCGACCGACACGACGACCACGTCGCCGCGCTGTTCCGTGTGCACCGTCAAGGACATTCGTCGACCTCCTGTGTTCGGGGGAAACGGTATCCCACGACGGGCGCGCCGCGCAGAACGGGAGCGGTCACGGGTGCGGTCGATCATTCTTTGCTCCGCGACAAGTACCGCGTCAGCCCCCGGTGATAGAGTCCGCCCGTCCAAATCAGGGAGGTCAGGATGGCGTTGAGCGCCGAACAGGGTGGTCGGCTCGCCCACCTGCTCAGTCAGCACGCGGACCGGCTGACCAACCGCTGGACGGAGATCGTCGCCAGTTCGCTGCGCGGTCGCCTGAGCCGGGCCGAGCTGGCCCGGCAGGTCCAGGAACTGCACCGCGCGCTGGTCGACGCCGGTCGCCAGGGCGTCTCCGACCTGGCCGACGAGCACGGCGGTGAGCTGCGGGCGGTGCTGTCCGAGCTGTCCACCAACCGGGCCCGGCAGGGGTTCTCCGCCACCGAGACCGCGATCAGCGTGTTCGCGTGCAAGGACGCCCTGCTGGAGCTGATGGAAGAGGAGAAGGGTGACGACACCCTGCGCGACTTCGTCGCCTTCTCCGCGCTCGTCGACCAGATGGGCCTGTTCACGTTCGAGACGTTCGTCCGGGCCCGGGAGAGCCTGATCGCCGACCAGGCGGAGCAGCTGCTGGAGCTGTCCACCCCGGTGGTCAAGCTCTGGGAGGGCGTGGTCGCCGTCCCGCTGGTCGGGACGCTGGACTCGGCCCGCGCCCAGGTGGTGATGGAGCGGCTGCTCCAGACCCTGGTCGACACCGGCTCGCCGTACGCGATCATCGACATCACCGGCGTGCCGGCGGTGGACACCCAGGTCGCGCAGCACATCCTCAAGACCGTGGTGGCCGCCCGGCTGATGGGCGCCGACTGCATCATCTCCGGCATCCGCCCGCAGATCGCCCAGACGATCGTCGCCCTCGGCATCGAGTTCGGCGACATCGCCACCAAGGCGAGCCTCGCCGACGCGCTGCGCCACGTGCTGCGCCTGACCGGGGTCGAGACCACCGCTCGCCGCCCGCGGCGGGAGTCCTGATGGAACGGGTGCCGATCCTCAAGATCGGCGACATCCTGCTGGTCTCCATCCAGGTCGACATGTCCGACCAGACGGCGATCCAGTTGCAGGAGGACCTGGCCGAGCGGATCGTCGCCACCGGCTGCCACGGCGTGATCATCGACATCACGGCGCTGGACATCGTCGACTCCTTCGTCGGCCGGATGCTCTCCACCATCGCGTCCATCTCGAAGGTGCTGGACGCCGAGACGGTGGTGGTCGGCATGCGCCCGGCCGTCGCCATCACGCTCGTCGAGCTGGGGCTGTCGCTCAACGGCATCCGTACCGCGCTGAACGTCGAGCGCGGCATGGAGCTGATCGCGGCCAGCCGGGCCGACGAGTGGGACGAGGGCGCCGACGACGAGGACACCGAGACGACGGCGACGGCATGACCACGGGCGTCGACCTCGGCGTGCCGGCGACGCAGGCGATCCGCAGCGACGAGGACGTGGTGCGGGTCCGGCAGTTGGTGCGTACCACGGCCGTCGCGGTCCGGCTCTCCCTGGTCGACCAGACGAAGCTGGTGACCGCCGCCAGCGAGCTGGCCCGCAACACGCTGATCTACGGCGGCGGGGGCAGCGCCGAGGTGAGCACAGTGGAGGACGGCCGCCGGCGTGGCGTACGGATCCTCTTCGCCGACGAAGGGCCGGGCATCCCCGACCTCGACCTGGCGCTGACCGACGGCTACACCACGGGGGGCGGGCTGGGCCTCGGGCTCAGCGGGGCCCGCCGGCTGGTGGACGACTTCGACATCCAGACGGCTGTCGGCGAGGGGACGAGGATCACCGTCACCAAGTGGTCGCGATGACCGCCGACGTGGTCCCCGACCACGGGGTGTGGTTCCGGGTCGACAACGGCGCGACCGCCGGCGGCGTACGCCGGGCCGCCGAGCGTCTCGGCCGGCAGCTCGAACTGAGCACCGATCGTGTCGCGGACCTGGCCATCGTCACCGCCGAGATCACCAGCAACCTGGTCAAGCACGCCCGCGAGGGCACGCTCCTGCTGCGCCCGGCGCGCCGGGCCGGACGGGCCGGGGTGGAACTGGTGGCCATCGACTCCGGCCCCGGCATGGCCGACCTCACGCTCTCGTCGGTCGACGGCCACTCCACCGCCGGCACGCTCGGCATCGGGCTCGGCGCGATCACCCGGCAGTCGAGCCGGTTCGACGGCTACTCGACGCCCGGCCGGGGCACGGTCCTGGTCGTCCAGGTCTGGGACGGAGCGCCGCCGGAGCCGGACTGGGCGGCCGGGCTGGCCCGGCCGATCACCGGCGAGCAGAGCAGCGGCGACGGGTACGCGGTGCGCGAGGTGGACGGCCGTCGTCAGGTTCTGGTCTCCGACGGCCTCGGCCACGGGCCACTGGCCGCCGCCGCGACCGGGGCCGCCGTGTCCGCGTTCCGCTCGGCGCCGGACGGGCCGCCGGACGTCGTGGTGCGGCACCTGCACGCCGCCATGTCGCACACCCGGGGCGCGGCGCTCGCGGTGGCCGAACCGGATCCCGCCGCCGGGCTGCTCCGCTTCGCCGGCCTGGGCAACATCGCCGCGATGATCGTCGCGCCGGGCGAGCGGCGGCGCGGGCTCGTCTCGCTGCCGGGCATCGCCGGGCACCAGCGTCCGGCGATCCGCGGGTACGACTACCCCTTCTCGCGTGACTCCACCCTGGTCATGCACAGTGACGGGGTGGTGGATCGCTGGGACCTGGACGACTACCCCGGGCTGGCCGGGCGCAACCCGTTGCTGGCCGCCGCGACGCTGCTGCGTGACGCCGCCATCCGTCGCGACGACGCCTGCGTCCTGGTCGCGCGGGGGGCGGCATGACCGAACCCCTTCTGCACCTGGCACTCCGGGTCGAGCAGGACATCTTCCTGGTCCGGCAGCGCGGCCGCGAGGTGGCCGCGGCGGTCGGGCTGGAACACCAGGACCAGGTGCGGATCGCCACCGCGCTCAGCGAGGTGGCCCGGGAGTTGTTGAGCGGCGCCGACGGCGCGGACGTCACGTTCGCTCTCGACCGGGACGCCGTGGGCCGCCGGATCCTCCAGGTCGACCTGTCGCCGTTGCGTCCACTGCCAGGCGGCCGGTACGAGCCGAAGTCCGGCGCCGTCGCGCGTCTGGTGGACACGTTGCAGGTCGTGGCCGTCGAGGGCGATACCGTCGTGAGGATGTCCAGACGGGTGCCCGACCACGCCGAGGAGCTGACGCCGGAACGCGCCGGCCGGCTCCGGGCCGAGCTGGCCGAGCGTGCTCCGGCCTCCGCGCTGGACGAGCTGGCCGCGCAGAACTCCCAGCTCATCGCGGCCCTCGACGAGGTACGCAGCCAGCGCGACGAGCTGGCGGTGCTCAACTCCGAACTGCAGGAGACCAACCGGGGCGTGATGGCGCTCTACAACCAGCTCACCGAGGAGCTGGAGGAGACCAACCGGGGCGTGGTGGCGCTCTACGCCGAGCTGGAGGAGAAGTCCACGCAGCTGCGGGCCGCGAGCGAGTCGAAGAGCCGGTTCCTCGCCAACGTCAGCCACGAGCTGCGCGCGCCGGTCACCGCGATCATCGGTCTGGCCCGGCTGCTGGCCGACTCCGCCTCCGACCCGCTCACCGGCGAGCAGGCCCGCCAGGTGGGGCTGATCCGGTCCTCCGCCGGTGACCTGCTGGGGCTGGTCAACGAGCTGCTCGACCTGGCGAAGGCGGAGTCGGGCCGGATCGAGCCGGACTGGTCCGAGGTCGACCTGCGCGCGGTGTTCGGGCAGCTGCGCGGCACGCTGCGGGCGCTCACCGTCCGCTCCGATGTGGAGCTTGTGGTCGAGGAGCCCCCGGCCCCGGCGACGCTCCGCTCGGACGAGGTGCTGCTCGCCCAGGTGCTGCGCAACCTGCTGCACAACGGCCTGAAGTTCACCGAGCGCGGCGAGGTACGCCTGCGCGCCGAGCGCCGGGGCGAGCAGTGGACGCTGTCGGTCACCGACACCGGCGTCGGCATCCCGCCCGAACTGCACGAGCGGGTCTTCGAGGAGTTCTACCAGGTGCCCGGCACGACGCGGGTCGGTGGCACCGGGCTCGGCCTGCCGTACGCGCGGCGGCTGGTCACGCTGCTCGGCGGGACGCTGGAGCTGACGAGCGAAACCGGCCGGGGCAGCACGTTCACAGTGGTCCTTCCCGCGGGCGGAGCGTGACGGTGGACAGCGGGCCGGTGACCGTGCTGGTGGTCGACGACAGCGGCCCCAAGCGGTACCTGCTGGTGAACTGGCTCACCCGGGCCGGTTTCGTCACCGTGGAGGCGGAGAACGGCACGGAGGCGCTGGACCGGGTGGCCCGTGAGCACGTCGACCTCGTGGTGCTCGACGTGCGGCTGCCCGACATGAGCGGCTTCGAGGTGTGCGAGCGGATCAAGGAGACGCACCCGTACATTCCGGTCATCCACGTCTCCGCCCACGCGGTGGACGTGGTCGACCGGGCGCAGGGTCTCACCCGGGGCGCGGACGCCTACCTGGCCGAGCCGATCGAGCCGGAGGAACTGGTCGCCACCGCGCACGCGGTGCTGCGCTACTACCAGGCCCGGCTGCGTGCCGAGCAGCTCGCCGAGCGGCTCGCCGCGCTCGCCGACGCCACGGTGGAGATGCACGCGACGCCGAACTTCGTCCGGCTGCTGGAGGCGGCAGCGAGCGGCGCGGCGCGGATCTTCAAGGCCCCCGCGGCGGTGGTCGCCGAGACGTTCGACGGGGACTGCCTGGCCGGGGTGGCGGTCGACCCGCACACGCCGGCCACGATCGTGCCGTGGGTGGTGGACGACACCGGCGTGCCGATCGGCACCCGGGTACGGGTCGACGACCCGGGCAACTGGGCGCTGACGGGCTGGCCGGACGGGGACACGGTGACGGTGGCCGCCTCCCGGCTGCGGGAGGACCGCGCCCCGCTGTACGTGGTGGTGCCGACCGCCACCCAGACCGTCCGTACGCCGGTGCTGGTGCAGCTCGCCCAGGCCGTCGCCTCGGCGGTGGAGGCGCAGCGCTCCTTCGACGAGGAGCACCGGATCGCCGTGACGTTGCAGCGCAGCCTGCTGCCGCAGCGGCTGCCCGACGTCGTGGGCCTGGACCTGGCCGTGCGGTACGAGCCGGCGAGCGCGCAGACCGAGGTGGGCGGCGACTTCTACGAGCTGGTGATGCTCGACGGGCACCTGCTGGTGGCGATCGGTGACGTGGCCGGGCACTCGCTGCACGCGGCCACCGTGATGGCCGAGCTGCGCCACGCGGTACGGGCGTACGCGGTCGAGGGCCATCAGCCCGGGGTGATCCTGGACCGGGTCAACGAGCTGATGCGCAACCTGCTGCCGAATGAGCTGGCCACCATCTGCGTGCTGCTGCTCCAGCCGTCGACCGGGCTGGTCCGGATGGCCAGCGCCGGGCACCTGCCGGCGTTGCTGAGCCGGGACGGCCGGGTCGAGTTCGTGGCGCAGTCCGCGCCGCTGCTCGGGGTACGCGCGCCGCGCCCGCCCGACCTGGAGTTCGTGCTTCCCGCCGGGGCGACGCTCGTGCTCTACACCGACGGGCTGATCGAGCGGCGGGACGCCACCATCGACGACGGCATGGCGGCGCTCGGCGTGGCCGCCGCCCGGGTGGACGACGACCTGGACCAGTTCTGCCAGCGGCTGCTGGTCGAGTTGGCGCCGCCGGAGATCCAGGACGACGTTGCGGTGGTGGCGGTCCGCCGCCGCTGACGCGCGTTCCCGGTCACGTACCGTAGCCAAGCTGACTGTAACACTGCGTCACGGCCGCCGCCGGGCGAGTGAGTGGGCTTGCTGCCGACTTTGCTCTGCAGCCATCGGTGCAGCAGGCGCCTGAGCAGGCGCTTCCTGTTGACCATGGTCGGCGGCGTCGCACCGCCACCGTCACCGTCGGTGTGCGTTGCGTCAGTGGCTGCAGAGCAAAGTCGGCGCGAGGCGAGGCCCGCCGCTCGGGCCGACTGTCACCTTGCGTAACCGCGCGGAGTGAGGGTTGGCCCGCGCTCGGCAGGCCTGACCCGCGTCACGGCCGCAGGGCCGCCAGCGAGCGGGCGTACGCCGCGGGCGAGACCCCGGCGACGGCGGTGAACTCGCGCACCAGGTGGGCCTGGTCGGCGTACCCCAGATCGGCGGCGACCCGCGACCAGTCCAGCGGCCCGGCGGCGGCCTGTTCGATCGCCTCCTGGAGCCGGTAGCGGCGGATCACCCACTTCGGACCGACGCCCACGTGGTCGAGGAAGAGGCGCTGGAGCCGGCGGACGGAGACGCCGCGCCGCCGGGCGAAGTCGGTCACCCGCAGCACGGTCCGGTCGGCGCGGATCTCCTCGACCAGCGTGGTGGCCTCCGCGGCGAGCGGATCCGCGACCGGCGGCCACGAGGTCAGCAGCTCGTCCAGCCTCGCGCATCGCTCGTCGTCGGTCCCCGGGCAGATCGGCCCGCCGGGGATCGGCACGCGCCGGCCGGTCAGTTCGGCGACCGGGCGCCGCCAGAACGGCCGGAAGCCGCCCGGGCGGAACTGGACGCCGGAGACCCGGCCGACGCCGTGCAGCGTGACGGCGAACAGGCCGGTGTCGACGCCGGCGATCTCGCCCTGTTCGGGCGCGCCCTCCTGCGCCTGGAACACCACGTTCACGGTGGGGTGCGGCACCACCCGCTGCTCGAACGGCTCGGTCAGATCCCAGTCGATCAACCAGTAGTGCTCCACCCACCGGCGCAACGCCGGGGCGGCCATCCGGCGCCGGAACCGGACCTGCTGCCGCAGCCGGCCCGGATCGAGGATGCCCCGGTTGTCACGCCGCGGTTCGTGTCGCATTTCTTCAAGACCGCCCTCATACGCTGCCCCTATGAGCACGAAGACTAGTGAGCTGCTCGCCGTCGCGGCGCCGCGTACGGTCGCTGTGGTTCGCGGCATCTCCGACGAGCAACTCGGCCTGCCCACCCCGTGCCCCGACTACACGGTGCGCGACCTGCTCGGGCACCTGTTCGACGTGGTGGTCAACTTCCAGGCGCTGGCCCGCCGGGAAGAGGTCGACTGGTCCGGCAAGACCGATCACCTGACCGAGGGCTGGCGTGACCGGTTCGCGACCGAGACGGCCCGGCTCACCGAGGCCTGGTCCGACCCGGCCGCGCTGGAGGGCGTGTCACCCGGCATGGGGCTACCACAGGAGACCGTCGGGTCGATGGCGCTGATCGACCTCACGGTGCACGGGTGGGACCTGGCCCGGGCCACCGGCCAGGAGCTGACAGTGGATCCGGCCGTGGTGTCGGCCGGGCACGAGTTCATGGACCGGATGGGCGACATGGGGCAGAAGATGGGCGCGTTCGGCCCGCCGGTGCCCACCGAGGCGGCGCCGGCCAGCATGGACGCGCTGCTCGGCCGGGCCGGACGGAACCCGGCCTGGACCCGCTGACGTTGCTTGCTCGCCGGCACGGGGCGGCGAGCGGCACGGACGGCGGCGCCCGCCGGGCCGGGACGGCCGGCGTCCGGCCCGGCGGTCAGCGACCGAGCAGCCCGGCGGAGCCGGCGACGACCAGCCCGATCACCGTCGAACAGCAGCAGACGACGAGCGCGGCGGCCACCACCACGAGGATCAGCCAGGTCGGTCCGCGTCGCGCCGCCGAGGGCTCCTCCGCACTCATGCCGGCAGTCTAGGTTGGTGCGATGGAGCTGATCTCGATCGCCGACATCCGCGACGCGGCCGAGGACGTGGCCGGCACCGTGCTGCGGACCCCGTTAATGCCGGTGCTCTGGGACGACCAGCTGTGGCTCAAGCCGGAGAACCTGCAACCGGTGGGGTCGTTCAAGCTGCGCGGCGCCACCCACGCGGTGGCCCGGCTCGATCCGGCGACCCGCTCCCGGGGGGTGGTCACCCACTCGTCGGGAAACCACGGGCAAGCCCTGGCGTACGCGGCCCGCGCCCTCGGCGCGCCCTGCACGGTGGTGGTCCCCGAGGGTGCGCCGGAGGTCAAGGTGGCCCGGATGCGGGCGCTCGGCGCGGACGTACGGCTGGTGCCGCCGGCCCGGCGGCTCGCCGAGGCGGAGCGGATCGTGGCCGGGACCGGTGCGACGCTGGTGCCGCCGTTCGACCACCCGGCGGTCATCGCCGGTCAGGGCACCGTCGGGCTGGAGATCGTCACCGACCTGCCGGACGTGGACGTGGTGCTGGTGCCGGTGGGCGGCGGTGGGCTCGGCTCGGGCGTGGCCACGGCGGTCAAGGCGCTGCGCCCGTCCGCCGCCGTGATCGGCGTCGAGCCGGCGCTGGCCGCCGACGCCCAGGAGTCACTCGCCGCCGGTGAGGTGGTCGTCTGGGACGTCGAACGCACCTACCGGACGTGCGCCGACGGGCTGCGGACCAGCCTGTCCGCGTTGACGCTGGCCCACCTGCGGGACCGGCTCGACGGCATCGTCACGGTGACCGAGGACGAGATCATGGCGGCCACCGGCCGGCTGATCCGGGACGCGCGACTGGTGGCCGAGCCGAGCGGCGCGGTCGCCCTGGCCGCCCGGCTCTTCCACAGTGGTGAGCTGCCGGCCGGCCGTACCGTCGCGGTGGTGACCGGCGGCAACGCCGACCCGCAGGTGCTCACCGCGGCACTGGCCGCCTGAACCCCGTCACGCGCGGCCGACGCGGTCCAGGATCCAGGCGTTGACGAACGCCTCCTCACGCCACGAGTCGTACCGGCCGCTCGGCCCGCCGTGGCCCGCGCCCATCTCGGTCTTGAGCAGGTAGTCGCCGGCCGGCGCGAGCGCGCGCAGCCGGGCGATCCACTTGGCCGGCTCGTGATAGAGCACGCGGGTGTCGTTGAGGCTGGTCACCGCCAGGATGGCCGGGTAGTCGGCGGCGGTCACATTCTCGTACGGCGTGTACGACTTCATGTACGCGTACACCTCGGGGTCGTCCAGCGGGTTGCCCCACTCCTCCCACTCGGTGACCGTCAACGGCAGCGACGGGTCGAGGATCGAGGTGAGCGCGTCCACGAACGGCACCTGCGCGACGATCCCGGTGAACGCGTCCGGGGCGAGGTTCGCCACCGCGCCCATCAGCAGGCCACCGGCCGACGCGCCCCGGGCGACCAGCCGGTCGCTCGCCGTCCAGCCCGCCTTCACCAGGTGCCGGGCGCAGGCCACGAAATCGGTGAACGTGTTCTTCTTGGCCAGCAGCTTGCCCTCGTCGTACCAGCGCCGGCCCAGCTCGCCACCGCCCCGGATGTGCGCCACCGCGAAGATCACGCCGCGGTCGAGCAGGCTCAGCCGGGCGATCGAGAACCACGGGTCCATGCTCGCCTCGTACGACCCGTAGCCGTAGATGACGGCGGGCGCCGAGCCGTCGCGCGGGGTGTCCCGGCGGCAGACCAGCGAGATCGGTACCCGGGTGCCGTCGTCGGCGAGCGCCCAGTCCCGGTGCTGCTCGTAGTCGGCCGGGTCGTACGGCCGACCGTCCGGCCCGGGGCGTACCGGCTTCTGCCGCCGCAGCGTCAGCTCCCGGGTCACCAGGTCGTAGTCGTAGACCGAGTCCGGGGTGACGAGCGAGGTGTAGCGCAGCCGTACCTCGTTCGTGCGGTACTCCGGGTTCGCGTCCAGCCCGACGCTGTAGATCGGCTCGGGGAAGTCGATGTCCCAGCTGTCGTCGCTGCCCACCGGCAGCACCCGCAGACCGGTCAGTCCGTTGGCCCGCAGCGACACCACGAGGTGGTTCTCGAACGCGTCGACCGCCTCCAGCCGGGTGCCCGGCGTGTGCGGGATCAGCGGCGTCCACTCGCCCGGCGCGTCCGCCGAGGTGTACGCCAGCGCGAAGTCCTCCGCGCCGTCGTTGTGCAGGATCAGGAAGCGGTGGCCGTGGTGCTCCACCGCGTACTCGATGCCCTGACGCCGCGGGGCCACGACGGCGGGCTCGCCGGTCGGGTTGGCGGCCGGGATCACCCGCACCTCGCTGGTGATCTTGCTGTGGATGTCGATCACCACGAAGCGCTCGGAGCGGGTCAGCTCGACGCCGACCCAGAACCGCTCGTCGTCCTCCTGGTAGACCACCACGTCCTCGGTGGACGACGTGCCGACGGTGTGCCGCCAGACCCGGTTCGGCCGCCACGCCTCGTCCACCGTCACGTAGAACAGCGTCGAGGCGTCGCTCGACCACGCCGTGCCGTAGAACGTGTCCGGCACCTCGTCCGGCAGCGACTCGCCGGTGGTCAGGTCCTTGATCCGCAGCGTGAAGCGCTCGTCGCCGGAGAAGTCGGTGGAGTAGGCCAGCCAGCGGCCGTCCGGGCTGACGTCGAACGCGCCGAGCGAGAAGAAGTCGTGCCCCTCGGCGAGCTGGTTGCCGTCGAGCAGCACCTCCTCGCCGTCGAGCGGCGCGCCGTCGGCGCTGACCGGGGGCGCGGTCTCGCCGGGGCGGACCGCGCGGCGGCAGTGCACGCCGTACTGCTGCCCCTCGACGGTGCGGGTGTAGTACCAGTGACCGTCCTTGCGGGTCGGCACCGACAGGTCGGTCTCCTGGGTGCGCCGGCGCGTCTCCTCGAACAGCTCCGCGCGCAACTCGGCCAGGTGGGCGGTGCGCGCCTCGGTGTAAGCGTTCTCGGCGTCCAGGTAGGCGATCGTGTCCGGGTCGTCCTTGGCGGCGAGCCAGGCGTACTCGTCGAGGACTGTGTCACCGTGATGGACGCGCTCGGTCGGGACGCGCTTGGCGACGGGCAGTGGGGTTTCGGTCACGGCGCCACGTTACCGGGCGCCGGACCGCCGCCGGGGCCGCCCGCCGCGCGAATCCGGCGACTCGCCGCCAGGGCTTTCGAACATGTGTACGATAAGCGCCATGGCGGATGCAGCTCGTTCCACCAACCGACCCGGAGCCCTCGACATCACCCGGAAGCTGGCGGAGATCTGTGGTTCGCCGTTCGCCCGCTTCGCCGGCCCGGCCGACGAGGTGGCCGGGCGTACCGCCCGCTGGGTGGCCGTGCCGGGCGGCCCGCACGCCGCCGCCGAGGTGTTGCGGCTGGCCGCGGCGTACGACCTGACAGTGGTGCCCCGCGGCGCCGGCACGAAGATCGACTGGGGCGCCGCTCCGGCGCAGGTGGACATCATGCTCGACACCGGCCGCCTCGCCGGCGTCTGGCACGAGCCGCATGCCGCGGCGGTGGCCGAGATCGGCGCCGGTACGCCGCTGCGCGCCGTCCAGGCCACGCTGGCGCGCACCAACCGGCGGCTGCCCGTCGACGCGCCCTCGCCGGGCGCGACGCTCGGCGGGGTGCTCGCCGCCGACGAGTCCGGTCCGCTGCGGCACCGGCACGGCAGCCCGTGCGCCCAGCTCATCGGCGTGCGCTATCTCGACGCCGACGGCGAGTTGGTGAGCGTCGGCGAGTCCGGCACGGAGGCGTTCGGCCGGGCCGCCCCGGGTGTCGGCGGTGGCCGTCCGGGCGGACGCGCTCCGGCGGCCGATGCCGGTGCCGACGGAGGTCCGGGTCGCGGTGGTGGCGATGCGATCCTCGGTCGGGGTGGGATGCCCGGGCTGGACGTGGCACGGCTGCTCTGCGGCTCGCAGGGCGGGCTCGGCGTGCTGGTCTCGGCCACCATGCGGGTGCAGGCCGTGCCCGCGAGCCGGGTCTGGGTGTCCCGTCCGGTCTGGACCCCGCTGGAGGTGCACGACCTGGTCCGTGCCGTACTGGCGTCCGGCGTCGGCCCGGCCGCCGTCGAGTTGGACCTGCCCGTGCCGGTGCCGTTGCCCCGTCGCCGGATTCCGGCCACGCACCCGTCGGTGATCAACCGCCCCGATCACCCGGCCGTGACCGGCCGGCCCGCGGCGGGCAGCCTGGTGGTGCTCCTGGAGGGCGGCCCGGCCGACGTGACCGAGCGGGCCGAACGGCTCACCGCCGTGCTCGGCGCCCCGGCGATGGTCAGCCACCACGCGCCGGAGTGGTGGGGGCGCTATCCCTTCGCGCCCGGAGACACCGCGCTGCGCATCGAGGTGCCGATCAACGACCTGCACGCCGCCGTCTACGCGCTGCGCGACGCCGCCGGCACCCCCGTGCCGGTACGCGGCTCGGCCGGCGGCGGCGCGGTGCACGCCGCCCTGCCCGGCGCGCTGCCGCCGGAGCGGGTCGCCTCGATCCTCACCGCCGTCCGCAGCGTGCTGATCGCCCGGCGAGGCCGGTGTGTGGTGGTGGCCGCGCCGACGGCGGTGCGCCGTGCCGTGGACCTCTGGGGCGAGCTGCCCGCGTTGCCGCGCCTGCGCAGCGCCAAGGCCCACCTGGACCCGCACCACCGGCTGGCCCCCGGCCGCCTCCCCGGTGGTCTCTGAATCCGGCCCGCCTCGGCCTGCTCACCCAGCACCCCGACCTGCCTCCACACAGGACGCCCGTCCCAGCGGGCGCGGCAGCGGCAGGCACCAGTTCGGGGTGGTGGTTGTGTCCACGTGCGCCGGATGCCGCCACTTCGGCGAGCTGGCGCCGCCCACCCGCCACCGACAACCCGCACTCCCCACCACTGTCGTGATCAAGGAGTTTGTGTCACGTTTCGCGCCTCCCCAAGCCACAAACTCCTTGATCACCGCCGGGTCGGAACCGGGGTCGGAACCGGAGTCGGAACCGGGGGCGGGGCGCGGGGAGAGGGCTACGGGGTGTCGTTTCGGAGGACCAGGACGGCTATGTCGTCGCGCGGTGGCTCCACCGAGAAGGCGATCGTCGCCGCGCGCAGCCGTGCCGCGACCACGTCGGCCGAGTACCCGGCCAGCGGCGCCGCCGACTCGCGCAGCCGTTCGGTGCCGAACAGCTCGCGTCCGCGCCGCCGCTCGGTGACCCCGTCGGTGTAGAAGATCAGCGCGTCGCCGGGCTTGAGCGCCAGCTCGGCGGTCGGCGTGGTGATGGTGTCGAGCAGGCCCAGCGCCGTACCGCCGGTGCCGACGAAGGTGGCGCCGCCTCCGCCGTGCAGCAGCACCGGGCGGTCGTGGCCGGCGAGGTGCAGCGAGACGTCGAGCTGGTCGCCGTCGCCGGGTGAGACGGCCGCCAGCGCCAGCGTGCAGTAGCGTCCGCCGCCGCGCTCGACGAGCGTCTCGTTGAGCCGGCTGAGCACCTCGGGCAGCGGTTTGCCGTCGCCGACGAGGACCCGGATCACGTCCCGGACCAGGCCGGTCACGGCGGCGGCCTGCACGCCCTTGCCGGATACGTCGCCGACCACCACGAGCCAGCGGCCGTCCGGCAGCGGGACCACGTCGTAGAAGTCGCCGCCGACCTCCGCGTCGTCGCCGGTCGGGACGTACTCGGCGGCGAAGCCGATGCCCTCGACCACCGGGAGCACCGGCGGCAGCAGGGACTGCTGGAGCGTCTGGGCGACCCGGCGGCGTTCGGCGTGGATGCGCGCGTTCTCGATGGCGAGGGCGGCGCGGCGGGCCACGTCCTCCAGCACCGAGACCTCGTCCGGGTCGTGCCGGTGCCGCTGGTGCCGGCCCACGGCGAGGGTGCCGAGCCGCTGGCCGCGGGCGATCAGCGGTACGGCGAAACCCTCCATCGGTCCGCCGAGCGGCACCTGGGCGGCGTTGCGGGACGCCTCGCGCAGCCGGGACTGGATCGAGTCCGGGCCGGTCTCCTGGAGGATCCGGTGCAGCTGCGGCAGCATGGCCTCGTCGGCGTGGCTGGACGCGGCGAGACGCAGCCGCCCCCACTCGTCGGTGGTGTGCACGGCGCACCACTGGCCGAGCCGGGGCACCACGAGCTGCGGGATGAGCGCCATGGTCAGTTCGACGTCCAGCGACTGGGCGAGCAGTTCGCTGGCCTCGGCGAGGAACGTCAGCCAGGTGGACCGGCGTACGTCGGCGCGGCGCAGCCGGTCGTTCTCCAGGTGCAGCGACAGCCGCTCGGCGGCCAGCACCGCCAGCGGCCGCGCGTACGTGGAGGGCGCCGCGTCCAGTTCCAGCTCACCGGTGTACGGGCGGTGCACGGCGAGCGGTACGCGCAGCAGTTCGTTGCCCTCACGCGGGTGCCGGCCGTACCGGGCGAACACCTGGGTGCCGAGCCCGTCGCCCCGGTCCAGCCGGACCGTGCCACCGGCGGCGCCGACCATTTCGCCGACCCGGCTCAGCAGGGCGGTCGCGAACTCGGGCAGTGGCTCGTCGGCGTACGGGTCGGGGGTGATCTGCATCAACTCGCTCATCGCGGCGGCGCTGGGCGTACCGTCGCCGGTCCGTTCCGGCTCGGTCACCGGCGGCGGGCCGGCCGACGGGCGGGCGGGGCCGCCGGGGCCGGGCCGGTCGAGGCGGAACCAGACGCCCTTGCCGGTGGGCAGGTACGTGGTGCCCCACCGGCTGGAGAAGTGGTCGACGAGCAGCAGTCCGCGTCCCCGCGCCGCCACTTCGGTGATGTCGGAGGTGGTGTTGCGCACGCCGACGATCAGTTCGTCGACGGGTCCGGAGGCGAAGTCGGTGACGGTGACGGTGAGGCCGTTCGGGTCGGCTTCGACCTCGATGTCCAGTTCGGTGCGCGCGTGTTCGACGGCGTTCGTGGTCAGCTCGGTGGTGAGCAGCAGCGCCTCGTTCAGTAGTTCGGGCAGCCGCGCTTCGAGCAGCATGGTGCGTACCACCGCGCGGGCCGCCGCCGGGGTGCGGCGGTCTGCGGGGAGGCGGACGCGGCGGACGTGCTCGTCCGCACCGCCGCTCCGAGTGGCCCCCGCCTCCGCTGACACCTCCGTATCCTCCACCGGTCCGGCCCCGGGTGCCAAGGGTCCGGCGAACCGGCCAGTCGGGCGGATACGGCGCGTGACGCGCGGTTGCACGCCGTGACCTCGACGGATCGCGCGGCAGAATGATGGGATGGCCGCGTGACGGCACGAGCCCGAGCGGAGCGAGGAACCATGACCACGGCAAAACAGTCGGTGACCACGGACCCGTCCGCGCCCGACCACGAGGTGCTCCTCGGCGAGCTGGTCGACGCGTTGCGCCGGGTGGCGCACGGTGACCTGCGGGTACGCCTGCCGCGCCGGGCCGGACTGCCCGGTGAGGTCGCCGACGCCTTCAACGACGTGGTGTCGTTGCAGGAGCGGCAGCACCTGGACCTGCGCCGGATCAGCCGGATCGTCGGCCGCGACGGCCGGCTCACCGAGCGCCTGGACGACGAGGGCCTGGACGGCTCCTGGGCGGAGGGGCAGCGGGCGGTCAACTCGCTCATCGACGACCTGGGCCGGCCCACCACGGAGATCGCCCGGGTGATCGTGGCGGTCGCCGACGGTGACCTCTCCCAGCACATGGCGCTGGAGATAGACGGTCGTCCGCTCCGGGGTGAGTATCTGCGCATCGGCCGCACGGTGAACACGATGGTGGACCAGCTGTCGTCGTTCGCCGACGAGGTGACGCGGGTGGCCCGTGAGGTGGGCACCGAGGGCAAGCTGGGCGGCCAGGCCGACGTGCGTGGCGTGGCCGGCACCTGGAAGGACCTCACCGACTCGGTGAACACCATGGCGTCGAACCTCACCGGCCAGGTGCGGTCGATCTCGCAGGTGGCCACCGCCGTCGCGAAGGGCGACCTGTCGCAGAAGATCACGGTCGGTGCGCGCGGCGAGGTGGCCGAGCTGGCCGACACGATGAACTCGCTCACCGACACGCTGCGGCTGTTCGCCGAGCAGGTGACCCGGGTGGCCCGCGAGGTGGGCACCGAGGGCAAGCTGGGCGGCCAGGCCGAGGTGCCGGGCGTGGCCGGCACCTGGAAGGACCTGACCGACAACGTCAACTCGATGGCGTCGAACCTGACCGCGCAGGTGCGCAACATCGCCCAGGTGTCGACGGCGGTGGCCAAGGGTGACCTGTCGCAGAAGATCACGGTGGCCGCGCAGGGCGAGATCCTGGAGCTGAAGGACACCGTCAACACGATGGTGGACCAGCTGTCGTCGTTCGCCGACGAGGTCACGCGGGTGGCGCGCGAGGTGGGCATCGAGGGCAAGCTGGGCGGCCAGGCGCAGGTGCGCGGCGTCTCCGGCACCTGGCGGGACCTCACCGAGAACGTGAACCAGCTCGCCGGCAACCTGACCAGCCAGGTGCGCAACATCTCCCAGGTCTCCACGGCGGTGGCCAAGGGCGACCTGGGTCAGAAGATCACCGTGGACGCGCAGGGCGAGATCCTGGAGCTGAAGAACACCGTCAACACGATGGTGGACCAGCTCTCGTCGTTCGCGGACGAGGTGACGCGCGTGGCGCGTGAGGTGGGCACCGAGGGCAAGCTGGGCGGCCAGGCCC
The DNA here is from genome assembly GCF_027497275.1 of Micromonospora sp. WMMC264. Classification (NCBI taxonomy): domain Bacteria; kingdom Bacillati; phylum Actinomycetota; class Actinomycetes; order Micromonosporales; family Micromonosporaceae; genus Micromonospora; species Micromonospora sp. WMMC264. Next base: position 5,542,388 of record NZ_CP114907.1, on the reverse strand, counting down.
AGGTCAAGGGCGTCTCCGGTACGTGGCGCGACCTGACCGACAACGTGAACTCGATGGCGTCGAACCTGACCAGCCAGGTGCGGAACATCGCCTCGGTCACCACTGCGGTGGCGAAGGGCGACCTGTCGCAGAAGATCACCGTGGACGCCCGGGGCGAGATCCTGGAGCTGAAGTCGACTGTCAACACGATGGTGGACCAGCTGTCGTCGTTCGCCGACGAGGTCACCCGGGTGGCCCGTGAGGTGGGCACCGAGGGCAAGCTGGGCGGCCAGGCGCAGGTACGCGGCGTCGCCGGCACCTGGCGGGACCTGACGGACAACGTCAACTCGATGGCGTCGAACCTGACCGCGCAGGTGCGCAACATCGCCCAGGTGTCCACTGCGGTGGCGAAGGGTGACCTGTCGCAGAAGATCACCGTGGACGCGCAGGGCGAGATCCTGGAGCTGAAGTCGACTGTCAACACGATGGTGGACCAGCTCTCGTCGTTCGCCGACGAGGTGACGCGGGTGGCCCGTGAGGTGGGCACCGAGGGCAAGCTGGGTGGTCAGGCCCAGGTCAAGGGCGTCTCGGGTACGTGGCGGGACCTGACCGACAACGTGAACTCGATGGCGTCGAACCTGACCAGCCAGGTGCGGAACATCGCCTCGGTCACCACCGCCGTGGCGAACGGCGACCTGGGTCAGAAGATCACCGTGGACGCGCAGGGCGAGATCCTGGAGCTGAAGAACACCGTCAACACGATGGTCGACCAGCTCTCCTCGTTCGCCGACGAGGTCACGCGCGTGGCGCGCGAGGTGGGCACCGAGGGCAAGCTGGGTGGTCAGGCCCAGGTCAAGGGCGTCTCCGGTACGTGGCGCGACCTCACCGAGAACGTCAACCAGCTCGCCTCCACGCTCACCACGCAGTTGCGCGCGATCGCGCAGGTCTCCACGTCGGTGACCCGCGGCGACCTGACCCAGCGGATCAACGTGAAGGCGCAGGGCGAGGTCGCCGAGCTGAAGGACAACATCAACCAGATGATCGTCACCCTCCGGGAGACGACGAAGAAGAACGCCGAGCAGGGCTGGCTCGACTCGAACCTGGCCCGGATCGGTGGTCTGCTGCAGGGCCAGCGCGACCTGGGCGAGGTCTGCCGCATGATCATGATGGAGGTGACCCCGCTGGTGGACGCGCAGCTCGGCGCGTTCTTCCTGGCGGACAGCTCCGAGGGCAGCATGCGGCTGCGGCTCACCGCCTCCTACGGGTACGTGGCCCGGGGGCACGACGTCACGTTCGGCCCGGGTGAGGGGCTGGTCGGGCAGGCCGCGTTGTCCCGCCGGACCATCCGGGTCAAGGCGCAGCCGGACGGGCGCCTCGTGGTGCGCTCCGGGCTGGCCGACACGCCCCCGGCCGACCTGGTGGTGCTCCCGGTCCTGTTCGAGGGCGAACTGCTCGCCGTGATCGAGTTCGCCGGCGTGGCCACGTTCTCCGACCTGCACCTGGCGTTCCTGGAGCGGCTGGTGCTCACCATCGGCGTCGCGGTCAACACCATCCAGGCCAACCGGCGTACGGAGGAGCTGCTGGCGCAGTCGCAGCGGCTGGCGCACGAGATGCAGGACCAGTCGGCCGAGTTGCAGCGCACCAACGCCGAGCTGGAGGACAAGGCGAAGCTGCTGTCCGAGCAGAAGGCCAACATCGAGACGCAGAACCGGGAGATCGAGCTGGCCCGACTCGGCCTGGAGGAGAAGGCGCAGCAGCTCACCCGGGCGTCGGCGTACAAGTCGGAGTTCCTGGCGAACATGAGCCACGAGCTGCGTACGCCGCTGAACTCGCTGCTCCTGCTGGCCCGGCTGCTGGCCGAGAACCCGGAGCGCAACCTCAGCGCGAAGCAGATCGAGTTCGCGCGGACCATCCACGGCGCCGGCTCGGACCTGCTCTCGCTGATCGACGACATCCTCGACCTGTCGAAGATCGAGGCGGGCCGGATGGACGTGGAGCCCACCGAGATCCAGTTCGCCGAGATCCGGAGCTACGTGGAGCAGGCGTTCGCGCCGCAGGCCGAGGAGAAGGGCCTGGACTTCCAGGTACGGGTCAGCAGCGATCTGCCGCCGGCGCTGGTGACCGACGCCCAACGGTTGCAGCAGATCCTGCGCAACCTGCTCTCCAACGCGGTGAAGTTCACCGACAACGGCGCGGTGACGCTGCGGATCGGGCCGGCGGCCGAGAACGCCGTCTTCGACGTGCCGGCGCTGACGAACGCGCAGCGGGTGATCGCGTTCACCGTGATCGACACCGGCATCGGCATCTCCGACGACAAGCTGTCGCTGATCTTCGAGGCGTTCCAGCAGGCGGACGGCACCACCAGCCGGCGGTACGGCGGGACCGGCCTGGGCCTGTCCATCAGCCGTGATCTGGCCCGCCTGCTCGGCGGCACGATCACCGTCTCGTCCGCGCCCGGTCAGGGTTCGACGTTCACTCTCTTCGTACCCGATGTGCTGGCGCCGGACGCGGTGGTGGCGCCGGCGCCGCCGTCGCCGAGCCGCGCGGGCCTGCCGTCGTCGCTGCTCATGCCGATGGAGCTGCCGCAGCCGCAGGAGACGCCGGCCACCCGGCGGCTGGACGGCGTGACCGTGCTGATCATCGACGACGACGTGCGGAACGTGTTCGCGTTGACGTCCGCGTTGGAACTGCACGGCATGACCGTGTTGTACTCGGACAACGGGGCGGACGGCGTCCGCCAGCTCGCCGAGCATCCGGAGGTGGACATCGTCCTGATGGACGCCATGATGCCGGACCAGGACGGGTACGAGACGACAGCGCAGATCCGCCGCAACCACCGGTTCGCGGACCTGCCGATCGTCTTCCTGACCGCCAAGGCGATGCCCGGCGACCGGGAGTCGGCGCTCAGCGCCGGCGGCAGCGACTACATCACCAAGCCGGTGGACCTGGACGAGCTGATCGAGCTGATGGCGTCCTGGATCGGCCGCAGCCGAGGCGAGGAGAACGCGTGACGCAGACGGCCAAGGCCCTGCTGGTGGACGACCGGCGGGAGAACCTGATGGCGCTGGAGGCGATCCTCCAGGGTCTCCCGGTGCAGTCGGTCGCGGTGGAGAGCGGCGAGGCCGCGCTCAAGCAGCTCCTCGTGGACGACTTCGCGGTGATCCTGCTGGACGCCCAGATGCCCGACATGGACGGCTTCGAGACGGCGACGCACATCAAGCGGCGCGAGCGCACCCGGCACGTACCGATCATCTTCCTGACCGCTGCGGACAAGGACGCGCAGCTCGCGTTGCGCGGCTACGCGGCGGGTGCGGTCGACTACCTGACCAAGCCGTTCGATCCGTGGGTGCTGCGGGCGAAGGTGACCGTCTTCGTCGACCTGTGGGTGAAGACCCGGCAGCTCGCCGCCCAGTCGGACCTGGTGCGGGAGCGGGATCTGCAGTGGCGGCACCTGACCGACGCGGTGGACGAGGCGACGGCGCTGCTGCGCGCCGACGACGACCCGTCCACCCGCGAACGCGCGGTCGAGCTGCTGGAGCAGGCGCGCTGGGGCAACACCCGCTGACGGTTCAGCCGCCGGCCGGGCCGCCGTGCCCGGTCGCGGCCCGCCGGGCCCGCCACCGGTCGCCGAGCGATTCCAGTTCCTCCTGTACGAAGAGGAAGAAGTCGCGCATCTCGGCGACCCGTTCACCGGCCGGGGTGCTGCGGCCGTGCAGCGCGTCGACCCCGCCGGCGGCGATGTCGATGAAGTTCTTGTAGAGCGTGGTCTTGGTGATCGTCGCCTCGTACCAGGGGTTGTCCGGCATCCGGTAGCGGTCGCGCCGGGACCCCTTGACCGGCTCGCGGACCAGCATGGCGAACTGGGTCAGGTAGCGGACCGCGCCGCTGACCGCCGCCGCGCTGACGCCGAGCCGTTCGGCGATCTCGCCCGCGGTGAGCGGGTCGTCGGCGCTCATGACTGTGAACAGGACCCGGGCGGCCATCCGGGGGAAGCCCACGTCGGCGAAGGCCATCGCCATCCGCTCCACGAAGAGGTGGACCTCCTCCTCGTCGTGGCGGAACGGCTTGTTCATGGTCGGCTCCTCGACACTCACCCCGTGACCCTACAGTCTTCACAAGTTTGTGAAACGAGCGTAGCTTCTGAATTATGGAAACGGCAATCGATGTGTCCGGCCTGGTGAAGACCTTCGGCCGCACCCGGGCCCTCGACGGGCTCGACCTGACCGTCCGCACCGGGGAGGTGCACGGCTTCCTCGGCCCGAACGGCTCCGGCAAGTCGACCACCATCCGGGTGCTGCTCGGCCTGCTGCGGGCGGACGCGGGGGCCGCCCGGCTGCTGGGCGGCGACCCCTGGCGGGACGCGGTCGCGCTGCACCGCCGCCTCGCGTACGTGCCCGGCGACGTCACGCTCTGGCCCAACCTCAGCGGCGGCGAGGTGATCGACCTGCTCGGCCGGATGCGCGGCGGGCTCGACCCGAAACGCCGCGCCGAACTGCTGGACTCCTTCGAGCTGGACCCGCGCAAGAAGGGCCGCACCTACTCCAAGGGCAACCGGCAGAAGGTCGGCCTGGTCGCCGCGCTCGCCTCCGACGTCGAACTGCTCATCCTCGACGAGCCGACCTCCGGGCTCGACCCGCTGATGGAGGAGGTCTTCCAGCACTGGGTCCGCCGCGCCGTCCACGACGGACGCACAGTGCTGCTGTCCAGCCACATCCTCGCCGAGGTGGAGGCGCTCTGCGACCGGGTGACGATCATCCGGGCCGGCCGGACGGTGGAGTCCGGCACGCTCGGCGACCTGCGCCACCTGCACCGCACCGCCATCGACGCCGAGGTCGCCGCGCCGCTCGACGGCCTGGCCGACCTGCCCGGCGTACACGACCTGCGGGTCGACGGGCGGCGGGTGCGCTTCGACGTCGACACCGCCGCGCTCGACGCCGCGCTGCGCCGGCTCACCGAACTGGGCGTACGCAGCCTGGTCAGCACGCCGCCCACGCTGGAGGAACTGTTCCTGCGGCACTACGAGACGGCGGACCGGGCATGAGCACGCTCACCGGCACCCGCCACCTGGTCCGGCTGATCCTGCGCCGGGACCGCCTCCTGCTGCCGCTGTGGGTGCTGATCCTCGCGGTGCTGCCGATGACGTACGCGGCCAGCTTCGCCGGGCTGTTCCCGACCGCCGCCGAGCGGGCCGCGTACCTGGAGGGCACCGCCCGCAACCCGTCGATCGTCGCGCTGCTCGGCCCCGCCTACGGCGACAGCATCGGCGGGCTGACCGCGCAGCGCAGCGGCTTCCTGCTGCTCATCGTCGCGCTGGCCAGCCTGCTCACCGTCATCCGGCACACCCGCACCGAGGAGGAGGCCGGCCGGCGGGAACTGCTCGGCGGCAACGTGCTCGGGCGGCACGCCGGGCTGACCGCCGCGCTGCTCGTCACGTACGCGGCGGATCTGCTGCTCGGCCTGCTCACCGCCGCCGGGCTGGTCGCGACCGGGCTGCCGGTCGGCGGCTCGCTGGCGTACGGCCTGGTCACCGTGCTGACCGGCGTCGTGTTCGCCACGCTCGGCGGGCTGGCGGCCCAGTTGACCGAGACCGCGGGTGGGGCGCGGGGCATCGGCCTCGCCGGTCTCGGCGCCGCGTTCGGGCTGCGCCTGGCCGGGGACACGGCGGGCAACGACTGGCCGAGCTGGCTGTCCCCGCTGGGCTGGGCCGCCCGGGTCCGCCCGTACGAGGGGGAGCGGTGGTGGGTGCTGCTGCTGCCGCTTGCCGCCACGGCGCTGCTCGCCGCGTTCGCGTACCCGGTCTCGGTCCGCCGCGACCTGGGCGCGGGCGTGCTGCCGCCCCGGCTCGGCCCGGCCACCGCCGGTGGTGGCCTGTCCGGTCCGTTCGGCCTGGCCTGGCGGCTGCACCGGGGGCAGATCCTCTGGTGGTCGGTCGGGTTCGGCCTGCTCGGGCTGATCCTCGGTGGCGCGGCCGAGGCGGCCGGACGGTCCGTCGAGGGGAGCCCGCGGATGGAGGAGATCGTGGCCCGGCTCGGCGGGGCGTCCGGCATGGCCGACGCGTACCTGGGCGTGACGCTGAGCCTGGCCGGGCTGGCCGCCGCCGGGTACGGCATCCAGGCCGCGCTGCGGATGCGCGCCGAGGAGTCCGCCGGGCACGCCGAGCCGGTGCTCGCCACCGCCACCCGCCGCTCGACCTGGCTGCTCTCGCACGTGACGTTCGCGCTGCTCGGCCCGGTGGTGGTGCTCGCGGTGACCGGGCTGGCCACCGGCCTGACGTACGGGCTGAGCACCGGTGACGTGCCCCGGCAACTCGGCCGGATGCTCGCCGCGGGCCTGGCTCAGGTGCCGGCGGCGTGGGTGCTGGCCGGGCTCGCTGTGCTGCTCTACGGCCTGCTGCCCCGGCTCGCGCCGGTCACCTGGGCGGTGCTGGCGGTCTGCGTGCTGCTCGGGCAGCTCGGCGCGGTGCTGGAGCTGGACCAGTGGCTGCTGGACCTGTCCCCGTTCACGCACACCCCGCAGGTGCTCCGCGACGCCTGGACCCCCACCCCGCTCTACCTGCTCACGGCCCTGGCGGTGACCCTGGCCACGGCTGGCCTGCTCACCTTCCGCCGCCGCGACGTCCCCGTCCTCTAGCAGCGTTGATCTTGCACTTGCGGCCCCGGCGAAAGGGGTGAATCACCCTCATGGAGGGCCGCAAGTGCAAGATCGCGGAGGAAAGCGAGGGTCGGGCTACGGGGTGGCTTCGTTGCGGATCATCAGGGCGCTGCGGAGACCGGTGATGTCCAGGACGCGGATCAGGAAGTCGCCGACGTTGGTGAGTATCAGCAGGCACTGGGCATGACTGGCCTTGCGGCTGAGCACCACGAGCGTGCCGAGGCCCTGCGAGTCGCAGAACGTGACCCCGGCCAGGTCGAGCACGATGCGCGGGGGCGGATCCGCCAGCACCTCGTTGACCACCGTCGAGAGCTGGGCGGCCGTGAGCATGTCGATCTCACCGGCCAGACGAAGCACTGCTTCGTCACCGGTCCGCTGTACGGCGATGGACAGTTCGGCACGATCCACCCGGTCAGCCTATCGCGATCTCGACCGACGGGCCTGTCGAGCGGATCGCTGGCGGCCTGCCGCCGCTCACCGGGGTGAGCCTGGTAACCCCCGTCGCGGGGTGCGTGCCAGGCAGTGCTCCGACGCTGACACAATGGGCCCATCGTGACCGAGACGCTTTCCGCCGGATCCGGCCGCTACCCGGCCGACGCCCCGGCCTCCGAGGCCCTGTTCGACCGCGCCAAGGCCGTCGTGCCCGGCGGGGTGAACTCTCCCGTGCGCGCGTTCCGTGCCGTCGGCGGCACCCCGCGCTTCATGGTCCGGGGGGAGGGTCCGTGGCTCTTCGACGCCGACGGTCGTCGGTACGTCGACCTGGTCTGCTCCTGGGGCCCGCTCATTCTCGGCCACGCGCACCCGGCAGTGGTGGAGGCGCTGCGCGAGGCCGCCACGCTGGGCACGAGCTTCGGCACGCCCACCCCGGGTGAGGTGGACCTGGCCGAGGAGATCATCGCGCGGACGCCGGTCGAGCAGGTGCGCCTGGTCAACTCCGGCACCGAGGCGACCATGTCGGCGATCCGGCTGGCCCGCGGCTTCACCGGCCGCTCCAAAATCATCAAGTTCGCCGGCTGCTACCACGGCCACTCGGACGCGCTGCTCGCCGCCGCCGGCTCCGGCGTGGCCACGTTCGGCCTGCCCGACTCGCCCGGCGTGACCGGCGCGGCAGCGGGCGACACGATCGTGCTGCCGTACAACGACCTGCGCGCGGTCGAGGAGGCGTTCGCCGCCCAGGGGCAGCACATCGCCGCGATCATCACCGAGGCCGCCGCCGGCAACATGGGCGTGATCGCCCCGCGTGACGGCTTCAACGCCGAACTGGCCCGGATCGCGCACGCGCACGGCGCGCTGCTCATCGTCGACGAGGTGATGACCGGGTTCCGGGTGTCCCGCGCCGGATGGCACGGCCTCGACCCGTCGGACGCGGACCTGTGGACGTACGGGAAGGTCATGGGTGGCGGCCTGCCCGCCGCGGCGTTCGGCGGGCGCGCGGAGATCATGGCGAAGCTCGCCCCGGCCGGCCCGGTCTACCAGGCCGGGACGCTCTCCGGTAACCCGCTGGCCTGCGCCGCCGGACTGGCCACGCTGCGGCTGGCCGACGACGCGCTCTACCGGCGGCTCGACGAGACCTCCGCCGCGCTCGGCAAGCTCACCACCGAGGCGCTGTCCGCGGCCGGCGTGCCGCACCGCCTCTCCACCGCCGGCAACATGTTCTCGGTCTTCTTCACCGACGCGGACGTGCGCGACTACGACAGCGCCCGTACCCAGGTGGTGCCGGCGTTCAAGGCGTTCTTCCACGCGATGCTCGCCGGTGGCGTCTACCTGCCGCCGAGCGCGTTCGAGTCGTGGTTCGTCTCGACCGCGATCGACGACGCGGCGTGGGAGCAGATCGCCGCCGCCCTGCCGGTGGCGGCGCGGGCGGCGGCAGCGGCGGGAAGCGGGGGGTAACTATGGCGGAGACCGTGGTGCACGTGCTGCGGCACGGTGAGGTGCACAACCCGGACGGCATCCTCTACGGCCGCCTGCCCGGGTTCCGCCTCTCCGAGCTGGGCGTGCAGATGGCGAAGGCGGCGGCGCAGGCGCTCGCCGACCGGACCGTGGTGCACGTGGTGGCCAGCCCGCTGGAGCGCGCCCAGCAGACCGCCGAGCCGATCGCGGCGCAGTTCGGCCTCTCCGTCGGCGTCGACGAGCGGCTGATCGAGAGCGCGAACTGGTTCGAGGGCAAGAAGGTCTCGCCCGGTGACGGCTCGTTCCGCGACCCGCGCAACTGGTGGGTGCTGCGCGACCCGGTGACCCCGTCCTGGGGCGAGGCGTACCGGGCCATCGCCGAGCGCATGTTCGCCGCGCTGCACGCCGCCCGCGTCGCCGCCGAGGGCCGCGAGGCGGTGCTCGTGTCGCACCAGCTCCCGATCTGGACGCTGCGCCGGCACGTCGAGCGCAAGCGCCTCTGGCACGACCCGCGCCGCCGCCAGTGCGGCCTGGCCAGCCTCACCTCGTTCCACTTCGACGGCGCCAAGATCGTCGGCATCGGGTACTCCGAGCCGGCCGCCCACCTGGTGTCGATCTCGCCGACCGCCCGGACGGCCAAGGGGGCCTGATGCTCACCCGGAGGCTCGCCGCCGCCCTGCTCGCCGCCGTCACCGCCGGTACGGCGCTGGTCGGCTGCTCCTCCGGCAGCCAGGAGAGCCGGTGCGCGGCCGACGGCTCCGTCGTCACCTGCGCACCCGACCAGCGCTCGAAGACGCCGAAGGTCAGCGGTGAGCTGCTCACCGGCGGCGGCTACGACATCTCCCGCGACCGCGGCCAGGTCGTCGTGGTCAACTTCTGGGGCTCCTGGTGCGCGCCCTGCCGTGCCGAGGCGGACGACCTGGAGGACACCTACCAGGCCACAAAGGGCTCCGGCGTGACGTTCCTCGGCATCAACGTGCAGGACAGCAAGGACAAGGCGCTCGCCTTCGAGGAGGGCCGGGTCACGTACCCGAGCATCTTCGACCCGGCCAGCCGGCAGGCGCTCAACTTCGACATCCCGCCGAACACCACGCCGGCCACCGTCGTGCTCGACCGTGAGGGCCGGATCGCCGTGGTGATCCGCCGGGCCGTCACCCGCGACGAGCTGCGGCCGATCGTCGAGAAGATCGCCGCCGAGTCACCGGCGCCGAACGGCGCCCGCTGATGGGCGAGACGTTCCGCCAGCTCGCCGAGTCCGGCCCGCTGCTGTTCGCGGTGGGCGCGGCCGCACTGGCCGGGCTGGTGAGTTTCCTGTCCCCGTGCGTGCTCCCGCTGATGCCCGGTTACCTGTCGTACGTGACCGGCCTGGCCGGCGCCGACCTGGAGGGTGCAAGGAAGGGCCCCCTGTTAACGCCTTCGGTAGAGGAAGGGCCCCTTGTTAACAGCGGCGGCGCGAGTGGGGGCGGTGTGGGCGTCGCCGAGCGGGCGGCGCCGGCCCGGACCACCGCGGCCGTCAAGGGCCGGGTGCTCGCCGGCACGCTGCTGTTCATCGCCGGCTTCACAGTCGTGTTCGTCGCCACCGCGATCCTCTTCTCCGGCGTCGGCAAGCTCTTCTTCCGGTACGAGCGCACGCTGGAGATCGTCATCGGCGCGCTCGTGGTGGTGCTCGGGCTCGGCTACCTCGGGGTGATCCCCGGCATGCAGCGGGAGTTCCGCATCCGCTGGCTGCCCTCCGCCGGGCTGCTCGGCGCGCCGGTGCTCGGCGCGGTCTTCGCGCTCAGCTGGCTGCCCTGCACCGGCCCGACGCTCGGCGCGGTGCTCGGCATGGCGGCCACCGAGGGGGGCACCGACCGGGCCGTGGTGCTCGCCGTGGCGTACTGCCTCGGGCTGGGGATACCGTTCGTCGTCTTCGGGCTGGGCTTCCAGCGCCTGCTCGGGGTGTTCCGCGCCGTCCGGCGCAACAGCCGCTGGGTCACCCGCATCGGCGGGGCCCTGCTGATCGCGATCGGCCTGGCGCTGATCACCGGCGGCTGGGTGAACGTGGTGATCTGGCTGCAGACGAACGTGGGCGTGGGCGAGGTGAGCATCTGATGACGACCGTCGACGACCGGCCGTCGACCCCTCCGGCGCAGGCGCCCCGACGGCGGGTCAACCCGGTGCTGGCCCTGCTGCGCAACTCGTGGCGGCAGCTCACCAGCATGCGTACCGCGCTGATCCTGCTGTTCCTGCTCGCCGTCGCGGCCATCCCCGGCTCGGTGCTGCCGCAGCGCGGCGTCAACCCGGAGCGGGTCAACCAGTGGTTCGTGGACCACCCCGACCTCGCGCCCCGGCTGGACCAGATCGGCGCGTTCGAGGTCTTCGGCTCGGTCTGGTTCTCCGCGATCTACCTGCTGCTGTTCACCTCGCTGATCGGCTGCATCCTGCCCCGCGCCCGGGACCACGTCCCCGCGCTGCGGATGAAGCCGCCGGCCGCGCCGAAGCGGCTCGAACGGCTGCCCCAGCACACGGTGCTGGAGGCCCCGGCCGCCGCCGACCCCGAGGCGATCGCGGCGGTGCTGCGCGGCCGCCGGTGGCGGGTCACCGTGCGCGGCAACGAGGTCTCCGCCGAGAAGGGCTACCTCAAGGAGACCGGCAACCTGCTCTTCCACGTGTCGCTGGTCGCCGTCCTGCTCGGGGTCGCGCTCGGTTCCTGGTACGGATGGCACGGCAACCGCATCCTGGTCGCGGGCGAGGACAACGCCTTCTGCAACACCCGTCAGCAGTACGCCGAGGCGTCGCTCGGCCCGCGCGTGGACAGCGCCGACCTGCCGCCGTTCTGCCTGACGCTGGAGAAGTTCGAGGCCGACTACCTGCCGTCCGGGCTGGCGTCCCGCTACTGGGCCACGGTGACCGTGGACGAGCCGGGCGGCGAGGCGCGGACCGCCGGCTTCTCGGTCAACTCGCCGCTGCGGCTCGGCTCGGCGAACGTCTACCTGCTCGGCAACGGCTACGCGCCGCTGCTGAAGTACACCGACAAGTACGGCCGCAGCCAGACCAGCGAGGCGCCGTTCCTGCGTACCGGCGACTCCAACGCGACCGAGGAGGGCGTGGCGATCTTCCCGGACGCCAACGTCGACCCGAAGACCGGCGCGCGGGCCCCGGACCAGCAGATCGCCTTCGACGGGCTTTACCTGCCCACGGGGCCGGAGAGCGCGCCGTACGTGGCGTCGCAGTATCCGGCCGAGCGCAACCCGATGGTGAACCTGACCGCGTACCGGGGGAACCTCGGGATGGACGCCGGCATCCCCGGCTCGGTATACGCGCTGGACCGGCGGCAGATCGACGACGGCAAGCTCAAGGAGATCGGCACCAAGCTGCTGCGGCCGGGGGAGAAGTGGACCCTCGACGACGGCAGCACGCTGGAGTTCGTCGGCACCAAGCCGTACATCACGCTCGCGGTCCGGCACGCGCCCGGGCAGACGCTGCTGCTGGTGGCCAGCGGCACGCTGCTGCTGGGCCTGATGGGCTCGCTGTTCGCCCGGCGGCGACGGGTGTGGTTCCGGGTTTCGCCCCCGGAGGGTGGATCTCCGACGGGCGGTAGTAGTTTGGTGGAGGCCGGTGGGCTGCCGCGCACCGAGCACCCAGGGTTCGCCGACGAGTTCGCGCAGCTCGTCGCCGCGGTGAGCGGCGACGAGCCGGACGCGCGGCGGGCGCGAGAAGGAGACGAGTGATGTCCGCACTCTCCGACCAGCTGGTCGCGTACGCGATCCTGGTGTACCTGATCGCGATGATCAGCCACGCCGTGGAGTTCGCGCTGGGCAACGCGCGGAAGGTCCCCGCGGCCGCGCCCGCGCGGGAACTGGTCGGCGCGGGCGTCGGCGGCGCCGGCGGCACCGTCGACGAGCCGGCCGCGCCGCCGCGGCCGGACCACTCCGCCGCCCGGGCCGTGCTGGCCGGCCGGATCGCCGGCTGGCTCACCGCGGTCGCCGCCGCCGTGCACCTGGGCGCGGTGATCACGCGGGGCGTCGCCGCCGACCGGATGCCCTGGGGCAACATGTACGAGTTCGTGCTGACCGGCACCTGGATCGGTGTGGCGGCCTGGCTCGTGGTGCTCTGGAAGCAGCCGTGGCTGCGCCGGCTCGGGCTGTTCCTGACGCTGGTGATGGTGCTGCTGCTGGCGTTCGCCGAGCTGAAGCTCTACGTGCCGATCGAGCCGCTGATGCCGGCGCTGCAGTCGTGGTGGTTCATCATCCACGTCTCGACGATCATCTTTGCCTCGGGCCTCTTCCTGCTGGGCGTGGTGCCCGCTGCCGCGTACCTGATGCGGGCCGGCTGGGAGCAGGGGCGGCGCAGCTTCCCGTACACCCTGGCCCGCCGCCTTCCGGCGGCGGCCGGGCTGGAGCGGTTGACCTTCACGCTGCACGCCTTCTCGTTCCCGATCTTCACGTTCGCGGTGATCGCGGGCGCGATCTGGGCCGAGGCGGCGTGGGGCCGCGCCTGGGGCTGGGACCCCAAGGAGACCTGGGCGTTCATCTCCTGGGTGGTGTACGCGGGCTACCTGCACGCCCGGGCCACGCCGAGCGTGAAGCGCAACGTGGCGACCTGGATCTCCATCGTGGGCTTCCTGACCGTGATGATGAACCTGTTCGGCGTGAACTTCTTCTTCACCGGTCTGCACTCGTACGCCGGGGTGTAGTGGCCGGGCGCGCGCTCAGCACCTCGTCCACCCGGCGCGTGACCTGGTAGGCCACCTCCGGCAGGTCGGCCAGTTCGAGGCGGTCGGCCCGGAGCGCGAACTGGGCGTGCAGTTCGCGGGCCACCGCGTCGCGGATCTCTGCCTGGAGTGGGCTGAGGCCGTCCGGGTCACCCACCACGTATGCGTCGTCCATCCGCCGATGATGAACCGCCGTCGGCGATCCTGTCAGTGACGAATTCATCCGCCGAACCAGCCGGGGACGTCGAGGCGGAACACGTCGGCGGGAACCATCCGGCGCAGGTCGTCCTCGATGGCGGCGACCCGGTCCGCGCCGAGCGTGGCCGCCCAGCGGTCGCGTAGCTCGTCGAAGACCGCCGCCGAGCGGTGCAGCCCGTCGCGGCCCTTCGCGGTCGTCCGGACCAGCTTGCGTCGGGCGTCGGCCGGGTCGTCCACGCGTTCCAGGTAGCCGAGCGCGACCAGCCGGTCCACCGTCTTGCCCGCTGCCTGCTTGGAGACGCCGAGACGCTGGCCGAGGTCGGAGGCGGTGGTGCCGTCCGGGCCGACGGCCTGGAGGACGAACCCGTGGGCCGGGCGCAGCTCGGGGTGCCCCTGGCGGGCCAGCTCGGCGTGCAGGTCGTCGACGAGCGTACGGAAGCCGGCGAGCAGGAGCAGCGGCAGCGCGAAGCCGGGGCGGTCAGGCGTTGCCACGTTCGACAACCACGTTTACTATTTCGTCAACCACGTTGACCATCTTACGAGAGGGGCACAGTCATGTCCCGCTTCACCACGTACGAGCCGGACACCGCACCCGCCGCCGCCCGCCCGGTCATGGCCGGGGTACGCCGCACACTGGGCCACCTGCCCGCTGCCGTCGGCCTGATGGCGGGCTCACCCGAACTATTGAAGGGCTTCCTCGCCGCCAACGCCGCGTTCGAGGCGACCGACCTCGACCCGGTCGCCCGGGAGGTGGTCGTGCTCGCCGTCGCCACCCGCAACGGCTGCCACCTCTGCGTGGCCATGCACACCGCTACGCTCGTCCGGCACGCCGCCGCGCCGGAGCTGATCGAGGCGCTGCGGACCGGCGCGACGCTGCCCGACCCTCGGCTGGAGGCGCTGCGCCGGTTCACCGTCGCCGTCCTCGACCACCGGGGCGCGGTCCCCGACGCCGACCTCGACGCGCTGCTCGCCGCCGGGTGGCAGCGCCGGCACGCGCTGGACGTGGTGCTCGGCGTCGGCACGTACACCATCTCCACGTTCGCCAACCGGCTCACCGAGGCGCCGCTCGACGCGCCGCTGGCCGCGTACGCCTGGACGTCCGCGGCCTGAGCTGCGGGGTGTTAAGAAGGGGCCCCTCCTCTACGGGAGGCGTTAACAGGGGGCCCTTCCTTACCTCCCAGGAACGTGCGGGAGGATGGCGGCATGGCGGCTCGTGGCTTCCCGTACACCGATCTCAAGGACTTCCTCGCGGCGCTGGAGCGCGCGGGCGAGCTGCGGCGGGTGAGCGCGCCGGTCGACCCCACGCTGGAGATCAGCGAGATCGTCACCCGCACCGTCCGGGCCGGCGGGCCGGCGCTGCTGTTCGAGCGCCCCACCCGGGGCGAGATGCCGGTGGCGATCAACCTGTTCGGCACCGAGAAGCGGATGGCGATGGCGCTCGGGGTGGAAGACCTCGACGAGATCGGCGCGCGGATCGGCGACATGCTCAAGCCGGAGCTGCCGCAGGGCTTCTCCGGGATGATGGGTGGCCTCGGCAAGGTCATGCAGCTCAAGTCGATGCCGCCGAAGAAGGTCAAGACCGCCCCCTGCCAGCAGGTCGTCTACCGGGGCGACGACGTCGACCTGAACCGGCTGCCCGGGTTGCAGGTGTGGCCCGGCGACGGTGGGATCTTCCACAACTTCGGGCTGACCCACACCAAGCACCCGGAGACCGGCAAGCGCAACCTCGGGCTCTACCGGCTCCAGCAGCACAGCCACAACACGATCGGCATGCACTGGCAGATCCACAAGAACTCCACCGCGCACCACGCGGTCGCGGAGCGGCTGGGCGAGCGGCTGCCGGTGGCGATCGCCATCGGCGCGGACCCGGTGGTGGCGTACTCGGCCAGCGCGCCGCTGCCCGCCGACATCGACGAGTACCTGTTCGCCGGGTTCCTCGCCGGTGAGCGGGTCGAGATGGTCGACTGCCTGACCGTCCCGCTCCAGGTGCCGGCGCACGCGCAGATCGTGCTGGAGGGCTACATCGAGCCGGGCGAGCGGCTGCCCGAGGGCCCGTTCGGCGACCACACCGGCTTCTACACGCCGGTCGAGCCGTTCCCGGTGATGCACATCGAGTGCATGACCATGCAGCGCGACCCGGTCTACCACTCGATCGTCACGTCCCAGCCGCCGCAGGAGGACCACGGTCTCGGCAAGGCCACCGAGCGGATCTTCGCGCCGCTGCTGCGCTTCCTGATCCCGGACATCGTCGACTACGACCTGCCCGCCGCCGGTGTCTTCCACAACTGCGCGATCGTGTCGATCCGCAAGCGCTACCCGAAGCACGCGCAGAAGGTGATGAACGCGATCTGGGGCGCGCACATGATGTCGCTGACCAAGCTGATCGTGATCGTGGACGAGGACTGCGACGTCCACGACTACAACGAGGTCGCGTTCCGCGCCTTCGGCAACGTCGACTACGCCCGGGACCTGTTGCTCACCGAAGGCCCGGTGGACCATCTCGACCACGCCTCGTACCAGCAGTTCTGGGGCGGCAAGGCGGGCATCGACGCGACCCGCAAACTGCCCGAGGAGGGCTACACCCGGGGCTGGCCGGAGGAGATGCGGATGTCGCCCGAGGTGGTCTCACTGGTGGACAAGCGCTGGAAGGAATACGGGATCTGATGACGGCGGCGGTACAGGAACGGCCCGGCCGGGTCGCGTCCTTCCTCAAGCTCGTCGCCATCGAGCACTCGGTCTTCGCGCTGCCGTTCGCGTACCTGTCGGCGCTGACCGCCATGCAGCTCAACGGCGGCCGGGTGCGCTGGGGCGACCTGCTGCTGATCACCGTGGCGATGGTCGGCGCGCGGACGTTCGCCATGGCCGCGAACCGCATCCTCGACCGGCGGATCGACGCGCGGAACCCGCGTACGGCGAACCGGGAACTGGTCACCGGCGCGGTGAGCGTGCGGACGGCCTGGACCGGCGCGGCCGTCGCGCTCGTGGTGTTCCTGGCCGCCGCCGCCCTGCTCAACCCGCTCTGCCTGGTGCTCGCGCCGCTGGCCGTGGTGCCGCTGATCGTCTACCCGTACGGCAAGCGGTTCACCAACTGGCCGCACGCCATCCTCGCGGTGGCGCAGGCGGTCGGCCCGGTCGGCGCCTGGCTGGCGGTCACCGGCACGCTCGACGGCTCCGGCCCGGCCTGGCTGCTCGGCGCGGCGGTCGGCCTCTGGATCGGCGGCTTCGACCTGATCTACGCCTGCCAGGACTCGGAGATCGACCGGGAGATCGGCGTGCACAGCGTCCCCGCCCGGTACGGCCGGCGCTTCGCGCTGCACGCCTCCACCGTCGCGCACGTGGTGACGTTCGCGCTGTTCATCTGGTTCGGCGCGTGGGTCGGCTTCGGCTGGCTGTGGTGGATCGGGCTGGCGCTGACCGCTGCCGCCTTCGCGTACCAGCACCTGGTGGTCAGCCCGACCGACCTGAGCAAGGTCAACCGGGCGTTCTTCACCGCGAACGGCTTCGTCGGCATCGCGTTGTTCGTCCTCGCGCTGCTCGACCTGGTGATCCGGCTCGGCCTGCGGCCGTAACGGCAACGTCGGAACGCGGTCAGGACGCCGGGGTGACCGGATAGCGGGCGCTCTCCAGCGTCCAGTCCACGGTGCCGCGCACGGCGGCGGCCAGGCCGTCGAGGTGGACGGCGACGGCGTCGTCGAGCGTCGGGCCGAACGACGGCGCCGCCGCGCGGAGCGCCGCGAACCGGTCCATCTCGGCCCGCCAGTGCCCGGCCACCAGGTCGACCGCCGCCGGCAGCGGCACGCCCCGCTCGGCGGCCACCGCCAGCACCAGGTTGTGCCCGCCGCCGGTGGCGTGGTCGCGCTCCAGCGAGGCGATGTCGTTGAACCAGGACAGCAGGTCGTTCGCGAGGTCCGCGAGCCGCCGCAGCGCCGGGTGGTGGTAGACCGCGTCGGGCAGCGGGCGTCCGGACGCGAACTCGATGAGCGGGTACGACACGTACGCCGCCGAGGTGGCCCGGCGCAGCCGCACGTACTCGGCGACGCCCGGCGGACGGCCCGACCCGGTGGCGGTGGCCTCCCGGTGGACGCCGTCGAGGTGGTCGGCGACCGCGTCGGCGAAACGTAGCCGCCAGCGGGCCGGCATCCGGCGGCGGGGCTCCCGCCACGCCTGCACCAGCAGGCGGCGCAGCGGGCCGGAGAAGCCCGGATGGCGGGCTCGCGGACCTTCGCGCAGCAACGCGAGCGCGCCGTCGCGCAACGCGCGGATCTGCCCCGGCGTCAGCCCGTCCCGCCCGTCGCAGGCGTCGTCGACCAGGAAGAACCAGGTGAACAGCGCGGTCAGCACCCGCAGGTCCGCCTCGGTGGCGTCCGGGTAGAGGCGGCCGGCGTACCGGGCGAACCCGGCCCGCGCCAGCCGCCGTCGGGTGGCCGGGTCGGGCGGCAGACCGAGCCGGTCGACCAGTTCCACCAGCCAGCCCTGCACGTCGTCCGCGTACGGGGAGAGGCGGGGCGTGATGGGGCAGTCGGAGCGCAGCGCCCGCAGCACCGCCGCAGTCATCACCGGCCCTTCCCACGGAAGTGGATTTGCCGATCGAAGAATTTCACGCCGAGGGAACTCCCGTGAACCCTCTGGACATCCCGGGCGGGCCGCCCGAACGGGGGTCGTGGTCCGCCGCCCGCGGCGACCAGGCACGCTTGAGGGCATGCGCGAACCATGGGTGGTGGGTGTCTCCGGCGCCTCGGGCACGCCGTACGCGGCGGCGGTCGTCCGGGCGCTGCTCGACGCGGGCCAGGCGGTGGACCTGATCGTGTCCCGGGCGGCCCGGCTGACAGTGCTGGACGAGACCGGCCGGCCCTTCCGGGACGGGCACTGGGCCGAGGACCTGGCCGCCTGGCTCGACCGCGACCTCACCGGTGCGGACATCCGGCACTGGCCCGCCGGTGACCTGGCCGCCGGCCCGAGCAGCGGCTCCTATCGGGTACGCGGGATGGCGGTGGTGCCGGCCAGCACCGCCGCGTGCGCCGGCATCGCCATCGGGCTCTCCAAGGATCTGCTCCAGCGTGCCGCCGAGGTGAACCTCAAGGAGCGCCGCCCGGTAGTGGTGGTGCCCCGGGAGACCCCGGTGACCCGCAGCCACCTGGAGCACCTCATCGCGCTGCACGACGCCGGCGCCGTGGTGCTGCCGGCCAGCCCGGGCTTCTACGGCGCCGGGGCGGCGGCCTCCGCCGGGCAGCTCGTGGACTTCGTGGCCGGCAAGGTGCTGGACGCGCTGGGCGTCCCGCACACGCTGTTCCGCCGGTGGGCCGGCGAGCTGGCCGCCGGTCGCCGGGAACCCGGCCCGGCCTGACCGGACCCGGCGTACGACGAGCGGGGCGCGGCCTCGATCGGACCGCGCCCCGCACGTTCAGTACATGCCGGCGTTCGCCGGGCCGGGGCCGGTGGAAGCGGTCGGGCCCATGTTGCGGGCCTTGCCCATGTCCTCCGCCTCGTCCAGCATGCCCTCCCCCTCGAGCAGGGCCCGCACCTCGGATTCCCGAAACCGGCGGTGCCCTCCTGGAGTCCGGATACTGCCGATCCGGCCGGCCGCTGCCCATCTGGTCACGGTTTTCGGGTCAACCCGAAACAGCGCAGCGACCTCACCCGGTGTCAGCAGGCGATCTCCAGTGTCCACAGCCCCCTCCTCGCGTCGACGAAGCCCCCGGCTGAACACACTGCCCCCGGCCGGTGCGAGCCCAGAGCCGTCATGAGGGACGTATGGCAATTACAGCACCGGCTACCGGACGTGTCCGCCAAACGCGAAAAACGCACACACTGGGAAGTTAGGAAATGGTACCGGCGGAGAAC
Source organism: Micromonospora sp. WMMC264 (assembly GCF_027497275.1). Classification (NCBI taxonomy): domain Bacteria; kingdom Bacillati; phylum Actinomycetota; class Actinomycetes; order Micromonosporales; family Micromonosporaceae; genus Micromonospora; species Micromonospora sp. WMMC264. Next base: position 5,523,136 of record NZ_CP114907.1, on the reverse strand, counting down.
CCCCGTGAGCGCACGTTTGTGATAGGCGCGGCCCGACCTCATCGTCGCCCGGTGGCCGCAGTGCCGGGCCCCGATCGAGATAGGGTCACTCTCCGTGGACACGATCGACCTGAGCCTTGTGGAGCTGTTGCGAGGCAACGCCCGTCTGTCGTACGCCGAGCTGGCCCGTCAGGTCGGCCTCTCCGCCCCGGCCGTGCACGAGCGGGTCGGCAAGCTGGAGTCCAGCGGCGTGATCCGGGCGTACCGGGCCGAGGTCGAGCCGGAGTCGATCGGGCTCGGCGTCACCGCGCTCATCGGCATCATCGAGGACTCCGACGCGGACACCGACGACGTGCTGGAGGCGTTCCGGCGCATCCCCGAGATCGAGTCCTGCTACTTCATGGCCGGCGTCGAATCCTTCCTGCTCAAGGCGCGGGTCGGCACGATCGCCGAGCTGGAGCAGCTGATCGTCCGGCTGAACCGGACGGCCGGCGTGGCATCCACCCGTACCAGCATCGCCCTGTCGACCAAGTGGGAGAACCGCCCGCAGCCGCTGGAACCGCCCACCGCCTGATCACTCTGGCCCCGGCGCGGGGATTGCGGTTACCGTGCGCCGATGACGATCTCGGGACGCGGCGCCGCAGTGGTCACCGGCGCGGCCGGCGGGCTGGGCCGGGCCATCGCCGTCGCGCTGCACGCCGACGGCTGGAACGTGCTGCTCACCGACGTCGACGCCGATGCCGTGGCGACCGCCGCCGCGCCGCTGGGTGGCTGGTCGCGCCCGCTCGACGTACGCGACGAATCCGCCTGCGCGGACGTGGCCGCCGAGGCGGCGGCCGTACCCGGCGGCCTCGGGCTCTGGGTGAACAACGCGGGCATCCTGGTCACCGGGCCCTCTTGGGCGCACGACGCCCCGACCCGGCGCGCGGTGGTCGAGGTGAACGCGCTCGGCGCGATGAACGGCACGCTCGCCGCCGTCGCGGTGATGCGCGAGCAGGGCCGCGGCCACGTACTGAACGTCGTCTCGCTGGCCGGGCTGATCGCCGCGCCCGGCGAGACGGTGTACGCGGCCAGCAAGCACGCCCTGCTCGCGTTCAGCCTCGGCACGCTGAGCGACCTGCGGATGGCCGGCGTCCGGGGCGTACACGTGTCGTGCCTGTGCCCGGACGGGATCTGGACGCCGATGCTGCACGACAAGCTGGACGACCCGGGCGCGCTGGCATCCTTCACCGGTTCGCTGCTCACGCCGGAGCGGGTGGCCGCGCGGGCCGTCCGGCTGGCCCGGCGGCCCCGGCCGGTGGTCAGCCTGCCGCGCTGGCGCGGCGCCCAGGTACGGCTGCTCGACGCCTTCCCCCGGCTCGCCCTGGCGCTCACCCCGGTGATCCGGGCCACCGGCCGGGCCGGTCAACGGCGGCAGGCCCGCCGGGTCCGGGAAAACCCGAGCCCACCTCGCTTGTAACGTTGCCGACGTGACTCATCTCGACCGGTGCGACGAGGCCAGCCGGCGCTGGGTGACCGAGGCGATCGCCGCTGTCGAGGCGGACGCCAACCGCTCCGCCGACACCCACCTGCTGCCGTTCCCGCTGCCCCGCGAGTGGGGGATCGACCTCTACCTCAAGGACGAGTCGGTGCACCCCACCGGCTCGCTCAAGCACCGGCTCGCCCGCTCGCTGTTCCTCTACGGGCTCTGCAACGGCTGGATCGGCCCGGACACCACCATCGTCGAGGCGTCGTCCGGCTCGACGGCGGTCTCCGAGGCGTACTTCGCGCGGATGCTCGGGCTGCCGTTCATCGCGGTCATGCCCGCCTCCACCTCGCCGGAGAAGATCGCCCAGATCGAGTTCCAGGGCGGGCGCTGCCACCTCGTCCAGGACCCGGCGAAGGTGGTGGTGGAGGCGCGCTGGCTCGCCGAGGACACCGGCGGCCGGTTCATGGACCAGTTCACGTACGCCGAGCGGGCCACCGACTGGCGGGGCAACAACAACATCGCCGAGTCGATCTACGCCCAGCTCGCGCTGGAACGGCACCCGGTGCCCGCCTGGATCGTCGTCGGCGCCGGCACCGGCGGCACCAGCGCCACCATCGGCCGCTACGCCCGCTACCGGCGGCTGCCCACCAAGCTCTGCGTGGTGGACCCGGAGAACTCCGCGTTCTACCCCGCCTGGCAGGCCGGCGACTGGTCGGTGTGCACCGGCCGCGGCTCCCGGATCGAAGGCATCGGGCGGCCCACCGTCGAGGCGTCCTTCCTGCCCAGCGTGGTGGACCGGATGGTGCAGGTGCCGGACGCCGCGTCGCTCGCCGCCATGCGGGCCGGCTCGGCGGTGCTCGGCCGCCGAGTGGGCGGCTCCACCGGCACCAACCTGTGGGGCGCGTTCGGGCTGATCGCCCAGATGCTGGCGGACGGACGTACCGGCTCGGTGGTCACGCTCATCTGCGACCCGGGCGACCGGTACGGCGACACCTACTACTCCGACGAGTGGGTGGCCGGGCAGGGCCTCGACCTCGCCCCGCACCTGGCCACCATCGACCGGTTCCTGACCGACGGCGCCTGGCCAGCTTGACCGGCGCCCCGGCTTTGGCGGCGGCGGACGTCAGCGCGGGTCGACCCGCTCGGCCAGCCCCGGATAGCGCACCACGAAACCCTCCGGGTCGACCTCCAGGTCGGCCGTGAACGTGCCGCTGGCGTACCGGACCCGGCCCGGGCCGAGCGAGGTGTAGACCTGCTCGGCCGGGATCACGGCCAGGCCGGGCAGCAGCACCCAGGCCACGGTCACCGCCGTCGCCATGTCGGCGGGCAGCCGCCCCAACCCGATCCGGCGGATCGGCATCGTGTTCGTCAGCGGGGACCCGCCCAGGTCGACGTCGAGCGCGTCGTCCAGCCGGCCCGGGTCGTCGGTGCCCGGCAACCCCGCCGGTGGGTGGCCCGCCGCGCTCAGCGCCGCGTCCAGGTCACCCTCCTCGCCGGTACGCACGCGCCACCCGTCCCGGCCCCGTTCCAGGCGTACGCTTCGCGACCAGCCCGCGCCCTCTGCCTCGACCTCCAGCTGGTCGGTCGACCAGTCGGGCGCGAGCGCCAGGCGGTAACGGCAGGTGTACGGGATCGGGTCCACGGCGAGTGCCACGCCCTGCGCGGTCAGCCCCTGCCCGCCGTCGAGCACGACGTGCTCGCAGCCGGCGGTGTCGGTCCGGGCCCAGAAGAGCGACTTCGGCATGGTCCGGACGTTACGCGACCCGGCGGCCAGCGGCAGCGGATGCGCGAACGCCGCCGCCGGCCGGATGGCCACTGACTACCCCTGCTCGTCGCCCTCAGTGGGGCGCGACGGCCGGTTGTGGCGGGCCCACTCGTCGACCTCGTCCGCGTCCCAGACGTTCATGCCGATCAGCCGGGCGAGCGGCTCGGGGAACCCGGGGCGGCGGGTGATCTGCAGGACCCGCTGACGCGATACGCCGAACAGGGCGGCCAGCTCACCGGGCCCGTACAGGCGTGGTCGTCTCACCCGACGAAGGTAGTCATGGTCGTGCCTCTTCGGGCTACTCGTCGTCGTCCGCCGGCCGGGGCGGCCGGTGCTCCCGGATGTACCGCTCCACGTCCCGCTTCAGCCAGACGGCGCCGACCGACAGCTCTTGATACGGCGCGGGGAATGCGGGATGCCGCCGGATCTCGCGGAATCTCGATCTGCCCACGCCGAGCATCTTCAAGATCTCACCGGCCGCGACGAGTTCGCCCGGTCCCGTCTCCTTGGTCACGACTTCGAAGGTAGGGAACGAGCCGACCTGGCGACATCCCGTCCTCACGCCGCGCACCTAGAACGGGAGCCGAAATCACCACAGACGCACTGCCGCCGCCGAGCGGGTGCTCGGCGGCGGCTGTGGCTGCGCTCAGATCAGTGGGTACGCGCCGGCGGTCGCCCGCCGAAGCCGCGCCGGTCGTCCCGGCCCCGCCCCTCGGCCCGGAAACCGCCGCTCCGGCGCTCGGCCGGGCGCGCGTCGCCCCGGTCACCGAAACGCCGCTCGGCGTGCGGGCGGTCCTCCTGGCGACGGTCACCGAAGCCACCCGGCCGGTCGTCGTACCGCCGCTCGTCGCGGTCGTACCCGCGCCCGGCCGCCGGCCGGTGCCGGTCCCCGAACGGGCGGTCGGCGCGCTCGCCGAAACGCCTGTCGTCGCGCTGGCCGCCGAAGCGGTCGCTGCGCTGGCCACGGTCGTCGGACCGCTGCTCGCCGAAGCTCCGGCCGTCGGACCGCCGGTCGCCGAAGCTCCGGTCGTCGCGACGCTCCGGCCGCCCGAAGCGGCGCTCGCCGCCACCGGCCCGCTCGCCCGAGTAGCGCTCGCCCGCCGGCCGGTCGCCGAACCGGCGGTCACCGCCACGGTCCGCGAACCGGTCGCCGGACCGCTCGCCCGCGGGCCGGTCGCCGTAGCGGCGCTCGCCCCGGCCGTCGCGGTCGCCGAACCGGCGCTCGCCACGGTCGGAGAAGCCGCTCCGGCCACCCCGGTCGAAGCCCCGGCCGTCCCGGTCGCCGAAGCGGCGCGGGCCGCCGCGCCGCGGCTCCGGCTCGTCCCGGACGGGTACGCCGCTGGGCTCGCGCGCGCCGGTCAGCTCGGCCAGTGCCTCGTCGCCCGCCCGGACCCGGGTCTCGGCCGGCTCGACGCCCGCCTTCTCCATCATGGCCAGCGTGGTGCGGCGCTGCTTGGGCAGCACGAGCGTCGCCACCGCGCCCGACTCGCCGGCCCGAGCCGTGCGGCCGGCCCGGTGCAGGTAGTCCTTCGGGTCCTTCGGCGGGTCCACGTGCAGCACCAGCGACACGCCGTCGACGTGGATGCCGCGGGCCGCCACGTCGGTAGCGACCAGCACGGGCGTGCGGCCCTCGCGGAACTCGGCGAGCGTCTTGGTACGCATTCGCTGGGTCTTGCCGCCGTGCAGCCCACCGGCCCGCACGCCGACGGCCGCGAGCTGCTCGACCAGCCGGTCCACGCCGAGCTGCGTACGGGCGAACAGCATGGTGCGGCCCTCGCGGGCGGCGATGGACGCCGCGACCGCGAACTTGTCGTGCGGCGGGATCAGCAGCAGGTGGTGGTCCATGGTGGACACGGCAGCGGTGGCCGGCGCGGTCGAGTGGGTGACCGGGTCGGTCATGAACCGCTTGACGAGCGTGTCGACGTCGTTGTCCAGGGTGGCCGAGAACAGCAGCCGCTGCGCGTCCGCCGGGGTCTTCGACAGAAGCTGGGTGACCTCGGGCAGGAAGCCCATGTCGGCCATCTGGTCGGCCTCGTCCAGCACGGTGATCTCGACGTCGTCGAGCCGGCATACGCCGCGCTCGATCAGGTCGCCGAGCCGGCCCGGGGTGGCCACGACGATCTCCACGCCGCGGCGCAGCGCGTCGATCTGCCGGTCGTACGGCACGCCGCCGACGGCGGTCTTCAGGAAGACGCCCACCGACTTGCCGAGCGGCACGAGGGCGTCGTTCACCTGCATGGCGAGTTCACGGGTGGGGACCAGGACGAGCGCGCGGGGGTGCAGCGGCCGGGCCCGGTTGCGGTCGGCGACCCGGGCGATCACCGGCAGGCCGAAGGCGAGCGTCTTGCCCGAGCCGGTCTGGCCCCGGCCGAGTACGTCGCGGCCCGCGAGCGAGTCGGGCAGGGTGGCCCGCTGGATCTCGAACGGGGTGGTGATGCCCTGGCGGGCGAGCGCCTCGACGAGCTGCCGGGGCAGGCCGAGCGACGCGAAGTCGACGGCGTCGGAGTTCGGGTCGACGGACGGGGACGTGCTGGATTCAGCGAACGTGGTCAAGAAATGCCTCTCGAGCGGGGCGCATCTTCGCGATGGCCCGCCGCGGCCTGTCACGCCGCCGAATCGCCCGCAAGATCGCCCATGAGCGCGCAATCGGGGCGCGCCAGGTCAGTAATCGGAGACAAGTGTACGGCGCTTCGCCCACTCCGCCACGGCAGCGCGAGGCGGTAGTGGGCGGGCTCACCCCCGTCACTCGACCGGCATGGCTCCGGTCAGGCCGCTGAGCGCGTCGTTGGCCAGGAAGACCACGAGCAGGCTGATCGCGATGAGCATGGTGAGCGCGACCGCCAGCACGATGATCACCTTGGCGTTGCCGCCCCGGGCCGCCGGGCTCTCCTCGGACCAGCCCTGGGCCAGGATGTGCCCGGTCAGCGAGCCGGAGTTCTCCAGCGGATTGCCCTGCGGGAACGACACGGTGGCGAAACCGGGTCCGTCCGTCCCGCCGCCGTAGACGGCGCCGGCGAGGTCCGTGCTGCCGGACTGCTGACGTACCGGACGGGTCGCGTCGACGTCGCGGGCCGGCGTGGCCGGCGGCGGCCAGGTCGGCAGCGCCGGCGCCGGGACCGCGGGCGGCGGCGGGGCGGAGACGGGCGCGGCGGCCCACGCCGGAGGCGACTCGGCGGAGGACGCCGGAGTGCCGGTCGTGGCCGGCGGCGCGGACGGGAAGGGCGTGGTGGCCGGCGCGGGCGGCACTGCCGAGCCGGCCGACGGCGTGGCGAACGACGGCGGGCCCGCGGTGACCGGTGGCGTGACGAACGACGGCGCGCCTGGGGTGGCCGACGGCGTGCCGAACGACGGGCCTGCGGTGGCCGGTGGCGCGGGGAACAGCGGCGCGGGCAGCGGGTTCGCCGCGGCCGTCATCGCCGGTGGTGGCGGGAACGGGGGCGCGGGCATCGGACCCGGTGGGGGCGGCGGCGGGGGCACCGCGGGTCCGGGCGGCGGCACCGGCGGCCCCGGTACGGGCGGAACCGGCCCCGGTGGGGTGGGCGCCGGCGCGGGCGGCGCGGGCGGCGCGGGCGCGGGCGGCGTGGGCCGGAACGGCGGCTCCGGCTCCGGCACCGGCGGCGCGGGCGACGGCGGGGTCGGACCCGGTACCGGGGTCGGCGCCGGCTCGGGCTCCGGACCGTGCGGGGCCGGGGGCTGCGCGGGCTCCGGCGGCTGGGCGGGCTCGGGCGGCTCCGGGTTCACCGGACCCGCCCGGTAGACGGTCGCGGCGGCGGGAGCGGTCACCACCGAGGCGGCGATCTCGTCGGCGGACACCCGGCTCAGGCCGGGTACCGCGGCGCTGGCCCGGGCGTGCGCCGTCCCGCCTTGCCCGGCCGGCTTCGCGGACAGCGCGGCATTGAGCCCGGCGGGCTTCGCGGACGGCGCCGCATCGAGGTCGGCGGGCTTCGCGGAGGGCACCGCACCCGGCCCGGCCGGTTGCTCGGCGAGGGCGGGGGACGCGGTGCCGGAGTCGGCGGACCCGGCTGCCGGGGCGCCGTCCCGGGGATCGGTGGCGGTGCTTCCGGCCGCGTTCTCCGGCCCGCCCGGCGCGGCGTCGCGGTCCGGTCGATCGTCGGTCGCGACCGCATCCGCGCCGGCGGCGTCCTCACCCGGCGTCTCGCCGCCCGCCGAAGTCGACGCGCCCGCCGGAGTGGACACGCCAGCCGGAGCGGCCGGTATGGACGAGTCGGCGGGAGCGGACACGGCGGGAGCGGACACGGCAGGCGGAACGGCCGGGGCAGCCGAGTCGGTGAGGGCCGTCGTCGTGGGCACGGGGACCCGGGCGGAACCGGAGACACGGGGAGCCGGGATACCGGCCGCCGGGCCGTCCGGCGTGGCCGGGGAGGGCGTACCCGCAGCGGGTGTGCTGATGGGGGCCTCGGGCGTCGCCGGGCGTTCGGCCACGGCGAAGGCGGACCAGGTCGACGGGGGAACTGTCGCGCCGGGCTGACGCCGGTCCAGCGGCGGGGCGTCCGCCGGGGTGCCCGCGCGGTACGTGGTGGGGCTCGACGGCGCCGCCGGCGGCTCGTCGCCGGCGGGAGGCGGTACGGCTGCCCCGGCGACGGTCACCCGTGCCCGCGCGACGGCCACCGGCCCGGGGCGGGCCGCTGCCGGGCTGTCGTCGGCAGGGTCGGCGGCGTCGGGCGTCGGTCCGGGGTGGACCTTCTCCGCCGGAACCTCGTGCTCGCCCATCTCGCCCCTCCGCACCTACGCTCGCCCCCGACCGTGGCGCCGGCCGAAAGTGCCTGGATCTCACCGTGCCATATTCCGGCCCGGGCGCACAGCCGGAGTGCGGGTTGGGTCAGTCGGCGCTGCCGCTGGCGCTGGCAGAGGCGCTGGCGGACGGGCTGCGCGACGGGGCGACGCTGCTGCTGCTCGGGGCGGCGCTGGTGCTCGGCGCGGCGCTCTTGCTCTCGCTCGGCGTCGGCGTCGGCTCCTCGGGCGGGCTGGGCGGCGTGCTGGGCGTCGGGCTGGAGGTCGTCGGGTCCGGCGTGGGCGTGGTCGGCCTCGGGGTGGTCGGCGTCGGCCTGGGGGTCGTCGGCGTCGGCTTCGGCGTGGTGGGCGTCGGCTTCGGCGTCGGGGACGACGGCGGCGGGGTGGTCGGCACGGGCGGCGGGGGAGCCGGGGTGGCCGGGGCGGCGACGGCTCCGATCACCCGGGTCGCGGCGTAGAGCCGGGACCAGCGGACCACCGAGATCTTGACGACGTCGCCGGTCCGGGGCGCCTCCACCATCTTGCCGTTGCCGATGTACATGGCGACGTGGTGGATGCTCGTCCAGCTGCTGCTGGAGGCGAAGAAGAGCAGGTCGCCGGGGAGCAGCGCGTTCGGTGAGACGGTGCGGGAGCGGGTGGCGTAGTACTGGTCCTTGGCGACCCGCGGCAGGCCCTTGTAGCCGGCCGACCGGTAGGAGGCAAGCACCAGGCCGGAGCAGTCGAACCGGTCCGGGCCCTCGGCGGCCCAGAGGTACGGGTCGCCGAGCTGGGCGAGGGCGTAGCGGACCGCGGCGAGCGCCTTGGGGTCCGCCGCCAGACCGTCGATGCTCTGGTTGACGACGTACGAGCTGCCGAGCTGCTGCTCGGCGGCGTCGGCCAGGCGCTCGATCTCGAGCAGCTTGGCGGCGTTCTCCTTGCGCAGCGCGACGAGCGTCGTCTCCTGCTTGCGCAGGTCGGTCTCGGCGCGGGTGAACTCGGCGGCCTTCTCGGTCGCCCGGCGCTGGGCCGAGTCGTGCGCCTCCCGGGCGATCCGCTCGGCGTTCGTGGCCCGGAGGAGTTCGCCGGTCACCGACGTGGTGGCGCCCTCGGCCTTGTCGCCCCGGGTGATGCGCTGGAGGTTGGCGAAGTCACGCAGGCTGGCGCCGAACTCGCCCGGCGGCAGCGCCGCGTCGGCCTTGACCGCGTCGGCGGCGGCGCTCTTCGCGTTCTCCTGGGCCCGGGTGAGCGCGTCCTGGGCCTCCTTGAGCCGGGCGGCGGACTGGGTCAGCTCGGCCTGTGCGGCGTCCCGCTCGCCCTTGATCCGCAGCATTTCCTCGCCCAGCAGCCCGACCTGGGCGTCGAGCTGGTTGATCTGCGCGATCAGCGGGCCGTCGGCGGGGTTGGTGACGCCGGTGGTGCCGCCCGGCAGGCCCGGGACGGTTGCTCCGGGCACGCCCGGAACGCTGCCGGGCAGGCCGGGGACGCTGCCGGGCAGTTGCAGGGGGCCGGTGACCTGGGGGCGGGAGCCGGTGCTGGGCACGGTGTCGGGCAGCGGGTCGGCCCAGGCCGGGGTGGCGAGCGCCGCCGCCGCGACCGCACCGAGGAGGGCGGACCAGAGGGCCGGACGCAGGACCGGTGAGATCACCGGCTGCCGGCCTCGTCGCCGCCGGGCCTTGGTGCTGTCGGACATTCCGCTCCCCGTCCGGTCTGGTGCCCGCCACGCGAGGTGGGGCGTGTCAGGACAGGACGGCACTGGTGTGTGTTCCGCCCCACCCTGTCTTACCTCACCGTCGCAGCGATGTCGATGTGCGGAGAGTGACGGCGGGTGAACTGGCTCGACCACGTCGGCGGCTGGTCGGACCCGCGACGTACGCTCGATCGGGAACCCAGGGGGAAGGACGTGGCTTTCGGATGGACGCCGGACTCAAGCGCGAACTCGAAGCGAAGGTGTACGCCGGGGAGCGGTTGACCCGCGAGGACGGCATCGCCCTCTACGACAGCGACGACCTGACCTGGCTGGGCCGGCTGGCCCACCACAGGCGTACGGAGCTCAACGGCGACCGGGTGATGTTCAACGTCAACCGGCACCTGAACCTGACGAACGTCTGCTCGGCGTCGTGCGCGTACTGCTCGTTCCAGCGCAAGCCGGGCGAGAAGGACGCCTACACGATGCGGATCGACGAGGCGGTCCGTAAGGCCAAGGAGATGGAGGACGAGCAGCTCACCGAGCTGCACATCGTCAACGGCCTGCACCCGACGCTGCCCTGGCGCTACTACCCGAAGGTGCTGCGGGAGCTGAAGGCCGCGCTGCCGAACGTCAACCTCAAGGCGTTCACCGCGACCGAGGTGCAGTGGTTCGAGAAGATCAGCGGGCTCACCGCCGACGCGATCCTCGACGAGCTGATGGACGCCGGCCTGGAGTCGCTGACCGGCGGCGGCGCGGAGATCTTCGACTGGGAGATCCGCCAGCACATCGTCGACCACAACTGCCACTGGGAGGACTGGTCGCGCATCCACCGGCTGGCCCACTCCAAGGGCATGAAGACGCCGTCGACCATGCTCTACGGCCACATCGAGGAGCCCCGGCACCGGGTCGACCACGTGCTGCGGCTGCGCGAGCTGCAGGATGAGACCGGTGGCTTCCAGGTCTTCATCCCGCTGCGCTACCAGCACGACTTCGTCGACTCGGCTGACGGCAAGATCCGTAACCGGATCCAGGCCCGCACCACGATGGCCTCGCCGGCCGAGTCGCTGAAGACGTTCGCGGTCTCCCGGCTGCTGTTCGACAACGTGCCGCACGTCAAGTGCTTCTGGGTCATGCACGGCCTGTCGGTGGCTCAGCTCTCGCTGAACTTCGGCGTCGACGACCTGGACGGCTCGGTCGTGGAATACAAGATCACCCACGACGCCGACTCGTACGGCACGCCGAACACCATGCACCGAGACGACCTGCTGCACATGATCTGGGACGCCGGGTTCCGCCCGGTCGAGCGGAACACCCGCTACGAGATCGTGCGCGAGTACGACGGTCCGCCGTCGCTGGCGGAGCGCCGGTCCGAGCCGCAGCAGGTCTGGGCCTGAGCGGGCGATGAGCGGCGAGGAACAGCAGCGCGCCTTCCCCCGGCGTGACGCCGAGGGGCGCATCCTGACCCTCGGTGACCTGCTCGGCGTGAGCCTCGCCGGCCTGGTCATCGGGGTGCTGGCGCTGCTGGTCTTCGAATGGGCGTTCGCCACCATCGGCGACAGCGGCTTCGGGGGCACGAACGGCTGGCTGGCGGTGATCCTGCCGCTCTGGTTGTTCTGGGACGAGTTCCGGGCCTGGGAGTTCGGCGCCGCCCGGGTGGTGGCGGCGCTGGCCGGCATCGCGCTCGGCGTGCTCGCCGGTCTGCTGGCCGCCGGACTGGCCTCGGGGCTGCCCGCGCTGTTCACGGGAGCGTTGGCCGCGGCGGTGTTCACCGTGGTCTACGCGGTCGTCTGGTTTCATGGCGTGCACTGGCTGGCCCGGCGTACGGGCTGAGGCACGAAGAGAGTGGGAATGCGGGAATGAGCGCGGCGCTCAAGTACACGCTGGGCCGGATCGGGCTGTTCGTCGTCGTGCTGGCGGCCCTCTGGTTCGTCGACATGAACATGTTCCTGCGGCTGATGCTGGCGCTGATCTTCTCCGCCACGCTGTCGTTCTTCCTGCTCAAGGGCCTGCGGGACCAGATGGCCGGGGAGATGGCGGAGGCGGCCGAGCGGCGCCGCGTGGAGAAGGACCGGCTGCGCTCCGCGCTGGCCGGTGAGGACCAGGCCGAGCCGGACGGCGAACGCCGCGACAGCTGAGCGGACCGGCGGGGCCCGGCGCGCGACGTCGCGCCGGGCCCTTCGCCGTTCACCAGCCGGTCGAGCGGTTCACCGGATGGTCGAGCCGCTCACCAGTTGGTCGAGCCCGGGACGACCGGCCACGGCCGGTCGACCGGCTTGATCAGGTACGCGATGCCGCCCGAGCCGGAGGCCACTGTGCCGTTGGCCCGGTAGCGCTTGGTGCGCAGCCAGATCTGCTCGAACTGCTCCCGCTTGTAGACGTTGCGCACCGCCTCGTTCGAGGAGGACGCGGGGTCGTTGACGATCACGTCGCCCTCGGCGGTGAAGCCGACGATCACGAACAGGTGCCCGGCGGTGCCGTAGTTGGCCCCGTCCAATTCGCTGGCGAGGAACGACTGCGAGGTGACCACCGGGATGCCGGCCTTGATGAAGCGTTCCGCCTCGTCCAGCGAGTGCAGCCGGGTGACCCGGCCCTCCAGGCCGGGGAAGCTCGCCGCGTACGCGGTGTTGAACGGCCAGTTGCCCGCGCCGTCGTACTCGTAGTCGTAGGTCATCCGGGCGGCGTGGTCGACGGTCGGGTCGGGGTAGGCGGGGTCGACCCAGGAGGTGTCCTCGGCCGAGGGCTTGCGGCCCCAGTACTCGACCACCATCTCCGTCGAGGTGGGGGAGCACCACGCCTCGCCGCCGCCGTTGTACTCGGGGTACTCGCCGATGTGGACGTTCTGCGAGTAGCGCGGCACGGCCAACTCGGTGCCCCAGGCGATGCCGCCCCGGCTCGGGGTGACGGTGAACCGGTCGGGCACGTTCGACGCCATCGCGCCGACCATCCGCACCTGCGGCGCGGCGGCCTGGCCGGGCGCGCGGTAGAGCGTCAGCCGCAACTGGTACGAGCGCAGCAGCACTCCGGCGTCGGCGTCGTCGATCGAGAACGTGTCGGTCCAGATGCTCGACCAGGGGTCGCCCTGGCCGTCCAGCGTGGACCGCTTGATGTCCTGGTCGCCGGAGGCCCAGCGGCCCATGACGAACCACGGGGTCTGCGCCCCGGTGTTGTACGTGCCGTGCAGCTCGACCTGGATCCAGGTGCCGGCCGGGGTGGCGGCGTTCCAGGACGCGACCATCTCGCTGGCGTCGAAGCCGATCCGCCGCTCGGGCGAGGTCCAGGTGGCGTACTCCCAGGTGCGGGTCGTGCCGGTGTGCTCGTCGGTGAACTCGGTGGTGCCCACCGGGCGGTCGATGGTCAGCGCGGGGTGGCGGCCCGGTACGGCGCGGGTGCCCTGGTGGGAGCCGCTGCGCCAGTCGGGGAAGCGGGAGAACTCCTGGAACGTGATCTGTTCGTCGTGTGTGACGCCCGGCCGCGGGGCTTGTGCCTGGGCCGGTGCGGTGGTGCCGAGGAGGGTGAGCGCGGTGAGGCCGGCGAGGGCGGCCGCGCGCATGGGTCGTCCGAACATGGCAGCTCCACGGGGAGACGGCATCGTTGCCGTTCACTGTCGCGCCTGGCGGGAAGTTTCGCCAGATGTTCAGGCATGGAAAATCATTGCCGAAGTGACGATCAGGTCGGGATGACTAAAGGAAGAGACAGATATTGATATGACCATGTGTCTCCTGGTGGAGTGTGCGGACAACGGGAGCTCTCCCGTACCCCCAGGAGGTTGTCCATGGCCTTCCGCACCTCTCCGTTCCGCCGCCGGCTGGCGCTCGCCGCCGCCGTCGGCCTGACCATCGTCAGCGCGGCCGCCGCGCCCGCCGTCGCCCGGCCCGCGCCGGAAGGCTCCGGCGAGCCGGCCACCGTCGCGTACCGGGTGCTCGGCCCCCGCACCGCCGCGGACCGCACCGCGGTCGCCGGCACCGGCGCCGCCATCGACTACTCCGAACACGGTGTGTTGCACGTCACGGCCACCAAGGCCGAGGCGAACGCGATCACCCGGCTCGGGTTCCGGCTCGAGAAGGACGTCGTGCCGGAGCACGACCACGCCGACGGGGGCATGACCGCCAACGCGTTCCCGCCCGCCGACTCGAACTACCACGACTACGCCGAACTGACCGCGGTGGTGAACAAGGTGGTCGCCGACCACCCGACCATCGCGCGGAAGCTGAGCATCGGCACGTCCTACCAGGGCCGGGACCTGATGGCCGTGAAGATCTCCGACAACGTCGCCACCGACGAGGCGGAGCCGGAGATCCTGTTCAACGCCCAGCAGCACGCGCGTGAGCACCTGACCGTCGAAATGGCGATCTACCTGCTCAACCTCTTCACCGACAACTACGGCAGCGACTCCCGGATCACAAACATCGTCAACACCCGGGAGATCTGGATCGTCCCCACCGTCAACCCCGACGGCAGCGAATACGACATCGCCACCGGCTCCTACCGCTCCTGGCGCAAGAACCGGCAGCCCAACAGCGGCTCCACCGCCGTCGGCACCGACCTGAACCGCAACTGGGGCTACCAGTGGGGCTGCTGCGGCGGCTCGTCCAGCTCGAAGTCGTCGGACACCTACCGGGGCCCGTCCGCCTTCTCCGCGCCGGAGACCGCGGCGCTGCGCAACTTCGTCAACAGCCGGGTCGTCGGCGGGGTGCAGCAGATCAAGGCGAACATCGACTTCCACACCTACTCGCAGCTGGTGCTCTGGCCGTACGGGTACACGTACAACAACACCGCCACCGGGATGAACACCGACCAGTACAACACCTTCGCCACCATCGGACGGCAGATGGCGGCGACCAACAACTACACCCCGGAACAGTCGAGCGACCTCTACATCGCCGACGGCACCAGCATCGACTGGATGTGGGGCGCCCACAAGATCTGGGCGTACACCTTCGAGATGTACCCCGGCTCGGCCTCCGGCGGCGGCTTCTACCCGCCGGACGAGGTGATTCCGGCGCAGACCTCACGCAACCGGGAGGCCGTGCTGATCCTGTCCGAGTACGCCGACTGCCCGTACCGGGCGATCGGCAAGCAGAGCCAGTACTGCTGACCTCACCACCGGGTGGGAACCCCGGTTCCACCCCCGCCGGGGTTCCCACCCACCCCCACCGTCCGGACGATCTCCGCTGGTCGTGCGCTACCGTGGCACCGACCGTGCCACAGCGAAGCCGGTGCGAAACCGGCGCTGTCCCGCAACTGTGATGCCCCGTACGCGCGGCGTCGGCCTCCCGCCGGCGCCGACGGACGTGGGACGAGCCAGGTCGCCTGCGGCCCGGTCGCGACACGCGCTCTCGAGGAAGGGCGCCTCGCGGACGGGCCTCTCTTCCTGTCGGCGAAGCACCACACTCCTCGACCGACAGGAGGCTTCATGTCCCGACGTACCCCCCGGCTCTTCGCCACCGCGCTCGCGGCCGGCGTGCTGCTTCTCGGCGGTTGCGCCGAGAAGACCTCGACCGACACCCCCGCCGCCGGCGCCTCCGGCGGCGCGTTCCCGGCCACCGTCGGCAAGCTGACGCTGGAGAAGCGGCCCGAGAAGATCGTCTCGCTCTCGCCGACCTCCACCGAGATGCTCTTCGCCATCGGCGCCGGCAAGCAGGTCACCGCCGTCGACGACCAGTCGAACTACCCGGCCGACGCGCCCCGCACCGACCTGTCCGGCTACCAGCCGAACGCGGAGGCGGTCGCCTCCCGCAACCCCGACCTGGTGGTGATCTCGGACAACCTCAACAAGATCGCCGACCAGCTCGTCGCGCTGAAGATCCCGGTGCTGCAGATCCCCGCCGCGGCCACGCTCGACGACACGTACCGGCAGCTCACCGACCTGGGCACGCTCACCGGCCACCGGTCCGAGGCCGAGGCCGTGGTGCAGAAGATGAAGGACGACATCACCGCGCTGACCAAGGACCTGCCCAAGCGCACCGAGAAGCTGACCTACTTCCACGAACTGGGTCCGGAGCTGTACACCGCGACCAGCAAGACGTTCATCGGCACCATCTACGCGCTCGCCGGGCTGGAGAACATCGCCGACCCGTCCGACGCCGACGGGAAGAACGGCGGCTACCCGCAGCTCTCCCAGGAGGTCATCGTCAAGGCGAACCCCGACTTCGTCTTCCTGTCCGACACCAAGTGCTGCAAGCAGAACGCCGACACGGTGAAGGCGCGCAGCGGGTGGGCCGGCATCAACGCGGTGAAGAACAACCAGATCGTGGAGCTGGACGACGACATCGCCTCGCGCTGGGGGCCGCGCGTGGTCGACCTTCTCAAGGTCATCGTCGACGCCACCGCCAAGGTTCCGGCCTGACAGTGGCCCTACGACAGGCGGACTCCGCCCCGAACCCGGCCGGAACGCCTCGGGCGTCCCGGCCGGGCATCCGGTCGCTGTCCCGCCCCGGGCGGCGCGGGGCGCCCGGCGCGGGCGGCGCCCCGGTCCGGCCCGCCGGGCTACGCAAGCGCTGGCTGCTCGCCGGAGTCGTGGCCGTGTTCGTCGCGCTGGTGGCCGGCGTCTCACTCGGCCCGGTCAGCCTGCCGCCCGGCAGCGTCGCCGCCGAACTGCTCAACCTGCTACCCGGGGTACGCCTCGACAGCGGGCTCACCGAGCGGGAAATCGCGATCATCACCGAGCTGCGGCTGCCCCGGGTCGTGCTCGGCCTGCTCGTCGGCGCGCTCCTCGCCCTGGCCGGCGGCTGCTACCAGGGCGTCTTCCGCAACCCGCTGGCCGACCCGTACCTGCTCGGCGTGGCGGCCGGCGCCGGCTTCGCGGTCACCACGGCGATCGTGCTCGGCGCCGGAGCCGGCGGGGCGCTGACCGGGTTGCCGATCACCATCCCGCTCGCCGCGTTCGTCGGCTCGCTCGGCGCGGTCGTGCTGACGTACCTGCTCGGCGCGGCCGGCGGACGGGACCGGTCACCGGCCACGCTGATCCTGGCCGGGGTGGCGGTCTCGGCGTTCTTCGGCGCCGGGCAGACGTACCTGCTGCAACAGCACTCCGACAACATCCAGCAGGTCTACTCCTGGCTGCTCGGGCGGCTCGCCACCGCCGGCTGGCACGACGTGTGGCTGGTCCTGCCGTACTTCGTGCTCACCGCCGTGGTGGTGCTGCTGCACCGGCGTGAGCTGGACGTGCTCTCCGTCGGCGACGACGAGGCCACCGGTCTCGGCCTGCACCCGCAGCGCTCCCGCTACCTGCTGATCGCCGCCGCGTCGCTCGGTACCGCCGCCGCGGTCTCCGCGTCCGGGCTGATCGGCTTCGTCGGCATCATCGTGCCGCACACCATGCGGCTGCTCTTCGGCTCCAGCCACCGGATCATCCTGCCGCTGTCCATGCTGTTCGGCGGCGCGTTCCTCGCGCTCACCGACGTGGTCGCCCGTACCGCCGCCGCCCCCGCCGAGATCCCGATCGGCGTGGTCACCGCGCTGCTCGGCGGCCCGTTCTTCGTCCTCGTCCTGCGTACCGCCCGCCGGGTGGCGATGTGAACGCCCCCGCCGTGCGCGTGCACGACCTGCGGGTCGCCCTCGGCGGCAACCCGATCCTGGCCGGCGTCGACCTCACGGTCTCCGCCGGTGAGTGGGTCACCGTGATCGGACCCAACGGCGCCGGCAAGTCGACCCTGTTGCGCGCCGTCGGCGGCCTGCTGACCGGCCCGGGCGAGGTCGCCCTCTTCGGTACGCCGATCGGCGCGCTCCGCCGCCGCGAACGGGCCCGGGTGGTGGCCACGGTGGCCCAGTCCCCGGTGGTGCCGGCCGGCATGTCGGTCTTCGACTACACGCTGCTCGGGCGTACCCCGTACATCCCGGCGCTGGGCCGCGAGTCCGCCGCCGACCTGGCCGCCGTGCACGAGGTGCTGGACCGGCTCGACCTCGGCCCGTTCGCGCACCGTGAGCTGGCCACGCTCTCCGGCGGCGAGCGGCAGCGCGTCTTCCTGGCCCGGGCGCTGGCCCAGGGAGCCACCCTGCTGCTGCTGGACGAGCCGACGAGCGCGCTGGACATCGGGCACCAGCAGGAGGTGCTGGAACTGGTCGACCAGCTCCGCCGCGAGCACGGCCTGACCGTGCTGGCCACCATGCACGACCTCTCGATCGCCGGCGAGTACGCCGACCGTCTGGTGCTGCTGGCCGACGGCCGGGTGGCCGCCGCCGGTCCACCGGACGAGGTGCTCACCGAGGCCCTGCTGGCCCGCCACTACCGAGCCCACATCCGGGTGATCCCCGGCGACCACGGCCCCTTGGTGGTCCCCGTCCGCCCAACCTGACCCCACCCGCCCCGCCTTCGCGCCGTCGATCTTGCACTTCCGGCCCCGACAAAAGGTGCGAATGTAACGCCACGAGGGCCGCAACTGCAAGATCGGCGGACGGGGTGGCGGCTTTGCCGCTGAACAGCCCACCCTCAGGGAGCGCCGTCCCGAATCCTGGGCAGGTGTTCCGATTTCCGGGAGGGCAGATAGATCTTGGTACGAACAGGCCCTCCTGGGGGCCAACCCGTACCAAGATCTCGACCGGACCCGCCTCGCGCGCGGCGGAGGGGGTCAGCGGAGGGTGGAGATGGAGAAGAGGGCGCCGGACGGGTCGCGCAGGGCGGCGCTGCGGCCGGCCGGGTTGTCGCGCGGCGGGACCAGGATGGTGCCGCCCAGCTCGGCGGCCCGCGCGGCGGTGACGTCGGCGTCCTCCACCGCGAAGTAGACGGCCCAGTACGCGGGCAGGTCCTCCGGCATCGGCTCGGCCCGGGGCAGCATCCCGGCGACGATCCGGGCGCCGCAGCGCCACCCGGTGTACGGCACCGGCCCGGCGGGACGTTCCTCCGGGTGCCAGCCGAAGACCAGCGCGTAGAACTCCTTGGCGTTCTCCGGATCGGGGGTGACAAGCTCGTTCCAGCACATCGCGCCGGGTGCGTTGAACAGTTCGGCCCCGCGCATCGCCATCGGCTGCCAGACGCTGAACACCGCGCCCGCCGGGTCGGCGAGCACCGCCATCCGGCCCTGCGTGGCGACGTCGAACGGGGAGACCACCACCTGCCCACCGGCCGCCTCCACCCGGGTCGCGACCAGGTCGGCGTCGTCGGTGGCCACGTACATCGACCAGACCGGCACCTGGTCCGGCGTGGCCGGCGGGCCGGCCCCGGCGACGGCCTTGCCGTCCTTCTGGAAGACGGTGTAGCCGCCCGCTTCCGGCTCGGGGGAGATCTGCCCGGTCCAGCCGAACAGCTCGGGGTAGAACCGTCGCGCGTCCTCCAGCCCCGGCGTGGCCAGGTCGGTCCAGCAGGGTGTGCCGGGCTCGACGCCGTTCACGGTGACCCCTCTCGCCGGGGACGGTCCCGCTGACCCGCCCTGTCGGCATCGTGGCACCGCCGGGTCGGCCACCGGGCCGGAACCGGACAAAAGGTCAGGTGAAGCGGCGTCCCTCGTCCCGCCGGTACGCCCAGCCGGCGGCCGCGGCGAGCACCAGCACCCAGACTCCCAGCATCACCAGCGACAGGGTGCCGGGCCGGAAGTCGGTGACCGCCGCCCAGATCAGTTCCACCGCGCCCCGGGTCGGCAGGTAGGGGGCGATCGCCTTGATGAAGCCGGGCGCGTCGTCCGGCCCGGAGAGCAGGCCGCCGCCGAACGCCAGCGGGAAGAAGATCACCTGCGCCACCACGATCGCCGCCTTGCTCGGCAGCGCGTAGCCGATCGCCAGGCCGAGCAGCGTGAACGGCACCGAGATCACCGCTACCGCGCCGAGCCCGAGCAGGAACTGCAGCGCGCTGACCCGGGCCTCGGTGGCCACCGCGGCGATCACCACCACCGGGATCATCGACACGTACGTCAGCACCAGCCCGGCCAGGATCCGCCCGGTGAGTCGCGGGGCCGGTCCGGTCGGCAGGGTCCGGGTGTACGGGTTCCAGGGCTGGTCGCGGTCCTCGGCGACACCCACGCCGTACTGGAAGATGTTGGCGCTCATCACGGCGAACGTCACCATGGCGGCGGTGGCGTAGGTGGCGCCGGTGGGGTCGTCGCCGGCGAACGGCACCACGAAGAAGAGCATCGCGGCCGCGGGGAAGAAGGCGCTGCCCACCACCGCCACCGGAATCCGGATGATCTCCAGGAGGTGGTAGCGGGCGTGGACGAGGGCGAGCGGCACGACTGTCTCCTAGGCGGGGGTGGGCGCGGGCCGGTCGCCGGCCGTGATGGCGAGGAACGCCTCCTCCAGCGAGGTGGGCCGGACCTCCAGGTCGCGGAACGCCACCCCGGCGGTGACCAGGTCGCGGACGAGCTGGTCGGCGTCGGTGGTGAGCAGGTGCACCCGCCCGTCGGCGCGTTCGGTGGCGACCACCCCGGGCAGCGTCGGCAGGTCGTCGGCGACCAGGCTGACCCGGCGTACGCCGACCATCCCGCGGATCGCCGTCACCGAGTCGTCGGCCAGCACCCGCCCGTGGCCGATCACCACGACGCGCTGCGCGAGCGCCTCCACCTCCTCCAGGTAGTGGCTGCTCAGCAGCACGGCGCCGCCGTCGGCGTGGAAGCCGCGGATCGCGTCCCAGAGCGCGTGCCGCGCCTCCACGTCGAGGCCGGTGGTCGGCTCGTCCAGCACCACCAGCCGGGGACGGCCGACGAACGCCAGCGCCACCGCCAGCCGGCGACGCTGGCCGCCGGAGAGGCCGCCGGTCTGCCGGCGTACCTGGTCGGCGAGGCCGAACCGGTCGAGCAGCTCGCCCCGGGGCACCGGGTCGGGGAAGTGCGCGGAGACGAAGTCGACCACCTCGCCGACCCGCAGCGTGCCGGGCAGGCCGGTCTCCTGCGGAGTGACGCCGAGCTGCCGCCGGCTCGCCGGGTCACGCGGGTCGCCGCCGCACAGCTCGACCCGGCCGCCGCTCGGGCGGCGCAGCCCGACCAGCAGGTTGATCAGGGTGCTCTTGCCGGCGCCGTTCGGGCCGAGCAGGCCGACCAGCTCCCCGGCCCGGACGGTCAGGTCGACCCGGTCCAGGGCCAGCACGTCGCCGTAGCGGCGACTGACCTGTTCGGCGCGGGCCAGGATCATCCGGGGCTCCTCGGGCGGCGGAAGGGTGCTCGTGCACTCCCTGTCTACCGTGCCGGGGCAACCGTCGCCGCCCCCTGTGGAACTGCGCACATCCCCTAGGCTGGTGGCGCCGTCGAGGACGGTGGAAGTTCCGACCGGACACTGGGGAGGGTCCGTGACCAGTCCGAGCAGGAATCTCGCGGTGCAGCCGGAGGCGTTGACGGCGTTCGCCGCCGCCTCCCGGGACCGGGCCGGCCAGTTCCGTGAGCTGCACCGGCTGTTCCGCGACGGCCACGTGGCCCGGCACGCGTTCGGCGTGATGCCCGCGTCGTTCAGTCTCGCCGCCGCGTACGAGCAGCAGTTCGAGGCGTGCCTGGCAGGGCTGGAGGACGGCGCCGAGGTGATGGCGACGATCGCCGAAGGGCTCCGCGACACCGCCGAGGCGTACACCGGCACGGACGTGGCGAACACCGACATGTTCCAGCCGGGCGCCTGAGGGGGCGGGATGAGCACCGAGGCGCTGCAGCGCAACAAGACCTACTTCGAGCAGATCGTGTCGGGCACGCCCGACCCGTTCAAGCCGCTGTCCAACGCCGTGCTGTGGCCGTTCGAGCAGCTGCTGGAACTGGTCGCCGGCGAGCCGGACGATCTGATGCGGGCGGCCCAGCTCGCGCTGACCACCGGCGACGCGGTCCGGCGGATCGCCGGCGACCAGGTCGCCGACCGGGCCCGGCTGCGCGGCGCCTGGGACGGCGACGCGGCGGACAAGTTCCACGCCTCGATGGAGTCGATCGAGGAGGCGATGGAGGAACTGGCCAAGGGGCTGGACGGCACCAAGGAGGTGCTGGTCGACGCCGCCAATGCCGCTGTCGACGCGTTCAACCTGCTGGTCGAGCTGATCCTGGAGTTCCTGCTCTGGTTCCTGACCGAGGTCATCATCGCCGCGGTGGCGGCAGTGCTGAGCGCCGGGGTGAGCCTGGCCGCCACAGTGGTGCGGGTGCTGGCCCGGCTCGCCACCACCGTCGGCCGCATGGTCAAGATCGTGGCGCGGTTCGCGGAGATCCTCACGAAGCTCGCCACCAAGCTCCAGAAGGTCGCCGAGCTGCTCATGCGCTACCGCCAGGTGGTGCTGGAGCTCCGCAAGGCCAAGAAGGCGTACGGCGCGTTCAGTAAGGCCGGCTACACCAGGGAGGCGGTGCTGTTCAAGGCCAAACGCGCCGCCATCCTGTTCCCGGGCAAGTTCGCCATCAACCAGGCGTCACCGGTGAACATCCCCGGTATCGGCGGCGCCCTGCTCGACACCGGCATGGGGCTGCACGACATCTCCGACGGGCGCAAGGACCGCAACTACCTGGTGGACGGCACGTACCGCGAGGATCTCGGCCCGTACACAAAGGGCGTGCAGAACGTGTTCGACTCGATCGTGAACTGAGAGGCACCCATGACGTTCCCGGCCCTGGACCGGATCGAGGCGCTGGCCCGCAACCTGGACGGGTGGCAGCGCGAACTCGGCGCGCGGATGGCCGAGCTGGAGCAGAGCAGCGCCCAGGGGGTCAGCGACTCCGGCCTGGTCACCGTGGTGGCCGCCGCCGACGGCAAGATCCTCTCCACCGACATCAACGCGCGGGCCATGCGGTTCGACTCGTACACGCTGGCCGAGGAGATCACCGCCGCGGCGAACCGGGCGCAGGAGGCCGCCGCCGCCCGGGTACGCGAGATCGTCGGCGAGGTGATGGGCAACGCCCCGGCGGCGGAGCGCCGTACCGACGACGGCTACGGCGACGGCCGATACTGAGCCGATGGACGAGACCAGATACCGCGACCCGATCGACCGGCTCGTCGAGCCCGGCGAGCGCGTGCTGGCCCACGCCAAGGCCGACGTCGGCCAGGGCCTCGCCCCGGCGCCGCCGCCCGAACCGGAGTCCACTGCCGAGCCGGGTCGGCGGACGCTCGGCTCGGTGCTGCTGAACGTCCTCCTGCCGCTGGCCACCTGGGACCGCGGCGACCGGCTGGTCGATGCGATCGGCTGGGGGATCGCCGGCCGTGGCGAGCCCGGCTCGGCCGCCTCCCGCCTGCACCGCGCGCTCCGCCCGGCCCGGCCCGACCTCCAGGTCCGGGAGACGCTGCTCGCGGTCACCGACCGGCGGCTGCTGGTCTGCCGTACCGGCGGGGTCAAGCTGCTGGCCGGGCGCGAGGCCGAGGAACGCGCGCTGGCCGAGACGTCGGTGGCGTGGTCGGCCGCGCGTGCGGAGGTCGCCTCGGCCCGGGTCGGGTGGCACCGGCTCAACCCGAAGCGGCTGCGGATCGACTTCACCGACGGTTCCTGGCTGTCGTTCACCGTGCCGATCGCCGAGTCCGGCCGTCCGCTGCGCGAGGTCGCCGCCGCGCTGAGCGCCTGACGGGTCCGCCCGCCCGGGCCGCAGCCGGGCCGCAGCCGCCCGCCCGCGTCAGGCCGTCAGCGGCGCGGGCAGCGGCTCGCGGTGCAGCACGGCCAGGCGGGAGACCGCCCGGGTCAGCACCACGTAGAGGCGGTGCAGCCCACGCGGCTCGGCGGCCACGATCGCGGCCGGCTCGACGACCACCACGTGGTCGTACTCCAGGCCCTTGACCAGCGTCGCCGGGACCACGGTTACGCGCGCCGCGGCCTCGACGTCGTCGGCGGTCGCGGTCTCGACGCCCGCGTCGGCGAGCGCCGCGCGCAGCCGGTCCACCGCGTCGTCCGCGGCGATCACACCGACCGAGCCGTCGTGCGCGAGCGCCGCCCGCACCTCGGCCACCGTCGCGGCCGCCAGGTCCTCGGCGGTACGCACATCCAGCGCGCCGTCGTGGCGAAGCGAGCGGGCCGGGGGTACGTCGACGGCGAGCGCCGGCAGCAGCCGGTTCGCGAACGCCACCACTGCCGCCGGCACCCGGAAGCCCACGCTCAGCGGCACCACAGCGGCGTCCGGCTTGCCCAGGTGGGCCAGGGACTCCCGCCAGTCGGTCGCGGCCCACGGCGCGGTGCCCTGGGCGAGGTCGCCGAGAAGCGTGATCGAGCCGTGCTCGCTGCGCCGGGCGATGGCGCGGCACTGCATCGGGGAGAGGTCCTGCGCCTCGTCCACCACCACGTGCCCGAAGCCGGCGGGCCGTTCCAGCAGCCCGGCCACCTCGTCGATGAGCACCGCGTCGGCGGCGGTCCACCGGGTCGCCTTCGCGGTGCGCGCGGGCTTGCCGGACCGGAACAGCTCCTGCTCCTCGGGCGTGAGCAGGCCGTCCGCGGCGGCGGCGAGCGCGTCGGCGTCGGTGCGCAGCCGGTGCAGCAGCCCGTTCGGGGTGAGCGCCGGCCAGACCGCGTCGAGCAGGTCGGTGACCGGCTTGATCCGGCTCATCCGCCGCAGCCAGGCGTCGCTCGGCGACTCCGCCCGGCGCGCCTCCGCCTGGCGTTGCAGCAGCCCCACCACCCGCGCCCGGACCCGTTCCCGGCCGGTGGCGTAGGGCAGCCCTTCCTGGCGCGTCTCGGTGACCAGCCGGTGCAGCGGGTCGAGCCCGATCCGCCACCGGTACGAGCCGTCCGACACCATGATCGGCTCGGTGGGCGTACCGATGTGGGCCTCGACGGCCCGGCGCAGCACCTCGGCCATCCGGACGTCGTGCTTGAGCGCGGCGGCGGCCGGGTCGTCGACAGCGCGGACCGGGACCCGCGCGACCAGGTCCTCCACGGTGGCCTGCTCGACCTCGACCTCACCGAGCGCGGGGAGCACCGCCGCGATGTACGACAGGAACGCCCGGTTCGGCCCGACGATCAGCACTCCCGAGCGGCGCAGTCGTTCCCGGTGCAGGTAGAGCAGGTACGCGGCGCGGTGCAGCCCGACCGCCGTCTTGCCGGTGCCGGGCGCGCCCTGCACGCAGATCGAGTCGGCCAGGTCGGCCCGGACCAGTTCGTCCTGCTCCGGCTGGATGGTGGCGACGATGTCGCGCATCGGGCCGACGCGGGGGCGCTCGATCTCGGCGGTGAGGATGCGGCTGGCGGTGCCGAGTTCCTCGCCCCGGTCCAGGTGCTCGTCCTCGAAGCTGGTCAGCACGCCCGCGCTGAACCCGAACCGGCGGCGTACGGCGACGCCCTGCGGGTCACGCGCGCTGGCCCGGTAGAACGACCGGGACACCGGGGCCCGCCAGTCCAGCACCAGCGGCTCGCCCAGCTCGTCGGTGACGTGCCGCCGCCCGACGTGGTAGTCCCGCCCGGCGTGGTCCGGGTCCGTCTCCCCGAAGTCGAGGCGGCCGAAGAACAGCGGCGTGGTCGGGTCGTCGGCCAGCTCCTTGACCCGCCGGGCCATGTGCCGGCCGAGCTGCTCGGCGGTGTACGAGTCACCGGCCACCTTGTCGCCGGTGGCGAAGAGCGCCTCGGCGCGTTCCCGCATCCGTTTCAGCGCGGCTCGGGAGGCGTCGAGGTGGGCGCGCTCGGCGGCGAGTTCGGCGTCGAGGTCGGGCGTGGCGTCACGTTCGGGCGTGGTGTCAAGTTCGGTTGCGGGCACTGTGAACTCCGATGGCTCAACTGAGGCTCGCTCGCGTGTCCGGGGCGGTTGGCCTGCTCCCGGCGCGGGGACGTCCGCTGCGGTGCATGCTCACCGCGGCCGTCGGGCGGCCATCCACGCTACGGCCATCCAGCCGCCCGCACCACCGATTTTTCCTGCCGAGCGTGTCACTCGACCGACCCGGCTCTTAATAATATTCTTAAGTTCGGGGATGAGAAGTGGAGTGGGAGATTCTGATGACCGGGCAGGTCGAGGACTTCCTCGATGAGCTCTACGCTGCCGACCGTGAGTCGCACCGCCTGGTGAACCAGGCAATCCTGGTGCTGGAACGCAACGGTCCCATCGAGGGGCGCCCGCTGGTCGACAGCATCACCGCATCTCGCCTCAGTAACCTCAAGGAGCTGCGGCCTCCCTCTGCCGGGCGCACCGAGATCAGGATTCTCTTCGTCTTCGACCCGTGGCGCTCCGCGGTTCTGCTGGTCGCCGGCGACAAGTCGGGGCAGTGGACGCGCTGGTACCGGGATGCCATTCCGGAGGCGGAGCAGCTCTACGACACCTACCTCAAGGAGCGGCAGGAGGAGATTCGATGAGCGGCGTCAAGCGGTGGCGTGACACCTCGCACCTGGGCCGGGCGGTGGAGACCGCCGGTGGTGTGCAGGCATTCGAGGCCGCGATCGGTGGCATGCTCGACGAGGCCCGCGGGTGGCGTCTCGCGGAGCTGCGCAAGCGGCGCGAGATGACTCAGGAGCAGGTCGCGTTGAGGATGGGTGTGTCGGTCGCGCGAGTGTCGCAGATCGAGGCGGGCAGTGTCGCGACCCAGGACGTGCTCGCGCGGTACATCGCCGCTCTCGGCGGCACGCTCAAGCTGATCGCCGATTTCGGCGACGAGCAGCTCAAGGTCGCCTGAGTCGACGGGCTCCACCCTGCGTGTCCAGGTGTCGGCGGCGCGGGATCATTGGGGCATGACCGAGGCGCGGCCCGAGCAGCGCCGGGTGACGATCAGCGACCCGCAGGTGATGCGGGCGCTGGCTCACCCGGCCCGTATGGCGATCATGGAACATCTCGGCACGCTGGAGGGCGGTGCGACGGCCACCGAGTGCGCCGAGATCGCCGGGCTGTCGCCGAGCGCGACCAGCTACCACCTGCGTGAGCTGGCGAAGTTCGGGCTGATCCGGCAGGCGCCCGGCCGGGGGGACGCGCGGGAGCGGGTGTGGCAGGCGGTGAATCCGTCGTTCCACGTCGAGGTGGGGCCGGATGCCGAACCGGAGGCACGCGCCGCCGAGGCGGCCCTGGTCGAGGCGCACATGGTCCGCGACGCCCAGCGGGTCCGGGACTGGCTGCGCCGCGCGCCGGACGAGTCGCCGGAGTGGTACGCGGCGACCTGGTTCAGCGACAGCGTGCTGCTGGTGACCGCCGAGGAGTTGAGCGAGTTGAACCAGGCGATCCAGGCGCTGATGGAGCCGTACCGGCGGCGGCATCGGGCCGATCCACCCGCCGGGGTCCGTGCGGTGGCGGCTCAGTACCGGGCGATGCCCATCGATTGAGGGGTTGTGCGCACCAGGTGTGAAGGATTATTTTCGAAGTATGTCCTTCACACCTGGCTCCTCGTGCTGGCCGGACGTCTGGCTCGCGGCCACCGCGCGTGGCATCTCCAGTTGCGGGAACTTCCTGGTCACCAGCGCCCTCACGCTGGCGCTCCAGTCCGCCGGGGCCGGTGGGCTCGCCGTCTCCGGGCTGCTGCTCGCCGCGACGCTGCCGCTGGTCGCGCTCGCGCCGCTGACCGGTCGTCTCGCCGACCGGGTGGACAGCCGGGTGCTGCTGATCGCGACCGGGCTCGGTCAGGGGGCGACCTGCCTGGCGCTCGCCTACGCACCGGGTCCGGCGCTGGTGATCGCGCTGGTGGCACTTCTGGCCACCGGCCTCGCGGTCTCCCAGCCGGTGATCTCCGCGCTGGTGCCGGTGATGGTGCGGCCGGAGGACCTGCCCCGGGCCGGCGCGCTCAACCAGACCGCCGGCACACTCGGCGCGCTCGCCGGACCGGCGCTGGCCGGGCTCCTGGTCGGCCAGTTCGGCACCCGGGTACCGCTGCTCCTCGGC
The DNA here is from genome assembly GCF_027497275.1 of Micromonospora sp. WMMC264. Classification (NCBI taxonomy): domain Bacteria; kingdom Bacillati; phylum Actinomycetota; class Actinomycetes; order Micromonosporales; family Micromonosporaceae; genus Micromonospora; species Micromonospora sp. WMMC264. The sequence goes on along the minus strand of NZ_CP114907.1, from coordinate 5,495,864 downwards.
GCGCTCAGCTATCTCTCCCTGGTGGGGGCCGGGCTGCTCGTCCGTACCCGAAGGGGTGGCCGCCGGGTGACCGTCGGCGCCGCCGCGGCGGTCGCGCCCCCGTGGCGGTTCCGGCGCGACCCGCTGCTGACGGTGATGGTCGGCAGCGTGGCCGCGGTGATCGGCGCGGTCGGGGCGGTGAACGTGATCGAGGTCTTCTTCATCCGGGAGACGCTCGGCAGCAGCGCCACCGTGTACGGGCTGGTCACCGGCTCGTGGACGCTCGGCATCGTGCTCGGCGCGTGGCTGTTCGCCCGGGTCGCCCGCCGGCTCGCCGACGACGGCGCGCTGCTCGGCGCCGGGCTGGTGCTGCTCGGCGGATGCTGCCTGGCGGTGCTCGTGTCGGCGGCGGTGCCCTCGGCGTGGCTGCTCGTGCCGATCTGGTTGCTGGGCGGGGTCGGTAACGGCGGCGACAACGTCTTCAACAACCTCCTGCTGGCCCGGCGGGTGCCGGAGGCGGCCCGGGGCCGGGCGTTCGCGGTCTTCGGCGCGGCGGCACAGGGCGCCGCGATGGGCGGCTACCTGGTCGGGGGCCTGCTGCTGGAGGTGGCCGGCCCGCGCACGCTGATCGCCGGCTGCGGCGTGGCCGGCCTGCTGGTGGTGGCGGCGCTGGCCGGGCCGGTCCGCCGGGCGGTACGCGCCGAGCGCGCCGTCGTCCCCGCCGCAGCCGTGGCGGCGGAGCCGGTCTGACCGCTGGTTAAGAAGGGCCCCTTCCTATACCGGAGGCGTTAATAGGGGGCCCTTCCTTACCGCCGGGTGCGGGGTTCACCACTCCATCGGATCCCCCGGCGGCGGGGGAGAGGTCGCGGCGATACGGTCGGGTCATGGCCGATCGCATCGCCCGCCCCCGGGTGGGGCACATCCAGTTCCTCAACTGCCTGCCCATCTACTGGGGGCTGATGCGGTCCGGCGCGCTCATCGACGTCGACCTGCACAAGGACTCGCCGGACCGGCTCAGCGCCGACCTGGTCGCCGGTGACCTCGACATCGGCCCGATCACGCTCGTGGAGTTCCTCAAGCACGCCGACGACCTGCTGCTCCTGCCCGACCTGGCGGTCGGCAGCGACGGGCCGGTGCTCTCGGTGAACATGGTGTCCACCCGCCCGCTGGGTGAGCTGGACGGCGCCCGGGTCGCGCTCGGCTCGACGTCGCGTACCGGGGTGCTGCTGGCCCAGCTGCTGCTCGCCGAGCGGCACGGGGTGCGGCCGGAGTACTTCCGCTGCCCGCCGGACCTGACCCAGATGCTGCTGGAGGCCGACGCCGGGGTGCTGATCGGCGACGTGGCGCTGCGCGCGCTGTACGAGGCGCCCGCCAAGGGCCTCGAGGTGACCGACCTGGGTCAGGCGTGGCACGACTGGACCGGGCTGCCGATGGTCTTCGCCGTCTGGGCGGTACGCCGTGACTTCGCCGCCGCCCACCCCGGCCTGGTCAAGGAGGTGCACGAGGCGTTCCTGCGCTCGCGTGACCTGTGCCTGGCCGAGCTGGACCAGGTGGCGGAGGCGGCGGCCCGCTGGGAGACGTTCGACGCGGACACGCTCGCCACGTACTTCCGGGCGCTGGACTTCTCGCTCGGTGAGCGGCAGGTGGCCGGGCTGCGCGAGTTCGCCCGCCGGGCGGCCGCGTACGGGGAGGTGCCGGCGCTGCCGGCCGACGGTCCGGAGTTCTTCCAGGGCTGAGCGTGCGGCCCGGCTGCCGACCCCGCGGTGGGCGGCCGGGCGGATCAGGTGGCCGGGCGCAGCAGCGCCTTGGTGATCCGTTCGCAGGCGTCCATGCCGTACTCCCAGCCGCCCTCGACACCGAACGGGCTGCGGACCATCACGCCCATCGTCCACGTCTCGCCGATGGCGAGGCAGTTGACGTGGTACTCCTTTTCCTTGTCCCGGTCGATCCACCCGTTCTTGATGGCGATCTTCTTCTGCTGGGCGGCCGGGAACGCCTTGCGGATGCCGAAGTCACCGGGGGCGCGTACCTGGCGCATCTCGTTGAGCAGCCACTTGGTCCACTTCGGCCCCGCCGCGCGGCCGTCGTCGATGCAGAGCCCGAGCCGGGCGGTGTCCCGGGGGGACAGCTCGGTGCGGCTCCAGCCGCCGTCGTCGGCGACCGCGCTGTCGGTGAGCTTGCAGATCGAGATGAGGCGCTCGATCGAGTCGGAACCGCCCACGCTCTCGTAGAACTCCTGGGCGCGGGTGTTGTCGCTGTCGCGAATGATCTTCGTGGCGTCGGCCAGCTTCGCCTCGCTCGGCGTCTTGCCGTCCTCGGCGCGCAGGCGCAGGTAGTCGGCCACCACCCAGGACTTGATCAGCGAAGCGGTCGTGCTGGTCTCGTCCATGTTCGCGGAACCGATGATCTTTCCGGTGCGCTTGTCCAGCACGGACCAGGCGTACCAGCCCTTGATCTTCAGGCTGTCCAGGTTCTTCTCCTGGAACGGCAGCGGGGTGAGCGCCGGTGAGGGAGCGACGCGCGGCGCGTTGCGGTCGACGGTTTGCCGGGCGGACCGCTCGTTGGTCGGCTCGGGGTGCGAGCTTGCGGTGGCCTCCAGCGGCGAGCCGGGGATCACCCGCAGGGAGAGGCCGAGCAGTCCGAGGAGAACCACTGCCAGGGCGCTGAACGCCAGCGGGCGGCGATGGCTGCCGGGTCGACGCCGGGCGCCGGCCATCAGAGCTTCCCGGCCGGCTGTTGCGGCACCTTGAGCGCGGCGCCGGGCTGCGGCGTCACGAGCTGGGTGGCGACGCTGGCGCACATCTTCGCGCCGTACGACAGGCCGGCCCTGGCCGGGTAGCGCATCATGACCGAGAGACTCCACTTGTCGGTGAACGCCAAGCAGCTGACGTGCCAGTTGCCGTCGTAGGCGAGCCGCGTCCAGCCGTTCTTCATGTGCACCGGGCCCTGCGCCTTGATCGTCGCGGGCAGGCCGTCGATGATGCCCCACCGGCCGCCGCCGGAGCGCTCCTCCTGCTGCTTGACGCTGCCGGCCACCTTGGTCATCTCGCTGAGCAGCCACTTCGTCCACTTGGGCCCGGCGGCGCGGCCGTCGGCGATGCAGTCGCCGAGGCGAACGGCGTCCCGGGGGGACATCTCGGTGAAGCTCCACCAGCCCTCGTAGTCGGGCACGTCGCCGGGCCTGGTGTCGGTCAGGCCGCAGATCCGGATCGCGCGCGCGATGACCGGGTCCGGCTTGCCGCCCGGCTGCGGCTTGTAGGAGCCGCCGGCCGCCCGGTAGACCCGGTTGGCGCCGTCGTCGTCGCTGTCCCGGATCGCCAGGATCGCCGCCTTCTTCAGGTCGTCGCTCGGCTCCTTCTCGCCGAGCTGGCGCAGGTAGTCCGCGACGATCCAGGCCTTGAGCATCGACTCGGTGGAGCTGGTCTGGTTCATGTTCTTCGCGCCGGTGACGGTGCCCGTCTCGCGGTCCATCAGTGCCCAGGAGAAGAACTCGCCCTCGAACTTCACCGAGACCGGCGCGTTGGCGAGCGTCGGCGGTGCGGGGGCGGTCGGGCTCGGCGCCGGGACCTGTCCACCGCCGCCGATGCCGCCCTCGCCGCTGCCGCCGGCGAACTTGGCGTACGCGGCGGGCACCAGCATGACGCCACCGACGAGGACCGCCACGATGGCGAGCACCATGGTCACGCGAGGTCGCATGAGTGGTGAACTCCAGATGTATGGCCGGGGGGACCGGCGCTTCCGCAGGTTTCGCTCCGGTCGCCACAAGGCCGGGGGACGTTGGCCTGAACGGTGACGATCTTGGAGCCGAACGGCTTGCCGGGGGAAGTCTACTTCCGGACTGTCGATATGCCAGGTCTCGACACCCGCCGACTTGGTGGGAAGGGCGGGTTATTGACGTGCTTTGCCAGCCTTGGGAGGTTTCACCTTCATTGGGTGATCGACATCACAGTCACTCTCCGATTGCTGGCGATGACGGCAGGCGCTTGTCCGGTCGTGGAAGGCGGCTCGCGAATGCTGTTACACCCTCTGGTGTCAATCGTGCCGAGCTGTAACACTAGCTACATGTATGGCAATGACTTCGCTCCGCCGGAGGACGCTCCGGGCGGCGGCCTGCTCGGCGAAGTGGAGGCCGCGGAGGCGGCGCTGCGCGAAGCGGCGGCGCGGGCGCGGCGCGGCGGTCCGGCGCCGGACGAGGACGTCGAGGCGTACTTCGCCGACGTCATCGACGCGGACCAGAAGATCGAGCCCCGCGACTGGATGCCCGAGGCGTACCGCAGGACGCTGATCCGGCAGATCGCGCAGCACGCGCACTCCGAGATCATCGGCATGCAGCCGGAGGGCAACTGGATCAGCCGGGCGCCGTCGCTCAAGCGCAAGGCGATCCTGCTGGCGAAGGTGCAGGACGAGGCCGGCCACGGCCTCTACCTCTACGCGGCGGCCGAGACGCTCGGGATCAGCCGCGACGAGCTGGTGGACCTGCTGCTCGACGGGCGGCAGAAGTACAGCTCGATCTTCAACTACCCGACGCTGACCTGGGCCGACGTCGGCGCGATCGGCTGGCTCGTGGACGGCGCGGCGATCGTCAACCAGGTGCCGCTGTGCCGCTGCTCCTACGGCCCGTACGCCCGGGCGATGATCCGGGTCTGCAAGGAGGAGTCGTTCCACCAGCGGCAGGGCTACGAGATCCTGCACACGCTGGCGCACGGCACCGAAGCGCAGAAGGCGATGGCCCAGGACGCGGTGGACCGCTGGTGGTACCCGTCACTTGCCATGTTCGGCCCGCCGGACGGCGACTCGACGCACAGCGCCCAGTCGATGGCCTGGAAGATCAAGCGCTTCTCCAACGACGAGCTGCGCCAGCGCTTCGTCGACATGTGCGTCGGCCAGGCGGAGGTGCTCGGCCTCACCCTGCCCGACCCGGATCTGCGCTGGAACGACGAGCGCCAGGCGTACGACTACACCCAGCCCGACTACGACGAGCTGATGCGGGTGATCAAGGGCAACGGGCCGTGCAACAGGGAGCGCATGGCGCACCGGCGCAAGGCGCACGCCGACGGCGCGTGGGTACGGGAGGCCGCCGCGGCGTACGCCGCGAAGCGGTCAGATCGAAAGGCGGTGGCGGCATGAGCGAACGCACCGAGCGCAGCGAGGGCCGTGAGGGCATGCCCGGTCAATCCAGCATGAGCGAACGCACCGAGCGCAGCGAGGGCCGTGAGGGCATGCCCAGCGGGCACGGCATGAGCGGCGCGTCCTCTCCCCTCTGGGAGGTCTTCGTGCGGGCCCGCCGTGGCCTGTCGCACACCCACGTCGGCAGCCTGCACGCCCCCGACGCCGAGCTGGCCCTGCGCAACGCCCGGGACCTCTACACCCGCCGCCAGGAGGGCGTATCCATCTGGGTGGTGCCGGCGAGCGCGATCACCGCGTCCAGCCCGGACGAGAAGGACTCGTTCTTCGACCCGGCCGCCGACAAGGTCTACCGGCACCCCACCTTCTACGAGGTCCCCGAAGGGGCGGCGCACCTATGAGCCGGTTCGACTTCACGCTCGCCATCGGCGACGACGCGCTCATCGCGGCGCAGCGCCTCGGCGAGTGGACCTCCCGCGCGCCGGAGATGGAAGAGGACATCGCGCTCGCGAACATCGCCCTCGACCAGCTCGGCGCGGCGCGGCTGCTGCTCACGTACGCGGGCGAGCTGGAGGGCGCCGGCCGCGACGAGGACGACCTGGCCTACCTGCGCGACGACCGCGAGTTCCGCAACTGCCTGCTGGTCGAGCTGCCCAACGGCGACTTCGGCGTGACCATGGCGAAGCTGTTCTTCCTGGCCGCGTACCAGGTGCCGCTCTACACGGCGCTGGCCGGCTGCGCGGACGAACGGCTCGCGGCGGTCGGCGCGAAGGCGCGCAAGGAGTCGGCGTACCACCTGGACCACGCGGCGCTGTGGGTGAAGCGGCTCGGCGACGGCACGGAGGAGTCGCACCGACGCATGCAGGACGCGGTCGACGAGGTGTGGCCGTACGTCCACGAGCTGTTCAACCCGGATCCGGCGGCGCCGGTCGACCCGTCCACCCTTCGGGCCGACTTCGACGCCACCGTGTCCGCCGTGCTGGACGAGGCGACGCTCACCCGCCCGGAGACGGGCTGGACGCCCGGTGGTGGCCGGGACGGCCTGCACACCGAGCACCTCTCGTACCTGCTCGCCGAGATGCAGGTGCTGCACCGCGCCCACCCCGGAGCGAGCTGGTGACAAGCGCGAGGAACGCCGCGGCGGCGGTGGTGGACCCGGAGATCCGGGTCATCACCATCGACGAGCTGGGCATCCTGCGCGCCGTCGACGAGGAGCCCGGCACCGGCCGGGTCGTCGTCACCATCACCCCCACCTACACCGGCTGCCCGGCCATGGACGTGATCCGGGCGGACATCCGCCGGGCGCTGGCCGCCGCCGGGCATCCGGACGCCGAGGTCCGCACGGTCTACCACCCGGCGTGGAGCACCGACTGGATCTCCGACACCGGCCGGGCCAAGCTCGCCGCCGCCGGCATCGCCCCGCCCGCGCCGCGCGGCGACGACACCGTGGTGCCGCTGACGCTGGCCGTACGCTGCCCGCGCTGCGGGTCGCCGGAGACCACCCAGATCAGCCGTTTCGGCTCGACCGCGTGCAAGGCGCTGTGGCGCTGCCGCTCCTGTTCCGAACCCTTCGACCACCTGAAGGCGCTGTGACTGTCACCATCACGCGGCCGGTTCGCCGCCGGCCGGTCTTCCACCCGCTGCCCGTGGCCGCCGTGGACCGGCTCACCGACGACTCGGTGTCGATCACGTTCGCGGTGCCGGAGGAGCTGCGCGAGACGTTCGCGTTCTCCGCCGGGCAGCACCTCACCGTCCGCCGCCCGGCCGACGCCGACGGCGGGGAGGTGCGGCGGTCGTACTCGATCTGCTCCACCCCCGACGAGCTGGCCCGGCACGGCCGGTTGCGGGTCGGGGTGCGTGAGGTGCCGGGCGGGGCGTTCTCCGCGTACGCCTGCGGCGCGCTGCGTGGCGGCGACACCGTCGAGGTGCTGCCGCCGCTGGGCCACTTCACCTCCGCGTTCACCCCGGACCGGGCCCGCCGGTACGGCGCGGTGGTCGCCGGTTCCGGCATCACCCCGGTCCTCGGCCTGGCCGCGACCGCGCTGGCGACCGAGCCGCGCAGCACGTTCACGCTGGTGTACGGCAACCGCACGGCGAACTCGGTGATGTTCGCCGAGGAGCTGGCGGACCTGAAGGACCGCTATCCGACCCGGCTGCACCTGGTGCACGTGCTGTCCCGGGAGATGGGCGAGTCGGCGCTGCTGTCGGGGCGGATCGACGCCGACCGGCTGACTCGGCTGCTCGACACCGTCGTACCGGGGGACGAGATCGAGGAGTGGTTCCTCTGCGGCCCGTACGGGATGGTGGTGGACGCCAAGGCGGTGCTGGCCGGTCGTGGCGTGCCGGACGCGGCGGTGCACACCGAGCTGTTCCACGTCGACGCCCCGCCGGAGCCGGTCCGGCGTGAGGTCGAGCGGCCCGGCGCGGGCACCGACGTGACGATCGTGCTGGACGGGCGCTCGTCCAGTTTCACGATGGGCCGGGACGAGCGGGTGCTGGACGCGGCGCTGCGGGTGCGCGGCGAGCTGCCGTACGCCTGCAAGGGCGGGGTGTGCTCGACCTGCCGGGCCAAGGTGACGTCCGGCGAGGTGACGATGGCGCGCAACTACGCGCTGGAGCCGGACGAGGTGGCCGCCGGTTACGTACTGACCTGTCAGTCGAGTCCCGTAACCGACGAGCTGACCGTCGACTACGACGCCTAGCGGCGCCGCCGCTCAGATCACCACGGGCGGTGCCGTGGCGGCGCGGCCACGGGCCCGGCTGACGTGGCCGCGCCACCCGCCGACGAGCGCGAACAGGGTCCATCCCGCCGCGCCGAACACGAGCATGCCCCGCTTTCCGTCCGGGTCCACGTCCCGCGCGTCGGTCAGTTCCACCTCACCACGCGGGTCGACGAGCACAGTCAGCCGCTGGCCCACCCGGTAGCCGGGGGAACTGCCCCGGTAGACCAGCGGCTCGTCCAGCCGGCCGGCGTCGCCCTGGAGGGCGAACTCGTGCCGCTTGCCGGCCGTCTGCACGTCGGTGATGGTCACCTGCTGGGCGACGCCGCGCTCCCGGAGCACCGACTCGGGGGCGAGCTGGACGGCGCCCACCAGCACGAACAGGGCCGGCAGCACCGACAGGAGGGTCAGCCACCAGCCCCGGTGCAGCAGGCGCAGGCCGACCGCGAAGGCGAGGCAGCCGACCAGGCCGACGGAGATCGGCACCGCGATCGGGAGTCCCACGGTGAGGTGGCCGACCGCCGCGGTCACGACGATCACGGCGAGGCCGAAGCCGACGAGCACGGCGGTCATCGTGAGGGACCAGAGGGCGGAGCGGGCGCCGGCCACGCGTACGGGGGTGGGCGGGGGCGATACGACTGACACGCCGAGAGCGTAGACGGGCGACGCCAGCGCTCCGCTTCCCGCGGTGGCGCTTCGGGTCGACCACCATCCGTGACGGGTAGAACGTTACGTTCTACACTTGCCTGATGGAGCAGATCGCCGTCCGGGAGCTGAACCAGCACACCAGCCGGGTGCTGGCGCGGGTGCGCGCCGGTGAGACGGTCGAGGTGACCGATCGGGGTGAGCCGATCGCCCGCCTGGTCCCGGTGCTGGCCGGCGACGCGCTTCTCGGCCGGTTGGTGGCCGAGGGCCGGGCCACGGCCCCGACCACGACCGGCCCGGTCCCGATGCCGCCGGTGCTCGGGGATCCCACGGTGGACGCCGCGGCCGCGCTGGTCGAGGCACGCGACGAGGAGCGTTGGTGATCTACCTCGACTCGGCGGCGGTCATCAAGATGCTGCGGCGGGAGGCGGAGACGCCGGATCTGCTCGGCTGGCTGAACGAGCGCGCCGGCACCGCGCTGGTGTCGTCGGCTCTCGTCGAGGTGGAGGTGCCGCGGGCGTTGCGTCGTGCCGCTCCACAGGCGCTGGTGGGTGTCCCCTCGGTGCTGGGACGTCTCTACCGGGTCGAGATCGACGCCACGGTCCGTGCGACGGCGGGCGCGTATCCGGAGCCGATGCTGCGCAGCCTGGACGCCGTCCACCTCGCCACCGCCGAGGTCCTGGCCCGGCAGGCGGCGGCCGAGTTCGTCGCGTTCGTCACGTACGACAAGCGGCTGCTGGAGGCGGCCAGGGCGATCGGGCTGCCGGTGGCCAGTCCGGGGATGCCCTGACCGGGTGGGTCTCTCGTCACCGGGTGAGGAGTGGCGTTTCCCGCCGTCGGGCCCGCGACGTACGCTCGGGAGTGTGACGGCGAACCGGGAGATCGACGACATCCTGCAACGCGGCGCGGACGGCGGGCGCATCACGCCCGAGGAGGCGCTGCTGCTCTACACCGACGCGCCCTTCCACGCGCTGGGCGAGGCGGCCGACGCGGTACGGCGGCGCCGCTACCCGGACAACATCGTCACGTACCTGATCGACCGCAACATCAACTACACGAACGTCTGCGTGACGGCGTGCAAGTTCTGCGCGTTCTACCGGGCCCCCAAGCACAAGGAGGGCTGGACCCACCCGACCGAGGAGATCCTGCGCCGCTGCGGCGAGGCGGTCGAGTTGGGCGCCACCCAGGTCATGCTCCAGGGCGGCCACCACCCGGACTACGGCGTGGAGTACTACGAGGAGCTGTTCTCCTCGGTCAAGAAGGCGTACCCGCAGCTCGCGATCCACTCGATCGGCCCGAGCGAGATCCTGCACATGGCGAAGGTCTCCGGCGTGAGCCTGGACGAGGCCATCGCCCGGATCAAGGCCGCGGGCCTGGACTCGATCGCCGGCGCCGGCGCCGAGATGCTGCCGGACCGGCCGCGCAAGGCGATCGCGCCGCTTAAGGAGTCCGGCGCCCGCTGGCTGGAGGTCATGGAGCTGGCCCACCGGCAGGGCCTGGAGTCGACCGCCACCATGATGATGGGCACCGGCGAGACCAACGCCGAGCGCATCGAGCACCTGCGGATGATCCGCGACGTGCAGGACCGCACCGGCGGCTTCCGGGCCTTCATCCCGTGGACGTACCAGCCGGAGAACAACCACCTGAAGGGCCGCACCCAGGCGACCACGCTGGAATACCTGCGGCTGGTCGCGGTGGCCCGGCTGTTCTTCGAGACGGTGCCGCACCTGCAGGCGTCCTGGCTGACCACCGGTAAGGACGTCGGGCAGCTCGCGCTGCACATGGGCGTGGACGACCTCGGCTCGATCATGCTGGAGGAGAACGTCATCTCCTCCGCCGGGGCCCGGCACCGCTCCAACCTGCACGAGCTGATCGGCATGATCCGGTCGGCCGACCGGATCCCCGCCCAGCGGGACACGCTCTACAACCGGCTCGCGGTGCACCACACGCCCGCCGACGACCCGAGCGACGACCGCGTGGTCTCGCACTTCTCGTCGATCGCTCTGCCCGGCGGCGGGGCCGGGAAGTCGCTGCCGCTGGTCGAGGTCAACTGACCTCGTTCCCCCGTTCGGCCGGTCGGCTCCCGTCGTGCGGCCGGAGCTCCGCCCGTTTCCGGTGAAGCTTCCGCCAGGGGTCTTCACCTGCGTGATCACCGGCGGCTAGCCTGCCCGCGCGACACCACCGATCCGGGCCGCGAGCAGGCAGGTAACAGGTCGGCGGCGACCCGGGTGAGCACCGCCCGGCAAGCCGGCGACGCCATTACGCTGGCGGCGTCCGTCGGGGACCGTCGTCCTCCATCGGCCCATGAGGGCCGTTCACATAACGCACCGCGGCAGGGGCGGGATGGGTGACCATCCCGCCCCTGCCGTCTGTCGAATCGATGGGAATTCCCACCGTACGACGCTGGCGCGGCGATGCGTCGCTCCGGTACCGTCCCTTCGTTCCGTGCGTTGATCGGCACGTCCCTACCCCCGGGGGAACCATGACCTTCCGCTACCGGTCCACGCTGGCGCGCGCCGGCGTGGTGGCCCTGCTCTCCACCGCCGGCCTCGGCGCGGTCGCCGGCCCGGCGTACGCCGCCGACAAGGCCGACCTCCAGCTCATCCCGCTCAGCTACCAGCTCGCCAAGGGCGTCACCGAGGCGAAGGCCAAGCCGTTCAAGTTCCAGGTGAACAACGCCGCCGGGACCGTCGACGCGAAGGGCGTCCGGGTCACCGTCGAGACGAAGGACCTCAAGCCCGGCAAGGTCGGCGTGCTGGCGCCGAAGGGCTGCGACATCCGCGGCACCGCCTTCTCCTGCCTGCTGGGCGACGTGCCCGCCGGGACCACCGAGGACTTCGGCATCCCGCTGTTCTCCACCGGCGGCAAGGGCGGGGCGGGCACGCTGACGGTGTCGATCAGCGCGGCCAACGGCGCCGGCGTGCTGGACACGGTCGAGCACGACATCACCGTCACCGACCCCGGCTACGACCTCACCACCTGGGTCCAGGACGTGTACGCCGACGTGGTCGTCGACGGCGACGACGCCGGTGAGGCGAACCTGCGCCCGGTCCGGCCGGGCCAGACCGCGCCGCTGGACTGGGCCGTGTTCAACGACGGAAGCGAGAACGCCACGGGCGTCGCGTACGGCATCACGCTGCCGGCCGGTGTCACCTTCGCCGAGCTGCCCGAGGGCTGCGTCGAGCAGAACCTGGGCGGCTTCGCCAACGCGTACTGCGAGGACCTGGGCGCGGTGCTCAAGCCCGGCCAGTACTACACCGCCGACGTGCGGGTGAAGGTCGGCGCGGACGTGACCGAGAAGCTGCTCCGGCCGGGCTTCGTCTGGGCCGCCGGGCTGGAGGCGGCCTCCGGCACGCCGGAGGAGCAGCCGAAGGCCGCCACCTCGGCGCAGCGTCGCGCGTTCTCCGAGGCCGACGACGGCGACAACACCGCCCAGTTCGACGTCTTCGTCGACCAGAGCCCGCAGTCGACCCCGAGCCCGACGCCGAGCGCTGAGCCGACCTCGACGCCGACCGCCCAGCCGACCCCGACCGGCAGCGCGACCGCGGTGCCGACGCCGACCTCCGGTGGTGGCGCGGGTGGCGGCACCGGCGGCGGTGGCCTGCCGGTGACCGGTATGCAGGTCGGCCTGATCGGCGGGATCGGCGCGGCGGTGGTCGCCGCCGGTGTGGCGCTGATGATGCTGTCCCGGCGCCGCAAGGTGGTGCTCGTCACGCCGGGCGAGGAGCGCACCGAGGACTGACACCGTCACCGTGGACACGGCGAGGGCGGGGTGGGCGACCACCCCGCCCTCTCGCGTACCCGGGGCGGGGCGGAAGGGGCGCGGCTGGCAGAGTGGAGGGGTGAGCCGTACCCCGCAGGGCCAGCGCGCCAGCCTGGACAAGCAGCCGCACGAGGTAGCCGCGATGTTCGACGGTGTCGCGGCCCGCTACGACCTGACCAACACCGTGCTCTCCTTCGGGCAGGACCGGTCCTGGCGGCGGGCCACCCGGGCGGCGCTCGGGTTGGCGCCGGGCGAGCGGGTGCTCGACGTGGGCGCCGGCACCGGTGTCTCGACCGAGGAGCTGGCCCATTCCGGGGCGTACGCGGTCGGCGCCGACCTGTCGCTGGGCATGCTGTACGCGGGCAAGCGCACCCGCCCGTCGGTGCCGCTGCTGGCCGGAGACGCGCTCCGGCTGCCGTTCGCCGACGCCAGCTTCGACGCGGTGACCATCTCCTTCGCGTTGCGCAACGTCAACGACACCGACGCGGCGCTGCGCGAGCTGGCCCGGGTGACCCGGCCGGGCGGGCGGCTGGTGGTCTGCGAGTTCAGCACCCCGGTCAACCCGGCGTTCCGCACCGTCTACCTGTCGTACCTGATGCGGTCGTTGCCGGCCGTGGCGCGCGCGGTGTCCAGCAACCCCGACGCCTACGTCTATCTGGCGGAGTCGATCCGGGCCTGGCCGGACCAGCCGGCGCTGGCCGCGCGGATCGGCGCGGCCGGCTGGGGCCGGGTGGCGTGGCGCAACCTGACCGGGGGCGTGGTGGCCCTGCACCGGGCCGTCCGAAACTGACCGGCCGACCAGGCGCTAGCCGGTCATTTCGTGAATATCCGGTTCTGGTCTACTTTGTCCCCGTAGGCTCGCCTGCATGACGGGACCAGACCAGGCCGCCACCGACGACGACGCCGCCGAGCTGATCGCCCAGCTCCGCGAGTTGGCCGGCGCGGATCCCGCTGATGTCCGGCAGGTCGTCGCCGAGGTGCTGGCGGCGCTCGACCGTGCGGCAGGTGGCGCGTTGCGTGACCACCTGCCCGAGGCGATCCGGCTCGACGCCGGGCTCGGACCGGCCGCGCCGGCTCGCCCCTGACCGGTTTCGGCCCGCCTACCGGCCCGTTTCCGCGAAGTTAGGCCCCCCTCAACGCGTCCTGGTGTAACAGCGGTCATAGACTCCATCCGGATGGGCTTGTGAAGCATTTCACGAGCATGCGGGAGGAGGCGCGGATGACCGCGGTGGAGAACGACGCCGACGTCATCGTCGTGGGCGCCGGTCCCGGAGGATCGGCCACGGCGTACCACCTGGCGCGGCACGGCGTACGCGTGCTGCTGCTGGAGAAGACGGAGTTTCCCCGGGAGAAGGTCTGCGGCGACGGGCTCACGCCCCGGGCCGTGCGCCAGCTCATCCGGATGGGCGTGGACACCTCGCCCGAGGCCGGCTGGCTGCACAACAAGGGCCTGCGGGTGATCGGCGGCGGGGTGCGCCTGGAGCTGGACTGGCCCGACCTGGCGAGCTTCCCCAACTACGGCCTCGTGCGGACCCGGCTCGACTTCGACGACCTGCTCGCGCAGCGGGCCGTCGCCGCCGGGGCGAAGCTGCGCACCAGCGTCAACGTCCTCGGCCCGGTGCTCGGCGCCGACGACCGGGTGATCGGCGTGCAGGCCGAGGTCGGCCCGGACAAGGAGCCCGCCACCTTCCACGCGCCGCTCGTGGTCGCCGCCGACGGCGTCTCCGGCCGCTTCCCGCTCGCCCTCGGGCTGGCCAAGCGGGAGGACCGCCCGATCGGCGTGGCGGTCCGCCGCTACTACCGCTCGCCCGCCAAGCACGACGACGACTACCTGGAGTCGTGGCTGGAGCTGCGGGCCAAGGGCAGCGACGCGCTGCTGCCCGGCTACGGCTGGATCTTCGGCCTCGGCGACGGCCGGGTGAACGTCGGCCTCGGCGTGCTGAACTCGTCCTCGGCGTTCGGCAAGACGAACTACCGCAAGCTGCTCACCGACTGGCTCGCGAACACCCCCGAGGAGTGGGGGATGACCGACGAGTCCAACGCGGAGGGTCCCACCCTCGGGGCCGCGCTGCCGATGGGCTTCAACCGGGTCCCGCACTACACCCGCGGGGTCCTGCTGGTCGGCGACTCCGGCGGCATGGTCAACCCGTTCAACGGCGAGGGCATCGCGTACGCGATGGAGTCCGGCGAGATGGCCGCGGAGGTCGTGGTGCAGGCGCTGGCCCGCCCGGCCGGCGCGGAGCGGGAGCGGGCGCTGATGGCGTACCCGCAGGAGCTGAAGGCCCGCTTCGGCGGCTACTACCGGCTCGGCGGCGTGTTCGTGAAGCTCATCGGCCGCCCCGAGATCATGCGGATGGCGACCAAGCACGGCATGCCGCACCCGATGCTCATGCGCTTCGTGCTCAAGCTGCTGGCCAACCTGACCGACCCGCGCGGCGGGGACGCGATGGACCGGGTCATCAACGCGATGACGAAGGTGGCCCCGGCCGTGTAGAAGACGACCGACCACGAGCCGGACAGAGATCGACCCCCCGACGACCGAGGTCTCAGGGACGTGAATAGTGTGATTTTGGCCAACCACCGAGGTCAGGGAAGGACGAGCAGGGGACAACGATGACGCTCTCTCCTTACGCACCCATCATCGGGCTGTTCGCCCTCGCTGCGGCGTTCGCGCTGTTCTCCGTGGCCGCTGCCCGACTCGCCGGCCCGCGGCGTCTGAACAAGGCCAAGCTCGAGGCGTACGAGTGTGGCATCGAGCCGAGCCCGCAGCCGGTCGGCGGCGGCCGGTTCCCGATCAAGTTCTACCTGACGGCGATGCTCTTCATCGTCTTCGACATCGAGATCATCTTCCTCTACCCCTGGGCGGTCTCCTTCGACGCTCTGCCGATCTTCGGCTTCGTGGAGATGGTCCTGTTCATCGTCGCGGTCTTCGTCGCCTACGCCTATGTCTGGCGTCGCGGCGGCCTGGACTGGGACTGAGGAGGTAGCAGATGGGCATCGAGGAGAAACTCCCCTCCGGCGTCCTGCTCACCAGCGTCGAGAAGCTGGTCAACTGGACGCGGAAGACCTCGGTCTGGGGCGCGACGTTCGGTCTGGCCTGCTGCGCCATCGAGATGATGGCGGCGGGCGGCCCGCACTACGACATGGGCCGCTGGGGCATGGAGGTCTTCCGGGCCTCGCCCCGCCAGGCGGACCTGATGATCGTGGCCGGCCGGGTGAGCCAGAAGATGGCCCCGGTGCTGCGCCAGATCTACGACCAGATGGCCGAGCCCCGCTGGGTCATCTCGATGGGCGTCTGCGCCAGCAGCGGCGGCATGTTCAACAACTACGCCATCGTGCAGGGCGTCGACCACGTCGTCCCGGTCGACATGTACCTGCCCGGCTGCCCGCCCCGGCCGGAGATGCTCATCGACGCCGTGCTCAAGCTGCGCGAGAAGATCATGCACGAGCCGCTGGGCCCGAACGGCCGCAAGATGCTGGAGGCCCGCCAGGCGCGCGGTGACGTGCCGGTCGTGCCGTACGGCTCGATGCCCTCGTCGTACCGCAGTGACAAGGCCCGCCGTGCCGAGTGGACGAAGGCCGTCCGCGAGGGGCGCGAGGAGCAGCTGCGGATCGAGAACTGGATGAAGGCGCAGAACCACCTTCAGGCGTCGCATAGGGGCCCGAAATGAGCAACGACAAGACCAACGACGGCGGGGTGCCGGTGCCGACCACCCCGGTCGGCGCCAGCTCCACCGCTCCGGCCGAGTACCCGCCGGCCAGCCCGGCCGGCCGGGGGATGTTCGGCAACCAGGGCACCGGTGACGTCTCCGGCTACGGCGGGCTGGTCCGCCAGCGCAAGCCGATCGAGGAGGCGACCCGCCCGTACGGGAGCTACTTCGACGAGGTGCGGGACGCGCTGGAGGAGGCGTACCCGGACTTCAACGACGCGATCGAGAAGGTCGTGGTCGACCGGGGCGAACTGACGCTGCACGTACGCCCGGAGCGCATCGCCGAGGTCTGCCAGGTGATGCGCGACGACCTGTCGCTGCGCTTCGAGCTGCTCTCGTCGCTGTCCGGCGTGGACTACCTGGGCGCGGAACGGCGCCTGCACGTGGTCTACCAGCTGACCTCGATGACCTACCGCCGCATCGTCCGGCTGGAGGTGGCGGTCTCCGCCGAGCAGCCGCACGTACCGAGCGTCACCGCCGTCTACCCGACCGCCGACTGGCAGGAGCGGGAGACGTACGACATGTTCGGCGTCGTCTTCGACGGCCACCCCGCCCTGACCCGGATCCTCATGCCGGACGACTGGGAGGGTCACCCGCAGCGCAAGGACTACCCGCTCGGCGGCGTACCGGTCGAGTACAAGGGTGCGGAAATCCCGCCGCCGGACCGTAGGAGGTCGTACCAGTGACCACGTCTAACTACGCGACCGAGCGCGAGACCACCGAGGGCAAGGTCTTCACCGTCACCGGCGGGGACTGGGACGAGGTCGTCTCCGGCACGGACCCGATCAACGACGAGCGGATCGTCGTCAACATGGGCCCGCAGCACCCGTCCACCCACGGCGTGCTCCGGCTGGTCCTGGAGCTGGAGGGCGAGACGGTCCGCGAGGCCCGCTCGGTCGTCGGCTACCTGCACACCGGCATCGAGAAGAACCTGGAGTACCGCAACTGGGTCCAGGGCTCGACGTTCGTGACCCGGATGGACTACCTCTCCCCGCTGTTCAACGAGACGGCGTACGCGCTCGCGGTGGAGAAGCTGCTCGGGATCACCGACGACATCACCGAGCGCGCGAACACCATCCGCGTGCTGATGATGGAGCTCAACCGGATCTCGTCGCACCTGGTCTGGCTGGCGACCACCGCCATGGAGCTGGGCGCGATCAACATGATGCTGTACGGCTTCCGCGAGCGGGAGTACGTCCTCGACATCTTCGAGACCATCACCGGCCTGCGGATGAACCACGCGTACGTGCGGCCGGGCGGCGTGGCGCAGGACGTGCCGGACGACGCGATCCGCAAGATCCGCGACTTCCTCCAGCTGATGCCGAAGCGGCTCAAGGAGTACGAGAACCTGCTCTCCGGTCAGCCGATCTGGCTGGAGCGGACGCAGAACGTGGCGGTCCTCGACGTGACCGGCTGCATGGCGCTCGGCGTCACCGGCCCGGTGCTGCGCTCCGCCGGCCTCGCCTGGGACCTGCGCAAGACCATGCCGTACTGCGGCTACGAGACGTACGAGTTCGACGTGCCGACCCACACCGACGGTGACGTGTGGGGCCGCTACCTGGTCCGGGTCGCGGAGATCCGGGAGTCGCTGAAGCTCGTCGAGCAGGCGCTGGACCGTCTGAAGCCGGGCCCGGTGATGGTCTCCGACAAGAAGATCGCCTGGCCGGCGCAGCTCGCCATCGGCGTCGACGGCATGGGCAACTCCCTGGAGCACGTCGCGAAGATCATGGGTCAGTCGATGGAGTCGCTGATCCACCACTTCAAGCTCGTCACCGAGGGCTTCCGGGTCCCGCCGGGCCAGGTGTACGTCGCCGTCGAGTCGCCCCGCGGCGAACTCGGCGTGCACGCGGTGTCCGACGGCGGCACCCGGCCCTACCGGGTGCACTACCGGGAGCCGAGCTTCGTCAACCTCCAGGCCCTCCCGGCGATGGCCGAGGGCGGCCTGATCGCCGACGTGATCGCCGGCGGCGCCTCGCTGGACCCCGTGATGGGTGGTTGTGACCGATGAGCACGTTCACTGAAGAGACCCGGCTCCGGGCGCGGGAGATCATCGCCCGGTACCCGGCCGACCGGTCCCGCTCGGCGCTGCTGCCGCTGCTGCACCTGGTCCAGTCCGAGGAGGGGTACGTCTCCCCGGCCGGTGTCGAGTTCTGCGCCGAGGTGCTCGGGCTGAACAAGGCCCAGGTCGGCGCCGTCGCCACCTTCTACACCATGTACAAGCGCAAGCCCACCGGTGAATACCTGGTCAGCGTCTGCACCAACACCATGTGCGACGTGCTCGGCGGGCAGAAGGTCTACGACGCCCTGGCCGAGCACCTCGGCGTCGGGCACGAGGAAACCACCGCCGACGGGAAGATCACCCTGGAGCACGCCGAGTGCCTGGCGGCGTGCGACTACGGCCCGGTCATGACCGTGAACTACGACTTCTTCGACAACGTGGAGCCGCAGGGCGCGCTCGACGTGGTCGAGGAGCTGCGGGCCGGCGGCCGGCCGATGCCGACCCGGGGCGCGCGCCTGTGCACGCTCAAGGAGATGGCGGTCCAGCTCGCCGGTTTCGCCGACGAGCGCGACGGCGCGGTGGCCGACGGCGGGCCGGGCGAGCCCAGCCTGCGCGGCCTGCGCCTGGCCGAGCAGCACGGCGTCTCGGTGCCGGGCTTCGACCCGAAGACCCCGATCCGCAGCAAGGCCGAGGCCGACCGGGCCGCCGCCGAGGCGAAGGCGAAGGCCGAGGCCGCGAAGCCGGCCCCCGCGCCCGAGCCGGCCAAGGCCGCCGAGCCGGTCAAGCCGGAGGCGGCCACCGGCAGCACCGCGCCGGACGTGAAGGCGCCGGACGCCAAGTCGCCGCAGGTGCGTACCGCCGAGACCCGGCAGCCGGACGCGGCCACCGCCGTACCGGACGCGCCGGGCACCAAGATCCCGGTGGACGGCCCGCCGCCGGTGCCGCGCGACGCGCAGGCGGCGGAGGCGGCCGGCACGGCGGCGAACCCGCCGGCCGGCGACGGCAAGCCCGCCGGCGACGCGGCCGGCGCGCAGGAGCGCAACCTCAAGGAAGCGGAGGCCGGTACGGGCGCGGACGGCGCCGACCCGGCGGACGCCAACGGATCGGGGGTCCGCAAGTGACCACGCCTCGGCCGGAGACGCTGGCCAAGCTCACGCCGGTGCTCACCAAGCGCTGGCTGTCGCCGGACGCCTGGCGGATCGGCACCTACGAGAACCTGGACGGCTACGCCGCCCTGCGCAAGGCGCTCAAGGCGCACCCGGACGACCTGATCCAGCTGGTCAAGGACTCCGGGCTGCGCGGCCGTGGCGGCGCGGGCTTCCCGACCGGCCTGAAGTGGGGCTTCATCCCGCAGGGCGACGGCAAGCCGCACTACCTGGTGGTGAACGCCGACGAGGGCGAGCCGGGCACCTGCAAGGACCTGCCGCTGATGACCTACGACCCGCACTCGCTGGTCGAGGGCGTCATCATCGCCTCGTACGCGATCCGGGCCAACCGGGCGTACATCTACATCCGCGGTGAGGCGGTGCACGCCGCCCGGCGGCTGCGCAGCGCGGTCGCCGAGGCGTACGCCAAGGGCTACCTCGGCCGGAACATCCTCGGCTCCGGGTTCGACCTGGACCTGGTGGTGCACTCCGGCGCCGGGGCGTACATCTGCGGTGAGGAGACCGCGCTGCTGGACTCGCTGGAGGGCTTCCGCGGCCAGCCCCGGCTGCGCCCGCCGTTCCCGGCGACCCACGGCCTGTACGCCAGCCCGACCGTGGTCAACAACGTCGGCACCATCGCCAGCGTGCCGTACATCGTGCTCGGTGGCGCGGACTGGTGGAAGACGATGGGCACGGAGAAGTCGTCCGGCCCGATGATCTACTCGCTGTCCGGCCGGATCGCGAACCCGGGCCAGTACGAGTGCTCGATGGGCATCACGCTGCGCGAGCTGATCGAGCTGGCCGGCGGGATGAAGCCGGGGCACAACCTGAAGTTCTGGACCCCGGGTGGTTCGTCGACGCCGCTGCTGACCGCCGAGCACCTGGACGTGCCGCTGGACTTCGAGGGGGTGGCGGGGGCCGGCTCGATCCTGGGCACCACCGCCACGCAGATCTTCTCCGACCAGGACTGCCCGGTGTACGCGACCTACCGGTGGCTGGAGTTCTACCACCACGAGTCGTGTGGCAAGTGCACCCCGTGCCGGGAGGGCAACTACTGGATGGTCCGGGTCTACCGGCGCATCCTGTCCGGCCAGGGCACCCACGAGGACCTGGACACCCTGCTCGACACCTGCGACAACATCCTCGGCCGCTCGTTCTGCGGTCTGGGTGACGGCGCGACCAGCTCGGTCACCTCGTCGCTGAAGTACTTCAAGCAGGACTACCTCGACTACATCGAGGGACGTACCGCTCCGAAGCTGTCGGAGAAGACCCTGGTAGGGGCGCACTGATGACCGACGTAGCCAAGCAGACCGAGACCGTCACGCTGACCATCGACGGCGTCGAGGTCACCGCCCCCAAGGGGGCGCTGCTGATCCGGGTCGCCGAGCAGCTGGGCACCGAGATCCCCCGCTTCTGCGACCACCCGCTGCTGGCCCCGGCCGGCGCCTGCCGGCAGTGCCTGGTGGAGGTGGAGGGCCAGCGCAAGCCGGTCGCCTCCTGCACCCAGACCGTCGCCGACGGCATGGTGGTGCGGACCCAGCTCACCTCCCCGGTCGCCAAGAAGGCCCAGGAGGGGGTGATGGAGCTGCTGCTCCTCAACCACCCCCTGGACTGCCCGATGTGTGACAAGGGCGGCGAGTGCCCGCTGCAGAACCAGGCGATGTCCACCGGCCGGACGGACTCGCGGTTCCACGAGCACAAGCGGGAGTACCCGAAGCCGCTGCCGATCAGCACCCAGGTGCTGCTCGACCGCGAGCGCTGCGTGCTCTGCCAGCGGTGCACCCGGTTCTCCGAGGAGATCGCCGGGGACAAGTTCATCGACCTGATGGGCCGCTCCTCGCACGAGGAGATCAACATCTACCGGGACGAGGAGTACGGCGAGGAGGGCGACGAGGGGGACGTCCCGTTCAACTCGTACTTCTCCGGCAACACCGTGCAGATCTGCCCGGTGGGCGCGCTGACCGGCGCGCAGTACCGGTTCCGGGCCCGCCCGTTCGACCTGGTCTCCACGCCGAGCGTCTGCGAGCACTGCTCGGCCGGTTGCGCCCAGCGCACCGACTGGCGGCGCGGCAAGGTGCTGCGCCGGCTGGCCGGCGACGACCCGGCGGTGAACGAGGAGTGGAACTGCGACAAGGGCCGCTGGGGCTTCCAGTACACCCGCGCGTTCGACCGGCTCAGCACCCCGATGGTGCGCGACGAGAAGACCGGTGAGCTGCGCGAGGCGTCCTGGAGCGAGGCGCTGACCCGGGCCGCCGAGGGGCTGCGCGAGGCCCGTGACGGCGCGACCGGCACGGCGGTGCTGACCGGCGGCCGGCTCACCGTCGAGGACGCCTACGCGTACGCGAAGTTCTCCCGGATCGCACTGCACACGAACGACATCGACTTCCGGGCCCGCCCGGTCTCCCGCGAGGAGGCCGACTTCCTGGCCAGCAGCGTCGCCGGGGTCACCGACGTGACCTACACGGACGTGGAGAACGCGCCCGCCGTGGTGCTGGTCGGCCTGGAGCCGGAGGAGGAGTGCCCGATCCTCTTCCTGCGGCTGCGCAAGGCGTACCTGAAGAAGAAGCTCACGGTGTACGCGATCGCGCCGTTCGCGACGCGCGGCCTGGAGAAGCTCGGGGCGAAGCTCGCCCGGGTGGTGCCGGGCGAGGAGGCCGGCGTGCTGGCCGAGCACGCCACCGTGGCGGAGGCGCTGGGTAAGCCCGGCGCGATCCTGATCGTCGGCGAGCGGCTGGCCGAGGTGCCGGGCGGGCTGTCGGCGGCGGCGGACGTCGCCCGGCGTACCGGTGCCCGGCTGGTCTGGGTGCCGCGGCGCGCGGGTGACCGCGGCGCTGTCGACGCGGGCTGCCTGCCCAACCTGCTCCCCGGCGGCCGTGTGGTCACCGAGCCGGCCGCCCGCGCGGAGCTCGGCGAGGCGTGGGACATCCCGGCCGGGGTGATCCCGAGCCAGGCCGGCCGCGACACCGACGGCATCCTCACCGCCGCCGCGAACGGTCAGCTCGGTGCCCTGGTGGTGGCCGGTGTCGACCCGGCCGACCTGGCCGACCCGCGGCTGGCCGAGAAGGCCCTGGACGCGGTGCCGTTCCTGGTCAGCCTGGAACTGCGGATGAGCGCTGTGTCGCGCCGGGCCGACGTGGTCCTGCCGGTCGCGCCGGTGGTCGAGAAGGCCGGCAGCTTCCTGGACTGGGAGGGCCGGCTGCGCACGTTCGAGAAGGTGCTGGACACCGGCGCGATGACCGACGCCCGGATCCTGGACGCGATCGCCGCGCAGCTCGACGTGCGGCTGGGCACCGGCGACGTGCCGAGCATCCGCCGCGAGCTGGGCACGCTGCCGCGTACCCGGGTCGAGCGGCCGTCGGCGCCCTCGGTCGAGCCGGCCGCCGTCCGGCAGCCGGGCGCGGGCGAGGCCGTGCTGTCCACCTGGCACCAGCTCATCGACCTGGGCAGCCTCACCGACGGCGACGAGCACCTCGCCGGCACCGCCCGCCCGCCGGTGGTCCGGCTGGGCAAGGGCACCGCCGAGTCCCTCGGCGTGGCCGACGGCGACGCGGTCACCGTCGGCACCGACCGTGGCGCGGTCACGCTGCCGGCGGCGATCACCGAGATGCCGGACGGCGTCGTCTGGCTGCCGACCAACTCGCCCGGCTCCACCGTGCGGCGCAGCCTCGGCGCGACGTCCGGTTCGCTGGTGAAGGTCTCCGTCGGCGTCGCCGGCGGTTCGGCCGTCCCGGCGGGGCGGGTCGCGGCGGACGCCGCGGACCGGCCGGGCCCGCTGCTGAACACCGGGAGTGCACAGTGAGCGCGCGCAGGCAACGAGCGGAGCGAGTACGCCTCGCGGTCGCGAACGAAAGGTCGGTGCAGTGAATCTCTACCTCGCGGCGCAGGACCCGACGCTTGCCGACTTCGGCAAGGACCCGTGGTGGCTGGTCCTCGGCAAGATCCTCTTCGCGTTCGTCGTCGCCGTGGCGGCCACGCTGCTGGGCGTCTGGTTCGAGCGCCGGGTCGTGGGCCGGATGGCGGTGCGACCCGGCCCCAACCAGGCCGGACCGTTCGGTCTGCTCCAGACGCTCGCCGACGGCGTGAAGCTGGCCTTCAAGGAGGACATCCTCCCGCGCAAGGCCGACAAGGTGGTCTACTTCTTCGCCCCGGTGATCTCCGTGGTCTGCGCGGTCACCGCGCTGTCGGTGATCCCGTTCGGGCCGATGGTGAGCATCTTCGGGCACCGCACGCCGCTGCAGGTCACCGACGTGTCGGTGGCGGTGCTGGTGGTGCTGGCCTTCTCCTCGCTGGCCGTGTACGGCATCGTGCTCGGCGGCTGGGCCAGCGGCTCCACCTACCCGCTGCTCGGTGGTCTGCGCTCCGCCGCCCAGCTGGTGTCCTACGAGGTCACCATGGGCCTGAGTGTGGTCGCGGTCTTCATGACCGCCGGCACCATGTCGACCAGCGGGATCGTCGCCGCGCAGGGCGACGGCACCCGGCTGAGCATCGGCGGCTTCGACCTCGCCGCGCCCGGCTGGTACGCGATCCTGCTGCTGCCCAGCTTCATCATGTTCTTCATCGCCATCGTCGGTGAGACCAACCGGGCGCCGTTCGACCTGCCCGAGGCGGAGTCGGAGCTGGTGGCCGGCTTCCAGACCGAGTACAGCTCGCTGAAGTTCGCGCTGTTCATGCTCAGCGAGTACGTCGCGATGGTGACCATGTCGGCGTTCACCGTGACGCTCTTCCTCGGCGGCTGGCACGCGCCGTGGCCGATCACGATCTGGTCGGGCGCCAACGAGGGCTGGTGGCCGATGCTGTGGTTCTTCGGCAAGGTCATCCTGCTGGTGTTCGTCTTCGTCTGGCTGCGCGGCACGCTGCCCCGGCTCCGCTACGACCAGTTCATGCGCTTCGGCTGGAAGGTGCTGCTGCCGCTGAACCTGGTCTGGATCATGGTGCTCGCCGGGCTGCGCTCGATCGAGGACTGGCAGGCCCGGGACCGGCTGCTCGTCACCGCCGTCGGCGCGGGCGTGCTGCTGCTGGTCACGCTCTTCTGGCCGAGCCGGAAGAAGGAGCTGAAGCAGTCGCCCCAGGAGCAGGCGGACAGCCGGCCGTACGGCAGCTTCCCGCTGCCGCCGATGGATCTTCAGGTTCCGCCGAGCCCGCGTACCAAGCGCGTGCTCGCCGAGCGGGAGCCGGCCAACGTGGTCGCCGGCCCGGACTCCAGGGAGGTGTGACGTGGGCGCGATCACCGGAACGTTCAAGGGCTTCGGTGTCACCTTCTCGCACATGTTCAAGAAGGTCGTCACCACCGACTACCCGTTCAAGCCGCCGGTCTCGGCGCCGCGCTACCACGGGCGGCACATCCTCAACCGGCACCCGGACGGGCTGGAGAAGTGCATCGGCTGCGAGCTGTGCGCCTGGGCCTGCCCGGCCGACGCGATCTACGTGGAGGGTGGCGACAACACCGAGGAGCAGCGCTTCTCCCCGGGTGAGCGGTACGCCAGCATCTACCAGATCAACTACGCCCGGTGCATCTTCTGCGGGCTCTGCATCGAGGCCTGCCCGACCCGTTCGCTCACCATGAGCAACGAGTACGAGCTGGCCCGGGACAACCGGCAGGACCTGATCTTCACCAAGGAGCAGCTGCTCGCGCCGCTGCTCGAAGGCATGGAGCAGCCGCCGCACCCGATGCGGCTGGGCGACAGCGAGAAGGACTACTACGTCGGCGCGCTGACCAACCCGGGCACCTCGGCCGGCGCCGAGCGCTCGCCGATGGGCCCCGGCCGGTACCAGGTGGAGGAGCACCCCGGCGTGACCTTCCCCGGCGCCGAGCAGGCCGAGCAGCGGTCCGCCGCCGCGGCGGGCAAGGGAGGCAAGGCATGACCTCGGCAACGGTGCTCGCCGCTGCGGGCCAGGTGTCCGGGGGTGAGGAGGTCACCTTCTGGATCCTCGCCCCGCTGGCCCTGCTCGGGGCGGTCGGCATGGTGTGGGCCCGCAACGCGGTGCACTCCGCGCTCTGGCTCGTGCTGACCATGCTCTGCCTGGGCGTGTTCTACGTGCTCCAGGCGGGGCCGTTCATCGGCATGGTGCAGATCATCGTCTACACCGGCGCGATCATGATGCTGTTCCTGTTCGTGCTGATGCTCGTCGGCCGGGACGCCTCCGACTCGCTCATCGAGACGCTGCGCGGCCAGCGGGTCGCCGCCGTCGTCCTCGGGCTCGGCTTCGCCGGCCTGGTGGGCAGCGGCTTGTACCGCGCGCTCGACGGCGTGCCGGCGGCCGGGCTCGACGAGGCGAACGCCGAGGGCAACGTGCAGGGCATCGCCCGGCTGCTGTTCACCAAGTACGTCTTCGCCTTCGAGCTGACCTCGGCGCTGCTGATCACCGCCGCGGTGGGCGCGATGGTGCTGGCGCACGTCGAGCGGCGCAAGGCGGACCGGATGGACCAGATCGCCACCATGAAGGCGCGGTTCCGCCCCGGCAACTACCCCGGCCCGAAGCCCGGCCCGGGTGTCTACGCCACCTCCTCCTCGGTGGCCACCCCGGCCCGCCTGCCCGACGGCCGGCTGACCGACCGCAGCATCCCGGAGATCCTGCCGGTGCGCGAGCTGACGGCCGAGGAGACCGCACCGAAGGGGACGGACAAATGACCCCGGACTACTACCTGATCCTCGCGGCGGTGCTGTTCACCATCGGCGCCGTCGGCGTGCTGGTCCGGCGCAACGCGATCGTGCTGTTCATGTGCATCGAGCTGATGCTCAACGCGGCCAACCTGACCCTGGTCACGTTCAGCCGGATCAACGGCGACCTGAACGGCCAGATCATGGCGTTCTTCGTGATGGTGGTCGCGGCGGCCGAGGTCGTGGTCGGTCTCGCGATCATCATGGCGATCTTCCGTACCCGGCGCTCGGCGAGCGTCGACGACGCCAACCTGCTGAAGTACTGAGGGGCTCGTGGTGGAACAGATTCTGACGATCGCCCAGTCTGAGCCAGCCGAGGCCGTCACCTTCGCCACGGCGGACGGGATGCTGGGCTCGGTCTGGCTGCTGGTGGCGATCCCGCTGGTCAGCGCGGCGATCCTGCTGCTGCTCGGCAAGCGGGCCGACCGCTGGGGCCACTGGCTCGGCGTGGGCGCCATCGGCGCCGCCTTCCTGCTCGGTCTCACCTACTTCTTCCAGCTTCGCGGCCTGGAGAACAAGCAGGTCGAGCTGAGCCTCTGGGACTTCATGGCGGTCGGCAACCTGAGGGTGGACTTCGGTCTGCTCTTCGACCCGCTGGCCGCGGTCTTCGTCCTGCTGATCACCGGGGTGGGTTTCCTGATCCACCTCTACGCCGTGGAGTACATGGCGCACGACGCGGGCCGGCGACTGTTCTTCGCGTACTTCAACCTGTTCGTCGCCGCGATGTTGCTGCTGGTGCTCGGCAACAACTACGTGATGCTCTACTTCGGCTGGGAGGGCGTCGGTCTGGCGTCGTACCTGCTGATCTCCTTCTGGTACGGCCGGCCGAGCGCGGCCACCGCCGGCAAGAAGGCGTTCCTGATGAACCGGGTCGGCGACGCCGGCCTGGCCATCGGCATCTTCATCATGTTCGCCATGCTCGGCACCACCCAGTACGACGAGGTGTTCAACGGGGTCGGCTCGATGACCTCGACCACGGTGCTGGTGCTCGGCCTGCTCCTGCTGCTCGGCGCGGCCGGCAAGTCCGGCCAGTTCCCGCTGCAGGCGTGGTTGCCGGACGCGATGGAGGGCCCGACCCCGGTGTCCGCGCTCATCCACGCGGCCACCATGGTCACCGCGGGCGTCTACCTGATCGCCCGCTCCAACGCGATCTTCTCGGCCAACGAGACGCTCCAGCTCGTGGTGGTCAGCGTCGGCGCGCTCACGCTGCTGATGGGCTGCATCATCGGCGCGGCCAAGGACGACATCAAGCGGGTGCTGGCCTGGTCGACGGTCAGCCAGATCGGCTACATGTTCCTCGGCGTCGGGCTCGGCGGCGGCGCGTACGCGCTGGCCATCGTGCACCTGCTGGCGCACGGCTTCTTCAAGGCCAACATGTTCCTCGGCGCCGGCTCGGTCATGCACGGCATGAACGACCAGGTGGACATCCGCCGCTTCGGCGGGCTGTCGAAGTACATGAAGGTCACCTGGCTGACGTTCATGATGGGCTGGCTCGCCATCATCGGCATGTTCCCGTTCTCCGGCTACTTCTCCAAGGAGCCGATCATCGTGGCCGCGTTCGAGCGGGAGGGCTGGACGGCCTGGCTGTTCGGCCTGGCCGCGCTGCTCGGCGCCGGGCTCACCGCGTTCTACATGACGCGGCTGTTCGTGCTCACGTTCCACGGCCCGAAGCGCTGGACCGAGGACATCGAGCACCCGCACGAGTCGCCGAAGCTGATGACGATCCCGCTGATCCTGCTGGCGATCGGCTCGGTCGGCGCGGGCTTCCTGCTCGCCACCTCCGTGCCGGACTGGCTCACCGCCACCAACGGGCTCGGCGGCGAGAGCGGGGAGCACGCGCCGGTGCTGGCGCACTGGCTGCTCACCGCGCTGTCGCTGCTGGTCACCGTGCTGGGCGCCGGGCTGGCCTGGTTCCTGTTCCGGGGCGGTACGGCCACCGAGCCGCAGCCGGCCGGCGTGGTGGTCACCGCCGCGCGCCGGAACCTCTACACGGACGCCTTCAACGAGGCGGTCTTCGAGAAGCCGGGCATCTTCCTCACCCGGGCGCTGGTGTTCCTCGACAACCGGGGCGTGGACGGGCTGGTCAACGGCCTGGCCGCCGCCGTGGGCGGGGGCTCGGGCCGGCTCCGGCGGCTGCAGACCGGCTTCGTGCGGTCGTACGCGACCTCGATCCTGACCGGCGCGCTCCTCGTGGTCGCGGCGTTCCTGGCGGTGCAGGCGGGGTGGCTGGCGTGATCGACCTCAACGCGGCCGCCCCCGCCGGCGGGCCACGCAGTCACGACGGAGGTAAGGCCGAATAATGTCCAACTTCCCGTTCCTCTCGGTGCTGACCGTGGCGCCGCTGGTCGGCGCCCTGGTGGTGGCGCTGCTGCCACGCAGCCGTCCGGACCTGGCCAAGCTGGTGGCGTTCGGCTGGTCGCTGCTGGTGCTGGTGCTCTCGGTGGTGATGTGGTTCGCCTTCTCCGCCGGTGGTGACCGGTTCCAGTTCCGCGAGTCGTACCCGTGGATCCCGAACTGGGGCGTGAACTTCACCTTCGAGGTGGACGGCATCGCGCTGGTCATGCTGATGCTGATCGCGATCCTGGTGCCGCTGGTGATCCTGGCGTCCTGGCACGACGCCGAGGCGTCGAAGCGCTCGGTGCCCGCCTACTTCGCGCTGCTGCTCGTCCTCGAGTGCACGATGATCGGCGTCTTCGCCGCCGCCGACGTCTTCCTGTTCTACGTGTTCTTCGAGGTCATGCTGGTGCCGATGTACTTCCTGATCGGCAGCTACGGCGGCCACCAGCGGCAGTACGCGGCGGTGAAGTTCTTCCTCTACTCGCTGGTCGGCGGTCTGTTCATGCTGGCCGCGGTGATCGGCCTCTGGGTGGTCGGCGGGAAGACCTTCGACTGGCAGGCGCTGAGCCAGGCGGAGTTCGCCACCGACACGGCCCGCTGGCTGTTCCTCGGCTTCTTCGTCGCCTTCGCGATCAAGGCGCCGTTCTTCCCGTTCCACACCTGGCTGCCGGACGCCGGTGGCGCGGCCCCGGCCGGCGCCGCCGCGCTGCTGGTCGGCGTGCTGGACAAGGTCGGAACGTTCGGCATCCTGCGCTACTGCCTCCCGCTGTTCCCGGAGGCGTCGCGGTGGTTCGCGCCGTGGGCGCTGGCGCTGGGTGTCATCGGCATCATCTACGCCGCGCTGCTGGCGGTCGGCCAGAACGACCTGAAGCGGCTGGTGTCGTACACCTCGATCGCGCACTTCGGGTTCATCGGCATCGGCATCTTCGCCTTCACCACCCAGGCCGGCACCGGCGCGGTGCTCTACATGCTCAACCACGGCCTGGCCACCGGCCTGCTGTTCCTGGTGGTCGGCATGCTGATCGCCCGGCGCGGCTCGGCCCTGATCAGCGACTTCGGCGGCGCGGGCAAGCTCGTGCCGGTGCTGGCCGGCGTGCTGTTCTTCGCCGGTCTGGCCTCGCTGGCGCTGCCCGGCACGGCGCCGTTCGTCTCCGAGTTCCTGGTGCTGATCGGCACGTTCACCGTCAACAAGCCGGTCGCGGTGATCGCCACGCTCGGCATCATCCTGGCGGCGGCGTACGTGCTGTGGATGGTGCAGCGCACCACGCAGGGCACGCTGAACCCGGCGCTGACCGAGGTCGAGGGCATGCGCCGGGACCTCACGCTGCGCGAGAAGGTCGTCGTCGCGCCGCTGATCGCGCTGATCGTGCTGCTCGGCTTCTACCCGAAGCCGGTCACCGATGTCATCAACCCCGCCGTCCAGGCGACCATGCAGGACGTCGGCAAGTCCGATCCCGCCCCTGAGGTCGGCAGCGTCCAGGAGGCCGCGAAGTGAGTGAACTGAAGCTGCCGTCGATCGACTACGCGGCGCTCGCTCCGATCCTGATCATGCTGGGCGCGGCCCTGGTCGGGATCCTGGTCGAGGCGTTCGTGCCGCGCCGGCTGCGCAACGCGGTGCAGCTCGGGCTCGCCCTGGTGGCGATGCTCGCGGCGATCGTGATGGTGATCCTGAACGCGGACGCCCGGCTGATCACCATCGGCGGGGCCATCGCGGTCGACGGGCCCACGCTGTTCCTCCAGGGCGCGATCCTGGTCCTGGCCGTCATGGCGCTGCTGCTCGTCGGCGAGCGCACGGTGGAGCGGGGCGGCGCGTTCGTGGCGCACGCCGCGGTCACCGCCGAGTCGGCCGAGGACCGCCGGCAGGCCGAGGGCGTCGGTGGCGCCACCGAGGTCTACCCGCTGATGTCGTTCGCGATCGCCGGCATGCTGATCTTCGTGGCGGCGAACGACCTGCTGACCATGTTCATCGCGCTCGAGGTCTTCTCGCTGCCGCTCTACCTGCTCTGCGCGCTGGCCCGCCGCCGGCGTCTGCTGAGCCAGGAGGCGGCGCTGAAGTACTTCATGCTCGGCGCGTACGCCTCGGCGTTCTTCCTGTTCGGTGTCGCCCTGATCTACGGCTTCACCTCCGGCATCCCGGGCCGTGGGGCCGGCGTCGACTTCGCCACCGTGCACGCGGCGGTCACCGACTCCTCGTCCAGCCCGGTGCTGCTCTTCGCCGGCATGGCGCTGCTCGCCATCGGCCTGCTGTTCAAGGCCGCCGCCGCGCCGTTCCACGTCTGGACGCCGGACGTCTACCAGGGCGCGCCGACCCCGGTCACCGGCTTCATGGCCGCCTGCACCAAGGTCGCCGCGTTCGGCGCGCTGCTGCGCGTCTTCCACGTGGCGTTCGCCGGGGCGTCCTGGGACTTCACCCCGGTGCTCGGCGCGATCGCGGTGCTGACCATGCTGGTCGGCGCGGTGCTCGCGGTCACCCAGACGGACATCAAGCGCCTGCTGGCGTACTCGTCCATCGCGAACGCCGGTTACCTGCTGGTCGGTGTGCTGGCGCCGAGCCGCGAAGGGCTCTCCGGCACGATGTTCTACCTGGCCGCGTACGGCTTCTCGGTGCTCGCCGCGTTCGCCGTGGTGACGCTGGTGCGCGACGCCGACGGGGAGGCCACCCACCTGTCCCGCTGGGCCGGGCTGGGCCGCCGCTCGCCGTTCTTCGCGGCGATCTTCACGTTCATCCTGCTGGCCTTCGCCGGCATCCCGCTGACCAGCGGCTTCACCAGCAAGTTCGCGGTCTTCGGCCCGGCCCTGGAGGCGAACCAGGCGTGGCTGGTGATCGCCGGTGTGCTGACCAGCATGGTGCTGGCCTTCCCGTACCTGCGGGTCGTGGTGATGATGTGGCTGTCCGAGCCGGGCGAGTCCACCCCGACGGTGACCGTGCCGGGCGCGCTCACCTCGGCGGCGCTGGTCATCGGCGTGGTGGCCACGCTGGCGTTGGGTGTGGTCCCCGGTCCGCTGCTCGACCTGACCACCGGTGCTGCCGAATTCGTCAGATGACCGACGTGATCCCACCGGGGGCCGGTACGCCGTGGCGTGCCGGCCCCCGGCCCGTATCCCCCTCGACGAGCAGGTCGAACGGGTGTGGCATGGTTGAGGACGTGGCGAATCCGGCTGGCGAGCGTTCAGGTCAGTTCGGCGCGCTCGGCCTGCACCTCGCGGACCCGCGCGTCGAAGCCTCGGTGCTGGGCGTGCTCGACCGGGTCGAGACGAGCCTGCGGGCGAGCGTGGCGAGCGCTGACCCGCTGGTGACCGAGGCGTCCCGGCACCTGGTCGAGGCCGGCGGCAAGCGGTTCCGCCCGCTGCTGGTGGCGCTGAGCGCCCAGTTCGGCGACCCGGAGGCCGCGCAGGTCGTCCCGGCCGCCGTGGTGATGGAACTCACCCACCTGGCGACGCTCTACCACGACGACGTGATGGACGAGGCCGCCGTGCGGCGGGGCGCGCCGAGCGCCAACTCCCGCTGGACCAACTCGGTGGCCATCCTGGTCGGCGACTACCTCTTCGCCCGGGCCGCGGACATCGCCGCCGAACTGGGCACGGAGGCGGTACGCCTGCAGGCGCGCACGTTCGCTCGGCTGGTGCACGGCCAGATCGCCGAGACGGTCGGCCCACGCGACGACGACCCGGTCGCGCACTACCTGCACGTGATCGCCGAGAAGACCGGTTCGCTGATCGCCACGTCGGCCCGCTTCGGCGGCATGTTCGGCGGCGCGTCGCCCGAGCACATCGAGGCGCTCGCCGGGTACGGCGAGATCATCGGCGTCGCGTTCCAGCTCTCCGACGACCTGCTGGACATCTCCAGCGAGTCGATCCAGTCCGGCAAGACGCCCGGCACCGACCTGCGCGAGGGCGTGCCCACCCTGCCGGTGCTCTACGCGCTGGCCTCGGACGACGCGGACGCGGCGAGCGTACGGCTGCGGGAGATCCTGGCCACCGGCCCGCTGGTGGACGACGCGCTGCACGCCGAGGCGCTCGGCCTGCTGCGGGAGTCCCCGGCGCTCAAGCGGGCCCGGGAGACGGTACGCAGCTACGCCGAGGACGCGCGGGCCCGGCTGGCCCCGCTGCCCGAGAGCCCGGCGCGCCGCGCGCTGGAGTCCCTCTGCGACTACATCGCCGACCGCACCAGCTGACCCCCGCACCCAGGGCGAGGGCGGTCAGCCGAGCGCGGGGGCGCGGCGGAGCAGGCGGGCGCCGAGCAGCATCAGCACGGCGGCCACGAGCATGGCTGCCGCCGCCGTCAGCCACATCGCCGGGTAGCCGGCCGCGCCGGCCAGCGCGCCCAGGCCGAGCGGGCCCAGGCAGCCGCCCGCGTACACGCCGGTCTGGGTGATCGAGGTGGCGGCGGCCGGGGCCTGCGGGTGCAGCCGGACCACCGCGAAGTTCATCAGCCCGGGCCAGGCCCAGCCGAGCCCGAAGCCGAGCACCACGCCCGCGACCAGCGGCGCGGAGCCGGCCACCGCGAGCAGGATCAGGCCGACCGACCCGGTCAGCAGCATCCCGGCGATCAGCCCGACGTGCCCGTCGGCGCGCCGGTCGGCGAGCCAGCCGACGCCCACCCGGGCCAGCACGCACACCGCGCTGCCGAGCGTGAGCGTCAGGCCGGCCAGGCCGGGGGAGAGACCCCGCGTCGCCGCCGAGTCGACCAGGAACGTGCCCAGCGCGTTCGCCGCGGCTGCCGCCAGCGTCGCGGCCAGCCCGATGACCACGAGCGGGGCGGTGCCGCCGTAGCGGCCCCCGGAGGCGGCCCGGGCGTGCCGGTCCCGTCCGGTCCGGGGTACGGCCGGCAGCGCGGCCAGCGCCGCCCCGGCGGCGACCACGAAGGCCCAGCGCCAGCCGGCGGTGAGCGCGACGGTGGGGACCGCCACGCCGGCCAGCAGCGTCGCGACCGGGACGGCGGCCTGCTTCACGCCGAACGAGAGCCCCTGCCGGTGGGCGGGCACGTGCTCGGCGAGCGCGGCGTTGCTGGCGAGCTGTCCGAGGGCGTTGGCGGCGGCGCTGAGCGCCAGCAGCGTCACCAGCATCGGGTACGACCGGGCCAGCCCGGCCACGGCGAGCAGGGAGGCGGCGGAGAGCAGGATGCCGGCGCGGGCGACGGTGGCCGGGCCGTACCGCTCGACCAGGGCCCCGGAGGGCACCGAGGCGAGCGCGCTCACGCCGAAGTAGATCGAGACGGCCAGGCCCAGGCCGGCCGGGCTGAACCGGAGTTCGTCGCCGAGCTGCACGGCGAGCCCGCCGACGAGGAAGACGGGCAGGACGCACACGATCGTGGTGACGGTGGCGCCGGCGCCCGCCCGGACCGCCCGCCGGGCCGACGCGGGTGCGTCTTGCGAAACTGTTTCAGTCATTGCGAGCACACCCTACGCCCGCACGTTTTGGCTGCTCATCGTGTCCGTCGACCTACCGTCTGTGTCCGGTGATCTGGCATCCTCCATCCGAACAGGCATTTCGCACTCGGCCGGTTTTTCATATGGTGTAAGTCCCCGGCGGCGGAGGTGGTTGTGCGCGACCCCTTGGCGGAACCCTCGGACCTGATCCGCAGCGTGTCCCGCGCGCTTCGAGTGCTCGAGTCGGTCGGCCGTGCGCCGAGAGGGCTCACCGTGAAGCAGATCGCCCGGCGTTGCGAGTTGACAGTCGCCACGACCTACCACCTTGTCCGCACGCTCGCGTACGAGGGCTACGTGATCCGGCGCGAGGACGGGACGTACATCGTGGGGTTGGAGGTGGCCGACCGCTACCGCGAGCTGGTCACCGCGTTCCGCGGGCCGCCCGCGGTCGGCGAGGCGCTGCGCCGCGCGGCGTCGGACACCGGCTGGAGCCACTACCTCGGCCGTTTCATCGGCGGGCAGGTGGCGGTGACCGCCTCCGCCGAGGGGCCACGCTCGCCCTTCCTGGAAGACCTGGTGCCGGGCTTCGACGAGGGCGCCCACGCCACCGCGCTCGGCAAGAGCCTGCTCGCCACGCTCACCACCGAACAGCGCTTCCGCTACCTGCGCGAGTACGGCATGCGCCCGTTCACCACCGCCACCCTCACCACCGTGGAGGCGTTCGAGGCCGACCTGGCCGCCGGTGACCGGCGCGGCATGCAACTGGAACTCGGGCAGTTCCGGCAGGGCGTGGCGTGCGCGGCGGTGCTCGTCGCCCCGGACAAGGACATCGAGCGCCGGGTGGTGCTGGCGTGCGCGCTGCCGGCCGGCGAGATGATGACCTCGGCCCGGGTGGTCCGCGCGAAGCTGCTCACCGCCGCCAGGTCGATCGCCGACGGCATCGCCTCCGAGAACTGACGAAGGGCCGCCGACCTGGTGGGTCGACGGCCCCTCGCGGAGCGGACCAGCGCCGGACCGCTCCCGGGGTGGGTCAGCTGCCGACCGGGCCGCCGTCGAGGCGCCAGGTGACCACCACGCCGGGCTTGGCGAAGTCGCCGTCCGGCCAGGTGGAGGCCGGGTTCTCCACCGACGCGCCGGTCACCTCGCCCGGGTGCTGCACCGCCACGAAGACCGAGCGGTTGTCACCGGTGATGAACGGGCCGCAGGTCTCCGCGCCGAGCGGCACGGTGAGGAACTGCTTCAGGTGGCCCCGCTCCGGGCCCTCCACGGCGGTGGCGAACAGGCCGTCGTTGCTGCCCAGCGCGTTGCCGTCGGTCGAGATCCACAGGTTGCCGGTGGCGTCGAAGGCGACGTTGTCCGGGCAGGAGATCGGCGAGACCCTGGTCTTGTCGTACCCGGCGAAGTACGTCGAGGCGTCGGCCGGGTCGCCGCAGACGATCGGCAGCGACCAGGCGAAGGTCTCGGCCGTGTTGTCGCCGCGGTCCTCGACCAGCTCCAGGATCTGCCCGTGCCGGTTGCTGTTGCGCGGGTTCGCCTCGTCGGCCGGGGCCTTGCCCGCCTTGCCGCGGTCGCTGTTGTTCGTCAGCGCCACGTACACCTTGCCGGTGAGCAGGCTCGGCTCGACGTCCTCGGGGCGGTCCATCTTCGTCGCGCCGACCTTGTCCCCGGCCAGCCGGGTGAACGTGAGCACGTCGGCGGCGGTCATGCCGTCGACGTACGAGCGGTTGCCGCTGACCAGCTTGATCCAGCGGCCCCGGCCGCCGAAACCGCCGTCGGCCGGGAGCTTGCCGGAACCGTCGATCTCGGCGGCCGGGCTGTCCCCCTCGATCCTGGCGACGTAGAGCGTGCCCGACTCCAGCAGCGTCAGGTTGTGCCGCCGGGCCACCGAGGACTTGCCCGGCATGAACTTCTTGTCCGACACGAACTTGTAGAGGTAGTCGAAGCGCTCGTCGTCGCCCATGTACGCGACCACGCGGCCGTCGCGCGCCACGATGACGTTCGCGCCCTCGTGCTTGAACCGGCCCAGCGCGGTGTGCTTGCGCGGCTTGGACTGCGGGTCGAACGGGTCGATCTCGACGACCCAGCCGAACCGGTTCGCCTCGTTGGGGTGCCGGGCCAGGTCGAAGCGCTCGTCCGCCCGGTCCCACTTGCGGCTGCCGCTCGGGTAGCGCACGTCGGTCGGGATGCCGTAGCGGGTCAGCTTCGCCTTCTGCTCCTCGGCCACCGCGTCGCCGCCGACGAAGTACTGGTTGAAGTTCTCCTCGCCGGAGAGCACAGTGCCCCACGGGGTGACGCCGCCGGCGCAGTTGTTGAGCGTGCCGACGACGGTCCGGCCCTTCGGGTCGGCGGCGGTACGCAGCCACGCCGACCCGGCCGCCGGGCCGGTCATCTCGAACTTCGTCGCCAGCGCCGTGACCCGGCGGTTGTACTCGCGCCGACCGCGCCGGACCGGCTGCCACTGCCCGGTGTTCTCCACCCGCTCCAGCTCGACCACTGACATGCCGTGCGCGGCCATCGCCACCCGCACCTGCTCCACGGTCAGCGCGTCCTGGCTGGTGAAGCCGGGGAACATGAGGTCCTCGTTTGTGTACTCGTGGTTCACCACGAGCAGCGCGCGCCGACGGTCGATCGGCAGCACGCCGACGAAGTCGTTGTTGTAGCCGAACTGCTTGGACTGGGCGGCGGCGGTCTGCCGGCCCAGGTTGAACGCGGGCGCGCCGGGCACGACCTCGTCACCCCAGCGGATCACCACCGAGTGGTCGTACCCGTTCGGCACCACGAGCGTGTCGAGCTTGTTCGGCGGGATCGGCTTGAACGTCAGCGCGCCGCTGCCGGGACGCCCCGCGCCGGTGGCGGCCACCCCGCCCTCGCCGGGCACCGGCGGAGCGGCGGGGGCGGCGGCCGCCGGGGACCCGGCCAGCGCGCCCGCCGCGGCGCCGCCGAAGCCGAGCACCAGCGCGCCGACCGCGCCGGCCCGGACCACGCCGCGCCGGGAGATCTCGGTGTCGACCACGTCCCCGAAGTACGGGTTGTCGGTCGGGTTGGGCACCGGGTGGTCGCAGGCGTTGCCGCACCGGTACAGACAGGTCATCGCGTCGCGGCTGCCGTGGCGGGTGCCACCGAGCAGCGGAAGCAGGCGAGGCCGGTCGCTCATGAGGTGGAGCCTCCAGATCGGACGAGGGGGAAGGCGCACGGGCGAGGGAGCCCGCGCTCACCCGCCGGACGCTGCCAGGGCGCCGTGAGCGGCGGTCGGCCCGCAGCTGAACCGGACGTGAACAGCTCCGTCGTGACCTGCGGCTGAACCGTTCGGCGACACGGCACGTATGGAAGGGCGTACACATCGCCGGTCTCCCCGCCGCCGGAAGCGAGGTACCGCCATCAGCGACCACGACGCCCAACTGCTGCGCGCGCTGCACGACGAGCATGCCGACGCGCTGTACGCGCACGCCCTGCGGCTGGTCAACGGCGATCGGCCCCGCGCCGAGGACCTGGTGCAGGAGACGCTGCTGCGCGCCTGGCGGCACCCCGAGTCGCTGGACCCGCGACGCGGCTCGGTACGCGCCTGGCTGTTCACCACGGCGCGGAACCTGGCCATCGACGCCTGGCGGCGGCGCTCGGCCCGGGTCGGCGAGGTGTACACGGACGAACTGCCGGAGACCGCCGAGACGGTCGACGAGACGGAGCGCGCGGTGGAGGCGTGGACCGTGGCCGAGGCGCTCAACCGGCTCAGCCCGACCCATCGGGAAGTGCTCGTCGAGTGCTTCTACCAGGGGCGTTCGGTGGCGGAGGCGGCGGCGCGGCTGGGCGTACCGCCCGGCACGGTGAAGTCGCGTACCCACTACGCGCTGCGCTCACTACGGTTGGCGCTGGCCGAGATGGGGGTGACCGGATGACACGCTGCGAGTTCGCTCACGACGACGGGGCGTACGTGCTCGGTGCCCTCGCCCCGGCGGACCGGGTCGCCTACGAGCGGCACCTGGCCGGCTGCGCCCAGTGCCGGGAGGCGGTGGCCGAGATCGCCGTGCTGCCCGGCCTGCTGGGCCGGCTCGACCCGGCCGGCCTGGAGCAGTTCCTGGAGGTCGGGCCGGAGACGTCGCGGGTGCCCGCGCTGCTCGACGCCGCGCGGGAGCGCAAGCGCCGCGAGCGGTCCCGCTCCCGCCGCCGGTACGCGCTGACCGCGCTCGCCGCCGCCGCGCTCGCGGTGCTGGCCGGCGTCGGGGTGGCGCTGGTCCAGCCGCCGGCCGAGCCGTCCACGCCGCAGGTGGCGTTGACCTCCATGCGGCCGGTGGCCGGGACGGTGCCGGTGCACGCCGAGGTGGGGCTGACCGAGACGCCGTGGGGCACCGAGGTCACCATGCACTGCGGCTACGACAGGCGGGCCGGGCACCGGGAGGCGTACACGTTCCGGCTGGTGGCGCACGGCCCGGACGGCGCGACGGAGCAGATCGGCTCCTGGCTCGCCGCCCCCGGCGACGACCTGCGGTTCTCCGGGGTAACCCGGTTCACCAGGGGTGAACTGGTCCGTCTGGAACTCCTCCGAGGCGCCAATTCCCCAGTCCTGGCTTACGACTTCCGCTGACCGCCGTCCCCTCCCCGTTGATCTTGCAGTTGCGGCCCTCGGCGCGGGTGATTGGTCCCTTTCGCGGGGGCGGTAAGTGCAAGATCAACGGGACGGGGTGGGTGCGGCGGCCGGGGTGGGGGTGCGGGTGGCCTGGCGGGTGCGGTGGGAGTGGCGCAGGGCGTCGGCGGTGAAGACCATCAGGGCCAGCCACACCAGCGCGAAGCCGGCCAGCCGGACCGGGGGCATCGGCTCGTGGAAGATCAGCACGCCGCAGCCGAGCTGGAGGATCGGGGCCAGATATTGCAGCATGCCGACAGTGGACAGCGGCAGCCGGTTCGCCGCCCCGGCGAACAGCAGCAGCGGGATCGCGGTGGCAGCGCCGGCCAGCACCAGCAGCGCGGTGTGCCCGGCCGAGACGTGCCCGAACGTCGAGTCGCCGCGCGCCGACAGCCAGCCCAGGTACGCCAGCGCGGGCAGCGCCAGCACCGCCGACTCCACGAACAGCCCTTCCGTGGCGGGCAGCGCGAGGCGCTTCTTGACCAGGCCGTACCCGGCGAAGCTGAACGCCAGGGTGAGCGCCAGCCAGGGCAGCCGGCCGTAGTCGACGGCGAGCACCGCCACCGCGAGCCCGCCGACGCCGAGCGCCGCCCACTGCGCCGGGCGCAGCCGTTCGCGCAGCAGGAAGACGCCGAACAGCACCGACACCAGCGGGTTGATGAAGTACCCGAGCGCCGTCTCCACCACCCGGTCGGAGTTCACGCCGTAGATGTACGTGCCCCAGTTGACGGCGATCAGCGCGGCGGCGAGCCCGATGCCGGCGAGCGCCCGCGGCCGCCCGGCCAGCCTGCGCAGGAAACCGGCGTGCCGCGTGGCGGCCAGCAGCAACGCCACGAACGCCACCGACCAGAGGATCCGGTGCGCGAGGATCTCCATCGGCCCGGCCGGGCGCAGCAGCTTCAGGTAGATCGGGAAGAAACCCCAGATCAGGTACGCGCCGACGCCGTACAGGTAGCCGAGCCGGAGCTGGTTCACCGCTCCACCGTAAGTGGTGGATCTGTCTGTTGATCCTTATCGGTGACCGGCGTCACCCGCTGATCCAGCTCCATCCACCGATCCGGCGCGACCGGGCGGAAGCCGAGCTTCGCGTAGACCCCGTGCGCGTCGAGCGTCGCCAGCAGGATCCGGCGTACGCCCAGCTCGGCCAAGTGGTCGCGGACCGCGCCGGCCAGCCAGGTGCCCAGTCCGCGACCGCGCTCGGCCGGGTCGACGTAGACGTCGCAGAGCCAGGCGAACGTGGCCCGGTCGGTGACCACCCGGGCGACAGCGACCTGCCGGCCGTCACCGGCGCGGTAGACGCCGAAGCCGATCGAGCCGGCGAACGAGCGCGCGACCGTCTCCCGCTCCCGCCCCCGCGCCCAGTAGGCGTCGCCGGCGAGCCAGGCGTGCACCCGGTCCAGGTCGATCCGGTCCGGGTCGGTGCTGATCTGGTAGCCGTCCGAGCGGGTCACAGTGAACACCCGCCGACGCTAGCGCCGTCACAGGGGCCGCTCGCCAGCCAATTCCCTCCTGGTGGCCCCGGCCGGTCGCCGTCGCGCCCGGCCGGGGCCGGGGGTGTCAGTCGCGGTCGAGGACGGCGCCCAGGATCCAGGTGACGATGCCGACGAACAGCGCGCCCAGCACCGCCTCCGGCCAGAACCCGTCCACGTGGAAGGGCAACCCCGCCTCACCGGCGATCCAACTGGTGAGCAGGAAGAGCAGGCCGTTCACCACGAGCGCGATCAAACCGAGGGTGAGCAGGTAGAAGCCGCAACCCACGGTCTTGATGATCGGCTGAAGCACCGCGTTGACCACTCCGAAGATCACCGCGACGAGAACCAGCGTGATCACCGTCTCGGTGGCCGACCCGGAGTCCAGCGAGATGCCGGGGATGAGCAGCGTGGCGAGCCAGAACGCCACTGCCGTCGAGCCCACACGAATCAGAAGACCCTTCAGGAAATCCATGGCCGGGATCGTGCCACGGACGTACCACCAGGGAAAGCAGCGTGACGCCCCCGCGCGCCTCAGCGTCGCGCCGGGCGACCGACCAGTTGCGACTCCACAGGCGTCGGTGAGAGCAGCGCCCACCGCAGGGCCCGCCGGTTGACCACCGCCACCATGTCGTCGCGGATGCGGGTCAACCAGTCGGCGGATCCGCCGAGCCCGAGCGCCGCTCCGGCCAGCGCCGCCTCGTCCGGGTCGAGTGGCTGAAGGATCGCCAGGTCGGCGCGGGCCAGCGTCGCCGTGTCGGCCGCGGTCAGCTCGTCGCGGACCACGAGCACGGACTGCCAGGCCGCGTCCGGCCCGGCCTCCGGCGGCACCGGGCCGACGTCGACCACCACCAGCAGCGGGCACAGCGGTGAGGCGGGCGCGCCGCCGGGCGGACGCCCCGGCGGAAGCAGCGGTACGCCGCCACCGAGCGTCCCGACGCCGCGGACGAACGGCTCCCAGGCCCGGGGACGGCCGGTCTGCACCGCCACCCGGGCGCCCAGCGCCAGCGCCCGCAGCACGAGCAGTTGAGCGGCCGGCACACCGCCGATCAGCAGCACCCGTGTCGGGGCGGGCCGGAACAGGCGCACGGTGAGCGCGGCGCCGTGGCGGTTGGCGCCCACCATCAGGCCGGCGGTGGCCGGGGGCAGTTCCAGTGCGGGCGGCGGCGACCCGGACCCACCGGTCACCCCGAGCGGCAGCGTGGCGGCGAGCCCGGCCAGGTGCTCCCCGTCGAGCCGGCGCAGCTCCCCGCCGACGTCACCGGCGACGCGCCGAAGCGTCCGATCCACCGCCGACAACTCGTCCGCGCTGCCGGCGGCGACCCGCACCGCCAACTCGGCCGGGGCCGGATTCGTCCCGGCGCGGGGTCCGACCGTCAGCGCGACGGTGGTGGCGGTGGCCGGCACCGCGAGCAGCCGGGTGACCAGCCCCGGGGAGGGCTCGCCCCGCGGATCGGGCCACCGGCGCAGTCGCCAGGTGGCCTGCGCCAGCCCGCCCACGGTGAGCAGCGGCCACGTCTCCCGGACCGGGGCGCCGGGCTCGTGATGGGCCAGCTCGGCGATCACCCGCAGCGCCGCGTCCCCGCCGAGCGGCCGGGCGGTGAGCGGCCCGAGCCGGCGGACGATCCGCCGCAGCGTGCCGGAGAGCGCCCGCAGCAACTCCTCGTCCGGCCAGCCGTCCGCCCGCAACACCTGGACGGCCAGGACCGCGCGCGTCCGCCCCGGCACCCGGCCGTCGGTGAGCTGACGGTAGGACGTCCCGGCGGGACCGCCCGCGACGGCCGGCACGGGCGCGGGGGAGGACGAGAAGACGAGCTGCAACCGGACCGCTGGGGCGTCCGGGCCGCTCGGCGGGAGCAGGTCGGACGGTACGGGCAGCCGGCGCGCGTGGTCACCGAGCAGGTCGTCCGGGTCGCCGAGTTCCAGCAGCGCGGTCAGGCCGGCGGCGTCGTGCAGCACCGCGGCCGGACCGCCGGCCAGCTCGGTGGAGCCGGCCACCGCCCCCGGCCGGACCAGTTCCAGCAGCGCCGCCGGATCGGCGGCCGACGGCAGGGCGCGGCGCCGGGTCAGGTACGCGACGGCGGTGACGAGCCATTCGTGCAGCCAGCGGCCGCGTACCCGGATCCACGCGGCCGGCAGCATCAGCGCGGCGGTGAGCAGCGCGGCGGCGGTCGCCACGAAGCCCCGCCCGGCGGCGGCCACCAGCACGGCCGCCGCGACCTGTGTCGCCACGACCTGACCGGCCCGCTGCCGCGCGCCCGGCCGCCGTGTCCACAGTGGGGCGGACGCGGCCGGCCGGGTCGTTGTCGTCGCGGCCACCGCACCTCCTCGCCCGGGTCCCGCTGTGACGTCACCGTGGCACATCGTAATGGCCGAGTTGTCCACAGGGGAGCCCGAGGGGGTAGCAGAACCGGAGTGGGGCGGCTACCGTCAGCGACGAAATCGTCGAGTCGCGTGTCCCGCCGCCGCCTGGTCTTCCCCTCCACCGGCCCCGGGCGCCCCCGGCGAGTCCACGGTGGTCACCGGGGTGACCAGCCACGACCGAGGAGACGAGGTGACGTCCGGGATGTCCCAGACCCAGGCAGAAGCCGCGGTGATGCAGCAGACCGCCGCGAAGTTCGAGCAGGTCGACCAGTCGCTGCAGACCATGCTCAGCGGCCTGATGGCCGAGCTGGAGGTGCTGCAGCAGGCCTGGCGGGGCGCCGGAGGGCGCTCGTTCGCGCAGGTCAAGCAGCAGTGGGCGCAGGACCAGGCGGCCCTGCAGCGGGCGCTGCGGGAGACCGCCACCGCGATCCGCACCGCCGGCCGGCAGTACGACCTGTCCGACACCGAGGCCGCCGGCCGGGTGGCGGGCACCAACCGCGGCATCCAGTTGCCGCTCTGACAACCGGAAGGATCGAACTCATGGAGCACGGTGTGCTGGTCGTCAACTTCGCCGCCCTGCAACAGGCCGGCGCCGACATCCAACGGGCGCTGTCCACCCTGGAGAGCCAGCTCGGCCAGTTGGAACGCGATGCCGCCCCGCTGGTGGCGAGCTGGAACGGCGCCGCCCGCGAGGCGTACGAGGTGCGGCAGTCCCGGTGGCGGGCCGCCTCGCAGGACCTGCAGGCGATGCTGCGCGACATCAAGCTCGCGGTGGAGGATTCCGCGGCCGACTACCTCGACAC
Source organism: Micromonospora sp. WMMC264 (assembly GCF_027497275.1). Lineage (NCBI taxonomy): Bacteria > Bacillati > Actinomycetota > Actinomycetes > Micromonosporales > Micromonosporaceae > Micromonospora > Micromonospora sp. WMMC264. The sequence continues at coordinate 5,453,160 of NZ_CP114907.1, read as the reverse complement.
CGAGAAGCGCAACACCAACCTGTTCCAGTGAAGCGTCCCGTGCGGCCCGGGTCTGCCGATCCGGGCCGCACGGCGGTTCAGGCCGGGTCGGCCGCCCGCCAGCGGCGCCGTGCTCCGCGCGGCAGCACCAGGGCGAGCGCCGCCACGAGTGCCACGGTCCCGCCCACGACGGCGGCGGTCAGCAGCGCCCGGTCCCGGGCCGTCCCGCGGCGAGCCTCGCGGGCCAGCGCGGCCGGATCCGGCCGGTCGGCGGGCAGCGCGGCGCCCGGCCGGGGCCGGGAGTCCACCACGCCCGCCGACTCGGTCACCGCCCGGTACGGGTTGAGCACCCCCGCGCCGTAGCCGGTCTCCCGTCCCGGGGCCGGGTCGGCGGCGGCCACGATCCGGGCGGCCACCTCGTCCGCGCTCAGCCGGGGCCGGTACTGACGCAGCAGCGCCGCGGTGCCGGCCACGAACGGAGTGGCGTAGCTGGTGCCCTCCGCCCGGTGGTGTCCCTGGCGGGGCGCCGCCATCAGCACCTCGCTGCCCGGGGCGACCACGTCGACGTACGGGCCGGTCTGGGAGAACGCCGAGCGGGTGCCGTCCGGGCCGATCGCGCCCACCCCCAGCACGCCGTCGTACGCGGCCGGGTAGGGCCGGGGATCGCCGTTGTCGTGCAGGTTCCCGGCGGCGGCCACCACCACCACGTCCTGTCGCAGCGCGTACGCGACGGCGGCGCGCACGTCGGGGTCGTCCGCGTACAGCACGACCGACAGGTTGAGCACGTCGGCGTCGTGGTCCACCGCCCACCGGATCGCCCGGGCGAAACCGGCCGCGTCGACGGTACGCCCCGACTCCCGCCCCTCGACCACCTGCTGCTCGCTCACCCGTACCGGGAGGATGCGCGCGTCCGGCGCGAGGCCGCGGAACGCGACGCCGGGCTGCGGGGCGGCGGCGACGATGCTCGCGACACCGGTGCCGTGCCCGGCGCAGTCCCGGGTGCCGTCCCCGCCCGGGTCGAGGAAGTCGGCGCCGGACAGGACGCGCCCGGCGAGCTGCGGATGGGACCGGTCCACGCCCGAGTCGATCACCGCGACCACGACTCCGGCGCCGGTGGCGAGCGGGGCGAGCCGGTCCGGGGCGTACCGTTGCTGCGGCCACGGCTGTTGCGCGACCGGCCGCGCCGGGGCGGGTGGCGAGGCGCAGCCGGCCGGCGCGCGAGCCGCCGCGGGGGCGACCGGAGACCCGACGGCGAGGAGCGTCGCCAGGGCGGCCACGGCCGGGTGCGCGACAGGCCGATACATCGACGACCTCCGTAACGTGTCGGCTCCGGGACGGGATGTTATCGCCTCGTGGACATCGGGGCGGACCGTCGATGGCCAGAAGTCCTGATCTTGCTGTCACCTTGTAGGTTGTAGGCGATGCCTGTGGCCTGTTCGCGGAAGGAGAGGTGGCCGTGACCGGATGGGAGCCGGCCACCGAGGCCGAGGTGGCGATGCGGGACGCGCTGCGCGCCCAGGACCAGCAGCAGTACTTTCGGGTGCTGACGCGCGTCGATCTGTTCCTGCCGGTCACGGGCGGCCCGGCCGGCGGATGGGGCACCTGGACCTCCGGCGGCCGCACGCACGTGCTCGCCTTCACCTCCGCCGCCGCGCTGCGGGCCAGCCTGGGGGAGAACGCCGGCACGGCCCGCCGTGTCCCCTACCCGGAACTGGCGGACGGCTGGCCCAACCCGGAGTGGTGGCTGGCGGTCAACCCCGGGCTGCCGATCGAGGGCTACCTGCCCGCCTGGTACGTGGCTCAGCTCTCCCGGGGCGACGTCCGGCTGCCCGGGCGGACCATGGGCGCTCGGGCCCGGCTGGAGCGGGTGGAGGGCGCGGCCCGGAGCGCTCGCAACGGCGTACCCGATTCCGCGCCCCGCCCGTCCGCCGTACCCGTCCCGCCGGCCGCCGTCCCGCCCCCTGTCGTTCCGGCTCCCGCGGTTCCGCCCGCAGCCGTTCCGCCTCCCGCGGTGCCGCCTCCGGCGGTGCCGGGCGACCGGGGCGGACGGCGGACTGCGGACGACGAGCCGCCGACGGTGCCGGTACGCGGCGGTTCGGTGCTGGGGCGGCGGCTGCCGACCGTGCCGCCCCGCCGCCGGGAGCCGGACCGGGACAGCCCGGGCCGCGCCGACCCGGGCGACGAACCGGGTACGGACGCCCTGGACGGCTGGCTCACCGACCTGCGCCGCCGCCCCGACGAGCCGGACCCCTTCGCCGCCGAGCCCGCGTCGACCGACGAGCCGCCGTCGACCCCCACGCCACCGCCACCGTCGCGGTCCTTCTTCGAGCCCGCCTCCGGTCGCTCGGCCCGGCGCCCGTCACCGCTGGACGCGCCACGGCGGGCCGCCGACCGGGCCACCCCGCCGACCCGGTTCGCCGGTGGCCAGCCGTTTCCGCGTCGCCGTCCGCTGAACGAGCCGGTACGGGAGGACCCCACCCAGGCGTTCGCGGCACAGGCGGACGAGCCGCCTCCGGCGCTCCGGACCGACGAGGCGACCCAGGCGTTCCGGCCGAGCCGCCCACCCGAGGACGCCATCGGGACGCTGCCCCGGCGTCACTCCGGCCCTGCCACCCCCGCGACGGACACGTGGGCCGACCCGGTCGGCGCCGACCGGGAGGCCCCGCCCTGGGACGCTGCCGAGGACCCGACGGAGGCGCTGTCGCCCTCGATCGCCGAGCCGGTGTCGAGTCCGCCCGCGCCGCGCCGGGACTTCACCCCCATCGTCATCGAGGGCACGGTCATCGAGGCCCGCGACCTGACCGAGCCCGATCAGCCCTGGTCCGCGCAGTACGCCGACCCGGTGCGTGCCGCGCCGGCCGATCACGCGGCGGCACCCTGGGCCGGTGACCCGACCGCGCCGCTCCCGGCCGACCCGCTGCTGACGACCGGCGACGAGACGATGAACCTCACCGAGGCCGCCCACACCGTTGCGCCGGCCGAGACGGCGCCGTTCGACCGGGCCGGGCGGCTCGACGATCCGACGGTGTCGTTCACCTCGACGGCCGAACCCACGGTTTCCCTGTTCGAGGCGCACACGCCGGCTGCCGAGCCGACTACCTCGCTGTTCGCGCCGACGCCGCCCGAGCAGACGGCGGCCCTGTTCGCGCCGGCCACCGCCGGGGAACAGGCCACCGTGTCGCTCTTCGAGCCGGCCGCCGACGCCGAGCCGGCCACGCAGCCGGCCCCCGAGGCCGAACCGGCCGCCTTCGACGATTCCGTCACCACGTCGCTGTTCGCGCCGGGTGAGCCGACCGTCGCGCTGTCCACCCCGCACGAGACGCCGGACACCTCGGAGCCGCCCGCGCCCCTGGCGGAGCCGGCGCCGATCGACGGCGACCCGGTGAGCGCCGCCGCTCCGGCCGACTTCGTGCCGGCGAACAACGTGGAGGAGGAGTTGCTGGCCGCCGCGGGCAGCGGGAGCACCGACGGCTTCCTCACCACCCTGCTGCTGGCCCGGGTGCTGCTGCCGGCCGCGCCCGACTCGGCCGCGGGCAGCCGGCCGGGTGAGCCGGGGTTCGTCTGGCACACCGAGCCGGTGGACGGCGAGACGTCCGTCTCGGTCTACACCTCCCCGGAACGCCTCGCCGAGCACGCCGGAGACGCGGTCGAGACGGTACGGGTCAAGTTCGTCCAGCTCATTCGCAAGTGGCCGGACGTGTCCTGGTCGTTCCGGGTGAACCCGGGCAGCCCGGTCGGCGCGACGTACCCGGGGGAGCAGGTTCTCGCGCTCGCCAACTGGGCGGCCGAGGTGGGCCTCGGCGACGACCCGGAGCCGGCCGCCGCGCCGCAGCCGGCGGAACGACAGCGCCCGGAGGCGCCGACGATCGCCGCGAACCAGCCGGTGACCATGCAGAAGGCGATCGCGGCGAGCCAGCTCGCGTACTACCTGGAGCGTGGCTACGACCGGGTCTCCGGCTTCGTGCACCGGGCCGGGGAACTGGCGCACCTGAACAGCCCGGCGGAGCTGTACCGGGCGCTCGGGCTCGGCCACCCGGGTTCGCCGTTCTCCCCGGACGACGAGGAGATCTACCTGCTGCGCTGGCCGGCCTACCGGCCGAGCCTCTACCGGATTCCCTACGGCGGGCCGAACGAGGCCGCGATGCGGGCGATGGAGGGCTGGGTGATCGAGCGACCGCCGTTCCGCGGCAACGGCTTCGCCCCCGGGGAGAGCAGCGACGTGATCGCCGAGTTCAAGGTGGACAGCGCCCGCCTGCCGCACGGCGCCGAGCTGTGGCGGCTCGGCGCGGACGGCGCCACGCGGCTGGTCGCGGTCCTGGACACCGACGCGCTGGTCTGGCGGAAGGCGGACGAGGCGTGACCCGCGACGGCTACGTGGCCCGCTGGCGGGGGCGGGAGTACCAGGCCAGCCCCGACGGCGACGACATCCGCCTCTACCAGCCCGGCCCGGACGAGGGGTTCACCGAGGTACGCCCCGGCCGGTACGTCCGGGTGGTTCCGGCGGCCGAGGTCGACGATCTCGCGTACGTGCGGACCACCTGCACCTGGCAGGGACAGCCGTTCATCGTGCTGGCCGAGCACGAGGGCTGGCTGCGGCTGGAGTACACGGGTGGGCGCTGGCCGGTGGCCGAGGCGATGGGGCTGGAGGCGTTCGACTTCGGCGTCTACCAGGGCTGGGCGCCCGCGACCGAGGTGGCCGACCTGGGCGAGCAGCGGGTCTGAGTCAGGACTTCGCCCAGCGCAGGATCTCGCCGAGCACCAGGTCACGGGCCTCCACGTGGGGGAAGTGCCCCACGTCGTCGAGCAGCCGCCACTCGTACGGCGCGCTGACGTAGCGGCCGGAGCCCTGGGCGGTACGGGGAAGCGACGCGCGGTCCAGCGCGCCGTGCAGTTGCAGGGTCGGCGTGACGAGCGGCTTCTGCATCAGCTTCACGAAGCGGTAGCCGTGCAGCCGCAGCACCGAGCGGAACGCCCAGCGGTAGCCCTCCATCGCGCAGAACGCGGCCTGCGGGATCTGCATCGCGACCCGGCAGCAGTGGGCGTAGGCGGCGAAGTCGGGGCTGTCCGCCCAACGTGGGCCGCCCCACCGGCGCAGAATCTCCTCCACCTCGGCGGCGTCGTCCCGGGTCAGGACGTGCTCGTAGCGGGGGAACTGGAACTTGAGCGTCGCGGTGGCCGAGGCGAACTGGCCGCGCGGGTCGGCGAAGATGGCGGCCCGCAGCCGCAGCGGGTGCGGCGCGCCGAGCACCACGAGCCGCCGGACCAGGGTCGGGTGGAAGGAGGCGGCGGTCCAGCCGATGAGCCCGCCCGCGCCGGTGCCGACCACCGTGGCCGATCGCTCGCCGAGCGCGCGGATCAGGCCGGCGACGTCGGCGGCGAGCGTGTAGCCGTCGTACCCCCGGGGTGGTTTGTCGCTCGCGCCGTAGCCGCGCAGGTCGACGGCGACCGCCCGGAAGCCCGCGTCCGCGACCGCCGGCAGCATCTCGTGCCAGGCGTACCAGTACTCGGGGAAGCCGTGGAGGAAGAGCACCATCGGACCGGCGCCCGCCTCGACGACGTGGAACCGGCTGCCGTTGGCGCCGACGAACCGGTGCGTCCACGGCCCCTCGGGCAGGACGCAGGACTCGTCGACGGGTCCGCCGCGCTGGTCGGTCATGGGGCACAGCCTAGGGCCGCCGATCGCGCATCGGGCTCGCAGGTGACCAGGATCAGGGATTTCTCCGGGAGGTGACCCATGCGGCCCGGCGACCGCTTGCGGGGTCAGGATTCGGCGACGCGCATGGGGATGCCGGGCCCGCAGTCCACCGAGCGGTCCCGTGCGGTGAGCCGCAGCGAGACGAAGTCGCCCTTGCGCAACTCCCCGGCGTCCGGGCCGTACACGGCGTACTCCGTGCCGTTCTCGTCCATCAGGCCGTAGCAGGGTCCGGAGCCGCCCCGGGTGATCCATCCGGCGACGACGCCGGCCGGGCGGTTGTCGGTCGGCTTCCTCGGCGGGCCGGCGGGACGCCGCAGCGTCGGCAGTTCGGTGGCGGACAGCGGCGCGGGCCGGTCGGCGGGCGTGCCCGCGCCGCTCGCGGCCGGCTGGTGGTCGTCGGACACGGATCCTCCGTCTCGGCCGCGCCGTCGATCAGCGCCATCGTGGGGCGGCCGGCAGCGTGGGGCGGGTGTCGAACGGATGGGACGCGGGCGGGGTACGCCGGGTTCCCGGAAAGGGCGATGCCCGGGCGGTGAGCCCGCCCGGGCATCGCGTGGCGCGTCGATCAGTGGATCAGGAGAAGCGGACCTTCAGCGAGGTGCCGTTCTGCTCCAGGACCTTGATCTTGGTGCCGGTGGCCGGGAGCTTGACGCCGTGGTTCGGCAGCTCCGGGTACCAGTACTGCTTGGTGTCGTCGAACAGCGGCTGCGCGTCCTGACCGCGGATGTACTGCGGCTGGCTGTTGATGTGCAGCGTGAACGAGTCGGCCTTCTTCAGGCTGAACGGCGCGTCGTAGACCTGGACACGGGCCCGCCAGGGCTGGCCGGTCAGGTTGTAGATCGGCCGCGGGTGCGCGTCGATGATCATGTTCCGACCCTCACCCGGGTGCGCGAACGTGTCGTTGTCCGCGAACCGCAGGTTCCAGTAGGAGATCAGCAGACCCTCCTGGTACGCGTAGTGGTCCACGTAGTCCGGGCGGGTGTTCGCGTAGCCGAAGAAGTACGGGCCGGTCTTGAGGTACTTGTCGTACGAGACGTACGACCGGTGACCGGCGATGTAGTAGTTGTCGAACTTACGGGTGTAGGTCTCCTCGACGATGCTGAAGCCGCTGAGGGTCCAGCCGTTGGCACCGGCCTCGGCGCCGTCGGTGAGGAGGGTCTGACCGTCGGCGGTCACGGTGATCGCGTCACCGTAGAAGCCGCCCTCGGACACACCGCCGTCCGTCTGGTAGCGGAGCCGGAACTGCACGACCTTGCCGGCGACCGCGTCCATCGGGATGTTGACGTCGACCCACTGGTCGTTGCTGGAGCCGTCCAGGGCGTAGCGCCCGGGGGAGATCTCCTTCAGCGGGGTGCCGTTGGCCGTACCGGGCAGCGAGGTCCAGGTCTGGCCACCGTCGGTGGACGCCTCGAAGAACAGGTAGTCGTAGTCCGCCTCGATGCTGTAGCGACCCTTCATCGACAGCGCGGCGCTGGTCTTCCCGGTGAGGTCGACAGTGCGCGTCATCGTGTTGTTCAGGTCGTCGTCGTTGCCCGAGAAGAACTGCTTCGTACCCTCGAACGGCTTGCCGTTCTGGAACGTGTACTCCCGCTGCGGCAGCACCACCACGGCGCCCTGGGCCTTGTTGGAGTTGTACTCCTGCGGCCCGAGTTCCAGGGTGCGCTTCTGGCCGGCCACGATCACCTCGTAGTCGAGCCAGCCGAGCTGGAGCTTGTTCCAGGCGCCGAGGTCGCCACCGCGCTCGCCGATGCCGCCGTCGTTCTTGGCGCCGAGCCGGCTCTGGGCCATCAGGGTCCAGTGCTCGTTGTTGTTGTCCCCACCGCTGACCACGTTGTAGTCGTCCGGCAGACCGAGGTCGTGGCCGTACTCGTGGTAGAAGACGCTCCGGCCACCGTTCTCCGGCTGGATCGTGTAGTCACCGATCCAGACGCCGGTGTTGCCGATCTGGGTGCCGCCGGCCGGGAAGTTCTCCGGGCCGGTGTTGCCCTGGTCGCTGGCGAAGGCGTACCACCGGTGGCTCCAGATGGCGTCCTCACCCTGGTACGGGTCACCGTCGGCCTCGTCGCCGCCGGCGTGGACGATCTGGAAGTGGTCGATGTAGCCGTCCGGCTCGTTGAAGTCGCCGTCGCCGTCGAAGTCGTACCGGTCCCACTGGTCCATCGCCTTGACGTCCGCGGCGATCTCCGCGTCGGAGCGGCCCTGCGCCTTCTGGTCGGCGACCCACTGGTTGGCGGCGTCGCGGACCAGGGCCCAGGTGTTGGTGCAGACGTTCGAGGCACACGGGTAGCCGCCGGAGCGGCCGTAGCGAGCCTCGTTGTACCGCACCTTCACCCAGTTGGTGACCTCGCCGTCGACGCTGTACCGACCCGAGGACTGGGCCTCGTAGTACTGCTTCAGCGACTCGTCGCCCGGGTTGGTGCCGAAGTACAGCTGCCGGTAGTAGTCGGCGCTGTAGTCCGCCTGCCAGACCGTGGAGTTGTCCACCGCGCGGTTGGGCTGGGGGATCTGGTTGCGGAGCGGACCGTCGAACCGGGTCGGGCCCGGGGTGTCCGGGTCGGTGTCCTGGTCCGGGTAGTTCGGGTGCCGCTCGTCGCCGAACTCCGCGAGGATGACGAAGATCCTGTCGGTCCGCTCGCGGGAGAGTTCGACGTACTGGTCCTTGGTCGGGCCCTTGCCGGCCTTGGTGCTCTTGGCTGCCTTGCCCGCCGCGGGACCGGCGGCGGCCCGCTCGCCGACCTTGACGACCGTGCTGCCGTTGATCTTCTGGGCCTTCGCCCTGCCGGACAGGACCTCGCTGAGGCCTTCCTGGCGCAGCGCGCGCCGCTTCTCCTCGAGCGGGTTGGGCAGGTCGTGCTCAGCCTGCGCAGGCTCGGCCACCGACGGAGCGGCGGCCGGCAGCTTCGGCGTCGGCGCGGCGCTGGCGGCCGTGCCTGCCACCAGCCCCGTCGCGGTCAGCGAAAGCCCGAGCAGACCCACTGCGACTTTGCGCACGTGGTACCTCCGGTGTGAGGGAACCGGCCCAACTGGGGGTACGGGCCGGTGGAACGGTCCACTGGTGGGACCAAGGGTGAACATAGACACTGCTGCGACTGGTGGGAAGACGCGTGCGTCGATTTGTTGCAACTTTTTGTTGAGAACGCTTTTCACCGTCACACACCTGCCCGTCACCGAGCCGTTGACCAGCGACGATGCGCGGAGCGGCGATTGCAGAGACATGCATGGATTAATGGGTTACGCGGAAGGGCCGGGAGCGCTCACGCTCCCGGCCCTTCCCCCATCGAGCTAGATCAGATCATTTTTCGGTCATTCCGGTTCCGCTTTGACCGCGCCCGTTTCAGGGACGCGGCGGGACCACGTACACCTGGGCGTACGAGTTGTCCTTGGCGGCCCGCTTGATGATGATCGAGACGCCGTACTGGACGCCCGCGTCACCCGGGTTGCCGGTGCCGAGCACGATCGCCCCGCCACCCAGCGTCGAACCGTAGTAGTCCGTCGCCGGAGTGCCGTCCGGGTTCACCACCCGGGTCGTGTACTGCTGGTTGCCCCGCGACGGGACGACCACCGAGGCGTCGTTGTCCCGCGCGTACGCGGCGCCGTCACGGATCTCGATGCCCGGGTACCAGCCCTTGGCGTCGGTGAAGCCCTTCACCGGCGCCTGCGGGCCGAACTTCGTGCAGTACTCGCTGTACGGCTCGTCCGCCGCCTCCAGGCACTCCTTGAACGGGTACGTGGGCTTGAGGCCGAACGCGGCGTTGGAGGACTGCGGCCGGCTGGGCAGGTTCTTCAGCACCGACGGGTCCTTCTCGGCCGCGGTGCCCTTGCGGCGCAGCGGGTCGTTGTGCGAGTCGACGATCAGCAGACCGCCCTTGGCGCCGTAGCTGGGCAGCGCGGTCATCTGCGCGGTGACGTGGTTGACGTCGCCGAGCTGGGTGTCCCGGTACCAGACCAGCATGCCCGGCGCGTTGTACGCGATCCGGTCGACCTTCCAGGCCTCGTGCGAGTAGACGGTGTCGTAGGTGTACTTCAGGCCGTTGTCGAAGCCGTCGAAGTTACGCCACTCGGCCAGGTAGTAGTGCGACTTGACCTGCGTGCCCGAGTCGATGTACCAACCCGCGCCGCTGGTGTCGGTGAAGGTGCCGCCGGTCTGGGTCCAGCCCGCCGCGCCGCTCTCCACGTCGTCGCTCCACGTGGTCGCGCCGCCGCCGGTCACCGAGAAGTCGTCGGCGAACCAGCCGCGCTCGACGAACGCCTCGTCGGTGGCGTACCGGAGCCGCACCTGCACGGTCTGCCCCGCGAACGACGACAGGTCGACGTAGTCGTGCCGCCAGCCGCCGGTGCTGCCGCTCAGGCCGTACTTCTTGTTGCCGAAGTCGACCATCCGGCCGTTCGGGTCGGCGTAGCCGTCGTTTGTGGAGACGAGCGCGCCGCCCTCGGCGTACACCTTCTGCTCGTTCCAGGTGGCGCCGCCGTCGGTGGAGACCTCGACGAAGCCGAAGTCCCAGTCCGCCTCGATGACGTAGTTGTTCCACATCCAGAACTTCGCGTCGGCGGCGTTCGGGACGGTCACCGTGCGGCTGAGCTTGACGTCGGCCCAGTTCTGGTCCGCGCCGGAGTACCACATGTTGCCGCCGCTGTGCGGCGTCGCCAGTGAGATCACCTTGTCCGGCAGGTCGATCTTGATGCCGTCCTCGGTGCCGACCGGAGTACGCGACGTCTGCCCGAGCTTGACCAGTTTGGACCGGTCACCCGGCCCGAACGTCTTCGGCTCGGCCCAGCCCAGCACCCACTTGTCCCACAGGCCCATGTGGGTGGGCAGCGCCTGGAAGATCTCGCCGGAGTGCGAGCCGGACGCCATCAGGTCCCAGAAGTCCACGTCCGAGTCGGCGTTGCCGGAGGTGTCGTAGAGGTCCGGCAGGCCCAGGTCGTGGCCGAACTCGTGGGCGAAGACGCCGACGCCGGCGTCCTCCGGCTGCACGATGTAGTTCGACACCTTCAGGTTGGTGCCGGGGATCGTGTAGCCGCCGGCCACCGTCGAGGAGTGCGCCCAGACCGAGTAGATGCCGATGTCGCCGCCGCCACGGGACTTGCCCTGGTTGGCGTGCACCAGCACCAGGTGGTCGATCACGCCGTCCGGCTCGTGGTAGTTGCCGTCGCCGTCGCGGTCGCTCTGGTCCTCGATGTCGTAGTCGGCCCAGGGGAAGTTCGGGTCGGCCGCGGCCAGCGCGTCGATCGCGTCGGTGGCGAGGCGGCCGGCGCCCTGCGGGTTGTCCGGGTGGCCGTTCATCGACTGCTCACGCCCGGCGACCCAGTTGCCGTTCTCGTCCTGGAAACAGCGCGACGCGGCGTACCAGCCCTCCGAGTGCGGCACCGTGATCCACGGGGTGGCCTGCCCGTCCACCGTGTACGCGCCCTTGGACATCTCCAGGTACATGTTGTGCATGGTCCGCCCGGCGAGGCTGATGCCCGGCTTGCCGTCCGGCCCCTTGAGGTCCTTGCGGACCCGCTCGGTGATGCCCTTCTTGCTGTAGAGCATCTTGTCGTAGTGGGCCGGCGAGAAGTCCGGCACCCACATCGAGTTGTTGTCCTTGTGCGGCAGCGTGGCCGGGTTCGGGATGGTGTTGTGCCGCGGCCCGTTCTGCACCGTGCCGGGAACGCAGGTGCGGTCCTCGAACACCGTCTTCGGGACCATCACGCCTGTGAAGTCGTCGTTGGCGTTGTCGTTGAACTCGACGAGCAGCGTCAGCAGCTTGGCGGTCTGCGTACTCTTGGCCTGCTTGATCTTGCGAGGGCTCTTGCCGGTCCGGATGGACTTGGCCTCCAGCTTGGCCAGCTCACGGGCCGCGATCGGGTTGCCCCCGGCGTACTTGCGGTCGTAGGCGCGGGCCTCGTCCGCGGGCGAGGTGAAGACGCCGTCACGGCCCTTGATCTCCTTGCCGCCGGTGTCCGGCTGCACCTCGGGCTCGGCGTAGTTGATGTAGTGCTCGTCCGCCCCGATCGTGACCGGTGCGGACCGGGACGGCTGGGCCGCCGCGCTGCCCGTCACGGTCAGCGACGTGGCCGCGAGCGCGATGACGGGCAGCGCGACGAGTAAGCGTCGCCGTGCCCTGTGCTGCGACATGGGGAGCATGCCACTCCGTTCGTAGGGAATGGTGGGGAACCGGCCGTCTCACTGACGCTCGTCGAAATCCGCCGGTGCGGCTGAACGTAACCGACAACAAGCGACATCGACAGTGGTGGAAAAGTGCTCTGGCCGATCAGGTCAGATCGGGTCCCCCGATCGACCGGCGCGGATCCCGGATACGACGAAGGGGGCGGACCGCGCCGCGGTCCGCCCCCTGGTCGGCTGTCGTCAGTCCTCGTCGGACTTGCCGCCACTCATCCCCGACGAGATCAACTCCATCACCGAGGAGTCCTGGAGCGTGGTCACGTCGCCGAGCGACCGGTTCTCCGCCACGTCCCGCAGCAACCGGCGCATGATCTTGCCGGAGCGGGTCTTCGGCAGCTCCGGCACCAGCATGATCTGCCGCGGCTTCGCGATCGGGCCGAGCGTCTTCGCCACGTGGTTGCGCAGCTCGGCGATGAGCTGCTCGCCCGCGTCGCCGGCGGTCTCCGCGGTGCCGCGCGGGATGGCGAACGCGACGATCGCCTGCCCGGTGGTCGGGTCGGTCGCGCCGACCACCGCCGCCTCCGCCACCGACGGGTGGCTGACCAGCGCCGACTCCACCTCCGTGGTGGAGATGTTGTGGCCGGACACCAGCATCACGTCGTCCACCCGGCCGAGCAGCCAGATGTGCCCGTCGTCGTCCTTCTTCGCGCCGTCACCGGCGAAGTAGACCCACTCGTCGCCGGTGTTGGCGCCCGCGCCGAACCGCGACCAGTACGTCTCCAGGAAGCGGTTGTCGTCGCCCCACACCGTCCGCAGCATCGACGGCCACGGCTCCTTCAGCACCAGGTAACCGCCGCCGCCGTTCGGCACCGACTCACCCTGGTCGTCCACCACGTCGGCGACGATGCCGGGCAGCGGGCCCATCGCCGAGCCGGGCTTCGCCTCGGTCACACCGGGCAGCGGCGAGATCATGATGGCGCCGGTCTCGGTCTGCCACCAGGTGTCCACCACCGGCAGCTCACCGCGGCCGACGTGCTGCCGGTACCAGATCCACGCCTCCGGGTTGATCGGCTCACCGACGCTGCCGAGCAGACGCAGCGACGACAGGTCGTAGCCGGCCGGGATGTCCTCGCCCCACTTCATCATGGTGCGGATCAGCGTCGGCGCCGTGTACAGGATGGTCACCTTGTACTTGTCGACGATCTCCCAGAACCGGCCCTTGTGCGGGGTGTCCGGCGTGCCCTCGTACATGACCTGGGTGGCGCCGTTGGAGAGCGGGCCGTACACGATGTAGGAGTGCCCGGTCACCCAGCCGATGTCGGCCGTGCACCAGTAGACGTCCGACTCCGGCTTCAGGTCGAACACCGCGTGCGTGGTGTACGACGCCTGGGTCAGGTAGCCGCCGGTGGTGTGCAGGATGCCCTTCGGCCGGGCCGTCGTGCCGCTGGTGTAGAGGATGAACAGCGGGTGCTCGGCGTCGAACGGCTGCGCCTCGTGCTCCGGCGCCGCCGTCTCCACCGTCTCGTGCCACCAGTGGTCCCTGCCCGACCAGGCGACCTCCTCACCGGTACGCCGCACCACCAGCACGTGCTCCACCGACGGGCACTTCGCCACCGCCTCGTCCACGGTCGGCTTGAGCGCCGACGGCTTGCCCCGCCGGTACCCGCCGTCCGCGGTGATCACCACCTTGGCGCTGGCGTCCTGGATCCGGTTGGTGAGCGCGTCGGCGGAGAAGCCGCCGAACACCACGCTGTGCGTGGCGCCGATCCGGGCGCAGGCGAGCATCGCCACCGCCGCCTCCGGGATCATCGGCATGTAGATCGCCACCCGGTCACCGGCGGTCACGCCCAGCTCGGTCAGCGCGTTCGCCGCCTGGCAGGTGAGCCGGTGCAGGTCGGCGTAGGTGACGGTGCGGGTGTCGCCCGGCTCGCCCTCCCAGTGGATCGCCACCTTGTCGCCGAGGCCCGCCTCGACGTGCCGGTCCAGGCAGTTGTACGCCACGTTCAGCGTGCCCCCGGTGAACCACTTCGCGAACGGGGCGTTCGACCAGTCGAGCACCTGCTCCCACGGCTGGGCCCAGGCCAGCCGGCCGGCCTGACGCGCCCAGAAGGCCAGCCGGTCACCGGCCGCCTCCTCGTACGCCTCGGCGGTCACGTTGGCGTTCGCGGCGAGTTCAGCCGGCGGCGGGAACTGGCGCGTCTCGTTCAGCAAGTTGGCCAATGCCTCGCTCATGCGGTGACTCCTTCGTCGCGTGACCTGCGTCTCCTACTCCGGGGAAGGTTAGTCCCGCCGTACCCCGGTCGCGACCGCCCGGCCCCGCACCGCGCGCCCAGCGGCCCTCCCCTCGCGCCGAGGTGTAAGGAAGGGCCCCTTGTTAACGCCTCCGGTAGAGGAAGGGACCCTTATTAACAACCCCGGGCATGGGGGGAGCCCGGCGGTCGCTAGCGTGACGGGGTGACCACCGATCCGCTCGCCCCGCTGCTCGCGCTCGCCGACGTCGCCCCCGCCGTCGAGCAGGCCCGCGAGCGGGTCGACCTGGCCCACCGGCACCGCGCGCTGCGCCGCCAGGGCGGCCAGGTCGCCGCCGAGGTCAGCCTCCGCTCCGCCGTGGCCAGCGCCGCGCTGGAGGGCCGCGTCCACGACCGCGAGGAGGTACGCGCCGGCACCGTCACCGACCCGGTGATGCAGGGCGCGCTGCGGGTGGCCGGAGCGCTGCCCGGGCTCAGCGACCTCTGGCCCAAGGCGCCCCGGCAGGTGCTGGCCCGGCTGCACGTGCTCGCCGCCCGCGACGTGGTGACCGAGGAGGAGTTGGGCCGGCCGGTCGCCGACCCGGTGGTCGCGGCCCGCCTCGACGGCCTGGCCGCCCTGGTCGCCGGCGGCACCAAGGTGCCACCGCTGGTGCTGGCCGCCGTCGTACACGGCGAGCTGCTGAACCTGCGCCCGTTCCCCGGCCCGTCCGGGGTGGTGGCCCGCGCCGCCGCCCGGCTGGTGCTGATCTCCACCGGGTTCGACCCCCGCGGGCTGGTCGCTGTCGACGTCGGTCACCGCGAGCGCGAACCGGAGTACGTGGGCGCGGCCGGCGCGTTCGCCACCGGCACGCCCGACGGCCTGCGCTCCTGGCTGCGGCACTACATGACGGCTGTCGAGGTCGGCGCCGACCAGATCACGCTCATCGGCGACGAGATCCTCGCCGCGTCCTGAGGTCGCGGGTGTCAGGCGGTCGGCGCGGCGGTGCGGGTGCGGCGGTGCCGGCCGTACCAGGCGATGCCGATGGCCACGCCGACTCCGACACCGAGCGCCGCGGCCGCGACCGGCACGGCCGGCCGCTCACGCAGGCGGCGGCCCAGCGGAATCGGGTGCCGGAACTCCAGCACCGGCCACGAGTTCTCCACCGCCAGCTTGCGCAGCGCCCGGTCCGGGTTGACCACCGTCGGGTGCCCCACGCACTCCAGCAGCGGCCGATCCGAGTACGAGTCGGAGTACGCGTACGAGTCGCTGAGGTCGTAGTCGCGTTCCAGAGCCAGCTCGCTGACCGCCTCGACCTTGCTCGGACCGGCGGCGTAGAACTCGACCTCACCGCTGTAGCGGCCGTCCACCACACCCATCCGGGTGGCGATCACGTCGGTGATCCCGAGCAGCTCACCGATCGGCCGGACCATCTCGTCACCCGACGCGGAAACCAGCACCACGTCCCGGCCGGCGGCCTGGTGCTCCTCGATGAGGGCGGCCGCCTCGGCGTACACATAGGGGTTGATCAGTTCGTGCAGCGTCTCCGCGACGATCTGGCGGACCTGTTCCACCGGCCAGCCCTTGCAGAGTGTGGCCAGGTAGTCCCGCGTGCGGGCCATGGTCTGCTCGTCGGTGCCGCCCAGCCGGAACATCAACTGCGCGTACGCCGACTTGACCACGTCACGCCGAGTGATCAGCCCGTCCCGGTAGAACGGCCGACCGAATGCCAGTGCGCTTGACTTGGCGATGACGGTCTTGTCGAGATCGAAGAAAGCGGCGCTGCGGCCCACGGCGCGAAAGTCTAGCCCGACAGCGGCGCGGAGGCGTCCGCCCAGGGTCATGGAAGTGGATGAGCACCCGCAGGAGTGACGGCGGTCACATCTGATGTGCAAGAAATTAGCTTTGCGTGGACTGAACACCACTCGACGTATAAGGGTCGGCTGCGGCATGCTTGTCCTCGCGACGGGAGTTCACATTCCCGACGCCGCAGGCCTCGGCGGTTGCACCCCCCGTAACCGCTGAGTCGGTTCGGCTCGACCCCCCCGGAGCCGAACCACAAGACGACCCCCGTCTCCCCCCGACGGGGGTCGTCCCTTTGCGCCGTGAGCGTTCCGCCGCAGGTCACAGCCCCTCCCCGTCGCCTACGGGCGGCGTCCCCGGCATCGGGCGGGCTGAACCGTACGGCTTCCCGCGATGCCCGGACTCCGGCCTGGTTGCAGATCGGTCTCAAGGCCCTGTCGCAGAACCAGCAGGCCGACATGATCGTCCGAGGTGGCTTTCTGCGGTACGGGGAGGAACGGCGTGGGCGCGAAGACGGCACTGCTGGCGTTTACTGACGGCGACATTCGTCCGGCGCTGCGTGGCGCCGGGCGATCGGCGCGAGCCGAAGTCGAGGCGTTGATACGTCGAGTCCACCCCGGCCACGTCGTCGAACCAGCCGACGACGACACCCTGCTCGACGGCGTCTACCCGCCGGACGGTGTCACGTACGCCACCGTGCTGGCCGGGGCGGAGCTGTACTGCGACCGACGGGTCATGCTCGACCGCCCGTCCGAGCTGCCGGAGCACCTTCGCCTGGCCGGAGCAGGCCGGCGAATCATCATGCACGGGATGCACTCTGCCGTGGACTGGCTCGGCTTCGCGGAGTGGGAGGACGGCGTACTGGTCAGATCGCTGAGCCTGTCGCCCGGCGGCAGCATCCAGGAGAACATCGGCGAGCCGTACGACTTCGAGCTGCCGTACTGGGCCGGTGAGCATCGCGTCGAGCCGGGCCCGTACCCGTTGCCGTTTCATCCCCTCGACCTCGGCGAGGAAGCGTTGCGTGCGCTGTTCGGCTTCGTCGTCGAGGGCCGTCCGTCCCCCGACGACATCGACCCCGACGATGTTCATCTGCACGGCTTCCGCGTGAGCGACCCGTCCGGCGAGGAACAGGCCGCCCGTCAGGCCGCATATGCGGAGGCACTGCGAGCCATGGGACCGCCGCGGAGGTACCGCATGGGACCGGACGGAACGATGCACGAGATCAGCTCCTGACCCGCCGACGGGCGGACCAGCAGGCGCGTGCCCGGTCAGGTGGGGCCGAGCGCCGTGAGGAGTTGCGTGAACCTGGGCGCCACCAGCCGCCAGGAGCATCGGGTGGGGTCGGTCCAGAAGTCACTGGCGACGACCCTCGGGTCGGCGACGTCGGTGCGGTAGTCGAGCGCGAGGGCTACATCGTCTCCAGGGTCCCGGTTGACCGCGATGAACACCGCGCGATCGGCATCGAGCCACGGCAGGGCGACCGGACGATTCATGCGGCTGCCGCGGGTCACTCGAAACAGCTGCGACAACGGGGCGTCGTCGGCGAAGAGGTCCAGGGCATTGTTCTCGAACCGCATTCCGTCAAGACTGGTGGGGAACATCAGTGGGTATTCGAACCACGGCATGACGCTCCGGAGCACGTGGTCTCCGGGGTGCCGCCAACGGTCCTGTTCCAGCAAGGTGGCCAGCGTGGTGGGCAGGGGGAGACCTCGGACCGTCCAATCCTGTGGACGAGGGCTCTTGTGCACGTCACCTCGCAACGTCAGATGTCGGCAGGGCGGCCAGAGTAGCTGTTCACGGCGCGTAGGCGGGGTCGGCGACGGCCTCGGCGATGCGGGTGAGCCAATGCAGGTCGTTGGCCCGGGACTCCGGACTGGCCCCGGGCCTCAGGATGCTGCGAAGGAACTCGGCGGCATCGTCGAGGTGTCGCTCGCCGCGGTAGTAACTCAGCAACCTCTGATCCGGCTCGACCGGGCCGTAGCCCCGCCGGAATAGATCGGCCCGGCGCGCGTCGGCCGGGTGGTCGCCGAAGTCCCGGCTGTAGACGAACATCAGGTCCCGCTCGCGCGGCGCGAGCATCGGCGCGTCCCAGTCCACGACGTGTAGCGGACCGTCGCCGTCGGCGATCAGGTTGCCCGGGTGGATGTCGGCGTGGGCGATGACGTGCCGAGCGCGCGTGACACCGGACGCAAGCTCATCCACCGTGTCCGCCAATCGGTGCAGCGCGGTGCCGTACCGTTTCCAGAACGCGCCGAGGGCGTCGCTCGCCGCGGCCTGATCGCCGAGCGTTCGCAGCCGCTCGCCCGCGGTCGACCGATAGGTCTCCACCGGCAGGACGGCGGCGAGTTCGGCGCTCGGCGTGACCTGGTGCAGCCGGCCCAGGAACTCGCCGTACCCGATCCACTGGCGGTCGGTGAGACCGCGAGCCCACAGACTGCCGCCCTCATGGAACGGGTAGAGCAGCAGCCGGTAGCCCTCGAAGCCGTGTACGGCGCCGCCGTCCGGCAGGTCGATCGGCGCGACGACCTGCCGGAGGCCTCGCGCGCGGAGGAATCCGGGCAGCGCGACGGCGGCCCCTGTGAACTCGCCGCGGCGCAGCTTCAGGAAGTACCGCGCACCGCCGGTCGTGTCCACCCGGTACGCCCAGGCGTTCCCGTCGAGCCCCACCGGCAGGAACACGAGGTCGGCGACGCTCAGGGCCCAGGCGGCGGCCACCTCGGCGGCCAGCAGCGGCTCGTCGACGCCAGGTCTGTCGATCACAGCCGGAGCGTCGCAGCCGGGGTCCCGGCCGGCAAGCGAGTTGTGGTCGGGTCAGCGAATCACCGCGCGCGAGGTGTGCCTGGCCGGCTCGAAACACACCAGCGCTCCGCCGCGCTCGTCGGTGACCACCCAGGGATGACCGACGTACGTCTGCTGCCGGTAGGACTGCCCAGGCTCGAGCAGCGCGTACCGCTGGCGCCGGCCCTCGTAGTTGAGCCAGTAGACGGCGACGCGCTCCCGCCGGGTGTTGACGAAGTCGATGAACGTCTCCGGTCCGCCGCCGTGTGAACGCAGCCTCCGTTCGTGTGTCGGCGACAACGATCTGAGCTCGTCGGGCCCGGCGACAGGCGGTTTCGAAGGTCTGGAACGGGAGGGCTTCGGCGACGCCGGCTGACTGGTCGGAGCGGCCGCCCGGCTCGGCTCGGCCGTCCGGGTGGGCAGGACGGAGCGGCTGGAGAGCGACACCGGCGGCGGCGACCAGGACGCCTCCGGTGGTTCCGCGGCCCCCTTGGACAGCGCCGGGGATGCCAGGATCGCCTGCCCCTCGATCGGCGGTGGAAGGTCGGGGCGGCGGGGCGTCGCGAAGGCGCTGACGATGCTGGCGAGCACCACTACCACGAGCCCGACCGCGATCGCGGCGAGCGCTGCCGGTGACGGATCGCGCAGCCAGGCCTCGCCGCCGGTCGGTCCGTCGGGCAGCGCGTGGCGCGGAGGTGGGGGAATCGCGAGGGGATGCGATGAATCGGTCATGGCCTCGAATCCGCAAAGCCGGTGCCGTCCATGGAGCGGCGAGGGGTCCCCGATTATCCGTTACTGATCATCCCCGTAGTCAATGGCTGACCGTGCGTTCGCTGCTAAACCCTCGCGCCACATAGCAGATCCACTCCTCCGCCGAGGTCTGTCCACATCGCATTCCGCCGTCCACAGGGGAGTCCGCATCTCCCGCATTCGGCTCATCGGCCGGGCAGGCTGCCGGGCACGTCCGAGTCCGACCGAGGGAGACAGCCATGCCGCCCCGCACTCCGCTCCCGCCGTACCGTCGCCTGCCTCTGCTCGTCACCTCCGACGGCGACCTTCTCGACGAGCTGTTGCGACTCGCGGCCGCCGGTGGCACCGAGGTCGAACTGGCCGCCGACCCGGCGGCCGCCCGGGCCCGCTGGGCGCCGGCGCCGCTGGTCCTCATCGGCGCCGACCAGGCGGCGGCCTGCCTGCGGGCACGCCTTCCCCGCCGCGCCCGCACGGTCCTGGTCGGTCGCTCCGGAGAACTCGATCCGGGTACGGAGTTGGCCGAGCTGATCGGCGCGGAGCACGTCGCGACACTGCCGGCGGCCGAGCCCTGGCTGATCGACCGGTTCGCCGAATGCGGGGCCGGCCCGGCGGGTCCGCCGTCGGGGCGGGTGGTGGCGGTGCTCGGCGGGCGGGGCGGCGCCGGGGCCAGCGTGCTCGCCGGCGGGCTCGCCGTCACCGCGGCCCGGTCACGCCTGCGCACGCTGCTTGTGGACGCCGACCCGCTCGGCGGCGGCCTCGATCTCGTACTCGGGTGGGAGCAGCTCGACGGGTTGCGCTGGCCCGAGTTGGCCGGCACGGACGGGCGCGTCGACCCGCCGTCGCTGGTCCGCGCGCTGCCCAGCCGAGGCGACCTGGTGGTGCTCTCCTGGGATCGCGGGGACCTGCGGCACCTGCCGGCCGAGGCGATGGCCGCCACTGTCGACGCCGGCCGTCGCGGGCGGGACCTGGTTGTGCTAGACCTGCCTCGGCACCTCGACGACGCGGCGGTGATCGCGCTCCAGGCCGCCGACCGCGCGCTGCTCGTCGTACCGGCCGAGCTGCGGGCGGCAGCCGCGGCGGCCCGGGTCGCCGCCCTCGCCGCGCCACACTGCGTCGACCTGTCGGTGATCGTGCGCGGCCCGGCGCCCGGCCGGCTCCGCGCGGCCGAGGTGTCCCGGGCGCTGGGCCTGCCGCTCGCCGGCACGCTGCGGCCCGAGCCGGGGCTGTGCCGAGGGCTGGAGCGGGGCGAGGCGCCGGGCGCGAGCGGCAAGGGCCCACTCGCCGTCCTGTGTCAGCGGCTCGTGGACGAGCTGGTCGGGTCGTCGGCGGCGGGTGCGGCATGACCGGGCCGGCCGACCCCGGGGAACTGGCCGTCCGGGTCCGGCACCGGTTCGCCGCCGAGGCGACGCCGGTCACCCCGGCGGCGATCGTCTCGGCCGTACGCGCCGAACCGGCGACCGCGGTGCTCGGCGACACCACGTTGCTGCGGATCGCCGACCGGGTCCACGACGACCTGATCGGCGCCGGTCCGCTCGCGCCGCTGCTCGCCGACCCGCAGGTCACCGACGTGCTGGTGAACGGGGTACGGGTCTGGGTCGACAGGGGGCAGGGGCTGCGTCAGGTGGCGGTGCCGCTGGGCACGCTCGACGACGTACGCCGGTTGGCGCAGCGCCTCACCGCCGCTGCCGGACGCAGGCTGGACGACGCCGCGCCGTACGCCGACGCGCGGCTGCCCGACGGCACCCGGTTGCACGCCGTGCTGCCGCCGGTGGCGACCGACGGGCCGTACCTGTCGCTGCGTACCTTCCGGCAGCGGCCGTTCACCCTCGACGAGCTGGTGGATCGGGGCACGGTTGCCCGGCCGGTCGCCCCGCTGCTCGCCGCAGTGGTGGCCGGCCGCCTCGCGTACCTGGTCAGCGGCGGCACCGGCTCCGGCAAGACGACGCTGCTCAACACGCTGCTCGGGCTGGTGCCCGGCACCGAGCGGATCGTGCTGGTGGAGGACGCCGCCGAGCTGCGGCCGGTGCACCCGCACGTGATCGGGTTGCAGGCGCGCACCGCGAACGTCGAGGGCGCCGGGGCGGTAGGGCTCGGTGACCTGGTCCGGCAGGCACTGCGGATGCGGCCGGACCGGCTGGTCGTGGGCGAGTGCCGGGGCGCCGAGGTGGTGGACCTGCTCGCCGCGTTGAACACCGGCCACGACGGCGGGGCGGGGACGCTGCACGCGAACGCTCCGGCCGACGTCCCGGCCCGGCTGGAAGCGCTCGGGATGCTCGGCGGTCTGCCGCGCCTCGCACTGCACGCGCAGGTCGCCGCCGCGCTGCAGGTCGTCCTCCAGCTCCGCCGGACCGGCGAGGGACGGGTGCTGGACTCCATCGGCCTGCTGCTGCCCGACGGCCCCGACCGCGTGGTGACAGTGGTTCCGGCCTGGGTACGAGGACGGGGTCCCGGTCCGGCGGCCCGTGCGCTCGGCGCCCTGCTGCGGCAGCGGGGTGTGCCGGTGCCGCCGGTCCTCCGGGTGCCCGGGGCGGAACCGTCGTGACCGCGCAGCTCGGGCTGGTGGCGCTGCTTCTCGCGGTCGCGGCAGCG
This sequence comes from Micromonospora sp. WMMC264, assembly GCF_027497275.1. Taxonomy (NCBI): domain Bacteria; kingdom Bacillati; phylum Actinomycetota; class Actinomycetes; order Micromonosporales; family Micromonosporaceae; genus Micromonospora; species Micromonospora sp. WMMC264. The sequence goes on along the minus strand of NZ_CP114907.1, from coordinate 5,431,234 downwards.
GCCGTCGCCTGGCCGGTACGCGCGGGTCGCGCCCGGCGACTGGCGGTCCTGGGCGGCGGTCCGGCCCAGCGGGCAGGCGGTTCGGGCCGTCCGCTCGACGCCGGGCCGCAGTCGTCCGGCCAGCCACCGGGCCGCGCTCGGGAACCAAGTCGGCCCGGAGCCGGGCACCCGGCACATCAGTGGATCAGCCCCGGCCCTGCCGCCGACCGGGCAGGGCAGTGGACCGGCGGCGGGCCTGCTCCCGAGCCGGCGCAACGGGCAGGGGAGTGGGCCGGCCTCGGGCCTGTGTCCGCGCTGGCGCATCGGGCACGGCGGTGGGTCGGCCTTGGCCCGGGGACGCTCGCGGCGGACGGCGACCGGGCCGCCGGTCCGCCGGTCCTGTTCACGCCTCGACGCGCGCTACCCGTGGCGGCGCTGCTCGGCGCCGTGTCCGGGGCGCTGCTCGGCGGTCCGGTGGCGGCCCTGGCGCTGGCCACCTACGGCGTCCTCGCGGCCCGGGCGGTGCTGCGTCGGCGTACCCGAAGGGCGGCCGCGCTCGCGCACCGCCGCGACCTCGACCGGCTCGCCGCCGTCGCCGCCGACCTGCGGGCCGGGCTGCCGGCCGACCTGGACGACGGGCCGGGCCGGGTCGCGCGCCTGGCCCGGGCCGCCGGGAAGCTGGCCGACCGCACCGGAGCGCCCCTGGCCGACCTGCTGGAACGGATCGAGGCCGACGCCCGCGCCGCCGACCGGGGGCTCGCCGCTGCCGCCGCCCAGGCCGCCGGGGCCCGGGCGACCGCCTGGCTGCTCGCCGCGCTGCCCCTGGGCGGGATCGGCCTGGGCTACGGCATCGGGGTGGACCCGGTGGCGGTGCTCCTGCACACGCCGGTAGGTGGCGGCAGCGCGCTGGCGGCCGTTGCGTTGCAGGTCGGCGGGCTGCTCTGGGCGGAGCGGCTCGGCGTCACACCCGGGCGGGCCTCTTGATGTCCCGCCAGATGCTGGCCGCCGTGTGCCTCGGTGGCGCCGCGTCGCTCCTGCTCGTCGCCGTTCCGGCGGCCCGCCCGGCCCGGCGGTTGCGCCGGCTCGCCCCGGCGCCCCGGCGGCCCCGCCCGGCGTGGTGGCCGGATCGGGTACGGCTGGGCGCGGCGCTGGCCGGGCTGGCCGTGCCGGTGGTGGTCGGCGGCTGGACCGGTCTGTTCCTCGGGCTGCTGGCCGGTGTCGCCGCCGATCGCCTGCTCCGGCGGATCGAGCCGCGCGCCCTCCGGGAGCGACGGCTGCGGGAGACGGCCGATCTGCCGCTGGCCGCGGACCTGCTGGCCGCCGCGCTGCGGGCGGGCGCGCCGGTCGACCGTTCGGCGCTGGCGGTCGCCGAGGCGCTCGGCGGTCCGCTCGCTGACCGGCTCGGCCGGGTGGGCCGCACGCTGGGCCTGGGCGGTACGGCAACCGAGGCATGGGCGCACCTGAGCTGCGTGGCCGGGGCCGAACCCGTGGTCGCGGCGGCGGTCCGGTCGTCGAACAGTGGTGCCGCGTTGGCTCGCGCGTTGACCCGGCTCGCCGACGACCTCCGCGCCGAACGGTCGACCGCCGCGGAGGCGGCCGCCCGGCGCGCGGGCGTGCTCATCGTGCTGCCGCTCGGGCTCTGCTTCCTGCCCGCCTTCATTCTCGCCGGTCTGGTGCCGGTGATCGTCGCCGTTCTCGGCGACGTGCTGTGAACCATCGAGAAGGGACGAACGACATGCGCAAACTCCTCACCCGCCTGCGGGGTGACGCCGGCATGAACACCGCCGAGTACGCCGTGGGCACGCTCGCCGCGGTCGCCTTCGCCGGCATCCTGTTGAAGGTGCTGACCTCCGGCAACGTGCAGTCCGCGCTGACCGCCGTCATCGACCGGGCCCTGAAGTGATCCGGCGCCGGTGGGCCGACCGCTGGTTTCCCGCTCCGGCGCACCCGCTGGGCGTCCCGGCCGAAGCGGGCCCGATCCGCGGCGCTGCCGGCATCCGGGCCGGGGCGGTCGGGCGTGCCCTCGTCCGCCTGCTCCGCCGGGGACGTTCGTGGGCAGCGTGCGAGCGGGGCTCCTTCACCGCCGAACTGGCGGCCGGCCTGCCGGCGCTCATGCTGCTGCTCGTCGCGGGGCTGACGGCGGTGAACGCGGTCGGTACCCGGGTCGGCTGCGTCGACGCAGCCCGGGAGGCGGCGCTCGCTGCGGCCCGGGGCGAGTCCGGCGAGGTCGCCGGCCAGCGGTACGCCCCCGACGGCGCCGAGGTGTCGGTGACTGTGGCAGGCGACCGGGTCACGGCGACGGTTCGGGCGCCGGTCCGGACGTTCGGCGCGCTGCTGCCGCGACTGAGCGTGTCGGGGCAGGCGGCAGCGGCTGTGGAACCCGGCGCGCCGGGGCCGGTGCCGTGACGGCCGTCCGGGCGTCGTGCCGAACCGCCGCCGAGCGGGGCGGAGCCACTGTGTGCCTGCTCGCGATCGGGCTGGTGTTCGTGCTGGTCGGGATGTTCGGCGCCGCGCTCGCGGCAGCCCGATGCGCTCGGCACCAGGCCCGCAACGCGGCGGACTTCGGGGCGCTCGCCGGTGCCGGGCGGGTGCTCGACGGCGTCGAGGGCGCGTGCGCTCGCGCGGCCGAGCTGGTGGCGGCCAACGGCGGCCGGATGACCGGCTGCCGGATCGACGGGCTTGATCTGATCGTCACGGCGCGGGTACGTGTCGAGCCGTTGCCCGGGCTGACCCGGGACGCCACCGCGACGTCCCGGGCCGGGCCGGCCCGGGACACCGACGGTTGAGGCGGCCGAGCCGGGGGCGTCGATCGCTGGCGCTCCGGGCTCGGCCGGCGGGTGGAAAAGGTGGCGCGGGGTCAGCGGGACTGGAGCGCGTCCAACCCGACGGCCATCGCGATGACCAGGCGCCGGTCGATCTGCGGGTGGGGGATGTCGACGACGTACCGGTCGCGCAGGCCCCACTTCTTGTCGACCGAGAACACCGGCTGGCCACCGGCCACGAAGTCGAAGTGGTACGGCAGCCAGGAGAGCGAGTCGACGAACCGGCGCAGCAGCGCGACCGGCAGGCTGCGCTCCTGCCCGGTGGCCGGCGGCAGCCCGGGCTGCTCGACGTGCCACGTCGAGCGCAGCAGCGACTGCGCGAAGTCCTTGCGGAACAGCCCGATCGGGTTGCCGGCGTGGTCGGTCACGTCGTATGTGGCGCCGAGGTCGAGCCGCTGCCGGGCCTTGAACCCGAGAAGGGGGTACTGCTTGGAGTCGTCGGTGTAGATGGTCACCTGCTCCTTAAAGGCGAGCCGCTTCTGCTGCGCGAACGCGAGCAGCCCGGCCTCGGAGCCGTCGGGTGCCGCGGCGTGCACCTCGTACTGGTTGACCATCATCCGGATCCGCTGTCGGACGATGAACCGGTTATGGGCCTGCAGGTTGTCGAGCGACATCAGATCTCCTTCGAGGGGTCGCCGGAGTCTCGCACAGCAGGCCCGCCGCCGCTTGCCCCCGCTCGCGCCAGGATCACCGCTCGCGAGGGCCTCCGGCTTCCGGGCACCCACCCACCCCACAAGGCGAACGACGACGAAAGGTCAACGACCGCCGTCGACCGTGGCCTTCATCGCCCAACTGTTCAGCACCTGGTGAATGCCGCGCAGGCGCTCGTTGATCTGCTCCAGCCGCTCCGCCTGGGCGAGCGTGGCCAGCGCGGTGCCCAGCGCGATCTGCTGGTCGGGGGTTAGGTTTTCCTGGTCGATGGTGTAGAGCAATTCGACGGTCTCGGCGATCGTGTCGGCCACGGCGGCACCTCCGGCGGGACGGGTCTGGGGTCACCTGCGCTACCGGAAATGATGCATGGAAGCGCTCCCATACATCAATGCCCCGAGGGCCCTGCCCTCATGCACCCGTCCCACCAACCAGACTCCCGGGGCACGGCCCACCTTGATCGACACCAGTTCGGCGAAGTGTCGGGGTCCAGCAGCCGCCGATACAGCAACCTCCCCGAACTGGCGGGAGGCCCCACCCGACGGGCGCGGACCAGGTCAGGCGGGTGGGCCACCGGCCGTCTGAGCTGGGCGGGCCACCCGGTCGCCCTGCCGGGGCAACACCTCGCCGCTCCCCGGGCCGCCCGCGTCCGGGCCGGCACCCGCCTCCGGGCCGTCCGCCTCCGGGCCAGAGGTGGGCGGGTCCGGGTCGGCACCCGCGTCCGGGCCGCCGACCGTGGCGAGATTCACCAGCACCACGTCGAGGACCTTCACCGCCTCTGCCTTCGCCAGCGGATTGTTGCCGTTTCCGCACTTCGGGGACTGGACGCACGACGGGCACCCGGTCTCGCACCCGCACTCGGCGATCGCGTCCCGGGTGGCGCGCAGCCAGGCGGCGGCGGTGCCGTACGCCCGCTCGGCGAAACCCGCCCCGCCGGGATGCCCGTCGTAGACGAAGACCGTGGGCGCCTCGGTGTCCGGGTGCAGGGCGGTGGACAGCCCACCGATGTCCCAGCGATCGCAGGTCGCCATCAGCGGCAGCAGGCCGATGGCGGCGTGCTCGGCGGCGTGCAGCGCGCCCGGCACGTCGGCCGCCTCGACACCGGCGGCGGTCAGCGACTCGGGGGAGAGCGTGAACCACACCGCGACGGTGCGCAGCTCCCGGGCCGGCAGGTCGAGCGGGCGGGTGTCGATCACCTCGCCGGTGGCGATGCGCCGCCGCTGGTACGACACCACCTGGCTGGTCACGTCCACCTCGCCGAGGAAGAGACCGACCGGGCCGGCGTCCACGTACGAGCGGACCGACACCACCGACAGTGAGGTGACGTCGCGGGCGTGGGTGGACCAGTCCGGCTCCTCGGCGTGCACGAGCGCGCACCCGTCGGCCAGGTCGAGCGAGTCGACCACGTACGAGACGCCCTGGTGCAGGTAGACCGCGCCGGTGTGCAGCAGGAAGTGCGACGATCCGCCGTCGACGGTGCCGAGCAGCCGGCCGGTGGACTCCTCCACCACGCAGACCGGGGCGCCGCCCTCGCCGCGCAGGTCGACCTCGGGGCGTTCCCGGTGCCGCCAGTACCAGCCGGTGGGCCGCTGCCGCAGCGCCCCCGCCTCGACCAGCGAGTCCACCGCTTCCTTCGCGCCCTCACCGAACAGGTCAAGGTCGGCGGGGGTGAGCGGGGACTCGTGGGCAGCGCAGGCGAGCTGCGGCGCGAGGACGTACGGGTTGGCCGGGTCGAGCACCGTCGCCTCGACCGGCCGCCCGAACAGCGCCTCCGGGTGGTGCACCAGGTAGGTGTCGAGCGGGTCGTCCCGGGCCACCAGCACGGCGAGCGCCTCGTCGCCGGAACGCCCGGCCCGCCCGGCCTGCTGCCACAGCGACGCGCGGGTGCCGGGCCAGCCGCAGATCAGCACCGCGTCCAGCCCGACCAGGTCGACGCCGAGTTCGAGCGCGTTCGTGGAGGCGAGCCCGAGCAGGTCGCCGTGCAGCAGCGCCCGTTCCAGCTCGCGGCGTTCCTCGCGCAGGTAGCCGGCCCGGTAGGCGGCCACCCGCTCGCCGAGGCCGGGGACCGCCTCGTCCAGCGACCGCCGGGCGTTCGCGGCGACCACCTCGGCGCCCCGGCGGGACCGCACGAACGCGAGCGTGCGTACCCCCTCGACCACGCTGTCGGCGAGCAGGTCGGCGGTCTCCCGCAGCGCGGAGCGCCGGACCTGGACGAGGTCGGCGTCGGGAGCCGAGTCGGAGGGCGGCAGCAGCGGCGGCTCCCAGAGCGCGAACGTCACGCCGCCGCGCGGCGACGTGTCCTCGGTGACGGCGGTGACTGCTAGACCGGTGAGCCGCCCGGCCGCCGTCGCCGGGTCACCCGACGTGGCCGAGGCCAGCAGAAACACGGGGGTACGCCCGAAGCGCGCGCACTGCCGCCGCAACCGCCGCAGCACGTGCGCGACGTGTGAGCCGAAGACGCCCCGGTAGGTGTGGCACTCGTCGACCACCACGTACGCGAGGCGGCGCAGGAACCCGGACCAGTGGGCGTGACCGGGCAGGATGCCGTGGTGCAGCATGTCCGGGTTGGTCAGCACGAACCGGGAGTGTCGCCGAATCCACTCCCGCTCGGCGCGCGGCGTGTCCCCGTCGTAGGTGGCGGGGCGTACCCCGTCGAGGTCGAGACCGGCGACGGCGCGGAGCTGGTCGGCGGCGAGCGCCTTGGTCGGCGCCAGGTAGAGCACAGTGGCGCGCGGGTCGGCGAGCAGCGTGCTCAGCGCGGGCAGCTGGTACGCCAGGGACTTGCCGGACGCCGTGCCGGTGGCCACCACGACGTGATTGCCGGCGTACGCCAGCTCGGCGGCCTCGGCCTGGTGCCGCCACGGGGCGGTGACGCCGCGCCGCGCGAACGCCGCCCGCAGTTCCTCCGGCGCCCAGCCGGGCCACCCGACCGGCTCGCCGGCCCGCGCCGGGACGCGCTCGACGTGGGTGACCGGGTCGGTGGGGTGCCGCAGCCGCAGCCGGCGCAGCAGCTCACCCGGAGCACGCCGCGGGCCGGGGCTGTGGTCGGTCACGTCCTGCACTCTCGCACTGGTGTTCGGAATTGGGAACCGCAGGGTGGGGGTAAGGGAGGGGCGTGGCCGGTGATCCGAGAGGGCCGCACGGGGGATGGTTAGATGCCCTGGAGAGTTTACCGAGGAGGGGCCGATGGAGCTGTCGCTGGCGACCCGCGCCGTGGGGGAGCACACGGTGCTCGAGGTCGGTGGTGAGGTGGACGTCTACACCGCCCCCCGCCTGCGGGAACGGCTTCTTGAGCTGATCGACGGCGGGGCCCGCCACGTGGTGGTCGACCTGGGCCGGGTGGACTTCCTCGACTCGACCGGACTGGGCGTGCTGGTCGGCGCGCTCAAGCGGCTGCGCTCGGCCGGCGGCTCGTTCGCCCTGGTCTGCGACAAGGAGCCGCTGCTCAAGATTTTCCGGATCACCGCCCTGGACCAGGTCTTCCCGCTGCATCCGACGGTCGACGCGGCCATCGCCGCCGACTCCACCGGCGCGTGATGGCCACCGTCAAGCTTTCCTTCTCTCCGGCCCCGGTGCACGTGCGTACCGCACGCCTGGTCGGCGTCGCGGTGGCCCGGCGGGCCGGCGTACGCGAGGATCTGCTGGACGAGGTGCGCCTGGCCATCGGTGAGGCGTGCACGCGGGCGGTCGCGCTGCACCGGCAGTACGGCCTGGCGGATCCGGTGTACGTGGAGATGTCCGACACCGGCGGCTACACGGTCCGGGTGGTGGACCGGGCGCCGATCGAGGCGGGCCTCGGCCTGGCCGCGCTCGGGCCGGACGAGCTGGCCAAGGAGTCGCTGAGCGAGGACGCGCTCACCACCGGGGTGGGCTTCGCGCTGCTCGCCGGTTTCGTGGAGGACCTCCAGGTCCGCCCGGTCGACGAGGGCGTCGGCACCGAGGTCCGGATGACCTGGCCGGCCGGACGCGCCTGACCTTCCCGTTCACGTAGGCCGCGTTCCCCGCACGGGGAGCGCGGCCTCGTCGTGTTGACCGGGCCATATATCAGATTTCTTCGTATAACACAGTTACGAAGATCATCGAGACACGGTGCCCCCTGCCTGTGACCCTCGCCACGCCGGAGGGCTACAGTACCCGGGTTGTCAGCAAGTGATCCCGTCCCGTAGCCAGCGGGAACGGTCCGCCGGAGTGGTTGGCGCGCGCTTGCGAGTCCGCATCCAGGCGTCGGCCCGTGCGTCTCCACCGGCCGGCGCGAGTTGTTCGGTACAGGAGGACATAGATGTCCGGGACCTTGGCCGCTGACGGCGGCGCACTGTCCCTTACCGGAGCCAACGTGACGTACGTCGTCATCGCCGCGGTCATCGCGCTGGTGGCGCTCGTCTTCGCGGCCGCCCTCACCAGGGCGGTCCTGGCGGCCGGTAAGGGAACCACAAACATGCAGGAGATCTCCGGCGCGGTGCAGGAGGGCGCGTCGGCGTACCTGCTGCGGCAGTTCCGCACGCTGGCGATCTTCGTCGTGATCGCCGTCGTGCTGCTGTTCCTGCTGCCGGTGCACGACACCGACGGCAACGAAACGCTGGTGAAGCTCGGCCGCTCGGCGTTCTTCGTGGTGGGTGCGCTGTTCAGCGCGTTCATCGGCGGCGCCGGCATGTGGCTGGCCACCCGCGCCAACCTGCGGGTGGCAGCGGCCGCGCGGGAGCGCGAAGGCGGACGCGAAGGCGCCATGAAGATCGCCTTCCGCACCGGCGGCGTGGTCGGCTTCCTCACCGTCGGCCTCGGTCTGTTCGGCGCGGCGCTCGTCGTGCTGATCTACCGGGGTGACGCCCCGACCGTGCTGGAGGGCTTCGGTTTCGGCGCCGCGCTGCTCGCCATGTTCATGCGGGTCGGCGGCGGCATCTTCACCAAGGCCGCCGACGTCGGCGCCGACCTGGTCGGCAAGGTCGAGCAGGGCATCCCGGAGGACGACCCGCGCAACGCCGCCACCATCGCCGACAACGTGGGCGACAACGTCGGCGACTGCGCCGGCATGGCCGCCGACCTGTTCGAGTCGTACGCGGTCACGCTCGTCGCGGCGCTGATCCTGGGCCGGGCCGCGTTCGGTGAGACCGGCCTGGTCTTCCCGCTGATCATCTCCACCATCGGCGTGCTCGTCGCGATCGTCGGCGTCTTCATCACCCGGCTGCGCGCCAGCGACCGCAACGGCCTGACCGCCATCAACCGGGCCTTCTACCTCTCCGCGCTCATCGCCGCGGTGCTCGTCGCGATCGCCGCGTTCGCGTACCTGCCGGCCACCTTCGCCGAGCTGGAGGGCGGGCTGACCGACGTCGACCGCAACCCGCGGCTGGTGGCCATCGGCGCGGTCGTGATCGGTATCGTGCTGGCCGCCGCGATCCAGGCGCTGACCGGCTACTTCACCGAGACCAACAGGCGCCCGGTGCAGGACATCGGCAAGAGCTCGCAGACCGGCCCGGCCACCGTCATCCTCGCCGGCATCAGCGTCGGCCTGGAGTCGGCCGTCTACTCGGCGCTGCTGATCGGCGCCGGCGTGTTCGGCGCGTTCCTGCTCGGCGGCAGCTCGATCACGCTGTCGCTGTTCGCCGTCGCGCTGGCCGGCACCGGCCTGCTCACCACCGTCGGCGTCATCGTCGCCATGGACACGTTCGGCCCGATCTCCGACAACGCGCAGGGCGTGGCCGAGATGTCCGGCGACATCGACGAGCACGGCGCGCGGACGCTCACCGAGCTGGACGCCGTCGGCAACACCACCAAGGCGATCACCAAGGGCATCGCGATCGCCACCGCCGTGCTGGCCGCCACCGCGCTGTTCGGCTCGTACACCGACACGCTGCGCTCCTCGTACGAGGACGCGGGCGTGAACGACGTCGGCAACGAGATCCTCAACTCGCTCAACGTCGCCAACCCCCGCAACCTGGTCGGCCTCATCATCGGCGCCGCGGTGGTCTTCCTCTTCTCCGGCCTGGCCATCAACGCGGTGTCCCGCTCGGCCGGCGCCGTGGTGATGGAGGTACGCCGCCAGTTCCGTGAGCTGCCCGGCATCATGGACCGCACCCAGCGGCCCGAGTACGGCAAGGTCGTGGACATCTGCACCCGGGACGCCCAGCGCGAGCTGCTGACCCCCGGCCTGCTGGCCATCCTGGCCCCGATCGCTGTCGGCTTCGGCCTCGGCCCGGGCGCGCTGGCCGCGTACCTGGCCGGCGCGATCGGCGCGGGCACGCTGATGGCGGTGTTCCTGGCCAACTCCGGTGGCGCCTGGGACAACGCCAAGAAGCTGGTGGAGGACGGCGCGTACGGCGGCAAGGGCTCCGACGCGCACGCCGCCACCGTCATCGGCGACACCGTCGGCGACCCGTTCAAGGACACCGCCGGCCCGGCGATCAACCCGCTGATCAAGGTGATGAACCTGGTCTCGCTGCTGATCGCGCCGGCCGTGGTGGCCTGGAGCGTGGGCAACGACCAGAACAACCCGCTGCGCATCACGATCGCCGTGGTCGCCGCGCTGATCATCGCGGGGGCCGTGGTGTTCAGCAAGCGCAAGGGCGTGGCGATGACCGACTCGGACAGCGACGCCGGCAAGCCGGACCAGCGCCCGGAGACGGTCAACGCCTGAGGTCCACGCGACGGCTCCCGGCCGGTCCCGGCCGGCCGGGAGCCCCGTGCCCGGCAAACCTGAGCGGTGGCGGTTCCGCCCGGAGGTCGTACGCTGCAACGCATGCGTACGCGCCGGGCGGCAACCGCCGGAAAGCTCACGGTGGTCCTGGCCACGCTGGTCCTCGTCGTCGCCGGGTGCGGCGGCGGCCCGAGCCCCCGGGTCTGGGCCGCGTCGGTGTGCCAGGCGCTCACCCCGTGGCGCGCGGAGATCTCCAAGCTGACCAGCAGCACCCAGCAGCAGATGACCGCGCAGACCACTCCGGCGCAGGCCAAGGAGAACCTGGTCCGGCTCTTCGCCGGCGCCGAGCAGGCCAGCGAGACGGCCCGGCGCAAGGTCGAGGAGGCGGGCGTGCCCGAGGCCGAGCGCGGCGCCGAGGTGTCCGCCGGGTTCCTGGGGTCGCTGAGCAAGATGCGCGACGCGTACGGCCGGGCCCGGTCCGCCATCGACGGGCTCGACACCGCCCAGGCCGGCCCGTTCTACGACGGCGTGCGCGCCGCCGTGGACACGCTCAACAAGGAGTACGACGCGAGCGCGCTGGACACCAGCAAGCTCAACTCGACCGAGCTGAAAGAGGCCTTCGACGAGGTCCCGGAGTGTCGCTGACCCCTCCCACCCCGAAACCGGCCCGCCAGCCCTCGCTGTTCTCCACCGAGGCGGCCGATCCCGTGCTGGCGGATCTCGCCGGCCTGCTCGCCGGGCCGGGAGAGGTGGGGCGGATGGGCGGCACGGCCCGGATCTCCGTGGTGGTGGACGCCGCCTGGCGGGTGCACGTGCTGGTGGCGGAGCTGGGCGCCCGGGGCGTGCCGGCGAGCTGGGAGCCGACCGAGGACGGGCGGCACCGGGTGCGCACCGCGTACACGAGCATGCTGGCGCCGCTCGCGCGGGCCTGGCTGCGCGGGGCGGTGAAGCGGCCACCGGCCCGATTCCACCTGGACGGGCGGCGGCTGCGGCTCTGGGCGGCCGCGGCCGGGACGGCCGAGCCGGCCGGGTTCCGGCTGCGGCTCGGACCGGCCGACGAGCCGTGCTGGCCGGTGGTCCGCGCCGCGCTGGCGGCGGTCGGCCTGCCGGCCGCGTTCGTGGAGCCGGACGAGGGCGGGCCCGCGTTCCGGATCGGCGGGCGGCGCATGTCGCGGCTCGCCGAGTTGGTGGGGGAACGGCCGGTCACGGCGCCGGCGGCGGAGTGGCCGGGCGCGCCCGGCTGACCGTCCGGTGTCCGAACCCGGACACCCGGAGACGGCTCCGCCGGGTGTACGCGATCGTCACAGTGACACGCCTGCCGCCCTACCCACGGTGTACCGTGACGCCGTCCGGCAGGGTGCGGCCGGCGGTCGCCGGGAGAGCGGCCCGTTTGCCGCCCACGAAACCCGGAACGCGGACGGCGCGTTACGTTGGACATCCGGACCGCCCGTGGTCCGGGTGGCGCAACACGGCCCGAAGCGGGCATGGCGTAGGAGTGAGGTCGGGGAGAGACGTGCCGAGCAACGCTGGAACCACCCGTCTGGTCATCGTCGAGTCTCCGGCGAAGGCCAAGACGATCTCGGGCTACCTCGGCCCGGGGTACGTCGTGGAGGCCAGCTTCGGCCACGTCCGGGACCTGCCCCGCAACGCCGCCGACGTCCCGGCGAAGTACAAGGGTGAGCCCTGGGCGCGTCTCGGCGTCGACGTCGACAACGGCTTCCACGCGCTCTACGTGGTGTCGCCCGACCGTAAGCAGCAGATCAGCAAGCTGGTGAAGCTGGCCAAGGAGGTCGACGAGATCTTCCTGGCGACGGATGAGGACCGCGAGGGCGAGGCCATCGCCTGGCACCTGGTGGAGACGCTCAAGCCCAAGGTGCCGGTCAAGCGGATGGTCTTCCACGAGATCACCAAGCCGGCCATCCAGGCCGCGGTGGCCAACCCCCGGGAGATCGACCGCGACCTGGTCGACGCCCAGGAGGCACGGCGCATCCTCGACCGGCTCTACGGGTACGAGGTCTCGCCGGTGCTGTGGAAGAAGGTCATGCCGAAGCTGTCGGCGGGCCGGGTGCAGTCCGTGGCGACCCGGATCGTGGTCGAGCGGGAGCGCCAGCGGATGGCGTTCCGCACCGCCGAGTACTGGGACATCCTGGCCACGCTCGCGGTGGCGAAGCCGGGCGAGGGCCCGCGTACGTTCAACGCCACGCTCGTCGCGCTGAACGGTGACCGGATCGCCACCGGCAAGGACTTCGAGCCGACCACGGGTCGTGTTCGCGCCGGAGCGGGTGTCGTCCACCTCGACGAGGGCGGGGCCCGGGGACTGGCCGCCCGCCTGGCCGACCGGCCGTTCACCGTCACCCGGGTCGAGGAGAAGCCCTACCGCCGCCGCCCGTACGCGCCGTTCATCACCTCCACGCTCCAGCAGGAGGCGGCCCGCAAGCTGCGGTTCTCGTCGCAGCAGACGATGCGCACCGCGCAGCGCCTGTACGAGAACGGCTACATCACCTACATGCGTACCGACTCGGTGAACCTGTCCGAGACCGCCATCGCGGCGGCCCGCCGGCAGATCGTCGAGCTGTACGGCGAGCGCAGCGTGCCGCCGGAGCCGCGCCGCTACACCGGCAAGGTGAAGAACGCGCAGGAGGCGCACGAGGCGATCCGCCCGGCGGGCGACAACTTCCGCACCCCGGGCGAGGTGGCCAAGGAACTGTCCGCCGAGGAGTACAAGCTCTACGAGCTGATCTGGCGGCGCACCATCGCCTCGCAGATGACCGACGCGGTCGGCTCCAGCGTCTCGGTGCGCATCCGTGCCGTCTCCTCCGCCCAGGAGGAGGCCGACTTCGGGGCGACCGGCAAGACCATCACCGACCCGGGCTTCCTGCGCGCGTACGTCGAGTCCAGCGACGACGAGAACGCCGAGGCCGAGGACGCCGAGCGGCGGCTGCCCACGCTGGTCAAGGATCAGCCGCTGACCGCCGACGAGCTGGCCGCGCAGGGCCACCACACCCAGCCGCCGTCGCGCTACACCGAGGCGTCGCTGGTGAAGGCCCTGGAGGAGCTGGGCATCGGCCGCCCCTCCACGTACGCGTCGATCATGCAGACGATCCAGGACCGCGGGTACGTGACCAAGCGCGGCCAGGCCATGATCCCCACGTTCCTGGCGTTCGCGGTGATCGGGCTGATGGAGCGGCACTACCCGCGCCTGATCGACTACGACTTCACGGCCAGCATGGAGAACGAGCTGGACGAGATCGCCGGTGGCGACCACGCCGCCGTCGACTTCCTCACCTCCTTCTACTTCGGCAGCACCAACGGCACCGGCGACCAGGCCATCGCGCACGCCGGTGGCCTGAAGAAACTGGTCACCGAGAACCTCAGCGAGATCGACGCGCGCAGCGTCAACTCGATCCCGCTGTTCACCGACGACGAGGGCCGCGAGGTCGTCGTCCGGGTCGGCCGGTACGGGCCGTACCTGCAGCGGGCGCTCCCCGGCTCGGTTTCGGGCACGGCCTCGGTTTCGGGCTCGGCCTCGGGTGAGGGCGAGGGCGAGGAGGGCGGCTCGCAGGGTGACCGGGCGCCGATCCCGGAGGGCCTCGCGCCGGACGAGCTGACCCCGGAGAAGGTGCACGAGCTGTTCCTCGGCGGCGGCGGTGAGCGCAAGCTCGGCGACGACCCGTCGACCGGCGAGCCGATCCTGCTCAAGTCCGGCCGGTTCGGCCCGTACGTGGCCAGCGGTGAGCGCAAGTCGTCGCTGCTGCGCTCGCAGTCGCCGGACAGCCTCACCCTGGAGCAGGCGTTGCAGCTGCTGCGCCTGCCCCGGCTCATCGGCGTGGCCCCGGACGGCACCGAGGTGTTCGCCAACAACGGCCGCTACGGCCCGTACGTCAAGCGCGGTGACGAGTTCCGCTCGCTGGACTCGGAAGACAAGATGTTCACCGTCACGCTGGACGAGGCGCTGGCGTTGCTGGCCGCCCCGAAGACGCGCCAGCGCCGGGCCGCCGCGCCGCCGCTGCGGGAGATGGGCAACGACCCGCTCACCGAGAAGCCGCTGGTGATCAAGGACGGGCGCTTCGGGCCGTACGTCACGGACGGCGAGTTCAACGCGTCGCTGCGGCGCGGGCAGACGCCGGAGGAGCTGACGCTGGAGCAGGCGTCGGAGATGCTCGCCGAGAAGCGCGCGAAGGGCCCGGCCCCGAAGAAGAAGGCCGCAAAGAAGGCCGCCCCGGCCAAGAAGGCAACGGCGGCCAAGAAGACGACGGCCGCCAAGAAGACGACCGCGGCGAAGAAGGCCCCCGCGAAGAAGGCGGCCCCCAAGAAGGCGACCTCAACCCCGAACGAGTGATCTTGGTACGGAGTCGCCCCTGGAAGGGCGTTTCCGTACCAAGATCTCAGCCGGGCCAGCCTGCGGATCGCAGGGCGGCACGCAACTGGGTGATCACGCGGGTGGGGTCGTTGCGGACGGCCCAGGCGGGGAAGCGGAGCACCCGGTCACCGGTGGACCAGACGTCGTTCTGCCGCTGCATGTCCGCCCAGGCGGTCCTCGGGTCGAAGTGCTGCCCGCCGTCGATCTCGACGTGCACACGCCACCGCTCGAACCAGACGTCGAGGTAGCGGCGCCGCCCGGTGGCGTCTCGCCGCACGACCTGGAGAGACGGTTCGGGTAGCCCGGCCCGCCGGACTAGATCGAGGAAGTCGAGTTCGGCGAGGGAGTGGGCGCCGCCCGCCGCGTCGGTGGCGGTCGTCAGGATCAGGCGGTGGCGACGCGCCCGGGGAAGCCGTTCCAGCACCCGGTGCAGGTCGTCGCCCCAGACCAGGCGTTGCTGGAAGCCCGCCGCGATGACGGCCCGTGCCTCCTCGTCGGTCGCTGCCCACTGCGCCGCGTCGACGAGCGAGCGGGCCGGCATGGTCCGGCGGGGCCGGCCGATCGCGAGCACGTCCTCCGGCGGTAGCACTGTGGTGCGGTGGACCCGTACGCCAGGTGGTATCGCCCGGGTCTGGTGCCGGGCCGGCAGCAGCAGATGGATGAGTCGGCTCTCGTAGCGCCTGAGCCCCCAGCACTGGGCTGCGGTCAGCCCGCCCAATGTCGCGGCCGGTCCAGCCGCCAGCACCGCGATCCAGCGCCGCTCATCCGGGCCGACGGGACCGTCGTGCGTGACGTAGACCCGGGGGTGCACCTGCCGCCAGCGCCCGCTGGCGATGCGGTGCCGAATCGTCTTCTCGGACAGGAACCGCCGAGCCTGCGCCGCACCCAGCACTCGCGCCTGACGGAAGAGCAACCAGCTCAGTTCCCCCGCGTCGTCCCCCGGCATCTCCACACCGGCAACCCCACCCGAACAGCACCCGTCACGCTGCCCCTGTGGACAACCGCCGAGATCTTGGTACGAAGACGCCCCTCGATGGGCGTCTTCGTACCAAGATCTTCAGGAGCCCAGGACCTGGGTCAAGTACGGGTTCTGGAAAAGGTTGTGGGGGTCCAGGCGGGTGCGGACGGATCGGAAGTCTTCGAATCTCGGGTAGGCGGTGGCCAGCGACTCCGCATCGCGCCAGTGCAGCTTGCCCCAGTGCGGGCGGCCACCCAGCTCCGTCGCCACCTGCTCGAACGCGCGAAAATAAGGCTCGTACGGCATGCCCACGTACTGGTGCACGGCGATGTACGCGGAGTCCCGCCCGTACGAGTGGGACAGCCAGATGTCGTCGGCGGCGGTGAACCGCACCTCGACCGGGAACAGCACCTTGAACGGCAGCCGGTCCACGATCCGGCGCAGCTCGGCCAGCGCCGTGGGCAGCGCCTCGCGCGGCAGGCCGTACTCCATCTCCACGAAGCGGACCCGGCGCGGTGTGCAGAAGACCTGGTCGGAACGGCCGGTGTAGGTGCGTTCGGTGAGCGCGCGGGCGGAGACGGCACTGATCGTGGGGGCGAGGGCGGGTACGGCGCGGCCGAGGCGGCAGGCGCCGGCGAAGACGGTGTTGGAGAGGAACTCGTCGTCGAGCCAGCCGCGCCAGCCGGGCAGCGGCTGGTCGTCGGCGGGTACCCGGTCGTTGGTCTTGACCTGCACCCGGTCGGTGTACGGGAACCAGTAGAACTCGGCGTGGTCGTGCGCCTCGTACAGGCCGGGCAGGTCGCCGAGCACCTCGGCGAGCGGGGCGGGGCGTTCGTGCGCGCGCAGCACGAAGGCGTCGACGCAGCGCAGCGTGACCTCGACCAGTACGCCGACCGCGCCGAGCCCGACCCGGGCGGCGTCGAAGACGTCGCGGTTCTCCTCGGCCGAGCAGCGCAGCACCTCGCCGGTGCCGGTGACGAGCGTCAGCCCAGCCACGAAGGTGGACAGGCAGCCCAGTTTCGCCCCGGTGCCGTGGGTGCCGGTGGAGAGCGCGCCGGCGATGGTCTGGGCGTCGATGTCGCCGAGATTCGGCATCGCCAGGCCGTGCCCGGCGAGCAGTTCGTTGAGCGTGTGCAACGTCATTCCAGCCGGTACGGTGACCAGGCGGCGCGCCACATCGACGGTGACGTCTGTCTCCAGTTCGGCGAGGTCGATGCGGTGCCCGTCGGCCACAGCCGTGGCGGTGAAGGAGTGGCCGCTGCCGGTGGCCCGGACGGTCCGGCCGGCCGCGGCGGCCTGACGGACCGCCTCGACGACGTCGGAGACGCTACGCGGGCGCACGGTGAGGAGCGCGGAGCTGTGCTGGTTGCCGGCCCAGTTGGACCAGGTGGCGGTGGTACCGGTCATCGCGGCCACTCCTCGACATGAATATGAACTGAATTCATATCAGGAACGTTGTGCCTGGTAAATACCGCAATCGAGCCCGGCTCGTTGTACCGGTAGTCACAGACTCGTGACGTGCAGATATGTTCATCCGTCGAAGGGGGGTGGCGCCGAGTGTCCACACCAGCCGCCACGACCGGGCCGCTGCGTCGGGTACCGGTGCAGGGTCGAAGTGTCGCGCGGGTCCAGCGGATGCTGGACGCCTGCGCCGAGCTCGTCGACGAGGTGGGGTACGAAGGGCTGACCACGACCCTGCTCGCCGAGCGCGCCGAGGTGGCGATCGGGTCGGTGTACCAGTTCTTTCCGGACAAGCGGGCCATCGTGCAGGCGCTGACGCTGCGGACCATGGAGTCCTACCTCCAGCGGCTCGACGAGCGGTTCGCGTCGGACGATCTGACGCACTGGTGGGACGGCGTCGACGCGGCGATCGACGAGTACATCTCGATGCACCGCACCGTCCCCGGTTTCCGTACCCTGCACTTCGGCGACGTGGTCGACCTGCACCTGCTGGACGACCAGCGGGACAACAACGGGGTCATCGCGGAGCAGCTCGCCCGCGTGCTCACCGAGCGTTTCGGCCTGGCCGGGGTGCCCGACCTGCGGTTCCACCTGGAGGTCGCGGTCGAGGCGGCCGATGCCCTGATCAAGCTGGCCTTCCGCCGCCGCACCGACGGCGACGAGCGGGTGCTGGTCGAGGCGAAGGCGCTCATCCGGGAGTACCTGCACCGGCAGGTCAACGCCCCGGCCGAGGCCGTGTCCCAGGGCTGAGCGGCACGCCGAGCGGCGGGTTCCCGGGTGCGCCGGGGCCCGCCGTCGTCACGCCGGCGGCGGGTCAGAGGAAGGCGTGGCCCTCGCCCCGGTAGGTGGGCACCGTCGCGACCACCGCGTCCCCGTCGACCAGGTGCACCTCGTTGACGTGCTCGCACATCTCGCCGGCCTTGGCGTGGCGGAACCACACCCGGTCACCGACCCGCAGGTCATCCGCGGCGTCCCCGGCCAGCGGCGTCTGCACCTCACCGGCGCCCTCCGCGCCGAGCAGCTTCAGGCCGTCCGGCAGCCAGGGCCGGGGCAGCCGACTGCTCGCCGCCTGGCCGGAGGCGATCCAGCCGCCGCCGAGCACCGTCGCCAGCCCGGGCGCCGGGCGGCGGACCACCGCGCAGGCGAAGAACGCCGCCGGGGTCGGCCGCCAGGCACGGTACGCGTCGAACAGCGTCGGCCCGTACAGGCCGGAGCCCGCGGTGACCTCGGTGACCGCGGGGTCGGCGCTGGTGGCGGCCACGCTGCCGGTGCCGCCGCCGTTGACGAACTCCAGGTCGGCGTGTTCGCGTACCGCGGCGACCGCGTCCGAGCGGCGGGCCAGCAGTTCCCGGTACGACCCGCGCTGCGCGACCCGGATCGCCGAGCCGAGCACCGCCTGCCCGGGTGGCGCGTCGCCCAGACCGGCGATCTGCGCCTCGTACGACATCAGGCCGACCAGCCGGAAGCCCGGCCGGGCGGCGACGGCGGCGGCGAGCGCGCCGGCCGCCGTGGCGCTGTGCACCGGGGAGCGGCGCACGCCGACGTGCACCCGGCCCCGCAGCGGCCGCCAGGAGGCGTCCAGGTCGAGGCAGACCCGCAGCGCGGGGCGGCGCGCGGGCGGGCAGACCTGGTCGATCAGGTCGAGCTGGGCGGGGTCGTCGACCATCAGCGTCACCGCGTCGGCGAGCGCCGGGTCGGCGGCCAGTTCGGCGAGGCCGGCCCGGTGCGCCGTCGGGTACGCCACCAGCACGTCGTCGCTGACGCCGGAGCGGGCGAGCCAGACCGCCTCGGGCAGGGTGAAGGCCATCACGCCCTGCCAGCCGGGGCGGCCGAGCACGCGGGTGAGCAGCTCGCGGACCCGTACCGACTTGCTCGCCACGCGCAGCGGCTTGCCGTCGGCCCGGCCGGTCAGCGCGCCGGCGTTGGCGTCGAACGCGGAGAGGTCGACCACCGCGTACGGCGGGTCGAGGTGAGCGGTCGCCCGGTCGAGACGCTCGCGAAGTTTGTCACGGTCGATGGCCACGTCTGCACGCTAACTGTCTGGGCGAGAATGCGAAATACCCTCGCGTCTGTCCGGGCTGCGGGCGGTGGTCCCGGCGGCCTAGGCTCAGCGAGCAGGTGAATGTCGCGCAGGCCTGCTCCTCCCGCGCGACTAGAGTGTTCCACCGGGGATGCCCAAACCTGGGCCGGCACGTGGAGGTACGGCCATCGAAAGCCAGAACAACGGCGAGTCGCCCGGCGTGTCGTCGCCCGGGACAGCCGCCGACCACTCCGGCGTCGCCGCCATCCGCTCGGTGCTGCGCATCCGGCCGTTCCGCAGGCTGTGGATCGTCCTCAGCGCCGCCTCCTTCGGCGACTGGCTCGGTCTGCTCGCCACCGCGCTGTTCGCCGCCTCCCAGGTCTCCGGCAGCACCGCCCAGGGCGCCGCGTTCGGCGGTGTGACAGCGATCCGGCTGCTCCCGGCGCTGGTGCTCGGCCCGGTGGCGGGCGTGTTCGCCGACCGGTTCGACCGCCGGTGGACGATGGTCATCTGCGACCTGCTGCGCTTCGTGCTGTTCGCCTCGATCCCGCTCTACGCGCTGACCGGTGCCGCCGGCGGGCTGGTGGTCGGCTGGGCGCTGATCGCCACGTTCCTGATCGAGTCGATCACGCTGATGTGGATCCCGGCCAAGGAAGCGGCGGTTCCCAACCTCATCCCGCGTACCCGGCTGGAAGCGGCGAACCAGCTCACGCTGATCACCACGTACGGCCTCACGCCGGTGGCCGCGGCCATCGCGCTGGCCGTGCTGGACCGCGGCGTCCGCGGCGCGGTCGGCGGCGACCTGCCGAACTGGGCCGAGCCGGCCCAGCTCGCGCTCTGGTTCAACGCGTTCTCCCGGCTGGCCACCGCGCTCGTGGTGGCGTTCGGGATCAAGGAGATCAGCCACGCCCAGCGCGGCGAGGCCGAGCGCTCCGAGCAGAGCATGTTCCGGCAGTTCTCCGAGGGCTGGAAGTACATCGGCCAGACCCCGCTCGTCCGCGGCCTGGTGCTGGGCATCTTCGGCGCGTTCGCCGGCGGCGGCATCGTGGTCGGCACGGCCAAGTTCTTCGCCAACTCGCTCGGCGCCGGTGACGCCGCGTTCTCGCTGCTCTTCGGCGCGATCTTCGTCGGCCTGGCGCTCGGCATCGGCCTCGGTCCGATGATCGTGCGGGACATGTCCCGCCGCCGCTGGTTCGGCATGAGCATCGTGCTCGCCAGCGCCTCGGTGCTGGTGCTCGCGTTCGCCATCCACCTGTCGATGGCCATCCTCGGCGCGATCCTGGTCGGCGCGGGCGCCGGCATGGCGTTCCTGGCCGGCACCACGCTGCTCGGCGGCGAGGTCGCCGACGAGGTACGCGGCCGGGTCTTCGCGGTGGTGCAGATCGGCACCCGGCTGGTGCTGATCCTCGCCATCGCGCTCAGCAGCCTCCTGGTCGGCGTCGGCGGCTCCCGCCAGCTCACCATCGCCGACCTGGGCATCTCCATCTCCTCGACGCGCCTGCTGCTGCTCGCCGCCGGCGCGGCCGGCATCATCGCCGGCATCAGCGCGTTCGGCCAGATGGACGACAAGAAGGGCGTGCCGGTCCTCGCCGACCTGTGGGGCTCGATCCGGGGCCGCCCGCTGATGCCGGCCGAGCCGTTCGTCTCCAGCGGTCTCTTCGTGGTCTTCGAGGGCGGCGAGGGCGCCGGCAAGTCCACCCAGCTCGCCGTGCTCGCCGAGCGCCTGCGCGCGCAGGGGCGGGACGTGGTGGTCACCCGCGAGCCGGGCGCCACACCGGTCGGTGAGCGGATCCGCTCGCTGGTGCTGGACACCGGCACGGACGAGGCGCCGTCGCCGCGCGCCGAGGCGCTGCTCTACGCCGCCGACCGGGCGCACCACGTCGCGACCGTCGTCCGCCCGGCGCTCGTGCGTGGCGCGGTGGTGATCAGCGACAGGTACGTCGACTCGTCGCTCGCCTACCAGGGCGCCGGCCGGACGCTTCCGGTGGACGAGGTCTCCTGGCTCTCGTCCTGGGCCACCGGTGGGCTCAAGCCCGATCTGGTGGTGCTGCTCGACGTCGAGCCGCGTACCGGCCTGAGCCGGGTGGAGACGCGCAACGAGGGGGCCGACCGGCTGGAGGCCGAGTCGCTGACGTTCCACGAGCGCGTCCGGTACGCCTTCCTCGACCTGGCCGCCGGTGACCCGAAGCGTTACCTCGTGCTCGACGCGTCCCGGCCGGTGGACGAGATCGCCGACGCGGTGGCCCGCCGGGTGGGTGAGCTCCTCGCCGACCCGGGCGGGATCGTGCACCCGCGTCCGGCGCAGGGCCCGGACACCTCGGTCCAGCCCGAGTTATCCGACGCGGAGCTGGTGACGATGGAGCAACCCCGAAGATGACCGACGTCTTCGGCGATCTGGTCGGGCAGGACGAGGCGGTGGACACGCTGCGGCGGGCCGCCGCCTCGGCCGCCGCGCTGCTGCGCGCCGCCGTGCCCGTCGCGGCCGGCGCGCCGGCGGGCGGGTACGACGACCTCGACGCGCTCGCCGAGGAGCTCGACGGCACCGACGCCGACCCGCCTCCGGCACCCGCCGCTGAAGCCGATCCCGGCGCCGGGATGACCCACGCCTGGATCTTCACCGGGCCGCCCGGATCCGGCCGGTCGGTGGCCGCCCGCGCGTTCGCCGCCGCCCTGCAGTGCGTGCACGGCACCGGATGCGGCAGCTGCCCCGGCTGCCACACCACGCTCACCGGCACGCACGCCGACGTACGCCTCGTCGTCCCGGACGGGCTCTCCATCGGTGTCGGCGAGATGCGCGCGCTGGTGCTCAGGGCGGCGAGCACCCCGTCCGGCGGCCGGTGGCAGGTAGTGATCATCGAGGACGCCGACCGGCTCACCGAGGCCGCCGGCAACGCGCTGCTCAAGGCGATCGAGGAGCCGCCGCCGCGTACCGTCTTCCTGCTCTGCGCCCCGTCCACCCACCCCGACGACATCTCCGTGACCATCCGGTCGCGCTGCCGCGTCGTACCGTTGCGCCAGCCGCCACCGGCCGCGGTGGCCGAGGTGCTGGTCCGCCGGGACGGCATCGCGCCGGACGTGGCCGAGTGGGCCGCGGCGGCCGCGCAGGGGCACGTGGGCCGGGCCCGGCGGCTGGCCCGCGACCCGGAGGCCCGGCAGCGGCGCGACGCGGTGCTGGCCGTGCCGCGCCGGCTGACCGGCGTGGGCGCGGCGTTCGACGCCGCCTCGGCGCTGATCGAGGCCGCCGAGGCGGAGGCCGCCGCCTCGGTCGTCGAGATCGACGAGGCGGAGCGTACGGCGTTGCAGACCGCGCTCGGCGCGGGCGGCACCGGCCGGGGCGCGGCCGGCGCCATGCGCGGCGCGGCCGGCCAGCTCAAGGACCTGGAAAAACGGCAGAAGTCGCGGGCCACCCGTGCCCAGCGGGACGCGCTCGACCGGGCGCTGGTCGACCTGGCCGGGTTCTACCGCGACGCGCTCACCATGGCGTTGCGGGCGCCGGTCGCCCCGGTGCACACCGACACCGCGGCGCTGGCCGGCGCGGGCGCGCAGAAGTGGGACGCCGAGGGCTCGCTGCGCCGCCTGGAGGCGGTGCTGGAGTGCCGGGCGGCGATCGAGGCGAACGTCAAGCCGCGAATCGCGGTGGAGGCGATGATGCTCGCCCTCTGGCGCGGCTGACCCACGCCCGCTCCACGCTGTCCACAGGGCATCGACACGCGCGATTGGCGTGCGGTACGGTCCCCGGTGATGCCGCCGTGATCGAGGCGGCACGCTCAGTGATGTTGGGGCCGACCGGCCGGGAGGAGTCCGCCGATGCCGCGGGGCGAGATCGACGAGGCCTGGATCGAGGAGGCGGTGCGGCGCTACCGCCGCATCGAGAACCTGCAGGCCGAGTTCGACCAGGCGGTGGCCACTGTCGAGGTCACCGTCCGCTCGCCCGACGGCCTTGTCGAGGTGGTGGTGACAGCCGGTGGGCGCATCACCGACGTGCGTTTCCTCGGGCCGCTGCACCACCGCAGCCCACGTGACGTGGCCGGGTCGGTGCAGGCGGCGGTCACCGCCGCCGCCGACGCGGCGCAGTGGGCGCGGGAGAAGCTGCACAACGAGACGTTCGCGGCCTACCGGCCGCTGGCGGGAGCCTGACATGGAGACGCTGCGCGCCCTGGCCGCCCGCCTCGACGAGGCCGGCGCGACCCTCGCCACGCTGGCCCGCACGGTCACCGCCACCGACCCGCCGCACCCCGCGTTCGGCGCGCACGCCGCCGGCCGGCCCGGTGAGGTGGGCCGCGCGCTGCACCGGCAGTGGACCGCCGCCACCGCCGACCGGGCGCGCGAGGCACAGGCTGCCGCCGTCCGGCTGGCCGCCGCCGCGGCCGCGCTGCGCAGCGCCGCCGACCGCTATGCCGCCGCCGACGACGGCGTGGCCCGGCGGCTGGCCCGGGAGGCCTGATGGACGCGCTCGACCGCCTCGCGGAGCCGGGGCTCGACCTGCTCGCCCGCGTCGACACGCTGCTCGCCGCCGGCGCACCCGAGGGCCACCGCCTCTGGCCGCTGCTGCGCCGCATGCAGGTGCTCCCCGGCGCGGCCGTGCGCGAGTTCCTCGACCTGCACCCCGCGCCGCTGACCGACGCCGGCCACGCCGTGCGCCGGCTCGTCCGGGGGTACGACGACACCTGCGCCCTGCTCGGCGACCAGGTCGCCTGGTCCGGCGCCGCCGCGTCGGCGTACGACGAGGCGCGCGCAACACTGCTCCGGCACCTGGACGAGGGGCCGGAGAGCCTGGTCGGGCGGCTGGAGTCGACGGCGAGTTACGCGGACGCGCTGGCCGGCTGGGTGGAGGGCAGCCGGGTCGCGCTGGCCCGCGCGCTGGCCGAAGTGCTGGGTTCGTCCGAAGCGGTCGCCGTGCACGCGGCGACCCGGCCCGGCGTCCACGCCGGACCGGCCGGGGCGTCGGCCGCGGCCGAGATCGCCACCCGGATCCTGGGCGTGCTCGGAGTCGCCTACGACGGCGCCGAGACGCTGCTGCGTCAGTGGGGGCCGAGCCTCGCCGAGACGGTCTGGCGGGATCGGCCGGCGGTCGCGCCGCACTACGGCGGCACCACCCGAATCGGCTACTGACGGTCCACGGCGCCGCGCGCCGGACCGGCCGTGGCCGGGCAACGGCGGCGACGCCGTGGACTTCCCCTGCACCCCCCGCAGGTATGTCTTCACTCAACGCTGTCGGCAGACGCTTGTCCCGGCGGCGGGCGAGGTTTCAGCCGTCCGGGCGAGGCGAAGGGGCGATTCGGCCGGGTCGACGGAGCCGATCGCCGCTGTCGGTGACCGTACGGCGACCGCCCGCCGTACGGCGGGCCCCGATCCGCGTAGGGTGGGGCGCATGGGCATGCTCTGCGCGGTCAGTTTCAACCGGTACGGGCGCCTCTACTACCTCGACCCGGGCGAGCTGCGCCCGCAGGTGGGCGACCGGGTGCTGGTGCCCACCGACGAGGGGCCCGAGGTGGCCGAGTGCGTCTGGGCGGCCCAGTGGGTCACCGAGGACACCGACGGATTCCCGAAACTCGCCGGGCTCGCCGAGGACGACGATCTGCGCCGCGACGAGATGCTGCGCCGGCGCAAGGCCGAGGCGAAGGTGGCCGCCAAGCGGCTGATCCGCGAACACGGCCTGCCGATGAAGGTGGTAGCCGTCGACCACGTCCTGGCCACGCCGGAGAACGGCAGCGACCGCACCACCATCTACTTCACCGCGCCGCACCGGGTCGACTTCCGTTCCCTGGTCCGGGACCTGGGCGCCACCCTGCACTGCCGGGTCGAGCTGCGGCAGCTGTCCGCCCGCGACTCGGCACGGGTGCAGGGCGGCATCGGCTCCTGCGGGCGTGACCTGTGCTGCGCCACGTTCCTGACCGACTTCGAGCCGGTGACCATCCGGATGGCGAAGGACCAGGACCTGCCGCTCAACCCGCTGCGCATCTCCGGCGCGTGCGGGCGGCTGATGTGCTGCCTGAAGTACGAGCACCCGCTGTACCAGAAGTTCCAGGAGACGGCCCCCGCGGTCGGCAGCCGGGTGTCCACGCCGCAGGGTGAGGGCAAGGTGGTCGGCCACAGCGTCCCGCGCGACGCGGTGACGGTCCGCCTGGACGCCGACGGCTCCCGCTCGATGTGCTCCCGCGCGTCGGTCTGCGGCCCCAGACAGGCCCACGACCAGCACTACCCCCAGCCCTGACCCTCCCGCCCCTTCGGCGGCGATCAGGGGTCAGCGGATGACGATGGGGGGTTCGGCCAGGCGGGGGGTCAGCGGGGTCTTCGGGGTCAGCCAGGAGGCGGTGGGGGACTGGTCGGGGTTGAGCTGCCAGTCGTGGGACACCTTGTCCACGGCGATCGGGTAGATCGTCAACGTGCCGTCCGGGTCGATCCGGAACCGCAGGAACGCCTTCGAGTCCTCGATGCCCTGGGCGGCGAACAACTCGTTCAGGTTGACCCCGAACGCGCCGGCCACCAGCAGGTACAGCGCGACGAGCTGGCTGGCGACCAGACCGCTCACCGGCCCGTAGAGCACCGCTGCGGCGACCGCCGGCAGCGGCCACGGCCAGTCGTAGAACGGCAGCTGCAACCAGACCCACGTGCCGCCGGCGGCGAGAGCTATCTGGGCCAGTCCGTGCGCCACCCCGAGGATCCAGTGGCGGGCGTGCCGCTTCCCGCCCGCCGTCGGCGGCTTGGCGAAGAACACCGCGCCCATCATCGCCACCACCAGCATGATCGCCAGCGGCACGCTGAACAGGCGCTGCTCGGTGGTGCCCACCCGCTGCACCGCCACGCCGGCCATGGCCAGCATCAGCAGCGTGTGCAGGGTGCCGAGCAGCGTGGTGAAGCCCGGATTGCGGAACGGCAGCCGGGCGAAGATGCCCCAGCCGTACCGGCGGGAGCGCGCCTTGTCCGGGTAGCGCGCGGCCAGGTCGTACTCCCGGGTGTTGCTGGCCCGCCGGGTCAGCGTGTCACGCGGCGGCACCTCCAGCTTCTCCGGCAGCCGGTGCGTGGGGTAGAGGTAGGCGCCGCCACCGCCGCACGTGACGAGCTGCCGGTCCGCCCCGGCGTAGCGGGCGTAGTGGTGCAGGTCGCCGGAGACCAGCACCCGCACCTGCGCGCCGGTCGGCGCGACGAGGGTACGGATGAAGTAGTCGATCGAGTCGTACGCGTTGGGGTGGTCCACGGCCTTGACCCACGTCGGCGCCGGTACCGCCAGGATCACCTTGGATTCCGGGGTGAGCTTGCGGGCCACCTCGTCGAAGTAGGTGAGCTGCGGGTCGTCCAGGTACGAGCCGGACTGGTCGTCGAGGCCGAGCAGCCACCAGCCGGCCGGCAGCTCGACCGCGAAGTACGAGCGGGACTGGCCGGTGCCCCAGCCGCCGAAGTGCCGGTCCCGGGTCCGCACGAACAGCCGCAGGAACGCGGTCAGCCCGTCGTACCAGTCGTGGTTGCCCGGCACCGCGAACAGCGTCGGCTTCTCCGGCGGAGCGACCGGCAGCGCGGACTGGTACGGGCCCTTGCAGCGGTCCTCGTACGCCTCGTAGCCCGCCGCCGGGTAGACCTGGTCACCACCCATCACCAGCGTCTGCGCCCGCGGAAGCCGGTGCCCGTCCACCGTCAGCTCCGGCTGGGCGAGCAGGTACGCCACCGAGTACGTGGCGTCGAAGCCGTCACCCAGGTCGGCCACGTAGTCGAGCCAGAGCCCGCCGTCCGGCCCGACCTGCCGGAACGTGCCGTCGCCGAACGCGTTCTGCAGCTCGCGCTTGTCCAGGTACGCCCCGAACAGCATCGCCAGCAGCGTACGCAGGCCGGTGCTGATCAACAGCAGCGGCGCGAGCCAGGGCACCGGCCGGCGCGGGGTGAAGCCCAACTCCTGCGGGTCGATCTTGCGGGGGCGGCGGGTGGCGCGCTCGCCGGGATGCGCCTCGGGGGCCGCTGGTCGCGGCGGTTCGTCGGTCACCCGCCGCAGGGTAGTCGGGACGCGGCGCGAAGTCTCTCCCGTGACGGGGCGGATGTGGCTCGGTGTCCGGGTTCGGAGGCGGGGGGATCCGGTTCGGCTTCGGCCGGGGAGTGCCGTACACTTTACGATCGTTGCCGCCTTAGCTCAGTCGGCTAGAGCGACGCACTCGTAATGCGTAGGTCGACGGTTCGATTCCGTCAGGCGGCTCCACGGAAAGGCCCAGGTCACCGGCTTGATCGCCGATCATGACCTGGGCCTTTCGCCTACCGTCGCAGGGCCGAGCAGCCAAGCGAGCAGCCGACCTATTCATCCGACCACCGCGCCCCTCCAGCCGCGAAGCCGCTTCTCGTGCGATCCCCGGAGCAACGTGGGCGTAGATGTTGAGGGTGACGTAGGCCCGCCGGCCGGATGATCTCCCGGAACGACCGGTGGTCGTTGCGCGGATGGATGGGCGTGCCAACGGCTGTCGCGAAGACCAGAGCCGGATCAGCCCAGCTGTCAGCGTCGAACCGTTCCGCCGCCTTGGGCCTGGTGAAGCATTGGTTGTGCTGGCCGTGCTGCCCCAGCTTGGGCGATCAATGCCGGTCGTGAGCATGGTGGCGCAGCACGGCGAGACGTCCGCAGCGGCGAGGCAGCAAGAAGACAGCACGAAGCCTGAGCAGGGATGACCAGGAGCATCAAGAGGCGCCGGCCTTCAGCTGCTTGCCGATGCCAGTCAGCACGGTTCGGGAGCCGTCAAGAGTTCGAGTCCGCATCCCCCGCCGGGGTCATGTCCGACGGAGGATGCTGGGCGGGCGCTGCGGGTGAGATCCACGCAAGCCGGCTGCTGAGTCGGTGATGACCTGGGCGTTGACGCCGGGGCAACCGTCGCATCGAGTCAAGGCGTAGATGAGGGGCAGGCCCGACGGAGGAGGACGGTTGGCCGACCGAACCGAATACGACCAATTTGTGGTCGACCGATCGCCCCGATTGCTGCGGGTCGCCTACCTGCTGACCTGCGACTGGGCGGCGGCCGAGGACTTGCTGCAGACGGCTCTGGTGAAGGCCTGGTTCGCGTGGCATCGGGTGCACGGCGACGCCGAGGCGTACATCCGCCGGACCATCGTCAACACCTACGTCTCCTGGCGCCGTCGCCGCTGGACCGGCGAGATCCCGCAGGCGCTGCCCGAACGCATCGAAGCAGCCGACCGAGTGACGGAGTACGTCGAACGAGATGCGTTGTGGCGGATGCTCGCCGAACTCCCGCGACGGCAGCGGGCAGTCATCGTGCTGCGGTACTTCGAGGACCTCACCGAGGCCCAAATCGCCGAGACGCTCGGCATCAGCGTGGGCACCGTCAAGAGCCAGGCCAGCAAGGGTTTGGCGAAGCTCCGCACGCATCCCGCGCTAGTCGATAGCCCAGACCAGAAGGAGCTCCTCCCTTGACCGTCGAAGAGGAGCGCCTGCGCCGTCTCCTGACGACGCAGAGCGCTGAAATTCCGACCGGCGTGGACCGTGTGGGCATGCTGCACCGTCGCATTGCCCGGCAGCGACGGGTCCGCGCCGCGGGCGTCGTCGCCGCCGTACTGCTGGTGACCACCGGGACGTCGGTCGGCCTGGTCACACGTCAACCCGCCGACTCGACGCCGTCGCCCATGGCCAGCATCACCTCGGCCGCCCCGGCTCCAACGGCCACGGCCAGCCCGGTGCCTCCACCGGCCGACGAACTGCTGCCCGAGTATCTCCGCGGATATCGCCGGATCCTGGCGCGCGAGATGACGCTGCCACGGCAGTCAAGCATCACCTTCACCTTCACCCCGCAGACGGCAGACTTCCAGCTGGGCATCCGATGCGACGATCGATTGGGCGCGGGCTCGGCTCCGGGCCGATCCGACCACCTGATTCAGGTCACGGTCAGCAAGGCCGTGATCGGCACTGGTGACTGCAGCTCGTCGCCGCAGCCCGGCACAGTGCTGGTCGGCGCCGGGATGAATGGGCATTATGAACAGTGGAGCGATCTTGGCGTTCGGGCGGGAAAACCGGTGACGGTCACCGTCAAGATCGGCAAGCCGCTGGTCGCCGACAACAGGGACGCGCGGCCGGGTGACCCGAGCCGCCTCACCGGCACGATGGCGGTCGGTGTCTACACGCCGGTGCCGTTCGAGCAATTCCCGATACCGCCTCGGCCCGCGGAGTTGGTCGATCTGGACACGGCAGGGGAGTTGGTGACTGGCAATCCGGCTCAGCCATTCCCTGATCAACTCGGTGAGCTCGACGCCCGCGCCCTTGCATCTCCGAACGGATCCCACCACCTCGACTTGGCCATGCCGTTGCAGCTCGACATCTTCATCTGCGCCGTGGCGCCCGGCCGGATCCGCGTACTGGTCGACGGAAAGGAGGTTGAGCGGCGAGCGTTCTACGACTGGAGCGGCGAGTGCTCGACGGGTGGCGCGTTGGCCGTTGAATACGACCTGCCGCCCAGGTTCAAGGTGCCTGCCCGGACCGGGCAACGGGTCACGGTCACGGTCATCGCCGACAGCTTCACCGTACCCGGTTGGCGGGTTGGCCTCGCTCGCGGCGCCGCCAGCTGACCCGAACGGTCCGGCTGCGGTGAGCGATCCGCCGGACCGGCTAGTGACCCGCCAGCCCGGCCCGACGCCGATCAGACGGTCACGTCGAGCAGCCAACCCAGCGAACGACAGCGGACAATCGCGGACTCCAGCACTAGGCCGAGGAGAGGACCAAGCGGCGGACCAGCACCGGGGGACCGACTCGTAATGCGTAGGTCGACGGTTCGATTCCGTCAGGCGGCTCGGTACAGAAGCCCAGGTCATCGGCCTGGGCTTCGCCGTTTCTCGAGGCGTCGGTGAGGTCGATGAGCGAGAGCTCGACTTCCCCTGGATCCGCGCTTTCGGCCAGAGCCTGCATTCCAACCACTGCGACCGATTTTCGTGGCATGGATCGAGGCCGTGAACTCCGGGGATGTTGAGGCATTGCGCCAGGCGCACGAGGCCATCTATCCGGCCGTGACGCCGCTGATCGATAGCAAACCGGCCAGTACGTGGTACGTCGGGTGGTCGCCACGGGGTACGACAGGCAGGTCCCGGGCCTACCCGCACAGGTCGGGCCGGCGACGGTGCGAGGACATGCCGCCAGCCGGCATCCCGGCGGGCGGGGCCTGCCGAGCCACCCTCAGTCCAGCTTCGGTTGTTCGTACAGTTCGCGGGCGGACAGGATCACCGCGCTGCCGTCTGCGAGGTGGACGGTCAGTGTGGTGGTGTTGCTGCTCGACTCATCGAGGCCTTCGGGGTACCAGGCGCCGAAGTAACCGTCGCGAACGGTTGCCCGCGCCGTCCGTGACGAATCGCCATCCTCGGCCCGCAAGTTGATCTCCACGCTCGTCACCTGTGAGCCGACGTGTCCCGCCATGATCCGGACGTAGCCTTCGTCGGTGCGTAGCTGACCCCACGAGTACAGCTCGACACCCCCGGCGCCGAGCCGCTCGGTGCTGGTCAGCACGGTCAGGATGCTGGTATTCGTCACGTCCCCGTTGCGATCGCGGAAGCATGTCTGGCTTCCAGCCGGCGACACGGCGTTCACGTATGCGTACTCGCCGCGTTTTTCACCGATGACCACCCTTGCGACGCTCGCGTCCTGGGCAGGCAGGCATTTGCCGGCGATGTCGCGTGCCTCGGTATCCGAGATCGGACTCGGCTCGGGCGTCCACGACGCAAACGCGGGACCAGCGTTGAGAAATGTCAGGGTGAAGGCGACAGCGGCGGCGAGCGCTCCGGCCGCGCCGGCGATCGCCAGGCGAGGCCGACGGTGCGGTGTGCGCGCTGGTGCCGGGCGCGGTCGCCGATCAGTGGCGACGATCCGCTCGAGCAATTCTCGCGCGGGTTCCTGCGCGACGCGTGCGGGCACCGGGACGGCGGCAGAGCGGATTGTCCGGGCGAGGACGTCGTCGTGGGTCATGCGGAGCCTCCGCGTCGTGAAGGGCCGGCCGGTGCAGGGACGTTTGTGGGTTCGCTGATCGGCCGCTGACCAAGATGCTGACGCAGGCGGCGACGGGCGCGCAGCAGGCGCAAACTGAACGCGGGCCGGGAAATGCCCAGTACGTGTGCTGCCTGCGGCCCGGTGAGGTCTTCGATCGCGGTCAGCGTCAGCACTTCCTGATCGGCCGATGACAGGCGCTGCCAAGCCTTCACCAGGTCGACGCGGGTAGCCGCGAGGTCGGCCTCGGCGCTGCTCGGAGCATCGGGTTCCTGGAGGACGCGAAGCGCGAGGCTCTGCTGCCGCTGGTCGCTGCGCTGCCGATTGTGCAGAACATTGCGGGCGACGGTGAACAGCCAGGCGCGGGCCTCGCCGAGTGACTTCGGTACTTCGTCCAAGCGGCGCCACGCTATCAAGAACGTCTCGGCGACCACGTCTTCGGCAACGGCGAGGTGTGCACGGCGTTCGACGAAGAGCAGCAAATCGTCATACGCGGCCTCGAACAGCTCGCGGAAGGCGGAATCGGCCTCCGCGGTCGTCGGATCCACACCCTTCCTCGTGTTCGGCGCGTGGCGTCTGGTGCTCATAGTCGTCGCCGGTCCAATACGAAGCCGCGGATCAAGGGTGCGAGTGGGCGCTCGACGAAGCGATGGACAAGCCAGGCTGCCGCCAGCAGCCCAAGCACGGTGCCGCCGATCAGTATCGACGCGGGAAGGTTGGTTTCCTCGTACACGTTGCGGATCACGCTGTATCCAATGCGCGGGTGCAAGAGGTAGAAGGGGTAGCTGATGGCACCCGCAATGGCCAGCCAGCGCATTCTCACCCGGTCGGTGTAGCCGAGCGCGATGACGAGCATCAGAAGGTACACCCCGGTGAGCAGTACCGGTGCCGGCCAGACGGGCACCTCGAAGCCGGGCTTCAACTCCAGGGTCCGCCCGTACACGCGCTGCAGGCTGACCAGCCACGTGGCGAGTAGCAGCACCCACAGCCATGGATCGGATCGGTTGCGGCGAAGCAGGAACAGGGTGATTCCGGCGATGAAGTACGGCGCGAAGTCGGACATCACGACCTCGTCCAGGGCGGCACCCCGGAAAACGGGCATGACCACGGCGACTGCCAGCCACACCGCGCCGAATATTTTTACTCCCCGCTCGGTCGGCTTGGCCGCAAGAATGCACGCCGCGATCAGATAGAACCGGAGCTCGATCCAGAGGGTCCAGTACACGGTGTCGACAAGCGGCGTGTTGAGGGGCTCCGCCAACATGGTCAGGTTGACCAGCACGCCCCACCCGTCCGGCAGAGGTGGGAAAGGCAGCCCGCCACTGATCGGCAGCACTGCCGCCACGGCTGTCGTGGTCAGCACACACACCCAGAACGCCGGATAGAGTCGCGCGACGCGGGAGGCAGCGAACTCGCGAACGGTACGCCCCCAGCCGCTCATGAGGATCACAAATCCGCTGATCAGAAAGAACGTCTCGACTCCGAGGAAGCCATAGATCAGCACCGGTGCCGCGTCCGGCAGGAAGTATGCCGGCGGGCGCACGCCGTCCAACCTCCATGAGTCGCCGAAGTGGTATCCGGCCACCGCAAGAGCACAGATCAGCCGCAACCCGTCCAGCACGTACAACCGGGGCGCCCGCCCGGGAGGGCTGCTGACGGGCGGCGTCGTCGGCGCGCGGTCGAGCACCGCGGTCGTCATACTCTGCTCCTGTCCTGGACACACGACTGCATCCAGGACAGACATGTGCAGCACCGCGTCAAGTGCTACAGGTGATCACCGTCACGGGTGGTTCGACCAGATCTGGCGCCTCTGGCCTCAGCCGATGCGCAGCAGCAACACCTGGTCGTCGCGGAGTTCGGAGATGCTGTCGCGCAACAGCCTCAGCCCATCCAAACCGGCCGTGCCGCTCTCCTCGAAGTCCAGCCCCATTTCCTCGAAGTGGGCGGCCAACTCCGCCTCGCCGTGCCCGGCGGGGTCGAGTTGATCCAGGAACCGCTTGTGTGCGGGAGTGATGAGCACGGTCAGGTCGTGCACCTTGTTGATGGCCGCCGACTCGGCATCGAACTCCGACTGCTCCAGGTCTACGTCGCGCTCCTCCAGATAGCTCAAGACGTGCAGCATGCAGTACCCGGACCAGTCGTACTCCTCCCGCGGCTCGCGTCCGTGTTCGGCGAGGTAGGAGCCGAGTGACGACGACGATGTGCGGGCGAGGCGGGCCAACTCGGGGATGCTTCTCCTGGGAACCAGGGTCAGTGACGCGACAGCAGACAACGCACCCTCCGTCGTACGGACTCTGCCAGGCAGGCTACGGGGAGGGAGCGACAACGTGTCAGCGGATCGTTGCGGCGGCCGATGGCTCCCTAGCCATCCGTACAGCCAAGGAAAGCCGCAGGCGCTGACGGCACCCGACCCATGTCGTAAGCGCCTGTTACGGTGCGCCGCAGTTGGCCGGTCAGAGCAACCCCACGCAGACCCACGAGCCCGAGGTGAGCGGCCCGCATCCAATCCGCATCCCGCGTTGCGACCGCCTCGCCCAGCCGGTTGGCGACGGCGTCCAGGTCGTCACCGAACAGAGCCACGTACACGTCCAGGTGATGGTGCGGGGGAGCCGGACAAGACGGCGGCAGCGGCCCAGGCCAGCAACAAGCCCATGGTCAGGCCGGGCGGCAGGTACCAGAACGTGAGGAAGCCGGCGGGTGGCGTCAACGGCAGTGCCGCGACGAGCGCCCATGCGACGCGGCGCGGCAGCACGCCGCGACGCAGCCCCTGCAGCCCGCACCAGACGGTGCCCACCAGCGCCGTCAACAGGGCCACGAGGTCGAACAACCACCCGTACCCGGGGGTGCTGTATTCCAGGCCGATCGCGATGCCTGCGGTGAGGAGCCCGTACCTCGTCAGGCGGCGGGGCATCGCGGTGGCGTGGCCGGTGACCGTCCAGACGAGCGGCAGCGCCAGCAGCACGGACACGAAGAAGGGCCCGCGCCAGATCCACGCCGGCTCCCCACCGTCGAACAACGGCAGGTTCTCGGCCATCCATCGCGACGGAGCGGGTAGGGAGCTGACGGCGCGGCCGCCGCCGACCTCCCACTGCGTGGCCATCGCGGCGCCGAGCACCGCCGCGATCACCGGCGCGAGAACCGCCAGGACGCGCCGCCAGCGGGCGACCGGCAACTTGCCCTCGACGCCGGTCGGGCCGGCACGATCGGGTACGCGCTGCGGATGCTTCTGTCGCATCGGACGATCGTCATTGCGTCGCTGGGAATTCTCATCAGGGGAACAGCCGAGATCACCATCGGTGTATCGGCTGTCCACGTGGGTTGTCTCGGTCCGTGGCGGTCAACGCACCAGCAGGTCGATGACGCCCGTCAGGTCCTCGTCGCCGCTGCCCTCGGCCAGGCGGCGGCGCATCAGCGCGAAGTAGGGGCTGAGCAGTTCCGGGCTGACGCCCTGCTCTTCAGCGGTGCGCAGGAACGACGGCGTGCCGGCCACCTGCATGGCGAGGGTGGAGACGACACCCTTCGTGTAGTCGCCGCTGCGCAGCTGGTCGGCGGTCTGGTGGACGGCCGGGGCCATCGCGACGAGCCAGTCGGCGAGCAGCGGGGCCAGCGACGCGGGGTCGATGTCCTCGCGGCGGATCAGGGCGAAGGCGTGCGCCGCCCCGGCGAACATTCCGTACATGGCGCTGAGCAGGGCGACGTCGTGCAGGGCGGCGAAGCCCGCGTCCGGGCCGACGTAGGTGGTGCCGGCCGGGACGGCGAGCGTCTCCCGGTGCCGTTCGAACAGCTCGCGGGAGCCGCTGTAGAAGACGTAGCCGCCGGCGTCCGGGACGCCGATCATCGGAGGAACGGCCATGATTCCGCCGTCCAGGTAGCGAGCGCCGCGCTCGCGGGCCCAGTCGGCCCGGGCGCGGGCCTGGGCGGGCGTACCCGTGGTCAGGTTGACCAGGTCCCTGCCGGCCAGGTCGGCGCCGGCCAGGTCGGCGCCGGCCAGCACCTCCTCGACCGAGGCGTCGTCCAGCAGGCAGACGACGACAAGGGTGTTCGCGGCGACGGCCTCGGCGGCGCTGTTCGCGACCTTCGCTCCCTCGGCGGAGATTCCCGCGGCGCGGGCCGGGGTGCGGTTCCAGACGGTGAGCGGGTGGCCGGCGGCGAGCCAGGCGCGGGCCAGCGCGGCGCCCATCGCGCCGAGGCCCAGCAGCGTGACGGGCGTCTTCTCCACAGTCTCGTGTGCCATGCCGATCAGGCTTGTCGCAGGCCCGCAGGTGAACAAGTACGCACTTCGGAGTAGGTGGTTACTCTGAGGTGAGCGAGCAGGTCGGAAGGGCGGGCGTATGACGACGTTGAACCGGCCGGGCGCACCGGACGGCCATGTCTGCGGGATCGACGCCGCGATGGAGGTGATCGGGGGCAAGTGGAAGGTGCTGATCCTCTGGGCACTCCACGAGCACCCGTACCGCCGCTTCGGCGAGTTGCGCCGGCTGCTGCCGGGGATCACCGAGAAGGTGCTGGCCGCGCACCTGCGCGAGATGGAGGCGGACGGCGTCGTGCGCCGCGTCTCCTACGACGAGGTGCCACCCCGCGTCGAGTACTCGCTGACCGAGGACGGCGTACGCCTCAACGATGCGCTCGAACCGCTGGCCGCCTGGGGACGTGAGCGGCCGTCGAGGACCGCTACCGGCACGGCCG
The DNA here is from genome assembly GCF_027497275.1 of Micromonospora sp. WMMC264. Taxonomy (NCBI): domain Bacteria; kingdom Bacillati; phylum Actinomycetota; class Actinomycetes; order Micromonosporales; family Micromonosporaceae; genus Micromonospora; species Micromonospora sp. WMMC264. The sequence goes on along the minus strand of NZ_CP114907.1, from coordinate 5,395,725 downwards.
CCTCGTAGCGGCGGGCCCAGGCATCACCGCTGCTTCGCGCGCTGGCGGGCGGCCTCGTACAGCGCCACCGTCCCGGCCGCCGCCGCGTTCAGCGAACTCGCCGCACCGACGATCGGAATGCGTACGATCCGGTCGGCCGCCTCCTGCCAGCCCTTGCTGAGTCCGTGCGTCTCGTTGCCGACGAGCAGGAGAGTGGGCCCGGTCAGGTCGTGCTCCGCTACGTCCACGTCGCCGTGTTCGTCCGTACCGATGATCTGGATCTGTGGCCCCGCCTTCCGCACCGCGGCGACCCAGTCGAGGACGGCGTGGTGGCTGGGGACGCGCACGGCCGGTACGGCGAACAGCGACCCGGTGCTGGCCCGTACCGCCTTCGGGTCGTACGGGTCGGCGGCGTGACCGGTGACCACCACGCCGGACGCGCCGAAGGCGTCGGCGGACCGGATCAGCGTGCCGATGTTGCCCGGGGTCTTGGGGCGGTCGAAGACCACCACGAGCATGTCGGGCCCGACCGGGATGCGGGCCAGGTCGTCATCGGGCTGCGCCACCACGGCCAGCAGTTCGGGGGACTCCTCCTCCTTGCCGCTGAGTTCCCGCATCAGCTCGGGCGCGAGGGCCACCCGCCGGGCGTCGGTGCGGTCGAGCAGTTCCCGGCACCAGCGGGACAACTGTTGCCGGTCCGGGTACAGCAGCGCCCGGATCTCCCAGCCCTGTTCCAGGGCGACGGTGATCGGGCGTACCCCCTGGACCAGGAACTCCCCGGAACGCTGGCGCTTGTTGCGGTTGGTCAGCAGCGCCTGCCACTGCTGGAAGCTCGCGTTCCGGGTGGTGATCGTCAAGGTCTTCGCCACGCAGCCGATTCAACCCCATCCGGTGCCGGTCCCGGGGTTGCGGGCCCCGGCGACGATGGCCGGGTGATCAACCGTCGGCCGTTCCTGATCCGCCTCGCGTGCGTACTGCTGGTGGTCGGCGGCGGCGCGTTGCTGTGGCTGCCGTTCCACACCCAGATGGAGCTGGACGACTGGGCGGTGACGCTGCGCGAGCGGGGTACGCCCGCGCGGGCGGTCGTCGTCGACCAGGTGACGGAGAGCGGCGGCAACCGGAGTCCCTCGTCGAGCACCATGTACTTCAGCTACGAGGTCGACGGCCGGACGCACGCGCAGGAGGTGGCCTGCTTCGAGGTGTGCCGGGCCGCGGGGGCCGAGGTGCCGATCTGGGTGAACCCGGCGGACCCGGGCGACTTCGTGACCGACTTCGGTCAGCTCAGCGGCCATCGCGGCCGGGTGCAGGGTGTCCTCGGCGTGGTCGGGCTGGCCGTCCTGGGTGTCGGGGTGGTGCTGACCCTGTCCCGTATCAGGCGTCGGCGTGCCACCCCGCCGGGCCGCGACCGGCCGCGCCGGGTGCAGCCGGCGACGGGCGGTCGCGGGTACGTGGGCCGGGGCAAGCGCAAGCGCAACGTCCGGCCCTGACCACGGGACTCAGCGGTACAGGGTCTCCAGGTACGCCGGGCCGTAGTGGCGTTCCAGGTCGGCCAGGCTCTCCGCCGGGGCCTCCACCTCTTTGATCAGCCGGGCCCGGGTCGGCAGCACGTCCGGCTGCCAGGTCTCCGGCTGCCACAACTCGGAGCGCAGGAACGCCTTCGCGCAGTGGTAGAAGATCTGCTCGATCGCGACCTCGACGGCCAGCACCGGCCGGTGGCCCTTGACCTCCATGTCGGCGAACCACGGCGCGTCGGCGATCAGCCGGGCGCGCCCGTTGATCCGCAGCGTGTCGGTGCGGCCGGGAATCAGGAAGATCAACCCGACGTGCGGGTTGGCCAGGATGTTGCGGTAGCCGTCGGCCCGCCGGTTGCCGGGCCGCTCCGGAATCGCGATCGTGGTGTCGTCGAGCACCAGCGCGAAGCCGGGCGGGTCACCCTTGGGGGAGACGTCGCAGCTGCCGTCCGCGCCGGCGGTGGCGATCAGGCAGAACGGTGACGCGGCGAGCCACTCCCGGTCGCGTTCGTGCAGCGTACGGCGGTCCTTGGCGGCAGCGCGCGGCATCGGCGTGCCGATCAGCTCGCGTAGTTCGGCCTCGCTGGTGATCTCCCGGGTCGTCACGTCTTCCTCCCCCGTCCGTTGATCGTCACGACGGTTCCGGCCCGCGACGGGCCGCGTTCCGCCATGGTCAGCCTAGGAGAGCGCGTCGAGTGTCGGGTTTGCCCCCGGGGCCGGCGGGTAGGGACCGGTTCGCAGCGTGCGGCCGGACGTGACGGATGGAGGCCGAGATGGAGAGCCGGCTCAAGGTGCTCGGCCATCCCGTGCACCCGATGCTCGTGATGTTTCCGGTGGCGCTCTTCGTGACCGCCGTGATCTTCGACGTGGTGGACACCGTGGGCGGGCCCGGCTTCCTGGCCGAAGTCGCGTACTGGAACATCACCGTCGGTCTGATCGGCGGCCTGCTGGCCGCGGCGGCCGGGGCGTTCGACCTGCTCGCCCTGCCGGCCGGCACCCGCGCCAAGCGGGTCGGTGTCACCCACGCCGCCGCCAACGTGGCGGTGATCCTGCTGTTCGCCGCGGTCTGGGTGGTCCGGCTCAACGCCGACTCGCGGGCGGCCGGGGGCGCGCTCGTCGCCATCGAGGTGGTCGCCCTGGCGATCCTCGGCGTCAGCGCGTGGCTCGGCGGTGAACTGGTGGACCGCCTCGGCGTCGGCGTCGACCCGGAGCACGATCTCAACGCGCCCAGCTCGCTGCGACCCCCCTCGGCGACCCAGCGGATCGGAGACGCGCGATGACGGAACAGAGCGGCGGACGGGGCTGGCGTGGCCGCCAGCAGGGCTGGGACCCGATGGGCGAGCTCCAGTCGCTGCGCTCCGAGCTGAGCCGGCTGGTCGGCGGACGCTCCGGCAGCCAGGACGTGGATCTGGCCGAGACGGCGGACGGCTGGGAAGTGGTCGTCCGGCTCCCCGGTGTGGCGCCGGAGGAGGTGGCCGTCGAGCTGGACGACCGGGAGCTGTGCGTACGCGCCCGGTCGGAAGCCGAGGTGAACGCCGACCACGGCATCCCGGGCGGGTTCACCACGCGTGGCTTCGAGTACCGCGTCGACCTGCCGTCCCGGGTGGACCCGGACCGGATCGACGCGGTGATGGACCACGGCCTGCTCCGGGTGCGGTTGCCCCGGGCGGCCCGGCCCGCGCCGCGCACCATCACCGTCGGCCGCACCGGCCCGCGCGCGGGCGTCGACCGTACGCCGATGCCGGCCGACCCGGCCGCGGACCGGGAGCTGCACCACCCGGACACCGCGCTCGACGAGATCGACAGGCCGTAGGGGCCGCGTGACCAGCCCGTCGGGTGACTCCGACCCGCCGCGCCGCGACCCGGAGCCGTCGCTGCTCGGCCCGGTCGGCGAGCGTGTGCCCGACGTCGAGCGGATCGCCGTGCTGCGCGCCAACGCGCTCGGCGACTTCATCTTCGTACTGCCGGCGCTGGACGCGCTGCGGTCGGCGTACCCGTCGGCGGAGATCGTGCTGCTCGGCGCGCCGTGGCACGCGGCGCTCTGGCGCGACCGGCCCGGCCCGGTGGACCGGGTGCTGGTGGTGCCGGCGGCGCCCGGCATCCGCGATCCGGGCCCGGGCGAGTCGCCGGGCGACGTGCCGGGCTTCCTGGCCGCGGCCCGCGCCGAGCGGTTCGACCTGGCGTTGCAGGTGCACGGCGGTGGCGCGAACTCCAACCCGCTGGTGGCGGGCCTGGGCGCGCGGGTCACCGCCGGCCTGCGGGCCGAGGGCGCGCCGCCGCTCGACCGCTGGCTGCGCTACGTCTACTACCAGCACGAGGTGATCCGCTACCTGGAGGTCGCCGCGCTGGTCGGCGCGCCCGCCACCACGATCACCCCGTCGCTGGCGGTCACCGCCGCCGACCGGGCCGAGGCCGCCGCCGTGCTCGGCGAACCCACCCGGCCCCGGGCGGCGCTGCACCCGGGCGCCACCGACACGCGACGCCGCTGGCCGCCGGAATGCTTCGCCGAGGTCGCCCGCGCGCTCACCGGCGACGGGTACGAGGTGCTGGTCACCGGCACCCCCGCCGAGCAGGAGACGGTGGACGCTGTGGTGGCGGCGGCCGGCGTGCCGGTGCGTCCGCAGGTCGGCACGCTCAGCCTCGGCGCGCTGGCCGCCGCGTACGCGGACTGCGCGCTCGTGGTCTCCAACGACACCGGCCCGCTGCACCTGGCCGCCGCCGTGGGCGCGCCGACGGTCGGGGTGTTCTGGGTCGGCAACCTGATCAACGGGGCGTCGCCGCTGCGCGGGCGGCACCGCCCGATCGCCGCCTGGACCACCCACTGCCCGGTCTGCGGCGTCGACTGCACACCCGGGATCTACCCGCACCGGCCCGGCGACGGGGAGTGCCCGCACCGGGTGTCGTTCGTGGCCGACGTGCCGGCGGCCGAGGTGATCGAGGCGGCCCGCGAGCTGCTCACACCTCCGCCGTCGACTCGCTGAGCACCACTTCCCACGCCTCCACGTCCCGCTCGGTGACTGTGGTCGGCGACTCCAGGTGGTAGGCCCCGCTGGGCAGCACGCCGGCGCCGCCGTGGCGCTCCAGCACGGCGAGCTGGGCGGCGACGTCCTCGCCCTGGTGCCGGTCGGGCAGCCGCTCCCAGAAGTCGAAGCCACCGGACTCGACCAGCTTCGTCCGGTCGTAGAGGACGCAGCCGCCGATCCAGGAGACCTTGTACGCCCGCCACTGTCCCGGCGGCAGGTTCAGCTTCTCGGTGACGTGCAGCAGGTTCGCGGCCGGGTGGATCGACGCCCTGTGCCATTCCGGCGTGCCCGGCAGGATGCGTTCCGGCACCGGCCGTCCGGCCCACTCCTCGTAGTGCTGGTGCGTCTCCGGGCGGACGTCGTCGGCGTAGGAGAGCCCGTGCACCGCGTTGCCGACGAACCCGCAGCCCAGCTCGTCCAGCGCGGTCATCAGCCGGGACAGCGTGCCCGGCTCCAGCCACACGTCGTCGTCGAGGCAGAGCACCGCGTCGGCCGCCGACTGGGCCAGCAGGTAGCACCGGTGTTCGGCCAGGCCGCGACGGGGCAGCCGCCGGGTCAGCAGCACCGGATGCCCCCGGTGCCGCAGCGCCCGGACCATGGTGGCGGCGGCCGGATGCGCGTACGCGGGTTCGCCGTCGGACTGGTCGCTGACCACCACCCCGAACCCCGGTACGCCCTCCTGCGCGGCCAGCCCGGACAGCGTGACAGCCAGTTCGGCGGGCCGATTGCGGGTGGGAATGAGCACGTCGAGCCGGCGGCGCTGCCGGAACTGCCCGGGCGTGCCCGGGTCGAGCGGTCGCGTCACGCCGGCCTGCCTTCGCCCACGGGGCTGTCCTCGCTCCGCTCGGTGCGTTCGCTCATGAGCGACTGGGCGCGGATGCGGTCGATGATCGCCGAGGTGGAGCGGTCCGGCACGTACCCGAGCGTGCGTACCTGCCCGCCCAGCCGGCGTACCAGCGGCGCCTCCGGCACCATCTCCGGCGGGTAGTCGCCGCCCTTGACGTAGACGTCGGGGCGGACCGCCTCGATCAGCCGGGCCGGGGAGTCCTCCTCGAAGACCACCACGTGGTCGACGCAGGCCAGCGCCGCCAGCAACGCGATCCGGTCCTCGACCGGGTTGACCGGCCGGTCCGCGCCCTTGAGCCGGCGGACGCTGCCGTCCGAGTTGACCGCCACGATCAGCAGGTCACCGAGCGCGCGGGCCTGGGTCAGGTAGCGGACGTGCCCCGGGTGCAGCACGTCGAAGCAGCCGTTTGTGAACACCACCGACCGGCCAGCCTGCCGGTGCTCGCCCACCAGCGCGGCCAGTTCGTCGGCGCCGACCAGCGCCGGGTGCCCGCCGTCGTCCGGGCCGGTGCCGAGCGCGGCGAGGAGGTCCTCGCGGCGGCACACGCAGGTGCCGGTGTCGGCGACCGTGATGGTGGCGGCGAGCTGCGCGAGCTGGGCGGCGGTGGGCAGGCCGGCGTCGGCGGCGAGCGCCAGCGTCATGGCCGCCAGGTACGCGTCCCCGGCGCCCACCGCGTGACTGGCCGGGACCGGGGTGCTGTGGCTGCGCCGGGGCTCGCCCTCGGCGCCGCCGACCACCGCGCCCTCGGTGTCCAGGGTCACCGCCACCACGTCCGCGCCGGTGTGCGCGCGCAGCTCGGGCAGGCGCGACTCGGCCAGCACGGCCCGGTCCACGCCGGTGCCGGCGGTCGCGCTCACCGTCACGCCGGTGCCGGTGACGCTCAGTCCGTCCCCGGTCAGTGCCACCCGCTCCTCGCCGGGCGTCGGCTCGCCGGTCGGGCCGGTCGAGCCGCCGGACGTCGCTGCGGCGGGCGCGCCCGAGGTCGGGTGCGGGCTGCCCGGCGCAAGGTCGCCGGACCCGCCGGGCGCCGCGCCGACCATCAGCTCGGACGGGCCGTCGGCCTCCGCCGGGTGGTCCAGGTGCAGGTCACCCCCATTGGGTACGGCGTTGCGCTCGCCGTGTGCGAAACCGGCGGCGGCGCGGGCCAGCAGCCGGGTGGCCTCGGCGAAGCTCGGCGTCACCACAGTCGGGTTCAGTCCACGCCAGTCGGCCAGGTCGTGCGCGTCCAGCGCCACGGTGCCGTAGCGGTCCCGGTTGGCGACCAGCCAGGCGCGTACCGCCGAGGGCAGGGCGCCCAGGCCGTAGTCGCAGACCACGAGCGTGAGCGGCTGTCCCGGGGCCACCGCGCGCAGCTCCTCGGTGGCGCAGTGCAGGGCGGTCAGCAGCCGTGCCACCCCGTCGTCGTCCAGCGCGTCCTCCGGGCCGCCGGAGTCCTCACGGAGCAGGATCTGGTTGCCGGCGAGCATCCGCCGCTTCACCGGCGTAGGCCGGCCGGGCTGGCTCACCGTACGGTCCCAGACCGCCGCGCGGTCCAGGCAGTCGTGCAGCTCGTCACCGGCCACGTCGGCACCGACCGGGGCGACGAGCGCCGCCCGTCCACCGAGCGCCGCCACGTTGACCGCCGTGTTGGCGGCGCCCCCGGCCGCGGAGATCCGCCGCCGCAGGGTGAGGACCGGCGCGGGCGCCTCGCGGCAGAGCCGCTCCGACTCGGCGAACCGCCACTCGTCCAGCATGGCGTCCCCGACGACCAGCACGGGACGCTGCTGCCAGCTCGCCACCACGGTGGCCAGCCGGCGCTCTTCCGCTGCTGCTCCTGCCATGCCTCTGCGGATCCCCCCGCGCCGTCGGGCCAAACGCGACGCGGGCCACCCGGTGCGCCCGGTTTCGCCGCATCGGCCGGGGGAACGGTGCAGACATACCCCGGAGAGGAGAGAAGAGCATGGCAGCGACACTTCAGGGCAAGCGCATCGCCTTCCTGGCCGCCGACGGCGTCGAGGAGGTCGAGTACACCCAGCCCCGGGAGGCGGTGGAGAACGCCGGCGCGCAGGTCGAGCTGGTCTCCCTCGACTCCGGCTCGATCCAGGCCTTCAACCACCTGGACCACGGCAAGCAGTACCGGGTCGACGTCACCGTCAAGGAGGCGGACGCCGGCGCGTACGACGGTCTGGTCCTGCCCGGTGGCGTGGCGAACCCGGACTTCCTGCGCGCGGACCCGGACGCGGTCCGGTTCGTGAAGTCGTTCTTCGACGCCGGCAAGCCGGTCGGCGTGATCTGCCACGGCCCGTGGACGCTGGTCGAGGCGGACGTGGTGCGGGGCCGGACCATCACCTCCTGGCCGAGCCTGCGCACCGACCTCACAAACGCCGGCGCGAACTGGGTCGACAAGGAGGTCGTCACCGACAACGGGCTGGTCAGCAGCCGCAAGCCGGACGACCTGCCGGCGTTCTGCGCCAAGATCGTGGAGGAGTTCGCCGAGGGTCGGCACGCCGCCTGAGGAAAGTCACAGGCCCACCGGGGGCATGATCCGCCCCCGGTGGGATAGGAAGCGGGATGACCGCCCAGACCGCCCCGCCCGCGCTGCCCGCCCGCCAGATCCGCCTGCTGATGTTCGGTCTGATGACCGGGATGCTGCTGGCGGCGCTCGACCAGACCATCGTCGGCACCGCCCTGCCGACGATCGTGGGGGAGCTGGGCGGCATCAACCACTACTCGTGGGTGGTCACCGCGTACCTGCTGGCGTCGACCGCCTCGACGCCGCTGTACGGCAAGATGGCCGACCTGTACGGACGCCGGCCGGTCTTCCTGTTCTCGATCGGCATGTTCCTGCTCGGCTCGTTGCTGGCCGGGCTGTCGCAGGACATGACCCAGCTGATCGTCACGCGCGGCGTGCAGGGTCTCGGCGCGGGTGGGCTGATGACGCTGGCGTTCACCATCATCTCGGACGTGGTCTCGCCCCGGGAGCGCGGGCGCTACCAGGGGTTGTTCGGCGCGGTGTTCGGCGTCTCCTCGGTGGCCGGGCCGCTCGTCGGCGGTTACTTCGCGGAGACCAACTGGCGGTGGATCTTCTACATCAACGTGCCGCTGGCGATCCTCGCCATCGTGGTCTGCTGGCACGTGATGCGGCTGGTGCCGTTCGAGCGGCGGGAGCACACGGTCGACTGGATCGGCGCGGCGCTGCTGGTGGCCGGCGTGAGCTGCCTGCTGCTGGCGCTGAGCTGGGGCGGCGCCGAGTACGCCTGGGGCTCCGGCGTGATCGTCGGCCTGTTCGCCGCGGGCGCGGTGCTGGGCGTGCTGTTCGTCGTCCAGGAGGCGCGGACCAAGGAGCCGATCCTGCCGCTGCGGCTGTTCCGCAGCGCCACGTTCGCGCTGGCGAACGCGGCGGGTTTCGTCCTCGGTCTGGTGATGTTCGGGTCGATCATCTTCATCCCGCTCTACCTCCAGATCGTCAAGGGCGCCTCGCCGACGCGCAGCGGTCTGCTGATGCTGCCGATGATGGCCGGCGTCATCATCACCTCGATCGTCACCGGCCGGGCGATGAGCCGGATCGGCAGGTACAAGTGGTTCCCGGTGGCGGGCGCGGCCGTGCTGGTGGTCGGCATGCTGTTGTTCCAGCAGCTGCGGGTGGCCACCTCGCTCTGGGCCGCGTTCGGCTACATGGTGGTGATCGGGATCGGGCTGGGCCTGTGCATGCAGTCGCTGATCCTCGCCGTGCAGAACGCGGTGAGCGTGCGCGACCTGGGCGCGGGCACGTCCTCGGCCACGTTCTTCCGGTCGCTCGGCGGCTCGTTCGGCGTGGCCATCCTGGGCGCGGTGCTGTCGTCCCGGCTCACCACCGAGCTGGCCGGCCGGCTGCCGGGCGCGCTCGCGCAGCTCCCACCGGAGCAGCGGGCCGCGGTGTCTGCAGGCGGGAACTTCTCGATCAACGACCCGGCGGCCATCCTGGCCCTGCCCGCCCCGGTACGCGCCGCCGTCCAGGCCTCGTTCGTCGAGTCGCTGCACCTGGTCTTCCTGACCACCGGGCTGATCGCGATCGTCGCGGTGCTGGTCACGCTGGCCATGCCGAACCACCAGTTGCGCGGCACCGGTCCGCAGGGCGCCACCGGCGGCGCCGACCCGATCGGCGGCAAGGCCCCCGCGCCCGGCGGCAAGCCGCTGACCAAGGAGTCGAAGGAGGAGGCCGCCGCCGACATGGAGGCGAAGTCGCAGACGATGCTGTGACCGGCGGCTACTTGAGGATCAGCCGGTTGGTCTGCTCGAACACGTCCAGGTCGGCGAGTGTCTCGTGGACGCTCGACGAGAGCGGGTGCGGGAAGTCCGCCGGACGGAAGAAGGCGGCGTCGGTGGTCTCGTCGGTGAACCGGTCCAGCTCGCCGTCCCACTCGTCGACGCGGAACGCGGTGGTGAAGACCTGGTACGTGTGCCCGTACATGTTGGTGTGGGTGCGGTCCGGGCCGGTGTAGAGCGCGAACGCGCTGACCCGCAGCGCCCGCAGGCCGGTCTCCTCCCGCACCTCGCGAACCGCGCAGTCGGCGATCGACTCGCCCAGTTCCATGGCGCCGGCCGGCAGCGCCCACTGGCCGTTGTCGGAGCGCTGGATCAGCAGCACCCGGGCGGCGTTGTCGCGCACCACGGCGCGGGCGCCGACGAACATCAGGGTGCGGTCACCGGCCAGGGCGCGTAGCTGCCCCACGTACGAGTCGGCCCACGAGATGCTCACCCGGACAATCTACGCATCATCCGTGATCACCTCGGTGGTTCCGGGGGGTTCCGTAGATGTGACCGCCGCCACTACGTTGTTACCCATGCGTAGCACGATGATGGACGCCCCCCTCCAGGTCGCCCGGATCCTCGAACACGGCTCCACCGTGCACGGCGCGGCGGAGGTGGTCACCTGGACCGGCGCCGAACCGCGCCGGATGACGTACGCGGAGGTCGGCCGCGCCGCCGCCCGGCTGGCCCAGGCGCTGCGCGACGAGTGCGGCGTGACCGGCGACGAGCGGGTCGCGACGTTCATGTGGAACAACAACGAGCACCTGGTGGCGTACTTCGCCGTGCCGAGCATGGGGGCGGTGCTGCACACGCTCAACATCCGGCTCTTCCCCGACCAGGTCGCCTACATCGCCAACCACGCGCAGGACCGCGTGGTGCTCGTCGACACCACGCTCATCCCGCTGCTCGCCCGGGTGATCGGCGAGATGACCACCGTGGCGCACGTGGTGGTGGTCGGCGGCGGCGACCCGGCCCCGCTGCTGGCCGCCGCCGGCGACCGGATCACCGTGCACCACTGGGACGCGCTGCTGGCCGACCGCCCCGACCACTTCGACTGGCCGGAGGTGGACGAGCGGGACGCGGCTGCGCTCTGCTACACCTCGGGCACCACCGGCCACCCCAAGGGCGTCGCCTACTCGCACCGCTCGATCTACCTGCACTCGCTCCAGGTCTGCATGCCGGAGGGCTTCGGGCTCGGGCCGAACGACCGCGAGCTGGCCATCGTGCCGATGTTCCACGCCATGTCCTGGGGCCTGCCGTACGCGGCCTTCCTCTCCGGCGCCTCGCTGATCATGCCGGACCGGTTCCTCCAGGCCGAGCCGATCGCCGCGATGATCGCCGCCGAGCGCCCCACGCTGGCCGGGGCGGTGCCGACCATCTGGACCGACCTGCTGGCCTACCTGGACGCGCACGAGGTGGACCTCTCCTCACTGAAGGAGGTCATCGTGGGCGGGTCGGCGTGCCCGCCGGCGCTGATGCACGCCTTCCACGACCGCTACGGCATCGACGTCATCCACGCCTGGGGCATGACCGAGATGTCGCCGCTGGGCTCGGTGTCCCGGGCGCCGGCCGGCGCGACCGGCGACGACGCCTGGCGCTACCGCTACACGCAGGGCCGCGTACCGGCGGGCGTGACCGCGCGGATCGTCGGCCCGGCCGGTGAGCCGCTGCCCGCGGACGGGACGTCGGTGGGCGAGCTGGAGGTGCGCGGGCCGTGGGTGACCGCCCGGTACATCGGCGACGACGTGCCGGAGGAGGAGAAGTTCCGGGACGGCTGGCTGCGGACCGGTGACGTCGGCACGCTCTCGCCGGACGGCTACATCACGCTCACCGACCGCGCCAAGGACGTGATCAAGTCGGGCGGGGAGTGGATCTCCTCGGTCGAGCTGGAGAACGCCCTGATGGCGCACCCGGCGGTGCTGGAGGCGTGCGTGGTGGGCGTACCGGACGAGCGCTGGGACGAGCGCCCGCTGGCCACCGTCGTGGTTCGCGAGGGCGCCTCGGTGACCGCCGAGGAGCTGCGGGACTTCCTGGCCGGCTCGGTGGCCCGCTGGCAGTTGCCGGAACGCTGGGCGTTCATCGACGCCGTGCCCAAGACCAGCGTCGGCAAGTTCGACAAGAAGGTGGTGCGCTCGCGGTACGCCGACGGCGGGCTCGACGTACGGGAACTGACCGCGTCGTAACGTTTCGGGGCGTACCGTCGCCTACACGGGCAGGAACACGTTTCCAACGGGCATTCCTCCCAGAGGGCGGCCCCGGCGTTCGCACCGCGCCGGGGCCGCCCGTCCGTTACGGGCTGACCCGCACCGTCATTGTTGCGAAACTTGTTCGCGTCTGTCCGGCTGTCGGGGAAATCCGGTCACCTACTCGTCCGCGGTGGTGACCAACACCTTGCCCACCACGCTGTCCTGCACCGCCTGCTGGGCGGCAGCGGCGTCCGCCAGCGGATACCGGTGCAGCGGCAGCCCGGCGTCCTCACCGACCCGGATCGCGCCCTGCGCCACCGCCGCCGCGATGTCGGTGACCGCCTGCGCCTTGGCGACCTTCGGCGCGGTGTAGATCAGCACGAACTGCCAGCGCGCGTTCGGAACCATCAGCGGCCGGATCGGCAACGTGATCTCGTCGCCGCCGTCGTCGGCGTACACGCAGACCGCCCCGCCGGTACGCAGCATCCGCACGTCGGCGGCGGCGTTGCGGGCGGCGGAGACCTCGACGATCGTGTGCACCCCGTCGGGCGCGACCTTGCGGACCTCCTCGACCACGTCCTGCTCGCGATAGTTGATCACGAAGTCGGCCCCGGCCGCCGCCGCGAGCTGCGCCTTCTCCGGGCTGCTCACAGTCGCGATGACACAGGCGTCGGCCCAGCTCGCGAGCTGGATCGCCGCGTTGCCCACCGCGCCCGCGCCGCCCTGCACCAGCACCACGTGGTCGCTCAGCGCGCCCGCGTGCAACTTGTCCGGCATGTACTCACCCGCGGTCAGGCAGCGGTGCGCCGTCATGAACGGGATGCCGAGCGCCGCCCCCAGATCGAACGACGCCGGACCGAGCGGCACCGCGTGCCGGACCGGAACCAGCGTGTACTCCGCGGCGGTGCCCCACGGCCGCTGCCACGCCGCCTCCCACACCCAGACCCGCTCGCCGATCAGCGTCCGGTCCACGCCCTCACCGACCGCCTCGACCACCCCCGCGCCGTCCTGGTGCGGGATCTGCCAGCCGGCCGGCAGCGGCCACGCCTGGCGGGCCTTCCAGTCGGTCGGGTTCACCCCCGACACGGCCATCCGCACCAGCACCTCGCCCGGCCCGGGTTCCGGCACCGGCCGGTCCACCACCTGGAGCACCGAGGCGTCCCCGCTGCGCTCGTACACGATCGCCTTCATCGCCGTCCCTCCGCCGTCCTTCCGGGTGCGCTACCCGGCAGCCGCCCGAACATGCGGCCCAGGGCGCACCCGGCCACCGTACGACGGCTCGTCAGGCGGCCGGCTTGAGCACGACCTTCGAGTAGCCCGGCTCGCGGCGGTCGAAGCGCTGGTACGCCTCCGGCGCCGCGTCCAGCGGCAACTCCTTGCTCACCACGAAGCTCGGGGTCGCCCGCCCCGCCATGATCAGGTTTCGCAGGTACGCATTGTAGGTCTTCACGTTCGCCTGCCCGGTGCCGATCCGCAGGCCCTTCTCGAACAGCTTGCCCACCTTGAACAGCAGCTCACCCCGGGCGGAGTGCTCGTCCGGGGCGCCCGGGTCCGCCGAGAGGTAGAGCCCGACCACGCCGATCGCCCCGGTCGCGCGCACCACCTCCACGAGCGTGTTCAGCACCAGCGCCGGCTGCTCCTCGCCGCTGGGCGCGGACGCCTGGTATCCCACCGCGTCCACGCCGTGATCGGTCCCCACCCCGGCGGTCCGGTCCCGGATCTGCTCGACCGGGTCGCCCGCGCTGAAGTCGATCGGGGTGGCGCCGATCGACTCGGCCAGCCGCAGCCGGTCCGGCACCCGGTCCACCACGAACACCTCGGACGCCCCGATCAGCACCGCCGAATACGCCGCCATCAGCCCGACCGGCCCGCCGCCCATCACCGTCAGGTTCTCGCCCGGCCGCAGCCCGGTCATCGCCACCCCGTGGTAGCCGGTCGGGAAGATGTCGGCGAGCATCGCGTAGTCGTTCTCGTGTTCGGTGCCCGGCGGCAGCTTCAGGCAGTTGAAGTCGGCGAACGGCACCCGCAGGTACTCCGCCTGCCCACCCCGGTACGGCCCCATCGACACATAGCCGTACGCGCCGCCGGCGAAGCCCGGGTTCACCGTCAGGCAGAACCCGGTGCGCTGCTCCCGGCAGTTGCGGCAGAACCCGCACGCCACATTGAACGGCATCGAGACCCGGTCACCCACGCGCAGGCTCGTCACGCCCGGCCCGGTCTCGACGATCACGCCCATGTTCTCGTGGCCGAACACGATGCCCGGTTCGGCGGCCGTCCGTCCCTCGTACATGTGCAGGTCCGAACCGCAGATTGCGGTCGTCGTGACCTGGACGACCACGTCGTTCGGATCCTCGATCCGCGGGTCGTCGACCTCGTTGACGGCCACCTCGTGCGGCCCCTCGTACACCACAGCCCTCATGTCACCGACCGTAGGCCGGGTGGTGGCGGCGGGTGGGTGGATCAGTCGATCCCCGCCACCACAGCGGGCGTGAGCGCGCCGATCGAGGGGAGAAGCACGGTCGCGAGCGCCTCGGCGTCCGGATCGAGCGGGTACGACCCGTGCGGCACCGCCACCACCCGGCACCCGGCGGCAACTGCCGAACGGACCCCGTTCGACGAGTCCTCCACGGCCACGCAGCGGGCCGGGTCGACTCCCAGCCGCCCGGCCACCGCGAGCCACACGTCCGGCGCGGGCTTGCCCCGGGCGGTCTCCTCCGTCGACAGGGTCGCGCCGAACGAGCCGGCCAGGCCCGTCGCGTCCAGCGCCGCCGCGATCAGCCGGGTCGGGGAGGAGCTGGCCAGCCCGAGTGGCCACCGCGCGGCGATGCGGCGCACGACCTCCTCCGCCCCGTCGATCACGGGTACGCGCTGCGCGTACCGGCGGGCCATCTCGGTCACCACCTCGGTGGCGACCTGCTCGGGCGACCTGTCGACGCCCAGCTCACCGCTGAGGTACTCGGCCCACTCGCCGGTGCTCATGCCCATCAGCCGGCGCTGCGTGTCCGGCTGCCAGACGCCGCCGTGCTCGGCCACGTACGCGCGCCGGACCTCCTCCCAGACCGGCTCGGAGTCCACGATCACGCCGTCCAGGTCGAAAAGCACCGCGTCCACCATGCCGCCATCCTGCCCCAGCCGGCGGCCCGGCTCACCGTGGCAGCGCGGCTCCGACCGACCGCTGCGCCGGCAGGCCGATCGGCGCCTTGGCCGGGATGATCGTGCGGCAGCGGGTAGCGATCGGCTGCAGCAGGTCCCGCAGCCGGGCGGTACGTTCCGCGCCCAGCGCCCGCCACGGCCCCGCAGCGGCCCGGTCGGTGGCCTCCTCGACCACGCGGAACGTCTCCGTGGCGTACGGCGTGGCCGTCCGGTCGGGGGTCAGCCAGCCCTTCTCCACCAGCCGCTCCTCGGCCGCGGTCCACTGCTCGTCGGTCCAGCCCCGGGCGGGCTGGTGGAACTCGCGGGACTGGTCGACCCGGCACCGCCAGGCCACCACCTCGGCCGGTTCCAGCCCGGTCGTCACCAGCGCCGCCACGTGGCCGTCACCGCGGTGCTCGCGCAGCGTGGTGGCGGCCTGCCAGAGCCGGGCCAGCGGGTACTCGCCCCGGGGCAGGGCGGCGTTCACCGCGCCGAGCACCCGGCCGGCGACGTCCACCCGCGCGGCCGCCTCCTCCAGCAGGTCGGCGGCCTCGACCAGATGCGACTCGGGCAGCTCGTAGGTGAACTCGGCGAGCGCCTGCACACCACCGGTGAGCCGCGCCCGCAGCGCCTCCTCCGGGGTGGCCAGACGCCACACCGACGGCAGCGCGCGGGCCACCATGGCCGGCGCGAAGCTGAAGAACGCCGCGGTCACGGCGGGCGCGTCGACCGCGCCGAGCGGCGCGGCCCGCCCCGCGAAGTAGCCGCGCCAGTAGCCGCGCAGCCCGACCGCCTCGAACGCGGCGCGGGCCCGCGGGTGGAAGTAGGTCACCGCGTGGACCGGCTCGTACAGCGTCCACATCTGCCGGGTCGCCCCGGCCCCGTCCAGCGCCGCCACGTGCACCTCCGCGTCGGTGAGCAGATCACCGCGGACGGACGTGCCGCCCGCGGTGACCATGAACCTACTGCCGCAGGGTGACCGGACGGAAGCCTGGAGTGAGCTACTGCGCAGCCAGCACGTCGACGACGAAGCGCAGCGGCCCGGCCGGGCGGCCACCGGCGGCGTCGTTGCCGTACGCCAGGTCGGCCGGCAGGTCCAGCTGCACCCGGCTGCCCACCGGCACGCCGACCAGGCCCTGGTCCCAGCCCTTGATGACCTGGCCCACGCCGATCTGGAAGGTGGCCGGCTGGCCGTTGTCCCAGGACGCGTCGAACTGCTTGCCGTCGGAGTAGAACACGCCCACGTAGTTGGTGGTGATGTTCTGCCCGGCCTTCACCGCCGGCCCGGTGCCCTTCACCAGCGTGGTGACGGTGAGCTTGGTCAGCTCGCCGGTGCCGGCCTGCACTGTCGGCTTGGTCTTCAGCGCCGGGTCGATGCCGGCGGGCAGCTCCGGAGCGGGCATCTCGGTGGGCTCGACCGGGGCGGTGGGGCTGGCCGAGGAGCCGGCGGTGGCCGCCTTGTCGTCGTCCCCGCTGTTCAGCCAGACCAGGCCACCGACCAGGGCCACCACGGCGAGCACGCCGACAGCCGCGCCGAGCATCGACTGCCGGCGGCGACGCGCCTCGGCGGCCTTCTTCTCGGCCAGCTGGGCGGCCAGCCGCCGCCCTGCCTTGGTGGCCGGGGCGGCCTGGCCCTCCGACCGGTTCTCCACACGCTCGCTCACGTCGACTCCCTGCAGGGTGGGTGGGTGCGCCCCCGGCGGGCCGCCGCCGAGGCCAGCGCACACGGTACCCGCCCGGACCCCCAGCGTGCCCATACGCCCGCACCGATCAGGACACGGAGACCGATACGGGGGCACCGCACAGGGTACGTTTCGGGCATGGCGATCCTCAGCGAAGAAGACCTGGCCCTGCTCGGCGAGCCGCAGCTCGCGCACGTGGCGACGGTCGAGGCCGACGGCACCCCGCACGTCACCCCGGTCTGGGTCGACACCGACGGCGAGCACATCGTGTTCAACACGGCCAAGGGGCGGCAGAAGTACCTGAACATGGCCCGCAACCCGGTGGTCGCGGTGTCGGTGGCGGACAAGGCCGACGACTTCCGCACGCTCTGGATCAAGGGCACCGTCGAGTTCGTCACCGAGGGCGCCGACGAGCACATCGACCGGCTGGCGAAGAAGTACCTCGGCCAGGACACGTACCCGTGGCGGCGCCCCGGCGAGGAGCGTGTCATCGTCCGGGTCACCCCGACCGAGAAGCTCGGGCGAGGCTGAGCGGCCCGGCCCCGCCCTCCACCGAGGGCGGGGCCCCGGCCGTACGCGCGTCAGGCGCTCTTCTTCGCGGCGGCCTTCTTCGCCGTCGTCTTCTTGGCGGCGGTCTTCTTGGCCGGTTCGGTCTTCTTCTCCGCCGTCTTCTTCGCGGGGGTCTTCTTGGCGGCCGTCTTCTTCGCCGGCTCGGCCTTCTTCTCGGCCGGCTTCCGGGCCGGGGCCTTCTTCGCGGCCTTCTTCGCCGATCGGGCCGACGAGATCGGCGTCGGCTCGGCCCCACCGCCGGACGGCGCCTCGCCCCGGGCCGCCCGGGCCCGCTCCACGGATGCCTTCAGCGCGGCCATCAGGTCCACCGCGGCGGCCGGCGCGGCCTCTTCCTCCTCCGGCTGCACCACCTCGCGGCCCTCGACCTTCGCGTCGATGACCTCCTGCAACGCCGCCCGGTAGTCGTCGGTGAAGGCGTCCGGCTCGAACTCGCCGGCCATCGAGTCGATCAGTGAACTGGCCATCGCCAGCTCCGGCGGGCGTACCTTCAGGTCCTCGTCCAGGAAACCGAAGTCGGGCCGGCGGATCTCGTCCGGCCACAGCATGGTGTTGAGCAGCAGCACGCCCTCGCGGACCCGCAGCGTCGCGAGCTGCTCCCGCTGGCGCAGCGCCACCTTGACGATCGCCACCCGCTCCGAGTCGGACAGCGCGTCGCGCAGCAGCACGTACGGCTTCGTCGCCGAGCCCTCCGGCTCCAGGAAGTACGCCTTGTTGTAGAGGATCGGATCGACCTGCTCGGCCGGTACGAACTCCAGCACGTCGATCGCGTGCGACGTGCTCAACGGCAGGTCGGCGAAATCCTCGTCGGTGAGGATGACCATCTCGCCACCACCGATGTCGTACCCCTTGGCGATGTCGTCGTAGGTGACCTCCTCGCCGCAGACCGAGCAGGTGCGCTTGTAGCGGATCCGGCCGCCGTCCTCACGGTGCACCTGGTGGAAACGGATGTCCTTCTCCTCGGTGGCCGAGTAGACCTTCACCCCGATCGACACCAGGCCGAACGACACCGCTCCTTTCCAGATCGCCCGCATACCCGCGCTCCTCTCCCCGGTTGACCACCAGAATCGCAAACGATCGAACGGGACGCACGCGCTTCCGCACCCAACTACAGTCGGAACGTGCCCGGCGCGCCGTTGAAGCCGATGCTCGCGACGACCGGGCAGCTCCCGGCCGGCGCCGCCTGGTCGTACGAGTTCAAGTGGGACGGCGTCCGCGCGCTCGCCGACATCTCCCGCGGCGACCGGCACTTCTACGCCCGCTCCGGCGTCGAGATCACCACCGCGTACCCGGAACTGCTCAACCTGGCCGAGCAGGTCGGTGACGCGCTGCTCGACGGCGAGGTGGTCCTCTTCACCGACGGGCAGCCCTCGTTCACCGCGCTCGCCGAACGGATGCACGTGCGCAACCCGGCCAAGGCGGCTCGGCTGGCGGCGACCGTACCCGTCACGTACATGATCTTCGACCTGTTGCGGCTCGACGGCGAGGACCTGACCGCCCGGCCGTGGCGGGAGCGGCGGGCGGCGCTGGAGTCGCTCGGGCTCGGCGCCGCCCGGTGGGCGGTGCCGCCGGTCTTCGGCGACGGCCCGGCCACCTACGCGGCGGCCGGCGAGCACGGGCTGGAGGGGGTGATGGCCAAGCGGGTCGACTCGCTCTACCGGCCCGGCGTGCGCTCCCCGGACTGGGTGAAGGTCAAGCTGGAGGTCACCGGCGACTTCGTGGTCGGCGGCTGGCGGCCCGGCGCGCGGCGCGTCGGCGGTCTGCTCGTCGGCGTGCCCGGCCCGGACGGGCGGCTGATCTACCGGGGGCGGGTCGGCGGCGGGATCGGCGCGGCCATCGAACGGGAACTGCTGCGTGAGCTGGAACCGCTGCGGGCCACCGCGTCGCCGTTCGCCGCCGGGGTGCCGCGCGAGGATGCCCGCGGCGCGATCTGGGTAACTCCCCGGATCGTGGTGGAGGTCAAGTACGGCCAGCGCACGCCGGACGGGAGGCTGCGCTTCCCGCGCATCCTGCGCCTGCGCCCGGACAAGCCGCCCGAGGAGGTCGACGATGCCGGCTGACCGGCTCAAGGTCGAGGTCGAGGGGCGCTCGCTGGAGCTGTCCAACCTGGACAAGGTGCTCTTCCCGCAGGCCGGCTTCACCAAGGGCGAGGTGATCGACTACTACACCCGGATCGCCCCGGTGCTGCTGCCGCACCTGAACGACCGCGCGCTGACCCGGATCCGGTTTCCCAACGGCGTCGACGGCGGCTCGTTCTTCGAGAAGAACGCGCCCGCCGCGACCCCCGGCTGGGTACGCACCGAGAACCTGCCCGCCCCCGGCTCCACGAAGGGGCGGGAAACCATCGACTACGTGGTCTGCGACGAGCTGCCCACGCTGGTGTGGCTGGCCAACCTGGCCGCGTTGGAGCTGCACACTCCGCAGTGGAAGATCGGCGCGCACCCGGACATGATGGTGGTCGACCTGGATCCGGGCGCTCCGGCCGCGCTCAAGCAGTGCTGCCAGGTGGCGCTGCTGATGCGCGACCGGCTGGCTTCCGACGGGATCTCCTCGTTCCCGAAGACGTCCGGGAAGAAGGGCATGCAGCTGTGCTGCCCGATCGCCGGTACGCAGGACGCCGAGATCGTCTCCGACTACGCCAAGCGGATCGCGCAGGAACTGGAGCAGGCGCACCCGAAGCTGGTCGTGTCGAAGATGGCGAAGAACCTTCGGCCCGGCAAGGTCTTCATCGACTGGAGCCAGAACAACGCGGCGAAGACGACAGTGGCGCCGTACTCGCTGCGGGCCCAGCCGGTGCCGGCCGTGTCGACGCCGCTGACCTGGGACGAGGTGGAGGCCGGGGCGGCCGGGAAGCGGCCGTCGACGCGGCCGTACACCGCCGGGGAGGTGCTCAAGCGGGTGGAGAAGCAGGGCGACCTGCTGGCGCCGCTGCTCGACGGCGGTCCCGAGCTGCCCGTGCGCTGATCCGGGCCGCTTCGGTTGCTCCGGACCGGCGGCTCGGACGGTTAGGGTGAGCGGACCGGCAGACAGGAGTTTCGCGCATGGCCCACCAGGCAGCCGTCGCCGTCGCGCCCGACGCGGTCGGGTACCCGCTGCTCAGCTACCACGACGACGGGACGGGCGAACGCACCGACCTGACCGCCGCGCAGCTCGGCGAGTGGACGGCCCGCAGCGCCGGGCTGCTCCGCGACGGTTGCGGGCTGCGCCCCGGTGACCGGGTGGCGGTGCTGCTGCCGCCGCACTGGCGTACCGCGGCGGTGCTGCTCGGGGCCTGGTCGGTCGGGTTGACGGTGTCGTTCCGTCCCCGCGCGCTGGCCGGCCTGCCGGTGCTGGAACCGGGCGCGGACCGGCCGTACGACGCGGTGTTCGTGACGCCGGAGCGCCTCGACGACTGGCTGGAGGACGTGCCCGAGGGGACGCACTGCTACCTGGTGGGCACCGGTCCGGGGCCGCTCGGCGAGGTGCCGCCGGGCTGGCTGGACTGGTCGGCCGAGGTGCTGCGGCACCCCACCGACCCGCCGGACTACACGGCAGTCGACCCGTCCGGCCCGGCCACCGCGGACGGCACCAGCTTCGGCGCGTGGCGTCGCCTGGCCGCCGAGATCGCCACCCAGCTCGATCTGCACCCCGGCGACCGCCTCCGGGTGGACCCGACCGAGGACGAGCAGCCCCTGAAGTGGCTCTTGGCCCCCCTCTCCGCGAGTGCCACGGTCCTGATCCACGCCAACTCCGCCTCCGCATCCGCCTCCTCGCCTCGCTGATCTTGCAGTCGCGGCCCCTCGGGTGCCCGTTTTGCAGCTCTTGCCCGGGCCGCAACTGCATGATCAACGGCACTCCTGGCGTTTCGCGTCGATCCACGCAGAGATCTTGGAAGGAGGCGGTCGTCATGAGGGCCCTCTCCTTCCAAGATCTCCGCGAGTCCCAGTGAGCGAAACGCTCGTCTCATGTTGCGGGCGCGCGGGGTAGTCGCGCACGGCCCTCTTCTGCGCTGCCCACGCGCTCGCGCCGATCTTGGAGTTGTGGTGCCTCGCGTAAGCCGCGAAGCGGGCATCTGAGGCGCCACAACTCCAAGATCGACGCGGGGGGTGGGTGGGGAATCCGGTTGACCGTGAGGGACGGGGTTTGGCCTACTGCGTCGGAGTGCTGGGTCGGGCGGGGGACGGGAGTGGGCGTGGGCGGGACGGGTGCGCTTGTGTGGCGGGAGGTCGGCGAGGACGACCTGCCCGCGTTGACCGGCCTGGCGCAGGCGTGCCTCGCCACTGACGGCGGGCTGTCGCTGTTCGGGCGTACCCCGCTGGTGCGGGCGCGGCTGCTTCAAGCGCGTACCCACGGGGCGTGGTCCGGCGGCGACCTGGTCGCGGCCGTCGGGGTCGGCGCCGGGCGGACGCCGGCCACCGCCACCGGCCTCGTGCACCCCGCGTGGCGCGGGCGCGGGCTCGGCGGCGCGCTGCTCGACTGGGCGGAGAAGCACGCCGGCGACGCTGGACTGCTGGTCACCACGGAGACGTGGAACGTAGGCGCGGAGGAGTTGTTCGCCAAGCGCGGCTACACGCGGACGTTTCTGGAGTGGGTGCTGCGGCACGACCTCGACGCGCTGCCCGAGGTCACCGCGCCGGACGGCGTCACGGTGGAGCCCGCCACGCTGGGGCCGGAGCTGTTCGCCACCTACCGCGCGTCGTTCGCCGACCGGCCCGGATTCGTGGAGCCGGAGGCCGACGAGTGGCTGGGCGACCTGCGCGACGACGAGGACTTCCGGCCGGAGTTGACGCTGCTCGCGCGCGGCCCGGACGGCGTGGCGGCCGGATTCGTCACCGTGCTCGACAACTGGATCGACCAGGTCGGCGTCGTGCCGGACTGGCGCGGGCGGCGGGTCGGCGCGTACCTGGTGGCGCGCGTGCTGCGCGGCCTCGCCGACGCGGGCGCGGACGCCGCGTGGCTCTGCGTCAACGACGACAACCCGGCGGCCGGGCTGTACCGGCGGCTGGGCTTCCGCGACTTCGGCCGCCGCGCCCGCTACCTGCGTGACTGACCCGACGCGGGAGGCGATCCTGCGGGGCCTCGCCGACCTGTGGGCGAGCGGCTGCCCGGTGCCCGCGCCGGAGCTCCACGAACGGCTCGCCGACGTCGGCCTGCGCCGCTGGCACAGCGTCGCCCGCCGGCACCGGGGGCGGCGGCTCGGCCCGGACGACCGGCTGAGAGATCTGGTACGCGGACTGGTCGCCGCGTTCGAGCCGGACCCCACGCTGGTCGGGCCGCTGGTACGCGACTACGAGTGCGTCGCGCGGGTGATCGCCGACGCCGCGACGGGGCGGTAGTGGTACTACTTGCGGTACCATGAGTGGGTGCCGTCCATAGCCAGGCTCGTCGAAGCGATGCGCAAGAGCCAGCAGAACGTCGCGTACAACGATCTCTATCGGGTCTGCGAACACCACTTTGGCAAACCACGGCAGGCCGGCACCTCGCACGCCGTGTTCAAGATGCCGTGGGCGGGAGACCCGCGCGTCAACATCCAGGACGACAAGGGCAAGGCCAAGGCGTATCAGGTACGGCAGGTGCTCAAGGCGATCGACAAGAAGGAGGCCATGTGATGTCCGAGTCCCGTCCGGAGATCTCGCACTACACGTACCGCGTCACCTGGTCCGTCGAAGACCAGGAGTTCGTCGCCACCTGCGCCGAGTTCCCGTCTCTCTCGTGGCTCGCCACCACCCAGATCGAGGCGCTCCAGGGGCTTCAGGAGATGCTGCGCGAGGTGATCGCGGACATGGCGGAACAGGGCGAGCAGATCCCGGAGCCGCTGTCCGAGCGCAGGTACTCGGGCAAGTTCAACCTGCGGGTCGGCGAGAGCCTGCACCGAGAGTTGGCCATCCACGCCGCCGAGGAAGGCATGAGCCTGAACCAGTACTTGCTGAGGAAGCTGAGCGCCGCCTGACCCGTCCGGAGCGGTCCCTGCCGGGGACTGTTGCCGATGCCCATTGACGTGGTCTTATGGCGGGACGACGACGTCATCGATCCGCAGCTTTGACAACCCCGCGTCGGTACTCCTTTCATGCCTTCCGAAAGGTGCAACGATGCACAGGAAACCGACGATTCACCTGGCAGTGCTCGTCGCTGCCGCCGCCACCTTCCTGACCACCGGCGGAGCCCCCGTCGCGGCCACGGCCGCCTCTCCCGCCGCCGCCGAGTGCGAGCCGGGTGCCGACAACCACAGCGCCGCCCGGGTACGTGAGGGCGCCACCGCAAAGGAGCCCGCGCTCTACTCGACCAACGAGGCCAAGGCGTACGGCGTCATCAAGGACTCGCCGCGCCTCGCCAACGGCAGCGTCACCGTGCCGACGGTCTTCCACATGATCTCCGACCACGAGCTGAGCGCGGCCGAGAAGGCCCGTTGGAACACGCTCATCTCGGCGCAGATGACGGTGCTCAACGACTCGTTCGCGGGTCGTACCGCGGCCGACGCCTCGGACACGCCGTTCCGCTTCTCGCTGGTCGACACCACGTGGACTGTCAACAGCACCTGGTACACGGTGGTGCCGGGCAAGAACGAGCGGGACATGAAGAAGGCGCTCTACACCGGCGACTCCCGCACCCTGAACGTCTACGCGGCGAACATCGGTGACGGGCTGCTCGGCTGGGCGTACTTCCCGAAGGGCTACAACAACGGCCGCGACTACATCGACGGCGTGGTGATGCTGGACGAGTCGATGCCGGGCGGCACGGCCGGCAAGTACGCGCTCGGCGACACGCTGACGCACGAGGTCGGGCACTGGCTGATGCTGGAGCACACGTTCGCGCACGGCTGCTCCGCGTCCGGCGACTTCGTGGCGGACACGCCGCGTGAGGCGGCGCCGCAGTTCAACTGCCCGATCGGGGCGGACACCTGCACCGCGCCGGGGCTGGACCCGATCCACAACTTCATGGACTACACGCAGGACTCCTGCATGAACATGTTCACCCCGGGCCAGGCCGACCGGATGAGCGACGCCTGGGTCGCGTTCCGCGCCAGCGGCAAGGGCTGACCGCGAGACCGGGCGGGCCGCACCACGGCGGCCCGCCCGGCCGCGCGCCGGTCAGTCGACAGTCGGCAGCGTCGGCCCGAGCACGTCGTCGGCGTCCACGATGGTGTACGCGTACCCCTGCTCGGCCAGGAAGCGCTGCCGGTGCGCGGCGTACTCGGTGTCGATGGTGTCCCGGGATACCACCGTGTAGAAGTGCGCCTGCCGCCCGTCGGCCTTCGGGCGCAGCACCCGCCCGAGCCGCTGCGCCTCCTCCTGCCGGGAGCCGAACGTGCCGGACACCTGGATCGCGACAGCCGCCTCGGGCAGGTCGATGGAGAAGTTGCCGACCTTCGAGAGCACCAGCGTCCGCAACGAGCCGGAGCGGAACGCGTCGAACAGCCGCTCGCGTTCCTTGTTCGTGGTGGAGCCCTGCACGATCGGCGCGTCGAGGTATTCGCCCAACTGGTGCAGCTGGTCGAGGAACCCACCGATGACGAGGACCTGCTCGTCCGGGTGCCGGTCCACCAGCGCCCGCACCACGGGCAGCTTCGTGCGGGCGGTGGCCGCCATCCGGTAGCGCTCCTCGGCCTCCGCCGTCGCGTACGCCATGCGCTCGGCGTCGGTGAGCGTCACCCGTACCTCGGTGCACTCCGCCGGGGCGATCCAGCCCTGCTGCTCGATGTCCTTCCACGGCGCGTCGTACCGCTTCGGGCCGATCAGGCTGAACACGTCGCCCTCGCGGCCGTCCTCGCGTACCAGAGTCGCGGTGAGGCCGAGCCGGCGACGGGCCTGGAGGTCCGCCGTGAAGCGGAAGATCGGCGCGGGCAGCAGGTGCACCTCGTCGTAGACGACCAGGCCCCAGTCGCGGGCGCCGAACAGGTCCAGGTGGGTGAACGCGCCGCCGCGCCGCGAGGTGAGCACCTGGTACGTGGCGATGGTGACCGGGCGGATCTCCTTGCGCTCGCCCGAGTACTCGCCGATCTCCTCCTCGGTCAGCGACGTGCGGGCGATCAGCTCCCGCTTCCACTGCCGTCCCGCCACGGTGTTGGTGACCAGGATCAGCGTGGTCGCCTTCGCCTCGGCCATGGCCGCCGCGCCGACCAGCGTCTTGCCGGCGCCACAGGGCAGCACCACCACGCCGGAGCCGCCGGCCCAGAACGCCTCGACGGCTTCCCGCTGGTACGACCGCAGCGTCCACGGCTTGCCGCCGTCCTTGCCGGCCTCGGCCAGCTCGATCGGGTGCGCCTCGCCGTCCACGTACCCGGCCAGGTCCTCGGCCGGCCAGCCCAGCTTGAGCAGCGCCTGCTTGAGCCGGCCCCGCTCGGACGGGTGCACCGCGATGGTGTCGTCGTCGAGCTTCGCGCCGAGCATGCCGGCGAGCTTCTTGCTCTTGGCGACCTCGATCAGCACCACCCGGTCCAGCGCGCGCAGCACCAGGCCGTGCACCGGGTCGTTGGCGAGCTGGAGCCGGCCGTACCGGTCCATCGTCTCGGCCACGTCGACCAGCAGCGCGTGCGGCACCGGGTAGCGGGAGTACTTGATCAGCGAGTCGACCACGCCCTCGGCGTCGTGGCCGGCGGCCCGCGCGTTCCACAGGCCCAGCGGCGTCAGCCGGTACGTGTGCACGTGCTCGGGGGAGCGTTCC
The DNA here is from genome assembly GCF_027497275.1 of Micromonospora sp. WMMC264. Classification (NCBI taxonomy): domain Bacteria; kingdom Bacillati; phylum Actinomycetota; class Actinomycetes; order Micromonosporales; family Micromonosporaceae; genus Micromonospora; species Micromonospora sp. WMMC264. Next base: position 5,369,889 of record NZ_CP114907.1, on the reverse strand, counting down.
AGCTCGGCGAAGGGCGCGATGGCCATCCGGCACGCCTGCGCGTCGGGGTGGTCGATCTCCAGTAGCAGCGTCTTGTCCGACTGCACGATCAGTGGTCCACCGCTCACGCCAGCGTCCTCTCGCATCGCCCGGAACCCCGCTGCCCGGAACCCCGCCGCACCCCGGCTGACCTGCCGGAGGCCGACCAACCAGTGTTGCACGCCGGAGGGCTGCGCAAAAAAGTCCGGCTGGACAGGCAACGTCATACTCGTCCCACACGTCTAGCAAGCGGGACGACTGTCCAGGGAGGGCCCATGCAGCGTGTCCGGTTTCTCGCCCGGGTCACCGCCCTGGCGGTGGTCGTGCTGGTCGGTGTCGGCGCCTGCGCGCTCGATCCGCAGGCGGACGGCGCCGGGGGGAGCACCCCCGGCCCGGTCGGGCTGACGGAGGGAGCATCGGGGGCGAGCGCGTCGCCCACGCCGGAGCAGCCGGTCACGTCCCCGTCGGCGCAGCCGAGCCGGACGGCCTCGCCGAAACCCTCCCGATCGCCGGAGGCGACGAAGACGACGAAACCCAAGCCGAAGCCGAGCGCGTCCGCCGGGTGCCCGCAGGGCGAGCACCAGCGGGCCGTGGAGACGTACCTGACCCGGCTGGGCGGCTTCGGGACGCTGACCGTGGACGGCGAGCAGTCCGCCGCCGACTGCGCCGCGATCAAGAAGTTCCAGGTCCGGTACGGCATCAGCCCGTCCTCGGGTCGCGCCGGCCCCACCACGTACGACGTGGCGAAGCGGCTGGCCGCCACCGACACCGCGCGGTGCAAGGCCGGTTCCCGGCTGACGTTCTGCGTCGACCTGACCCGGCAGACGGTCTGGGCGATGCGCGGCGGCACTGTGGTGATGGGCCCGACCGTGACCCGCACCGGCATGTCCGGCTACGCCACCCCGGCCGGCACGTACTCGGTGGGGCGGAAGAACCCGCGCGAGTGGTCCAACCCGTACGAGGTGTGGCTGCCGTACTGGCAGCAGTTCAACGGCGGGATCGGCTTCCACGAGACCACGACGTACCTGCACAACGGCGCGATCGGCTCGCACGGCTGCGTGAACCTGCTGCACCGCGACGCGGTACGCCTGTGGGAGCTGGGTTCGGTCGGCACCCGCGTGGTGGTGATCGGCCGCCGCCCCGGCACCTGAACCGGCCCGGAACCCGCCCTCACCCGTGACCGGACGGCCCGGATCAGGGTTTTAACCCCTGTCCGCCCGGTCCGGCAGGTGCCACTCTGGAAGCCGGGTCCAAGCCGGGACGGGGAGGGACTGCCATGACCGTTGACCAGGACGTGCTTCCCGACGAGGAGCGGACGCAGCAGCAGGAGGTGCCGACGGCGGTCCTGTTCGGCTACGCGGCCGCCGCCGTCGGGGTGTTCGGCTGGTTCCTGTTCGGGCTGCTGGTGCAGCAGCAGGGCTTCGTGGACTCGGTCGGCGAGTCGGCCGGCGCGGCGTTCGCGTTGCTGCTGGCCGTGTCGGTGGTGGGCACGTTGCGCCGCAACGGGGAGTGACGCCTCACTCCTCCAGCACGGCCGCGGTGATCCGGTGCAGCGCGAACGTGTGCAGCATCTCCGTCCGGTCGTCCTCGGCGCGCAGGTAGCCGGCGCCGATAGACACCGGCCGGACCAGCCGGGACGCGGTCGCCCCGTGCGCGTCGACGTAGCCGACCCAGACAAGCGCCTTGTCCCGTACCGCCTGCTGGAGCACCGCCAGCGCGTCACCGTGACCGGGCACCGGGGCGGGACCGCCCGCCGCCGCGCCGCCCCGGACCACCGCCGGGGCCCGCCGCGCCGCCCGGGCCGCCGCGTCGCCCCGGCGGATCTGCTCCACCACGCCGAGCAGACGGGGCATCGGCAGCTTCGGCGTGGCGAGCGGGTCCACCGCGCGGCCGATCCCGGTACGGGCCGGCGCCCGCCGGGTCTTCGGCCGGGCCAGCACCGTCGCTCCGCTGGCGTCCTCGGGCACCGGGGCGTACCCGGCGTCGCGCAACGCGGTGAGCATCCGGTTGACCTGGTACGGCGTGACCAGCACGGTGGGTGCGAGCCGGCGGAACGCCAGCGGCTCCAGGCGCCGGTCGGCCTGCACCTCGGTGAGCAGCGCCTCGTCGTCGCTGCGCACGTATGCGCCGGACGACCCGACGCGCAGCCCGCCGTGCTTGCGGGCCACGTCGTCGACCAGATAGGTCAGGCCCTGCGGCACCGGGGTACGGGACCGGCGGCGGAACAGCGCGTGCAGGTCCTCCGCGGTGTAGCCGGCGTCCAGCGCCCGCCGGATGCTGCCCGTGGTGACCCGGTGCACGCTCGCACCGCCCGCCGACTCGTGCTCGGCCACCACGTCCAGTTCGGCGGCGAGCGCCGGGTCGGGCGGGCCGGGCACCACCACTGTCAGGTCGGCCTGCACCAGCACGTGGTCGACCGGGGCGGGCAGCAGCCCGTCCAGCGCGCGGACGGTGGTCGACGGGTCGCCCGACTCGGCGTCGGAGCGCAGCCCGAGCGGGTCGTCGCCGCGTTCGTCGGCGTCGGTCAGCTCGGCGAGCAGCAGCCGCCCGTACGTGGTGAGCGCGCCGAGCCCGGTCACGCCCAGCGAGGCCGCCTCGGCCAGCACCTCCCGGTGCGCCGTCTCCCGCCCCCGGGCCCGCCGGGGCGCGCGCCAGTCCAGCAGTTCCAGCACCTCGTCGGGGGTGGGCGCGGTGCCGGCCGGCAGGTCGGCGAGCACGGCGAGCACCGCACGTCGGGCGGCCGGCGCGCCGGCTCGTTCCGCCTCGGCGGAGAGCACCGAGATGGGCCGGTCCCGGTCGTCGCGCTGCCCGATCAGGCCGGCCTGGCGGGGCATCGACATCCAGGCGCGGGCGAGCTGCTCCCAGCGCTGGGCCAGCGACGCCGCGCGCCACACCTCGTACCCGCCGGTGGGCAGGATCTGCTGGTCGCCGCCGTAGCGGGTGGTGGCCGCGCCGGTCAGTTCCATCTCACCGGTCAGCCCGGCCGCGTACGCGACCTCGAACAGCAGCGCGGTGGTCGTCTCGTCCAGCCCGAGTCCACGGGCGAGTCGGCGCAGGTCGCGGACGCCGACGCCGCCGGAGCGCAGCACCGGGGCCGGCTCCACGATCAGCGCCTCCAGCAGCGCCTCGGTGTGCCGGACCACCTCCATGGTCTGCCCGGCCCCGGCCGAGTCGACGGACTTGACCTCGCGGGGCGGGCCGGACACCACGGGTGGGCTGGTGCGCAGCGGGCCGAGCGGGCCGGAGTCGCGGCGCAGCACCAGCCCCACCTCGCGGGGCAGCTCGACGGTGCCGTTGCGGCCGCCGGACATCCGCACCAGCAGCCGGTGCTCGACCAGCCAGCGGATCGGGGAGCCGGTCGGCGCGCCGCCGTTCACCAGGTCCGGCGGGAGCACGTCCTCGGCGCCAGTCGCGGGGGCCTCCAACGCGCCCGGCGCGACGGTGCCGACCGGCGGTCCGGCGGCGAGCCGGTCCAGGACGGCGCGGGCCGAGGGCGGGGCGGACAGCAGCGTCCGCCGCAGCTTCGCCGGGTCCGCGCAGAGGGCCGCCACGCGCGGGTCCAGCTCCGCCGCCGGCCGGCCCAGCCCCGCCGGGTACGGGGACACCTCGTCGATGCCCCCGGCCACGCACAGGTCGTGCTCGGGGCCGTACAGCAGGAACCGGGCCCGGAGCCGGTCGACGGCGGCGCGGACCGCGGTGGGCGCGGGGGGCCGTGGCCCGGCGGTGGCCATGGCCAGGATCTGGTCGGTGGAGGTGGCGCCCTCGGGGCCGCGGGTGAGGCGGGCGGCGTCGAGGATCTGGAGGGTGAACTGGTCCAGCCCGTCGAGCGCCCGGGCCACGGAGACCCGGGACTGGGCGCGCAGGGCGAGGGCGGACACGTCGGCCGGCACCGGTACGACGAGGTCCGGCCGCAGCTGGAGCAGCGCGGCGAGGGACTCGTCGGGGAGGGCCCGCAGGTGGTCGGCGAGTGAGGTGGTCATCGTCGTACCACGCTAGCCCGCTGGGTAGGTTCTCGGCATGCCTCCGCTGATGGTCGGCTTCGACCTCGACATGACACTGGTCGACTCCCGCCCCGGGATCGCCGCTGCGTTCCGGGCGCTCACCGCGCGGACCGGCGTGCACGTGGACGGGGATCTGGCGGTGTCGCGGCTGGGCCCGCCGCTGCGCACCGAGCTGGCGCACTGGTTCCCGCCGGAGCGCATCGAGGAGGCGGTGACGCTCTACCGGGAGCTGTATCCGGCGTACGCGATCACTCCGACGGTGCCGATGCCGGGCGCGGATGCCGCGCTGCGCGCGGTGCAGGCGCGCGGCGGCCGGACGATGGTGGTGACCGCGAAGATCGGCCGGCTGGCGAAGCTGCACCTGGACCACCTCGGGCTACCGGTGGACGAGCTGGCCGGGGACGTGTTCGCCGAGCAGAAGGCGGTCGCGTTGCGCGAGCACGGCGCGACGCTCTACGTGGGTGACCACGTGGCCGACATGGCCGCCGCGCGAGCTGCGGGAATCCCAGGCGTGGCAGTGGCGACCGGTCCCTGCTCGGTCGACGAACTGACCGAGGCCGGGGCGTACCTGGTGCTTGATGATCTCGTCGAATTCCCGAGGGCGCTGGACCGGATCATCGGGCTAGCCTTGGAGGGGTAGACGGTTCGAGTGGAGCGGGGTTCAACAGGTGCCGACGGGTCGAGTGAAGTGGTACGACGCCGCCAAGGGGTACGGGTTCGTCACCAGTGACGAGGGTGGCGACGTGTTCCTGCCGAAGGGCGCGCTACCGGCGGGTGTCGCCGACCTGAAGGGTGGCCAGCGGGTCGATTTCAGCGTCGTGGACAGCCGGCGGGGCGCCCAGGCGATGGGGGTCAAGCTGCTGGAGGCGCCGCCTTCGGTGGCGGAGCTGCGCCGCCGGCCGGCCGAGGAACTGCACGGCCTGGTGGAAGACATGATCAAGGTGCTGGAGGCGAAGGTCCAGCCGGACCTGCGCCGGGGTCGCTTCCCGGATCGAAAGACCTCCCAGAAGATCGCTCAGCTGGTCCACGCGGTGGCGCGCGAGCTGGAGGTCTGAGGGACGAGCCCGGCGTCGGCGGCCCGGCCCAGCAGCGCCTCCACGGCGGCGAAGCCGGCCTCACCCAGGTCGGCGGTGAACTCGTTGACGTAGAGGCCGATGTGCCGGTCCACCACGTCGGGCTCCATCTCCTGCGCGTGCGTGAGGACGTACTCGCGGCTCGCAGCCGGGTCGGCCCACGCCTGGCGTACCGACTCGCGGATCCAGGCGGCGGCCTCGGCCGGGTCGACAGCGCCCCGGCGGGCCAGGATCGCGCCCAGCGGGATCGGCAGCCCGGTGTCGCCCTCCCACCACTCGCCCAGGTCGACGAGCGCGGTCAGCCCGTGCCGCGGGTAGGTGAAGCGCGCCTCGTGGATCACCAGGCCGGCGTCGTACCGGCCGGCGGCCACGCCCGGCATGATCTCGTGGAATGGCACCACCTCGATGCGCGCCGGCGCCTGGTCGGCCGCCGCCCAGAGCCGGAACAGCAGGTACGCGGTGGTCCGCTCGCCGGGCACCGCCACCGTCGCGCCGGACAGGTCGGTCCGGTCGCCGCGGGTCAGCACCAGCGGGCCGCAGCCCCGGCCGAGCGCGCCGCCGCAGGGCAGCAGGTGGTAGTCGTCCAGCAGCCAGGGCAGCGCCGCGTAGCTGACCTTCACCAGGTCGAACGCGCCCCGCTCGGCGGCCGTGTTGGTCACGTCGACGTCCGCGTAGGTCACCTCGACCGGCGGCGCGCCGGGCACCCGGCCGTGCACCAGGGCGTCGAAGACGAACGTGTCGTTGGGGCAGGGGGAGATCGCCAGGGAGAGCGCCACGTCCCCACCGTAACCCCGGGGGCCGGGCCGCCCGTCACAGCGTCCGGTGTGACGTCCAGCCGTCCCGGTGCAGCCGTTCGATGCCGTCGAGCAGCAGGTCCAGCGCGAACTCGAATTCGAACTGGTCGTCGCAGCCCGGCCCGACGACCGAGTCGCCGTCGTGCGACGCCGCGGTGGCGATCGCCGCGAGGTTGGGGAACCGGGCGGCCATCTCCGGCGGCAGGTCGGCCGGTGGCTCGGGCACTGTCGCGCCGGACCGGCCGGCCTGCCGGGTGGCGTCGAACAGTTCCTGGCTGAAGCCCAGCACCCGGCTGCCCATCGCGTGCATCACGTGGTGGGCGAGGTCGGTGGAGAACCCACCGGCGCGCAGCGCCCCGACCGTCGAGTCCAGGTACGCCAGCACGGCCGGCGTCGCAGTGCTGCGGGACTCGATCGCCAGCGGCGCCCAGGGGTGGCGCAGCAGCACCTGTCGCGCCGAGAGGATGCGCCGCCGGATCGCCTGCTTCCAGTCGCCGGGCTCCGGCGGATCGATCTCCGCGACCACGACGTCGATCATGCCGTCGACCAGTTCGTCCTTGTTCGCCACGTGCTTGTAGAGCGCCATCGGCACGACGCCCAGGTCTTGGGCGAGGTTGCGCATGCTGAGCGACTCGATGCCGGTCCCGTCGGCGAGCGCGACGGCGGCACGCAGGATCCGGTCCCTGCTCAGCGGTGCCCGGCGCACCTTCTCCGCCTGCTTCGGCATGTGGTTCCTCGCCTTCCCGGGGGCGGTTGTCACAGTATCCGCCTTGACTGGTGTACGGCGTACACCTAGCCTGGTCCCATCGAGGTGTACGCCGTACACCTGGGAGGGAGCGGGACCATGAGAGCGATCGTCCAGGACCGGTACGGCCCACCCGAGACACTCACGCTGGCCGACGTCGACACGCCCGTACCCGCCGTTGACGAGGTGCTGGTCCGGGTCGAGGCGGCCGCGCTCAACGCGTACGACTGGCACGTCACGCGCGGCGATCCCCGGCTGTCGCGGCTGGCGCTCGGCCTCACGCGGCCCCGGGCGCGCATCCGTGGCCGCGACGTGGCCGGGCGGGTCGAGGCCGTCGGCGCCGGGGTACGGCAGATACGTCCCGGCGACGCCGTCTTCGCCGACCTCGGCGAGGCCGACGGCGCGTTCGCCGAGTACGTGTGCGTACCCGAACGCCTGGTCGCGCCCCGGCCGGCGAACCTGTCCCCGGAGCAGGCCGCCGCCCTGCCTCTCGCGGGCGTCACCGCGCTCCAGGGGCTGCGCGACGCCGGGCAGGTCCGGCCCGGCCACCGGGTCCTGATCAACGGGGCGTCCGGCGGCGTCGGCACGCTCGCCGTCCAGCTGGCCAAGGCGCTCGGCGCGACGGTGACGGGCGTGTGCCGCACCCGCAACGTCGACCTGGTCCGTTCGCTCGGCGCCGACCACGTGGTCGACTACACCCGCGACGACTTCACCCGCGCCGGGCGCCGGTACGACGTGGTGTTCGACCTGGTCGGCAACCGTTCGCTGCGCGCGCTGCGGCGCGCGTTGACGCCGACCGGGACGCTCGTGCTCTCCGGCGGCGGGGTCTACCGCGGCGGCAGCCTCATCGGACCGGTCGGGCTGCTCGCCCGCGGACGGCTGACGGCGCCCTTCGTCCGGCAGCGCATCGTCGCGCTCGCCACCTCACCCGGCCGGGCGCACCTGGACGCGCTCCGCGAGCACGCCGAGGCCGGCCGGCTCACCGTGGCCATCGACCGTACCTATTCGCTCCACGAGGTGCCCGACGCCATCCGCTACCTCGAAACCGAGCACGCGCGGGCGAAGGTCGTCGTCACCATCTGAGGCCGTCGTCCCCAGCCCGGCGAGTTGTCCACAGGGTTGTCCACAGGTGGACAAGATCAGTGGAGGGCGGCTGCGGCGCTGGTCAGCGCGGCGAACGCCTCGCGCATGCGCCACGCGCTCCGGTCGCGCGGACCGATCGGGTTGGAGACCGTACGCAGCTCGGCGAAGGGCACACCGGCCTGGGCGGCGGCGACCGCCACGCCGTACCCCTCCATGGCCTCGGCCACCGCGTCCGGGTGCCGTTGCGCGAGCGCCGCCGTGCTCGCGGCGGTGCCGGTCACCGTGCTCACGGTGAGTACCGTGCCGACAGTCGCCCCCGGCAGGGCGGCCCGCAGCCCGGCCAGCAGGCCCGGGTCGGCGGGCACGATCCGGCCGCCGCCCAGCAGCTCGGGGGGCATCCCCAGGTCCTCGACCGGGATGAACCCGCCGGGCGACTCGGCGCCCAGGTCGGCGGCGACACTGCGGTCGGCGAGCACCGTGCCGCCCACCGCGACCCGGCCGACGAAGCCACCGGCGATGCCGGCGCTGACCACCGCCCGGTACGGCCGCCCGGCCGCCTCGGCCAGCGCCAGCAGCCGTGCCGTGGCGGCAGCGGCGACAGCCGGCCCGACACCGACCGGCAGCACCGTCACGTCCGGCGGTGCCGTCGCATCCGGCGCGGCGGATGCGGTCAGGCCGGCGCGGATCGCCTCGGCCTCGGCGGGTACCGCCGTGACCACGAGCAGCCCGGTCACGCCACCGGCCCCCGGGGGTCGCGCCGCTCGGTGTCCTCGACGCCGCCGGAACCGCCCACCGATGAGGAGGGCCGGTAGATGTGGAAGCCGGGCGGCGCGAGCCCGTCGTCCTCCGGCGGGCCGGCACGCTGGGGCGCCGGTGACGTGGGCGCCGGGTCGTCGAACGAGGTGGTGGCCGGTTCCGCGGCCCGGGTGGCCTGCTCCGCCGCCAGTTCCTCGTCGCCGAGCGGCCGGCCGACCAGGTGCTCACCCCGCAGCTTGCCGGCGACCAGCACGCCGCGTACGGCCACCAGCGCGGCCACCACGGCGGCGACGGTCACCCCGATCAGCCCGGTGAACGGCACCAGCCCGAGCCCGCCCCCGGCTACGAACGCGAGCATCAGCGCGGTCTCCGAGTGCGCGAACGAACTGGCCCGCAGCCGCTCCGGGATGCGTTCCTGGATCGAGGCGTCCACCGTCAGCTTGGCGATCCCGCTCATCATCGCCGCCACCAGGCAGAGCAGCGCCACCATGGGCAGGGAGAACTTCAGCGCGGCGAGCACCGCCACGCCGGCCACCACTATCGTGCCGCTGGACTGGAGCGCGGTCGGCCGGTGGATGCGCAGCCGGGTGCCGATCGCGGTGGCCAGGAACGTGCCGACGGCCAGCGCGCCGCCGACCAGGCCCAGCGCGCCCTGGGCGCCGAGGTCACGGCCGAAGAAGTCGGTGGTCAGGTCACCGGCCTTGATGGCGAAGGCCAGGAAGAGCAGCAGGAAGCCGTAGAGCCCGCGCAGCGCCGCCGCGCCGATGAGCGTGGCGATCACCAGGCGGCCGGCCGGGCGGCCCCGGCCCAGCGGGCGCTCGCCGTCACGGCGGCGCATCGCGCGCAGCGGGTGCGGCATCCGCTCCGGCGGCTCGGAGTCGGCCTTCGGCGGCAGCCGCAGGGAGATCACCATGCCGACCAGGAAGATCACCGACGCGACCCGCAGCGGCCACTGCGGCCCGAACCAGAACGCGGCCAGCCCGATCGGCGCGACGAGCGCGCCCGCCACCGTGCCGTAGACGCTCGCCCGCGCCCCGACCTGGGACAGTCCCAGGCCCTCGGGCAGCAGCCGGGGGACCGCTGCCGAGCGGGCCACGCCGTACGCCCGGGAGAGCGCGAGCACGCCGAACGCCGCCGGGTAGAGCCCGAAGCCGCCGATGTAGTCGGAGATCAGCCAGGCCAGGAAGGCGCGGCCGAGCATGGTGGTGGCCAGCGCGTACCGCCGGCCGTGGCGGAAGTGGTCGAGCAGTGGGCCGACCACCGGGGCGAGCATGGCGAACGGGACCATGGTCACCAGCAGGTAGAGGGCGACCTTGTTGCGTGCCTCGCCCAGCGGCACGTCGAAGAAGATCGTCCCGGCCAGGCCGATGGCGATGAGCGTGTCGCCGGCGCAGGAGAGGGCGTGCAGGTCGAACAGCCGGACCATGCCCACCTCGTTGCCGGCGCTGCGGGCCCGGGCGGTGCCGGCGCGGCGGGTCATCCAGCGCCCGCCGTGCAGAGACCCGCGCAACAGCAGCCGGGTGGCGCGGATGCCGGTGCCGACGGTCCGCCCCAGAAAGGAGCGGCCGGAGCGGGAGGACAGCGCCATGCGTCCCATCCTCGCCCATTCGATCCACGCGCGCCGCATCACCCGCGGAGAACGACTCCGGGGAGTGCCTGTCACCCGTGGACCGGCATGGGGAACAATGGTCCGGTGACCAGGCCCGCCTCCGCCCGCGCTCCCCGGCTCGACCAGGTCTGCGCCGCCGCCGTCGAGGTGGCCCGCGACGCCATCACCGAGGTGGAGCCGACAGACATCGGCGACCATCTCCAGGCCGTCGCCGAGGGCGACCGGGTCGTCACCCACTACTTCGAATGCCGGATGGCCGGTTACCGCGGCTGGCGCTGGGCCGTCACGGTGACCCGGGTGCCGCGCAGCCGGCACGTCACCATCTGCGAGACGGTGCTGCTGCCCGGCCCGGACGCGCTGCTCGCCCCGGGCTGGTTGCCCTGGCAGGAGCGGCTCAAGCCGGGCGACCTGGGCCCGGGCGACCTGCTGCCCACCCCGGCCGACGACGAGCGGCTCGCCCCCGGCTACCTGCTCTCCGACGACCCGGCGGTCGAGGAGACCGCCTGGGAGCTGGGGCTGGGCCGGGCCCGGGTGCTGTCCCGGGAGGGGCGCGCCGAGACCGCCCAGCGCTGGTACGACGGTGACCACGGCCCGGACGCCGCGATCTCGACGGCCGCGCCGGCCGCCGCCCGCTGCGGCACCTGCGGTTTCTACCTGCCGCTGGCCGGGGCGCTGCGACTGGCCTTCGGCGCGTGCGGCAACTTCTACGCGCCCGACGACGGCCGGGTGGTCAGCGCCGACCACGGGTGCGGCGCGCACTCGGAGACGCTTGTGGAGACGCCCGAGACGCCCGTCGAGGAGCTGCCCACCGTCTACGACGACAGCGCGGTCGAGGCCATGACGGTCAGCCGGGCCCCCGGGTCGGTCGAGGCGTCCGAGCCGGCGGAGCCGTACGGCCACCCCTGACCGGTCAGCGCGGCCGCTGCGCGGCGGCCGCGCGCCGGCGACGCCGGTTGGCGTCGTGCCGCATCATCACCGCCAGGCCGGGAAAGCCCCACAGAAAACCGGCCAGGCAGGTCCAGAGCCAGTTCTGACGCCCGGACTCGGTGAGCCAGTCCCGGAAGAAGATCAGTAGCACCAGACCGGCCACCGCCCAGGCGATCAGCCCGGCGACGGCGAACGGCACCATCGGCGGGTCGAGCGGCTCCGGCCGCGGCTGTTGCTCCTGTGACACCGGCCCAGCCTACGTGATCGTTCTTCCCTGCCCGCCAGGTGATCTGGGACGATGCGCGCGACAAAACCCGGCCGATGACCAGATGAGGAACCATGTCCATTGCTCCACCGCCCGATCACGGCACTCCGCCCGATCCCGCGCATCCACGTAACGGCTTCGACCGCTTCTTCCTGATCTCGGCACGCGGGTCCACGCTGAGCCGGGAGCTTCGGGGCGGTTTCGCCACGTTCTTCACGATGGCGTACATCGTGGTGTTGAACCCGCTGATCCTGGGCAGCGGGAAGGACGGCGACGGCCGTTCGCTGGCCATTCCGGCGCTCGCCGCGGCGACCGCGCTGGTCGCCGGCCTGATGACCATCCTGATGGGCGTGGTGGCCCGGTTCCCGATCGCGCTCGCGGCCGGCCTGGGTGTGAACGCGCTGGTCGCGTACGAGATCGCGCCCCAGATGACCTGGGCGGACGCGATGGGCCTGGTGGTCATCGAGGGTGTGCTGATCGGCATCCTGGTGCTCACCGGCCTGCGTACCGCGGTGTTCCGGTCGGTGCCGACGCAGCTCAAGACCGCGATCGGCGTCGGCATCGGTCTGTTCCTGACCATCATCGGCCTGGTCGACGCCGGCTTCGTCCGGCGCGTGCCGGACGCCGCGAACTCCACCGTGCCGGTCGGGCTGGGCATCAACGGCAAGATCGTCAGCTGGCCGATGCTGGTCTTCGTGGTCGGCCTGCTGATCACGCTGGTCCTGGTGGTACGCCGGGTCCGGGGCGCGATCCTGATCGGCATCCTCGCCTCCACCGTGCTGGCCATCGTGGTCGAGGCGATCGCCAACGTCGGCCCGTCCTTCGTCGACGGCAAGCCGAACCCGAAGGGCTGGGCGCTGAACGTGCCCGAGCTGCCGAAGCAGATCGTGGACGTGCCCGACCTGTCGTTGCTGGGCCAGTTCAACGTGCTGAACTCGTGGAGCCGGGTCGGCTGGCTGGTGCCGCTGATGTTCATCTTCACGCTGCTGATCACGGACTTCTTCGACACCATGGGCACGATGGTCGCGATCGGCCAGGAAGGGGACATGCTCGACGAGACGGGCACCCCGCCGAAGGCCAAGGAGATCCTGCTCGTCGACTCGATCGCCGCCGCGGCCGGTGGCGCCGCCTCGGTGTCCAGCAACACGTCGTACATCGAGAGCGCCGCAGGTGTCGCGGAGGGCGCCCGGACCGGCGTGGCCAACCTGGTCACCGGCAGCCTGTTCCTGCTGGCCATGTTCCTCGCGCCGCTGTCGTTGATCGTGCCGTTCGAGGCCGCGTCGACGGCCCTGGTGGTGGTCGGCTTCCTGATGATGACGGCGGTCCGCACGATCGACTGGACCGACTACGAGATCGCCATCCCGGCGTTCCTCACCATCGCGCTGATGCCGTTCACCTATTCGATCTCCAACGGCATCGGGGCCGGCGTGATCAGCTTCGTGCTGCTGAAGGTGGCGAAGGGTAAGGCCCGGGAGGTCCACCCGCTCCTGTACGGGGTCGCCGCGCTGTTCATCGTGTACTTCCTGCGCGGGCCGGTCGAGTCCGTGTTGCTCTGACGCTGGTGAGCCTGGTCATAACGCGTGTCGTTAGCCAGGCTCATTAGTTAAGCTAACTACCGTGACGGAGCGGACGGTGACGGCGAAACGCGTGCCACCGGCGCAGCTGGCCCCTCAGCTGCGAGATGCGATCACCCGGCTCAACCGGCGGGTCCGACAGGCCCGGCCGGTCGGCGACCTCACAGTCACCCAGCTGTCGGCGCTCACCAGCCTCAACCTGGCGGGCGCCCTCACACCACGGGAACTCGCTGATGTCGAACGGGTGCAGCCGCCCACGATGACGAAGATCGTCGCGAAGCTGGAGGAGCGGGGCCTCGTGCAACGCACCCCCCACCCGACCGACGGACGGCAGGTCATCCTGGCGGCTACCGAAGGGGGACGGGCCGTACTCGACCAGTTCGAGCGGGCCCGCAACGAGTGGCTGGCCACCCGGCTGGCCGAGCTCACCGAGGACGAACGCGAAACGCTACGGCGCGCCGCGGACATCCTCCAGGGCATCGCTCGCGCCTGACACCGCCGCCCGCGGTTCGCTTCGTCAGCTGTGGATGAAGCGTACCGACGCAAGGAGGCGCACCTAGAGTGCAGGCCAAATTGAGCACGATGTTCCAGTCCCTACGGGTCCGTAACTACCGACTCTTCGCCACCGGGCAGCTGATCAAACTGATCGGCGTCTGGATGATGTTCATCGCCCAGGACTGGCTCGTGCTCGAGCTCAGCGACAACTCGGCGACCGCGCTCGGCGTGGTCACCGCGTTGCAGTTCACGCCCGTACTCCTGCTCACGCTGCTCTCCGGACGGCTCGCCGACCGCTACGACAAGCGGATGCTGCTCTTCGTCGCCAACGCGTTCTGGACCGTGCTCGCGCTGGCCATGAGCGTCCTGGTCCTCACCGGCCTGGTGCAGCTCTGGCACGTCTTCACGTTCGCCGCCCTGCTCGGCGTCTCCAACGCGGTCGAGACACCGGTCCGCCAGGCGTTCGTCTCCGAGCTGGTCGGCATGCCGCTGCTGCCGAACGCGCTCTCGCTCAACGCGGCAGTGTTCAACTCCGCCCGGATCGTCGGCCCCGCCGTCGCCGGCCTGGCCATCGCCGCCGTCGACGTCGGCCCGGTCTTCCTGGTCACCGCGCTCAGCTCGATCGCCCCGCTGGTCAACGTGGTCCGGATGCGTACCGAGGAACTGCACCGCAAGGACCTGCCGCCGGTCGGCGAGCGGGACCAGGCCCGCGTGGTCGACGGCCTCCGGTACGTGGCACGCCGCCCCGACATCCTGCTGCCGATGGTCCTCATGTCGGTGATCGGGATGAGCCTGTTCAACTTCCAGCTCACCCTCGCCGCGCTCGCGAAGACCGTGTTCAACACCGGCGCCGCCTCGTTCGGCCTGTTCAGCACCGCGCTCGCGGCCGGTGCGCTGGTCGGGGCGCTGGCCGGCACCGGACGGCGCAGCCGGCCCTCGGTCTGGCTCGTGCTCGGCGCCGCGATCGGCTGCGCGGTCTTCGGCACGCTCGTCGGGCTCGCCCCGGCGTACTGGCTGGTCGTGGCGCTGCTGCTGCCCGCCGGGTTCTTCATGATCTACTTCGCCCAGGCCGCCAACCAGCGCGTCCAGCTCGGTGTCGACGCCTCCTTCCGGGGACGGGTGATGGCGCTGTGGGTGCTGGTGTTCCTGGGCACCAACCCGGTCGGCGCGCCGCTGATCGGCTGGGTCGCCGAGCACTACGGCGCGGGCGCGAGCATCTGGGCCGGCGGCCTGATCTCGCTGACCGCCGCGCTGCTGGCGCTCACCTGGCAGCTGCGCCGCTCCGGCGCCCGGCTGCGGATGCGGGTGCTCCCGATGCCCCGCTTCTACGTCGTGTCGCCCGGAGCCAAGTAGCCCCGATAGCCGGTCGTGCCGGCCCGATTACCCAAACGGGTGGCGGGCCGGTGCGGCAGGGCTTAGCGTCGATGTGTGGAAGTGGGGCAGGGACTGCTGCTGGCGCTGGCGATCCTCGCCGTCTGCTGCCTGCCCGCCCTGTTCGCGCTGCTGTTCTGCGCTGACGAGATCATCGACCGGGTCGCGTGCGGGTGGGCCGAGTGGCGGGAGCAGCGCCGGGAACGCCGTACCATCGCGCGGCTCGACCGGGCCATCGAGGCCGAGGCGCTGACCCGCGACATCGACCTCACCGAGTTCGACCGGGACGGCCGACGGCCGCTGGACCAGCTCGCCACCGACCTGCGCCGCCTCGGCGGCCACCGGCTCGCCGCCGCCGACCGCAGCGTGGTGTGGCACGGCGCGGTCATCGAGGCGTACGACGAACGGCTGCGCGCCGCCTGCCGGGCGCTCGGCATCGACGAGCACCTGGCCGAACTGGACGGCGTCGACCGGGAGATCGAACGGGTACGCGTCGAAGGGCTGCTGCACGCCGCCGGGCTGACGTTGCCGGCTGCCCGCGCCGCGCACCACCAGCGGCACCGCTGACCTGGTGCGTCTCTTCGCGGCGATCTACCCACCTGCCGTGGCGGTCGCCGACCTCACCGCCCGGGTCAAGGGCCTGCGGGTCGCGGCCGCCCGCCACGCCCGGCTGGCCGATCCGGCGGACCTGCACCTCACGCTGGCCTTCCTCGGCGAGGTGCCGGACGTCCGGCTCCCCGACGTGAAGCACGCGCTCGCCTCGGCCGCCCGGACAGCTCGTACCCCACTGCTGCGCCTCGCGGGCGGCGGCAGCTTCGGTCAGGGCCGGTCCACAGTGCTCTGGGTCGACGTACGCGGCGACGTCGAGGCGCTCGACGCGCTCGCCCGCTCGATTCGCGGCGGGCTGCGCGAGGCCGGGCTGCCCTGCGACGACAAGCCGTTCCGGGCGCACCTGACCATCGCCCGCCCCGGTGACCGGGTGCCCGAGGCCGACCTCCACGCCGACCGGGACACCCTCAACGGGTACGCCGGCCCACAGTGGTCGGCCGGTGAGGTGATGCTGACCCGCAGCCACCCGGGCAGTACGCCCCGCCACACGCGCATCGCCGCGTGGGCGCTCGCGCCGGCGCGTTGATGCGGGCGGCGTGCTAATTCGGCGGCGTGTTAAGAAGGGGCCCCTTCTCTACCTGAGGCGTTAAGAAGGGGCCCTTCCTTTCACCAGGCCCAGGCCTCGGGGCCGGGGCCGCCGTTGCCTACGGGCGGGAACAGCTCGTCCAGGCGGGTCAGCGTGGGCTCGTCCAGGTGGACGTCGAGCGCGCCGAGGTTGCGGTCGAGCTGGTCCATGGTGCGCGGGCCGACGATCGGGGCGGTCACGCCCGGACGGGACAGCAGCCACGCCAGCGCCACATCCGCCGGGTCGTGGCCCAGGTCGGCGCAGAGCTTCTCGTACGCCTCGATCGTGCTGCGGTGCTCGGCCAGCGCGTCGGCCGAGCGGCCCGTGGTGCCGCGCGCCGCGCTGCCCTCGGCCATCTTGCGGATGATGCCGGAGAGCAGCCCGCCGTGCAGCGGCGACCACGGGATGATGCCCAGCCCGTAGTGCTGCGCGGCCGGCACGACCTCCAGCTCGACGTACCGGGTCAGCAGGTTGTAGATGCACTGCTCGGAGACGAGGCCGAGGAAGTT
This sequence comes from Micromonospora sp. WMMC264, assembly GCF_027497275.1. Taxonomy (NCBI): domain Bacteria; kingdom Bacillati; phylum Actinomycetota; class Actinomycetes; order Micromonosporales; family Micromonosporaceae; genus Micromonospora; species Micromonospora sp. WMMC264. Next base: position 5,353,495 of record NZ_CP114907.1, on the reverse strand, counting down.
GCGCTTGCCGGCTGCGGCCTGCGCCTGCGCGATGTGCCAGCCGGCGAAGTTGGACGAGCCGACGTAGAGCACCTTGCCCTGCGCGACGAGCGTCTCCATCGCCTGCCAGATCTCCTCCCACGGCGTGGTCCGGGAGATGTGGTGCATCTGGTAGAGGTCGATCGTGTCGGTCTGGAGGCGGCGCAGCGAGTCCTCGCAGGCCCGGATGATGTGCCGGGCGCTCAGGCCCTGCTCGTTGGGCCACTCGCCCATCTTGCCGTACACCTTGGTGGCGAGGACGACCTTGTCGCGGCGCCCGCCGCCCTGCGCGAACCAGCGGCCGACGATGTGCTCGGTGACGCCCTCACCGAGCTTCCAGCCGTAGACGTTCGCGGTGTCGAAGAAGTTGATCCCGTGTTCGAGCGCCCGGTCCATGATGGCGAAGCTGTCCGGCTCGTCGGTCTGCGGACCGAAGTTCATCGTGCCGAGGCAGAGTCGGCTCACGGACAGGCCGGTGCGTCCCAGGTTCGTGTACTCCATGGCTCCACCCTGGCACGCCGGGACTTGGAGTGCCCTCTCAACGAGCCAGGGTGGAGCTTGCGGATCAGGAGGATTCGCGGGCCGCCGGGCCGGTGCCGAAGAGCACGTCGTCCCAGCTCGGCAGCCGCTTGCGCGGCTTGCCGCCGGCCTCGGTGGACTCGCCGCCCGCGCCGCCGGTCGCCGCCGCGGCACCGGTGCGCCGCGGCCGCAGCACTGCCAGCGAGGGTACGGCCGGGATCTCCTTCGGCGCGTCCGAGTCGTCGTCGAAGGCCGAGCCCTGCCCGCCCCCGAGCAGCGCGGCGGCGCCACCGGCGACGGCCCGCTGGCGGGGCGCCTCCTGCGCGGCCGGGGAGCGGGTGTCGAGACCGCGCCCGGACGTGCCGCCGAGCGGCCGGTCCAGCGAGGCGAGCAGCGCGTCCCGGCCGGCGCGGATCGGGTCACGCCCCGGACGGGCGTGCTCGGAGGCGGCCGGCAGGCCGTGCCCGCCCCGGCTCGGCTCGCCACGCGACGGACCGGGCAGCGCGTGACCGCCCCGCTCCGGCGCCGGCTCCTGGCCGAGGATCGGCGTGGGTCGCTCGGCGCAGAGGTATTGCGCCATGTCGTCGTGCGGGGCGACGTTCTGCCGGGTCTTGTCCAGGTCCCACACCGCCTGCGCGGTGGCCTTGCCGGACGGCCAGGTCGCGATGATCCGCCAGGTGCCGTCGTCGCGGCGGTAGGCGTCCCACGAGATCTTCTCGGTGTCGATGCCGTGCTGGGCCAGCCGGCCGTTGACGACCTCGGCCAGCGGGGTCGGCTTCTCCGCGCCCTTCAGCCGGGTGCGGCGCGCGTGCTGGGCGAGCATGGCCCGCTCCTGGAGCACCGGGCCGGCGTAGCGCAGCACCCGGTCGACCGGCACGCCGGCGATGCGGGCGACGTCCTCGGCGGACTCACCGGAGCGGATGCGGGCCTGGATGTCCCGTGGGGACAGCGACGGCGTCGGGTCGGTGGCGCTCGGCACCACAGCGAGCGGCGGGGCGCCCGGCTCGGCGTGCAGCGCCGACGCGATCCGCTCGTCGATGGGCAGCGCCAGCAGGCGCCCCACCTCGTCGGCGAGCACCAGGGCCTGGCCGTCCTCGGAGAGGGCGACGAAGCGTACTGGGCGCATGGGCTTGCCTCCGTCCCGCTTCGCTGGCCGTCACGCCACGGGAGCCGGCCACCCGGGCGTCTCGCACCACCGTACGCTCATCTACCCGCCGATGGGGACTGCGACACCCCGGCATGTCGTGACTGAGCTGCGGTAATGATCACGGTGGGTGGCCGCCGGAGCCCTGACGGCCACGCACCGTGACGGCGTGATCAGAGTCGCTCGACCACGTAGTCGATGGACGCGGTGAGCGCCTCGACGTCGGCCGGCTCGACGGCCGGGAACAGCGCCACCCGCAGCTGGTTGCGGCCCAGCTTGCGGTACGGCTCGGTGTCGACGATGCCGTTGGCGCGCAGCACCTTGGCGATCGCCGTGGCGTCCACCCCGTCGGCGAAGTCGACGGTGGCGACCACGTTGGACCGCAGCGCAGGGTCCGCCACGAACGGGGTGGCGAACGACGAGCGCTCGGCCCAGCCGTACACGATGCCGGCGCTCTCGGCGGTGCGCTTGGCCGCCCAGGCCAGCCCGCCCTGGGAGTTCATCCAGTCGGTCTGCTCGGCGGCCAGGAAGATGGTCGCCAGCGCCGGGGTGTTGTACGTCTGCTCCAGCCGCGAGTTGTCGATCGCGGTGACCAGGTCGAGGAAGGCCGGGATGTAGCGGCCCGACTCCTTGATCTCGGTGGCCCGGGCCAGCGCGGCCGGCGACATCAGGGCCAGCCAGAGGCCGCCGTCGGAGCCGAAGCACTTCTGCGGGGCGAAGTAGTAGACGTCGGTCTGGGCGACGTCCACGTCCAGCCCGCCCGCACCGGAGGTGGCGTCGACCAGCAGCAGCGAGCCCTCGTCGGCGCCCGCGACCCGGCTGATCGGCACCGCGACGCCGGTGGAGGTCTCGTTGTGCGGGGTGGCGTAGACGTCCACGCCCGCCTCGGCGACCAGCGTCGGGGCGCTGCCCGCGTCGGACTTGCGCACCGTCGGCTCGCCCAGGAACGGCGCATCCTTCACCGACTTGGCGAACTTGGCGCCGAACTCGCCGAAGCTGGCGAACTGGGCCCGGTCACGGATCAGGCCGAACGTGGCGACCTCCCAGAACGCGGTGGTGCCGCCGTTGCCGAGCACCACCTCGTACCCCTCGGGCAGGGAGTAGAACTCGGCCAGGCCGCGGCGCAGCCGGGCGACCTGGTCGCGGACCGTCTTCTGCCGGTGCGACGTGCCCAGGTAGCTGGTGGCGACGTCGGCGAGGGCGGAGACCGCGGCCGGACGGACCTTGGACGGCCCGCAGCCGAATCGTCCGTCGGCGGGCCTGATCTCGTCGGGAATCCGGATGGTCGGTGCGTCAGCCACGGTCTTGAAGATCCTTCCGCATGGGCGAGAGGTGAGCTGGCAGGCGCGGACGATGTGCTGCCGCGTGGCGGCGGGCGGCGTCCGAGCCCGTTCCGGCGACACTGCCACGGCAATCCTCGCACCTGCTCCGGGCCGTCCGGCGGCCAGTCCCACGCCGGTCGGTGAGGCGTCCGCCACACGGGCCGCGAGCCGGTCCCGGAAATGCCGGAGCCCCGCTCCACCGGCGGGTGGAAGCGGGGCCCCGGGCGAGACGTCAGACGCCGTGCGGGATGGCGTCCCAGCCCTCGACCTCCTGCGGCTTGCGCGAGCCGTGGCCGACGTACGTCGCCGACGGGCGCACCAGCCGCTGGAGCTTCTTCTGCTCCAGGATGTGCGCCGACCAGCCGCCCATCCGCGCGCAGGTGAACATCGAGGTGAACATGTGCGCCGGCACCTCGGCGAAGTCCAGCACCACCGCCGACCAGAACTCGACGTTGGTGGCGAGGACGCGGTCCGGGCGGCGGGCCTGCAGCTCGGCCAGCGCGGCCTTCTCCAGCGCCTCGGCGACCTCGAAGCGCGGCGCGCCCAGCTCCTTGGCGGTGCGCCGCAGCACGCGGGCGCGGGGGTCCTCGGCCCGGTAGACCCGGTGGCCGAAGCCCATCAGCCGCTCGCCCCGGTCGAGCACGCCCTTGACGTACCCGTCGGCGTCGCCGCTGCGCTCGACCGCCTCCAGCATGCTGAGCACCCGGGACGGGGCGCCGCCGTGCAGCGGGCCGGAGAGCGCGCCGATGCCGGAGGAGATGCAGGCCGCGGCGTCCGCGCCGGTGGAGGCGACGATCCGGGCGGTGAAGGTGGAGGCGTTCAGGCCGTGCTCGGCGGCCGAGATGAAGTACGCGTCGACGGCCTTGACGTGCCGCGGGTCGGGCTCACCCCGCCAGCGCTTCATGAACCGCTCGACGATGGTCTCCGCCTTGTCGATCTCCTTCTGCGGCACGGCCGGCAGGCCCAGGCCGCGCGCCGACTGGGCGACGAAGGACAGCGCGGTGACCGACACCCGGGCCAGGTCCTCGCGGGCCTGCTCGTCGGAGATGTCGAGAAGCTGGCTGAGCCCCCAGTACGGCGCCAGCATGGCGACCGCGGACTGCACGTCGACGCGGATGTCACCGGAGTGCACCGGCACCGGGAACGGCTCGGCCGGCGGCAGGCCGGGGCCGAACCGGCCGTCCACCAGCAGCGCCCAGACGTTGCCGAACGAGACCTGGCCGATCAGGTCCTCGATGTCCACGCCCCGGTAGCGCAGTGAACCCCCCGCGCGGTCGGGTTCGGCGATCTCGGTCTCGAAGGCTACGACGCCCTCCAGGCCCGGTTTGAAATCGGACATGTCGTCTCCTGGCTTCGGCTCGGCGCGCCCGGGCGGGCTGATCGAGCCCCGCAGCTCAGGCGACCCTTCAGGGATGTGGTTCGGAACATCTTGCCCGGTGGGTAACCGGCTGCGCGACCCACAGCCACTGTGCGCCACACGACATCCCCGCCGCTGGCCGTCGGTGAGAGAGGGAGAAGACTGGGTACCGGGGCCTGGCCAGCGTCGGGGGACGCCGGCACGCCCGGGAGAGGGACGAGCACAGTGACAGGCGACACACCCGCACCGGCCGGTATGCGTAACGAGTACGCCGCCGACCTGGGCCTGACCGAGGCGGACCTGGCGCCGGACTGGCACACCCAGTTCGCCCGCTGGTTCGCCGACGCGGTGGCACATCCGCTGCCCGAGCCGAACGCGATGGTGCTCGGCACCGCCGACGCCCGGGGCCGGCCCAGCGGGCGCACCGTGCTGCTCAAGGGGTACGACCCGGAGGGCTTCGTCTTCTACACCAACCACGGGTCGCGCAAGGGCACCGAGGTGACCGGGAACCCGTGGGCCAGCCTGGTGTTCCCCTGGTTCCCGATGCAGCGGCAGGTGACGGTGACCGGCCGGGTCGAGCCGGTGGACCGGGCCGAGACCGAGGCGTACTTCGCCGGCCGGCCGCGCGGCTCGCAGCTCGGGGCGTGGGCCAGCGCCCAGTCGACGGTGGTGCCGGACCGCGCCGCGCTCGACGAGGCGTACCGGGCGGCGGCGGAACGGTTCGCCGACGTGGACCCGATCCCCGCGCCGCCGCACTGGGGCGGGTTCCGGGTCCGGCCCGAGACGGTCGAGTTCTGGCAGGGCCGGGCCAGCCGGCTGCACGACCGGCTGCGCTTCCGGCGTACCGGGAACGGGGTCTTCGTCGTCGAGCGGCTCGCGCCGTGACCGACGTCACGCAGGCCCGGCGGCGGGGTGCGCGCCGCTGGGCGATCGACCTGCGCCCGCTGCGCGTGCCCGCGTACCGGCGGGTCTGGACCGGCAACGCGATCGCGATGTTCGGCTTCCAGTTCACCGCCGTGGCGGTGCCGGTGGAGATGTTCGACCTGACCGGCGGCTCGCTCTGGGTCGGCCTGCTGGGCATCGCCGGTTTCGTGCCGCTGCTGCTGTTCGGGTTGTGGGGCGGCGCGATCGCCGACGCCCGGGACCGCCGCCGGGTGCTGCTCGTCGGCGGTTGCGTGCTCTGGGCGTCGACGCTGGGGCTGCTGGTGCAGTCGCTGGCCGGCGTGCGCAGCCCGCTGCTGCTCCTGCTGCTCGTCGGCCTCCAGTCGACGGCTTTCGCGATCACCTCACCGGCCCGCAGCGCGATCCTGCCCCGGCTCGTGCCGGCCGAGCTGGTCCCGGCCGCGACCACGCTGAACTTCACCACGTTCACCGCCGCCGCCGTCTTCGGCCCGCTCGCCGCCGGCCTGATCTTCGCCGGGTGGGAGGTGGGGACGGCGCTGCCCATCGCGTACGCGGCGGACGCGCTGCTGTACACGGCGGCGCTCTGGGCCACGCTGCGGCTGCCCGCGATGCCGCCCGCGCCGGACCCGGACGGCGGCGTCCGCAAGGCCGGGCTGGCCAGCATCGTCGACGGTTTCCGCTACCTGGCCACCACGCGGGTGCTGCTGCTGTCCTTCGCCATCGACCTGATCGCGATGATCCTGGCCATGCCGCGGGCGCTCTTCCCCGAGCTGGCGCAGGAACGCTTCGGCGGCGCCTCGGCGGTGGGCTGGCTCTACAGCTCGATCGCCATCGGCGCGATGCTGGGCGGCCTGACCTCCGGGTGGATCGGCCGGGTCCGCCGACAGGGCCTCGCGCTCACCGTGGCGGTGGTCGGCTGGGGCGTCGCGATCGCGCTCGCCGGGCTGGCCGGGCAGTTGTGGGTGGCGGTGGTGCTGCTCGGCGTCGCCGGGGCGGCGGACCTGGTCAGCGCCACGCTGCGCCAGTCGATGCTGCTGGTCTACGCGCCGGACCGGATGCGGGGCCGCCTCCAGGGCGTGAACACCGTCGTGGTGGCCGGTGGCCCGCGTCTGGGCGATCTGCGGGCCGGCGCGACGGCCGCCGGGTTCGGCACCGGCGTCGCCATGGTCGGTGGTGGCCTGGCCGCCGCCGTACTCGCGGTGTTGCTGGTGGTGGCGTTCCCGGCGCTGCTGCGCTATCGCTCGACCACCCCCGCCGAGGAGCGCCACTGACGGTAGGGTCGCCGACATGGGGATCGACGTGCAGCCACCGTCCGGTACACAGTGGACCATTTCCGCCGACGGCCACGAGGCCGTCGTGGTCGAGGTGGGCGGCGGGCTGCGGGCCTACCGGCACGACGGCGTGGACTACCTCGACGGGTACGCCGAGGACGAGGTCTGCCCCGGCTCGGCCGGTCAGGTGCTCGCGCCCTGGCCGAACCGGATCCGGGACGGCGTCTACTCGTTCGGGGAGCGGTCGTTCCAGCTCGACCTCACCGAGCCGGAGCGGCACAACGCGCTGCACGGCCTGGTGAACTGGGCGCGGTGGCAGCTGATCGAGCAGTCGGCCCAGAGCGTGACGATCGGCTACGACCTGCCGCCCAGCCCCGGCTACCCGTGGGCGCTGCGGCTGCGGGCCCGGTGGAGCGTCGGCCCGGACGGGCTGCGGGCCGAGCACGAGGCGACGAACCTGTCCGGCGAGCCGGCGCCGTTCGGCTTCTCCGTGCACCCCTACCTGCAACTGCCGAAGGCCGGCGTGGACGGGATTCGGCTGCACCTGCCGGCCCGGCGGCGGGTGCTGGTGGACGGCCGCCTGCTTCCGGTCGGTGCGACCGAGGTGACCGGCTCCGAGTTCGACTTCACCAGCCCGCGCCCGATCGGCGACCTGGTCCTCGACACCGCCTTCGGTGACGTCGAGCGGGACGCCGACGGCGGCTCGGCGGTGACGCTCGGCTCGCCGGACGGCTCGTCCGGGCTGCGGATCTGGGCGGACCGCGAGTTCGGCTGGTGGCAGGTGTTCACCGGCGACACGCTCGGCGGGGAACGGCACCGCCGGTCGGTGGCGGTCGAGCCGATGACCTGCCCGCCGGATGCGTTTCGCTCCGGCAGGGACGTCATCACGCTGGAGCCGGGGCAGACCTGGCGGGGCGCCTGGGGCGTCCGGCCGGAGGTCTGAGCGTGGAGTTCGCCGAGGTAGTCCGCCGCCGCCGGATGGTGCGCAACTACGACCCCGACCGCCCGGTACCGCCGGAGGTGGTGGACCGCCTGCTGGACCACGCGGTCCGCGCGCCGTCGGCCGGGTTCGCCCAGGGCTGGGGCTTCCTGGTGCTGGAGGAACCCGAGGACCGGGAACGGTTCTGGGCGGCGACCACGCCCGGTGGCGGCGGCCGGGAACGCTGGCTGGCCGGGATGCGCCGGGCGCCGCTGATCGTGGTGCCGCACGCCAACCGTGACGCCTACCTGGACCGCTACGCCGAGCCGGACAAGGGCTGGGCGGACCGCGCCGAGGACCGCTGGCCGGTGCCCTACTGGTACGTGGACACCGGCTTCGCGGCGCTGCTGATGCTGCTCACCGCCGTGGACGAAGGGCTGGGCGCCTGCTTCTTCGGCATTCCGCCGCAGCGGATCGAGGCGTACCGGGAGGCGTTCGGGGTACCGCCGGAACTCAGCCCCGTCGGAGCCATCACAGTGGGTTATCGGGCCGTCGACCATCGGTCACCGTCGCTGCGCAGAGGGCGGCGTCCGGTGCAGGATGTGGTGCGGCGGGGACGGTGGACCTGAGCGGTTAGGCTGACATCCACATCGTCAGCCGGGCCTGGGGGAGGAGAGCACGCCGTGATCTTCAGGGCGGTCCGGGACGGGCGTCCCTACCCGGAGCACAACCTCACGCTGAAGCAGTGGGCCGAGATCCCGCCGCGCCCGCTGCGGCTGGACCAGCTCATCACCACCAAGCGCGAACTGGCGCTGGACAAGCTGCTCGCGGAGGACTCCACGTTCTACGGCGACCTCTTCCCGCACGTGGTCCAGTGGAACGGCGGCCTCTACCTGGAGGACGGCCTGCACCGGGCGCTGCGCGCGGCGCTGCAGCAGCGCAACCAGATCCACGCGCGCGTGCTGGTCCTCGGCGACCAGGGCGAGTGACGCCCGGCTGAGCCTTGGTTAAGGTGACGCCATGACTCCTCTGGACCTGCTCGACATCGATGCGTCGCTCAGCGAGGAGGAGCGGCAGATCCGCGCCGTCGTGCGCCAGCTCGTGACCGACCGGGTACGCCCGCACGTCGCCGGCTGGTACGAGGACGGCCAGGTGCCGGCCCGTGAGCTGGCCCGCGAGTTCGGCAAGCTCGGCCTGCTCGGCATGCACCTGACCGGCTACGGCTGCGCCGGCGCGTCCGCCGTCGCGTACGGGCTGGCCTGCCTGGAGCTGGAGGCCGGCGACTCCGGTGTCCGCTCGCTGGTGTCGGTGCAGGGATCGCTGGCCATGTACGCCATCTGGCGCTTCGGCAGCGAGGAGCAGAAGCAGCGCTGGCTGCCCGCCATGGCGGCCGGCGAGGCGATCGGCTGTTTCGGGCTCACCGAACCCGACCACGGCTCCGACCCCGGCTCGATGGCCACCCGGGCCCGCCGCGACGGCGACGACTGGATCCTCAACGGCAGCAAACTGTGGATCACCAACGCGCCGATCGCCGACGTGGGCGTGATCTGGGCGCGCACCGACGAAGGCGTGCGCGGCTTCGCCGTACCCATGGACACGCCGGGGGTGACGGCGCGCGAGATCCGGCACAAGATGTCGCTGCGCGCGTCACTGACCGGCGAGATCGCGCTCGACGACGTCCGGCTGCCGGCCGACGCGCGACTGCCCGAGGCGATCGGGCTGAAGGCGCCGCTGGGGTGCCTGACCGAGGCCCGGCACGGCATCGTCTGGGGCGCGCTCGGCGCGGCCCGCGACTGCCTGGAAACCGCATTGGAGTACGCGACCACGCGCACCCAGTTCGGCCGCCCGCTCGCCGGCTTCCAGCTCACCCAGGCCAAGCTCGCCGACATGGCGGTGGAGTGGAACAAGGGGATGCTGCTCGCGCTGCACCTGGGCCGTCTCGCCGACGCCGGCTCGCTGCGGCCCCACCAGGTGAGCGTGGGCAAGTTGAACAACGTCCGGGAGGCGCTCGCCATCGCGCGGCAGTGCCGCACGATCCTCGGCGCGAACGGCGTCTCCGGCGAGTACCCGGTGATGCGGCACGCCAACAACCTGGAGAGCGTGCTCACCTACGAGGGCACCTCCGAGATCCACCAGCTCGTCATCGGCCAGCGGCTGACGGGCCTGTCCGCGTTCGCCTGACCTGCGGTTTCACCCGATCGGGACGCTCGGCGAGCGACTGTCGCACGGTGGCCGTACCGTCTTTGTCAGTCGATGTGTCGGACGAGGACGGTGAGGGCGATGGCCCGCGACGGTGACATCAACGAGCCCACCCGGGAGTTCCCGGACTACCCCACCAGCGAGTCCCTTCGCGACCGGGCGGAAGGCTCGCCCGACCCGGGCCGCGATCCCGATCGCGAGCCCGGTCCGGGCGCCCCGGCGTCGGGCGGCGGCGCGGCTCGTGGCCTGCTCTGGGTGCTCGGCGCGGCGGCGCTGGCGGTGGTGGTGCTGCTCGGCGTGCAGGCCACCGGTCTGCTGCCCGACTTCCGCAACCCGTTCGCCAAGGAACAGACCGACCGCAGCCAGCCGCCGCTGCTCAAGTCGATCCGCGACCTGAGCCGCTACGTCGCCGCCGAGGGCAACTTCCAGGTCGTGGTCGACGTGCAGAACGACCGGCGCAACGTGCCCGACTTCCTGCTCAACGAGCGCACGCTGTTCGTCGGGGCGGGGCGCGTCGAGGCGTACGTCGACTTCGCGAAGATCGCCGACGGCGCGGTGACGGTCTCCGAGGACGGCAAGTCCGCCGAGATCAAGCTGCCCGCGCCGCAGCTCGGCGAGACCGACCTGGACATGGACAAGAGCTACGTCTTCGCCCAGCAGCGGGGCCTGATCAACCGGCTCAACGACCTGGTGGCCGGCGACCCCAACCGGCAGCAGCAGATCTACAAGCTCGCCGAGGACCGGATCACCGCGGCGGCCCGCGACAGTGGGCTCGCCGCCCGCGCCGAGGAGAACACCCGCAAGATGCTGGAAGGGCTGCTGCGCTCGCTCGGCTACGAGAAGGTGACTGTCACCTACACCGCGCCCTGATCTTCGTGCGCTGACGCCGCGCGCCCGCCCCGATGGTCCGGGGCGGGCGCGTCGCGTGTGTGCCGGTGTCCCGGCTTCGTGTCGCGTCAGCGGGTGGCGAGGTAGCGGTCCTCGTTCGGCATCAGAACCCACAGGATCAGATAGATGATCACCTGCGTGCCGGGCAGCAGCAGCGACAGCAGGAACAGCAGCCGGACCAGGCCGGCCGACATGCCGAACCGCTGCCCCAGGCCGGCGCAGACACCGGCGATCATGCGCCCCTGGCGGGGCCGGACCAGTTTGCGACTCATCGTCGTCTCCCACTTCTGCGGCGATCCGCCGCGCTGATTCCACGGTAGAGAGGGGTGCGCGCCGCGCCCTCGGCCCCGAGGATGATCGGCGACCCGGGCACCCGTAGGTGCATACCCCGGACCGTCCCCACCGACTCACCGCGGAGACTCCCGGGTCGCCGCCGCGGTTTCCGGTCCGAGGTGGTCCCGCAGTCACGGGTCGGGGAACTGCGGTTCCTGCTCAGCGCTTCCGCACTGCTGGCCACACCATCAGCCCTACCTCCCGCCCCCTCCCGCTCCCGCCTTCCGTCTCCCGCCTTCCGTCTCCCGCCTTACGCGATCTTGCACTTGAGGCCCTCGACGTGCCCTATTTGCTCTGGATTGACGGGGCGGGAAGTGCAAGATCGCGGCAGTTGACGGGGTGGCGTGCGGTGGGAGCCGCGCTCGGTCGCGTGTTGCGGCGAGTGCGTTCCGTGGTGCGGGACTGGCGTTCCGTTGAGTGGGATTCGTGGAGATATTGGAAGGAAAGGGTCCCTATGGGTGCCGTTTGGTTCCGAGATCTGCCGGGAGCCGGGAGCCGGGAGCCGGGAGCCGGGAGCCGGGAGCCGGCCTCCCGCCGCGCTGTGCGGCGATCTTGGAGTTGTGGTGGTTCACGAAGGTCGTAAATGCCGCCATCCGGGCGCCACAACTCCAAGATCGACGGGGGGAGTGGGGGCCGGAGGGGACAGCGCTTCCTCGCGGGCGGGCATGGGGCGGAGTGGGGGCGGGTATCACGAGGGCGGGGTAGGCTCGCGGGTCGGGCGCCCCCACCCTGGGCGCCGGCCGTCCCGCCTGGCGGGGGCGGCAACCCCACGCACCGGCTCGGATCCGCACAACGGGGACGACGGCGAGGAAAGCAGCAAATGATCAGTGTTTTCGATCTTTTCAGTGTCGGTATCGGGCCGTCCAGCTCGCATACGGTCGGGCCGATGCGGGCGGCTCGTACGTTTGTGGCGGGTTTGAAGGCTGACGGGCAGCTCGCCGACGTGGCGCGGGTGCGGGCGGAGCTGTTCGGCTCGCTCGGCGCGACCGGTCACGGGCACGGCAGTGACCGGGCGGTGCTGCTGGGGCTGGAGGGCGAGGTTCCGGAGACCGTCGACACCGACTCGGTGGGGCCGCGCGTCGAGCGGATCCGCACCCAGCGGCGGCTCGACCTGTTCGGCAGTCAGGGGGTCGACTTCGACCCGGACACGGATCTGGTGCTGCACCGCCGGCGGTCGTTGCCGTATCACCCGAACGGGATGACGTTCGCGGCGTACGACGTGGCCGGGAACGAGGTGCGGACGCGCACGTACTACTCGGTGGGTGGCGGGTTCGTGGTGGACGAGGCGGCCGCCGGGGCGGACCGGATCAAGGCGGACAGCACCCGGGTACGGCATCCGTTCCTGACCGGCGCGGAACTGCTCGAGGTCACCTCGGAGGCGGGTCTGTCGATCAGTGAGGTGATGCTCGCCAACGAGCTGTCCTGGCGTAGCGAGGCGGACGTGCGGGCGGGGTTGCTGGAGATCTGGCGGGTGATGCGCGAGTGCGTGGAGAGCGGCTGCACCCGTGACGGCGTACTGCCGGGTGGGTTGAAGGTCCGGCGGCGCGCGGCGGAGATGCGGCGCGGCTTGGAGGCGGAGACCGGTAGCGGGGATCCGTTGCGTGCGATGGACTGGGTGACGTTGTTCGCGTTGGCGGTCAACGAGGAGAACGCGGCGGGTGGGCGGGTGGTGACCGCGCCGACGAACGGGGCTGCCGGGATCATTCCGGCGGTGCTGCACTACTACACCCGGTTCGTGCCGGGCGCGTCCGAGGAGGGCGTGGTGCGGTTCCTGCTGGCGGCGGGCGCGATCGGTGTGTTGTTCAAGGAGAACGCCTCGATCTCCGGTGCCGAGGTGGGCTGTCAGGGTGAGGTGGGTTCGGCGTGTTCGATGGCGGCGGCCGGGCTGGCCGAGGCGTTGGGGGGTACGCCGGAGCAGGTGGAGAACGCCGCCGAGATCGGCATGGAGCACAACCTGGGGCTGACCTGCGATCCGGTGGGTGGCCTGGTGCAGATTCCGTGCATCGAGCGCAACGCGGTGGCGAGCATCAAGGCGATCACGGCGGCCCGGCTGGCGTTGCGGGGCGACGGGGTGCACCACGTGTCGCTGGACAAGGTCATCAAGACCATGCGGGAGACCGGCGCGGACATGAAGGTCAAGTACAAGGAGACCGCGCGGGGCGGGCTCGCCGTCAACGTCATCGAGTGCTGACCTCGTTGGGGTGATCCCGGCCCGCACCCGGCCCGGGAGCGCGACTGACAAAGCGACCATCATGCGGTGACGTCAGGCGTCGCGGCGCTCTGGTCCGCCCGCACCTCGCTGCGCATCCTGGTCCGCCGGGACCTCGCGGTGAAGTACCAGCAGTCGGTGCTGGGCTACTTCTGGTCGCTGATCGAACCGCTCGGCATGGGCCTGATCTACTGGTTCGTCTTCGGCGTGCTCTACTCCGGCGCGACCCGGCGGCACCTGGGCGAGGCGGCCGGGTCGTACCCGCTGTTCCTGATCACCGGGATCTTCGCCTGGATGTGGGCGAGTTCGGCGCTGACCGAGGCCGCGAACGCGCTCACCGGGCAGGCCCGGCTGATCACCACGATGAACCTGCCCCGGCCGATCTTCCCGATCGGGCGGGTCACCGGCCGCTTCGCCGAGTACCTGGCCGGGCTGCCGATCCTGGTCGCCGTCGCGGCGATCTACGCGAGCCAGGGGAAGATCCGCCCCGGCTGGAGCCTGCTGGCGCTGCCGCTGGCGGTGGCGGTGCAGTTCGTGCTGCTGGTGGGGCTGGCGCTGCTGCTGTCGGCGGGCAACGTGCTGATGCGCGACATCGAGCGCACCATGCGGCTGATCATCCGGCTGCTGTTCTACGCGACGCCGATCATCTACCCGCTCGACCTGGTCCAGGAGTCGGGCATGCCGGGCTGGCTCAAGATCGGGTACGAGCTGAACCCGCTGGTCGGGATCTTCCAACTGCACCACGCGGTCTGGTACCCGGACGAGTTCCCGGACGCCCGGCTGCTCACCATCACGGTGTCCGGCAGCGTGTTGGTGCTGGCGCTCGGCTGGTGGGCGTTCCACCGCCTCGAACCGGCAGTGCTGAAGGAACTCTGAATGGCCCCGATCATCGAGGCGGACGGGCTCGGCATCCGGTTCGTCCGCAACCGGCGCCGCCAGCTGCGGCTGCGGGAGCTGATCGTGCACCGGGGCGCCCGCGACCCGGACGCGGGCCGGTTCTGGCCGCTGCGTGACCTGTCGTTCCGGATCGAACCGGGCGAGACGGTGGGCGTGGTGGGGCGCAACGGCACCGGCAAGAGCACGCTGCTGCGGCTGATCGCCGGCGTGCTCATCCCGGACGAGGGCTCGATCCGGGTGCACGGCCGGGTGGCGCCGCTGCTCGAACTGTCCGCCGGGTTCTCCGGCGACCTGACCGGCCGGGAGAACCTGTACCTGGTGGGCGGGCTGCACGGACTGTCGTCGGCGTACCTGCGGGAACACTTCGACGAGATCGTCTCGTTCGCCGGTGAGCAGGTGGAACGCGCCATCGACACGTCGGTGCGGCACTACTCGTCGGGGATGAAGGTGCGGCTCGGCTTCGCGGTGATCGCGCACCTGCCGCACCCGGTGCTGCTTGTGGACGAGGTGACAGCGGTCGGGGACGCGGAGTTCCGCGCGAAGTGCTATGCGACCATCGAGCGACTTCTCGCGGAAGGGCGCACGCTGGTGCTGGTGTCACACAACGACAAGGACCTCACCCGGTTCTGCCGTCGGGGGCTGTACCTCGACGCCGGACGGCTGATCGTCGACGGGACGATCGACGAGGCGCTGGCGGCCTACGCCGACGCGGCGAAGCGGTGACGCTCGCGATCGTGCTCGCCGCCGACCCGGCGGCGGGCCACCTCACCGAGCCCGGCCGGCCCGCCGGGGAACCGCTCACCGAACGCCTGGCCGCGCAGTGGCGCGGGGCCGGGGCGGACGACGTGCGTATCGCCGCCGACCTGACCGAGCTGGCCGACCTGGTGGCCGCCGCGACCGGCCCGGTGCTGGTGAGCGGTGCGGACCTGGTGGCGCACACGGCCGTACTCAAGCATCTCGCGACCAGCCCGGTGGGGCCGACGGTGGCGCTGGTGCTCACCGATCCGCCCGCTCCCGGGCAGGCCACCGTGCGCGAGGAGCGCGGCCAGGTGGTCGAGGTCGACGCCGCCGACGCGAGCGGCGTGTTCGGCGGCGCGCTGCGGGTGGGCCCGGCCGACCTGCCGGCGCTCGCCGACGCCGCCCGCCGCGCCGCAGGCGCCGCGCCGGATGCGCCGGACGCGCGCCTGACCGACCCGGCGTCCGCGCCGGGCGTCGGCGCAACGGACGGCGGGCCGCGGAACGCGGTGGACCGGCTCGTGGCCGACCTCGCCGCCCGCGGCACGCTGATCTTCGCCCAGCGGGTACGTCTGCTCGTGGCGCACCGGGTCGGCGACGAGGCGCAGCGGGCGGCGGCCGAGGCGGCGGTGGCCGCTGTCGACGAGGACCGGGCCGAGTTGAAGCTGTCGGTGAAGGAGCGGGACGACTTCTTCACCACGTTCTTCGTCAGCACCTGGTCGCCGTACGTCACGAAGGCGGCGGCACGCATCGGGATCGGCCCGACCGGGGTCACCATGGTCTCGGTGGCGTTCGCGGTGGCCGCGGCGGTGCTGTTCGGCGTCGGTGGACGGCCCGCGCTGGTGGCCGGCGCGGTCCTGCTCTACCTGGGGTTCGTGCTCGACTGCGTGGACGGGCAACTGGCCCGCTACACCCGGCACTTCAGCGCCTGGGGCGGCTGGCTGGACACGATGGCCGACCGGTTCAAGGAGTACGTGGTCTACGCCGGTCTCGGCTTCGGGGCCACGCATGCCGGGTTCCGGTACGGCTGGGCGCTGGCGCTGGCCGCGATGACGTTGCAGACCGTGCGGCACATGACCGACACCTGGTACGGGGCGTTGCACGACGAGGCGGCCCGGCGGCCCAAGGTGGTGACCGCCGACGCGGGCGGCATCGGCGGGAAGCTGAACGCCGCGTCGACGCGGGTGCAGGCGGACACCGGCTCGGTGTCGTACTGGCTGAAGCGCACTGTGGTGTTCCCGATCGGGGAGCGGTGGGCGCTGATCGCGATCGCCGCCGCGCTGTTCGGGCCGCTGGTGGCGCTGGTCGCGGTGCTGGTCTGGGGGACGCTGGCGTTCGCGTACACCGGGGGGTTGCGGACCTTGCGGGCGCGGTGGATGCGGGTGCCGGTGATGGCCACTGTGGACGCGGGTCTGCACCGTGACGACGGCGTGCTGGCGCGGACGCTGCCGACCACGCGGCGGCCGCTGCTGCTGGCGGTGCTGGGCGCGCTCGGCGCGGCGGGGACGCTGGTGTGGGCGCTGCTCGCGGTGCACGGCGGCGGCGACCTGCCGGTCTGGGTGCCGGTGCTCGCGCTGGTGCTGCTGCTGGGCGCCGCGCAGGCTTCGCGGGCGCCGCACGAGGGGTCGCTGGACTGGCTGGTGCCGGCCGCGTTGCGGGCCGCCGAGTATCTGTTCGCCATCGCGGTCGGGGTGGCGGGCCGGGCACCGGCCTGGCTGATCTTCGGGTACGTGCTGGTGCTGACGCTGCACCACTACGACCTGACCGCCCGGCTGGAGAAGCGGCAGTCGGCTCCGCCGCTGCACGCCGCCACGCTGGGCTGGCCGGGGCGTTCCCTGCTGCTGGCAATCGGGCTGATCGCCGGATATGCGAGTATCGCTCTGGCTACACTCGGTGCGTACCTTCTCGTGGTTTTTGTCGCGAGCGTGGTCCTCGCCTGGGTGGTCCTGCCGGCCCGCGCCCGTGGGGGTGTGCGCTCGCCGGGCTGACGGAGGGCGGGCCGGGGTGACCTTGATCAGCTTCGTCGTGCCGGCCTTCAAGGTGCAGGGCTACCTGCGGGAATGTCTCGACTCGATCCTCGACCAGCCGTTCGCCGACATCGAGGTGATCGGCGTCGACGACGCCTCCCCCGACGACAGCGGCGAGATCCTGGCCGAGTACGCGCTGCGCGACCCCCGGGTCCGCCCGGTGCGCCTCGCCGAGAACGTGGGGCTCGGTCCGGCCCGCAACATCGGGCTGGACCGGGCCGTCGGCGAGTACGTGTGGTTCGTCGACGGGGACGACTGGCTGGTGCCCGGCTGCCTGCCGCACGTCGCGGACCGGCTCCGCGACACCGCGCCGGACGTGCTGATCGTGGACCACGTCCGGGCGCACTGGAACAACATCGGCACCCGCAGCGCAATGCGCGAGGTGTTCCCGGTGCCGCCCGGCGCGACGACGTTCACGCTGCGGGACCGGCCGGAGACGCTGAAGCTGCTGCACACCGCGTGGAACCGGGTGGTACGGCGGGAGTTCCTGATCGAGCGCGGCCTGCGCTTCGAGCCGGGCTGGTACGAGGACGTCTCGTTCAGCTATCCGGCGCTGATGGCCGCCGGGCGGATCGGCGTACTCGACCGGATCTGCCTGAACTACCGGCAGCGCCGCACCGGCGCGATCACGAAGACCCGGGGGGACCGGCACTTCGAGGTCTTCGCGCAGTGGCACCGGGTGTTCGGGCTGATGGACCGCTGGCAGGTGACGGGGCTGCGACCGGCGGTGTTCGAGCGGATGATCTGGCACTACCTGACGGTGCTCGGCAACGGCGACCGGATCGCCCCCGAGCTGCGCGCGCCGTTCTTCGCCCAGATGCACGCCGACTACGTGCGGTTCCTGCCGCCCGAGGGCTATCCGGTCCCGCCCGGCCCGGAAGGGCTCAAGCACCGGCTGGTGGCGGCCGGCCGATGGCGAACGTTCAGCGCGTTGCGGGAGGCGCACCAGGCGACGGAGACGGCCCGGCGGACCGCGCGGCGGGCCCGGCGACGGGTCACGCCGGTGGTGCGGCGTACCGCCCGGCGGGCCCGTGACCTGGCGCTGGGCGAGTACTACCGGGCCGAGCTGCACCGGCCGGTCGACCCGACGCTCGCCGTGTACGCGGCCTACTGGTACCGGGGCTACTCGTGCAACCCGGCGGCGATCTACGAGGCGGCCCGCCGGCTCGCGCCGCAGGTGCGCGGCGTGTGGATCGTCCGCCGCGACCGGGTGGCCGCGCTGCCGCCCGGTGTCGAGTACGTGGTGGCCGGCACCCGCGAGTACCACCGCGTGCTGGCGCGTGCCCGCTGGCTGGTCAACAACGTCAACTTCCCGGACTTCGTCCGCAAGCGGCCGGGCTCGGTGCACGTGCAGACCCACCACGGCACGCCGGTCAAGGTGATGGGGCTGGACCAGCAGCGCTACCCGGTGGGCGCGATGGGGATGGACTTCGCCGGGCTGCTGCGCCGGGTCGACCGCTGGGACTACAGCATCACGTCGAACAGCTTCTCCACGCAGATGTGGGAGCGGGCGTACCCGGCGGACTACACCACGCTCGAGGTCGGCTACCCGCGCAACGACCGGCTGGCGCTGGCCACCGCCGAGGACCGCGGCCAGGTCCGCGCCGCGCTGGGCATCGCACCCGACGAGTACGTGGTGCTCTACGCGCCGACGCACCGCGAGCACCTGCCCGGGTGGCGGCCACCGTTCGACCCGGACCGGATGCTCGACGTGCTCGGGCCCCGGGGCCGGCTGCTGATGCGCAGCCACTACTTCCACGACCGGGAGCGGCATCCCCGGGGACCGGCGGCGGACGGCGTGCTGGACGTGAGCGCGTACGACCGGGTGGAGGACCTCTACCTGGCGGCGGACGTACTGATCACCGACTATTCCTCGGCGATGTTCGACTACGCGGTGCTGGACCGGCCGATAGTGGTCTACGCGCCGGACTGGGACGCCTACCGGGTGGCCCGGGGCGTCTACTTCGACCTGCTGGCCGAGCCGCCGGGCACCGTCGCGCTGGACTTCCCCGGGCTGCTCGACGTGTTCCGGTCCGGCGCGGTCGACGACGAGGCGGCCGAGCGGGCCCGGGCGGCGTTCCGGTCGCGGTTCTGCGCGCTGGACGACGGGCACGCCGCCGAGCGCGTGGTACGCCGCGTGTTCCTCGGCGAAATGCCGTAAAAGTGGTTACCGGCAGGTCACTTAACTGCGGAGCCCGGCGAATACCGCTTAATAGGACTGTCACGAGCCGAACATGGCACGTTTACCCGATGTGCGAATCAGATGATCCTGGTCACAGTCATTCCCGGGTTTGGGGAGAGAAAACTGGGGAGGTGGCGGTGGCGACCGTCGCGCTCAAGGATGTCACCAAGGTGTTCCCGGATGGAACAGTCGCGGTCGACACCATCAATCTGGACGTCAACGACGGCGAGTTCATGGTGCTGCTCGGCCCGTCGGGCTGCGGGAAGTCGACGGTGCTGCGCATGGTCGCCGGGCTGGAGGACCCGTCCTCCGGCGCGATCCTGCTCGGCGGTGAGCTGGCCAACGACCTGCCGCCACGCGACCGGAAGATCGCCATGGTCTTCCAGGACTTCGCGCTCTATCCGCACATGACGGTCGGCGACAACATCGGCTTCCCGCTGCGGCTCTCCGGCATCGAGCCCGGCCCGCGCGGCGAGCGGATCCAGGACGTGGCGAGCGCGCTCGGCATCGGCGACGTACTCGCGCGCAAACCCAGCCAGCTCTCCGGCGGCCAGCGGCAGCGGGTCGCCATGGGGCGGGCGATAGTGCGCCGGCCCGGCCTGTTCCTCATGGACGAGCCGCTGTCGAACCTGGACAGCGGGCTGCGCGCCGAACTGCGGGCGGAGATCTCCGGCCTCACCCGCGAACTCGGCGTCACCACCATCTACGTCACCCACGACCAGGCCGAGGCGCTGACCATGGCCGACCGCGTCGCGATCATGCGCAAGGGCGTGCTCCAGGACGTGGGCACCCCCACCCAGGTGTACGGGCGGCCGGCCACGCTCTACGTCGCCGCGTTCCTGGGCAGCCCCCGGATGAACCTGCTGGAGGCGTCGGTCTACGTGCACCTCGACCGGTACGTCGCGCTGAACCTCGGCGAGCAGTCGCTCTACCTGCCCTGGGACGACATCCGCAGCCGGGCGGTGGCGCACTACCACGGCGAGCGGATCGTGGTCGGCATGCGGGCCGAGGCGCTCACCCCGGTCGCCCCGGACACCGCCGGTGACGTGCTGCACGGGCGCATCCGCTACCTGGAGCACCACGGCCACGAGTCACTCGCGTTCCTCGACATCGGCGCCACCGCGATCGTGGTCGACGAGATGGGCACCCAGGTGGAGCAGGCCGCACCGGGCCAGCGCGGCCTGCGCCGGTTCAACCAGGTGATGCAGCGGCTCACCGGCCGCGCGACGGAGGCGTCAGCCCCGGCACCGGAGGCCGGCGGGGGTGGCGGCAACCGCACGAGCGTGCTGCCCGACCCGGGCCGCCACCACCGTCGTCCGGCGGAACTGGCGGTACGGCTCGCGCCGTACCCGCAGGTGTCGCCCGGGCACCCGCTCGCCGTGCAGGTGCGGATGGACGCGCTGCACTTCTTCGACGAGCGAGGCGACCGCATCGACGTCGGCTGGCGGTGAAAGGAAGGGCACCCTGTTAACGCCTCCGGTAGAGGAAGGGCCCCTTATTAACAGCCGCCGCCCGGAGGGACGGGCGGGTGACGGCGGTACGGGCCCCAGCCGACGAAGCGGGCGAACATGTCGGCCGGGGCGGGCGCGTCGTTCGGGTTCAGCCGGTAGAGGTCGCGCGTCGCCTCGTACAGCAGCCCGCACAGGTAGATGGACAGCCCGATCCGGTTGTCCTCGTACTCGCTGCGCAGCAGCAGACGGGCCGTCGGGCACGGCCACGGCTGGCCGCAGGCCCGGCAGCACCACATCGGACGCAGCGGCGTGTGCGGGGTGGCGTGCAACGGGTACGGCCGAGGTCGATCCGGCTTGGGTCCGTCCGGCGGCTGCCCGAGCTGGTGGCTGATCACCGAGGCTCCTCGTGGTGGCCGTCCCGCCGGTTGCCGGCGTCGCCGCCGCGCTGCTCCGGGACCGGCCAGCGACCGCCGTTCGCCCGCCACTGCTGGGCCGGGGTGAGGTTGCCGACCCGGCCGGGACCCATCGTCGGGAGTGGACGGGTGGGCTGCCGCATCCAGTCCGGCAGATTGTCGCCCCGTACCCGCTGGGGCAGTGTCGGTGCCGACGCACCCCGGCAGCGGAACCAGCGCAGTCGCACGGCGCAACTCCTCTCGGTAGCGGGAATCGGACGAATTCGATTCCACTGCGTGACAGTCTCGTCACCGCGCCGCTAGGGTCGGAAGGCGTTCCACCCCCACCTTCCCGGCCGTCCGACCGGCCGATTTCCGTGTGCAGCCGTGTGCAGAGGTGTGCAGATGATCCGTGTGCCGTTGTGGGAACTGTTCGCCGGTGAGCTACGTCGGTTACGTACCGATGCGGGGCTTACCCAGGAGGCGCTGGGCGAGCGGGTGAGCTATTCGGCGTCGCTGGTGGCGGCCGTCGAGCAGTGCCGCCGCGCGCCGCGCGCCGAGTTCACCGAGCGCTGCGACGAGGTGCTGAACGGCGGCGGCCTGCTGGTGCGGATCCGGGACGCGCTGATGCAGGAGGCGCTGATGCCGTGGTTCCGCGAGTGGGTGAGCATCGAGCAGGAAGCTGCCTCACTGCGTAGCTTCGAGCCGCTGGTTGTTCCCGGGTTGTTGCAGACCGAGGAGTACATCCGTGCGTTGCACGAGGGCGCGAGTCCACTCGTCGGTGAAGCGATGGAGCAGCAGGTAGCCGCGCGGCTGGCCCGCCAGCCGGTGCTGGATCGGCCCGCGCCGCCGCAGTTCGTGGCGGTGCTCGACCACTCGGTGCTGAGCCGGGCGGTCGGCGGGCCGAAGGTGATGCGCGAGCAGTTGGAGCATCTGGTCGAGATGGGCCGCCGGCCGCGTGTGCACCTACACCTGGTCCCGGAGACGGTCGGCGCCTATCCCGGGCTCAACGGTGCGTTCGTGCTCGCCACCCCCGCCGACGGCGACGACGTGGGCTACCTCGATAACCAGTTGCACGGCACAATCGTGGAGCGGACGGTGGACGTGAACTTACTGCGACAGACCTGGGAGTCCGTCCGCGCGGAGGCGATGCCGCACGGGGCGACTCTGGCGGCGATTTCGGAGGCGGCGAAGCGATGGAGTTGACCGGCGCGATCTGGCGCAAGAGCACCCGCAGCAGCGGCAATTCCGGCAACTGCGTGGAGGTGGCGGACAACCTGCCCGGCGTGGTGGGGGTGCGGGACAGCAAGGACCGGCAGGGGCCGGCGCTGACGTTCACGTCGTCGAGCTGGGCGGCGTTCGTCGCGTACGCCAAGCGCGCCTGACCCGTAGCGGTCAACCGGCAGCCGGGTCGCGAACGCTGGCCCGACGATCAGCGTTCGTGCTCGGCTCATCAATGAGTGGCAGAGCTGGACGTCGTGCCGTGCGGAGGCGATGCCGCACGGGGAGACTCTGGCGGCGATCTCGGAGGCGGCGAAGCGATGGAGTTGACCGGCGCGATCTGGCGCAAGAGCACCCGCAGCAGCGGTAATGGCGGCGACTGCGTGGAGGTGGCGGACAATCTGCCCGGCGTGGTGGGGGTGCGGGACAGCAAGGACCGGCAGGGGCCGGCGCTGAGGTTCACGTCGTCGAGCTGGGCGGCGTTCGTCGCGTACGCGAAGCGGGGTTAGGCAGCGACCGCCGTCGTCACCCGGCGGCGGTGGTCCGCCGTTCCGGCGCGAACGGCCACTCCTCGAACGACTGGCAGCGGCCGTCCTCGGCGAACCGCATGATCCAGAGGTCGCGCCACTCCTGGTGGACCGGGTCGCCGTACCGGACCTGCACCCGGGCCACAGCGGTGTCGCCGTCGACCGCGACGACCTCCGAGGTCATCTGGAAGACCTCGTCGGGTCCGTCGCGTTCGCTGTCCCACATGCGGACGATGGCGGGCAGGCCGACCACCGGATCCCGGTACGGCCCCTGCTGGTAGGTCGCGTCGGGCGTGAACATCGTGCCGAGCGCCGCAGTGCCCGGTGTGCGCCACGCCTGCTCGTACGCCGCGATCCAGGCGGCCACCCGATTCCTGTCCATGGCTGCCAGCCTGCCATCCCCGCCCGCCCGGATCTCCCACATCGGCCGCCCGGGGTCGTCGTTGTGCACGACGACGTCGGCGTGCTCGGCCGGGCGGGCAGTGGCGAAGTAGAGCCGCTGGGCGGGAAGGTACCGCTCGTGCCAGCGCCGCTCGACGTCGGCTCTCGTCGACACGCGGCTCTCGCGGATCACGGCACGGTCCACCGTCTTGTCGAGCGCGGTGGACACGAAGACGCGCAGCTCCCACCGGTCGACCAGTTCCGGGCGCAGGAGGAAGACACCGTCGAACACCAGCACGGCGTCCGCCGGAGCGGTCGTGGGCGGCGGGGACAGCACCGTATCCGTCGCGTGGTCGTAGACCGTGTGCCGGAAGCGTCGATCTCCGCCCGGGCCGAGCGGATCGAGCAGCACCCGGTTCAGCGACCCGTGATCGTGGGTGTCGACGTAGCAGCCCTCGGCCGAGAACTCGCCTCGCCGGTAACGCCGGGCGCGGGGGAAGAGGAAGTCGTCCACCGTCGCGCGGATGACGTACCGGCCCCGGGCGCGCAGGACGGCGGCCAGCTCGTCGGCGAGCGTGGTCTTGCCGGCAGCGGGCGGCCCGTCGACCGCGACCCGGGTCGGGTACGGCACGGTGACGGACCCGACCGCGTCGGCCAGGAGGCCGATCAGCTCCCGGCGGGGATAAATGGATTGCCCCTGCGCCCGGCCGGGAGTTTCACTGCCGCCCATGCCGTCCCCCTCACCGGTCTTCGTCGCGGGCACAGGTCGTTCGGGCACCTCGCGGATCGCCGACGTCATCGGCCAGCACCCGCTGATCCACCGGATCCCGATGGAAACCAAGTTCATCGTCGAACCCGGCGGCCTGCGGGACCTGGCCGACGCGCTCACCGAACGGTACGACCCCATCGTCGGCGAGGACGCCCTGCAGCGGCTCAGCGACTTCCTCACCGTACGGGTGCCCGGACGGCGTGACGATCGTGGCAAGACCGTGCCCGAGCTGGTCGGCGAACGGCGCTACCGGGATGCCGTACACCAGCTCTGGCCGCTGTTGATCGCGGACGCCTTCGAGGAGCCCGCGCCCGCGGCGGGCTTCGGCGACGGCGACCGGCCCACCGGGCCGTTCGGGCCGACGGGCCGACGACGGGTCGTGCCGAGGTACTTCCGCGACCGGGCCGAGCTGATCGCCGTCCTGCGCGGCCTGGTCGAGACGCTGTTCGGCGGCGCGGCGGCCGACGCGGGCAAGCCGACGTGGTGCGAGAAGACGCCGTTCAACCTCTTCGCCATGGACTTCCTCTGGGAGCTGTTTCCCGAGGCGACGATCGTGCACATCACGCGGCACCCGGTCTCCGTGCTCGCCTCCCACCTGGCCCAGCCGTGGGCGCCGTCAACAGTCGACGGGGCGCTGGCCTACCTCGTGCCTGTCTACCAGCGATGGCTGGCCAGGAGGAACGCCGCCGACCTGACGAGCCGGCGGTACGTCGAGGTGAAGGCGGAAGACCTCGCGGCCGACTGGGCCGGGCAGCGGCGCGCCCTGTTCGAACGGCTCGGCGTCGAGGACGCCGTCACCGCGTCGACGTTCCAGGCGGGCAGGCTCGCGCACCGCGACGACCAGTTCGACGCCGGCACCCGCGCGTACGTCGAGCGGGAACTGGGCGAGATCATCCCCGCCATGGGCTACGAGTGACGGCCGAGCTGTCGAGGGCCGGCCCCGCTGTGCGGAGCTGACCGGCCCGATCAGGTGATGCGGCTCCGGATCACGCCTTGCGGCGCAGTTCGCGGAGCACGCCGTGCCGGCGGAGCGCCCACGCCAGTCGCCGCGCGCTCGGGTGCCGGACGAACAGCACCGCCGCCCGGCGGACCAGCCCGAACCGGTTGTCGCTCACCTGGTCGTCGGCCGCCCGCCAGATCAGCTCGCGGACGCCGGGGCTGTCCAGCATCGCCCTTACCTCGTGGCGTACCCGGGGGTCCTCGGCCGCGGACGTGACGGCGGTGACCAGGCCGGGACGGTCGGCGAGCGGCTCCACTGACGCGGCGACGAGCGGCCGGCGTACGGTGTCCCGCTCCAGCAGCAGCAACACCGCCTCCCGGACCTCGGTGCTGTCGAGCCCGGACCGCAGCAGGCCCAGCGCGCTGCGCTCGACCTCGCGGTCGCGGTCCGGAAGGGACAGTGCGGCCAGCAGCACTGTCACCTCGTCGAGGTCGACGAGGTGACGCAGCCCGTCGCGGAACTCCGGGAGCGCCCACGCCACCGTCAGCCCGCGCGCGAGATCGCGGTTCATGGGCCATTCGCTACCCGGAGTCGACAGCCGCCGAAACGCCGCGACAGCGCCGTGAAATAAGCCGTGGTTACAAGCGTTCACCTGAGCCGGTCGTATTGGCAGCCTCGGTTGCGAGAACGACCGGCATGGCCGGATAGGGGTCGCTGATCGGTTTGCGCTGAGCATGGACTCTTTCCCGCACCGTCACCAGCGTGGGGCCGGCGACGTAATGCCTGCCCCGCCGCTCACCTCGTGCTTCCAGAAGGCCCTGCTCGACAAGGCTGGCCAGATCCCGAGATGCGGTCCTGTCCTCGACATCGGCAAGTTTGACGTACCCGGAGCGACGGATGCGATAGCCCAGGACTGCCTCGTAGAGGAGATCGGTCACCCGCTCAGGGAGCCTGTTCTCGGCAACGATCGCGTCCAACTCCGACCAGATGCCGGACGCCTCCTCGAAGCGGCGAGCGACGGTCTGCGCCTGCATGTGATGGGCGCGCAGGTTGAACGACACCCAGAGGTGCGCCGAACCTTCGGGGTTCCAGCGGCCACGTCCGGTAACCGCCAACACCCGGTAGTAGTCCTCGGTGTTGCTGCCCAGCCATTCCTCAATGCTGGAGAAAGCAGGCTCGACGATCGCGCGTCGGGAGAGCACCAACGTCTGAAGGGCGCGTGCCATTCGCCCGTTGCCATCACGGAACGGATGGATCATCACCAGGTTCAGATGCGCCATGGCTGCTTTGACGAGCGGAGAGGCGGTGACATCCGACCGTAGATCTTCGGTTAGCTCCTCCATGAGGTGAGGCACGTGGTCGGCGTCCGCGCCCTCGTACACCCGCTCATCGGTTCGCTCATCGTGGACGTAGATCGGGCCCTTGCGATATTGCCCCGGGCTCTTGCCCAGATCGTGCGAGAGCATCATGTAGTGCATGCTGCGGATCACCGACGTGTCGAACCGGAAGTGCGGATCCCCGGCGGTTTGCAGCACGTATCCCAGAGCCTGCCGATAGCCCCGGATCTCGGCGAAGGTCCGGTGGTCGGCGCTCAGCGGCTCCTCGCCGTCTAGCGCGGCGGCGGCGTCGTCCTCGGCGACCACGTAGCCCTCGATGCTGTTGGAGCCGAGAATCGCGCGGGCCAACATCGTGCGCCGGAGGCCACCGGTCCACCGGCGAGGAGTGCGCAGGACATCGGCGAGCATGCGGCGCATGTCATGCACCTCGGCCAGGACGGTCTCGTCGCGATCGTTGAGTTCTGGGGTGGCGTAGATCATCTCATGTCCCAATGTCTCTTAATAAGAGACAAGGCTAGCGTCAGGCGATGTGGATGTCACTTATTTAGTGACATTCGGCCAACGTGTTCCGGTGTCTTGCCGGAAAAGTTACCGGCGAGTAGCGTTCGGGCATGAGCATCGACTCTCGCCAGGTCGCGGCCGGTCTCCTCGACGCCGTGCCGTTCGCCCGCACGCTCGGGATCGAGTTCGTCGAGGTGGCGCCCGAGGCCGAGGGCGGGGTCCGGGCCGTGGTCCGGCTCCCCGACGACCCGGCGCACCACAACCACGTGGGCGGCCCGCACGCCGGGGCCATGTTCACGCTGGGGGAGAGCGCCTCGGGCGCGGTTGTCCTGGCCGCGTTCGGGCAGGTGCTCGACCGGGCCGTACCCCTGGCCGTGACCGCGACCATCCGCTACCTCAAGGTGGCGGTGGGGCCGGTGCTGGCGATCGCGCGGCTCGGCGGCACACCGGCCGAAGTGCTGGCCGAGCTGGACGCCGGGCGGCGGCCCGAGTTCCCGGTCGAGGTGGAGGTCCACACCGAGGACGGCACGCTCACCTCCTCGCTCACCGTGATCTGGACGCTGCGACCGAACCGCTGAGCCCTGAACGGGTTTGCCCGGGGCGAGCGCCGGATAGATTCAAGCGATGCTGGGCCTCCCCGCGCACGTGAGCGCGTGTCTCTTCGATCTGGACGGTGTGCTGACGCAGACCGCCAAGGTGCACAACGCCGCCTGGGCGGAGACGTTCGACGCCTACCTGCGGCGACGGTCCGTCGAAACCGGCGAGCCGTTCCAACCGTTCGACCCCGGACCGGACTACAACCGTTACGTGGACGGCAGACCGCGCGCCGACGGGGTGCGCACATTCCTGGCCTCGCGCGGCATCACCCTGCCCGAGGGCTCACCCGACGACCCACCCGAGGCGGACACGGTCAACGGCCTCGGCAACCGCAAGAACGTCGTCCTGCTCCAGCGGATCGAGCAGCACGGCGTCGAGGCGTACGAAGGTTCGGTTCGCTACCTGGAGGCCGCCACCGCGGCCGGGCTGCGGCGGGCGGTCGTCTCGGCCAGCGCCAACTGCGCCGCCGTGGTGCACGCCGCTGGGCTGGACCACTGGCTGGAGGCGCGGGTCGACGGCGTGGTCGCCCGCGCGAACGGGCTGCGCGGCAAACCGGCCCCGGACACGTTCCTGGAAGGCGCGCGGCTGCTCGGCGTCGAACCGGCGCAGGCCGCCGTCTTCGAGGACGCCCTCGCCGGCGTGGCCGCCGGACGGGCCGGCGGATTCGGGTACGTGATCGGCGTCGACCGGGTCGGCCAGGCCGACGAGCTGCTGGCGCACGGCGCCGACGTGGTGGTCACCGACCTCGCCGAACTGCTCGCGGCGGAGCCGGCCGCGTGATCCGGGAACGGGCGTATCCGGTCGAGCCCTGGCATGTCCGGGAGGTACGCCTCGACATGGACGTGCTGGCCCAGTCCGAGTCGGTGTTCGCGCTCTCCAACGGGCACATCGGGCTGCGCGGCAACCTCGACGAGGGCGAGCCGCACGGCCTACCCGGCACGTACCTGAACTCCTTCTACGAACTGCGCCCGCTGCCGTACGCGGAAGCCGGCTTCGGCTTCCCCGAGTCCGGGCAGACCATCGTCAACGTCACCAACGGCAAACTGATCCGGCTGCTCGTGGACGACGAACCGCTCGACGTCCGCTACGGCGAGGTGCTCGCCCACGAGCGGGTCCTCGACATGCGCGCCGGAACGCTCCAACGCGACCTGCACTGGCGTTCCCCGGCCGGGCGCGAGGTCAAGGTCCGCACCACCCGGCTGGTGTCGTTCACCCAGCGCTCGGTCGCCGCCATCCACTACGAGGTGGAGCCGGTCGACGGGCCGCTGCGGCTGATCCTCCAGTCCGAGCTGGTCGCCAACGAGACGCTGCCGCCGCAGAGCCGCGACCCCCGGGTGGCCGCCGTGCTGGAGTCACCGCTGCAGGCCGAGGAAGAACTCACCACCGACGACGGCGGCCTGCTCATCCACCGGACCAAGGTCAGCGGCCTGCGGGTCGCCGCCGCCATGGGCCACGACGTGCACGGCCCCGAACGCACCACGATCGAGAGCGAAGGGTACGAGGACTGGGTCCGCACCACCATCGGCTGCGTGCTCAAGCCCGGCGAGAAGCTGCACGTGATCAAGTACCTCACGTACGGCTGGTCCAGCCGCCGGTCGCTGCCGGCGCTGCGCGACCAGGTCGGCGCGGCGCTCGCCGCGGCCCGGCTCGACGGCTGGGACGGGCTGCGCCGGGCGCAGCGGGAATACCTCGACGCGTTCTGGGACGCCGCCGACGTGCGCGTCGAAGGCGACCCGGAGGTCCAGCAGGCCGTCCGCTTCGGCCTCTTCCACGTGCTCCAGGCCGGCGCCCGCGGGGAACGGCGGCCGATCTCCGCCAAGGGCCTCACCGGCCCCGGGTACGACGGCCACGCGTTCTGGGACACCGAGATGTTCGTGCTGCCGGTGCTCACGTACACCCAGCCCGGCGCGGTCCGCGACGCGCTGCAGTGGCGGCACGCCACGCTCGCCCAGGCCCAGGAGCGGGCCCGCACGCTGAACCTCGAAGGCGCCGCCTTCCCGTGGCGCACCATCGAAGGACCCGAGTCGTCGGCGTACTGGCCGGCCGGAACCGCCGCGTTCCACATCGCCGCCGACGTCGCCGACGCGCTGCGCCGCTACGTGCTGGTCACCGGCGACGAGACACTGGAACGCGAGATCGGACTGGAACTGCTTGTCGAGACCGCCCGGCTGTGGCGATCCCTCGGCCACCACGACCGGGCCGGGCAGTTCCACATCGACGGCGTGACCGGCCCCGACGAGTACACAGCCGTGAAGAACGACAACGTCTACACCAACCTGATGGCGCAGCGGAACCTGCGTACCGCCGCGGACTGCGCGATGCGCTACCGGGACCAGGCCCTCGACCTCGGCGTCACCGAGGAGGAAGCCGCCGCGTGGCGGGACGCCGCGAACGACATGCACGTCCCGTACGACGCCGAGACCGAGGTGCACGAGCAGGTCGAGGGGTTCACCCGGTTCCAGGAGTGGGACTTCGAGCACACGCCACCGGAGAAGTACCCGCTGCTGCTGCACTACCCGTACTTCGACCTCTACCGGAAGCAGGTCGTCAAGCAGGCCGACCTGGTGCTCGCCATGCACTGGCGGGGCGACGCGTTCAGCGCCGCCGAGAAACTGCGCAACTTCGTCTACTACGAGCGGCGCACCGTACGCGACTCGTCGTTGAGCGCCTGCACCCAGGCGGTGCTCGCGGCCGAGGTCGGCTTCCTCGAACTGGCCCACCGCTACCTGCGCGAGGCCGCGCTGATGGACCTGCACGACCTGAACGAGAACACCCGCGACGGCGTGCACATGGCGTCCCTGGCCGGCGCCTGGATCGCGCTCGTCGCCGGATTCGGCGGCCTGCGGGACCACGACGGGACGCTCTCCTTCGCGCCCCGGCTCTCCAGCCGCCTCAGCCGACTGGAGTTCTCGCTCCAGTGGCGCGGGATGCGACTGCGCGTCGACGTGCGGCCGCACCAGACCACGTACTCGCTGCGCAACGGCGGCCCGGACACGGTGGTGGAGCTGCGGCACCACGGCGAGCCGCTGCGGGTCACCTCGGCGCAGCCGGTCACCGTGCCGATCCCGCCCGAGCACCCGACCGAGCCGCAGCCGGAGCAGCCGCAGGGCCGCGCGCCGCTGATGCACCTGCCGGAACGCATGTAGCGGTCCCGCCCCGAAGAGGCGGGACCGCTCGGTACGCGTACCTCAGAACTGGCGGCCGTTTGACGGGCGCCCGCCGGCGTCGCGCGGCGCCGTGGCCCGCGGATCGTCGGATGTCCGCGCCGTCGAGGCGCGGTCGGCCCAGTCCGGCGAGCCCTCAAGCTCCCGCTTGCGGCGCTCCTGGTCGGTGAGTTCCTGTTCCCGGGACCTGTCCTGTTTCGCCATGACGATCCTCGCGATCCGTCGGGGTCCGTGGTCACCCCGCGCGTTCCCGCCCGGCGGCGGCTCAACCGTCCAGGTGGCGGGCGAAGCTGCGCCGCAGGTGGTCCTTGGGGCGGGAGCCGACGATCGAGCCGACCACCTCGCCGTCCCGGAACACCAGCATGGTCGGCGCGGACATGATCCGGTGGGCGCGGGTGGTGGCCGGGTTCTCGTCGGTGTTGAGGGTGACGAAGCGCAGCGCGTCGCCGAACTCCTCGGCCAGCTCGGCCAGGTGCTTCGACACCACCCGGCACGGCGGGCACCACTCGGCCCAGAAGTCGACCACCACGGGCCGGTCGGCGGCCAGCACGGTGGCCGCGAAGGTGTCGTCGGTGACCGGGGTCAGCCGGCCGGTCCCCGTGTCCTGAGGCATCTTTCCTCCCGTTGGGCGATCGCGTGGGCGAGCTGGTCGTGCAGGCGGCGGCGGACGTCGCCCAGCCGGTCGAGGTAGTCGTCCACCTCGGCGAGCTTGCGCCGCAGCACCGCCACCGAATCGGGGCAGACGTCACC
This sequence comes from Micromonospora sp. WMMC264, assembly GCF_027497275.1. Classification (NCBI taxonomy): domain Bacteria; kingdom Bacillati; phylum Actinomycetota; class Actinomycetes; order Micromonosporales; family Micromonosporaceae; genus Micromonospora; species Micromonospora sp. WMMC264. The sequence continues at coordinate 5,322,542 of NZ_CP114907.1, read as the reverse complement.
GGAGTCGTTCCCCGCACGCAGGCAGGCGACGAACGGGCGGATGTCGTCCAGGCCGAAACCGATCGCCAGCAGGGAGCGGATCTCGCGGACGACGCGCAGTTCCGCCTCGTCGTAGACCCGGTACCCGTTGGCGGACCGGCCCGGCCGGACCAGGCCGTGGGTCTCGTAGTAGCGCAGGGTGCGGGTGCTCGTACCGGCCCGCCGCGCCAGCTCCCCGATCCGCATCCGCCGCCCCCGTCCCTGCCTGGTGAATCGACGCTAAACCTTGCCGCCGACGTCAACGCAACCCCGCACGCGCGGCCTCCCCGCGCGGCGTCCCCGCGCGGCGTCCCCGCGCGGCGTCCCCGCGCGGCGTTCCCCGCCGGGATCCCCGCTGGCTGTCCCCGTCGATCATGAGGTTGACGGCGTTGTGGATCTCCAAATCTGCCGCCAACTTCATGATCGACCCCGTCGGGCGGGGTCCGGTGGGGCTGGGGTGGCGTCCCCGTGGATCTTGGTACGAAACGGCCCCTCCAGGGGCCGTTTCGTACCAAGATCTCCCGTGGTCTTGCCCGGATGGGCGTGATCATGAAGTTGGCGGCGTGGGGAAGCGCTTTCTGGGCCGTCAACTTCATGATCGTGCGGTTGGGGGGTATCGGGTGGGCGGGGGGTGGAGGGATATGCGTGAGGTTTCGGTGCCTGTTGTCGACGGAGGGCTCGTCGGAGATGTCAGTGTGCCCGGCGGGGCCGGTGGGGTGGTGCTGTTCGCGCACGGGAGCGGCAGCTCGCGGCACAGCCCGCGCAACACGGCCGTCGGACGCGCGCTCAACGACCGTGGGCTGGCCACCGTGCTGGTCGACCTGCTGACCGCCGACGAGGAGGCGCGGGACGAGGTCACCGCCGAACTGCGCTTCGACATCGGGATGCTGGCCGAGCGCCTGGCCGGAATCGTCGACTGGATGGGCGCCGACCCGGAGCTGGGGCGGCTCCCGATCGGGCTGTTCGGGGCCAGCACCGGCGCCGCCGCCGCCCTGGTCGCCGCGGCGGCCCGGCCGGACCGGGTGGCCGCGGTGGTCTCCCGGGGCGGCCGGCCCGACCTGGCCGGAAGCTCACTGACCGCGGTACGCGCACCGACGCTGCTGCTCGTCGGTGGCCTGGACGAGCAGGTGATCGTGCTCAACGAGCAGGCCCGGGACGCGCTCGGCGAGGTGGCGGAGCTGCGGATCGTGCCCGGCGCCACCCACCTGTTCGAGGAGCCCGGCACGCTGGAGCAGGTGGCCGACCAGGCAGGTACCTGGTTCACCACCCACCTGCGCCAGCCGCACCCCGCCTGAGCGGCAGCCCGTCAGCCCGCGGCTTCGACGGCCGGGTCCGGCCCGGCGGCGCGGCCGGTTTCGGCGCGGTGCCGCTGCACGGTGTCCAGCACCCGCCAGAGCACCGCCGCGATCGGCACCGACACGAACGCGCCGGCCACCCCGGCGACCAGCGTGCCGGCGGTGACCACCACCAGGATGACCGCCGGATGCAGTTGCACCTGCCGCCGCATCACCAGTGGCTCCAGCAGGTTGCCCTCGATCTGCTGGACGGCGATCACCGCGGCGAGCGTGAGCAGAGCCGTGGTGGGACCGTTCGCGGCGAGCGCGACAAGCACCGCCACCGCGCCGGCCACCGTGGCACCGATGATCGGCACGAAGCCGCCGAGGAACGTGATCAGGGCGAGCGGCAGGGCCAGCGGGACCCGCAACACGACAAGCGCCAGTCCGATGCCGATGGCGTCGATGGCCGCGATGATCATCGTGCCCCGGCTGTACGCGCCGAGCGTGCGCCAGCCGGCCCGGCCCGCCTCGGCGGTCAGCTCCCGGCGCGGACCGGTCAGCCGGCGCAACACCCAGTGCCACATCGAACGGCCGTCCTTGAGCAGGAAGAACAGCAGCACCAGCGCGAGCAGGATCGCGCCGGCCACCTCGGCTGCCTTGCGCGCCCCGGCCACCGGGTCGGGCGTCCCGCTGCTCAGGCCCTGCCGGATCTGCTCCACCAGCCGGTCGAGCTGCTGATCGGTGACCGGCAGGCTGGAGGTGACGAAGTCGCGGGTGCGTTGCAGCCCCTCGTCGAGTTGCTGGCTCAGCTCGCCGAACTGGCTCGCGGTGAGGTTCCAGACCAGTACGCCGGCACCACCGAGGACGCCGAGCAGCAGCAGGACGGTGAGCAGCGCGGCGAGCCCGGCCGGCACCCGCAGCCGGCGCAGGCGTACCAGGACCGGATCGAGCAGCGCGGTGAGGAAGAGCGTGCCGGCCAGCGCCACCGCCAGCGGCGCGAGCAGCACCGCGATCTGCCCCAGCAGCCACAACCCGGCCGTCACCACGAGGAGACAGGCGCTCCAGGTGACAGCGGTCCGTACCGGCCAGGGCAGCCCGGCCCAGGTCTGCCGGGGGCCGGTCGTCGGTGCCGGCCGCGTCGGCTCGGATCCATCAGCGTCCACGTCGCCTCCTCGATCGTGGCCGTTGGTACCCGACGCACGTCGATCCGACACCCCGGCGGGAATCGCCCACCCGGTGTTTGTGCCCCCAGCCCCAGGGAAGGCTTCCAACGTATCGAAGGGAGATCCGACATGAGCGACTTCATGGACAAGGCCAAGGACTTCGCCGACAAGCATGACAAGCAGGTCGACCAGGGCATCGAGAAGGCGGGTGACGCGGCCGACAAGCGCACCGGCGGCAAGTACGACGCCCAGATCGACAAGGGCGTCGACATGGCGCAGCAGCGGACCGGCGAGGGTGACACCGGGCGCTGACCCCGTACACCCGCACCGGCGCCGGACACGACGGCGGCCACGCCCCCTCAGGGAGCGTGGCCGCCGTGGCGTCGGGGTCAGGAGCTGTAGCCGCGTCCGGCGATCCAGTTGGCCAGCTCGGTCACGTCCATCCAGTACGTCGGTGTGTCCGGCCGGGCGGGGTCGGCGATGAGGACGGTGTCGGCGTCGCCCTCGTACCGCACCACGGTCAGGTAGTGGCCGGGGTAGCTGTGCTCCACCCCGTCGATGTCCCGGGCGCCGCCCAGGATGTTCGCCACCACCGGCCGGTCGTCGTCCACGGCGGTCCGGATGTCCGCGCGCAGGCGGGCCACCTGCTCCGGGGTGGCCACGTCGTCGCGGATCTCGGTGGTCCGGTACTTGCCGCCGGTGTACTCGTTGAGCACGCGGGTGATGTCGATGGCGGAGTCGGTGCCGTTCTGGGTGGTGCCCAGCTTCGCGGCCAGCTCGTCCTGGCTCACGTCCTTGCCCTCGGCCGAGAGCGCGATGCGGGCCGAGGCGGGACCACAGTAGAAGAAGTTCGGCTGAGCCTGGTACTCGTAGTCGGCGGTGCGGTCACCCTTGCCCTTGACCGGGGCCGCGTGGGCGGCAGCCGGGCCGGCGACGGCACCGCCGGCAGCGGCGAGACCGGCGACGGAGAGCAGGCACTTGCGGATGATCGGGTTCATGTCGAGGCTCCATTCGGGGGTCGACGGCTCCGTGCGGGAGACGCGGCACCAGGAGTGGCGCTCGGCGTACGGAGAGTTCAACCGCCCTGCTTCCGGGCCTCATTTCCGGGCGTGACCGGGGCCACCGCGAAACCGGACAGAGCGCCTCAGTCGGGCAGGCTGCCCAGGAGCCGGGTCACCGCGATCTCGATGACCACCCGCTCCGGATTCGGACGCGGGGTGCGATAACGCTCGGCGTACCGCCGTTCGGCCTCGGCCACCGAAGCCGGGTCGCCGCGCAGCGCCGCCCGGCCCTCCACGGTCAGCCACCAGCGGCCGTCGACCTGGCAGACCGCCGCCGGAGTGCCGTCCGGTCCAGCCGCGGCGACGTGCCGCGCCTTGGCCGACCCCGCGGAGGTGATCACCCGGGCCAGGCCGGCCTCCGGGTCGAAGGTCACCCCCACCGGTACGACGTGCGGGGTGCCGTCGGCGCGCAGCGTGGTCAGCGTGGCGAGATGCCGGTCCGCGAAGAAGCGGGCCACCCGCCCGTCGTGCGGATCCAACCGGTGCCGTCCCGCCATGCCGTCTCCTCGTTCGCGTGTCTCATCGGCGGGGCGCCGCGCCGGGCGGCAGCGCCGGGGACTTCCCGGTGGCCCGCTGTTCCACCTGGGCGGCACGATGCTTGACGGCCAGCCGGCCCAGGTAGAACAGCGCGCCGGCCAGCACGCCCATGTCGTCCAGGTAGATCGGGTCGGGCAGCAGGTCCACCGGCAGGATCGTGTAGATCAGCGCGCCGTAGAACGCGACCTTGCCGCCGGCGCCGAGCGCGCCGAGCATGCGGCGGGTGCGGACCAGCCGGACGGCGAGCACGACCGCCCCGGCCAGCATGGCCGCCGCGACGACGGCGGCGAGTACGACGAGCACCCAGGCTTCACGGGACACGCCCTCACGCTAGCCGAGCCGGGTCGATGCCGCCCGCGGGTCGTGGCCGTGACGCCCCGGGTCGTGGCCCGGGGCGCTCAGGCCGCCACGGCCGCCCGTCCCCGGGCAACCGGGGTCAGCTCGCGGGTGATGTCGACGGCGGCCGAACCGGTCGGCAGTTCCCGGGTGGTCTCCGGCCCGGCGAACCCGACGATGGACAGCTCCGCCTGCGGCTCAGGGGCCGGGTGCAGCGCCGCGAACGCCTCGTCGCGCAGGCTCTGCGCCGCCGCCGCGGCCCGCTCGGCGGCCTGCCAGGCGGCCTGTTCCCGCTGCGTGGCGGCCCGGTGCCGGGCGGCGAGGTTGTCCCGAACCAGCCGGCGCAGCAGCAGCTCCTGCTCCACCGGGTGCCGGCTCGGGTCCCAGCCGTTCCCGCCGAGGATGTCGCTGAGCTGCCGCACCGTGATCTCGTTGCGCCACTGGGCGTCCATCGCCGCCCGGTGCAGCCAGCGCTCCCGGTCCGCGTACTCGGCCGGGGTCCGGGCGGTCCGGGGCAGCGGCAGCGCCGCGGCGGCGGCCAGGCGCCGCACGTCGTCCTCCGCCGCCTGGTACGCCTGCCAGGCCGCCTCGGCCTCCTCCTGGGCGGTCAGCCACTCCGTCCGGCTCCGCTCGGCGGTCGCCGCCGCGCGGGCGGCGGCCACCGCCACCTCGTCGGCGTACCGGTCCCGCTCCCGATCCTGTACGCGGGCCCGCTCGGCCTGATCGATGCTGCTCGGCCGGGCGGCGTCACTGATCCGGTCGACAAGCTCCGAGCGGAACCGGGACGGGCGGACGATCAGGGCGGCGACCACTGTGGCGGCCACGGCGAGCAGAGCCAGCCAGATCACGGCGGCAGCGGGGACGTCGGGCAGGACGGTGGAGAAGACGGTCTGCATCACCAGCACCTCAAGGTGGAACGACTGACGAACAACGGTTTGTGGCCCGGTCATCCGGGTGGGGTGCGTCTCGCTACGGAGACGCGGCAGGGCGCGCGGGTGCGGCAGGTGTGGCCGCGCCGGGGCGTACCGGAAAGGTGGCCCGGTCAGGCGCGCGGCGGACCGCGGCGGGCGATGGCTGCCCGAGCCGGGTCGGCGACGGCGACGGCCTCGACGCCGGGCACCCGCCCGGCGGCTGTGGATTCGGTGCCGGCCGCGTCGGCGGCGGGACCGGAGGTGGATCGCGGCGCGCCGTCGGCCGTCGTGCCGCCCGCCGCGACCGTCGTCAGGCCGACCTCGGCCGGAACCGGAGACGCGATCACGCTCGGCGCGGCGGCGGAGGCGACAGTGACCGCGACGGACTGCTCGGTCACGGCGGCATGGGCGGGTGCGGCGGCGATGCCCTGGAGGCCGACGATCAGCACCAGGCCGGCCACGGCCGTGCGGGCGATCCGGCGCAGCGTCGCCGTCCAGGTGGACGGGGCGAACGCTACGGGCAGCACCAATTCAACCTATCGGTCAGCGGACGATTTCGCAGCTCAAAGATCTTGCTGGTTACGTGAGCCGTCCCACGGGTCGCTGTGGACGGACCGCTGCCTCGATGCCGCTGTCAGTTGCCGCCGAGCACCGGCGGCGGAGCGCCGTCGCCGTCGCCCCAGACCATCTCGTCCTCGGTGAGCCAGGTCAGCCGGCCGTCGGACTCGTCGTCGCCGTGGCTGCCGCGACCACCGAGCACGCCGCCACGGCCGGCCATCGCGGGCCGCCCGGTGCCGCCGGCCCGCTCGCCGGACCTGCCCCCGGCCTCGACCACCAGGCCGCGACCGGAGGTGAGCCGGCCGGTGCCGGCCGCCGCGCGGTTCTCCGCGCCGGGCGCGCCGCCGAACCGGGCCGAGGACGCAGAGTTGGGACCGGTGCCCGCGAGCGACCCGGTGCTGAGCACGCCGGGGGCGCCGTAGAGCCCGCCGCCGCCCCCGCCGGCCGTCATCGTGGCGGGGCCGCCGCCGGAGCCGAAGCCCGCGCTGCCGCCGATCGTCGGGCCGCCGGTGGTGCCGGTCAACGGGCCGGCGCCGGCCAGCGAGGTGCCGCCCGGGTCGACGGTTCCGCCGGTGGTGACCGAGCCCGGAGCGCCCGCGCCGGGGTTGCCGCCCGGTGTGCCCGCGCCCGGGGCGCCCGCACCGGGCGTGCCGCTGGTCGGCGCCGTGTGGTGCACGCCCGACGTGGTGGCGGTGGCGCTCGCTCCCGGGCCGAAACTGCCCAGGTTCGGGCCGGACGACGGCGTCTTGACCGAGGGGCCGTTCTGCAGCGTCGGGTCGCCGTTGCTGGTGTTGCCGGGCAGCTCGACCTCGGGCGGGTCCGGCACGACGATCCGGCCGTACGCCGAGAAGTCGTAGCCCTCGGCGAGCTTCGCCACCACCTGCACCATCCGCTGGTGCGCCTTCTCCTGCTCGGCCTTGTCCTGCTGGTGGCCGACGATCCCGCCGATCACCGCGCCGGGGGCGCCGCCGAGCAGGAAGCCCTTGCCGGCGCCGGAGAGCAGCTTGTCGTTGTCGTCGGTCTTCTCCGGGCTCTCCGCCTTGGACTGCGCGGCCCGCAGCTCGCTGGACATCATGTCGAGGCCCTGCCGGATGCCCGTCATGCCCTCGGCGAGGTTGCCGGAGTAGCGCACGACCATGTCCAGCCGCCTGGTGAACTCGCGCGCGGCGTCGCCGGTCCAGCTCTTGGACAGCGCCTCCAGGTCGGCGGTGAGGTCGCGGCCGAGGTCGTCGAGCGTGCTCTTGAGGGAGGTCCACTGGGCGCTGAGCGCCTCGATCTGCTTCGGGTCGCCGGCGTTGACGCCCTGGTAGAGCTCCTCGTGGCTGACGTGCTCGTAGCGCCGGGTGTACTCAGACACGCGGGTCCTCCTTCGGCTGCTTCATCGCCTCGTTCAGCCCCGAGAGGGCGGCGGCGATGTCGGCCGCGGCGGCGGCGTTGCGGGCCTCGGCGGTCTTGTAGTTCGTCATGATCTTGTGGGTCGCCTCGCGGGCGGCCAGAATCGCCCGGCGCAGCCGGTCGACGTGGTTGACGTAGCTCTGGTGCGTCTCGGAGTAGCGACGTGCGTTGTCGGTCGCGTCGGTGAACGTGCCGAGCGCGGGCGGGCGGCACTGCATCTGGGTGTTCAGCTTGCGCAACACCGACTCCGCCTCGTCCAGCCGCCGCTCAAGTCGCTGGTGGAAGTCCTCCAGGGACAGTACGTCTACTGTCGTGCGCCCCGTCATGGCTGCATCCCCGTAGTCATCGTCGATAACCTTCGCCGCACTCAGGTTAGTCGAAACGCGCCAACCCGGGCGACCCGTGACAGGCCCCATCCACATCGGACCCGGGCGGGGCCGGTCAACCGCCCTGGACCTGGGCCGCGGCGCCGCCGGTGGAGGGGGTCGCGGTGGGCGCCGCCGGGGTCGAGGCATCGAAGTACGCCATCGCGTCCTGGCGCGACAGCGTCGGGCCGGTCGGCACCAGCGCCAGCAGCGAGGCGGGTACGGCCAGCGGGGTCACGTCGCCGTACCCGAGGGCGCTCTTCGCGTCGCCCCCGGCGGTGCCGAGCGGAAAGCGGATGCCCTGGGCGGTGATCAGGTAGACCGTCGACCCGGCCGCCGGCTTGCCGCTCTCTCCGGCCGTGGCCTGCGCCAGCACGCCCTTGCCGCCGGGCAGCAGCACGTTCTCGGCGGTGCGTACCGCGTCCCGGCCGCCCTGCCGCGACGGCATCGCGGTCGCCTCGGTCAGCTCGGCCGGCGGGGAGTCGAAGACCTCAAGCGTGGTGGTCGGCGGCTGGCCGGGCGGGCCGGGCCGGTAGGTGGCGCAGAGCACCGTGCGCCCCGGGCGGACCTCGTGCGGCGTCGGCAGCCGGGCGGGCAGGCCGTCCGGCTCCAGCCGCTGGTCGGTGAGGAGCCGGCCCGCCTCGTCCGGCGTGATCTGCGCCACCTCGCCACCCCGGCCGAGCAGCAGCAGCGCGGTCACCTCCCGGACCGTGGCCAGGCCCTGCCGGGTGAGCACGTAGTACTGGCCGGCCGCCTGGTAGACCTGGCCGATCCGGGCCGGCCGGCCGCCCACCGTGAGCCCGCTCGCGCCGCCGTCCCCGTCGATCGTGGGCTTGCGCAGCACCGGCCCCACCGGCACCGCGTTCAGCAGCTGCTGCCCGACGGTGAGGTTCGTGACGCCGGCCATCTTCAACGCCACCAGCGCCTGGTCGTCGCCGGCGACACGCAGCCGCGAGCCGCCGGTGAGCAGGTAGCGGGCGTCGCCGGTGCGCACCACGACGGCCCGGTCGGTGAGCGCGGTGCCGCCGGGCAGCGTCCGGTCGATCACCAGGTGCGTGGTGGAGCGCTGCGTGTCGTTCGGGTCGGGCACGTCGCACACCGACCAGGGGAGCCCGACCAGGGACTTGCGGTCCGGCAGGTCGTCGGGGGCGCCCACGATGCCGACCAGCCGGCCGCGCGGCCGGTCCTTGATGGACGCCTGGGACATGGTGCGGGGCTTCGCCGCCGCGTCGTTGACGATCAGCCGCGCCGAGGCGTAGTTGAGCGTCGGGCGCAGCACCCGGTCCTCGCCGAAGTAGTACGTCGCGCCGGTCTCCCGCTCGATCACCAGCGTGTTCGGCTCCAGCGGCGCCGAGTTGCTGGTGAGCTGCCCGTACGCGCCCACCCCGCCGAGCACCACGGCGGCCGCGATCACGCTGCCGAACACCGCCATGCCGAGGCGGCGCATCGGCAGGTCGTTGGTCTCCGGGTCGCCCGACAGCAGCGCCGAGACGATGCGGCGGGTGACGAAGCGGTACGCCTGGACCTGATCGCGGCGGGTCCGCATGACTAACCTCCGGCGGGGTGGGTCCAACGACGACAGGGCCGAGCGGCGTCGCGGGCTTCCCTACGATAAGGGGCCACCGGGGGTGCGCCGGACCCCGTCCGCCGCCCGAACGCCGCACCCCGCCGGCGGATGTCCAGGATGTCCAGAAGGGACGCTCACCGATGACGCAGCTGCAGGCGCCACCCGGTCGTACGGCCACCGCCCCCGCCGTACCGGTGGACCGGCCGGTCACCCCGGCCGACAAGCGCCGCCGGGGCCGGCTCGGCCCGGTCGTGGTCGGGCAGCTCGTCGTGGTGGAGTGCGCCGCGCTGGCGGTCTGGTTCGCCACCGCCGGCCCGGCCTGGCTGCTCGGGGTGGTGGGCGGGCTGGCGCTGCTGGCAGTGGTCGCCGCGTTCGCGCGCCGGGGCGGCCGATGGTGGTACGAGGACCTGATGCTCCGCCGCCGGCTGCGCCGCCGCCGCGACCGGGCCCGGGGCGCGACGCCGGGCGGCGACCCCCGGCTGGCCGCGCTCGCCCCGGAACTGACAGTGGTGGAGCTGACCGAGCGCGGCACCCGCCTCGGCATCGGGCAGGACGACCGGGGCTGGTTCGCCGCGCTGGCGCTCACCGGCCGGCCCGGCGCGCCCGCGGGCTCGATCGAGGCCGCCGTGGTGGACCGCGCGCTCGCCGTGCTCGCCGACTTCTCCGGCCCGGTCACCCAGACCCAGGTCGTCTCGCACACGCTGGTCTGGTACCCGGCCCCCGGCGCGCCGCCGTCGGCGTACCGGACCGTGTGGGTGGCGCTGCGACTGTCGGTGGCCGACGCGCGGGCCGAAACGGTGAGCCGGGGCGGCGGCCTGCGCGGCGTGCACCGGACGGTGGCGGCCGGGGTGGGCCGGCTCGGCAAGGCGCTCAACGCCGCCGGTCTCGGCCACCGCGTGCTCGGGCGGGACGAGCTGCACGCGGCGGTGGTGTCCGGCGCCGGGCTCGACCTGGCGCCGGAGGCGCCGGTGGAGACGTGGACCAGCGTGCGCGGGGGCGGCTGGACGCAGCGCTGCCTGGCCCTGCGGGTACGCCCCAACGGCTCGCTCGGCGCGCTCGTGGACGCGGTCACCGCCACCTCGGCGCCGTCGCACACGGTCGCCGCCGTGGTGCTCCCGGGCGGCCGGCGGGTTCCGCCGCTGCTGCGGGTGGCGGCCATGGACGGGCACGCCGAGGCGCTGGTGAAGGCGGTCCGGGACATGGCCGGGCGCGCGGGTGTGCCGGCCCGCCCGCTGGACGGCCAGCACGGTCCCGGCGTCTACGCCACCGCGCCGGTCGGCACCGCGATGGGGACCGTCACGGTCGAAGGTTGACGATCCAGCCGTACATGCCGCACACCCACACGGCGAGCGGCACCAGCGCGATGATCAGCAGGATCTCGACGATGTCCAGGGTCCGGCCCCAGACCGGCGAGATCCGCTTGCCGGCCACGGTCAGGCCGTAGACCAGGCTGATCACGGCCACCACGGCCAGGCCGCCGAGGACCAGCCCGAGCCGGACCGCCAGCGAACCGGCGGCGAACGTGGCGGCGGCGACCAGTCCCAGGCCGACGGTGCCGGACAGCAGCACCGGCGTACGCTGCCCGCGGCCGAGGAACGGGCGCGCCCGCAGCAGCGACAGCAGCGCCAGGACCAGGCAGAGCAGGACCGCCGGCAGGCGGCCGTCCTCGGCCAGCACCACCTCGCCGCCGAGCACCAGCAGCGAGACGGTCCAGAGCAGGCCGGTGAGGAAACCGTCGGCGCGCTCGCTGTTGCGCAGCACCGACGGCCCGTCCACCGACTCGGTGTCGGTCTTCAGGTCGTCCGGCCCGGTGGGGATGGACGGCACCGGCAGCCGGGCGAGGCGGTAGGCGAGCATCGGCAGCGCCGGCAGCGCGCCGAAGGCGACTGTCGCCACCACTGCCGCCGACGCCGCCGCGCCGATGCCGAAGGCCAGGCTGAGCACCGCGCCGAGCCCGACCGCCGCCCCCACGCCGACCGCGCCGAGGAACAGCGGCAGGCGGTCGCCGACGGCGAGCGCGGCGATCGCGCCGAACACCACCACGGCGGTGCCGGCGAGCAGGACGTGCGGGGCGGCCAGCTCGCCGAGCGTCCGCTCACCGGCGAGCACCAGCAGGCCGCCGACGCCCGCGTAGCCGATCCCGACCAGGGCCAGCACCGCGCCGGTGCGACTGTCTCCGGCCGCCCGGGACAGCACCGCGGCGCCGACCAGCAGCGCCACCGCGACCACGAAGGCGGCCGCCGCGCCGGGCAGGTGCGGCGGGCCGGTGAACAGCGCCGCCACCGCGCCGCCGGCAAGCGCGGAGGCGGCCAGGAGGACCGCGAACGCCCGCGTGGTGCCCACCTGCCAGGCGCCCGCCCGCTGGGTGGTGGAGGTGGCGACCGCGTCCACCACGTCGTCGAAGACGATCTCCGGGGCGGTCGCGGCACGGGGGTTGAAGTAGAGCACCTCGCCGTCGCGGACCCCGAGCTGCGCGGCGGTACGGCCACCGTCGAGCGGCTGGCCGCCGAGCCGGGACAGGGCCCAGCCGCCGTGCCGCACACCCTCGTCGGCCAGGTCCTCGCCCGCGTAGCGCAGCAGCGTGGGCAGCAGGTCGGCGAGCGGCACGTCGGACGGCAGCGCCAGATCCATCCTGGTACGTGGCGCCACGATGGTGATCCGGCTCAGCCCACCGGTCGCCGTCTTCGTCGCCACAGTGGCCTCCTCGTTGCTCGCAAACGATCCGCTCGGCCCACGGCGTCGCCCCCACGGGTCCACGACGCCTCCGGGAGATTACCTACGATGGCGGTCGCACAGGTTGCCCACCCGACGCTCACCGGCGGTGGCAGACCACGATCAGGGCCGCTTCTGGGGAGGGGAGAGCCGTGAGTACGGTGGTGTTCCGCCGGCTTCCGCGTCAACCGGGGCCCGCGCTGCCGCGCGGCGAGGTGCTGCTGGAGTCCCCGCCCGAGCTGCCGGAGCCGAAGGCCAAGGGCATGGGGCAGGTGCTGATGATCCTGCCGATGCTCTGCGGCGTCGGCGCGATGGCCTTCCTCTACGCCGGCCGCGGCGGCGGCATGATGACGTACGTCGCGGGTGGCCTGTTCGGTGTGTCCATGCTGGGCATGGCGATCGGCACGCTCGGCAACGGCGGCAACGACAAGGCCGAGCTGAACGCGCAGCGGCGCGACTACATGCGCTACCTGGCGCAGATGCGCAAGCGCACCCGCCGGGCCGCCGAGCAGCAGCGCGCCGCGATGACCTGGCGGCACCCGGAGCCGGACGCGCTCTGGTCGATCGCCGCCTCCCGCCGGCTGTGGGAGCGGCGGATCACCGAGGACGACTTCGGCGAGGTGCGGATCGCGCTCGGCCCGCAGCGGCTGGCGGTGGAGATCGTGCCGCCGGAGACCAAGCCGGTGGAGGACCTGGAGCCGATGAGCGCGATCGCGCTGCGCCGGTTCGTCCGGGCCCACTCCAGCGTGCCGGACCTGCCGACCGCGTTGTCGCTGCGCGCGTTCAGCCGGATCGCGTTGCGCGGCGACCGGGAGCCGGTGCTCGACCTGGCCCGGGCCGCGCTGGGCCAGCTCGTCACGTTCCACGCCCCGGAGGACCTGCTGGTCGTCGTCGTGGCCGCGCCGGACCGGCAACCGGTCTGGGACTGGGTGAAGTGGCTGCCGCACGCCCAGCACCCGGGGCGTACCGACGCGGCGGGCGCGCGCCGGATGGTGTTCGCCGCGCTGGACGAGGCGGAGACCGCGCTGGCCCAGGAGCTGGGCGGGCGGCCCCGGTTCGCGCCGGAGGCGAAGCCGCTGACCACCGCGCCGCACGTGGTGGTGGTGCTGGACGGCGGCGAGGTCTCGGCGACCTGCGCGCTGACCGGGCCGGGCCTGCTCGGCACCACAGTGGTCGACCTGTCCGGCACGGTGCCCCGCGACGCCGGGCGCTGGCTGCTCTGCCTGGACGCCGGCGACGGCACCGGCCTGGACCTGGTCCGCGGCACCGCCACGTCCCGGCTCGGCAGCCCGGACCGGCTGTCCCTGTCCGCCGCCGAGGGGCTGGCCCGGCAGATCGCCCCGTTCCGGCTCTCCCAGCAGCAGGGCGCGAGCACCGAGGAGCCGCTGGCCCGCAGCATGGAGCTGCCCGACCTGCTCGGTGTCGGCGACGCGGCCACCGTGGACGTCCGGCAGACCTGGCGGCCGCGCAGCCACCGCGACCGGCTGCGCATCCCGCTCGGCCTGGGCCCGGACGGCAACGTGGTCGAGCTGGACTTCAAGGAGTCCGCGCACGAGGGCATGGGCCCGCACGGCCTGGTGATCGGCGCGACCGGCTCCGGCAAGAGCGAACTGCTGCGTACGGTGGTCGCCGCGCTGGCCGTGACGCACTCCTCGGAGGAGCTGAACTTCGTCCTGGTCGACTTCAAGGGCGGTGCGACGTTCGCCTCGCTGGACGCGCTGCCGCACACCAGCGCGGTGATCACCAACCTCTCAGACGAGCTGCCGCTGGTGGACCGCATGCGGGACGCGCTGGCCGGTGAGATGAACCGCCGGCAGGAGGTGCTGCGGGCGGCCGGCAACTACGTCTCCCGTTACGACTACGAGAAGGCGCGGGCGGCCGGTGAGCCGCTGGAGCCGATGCCGAGCCTGCTGATCATCTGTGACGAGTTCTCCGAGCTGCTGGCCGCCAAGCCGGACTTCATCGACCTGTTCGTGATGATCGGCCGCCTCGGCCGGTCGCTCGGCGTGCACCTGCTGCTCGCCTCGCAGCGGCTGGAGGAGGGCAAGCTGCGCGGCCTGGACACGCACCTGTCGTACCGGATCGGTCTGCGCACGTTCTCGGCGGTGGAGAGCCGGATCGTGCTCGGCGTGCCGGACGCGTACGAGCTGCCCAGCGCGCCGGGTCACGGTTACCTGAAGACCGACACCGCCACGATGCTGCGGTTCCGTGCGGCGTACGTGTCCGGCCCGTACCAGGCGCCGGGGCAGGCGCAGCGCTCCACCCGGGCGCAGGTGCAGCGGCGGATCGTCCCGTACGGCATCGACTACGTACCGGCGCCGGCGCTGCCGAGTCCGGCGGAGGCCACGCCGGAGCCGGAGCAGTCGGGCGACGGCAAGGCGGTGGCCATGCTGGACGTGCTGATCGACCAGCTCAAGGGCCGCGGCAAGCCGGCACACCAGGTCTGGCTGCCGCCGCTGGCCGAGCCGTCCGGGCTGGCCGAGCTGCTGCCGAAGCTGAGCGCGCACCCGACGTACGGCCTGACCACCGCCGACTGGCCGGGCCGCGGCCGGCTCGCCGTGCCGGTCGGCATCGTGGACCGCCCGTACGAGCAGCGCCGCGACCCGATGATGGTCGACCTGGCCGGGGCCGGCGGCAACGTGGTGATCGTCGGCGCGTCGCTGAGCGGCAAGAGCACGATGTTGCGCTCGATGCTGGCCTCGCTGGCGCTCACCCACACGCCGCGCGAGGTGCAGTTCTTCTGCCTCGACTTCGGTGGTGGCGCGCTGCGCAGCCTGGACGGGCTGCCGCACACCTCGGGCGTGGCGGGGCGGCGGGACACCGAGGCGGTCCGGCGGACGGTCGCCGAGGTGGTCGCGGTGATCGACGAGCGGGAGAACCGGTTCACCCAGCACGGCATCGACTCGGTGGCCAGCTACCGGCGCCGCCGCGCGGCCGGTGAGTTCGCCGACGACCCGTTCGGTGACGTCTTCCTCGTGGTGGACGGCTGGAACACGCTGCGCCAGGAGTACGAGGAGCTGGAGCAGACCATCACCAACCTGGCCAACCGGGGCCTCGGCTTCGGCGTCCACGTGGTGATCACGGCGGTGCGCTGGGCGGAGATCCGGATCAACATGCGGGACCTGCTCGGCACCAAGCTGGAGCTGCGGCTCGGTGACCCGTCGGAGTCGGAGATCGACCGGCGGGCCGCGCAGAACGTGCCGGTCGGAGCGCCGGGTCGCGGCCTGACCCGGGACAAGCTGCACTTCCTGACCGCGATCTCGCGGATCGACGGCAAGCGCGACATCGAGGACCTGACCGAGGCGTCGGTGGCGCTGGCCGGGCACGTCGCGGCGAACTGGCCGGGCCGTCCGGCGCCGAAGGTCCGGCTGCTGCCGCGCAAGCTGGCGGTCACCGAGCTGGCGAAGGTGGTCGACCGGTCCGTCCCGGGCATCCCGATCGGCGTCAACGAGTCGGCGCTCGCCCCGGTGCACCTGGACCTGGCGAGCGAGCCGCACCTGACCGTGTTCGGCGACGCCGAGTGCGGCAAGACGAACCTGCTGCGGCTGATCGCCCGGGGGATCGCCGAGCGGTACACCCCGGCCCAGGCGCGGCTGGTCATCGCCGACTACCGGCGCGGCCTGCTCGGCGCGGTCGAGGGGGACCACCTGCTCGACTACGCGCCGTCGAACCAGGTGTTCAGCCAGGGTCTCGGCTCGATCCGCAGCGCGTTGCAGAACCGGCTGCCCGGCCCGGACGTGACCACCGCGCAGCTGCGCGACCGGAGCTGGTGGAAGGGGCCGGACCTCTACATCCTGGTGGACGACTACGACCTGGTCGCTTCCGGCGGCAGCAATCCGCTCAGCGCGCTGCACGAGCTGCTGCCGCAGGCGCGGGACATCGGCCTGCACCTGATCGTCACGCGGCGGGTCGGTGGTGTGGCCCGGGCGCTGTACGAGCCGGTGCTGCAACGCCTGCGTGAGCTGGACTCACCGGGACTGCTCATGTCCGGCAGCCGGGAGGAGGGCGCGGTCTTCGGCAACCTGCGGCCGACCCCGCAGCCGCCGGGCCGGGGCACGCTGGTGCGCCGCCGCGACGGCCAGCAGCTGATCCAGACCGCCTGGACGGAACCGGTCTGACGGGACGGACGGCGGGCGTCACTTCCGGTAGCGTCGGCCCGATCGATCGTCGCGATTACGGGGAGAGCCGGAGTTGAGCAGCCCGTCGGGTATCGGTGGAGCCCTGGAGGGCCTGTTGCGGCAGGCGCAGGAGCAGCAGCGGCGGCTGGCCGAGCTCCAGCGGCAGCGTGCGGAGCTGCGGGTCACCGGGGAGAGCCCGGACGGGCTGGTGCGGGTGACCGTCGACGGCGACATGAAGGTCGGCGACATCGAGCTGAACGCGCGCGCCATGCGGTTGGACAGCTTCTCCCTGGCCGAGGCGATGCAGGCCGCGATCGACGCGGCCTACGCCGCCTTCGAGGAGCGGCAGCGGGAGATGCTGGGCGAGATGCTCGGCGACTCCGAGACGGTCCGCCGGGCGCAGGACGGCACGCTGACCCCGGAGGACTGGTTCCGTCAGTTCGGGGTGGATCTGTCCGACCCGACCCGCAATCTGCGGCGCTGAGCGAGAGGGGACGACGATGCCGAACACCGTCGACGTCGACGCGATCCGGAAGGCGAGCCGGATGCTCGACGCCCCGGACGGGCCGATCCAGTACCTGCGCAACGTCGAGGCGCTGCTGGCCGAGGTCAAGCTGCCCGGCGGCGCGCTGAGCTGGTTCGGCACCGGGGCGGTGGAGCGGCACAACGCGGCCGTGGACGGGCACCTCGACAACGTCCGCACCGGCGCGGAGCATCTGCGCAAGGCCGCCGCGCAGCTCGAACAGAGCGCGCAGAACTGGGAGAAGTCGGATCAGCCCTGGGTGGTCAAGTGACCGGCTGGGCCCGCCAGGGGAAGGACGCCTGATGCCACCGGAGATCCTCATCGCCAACGCCTCGGGGACGGTGACCGGCTCGGTGTCGGTCGCCCAGACCACGGCGCCGGTGCGGTCGGCCGCGGCCATCGCCCGGGGCAACCTGGTCTGGATCGCCGCCTCGGCGGCGCTGATCGGCACCATCCTCTACCTGGAGTCCTTCGACAACCAGCAGGTGAACGAGTCCATCAAGAAGTGGGACGAGGCGGCCCGCCTGCTCGGCGCGGACCAGTTCGGCGCGGCGATGGCGGCGGTCCCGCCGGAGGCGTCGGAGTGGGACTTCGACGACCGGGACGCGTTCGACCAGTTCATGCGCAAGCTCGGCGCGGAGATCAACTCGCTGGCCGAGGCGTTCGCCGCCAACCGCGACACGCTCACCGCGGCCCGGGACGCGTACAACGACGCGGTGTCCGGCCTGGCGCAGGCGCTCATGCCGATCCTGGTCGCGGTGATCGCCTCGATCGCGCTCCAGTTCTTCCCCGCGACCACCGCGCTGGCCCAGGCCATCGGCATCGCCGGCCTGGCCGCCACCGCCGCGATCCTGGTCCTGGTCTTCGGCGAGATCAGCGCGTTGCTGCACGCGCTGATGGCCGCGTTCCACACGGACAGCCGGTTCACGTTCACCGCGGACTCCCGGCCCGGCTGGGCGCCCGCCGGCTCCGACCCGGACATCAAGGACATCAAGATCGACTGGGTTCGGGACTCCGCGTTCTACAGGTGACGGGAGCGGGGCATGGACACTCTGATCTTCGTACTGTTCCTGTACGTCCTGCTGACCATCCCGGTCTTCGTGCTCCTGATGCTGTTCGCCGTGCTGACCCGCTCGGCGCGGCTGCGGCGGGCCGCCGAGGTGGTCTCGCTGAGCGCCTGCGCGGCGCTGCTGGTGCTGACGTTCGAGCGCGCGTTCGAGAAGCCGCTGCTGTGGATCGTGGTGGTACTGCTGGTCGCGGTGCTGGCCTTCGGTGTGTCGACGATCGTCAAAGCCGCACGTGAGCGGCCCTGACCTCGGGACGGACCGTCCAACTCGTACGGACAGCGCCGGATCGCCTTGCCGATTCCGGGCTGTCGGAGTACGTCGATGGGCCGGCAGGGCTGCGCGGGTTGGACATCGTCCGCTACGGTTCGGATGAAGTGTCCGTCGGTGGGGTGTGTTCGCCTTGCCGCGGGGGAGGGCGCGGCGGAACCGCCGCCACAAAAGACGGAAGGGTGTGAAGCATGGCGTTCGAGGTCAGTGCAGCGACTCTGCACACCGCCGCGAGTGACGTGCGGTCCACGCGCAGCGAGGTTGACGGTGAGCTCAAGAAGCTGTGGAACGTGGTCGACGACCTCGCGATGGCCTGGAAGGGCCAGGCGTCCACGGGCTTCCAGAGCCTGATGACTCGCTGGACCGAGGACACGAACAAGCTGCTGACCGCGATGGACAACATCGCGGACCTGCTCGACAAGTCGGGCACCACGCACCAGGTCAACGACGAAGAGCAGCAGCAGATGCTGGACAAGTTCCACGCTGCTCTCAACCCGTGATCCGCGAAGACAGGCAGAGGAGGAATCGATGAGCATCAAGGTTGACTACGCTGTTCTGGAGAGCAGCAACCAGCAGATGCAGGCCATCTCGCGGATCATCGACGAGAAGCTGGACACGCTGCGGGCGATGCTGACCAAGCTCGAGTGGGAGGGCCAGGACCGGGCCGCCTACCAGCAGCACCAGGCCCAGTGGGACGCCGCCGTGCGGGACATCAACAAGGTCCTGAACGAGATCGGCGGCGCGGTGGGCATCGCGCGGGAGAACTACATGACCACGGAGATGAGCAACTCCAAGGTCTGGGGCAGCTGACCCCCGACCGGTCCACGACGGCTCCGCTCCGGCTCGTGCCGGGCGGAGCCGTCGTGTATTCCGGCCCTGTCTCGTGTATTTCCGGCCCGGCCGTGCGGCGCGAGGAGGCCGGTCAGGCGTCCTGCGGGACGTCCCGCCGGCCGGGGCGCCATCCGCGTCGCCGGCCGCGGGCCAGGATCGGCCGCAGCGTCAGCAGGACCCCGGCGAGCAGCCCGCCGACGACGGCGACCCAGATCGCGACGGTGCGCTGCCAGGCCAGCGGATCGGTGGGCGGCGCCGGCGGCGGCATGGCGCCCAGCGGCGGGTCCGTGCGGGTGCCGAGCAGGCTGGTCACCGCCCGGTAGGGGTTGACCATCCCGTAGCCGACGTCGGCGTTGTGCCCGTCGGGTGGGTTGTCGGCGGTGCGGGTCAGCCGGTAGGCGACCTCGTCGGCGCTGATGTCGGGGTGCGCGGCCCGCACCAGCGCGGCGACACCGGAGACGTACGCGGTGGCGAAGCTCGTGCCGCCCTGCGGCTCGGCCCGGTAGCCGGACCCCTGCGGCGCGGGCCCGAGGATGTTCAGCCCGGGGCCGGCGATGTCCACATAGTCCCCGCTGACCGAGCTGCCGACGTGGCCGCCCTGCTCGTCCACACCGGCGACGGCGATGACCCCCGGGTACGCCGCCGGATAGGCCGGCCGGTCCTCCCGGTTCTCCTGCCGGTTGCCGGCGGAGGCGACGACCACCACGTCCTTGCCGAGCGCGTACTGCACCGCCGATTTCAGCTGCGGGTCGTCGAGCGTGACCAGGGACAGGTTGATCACGTCGGCGTCGTTGTCGACCGCCCAGCGGATCGCCTTGCCGATCTCGCCCGGCACGTCCGGGTCGAAATTCTCCTTGTTCTCGGCCAGCACGCGCAGCGGCAGGATGCGGGCCTCCGGCGCGATGCCGGTGTACGGCGAGCCGGTGCCCTCCCGCCCGGCGATGATGCCGGCCACCATGGTGCCGTGCCCGACCAGGTCACACTGGCCCTGAAGCCGGACGAGCTGGTTGAAGTCCTCGCCGGGGAGCACCCGCCCGCGCAGCAGGGGATGCGACGGTGAGACCCCGGAGTCGATCACGGCGACGGTGATCCCCGCGCCCTTGCCGACCCGCCACGCGGAGGCCGGGTCGAGGCGGCTCAGCGCCCACGGCGTCTCGGTGGGCGCGGGGCCGCCGGTCGGCCCGCACTTCGGGGCGGCCACGGCGGGCGCGGGCACCGCCAGCGCGCCGCCGAGCAGGGCGGCTGCCGCCGCTGCCGAGAGGACGGTCCGGATCGGGTGTCCGGCCCGGGCGCGCCTCTTTGTCGCGCCCGGCCGCAAGCTGTCGCGCACGCGGTGAGATTACCGTCGCGCCGGCCCGCGCGGGCGCACGCGGTCGCGGGAACCGGTCACCGGTCGGCGGTGACGTCCCCGGCCGGCTCGGCGGCGAAGAGGGCCAGCAGGGCGCCGACCTGCTGGTCGGCCTCCGCCGGGTGCCGGAAGCGTCCCTTCGGGTTGATCGTGTACTCGTTGCGCCGCCCCACGCGGGTGCGCCGCAGGTAACCCCCGGCTTCCAGGTCGGCGACGATGGCCTGGGCCGCCCGCTCGGTGACGCCCACCTCGTCGGCCACGTCCCGCAGCCGCGCCGTGGGGTTGCGCGCGATCGCCAGCAGCACATGTCCGTGATTGGTGAGGAAGGTCCAGTTGCGGCGGCTCCCGTCCTCACCTGGTGTCGTCGCCATGGTGGCCATGCTATGGCCATCGACGCTGCCGACCCGAATCGGACGCGGGCCGGCACGGGAAAGTATGAAATGCGTATCACGAATCTTGACGTGCCCCTGACGCCGTGTGACCGTGAAGTCGCGAGGCCGTCCGGCCTGGTCGTTCCGCAGGTAGACGAGGTGAGGCAGATGACGCCGAGAAGCCCGGAGCAGGCGCTCGCCGAGCTGCGTGCCGGCAACCACCGGTTCGTCACCGGTGTGCCGCAGCATCCGAATCAGGACGCCGGGCACCGGGCGGCGGTGGCCGACGGCCAGCACCCCTTCGCGGTGATCGTCGGCTGCTCCGACTCGCGGCTCGCCGCGGAGATCATCTTCGATCGGGGTCTCGGTGACCTCTTCGTGGTGCGTACCGCCGGGCACACCGCCGGGCCCGAGGTGCTCGGCAGCGTCGAGTACGCGGTCACCGTGCTGGGCACGCCGCTCGTGGTGGTGCTCGGGCACGACTCCTGCGGCGCGGTCCAGGCCGCCCGGGAGGGGGTCCGGACCGGCGCCGCTCCGGCCGGGCACCTGGGAGCGGTGGTGGACGCGGTCTCGCCCAGCCTGCTGCGCGCCGCCCGGCAGGGCATCGACGACCTCGACGGCATCATCGACGTCCACATCGCGCAGACCGTGGAGACGCTGCTGGCCCGGTCCTCCGTGCTGGCCGAGCGGGTCGCGGCGGGCCGGTGCACGGTGGCGGGGATGTCGTACCGGCTCTCCGGCGGCGAGGTGCGGACAGTGGCGCAGGTCCCGGCGTCACTGCCCGCTCCCTCGTCGCCGGCGGACGCGGACGCGGCGCTGGCCGGCTGACCGGAGCGCCGGACGACGAAGGGGCCGCCCACGGGGGCGGCCCCTTCTTGCTGCGTCCAGGTCAGAGCATCGACATGTGGACGTGGTCGGTGTGGTTCGACGGCCCGCTGTACGACCTCCAGCCGGTGGCCGGGAACCAGATCTGCCGGTTCCAGATCACGTAGTAGATGCCCAGCCGGTCGGCGTTGCGGATGAGGAAGGCGGCCACGTCGTTGCCGTACTTGCGGGTGTCGTTGTTGTGCCAGGGTGAGAAGCCGCTGTTCTGCAGCGACCAGTCGCACGCCTTGCCCTTGGGGTGCTCCCACGGCCCGCCCGGCCGGTAACAGCCCACGAAGCGCGTGTAGCCGGCGCGCCGGACCTCCTTGTAGGCGTGCAGCGTCCGCGGCGTGATGCAGCCCGAGGTGGTCGGGTCGTTCTCGCTGCACGACTCGGCCTTCCAGCCGCCGTCGGCGGTGCGGCCGGGGCCGATCTTGGCGACCGGTGAGGTGGCGTCGACCAGGCCGCCGGTGAAGCCGAGGCCGCCGACGAGCTTGAGGGCGCGTTCGGCCTGCACCTTCTCGCGCTCCATCGCGTTCTTCTGCTTCTCCTGCTCTCGCACCTCGGCGTCGAGCGCGATCTTGGCCGTCTCGGCGCGGTTCTTGACCGCGTTGATGGCGGCCAGGCGCTGCGCGTTGAGGAGGTTCAGCTCGTCCAGGGCGTTGACGCGGCGGACGAACGAGTCGGGCGAGTTGCTCTCCAGCAGCATCGCCATCGCGCCCATCCGGCCGGTCCGGTAGGACTGGGCGGCGAGCTGGTTGACCTGCGGGCTGAGCGCCTCGAGTTCGGCCTGTGCCGCCTGTACCTCGGCGGCCAGCCGCCGCTGGCGGTCCTGCGACTTGGCCAGCTTCGCCTTCGCCTGGAGGAAGTTCCGGTTGGCGCTGTCGATCGCCTCGGTGATGAGCGGTGGTTCGCCGTCCTCCTCGTGCCCGGACGGCTTCGGGGCCGCCGCGGCGGGGGCCGCCGTCGCCGAGTTCGGCCCGGCCAGCACTGCCAGCGAGGCCAGCACGGCCACCAGGGGTGTCAGCCAGCGGCGCAGGGGTGGCGTCACAGTGTTCCCTTCCGTCGGCCGCCGACCGGGTTAGCTGACGGGTTCGGGACGGAAGTGGCCCCTACCGCTCGCGCGGATTCACCCCATGTACCTGGTTCCCCGGCTCGCCCGCAGGCGATTGGGCGGCGGCACCGCTGGCGCCGGTGCGCGCCTTCGGCGGTGACCGGCAGCGAGGTTACCCGACAGCACTCCTGCGGATCTACGTCCGGAAGCCGACCAATAGCGAGATTTCGCCGTGGCGCACCGTGACCAGCGTCGCGTTTGAAATCGATGGTCACCGTGCGGAGTGTCACCATGTCGCCTCCGTACTCTTTCCGCCGCCGAGCGCCTCCAGCGCGTCGTCGCGTCCGGTCGGCGGACGGGGCGGCGGGGGTACGGGCGACGCCGGCTCCGGACCGGGCGCGCGCCGTCCGGCGGTGGTCACGATCGCGGCCAGTGCGGTCGTCAGCGGTACGGCGGCGATCAGGCCGAGCGTGGCCACCGCGCTGCGGACGATCTCCTGGGCGAGGAACTCGCTGGTGAGGATCTGGCTCACCGGGCGGGAGTCGGCGACCAGCAGGAGCAGCAGTGGCAGCGACGCGCCCGCGTACGCCAGCACGATGGTGTTGACGGTGGACGCGATGTGGGCCCGGCCGACGCGGGTCGCCGCCCGGTAGAGCTGCCGCCGGGACAGCCCCGGGTTGGCGTGCGCGAGTTCGGTGACGGTGGCCGCCTGGGTGACGGTGACGTCGTCCAGCACGCCCAGCGAGCCGATGATGATGCCCGCCAGCAGCAGTCCGTGCAGGTCCACGTCGCCCTGGAACATGGACAGCGTGGTGGCGTCCTCGCTGCCGAAGCCGGTCAGGTGGGTGGCGGACGTGGCGAGCAGGCCGAGCACGCCGGTGACCACCAGGCTGCCGAGCGTGCCGAGCACCGCCACCGACGTCTGCGCGGTGATCCCGTGCGTCAGGTAGAGCACCACGAACATGATCAACGCGGCGCCCACGATCGCCACCAGCAGCGGCGGCTGGCCGCCACCGATGCCGGGCAGCACGAAGCCGAGCAGGATGGCGAAGCTGGCCGCCAGGCCGCCGAGCGCGGCGAGCCCGCGCCAGCGGCCGAACGCCACGATCGCGGCGGCGAAGAGCACCAGCAGCCAGATCAGCGGCGTGCCGCGCTGGTGCTCGGCGATGTTGTAGGACTTCACCGAAGGGTCGGCCGGGTCGATCAGCTCGACCAGGACGATCTTGTCGCCGACCTCGACCCGGGGCGCGCCCGGTCCGGCCGGGAGCGGCGTCTCGACCTGCCGTCCCGCGTCCGGGCCCTGCTCGGCGGCGACGGTCGCGGTGCCGCAGGGGCCGCCCGCGCCCTCCGGGGCCTCCGGCGTCGGCGGGCAGGGTTCGGTGACCACCCGGGTCACGGTGCCGTGGTAGCGGGGGACGTCCGCGCCGCCGACCGGCTCCCGGTCCTGCCGGGGCCAGAGCACCAGCGCGGCGATCACGGTGAGCGCGAACAGCGGCACCACCACGGCGACGAGCAGCCGCCGTACGCCCGGTGGCGTGGGCGGTGCGGGGCGGGTGTGGTCGGCACCCAAGGCGTCTCTCCCAACGGTCGCGGCGACGCCTGGTCCGCCGGACCGGTCTGGTCACCGGGCCGGCGCGGACGTGTCGACCACGTCCGGGTCGTCGCCCCGACATGGTAGGCAGCCCGGCTGGGTGCTCCCGGACACCGTGACCGGTGACGCGCGCCCCGCGCGGGTCAGGCCAGTCCGGCCCGGCGTCGCCGGTACTCGTCCTCGTCGATCTCGCCGCGGGCGTACCGCTCGTCGAGGATGCGCCGGGCCGCCGTCGGCCCGGACCGCTGCGGGCCGGTCCACCGCACGGCCAGCCAGAGGAGCCCTGCCAGCACCGCCAGCACCGCCAGGGACCAGATCCACATCCAGCCCATCATCGGGCTCTGCCACATCATCGGGCCGCCCTCCGTCCGTCACCGCGGGTCCGCCGGGGCCGGCCTGCCCGCCACTTCGACGGTACGGCCGCACGGGCGCGTCGGCGCGGGTCGATGTGCCCTGCTCGGAGGGGCGGAGGTCCCGTTCAGCCGCGCTTCATCAGGCGGCCGACGGCGGCCATCATCTCGGTCGCCATCTCGTCGGCCCGGCCCTCGGCGGCGCCCTCGTGCATGCAGTGCCGCGCGTGCCCGTCGAGCAGGCCGAGGCCGACCTTGTCCAGCGCCGCCTGGATGGCCGAGATCTGGGTCAGCACGTCGATGCAGTAACGGTCGTCCTCGACCATCTTCTCGATGCCACGGACCTGACCCTCGATCCGGCGGAGCCGGGCGAGGAGCTGGTCCTTGCTGGCGGTGTAGCCCCGGGTCGGGCTGGACGGAGCGGTCATGAGAACGAGGATAGCGTACCCCTCGGGGGTATGCTAACGTTCCGGCTGTACCCCCAGGGGGTATGAGATCGGAGGGCGACATGGAGAGCACCTACCAGGTGAGCGGTATGACCTGCGGCCACTGCGTCAACTCGGTGAGCACCGAGCTGAGCGCGCTTCCGGGCGTCACCGGCGTCCGGGTCGACCTGGCCACCGGCCGGGTCACCGTCACCAGTCAGAACCCGCTGGACACGGACACCGTCCGCGCGGCGGTCGACGAGGCCGGCTACGACCTCGTCGGTGCGTGACGGGTCCACGGGACCCGCAGAACCGAGGAGAAACCATGAACACGGCGACGAAGCTCAGCGGCTTCGCGCTCGGCCTCGTGGCGGTCTTCGGCGCGGCGTACGGGATCGGCAACCTGGCCGATCCCGTCGCCCCGGCCGCCGAGACCCGCCACGACGACAGCGGCAGCGACCACGGGACCGGCGACACCGGTCACGGTGACGAGAACGGCGCCGACGCGCACCTGCCCGGCGGGCTGCTCGTCTCCGAAGGCGGCTACACGCTCCAGCCCGCCACCGCGCCGGCCGGGCAGTTCGCCTTCCGGATCACCGGCCCGGACGGCACGCCGGTCACCCGCTTCGAGGTGGCCCACGACAAGCGCATGCACCTGATCGTCGCGCGCCGGGACCTGTCCGGCTTCCGGCACGTCCACCCGGAGATGGCCGGCGACGGCACCTGGCGGGTCGCCTCCCCGCTCGACGGCCCCGGGGTGTGGCGGGCGTTCGCCGACTTCACGCCCGAAGGCGGCGAGCCGTTGACCCTCGGCCTGGACGTCACGGTCCCCGGCGAGCTGGCCGCCCGGCCGCTGCCGGCGCCGGTGACCAGCACCACCGTCGACGGCTACACAGTCACGCTGACCGGCACGCCGGAGCCGGGCCGGACCAGCCGGCTCACGCTCTCCGTCAGCCGCGACGGGAGACCGGTCACCGACCTTCAGCCCTACCTCGGCGCGTACGGGCACCTGGTGGCGCTGCGGCAGGGCGACCTGGCGTACCTGCACGTGCACCCGGAGGGCACACCCGGCGACGGGCGCACCCCCGCCGGTCCGGCGATCACGTTCGCCGCCGAGGTGCCCTCGGCCGGGGCGTACCGTCTCTACCTGGACTTCCGGCACGGCGACGCGGTGCACACCGCCGAATTCACCGTCCTGGCCGGCGACCCGACCGCGCCGGTATCCACCACCGCACCGACCCCGGACGCCGGACACGGCACGCCGGGGCACGGGCACAGTTGAGCGCCGGAGGTGCCGCGATGACTGCCACGGGAAAGACGCTGCCCACCGCGCCGAACCTGATCGAACTGGCGATCGGCGGGATGACCTGCGCGTCCTGTGCCGCCCGGATCGAGAAGAAGCTCAACCGGATGGACGGCGTCGAGGCGACAGTGAACTACGCCACCGAGAAGGCCACCGTCCGGTACGCCGACGACATCGCGCCGGCCGACCTGATCGCCACCGTCGAGAAGACCGGTTACACCGCCGTGGTGCCGCCCCCGCCCGAGCAGGCGGCCGCAGCGGCCGGGGAGCCGGCGGACGAGCTGCGCGTCGCGCGTACCCGGCTCTGGGTCTCCGCCGTGCTCACGCTGCCGGTGATCGTGCTCGCCATGGTCCCGGCCTGGCAGTTCGACTACTGGCAGTGGGCCTCGCTCACGCTGGCCGCCCCCGTGGTGGTCTGGGGCGGGCTGCCGTTCCACCGCGCCGCGCTGGTCAACCTGCGGCACGGCGCGGCGACCATGGACACGCTCGTCTCGCTGGGCACGCTCGCCGCGTTCGGCTGGTCGCTCTGGGCGCTGTTCCTCGGCGACGCCGGCATGCCCGGGATGAAGCACCCGTTCAGCCTCGACATCACCCGGGGCGACGGCGCCGGCAACATCTACCTGGAGGCCGCCGCCGGGGTGACGGTGTTCATCCTGGCCGGGCGGTACTTCGAGGCCCGCTCCAAGCGCACCGCCGGGGCGGCGCTGCGCGCCCTGCTCGAACTCGGGGCCAAGGACGTCGCGGTGCTGCGCGGCGGCCAGGAGGTCCGGGTCCCGGTCGACCGGCTCGCGGTCGGCGACCGGTTCGTGGTCCGGCCCGGCGAGAAGATCGCCACCGACGGCGTGGTCGAGGAGGGCACCTCGGCCGTCGACGCCAGCATGCTCACCGGCGAGTCGGTGCCGGTGGAGGTGGGGACGGGCGACACCGTGACCGGCGCGACCGTGAACGCCGGTGGCCGGCTGGTCGTCCGGGCCACCCGGGTCGGCGGCGACACCCAGCTCGCCCAGATGGCACGGCTCGTGGAGCAGGCGCAGACCGGCAAGGCGGCGGTGCAGCGGCTCGCCGACCGGATCTCCGGCGTCTTCGTGCCGATCGTGATCGCGCTGGCCGCCGGCACGCTCGGCTGGTGGCTCGGCACCGGCTCCGGTACGACCGCCGCGTTCACCGCCGCGGTGGCCGTGCTGATCATCGCCTGCCCGTGCGCGCTCGGCCTGGCCACGCCGACCGCGCTGCTCGTCGGCACCGGACGCGGCGCGCAGCTCGGGGTGCTGATCAAGGGGCCGGAGATGCTGGAGTCCACCCGCCGGGTCGACACCGTGGTGCTGGACAAGACCGGCACCGTCACGACCGGCCGGATGGCGCTGGCCGAGGTGCTGCCCGCCGACGGCGAGGACGCCGGCGAACTGCTCCGGGTGGCCGGCGCGCTGGAGGCCGCCTCCGAGCACCCGATCGCGCGGGCCGTCGCCGAGGCCGCGGCCGAAGCCGGACCGCTGCCGCCGGTCGGCGGGTTCGCCAACGCCGAAGGGCTGGGCGTGACCGGCGCCGTGGACGGCCGGACCGTGGTGGTCGGCCGGGCACGGCTGCTGCGCGAGCGGGGTCTCGACGTACCCGAGGAGATCGCGCGGGCCGCGACCGGCGCGGAGGCCGCCGGCCGGACGGCGATCCTGGCCGGCTGGGACGGGCGGGCCCGGGGCGTGCTCGCGGTGGCCGACGCGGTGAAGCCGACCAGCCGGACGGCGGTCGCGCGGCTGCGCGAACTGGGGCTCACCCCGGTGCTGCTCACCGGCGACAACGCCACGGTGGCGAAGGCGGTGGCCGCCGAGGTCGGCATCGACGAGGTGATCGCGGAGGTGCTGCCCGCCGAGAAGGTCGCGGTGGTCGAGCGGCTGCAGGGCGAGGGCCGGGTGGTCGCGATGGTCGGCGACGGGGTCAACGACGCCGCCGCGCTGGCCCGGGCCGACCTCGGGCTGGCCATGGGCACCGGCACCGACGCGGCCATCGAGGCCGCCGACCTGACGCTGGTCCGGGGTGACCTGACCGCCGCCGCGGACGCCATCCGGCTCTCCCGGCGCACGCTGGCGATCATCAAGGGAAACCTGTTCTGGGCGTTCGCCTACAACGTCGCGGCGTTGCCGCTGGCGGCCGCCGGGCTGCTCAACCCGATGCTCGCCGGGGCGGCGATGGCCTTCTCGTCGGTCTTCGTGGTGGGCAACAGCCTGCGGCTGCGGCGCTTCCGCCCGATCGGGTGAGGGGATTGGGCGGGCGGTCGACGGGGTAACCAGTTGTCGTCAGGCAATCGCATCAGTGGAGGTCATCATGGGTCTCGACGACAAGATCGACAACACGTCGCAGGACGTGTCCGGCAAGGTCAAGGAGGGCGTCGGCCGCGCCACGGACAACGAGCGCCTGGAGGCCGAGGGCCGCAACGACCAGGCCGGCGCCAAGCTCAAGCAGGCCGCCGAGAAGATCAAGGACGCCTTCAAGAGCTGACGTACGCGACGCACACCCACCGGGTCGGCCCACGGGCCGGCCCGGCGTGCTGTCCGGGCGCGGATCAGCGCGGCCCGTCACCGGCCAGGCGGGCGGCGCGGGCCTGCAGGTACCGCCGTTCCGGCAGGCTCGTGGTGGCCCGGGCGGCGGCCAGGTACGCGGCCCGCGCGTCCGCCCGGTCCCCGGCCAGGTCGAGCAGATGCGCGCGGACAGCGGTGAGCCGGTGGTGGCCGGCGGTCCGGCCGTCGGCGTCGAGCGGCTCCAGCAGCGCGAGCCCGGCGCGCGGGCCGTCCACCATGGCCACCGCGACCGCCTGGTTCAGCGTGACCATCGGGTTCGGCGCGAGGTGGGCCAGCACCCGGTAGAGCGAGACGATCTGCGGCCAGTCGGTGGTCCCGGCGGTGGGCGCCTCCGCGTGCACCGCCGCGATGGCCGCCTGCACCTGGTACGGGCCCGGCGACGACCAGGTCAGCGCCTCGGTCACCAGCGCCACCCCCTCCTCGATCGCAGCCCGGTCCCACCGGCCGCGGTCCTGCTCGGCCAGCGGCACCAGCTCGCCGTCCGGCCCGGTACGCGCCGCCCGGTGCGCGTCGGTGAGCAGCATCAGCGCCAGCAGCCCGGCCACCTCGCCGTCGTCCGGGAGCAGCCGGCGCAGCTCGCGGGCCAGCCGGATCGCCTCGGCGGTCAGCTCCGCCCGGTGCAGCGCCTCGCCGCTCGACGCCGCGTACCCCTCGTTGAAGACCAGGTAGAGCACGCGCAGCACCGCGCCCAGCCGCTCGTCCCGGTCGGCCGGCGAGGGCAGCGTGAAACGCGCGCCGGCCGCCTCGATCCGCTGCTTCGCGCGCCGGATCCGCTGGCTCATGGTCGCCTCCGGCACCAGGTACGCGCGGGCGATCTCGGCGGTGCTCAACCCGCCCACCGCACGCAGCGTGAGCGCCACCTGCGCGCTGACCGGCAGCGCCGGATGACAGCAGAGGAACAGCAGCTTCAGCGTGTCGTCCCCGCCGGGCGGCTCCTCGTCGGCGGGCGGCGCGACAGTCGCGTACGCGGGCTGCCGGACCGCCACCGCGACCTCGCGTGCCCGGCGGGCGTGCTCACCGCGCCACTCGTCGGTGAGCCGGCGGGTGGCGACGGTGACCAGCCACGCTCGGGGATGGTCCGGCAGGCCCTGCTCCGGCCACTGGACGGCGGCAGCCAGCAGCGCCTCCTGGACCGCGTCCTCGCAGGCGTAGAACTGGCCGTGCCGGCGCACGAGCACGCCGAGGACCTGCGGCGCGAGCGTGCGCAGCAGGTCCTCGACCGCAGGTGAGGTCACATCTCCGTCCCGGCCTGCTCCATCACCGCGCGCACCTCCAGCACGCCGAAACCGTGCCGCACGTCCGGCCAGCGCGCGGCGATCTCGGCAGCCCGCTCCGGTGTCTCGCAGTCGACGGTCAGGTAGCCCGCGAACTGCTCCTTGCTCTCCACGAACGGCCCGTCGGTGATCTCGGTGCCGCCACCGGCGGCCGGACGGGCCGTACGGGCCTGCGACGGGTGCGCCAGCGCCTCACCGCCGACCAGCTCACCGGACTCGGACAGCTCCTTCATGATCTCGTCGACCTCGCCGAAGATCGCGTTGCGTTCCGCCTCGGACAGCTCCTCCACGAAGCCGGGCCGGTTCCAGATCAGCAGCATGTACTTCACCGTGCACTCCTCGGGTTCGGGCCACCGTCGGTGGCGCCTCGCAGACGGGTCGGAGCCGGTCCGCCCGAACCGACATCATCGGCCAGGAAGTCAGCGAGAACCGCGCACCGGGCGGCGTGCCGGGCGGCCCGGATCGAGCGAGGCGCGGTCGGCGGCGCTGGTGCCGGAGACCCAGCCCTGTTCGTCGCGCACCTGGAGCCGGTGCCGCGTGGTGCCGGGAAAGAGCTGGTCGACCCGCTCCCGGACGGCGTCCGAGCGGGCCGCGAGCACCGGCAGCAGGCGGTCGTCGTCGCTCTGTCCGGCCGCCGCCGCGCTGGCCTCCCGCAGCCGGTCGCCGATCCGCAGCGCGAACGCGTTGAGGAACGACTCGTCGTAGCCCTTGGTGCGCCGCCCGCCTGCCTGTCCGCGCTCGCGCCGTCCGCGCAGCATCGCGGCGGTGGCCTGCACCAGCAGCGAGGTGTGCAGCAACTCCACCGCCGCCAGGTCGGCCGGGAAGCCGAGCACTGTGGCGAAGCCCAGGTCGTCGGACCAGACCGACTCGCACCGGTTCGCCGCCGCCACCTCCTGGACCAGCAGCGCCTTCGCCGCCGCGTACGGGGCGTCGACCCCGATCCGGACGCCGCCCGGACCGCCGGAGCGCTCGGCGGCGGCGTCGAGCAGCGCCGCGTCGATGCTGTGCCGGGCCATCAACTCCTGCGCCTTGGCGGTGAACGCCTCCGCCTCGGCCGGGTAGGCGGTCGACTCGGCCTTGGCGAGCAGCGCGCGTACCCGGTCGAGCATCCGGGAACCGCTCGGCGTCGCGGCGGCGGGTGCGGTGCCCGCCGAGCCGGGCGGCGGCCGGAGCGCCGCGATCGGCGGCAGCCCCGCCACCAGGACGAGCGCGTCGACCGCGTCCCGCAACGTGGTGATCCGGTCGCCGTCGGCGCGCCGGTCCAGCCAGCCCGCGTCGTCGTCCCAGCGGGCGCCGGCCTCGGTGAGCTGCGCGTCGAACCAGTCCGGGACCGGGACCGGGAGGGTGAGTCGCTGCGCGGCCATGGCGTCGCGCAGCAGCCGGGCACCGCGCGGGGTGAGCCGCCGGACGGCGAGCCGATCCAGGTCGGCGGGCTGCCAGCCACGCGGCCAGAGCCGGCCCACGTCCCGCGTGAGCCGGGCGAGCAGCGCCGCGTCCACCGCCGCGCCGTCGGCCACCACCAGCCCGTCGAGGGCCCGCTCGGCGGCGCGTACGTCGGTGCCGCGCGCCGTCGCGACGGCGTCGTCGAGCAGTCGGTCGGCTGGTGACACGGGTGGCTCTCCCTGAACTCCGGCAGGCGGCCTCTCGCTCACCCCGGCACCGACGGTACCCGGCCGGCCCGTTCAACCGTCCGGGCCTGCCGTCCGTACTCCTGCCCGAGCGCGTGGGGGCGACGGACGGAGATCGACGTGGGCGGGTACGACCGAGGGCTGCACCGGCGACGGCGGAGGCCGCGATCACTGCGCATCCTGGCGGTGGTACTGGTCGGGGCCGCGCTCGCCGCCGGCGGATACGCCGCCCGGCACCCGGACCTGCTGGACCGCGTGGACGTGCGGCGGACCGTGCAGGCGGCGGCACCGACCCCGCCGGACGCGCGTCCCGCGCCGACGACGGTGCCGACGCCGGTCCCGGCGGCCGGGCGGGTGGTACCCGGCATCGTCTACCCGACCCGGGGCGGCGGCACCTTCCGCACCGCCGACACCGTCGGCGCGGTGGCCGGGCGCTCCGGCGAACTGCTGCGCTACCGGGTCGCCGTCGAGGACGGCATCCGCAACGTGGACGTGGAACGCTTCGCCAGTGAGGTGGCGGCGACGCTCGCCGACCGGCGGGGCTGGACCGGCGACGGCCGGTGGCGGCTGCAACGGGTGGGCCGCGACGACCGCGCCGACTTCACGGTGCTGCTCACCACGCCGGTGACCCGGGGGCGGCTCTGCGGCGACCCGAGCGACACCTACACGTCCTGCCGCAACGGCGACCGGGTGGTGATCAACGTGGCCCGCTGGGTGTACGGGGTGCCGCACGTGGCCGACCTCTCCCGCTACCGGGAGTACCTGCTCAACCACGAGGTCGGCCACCGGCTGGGCCGGGGACACGAGCTGTGCCCCCGGGCTGGCGGTCCGGCGCCGGTGATGGTGCAGCAGACGCTCGGGCTGCACGGGTGCACGCCGAACCCGTGGCCGATCGTGGGCGCCGAACCGCTCACCGGACCGCCCGGCCAGTACGACGACCCCGTCCCGGCCGGCGACCGCTGAACCGGCGGCGGGCCGTCAGCGGGAGAACGCGGCCCAGATGTTCTTGGTGGCGTCGGTGGCGTACCAGCCGACGTCGAGCGAGACCGACTGGGCCAGGAACAGTCCGCGCCCGCCCGAGTCGGTCGGGCTGATGTCGGTCAGCTCCGGCACCGAGCTGACGTCGTGGTCGGCGACGTCCAGCAGGAACCGGTCGTCGGTGGCGAGCAGCGTGACGATGGTCGGCGGCCGTCCGTGCCGCAGCGCGTTGCTGGCCAGCTCGGTGGCGACCAGCACGACCAGGTGCGGGACCTCGTCCAGGTCCTCGCCCTGCACCAGCCCGTGCCGGTTCAGCGCGTCCCGCAGCGAGGCGCGCAGACCGCGTAGATCCTCGGGACTGTCCAGCACCCATTGCTCCAGCTCAGTGGCCTCCGGCGGCGGAGGCGAGGTGCGCAACTGTCCCATGATCTGTCTTTACCCTGCGTAGCCGTTCGTTAAGCAGCTCACCGGCGCAGCAGCGCGAACACTCCCCACCCCAGGTACTCGCGCTGGAAACGGACGTATCGCAGCGGGTCCTCGGTCAGCTCCCGGCGCAGCTCCGGGGCCAGCTCGTCGTCCGGATTGGCGTCCAGCCAGCGACGCAGGTTCAGCCAGTGCGCCGCGGCGTACCGGTCCCAGCTGTCCTGGTCGGCGAGGACCATCTCGACCAGGTCCCAGCCGCACTCGCCGAAGAGCCGGACCAGACCGGGCAGGTCGCGGAACTCGTCCCGGGACCGGGCGTGCGACCCGGTGACGGCCTCCTCGTCCGGCGGGTCACGCCGCCAGTAGGGCTCCCCGACGAGCGCCATGCCGCCCGGCCGCAGCGCCCGGCCCAGCAGCTCCAGCGTGCCCGGCACCCCGTCGCCGATCCAGGTGGCGCCGACGCAGGCGGCCACGTCGACCGGCCGCTCCGGCGAGTACGCAGCCGCGTCGCCGTGCACGAAACGTACCCGGTCGGTGACGCCGAGTTCGGCGGCGCGTTCCCGGGCGGCGGCGGTGAAGGCGCTGCTGATGTCGACGCCGGTGCCGGTGATCCCGTGGTCGCGGGCCCAGGTGCAGAGCAGCTCGCCCTTGCCGCTGCACAGATCGAGCAGCTCGTCACCGGGGCGCAGCCGGATCGCGCGGCCCAGCGTGGCCAGCTTGACGTCGTCGAACGGGTTGAGGATCCGCAGGTCGCCCTCGCGGATGGTGAACTGGCGCGGCAGGTCCGGTGCTGTCATCCGGGGAGCGTCCCGCCGTACGGCCGGCGGTGGCAACCAATTTGCGTCTGTGCTGCTCCGGGTCTCCTGCGGTACGGTCACGGCATGGTGGTCGAGGAACACTGGTGGAACGGCGTCAGCAACCCTCGCGGACGGCGCGACGTCTACATCCGCACCGACGGAAGCCAGTGGCAGGTCCAGGCGCAGATCGGTGGGGCCAGCGGCCGGTCCCGTATCCAGCAGTGCCCGAGCCGCGGCTCGGCGAGCATCCTCGCCGGGGCGTGGCGGGCGAGCGGCTCCGGCTGGCGGGCGATGCCCCGCTGACCGCGCGCTCAGTCACGAGGCCCGTGCACCGTGCGATCGACGGGTGGCCCGGCGGCGTGAAACCGTCGTGAAACCGCGCTGATCCCGCCGGCCGCGACGGTTGCGGGCATGACGACGACGAATTTTCCCGGCGCGATGGTCGAGGTGTCCGGGCTGCGCAAGGCGTACCGGAGACAGGTCGTGCTCGACGGTGTCGACCTGCGCGTACCCGAGGCCACCGTGTTCGCCCTGCTCGGCCCGAACGGCGCCGGCAAGACCACCACCGTGCAGATCCTCTCCACACTGATCCGCGCCGACGCCGGCACCGTCCGGGTCGCCGGCCACGACGTGACCGCCGAACCGGATCGGGTACGCGCCGCGATCGGCGTGACCGGCCAGTTCTCCGCCGTCGACGCGCTGCTCACCGGCGCGGAGAACCTGCGGCTGATGACCGACCTGCGGCACCTCGGCCGGGTCGAGGGACGGCGGGTGGTGGACGACCTGCTGGCCCGCTTCGACCTGACCGAGGCGGCGGGCAAGCCGGTGGCGGCGTACTCGGGCGGGATGAAGCGCCGGCTGGACCTGGCGATGACGCTCGTCGGCCGCCCCCGGCTGATCTTCCTGGACGAGCCGACGGCCGGCCTGGACCCGCGTAGCCGCCGGGCCATGTGGCAGATCGTCCGGGAACTGGTGGCCGAGGGCGCCACCGTCTTCCTCACCACCCAGTACCTGGAGGAGGCCGACCACCTGGCCGACCGGGTCGCGCTGCTCGACGGCGGTCGCCTGGTCGCCGAGGGCAGCCCGGCCGAGCTGAAGCGGCTGGTGCCCGGCGGCCACGTACGCCTGCACTTCACCGACGCGGCGCACCTGGCCGCGGCGGCCGGGCTGTTCCCGGCGGCCACCCGGCACGACGACGACCTCACCCTGCGGGTGCCGGGCGACGGGAGCGTCAGCGGGGTACGGGCGCTGCTCGACCGGCTCGACGCCGCCGGTGTCGCTGTCGATTCGCTGAGCCTGCACACCCCCGATCTGGACGACGTCTTCCTGGCCCTCACCGGTCACCCCACCGAGGAGAAGGTGACCGCATGAGCACGCTCGCCCACACTGTTGGGGACTCGGCGACCATGCTGCGCCGCAACCTCAAGCACGCGGTGCGCTACCCATCCTTGACCGTCATGGTGATCGCCCTTCCGGTGATCTTTCTGCTGCTGTTCGTCTACGTCTTCGGCGGCACGCTCGGCAACGGACTCGGTGGTGTGGCCGGGGGCCGGTCCGCGTACGCCGACTACGTGACCCCCGGCATCCTGCTGCTCGCCATGGCCGGTGCGGCACAGGGCACCGCGATCGCCGTGGCCATGGACATGACCGAGGGCATCGTGGCCCGGTTCCGCACCATGTCCATCGCCCGCGCGGCGGTCCTCACCGGCCACGTCGTCGGCGCGGTGGCGCAGACGCTGCTCGGGCTGGCGGTGGTGGTCGGTGTGGCGCTGCTGGTCGGCTTCCGGCCGGACGCCGGTCCGGCGCAGTGGCTCGCCGCAGTCGGGCTGCTCACCCTCACCGCGTTCGCGATCACCTGGCTGTCGGTGGCGCTGGGCATGGTGCCCAAGAGCGTGGAAAGCGCCAGCAACCTGCCCATGCCGTTGCTGCTGCTGCCGTTCCTGGGCAGTGGGTTCGTGCCGACCGACTCGATGCCCGCGTGGCTCGGCTGGTTCGCCGAGCACCAGCCGTTCACCCCGATCATGGAGACGTTGCGCGGCCTGCTCCTGGCCGGCCAGGTCGACGGCGGCGACGCGGTCGCGGCGGTGGCCTGGTGCGCCGGGATCAGCCTGCTCGGCTACCTGTGGGCGCGCCGGCTGTACGACCGGGATCCGTCCCGCTGAGTTCCGCCACGGCGGCGAGCCGCAGCTCGTCGTGGTCGAGGGCGGCGTACGACGTGCGGGCCGCGTCGTACGCCGCCGCGTCCGCGTCGCGCGCCGCCCGGCGGGCCGCCGCCGAGGACATGGTGGGCTGGAAGTTGCGCAGGTAGCCGAAGCGTTCGGCGAGCGCGACCAGCCGGCCGCCGGCCGCCCGGTCGCCGCCCGACCGGCCCAGTTCCACCAGGCCGAGGGCCAGCAGCAGTGACCCGTGAATCGGTAGCTGCACGAGAAAGCCGGGCGGTTCGGCGATCGGGTCGGCCAGCAGCGCCACGCTCCGGCGGCGCAGCGAGTCGGCGAGCCCCGGCACCAGGTCCAGCCGGCCGTGCCGGGCGTGTGCGGCCAGGGCCGCCGCCCGGATCTCCAGGTGCCACGGCGCGTCGCCGGGCGGGCCGGACCAGATGAGCGGGTTCGACGGCCGCCGCAACCCGTCCAGCGCCTCCCGCCAACCGGCCAGCCCGGCCTCGACATCGCCCCGGGCCAGCGCGAACTCGGCCCTGATGCCGCGCTCGTACGCCCGCATGCCGTACTGGTCGTCCGGCACCGGCGGTGCGTCGTACCGGCTGTCGCAGGCGTCGGTGGTGGCCAGCCGCAGCCAGCGTTCCGCCTCGTCGACCTCGCCCAGCGCCAGGTTGACCAGCACCAGGCTCCAGCGGATCTGGAGGCGGTCCCACCACGGGCCGGAGTCGGCCAGCAGGTCCAGCGCGGCGGTGAGGTGATCCCGGGCCTCCGCCGAGCGTTCGGCCTGCATGCAGAGTTCACCGACCCGGGAGTGGGCGAGCACCAGCAGCCACCGCAGCGGCCGGTGCGCCAGCGTGTCGAGCATCCGCCGAGCGGCGTCGAGCGCGTCGTCAGGCCGCCCGGCCTGCTCCAGCAGATAGCTGGCCAGGGCGTTCGCCATCGCGGCGACAAGCGGTTCGCGGTGCGCACGCAGCGCGGTGAGCACGGCCGGGTCGGCGTCGATCTCGGGGAGCGCGCCCAGCACCACCGCCATCGCACCGGCGACCGTGTCCGGTGGGGGCGGCGGAAGGCGGCGCAGCACGACCAGCGAGCGGGTCGAGCGGCGCCCGGCGATCATCAGGGTGTGCGCCACGGCGAGCACGGCAACGGTGCGGACCGGTGCCACGAACTCCGGCGGCGGACGGTAGTGGGACAGCAGGAAGTCGGTGTCGGCTACCAGCGCGAGCATCCGGGTGTAGCTGGTGTCGAGCGTCCACACGGCGGCCAGCGCGGCGGCGACACCCGCTACTGTCGGTGCGTCGGACCGGGCCACTGCCAGGCGCAGCGCGGCGACCAGGTTGTCCTGCTCGGCGCGGACCGTCACGACGGCGGTGAACGGTTCGGCGCCGAGCAGCGCCTCGTGGTGCCCGAGGCCGAACTCGCGGGCCCAGGCGAGGTACGCCGCCAGCACCCGCTCGTCCTCGCCGGCCTCGGCGCGGCGGGCGGCGCCGAACTCCCGCACCGTCTCCAGCATCCGGAACCGGATCGCGTCCGCCGTCTCCTCCACCCGCAGCAGTGACTGGTCGACCAGGTGTTCCAGCACCGGCAGCGCGTCCCCGCCGAGTACCCGGTCCGCCGCAGCGGCGCTGAACCCGGCCGGGAACACCGACAGCGCCCGCAACGCCGCCCGGCCCTCCGGCCGCAGCAGGTTCCAGCTCCAGTCGACCACCGCGTGCAGCGTGTGGTGGCGCGCCGGCGCGTCCCGTGGGCCGCCGCGCAGCAGCCCGAACCGGTCGTCGAGCCGGCGGGCCAGCTCCGGCACGCTCATCGCCCGCACCCGGGCGGCGGCCAGCTCGATCGCCAGCGGCATCCCGTCCAGGTGCCGGCACACCTCGGCCACCTGGTCGGCGGGCAGCACCACGCCCGGCCGGGCGGCGCGGGCCCGCTGCGTGAACAGCTGCACCGCCGTGTCCAGCGGCAGTTCGGGCAGCGCGTGCACCGCCTCCGAGGCCAACCCCAGCGGGGTGCGGCTGGTCGTCAGCACCCGCAGCTCCCGGGTCGCCGCCAGCAGCGCCGCCACCAGCTCGGCGACGCCCCGGACCACCTGCTCGCAGTTGTCCAGCACCAGCAGCACCGACCCCGGTCCGAGCGCCGCCACGATCGCGGCGACCGGGTCGGCGGGCACCGGCAGTGCGCCGACCGGCCCGGCGACCGGCTCGCCGACCCCCAGCGCCGCCGCGAGGGCCTCGGGCACGTCGCCGTCGGTGGTGACCGCGCCGAGCGCCACCAGGCGTACGCTGCGCTGCGGCGCGCGCCGGGCCACCGCGTACGCGAGCCGGGTCTTGCCCAGCCCGCCCGGTCCGACGACGGAGACCACACGGGAGCCGGCGAGCAGGGACTCCACCGAGGCCAGGTCGCCGTCGCGGCCCAGCAGTGGGTTCGGCTCGTACGGGATGCCGGGCCGGGACACCCGGCTCTCGCCGTCGAGCAGTTCCCGGTGCAGCTCGCGCAGCGCGGCTCCCGGCTCGGCGCCCAGCTCGTCGCGGAGCGAGCGGCGGTAGTCCTCGTACCGCGTCAGCGCCGCCGACCGGCTCGTCACCGCTGCCTCGCACCGGAGCAGTTCGGCCAGCACCTCCTCGTCCTGCGGACCTCCGGCGGCCAGCGCGTCGAGACCGGCCAGTGCCTCCGCGGGCCGTCCGAGCCGGGACAACGCGAGCGCCCGCGCCCGGGACAGTTCCCGGTACGTGGCGGCCCGGTCCGCGCGCAACGCGGTGAGCGGATCGTGCTCGCCCGGGTCATCGCCGGGCGGACCGGCCCAGTACGCGAGTCCCGCCTCCGCCTCGGCGAGTGCGGGGGCGTGCGCACCCGCGCGGGCGTGCCGGGCCGCCGCCGCCGCGTGCCGCAGCACCGCCGCCGCGTCCACCTGCGCGTCGGTGAGCGCCAGCCGGTAACCGGTGGCGGTCCGGACGATCAGGTCGGCGCCCAGCTCGGCGCGGGCCCGGGAGACCAGGATCTGCAACGCCTTCACCGGATGCCGGGGCGGATCGTCCGGCCAGAGCGCGTCGACGAGCGCGCCGGTGCCGCAGCCGGACCCGAGCCGGCCGGCCAGCAGGGCCAGCAGCGCGCGCAGCCGGGCGCCGCCCACCGGCACACCTCGGCAGACCACGTCCGACAGCATGGTCAGTTCGGTGGTCACCGGGCCAGCGTAGGCGGCGGACCGGCCCGTCACGGTCCCCGCGCCGGGCGGTCCGTGAAGGCGGCGTGAAAAGTCCCGGCCCGCCCGTACCGGATCCGTCAAAGCCGTCGACCGTGCCCACCCGGCCCGGCTGGTATGGCCCGCGAGGGACGTACCGACGCGGGAGGCGGACATGGGACGAGAACGGGCGGACGGGTGCACCGGATTCCGGGTGGCCGCCGGCGCCGTCGTGGTGGTCGGCGCGGCGCTGGTGGCGGCCGGGGTGTTCACACCCGACGAGCGGCCCGGGCGGGTCCTGGTGATGGCGGGCGTCGTCGGGGCGTACGCCGCTGTGGTGGCCGATCTGCGCGCGGTCGCGGCGGTGGCCGCGCTGGGTGCGGCGGTCTTCGTCGGGTTCCTCGCCCACCGCTACGGCGAGCTGACCGGCCCGGGTGACGCCTGGTCCCAGGCCGTGCCGATCGGGTTCGCCGCGGTGCTCGGCACCGGCTACCGGCACCTCCGGTCGATCGGGGCCGAGGCCCGTCCGGTGACCCGGATCACCGCCCACGGAGGCGGCGTGAAAAGCGCGTCAAGAAACCGCCGTCGCGCGTGATGGTCGCGTCAAGACCCCTGTCGGTCCGGCGGATACGGCGTTGTGATTGCCCGGCGCGGCCGGGAGGCGGTCGCGAGGACATCTTCCGCTAGGAGAGATCAGCCGTGTCTGACGTGCTGTTCGTGTTGCTGACGGTGGGGCTGTTCGCGGCTCTCGCCCTCGTGGTGAGGGGCGTGGAGAAGCTGTGAGCGCCGTCAACGCCGTCGGCCTGGTGCTGGCGACCGGGTTGGGCGTGTTCCTGGTCGTCGCCCTGCTGTTCCCGGAGCGCTTCTGATGAGCATGACCACAGCCGGCGTGCTCTTCGTCCTGTCGCTGGTGGTGGCGCTGGTCGCCGTGCACCGGCCGTTCGGCGACCACATGTACCGCGTGGTGGCCGGAACCCGGTCGTCCCGGGTCGAGCGGGGGATCTACCGCCTGGTCGGGGTCGACCCGGCCGCCGAGCAGACCTGGGGCGTGTACGCCCGCTCGGTGCTGGCCTTCTCGGCCGTCTCCCTGCTGTTCCTGTACGCGTTCCAGCGGCTGCAGAATCACCTGTGGCTCTCGCTGGGCTTCGACCCGGTGGTGCCGCACGGCGCTTGGAACACGGCTGTGTCGTTCGTGACCAACACGAACTGGCAGTGGTACTCGGGTGAGTCGACGATGGGCCACCTGGTGCAGATGGCCGGCCTGGCGGTGCAGAACTTCGTCTCGGCCGCCGTCGGCATCGCCGTGGCGGTGGCGCTGGTCCGGGGCTTCGCCCGTAGCCGCACCGGCGAGCTGGGCAACTTCTGGGTCGACCTGACCCGGGTCACGCTGCGGATCCTGCTGCCGATCGCGGTGCTCGGCGCGCTCGCGCTGATGCTCGGCGGCGTGGTGCAGAACCTCTCCGGCGGCACCGACGTGACCACGCTGACCGGCGGCGCCCAGACCGTCACCGGCGGACCGGTGGCGAGCCAGGAGGTCATCAAGGAGCTGGGCACCAACGGCGGCGGCTTCTACAACGTCAACAGCTCCCACCCGTTCGAGAACCCGACCGCGTGGACGAACTGGCTGGAGATCTTCCTGATCCTGGTGATCCCGTTCAGCCTGCCCCGGGTCTTCGGCCGGATGGTGGGGCAGAAGCGGCAGGGCTACGCGATCGTCGCCGTGATGGCGATCCTGGCGCTCGCCAGCATCACCCTCACCAACGTCTTCGAGCTGACCGGCGACGGCACGGTGCCGCAGGCGGTCGGCGCGGCGATGGAGGGCAAGGAGGTGCGCTTCGACGTGTCGAACTCGGCCACGTTCGCGGCGGCCACCACGCTCACCTCGACCGGCGCGGT
This sequence comes from Micromonospora sp. WMMC264, assembly GCF_027497275.1. Taxonomy (NCBI): domain Bacteria; kingdom Bacillati; phylum Actinomycetota; class Actinomycetes; order Micromonosporales; family Micromonosporaceae; genus Micromonospora; species Micromonospora sp. WMMC264. The sequence goes on along the minus strand of NZ_CP114907.1, from coordinate 5,281,636 downwards.
CAACTCGTTCCACGACTCGTACACCGCGCTGGGCGGCATGATGACGCTGGGCAACATGATGCTCGGCGAGGTCGCGCCCGGCGGCGTCGGCGCGGGCCTGTACGGGCTGCTGATCCTCGCGGTGATCACGGTGTTCGTGGCCGGGCTGATGGTCGGGCGCACCCCGGAGTACCTGGGCAAGAAGATCGGCTCGCGCGAGATCAAGTTCGCCTCGATGTACTTCCTGATCACCCCGGCGCTGGTGCTCACCGGCACCGCCGCAGCGTTCGCCACCGGCAACGCCTCGACAGCGCTGAACGTCGGGCCGCACGGGCTGTCCGAAGTGCTCTACGCGTTCACGTCGGCCAGCAACAACAACGGCTCCGCGTTCGCCGGCATCACCGTGAACACGCCGTGGTGGAACACCGCGCTCGGGCTCTGCATGCTGCTCGGCCGGTTCCTGCCGATCATCTTCGTGCTCGCGCTGGCCGGCTCGCTGGCCCGCCAGCAACCCACACCCGCCTCCGAGGGCACCCTGCCGACCCACCGGCCGCTGTTCGTCGGCATGGTCGTCGGCGTCACGGTGGTCCTCGTCGCGCTCACCTTCCTTCCCGCGCTCGCGCTCGGCCCGCTGGCCGAAGGGCTGTGACCACCATGAGAGACAAGGACATGACAGCACCTGTGCAGACCGCCGAAGCGCCGGTGGCAGGTACGCCGGGGCGCCGCGACGACCGGGTCGGCGGCGGGCTGCTCGACCCTCGCCAGCTGATCGCGTCGCTGCCGGACGCGCTGCGCAAGCTCGACCCGCGCACGCTGTGGCGCAACCCGGTGATGCTGATCGTGGAGATCGGCGCGCTGTTCACCACTGTGCTCGCGGTGACCGACCCGTCGGTGTTCGCCGTGGCGATCACGGTCTGGCTCTGGCTCACGGTGATCTTCGCGAACCTGGCCGAGGCGGTCGCCGAGGGGCGCGGCAAGGCGCAGGCCGACACGCTGCGCCGGGCCAAGCAGGACACCGTCGCCACCCGACTGGTCGGCTGGACTCCGGGCGCCGCCGCGAACGCGTACCGGGACGAGGCGGTGCCCGCGCCGCAACTGCGCCAGGGTGACGTCGTCCTGGTCGAGGCCGGGCAGGTCATTCCCGGTGACGGCGACGTGGTGGAGGGCATCGCCAGCGTCGACGAGTCGGCGATCACCGGCGAGTCCGCCCCGGTGATCCGGGAGTCCGGCGGCGACCGCAGCGCGGTCACCGGCGGCACCCGGGTGCTCTCCGACCGGATCGTCGTGCGGATCACCCAGAAGCCCGGCGAGAGCTTCATCGACCGGATGATCGCGCTGGTCGAGGGCGCCAACCGGCAGAAGACGCCGAACGAGATCGCGCTGAACATCCTGCTGGCCGCGCTGACGATCGTCTTCCTGCTCGCCGTCGTCACGCTCCAGCCCATGGCGATCTTCGCGAAGGGTTACCAGGCCGCCGCGCCGGACACCGCGGCGATCACCGACTCCGGCGTCACCGGCGTCGTACTCGTGTCGCTGCTGGTCTGTCTCATTCCGACCACCATCGGCGCGCTGCTGTCCGCTATCGGCATCGCCGGCATGGACCGGCTCGTGCAGCGCAACGTGCTGGCGATGAGCGGCCGGGCGGTCGAGGCGGCGGGCGACGTCAACACGCTGCTGCTGGACAAGACCGGCACGATCACGCTCGGCAACCGGCAGGCCGCCGAGTTCCTGCCGGTGACCGGGGTCGACGCGGCCACGCTCGCCGACGCGGCGCAGCTGTCCAGCCTGGCCGACGAGACCCCCGAGGGCCGCTCGGTGGTGGTGCTCGCGAAGAACGAGTACGGGCTGCGCGAGCGCGAGCCCGGCCTCATCCCGCACGCCACGTTCGTGCCGTTCACCGCGCAGACCCGGATGAGCGGCGTCGACCTCGACGCCGGCGGCGGCGTCCGGCACGTCCGCAAGGGCGCCGCCGCCGCGGTGATGAAGTGGGTACGCGACAACGGCGGTCACCCGACCGAACAGGTCGGTGAACTGGTCGACGCGATCAGCGGCACCGGCGGTACGCCGCTGGTGGTGGCCGAGCACGTGGCGGGCGAACCGGCCCGGGCGCTCGGCGTCATCCACCTCAAGGACGTGGTGAAGGCCGGCATGCGGGAACGCTTCGACGAGATGCGCCGGATGGGCATCCGCACCGTGATGATCACCGGCGACAACCCGCGTACCGCGAAGGCGATCGCCGACGAGGCGGGCGTGGACGACTTCCTCGCCGAGGCCACGCCGGAGGACAAGCTCGCCCTGATCAAGAAGGAGCAGGAGGGCGGCCGGCTCGTCGCGATGACCGGCGACGGCACGAACGACGCGCCCGCGCTGGCCCAGGCGGACGTCGGCGTGGCCATGAACACCGGCACGTCGGCGGCGAAGGAGGCCGGCAACATGGTCGACCTCGACTCCGACCCGACCAAGCTGATCGAGATCGTGGAGATCGGCAAGCAGTTGCTGATCACCCGGGGCGCGCTGACGACGTTCAGCATCGCCAACGACATCGCGAAGTACTTCGCGATCATCCCGGCCATGTTCGCCGGCATCTACCCGTCGCTGGACCGGCTGAACATCATGCGGCTGGCCAGCCCCGAGTCGGCGATCCTCTCCGCCGTCGTCTTCAACGCGATAGTCATCGTGGCGCTGATCCCGCTGGCCCTGCGCGGTGTGCGGTACCGCCCGGCCAGCGCTTCCGCGCTGCTGCGCCGCAACCTGTGGCTCTACGGCCTCGGCGGCATCGTGGTGCCGTTCGTCGGCATCAAGCTCATCGACCTGCTCGTCCAGTTCGTCCCGGGGATCTCGTGATGCGCCTTCCCAGTTGGCTCTCCCAGCACCTGGCCGCCCTGCGCGCGGTGCTCGTCTTCACCGTGCTGCTCGGCCTGCTCTACCCGCTCGCCCTGGTCGTCGCCGGCCGGCTCCCAGGCCTCGACGGCAGGGCCGACGGGTCACTGCTCACCGTCGACGGCCGTACCGTCGGCAGCTCGCTGATCGGCCAGTCGTTCACCGACGCGGACGGCAACCCGATCCCGCGCTACTTCCAGTCCCGCCCGTCGGCCGCCGGGGACGGCTACGACCCGACCGCCACCGCGGCCGGCAACCTCGGCCCGGAGAGCGTGGTGGACACGCTCTCCGCCGACCCCGCCGACTCCACGTCGAGCCTGCTCACCCAGGTCTGCGCCCGCAGCAAGGCGATCGGCGAACTGGACGGCGTGGACGGGCGGCGCCCGTACTGCACGCCGGACGGGGTGGGCGCGGTGCTCGCCGTGTTCCGCGCCGACGGACTCACCGGCCGGATCACCCGCGTGGTGAGCGTCAACCAGGCCGCGCCCGCGACGCCGTTCGTCACCACCTGGCAGGGCGTACCGGTGGAGGCGGCGCGGCCCGGTCACGACTACGTGGCCGAGGGCGGCATCGTCACCCCGGTCCGCGGGGACGCCCCGGCCCGGCCCGCCGTACCGGCCGACGCGGTCACCGCCAGCGGCAGCGGCCTCGACCCGCACATCTCCCCGGCGTACGCCCGGCTCCAGGTGGCCCGGGTGGCGCGGGAGCGCGGTGCGGACCCGGCGGCGGTACGGCGGCTGGTCGCCGAGCACACCACCGGCCGGGCGCTGGGCTTCATGGGCGAGCCGGGGGTGAACGTGCTGGAACTCAACCTCGCGCTGGACGAGGCGTTCCCGGCGCGCTGACGGAAGTGTTAAGAAGGGCCCCCTTCACCTCGCGAGGCGTTAACAGGGGGCCCTTCCTTGCACTCAGGGAGGATGGACGCTGTGGGCAGGGGTGAACTGCGGATCTATCTCGGGGCCGCCCCGGGCGTCGGCAAGACGTACGCGATGCTGGAGGAGGCCCAGCGCCGGGCCGAGCGCGGCACCGACGTGGTGATCGGCCTGGTCGAGACGCACGGGCGCCGGCACACCGCCGAGATGATCGGCGCCCTGGAGGTGGTGCCGCGCCGCCCGATGACGTACCGGGGCGTCGAGTTCACCGAGATGGACCTGGACGCCGTGCTGGCCCGGCGGCCCGAGGTCGTCGTGGTGGACGAGCTGGCCCACACGAACGTGCCCGGCTCCCGGCACGAGAAGCGCTGGCAGGACGTGCAGGAGCTGCTCGACGCCGGCATCAGCGTGCTGTCCACGGTCAACGTGCAGCACCTGGAGTCGCTCAACGACGTGGTCGCGCAGATCACCGGCACCACCCAGCGGGAGACCGTGCCGGACCAGGTGGTCCGCGCCGCCGAGCAGGTCGAACTGGTGGACATGACGCCGGAGGCGCTGCGCCGCCGGATGGCGCACGGCAACATCTACCGGCCCGACAAGATCGACGCCGCGCTCGGCAACTACTTCCGGGTCGGCAACCTCACCGCGCTGCGCGAACTGGCGCTGCTCTGGCTGGCCGACAAGGTCGACGAGCAGCTCGACGCGTACCGGGCCCAGCAGGGCATCTCCGACACCTGGGAGGCGCGGGAACGGGTGGTCGTCGCGCTGACCGGCGGCCCGGAGGGCGAGACGCTGATCCGCCGGGCGGCCCGGATCGCCGCCCGCAGCAAGGGCGCCGACCTGCTCGCCGTGCACGTCGCCCGCAGCGACGGGCTGGCCGGCGCCGACCCGGCCCAGCTGGCCCGGCAGCGGGTGCTGGTGGAGAGCCTCGGCGGCACGTACCACCAGGTGCTCGGCACCGACATCCCGGCGTCACTGCTGGACTTCGCCCGGGGCGTCAACGCCACCCAGCTCGTGCTCGGCGCGAGCCGCCGGGGCCGGTTCGCGCAGGTGTTCGCCCGGGGCGTCGGGGTGACCACCACCGCGCTGTCCGGCCCGATCGACGTGCACCTGGTCACCCACCCCGAGGCGGGCCGCGGGCGCCGGGGCACGTCGGTGCCCGCCGCGCTGTCGCGACGCCGGCGACTGATCGGGTACGCGCTCGCGGTGCTCGGCATGCCCCTGCTCACGCTGCTGCTGCGGACGCTGCCCGACCTCACCCTCACAAACGACATCCTGCTGTTCCTCGCCGGTGTGGTGGGCGTGGCACTGGTCGGCGGGCTCTGGCCGGCGCTGGTCGCCGCGCTCGGCGGCTCGCTGCTGCTCAACTGGTTCTTCACCCCGCCGTACCGGACGCTGACCATCGCCGAGGCGGACAACCTGCTCGCCCTCGGCGTGTTCGTCGGTGTCGCCATCGCGGTGAGCTGGGTGGTCGACGTGGCGGCCCGGCGTACCCGGGAGGCGGCCCGGGCCTCCGCCGACGCGCAGACCCTGGCCACCGTCGCGGGCAGCGTGCTGCGCGGCGAGCGGCCGCTGCCCGCCCTGCTGGACCGGCTGCGGGAGACGTTCGGGCTGCGCGCGGTGAGCGTGCTGGAGCTGACCGACGAGGCCGGCGGACGCCCGGCGCGCGCCCGGGACGCGGACGCCTGGCGGGTGGTGGCGAGCGTCGGCGAGCGGCCGCCCGGTAGCCCGGGCGCGGGCGAGACGGTGGTGCCGGTCGACGACCGGCTCAGCGTGGTGCTCGCCGGCCGGCGGCTGGAGGCGGCCGACCGCCGGGTGGTGGAGGCGTTCGCCGCGCAGGCCGCCGTCGCGCTGCGCCAGGAACGGCTGGCCGAGGAGGCCGCCACCGCCCGCCCGCTGGCCGCCGCCGACCGGATGCGCACCGCGCTGCTCGCGGCGGTCAGCCACGACCTGCGTACGCCGCTGGCGTCGGCCAAGGCCGCGGTGAGCAGCCTGCGCAGCCACGACGTCGAGTTCGACCCGGACGACCGGGAGGAACTGCTGGCCACCGCCGACGAGTCGCTGGACCGGCTGGGCCGGCTGGTGGCGAACCTGCTCGACATGAGCCGCCTGCAGGCCGGCGCGCTGGGCGTCACCACCACCGCGATCGGGCTGGAGGACGCCGTACCCCGGGCCCTCGACGAACTGGGCCCGGCGGCGGCCGAGGTGACCACGGACATCCCGGCCGACCTGCCGGCGGCGCTGGCCGACCCGGGCCTGCTGGAGCGCGTGCTCGTAAACGTGGTGTCGAACGCGCTGCGGCACAGCCCGCCCGGCCGCCCGCCGACGATCACCGGCAGCGCGCACGCCGGGCAGGTCGAGCTGCGGGTGATCGACACCGGGCCGGGCATCCCGGAGGACCAGTGGGAGCACGTCTTCCTGCCGTTCCAGCGCCTCGGCGACCGGGACAACCAGACCGGCGTCGGCCTCGGGCTGGCGCTGTCCCGGGGCCTCGCCGAGGCGATGGGTGGCAGCATCACCCCGGAGACCACGCCCGGCGGCGGTCTCACCATGGTGTTGCGGCTGCCGGCCGCCCCGCACGCGGAAGGGCCGCAGGAATGACCCGGATCCTGGTCGTCGACGACGAGCCGCAGATCCTGCGCGCCCTGCGGATCAACCTGCGCGCCCGGGGCTACGACGTGGAGGTCGCAGGCAGCGGCGCCGCCGCGCTCAAGGCCGCCGCCGGGCACCCGCCGGACCTGGTGGTGCTCGACCTGGGCCTGCCGGATCTGGACGGCACCGAGGTGATCCGGGGCCTGCGCGGCTGGACCGCCGTGCCGATCATCGTGCTCTCCGGCCGGGCCGGCAGCGAGGACAAGGTGGCCGCGCTCGACGCGGGCGCCGACGACTACGTCACCAAGCCGTTCGGGGTGGACGAGCTGCTGGCCCGCATCCGGGCGGTGACCCGGCGGCTCGCCCCGGCCACGCCCGCCGTGCCAGCGCTGCGGATCGGCCGCAACACGGTCGACCTGGCCGACCGGACCGTCACCCGGGACGACGGCGTCGAGGTCAAGCTGACCCCCACCCAGTGGGCGATGCTGGAGAAGCTGCTGCGCAACCCGGGCAAGCTGGTCAGCCAGCGCCAGCTGCTGCACGACGTGTGGGGGCCGGAGTACCACCAGGAGACGAACTACCTGCGGCAGTACATGGCCCAGTTGCGGCGCAAGCTGGAGGACGACCCGGCCCGGCCCCGGCACCTGATCACCGAGCCGGGGATGGGCTACCGCTACCGCCCCTGACGTTTGCGACCGCCTCGGCGGGGGACTCGGCGAGCCGGTCGGGCTGCGGGGGAGGGGCATGGCGGGCAACCGGTCCTCGGAGGGGTTCGGCCGGCAACTGGACGAACACGCCATCGACGCCGGCGCGGCGGAGCCGGAGCGCCCCGACGGGCTGGTCGACAGCGGCGTCTACGTCGGCGGGGTACGGCGGGCGTCGCCGGTCAGCCTCGCCGACACGTACCGCTGCCTGCAGCAGCTCGACGACGCGATGGCCTGGATCGGGCTGCTCCGGCCGGGCCGCGAGCAGATCGCCTCGCTCGCCGCCGAGTTCCAGCTCCCCGACCTGGCCGTCGAGGACGCGATCAACGCCCATCAGCGCCCCAAGCTGGAACGCTACGGCGACACCCTGTTCGTGGTGCTGCGCGCCGCCCGCTACCTGGACGAGCGGGACGCGGTCGAGTTCGCCGAGCTGCACCTGTTCCTCGGGCCCGGATTCGTGATCACCGTGCGGCACGGCGGCACGCCCGACCTGGCCGGCGTACGACGGCGGCTGGAGGCCGAACCCGAGGTGCTCGCGCTCGGCCCGGAAGCGGTGCTCTACGCCGTGCTCGACCGGGTGGTGGACGGCTACGCGCCCGTGGTGGCCGGGCTGGAGAACGACATCGACGAGGTCGAGACCGAGGTGTTCGGCGGCGACCCGAACGCCAGCCGCCGCATCTACGAGCTGAGCCGCGAGGTGATCCAGTTCCAGCGGGCCGCCCGCCCGCTGCTGAAGGTGGTGGACGAGCTGGCACACGGGTTCGACAAGTACGGCACGGACGAGGAGCTGCGCCGTCGGCTGCGCGATGTGGCCGACCACCTCACCCAGGTGGTGGAGCGGGTGGACGGGTTCCGGCACCTGCTCCAGAACATCCTCACCGTCAACGCCACGCTGGTCTCGCAGGCACAGAACGAGGAGATGCGCAGCCTGACCGCCGCCAGCTTCGAGCAGAACGAGGAGATCAAGCGGGTCTCCGCCTGGGCCGCCATCCTGTTCGCGCCGACCCTGATCGGCACCGTGTACGGGATGAACTTCGGGCACATGCCGGAGCTGGGCTGGCGGTACGGCTATCTGTTCGCGCTCGCCCTGATGCTCGCCGTCTGCGGCGCGCTCTATCTGCTGTTCAAGCGCCGCGGCTGGCTGTGAGCCGGGCCGGCCGGGCCTCGGCCGTGACCGCGCGCCGTCGGTGATCCACTAAAGTGTCCGGGTGACTACCCCCCGTCGTCCGTACGTTGCCCGGACCTCGTGTCGTGGAGGTAGGCGCTGATCGGGGACACGGTGCCGACCCCGCGCGGCGGTCGCCGGACGAGCACGGGGAGGCGAGGGCTGGCGGGCCACTGTGCCCGGCTCGTCGCGTCCCGGCCGTTCGAGGTGGCCATCGTGGTGCTCATCATGGCCAACGGAGTGGTGCTGGGTATCGAGACGTACCCGAACCTGGGCGCCGCCGGGCCGGTGCTGCGGTGGACGGAGCTGATGTTCCGGGCCGCCTTCGTCGTGGAGATCACCATCCGGATCCTCGCGTACGGCCGCCGCCCGCAGGACTTCTTCCGGCACGGCTGGAACGTCTTCGACCTGCTGGTCACCGCGGCCATCTTCATCCCGGGACTGCACGGCGACTCGGGCGTGCTGCGGTTCATCCGGGTCGCCCGGGTGCTGCGGCTGGTCCGCTTCTCGCCCGGCCTGCGGACCATCGTCACGGCGCTGTGGCGCAGCCTGCCCGGCGTCGCCGGGTTCCTCGCGCTCGCCGCCGTCACGCTCTACGTGTACGGCATGGCCGGCTGGCTGATCTTCGGCGACCGTTACCCCGAGCAGTACGGCGACATCGGCCGTTCCCTCGTCACGCTGTTCGTGCTGCTGTCCCTGGAGACGCTGCCGGACCTGCTGGAACAGGGCCTTGAGGTGTCACCGTGGACGCTTCTCTACTACGTCAGCTTCGTGATGATCGCGGTCAACCTGCTGCTGAACATCCTCATCGCGGTCATCGTCAACTCGATGGAGGAGGCGCGCCGGCTGGAGATGACCGAGGGGCTGGCGCCGGACTACGACGAAGACGGCGACGGGATACCGGACGAGGTGGACCGGATCGCGATCAGTCAGCGCCTGGACGACCTGCGCATGGTCATCGCCGAGTTGGAGCGGGAACTGCGCATCGACCGGGACGAGCCGCCCGGCGCGCCGCGCCGCCGCCAGCACTCGGAGCACTGACCGGCCCGGTCATGACAGTTCTGTGACGAAATCGGACCGTACGTTTGGCCGGACGGTTGATCGGGGCAACCAGCGAGGCGCCAACACATCCGAGGGAAGGGACGCCTCTCGTGGAGATCACGGGCTTCTTCACCGCGCTCATCATCGGCCTGGTCATCGGTGCGCTCGGGCGCCTGGTGGTGCCGGGCAAGCAGAACATCCCGATCTGGCTGACCCTGCTCATCGGTGTGGTCGCCGCGCTCGTCGGCACCCTGGTGGCCGGCGCGTTCGGCGTCGCCGACACCCCCGGCATCGACTGGATCGAGCTGGCGCTCCAGGTCGGCTTCGCGGCCATCGGCGTCGCGATCTTCGCCGGCCTGTACGGTCGTCGCCGCGTCTGACCGGACCGAAGGAAGGGCCCCTTCTTAACGCATTCTGCATAAGAAGGGGCCCTTCCTAACGCCTGCGGCTACTCCCGCCAGCCGGTCAGCTCGACGCCCTTGGCCAGCTCCACCCGGAAGCCCAGCGCGATCTCGCCGCTCTCGCCCGGCGCGAGCGACAGCCGCCAGGTCAGCTCGCCCAGCTCCGTACGCTCGGCGGGCGGCGGCGTCAGCATCGTCTCGCGTACCACCACCGACTCGTCCCGGGACACCGGCAACTGGTCGCGCACCTCGACAGTGGCCGGGCGGGGCGTGTGGTTCGCGACAGTGATCCGGTACTCCACCTCCCGCCGCCGCGTCGACCCGAGCGTCGCCCTGCTCTCGGTGCGCCGGTGCAGCTTCCGCTCCACCCGTACCCGGTCGTCGACCCCCAGCGCCAGCTCGGTCTCCTCGCCCGGCGCCCACATGGTCAACCGCGTCGCCGCGACGAAGTCCGCGCCGTGGAACACCGACGCCGGGCCGGGCAGCAGCGTGTGGTCGGACGTGTTGCGGACCGTCGCCCGCAGGTGCGCCTCGGCGGCGCGTACCGGCACGCTGACGTGGTCCAGCCGGGCCGGCAGCTCCAGCGCCGCGACCGTCACCCGGTGCGCGCTGCCGTCGGCCGGCACCGCCACCGGCCGGGCGGGCCGGTAGGTCGCCGCCGTGACGCCCTGCTCGACCTCGGCCACGCTCTCCCGCACGGCCGGCCGGACCGCCGCCGATCGGGCCACGCCGGCCCGGCCCGGCGGCGGCGCCGCGCCGGGCGCCGGGGGCGGCACCATGCCGTCGAACGACGCGGCCGACACGGCCATCGGCGGCTGCGGGCGGAGCCGGTCGAGATACCAGGGCGACAATTCGGGTACGCCGCTCGCCGCCGCCGGGCGGGCGGTGGAGAGCAGGAGTTCGCACTCCGGCCAGTCCTCCCCGGTGCCCTGGCTGACCAGCCCGAACCAGGTGACGGTCATGGTGTCGCCGACCAGCCGCAGGTCGTAGGAGGGGGTCCAGCGGGCGCCGTCCACCAGGTAGGTCAGCTCCAGCTCCACCTCGGCGTCGTCGGCGTCCACCGAGACCGACACCTCGGCGGCCAGCCGGTCCGGCGTCCGCTTGCCGCGCGCCGCCGCCAGCTCGCGGTCGACGGCGGCCAGCTCCTCCGCCAGGTCGGTGCGCCGCCGGGCCAGCCCGCGCCGCCGGGCCCGGGACTCGGCGAGCTGACCGGACACCGACTCGGTGAAGGCCGCGACGTCGGCGGGGGCCGCGTCGCCGGCGGCCAGGGCCCGGGCGTACGTGCCACCGGCGCGCTCGGCCAGCCGGGTGAGGAACTCGCCGCGCTGGGCCTCGATCGCGTCCGTGTCCTCGACCTCGGCCACCTCGTCGGCGAGTTCCCGCCGCCGCCGTTCCAGCTCGACGACCTGCGCGTCGGTGCTGCGGGCCTGCCGGTGGGCGGTCACGTCGACGCCGAGCACGGTGGCCGGGCCGTGACCGCCCACCCGGATCGAGTCCCGCCGCAGGCCCAGCGGGAGCGGCGCGACGCGTACCCGATGTTCCCCCGCGGCGAGCCGGAGACCACCCCGGCGAGTGACCCGCGCGCGGTCCGGGTAGACGGTCACACCGACGACTGGCGCATCGATCTCCACAGTGTTCACGGGCGCGAGGGTAGTTCAGCCGCGCCCACCTCGGGGCTACCCAAGGTGCAGCCGCTGGTCGACGGCGAGCGTCGCCAGTTCGCGCGCGGTGAACGGCAGCGGGGACGCGGATGTCTGCCTGTCGTACGCGCCCTGCGCCACGAAGACCACCATGCCGTCGGGGTGCCGGTAGGCCGCCCACTGGTCGAACCGGTCGTCCGCGCCGGGACGAACCACCACACCCACAGTCGCGTCGCCGACGGTCATCGGCTGGCACTCGCCCCCCATGCCCCCCATGCCCCAGAACGCGCGCGCCAGGCCACACGGTTCGGTCGGCAGCGGGTTCCCCGGTGTGTGCACCTCGGTGAGCAGGCGTCCCCTCCACGTCCCCTTCGCCACGTCGACCGAGGCCGTGTAGCTCCACAGCTCGGCGCCGTCGGCCCGTCCGATGAAGTTGGCCTCGTGCGTGCCCAGCGTCTCCTTCCCGGTCTTGCTGGAGACGGTCTTCTCAGCGGTGTAGCCGGCGGGCACCACTGTGACGAGCTGGTCGAGCAGCAGGACGGCCTTGTGGTACCGGGTGCCCGCCCGCGCGGTGCGGTCCTCCTGGGGCAGGCCGTCGGGCCCGGTCGGCATCGGCTCGGCGCTGTCGTCCGGCGACGGGGCGGTCTGCGGCAGCGCGGCGGGCGGGCGCCGGTCGCCGCCGTCCGGGGTGGCGAGGGCCACGACACCCGCGACGGCGAGTACCGCCGTCGCCGATCCGGCACACGCCCGGATGACCCGGCGCCGGTTGCGTGCCCGGCGGGCGGAGCGCAGCATGCCGTCCGTGCTCGGTCGCGGCGGCGCGGCGACGCCGAGCATCTCGTCGCGAAGCGCCTCGCGCAGCTGGTCTCCGTTCATCGTTGCCCCTTCTCGCTCGATGAGTGCATGGGTGACAGGAGGCCGCGCAACGTGTCCAGGCCCCGGGCGGACTGGCTCTTCACCGTTCCCGGCGAGCAGTTCAGCAGCGCCGCCACCTCGTCGACCGGCAGGTCCTCCCAGTAGCGGAGGACCAGGACGGCGCGCTGCCGGGGCGGTACGGCGGCGAGCGCCTGGAGCACCACGAGCCGGTCCTCGGACGGACTCGCGGGCGCCGGTGGATCGGCGTCGGGCGTGCCCACCCGTTCCCGCCGCCACCAGCCCCGCCGCCGTTCGTCGAGGAAGGACCGGACGATGATCTGGCGCACGTAGGAGTCGAGCGCGTCGTGCCGGTCGACCCGGTTCCAGACCAGGTACAGCTTGGTGAACCCGGTCTGGACCAGGTCCTCCGCGCGGTGCCAGTCACCGCAGAGCAGATACGCGGTGGCGCGCATGGCGCGGTGCCTCGCCGAGAAGTACTCCGCGAACGCCGTGTCGCGATCACTCATCCGGACCTCCGATCAGATTCGGGATAGTCACGCCAGGTGGGGCTCCCGGGGTTGCTCGAAGCCCGGAGGAATCCGCGTCGCCGACGGTCAGCCGCGGAAGCTGCGCGCGAGCAACCGGAGCCCGTCGGGCACGTCGGCGGTGCCGACGGCGCCGTAGCCGAGCACCAGACCGGTCGGGCCGGGCGGGCCCGCCCGGTAACCGGCGATCTCGCGTACCGTGACGCCGGCCTCCGCCGCCCGGGCGACGACTTCCGGCAGGTCGACGCCGGTCTCCGGGCGCAGCCGCGCGCACAGGTGCAGGCCCGCCGTCGACGGCACCGGGTCGAGCCAGTCGGCGAGGTCGGATCGCAACGCGGCGTCGATCAGGTCGCGCCGCTCGGCGTACACCCGGGTCGCCTTGCGGATGTGCCGGGCCAGTTCGCCGGAGTCGATGAACCGGGCCAGCGCGGCCTGAGTGGTGTGGTCGCCGTGCCAGTCGGTGAGCTGCCGGGCGGCCAGCAGCGCCGGGCGAAGCGACGCCGGGGCGACCAGGAAACCGAGGCGCAGCATGGGCAGCAGGGTCTTGGAGAACGTGCCGACGTAGACGACCTTCCCGGCCCGGTCCAGCGTCTGCAACGGGTCCAGCGGGCGGGCCGAGAAGCGGAACTCGGTGTCGTAGTCGTCCTCCACGACCACCGCGTCCCGGGCCGCCGCCCAGTCCAGCAGCGCCGCCCGGCGGGCCGGGGACATCCGGACGCCCAGCGGGAACTGGTGGGACGGGGTGACGTAGACCAGCCGCGCGTCGCCTGGTAGCGCGCGAACGTCGAGGCCCTGGTCGTCGACGGGCACCGGCACGACCCGCGCGCCGTGGCCGGCGAACAGCCGCCGGGCGGGCGGATAGCCGGGCTCCTCCACCGCCACCCGGTCGCCCGGTTCGAGCACCACCCGGGCGATCAGGTCCAACGCCTGCTGGGCGCCGTGGGTGACGACGACGTCCTCGGGCGCGGCCCGTACCGCGCGGGCGAGTCCCACGTAACGGGCGACGGCGGTACGCAGGCCCTGGTGCCCGGCCGGGTCGGCGTATCCGCCCCGGATCGTCGCGGTGCGCAGTTCCCCGGCGACCAGCCGCCGCCAGGTGGCCAGCGGGAACAGCCCGGTGTCAGGGGTGCCGGCCCGGAAGTCGTGGCCCGGTCGGGGCGCGGCGGTGGGGGCCGGCGCGGCGGACGCCCAGAACCCCCGCGGGCGTACGCCACCGGCCGGTGCCGGACGGGGCCGGGCGCGGGCGACCGGCTCGCCTGCGACGAACGTGCCCGCGCCGACCCGGGCGGTGAGCAGGCCCTCGGCGGTCAGCCGCTCGTAGGCGACGGCGACCGTGTTGCGGGAGACGTCGAGCCGCCGGGCCAGCTCGCGGCTGGGTGGCAACCGTTCGCCGGGCCGCAGCCGGCCGTCCAGGATCGCCTCCAGCAACTGCCTGTGGATCCGGGTGGCGCGGTCGCCGGGGCCGGCCAGGCTCACGTGTACGTCCACCGCGACGACCCTACATTGGCCCAATCGAATCGCCTGGAATCGGCGCTTCTGTGAGCCAATCCGCAGGTCTTGGATGGAGGAAGGAGCACGGCGAACGGGGGACGAGCAATGACCGATGTCGACACCGGCCGCCGGGTCCGGGTGCTGGCCCTGGCCCAGCTCGCCAACTCGGTGGGTGACGGCGCGTTCTACGCCTGCTCGGCGCTGTTCTTCATCCGGGTGGTCGGGTTGTCCCCGGCGCAGGTCGGGATCGCCCTCACCGTGGGCTGGTCGACGGGCATCCTCGCCGGGGTGCCCGCCGGCCAGCTGGCAGACCGCTACGGCGCGCGGCGGATGACAGTCGTCTTCGCCGTCGCCACCGCCGCCGCACTCAGCGGCTTCCTCGTGATCCGTTCCTTCCCGCTGTTCGTGCTGCTCGCATGTTGCTACGCCGCCTGCCAAGCCGGGCTCACCGCCAGCCGGCAGGCGCTGCTGGTCGGGCTGATCGAGCCCGCGCGGCGCACCGCGGTACGGGCCCGGTTGCAGTCGGTCTCGAACGCCGGCCTGGCCGCCGGGGCCGGGCTGGGCGCGCTCGTGCTCTGGGCGGACAGCCGCCCGGCGTACCTGTCCGCCTTCGCGCTCGACGCGGCGAGCTTCCTGGCCGCCGCCCTGCTGGTGCGCCGGCTGCCCGAGGCGGCGGCGCCGGTCCCGGCCGGACCCGAGCCGGGCCGGCTGGCCGTGCTGCGCGACCGCCCGTACGCGCTGATCACCCTGCTGAACGCGGTGATGTGCCTGAACATGCCGCTGCTCAGCCTGGCGTTGCCACTGTGGATCGCGGAACGGACCGACGCCCCGGCGCCGATGGGCGCGATCGTGCTCACCGTGAACATGCTGTGCGTGGTGCTGTGGCAGGTCCGGGTGGCCCGCCGGGTGACCGATCCGGGCACGGCGGCGCGGGCCAGCGGGCACGCCGGTTGGGTGCTGCTTGTCGCTTGCGGCGCGTACGCGGTCTCCGGGATGGTCGGCGGCGCGTGGGTGGCCTCGGCGGTGCTGCTGGGCGCGGCACTGGTGCAGGTGTTCGGCGAGATGGTGCAGGCGGCCAGCGGCTGGGAGGTCGGCTTCACCCTGGCCCGACCCGACCGGCAGGGGCAGTACCAGGGCTTCTTCGGCATGGCGCCGCAGCTCGCCCGGATGCTCGGCCCGGTGCTGCTGACCTCGCTGCTGCTCGGCTGGGGCACCCCGGGCTGGCTGGTGCTCGGCGGGCTGTTCGTGCTCGCCGGCCTGGCGATGCGGCCGGCGGTACGCCTCGCCGAGCGCCGCCGGGCCGCCGCCGAGGTGTGGATCCCCGCTCCGGTACCGGGCTCGACCGGCACTGAGGGGTCCTCCACCACGTTGCGGCGAGGCCGCTGAGCCGTCGCGCACCTACGGGAGGCGATCAGGGCGGATATCTGGCACGGTGGGTAGAAGTGTGGTGCCGTCGGCGGCGCGGTAGAGGGGGCGTGGTGGAGTTCTCGGTGACGACCCGGCAGGGGCGCGTCGGCCCGGTGATCGAGGTCGTCGGCGATCTGGACATGGCCAGCGCGCCTCAGTTGCGTGACCGGCTGCTCGAGGTGGTGGAGACCGGTGCGCGGACGGTGGTCGTCGACCTGACCCAGGTCGGATTCGTGGATTCCAGCGGCTTGGGCGCGCTGGTGCTCGTCTACAAGAACCTGCGGGAGCGCGACGGCTGGCTCGGTCTGGCCGTCGTACGCCAGTCGATCCGCAACGTCTTCTCGATCACCTCGGTGGACCGCGTCATCCCGCTCTTCGGCACGGTCCGCGAGGCCGAGGACGGCTCACCGACGGCGGTGCGCTGAGCGCTCCTCGTCCGGGCTGACGCGGGCGCTGTCCGCGCCGGCGGTGCTGCGGCGTGGCCCGTGGCCGCCGTACCAGTCGACGACGAGCAGTGTGGCGTCGTCGGCCAGAGCCGGCCCGGCGATCTCCAGCATCGCGTCGGACAGTGCCCGGACCGCCTCGCGGGGATGCAGGTGGGCGAGGCGGAGCAGGGCGGCGGCCAGGTCGAGGTCCGCGGCGTTGCGTTCGCGCATGCCGTCGGTGACCACCACCAGCCGGTCGCCGGGCAGCAGCGGTAGCTCCGCGCTGCGGTAGCTCTCGCCGGGGAACATCCCGAACGGGAAGTTGCCCGGCAGTTCCACGGGTACGACCCGGCCGTCCCGGACCAGCAGCGGCGGGACGTGCCCCGCGTTCAGCAGCTCGCAGCGCCCGGTGGTCAGGTCGATACGGCCCAGCACGGCGGTGACGTACGCGCCGCGTACGTTGGCGTGCTCCGCGACCGCCCGGTTGGCCTCCTCGGCCTGCGCGACGAGACCGAGGCCGCGCCGGCGGGTGTTGCGCAGGCTGCCCACGCCGAGGGTGGCGGTGAGCGCGCTCGCCACGCCGTGGCCCATCGCGTCGGTGACGCTGAGGTGCAGCAGGTCCCGGGCCAGGCTGTAGTCGAAGGTGTCGCCGCCGACGCTCGCGGCGGGTTCCAGCCAGCCGGAGAGAGCGAAGGCGCCGGCCTCGCAGGTGAACGAGGCGGGCAGCAGGCGGCGCTGGATCTCGGCGGAGAGGGTGAACGGGGTGGTGCGCTGTCCCCACTCGAACAGGTCGGTGTGCCTGCGGTTGGCGATGACCACGAACGCCAGCGCGTGCGCGGTACGGGCGACCCAGTTCACCACGTCGCCGTCCGGCTCGTCGGGCAGGTCGATCTCCAGCAGGCCGATCGCCTCACCGCGGTCGGTGACCGGCGCCAGCACGGTCCACGTGCCGTCGCCGGGGACGACCTCGGGGGCCTGCTGACGGAGTGCGCGTTCGTAGGGCCCGCCGTCGAACGGGAGGACCTCGGCCTCCTCCTCGCCGTGGCGTCGCCCGGCGCCGCCGCCGTCCGGCTGGTGGGTCAGCCGCACCAGCGCGCGACCGCTGAGGTCGGCGATCAGCAGCGAGACGCCGCGCGCGTTCAGCGCCGTGGCGATGACGCCGGTGACGGCCTCGACCGCCTGCACCGGGGCGGCGTCCTCCGCCGACTGCAACATCCCGGTCAGCACCGCCTGCTCGCTGTCCTCCACCCCTCGAGCATATTCAGCGGGCAGCGCGGCCGCCTCGTGAGCGAGACCGGGGGCCGGCGGGTCACCGCCATCGACCGGCCGGTATTGCATATAGTTGGCAATTACAGAAGAGTGGCGGTAGCGGGCGCTCGGGCACGCGATGATCGATCCTCGCCGGAGCGCCCGCCCGGCTGCCATCCGCAGACGAGTGTTCGAGGGGTTGCCGGTGGCGATCAGACCCAAGCCCGTACGCGTGGCAGCGGTGCTCGCCGCCGCCCTGCTCGTCGCCGCCGGCTGCTCGTCACCCACGGCGTCGACCGGCGGCCCGGGCAACTCCGGCACGCTCGTGGTCGCCACCGCGGGCGAGCCGGACACGCTCAACCCGGTGCTCAACTACGGCGTCGACGGCGCGTCGCTGATCTTCGACGGGCTGGTCGCCCGGGACGCCCGCAACGACCTGGTGCCCGCCCTGGCCCGCGAGCTGCCCACCGTCTCGGCGGACGGGAAGACAGTCACCGCGAAGCTGCGCGAAGGCGTGCTGTTCCACGACGGCAGCCCGCTGACCGCGCAGGACGTGGTGTTCACCTACCAGGCGGTGCTCGACCCGGCCGTCGACTCCACGCTGCGGTCCGATCTGGACATGCTCGCCTCCGTCACCGCGCCCGACCCGGCGACGGTCGTGTTCACGCTGAAGTACGCGTACGCGCCGTTCCTGCAGCGGCTGGCGCTGGGGATCGTCCCGGCGAAGGCCTTCGCCGGGCAGGACATCAACAAGGCGGCCTTCAACCGCAAGCCGGTCGGCACCGGCCCGTACCGGTTCACCTCCTGGACCCCGGGTGACCGGCTCGTGCTCGCGGCGAACGAGACGTACTGGGACGGCAAACCGGCGAACTCGGGCGTGGTGGTGGCGTTCGTCGCCGACGACAACGTCCGCGCCCAGCGGATGCGGGCCGGCGAGTTCGACGCGGCGGAGCTTGCGCCGAAGCTCGCCTCCGGCTTCGAGAGCCGCGACGGCTACCGGGTGCACAAGGTGCCGACCGCCGACTACCGGGGCGTCATGCTGCCGATGGGCAACCCGGTCACCGGCGACCCCGCGATCCGGAAGGCGCTGAACGTCGCGGTGGACCGGCAGGCCATGGTGACCGGCGTGCTCGGCGGCGCGGGGGAGCCCGCGTTCGGGCCGGTGCCGCCCACGTCGGAGTACGCCGAGCCGACGATCGCCGGCAAGCCCGGCGCCGACGTCGCCGCCGCCACGGCGGAGCTGGACGCCGCCGGGTGGAAGCCCGGCCCGGACGGCATCCGGGTCAAGGACGGGCGGCAGGCCGCGTTCACGATCCTGTACCCGGCCACCGACAGCCTGCGCAAGGAACTCGCACTGGCCGTCACCGCCGACGCGAAGAAGGTCGGGATCACTGTCACCCCGGAGGGCCTGACCTGGGACGCGATCACCCCGCGCATGAAGCGCGACGCGCTGATCATGGGCTACGGCACGCCGTACGATCCGGACTTCGTCACCTACAAGCTGTTCAGCTCGGCCTTCGCCGGGCAGGGCTTCTTCAACCCCGGCTCGTACCGCTCGGCGGTCACCGACGCCGCGTTGCAGGCCGGCCGGGACAACGCCGACCCGGCCGCCCGCAAGGCCGCGTACGCCACGTTCCAGAAGCAGCTCGCCGCCGACGTGCCGTGGGTGTTCCTCACCTACCTCCAGCACACCTACGTGCTGAAGGACGCCGTGACCGGAGTGACGCCGCGGGTCGAGCCGCACGAGCACGACGTCGCCAACAGCATCTGGTGGGACGTGCACACCTGGACGAAGGAATCGTGACCGGACGGCGGCGGCTGGCCGGGGCGGGCACAGTGGTCCGGCGGCGGCTGCTGGTCGCCGTGCCGGTGCTGGCCGCCACCAGCATGGGCATGTTCGCCCTGGGCGCCGCCTCCCCGATCGACCCGGCCCAGCAGTACGCGGGCGCGGCGGCGTTCACCACCAGCGAGGAAAACCTGGCGCAGATCCGCGCCAACTGGGGTGTCGACGACCCGCTGCCGGTGCAGTACGCCCGCTGGCTCGGCAACCTGCTACGCGGCGACCTGGGCTGGTCGACGAGCCGGCACGAGCCGGTCACCTCGGTGCTGGCCTCCCGGGCCGGATGGACGCTGCTGCTCGTCGGCACCGCGCTGGCCCTGGTGCTGGTGGCGAGCGTGCTGCTGGGCACGCTGGCCGCGTACCGCCGTGGCGGCTGGTTCGACCGGGCGCTGCGCGCCGTCGCGTACGCCGTGCAGTCCATGCCGGTGTTCTGGATCGGCCTCGCGGCGATCGCCGTGTTCGCGCTCAGCCTCGGCTGGCTGCCCGCCGGCGGGCTCACCGACATCACCGCCACGAGCACCGACCCGGCCGACGTGGCCCGGCACCTGGTGCTGCCGGTGACGGTGCTGGCGATCTCCCAGGCCCCGTGGTTCGTCCTGTTCGTCCGTGACGCGGTCGCCGAGAGCCTGCGCGACGACCACGTCCTGGCCGCCCGCGCCCGGGGACTGCCCGGCCGGGTCGTCCTGTTCGGACACGCGCTGCGTACCGCGTTGCTGCCGTTCCTCACCCTGGTCGGCACGCACCTGCCCGAACTCGTCGGCGGCGCGGTCCTGGTGGAGACCGTGTTCTCGCTGCCCGGCCTCGGCGCGGTCACCGTCGAGGCGGCGCTGGGCGCCGACTTCCCGCTGCTCGCGGCCACGACCCTGGCCACCGCCGTCGTGGTGCTGACCGCGAACCTGCTCACCGACCTCGCCTACGCCGCCGCCGACCCCCGGGTACGCCTCGATGACTGAACTCGCCCTCCCCGCGCGCGTCCGGCGCCTGCGCCGCCCCGGCAGCGCGGGCACGACTGTCGCCGTCGTGGTGCTCGCCGGTGTGGTGGCCGCCGCGCTGCTCGCCCCGGTCCTGTGGCCGCTGGACCAGAGCGCGGTCGACCTCTCCCGTACCCGGCTCGCGCCGTCGGCCGACAACCTGGCCGGCACCGACGACCTCGGCCGCGACGTGGCGTTGCGCAGCCTCTACGGCCTGCGCGTCTCGCTGCTTGTCGGCGCGGTCGCGGCGCTCGTCGCCGCAGTCATCGGCGGGCTGGTCGGCGCGCTCGCCGGCAGCGTCGGCGGCTGGGTCGACCGGGCGCTCATGCGCGTCGTGGACACCGTCGCCGCGCTGCCGCACCTGCTGCTGGGCATCTTCATCGTGGCGATGCTGCGCCCCAGCCTGGGCGCGGTGATCGCGTCCATCGCGCTGACGCACTGGCTGTCCACCGCCCGGATCGTCCGCTCCGAGCTGCTCAGCCTGCGCAACCGGCCGTTCGTGGACGCCGCGATCTCCGGCGGCGCGAGCCGGGCCCGGGTGCTCACCCGGCACCTGCTGCCGCACGTGCTGCCGCGCCTGGCGCTGGCGACCACGCTCATGGTGCCGCACGCCGTCTGGCACGAGACCGCGCTGTCCTTCCTCGGCCTCGGCCTGCCGCCGCACCTCGCCTCGATCGGCAACATGATCAACGACGGGCAGCGGTCGCTGCTCACCGGCGCCTGGTGGGCCAGCATCGTGCCCGGCCTCCTGCTCGTGGCGGCCACGCTGGCGCTCGCCGTGCTCACCGGCCGGTGGCGCGACCGCCTCGACCCGCGCGTACGGGCGGAGCTGCAGCTGTGACCGCCCCGGCGCTGCTGACCGTCGACGGGCTGACCGTCCGCTTCCGGCTGCGTGACGCGCTCGTGCACGCCGTCACCGACCTGAGCCTCACGCTGCGGCCCGGCGAGCTGCTGGCGGTGGTCGGCGAGTCCGGGTGCGGCAAGTCCGTCCTCGCGCACGCCCTGCTCGGCCTGCTGCCGCGCAACGCCACAGTCACCGGGCACGCCCGCCTGCGCGCGCCGGGACGCGACGACGTCGACCTGATCGGCGCGGGGGAGCGGCACCTCGCCCGGCACGTACGCGGCCGGGGCGTCGGGCTGGTCCCGCAGAGTCCCGCCACCGCGCTCACCCCGGTGCGTACCGGGCGGAAGCTGCTGGAGGAGACGCTGCGCGCGCACGGGCACACCCGGCGCGACGCGCCGGCCGCCGCCGACCGGATCGCCGCCGACGTCGGCCTCGACCCGGCCGATCTGGACCGGTACCCGCACGAACTGTCCGGCGGCATGGCCCAGCGGCTCGCCACCGCGCTGGCGCTCGCACCCGACCCGCCGGTGCTGCTCGCCGACGAACCCACCACCGGCCTGGACCGGCCGCTCGTCGACCACACGCTGGACCTGCTGCGCCGCCGCTGCGACACCGGCGCGGCCGTCCTGCTCATCACGCACGACCTGGCCGCCGCGCGCCGCGTCGCGGACACCGTGGCCGTGATGTACGCCAGCCGGATCGTCGAGCACCGCCCCACCGGGGCGCTGTTCGACGCCCCGGCCCACCCGTACACCGCCGGGCTGCTCGACGCGCTGCCCGACCGCGCGTTCGTGCCGGTACCCGGCCACCCGCCGGCGCTCACCGACCTGCCCGGCGGCTGCGCCTTCGCCCCGCGCTGCGCCCGCGCCACCGACACCTGCGCGACAGTGCCCCGCCTCGACGCCGAGGGCGCGGGCCGGGTCGCCTGCCACCATCCGCTGCGCGAGGAGGTACCGGCATGACGGTCACGGTTCCGGACGCCACCGACGCCGTCGCCCCGGGCGCCGCGCCGGCCGCCGGGCTCGCCGCGCACCAGGTCTCCGTCGCGTACGGCCGGCAGCGCGTCCTCGACCGGGTCGACCTGCGCATCGCCCCCGGCGAGACGGTCGGGCTACGTGGACCGTCTGGTAGCGGCAAGTCCACACTCGCCCGCGTCCTCGCCCTGCTGCACGCACCGGACAGCGGGCACCTCACGCTCGACGGGAGTCCCGTCCCGGGCGCCCGGCACCGGCTGCCCGCCTCGGTCCGCACGCGTGTCGCGATCCTGTTCCAGAGCCCGCGCGCCGCCACCGACCCGCGGCTCAGCCTCGCCGACATCGTCGCCGAGCCGCTACGTGCCACCGGCACGCCGCGCGAGCAGGCCGCCGCCCGTACGGCGGAACTGGCCGACCTGGTCGGGCTGACAGCCGACCTGCTGACCCGCCGCCCGCACGCGGTCAGCGACGGGCAGCTGCAGCGCGCCTGCCTCGCCCGCGCCCTGGTGCACCGGCCGGACTACCTGCTCTGCGACGAGGCCACCGCGATGCTCGACGCCTCCACCCAGGCGCACGTCGCCGCCGTCATCGGCGACTACCAGCGCCGGCAGGGCGCCGGGGTCCTGGTCATCACCCACGACCCGGCGCTCATGGCCCGCTGGGCCACCCGGGTGGTGGACCTGCCGGCGGCGTGACGTCGCGTCACTCCCGCACCGGGCGGCGTACGGTGCCCAGCGCCCCGGCGACGACGGTCCCGAATCCGACCGCCATGAGCGGCATCCCCATCTCGAACGGCAGCTCACCGACCCAGTTGATGCTGTCGCGCTCGGGCAGCGCGCCCAGGCTCACCGCGACCACCGCGCCGGCGAGGAACATCCCGGCCACCGCCGCGCCGACCGAGAGCTTGGCGCACGCCACGCTCCGCCCGGCCCAGAGGCCGGCCAGGACGGCAATCGCCAGGGCCACCACGACCAGCCAGGTCCAGCCGCCCTCGGTCTCCAGATAGGCCCAGCCCGAGTACGACCACTGGTGCATGCGGCTGGCGCGGAACCACGGGATCAGGTAGCCGAGCAGCGCGGTGGCGCTGCCGACCAGGAGCAGCAGGTCAGGGACCGGGCGGTACCAGCGAGGGGAGTCGTCCATGCGTCCGGAAGGTAGCAGTGCCATGATCCACGCGCACGGTCAGCACCAGCCGTTTATCGGCCCGTTGACCCCGGTGGAGAGGTAGGCGTCGGACACCCAGCTGCCGTCGCTGAGCCGGTCCCACAGCGCCGTGGTGCCGTAGCGGCCGGTGTGCGAGGTGCCGTTGGCGGAGCAGGAGACGGTGACGGTGGCGCCGTCGGCGACCGACCCGAGGACGCCGTACCCGGTGCCCGGTCCGGAGCGCCGGGTCAGCGTGCCGCCGCCGTTGGCGTCGACGACTCCCTGGTTGAAGCCGAGCGCGCCGTAGTTGTAGACGCCGCCGCCCGCGCCGACGTAGGCGGACCCGTGCCGGGCGCCGCCCTGGTACGCCGCCGCGCCGCTGACGAAGTCCCACTTGCCGATGCCGTGCCCGGCGATCGGGACGTACGCCGAGTTCTGTCGCAGTCCGAAGTGCACGTGCCGGCCGGTGGCGGAGCCGCCGCAGGTGACATCGGTGCCGGTGTTGCCCAGGAACGCGCCCTGGGCGACGCCCGCGCCGTTGACGGAGATGCTGTTCCACAGGTGGTAGTAGTCCGTCGAGTAGCCCCGGTCGTGGATGACCCGGATCCAGCCGGTGCACATCGTGTACGCGGTTCCGGCTCGGGCGGCGCGGACGACCTGGTCGCCGCCGGCGAGGTCGACCGAACTCCACGGCGCGGCGGCGCCGCCCCAGCCGTGCGGCCCGGAGGTGAGCGTCCACGTCTGCCCGACCGCGAACGGCAGCGCCATGCCGGTACGGAAGTCGCTGCCCGCGTACGTCGGTGTGACGGGCGTGGTGAAGACGGCCTTCTCGGTTTCGCTCACCAGCGGCGACGCGGCGGCCAGGTCGCCGAACGCGGCCTCCCCGTCGAACGCGACGGTCCAGCCCCTGGCGTCGGCCCGGGCGAGGAAGACCGAGCCGGTGGGGTGCGCGTCGGCGGACCGGTCCGCCGGCAGCACCGCGGTGCCGAAGGCCCACCGGCCGTTCGTGCGGGTGACGCTGATCCGGGCCTGCTGCGCGTCCGCCGTACGGGCGGCGGCGTCGGCCGAGCCGAGAAGCTTCGCGGTCACGGCGTCGGCGACGGGGCCGGGTGCCGGGCGGGGAGCGGCGGTCGCGGGTGCCGGGGCTGTTGCCCAGGCGCCGATGGCCGCCAGGGCGCAGGAGAGCATGAGCCGTCGCATGGAGCCTCCTTATCGACATGTGTCACTGAATGGAGGCTATCGACGGTGGTGAAAGTTGTCTACGACTATCGATGCGACGGTGAAGGATCTATGCATCGGGGGTACCCGGAAGTGGATCTTCCGGGTGGCGGGGTTCCGAGGCCGGCGCTGTCGCGCGCGGCTCGACGGCGCGGCATCCGTTTCCGGTCGCCATTTCTGATCCGCCTTCAAAGATTGGCGGAAGTGACAATGCCAGCCGACGGTGGAGTAGAGATTTGACCGCTTCGGGTGGTTCATGCGGCCGCACGTAATCGTAGTGATGTCGGTATCGTTCCGTCATTGTGGTGACCAGTCCCTTTCTGTGGGTTGTGGTGCGATGTCGGAAAGAATCGGCGTTCCGACATCCGGTGAAACAAAGGCCTGCCGTATTCGAGATCTTCGACATCTCCCGATGCTCCCGACGGTATAGTGCGACCATCCCCTATGGAGTGCCGGAAAGCGTCTGATCTGCGTGATGACACCTGGGCTGGAAAATGCGCCAACGGGCCCGTGCTTCGTCGGGCGGGGAGCACAGTTGGCGCGTATCGGAAAAGCCCAGGCCGCCGCGCTCGGCCACGGCCGGCAGATGGTCTGCGAAGTGGTCGGAGAGCCGGGCATCGGCAAGACCCGCTTCGTCCGCGAGGCCCTGGAACGATGCGCCCCCACGGTCCCGTGGGCCGTCGGGACGTGCGCGCCGGACGAGCGAGGAGTTCCCTTCCATGTGTTCCGGCACGCCCTCACGAAGGGCCAGCCACCCCGCCGCGGACTGCGTGCCGGGCGACCCGCACCGACCTGGGCGGAGCCCGCGGGCGCGGTGCCACCGGCGTCGGACGCCCGGCGGTTCCGGACCTACCAGGCGGCCCGCCGGCTGATCGGCCTGGCCGCCCGGGACGGACTGGTGCTGGTCCTCGACGACCTGCACTGGGCGGACGCCTCCTCCACCGGCCTGATCGCCCACCTCCTGAGGTATCCGGTGCCCGCGCCGCTGCTGCTCGTGCTCGTCTACCGCCCGCGCCAGATGGCGACCCCGATGCCGTTCGGCCCACCGGAATCCGACGAGAACGCCGATCCGGAACCGACGTCCCGCGACCGGATCGAACTCCGCCCGCTCGGCCTCGCCGAGGTCGCGCTCCTGCACCCCCACGTCGACCAGGCGGAGCTGCGAGCCCGGTACGACCTGACCGGCGGCAACCCCGGTTACCTGGCGGCGCTCCCGGCCGGCCCCGCTCCGGCCGCCGCCGACCCGCTCCGGGAGGCGCCTGGTGTTCGGCTGCCCGACGCGGCGGTGGCCGTGCTGCGCCGCGAGTGGGCCGACCTGCCGTCCGTCGAACTGGCCTGCCTGCGAGCCGGAGCGATAGTGGATGCGCCCTTCGCCCCGGACCTGCTGGCCGAGGTCGCGCAGGTGCCGGCGGCACTGGCGGTCGCGGCCGGCTGGCGGTTGGCCCGGCTCGACCTGATCCGCCGCGTCCCCGGCACCGGACGCTTCGCCTTCCGGCACCCGGTGCTGCGGATGGCGGTCGCCCAGGACACCGACCCGGCGTGGCGGGTGGACGCCTGCGCGCGAGCGCTCACCGCGCTCGTCGACCTGGGCGCGCCAGCCGCGGACCGGGCCCGCTACGCCGAGCGCCTGCTCGCCCTGCCGAACGGCCGCTGGGCCGGACGCTGCGTCGACGTGCTCTCCCGGGCCGCCCAGGAGATCCGGCGCGAGACACCGGACCTGGCCATCCGCTGGCTGCGGCTGGCGTTGCGGGCGCTGCGGCCGACGGCCGGTGAAGCCCAACGTCGCCGCGACGTGTCACTCGCGCTGGCCCAGGTCACCGGCGAGGCGGGCGACCTGGCCGAGAGCCGGGCACTGCTCCAGGAGATCGTGCCGCTGTTCCCGGCCGACCCGGAGGGACGACGGGCCCAGGCGGTAGCCCTGTGGGCGCGCGTGGAACGCCTGCTCGGCAACTACGCGGAGGCGGTGGCGATCAGCCGGCGCGAGCTGGCCGCGCTGCCGGCCGGGACCGGGCCCACCGGCGGCTACCGGCTCGCCACCGAGATCGGCGTCGCCGGCATCCTGGCCGGCCGCCCCGTGGCCGGGCTGCCCGACGCGCTCACCGCGGATCCCGGCGGCCCGGGCGTGGACCGGGCCGGCCTCCTGGCCGTACGCGGCCTGGCCGCCGTGCACGACGGCGCGCTCGACGACGCCCGTGGGCTGCTCGACGCCGGCGCCCGGATCGTCGACTCGCTGCCGGACCGGGACCTGCGGGACCACCCCGACTGCCTCACCGCGCTCGGCCTGACCGAGCTGTACCTCGAACGGCAGGCCGACGCGGTGCGGCACCTCGACCGCGGGCTGACGCTCGTCCGCGCCTCGCACCGCGACGACGGGTTGTGTCAGCTTCTGCTCGCGCGCACCGAGGTGGCGTACCACGCCGGCCGGCTGAGCACGGCCATCGGACTGGCCACCGAGGCCGGCATCGTCGCCCGGCGCATCGGCAGCCGCCACCTGCTGAGCTTCGCCCTGGCGTTCGAGGCGGAGGCGACCGCCTGGCGTGGCGGTCCTCGGGACGACGACCGGGCGGTGGCGCTGGCCCGCAGCGCCGTCGGAATCGCCACCGACCCCGCCACCTGGTGCGGTCGTACCGCCGCGACCGCGCTGGCGACGGCGGCGCTGCTGGCCGGTGATCCGGCGACCTGTGCCGAACTGGTGCGCTCGGCCGGCGGCGACAGCCGGCTCAGCCGCCTCCAGACCACCCTCCGTCCGATGTGGCACGAGCTGCTCTGCGCCGCCGCGCTCGCCGCGGGCGAGGTGGACGACGCCGAGCGGCAGGCCCGGCAGGCGATGGCCGAGGCGGAGCAGGTGGGCCTGCCGGGGCAGCGGGGCTTCGCCGAGTCGGCGTACGGCGAGGTGCTGCTCGCCCGCGGCGAGGTCCCGGCGGCGCAGCTCCACCTGGAGGCCGCTGCCGACCTGTTCCGCTCCGGCGGCATGGCGCTGCGGCGCAGCCTCGCGCTGGCCTCCCTGGCCCGGGCGGCCGAAGCCGCGGACCAGCCCGGCCCGGCGGCGCGGGCCCGCCGCCGGGCGCTGGAACTGGCCGGGTGGTGCGGTACGGAACGGGTCGCCCTGCGACTGGCGCGTCCGGTCGGCCCGCGCGAGGCCGCCGCGCTGACCGACCGGGAATGGCACATCGCGCGGCTGGCGACGACCGGAGTCACCAGCCGGCTGATCGGGCGGCAGCTCAACATCAGCCCGCGCACGGTGGAAGCGCACCTGACCCGGATCTACCGCAAAGCGGGCGTCGCGTCCCGGTCGGGCCTGGTCGCCTGGGTCGCCCGGCTCGACGACACCGATCGGTGACCGCTGTCCGGGCCGGATGACATCGTTCCGTGCAACGCCCGCGGGCCGGGTAGCACGAGGCCGCGCCGCCACCGGCCCGGGCCGACGGTCGCTCACATACTCGACTGCATCGGGCGCGATTCCCGCGCACCGGCTGTGGATGGAGGACGAGATGCTGGGCAGAAGATCCGTCAGGAGCCCGCGTACCCTCGCCGCGCCGGTGCCGGCGATGCCGTTCGCCGCCGCCGCTGTGGCGCTGCTGATGCTGACCGGCTGTGGCGGCGAACCGGTGGACGCGGCCACCCCCGCGCCCGAGGGCTCGGCCGGCTTCGGCCGGGACCGGGCCGCGCTGGTGCTCACCGCCTTCGACCAGGCCGACTCGGCCGCCTCGGTGGCCGGCGACATCGAGACGCTGCGGACCCAGGAGGTTCCGCCCTCGCTGGACCTCAGCGTCGCCGCGGTCCGCCGGGCCGCCTACAACCAGCAGGCGCAACCGTCGTTCCAGCACATCAACCCGGCGTTCGCGGTGCCGCCCGGCGACCCGGCGTGCTTCCTCGTCACGGCCACCCTCAAGCTGGCCGGCTCAGAGCTGGCCCCCACCGACGTCAGCCAGTTCGTGCTCGGCACGGACGGCCAGTGGAAGCTCAGCCACAACGTCCAGGTCACCCAGCCTGCGCTGGTGGCCGCCCGGAGCATCGACGGCCGGCCGGCCACCGAGGGCGGCACCGCCCTGGACGAGACCAGCCGCCGGGCGCTCGCCGCCGAGGTGTTCGCCCGCAGCATCGGGTCGACCACCGGCAACCGGTCCCTGATCGCGTCCAGCCCGCTGCTCGACGGCCAGTTCGCCGGCGGCTGGGAGGTCTACGGGCAGCAACTCGCCGGCGTCGGCGCGGAGGTCCGGCGAACCCTGGACCGGGCGGAGTGGTCGGACTGCGCGGTCACGACGCCGACCGGCACGCTGACCTTCCTGACCGTCCACGCCACCGACACGCTGCGCCCGGCGCCCGGCGGTCCGGCCACCGTCCGGATGGTGCCGCAGAGCCCGGACCTGATCGCCACCGGTCATCGCACGGCGGTGAGCGGAAAATCCATCCGGGTCAACCGGGTGGAGACCTTCCTGCTGCTCGTACCGGAGCAGACCACCGGCACGTCGGTGCTGGGACTCAACGACACCGCGTTGACGGTCACCGCCGGCTGACCGCGCACCGACCCCGCCGACGGCAGAAACCGGTGGCATCACTCGGGATCGGAGGCCGCGGACCGCGACGATGACAGCAGCCGTGATCGCCGGCGGGGCCGGTGGTACCCGCGGCCCGGCCACCAGGCTCGGGAGGAACCATGTGGCGTCCGCGCTTCCGATCGGACTACGTGCCGGTGCGGCTGCCCGACGGCCCGCTCGTGGTGCTGGGGGAGACCCGCAGCCTGCTCGTCGACGATCCGGTCGCCGCGGACCTGGCCGACCAGCTCGACGGCGCCGCGCCGCTGGCCGACGTGGTGGCCCGGCTGGCCACCCGGCACCCGGTCGCCGCCGTCGCCACCGCCCTCGCCCGGCTGCGTGACCACGGCCTGCTCACGTCCGGCCCGGCGCACACCTCGCCGGCCGAGGCCGCCGGCTGGGACGCCCGGGGCGTCCCGCCCGAGGCGGGGCGGCGGTGGATGGCCGGTGGCCCGGTCACCGTCGTGGACCTCGGGGCGCCCCGGGTGGCCGAGACCGCCGACGCGCTGCGCGCCCTCGGACTCGCCGTGACAGTGGTCGGGCCGGACGGACCGGACCCCGGCCCGGACGACGCCCAGGTGCTGGTGCTGCCGTCGTCGATGCTCGACCCCCGGCTGGCGTCGATGAACGACCGCCACCTGGCCGCCGGTCGCGCCTGGACCCTGGCCCGGCCGCACGGCAACGTCGTCTTCCTCGGCCCGCACCTGGTGCCGGGCCGTACCGGCTGCTGGGCCTGCCTGCGGCAACGCTGGCAGGAGAACGAGCAGGTGAACGCGTTCCTCGGCGGGCAGGACCTGGCCGGTCCGCTGCCGCAGCCCGGACGGGCGGTCCTGCCCGGACTGGCCACCACCGCCGCCGGCCTGCTCGCCGCCGAACTCGCCGTGCTCGCCGTGCGGGGTACGTCGCCCCGCCTCACCGGCCGGATGGTGGCCCTGGACACCCGGGACCTGAGCACGGAGAGCCACCAGCTCGTACGCCAACCGCAGTGCCCCGCGTGCGGCGACCCGGACCTCGTCCGCAAGGCCGAGCCCCGGATCGACCTGCCACCGAGCGGCGCCCAGCCCAGCCGGGCCGGAGACTCCCGTACCCGGGAACCCGCCGAGACGTACGCGGCACTCGCCCACCACGTCAGCCGGTACCTGGGCGTGGTGAGCCGGCTGACCCCGCTGGAGGCGACCGACAACGGCGTCACCCACACCTACTCCGCCGGGCACAACTTCGCCCAGCCCCGCGAGCTCGCCGGGCTGCGCCGCAACCTGCGCGGGCAGAGCGGCGGCAAGGGCCGGACCGACCTCCAGGCCCGGATGAGCGCTATCGGGGAGGCGGTGGAGCGCTACTGCGGGGTGTGGCGTGGCGACCGACCGGTGCACCGGGCGACCTACCGGCAGCTCGGTCCGGACCGCGCGGTGCACCTGCGCGAGCTGCTGCTGTTCTCGGACCGCCAGTACGCCGACCGGGACCGGCTCAACCGCGACCTCGGCCACCTGCACCGCGTTCCCCGCCCGTTGCCGGACGACGTGGAGCTGGACTGGACGACGGGCTGGTCGCTGACCCGGCAGACGCCGCGCGAGCTGCCCGCCGCGTACTGCTGGTACGGCCACCCGGAGCTGACCGGTCTGGGGGTGTGCTCGGCCGACTCGAACGGCTGCGCGGCCGGCGGCAATCTGTCCGAGGCGATCCTGCAGGGCTTCTGCGAACTCGTGGAGCGGGACAGCGTCGCCCTGTGGTGGTACCACCGCTCCCGGATGCCCGGCGTGGACCTCGCCTCGTTCGCCGACCCGTGGACCACTGCCTGCGTCGACCACCACGCCACCGCCCTGAGCCGCGAGCTGTGGGCCCTCGATCTGACCGCCGACCTCGGCGTACCCACGTTCGCCGCGGTGTCCCGGCGGGCCGACGGCGGGACGGAGGACGTCCTGGTCGGCTTCGGCGCGCACCTGGACGCGCGGGTCGCGCTGACCCGGGCGCTCACCGAGGTGAACCAGTTCCTGCCCGCCGTGCCCGGACCCACCTCCGAGCGCAACCGGTACGGCGGCGACGACCCGGACACCGCGCGCTGGTTCGGCACGGTGCGGGTCGCCGATCAGCAGTGGCTGTCCCCGGATCCGACCCGGCCGCCGCGCACCGCCGCCGACCACCCGACGCTGACCACCGGCGACGTGGGCGACGACGTGCGCCGGTGCGTACGCCGGGCGGAGCGGGCCGGCCTGGAGGTGATCGTCGTCGACCAGTCTCGCCCGGACGTCGACCTGGCCGTGGTGAAGGTCGTCGTGCCGGGCCTGCGGCACTTCTGGCGCCGGCTCGGCCCCGGTCGGCTGTGGGACGTGCCGGGCCGCCTCGGCAGGGACCCGCTGGCCGCCGACGAGACGTCGGCCAACCCGCTGAACGTGTTCTTCTAGCCGGCGCTCCCGGCCCGCCGGTGAACGTGGAAGGGATGGTGGGGGATGACCACAGTGGCGGACCCGACCGGTCGGCGGCGGTCGTCGTGAACGGCGCCGGCGGCGGTCCTCCGGTCCAGGAGTCGTACCGGCTGCGCCGTGACGCGGAGCTGCGACTCGGTGAGGACGGCTCGCTGCTGCTGCGGCAGACCCGCTTCCGGCTCACCCTGGAGCGACCCGGCATGGGCCGGCGGGCGCTGCTGCTGCGCCTCGCCGCCGACTGGGTCGGCGACGTCGAGGTCGGCCGGCTGATCAGCGGCCTGGAGGGGGAGAGCCGGGTGCTGCCGGCGCAGTTGCTGCTGCGCCGGCTGCTCGCCCACTCCTGGCTGGAGCGCCGCGTCCAGGTCGACGACCGGGCGCTGCTCGACCTCGTGCCCACCGGGCTGGGCCGGGGCAGCCTGCCGGAGAGCCGCCCGCACACCCCGGGGGTCCGCTACCGGCTCTCCCGCTTCGCCACCCTCCACCACGATCGGGGGATGCTGGTGGCCGCGTCGTCGCTGAGCACCCTCACCGTCGGTTGCGCCGACGCCGCCGTCGGCGCGGTGCTGGCCGCCGCCGTGCCGGGCCTCGGACCCGACACGGTGGCCCGCATGCTCGGCGTGCCGCCGGAGGCCGCCGGGCGGGTGCTCGACGAGCTGGCCACCGCCCGGATCCTGGTCACCGACGCCGAGTACGAGGCGGAGCACGACGACGCGCCGCTCGCCTACTGGTCGCCGGAGGAGCTGCGGCTGCACCACCGCTCCCGGGCCGGCCGGCACGCGCTGCCGGTGGGCGGCACCTACCGGATGCGGGAACGCTTCGCGCCGCAGCCGCTGCGCCGCCCGTACGACGGGGGCCGGGCGGTCGAGTTGCCGCTGCCCGACCTGGCGACGATCGCCAAGGCGGATCCCGCGTTCAGCCAGGTCGTCGCGGACCGGCGCAGCGTGCGCGAACACGACGACACCTCGCCGCTGCCCCTGGAGCGGCTGGCCGAGTTCCTGTACCGGTCGCAGCACACCACGGTCGTCGGCGAGGCCGGTGGACAGGAGGTGGGCCACCGGCCCTACCCGGGCGGCGGCGGTGTCTACGAGCTGGAGATCTATCCGCTTGTCGCACGCTGCGCCGGGCTCGACCCCGGGCTCTACCACTACGACGGCGTCGGGCACCGGCTGGAGCCGGTCGCCGGCTGGGGCGCGGCCGCCGACCGGCTGCTGGCGTACGCCCGGGCGGCCGGCGCCATGCCCCGGCCGCCGCAGACGGTCCTGGTGGTCACCGCCCGGGTCCAGCGGCTGATGTGGAAGTACGAAGGGATGAGCTACGCCATGATTCTCAAGGACGCGGGTGTGCTGACCCAGCAGATGTACCTCGTCGCCACCGCCATGGGGCTGGCGCCGTGCGCCCTCGGCGCCGGGGACTCCCAGGCCTTCGCCGAGTTGTCCGGGCTCGATCCGCTCGTCGAACCGAGCGTGGCCGACTTCCTGCTCGGCTCGCGTCGTCCCGCCGACACGGGGGCCCGGCCGTGAAGTTCCGGCGGCAGGCGCTGCGTCAGCTGGAGGCGCCCGAGCAGCTCGACCGCGCGGTCCGGCTGACCACGGT
This sequence comes from Micromonospora sp. WMMC264, assembly GCF_027497275.1. Classification (NCBI taxonomy): domain Bacteria; kingdom Bacillati; phylum Actinomycetota; class Actinomycetes; order Micromonosporales; family Micromonosporaceae; genus Micromonospora; species Micromonospora sp. WMMC264. The sequence goes on along the minus strand of NZ_CP114907.1, from coordinate 5,248,853 downwards.
GCCGAACTGGCTGGCCACCGTGGCGCTGGTCATCGTCGTGGCGGCCGCCGGGGTCTGGTCGGTGCGTACCGTGGTGCCCCGGACCGTCGAGGCCGCCGGGGTGCTGATCCACTCCAACGGGATCTCCGCCCTCGACGCGCTCGACAGCGGCCAGGTCACCAAGGTGTGGGCGTCGCCGCACCAGCGGGTCACGAAGGGCACGCCCCTCTACAGCCTGCGCACCATGGACGGCAAGGTGCGGGTGGAGAACGCGCCGGGTGACGCGTACGTCGTGGCCTGGCTGGTCTCGGAGGGCGAGATCGTCACCCCCGGCACGCACCTGGCCGACCTGGAACGGCTCGACACCGCCGGGGACGCGTTGCAGGCCGTCGTCTACGCTCCCGCCGTCGCCGCGCCCCTGCTGCAACCGGGCGTACCCGTCGAGGTGGCCGCCGCGGCGGCGCCCCGCAACGTGTTCGGCACCCTGGCCGGCCGGGTGACCACCATCGGCGCCTTCCCGGAGACCGAGGCCTCGCTGCGCGCCTTCCTGGGCACCGGGCCGGACGTCCGGCGGCTGCTCGCCCGGGGCAGCGTGGTCCGGGTGACAGTCACCCTGGAGCCCGACCCGGCGGCCCCGGGTGGCCTGCGCTGGACCAAGTCCCCGCCGCCGTTCCAGCTCAACTCGGCCAGCGAGGTCACCGCCTGGTTCACAGTGGACCAGGAACACCCGATCGACTGGTTGCTGGGACGATGAGCGCGCCCCCGACCGCCGCCACCGGAACGCCGGAGCCTCCCCGCATCCGGCGTCGACGGGTCCGTACGCCCACCCTGATCCAGATGGAGGCGGTGGAGTGCGGCGCCGCCGCGCTCGGCATCCTGCTCGCCCACCACGGCCGGCACGTACCCCTGGAGGAGCTGCGCCGGGTGTGCGGGGTGAGCCGGGACGGCTCCACAGCGGCCACTGTGCTCCGGGGCGCCCGCCGGTACGGGATGGTGGCGAAGGGCTTCCAGATGGACCTGGCCGGCCTGGCCACGGTGGCGCTTCCGGCGGTGCTGTTCTGGCGGTTCGAGCACTTCGTGGTGCTGGAGGGGCTCGGCCGCAAGGTCTTCATAAACGATCCGGCCACCGGCCCCCGCGCGGTGAGCTGGGAGGAGTTCGACGGCGCCTTCACCGGCATCGCGCTCACCATGGAGCCCGGCCCGGAGTTCCGGCCGGGCGGCACCCGCTACCGGCTGGTGCGGGCGCTGGCCGAACGGTGGCGCGGCCCGGGCTCGGCGATCGCGCAGATGCTGCTGCTCGGCCTGCTGATCGCCGTGGTCGGCTTGACCATCCCGGTGATGGCGAAGGTCTTCGTCGACCGGGTGCTGCTCCAGGAGGACCGGGCCGCGTTCGCCGGCCTGGTGGCGGCGGTGGCGGTGGCCACCGTGCTGACCTTCCTGGCCGGCCTGCTCCAGCAACGCCTGACCGTACGCGCGGAGACGGCGCTCGCCCTGAGCAGCGCGGCCCGGTTCTTCCGACATCTGCTGCGGCTGCCGCCGGCCTTCTTCGACCAGCGGCAGGCCGCCGACCTCAGCCAGCGGGTCCGGGGCAACGAGGTGGTCGCCGAGGTGCTCACCCGCCGCGCGGCCACCACGGTGGTGGACACCGGCCTGGTGCTGGCGTACGGGGCGCTGCTCTGCCAGTACGACCTGCTGCTCGGACTCTGCGCGGCGGTCCTCGCCGGGCTGAACGTGAGCGTGCTGCGTTACGTCGCCTCGACCCGGTCGACAGCCGTCGCCGGGCTCCAGGCGGACCGCAGCAAGCTGGTGACCACCGTCTACACCACGGTCCAGATGATCGAGACGGTGAAGGCCGGTGGCGAGGAGGAACGCGCCGTGGCCCGGTTCGCGGCGCGCCACGCCACAGTCGCCACCCGCCAGCAGCGGCTGGGGGTGCCCACCGCTGTGCTCTCCGTCCTGCCCGCGTTCCTCGCCTCCGGGACCACCGCCGTGCTGCTGGGGCTGGGCAGCCGGCAGGTGGTGGCGGAGGCGATGAGCGTCGGCGTGCTGGTCGGCATGCAGAGCCTGGCCGCCGCGATGAATCGGCCGTTGGGCAACCTGACCGCGCTGGGCTCGCGGCTGCAGGACATGAGCGCCGACCTCAACCGGCTGCGGGACGTGGAGCGGTACCCGCTGCCGTCGGCCAGGGACCGGCCCGCCGGGCCGTTGGCGCCGATGGAGGGGCACCTGCGCATCGAGGACGTGACCTTCGGCTACAACCCGCTGGGCCGGCCGCTGCTGGAGAACTTCAGCCTGGACCTGCCGCCGGGTGCCCGGGTGGCGCTCGTCGGGCGGTCGGGCAGCGGCAAGTCGACAGTGGGCCGGCTGGTGGCCGGGCTCTACCGCCCGTGGACCGGGCGGGTCACCGTGGACGGCCTCGAACGGCCGGGGACCGACGACGGACTCTGGGCGGCCACGGTGGCCATGGTGGACCAGGACCAGCGGCTGTTCGAGGGCACGGTGCGGGACAACGTCACCATGTGGGACCTCACCGTCGCGGACGAGGACGTCGTCACCGCGCTGACCGACGCCTGCCTCTACGACGAGGTGGCGGCCCGGCCGGGCGGCCTGGCCAGCCCGGTACGGGAGAACGCCCGCAACTTCTCCGGCGGGCAGCGGCAGCGGCTCGAGATCGCCCGCGCGCTCGTCCGCAATCCCCGGGTTCTCGTGCTCGACGAGGCGACCAGCGCGCTGGACGCCGAGACCGAACGCCAGATCGACAGGCACCTGCGGCGGCGGGGGGCGACCTGCCTGATCGTGGCCCACCGCCTGTCCACGGTCCGCGACTGCGACCTGATCGTCGTGCTGGACGGCGGCCGGGAGGTGGAGCGCGGCACCCACGAGCAACTGGTCGCCCGCGACGGCGCGTACGCGCGCCTGGTCCGGGACCACTGACCACGACGACCCGAGGAGACGCTGATGAGCGGCGCGGTGGAGAATCCCTCGCCCGGCAATCTGATCGGCTTCTGCGCCGACGGCGTACGCCAGGTCTGCCGCCTCGACGACCCGGTGGCGGGCTGGCTGGTGACCGGCGGCGAGGCCGACCTGTTCGCGGTGCGCCGGGCCGGGACGAACCCGTCGCGCCGGCACCACGTGGCCCGGCTGCCGGCGGGTGGCCTGGTGCCGACGTCCACCGCGATCGGTGTGTGGCAGCTGATCCTGGTGCCGCTGCCCGGCACGGACCTGCGCGGGCTGTCCCGGCCCCACCTGTCGCTGCTGGAGCGGCAGGTACGGCCCGGCCTCCCGGCGGACGAGGAGGTGTCGCCGCGGGCGCGGCGCGCCGCGGCGGAGCTGGTCGCGGCGGTGGACCTGGTGCTGGTGGCCGTCGCCGACGCGCTGCGCCGCGGGCAGGCGCCCCGGGAGGCGTCCACCCTGAGCGGGCGCGAGATCGTGTCGCTGGCACAGGGGAGCGCCCTCGTCTCCACCGGCGGTGCCTGGTGGCTGCGCAGCGCCGGCGGGCAGTTGCGCCGCAACGACGGCGGTCCGGCGGAGATGTCGGGGGAGCGGGAGCTGTTGCTGGTCGCCGAGCGGGACTGGGTGGTGGCCGAGTCGCCGTGCGCGGTGGAGAGCCACGGCAGCTGGGACCTGCTGGTCAGCGGTCAGCTCCGGTCGGCGGTCGACCAGCACGTGGTGCGGCTGCTGCGGATGGTGGAGACCCGCGTCGAGGAGGCCGACGCGGCCCTGCTGAGCGGCGTGGAGCGGCGCCGGCAGATCGACGCCGAGGTGCTCGCCGCGGCGGCCCGCCGGTCGCTCGGGGTGATCGGCGCGGGCGGTTCGCTCCCGGTTCCGGACACCGAGGCCGGCTTCGACAGGTACGGGCGGGCGGCCTCGGTGGTCCGGGTGGTCACCGAGGGGATGGGCAGCCCGGTCAACGAGCCGGCCGACCGCAGCGGCGCGCCACTTGACGACCGGGTGGCGGTGCGTGCGGTGTCCCGGGCGTCCAGCCTGTTCCTGCGCGAGGTGCGGCTTCCGGACCGGTGGTGGCGGCGGGACCTGGGGCCGCTCGTGGGGTGGCGGACCGGCGACGACCCGTCCCGTGCCGTCGCGGTGCCGCTGGTGTTCCGCCGGGGCCGCTACCACCACGTCGACCCGGAGACCCGGGCGTACGGGCCGATCGACGCGACGGTCGCCGCGACGTTCGCCGCCGAGGCGACCCAGGTGCAGGCGCCGCTGCCGCAGGCCGCCCGGATGCGCCACCTGCTGCGGGCCGGGCTCGTCGGTGCGGCCCGCGACGTGCGCGGGCTGCTCGTCGCCGCCGCCTGCGTGGCGCTGCTGGGCCTGGGCGTGCCGCTGGCCACCGGCGAGGTGCTGGGCCAGTTGGCCCGGCAGGGCGAGGTGGACGGCCTGTTCGGTTTCCTCGCGCTGATGCTCAGCGCCGCTGTGGTCGCGGGACTGGTCGGCGTGGTGCAGAACCTGCGGTTGCTGCGGTTGGAGGGCCGGTTGCAGTCCGGCGCGCATCTGGCGCTCTGGGACCGGCTCATGCGGCTGCCCGCCCGGTTCTTCACCGGTCGCAGCAGTGGTGAGATCGCCAACTCGATGTTGGGGATCTCGTTCGTCGGCGAGGCGCTGAGCGCGCTGCTGCCGCAGCTCGTCTCCGCGGCCGCGACCGTCGCGGTGACCCTCGGCCTGCTCCTGGTGGTCGAGCCCGTGCTCGGGCTGTGGGGGGCGGGGATCGTCGCCGTCACCATGCTGGCCTTCGGCGCGTTCGCCGTCCTGATCGTCCGCCGGCAACGGATCGCGCTTCCGGCCGAGCACCGGGCGGCGGCGATGACCAACCAGTTGCTCGGGGGAATCGTCAAGATCAAGGTGGCGGCCGCCGAGGCCCGGGCGCACGCCCGCTGGTCGGAGGTGGCCGCGGTGGCCCGGGCGGCGCTGCAACGGGTCCGGCAGAGCCAGGCGGGCCTGGTCGCGTTCGCCACGGTGCTGCCGGTCGCCGGTCAACTGGTCCTGTTCGCCGTGCTGATGGGACCGCTCGCCGGCCGGGTCACGCCGGCCGACTTCTTCGTCCTCAACGTCAGCTTCGCGATGTTGCTCGGCGCGCTGCTCGTGCTGGTGTCGGCCGGGGTCGAAGTGATCGCGGCGGTGCCCCGCCTGGGCGGCCTGCGGGACATCCTGCGCGCCGACCCCGAGGCCCGGCCGGACCGGGTGGACCCGGGCGAGCTGCGCGGTGAGGTCGCACTGCACCGGGTCACCTTCGCCTACCAGCCGGACGAGCCGCCGGTGCTCGTCGACATCGACCTGCACGTGCGCCCGGGTGAGTTCGTCGCCATCGTCGGGCCGAGCGGCTGCGGGAAGTCCACACTGCTCCGGTTGCTGCTCGGTTTCGAACGCCAGCAGCAGGGCGCGGTGCTCTACGACGGCCAGGACCTCGCCGAACTCGACGTGCACGCGGTCCGCCGGCAGTGCGGGGTGGTCCTGCAGGACGGCCAGCTCTTCGCCGGCTCGGTGCGGGACAACATCTGCGGCGCCGGCAGCTTCCCGCTGGACCAGGTCTGGGAGGCGGCGCGGATGGCCGGCCTCGCGGACGACCTGGAGGCGCTGCCGATGGGGATGAGCACCATGGTGCCGTTCGGCGGCGGGACGCTCTCCGTCGGGCAGCGTCAGCGGGTGCTGATCGCCCGCGCGCTGGCTCCCCGGCCCCGGATCATCTTCCTCGACGAGGCGACGAGCGCGCTGGACAACCGGACCCAGGAGGTGGTCACCAGGAGCACCGCGGACCTGGCCGCGACCCGGCTGGTGATCGCCCACCGGCTGTCCACGGTCCGCGCGGCGGACACCATCGTGGTGCTCGAAGCGGGGCGGATCGTCCAGCGGGGCACCTACGACGAGTTGATGGAGCAGCCCGACGGGCTGTTCCACCGGCTGGCGCGACGGCAACTCGTGGACCAGCCGGAACGGTCCGACGCCGTGGTGGAGAGCCGGCAGCCGGACGGGCAGCCCGCGACGGGCTGAGGCCCGGTCAGCCGTTGTCGATGACCGCGCCGTCCTCCACGCACACGTCCGTGCCGAGGTGGTTCTCCAGCAGTTCCGCGACGTGCGCCTCGGCCTGGTTCTCCACGGCCAGCCGGAACGCCTCGGTGAGCACGCCGACCACGCCCTGGGTCAACAGCAGGGTCTCCCGGTCGAGGTCGGCCCAGGACGATCGGTTGCCGCTGCGCACCAGCTCCGGCGCGAGGGCCAGCAGCCGGGCGGTGACGGCGGCGACCAGATCGTCGGCGACCGGCCGGAGGCTGTCCAGCACCTCGCTGAGGGTCTGCAACGCCGGCACCGTGCCCACCCGTACCCGATGCAGGTCCAGGGCGGCGCGCAGCGGACGTGGCCGGGAGGTGCGGACGGTGCCGTCGTCGGCCCGTCCGATCACGCCGTGCCGGGTCAGCGCATGGGCCAGCGCGGGACGGTCGGCGGCCAGGCGCTGCAGCATCGCGGTCAGCCCGTCCGGCGCCTCGTCACCGGCCCGGACCCCGAGCATGGCCTCGATGGAGACCAGGTTGAAGCCCTGCCGCTGCAGGGCGAGGATCGCGTCCAGCCGGCGGACGTGGGAGTCGTCGTAGAGCGCGGCCCGGCCGTGCCGAACCGGTGGGGGCAGCAGCCGCCGGGCCTGGTGGGCGCGGATGTTGCGCGGCGACATGCCGACCTTGCGGGCGAGTTCGTCCACGCTGTACCCGGCCGGGCCGCCGGGTGTCGTCGTCACCTCGTCGATGGTCACGGTGGCCTCCGGCAGCACTCGGTGACGGAACACGGCAGCCGCCGGACCGCTGTCACGGTGGGCGATCCGACGATCGCAGCGTAGGTGCGGGCGCCGCGCGGGTGACAGGCGAGGAATTACTACTTGTTCACACTGATGACAATCATTAGAATCGCCAATCCGCGTCACGCCGTTGATTTCCATTACCCGGCTTTCGCCGCGGCGCGGACCGGTCGCGGCCGCATTCGATGAAATTCCCACTCGTCGGGCGGGCCGGAACGGCCGGTGGCCCACGATGAATCGGAACCGGCGGCCCGGACCCTCCCGCGCTGCCTGTCGCCGCCCCCGGTGTCGTCGTGGGCGGCCGACCGTCGAAGGGAGCAGGGGTGTGACACATGTCGATCGAGCGGTCTTCGTGGCCGCGTACAGCCGGCTGGTCGCCGACGTCTGGGCCGACCCGGCCAAGGAGCAGGCGCTCGACCGGGACCCGCGGGGGTTCCTCGCCGGCTACGGCCTTCACCTGCCCGAAGAGGTGCAGGTCCGGGTGGTCCGGGACGTCGCCGACGCCGATCCGGACCTCGAGGTGCAGGTCAAGTCGTGGGAGCTGGCGGAGTCCAGCGGCGCCTTCGTGCTCTTCGTGCCCTCGCTGCTGCCGGTGGCCGAGGCGGAGCTGGCCGAGGACGAGCTGGACAGCGTCGTCGCCGGCCTGGACTCCAGCTGCGCGTGCTGCTGCCCGTGCTGCTGCACCTGACACCGATGTCTGCCGCCCGCCGGCCGGCACGGCAGATTCTGATGGCAGTCAGCGGAAATCCTTGATTGCCGAACCTCGATCTTCCTAGCGTTCTCGCCACAGCAATCAACCGCCCGGCCCGCAGCCCCAGGAAAGGACCGAACGATGAGCAACGACGAGCAGGAATACGGCGCGAGATTCGTGACCAAGTACTCGGAACTGGTCACCGCGGTGTGGCGCAGCGACGAGGAACTGCAGCGGCTCCTCGCCGACCCGACCGGCTACGCGACGGCGGCCGGCCTGCCGGTCGCCCCCGGCGCCACCGTCGAGGTCGACCGCGCCCAGCCCGCCACGCTCTACACCAAGGAGCAGATCGTCGCCGACTGGTCCGGTACGCCCGGCCGGCACGTGCTGCACGTGCCCGAGGTGCCGCTGGTCGACCTCAACGAGCTGACCGAGGCCGAGCTGGAGACCGTCGCCGGCGGCGTGGCGCCGGCGGCCGACAACAACGTCAACATCATCGCCGTCCTCATCGTCTGAGTTCCCCTCCGCACCCCGCCGGGAGCCTCGATGACTGACACGACCGAGACCATCGCGTTCCGATCCGGCACCTACCGGACGGCCACTGTGGAGCAGACCTGGGCACGGGTCGGCGGCATGCTCGACCGGTTCCGGATCACCCGGGTCGCCGACATCACCCGGCTCGACGAGATCGGCCTACCGGTGCACGTCGCCTACCGGCCGGTCGGAGCCACCATGGCGGTGAGCGTCGGCACCGGCGCCACGGCGACGCAGTCCCGGGTCAGCGCGGTGATGGAGAGCATCGAGTCCTGGCATGCCGAGAACCTCCGGCCGGGGACCGCCGTCCGGTCCCCGGCCGAGGCGCTCGACCTGCCGTACGACGTCCGGTGGCTGCACCTGGCGGAGCGGTCGCCCCTGACCCCCGCCGTCGAACTCGACTGGGTGGCCGGCCGTGGGCTGGTGACCGGAGCGCCCTGCCTGGTGCCGCGCGCCACGATCGAACTCGACTTCACCGTCCGGCGGGGCTGGGACCGCGCCCTGTTCACCCCCAGCAGCAACGGGCTGGCCACCGGCAACACCTTCGCCGAGGCCAGCCTGCACGCCCTGCTGGAGGTCGTCGAGCGCGACTGCATCGCCCCTTACTGCACCTCGCCGCTCGCCGAGCGCACCTACACCGATCCGGGCACCGCCACGAACGCGATGACCCGCACCGTGCACGAGGCGCTGGTGCGGGCCGGCTGCTGGGTGGAGGTCTGCGACATCACGAACGCGGTCGGCGTGCCCTGCTACGCCGCCTCGATCTGGTCCCCCGACCTGCCGGTCACCTTCGGCGGCTTCGGCTGCCACGTGGATCCGGAGATCGCTGTCGGCCGGGCCATGTCGGAGGCGGCACAGTCGCGGCTGGTCATGGTCTCCGGGGCCCGGGACGACATCGACGCCACCGCGTACCACGACGTCGGCGCGCCGCCGGTGCCGCCACCCACCGTCGACCGGCCGGTCCGGCCGGTCCGCCGCGACCCCCCGCCCGCCGGGGACGTGACCCAGGTGCTGCGCGAGCTCGCGTCGCGGGTGCAGCGGATAACCGGCGTCGAGCCGTTCAGCGTCGACCTGACGCACGACGACATCGGCATCCCGGTGAGCAAGGTGTTCGCCCCTGGCCTGCGGATGTTCGACGAGCGGGCCCTGAGTACCCGACCAGGAGTGCCCCGTGACTGACGTCGTCTTCATCGGTCCGAGCCTGCCGGCCGACGAGGTCGGCCGGCTGCTGCCCGACGCGGTGGTGCTGCCGCCCGTCGCGCACGGCGACCTGCTCCGCCTGGACGTCGGCCCCGGCGACCGGGTCCTCGTCGTCGACGGGTTCTTCCTGCAACACCCGCCCGTACGCCACCGGGAGATCCTCGACCTGCTCGACCGCGGGGTGACAGTGGCCGGCGCGGCCAGCATGGGTGCGCTGCGCGCCGCCGAGCTGTGGCCGTTCGGCATGCGTGGCGTGGGCGAGGTGTTCCAGCTCTACCGCGACGGTGTCGTCACCGGCGACGACGAGGTGGCGGTGGTGCACGGGCCCGCCGAGGAGGGCCACCGCACGTTGAGCGAGCCGCTCGTGAACATCCGGGTCGAGCTGCGCCGCGCCGTCGCCGCCGGGGTGCTCGGCCAGGCCGAGGCCACGCTGTTGCTGGACGTCGCCCGGGACCTGCCGTTCCGGCGGCGGTCGTACCGCGCGCTGGAGCGCACCGCGCCACCCGGGGCCGCGGCCGTGGTGGACCGGTTCCTGACCTGGCGCCGGCACGACCCCTGGGACGCCAAGGGCGCCGATGCGCGGCTGCTGCTTTCGATGGCGGCGGCAGACGCGCCGGAGCTGTGCCCGGCGCACGCCGGCGACCAGCCGATCGACAACCTCCACACCCGCTTCCTCGACAGCTGGCGGTCGCGGTTCGCCGGGAAGCCGGTCGGTGGGCACTGGGTCAGCGACCGGGACGCCGCGGCGGTGCTGATGCTGCTGCACCCCGAGGCGCCGGCCTGGCACCGGCGTGGGGTGCTGGCCGGGCTGGCCGAGGTCGACATCGCCGACCCGGCGGTCGAGGAACGCGCCCACCAGGCGGCGTGCGAGCGCGGCCTGACCGGCACGGCGCCGGGTGGGTGGGACTGGCTCACCGACCGGGAACGGGGCATCGGCGACCGCGAGGCGGTGCTGCGGGTGCTGGTGCGGGCGTTCGGCACCACGCCGTACCGCAGCCTGACGCTGTGGATGGTCGCGGCGCCGCTGCGTACCCCCGCGTTGCTCGCCGCGGCGCGGCAGGTCGCGGCGACCGCGGCGTCGCTGAACGAGACGCTCGTCCCGCGTACGACGGGACACCGCCGCCCGGGCGGCCGGCTCCACTTCCGCACCGAGGTGGTCGACGAGTGCTTCGCGCGGTTGTGGGGCTGCGACGCCGACGGGCTGGAGTCGGCGGCGTGGGACCGGGGCTTCGACGGCCTGGCGTCGTTCCGGTTCGCCGCCGAGCCGCTCGTGGCGTACGTCAAGGCGTTCGGCGCCCCGCGACTGCCGGCGGTGGCGCAGGGCGCGCAGGAGGACATTCCGGCCGGTTGCACGGCCCGGGTCGGCTGAGGAGGCGTCGATGAGCGGAACGGTGAAGGCGGCACTGGTCTACCCCCCGCTGACCGACCCCACCTCGGGGTACCACTCCCTGAACTACCTCGACTCGTACGCCCGGGCACAGGGGCACCGGCCGGCGGAGATCATCGACGCCAACATCGAGGCGTTCCACCACTCGTACACGCCGTCGGCGTACGAGTGGCTGCGACGGGAGCTGTCCCGGTCCTCGACCGACGACCTCAGCGGCCCGGACGCGCTGATGGCCCGGGCGAACCACCTCGGCCTGCCCGACCCCGATCCGGAGCGGCTGCGCCGGTCGATCGGGGTGTTGCAGGATCCGAACCTGTTCTACGACTACCGGCACTACCAGGACGCGGTCGAAGGCGTGATCTCCTGGATGGACGCGCTCGGCGCGGTCGGGTTCCCCGGGCAGTTCCGCGCCGGCTTCCGGCTGCAGCCACCGCCGATGATCTCGATCGGCTCGGTGGCCGCGCTGACCGACGAGGCGCTGCTCGGCCGGCTCAACAAGCCCTTCCAGCCGTACTACGAGGACGTGCTGATCCCGCGGCTGGCCGCTGGTGGCCACCAGGTGATCGGGATCAGCGCCACCTATCAGTGGCAGCTTCCGTTCGCGCTCTGGATCGCCCGGCTCGTCCGCCGGGCCTGCCCGGGCGTCTTCCTCGTCGCGGGCGGCACGGAGATCTCCGACGTCTGGAAGTGCGCCAGCAGACCCGAGTACGTCTTCCAGGTGCTCGCCGACTTCGACGCGATCGTGGTCGGGGAGGGGGAGAGCGCGTACACGGAGATCCTGGACGCGGTGGCGGCCGGCACCCTGCCGGCCGGGCACCCCAACGTCCGCCTGCACCCCAAGTACGGCCGCCAGCGCCAGCTGCCCCTGCGCTACGAGCGTCTGGCGCAGGTGCCGGTCCCGGACTTCTCCGGTCTGCCCTGGGACCTCTACCTCAGCCCGGAACGGTTCGTCTACTACTCGCCGACCCGCGGCTGCTACTGGAACAAGTGCACGTTCTGCGACTACGGCCTGAACACCGACGGCCCGACGAGCCCGTGGCGGCAGGACACGGTCGGCAAGATGATCACGGACGTCACCGAGCTGTCGAAGTTCGCCAAGTTCATCTACTTCTCCGTGGACGTGCTCGCTCCCGCGACCATCCTGCGCTTCGCCGAGCAGGTCGTGGAGCGCGGGCTCGACTTCCGCTGGGGCGCCGAGATCCGGCTGGAGAAGTACTGGTCGGACGAGCGCTGCGAGCTGCTGCGGCGCAGCGGATGCGTGGCCGTGTCGGTCGGTTTCGAGTCCGGCAACCAGCGCATCCTCGACCTGATCGACAAGGGCACCAGACCGGAGCAGGTACGGCGCACCATGACCGCGATGACGAAGGCCAACATCGGCGTGCAGATGATGGGCTTCACCGGCTTTCCCACCGAGACCCGCGAGGAGGCGCTGGACAGCATCGCGTTCCTGCGCGACAACCCCGACCTGTGGACCCTCGGCGGGCTCGGCGACTTCATGCTGACCCCGGGCGCCATCGTCGCCAAGGAGCCGGACCGGTTCGGCATCACGAACGTACGGCCGGTGGAGGGTTCGGACATCGTCCGGATGCTCCGGTACGACGAGCCGGTGACCGAGGCGGCGCAGGCCGAGGTCGCCCGGGCCAAGGCCGACCTCAACCCGGGACACTTCCACCGTCCCTGGCTGGGCAGCACCGACACCCCGCACACGTTCTTCTACCACGACCGGTACGGCACCGCGGTACGTGGTGTGCTCGCCCACGACCGGGTGCGGCACGACACCGACGACCGGACCGAGTTCCTCGCCAACGGCGCGTTCGTGGACCGCGACGACGAGCAGGTCTGGGACGCGTACCGGCGGATCCGGTCCGACGAGCAGGAGGGCGTCCCCGGCGACCTGCCGGCGAACCGGCACCTGTTCCGCCGCACCGACGGCCAGGTGTTCGCGCTCAACCGCAGCAGCCGTCTGTTCCTGGACCTGTTCAGCACGCCGCTCACGCTCGCCGAGGCGCAGCGTCGGCTCTGGATCGTCGAACCGGCGGTCGCCGACCGGGTCTGGCGCACGTTCATCGGGCAGCGGCTGATCCGCCGGCACCAGCTCCCGGCCCCGGCCCGGCCGACGCGGTGACCCGAGCGCCGGTCGGGCCGGCGCACCCCGCCGAGTGGGATTTTGCACTCCCAGTGCACTTGTTTCCGGTTTCGCTGCTGCCTAGCGTCAGGCCATGGCTGACTCGTGGACGTTCGCTGTGGCCCGTGACGACCTCGCCCGCACCACGCTCGCCGACGGCGCGGCGCCCGCCCTCGCCGACGGGGAGGCGCTGCTGCGCGTGGACCGGGTCGGCCTGACCGCCAACAACGTGACGTACGCGGTGCTCGGCGAGGCGATGCGTTACTGGGAGTTCTTCCCGCCCGAGCCGCGCGGGCTCGACCGGCGGTGGGGACTGCCGCCGCTGTGGGGCTTCGCTGAGGTGGTTGCATCCACAGTGTCAGGAGTTGAGCCGGGCGTGCGGGTCTACGGCTACCTGCCGCCCGCCGGCCACCTGGTGGTACGCCCGGAGCGGGTGGACGGGACCGGCTTCCGGGACGCCAGCCCCCACCGGGCCGGGCTGCCCTCGCCGTACAACTCCTACCGGTCGACCACCGGCGACCCCGCGTACCGGGCGGAGCAGGAGGACCTGCTGATCCTGTTCCGGCCGCTGTTCTTCACCTCGTTCATGCTCGCCGACCAGGTCGTCGACAACGACTGGTACGCCGCGGAATCGCTTGTGCTGTCGTCGGCGTCGAGCAAGACGGCGTACGCCGCCGCGTTCGAGCTGCACGGCCGCGGCCATCGCCTGATCGGGCTCACCTCACCCGGCAACCTCGCCTTCACCAGGTCGCTCGGCTGCTACGACGATGTCCTCGCGTACGACGACATCGCGGCGCTCGACGTCGTGCCGACCGTCTACCTCGACCTGTCCGGCGCGCCCGCGCACCGGGCCGCCCTGCGGGCCCACCTCGGCGACCGGCTCGTCCGGGACATCGCCGTCGGCCTGACCCGGCAGACGCCGAACGCCGACGCCGCCGAGGAGGTCTTCTTCGCGCCGGTCCAGATGCGCAAGCGCAGCCGGGACTGGGGCCGCGACGGCCTCGACGCCCGGTTCGCCGACGCCTGGCAGCGGTTCTCGCAGGTGGTGAGCGGATGGCTCGACGTGCGGGCCGGCGCCGGTCCGGAGGCGCTGCGGGACGCCTGGCTCGACGTCCTCGCCGGCCGTACGCCGCCCCGGGTGGGCCACGTCGTGCAGCTCTGAGAGCGTCAGCGGTCGAGGTAGGCGGACAGGCCGCCGAGCTCCTCGTTGGCGATGAAGACCGAACGGACGTTGATGACGGCTTCCTCGACGTGCACCGGGCAGCCCCACGCCGAGTCGCCCCACGAGTCGGCGACCTTGATCTCGGCGGGCGCGGCGCAGCCGTCGCTGCCGCCGAGCTGACACCGCTCGGGGCGGGGAGTGGCGGCCTGCGCGGCGGCGGCGGCGCGCAGCCGGGCGGTGAGTTCCGCCGCCGCGGCGGCGCGCTGTTCCGCCTCGGCCCGTAGCTCCCGCTCCGCCCGCACCACCCGGGCCAGCTCGTCGTGGGCGGCTCGCGCACGGGCGTCCGCTTCGGACTTCGCCTGTTCGATGTGGTGACGTTCGATGGCCAGGGCGGCGGTGCCGGTGAAGACCCGGGCGAGGGCCAGATCGGTGTCCCGCGGGACGCGCGGGGTGCGGTGGTACATGGCGAACGTGCCGAGCAGGCTGCCGTCGCGGGCCAGGATCGGCGTGGACCAGCAGGCGGCGAGTCCGGCCCGCTCGGCCAGATCGCGGAAGTCGGCCCAGAACGGGTCGGTGGCGATGTCGGTGACGACGACCGGCTCCCGCCGGTGCGCGGCGGTGCCGCACGATCCGACGCCCTCACCGGTGGCGATCCCGTCGATGGCCTCGTTGTAGAAGTCGGGCAGGCTGGGCGCGGCGCCGTGGCGCAGGTGCCGGCCGTCGGCGTCGGCGAGCAGGACGGAGACGAGCACCTCCTGCGGCGCGAGGTTCTCGATGCAGCGGGCCATCCCGTCGAGCACCTCGGTCAGGGGCGCCTGCCGGGCGATCTGCTCCAGCATGGCGCGGTGCTCGGCCATCAGCCGTTGCGCGTGCTTGACCTGCGTGGTCTCCACCCCGATCACGCGGATCCCGGTCACCGTGCCGGCGGGGTCGCGGCGCGCCTCGTAGGTGAAGTCGAAGAACGCCTCCCGCGCTTGCGAGCCGGTGCCCAGCATGATCCGGGCGTCGTGACCGGTGTAGGACTCGCCCGTCCGGTAGACCTCGTCCAGCAGGGCGATGAAGCCCTGGCCGTCCAGTTCCGGCATCAACTCGGCGAGCGGAACTCCGGTACGTGCGCGTTCCTCACCGATGGCGGCGAAGAATGCCGGATTCGCCGCCTCCACCACGTGCGTCGGCCCGGCGAGCGCCGCGAAGACGGCGATGGACTTGCCGAACAGCGTCCGCAGATCCTCGTCCGCCGGCCTGGGCAGGTCCTGGCCTGGTAGCGCCGTCATGCCTGGTCTTCCTCCCCGCCGCTTCGTCGACCGTCGCAAGATTACGGGTCAGTGACCGACGTTCACATCTTGGCATCGACGTCCGCCTCCGTTACCGTCGTGGGAACGCTCCCACGAACTTAGATACGTCGATGTGATCAGGAGGAAACACGTCGTGGCTATCCTCTCCGCCCGCCGCAGGTCAGCGGCCATCAGCGTGGCGGCCGTAGCGGGTCTCGCCGCCGCCGGCGTCGGCCTCGCCGTCGGCGGCGCGTCCGCCGGCACCGTGTCCGGATCGCTCTACCGCGACCCGTCCTCGGCAGTCGTCCGCTGGGTCGCCGCCAACCCGGGCGACTCCCGCGCCGCCGTCATCCGCGACAAGATCGCCAGCCAGCCGCAGGCCCGCTGGTACGCCAACTTCAACCCGTCGACCATCCAGTCCGAGGTCTCCGCGTTCATCGGCGCCGCCAACTCGGCGCAGCAGATCCCGGTGCTGTCGGTGTACGAGATCACCAACCGCGACTGCGGCGGCGCCAGCGCCGGTGGCGCGCCGGACCTCAACCAGTACCAGACCTGGGTGTCCAACTTCGCCCGCGGGCTCGGCAACCAGACGGTCCTGATCATCCTGGAGACCGACTCGCTGGCCCTGCAGACCTGCCTGAGCACCAGCGAGCTGAACGCCCGCAACCAGGCGCTCACCACGGCGACCCAGACCATCAAGTCGGGCAACCCCAACGCCAAGGTGTACCTCGACGGCGGCCACTCCACCTGGAACAGCGCGAACGACACGGCCAACCGGCTCCGCGCGGCCGGCGTGCAGTACGCCGACGGCTTCTTCACCAACGTGTCGAACTTCAACCCCACGTCCAGCGAGGCGAACTTCGGCCGGGCCGTCATCTCCGCCCTCAACGGCATGGGCATCTCCGGCAAGCGGCAGGTCATCGACACCAGCCGCAACGGCGGAGCGGCCGGGGACTGGTGCGCCGACGACAACACCGACCGGCGCATCGGGCAGTACCCCACGACGAACACCGGCGACGCCAACATCGATGCGTACCTTTGGGTGAAGCCGCCGGGTGAGGCGGACGGCTGCCGCTACACGGCCGGTTCGTTCCAGCCGGACCTGGCCTTCAGCCTGGCCAACGGCGCGCCCAACCCGCCCACCACCGCGCCGCCGACGACCAACCCGCCGACCACTGCTCCGCCCACCACCGCGCCGCCGACGACCGCCCCGCCGACCACGGCGCCCCCGACCACGCCGCCGCCGGCCGGTAACGGCTGCTCCGCCTCGGTCGCGATCAACCAGTGGAACGGCGGCTTCACCGCGAGCGTGAACGTCACCGCCGGCTCGGCGAGCATCAACGGCTGGACCGTGACCGTCGCGCTGCCCGGCGGCGCGGCGATCACCGGCACCTGGAACGCCCAGGCCAGCGGCACCAGCGGCACCGTCCGGTTCACGAACGTCGGCTACAACGGACAGGTCGGCGCCGGGCAGACGACCAACTTCGGCTTCCAGGGCACCGGCACCGGTCAGGGCTCGACGGCCACCTGCGCCGCCTGACCCCGCACGACGCCTGCGGGCCCGGCACGGAGGTACGTTCCTCCGCGCCGGGCCCGTCCGCGTGCTCCTGGTCGACGTGGCTCGCCCAGGCGGCCGACGGGGGTTAGGCTGTCGATGCGGGATGTCGACGGCTGATCGCCGACCCCCTGCCCTTCCCACGGTTTCCCAGCCGCGACGACTGAGTCGAGTGCTGCCGTGCAGATTCCCTTGGAGCACGACGTGCCCGACAAGACGTTCGCCCTGAACCCCTTCAGCATCGAGGGGGGCAAGGCCACCGACGAGGAGCGCAGTCCGGCCGCGGACATCAGCGCCGCCTCCATGACCCGCCTGCGCAGCCCGTTCGCCGCGGAGGAGCCCGCCCGCGAGCGGGCCGGTGAGCGCACGCGGCGCTGACGCCGAGAGTCACGGCTGCGCGAGTCGCCGCGCTCTCCTCAGGTTGAGGGCCAGCTCCTCGCGGTTCTGGTGCGCGTGCCGGATCCACGCGGGCTGACCCGGGCCGGTGCGCCACGACTCGCTCAGCGGGCTGTTGTCCACGGTGTCGAAACCGAACTGGTCGTACAGCCGCGTCACCAGAGCAACCGCCTCCGGGAAGTTGCTGGAGACGGAGAGCGCCAGCCGGTCAGGGGCGCCCGCGGGCCGGGCGGAGGTGAGCAGGCGGGGCGCCTGGATGTGGGTGAACGCCTTGGCGACCTTCGACGCGGGAAGCTGTTCCTGGCGTAGCTCGTGGACCGTCTTCTCGCCCGAGTCGAGGACCGGGATGTGCCCGTCACGCCAGACCATGTAGTTGTTCGTGTCCAGGACGATCTTGCCCGCGAGTTCCTCGGCCGGCATGTCGTTGACGACCTTCAGAGGTACGGCGACGACGGCGAAGTCGCCCGCCGCCGCGGCCTCCCTGGCGTACGCCGCCCGCGCCGACGGACCCAGCTCGGTGACGAGGGCCGCCAACGTCTCGGGCCCGCGCGAGTTGGCGATGACGACCGAGTACCCGGCCGCGATCGCCGCCCGTGCGATCTGGCTGCCGACCTCGCCCGCGCCGATGATGCCGATGGTTGTCATGGGTTCCCCTCCCGGCTGTCGGCTGCGGCTACCAGTTCAGGTGCCCGAACTCGTCCTGGAGCGTCCCGGTCGGGCCGTCCGTGGGCAGCGTCGCCAGACGTACGACGATCCGGGCGCTCTCGGCCGGTGACCTGCCACCGCCGAGCGCGGCGGTCATGTCGGTGGCGGTGAAGCCCGGCTCGACCGCGTTGAACTTGATGCCCGGCTGGGACCGGGCGTACTTGACGGTGATCATGGTGGCGGCAGCCTTGGACGCCGAGTAGAGCGGGAACCCCAGATCGAACTCCGGCCGGTCCGGGTTGTTCGTCGCCCAGAAGGAGCCCGCGCTGCTCGACACCGTGACCACGGTGGGGTTGGCGGATCTGCGCAGCAGGGGCAGTGCCGCCTCGGTGACCCGGATGATCCCGACCACGTTGGTGTCGAACACCCGCAGCGCGGTGGGTCCGTCGACGGGGCCGCTCTCGACGATGCCCGCGTTGTTGACCAGGACGTCGAGCCGGCCGTGGGCCGCGTCGATGGTCGACAGGGCCTCGGTCACCGAGGCGTCGTCGGTCACGTCCAGGTGCAGGAACCGCGCGCCGAGCGTCGCTGCCGCCTCCTCGCCCTTGCGCTTGTCGCGCGCCCCGACGTAGACGATGTGCCCCAGGTCCCGAAGCTGCCCGGCGGTCGCGAAACCGATGCCCTTGTTCGCGCCGGTGATCAACGTGACGGTCATGCGTCTCCCTCGGTCTTTTGTACTGATCGGTTGTGACGTCACCGTAGCAAGGTTCTGTACCGATCGGTTGATGCGCTGCGTCACTTCTGTACCGAGCGGTAGAGTAGGTGCATGGGCACTTCGACACCGGGACGGCCGCGAGCCTTCGACGAGCAGACGGTCCTCGACCGGGCCGCCGAGGTCTTCTGGCGGCACGGTTACGAAGGCGCGTCGCTCAGCTCCCTCACCAGCGCCATGGGCATCAACCGGCCGAGCCTGTACGCCACCTTCGGCAGCAAGGAGGAGCTGTTCCGGCGTGCCTTCGCCCGCTACCACGAGACCAACCTGGCCAACGCCCGCGCCGCACTAGAACAACCCACCGCGTACGCCGCCGTGGAGAGCTTCCTGCGCACCAGCGCCGACGCGCTCACCGCCGACGACCACCCCGCCGGCTGCCTCTCCATCCAGGGAGGGCTCTCCTGTTCCCCGGAGAACACCCGCATCTCCGAGATGCTGGCCGCCGGCCGGGCCGCCACCGAGACAGCTCTGGAGGAACGGCTGTCCCGCGCGGCGAAGGAAGGCGACCTCCCGGAAGGCGTCGACAGCCGGGCGCTCGCCCGGTTCGTGATGGCGCTCAGCGAGGGCCACGCCGTGCACGCCGCAGCCGGCGCGAGCCGCGAAGACCTCCAGGCCTCGGTCGACGTCGCGCTGCGGGTGCTCAACCTCGTACCCGGCCCGGCGACCCCCGCCTGATCTCAGGAGAACCGATGCGGGAGGACGAACTGCGGGGCCTGGTGCGGCGCAGCCCTTGGCTGATCCGGGCGCTGGGCGTCGTTCGGGACTGCGGCCTCCCGGACGCCTGGATCGGCGCGGGCGTCATCCGCGACCTCGTTTGGGGCGAGCGGTACGGCCACGGGTTCGACCCCTCGTCGGTGCGCGACGTCGACGTGGTCTTCCTCGACCCGGCGGACCTGAGTCGTGACAACGACGACCGGGCCACCCGGCGACTGGTGGCGGGATGGTCGGATCCGCCGTGGGAGGCGAAGAACCAGGCCGCCGTGCACACCTGGTATCCCGCCAAGTTCGGCGGTGGCCCGGTGAACCCGCTGCGCACCGTCGCCGACGCGGTCGCCACCTGGCCCGAGTACTCCACCGCCGTGGCCGTACGCCTCGACACGTACGACGAGATCGCGGTGTGTGCGCCGCACGGCCTCGACGACCTGCTCGACGGCGTGTGGCGACGCAACCCGACCAGGGTCAGCCCGGAGGTCTCCCGGCAACGACTGGCCCGTCACCGCCCCGCCGAACGCTGGCCCGGCGTCCGCGTCGTGACCTGAGCCGGTGCTCGCCCGGCTCAGCGCGGGCCCAGCCCGGTTCGCCCGTCGATGAGTTCGCGCACGACATCCAGGTGGCCGGCATGTCGGGCGGTCTCCTCGATGACGTGCAGAACAATCCGACGCAGGTCAATGGTCTGCGACGCCAGCGGCTCCTCCGGGTGCCGGCCGATTGGTTCCGCCGTCAACGGCGCCGCGGCGATGATCGCGTCCGAGATCCGGCACTGGTCGCGATAGAAGTCGAAGACCTGGTCCGGCGATCGAGACGTGCGCAGCGGTGTGTTCTCGTCCGGCCAGGGCAGTGGCTCCACCGAACCGCGAAAGACCTCCTGGAACCAGTGGCGCTCCGCGTGACCGAGGTGCTCCACCAGGCCGAGCGGCGACCATCCGGAGGGCAGGACAGACGTCCGCAGCGCGGTCGGGTCCAGATCAGCCAGGATGGCTCGGACGCTGGCTCGCTGATATCCGAGGAAGTCGCACAGCGCGGCCTTCTCTGCATCGATCTTCGTCACGCCGGCAGGCTAGCGACCGACGCCGACACTTCCGGCGGGTTGTGATCTCCGATGAGGTGCGCGGTGGGCTCAGCCGCCGGCGCGGCCCGCACGTGCCTGCTGGGACACACCGCTGACCCTGACGGCGTCGACCAG
This sequence comes from Micromonospora sp. WMMC264, assembly GCF_027497275.1. Classification (NCBI taxonomy): domain Bacteria; kingdom Bacillati; phylum Actinomycetota; class Actinomycetes; order Micromonosporales; family Micromonosporaceae; genus Micromonospora; species Micromonospora sp. WMMC264. The sequence continues at coordinate 5,228,443 of NZ_CP114907.1, read as the reverse complement.
AAAATCTGGGTCGGAACGACTAGACATCCTCGGCGGCGTGGAATAATCTTCTTCGAGTCGAGAGAGAAGATCCGTCAAGACGCAGACGGGGCCGCCCGGCCGTGAGGTCACGACGGACGGTGAGAAGCGGAATTCGTTCCGCCTGGAACGGCAGTAGGAGCACGTCAGCCTCAACGCGTGATGCGCGATGGGGCACGCAGGTGGGGCCAAGGCTTGCTCAGGGCTCCAGCTGATGTTCGCCGCACGTGTCGGGGCCATGAAGTCGCGTGGGCTCCGGCGCCGGCGGACCGTACGACCGCAAGGGTGAGAAGTAGCAGAGGAAAGGGAGGGCCGTACACCGTTGGATCGCCCGCCAGCAGCCGTCATTCCAGGCTCGGCGGACACCGCAGTTTCCATCGAACGAGAGGTGGTCTCCGGTCACGCATATGCGATCCTCGCACCCGAAGCCTTCGATGGCTGGTGCGGATACGACAAGCCGACTTTCCTGTCGGTAGATGGTGTTCTGACCCGTTAACCCTGGGCCCCGGCGCTTATGCGCCGGGGCCCTCGATGTGGAGGTGACATGGGGCGAAACCCCGATGACATGTTCGGCGACGAGAACACTCCGGCCTACACCATCGGTCAGGCCGCAGAGATGCTCGGCACCACGCAGGACTTCCTGCGCCGCCTGGACGAGGCGAAACTGATTAACCCGCACCGCTCTGCCGGCGGGCACCGCCGCTACTCCCGCTACCAGTTGCGCCTGGCCGCCCGGGCCCGCGAGATGGTGGATCAGGGCACGGCGCTGGAAGCCGCCTGTCGGATCATCATCCTGGAAGACCAGCTCGAGGAAGCCCTGCGGCAGAACGAGAAGCAGTAGCGCGGGCCACGGCGGCAGACTGGCCGGCCCGCTTCCCGGCTCGGTCCTGGTAGCACGTACTCCTGCTTGCGCGCCTCTTCGTATCCCGGCCATCGGCCGGGATGTTGCTGTTCGTAACCGGCGGTCGAGGCGGCTGTCGGCCGCCGGTGGCCGAGCACGGCGTGGATCCGGGCACGCCTCCGCAGGGAAGCAAGCTCCGTGGGGACCCACTCGTCGCCATCGGCTCAACGACGGATCATGTGCTACGGTGGCCGGGTTGCAGTTTTGATTTCCGTAGACGTTTTCCGGCGCCTGATGGGGCATCTGAAACCCATCCAGGCGCTTTTCGTTTTTCGTGTCGGTTCGACGCGGGTGATCAACGCGGCGGCGTAAGGGTCCGCACCGTGCGGTCTCTAACAGCCTGCGAAGGAGCAGACATGGCTACAGGCACCGTGAAGTGGTTCAACGCCGACAAGGGCTTCGGCTTCATCAGCCCGGACGGCGGCGGCGCCGATGTCTTCGCCCACTTCTCCGCGATCTCGGCGAGCGGCTTCCGCAGCCTCGACGAGAATCAGAAGGTGGAGTTCGACATCACCCAGGGCCAGAAGGGCCCGCAGGCGGAGAACATCCGCCCGCTCTGATCCACACTTTCTGAACGGCGGCCCGACTGGTTCAGCGGGCCGCCGTTCGGCGTCTCATGGCCACGGCATCACGAGAATCGTCTGATCGGCAGAAGGTCGGCAGAGTATCGACCCTTATCCCTCACGAGCCGAATACCGCTCCGCCGCCGCCCTGACGGTCGAGGCACGTACGGTCGCGGTCCAGTTGGAGCTCACCATGGCCGGACTCGACGCCTTTCCTCATGACTGTCAGACAGCCAGGGCCCGGGGTGCACGGCGCTACATTCTGAAGGGTTGATGACTATGACGACGACCTACTCCGGTCCTGCGAGGCTGATCCTGGCCGACGGCGCCTGCATCTCCGGCATGGCTTCCCTCAGCACCAACCAGCGCGGAGGACTCAACGGCTGGGGCGGCACGTTCCGTCCAGACGAGATCACGGCAGACCTTCGCAACGCAGACCAGGGGCTGCAATTGGAGTTGCCCTACGATCGGGTGGGGACAGTCGCTGTCACCCGCATACGCAAGCTACTCGCCACGCAGGTATTGATGTCACTGGCAGGCCGCGGACCCGCGCCATTCTGATCGTACGCCGCACGGCCGCCGCTACATCTCAGCTCGACGCGATCGATCTGCGCCGACGCAGCGACGAGGGCAGGATCGTCCCAGGAGAGTGCGCACCTTGCTCTGTCCGCCGACCACGAGCTGATCTTCCAGCTCACCAGCCAGGCGTTCGGAGCCACTGAACCAGCGCTGTCGGCCGGACCCCGAACCGGCACCTCGCGCCCGGTGCTGAAGATCAGCAGACCACGCCCTCTCGGTCCTCGGAGTGCCCGGTACCACCACCTGCTCGACCGCGACGATGCTCTCTTCAGAGCGCGTCGGCGCGACCGTAGAACCCGCTCGATCATCCTGTCGATCCGCCAACTTCTTCGAGTGGTGCAACTTTCCGGGTGGGCGGTTCCGTTCTACCTCCGTCACGAGGAGGCAGCGCACTTGATAGCCGAAGACGAGCAAGCATTCCGCGAGTTCGTGACGTCAGAAATGGCGTCACTGCGCAAGCTGGCGTACGTGACCTGCGGCGACTGGCACGCGGCGGAGGACGCCGTGGCCAATGCTCTGGTCAAACTCTATCCCCGCTGGCGGAAGCTGGACCGGCCCGATCTCTACGTCAAGACCATGGTCTACCGGGCCGCGGTCGACGAGACCCGTCGGCCGTGGCGGCGCGAGCGGTCGGCCGGTGACGCCATGCCGGACATCGCGCTGCGCGACCCCGCCGGTGCGAGCGACGAGCGGATGCGCCTGCGGGCGGCGCTCGACTCGGTGCCACCCCGGCAGCGAGCCGCGGTCGTGCTCCGGCACTACCTGGATCTGAGCCTGGAGGACACCGCCAGCGTCCTGAACTGCACGGTGGGCACGGCCAAGAGTCAGGTGTCCCGTGGCCTGGCGAAGCTGCGCGAGTCACTCGGCGGCGACCGTACCGATCTCAACGGACCATCGATAAAGGAGTGGACCCATGCGGTTGCATGATCTCGTGGACGCGGTAACGGGCGATGAGCCGCCGATGTCCCGCACCGTCGACGACATCATCACGGCAGGGCGGCGGGCGCAGCGCCGCCGTCGGGCCGGATTCGCGTCAGCCGGCGCGGCGGGCCTCGTCGTGGCCGTGGTCGCCGGTGCGTTCGTGGTACCGGCTCTGGGTGCGCAGCAGAGCCCCCCGGCCGCGCCGTTCGTGGCCGGTGCGGCGGCGTCCGAGCCGGCCGGGGCCGAGTGGCCCGACGCCGCGTCGTTCACCTTCACCTTCACCGGGTACGACGCCGGCACGCTGCATGTGCAGGACCCGATCGTCGCGTCCACCGCGTACCAGATCGCTCCCGTCTACTCCGACGGTCACACCTCGAACGACAAGCCCATGACCCGCCAGGAGGTGGAGGAGCAGGGCGACGCGTTCTTGCGGAACAAGGAAAACGGGAAGCCGGCCCTCTTGGCGTACCTGACCGTCTACCGGCCCGGTGCCTTCGACCCGGCCGGGATCAAGGACGGCGCGAACGTCACCGTGGCCGGGCGCAGGGCCGTGCAGGCGACGCTGCCGGTCGGCCTTGACCCGCAACGCCCGGTGGATGGCGGCAACAAGCTCTTCGCCTGGGAGTACGCCGACAACGCCTGGGCGGCTGTCACGTCGTACTCCGGCGACAAGGCAACGCCGAGCTTCGAGGAGCTGGGCGGCCTGGTCGAAGGCCTGAAGCCCAGCAGGCCGACGCCGGCCCTGGTGCCCTTCACGGTGGGCTACCTGCCGGACGGTTACGTGCCGTTGCAGATCGGCACCCACGCCACGGCGGGCCTCGGCGGCATCGCCGCGGCCCGCGGCGGCGACTACGGCGGCGCGACGTACACCAGGTCCGCCGCGCCCACCACCGGGCTGACCGCACCGTACGAGGCGAGCGAGGGTGGCATCAAAGACGGGTTCCACATCTCGGTCATCCCGAGCAGCAGCGCGAACCAGACGCCGGAGCCCGGTGTGACGAAGTGCTACGACGTACCCGACCGGCCCGGGTGGGACGGCCCGCAGGTCGACATCTGGTGCCAGTTCCGGAGCGCCGACGGCGCAGTCGTAGTCGAGGTCAGCCCCGATGGTGCCGGTAACACGCTGCCGCGGGTCGAGCTGGAGAAGATCGCCAAGGGGATCACGGTCGCCGACGTCGAGGACGAGTCGACCTGGACTCCGGCCGCGACCGCCCTGCGGCCATGACGGCCAGCGCCGGCACCACGACGGTGCTGTTCCGCAGGGCCGCTTCAGCGGCTCCTGTCGCGAAGAATGAAGGCTTGGGATGAGACGCAGAGCAAAGGCCGGTCTGATTGCCACGGCAACAGCGGCTCTGTGCGTACAGGTGGTGCCTCTCGCCGAGGCGAACACCGCGCCGAAGTCCGACGCGGTGCCGGTCGGACTGGCGGAGTTCTACGCGCAGCGTCCTGCGTGGGGACCCTGCCCCCGCCCGCCGGTGCCACCGAGGCGGTCACCGGATGCTTCGGCGTCCGCGCTTCCCCGTGCCGGGAGCGCGTCCCCGGCGGTGGAATGCACGACTGTGCGGGTGCCGTTGGACTACCGGCGACCGGACGGTCCCCGGGAGGCCGTCGAGCTCTCCCGGCGCCTGGCGAGCGATCAGCCGAACCGGCTCGGCGTACTGGTCGAGGTCCCCGGCGGGCCGGGCGGGCAGGGAATCTACGCGCCGGAGGACCCGGCGTACGAGGCGCTGTCAACGCGGTACGACATCATCGGGTACAACCCGCGCGGTGTCGGGCAGTCACAGCCTCTGCTGTGCGAGGGCACGAGCGTGCAGTTGTCCGGCAGGACGCGCTTCACCGACGCGCAGATGCGGGCGTACACCGAGGAGTTCCGCAGGCGTGATCAGCAATGCGAACGCGCGGACGGTGCCCGGCGTCCCTACTTCACCACCGCCAACAACGCCAGAGATCTCGACATCGTCCGCGCGGTCCTGGGTGAGCGTCAGCTGAACCTGATGGGGAAGTCCTACGGCACGTACGTGACGGCCGTCTACGGCACGCTTTTTCCGAAGCGACTGAACCGCAACGTCCTGGACTCCGCGATCCACCCGCAATGGATATGGCGGGAGGCGTGGAAGCAACAGGCAATCGCCCAACGTAGGACCGCCGACGCCTGGATGACGTGGGTGGCCGAGCGCAACGGAATCTACGGGCTGGGAACCACCCGGTCGCAGGTGCGCGCCACGATCGAACGGACCCGGGCGAAGCTGGAGCAACGCCCGATCGACCAGGGTGATTTCGTGTACGACGGCACCGAGTTCGACGGCCTCATCGGGGCCACCAACGAGGTGGCGTACTGGGACTTCTTCGCAGCGACGGCGAGCCGGCTGCGTCAGCAGGTCGAGACACCCTCGGACGTGCCGGGTGACCTGGGCCGGGCGTTGGCTCTTCAGCAAGAGATCCAGGCCGACCCGCCGCCGACCAGCAATGGCGTCTGGGAGGCAGTCAACTGCGAGGCCGAATGGCCCGCCGACCTCAAGGTGTACTACGCGGACATGCGCTACTTCTCCGAGCACTTCCCATACGGCTGGGGTGCTTCGGCGGTTTCTCCGCGTGAGTGCACCTTCGGCTCGGTGGAGCGTGTCGAGCCGCTGGTGAAGCTGCGCCGCAGCGGCTACCCGACAGGGCTGGTCGTGCAGGAGGAGTTCGACCCGCAGACGCCGTACGAGGGCGGTCGGGCGATGGCGGACCTGCTCGGGCACCGGCTCCTCAGCGTTCCCCGCGATGGCTACCACGTCGTCCACGGCACCAACGCCTGCGTCGACGCCGCCATCGACGACTACCTGCTGAACGGAAAGCTGCCGAAACGGGGAGCGGAGTGCGAGGGTACGCCGATCCCCGAGGTTCCGACGGATGGTTCGGCGCGGGTGGGAGAGGGCGACCGCCCGTCCCTCGACGAGCAGACGACTCTCTTGTCCGGCCGGATCCCTCGTCCGCTTCAGGCTGGTGGTCGTGAGCCCTCCTGATGTCGACGCGTGAGGGCTTGACATCCGCGCCGTTCTGGCCGAACGCCTCCGCAGTTCCGTGGTACGTCACGGCTGGCCAGGTGGTGGATCTGTTCCACGGCGCGCAGACCCGCGGGCACGGCGACCTGGAGGTCGCCGTGCCCAGCGCACTTTGCGCCCGCGCCACGGTAGATACCGCCGGAGTACGCGCGCTGGTTGATCACCTTGAGGTGGTGTGGGCCCGCTGTTCCCGCCCGTGCGTAACGTCGGCCCGGCCGAGGATCTGGCCGGTGACGGTGTCCCGGGCCTCGAGTCCGATGCGGTAACCGCCATCGGCCAGGCTGCCGGTCGCGCAGCCAGCCCGGCCGGTCGCGGGACAACCCAACGGGCCGGGCATTTCGGCGATTGCACACTCCGATCTCTCGGTGTTGATGGGCGGACCGCGCGAGCAAGGAAAGAAACCATCGGCAAGCCATCCTCGCTCTCGCCCGGCGACGCGCGTTGACGTTGTCCGGGCACTCATCCGCGACCCCAAGAATTCACTCGACCGGCACGGTGATCCGCGCCGCAGCCTGAACCAGGCTGCTCGCCGCCGACGCAACCCCATCCGCGCCAGCCGGCCCACCCTGCCCGCCGAGATCAATTGAAGTCACATGGAGACTTCTCAAGCGGATGCCAACCCGGGTCAACCGGTGCCGACGCGGGTCACCGCGACCGACCGCCGGTCGCAACCCGGGGTTCGTGTGCTCCGCGGGTGGTCCTGGGCTGGGCGAACGACGGTCCGAGGAACGTAGGTGAACGTGTGGGTACTGCGGGTGCAGGCTCAACGTTGCCGTGAGTCGGAAGCCGAGTCACCCTTCCTCGTAGTCGAGCAGTTCGCGGCGCCACTCCGCGAATCGGCTTAAGAGATCGTCCAGCGCTGGGCCGGTGACGCCGTACTGGGCGAAGTCGTCGGGATCGAGCTGGGTGGCTTGTGCGAGGGCGTCGGCGAAGATGCGCGGGTCGAACCCACGGTCGGCGCGCTGCGCGAGGGCGAGGAGGGCGTCGCGGGTGTAGCGGCCGGATCGGAGCGTGGCGTCGATGTCGATGAAGTCGCGGGCGAACGCTCGTCCGTAGAGGGCGCTCATCTTGTTCGCGACCGCGTCGTCGGGGTGGAGGACGGGTCCGATCGCCATGAGGATCGGTTCGTTGGCGCGCCAGTCCACGCCGAGTTCGACCTTGGAAACCCGCGCGCCATCGGTGACTGTGAGCCGGGCGAAGGTGTCGTACTGCCGCTCGGTCTCGACGGTGAGGCCGTCGTCTCGGTAGGCGTGTACGACGGCGGCGACTGCGGCGGTGAATTCGTCGCGGCGGTCCCAGGCGGTGAACAGGTCGACGTCCTCGCTGGGCCGCTCCAGGAGCCCAGCGGCCTGGACCGCGTAACCGCCGGCCAGCGCGAAGCCGTATCGGTCGGCCGCCGCGAGCCCGGTACGGGCGAGGCGTTCGTGGAAGGGGTCCACCGCTATGCCGCGTTGCTGCGTGTGGCGGCGAGTTCGGGGAAGGCGTCCTCCCAGCGTTGGCGGAGCTGGGATGGCAGCCAGAGAGTGGGCCAGAGCCGCCGGAGGAGGTCGGCATCGAGCCAGGTGTGCAGGTCCTCGACGGTGCTGGCTTCGGTGAGCACCACCTTGTACATGCTGGCCAGGCGTGCGGGCCGGTTCAGGTCGTACTCGGCATGCCCGGACCAGTCGAGGTGACGCGGAAGCGTCACGGAGCCGTCGGTCGGGCCGTGCAGATCGGCGAGGGTTTCGGCCACCACGTAGGGCTTCCGGTCGCCGTAGGGCTGGTAGTCCGCTGGCGGCTGGGGTGACATCCTGCGCCGGCTGAGGTTCGTCGCCCGCCGGACTTCCGGTCGTAGCGCCTGACGGATCGTCTCCCGGCTGTACCCGGTGACGCGCTGCAGATCCACCGGCCGCCATCCGGCCGCGTGAAACGCCCGCAGCTGCTCGTCCCGCTCGGTCAGCGCGGCGGCCCGCGTCGCCTCATACCGGGAGACAACCGCCTGCAGCTCATCCTCGGAGAACCGGCCCATGGCCTTTAGCCTACCAGGCTAGGCCCAGCACGCTTGGCGTACGTCATTCTTCGGAAGCCGGCGGACCAGTCATGATGATCGCGAGGGGATGTACTCATGTTCTGGTGAAGCCGAGGGCCCGGTATCCGGGCATGCGGCGTGGGAGTGAGGCGGCGAGGATGGGAGTGGCCGGGTCGTGGTAGTCGTGGACCTCGGCGAGGTCCTTGCCGGGCGCGGCGCGGATGACGCGGCCGGCGCATTGGACGAGTAGGCCGTCGTAGGAGATCGGGCCGGCGAGGAAGAGGGTGTCGAGGGCGGGGGCGTCGAAGCCCTCACCGATGAACGGCGTGGTGCCGATGACGAGCAGGCCGGCCTTGGCGCCGTCGAGCCGGTCAACGACTGTCCGCCGTTCGCGGGTGCTCATCGCGCCTTGGAGCACAAGCGCCGGTCGTACGAGCGGAGGTCCATCGACCCGCGCAGCACCATCGCCTCCCGCAGCAGGACCGTGCCGACGGCCCGCGCGGTGGCCGCGGCAACAGCACCGGTGAAGAAGACCCACACGTGGGCACCACGGCCTGACTGGGAGACCTCCAACGCGGCCGGCACCGCGCTGGCTCGCGCCGCCTTCACGTACGCGAGGGCGTCGAGCATCGCCGTCGGCCCGTCGAAGTCGGCCACGACGAAGTGGCAGGTGTTGCCGGGCATCAGCGGGTATAGGCCCATGAACACGTCGCCGACCAGATGCGCCGCGACGACCTCCGTCGTGCGGGGCAGGTAGGTGGCACCGCGCCGGTCCATACCCTTACGCCAGCCACCGGCGACTGCGGGCATCCACCCGGCAGCGCCGGTACGGGCGTTGTCCCACCGCACGGCGTACACGTCGGCCCGGGCCCGGAACCGGTCGGCGAACAACGCCAGCTTGTCCCGAGTCGGCGAAGCCATGGTGACCAGCCCTGGCGGCTCAACCGGCGCGGACAACTGCTCCGGCGCCGCAGTCGTGTCCTGGCCGCGCAGCTCCAGCAGACGTCCCAGTCGGGCGTTCTCTGCCCGTAACCGCTCCACCTCCCGCCGAAGATCGACGAACTCGGCCACCGAACCCATGCCGACCATCCTCGCGCATCGGGCGTCGAACATCCCGGCACCGGTCCGCTATCCTCCGCCGATGGCATCGAAGGACAACGCCGCGCTGGAGGCGATGATCGAGGAAGCCACCGCCGACACGGACGGTCATGAGGACGAGCGCGCCGGCCTGTTCACCATGATCGAGGAGCATCTGGCGGTGCCGTTCACCACCACCGTCCTCGGCGTCGAGGCCACCGTACGGAAGGCCGAGCTGGCGGCGGACAACATCGTCGCGGTCTGCGCCCGAGGTCGCCACCGGCAGAGGATCGATCTCCTCGACCTGCCGTTGCTCACCCCCGCGCCGGACGGCGCCGCGTGGATCGACGCCTACCGGCACTGGGCCGGACGGTAGGCCACGGTGAGCGAGTACCAGTACTACGAGTTCACCGCCGTCGACCGGCCCCTCACCGGCCGGGAGCGGGCCGAGCTTCGGTCGCTGTCGACCCGGGCCGACATCACCGCCACCAGCTTCGTCAACACCTACGAGTGGGGCGACTTCAAGGGCGACCCGCGCACGCTGATGGAGCGGTACTTCGACGCGCACCTGTACCTGACGAACTGGGGCACCCGCCAGCTCATGCTGCGGCTACCGAAACACGTGCTCGACCCCGCCACCGTCTCCCAGTACTGCCAAGGGGACAGCGCATCCGCGTGGACCACCGGCAAGCACGTCATCATCGACCTGCACGACGAGGACGAGGACGGCACCGACGAGTGGGACCTCGACGGCCACGGCCTCCTCGCCTCCGTCATCCCGGTCCGGGCCCGCCTCGCCGCCGGCGACCTGCGCCTGCTGTACCTGGCCTGGCTGCGCTGCGTACAGTCCGCCGAGATCGCCGACGACGAGCCTGAACCGCCCGTCCCCGCCCGGCTGGGGACCCTCGACGCGTCCCTCACCGCCGTCGCCGAGTTCCTACGCATCGACCCCGACCTGATCGCGGCCGCGGCGGCCGGACCGCCGCCGGCCACCTCCGGCGAACCGACCGCTGCGCAACTACGCACCTGGGTCGTCGGGCTGCCCGCTCGGGACAAGGACGCCATCCTGACCGACCTGATCACCGGCGGCGACAGCCACCTGCGCAACCGACTGCTGCGCCGCTACCGCGACGCACACCGCACTGATACGCCCACCCCGGCAGCCGCCCGTACCGCCGGGGAACTGCTCTCCACCGCCGCGGGGTTGCGCGCCGAACGGGAACGACGGGACGCTGAGCAACGCGAACGCGACCGGATCCGCCGCGAACGGTCCGCCGCAGCAGCCCGGCAACGGCACCTCGACACCCTCGCAGTCGACCAACCCGCCGCCTGGCAGCGAGTCGACGAGCTCATCGCCACCAAGAAACCCCGCGAGTACGACACCGCCGTGCAACTCCTCATCGACCTGCGCGAACTCAGCGAACGCGACTGGGACAGTTCGTCGTTCCAGCACCGGCTGGCCGAGCTCCGGGCGGCGCATGCCCGCAAGCCCAGTTTGCTCGAACGCCTCAACCTCGCAGGCCTCGACACCTGACGCATGGTTCTTCGCTGACCGTCGCCAAGGTGTGGCAAGGATCGTGGAGGGCCGGTGCGGCGTGTCAGCGTGACGCCCCAGACAGTCGACGCCGGCCACTTCATCCTGCCCGCCAAGATCAACCAGAGTCACCTGGAGACTCCTCCAGCGGATGCCGACCGGGGTGGACCGGTGCCAACGAGGGTCACCATGGCCGACCGCCGGCCGCAAACCGGGGTTCGTGTGCTCAGGTGTGCTCCTGGGCTGGGAGAACGGCGGTCCGGGGAACGTGGGTGAACGGGGGCCACTCCCTGCCACCCCAGGTGAACCCCAGGTCGCTAGACTGTGCCCTCGCGCCCTCGTAGCTCAGGGGATAGAGCATCGGTTTCCTAAGACCGTCATCTATGCATGTCGGTAGGCCGACTGCCTGCGATTCAGCCGTTCATTACCTCTGTTTGTTGGTCGCATTGGATAGCTGCTGCGCTCCGTTGCTGGCGGTTACAGTAGCAAACCGGCCGCCTCTGTTGCTTTTTGTGTCAACTTTCTCGATTCTAAATCCTCGTCACGGCATTTTGCGACTTGACGTAGCGAGGATGCTGTCCGGGGAAGCACGTGCGATCCTCGCCCAACCCGCTCCTTTACGCCGCACGCCGAGTTACGCCTGGGCACCGGAGTCGGAAGTGGGCGCAAACGCGTTGCCAGGCTGATGCGCCAGGCCGGGCTGCAGGGCTTCTGCCGGCGCTGCCGTCAGGGCTGCAAGGTGCGCGAGTTGGACGCGTGAGTGGATGCCGAGCTTCCGGTAGACGCGGGTGAGGTTTGCTTCGACTGTTTTGACACTGATGGTGAGGGCGGTGGCGATGTCGCGGTTGGTCGCTCCGCTGGCGGCGAGCTCGACGCAGCGCTGTTCGGCGGAGGTGAGGCAGGGGAGCGTACTGCTGTGCGCGGGGACGGGCTCCAGTTGGTGGAGGGTGCGGGTGGCGGCTTCGATCCAGGGGTGTGCCTGGTGCGTGCTGAAGAGGTCGGCGGCGCTCTGCGCCGCGGTGCGGGCGCTGGCGCGTCGGCGTCCGCGTCGTTCGGTGTGGCTGAGGGCCAGGAGGGTTCGACCGTGTTCGATGGGCAGGTGGCGGAGGTGGTCGGCTGCTGCGGTGAGGAGGTCGGCGGCCGCATCGTAGTTGCCCAGGGTGGCTTCCAGGAGTGCCTGGGAGCGGTCGAGCACGGGGAGGACGCAGCTTCTATCTAGATCAGTCGCGGTGCGACGGGTATCGGTCAGCAGTTTGCGGGCTTGGTCGAGGTAGCCGAGGGAGATGAGGGCTTGGGCGAGGTCGGCGTGCCAGCGCAGGACGGACGGGTCGCGGACCTGCTGGCGCTTCTCAAGCGTACGGACCTCTTCCAGCGCCTCCAGGGCTTCTTTCGGACGCCCGGTGACCAGGAGAAGATGTCCGAGGACGAAGAGGTTTCGGGAGAGGAAGACTTTGTTGTCCTCCCGGCGGGAGGTGTCCGCCCCGCGGCGTGCGTGAGCGAGGGCGGAGTCGGTGCACGAGGCGGTGCCCTCGACCAGGGCGGAGGTGTAGCACGTTGGTGCGGGGTCCAAGGCGGCTCTGTCGGTAAGCGACAGGGCGCGGCCGGCGTAGTCGAGGGCCAGTCCGCACCGTCCGGCGCGGATCTCGACTTCGGCGAGGCTGCGCAGGACATCCACGGTGGCTTCGGCGTCTCCGGTCCGCTCGGCTTCGACGAGCAGAGGCAGCAGTGCGCTGCGGGCTTCGTCCAGACGGTCGTCGAAGATGGCGTGCCGGGCGGAGAGCTGTTCGGGCCTGGCGTTGACGGGGATGTGAGTGCTGCGTGGCAGGGACAGGGCGTGGCCGAGCGTGGTCTCGGCTTGGGGGCGGCCGAGGATGCGTTGGATGCGGGCCTGCATCGTGAGGGCCATGGCGGTGGTGGCGGTGTCGCCAGCGCTCCGGGCGAGGCTGGCGGCCCGGGCAGCCTGGGCGCACGCCCGGTCGGGATCGCCGTTGACGTTGGCCCAGATCGCCTGGCGGACGAGGATCTGCGCGGTCAGGTCCGGATGTCCGGCCGCTTCGTGAAGTGCGTCGGCGAACAGCTTGTCGCCGTTGTACAGGTGCTGTCCGCCTGAGTCGATCAGGGCGATGAGGGCGTTGACGCGGTTGGCGGGGCTGCTGTCGTGGTTCAGGACGAGGCGGACGGCAGCCTGGCCGCGGGGCAGGTCGCCGTTGTGGGCGGCGTCGCGTACGGCGGTCAGCGCCCGTTCGGTGAGCAGGTCGGCGTCGGTCTCCGGGGTACGTTCGGCGGCGAGCAGGGAGAGCTCGGCCGCTAGTGCGGGTTCTCCGCGCAGCCGGGCGCGGGCGGCGGCGCGGTCGGCGCAGTCGGCCGACTGCGGGTCGTTGGTGTCGGCCGCCAGCGTGGTGTGACGGTCGCGGCGGATGCTGTCGCGGCTGGCTTCGGCCAGGCGGGCGTGCAGGAGCCTGCGTGTGGCGACCGGCGGTCGGGCCGCGAGTTCGGCACCGATCGCGGCGGCGGCGAACCGGATCTTCCCGTCGACCTGCCCGATGTTGATCAGTCCGGCTGCCTCGGCCTCTGCGAGAAGGTTTTCGGCGGGCGGGCCGGCGAGGCGGCTCAGCAGTTCGCGGTCGGGCCGGTCGTCGAGTGCGGCGACCGTCAACAGTTCCTGAACTTCGGCCGACACAGTGCCCAGCCATTCGTTCACCAGTCGGCGGGCGGCCGGCGGCAGGACCAGGTCGTCTACGAGACCCTGAGCGGCCGGCAGGTCGGTGGCGCGGCTGCGGGCCCCGGCGAATGCGAGGGCTAGGGCCGGGTTCCCTCCGCTGCGGATGTGGGTCTGCGTGACCTCGTAGGGGGTTAGCCGGTACGGCGACAGCAGGGTTGCGACCTGATCGGGTGTCAGCGCCGGGATGCGTACCGCACAGGGGTCCTCGCCGCACCAGTGGCCTTCGCTCCCCGGGCGCCAGATTCGCTCTGCGGCTATGACGGGAAGGTCGGGAGCCAGGCGCAGTGCCCAACGCAAGACGGCCGCGCTGGCCGTATCCAGCCACTGGGCGTTGTCCACCACCAGTGTCAGAGGCGGGGTGTCCAGCAGCAGGGTGGCGGTCAACCGGCGCAGCCGTAGAGCGGTCCCGGCGGGATCGGCAGAGCCCGGCACTCCGACGGCCTTGTCGATTCCGGTCGCGAGTTCCCGCGCGGCCGGCAGCGGTTGGAGGGCCAGTGCGAGTTCGAGCAGTCCGGTGTAGGGGACCTGGGCGTCCTGTGGGCTCGGAGCCAGCCTTAGGACAGGCATGCCCAGCTGCTGCCCGAGTACACCGGCCGCAGCGGTCTTGCCGATCCCGGGCGGACCGAACAGCACCACCCGACGGGCGCCGCGCACGACGCCCGGTACCACCGGCAGCATGGTGCCGGTGGCCCCCTGATGCGCATTCACTGCCGTCGCAGAATCTGGCACCGGATCATAGTGCGCCCGACGGTCCTTCGCGCACCAGAGCAAGGGGTTGCCCTGATTTCGGCCAGCCTCCGCCGTTCCTAGTGTCATCGCCAAAGCCGAGCTGTCACCGGTTGCCGGAGATCCCATCAACACGGGCCCTGCTGCCACACCCCTCAACCCATCTCGGCGGGAGGATTGCGATGTATCGAAGAACTGCCATGGCGGCCGCTGTCGCGGTTGCGCTTACCCTGGGCACCGTGACCGGGGTGGCCACCCAGTCGACCGCAGCCACCCCGCCCCCTACACCCACGGTTGCGCAGAGCCCGCTGTCGCTGGCGATCTCCGCGGCCGACCGGGCCGCCGACGGCGGTCACGACGCGCTGGCGAAAGGCCCCTTCGAGCAGTACGACCGGCGCATGGTGATCCCGTGGGTCGACGGGCTGTTCTCCATCGCCTACACACGCACCTACCGGGGCCTGCCGGTGGTCGGCGGCGACGCCGCCGTGCTCGCCGACGGCAAGGGCGCGATCCGGGCGATCTCGGCCGCCACCAAGACGAAGATCAACGTGTCGGTGGTGCCGACGGTCGCCGTCGACCGTGCCGAGCAGACCGCCAAGAGCCTGCTCGCGAAGGTCGACCGGGTCGAGTCGCGCACCCTGGTGGTGCACGTCAAGGACAGCACCGCCCGCCTCGCATGGGAGGTCGTCGTCGCCGGACGCACCGCCTCGGCGCCCAGCCACCTGCACGTCTTCGTGGACGCGCGCACCGGCCAGGTGCTGGCCAAGCAGGAGGACGCCGCGGCGGGCTCCGGCACCGGCAAGTGGAACGGGCCCAGTCCGCTGACGATCACCACGTCGCAGTCGGGCAGCACGTACTACCTGCGCGACACCACCCGCTCCGGCCTGAACTGCCAGGACTACAGCACCAACACCGTCTTCTCCGGCCCGGACGACAGCTGGGGCAACGGCGTGGGCACCAGCAAGGAGACCGGCTGCGTCGACGCCCTGTACTCGGCGCAGAAGGAATGGGACATGCTGTCGGGCTGGCTGGGCCGCAACGGCCACAACGGCAACGGCGGCAGCTGGCCCATCAAGGTGGGCCTCAACGAGCAGAACGCCTACTGGGACGGCTCGACGATCACCATCGGCAAGAACCAGGCGGGCAACTGGATCTCCTCGATGGACGTGGTGGGCCACGAGTTCGGCCACGGCCTCGACCAGAACACCCCCGGCGGCACCAGCTCCGAGGCCGGCCTCGGCGAAGCCACCGGCGACATCTTCGGCGCCCTGACCGAGGCATACGCCAACCAGTCCAGCGCCTACGACGAACCCGACTACCTGGTCGGTGAGGAGATCGACCTCGTCGGCGACGGCCCGATCCGCAACATGTACAACCCGTCGCTGGTCGGCGGCCACCCGAACTGCTACTCCTCGTCGATCCCGAACACGGAGGTACACGCGGCCGCAGGTCCGCTCAACCACTGGTTCTACCTGCTCGCCGAGGGCAGCGCGCCGGGCGGCGGCAAGCCGAACAGCCCCATCTGCTCGGGCGGCCCGTCGTCGGTCACCGGCGTGGGCATCCAGTCCGCCGGAAAGATCTTCTACGGCGGCATGCTGCTGAAGACCTCCGGCATGACCCACAAGAAGTACCGCACCGCGACCCTGACCGCCGCGAAGAACCTGGACTCCTCGTGCGTCCTGTTCAATCGGACCAAGGACGCGTGGAACGCGGTCGCGGTCCCGGCCCAGACCGGTGACCCGACCTGCACCGGTTCCAGCACCGACTTCTCCGTCTCGGTCAGCCCCACCTCGGGCAGCGTCAACGCGGGCTCCTCGGTCACCGCGACGGTCAACACCGCGACCGTCTCCGGCAGCGCGCAGACCGTGTCGCTGACCTCCTCGGGTGCCCCGTCGGGGGTCACCGTGTCGTTCAGCCCGACGTCGGTGACGTCGGGCAACAGCTCCACGATGACGGTGGCGACCACGTCCAGTGCGGCTGCGGGCACGTACACCATCACCGTGACCGGCACCGGGTCGGTCACCCACACGGCCCAGTACACGCTGACGGTCAACGGCGGCACCCCCGGCGGCACCGCCCCGGACATCAGCGTGTCCAACGTGCAGGCGCACCTGACCCAGCTCAACACCATCGCCACCAACAACGGCGGCAACCGCCGCTCGACCGGCCAGGGCTACCTGCAGTCGGTGGCCTACGTCAAGGGCAAGCTGCAGACCGCCGGCTTCACCGTCACCGAGCAGCCCTGCACCTCGGGCTGCACCAGCGGCGCCGGCCCGAACCTGATCGCCGAGTGGCCCGGCGGCAACGCCAGCAACGTCTACATGTTCGGCGCCCACCTGGACAGCGTCTCGGCCGGTCCCGGCATCAACGACAACGGCTCCGGCTCGGCGGCGCTGCTCGAGGTCGCCCTCGCGCTCGCCGCGCAGAACCCGACCATGCTGAACAAGGTCCGCTTCGGCTGGTGGACCGACGAGGAGCAGGGCCTCAACGGCTCGAAGTTCTACGTCAACTCCCTCACCAGCACCCAGCGGACCGCGATCAAGGCCTACTACAACTTCGACATGATCGGGTCGAAGAACGGCGGCTACTTCATCAACAACATCAGCTCGACCGCGTCGCAGCCGATGAAGGCGTACTGGGACAGCCTCAGCCTGCAGCCGGAGGAGAACGTCGAGGGCCAGGGTCGCTCCGACGACTACTCGTTCCAGAACGCGGGCATCCCGACCTCCGGCTACGCCATGGGCGCCAGCGCCACCAAGACCTCGGCCCAGGCGTCGAAGTGGGGCGGCACCGCCGGTCAGGCGTACGACTCCTGCTACCACTCGTCGTGCGACACCACCAGCAACATCAACGCCACCGGCCTGGACCGGGCCGCCGACGGCATCGCCTACACGCTGTGGAACCGGGCCGTCGGCACGTCCACCCCGACCGACGACTTCTCGATCTCGGCCAGCCCCGCGTCGGGCACCGTGAACGCGGGGTCCAGCACCACGACCACCGTCGGCACCGCCACCACCTCGGGCAGCGCCCAGACGGTGAACCTGACCGCCAGCGGCGCCCCCACGGGCGTGACGGTCTCGTTCAGCCCGGCGTCGGTGACCTCCGGCAGCTCGTCGACCGCCACCATCTCGGTCGGCTCGTCGGTGGCCGGCGGCACCTACACCATCACCATCACCGGCTCGGGTTCGGCGACGCACAGCACCACGTACACGCTGACCGTGCCCGGCGGGCCGGGCGGCTGCACCGCCGCCCAGCTGATCCTCAACGGCGGGTTCGAAAGCGGCACCTCGCCGTGGACCGGCTCCACCGGCGTGATCGGCACCTCTATCGGGCAGGTGCCGCGCAGCGGCACCCGGTACGCGTGGCTCGGCGGAAACGGCTACACCGCGACCGAGGCCATCAGCCAGACCGTCACCATCCCGTCGGGCTGCACCAGTGCGGTACTGACCTACTGGCTGCACATCGACACGAGCGAGTACGGGGCGCTCGCCTACGACGTGTTCACGATCAAGGCCAACGGCACCACCGTGGCGTCGCTGTCCAACATGAACGCTGCCACGGGCTACACGCAGCGCACCGTCAACCTCGGCGCGTACGCCGGCCAGACGGTCACGCTGACCTTCACCGGCACCGAGGACGCCTACCTGCAGACCAGCTTCGTGCTGGACGACGTGACCCTGCAGATCGGCTGAGTTCAACGGCAGGGTGGGGCGCTCGCCCCACCCTGCCGCAGGTCCTGCGCCCCTGTTCCGCTGCCGGACCGGACCTTAGCCTGAATCCGTGGATTGGATTCTGGGTGCGTTGTCGGGTTGATCTAGCCGATTGGGGGTGTGATGGATCCGCTGGCCCTGGTCTCCGTAGAACGCCAAGTAACCCGGCTCCGCCTTGACCTGGCGAGAGGCGAAGTCCATCGCCTCCGGGCGCAGATCTGCCCAACCTCGCGGGAAGCGGCCGTACCGGTCGTAGAACCTCCGCAACAGCGCGAACCCGGCCGTATCTCGCCATGCTTGGACGCAACCAGGTCCAGCTCAGCAGGGACAAGGGTCCAGTGCTCGACCAGCTCGCCGATGCTCAGAGGAGATCGACTCACAGCGGTCAACCATCGTGGCAGCGATCAGGGACCGCGCAGACCCCCAAAAAGATCAACTATTTGGCCCCTGGTCGCAAGATCGTTACTAAAGCCCCTGCGGATGGGGCCGGCGTGGTTGGTCGTGAAGGGCCCGTCGGCGTGTGACCAGGTCCAGCGAAGCCGTCGGTGGGTCAGCCACGCGCCGGTCTGGCCGGCGAGGTCGCGGTGCCGGCGCTGGGTCCTGTTGGTGTCAGCGCTGTCGGTGGTGAAGGCGAGCAGGGCGTAGCCGCCGGGGATCCCGGCGTCGGGCTCGCCGGGGTGCCGGCTGCCGTCGACGGAGAAGTGCACGCTAGCCAGGGCCGGTGCGCCCTGTCCGGGCAGAGTCTGCAGCATGTGGACATGGCCGTGGTCGACCAGGTGCCATCGGCCGTCCAGGGGCAGCCCGAGCGTGGTGCGGGCGTGGGCGAACAGTTCGTAGGCGTCGACGGGGTCCTGCACGACGAGGGTGGTGGTCACGGTCATCGCGGTCACCGGGCCCAGATGGGCCACTCCCTGCCACCCCGGGTGAACCGGCAGGCCGCTAGACTGGGCACTCGCGCCCTCGTAGCTCAGGGGATAGAGCATCGGTTTCCTAAACCGTGTGTCGCAGGTTCGAATCCTGCCGGGGGCACCAGGTCAGGTGTTTGATCAACGATCACTGTGCCGCCTTCCGGAGCTTGCGTGCCCGATCGCCTCGCCGAGATCTGCTGCAGCAACGCGGTTGTGTGAGCGGGACTGACAGCAGCGGCCACCCTCGCTCGTCGCTGACCCGTTCGAAGAACTGCAACAGGTCGTCCTTGCTGACCCCGAATTCCGCACAGACGCCAACGGCCGCCACTAGATGAACCTGGCCTTGAACTGGCCGGAGGCGCGAGGCAGGCGCCGGATGCGGGGCGCTCCTACGACCGACTGACATGGTCTGCGGTCGACCGTAGGTGACACGGCGAGCCATGCCAGAGCCTGCCACCCGCCATGGACAAAGCCGCAACAGGCACCCGCATGCCCTTCTCACATCACCTGATCGACACCGTAGACGGCCTGTGCGTGCGTGTACCCCTCGAATTCCAACTGCTTGATCAGGCCCGAACGAGAGAACGGCTGGGTGTCGAGGTAGTCCTTCGCCATCTTGGCAGCCTGTTTCTTGTAGTCAACCTTCAGAGAATCCACGGCCTGGGTTGCGATCTTCCTCGGGTAGCCCTCGAACTCCAACTGCTTGATCAGGCCGGAGCGGGAGAACGCTTGATATTGCAGGTAGTCGGAGGCGGCCCTGATGGCGTTCTCCTGCTCTACGGACACCTTCGGCTCGGTCGGCGCCTTGGTGGTGGCCTTCGGCTTCGGCTTCGGTGTTGTTGTCGTAGGAGCTGCGGTGGTGGGTGTTGGGGTAGTGGGTGCTGCGGTGGTGATCTCCACCGACGGTGCTGCTGTAGGGCTTTCTGCCGGGACGGACGCGGCAGCGGTCGCCTCCGCGGCGGCGCTCCTTGCGGGGG
Source organism: Micromonospora sp. WMMC264 (assembly GCF_027497275.1). Lineage (NCBI taxonomy): Bacteria > Bacillati > Actinomycetota > Actinomycetes > Micromonosporales > Micromonosporaceae > Micromonospora > Micromonospora sp. WMMC264. Next base: position 5,208,755 of record NZ_CP114907.1, on the reverse strand, counting down.
GTGAGTCGCCACCGCCGACTGCCGCAGCGATGGTCACTCCGCCGCAGCAGAGCACCAAGACACCGCCGACGGCCGCTGCGATGATGAGCCGCACGGGGCGCTTCTTCGGAGGCTGCTGCAAATGCGTAGCTGGGTAACCGGGGGGCGGCGGAGCGCTGTAGCTCACTGATGGGACCCTTCGGGAGACTGTGCGTAACCGCGTATACGGCGAGTCTGCTCAGCCGGGCCATCTATAACCATCCCCGCTTCAGCCGATGATCTCCTCAGCCGTTGCTGGTGGAATGTCGTCCGACCGCTGACGCGTTCTGCTGCATGAGTTGGCCGGCGCGGGACGTGCGGTTGCGATTGCCGTACGTCACTTCGTTCCCGACGGGACGGCAGCGTCCACCCGTGTAGAGGACGCGCGAAGGGGCTCCGTCTCGGAATCGTTGCCGGTCAGTGCGGAAGCGGGTGAAAACCCTGCCGGCGGTGCCTGCATTCACTCATTTCCCGACCGTTCGTCGCGGTTCTGATCATGGCCGGGGCGGCGGGGCACGCTCTGTTCGGCCGTCCCGGCTCACGTGCTCACCCGGGGTTCCAGCGGCGAGTAGGCGACTCTCCCGGGCCACAAACGAGCAAGGTGACAGTGCCCGTCGCGAGGTGCCAGGTGAGGTGGGCGGCCAGATAGCCGATGCGCACACGGTCAAGTCCGAGCCCGGCGACAAGAGTTGCGCATGCTGACCATCCGGCGAGGTGATCGGGGCCGGTACGACGACGCCTGGAGCGGTAGGTTGCACGTCGATGTTTCTCGTCTTCTTCGCACTTGTGCTGCTCGCTCTGGCCTGGCCGGTGTTCGCGGCCGCTGCCCTCGTGTTCGTGGTGGTCGCACTGTTGGCGCTCCGTCGCGACCCGCACCTCCGGGGCAGGGCATGGGCGCTGAGGCGGGCGGGATGGTTCCTGGCCGCCGGTGCGGCGTTCACCGGGGCCGCCGCTTACGGTCGCGGGTTGGCGGCGACGACCTTCGGGATCCTGGATCCCGATGACGCTTGCATGCTGCGGCGGCCGGAAGGCTACAGCCACCGCATCGGCGCGTCGGCTGACGGGTCGTCGAGCATGTGGCCGCTGCGCGACACCACGTGCGGCCCCGACCTGGTGCCCGGTTACGTCAATCCCCTGGTGGCCGGGTCGGCAGGGCTGTTCGTGGTGCTCCTGGCGGTCCTGATCCTGGCGGAGGTCAGGTCCCGGCGGCTGCCGGACGGCGACGCAGCCCGCCGGTGACAGTGGCCGCGACGCGGCGCGCCGGCGACATTGGACGACGAACCGGCGACGAGGCGGTGACGCGGACGGCCCCGCGTCCGGCCGGAGCCGGAGCGCGGGGCCGGCGGGTCAGCGGACCAGCGCTGCCACCAGCGTCCCGATGCAGGCGACGACGGCGGCGATGATCGGACTGAGCGTCTTGATGTACGCCAGGATGAGCCGGTGCCGGTCGGTCGGCTCGGCAACGGTTTCGTCCTCGTCCTCTGGTGTCTCGAAGTCTGACCCGTGAGGGATTACAGTCAACGTGACTCCTTCCGTTGCAGCGGTGGAGTCGAATGCGGCGTCCGGTGGCAGCCGGGCGCCGCCCTCCGTGTGAGGCGACGCAGTGCCGTTCGACGGTTCGAGCATCCTCTCGCCGGACAGCTAGCACAAGAGCGGGCAATTCACTGTCGGGTACCTGACAAGCAGATGCATCGCATCGAGAAAATTTCGGTGCCACCTCTTGCCAAATGCAATTTTCCGTGAACGAGTTCTACCGAAAGTGACCATCCCGAAGCTTACGGTGAGCAGTCGTGTCGGCAAGCGCGCCGACTACGAGACGAGGAAGCCGGTGGAGGGGCGGGTCAGGACGCCGGTCATCGGGAAGCGGGTGGAGCCGTTCCACCAGTGCCACACGACGCGCGCGGTGCCATCGGCGGCGTCGAAGACGTCCATCCCGCCGGGGCCCTGGTGGTTGCCGGGCAGGCCGCGGATCGGGTTGAGTCCGGCGCTGCCGGTGTAGCCGAAGAAGGGCCGGGACACGCCTTCGCGGATGGGGGTGCAGCGGGAGCCGGGCAGGGGAGTCGCGCCGCAGCGGGCGATGCCGGTGGAGTAGCGCGCGCTGTCCCAGTTGTTGCCCGAGTGCATCAGGTACCAGTCGCCGTCGGCGGCCTTCCACATCGCCGGGTTCTCGACCACGTGCGTACCGCCGCTGATCTTGGCGGTGTCCCAGGTGATGTCGGTGCTCTTGAGCATGTCCCGGCGGGTGTCCCAGATCGCGCGGCCCTCACTGTCGGTGCGGACCGTGGAGATGCCGGTCTCGGCGCCGGAGGCGATGGCGTCGTCCCGGTAGGTCACGTACAGGTTCCCGCCGGCCACGAAGGGGTTCGCATCGAGTGCCCACCGCCCGGCGTCCGGGCACGCCCACTCGCCCTGGTTCTGGAAGGGGCCGCGGGCGCTGTCGGAGACGGCCCGTCCGATGCACTTCTGGCCGGAGCCCTTGCGGGAGGCGGTGTAGAACATGAAGAACCGGTTGCCGAAGCGGGCGACGCCGGGTGCCCAGACCGCGCCGCCGGGCTCGGCCCAGGCGCCCGGGCCGGACGGCAGCGCGTCGTGCGAGGCGCAGTCGGCCATGCCGACGCTGCTGCCGGAGCCGTGGACGAGGACGGGTACGTACAGTCTGCCGGTCGCGCCGCAGCGCGCGCCGGTGCCGGCGCCGACTGTGGTGCCGTAGGTGACGTAGGAGCCGTCCTTCGCCAGCAGCGTGTCCGGATCGGCCAGCGGGAAGGTGGACGAACTCGCCAGCGTGGACAGGTCGCTGCCGGGCGCGGCCGCGGCGGGCGTTGCCGCCGTGGCGGTCACCAGGGCGGTCGCCACGAGGGCGACGAGCGCCTCGCGCAGTCGTAGGAATCTCACCGCTCAGCCTCCATCGATGAAGATAATTGTCGACGCGAGGCTATCGACGGTGGGTAATCGAAGTCAATGAATCAATGCGACGCGAGGTGCGTGGGTCGGGCCGGGAGCCGGTAGATCGACACGTGGGAGCGCGATTCGGCGGTGAACTCCGCGCCGGACCAGTCCGCGTACCGGTGCTCCAGCGTGAAGCCGGCCAGCTCGCCCATCAGGTCCAGCTCGGACGGCCAGACGTAGCGGTGCGGGCTGCGGAAGACACGCGCCTCGCGACCGTCGCCGAACTCGAAGTGGTGCGAGACGAGGTGTTGCCGCAGCACGTCGTAGGTGTCCACGCCGACGTATCCGGGCTCGCTCGCGAAGACCGCCGCCCGCTGCCCGGGCGGCAGTACGCGCAGTTGCGGCACCTCCAGCTCGATCACGAACCGGCCGCCGGGCTTGAGGTGGCGGGCGGCGTTGCGGAAGCACGCCACCTGTTCGGCCTGTTCGAGCAGGTTGGAGATGGTGTTGTAGACGAGGTAGACCAGGCTGTACTCCCCGGGTGAGGTGGCGGTGGCCATGTCGCCGATCACCACCGGGATCGTCGCCGCATCGGCCTTCGTCCGCAGTCGCTCCACCATCGGTACGGAGAGTTCGATGCCGCTGACCCGCACGCCGCGTCCGGCCAGGGGGACTGCCACCCGGCCCGTGCCGATGGCGAACTCCAGCACCGGCCCGTCGCCGGCGAGCGCGGCGAGCCGGTCCACGGCCGGGTCGAGCACCTCCGGCGCGAACATCCCCGTGCCCGGTGTGTCGTACCGCTCGGCGGTCTCGGCGTTCCAGATCTCGTCCTGGCGCATCCGCTCACCATGGCGATCGGCGCCGGACGCTGTCGACCGCATTTCACCGTCGAGCCCGGTTCCGGAAGGCCCGAACCCGCTGCGGAGCCGCTGTTACGCTCCGTCATGAGGGCCGCGTGGTCTGGTGAGCCCTCCGGTCCGGGCCCTCCAGGTCGGCGCCAGGGTGCGTCGGTACCCTGCTAGTTCTGGCCTGTCCGCGACGACATGAGGTATTCGTGAACGATCTTCGAGTGGTGGCGTTCGACCTGGACGACACCCTGGCGATTTCCAAGTCCCAGATCGATCGTCGGATGGCGGAGCTGCTCGGCCACCTGCTCACCGAGGTGGACGTACTCATCATCTCCGGTGGTCGGTTCGAGCAGTTCCAGTCGCAGGTGCTGGCCCACCTCGACCTCACCGAGCAGCAGCGCGAGCGGCTGCACCTGATGCCCACCTGCGGTACCCGGTACTACCGCTGGTCCGACGGGGACTGGCGGCAGGTCTACGCCGAGGATCTGAGCGAGGCCGACAAGGCACGTGTCGTTGCCGCGCTGACCGAGTCGGCGCAGGCGCTGGGTCTGTGGGAGGCGAAGACCTGGGGCGACATCATCGAGGACCGGGGCAGTCAGATCACGTTCTCCGCGCTGGGTCAGTCCGCGCCGCCGGCGGAGAAGTACGGCTGGGACCCGGACGGCGACAAGAAGCGGCGGCTGCGGGACGCGGTCGCGGCGAAGCTGCCCGACCTGGAGGTCCGTGGCGGCGGCTCGACCTCGATCGACGTCACCCGCAAGGGTGTGGACAAGGCGTACGGCATGCGGAAGCTGCTGGAGCACCTGGACCTGACCATCGACAACGTGCTGTTCGTGGGGGACCGGCTGGACGTGGGCGGCAACGACTACCCGGTCAAGGCCATGGACATCCGCTGCCACGCGGTCACCCGGTGGGAGGACACCGCCGACTACGTGGAGCGGCTCGTCGACGACCTGGTGAAGCAGCGCGCCGGGCGCGCCTGACCGACGTACGACGCAGAGCCCACCGGTTCCGGAACCGGTGGGCTCTGGCGGTATCGACGGTGATGAGGTAGGAACAGCCGAGAGAGCGCTCTCCCGTCCCATCACCGAACAGGCAGGCAGATGCGATCACCCGACCCCTCCCGCCGCCGTTTCCTCACGCTCACCGCCTCCGCGGCCTCGCTCACCGCCCTCGGCCTCCCGGCCGGCGCCGCCGCCGCGTCCCCGGCCGCGCGCCCGGCACGCGAGCCCGACTTCGGCCCGAACGTCTTCGTGTACGACCCCGGCACGCCGGTCGAGGAGATCCAGTCCACGCTGGACCGGTTGTTCACCGCCCAGGAACGCAACGAGATGGGCTTCGACAGGTACGCCGTGCTGTTCAAGCCCGGCCGCTACGAGGTGGACGCCCGGCTCGGTTACTACACGACAGTCGCCGGTCTCGGCACCCACCCGGACGACGTGGAGATCCACGGCGCGGTCCGGGTGGTCGGGCAGCCCGACCCGAACTCGCCCGCCGGCATCTCCGCGCTCACCAACTTCTGGCGCTCGGCGGAGAACCTCGCGGTCACCCCGACCGACTGGTCGAACCAATGGGCCGTCTCCCAGGCGTCGCCGATGCGCCGGGTGCACGTCAAGGGTGTGCTGTGGCTGGAACCCGGCAACGGCGGCTACTCCAGCGGCGGCTACATCGCCGACTCCAAGGTGGACGGCATCACCATCAACGGCTCCCAGCAGCAGTGGCTCACCCGCGACAGCGAACTCGGCGGCGAGTGGACCAACGGCGTGTGGAACCAGGTCTTCTCCGGCGTGATCGGCGCGCCCGCGCAGGGCTTCCCCGACCCGCCGTACACCACGCTGCCGACCAGCCCGGTAACCCGGGAGAAGCCGTACCTGTTCGTCGACGCCCGGGGCGCCTGGCGGGTCGCCGTACCGCGTCTGCGCCGGAACACCGCCGGCACCACCTGGGCCACCGGCGGCGCGCCGGTGCCGTCGCTGCCGCTGTCCGCGTTCTTCCTGGCCCGGCCCACCGACTCGGCGAAGCGGATCAACGCGGAACTGGCCCGGGGCCGGCACCTGCTGCTCACCCCCGGCGTCTACCACCTGGACCGGGCCCTGCGGGTACGCCGTCCGGACACCGTCGTGCTCGGCCTCGGCATGCCGAGCCTGGTGCCGGACCGCGGGGACGCGGCGCTGCGGATCGAGGACGTGGACGGGGTCCGCATCGCCGGGGTGCTGGTGGACGCCGGGCCGGTCGAGTCGCCGGTGCTGGTCGAGGTCGGTACGCGGCACTGCCACCGGTCGCACGCCACGAACCCGATCTCGCTGCAGGACGTCTTCTTCCGCATCGGCGGCCCGTACGCCGGGCGGGCGGTGACCAGCCTGGTGGTGCACAGCCGGCACACGCTGATCGACAACATCTGGGCCTGGCGCGGCGACCACGGCCGGGCCGGGACGATCGGCTGGACCGTGAACACCGCCGCCACCGGCGTGATCGTCAACGGCGACGACGTGACCGCGTACGGGCTCTTCGTCGAGCACTACCAGCGCTGGCAGACCATCTGGAACGGCGAGCGCGGCCGGACCGTGTTCTACCAGAGCGAGCTGCCCTACGACCCGCCGAGCCAGGCGGCCTGGCGCAGCCCGACCGGCAACGGCTGGGCCTCGTACAAGGTGGCCGACCACGTCCGCACGCACGAGGCGTGGGGACTGGGCGTCTACTCGTACTTCAACCAGGGCGTGGACATCCGCTGTGACAGGGGGATCGAGGCGCCGCGCCGGGCCGGGGTGCGGTTCCACGACGCGATCACCGTGTTCCTCGACGGCAGCGGCGGGATCGAGCGCACGATAAACGACGTCGGCACCCCGGTCGTCGGCTCGTACGGCACCAGCACCGTGGTCAGCTACCCGTGACGTCAGCGGCGGCCCGGCCGGTGATCCGGCCGGGCCGCCCGGCTCACCCGGCGAGCTGGTCGACGCGGGAGAGCACCTGGTCGATCAGGCCGTACTCGCGGGCCTCCTCGGCGGTGAACCAGCGGTCCCGGTCCCAGTCGCGCTGGATCTGCTCCAGCGTGCGCCCGCTGTGCCGCGCGATGAGCTCCTGCATGGTCCGCTTCACGTGCAGCATGTTCTCGGCCTGGATGGTGATGTCGGAGGCCGTGCCGCCCATCCCGCCGGAGGGCTGGTGCATCAGGATCCGGGTGTGCGGCAGCGCGAACCGCTTGCCGGCCGTCCCGGCGCAGAGCAGGAACTGCCCCATCGAGCCGGCGATCCCGAGCGCCAGCGTCGCGACGTCGTTCTTGACGTACCGCATGGTGTCGTAGATGGCCATGCCGGCGCTCACCGAGCCGCCGGGCGAGTTGATGTAGAGGAAGATGTCGCGCTCCGGGTCCTCGGCCGCGAGGAGCAGGATCTGCGCGCAGATCTGATTCGCCGACGCCTCGGTGACCTCGGTGCCGAGGAAGATGATCCGTTCCTTCAGCAGCCGCTCGAAGACCCGGTCGTCGAACACCGCCTGCCGATCGTCGAGCATCCAGATGCCACCCATCACCGCGCACCTCCGTACCGCCGGTGGACGGTGGACCGCCCGGGAACCCGGCGGTCTCCAGCGTCCGCCGGGCGCACGGTCGCGGCCCAGGCTTTCTGCCCGGGGCAGATCCGCCCTCGGCAGAAGCTACGCGGCGACCGGCCGCCGCCGGCCCGCGCGGGCCCGCCGCCGGGCCAGCGTGACGGAGGTACGCGGACGGGGGCGGGCGGTCGGGGCGGAGGGGGCCGGCCAGATCCGGATGCCGCCACCGAACCCGATCGGCGTGGCGGCGCCGAGGGGCGCGCCGAGCGGCGCCGGCCCGGGGCCCAGGGGCCGCAGCGTGCCGCCGAGCAGCGGCGTGGCGGTGACCGGCCGACGGGCGACGTGCGGCCGGAGCGAGACGGCGGGCCGGCGGGACACGGGCGGCCGGGACGACACGGCCGGACGGCGCGTGACGGACAGCCGGGGCGGGCCGACCCGCAGCTGCGGCCCGGTGCGGGCGACCGGCACCCGGTCGAACCGGGCCGCCGAGACTCCGGGGACGACCGGCGTCGGCCGCTCGCGGCGCAGCTCGTCACGGGCTTCTTCGAGCAGGTCGGCGAGGTGGATCCCGAGCGCCCGGCAGATCGCGGCGAGCACCTCGGAGGAGGCCTCCTTGCGTCCGCGCTCGACCTCGGAGAGGTAGGGCAGGGAGACGCCGGCGGCCTGGGCCACCTCGCGCAGCGTGCGGCCCTGGCGCAGGCGGATGCGCCGGAGCACCCCACCGATCACCCGTCGCAGCAACGACATACCGGCCTCCTCGCGGTCGGGCGCCCCGGACTTACCCATCATGCCCTCTCCACGCCTCCGGCAGCGGCCCCGACGGGTTCCGATCGTCACCCGGCGGGCCGCGTCCCCGCGTACCCGTTATCTTGTGGGCGTGCAGGTGGCGGAGCAGGACCGACGGTGATCCATTTTCCCGCGCAGCGGCGAGGGCCGCTGAGCGCGCTGAGCCTGCGCCTGCTCGCCGCTCTCGGCCTGGTCTTCGCCACGGTGTTCGTGGTGTGGCTCGACCGCGACGGCTACCGCGACGTCGACGACAGCGGCCTGAGCCTGCTCGACTGCTTCTACTACGTGGTGGTCTCGCTCTCCACCACCGGGTACGGCGACATCACGCCGGTCAGCTCGTCGGCGCGACTGGCGAACGTCCTGTTCGTCACCCCCGCCCGGGTGCTCTTCCTGATCATCCTGGTCGGCACCACCCTGGAAGTCCTGACCGAGCAGTACCGCACCGGGCGTCGCCTGTCGCGGTGGAGGAGAACCGTGAAGGACCACGTCATCATCTGCGGCTACGGCACCAAGGGCCGCAGCGCGGTCTCCGCCCTGCTGGAGAACGGCACGGACAAGTCCAAGATCGTGGTGGTCGAGCGCAGTGGCCCAGCGCTTCGGCAGGCCACCTCGAACGGCCTGGTGACGATCGAGGGCTCGGCGACCCGCTCGTCGGTGCTGGAGCAGGCGCACGTGCGTACCGCGAAGTCGGTCATCATCGCGACCGACAGCGACGACGCCTCGGTGCTGGTGGCGCTCACGGTCCGGCAGCTCACCGCCGGTCAGGTGCGGATCATCGCGGCGGTACGCGAGGCGGAGAACGCGCCGCTGCTCAAGCAGAGCGGCGCGCACCACGTGATCGTCTCGTCGGCCACGGCCGGGCGGCTGCTCGGCCTGTCCACCTCGGCCCCGCCCCTGATCGACGTGGTGGAGGACCTGCTCACCCCGGGGCAGGGCATGGCGCTGGCGATGCGGTCGGCCGAGCGCGACGAGGTGGGCCGTTCTCCGCGTGAGCTGGAGTCGCTGGTCATCGCGCTGGTCCGCCGGGGCAAGGTGGTTACGCTCAACGACCGTGCCGGAGCGGTGATCGAGACCGGCGACATGCTGGTCCACGTCCGCGACGACCGGCCGCAGGCCACCACGGCGCTCTGACCCGGTTCCGCTGAGCGCCGGCGGTCAGCAGGCGCCCGGGCCGCCCTCCGCCATCACTTCGCCGCAGGTCGACGACCGGCCCTGGGTGGCCCGTCGCAGCAGGTCGTAGAGCAGGTCCCGCTCGCCGGGCGCCAGCGCGCCGAGAACTTCCTCCTCGGCTCCGGCGAGCGCGCACTCGGCCTCGCGCAGTCGCTTCGTGCCCGCCTCGGTGAGGCGTACCTCGTGCCGGCGGCGGTCCTCCGGGGAGCGGCGGCGCTCGGCCAGGCCGTCCGCCTCCAGGTCGTTGAGCAGCCCGACCACGTTCGTGCTGTCGAGCTGGAGCGTGCCGGCGAGCGCCTGCTGGCTGATGCCGCCGGAGTCGCGCAGCACGGTGAGCGCCACCAGGTGGCGGGGGCGCAGGCCCAGTGGGGCCAGCACCGACTCCGAGCGCAGCCGCATCCGCCGGGCCAGGTGGTCGAGCAGGGGCCCGGAGCGGCGCTCGGACTCCTCGACCGGTGCGGCGGACATGTGACCCAGTTTACGCGCTCCGAGGAACATCGACCTGCTATAAATAGTTGGTTCTACACGAACGATCGTCGGAGGAGGAATCACCAATGGCACACCTGCTGCACATCGACTCCAGCATCACCGGGGAGCGGTCGATCAGCCGGCGGCTCACCGCCCGCGCGGCCGCCGCCTGGCGCGCCGCCCACCCGGACGGCACCGTCACCTACCGGGACCTGGGACAGAACCCGCTGCCGCACCTGAACACCGCGAGCGGCCTCGCGCGCATGGTGCCACCGGATCAGCACACCCCCGATCAGGCGGCGTCCTGGCGGCTGACCGAGGAGGTCGTGGCCGAGGTGAAGCAGGCCGACACGGTCCTGCTCGGGCTCCCGCTCTACAACTACGGCGCGCCCAGCAGCGTGAAGTCCTGGGTCGACCACCTGATCGCCCCCGGCATCGCCTACGACCCGGTGACGAACGCCGGGCTGCTCGGCGACCGCCAGTTCGTCGTCCTGGTCAGCCGCGGCGGCGGGTACGGCCCGGGCACCCCGCGCGAGGGCTGGGACCACGCCGAGCCGTGGCTGCCGCACGGCCTGTCCCTGACCGGCCTGGAGCCGCGGTTCATCTGCGCCGAGCTGACCCTGGCCCCGGTCAACCCGGCGATGGCCGAGCTGATCCCGCTGTTCGAGCAGAGCCTCGCCGCGGCCGAGCGGGCCGTCGACGACCTGTGGGTGCCCGCCTCGGCGGCCGCCTGACCGGGCTGCGTCACACGCGAGAGGGCGGGCCGCTCCACGGGGGAACGGCCCGCCCTCTCGCGTGACGCGTCAGCGGCGGATCAGAGGATCGTCCAAGTGTCGCCGCTGCCGAGCAGCGCGGCGAGCTGCTGCTCCGGGGTCTTGTCCACGCTCGCCTTGGCGGCCGCGACCTGCTCCTGCACCACGCTGTCGTAGGAGGGGCGGCCCACCGACCGGAACACGCCGATCGGGGTGTTGCTCAGATCCAGGCCGGGCAGCCGGGACAGCGCGAACGCGTACGCCGGGTCGGCCACGCCCGCGTCGTGCACCACGATCTCCTCGGCCGGCGTGTTCGCGGTCTCCCGGACCTCCAGGCCGAAGCCGCCCGGCGGGTGGACGACGCAGAACTGCCCGTCCTTGCCGAACGTGATCGGCTGCCCGTGCTCCAGCCGGATCAGGAAGTCGTCCCGGGTGGCCGGCTCCTTCAGCGTGTCGAACGCGCCGTCGTTGAAGATGTTGCAGTTCTGGTAGATCTCCACGAACGCGGAGCCCTCGTGCTGGGCGGCGGCCCGCAGCACCGACTGGAGGTGCTTGCGGTCCGAGTCGATCGTCCGGGCCACGAACGTGGCCTCGGCGCCGAGCGCCAGCGACAGCGGGTTGAACGGCGCGTCCGCCGAACCGACCGGCGTCGACTTGGTGATCTTGCCGACCTCGGAAGTCGGCGAGTACTGGCCCTTGGTCAACCCGTAGATCCGGTTGTTGAACAGCAGGATCTTCAGGTTGACGTTGCGGCGCAGCGCGTGGATCAGGTGGTTGCCGCCGATGGAGAGCGCGTCGCCGTCACCGGTGACCACCCAGACCGACAGGTCCGGCCGGGACACCGACAGGCCGGTGGCGATCGCCGGGGCGCGCCCGTGGATCGAGTGCATCCCGTACGTGTTCATGTAGTACGGGAAGCGCGACGAGCAGCCGATGCCCGAGACGAAGACGATGTTCTCCCGGGGGATGTTCAGCTCCGGCATGAAGCCCTGCACGGCCGCCAGGATGGCGTAGTCGCCGCAGCCGGGGCACCAGCGCACCTCCTGGTCGGACTTGAAGTCCTTGGCGGTGAGCTTGAGGGCGACGGGCTCAGACATTCTTCAGGACCTCTTCCAGCATCGTCTCCAGCTCGGCGGCGGTGAACGGCAGACCGCGGACCTGGTTGTAGCCGATCGCGTCGACCAGGTACTTCGCCCGGATCACGTGGGCGAGCTGGCCGAGGTTCATCTCCGGCACGACCACCTTGTCGTACCGGGCCAGCACCTCACCGAGGTTGGCCGGCATCGGGGCCAGGTGCCGCAGGTGCGCCTGGGCCACCGAGTGCCCGCGCTGGCGCAGGCCACGGCAGGCCGCGCCGATCGGGCCGTACGTGGAGCCCCAGCCCAGCACCAGCACCCGGGCGTCGCCGTCCGGGTCCTCCACCTCGACGGCCGGCACCGGGATGGTCTCGATCCGGGCCGCGCGGGTCCGCACCATGAAGTCGTGGTTGGCCGGGTCGTACGAGATGTCGCCGGTCTTGTCGGCCTTCTCCAGGCCGCCGATCCGGTGCTCCAGACCGGCCGTGCCGGGCACCGCCCACGGGCGGGCCAGCGTCTGCGGGTCGCGCAGGTACGGCAGGAAGGTGGTGCCGTCCTCGCCGTTGGGCTTCGTGGCGAACTCGACCCGCAGGTCGGGCAGCGACTCGACGTCCGGCAGCAGCCACGGCTCGGAGCCGTTGGCGACGTAGTTGTCCGACAGCAGGATCACCGGCGTGCGGTAGGTCAGCGCGATCCGGGCCGCCTCCAGCGCCGCGTGGAAGCAGTCCGACGGCGACTTCGGCGCGATCACCGCGACCGGGGCCTCGCCGTGCCGGCCGTACAGGGCCATGTTCAGGTCGGCCTGCTCGGTCTTGGTCGGCATGCCGGTGGACGGTCCGGCCCGCTGCACGTCGACGATGACCAGCGGCAGTTCCAGCGCCACCGCGAGGGAGATCGTCTCGCTCTTCAGCGCCACACCGGGACCGCTCGTCGTGGTGACGCCGAGCGAGCCGCCGTACGACGCGCCGAGCGCCGCACCGACCGCGGCGATCTCGTCCTCGGCCTGCATGGTGACCACGCCGAACTTCTTGTGCTTGCTCAGCTCGTGCAGGATGTCCGAGGCCGGCGTGATCGGGTACGCGCCGAGGAACACCGGCAGCCCGGAGCGCACCCCGGCGGCCACCAGGCCCAGCGACAGCGCCGCGTTGCCGGTGATGTTCCGGTAGGTGCCGGGCAGCATCTTGGCCGGCTTGACCTCGTACCGGACGGAGAAGTCCTCGGTGGTCTCGCCGAAGTTCCAGCCGGCCCGGAACGCGGCCACGTTCGCCGCCACCAGCTCGGGGCGGGCCGCGAACTTGCGCTCCAGGAAGCGCAGCGTGGACTCGTACGGGCGGGAGTACATCCAGCTCAGCAGCCCGAGCGCGAACATGTTCTTGGCGCGCTCGGCGTCCTTCTTGGAGACGTCGTGCTCGGCCAGCGCGCCGATCGTCATCGAGGTGAGCGCCACCGGGTGCACCGCGTACCCGTCGAGCGAGTCGTCGTCCAGCGGGCTGGTCGCGTAGCCGACCTTCGCCAGGTTGCGCCGGGTGAACTCGTCGGTGTTGACGATGATGTCCGCCCCGCGCGGCAGGTCGGCCAGGTTGGCCTTGAGCGCGGCCGGGTTCATCGCCACCAGCACGTTCGGCGCGTCACCCGGGGTCAGGATGTCGTAGTCGGCGAAGTGCACCTGGAAGCTGGAGACGCCGGGGAGGGTGCCGGCGGGGGCGCGGATCTCGGCCGGGAAGTTGGGCAACGTGGAGATGTCGTTGCCCAGCTGCGCCGTCTCCGACGTGAACCGGTCGCCGGTGAGCTGCATGCCGTCGCCGGAGTCCCCGGCGAACCGGATGACCACCCGGTCCAGTTGACGGATCTGCTTGGTCACACCCGCACCTCGCTTCGCTGAGCGCCGTCGCCCCTGCCGGCCCGGCCCGCTCCGATTCTCACGTCAGAGCCTACGTCGCCACGTTAGGGCCACCTTGGTCGAGGTCCGACGTATGGGACTGGTTCGGGCCGCTGTATGCCCCGCTTTGCAGCGTTTAGTACCTGGGTCCGTAACCCAGATCACCACGTATTCATGATCACCGGTCGGTTGCCGGCCGCTCCGGCACCGTGATGTCACTGCGGCGGCGCAGCGAGCGGGTCGCCAGCGTCAGCGCGAGCACGACCAGGAGGCCGGACACGGCGATCAGCGCGATCGCGGTCCGCCGGGTCGAGGCGTCGTCGTCGGCCGGCCCGCCACCGGCGGCGAGCACGCCCTGCGAGGCGGTCGGACCCGGCACGCCCACCGGCGGGGTGGCGTCCGCCGCGGCGGCGCTGATCCGGAAGCTCATCTGCACCTGCCGGTCCCGCCCGCTGCGCGGGTCCAGCCGGCCGATCACCGCGCCGGCCAGCGGGGCACGGCGCTGCGCCTCGGCCGAGGCGGCGAGCGTCAGCCGCAGGGTCGCGGTCCGCCCGGCCGGCAGGACGCCCAGCTCGCACCGGGTCCGGTCGGGCGTCACCGCGGCGCAGCCGCTCCCGGTGTCGCCGGCAGTCACACCGGCCGGCAGGAGCACCTCGACACGGCCCGCGGCGTCGACCTCGCCGGTGTTGCCGAGCCGGACGGTGAGCGTGCTGGGCGCGCCACTGATGTCGAACAGCACCTCGTCGGCGCGCAGCGAGATCCCGGGCACCGGCGGCCCGGGCGGGAAGAGCACCGGGAAGCCCTCGTCGTCGTACGCCGCTCCGCTGACCCCCGGCGCGACGGCGGTGACCTGCACGGAACCGGTCAGCGGCATGGTCCGCCAGGCGTCGCCGTCGACCCGTACCCGGATGGTCGCGCTGAACCGGGCGCCCGGCTCGGCGTCCCACCCGACGCAGCTGTGGTTGGCGCCGCCGGTCGGCTGGCAGCCCGGCGTGCCCGCGTCGGTCAGCCCGGGCGGCAGCGTGTAGGCGAGCGTGATCCGCTCCGCCCGGCCGCCGGTGTTCGTCACCGTCACCCGCAGCGTGGCAACCGTGCTGTCGGCGTTCCAGTAGTCGGGCGTGAGCACCACGTCCTCGGTGTTCACCCGTACCCCGAGCGGCCCGCCGGGCGGCTGGGCCGAGGGCGGCGGCGGGGGCTGGACCGGCGGCACGACCGGCGGCGGCGCGCTGGTGGTGTTCGGGGCCGCGCTGGTCGGCGCCGGTTCGACGGGCGGGCTGCTGACCGGCGGGGCCGGCGCGGTGGTGACCGGCGGCGGAGGCGTGCTCGGGGGTGGCGGCGCCTCGGTGGGCGGCGGTGCGGGCGAGCTGGTTCCCGGGTCCGCGGTGGGGACCGGTTCGGTCGGCTCGCCGGCCGGATCGGCGGGTTCGATCACCCGGGCCAGGCCGGCCGGACCTCCGGTGGCGGCCGTGGCTCCGGCCGGCACCACCGCCACCGCCGCCGCGACCAACGCGGGCACCAGCAGTGCGAGGGTACGACGGAGCGCGGCCCGCCGAACGGGTCGAACGCGCAGGCGGGCCATCTGTCCTCCGGGGCGGGTCAAGGTGTCCCATTATTCGGTGATGCTTGCCATCAGGCACTAGTCCTGCCAGGAAACGAATTCGTAACGTGTCCGGGACATCTGGACGGGACCGGTACGCTCCGCTCGTGACCGGATATCTCGGCTCGTACGCCACGCTCGGTCTGCTGCTGCTCGCCGCCGTGCTCTTCTTCGTGACGGCGTTCTCCGCGAACCGGGTGTTACGTCCGAGCCGCCCGGCCGAGCCGTGGGGCAAACGGGCCACGTACGAGTGCGGCATCGACCCGGTCGGCGGCGACTGGGCCCAGATGCAGATCCGCTACTACGTCTACGCCTACCTGTACGTGCTCTTCGCGGTCGAGGCGGTCTTCCTGTTCCCCTGGGCGCTGGTGTTCGACCGGCCCGGCTTCGGCGCCACCACCGTGGTCGAGATGGGCGTCTTCGTGGCGATCGTCGCGCTCGGCATCCTCTACGCCTGGCGGCGCGGCGTCCTGCGCTGGACCTGACCCGTCAGGCGCCGCGCGTCACCTGACCTCCTAGGCCAGCCCGCGCCGGGTCGCCGCCGGCGGCCGGTCGCCCCGGATCGAGGCCACCATGTCCAGCACCCGGCGGGTCTCGCGGACCTGGTGGGCGCGGAACACCCGGGCGCCGAGCCAGGCCGAGACCGCGGTGGCGGCGAGCGTCCCCTCCAGCCGCTCGGGCACCGGCAGGTCGAGCGTCTCGCCGATGAAGTCCTTGTTCGACAGGGCCACCAGCAGCGGCCAGCCGGTGTCGGACAGCTCCGCCAGCCGCCGGGTGATCTCCAGCGAGTGCCGGGTGTTCTTGCCGAAGTCGTGCGCCGGGTCGATCAGGATGCCGTCCCGGCGTACGCCCAGCCCGGCCGCGCGTTCGGCCAGCCCGGTCACCGTGGCGAGCACGTCGGCCACCACGTCGTCGAAGTGGGCCCGGTGCGGCCGGGTACGCGGCGCGAGCCCGCCGGCGTGCGAGCAGACCAGCCCGGCGCCGGTCGCCGCGGCGACCCGGGCCAGCGCCGGATCCGCCCCCGACCAGGTGTCGTTGAGCAGGTCCGCGCCGGCCGCCACCGCCTCCACCGCCACCTCGGCCCGCCAGGTGTCGATGGAGACGACCACCTCGGGGAAGGCGGACCGGACCGCGGCGATGGTGTCCACCGTCCGCCGGATCTCCTCGGCCACGTCCACCTCGTCGCCCGGGCCGGCCTTCACCCCGCCGATGTCGATGATCTCGGCGCCCTCGTCGACCGCGCGCTCCACCGCGCGCAGCGCGCTGTCCTGGGCGAACGTGGCGCCCCGGTCGAAGAACGAGTCGGGCGTGCGGTTGACGATCGCCATCACCACCAGCTCACCGGGGCCGAACGTCCGTCCGCCCAGCCGCAACGCCCCGGTCATGCCCGCCTCCTCGTCGCCGGCGCTCGCCGGCCGGTCCGACGCTATCCGGTCCCGTGCGCGCCACCCCTGCCGGTCCCGTGCGTCGGACGCATTTACCGACCGGACGTCCCGGAGGGCTCGCCCGATCCCGGCCCGCATGCCACGATCTGTGCATGGGTGAGGTTCTGCTCCTCTTGGTCGTCGCGCTGACAGTCGCGGCGGTGGTGTTCGGCGTGACGGTGCTGGTCTCCGGCAAGGATCCGGGCCTGACACCGGCCGAGCCGGACGGGCGGGCCGTGCCCCTGCCGGGCAGCCGTCCGCTCGACGAGTCGGACGTGACAGGCGTCCGCTTCGACACGGCGCTGCGCGGCTACCGGATGGCCCAGGTCGACTCCGCGCTGCGCCGCGCGGCGTACGACATCGGCTACAAGTCCGAGCTGATCAGCGTGTTGGAGGCGGAGAACGCGGCCCTGCGCGACGGCCGCACCGAGGACGCCGACGCGCTGCGCCGGGCGCGCGAGGAGGCCGCCGCGACCCGGCCCGAGACCGAGCAGGCGGTCGACCCGTCCGACCCGGAGCCGGTGGTGATCGACCTGTCCGCGCCCGAGCAGCCGTCCCGTACCGACGCCGACGGACAGCCGGGAGGCACCCCGGCCGAGCCGGGCGTGGCGGAGGCCCCCGCCGCCGCGGCGACCGAGGACACCGTCTCCCCGGCGAACGGGATCGCTGCCGGCTCGGCCGACGACGACCGGGAGCGCGGTTCGGTGGTCCGGTCGGAGTCCGCGTGACCGGCGCCGGCCGCCCGGCCGACGACTTCACCGAGGCGTCCCGGCGCGGCGCCGGCGAGGTCACCGCCACCGTGATCGTCGACGCGCCGGCCGATCGCGTCTTCGCCGCGCTCACCGCCTGGGAACGCCAGTCGGACTGGATCCCCCTGACCCGGGTCCGGGTGGTCGAGGGTGACGGCGGCGAGGGCAGCCTGGTCGAGGCGGTCACCGCGCTCGGCCCGGCCGTGCTCCGGGACGAGATGCGTGTGGTCCGGGTCGACGCCCCGTACGAGGTCGGCGTGGTGCACTGCGGCAAGTTGCTGCGCGGCCCCGGCGTGCTGCGCTGCACCCCGATGGACCGCGACCGCACCCAGGTGGTCTGGCACGAGTGGTTCCACCTGCCGGGTGGCCCGGCCGGGCGGGTGGCCTGGCCGGTGCTCTGGCCCGGCTCGAAGTTCAGCCTCACCCAGGCGTTGAAGAAGTTCGCCCGGCTGGTCGAGCAGGGCCGGCTGCCCTGACCGGCGGTCGGCGCGGCGGGGCTGTCGGTGGCCCGGCCTATCGTGGACGCCGTGACTGACCTGGTGAACGGCCCCGACGGGCTGCCGCGCTGCGCGTGGGGAGCGAGCACCCCCGACTACGCCGTCTACCACGACGAGGAGTGGGGCCGGCCGCTGCGCGGCGACGACGCGCTCTACGAGCGGCTGACGCTGGAGGCGTTCCAGTCCGGCCTGTCCTGGCTGACCATCCTGCGCAAGCGGCAGGCGTTCCGGGACGCCTTCGCCGGGTTCCGGATCGAGTCGGTGGCCCGCTACGGCGAGTCCGACGTGGCCCGGCTGATGGCCGACGCGGGGATCGTCCGCAACCGGGCCAAGATCGAGGCGGCGATCGCCAACGCCCGGGCCGCGTCGGAGCTGCCCGAGGGCCTCTCCGCGCTGCTCTGGTCGTTCGCGCCGCCGCCCCGGGCGGCGCGCCCCCGGTCCTTCGCCGAGGTGCCGGCCACCAGCCCGGAGTCCGCCGCGATGGCCAAGGCGCTCAAGAAGCGGGGCTTCCGGTTCGTCGGCCCCACCACCGCCTACGCGCTGATGCAGGCCACCGGCATGGTCGACGACCACCTGGCCGACTGTCACGTGAGCGGTGACCGGGCCGGGGTGTGACCGAGCGCGCCACCTCCGGCGTGATGGGATTGGGACATGACCGACACCGAGCCGCGTACGAGCGGGACGACCGACGGTGAGACCACTACCGGCGCCTGGGCGGTGCTGCTGCCCGCCGAGCACTTCGAGGCCGAGCGGCTGGTGCACCACGACGTGCTGGAGCTGACCGGGCCGGCCGCAGCGGCTCGCCCGCGCCCCGGCGACCGGGTGGCGGTGCTGGTCGACGAGCCGCTGCGGCTGGTCGCGCTCGGCCGGGTCGCGCTCGCGGCGTCCGGGACCCGGGAGGACCCGGACGATCCGCAGTCCGACCTGGCGGCCGGGCCGCTCGTGGTCGCGTACACCCGGCGGGCGCTGGACGAGCCGGTTCCGGTCGACGGCCCGGCGCCGGACGGACCGGTGGTCGCGCTCGACCCGGCCCGCTGGCGGGCGCTGGCCGACCGGCTCGGCCCGCCGCCGGCCCGCAGCACCTGGCTGGTCAGCCTGGACCTGCCGATCGAGGCGGCGTCGCGGGCCGAGGCGGTCCGGATCTTCTGGTCCTACGTGCAGGAGCTGGGCCCGCGGGAGCTGCCGGCGTTCGTCTCGCCCTACGGCGACGAGCTGGCCATGCAGGCGTTCGTGCTCGGCGTCGAGGCCAACCAGGATCCCGAAGAGGACGACTGACCCCCCGTCCCGGGCGGTAGCGTCCGGGACGAGGGCCGGCGCCGGCCGGCGTGGTCAAGGGGGTGCCATGCGGTTCCGGGACAGGGTCGTGCTGGTGACCGGCGGAGCGTCCGGCCTGGGCGAGGCGACGGCGCGCCGGTTCGCCGCCGAGGGCGGCAAGCTGGTGATCGCGGACATCAACACCGAGGGCGCCGAACGGGTGGCGTCGAGCCTGCCGGACGCGCTCGCGGTGACCATGGACACCGGCGACGCCACCTCCGTCGAGCGTGGCATCGCCGAGGCGGTCGCGCGGTACGGCCGGCTCGACGTGATCTTCAACAATGCCGGCATCGACGGGCAGCAGCAGGCGCTGCACGAGATGGACCTGGCGAACTGGGAGAAGGTCCGCCGGATCAACGGCGACGGCGTGTTCTACGTGCTGCGGTACGGCATCGACGCGATGCTGCGCTCCGGCGGCGGCGCGATCGTCAACACCTCGTCCACGGCCGGGCTGACCGCGCAGGACAACATCTCGCCGTACACGTTCACCAAGGCCGGCATCGTCGGGCTGACCCGGTCCGCGGCCGTCGAGTACGCCGCCCGGGGCGTACGGGTCAACGCGGTCGCCCCGACAGTGGTGATGACCCCGCTCGTGGAGCACTTCATCGCGAACGCGCCGGACCCGGAGCAGATGCGCCGGCAGATGGAGTCGTTCAACCCGAAGCCCGGCATCCCGACCGCCGACGACGTGGCGGGCGTGGTGCTCTTCCTCGCCTCCGACGACGCGGCCTGGGTCACCGGGCACACGATCCCCATCGACGGCGGCTACGTGGCCCGCTGAGCGGGCGCGCGAGGGGTGCCCGGCGCCCGCCCCGGCCCGGTTCAGCGGCCCTCGAAGACCGGCTTCTGCTTGTTGACGAACGCCTTGGTGGCGGCGTGGTGGTCGGCGGTGGCGCCGCAGATCGCCTGCGCCTGCGCCTCGGCGGCCAGCGCGTCGGCGAGCGTGCCGGCGTCGGCGATGGAGAGCTGGCGCTTGATCGCCCCGTACGCGACGGTCGGGCCGGCGGCGAGCCGCGCGGCCAGCTCCTGCGCGGCCGGGAGCACCTGCTCGTCGTCGTCCACCAGCCGGTTCAGCAGGCCCAGCCGGCAGGCGTCGTCGGCGCTCACCGGCTCGGCGAGCATCAGCAGCTCGACGGCCTTGGCGTGGCCGACCAGCCGGGGCAGCGTCCAGGACGCGCCGGTGTCGGCGGCCAGCCCCACCCCGGCGAAGGCCATCAGGAAACGGGTCTTCGGGCCGCCGATGCGGAAGTCGGCGAGCAGGGCCAGTGAGGCGCCCGCCCCGGCGGCCATGCCGCGCACCGCGGCGACCACCGGCTTGGGCAGGTTGGCCAGCCGGGCGGCGATCGGGTTGTAGTGCGCCCGGACCGTGCCCAGCGGGTCGGCGTCGGCCGAGTCCAGCGTCTGCACGTGCTCGCGCAGGTCCTGCCCGGCGCTGAACGAGCCGCCCGCGCCGGTCAGCACCACGGCCCGGCAGGAGCGGTCGGTCTCCAGCTCGGCCAGGGTGTCCCGGAGCGCCTCCTTGAGCGCCACGTCGAGCGAGTTCATCGCCGTCGGGCGGTTCAGCGTCAGGGTGACGACGGCGTCGGTGCGGTCGACGAGCAGCGGCTCGGTCACGTTTCTAACGACCCTTCTGTCGTGCCAGGCGGTTGCTCGCGTCGAGGCACTGCTCGACGTACCGGTCGGCGGCCGGCCGGAGCCGGGCGGCGTGCCGGTCGAAGAAGCTGGCCGCGCTGGTGCCCGGCCACCGCTCGGGTAGCAGCGCCGGTGGCAGCTGCGGGTCCCGGAACAGGAACGTACGCCACGCGTGCACGAGCCGGAACCGGGCCGCGTACGCGTCCTCGTCGCTGCTGCGCACCGTGACGCCGGACAGGAGCGGCTTCTGCTCGGCGACGAAACGCTCGTACGCCCGGCCGATCTCGGCCAGGTCCCACGCGCGGCGGACCACGCCCATCGCGCCGGGCGTGCCGGAGGTGTGGGCGGCGGTGAACCGCTCGTAGCGCACGCCCGCCTCGTCGAGCAGCAGGTCGACGTCCTCGCCGGCACGGGTGGCGACCCAGGTGCAGTCGTCGAGCGTGCCGTAGCCGAGGAAGCTGAGGTTGGCGGCGAGCCGCTGCCGGTCGCGGCGGGACGCGGGCGGGGTGAGCACCAGGAGGTCGAACCGTCCGTCCCAGCTGTGCCGTCCGGTCCGGTAGATCCGCGACGCCGCCTCGTCGAGTCGACGGGCCGCCTTCGGGGTGATCGAATACCCGGGTCCGGAGGCGAGCCGGAGTGGTTCCAGCCAGCCCTGGCGGACCATCCGGCTGACCGCGGTGCGCACCGCCGGTGGGGCGATCCCGAGCGGGGCGAGCAGCTTGACCAGGGCGGCGACGGGTGCGCGGCCACCTCGGGCCCGGAGGTGGTCGCCGTACAGGTCGAAGAGTGCCGACCGTGCCTGCATGACCGCACATTGTGACAGGCCTATCCAAGATAAGCTAGATGCTGTTACATCAATGCTGCTTCGGTTTGGGTCCGGCGGTGTTCATCAGGGAAAATCGTTGGTCGAGCCTCCCGTGATGGTTGCGGTTGGCGTTGGCGAAGTGGCTGTGGGGCAACTCACCGACCCTGGTGTAGGTCTGAGGGGAGACAACATGGCGGCGATGAAGCCGCGGACGGGCGACGGTCCGCTGGAAGTCACCAAGGAGGGCCGGGGCATCGTCATGCGTGTCCCGCTGGAGGGTGGTGGCCGGCTCGTCGTCGAGATGACTCCCGACGAGGCCACCGCGCTGGGTGACGCGCTGAAGGCGGCAGCGGGCTGATTCGAGGAGTGTCCGCGTGGCGTCCGCCGCGCGGGCGGTTCGTCATACCCTGAGCCACCGGCACCGCCGGTGGCTCAGGGCCTTCCTCTGCGGGTGAGCGATGAAACGTCCCCGTTGAAACCATTTCGGAGGTACGGTCCAGCGTGCTGGTCATTCGTCTGGTGAGTGGGCCCGCGGGGTCCGACGCTCTCGTCCTGCCCGTCCGTCCCGGGAAGCCCGACTCCGCGGACTCGTCCGGCTCTCCGGCCGAACTGGTCCCGACCGCCGTCGCGCCCGGCGACGACGTCCGGGCCGAGGCCGCCGCCCTGCTGCCCGCCACCCGGCTCACCGGCGCCGCCGGTGAGGTACGCGAGCACCTGCGTCCCGGCGGCGCTCCGGCACGGCTGTGGCTGCTCGGCGTCGGGTCCGGCGACGAGCGCGACTGGCGCACCGCGGGCGCCGCGCTGGCCCGCGCGGCGAAGGATGAGACGCAGATCACCATCGCGCTTCCCGGCGAGGCGACCGAGGCGCTGCGCGGCCTGGCCGAGGGCCTGCTGCTCGGCTCGTACCGCTTCCGCCTCACCGAGTCCGGCGGACGCCCGGCCCTGGCCGAGGCGCTGGTGCTCGTCGACGACCCGGAGGCGCTCGCGGGCACGCTCGACGCCGCCCGGACCACCGCCGAGATGACCCGCCTGGCCCGGGACCTCACGAACACGCCCTCGTCCACCAAGAACCCGGAGTGGTTCGCCGAGCAGGTGGCCGGCGCCGCGTCCGGCCGGACCGGCCTGCACCTGCGGGTACGCGGTCCGCAGGAGCTGGCGGCCGAGGGCTTCGGCGGCATCCTGGCCGTCGGCGGCGGCTCCGCCAGCGGCCCCCGCCTGGTCGAGCTGGACTGGCGGCCCGACGACGCGCGCACCCACGTGGTCCTCGTCGGCAAGGGCATCACGTTCGACACCGGCGGCATCTCGATCAAACCGGTGCCCGCCATGAAGCTCATGCGCAAGGACATGGCCGGCGCCGCCGCGGTGATCGCCGCGACGCTCGGCGCTGCCGAACTGGGGCTGCCGGTACGGGTCACCACGCTGGCCCCGCTCGCCGAGAACATGGTCAGCGGGTCGGCGTTCCGCCCCGGCGACGTGATCCGGCACTACGGCGGGCTGACCAGCGAGAGCACCAACTCCGACGCGGAGGGCCGGCTGGTCCTCGCCGACGCGATGGCGTACGCGGTCCGCGAGCTGAAGCCCGACCTGCTGATCGACCTGGCCACGCTGACCGGCGCGAACGCGGTGGCCCTCGGCAAGCGGCACGCGGCGCTCTACAGCGAGAACGACGCCCTGGCCGGCGACCTGCTCGACGCGATCACCGCGGCCGGTGAGCGGGCCTGGCGGATGCCGCTCGCCGACGACTACGTCGAACACCTGGCCAGCGACGTCGCCGACCTGCACAGCTCACCGGCGCAGGGCGCCGGCTCGGTGGTGGCCGCGCTGTACCTGCGGGAGTTCACCGGTGACCTGCGGGACCGGTGGGCGCACCTGGACATGTCCGCGCCGTCGTGGTCCGACGACACGCACGGCGAACTGGTCAAGGGCGCCACCGGCTGGGGCGTACGCGGGTTGCTGCGCTGGCTGGCGACGCTGGGCTGAATCAGGCGTGCCGGGGCATGATTCAGCTCTTCACGGCGGCGAGCAGGCCGTGGCCGACCGGCAGCAGCGCGGGCACCCAGTTCTCCGACTCGCGGATCGCCTTGATGGCCTCCCGCACGGTGACCGTCTCGACGTCCCGCGCGGCCGGATCCCCGACCCGGCCGGCCGCGAGCGCGCCGTTGAGCGCGAGCACCCCGCCGGGGCGCAGCAGCCGCAGCGCCGCGTCCACGTACGCGGCGAAGCCGGTGGCCGCCGCGTCCACGAAGACCAGGTCGTAGGCGCCGTCCGCGAGGCGGGGCAGCACGTCGAGGGCCCGGCCGGTGATGATCCGGGTACGCCCCGACGGGAAACCCGCCTCCTGGAACAGCCGCCGGGCGATGCGCTGGTACTCCACCTCGACGTCGATCGTGGTGAGCACCCCGTCCGGGCGCATGCCGCGCAGCAGCCAGATGCCGCTCACCCCGGTGCCGGTGCCGATCTCCACCACCGCCCGGGCGTTGCCGGCGGCGGCGAGCAGCCGCAGGGCGGCTCCCGACCCGGGCGTGACCGCCTCCAGGCCCACCTCGTGGGCGAGGGCGCGGGCCGTGCGCAGCACGAGGTCCTCGGTGACGTACGACTCGGCGAAGTGAAGCGCCTGGGCCGTCGAACTGCCGTGACCGGCGACCGTGGCGATGGGACACCTCCGGGGGCGGACTGGTGCGAGGGGCGGTATGCACTGTGAGCGTAGAGGCGGGCCGGTACCCGCGCAGCCGCGAGTCCGCTGTGAAGCGGTCACGGAGGGCAACCCCTGACTCCATTCGCGTCATCCGTGTAATCCTGGATGCGTCCCGCGCGTCACGGTCGTCCGGCTCCGCCGGTCTCCGGCGCGGGGCGAGGGGGACGGAGTGGGAGGCACCGACGTGACCGACGGCTGGGACTGGCGCCGGCCCGGCGGATCACCGGCACCGGGTGGACCGGCGCCGGGACGACCCGCGCAGGACGCCCCGGGTCAGGCGACGTCGCCGTGGTGGTCGGACGCGCTCGCCGACCCGTGGCGGGACCCGTACGCGCCGGCCGCCGTGGTCGTTCCGGCGGCGCCGACACCGGGCGCGGGTGAGCCGGAGCCGGTCACCGATCCGGACCTGCCGACCCGGCCGGGACTGCGCCAGATGGTGCTGATTTCCCTGGTCACCGCGTTGCTGGCCGGTTCCCTGGGCAGCGCCCTGACGTACGCCCTCCTGCGCGGCGGTGACGTGCCGACGCTCGGCGCGCAGTCGGGGCAGGCCCCGGCGCTGGCCCAGCGCAAGCCCGAGTCGCTCGCGGGCGTCGCCGAGCGGGTCCTGCCCAGCGTGGTCACCATCCGGGTGGTCAGTCTCGGCGGCACCAGCGAGGGCTCCGGCTTCGTGGTCAGCGCCGAGGGGCACATCGTCACGAACGACCACGTGGTCGCCGACGGCCCCGGAAAGGCGACGGTCGTGTTCAACGACGGCAGCACCGCCGCGGGCACCGTGGTCGGGCAGGACCCGGAGTCGGACATCGCAGTGATCAAGGTCTCCCGCTCCGGGCTGACGCCGGTGCAGTTCGGCGACTCCGACGCGCTCGCTGTCGGTGACCCGGTGCTCGCGATCGGCTCGCCGCTGTCGCTCGCCAACACCGTCACCGCCGGCATCGTGAGCGCGCTGGACCGGACGATGCAGGCCGGCGAGCCGGGCGGGCCGACCCGCTACTACGCGGCGATCCAGACCGACGCCGCGGTCAACCACGGCAACTCCGGCGGCCCGCTCGTGGACGGCGCCGGCCGGGTGGTCGGGGTGAACTCGACGATCAAGTCACTGGTGGCCGACGGGCAGGAGGCCGGCAACATCGGTCTCGCCTTCGCCATCCCGATCAACCAGGCGAAGCGGATCACCGAGGACATCATCGGCACCGGCAAGGCCCGGCGTACGGTGATCGGCGCCCAGGTCGGCGGCACCGGCGCCACCGGCGGCGGGGTACGCCTCAACGCGGTCGAGCCGGCCGGTCCGGCGGCGGCCGCCGGGCTGCGCACCGGGGACGTGGTGCTGCGGCTGGACGGCCATCCGATGACCGACCCGACCGATCTGGTGGCGCTGGTGCGCAAGTACGCGCCCGGGTCGGTGGTGACTGTCGAGTACCGGCGGGGGTCGGCGCGGCAGAACGCCTCGGTGACGCTCGCCGCCGACGCGAAGTGAGCACCGGTCACCCCCTCCCGGATGGTCACCTGACGTGCGTAGTCTTGCCGTGGACACGGACGAGGAGGCCGCGGTGTTCGAGAACCTGAACTGGTGGGAGATCGGCGTCCTGCTGCTCCTGGCGCTGTTGATCTTCGGGGACCGGCTGCCCAACGTCATCAACGACGGTCTCCGGATGGTCCGCAACCTGCGCAGCATGGCGCGCAACGCCACCGGCGACCTGAGCCGCGAGCTGGGTACGGACATCCAGCTGGAGGACCTGCACCCCAAGGCGTTCATCCGCAAGCACCTGCTCAGCGAGGACGACGAGCAGGCGATCCGCAAGCCGCTGCAGAGCATGTACGACAACCTGCGCTCGGACGTCACCGGCGTGCACGACGAGCTGAAGGACGTCGCGAAGGCCGCCGACCTGCGTACCCCCAGCGTCGCGACCAGCACCCCCACCCCGCCGGCCCCCCGCCCGTCCTACGACGACGCCACCTGACCCGGAAAAGGGACCGCCCCCTCTCGCGTGCGGCGGGAAGGGGCGGTTGGGGAGCGGTGGGAGCTAGCGGCCGGCGGGCTTCAGGCCCAGGGGCTTGCCGAGCAGGGACTCGCGACGCACGGCCAGGCGGTCGGCGACCTGGAACAGGGCCTTCGCGGCGGGAGCGTCCGGCTGCGCCAGCACGATCGGCTGACCGGCGTCGCCGCCCTCGCGTACCCGGGTGTCCAGCGGGATCTGCCCCAGCACCGGCACCTGCGCGCCGATGGTCCGGGTCAGCGACTCGGCCACCGCCGCGCCGCCACCGGCCCCGAAGACCTCCATCCGGGAGCCGTCCGGCATCTCCAGCCACGACATGTTCTCGATGACGCCGACCACCCGCTGGTGGGTCTGCAACGCGATCGCGCCGGCCCGCTCGGCCACCTCCGCGGCGGCCGCCTGCGGCGTGGTGACCACCAGGATCTCCGCGTTCGGCAGCAACTGGGCCACCGAGATCGCGATGTCGCCGGTGCCCGGCGGCAGGTCGAGCAGGAGGACGTCCAGGTCGCCCCAGTAGACGTCGGCGAGGAACTGCTGGAGCGCCCGGTGCAGCATCGGCCCGCGCCAGACCACGGCGGCGTTGCCGGGGGTGAACATGCCGATCGAGATGACCTTCACGCCGTGCGACTGCGGCGGCATGATCATGTCTTCGACGCGGGTCGGCGCGCCGTCGGCGCCGAGCATCCGGGGCACCGAGTGGCCGTAGATGTCCGCGTCCACCACGCCCACCGAGAGGCCCCGCGACGCCAGCGCGGCGGCCAGGTTGACGGTCACGCTCGACTTGCCGACACCGCCCTTGCCGCTGGCCACCGCGTAGACGCGGGTCCGCGAGCCGGGCTGGGCGAACGGGATCACCGGCTCGGCAGTGGCGCCACCGCCGCGCAGCTTCGACTGCAGCTCCTGGCGCTGCTCCGGGCTCATCACCCCGAAGACGATCTCCACGCCGCTCACGCCGGGCACCGCGCCCACGGCGGCGGTGATGTCGCTGCGCAGCTTGTCCTTCAGCGGGCAGCCGGCCACGGTGAGCAGCAGCTCCACCCGGACCACGCCGTCGTCGTCCCGCTCGGCGGACTGGACCATGCCGAGTTCGGTGATCGGCCGGCGGATCTCCGGGTCGTTGACGGTGGCCAGGGCGGCCTGGATCGCGTCGGAGACGGTGCTGACGGGTGCTGACATGCCCGCAATGCTACGTCGCGGGTCATCGGCCACCGCCGCTGGCGGGGGCGGTGTGAGCGATTCGATGGCCGGTCAGCCCTCGTAGCGACCGTCCCGCGCGAAGTCCCCGTCCAGCTCGTCCCGGGGCTCGTCCAGCCGCTCGGCGCCGGCCGTCCGGCGGGCCTCCCGCTCCTGCTGCCGCCGCTCCAGCTTGCGCCGCCGCTCGGCCGCCTCGTCCAGTTCCTCACCCAGCCGGGTCAGCTCCGAGCGGAGAAAGTCCCGGGTCGCCACGTCACCCATCGCGATCCGCAGCGCGGCGATCTCCCGCGCCAGGTACTCCGTGTCCGCCTTCTGCAGCGTGGCCCGCCGCCGGTCCTCGTCCAGCGCGATCCGGTCCCGGTCCGCCTGCCGGTTCTGCGCGAGCAGGATCAACGGCGCCGCGTAGGACGCCTGCAGGGACAGGACCAAGGTCAAGAACGTGAAGGTGTACGGGTCGAAGCGCAGGTTCGCCGGGGCCAGCGTGTTCCACAGGAACCAGGCCACCAGGATCAGCGTCATGTAGACGAGGAAGTTCGCCGTGCCCATACCCCGGGCGATGCCCTCGGCCCAGCGGCCGAACGTCTCCGCGTCGACTCGGCGCAGGCGCAGGTTCCGTGGGGTGCGCGGCTGGTCCAGCCGGTCGCCCCGTCGCTGATCACTCATCGTCGCCGTCCAGGGGGCCGTCGTCGGTGGCGGACGAGGGGGATACCGCGTCCCGGTCCCGCCAGTCCCGCGGCAGGGAGTGGTCGAGCACGTCGTCCACTGTCACCGCGCCGACCAGGCGGTTGTTCCGGTCCACCACCGGCATGCTCACCATGTCGTACGTCGCCATCCGGCGGGTGATCTCGGGCAGCGGGGTCGACGTCCGCAGCGGGTCGATGTCGTTGACCACGATGCCGCCGAGCAGATCGGCCGGAGGTTCCCGGAGCAACCGCTGGAAGTGCACCATACCCAGGTAGCGGCCGGTGGGCGTGGTCAGTGGGGCGCGGGTCACGAAGACCTGGGCGGCCACCGCGGGCGAGAGCTGCGGCTCCCGGATCCGGGCCAGCGCCTCGGCCACCGTGGCGTCCGGCGGCAGGATCACCGGTTCCGAGGTCATCACGCTGCCGGCGGTGCCGGAGGCGTAGCGCAGCAACTGGCGTACCGGGTCGGCCTCGTCCGGCTCCATCAGGTCGAGCAGCACGTCCTGCTCCGGCGGGGGCAGCTCGTTGAGCAGGTCGGCGGCGTCGTCCGGCTCCATCTCCTCCAGCACGTCGGCGGCGCGCTGGCGGTCCAGCGCGGCCAGGATCTCCACCTGGTCGTGCTCGGGCAGCTCGCTGAGCACATCGGCCAGGCGCTCGTCGTCGAGCGCTGCGGCCACCTCGTTGCGCCGGGCATCGGGCAGGTCCTGGAGGGCGTTGGCGAGGTCGGCGGGGCGCATGTCCTCCAGGACGGCGAGCAGGTTCGCCGTACCCCGGTTGTCGCCGACCGCGCCCAGGCCGTGCACCCGGTCCCACTCGACCTGGTGGAGGTGGCCGCGCCGGGTGAGCCGGCCGGTGTGCTCGCGCACGGCGACCCGGCTCAGCGTCCACTCGCCGCCGCGGCTGCACTCCATGGCCACGTCCACCACGGAGCCGGCCCGGCCGCCCTCGACCTGGACCCGGCGGTCGAGCAGTTCCTGGAGCACCAGCAGCTCGTTCGGGCGCTTCTCGAACCGGCGCAGGTTGAGCGTGCCGCTGCCGAGCACCACCCCGTCGGGATCGATGGAGGTGATCCGGTTGATGGACAGGAAGATGCGTCGTCGCATCGGCATCTCCGCGACCAGGCCGACCACCTCCGGCGGTCGCTGGGTCGCGCGCATCCGCGCCACCGCGTCCCGGACGCGGCCGACCTGATCGCCGTTCGGGTCGAAAACGGCGACTCCGGCGAGTCGAGCGAGGTAGACCCGGTTCGGCGTGCTCACGGGCACCAGCCTAAGGGCCTACTCTCTAACAGCATGTCGACCTTGGGCTACGAGATCGTGGACGTCTTCACCGACCGCCCCTTCGCCGGCAACCCGCTGGCCGTGGTGTTCGGCGCGGAAGGGCTGGCCACCGAGCAGATGCAGGCGCTCGCGCTGGAGTTCAACCTGTCCGAGACGGTCTTCGTGCTCCCGCCGACACAGGTCGGCGCCACCTACCGGGCGCGGATCTTCACCCCCGCCGACGAACTGCCCTTCGCCGGGCACCCGAGCGTCGGCGCCGCGGTGACCGCGAGCCGGCGTGGCGTCTTCGGCGCGGGCCGGGTCACCCAGGAGTGCGGCGCCGGCGTCTTGCCGATCGAGGTGACTGCCACCGGCGCGACGCTCACCGGCGGCACGCCCACGCTCGGCCCGGAACTCGACCCGGAACCGCTGCTGGAGATGGTCGGCCTCACCGGCCCCGACCACGTCGGCCCGCCGCCGCGCGTCGCCGGGTGCGGCCTGGAGTTCCCCTACCTTCCGGTACGCCCGGACGCGGTGGCCCGGGCACGGTTGAACACGGCGGCGGCGGAGCGGTACGGCGTTGAGCACGTCAGCCTCTTCTCCTGGGACGCCGATTCGCAAACCGCGCACGCCCGGGTCTTCGTGCCGGGGCTCGGCGTGCCCGAGGACCCGGCGACCGGCTCGGCCGCTCTCGGGCTGGGCGTGTGGCTGGTCGCGAGCGGGCTGCTGCCCGGCGAGGGGCGCGCGGAGTACACCGTCCGGCAGGGCATCGAGATCCACCGCCCCTCCACGCTGACCTGCACGGTGACCGCCTCCGGCGGGCTGGCGCTGGGCGCGACCGTCTCCGGCCAGGTGATGCCGGTGGCCCGAGGCGAGATCACCGTCCCCCCGTTCATCGGCTGACCCCACCCCACCCCACCCCCATCCCACCTTGTTGATCAAGGAGTTTGTGTCGGCGAACGGGCCTCTGGAGGACACGAACTCCTTGGTCAACCGGCCGGGGCGGGAGGGACGGGCCGGGATGGGGGAG
The DNA here is from genome assembly GCF_027497275.1 of Micromonospora sp. WMMC264. NCBI lineage: Bacteria > Bacillati > Actinomycetota > Actinomycetes > Micromonosporales > Micromonosporaceae > Micromonospora > Micromonospora sp. WMMC264. The sequence goes on along the minus strand of NZ_CP114907.1, from coordinate 5,178,453 downwards.
GATGGCGGGGTGAGTGACGAGGTGGACGAGCGGGTGACTCCTCCGCTGGTGGACGAGGCGGTGAAGAAGGCCGCTGTCTGCTGGGTGAGCAGTGGCGGCGGCCCGGCGTACGCGCTGTGGTGCCTCCCGCTGGACGGCACGCTGCTGGTGGTCACCGGCCCGGGTGAGCAGGCCGCCCCCGGGCTGGCCGACAGCGAGACCGCCGAGGTCACGTTGCGCGGCGACCACGGCGGACGGATCGTCACCTGGTCGGCGCGGGTGACCCGGCTGCGACCCGGCACCGAGGAGTGGGACACCGCCGCGCCGTTGGTCGCGGCGAAGCGGCTCAACGCCTCAGGGGCTGCCGCCGAGCTGGTGGAGCGATGGGTGGCGCAGGGATGCGCGCTCAACCGGCTCGCGCCCGTCGGCGCCGTCGTGACCGGCGCCGACCTGCCGGACAGCTCGCTGAGTGAGCAGCCCCGGCCGGCCCCCGTGGTGCGGGCCGTCCGCAAGCCGTTCCGCCTGCACCGCGTCCGCCGCCGCTGACCGCGAACCGCCGGGGCGTCAGGCGGCCGCCCGATCCGACCCGGCCGCGTCCGACGGGCCCGGTCAGGCGACGGGGACCGGGTCGAGCAGGTCGAGCACGTCCGTCAGCGAGGTCAGCGACGGCCCGTCGAAGCCGTGGTCGGCGTTGAGGACCACGTGGCCGGCCAGATCCGGCGCGGCCAGCCGGACCGCGCTCAGCCCGGCCCGTTCCGCGCCGGTCAGTTCCTGGCTGTCGCCGTCGCCGACGTAGAGGCAGTCGGCCGGCGCCTGGCCGAGCCGGTAACACGCGGCGAGGTAGAGCTCCGGGTCCGGTTTGCAGCGCCCGAGGCGTACCGAGAAGATCTGGGCGTCGAGCAGCGGCGCGACCGGGAGCTGCGGCAGGAACGCCGGCAGCTCGTGCGTGCAGTCGCTGACCAGCCCGGTGCCGACGCCCCGGCGACGCAGCGCGGCCAGGACCGGGACCGCCTCGGCGCGCAGCCGGGTGTCGGCGCGTACGGCAAGGTGCCGGGAGGCGACGGCGGCGCGTACCGCCGCGTCGGACGGGTGGACGCCGAGCCGGGCGCACACCCGGCGCATGGTGGACTCGGCGTTACCGAAGGAGCCGCTGGCCCGTTCGTAGAAGCTGCTGTCCAGCACCTCCATCAGGGCCTCGGGGGAGCAGCCGAGCAGTTCGGCGGTGGCGATGTGGGCGGCTCCACGCCGCGCGCCGTGGGTCAGGGTGCCGAAGAAATCGAACAGCACGGCCTGGAATCTGGGCATGAGGGAACGCCTCCGGACGTCGAGGGGGGGAGATCGCCGGGACGCATGATCGTAACGGAGTGCTGACTTTCCGTGTCGGTCGGGTGTTCGTGTGAGGATTACCGCTCGTGCCGACCGTTCCGCATCGCCCGCCGCTCGACGTGTTGACGGTGGGCGCGCTCGCCCTGGCTGTCGCCTCGGTGTCGTCCTCGGCGCCGCTCGTGGCGTTCGCCGCCGCCTCGGCGCTCGCTGTCGCGTTCTGGCGTACCGCGTTGTCGGCTGCGGTCCTCGGGCCGGTGGCGCTGACCCGTCGACGGGCCGAGCTGCGCGCCCTGACGGTCGGGCCGGGCCGGCGTGAGGGCCTCTACTGCGTACTCGCCGGGGTTGCGCTGGCTGCCCACTTCGCCACCTGGATGCCGAGCGCGCAGCTCACCTCGGTCGCGGCCGCTACCGCGCTCGGCGCGACGCAGCCGGTCTGGCAGGGCCTGATCGCCCGCTGGCAGGGGCGGCGGCTGCCGGCGGCGGTGTGGGCCGGCATCGCGGTGGCCGTGCTCGGCGCGGCGCTCGCCACCGGCGCGGACTTCGGCGTCTCGGGCCGGGCGTTCGCCGGTGACCTGCTCGCGGTGGTCGGCGGCCTGTTCGCGGCCGTCTACACCGCCTTCGGTGAGCGGGCCCGGGCCAGCATCAGCACCACCACCTACACCACCGTCTGCTACGGCGTGTGCGCGCTGGTCCTGCTGGTGGTGTGCCTGGTCGGAGGGGTACGCCTGCACGGCTTCGAGGGCACGACCTGGCTGGCGATCCTCGGACTGGTGGCCGGCGCCCAACTGCTCGGCCACTCGATGTTCAACTACGCCCTGCACCGGGTCTCCGCGACCACTGTGAGCGTGCTGATCCTGCTGGAGGCGCCCGGCGCGGCAGTGATCGGCTGGGTGTGGCTGGGCCAGCTGCCCCGGCCGCTGGCCCTGCCCGGCCTGGCGTTGCTGCTGGCCGGCGTGGCGGTGGTGGTGCTCGGCGGGGCGCGGGCCGGTCGCCGTGCCACGCCGGTCGCGGCGCCCGCCGACCCGGACCCGCTGGGCGACGCGGAGCGGGCGCGGCGACCCGGCGACGCGCCCGACTGAGCCGGTCGGGGCGAAGTCGCGCCGTTCCGGCCCCTGGACGGTCCCGTTTGCACGAAAGTGCTCAGGGTGGGGGCGGAGCGGGACGACGCGGCACAGGCGGGCACGGTCGTCACGCCCTCGGCCGAGTTCCCGCCGCTCGGCGACGAGGAACGGGCGGCCCTCGGCCGGATCGGCGAGCGGTGGCGCGGCCCGCGCCGCGCCGACGACCTGCCGGTCGACCCGACGCTGGGCCGGCACGACCACCATCCGGCGCCCACCCGCTTCGGCCGGCTGGCGCCGATCGACATGTTCACCCTGGCGCAGCCGGGGGAACTGGTCGCCACCGGCGCGGCGGACCTGCCCGGCAACCGGGCCGGCCGGTCGGTCGCCCGGGTCCGCCGGACCCTGATCGGTCCGCCGTTGTCCAGCGCGTCGGTGCTCTACGAGCGGATGCGCAAGCTGGTCGCGCTGCCGGTGCTCTCCTCGGATCTGCTCAGCTCCGTCGCGTACGGGCCGGAGGCGATGCTCGCGGTGCTGGTGCTGGCCGGGAGCGCCGCGCTCGGGCTGGCCCTGCCGCTGGCCGCCGTGCTGGTGGTGCTGATGGTCGCGGTCGGCCTGTCCTACCGGCAGACCATCCCGGCCTATCCGCACGGCGCCGGCTCGTACATCGTCGCGGGGGACAACCTCGGGCGTACGCCGGGACTCGCCGCCGCGGCCGGGCTGATGCTCGACTACGTGCTGACCGTGTCGGTGTCGATCGCGGCCGGGGTGCACGCGGTCACCTCGGCGCTGCCCGGCCTCGGCCGGTGGACCGTGCCGCTCGGGGTGCTGGTGATCGCCGTGCTGCTCGCCGGCAACCTGCGTGGCGTACGCACCGCCGGGAACATCTTCGTGCTGCCCACGTACGCGTTCGTGGTGGTGCTGCTCGTGGTGCTGGCGGTCGGGTACGCGAAGGCCGCCTCGCGGGGTTTCGCGCCGCTGCCGCCGCCCTCGGCGCCCGCGGCCGAGGGGCTGGGCCTGCTGCTGGTGCTGCGGGCGTTCTCCTCCGGGGCGGTGTCGATGACCGGCATCGAGGCGGTCTCGAACGCGGTGCCCGCGTTCCGCCCGACGGAGTGGCGCAATGCCCGCACCACGCTGGGCTGGATGGTCGCCATGCTGGTGACGCTGTTCGCCGGCCTGATCGGGCTGATCCACCTCGACGGTCTGGCGCCCCGCGCGGACGAGACGCTGCTGTCCCAGCTCGGCCGGGTCACGTTCCCCAGCGGTCCCGGGTACGCGATCCTGCAGGCCACCACCGCGCTGATCCTGCTGCTCGCGGCGAACACGGCGTTCAACGACTTTCCCCGGCTGCTGTTCTTCATGGCCCGGGACGGGCACGCGCCGCGCCGGTTCCTGCACATGGGCGACCGGCTGGCGTTCAGCAACGGGCTGGTGGCGCTGGCGCTGACCGCGGCGGTGGTGTTCGTCGCGTTCGGCGGGCACACCGAGCGGCTGATCCCGCTCTACGCGGTGGGCGTCTTCCTCGCCTTCACGCTGTCCCAGACCGGCATGGTGGTGCACTGGCGGCGCCGTCGGGGGCCGGGCTGGCGTCGCCGGCTAGCGGTCAACGCGGTCGGCGCGACGCTGTCCGGCCTGGTGCTGCTGACCGCGGCGGTAGCCAAGTTCGCCGAGGGCGCCTGGGTGGTGGTGCTCGCGGTGCCGCTGCTGGTGTTGCTGTTCCGCCGGATCCACGGGCACTACGACCGGCTGCACCGCGCGCTGGCGCTGCACTCGCCGCCGTCCGCGCCGCCCGCCGAGTGCGACGAGCTGCCCCAGCAGGTACGCCACCTGGTGGTGGTGCCGGTGGCCCGGCTGAACCGGGCGTCGCTGCGCGCGCTGGCGTACGCGACCTCGCTCGGGCGGCCGACGCTCGCCGTGCACCTCGCTCCGGCGCAGGACGAGGCGGACCGGTTCCGGGACCAGTGGCGGGCCTGGGGCGACCACCTGAAGCTGGAGACGATCGTGTCGCCGTACCGGTCGGTGATCGGCCCGCTGGCGCACTACCTGGAGGCGCTGCACGCCGCGAGCCCGGACCTGACGCTCACCGTGATCGTGCCGGAGGTGGTGCTGCGCCGACGTCGGTACCGGCTGCTGCACAGCCGCGCCGAGCAGCGGCTGCGGACCGCGTTGCGGGCGCTGCCCGGCGTGGTGGTGACGAGCGTCCCGGTGCACGTGTCGCGGTGACGCTCAGAGGTATCCGGCGAAGTGGTCGGCGACCAGCGCTGCGACCGCCTCGGCGTCCCGGTCGAGGTCCACCTCGATCACGCGTACCCCGAGCGCCCGGGCGGCGGCGACCGCGTCGGCGGCGACCAGCTCGTCGCGCGCGATCCGATGACGCCACGCCCGCTCCGGGTCGCTCACGCCGGGATGCCGGGCCATCGCCCGCGGCAGCCGTTCCACCTGGTACGCGCGGAACTCCGGCGTCGGCACCAGCACCACCATCTGCCCTGTCGACTCGACGATCGGGGCAACCAGTTCGGGCCGCAGCCCCCAGCCCTCGGCGACCACCCGGCGGCCGCTCACCAGCGCGCTCAGGTCGTCGAGCACCCACTCGAAGCGGCGCGGAAATCCGGCGAGGGTCTCGGCTGCCATCCGCTCCGGGTTCGTCGTCACCCAGGTCGCCTCCGCGTCCGGGCCGTCCGGCGGCTCATCCCGTCGGATCCGGTCGGCGATCCGCCGGTCGTCGTGCCCTCGCGCGTCGTGGCGGTCGTAGAGGTACGCGGTCAGCCCGTACCGCAGTGCCAACGTGACCGCGAGTGTCGTCTTGCCGGCCCACTGCGCGCCGCCGATCCAGAGTGCGCGGCGGGCGGTGGCCAGAGGATCGAAGTCCATGCCCCGACACTGCGCCTCGCCAGCCCCAAGATCAAGTCTTGTTCTCGGCGTCCCCGCGTGATGAAGTGAGGGAGAAGGCGCAGCTCAGACGTCGCGTACCTCAAGCACGCGGGTGGCGGGCGCGGCATCGCCCAGCTCGGCGCGCAGCGCGACGCGGTCCGGGTCGACCAGGAACGCGTCCAGCCCGGCGCGGGCGGCGAACCGGATCACGTGCACCTCGGTCTCCCCGTCGCCGGTACGCAGCCGCCGTTGCAACTCGCCGCCGTGCCGGCCGAGCAGCGCCAGCACCGCGTCCTCGTACCGCCGCCCGGCGTCCGCGTCGGCGCTCAGGTCGACCAGCGCGACCAGCAGGACCTCGTTTCCCGTCGTCATGGCGTCGAGTGTCCCAGCGGACCGGCGGTCGTGGTGACCCGCTCAGGCGTCGACGCCGACGGCCTTCGCGCTGGCCGTCCAGAGCCGCGCGGCCAGCGCCGGGTCGGCCGCCTTGGGCCGGGGCCGATGCGGCTTGCGGTCGGCGTAGTAGCCGCCGTTCATCAGCCGGGACGGGTCCTGGCAGGCGAGCCAGACCAGCGTCTCGGCACCCTTCTCCGGGCTGCGGAACGGCAGCAGCCGCATGCCGAGCGCCACGATCCGGCTCTCGTTGCCGAAGCGGGTCCGCACCACGCCCGGGTGGAACACGTGCGCGGGCACCTCCGGCCAGCGCCGGGCCGCCTCGGAGGTGAACAGGATGTTCGCCTGCTTGCTGGTGCCGTACGCGCGGAACGGCCGGTACGAGCGCAGCGCGGAGTTGAGGTCGTCGGGATCGAGCACGCCGCTGCGGTGCGCGTCCGAGCCGGTGACCACCATCCGCCCGATCCGGTCTCGCAGCAGGTTGCTGAGCAGGAACGGGGCGAGGTGGTTGGCCTGCATGCTCAGCTCGAAACCGTCGACCGTGGTGATCGGCTCCAGCACGATCGCGCCGGCGTTGTTGGCGAGCACGTCGATCCGGTCGTAGCGCTCGCGCAGGCGTTCGGCGAGCCCGCGTACGTCGTCGAGCACCGCGAAGTCGGCGCGGAACAGCTCCGGCTGCTCGCCGCAGCACTCGCGGACCCGCTCGCCCGCGGCGCGCAGCCGGGCCGGGTCCCGGCCGACCAGCACCACCTGGTCACCGCGGCGCGCCAGCTCCTCCGCGGCGGCCAGGCCGATGCCGGAGCTCGCCCCGGTCAGCACCACGATCCGACGCTCAGTGAGATCTTCCACAGGTCCATTCACCCCGGTCACGGCACGAGGTTACCGTGGCGTCACCACGCCCTTTGGGATCGTTAAGTTCTCGAAATCCACCGCTGCGCCGGCGCCTGCGCCGGACGCTGGAAGGAGCGCACCCATGACCGCTGTCGGTCGTCCCCGCCGATCCTGCCTGGCGGTGCCCGGCTCCAGCGTCAAGATGCTCGGCAAGGCCCAGGGCCTTCCCGCCGACCAGGTCTTCCTGGACCTGGAGGACGCGGTCGCCCCGCTGGCCAAGCCGGACGCGCGCAAGAACATCGTGGCGACGCTGAACGAGGGCGACTGGGCGGGCAAGACCCGCGTGGTCCGGGTGAACGACCTGACCACGCCGTGGACCTACCGGGACGTCATCGAGGTGGTCGAGGGCGCCGGGGCGAACCTGGACTGCATCATGCTGCCGAAGGTGCAGAACGCCGAGCAGGTGCACTGGCTGGACCTGCTGCTCACCCAGATCGAGAAGACGCTCGGCCTGGAGGTGGGCCGGATCGGCATCGAGGCGCAGATCGAGAACGCGGCCGGGCTGGTTAACGTGGACGCCATCGCGGGCGCCTCGCCCCGGGTCGAGACGATCATCTTCGGCCCGGCCGACTTCATGGCCTCGATCAACATGAAGTCCCTGGTGGTCGGCGCGCTGATCCCGGACTACCCGGGCGACCCGTACCACTACATCCTGATGCGCATCCTGATGGCCGCGCGGATGCACGACAAGCAGGCCATCGACGGCCCGTTCCTGCAGATCCGCGACGTGGACGCGTTCCGCGAGGTGGCGAAGCGCTCGGCGGCGCTGGGCTTCGACGGCAAGTGGGTGCTGCACCCCGGCCAGATCGACGCGGCGAACGAGGTCTACTCGCCGGCGCAGGCCGACTACGACCACGCCGAGCTGATCCTCGACGCCTACGACTACTACACCTCGGAGGCGGGCGGGAAGCTCGGCGCGGTGATGCTCGGCGACGAGATGATCGACGAGGCGTCCCGCAAGATGGCCCTGGTGATCGCCGCCAAGGGCCGCGCCGCCGGCATGTCCCGTACGTCCTCGTTCACGCCGCCCTCGGCCTGATCGCGCGTCGGGCCGCCCCCGCGCCCGGGGGCGGCCCGGTGGCGTCAGTAGCTGCTGCTGGCGCTGGACGCGCCGATCGCGATCACGATCATCACGATGTAGAAGATGATGCCGGCGACCAGCAGAGCGGTCAGGATCCAGCCCACGATGATGGCCGCCGTGGCCATGCCCTCGCCCTGCTCACCGGTCTCCCGGATCTGCTTGCGCGCGACGTGGCCCATGATCGCGCCGATCGGCGCGGTGATGCACGAGGCGAATCCGACGAGCGACAGGACCAGCGCCACGATGGCCATCGTGTTGGTGCGGGCCGGCGGCATCGCGTAGCCGGGATAGGCCCCCGGCGGCGGGTAGGTGCCCGGGGGCGGGTAGCCGGGCATCGCGGCGGCGTACGGGTCGCCGCCGGGTGGGGCGTACGGGGACTTCGCGCCCGCGTACGGGTCGGCGACCGGCGCGTAGGGATCGGCGACCGGCGCGTACGGGTCGGCCTGGCCCGGCTGGTTCGGGATCGCGGGCATGATCGGGTCGGCCGGCGGCGCCGAGTGCGGCCCGGCCGCCGAGGGGTCCTGCCAACCACCGGGCGGTGGGGGATAGCTCATCTGATCATCTCCAGGTACGTGGTCGGCTCAGGGTAGCCACCGGCTCGCGACACGGAGCACCCTCTTTCCGGGCGCGCGTTGCCCGGCGGGTCGGTACCGGGCAGGATCCTCGGCATGGCACTTGACGCGCGTGGGGGTCGGTCGCGACGGGACATGAGCCGGCCGGGGTCGGTGCGGCGCCCGCGTGGCGGCGAGCCGGTCGGCGCCGCCGACTCCGAACGGCCGGCGCCGCTGCCGGAACCGGCCACCATGCGGCTGGACGGCCGGGTCGCGCTGGTCACCGGCGCGGGCAGCGCCGACGGCATCGGGTACGCGACCGCGCGCCGGCTGTCCGACCTGGGCGCCCGGGTGGCGATCGTCTCCACCACCCGGCGCATCCACGAGCGCGCGGGCGAGCTGGGCGTCACCGGCTTCGTCGCCGACCTCACCGACGAGTCGGAGGTGGGCGCGCTCGCCGACGCGGTGGCCGAGCAGCTCGGCGACGTCGAGGTGCTGGTGAACAACGCGGGCCTGGCCAGCCGGGCCAGCCCGGAGGTGCTGCGGCCGGTGGCCCAGCTGACGTACGACGAGTGGCGCGGCGAGATCGACAGGAACCTGACCACCGCGTTCCTGTGCAGCCGGGCGTTCATCGGTGGCATGGCCGAACGGGGCTGGGGCCGGATCGTCAACCTGGCCGCCACCGCCGGGCCGGTCAACGCGCTGCCCACCGAGGCGGCCTACGCGGCGGCCAAGGCCGGCGTGGTCGGGCTGACCCGGGCGCTGGCGATGGAGATGATCGCCGACGGGGTGACTGTGAACGCGGTGGCGCCGGGCATCATCCACACCGCGGCGTCCACCATGGCCGAGATCAAGCAGGGCCTGGGTACGCCGGTCGGGCGTCCCGGCACGCCGGACGAGGTGGCCGCCGCGATCGCGTTCCTCTGCTCGCCGGCCGCGTCGTACATCACCGGGCAGATGCTCGTGGTCGACGGTGGCAACAGCGTCCGGGAGGCGCAGTTCCGCTGAGCCTCAGTAGGTGCCGTTGTCGGAGTTGGCCCAGATCGCCAGCCCGATCCAGCCGCAGCAGGCCACCAGGCCGATCGCGGTGAAGATGTAGCTGAGGATCAGTCCCCAGGTGGCGAGCTGGTCGCCGTCCTCGCCGGTCTGCCGGATCTGCCGCTTCGCCAGGTGGCCGCAGACGATGCCGGCGGGCGCGAAGACGAACGCGAAGACCAGTGACAGGATGGCGAGCACGTTCGTGCCGCCGGGGCGTGGCCCCGGCCCGGGTGGGCCGTACTGGCCGTAGGGCGGCTGCGGGGCGTACGGGGGCTGCTGGCCCCACTGCGGATGCTGCTGGCCGTACTGCGGCTGCCCGTACGGCTGGCCGTGCGGCGGCGGCTCGTACGGTGAGGGTGGCTGCTCGTCAGTCACGCGCGCCCCTTTTCCCCAGGTGAACGGGCCCTCTCTCTTGCGGACGCTACCCGTAGCGGTGAACCTTTTCACAGCGGTTGTAGGGACTGGTCACCTTGGCTGCGCCGGTCCCGGGGCCGATACTGACCGAGCGTTCAGTTACCCCTGAGTAATGCGCCGACGACCCCGGAGGCTGAGATGGCCCGACTCGCCCAGACGCCCGGACTGACCGACGTGCAGCGGTCGATCCTGGAAACTGTCCGGGAGTTCGCCGACAAAGAGATCATTCCGCACGCGCAGCGGCTGGAGCACGCCGACGAGTACCCGAGCGACATCCTCGACGGCATGCGCGAGATGGGGCTGTTCGGCCTCACCATCGACGAGGAGTACGGCGGGCTGGGCGAGTCCCTGCTGACCTACGCGCTCGTGGTCGAGGAGCTGTCCCGGGGCTGGATGTCGATCTCCGGCATCGTCAACACGCACTTCATCGTGGCGTACCTGATCTCGCAGCACGGCTCCGCCGACCAGAAGGCCCGGCTGCTGCCCCGGATGGCCACCGGCGAGGTGCGCGGCGCGTTCTCGATGTCCGAGCCCGAGTGCGGCTCGGACGTCTCGGCGATCAAATCGAAGGCCGTCCGCGACGGCGACAACTACGTCCTCAACGGCCAGAAGATGTGGCTGACCAACGGCGCGTACTCGTCGGTGGTGGCCACCCTGGTCAAGACCGACACCGGGGCCGACTCGGTCTACGGCAACATGAGCACCTTCCTGCTGGAGAAGGAGCCCGGCTTCGGTGAGACCGCGCCCGGCCTCACCATCCCCGGCAAGATCGACAAGATGGGCTACAAGGGCGTCGAGACCACCGAGATGGTGCTCGACGGCGTCACCGTGCCCGCCTCCGCCGTGCTCGGCGGCGAGGAGAAGGTCGGCCGCGGCTTCTACCAGATGATGGACGGCATCGAGGTCGGCCGGGTCAACGTCGCGGCCCGCGCCTGCGGCATCTCGATCCGGGCGTTCGAGCTGGCCGTCGCGTACGCCCAGCAGCGCCACACCTTCGGCCAGCCGCTCGCCCGGCACCAGGCCGTCGCGTTCAAGCTCGCCGAGATGGGTACGAAGATCGAGGCCGCGCACGCGCTCATGGTCAACGCGGCCCGGCTCAAGGACGCCGGCCAGCGCAACGACGTCGAGGCCGGCATGGCCAAGCTGCTCGCCTCCGAGTACTGCGCCGAGGTGGTCCAGGAGGCGTTCCGGATCCACGGCGGCTACGGCTACTCCAAGGAGTACGAGATCGAGCGCCTGATGCGCGAGGCGCCGTTCCTGCTGATCGGCGAGGGCACCTCGGAGATCCAGAAGACGATCATCTCGCGCGGCCTGCTCAAGCAGTACAAGCAGTAGCGTTCAGCGTTCCGCCACGCCGGGGGCCGGCGCCGGGGGTGTCACCGGCAACCCCACCGCCAGCGCCTCCGGCGTGGTCCGGAACGCCTCGATCGCGGCGATGAGCCGTTCGTCCGGCACGGCCAGGTCGCGTCCGCCGACCACCGTCCGGGGCAGCCGCTCCGGTTCCAGCCGGAGGTGCACACCGCCGGCGCGCTCGCCGGAGCGCCGGACGCCCCGGATCTCCGACCACGGGTACCAGTCCCCGCCGTACCGGAGCCCGCCGCCGGTCAACGCCAGCCGGCCGGTGAACCGCGTCTCCGCGTAGACCACCCAGCCCAGGCCGAGAGCCACCGCGGCCAGCACCGGCGGTCGCCCCGCCTCGACCTGCGGCCAGCGCTCGGTCAGGACCGAGAAACCGCCGAGGGCCACCACGACACCCGCTGTCACGTCCGCGGTCAGCCCCAGCCATCCCGCCGCCGACCGCCGGGCGACCAGCCCCGGTTCGGCGCCGTGCGGCCCGGCCACCCGGGGCCGCCAGATCAGCCGGCCGGTCCGCCGTGGCCGCCAGTACCGCTGCGCCAGGTGCCCCAGCATCACCAGCCACACCACGCCACGAGCCGCGTCGAGGTGCGACGGATCCAGCGCGAGGAGAACCCGGCCGCTCACCGCGGCCACCGCCGTACCGGCCAGGAGCGCGATCAACCGGCGGGACCACAACCCGTCGCGGTCGGGCACCGCCGCAGCCATCGGGCCGGGACCGGACATGCCCGGAAGGGTACGCGCCGCGTGCCGCGCCGTCAGTCGGCCGTCGGGCCGGAGGTACGGGTCAGTCCGGCGGCGGCCCGCTCCACGATGAGGCACCTGTCCTCGACGTAGTCGAGGCCCGCCTCCTCGGCGATCCGGCGCGCCTCGCCCGAGAAGATGCCGAGCTGCAACCACACCGCCGGGGCGCCGATCGCCACCGCCTGCCGGACCACGTCGACGGCGTCCCGCGCCGGGCGGAACACGTCGACCAGGTCGACCGGGTGCGGGATGTCGGCCAGCGTCGGGTACGCCTTCTCGCCGAACAACTCGTCCACAGTCGGGTTGACCGGGATGATCCGCCAGCCGTGCCGCTGCATCTCCAGCGGTACGCGGTGCGCGGCCTTGCCCAAATCGCGGGAGGCGCCCACGACGGCGATCACGGCGGAGTCGGCGAGGATCTGCTGAGCGGAACGCATCCCCCGAGCCTAGCCCCGCCGGCGCGGGTCCTCCCCGCTAGAGGTAATGCTCAGCAGCGTTGTGGGTCTGCACCGGCAGGTGACAGGTGTAGTCACGCGGCCTGACTGGCCGGTGGGTGCATGATGGCCTCGAATTCAACGGGGTCAACCCGGACAGCGACCGCTGGCGTCGGCGGCGGTGATAGGTCCGTTCGATCCAGGTCACGATCGCGATCCGTAGTTGTTGGCGGGTGGCCCATGATCGGCGGTTCAGGACGTTGTTCTACAAGGAGTCCGAAGCCGCCGCGTCGCGCGAGTCGCTACCCTCCCGTTAGGTCAAGAAGCTTTCAGTAGTGACTATAGGAGGTTGTGCTTACGGGCGAAGGCGGGAAACTCAGCTCCCGAGCAGGGCAGACGAGCATCGGTTGCTCTGAGTGCCTCAATGAGGTTCCCCGCAGCCGTAAGGGTTTGTTTGCCGTCCCGGCAGGCCCCCGCGAGAAGCCAGATGGTGCCGTGCACCCGGGCGCCGTGGGCGCGGGCGACCTGCGTCGCGTTCCTGTCGTCCGTGATGGCCACCCCATCCCGCAGTTCGGCGGCAGCGAGGACGGACGCCTCCCCAAGGTCGCGCTCACCCGAGCCGAGCCGCGCGGCCCATTTGGTGAAGCACCGCACCTCATCGAGGGTGTCTAACTGGGCAGTGGTCAGCCAATCCGCCTCGCAAGCGACGGCCAGTTCACGATGATCCGCAGATCCCGCCCGCAACTCCTCCCGAACCACCTGAGTCGTCCAACAATCGGCATCGAGCAGCAGGTCCTGCAAGACGTCCAGCCGGTCAGCGAGAGTGAAGTGGCTGAGAACCATCGTGTCGAGTACAAGGACGGGGTTGGCTTGCGCCGACAGGCTCACGGCGCGATCTCCAGGTCGTCCTCCTGCGGCAGATCCTCGTCGGCGATGTGGCCATGCATCAACTCCAGAGCCCTCGCCCGGGTGATGCGCCTGTTCCGCCACGCGTCCATCACGGCCTGTGCGTAGGCGGGCGGTACCCGCACCGACACAAGGTCGGGCTGCGGCGCCCAGCCCAATGCCTCCATGAACTCCACATGCGTGGGCCGAACCTGGCTCCAGGATCTACGCGTCTCTGCGTCGATGGTCCCTGCCTGCTCAGCCTGCCGCAACGCCAGCAACCAAGAGGTACGGTATCGAGCCGCATAGCTCACGATCTGGTCCCGGCTCACCGTCCCGGGGGCTCCGGCTGCGGCAATCGCTTGCACGGGCAGCAGCAGTTCTGCGGCGAAGGCATCAATCACCGCCTCCCGTTCTGCACGCGAGGCACTCACGCCGAGGTCGGCAGAATACTCATCACCAATGATGAGATGCCCCAACTCGTGTGCAGCGGTAGCCCGACGGCGGCCAGGGTCGCCCGTAGTGCTTACGACAGCAACCGCGATGTCGCCCTCGACGAGCGATGCTCCGTCGCCTGGAAGGTCGGTGACCAGCACCCACTGACCTGCGCGCTCACAGACGTCCATGATGCTGCCGATCGGTGCATCGCCGAGCCCGAACCGCTGTCGCAGCCACCGGGCTGTCTGACGCGCATCATCCTCGGATTCCACTGAGTGCGGGTAGCGAAGCAGCGGACGGGTAAGCAATACGCCAAGATCCAGCAACTGCTGGACGTTGCGCAGCCACTCAACCATGGCGATTTCGAGGCGTTCCGACGATCGTGCTGCCTGAGTGTCCGTTTCCTCGGTCAACGGGGCCGCTCGTCGGGACAACACCGCCGGCGGCGGCTGAATCAAGTACTCCATCGACACTCTTAGTGCCCTGGAAAGCCGAGCCAGCTCCATGCCGTCCAAACGGCGGCTGCCAGCCTCAACCTTGGCCAGCATTGTGCGGTCCAGCCCCACCATCGCCGCGAGATCCTGCTGCGAGATCCCCAGCGACAACCGGGCTCGCCGTACCTGCTCACCGACGAGGGGCCAGACCCAACCATCAGCCATGGTGCGATAATCGCACACTTGGCGCTGGAGTGGGTCAACACACGGAAGTTCAGGGGTCAACCTCAGGGGCATTACCGCTAGAGCAGGGAGAGCTGTTCGGCGGCCGGGGCGGGCGGCGGGGTCTCGGGCAGCCGCCTGTTGTCGCCGGTCTCGCCCCGGTGCAGCCCGTGCCGGCGTGCCGCCATCCGCACCCGCGCGGTCACCTCCCGCTGGTACGCCTGCGGCGCGTACGAGCCGGCCTGGTAGAGCCGCCGGTAGCGGGGCACCAGGTGGGGGAACTCCCGGGCCAGCCAGCGGGCGTACCACTCCCGGGCGCCGGGCCGAAGGTGCAGCGGCAGCGGCGTCACGCTCGCCGCCCCGGAGGCGGCGACGGCCGCGACGGTGGCGTCGATCGACTCCTCGTCGTCGCTGAGGCCCGGCAGGATCGGCGCCATCAGCACACCCACCTCGAAGCCGGCGTCGGCGAGCTGACGGACCGCGTCCAGGCGGCGGCGCGGGCTCGGCGTACCAGGCTCGGCCGCCCGCCAGAGCGCCTCGTCCACGAATCCCACCGAGTACGACACCCCGACCCGGGTCACCTCCGCCGCCTCGCGCAGCAGCGGCAGGTCACGCAGCAGCAGCGTGCCCTTGGTCAGGATCGAGAACGGGTTCGCGAAGTCCCGCAGCGCCTCGATGATCGGCGGCATCAGGCGGTAGCGGCCCTCGGCCCGCTGGTAACAGTCCACGTTGGTGCCCATGGCGACGTGCGCGCCGCGCCAGCGTGGGGCGGCCAGCTCACGGCGTACCAGCTCGCCCGCGTTGACCTTGACGATCACCTTGCGGTCGAAGTCGGCGCCCGCGTCCAGGTCGAGGTAGGTGTGCGTGTTGCGGGCGAAGCAGTTGTGGCTGACCACGCCGTTGGCGATGAAGTCGCCGGTGCCGGTGGTGATGTCCCACAGCGGAAGCTCCAGGCCGAGATCCTCGACGGTGCTCACCTGGAGGTGCGCCGCGCACTTGAGCGCCATGCCCTCGATCGAGCGCCGGGCCGTGACGGCCGGGTCGGTGAGGTGGAAGAAGCGCAGCCGCTCGGGCAGCCCGCCGGTCAGCCGGAGCTGACGCGCCGCGCCCGGCATGCCCGGCACGTCGAGCGCCCACCGGAAGCCGAAACGCTCCAGCGCGCCGGACGTGCGGGCCTGGCTCCCGTCGTCCGCGACGCTGATCCGGAACACGCCCCGGTGGCAGGTGCCGGTGGCGTCGAACATGCCGGCCAGGTAGCCCAGCGACCAGTCGTCTGTCGTCTCGCCCGGCGGGCGCAGCAGGCCGGTGACGACCTCGGCCGGGCCGGACGTGCGTACCACCGTGGTCGTCGGCCGGCGGCCGACCCGGGTGACTGTGGCCCGCTCGACGGTGACCCCCGCGTCGGCCAGGTAGCGTTCGGCCCGCTCCAGCGCCTCCGCCTCGGCGGTGGCCAGCCGGAACCGGGCACCGGCCCGGTCGTCGTCGCGGAGCAGGGCGTGCAGGTAACCCCGGCGGTAGTCGGCCGAGCGCTTCGGCGCCACCGCGAACCGGCCGGTGCCCAGCAGGCGGTTGCGGGTGGTCAGGTGGGGACGGCGGCCGCCGCCCCGCATGCTCCCGGTGACGTGTTTCCAGCCGCGTTCGGTCAGGAACCGGTGGTCGCCGCTGGCGACGAGCGTGGTGCCGTCGGCCAGGGTGACCCGGTAGGCGCGCTTCACAGTGGACCACTTGTCGAGCACCGTGGTGACGACGTAGTGGCGGTAGGCGCCGCGCCGCCGGGTGCCGTAGATCCGGTCGCCGGGCTCCAGCTCGCTGATCGCCCTGGTGCGCCCGTCGGCCATCAGGATCGGCGTGTCCCCGCCCAGGCAGTAGACGCAGGCGTGTGAGCAGCCCCGGTAGGGGTTGATCGTCCACTCGAACGGCACACGCGACTGGCCGGGCACCCGGTTGATGATCGACTTGGCGCGGACCTCGTAGAACGTCATGCCGGCGAAGCCCGGGGTGTCGAAGGTGCGGGCGACGGCGCCGGGCAGCGCCAGCGGCAGGGGTGGAGCCGCCGGCGCCGCCCGATCGGGAGTCCCCTCGTCCGGGGGAGCGGAGAGGTTGTCCCAGCGCATGGAGCTCATTCGAACATGTGTACGAACAAAGCGCAAGTGACGCTGCGGACACCGCGCGCCGCCGTGCCCCGGGGCGGGGCAGGATGGGGGCATGGAGACGTCGACCTTCGTCTACGACGGCGACTGCGCCTTCTGCACCCGGTGCGCGCAGTTCATCGAGCGTCGGATCCCGACCGGCGCCCGGGTGGTCCCGTGGCAGTTCGCCGACCTGGCGGCGCTGGGCCTGACGGAGGCCGAGTGCGAGGAGGCGGTCCAGTGGGTGGGCGCCGACGGCTCCCGCGCCGCCGGGCCGGACGCCATCGCCCGGCTGCTCGGCGACAGCGGCCCGCTCTGGCGGTTCGCCGGGGCCGGACTGCGCCTTCCCCCGGTACGCGCCGCGGCCTGGCCCGCGTACCGCTGGGTGGCCCGCAACCGGCACCGGCTGCCGGGCGGCACGGCCGCGTGCGCGCTGCCGCAGGAGGCCCGGGAACGGCTGTACGGCCCGACCGGACGCCCGGGCCCGACCGCCTGACCGGCCGGGTGGCCGTGGTCAGGCGGTCGCGGTCGAGGACGGGTCGGGGGCCGGTGCCGGCGAGAGGGGCGCCGTCGCGGGCGCCGTCGGCGCGGCGGGCGGCGGACGGCCGAGCAGGCGCCGGACGAACACCACCGGACGGACCTTCTCCAGCGCCAGGAAGCTGGTCATCGCCACCAGGTGCGGCGCGAACGAGATGGTGATCGTCGCGATGGTCACCAGGTGGAACGAGTAGAAGAAGCCGACGGTCATCGTCCGCCACCGCGCCGGCAGCACGAACACCAGCGGGCTGAGCAGCTCGAACGCCAGGATGCCGAACTGCGCCACGATCAGCAGGTGCGGCACCTGCGCGATCAGGTCGGCGAGGTCGGTGCCGCGCCGGATGATCGCGCGGGCCAGCACCGAACCGTTCGCCCAGTCCAGGCCGCCGAAGCGGAACTTGGCCCAGGCGGCGAGGAAGTACGTGCAGATGACCGAGATCTGGGTGACCCGCAGCGCCCAGCCGCCCGCCTCGGTACGGGTCGGGTCGCCGTGCCGGGCGCGGCCGGCGGTGGGCAGCACGGCCAGCGCCACGAGGAGCGCGAAGCGGTCGTGGTCGACCTTGCCGTAGCTCATCGCCACGATCATCCACTCGAAGTACAGCGCGAAGACCGTCCAGCCGAGCAGCCGGTGCGCCCGGCCGGTGGCGGCGAGCAGCGCGGTGACCAGCAGCGCCCAGAACACCACGCCGACCAGGGCGGGGGTGGGGGTGGGCAGCGGGAGCAGCCGGCCGACGAGCAGCGGCTGGTAGAGGTCGCCGGGTACGTCGACCCGGGTGCGTACCCAGGGTGTGAACACCACCAGGTCGGCGGCGACGAAGAGGTAGACCAGGGTGCGGAACGCGGCGATCCGGCCGCGCGGGACCGCCTCGGTCAGCCAGGCGGTCATCCGCCGGTCTCCCAGCGCACGGCCGTCTCGTCGGTCCACCTGCCGGTCGGGCGGCCGCCCTGGATGTCGAACCAGCGGACCACGATGCGCACCTCGACCAGGTCGGGGGCGTCGGGGTGGCGTTCGGCGTACGCGTCGGCGACGGTCCGCAGCAGGCTCGGATCGGCGGCGTAGCGGTTCTGCTGGCCCTCGATCTCGGCGCGGCGGATGCCGGTGGCGTCCTGGCCGAGCGGGACCACCGCGCCGGTGCGGTCCACGCCCTCGACCCGGGTGTCCGGGGCGGGCGCGTTCGGCGGGTCGGAGGTGGAGTACATCCGGAACGGCCCGAACGGGAAGTCGTCGTCGGTGCCGCGCACGGTGCCCAGGAGCAGCAGCGCCAGGCCGAGCAGGGTGGCGCCCACTCGGACCGCGCGCCCGCGGGCGGTCAAGGTCTCCATCGCATGGTGACGATACGGGAGTGAAGCGGCCGAAAGTGTCCCTCAGTCGGCCATTCCTCACTGTCCGTCCCGGCGGTGCGGCGGGCGTGGAAACGCCGCCGGCCGGCCCCTGGCGGGGTCGTCCGGCGGCGTCGGGTACGTCAGTGGTTGTGCTCGGCCAGCTTCTTGCGGACGTCGTCCATGTCCAGCGCCTGGACCTGCTCGATCAGGTTCTCCAGCGCGGACTCCGGCAGCGCGCCCGGCTGGGCGAACACGATCACGCCGTCACGGATCGCCATGATCGTCGGGATGGAGCTGATGTTGAACTTCGCCGCCAGCTCCTGCTGCGCCTCGGTGTCGACCTTGCCGAAGGCGATGTCCGGGTGCTTCTCCGAGGACCGCTCGTAGACCGGGGCGAAGCGCTTGCACGGGCCGCACCAGTCCGCCCAGAAGTCGAGCAGGACGATCCCGTCCTGGCCGGTCACCTCGTCAAAGTTGGCCGTGGTCAGCTCAACCGTTGCCATTGCTCTCTCCGATCACCGCGGATTGTCGTACGCCCGGTGGAACCAGGGTCAGTCCGTCCGAATTCCCGGCACGGTGGGGGCGAAACGCACAGCGCCCGGACGGTGACCCTGGGCACATCGAACTCTATCTGTGCGGGCCGCTCGTGCGGAACGCAAATGCATGCCGCACTTGCGTGACGGGACGTGATGGGAGCGTTTCCAAGGAGATCACGCACAGTTCTGGCTACGAATCAGTAACTTCGGGCTTGACGAGCATCTATCCAGCCTGCGGAGATCGCTTACCGACAGTGCGTCGGTGACTTTCCGTAGTGTTACGAAAAGGTAAATGTGACCTCCGTCTCTGTTGATGTGGTGCGCCGTACGGCAGAATTCTTCGCATCAGAGCGTGGGCGGCGGGTGCCGGGGAGGGCCCCGCCGCTCATTGCGTCCGGACCTCGGTGGCCCTCGGTGTGACATTTCCGCCGCGTGAGCGCCCCGCACCTCGCCTTAACAAGCGATAAGGCATGCTGTGCCGAACTCCATCGCCGCCTGTCGAAGGGGACAAGGATGCAGTTCGGCCGCTACTACGAGGAGTTCGAGGTCGGCGCGGTCTACCGGCACTGGCCGGGCAAGACGGTCACCGAGTACGACGACCACCTCTTCTGCCTGCTCACCATGAACCACCACCCGCTGCACATGGACGCGCACTACGCCGAGTCCGCCTCGCAGTTCAAGCGCAACGTGGTGGTCGGCAACTACATCTACTCGCTGCTGCTCGGCATGTCCGTGCCGGACGTCAGCGGCAAGGCGATCGCCAACCTGGAGATCGAGTCGCTGCGGCACGTCGCGCCGACGTTCCACGGCGACACCATCTACGGCGAGACGACGGTCCTGGACAAGCGGGAGTCGGCCTCCAAGCCCGACCGGGGCGTGGTCGCCGTCGAGACCCGCGGCTACAACCAGGACGGCACGCTGGTCTGCGTGTTCCGCCGCAAGGTCATGGTCCCCAAGAAGGAGTACGCGGCCGCCGCCGTCCCGGACGGCGTCGACCCGGAGCGTCCCAGCTTCCCCGAGCCGCGCTGACCCGCGTCCGTCCGGCTCACCGGGCCTCGTTCTCCGTTCGGCGGGGACGGGGCCCGGATCTCGTCCGGAGGCATATGCTCGGGCTGGAGGTGCCCATGAGCCACTCCGAAGCCGTAGAGCCGCCTTCCGCCGGTCGCCGCGCCGCGCCGCTCACCACCGCCGCGTACTCCGCGACGGAGTGGGACCTGCTCACCGACCTGCCCGGCCGCGTGCTGGTCGCCGCCGCGGCGCCCGGGCCCGGGCGTCCGCCGCGCGGTGTCGCCGCCGGCCTCGCCGGTCTGGACGCGGTGGCCGCCGGACGCGCCTTCGACAGTGATCTCGTCCGCGCCGTGGTGGCCGCCATCTACGCCCGCCACGACGGCGCGACCGAGCGGGACGAGCGCCTGACCGACCTGGTCGACCTGCTGGCCGCCGCCCGGGCCGCGGTACGGGTGCTGCGCCGCCGCGCCGATCCGGCCGACTCGGCGGCGTACCGGCAGTGGGTGGAGTCGGTCGCCGCCCGCGTGTGCCGCGCCGGGCAGACCACGCCGAGTCCCGCCGACCGGCGTTTCCTCGACCGGCTGGGCGGCGCGCTCGACCTGCGCTGACTGTGAGGCTGGCCGGGCCGTACCCTCGGCAACCGTGACCGACGACCAGCTCGACGTGGGTGTGGGGCCGTGGCCCGGTGACCCGCCGGACGACCCGCGCTACGACCCGGAGCTGCTCGTCGCCGGTGACCGGCGCAACGTGGTGGACCGGTACCGCTACTGGCGGCGCGAGGCGGTCGTGGCCGATCTGGACCGGCGGCGGCACGAGTTCCACGTGGCGATCGAGAACTGGCAGCACGACTTCAACATCGGGACCGTGGTCCGCAACGCCAACGCCTTCCTCGCCGCCGAGGTGCACATCGTCGGGCGGCGGCGGTGGAACCGCCGGGGCGCCATGGTGACCGACCGCTACCAGCACGTCCGGCACCATCCGACGATCGAGGAGTTCGTCGCCTGGGCGCGGGACGAGAGCCTGCCGGTGGTCGGGATCGACAACCTGCCCGGCTCACGGCCGATGGAGACCGCCGTGCTGCCGCGCCGCTGCGTGCTCCTCTTCGGTCAGGAGGGACCCGGCCTGTCCCCGGTGGCGCGGTCGGCCTGCGACGCGCTCTTCTCGATCGCCCAGTACGGCTCGACCCGGTCCATCAACGCGGGCGTGGCCAGCGGCATCGCCATGCACGCCTGGATCCGGTCGTACGCCGGGCCGCCGCCGGACTGACGCCGCGGTTCCACCACCGGACGGAAATCCCACGCCGGTCGGCCCGCCCCGCTTGACGCCCCGCCGTGCGGGGGCGACGGTGAGGGTGTGACTGTCGCGGTGAGTTGTCCGAGATGCGCCGGGCCGGTACGCGAGCCGGACCTGATGCACGCCGAGCACCGGTGCCTGCGCTGCGGCCCGGTCGCGCCGCTGCACGTGCCCGAGCGCATCAACGACGAGATCATGGCCAGCGTGGTCGAGCGGATGGCGGCCGACCCCGACCCGACCGGCCGGCTCCGGATGCCGCTGTGGTGCCCGTGGCCGCTCCCACCGGGTTGGACGCTCACCGGCGTGGCCTGGGCGGGCGACGAACGCGCTGGAGTCCGGGCCACGCTGGTCGCCTGCGCCGGACCGGCCCCGCTGGACGGTGGACCGGCCGACCTGATCTTCGTCGCCGAGGAACCCGGCATCGGTCTCGGTTCCCGCTTCGCGGGACTGCCCGGCCCCGATCCCGGTCCCCAGGTGGAGGAGGCGTTGACCGATCCCGGCCCTGGTCATCCCGAGCGGCTGCCGCACGCGAAGATCCGCGTTGGCGGCCATCCGACTCCACTGTGGCTCGTACGCTCCGAAACGGATCGAAGCGCGTACGCCGGCGAGGCTCGGGGAATGTGGCTCCATGCGATAGCCTGGCCGGCGAGTGCGGGTCACCTCCTCGCGGAAGAAGTCGTGCTGCACGACCTCACCGAGTGGACACCGCCCGAACTCGTGTACGGCGCACCGTCTCCGTACCTGCACGGACGGGCCTGACCGCCCGCACCGGTGAGTCGGAGAGCGGACGCAGATATTCACGGTAAGACACCATGCTGATACTCTGGGTGCCGCTGCGGTAAACGGACCCGGCGCCGCGCGAGAGGATGGCCCGCTATGGTCAAGAAGGTCCTCACCTGGGCCGGCATCGCATTCTTGATCTTCTTCGTTGCGTACCGGCCCAACTCCGCCGCCGACGTCTTCAAGTCTCTCGGCGGCGGCATCATGGACATCGCGCAGGGCTTCGGCGACTTCTTCACCAACCTCGTCGCCTAGCCGCCCATGGGAAGCCCCTCCGGTCCACCCTTCGACCCGGACGACCCCGACCGGGCACGCCGGGAGCGCGACACCGAGCCGATCCCCCGGATCGACCCGGACGAGCCGCCCAGCGCCTACGGCCCCGGCCCGTACGCGGACGCGGACGACGCCGGCTACGGCAGCGCGTACACCGGTGAGGGGCGGTCCGGCCGGGCCTGGGTACGGGATCCGGACGGCTTCCCGGACCAGCCGATCTCCGAGGAGGAGCTGGCCGGGCTGCGGTCCGACGCCACCGGCATGGCACCCCGCCGGGTGCTGCCGTTGGAGGACGAGCCCAGCTCGCTCGTGGCGCGTTACCTCTTCCCCACCGAGCGCTACCGGGGCGAGTGGAAGCGGCACTGGATCCACCTCACCACCCCGATCATCGTCGGCGTGGCGGCCACGTTCGTGCTCGGCTACCTCTCCGGCTTCCTCGCCGGGCGGGACGTCGGCGCGCTGACCACCGTCGCCGTGCTGCTCTGGTTCGGCGTGATGGGCTGGGTCGCCTGGAAGGTCGCCGACTGGTGGTACGACCGGTTCATCCTCACCAACAAGCGGGTGATGGTGGTCAACGGGATCATCACCCGCCAGGTCGCGATGATGCCGCTCACCCGGGTCACCGACATGAAGTACGAGCAGAGCCCGACCGGCCGCGCGCTCAACTACGGCACGTTCGTGCTGGAGTCCGCCGGCCAGGAACAGGCACTCCGGGTGATCAAGAACTTGCCCAACCCGAACGAGCTCTACCTGCGCGTGGTCGAGGAGATGTACGAGCCGCAGGCGGTCGAGGCACGGCTGGGCAAGGAGGCCGACGAGGCGAAGGCCGACGACGGAGCTTGAAAGTTTTCGTCCGAACATCGGATGAACTGCACACCTTCCGCCATCGACCTGACCGACCGGGCCGTGGCATCCTGCCAGGCAGGACGGGGGGAGATGAGCGTGGTGAGCAGAGATCCGCTGGAGGAGGAGTTCCGCGAATTCGTCGCGGCCCGGTCCGGCGCGCTGCTGCGCACCGCCTACCTGCTCGCCGGTGACTGGGCCACCGCCGAGGACCTGCTCCAGACCGCGCTCACGAAGACCTACCTGGCCTGGAAGCGGCTCGGCGGGATCGAGGCCATCGAGCCGTACGCCCGCCGGGTCCTGGTCAACACGTCCACCAGCTGGTGGCGGCGCCGCTGGCACGGCGAGCGCCCCACCGAGGTGCTGCCGGAGCACGCCGGCGTCGACGAGATCGAGCAGCAACTCGACCGGGACGCGCTCTGGCGGCACCTGCAGGCGCTGCCCGCCCGGCAGCGGGCCGTGCTGGTGCTGCGCTTCTACGAGGACATGTCCGAGGCGCAGACCGCCGCGCTGCTGGAGATCTCCCCGGGCACCGTCAAGAGCCAGACCTCCCGGGCGCTCAACACGCTGCGTCGCCGCCTGGGCTCCGAGGCGGCCCTGAGCCTGCCCGAGCCCGCGTCTCCGCCGCCTGCCCCGGCCGGCCGGCCGGGGCCGCCCGCGCGCGGAAACGAGCAGTCCGTGCCAAGGACCCCGGCGCCGCGACCCGCAGCCCGGGTGCCGCGGCCGGTACCGCCACCGGCGGCCCCGGTCCGCCCCGCCGTTCCGATCCCGGCGGAGAGCCGATGACCGGCATCCGGCACGACTGTGACAACCGGACCGGTGGCCCGGAGCGTCCATTGGCCGTGAGCGACGACGAGCTGGAGCGGGCGCTGCGGGAGACGCTGTCCCGCCGCGTCGCCACGTCCCGGCCGCTACCAGTCGACCCGGCCGGAGAGGTGCTGCGCCGGGCACGCCGCACCGGCCGGCGGCGTACGCTCACCGGCCTGGCCCTGGCCGGCGTCGCCACCGTGTTCGTCACCACCGGCGTGGCCCAGTTCAGCGCCTCCGGCGGCGACGGCGGCACCCCCACGGTCGTGCTCGGCGACCCGCCCGGGCTCACCCCGTCCCCGCTGGCCTCGGGGCCCCCGATCACCCGCTTCGGGCCGGTCCGCGCCGAACTCGACCTGCTCGTCGGCGACCGGCTGGACACCAGCGGCGGCGAACGGCGGCAGCTGACCGGGGTCAGCGGCGTCGAACGGGCGCAGCGCGTCCACGACCGCGAGGGCTGGCTGATGACCTCGGCCGCCACCGCCGCCGGTCGTACCCTCTGGTGGGTGCCGGCCAACGGCACCGCGCCGCAGGTCATGCTCGCCGCCGCGGAGGCGGTCGCGATCTCCCCGGACGGGCGGCAGGTCGCCTGGCGGGACGGCCCCGAGGTGATCGCCGCCGGGGTGGTCGCCGGGCAGCTCATCGCGCCGGTCCGGACCCCCGCGCCCGACGGCGCCGTGCCGGTCGGGTTCGCCGGCGACGCCGTGCTGATCCAGCAGCCCGGCGAGGGCGGGGTGAGCGTCTGGGAACGCGCGCTCGGTGGGCAGCCGGCGCCCGCGAACCCGGACGTGCGCGCCGTCTACGGCACCCGGCCCGACGGCCGCCTGGTCGGCCTGATCACCGCCGACCGGCCCGGGCAGCACTGCCTGGCCCTGCTCGACCCGGCCCGCGACCTCGCGCCGGTGCGTACCGGATGCGGGGTGAAGCTGGCCGCCGACGGACTCGGCGGGGTGTCCGCCGACGGCCGGTGGCTGCTCGCGAACGGCAACGCCCGCTCCGCCCTGCTGGTCGACCTGGCCGACCCGGGCGCCTCCCCGGCCGCGCACCCGGCCGGCCCGGTGCTGGCCGGCGACGTGGCCTGGACCCACGCGGGCGTGGCGCTGCACGTGGACGCGACCGGAGGGCTGGTCCGGGTCAAGCCGGAGCGGGTGCTGGCCGGGGACCGGCCCACGGCGTCGCCTGTCGAAGGGCTGGCGCCGGGGGACCGGCCGGTGGTGGTGGCCGACGTCCCCGCCGCTCCGGAAGGCGCGTAGCGTCGGGCGGGTGAGCGATCCGGCCCGCATCGACCTGCACACCCACTCCACCGCCAGCGACGGCACGCTGACCCCGCCCGAGCTGGTCCGGGCCGCCGCCGGCGCCGGGCTCGACGTGGTGGCGCTCACCGACCACGACACCACCGCCGGCTGGGCGCCGGCTGTCGCCGCGCTGCCGCCCGGCCTCACCCTGATCCGCGGCGCGGAGATCTCCTGCCGCTGGTTCGGCGTCGAGCCGGCGATCCCGCTGCACCTGCTCGCGTACCTCTTCGACCCGGCCGAGCCGGAACTGGCCGCGGAGCTGGCCCGGGTCCGGCAGGCCCGCGAGGAACGCGGCGAGCGCATCGTGCGGCTGCTCCAGGCCGACGGCATCCAGGTGAGCTGGACGGAGATCCTGGCCGGCGCGGACGGCGGCACCGTGGGCCGCCCGCACATCGCGCAGGCGCTGATCCGGGCCGGACTGGTCGCCACCACGAGCGAGGCGTTCGGGCCGGACTGGCTCGGCGAGCGGTACCGGCTGCCCAAGGACGACATCGAGGTGTTCCGCGCGGTGGCGCTGGTGCGGGCGGCCGGCGGCGTGCCCGTCTTCGCCCACCCGAGAGCCAGCCGGCGCGGCCGGATCGTGCCGGACGAGCTGATCGCGGACCTGGCCGCGGCCGGCCTGGCCGGCCTGGAGGCCGACCACGAGGACCACGACGCGGCCGAGCGGGAGCACGTCCGCCGACTCGCCGCCGAGCTCGGGCTGCTGGTCACCGGCTCGTCCGACTTCCACGGCACGCACAAGACCGTCCGGCTCGGCGCGCACACCACCGGACCCGAGGCGTACGAGCGGATCGTCGCGCTGGCCCGCGGGGTGACCCCTGTCGCTTCGAGCTGAAGCGCTCCGGCGGCACGGCTACCGTGTCCGCGTGGATCTCAAGCTCTTCGGCGAGGTCTTCGTGACCCTGCTGGTGATCGTCGACCCGCCCGGAATGATGCCCATCTTCCTCGCGCTCACCGGGCCGTTGACGGCGCGCGACCGGAACCGGGCCGCCTGGCAGGCCGTGGCGCTGGCGCTCGGGGTCATCGTGATCTTCGCGGTGGCGGGGCAGACGATCCTGGCGTACCTGCACGTCGACCTGCCCGCGCTCCAGGCCGCGGGCGGCCTGCTGCTGATCCTGGTCGCGCTGGAACTGCTGACCGGCAAGTCGGACGACCCGAGCCAGCAGGTCACCTCCAACATCGCGCTGGTGCCGCTCGGCACCCCGCTGCTGGCCGGGCCGGGCGCCATCGTGGCCACCATGCTCTTCGTCCAGCAGGCCGGCGGCGCCGTCGACTACCTGGCCATCGGGCTGGCCATCGTCGCCGTGATGGTCACCGTCTGGGTGGTGCTGCGCTTCTCCGGCGGGATCGTCAAGGTGCTGCGCCCCGGCGGCATCGAGGTGCTGACCCGCATCGCCGGCCTGCTGCTGGCCGCCATCGCCGTGCAGCTCATCGCCGACGCGATCGCCGCATTCGTGACCCAGTACCTCAACAACGCCTGAGCGCTTCGTCCGCTGTCGTACCGGGGTGGCAGGATCTCAGGGGTGCGACGACAGTCAGCAGCCAGTGGCTCCCGGGCTCCCCGACCGCGCGCCGAGCAGTCCGAGCAGCTCGGCTTCGAGGGCATGCCGGAGCGCCTGTTCGTCTGCACACCGAGCAAACTCGGCGCGTACGCGGACTGTCCCCGCCGCTACCGCTACGCCTACGTGGACCGGCCCGCGCCGCCCAAGGGCCCGCCGTGGGCGCACAACTCGCTCGGCGCCAGCGTCCACACCGCGCTGAAGAACTGGTACGCGCTGGCCCCCGACCGCCGCCGCCCCGAGGTGCTCGGCACGCTGCTCAAGGGCACCTGGGTCCGCGAGGGCTACCGCGACGACGAGCAGGAACGCGACGCCTTCCGGCGGGCGCTGACCTGGCTGGAGAGCTACGTGGCGGGCCTCGACCCGGCCGACGAGCCGGTCGGCGTGGAACGGGTCGTCGCGGTGAAGACCGCGGTGCTCGCGTTCAACGGCCGCACCGACCGGATCGACTCGCGCCCCGGCCCGGACGGGCGGCCCGAACTGGTCATCGTCGACTACAAGACCGGTCGCACCGGCCTCGACACCGACGACGCGCGCGGCTCGCAGGCGCTCGCGCTCTACGCGTACGCGGCCGAGCGGGTGTTCCGCAAGCCGTGCCGCCGGGTCGAGCTGCACCACCTGCCCACCGGCACCGTCGCCGCGCACGAGCACACGCCGGAGTCCCTGCATCGGCAGCTCACCCGCGCCGAGGACACCGCCCGCGACATCATGGCCGCCGAACGCGCGGTGGCCGACGGCACCGACCCCGACGCGGCGTTCCCCACCGAGCCGGGGCCGCGGTGCGGCTGGTGCGACTACCGGCGCACCTGCCCGACCGGCGCGCAGACCCCCGGCAAGGAGCCCTGGTCCGCCGTCGAGCGATTCGCCGACCCGGCCTGAACGCGGGTCGCCTTTAGGCCGCGGTCAGGCGGGCGGCGCGTTCCTTGGCGGCCTGCTGCAACGGGCCCTCCCGGTAGCGCCGGGGCACCGCGGCCAGCGCCAGCCGCAGCGCCCGCGCGCTCAGGTCCGCCGACAGCGCGGTGGTGGGCAGGCCCAGCCCGCCGTAGAGCCGCAACGCCCACGGCGGCAGCATCCCCAGCGCGGTGGCGGCGATCCCCAGGTACGCCCAGCGCGGCGGCCCCAGGTTCAGACCGACCCGCGCCGGCAGGCTGACCTTCCACGGGATCGGCGGCGCGGTCAGGAACAGCGCCGTCTCGGCCGCCTCCCGGGTCATCCGCAACTGCGGGCGTACGTCCCGGTAGTAGTCGGCCACCTCGGCGGCGGTGCCCGGCACGTCGTCCGGGTCCAGCCCCACCAGGGCCGCCGACCGGCGCTGCTCGGTGTAGTAGCCGTCCACCTCGTCGTCGGTGAGCGCCAGACCGGCACGCCGGGCGGTGCTCACGAACGACTCGATCTCGGTGACGTGCACCCAGCGCAGCAGCTCCGGCTCGTCGACGCGGAACTCCTCGCCAGTGAACGGGTCGGTGGCGCGCATCCGGGCGTGCCGCGCACGCACCCGCCGCCCGGCCGCCTGCGCCTCGGCCGTGGTGCCGTAGATCGTCGTCCCCACGTACGTCGCCGTGCGGACCAGCCGGCCCCAGGCGTCCGAGCGGTAGTTGCTGTTCTGCGCGACGCCCGCCATCGCACGCGGATGCAGCGCCTGGAGGTAGAGCGAGCGCAGGCCGGCGACGATCAGGATCGGTTCCTCGTGCACCTTCCACGTGACCGAACCCGGACCGAACAGGCCGAGGTCGTCAGTGTCCACCGATCAAGAGTGCCACGGTCTTCGCCGGTCACCCCGGGTCGGTGTCCTCGGTGCGGCGCCCTCGGTGCTCGCTCAGTCGTCGGCGGAGCGGCGCGACTGGCAGGCCGGGCAGAGACCCCAGAAGGTCACCTCGGCCTCGTCCAGCTCGAAGCCGTGCGCCACGTTCGGGTCGAGGCAGGGCGCGCTGCCCACCGCGCAGTCGACGTCGGCGATCTCGCCGCAGCCCCGGCACACCACGTGGTGGTGGTTGTCGCCGACCCGGGCCTCGTACCGCGCGGGGCTGCCGGCCGGCTCGATCCGGCGGGACAGCCCGGCTCGGGACAGCGCGCCGAGCACGTCGTAGACGGCCTGGGTGGAAACGGAGTCGATCCGCTGACGGACCCGGCGGGTGATCTCGTCGACCTCCAGGTGCCCACCGGCGGAGAGCACGTCCAGCACGGCGAGACGCGGTCGCGTGACCCGTAGGCCCCTCGACCGGAGCAGTTCCTCACCCGTGGACATGAATCCATGACAGCACGCAGGTGACAGGCCGACAAGCGAGCGTGCTCGCGGGTGGCCGGGGCCACAGGTGAACCGGCGGGGCCGCGTCTGCGTGTGTGGGGTTACACAGCCTCGCGACGTACGCTGTGCGCGCCTAACCACCCACTCGCCGGAGGTGTCGGTGTTCAGGGAATTCAACGGTCTGCCGCTGCACGTGCTCGTCATTCACGCGGTGGTGGTGCTCGTGCCGCTGCTGGCGCTGTTCGCCATCGCGTACGGATTGCTGCCGCGCTGGCGGCACCGGCTGGACTGGGCGGTCGCCGCGCTGGCCGTGATCACCCCGGCGGTCGCCTGGGTCGCGACCGAGTCCGGCGAGGAGCTGGAGGGGATCCTGCGCGCAAAGGGCTACCCGCCGGACCGGCTCCAGCAGATCAGTGAGCACGCCGAGTACGGCGACACCCTGTTCTGGTTCTCGCTCGGTCTCGGCGCCGCGGCGCTGCTGCTGGTGCTGTCGGCGAGCAGGTTCGCCCGCGCCCGGAACCTGCCCCGCTGGCTGCCGATCGTGCTCACCGTCGCGGTGGCGGTGCTGGCGGGCTTCGCGCTCGTGTACGTCTACCTGACCGGTGACAGCGGCGCCAAGATGGTGTGGGACGGCATCGTCTGAGCGTTGCCGCTCAGAACAGCAGCCGCGAGCAGAGCAGGCAGGTGAGCAGCACCAGCACCACGGCGACGACTGCCCCGACGCCGTAGGTGAGCCGCTGCGCGCGCTGCTCCGCCTGATCCATCGCGGCCATGTCCTGCGGCGGAAGCCGGCGGGGCGGCGCCGGCTGGACGTGCACCGGTGGCCGCCAGCCGGGCGGCGGAGGCGTGCTCGGCGGCGGTCCGGCGTAGCCACCGGCAGCCGGGTCACCGGCGGACCGGCCCGGCCAGGGCCCGCCGGCCACCGTCCAGCCGCCGGCCGACTCCGGCTTGGCCCACGGGCTCTCGGTGGCCGCCTCGCGCGACCACGGGCTGTTCGGCCCGGACGCCCCGGAGGTGTCGGCGGCGGTGACTCCCGTTCCAGCGGCGCCTTCCCCGGTCGGCTGGCTCCCGGCTTCGCCGGGTCCGGGCGCGTCCCACCCGGCGTGGTCGGCGGGGTGGCTCACGGGTCGGTGGTCGGCCGGGCGGCCCACGGGTCCGGAATCGGCGGGGTCGCCCACAGGCCCTGGGCCGCCCACAGGCCCTGGGTCGCCCACAGGCCCTGGGTCGGCCTGGCCGGAGCCCGACCCGCCCGGGCGGGACGCCCCGGCGTCGTTCTCCTCGCCCGTGGCCTGTTGCTCCGGGCGTCGCCAGGTCTCGTCGTCGGGGCTGCCACCGCTCGGCGTCGTCACGCCGTCCGACGCTACCAACGCCCCGGCCGGTCGGCCGCCCGACACCGACACCTCGGCGCGTACCTCTTGCGCGGCGGGGCTCCGACCCGCTGCCGGGCCCGACGAGATCGAGTGGCCGTTCAGGGTTGCCCCCGGTCTGTGTCTGGCTGTTCGGGATCACGGTGCAGTCCGCGCCGGGCTGTTCCCGATCGCAGCCGTGGCGGCGCCGGACGTCGCGGGGTCGAGGTGGCCGCCGTTCCGGCGGTATCGTTGCTGCTCGTGACCGACCCCGGCATCCGGGCACCGCGCGGCGACGACGACCGCGTGGTCGACCTCAGCGAAGACTTCGTGGTGCTGCCCGAACAGACCACCGACGACACCGACCGCGGCTGGGGCGAGCGCCCCGGCGGCAACGACGACTGGCTGCTCGCCGAGCGCCCGCCGCACTGGGACTGACCGCGGCTTCGCGTCACCCGCGTACGACCACGGCGAAGCGGCTGCCCTCCGGCAACCCGACCGCCCGGCGCGCCTGCTCGGGCGGCAGCGCCAGGTAGAGCGCGGAGGACCCGTCGACCGCCCCGGCGGCGCCGACCACGTCGAGCACCAGCGCACGCGGCGCCAGCAGCGTGGGGTCAGCCGACCCGCCGGCGGGCACCACCATCAGATCGACCCGGGCACCTGGACGCAGCACCGCGAGGGCGGCCGGCTCGGCCAGCCGGATCGGCACACCGACCGCACCGGCCGGCAACGCGCGTGGCCCGTCGGGCGGCGGACCGGCCGGCGTCGTCGAGGCGGCCGGGGGAGCCCCGGGTTGGCAGGACGGAGGTGTCTGGAGCACCGCCGCGGCCAGTCCCAGCAGCACCGCGACGAGTGCCACCCGCAGTAGCGTCCGGCGTCGCGGCAATCCGCGCCAGCGGACCGGACGCAACGTCGCCTCGCCACCCGCCACCGCTGCCTCCCACCGTCGGCCAACCTTCCGACCCGCAGGCTAGGGCCGAGCCATCGTCGCCCGCGGCCCCACCGCTTGCCCCTGTGGATAACCCGCCGTCCTGTGCACAACCGCTGCCCGGGCGGGGTCCGGCGCCACCACTTCGGGGAGGTGGTCACATCCGGAGTGGCCGGGGCCGCCAGTTCGGGGAAGTGGCGCTATCTCGGCGAGCTGATGCAGCAACCTCGCCGAGGTGGTGAGCAGCGCGCGAGTGGTCGGGAGCGGGCGCTCCATCGTGCGGGGCGGCCATACGCAACGTGGCCGCCCCGGAAACGGGACGGCCACGAGCGCGAAAGCGTTGGTCAGGAGGAACTGGACGCCGCCGGCGCCTTGCTCGCCGTCGACCCGGAACCCGAACCAGAGCCGGAACCCGAACCAGGGCCGGAACCGGACGACCCCGATGAGGAGGACGAGGACGAACCAGACGACGTCGAACCGGACGACGAGGACGACTCGGACTTGGCCGGCTTGTTCGCGGCGCTGCTCCCGTTGTCGGACCCGGACGTACGGGAGTCCGTGCGGTAGAAGCCGGAGCCCTTGAACACGATGCCCACCGAGTTGAAGAGCTTTCGCAGCCGCCCCTCACACGCCGGGCACTCGGTCAGCGGGTCGTCCGAGAAGGACTGCACCGCCTCGAGCTGGTGGCCGCACGCGGTGCAGGCGTACTGGTACGTGGGCACGTTCTCCTCCGGATCTTGGCACGGCCTGTTGGCACTCGTGGTATTCGAGTGCCAATGGTGCGTCATGACCCCCGGGTTCGTCCAGCGGAAGCGCCCGGGCCCACACCCGGGACGGCCACCAACCCGTCCGCCGGAGTGATCACACAGTGCACCGGGCGGTCGTGCGGCTGGGCGGGGACCGCCTCGACCAGCTCGCCGTCGTGCAGGAGAGCCACCGTCGGCACGGTGGCGGGCACCCGGGCGAGCGCCCGGTCGTACGAGCCGCCGCCGCGGCCCAGCCGGATGCCCCGGCGGTCCACCGCTACCGCCGGCACCACTACGAGTCCCGCCGCGGCCACTGCGGCGCGGCCCCGGGTCGACGCGGTCGGCTCGCGCATGCCCCGGCCGGCGGCGCGCAGCGACTCCCGCCCGGTGTAGGGGGCCCAGTCCAGGTCCAGGTCGTCGCAGAGCACCGGCAGCAGCAGCTCGGCGTCGGGCGGCAGCGCGGCCCGCAGCACCTCGGGCAGGTCGTCCCCGCCGGGCTCGGAGGCGACCGGCACGTACGCGCTCATCCTGGCCGGTCGCAGTCGGCGTACCAGGGTCACCAGCTCGGCCTGGACGGCGGCCGCCGCGACCGCGCGCTCGGGCGCGGACAGCGACCGGCGGGCGGCGAGCAGCGCGACGCGCATCTTCTGCTTCGCATCGTGCGCTTCATCCGAAAATTCCGGCACGCAACACTCCTGACGCAACGCTTGCCTAATGGTCGCTCTGTGTCAGCATCGCACCAAGGGGCGCGGAACTTCCGGGGGGAAGCTTGACGCTACGCGGGCGGTTGACGGCAGCCTTCCTCGCGGTGGTGCTCGGCCCCGTCCTGCTCGGCGCGCTCTTCGTCGGGGCGACGTTGAGCGCCGTCGACCGGAGCCGCGCCACCGAGCGACTGGGTCTGGCCGCGGCCGGTGTGCGTACCTCGATCGACGCGCTCTGCCAGCAACTGCGCGCGGCGGCCGACGCGGTCGCGCTGGTGGCCGACCCGGTCGCCCGGCCGCGTGCGGCCGACCAGGTGGTCGGCCGGGGGCTCGCCGCCGGCGTGCTGATCGCCGACGCCGCCGGCCGCACCAGCTACGCCACGGCGGGCGGTCCGCCCGGGCGCTGGCAGGACTGCGCCGGCGCCCCCGCCACCCCGATCGGCGCGCTCTCCGCTCAGGTGCGGCTGCGCGACCCGGCCGGCGCCGACCTCGGCGCGGTCGCCGCCGCGCAGCCCGTCGACCGGGCCTTCGTGGCGCGGCTCGCCGCCGTCACCGGCGTCGCGGT
Source organism: Micromonospora sp. WMMC264 (assembly GCF_027497275.1). NCBI lineage: Bacteria > Bacillati > Actinomycetota > Actinomycetes > Micromonosporales > Micromonosporaceae > Micromonospora > Micromonospora sp. WMMC264. Next base: position 5,145,427 of record NZ_CP114907.1, on the reverse strand, counting down.
CACCCTCCTCGACGCCCCCGGGCAGATCACCCACACGACCGAAGAGCAGGGGGTACGCGCAGCGGTGCTGGCCGCCGCCGGCAAGGCGCGCGGGAACGGCGTGGCCGGGACGGGCGACGGCCGGTACGTGCGCCGGGTGGGCCCGATGCCCGGTCAACCGCTGCCGCTGGTGCTCTCGATTCCCGGCGAGCGCCCACCCGGCCTGTACGGCGCGCTGATCGCGGCGGTGGCGCTGGCCGCCCTGCTGGCCGTGCTGACCGCGTGGCGGCTCGCCCGGGTCACCACCCGGCCGCTGGGCGAGCTGGCCGGGGCGGTGGACCGGGTGGCGCAGGGCGACCTGAGCGCCCGGGTGCCGGTGCGCAGCCGGGACGAGATCGGGCGGCTGGCCAGCGCGTTCAACCGGATGGCCCGGGAGACCGGCAGTTACGTGGCGGCGCTGACCAGCAGCCGGGACCAGCTGCGCAACCACCTCGCCGTGCTCGGCGACACGCTCGCCAGCACGCACGACCTGCAACGCATCCTGCGGGTGATCCTGGACAGCGCGATCGCCGCCACCGGCGCCCGGGCCGGCGCGGTGCTGCTCGTCGACGCCGAGGGCGTGCTCGTCGGCCGGTGCGTCGAAGGGCTGACCGGACGCTGGCCCACGAGCGACCCGGCCGACCCGGCGACGCTGCGGGTCGCGGTCGGCGCCGGGGTGCTCGGCGCGGTCGCCGCCACCGGTGAGCCGCTGCGCGGCCGGTGGACCCCACCCGACGCCCCGACCGGGGAGCCGTCCTGCGAGACGTACGTGGCGGTGCCGTTCGCCACGCCCGGCGGCGCCGAGTCGCGCGGCCCGGACCGTCCCGGCCACCCGCCCGCCGACGGCGACCCGCCCGGCTCGGCCTGCGCCGCGCTCGGCGTGCTCGTGCTCTACGACCGGCTCGGCGGTCCCGAGTTCCACGACGACGACGTGGTGACGCTGCGGACGTTCGCCGGGCACGCGGCGGTCGCGGTGGAGAACGTCCGGGTGCACGAGGAGGCGCAGCGGCTCTCCCTCACCGACCCGCTGACCGGGTTGTGGAACTACCGCTACCTGCGCGAGTCGATCCGCCGGGAGGTGGAGCGGGCGAACCGGTTCGGCCGGATGCTCAGCGTGCTCGCGCTCGACCTCGACCGGTTCAAGCGCGTCAACGACACCTGGGGGCACGCCGCCGGGGACGCCGTGCTGGTCGAGTTCGCGCGCCGGGTACGCGGCGTGATCCGCGAGGTGGACCTCGCGTTCCGGCAGGGCGGCGAGGAGTTCGTGGTGCTGCTGCCGGAGACCGACGCGCGGGGCGCCACGATCGTCGCCGAGCGGCTCGGCGCGGTCGTACGGGACCAGCCGGTGACTGTCGAGGGAAGCACCGACGGGCCGGTGCACGTGCCGGTGACCGTCTCCATCGGCATCGCCGTCTACCCGGACCACGCCGTCGACGGCCAGCAGGTGCTCGACGCCGCCGACGACGCGCTGTACGCGGCGAAGGCCGCCGGACGCGACGGCTACCGGCTGGCCCCCGCGCCCGATCCGGTTCCCACCCAGGAGATCCCGGTGGTGGCCGTGACCGTCAGCCCGCCGGACGGGCTGCCCCGGGCGGGCACGGCGGACGCGCCGGGCACCGTCCAGGGCGGCGCGTCTTCCGGTCCTCACCCGCCGCGGCAGAGCCGTGGCCGATAGTCTCGCGACATGTCGGAGCACTCAGCGAACCCCTCAGCGACCCGCGGTCGCTCCCGCGCGGTCAAGGCCGTGATCCCGGCCGCCGGCCTGGCCACCCGGTTCCTGCCGGCCACCAAGGCGGTTCCCAAGGAACTGCTGCCGGTCGTCGACCGGCCGGTGCTGCAGTACATCGTCGAGGAGGCCGCGCAGGCCGGCATCGACGACATCCTGCTGATCACCGGTCGCGGCAAGACCTCGATGGTCGACCACTTCGACCGCCGGCCCGACCTGGAGGGACGGCTCGCCAAGAAGCCCGAGCTGCTGGCCGAGGTCAAGCGCACCGAGGAACTCGCAGCGATCTACACGGTCCGCCAGCCGGAGCAGCTCGGCCTCGGCCACGCCGTCGGGTACGCCGAGTCGCACGTCGGCGACGCGCCCTTCGCGGTGCTGCTCGGCGACGAGTTCGTCAAGCCCTCCGAGCCGCTGCTGCCGGCCATGCTGGAGCTCCAGGCCCGCACCGGTGGCGTGGTGCTCGCCTTCTTCGAGGTCGACCCGGCCGAGACCAGCCGTTACGGCATCGCGTCGGTCGAGCCCGCCGAGTCGGAATACGGCGACATCGCCGAGGTCGTCAAGGTCACCGGCATGGTGGAGAAGCCCAGTCCGGAGGAAGCGCCCAGCAACCTGGCGGTCCTCGGGCGGTACGTGCTCCCGGGGAAGATCTTCGACGCGATCCGGCGTACCGACCCGGGCAGCGGCGGCGAGATCCAGCTGACCGACGCGATGGAGCTGCTGCGTACCGAGGGGGTGCCGGTGCACGCCATCGTCTACCGGGGCACCCGCTACGACACCGGCATGCCGCTGGGCTACCTGCAGACTGTGGTGCAGATCGCGGCCGAGCGGGAGGACCTGGGCGCCGAGTTCCGCAAGTGGCTGGCCGAGTTCGTCAACAACGGCGACGAGACGGTCACGGCGGCGATCCTCAACGGCATGCGTGACGCGTCCGGCGGTGCCGATACATGACCGCGACGGCCGACGCCGAGGCGGCCGCGAACGAGTTGACGCCGCTCGCCGACTACCTGGGCAGTGTGCTGCGCAGGTTACGCGCGCTGCCTCCACTCGACCTCGACCTGACCCAGGCGTACGGCAACGTGCTCGCCGAGGACGTGGTCGCCCCGCACTCGTACCCCGCCTTCGACCAGGCGGCGGTGGACGGGTACGCCGCGCGCTGGGAGGACATCTCCGGTGGGAGTCGGGGGCCGGGCTACGTCCCGGCCCCCTCCGGTATGCCCGGTGGCCGCAGCATCCGGCTCAACGTCGTCGGTGACCTGGGCGCGGCGAGCTGGCGGCCGGTTCGGCTCACCCCCGGATCGTGCTTCTCGGTCGCGGCGGGCGCGCCGCTGCCGATCGGCGCCGACGTGGTCGTCCCGGTGGAGTGGACCGACCAGGGCATGGCCGCCGTCGAGATCTTCCGCGCCCCCAAACGGGGGTACGGGCTGCGCCGCGCCGGGGAGGAACTGGTCGCCGGCACACTGCTCGCCCGCGCCGGCGCGTACGTCTCACCGGCGCTGGTGGCGGTGTTCGCCGCCACCGGCATCGGGCACGTCGTGGTGCGGCCCAGTCCGCGCGTGGTCATCGTGGCCACCGGCGACGAGCTGGTCGACGTGGGCCGGGGCAGCCAGCCCGGGCAGGTGGTCGACACCAACTCGCACGCGCTCACCGCTGCGGCGGCCGAGGCGGGCGGGCTCGCGTACCGGGTGGGGATCTGCGACGACGACCCGGAGGCGCTGCGCGGCCTGCTGGACGACCAGACGCTGCGGGCCGACCTGATCATCACCACCGGCGGCACCGGTACCGGCCCGGGCGACATGGTGCGCCGCATCCTGTCCCGCCGCGAGGGCGGCCGGGCCGGGCCGGTCACCTTCACAGAGGTGGCCCTCTATCCGGGAACGGCTCTCGGGTTCGGTACGGTCGGCGCCGAGGAGGTGCCGGTGGTGTGTCTTCCCGGTGAGCCCGGCGCGGCGCTGATCGGCTTCGAGGTGCTGGCCCGCCCGGCGATCCAGCTGCTGGCCGGCGCCGAGCCGGTGTTCCGGCCGAGCGTCCGCGCGCACCTGCTGGAGACGGTCTCGTCCCCGGTGGGGCTGCGCGAGTTCCGGCCCGCGCACGTGGCCGAGCGGCGTGGCGGCGGGTACACGGTGCAGCCGCTCGCCGGTGGCCCGTACACGCTCTCCGGCCTGTCCGACGCGAACGGCCTGCTGGTGCTGGGCGAGCGGGTCACCACCGCCGCCGCGGGGTCCACCGTCGACGTGCTCCTGCTGGACCGGCGCCGGTGAGCGCGAGGAGTGAGCTTGCGAGCCCCGCAGTCGCGAGCGAAGGGCAAGCCCGGTGAGGTTCTGGCGGGCTCCGGGGTGGCCGGCGGTGCTCGTGGACGGCCCGGTGGTGCTGCGGCCGTACCGGCGCTCGGACGCCGGCGCCTGGTCGGAGATCCGGCGCGCGAACCGCGAGTGGCTGGCGCCGTGGGAGTCGCACGTGCCCGGCGGCTGGTACGAGACCAACTCGCCGGCGGCGTTCCGGCTGGTCCACGCGGACCAGCGCAAGTCCGCGCGCAGCGGCGAGGGCATGCCGTTCGCGGTGTGCCTGCGGGAGGACGGCCGGGAGCGGCTGGTCGGCCACGTCAATATCGGCAGCATCGTGCGGCGGGCGTTCTGTTCCGGGTACGTGGGCTACTGGGTGGACTCCCGGGTGGCCGGCCGGGGCGTGATCCCGACCGCTGTCGCGCTCGCCGTGGACCACGCCTTCGGACCCGGTGGCCTGCACCGGATCGAGGTGAACATCCGGCCGGAGAACATGCCGTCCCGCCGGGTCGTGGAGAAGCTCGGCTTCCGCGAGGAGGCCTATCACGTGCGCTACATGCACATCGACGGCGCGTGGCGCGACCACATCGGATACGCGATGACCGGCGAGGAAGTAGTCGCCGAGGGCGGCTTGCTGGCGCGGTGGCACCGCGTACGTGACAACCGCCGCTGACGCGCCCGCACGGCGCGGCGCACTGTGAACTGGGTCGACGGCCCGTAACCTCAAGTAACTGCAAGCTGCGGCAAGCGCTGCCCGCCCGCATGAAGTGCGCCGTAAACGACGGTCGACGGAACAAGTTGCGGCGGGCGGCGCTCGCCGGAGAACTTTGGTGACGGGAGGGGTGAGGGTGCCCACGTCGGTGCTCCTCGCCGTCCTCGCCGCCGCCGGTCTGCTCGCCCTCGCTCCGGCGCTGGTCCGCCGGTACGACGCCACCGAGCGGCTGGTGGCGGAGCGGGCGCAGTCGACGGCGCGGGTGCTCCAGCGCCAGCGTCGACGGCGCACCGTGCCCGGGCGACGGCCGCTGCACCCGCCGCGCTCCCTCGTGGTGACCCTCAGTGAAGACTCCGACACGGGTAGTCTCGCCCGCCCGGTCTCCGCGCCACCGCTGCGCCGCCGTTCCGGCCGGCTCCGGCCCGTCTCCGCCGTCCCGGCCCAGTCCCGCCGACGGAACTCGCCCCGGCGGCGGCACACCCCGGCGATCTACCGCCGGCGCCGGGTGCTCGCCGCGCTGCTGCTGCTCAACCTGGTGGAACTGGGCGGCGTGGTACTTGTCGGACCCGGGTTCTGGATCAGCGTCTCGGTCACCGGCACGCTGCTCGTGGCGTACGTCGTACACCTGCGGCAGCGTGCCCTCGCCGAACGTCGGCGGCGGCGCGCGGACGCCCGGGAGGCGGCCTGGCTGGCCGCCCGCCAGGCCGAGGTGCGCCGCGAGCAGGCCCGGCGCGCGGCGGCCCGGCGGGAGGCGCAGCGCCGGCTGGCCGCCCAGCGCGAGGCGGTCCGGCGTACGGCGATGGGGCTGGACCGTCCCGCGGACCTGCCGCCCGCGGCGAGCGGCGGCTCGGTGTCCTACCGGCGGGCGGGTGGCCTGCGCGGACGCCCCTACCAGTCCGGCCGAGGCGCCTGACTCCCTTGCCCGCCGCGTGGGGATCCGACGGCGATCTTGGAAGATTTCGGCCCCTCTGGGGGCCCTTTCCTTCCAAGATCTACGTGGGCGGTGGGGCGGTTCGCGTCGTGGGGGCGCTACCTGTTAGCCTTGTCGCCGGCCCACCCGGTGAAAGCTGGGTGGGACCGACGCCGGTTCGCCGGCGGAGGGGCTGTGGCGCAGACCGGTAGCGCACCTCGTTCGCATCGAGGGGGTCAGGGGTTCAAATCCCCTCAGCTCCACCCAGTTCAAAGGCCGTTTCCCGTGATGGGAGACGGCCTTTTTCGAACCCGCTCGCGTCAGTCGAACAGCTGGTCAAGCGCTTTCTGTTCGAGGTCACGCCAGCGCTGGACGTCCTTCAGCGCCTTGGCGATCTCCTTCTCGTCGAGATGGTGGGCGCCTTCCTCCCGGATGCACGCGACGCTGAACGGCCGGCCGACCGACGGCGAGGTCTGCTCCAGCGCCTCCAGCACCCGCACCACGCCCACCACGCCGTACTCGACGGTGCGCTTGGTCATCCGGAAGTGGGACAGCAGCGCGCCGGCCTGCTGAGCCATCGGCGCGCCGGAGCCGATGGCGTGGAAGCCCACGTCCTCGTAGCGGCCGATGAGCCCGTTCGGGTTGATCTCCACGATCCACGGCCCGCCCTGGCTGAAGCCGGCCGCGAGCAGGTACGCCGACACCCCGCCGCCGGAGCCCTCGCCGGGCACGTCCGGGATGTAGTTCTCGTAGTGCTTCTTGAAGACGGGCAGGACGCGCTCCTGCAGCTCGCCGCCGATGTCCGGCGCTTCGAGGATGGCGGTGGCCGAGTCCTGGAGGAGGGGGCGCAGGTCGTTCAGCACTCCGCGCGCGCCGCTGCCGCCCCAGGCGGCGCAGTCGCCGAGCGGGTGCAGCTTCTGCGCGGGGAAGCTCAGACCGCGGTCGCTCTCGGTGATCTGGGAGTCCGCGCCGATCACCACCCCGTCGCTGCAGACAACGGCGAGTACGACGGTCATGGGGTCCTCCTGTGCAGGGGTGCGGGGTTGGGGCGCGAGGTACCCGGCATCCCGCCTGCCTACACCCGGCAGGGACGTCCGTGTGGCGGCTGACACCGGTCACAAGCCGGCGGTGCCCAGAATCAGACTGGGCGGTCTCGGTGAAGGCGCCACCCGGCAAACCCAGCGCCCGACAGCAGGACGGTGGCGGCCACGAGGTTGAATACCGCGACGCGCTGCGCGCCGTGGTTCTCGGCGTCCTCCACCCCCGGCGCGAGGTCGTCGGGGTTGTAGCGGATGCGTACTCGATCGCCCTCGTCGAGCTCGGGGCTGCAGCTCGTGCACTCCGCGCTCAGGGGTTCGCCGCTACGAGGTGTGAACTCCACGGTGACCTTGCTGGCGCGTCCATGACGGTCGACGTCGACGACTGTGGCGTCTGTGGTGAGGCCGCGGTTCGCGAGGCCAATCGCGGTCGTGCCGTTATAGAAGGCGGCGCAGCACATGAAGGCGGAAGAAGCGGTGAGGATGATCAACGCGCCAATCAGCTTGCGTTGTCGCGGGTGAAGTTGTTCCCAACTTTCGTCCACGTCGCGATGCTAAGCACCGACGTCAACGGTGATGCGCTACGACGACGGCTCGTGGAAGTAGACGGTGGCCGCGGTGAGGAAGAACGTGACCGCGTACGTGAACCGGCCTGCCTCGACCGCGTCGTCGAACTGCTCCTCGAACGCGCGAGCTTCGGCGGGGTCGAGTACGCCGCGCTGAGCCGCCGTACCGGCCCAACTGCGCAGGCCGAGAACGTTGTCGGCGGCGTTCGGGTTCCGAACCAGCAGCGTCCGGGGCTCGACGGTGACCTCGGCCAGGCCGAGCGTGGCGAGAATGCCGGCGTGCTGGTGAGCCAGGGTGCCGTTGCGGAGCATGACGTCGGCCCGGAATCTCAGCACGCGCCGGGCCAGATCCTGGTCGGCGATGTCGAGTACCTGCGTGTCGTAGTCGGGGTCGGCGAGAACTATCCGGCCACCCGGGCGGACGACCCTGGCGAGCTCCCTGATCGCGGCGCGGGGATCGGCGAGGTGCTGCACGGTGCGGTCGGCCCAGGCACCGTCGATCGAGTCGTCGAGGAACGGCAGCCGGTGGGCGTCGGCGACGGCGCACCGGGTCAGGCCACGGGCTCGCATGGCGACGGCCATGGTCAGGGAACGATCCACCGTCAGCACGGTGACGTCGTGATCGTCCCTCAGGCGGACCGCGCTCGCCCCGGTGCCCGCACCGACGTCGAGGTAGCGCCGGCCGGGCGACGGGCGGAGCAAGTCGCGTACCCGCTGCTGGTATGCCTGGTAGAAGGGCTCGCCGCTCAAGCGGTCGAGCACGCCCACCCACGATTTCGGGTCCGGCTGCCGGTCGACATCGGTGAATCCGTGCACGGACTGGAGCCTATTGCGCTGCTGTCGGTTGAACCCGCAGCGCCGACGCGCGTCAGCGGGGCCGCTTGTCCTCGATGTGGACGACGGTCAGCTCATGGCCGTCTCGATCTCGCTTGTGGCGCCCGTACAGACCGACAGCAAGGTCGCTGTCGTCCGAGACCTCGTCCGGGCCGACGTAGGTCAACACGTCGTTGTGATGGCCGTAGACCGCCCAGCCGGGGCCGGGATCGAGCGTGACGGTACCGAAGTCCGCAGACGGCGAGCCGACGTGGACGGGGCCGTACTCGCGCAGGATCTCGACGGCCTGTGCGGCGAGGTCGACGCCCGGCGCGGGGTCCGGCAGGACGACGCACGTGCCGTGCGCGAACACGACCCAGGACTTGCCGTCTCCCAGGATGATGCGACGCCAGGTGTCGGCCAGGTTGTCGTCGGACATGGAGCTGATCATTGCCGAGTCCGTGCGCCGTCGCTACCCGCGAACCGTCCCGCCGCCGAACCATCTGGTCAGCGCGCCCTCCAACGTCCGCTGGCCGTCGCCCACCCAGACCACGTGACCGTCCGGCCGCAGCAGCGCCGCGGGCACGTCCAGCTCGTCGCCGGTGCCGGCGACGAGCCCGACCCGGTCGGCCCAGCCGTCCACCGACAGCTTCCCGGTCCCGTCCAGCAACAACCCGCCGCCGGTACGCATCAGCTCGTACAGGCGTCCCTGCGGCAGCGGTACGTCGCGCAGCCGCCGCCCGAGCAGAGGATGACCCTCGCCGACGTCGTACCTGACGCTGATCGCGGTGACCTTCTCGATCAGGAAGCGGTTGACCTCGTCGAAGTCCATGAGCTGCGTCAGCACCTGCCGCACCGCCTGCGGTCCGGGCTCGTTCGTGGTCAGCAGCATCTGCGCGCGCGTGTTCGTCAGCACGTCGGCGGCCACCGGGCGCCGCTCGGACTCGTAGGTGTCGAGCAGGTCGTCCGGCGCCCACCCGTTCACCTCCGCCGCCAGCTTCCAGCCCAGGTTGAACGCGTCCTGGATGCCGAGGTTGAGCCCCTGCCCGCCCAGCGGCGGGTGGACGTGCGCGGCGTCGCCGGCCAGGAACACCCGCCCGACCCGGTAGTGCTCGGCCAGGCGGGTCGCGTCGCCGAAGCGGGACAGCCAGCGGGGCGAGTGCACGCCGAAGTCGGTGCCCGCGTACGCGGTCAGTTGCCGTTTGAAGTCCTCCAGCGTCGGCGGTGCCGAGGTCACGTCGGCCGCCGGCACGACCACCCGGAACACGCCGGGCGTGCCCGACGGGCCGAGCCCGAACCGCTTCTCGGTGCGGCGTACCTCGGTCATGATCGTGGTGACCTCGTCCGGGGAGGCGGTCACCTCCATCTCGCCCAGCAGCGTGTCGACTGTCGACGGCTCGCCGGGGAATCCGACGCCGAGCAGCTTCCGGACGGTGCTGCGCCCACCGTCGCAGCCGACGACGAACCGCGCCCGCAGCGGCGGCGCGCTCGCGGAGTCGAGGTGGACGGTCACGCCGTCGTCGTCCTGCTCCAGCCCGGTCACCGCACTGCCGCGCCGGATCTCGGCCCCGACCTCGGCCGCGTGGTCGGCGAGCAGCCGGTCGGTGAGCGTCTGCGGGATGCCGAGCACGTACGGGTGGGCGGTGTCCAGATCGGCGGGGGCGGGCTTGTCGATGCCGGCGAAGAAGCCCCGGATCGGGTGCTTGCCGCCGTTGTCGAGGAACCGCTCCAGCAGCCCCCGCTGGTCCATCACCTCGATGCTGCGGACGTGCAGCCCGAGCGAGCGCACGTACGGCGGCGGTTCGGGGTCCCGCTCCAGCACGAGCACGCCGACGCCCTGGAGGCGCAACTCGCTCGCCAGCATCATGCCGGTCGGCCCGCCGCCGACCACGATCACGTCGAACACAGCTTCCCCCGTGCCGATTGTCAGGCGACCGTCCCCTCGGGCGGCACGAACCGACCATAGCCGTTGTGCCGGTCAGCCTCGGCGGAACGTCCGGCGGTAGGTGTCCGGCGGCACGCCAACTGTGCGGTGGAAGTGCCGGCGCAGCGTCGTCGCCGTACCCATGCCTGACGCCTCCGCGACGGCGTCGATGCTGTCGTCGGTGTTCTCCAGCAGTTCCTGCGCCCGCCGGATGCGCTGGGTGGCCAGCCACTGCGACGGCGTGGCGCCGGTCGCGGCGGTGAAGTGGCGGACCAGGTTGCGGGTGCTCATATTGGCCTGGCGGGCCAGGTCCGCGACGGTCAGCGGGCGGTCCAGCCGCGCCATCGCCCACGGCAGCAGCGCGGCGAGCGGGTGGTCCTCGCGGGCCGGGACCGGCGTGGTGACGTACTGGGCCTGGCCGCCGGCGCGGTGCGGCGGCACGACCAGGCGGCGGGCGACCGCGTTGGCGACCGTGGAGCCGTGGTCGCGGCGGATCAGGTGCAGGCACAGGTCGATGGCGGCGGCCTTGCCGGCGGAGGCGAGCACGGTGCCGTTGTCCACGTAGAGCACGTCCGGGTCGACGTGGACGCGGGGGTAGCGGGCGGCGAGCGCCTCGGTGTGCGCCCAGTGGGTGGTGGCGCGCAGCCCGTCGAGGATGCCGGCGGCGGCGAGCACGAACGCGCCGGTGCAGAGGGAAACCATCCGAGCGCCCGCGTCGTGGGCGGCGCGGACCGCGTCGACCAGGTCGGACGGCGGGTCGGCGTCGGTGTCCTCGATCGCCGGGACGATCACCGTGTCGGCGCGGGCCAGGTGGTCCAGCCCGTGGTCGGGCGTGACGGCGAACCGGCCGACGCCGATCGGGCCGGGGCCGCAGACCACCAGGTCGTACCAGGGGTCGGCCAGCCCGGTCGGGTCGCGGACGAAGATCTCGCAGGCCGCGGCCAGTTCGAAGTGCAGCATCCCGTCGGTGGCGGCGAGCGCGATGGTGGCCATGTCCGAAACTGTACGGGCATTGGCGTTTGCGACACTGGCCCCGCCCCGGCCAGCCCGGCGAGGATCATTCCAGTCGATCTTCTGAGGGGGCGTCATGCGGGTGGCGGTGTTCGGGGCGTACGGGCACACCGGGCGGTTCGTGGTGGCGGAGCTGCGTGAGCGGGGGTACGAGCCGCTGCCGCTCGGGCGCGACGCCGGGAAGCTGGCGGCCGCGTTCCCGGAGGGGGAGCACCGGGTGGCGTCGGTGGACGATCCGGCCTCGCTGGACCGGGCGCTGGCCGGGGCAGCGGCGGTGGTCAACTGCGCCGGGCCGTTCGCCTCGACCGCGGGTCCGCTGATCGAGGCCGCGCTGCGCGCCGGGATTCCCTACGTCGACGTGGCGGCCGAGATCGAGGCCAACCGGGACACGTTCGCGCACCACGCCGAGCGTGCCGAGGCGGCCGGCGTCGCTGTGGTGCCCGCCATGGCGTTCTTCGGCGGACTCGGTGACCTGCTGGTCACCGCCGCGATGGGGGACTGGACGGCGGCCGACGAGGCGCACGTCGCGTACGGGCTGAGCAGCTGGCACCCGACGGCCGGGACGGTCGCCTCCGGCGTCGTGTCGCGCGAGCGCCGCGACGGCCGGCGGGTCCGCTTCACCGACGGGCGACTGGTGTACGCCGACGGCGACCTGCCCCGGCTGGACTGGGAGTTCCCGGCGCCGCTGGGGGTGCGGCCGGTGCTCGGCGAGTTCACCATGGCCGACGTGGTGACCGTGCCGAGTCACCTGGACATCCCGGAGGTGTGCACGTACATGACCGCCGACGCGGCCCGCGACCTGGCGGCGGGGGACGCTCCGGCCGCTGTGGACGAGCGGGGCCGGTCCGCGCAGACGTTCGCCGTCGACGTGGTCGTGCGTGCCGGTGACGTCCGGCGGCGGGTGGTCGCGCACGGGCGGGACATCTATGCGATCAGCGCGCCGCTCGCGGTCGAGGCGGTGCACCGTTTGCTCACCGGGCGTGCCCGGGCCAAGGGTGTCGCCTCGGCCGGCCGGATCTTCGACGCGCCGGACTTCCTGCGCGCGCTGTCGGACCACCTCACCGTGCGGTCGCTCGCGGCGTGACGGACGGAGACGGCCGGCCCCCCCGGATCGGGTGGGCCGGCCGTTTCGCGGGTGGTCAGCAGCTGGTGTAGCCGCGTCCGCCCTTGCCCCAGCTGCAGCTGTCGACCAGGCTGCCGGAGGGGTTGCGCAGGTAGGCGGTGTCGCCGTCGTTGTTCCAGACGTACGCGGCGCGGCCCCAGTAGCGGTGGGTGCCCTTGTTGGTGCCCTTGCCGGTGTGGATGACGATGCTGTTCCCGGCGGCCACCTTGAAGTCGCCGGTGAACGAGTAGACGTGGCCGGCCTTGTCGCGCACGTAGTAGCCCTTGAGGTTCTGGACCGTCTTGCGCTTGTTGGTCAGCTGGACGTACTCGGCGTTCAGGCTCGCGTTCGAGCGGGTGTCCTTGCCGGGGGAGTCGTAGTACACCTTGGTGATCATGAAAGGCGGCGTGGCGGCCTGGGCCGGAGCGGCGGCGGCGAACGTGCCGGCGAGGGCGATGGTGATCGCCGACGCGATGCCGAGAAGCCTTCTGCGCACGATGTCCCCTTGAGGTCAGAGCGGTGTTGGCGGGCGAGAGCGTAGCGAGGATTCCCGGCCGAAATTGTTCCCACGAGGCGTGTCCGGCGGGTTTCGGACCGGCTGGCGGGTCCGGTGTGGCCGGTCGTCGAACCGGCCCGGTCGGTGGGGTGAGGCCGGGACGCCGGAACGGTTACGCATCCACATGCGCCGATTGACAATGTTTGGAATCCAAACTTATTCTCGCGCTGGGCGGGTGCGCGCCCCGCCCTCCCCGTCCACGCGCCCACCCCACCACGAAGGAACCACCATGTTCCGCTCTTTCCGTACCGCCCGATTGCGGGTCGGCCTGGTCGCGGCGACCGCCGCCACACTCGTGGCCGGCACCGCACTGCTGGCGACGAACGCCCAGGCGGCGGCCGGCTGCCGCGTCACCTACACGACCGCCAGCCAGTGGCCCGGCGGCTTCACCGCGAACGTCGACGTGACGAACCTGGGTGACCCGGTAAGCGGCTGGAGCCTGCGCTGGACGTTCCCGTCCGGCCAGCGGGTCACCCAGGCGTGGAGCGCCAACGTCACCTCCTCCGGCGCCGACGTCACCGCCACGAACGTCGGTTACAACGGCGCGATCGCCACGAACGGCACCGTCTCTTTCGGCTTCAACGGCTCCTGGACCGGCACCAACACCGCGCCCACCGCGTTCACGCTCAACGGCGTGGCCTGCACCGGCGGCGTCGGCGGAACCACCCCGCCGCCGACCACCACGCCCCCGCCGACCACGCCGCCCCCGACCACCCCGCCGCCCACCACCCCGCCGCCCGCCGGCAACGCGATGGCCGCCGTCGCCGCCATGCAACCCGGCTGGAACCTCGGCAACTCCTTCGACGCGGTCGGCGCGGACGAGACCGCCTGGGGCAACCCGCGGGTCACCGAGGCGCTGCTGGACAACGTCCGGGCGCAGGGCTTCAACAGCATCCGCATCCCGGTGACCTGGAGCAACCACCACGGCGCCGCGCCGAACTACACGATCGACTCCGCCTGGCTCAACCGCGTACGCGAGGTGGTCGGCTGGGCGCTCGCCGACGGCTTCTACGTGGTGCTCAACATCCACCACGACTCGTGGCAGTGGATCAACACGATGCCCACCGACCGCACAGGCGTGCTGAACCGCTACAACGCGCTCTGGACCCAGATCGCCGCCGCGTTCAAGGACTCCTCGCCGAAGCTGACCTTCGAGAGCGTCAACGAGCCGCAGTTCACCGGCAGCTCCGGCGACGCGCAGAACGCCACGCTGCTCAACGAGCTGAACACGTCGTTCCACCGCATCGTCCGCCAGTCCGGCGGGAACAACGCCACCCGGTTGCTCGTCCTGCCGACCCTGCACACCTCCGCCGAGCAGGCCCGGGTGGACGAGCTGGTCAGCACGTTCAACACGCTCAACGACCCGAACCTGATCGCCACCGTGCACTTCTACGGGTACTGGCCGTTCAGCGTGAACGTCGCCGGCGGCACCAAGTTCGACGCGACGGTCCAGCAGGACCTGACCGACCAGTTCGACCGCGTCTACAACGCCTTCGTCACCCGCAACATCCCGGTGATCATCGGCGAGTACGGGCTGCTCGGCTTCGACCGGCACACCGGCACCATCGAGCAGGGCGAGAAGCTGAAGTTCTTCGAGTTCCTCGGCCACTACGCGCGCAGCCGCAAGCTGACCACCCAGCTCTGGGACAACGGCCAGCACTTCGACCGCACGTCGTTCGTGTGGAAGGACCCCGAGCTGTTCGCGCAGATCAAGTCGAGCTGGACCACCCGCTCCGGCACCGCGTCCAGCGACCAGGTGTACGTGCCGCGCACCGGCACGATCACCGCCAAGAGCCTGACGCTCAACCTGAACGGCACCACGTTCCAGGGGCTGCGCCAGGGCACCACCGACCTGGTCAACGGCACCGACTACACGGTCTCCGGCAGCACGCTGACGCTCACCGCGTCGGCGCTCACCCGGCTGGTCGGCTCCCGCGCGTACGGCGTGAACGCCAACCTCCAGGCACGCTTTTCCGCGGGCGTGCCGTGGCGGATCAGCATCATCACGTACGACCCGCCGGTGCTCTCCAACGCGACCGGCACCACCGCCGCGTTCACGCTCCCGGCGCAGTTCCGCGGCGACCAGCTCGCCACCATGGAGGCCCAGTACGCGGACGGCAGCAACGCCGGCCCGCACAACTGGACCTCGTACAAGGAGTTCGACGTGACGTTCGCGCCGAACTACACCGGCAACACGATCGCGCTGAAGCCGGAGTTCTTCGCCGAGGTCAACGACGGTCAGCGGGTCACCCTGACGTTCCACTTCTGGAGCGGCACGAAGCTGACCTACTACGTGACGAAGTCCGGCAGCACCGTCACCGGCACGGTGAGCTGACGGCGACGGCACGGCTCGCGGCGGTGGGCGTCGACACCGCCGCGAGCCGGTCCCGGCGGAGTTCCCCGCCGGACCGATGAGTTCCCGGGCCGGCGACGGTCGACAGAGGCATGAACACGCTTACTCTGCAGACGCCCGAGGTCGACCTCGTCTACGACATTCGCACGCCGAGCGCCGCCGACGCCGGACACCGCCCGCTGTTCATGATCGGCCAGCCCATGTGCGCCGACGGCTTCGCCACGCTGGCCTCGTACTTCCCGGACCGGACCGTCGTCACGTACGACCCGCGCGGGCTCGGGCGCAGCGTCCGCAAGGACGGCCGCGGCGACGACGTGCCCGAGGTCCAGGCCCGGGACGTACGCGACATCATCGACGCCCTCGGCACGGGACCGGTGGACATGTTCGCCAGCAGCGGCGGCGCGGTGACCGCGCTCGCCCTGGTGGCCGCGTACCCGGACGCGGTGGCCACGCTCGTGGCGCACGAGCCGCCGCTGGTGCAGGTGCTTCCCGACGCCGAGGCCGCCCGGCGGGCCATGGCCGCCTGCCAGGAGGCGTACCAGAAGAGCGGCTGGGGCGCGGGTATGGCGGCGTTCATCGCCATGACGTCGTGGCGGGGCGAGTTCACCGACGAGTACTTCGCCCAGCCGCTGCCCGACCCCGCCGCGTTCGGCATGCCGACCGAGGACGACGGCAGCCGGGACGACCCGCTGCTCTCCGACCGCGCCGCGGCGGTCACCCGCTTCCGGCCGGACGTGGACGCGCTGCGCGCGGCGCGTACCCGGGTCGTCGTCGCGGTGGGCGAGGAGTCGGCGGACACCTTCACCGGACGCACGTCGGTGGCCGCGGCCGAGCTGCTCGGCGGCAAGGCCGCGGTCTTCCCCAGCCACCACGGCGGATTCCTGGGTGAGGAGATGGGCCACGCCGGGCAGCCGGAGGCGTTCGCCCGCCGGCTGCGGGAGATCCTCGACGGCGCCGCCTGACCGGACTCAGGCGCGGCGCACGTCGGTGACCATGACCGGGTAGGGGCCGGCCGGCATGTCGGCCCCCGCCTGGTCGGCCGGAACCACGTTCTCCATCCGCAGCCGCAGGGTGGCCGGGTCGGCGGTGTCCACCGTGATCCGCCACTGCCATCCGTCGCCGTACCCGGCGCTCAGCTCGACCACCGCCGCGCCGCCCGCCGTGCCGGTCAGCGTCATCGCCGTCGGCTGCTGGTGCCACGAGTCGCCCCACCAGGCGACGAGCGAGCCCGGCTGCTCGCCGGCGGCGATCACCAGCAGACCGTCCTGCGGCCCGTCGCCCGGATGGCCCCACGAGTACGAAACGGTGGTCAGGTGGCCACCGGCGGCGGTCGCGACAATGGCGGTGGCCGGCGACTCGGCGAGCGGATCGGCGGGCATCAGACGGAAACCGCTGGTGCCGGCCCAGGACCCGGTGACGTCAGTGAGAACCATCGCCCCAGGATAGGAACCACCCCCGACACCGCCCGCCGACGCGGATCACGCGGCGCGCCACCGGGCCCGGGCATCGCCGGCCTTGCGCGTGCACCGCATCAGCGTGCCCTTGACGGTACGGCCGGTCGCGCCGACCGGCGAGCAGAAAGCGCCAGGGTGGACGGCGCCCTGGACGGTGCCGGTGGACGGCTTGGTGGTCCGGGGCGCGCTCGTGGTCCGCTTCGGTGTCGGCTTGGGCGTGGTCCGCTTCGGCTTCGGCCGGGGCGCCGGACGCGCGGTCGCGGTCTGCGGCGACGGCTCGGCGGCCCGCGTCGTCGGCGGAGCGGACGGCGAGTCGGTCGGTGCGGCGACGTTCGAGGGCGAGCCGGACGAGTGGGCGGCAGGGGGCGGATCGGCGCTGCGCGCGGTCGCGGTCGAGGCGGCGCTGATCGACGCGGGCTTCTCGTCCGTCGCGCCGCCGACGGCGGCGATCCCGCCGCCGCAGCAGCACAGCACCAGCACGCCGCCGGACACGAGCACGGCTTTCGTGCCGCCGGAAAGCCGGCGCCACCAGGACTGATTCGGTATCGCCCATGATCTCTGCGGTGATGGCTTGGTCACGCAACTCAGTCTGCTTGCGTCATCAATGATTGCGATTGGTCAACTGGTGCGTTTCGCATCGACGCTCGGCGACCCGTGCCGCCGATCCGTCGAGACACACAAGCCGATCATCGTGGATGACCGGACGCCGAGAGATCTTGGAAGATTTCGGCCCCTATGGCAGCCGTTTGCTTCCAAGATCTGGCTAGGCGGTGAAGTTGTCGTCGGCGTCGCGGGCGTCCTCCTGGATGTGCTCGCCGGGGCGCTTGCCGCGGATCTCGTCCAGTTCCCGCACCCGGTCGGCCTCGGCGTGCTCGTCCTGGTTCAGGTCACCCAGGCGGGCCCGGGCCGGACCGGCCAGGTTCTCCAGGTCGTTGTTCGCCCGTTCGACGCTCATGCCGCCTCCCCGGATCGTCGCGTGGCGGCCCTCGCCGCCTGCCACGTCGCGTCCCCGCTGACCCGCACGGCAAACCGCCGCCACCGGATCGGCGTCAGCCCGCATCCGGCCGGCGGTCATGCGGTCGGCAGGGCCGGGATCATGTCCTCGGCGTGCCGCAGCGTGTCGGCCAGCCGGACGCGCGACTCGTCGTCCAGTGGGACCGACCGGGCCTGCCTTACCCGTTCCCGGGCGGCCTCCGGCTCCCCGAGTTGCAGCGCCATCTCGGCCCGGTAGACCAGCGCCTCCACCAGGACGGCGGGTTCGTCGGCCGCGTCGGGCCGGGCCAGCGCGCCGTCGAGGATGCGCGCGGCCTGAGCGGGATTACCGCGCGAGTCGCCCTGCACCACGGCGTTGCCGAGCGTACGGGCGAGCCCGCCCCGGTCGTCGTCGGCGTCGGGCGTCGAGGCCCGGGCCACGAACCGGATCCAGTTGCCGCCCGGATCGACAATGCTGAACCCGGAATGCCCGTCCTGGTTGCGGCGGGGCCGGGGCCGGGTCATCCGGGGTACACCGGCGACCAGCACCTTGCCGTACGTGGCGCGCATGCCGTCGGCGAAGGCGCGGTGCAGGACGGTCAGGTCGTCGACCACCACCAGGCAGGAGCCGTACGAGTCGGCGGGGTCGAACCCGGGCATCCCGAAGAAGTGCAGGTTGAGGTCCTCCCGGCGCAGGGCCAGGTACGGGTTGGGGCGCTCCTGCCGGTGCGTCACCTCGAAGCCGAGCGCCTGGTAGAAGGGCGCCACGTCGTCAAGTGAGCGGCAGGGCAGCAGCGGGATGGTCGTCTCGTTCGCCATGCTCCGAGCCTGGCCACCGGGAGCGCCCACGCGCACATGGAAAGGCCCGAACGGCCGACGGGCATTGTCCGAACGGGCACCGGGGCCGGTCCGAGACGGACCGGCCCCGGTGCGGGGTCAGGCGCGGGTCAGGGCTTCCAGGACCCGGCGGTACGGAAGCGGTGCTTGTACTCGACGACGCCGTTCTGGTCCTTGACGTCGAAGATGAGCTGACCGCTGCGCTTGGAGCCGGCGGGCAGGTTGTTGCCCGAGGTCATCAGTTTGCCGCACCCCGAGAAGGCGCCGCCGATGCCGTTCTCCTCGGTGCCGTCCTCGGCCACCCAGGAGAAGTAGAACGGGTTGATCGAACCGGTGCCCTTGGTGATCTCGGCGGTCACGTCGGCGATCAGGAACATGCCCTTCTTCGGGCCGGGCATGATCTCGTTGCAGGCGGAGTTCCGGGTCCGGAAGTTGCCGACGGTGATCTCGATGGTGCCGTCGGTGTCGTTGACGATCAGCTTGTCGCCGGCCGGCATGTTGAAGGTCTTGTCGTCGGTGGTGCCCGGCTGCGGCGTGCCGGTGGGGCCGCCGGTCGGGGTCTGCTCGTCCGGGACGCCGTAGGTGACGCCCGGCGTGGGCAGCGAGTCAACCGCCTCCTGGGCCTTGTTCACGCCGCTGTAGACGGCGAAGATGCCGCCACCGCAGCAGAGCAGCAGCAGGAGCGCCGCGACGATGCCGATCGTGATCCAGACGTTCTTGTTCGACTTCTTGGCCGGCGGTCCGAACGGCGCTCCCGGCTGATACGGCGCGCCGGTGGGCGGGTGCGGCTGCCCACCGCCCGGCGGCGGGTAGCCCCCCGGCTGCTGATACGCCGCGCCCGGCGGCTGGTACTCACTGCCCGGGGGCGGGTACGCGGTGCCCGGCTGCTGGTACTCGCCTCCCGGCGGCTGATACGCCGCGCCCGGCTGCTGGTACTCACCGCCCGGGGGCTGATACGCCGCGCCCGGGGGCTGATACTCACTGCCGGGCGGCGGGTACGGCGCGCCCGAGGTCGGCGGCGCCGGCGGGAACGCCTGGGTGGGAGCGGGCGGCGGGTACTGCTCACCCGGCCCCGGCTGCGGCGGGTACGGCGCCCCGGAGGCCGGCGGATACGGCGCTCCCGACACCGACGGCTGCGGCGGCCCCGACACCGGCGGCTGCGGCGTGCCCGGAGGCGGCGGGTAGGGCGCGCCCGAGATCGGGGCCGTCGGCGCGTCCGGGGCGGGCGGCGGCTCGTAGGGGTCGCTCGGCGGCATCGGCGCGGTGGGGAACGCCTGCGTCGGCGGTTCCGGCGGCTGCTGGTTCGGGTCCGGTGACCCGGACGGAGGCTGAGGGTGGCTCACCGTACTCCTTGGGGCGCCTTCGGGATTTCAGTCGGAACGACGGTACAAGCCGGGGTCAACCCGGCCGACAGGGCGTCATCGATGTGGCAGGACGGCGGCGGTGCGGACCAGATCGTCGTCCACCGCGAACCGTCCGGTCACGCGCGACGGCGGGTCGGCCACCGGAGCGGCGGCGAGCCGGGCCGGCTCGATCTCGGCGTGGAACGTGCCCGCCTGCGGGTCGAGCGTGACGCGCGCGTCGGCGAAGCCCAGCCAGGTCCCGACGAGCGGGTGCCAGACCTTGTAGACGGTCTCCTTGGCGCTGAACAACACGGTCGGCCAGGGCATCCCGGCCGGCAGCCGGGCCAGGTCCGCCTCCTCGTCGGGGCGGCACACCTTCCGCCGTACCCCGGGGGAGAGCGGGCGGTGCCGCTCGGCGTCGATGCCGACGGCGCGCACGTCGGCGGCGCGGGCGGCGGCGGCCGCGCAGTAGTCCCGGGTGTGGGTGATCGCGCCGACGACGCCGGGCGGCCAGACCGGGGCCCGGTCCGCGCCGGCCGGCACCGGCGTGCCGGTCAGGCCGAGCGTGGCGAGTGCCCGGCGGGCGCAGACCCGGCCGGCGGTGAAGTCGCGGCGGCGGTGGAGCACCGCGCGCTCGCCCAGGGCGGCTCGTTCGGCCGGGAGCAACTCGCCGGACCAGTCGGCCGGGCCGGCCACCGACACGGCGACCACGGCCGGCAGCAGATCACGCACGTGCGACGGATGACGGAGGCACGCGGTGAACGTACCGTAACGCTGGGGCGTGCGGTGGCGCTGAAGGTGTGTTGCGGGGAGGCAACCGGCCCATCACGACCACGATTCCGAACAGGGAAGGAGCGGCGGATGACGCGTGGCGCGGAGGCACCGGGGAGGCGGGACGGCGAGCACGTGCCGGTGACCCCCGACTGGACCTGCGGCTCGTGCGGTGACGAATGGCCCTGCGCCACGAAACGTCACCACCTGCTGAGCGAGTACCAGGTGGATCGGGCGTCGTTGAGCGTCTATCTCGGCTCCTGCCTGGCCGCGGCCACGCAGGATCTGCGCTCCGTGCCGGTCACCGCGCTCCAGGACCGGTTCATCGGCTGGGTGCCGCGCGGCTCGAGGACGATCTGAGCTCCCGGTGGCCGTCGTGTCGGGTTCACGACGGCCACCGGGAGTGGTCCTTCAGCCGCGGCGGGGCCGCCGGGTGAGCGCGAAGCCCACCACGCCGGCCACGGCGGCGAGCACGCCGCCCACGCCGGTCCACACCCAGCGCGAGCCCGCGTCGGGGAGCCAGCCGGTCAGGTCGGTCTCCTCCTCGGCCACCGGCTCGGGGGTCGGCTCGGCGGCCAGCACCGTGCCGGCCCTCGTGTTCGGCACCAGCGGCGCGGCCAGCTCGCCGTCGTCGCCGGACGCGCCGCCCTCGTCGGTGGCGCCGACGAGCATCTCCACCTCGACCGGCAGGCCGAGGTCGGGCTCGGGCAGGTCGGTGACGGAGAGCCGGACGTAGTAGGTGCCGGGCAGCGGGTCGCCCGACCACGGCTCGGCCCACGGCCGTACCCGGCGCAGCGTGCAGCCGAGCGCCACGCTCGTGGCCGCCGCGTCCGCTGTCGGCGTCTGCGCGCCGGCCGTGCACGCCTGCCGGCGGCGCAGCCCGTCGAAGACGTCGACGGTCCAGGTGGACGCGCCGGTGCGTCGCTTCGGGAACGTGACGGTGGCGGTGATCTCGTGCACCTGCCCGGCGTCGGCCCGGAACGACCAGTACAGGTGGTCGCCGGTCGACGCGCCCACCTGCACCGGCTGCCCGGCGGTGACGGTGGTGGCGGTGAGGAACGAGGTGCCGGCCTTGGTCACAGTGGTCGCGCCCGGTGACGGACTGGGCGCGGCCAGGGCCGCCGCCGGGGTGAGCGCGAGACCGACGGCGGTGGTCGCCGCCGCGGCGCGGATCAGCGTACGCATGCTCAGTTCACCCTCCACGTGTGCACCCACCAGCGGGTGAGCAGTCCGGCGACCAGCCCGGTGAGCAGTCCGGCCAGCGTGAGCAGGAGCAGCAGCACCCAGCCGCGGCCGAGGTCCGGCCCGTCCGGGGCGGGGGAGGCGGCGACCACGTCGACCGTGAGCTCCACCGGCATACCCGGCTGGGTCTGCGTGCCGGGCTTGGCCGCGAAGGAGTTGCTGACCACCAGGCAGACGGTTCGCACGGCCTGCTCCGCGCCGGGGCTCGGCTCCGGGCTCGGGCCGTCGTCGTCCTCCTCCTCGGCGGCCGACCAGCGCAGTCCGGCGGAGACCACGTCGGTGCGCCCGCTTCCGGCGTCGACGCCGCGGACCAGTTCCCGCCCGTCCGGCGCGGTGGCGCGCAGCAGCACGCCATAGTCCGGGTTGACCGGCCGGTCCAGCGCGACGCTCACCGAGGCGCGCAGCTCCTGGCCGGGCCGCACCGGCACCCGGTACCAACGGTGCTCGGAGAACGCCTCCCGGTCGCTGTAGACGCCGGGGGCGAGCAGCGGCGCGCCCTGGCACGCCGCGCCGCCGCCGACCACCGCCGGGGTGGCCGTGTACGTGTCCCGGGCCCGGTCGACGAGCTGCTTGATCCGGCCGGTCAGCTCGTCGGCGCTCTGCGCCGCCGTGTAGGTGCCGCCGGTCGCGCCGGCGATGCAGAGCAACTGCTTGCGTACCTTCTCGTCCGGGGCGAGGCCGAGCGTGTCCACGACGAGCCGGGTGCCCTGGGCGGCCAGCTCGCGTGCCACCTCGCACGGGTCGGGCGGGGCGCAGGTGTCCTCACCGTCGGTGATCAGCACGATCCGGCGGGCGGTGCTGCCGGTGCCCAGGTCCTGCGCGGCGGAGCGCAGCGCCAGCCCGACCGGTGTGAAACCGGTCGGTCGCAGCCCGGCGACGGCGGCCTTGGCCTGGGTACGGTCCACCGGGCCGACCGGCACGATCTGCTGGGTGTCCAGGCAGCCCTGCTTCTTGTCCTTGCCCTGGTAGGTGGCGCCGAGCACCCGGATGCCGAGCTGTGTCTCGTCCGGCAGGGCGTCGACCACCTCGTTGAACGCCTGCTGCGCGACGGAGATCCGGCTGCGCCCGTCGATGTCCCGGGCCCGCATCGAGCCACTGACGTCGAGGACCAGCTCCACCTTGGGTGGCTCGGCGACGGGCTCGGAGGTCTCGTCGTCGGCCCCGGCGGGGCTCGGTCCGATCAGCGCGGCGGCCGTCAGCAGTCCGAAGAGGACAATCGTCGATCGTCTCTTGTTGATCACCGGGCGAAGTGTAGTGAGATCCACTTTGGAAGATCATCCGGGTCCGGCGTCCCTCCGCTCCTGCCTGGCGCCGGAGATCGAACCCGTTATGTTCCCGCAGGATGACCCACTGTTAGATGCCGGAGGTGAACCTTTCGGCAGTGGCGTGCCCGTCGCAAATCTGACCGGCCCGCACCCGTTGTGCCCGTGCCGGAGTGTGGTTAAGCTCTGTCTTGCGCGCCCCAATCGCCCGCTTCCCCCGTGGCAGGCGATCGGGGCGCGCTTCTTTGTGCCGGCGCCCGCGCCTCTAGATCCAGCGGCCGTCCAGCCACATCCGCGCCGACCACTCCGCGTACGGCAGCACCCGGCCCACGAAGATCGGGTAGAAGTACGCGAAACAGAGCGCCACCAGCAACACGTAGGCGCCCGCGATGATCCCGCCCACCATCCGCCGATCCCGTAGCTGCTGCGGATCGGGCGGCGCGGCCGTAGCGGTCGTCGCGGTTACCGGCGCCGGAGTGGTGATCGCGCCGAGCACATAGACCACCGCCAGCACCAGGAACGGCACCGCGGGCGCGGCGTAGAAGGAGAACATCGTCCGGCCGTCGAGCGCGAACCAGAACCACGGCAGCAGGCCGGCGGCGATGCTGAGCAGGATCGCGCCCGCCCGCCAGTCCCGCCGGGCCAGGCCGAGCCAGGCGGTCGCGGCGATCGCCGGCAGGAACGACCACCACAGCAGCGGCGTGCCCAGCAGCAGCACCTCCGACGCGCAGCTCGGCGCGCCACAACTGCCGTCCCCGGACCAGTGGAACGCCACCGGGCGGCCGAGCAGCAGCCACTGCCACGGCCAGGACTGGTACTTGTGCGGGTCGTCGAGCTGGGTGTGGAAGCCGTACGAGGCCTTGTGGTATTCCCACAGGTTGTTCAGCGCCCCGACGAACGGGGTGTCGCTCAGCTCCGGGTTGTTCGGGTAGCGCTCGGCCAGGCGGTAGTAGCCCTCGTCGCTGAGCAGCCAGCCCGACCAGGTCGCGACGTAGGTGACCACCATCAGCACGCCGGCCGCGAGCAGCCAGGGCAGCTCGTCCAGCACCGCGTCACGCCACGGACGGCGAACCCCTGCCGAACGGCGGACGCCCACCTCCCAGAACAGCACCAGCAGCGCGAACGCCGGCACGAAGTAGATCGCGCTCCACTTGACCGAGCAGGCGCAGCCGAGCAGCACCCCGGCCGCCAGCCGCCACCACGGCCAGTTCCGCCAACCGGACGGAGGCCGCCCGGCCCGCCCCGGCCGGGTCGGGTCGAGCCCGGCCTCCAGGGCCCGCGTCCAGCGCCGCCGCCGGGCGTCCCGGTCGAGCACCAGCGCGCCGAACGCGGCCAGCACGAACAGCAGCAGGAAGATGTCGAGGATGGCCGTGCGGGACAGCACCAGGTGGAACCCGTCGAGCGCGAGCAGCAGGCCCGCCGCGCAGCCCAGCACCGTGGACCGGAACATCCGCCGGCCGATGCGGACCAGCAGCAGCACCGACAGCGTGCCGGCCACCGCCGCGCCGAACCGCCAGCCGAACTCCGGCGACGTCGTGATCAGGTGGCCCGGCACCGAGACGCCGCTGTCCGCGTCCTGGTAGCCGAAGGCCCACTCGCCGATCCCGATCATCCACTTGCCCAGCGGTGGATGCACCACGTACGAGGGGCCGTTGTCCTTGTAGTTCCACTCGACGCCACGGTCGATCAACCCGTACGCGTCCTTGGCGTAGTAGGTCTCGTCGAAGACCTTGCCGGGCGGGAAACTGAGCCCCACGAAGCGCAGGATCGCCGCGATCGCCACCACCACGGCTGTGGCCAGCCACGCCTGCCCCCGACCGATGCGGTCGTCGACGGTGGCGAGCCGCCGCCGCACGGCGGCGGGCAGCCCGCCCCCGCTGCCGTCGCCGCGCTCGGCGGTGGAAGGGTCCGGGTTCGCGCTCTGTGCTGTCGACGCACTCGTCACCCGGCGATCGTAGGCTGCGAGGGTGCCCGGTGGCGTCCATCGTCTCCGAAATTGGTACGACCATCGATGAGGGAGCACGCGCCGTGGGGGAAATGTCCGAGGTCGGACGGCTGGTGTTGCTCGGCGCGCCGCTGGGCAACCCGGCCGACGCGTCCGCCCGGTTCCGGGAGGTGCTGGCCGTCGCCGACGTGGTCGCCGCCGAGGACACCCGGCGGCTCACCCGGCTCGCCCGCGACCTCGACGTGACGGTGCCCGGCCGGATCGTCTCCTACTTCGAGGGCAACGAGGAGCGGCGCACCCCGGAGCTGGCCGAGGTGCTCGTCGCCGGCTACACGGTCGCGCTGGTCACCGACGGAGGCATGCCGAGCGTCTCCGACCCCGGATACCGGCTGGTCCGGGCCGCCCTGGACGCGGGCGTGCCGGTCACCGCCGCGCCCGGGCCGAGCGCCGTCACCACCGCGCTGGCGCTGTCCGGGCTGCCCTGCGACAGGTTCTGCTTCGAGGGCTTCCTGCCCCGTACCCCCGGCGCCCGCCGCTCCCGCCTGCGGGCGCTCGCCGCCGAGGACCGCACGCTGGTGTTCTTCGAGGCGCCGCACCGCATCGCCGGCGCGCTGGCCGACCTGGCCGAGGCGTTCGGCGCCGACCGGCCCGCCGCGCTCTGCCGCGAGCTGACCAAGACGTACGAGGAGGTGGTCCGCCGTCCGCTCGGCGAGCTGGCCGAGTGGGCCGCCGACGGCGATCCCCGGGGTGAGATCACGCTCGTCGTGGCGGGCGCGCCGGCCACGCCCGCGGTCCGGCCCGACGACGACACGCTGCGCGCCGCGGTGGCCGAGCGCGAGGCGGCCGGGCTGTCCCGGCGCGACGCGATCACCGAGGTCGCCACCGCGTACGGGCTGCGGCGGCGCGAGGTGTACGCGGTGGTGCACAGCTGAAAGGAAGGGCCCCTTCTTAACGCCTGCGGTAGAGGAAGGGCCCCCTTTTAACACCTCACCTCACCAGGCGGCGGCCAGGAACCCGACGGTGATCAGCGCCGGCCCGGCCAGCGCCAGGCCGACCGCCCAGCGCCGCTGCCGCTCGTCCGCGAGCCGGGTCGCGCCGGTCCACCGGGCGATCCCGGCGGCGCACCCGGCCACCAGCGCCAGCCCGAGCAGCCAGCGCAGGTGCTGTCCGGGGCCGGTGTCCGCGTAGGCGGTCGATCCGTCCGGCCCGGTCATCCGGGCCGGCAGCAGGGTGCCGGTGGCGGTCCGCCCGGCCGGCACGCCACTGACCCGTACGCCGTGGGCCTGGAACCGGTCGCCGTCGGCCAGGAAGATCCCCCGGCAACGCTGGGTGAGCCCGCCGCCCGCGCACTCGGTGATCATCACGGTGCCGCCTGTCGAATGCCCCGCGGCCAGCCAGAACGGCCCCGCGCTCACCCAGGCGAAGAACGCGGCGAGCAGGCTCAACGCCAGCAGCACGGCGAGGCCGACGGGCGGGGTCGGCGGGAGGACCGGGCGGGCCGGCGCCCGCCGGCCCGGTGGCCGGGCGGGGAGCGGGTGCGGCTCGTCGCGCAGCGGCGTGCCGTCCCAGTGCACCTCCTCGATCGGCGCCCAGCCGCCCGCCTGCGCGGCCCTGCGCTGCCAGCGGGGCTGCCGCACCGGCACCCGGCTCGGCACCGCGTCCACCGGCGCGCCGGTGGTCGGCTCCACCTCGACCGGCGGGTCCGCCGGGTCGAGCCGGGGCTGCGGCGCGACGGGCGCGCCCGCCGGGGCGGGTCGCGCCCGCCGGGTGGTGGCCGCCGACGGCTCCGGCGCCGCTGGTCTGTTGGTCACGATGTTCATTTCACACCGGTACGCCCGGCTTGCGGTGAAGCTCACGCCGCGTGTCGGCGACAAATCGGACGTACGGCCGGCGCCTGCCGCCCATTGGTTCGCGGCCCGCCCACCGCAATCACTAGGCTTGCTGCTCATGAGTCACGTTCTCGCCGCGGTCGCCTGGCCCTACGCCAACGGCCCGCGCCACATCGGCCACGTATCCGGATTCGGCGTTCCCTCCGACGTCTTCGCCCGGTACATGCGGATGGCCGGCCACGACGTGCTCATGGTCTCCGGCACCGACGAACACGGCACCCCGATCCAGGTGCAGGCCGACGCCGAGGGAGTCACCCCGCGCGAACTGGCCGACCGCTACAACCGGGTGATCGCCGAGGACCTGCGGGCGCTGGGCCTGTCGTACGACCTGTTCACCCGCACCACCACGCGCAACCACTACGCGGTGGTGCAGAAGCTGTTCACCGGCCTATACCGCAACGGCTACATCGTCCCGAAGGTCACCACCGGCGCGATCTCCCCGTCCACCGGCCGGACGCTGCCCGACCGCTACATCGAGGGCACCTGCCCGATCTGCGGCTACGACAGCGCGCGCGGCGACCAGTGCGACAACTGCGGCAACCAGCTCGACCCGATCGACCTGATCGACCCCAAGTCGAAGATCAACGGGGAGACGCCGGAGTTCGTCGAGACCGAGCACTTCTTCCTCGACCTGCCCGCCCTGGCCGACGCGCTGCGGCAGTGGCTGGACAACCGCGAGGGCTGGCGCCCCAACGTGCTGCGGTTCTCCCGCAACCTGCTCGACGACCTCCAGCCCCGGGCCATCACCCGCGACCTGGAGTGGGGCGTGCCGATCCCGCTGGACGACTGGCGCGACCGGCCGGACAAGCGGATCTACGTCTGGTTCGACGCGGTCATCGGCTACCTGTCCGCGTCCATCGAGTGGGCCCGCCGCACCGGCGACCCGGAGGCCTGGCGCAAGTGGTGGTCGGCGGACGGGGAAGGGAAGGACGCCCGCTCCTACTACTTCATGGGCAAGGACAACATCGTCTTCCACTCGGTGATCTGGCCGGCGCTGCTCGGCGGCTACTCCGGTGAGGGGGCCCGCGACGGCGAGCCGGGCGAGCTGGGCCGGCTCAACCTGCCCACCGAGGTCGTGTCCAGCGAATACCTCACCATGGAGGGGCGGAAGTTCTCCTCCTCCCGCAAGGTGGTCATCTACGTCCGGGACTTCCTGGAGCGCTACGACGCCGACGCGCTGCGCTACTTCATCGCGGTGGCCGGCCCGGAGAGCAACGACACCGACTTCACCTGGGCCGAGTTCCTGCGCCGCAACAACGACGAACTGGTCGCCGGCTGGGGCAACCTGGTCAACCGGTCGGTGTCGATGGCGGCGAAGAACTTCGGCGCCGTCCCGCCGGTCGACCCGGCCGGGCTCACCGAGGCCGACCAGGCGCTGCTGGACACCGCGAAGGCGGGCTTCGCCACCGTCGGCGACCTGATCGCCCGGCACCGGCAGAAGCAGGCCATCGGCGAGGCCATGAAGGTCGTCGCCGAGGCCAACAAGTACCTCTCCGAGCAGGCGCCCTGGAAGCTCAAGGGTGAGGACGACAAGCCCCGCATGGGCACCATCCTGCACGTCGCCCTCCAGGTGGTCAGCGACGCCAACACGCTGCTCACCCCGTTCCTGCCGCACTCCGCCCAGAAGATCCACGAGCTGCTCGGCGGCACCGGCACGCACGCCCCGATGCCGGTGATCGAGGAGGTCGACGACCTCGACGGCGGGCCGTCGTACCCGGTGCTGACCGGTGACTACACGGTCGGGGCGCGCTGGGAGTCCGTACCCCTGGAGGTGGGCCGGCCGCTCGCGGCGCCGAAGCCGGTGTTCCGCAAGCTCGACCCGTCCATCGTCGAGGAGGAGCTGGCCCGGCTGGCCGGCTGAGCACGCGCGCGAACCGCGGCCCCGGGGATCTCCCCGGGGCCGCGATCGTCCGCCGGGTCAGGCGGTCGCCATGCTCGGCTTGCCGATGAACTCCATGATGGCCTTGTTGACCTCGGTGGGATGGGTCCACGGCGTGCCGTGCGGCGCACCCTTCAGCGTGACCAGCTTGGCGTCGGACAGCATGTTCACCAGCCGCTGGCCCGTCACCGGGAACGGCAGCACGTTGTCCTTGTCGCCCTGGATGATCAGCACCGGCACGTCGATGTTCGGCAGGTCACCGCGGAAGTCGGTCTGCCAGGCGTCCACCGAGTCGTGGGTGCCCTTGGCCGACGCCTGCGCGCCGATCTGCCAGTGCGCGTGGTACGCCTCGTCGCTGACCAGCTTCCCCCGGTTCTCGCTGGCGTTGAAGAACGCGTCGCAGAACTGGGTCAGGTAGGCGAACCGGTCCTGGATGATCGCCTTCTGGAACCCCTCGAACATGCTCTTGTCGACGCCCTCCGGGTCGTCGGGCGTCTTCAGCAGGTACGGCGCCAACGGGGCCAGCAGGACCGCCCGGTCCACCCGGTCCGACCCGTACGCGCCCAGGTAGCGGGTCACCTCACCGGTGCCCATCGAGTGCCCGACCAGGATCGCGTTGCGCAGGTCCAGCTCGGTCATCAACACGTCCAGGTCGGCGGCGAACGTGTCGTAGTCGTAGCCCATGGCCGGCTGCGCGGAGTTGCCGAACCCACGCCGGTCGTACGTGATCACCCGGTACCCGGCGTTCAGCAGCGGACCGCTCATCTTCTCCCAGGTCGCCCCGTTGAACGGGAAACCGTGGATCAGCACGATCGGCTGACCGGAACCGTGATCCTCGTAGTACAGGTCGATGGGTGCGGAGTTCTCCGTACCGACGGTGACGAAAGGCATGTCGGGATTCCCCCTCAGCGCGGGCTTCTCGGACCCCAACGGCTTCCCGACCTGCCCCCGTCTATGCGTGCCGGGCCGGATAGGGCAGGTCCACCACCCGGTCATCGGTCAGCTCGCCGCCCGGCGCCCAGACCTCGTACACGCCGCGTTCCAGACACTGAGCGCCGGTCGCGGCCACCGCGTCCGGATCCGGGCGGCGCAGCCGCAACCGCAGCCAGCCGCCCTCCTCCCGCAGCACCAGGCACGGCGCCCCGCGCCAGGTCGCCGTGCGCAGCCGCCGGGCCGCCGTGTCCACCGGGTAGCGGGCCGCCCGGGTCATCGCCAGCACCCGGAACCCGCCCGGCTGGTCGGCCACCGCCTCGTACTCCGAACCCGCGTACGTGCCGACGAGCCGGGTCGAGCGCGGCGCCTCGCCGGTCGGCACGTACTCCTGATCGGCGGCCAGGCCGGGCACCGCGGCGAGCAGGTGCCGCCACTGCGGACCCGCCAGGCGCAGCCAGCCCCGCTGCTCCGCCTGGTAGGTGTAGAGCACCACCTCCACGCCCTCGGCCGGATAGGCCAGCAGCGTGGCGTTCGCTGGCATCGGCAGGTCGGCGAACTCCCGGGTGACGAACTCCGGCACGAGCTGCGCGCTGCTCGGCACGAACCCGGTGCCCAGCACCGGCGGCCCCAGCCGGTCCCGGGGCGGCAACGCCATGAGGCCGCGGTGCGCCTCGCCCACCGGCACGTCGTAGTCGGCCGGGTCGGCGGCCCGCCAGCGCAGCGCGTACGCCACGTCGCCGCCCTCGGAGTCGCCCCGCAGCACCGCCATCCCGGCCGGTGTCCGCAGGTGCGCCACGTCGTGCTCCCGGTAGCAGAAGCCGTGCGGCAGCCACCCCCGCACGTAGCCGGCGAGCTGGCGGGCGGAGAGCACCTTCACCATCCGGGTGCCGGGCCGGATCACCGCCGAGGCCCGCACCGCGGCCAGCGTCGGGTCACCCGCCGCCCCCGGCTGCTGGCTGAGCCGGTGTACGTACGCCCAACCCCGGTCCCGGTGCACCGGCATCAGCAGCGGCGCGTCCGTCTCGTCGGCCGTCCCAGGACCCCCGTGCACCGCGTCCACCTCGGTCGCGTGCACGAACCGGCGCCACGGATAGCCGCCCCCGGGCCGGGGACACCACTCGAAGCCAGGTGCCTCGTCGGCGCTGAACAGCTCGTACGCCGCGCCCCGGGCGATCTCCTCGGCCGGGTGCACCCGGCCGGCGTACGTCACGCGCAACCCGGCCCGGTCGGAGGCGGGCCCACCGGCATGGTCGGTGACTGTCACTCCGGGACGCTAAGCCCGCCAGATGTGGGGCGTGTGAACGGCCGGTGGCGGTCCGGGAACGCCGGCCCGCGCCGGTGTGTGATGCTGGCCGCGATGACCGAGCAGACCGAGACCCGCAAGCAGCGCGCCGCCCGCCGGGCCGGGGAGTTCCCGCCCGCACCCGAGCCGCTGCCCGTACCCGTGCCGGACAGCCACACCCACCTCGACATCACCGTCGGCGAGTTCGGCACACCGCCGGGCGGCGCCTCCGGCGAGGACCCGGTGGCCGCCGCGATCGCCGTCGCCGCCCGGGCCGGCGTGGACCGGCTGGTCCAGGTCGGCGTGGACGTCGACTCGTCCCGGTGGGGCGCCGACGTCGCCGACCGGTACGCAGCGGTGCTCGCCACCGTCGCGCTGCACCCGAACGAGGCGCCCCGGCTGGCCGACCTGGACGAGGCGCTGCGCGAGATCGAGACGCTCGCCGGCCAGGACCGGGTCCGCGGCGTCGGCGAGACCGGGATGGACTTCTTCCGTACCGGCGAGGAGGGGCGCGCCGCGCAGGAGGAGAGCTTCCGGGCACACATCGCCATCGCGAAGCGGCACGGCAAGGCGCTGGTCATCCACGACCGCGACGCGCACGCCGACGTGCTGCGCGTCGTCGACGACGAGGGCGCCCCGGACACCGTGGTCATGCACTGCTTCTCCGGCGACGCCGACTTCGCCCGCGAGTGCGTCCGGCGCGGCTTCCTGCTCAGCTTCGCCGGCACCGTCACGTTCGGCAGCGCCGCCGCGCTACGCGAGGCCGCCGCCGTCACCCCGCCGGAGCAGATGCTGGTGGAGACCGACGCGCCGTACCTCACCCCGATGCCGCACCGGGGACGGCCCAACGCCTCGTACCTGATCCCGCTGACCGTCCGCTTCCTCGCCGAGACCACCGGCGCCGACCTGGACACCCTCTGCGCCGCCATCTCCACCAACGGTGAGCGCGCGTTCGGCCCGTGGCGTTAAGAAGGGGCCCCTCCATATCGCGAGGCGTTAAGAAGGGGCCCTTCCTTCCCCTCGGGCGGGGGCGCTTACGCTACGGGGCGTGACCGGACTCCTCGGCCCGGCGGAGATCCGGGAACTCGCCGCGCGCCTCGGCGTCACGCCGACAAAGAAGCTCGGCCAGAACTTCGTGCACGACCCGAACACCGTGCGCCGCATCGTCACCACCGCCGGGCTGACCCCGCACGACGTGGCGCTGGAGGTCGGCCCCGGCCTCGGCTCGCTCACGCTCGCCCTGATCCCGGTCGCCGCGCACGTGCACGCCGTGGAACTCGACCCGGTGCTCGCCGCCGCGCTGCCGGAGACCGCCGCCCGCTTCGCCGGCGAGGCCGCCGGGCGGCTCACCGTCCACCCGGCCGACGCGCTGCGGGTCACCGCCGCCGACCTGGCCGACCCGGCACCGACCGCGCTGGTGGCGAACCTGCCCTACAACGTCGCCGTGCCGGTCGTGCTGCACCTGCTCGCCGAGCTGCCCACACTGCGGCACGGCCTGGTGATGGTGCAGAAGGAGGTCGCCGACCGGCTCGTCGCCGGTCCCGGCTCCAAGGTGTACGGCATCCCGTCGGTCAAACTCGCCTGGTACGCCCGCTCCCGGGCCGCCGGCAAGGTCCCGCCGAACGTGTTCTGGCCGGTGCCGAACGTCGACTCCGGTCTGGTCGCGTTCACCAGGCGCGAACCGCCCCGGCCGGACGTACCCCGGAAGGCCGTCTTCGCCGTCGTCGACGCCGCGTTCGCGCAGCGCCGCAAGACGCTGCGCGCCGCCCTGGCCGGCTGGGCCGGCGGCGCGGACCGGGCCGCCGCGGCGCTCGCCGCGGCCGGCGTGGACCCGTCCGCACGCGGCGAATCGCTCACCGTGGAGCAGTTCGCCGCCATCGCCGCGTCGGCCCCCGACGGCTCCGCCGCCGAGCAGTAGGCTGGCGCCGTTGCCCGACCCCGCCGAGGAGCTGACCGTGCAGAAGCCGTTCGACATCCGCCCGCGTCCAGGGGAGCGCACCCGGTGACCGAGGCATGGCGACCGGAGGACGAGGACGGGCAGCGGCGCGGGGCCAGCGGCCCGGTCAAGGTGCGGGTGCCCGCCAAGGTCAACCTGCATCTCGGGGTGGGACCGCTGCGCCGTGACGGCTACCACGAGCTGAACACCGTCTACCACGCGATCTCCATCTACGACGAGCTGACCGCCCGGCGCGGCGACACCCTCACCCTCACCATGGAGGGCGAGGGCGCCGGGGAGCTGGCGCTGGACGACACCAACCTGGCGCTGCGCGCCGCGCACGCGCTCGCCGGCTACGCGGGCGTCGCCCCGCACGCCCGGCTGCACCTGCGCAAGCAGATCCCGCTCGCGGGCGGGCTCGCCGGCGGCAGCGCCGACGCCGCCGCCGCGCTCGTCGCCTGCGACACGCTCTGGGGCACCGGGCTGTCCCGCGACGAACTGGCCGGCATCGCCGCCGACCTCGGCTCCGACGTGCCGTTCCTCATCCACGGCGGCACCGCGCTCGGCACCGGCCGCGGCGAGACGGTCAGCCCGGTGCTCGCCCGCCCCACCTCCTGGCACTGGGTGGTGGCGATCGCCGACGGCGGCCTGTCCACCCCGGCCGCCTACCGGGAACTGGACCGGCTACGCGACGCCGGGGCCGCCGGGACGCCGCTGGGCAGCACCGACGCGCTGCTCGCCGCGCTGCGCCAACGCGACCCGCGGGTCCTCGCCGCCACGCTCGGCAACGACCTCCAGGCCGCCGCGCTGACCATGCGCCCGTCGCTGGCCGAGACGCTCAAGGCCGGCGAGGCCGCCGGCGCGCTCGCCGGCATCGTCTCCGGCTCCGGACCCACCTGCGTCTTCCTCGCCGCCGGCGAGTCCGACGCGGGGCGGATCGCCGCCGAGCTGACCGCCGCCGGGGTGTGCCGGGAGGCCCGCGTCGCGCACGGACCGGTCGCCGGCGCCCGCGTGGTCTGACGCCCCGTACCCTTGACTCAGGCGTCCCGGGCCCCGGGACGCCTGAGTCGTGAAAGGTGGGGAATGGCCAACATCGTCAACCTGGACCGGGTGTCCAAGGGGTACGGCGCCGCCGGGCCGCTGCTCACCGACGTCTCGCTCGGCCTCGACGACGCCGACCGGGTCGGCGTGGTGGGCCTCAACGGCGCCGGCAAGTCGACGCTGCTGCGGCTGCTCACCCGCACCGAGGAACCCGACGACGGCCGCGTCACCCACCGCCGCGACCTGCGCGTCGCCTGGCTGCCACAGCGCCTGGACCTGGCCCCCGACCTCACCGTGCGGGACGTCGTGCTCGGCACCGCCTGGCTCGGCGAGAGCATGGGCGCCGAGCACGAGTGGGCCGGCGACGCGGGCGTGCGCGCCATCCTCGACGGCCTCGGCATGCCCCACCTCGGCCTGGACACGCCGGTCGGCCCGATGTCCGGCGGGGAACGCCGCCGGGTCGCGCTCGCCGCGCTGCTGGTCCGCGACGCCGACCTGCTCGTCCTCGACGAGCCCACCAACCACCTGGACGTCGGTGGCGTCGACTGGCTGGCCCGGCACCTCGTCACCCGCAAGGGCGCGCTCGTCGTGGTCACCCACGACCGCTGGTTCCTCGACGCCGTCTGCACCACCACCTGGGAGGTCGCCGACCAGACCGTCCGGGCGTATGAGGGCGGCTTCGCCGCGTGGACGCTGGCCCGCGTCGAGCGGCAGCGCGTGGCC
Source organism: Micromonospora sp. WMMC264 (assembly GCF_027497275.1). Lineage (NCBI taxonomy): Bacteria > Bacillati > Actinomycetota > Actinomycetes > Micromonosporales > Micromonosporaceae > Micromonospora > Micromonospora sp. WMMC264. The sequence goes on along the minus strand of NZ_CP114907.1, from coordinate 5,110,911 downwards.
GCCGCCACCGAGGCCCGCCGGCAGAACCTGCTCCGCAAGGAGATCGCCTGGCTGCGCCGCGGTGCCCCGGCGCGCACCTCCAAGCCCAAGTTCCGCATCGACGCGGCGAACGCGCTCATCGCCGACGTCCCGGAACCCCGCGACACCATGTCGCTGCAACGGCTCGCCACCGCCCGGCTCGGCAAGCAGGTGTACGACCTCGAACACGTGCGGCTGCACGCCGGCCCGAAGGAGATCCTGCACGACACCACCTGGCAGGTCGGGCCCGGCGACCGGGTCGCGATCCTCGGGCGCAACGGCGCCGGCAAGACCACCCTGCTGCGGATGCTCGCCGGGGTGACCGGCCCCGACGGCGGGCGCTTCGCCGCCGGGCAGACCGTCCGCCCCGCGTTCCTCTCCCAGGAACTCGCCGAACTCCCCGGCCACCTGCGCGTGCTGGAAGCCGTCGAAGAGGTGGCCCGGCGCGTGCAGTTCGGCGACCGGGAGATCAGCGCCGCCCAGCTCGCCGAGATCTTCGGCTTCGACGACCGGCGGCTCTGGACCCCGGTGAGCGACCTGTCCGGCGGGGAACGCCGCCGCCTGCAGATGCTGCGCCTGCTCGCCGGGGAACCCAACGTGCTCCTGCTCGACGAGCCCACCAACGACCTGGACACCGACACGCTCGCCGCGCTGGAGGACCTGCTCGACTCCTGGCCCGGCACGATCGTGGTGGCCAGCCACGACCGCTACCTGATCGAGCGGGTCACCGACGTCGCGTACGGCATGTTCGGCGACGGCCGGCTGGTGCACCTGCCCGGCGGCGTCGACGAGTACCTGGCGCGCGCCGCCGCGGCCGGCGGCCCGGCGCCCGCCGACCTCACCCCGGCCACCGCGGCGCCGGCCCGCGAGGGCATGTCCGCCGCCGAGGTACGCACCGCGAAGAAGGAACTCAACCGGCTGGAACGGCAGATCGCCAAGCTGGAACAGAAGGAGGCGGCCCTGCACGAGCAGCTCGCCGCGAACGCCACCGACTACGCCCGGGTCGCCGAGCTGGACGCACAGCTCAAGGAGGTACGGGCCGAGCGGGACCGCACCGAGGAGACCTGGCTGGCCCTGGCCGAGGAGCTGCCGGGCGGCTGACCTGCCGCCGGGGTGGGGGGTGTGCGGCGTCACTGACCGGCGTACGGGACAATCACCGGTGGAACCCTCGTCCGAACGGTCTTTTGGAGACGCAGAGATGGCCCACACCCCCGTCAACCACCCCGCGCGGCCGATCTACCGGGCGATCGGCGGGATCGTTGGTCTGTACTTCGTCGTCTTCGGCGGCCTCGGCGTCATCGCCAGCGCCGGTGGCGATTTCTTCGCCCAGGACGACACCAAGGTTCTCGGCCAGGGCACCAACATGGCGTTCTCGCTGGTGTCGGTGCTCGTCGGCGTCGTGATCCTGGTCGGCACCGCGATCGGCCGCAACCTCGACGTGGCGATCAACCAGTGGCTGGCCTACACCCTGATGGTGATCGGCCTGGGCTCGCTGGCGTTCCTGCAGACCGACGTCAACATCTTCAACTTCTCGATCATGACCGACGTCGTGGTCCTGACCCTGGCGCTGGTGCTCCTGATGGCCGGCATGTACAGCAAGGTCGGCTCCGACGAGGAGCACGAGGCATGGCAGAAGGCCCGCCTGGTGCTCTGATCCCTCCTCGTACGAAGGCCCGGCGCGCCGCGCGCCGGGCCTTCGGTGTTTTCCGGACGCGAACGGACAACCCAGGCGACAATTGCCCCGAATCAGTCGCACGACTGGAGGGCACCATGGCGCACTTCCCGGTGAACCACCCCGCGCGGCCCCTCTACCGGGTGCTGTCCGGGCTCATCGGCCTCTACATCCTCGTCTTCGGCGTCTACGGCGTCTTCCTGACCTGGGGCGAAGGGCTGTTCGGCCGGGGCAGCAACTGGGCGCTGGGCCTGCGCACCAACCTGGCCTTCTCGCTGGTCTCGGTCGTCTTCGGCGCGGTCCTGCTGGTCGGCGCGTCCCGCCGCACCAATCTCGGCCACTACATGAACCTCACCGCCGGCGTGGTCTTCCTGGTCACCGGCATCCTGATGATGTCGGTGCTGCAGACCTCGGCGAACTTCCTCAACTTCTCGATGTCCACGGTCATCGTGTCGCTGCTGTTCGGGCTGATCCTGCTCGCCACCGGCCTGTACGACAAGGTCGGCACCGCCGAGCACGCCGAGGAGGAACGGCAGCGCCGCTACCACCCGATCGGCGAGCGCTGACGCGGCTGTTGCGCTGACGCGGCGTCAGCCCCGGGGGATCGGCCCGGGCTTCGACTCCAGGTGCGACAACCCGTTCCAGGCCAGGTTCACCAGGTGCGCCGCCACCGTCTCCTTGCGCGGCTTGCGCACCTCCAGCCACCAGCGCCCGGTCAACGCCACCATGCCCACGAGAGCCTGGGAGTAGAGCTCGGCGAGCTTCGGGTCGTACCCCCGGATGGAGAACTCGCCCGCCAGGATGTGCTCCACCTGGTGCGCCACGTCGTTCATCACGCTGCTGAAATTGCCGGTCGCCGACATCAGCGGCGACTCCCGGACCAGCACCCGGAACCCGCTGGTCTCCTCCTCGATGTAGGTCAGCAGCGTCAACGCGGCCTGCTCCAGCAGCTCCCGCGGATTGCCCGCGGTCAGCGCCGTGGTGATCCGGTCCAGCAGGGCCCGGACCTCCCGGTCCACCACCACCGCGTAGAGCCCTTCCTTGCCGCCGAAGTGCTCGTAGACCACCGGCTTGGACACCTTGGCGCGCGCCGCCACCTCTTCGATCGAGGTCGCGTCGAACCCGCGCTCGGCGAAGATCTGCCGGGCGATCGAGATCAACTGCTCGCGCCGCTGCGTCGCGGACATCCGCACCCGGGACGGCTTCGCCGCCGGCGCGGGCCGCCGCCGGGCGCGGTCACTGCCGGGAACGTCGGTCACCCGCCCCATCCTGCCAGGCGAGGCGTACGCGGTCCGACCGGACGCCTCGTTGTCGTACGTACGTTCTAGCCTCCGAGGGTGGCTCTCGGTGATCATTCGAACGCGCACGGCTCGTACCGTGGTCGAAAGCCGGAACTGCACGCCCAGGCGCTGGCTCTGCGGCGCGCCGGTTGTCCCGTCGGGGAGATCGCCGCGCGGCTCGACGTCTCCAAGTCGACGGCTTATCTCTGGACTCGGCACCTGCCGCTCGACCCGGCGTTGGTGCGGCGGCGTCGTCAGGCCGCGCAGCGGGCCCGATCTGATGCGCAGTGGGGCGCGCACCGGGCGGCACGCGACGCGGCCAGGGCGGAGGCGGTCGCCGCGTCCGCCGAGTGGGTGCGAGGGCTGGGCTTGCGCGAACTGCTGCTGATCGGGGCGGCCATCTACTGGTGCGAAGGCGGCAAGGCCAAGCCGTGGCGCCCGCACGACTGCAGGATCAAGTTCGTCAACAGCGATCCGATGCTCGTGGCCCTGTTCCTGCGCTTCCTGGATGCCGTCGAGGTGCCGCCGGAGGATCGACGCTTCCGGGTCAGCATCCATGAGACGGCTGACGACGCGGCGGCGGTCCGGTGGTGGGCGGCGCGGGTGGGTGTGCCCGCTGATCGCTTTCAAGCCACCACCATCAAGAGGCATCGTCCACAGACGACACGGAAGAACGTCGGAACCGACTATCACGGCTGCCTGACCATCCATGTGGTGGGCGGAAGCCGGCTCTACTGGAGGATCGAGGGGATCATGAAAGGAATGAGCAATGAAGATCCACCACGTGACCGGTAAGGTGTAGGCAGCCGGCGGGCAGCTTGCCTTTTGCCCGTTTTCGACCATCCCGGGTCGTCTAATGGCAGGACGTCAGGTTTTGGTCCTGATTATAGGGGTTCGAATCCTCTCCCGGGAGCTTCTGCTGTTTGCCCTCCCGCGGGTGGTTAGCATGACCGCGAGACTGTCGCCGTCCCGACGGGAGAGCCACGTCGTGTCCCAGCCCCACCTCCGCACCGTTGTCGTGCTCGCCGCCGGTGAGGGCAAGCGGATGAAGTCGTCCCTGCCCAAGGTGCTGCACCCACTGCTCGGCCGTACCCTGCTCGGTCACGTCCTCGCCGCGGCCGGGCCGCTGCGCGCGGACCGCACCGTGGTGGTGGTCGGCCACGGCGCCGACCAGGTCCGGGCGCACCTGACCGACGTGGCCCCGGCGGCGACGCCGGTGCTCCAGGAGCGCCAGCTCGGCACCGGGCACGCCGTCCGCATCGCGCTGGACGCGGTGCCGGACGCGACCGGCACCGTCGTGGTGATCAACGGGGATGTGCCGCTGCTGCGGCCGGAGACGGTTCGGGCGCTCGTCGAGGCGCACGAGGAAGCCGCCGCGGCGGCGACGGTGCTGGCGGCCGAGGTGCCGGACCCGACCGGCCTGGGCCGGATCGTGCGGGACGTGCAGGGGCACCTGGAGCAGATCGTGGAGGAGCGGGACGCCTCGCCCCAGCAGCGCGCGCTGCGGGAGATCAACGCGGGCATCTACGCGTTCGACGCGGCCCGCCTGCGGGAGGCGCTGGGCAAGCTCTCCACCGACAACGACCAGGGCGAGGAGTACCTGACCGACGTCTTCGCGCTGCTGCGCGACGCCGGGGAGCCGGTGGCGGTGCACTGCGCCGCCGACCACGTGGAGACGCTCGGCTGCAACGACCGGGTGGAGCTGTCCGCGCTGCGGCGGCTGCTGCGGGACCGGGTGAACGAGGGCTGGATGCGTACCGGGGTCAGCATCCTCGACCCGCACACGACGTGGATCGACGTGACGGTGACCGTGGAACGGGATGCGGTGATCGACCAGAACACGCAGCTCCAGGGCGCCACGGTGGTCGGCGCGGGCGCGCTCGTCGGCCCGGACACCACGCTCGTGGACACGGTGGTGGGCGCGGGCGCGAGCGTGGTGCGCTCCCACGCGCTCGGCGCCGAGGTGGGGCCGGAGGCCAGCGTGGGGCCGTACGCGTACCTGCGGCCAGAGTCGCGGCTGGGCCGCAAGGCGAAGGTCGGCACGTTCGTGGAGACCAAGAAGACGTCGATCGGTGAGGGCTCGAAGGTGCCGCACCTGTCGTACGTGGGGGACGCGACGATCGGCGACCACAGCAACATCGGCGCGGCCACCGTCTTCGTCAACTACGACGGGGTACGCAAGCACCACACCACCATCGGCAGCCACGCGCGTACCGGAGCGGACAACATGTTCGTGGCGCCGGTGCGGGTCGGCGACGGCGCGTACACGGCTGCGGGTTCGGTGATCACCGGGGACGTGCCGCCGGGCGCGATGGCGGTGGCGCGGGGCCAGCAGCGCAACGTGGAGGGCTGGGTGCTGCGCAAGCGGGCCGGCACGGAGGCCGCGGAGGCGGCGCGGCGGGCCGGTGAGGATGCGCCGGACACGGGCGCAGCCGCAAGGGAAGGTGACTGACTCCACGGGGATCGGCGGGCCGTGGGTGGATCGCTGAACCGGGGGCATACTGCAACCGAACACTCCCCGGCCTCACCGCCGCCGGGCACCACCGACATACGGGAGCAGACGGGCCCATGGGCAGCATCGTCGCCGAAAACCGCAAGAGCCTGATGCTCTTCTCCGGGAGGGGTTTTCCGGAGCTGGCCAAGGAGATCGGTGAGGTGCTCGGCGTCGCGCCGACGCCGGCCGACGCGTACGACTTCGCCAACGGCGAGATCTTCGTCCGGTACAAGGACTCGGTTCGTGGTTCGGACGCCTTCGTGGTGCAGTCCGTGACGCACGGCGTGAACACCTGGGTCATGGAGACCCTGATCATGGTCGACGCGCTGAAGCGCGGTTCGGCCAAGCGGATCACCGTGGTGCTGCCGTTCTACCCGTACGCGCGGCAGGACAAGAAGCACCGCGGCCGGGAGCCGATCTCGGCGCGGCTGATCGCCGACCTGCTCAAGACGGCGGGCGCGAACCGCATCCTGACCGTCGACCTGCACACCGCGCAGATCCAGGGCTTCTTCGACGGCCCGGTGGACCACCTGTTCGCCATGGACGTGCTGGCCGAGTACGTGGAGCACAAGTACGCGGGCCGCCCGATGACTGTGGTGGCGCCGGACTCGGGCCGGGTACGTGTGGCGGAGCGCTGGACCGACCGGCTGGGCGGCTGCCCGCTGGCGTTCATCCACAAGACCCGCGATCCGCTCAAGCCGAACCAGGTCGTGGCGAACCGGGTGGTCGGTGAGGTCGAGGGCCGGGTGTGCCTGATCGTGGACGACATGATCGACACCGGCGGCACGATCACCAAGGCGGCGGACATCCTCAAGGAGCAGGGCGCGGCGGAGATCGTGGTCGCCTCGACCCACGCGCTGCTGTCCGACCCGGCGACGGAGCGGCTGAAGAACAGCCCGATCAGCGAGGTCGTGGTGACGAACACGCTGCCGCTGCCGTCGGAGAAGCAGTTGGACAAGCTGACCGTGCTGTCGATCGCCCCGCTGCTGGCGCGGGCGATCCGGGAGGTCTTCGACGACGGTTCGGTGACCACCCTGTTCGGTGGCCTGAGCTGAGGAGTGCCGGTCCGGTCGCCGGTGTTCCGGCGGCCGGGCCGATGCCCTGCGGAACCGGCGGCGCGGTGATATGGGGGACTGCCGGAGAGCCGGGAATTCCCTCGGGTAGACTGGTGCGGTTGCCACGGCGAGGGTGCCCGGCGGGCTGCTGACAAGCACCGCACGGAGGCGCCGTCATCGACGCGGTGCTCCGGGCGGTCGTTCATGACCCTAGCCCCAGCGAGCCCCTCGCCCCAGCACCGCCAGACGACAAGCCGCCGCAGCGAAGCATCAGGAGTTTCCCCGTGTCCGAGGTAAAGATCAGCGCCGAGCCCCGTACCGAGTTCGGCAAGGGTGGTGCCCGTCGTACCCGCCGGGCCGGCAAGGTGCCCGCCGTGCTGTACGGCCACGGCGAGAAGCCCAAGCACATCGCGCTTCCGGCGCGGGAGTTCGCCGCCGCGATCCGTAAGGGCGGCGCGAACCAGCTCTTCGCGATCGAGGTCAGCGACGGCACCCAGGTGCTGGCGCTGCCGAAGGCGATCCAGCGTGACCCGATCAAGGACACCTTCGAGCACGTGGACCTGCTGCTGGTCCGCCGCGGCGAGAAGGTCACCGTCGAGGTCCCGGTCCAGCTGACCGGTGAGGCCGCCAAGGACACGCTGATCGTGCACGACCACGACACGCTGTCGGTGACCGCCGACGCGACCAAGGTGCCGGACCACCTGGAGGCGTCGATCGAGGGCGCCGAGCCGGGCACCACGATCACCGCCGCCGACGTCGAGCTGCCGGCCGGCGTCGAGCTGGCCACCGACGAGGAGACCGCTGTCGCCTCGGTGACCGCCGCTCCGACCGCCGAGCAGCTCGAGGCCACCCTCCCCGAGGTCGAGGAGGCCACCGAGGAGGCCGAGGCCGAGGTCGGCGAGGAGACTGCCGAGGGTGCCGAGGGCGCTCCGGCCGCCGAGGGCGAGGAGGCCCCGGCCGAGGCGAAGACCGAGGCCTGACCGGTCCGCAAGGCTGTGCGACAGGCGTCCCCGGTTCCCGGGGGCGCCTGTCGGCGTATCGGGACGGCTGGTCGGGGAAGCGAGCGGGAAGGGGCGTCGGGTGACGGACGAGGCGGGGCCGTGGCTGGTGGTCGGCCTGGGCAACCCCGGCCGGGAGTACGCGAACAACAGGCACAACGTCGGGTTCATGGTGGCCGACCTGCTGGCGGCCCGGGTGGGCGCGAAGTTCGGGCGGCACAAGCGCGCGATGGCCGAGGCCGCGGAGGGGCGGCTGGGGTTCGGCGGGCCGAAGCTGGTGCTGCTCAAGCCGTTGACGTACATGAACCTCTCCGGCGGCCCGGTGGCCGGGTTGGCGCAGTTCCACAAGATCCCGCCGGCGCACGTGATCGCGGTGCACGACGAGCTGGACATCCCGTACGGGCAGGTGCGGGTGAAGTGCGGCGGCGGCGAGGGCGGCCACAACGGTCTGCGTTCGATGTCGAAGTCGCTCGGCACGAAGGACTACGTGCGGGTGCGGTTCGGCATCGGCCGGCCGCCGGGGCGGCAGGACCCGGCTGACTACGTACTCTCGGATTTCTCCCCGTCGGAGCGCAAGGAGCTGGAGTTCCTGGTGGACCGCGCGGCGGACGTGGTGGAGTCGGTGGTTCTCAAGGGCGTGGAGCCGACGCAGAACCTGTACCACGGGGGCTGAGCAGTGGCCGGGGACCGAAGGGCGGGCGACGGGAGCATCATGGGCAGTCCTCCGATGATCGACGGCGGCTTCGCCCGGTGGCTGGCGTCGCGGGCCGGTCAGGCGCTGACGGCGTTGCGGACGGAGATGGGGTTCGCCGACGCGGGCGCGCTCCGGTCGGCCGGGGACAAGGTCTCGCACGACCTGATCCGCACCGAGCTGGCGAAGTGGCGGCCGGCGGACGCGGTGCTGTCGGAGGAGGACGAGGGTTCGCGGCTGGCCTGGACGGCGGAGGTGACGGACGCGGCGTTGTCGCGCCTGAACGCGGACCGGGTCTGGATCATCGATCCGCTGGACGGCACCCGGGAGTACGCGGAGGAAGGGCGCTCGGACTGGGCGGTGCACGTGGCGCTCTGGTCGCGTCACGCGTCGACGCCGCACGGTCTGGTGGCGGGCGCGGTGGGCCTGCCGGCCCAGCACCGGGTGCTCGGCACGGACCATCCGCCGGCGTATCCGCCGATGACAGTGGAGGCGGCCGTGGGTGGCGGCCGGCGGGTCATCCGGTTGGCGGCCAGTCGTAGCCGTCCGCCGGTTTTCCTGACCGATCTGGCAGAGGACGTCGGCGCTCATCTGGTCCCGATGGGCTCGGCGGGCGCGAAGATCGCCGCCGTGGTCACCGGCGAGGTCGACGCGTACATCCACGCGGGCGGTCAGTACGAGTGGGATTCGGCCGCTCCGGTCGCTGTGGCGACGGCCACCGGTCTGCATGCTTCCCGGATCGACGGTTCTGCGCTGAAATACAACGGGGCCGACCCGCGTCTACCGGATCTGCTGGTCTGCCGCAAGGATCTCGCGAGTCGGTTGCTTGCAGCGTTGCAGCGGCATTCCGGGTAACCTGAGCGTTCTTCTTCACGAGTCCGACCTGAAAGGTCTGGAATCCGATGTACGGATCCGTGCGAATCGAGTTCGTGTCATGACGTCCCCCGCCGCGTACCAGGTGTCGCACCTCGACGCCCTTGAGGCGGAGAGCATCTTCGTGATGCGCGAGGTGGTCGCCGAGATGGAGCGGCCGGTGCTGCTCTTCTCCGGCGGCAAGGACTCGATCGTGATGCTCCGGTTGGCCCAGAAGGCGTTCGCGCCGGCCAACATCCCCTTCCCGGTGATGCACGTGGACACCGGGCACAACTTCCCCGAGGTGCTCGACTACCGCGACCAGCGGGTGGCCGAGCTGGGCCTGCAGTTGATCGTGGCGAGCGTGCCGGAGGCGCTGAACAAGGGCCTGGTCCGCGAGTCCGCCGACGGCATGCGCAACCGGATCCAGACGCCGGTGCTGCTGGAGGCGGTGGAGAAGCACCGCTTCGACGCGCTGTTCGGCGGCGCCCGGCGCGACGAGGAGAAGGCGCGGGCCAAGGAGCGGGTGTTCAGCTTCCGCGACGAGTTCGGCCAGTGGGACCCGAAGAACCAGCGTCCGGAGCTGTGGGCGCTGTACAACGGCCGGCACCACCCGGGCGAGTCGATCCGGGTGTTCCCGCTGTCGAACTGGACCGAGCTGGACGTGTGGCACTACATCGCGCGGGAGCGGATTCCGCTGCCGTCGATCTACTACGCGCACGAGCGCGAGGTGATCGAGCGCGACGGCATGCTCTACGCGGTGAACGAGTTCTTCCGGGCCCGCGCCGGTGAGCAGCCGTTCAAGGCCCAGGTGCGGTACCGGACCGTGGGTGACGCCTCCTGCACCGCGGCGGTCCGGTCGGACGCCGACACGGTGGAGAAGGTGATCGAGGAGGTGGCCGCCACGCGGATCACCGAGCGCGGCGCGACCCGTGGTGACGACCGGGTCAGCGAGGCCGCCATGGAGGACCGCAAGCGAGAGGGCTACTTCTGATGAGCGTCGAGACCCTGGCGCCGGCCGAGAGCGACACCGCGCGGCCGATGGACCTGCTGCGGTTCGCCACCGCGGGCAGCGTCGACGACGGCAAGTCGACGCTCATCGGCCGTCTGCTCTACGACACCAAGTCGCTGTTCACCGACCAGCTCGCCGCCGTCGAGGCGGTCAGCGCGGCGCGTGGCGACGAGTACACCAACCTGGCGCTGCTCACCGACGGCCTGCGCGCCGAGCGGGAGCAGGGCATCACCATCGACGTGGCGTACCGCTACTTCGCCACGCCGCGGCGCAAGTTCATCATCGCCGACACCCCCGGGCACATCCAGTACACCCGGAACATGGTCACCGGCGCCTCCACCGCCGACCTGGCGCTGATCCTGGTGGACGCGCGTAAGGGCCTGGTGGAGCAGTCCCGCCGGCACGCGTTCCTCTGCTCGCTGCTGCGGGTGCCGCACCTGGTTCTCTGTGTGAACAAGATGGACCTGGTGGACTGGTCGCAGGAGGTCTACGAGCGGATCGCCGACGAGTTCACCGCGTTCGCGGCGAAGCTCGACGTGCCCGACCTGACGGTGGTGCCGGTCTCCGCGCTCAAGGGCGACAACATCGTCACCCGCTCGGAGAACATGCCCTGGTACGAGGGTCCGTCGCTGCTGCACCACCTGGAGCGGGTGCACATCGCCTCCGACCGCAACCTGGTCGACGTGCGGTTCCCGGTGCAGTACGTGATCCGGCCGCAGTCCACCACCGTCACCGACTACCGGGGCTACGCCGGGCAGGTGGCCTCCGGTGTGCTCAAGCCGGGCGACGAGATCATGGTGCTGCCGTCCGGCTTCACCAGCCGGATCGCGGCGGTGGAGACCGCCGACGGCCCGGTGGACGAGGCGTTCCCGCCGATGTCGGTGACGGTCCGGCTGACCGACGAGCTGGACATCTCCCGCGGCGACATGATCTGCCGGCCGAACAACGCCCCGATGGCCGTGCAGGACATCGAGGCGATGGTCTGCTGGATGGACGAGACCCGCCCGTTGCAGGTCGGCGGCAGGTACGCGATCAAGCACACCACCCGCTCGGCGCGGGCGATCGTGCGCGGCCTGCACTACCGGCTGGACATCAACTCGCTGCACCGGGACGAGACGGTGGGCGAGTTGAAGCTCAACGAGATCGGCCGGGTCCGGCTGCGCACCACGGTGCCGCTGCTGGCCGACGAGTACCGCCGCAACCGCACCACCGGCGGCTTCGTGATCATCGACGAGGCCACCAACCGTACGGTCGGCGCCGGCATGATCGTCGAGGCCGGCTGACCCCCTGCTTCGTAAGGAAGGGCCCCTTGTTGACAGCGCGCTGTTAACAAGGGGCCCTTCCTCTACCGCAGGCGTTAATAAGGGGCCCTTCCTTACACCCTCAGCCCAGGCGGGTGACGCCGTCGGCCGGGAGGACCGTGAGCGTGCCGGGGGCGGTGAAGCCGCGCTTCGCGTACGCCTCGGTGACGGCGGCGGCCACCGGGTCGGCGGCCTCGGCGTCGACCAGGGCGAGCACGCAGCCGCCGAAGCCGCCGCCGGTCATCCGCGCGCCGTACGCCCCGGCGGACAGCGCCGCCTCGACCGCGGTGTCGATCTCCGGCACGGTGATCTCGAAGTCGTCGCGCATGGAGGCGTGTGAGGCGGTCAGCAGCGGACCGGTGTCGCGGACCCGGCCGGCGCGCAGCAGCGCGACGGTGTCGAGCACCCGCTGGTTCTCGGTGACGACGTGCCGGACCCGGCGGCGGGTCTCGTCGTCGTCGAGGCGGGCCAGCGCGGCGTCGAGGTCGGCCACGTCGACGTCGCGCAGCGCGGTCACCCCGAGCGTCGCGGCGGCCCGCTCGCAGCTGCGGCGCCGGGCCGCGTACTCGCCGTCCGCGTGCCGGTGCGGCGCCCGGCTGTCGATCACCAGCACGGCCAGCCCGGCGGCGTCCAGGTCGAACGGGATCTGCTCGACCTCCTCGGTGCGGCAGTCGAGGAACAGGGCGTGCCCGGCCTGGCCGCGGATCACGGCGGACTGGTCCATGATCCCGGTGGGCGCGCCGACGTAGTCGTTCTCGGCCCGCTGGGCCAGCCGGGGCCACGCCTGCGCGGGCAGGTCGAGGCCGCCGAGGTCGACCAGCGCGGCCAGCACCGCCGACTCGATCGCGGCCGACGAGGAGAGCCCGGAGCCGACCGGCACGTCGGAGGCGACGGCGAGCCGCGCGCCCGGCACGTCGTGGCCGGCGGCGCGCAGCGCCCACACCACCCCGGCCACGTAGGCGGCCCAGCCGTCGACGCCGCCGGGCTCGTCGGCCTCCGCCGCGCCGAACTCGACCGGCTCGTCGTCCAGCTCCGACCAGACCGTCCAGCGTCCGTCGGGGGCGGGCGCGGCGGCGACCACGGTACGCAGCGGCAGCGCGAAGGGCAGCACGAAGCCGTCGTTGTAGTCGGTGTGCTCGCCGATCAGGTTGACCCGTCCGGGTGCCGCCCAGCGGCCGGCCGGCTCGGTGCCGTACCGCTGCCGGAAGCCGGCGGTGGCGCGGTCGGCGACGGTCATGAGGGCTGCCCCGCGACGTGGGCCCGGTAGAACGCCCAGGCGTCGCCGACCATGTCGTGCAGGGTGGGCTTGGCCGGCGTCCAGCCCAGCTCGTCGCGGGCGAGCGCGGAGGACGCGACCAGTTCGGCCGGGTCGCCCTCGCGGCGGGGGGCGACCTCGACCGGCACCGGGTGGCCGGTGACCTCGCGGACCACGTCGACCACCTGCCGGTTGGTGAAGCCGTTGCCGTTGCCCAGGTTGTAGATGCGGTGCCGGCCCGGGGTGGCCGCGTCGAGCGCGAGCAGGTGGGCGCGGGCCAGGTCCTCCACGTGGATGTAGTCGCGTACGCAGGTGCCGTCGACAGTGGGGTAGTCGTCGCCGAAGAGCTGGAGCTTCTCCCGCCGCCCGGCGGCCACGTCGAGCGCGATCGGGATGAGGTGCGTCTCCGGGTCGTGCCGTTCGCCGATGGCCAGCCCGTCGCGCAGGTACGCCCCGGCGACGTTGAAGTAGCGCAGCGAGACGGCGGCCAGGTCGTGCGCGATCGCCTCGGAGGTGAGCGCCATGTCGACGGCCAGCTTGGTCGCGCCGTAGGTGCTGGTGGGGGCCTTGACGGCCGTTTCCGGGATGGGTAGTTCGGTGGGGTTGCCGTAGACGGCGGCGGTGGAGGAGAAGACCATCCGGGGCACCCGGGCGGCGCGGACCGCGTCGATGAGCGCGATCGAGCCGACGGTGTTGGTGTGCCAGTACAGCTCGGGCCGGATCATCGACTCGCCGGCGGCGATGAGGGCCGCGAAGTGCAGCACGCCGTCGTACCCGGCGTCGGGGGTGAGCACCCGGGCGGCCTCGTGCACCGGCAGGTCGACGTGGGTCGCCTCGGGGGCGAGGGCTTCCCGGTGACCGGTGCGCAGGTCGTCCAGCACGGTCACCTGGTGGCCGTGGTCGAGCAGCATCCGGGTCACCACGCTGCCGATGTAGCCGGCGCCGCCGGTGACGAGCAGTTTCACGTCGGTCGTCCTCCTGCCTGGGCCGCGTCCCGCGGCCTTCCCGCGATCACCCTACGGCCGGGGGCGGTGTCGCGGCTGTCGAGTTGAGCCCGCCTCCATTCCATCACAATCCTTCATGACTGAACAGATCCGAACATCGGCCCGAGCGTACGGTGGCCGCTGTCTACCATCCTTCTCATGCGGGAGGGTGGTGGTCCCGGGCCCCGGCGGCGTCCGCCGGGGCGGCTCCGACGCGAACCCGGCCCGCTGGCCCGCACCGTGGCCCGCCTCGTGGTGCGGGCCGCCGACGGCGCCACCCGCCTGGTGACCGACCTGCTCGGCGCCAGCCCGGTCGCCGGCCGGGAGCGGATCAGCGAGGCCGAGCTGCGGGACCTGGTCGCGGCGAACACGCTGCTCGACGCCGACGAGCGCCGGATCATCGACGAGGTGCTGCTGGCCGGCGCCCGGCTCGTCCGCGAGGTCATGGTGCCCCGCACCGAGGTGGTCTTCCTCAGCGCGGCGCTGCCGCTGGCCCAGGCGCGGCGACTGGTCCGGGACGACCCGCACACCCGCTACCCGGTGGTCGACGGCACCCACGACGACGTGGTCGGCATGGTGCACCTGCGGGACGTGCTGCTGCGCCCGGAACCCGACCGGCCGCTGGTGGTCGGCGAGCTGACCCGCGAGGTGAAACGCCTGCCGGACAGCAAGCGCGTGCTCGCGGCGCTGACCGAGATGCGCCGGGAGGGCCACCACCTGGCCGTGGTCATCGACGAGTACGGCGGCACCGCCGGCATCGTCACCTGCGAGGACCTGGTCGAGGAACTGGTCGGGGAGATCCGCGACGAGGAGCACGGCCCGCCCGAGCCGGAATCCACCGGGCTGCCCGCCGTCGTGGACGGCCGGCTCAACCTGACCGACTTCGCCGAACGTACCGGGGTGCCGCTGCCCGCCGGCCCGTACGAGACGGTGGGCGGGTTCGTGATGGCCGCGCTGGGCCGGCTGCCGGTGGCCGGGGACGAGGTGCCGGTGGCGCTCGACCCGGACGACGGATCGGTCCCCGCCGATCCGGCCGGCTGGCTGCTGCGGGTGCTGGCGCTCGACGGCCGGCGGGTGTCCCGCCTGGCGGTCTCCGCCGCGCGGCTGCCCGAGCCCCGGCGTGAGGTGAACAGTCCGCTTCCGCCCGTACCCGCCCGATCCACCGGCCCGTCATGACGGACGCCGGGGCTTGCTGACAGAATTGCCGCCATGTCCGACGTACCCGCCCGCCCGCGCGTCTTCTCCGGCATCCAGCCGACGGCCGACTCGTTCCACCTCGGCAACTACCTGGGCGCGCTGCGGCACTGGGTGGCGTTGCAGGACAGCCACGACGCCTACTACTGCGTGGTCGACCTGCACGCCATCACCGCCGGGCACGACCCCAAGGTGCTCAAGCACCGCAGCCGGGTGGCCGCCGCGCAGCTGTTCGCGCTCGGCCTCGACCCGGAGCGCAGCACGCTGTTCGTCCAGTCGCAGGTGCCCGAGCACCCGCAGCTGGCCTGGGTGCTCGGCTGCATCACCGGGTTCGGCGAGGCCGGCCGGATGACCCAGTTCAAGGACAAGTCGCAGAAGCAGGGCAGCGAGCGGGCCAGCGTCGGCCTGTTCACGTACCCGATCCTGCAGGCCGCCGACATCCTGCTCTACCAGGCGAACGCGGTGCCGGTGGGCGAGGACCAGCGGCAGCACCTGGAGCTGTCCCGCGACCTGGCGCAGCGGTTCAACTCGCTGTTCGGGCGCACCTTCACGGTGCCCGCGCCGCACATCGTGAAGGACACCGCGAAGATCACCGACCTGCAGGACCCGACGGCGAAGATGTCGAAGTCGTCGTCCTCCCCGGCCGGCATCATCGACCTGCTGGAGGACCCGGCCCGCTCGGCCAAGAAGATCCGCTCGGCGGTCACCGACACCGGCCGCGAGATCGTCTTCGACGCCGAGGGCAAGCCGGGCATCAGCAACCTGCTCACCATCTACTCGGCGCTGTCCGGCCGGTCCATCGACGACCTGGTGGCCGCGTACGACGGCAAGGGCTACGGCGACCTCAAGAAGGACCTGGCCGAGGTGGTGCGCGAGTTCGTCACCCCGATCCAGGAACGCACGAACGGCTACCTGAACGACCCGGCCCAACTGGACAAGCTGCTCGCGCGGGGCGCGGAGAAGGCCCGCGTGGTGGCCGACGCGACGCTGCGTGCGGCGTACGAGCGGGTCGGTTTCTTCCCGCCGGTGCGGTTCGAGTAGCGGCCCGGGCGGGACGGGTGACGCAGCCGGAGGCCGGAGGGGTGGCGCGCGACGTGGCGGGCAATGACGCGGCGCCGGGCGGCGCGGACACGATCCAGATCGGGATCGCCGTCGACATCCCCGAGCCGTGGGGCGGGATGCTCACCCGCCGCCGGGTCGAGGCCGGCGACCCGGCGGCCGTCCCCGCGCACGTCACCCTGCTCGGGCCCACCGAGATTCCGGTACGCGCGCTGCCCGCCGTCGAGGAGCACCTGGACCGGGTCGCCGCCGCGCACCTGCCGTTCACGCTGCACCTGCGCGGCACCGGCACGTTCCGCCCGGTCACCCAGGTGGTCTTCGTGGCGGTGGCGGCCGGGATCAGCGAGTGCGAACTGCTGGCCGCCGCCATCAACTCCGCTCCCGAGCTGCGCCGCGAGCTGCGTTTCCCGTACCACCCGCACGTCACAGTGGCACAGGACGTGCCACCCGAGGTGCTCGACAAGGCGTACGAGGATCTGGCCGACTTCTCCGCGCTGTTCCAGGTGGAGGCGTTCACGCTGTTCTCGCACAGCGGGGCTACCCGGTGGCAGCCCCGGCGCGACTTCCGGCTCGGCGGGGCGAGCTGAACATTCGACCGGCCGGGGCTCCTCCGCCACGGGCGGAGATCAGCGAGGATGACGGGGTGAACGTCTTCGGCCGGATCGAGGCGGCGGTCGGGCGCCGCATCGACGCGGCCCGGGGCCGGTCGTCGGTCTTCGACCACGTGTGGCGGGCCGGGACGCTCTACGCCGACCTGCTCGCCGGGCGGCTCGCCGCCGCCATCGCGTACTACGGCTTCTTCGCCGTGTTCGCGCTCGCGCTCGTCGCGTACTGGGTGTTCGGCGCGGTGCTGCGCGACAACGAGGAGGTCAGCCGCGCGGCCGCCCACTTCCTCGAAGAGAACCTGCCCTTTCTCGACCCGGCGCAGATCGCCGAGAGCAGCAACACCGTCGGCGTGGTCGGCCTGGTCATCCTGGTGTTCACCGGCATCGGCTGGGTGGAGGCGATCCGCTCCTCGCAGCGGCTGATGTACGGCTTCAACCAGCAGCCCGGCAACCTGGTGATGCGGCGGCTGGTCGACCTGGGCGTGCTGGTCGCGGTCTTCGTGCTGCTGTTCGTCTCGGTCGCCGCCGTGGACGCGCTGGAGTCGCTGCTGCGTTTCCTGCTGCGCAGCACCGGCTCGGTGGGCCTGACCACGGTCAGCGCGGTGCTGAGCGTGCTCGTCAACGCCGTGCTGGCCGCCGCGCTGCTGCTCGCAGTGCCCCGGCTGCGGATGAGCCGGCGCCGGCTGCGACCGGCGGTGCTCGCCGTCGCGATCGGCATCACCCTGCTCAACACGGTGGGGCGTTACTACGTGGTACGCACCGAGCGGAACCCGGCGTACACGGTGGTCGCCACCGCCGTGGGCCTGCTGCTCTACCTCTACCTGCTCAACCAGTTGGTGCTCTTCGGCGCGGCGCTCGCCGCCACCAGCCCGTACGGCCGGGTGGTGGACCTGGCCGAAGGCGGCGCCCGGGAGGTGGACGTGGAGGCGGACGTGCTCGACGAGGAAACCGAACCGGGAACGCCGGGAGGGGCGGGATGAGCGCGCGGATCCGGATCGACGCCGCGTCGGCGGTGCCGCCGTACGAGCAGGTGCGCGCGCAGTTCGCGGCGCGGATCGGCGACGGGCGGCTGCCGGTGGGGACCCGGCTGCCCGCGGTCCGGCAGCTCGCGGCGGACCTGGGGCTGGCGGTGAACACGGTGGCGCGGGCCTACCGGGAGCTGGAGGCCGCCGGGCTGGTCCAGACGCGCGGCCGGCACGGCACGGTGGTCGCGCCGGGGCGGGACGACGCCGTCGACCGGTTGCAGCAGGCCGCCGCCGGGTACGCCGTCGAGGCGCGCCGCCTGGGCGTCCCGCCGGAGCGGGCGGTCGCCCTGGTCCGCGCGGCGCTGGACGCCGGCACGCGTGGCTGAGCGTGGTCCCCTGAGCGGGGAGAGTCGAGCCGATGCGTTCCCCGGGCGGATCCCGTCCGACGATGATGGGCCGGTGGGCGCACTCGTGACACTCGACCTGCCGGACGACTCGCCGATGCTCGGCCTGCCGTGGATCATCACGTTCGGCCCGCTCGGCGCGGACGACGAGTGGGAGCCGGTGGTCTGCGGCCCGTACGAGCGGGCGCACGCGCTGGCGCTGGCCGAGGCGGTGGTGGCCGAGGAGCAGTTGATGGCGGTGGTGGAGCCGCTGCTGCCCGCGCTCACGCCGGAGGAGATCCGGGGCGAGATCGCCGCCGCGCAGATCGCCGCCGAGGACGAGGCGGCCGAGATCGACCAGGCGGACCTGTACGGCGACTTCGAGGACGTCATCGACGAGGAGCTGGAACGGGCCGCCGAGCGCGAGCCGGAGCCCGAGCCGGCGAAGGCGCCCGACCGGGAGGAGATCCGGGCCGGGTTCGCCCGGATCGCCGCGCTGCTCACCGCCAAGGGCGGCTGAGGACGCTCAGCGCGGCGGCCCGTCGAGCACGCAGAACTCGTTGTCCTCCGGGTCGACGAGCACCACGAAGCCCTCCGCGCCGGTCTGCCCGACGTCGGCGCGCCGGGCGCCGAGCCCGATCAGTCGCTCGACCTCCGCCGTCTGCCCCTCGTCGGCGACCAGGTCCAGGTGGAGCCGGTTCTTGCCGCGCTTCGGGGTGCCGCTGCCCTGCAACCAGACGGTCGGGCCGGGCCGGCCGGGCGGCGGGTAGAGCTTCGCGTTGCCGTCGTCGCCCTGCGAGACGGTGTAGCCGAGGGCGGCGGACCAGAACCGGGCCATCCGGTCCAGGTCGCTGACATCGAGGGTGTACTGCGCCACGCGTGCGGTCATCCCCCGGTGGTACCCCGGGCTGCCGGGATGGACACCGGCCCCCCGGGAGCGGACTCCCGAGGGGCCGGGACCACCTCACCCCCCACCACAAGGGGTCGGCAGCCCAGCCGCCCGTCGGCGCGGAGCACAACGGACGGCCAGGTCGTTGGCGGGTTACCCGGCTCAGCGCCGTTCGAACCACGCAGCCGCGTCCACCGGCAGGACGTGCCCGTCGCCCCGCTCGGTGAGGTCGGCGCTCGCGACGAGCGGGCGGCCGTGGCCGCTCACCGTCACGTCGGTGCCGCTGATGTTGACCACACAGGTCAGCTCGGCGTCCCCGGCGGCGCGGCGGAACGCGAGTACGCCGGGCTCGGTCTCCAGCCAGGTGATGCCGCCGACCCCGGCGAGCGCCGGGTGCTCGTGCCGGATCCGCAGCGCGGTCCGGTACAGCTCCAGCGTCGAGCCGGGCGCACCGGCCTGGGCGGCCACCGACAGCTCCCGCCAGGTCGCCGGCGCCGGCAGCCAGCTCAGCTCGCTGCCGTCGGGCCCGAAGCCGTACGGGGGCAGGTCGCCGCCCCACGGGATCGGCACCCGGCAGCCGTCGCGGCTCTCCCCGGTACGCCGGAACGCCGGGTCCTGGCGCAGCTCGTCGGGGAGGTCCAGCACCTCCGGCAGGCCCAGTTCCTCGCCCTGGTAGACGTACGCGCAGCCGGGCAGCGCGAACATCAGCAGCGCGGCGGCGCGGGCGCGGCGCAGGCCGACCTCGCCGTCGCCGTACCGGGTGACGTGCCGTTGCCGGTCGTGGTTGGACAGCACCCAGGTGGTCGGCGCGCCCACGATCGTGGACTCGGCCAGCGCCGTGTCGATCACCTTGCGGAACGAGTCGGCCGACCAGGTGGCGTCGAGGAAGTCGAAGCTGAACGCCTGGTGCAGCTCGTCCGGGCCGATGTAACGGGCCAGCCGCTGCGGGGTCTCGGCCCACGCCTCGGCGACCGCCATCCGGCCGCCCGGGTAGCTGTCCAGGATCGGCCGCCAGGCGCGGTAGATGTCGTGCACCTCGTCCTGGTCGAAGTACGGCAGCCGGCCCTTGCCCAGCAGCTCG
Organism: Micromonospora sp. WMMC264; assembly: GCF_027497275.1. Classification (NCBI taxonomy): domain Bacteria; kingdom Bacillati; phylum Actinomycetota; class Actinomycetes; order Micromonosporales; family Micromonosporaceae; genus Micromonospora; species Micromonospora sp. WMMC264. The sequence continues at coordinate 5,091,124 of NZ_CP114907.1, read as the reverse complement.
GACTGGCGCCGGCCGGTGGTCATCGAGTTGAAACCGACGTCCGGCAGGCCCTCGGCCTTGATCATTCCGTGGGCCACGTCGATCCGGAAGCCGTCCACGCCCCGGTCCAGCCAGAAGCGCAGGACGTCCTCGAACTCGGCCCGTACCTCGGGGTGACGCCAGTTCAGGTCGGGCTGGGCCGGGTCGAACAGGTGCAGGTACCACTGGCCGTCGACCACGCGCGTCCAGGCCGGGCCGCCGAAGATGCTCTCCCAGTCGTTCGGGGGCAGCTCGCCCTGCTCGCCCTTGCCGTCGGCGAACAGGTAGCGCTCACGCTCCGGCGAACCGGGGCCGGCGGCGAGCGCGGCGGCGAACCACGGGTGCGCGCTGGAGGTGTGGTTGGGGACCATGTCGACGATGATCCGCAGGCCGAGCGCGTGCGCGTCGGTGATCATCTCGTCGAAGTCGGTCAGGTTGCCGAACAGCGGGTCGACGTCGCGGTAGTCGGCCACGTCGTAGCCGGCGTCGACCTGCGGCGAGGTGTAGAACGGCGTCAGCCAGAGCGCGTCCACGCCGAGGTCGCGCAGGTAGGGAAGGCGCTGCCGGATGCCCTGGAGGTCACCGACCCCGTCGGCGTTCGCGTCGGCGAAGCTGCGGACGTACACCTGGTAGACGACCGCGGACCGCCACCAGTCGTCGTCGGCGGTCCGTGGCGTGGGGGTGGTGGCGGAGGTCATCGCTGTCGATTCCCGTTCTGTGGTGGCGCAGGGTGTCAGAGCAGAATGCCGCCACAGGCCTGCAAGAGTCAAGCATTCCTTGCGCAAGAAATGACAGCCATCACCCGCGCCGACCCTGCCCCCGTCTCCCGCATCCCGGGACGCCCACCCACCCCCACTGCCGCCGATCCGGTCGATCATGAGGTTGACGGCAGTCTCTGCCCGCTTTGTCCCCGCCAACTTCATGATCGCCGCGCCCTGAGCCGGGCGGGAGGGAGGGGAGTGCGGGGCGTCAGGCGGGGATGGGGAGGGAGGGGGAGGACGGGCTGGCGGGGCGCTGGCGCTTCGGGGGGTCGGCGGGGCGGGTCACCGCGGTCGAGCCGCGTACCACCAGCTCGGGCCGGAACAGGTACTCGGAGTTCGGGGAGGGGTGGCCGTTGATCTCGTCGACCAGGGCCCGCACCGCCGCCACCGCCATGGCAGCCACCGGCTGGCGCACTGTGGTCAGCGGCGGGTCGGTGAACGCCATCAGCGGGGAGTCGTCGTACCCGACCACGGAGACGTCGTCGGGCACCGACAGCCCGCGCTGGCGGGCGGCCCGGATCGCGCCGAGCGCCATCAGGTCCGAGCCGCAGACCAGTCCGGTCACGCCGCGTTCGATGAGCCGGCCGGCGGCGGCCTCGCCGCCCTCGACGCCGAACAGCGACAGCTCGGTCAGCTCGGTTAGCTCGTCGGAGGTGATGTCGGTGAGTCGCCCCATCGCGGCCTTGTAGCCGGCGACCTTGCGCTGCACCGGCACGAACCGGTCCGGGCCGGTGATCAGGCCGATCCGGCGGTGCCCGAGCGCGACCAGGTGGGCGACCGCCAGTTCGGCGGACTCCCGGTCGTCGCAGGAGACGAACGGCGCGGGGATGCCCGGCGCGTACCCGTTGATCATGACGATCGGCAGCGGCCGGGCCAGCAGCGTGCGGTAGCGGTCGTGGTCCGCGGCGGTGTCGGCGTGCAGGCCGGAGACGAAGACGATGCCGGAGACCTGCCGGTCCAGCAGCATCTCCACGTACTCGTCCTCGCGGACGCCGCCCGGGGTCTGCGTGCAGAGCACCGGTGTGTAGCCGGTGGGGGCGAGCGCGGACTCGATGATCTGGGCGAACGCCGGGAAGATCGGATTGTCCAGCTCCGGCACGACCAGGCCGACCAGTCCGGCGCTGCGCTTGCGCAACCGGGCCGGACGTTCGTACCCGAGCACATCGAGGGCGGTGAGGACGGCCTGCCGGGTCTCGGGGGCCACGCCGGGGCGGTCGTTGAGCACCCGCGACACCGTGGCCTCGCTGACTTCGGCCTGTTGGGCGATGTCGGACAGTCGAGCGCGCATGTGCGGCACTTTAGCCCAACGGCAAAGTCTTGCGTACACTTCTGCAAGCCCTTCCATTCTCTGCAACCTCTTGCTAACGTCCCCGCAACATGCGAGAGCAGCGGCGCAGCACCCCTGTGCCGGTCAGCAAGAAATTTCAGAGGTTTCCACTGGCGGGCCGCCCTTCCCCCGGCGGGCCGCCATGACGACAGGAGTACCGATGCGCATCCGTACCGCGGGTGTGGTCGCCGTCCTCGGCCTGGCGCTCGCCGCCTCCGGCTGTGGTGACAGCGGCAGCGACGACAAGCCGGCCGCCGGCGAGTCCGCCAAGGCGACCGGCGGCAAGCTGGTCATCTGGGCCGACGACAAGCGCACGGCCGCCCTCAAGCCGTTCGCCGAGGAGTTCGGCAAGGAGAACGGCGTGACCGTCGAGGTCCAGGCCGTCTCCAAGGACCTGCAGACCAACTTCGTCACCGCCTCGCAGCAGGGCAGCGGCCCGGACGTCGTGGTCGGCGCGCACGACTGGATCGGCAACCTGGTCCAGAACGGCGCCATCGACCCGGTGCAGCTCCCGGCCGAGCAGAAGAGCGGCTTCAACGAGACCGCGATCAAGGCCGTCACGTTCAACGGCCAGCTCTACGGCGTGCCCTACGCCACCGAGAACGTCGCGCTGATCCGCAACACCGAGCTGGCCCCCGAGGCGCCGAAGACGATCGAGGACCTGGTCGCCACCGGCAAGAAGCTCAAGGCCGAGAAGAAGGCCAGCGAGATCCTGTGCCTGCAGTCCGGCCAGAACGGCGACGCCTACCACATCTACCCGCTCTACACCTCCGGCGGCGGCTACCTGTTCGGCACCACGGCGAACGGCGACTACGACCCGAAGGACCTGGGCGTGGGCAAGCCGGAGTCGATCGCTGCCTTCCAGAAGATTGCCAAGCTGGGTGAGAAGGGCGAGGGTGCGCTGAAGCGCTCCATCACCGGCGAGAACTCCATCGCCACCTTCACCGGCAAGAAGTGCGCGTTCCTGGTCTCCGGCCCGTGGGCAGTGGCCGACGCCAAGAAGGCCAACATCTCCTACGACATCTCCCCGGTCCCCGGCTTCGCCGGTGGCCAGGAGGCCCAGCCGTTCGTCGGCGTCCAGGCGTTCTACGTGGCCGCCAAGGGCAAGAACAAGGCCCTGGCCCAGGAGTTCGTCACCAACTACGTGACCAAGCCCGAACTGGCCGTCGCGCTGTACAAGGCCGAGCCGCGCCCGCCGGCGCTGACCGCCGCCTTCGACCAGGTCAAGGGCGAGGACCCGGACCTGGCCAAGTTCTCCGAGGCCGGCAAGAACGGCCAGGTGCTCCCGGCGATCCCGGCCATGGCCGCGATCTGGGACCCGTTCGGCAAGGCGGAGGCCGCCATCATCGGCGGCGCCGACCCGGCCAAGACGATCACGGCCGCCGGCAAGACCATCCAGGGTCAGATCAAGTAATGAGCGCGCCGCTGTCCGGCCCGGGGTCTGCACCGCAGGCCCCGGGCCGGGAGCCCGCACGCCCCGGGCTCCCGCGCACGTCCCGTACCGCGCGGCAACACGCGCCGATCACCGCGACCGGCCTCGTCGTCAAGGTGGTCCTGCTCGGCCTGGTGGCCGGGATCGCGATCTGGGCGGCCTTCCCGCTCATCGAGGCCGAACACTGGATCGGGCTGGGCATCCTGGTGGCCACCACCGCCGGCCTGTTCTACCTCTACCTGAGCCGCCGGCACATCCCGGCCAAGTACCTGGTCCCCGGCACGCTCTTCCTGATCGCCTTCCAGGTCTTCCCGGTGCTCTACACCGCGAGCACCGCGTTCACGAACTTCGGCGACGGCCACCGCGGCAGCAAGGACGACGCGATCGTCGCCGTGCAGACCTCCTCGGTGAAGCAGGTCCCCGGCTCGACCGAGTACAACCTCACCATCGCCACGAAGGGCGACCCGGCGAGCGGCCCCCTGGTCTTCCTGCTCAGCGACCCGAAGACCAAGGACGTCTTCGCCGGCGACGCGGACGGGCTGCGCAAGCTGGACGCCGCCGACGTCGAGGTGAGCAGCCTCAGCGGCAAGATCACCGCCGCGGACGGCTACACCCTGCTGAACATCGGGCAGGCCAGCAGCCGCAGCGACGCCGTCACCGCGCTCATCGTGCCCACCGACGAGGGCGCCATCCGCTCCAACGGCCTCACCCGGGCCTACGAGGGCAAGGCGATCCGGGCGTACGACGCCGGCTGCGACTGCGTCAAGGACAGCGAGACGGGCAAGACGTGGACCGCCGACGAGGAGTCCGGCTCCTTCGTCGCCGCCGACGGCGAGCGTCTCGCCCAGGGCTGGAAGGTCGACGTCGGGCTGAAGAACTTCAGCACCGTGCTCACCGACCCGAACATCTCCGGCCCGTTCTTCGGCACGCTGGCCTGGAACTTCGCGTTCGCGATCGGCTCCACCGGCCTGACGTTCCTGCTCGGCATGGCCATCGCGCTCGCGCTGCACTCACCCCGGATGCGGGGTACCAACTTCTACCGGGTGCTGCTGATCCTGCCGTACGCCATGCCGTCGTTCGCGATGCTGCTGATCTGGCGGGACATGTTCAACACCGACTTCGGCCTGCTCAACAACCTGTTCGGGCTGGACGTCGACTGGTTCGGCGGCAACTGGTCGGCCCGGATCGCGGTGCTGCTGGTGCAGCTCTGGCTCGGCTACCCGTACATGTTCCTGGTGGCCACCGGCGCGTTGCAGGCCATTCCGCGGGAGCTGACCGAGGCGACCTCGGTCGACGGCGCGTCGCCCTGGCAGTCGTTCCGGTCGGTCACCCTGCCGCTGCTGCTGGTGGCGCTCTCGCCGCTGCTGATCGCGTCGTTCGCGTACAACTTCAACAACGTCAACGCGATCCTGTTCACCACCGAGGGCGGCCCGTTCGCGCCGGACAACCCGACGAACGGCGCCACCGACCTGCTGATCACCTACACGTACCGGCTCGCGTTCGGCGCGCAGGGCGCCGAGTTCGGCCTGGCCGCCACCGTCTCGATCTTCATCTTCGCGATCGTGGCGACGGTGTCGGCGATCAGCTTCCGGCGGACCCGTAAGCAGGAGGAGGTGTACTCGTGACCACAATCGCGCGGAAGCCCACGGCCACCCGCACGCCGGCCCGCCGCTCGCGTGGACGCTGGTTCGCGCAGGTCGGCTGGCGGCACGTGGTGGGCGTGCTGGCGGTGGCGTTCAGCCTCTTCCCGATCCTGTTCGTGATCTCGGCGGCGCTCAACCCGCTCGGCACGCTCTCCTCCACCGAGCTGCTGCCGACCGGCGCGTCGCTGGAGAACTTCACGAACCTGTTCGACCGGACCGCGTTCGGCCACTGGTTCCTCAACTCGCTGCTGCTGGCGGGCGTGGCCAGCTTCGCGTCGATCTTCCTGTCGTCGCTCGCGGCGTACGCGTTCTCCCGGATGCGCTTCGCCGGGCGCCGGGTCGGCCTGCTCGCGCTGCTGCTGATCCAGATGTTCCCGCAGTTCCTGGCGATCGTGGCGATCTTCCTGATCTTCACCACGCTCACCGACCTCTACCCGGCGATCGGGTTCAACACCCCGTGGGGCCTGTTCCTGCTCTACATGGGTGGCGCGCTCGGCGCGAACACCTGGCTGATGAAGGGCTTCTTCGACACGCTGCCGAAGGAACTGGACGAGTCGGCGACCATGGACGGCGCGTCGCACGTGCAGGTCTTCTTCCGGATCATGCTGCCGCTGGTGGCGCCGATCCTCGCGGTGACCGGCCTGCTCGCCTTCATCGGATCGATCAACGAGTTCATCATCGCCAACGTGTTCCTCACCGAACCCGAGGCGAAGACGCTCGCGGTCGGCATGTACGGCCTGGTGGCCGGCGAGCGCAACAACAACTTCGGGATGTTCGCGGCGGGCACCCTGCTCACCGCGATCCCGACGGTGCTGGTGTTCCAACTGCTCCAGCGCTACATCGTCTCCGGACTCACCTCCGGAGCGGTAAAGGGCTGAGCCTCCTCGGCTCACGCTGCGGCAAGGGCGTCGTGTCGGCGTACACCGGAGCGGTTCTCGGGCGGACCGCCGCGGTCGGGTGAAACCGATCGCGGCGGGTGCCCGCCCCTCTCCCTGTCGGTACGACGCGAAAGGCAGCACCATGTCCCTTCAGCCGCACCACGACGGCTCCGCCACCTACGTCCCGGAGCAGGAGCCCGCGCTCGGGCAGACCGTCCCCGTCTTCGTCCGGGTGCCGGCCGGATCCGGCGTCTCGCAGGTGCACGTGCGCACCACCGGCGACGGCGAGCCGCGCTTCGCCGAGGCGCGGGTCGACCGCACCGACGGCGGCGACGTGTGGTGGCGGGCCGACGTCGAGGTCCGCAACCCGGTCAGCAACTACCGCTTCCTGCTCGACGGTGAACGCGGCGCCCGCTGGCTCAACGCCGCCGGCCTGGCCGGGCACGACGTGCCGGACAACGGCGACTTCAAGCTGGTCAGCTACGCCCCGCCGCCGGCCTGGGCCCGGGACGCGGTGATCTACCAGATCTTCCCGGACCGGTTCGCCCGCTCGGCCGCCGCCGACGGCCGGACCGTGCCGGACTGGGCCATCCCCTGTGACTGGGACACCCCGGTCGTCGGCCGCGGCCCGGAGACGCCCCGCCAGTTCTACGGCGGCGACCTCGACGGCGTCACCGAACACCTGGACCACCTGGACCGGCTCGGCGTCAACACCGTCTACCTGACGCCGGTGTTCCCGGCGCGCTCTAACCACAGGTACGACGCGTCGAGCTTCGACACCGTCGACCCGCTGCTCGGCGGCGACGCGGCGCTGGCCCGGCTCGCCGACGCGGTGCACGCCCGGGGCTGGCGGCTGCTCGGCGACATCACCAGCAACCACACCGGCGACGCCCACGACTGGTTCACCGCCGCCGTCTCCGACGTCAACGCGCCGGAACGCGAGCTGTACTACTTCGACCTGCCCGGCTCGGACTACGAGTCGTGGAACGGGGTGAAGTCGCTGCCGAAGCTGAACTGGGGCAGCGCCGAACTGCGCCGCCGGTTCGCCACCGCCGAGGACTCGCTGCTGCGCCGCTGGCTGCGCCCGCCGTACGGGCTGGACGGCTGGCGGGTCGACGTGGCGAACATGACCGGGCGGCGGGGCGCTGACGCGTACACCCACGAGGTGGCGCGGCTGCTGCGCGAGGTGGTGGCCGAAACCCGGCCGGACGGGCTGCTGCTCGCCGAGCACGGCCACGACCACACCGGTGACCTGGACCGCGACGGCTGGCACGGGACGATGAACTACGTCGGCTTCACCGACCCGGTCTGGTCCTGGCTGCGCCACGGCGACGACCCGGTGCCGAACTTCCTCGGCACCCCGGGCGGGGTACGGCGGCGCGACGCGGGCGCGGTGCTCGCCACCATGAACACGTACCGGTCGCTGGTGTCGTGGCGCTCGTACACGCACTCGTGGCAGCTGCTCGGCTCGCACGACTCGGCCCGGATCCGCACCGTGGTCGGCGACGCGGCCCGGCAGGAGGTGGCGGCCGGACTGCTCGCCACCATGCCCGGCACGCCCGTGGTCTTCGCCGGGGACGAGCTGGGCCTGACCGGCACCAACGGGGAGGGCTCGCGTACGCCGATGCCGTGGCACCGGCGCCAGAGCTGGGACCGGCGCACGTTCGAGGCGTACCGGTCGTTGCTGACGCTGCGCCGCGACGAGCCGGCGCTGCGGCACGGCGGCCTGCGCTGGGTGTACGCGGACGCGGACACGCTCGTCTTCCTGCGCGAGGCGCCCACGTCGACGGTGCTGGTGCTGGCGAGACGTGCCCCCGGCACCCCGGTCCGCCTGGCCGGCGTGGGCGCCGCAGAGAACGTCTACGGCAACGCCCCAGCTCTCCACCCCGACGCCGACAACAAGGTGACCCTCCCCGCGGACGGCCCCACGTTCCAGGTCTGGCGCCTCCGCTGACCCCGGGCCCTCGCGATCTTGCGGTTTCGGCCCGTGTGCCGCGCCTTTCGTCCCGTTGTGCCGGGGCGGAAACTGCAAGATCGCGGGGGAGGGGTCACGGTATGACGGCAGGTCGGCCGGGTCATTACTACAAAGCGTCGTTGATGGGGGAGGATGGGCCGCGTGGAAGCTCTTCGACTGATTCTTCTCTACGTCCATCTGATCGGTTTCGCGCTGCTGCTCGGCGGCGCGATCGCCCAGTACGTCTCCGGCAAGCTGCGCATCAACGCGGCCATGCTCTGGGGCGCGATCATCCAGATCCTCACCGGCATCGGGCTGTCCGCCCCGCTGCGGGACGGGGACGAGCCGGCCCCGGCGAAACTTGTTACCAAGTTGGTGCTCGCGCTGCTCATCTTCGTCATGGTCTTCTTCTCCCGTAAGCGGGAGACCGTCAACCGCGGCCACTTCCTCGCGATCGTCGGGTTGACGCTGGTCAACGCTGCCGTCGCGGTGTTCTGGCGTTAGTTCGCCGCCAGTCGGGGAAGCTGCGGGAAACGGACGTTCGCGACACCATCGCGCACGCCCACCGGCCGGATAAGTGACCTGCCCCACCCAAGGGTTACACCGGGGTAACGGACGCTCAACAGTCGTGCACGATTGTCGGCCGGTGGGTGGGCGCGGGCGTACGCTCCCGTCCGTAACGTGGGACGCCGGCCGCACATCGCAGGCCGGCGCAAGGGCTGCGCACCGCGCACAACGCGGTGTGCAAGGGGAAGGAGACGTCTTGCGCTCTGTGCGTGGGATGCGGATTGCCTCCGTCATTGCGGCGGGTGGACTCGTGCTGGGCGCTGCCGCGTGTGGTGAGGCTCCGGACGACGACAACAACGCCGGCGGCGACGGCGGCAAGAAGTTCAGCGCCTGCATGGTGACCGACGTCGGCGGCGTCGACGACAAGTCCTTCAACGCCTCGGCCTGGAAGGGCCTGCAGGAGGCGAAGAAGGAGAACGACAAGATCGACATCAAGTACGTCCAGTCGAAGGCCGAGGCGGACTACGAGGTCAACCTGACCGGGTTCGTCAACCAGAAGTGCGACTTCATCCTGGCCGTCGGTGGCCTGATGTCGGACGCCACCAAGGCGGCGGCTGAGAAGAACCCGAACCAGCAGTTCGCGATCGTCGACGCCAACCCGGGTGTGTCGAACGTCTACCCGATGCAGTTCGACACCGCGCAGGCCGGGTTCCAGGCCGGCTACCTGGCCGCCGGGATGAGCAAGTCCGGCAAGGTCGGCACCTACGGCGGCCTGCCGATCCCGCCGGTCACCATCTTCATGGACGGCTTCGCCGACGGCGTGGCGTACTTCAACAAGGCCAAGAGCAAGAACGTCCAGGTGCTGGGCTGGGACAAGGCCACCCAGAAGGGCTCCTTCGCCAACTCGTTCGAGAAGCAGGACGAGGGCAAGAAGGTCTCCGACGCGCTCGTCGCGCAGGGCGCCGACATCGTGATGCCGGTCGCCGGTGGCGCCGGTCTCGGCACCACCTCCGCGGCCAAGGCCTCGGGCGGCAAGTACTCGGTCGTCTGGGTCGACATCGACGGCTGCGAGAGCACCCCGGACTGCTCGGCGATCCTGACCACCGTCGTCAAGAACATCCCGGACGCCGTCAAGGAGGCCGCGCTGAAGGCCGCCAGTGGCGAGAAGCTCCAGGCCACGCCGGGCTTCGTGGGCACGCTCGCCAACAACGGCGTCTCGATCGCCCCGTACCACGACTTCGACAGCAAGGTCCCGGCGGACCTGAAGGCCGAGGTCGACAAGATCAAGGCGGACATCGCCGCCGGCACCATCACCGTCACCTCGAAGGCCCAGCCGACCAAGTGACGGTCCCGCCGGCCGCCGCGGTGCGATCATCGGCAGCGGGGGCCGGCGGCCACCAGGTTTGACGATCCGGCCGTCCCGGCGCAACGGGGAAGGTACCCCGAGCGCCGGGGCGGCCGATCAGCTTGACTCCCCCCGACATCCCCACCCGGCGTGGTGGCGGCGCGGCAGGTCGCTACGCTGCACCATCGCTCGCACTCCAGGAGGTTGCGCTGAGACTCGAACTGCGCGGCATCACCAAACGGTTCGGTGATCTGGTCGCCAACGACCACATCGACCTGACGGTGGAGCCTGGAGAGATCCACGCCCTGCTCGGCGAGAACGGTGCCGGCAAGTCGACCCTGATGAACGTGCTCTACGGCCTCTACCAGCCGGACGAGGGCGAGATCCTGGTCGACGGCAAGCCGCTGAAGCTGAAGGGCCCGTCGGACGCGATCGCCGCCGGGATCGGCATGGTGCACCAGCACTTCATGCTGGTGCCGGTCTTCACCGTGGCGGAGAACGTGATGCTCGGCGCCGAGCAGGTCCGGGGGCCGTTCGCCGGCATCCTCGACCGGCGACGGGCCCGCCGCGAGGTCGCCGAGGTGTCCGAGCGGTACAACCTGCGGGTCGACCCGGACGCGGTGATCGAGGACCTGCCGGTCGGCATCCAGCAGCGGGTGGAGATCGTCAAGGCCCTCACCCGCGACGTCGACCTGCTGATCCTCGACGAGCCGACCGCCGTGCTCACCCCGCAGGAGACCGAGGAGCTGCTCGCGGTCATGCGGTCGCTCAAGGCCGCCGGCAAGTCGATCGTGTTCATCACCCACAAGCTGGGCGAGGTGAAGGCCATCGCCGACCGGATCACCGTGATCCGGCGCGGGAAGACGGTCGGCACCGCCGAGCCGAGCGCCAGCCGGGACGAACTGGCCGCGCTGATGGTGGGCCGCAGCGTCCGGCTGACCGTGGACAAGAAGCCGGCCACCCCCGGCAAGCCGGTCCTGGAGGTCTCCGGCCTGGTCGTGGACGACGACCGGCAGGTACGCGCGGTCGACGGCGTCGACCTGACCGTGCACGCCGGTGAGGTGCTCGGTGTCGCGGGCGTGCAGGGCAACGGCCAGACCGAGCTGATCGAGGCGATCATGGGCCTGCGCCCGGTGCTCGCCGGCACGATCAGCCTGGACGGCGAGCCGACGCACGGCTGGTCGACCAAGAAGGTGCTCCACGCCGGCGTCGGCTACGTGCCGGAGGACCGCAGCGTGGACGGCCTGGTCAAGGAGTTCTCCGTGGCGGAGAACCTGGTGCTGGACATCTACGACCGGCCGCCCTTCGGCAAGGGCCTGTCGCTGAAGCCCGAGGCCATCGCGAAGTCGGCCCGGGAGCGGATCGAGCAGTTCGACGTCCGTACCTCCTCGGCCGACGCCGCGGTCGGCACGCTCTCCGGCGGCAACCAGCAGAAGGTGATCGTGGCCCGGGAGCTGTCCCGGCCGCTGAAGCTCTTCATCGCGGCCCAGCCCACCCGGGGCGTGGACGTCGGCTCGATCGAGTTCATCCACAGCCGGGTCATCCGCGAGCGGGACATCGGCACCGCGGTGATGGTGGTCTCCAGCGAACTGGACGAGGTGATCGGCCTGGCCGACCGGATCGCGGTCATGTACCGCGGCCGGATCATCGGCATCGTCGGCCCGGACACCCCGCGCGAGGAGATCGGCCTGCTGATGGCCGGCATCACCCCGGACGCCGCCACCCCGGACGCCGCCACCGCGACCGAGGGCGGCCCTGGCAACGAGGACGAGGCATGACCAACCCGAACCCCGTCTCGGGCTCGCCGGACAAGGAACCGGCGACCGAGGCGCAGGAGTCGCTGAGCGAGGCCCGGGCGACGCCGACGCAGCCGGCCGGTGACACCGAGCAGACGGTGCCCGCGACTGCGACCGCGAAGAGGCCGGACCCGGCCGGGGAGTCCCGTCCCGGCATGGGCCGGATGTTCCTGGACAACCTCTGGGCGGCCAACACGGTCACCGTGACGGTGCTCGCGGTGCTGCTGGCCATGGTGGTCGGCGCGGTGCTGATCATCGTGTCCGACCCGGAGGTGCTGGCCACCTACAGCTACATCACGGCTCGCCCCACGGACGCGCTGAACGCCAGCTGGACTGTGGTCAGCGAGGCGTACGCGAACCTGTTCAAGGGCGCGATCTTCGACCCGGACGCGGTCGGCTTCACCGCCGTCATGAGCCCGATCTCGGAGACGCTCACCTACGCCGCGCCGCTCGTCTTCACCGGCCTGTCGGTGGCGCTGGCCTTCCGCGGCGGCCTGTTCAACATCGGCGCCCAGGGCCAGGCGACGATCGCCGTCATCCTGGCCGCCGTGGCCGGCTTCGCGCTTCCGCTGCCGCCCGTCGTGCACCTGCTGGTGGCGCTGATCGCGGGCGCGCTCGGCGGCGCGCTCTGGGGCTTCATCCCCGGCATCCTCAAGGCCCGGGCCGGCGCGCACGAGGTGATCAACACGATCATGCTCAACTACGTGGCGGTCTACTTCCTGTCCTGGATCATCGTCCAGAACGGGGTGCAGAACCCGAACCGGTCGGACGCGATCAGCAAGCCGGTCGACTCCACCGCGCAGCTGCCCCGCCTGCTCGGCGACGACCTGCGGGTGCACGCCGGCATCCTGCTCGCGGTGGCGGCCACCTGGTTCATCGCCTGGCTGCTCAACCGCTCCACGCTCGGCTTCGAGCTGCGGGCGGTGGGCGCGAACCCGGACGCGGCCCGCACCGCCGGCATCAGCGTGACCAAGACGTACGTGCTGGTGATGGTGCTCGCGGGCATGCTGGCCGGTCTCGGCGGCTCGACCATGGTGCTCGGCACCACCGCTACCGCGCTGACCCCGCTGGTGATCGCGCAGATCGGCTTCGACGGCATCCTGGTCGCGCTGCTCGGGCGCGTGAAGCCGTGGGGCGTGCTGCTGGCCGCGCTGCTGTTCGGCGCGCTCCAGGCCGGTGGCAACCGGATGCAGTCGTACTCCGGCATCTCGCTGGAACTGGTCACCGTGCTCCAGGCGCTCATCGTCATCTTCATCGCCGCGCCTGCCCTGGTGAAGACGATCTTCCAGCTCCGGGCGGCCCGCGCCGCCCGGTTGCAGACGAGCCTCGCGAAGGGCTGGTGAGCATGTCCACCACCGCTGTCCCCGAGGTCGCCGTTACCGCGGTCGACGAGGGTTTCTGGACCCGTAACCGGAAGATCGGCGTGGTCCTGCTGGCGCTCGGCGTGCTCGCGGCGGTGCTGTTCGGCGCGCTCGCGACCGACCAGCACGCCCGGTTCACGCTCAGCGAGACCGAGGGCGGCGCCGCCCTGGAGATCAACGGTACGGTCGGCGCGATCCTGTTCGGGCTGATCACCGCCGCGGCCGGAGGCGCGCTGCTGGCCGGTGTGCCGAAGCGCTGGTTCGCGCTGCTGCTCGGCGCCGGGCTGGTCGCCTTCGTGCTGAGCTTCCTGTGCTGGCAGGTCTCCGCCGCGCCCGAGGGCCGCAACTTCATGCCGCTGGTCAACGTCGTGCGCGGCACGTTCATCCTGGCCCTGCCGCTGATCTTCGGCGCGCTCGCCGGTGTGCTCTGCGAGCGCTCCGGCGTGGTGAACGTGGCGATCGAGGGCCAGCTCCTGATGGGCGCGTTCTCCGGCGCGCTGTTCGGCAGCATGTCCGGCAGCGTCTGGGTCGGCCTGGTGGCCGCCGCCATCGGCGGCGCGTTCATCTCGTTCCTGCTGGCCGTGTTCTCCATCCGCTACCTGGTCGACCAGGTGGTCATGGGCATCGTGCTCAACCTGCTCGCGGTCGGCATCACCGGCTTCCTCTACGAGCGGCTGATGCAGACCGACGCGGCGAAGTACAACAGCGCGCCCCGGTTCGGCAACTGGGAGATCCCGCTGCTGTCCGACATCCCGCTGATCGGTCCGGCGCTGTTCCGGGGCAACATCTTCCTCTACCTCGGCCTGCTGCTGGTGCTGGTCATCCACCTGGCGCTGTTCCGTACCCGGTGGGGCCTGCGGACCCGCTCGGTCGGCGAGCACCCGACCGCCGCCGACACGCTGGGCGTGAAGGTGCTGCGGCTGCGCTACCGCAACGTGATCCTGGCCGGTCTGGTGGCCGGTGTCGGCGGCGCCTCGTACACGCTGGCGCTCTACTCGTTCACCAAGAACATGATCGGCGGTAAGGGCTTCATCGCCCTGGCCGCGCTGATCTTCGGCCGGTGGAGCCCGACCGGCGCGCTGCTCGCGGCGCTCTTCTTCGGCTTCGCCGACCAGCTCGCCACCTACCTGGGCGCGATCGGCAGCAGCATCCCGAGCCAGTTCCTGGCGATGCTGCCGTACCTGGCGACGATCCTGGCCGTGGCCGGGCTGGTCGGCAAGGTCCGGGCGCCGGCCGCCGACGGCAAGCCGTACATCAAGGGCTGACCGCCCGCCGCGACACCGTGCCCGGCGGGGCGACCCGCCGGGCATCGTCGTCTCCGGCCGCGCCGCGACCGATCGGCGCAAATTGGGCAGAATGGGAGTCGTGATGGAGATCGACTGGGAGCGGCTGCGGGCCGCCGCCACCGAGGTCATGCGGCACGCCTACGTGCCGTACTCGAAGTTCCCGGTGGGCGCCGCCGCGCTCGTCGACGACGGCCGCGTCGTGGTCGGCTGCAACGTGGAGAACGCCGGATACGGTGTGACGCTCTGCGCCGAGTGCGGCGTGGTGTCGCAGCTGCACGCGACCGGCGGGGGCCGGATCGTGGCGCTGTCCTGCGTCGACGCCACCGGCGAGCCGCTGATGCCGTGCGGCAGGTGCCGGCAGTTGCTGTGGGAGCAGGGCGGGCCGGAGTGCCTGGTCGAGTCGAAGGGCGGGCCGCTGCGGATGGCCGAGCTGCTGCCGCACGCCTTCGACGTGGCCGACATCGAGGCGGTGACCGGCGAGCACCCGGTGCCGGTGGTGCCGGACCGGCTGGCCGCCTGGCGGGGCCGGGGCACCGTGTTCGTGCACCCCGACCTCTCGGCCGGGCAGCAGGTCTGGACGGCGTACTGGGAGCGGTCCTCCGGCGGCGCCGAGGACGCCGAGACCGGCGTGCTGGAGGAGGGCTCGACCTGGGACGACCCGGCGAGCGCGATCGAGTGGGGGTTGGCGCGTACGCCGCGCGTGGTGGTGGTGGATGCTTCGGGCACTGTCTTCTGGGCCGGTGAGGGTGAGCCTCCTACGGAGATTCCGGTTCGCTGGGGTTGAGGTTGTGGGCCGGGGCCGACCGTGCCCGGCTCCGGGCGGTCAGGCTTGATCCCTCCGCCGGGCACGGTCGGCCCCGGCCGGACCTGGTCACCGTTCGCGGGTCGGTGTGGCCACGCGCGATCAAACTGATTGGATCTTGTAAGTGAGTGCTTTTACGGCGGTTGACGTCATTCGGGCCAAGCGGGACGGGGGTGTGCTGAGCGAGGGGCAGATCGACTGGGTGGTCGACGCGTACACGAAGGGTCTGGTCGCCGACGAGCAGATGTCCGCGCTGGCCATGGCGATCCTGCTGCGCGGCATGACCGCGCCGGAGATCGCCCGGTGGACCGCCGCCATGATCGCCAGCGGCGAGCGGCTCGACCTGTCGCCGGTGGCCCGCCCGACAGTGGACAAGCACTCCACCGGCGGTGTCGGCGACAAGATCACCCTGCCGCTGACCCCGCTGGTCGCCGCCTGCGGCGCGGCCGTCCCGCAACTGTCCGGCCGGGGCCTGGGTCACACCGGCGGCACGCTGGACAAGCTGGAGTCGATCCCGGGCTGGCGGGCGGCGCTCACGAACGACGAGTTCATCGCGCAGCTCCGCGACGTGGGCGCGGTGATCTGCGCGGCCGGCGACGGGCTCGCCCCGGCCGACCGCAAGCTGTACGCGCTGCGCGACGTCACCGGCACCGTCGAGGCGATCCCGCTGATCGCCAGCTCGATCATGAGCAAGAAGATCGCCGAGGGCACGGGCGCGCTGGTGCTCGACGTGAAGGTCGGCTCCGGCGCGTTCATGAAGAACGCCGACGACGCCCGCGAGCTGGCCCGCACCATGGTCGAGCTGGGCGGCGCGCACGGCGTACGGACCGTCGCCCTGCTCACCGACATGTCCACGCCGCTCGGCCTGGCCGTCGGCAACGCGGTCGAGGTGACCGAGTCGGTGGAGGTGCTGGCCGGTGGCGGCCCGGCCGACGTGGTGGAGCTGACGCTGGCGCTGGCCCGGGAGATGCTCCACGCGGCCGGGCTGCCCGACGCCGACCCGGAGGCGGCGCTGCGCGACGGCCGGGCGATGGACGCCTGGCGGACGATGATCCGGGCGCAGGGCGGCGACCCGGACGCGCCGATGCCCACCGCGAACGAGGTCGAGGTGGTCACCGCGGCCGAGGACGGCTGGGTCGCGGAGCTGGACGCGTACGCGATCGGGGTGGCCGCCTGGCGGCTCGGCGCGGGCCGGGCCCGCAAGGAGGACCCGGTGAGCATCCCGTCCGGCGTGGTGCTGCACAAGCGACGGGGTGACCGGGTACGTGTCGGCGACCCGTTGTTCGAGCTGCGCGCCGAGCACGCCGAGCGGATCCCGGCCGCGCTGGCCGAGGCGCGCGAGGCGGTGCGGATCGCGCCGGACGCGCCGGAGGCGACGCCGCTCGTCATCGAGCGGATCGGCTGAGGGCCATGGTGCCGGGCCGGTCGGAGTCGCTATCCTCCCAGGCCAGGGGGGACCGACCGGCGAGGACCCGAACAGACAGGGACTGACCGTGCGCGTATCCGCCCCCGACCCCCGGGCCGTCCGGGAGGCGAGCCTGGACGAGCTGTCCCGGCTGGGCCTGCCGCTGCCCCCGCCGCAGTTCCCGCTGGTCTGGGAGCCGGGCGACGAGATCGAGCTGCGTCCGACGCCGGAGGTCGAGGCCCGGATCGCGGTGCTGCACGTGATCCTGGCCCGCTGCTTCGGCATGCCCGCGCAGGCGGCGATGAGCTGGCTGCTGGAGTCGCACCTGGTCGATTCGGTGACGCCGCCGGAGTGGCAGTTCGTGATGGGCGGCCGGGGTGACCACAGGTCGTTCGTGCTGCACCACGACGCGCTGTTCTCGCTGGCCTGGGTGCTCGGGCTGGCCAAGGAGCTGGACCCGACGGTGCCGGTGGACGAGCGGCTGGTCGAGCGGATGCCGAACCTGGTGGCGGGGGAGACGTTCGCCCAGTGGCAGGCCCGGATCCTGGCCGCGCCGCAGCACCCCGGGGACGCCGCCGCGCTGCTCGACCTGCACTACTGCCTGGACTGGGCGTACCTGGAGACGGAGAAGGCCGGCGGCGCGCTGCCGGGCCTGGTGGACGCCAACGCGATCGGTCAGCGCCGGTGGGCGCTGGAGTGGGCGGTGGTGCTGCGCGGGCCGTACCACGACGAGCCGCCGGGCTGGGAAGAGGTCGACCTCTCCACCTGAGCCGGGTCAGCGCGGGCGGTGCACGCCGAGCCGGACCGAGAGCGTGACCGGGACCGGCTCGGGCAGCGCGGCGACGCGCGCGGCGAGCCGTTCCGGTTCGGCGTGCCAGGCGCTCGGTCCCATCCCGACGAGCGTGGTGACCTCGGCGCGGGTCAGCGCGAGGCGGGCCCGGTGCCCGGTCGCGGACTCCTCGGCGAAGTGGGCGCCGAGGCTGCCCGCGACCCGGTCGGCTTTGGCCGGGTCCACCCGCAGCAGGTCCAGCGCCTCGACCAGTTCGGCCAGGTGGTCGGCGGCCGGGGTGACGACGAGCAACGCGCCGCCGGGGTCGAGCACCCGGTGGAACTCCGGGCCGTTGCGCGGCGCGAACACGTTCAGCAGCACGGCCACCGACCGGTCGGCCAGCGGCAGGCGCTGCCAGGTGTCGGCGAGCGCGGCGGCGGCCCGCGGGTGGGCGCGGGCCGCGCGGCGCAGCGCCGGCTTGGAGACGTCCAGGGCCAGGCCGGCGGCCTCCGGCAGCGCCGCCAGCACCGCCGCGAGGTAATGCCCGGTCCCGGCGCCGGGCTCGACCACCAGGGGGTACGGGTCGACGCCCGCGACGCGTACCGCTGTGGTCGCGAGCGCGGCGGCGACGGCGTCGTAGTGGCCGGCGGCGAGGAAGTCGGCGCGGGCGGCGACCATCTCGGCGCTGTCCCCGGTGTGCGGGGAGCGGCCGGCGAGCAGGTTGACGTACCCCTGCCGGGCGGTGTCGAAGCTGTGCCCGCGGGGGCAGCGCAGGGCGCGGGTGGTGCCGGCGGTGGCGGCGGTCAGCGGTTCGGCGCAGACCGGGCAGCGCAGCCGGGCGAGGATGCGGTCGTCCACGCCTCAGTCCTTCGCTTCCGGGCGGCCGGTGGGGCGGCCGGTGAGGTGGTCGACCACCCGGTGGCTGAGCGTGCCGAGCGCGGCCAGCTCCGCCGGGGTGAGCAGGTCGATCAGGTGCCGGCGTACGGCGGCGACGTGCCCGGGCGCGGCGGCCTCGACGGCCTGGCGCCCGGCCGGGGTGAGCGTGACGACCGAGCCGCGGCCGTCGGTGGCGCACTCCTCCCGGGTGACCAGGCCACGCTGCTGCATCCGGGAGATGTGGTGGGACAGGCGGCTGCGGGACCAGAGCATGCGGTCGGCCAGCTCGCTGAGCCGCAGCCGCTGCTCCGGGGTCTCGGACAGGTCGCTCAGGACGTCGTAGTCCGGCTCGGAGAGGCCGGCGTCCTGCATCAGTTCCCGGGCCAGTTCCAGGTCGAGCAGGCGTCGCATGCGGCGGTAGCCGCGCCACGCGCGGTCCTCCTGCTCGTCCAGCCAACGCGGTTCGTCCACGGACCGATCCTACCGGTTTTGTTGACATGTCACCAAGTTGCGGTCTAGCTTGATGACATGTCAACCAAACTGCCGTCGCGGCTGGTGCGGCTGTTCGCCGGCCTGGCCCTGTTCGGCGTCAGCGTCGCGCTGATGGTCCGCGCCGACCTCGGGCTCGCGTCCTGGGACGTGCTGCACCAGGGGCTCGCCGAGCGCACCGGCCTGCCGATGGGCGTGCTGGTCAACGGCGTGGCGCTGCTGGTGCTGCTGCTGTGGATCCCGCTGCGGCAGCGCCCGGGCGTCGGCACCGTGGCGAACGTCGCGCTCGTCGGCCTGGCCCTCGACGCGACGCTGGCGCTCCTGCCGCCGGTCGCCCCGCTCGCCGGCCGGATCGGTCTGCTGGTCGCGGGCGTCCTGCTCAACGGCCTCGCCACCGCGCTCTACCTCGGCGCCCGCCTCGGCCCCGGCCCGCGGGACGGGCTGATGACCGGCCTGGCCGCCCGCGGCCTGCCGCTCGGCCCGGCCCGCACCGCGATCGAGGTGACGGTGCTGGCCGTCGGCTGGCTGCTCGGCGGCGTCGTCGGCCCCGGCACCCTGCTCTACGCGATCGGCATCGGGCCGATCGTCGCCTGGCTCGTTCCCCGGCTCACCGCGCCGGCCCCGGCCGCCGCCCCGACAGGAGTGACCTCACCATGCCCCGCCTGAACGTCGTCGTCGCCAGCACCCGCCCCGGCCGGGTCGGCCGTCGCATCGGTGACTGGTTCACCGCCGCCGCCGTCCGCCACGCCGGCTTCGACGAGGTGCGCCTGCTCGACCTGGCCGAGGTCGGGCTGCCCTTTCACGACGAGCCGCACCACCCGTCCGAGCGGAACTACGTGCACGAGCACACCCGCGCCTGGAGCGCCGAGATCGACGCCGGGGACGCCTTCGTGCTGGTGATGCCGGAGTACAACTACGGCTTCAGCGCGCCGCTGAAGAACGCGATCGACTACCTCTACCACGAGTGGCAGCACAAGCCGGTGGGCTTCGTCAGCTACGGCATGACCTCCGGGGGCCTGCGCGCGGTGCAGATGATCAAGCAGGTGGTGACGACGCTGAACATGACCCCGGTCAACGACCAGGTGGTCGTCTTCCTCCGGCAGTCGCTGGACGAGTCGGGCGAGCTGCGACCCGACCCTGGCCGTGAGGAGGCCGCCGCGCTCATGCTGGATCAGCTCGCCCGGCTGGCCGCCGCGCTCGCCCCGCTGCGGGTGACCGCATGAGCGCCCGGCTGTGGGAGCTGTTCGGCGAGCGCGGGCGCGGGGTGCTCGTCACCCTGCGCCGCGACGGCCGGCCCCAGCTGTCCAACCTCGACTACCTGGCCGAGCCCGGCCTGATCCGCTGCTCCACCACCGACGGCCGGGCGAAGGTGCGCAACCTGCGCCGCGATCCCCGGGCCAGCTTCCACGTGGCCACCGCCGACGGCGGGGCGTACGCGGTGGCCGAGGGCACCGTGACGCTCACCCCGCCGGCCGCCGCCATCGACGACGCGACGGTCGACGAGCTGGTCGAGGTGTACCGGCGCATCCGCGGCGAGCACCCGGACTGGGCCGAGTACCGGGCCGCCATGGTGGCCGACGGGCGGGTGGTCCTGCGGCTGGCGGTGGAGCGGGTGTACGGCTGGCGGCCCTGAACCGGCCCGGTCCACCGTCGCGCCCGTACCGGGGGTGACTAGGGTCGGAGCATGGTCGCAATCTCGTACGAGGACATCGTCAAGGTCCCGAAGGCGCTGCTGCACGATCACCTCGACGGCGGCCTGCGGCCCGCGACGATCGTCGAGCTGGCCGCCGAGGTCGGCCACGAACTGCCCACCACCGACCCGGCGGCGCTCGGTGTCTGGTTCACCGAGGCGGCGAACTCCGGCTCGCTGGAGCGCTACCTGGAGACGTTCGCGCACACGGTGGCGGTCATGCAGACCGCCGGCGCGTTGCGCCGGGTCGCCCGCGAGTGCGCGCTGGACCTGGCCGCCGACGGTGTGGTCTACGCCGAGGTGCGGTTCGCCCCGGAACAACACCTGGAGCAGAACCTGACGCTGGACGAGGTGGTCGACGCGGTGGTCACCGGGTTCCGGGAGGGCAGCGCGCTGGCCGCCGAGGCGGGCACCCCGATCCGGATCGGCACGCTGCTCACCGCGATGCGGCACGCCGCCCGGTCGCAGGAGATCGCCGAGCTGGCCGTGCGGCACCGCGACACCGGGGTGGTCGGCTTCGACATCGCCGGCGCCGAGGCGGGCTTCCCGCCCACCCGGCACCTGGACGCGTTCGAGTACCTCCAGCGGGAGAACTTCCACTTCACCATCCACGCCGGTGAGGCGTTCGGCCTGCCGTCCATCTGGCAGGCGATCCAGTGGTGCGGCGCCGACCGGCTCGGCCACGGCGTACGCATCGTCGACGACATCACCCCCGGCAACCCGCCGGTGCTGGGCCGGCTGGCCGCGTACGTGCGGGACAAGCGCATCCCGCTGGAGCTGTGCCCGTCGTCGAACGTGCAGACCGGTGCCGCGGCCTCGATCGCCGACCACCCGATCGGGCTGCTGCGCGACCTGCGGTTCCGGGTGACTGTGAACACCGACAACCGGCTGATGAGCGGCACCTCGATGTCGCGGGAGATGGCGCTGCTGGTGGAGGCCTTCGGCTACGGCTGGAAGGAACTCCAGTGGTTCACCATCAACGCGATGAAGAGCGCGTTCATCCCGTTCGACGAGCGGCTGCGGATCATCGACGAGGTGATCAAGCCGGCGTACGCCGAGCTGATCGGCTGATCACGACTGGCGGGGGTGGCCGGAGAGCAGTGCGGCCACCCCGCGCAGCACCTGACCGGCCCGGGCCGCCTCGGCACCGAGCCCGGTCTGCCGGCGCAGCACGGCCGGCTCGGCACGCAGCAGCGCGACCCCGCGCCGGAGCAGCACCCGGGGCGCCTTGCGCTGCTCGGCGAGGTCCCGGGCGAGGCGGCGCAGGAACGTCGCGCCGCGGGGGCGGCGCAGCGCGTACGCGCCGGCGAGCACGCCCTGCCGGCGGCACTCGGCCACGATCTCGGCGGCGAAGATCCCCTCGGCGACAAAGATTGGCGATCCGTCGATGTCGAATGGCCGGGTGGCCACCCTGCGGTCCGCGCCGATCGCATAAACCGGCACTTCGGCCTTGCCCTCCCGAGCCAGTCGGGTGATTGTTTGCACCGCCATGTCCGCATCCCAGGACAGTGGGGACTCCCAATCCACCTGTCCGTTCCGACGCGGACACGTAGGGTCGTCGCCGTCCTTGTAGAAGTCGTCCAGGCAGAGCACCGGAAGTCCGGTTCGCTGCGCTATGTATGACTTTCCTGACCCGGAGGGGCCAGCGAGCAGGACAACGCGATGCGGGTGTTCCATTACCTTCAGTGACTCCGGCCAGACGGATAGCTATCAAATTGCATCAACATCTCATCACACCTCCGGTGAGGGACAACCTGGTCTTTCTCTTTGCGGGGCGGCGTGATGGAATCTCGGAGGTCCGACCCGCCGGGTCGGTCGCTCGGCGTTGCCCTCAGGTGACGTCGGGCGCGGTAATGCGAGGGCGGTGACGTGAGCAAACGGCCAACGACGGCGGGCTCCTTCCTGTCGCGGCTGCGCCGGCCGATGAGTCGGCTGCGCGACATGCCGATCTGGTCCAAGCTCGGTCTGATCATGATCGTGCCGACCATCGCCACGGTCGTGGTGGGCACCAGTGGTCTGGTCGACCACCTGGAGACGCTCAACAATGCCAACCGTGCGGGGGACCTGGCCAATCTGATCGGCTACTCGGGTGACCTGATCGACACGGTGCAGGACGAGCGGGTCGGCGCCGTGCTCTTCCTCGGCGCGAAGGAGTTCCAGACCCGGGCGCAGTACCAGGAGGGCTACAACCGGGCCAACCAGCGGGTGGACCAGGCGAAGTCGCCGTACCTGCGGCAGCGTGGCGAGATCGACGACCTGCCGCGCAACTTCGTCGGGCTGCTGGACGCGATCGACACCCAGCTGAAGGACCTCCCGGCGACGCGCAGCCAGGTGCTGAACGGCAAGCTCAAGATCAATGACGCCGACCTGACCTACCGGCAGCTGATCGAGGACCTGCTCGCGATCCGCGACTCCGCCACCCAGCTCGCCGGCGACAACGACCTGAGTGACCGGATGCGCGCGGCGGCCGCTGTCGCCCGGCAGAAGGAATTCCTGACCCAGCGCCGCGTGGTCGTCCACCAGGCGATCACCCAGAACCAGTACACCCCCGCGCTGCGCGAGCAGTTCATCGCCAGCGGCACCGGCCAGTCGCAGGCGTTCGCGACGTTCCAGGCGGTAGCCACCGACCCGGACAAGCTGTTCTACGACCAGACCGTCTCCGGGCCGGACCTGCGCCGGGCGGAGCTCTACACGAGTTTCATCTCGGGCAACAACAGCGGCTCGATGGAGAACGCCCAGTTCGGCGCGGACCAGTGGGACCAGGCCATGGTCGCCAACGCGAAGCTGATGCGGACGGTGGAGTCCCGCCTCGACGGCAACGTGGTCCGGCAGGCCGACGCGCTGCGCTCGGACACCCAGCGCCAGGTGTTCCTGGAGACCGGCCTGCTGCTCACCATGCTGCTGCTGGCCATCCTGTTCGCGTACCTGGTCGCCCGCTCGATGGCCCGCTCGCTGCGCGACCTGCGCCAGGGCGCCCTGGCGGTGGCCCAGTACGGGCTGCCGCAGGCCGTCGCCCGGCTGCGTGACCCGCAGGTGACCGGCCAGCTCACCCCGGTGCAGCTGGCCAACCAGATCGCCGAGCCGCTGCCGGTGCGCAGCAAGGACGAGTTCGGCCAGGTGACCGAGGCGTTCAACGCCGTCCACCTGGAGGCCGTCCGGACCGCCGCCGAGCAGGCCGCCCTGCGGGCGTCCGTCGCGACCATGTTCGTCAACCTGGCCCGCCGCTCGCAGATCCTGGTCGACCGGCTGATCGGCCACCTCGACCGGCTGGAGCGCGGCGAGGAGGACCCGGACCGGCTGGCCGAGCTGTTCCAGCTCGACCACCTCGCCACCCGGATGCGCCGCAACGACGAGAACCTGCTGGTGCTCGCCGGCGCGGACTCCACGCGTGTGCAGCGCGAGCCCGCCGCCCTGATCGACGTGCTCCGCGCCGCCCAGTCCGAGGTCGAGCACTACACCCGGATCGAGTTCGGGGTGATCGACCGGGACATCGAGGTCGCCGCCCACGCGGTGAACGACCTCGTGCACCTGGTCGCCGAGCTGTTCGACAACGCGACCGCGTTCTCCCCGCCCGACTCCCAGGTCATGGTGGAGGCCCGCCGGGTCGGCGACCGTGCCTCCCTATACGTGGAGGACCGGGGCATCGGCATCAGCCCGGAGCAGCTCCGGGACCTCAACGAGCGGCTGGCCACGCCGCCGCAGGTGGACGTCGCGGTCTCCCGGATGATGGGTCTGGTCGTGGTGGCGCGGCTGGCCGCCCGCCACGGCGTCCGGGTCGAGCTGCGACCGGGCACCGACCGGGGCACCGTCGCCGACGTGACGCTGCCCACCACGGTCCTGGTGCCGCGTGCCCTGGCCGGGCGTGGTCCGGGCGCGCCGGCCCTGCCGCCCGCCGCCCCGCAGCAGAGCGGACCGACGCCCGCCTTCGGCGCCCTGGCCGCTTTCGGCAACAACAACCCGCAGAGCCTGCCGCCGGCCCCGCACCCGGGCGCCTCCGGCAACCAGGTCACGCTCGGCGGACGCGCCTTCGACCCGGCGCCGCGCAACGGCTCGGGCACCCCGACGAACGCCGGTGGCGCTCGCGCCATGCCGGCCTGGTCCGACCTGACCGGCGCCAACCCGGGCGACGGGGACGGCGGGTTCGGCTCCCGGCCCTCGTCCGGTTCCGGGTTCGAGCCGCTGCCCCAGCGGCGCAACCCGGCCGAGGGCGACCCGGGCACCAGCGGCCAGCAGCCGGCGATCCCGCGCCAGCTGCCGAGCAGCCCCGAGGCGCGGCCCTACAGCCCGCCGCCGGTCTCCGCGCCGCCGGTCCCGCCGGTGTCGGCGCCGCCGCTGCCGCCGGTCTCCGGCGCCCCGGCCGCCGGCAACCCGCTGCCGTACCGTCCGGTCTCGGCCGCCCCGGTCTCCGGCGACCCGTTCTCCGGCCGTCCGGTCTCCGCGGCGCCGGTCTCCGGCGACCCGTACACGGGCCGTCCGGTCTCCGCCATGCCGGTCTCCGGGCAGCCTACGTCGGCCGCGCCGGTCTCCGGCCAGCCGGCCGCCGGCTACCAGGTCTCCGCGCCGCCGGCGAACCAGCTGCCGGCGCGACCGGTGACGCCCGGGCCGGGCGTCGGTGCGCCGCCGGTCTGGCCCCCGGTCACTCCGGCCCCGGCCCCCGCGGCGCCGGAACGGCCCACCAGCGGCATGGACATGACCACCGAGCTGCCCCGGGTGCCGCGCACGGAGATGCCGGCCACCGCGCAGCCCGCGACCGGCCAGCCGTCGGCCGCCGGCCCGGCGACGAACCAGCCGGCTGCCACCCCGGCGACCAACCGGCCGGCTGCCGCCCCGGCGGCGCGACCGGGCCCGGCAGCGCAGCAGCAGGGCAACCGCCAGCGGTACGCCGACGAGACGATGGAGCTGCCGATCTTCCGGGAGCTCGAGTCGGCGTGGTTCCGTACCCGCCGGCCCGGGCCCCACGAGGAGGCGGCGGCCCCGGCCCCGGCCCCGACGACGAACGGCGGCGACGCCACCCAGCAGTTCGCCAAGGTGGACACCGCCGGCCGGCCCGTGCCGCAGCCGACACCCGCAACGACAGGTAACGCACCGATGGCACACACTCCGACGGCCGGCGGAGCACCGCGTGACAACGGCGCGGCGAACGGGAACACCCGTCCCGCGTACGGCGGAGGGCTGCCCACCCGGCAGCCGACCGCGTCGCCGCAGTCCTCGCCCTGGCAGACCGCGGCCGACGACGGCTGGCGCGCCGCCTCGGCGGCCACCGAGGTGCCGGTCGCGGAGACCACCCAGAAGGGCCTGCCGAAGCGGAAGCCGATGGCGCAGCTCGTGCCCGGCAGCATCGACAAGCCTTCTGCCTCGGTGCAGCGGCGGACGCCGGAAGGCGTCCGGGGCCTGCTGTCGGCCTACCATCGGGGCGTGCAGCGCGGGCGTAACACCGACAGCAACACGACCGGCCCGGAGGGCACTCCGGGCGGGCAGCAGTCCTCGCAGTCTGGCTCAGGCCCGGTGGCCGGGAGCGGGCAGAAGGAGCAACAAGGATGACTACTACGCAGGATCTCGGATGGCTGCTCGCCAACTTCGCCGACCGGGTGCCCGGTGTGGCGCACGCGGTCGCGGTCTCGGCCGACGGCCTGCTTCTCGCCTCGTCCCGTGACCTTCCGCGGGACCGCGCCGACCAGCTCGCCGCGATCGCGTCCGGTCTGGTCAGCCTGACCCAGGGCGCGGCCCGCTGCTTCGAGGGCGGAGCGGTGTTGCAGACAGTCGTCGAGATGGACAACGGATTCCTGTTCCTGATGTCCATCTCCGACGGTTCGTCGTTCGCGGTGCTGGCGGCGCGGAGCTGCGACGTGGGTCAGGTCGGGTACGAGATGGCCCTGCTCGTGGACCGGGTGGGCGATGCCCTGACGCCGCAGCCGCGCACGGCTGTGGGGATGATGGGCTGAATGACGCGCTGGCCGGTGGGTCAGGTGCGGGAACAACAACGACAGCGACGGATGTCACCGGGGCGAGCCGGTGCCGGGTACGAGGGAGGTGAGCGGCGACATGGCGGATCGTGACGAGCCGACCGGCGCATTGGTCCGGCCGTACGCCGTCACCCGTGGTCGTACCCGTCCCCGGCTCGACATCGCCCTGGAGGCGCTCGTCGAGACGACGGTGCGCGGCCGAGCGGTTGCCACTGGCAATGGTGGCCACGGTCGTGAACACCAGTACATCGCCGCGTTGTGTGACGGACGTGTGCAGTCGCTCGCCGAAATCGCGGCGCGGATGCAGCTTCCGCTCGGCGTGGCCCGGGTGCTCATCGCCGACATGGCGACGGACGGCCTGGTCGCGGTCCACGAGCCGACCATTTTGGACGACTCCGACGACGCGGTGGGCACTGAACTGCTGGAGAGGGTGCTGAGTGGACTTCGCAGGCTCTGACATGTCGCACCGGCCGCCGGCCCCGAGCGGCCGAGTGACGTCGGCGAAGATCGTTATCGCCGGTGGGTTCGGCGTCGGCAAGACGACGCTGGTCGGCTCGGTCTCCGAGATCACGCCGCTGACCACCGAGGCGATCATGACCTCCGCCGGTGTCGGCGTCGACGACACCCGGCAGGTGCCGGGCAAGACGACGACCACGGTGGCGATGGACTTCGGTCGTATCTCGATCGACCGGGATCTGATCCTGTACCTGTTCGGTACGCCGGGTCAGACGCGGTTCTGGTTCATGTGGGACGAGTTGGTCCGGGGTGCGATCGGCGCTGTGGTGCTGGTCGACACCCGGCGGCTCGCCGACTGCTTCGCCGCCATCGACTTCTTCGAGCACCGGCGGCTGCCGTACCTGGTGGCCATCAACTGCTTCGACGGCATGCAGTACCACGATCCGCAGGACGTCCGGGACGC
The DNA here is from genome assembly GCF_027497275.1 of Micromonospora sp. WMMC264. Taxonomy (NCBI): domain Bacteria; kingdom Bacillati; phylum Actinomycetota; class Actinomycetes; order Micromonosporales; family Micromonosporaceae; genus Micromonospora; species Micromonospora sp. WMMC264. The sequence continues at coordinate 5,063,903 of NZ_CP114907.1, read as the reverse complement.
GCTGGCGATCTCCCGCGACGTGCCGGTGGTGCCGTGCGACGCCCGTAACCGGGAGTCCACGAAGCACGTGCTGATCTCGCTGGTCGAGTACGTGCTCACCATGCGGCGCTCGCGGGCCGTCGCACCCGCCTGACCGACGCGCGGAAGCGCCCGGCGGCCTGAGGCCACCGGGCGCTTCTTGCCGTCCGGGGACGGACACGGTACGCGGTCGCCCGGTGACCTCCAGGAAGGAATCGCCGGGCGGCGCTCCGGGTCAGCCGAGACGCGTCCAGCCGCCCCGGTAGACCTGGTAGACGGCGAGCGAGTCGGGTTCCATGCCACCGTGCCGCGCGGCGGTGAACGCGTACCCGCCCGCGATGCCCTGGACCGCCTGCGCCTGGAGCAGCGCCCGCAGGCGGCCCCGGTCCAGGCTCGTCGCCATCCGCGCCGACCACGCGAGGAGCTGGAGGGCGTCCGAGGCGTACGGGGCGAAGCCGGGGCTGCCGCCGTGCCGCTGGGTGTAGCGGGTGGCGAAGTCCCGCCGGGCCAGCTGCGCCGTGGTGGTGGCGGTCACCGCGGAGATGTCCAGGCAGGCCGGGTGCACGGCGTATGCGCCCTCCACGGCGGCGGCGTTGGCCCCCTGCACGGTGTCGTCGGCGACCGCGCCGGCGTCGAAGAAGATCGGGCCGCGGTGCCCGGCGGCGCGCAGCTCCCGTGCCGCGGCGCCGGAGTCCGGCGCGGTGGCCCAGACGACCACGCCGTCCCGCTCGCCACCAGCGACGCGGTCGGCGGCGGCGCGGAAGCGTCGGCCGGTCGCCGGCAGGCGTACCGTGCGGGCCAGGTCGGTGCTGCTGTCCGCGAGGGCCTCCCGCATCGCCCGCACACCCGAGTCGCCGTGCAGCCCGTCGGCGGCGAGCAGGGACACCTTCCGGACCTTCATGGACTCGAACAGCTCCACCAGGCGGCGTGCCATGTCCACGGCGTCCGGCGTGAGCTTGTAGGTGAACGTGCGCTCGTCGAGCGGCAGCGCGATGCGGTCACCGTAGCCGAGCGATAGGAAGGGCGTCTTGACCTGCTGGGCGGCCGTTGCCAGGGCGACGGAGGTCTCGCCGAGCACGCCGCCGATCAGGGCCTGCGCGCCGGCCCGGGTCAGCTCGGCGGCATGCCGGGCGGCGACCTGCGGGTTGCTGCCGTTGTCCAGGATCTGGAGCCGGACCGACCGGACCAGGTTCCCGACCGGGATGCCGGTGCGGTTGAGCGAGTCGGCGGTGAGCTGCAGGGCCTGCCGCTGGGCGACGCCGAGCACCGATCCCGCGCCGGTGAGCTCCAGGCTCGCCCCGACGATCAGATCCTGGTCGCTCGGCGCGCTGCTGGACGGGCCGTCCTCCGGCCGTTGGCCCTGCGGCGCGCAGCCGGCGAGCAGCACGCTCCCGGCCGCGGCGGCGAGGACGCCCCGCCGGGTGAGCACAGTGGAGTCGAACGCCGGTGTCGCCATTGGAATCGCCTTCCCACCCCGGCGAACAGGCGCCGCCGCTGGTCCGCCGGGTATGTTCCCGGCCGGTCCAGCTCAGCGTCAAATCGCCCAGGTGTGGGATGAAACACCCCACTCGTGGGCCTGGCGGACTCTGATCAGGAGCGGTAACCGGCCGAGCGGTACTCGTACTCCCGGTCGTCCTCGCGGTCCCCGGTGTCGCGGGTGAAGTCCCAGCCGCCGGCCGCCTCGCGGCCCGGACGGCCGCCCACGGCGAAGCCGCCGATCTCCTGGCCGCGTCGCCAGCCCCGGAAGTATCCGGTGGTGTTCTCGGCCAGGCTCGCCGCGTTCCGGACGATCCGCAGGGGACGCTCCTCGCGCAGCGGGGAGCCCGGCACCAGGTTGGCCTGCGGCACCCGCTTCGGCAGGCCGGCCTTGGTCTCCGCGCCGACGGACGGGCGGGCGGCCTGTTCGGCCGCCTGCCAGCCGGTGTCAGCGGTGCTGGACCACTCCAGGTCGGCCTCGTCTCCGTGCCCGACGAACCAGGCGGACTTGGCCTGCGCGAAGATCAGCAGGTCGCCGTCGCCGTCGTCGGAGACCGGCGGCGGGCGGTGCTCCTTCGGCGCGGGACGCCGCTCGGGCGGGGCGGTCATGGGTACGCGGCCCGGGTCGCCCTGGTCGACCAGACGCAGCGGCGGCGTGTCCAGCCCGGGATCGGCCTGCCGGCTCATCTCGTCGCGCAGCGCCCGGTCGGCCAGCGGCGGAGGCTCCACCAGCCGCAGCATCGGCGGCTCCTGCGGAAGGTCGTCGGCGAGCCACGGCGGCGTGACCCGGCCCGGGTCGCTCGGCGCGTCCACGCCCCGTCCGTACGGGTAGGTGGTGCCCTCCCGCTCCCGAGCGGTGTCGTCCTCGTTGTTCACGAGCGGCCAGTTCGCCCGGGAACCGGGCGGGGCTGCCTCCGGCGCCGGTGGGCGCGGGGCCGGCACCGGGATGCTCAGGTCGGTGGCGCTGAACCCGCCGGTCGGCGGTTCCTGGTGCGGATTGGTCTTCGGGCGGGGCGGGATGACGGTGCGCTGCCGCTCCGCCCGCGCCTTGTTGATCGCCGCGGTGGTCAGCGTCGGCCGGAACGGCTCGCCGGCCTCGGCCGGCGGCACGGCGCCGCGCGGCGACGGGGCGATCGGGGTGATGCCGGGCGGCGGCGGAGGCGGCGCGGAGATGGGCCGGTTGGTGGGTCCGTCCACCCGCGACGGCAGCGGCGCGCCGGTCGGCTCGGGCCGGGACGGCGGCGCGGAGGCCGGACGGCCCAGCGAGGCAGCCGGAGCCACGGGAGTCACCGGGGCCGGAGCGACCGGCGGAGGCGTGACCGGGGCGGGAGCGACGGGTGGCGGGGCGAGCGGCCGGGGCGTCGTCGTGGCGGCCGGGCCGGAGACCGGCTCGGGCCGGCCGCGGCGCCCGCCGGGAATCGGCTCCGGGCGGCTGCGCCGGCCGGACGGCTCGGGTGCGCCGGCCGGCTCGGGACGACCACGGTGTGCCGGCTCGGCGGCCGGCTCCGGCCGCACCGCGCGCAGGTCGGTGGCCGGGGCCAGCTCGTCGACCTGCTCACCGCGTCGGGCGGCGGCCCGGCGGCCGGTGGCGGGCGCGGGAGCGGTGCGTTCGGCGAGCGCGCCCACGAGCGCGTCGCATCCGGCGTCACAGGTCCGGACCGAGGCGACCGCCTGCCGTACCGTCTCGGCGACGGCGGCGGTGAGCGTCCGGTTGACGGTGGCCCGCCGGGGTGTCTCGGAGATGGCGACCCGCAGCGCGGTCACCGCGTCGGAGATGTCGCCCGCGTCCGCCAGACCCTCGGCGGCCAGCTGCGCGACCACCGCGTCGGCGGTCAGCCCGCCGTCGCGGCCACGGGCCGCGGAACCGGTGAGCATCCCCGGCTCGGGCAGCGCGTCGAGAACCGCGAGGGCGACCCGGTCCGCCGGGTCCGGATACGCGCGCAGCGCGGCCGGGTAGAGCTCGCGGAGCACCTCGCGCAGCGTCACCGCGGCCGAGTGCCGACCGCTCGCCAGCGCCGCGTGCGCGGCCAGGACCTGCGTGTATCCGGCTAGCTCACGCGGCGCCGGGAGGGTCACCGCGGAGAGCGCGCCGGCCTGCAGCGCGCGGGCCAGCCCGACCGCGCGGCGCTCGGCGGGCGGGGACTGCATCTCCTCCAGGGAGTCGTCGTCGGCGAAGCGCTCGGCGAAGTCGTCGACCGAGTCGTCGTCGGCGATCGCCAGCGGACGGCCGGCGGCGCTCAGCAGCGAGGTGACGATGTGGTCGTCGCTGTCCGCGGCGATGGCCGCGCCGCTCGGACCGCCGGACCGCTCCACCAGCAGCGCGACCAGCTGGGCGTACCCGGCGGCCTCGTCGGCGATCTCACAGACGTGCAGCAGACGGCCTGCGTCGTCGACCACAGCGGACGTCAGCGTCGTTCCGGCCGAAGCCGTTCGGTCGGCCGGATCTGCCGAGGCCAGACCGCAGTACACGCGCACGAGCGCCACGGCGTCGTCCTCCTCCCGGGACACAGGTCTTGCTCTGCCAGAGACTGATGCTCCCCGCTCCGGGTCAGTCGCGCCAGTCCACAACCGCAGAGATCTTGCCGACAATGGTGCGCCAACCCAAACTTGCGGTTTGTGCCCCGATTTTCTTCAGCCGGCGCCGACCCAGGAAACCACCGATTCCGCCGTTGACGGAAGCCCGCAGCGCCTCGTCCAGATCGTCCAGGCTCGAGCCGGCGGAGAGCATGTCCAGCACGGCTGGTAGCCGCAGCGCGTACGCCAGGTCACGGGCGATCTCACCAGCTTCGATGAGTAGCTCGTGGTCCCATGCGTCGTGGCCGCCGCGCAGGTTCTCCACCACCAGGTCGAGTTCGTAGGTGTCCTCGTCCAGCGGGGCGATGTCGGCCGGTTCCAGCCGTTCGGACAATTCATTCCAGCTGTCCAGTTGGGACAGGTCGTTGGGCGCGCCGGAACGGATGAAAGAGACCAATGACTCCGGGGTCTTGAACAGCAGGAGCCGGCCCTTGTGGGTGAGGAAGACCGGCACCTCCTCGTCGCCCGCGGCGTCCTCGTCCTCGTCGTCGTCCTCTTCGTCCTCGGACTCGGCCTTGTCCTCGGTCGCGTCGTCGTCCGCCTCGCCCTTGCGGCGCCCCTTGGCGGCCTTCTCGGCCTTGTCGTCGTCCTCGTCGTCCTCCTCGGCGGAGAGGGCGGCGAACTCCTCGTCGAGGATCACCACCTCCTCGTCGTCCTCGGTCTCGACGACCTGGCGGCGGGCCAGGAAGGGGTCGTCCTGGTCGCGCTCGGCGACGTCGGTCGGGGTCAGCTCGCGCGCCGGCCGGTACGCCCGCAGCGTGAAGCCGGTGCCGGCGGGCAGCGCGATCTCCACCGGGTCGATCCGCACCTCGTCCCAGAGCGCGCGGTCCGCCGGCGGGCGGTCCGCCTCGACCTCGTCGGCTGCGGCGGGCGCGTCGGTGTCGTCGAGCTCGGGCTCGTCGGCGTCGGGCCGTTGGGGCGACTGGCGGGCCACGCTGACCTCCGTGTGCGTTCGGTTGCCCACCCGGCGGCGTCGCGCCGCCGAGTGACTCTGCGCACATACCCTAGTGGGCGAACCGTTGCGGCCGGGAGCCGCACCCCTTGGCGTTCCGGAGGATCGACAAGTAGCGTTGCTACGCATGAAGGCGCAGGCGCTGCACGGCCACCTCGACGCGCTGCTGCTCGCCGTGCTGGAACAGGGCCCGAGACACGGCTACGCGATCATCGAGGCGTTGCGTGCCCGCAGCGGCGGGACGCTGGATCTGCCCACCGGCACCATCTATCCGGCGCTGCGCCGGCTGGAGCGGGCCGGGCTGGTGGCGAGCACGTGGAGCACAGTCAACGGCCGGGAACGCCGCACCTACGAGCTGACCGAGGCCGGTGGCCGGGCGCTGGTGGGGGAGCGGGCCGGCTGGCGCGAGTTCAGCGCCACCGTCGGCCGGTTCCTCGGGGCGGACGAACCGCCCACGGCCCCGGCCTGAACCCCGCCGGCCGGACCGGTGGGCCGGCCGCTCAGGCGGCCGACCGGCTCAGCCGGCCAACCGCCGCTCGGCGAGCACCCAGCAGCGGGCGGCCCGGACCAGTGCGAACCAGGCCGCGGACACCACCGTCGCCCCGATGATCATCGGGGGCCAGGTGAGCGCGGCGTCCCACAGCCCGACCGACCAGCCGAACAGCGCGCCGCCGGCGGTCACGCCGAGCGCCAGGGCGCCGGTCAGACCGAAACCGATCAGTCGGGCCGGACGGACGAGCCGGGGCGACCCCCACCGGGCGGTGAGCGGGCCGACGAGCAACGCGGCCAGCGCCAGCGCGGCGATCACGCCCCAGATGACGTTCAGCCCGGCGGAGAGCAGCAGGTAGCTCGCCGGCGGCGGGGGACCGCCGCTCCAGCTCGACCCCTGCCAGGTCAGGTCACCGGCGGCGATCAGCACCACCGAGATCAGGAGCGTGCGCAGCGCCAGCCCGCGCAGCGCGCCGGTGGCCAGCTCGGCCTGGAACTCCGGCACGAGCTGCCGGTCGCTGCCGAACTCGGCGACCGCCCGCCGCTCCGCCTCCGCGCGCGGCAGGCCCTCCTCCCGGTACGCCTCGACGGCGTCCTCCAGCGCGTGCCGCGTCTCGGTCAGCAGGTCGGCCTTGAGCCGGTCCGGCCCGTACAGGCGTCCGGACAGCTCGCGCAGCCGGCGGTCGACCACCGCCTCGTCATGGACCCGCATGCGCACAAGCCTGCCATCGGGGGACGGGCTACCGCGTCAGGGAAAACCCCGATCGGATTCAGTGCGCGCTACGGCGTGACCGCCAGGTAGCCGCGTTCGGCCGTCTGCTGCCGCAGCCACTGCTCCCGGTACCACCCGGGGCGTGCCACCAGCTCGTCGTGCCGGCCGCGCTGTACCACCCGGCCGCCGTCGAGCACCACGATCTCGTCCAGCCCGGCCAGGCCGCTGAGCCGGTGGCTGATCAGCAGCACCGAGTGCCCGGCCGGGGTGGCGGCGAGCGTGGAGTCCAGCACCGCGTCGGCGGCGGACGGGTCGAGCCCTTCGGTCGGCTCGTCGAGCACCAGCACCGGCGGGGCGGCCAGCAGCGCGCGGGCCAGCGCGAGGCGCTGCCGCTGCCCGCCGGAGAGCTGCCCGCCCTGCTCGCCGACCACTGTGTCCCAGCCGTCGGGCTGTTCGCGTACCCAGTCGAGCAGGCCGGCCGCCCGGGTCGCGGCGACCAGGTCCGCCTCGGTGGCGTCCGGACGGCCGAGGAGCAGGTTCTCCTTGACCGTGGCGTGGAAGACGTACGCCTCGGCGAGCAGGCCGCCGACCACCCGGGGCAGGTGCTCGTCCGGGATCCCGGCCACCGGCACGCCGCCGCCTACGGTGACCCGGCCGGTGTCGGGGCGTACCGCGCCGGTGAGCACGGCGGCGAGCGTGCTCTTGCCGGCGCCGCTCGGCCCGACCACCGCCACCCGCCGGCCGGCCGGCAGGTCGAGGTCGAAATCGGCCAGCGCGGGGGCGGCCCCGGCCCGGTAGCGGACCGTCACGTCGGCGAACCGTACGTCGTGGCCGTCGATCGCGGGCTCCGGCGCGCTCGTCGGCGGCGCCGTGGCGGCGGGCTCGGCCAGCAGGTCGGCCACCCGGGCCAGCCCGGTCCGGAGCTGGGCGCGCTGGCGGGCCGCCGCGACGAGCGCGAGAGCCACCTCCACGGCGGCGAGCGACCCGACCGCGAGGACGCCGACGAGCACCCCGCCGACCCCGGCCCGCAGCGCCACGGCCACCACCGCGGCGGCGGTGAGGCCACCCACGAGTACGCCCGTCGCGTCCACCGCGAAGCCGGTAGCGGCGAGCCGGCGTTCCAGCTTCGCCAGCCGCGCGCCCCGGTTCTCGGCGGCGGCGAGCGCGGCGCCGGTGGCCCCGAACGCGGCCAGGTCGGCGGCGCCGTGGGTGAGGTCGACCGCGTCCACCGCGAGCGCGCCGCGCAGCGGGGCGACCTCGTCGGCGGCGCGGCGGGTGAGCCGGGTGGCCAGCGCGGGCAGCGCCACGCCGGCCACCAGCAGGCCGATCGCGAGCACACCGGCGGCCGGCGGTGAGATCAGCGCGGCGACGCCGACCGCGAGCACGCTGACCACCGCCGCAGCCGCGCCCGGTACGAGCACGCGCAGGAGCAGGTCCTGGGCCGCCTCCACGTCCGACACCAGGCGGCTCAGCGCGTCCCCGGTACGCCGGCCGGCGTCGCGCCGGGCGGCGAGCGTGGCGAACACCCGGGCCCGTACGTCGGTGATCATGCGGAGCACGGCGTCGTGCCCGGCGAGCCGTTCGGTGTACCGCAGCACGCCCCGGCTGACCGCCAGCGCCCGGACCGCGACGATGGCCACCGTCAGCCGGTCCAGCGGCGGGCGGCCCGCCGCGCTCATCAGCAGCCAGGTGGCGGTGGCCATCAGCGCCAGGCCGGCGAACTCGGTGGCGGCGGCGAGCAGCCCGGCGCCGAGCAGCCGGCTCAGGTACGGCCGGGCCAGGCGCAGCACCGCCCGTTCCGCGCCGGGGATCATCGGGCCACTCCCGGCCCGGTGGCGGTCGGGTGCAGTTCGGTGACCCGGCCGTCCTCGACGCGCAGGATCCGGTCGGCGTCGGCGAGCAGTGCGGGCCGGTGCGCGACGAGCAGCGCGGTACGTCCGGCGACCAGCCGCCGGGTGGCGTCCAGCACGACCGCCTCGCTGGCGGAGTCCAGTCGCGCGGTCGGCTCGTCGAGCAGCACGATCGGCGCGTCCCGCAGGAACGCGCGGGCGAGCGCGACCCGCTGCCGTTGACCGCTGGACAGGCCGTGGCCGCGTTCGCCGAGGCGGGTGTCCAGCCCGTCGGGCAGCGCGTCGACCACCTCGTCCAGCGCGGCGTCGGCGACCGCGGCGGCGAGCACGTCGTCCGGGGTGTCCGGCGCGCCGAGGCGGATGTTGTCGGCGAGCGACCCGGCGAACAGGTGCGCCCGCTGCGGCACCCACGCCAGTTCGCGCCGCCAGGCGTCCAGGTCGACTCCGGCCAGGTCCACGCCGTCGACGGTGACCCGGCCGGAGGTCGGTGCGACGAAGCCGAGCAGCAGGTTGAGCAGCGTGCTCTTGCCCGCGCCGCTGGGCCCGATGACGGCGATCCGGTCGCCGGGCCGGATGGTCAGCGTGACGTCGCGCAGCGCTGTGGTCCGGTCGTACGCGACGCTCACGCCCTCGAAGCGGATCTCGCCCCGGCCGCCCGGCGTGGGACGGCGGGGTTCGGTGGTGGCGGGCGCGTCGGTGGCGGAGAGCGTCAGCGCCTCGTCCAGCGCGGTGAGCCCTTCCATGCTGGCGTGGAACCGGCTGCCCGCCGCACGCAACGGCAGGTACGCCTCCGGGGTGAGCAGCAGCACCAGCAGCGCGGTGGAGAGCGTGAGGCCGCCGCCGAGCAGCCGGATGCCGACCGGCACCGCGACGAGCGCGACGGAGAGCGTGGCGACCAGTTCCAGCACCAGCGCGGACAGGAACGCGATGCGTAGCGTCTTCATGGTGGCCTGGCGGTGGCCGTCGGCCATCCGGCGCACCACGTCGACCTGCCCCTTGGACCGGCCGAACGCGCGCAGCGTGGGCAGCCCGGCGACCATGTCGAGGAAGTGCCCGCCGAGCAGTGACAGCCGCCGCCACTGCCGTTCGGTGGCGGCCTGCGCCTGCCAGCCGAGCAGCGCGCCGAAGATCGGGATGAGCGGGATGGTGAGCGCGATGATCAGCGCCGAGCTCCAGTCGGCGAACACGATCCGGGCCAGCACCGCCACCGGCACCGTGACGCTCAGCACGAGCTGCGGCAGGTAGCCGGTGAAGTAGGGGTCCAGCGCGTCCAGCCCGCGCCCGGCCAGCGTGGCGAGCTGCCCGGCCCGCTGCCCGGCGACCCAGGTGGGTCCGTGCCGGCCGACCGCGCCCAGCAGGTCGGCGCGCAGCGCCGCCTTGACCGTCGCGGCGGCCCGCGCCGCCACTGTGCCCTGCGCCCAGCTCACCAGCGCCCGCCCGGCGACCGCCGCCACGAGACCGGCCAGCGCCGGCCGGTGCAGCCGTCCGTCGAACGCGGTGGCCAGCAGCGTCGCCAGCGCGGTCGCCTGGGCGATCACCAGCAGCGCGGTCAGCCCGCCCAGCGCCGCGAGCACGGCGAGGTCGCGCCGGGCCGCGGGGACCCGACGCAGCAGACGCGGGTCGAACGGGCGGCGGTTCACCAGTACACCGGTGCCCTGCCGTCGATCCGTCCCCGGAACACCCACCAGCACATCGCCTGAAAGCCTAGTAGGGCCGGCACGAGCGGTAACGCGAGCCATCCCAACAGTGCCAGCGTCGGACGGCCGGCGGCCGCCTCGGCCACCGTCAGCGAGGCTGCCGGGTCGGCCGTGGAGACCAGGATCCGGGGCCAGAGCGCGGCCCCGACCAGCGGCGCGGGCAGCGCCAGCGCCGTCGCGGTCGCGGCGAAGGCCACACCGGCCCGGCCCCGCCGCAGCGCCGCGCGGGCCGTCAGCAGCGCGGCCACGAGCGCCAACGGCAGGAGTACGGCCACAGCCGGGCGCGCCACCGCGGCGCGTACCCGATCGGAGAGCACGCCCAGGACGGTGGCCGCGCCGACGGCGACGAGTGCGGCGGGCACCAGGGCGCTCGCCAGCCGGGCGAGCGCCGGGGCGTCGGCGGTGGGCAGCCGGAGCGTGAGGAACGTCGCACCGTGCACCGCCACCAGCGCCAGCAGGGCCAGCCCCGCGGCGGCGACGAACGGGGTGGCGAGATGACCGACACCGACCACGTGCCCGTCGGCGCTCAGCGGCACGCCCTGGAGCAGCCCGCCGAGCACCGCGCCCCAGCCCAGCGCGGCGAGCACGCTGCCGACCACCACCACCCGGTCCCAGCCGGCGCGCGCCGTTCCGGAGACCGGGCGGCTGCGCAACTGCACCCCGGCGGTCACCAGCACCACCCCGGCCAGCGCGGCGAGCACCGCCGGGTAGAAGCCGGAGAGCAGCTCGCCCTCCAGCCGGGGGAACGCGCCGAACAGGATGCCGACGGCCGCCACCAGCCAGACCTCGTTGCCGAGGAAGAACGGCCCGAGCGCGGCGAGCGTGGCCCGGCTGCCCGGCGTCGGGCCGCGCCGGGCCAGCAGCAGGCCGACGCCGTAGTCGTAGCCGCCGAGCACGAGGTAGGTGGCGAAGAAGAGGCCGAGCAGGGCGTACCAGGCGAGTTCCACGGCGGGCTCCCTCAGACGAGCACGGGCTGGTGGTGGGGGTCGGTGTCGGGCGCGGGCGGTCGGCCGAGGGCGGGGTCGTGCGCGCCGCGCGCGGCGTGCCGGGCCAGCAGCGTCCAGTTGGTCACCGCGAGCGCGCCGAGCAGCAGGCTGAACCCGATCAGCGAGGCGAGCATCAGCCCCGGCGAGACCGGGGAGACGGCCTGCGCGGTGGGCAGCAGCCCGTACGCGGCCCAGGGCTGGCGGCCGACCTCGCGGGCGATCCAGCCGAGCAGCATCGCCACGAACGGCAGCGGCAGGCCGAGCAGGATCAGCCAGAGCGGGAACCGCAACCGGATGATCCAGTCGCGCCAGAGCAGCGGCAGCAGGAGCCAGAGGGCGCCGAGCGTGAAGCCGATCAGGATCATGAAGCCGAGGCCGACGTTGGAGAGCACCGGCGGATCCCAGTCGCCGGGGCCGAACCGCGCGGTCCAGTCGGCGACGAGCGCGTCGCGCTCCGGCCCGCCGCCGAACTTCGTCGGCTGGAGCTGCGCGACCGGGCCGAACTGGGCGAAGCCGAAGCCCTGGAGCGTGCTGACCGCTAGCGCCGCGGTGACCAGGCCGAGGCGCAGCGAGGTGCGGAACAGCGCGTAGTCGCTTGTACGCCGCAGCAGGTGCCACGCGCTCACCGCGGCCATCAGCAGGCCGCCGGTGACCAGGCTCGCCGAGATCACGTGGCCGAACGCCATGCCGAACGTGGGATTGGTGAGCAGCGCGCCGAAGTCGGTGAGGTGGGCGATGCCGTCGCGGACCTCGTACCCGACCGGGTTCTGCAGCCAGGCGTTCGCCACCATGATCCAGAACGCCGAGGCGTACGCGGTGATCGCCACGCCCCAGAGCAGCGCCAGGTGTACGCCGCGCCGCAGCCGATGCCACCCGAAGATCCACATGCCGAGGAACGTGGACTCCAGGAAGAACGCCACGAGCGTCTCGATGGCCAGCGGCGCCCCGAACACGTTGCCGACGTAGCGCGACAGCCCGCTCCAGTTCAGCCCGAACTGGAACTCCATCACGATGCCGGTGGCGATGCCGAGCACGTAGTTGATCACGTAGAGCTGGCCCCAGAACCGGGTCAGCCGCTCGTACACCGGTTTGCCGGTGAGGAAGCCGGCCGTCTGCAACCCGACCAGCAGCGTGACCAGGCCGAGCGTGACCGCCACGAACAGGAAATGGATCGAGGTGGTGGTGGCGAACTGGAGGCGGGCGAGGAGCAGCGGATCCACTGTCGTCCTCCCATGGGTCGACTCTCTTGTCGTAGTCAACCTACACGTAGCTTCACTACCTATAGGGGTGTGCGAACCCGGAGAAGTCCCTTAGGGGGGCGAGATCAGCTCAGGAACAGGGCGAACGGCAGGGAGACGAGCGTGCCCGCGACGGCGAGCGCCATCGCGCCGAGCACCCGCGGCGGGCGGTCCGCGACGAGCAGCCGCTGCACCCGTACGTCCAGGTCGCGGTCGCCGAGACCGAGCGTGCCGGCCGGTTGCACCCGGTGCTCGGCGGCGGCGAACCGGCGCAGCGCGCCCGCCAGCGGCGCGTCCGCGTGCAGCTCCCGGGCCTTGTCGTCGGCGCGCATCTCGACCAGCAGCGCCACCCGCGCGTGCGCGTCCCGCACCCACTGGAACCAGGGCAGCGCCCGGCACAACGCGGTGAACGGCAGCAGCACCAGATCGTGCCGCTCCTGGGCGTGCGCCCGCTCGTGGGTGAGCACCGCCGCCAGCTCGGCCGGGTCGAGCAGGTCGAGCGTGCCCGCGCTCACCACCACCCGGGGCCGCACCCCCGGCAGGCAGTACGCCGCAGCGCTCGGGTGGTCCAGCACCAGCGCGCCGGGCACCGTCGGGTCACGCCGGGCCACCAGGTGCAGCAGCTCCCGGTGCCGGCGCTGGGCGCGTACCGCGCCGTGCAGGCTGCGTACCGTCGTGGTGAGCAGCACCACGCCGATGCCGAGACCGACGCCGACCAGGCTGAGGTGCACCGCGCCCACACCGGCCGGAAGCGTGCCGTGGGCCAGGTCGTCGGCCAGCGCCAGCAGCGCCCACCCGGTCGCCCGGTCGTAGACGTCGAGGCCCAGCGCCATCGGCAACCCCATGGCCGACAGGCCGAGCGCCAGCCCGACCGCCTGCCAGCACAGGATCGCCACCCGGGGCGCGCGCCACGTCCAGCGCGCGGCGGCGAGGACCTGCGCGGTCAGCCAGCAGGCCAGAATGGTCGCGGCGAAGTGCAGGGCGTACGCCACGGCGGCCGCCTACCGGTCCGTCGCCTCGTCGAGCGCCGGCCGACCGGGCCGGGGGTCCTCGATCCGGCCGGTCGGTCCGTCCTCGACAGTTGCGGGCCCGGTCGTCCCGGTCTCGACGGTCGTCCCGGTCTCGGCGGTCTCGGCGGTCGCTCCGGTCGCGGGGCCTGTCGTCCCGGCCTCGGTGGTCGCGGGTCGGGTCGCCCCGGCCTCGGCGCTGAGCGCGGCGCGGAGCACGTCCGCCTCCGTGCCGGTCACCGAGCGGGCGAAGCGCACCAGCGCGGCGTCCCGGCTGCCGCCGAGATCGAGGGCTTCGAGCATGAGCTGGGCGATGTGCGCCTCGCGGGTGGCGGCGGGGCGGTAACGCCAGGCGCGGCCCTCCCGCTCGCGCTGCACCATGCCCTTGCCGGCGAGCCGGTCGAGCACGGTCATAACGGTGGTGTAGGCCAGTTCGCGGCCGTCCAGGGCGTCGGCGACCTCGCGCACCGTCACGCCGCCCGAGGCGGCTGGTGCCGCATCCCACAGCACGTCCATCACCGCACGCTCAAGGTCCCCCAGCCGAGTCACCCACCAATCCTACCCCCGGTAGTAGACCCTCTCCGCCGCCCCGGTCCCCGGTTCCAGTCCCCGCCCCTCGCCCCCGAAGATCAACACCAGCTCGGGGAGGTGGTGTGGTCCGAGGCGGCTCGATGCAGCCACCTCGCCGTACTGGTGTCGATCTAGCTCTCCTCGGACGGCCCCGCCAAGATCCACTCCGCCTCGGGGAAGTGGTGCAGTCCCGGGTCGGTCGACGCGGCCCTCTCGGGGATCTGGTCTTGATCGTGCTGGCCTCGGGGTGGGCGCCTCGGCAAGATCCACGCCAGTTCGGGGAGGTGGTGGCATTCGGGGCGGGTTGATGTGACCACTTCGCCGTACTGGTGTCGATCTTGCTCGGCTGCGGGTGCGGTCGACGACGGCTCGCGGGAAGAGCGGGAACGGGAAGTGGCGGCAACCCGGGAGGGTGTGCCGCCACTTCGGGCCGGGACCGGACTGCCGTCTGTCAGACGCCCTTGGGGTGCCAGACCGTCTTGGTCTCCAGCAGCGTGGTCATCCGGGTGATGCCGGGATCGGCGTACCAGTCGTGGTCGGCCGGGGCCGGCCGGAGCACCCGCTTGAGGTTCTCCGCGGCCTTGATCTCCAGGTCGGCGGCCAGCTCGGCGTCGGTGACGCCGGTCAGGTCGATCGCGTTGACGTCCATGTGCGCGGCGAGCGTCGGCACGGTCTCGGTCAGCCGGCCGGTGAGGATGTTGACCACCCCGCCGGGCAGGTCGGAGGTGGCGAGCACCTCGGCCAGCGTCACCGCTGCCAGCGGCGCCGCCGGGGAGGCGGCCACCACGACCGTGTTGCCGGTGACGATCGCCGGGGCGATCACGCTCACCAGGCCGAGCAGCGCGGGCTCCTCGGGGGCGGCCACCGCCACCACGCCGGTGGGCTCCGGCGCGGACAGGTTGAAGTACGGGCCGGCCACCGGGTTCGCGCCGCCGTACACCTGGGACAGCTTGTCGGACCAGCCCGCGTACCAGACCCAGCGGTCGATCGCGGCGTCCACCTCGTCGGCCGGTACGCCCAGGGCGACGAACTGCTCGCGCCGGCCCTCCAGCATCTCGGCGACCCGGTAGAGGATCTGACCCCTGTTGTACGCGGTCGCCCCGGCCCAGCCCTTCACCGCGGCGCGGGCGGCCACTACCGCGTCCCGCGCGTCCTTCCGGGAGGCAAGAGACACGTTCGCGGATTGCACGAGATACGACCGTCCCGACTCGCTGCGCGGGAACTTCCCGCCGATGAAGAGCTTGTACGTCTTGCGTACCGCGACCCGCTCAGACATTGAGGTACCCCTCCAGCCCGTGCCGGCCGCCCTCGCGACCGTAGCCCGACTCCTTGTAGCCGCCGAACGGCGACGTCGGGTCGAACTTGTTGAACGTGTTCGCCCACACCACTCCCGCGCGCAGCCGGTCGGCCAGCCACAGGATCCGGGAACCCTTGTCGGTCCAGATTCCGGCCGACAGCCCGTACGGCGTGTTGTTGGCCTTTTCGACGGCCTCCGCCGGGGTGCGGAACGTGAGCACGGACAGCACCGGGCCGAAGATCTCCTCGCGGGCGATCCGGTGCGCCTGGGTGACGCCGGTGAAGATGGTCGGCGCGAACCAGAAGCCGCGCTCGGGCAGCTCGCACGGCGGCGACCAGCGCTCCGCGCCCTCGGCGGACCCGGCGTCGGACAGCTCCCGGATGCGGGTGAGCTGCTCGGCCGAGTTGATAGCGCCGATGTCGGTGTTCTTGTCCAGCGGGTCACCGACCCGGAGCTGAGCCATCCGGCGCTTGAGCGACTCCAGCACCCGGTCGGCCACCGACTCCTGGACCAGCAGCCGCGACCCGGCGCAGCAGACGTGGCCCTGGTTGAAGAAGATGCCGTTGACGATGCCCTCGACGGCCTGGTCGATCGGCGCGTCGTCGAAGACGATGTTCGCGGCCTTGCCGCCCAGTTCCAGCGTGAGCTTCTTGCGGGTGCCGGCGACCGAGCGGGCGATGGCCCGGCCCACCTCGGTGGAGCCGGTGAACGCGACCTTGTCCACGCCCGGGTGCTCGACCAGCGTTCGGCCGGTGTCGCCGGCGCCGGTGACGATGTTGACCACGCCGGAGGGCAGGTCGGCCTGCTGGCAGATCTCGGCGAACAGCAGCGCGGTCAGCGGGGTGGTCTCGGCGGGCTTGAGCACGACCGTGTTGCCGGCGGCCAGCGCCGGGGCGATCTTCCACGCCAGCATGAGCAGCGGGAAGTTCCACGGGATGACCTGCGCCGCCACGCCGAGCGGCTTCGGGTCCGGGCCGAAGCCCGCGTGCGGAAGCTTGTCCGCCCAGCCCGCGTAGTAGAAGAAGTGCGCGGCGACCAGCGGCAGGTCGACGTCGCGGGACTCCTTGATCGGCTTGCCGTTGTCCAGCGACTCCAGCACCGCCAGCTCGCGCGAGCGTTCCTGGATGAGCCGGGCGATCCGGAACAGGTACTTGGCCCGGTCCCGGCCCGGCATCGGACCCCAGACCTTCTCGTACGCGGTCCGCGCGGCGCGCACGGCGCGGTCCACGTCGTCGGCGCCGGCCTCGGCGATCTCGGCCAGCACCTCCTCGGAGGCCGGGTTCACCGACTTGAAGCTGCCGCCGGAGGCCGGGTCGACGAACGCGCCGTCGACGAAGAGCCCGTACGAGGGCTTGATGTCCACCACCGAGCGGGACTCGGGGGCGGGTGCGTATTCGAACATCGCGTTCAGTCCAGGGTGAAGTAGTCGGGGCCGGCGTAGACGCCGGTCGTCAGCTTGGTGCGCTGCATGAGCAGGTCGTTGAGCAGGCTCGACGCGCCGAACCGGAACCAGTCCGGGCTCAGCCAGTCGGCGCCGACCGTCTCGTTGACCATGACCAGGTACTTGATCGCGTCCTTGGTGGTCTTGATGCCACCGGCCGGCTTGACGCCGACCTGACGCCCGGTGGCGGCGCGGAAGTCGCGGACCGCCTCCAGCATCACCAGCGTCACCGGCAGGGTGGCCGCGACCGGGACCTTGCCGGTGGAGGTCTTGATGAAGTCGCCGCCCGCGAGCATGGCGAGCCAGGACGCCCGCCGCACGTTGTCGTACGTGGCCAGCTCGCCGGTCTCCAGGATCACCTTGAGGTGGGCGTCCCCGCAGGCTTCCTTGGTGGCCACGATCTCGTCGTAGACCTCGGCGTAGCGCCCGGCCAGGAACGCGCCCCGGTTGATCACCATGTCGATCTCGTCCGCGCCGGCCTCGACCGCCGCCCGCACGTCGGCGAGCTTGATCTCCAGCGGGGCCTGACCGGACGGGAACGCGGTCGCCACGCTGGCCAGGTGCACGCCGCTGCCGCGCAGCACCTCGGCCACGTACGGGACCATCGACGGGTAGACGCAGACGGCGCCCACGTGCGGGCAGCTCGGATCGGCCGGGTCGGGGCGCAGCGCCTTCGCGGCCAGCGCCCGCACCTTGCCGGGCGTGTCCGCGCCTTCCAGGGTGGTCAGGTCGACCATCCGGATCGCCAGGTCGATCGCCTCGGCCTTCGCCGTGGTCTTGATGGAGCGGGTGCCGAGCTGCGCCGCCCGCTGCTCCGCGCCGACCTGGTCCACGCCGGGCAGGCCGTGCAGGAAGGTCCGCAGAGCGGTCTCGGATCGTCCCAGCTCGGAGAGATCCGACCGGGCCGACGTCGTTGTCGCCGTCATGCCCCGAATAGTACGCACTCGCGAGTCCTGTGATCTTGGTCACGGTGAACGGGTTGCGAGCGTCGTACGTGAGCGGGGTCGCTGGTCGGGCCGCACCCACCGTGCGCCGGTCCACGGAGCGGTAGGTTGAGCGATCGTGGACGTAACCGTCATTGACCATCCGCTCGCCCAGACGCGGCTGACCGCCATGCGGGACGCCCGGACCGACTCGTCGTCGTTCCGGGCGGCGCTGCGCGAACTCACCACCATGCTGGTGTACGAGGCCGCGCGCTCCTTCCCGGTCGAGAAGTACTCGATCCAGACCCCGGTCACCGCCACCGAAGGCAGCCGGCTGGCGAACCCGCCGCTGCTGGTGCCGGTGCTGCGGGCCGGTCTCGGCATGGCCGACGCCGCGCTCGGCCTGCTGCCCGAGTCGTCGATGGGCTTCGTCGGCCTGGCCCGCGACGAGGAGACGTACGAGCCCCGCGCGTACATGGAGTCGCTGCCGCGCGACCTCAGCGGCCTGCCGGTGCTGGTGCTCGACCCGATGCTCGCCACCGGCGGCTCGCTGGAGCACTGCTGCCGGCTGCTCGCCGACCGCGGCTGCACCGACATCACGGTGCTGTGCGTGCTGGCCGCGCCGGTCGGCATCGAGCGGCTGGAGCGCTCCGGCCTGCCGTTGCGCCTGGTCACCGCCTCGATCGACGAGGGCCTGAACGACTCGAAGTTCATCGTCCCCGGCCTGGGTGACGCCGGCGACCGCCAGTTCGGCGGCATGCCCCGTTTCTGAGGCCGGTCCCGGTGCGGAGGGGCGGCCCTCCGCACCGGGAACCGGACTGCCCCGGCGAGTTGGTGCGCGGGGGTGCGGGGAGGCGCTAGCGTTCCGGGCCATGACTGGTGTTGCGCTCGCCGAAGAGCTGCTGCTCCTCGCGTACGACGACGAAACCGGCAAGGCCACCATGCCGCGGATCAGCCTTGACCTGGGCATGGCCGCGGCGGTGCTGGTCGAGCTGGCCCTGGCCGGACGGCTCGCGTACGCGGACGGGAACCTGGCGGTGATCGATCCGGCGCCGACCGGTGAGCCGATCGCCGACGCCGTACTCGCCAAGATCGCCGCGGAGACCCCGCATACACCCTCGTCCTGGGTGCAGCGGCTGCGGCACGGGCTGCGCGACCGGATCCTCACCGACCTGTGCGGGCGGGGCGTGGTCCGGGACGTGGAGGAAACCGAGCTGGACTTCATCCACGTGCACCGCTACCCGGTGGCGGACCCCTCGGTCGAGGCGGACATCCGGCAGCGTCTGGCCGAAGCGCTGACCAGCGGGCAGCTCCCCGACGAGCGGACCGCCGCGCTCGCCACGCTGGTCGCGGTGCTGCGCATGGAGCCGGCGCTCGGCCTCACCGGCCCGGCCGCCGAGGACGCCGGGCGCCGCCTGGAGGAGATCGCCGCCGGCGCCGGGTTCTCCGGCTCGGTGAGCCTGGACGACAGCGTGGTGCGCCCGTCGATCAGTCTGGTCATCGCCGCGCTGGGCCAGGCCGTCGACGCCGCCCTGGGCAAGCGGTAAGGAAGGGCCCCCTCTTAACGCCTCCGGTAGAGGAAGGGCCCCTTATTAACGCGAGGCGTTAATAAGGGGCCCTTCCTTACACCCGGTCAGAGGCCGAGGGCGGCGGCGATCTCGTTGCGCAGCTCGGTCACGGCGGCACGCGCGCGCTGCCGGGCCGCCGGCACGTCGCCGCCGGTCACCGGCTCCACCACCTCCAGGTACGCCTTGAGCTTCGGCTCGGTGCCGGACGGCCGGATCACCACCCGGGCCGCGCCGGTGCGCAGGATCACCACGTCCGCGTCGGGGAGCAGGTCGGTCGCCTCGGTCACCGGCTGCCCGAGCAGCGCGGTCGGGGTGGCCGCCCGGATCCGCGCCATCGAGTCCGCGATGACCCGCAGGTCCTCCACCCGGACCGAGAGCTGCTCGGTGTGGTGCACGCCGAACTCGGCGGCCAGCTCGTCCAGCCGGTCGAGGAGCGTACGGCCCTCGGCCTTCAGACCGGCGGCCAGCTCGGCGACGGTCAGCGCGGCGGTGATGCCGTCCTTGTCGCGTACGTGCTCCGGCGCGACGCAGTAGCCGAGCGCCTCCTCGTAGCCGTACACGAGCGGCTCCCGGCCGCCGCCGGCCCGGACGATCCACTTGAACCCGGTGAGCGTCTCGTCGTAGGGCAGCCCCCGGGCCGCCGTCATGGCGCGCAGCAGCGCCGAGGACACGATCGTGGTGGCGTACAGGCCGGTCACGCCACGTCGCATCAGGTGGTCGGCGAGCAGCGCGCCCACCTCGTCGCCGCGCAGCATCCGCCAGGACCCGGCGTCGCGTACGGCCACCGCGCAGCGGTCCGCATCCGGGTCGTTGGCGATGGCGAGATCCGCGCCGGTGCGGTCGGCGAGCGCGACGAGCAGGTCCACCGCGCCCGGCTCCTCCGGGTTGGGGAAGCTGACGGTCGGGAACGCCGGGTCCGGCTCGGCCTGCTCCGGCACCACGCCCGGCACGCCGAACCCGGCGTGCGCGAACGCGGCGGTCAGCACCGCGCCGCCCACCCCGTGCAGCGGCGTGTACGCCACCTTCAGGTCGCGCGGCCCGGTCGGGTCCACCACGGCGGCGGCCCGTTCCACGTACGCGGCCACCAGGTCGTCGCCGAGCACCTGCCCGGCCGGGCCGAGCGGCACCTCGGCGAGCGGGCCGACGGCCCGGATGGCCGCCTCGATGCCGGCGTCGGCGGGCGGCACGATCTGCGCGCCCGCGCCCAGCTCACCGCCGAGCTGCGCGCCCAGGTAGACCTTGTAGCCGTTGTCCTGCGGCGGGTTGTGGCTGGCGGTCACCATCACCCCGGCGACCGCGCCGAGCTGCCGGACCGCGAACGCCAGCACCGGCGTGGGCAGCGGCCGGGGCAGCAGCAGCGCCGGACGGCCCGCGCCGGTGGCCACCTGGGCGGTGCGCTCGGCGAAGGCCAGCGAGCCGCGCCGGGCGTCGTACCCGATCACCAGCGGGCCCTCGCCGCCCTGGGCGGCGAGCCAGCGCACGAGCCCGGCGGCGGCCTGGGTGACCACGGCGAGGTTCATGCCGTTCGGCCCGGCGCGCAGCGGGCCGCGCAGTCCGGCGGTGCCGAACGTCAGCGGGCCGGCGAACCGGTCGGCCAGGTCGGTCGCCGTGCCGGGCAGCCCGTCCAGGACGGCGCGCAGCTCGTCGCGGTCAGCCGGGTCCGGGTCGTCGGCGAGCCAGCGCTCGGCTCGGACGCGAAGGTCGTCTAGGTCAGTGGTTTCCGCCGCCATTGCCTCTTGATAGCACGGCGGCGGATCACCACTGGCCGTCGGCCTCGACTCAGTTCGCCTCGGTGAGCTGGAACGAGCCGACCATCGCGTCGAAGATCGGCTTGCTCTCCGCGAACCGCGCGTCGGTCGAGGAGAGGTAGAACGAGTAGACCTTGCCGTCCTTGACCACGCCCCGCCAGATGCCGTGACGCATGGACTCACCCTCACCGCAGGTGTATTCGAGCTGGCCCGCGGTCTGCCCGGCGAGCGGCTGCTCGGAAACCGACACCTCGGTGTATGGGGCGGGACAGGTTTTGCTCTTGGCGCTGTTCTTGTTCAGGTTCCGCGAGGCGAACTCGGCCCAGCTGATCGAGGTGCCGCCCCACGGCTCGGCGATCACCCGCACCTTGCGGCCCTCGTCCTCGGGGTCGACGTAGTCGACGTAGAGGCCGCCGGTCTGCCGCTGCCAGCCCTTCGGCACCTGGATGGTCACGCCCTTGACGGTCTGCTCCTGCATCTCGGGCGCGGCGGCGGCCGAGTTCGACGGCAGCGTGCCCACGATCGGCGGTGGCGTGTCGTCGCCGCCGCTGGTCAGCGCGATCACGCTCACCAGCAGCACCACGGCGAGGCCACCGGCGGCGGCGAGCTGGACCTTGCGCGGCCACGCCTTGATCCGGCCGAGCAGGCCCTTGGCCGAGCCGAGCGCGCCGCCACCACCGGCGGCCGGAGCGGTGGCCGGCGTGGTCCACGGCTGGCCGGTGCCGGGCACCGACCACTGGTTGCCGCCGCCGTACACCGGCTGGGTGGCGTCGGCGGCACGGCCGTAGACCGGCTGGGTGGTCGGCACCTGCTGGGTGGCGTCCGCGCCGGCGCCCTGGCCGAGCCGGACCG
The DNA here is from genome assembly GCF_027497275.1 of Micromonospora sp. WMMC264. NCBI lineage: Bacteria > Bacillati > Actinomycetota > Actinomycetes > Micromonosporales > Micromonosporaceae > Micromonospora > Micromonospora sp. WMMC264. The sequence goes on along the minus strand of NZ_CP114907.1, from coordinate 5,042,505 downwards.
TGGCGTCCGGCGAGATGCGCTGGGTGGCCTCGGGCGCGGGCCCGGACATCGCGCCGGTCGGGGTGTGCAGCGGGCCGGCCAGCGCGTCCGCGCTGGTCTCGTCCAGCGCGGCGTCGCCCGCCGCCGGCTTCTCGCCGGCGGGCCGCTCCCCGCGGCGCAGCGCGGCGAGCCGGTCGGTCAGCGACTCGTCCGGACCGATCATGGCCCGACCGCCGATCTGGCCGCTCGGCTTCGGCTCGGCCGCGATGGCCGGCGGCGTGGTCGGGCGCGGCACCGGCACCACCGCGTACGGGTCGGTGACCGAGTTGACCGCGGTGGCGGTGCTGGTCAGCGGCCCGGCGAGCAGTTCGCGCAGGTTGGCGCGGGCCCGGTGCACGTCCATCCGGCGGGCCGGGTCCTTCTCCAGCAGCCCCATCAGCACGCCGGTGAGCGGGCCGCTGCGCTGCGGCGTGGCGGGCGGGTCCTCGACCACGGCGTGCATGGTCTCGATCGGGTCGCCCTTGTCGAACGGGGGACGGCCCTCGACCGCTGTGTAGAGCGTCACGCCGAGCGAGAACAGATCGCTGGGCGGCCCGAACTCCTGGCCCATGGCCCGCTCGGGGGAGATGAAGTGCGGCGAGCCGAGCACCATGCCCGGCGTGGTGAGCTGCACGTCGGTGGGCATCCGGGCGACGCCGAAGTCGGTGAGCACGCAGCGGCCGTCGGAGCAGATCAGCACGTTGGCCGGCTTGACGTCGCGGTGCAGCACACCGATGGCGTGCGCCACCTCCAGCGCGCCGAGCAGCGCGATGCCGATCTTGGCGACGGCGCGCGGCGCGACCGGCCCGTCCTCGATCACCATGTCGGCGAGGCTGCGGGCGTCCAGCAGCTCCATCACGATCCACGGCCGGCCGCCCTCGGTGACCACGTCGTAGACCTGCACCACGGCCGGGTGCTGGATCGCGGCGGCGGCGCGGGCCTCCCGCAGCGTCCGTTCGTAGAGCGCGTCGCGGTCGCTCGGGGCGAGCCCCGGCGGGAGGACGACCTCCTTGACCGCCACGTCGCGGCGCAGCAATGTGTCTGTGGCCCGCCAGACCGTGCCCATGCCTCCGTTGCCCACCGGGGAGCGCAGCGAGTAGCGACCACCGATGGTGGTGCCGGGCGCCGCGCGTCCAGTGGGGGGACTGGCCGGTCCGCCGCTCCACGTCGGAATCTGAGTCACAGAAAAGCCACCGGGGGATATCGAGGGGGCTGGGACACAACCCCTCTATCTTGCTGGTTCCGACGCCCGATGCGAAACCCGACGCGGCGGGCGTTTACCTACTCGACGGTATGTGGCCGGTTGCTCACCTCCGGTGGTGTGCCGTGGCCAGGTGTGCGGTATCCCTCACCCACCAGGCGGTCAGCGCGTCCTACCATCCGGTAATGAGCGATGCGCGGTCAAGCGAGTCGGGTTTCCCGATCCAGGGCGTCTACACGGCGGCAGACCTTCCGGCGGACCTGGAGGCCCGGCTGGGCGAGCCGGGCGAATTCCCGTACACCCGCGGGGTCTACCCGACGATGTACACCTCCCGGCCCTGGACGATGCGACAGTACGCCGGCTTCGGCACCGCGACCGAGAGCAACGCGCGGTACCACCAGTTGCTGCGCGCCGGGACGATGGGCCTGTCCGTCGCGTTCGACCTGCCCACCCAGATGGGGTACGACTCGGACGACCCGATCGCGCACGGCGAGGTGGGCAAGGTCGGGGTCGCCATCGACTCCATCGAGGACATGCGCACGCTGTTCGGCGGCATCCCGCTGGACAAGGTCTCCACCTCGATGACGATCAACGCGCCCGGCTCGGTGCTGCTGCTGCTCTACCAGCTCGTGGCCGAGGAGAACGGCGTGCCGGGGGCGGCGCTCAACGGCACCATCCAGAACGACATCCTCAAGGAGTACATCGCCCGGGGGACGTACATCTTCCCGCCGAAGCCCTCGCTGCGGCTGGTCGCCGACACGTTCGCCTACTGCCGGGCCGAGGTGCCCAAGTGGAACACCATCTCGATCTCCGGCTACCACATGGCCGAGGCCGGCGCCTCGCCCGCGCAGGAGGTCGCGTTCACGCTGGCGAACGGCGTGGAGTACGTCCGCGCGGCGCTCGCCGCCGGGCTCGCAGTGGACGACTTCGCGCCCCGCCTGTCGTTCTTCTTCGTGGCCCGCACCACGCTGCTGGAGGAGGTCGCGAAGTTCCGCGCGGCCCGGCGCATCTGGGCCCGGCTGATGCGTGACGAGTTCGGCGCGAAGAACCCGAAGTCGATGATGCTGCGGTTCCACACCCAGACCGCCGGCGTGCAGCTCACCGCCCAGCAGCCGGAGGTGAACCTGGTCCGGGTGGCGGTGCAGGGCCTCGGCGCGGTGCTCGGTGGCACCCAGTCGCTGCACACGAACAGCTTCGACGAGGCGATCGCGCTGCCCACCGAGAAGGCGGCCCGGCTGGCGCTGCGCACCCAGCAGGTGCTGGCGTACGAGACGGACCTGACCGCCACCGTCGACCCGTTCGCCGGGTCGTACGTGGTGGAGGCGATGACCGCCGAGGTGGAGGCGGCGGCCACCGAGCTGATGGACCGCGTGTTCGACCACGGTTCGGCGGTGGACGCGATCGAGGCCGGTTTCCAGAAGCGCGAGATCGAGCAGTCGGCGTACCGGATCGCCCAGGAGATCGACTCGGGTGAGCGGGTGGTGGTCGGCCTCAACCGGTTCCAGATCGACGAGGAGGAGCCGTACGAGCCGCTGCGGGTGGACCCGGCGATCGAGGCGGCGCAGGGGGAGCGGCTGGCCCGGCTGCGCGCCGAGCGGGACTCCGGCGCGGTGGAGCGCGCACTGGCCGAGCTGCGTTCCGCAGCCGAGGGCGACGCCAACGTGCTCTATCCGATGAAGGAGGCGCTGCGCGCCCGGGCCACCGTCGGCGAGGTGTGCGGCACGCTGCGCGAGGTGTGGGGGATCTACCGGCCGAGCGATCGGTTCTGACGTTTTCAGGCGGCGGTCCCGTCGGCGCACGCAGGTGCCCGGCGCGGGCCGCCGTCGTGCGTCCGGTAGTGGTCTGAACTGGGCAAACGGGGACGCTGAGGCGTACCGTTGGTCCCCTCCCGGGCGACGGCGCCCGGCCGGTCACGGCGGGTGGCCGGGCGGTGGCGCCCGGTGCCGCGCGTGTGCGATTCGGCGATTCGGGTAACCGGATCGGATGAACGGGACGGACAGCCTGTGCGGTCGACGGCCGGGCGGTCATGTCACCGTCGGGAGTCTTCCGGCAGCCGACAGTTGTCGCGCAATTGTCCGAGCGGCGGTTAATTGCCGTGACTAATGCGACAATTCGGAACAGCGGCCCGGATATTAGTGGCCGTTGAAACGGTTACGCGTTGTAGGAGGTGGGAGGCGGATGACGGGCTCCGACCGTGATCTACCTGCTGTCCCGCAGATATTCGAGCACTCTCACCAGGGCATTCGTGACGCTGCGCGGTCCGACCGCTACGCGAAAGATGTTGCGCAGCGTCACCGCCGGAGGTCTAGGCTGTCTGCTGTTCTACCCGATGATCCATCCATCTCTAGTGATCGAGAATTCGACGTGACGAGTGCGTTGACGCTGCCTTCCGGCGGCCCGCTGGCGTCGTCCCGGCCCGAGGCGCCGACCGGTTCCCAGCCCCTGCCCTTCGAGCTCGACCATCTCCTCGCGCTGCGCGTGCCCGGCCTGATCGCGACCCGCCGGCACCTCCACTCCCACCCGGAACTGTCCGGCGAGGAGTTCGAGACCGCCGCCCTGGTGCACCGCGAGCTGTCCCTCGCCGGGCTGAAGCCGCGCCTGCTGCCGAAGGGCAACGGCGTCATCTGCGACATCGACGGACGCCCGGACGGCCCGGTGATCGCGCTGCGCGCCGACATCGACGCGCTCCCGCTGGACGACCCGAAGGACGTGCCGTACCGCTCGACGGTGGAGGGCGTCTGCCACGCCTGCGGCCACGACGTGCACACGTCGGTGATGCTCGGCGTCGGCATGCTGCTGGCCCAACTCGCCGACATCGGCCAGCTCGACGGCCGGGTACGGCTGATCTTCCAGCCGGCCGAGGAGATCCTGCCCTGCGGCTCGCTGGAGGTCATCGAGGCCGGCGGTCTGGAGGACGTGGTGCAGATCTTCGCGCTGCACTGCGACCCGAACCTGCCGGTGGGCAAGGTCGGCCTGCGGGTCGGCCCGATCACCGCCGCCGCCGACAACGTCACCGTCCGGCTCACCGGGCCGGGCGGACACACCGCCCGCCCGCACCTGACAGTCGACCTGGTGGACGCGCTCGGCCGGCTGGTGACCGAGGTCCCGACCCTGATCAGCCGCCGGGTGCCGGCCAACAGCGGGCTGCTGCTGGTGTTCGGCCACGCCTCGGCCGGCACCCGTTACAACGTCATCCCCTCCGAGGCGTGCGCGGCCGGCACGCTGCGGGTGATGGACCGCGACACCTGGGACGAGGCGCCCAAGATCGTGGCTCAGGTGGTGCGGGACGTGCTCGCGCCCACCGGCGCCACTGTCGATCTGGAATACCTGCGCGGCCGGCCGCCGGTGACGAACGACGCCGGCGCGATCGGCGTGCTCACCGCCGCCACCGCCGCCGCGCTCGGCCCCGACGGCATCGCCGAGACGCCGCAGAGCATGGGCGGCGAGGACTTCTCCTGGTACCTGGAGCACGTCCCCGGCGCGCTCGCCCGCCTCGGCGTGGGCCGCAGCGGGCCCAATGTGGACCTGCACCGGGCCTCGTTCGACGTGGACGAGCGCGCCATCGAGGCGGGCGTACGCCTCATGGTCCAGACCGCGCTGCGGGCACTGGCGGCGGCGCGCTGACCGGAGCGTCGGCCGGACCGGCCGGGCCCGGCGGCATCGGGCCCAGGCCCGGCTGCGGCATCGCGCCCGGGCCGGGCGGCGGCGTCCGCCGGGCCCGCCGGCGCCGCCACAGGAGCAGCAACCACAGCGGTACGCCGATCACCACCGCGAAGGGCAGCACCGCCCCGAGCACGGTCAGCGCGATGCGGGCCGAGGCCCGGAACGCCGTCCACCCGCCGTCCAGCCCGCTGCGGAAGCCCAGATCCGCCTCCTCCTCGGCGGTGCTGGCGTCCTGCCCGAGCAACGTCACGGTGATGGTGGAGAGCGCGGTCAGGTCCGCCAGCCGGCGCTTGCGCGCCTCCAGCGCGGCCAGGTCCGCCTGACGGCTGCCCACCTCGTTCTCCAGCCGGACCAGCTCGTCCACCGAACTCGCCTGGGCGAGCAGCTTGCGGGCGCTCTCCACCCGCGCCCGCTGGGTGGCGATCCGGGCGTCCAGGTCGACCACCTGCTCGGTGACGTCCTCGGTGCGGATCTCCCGGCGCTCCTGGCGGCCGAGGCCGGCGAGCTGGTCGATCACACCGGCGAACTTGTCCGCCGGCACCCGCAGGGTCAGCACCGCCCGGGCCTCGGCGGAGCGGCTCGACCGCCGGTCGCCGCCGACGAACCCACCGGCCGCTGTCACCGCGGTGACCGCCTCCCGCGACGCGGCCTCCACATCGTCCACCCGGATCTGCATCGTCCCGGTGTAGATGATGGACCGCTGGTCGACCCGCAGGTCCGCGCCGCCGGTGCCGCCGGGAGCCGCCTGGTCGCGATCCGCGCCGCCCGCGGCGGGCTGCTCGCGCGCCGCGCCTCCGTCCATGGCCGGCGCGGCCGCGTCGCCGCCGCTGTCCTCGTCCGCGCCGCAGGCGCCCACGGCGAGCGCCGCGACCATGCCCACCGCCACCAGGGCAAGGCCCCGGAACCGTCGTCCACCCATTCCCCGTACTCCGATCGTCGGCGGCCCCGCCCACCGGGACCGATACCTCGGACGTGGCGCGTGGTCGCGCCGGTTCCGGCAGACTGCGCTGAGGACATCACGATTCGGTATGCGAGGAGTCACGATGCACGTCACCAAGTACTCGCACTCCTGTCTCCGGCTGGAGCACGACGGGGCGGTGCTGGTCGTCGACCCGGGTGGCTTCAGCGAGCCGGAGGCGCTGGACGGGGCGGACGCGGTGCTCGTCACCCACGAACACCCGGACCATGTGGACGTCGTCGCGCTCACCCGGGCGCTGGAGCGGCGGCCGGTGCCGGTGCACGGCCCGGCCTCGCTCGCCGGGGTGCTCGGCGACGCCGCCGAGGCGCTCGTCACCGTCTCGCCGGGGCAGTCGCTCACCGTCGCCGGAGTGCCGGTGCGGACGTACGGCGGGCAGCACGCGGTCATCCACCCGGACATCCCGGTGATCCCGAACATCGGCTACCTGTTCGCCGACGTCCTCTACCACCCGGGCGACGCGCTGTTCGTCCCCGACGACGTGCAGGTGGACACGCTGTTCGCCCCGATCCACGCGCCCTGGTCGAAGTTCTCCGAGGTGGTCGACTTCATCCGCGCGGTCGCCCCGCGCCGGGCGTACGCGCTGCACGACGCGCTGCTCAACGGCAACGGCCTCGGCGTGCTGGACCGGCAGTACACCGCGTTGTCCAAGACCGACTACCGCCGTCTGGAGCCGGGCACCCGGATCGACGTCTGAGCATGGCCGAGGTGCCCGCGGAGGTGATCCGGCAGCTCTACGCCACGCCGCCGGACCGGTTCGTCGCGGCCCGGGACGCCGCCGTCGCGCAGGCGCGGCAGTCCGGCGACCCGCGTACCGCCCGCGAGATCGCCAAGCTGCGCCGGCCCACGGTGGCGGCCTGGCTGGTCAACCTGCTCGCCATCCGCCGGCCCGAGCTGGTCGCCGACCTGAGCCAGCTGGCCGAGTCGCTACGCGCCGCGCAACGCGACCTGCGCGGCGGCACGCTGCGGGAACTGTCCGCGCAGCGGCGCGCCGTCGTGGGCGCGCTGGTGGCGGAGGTACGCCGTCTCGCCGCCACCGAACCCGCCGCGCCACCGGCCGGGCGGCTGCCGCTGGGCGAGGTGGAGGCGACACTCAACGCCGCGCTGTCGGACACCGAGGTGGCCGAACAGGTACGCGCCGGACGCCTGCTGCGGGCCAGCCACTACGCCGGGTTCGGCGAGGTGCCCCGCCCCCAGCTGCGGCTCGTGACAGGGGGCGAAGAGGCGCCTGTCGTACCGGATCGGGCGGCCGAGCGGGCCGACGCGCGCCGGGCCCGCGACGAGCGGGCGGCGCGGGCCGAACGGGCCGGGCGGCGGCGGACCGCGACCCGGGAGCTGACCCGGGCCCGGACGGACCTGGACCGGGCCGAGAAGGAGCTGGCGGCGGCCGACGCGGCCGAGCGGGACGGCGCCGCGACGCTGGACCGGATCGAGACCGAACTGGCCGAGCTGGAGCGTCGCCGGGCCGTGGCCGAGCAGGAGCTGAGCCGGGCCCGGCTGGCCCGGCGGGGCGCGGAACGGGCGGTCACCGCGGCCCGGCGCCGGGCCGGTGAGGTGGAGGCCGTGTTGGAGGCGCTCGACGCCGAAGAGGGGGATGCCGACACCGGTGACGACCGGGCAGACTGAGCGTGATGAATGGCTACGGTGGAGTGACGGGCGGCCGATGACTCCGGAACAGCTCGCCGCCGCCTGCAAACCGCTGGTGCTCGAACTCGGGGAGGCGTTCGCGCGCTGCCCGTCCACGCTGCGCCGGGCGCGGCTGCTGGGCATCTCCGGGTGGGCCTTCTACATCACCGGACGGGCCGGTGCGCTCGGTGACGTCCGCGCCGAGACCGTCGCCGCGGCGCTGGGCTTCATCGCCCCCGAGGCGGTCACCGACGGCTGGGACGCCGCCGCGCGCACCGTCCCGCCGCTGGAGGTGGCCGCCGCCAACCTGGCCGAGTGCTGCCGGTGGGGCACCGCCCGGCTCGGTGACGGCGCCGAGTCGTCCCGGCTCGCCGCGCTGCTGGGCCGGGCGGTCGAGGCGGCGGACGGCAGCGGCATGCCGCTGTTCGCCGCCTGGCGGGCCATGCCCGTGCCCGACCCGTCGCCGGGCGCCCGGGCGGCGGTCGGCATGCTGCTGCTGCGCGAGCACTTCGCCGGGGCGTACCTGCTGGCGGTACGCGCGGCCGGGCTGACCCCGCTGGAGGCGGTGCTGGCCGGGCCGGAGGGCGAGGCGGGCGCGGCGGCGTGCGGCTGGGCGCCCCCGTACCCGCCGGTCGGGCCGCTGGTGCGACGCCGACTGTGGGCCGAGGCGGTGACCGACCGGCTGGCGTCGGCGGCGTTCCGCGCGCTCAGCACCGCCGAGGGGGCGGAGCTGCTGGGTCTGCTCGCCGCCGCGCGGAAGCGCGCCCGGCGCGGATAAATGGGAGGCGGCCCCGCCGGTCCGGCTGCCAGGATCTGGCCCGTGACGCTCCCCGCCGGCTGGTCGGCCCGCCGCCCGACCCTCGACGACGTGCCCGCGATCCTGGCTGTGGTGCACGCCTCCGACACGTTCGCCGTGGGCTACCCCGACTTCGACGCCGAGGATGTGCGGTCCGCGCTGATCGCGCCGTTCGTCGACCCGGCGCGGGACTCCTGGCTGGTCACCGACCCGGACGGTACGGCGGTGGCCTGGTCGATCCTGGCCAACCCCAGCGGTGTCGGCCGGGAATGGGTGGACGTCCTGGTCGACCCCGACCGTGGCGCCGACCTGCGCGCGCCGCTGCTGGCGCGGCTGCTGGAGCGGGTCGCCGAACGTGCCGCCGAGCGCGGCCTGCCCGCGCTCACCGCCCGCGCCGGCGTGTACGCGCCGGAGACCCGCTGGGCCGGTGAGCTGGCCGAGGCCGGGTTCACCCGGATCAAGCGCTACATCCGGATGAGCCGCTCGCTGGCCGACCTGCCCGCCGAACCGGCGCCCCCGCCCGGGGTGACGGTGCGGCCGCTGCGCGCCGACGACGAGAACGACCTGCGGCTGTTCCACCGGATCTACGACACCGCGTTCCGGGACACGCCCGACCACGACCCGCTCGACTTCGAGCAGTGGCGGGACCTGCTGCCCTCGTACGGGAAGGTCTGGGACGAGTGGTTCCTGGCCGAGGTCGACGGCGAGCCGGCCGGCGCGCTCCAGTCCTCCGACCAGGCGCTCGACCAGGACCGGGGGTGGGTGCGGACGCTGTCGGTGCTGCCCGCGTACCGGCGGCGCGGGGTGGGTGCGGCGCTGCTGCGCCGGGCCTTCGCGGTCTACGCGGCGAAGGGCCGCGAAGGGGCCGGGCTCGGCGTCGACCTGGCCAACCCGACCGCACCGGTCACGCTCTACCGCTCCGTCGGGCTGGTGGAGGAGCGCTGGGTCGACATGTACGAGCGGAGCGTGCCCGCCTCGCGGGTGTGACCCGGCACCCCTCGTACCGGGGTCGCCGAGCGCGGGTGCGGCCGCACGGCGCACACTGTGGGTGTGGGAGACGCGCTACGCGGACGCGGTGCCGGTGGGGCGGGACCGCAGCTCGGTGACGTAGTCGTCCGGCGCGCCCGCCTTCTCCGCGGCGTTCGCCAGCTCCGACAGGTACCACGCGGTGGGCAGACCGCCCTCGTAACCGTCGAACACGTAGACCCACGCGGTCACGTCGCCGTCGAGCGTCGACACGCGCACGGTCAGCCTGCGGTACGTCTCGGCGGTCACGCCCTCGATCTCGTCGAGCTGCGCGGCGTCGTATGGGTGGATGTCGTAGAGCGCCACGAAGACCCGGTCACCCGGGGACTCGACAACGGTGCTGACCGAGCCCTCCCATCCGATGACGTCCTCGCCGGCGAAGGTGAGCCGCCACCCCTCCAGCCAGCCGGTACCCACCATCGGCGAATGCGGGCAGTAGGCGCGCATGCGGGCCGGGTCCAGGTTTGAGCCGTAAGCAGCGTAGAGACGCACGGCGACGACGATAGCCCGGCTGGCGGGTGGGGGAGAATACGACAGTGCGTGTCGAACCCGACGGGGAGAAGAAAGTCACTGTGAGCACAGACGAGGGGCTAATGCTGTGAGCCAGATCGTGATCATCGGCGGCGGGCCGGCCGGGTACGAGGCGGCCCTGGTCGCCGCGCAGTTGGACGCCGAGGTCACAGTGGTCGAGGCGGAGGGGGCCGGCGGCGCCTGCGTGCTCTCCGACTGCGTGCCCTCCAAGACGTTCATCGCCAGCTCGGAGGTGGTCACCGGCTACCGGGACACCGAGGAGTTCGGCGTGCACTCCGACGGCCTGGAGGCGGTCACCGTCGACGCCCGGGCGGTGCACGAGCGGGTCAAGCGGCTCGCGCTGGCCCAGTCCGCCGACATCCACACCAAGCTGGTCAAGGCCGGCGTCGAGTTCGTGGCCGGCACCGCCCGGCTGGGCGAGGACACGCTCGGCCACACCCACCGCGTGATCGTCACCCCGGCCGGCGGCGGCGAGGAGTACTCCATCGCCGCGTCGACGGTGCTCGTCGCGACCGGCGCGACCCCGCGCCAGTTGCCCACCGCCGTACCGGACGGCGAGCGCATCCTGACCTGGCGTCAGGTGTACGACCTGCCCGACCTGCCCGAGCACCTGATCGTGGTCGGCTCCGGCGTGACCGGCGCCGAGTTCGCCAGCGCGTACCTGGCCATGGGCGTCAAGGTCACGCTGGTCTCCAGCCGGGACCGGGTCATGCCGCACGAGGACGCCGACGCCGCGATGGCGATCGAGCGGGTGTTCCGCAACCGGGGCATGAGCATCCTGAACAACTCCCGCGCCGAGGCGGTCCGCCGCGTCGGCGACGGGGTGGAGGTGGTGCTCTCCGACGGCCGCCAGGTCACCGGCTCGCACGCGCTGATCGCCGTCGGCTCGATCCCGAACACCGCCGACCTGGGCCTGGCCGAGTACGGCGTGGAGCTGGCCCGGGGCGGTTACGTGACTGTCGACCGGGTGTCCCGTACCAACGTGCCGGGCATCTACGCGGCCGGCGACTGCACCGGCGTGCTGCCGCTCGCGAGCGTCGCGGCCATGCAGGGCCGGATCGCCATGTGGCACGCGCTGGGCGAGGCGGTCCGGCCGCTGCGGCTGCGTACCGTCGCGGCGAACGTCTTCACCGACCCGGAGCTGGCCACGGTCGGCGTCTCCCAGGACGAGGTGGACGCCGGCAAGACCCCGGCCCGCCAGGTGATGCTGCCGCTGTCCGGCAACGCGCGGGCGAAGATGGACGACCTGGCCGACGGCTTCGTCAAGCTGTTCTGCCGGCCCGCGAGCGGCCAGGTGATCGGCGGCGTGGTGGTGGCGCCGAAGGCCAGCGAGCTGATCCTGCCGATCACGATGGCGGTGGAGAACAACCTCACCGTCAACGAGCTGGCGCACACCATCACCATCTACCCGAGCCTGTCCGGCTCCATCACCGAGGCCGCCCGCCAGCTCATGCTCCACGAGCTGGAGTGACCCGGCGAGCGGCGGCCGGCTTCGAATGCGCCGGTGGCTGCGTGCCGTCGATGTCCGTAGGATGCGGCCAGGGCGAGCGGCGGAGCGTGTCGGATGCGGGTCCTGATCACCGGGGCTGCCGGATTCATCGGCACCCACCTGCGACGGCACCTGACCCGGTCCGGCGCGACGGTCATCGCCGTGGACCTAGCCGACTGTGACATCCGGGACCACGACGGGATGCGCGACGTCGTCGCCGGCGCCAGCCCGGATGCCGTCTACCATCTCGCCGCCCTGGCCAGCGTGAGCGAGTCGTGGACGCGCCCCTTCGACGCCTGGTCGGTCAACGTCCTCGGCACCGTCTCCGTGCTCGATGCCGTGCGGACCGCCGCTCCGGGCGCCCGGGTGCTGCTGATGAGCACCGCGAGCGTCCATGACGGCGGCGACGTGGCCGACCCGATCACCGAGGAGCAACCGGTAGCGCCGTTCTCGCCCTACGGCAGCAGCAAGGCCGCGGCGGAGGCCGCCGGTCGGCAGTACTTCTCCGCCTTCGGCACGCACGTGATGTTCGCCCGTGCCACCAACGTGATCGGGCCGGGTCAGGCGGCCACCTACGTGGTGCCGGCCCTCTGCCGGCGCATCCTGCACGCCCAGTCGGCGAATCTTTCGCAGATCAATGTGGGTAACGTGGAATCCGAACGGGACTTCGTCGACGTGCGGGACGCCGTCCGGGCACTGGCCGCGATCATGGAAGGCGGCCGCCCAGATCGCGTGTACAACGTCTGCACCGGGGTCGGCACAAGGATCGGCGACGTGGCGCGTCGCTTGTGCGAACTGGCCGGCGCCCGGCTGGACGTACGGGTGGAACCGGCGCTCGACCGGCGATCCGACACCCGGCGGCTGGTGGGTGACCCCACCCGGACCGGCAGGGAAATCGGGTGGCGCTGGGAGACCCCGCTGTCCCGCACGCTCGCGGACGTGCTGGCCGCCGCTCAGGAGCCGGTCGTGCCCGGTCCCCGCAGCGGCCACTGCTCGACGGAGGCCGGAAGATGACACCGAGGATCCCGCTCTCGCGCCCCGCCCTGGGTCCCCTGGAACGCAGGTACGTCGAGGACGCTCTGGCCTCCGGGTGGATCTCCGGGACCGGTCCCTACCTGGAGCGGTTCGAGGCTGCCATCGCTGAACGGGTCCGACGCTCGCACGTCGTGGCAGTGTCCAGCGGCACCACCGCCCTGGAGTTGACGCTGGCCGCCCTTGGGATCGGGCCGGGCAACGAGGTCATCGTCCCGGCCCTCACCTTCGTCGCCCCCGCAGCCGCGGTGCTGACGGTCGGCGCGGTTCCAGTCCTGTGCGACGTGTCCCCGGTCGACTGGACCATCGATCCGGTGAGGGCTGGGGACCTCGTCACGTCCCGCACCCGTGCCATGATCGCCGTGAACACCCTCGGCCATCCCTGTGACCATCGGGCACTCGCCAGGCTAGGCATTCCCGTGATCGAGGATGCCGCCCAGTCTCACGGCGCCGCGGTCGGCGCCTCGCCGGCCGGCAGCTTCGGCCGGGTGTCCGTCTTCAGCTTCCACGCCAACAAGGCGGTCACGTCAGGCGAGGGCGGATGCGTGGCGACCGACGACGGGGACCTGGCCGCCCGGATACGACTGCTCGCGAACCACGCGATGAGCCCGGACCGGCCGTACGTCCACCACCTCGTCGGCCGCAATGGCCGGATGACGAACCTGACGGCCGCGCTCGGGCTGGCGCAGGCGCAACGGTGGGACGAACTGGTCGACGCGCGACGTCGGATCGGTGACCGGTACGTCGACCAGGCGAGAGAACTCGGGCTCGGTAGTCGTCCGACGCGCCGGGGCGTGACGCCGTCCTGCTGGCTCCACACTGTGGTGACGGCACCGGAGACCCGGAACCGCATGATCCGGTTGGGCCGCGACGCCGGGATCGACGTCCGCGCCATCTGGCCGGCCCTGCCGAGCCTGGATCTGTACTCAGGTCGAACGCCCCGGCCCTGTCCGGTCGCGGTCGGGGCCTCCGCATCGGCCGCCTGGCTGCCGACGTCGGCCGACCTGACTGACGTCGAGATCGAGACGGTGGTGGAACGGGTGCTGAGGCCGGTTGCCGGCGCGAGCGCCTAGCGACCGAGCGCTTCGAGCACGCGGCGCACCTGGGTCAGGGGATCGGCGCCGATCGGACGGAGCACCACCGTGTCGGCGCCCGCATCCCAGAGCGAGGTGACGCGCTTCGCCGCCGTTCCCGGATCGCCCGCCGCGATCATGGCGGGATCGGGCGCGACCCGGTGCAGCTCGGCGAACTTGGCGATGACGGGTCCGCCCACCTTCTCGACATGTCGCTTGTCGGAATGGATCAGCAGGTGCTGGTAGACCACGACCTCGTGGGGCCCGGCGCCGCCCGCCCTGAGGTACGCGAGATCGCGTCCGAGGACGTCCGGTGTGCATCCCTCGGCCAGGACCGTGCCGTCCGCGATGCGGCCGGAGAGCGCGAGCGTCCGGGGTCCCACGGCGCCGACGTACAGCGCGGGCGGTACCGGAGGCACGTGTTCCAACCGCGCGTCGTCGAGGTGGACGGACTCGCGTCGGAGCGTGACCCGGTCCCCCGCGAGCAGACGACGGACGGCCGCGAGCGTCGCTTCGAGGAGGGCAAGCTGCGATCCGCCACGGGGCGCGACCCGTCGCAGCCGGGCCGGTGAGCCGTGCCCGAGCCCGGCGATCAACCGTCCCGGGTGCAACTCGGCCAGCGCGGCGAGTTCCATGGCGTGGAGTACCGGGTTGCGCAGGGGCACCGGGCAGACGCCCATGCCGATCCGCAGCCGGGAGCTGTTGGCTAGCGCGGTCGCGGTGAGGGCCACCGAACCCGCCCATCCGATGTCCTCGACGATCCAGCAGTCGTCGACCGGCATCCTGTCGAGGGCACGGACGAACTCGGGCAGCGCGGTGGGTCGGTGCGAGCGGTCGAACATGACGCCGATCGATCGCCCCCGCAGTGGCGTGTGCCTGGGCGGCATAGGTCCTCCTGACACCACCGGTGAGGTGCTAACCTGCTGAAACGCTATAACATGGCAAGTGCGTCGAGCCCCAGGTAGCCAATGTCCACATCCACGAAGTCACCGGTCCGGAGCAGGCGCCGGAAGGCCGTCGGGCTGACCACCAGCACCTCGATGAATTCCTCCGGGTCTGGACGTGGCGCCCGAGCCACGATGCAGTCGCGGGCCACTCCACAGTATTTCCTGGCTGTGGCGTACGAATCGCCGTAGCATTGGCCGACGATCTCCATCACCCCCGCGAAGCCGGTCTCCTCCAACAGTTCCCGCTCGGCGGCGACGGCAGGGCTCTCTCCGTCCTTTAGGTAGCCACCGGCCAGTTCGTACACGAACCGTCCGGGACCGGGACGGAACTGGCGCGTCAGGATCACCTCCTGCGCCGGGGTCAGTGCCAGCACGCCGACGTTGTCGCGCTCGGCTCGGAGCGTGAAGGTGTCCTCCCGCCCGGAGGGCAGGCGGAAGTCGACCTCGACCACCGCACGACCGAACCGCTCGTAGACGGTGCGCCTGCCGAGTTCCTGCCAGGCGACGGGCGCCAAGCCCTGCCGGGGGTTCAACCGCTCGCCGTCCGTCGGAGCACCCGCCAGAGCAGGACCAGAGGTAGCACGATGAGGGTGGCCGAGATGCCGAGTCGTACCCATGTCCCGGCGTCGGCCCAGTCCGCGATTTGCTCCACGAAACCGGGCACCTGCACGACGGCGAGGACCACCGCGAGCATCGCGATTAGGGCGTCCCTTCGGGAGCGTTCGGTCTCCTCGTGTACGCGGTACAGGCTCATCGCCAACGCGCTATACCGGTCAATGTGGCGCAGCAGTGCACTCGTGGCGCGACTGCCCGAACGGTAGGTCGTGATCTGCTCGTCCAGCGCCCGGTTGCGAGCCTCGACGAATTGATCGCGGAAGGTGACGATCCGGTCGAGCAGCCGAGAGTGCCGCACGTGGAGGCGCGTCATCTCCGCCTGCTCGACCACGGTGATCTGACGACGGGCGATCAGGTCCACCACCGCTTCCCGGTATCGCTGGCTGAGATCCTCGGCGATCGCGGTGCGCAGCATGCTGATGGACCAAACGAAGATCGATGAGGAGTCGTATCCGTAGTTGGTCAGGCGGAAGTCGGACCGGTCCCGGAGCCAGGCGGGAAGGTGGGCCATCTCCAGACAGCAGTCGGCGTTGACGAAGACCATGTGGTCGTCAAAGAAGCCGGACCCCGACCGCACCGTGCTGTAGATCTGCTGCCGGCTCCGTCGCCGCCACAGCCCGTCTTCCTTGAAGTGGTCCGAACTGTAGGAGAGGATCGCCGAGATCTCCCACGAGTACTCCGCGGACTCCTTGCTTCCCTCGTACAGCTTCGCGGTGTCCCGCCCTGTCGTTCCGTCGAGGTTCCAAATCTGGATGCCGAACGATCCGGTGACGGGCCAGGTCCGCTCGATCTCGTCCACCCGCAGGCCCAGCCTGCGCGCCAGGGCTGCGGCGGCCTGCTCTCCGACAGAACGCGCTATGGCCGGCTCGGCGAGGAGACCGAGGAACCGCAGCAGGCCGTCCACGGTCAACGGGGCAGTCAGTTCGATGCCCGCGCGGTCCGGTCGGCGTACCGAGAGGAAGAACGGGATCGCCGATACAACGTACTCCTCGCCGAGCCACAGCACGGACTGCTGGAGCCGGGCGGCGTGGTTGCTGTGCACGATGCGGGTCAGGGCTGCCGGCACCGGACCGGCGTCGACGAACGCCGAGTACTCAAGTCCGGAGCCGGGCCGGACCTTGCTCGCGTACGACCGGTCGTCGTCGATCGAGGCGAGGGTGCCGAGTTCGAACGCCTCCGCCAGGCGGGTCGGGGAGGCCAGCCGGTGGGCGTGATAGCTAACCACGCTGCAACCGCTGATGAGCAGGCGGTCGGTGACGGGTGGGGCGGGCACGTCGTCGAGGGACGAGAGGATGACGCTGCCGTTTTCCACGCTACCTGCCTTCCTGATGGTCGGCGCGGACGAGAGCTGGATCAGCCGTAAAACACCTCGAGGCGGGTCACCTGCCCGCCCGGTTCGAACAGCAGCCCCTGGGTGCGACGCCGAGTGCGTGGATCCGGCCCGGCGAGCCCGAGCATCGGTTCGTCGGTGACCGCGAAGACCACGGCGGCTCGGCCACCGCCCGGCCGGACGACGTCCGTGTTGGTGTACTGGCGGTCGGTATGCCAGCCGTACCGCGCGAACTCCCGCTCCTCGTCCGGTGAAAAGTCGAAGATCGGATCGAGCGTCACCGAGGTCGGCCGGGACCGAGGCCCGTCGATCGATGCGGCTCGGAACGCGAAGCCGTGGTCGGGTGCGACGAGGTCGAGCAGGAGCGCCGCGAAGGCCAGCTCGGACAGGCCGATGCTGCCGATCATCGTGTCGATGCGCGGCTCGGCCAGCCCTGCGAGGCTTACCAGATATGGCGGCTCGATTGTCACGAGGGGCGGCACGATCACGGTGCCGGCGCGGGAACGGAGCAGCTCCACCAGCGTCTGGTGCAGCGGCTTCCCGGAGAGGGAATGGGTGAAGACGGTGAGTTCCGGGACCGGCTTTCCGAGCGAACGGGCGAGCTGTCCGAGCACCGCCTCCGCGTGCTTCTCCGGAGGCGACATGATGTCGATGCGACCGAGCAGGGAGGCCGGTGCGAGCACGAGGTACGCCGACAGGTCGGGCACCGGGCGAAGATCGATGCCGAGTCCGCCCAGCGCCAGGGCTCCCGGCTCGCCGGTCGCCGCCAACGTCGTGCCGTCCACGTAGTCGAAGATGCCGTCGAGGACGGGCACTCCGGCCGCCCCGCGCCCCAGCACCTGCCCGCTGTGCGCGCCAGGGCTGCTGTCGCGCTGTCCCTCTCCGCCTGTGACCCTGATCCGCGCGGGGGACCGCTGGAAGACGGCCTCGGCCGCCTCTGTCGCGGCCCCGTCGACCAGTGTCTTCGTCTCGGGCAGCGGCGCCCGGTCGGTGTCGACGCCGGCCGCCGCGAGCGCGGCCGCCGACATCGCCGCGATCAGGGTCGCCCGCTCGGGGGTCGGCAACGGCGCCCCGTCCGTCGCCTCTCGAACCCGGCTGACGCTTACCGCTACGACCCGGTCGTCGAGGGCCCGCATCGCCCGCTCCAGTTCCTCACGCGGTTCCGCCATCAGCGTCCTCGTTTCGTCATGGTCGTGCGAAGGTGAGCCCGTCCCGCGCGACGGCCGGCGGAGGGCGGACACAACGTCCACAGTGACATGCCGGCTCGACGCCGGCGACAGGACGGTCGGCTTTCGGCGCCCCGCGCCCGACGCGCGCGACGGCGGAAGCCGGACCGGCGCCGCTCAGTCAGCCGTGACGCGCGCCTCGGCCTCGGCGGCGGAATATCGGGCGTCGGTCCAGGTGATCGCCCAGCCTGCCGCCGCGAACCCGCTCGCGGCCACGCCGCCGATCAGCAGCAGCCGCCACGCCGACTGGTTGAGCGCCGTGCCGCCCAGTTGGCCGACGAGCGGGCCAGCCGATCGGCGTGTCTCAGGACGAGGTGGACGCCGGCAAGACCCCGGCCCGCCAGGTGATGCTGCCGCTGTCCGGCAACGCGCGGGCGAAGATGGACGACCTGGCCGACGGCTTCGTCAAGCTGTTCTGCCGGCCCGCGAGCGGCCAGGTGATCGGCGGCGTGGTGGTGGCGCCGAAGGCCAGCGAGCTGATCCTGCCGATCACGATGGCGGTGGAGAACAACCTCACCGTCAACGAGCTGGCCCACACCATCACCATCTACCCGAGCCTGTCCGGCTCCATCACCGAGGCCGCCCGCCAGCTCATGCTCCACGAGCTGGAGTAGCCCTCTTCTTTCGTCGATCATGGAGTTGCGGCCCCCGATCCGACCGGTATGCCCGGTCTGTGCGGGGTCACAACTGCATGATCGACGACTTTGGTCAGGGTGAGGTGCAGGGCCAGGGTGGTGATGACTGCCGTCTCCGTGAGGATGAGCGCGCGCTCGATCAGGCCCAGCAGGGCCCGGTCGCCGGGGTAGGCGGACCAGATCATCGCGCCCGCCAGCAGCAGGCTGGCCACGGTCAGGCCGCGCAGCCAGGCCGCGGCTCCGGCGACCGGGTTGCGGGCCAGCAGCCAGCCGGCCACCGGTAGGGCCAGGAACGACAACACCGAGGCGTACCGGTGCACGTACGCGGCGGTGTCCATCGGCGTACCCGGCTCGTTAGTGGGCACCACCGCCGCGGCCAGCAACCCGGCCGACCAGGCGGTGAGCAGCGCGAGCGGCACCCGGCCCGCACCGGCCCGGCGCAGCGCCGGCAGCAGCACCACGCTGGCCGCCGCGAGCACCGCCATCGCGGTGTCGATGACGCCGCCCCGATCGGAGACGGCGAAGTCGCTGACGGTCAGCGACCAGGGATCTAGATCGTCGCTCACCCCGACGTGACCCATCACCGCGAGCACCGCCGCCAGGACGATCCCGCCGAGGGCCAACAGGCCGCTGCTCCGCGTTCCAGGCATACGGCCAGCCTGTCGCCGGAACCGCCCCAGACGGATCCGGGACCACCACCCACTTCGCTACCCGGGTCGTCCCCTACCGGACCCCCGAGAACGGCGTCAGGTCCCGTCGGGTGAAGGCGCATCGTCTGCCGGGTCTCCCGTCGACTGCGCGCCGTTGATCGAGGCCAGCATCTGTTCTCTGAGCTGCCCGCGCCGGGTCACGCGCTCGGCGTCATCCCATGAGGGATCGATTCGCCGAGCCCTGGCCTTGACGTCGTGCCACGCCGCCGTGTCGCTCATGGCCTGTTCTTCCTTCACGTCGATCAGGTGCTCGGGGGTCAGCTGCCGGTCGAGTCGGCGGTGGCCTCGGCGCGGGTCTGCCGGGCGCTGCTGATCCAGGTCATCGCCCATCCGGCCAGCGCGAACCCGGCCGCCGCCACCCCACCGATCAGCAGCAGCCGCCACGCCGAGTGGGTCAGCGCCGTACCGCCCAGGTGGCCGACGAGCGCGCCGTAACTGGACCAGGCGAGCGCCGCCGCCGCCTCGTAGGGCAGGAAGAGGCGGTACGGGTAGCGGCTGCGGCCGGCCGAGAAGCAGGCCGCCATCCGGCCGCCGGGCACGAACCGGCAGAGCAGGATCACCAGCGGCCCCGGCTCGCGCAGCCCGCGGGTGACCCGGGTGACGGCCCGGCGTGCCCGTCCGCGTGGCGTGGCCCGTGCCGGCCGGCGGGTCGGCGTGGTGCGGCCGATCAGGTAGCAGGTCAGGTCGCCGATGAAGACGCCGGCCGCGCCGACAGCGATGGTGACCGGCAGGCTGAGCCCGCCGTAGACGGTCAGCGCCCCACTGGTGATCATGACGAGCTGGGTCGGCACCACCGGGACGAAGGCGTCGGCGATCAGCAGGGTCAGCAGCAGCGCGTACGCCCACATGGGCGACGCGACGTCAGAGATGAGCTCGGCCACGACCGCCACCTCGCCGGAGTTCTCCGTTCGACCGGATCGAGGGTGACGCCGTGTCCGGCGTCATCACCACCGGCCCCACCTGGCGGTGACCAGCGACACCGACGGGCCGTAGGTGTGGAACGAGCCGACCCGGCCGGAAGTGACGGATGGGCGGGGCCGCGGAGCGGGGCGGCGGATCGACGGATCGCGGCGTACCGTTGGCGGGACGCGGCACCGGAGCCGTCGGGTCCCCCGTTCCCGATGTCCGGGCCGCCGCGGGTCGCCGGCAGGTCCCGTGTCGGCGACCCGCACCCTCTCTCCGAAATCCAGGTGCGCCGGTGCCGTCCGCGCGTCTACGGTCGGGGCATGCGCAGCGCGGTAGTGACCACGACGCCGGGTGTTCCCGGCGCGCCGCACTGACGTTTCCGTCGACGAGGCCCCGGGGCGATCCGCTCCGGGGCTTCGCGGCGTTCCGGGCCTGCTCGCCTCCGGGTCGTACCCGATCAAGGAGAGCGACATGATCGACCACCGCAGGCTCGGCCGGGACCTGGAGCTGTTCGTCTCCGACCCGCTCGCGGGCGCCGGGCTGCCGATCTGGCTGCCGGACGGCGCCGCCGCCCGGCACGCCGTCGAGGAGTACGTGCGGGAGCTGGAGCGGCGGGCCGGCTACCGGCACGTCTACTCGCCGCCGCTGGGCAAACGGGAGCTGTTCGAGCTGTCCGGGCACCTCGGCTACTTCGCCGACGACATGTTCCCGCCGATGCGGCTGAGCGCCGACGACGAGTTCGTGCTGCGTCCGGCGCTGTGCCCACATCACGCGCTGGTGTTCCGCGCCCGGGGCCGCTCCTACCGGGAGCTGCCGCTGCGGATCGCCGAGCTGGGCGGCATGTACCGGGCGGAGCGTTCCGGGGTGCTCGGCGGGCTGTCCCGGGTGCGCGCCATCTCGCTCAACGACGCGCACACCTTCTGCGCGCTGGACCAGGTCGGTGACGAGGTCCGCGAGGTCCTGCGGCTGATCGGCGAGGCGCACGCCGCGCTCGGCGTGCGTCCCGCCGGGTTGCGGCTGTCGTTGCGCGGGCCGGGCCAGCGGTACGTGGGCGACGACGCGAGCTGGGCGCGGGCCGAGGACCTGCTCCGCGCGGCGCTCGACGGGGTGGACGTCGTGGAGGCGCCCGGCGAGGCCGCGTTCTACGGCCCGAAGATCGACATTCAGATCGTGGACGCGGCCGGCCGGGAGTCGACCATCTCCACCGTCCAGCTCGACTTCGACAAGCCGGAGCGGTTCGACCTGTCGTACACCGACTCGGACGGCCGCCGGAAACGGCCGGTGATGGTGCACCGCAGCCTGGTCGGCAGCATGGAGCGGCTGTTCGCGTACCTGATCGAGGTGCACGAGGGCGCGTTCCCGGCCTGGTACGCCCCGGTGCAGTTGCTGCTGCTCCCGCTCGACGCGGCGCAGGCCGACGCGGCCGCCGGGCTGGCCCACCGGGCCGAGGCGGCCGGGCTGCGGGCCGAGGTGGACCATGCCGGCTCGCTCGGCGCCCGCATCCGCGACGCGGCCCGCAGGCGCATCCCGTACACCGGGGTGATCGGCCCCCGGGAGGCGGCCGACGGGTCGCTCTCGCTGCGTCTGCGCGACGGCCGGGTGCTCGACCCGATGCCCGCCGCGCAGGCGCTGGGCCTGATCGGCGCGGTGGTCGCGAGCCGGTCGGCGGCGCTGCTCCCGGTCTGACCCCGGCCCGTCCGGGTGCCGGGAAGGCACCCGGACGGGGACCGGTGTCGGACCTGTGGCCGGGTCCACGTCAGTTCCCGACCGGCGTGCCGGCGCCGGCACGCATTCCGTTCGGCGGGCCGGCCGGTGCCGGCGCCGGAACCTCGTCGGTGATCACCGCGCCGGTGAACTGCGCCCGGTAGAGCCGGGCGTACGCGCCACCGGCGGCGACGAGCTGCTCGTGGGTGCCCTGCTCCACGATCCGGCCCTGCTCCATCATCAGGATCAGGTCGGCGTCGCGGATGGTGGAGAGCCGGTGCGCGATGACGAAGCTCGTCCGGTCCGAGCGCAGCGCCGCCATGGCGCGCTGGAGCAGCACCTCGGTGCGGGTGTCCACCGAGCTTGTCGCCTCGTCCAGGATCAGCAGCGACGGCTCGGCCAGGAACGCGCGGGCGATGGTGATCAGCTGCTTCTCGCCGGCGCTGACGTTGCTGCCCTCCTCGTCGATCACGGTGTCGTAGCCGTCCGGCAGGCTGCGGACGAACCGGTCCACGAACGTGGCCCGCGCGGCGGCGAGGATCTCCTCCTCGGTGGCGTCCGGGCGGCCGTAGGCGATGTTGTCCCGGATGGTGCCGCCGAACAGCCAGGTGTCCTGCAGCACCATGCCGATCCGGCCGCGCAGGTCGTCGCGGCGCATCGTGGAGATGTCCACCCCGTCCAGCGTGATCCGGCCGGCGTCCAGCTCGTAGAACCGCATGACCAGGTTGACCAGCGTGGTCTTGCCCGCGCCGGTGGGACCGACGATGGCGACCGTGTGGCCCGGCTCGGCGACCAGGGACAGGTCGTCGATGAGCGGCTTCTCCGGGTCGTACCGGAAGGAGACGTGCTCGAACTCGACCCGCCCGTGCGGGTCGGCGATCCGGGCCGGCTCGGCCGGGTCGGGGCTCTGCTCGTCGGCGTCGAGCACCGCGAAGACCCGCTCGGCCGAGGCCACGCCGGACTGCAGCAGGTTGGCCATCGACGCGACCTGGGTGAGTGGCTGGGTGAACTGCCGCGAGTACTGGATGAACGCCTGCACGTCACCGAGGCTCATCGAGCCCGACGCCACCCGCAGCCCGCCGACCACCGCGATCGCGACGTAGCTGAGGTTCCCGATGAAGAACATCGCCGGCATGATGATGCCGGAGACGAACTGCGCGCCGAAGCTGGCCCGGAACAACTCCTCGTTCTTGGCGTGGAAGGCGGCCTCGACCTCCTTCTGCCGGCCGAAGACCTTGACCAGCTCGTGCCCGGTGTACGCCTCCTCGATCTGGCCGTTCAGCTCGCCGGTGTGCTTCCACTGCGCGATGAACTTGCCCTGGGACCGCTTCGCGATCTGGCCGGTGACCACCACCGACAGCGGCACCGCGACCAGCGCGACCAGCGCCAGCAACGGCGAGATCCAGAACATCATCCCGAGTACGCCGACGACTGTGAGCAGCGACGTGAGCAACTGGCTGAGCGTCTGCTGCAGCGTCTGCGACACGTTGTCGATGTCGTTCGTGACCCGGCTCAGCAGCTCACCCCGGGGCTGCTTGTCGAAGTACGGCAGCGGCAGCCGGTTGAGCTTGTCCTCCACGTCGGCGCGCAGCTTGAGCACGGTGCGCTGCACCACCCCGTTGAGCACCCAGCCCTGCGCCCACTGCAGGATGCTCGCGCCGATGTAGAGCACCACCGCGAACGCCAGCACCCGGCCCAGCGCGTCGAAGTCGATGCCGGCGCCGGGGATGACGTCCATCCGGGCCAGCATGTCGGCGAAGTTGCCGTTGCCCTCGGCGCGGGCCGCCTCCGCCGCCGCCTCGGTGGTGGTGCCGGGCGGGAGCTGCCGCCCGATCACCCCGCTGAAGATGATGTCGGTGGCGTGGCCGAGCACCTTCGGTCCGACGACGCTGAGCCCGACGCTGCCCAGGGCCAGCGCGAGCACGCCGGTGAGCTGGAGCCGGTACGGCCGCAGCCGCCCCAGCAGGCGGCGCGCCGACGGCCCGAAGTTCATCGCCTTCTCGGCCGGCATGCCCATGTTCATGTGCGGCGGTCCACCGGCGGGCCGGCGTCCGGCCGGAGGCAGCCGCTTCGGTTCGTTCTTCTGCTGCGGAACCGGCGCGCTCACGCGGCCACCTCCGCCGTCTGCTGCGACGCCACGATCTCGGCGTACGTGGGGCAGCTCTCCAGCAGTTCCTCATGTCGTCCCATCCCGACGACACCCCCGTCCTCGAGCACGATGATCTGGTCGGCGTCGACGATCGTGGAGACCCGCTGGGCCACGATCACCACCGCCGCGTCCGCGGTGACCGGCTTGAGGGCGGCCCGCAGCCGGGCGTCCGTGCCGAGGTCGAGCGCGGAGAAGGAGTCGTCGAAGAGATAGATCTCCGGTTTGCGTACGAGCGCACGGGCGATCGCCAGCCGTTGCCGCTGGCCACCGGAGACGTTCGTGCCGCCCTGCGCGATCGGCGCGTCCAGTCCGCCCGCCATCTCGGCGACGAAGTCACGCGCCTGGGCGATCTCCAGCGCGGCCCACAGGTCCGCGTCGGTGGCGTCCGGGTTGCCGTACCGCAGGTTGCTGGCGACGGTGCCGCTGAACAGGTACGGCCGCTGGGGTACCAGCCCGATCCGCCGCCACAGCTCCTCCGGGGCGAGTTCCCGGACGTCCACGCCGTCGACCAGGACGGCGCCGGCGGTCGGGTCGACCAGCCGGGGGATCAGGGTCAGCAGCGTCGTCTTGCCGGCGCCGGTGGAGCCGATGATCGCGGTGGTCCGGCCCGGTTCGGCCCGGAACGAGATGTCGTGCAGCACCGGCGCGCTCGCGCCCGGGTACTGGAATCCGGCGCCGCGCAGTTCCAGCTCGCCGTGGCCGGTGACCTCGGTGACCGGGTCGGGCGCCGGCACCACCGACGAGTCGGTGTCCAGCACCTCCTCGATGCGTTCGGCGCAGACCGCGGCCCGGGGCACCATCATCAGCATGAAGGTGGCCATCATGACCGCCATCAGGATCTGCATCAGGTACTGCAGGAACGCGGTAAGCGCGCCGACCTGGATCTGGCCGGAGTCGACGCGCGCCGCGCCGAACCAGAGCACCGCGACGCTGGAGACGTTCAGGACCAGCATCACGATCGGGAAGATCAGCGCCTGGAGCCGTCCGATCCGCAGCGCGGTGGCGGTCAGGTCGGTGTTCGCCGCCCGGAACCGGTCGGTCTCGTACGGCTCCCGGACGAAGGCCCGGACCACCCGGATGCCGGTGATCTGCTCGCGCATCACCCGGTTGACGGTGTCGATCCGGGTCTGCATGAGCCGGAAGCCCGGCACCATCCGGCGGATGATCAGGCCCAGCGCGACGGCGAGCACCGGTACGCAGACCAGCATCAGCCAGGAGAGCCCGACGTCCTCGCGCAGCGCCATCACCACGCCACCGACGCTCATGATCGGCGCGGCGACCAGCATGGTGCAGCTCAGCAGCACCAGCATCTGCACCTGCTGGACGTCGTTGGTGTTGCGGGTGATCAGGGACGGCGCGCCGAACCGGGCCACCTCGCGGGCGGAGAAGCTGTTCACCCGCCGGAAGATGGCGCCCCGCACGTCGCGGCCGAAGCCCATCGCGGTCTTCGCCCCGAAGTAGACGGCGGCGATCGAGCAGGCGATCTGGAGCAGGCTGACCAGCAGCATCCAGCCGCCCGTACGCAGGATCTGGTCGGTGTCGCCGACGGCGACGCCGCGGTCGATGATGTCGGCGTTGAGGCTGGGCAGGTAGAGCGACGCGATGGTGCCGACGAACTGGAACGCCACCACGGCGACCAGCCATCGTCGGTACGGGCGCAGATGTGTGCGGAGCAGGCGGATCAACACGGATGGCTCCCCGTTGGCGGCTCGGTGTCGGACTCGCTGTCCCGGTTCAACCGACGGAGGTCTCCGTCGGACATGCCGGTGATGATTTCGATCAGGAACTCGCGGATGACCGCCCGCTTGTCCGGGTCGGCGTCGACGGACGTCAGTGGCCGGTCGCTGTGGATCATGTCGATGATGGTGCGGGCGTGCTCGCCGCCCTTGTCGGTGAGGGCGAGCCGGACGGTGCGGCGGTCCTCGGGCGCGCGGCGCCTGGTGACGAAGCCGTCGCGTTCGAGGGTGTCCACGATGCCGGTGAGCGTGGCGGGCCGGACGAAGCACAGCTCGGCCATTTCCCGGTGGCTCACGTCGCCGGATCGGAGGAGGATCATCAGGACCCGCATGCCGGCGGACGTGAGCCCGTGGTGTTCGGCGAGGTAACGCCCCCAGTGCTGCTCGACGACGTGGCCGGCGATGGAGACCAGCCGGCCGAGTGGCGCGTGGTGCAGGGCGTCGGGGAAGCGGACGAGCGGGCCCATGTTCACGAGCGTCAGATTAGCTCCCGAACCATCAGGGCCCAAACTATTTCTGAGAATCTCCTCAGCCGCGGTCGGCGCGGGCGCGCGGAGGCTCGTCCGGGGCGGTGGCGACGTACTCGCGCATCACCTCGGTGACCTCGCGCAGGAACGCTGTGGTGGCCTCGGCCTGCTCGGGGGTGAGCCGGGAGACCGCCCGGTCGACGCCGACGAGCATCGGGCGCAGCGCCTCCAGCACCTCACCCACGCCGCTCTCGGTCACCTGGAGGCTGAGCCGACGCCGGTCGTGCGGGTGCGGGGCCCGGGCGACGTGACCGGCCTGCACCAGCCGGTCCACGAGCGTGGTCGCCGAGGCGGACCGGATGCCGAGCCGGTTGCCCAGTTCGACCGGGCCCAGTGGCTCCGGGCTGGAGATCAGGTGATGGATCGCGGCGGCGTCGGTCGAGTTGAGGCCCAGGCGGCGGGCCAGCGCGGCCCGGGTGTCACCGGCGATCCGTAGCACCTCGCGCAGCGCCCGGGAGGTCTCGCTGCTCGGCGGCGGACCCGGTGCGGGCTCCCCGGTTGACGGCACCCCCTCCATGGGATAAAGCTAGCACTTCGGGTAGCTAGAAAATCTAGCTAAAGGGAGGGCACCATGCGCGGCGACGGGCGCGGACGCTGGTTCGGGCTGCTGGCCATCAGCCTCGGCGTAGCGATGATCATCGTGGACGCCACCATCGTGAACGTCGCGGTGCCGCAGATCATCCGGGACCTCGACATCACCTCCACCGACGCGCAGTGGGTGCAGGAGGCGTACACCCTGGTCTTCGCCGCGTTGCTGCTGGTCGCCGGCCGCTTCGCCGACCGGTCCGGACGGCGGCGGATGTTCCTCGTCGGCGTCACAGTGTTCGTGGTCGCCAGCGTCCTCGCCGCGCTCGCCGGCTCCGGCGAGACGCTCATCGCCGCCCGGGTGCTCCAGGGCGTCGGCGGGGCGATGATGCTGCCCACCTCGCTCTCCCTGCTCAACGCCAACTTCACCGGCCGGGAGAAGGGCATCGCGTTCGCCGTCTGGGGCTCCACCATCGGTGGCGCAGCAGCGCTCGGTCCGCTGCTCGGCGGCTGGCTCACCACCACGTACTCCTGGCGGTGGGCCTTCGGCATCAACGTCCCGGTCAGCCTCGCCGTGATCGTGGCGACGCTCGTGCTGGTGGCCGAGTCCCGCGACGACCGGGCCGAACGCGGCCTGGACCTCACCGGCGCGCTGCTCTCCGTGATCGGCATGACCGGCGTGGTCTTCGCGCTGATCGAGGGCCGCACCTACGGCTGGTGGGAGCGGGAACGGCCGTTCAGCCTCTTCGGGCTGGACTGGACCGCGTCGATCTCACCGGTGCCGGTGGCCGCGCTCCTCGGGCTCGCCGCGCTCGGGCTCTTCCTGACCCAGCAGGTACGCCGCAACCGGGCCGGCCGTCCGGCACTGCTCGACCTGTCGCTGTTCGGCATCGGCTCGTTCCGCAACGGCATCCTGGCCGCCGCGATCGTCAGCCTGGGCGAGTTCGGCCTGCTGTTCGCGCTGCCGCTGTGGTTCCAGAACGTGCTCGGCTACAGCGCCTTCCGGACCGGCCTGGCGCTGCTGCCGCTCGCCGTCGGCAGCTTCCTGGCCAGCGGCATCGGCGCGCCGCTGACCCAGCGCTGGGGCGCGGCCCGGGTGGTCCAGCTCGGTGTCGCCGCCGAACTGGTCGGCGTGGCCGGGCTCGGATTCGTGGTCGCGCCGGACACCAGCTGGTGGGCGCCGGTGGGCTTCCTGTTCGTCTACGGCGTCGGCGTCGGCCTGGCCACCGCCCAGCTCACCGGCGTCTCGCTGTCCGAGGTGCCGGTACGCCGCAGCGGCCAGGGCTCGGGCCTGCAGAGCACCGCCCGGCAGGTCGGCTCCGCGCTCGGCATCGCGGTCCTCGGCACCGTGCTCTTCGCCGGCCTCGGCGGGCTGCTCGGCGACCGCCTGGCCGACCAGCCCGGCCTCGACCCGGCCCAGCGGGACCAGGTGGTCAGCGCGGTCAAGGAGAGCGCCGGCGCGGCGATCGGCGGGCTGGAGGCGGACCCGCGTACCGCGCCGATCGCCGAGGAGGCGAAGGCGGCGTTCTCCGACGCCACCCGGTACGCGGCATTCGCGGGCGCCGGGTTCCTGCTGATCGGCCTGGTCGCCTGCCTGCGCCTGCCGACAGTTCGCCACGGGGAGACCGGGGAATCCCAGCCCGCCGAAGCGGAGCCGTCCCGGGCCTGAGCCGGGTTCCGCCGGTCGGCGTGGGCGGGCGGGGTCGCCGGGCCCGCGGCGGGTCATCCGCCGAGGGTCACCGTCAGCGCCGCGGCCACGAAGACGACCTGGAGCACGGTACGGACGCCGAGCGGCGTCACCGGGCGCCCGGCGAGCATGAGGCGTCGCCGTGCGGCTGACACGTTGGCCGGGAACATGGCGAGCATCAGCAGTGCCAGCCCGGCCGCCGCCGGGCGCGCGGTGGCCGGGAACAGCAGCGCGAGCGCGCCGGCCAGTTCCAGTACGCCGGTGACGGTGACCAGCAAGGCCGGCCGGGGCAGCGACGGCGGGACCATCGCGATGAGGCCGGCGCGGCGGGACACGAAGTGGGCCACGCCGGTCAGCACGAACATCAGCGCCAGCCCCACTCGCAGCGCGGGGTGCCACCCGTCCAGGGCGTCCACGCCGAGCAGGCCGGCTATCCGGGCCAGCGCGGTGCCGGCGAGCAGTGCGATCAGGGGTGCCATTGTCGATCCCTCCGACGAAAATCTTGTCGCTGACAAGATTGCGGCGATGGTGCCATCTTGTCAATGACAAGTTAGGGTGACTGCATGGCCTCGTACCACCACGGCGACCTCCGCCGCGTCCTGCTGAGCACCGCCGCCGAGGCGATCGCCGAGTCCGGACCGGCCGCGCTGAGCCTGCGTGAGCTGGCTCGGCGCGCCGGGGTCTCGCACGCCGCGCCGGCGCACCACTTCGGCGACAAGGCCGGGCTGCTCACCGCGTTCGCCACCCAGGGCTTCGACCTGCTCGCCGACGCGTTGCGGCAGGCCGGGGACGACCTGCTCGACACCGGCGTGGCCTACGTCGGGTTCGCGGTGCGGCACCGGGCGCACTTCGACGTCATGTTCCGGCCCGAGCTGTACCGGGCCGACGACCCGGAGCTGGTCGCCGCCCGCGCCCGCTCCGGCGACGTGCTGCGCGAGGGGGTGGCCCGGCACACCGGGCGGGAGCCGGACGCCGACGCGCTCGCCGCCTGGTCGATCGTGCACGGCTTCGCCACGCTCTGGCTCTCCGGCGCGCTGCCGCCACGGGTGGGCGACGACCCGGAGGCTGCCGCCCGTACCGTGATCAGGCGGTTGTTCGACTGAGCGGGACCGAACGTCACCAGCTCGTCGGCAGCGGCATCCCCTCGGTGTAGCCGGCGGCGCTCTGCACACCGACGAGCGCCCGCTCGTGGAACTCCTCCAGGCTGCGCGCGCCCGCGTAGGTGAACGCGCTGCGCACCCCGGAGATGATCTCGTCGATCAGGTCCTCGACGCCGGGCCGGTTCGGGTCCAGGTACATCCGGGCCGAGGAGATGCCCTCCTCGAAGATCGCCTTCCGGGCCCTGTCGAACGCGCTGTCCTCGGCCGTACGGGCGCTCACCGCACGCGAGGACGCCATGCCGAAGCTCTCCTTGTAGCGCCGCCCGTCGGCGTCGGTGTACAGGTCGCCGGGGGACTCGTAGGTGCCGGCGAACCAGGAGCCGATCATCACGTTCGACGCGCCCGCGGCCAGCGCCAGCGCCACGTCGCGCGGGTGGCGTACGCCGCCGTCGGCCCACACGTGCCGCCCCAGCGAGCGGGCCGCCGCGGCGCAGTCGAGCACCGCGGAGAACTGCGGACGGCCCACGCCGGTCATCATCCGGGTGGTGCACATCGCGCCCGGCCCGACACCCACCTTCACGATGTCCGCACCGGCGTCGACCAGGTCGCGTACGCCATCAGCGGTGACCACGTTCCCCGCCGCCACCGGCACCGGCGGGTCCAGCCGGCGGACCGCCCGCAGCGCCTGGAGCATCCGCTCCTGGTGCCCGTGCGCGGTGTCCACGACGAGCGTGTCCACCCCGGCCTCCAGCAGGGCGGCGGCCTTGCCGGTGACGTCGCCGTTGATGCCCACCGCGGCGGCGATCCGCAACCGCCCCCGGTCGTCCACCGCGGGCTTGTACAGCGTGGCGCGCAGCGCGCCCTGCCGGGTCAGCACCCCGACCAGGCGGCCGTCGCCGTCCACCACCGGCGCGATCCGCCGCCGGCCCGCCGACAGCCGGTCGAATCCGGTACGCGGGTCCGCGTCCGCCGGCACGGTGTGCAGCTCGGTCGACATCACGTGCCGGAGCTGGGCGAAGCGGTCCACCCCGACGGTGTCCGCCTCGGTCACCACGCCCATCGGCCGGCCGTCCCCGTCGACCACCACCACCGCGCCGTGCGACCGCTTCGGCAGCAGATGGATGGCGTCGCCGACGGTGTCGGTCGGGCCGAGGGCGATCGCCGTGTCGTGCACCAGGTGCCGCTGCTTGACCCAGCCCACCACGTCGGCGACGACCTCGATCGGGATGTCCTGTGGGATCACCGCCACCGCGCCGCGCCGGGCCACCGTCTCGGCCATCCGCCGGCCGGCGACGGCCGTCATGTTCGCCACCACGAGCGGGATCGTGGTGCCGGTCCCGTCGGTGGTGGCCAGGTCGACGTCGAGCCGGGAGCCCACCTCGGACCGGTTGGGCGCCATGAAGACGTCGTTGTAGGTCAGGTCGTGCGCGGGGACCGCGCCGTGAAGGAACCGCACCCGGCCATCATTCCCGCCCCGGGCCGTGCCCGCCCCCGGTGGTGGCTCACACCACCCGGCCTCGCGCTGTTAAGAAGGGGCCCCTTCACTACCTCAGGCGTTAAGAAGGGGCCCTTCCTTACACCTCAGGCGATGGTGCAGATCGCGGCGCCGGACGTGATCACCGCGCCGACCTCGGCGGCGAGCCCGCTGACCGTGCCGGCCTTGTGCGCGTGCAGCGGCTGCTCCATCTTCATCGCCTCCAGCACCACGACCAGGTCGCCCTCGGCCACCTCGTCGCCGTCGGCGACCGCGATCTTCACGATCGTGCCCTGCATCGGCGAGGTGAGCGTGTCGCCGCTGACCGCGGCGCCCGCCTTGCCTCCGCCGCCCCGGCGGGCCGGCTTCTTCGCGGCGGGCGCGGCTGCCGCCGTACCCGCGCCGAGCCCGGCGGGGAGGACGACCTCCAGCCGCTTGCCGCCCACCTCGACCACGACGGTCTCGCGCTCGGCCGGCTCGTCGGCGGCGCCGGCGGCGGCGGTGAACGCCGGTACGGTGTTGTCCCACTCGGTCTCGATCCACCGGGTGTGCACGGTGAACGGTTCGGCGGTGAACGCCTCGTCGCGGATCACCAGGCGGTGGAAGGGCAGCGCGGTGGCCATGCCGTCGACCACCATCTCGTCGAGCGCCCGGCGGGCCCGCTCCAGCGCCTCGGCGCGCGTCTCGCCGACGATGATCACCTTGGCGAGCAGCGAGTCGAAGTTGCCGCCGATCACGTCGCCGGCCGAGATGCCGGTGTCCACCCGCACGCCCGGCCCGGAGGGCAGGCGCAGCGCGGTGACGGTGCCCGGCGCGGGCAGGAAGTTGCGGCCCGGATCCTCGCCGTTGATCCGGAACTCGATGGCGTGTCCGCGCGGCGTCGGGTCCTCGGTGAAGCGCAGCTTCTCCCCGTCGGCGATGCGGAACTGCTCGCGTACCAGGTCGATGCCGGCGGTCTCCTCGGTCACCGGGTGCTCGACCTGCAGCCGCGTGTTCACCTCTAGGAAGGAGATCGTGCCGTCCGCGCCGACCAGGTATTCCACGGTGCCGGCGCCGTGGTAGCCGGCCTCGCGGCAGATGGCCTTGGCGCTGTCGTGGATCTGGGCGCGCTGGGCGTCGGTGAGGAACGGCGCGGGCGCCTCCTCGACCAGCTTCTGGTGCCGGCGCTGCAACGAGCAGTCCCGGGTGCCCACCACGATCACGTTGCCGTGCTGGTCGGCCAGCACCTGCGCCTCGACGTGGCGCGGCTTGTCGAGGTAGCGCTCGACGAAGCACTCGCCCCGGCCGAACGCGGCGACCGCCTCGCGGGTGGCCGACTCGAACAGGTGCGGAATCTCCTCCATGGTGCGGGCGACCTTGAGGCCACGCCCGCCACCGCCGAAGGCGGCCTTGATGGCGACCGGCAGGCCGTGGTCGACGGCGAACGCCATCACCTCGTCCGCGTTGCCCACCGGGTCCGGGGTGCCGGGCACCAGCGGCGCGCCGGCCCGCTGCGCGATGTGCCGGGCGGTCACCTTGTCGCCGAGGTCGCGGATCGCCTGCGGGGTGGGCCCGATCCAGGTGAGCCCGGCGTCGATGACGGCCTGGGCGAAGTCGGCGTTCTCGGAGAGGAAGCCGTAGCCGGGGTGCACCGCGTCCGCGCCGGAGCGGGCCGCGACGTCGATCAGCTTGTCGATGCGCAGGTAGCTGTCCGCGGCGGTGTCGCCACCGAGCGCGTACGCCTCGTCGGCGAGCGTGGCGTGCAGGGCGTCCCGGTCGGAGTCCGCGTAGACGGCGACGCTCGCCAGGCCGGCGTCGCGACAGGCGCGAATGACGCGGACGGCGATCTCGCCGCGGTTGGCGATGAGAACCTTGCGCACCTTGAGGCTCCTCCCGGGAGGTCGTTGCCGGGAGTTTAGCGGCCTGCCTGCGGAGCCTAACGAACGCTCAGTGTGGGATGCGGCACTGTAGTCAAATTTGCCTATTACGCTTGTCCGGTGTCGGCAACGAGGATGATGATTCTGGGCCTGGTCCGGTGGATGCAGCCGGTGCACGGCTACGACGTGCGCCGTGAGCTGCTGAGCTGGAGCGCGGACAAGTGGGCCAACGTGCAGCCCGGCTCGATCTACCACGCGCTGCGCAAACTCACCGACGAGGGCCTGCTGCGGACCGTCTCGGTCGAGCAGGTGGGCGCCCGCCCGGCCCGCACCACGTACGAGGTGACGGCGAAGGGGGAGGACGAGTTCGAGACGCTGCTGCGCGCGCAGTGGTGGCAGGTGCAGGAGCCGCCGGACCCGTTCGTGGCGGCGTTCTCCTTCCTGCCGGCGATGCCGCGCGAGGAGGCCGCGGCGGCGCTGCGCAACCGGGCGAACCTCCTTCGCGCCGGGGTCGAGTCGATGCGCGCCTCGCTCGACTCGGACTGGGTACGCACCCGCAAGCCGGTGCACGTCGGGTGGATGTTCGAGCTGTGGCTGGCCCGCGCCGAGGCGGAGACGGCGTGGTGCGAGCGGATCGCGGAGCGGATCGAGTCGGGAGTGTCGTACCTGCCGGATGGGATGGAGCGGGCCGAGGGCTGGTCGGGCTGGACCGACGGCTCCCGATGACACGACATAATCAACGTTGACCAAAGAAGCTATATCGCGTTAGCCTCGGTAGGAATCGCGGGGGATTCGTGCGTCCTCGCGGACGATCGGCGGCCGGTCAGGCCCGCCCGGACGACCAGGAGCAGAAATGATCGAGACCAGGGGGTTGCGGAAGTCGTACCGCTCCCGCGAGGGTCGCGAGACGAAGACCGTGGACGCCGTCCGCGGCGTCAACCTCGACGTCGCCGAGGGGGAGATCTTCGGCTTCCTCGGGCCCAACGGCGCCGGCAAGACCACCACGCTGCGGATGCTCGCCACGCTCATCGAGCCGGACGGCGGCGAGGCCACCGTGGCCGGCGCCGACCTGCGCAAGGACCCGGCCGAGGTGCGCCGCCGGATCGGGTACGTGGCCCAGGGCGGCAGCACCTGGGACGAGTCGAGCGCCCGCGAGGAGCTGGTGCTCCAGGCCCGCCTCTACGGCATCAGCAAGGCCGAGGCGCACCGACGCGCCGAGCGCGCGCTCGAAGCCTTCCAGCTCACCGAGTACGCCGACCGCAAGTGCAAGACCTACTCCGGCGGCCAGCGCCGGCGGGTCGAGATCGCGCTCGGCATCATCCACGAGCCGAAGATCGTCTTCCTGGACGAGCCGACCACCGGCCTCGACCCGCAGAGCCGCGCGCACATGTGGGACGAGATCCGCCGGCTGCGTACCGAGGGGATGACCGTCTTCATCACCACGCACTACCTGGACGAGGCGGACGCGCTCTGCGACCGCATCGCGATCATGGATCACGGCGAGATCGTCGCCGAGGGCACGCCGGCCGAGCTGAAGCGGGAGATCTCCGGCGAGGTGGTGATCGTCGGACTGGACGCCCCGAGCACCCCGCGCGCCGCCGAACTGCTCGACACCGAGGCGTACGTGAGCAAGCTGGAGACCGTCGACGAGGGCGGCCTGCGCCTCTACGTCGACGAGGGCGCCACCGCCATCCCGCAGGTGCTGCGCCGCCTCGACCACGCCGGGCTGGACCTGCGCTCGATCGAGCTGCATCGGCCCAGCCTCGACGACGTCTTCCTCACCAAGACCGGCCGCTCGCTGCGCGAGTCCTGAACCCCGGAGAAGCTGTCATGAAACTCGCCCGCGACACCTGGCTGATCTTCCAGCGCCAGACGCAACTGCTGCTGCGCAACCCGGTGTGGATCTTCGTCGGCGTCTTCCAGCCGGTGATGTACCTGCTCCTGTTCGCCCCGCTGCTCAAGCCCGCGCTGAACGCCCCGACGCAGGCCGCCGCGTACAAGATCTTCGTGCCCGGTCTGCTCGTGCTGCTGGCCATCTTCGGCGGCCTGTTCCAGGGCTTCGGCCTGATCGCCGAGTTGCGCGCCGGCGTGATCGAACGCTCCCGGGTCACCCCGGTCAGCCGGCTCGCGCTGCTGCTCGGCCGGTCCCTGCGTGACGTGGTCTCGCTGATCGCGCAGGCGATCATCATCACGCTGCTGGCGCTCGCGTTCGACCTGCGCGTCTTCATCGGCAACCTGCTCCTGGCGTACCTGATGCTCGCCCTCATCGCGCTGATGACCTCGGCCGTCTCCTACGGCATCGCGCTCAAGGTCAAGAGCGAGGACGCGCTCGCCCCGCTCATGAACACCGTCGCGCAGCCGGTGCTGCTGCTCTCCGGCATCCTGCTGCCGCTCACCTTCGCGCCGGGCTGGCTCCAGGGCGTGGCCAAGTGGAACCCGTTCTCCTGGGCGGTCGAGGGCACGCGCGCGCTGTTCAACGGCGACCTCGGCAACGACCGCGTCTGGCAGGGCCTCGGCATCATCGCGGTGCTCGCCGCCGCAGGCGTTTTCTGGGCCGCCCGCCAGTTCGCCCGCAGTGTCCGCTGACCAGGGGAGACGTACCTCTCAGGAGGCAGGGGGCACCGGTGCCACGCGCGTAGCGTGGGCCGGTGCCCCGCCTCACCCGTGACCGGATCACCTGGCTGACCTACGCCCAGCTCGGTCTCTGGGGCTTCTTCCTCTACGGATTCGGCCCGGTCGTACCGCTGCTCCGCGACGAACAAGGCACCAGCGCCGCCGTCGCCGGCCTGCACAGCACCGGCATCGCCGTCGGCGCGCTGGCCGGCGGAGCGCTGTTCGCCCCGATCGCCCGCCGCCTCGGCCGCGGCCCAGCCATCTGGCTCGGCCTCGCCGGCGTCGCCGCCGGCGTCACCGCGCTCGGCCTGCTCCGCCCGCTACCCGCCACGCTCGCCGCCGTCGCGGTCATCGCCACCTTCGGCATGATGATCGTCAGTGGCGTCAGCGTGGTGCTCACCGCCCGGCACGGACCCGCCGCCCCCGCCGCGCTCACCGAGGCCAACGCCGCGTGCGCCGGCATGGGCATCCTGGCGCCGCTGACCATCGGCGCCAGCGTCGACGCCGGCCTCGGCTGGCGACCGCTGATGGCCGTCGAGGTCGGGCTGATCACGCTTGTCGCGCTCGCGGCTCTGACCTTCCGGGTACGCGGGCCGAACCGCGCCCCCGCTGTCGCGGCTGCCGGCACACCGGTCGCCGTGGCCGCATCCACCCGGGTGCCCGCCGTCCCCACGTCCGGGGTGGCCGAGGCCACCGCGCCCGCTCCGGCAGTACCCGCCGTCGGCGCATCCGACGCCGCCGTGCCCGCTCCGGGCGCTCCCGTCACCGTGTCGTCCGGGGGTGCCGTGCCTGTGCCCGCTTCGGCCGTGCCCGCGCCGGGGATGCCGGCGTCGGAGGTGCCCGCCTCCGGGGTGCGTGGGGCAGCGGGGCGGCTGCCGCGTGCGTACTGGATCGCCTGGGTTCTGATGTCAGTCACCGGGTCGATCGAGGTCTGCCTGTCGCTCTGGACCGCCGACGTGCTGCGGACCCACGCCGGGCTGAGCGCGGGCGGGGCGTCGGCGGCGGTGGCCGCGATCGTCTGCGGCATGTTCGCCGGCCGGATCGCCGGTGGCCGGGCCGCGCTGCGCTGGCCGCCGGTGCCGCTGCTGCTCGGCGCGCTCACCGTCTCGCTGGCCGGGTTCGCGCTGTTCTGGGGCAGTACGGTCGGCTGGCTCGCCGTCAGCGGCCTGGTCGTGCTCGGCCTGGGCAACGCGCTGCACTACCCGCTGGCGATCTCCATCGCGCTCGCAGTCGCCGGTCCGGCCGCCGACAAGGCGGCGGGCTGGTCGGCGTACTCGATGGGTGTGGGTTTCGGGATCGCGCCGGTCGCGCTCGGGTGGGTGGCCGACGGCGCCGGCCCGCACCCGGCGTTCCTGCTGCTGCCCGCGTTCATCGCGGTGGCGGTGCTGCTGACGGTGCGGCTGGGGCGTGCCTTGCCCGCGCCGGTCCGCGCGACTTGATCGACTCCGTTTCGGCGAGGTGGCGGTATCCGGTGTTCAGGGTTGCCGCCACTTCGGCGAGGTTGTGTTCGGGCCGGCTCAGAGCACTCGGGCGAGTGTGACGCCGTCGGCGATCGGCAGCATGACCGCCTCGACGCGCACGTCCGCGATCACCGCGTCGTTGAAGGCGGCGATCGCCCGGTCGTCGGCGTTGCGCGGGGCGAGCACCCGGCCGTCGCGCAGCGTGTTGTCGACGGCGACCACCGCGCCGGGGCGCATGCGCGGCACCAGCTCGTCCCAGTAGATCGGGTAGCCGACCTTGTCCGCGTCGATGAACGCGAAGTCCAGGTAACGCTCGCGGGGCAGCTCGCGCAGCGTCTGGGCGGCCGGGCCGATGCGCAGCTCGATCCGGTCCTGCACACCGGCGCGCTCCCAGTAGCGCCGGGCCACGCCCGTGTACTCCTCGGAGATGTCGAAGCAGGTCAGCCGCCCGCCATCGGCGAGCCCCCGGGCGATCGCCAGCGAGGAGAGGCCGGTGAACGTGCCCACCTCGACCGCCTGCCGTACGCCGAGCAGCCGGGTCAGGAACGTCAGGAACGCCGCCTGCTCCGGCGCGACCTGCATGACCGCCTCGGCGGGCAGGGCCGCCCGGGTCTCCTCGGCCAGCTCCCGGACGATCTCGTCCGGCGCGGACCCGTGGGCCACCAGGTAGGCGTGCAGTTCCGGGGTGAGCGGCAGAGGCTTCGTGGTCATGTCCGGACGTTAGCCGAGATGCTCGATCTCCTGGCCCCCGGGCGCGACCTTCGTCCACAGGTCGACGATGCTCAGCTCCACCTCGGCGAGCAGTCGGCGCAGCAACGGCAGGGACAACCCCACCACTGTGCCCGGGTCACCCTCGATCCCGGTCAGGAACGCGCCGCCCAGCCCGTCGATGGTGAACGCGCCGGCAACGGCCAGCGGCTCGCCCGTCGCCACGTACGCGGCGATCTCCTCGTCGCTGATGTCGGCGAAATGCACAGTGGTCGACGCGACGGCCTCGGCCCGCGACTCGTGCGTCACGTCGATCAGACTGTGCCCGGTGTGCAGGACACCGCTGCGCCCGCGCATCCGCTGCCACCGCCGGGTGGCGTCCGCCGCGTCATCGGGCTTGCCGAGGATCTCACCGTCGAAGGCCAGCACCGAGTCACAGCCGAGCACGAGAGTGCGCTCGTCCGGCGACGGCCGCAGCCGATCGCGTACGGCCTGCGCCTTCAACCGGGCCAACTCCAGACACAGATCCTCGGCGCGCTCGCTGACCACCTGGGACTCGTCCACGCCGCTGACCAGCACGTCGGGCTCGATGCCAGCGGCCTGGAGCAACTTGCGGCGGGCGGGAGACTGCGAGGCGAGCACGAGGCGCACCGGTACGGAGGTCGACACCCCGCCGACGCTACCGGCTGACCCTCGGCGGCGGGTCGTCGGCACGTCGGCGCCGACGCCAGAACAGGTATCCGCCGCCCGCCGCCACCAGCACACCCAGGGTGGCGAGCCCGCGTACGGTCGCGCTGCTGTCGTCGCCCTTTTCCGGGGCTGCCTCCGCCGACGCCGGTGGCGTGACGTTCGAGGACTCGAAGCCGAGCGGGGGGACATCGGCGGTGAGCGCCGCTACCAGGTCGATGACGCCGTAGCCGTACTGGTCGTCGCGGCCTGGTGGTCCCTTGTCGACGGCGGTGGCGGTCAGCCGGTGGGCGACTTCCTGCGCGGGGAGGTTGGGGTACTTGGAGCGGATCAGGGCAGCAGCGCCGGCAACGATCGCCGTGGCATCTGAGGTACCGGTACCAAGCCGGTAGCCCCCATTGAGACCGGTGCTGTAGATGTCGACGGCCGGAGCGACTACGTCGATCTCCGGCCCAGCAACCGAGATGCTAGCGCGATTTCCTTGTCGATCAACCCCGCCGACAGCGATTACACCAGGCTCGCGCGCCGGATACTCCACGACAGATGAACTTGTGGTATTGCCTGCCGACGCCACGACCACGATATCTGCTTGCTGCGCGAGCTTGATTGCCTTGCGGACTTGGGCGTCCGCGGGAGCCGCAGCAGAGATGCTTATAACATCAACGCCTGCTGAGACTGCGAACTCGATCCCGCTAACCAGTTCGGCAATGTCGCCCTCTGAATTCCTGATTTTTGCCCGCACGGGCAAGACTTTGGCACCCGGAGCGACGCCGGTAGCGCCCTTGCCAGTTGGTCCGCCGTTGGCGGCGATGAGCCCAGCCATTGCTGTTCCGTGGCCGTCTGAATCCCGCTGGCCGTTAGGTGAATGGTCGGCTGTTAGGTCTATTCCGGCTAGCAGGTTCTGTTTGAGATCAGTGTGGGGTGCAACCCCTGTGTCCACTACGGCAATCACCGTCCCGGAGCCCGTGGAAAGGGAGTGTGCCTCAACTGTCCGCAGATAGGATAGGTGCCACTGCGGCTCGGGCTTCGCGGCCGCAGTGAGCGGGGTGGAGATTATTGACTCAACCGAGATGGTTGCGGCGAATACGAGGCCGCCAAGCGCCAAATTTGCCAATATTCGGCTTTGGGCTTTCCTCACCTGTTGAATCCGATGGCGGGGCCGGGGTCAATCGGTCCTTCCTCCTCTGGTGGAATAACGACAGGAGGTACTCCCTTTCGGGTGACCCAGGGGTGGTCTGGATCCCATGAGGGCTCGCGGTCCTCGGGGCGATGCGTTGCTGCTGCGCGGTTGCTTCCTCCTGTGCGCCCAAAGCCAGGAGCACCGCCAAGCGGAGACGCTCCGTGAAAACCCTCCGGGTTCGAGAATTTTCCAGATCCAGGGCGCGATCCGGCGGCGCCGGTTGGCGCCGTTCCGGCTCCTCCGCCGCCGATTACACCGCCGACCGGGTTAATTCGACGCGGGGGCACCGATGAGGCAGGCTGGCCGGCACCCGGTACTCCACCGATTAGTCCGCCTGGGTAGCTCGCGGAAGGCGGCAGCGGGCGACGAATGCCCTCTCCGTTATTCGCGGTCGTCCTTCCTAATGGCGAGGACCCGTTAATTCGCGGCGGTTGAGGTGCGCGGGCCATCGAGCCTGGCGAGCCTGGAAGTAGCGGTGGGCCGCCCAGTGCTGGATGTGATGCGGGATGGCCGGGCGTGGAGGGTGTAGCCGAGGCGGAACCCTGTGGTGCTACCGCGGTTCCGGTTGGGGCGCCCCCGAGCACTGGCCCGATCCCCGGAGGACTTGGCGTGATGGAGTTGGTCACATTGGCATTCGGCCGAGGTGTCGGGCCGCTTTCAACTGACGTTACAAATGGAGTAGGGATGATAGGCGGTATCGAGGGGACTGTTGGATCGTTTGGCAGTGCTGCCCCATCATCGCGGCCGGGCCATGTCTTGGGTGTGGGCGGGCGCTGGAGCATGACCTGGGCGTGCTGTAGCTCGCCGCTCAACCCCGTCATCAACCCGCGCGCCCGTACGTTCAACTGCTCCAAGTCGTCGTCAGTGACCGGGGGCCGTTCCGGCAACCGGCTACCCGCCACCGCCTTCGGGTCGGCGATCGTCGCCTCGTACGCCCGCTTCTGCCGCAGCCTCTTCTCGTACTCCTCGTGCAGGGGTTGCAGCTCGGCCCGCGCGCTGCCGATGGCGCGGGTGGCGGCGGCGAGCGCGTCGTAGTTCGCGGCGGCTGCGTCGTGGGTGCGCTGCACGCGGTCGATGAGCTGGTCGAGTTCGGCGATGTACGCCCGCGCGGCGGCGTTGGTCTCGGGTGGCCAGGCCTCGGCGAGGCCGCGCCGGTATTCCCGCAGCCGGCTGAGGTGGGTCAGCGCGAGGTCACAGACCTTGCGCCAACCGGCGACCTGCTTCCACTGGCCGGTGGTGTCCTGGTCCTGGAGGCACGCCCACATGCTGAGGACGTCCATCAGCCGCCAGTCGGTCAGCCCGGAGGTGCGTCCGCTGCCCCGTTCGATCACGGCAGGATCACCCGGCTCTGTTCGGGGGCGGTGGGGTCGGCCAGTGGCGGCAGCGGGCGGGCGACGGTGCTCGACGGCCCGGCGAGTGCCCGTTCGACGTCGGTGACCCGTGCGGAGGAGAACGCGTCGGCGTCGCCGTAGTGGTTGGCGATCCGGCCGGCGGCGTCGGCGAGCCGGCCGGTGGCGGGTGCCAGGTCCCACACGGCGCTGACCGCTGCCGTCTGGGTGTCGTGGTGGGCCTGGAGGAAATGGACCAGCTCGATGAAGGCGTCGGCCGGGTTCGGCACCGGGGCCTTCATGTCGTCGGCGATGTACGACAGATGCGGCGAGTAGTTGCGCGTCACCTCGTCCTGGAGGCGGTCGGCGAACTCCCGCATCTGTCGGATGTCGGCCTCGATGCCGCCGTAGCCGCGCAGCCAGCCGGCTGGCTGGTTGTCCTCCGGGATCATCGGAGCCTCCTGCCCGTCACCACACGGTTTCCCTGAGTGAGGTTAGTGGCTCAACGTGGATCCCGGCAGCCCCGCCCGGCGCCGCGGGTGGAACCAGACGTCAGCGGGGCAGGCCGGAGGCCCGCCACGCGCCGGCGCCGGCGACCGGGCCGGCGAGGGCGGGACGTGCGCTGCGCGCCCACTGCGACACGGGGGCCGGCGTGGCGGCCTGGGCCGGGCGGGTACGCACCATGATCGCGCCGACCAGAGCGGCCAGCTCCTCGGCGGTGGGCACGCCGCGGACGATCCGGAACAGCGGCTCTTCGGCAGACATGCCCCAAGGGTAACCGTCACGAATTCGACCTTCGCCGTACAGTGGCGTGCCGACGGTGTAGGCGTCGCAGCGGCCGGGTACGGTTTCTGCGATGTCGAACGCGCTCCCCCAACTCGTCGCCGACCGGTACCGGCTTATCACGCCGCTCGGTCAGGGCGGCATGGGCCGCGTCTGGAAGGCGCGGGACGAGGTGCTGCACCGGGACGTGGCCATCAAGGAACTGGTCCCGCCGCCCGGCCTCACCCCGGAGGAGCGCCGCGAGATGCGCGAGCGCTCGCTGCGGGAGGCGCGGGCGATCGCCCGGCTCAACAACGTCAACGTGGTCCGCATCTTCGACGTGCTGCGCACCGACGGCGATCCGTGGATCGTCATGGAGTACGTGGCGTCGAAGTCGTTGCAGGACACCATCGCCGAGGACGGTCCGGTCTCGTCGGCCAAGGCGGTCGAGATCGGCCTCGGCGTGCTGAACGCGCTGAAGGCCGCGCACAAGGCGGGCATCATGCACCGCGACGTCAAGCCGGGCAACGTGCTGCTCGGCGAGGACGGCCGCGTGGTGCTCACCGACTTCGGCCTGGCCACGATCCCCGGCGACCCGAACGTGACGCGCACCGGCATGGTGCTCGGTTCGCCCGCGTACATCTCGCCGGAGCGGGCGCGGGACGGCACGGCCGGGCCGGAGGCCGACCTCTGGTCGCTCGGCGCCACGCTCTACGCGGCGGTCGAGGGCAAGTCGCCGTACGCGCGTCCGTCGGCGATCGCCACGCTGGCCGCGCTCGCCACCGAGCCGCTGCCGCCGCCGCGCAACGCCGGGCCGCTCAAGCCGGTGCTCCAGGGCCTGCTGCGCAAGGACCCGGACGAGCGGATCACCGCCGAGGTGGCGGAGCGCATGCTGCGCAAGGCCGCCGGTCGCCGGGCCAAGGGCATTTCACTGCTGGACGGCGTACGCCGGCCGGGGCCGAACGGTCCGCGCGTGCCGCGCCCGCCGCTGGTGCCGGCGCCGCGCCCGGCCGACCAGGCCGAGCGCGCGGCGACCTCGGTCTCCGGGGCCGCCACCGGGGGTACGGCCGCAGCCGTCGACCCGACGGCGAAGGTGGCGGCGCCCACCTCGGACGCCGGCCCGACGGCGAAGGTGGCTCCGCCGGCCGCCGATCCGACCACCAAGCTCGACCCGGCGCCCTCCACCGACGAGACCCGGGTGGACGACGAGGCCCCTGTCGACGGCGTCGACCCGGCGCTGGACGAGACGCGGCTCGACGGCGAGCCCGTCACCGACGCCCCGGCGCCGGTCAGCCCGGCCGTGTCCGGTTCCGCACCGGTCAGCCCGGCTCCGGTGCAGGAGGCGCAGTCGACCGGCCGGGCCACGGTGCTGCCGGTCGAGAAGTCCGCGCCCAACCGGCGCAACCTGCTGATCGGCGCGCTGGTACTGCTGCTGCTGGTCGGTCTGGTGGTGGCCGTGCCGCTGCTGAACAACGGTGACGACGGCGACGGCGGTCAGCCGACGGCCGGCACCTCCGCGTCGGCGGCGCCGCCGCCCGCGGCGAGCGAGAGCGCGTCCCCGAGCGCCCCGGCGACCAGTGCGTCGGCCAGCCCCACGCCGTCGGCCAGCCCGTCGGCGTCCGGGGCCGCGTTGCCGGCCGGCTGGCGTCTCTACACCGGCCCGAACGGCTTCAAGGTGCCGATCCCGAACGGTTTCGAGGCGCGGGTCCGCAGCGACAACGTCGTGCTCTATGAGGTCGGTGGCGCTCGGCGGGTGCTGTTCATCCAGTGGACGCCGAACCCGAAGAAGGACGCGTACGCGGACTGGAAGAGCCAGGAGTCGAGCCGGCGCAACTTCGTGCGCAACTACAAACTGGTCGGCATCACCAAGTGCGACCCCTACTTCCGCACCTGCGCCGACTGGGACTGGCTGGAGACGCGCAACGGCGACACCCGCTTCCACGTCCGCAACCGTGGTGTGGCGACCGCCAGCAACCGGGGCTTCGCGCTGCGCTGGGAGGTCCCGGCGAAGGACTGGGACGCCAACCTGGCGAACTGGGAGATCATCACCAAGGGCTTCGTGCCGGACCGCCAGAACTGACCGGGAATCCCGCCGGTCACGAAACTCGCTCGCATGGCTTTCCGTCCTCGGGGGTATGAATCCTCCGACGACGGAAGGAGGCGCGACATGGGTTACCGACGCAGGGACACCGGCCCGCGGCTGGCACTGTGGATGCTCGTTGCGCTCGGCGACGTCGTGCTGCTCCTGATCGCCGCCGGCCTGTCCGCGCCGGTCGCGGTCCTCGGTGTGCTGACCCTCACGATCGCGGGTGTGGCGGCGTGGCGCTGGATGCGCCGGACGCCCGTGCCGGCCTCCGCGCGCCGCAGAGCCTGAGCCACGTACGACGCGACAGTGGGACCGCCTCGCACGGAGGCGGTCCCACTGTCGTAAGCCGGTGGATCAGGTGTTGTTGGCCAGGGCGATCAGCCGGCTGCGGTCACCGTTCCAGTAGTTGCGGTCCACGTTGCCGCTGATCCCGGAGACGGAGCCGGTGCTCGTGTACTGCCAGAAGCT
Organism: Micromonospora sp. WMMC264; assembly: GCF_027497275.1. NCBI lineage: Bacteria > Bacillati > Actinomycetota > Actinomycetes > Micromonosporales > Micromonosporaceae > Micromonospora > Micromonospora sp. WMMC264. Next base: position 4,998,655 of record NZ_CP114907.1, on the reverse strand, counting down.
GTAGAACGGAGCACCGGCCGGCAGGGTGCCGGGCGAGCTGGCCCAGCGGGCGATCCACAGCGGGTGGTTGGCCCACGGGCCGCTCCAGCTGCCGGTGCACTGGTTCCACCAGCTCGTCGTGGTGTAGATGACCGCGTACCGGCCGGTGCGGGAGCGGTAGGTGTTGAGGAAGTCCTGGACCCAGTTGCGCATGCCGGTGGTGCTCAGGCCGTAGCAGTAGCCGCCGCTGTACGGGTTGCCCTCCAGGTCCAGCGCGGCGGGCAGCGTGCGGCTGTCGGCCGACCAGGCGCCGCCGTTGCTGGCCAGGTAGTTGGCCTGGGTGGAACCGGCGGAGATGTTCGGCCGGGCGAAGTGGTATGCCCCGCGGATCACCCCGGCGTTGTACGCGTTGACGTAGTTCGCGTTGAAGTTCGGGTCCTTGTAGCTCGTGCCCTCGGTGGCCTTGATGAAGGCGAACTGGATGCCCGCGTTGCGCACGCTGGTCCAGTTGATGCTGCCCTGGTAACGGGAGACGTCGATCCCGGGCGTGGTCGCGGCGGCGGCCGGTCCGGCGGTCGCCACGAGGGCCACGGCCGCGGTGGCGGCGGCGGCCAGGCCGGCAGCGAGGAGCCGGCGTACGGAGAGTCTGGTACGGGCCATGGTTGCCTCCAGAGGAACGTCCGTTTATTGACGCCCATCTTTGGAGCTTAGTGCCCTAGATCGCAATAGGGAGCAAGGAAATTTTCATCGACGCCCATCGTTCGCCCAGGTGGCGCGTCGTTTGCGGATCAGCGGAGCGCGCTCGGGTCCATCGCCCAGCGGAACGGCTCGGTGACACTGAGCGTCTCACCCGCCTTGGCCACCGCGTCCTCGACGTAGTGCGCGCCGTCGAGCCGGTGCAGCCGCAGCGAGTGGCTGTCGCCGTCCTGCTCGTGCGAGCTGTAGGGCTCCAAGGGAGCTGCGCTCACCGACCTCACCTCCGCTCCGGCGCCTCGTCCGATCAGTCTCACACTCTATGAGACTCGGCCGGTCGAACGACACGGCTCGGGCCGGTAGGCTCCCCGCCCATGCCCCTGATCGACGGCCTCACCACGCTCTGGGACACGCTGACGAGCGCCCAGCCGGACCCGCCGCCGCTGCTGGTGGTGCTCACCGCCGTGGTCGCGCTCGCCGTGGTCGCCACCCGGCTGCCGTGGCGGATCGCCCGGAACGCGGTCACCATCGCGCACGAGGGCGGCCACGCGCTCGTCGCGCTGCTCACCGGCCGCCGGCTGCACGGCATCCGGCTGCACTCGGACACCTCCGGGCTGACGCTCTCCGCCGGCCGCCCCACCGGGCCCGGGATGATCCTCACGCTGCTCGCCGGGTACGTCGCGCCGTCGCTGCTCGGCCTCGGCGGCGCGTGGCTGCTGGCCGGGAACCGGATCACGCTGCTGCTGTGGCTGGCGGTGGCGCTGCTGCTCGCCATGCTGGTGATGATCCGCAACCTGTTCGGCGTGCTCTCGCTGCTTGTCACCGGCGGGGTGGTGCTCGCCGTCTCCTGGTACACCTCGCCCGAGGTGCAGGCCGCGTTCGCCTGGACGTCGGTCTGGTTCCTGCTGCTCGGCGGCGTACGACCGGTGTTCGAGCTGCACCGGCAACGCGCCCGGGGCCGGATGCCGCAGTCCGACGCCGACCAGCTCGCCCGGCTCACGCCGTTCCCGGCGCTGTTATGGGTGGGCGTGTTCCTGCTGGTGAGCGTGGGCGCGCTGGTGGTCGGCGCGCTGCTGCTGGCCGGTCCGATCCTGGCCGACGCGGGGCTCACCGCCTGACAAGCGGCGTATCCGGCGGGCGAGGCCACATAGGGGCAGAATCGGACCCGTGCGATATGTGATCATCGGAGCGGGCGCGGTCGGCGGCACCATCGGCGTACTCCTGGCCGACGCCGGCCACGACGTGACGCTCGTGGCCCGCGGCGCGCATCTGGACGCGCTGCGGGAGCGGGGTCTGACGCTGCGCACGCCGGAGCGTGAGGTCATCGGCCGGCTGCCGGCGGTGGCCGGGCCGGACGGCCCGCCCCTGCCGGCCGACACCGTGCTGGTGCTCACCGTGAAGTCGCAGGACACCGTGGCGGCGCTGACGGCGTGGGCGGACGCGCCGGTCGAGGGCGGCGGAACGGCGGGCGAACGGCTGCCGGTCGTGCTGGCCCAGAACGGCGTGGCGAACGAGCCGGCCGCGCTGCGGCGCTTCGCCCGCGTACACCCGGTGTGCGTGTGGCTGCCCGCCACCCACCTGGAACCGGGCCTGGTGGTCGCCAACGGGCATCCGCACCCGGGCATGCTGCACATCGGCCGCTACCCGAGCGGCGCCGACGACACCAGCCGGGCGGTCGCCGCCGACCTGACCTCCGCCGGGTTCGTCGCGCCGGTGCGCGACGACGTGATGCGCTGGAAGTACGGCAAGCTGCTCGCCAACCTCGGCAACGGCCTCCAGGCGCTGCTCGGCCGGGACGTGCCCGAGGCCCTGTCGAAGCGGGTACGCGCCGAGGGCGAGGCGGCGCTCGCCGCCGCCGGCATCGCGCACACCACCGTCGAGGAGGAGGCCGCCGAGCGCGGTGACCTGGTGTCGCACCGGCCCGTCGGCGGCGAGGAGCGCTCCGGCGGTTCCACCTGGCAGAGCCTGGCCCGGGGCGCGGGCTCGGTCGAGACCGACCACCTCAACGGCGAGATCGTGCTGCTCGGGCGCCTGCACGGCGTACCCACCCCGGCCAACGCGGTGGTGCAGACCGCCGTCCGCCGGGCCGTCCGCGACCGGATCCCGGCCGGCGGCTTCCCGCTCGGCGAACTCGAGAAAATGATCGGCTGAGCGGGCAACCGCACCAGGCACGCCAGGCGTGTCCCCTGCGACCGTCACTCGGGAGGTAGCAGGTGCCGGACGTCGACGGATTCGACGAGTTCTACCGGGGCAGCCGACAGCGGCTGCTCGGCTTCGTCTACGTGCTCACCGGCGACCTCGCCGAGGCGCAGGACGCCGTGCAGGAGGCGTACATCCGGGCCTGGCAGCGGTGGTCCACAGTGCGCGGATACGACGACCCGGAGGCATGGGTGCGGGTGGTGGCGAGCCGGATCGCGGTGAGCCGCTGGCGCAGCCTGCGCAGCCGGGCGCGCGCCTATCTGCGCCATGGCGCCGAGGAGAGCATGCCGGCGCCGAGTACCGACACGGTCGAGGTGGTGGCCGCGTTGCGGCGGCTGCCCGAGGAACAACGCGTCGCTCTCGCGCTGTACTACCTGCTCGGCATGCCGGTCGCCGAGGTGGCCCGGGAGACCGAGGCCCCGGTCGGCACCGTCAAGGCCCGGCTGTCCCGGGGCCGAGCCGCCCTGGCCGAACTGCTCGCGGTAGTGGATCTGGAGGAGCCCGCCGATGCGTGACGACGACCTGGCGTTCATCGACGTGATGCAGCGGGACCTGCGCAACGTCCGCTGGGCGGAACCGGCCGAGCTGCGGGCACGTGCCCGGCGCCGCAGCCGCCGCACGGTGGCCGCCGCGGCGGTGGCGGTGCTCGCACTCTCCTCCGGGGCCGCGTTCGTGGCCTCCGGGCGTGCCGCCTCACCAGCGCGGGCCCCGGTCGCCGCCAATCCGTCGGCGACGCCGTGGAGCGCCACGGAGGTGCCCGCCGAGGCGCTGCTGCAACCGTCCGACGTGCGGCCGGCCGGCACCACGCCGTGGAACGACTCCGGCCTCGACGAGGAGATCCAGCTGGACAAGATGCTGGAGGTCTGCCGGCAGGAGCAGGGCCTGCGGACGGAGTGGGTGAAGTCCCGCTACTCGCGGTCGGTGACCCTCCTGCGGAAGCGGCCGGGCGCCGGTGACCAGTCGGCCCCGCAGGCGGTGGTCCTGCAGGATGTGCACCGGCTGGCGCCGCGGGACGGCGAGCGGCTCTTCGACGAGCTGCCCGCGCTGCTCGCGCCCTGCCGCACGTGGCGGTTCACCGGCCCGGTGGAGTTGAAGGGCAAGCGGGTCCAGGCGGAGGTCGTCCACTCCTGGCAGACGGTCGACAGCGGCTTCGCCGGCGACGAGTCGGTGCTCGTGCGGCACGCCGTCGGGCAGGGCCGGCGGCTGGACACCGGGGCGCGGCTCGGTGACGGGACCCCGCCGAAGGAGCAGGTGGTGGTGCGGGTCGGTGACCTCGTCACGGTGCTGAGCACCGGACCGGGCGGCGACGAGGTGACACTGCGGGACCTGGCCCGGGTCGCGGCCGAGCGGCTGTGCCGCGCCACGAACCCGGGCTGCTGACGCCGGTGCCCCCGCCACCGAGGCGGCGGGGGCACCCGACGTACTACAGCGGGATGTTGCCGTGCTTCTTCGGCGGCAGCGTCTCGCGCTTGGTCCGCAGCACCCGCAGCGCCCGCACGATCTGGGTACGCGTCTCGTGCGGCGGGATCACGCCGTCCACGTAGCCGCGCTCGGCGGCGATGTACGGGTTGGCGAGCGTGTCCTCGTACTCGGCGATCTTCTCGGCCCGGACCGCGGCCGGGTCCTCGGCGTTCGCCAGCTCCGAGCGGTAGAGGATGTTCACCGCGCCCTGCGCGCCCATCACCGCGATCTGTGCGGTCGGCCAGGCGAAGTTCAGGTCGGCGCCGAGGTGCTTGGAGCCCATCACGTCGTACGCGCCGCCGTACGCCTTGCGGGTGATGACTGTGACCTTCGGGACGGTGGCCTCGGCGTACGCGTAGATGAGCTTCGCGCCGCGCCGGATGATGCCGTCCCACTCCTGGCCGGTGCCGGGCAGGAAGCCGGGCACGTCCACGAAGGTGAGCACCGGGATGTTGAACGCGTCGCAGGTGCGCACGAACCGGGCCGCCTTCTCCGACGCGGCGATGTCGAGCGTGCCGGCGAACTGCATCGGCTGGTTCGCCACCACGCCCACCGGGCGCCCCTCGACGCGACCGAAACCGACCACCATGTTCTGCGCGTACAGCGGCTGCACCTCGAGGAACTCGCCGTCGTCGAGCACGTGCTCGATGACCCGGTGCATGTCGTACGGCTGGTTGGCCGAGTCCGGGATCAGCGTGTCCAGCTCCCGGTCCTCATCCGTGACGTCGAGGATCGCGGGCGCGTCGAACACCGGCGGCTCGTCCAGGTTGTTCGACGGCAGGTACGACAGCAGCGCCTTGACGTACTCGATCGCGTCCTCCTCGTCGGTGCCGAGGTAGTGCGCGTTGCCGCTGCGGGTGTTGTGGGTACGGGCGCCGCCCAGCTCCTCCATGCCGACGTCCTCGCCGGTGACCGTCTTGATCACGTCGGGGCCGGTGATGAACATGTGCGAGGTCTGGTCGACCATGACGGTGAAGTCGGTGACCGCCGGGGAGTAGACGGCGCCGCCCGCGCACGGGCCCATGATCAGCGAGATCTGCGGGATGACGCCGCTGGCCCGCACGTTGCGGAAGAAGATCTCGCCGTAGAGCCCGAGGGACGTGACGCCCTCCTGGATCCGCGCGCCGCCGGAGTCGTTGATGCCGACGACCGGGCAGCCGATCTTCATCGCGAGGTCCATCAGCTTGACGATCTTCTCGCCGAAGACCTCGCCGAGGGAGCCGCCGAAGACGGTGAAGTCCTGCGAGAAGACGCAGACCTGCCGGCCGTCCACGGTGCCGTAGCCGGTCACCACGCCGTCCCCGTACGGGCGGGTCTTCTCCAGCCCGAAGTTGGTCGAGCGGTGCCGGGCGAACTCGTCCAGCTCGACGAACGATCCCTCGTCGAGGAGCATCTCGATCCGCTCGCGGGCGGTCTTCTTGCCCCGCGCGTGCTGCTTCTCGACCGCGCGTGCCGACCCGGCGTGCACCGCCTCGTCGAGCCGTCGCTCCAGGTCCGCCAGCTTGCCGGCGGTCGTGTGGATGTTGAACCCGGTCTCGGTAGTCACCCGTGGAATATAACGATGGTTCAGGTGTCTGAGGCTGTGCAGTACGCCTCATCCGGGCCGTAGGCTGGCGTGATGCCCGGCTCGCCGTACACGGATCTGGACCGACCGCCGCTCTCCGCGGCCCGGCTGCGGCGCGCGCTGGTCGCGCCGAACGGGCCCTGGCGACGCTTGGAGTTGCTGGCCGAGACCGGCTCGACGAACGCCGACACGGTGGCCGCGGCGCGGGGCGGCGAGCCGGAGGGCCTGGTGGTGGTCGCCGAGCGGCAGACCTCCGGCCGGGGCCGTCGGGGCCGTGTCTGGCAGTCGCCGCCGCGCGCCGGTCTCGCCACGAGCGTGCTGCTGCGGCCCGGCGAGGCGGTCCCCGAGCGCGGCTGGGCGCCGGTGCCGGTCACCGGGTACGGGTGGCTGCCGCTGCTCGCCGGTGTCGCGCTGGTCGAGGCGGTACGCCTGCTGGCCGAGCTGGACGCGCGGCTGAAGTGGCCCAACGACCTGCTGGTGGACGGCGCGAAGTGCGCCGGCGTGCTGGCCGAGGCGGTGCCGGGGGAGAACGACAGGCCGCCCGCGATCGTGGTCGGCGTGGGGCTGAACGTGACGCTGCGCGCCGACGAGCTGCCGGAGAACCCGACCGGGCTGCCCGCCACCTCGCTCCAGCTCGCCGGCGCCACCGCCACCGACCGGGACCCGCTGCTGCGGGCGCTGCTGCGCTCGCTCGCCGACTGGTACGAGCGCTGGCGTGACGCCGGAGGTGATGCGGAGGCCAGTGGGCTGCGCGAGGCGTACCTGGCCGGGTGCGCCACCATCGGTCGCCAGGTGCGGGTGTTGCTGCCCGACGGCAGCGAGGCGCACGGCACCGCGACCGGGGTGGACGCCGACGGGCAGCTCCTGGTGGAGACGAATGCCGAGACGCTGCGGCTGGCCGCGGGAGACGTGCTGCACCTGCGGTGAAAGGAAGGGCCCCCTCTTAACAACCACGGGCAGCCGCCCGCGCGGCCGATGCCGACGGGATGCGCCGACCGGTTACGGTCAGCGCGTCCTGTTCTGCGAGGAGGTTCCCCCGTGGCGTTCCCCGAAGACGTGCTCACCGAGGACGAGCACGTCGTGTTGCACCTGCACCCGCACTGGAAGGCCCTGATCCGGCCGGTCCTGGTGCTCGTGCTCGCCGTCGCGGCAGTCGTCGCCGGCTGGATTCTGCTGCCCGACGGCAGCGGCGGCACCATCGCGCTCTACGCCCTCGCGGTGGTCGCCCTGGCGCTGGTGCTGTGGCTGGCTCTGTGGCCGTTCCTGGTCTGGCGCACCACGCACTACCTGTTCACAAACGAGCGCGTCCTGCTCCAGCAGGGGGTGCTGTCGCGCAACCGGCGGGACCTGCCGTTGACCCGGATCAACGACCACGCCATGAACCAGCGCTTCGTGGAGCGGCTGCTCGGCTGCGGCACGCTGACCATCGAGTCGGCGGGTGAGCGCGGCCAGTCGGTGCTGCACGACGTGCCGGGCGTGGACCGGGTGCAGACGAAGCTGTACGAGCTGGTCGAGGCGCACCACGACAAGCACAGCCTGGGCGACGACGAGATGCGCGAGATCCTCGCCGACATGGCCGAGGGCAAGTCCCTGCGCGACCAGCCCTGACCGCGCCGCCGACCGAAGAGGGCCGGCACCCCCGGAAGCGGAGGTGCCGGCCCTCTTCGTCGGTCAGCGGCGCGCGCGGCGGGGCTGGAGTTCGGCGGCGAATTCGGCGTCCAGGTCGGCGCCGAGCGCGCCCCCGAGCCCGGCGTCAGCAGGTGCCGGACGGCCCCGGGGCGGCGCGTAGTCGGGTCGCCCGGCGCCCGGGGGAGGTTCCTCCTCCTCCAGCTCGCTCACCGACTCGGCCAGCTCGGCCACCGGGTCCATCTCGGCGACGTTGTCCCACTCGTCACGCGGCACCGAGTGCCAGGTCTCCTCGGCGTGCTTGGGCACCGGCTGGAAGACGAACGTGCGGTAGGACCAGAAGCGGAACAGCGTCGCCAGCAGGACACCGATGGTCTTGGCGACGTTCAGCGCCAGCAGTCCGTGTACGCCGAGGCCGTACTTGGCCAGGGCCAGGACGCCGAGTTCGATGACCAGGCCGGCGCCGTTGAAAAGGAAGAACAGGACGTATTCCCGCCGGAGTGCCGATTTCGGCCGATCCCGGTACGTCCAGTGACGATTCATCAGATACGACGTGATCGTGGCGACAATCGTCGCGATCACAGTCGCTTTCAGCTGACCGTCGCGGAAAACCGTGAGTGCCAGGGCATTGAACACCGCGTAATTGATGACGGTGTTGATGCCGCCGACGATGCCGAATTTGAGCGCCTCGTGGATGAACTTCTGCCAGCGCTCGGGCAGCAGACGGACTCCAGGCATGCGGAACACCTTAGGCAGTGGGCTGGGCCGGCTCGGCCCGGCGGGTCGGGATGGGCGGTTCGTCACGCCCCGGACTCTCGGTCGTGGCTCGTTGCCGGAACGGGTGGTGTTCCCGCGTCGACGAAGACGAACCGTCGGTACGACCAGAACCGGAAGAGCGTCCCGAGGCCGGTGCCGACGATGAAGCTGGCGATGTTGTCGGCCAGCGGGGTCTGGAACACCGCCGGCCAGACCGCGCCCAGCCCGTAGTGGCTGACCGCGAGACTTGCCACCGCGATACCGAGACCGACCGCGTTGAAGAAGAAGAACAGCGCGTACTCCCGGGCCGGGTTGGAGCGCTGCCGGTGCCGCCAGGTCCAGAACCGGTTGCCGAGGAAGGCGACGGTCGCCGCGATCACCGTGGAGATGGTCTTCGCGGCGAGCGGCGGCATGTCCCGGCCACTGGACAGGAAGTTGAAGAGGACGAAGTCGACCACGAAGGCGAAGCCGCCGACGGTGGCGAACTTGCTCAACTCGTGGATCAGGTGACCGAAACGGTCGAGTAGTGCTCCGATCGGACCCCGACGGGTCTGCGGAGCCCCCGGTTGGTCCCCGGTCATCGTCGCGGCCACCCGCCGAGAGTACCGGTTGTGGGGTACACGGGCGGACCGCAACGGCGAGTCGGCCACGACGGCTTCGTCGTGGCCCTCGCGGCCGGGCCGCCCGGGCCGGGGATCTGTCGCCCGTTCTCGATGTCCGTGAGCAGAGGGTAACCCGCTGTGTGAATCTGTGGAGCCCATCACGGAATCGTCTTTCACGACATGTTCGTACGCTTCCCCGCGATCAGGCGTCGCGGTCACTCCGGGGACGGAGCGGGCCGTCGAAGGTTCACCGCAGGATTTGCGTGAAACTGCGCGCGAAAGCGGGTATCAGATCGTGAAGCCGCAGCGTGGCCGTACCTTGTGCAGTTCTTCACAACCAGTCCCACTGACTGGCGAGGCAGTCCGGTTTACGCTGAGCCCAATCCCAGGTTTCCACGAGGCGGCGTACTTGCCCGCCAGAACTCGTGCACCCCATAGATCGGTCAGCGTCGACCACAAGGAGAAGTGACATGGTTGCTCCGGCTGCTGTTCGGGGTATCGATCAGGCCCCGACGTCCCACCCCAAGCTGCTGGCCTGGGTACGTGAGGTCGCGGAACTGACCACCCCCGACCGCGTGGTCTGGGTGGACGGGTCTGATGAGGAGTGGCGCCGCCTCACCGACGAGCTCGTCTCAAACGGCACCCTCATCCGGCTGAATCCCGAGAAGAAGCCCAACTCGTTCTACGCGCGTACCGACCCCACGGACGTCGCCCGGGTGGAGGAGCGCACCTTCATCTGCTCCGTCGACGAGGCGGACGCCGGCCCCACCAACAACTGGATGGCGCCGGCCGAGATGAAGCGGACGATGACGGAGCTGTACCGCGGCAGCATGCGCGGGCGCACCATGTACGTCATCCCGTTCTGCATGGGTCCGATCGAGGCCGAGAACCCCATGTTCGGCGTGGAGATCACCGACAGCCCGTACGTGGTCGCCTCCATGCGGATCATGACCCGGATGGGGTCGGCGATCCTGGAGGCGATGGGCGACGACGCCGACTTCGTGCACGCGCTGCACTCGATCGGCGCGCCGCTGGCCCCGGGTCAGCAGGACGTGGCCTGGCCGTGCAACGAGACGAAGTACATCTCGCACTTCCCGGAGACCCGGGAGATCTGGTCCTTCGGCTCCGGCTACGGCGGCAACTCGCTGCTGGGCAAGAAGTGCTACTCGCTGCGTATCGCCAGCGTGATGGGGCGCGACGAGGGCTGGCTGGCCGAGCACATGCTGATCCTCAAGATCACCTCGCCGGAGGGCAAGGTCTACCACATCGCCGGCGCCTTCCCGTCCGCCTGTGGCAAGACCAACCTCGCCATGCTGGAGCCGACCATCCCGGGCTGGAAGGTCGAGACCATCGGCGACGACATCGCCTGGATGCGGTTCGGCCAGGACGGCCGCCTCTACGCGATCAACCCGGAGTACGGCCTGTTCGGTGTCGCCCCCGGCACCGACTGGAAGACCAACGCCAACGCCATGCGGACGCTGGACCGCGGCAACTCCATCTTCACCAACGTGGCGCTGACCGACGACGGCGACATCTGGTGGGAGGGCATGGGTGAGCCGCCGGCGCACCTGATCGACTGGAAGGGCAACGACTGGACGCCGGAGAGCGAGAACCTCTCCTCGCACGCGAACAGCCGCTTCTGCACCCCGATCACCCAGTGCCCGATCCTGGCCGACGACTACTACGACCCGAACGGCGTGCCGATCGACGCGATCCTGTTCGGCGGCCGTCGGCGGGACACCATCCCGCTGGTCACCGAGGCCCGCGACTGGGTGCACGGCGTCTACATGGGCGCCACGCTCTCCTCGGAGACCACCGCCGCCGCCTCCGGCGCGGTCGGCGTGGTGCGTCGTGACCCGATGGCCATGCTGCCGTTCATCGGTTACAACGCCGGCGACTACTTCCGGCACTGGATCGAGATGGGCAAGGGCGCGGACGGCGACGAGGCCAAGCTGCCCAAGATCTACTACGTCAACTGGTTCCGCAAGGACGCCGAGGGCAACTTCCTCTGGCCGGGCTTCGGCGAGAACTCCCGCGTGCTCAAGTGGGTCATCGAGCGGTTGGAGGGCCGGGCCGAGGCGGTGGAGACGCCGATCGGCATGGTCCCGGCGCAGGACGCGCTCGACGTCGAGGGTCTGGACATGACCCCGGAGGACGTCCGGATCGCGCTGAAGGTCGACGCGGACGAGTGGCGCAACGAGCTGCCGCTGGTCACCGAGTGGTTCGAGAAGTTCGGGGACAAGCTCCCCGGCGTGCTCTGGGCCGAGCTGGACGCGCTGCGCGCCCGCCTCGACGCGGAGCCGCAGAAGTAACAGGTGTGCCTGTTGCCCGCGCCGGGCAACATCGGATGCCATGAGGACGGCCGCTGAACCTGTCGAGGTCCGGCGGCCGTCCGCCGTCCGGGCGCTGACCACGCTGCTCGCCGTGACCGCGGCGGCCACCGTCGTGGTCGAGTTGCTCAACTACTGGTACGCCCCGGAGCAGGAGTTCGGTCTGGCCGTACGCACCGGCTGGGCGATGCTCCGATCGCTCGGCTTCCTGCTGCTGATCGGGCAGGTGAACAAGGGCCGGGTGGGCGCCCGGCCGTTCGGGCCTGGCGGTGACCACGATCTTCGCGGTCGGGCGGCTGATCGTGCCCCGGCAGGGGGTGCCCGCGCTGCCCGGCCTGATCGGGTTCGCCGTGCTCACCGCGCTCTGCGTCGCCGTGGTGGTGCTGCTCTACCGTTCCGAGGCGATCCGCGCGTACCTGGTCCGGCACCGCAAGGGCCTGGTCGTCGAGGGCGGGACGATCGCCTGGCGGGAGATGACGCCGAAGCGTCCGCAGGCGAACGGCTGGCTGCTCACCGCCCGGGTCGCGGCGTTCACCTACAGCCCGCTGATGCTGGTGCCGGCGCTGGTGGCGACCGGCGCCGTGCTGGACGGGCGGCTGGCCGCCGTACCGGCATTGATCTTCTGGTTCGGCGCCGGCATCGCGGTCAGCTACGCCGTCCTGTTCTGCACCGCGTTCCTGCTGCGCGACAAGGCGTGGGCGCGGAAGGGCCTGGTGGCCGTCACCCTCGGCGTCCTCGCGATCGACCTGCCCCTGTGCTGGTGGCTGCTCGGCGCCGACGGCCTGATCCGCGACGGCGCCCCGCTGGTCACGGCGGCAGCCCTCTGCGTCTGGTCGCTGTACCGGGCCACCCGGTCCCGTTGATGCCCGGGGTGGGGGCCGGCGGGGGAGGATGAGGTGGTGTGGGACGTCGTGGTGGTGGGGGCGGGGCCGGCGGGAGCGGCCGCCGCGCTCGGCGCACGACGGGCCGGGGCGGCGCGGGTGCTGCTGCTGGACCGGTCCGACTTCCCCCGCGACAAGGCGTGCGGGGACGGCATCGCCGCGCACGCGCTGGACGTCCTCGACGAGCTGGGCGTGACCGGGGCCGTCGACGGCTACCCGCCCCTGCCCGCGCTGCGCCTGGTAGCACCCGGTGGCGGCACCGTCGCCCGGACGCTGCCCAGACCCGCGTACACGGTGCCCCGCCAGGTGTTCGACGCACGCCTGGTGGCGGCGGCGGTGGCGGCCGGCGCGGAGTTGCGGCGGCACACCGTACGCCGGGTGGAGATCGCTCCCGACCGGGTGGTGCTCGACGGTGAGCTGTCGGCGCGGGCGCTGGTGGGCGCGGACGGCGCCGGTTCGGTGGTCCGGCGCGCGCTCGGGCACCCGGTCAACCCGGACCGGCACCTGGCGCTCGCCATCCGGGGCTACGCGCCGGCCCCGCCCGGGCCGCCCGAACAGCTCATCGTCACCTCGGCGGCGCGCTGGCCCGCGTACGCCTGGGTCTTTCCGATCGGTGACGGTCGCGCGAACGTCGGGTACGGGGAGGTGCTGCGCGGCGAGCCGCTCAGCCGCGCGCACCTGCTGGACCGGATGGCCGCGCTGCTGCCCGGAGTCGACCCGGCCACGGTGACCGGCCTGCGCGCGCACCACCTGCCGCTGTCCACCCACCGGCCGGCGCCCGGGCGGGGCCGGGTGGTGCTGGCCGGGGACGCGCTGTCGCTGATCAACCCGTTCACCGGCGAGGGCATCTTCTACGCGCTGCGCTCGGGGGCGCTGGCCGGCGCGGCGGCGGCCGGCAGTCCGGCCGAGGCCGCCCGGGGGTACGCCGCCGCGCTGCGCGCCCGGCTCGGCACCCACCTGCGGCACAGCTCGGCGGCGGCCTGGCTGGCGCGTCGGCGCTGGGTGGTCGACGCGGTGGTCGGCGCGGCCGGGCGCGACGAGCGGGTCTACCGCACCGTGGTGGAGCTGGGGCTCGGCGACGGGCGGCTGGACGCCCGCACGCTCGCGGCAATCGCCGCTGACGTGCCGCGACCGCGCCGGACCGGCTCGCCGTCGGCTGATACGCCACCGAGACACTGATCTTTCTCACGGGTCGCTACCCTGCAAGGTGATGACTCTGCGGAAACTCCTCTACTCCGTGTACGAGCGCCGGCTGACGGCGAAGCTCGCGGGCAAGCCTGTACCCGCGCATGTCGGCGTGATGTGCGACGGCAACCGCAGATGGGCCCGGGAGATGGGCTTCGTCGACCCGAACGACGGCCACCGGATGGGCGCCGAGCGGATCAAGGAGCTGCTCCGCTGGTGCGACGCGGCCGGTGTCGGGCACGTCACGCTGTGGCTGCTCTCCACCGACAACCTCTCCCGCCCGGCCGCCGAGCTGGACCCACTGCTCCAGATCATCGAGGACCTCACCACGGAGCTGGCCGAGGAGGGCAACCCCTGGCGGCTGCGGATGGTCGGCGCGCTCGACGTGTTGCCGGCGCAGCACGCCGCCGCGCTCAAGGCCGCCGAGGAACGCACCCGGGACCGCGACGGCGGGGCTCAGGTCAACATCGCGGTCGGGTACGGCGGGCGGCGCGAGATCGCCGACGCGGTCCGCTCGCTGCTGGCGGAGCACGCCGCGAACGGCGGCACGCTCGAGGAGCTGGCCACCTCGCTCGACGTCGACCACATCTCCGAGCACCTCTACACCAAGGGGCTGCCGGACCCGGATCTGATCATCCGGACCAGTGGCGAGCAGCGACTCTCCGGTTTCATGCTCTGGCAGAGCGCGCACTCGGAGTTCTACTTCTGCGAGCTGAACTGGCCCGACTTCCGCAAGGTCGACTTCCTGCGTGCCCTGCGCTCCTACGCTACCCGCCAGCGCCGATTCGGCACCTGACCCCCCGCCTCCCCGTCGATCTTGCACTTCCGGCCCCGCGTGCGCGGCTTTCGTCCCCGTTTGTCGGGGCGGCAAGTGCAAGATCGACGCGGAAGAGCGGGGTCAGGTCAGGTGGCGCAGGGCGTCGGTGAGGAACTCGGCCAGGGCGGCGGGGGAGTCCAGGGTCAGGTCGGCGGCGTCGGCCACCTCGTGCCCGGTCTCCGGGTTGGCCACGGCGACGCAGACCCCGAGGAAGCCGGGGTCGGCGGCGGCGCGGGCGCGCAGCGCGGCGAACGCCTTGATGTCGGAGACGTCGTCACCGAAGTACCAGGCGCCGCCGGCGTCCCGGACCGTCTCGCCGATCACCATGCCCTTGTCCCGGTCGACGGGGGGCTTGAGTTCCAGCACCATCCGGCCCGGCTGGGCGCGCAGGCCAAGCCGCTCGGCCTGGGCCCGGCCCCACTCCTGCACCAGCTCACCGAGCTGCGGGGCGGTACGCCAGTGCAGCGCGACGGAGAGCCGCTTGTACTCGACCAGCGCGCCCGGCGGCAGCTCGGCGCGGGCCTGCTCGGCCAGCTCGGACATGGTGGGCACCCACGGCAGAGCGGCCGGCTCGGTGACCGTCTCACCGCCGGAGTGGCTGTGCTCCAGGCCGTACAGCCCGTACAGGTCGATTCCGGCGAGGCCGCCGAGGTGGTCGCGGAGGAAGTCCACCGGCCGGGCGGAGACGATGGCGATCCGCCGCACGTGCGGGGCGAGCGCCTCCAGCGCGGTGAGCACGTTGGGCGCGGGCCGGACGGCCGTGGGGTCGTCGTCGACCGGCGCCAACGTGCCGTCGAAGTCGAAGAAGAGAACGACGTCCCGTGCGCGATCGGCGGTCGCACGCCAGGCGTGCTCCGCGTTCAACGGGGTCTTCGGCTGCTGGTTGCCCAGATTCAACGGCGGCACGCGCGTCAGCGTACCCCGCGCCGGGCGGCGTATTCGTGGCCGAGATGTGACGTGGGAACGTCGTGGGGATCAGCGTTCGGCGGCTCCCCGTCCCCGGCGCCCGAACGGCACCACTGCCGCCTCCTGCCCGTGGCTGAGCAGGTAGCCCTCCACGAAGCCGGTGTTGCGGTCGCCGGTGTGCGCCTCGATCTCGTTCAGCCGCGCCACCAGGAACTCGGTGAGCGCGCTGACCCGGTCGTTGAGACGATCGTGCAGCTCGGCGACGACGGCGAGGATCACCGCGGTGCCGGCCGTGGTGAGCGCGAAGAGGTTGACGACCAGGGGAAGCTGCCCGCCGTCCAGTACGCCGACCACCACGTTGCCGGTCACGCACGATGTCAGCGACACCACCGCGACCACGACTGCCAACCATTTCAGGGTCATGGACAGACCCCTCCTTCTGTCCCGCAGGGCTGGGTTCGGCTGTGTCCCGTCCCCCCGCCGATGACGAGCCCCTAGCAGTACAAACGTGGACGCTAGCGGGTCCGATCCGTCCCCGAGGCGAAACGATCGGGTCTGACCTTCCGTTCTTTCGCCATCTGAGGAACTACCCGGCCTGTTTCCCCCTATTTCGGACACCGCCCGGCAGTGTCGGGCGATATGCGAGGTAACGAATGGTTTCTCGAATGTGGAACTTCTCCGCGTCCGACACGGTCGGGTCGACCAGTCGGCGCAGCAGCGCCTCCACGTCCGGGTCCATCGGAGGTGGGGTGGGCGTGGCCCGTGGGCCGGCGGCGCGGTCCCAGCCGAGCGCGGTGAAGGCGGCGGCCGGATCGAGCCCGAGGCCCTCGCAGAAGGCGACCACCCGCTCGGCCTCCGGGTCGCTGGCCCAGTCGCCGCGGACCCAGCGGTTGATGGTCTGGCGGGAGACGCCTGTGCGCCGGGAGACCTCGGTGCCGCTCCAGGCCCGCAGCGCTCGCGCGTCGTCGAGCGCACGTCGGACGAAGGTGGCGAAGGCGATCTTCCGCGCGTTGGCCGTCTCGGTCACCCCGTGACGGTACGGCCAGTCGGTCCCGTCGGGCGGTCTCGGCACGCTGCTGTCACGCTGACGTGACGGTGATCGCGGTTTTCCGGTAAACGATCCAGTGCTGCTCCTGAGGGGTGTCACCTGGGCAGAATAGATGGACACGAGTACGGCGGCAAAGGTCTGAAAAGCTGATACTGTCACGCTCATGAGACAACTTACGGTGTGTCACGTGCTTGAGACGACGAGTGCTCACATGCGTCACTCCGCGGGTGCCGAGGGGGTCTCGTGACCGAGCTCGCGACCCGTGCCCAGGCCTTCGGGCTGATCGCGGACGGCGTGTCCGCAGGGCTGAGCGCCCCCTGGCGTCTCTATCTCGCCCGCGGGTGCCGGTACCTCTCACTCAGCGTCGGCGACCGGGGGGAGTGGGACGCCTGGCGTACCCACCTCGGCTGCCCCGAGCTGAGCGTGCGGGTCTACGACTCCGGCGGCGAGATCCGCCGGGCGTCGGTGGCCGAGGTGATCCTCGACGGCTGCCGGATCAGCGTCGAGCTGGTCGAGGAGGTCAGCACCGACGACCTGGAACGCCTGCTGGTGGTCGACCCACTCCCCGGGACGGACGAGCGATGACCCCTTTTCTCGCCGTGGTGCTCGTCCTGGTGCTCGGCTCCACCTGCTACGCGGCCGGTCGCCTGCACGGGCAGCTGAGCTACCGCATCGGCTACCGGTTCGGCTACCGGCAGGGCTACTTCGACGGTGACCGGGGCGCCTGGAACCGTCGCCGTCGAGATGCCCAGGCCGCGATCGCCTCGGCGCTGTCCGCCCCCGGCGCGACAGTGGTGACGTCGGCCGGGCGCTCGGCCGTGCCGTTCGCCGGCACCGCCGTACCGGCCGCTGTCGCCGTGCGGTCCGGCTCCGCCCCGGCCGTCCGGGTCACCGCCACCGCCCAGCTCGGCGCGGTGGGGCGGGCGGGCACCACGTACACCGGATCGTCGTTCGGCGCGGCCGGCGCCGGGCCGAGGGCCGGCACGCTGGCGCGGCGGCCGGGCTGAGGCCCGCACCGCGACGCGGTGCCGCCCGTGGGCGACCGGCCGGGATGCGCGCAGGGGGCATGCATCCCGGCCGGTTCCGGTCCGCCCGTCACCCGAACAGGTGTACGTCCGGCGACTGGCACGCGATGATCCACGCGCACCTCTAGCCCCGCGGCCCCGCGGCGATTAGCGTCTAGGCATGGCGCGGGGTTTTCCCGGGCCAGCCGGACAGCCCGGACCTGCGTCCTCGCACACGGGGCCCGCATCCGACCCCGTGTCCTCCGGGCACCGGAAGAGGCGGAACTCGGGTGGCCGGGTGCCCATCCGCGGAGCAGGCCTGTGACCACTCGCCGTACCCCCGCCGGAGCCGAGCAGCAGACCCCGGCCTCGACCGCCCAGACCCGCCGGACCACCCGCAGCCGCCGCAGCGCCGCTGTCGAGGCCGAGGAGCCCCGACCAGCCGGCCCGGCCTTCGTCCTGGACACCTCGGTCCTCCTCTCCGACCCGGCGGCGTTCCACCGCTTCGCCGAGCACGAGGTGGTGCTGCCGCTGGTGGTCATCTCCGAACTGGAGGGCAAGCGGCACCACCCCGAGCTGGGCTGGTTCGCCCGTCAGTCGCTGCGCATGCTCGACGAGCTGCGGGTACGGCACGGCCGGCTGGACCGGCCGGTGCCCGCCAACGAGCAGGGCGGCACGCTGCGGGTGGAGCTGAACCACACCGACGACGGGGTGCTGCCGCCCGGCTTCCGCAACGAGTCGAACGACGCGCGCATCCTGTCCGTGGCGCTGAACCTGGCCGCCGAGGGGCGTGAGGTCACGCTCGTCAGCAAGGACATGCCGCTGCGGGTGAAGGCGGCCTCGGTCGGCCTGCGCGCCGACGAGTACCGCCACGGCCAGGCCAGCGATCCGACCTGGACCGGCATGGCCGACCTGGACCTGTCCGAGGAGGAGATCGGCCGGCTGTACGCGGGCGAGACGCTCGACGTCGACGCCGCGGCGGGCCTGCCCTGCCACACCGGTCTGGTGCTGCACTCGGGGCGCGGCTCGGCGCTGGGCCGGGTGCTGCCGGACAAGACGGTCCGGCTGGTCCGGGGCGACCGGGAGGCGTTCGGCGTGCACGGCCGCTCGGCGGAGCAGCGGGTCGCGCTCGACCTGCTGCTGGACGAGTCGATCGGCATCGTCTCGCTCGGTGGCCGGGCCGGCACCGGCAAGTCCGCGCTGGCGCTCTGCGCCGGCCTGGAGGCGGTGATGGAGCGGCGCCGGCACAAGAAGGTGATCGTGTTCCGTCCGCTGTACGCGGTCGGCGGCCAGGAACTCGGCTACCTGCCCGGGTCGGAGTCGGAGAAGATGTCGCCGTGGGCGCAGGCCGTCTTCGACACGCTCGGCTCGGTGGTGCACGAGAACGTGCTGGAGGAGGTCACCTCGCGCGGGCTGCTGGAGGTGCTGCCGCTGACCCACATCCGCGGCCGGAGCCTGCACGACGCGTTCGTCATCGTCGACGAGGCGCAGTCGCTGGAGCGGGGCGTCCTGCTCACCGTGCTGTCCCGGATCGGTCAGGGGTCGCGGGTGGTGCTCACCCACGACGTGGCGCAGCGGGACAATCTGCGGGTCGGCCGGCACGACGGGGTGACGGCGGTGATCGAGGCGCTGAAGGGGCATCCCCTCTTCGCGCACGTCACGCTCAGCCGATCGGAGCGTTCTCCGATCGCCGCTATGGTCACCGATCTACTGGAGGACATCCCCGGCTGACCGCCGCTTTTGCCCCACTTTATCCTGATTTTCAGGGTGACGCAGGTCACTTTTCGGCCCGGCCATTTCCCACCGGCCTCACTGTGCGCAATGGTGTCCATCGAGCGTCACCGACCACTCGGGAGCCATGTACGCCCCGCAGTCACACCGGTACCGGAGCGCTCGCGGCACCTCGGCGCGGCCCGGTAGGCCACGCGTGCCGCGTCCCTGCCCCCGACGAAGGGAAACTTCGTGAGTCGGCTGTGGAGCCGGTTCGGCGCCCGCACCGCCGCTGTGGCACTGCTCTCCGTGGGCGTGGCCGGCGGCTTCTATCTGGGCGAGGATCGCCAGACCCAGCAGCAGGGCCTGACCGCGCAGGTCGGCCTGGAGGTCGACCAGGCGGAGTACGCGTACCAGCGCGAACGGCTGTCCGACCACCGCGTGGACTCGTCCCGGCAGCGTGCCGCCGAGTACCAGGCGAAGCTGCGTGCCGCCGCGGCGGCGAAGGAGGCCGCCGAGCGGGCCAAGAAGGCCGAGGCGGCCGCCGCCACCCGCAAGAAGGAACGGGAGGCGGCGG
Organism: Micromonospora sp. WMMC264; assembly: GCF_027497275.1. Lineage (NCBI taxonomy): Bacteria > Bacillati > Actinomycetota > Actinomycetes > Micromonosporales > Micromonosporaceae > Micromonospora > Micromonospora sp. WMMC264. The sequence goes on along the minus strand of NZ_CP114907.1, from coordinate 4,979,317 downwards.
AGAGCGAGACGAAGATCAAGCCGTACGACGGCCCGATCCCGTCCTCGTGCGCGGAGTACAGCGGCAACCGGAAGATCGGTTGCGCCGTCATGCTCGACAAGGGCTTCGGCATCGACCAGTTCCCGTGTCTGGACAAGCTCTGGACCAAGGAGAGCGGCTGGAACCCGAAGGCGTCCAACAGCTCCTCCGGGGCCTACGGCATCCCGCAGGCCGTGCCGGGCAGCAAGATGGCCTCGGTCGCGGACGACTGGAAGACGAACCCGGCGACCCAGATCACGTGGGGTCTCGGCTACATCAAGGGCCGGTACGACACCCCGTGCGGCGCCTGGCAGAAGTCGCAGAGTTCAGGCTGGTACTGACGTCGTGACGACGGCGGGACACCCGGGCGGAACCGGGTGTCCCGCCGTCGTCGTACCCGGCCCCGACTGGCGGCCCGCCACTTTTACTGATAGCTCTTGGTAGGTGACCTGGCCTGACAGCCCACGCGGCGGCGACCCTCACCGGTTCGGCACCGATGCGTTCTACGCGGCGCTCGGCCGGGCCTTCGTCGCCATGTGCGCGGTCGTGCCGGTGCTGTTCCTCATCGAGGCGCTCGACGTCGGCCTGCGACTCGGCCTCGACTACACCGCCGGCATCATCCCGCAGCGGATCCAGGGCCTGGACGGTGTCTTCTTCTCGCCGTTCCTGCACGCCGGCTGGAACCACCTCTACAGCAACAGCATCCCGCTGATCCTGCTGGGCACGTTCGTGCTCGCCGCGGGCACCCGCCGGTTCCTCTGGTCCACCGCTGTCATCATCCTGGTCAGTGGCCTGGGCGTCTGGTTCACCGGCTCGCCCAACTCGGTGGTGGTCGGCGCCAGCGGCGTGATCTTCGGCTACCTCGGCATCCTGCTCACCCGCGGCGTCGTCGAGCGGAGCTGGTGGAACTTCGCCGTCGGCCTGCTCGTCGGGTTGCTCTACGGCTGGCAACTGCTGGGCATCCTCCCCACCGACGAGCGCGTCTCCTGGCAGGGCCACCTGTTCGGGCTGCTCGGCGGCGTCGTGGCGGCGATCCTGTTCCGCCGCCGCCGGGACACCGACGACGCGGACCGTCTCGGCTCACCCAGGATGACGCTGCCCTGACGGCACGTTGATCAGACCCCGGGACATGCTTGCCCGCGGCCACCCGCCCGCCTACCGTTTCGGCATCAGCGAGGGTTGATCCCGAAGCGGAAAGTGACGGTGAGCCATGCGCGAGGTCGATGTCGCCGTGATCGGGGCCGGTCCCGCCGGGCTCTTCGCCGCCTACTACGCCGGATTCCGCGGACTCTCCGTGTCGGTGATCGACGCGCTGCCCGAGCCGGGCGGTCAGATCACCGCCATGTACCCGGAGAAGCTGATCCTCGACGTCGCCGGCTTTCCCGCGATCAAGGGCCGCGAGCTGGTCGCGAACCTGGTCGCCCAGGCCGCGCCCTTCCACCCCGACTACCAGCTCGGCGTACGCGCGGAAAAGCTGTCCTACCTCGACGGCCGGCCGGTGCTCGGCCTAGCCGGCGGCGAGCAGCTGAGCTGCGGCGCGGTGGTCGTCACCGGCGGGCTCGGCAGCTTCACGCCCCGGCCGTTGCCGGTCGCGGAGAGCTTCACCGGCGGCGGCATCGTCTACTTCGTGCCGCAGCCGGCCGAGCTGACCGACCGGCACGTGCTCATCGTCGGTGGCGGCGACTCGGCGTTCGACTGGGCCGCCACGCTCGCGCCGCTGGCCCGGTCGGTGACGCTCGTGCACCGGCGGGACCGCTTCCGGGCGCACGCCGCCACCATCGAGCGGGTCCGCGCGCTGCCGGTGCGGATCGTCGTCAACGCCGAGGTGAGCCGCCTGTACGGCGAGGAGACGGTCACCGGCGCCGAGCTGACCGTCCGCGGCGGCGAGGCGGAGACGCTGCCGGTCGACACGGTGGTGGCCGCGCTCGGCTTCACCGCCGACCTCGGCCCGCTCGCCGAGTGGGGGCTGAACATCGACCGGCGGCACATCGTGGTGGACAGCGCGATGGCCACCAACCTGCCCCGGGTGTTCGCCGCCGGCGACATCACCGAATATCCGGGCAAGGTCCGCCTGATCGCCACCGGCTTCGGCGAGGCGGCCACGGCTGTGAACAACGCGGCTGTCGTCATCGACCCGACCGCGCACCTGTTCCCCGGTCACTCCTCCGACGGCACCTGACGCCGCATCCTCACCGTTCCGTGGCCGGAGCGCGACTGTCCGCGCCCACGATGGACGGATGCGCCCCTCCGAGTCGACAGCACCCGACGGTGCCCGGATTTCGCTCGCCTGGCTGGGTCATCCGGGAACCGTGCTCTCGTTGATCGTGCTGGTGCTCAACGACCATGTGTTCAAGGCGGCCTTTCCGGGCCTGGTGACCGGCAAGCTGAGCGACGTCGCCGGGCTGGTGCTCGCGCCGCCGCTGGTGGCGGTGCTGGTGACGCTGGCCGTGCCCGGGCTCCGGCCCCGGGCCGTCGCCGGTTTCGCGCTGGGTTCGGTCGGTGCCGGTTTCGCGCTGGTCAAGAGCAGTGGGTACGCCGCGACGGCCGCCTCCGGCCTGTGGAGCGTGGTGAGCGGGCCGTCGCTGATCCGGGCCGACCGGACCGACCTGCTCACCCTGCCGGCGCTCGCGGTGGCCGCGTGGACGTGGAAGGCGGCACGGCGGGACCCGGTGGGGCACCGGGCCGCCCGGCTGGTCCGGCTGGTCGTGCTGCTGCCGGCGGCGCTCGTCGCGGTGGCGGCCACGAGCCCGATCGAGCGCCCCGACGCGGTCGCCACCAAGGTGGTCGACGGTCGGCTGGCCGCCGGCGCCGCCACCGGCCCGATGTCGGCGGAGGAGGGCATCCCCACCTGGTGGCGGATCAGCGACGACGCCGGCGTCACGTGGCGCGACCCGGTGGACGCCGAGCAGGAGGCCCTGTGGAAGCGCGTGCCGACCAGGATCGGACCGGACCACCCGGTGTGCGTTGCCGCCACGCCCCAGCGTTGCTACCGGGTGGCGTCGGGCCGGATCCGCGTGGAGGAGAGCGACGACGCCGGACGGACCTGGCGACTGTCCTGGGAGATCCCCGAGAAGCAGCGGGAGTTGTTGAAGGCCCGCTACGAGGAGGCCGGGCCGGACGGGAAACGGATCACCGGTCAGGACCTCGCCGTACTCGACGTCCCCGGTGGCGGACACGTGGTGCTGGTGGCGAACGCCCGGGACGGTTTCGCGTTGCGTGACGTCGCCGGCAGGTGGCAGCGGATCGGTTTCCCGGGTGGCCGGTGGGAAGGGGAGCCGCCGCCGCTGGGCATGATCTCGCCGGGGGACCGTTACGACGACACGGTCCGTGCGCTGCTGCTGGTGCCGGCGTTGGTCGTGCTGGTGCTTCTGGTCGCCCGGACACGGGCCGGACGGGCGTCCGGTCACGGCTCGTCGCTGCCTGTCCTCCAGGGCGCGCTCCAGGTCCTGATCGCGATGCTGCTGTTCGCGGTCTGGACGAGCGAGAACACCACGCTGGTCAGACTGGCTCCGCTGGTCGTCGTGCCGCTGTTGCTGGGCGCCGCGGCGCTCACCCTCGTCTCGCGCGATCTGCGGGCGGCGCCCGGCCGGTGGGTCGCCGAGGTGCTGGCCGCCGCGGGCCTCACCGCGGCGCTGGCCGGGGCGGCGATGGTGGGATGGCTGCACGGCCGACCGGTGTACGCCGGGACAGCCGTCGTGCTCGCCGTGCTCGGCACGGTGCCAGGGCTGCTGCTCGGCTGGCGGGCGGCCCGGCTGATCGGGCCGTGGCGACCGCCGTACGAGCCGCCGTACCCGCCGGCGGTCCCGGTGGACCGCTCGCGGCCCGGCTGACCCGGCGTCAGGGCAGGCCGATGAGGTCCGCCATCAGGCCGATCTGGTGGTCGAAGTACTCGTCGCGGTGTGGCAGCGCCCGGTTGATCCGGCCGAACAGCTCGAAGCTGATCAGCCCGAACAGCTGGGTCCAGCCGGCCATGCCGCGGGCCAGCAGCGCGGGCGGCACGTCCATGCCGATCTGCTCGACCAGTTCGGCCACGTCGCCGCGCAGCGGCTCGGGCAGTTCCTGGTCGGGCGGGGCGAGCCGGCCGGTGGCCAGCCCGTCGCGCAGGATGCCGATCAGCGTCAGCGGTGGACGCTGGGCCGGCACGATGGTCTCGTCGGGGGCCGCGTACCCGGGCACCGGGCTGCCATAGAGCAGCGCGTACTCGGCGGGGTGGGCCAGCGCCCAGGCGCGCGCGGCCCGGCAGGCGGCGAGCCAGCGTCCGCGCAGGTCGGCCTGGTCGGCGGCGGCGTCGGCCGCCTCCACCGCGTCGCCGAGCGCGTCGTACGCCTCCAGGATCAGCGCGGTGAGCAGGTCGTCTCGGCTGGGGAAGTAGCGGTAGATCGCCGAGGAGACCATGCCGAGGTCCCGGGCGACCGCGCGCAGCGAGAGGTTCGCGCCGTCGGTGTCCAGGTGGCGGCGGGCCACCGTCTTGATCTCTTCGATCATCCCGGCGCGGACCCGGGCGCGCAGTGAGGGAGCGACCATGCCCTCACTCTGCCACGGATGAGAGCAGCAATCAAAAGAGAGAGCACTGCTCTTGACGTCGACCTGCATTTGAGTCATGCTCTGTTTCGAGAGCGGTGCTCTCGCTTCGGACAACTGCTTCAGAAAAGGTGGATCTGTCATGGCCCTGCATGTGATCGTCGGCGCCGGCCCCGTCGGCACCGCCACCGCCGACCTGCTCGCCGAGCGCGGCGAGCAGGTACGGATGGTCACCCGGCGCGGCACCGGCCCGGAACACCCGGCGGTCGAACTGGTGGCCGCCGACGCCGCCGACGCGGACCGGCTCACCGAGCTGACCAAGGGCGCGGCCGCGCTCTACAACTGCGCCAATCCGGCGTACCACAGGTGGGCGACGGACTGGCCGCCGCTGGCCGCCGCCCTGCTCACCGCCGCGGAGCGCAGCGACGCCGTGCTCGCCACGGTCGGCAACCTCTACGGGTACGGCCCGGTCGACGCCCCGATGACCGAGGCGACCCCGCTCGCCGCCACCGGCGTCAAGGGCCGGGTCCGCAACCGGATGTGGGCCGACGCGCTGGACGCCCACCGCGCCGGCCGGGCCCGGGTCACCGAGGTCCGCGGCTCCGACTACATCGGGCTCGGCGGCAGCTCCCTGCCCATGATGGTGCTGCCCAAGGTGCTCGCCGGGCAGCGGGTGTTCCTGCCTGTCGACTGGGACGCCCCGCACACCTGGACGTACGTGCCGGACGTCGCCCGTACCCTCGTCACCGCCGCGACCGACCCGCGCGCCTGGGGACGGGCCTGGCATGTGCCGAGCCCGCCGCCGGTGCCCATGCGGCACCTGGCCGAGCGGGCGGCGCAGCGGGCGGGCGTCGCGGCGCCACGGCTGGCCCGGATGCCCTACCCGGTGCTCTGGCTGGGCGGCCTGGCCGACCCGTTCGCCCGCGAGATGCGGGAGACCGCGCACCAGTTCGCCGCGCCGTTCGTGATGGACTCCAGCGCCGCCACCACCACGTTCGGGATCGAGGCGACGCCGCTGGACCGCGTCGTCGACGAGATGGTCTCCGGCCTGCGCGCCCCGGCCCCCGCCGCCCGTTAGGGGCGGGGGCGGGACGCCGCCGGGCTCACTCCTGCTCGGCCAGCGGGCGGCCGTCGAAGTCGACGGCCGAGTAGAGGGCGAGCTTCTCCAGGCGGTGGTACGAGTCGATCACCCGGATCGTGCCGCTCTTCGAGCGCATCACGATCGACTGGGTGTACGCGCCACCGGAGCGGTAACGCACTCCGCGCAGCAGGTCGCCGGAGGTGACGCCGGTGGCCACGAAGAAGCAGTTGTCGCCGGTGACCAGGTCGTCGGTGAACAGCACCCGGTCCAGGTCGTGCCCGGCGTCCAGCGCCTTGCGGCGTTCCTCGGCGTCCTTCGGCCAGAGCTTGGCCTGCATCATGCCGCCCATGCACTTCAGCGCGCACGCGGCGGTGATGCCCTCCGGGGTGCCACCGATGCCCATCAGCACGTCCACGTCCGACTCGCCGCGGGCCGCCGCGATGGCCCCGGCGATGTCGCCGTCGGAGATGAACCGGATCCCGGCCCCGGTACGCCGGATCTGCTTGACCAGGTCGTCGTGGCGCGACCGGTCCAGCACGCACACGGTCACCTCGGCGGCGTCGGTGCCCTTGACCTTCGCGATCCGGTGGATGTTCTCGGCCACCCCGGCGTTGATGTCGACCACGTCGGCGTACATCGGGCCGACGGCGAGCTTCTCCATGTAGAAGACGGCGCTCGGGTCGAACATCGCGCCGCGCTCGGCCACCGCGAGCACTGCCAGCGCGTTCGGCATGCCCTTGCTCATCAGCGTGGTGCCGTCGATCGGGTCGACCGCCACGTCCACCTCGGGGCCGGTCCCGTCGCCGACCTCCTCGCCGTTGAACAGCATCGGCGCGTTGTCCTTCTCGCCCTCGCCGATCACCACGACGCCGCGCATCGGGATGGAGTTGATCAGCTTGCGCATGGCGTCGACCGCTGCGCCGTCGCCGCCCTCCTTGTCGCCCCGGCCGACCCAGCGGCCGGCGGCCATCGCCGCGGCCTCGGTCACCCGTACCAGATCGAGGGCGAGGTTGCGGTCGAGATCCTGGGGCGTCCGCGTCCTGGTGGTTGTCATGGCGGCCTCCTCGCGACGTTGCGGGGTGGGACCGGCGGTCGTCGCCGCCGGTTTTGTCGCTGATCCTCACACGATCTCAGGTTCGCGGTCCCGGCGGGGCGGAGGAGGCCAGGATCACGCCTCCCGGCGGGCTGCGACAATGGCCGGGTGGAAGCCGCACAGCCTGCCGACCGCGCACCGACCGACGCCACCCCGCCGGACGGCCAGCCACCGGTCCGACCGGGTGGCGGCCCGACCCCGCCCGAGGGCCAGCCCGCGCTCGTCGCGGAGCAGGGCGAACCGGCCGCCGCGGGCGACACGCCCGCGCCGCCCGCCGGCAAGGAGAAGGCCCGCTCCGAGCGGTCGCCGAAGGACATGGCGCTGTCCCTGCTGATCCTGCTGGTCCCGATCGCGCTGCTGCTCGCCTTCTACCGCGGCTTCCTCGGCGGCGACTCGCCGGTCACCGTCGACCCGGCGCCCGCGCTGGAACAGGCCCGCTCCGCGAACGTCTTCCCGGTCAGCGCGCCGACCGGTCTGGGCGACGACTGGCGTACGGTGAACGCCCGCTTCCGGACCGAGGCCGACGGCTCGACGCTGCGGATCGGGTACGTGACCCCGGAGGGCCGCGGCGCGCAACTCGTGGAGAGCAACGTCCCGGCGGAGAAGCTCCTCCCGGCCGAGCTGAGTGAGGGCCGGCCGCAGGGGGCGGCCGACCTGCCCGACGGGCTGAGCTGGCAGCGCTACACCGCCCGCGGCAACGAGCAGGCGCTCGTCCTGCTGGAGCCGAACCGCACCGTGATCGTGGTCGGCGACGCCGGGGAGACGGAGCTGCGCAGGCTCGCCACGTCACTGCGCTGACGTCCGCCCTCCGGGTGAGGCGGGATTGCGGATCCCCGCTTCCGGGAACAGAAGGGACATCGAGCCCGGACGACCCACCTGGAGAGGTTGACGTGAAGATACGACGCTTCAGCGCCACCGCGTTCGCCGCGGCGCTGCTCATTCCCGGCCTGGCGGCCTGCAACGGCGACGCGACGACCTCCGGCGCCTCCTCGACACCGAGCGCCTCCGGCAGCGTCGCACCGAGCGCCACGGCGTCCAGCAGCGCGGCCAAGCAGGCCCTGCTCGACTCCACGAACGCGATCCGTGAAGGGAACTTCAAGTTCACCATGACCGGCGCGGGCTCCACCGCCGAAGGGCAGGTGCACGAGCCGAGCCAGAGCGCCGACATGCGGATGACCATCGGCGACCCGTCGTCGGACCTGATGATGAAGCTGGACCTGATCCACGCCAAGCCGGACAGCTGGGTCAAGCTGGAGCTGGGCGGCACGGCGGCGACCCAGATCCCCGGCGTGAAGAACCTCAACACCGGCAAGTACCACCACCTCGACCAAAACCGGATCAAGGGCAACCGGGCGCTGGGCTTCGACTTCGAGAAGCTCGACCCGGCCGGCAGCGCCGTGCTCACCCAGGGCATCACCGAGGTACGGCAGACCGGCGAGGGCACGTACGAGGGCACCGTCGACGTGTCCAAGGCCGCCGAGGCGGGCTCGCTCGACCCGGCCGTGATCACCGCGCTCGGCGCGCAGGCCCAGTCCGTGCCGTTCACCGCCAAGGTCGACACGCAGGGCCGGCTCAGCGAGATGGTGCTCAAGATCCCGGCGGCCGGGCAGAACGCCGCACAGGACCTGAAGATCACCTACACCGACTACGGCAACGCGGCGGCGGCCCAGAAGCCCCCGGCCGACCAGGTCGTCGAGGCGCCCGCCGAGCTGTACAACCTGTTCAACTGACCTCCGCGGTGGGGTTCGGCGATCACGCCGGACCCCACCGTCAGTCCTCGGCGCGCTGCCGCGCGGCGTCGATACGGGCGCGCGCGCCGTCCAGCCAGCGCTGGCACACCCCGGCGAGCTGCTCGCCGCGCTCCCAGAGGGCCAGCGACTCCTCCAGCGAGGTGCCGCCGGCCTCCAGCTTCTCCACCACCGAGGCCAGCTCGGCGCGGGCCTGCTCGTAGCTGAGCTGCTCGTCCTTCGTCCCGGTCATCGTCTCTCTTTCCTCAGCCGTCGACGGTGGCGGTCAGCTCGCCCTCGGCGAGGCGTACCCGCAGTGGATCGCCCTTGGCGACCTCGGACGCCGCGCGGACGACGTGGCCGTCGGCGCGCTGCACGATCGCGTAGCCGCGCTCCAGCGTCGCGGCCGGGGACAGCGCGCGCAGCCGGGCCAGCGTGTGCCGCAGGTCGTCGGTGGCCCCCCGCAGCCGGTGCTCCAGGGACCGGCCGGCGCGGTCACGCAGCGCCGACACGTCCACCGCCCGCTGCTCGACCATCACCTGCGGCCGGGCCAGCACCGGACGGGAGCGCAGCAGGTCGATCCGGTGCTGCTCCCGGTCGACCAGGTGACGAACGGCCCGTTCCAGCCGGGACCGGGCCTGCCCGATCAGCCGGACCTCCTCGGTCAGGTCCGGCACGATGCGCTTGGCCGCGTCGGTCGGGGTGGAGGCGCGCACGTCGGCCACGTAGTCCAGCAGCGGCGCGTCGGTCTCGTGGCCGATCGCGCTGACCACCGGCGTGCGGCAGGCGAAGACCGCCCGACACAGCGTCTCGTCGGAGAAGGGCAGCAGATCCTCGATGCCGCCACCGCCCCGGGCGATGACGATCACGTCGACCGCCGGATCGGCGTCGAGCACCTTCAGCGCGCCGACGATGTCCGGCACCGCGCTCGGCCCCTGCACCGCCACGTTGATCGTGCGGAAGTCGACGGCGGGCCAGCGGCGGCGGGCGTTCGTCAGCACGTCCCGCTCGGCCGCCGAGGCGCGGCCGGTGATCAGGCCGACCCGGCCCGGCAGGAACGGCAGCCGCCGCTTGCGGGACCGGTCGAACAGGCCTTCGGCGGCGAGCAGCTTCTTGAGCTTCTCCAGCCGGGCCAGCAGTTCACCGAGGCCGACCTGGCGGATCTCGTCGGCGCGCAGGCTGAGCGTGCCCCGCGCGGCGTAGAACTCGGGCTTGGCGTGCAGCACCACCCGGGCGCCCTCGCGCAGCTCCGGCGCGCCGGCGTCCAGCACGTCGCGGTTCGTGGTGACGGTGAGGCTCAGATCGGCCGACGGGTCGCGCAGCGTGAGGAAGACGGTGCTCGCGCCGGGACGGCGGCTGATCTGCGCCACCTGGCCGTCGACCCACACCCAGCCGAGGCGGGCGATCCAGGCGCCGACCTTCTGGCTGACCACCCGGACCGGCCACGGCTCCTCGGCCGTGCTCCGCCCGTCCGGCTTGCTCTGCCCGTCCGGCCTGCTCCGCCCGTCCGGCCTGCTCTGCCCGTCCTCTCCCGCGCTCACCAGCCCACCCTACGGCCCGGGACCGACAGCGCCCGCGCGCGCCTCGCGGCCGCTGCCGCGCGGGAGAGCGCCACGTACGATGGGCGGGTGACTGACGCTGAGACGACTCCCCGGACCGGCAAGCGCGTGCTCCTGGCCAACCCCCGCGGCTACTGCGCGGGCGTGGACCGGGCGGTGCAGACCGTCGAGGAGGCGCTGAAGCTCTACGGCGCGCCGATCTACGTGCGTAAGCAGATCGTGCACAACAAGCACGTGGTGCGCACGCTGGAGGCCCAGGGCGCGATCTTCGTGGAGGAGAACGAGGAGGTGCCGGAGGGCGCCACCGTCATCTTCTCCGCCCACGGCGTCGCCCCCGAGGTGTACGAGCAGGCCAAGGAGCGCTCGCTGCGGGCGATCGACGCCACCTGCCCGCTGGTCACGAAGGTGCACCACGAGGCCCGGCGGTTCGCCGCGCAGGACTACGACATCCTGCTCATCGGGCACGAGGGGCACGAGGAGGTCATCGGCACCGCCGGTGAGGCGCCCGCCCACATCCAGCTCGTCGACGGCCCCGACGGCGTCGACAAGGTCACCGTGCGCGACCCGGAGAAGGTGGTCTGGCTGTCCCAGACCACGCTGTCGGTGGACGAGACGCTGGAGACCGTGGCCCGGCTCAAGAAGCGCCTGCCGCTGCTCCAGTCGCCGCCCAGCGACGACATCTGCTACGCCACCTCCAACCGCCAGCACGTGGTCAAGGAGATCGCCCCCGAGTGCGACGTGGTGATCGTGGTCGGCTCGCGCAACTCCTCGAACTCGGTCCGGCTGGTCGAGGTGGCGCTGGACGCCGGCGCCCGCGCCGGGCACCTGGTCGACTTCGCGCACGAGATCGACGACGCCTGGCTGGCCGGGGCGAGCACTGTAGGTGTGACCTCCGGCGCGAGCGTCCCGGACGAGCTGGTCCAGCAGGTGCTCGCGCACCTGGCCGAGCGCGGCTTCGGCGACGTCGAGGAGATCACCACCGCCGACGAGCGGCTGACGTTCTCGCTGCCGCAGGAACTCAAGCGCGACATGAAGGCCGCCGCCGCGGCGCGCGGCTGACGGGAACGCAACGGCCGTCCGCCGCGTCCAACCGACCATGAAGACTCCTCGTACGGTGCTCGTCGCACTGCTCGCCGGCCTCGCGCTGACCGCCTGCGCCGCACCCGGCGACGGGTCCGCCGATCCCAGCCCCAGCCCGAGTACGACGGGAGCCGCCCCGGTGACCAGCCAGCCCGATCCCGGCACCGGCCCGAGCCGGCCGGACCCCTCCTGGAAGGGCGGCCCGTCGACGCCGCCGGGCGTCGGCGGCACCGTCATCACCGGAACCGTGCAGGCCGGGGTCGAGCCGAACTGCCTGCTGCTCGACGGCCACCTGCTCGTCGGCGGCCCCCGCGACGTGCTCAAGGCCGGCGCCCGGGTCGAGGTCACCGGCCGTCCCGAACCGGGCATGATGACCACCTGTCAGCAGGGCACCCCGTTCGTGGTCGAGTCCGCCCGCCCCGCCTGACGACACGAAAGAGCCCCGCCCCCTGCGAGAGGGGACGGGGCTCCGTCGTGTCAGCGGATCAGTTGACCGCGAGAACCTCCACCGAACCGCGGCCGACGACCGCGCCCTCGGTGGTGGTCACGGCCATGTCGCCGTACAGCTCCCGGCCGGCGGCCGGGGTGGACAGGGCGGTCACCGAACCCGTGAGGGTGGCGGTGGCGCCGTTGGCCAGCGACAGCGGCGTGGACGACGCGGAGAGCGTGCCCAGCTCCGGGGAGGCGAACGAGTCCCGGTAGTCGTACGCGGTGCTCGGGTCGCTCATCGAGTAACCGTCGACCACGACGCGGTAGGTGCCCGGGGTCGGGTTGGTCAGCGTGACCGCCTCCTCCGAGTCACCGTCGGCCGACTGGCCCACCCGGGTGGTGCCCAGGAAGACCGTCAGGTCCAGGTCGGCGCTCAGGTCGGACGGGTTGCCGATCCGCGCGGTGAACGAGGTGGCGCCCGCCGGCACCTCCACCAGGTACTCCTGGCTCGCGCCCTGGGTGATGCTGGGCCGCTCGGACCGGACGCTCGCCAGCGGACCGCCGACGCCGGTCACCTGGACCGGACCGAACGCGTTGGTCAGCTTCCAGCTCACCGGAGCCGGCGTACCGGCGGTGACCGACGGGAGCTGCACCACGGCCGGCTCCACCTTCACGCCCTGCACGCGGGCCTGCAGCCGGAACGGGTTGTCCAGCGCCGGCGAGGTGCGGCGCGCCTCCACCTCGATCTCCCACACACCCGGGATCGGGTTCTGGTAGTCCCGCTCCTGCGGCTTGCAGACCGCGGCGTCGGAGAAGTTGGTGTAGCAGGCGGTGCTGGCGGTGCTCTCGACCGGCACGCCGTACGGGTTGATGGCGATGAAGCGGGTCTGCGAGCCGGTCGCGATGCCGGACAGGTTGACCTGCAGCGCGCCCGCGCCCGGCGGGACGGTCACGAAGTACGACCGGAAGTTGTTCCGCTCGACCGAGCCCTCGGCCGAGAAGGAGTACGCCGGAGCGGACACCGGGTTCGAGGCGACCACGACGGTGGCGACCTCGAAGTCGACCACGTTGGTGGCCGGGTCGTCGACGGTCATGATGGCGCCGTGCGCGCCGGCCGTCATCGGCTTGGCCTTCACCTTGACCGTGACGGTCTTGTTCAGCGGCAGCCAGACCACCTTGGGGGCGGAGTAGGTGCCGTCGTTGCCGCGGAACGCGACCTCGTGCTTGATGCCCTTGTTCGGGCCGCTGGTCCGGGTCAGCTTGACCTCGTAGTGGCGGCTCTCCTTGACCTTCTGGCCACCACGGTCGGCGGCGCAGCGGTTGTAGAGGCCGGTGCCGACGTTCGGGTTCGGCACGAACGTGCCGGAGGCCCGGTCGTAGCGGGTCAGGTTCGGCGACAGCTCGGTGCAGACCGGCGCCTCGGAGGTGTACGTGCGGGTCGGCACGCCCTTGGCGAGCAGGCTCCACGCGCCCGGCACGTTGAACATGCCGTAGCCCTGCGCGTACGTCGGGACGCCGGCGATCGGCTGGGCCGAGGTGTAGACGGCCCGGCGCAGCGCGGCCGGGGTGACGCCCTTGCCGGTCGCCTTGGCGGCCGACAGCAGCAGCGCGGCGGCGCCGGTGGCCTGCGGTGCGGCCATCGAGGTGCCGTTGAGCATCTGGTAGCCCGGGGGCAGCGGGTAGCCCGCCTCCGGCACCGGGTTGCCCGGCTGCCAGGTCGGCGCGGTGGAGATGGCCGAGCCGGGGGCGGCGATGTTCGGCTTGAAGCCGCCGTCCTCACGCGGGCCGCGCGACGAGAAGTTGAACAGCGCGTTGTCCTTGCGGACCACCGAGCCGTAGTTGGCCAGCCAGGTGTCCTTGCTGACGCTCGCCGCGACGCTCACCACGTCGGTGGCCACTGACGGGTCGCCGACGGTGTTCAGGCCCGGGCCGGAGTTGCCGGCCGAGATGAACAGCTGCACGCCGTAGGTGTTGATCAGGTCGTTGTAGAGGACCGCGCGGGCGTTCGAGCCGTCGTTGAGCGCGGGCAGACCGCCGATCGACATGTTCACCACGTCGACCTTGCGGTTGATGACCAGGTCGGCCATGCCGGTGGTGAGCGCCGCCGCGGTGCAGCCGCCACCCCACGAGCAGGCGCGGGCGGAGACCAGCTTGGCACCCGGGGCGGCGCCGTCGAAGGCGCTGTTGCCGAGCATGTCGTTGGCGGCGGTGATGCCGGCGACGTGGGTGCCGTGGGTGCTCTCGATGATGCCGATGTTGACGTAGTCGACCAGGCCCGGGCCGCCGGCCGGCGTGGTGTCCACGTTGCGCCGGTACTCGACGACGAACGGGATCTGCTCGCGTACCGCGGTGGCCGGGTTGTCCGTGCCGAAGTGGCCGACCTGGAACTTCTCCTTGTACGGCCGCATCACCTCGTCGTCGGTGAAGTCGTTGTTCTGGTTCGCGTCGACGCGGACGTCACCGTTGGCGGGGTTGTAGAGCACGCCCCAGAAGTCGGTGGTGTCGCCGTCGCGGTTGAGGTCGCCGCGCGCGTCGCTGTTCGCGGTGATGTTCTCGCGGAACACGTTGAACCGGTAGTTGCCGGCCGGCGCGGTCCAGGTGCCCAGCGAGGTGGTGAACGTCGGGCCGCTGACCTCGGTCAGCATCGGTCGCCAGGAGGCGTCCTCCAGCGGGTCGGTGGCGGTGACCCAGTCGACGATCTTGCGCTCGCCGGTGGTGGTCGTCTGCAGCGCCGGCTGGTCGAGGTCCACACCGGAGTCCATGATGCCGATGGTGACGCCGCGGCCGTCCCACTGCGGGTTCGCGGCCTTGAAGGCCTCCGCGCCGGTCTCGTTCGTCGGCATGTACGGGTTCACCGCACCGGTGTCACCGCCCGGCCCGGCGAGCGTCTGGGCCTGCGCGGCGGTCTTCGCGCCCTTCGGGGCCGCCTCCGGCGCCGGGTCGGGGAGCTTGATGGTCTCGTCGAGGTCGACGGCGGCGACACCGGGCAGCGTGGCGGCCTTGAGCGCCTTGTCGGTGGGGACCTTCGCCAGCACGTAGCCGATCTGGTCGTACCGCTGGCTGACGGTCGCGCCCAGGCCGGTCAGGCCGTCAACGACCTTCTTGGCCGATCCCTTCTTGGCCGCGATGATCATCGTGACGGTCGGCGCGTTCTTCGCCTCGGCCTCGTCGAGCAGCTTGGCGTCGTGTGCGCCCAGTGCCTTCGCGGCGGTCGGCTGCGAGGGTTGCGGGGCGGCGGGGGCGGCGCTCGCGGTGCCGGCGCCACCTCCGACGGTCAGGGCGCCGGCCGCGAGGACCGAGGCCAGGAGCGCGGCGGACGGTCGCCGGCTGCGCGTGCGGGGTTTACTCAACGTTCTCTTCCTCCAGAGAACAGGGCCCCCGAGGGGCAGGGCACGTGTGACGGTGATCCTGCGTGCCAGGACGGCAGGTGTCACTACTCGGCCCAGGTTTGTGATCAGTCCGTGATGGAAATCGGCCTACGTCAACACGTGCGACGTGTTAGGCGTCAACGTCGGTCGACCTCTCGGCCGATGTGGACGGCGGACCCAGCAACTCGGGCGCCTGCGGCTGCCTCGGCGCCAGCTCGACCTGCGCCGGGGCGGCCAGCTCGTCGTCGGAGACCCCCAGCTCGGCCAGCTTCCGCGCGCTCACCAGCACCCGGGCCTCAAGCGAACCCACCGCCCGGTTGTACGCCGTCACCGCCCCGCCCAGCGAGCTGCCCAGCTTGCCGACGTGGTCGCCCAGCGTGGACAGCCGCCCGTACAGCTCGCGGGCCAGCGAGTGGACGGTCGCCGCGTTGCGCGCCAGCGCCTCCTGCCGCCACGAGTAGGCCACCGTGCGCAGCAGCGCCACCAGCGTGGCCGGGGTGGCCAGCACCACGTTGCGGGCGAACGCATGCTCCAGCAGCGTCGGGTCGCGTTGCAGGGCCACGTCGAGGAACGGGTCGGCCGGCACGAACAGCACCACGAACTCCGGCGTCTGGTCGAACGCCGACCAGTAGGACTTGGCGGCCAGGCCGTCCACGTGCGCGCGCAGGTGCCGGGCGTGCGCGTCCAGGTGGGTGTCACGCCCCCGCTCGTCGCGTGCCTCCATCGCGGTCAGGTACGCGTCGAACGGCGCCTTCGCGTCCACCACCACCGTCCGGCCGCCGTGCAGCCGGACCACCAGGTCGGGGCGTACCCCCTGGTGGTCGGTAGCGGCGGTGACCTGCTCGCTGAAGTCGCAGTGCTCCAGCATGCCGGCGGCCTCGACGATCCGGCGGAGCTGGTGCTCGCCCCAGCGGCCCCGCACCTGCGGCGCGCGCAACGCGGCCACCAGCTGCTTGGTCTCGGTGCGCAGCTCGCCGGAGACCGCGCTCATGGACCGCACCTGCTCGCGCAGCTCGGCGTACGCGTCGACCCGGTCCCGCTCCAGCTCGGCCACCCGCTGCTCGTAGCGGCGCAGCGTGTCGTGCAGCGGCGCGACCGCGCGGGCCACCGCCTCCTGCGACTGCGCCGTGGCCTCGTAGCTCAGCGCCCGCATGGACTGCTCCAGCCGGCCCTCGCCCGCCTTGGTCGCGGCGAGAGTCGCCTCCAGGCGGGCGATGTCGGCCGCCGCGCGCGCCCGCGCGGCCAGCCAGCCCACCGCGCCGCCCGCGGCGAGGCAGAGCACCACCACGGCCAGCGTCGCAAAGCTCATGGCCAAGAGCTTGCCAAACGGGTACGACGTGCGCCCGGTGGGTACGTTCGAGTCATGGAGTTCGCGTTGTGGCTGTTCCTGATCCTGCTGCTCGGAGGTGCGTTCATGTTCTGGCGGAGGGGGAGCAGATCGCGTCGCTCGAACGAACTGGCCGACGCCCGCGCCGAGGCGCAGCGGTGGTACGAGCGGCTCGGCGGCCAGCTGATGAACCTGCACGGCGACGCCCCGGCGGTCCGGCAGGCGCTCGCCGACGCGGGTGAGCGCTACAACGCGGCCGGTTCCCAGTTGGAGCAGGCGAGCACGCCGCGCCAGTTCGGGCTGGCCCGGGAGACCGCGCTGGAAGGGCTGGCGTACATCCGGGCGGCGCGTACCGCGATGGGCATCGACCCGGGCCCGGAGCTGCCGCCGCTCGCCGCCGCCCAGGGCGCGGGCGCGCTCACCAAGGAGCGGCAGGTCGACGTGCAGGGGCAGACGTTCCGGGCCGGACCGCAGCCGGGCAACGCGACGCCCTACTACTACCCGGGTGGCCGGTTCCAGGGGCGGCCGGTGCCGGCCGGCTGGTACTCCACGCCGTGGTGGAAGACCGCGCTCGGCGCCGGCGTCGGTGTGGTCGGCGGTCTGCTGATCGCCGACGCGCTGTTCTCGCCCGCGTTCGCCGACCCCGGGTACGGCTACGACGCCGGCTACCAGGAGGGCTTCGGCGACGGCCAGGACTTCGGCGACCAGGGCGGAGACATGGGCGGCGGTGGTGACTACGCCGGTGGCGACTTCGGCGGCGGGGACTACGGCGGTGGCGACTTCGGTGGCTTCGGCGGCGGAGATTTCGGCGGTGACTTCGGCGGCGGCGACTTCTAGCCGGCACCGCCGCGCCGGGCGCGGTGCGCCGCGCGTCGGGCGCTGCTCGCGACGCGCCGCGCGCAGGCGTTAAGAAGGGCCCCCTCTTATGCACGAGGCGTTAAGAGGGGGCCCTTCCTTACACCTCAGCCGGTGTTGCGCATGCCGGCGGCGATGCCGTTGACGGTGGTCAGCAGCGCCCGCTCCAGCGCCGTACCGTCGTTCGGGGCACGCCGCCCACCCGGCGCGGTCGCCACCGCCCGCCCGGCCGCACCTGATTCGCGGTACTGCCGCAGCAACGCCACCTGGAGGTGGTGCAGCGGCTCCAGGTAGGTGTCCCGCACGGCGAGCGTGCGCTGCAGCACGGGGGAGTTCTCCAGCAGCGCCGGTGAGCCGGTGACGGCCAGCACCTCCTGCTTGGTCAGCTCGTACTCCTGCTCGATCTTGTCGAAGATCGGGTGCAGCTTCTTCGGCACCAGCGTCTCCACGTACCGCCGGGCGATGGTCAGGTCGGTCTTGGTCAGCATCATCTCGACGTTCGACAGGAACGTGCGGAAGAAGTGCCAGTTCCGGTTCATCTCGGCGAGCACGTCGGCCAGCCCGGCCGCCCGCGCGGCGGCCAGCCCGGAGCCCACGCCGAACCAGCCCGGCACGATCTGCCGGGTCTGCGTCCAGCCGAACACCCACGGGATGGCCCGCAGGCCGGACAGGCCGGCGCCGGTGTTCGGGCGCTTCGCCGGCCGGGAGCCGATGTTCAGCGCGCCGAGCAGCTCGGTCGGCGTGGAGGCCCAGAAGTACGCGGGCAGGTCCGGGTCCTCGACCAGCGACCGGTACGACCGGAACGCCGACTCGGACACCACGTCCATGGCCGCGTCCCAGCGCTCCAGCATCTCGGCCGGCTGCCGGGGCGCGGTGTGCAGCAGCGTCGCCTGAAGCACCGCCGCGACAGTCAGCTCCAGGTTCTCCCGGGCCAGCGCCGGCAGCGTGTACTTGTCGGAGATGACCTCGCCCTGCTCGGTCACCTTGATCGCGCCGTCCAGCGTGCCGTACGGCTGGGCCAGGATCGCGTCGTGCGTGGGACCGCCGCCACGGCCGACGGTGCCGCCCCGGCCGTGGAACAACCGCAGGTGTACGCCGTGCCGCGCGGCCACGTCCCGCAGCGCGCGCTGCGCCCGGTGGATGGACCACTGGCTGGTGGTGATGCCCGCCTCCTTGTTGGAGTCGGAGTAGCCGAGCATCACCTCCTGCACGTCGCCCCGGGCCGCCACGAGCGCCCGGTACGCGGGCAGCGACAGCAGCTCGTCCAGCAGCTCGCCGCCGGCGTTCAGCTCGGCCGGGGTCTCCAGCAGCGGCACGATGCCGATGCGGGCACGGCCGGAGTGCACGTCCACCAGGCCCGCCTCGCGGGCCAGCACCACGGCGGCGAGCACGTCGTCCACGCCGAGCGTCATCGAGATGATGTACGACTCGATCACCTCGGGGCCGAACCGGTCCTGCGCCTCGCGGATGGCCGCGAACACGTCGAACGTCTTGCGGGCCGACTCGGTGAGCGGGCTGTCCTGGGTGGAGAGCGGCCGGCGGCCGGTCAGCTCGTCGGCGAGCAGCTTGGTGCGCTCCAGCCGGGTCAGCGCCGGGTAGTCGGACACCTCGCCGACGGCCTCGTAGAGCTGGGCCAGCACCTCGTGGTGCTTCTCCGCGTGCTCCCGGATGTCCATGGTGGCCAGGTGTAGCCCGAACGCGGACACCGTACGGATGGTCGAGGCGAGCCGCCCGACGGCGGTGAGCTGGCCGGAGTTGCGGGCCAGCGACGCGCGCAGCAGCTCCAGGTCGGCGATCAGCTCGGCCGAGCCCCGGTAGTCGCGCCCCGGCACGTGCGGGGTGTCGGCGCGCAGCCGCTCCCGGGTGTTGGCGAGCTTCGCCTTCACGCACCGCGCCTTGAGCCGGTACGGCTCCTCCGCGTTGACCCGGCGGAACCGGGGCGCCACCTCGGGCAGCGCGTCCAGGTCCTTGGCCAGGCTGGCGGACAGGTCGAGCGACACCGCGCGCAGCCGCCGGGACACGCTGACCTCGGTGATCAGCTCGTCCATCGCCTTCTCGGTGGCGGCGATGCCGTGCTCGTGCTGGATGCGCAGCACCTCGCGGGTGACCACCGGCGTGACGAACGGGTTGCCGTCGCGGTCGCCGCCGATCCAGGTGCCGAAGCTCAGCGGGCGGGACGTCGGTGACGTCTCCACGCCGAGCGTGCGCAGCGTGTCGGCGAGGTCGTCGAGGACCTGCGGCGCGGCCTCGGCGTACAGGTCGCGCAGGTAGTAGATCGCGTTGCGCGCCTCGTCGGTCGGGTCCGGCCGGTCCAGCCGCAGCTCGTCGGTCTGCCACATCAGGTCGAGCAGTTCGGCCAGGCGGCGGTTCGCCGGGCCCTCGTCGCTGGCGCCGTACAGGATCGCGTTCGCGGTCTCGGTGTCCAGCTCGTCGGCGACCGCGCGCAGCTTGGACAGGATGGACCGGCGGGCCGCCTCGGTCGGGTGCGCGGTGAAGACCGGGCGTACGGCCAGCCGGCGGGCCGCGGCGGCGATCTCCTCGGCCGGTACGCCCCGCTCGGCGATCATCTTGGCGGCCTGGTCCAGCCAGCCTCCGTCGGTGGCGCGGCGGCGGCGCAGGTCCCGGGCGCGGTGTACCTGCTCGGTGATGTTCGCCAGGTGGAAGTAGGTGGAGAAGGCACGGGCGAGCTTCGTGCCGGTGGTGACGTCGAGCCCGGCGAGGCGCTGGGCGGCGGCCGGCGCGTCGGAGCGGACCTGGGCGCGGATCTCCTCGACCAGGTCGAGCAGCGGGCGGCCCTCCTGCCGGGCGAGGGTCTGCCCGAGCAGCGTGCCGAGGCGGCGGATGTCGGCCCGGAGAGCGGCGTCGGGGCCGTCGTGGTCGTGCTGGTCGGTCACGGTTGCGCTCCTTACGCGAGGACGAAGGACAGCGCTGTCCGACTCCCCTGGATCGTATCCGCGTACCCCCGGGGGACAGGAGGGGGACCGCGTGATGATCTGCACTCTGGGACGGCCCGCCGGTCAGCCCCGGTCGACGGCGTGCCGGCCCGGCGCCGGGCGCCGTCGGGCGCGGAACATGGTCGCGGTGAGCAGCCCGGCCAGGCCGGCGACGACCCAGATCAGCAGGCCGGTCAGCGCCCAGCCGCCGCCGCGCCAGTCGAAGTAGATGGCCGACTTGAACAGGTCGGTGGCGAGGCCTGGAACGTTCCAGCGGTGCATGCCGCGCAGGAGCGGCGGCAGGAACTCGGGCGCGTAGATGCCGCCGGACCCGGGGTTGCCGAGCACCACGAGCAGCAGGATCACGATGCCGGTGCCGAGCAGTCCGAGCCAGCCCTGGACGGCGGCGGCGACCATCCCGGCCGCGAACGCGGCGAGCGCACCGACCACCGCCACCGCCGCCACGTGACCGGCGAACACGCCGAGCACCGGTCCGACCAGGATCGCCCCGATGACGCCGAGCAGGATCGCGTGCACCGCGAGCGTGGCGATCCGCAGCCCGGCCCGGCGCAGGTCGCGGGGGCTGGTGCCGAGTGAGATGCCGAGCGCCGTGGACGCCAGGTAGCCGCCCAGCACCACGCCGACGGCCAGGTAGAACGGGACCAGGCCGCGCGGGTCGTCGCCGGAGACCGGCACGTCGTCGGTGACCTGAAGCGGCACCCCGGCCTGCCGGGCCGCCTCGGTGAACACGTCGGTGACGAGTTCGGTGGCGGCGGGCGCTCCGGCGCTGGCGGTGGCGAGCGTCAGGCCGCCGTCCGGGGCGGAGCTGAGCACCGCGTACACCGATCTGTCGGTGAGGCCGTCCTGGGCGGCGCCGCGGCTGTCGTACCCGACGGGTTTGATCGTGTCGGTGCGGGCGCGGACGGCGGACATCACGGCCTGGGCCTGCTGGTCGCCGGTGACGACGGCGACCGGGATGTCGCGCGGGTCGGGCTTGTGCAGCGCGCCGACGTAGGCGGCGATGAACGCGCTGGCCAGCGCCAGGGTGCCGAGGATCAGCGCCGCCGTGCGCGGCAGCCAGTCCCGGGTACGCAGTTCCGGCTCGTCGTCCACGCGCTCAGCCTATTGGCGGCATTTGCCTGGCTGAGGCGGTTTTGTCAGGGCGAAATCCGCTGGTCCGGGCCGATAGCGTCGGGCCATGCAGGCACCCGTCTATCCCCCCAAACCGAAGCCGGGCGACCGCGTCGCGGTCGTCTCACCCTCCGCCGGCCTGCCGGGTCTCTTCCCCCACGTGTACGAGCTGGGGCTGCGCCGGCTCCGCGACGAGCTGGGGCTGGAACCGGTGGAGTACCCGACCACCCGCGTCATGGGCGCCGACCCGCGCGACCGGGCACGTGACCTGATGGCCGCGTTCACCGACCCGACGATCACCGCCGTGCTGGCCACCGTCGGCGGGGACGACCTGATCACTGTCACCCCGTACCTGAACGACGAGGAGCTGTGGGCCAACCCGAAGCCGTACTTCGGCTACTCGGACAACACCAACGTGCTCAACCACCTCTACCGGCTGGATCTCGTCGGCTACCACGGCGGGTCCGTGCTGGTGCACCTCGGGCGCTCCGGCAAGCCGCACCCGCTGACACTCGACTCGCTGCGCGCCGCGCTGTTCACCTCCGGCTGGTACGAGCTGACCGCCGCCCCCGAGTGGGGCGACGAGCCGTGCGACTGGCGCGACCCGGCCACCCTGGCCGAGGAGCCGCCGATGTACCCGTCCGAGGGCTGGCGCTGGCACGGCCCGGCCGAGGTGGTGCAGGGCCGCACGTGGGGCGGCAATCTGGAGATCCTGCACTGGCTGATGGCGACCGACCGCGTTCCGCGCGCGGCCGACCTGGCCGGCTCGGTGCTGGTGCTGGAGACCTCGGAGGAGATGCCGTCCGCGCAGGAGGTCTTCCGGATCGTGCGGAACCTGGGCGAGCGCGGGTTGCTCGCCGGCTTCCCGGCGATCGTGGTGGGCCGGCCCAAGGCGTGGGACTTCGACCGGCCCCACACGGTCGCGGAGCGGCTGGCCTGGGCCGCCGACCAGCGGGCGGCGATCCTGTCGGCTCTTGCCCCCTACGCGGGCGACCCGGTGGTGGTCTTCGACGTCGACCTGGGCCACACCGACCCGCAGCTGATCATCCCGTACGGCGGCGAGATCCGCGTGGACGCGGTGGAGCGACGGATCGCCGTCCGCTACTGACCTCGCACGAACACACCCGCCGCCCGCCGCCCGGCCATGGGTGTCTACGTCCCCGTTTGACACCCACGCCGTTCCACTCACGGATGGAAGTGCCGGTCAGTGGAACGCCGTGGGTGTCTTGGGCCCGTCTTGACACCCGTGCCGTTCCACTCGCTGCTGGCAGCGGTCGGGTGGGCGCAGAGATCTACTGCGCCTCGGCGAGGCGAGCGGTGGGTGTCGGAGAGCGGTGGGCCGCCATCTCGGCTGGGTCAGGCGGCCACGACGGCGAAGGCGCGGACCGGGAACGTGCCCATGCCGGCGACCCGTGGCGGGGCGGCGGTGAACCGGAAGCCGGTCGGCGGCAGCGCGTCCAGGCCGGTCAGGTGCTCCACGATCGGCACCCCGGCGGCCAGCAGACCGGTGTGCGCCGGGCGCTGACCCGCTGCCGCCGGAGTCATGTCGTCGATGTTGATCGAGTCGATGCCGACCAGCGCCGCGCCCGCCTCGGCCAGCCATTGCGCGCCGTCACCGGTCAGGAAGGGCGCCTCCGGCGCGGCGTACCTGTCGGTGCCGAAGTGCGCGTCCCAGCCGGTGTGCAGCAGCACCGCGCACCCGGCCACGTCGTACGGGGCGAGCATCAGCCGGTCCACCGCCCGGGTACCGGCGGGCACGCGTACCACCAGGCCGGGCAGGTCGGCGAGGCGGTCCAGCGGCACCCCGGTCAGGTCCGGGCCGTCGGCGAAGCGGTGCGACGGCGTGTCCACGTACGTGCCGGTGTTGGCGATCATGTCGATCCGGGCGACGTGGAACTCGACGCCCGGCGCGTACCGATTCCGGGACTCCTCCCGGGTCAGCCAGTCGCTGATCGCCGGGCCGGGCCAGCCGGGCAGCGTGACCAGCCCTTCGGCGATCACGTGACTCAGTTCGACGAGCTTCCGCCCACCCGAGGCCGGCACATCGAGGCCCCGTCCGCCCTTGTGCGGCTCCTCGACGACGGTCCGGTTGGTGATCCGCACCTCGCCGACCATGAGCAGCCCGAGGTGCCGGACCAGCAGAGCGGCCACCTCGTCGTCGGTGACGTCCGGGTGCGGCACGTCCAACCGGAACCCGTCCGTGCGCAGGCCACCACCGTTTGCGAAATCCACCTGGGCGTCGAAGACCGCCCGATACTCGACCATCCGCCCACCGCACCACGCCCGGTCACGGCCGGTCAAGATCGAAGATCGGGCGGGCCCGGATCGTCGGTGGAGGGGGATAGGCTCGAACGGTGCACCCCCCGTCCGGCTGGACGCGGGGTCGTCGTCGTGTGTCGATCCGCTGGAAGTGATCACTGATGCTCACCGGACTCTTCTCCGCCGCCCTGGCCGACCCGGGGCTGGCCCGGGCGCGTGACCTGGCGCGCTCCGGTGCCGCGCAGGTCGACGGGCTCGACCTCACCGCCCCCGCCGCGTTGCGCCCGTTCGCGGTGGCAGCGGTCGCCGCCGACGAGCCGGCCGGCGGCGCGGGCCGTCCCGTGCTCGCGGTCACCGCCACCACCCGGGAGGCCGACGACCTGGCCTCCGCGCTGGGCAGCCTGCTGCCGCCGGAGCAGGTGGCGGTCTTCCCGTCCTGGGAGACGCTGCCGCACGAGCGCCTGTCGCCCCGCTCCGACACGGTCGGGCGGCGCCTCGCCGTGCTGCGCCGCCTCGCCCACCCGGAGGCCGCCGACGCGCACGGCCGCACCGGGCCGCTGCGGGTCGTGGTCGCGCCGGTCCGGTCGCTGCTCCAGCCGCAGCTCAAGGGCCTCGGCGACCTGGAACCCGTCCAGCTCGCCGCCGGTGACGAGGCCGACCTGGAAGAGGTCGCCCGCCGGCTCACCGACATGGCGTACGCCCGGGTCGACCTGGTCACCAAGCGCGGCGAGTTCGCCGTACGCGGCGGCATCCTGGACGTCTTCCCGCCCACCGACGAGCACCCGTCCCGGGTCGAGTTCTGGGGCGACGAGGTGGAGGAGATCCGCACGTTCGCGGTCGCCGACCAGCGCACCATCGAGGGCGTCGCGCAGATGTGGGCGCCGCCGTGCCGCGAGCTGCTGCTCACCCCGGACGTGCGGGAGCGGGCCGCCGCGCTCGCAGCCGAGCACCCCGAGCTGGCCGAGATCCTGGACAAGCTCGCCGAGGGCATCCCGGTGGAGGGCATGGAGTCCCTCGCGCCGGTGCTGATCGGCGCCGACGCGCTGGAACTGCTCGTCGACTGCATGCCGGCCGGCACCCACGTACTCCTCTGCGACCCCGAGCGCATCCGCACCCGCGCGCACGACCTGGTCCGTACCTCGGAGGAGTTCCTCCAGGCCAGCTGGGCCGCAGCCGCCGTCGGCGGCCAGGCCCCGGTCGACCTCGGCGCCGCCGCCTTCAAGACCCTGGCCGAGGTACGCACGGCAGCCCGCGCCCTGCGCCAGCCCTGGTGGACGCTCGCGCCGTTCGGCCTGGTCGAGGCGGACGCGGCACCGGCCCGGCAGCCCTGGGAGGACGCGCCGGCCGAGGTCGACGTCACCCCCGACGACGCCATCGCGGTGAGCCTGGCCGCCCAGCCGGCCCCGCTCTACCACGGCGAGACGGCCCGGGTGGTCGAGGACCTGAAGCGCTGGGCCGGCGAGGGCTGGTCGATCGCGCTGGTCTTCGAGGGGCACGGCCCCGCCCAGCGGGCCGTCGAGGTGCTCCGCGACGCCGGTCTCGGCGCCCGGCTCACCGAGGAGGTGCCCACCGCGCCCGCACCGGGCGAGCTGCTCGTGTCGTGCGGCTGCCTGACCGCCGGCTTCGTCGACGAGGCGTCGAAGTTCGTGCTGCTCACCGGCAACGACGTCACCGGCGGCCGGGGCACCTCCACCCGCGACATGCGCAAGATGCCCAGCCGGCGGCGCAACACCATCGACCCGCTGGAGCTGAAGGCCGGCGACTTCGTGGTGCACGAGCAGCACGGCATCGGCCGGTACGTCGAGCTGGTGCAGCGCACGGTCAACGGCGCCAGCCGCGAATACCTGGTCATCGAGTACGCGCCGAGCAAGCGCGGCCAGCCCGGCGACCGCCTCTTCGTCCCGACCGACCAGCTCGATCAGCTCTCCCGCTACGTCGGCGGCGAGCAGCCCACGCTGCACAAGATGGGCGGCTCGGACTGGCAGAAGTCCAAGGCGCGGGCGCGCAAGGCGGTCCGCGAGATCGCCGCGCAGCTCATCCAGCTCTACGCCGCGCGCAAGGCGTCCAAGGGGCACAACTTCGCCCCCGACACCCCGTGGCAGCGGGAGCTGGAGGACGCCTTCCCCTGGCAGGAGACGCCGGACCAGCTGGCCGCCATCGAGGAGGTCAAGCGGGACATGGAACAAACCGTCCCGATGGACCGGCTGATCTGCGGCGACGTCGGCTACGGCAAGACCGAGATCGCGGTACGGGCGGCGTTCAAGGCGGTGCAGGACGGCAAGCAGGTGGCGGTGCTGGTGCCGACCACGCTGCTGGTGCAGCAGCACTACAATACGTTCGCCGAGCGGATGAGCCAGTTCCCCGTCTCGATCCGGCAGCTGTCCCGGTTCCAGACGCCGAAGGAGACCGAGCAGACGCTGGAGATGGTCGCCGCCGGCACCGTCGACATCGTCATCGGCACCCACCGGCTGCTCCAGGCGTCCACCCGGTTCAAGCAGTTGGGCCTTGTGATCATCGACGAGGAGCAGCGGTTCGGCGTCGAGCACAAGGAGCACCTGAAGACGCTGCGCGCCTCGGTCGACGTGCTCGCCATGTCGGCCACCCCGATCCCGCGCACGCTGGAGATGGCGATCACCGGCATCCGGGAGATGTCCACCATCGCCACCCCGCCGGAGGAGCGGCACCCGGTGCTCACGTTCGTCGGCGCGTACGACGACCGGCAGGTGGCCGCCTCCATCCACCGCGAGCTGCTCCGCGACGGTCAGGTCTTCTACCTGCACAACCGGGTCGAGTCGATCGAGAAGACGGCCCGCAAGTTGCGGGAGCTGGTGCCGGAGGCCCGGGTCGCGGTGGCGCACGGCCAGATGGGCGAGGAGGCGCTGGAGAAGGTGATGGTCGGCTTCTGGGAGAAGGAGTTCGACGTCCTGGTCTGCACCACCATCGTCGAGTCCGGCATCGACATCCCGAACGCCAACACGCTCATCGTGGAGCGGGCCGACCTGCTCGGCCTGGCCCAGCTGCACCAGATCCGCGGCCGGGTCGGCCGGGGCCGCGAGCGGGCGTACGCGTACTTCCTCTACCCGCCGGAGAAGCCGCTCACCGAGAACGCGCACGAGCGGCTGGCCACCATCGCCCAGCACACCGAACTCGGCGCGGGCATGTACGTGGCGATGAAGGACCTGGAGATCCGCGGCGCCGGCAATTTGCTCGGCGGCGAGCAGTCCGGCCACATCGAGGGCGTCGGCTTCGACCTGTACGTCCGGATGGTCGGCGAGGCGGTGTCCGCGTTCAAGGGCGAGAGCACCGAGGAGGAGACGGAGGTCAAGGTCGACCTGCCGATCGACGCGCACCTGCCGCACGACTACGTCGGAGTGGAGCGGCTGCGCCTGGAGATGTACCGCAAGCTCGCCGAGGCCCGCGACGCCGAGCGGCTGCGCGAGGTGGTCGCCGAGATGACCGACAGGTACGGCGAGCCGCCCGCGCCGGTGCAGAACCTGGTCGCGGTGGCACGGTTCCGGCTGCTGGCCCGCCGCTACGGGCTCACCGACGTGTCGATGCAGGGCAAGCACATCCGGTTCGGCCCGCTGCCGCTGCCCGACTCGAAGCAGATGCGGCTCAAGCGCTACCACCCGGACTCGGTCTACAAGCAGGCGCTCGACCAGGTCAGCGTGCCCCGGCCCAGCACCCGGCGGATCGGCGGCGAGCCGCTGCGCGACCAGGCGTTGCTGGAGTGGTGCGAGCAGCTCCTGGCGGATGTCCTGGGCAAGCCCGAGGAGCTGGCTCGTGCGGTCCCGGCGGGTGCGCGATGAGGTGGGTGGAGTCACAGGCCGGTACGGGGCGTGAGAGAGTGAGCCACATGCGTGCACGTCGTTCCCTCGTCGCCGTCAGCGTCGCGGCCCTTGCCGCGCTCTCTCTCGCCGCCTGTGGCCGGTCCGCCCCGGACGTCGCCGCCTACGTCGGAGACACCCGTTACTCCGTCGAGCGGGTCGATGCGATCTACGACGACGCGCAGCGGCAGTACGCGGACGCCGTCCGGAACCAGGCGCCGCAGACGCCCTCGCCGGAGGAGCTGCGGTCCCCGGTGACCCGGCAGGACGTGCTGAACCTGCTCGTCGCGCTCGACCTCGGCAAGCGCGTCGCGGCCGAGAAGGGCCTCCAGGTCACCGACGAGGTGTCCCCGGAGCAGCTTCAGCAGCCGCTGCGGATGCCGGCGACCACCGAGTACACGAAGCTGTGGGGCGAGTGGGTGGACCTCTCCGCCACCCTCCAGCAGAGCCTGCCCCCGGCCGACCTCAGCGACGAGTCCCTGATGGCCGTCTACCGCGCCATCGAGAAGACCGGGGCGATCCAGCCGGGCCTGACCGTCGACCAGGTCCGGCAGGCGTTCGGCGAGGCCGGGTTCGTGCGCAGCGCCACCGCGCTCAGCAACGCGCTGCAGCAGCAGGCCGAGAAGGTGGACGTCAGCGTCAACCCCCGGTTCGGCGTGAGCGCCGTGCCGTCGCTCGTCAACACCGGCCAGTCGCTCGTCTTCTACTCGCTGCCCTACGTCAGCCAGGACGGCCCGGTCACCGACATCTCGACGCCGGAGGCACCGGCCGGTGGTTCGCCGGCTCCCGGAACCGCATGACCGCCCGCATCGTCCTGCTCGTCACCTCACCCCGGCTGCCCGCCGGCCTGCTGACCTCGGCCGCCTGGGACGCCGTACGCTCCGCGCCGGTCCTCGCCGGTGCGGAGAGCGAGCTGACCCGGGCGGTCCGGACGGCCGGCGCCGAGGTGAGCGTGGTGACCGAGGGCGCGACCCAGGCGCTGCTCGACGCCGCCGCCACGCACGGCGGGGCGGTGTGGCTGGCCGGCCCGGCCGGCGACGAGACGCTGGCCCGTGAGCTGGGGCTGCGGCTGGCCCGCGAGCCCGGGCTGGCCGAGCTGGAACTGATGTACGGCTCGTGGGACCCACCCGGCGCCCGGCTGCTCGACGCGGTCGAGGTGATGGACCGGCTGGCCTCCCCGGGCGGAGACCCGTGGAAGCGGGCGCAGACCCACCGCAGCCTGGCCGGGTTCCTGCTGGAGGAGTGCTACGAGGCGTACGACGCGATCAGCGCCGACGACACCGACGCGCTCCGCGAGGAACTGGGCGACGTGTTGCTCCAGGTGCTGCTGCACGCCCGGCTGGCCGAGGACCTACCGGACGGCAAGAGCTGGACCGTCGACGACGTGGCCGGAACGCTCGTCGACAAGATGGTGCGGCGCAACCCGCACGTGTTCTCCGGCGAGCCGGCCGGCTCGATCGAGGAGATCGAGGCGAACTGGGAACGGATCAAGCGGGCCGAGAAGACCCGCGAATCGGTGCTGGACGGCATCGCGCTGAGCCAGCCCGCGCTCGCGCTGGCCGCGAAGATCCTGGACCGCGCCGGTCGGGTCGGCCTCGCTGTACCGCCCCCGCTGGCCGAGTCGCAGGTGGACCCGGAAGCGCGGCTGGGGGCGAGCCTGCTGGCAACTGTCGCCGCCGCCCGGCAGGCCGGCATCGACCCGGAGGCCGCCCTGCGTCGTGCCACCTTGGCGTACGCCGAGGCGGTCCGAGCCGCCGAACGCCCCACCTGACCCCGCCCACCCCTCCCGCCCTCCCGCCCTCCCGCCCCGCGATCTTGCACTTGCGGCCCACTGGGCATCGCAAATGTCCCTTCCGTCCGGGCAGGAAGTGCAAGATCGCGGAGGGCTGCCGGGTCGGGTTGCGTGGTGGCGGGACAGGCTGATGGGGGTTGAGTCGAGCCCTCTCGCTTCCCGAGACTCGTAGACCGCATCTCAAGATCTGCCCAGCCACCCGGCGGGCCGTGTCGGTGATCAAGGAGTTTGGGGTCGCGGCGGGCACCACTGGGGACGCGAACTCCTTGATCAACGCGGAGGGTGGCCCGGCGGGCGGGAGCTGGGTCGGGAAAGGGGTCGGGGGTGATCGGTAGGGTGCCGGGTATGGAGTCGTTCGTACCGCTGGCGGAGCGGATCGTGGAGGCGTTGCTGGAGAGCCGGCCCGGGCTGGCCACCTCCGCCGGGGACCACCGCTACGACGACCGGCTGCCCGATCTGTCCGCGGACGCGCTCGCCGCCGATCAGGCGATGCTGAAGGACGCGGCGGACGCGCTCGCCGAGATCGACCCGGACGCGCTCGACGTGGCGGAGAGCGTCGACCACGCGCTGCTCACCAGCATGATCGACAGAGGGCTGTTCGAGGCCACCGAGATCCGCGCCCACGAGTGGGATCCGCTGCGCCACAATCCGGGGCCGCTGCTGCACGCCCTGCTGGCCCGTCCCTTCGCCCCCGCCGAGGAGCGCCTGACCAGCCTCGCCGGGCGCCTGTCGGCCGTACCCGATGCGCTTGCGACAGCGCGCGCGACGCTGCGGGACATGCCGCGCATCCACGCGGAGACGGCGGTCGGGCAGTTCACCGGCACGGCGGCGCTGATCCGCGACGAGGTGCCGGCGTTGCTCGCCCAGGCGCCGGCGCTGCGTGACCGGGTCGGCCCGGCGGCCACGGAGGCGATCGCCGCGCTGGAGGAGTTCGTGGCGTGGCTGCGGCAGGGTCTGGCGGCCGACGCGGGCCCGGGGCGTGACCCGCGGCTGGGCCGGCGGCGCTGGGAGGCGCGGCTGTGGCACACGCTCGACACCGAGCTGAGCGCCGCCGAGGTGCAGCGCCGCGCCTGGGCCAACCTGGAACGGGTCACCGAGGAGATCCGCGCGGCGGCCGTCGAGCTGGTCGGTGGCCCGGCCGACGACGAGACGGTACGCCGGGCGCTGGACCTGCTGGCCGCCGAGCACCCGGACGACGCCACCATCGTCGACCTCGCCTCGGTGACGCTGGACGAGGCGAGTGACTTCGTGCGCCACCACGACCTGGTCAGCATGGTCGGTGACCCGTGTGTCATCCAGGAGATGCCGGAGTTCGCGCGGGGTGTGGCGGTCGCCTACTGCGATTCGCCGGGGCCGCTGGAGACGGCCGACGTGCCGACGTTCTACTGCATCGCGCCCACCCCGGCGGACTGGCCGGCGCAGCGGGTCGAGTCGTTCTACCGGGAATACAACGACCACATGATCCGCAACCTGACCGTGCACGAGGCGATGCCCGGCCACTTCCTCCAGCTCGCGCACGCCCGCCGCTACGACGGGCCGACGCGGGTACGCGCGCTCACCGAGTCGGGCGTGTTCATCGAGGGCTGGGCGGTCTACACCGAGGAGCTGATGGCCGGGCTCGGCTTCGGCGGGCTGCCGGTGCGGTTGCAGCAGCTCAAGATGCAGTTGCGGATGACCATCAACGCGCTGCTGGACCAGCTCGTGCACTGCGACGACCTGCCCGAGGCCGAGGCGATGGCGCTGATGACCGGGCGCGGCTTCCAGGAGGAGGGGGAGGCGGCCGGCAAGTGGCGGCGGGCGCTGCTCACCTCCACGCAGCTGTCGACGTACTTCGTCGGCTACAGCGAGATGGCCGACATCGCCGCCGCCCGTCCGGACGGCGTGCCGGTGCGCGACTGGCACGACGCCATGCTGGCGTACGACTGCCCGCCGCCGCGCCACCTGCGCACCCTGCTGGGGGTGTGAGGGCTCACCGGCGGGCGGCGACCGCGTCGATCAGCCAGCGCGACAGGGAGTACGCGGGCGGCAGCTCGGCGGGCAGCGCGTCGACCGGGAACCAGCGCGCCTCGGTCAGCTCCGTGCCGTCGGCCACCGGTTCTGCGGCCGGGTCGGTCACCTCGGCGGTGAACCCGGCGAGCAGTGTGCCCGGTCCGGTCAGCGCCCACGGCTGGCTGTCCACGTACGTGGGGCGGCGCAGGGTCAGGCCGACCTCCTCGGCGACCTCGCGGTGCACCGCCGCCTCCAGCGACTCGCCGGCCTCGACGAACCCGGCGACGAGCGCCCACAAACCGGTCGGGCCGTGCGCGTGCCGGACCAGCAGGAGTTCGCCCGCTGCGCCGGCCGGGCCGGGGCGGGTGATCGCGGTCAGCACCGCTACGGACAGCGGCACGAACACGGTCAGCCCGCAGTCCGGGCAGCGCCGCGCGGTCTCGCCCGGCACGTCGGACAGTTCGGCCCGGCACGCCCCGCACCACCTGTGCGTACGCCGCCAGGTGACCACGGCGAGCGCCCGTCCGGCCAGGTCGGCGTGGGGTGCGGGCAGTTCGGCGGCGAGGCCGCGCCAGCCGCGCCACCGGCCGGGCAGCGACTCGGGGTCGGTGACCTCGGCCGCCCATGCCGGGGTGCCGTCGAGCGTGCCGACGGGTGTCCAGGCGAGGTCGCCGGGCAGCGCGCCGATGCGCAGCGGCTGCGCGGCGTCCGGGCCGGTCAGCAGTTTCCGGCCGGCGACCGGCAGCGCCAGGTCGCCCGGCTGCGGCGGCCGCCCGTGATCGGCGGCGGGCCGGAACCCGGCGCCGTCGGGCGGGGTCACGACGTGGCGGGGCGGCGGTCCACCACGCCCGCGCCGGCCGGCACGGCGAACGCGGCGGCCTCGACGCTCTCGGTGTAGCGGCTCAGCGTCACCTCGGCCGGCTTGCCGTCGATCGTGCCGGAGAAGCTGCCCAGCACGCCTTCGTTCGTCACGCAGGTGCTGAAGCGCTCACCGTCGTGGGTGACGTTCACGCAGGTGGCATGGTGCCCGGCCAGCGTGGTGTCGCTCTGCTCGATGACCGCGTCCGGCGCGAGCGCGGCCTCGGTGAGCAGCCGGATCACCGCGGGCGGGGTGACCAGGCCCTGCTTGCGTGCCTCGTCGTAGACGATCACCGAGGGCTTTCCGGCGGTGAGCACGGGCGGAGACACGGTGCAGGAGGTGCGGGCGGCGGTGCTCGCGCACCGGGTCACCGACTCCTGGGTCACCGTGATCTTGCCGCCGGGCCAGGTGTACGTGGAGCGCAGCGGCTTCCTGGTCTGCGCGATCGAGGCGGTGCGACCGCCGTCGAGCTGGTAGTCGGCGGCCCAGGTCTGCTCCAGCGCCCGGTCCATCCGCGCGGCGAGGTCGTTGACCAGGTCGGCCCGACCGAGCGCGACGCCCGCGTCGTCCAGGGCCTGGCAGCCGGTGACCGAGAGCGACGCGATGACCGAGGCGGCGAGCACGCGGAGAGTCGTCGAGGCGGCAGGCATGATGCCCAGCCTTGTCGATCGACGCAACCTCTCGCAAACCGGTTGCCGGTTGACGACCGGTAATCCGGGAATGTCCGTCTCAGCAAGCGCCTCGGGGGCCGCCCCGAGCGGCGTACGGCGGGGCGGGGACCGATACGCTGCGTTCAACACCTGCCTCAGCCGCACCGTCGCGGCCCATATCGGACCGGAACCACACAAACGAGGAGCGACTCAGTGGCAACCATCGAGGGAATCGTCGCCCGGGAGATCCTGGACTCGCGGGGCAACCCGACGGTCGAGGTCGAGGTCGGGCTCGACGACGGCACGATCGCCCGCGCCGCGGTGCCGTCCGGCGCCTCCACCGGCGCCTTCGAGGCGGTCGAGCTGCGCGACGGTGACAAGGACCGCTACCTGGGCAAGGGTGTCGAGAAGGCCGTCGCCAACATCGAGGACCGGATCGTCGACCAGCTCATCGGCTACGAGGCCAGCGAGCAGCGGCTGATCGACCAGAAGATGATCGACATCGACGGCTCGGACAACAAGGGCGAGCTGGGCGCGAACGCCATCCTCGGCGTCTCCCTGGCCGTGGCCAAGGCCGCCGCGGGCAGCGCCGAGCTGAGCCTGTTCCGCTACCTGGGCGGCCCGAACGCGCACCTGCTCCCGGTGCCGATGATGAACATCCTCAACGGTGGCGCGCACGCCGACTCGAACGTCGACATCCAGGAGTTCATGATCGCGCCGATCGGCGCGCCGACGTTCCGGGACGCGCTGCGCTCGGGCGCCGAGGTCTACCACGCGCTGAAGTCGGTGCTGAAGAAGAAGGACCTGTCGACCGGCCTGGGTGACGAGGGCGGCTTCGCCCCGAACCTGCCCACCAACGCCGCCGCGCTGGACCTGATCGCCGAGGCGGTGGAGAAGGCCGGCTACCGGCTCGGCACCGACATCGTCTTCGCGCTCGACGTGGCCGCCACCGAGTTCTTCGACAACGGCACGTACACGTTCGAGGGCACCGCGAAGAGCGCCGAGGAGATGAGCAACTACTACACCAAGCTCGCCGGCGACTACCCGATCGTGTCGATCGAGGACCCGCTGGCCGAGGACGACTGGAGCGGCTGGGCCACCCTGACCGCCGCGCTCGGCGACCGGATCCAGATCGTCGGCGACGACCTGTTCGTGACCAACCCGCAGCGCATCGCCCGGGGCATCGCGGAGCGGGCCGCCAACGCGGTGCTCGTCAAGGTCAACCAGATCGGCTCGCTCACCGAGACGCTGGACGCCGTCGACCTGGCTCACCGGGCCGGCTTCAAGTGCATGATGAGCCACCGTTCCGGCGAGACCGAGGACACCACCATCGCGGACCTGGCCGTCGCCACCGGCTGCGGGCAGATCAAGACCGGCGCCCCGGCCCGCTCGGACCGGGTGGCCAAGTACAACCAGCTCCTGCGGATCGAGGAGGAGCTGGCCGACGCGGCGCGGTACGCCGGCGCCGGCGCGTTCCCGCGTTACCGTTCGGCCTGAGCGAGCGCTCCGGGGGAGGGGTGTGACGATGCAGCAGCGCCGCACACCGGGTGGCCAGCGGCCCGCCCGTCGGCCGGGTCAGCCCGGCCGGACGGGCGGCGCCCGGGTCCGGTCCACGGCCCGCGACAACGGCGTCCGCGCGGAGACGCGCGCCGCCGGCCGGTCACCCGGCGCGTCCCGGGCCAGCGACGGCGTACGCTCCGCGAGCCGCCCCGCCGCGGCCCGGCGTACCGCTGCCGGTGGTCCGGTCAAGCGGCTCACCGCACCCCAACCCCGGCGCTTCACCGGGCGCGCCACAGTGCTGTTCGCGGTGCTGATCGCGCTCGCGCTGGCGTACACCTATCCGGTCCGGGTCTACCTGGACCAGCAGGCGGACATCGAGCGGATGGAGGCCGCGCAGGCCGCCCAGCGGGCCGAGATCGAGCGGCTCACCGCCGAGGCGGCCAAGTGGAAAGACCCGGAGTACGTCAAGACGCAGGCCCGGGAGCGGTTCTTCATGGGCAAGCCGGGCGAGACGCTGCTGGTGGTGCTCTCCGACCCGGAGGGCGCGGCCAAGGACGCCGGCAAGGACGCGAAGCCGGGGGCGCCGACCGCGCCGGAGCCCTGGTACGACACCCTGTGGTCGAGCGTGCGGGCGGCGAACGCCGAGCGCCAGGACAAGTGAGCTTTGATTCGAGAGGCACAACCTTGAGCGTCGTACCACCGCAGGAGCCGGCGGCGGACTCCGTACCCCCGCCGGAACGCCAGCCGGCCACCGAGGCCGACCTGGCCGCGGTGGCCGCGCAGCTCGGACGCCCGCCGCGCGGCACCCGTGCGGTGGCCCACAGGTGCCCGTGCGGCCTGCCCGACGTGGTGGAGACGACGCCCCGGCTGGCCGACGGCACGCCGTTCCCGACGCTGTTCTACCTGACCTGCCCGCGTGCCACGGCGGCGTGCAGCCGGCTGGAGTCGGCCGGGCTGATGAAGGAGATGGCCGAGCGGCTCGCCGAGGATCCGGAGCTGGCCGCGCGCTACCGGGCGGCGCACGAGGACTACCTGACCCGCCGGGAGGCGATCGGCGAGGTGCCGGAGATCGCCGGCATCTCGGCCGGTGGCATGCCGGGGCGGGTGAAGTGCCTGCACGTGCACCTGGGGCACGCGCTCGCCGCCGGGCCGGGGGTCAACCCGTTCGGCGACGAGACGCTGGCGCTGGTGGAGAAGTGGTGGGCCGCCGGCCCCTGCGTGGACGTGCCGGCGGAGTGAGATGAGCGCCGACCAGATCACTGTGCGCCGGGCCCGCACCGCCGACGTGCGCGGCATCCGGCGGCTGGTGGACACCTACACCGACGACCGGCGGCTGCTCAGCAAGGCGACTGTGACGCTGTATGAGGACGTGCAGGAGTTCCGGGTCGCGGTGACGCCGGACGGCACGGTGGTCGGGTGCGGCGCGCTGCACGTGATGTGGGAGGACCTGGCCGAGATCCGGACGGTGGCGGTCGACCCGTCCTGCCGGGGCCACAAGATCGGGCACCGGATCGTCGGTGAGCTGATCGACTCGGCGCGCGACCTGGGCATCGCCCGGATCTTCGTGCTCACGTTCGAGACCGGCTTCTTCGGCTCGTTCGGCTTCCGCGAGATCGACGGCGCGCCCGTGCCGCAGCCGGTCTACGAGCAGCTCCTGCGCTCGTACGACGAGGGTGTCGCGGAGTTCCTGGACCTGGAACGGGTCAAGCCCAACACCCTGGGCAACTCCCGCATGCTGTTGCGCCTCTGAGCTGCCCCGGGCGGGCTGCCGTAGGGTGGGCGCCGTGAGTGCGCGTGTGGCAGCCATCGACTGCGGGACCAACTCGATCCGACTGCTGATCGCCGACCTGCCCGAGGCGTCGGACGGGGAGGCCGCGCCGCTCGTGGACGTCAGCCGGCGGATGGAGATCGTCCGCCTGGGGCAGGGCGTCGACCAGACCGGCATGCTCGCCCCGGAGGCCATCGAGCGGACCCGGGTGGCGCTCGCCGACTACGCGGCCGAGATCGAGAAGTCCGGTGCCGACCGGGTCCGCATGTGCGCCACGTCGGCCTCCCGGGACGCCTCCAACGCCGCCGACTTCCGGACGATGGTCGAGCGCACGCTCGGCGTACCGCCCGAGGTCGTGACCGGCGACGAGGAGGCACGCCTGTCGTTCACCGGCGCGGTGCGCGGCCTGCCCGCCGACGCCGAACCGCCGTACCTGGTGGTCGACATCGGCGGCGGCTCGACCGAGTTCGTCGTCGGCACCCGCGCCGACGGCGTCCGAGGCGCGATCTCGGTGGACATCGGCTGCGTCCGGATGACCGAACGCCACCTGCACGGCGACCCGCCGACCGCGGCACAGATCGCCGCCGCCGAGGCCGACATCGCCGCCGCCGTCGACCGCGCGCTCGCCGCCGTGCCCGGCCGCGAGGCCGCCACGCTGGTCGGGCTGGCCGGTTCGGTCACCACCGTGGTCGCGCTGGCGCAAGGGCTCCAGGAGTACGACCCGAGCCGCATCCACCACGCCCGCGTCTCGTACGAGCAGGTGGCCGAGGTGACCGCCGACCTGCTCGGCAAGAGCAGTGAGCAGCGGCTGGCGTACCCGGTGATGCACCCGGGGCGGGCCGACGTGATCGGCGCGGGCGCGCTGGTGCTGCGAGTGATCATGGAGCGGGCCGGGATGCCGTCGGTGGTCGCCTCCGAGCACGACATCCTCGACGGCATCGCCTGGAGCCTCGCCTAGCCCTCTGGCCCCTTCCGGCGGTGATCAAGGAGTTTGTGTCCGATCCGGACGCCTCCGGGGCCGCCAACTCCTTGGTCAACAAGAAGGGGCGGGCGGCGTCAGTCCGTCGCCAGGTCGGGGCGGTGTTCCCTGATCCACTTCTCGACGTCGGACTTCCGCCAGACCTTGCCCATCGCCAGCACGGCGATCGGCTCCGGGAAGTTGCGCTGGTTGGCGATCACGGATGCGCGCTGACGCGACACGTTGCCGAGCATCGCCCGGATCTCCGACACGCCCACCAGCTCCACACGTTGACGATGGCAGCGTCGACGTCGCCGAACAGCGACAACTACGGAGGCTATTGACACTGACAATAGAAGGCGACACGATCGGGGGATGAGCATGGGGAACTGTTCTCCCGTACCCGATCGCGGTCGCCGGGTCGTGCGGCCGCACGTCCCGATGCGGCCGTTGTGGTTGTGCCGGGTGTGCGCGGCCCCCTGGCCGTGCCAGCCGGCCCGCCTGTTGCTGCTGCTCGACTACCGGCGTGACCGCGTCGCCCTGTCGATCCACATGGCCGGCTGCCTGTTCGACGCCACCGCCGACCTGCTGCGCACCAACCCGAACCCGGCCGACCTGTTCGACCGTTTCATCGGATGGACCGCCCGCCTGTAGGTGCTGTGTCGTTGACGGTAGTGCGTATTGCGCACTACTGTGCGGAGCGTGGATACCACGCAGCTCCTCAAGGGCGTGCTCGACCTCGCGGTGCTCGCCGTGCTCAAGGACGAGGACGGGTACGGCTACGACATCCTGCGGCGGCTACGCGAGGCCGGTCTCACCGAGGTCGGCGACGCCTCGGTCTACGGCACGCTGCGCCGGCTGTTCGCGGCCGGTCTGCTCACCACGTACGTGGTGCCGAGCGAGTCCGGGCCGCACCGCAAGTACTACTCGCTCAACGCCGCCGGGCGTGACCAGCTCACCCGCTCCGGCAAGACCTGGCGCTCGTTCGCCACCACCATGGACGCGCTGCTCGACGATCGGGGGATGGCGGCATGACCGTCACGGGGCAGGAGATCACGGACTACGTCGACCGGGTGCGGGCCGCGCTCGCCGACCTGCCACCGGAGGTCCGCGACGAGTTGACCGAGGAACTGCCGGAACACCTCGCCGAGGTCGCCGCCGAGGGCGAGGGCACGCTGGTCGACCGGCTGGGCACCCCCGAGGCGTACGCCGCCGAGCTGCGCGCCGTCGCCGGTGCCCAGCCGAGCCGGCGGCCGGCGCGTTTCCACCGCCTCGCCGAGGCCCGGCGGGAGGCGGCCACCCAGCTGCGTCTGCTCGACCGCCAGCTCGGCCCGGTCTTCGGGCACGAGAGGGTGAGCGACTTCCTGCGTCCGCTGCGTCCGGCCTGGTGGCTGGTGCGCGGATGGCTGGCCGCGCTGATCGTGGCGTGGATGGTGGACGGCCGGTCCGGCCTGGTGCCCCGGCTGGACGGCAACAGCTCGACGGGGCTGTTGCTGCTCATCGGCGCGGTCGTCGCGTCGATGTGGTGGGGTCGCCGCTCCGCCGGGATCACCGGGTGGCGGCGGCAACTGCACCAGATCGCCACCGCCGCGCTGCTGCTGTTCTCCTTCGCCGTGCTGGCCCAGGTGGACGAGCGCGCCGACACCGACAGCTACGGCAGTTACGAGCAGACGTCGGTGGACCACAGGTACGACCGGATCGAGGACGTCTTCGTCTACGACCAGCAGGGGCGGCTGATCCGCGACGCGCGGCTCTTCGACCAAAACGGCGTGCCGATCACGCTCGGCTGGCCGAGCTGCATGGCTGACACGGGCGCGGTGCCGGAGATGCGTAACACCTACCCGTACTGCCCCGAGCAGGCCCCGTTCGGCCCACCGCCCTCGCCGTCGATCGCCCCGCCCGCATTCGCGCCCCCCGGCAGCGCCACCCCCACCGGCAGTGCCACCCCCACCGCGCCCACCACCAGCGCTTCCCCGGAACCCACGTCAACTCCCTGAGCGCGCTCGATCCCGCGAGATCTTGGAAGGAAACGGCCCTCATAGGGGCCGCAATCTTCCAAGATCTCGCCGGGGTGTGGTGCGGGGCGTCCGCCACTGGTCTGTGAGGTCTACAGGAGGTGAATGCCACTGTTGTTCTGTCTTCCCCGGGCCGCTGACCGCGTGGCACGCTACCGGCACATAACAGCCAACTGTGCGACCAGCCAACGTTGACTGACCGCAAGGAGGACAGGCCCATGGGCGAGATGGTGAGCTTCACCGGCAACGGGGGGACGAGCGAGGGGTATCTCGCGATACCCTCCGGCGGTGCGGCGAGCCCGGCGGTCATCGTCATCCAGGACTGGTGGGGTCTCGTACCCCACGTACGGGCCGTGGTCGACCGCTTCGCGGAGGCCGGCTTCGTCGCGCTCGCGCCCGACTTCCGGCACGGCGGACCGGCAGTGAAGCCGACCGAGCCGCGGCTGATGCTCAACAGCTCCCAGATGGACGAGGCGGCGAGCGACATCGCCGCTGCCGCCGAATACCTGGCGAGCCGGCCCGAGGTCGCCGGCAAGGTGGGCTGCGCCGGGTTCTGCGCGGGCGCCAGCCTGGCCCTGTGGTCCGGCACGTTCTCCGAGCGCATCGTGGCCACCGCCGGGTTCTACCCGCGCCTGCCCTGGGAGGGCATGGCCGCCGACTGGGCTGACTACGCCGGGAAGGCAGCCCTCATCCACTGCTCCGAGGCGGATGGCCTGTCCGCCGCCGACGGGGTGCAGAGCGTCCGCCGGTCCATCGAGTCGGCCGGTGGCACCTGCCAGACGTTCGACTACCCGGGCACCGCGCACGCGTTCTTCAACGAGGACCGGCCGGAGCACTTCGACCAGCGGGCCGCCGCCACCGCCTGGGCCCGCACGCTGGAACTGTTCCGGGCGAAGCTTGGCTGAGTCGCGTACCCCGCAGGACGTGGTCGCCCGCGCCGCGCGGGCGGCCGACCTGGCCGACCTCGACGGCGCGGTCAGCGACTGCTTCGCCTGCCCGCGCCTGGTGGCGTGGCGGGAGGAGGTGGCGCGGGTCAAGCGCGCCGCGTTCCGCGACCAGGACTACTGGGGACGGCCGGTGCCCGGCCTCGGCCCGCCGGACGCGCGCATCGCCATTCTCGGTCTGGCGCCGGCCGCGCACGGCGGCAACCGCACCGGCCGGATCTTCACCGGGGACCGGTCCGGTGACGTGCTGTTCGCCGCGTTGCACCGGGCCGGGCTGGCCAACCAGCCGACGAGCGTCTCCGCCGACGACGGCCTGACGCTGCGCGAGACCCGCATCTTCGCGGCCGTGCGGTGCGCGCCGCCGGACAACAAGCCCACCCCGGCCGAGCGGGACACCTGCGCGCCGTGGCTGCACCGCGAGGTCGAACTGATCCGGCCCACGCTGCGCGTCGTGGTCGCGCTGGGTGCCTTCGCGTGGGCCGCGTGGTGGCCGGTGCTCCGTCAGGTGTACGGGCAGCGACCGCCCACGCCGCGACCGGCGTTCGGCCATGGGGCACACTGGTCCGGCGAGTCCGTGCCGGACCTGCTGGGCTGCTACCACGTCAGCCAGCAGAACACGTTCACCGGCCGGCTCACACCGGCGATGCTGGACGACGTGTTCACCCGGGCGAAGGACCTGGCCGGGGTGGACTGAGGAACACCTGAGGCGGTGGGATGGATTTCGGCGTACTGCGCAGGTGGTGGCCGGTCGCCGCGGTGACGGTGCTGCTCGCGCTCGCCGCGTTCGCCGCCGGTCACTCCGCCATCGGGGCCAGCCGGATCCCGCCGGCCGCGGACACCATCCCGTACGTGCCGGAGTACCCGTCGCCCGAGGCGGTGCCGTCGTACCCGGTGGAACCCCGCGACGTGGGTGAGTCCACGTCGGGCGGTGTGCCCGACTGGCTGGCCACCGCCGCCGTGGCGTTGCTGTTCGCGGTGGTGCTGGGCGCCATCGGGTACGTCCTGTGGAACGTGCTCCGGGGCGCGCTGCGGCGGACGACCCGGGCGGTGCCGGTGCGGCGCTCCCGGCGTACCGCCGAGGGGACCGCGCGTGAGGTGGTGGCCGCGCTCGACGCCGGGCTCGTCGAACTGGACGACCGCTCCACCGACCCGCGTACCGCCGTCATCGCGTGCTGGGTACGCCTGGAGGAGGCCGCCGAGGACGCGGGCGTGTCCCGGCACACCGGCGACACCCCGACCGACCTGGTGGCCCGGTTGCTGCGCGGCGACCCGGAGGCCGGCATCCCGGCGATCGCCAGCGCCGACGTGCTCGACGGGTTCGCGCACGTCTACCGGGAGGCCCGGTACGCCACGCACCCGGTCGACGAGCACACGCGGGACCAAGCCCGCGCCGCGCTACGCCGGCTGCGCGGCGAGCTGACCAGCCTGGCGGGGGAGGCGTCGTGAGCACCAGCATCGACGACCTGCTGTCGTTCGGCGAGGAGCCCGCCGGGGAGGACGTACGCCCCTCGGGCGGTGGCCGGGCACGCCTGCTGCTGCGGACCGCCGCGGTCACCGCCGCCGTCGTGGTGGTGGTCGTGGTCGGGCTGCGCGCGGTCGGCCTGAAGGTGCCGATCTGGATCATCGTGGCCGGGGTGCTCGCCGTGCTCGCCGTACGCCGGGTCACCGCCGCGCTGTCGCCCCCGCCGCCGCCCCGCGCCGGCGCCCGGACGCCCGCCGGTGAGGAGCCCGGCACCTGGAACTGGTCCGCCCGGGACGCGCTGCGCACCGCGATCAACGGCTGGGAGCGCCCGCTGGACTGGTCCGCCGACAACCGGGAGCGGTTCACCGAACGCATCCTGCCGCGCCTCGGCGAGCTGGCCGACGAGCGGCTGCGCCAGCGCCACGGCGTCACCCGCGAGTCCGATCCGGCCCGCGCCCGGTCGGTGCTCGGCGAGCCACTGTGGACGTTCCTCACCACCCCCGCCCGCCGCCCTCCGTCGCCGCGCGACCTCGCGGCGATCGTCGCCGAACTGGAGAAGATCTGATGAACGACGTGGACCGGAGCATGGCCCCCGCCGAGGTGGGCCGGCTCGCCCGGGCCGTCCTGGAGGCGGTCGGCACCGTCGTGGTCGGCAAGCGGGACGCGCTGGAGCTGGTGCTGGCCGGCATCCTCGCCGGTGGTCACGTGCTGCTGGAGGACCTGCCCGGCCTGGGCAAGACGCTCACCGCGCGCTGTTTCGCGCAGGCGCTCGGGCTGGACTTCCGGCGGCTCCAGTTCACGCCGGACCTGCTGCCCGCCGACGTGACCGGCTCGTTCCTCTACGACCAGAGCAGCGGCGACTTCGCGTTCCGGGCCGGGCCGGTGTTCACCAACCTGCTGCTCGCCGACGAGATCAACCGGACGCCGCCGAAGACGCAGTCGGCGCTGCTGGAGGCGATGCAGGAGAAGCAGGTGTCGGTGGAGGGCGTGACCTACCGCCTGGACGAGCCGTTCCACGTGCTGGCCACCGCCAACCCCATCGAGTACGAGGGCACGTACCCGCTGCCGGAGGCGCAGCTCGACCGGTTCCTGCTGCGGGTGTCGTTCGGCTACCCCAGCCACGACGAGGAGTGGGACGTGCTGCGCCGCCGGATCGCCCGCCGCCGCGAGGAGGCGGAGATCAAGCCGGTGGTGGACGCCGCGACGCTGCGCGCCATGCAGGCAGCGCTGGAGGACGTGGTGGTCGAGGACTCGGTCGGCCGGTACATCGTGGCGCTCACCGCCGCCACCCGGGAGCACCCGTCGGTGCTCGTCGGCGCGTCCCCGCGCGGCTCGCTGGCCCTGCTGCTGCTGTCCCGGGTCCGGGCGGTGCTCGCCAACCGCGACTACGTGGTGCCGGAGGACGTCAAGGCGGTGGCGGCGCCCGCGCTGGCGCACCGGATCACGCTGCGGCCGGAGATGTGGCTCCGCCGGGTGGATCCGGCGTTCGTGGTCGGCGAGGTGCTGGAGTCCACGCCCGCCCCGGCCAGCGGCGCGCTGCCCAGCTACGCCGCCGGGCGCTGATGGATCGGGCCGAGGCGGCGAGCGGCTGGGCACCCACCTGGGCGCTCGGCCGGGCCGTGCTGCTCACCGGCGTGCTGCTCGTCGCGGCGGTCCTGCTCGGCCGCATCGACCTGGTGGTGCTCGCCACGCCGTTCGCGCTGGGCACCGCGTACGCGCTGCGCCGCCGCCCCGCGGGCCTGCCGGAACTGGAGCTGGGCGTCGGGGACACCCACCTGGTCGAGGGCTCCCCGCTGGCCGCGACCGTCGCGGTGGCCAACCCGGACCTGGTCGGGTACGACCTCGCGGTGGTGCGGACGCGGATGTCGCGCTGGCTGCGCGTGGAGCAGGTCGGCTTCGGCGGCGCCGGGCTGGACGTGAGCCGCTCCGGCGGGGCGGACCGCCCGTTCGTCACCTCCGTACCCCGGGGCAGCGCCGTCGACCTGGAGCTGACCGGCACGGCGCTG
Source organism: Micromonospora sp. WMMC264 (assembly GCF_027497275.1). NCBI lineage: Bacteria > Bacillati > Actinomycetota > Actinomycetes > Micromonosporales > Micromonosporaceae > Micromonospora > Micromonospora sp. WMMC264. The sequence goes on along the minus strand of NZ_CP114907.1, from coordinate 4,936,166 downwards.
CGGTGGGGGCGGCACCCGATCGGACCGGCCGGGGTGCGGGTCGCCGTCGCCGACGGGCTGCTGGTCTCCCGCGCGGTGATCACCGACCCGATCCGGGCCCGGGTCTACCCGCGTACCGAGCCGTTCGACGCGGTCGAGGCGATGCCCCGGGCCGCCGGGCTGGTCGGCGCACACCGGTCGCGGCGGCCGGGGGAGGGCGGCGAGCTGGCCGGGGTACGCGTGTTCGCGCCCGGCGACCGGCTGCGCCGCATCGACTGGCGGGTGTCGCTGCGGGCCCGCCAACTGCACGTGGCGGCGACGCTCTCGGACCGGGACGCCGAGGTGGTGGTGCTGCTGGACGTGCTCGCCGAGGCGGGCCGCTCCGGTGGCGTGAACGGCCCGGCGTCGGTGCTGGACACCACGGTTCGGGCCGCCGCCGCGATCGCCGAGCACTACCTGCACCGCGGCGACCGGGTGTCGATGCTGGAGTACGGCCCGGCCGCGCGCCGGCTGCGTCCGGCCACCGGGCGGCGGCAGTACCTGACCGTGCTGGAGTGGCTGCTCGACGTGCACGCCGAGTCGTCCCCGCACGAGCCGTACGACCAGGTCTTCGGCCCGCAACTGCTCTCCTCGGACGCGCTCGTGGTGGTGCTCACCCCGCTGCTGGACGAGCGGTCCGCGCAGATGCTGGCCCGGCTGGCCCGCGGCGGCCGGTTCGTGGTGGCGGTGGACACGCTGCCGGCCGAACTGCCGGTGCCGAAGGAGCGGGGCTGGGCCGAGGTGGCGTACCGGCTGTGGCGGCTGGACCGGGACACGATGATCGGCCAGCTCCGCGAGCACGGCGTGCCGGTGGTGCGCTGGGCCGGCGCGGGCAGCCTGGACGAGGTGCTCCGCGACGTGGCCCGGCTGGCGACCGCCCCGAAGGCAGGGTTGCGGTGAGCGCGAGGAACGCAGCGAAGCGGAGTCCCGCAGTCGCGAACGAAAGGCCGGCTCAGTGACGGACGCCCTGGTCGAGCGGGTACGGGCGCTGCGGTACGCGGCCGCCCGGGTCAGCCCGCTGCCGCTGCTGGTACGCGGCGGCATCTTCCTCACCGTGCTGGCCGGTTTCCTGCTCGCGTACCCGGTGCAGGCCCTCACCGCGCGCTCGCTGCTGGCCCTGGCGGTGGCCGCGGTGCTGCCGGCGTTCGGTCCGCGCCGGATCTGGCCGACGTTCACCGCGCTGGTGACGGTCGGCGGTTGGCTGCTGGCCACGCTCGGCTTCGACCGGCCGCCGGCGCTGTGGCGGCTGCTCGCCGTGGCGACGCTGCTCTATCTGGCGCACTCGCTCTGCGCGCTCGCCGCGCTGCTGCCCTACGACGGGCTGATCGACCCGGACGTGGTGTTCCGGTGGTTGAGCCGGGCGGGCGGGGTGGTGCTCGCCAGCGCTGTGCTCGGCGTGGTGCTGGCGTGGCTGGGTGGCGTCGGCGGGACGGACGGCTCGCAGGCGGCGACGGTGGTGGGGCTGCTGGTGGCGGTGGGGCTGAGCGCGCTGCTGGGCTGGTTGCTGCGTCGCAAGTGACGCAGCGTTCCGGTGACGTTGCGCAGGTCACATGGGTTGTGCTCCGTCACAGAAGGGGGTCTCGCGCGGGATTACCGGGGGCCGCCGGGGAAAGATAGATGACGTGAACCCGAAGCGGATCCTTGTCGTGGGTGCCGGTCACGTGGGCCTGTACGCCGCTCTGCGCCTGTCCAAGAAGCTGAGCAGGCGTGAGGCCGAGGTCATCGTCGTCGACCCGCAGCCGCACATGACGTACCAGCCGTTCCTCCCGGAGGCATCGGCGGGCAACATCTCCCCGCGGCACGCCGTCGTGCCGCTGCGGCGGGAGTTGCGCAAGTGCACCGTGGTGGCGGGCACCGTCACCCGGATCGACCACGACCGCATGACCGCAGTGGTGCAGCCGATCAGCGGCCCGGCCCGGGAGATCCAGTACGACCACGTGGTGGTCGCGCCCGGCTCGGTCTCCCGCACCCTGCCGATTCCCGGCCTGCACGAGCACGGCATCGGGTTCAAGACCATCGGTGAGGCCATCTACCTGCGCAACCACGTGCTGGACCGGCTCGACGTGGCGGCTTCCACCACCGACCCGGCGGTACGCAGCCGCGCGCTGACGTTCACCTTCGTCGGTGGCGGCTACGCCGGCATCGAGGCGCTCGCCGAGATGGAGGACATGGCCCGCGACGCGCTGCGCTACTACCCGGAGCTGAAGCCGGAGGAGATGCGCTGGGTGCTGGTCGAGGCGACCCAGCGGGTGCTGCCCGAGGTCGACCGGGACATGGGCGCCTACACGGTGCAGCAGCTGATGAAGCGGGACATGGACATCCGCCTGGACACCCGGCTGGAGTCCTGCGTCGACGGTGTGGTGAAGCTCTCCGACGGCGACAGCTTCCCGTCCGACACCATCGTCTGGACCGCCGGTGTGAAGCCGTCGCCGATGCTCGACGCCACGGACTTCCCGCGCGACGAGCGCCGCCGGGTCACCTGCCGGCCCACGCTGCAGATCGTGGACGGCGACCGGGTGGTCGAGGGCGCGTGGAGCGCCGGCGACTGCGCCGCCGTGCCGGACCTGACCAAGGAGCCGGGCAACTTCTGCTCGCCGAGCGCCCAGCACGCGGTGCGGCAGGCGGCGCGGATGGCCGACAACATCGCCAACGTGATCCGCGGGCGCGAGCCGGTCGACTACAAGCACAAGCACGCCGGCAGCGTGGCCAGCCTCGGCCTGCACAAGGGTGTGGCGCAGGTCTACGGCATCAAGATGACCGGCTGGCCGGCCTGGTTCATGCACCGGACGTACCACATGTCGCGGATCCCCTCGTTCAACCGCAAGGTGCGCGTGGTGGTCGACTGGACGCTGGCGTTCTTCCTCAAGCGTGAGGTGGTGGCGCTGGGTCAGCTGCACGACCCGCGTGAGGAGTTCGCCGAGGCGTCCGCCCCGCCGGTCGCCGCGCGCGTCTGACGGATCCGGCGCGGGGACTTTCCGAACGGAAGGTCCCCGCGCCGTTTTCGTGGTTCAGAACCGCCAGGTCCAGGCGTCGGCGAGCCGCGTACCCGGCCGCCCGAACAACTGCTCCAGGGTGCGGCGCAGCATCTCCGCGTGCGGCGCGTCGTCGGTCACCGCGACGCAGGACGCGCGCCAGAACTCGACGTCCCGGGCGGCCTGGCGGCGCTGCCGGTCACCGACCGCCGGCGCCACGCCCCGGCGGGCCACGTCGGCGAGCAGGGCCGAGGTGGGGCGTTGCCAGGTGCCCATGGTGGCCGAGCCGCCCCGCCCGTACGGGCCGATGAAGAAGCCCTCCGGCATGGCGAAGCCGACGCCGGTGGCGGTGGCCCAGCGCATCGGCCAGGGGGTCTGCGGAGTGGCGGTGGGCACCGGCACCAGCACCCCACCGGGGCGTACGCACTGCCGCCAGTGGCCGCCGGTGACGAACTCGGGCAGCGGCGGCCGGTCCATCGTGGGCAGCGGCGTCGGCAGGACGCTGAGCACCGCCGCGCCGACCGCGATCGGGACACCCCGGCGGGCCCGGCCGGACTCGCCGAGCGCCCGGTGCACGGCGAGCGTGAGCACGGTACCGACCAGCGGCAGCACTGCCAGCGCGAAGCGCATCGGCAGCGCGCCGTCCACCACCGGCAGCCCGGCCAGCAGCCGGTACGGGCCGGGGAGCCCGGTCCGTTCGCCGCCGACCACGACCTCGGGGCCGAGCGCGAGCGCGGCCGTCACCAGCGCGCCTGCCACCAGCGCCACCACCAGCGGCCGCCGGCCCAGCCAGGCCGCGCAGCCGACCGCGACCAGCAGCAGCGGCCAGCCGAGGAACGTGGTGAACTCGGCCGGACCGGTGGTCAGCCGGACCGCCTCCGGGCTGCCGAACACGGTCAGCGCGGAGAGGCGGGTCCAGCCGGCCAGGTCGGCGGAGAAGTAGGCGGGCGGGAACATCCCGTCGGCGACGCCCTGCGGACCGGCGAACTGCACCCAGAGCGGGTACGCCAGCACGAGCAGCGCCAGCCCGGCCGCGCCCAGCAGCCCGCGGGCGAAGCCGGGACCGGCCCGGCGCAGCAGTTCCCGGTCGGCCAGCCCGTACGCGAGCGTCATCACCGCCAGCGTGAGCGCGGTGAGGAAGAGCACCTCCTCGCCGACGAACACCTGCACGGTGACGACAGCGGCGAGCCCGGCCGCCGACGACACCATCCGGCGGCGGTCCGGGCCGCCCGGGCGCCCGGCCGGGTCGGCGGCGCGCAGCAGCCGGACGACCAGCCAGACCAGCGCCGGGACCAGCCACTGCGCGGTCATGTGCAGGTGGCCGTTGCTCTGCGAGACCATGCCCGGCCCGAAGCCGCACAGTGACGCGCCCAGCCCGGCCGCGAGCGGACGGGCCCGTAGGACGCGGGTGAACAGCAGGTACCAGGCCAGCGCGGTACCGGCCAGGTTGAGCGCGACCAGCAGCGCGAACGTGACCGGCGCGCCGAACGCCAGCGTGACCGGGGCGAGCGGCACGCCGAGCGCGACGACCGAGGTGTTCGCCATCAGGTTGACCCCGTCCGGCGCGTTCAGGCGGTCGCTGACCAGGCTCAGCTCGCCGCGCAGGGCACGCGCGTCGAGCGCCAGGAACCACTCGTACAGCGTCTGGTCGGCCGGGTTGAGCGCGAGTACCCGCGTGCCCGGCGCCGGCCAGAGGCCGTGGGTGAGCCAGGCGGCGAACGCGGCGAACGCCAGCCCCACGAGCAGGTCGGCGCGGCGCCGCCGGACGGCGGCCGTCATCCGCCGCGTGACCGTCGCCGGGCGGGCCGCCCGGACCTGGTCGGGCCCGGAGGCCGTGCGGGCGGCGCTGGTCACGGCCTCGACCATAACGGCCGCAGCCGTCGGGGTACGCCGGGTCGCGGCCGAGCCGCTACGGTGAGATCTGCACCGCGCGTGTCGGCGCGCCGGTGTCACCCGCCCGGGTGGTGGAACGGCAGACACGGCCGCCTTAAAAGCGGCTGCCGCAAGGCGTGCGGGTTCGACCCCCGCCCCGGGCACACGAACTCTCAGGTTTCCCACAGCTAGCCGTCGCACGCGCGATTGCGGCCACGTCTACCCTGGAGTAGCACGTCTACGTGCGATCGACCCCCTGAGGGAGGCCTGAGAAGTGAAGACCTCGAACCCGGTGCTCGCCCGGCTCGGCCAGGCGGCAGAGCGTGAGCGGGCGGCCGGGTACGCCCAGCCCGGGCCTTACGGTCAGCCCGGATACCCCCAGCAGCAGTACCCGCAGCAGCCCTACGCCCAGCCCTACCCGGGCGGCTACGGCCAGCCGGTGGCACCGCCCACCGTGACCCCGATGACGCTCGACGACGTGGTCGTCAAGACGGTCCTCATGCTCGCCATCCTCGGCGCCTCGGCCGCTGCGGCCTGGGTGCTCGTGCCGGACTCGCTCGTCGGCGTGGCGTGGATCGGCGCCGCGGTGGTCGGCCTGGTGCTGGGTCTGATCATCTCGTTCTCCCGGATGGCCAACCCGGCGCTCGTGGTGGCGTACTCGATCATCGAGGGCGTCTTCGTCGGCATGGTCAGCAAGGCGTTCGAGGCGCGGTACGACGGGATCGTGCTTCAAGCCGTGGTGGCGACCTTCGGCGTCTTCTTCCTCATGGCGATGATCTACAAGGCGCGGATCATCCGGGCTACCCCGAAGTTCGCCCGCATCCTGGTCTCGATCATGGCAGGCCTCTTCGCGGTCATGCTGATCAATTTCGTGTTGTCCCTGGCCGGCGTGAACACTGGCTTGCGGGATGGCAGCAAGTTGGCCATCGGCTTCAGCCTGGTCTGCATCGTGGTGGCGTCGCTGAGCTTCGTGCTCAACTTCGCCGACATCGAGGAGGGGGTCCGGATGGGACTCCCGCAGCGCTACTCGTGGACGGCCGCCTTCGGCATCGTGGTCGGCCTGGTCTGGCTCTACATCGAGATCCTGCGGCTGCTCAGCTACTTCCAGGGCGACGACTGACGTCTCGCTTTCCGCCGACGCCCGCCTGCCGCATCCGCGGCGGCGGGCGTCGCCGTTTTCCCGTCCCTACCGTGCCGACCGGGGCAGAGTGGGACTCGGGTACGTGGGCGGGAGGTGGTCACGGTGCGCAGTGCCAATCCGGTGCTGGACCGGCTGGACGACGTCGGCCGCGCCGAGCGGCAGGTGCTCGGGGTCGGAACCGCCGACGCGATGACGGTGGCCGACGTGGTGAGCCGCACCGTGGGCCTGCTGCTGGTCACCGGCGTCACGGCGGCGCTGTCCTGGGTGCTGGTGCCGCAGGCCGCGTGGATCTCCGCCGCGCTGGCCGGAAGCGCGCTGGCCAGCCTCGCCCTGGTGCTCGTCATCTCGCTGAAGCAGATCACCAGTCCGCCGGTCATCGTCGGGTACGCCGTGTTGCAGGGGCTGCTGCTCGGGGTGGCCAGCCGCGCCTTCGAACTGGTCTACCCGGGCATCGTGGCGCAGGCGGTGGTCGGCACGTTCGGCGTCTTCCTCGGCATGGCGGTGCTCTACCGGGCCCGGCTGGTACGCGCCACGCCGCGCCTGGCCCGCCTGGTCATCGGCACGCTCGTCGGGATCGTGGCGATCGGCCTGGTCAACCTGTTCGCGTACCTGTTCACCGGGCGGCAGGGCGTGGCCGTCTACAGCCTCAGTGACCGGGTGGGCTGGCTGCCGTACGTGTTCTCGGTGGTGGCGATCATCGCCGGGGCGCTCAGCTTCATCCTCGACTTCGACCTGGTCGAGCGGTCGGCCGCGAATCGGCTGCCCCGCCGCTACGCCTGGTACTGCGCGTTCGGGCTGCTCGTCGGGCTGATCTTCCTGTACTGGCAGATCCTGCGCCTGCTCAGCTACGTACGCCGCTGAGCACGCTCCGGCCCGGCGTCGCCGTAGACTCGGCGGCGATGAGCGCAGCGGAACTGGACCGGGCGGTGACCCTGCTGGTCCGACAGGTGGGGCACTGGCAGCAGCCGCGCTGGTCGGCCAAGGCCGAGGGCGGCAACGTGTCCCGGGCCGACCTGGTGCACAAGCTGGTCCAGGAGATCGCCAACCTGGCCGCCGACGCGGCGGGCGAGCCGCGCCGCGAGGTGCCCCGGCTCCCCAGCGACCAGGCGCTCCCAGACCAGCTCCGCGTGGTAACCGCCGACCTGACGCTGGCCGATCCCCCCGCCCCCGTCCTGGCCGAGGCCGCCGAGGCGATAACCCGAACTCGCGCCGCCCTCTGACCCGCCCCCTTCCCTTTCGTCGCGTTGATCATGAAGTTGGCGGCGACAAAACGGACGCGGATCCCCGCTAACTTCATGATCGACCGGGTGGCGGGGGCGGTCAGGGGTTGAGCCAGCGGCGTGCCTTGCGGCGTCGGGCCCGGTCGCGTGCCCGCAGGACGGCGGGGCGGTCGTGGCCGGCGGCCTCCGCCTGCCTCCCGTGCAGCAGGCCGTAGGTGAACGTGTTCTCGCCGTCGGCGTACGCCTGGAGCGCCTGCCGCCGCAGCGTCTCCCGGGTCACCACCGAATCCTGGTGGGCGCCGAGCAGATCCTGGAGCGCCTTGAACCGCTTCACCAGGCGGGCGGCCGGTTTGCCGGCGCTCGACTCACGCACCTCCACCGCGTACCGGGCCGCCTTGTGCTTCTTGCGCGCCTCGTGCAGCGCCGCGTCCCCGGCCCACCCGTCGACAGTGAGCGCCCGGTCCAGCCGTTCGTCAGCGCGGCGTACCGCCTTGCGGATCCGCCGGTCCACCCAGCGCCGGCCGACGTCGGCGGGTGCGCCGTCGACCAGCCGATCCAGGCGGGCCAGCAGCTCGGGGTAGCGGCCGGAGTCCAACGCGGACCGCAGCGCCGCCGTCGTCCCGGCCAGGTCGGCCGCGAACCGCTCGCCGATCCGCGCGGCCACCGGGCCGAGCACCAGCTCGTCCGGCAGCTCGTGCACCGCCTCGGTGAGCCGGGCCGCCATCACCTGGGTGTCGCGGACCCGGCCCAGCTCGCCGCCGAGCCAGCGCAGCTCGGCCCGGACCGCCTCGCTCTCCCGGTGGTCCCACAACCCCCGGAAGGTACGCAGCGTCGCCCGCAACCGGCGGGCCGCGACGCGCATGTCGTGGACCGCGCCCTCGTCACCCTGGTACGCGGCCGCGTGGTTGCCGACGATCGCGTCCCGCTGCGCCCTGGCGTACGTGAGGACCGGCCCCGCCGGGCCGTCCGGTTCCCGGTCGTCGAAGCGCTCGATCCGGCCCGCGACGGCCCGGTGCGACTTGCTGACCGCCACCTCCCGGGCACCTGCCGCGCGCAGCCGCTCGCCCAGCGCGTCGAGCAGCGCCTCGTCGCCGTCGACCAGCTCGATCTCGATCTCGTGCCAGGTCCGCGCGGCGCCGTCCACCAGATCCTCGGACCGGACGTCGTCCTCGGCCACCTCGGCCAGCACCCGGCCGTCCGCGTCCAGCAGCCGCCGTTCCCGGCGGCGGTTGACCACCCGGGCGGCCGGAGCGACGGTACGGCCCCGCGACGCGCCCCGGATCAGCGCGACCATCTCGGCCGGCGGGCCGTCGTCGGACGCCCCGGCCGGGAACTGGTGCTCGACCCGCGCGCCGCCGACCGCGCCCACCTTGAGATGCCAGCCCGCGTCGTGCCCCCCGGTACGCCGACGCAGCGCGTGCCCGCTGCGCAGCAGGAGCAGGTCGTCGGTGTCCCAGTAGACGGCGTCCAGATCCGAGACGGTGGCGTCGGACATGGTCACGACGCCACCGCACCCGGTCAGGTCGGGCAGCTGGAAACCCTCGTCGCCGGAGTACTTGCGCTCACGTTCCACGACGGTCGCCATACGGCCTCCCGTACCCGGCCCGCGCGCCGGCGAACCGGTTTCAGCTCAGTCGCTCCAGCACCATCGCCATGCCCTGGCCGCCGCCGACGCACATGGTCTCCAGACCGATGGTCTTGTCGTGCCACTCCAGCGCGTTGAGCAGCGTGCCGGTGATCCGGGCGCCGGTCATGCCGAACGGGTGGCCGACGGCGATCGCGCCACCGGCGACGTTCAGCTTCTCCTCCGGGATGCCGAGCTGCCGGTATGAGGGGATCACCTGCGCGGCGAACGCCTCGTTGATCTCGACCAGGTCGACGTCGTCGATGGTCATGCCGGCCCGCTTCAGCGCCTGCTTCGACGCCTCGACCGGGCCCAGGCCCATGATCTCGGGAGAGAGCGCGCTGACGCCGGTGGAGACGATCCGGGCCAGCGGGGTGAGACCCAGCTCGGACGCCCGCTCGGCGCTCATGATCACTACTGCGGCGGCGCCGTCGTTGAGCGGGCAGCAGTTGCCGGCGGTGATCCGGCCGTCCGGGCGGAACACCGGCTTCAGACCGGCCACGGCCTCCAGGGTCACCCCGGCACGCGGGCCGTCGTCGCTGCTGACAACTGTGCCGTCCGGCGTGGTGACCGGGGTGATCTCGCGGGCCCAGAAGCCGTCCGCGATCGCCTTCTCCGCGAGGTTCTGGCTGCGGACGCCGAACGCGTCCATGTCCTCGCGGGTCACGTCGTACACCTGGGCCAGGTTCTCCGCGGTCTGGCCCATGGCGAGGTAGATGTCGGGGAGCTGCCCGGCCTCGCGCGGGTCGGCCCACACCTCGGCGCCGCCCTGGGCGCGGGCCGCGGAACGCTCCCGGGCCTCGGCGAAGCGGGGGTTCTCCCAGCCGCCGCCGACCAGCGCCTGCGCCTCCGGCGGCAGCGTGTCCGAGTTGCCCCGGGCGTACCGGGAGACCATCTCCACACCGGCGGAGATGAACACGTCGCCCTCACCGGCCCGGATCGCGTGCATCGCCATCCGCGTGCTCTGGAGCGAGGACGCGCAGTAGCGGGTCAGCGTGGCGCCCGGCAGGCCGTCCAGGCCCATCAGCGTGGCGACCACCCGGGCCATGTTGAAGCCCTGCTCGCCGCCGGGCAGGCCGCACCCGAGGTAGAGATCGTCGATGGTGGTGGGATCGAGCGCCGGAACCTTGTCGAGGGCGGCCTGGACGATGGTGGCGGCGAGGTCGTCCGGGCGGACCTCGCGGAGGGAACCCTTGAACGCGCGGCCGATGGGGGACCGGGCGGTGGCGACGATGACGGCGTCGCGGGGCGACTCAATCGGCATGAGCCAACGTTAACGCGCCGGTAACATGCGCGGGAAGGTGTGCGGCGGGCGGGAAATGTCACCCCGTGGGCGGTCGGCGGTGGTGCCGGAACGCGACAGTCGCCGCCGCCTCGACCGCCGGCAGCAGGGCGTGCGCCCAGACCCGGTAGCCGTCGGCGGACGGGTGGAAGCCGTCGCGGCAGAGCGTGCCGGCATCCGCGCGGAACACCGGGCCCGTCTCGGTGCCCAGGTCGACAACCGTGCCACCGGCGTCCAGCACGGCCGCTGTCTGGGCCCGTGCCATCCGCCGGCCGGACCAGCCGAGCACCTGACGCAGCGGGGCGGCGACCGCGCGTACCGCGCCGAGGTCGGGGCAGGTGCCCACCACCACCTCGACGTGCGCCTCCCGCAGCCGGCGCACCGCCGAGCCGAGATAGGCGGCCGCGTCACCCGGGCGGCTCAGCGCCGTCGCGTCGTTCGCCCCGATCAGCACCACCGCCACGTCGGGCCGCTCGCCGAGCAGCGCCCGGGCCACCTGGGTGGCCAGGTCGGTGGCGCGGGAGCCGGAGACCCCGACGCTGGACAGATGCACCCGGCGGCCGTGCGGCCCCTCGGCGAGCAGGTTCGCGAGCTGACCGCCGATCGTCTCCTCGAAGCGGTCGACGCCGACACCGAGCGCCGACGAGTCGCCGAGCAGCACCAGGCGCAGCGGCGGCGCGTCCGCCCGGCCGACCGTCGCGCGCAACACCAGACCCAGCTCGGGCTGGGCGTACTCCCGGCTGCGGGCGGCGATGGCCTGCCCGGCGAGGACCGCCGCGCCGCCCACCGTGCCGGCCAGCAGCGACAGGGCCGCCGCCCGGCCCCACCGGGCCACCTCGTTCCGCTCGCTCATGACAGCACTCCGCTTCGCTCCGTGCCGTCATGAGGCACGTTTGCGCTGAGCTGGCCGATTCGCTCGCTGCGCTCGCTCATGACAGCACTCCGCTTCGCTCGCTCATGCCGTTTCCTCCAGGGTGGCCGAGTCGGCGGCGCTGCCGGTCGGGGGCAGCGCGCCGACGCCGAAGAAGGCCCGTCGGCGAAGCTGCGCCCAGCGTCCGCCGGGCCCGCGGTCGCGGCCCCGGAGCTGGGCGCCGCTGACCTCCGTGCCGGCGTGCCGGGCCGCCTCGTGAGCCGCCTCCGGGAGCGACCGTACGCCTTCCACGCCGGGCAGGACAGGCCTGCGTTCCGGGACCGCGCCCAGCGCGGACAGCACGGTGGGCAGCAACGCCGCCGCGGCTATCGCGTACCCCTCTGCGGAGGGGTGGAACCGGTCCCAGGCGAACATCCGGGCGGGCTCGGCGGCGAACCGCGGCCCGAGCATGTCGCCGAGTGAGACGGCCCGGCCGCCGGCCTCGACCACGCCCACCGTCTGCGCGGCCGCGAGCTGGCGGCTCCAGCGCCGGGCCAGCCAGCGCAGCGGCGGCTGGATCGGCCGGATGGTGCCCAGGTCGGGACAGGTGCCGACGACCACCTCGCAGCCGGCCGCCCGCAGCGTGCGGACCGCGTCCACCAGGTAGCGCACGGCCAGCCCCGGCGGGGTGCGGTTGGTGACGTCGTTGCCGCCCACCAGGATCACCGCCACGTCCGGCTCGACCTCCAGGGCGGACTCGACCTGCGGTTTCAGCCCGGACGAGAGCGCGCCCACCACGGCGAACCGGTGCAGGCGTACCGGCCGGTGCAGGCGGCGGGACAGCCCGGTGGCCAGCAGCGAGCCCGGTGTCTCCCGGCGCCTGTGCACGCCGTAGCCGGCTGCCGAGGAGTCGCCCAGGATGACCATGGTGACCGGCGGGCCGGGCAGCTTCGCGCCGTACACGCCGTCGCAGCGCGGTGGCGGGGCCTGCGCCATCGGGATGGTGCGCCGGGCCTGCCGGGCCTGGCCGAGCAGCACCCCGCCGGTGGCGGCGGTGGCCGCCACCGTGGCGCCCGTGCCGATCGCCGCGAGGCGGGCGATCTGCCGGACGCGCTGCCAGTGGACCGGCGCGACGGAACCAGCGTCCCCCATGAACCGACAGTATCGCGCCGGTACGACCACTGCTGTCCTTGATCGGATGGCTGGGCGGCGCCCGGACTGGGTACCGATGGGGGTGGCGGACGCGGGCTTGCCCCCGGGCCGCACCATGGTCGGGCGGAGAGGGGCGAAGACATGGGGAAGACGTTGAAGCGCAGCGCCGCGTTCGCCGCGCTGGCCCGGGCGCTGGCGGCCGGTACGCGGGGCGGGCCGTCGCTCGGGGCCCGGCTGGCGGCGCTGCCGAGGATGATCCGCGCCACCACCAGGGGCGAGTACGACGGCGGCCTGCGCCTGGCGCTGATGGCCGGCGCGACCGCGTACATCGTCAGCCCGATCGACCTGCTGCCGGAGATTCCGCTGGCGATCTTCGGGCTGGCCGACGACGCGGTGATGGTCACCTGGCTGGCCGGCAGCGTGCTCGCCGAGACCGAACGGTTCCTGGAGTGGGAGGCACGTCGCAGCTCGGTCATCCCGGGGCATGTGGTGCCCTGACGGCACGTACGCTGGTCGGCGAACTGACGGCTGACCGACCGCCCCACGACGGCGGCGCGACGAAGGGCACAACGAGGTGCAGTACTACGACAACGTCGTCGAGCTGATCGGCAACACCCCGCTGGTCCGCCTGCGCAACGTCACCGAGGGCATCCAGGCCACCGTGCTGGCGAAGGTGGAGTACGTCAATCCGGGCGGCTCGGTCAAGGACCGGATCGCGATGCGCATGGTGGAGGACGCCGAGAAGGCGGGCATCCTGCGGCCGGGCGGCACGATCGTGGAGCCGACCAGCGGCAACACCGGCGTCGGGCTGGCCCTGGTGGCCCAGCTCAAGGGCTACCGCTGCGTCTTCGTCTGCCCGGACAAGGTCAGCCAGGACAAGCAGGACGTGCTGCGCGCGTACGGCGCCGAGGTGGTGGTCTGCCCGACCGCCGTCGCGCCGGAGGACCCGCGCTCCTACTACAACGTGTCCGACCGGCTGGCCCGGGAGATCCCCGGCGCGTGGAAGCCCAACCAGTACAGCAACCCGGCCAACCCGCGCTCGCACTACGAGACCACCGGCCCGGAGCTGTGGAAGCAGACCGAGGGCAGGATCACCCACTTCGTGGCGGGCGTCGGCACCGGCGGCACCATCTCCGGCATCGGCCGCTACCTCAAGGAGGCGTCCGAGGGGCGGGTCAAGGTGATCGGCGCGGACCCGGAGGGCTCGGTCTACTCGGGCGGCACCGGCCGGCCGTACCTGGTCGAGGGCGTCGGTGAGGACTTCTGGCCGGAGACGTACGACCGGAAGATCGCCGACGAGATCGTCGAGGTGTCGGACAAGGAGTCCTTCGAGATGACCCGCCGGCTCGCCCGCGAGGAGGGTCTGCTGGTCGGCGGCTCCTGCGGCATGGCCGTGGTGGGTGCGCTGGAGGTGGCCCGCAAGGCCGGCCCGGACGACGTGATCGTGGTGCTGCTGCCGGACGGCGGCCGGGGCTACCTGTCGAAGATCTTCAACGACAAGTGGATGGCCCGGTACGGCTTCCTGGACGACTCGGGCACCGAGCCGACGGTGGCCGACGCGCTCGCCGGCAAGCCCGGTGGCCTGCCCGAGCTGGTGCACGTGCACCCGACCGAGACGGTTCGCGACGCGATCGACTACATGCGCGAGTACGGCGTCTCGCAGCTCCCGGTACTCAAGGCCGAGCCGCCGGTGGTGACCGGTGAGGTGGCCGGTTCGATCGCCGAGAAGGACCTGCTCGACGCGCTGTTCACCGGCCAGGCCCACCTGCACGACACGATCGAGCGGCACATGGGCGAGCCGCTGCCGATGATCGGCGGCGGCCAGCCGGTGAGCGAGGCGGTCGGGCTGCTGGAGAAGGCGGACGCGGCGCTGGTGCTGGTCGACGGCAAGCCCAAGGGCGTGCTGACCCGCCAGGACCTGCTGGCCCACCTCGGCGCCCGCTGACCCTGCTTGTAAGGAAGGGCCCCCTTTTAACACCGCGGTGTTAAAAGGGGGCCCTTCCTCTACCGGAGGCGTTAATAAGGGGCCCTTCCTTACAAGCGGCGGGCGTAGCGGAGCTGGGGGACCAGCACCCGGCCGATGTGTTCGTCCCGCTCATCACCGGTGGCGGTCCAGCCGCCGCGCTCGTAGAAACGGCGCGCGTGGGCGTTGTCCCGCAGCACCCACAGCACCGCGCGCGTCCAGCCCCGGGCCCGCATCGCGTCGAGCGCGTCCACCATCAGCGCCCGTCCGGTGCCCCGGCCCCGCTCGGACGGCTCCAGGTGGATCGCGTTGAGCAGCCCGGTCGCCGGGTCGCCCTCGTCGTCCGGCCCGAGGTAGCTGAAGCCCACCAGCTTCCCGTCCCGCTCGGCCACCGTCATCCGGTGGTCCGCGCCCTCCCAGGTCAGCCGTTCCACCCAGTAGCGGCCCATCGCCTCCGGCGTCGGGTCGGCCAGCGCCTCGGGCGGCAGAAACGACGAGTACGCCGCCACCCGGGAACGCTGGTGCAGGGCGCCGACCGCCATCAGGTCGGCCTCGGTCGCGGAACGTAGGGAGATCGTCACCCGGGCGACGGTACCCGCCGGGGCGGCACCTGTACCGTCTGAAGATCCTCGGCGATCACCAGATCACCGGAGAAGTGCTCGCGGGCCTCGTCGTGGAAGCGGCGCGGGTCGGCGTACCGCTGGGAGAAGTGGGTGAGCACGAGCGTGCGTACCCCCGACTCGGCCGCGACCCGCGCGGCCTGGCCGGCGGTGAGGTGCCCGACCTCGGCGGCGAGCGCCGCCTCCGACTCCAGGAACGTCGACTCGATCACCAGCAGGTCGGCGTGCTCGGCGAGCGCGTACACGCCGTCGCAGAGCCCGGTGTCCATCACGAACGCGAACCGCTGCCCCGGCCGGACGACGCTCACCTCGTCCCGGGTGACGCGGCGCCCGTCGCGGTCCAGGTGGCCGTCGCGCAGCAGCCTTCCGGTGTCCGGACCGGCGATGCCGTACGCGGCCAGCCGCTCCGGAAGCATCCGGCAGCCGTCCGGCTCGACCAGGCGGTACCCGTACGTCTCGATCGGGTGCCGCAGCCGGCGGGCCTCCAGCGTGCCGATGCCCAGGGTGATCCGCTGCCCGTCGGCGTCGATCGGCTCGACTGCCAGTTCGGCGGTCTCGTAGAAGCTGGAGGCGTGGCGCAGCCGGGCGAAGTACTCGGCGCCGCCGGCCGGGAAGTGCACCGCCACCGGGCGCGGTACGCGGTCCAGCGAGAGCCGCTGGATCATGCCGGGCAGCCCGAGGCAGTGGTCGCCGTGGAAGTGGGTGACGCAGATCCGGGTCAGGTCGGTGGCGGTGACCCCGGTGTGCAGCATCTGCCGCTGGCTGCCCTCGCCCGGGTCGAAGAGGATCACCTCGTCGTCCCAGCGCAGCAGGTAGCCGTTGTGGTTGCGCTGCCGGGTCGGGGCCTGGCTGGCCGTACCGAGCACCACCAGCTCACGCATGGACACCGCACCCTCCCGAGCGCAAAAAGCGACCCCCGGGGCTTCCGCGCTCGCGCGCGGGCCGGCTGGACTGGGCCGGCACCCCGGGGGTCGGGTGGCTGTCGTGGTTTCGCCGCACCGCTGCCACACGGTCTCGACGATCCTGCAGGTGCCCGCCTCGCGGCGGGCGAGTTTTCACTGTCGAGGACAGCGGCTAGCGGACAGCCACCTCACGAGTCCGATTGCTATACAAGTCTGGACCACCTCCTTTCCCGTGTACCGCCACGCTATCCACTTCGCGGCGGCCGCGGCAACGGATTTCGATCACAGGCCCGGTCAGTCCAGGCCGATCGGGCCCTCGCGCGGGCCGTCCTCGTTCGCCGGCTGCACGGCGAGCGACGGGAAGTCGGCCAGGTCGCCCTCCGGCTCGGCGTCCCACTCCGGGAACACCAGCGGGCTCTGCAGGTAGAGGCAGAGCAGCTGGGTGAGCTGGTGCAGGCCGTCGAGGTGGGTGCGCTCGTGGCCGTGGGTGGCGTCCACGCCGAACCCGAGCAGCGCCACCCGGGCGTGCGCCCCGGCCTCGACCGCGGCGGCCACGTCCGAGCGGTAGTAGTCGAACACGTCCCGGACCAGGTCGACGCCGTGTTCCTTGGCGATCGAGGCGAGGTTGCGGGTCAGGTGGTAGTCGAACGGGCCGACCCCGTCGCCCATGGCGAGCGTCGCCGCGGTCTCCCGGGACTGCTGGCCCGGCGCGACCACCGCCGCGTCCACCGACACGATCTCCGCGACGTCCGGGTCCAGCCCGTGGCTCGCGCCGTGGCCGATCTCCTCGGTGACGGTGACCAGCAGGTGCGCGGTGACCGCCGGGGTGACACCGGCGTCGACCATCGCCTTGAACGCGGTCAGCACCGCCGCCACGCCCGCCTTGTCGTCCAGGTGGCGGGACTTGACGTACCCGTTCGGGGTGATGGTGGGGTTGGGCAGGAACGCGACGAAGTCCCCGGCGTCGATGCCGAGCGCCCGCAGCCCGGCCTCGTCGTGCACCGGCTCGTCCACCCGCACCTCGACCAGTTCCCAGCCGACGCCCTGCAGGTCGACCGCCTCGTTGTAGCGGTGCCCGCTCGCCTTCAGCGGCAGCACCTGGCCGGTGACGACCCGCTCCAGGTCGTCGGTGAAGATCCGCACGTGGGCGCCCTCGGCGAAGCGGGCGCTGTGCGTGCCGATCGGGTTGACCTCCAGCCGGCCGTTCTCCTTGAGCCGCTTCACCATGCCGCCGATGGTGTCGGTGTGCACCACGATCGCCCGGTCGGCGCCGGTCGACCGGGGGCCGGGCAGACAGGCGCTCAGCGCCCCGCGACGGGTCAGCGTGGAGCTGATCCCGATCGCGGAGAGCCGCTCGCCCACGTACTGCTGGATGTGGTCGGTGCGCCCCGACGGGCTGGGGATCTCCAGCAGCTCCACCAGCACCTGGCGGAGGTAGTCGAGGTCGAGCTTGAGCGGTTGGGGCTTGCGTGCGGTCATGCCCCAGAGCTTGCCGCACCGGCCGGCGACCAGAGTCGCTGCGGTGCCCGGGTACCCGGGAAGAGCAGGTCGACGAAGCGCTCGGCGGTGGGCTGCGGTTCGTGGTTGGCCAGTCCGGGCCGCTCGTTCGCCTCGATGAACACGTGTTCCGGCCGGTCCGGGGCGGGGACCAGCAGGTCCAGCCCGGTGACCGGGATGTCCAGCGCCCGGCTCGCGGTGACGCACGCCTCGGCGATCGCCGGGTGCAGCTCGGCGGTCACGTCGTGGATCGTGCCGCCGGTGTGCAGGTTGGCCGTCCGGCGTACCGCGAGCACCTCGCCCTCCGGGAGCACGTCGTGCATCCGGTACCCGGCCTCGGCCACCACCTCGCGGGTCATGTCGTCGATCGGGATGCGGGACTCGCCCCCGGTGGCGGCGGCCCGGCGGCGGCTCTGCCGCTCGATCAGCTCGGTGATGTCGTGCACCCCGTCGCCGGTGATCTGCGCCGGGCGGCGTACCGCGGCGGCGACCACCTCGTGGTCGATCACCACGACCCGCAGGTCCTCGCCCGCGCGCAGCTCCTCGATCAGCACGTCCGGGCAGAACCGGCGGGCCAGCTCGACGGCCGCGGTCAGCGCCTCGGGCGTACGCACGCCGACGGTGATGCCGTTGCCCTGCTCGCCCCGCGCCGGCTTGACCACCACCGGACCCACGTCGTTCAGGAACGCCACGTCGTCGGGCTCACCGGTGGCGGTACGCCCGCGCGGCACCGACAGGCCCGCCTCGGTGAGGATGCGCCGGGTCACCCGCTTGTCGTCGCAGCGGCTCATCGCCACCGCCGAGGTCAGCTCCGACAGCGACTCGCGGGTGTGGATGGTCCGGCCGCCGGTGGTCAGCTTCAGCTCACCCCAGTGCGGGTCGGTCACCTCCACCCGGATGCCGCGGCGCATCGCCTCGTCCGCGACGATCTTCGCGTACGGGTTCAGCTCGTCGTACCCCTCGGGCATGGCGGGCAGGAACAGGCGCTCGTTGATCGGGTTCTTCCGCTTCACGCAGAGCGTGCCGGTGCGGTGGAAGCCGAGGCGCTCGTACAGCCGGATCGCGCCCGAGTTCTCGGCCAGCACGGACAGGTCCACGAACGCCCGGCCGCGCCCGTCGAGCCGGTCGGCGAGCGCGGTGAGCAGCGCCTGCCCGGTGCCGGGCGGGGCGGTGTTGAAGTCGACTGTGAGGCACCACAGGCTCGCGCCGTTCTCCGGATCGCCGAAGACCGCGACGTGGTCCACGCCGGTGATGGTGCCGACCACCTCACCCGTGGTGTCCTCGGCCACCAGGTGCAGGAACCGGTCCGTGCCGGCGTTGTCCACCAGCACCTCGACCGGGGCGGTGACCATGCCGTTGCGCGCGTAGATCCGGTTCACCGCCTCCGCGTCGGCGGCGTCACGCAGCGGCCGGACGGTCAGCCCGGGCACCTCGCCGCCCTCGGTCGCGGCGGGCCGCTTCTCGCCCAGCGGCAGCCGGTACGTCAGCGACGGGTCGATGAACAGCTCGTCCGGCAGCCGCGACACCAGCACGTGCGGGTCGCGCAGGTAGATGCAGATGTCCCGGGCGCCGACCGCCTCGGAGCGCAGCACGTCGGCCACGTGCACCTGGTCGTCGAACGTCTGCCCGAACACCAGCCGGCCCCAGCCGCAGTCCAGCACCACGCCCGAGGCGTCGGTGGACGTGGGCTCCGGCTGCCGCTGCTCCGGCGTACCCGGTGCGACCGGGTCACCGCCGGGGCCGATGCGTTCCCGGCGGCGCCCCAGCACCCGTTCCCGGTCGGTACGTGCCGTTCCGGTGGCGAGGGTGTCGGTCACGGTCAGTCGATTCCGTGGCTCTGGAGCCACATTTCCAGGAGTCCCAGTTGCCACAGCTTGTTTCCGTTCAACGGGGTCAGTTCGGCGTTCGGGTCGGCGAGCAGCGCGTCGACGTAGTCGGCGCGGAACAGGTCGCGACGGCGCGCCTCGGGCGCGGTGAGCGCGTCGCGTACCCGGTCGAGGAGCTTGCCCTCCAGGTGGGTGAGTCCGGGCACCGGGAAGTAGCCCTTGGGCCGGTCGATGACCTCGTGCGGCAGGACCCGCCGGCCGATCTCCTTGAGCACGCCCTTGCCGCCCTGGGCCAGCTTCAGCTCCGGCGGGCAGCTCGCGGCCAGCTCGACGAACTCGTGGTCGAGGAACGGCACCCGGGCCTCCAGCCCGTGCGCCATGGTCATGTTGTCGACCCGCTTCACCGGGTCGTCGGTCAGCATGACCTGGGTGTCGATCCGCAGGCCGGCGTCGACGGCGGTCTGCGCGCCCGGGCGGCCCAGGTGCGCGGCCACGAACTCCCGCGCCGGGTCGCCGTCGGCCAGCCACGCCGGGTTGAGCACCCGGGCCAGTCCGGCCGCGTCGCGGTCGAAGAACGCCTTCGCGTACGTCTCGAGCGCCTGCTCCCGGTCCACCCCGGCGAGCGGCGGGTACCAGTGGTAGCCGCCCAGGATCTCGTCCGCGCCCTGACCCGACTGGACCACCTTGACGTGCTTCGCGACCTCCTGGCTGAGCAGCCAGAACGCGACGCAGTCGTGGCTGACCATCGGTTCGCTCATGGCCCCGACGGCGGCCTCCAGCGGCGGCAGCAGGTCGCCGGTGGGCACCCGGATCTGGTGGTGGTCGGTGCCGAACGTCTTCGCGACCAGGTCGGAGTAGACGAACTCGTCGCCCTCCCGCCCGCCCACCGCGTCGAAGCCGATGGAGAACGTGGCCAGGCCGGACTGGGCCTGCCCCTCGCCGGCGAGCAGCGCGACGACAAGGCTGGAGTCGAGGCCGCCGGAGAGCAACACGCCCACCGGAACGTCGGCCACCATGCGGCGGCGTACGGCGGTGGTCAGCGAGTCGAGCAGCGCGTCCTGCCAGTCCCGCTCGGACCAGCCGGCCCGCTCGGCGGCGCGGCCGAACGACGGGTCCCAGTAGACCCGCTCGTGGGTGGAGCCGTCCGCCTCGTACACCCGGACCGTGGCCGGCGGCAGCTTGGTGACGCCGGCGAGGATGGTGCGCGGCGGCGGCACGATGCTGTGGAAGCTCAGGTAGTGGGCGAGCGCCACCCGGTCGATGGTGGTGTCGATGCCGCCACCGGCGAGCAGCGCCGGCAGGGTCGAGGCGAACCGCACCACGCCGGGGGTCTCGGCCAGGTAGAGCGGCTTGATGCCGAGGCGGTCCCGGGCCAGCACCAGGCGGCCGGTGTCGCGCTCGCTGATCGCCACCGCGAACATGCCGATCAGGTGGTCGACGAAGTCGAGCCCCCACTCGGCGTACGCCTTGACCACTACCTCGCTGTCGCCGGACGAGAAGAACCGGTGGCCCTTGGCCTGCAGTTCGGCGCGTAGTTCCCGGTAGTTGTAGATGCAGCCGTTAAAGACACCGGTGAGCCCGGCGGCGGCGTCCACGATGGGTTGGCCGCTCGCCGCGGACAGGTCGATGATCTTCAGGCGCCGGTGTCCCAGCGCGGTCGGCCCTTGCGACCAGACGCCGCTGTCGTCGGGCCCTCGGTCACTCATCGTGGCCGCCATCCGCTCCACGGCCGAGACATCGGCGCGTGAACCGTCACGGCGGAACTCTCCCGCAAGTCCGCACATACGAGCCAATGCTGCCAGAGGTTGTTTCGGTTCGCCTGTTGAGACGATGACGAACGTGTGACAGCTTGCTACGATGCGCCGTCACGCAGCGTGGTTGCCTGTCACGCCTTCGGTTCCTGCCTCATTCCACCCGATGTCGGGATTCGGCACCCGCAGGGGTGTGAGGAATGCCGCAGCAGGCTACTTCTGAAGTAGTATTGATGTCATGTCGATGCCCTTGGAGTCGGTGCCGTTCTCCGAGCTGCTGCGCCAGCCGACGGAAACCGCCGAACGGCTGGCCCGAACCCGGGCGCTGCGGCTCCGTCGCCGCGACGCCGCCGACCTGGTGCTGATGTCCGCCGAGCGGGCTGAAGCCGAGGGGGAGGTGGTCGACCTGACCGCGCGGCTGCTGGCCGGCCTGGCGCGGCGAGAGCCGGCCCTGGTCCGGGAGACGCTTCCGACTGTGCTGCCCTGGATGCGGTTCCTGCCGCAGGGGGACGCCGAGCAGATGACCGACGAGTTCATCGCCACGGCCGAGGCCGCAGCGGCTGTCGGCAGCACCGCGGCGGTGTCCCAGCTGCTCACCGAATGGCGGCACACCGCTGAGGTGCACGCCGATCCCGACCTGCATCGGATCCTGGCCGCGCCCAGCGCCGACGACTTCGGGCCGGTGACGCGCCCGACCGACGAGTGAGCGCGAAGCGCGGCGACCGCGCCGCCCCGCCACCCCGGCCCGGCGGGTACGCCCTGCGGTTCGCCACAAACGACGCGGCGAAGGGCTGGGAGGAACTGTGCCGGCAGGCCGCGGCCAACACGCGCGGCGCGTTCGACGCGATCGAGGCGCACCCGTGCCCGTCTCCGCCGAACAGCCGCCAGCACCCCCTCAAGGGCTCCCTCGCCACAGCCGTGCCCAACGGGCGGTCACTGCCGCAGTGGCAGTACGAGGTCACCGCCGGCGGCCGCATCTGGTACCTGGTCGACGACCAGACCCGAACCTGCTGGATCAAGCACGCCGGAACCGGCCATCCCAGAGCCACCGATTGACCGCAGTGCGTTCGGGCCCCCGTCCCTGAGGGGCGAGGGCCCGAATGGAATGGGCAGTGCTCGGTCTGGCTACGCGGTGCGGGCGACGCCGACCGGGCAGCTCAGCCCGTTCGGTCCGTGGTTGCAGTAGCCGTTCGGGTTCTTCGTCGGCGCCAGGTACTGCTGGTGGTAGTCCTCGGCGAAGTAGTAGTCGCCGAGCGGCGCGATCTCGGTGGTGATCTCACCCTTGCCGGCCCGGGCCACGATCGGCGCGAACGCGTCCCGCGACGCCTTCGCAGCGGCGGCCTGCTCGTCGGTGGTGGTGTAGATCGCCGAGCGGTACTGGGTGCCCACGTCGTTGCCCTGGCGCATGCCCTGGGTCGGGTCGTGGTTCTCCCAGAAGACCTTGAGCAGGTCCTCGTAGGCGATCTTCGACGGGTCGTAGACCACCTGGACCACCTCGGCGTGCCCGGTCATACCCGAGCACACCTCCTCGTACGTCGGGTTGGTGGTGTAGCCACCCGCGTAGCCGGCGGACGTGGTGATCACGCCGGGGAGGGTCCAGAACAGCCGCTCGGCGCCCCAGAAGCAGCCCATGCCGAAGACAGCGACCTGCGCGCCCTCGGGGAACGGGCCCTTCAGCGTCGACGGCAGCACCTCGTGCCGGTCGGCGATCGGCATCGCGATCGGGCGGCCCGGCAGGGCCTGGTCAGGAGAGATCATCTCGGCCTTCATGCGGCGGAGGAACACGGTGGGACTCCTCTCTTGGCTTTCCCAGCGTGTGCAACAGCGTGGCCCTCCGGTTCCTTACCCGCCCACCGCGACGTCAGGCCAGCGCCGCCGAGATCCGCCCGGCGAACGCCTCGGCCTCGGCGTCACCTGCGTACCGGGTACGCGGCCAGAAGAAGCCGCGCAGACCGTCGCCCTTCGTCCTGGGAACCACGTGGGTGTGCAGGTGCGGTACGGACTGGGACACCCGGTTGTTCATCGCCACGAACGTCCCACCGGCGTCCAGACCGGTCTCCACCGCCACGGCGATGCGCTGGACCAGCCGGAAGTAGCCGGGCAGTGCGTCGGGCGGCAGGTCGGACAGGGCGACCAGGTGGGTGCGGGGCACCACGAGCACGTGCCCCTTGAACACCGGGCGGGTGTCCAGGAACGCGACCCCGTCCGGCTCGTCGGTGACCCGGAACGCGGGCACCTCGCCCGCCACGATCCCGCAGAACACGCACCCGCTCATCCGCCCACCCTAGGCCCGGCCCGCCCACCCCACCTCCGGGCGAGCGTTGATCATGAGGTTGGCGGCGACAAATCGGACGGCGACCACCGTCAACCTCATGATCGACGAGAAGACCGGCCGTAGGTCAGGCGCGATCGAGGTAGGCGTCCCAGTCGTCGTCGGGGATGCCGGTCGGGCCGGTCTCGCCGTTGGCGAGGCGCGCCCGGATGTCCGCCTCCCACCGCAGCGCCCATCCGCGCAGCTCGTCGACCTGCTGCTCGGTGAGCCCGTACGAACGGAACGTCCGGCTGTCCCGCTCCGTCACACCACCCAGCCGGTCGGCCAGTTCGTCCAACGAGAAGCCGGCCGTGTGCCGGGCGCCGAGATGCTCCAGCTCCGACCGGGTGAGCCGCTCGGAGGCTGCGCGGACGTCGATGTAGTCGCGGTGGGCGGCACGGTCGTGCAGCGCCCGGACCTTCAGCCCGACCGCGTCCTCGAAGGCCAGCACCGGGCCCAGCGCCATGCGGGCTGGCGGCGCGAGTGCCTCCTTGAGCAGATCGACCTCACAGGAAGAGGCGTCGTCCGAGATCAGCAGGCGAGCCATGCGCGGCGTCGCCTCGATGATCCGGGCGGAGAACCCGGCCGCGACGTAGGCGGCGGCGAGCCGGTCCGCCACGGCACTGAGTGGCATCGCGGCGGCCGTGGCGAAGTCGATGTCCTGGGAAGGCCGGTCGACCAGATCGTGGGCACACATGGCGTAGCCACCGGCGAGCATCAGTCCCAGGTCGTCACCAGCGGCGAAACCGATCTCCAGCAGGCGACGGTGCAGCGCGTCCATCACCCGGCGACGAGGTCGGGCAGTTGCCTCTCCCAGAGCCGGGTCACCCGCCGGGCCGTCAACCGTCGAATACGTGGCCAGTCCTGGCGGAGCAGCGCGGCGTCGACGTATCTGATGATGTCGTCCCGCTGGCCGCAGTCAAGCAGGAGGCAGTAGAGGGTCAGTCGCTCACCCGGGTCGCCCACGTCGTAGTCGCCGGGGCCCGACCAGGCAAGGCGCACGGGCAGGCTGACCCGCCCCGACCGCGGGCCGCTCAAAAGACCCAGCGAGGCCGGGATCCGGTCGGCGACGCCGTGCAGGCGGGAGGGGAGCGCCTCGGTCGTACTCACCGGACCAGTATGGCCGACCACCCCGACAGAGTCCTGGTTGTGACAGGCGCGCCCGGCCTACCGGGAGCAAAGGGGAAGCGGGCGGACTAACGTCTGCGGCATGAGGCACGGCTTCGACACACTCGCCATCCACGCCGGTCAGGCCCCGGAGGCCCGCACCGGCGCGGTGATTCCGCCGATCTACCAGACCAGCACGTACGCCCAGGACGCCGTCGGCGCGCCGCGCGAGGGCTACGAGTACAGCCGCTCCGGCAACCCCACCCGGGACGCGCTCCAGGAGTGCCTGGCCGCGCTGGAGGGCGGCCAGGTGGCACTCGCCTTCGCCAGTGGCCTGGCCGCCGAGGACACGCTGCTGCGGACCGTCTGCAAGCCGGGCGACCACGTGGTGATCCCGGACGACGCGTACGGCGGCACCTACCGGCTGTTCGCCAAGGTGGCCGAGCGCTGGGGGCTGGACTACACCCCGGCGAAGGTCTCCGACCCGGACGCCGTGCGCGCGGCGATCCGCCCGGGCGCCACCCGGATCGTGTGGGTGGAGACGCCGACCAACCCGCTGCTCGGCATCGCCGACATCGCGGCGCTGGCCGCCGTGGCGCACGACGCCGGCGCGCTGCTGGTGGTCGACAACACGTTCGCCTCGCCGTACCTGCAGCAGCCGATCGCGTTCGGCGCGGACGTGGTGGTGCACTCCACCACCAAGTACGTCGGCGGACACTCCGACGTGGTCGGCGGCGCGCTCGTCGCGGCGGACCGGGCGCTCGGCGAGGAGCTGCGTTACCACCAGAACGCGATGGGCGCGATCAACGGCCCGTTCGACGCCTGGCTCACCCTGCGCGGCATCAAGACCCTCGGGGTACGGATGGACCGGCACTGCGACAACGCCGAGCGGATCGCGGCCTACCTGGACGGCCACGCGAAGGTCGCGCAGGTCATCTACCCGGGCCTGCCCTCGCACCCCGGCCACGAGGTGGCCGCCAAGCAGATGCGGCGGTTCGGCGGCATGATCTCGTTCCGCGCGGCGGGCGGCGAGGAGCATGCCGTGGACATCTGCAACCGATCCCGGCTGTTCGTGCTCGCCGAGTCGCTCGGCGGCGTCGAGTCCCTGATCGAGCACCCGGGCCGGATGACACACGCAAGCGCTGCGGGCTCGCCGCTTGAAGTTCCCGGCGATCTCGTGCGACTGTCTGTCGGCATCGAGACGGTCGACGACCTGCTCGCCGATCTGGAGCAGGCCCTGGGCTGACCGCTGGCTGGGGAGGGTGGCAGTGCCGGAGATCTTGCCGACGACGTGGGTCGGTGCGACCGCGAAACAGATCGCCCGGGCGGTACGCCGTGGCGACGTCTCCGCCACCCAGGTCGTCGCCGACCACCTGGATCACGTCACCCGGGTCGACGCCGACCTGGCCGCGTTCCGCACGGTACGCGGCGGTGAGGCGATCACCGAGGCGGAGAAGGTCGACGAGCAGGAGGAACTGGCGAACCTCCCGCTCGCCGGCGTGCCGGTGGCGGTCAAGGAGAACACGCCGGTGGCCGGCCTGCCCACGTGGAACGGGTCGGCCGCCATGCGTACACCGGTGGCGGAGGCCGACCACGAGGTGGTCCGGCGGCTGCGCGGAGCGGGCGCGGTGATCCTGGGCGTGACCCGGATGCCGGAACTGGGCCTGTGGGCGCTCACCGACGACGACACCGCTGCCACCCGCAACCCGTGGGATCCGGCGCGTACCCCCGGCGGCTCCTCCGGCGGCGCGGCCGCCGCGGTGGCCGCCGGGCTGGTGCCGATGGCGCACGGCAACGACGGCCTCGGGTCGATCCGCATCCCGGCGGCCTGCTGCGGCCTGGTCGGGCTCAAGCCCGGCCGGGGCGTGGTGCCCTGCCAGCTCGGCGCGGACGACTGGTTCGGCCTGACCGAGCACGGCATGCTCACCAGCACCGTGGCCGACGCGGTGGTCGGTTTCTCGGTGCTGGCCGGTCGCCGGCCGGACAAGCTGGTCCCGCCGGCGCGGCTACGGGTCGGCGTCTCGCTGCGCTCGCCGGTGCGCGGCGTCTCGCCGGACGCCCCGAACCGGGACGCGGTGGCCGCCGCCGGCCGCCTGCTCGCCGCCGCCGGTCACGACACCGTGCCCACCGACCCGGTCTACCCGACCCGGCTCGGCCTGCAGGGCATCGCCACCTGGTTCGCGGCGGCCGCCGCCGACGTGCGCGCCGCCGGGGTCGCCCCGCGCCAGCTCCAGCGCCGCAGCCGCCGGCACGTCACGCTCGGCGAGTGGGCGCAGCGCCGGGGGTACGTGCGGGAGGCCGACCGGGCGGCCTGGCGCGAACGGTCGGTGAACTTCTTCGCGGACAACTCGATCGACCTGCTGCTCACCCCGGCGCTGGCCGGGCCGCCGCCGGAGGCCGCCGGCTGGTCCGGCCGCTCCTGGCTGGCGAACATGTCGGCGAACATCAGGTACGCCCCGTACGCGGCGCCGTGGAACATCGCCGGGCTGCCGTCGATCGTGGTGCCGGTCGGCCGCCGCCCGGACGGGCTGCCGGTGGGCGTGCAGTTCGTCGGCCCGCCCGGCTCCGAGCTGCTGCTGCTCGGCGTGGCCGGTCAGTTCGAGATGCAGGCGCCGTGGGCCCGGCACGCCCCCGGCTACCCCCGCGTCGGAACGGGGTCGCCGGCCACCGCGTGATCGTCTAGCGTGTGCGCACCCTGTCGCGCACACCAACTCGGACGGTCCCCGATGAACTGCCAGACCTGCGGGGACGCCACGTCCCCGGCCTTTGAGGAGTGCCAGCGCTGCGGTACGCGCGTCGGCCAACCCGCCGTGAGTCCCGGCGTGCCCACGTACGGCGTGCGCGGACTGGCGGTGGCCGGGGCGTCCGCGGTCGGCGCCGCCACCCTGTGCTACCTGCTCACGGCTCTGTTCCCGCTGGTTGGTGTGCGGATGGCCCGCTCGGCCGCCGAGCAGCTCGACCGGGACGTGCTGCTCGGCGCGGTGCTGGTCGAGGTGCTGTTCACCCTGCCCTACCTGCTCGCCCTGCTGACCGCGGGGACGCTCGTGGTGATCTGGACCTGGCGGGCGCGCAAGAACCTGGACGCCTTCCCGGGCGCCGTGCCGAGCCTGAGCCCGGCGTGGGCGATCGCCGGCTGGCTGGTGCCGTTCGCCAACCTCGTGGTGCCGGCCCGGGTGCTCGCCGACCTGCTCCGGAACAGCGTCTGGCAGCGCCGCCAGTCGTGGCTGGTCGGGGTGTGGTGGGTGAGCTGGCTGGTGTTCCTGATCGGTGACCGGTTCGTCGCGCAGGCGCAGCAGCAGCGGTACGACCGGCTGACCGAGCTGCCCCGCAACGACGCGGAGTTCGGCACGTACGTGCGCTACTACGAGGAGGCGCTCGCGCCCCGGCTGGTGCCGGCCTTGGCCTGCCTGGTCGCCGGGATCGCGTTCGTCGTGCTGATCCGCCGGATCTCCGCCGCCCAGCAGGACCGGCTCGCCCGGGCCGTGCCCGCGTGGCCGGGTCAGCAGGGGTGGCCGGGTCAGCCGGCGTGGCCGGGTCAGCCGGGCGGGCCGGGGCACCCCGACCGGCCCGCTTCCGTCGCGTCGGTGCCGCCCGCGCCGTCGGCCACGTCGGCGCAGATCCCACCGGGGCCGGGTGGCACGATCGGGGCATGACGGAACTGGTCGGTCTCGCCGACGTTCAAGCTGCGCGGGAACTGCTCGGCGGTGTCACCCGTACCACCCCGCTGGAGCCGTCCCGGCCGCTCAGCGCCGCGCTCGGCGGGCCGGTCTGGCTCAAGTGCGAGAACCTGCAACGCGCCGGGTCGTACAAGGTGCGTGGCGCGTACGTGCGGATCTCCCGCCTCTCGGCCGAGGAGCGGGCCCGGGGCGTGGTCGCGGCGAGCGCCGGCAACCACGCCCAGGGGGTGGCGCTCGCCGCCGGGCTGGTCGGCGCGCACGCCACCGTCTTCATGCCGGTGAACGCGCCGCTGCCGAAGGTCGCCGCGACCAAGGGGTACGGCGCGCAGGTCGAGCTGGTCGGCAACACGGTGGACGAGTCGCTCGTCGCGGCGCAGACCTTCGCCGAGCGGACCGGTGCGGTGTTCATCCACCCGTTCGACCACGCGGACGTGATCGCCGGTCAGGGCACCGTCGCGCTGGAGATCCTCGAACAGTGCCCGGACGTGCGCACCATCGTGACCGGGGTGGGCGGTGGCGGACTGGTCTCCGGGATGGCGGTGGCGGCCAAGGCGCTGCGTCCCGACGTACGGGTGATCGGGGTCCAGGCGGCGAGCGCCGCCGCCTTCCCGCCCTCGCTGCGGGCCGGCGAGCCGGTACGCCTGCCCTCGTTCGCGACGATCGCCGACGGGATCGCCGTCGGCCGGCCGGGGGAGCTGACCTTCACCCACGTCCGCAAGCTCGTCGACGACGTCGTCACGGTCTCCGAGGAGGACATCTCCCGGGCGCTGCTGATGCTGCTGGAACGCGGCAAGCAGGTGGTCGAGCCGGCCGGCGCGGTAGGGGTGGCGGCGCTGCTGTCCGGCGCGGTTGAGGTGACCGCGCCGGTGGTGGCGGTGCTCTCCGGCGGCAACATCGATCCGCTGCTCATGCTCCGGGTGATCGAGCACGGTCTGGCGGCGGCCGGCCGTTTCCTGCGGATCACGGTGCGCTGCGTCGACCGGCCCGGCCAGCTCGCCTCGCTGCTCGGCGAGATCGCCGAGCACCGCGCCAACGTGGTGGACGTGGTGCACCAGCGGGCCAACCCGCATCTGCGCCTGGGCGAGGTGGAGGTGGCCCTGTCCGTGGAGACGCGCGGGGTGGAGCACTCGGACACCCTGATCAGCGCGTTGCGGGCCAGCGGCTACCAGGTGGTCTTCACCGGCGAGGGCTGAGCCCCTCGGTGGAACACCGACGTCACAGCGGAACGCGAACGCCCCGGCCGGATGATCCGGTCGGGGCGTTCGGGTGTGCGGCTCGGGTCCGAGGAGCCTGTCAGCCTCGGTCGGGTTCGGGACCCGAGCCATCCGGCGCGGGTCCGGAAGGTCAGCCGCTGTACGGCTCGAAGGAGACGATGGTCACCTTGATATCGGCGCCGCTCGGCGCGGTGTAGGTGCAGGTCTGCCCCGCCTTGCCGCCGAGGATGGCCTGGCCGAGCGCGGACTCGGGGCTGTACACCGTCAGGTCGGTGGTGGAGGCGATCTCCCGGGAGCCCAGCAGGAACGTCTCGCTGTCGTCCGCGTCGTCGTCGAAGTAGATCGTCACGACCATGCCCGGCGACACCGCGTCGGTGTCCGGAGCCTCACCGACCTTGGCGGTGCGCAGCAGCTCCTTGAGGTAGAGAATGCGGCCCTCGGCCTTGCCCTGCTCCTCGCGGGCGGCGTGGTAGCCACCGTTCTCCCGCAGGTCGCCCTCCTCGCGCCGGGCGTTGATCTCGGCAGCGATGACCGGCCGGTTGGCGATCAGCTCGTCGAGCTCTGCCTGCAGACGGTCGTAGGCGTCCTGGGACAGCCAGGTGGCGGGCGCCTCGTTTCCATTTGTGGACACAGGCGGTCTCCTCGGTTGGTGCGGACTGGCTGACAGGTGAACTTGCAAGGCTACCAGTGCCGCACACGTCGAGGTGTGCTCAATCACCCCGGTGCCGGCGACGGGACCGGGGTGCGGTTGCCGGCGGCTCGCCGGCGCTCCGGCTCAGCCGGCCGGCCGGCAGCGCAACACCTCACCGATGAACGGCCGGGCGCTCGTGGGCACCTCCTGGCGGGTCCGGATGTGGCGCTGGCCCGGCTCGGCGCTCACAGTGGTCTCGATGCTGCCCACCTGGGCACCGTCGTGCGAGCGGGCCCGCAGCAGACAGGTGGCGGAGCCACCCGGCGGCACGGTGACCCGGAAGTCGACTGTCACCCGGGAGTCGGTGATGTCGGAGTAGCTGATCATCTCGCCCTGGTACTCCGGGTCGCCGTACTGGTAGTAGAGCTTCGCCGCGCCCAGCCCGAGGACGGCGAGCAGGACCGCCACCGTCAGGGCGAGCAGGACCGGCCGGCGGCGCCCCGGCTCCCGGCGTCGGCCGTACCGGCCGGGCGGGTAGACCGGCGCCTCCGCGGCGACTGTGGCGTGCGTCTCGCTCACCGGCGGGTATCTCCTGGCGTTGTTGTCGGCGGCATCGGCAAGAATGGCTAGGTCCATCTTCCCAGCCCGGCGCTGAGTCAAGGATGGCAGGTCGGCCTGGACCGGCGGGCGTGGCCCTGGCCACTCCGGTGGCGGCCCCCGACCGGCCGTCACGGGGGCTTTCGCGGGCGCGGGGGGAGATTCCGGCAGGTCAGCCGACCGGAGGGTGGTCGGCGGGCACAGACGAGGAGCGCCGAAGGTGGCAGAACAGCTGCGTCTCATGGCGGTGCACGCCCATCCCGACGACGAGTCGAGCAAGGGTGCCGCCACCATGGCGAAATACGTCGCCGAGGGGGTGGACGTCCTCGTCGTCACCGCGACCGGTGGCGAACGGGGCAGCGTGCTCAACCCGAAGATGGACCGCCCCGACGTGTGGGCCAACATCGGTGACATCCGGCGGGCCGAGATGGACGCCGCCCGGGCGATCCTCGGCGTCGAGCAGGCGTGGCTCGGCTTCGTCGACTCCGGGCTGCCCGAGGGCGACCCGCTGCCGCCGCTGCCGGAGGGCTGCTTCGCCCTGCAGGACGTGGACGTCGCCGCCGCGCCGCTGGTGCGCCTGATGCGGCAGTTCCGCCCGCACGTCGTCACCACGTACGACGAGGAGGGCGGCTACCCGCACCCCGACCACATCATGACCCACAAGGTCACCGTGGCGGCGTTCGACGCGGCCGGTGACCCGGAGCGCCATCCCGAGCTGGGCGAGCCGTGGCAGCCGCTCAAGCTCTACTACGACGTGGGCTTCTCCCGGGCCAAGATCATGAGCCTGCACGAGGCGGTGCTCGAAGCCGGGCTCGAATCGCCGTACGGCGAGTGGATGAAGCGCTGGGACGAGCGCCCCGACAAGGGTGCGCGGATCACCACCCGGGTCGAGTGCGCCGACTACTTCCCGGTCCGCGACGACGCCCTGCGCGCCCACGCCACCCAGATCGACCCGGACGGGTTCTGGTTCCAGGTGCCGATGGAACTGCAGAAGCGCGCCTGGCCGACGGAGGACTTCCAACTCGCCCGGTCGCTGGTGGACAGCCCGCTGCCCGAGTCCGACCTCTTCGCGGGCGTACGGGAGGCGTGCCGTGCCCACTGACCGGGCCGGGGTCTACCCTGGTGCGCAGTCGCACATCGGAGGAACACCATGCTGACCGCCGTCGAGGTGCTCGCACAGAACAACTTCGGTGACACCCGCACGGGTGGTCTGGCCGGTCCGATGGGCCTCTTCCTCATCGTTGCGCTGGCCACCGTCACCGTCCTGCTGATCCGCAACATGAACGCCCGGCTGCGCCGGCTGCCCGACCGCTTCCCGCACCAGGGCGCCCCGGGCCGGGCCGATTCCGCAGTCGCCGATCCGACAGAAGGGCTCGTCGAGCAGGATTCACCGACGAACACGCCCAGCGGCTCCCAGCAGCGACGGAACAGCTGAACACCGCGTGAATCACGCCCAAGCCGGTCGTCGCCCCCTGTTGCGACCACCGGCTTTGGCTTAGCCTTCCGCCGGGGGGACCGTCAGGCCCCGGACCCTGCGCGGAAGGGGGACGCCGATGTCGAAGGCAGCACCGGCCCCCGGCCATGCCTCCGCCCGGCCCGGTGACGGGGCGGCCCCGTGACCACCGAGCCGGCCGACCGTCCCCCGGACCGGGTCGGCCTGCGCGGGACGCCGACGGGCGTCGTCGTGTTGACCGTCGCGGTCGCGTTCACCGGTCTGCTGGCCGCCGTCCTCGGCCTGGTCGTCCCGCCACACCTCCCGGTGGACCACCCGCTGCCCGGCCCGGCGCGGTTCGGCATCGCCACTGTCGCGTTCGCGGTTGCCCAACTCGCCCGGCTGCGCTTCCGTACCGCGTCGGGGATGGTGAGCATCACCTGGGGCGAGGCCGCGCTGGTGGTCTGCCTCTGGCTGGTGCCGGCCGGCTGGCTTCCGGCCGCCGCCCTGCTGGGCGTGGGCACCGCCTGGACCGTGATGTCGGTGGTGTCGGACCGTCGACCGGCCCTGGAACTGGCGGGGATCGCCGGCTCGCTCACCGCCGCCACCGCGCTCGCGGCGGCCGTCGCGACCGCCCTCGGCCCGCCGCTGCTCGCCGCGCCCACCCCGGAACTCGCGCTCACGCTCACCGCCGCCGCGGTGACGTACCTGCTCACCACCGCCTTCCTGGGCGCCGTCACGCTCGCGCTGCGGCACGGCATCCCGATGGGGCCGCCGCTGTTCGCCGCGCTGCGCGGCAAGCTGCTCATGTTCGTCGGCAACGTGGCGGTCGGCCTGGTGGTCGTCGCGCTGCTCGAACTCGACGCGCGCTGGCTGCTGCTCCTGCCGCCGCCGCTCTGGCTGCTCCAGCAGACCTACCGGCACCGGCTGCGGGCCGACCATGAACGGCGGACCTGGCGGGAGTTCGCCGAGGCCACCGCCGCGCTCAACCAGCTCGACGAGCGGGGCGTGGCGACCGCCGCGGTGACCGGAGCGCTCACGCTGTTCGGCGCCGAACTGGTCGAGGTCGACGTGGCCCGGGGCGAGGGACGCTGGCGCCGGTACCGGGCCGACCGTGGCGGGCAGGTCCGGGACCGGGAGGTGGAACCCGCCGGGTGCGCCGGCGTCGCCGAGCACGAGTTGATGCGCCGGCTCGTCGTGGGCTCCGCCGAGGTCGGCCGGCTGCGGGTGCGGTTCGCCCGGTCCGCCCCGCCGAGCGCCCGGGAACGCGACGGCGTGGCGGCCTTCGGGGACGCGCTCGCCGCCGCCCTGCACGACGCCGCCACGCATCGGGAGCTGCGGCTGGTCACCGCCCGCTCGTCGTACGACGCGGTGCACGACCAGCTCACCGGCCTGCTGAACCGGGCGGCGCTGCTCACCAAGGGGGACCAGGCGTTGCGGCAGCGCCCGCACGACCACCCGGTGGCCCTGCTGCTGCTCGACGTGAACCAGTTCAAGGAGGTGAACGACACGCTCGGGCACTCGGCGGGCGACCAGCTGCTGCGGCTCACCGCCAGCCGCCTCGCCGCGCTGACCCGGCCGGGCGACCTGCTCGGGCGGCTCGGCGGCGACGAGTTCGCGCTGCTGCTGACCTCGGTGCCGATGGTCGAGGACCGGACGGCCCCGCTGGCGTACGCGCTGCGCCAGGCCCGGGAGGTCGCCGAACGCCTCGCCGCCCCGACCGAGGTGGCCGGGGTACGGATGTCCGTCGAGGTGGCAGTGGGCGTGGTGGTGGCCGACGCGGGCGCGGCCGACCTGACCGAGCTGCTGCGGCGCGCCGACATCGCCATGTACCAGGCGAAGGAGGGCGGCGGCAGCGTCGCCGCGTACGACAGCTCCCGCGACGCGGCGAGCACCGACCACCTGGCGTTGCTCGCGGAGATGCGGGAGGCGCTGGCCGCCGACGACCAGCTGGTCCTGGCGTTGCAGCCGGCGGTGGACCTGGCCACCGGCGCGCCGACCGGCGTGGAGGCGCTGATCCGGTGGCGGCACCCGCGCCGGGGATGGCTCGGCCCGGCCGACTTCATCCGCCCGGTGGAGAACAGCGAGCAGCTCGGCAGCTTCACCCGGTACGTGCTGGACAAGGCGCTGGCCGTGGCGTCCGCGTGGGCGCGGGACGGGCTGGACGTCCCCATCTCGGTGAACCTGTCCGCGCGCAGCCTGCTCGACCCGCGACTGCCCGCCGAGATCGACGAGGCGCTTCGCCGCCACCAGGTCCCGCCGCACCGGCTGGTCCTGGAGATCACCGAGACGGTGGTGATGAGCGAGCTGGAGATCATCGACGAGGTGCTGGCCACGCTGCGCGCCATGGGCGTGCAGCTCGCGGTGGACGACTTCGGCACCGGTTTCTCCTCGCTGACGTTCCTCACCCGGATCGCCGTGGACGAGCTGAAGGTGGACCGGTCGTTCGTGCTCCGGATGGCCGACTCGCCCGAGGCGGCGGCGATCGTCCGGACCACCGTCGGGCTGGCCCACGAGTTGGGGCTGCGGGTCGTGGCCGAGGGCGTCGAGACCGCCGAGCAGCGCACCGCGCTGGCCGAGCTGGGCTGCACAGCCGCCCAGGGCTACCACTTCTTCAAGCCGATGCCCGCCGACAAGATCGCCGCGGTGCTCGGGTCGCTGCGCGACGGCGCCCGGGGCAACGTCTTCCCGCTGCGCGCCGACGGCGCATCCTGACCCCTGCCGCACCGGCGGCGTCGGAAGGCGATGGTGGATAGGGTCGGGTGGTGAACCGACTCGCCAAGGCCACCTCGCCCTATCTGCTCCAGCACGCCGACAACCCGGTCGACTGGTGGCCGTGGTGCGAGGAGGCGTTCGCCGAGGCGAAGCGGCGCGACGTGCCGGTGCTGATCTCGGTCGGTTACGCGGCCTGCCACTGGTGTCATGTCATGGCTCACGAGTCGTTCGAGAACGAGGCAGTGGCCCGGCTGATGAACGACGACTTCGTCTGCGTGAAGGTCGACCGCGAGGAGCGCCCCGACGTCGACGCGGTCTACATGACCGCCACCCAGGCGATGACCGGGCAGGGCGGCTGGCCGATGACCGTCTTCGCGACGCCGGACGGCACCCCGTTCTTCTGCGGCACGTACTTCCCGCGCGCCAACTTCATCCGCCTGCTCGGCTCGGTCGCCACCGCCTGGCGCGACCAGCGCGAGGCGGTGCTGCGCCAGGGCGCCGCCGTGGTCGAGGCGATCGGCGGCGCGCAGGCGGTCGGCGGCGTGACCGCGCCGCTCACCGCCGGCCTGCTCGACGCCGCCGCGAGCCAGCTCGCCCGGGAGTACGACGAGACGAACGGCGGTTTCGGCAGCGCGCCGAAGTTCCCGCCGCACATGAACCTGCTCTTCCTGCTCCGGCACCACCAGCGCACCGGCTCGGCGCGCAGCCTGGAGATCGTCCGGCACACCTGCGAGGCGATGGCCCGTGGCGGCCTCAACGACCAGCTCGCCGGTGGGTTCGCCCGCTACTCGGTGGACGGCCACTGGACGGTGCCGCACTTCGAGAAGATGCTCTACGACAACGCGCTGCTGCTGCGCGTCTACACCCAGCTCTGGCGGCTCACCGGCGACGGGCTGGCCCGCCGGGTGGCCCGGGACACCGCCCGGTTCCTCGCCGACGAGCTGCACCGGGCCGGTGAAGGCTTCGCCTCGGCGCTGGACGCGGACACCGAGGGCGTCGAGGGGCTCACCTACGTCTGGACGCCCGACCAGCTCGTCGAGGTGCTGGGGGCCGACGACGGCCGGTTTGCCGCCGACCTGTTCGAGGTCACCGCCGAGGGCACGTTCGAGCACGGCAGCAGCGTGCTGCGGCTGGCCCGGGACGTCGACGACGCCGACCCGGCGGTGCGGGCCCGCTGGCAGGACGTGGTGGGCCGGCTGCTCGCCGCCCGCGACACCCGCCCGCAGCCGGCCCGCGACGACAAGGTGGTGGCCGCCTGGAACGGGCTGGCGATCACCGCCATCGCCGAGTTCCAGCAGGTCGCCGCGCTGCTCGTGTCCCCGGACGACGAGGACGCGAACCTGATGGACGGCGTGCTGATCGTCTCCGACGGCGCGATGCGGGACGCCGCCGAGCACCTGGCCACCGTGCACGTGGTGGACGGGCGGCTGCGCCGGGTCTCCCGGGACAAGGTCGTGGGCGAGCCGGCCGGTGTGCTGGAGGACTACGGCTGCGTCGCCGAGGCGTTCTGCGCGATGCACCAGCTCACCGGCGAGGGGCGGTGGCTGAGCCTGGCCGGTGAGCTGCTCGATGTGGCGCTGGCCCGGTTCGCCGGCCCGGACGGCGCCTTCTACGACACCGCCGACGACGCCGAGCGCCTGGTCACCCGGCCCGCCGACCCGACCGACAACGCGACCCCGTCGGGCCGCTCGGCGATCGTCGCGGCGCTCGTGGCGTACGCGGCGCTGACCGGGGAGACCCGCTACCGGGAGGCGGCCGAGCAGGCGCTGTCCACTGTCGCGCCGATCGTCGACCGGCATGCCCGGTTCACCGGCTACGCCGCCACTGTCGGCGAGGCGCTGCTGTCCGGGCCGTACGAGATCGCGGTGGCGACCGGCGACCCGGAGGGCGACCCGCTGGTGGCCGCCGCCCGGCGCCACGCCCCGCCCGGCGCGGTGGTGGTGGCCGGCGCCCCGGACCAGCCCGGCGTGCCGCTGCTGGCCGGACGGCCGTTCGTCGACGGGCGGCCCGCCGCGTACGTCTGCCGGGGCTTCGTCTGCCAGCGGCCGGTGACCGGCGTCGAGGAGCTGGTCGCGCAGCTCGGCTGAGCGGAGCGGGCCGGGCCGCCCTCGCGGTCCGGCCCGGCGCCGGCCCTTATAGGCTGGCGGCGCTATGGACTCCCGTACCGGTCTCCCCGTCGTGGGCATGGTGGGTGCCGGCCAGCTCGCCCGGATGACTCACCAGGCCGCCATCGCCCTCGGCCAGTCGCTGCGCGTGCTGGCGCTCGCCCCGGACGACGGCGCCGCGCTGGTCGCCGCCGACGTCCAGTACGGCGACCACACCGACCTGGCCGCGCTGCGTACGTTCGCCAAGGGCTGCGACGTGGTCACCTTCGACCACGAGCACGTGCCCAACGAGCACATCCGCGCGTTGACCGACGAGGGCGTGAAGCTGTTCCCGCCGGCCGAGGCGCTGGTGCACGCGCAGGACAAGCGGGTGATGCGGGAACGGCTCGGTGAGCTGGGCGCGCCGAACCCGGCCTGGCGTCCGGTGGAGTCCCCGGCCGACCTGGTCGCCTTCGGCGAGGAGACCGGCTGGCCGGTGGTGCTCAAGGCCGCCCGGGGCGGCTACGACGGGCGCGGCGTCTGGATGGTCGACGACGCCGGCGCGGCCGGTGAGCTGGCCGCCACGCTGCTCGCCGGTGGCACCCCGCTGCTGGTCGAGGAGCGGGTGGCGCTGCGCCGGGAACTGGCCGTGCAGGTGGCCCGGTCGCCGTTCGGGCAGGTCGCCGCGTACCCCGTGGTGGAGACGGTGCAGCGCGACGGCATCTGCGTCGAGGTGCTGGCGCCCGCGCCCGACCTGCCGGAGGAGCAGGCCGTCGCCGCGCAGCAGCTCGCCATCGACCTCGCGACCGCGCTCGGTGTGGTCGGCCTGCTCGCGGTGGAGCTGTTCGACACGCCGTCCGGGCTGGTCGTCAACGAGCTGGCCATGCGGCCGCACAACTCCGGTCACTGGACCATCGAGGGGGCCCGGACCTCGCAGTTCGAGCAGCACCTGCGGGCGGTCCTCGACTACCCGATGGGGGACACCTCGCTGACCGCGCCGGTCGTGGTGATGGCGAACGTGCTCGGCGGCGAGCCGGGCGGCATCTCCATCGACGAGCGGCTGCACCACCTGTTCGCCGCCGAGCCCGGGGCCAAGGTCCACCTGTACGGCAAGCAGGTCCGCCCCGGCCGCAAGATCGGGCACGTCACCGTGCTCGGCAACGACCTTGAGGACGTACGGGCCCGGGCCGCGCGTGCCGCCCGCTGGCTCCAGGAGGGGCACTGATGAGCACCGTCGGGCTGATCATGGGCAGCGACTCGGACTGGCCGGTCATGCGGGCCGCCGCCGAGGCGCTGGACGAGTTCGGCGTGCCGTACGAGGTGGGCGTGGTCTCGGCGCACCGCACCCCGGGCAAGATGATCGAGTACGGCCGGGCCGCCGCCGGCCGGGGCGTTCAGGTGATCATCGCGGGCGCGGGCGGGGCGGCCCACCTGCCCGGCATGGTCGCCTCGGTCACCCCGCTGCCGGTGATCGGTGTCCCGGTGCCGCTGAAGTACCTGGACGGGATGGACTCGCTGCTGTCCATCGTGCAGATGCCGGCCGGTGTGCCGGTCGCCACCGTCTCGATCGGCAACGCCCGCAACGCCGGCCTGCTGGCGGTACGCATCCTGGGCGCCGCCGACCCGGTGCTGCGCGACAGGATGGCCGCCTACCAGGCGAGCCTGGAGGATCTGGTCGCCGAGAAGGAAGCCGCGCTGCGCGCCTCCCTCACCTGACCGTTCGTCACTCTTCGTGCTTAACTCGGCTGGTTGCTGAGCGTGACCGGCTGGGCGGGCGGCTGTTTGTGCCCTCCGCCGACTTTGCTCTGCAGCCATCGACGCGGCGCGGCCTTGACCTGCGGTTCTGCGTTTCCTCGAAATTGGCTCCGCACCGGCACTCGTCACGGTGGGTGACCGTTGCCTCCGTGGCTGCAGAGCAAAGTCGGCAGAGAGGTGCCCCGCCCGCCCCGGCACTTCGACACGGAGTGTGACCGTACTGAACGGCCGGGGAGACGCCGCGGACCGGCGGGCACGCGGCCCGGCGTCGGGCGTGAGTCGGGCGGGCCCGGCACCGCCAGGCCCGCTCGGCTCACCGCATGCCGCGCAGCGCGGTCTGCAGGCGCTCCTGGGCGCGGCGGCGACGCTCGTTGCTCGCGCCCAGTGCCAGCAGCACGATGCCGACCGGGATCAGCACCAGCCACGGGCCGAGGCTGAACAGCGCGTGCACGGCCGCGATCGCGGTCACCGCGGCGCCCACGATCACCGGGGCCTGCTGCCGGCTGGTCGAGCCGAAGATGAGCACCGCGACGGCGCCGAGCAGCAGCAGCACCTGACGCAGCATGCTGGAGTCGGTGGCGATCACGATCGCCAGCGTGGGCAGGAAAGCGGTGACGAGCGCCGGGCCGTACGCCACCCAGCTCGACAGGTCGGGCCGGTGGCGCAGTTGCAGCACCCCGACCAGCAGGGCGAGCGCCGCGAACGGCAGCGTGTACGCCTCCGGCAGCGCCACGTCGGCCACCCGCATCAGGATCCACCAGGCGCTGATCTCGCAGGCCACTACCGCCCAGAACAGCAGGTTGCGCTCCATCGGCCGGCGCCCCGGACGGGTGGCCGCCACCCCGAGGACCGCGCCCCACGCGGCCAGCAGCGCGGCGATGTGCCGGGGCGAGTCGTACGCCAGGGCCAGCGCGATGAGCGCCGCCCCGAAGCCGCTCCACTCGACGGTGGCCGCCTCCCGGTACGCCTCGGGGCGGCGCAGCCGGGGCAGCGTGGCGGCGAAGACCTGCAACGCCGCGCCGACAGCGAGTACCCCGAAGGCGGACCAGACCGCGGCGAGCCCGGACTTCAGGCCGACGGTGAGCACGAAGAGTTGCGCCATCAGCGAGCCGAACAGCCAGCCCAGGATGCGGGCACGCTGGGTGGTGCCGAACAGCGCGGCGACGGCGCCCACGCCCACCGCGCCGCCGAGCGTGAACACGGTCAGGTCGCTGGTGGCGAGGCTGCCGGCCAGCCCGGCGCCACCGGCGGCCAGCCCGAGGGCGAAGACCAGCACCCGGGCCACCCGGATCGACCGGCCCGGCTCGGCCAGCGCCGGCGGTGGGGTCAGCGCCAGGCCGAGCATCGAGATGGTGAACACCGCCAGCGCGGCCAGCGCGGTCACCGGCCAGCCCCGGCCGAGCGCCACCGGCGTGATCAGCAGCGTGACCGCCGCCCCGGGCAGGATCACCGGGACCGCACGGGACCGCCGGCCCCCGCTGAACCCGGTGGCGGCGAGCGCCGCTGTCACTGTGAGCAGCAGCGCGGTGAGCACGTGGGTGGGATTCACCGCGTTCGCCGGCGGGGTCAGCAGCTCCGGTGGCGGCCCCTGCCACACCCGGCTCAGCACCGCGAACGGCGAGAACAACGCCACCACAAGCGCGGGCGCCAGTGTGGCCAGCGCCAGCGCGGTGGGCAACGCCGCGGCGGCGAGCGCGCCGGCGGCCGGGCTGACCCGCCAGCGCAGCACCGGATCGTCCGGGTCACGTCGCATCGCCCCGTTCAGCAGGACGGTCCAGCGGCGTACCGGCCGGGCCGAGCCGGCGGGCGGGACCGTGGCGGCCCGTACCAGTTCGGCGAGCACGCCGAGCAGCGCGGCGGCGGCGGCGAACACGCCCGCCGGCAGGCCGACCGCGAGCGCGGCGGCAGCGGTGACGGTGGCCGCGCCGACCACCGCCACGCTGGCGAACGGGAGGTACTGCGGCACGTACCGGCGCGCGGCCGCGATCGCGGCCAGACCGATGCTGGTGGCGGCCAGCGCGGCGGTCAGCACCACCTGGGGCGGGTGGCCGAACGCGGCGGCCAGGGCGGCCACCGCGCCGGGCAGGGCGAGCACCGCGGCGCCCGCGCCTGCGCCGCCCACCTGCACCAGGTGCGGCGGCATGCCCTCGGCGCGTACGTCGTCCACGAGCGACGGCGCGAGCGTACGGGCCAGGGCGGCCACCGTCGCCCCGATCAGCGCGATGCTGCCGAGCGCCAGCGCTGTGGTCCCCGGGCGGACCAGTCCCGCCCCAGCCGCGTGCAGCGCGACCACACCGGCCACCGTGGCCCGGGACAGCGAGGCCCGGGGATCGACAGCGGCCACGGCCGCCATGCCGTAGACAGTGGCCACCATTGCGCCCACCACCACCGGGGACCACCAGGGCAACTCGAACGCGGCCGGCGCGCCCACCGTGGCGAGCACGACGGCCAGGCCAGAAACGTCGTACTTCCACGGCGCCGGCAGCAGGACGGCGGCGGTCACCGCGAGCAGCACCAGCGCGACCGGTGCCTGCCAGGTCGACCCGCCCGTCGGCGCGGCCGGCCACCCGCTCAGGTCCCCGGCCCAGATCGGGCCGGGGGTGGCCAGCACGCCGAGCCCGCCGCGCAGCGCGCTCCAGGCGGCGATCAGGCCGAGGAGCAGGCCACCGGCGGCGATGCCGAGGATCGGTCCGCGCCGCCACTCCTCCGGCAGCGCCCGGGCCGCCACCGCGACCAGCAGCACCAGCGCGGAGGCCACCACGAGCTGACCGCCGGGGGCGAGCACCGCGGCGATCCGGGCCAGTGTGGCGACGAGCGCCACGGTGGTGGCGGCCAGGGCCAGGTCGGACCCGTCCAGGGACATGTCGGCCCGGCGCCCCGCGTCGATGCGCGGCGCGAGCGCCAGCAGCGCGGCGGCGACCAGGAGCAGACTGCCCACCCAGGCGTCCGCCGAGGTCGCGCCCGGCGCGCCGAACGCGGCGGCGGCGACGGCCACCGTGCCGAGCACGGTGCCCAGCGCGTGCGGAATGCTCAGGTGCCGCTGCGCCACCTGCACCAGGGCGGCGTAGCCGAGCGTGACGCAGACGGCGAGGAAGCTCGCCGCGAGGATCGGAACGGTGATCTCGCGCAGGTTCGCCGGAGTGGCGATCGGCGGGGTCGGCGCGGTGGCGGCGACGAACGCGGCGACGGCGCCCGGCAGCGCGAACGCCGCGCCGCCGGCCGCCCAGGCGCAGACGGTGTCGGTCGCGGCGGCGGCGAGCCGGACCCGAGGGGCGAGGGAGACCAGCGCGCCGGCCAGGAAGAGCAGCGTCAGCGCCGCGGCGGTCAGCGCCGGCCGGGCGAGCGCGGCGCCGGCGCCGATCAGGCCCAGCCCGGCCGCGGTGACCGCGTGTGTCACCGCCGCGCGTTCGGTGCCGGCGCTCAGCCCGAGCACACCGACGACGACCGCGGTCAGCAGCATCGGCCAGCAGGCCGCCGCCCACCCCAGGCCGAGCGACGCGGGTACGGCGAGCGCGGTGAGCGCCGCGCCGACCACCGCGAACTCACGCCGGATCTCGGGCGGCAGCGCGATCACGGCGGCGACGGTGAGCAGCAGCGCGCTGGCGGCGAGCTGCCAGCCGGTCGGGCCGACCGCCCGGGCCAGCTCGGCGTGCCATCCGCTCAGGTCCGCCGACCAGGCCGGCAGCGCGGCCCGGAGCGGCGCCAGCCCGGCGCGCAGCGCGCCACCGGCGACCACCAGGCCGCTGACCGTGAGCGCCACCGCCGACGCGAGCTGCGGACCCCGCCGGGCCGCCTCCGGTACGGCCCGGACGGCGAGCCCGGTCAGCGCGATGACGGCGGAGATCAGCAGCAGGGACCGGCCCGGCAGGGCCACCGAGGCGACCCGGCCGAGCGCGCCGATCACCGCGAGCGTGAGGATGCCGGCGCCGACATCGGGCAGCGGCGGCCGGCGCAGCACGAGCGTGCCGGCCAGCGCGACCAGCGCGGCGAGCAGCAGCACCGCGCCCGATGCGGCGGCCGGCGGGACGGTGGCGGCGCGCAGCAGGCCGGTGACCGCGTACGCCAGCGCGACAGCGACCGCCACGCCGTGCAGCAGCCAGGTCAGCTCGGGCAGCCACGGCACCGGCCGGGCGGTGGCGGCCGGCTCCGGGGGAGCGTCCCCGCCGAGCACCTCGCCGACCTCCTCCGGCGCCGACTCGGGCCGGTCCTCGTCGGCGCGTTGCCGGGGCGGGACGGGCGGGGTCGGCGCGGTGGCGGGCAGGTCACGCCGGACCGGCCGCTCACGTACCACAGCGGAACGGACGAGCGCGAGGTCGAGCACGGCCACCGCGGTGAGCACCAGCGCCCAGCCGACCGGCCCGGTGATCCGCTCGTACGCCAGCAGCGGCAGCACCGGCTGGGCGGCGAGCACTGTGGCGAAGCGTGG
Source organism: Micromonospora sp. WMMC264 (assembly GCF_027497275.1). Taxonomy (NCBI): domain Bacteria; kingdom Bacillati; phylum Actinomycetota; class Actinomycetes; order Micromonosporales; family Micromonosporaceae; genus Micromonospora; species Micromonospora sp. WMMC264. Next base: position 4,893,527 of record NZ_CP114907.1, on the reverse strand, counting down.
CGCGCGCAGACCCGTCCCGTACGCGTACCCCAGGGCGACGAGCGTGGTGACCAGGAAGATCGTCCCGGCGAACGCGGCACCTGATCCGTCGCCGCCGATCCGGTCCACGGCCCAGAGCGCGTACCCGGCCAGCGGCACCAGCAGCAACCCGACCGCGGCGACGGTCTCGGCGGTGGAGGTCAGCCCGCGCCGGGCCAGGACCGGCGGGGCGACGAGCATCAGCGCCGTCGCCACCAGCAGTACGCCGAGACGAGCCAGCGCGTCCATCGAGCTGGTGGCCACCGCCGCGAAGACCACCGCGGCGACGCCGAGCAGGAGCGCGCCCAGCCCCAGCGGGATGTTCTGCACCTCGCGCGAGGACGCCTCGGGCGGGTGCTCCGGGTCGTCCGCATCGAGCCAGCGGGGGCGACCGCGCGGCGGCGACGGAGGCAGGTCCTCCGGCGGCCCGGGCGGCGAGGTGCCCTGGCGGGGCACCCGGGGCGGCGCGCCGGTGGCGGCGGTGGGCGGGCGGCGGCCGGGCCGGCGGCGCAGGACCCGGCGCGGCCGGGTGGCCTGCCGGACCCGTTCCTCACCGGCGTGCGCCAGGATGTCCCGCTGGAAGAGGGCGGCCTGCATCTTGGCGGCGATCTGCCGCTGTTCCCGGGCGATCTCGGCGTCGCGGGCCTTCATCTCGGCGATCGAGCGCTCGATGTCGGCCAGGTGCTCGGCCCACTGCGGCTGGTGCGCGCCGCAGTGCGGGCAGACGACGGCGGGCTTGATGTCCTGCCCGCACGAGGCGCACCTGAAGCTCTCCACGACAGTCTCCCGTCCGCCCGTGCCCTCGCACTGTGGACCTCCCAGAGGCAGCATGCCTTGAGTGGGCCGGGATTTCGACAGTTGCCGCCGCGTTCCGGACAACAAAAAGCGGACCGGCCGCCGGGAGACGTTCCCGGCGGCCGGTCCGCGCGGTCATCGGATCAGGGGCGGCCCATGCCGCGGTACTCCCAGCCGGCCTGCGTCCACAGTGTGGAGTCGAGGCAGTTGCGCCCGTCGACCACCTTGCGGCCGTTGGCCAGCTCGCCCAGGGCCACCGGGTCGGCGTTGCGGAACTCGGCCCACTCGGTGAGCACGCAGACCAGGTCGGCGCCGCGGACGGCGTCGTTCATGGTCTCCTCGTACGTCAGCTCGGGCACCGCGCGGCGCGCGTTCTCGATCCCCTGCGGGTCGAACACGTGCACGTCGGCGCCGGCCTTGCCGAGCAGCGCGGCGACCGCGAGCGCCGGCGCGTCGCGTACGTCGTCGGTGTTGGGCTTGAACGTGGCGCCGAGCACCGCGACGCGGGTGCCGGACAGGTCCGGCCCGGCCGGGCCGGAGCGGCGGCCGAGCAACTCGGCGGCGAGCTGCACGACGCGGCTGCGCCGGCGCAGGTTGATCAGGTCGACCTCGTGCAGGAAGCGCAGCGCCTCACCGGCGCCCAGCTCCTGCGCGCGGGCCTGGAAGGCGCGGATGTCCTTGGGCAGGCACGCGCCGCCGAAGCCGAGTCCGGCCTGGAGGAAGCGGTTGCCGATGCGCGGGTCGTAGCCGATCGAGCGGGCCAGCTGGGTGACGTCGCCGCCGGCGGCCTCGCAGACCTCCGCCATCGCGTTGATGAAGGAGATCTTGGTGGCGAGGAACGCGTTCGCGGCGACCTTGACCAGCTCGGCGGTGGCGAAGTCGGTGACCACGAGCGGTACCTCGCGGTCCTCGGTGGCGGCGAGGTCGAAGACGCCCTTGTGCGCGGCGTAGAGCATGCCGTTTGCCCACTCGCTCTTGACGCCGACCACGATCCGGTTCGGACGCAGCACGTCGTCGACGGCGAAGCCCTCCTGGAGGAACTCGGGGCTCCACGCCACCTCGACGCCGAGGTCGGCCGGGCTGTGCTTGCCGACGAGCTGCTCCACCCACTCGGCGGTGCCCACCGGCACGGTGGACTTGCCGACGATCAGCGCCTTACGGGTCAGGTGCTGGGCCAGGCTGGTCACGGACGCCTCGACGTACGACAGGTCGGCGCCCATGCCGTCGGCCCGCTGCGGGGTGCCGACGCAGATGAAGTGGACGTCGCCGAAGTCGGCGGTCTCGTTGATGTCCGTGCTGAATCGCAGCCGGCCCGCGGCCAGGTTGCGCCGCAGCAGCTCGTCGAGGCCGGGCTCGTGGATCGGCACCTCACCGGCGTTCAGCTTGGCGATCTTGTCTGCGTCGACGTCGAAGCCGAGCACCTCGTAGCCCAGTTCGGCGTAGCAGATGGCGTAGGTCGCACCGAGGTAGCCGGTGCCGAGGAACGTCACCCGGGGGCGGGGGGCGCCGGACGGCGGGGTCACCGCGGCGATGGCGGGCATCGGCTGGGTGTTCGGGTACGGAATCGTCACGCCTGTCTTCTCCGCTCGCACTGGCGGCGCTTCCATGCGTCGCATTCTGCTGGGGGCGCCTGGGCCGGGCACCGAGGGAACTGAATTTCTGCTGTGAGGGTAGTGGGGCCGGGCGGGCGACGCTCGGGCGCGAGCCTACCCGCCGGTAAGGTCCGGCAGGGGCCGGTGGCTATCCTTCAGTTTGCGGCAGTCTTCGGCCCCCGGGCGGTACAGACTGCGCATGATAGCGGTGAAAGGGGAGGGCCGACATGGCCGCAGAGCAGTCGTTCGACGTCTACCGGTTGCCGGAGGAGCACGAGGCGATCCGGGAGGCGGTCCGTGAGGTCTGTGCGGCCAAGGTGGCACCGCATGCCGCTGAGGCCGATGAGACAGGTGAGTTCCCGAAGGCGTCCTACGAGGCGCTGCGGTCCGCCGACTTCCACGCCCCGCACATCCCGGTCGAGTACGGCGGCGCCGGCGCGGACGCGCTGGCCACGGCCATCGTGATCGAGGAGGTGGCGCGGGCCTGCGCCTCGTCCTCGCTGATCCCGGCGGTGAACAAGCTGGGCACCATGCCGCTGCTGCTGGCCGGCTCCGAGGAGCTGAAGCGCAAGTACCTGACTCCGGTAGCGGCCGGGGAGGGCATGTTCTCCTACTGCCTCTCCGAGCCGGAGGCGGGCTCCGACGCCGCCGCGATGACCACCAAGGCGGTACGCGACGGCGACCATTGGGTGCTCAACGGCGTGAAGCGGTGGATCACCAACGCGGGCGTCTCCGAGTACTACACCGTCTTCGCCGTGACCGATCCCACAGCCCGGTCGAAGGGCATCTCCGCCTTCGTCGTGGAGAAGTCCGACCCGGGCGTCAGCTTCGGCGCCCCGGAGAAGAAGCTCGGCATCAAGGGCTCGCCGACCCGCGAGGTCTACTTCGACAACGTACGGATCCCGGCCGACCGCATGATCGGCGCCGAGGGCACCGGCTTCGCCACCGCGATGAAGACGCTGGACCACACCCGGGTCACCATCGCCGCGCAGGCCGTCGGCATCGCCCAGGGCGCGCTGGACTACGCCAAGGGCTACGTCCAGGAGCGCAAGCAGTTCGGCAAGCCGGTCGCCGACTTCCAGGGCATCCAGTTCATGCTCGCCGACATGGGCATGAAGCTGGAGGCGGCCCGGCAGCTCACGTACGCCGCCGCCGGCCGGTCCGAGCGCGGCGACGCGGATCTGACCTACTTCGGCGCGGCCGCGAAGTGCTTCGCGTCAGACGCCGCCATGGAGATCACCACGGACGCGGTCCAGCTGCTCGGCGGCTACGGCTACACCCGCGACTACCCGGTCGAGCGGATGATGCGGGACGCCAAGATCACCCAGATCTACGAGGGCACCAACCAGGTGCAGCGCATCGTCATGGCCCGTCAGCTGCTCAAGGGCTGACCGGAGGCGTTCGGGCGGGCGGGCCGGTGCACACCGGCCCGCCCGCGCTCGTTCAACGGCTCTCGGTGCCCTCCGGCCGGCCCGCGCCGCGCGGCGGGGCGGACCACGGCGACTCGCCGCCGGTACGGCGGGGCAGCGGCTCGGTCGGGCTCTCGGGGTACGCCAGCGTGAGCGGTGGCGTGTCCGGGTCCTTCGCCGGCGCCGGAGGCCAGTCGGTGAGCGTCGGCTTGTGCTCCACCGGCGCGGCGGCCGGGGTCAGCTCCGCCTCGGCCGGCGCGGGTGTGGCGGGACGCCGCCAGCGGCTCGTGCTGAACACGGCCATCAGCAGCAGCACGCCGATGAGGAACAGCGTGCCGTTGTCGAGCGGGTCGCGCAGCGGCAGCGGGTCACCGAGCAGCTTCAGGTCACCGGGCACCCGGTCCCGCACGCTGAACGGCGCGACGAACAGCCCGAGGTACGGGACCGCGAGCAGCAGGCCGGCCACGAGCGGGCCGAGCGGCGAGAAGCGCAACGTGCCGAGCAGGCCGAGCAGGATGCCGGCGACGCCCAGATAGACGGCCGGCTCGATCAGGTTCGGCGTGCTGTACGTCCCGATCTCCACCCAGCGGTCGACGGTCCGCTCAGATCCGTCCTGACCGAGCGTGACGAGCACCCAGGTGACGGGCGCCACCGCCAACCCGGCGAGGAAGCTCCAGAGATGTCGCATCCGCGCACCGTACCGTTTTCGGCATGACAGATCATCCCGCGGTCCCGCCGGGTAAACCGACCTCGTACTCCCGCGTCACGCTCAGTCGCATCATGACCGCGGTCGATGTCAATCTGTACGGGACCGTGCACGGTGGGGTACTGATGAAATTCGTGGACGACGTTGCCGGCGCGGCGGCGGCCCGGCACAGTGGCGGCACCGCGGTGACCGCCTCCATCGATGAGATCGTCTTCTCCGAGCCGGTCCGGGTGGGCGACCTCGTGCACGCGCACGCCCAGATCAACTGGACCGGCAGCACCTCGATGGAGGTCGGGGTGAAGGTGGTCGCCGAGCGCTGGGACTCGGCCGAGGAGGAACCGGTCCGGGTCGCCACCGCGTACCTGGTCTTCGTGGGCGTCGACGTGGGTGGCACGCCCCGTCCGGTCCGGCCGGTGCTGCCGGAGACGCCGGAGGACGAGCGCCGCTTCCGGGAGGCCGAGATCCGGCGGGCGCACCGGCTGGCCCGCCGCCGGGCGATCCAGGCCCACCGCGCCGGCTGAGGTGTAAGGAAGGGCCCCTTGTTAACGCCTCCGGTAGAGGAGGGGACCCCTATTAACACCCCCGCCGACACACGCCGCCTCCACCGGCGCCTGGACACCCGCGGAGGGCGAGGTGTTAACAAGGGGCCCTTCCTCTACCGGAGGCGTTAATAGGGGGCCCTTCCTTACACGCGGGCCACATGGGGTGGGGGTGCGGGGTGTGGGCGGGCCACGCCCCGTGCGCCGTGCCCGGCGCGGACAATGGCGGCACGAGGTAGGGCAAGATGGCGCCACGGCCCCGGCACACCGTCGTGGCAGGGCCTCAGGGAGGGTGGATCAGTGGCTGACGTGCTGTGGACGCCGCCGGCGGACGTGCGGGAGCGGTCCCGGATCGGTGACTACCTGCGCTGGCTGGCCGAGCACCGCGGGCTGGAGTTCGCCGACTACGACGCGCTGTGGCAGTGGTCGGTGACCGACCTGGAGGCGTTCTGGCGCTCGATCTGGGACTGGTTCGACGTGGTCGCGCACACCCCGCCGACGGCGACGCTGACCGACCGGGCCATGCCCGGCGCCCGCTGGTTCCCCGGCGCGACGCTCAACTACGCCGAGAACGTGCTGCGCATGCCGGGGCTGGGCGACGACGACCCGGCGGTGATCGCGCACGGGCAGACCCGCGCCCCGGAGACGCTCACCGCCGCCGAGCTGCGCGAGCGGGTCCGCCGGGTGGCGGCCGGGCTGCGCCGCCTCGGCGTGGGTGCGGGCGACCGGGTGGCCGCGTACGCGCCGAACATCCCGGAGACGTACGTCCTGCTGCTCGCCACCGCCAGCCTCGGCGCGATCTTCTCCTCCTGCGCGCCCGAGTTCGGCACCCGCAGCGTCACCGACCGCTGGCAGCAGATCGAACCGACGGTGCTGGTGGCAGTGGACGGCTACCGGTACGGCGACAAGCCTGTGGACAGGCGCGCCGAGGTGGCCGCGATCCGGGCCGCGCTGCCGTCGCTGCGGCACACGGTCGCCATCGCGTACCTCGATCCGGACGGCCCGGCCCCCGACGGCGCGCTGCCGTGGGCGGAGCTGGCGGCGCCGACCGACGAGCCGTTGACGTTCACGCCGGTGGCGTTCGACCACCCGCTCTACGTGCTCTACTCCTCCGGCACCACCGGCCTGCCCAAGCCGATCGTGCACGGCCACGGCGGCATCCTGCTGGAACACCTCAAGATGCTGGCGCTGCACCACGACCTGGGTCCGTCCGACCGGTTCCTGTGGTTCACCACGACCGGCTGGATGATGTGGAACTTCCTGGTCTCCGGCCCGGCGGTGGGCGCGGCGATCGTGCTGTTCGACGGCAACCCGGGCCACCCCGACCTGGGTGCGCTGTGGCGGCTGGCCGCCGACACCCGCACCACGTACTTCGGCACGTCCGCGCCGTTCCTGCTGGCCTGCCGCAAGGCCGGGCTGGTGCCGCGGGAGGTCGCCGACCTGTCCGCGGTGCGCGGCCTCGGCTCGACCGGCGCGCCGCTGCCGGCCGAGGGCTTCACCTGGGTGTACGAGAACGTGAGCGACCGCCTCCAGCTCCAGTCGCTGTCCGGCGGCACTGACGTGTGCACCGGGTTCGTCGGCGGCGTGCCGCTGCTGCCGGTGTACGCGGGGGAGATCGCCTGCCGGGCGCTGGGCGCGAAGGTGGAGGCCCGCTCGGCCGACGGCAGCGCGGTGATCGGGCAGCTCGGCGAGCTGGTGATCACCGAGCCGATGCCGAGCATGCCGGTCGGGTTCTGGAACGACAGGGACGGCGCTCGCTACCGGGAGGCGTACTTCGAGGTCTATCCCGGGGTGTGGCGGCACGGCGACTGGATCACCGTGAACGAGCGCGGCGGGTGCGTGATCACCGGCCGGTCCGACGCCACGCTCAACCGGGGCGGGGTGCGGCTCGGCACCGCCGAGTTCTACTCCGTGGTCGAGGGCCTGGACGAGGTGGTCGACTCGGTGGTCGTGCACCTGGAGGACGACGAGGGCGGCGCGGGTGAGCTGCTGCTGTTCGTGGTGCTCGCCGAGGGCCTGGAGCTGGACGACGACATGCGTAAGAAGATCTGCCGGGAGCTGCGTACCGCGCTGTCGCCGCGGCACGTGCCGGACGAGATCCACCAGGTCCGGGCCGTGCCGAGAACGTTGAGCGCCAAGAAGCTGGAGGTTCCGGTCAAGAAGATCCTCACGGGTACCCCGGTGGACAGCGCGGCGGCCAAGGGCGCCCTGGCCAACCCCGAGTCCCTGACGGCGTTCGCCGCCCTGGCCCAGCGCCGGTCCACCACCGACAGCCCCGTCTCGCCTCGCTGATCCCGCCGTCCCCGCCGACCCGCCCGTTGATCTTGCACTTTCTGCCCCGGCGAACGGGGCGAATCACCCGCCCCGAGGGCCGAAACTGCAAGATCAACGGGGGAGGGGCGAGGGTCAGGGCAGGGTGTGGGTGGTCTTCTCGGTTTCGGCGCGGGAAGCCAGGCGGGTCGGGTCGGGGTGGGCGCACGCCACCACGCTGGCTCCTGCCGTGAGCGGGGTGAGCAGCCAGTCGACCGGGTCGGGGTGGGTGGTCACGTCTACCAGGAGGCGGTCGCCCTGGGTCAGGCCCAGCTCGGTGGCGCGGGCCGTCGCGCGGGCCAGCAGCGCCGCGTCCCCCTCGCCACCCTCGGGGTACGGCGTGAAGTGGTCGCCGTGTCCGCGTACCGCCGTCACGAAGTCGGCGTAGCCGGCGGGCACCTGCCGCATCGGCAGCGCGAACGGGTCGAGCGCCAGCGCGTACCGCTCGCCGGCCGGCCACCCGGCTGCCCCGTCCGCCCGGTCGGCGGCCACGAACAGCACCTCCACCGGCCCCGGCGCGTCGGTCACCGTCAGTTTCGCCGACCAGCAGCCGAGCAGCACGGCGGCGGTCTGCCAGTGCGGCGGCAGCAACACGCCGACCGGGTCGCCCGGCGCGGCGCCGATCTCGTCGGTGAGCAGGTTCGCGGTCTTCGCCACCCAGTTCGCAAGCGTCGCGCCGGACAGTTCGGTGCGCTCGCCGGTGGCGTCGTCGTACCAGGTCAGCAGCGGTCGGGTGGGGTCCGGCGCGATCGCGTCGGCGAACACCCGGGCAATGTTGTCGGCCATCGGCGCGAACGATACGCGCCCCGCGTGCGTACTCGATGACAACGTCAAGTCGGCGTACCGTCGGGTCGCGGTCAGCGTTGTGCGCCCGGCGCGGCGTACGCTTGCCGACAGTGTTCTTCCCCACAACTGCGCCATCTGAGGAGCCGCCCCGTGACCGCCGGTCGCCCGCCCCGCGTTCTCATCGACGCCACGAGTGTCCCCGCCGACCGTGGCGGCGTCGGTAGATACGTCGACGGACTGCTCGGCGCGCTGGGCCGGGTCTGCGGCACCGGCGTCGACCTGGCGGTGGTGAGCCTCCGCACCGACCTGGAGCGCTACACCCGGATGCTGCCCGGCGCCGAGGTGATCCCCGCCCCGGCGGCGGTGGCGCACCGGCCGGCGCGGCTGGCCTGGGAGCAGACCGGCCTGCCGCTGCTGGCCCAGCAGGTGGGCGCGGAGGTGCTGCACTCGCCCTTCTACACCTGTCCGCTGCGGGCCGGATGCCCGGTGACGGTCACCGTGCACGACGCGACGTTCTTCACCGAGCCGGAGCACTACGACAAGTCGCGCCGGACATTCTTCCGCAGCGCCATCAAGACCTCGCTGCGGCGGGCCGGCCGGGTGATCGTGCCGAGCAAGGCCACCCGGGACGAGCTGATCCGGCTGCTGGACGCCGACCCGACCCGGATCGACGTCGCCTATCACGGCGTCGACCAGGACGCCTTCCACGCGCCCGGCGACGAGGAGAAGGCGCGTGTGCGGGCTCGCCTGGGTCTGGGCGACAGCAGCTACGTCGCGTTCCTCGGGGCCAAGGAGCCGCGCAAGAACGTACCCAACCTGATCCGCGGCTGGGCGCGGGCGGTGGCCGACCGGCCGAACCCGCCGGCGCTCGTGGTCGCGGGCGGTCAGGGGCACGACGACGACATCGACCGCGCGGTGGCCGAGGTGCCGTCGCACCTGCGGCTGCTGCGCCCGGGCTACCTGCGTTACGCCGATCTGCCCGGCTTCCTCGGTGGCGCGCTCGTGGCCGCCTACCCCTCCTACGGCGAGGGCTTCGGCCTGCCGATCCTGGAGGCGATGGCGTGCGCGGCCCCGGTGCTCACCACGCCGCGCCTGTCCCTGCCCGAGGTGGGCGGCGACGCGGTGGCGTACACCAGCGAGGACCCGGACCAGATCGCCGCCGACCTGGCCGCTCTGCTGGACGACGAGCCGCGGCGGCTCTCGCTGGCAAAGGCCGGGTTCGACCGGGCCAAGGAGTTCACCTGGGAGTCCAGCGCGGACGTGCACATCGCGGCCTGGCGACGGGCCCGGTCCTGAGGGCCGGCGGGACGGCCCCGGCCGACCGACCGTGACGACTCGCCCGCTTCGGGCATGATGTGCTGATGTTCTACGCCGTCATCCCGGCGGGTGGCAGTGGCACACGGTTGTGGCCGCTGTCCCGTGCCGGCCATCCCAAATTCCTCCACCCGCTGACCGGCACGCCGGCCTCGCTCCTGCAGGCCACTGTCGACCGGTTGTCGCCGTTGACCACACCGGAGCGCACGCTCGTGGTCACCGGGGCCGCGCACGCCGCGGCGGTGGCCCGGCAGCTGGCCGGCGTGCCGGAGGAGAACATCCTGGTCGAGCCGTCGCCCCGCGACTCCTGCGCGGCGATCGCGCTGGCCGCCGCGGTGATCGCCGCGCGTACGCCGGACGCGGTGATGGGCTCGTTCGCCGCCGATCACCTGATCGGCGACCCGGCCCGGCTGGCGGAGGTGGTACGGCAGGCCATCCGCGGCGCGGAGCAGGGGCTGCTGATGACGGTGGGCATCACCCCGACCCGCCCGGAGACCGGCTACGGCTACCTGGAGACCGGCGACCCGGTGGGGGACGGCACGCTGCGCCCGGTACGCGAGTTCAAGGAGAAGCCGGCCGCCGAGGTGGCCGAGGTCTACGTCAACTCCGGCCGGCACCTCTGGAACGCCAGCATGTTCGTCTGGCGGGTGGACGTCTTCCTCGCCGAGCTGGCCCGCCAGGAGCCCGAGCTGCACGCCGGGATCACCGCCATCGCGGCGGCGTGGGGCACCCCGGAGCAGGACGACGTGCTGGGCCGGGTCTGGCCGACGCTGCCCCGGATCTCGGTCGACTACGCGGTCATGGAGGGCGCGGCGACGGCGGGCCGGGTGGGCACCGTGCCGGGTGACTTCGGCTGGAACGACGTCGGTGACTTCCACACGCTCGGCGAGGTGCTGCCGGCCGACGGCGCCGGCAACGTGGTGCTGGGCGGCGACGCCAAGCCGGGCGTGCTGCTGCACGACACCACCGGCACGGTCGTGGTGTCGCACTCCGGCCGGCTCGTCGCCACCGTGGGGGTGCACGACCTGATCGTGGTGGACACCCCGGACGCGCTGCTGGTCTGCCCGCGTGACCGCGCGCAGGACGTGAAGAAGGTCGTGGACGAGCTGAAGGAACGCGGCGAGGAGGGCCTGGTCTGATCCGGCCGGTGCGGCCGCCCGCTTCCGGTCAGCGGGCGGCGCGACGGGCCAGCACGGCGAGCGCCGGTGGCACCAGCTGGGCCGTCGCGTGGGCGAGCGGCTCGGGCAGCCGGTCCGGCGGGAACCAGCCGAGCGCCTCGGACTCCGCGCTCACCTGCTCGACCGCCCCGGCCGGGGCCAGCACCGCGTACCGGACGTCGTAGTGGAACGACCCGCCCTGGCAGGCGACCTGGTGGATGTCCACGTCGATCGGTTCCGGCTCGATCGTCAGACCGGCGATGCCGGACTCCTCGGTGGCCTCGCGCAGCGCGGCCGCCACCAGCGTCCGGTCGCCCGGCTCGCAGTGCCCGCCGAGCTGCACCCACCTGCGGATCTTGCCGTGCAGGCAGAGCAGCACCCGGCCGTCCGGGTCGAGCACGAGCGCGCTGGCGGTGACGTGCCCCGCCCGGTGTGTCCGGCTCATCGCCGCCGGCCCGTCGGCCAGCAGCGCCAGCGTCCGGTCCCGGGCGGCGCCGGCGGCCGGGCTGGTCGCCGTCCAGCGGCTCAGCGCCGCGACGGCGTCGGCGTGCAGGTCGGCGTACGTGGTGAGATCGGTGTCGGGCACCCGGACACTCTACGAGCGCCACCACGGTACGCCGGCGCGGCGACCCACCGGCGGACGAGCGAAAGCCGGGCGGCACCCCTGCGACGATGTCGCAGACCCTCGTGGTGCCGCCCGGCCACGCCCGTCAGCCGGCGACCGGGTCGAGACTGCGCCCCGGCGTCGGCGGGCAAGGAAGAGTTTGCCGAACCGGTCACCTCACCGTCGAGGTCTTTCACCTCAGGCTTAAAGATGGAGATTACTGCCGGCGGGTAAAGTCGAGCCGTGGCGGGCACCCCCGCCGTCCGCACGGGAGCACTCCATGTTGAAGATCGTTTTCTCGGGCGAAGACGTCCTGCGGACCCGGGTCGCCCCGCGCGCGGACCCGCTCTGGGAGCTGGTTCTCAGCCTGCACCTGCTCCAGGGGCGCAGCCGCGACCCGATGATGACCACATGGCGGCGGACCGTGGCGCACGGGCTGCGCACCGACAGCGACGCCGAGCAGTACCGCCTGCTCCTCGCGCTCAACCCGCCGCGCGGCTACTTCCCCGACTTCCTCACCCCGTTCGCCAGCCGGGAGGGCTTCGAGGTGGGGCTGGACGCGGTCCGCGGCACCCCTACGGACATGCTGCGCCGCGACCTGACCCGGCTCGCCGAGGAGACCACGTTGCCGCCCTCGGCGACGGCGCTCGCCCGGGGTGAGCCGGAGACACTGCACCACCTCACCGACTCCATGGCGCGATACCAGTCGCTGGCCGTCACGCCGTACTGGGCCCGGGTGCAGGCAGCGGTCGAGGCGGACCGGGCCCGGCGTGCCCGCGCCATGCTCGACGGCGGCGCCGAAGGGCTGCTGGCCAGCCTGCGGCCGAACATGCGGTGGAACTCCGGCGTGCTGGAGGTGCTCGACTATCCGGACACCCGGGAACTGCACCTGGACGGGCGCGGGCTGCTGCTCGTCCCGTCGTTCTTCTGCTCGCGTACCCCGGTGGCGCTCGTCGACCCGACCCTGCCGCCGGTGCTCGTCTACCCGGTGGACCGGCTGGCCGGCCTGACACCGGCGTCCGGCGCCGCCGGGTCACCCCAGGGCGAGGCGCTCGCGGCCCTGATCGGCCGCACCCGGTCGCGGGTGCTGCATGCCGCCGACGAGGGCTGCACGACCGGCGAGATGGCCCGCCGGCTGCACATCTCCGCCGCCGCGGCCAGCCAGCACACCACAGTGCTGCGCAACGCCGGGCTGCTGGTCAGCCAGCGCGAGCGCAACACCGTCCTGCACACGCTGACGCCGCTGGGCCGAGCCGTCCTCGACGCCTGACCTCCGCCGGGCCGTCTCAGAGCGCCAGCGTGGCGCTGGCGGCGCTGCCGGCCGGGGGCGGGAGCAGGACGGAACCGATTCCCTCGGCGGCCAGCGCGGCGCGCAGGCGTTGCACGTCCGCGCCGAACCGGACCAGGTCCGCCGGGTCGAGCGGGGTCGGCGCCGCGCCGAGCAGCAGGCCGGTGGCCGAGGCGGGCCAGCCGGGCACGGTGGCGGCGAGCCCGGCGCGTACCTCGTCGTCGGTGACGTGCGTGAAGGTCGTGCCCGGCGCTACCACGTCGGCCACCGAGCCGATCGCCCGCCGCACCGCGTCCGCGTCGGCGGGCTCCGGCCCGGCCCGGTCCGGCAGCGTCGCCGCCGCCCGCAGGCCGGCGGCGCGCGCCTCGGCGGTACCGAGCGAGAACAGGTCCATCGAGGCGTCGCGGACGAGCGCCCGGGCGCCCTCGTCGTCGTCCCGGGGGGTGCCGAGATAACCCCGGACCACCGCGACCGGCACCTGGTCGCACTTGCCCTTGATCAGCTCGCCGGCGCCGGCCAGTTCGTCGACCACCGCCATCTGGGTGACGAACAGTTCGTTGCCGTACGGGTCGACCTCGCCCCGGTGGTCGCGGATCGCCGGCATGCCCGCCACCCCGAGCGCCACGTCGGTGAGCCCGTTGCGCCACGGGCGGCCCATGGTGTCGCTGACGATCACGGCGACGTCGAGGCCGTACCGGTCGCGCAGCGCGGCACGCAACGCCCGCGCGGAGGCGTCCGGGTCGGCCGGCAACAGCACCAGGCGGGTCTTGTCCACGTTCGACGCGTCGATGCCGGCGGAGGCCATCACGAACCCGTGGTGGGTCTGCACGATCCGGGTGGCGCCCCGCGTCGCCACCACCCGGGCGGTCTCGCCGTCCAGGATCCGGTCCCGCGCCTCGAGCCGTTCCGGGCCGTCGGCGGGCACGTCGACCAGTCGGCCCTCCGCCTTCGACACGATCTTGCTGGTGACCACCAGCACGTCGCCGTCACGCAGCCACGGCGCCGCGCCGGCGATCAGCGCCGCCAGGTCGTCGCCCTCGGTCACGTCGCCGATGCCCTGCACCGGCAGAATCTCCAGCCTCACATCAGCTCCATCGCGGCGCGCACCATCGCGGCGGTCGCCGCCTCGTCGGTCATCCGCAGCGGCGCCGCGCGGACCACCACGTCCGGCACCGCCGTGCCCTCGTCCTCCGGCGCCACCAGCCAGCCGTCGAGCAGCCCGCCGGTGGACCGGGCGCCGTAGAGGCCGGCCACCCCGGCCGCGCTGCACTCCACGCCGAGCACGGCGAGGCAGCGGTCGGCCATGCCGCGTACCGGCGCGCCGCCGATGATCGGTGACACCCCGATCACCGGGGCCGGCCCGCCGGTCACCGCGTCGCGCAGGCCGGGCACGGCCAGCACCGGGGCGATGCTGACGACCGGGTTGCTGGGCGCGATCAGCACCACGTCCGCGGCGGCGATCGCCTCCACCACGCCGGGCGCGGGCTTCGCCGCTTCGGCGCCCACGAAGACGAACCGGTCGGTGGGTACGTCGGCGCGGTACCGCACCCACCACTCCTGGAAGTGGATCGCGCGCCGCCCCTGCTCGTCGGTGACGACGGCATGGGTCTCCAGGCGCTCGTCGGTGGCCGGCAGCAGCCGTACGCCCGGTTGCCAGCGCGCCGCCAGCGCCTCGGTGACCTGGGACAGCGGATAGCCGGCGTTGAGCATCGTGGTGCGGACCAGGTGGGTGGCGATGTCCTTGTCGCCCAGACCGAACCAGCTCGGCTCCGCGCCGTACGCGGCCAGCTCGTTCTTCACCGTCCAGGTCTCGCCGACCCGGCCCCAGCCGCGTTCCGGGTCGGCGCCGCCGCCGAGCGTGTAGAGCACGCTGTCCAGGTCGGGGCAGACCTTCAGCCCGTGCAGCAGCAGATCGTCGCCGACGTTCACCACGGCGGTCACCTCGGCGCCCATCTCGCGGGCGTACGCCCGCACGCCGAGCAGGAAACGGGCGCCCCCGATGCCGCCGGTCAGAACCACGATGCGCATGCGTCCATCCTTCCGCACGTGCCGCCGTCGATCGCTCGGTGGCCGGAGAGACTACGCTCACTTCGGCAACTGTCCGCTTTCGTCCCCTGGGGGAGTCCGTGACCAGCCCCGCCGAGCCCGCGTCCGGCGACGCCGCGCAGGCCAGCCAGTTGATCAAGCCGTTGCGCGAACTGGCCGCGCTCGTCCTTCTCGGCGCCAACGCCGTGCTGCTCTTCGTCGGCCTGCTGCGCCTGCTGGTGCCGGTCGACGACTACAGCACGTTCAGCGGCCGGGCGGGAAGCACGTACTTCAGCTTCGTCGGCCTGGAGGCGACGGTCCTGCCGTTGCTCGCCGTCCTGATCGCCACCGTGATCCGCCCGGTCGTGCCGAAGGCCAAGCTGATCACGCAGGTGGCGCTGGTCGAGTACGCCGTGTCCGCCGTGTTCGGCGCGCTGACGTTCCTGATCTGGCTGGTCGGCCGGCTCGCCGACGGTGAGGTGCTCGATGCGTTCCTCGGTCTGCTGACCCGCGCTGCCTGGCTGGCGCTCTTCGCGGTCGCCGCGTTCGTGGTGTTCAAGATCTGGCGCACGCTCTACTACGTGCCGAAGCCCAAGGCGCAGCCGGGCGTGTACGGCCAGGCCCAGCCCGGCTGGCCGCAGCAGCCGGGGCAGCCCGGCGGCTACCCCGGTCCGGGTGGCTACCCGCAGCAGCCCGGCCCGGGCTACCCGCAGGCCGGCTCGCCGCCGCCCGGCTGGCCGCAGCAGCCCGGCCAGTACGGCCAGCCGCAGTCGGCGCCGCCGTTCAACACCGCGCCGCCGCACGCCCCGCAGTCCGGCCCGCCGTTCGCCGACCCGCAGTCGGCCCCGCAGGCCGGCTCGCCGTTCGCCGGTCCGCAGCAGGCGCCGCAGTACGGCTCGCCGCAGTCCGCGCCGCCGTTCGGCCAGCCGCCGTCGGCCGACCCGACGCAGGCGATCCCGCGCCAGTCCCCCGAGCCGGGCGCGTCGACGCCCGCCGCCGACGACGAGCGCACCCAGCGGTTCGACCGCGAGGACCCGAACCAGCCCCGCTGAGCCGCGCGGCGGGCGACGGAGCGCCGTCGCCCGCCCGACGGCACGCTCCCGACGGCCCGCGCCGGTCCCGCTGTGAGGCGGGCCACGCGGGCCGTCCCGTTGCCCGGACCGCGAGCGGGCGCGGGCGGCCTGTCGCCCGGCAGCACATAGGCTGGGCGGATGGTTGATCGCAGCGACCCCGAACCGACCGAGGCGAGCGTCCGGCGGGCGCTGGGACGGGCCGCCACCGGCCGGGCGCTCGACGCCGACGAGGCCGGCGCGCTGCTCGCCGCGCGCGGGCAGATGCTCGACGAACTGCTCCGGATCGCCGGTGAGATCCGCGACGCCGGGCTGCGCGACGCCGGGCGGCCGGGCGTGGTCACGTACTCGAAGAAGGTCTTCATCCCGCTGACCCGGCTCTGCCGGGACCGCTGCCACTACTGCACGTTCGCGACCGTGCCGCACCGGCTGCCCGCCGCCTACCTGGAGCGCGACGAGGTGCTGGCGATCGCCCGCGAGGGCGCCGCGCAGGGCTGCAAGGAAGCGCTGTTCACGCTCGGCGACCGGCCGGAGGAGCGGTGGCCGGCGGCCCGCCGGTGGCTGGACGAGCGGGGGTACGACTCGACGCTGGACTACCTGCGCGCCTGCGCGGTGGCGGTGCTGGAGGAGACCGGCCTGCTGCCCCACCTCAACCCGGGCGTGCTCTCCTGGTCGGAGCTGCAGCGGCTCAAGCCGGTCGCGCCGAGCATGGGCATGATGCTGGAGACCACCGCCACCCGGCTGTGGTCCGAGCCGGGCGGCCCGCACTTCGGCTCACCGGACAAGGAGCCGGCGGTCCGCCTGCGGGTGCTCGACGACGCCGGCCGGGTCGGGGTGCCGTTCACCACCGGCATCCTGATCGGCATCGGCGAGAACCGGGTCGAGCGGGTCGACGCGATCTTCGCGATCCGCCGCGCGATGCGGGAGTACGGCCACCTCCAGGAGGTGATCGTGCAGAACTTCCGCGCCAAGCCGGACACGGCGATGCGCGGCATGCCGGACGCGGAGCTGCACGACCTGGCCGCCACCGTGGCGGTGGCCCGGGTGCTGCTCGGCCCGAAGGCCCGCATCCAGGCTCCGCCGAACCTGATCGCGGGCGAGTACGACCTGCTGCTGCGCGCCGGCATCGACGACTGGGGCGGCGTCTCCCCGGTCACGCCCGACCACGTCAACCCGGAGCGCCCCTGGCCGCACCTGGAGGAGCTGGCGGCGCGTACCGCGAGTGCCGGGTTCACGCTGCGCGAGCGGCTGACCGTCTACCCGGAGTACGTCCGCGCGGGCGGCCCGTGGCTGGACCCGCGCCTGCTGCCGCACGTCACGGCGCTCGCCGACCCGGCCACCGGGCTCGCCGTCGAGGAGGCCCGCCCGGTGGGGCAGCCCTGGCAGGAGCCGGAGGAGACCTACGGCGGCCGGACCGACCTGCACGCCACCATCGACGTCACCGGCCGCACCGAGGACCGGCGGGGCGACTTCGACAGCGTGTACGGCGACTGGGCCGAGGTGGCCGGCAAGGTGGCGCCGCAGGCGCGCGCGGGCGTACCCCTTGCCGGTGGCGCGGACGCCGACCTGCGCGCGGGCCTGCGGCTGGCCGCGGACGACCCGGCCGCGCTGTTGACGCCGGCGCACGAGGCGAAGGCGCTGGCGCTGTTCGGCGCGGACGGCCCGGCGCTGGACGAGTTGTGCCGGCTCGCCGACGACGCGCGCCGGGACGCGGTGGGTGACGACGTGACGTACGTGGTGAACCGGAACATCAACTTCACGAACGTCTGCTACGTGGGGTGCCGGTTCTGCGCGTTCGCCCAGCGGGAGAGCGACGCCGACGCGTTCCGGCTGTCCCTGGAACAGGTCGCCGACCGGGCCGAGGAGGCGTGGACGGCCGGCGCGACCGAGGTGTGCCTGCAGGGCGGCATCGACCCGAAGATGCCGGTCACCGGCTACGCCGACATCGTCCGGGCGATCAAGGCGCGGGTGCCGGGCATGCACGTGCACGCGTTCTCCCCGATGGAGATCGTCACCGCCGCCGCGAAGGCCGGCGTGCCGGTGCGGGAGTGGCTGCTCCAGCTCCGCGAGGCCGGGCTGGACACCATCCCGGGCACCGCCGCGGAGATCCTCGACGACGACGTGCGCTGGGTGCTCACCAAGGGCAAGCTGCCGGCCGCCGCCTGGGTCGAGGTGGTGAGCACGGCGCACGAGCTGGGCATCCGGTCCAGCTCCACGATGATGTACGGCCACGTCGACCACCCGGGCCAGTGGCTGGCCCACTTCCGGGTGCTGGCCGGGGTGCAGGACCGTACCGGCGGCTTCACCGAGTTCGTGGCGCTGCCGTTCGTGCACACGAACGCGCCGATCTACCTGGCCGGCATCGCCCGCCCGGGTCCGACGTGGCGGGAGAACCGGGCGGTGCACGCGATGGCCCGGCTGCTGCTGCACGGGCGGATCGGCAACATCCAGTGCTCCTGGGTGAAGCTCGGCGACGAGGGCACGGTGGCGATGCTGCGTGGCGGCTGCAACGACCTCGGCGGCACGCTGATGGAGGAGACCATCTCCCGGATGGCCGGCTCGGGCAACGGCTCGGCCCGTACCGAGGAGCAGTTGCGGGCCATCGCCACCGCCGCGGGCCGCCCGTTCCGCAAGCGGACGACCGCGTACGGTCACGCCGGCGCCTGAGGTCGAACCTTTCCCCGTCGCCTGCCGTACCTGTGGATGCCGGCGGCGGTTTCGGCGAGGACCGCCGCCGGTGACCCCAGAACCGGGGCCCGGCGGTGTCCGGGCGTCCCGGGCCCGTTGCGGCGCTGCGGCGCCGGTCCGGAAAGGTTGCCGATGAGCACTGACGAGACCACCGACGCGCCGAAGAAACGGCGGACCTGGCCGCGGTTGACCCGCAGGCAGACGCTCACCGCCGCGGCGAGCGCGACGCTGGGCGCCGCCGCCCTCACCGTGCCGGGCCTGTCCGCCGCGCAGAACTCCCCCACGGCGAGCCGGCGCGACGAGCCGATCGTGGCTCACCTCCGCGACGCCGCCACCGGCGCGATCGACGTCTTCGTCGGTACGACAAGGGTCGAGATCCGCGACCGCGGTCTGGCCGACCGCCTGGTGCGCGCCGCCGGCCGGCGCTGATCCCACCCCTCCACCGGCGTGGGCTCCCGGCGCCGGTTCCGTCTTCCGTTCCCCCGACGAAGGTGCGTCCGCCATGTCCTCTCACCGCGAGGCCCCGGAGATCGCCAAGGATCCGGTCGCCGACAGTTCCGACCTGTACGCGTTCGTCACGCCGAGCCAGCCGGACACGGTCACGTTGATCGCCAACTACGTGCCGCTGCAACTTCCCTCCGGCGGCCCGAACTTCTTCGAGTTCGGCGACGACGTCCGGTACGAGATTCACATCGACAACGACGGCGACGGTAATCCGGACGTCACCTATCGTTTCGAATTCACCACGGAGATCACGAACCAGAACAGCTTTCTCTACAACACCGGGCCGATCGAGTCGCTGGAGAGCAAGAACTGGAACCGGCGGCAGTTCTACCGGCTGACCCGGATCGCCGACGGCCGCGCGCGGGTGCTGGCGCACAAGCTGCCCTGCCCGCCCTGCAACGTCGGGCCGCTGTCCACCCCGAAGTACCAGAACCTGGTACGCCAGGCGACGTTCAAGCTGTCCACCGGCGAGAAGGTCTTCGCCGGACAGCGGGCCGACGGCTTCTTCGTCGACCTGGGCGCGGTGTTCGACCTGGGCACGCTGCGGCCGTTCCAGCAGTTGCACGTCGCCGGCAAGAAGCTGTTCCAGGCCGAGGGTGAGCCGGTGAACGCGCTGGACCGGCTGAACGTGCACAGCCTCGCCGTGCAGGTGCCGCTGAGCCAGGTGCGCCGCAAGGCCGCCCGCTACGGCGTGGCCGACCGCGCCTCGACCATCGGGGTGTGGACCAGCGCGTCCCGCCAGCAGGTCCGGGTGCTCGGCGACCGGGTCTCCGCGGACACCGCGGCCGGCCCGTTCACCCAGGTGTCGCGGCTCGGCAACCCGTTGTTCAACGAGGTCATCGTGCCGATGTCCAGGAAGGACGTGTGGAACACGCTGCCGCCGTCGGAGGACAAGCGCTTCGCCGGGTTCGTCGAGCGGCCCGAGCTGGCCGCGCTGCTGCCGGCGCTGTACCCGGGCGTGTTCGGAAATCTGGACGCGCTGAACAAGTCCAAGAAGCCGCGCGCCGACCTGGTGGCGATCCTGCTCACCGGAATCCCGGCCGGACTGATCGACGGCTTCGCCAACACCACCGGCGACGTCCAGGCGGACATGCTGCGGCTGAACACGGCGATCCGGCCCAGCCGCACACCGGACCGGTTCGGCGTGCTCGGCGGCGACCTGGCCGGTTACCCGAACGGCCGTCGCGTCGCCGACGACGTGGTGACGATCGCGCTGCGTGCCATCGCGGGACTGACCGTGCCACTTGTCGACAAGACGTTCCGCCCGGACGCCGCCGCCGCGGCGGTCACGCCGGGTCTGAGCGCGGCCGACGTCACCGCGCCGTTCCTGGCCGACTTCCCGTTCCTCGGCACACCGTACGACGGGTTCGGCAACCCGCAGGCGAAGAAGTCCTGACGGGAGACGCGGATGTCACACCATCACGATCTCGGCCCGTCGGAGGTCGGCAGCGTCGTGCTCGACCTCGGCGGCGACCGCGGCGCGCTGATCATCCACACCGGCCGGGACCTGCACGGCCGGGAAATCGAGATCAGCCGGGCGGACCTCGACAGCCCGCGGACCCACTCCGCGGTACGCGAGCGGCACGTCCTGGACGGGGTCTTCCACAGTGCCGTCTACCCGGACCTGGAGGCGGGTGTCTATACCGTCTGGTGGGACGAGAACACATCGGCCGGCGCGATCTCTGTTACCGGTGGGTGTATCGCCGAATTCGTCTGGCCGACCAGCTCACCCGCCCGGGTGGACTGAACCGGCGACCGCGCCGACGCCTGCGCCCTGTCCACATGGTGGACGGGGCGCAGTCGGCGTTGGACGGCTCGGCGGGCGGTACCGCAACGAGCGCGTTACCCTTTGGCCCACCAATTCTGATCTTGGTACGAGCGGCCGGCGGGGGCGTCCGGCCGGCCCGCCGGCGGTGCGCCACGGCAGAAAACTTCCGGCAACTCGCCGGGGAGGGCGTTACTCGTCCGGGGTCTGAATCGATAGGGCAGGTTGCGAGGCTACGGGCGACCGCGGCGGTCGTCCCGGACGTGTCGGGAGGGCGACTCCATTATCAAGTTTGGCTTGACGGCGCACGCATTACACGCGTGTAATTTGAATGGGGTTGTTCGCACGGAACGCAACAAATGGTGACCGTACGGACAGGCACGCCTTTCGCGTGGGGGGTTGCAGCGGCGAATGACGCCGGTGCGCGACAAGGAGGCAATCGATGGACGGCCAGCTCGAGGTGGCCGACCTGCTCGGGAACGCGCCGGAGTGGCAGGAGCGGGCGCTCTGCTCGCAGACCGACCCGGAGGCGTTCTTTCCCGAGAAGGGCGGCTCGACCCGCGAGGCGAAGCGCATCTGCTCGCGGTGCGAAGTGAAGACGGAATGCCTGGAGTACGCGCTCGGCCACGACGAGCGGTTCGGAATCTGGGGTGGCCTCTCCGAGCGGGAGCGGCGCAAGCTCAAGCGGCGGGTCGCTGCCTGATCCACGTACGGGCCGACGGGCGGTGGGGGCCGCCCGGGCCCGGGTCGCTGTCCGGCCGGCGGGGGCCGGCCGGGTGGCGGCGTCAGGCCAGCTCGTCCGGGTCCACCCCGAGCAGATTCGCCACCTGCTCGATGATCACGTCGTGCACCAGGTCGGCGAGATCCTCGCGGTCCATCGCGCGGAACTCCAGCGGCCGCCGGTAGAGCACGATCCGGGGCGGCACCTCCTGGCGGCCGGGCCGCCCGGGCAGCAGCCGGGCGAGCGGCACCTCGCCGTCCTCCAGCACGTCCGAGTCGTAGACGTTCAGATCCGGCGGGACGTCCTCGACCGCGAACTCCACCCCGGCCAGTTCCTTGGCGAACCGGCGTTCGAGCGTCTCCACCGTGTCGAGCACCAGGTCGTCGAAGACCTCGGCCTTCGTCCGGGCCAGCGGGACGGTGGCCGGCACCAGCCGCCCGCGCAGCCCGCGACCGTGCCGGTCACGGTGGGTGCGCCGGCCGGAGCCGGGGCGGCGGTTCTGCGGGCTCGTCATGACGGACAGGGTAGCCCGGGGTGGCGGTCCACCCGTCGCCGCGCGGCTGTCCGGCGCGCCGGGGAGCCGATCGGAGGAATTGTGATCACCATGACGGGCGTGTCGTAACGCGAAGCGGTGCGCCGGACCCGGTAATGGGGATACCCTGCCGCCGTGAGGTCACCACGGCGCTGCTCCCGTAACGGCTGCCCCCGGCAAGCGGTCGCCACATTGACCTATGTCTACAACGAGTCGACGGCGGTGGTGGGCCCGCTCGCCGCGTTCGCCGAACCGCACACGTACGACCTGTGTGAGCCGCACGCCCGCAGCCTGACCGCCCCGCGCGGCTGGGACGTGGTGCGGCACGAGGGTGAGTTCGAGCCGCCGCCGCCCACCACCGACGACCTGGTGGCGCTGGCCGAGGCGGTCCGTGAGGCCGCCCGCCCGGCCCCGCCGCGCCCTCCGGAGGACGAACCCACCACCAAGCCCCAGGCCCCCCACCAGCAGGGCCGCCGGGGTCACCTCCGGGTCATCCCACCCCACCACTGACCCCCTCCGCCGGCCTCCGCGCGTTGATCAAGGAGTTTGTGTCAAGGAAACCGTGTCCGGAAGACACAAACTCCTTGATCAACGGATTGGGAACCCGGGGTCAGTGGCCCAGGAAGCGGTTGAAGAGATCGGCTCGGCGGGACGTGCGGGACGTGCGGTGCTCGGTGTGGTCGGCTGAGGACATGATCCTCAGGCCGGCGTTCATCGCCAGCCAGCGCAGCGGCTCCGGTTCCCAACGCGGGGAGCGGTGGCCCACCCAGGGAAGTGCCGTGAGGTCGGTCTCCACGCCGCGGATCAGGTCGGCCAGCGTACGACCGGCGAGGTTGCTCGTGCCCACTCCGTCACCGACGTACCCGCCGGCCCAGGCGAGCCCGGTGCGGCGGTCCAGCCCCACCGACGCGGCCCAGTCCCGGGCCACGCCGAGCGGCCCGCCCCAGGCGTGCGTCACCGGCACGTCCGGCCCGAGCACCGGGAACAGTTCCCCGAGCGTCCGGCGCAGCGCCGCGAACACCCGCGGCTCCCGGTCGAAGCCCGGCCGCACCCGGGAGGCGTAGTGGTAGGGCGCGCCCCGCCCGCCGAACGCGAGCCGGCCGTCGGCGGTGCGCTGGCCGTACACGATGACGTGCCGGTAGTCGGAGAACGTCTCCCGCTCCGCCAGCCCGATCCGCGCCCACGTCTCGTCGGGCAGCGGCGGGGTGGCCACCATCAGCGAGTAGACGGGCGCCACTGTGCGCCGCTGGCCGGGCAGCCCGGGCGTGTAGCCCTCGGTCGCGCGGACCACCACCGGCGTCCGGACCACGCCCGCCGGTGTCACCGCCGCGCCCGGCCGCAGCGCGGTCACCGGGGTGCGCTCGTGGATGCGTACGCCCCGGCGCTCCACCGCCCGCGCCAGGCCCCGGACCAGCTTCGCCGGGTGCACGGCGGCGCAGTGCGGGGTGTACGTGCCGCCGCGTACCCCCTCGGCGTCGCACCGCGCGGCGGCCTCGGCGGCGTCCAGCAGCGTCAGGTCGTCGTCGGTGAGCCCGTGCGCGTGGGCCTGGTCGACCTCGGCGCGGGCCCGGGCGAGCTGGACCTCGCTGCGGGCCAGCGTCACCGTGCCGCCGGCCTGCCAGTCGCAGTCGATGCCCTCGGCGGCGGCGACCCGCCCCACCTCGCCGACCGTGTCGTGCATGGCCCGTTGCAGGGCGAGCGCGCGGTCCCGGCCGTGGCGTCGGGCCAGCGCCGGCAGCGAGGTGGGGAACAGCGCCGAGCACCAGCCGCCGTTGCGCCCGGATGCGCCGTACCCGGCGATCTCCCGCTCCAGCACGACGACGCGCAACGTGGGGTCGGCCTCGGCCAGGTAGTACGCCGTCCACAGCCCGGTGTACCCGGCGCCCACGATCGCCACGTCGGCGTCCGTGTCGCCGGGCAACCCGGGTCGCGGTGTCAGCGGCTCGTCCAGGCTGGACAGCCAGTACGAGAGGTGCCGGTAACCGGTCATCGGCGTCAGAGCCGGGACCACGCCTCGGTCAGCACCGCGCGCAGGATCTGCTCGATCTCGTCGAAGTGCTGCTGGTCGGCGATCAGCGGTGGGGCGAGCTGCACCACCGGGTCGCCACGGTCGTCGGCCCGGCAGTAGAGCCCGGCGTCGAACAGCGCGGTGGACAGGAAGCCGCGCAGCAGCCGCTCCGACTCGGCCTCGTCGAACGTCTCCCGCGTGGCCTTGTCCTTGACCAGCTCGATGCCGTAGAAGTAGCCGTCACCGCGGACGTCGCCGACGATCGGCAGGTCGTGCAGCTTCTCCAGGGTGGACCGGAACGCGCCCTCGTTGGCCCGGACGTGCCCGATCAGGTCCTCCCGGGCGAACACCTCCAGGTTGGCCAGCGCGACCGCGCAGGAGACCGGGTGGCCGCCGAACGTCACGCCGTGCGCGAACATGCCGGTCTCGGTGAGGAACGGCTCCATCAGCCGCTCGCTGGCGATCATCGCGCCGAGCGGGGCGTAGCCGGAGGTGATGCCCTTGGCGGTGGTGATGATGTCCGGCTGGTAGCCGTACCGCACCGCGCCGAAGTACTCGCCGAGCCGGCCCCAGGAGCAGATCACCTCGTCGCTGACCAGCAGCACGTCGTACGCGTCGCAGATCTCGCGTACCCGCTCGAAGTAGCCGGGCGGCGGCGGGAAGCAGCCGCCGGAGTTCTGCACCGGCTCCAGGAAGACGGCGGCGACCGTCTCCGGCCCCTCCCGCTCGATCGCGCGGCCGATCTCCTCGGCGGCCCAGCGGCCGAACGCCTCGGGGTCGTCGCCGTGTTCGGGGGCGCGGTAGAAGTTGGTGTTCGGCACCTTGATGCCCCCGGGCACCAGCGGCTCGAAGTCGGTCTTGATGCCGGGCAGGCCGGTGATCGACAGCGCGCCCATTGAGGTGCCGTGGTAGGCGATGTAGCGGCTGACCACCTTGTGCTTGGTGGGCTTGCCGGTGCGCTTGAAGTAGGCCCGGGCCAGCTTCCACGCCGCCTCGACGGCCTCGGAGCCGCCGGTGGTGAAGAAGACCCGGTTCAGGTCGCCGGGCGTGAGCGTGGCGATCTTCTCGGCCAGCTCGACGGCCTTCGGGTGGGCGTACGACCAGAGTGGGAAGTAGGCCAGCTCGCCGGCCTGCTTGGCGGCGGCCTCGGCCAGCTCGGCGCGGCCGTGGCCGGCGTTGACGACGAACAGCCCGGCCAGCCCGTCCAGGTAGCGGCGGCCCTGCGCGTCCCAGACGTACGCGCCCTCGCCCCGGACGATTGTCGGAACCTCGCCGGCGGGGTAGCTCGCCATGCGGGTGAAGTGCATCCACAGGTGGTCGGTGGCGTTGGCCATGTCAGCCCCATCGGGTCTCGGGCCGGTCAGGGGTGACACCGGCCGCTCTGCCCACGGTTATCCCACAGGCGGTGCCGATAAGGCAAGCGAAGAAGCTTCACCGCGACGGATTCAGCGCCATATCACTGCGCTGTCAACGGAATCCGCATCAGGCGGTGCCCCAGCTGTAGGTCTGCTTGCGCAGCTTCAGGTAGACGAACGCCTCGGTGGAGAGCACTCCGGGCACACCGCGCAGCTTCTGCAGGATCTCCAGCAGGTGCGCGTCGTTGCGGCAGACCACCTCGGCCAGCAGGTCGAACGAGCCGGCGGTGATCACCACGTAGTCGATCTCCTCGAACTCGGCCAGCCGGTCGGCCACCGACTCCAGGTCACCGTCGGTGCGCAGCCCGATCATGGCCTGGCGGGGGAAGCCGAGCTGGAGCGGATCGGTGACCGCGACGATCTGCATGACGCCCGCGTCGAGCAGCCGCTGCACCCGCTGGCGTACCGCCGCCTCGGAGAGGCCCACCGCCTTGCCGATGCTCGCGTACGGGC
Organism: Micromonospora sp. WMMC264; assembly: GCF_027497275.1. NCBI lineage: Bacteria > Bacillati > Actinomycetota > Actinomycetes > Micromonosporales > Micromonosporaceae > Micromonospora > Micromonospora sp. WMMC264. The sequence continues at coordinate 4,867,828 of NZ_CP114907.1, read as the reverse complement.
GGCGCCCGTCCTCCTGGAGCTGCTCGATGATCTGCTTCGCCACGTCGTCGAGCAGAACGTGATTGGCGCCTTCACGCACGGTGACCCGACGGCCGCCGTTGGCGTTCTCCTGGTGCCGGTTGACCATCGACGCTCCTTGTGTCCGATTCTTCGTATCGAGCGTAGTGCCCCGCGCAGTCTGGCGTATTTCGTGGCGACTGGCTATTCCAGCAACGGAATCCCTTGTGAGAGAGGTTTTCTCATGTCAGGATCAGTCGTCCATCGCCACTGACCCTCCCGCCGGCGTGCCGCCCCCCCCCGTCCCGCCGCCGACGATGCCCCCCAAGGAGTCGTCACATGCGTAGTCCCCTTCGGACCCTCACCCGGCGTGGTCTGCTCACCGGGACCGTCGGCTCGGCCGCACTGCTCGCCACCGCGGGCGCCCTGGCCGGCTGCGGGACCAAGGGCGCCCAGCAGACCGAAGCCGGTTGCAAGAGCGAGGATCTGTCCGCCACCGAGAAGAAGGTCGCCTTCTCGAACTGGCCGCAGTACATGGACACCGACGAGAAGGACGAGTCCAAGCGCCCCACGCTCGACGCGTTCGTCGCCGCCACCGGCATCCAGGTGACGTACACCGAGGACGTCAACGACAACAACGAGTTCTTCGGCAAGGTGCGCAACCAGCTCGCCGGGTGTCAGAGCACCGGCCGGGACATCATGGTGCTCACCGACTGGATGGCCGCCCGGGTGATCCGCCTCGGCTGGGTCCAGAAGCTGGACAAGTCGAAGATGCCGAACGTCGAGGCGAACCTGCTGCAGTCGCTGCGCGGTCGCTCCTTCGACGCCGAGACCCAGCTCGCCGTCCCGTGGCAGTCCGGTCTCGCCGGGCTCGCGTACAACGCGAACGTCACCAAGGAGATCCGCACCGTCGACGAGCTGCTCACCCGCCCCGATCTCAAGGGCAAGGTGACGGTGCTGTCGGAGATGCGCGACACCATCGGCCTGCTGCTCCAGTCGCTCGGCCACGACCCGGCCAAGTTCACCTCGGCCCAGTTCGACGACGCGCTGAACAAGCTGAAGAAGGCCGTGGACAGCAAGCAGATCCGGCGGTTCACCGGCAACGACTACGCGCCCGATCTGGCCAAGGGCGACATCGCCGCGTGCATCGGCTGGTCCGGCGACGTGGTCCAGCTCGGCTTCGACGACGAGAAGATCAAGTTCGTGGTGCCCGAGTCCGGCGTGATGCTCTGGTCGGACAACATGCTGGTGCCGAACAAGGCCACCCACAAGGCCAACGCCGAGGCGTTGATGAACCACTACTACGACCCGGCGGTGGCGGCGAAGCTGGCCGCGTACGTCAACTACATCTGCCCGGTGCAGGGCGCGCAGGCCGAGATGGAGAAGATCGACCCGGACCTGGCGAGCAACCCGCTGATCTTCCCGGACGACTCGATGCTCTCCAAAGCCAAGGTCTTCATGGCGCTCGACGAGGCGCAGGAGAAGGAGTACGAGACCAAGTTCCAGCAGGTGATCGGCGCGTGAAGGGGCAGCAGACCCCGGCCGGCGACCTGCGCCTGGTCGACCTGACCAAGCGGTTCGGCGTCTTCACCGCCGTCGACGACCTCACCCTCACCATCCCGCAGGGCTCGTTCTTCGCCCTGCTCGGCGCGTCCGGCTGCGGCAAGACCACCACACTGCGGATGATCGCCGGGCTGGAGCAGCCGACCAGCGGGCAGGTGCTGCTCGGCGAGCAGGACATCGCCGGGCTGCGGCCGTACAAGCGGCCGGTCAACACGGTGTTCCAGAGCTACGCCCTCTTCCCGCACCTGGACATCCACGAGAACGTGGCGTTCGGGCTGCGCCGCCGCGGCATCCGCAAGGTGAGCGACCAGGTGGAGCAGATGCTCGCGCTGGTGCAGCTCGAAGGGTACGGCCGGCGCCGCCCGGCCCAGCTCTCCGGCGGCCAGCAGCAGCGCGTCGCGCTGGCCCGGGCGCTCATCAACCACCCGCAGGTGCTGCTGCTCGACGAGCCGCTCGGCGCGCTCGACCTGAAGCTGCGCCGGCAGATGCAGATCGAGCTGAAGCGGATCCAGACCGAGGTCGGCATCACGTTCGTGCACGTCACCCACGACCAGGAGGAGGCCATGACGATGGCCGACACGGTCGCGGTGATGAACGCCGGCCGGATCGAGCAGCTCGGCGCGCCCGCCGAGATCTACGAGTACCCGGCCACCGCGTTCGTGGCGAACTTCCTCGGCCAGTCCAACCTGCTCGCCGCCGAAGCCGGCGGGCGCGCCGCCGACGACGTGCTGGTCACGGCGCACGGCTCGCGCTTCTCGGTGCCCGCCGGCCGGGCCCGGCTCACCGACGGGCCGGCCTTTCTCGGCGTACGTCCGGAGAAGCTGCACCTGGTCGACGACCCGGACCGGGTGCCGGCCGGACACCAGCACGTCGGTGGCGTGGTCAGCGACGCCTCCTACGTCGGGGTGAGCACCCAGTACCTGGTGCGCACCGCGTGGGGCAGCGAGCTGACCGCGTTCGCCGCGAACAGCGGGCTGGGCGGTCAGTTGGCGGTCGGCACGGCGGTGACCGCGCACTGGGATCCGCGGCACGCGTTCCTGCTGCCCCGGGCCGCCGGTGAGGACGACCAGACCGCGCCGCTGCTCGACGAGCCGCCGGTGGGTGCGTCGGCATGAGCGAGCGCAGCGAGCGAATCGGCTGGCTCAGTGCGAAGGTGTCTCATGGCGGCACGGAGCGAAGCGGAGTGGCGGCATGAGCGCGCTGGCCCACGTACCGACCTCCGCCGGGAAACCGGCGCCGCCGCCGGTGCGGCGCGGGCGCAGCCGGCTCCTGCCGTACCTGTTGCTGCTGCCCGGCGCGGTCTGGCTGCTCGTCTTCTTCGCGCTGCCGCTGGTGCAGCTCGCCTCGGCCAGCCTCTACGACCCGGCCGGCTCGCTCTCCACCGGGTACGCGATGACCTGGGCGTTCGGCAACTACCCGGACGCGCTCCAGGCGTACTGGCCGCAGTTCTCCCGGTCGTTCCTCTACTCGGCGATCGCGCTGGTGCTCGCGCTGCTGATGGGCTACCCGCTGGCGTACGCGATCGCGCAGAAGGCCGGCCGGTGGAAGAACCTGCTGCTGGTGGCCGTGGTCGCGCCGATGTTCACCAGCTTCCTGGTGCGCACGCTGGCCTGGAAGACCATCCTGTCGGACAACGGCGCGCTGGTCGGGCTGCTGCGCGACGTGCACCTGCTCGGACCGGACGGCCGGCTGCTGGCCACCCCGATCGCCGTGGTGCTCGGCCTGACGTACAACTTCCTGCCGTTCCTGGTGCTGCCGCTGTACGCGAGCCTGGAGCGGCTCGATCCCCGGCTGCTGGAGGCGGCGAGCGACCTGTACGCGAGCCCGCTGCGCGCGTTCGCCAAGGTCACGCTGCCGCTGTCGATGCCCGGCCTGATCGCCGGCACGCTGCTGTTCTTCATCCCGGCCACCGGTGACTACATCAACGCCGAGCTGCTCGGTACGCCGAACGAGTACATGATCGGCAACGTCATCGACTCGGCGTTCCTGGTCCGGCTGGACTATCCGCAGGGCGCGGCGCTGTCGTTCCTGCTGATGGCCGCGATCCTGGCGATCGTCTTCGTCTACCTGCGGAAGGCCGGCACGGAGGAGGTGCTGTGAGCAGACTGAAGCGCTGGCTCGCCGACCGGTGGGTGATGGGCGTGGCCCTGCTCGTCCTCGGCTACCTGACGCTGCCGATCATGGTGGTCGCCGGTCTGTCCTTCAACCGGCCCTCCAGCCGGCTCTCCTACGACTTCAACGAGTTCACGCTCGACAACTGGAAGCAGCCCTGCGCCACCTCGGACATGTGCGAGGCAGTGGTGCGCAGCATGCAGATCGGGCTCATCGCCACAGTCGTCTCCACGCTCCTCGGCACGCTGATGGCGTTCGCGCTGGTCCGGCACAGCTTCCGCGGCCGGTCCGGGCTCAACGGGCTGATCTTCCTGCCGATGGCCACCCCGGAACTCGTGATGGGCACCTCGCTGCTCGCCCTCTTCGTCGCCGCCGGGGTGCCGCAGGGCTTCTGGACCATCGTCATCGCGCACGTCATGTTCTGCGTGTCGTTCGTCGTGGTCACCGTGAAGGCCCGGCTCTCCGGCATGGACCGGCGGCTGGAGGAGGCCGCGATGGACCTGTACGCCAGCGAGTGGCAGACGTTCCGCCGGATCACGCTGCCGCTGGTGCTGCCGGGCATCGTGGCCGCCGCGCTGCTGGCCTTCTCGCTCAGCTTCGACGACTTCATCATCACGAACTTCAACGCCGGCACCACAGTCACGTTCCCCATGTACGTCTGGGGCGCCTCCCAGCGGGGCATCCCGCCGCAGGTGAACGTGATCGGCACGGCCATGTTCGTGATCGCGTTGCTGCTGGTCGGGGCCACCTCGCTGCGCGGGCGGCGGGCGCGACGGGCCGCCCTCGCGGTGGTCGCCACACCGGCGGGCAAGCCATGACACTCCCGCATACCGGCCGGGCGCTGGCCGACGCCGCGCCCGTGCCGTACTGGCTGGACCGCCCGGAGCGGCCCGACCCGCTGCCGCCGCTGTCCGGCTCGCACACCGCCGACCTGCTCGTGGTCGGCGGCGGGTACGCCGGACTGTGGACCGCGCTGCTCGCAAAGGAGGCCGACCCGGACCGGGACGTGCTGCTGGTCGACGCGGGCACGTGCGGCTGGGCGGCGTCCGGGCGCAACGGCGGGTTCTGCGCCGCCTCGCTGACCCACGGGCTCGCCAACGGCGTCGATCGGTTCCCCGGCGAGATCGGCGAGCTGGAACGGCTGGGCCGGGAGAACCTGGACGCCATCGCCGCCACAGTGGCGAAGTACGACATCGACTGCGACTTCGAACGCACCGGTGAGCTGGCGGTGGCGGTCGAGCCGTACCAGCTCGACGGGCTCGCCGCCGACGCCGACCTGGCCCGCCGGTACGGCCACGACGTACGGCTGCTCGACCGCGACGAGGTACGCGCCGAGGTGGCGTCGCCGACGTACCTGGGCGGGATGTGGGATCGCGACCGGGTGGCGCTGCTCGACCCGGCGAAGCTCGCCTGGGGACTGCGCCGGGCCGCGCTCGACCTGGGCGTACGCGTGCACGAGCACACCCGCGTCACCGGCCTGGCCGGCGACGGCGCGGCGCTGCTTGCCAGCACGGCGGGCGGCGCGGACGCGGCGCCCGGCGCGGTACGGGCGCGGCAGGTCGTGCTCGCCACGAACGCGTTCCCGCCGCTGCTGCGCCGGCTGCGTTCCTGGATCGTGCCGGTCTACGACTACGCGCTGATGACCGAGCCGCTGACCGGGGCGCAGCGCGACGCGATCGGCTGGCGGCACCGGCAGGGGCTCGCCGACACCGGCAACCAGTTCCACTACTACCGGCTCACCGCCGACAACCGGATCCTGTTCGGCGGCTACGACGCGATCTACCACTACGGCAACCGGGTGGCGCCCGCGCTGGAGCAGCGCGAGGCCACCTTCACCACGCTCGCCTCGCACTTCTTCACGACGTTCCCGCAGCTCGCCGATGTGCGCTTCAGTCACCGCTGGGGTGGCGTGATCGACACCTGCACCCGGTTCTGCGCGTTCTTCGGCACCGCGTACTCCGGACGCCTGGCGTACGCGGCCGGGTTCACCGGGCTCGGCGTGGGCGCGACGCGATTCGGCGCCCGCGTGACGCTCGACCTGCTCTCCGGCACCGACACCCCGCTGACCCGGCTCGACCTGGTGCGCCGCAAGCCGCTGCCGTTCCCGCCGGAACCGGTCCGGTCCGTGGGCATCAACCTCACCCGCTGGTCGCTCGCCCGCGCCGACGCGCGCGACGGACGGCGCAACCTCTGGCTCCGTACTCTCGACCGTCTTGGACTGGGGTTCGACTCCTGATGCGTATCCTCCTCGTCGGCGCCGGTGGCGTCGGCTCCGCAGCCGTATCCATCGCCGCCCGCCGTACCTTCTTCGAGCTCATGGTGGTCGCCGACCACGACCCGGCGCGGGCGGCGCGGGCCGTCGCCGGGCACGGCGACCGGTTCGTCGCCGCCACTGTGGACGCTTCCTCCGCCGACGCGGTGGCCGCGCTGTGCCGGGAACACCGGATCACGCACGTCCTGAACGCGGTCGACCCGCGTTTCGTCATGCCGATCTTCGACGGCGCGTTCGCCGCCGGGGCCGACTACCTGGACATGGCGATGTCGCTGTCCCGGCCGCACCCCGAGCGTCCCTACGCCGAGACCGGGGTCAAGCTCGGCGACGAGCAGTTCGCCGTCGCGGAGCGGTGGGCCGCCGCGGGGCGGCTCGCGCTCTGCGGCATCGGCGTCGAACCGGGCCTGTCCGACGTCTTCGCCCGCTACGCCGCCGACGAACTCTTCGCCGAGATCGACGAGATCGGGGTACGCGACGGCGCGAACCTGACAGTTGCCGGCTACGACTTCGCGCCCTCGTTCTCCATCTGGACCACCATCGAGGAGTGCCTCAACCCGCCGGTGATCTGGGAGGCCGGGCGCGGCTGGTTCACCACCGAACCGTTCAGCGAGCCGGAGGTCTTCGACTTCCCGGCCGGGATCGGCCCGGTCGAGTGCGTCAACGTCGAGCACGAGGAGGTGCTGCTCATCCCGCGCTGGGTCCAGGCGAAGCGGGTCACCTTCAAGTACGGCCTCGGCGCCGAGTTCATCGAGGTGCTGCGCACGCTGCACAAGCTCGGGCTCGACTCGACCGAGCCGGTGCGGGTACGCGGCGTCGACGTGTCGCCGCGCGACCTGGTGGCCGCCGCGCTGCCCGACCCGGCCACGCTCGGCGACCGGATGAGCGGCAAGACCTGCGCCGGCACGTACGTCACCGGCACCGGCCCGGACGGGCAGCCGCGCCGGGTCTACCTGTACCACGTGGTCGACAACGAGTGGTCGATGGCCGAGTACGGCCACCAGGCGGTGGTCTGGCAGACCGCCGTCAACCCGGTCGTCGCGCTGGAGCTGCTCGCCACCGGCGCCTGGTCCGGCACGGGCGTGCTCGGTCCCGAGGCGTTCCCGCCGACCCCCTTCCTGGACCTGCTCACCGGCTACGGTTCGCCGTGGGGGATGGAGGAACGATGACCCGGTACGGCCCGATGTACGGCCCCGACATCACGTTCCTCGGCGTGCCGCCGTGCACGGTCGAGGAGCCGGTCACGTACGCCGACGCGGACGTGGTGATCATCGGGGCGCCGTTCGACGGTGGCACCTCGCACCGGCCGGGCACCCGGTTCGGGCCGTCCGCCATCCGGCAGGCCTGCTACCTGCCGCACGACGGCTCCCGCCCGTCGCTGGCGCTGCGCGTGGACGGCCTGAAGGACCTGTGCGTCTACGACGCCGGAGACGTGGAGATGTTCAGCGGCGACATCGAGCGCTCACTCGCCGCGCTGGAGACCGCCGTCCACGCGGTCGCCGCCGCCGGCGCGATCCCGGTGGTGCTCGGCGGTGACCACTCCATCGCGCTGCCCGACGCCACAGGCGTGGCCCGGCACCACGGGCTCGGCCGGGTGTCGCTGGTGCACTTCGACGCGCACGCCGACACCGGGGACGTCGAGTTCGGCTCGCTGCACGGCCACGGCCAGCCGATGCGCCGGCTCATCGAGTCCGGCGCGGTACGCGGCGACCGCTTCCTCCAGATCGGGCTGCGCGGCTACTGGCCCGGCCCGGACACGCTGGCGTGGATGGCCGAGCAGCGGATGCGCTCGTACGAGATGACCGAGATCGTGGCGCGCGGCCTCGACACCTGCCTGACCGAGGCGTTCGGCATCGCGACCGACGAGTGCGAGGGCGTGTTCCTCTCCGTCGACGTGGACGTGGTCGACCCCGGCATGGCGCCCGGTACCGGCACGCCCGAGCCGGGCGGGTTCACCTCCCGGCAACTGCTCGACGCGGTCCGCCGGGTCTGTTACGAGCTGCCGGTGGTCGGGTTGGACGTGGTCGAGGTCGCCCCGCCGTACGACCACGCCGACATCACCGCGTACCTGGGCAACCGGGTGGTGCTGGAGGCGCTCTCAGCGATAGCCCGCCGCCGCCACGACGCCGAAACCGGAACCCCGTGGAACCCCACCCAGCCGCTCCTGGATGACCGCTGACTGGTAGGCCGGGATGTTTAGCCCGGGCTATAGTCAGGGCATGGGTGCGGACGGGAAGCGCTGGTCGGTCCGGGTCACCGGAGAGGTCCGGCACTGGCTGCGCGACCTGCGGGACCACGACCCGGCGTCGTACGAGAGCGTCCGGGTGGCGGTGGACAAGCTGGCCGAGGTCGGGCCGGGGCTGGGCCGCCCGCTCGTGGACACGCTGCGCGGAAGCAGTCTCCGTAATCTCAAGGAGTTGCGGCCCCGCTCCGGTCGGGACGTGGCTATCCGGGTGCTGTTCGTCTTCGATCCGTGGTCGCAGGCGGTCCTGCTGGTCGCCGGCAACAAGGCGGGTGACTGGAGTCGCTGGTACCGGCAGCACATCCCGGCGGCGGAGGTTGCCTACAAGGCTTGGCTCGACAGCGAGCGCGAGCGAAGGGGGGAGTCGTGACGGAGTTCTATCACTGGGACGAGGTCCGCGCCGAACTCGGCGGCGAAGACGAGGCCTACGAGGCGGAGCGCGCCCGGACCGACGCGTGGGTGAGCGCGTTCCACCTGGCCGAGGAGCGCAAGCGGCTGGGCCTGACCCAGCGGCAGGTCGCCGAGATCATGGGGGTCACGCCCGGCCGGGTGAGCCAGATCGAGAACGGCGACCTCGACGTCAACGAGGTGGCAACGCTGAGCCGGTACGCCAATGCCCTCGGAGCCCGGCTGCGGATCATCTTCGACTACGGCGACGACCTCCGGCAGATCGCCTGACCGGAGGCCGCCGAGACGGTCAGGGGCGGGCGCAGCGGGGGCGCAGGCGTACGGGCTCGGTGGTTTCGGTGATCGAGTTGGGCTCGATCACCAGGCGGGCGATCGTGGTGGCCGGGCCGGGGCGGAACCTGCCCTGGTCGGCGGGGATGGTCGCGGTCCAGGTGCCGGCGGTGCGCTCGTCGGTGCACGCGCCGATCACGCCGAACCCGAAGCCGGTGACCGAGCCGCGCCGCTGCTCCAGGTGCACCTCGATGTACGCGAGGCCGCGCTCGTCGCCGCAGTCGAACCGGCCGCCGACGGTGGCGGTGTGCGCCCGTACGTCGGCGGCGCCGAACCAGTTGACGGAGATGCTGGGGGAGGCCGCGGGGGCGGCGACGGCGGCGCCGGGTGAGAGCCCGAGCGTGGCGGCGGTGGCCAAGGCGGTGAGGCCGGCGGCGAGCACTGGCTGTCGGACCGGGTGCATGGGCGGTCTCCTGTCGGGCGGTGGGATGCGACTCCGAAGTGGACGGCGTCAGCATCCCACCGCCGCGATGCCCGCGAGCTGCAAGATCTCGGACAGATCAGCGGTTCAGGTGGGACCGGATGAGGAACCGGACGCCCTCCGGTGCCTCCAGGGAGAAGCCGCTGCCCCGGCCGGGCACCACGTCGACGGTGAGCCGGGTGTGCTTCCACAGCTCCCACTGGGCCTTCGACATCCAGAACTCCACCGGCTCGGGCACGCCGTCGACAGTCAGCGAGGCGAGCAGCACGTCCGAGCCGCCGGTGCGGAACTCTCCGGCCGGGTAGCACATCGGGGCGCTGCCGTCGCAGCAGCCGCCGGACTGGTGGAACATCAGCGGGCCGTGCTGCCCCCGCAGCGACCGGATCAGGTCGGCCGCCGCGGGGGTCACTGTCACGGTGTCGCCCATCAGAAGAAGCCGAGCTTCTTCGGCGAGTAGCTGACCAGGAGGTTCTTGGTCTGCTGGTAGTGCTCCAGCATCATCTTGTGGTTCTCCCGGCCGATGCCGGACTGCTTGTAGCCGCCGAACGCCGCGTGCGCCGGGTAGGCGTGGTAGCAGTTCGTCCAGACCCGGCCGGCCTGGATGGCGCGCCCGGCCCGGTACGCGGTGTTGAGGTCCCGGGTCCACACGCCCGCGCCGAGCCCGTACAGCGTGTCGTTGGCGATCTTCACGGCGTCGTCCAGGTCGGCGAAGGAGGTCACCGACACCACCGGGCCGAAGATCTCCTCCTGGAAGATCCGCATCGAGTTGTCGCCCTCGAAGATCGTCGGCTGGACGTAGTAGCCGCCGGACAGCTCGCCGCCGAGGTCGGCCCGCTCGCCGCCGGCCAGGACGCGAGCGCCCTCCTGCCGCCCGATGTCCAGGTAGGACAGGATCTTCTCCAACTGGTCGTTGGAGGCCTGCGCGCCGACCATCGTGTCGGTGTCCAGCGGGTGCCCCTGCTTGACCGCCTTCGTCCGCTCGACGGCGGCGGCGAGGAAGTCGGAGTAGTGGCCCTGCTGGATGAGCGCCCGGGACGGGCAGGTGCACACCTCGCCCTGGTTGAGGGCGAACATGGTGAAGCCTTCGAGAGCCTTGTCCAGGAAGTCGTCGGAGGCGGCGCTGACGTCGTCGAAGAAGATGTTCGGGCTCTTGCCACCGAGTTCCAGCGTGACCGGCTTGATGTTCTCGCTGGCGTACTGCATGATCAGCCGCCCGGTGGTGGTCTCGCCGGTGAACGCCACCTTCGCCACCCGCGGCGAGGACGCCAGCGGCTTGCCCGCCTCGACGCCGAAGCCGTTCACCACGTTGATCACGCCCGGCGGCAGCAGGTCGCCGATCAGCGAGAGCAGGTAGTGGATCGAGGCGGGCGTCTGCTCGGCCGGCTTGAGCACCACCGCGTTGCCGGCGGCCAGCGCCGGGGCGAGCTTCCACACCGCCATGAGGATCGGGAAGTTCCACGGGATGATCTGCCCGACCACGCCGAGCGGCTCGTGGAAGTGGTAGGCGACGGTGTCGTCGTCGAGTTCGCCGAGCGAGCCCTCCTGCGCCCGGATCGCCCCGGCGAAATAGCGGAAGTGGTCGATCGCGAGCGGGATGTCGGCGGCGAGCGTCTCGCGTACCGGCTTGCCGTTCTCCCACGTCTCGGCGATCGCCAGGGACTCCAGGTTGTCCTGCATGCGGTCGGCGATCCGGTTGAGGATCAGCGAGCGTTCGGCGACCGACGTGCGGCCCCACGCGTCGGCCGCGCCGTGTGCCGCGTCCAGCGCCTTCTCCACGTCCTCGGCGGTGCCCCGGGCCACCTCGCAGAAGGTCTGCCCGGTCACCGGGGTCGGGTTCTCGAAGTACTTGCCACCGTGCGGCTTCACGTACTCGCCACCGATGTAGTGGTCGTAGCGGGACTGCCAGTGGGTGGGGGCGTCGTAGCGCGTCATGGGTACCTCCGCCGTCCGTCTGGGGTGGATGGCGGGCAGGCTAGTTTCCAGGACGTTGCAGGAACGTTGCGCGCGGCAGCGCGTACTCCTCGGCGAGCTGGCGGGCCCGGGCGAGCGCGAGCGGCCGGCGGGGCGCGCCCGGCGGCAGCGCCCGCGCCAGGGCCTGCCAAGCGGCCAGGTCGTCGGCGCCGGCCGCCGTCGCGGTCCAGGCCGCGAGCAGCCCCGGGTCGCCGCCGGCCAGCACGGCGGCGCGCAACTGGCCGTCGACCAGGCGGCGCAGTCGCGCGACTCCCGGTGCGTCCGACAGGGGCAGCAGGGGCCCACGGTACGCGCGCAGCGCCGCCGCCGGATCGCCACGTTCCAGCAGTTCGGTGACGGTACGGAAGTCGGCGCGCACGGTCGGGCGCAGCCGGTACGGGCGGGAGTCGAGCAGCTCCTCGCCGAGCACGCGGCGCAGCCGGGACAGCTCGGCGCGCAGCGTGACCGGGTGCCGCCTGTCGTCGCCGTAGAGGTCGAGGCCGAGCTGTTCCCCGGTGCGCCCCTCGGGATGGTCGACGAGCAGCACCAGCAGCTCGCTGTGCCGGCGACCGAGCCGGATGCGCCGGCCGCCGACGCGCAGCTCCGCCTCGTCGCGGCCGAGCGCCGACACGTACGCGACGTCCGGCGCGGCGGGCGCGACGCCGGCCAGGAACGCCTCGGCGGCCCGGGCGGTGGCCCGGACCAGAGCCAGGCTCTGCGGGTTGGCCAGGTGGTCCCCGCCGGTGATGTCGACGGCGCCGAGCAGCGCGCCGCTGACCGGGTCGTGGATCGGCGCGGCGGCGCAGGTCCAGCGCTGCACCGGCCGCACGAAGTGCTCGGTGGCGAAGATCTGCACGCCGTGGTCGACGGCGAGGGCGGTGCCGGGCGCGTTCGTGCCGGCGTGCGCCTCGTCCCAGCGTGCGCCCGGTACGAAGTTCATCCGCTCGGCGTGCCGCAGCACCCCGGGGTGGCCCTCCACCCAGAGCAGCCGCCCGGCGGCGTCGCAGACCGCCATCAGGTGCGCGCCGTCCTGCGCGATGCCGCCGAGCAGGTCGCGGAAGAGCGGCATCACCCGGGCGAGCGGGTGCGCGGCGCGGTACGTCTCCAGCGCGTCGTCGGTGAGGTCGACCGGCGCGGTGGCCTCCGGGTCGAGCAGCGCGGACCGCTCCCAGGAACGGGCCACCACCTCCCGGACCCGGCCGGATGTGGTGCCGGCGGTGAGGAACGCCTCGTGGGCGGCACCGACCTGCGCGATCCGCTCCGCCGGATCCGCGCCGAACTCCAGGGCGAGCCACGGGTCAGCCACCAGCGCCTCCTTCCACCCATCGTGACCCACCTCACGCCCGAGCGCCAATGCGTGATCCGGGTCACTTCAGCGGTGCTCGCGCCGCCCGCGGACCGGACGAACGGCCCAGACGGCCGTACGCCGGTTGTCGCAGCGTGGCCCGCGTGGAGGATGGCTGCTGCGGACGCTTACAGAACCCTTAACTCCGGCCTGCGAAGGTGTGCCGGACGACGAGGGAAGACACGGGGAGCGCAAGGTGCGGGTGCTGGTGGCGGACGACGAGCGGCTCTTGGCGGACACGGTCGCCGAGGGGCTGCGACGGTTCTCCATGGCTGTCGACGTCTGCTACGACGGCGACGGCGCGCTGGAACGGATCGGGGTCAACCGGTACGACGTGGCGGTGCTGGACCGGGACATGCCCGGCGCCACCGGCGACGAGGTGTGCCGGAGCCTGGCCGGGTCCGACGCCGGCACCCGGGTGCTGCTGCTGACCGCAGCCGCCGGCATCCGGGACCGGGTCGCCGGCCTCGGGCTGGGCGCCGACGACTACCTGACCAAGCCGTTCGCGTTCGCCGAGCTGGTGGCGCGGGTCCAGGCGCTGGGCCGCCGGTCCACGCCGGCGCTGCCGCCGGTGCTGGAACGGCACGGCGTGGTGCTCGACGTGGCCCGGCACACCGCTACCCGGGACGGCCGCCCGCTCGGGCTGAGCCCGAAGGAGTTCGCCGTCCTGCACGTGCTGATGCGGGCCGGCGGCCGGGTGGTCAGCGCCGAGGAGCTGCTGGAACAGGCGTGGGACGAGTTCGCCGACCCGTTCACCAACGCGGTCCGGGTGACGGTGATGACCCTGCGCAAGAAGCTCGGCCAGCCGTCGGTCGTCCACACCGTGCCGAAGGCCGGCTACCGGATCGGCGAGCCGGAATGAGCCCCCGTCGCCGCATCCTGCTGGTCGGGCTGCTCGCCCTGCTCGCCGGGTTCTTCGTGCCCAACATGGTCAAGTCGCTGCTCGAACTGGTGTGGGGGCAGGCCCAGTGGTTCTGCGGCCTGGCCACCATCGGCGCGGTGTGCGAACCGGGCCGCCCGTTCGTCCCGCTGTTGCCGCTGCTGGTCCAACTGCTGGTGCTGGTGGCCGCCGGATTCGCGGTGTGGGGAGCGGCCCGCTGGTGCCTGCGTCCGGTGCGCGACCTGGCCGCCCCGATGGCGAACCTGGGCCCGCAGAACCTCGGTTACCGCATCCGGCATCGCGGCCGGGACGAGCTGGCCGGGCTCGCCCGCGCGATCGACGCGATGCTGGACCGGGTCACCGCCGGGTACGAGGGGCAGCGGCGGTTCGCCGCGAACGCCTCCCACGAGCTGCGTACGCCGCTCGCGGTGCAACGCACGCTGATCGAGGTCGGCATGGCGCAGTCGCTCACCGGTGAGCAACTGGAGCTGCTGACCGCGCAACTGCTCGCCACGAACGAACGCAACGAGCGGCTCATCGAAGGGCTGCTGGCGCTCAGCGAGAGCGACCAGGGCCTGCGGTCATCCACCCCGCAACGCCTCGAACAGATCGTCAGCGGCGTGCTGGCCGCGTACGCCGACCGGGCCGCCGAGGCCGGCGTGACGGTCGAGACCCGGCTGTCGCCCCGGATCGTGACCGGCGAACGGGTGTTGCTGGAACGCCTGGTCACCAACCTGGTGGAGAACGGCATCAAGTACAACCGCCCGGGCGGCCGGCTCGTCGTCACCGTCGGCGGCGACCCCGCGCTGACCGTCACCAACAGCGGGCAGGCCGTGCCCGCCGAAGCGGTCGACGGGCTGTTCGAACCGTTCCGGCGCCTCGCCCGGGACCGGACCAACCAGGGCGGCGGCGCCGGGCTCGGCCTGGCCATCGCCCGCTCCATCACCCAGGCGCACGGCGGCATCATCGCTGCCCGCCCAGGTGACGACGGCGGCCTGCGGGTCGACGTCCACCTGCCCCACGTGGGCTGACCACCCCACATACGACTCCGGGAGCCGCCGTCGCGGCATCCCGCGATGACACCTGCCCGAGGACCGGACCGGCGGCACCGCCGCCTGCCCCGGAGAGGGCCGGAGAGGAGACCGCAGTGCCGACGCGTACCGAGGGGAGCGCACCACCCGGTGACCGGGTGGCCTGGGCCGACGTGGCGAAGGGCGCCTGCATCGTGCTCGTGGTGCTGTGGCACGTCGTCGTCAAGGACTACCTGCGCATCGACTGGCGGGCCGGCCTGCCGGTGCCGGGCGCGTGGGGGCTGCTCGGCGAGCAGTTGCTGCCGCTGCGGATGCCGTTGTTCTTCGCGATCTCCGGCATCTTCGCGGCGAACGCGGTGGCCCGCCCGTGGCGGGTGTCCGGACGGCCCCGGATTACGCGGAACCTCTACCTGTACGCGATCTGGCTGCTGATCCACACCGCGCTGCTGGCGCTGGCGCCCGGCTTCCCGACCGACCGGGCCACCGACCCGGGTGAGCTGCTGGCCCAGCTCACCGTGACGCCCTCGAACCTGTGGTACCTGTACGCGCTGGCGCTCTACTTCGTGCTCGCGAAGGCGCTGCGCCGGGTCCACCCGGCGGTGCTGCTGACCGCCGCGGGCGCGCTGTCCGCCGTGGCGGCCACCGGGCTGCTGGACAGCCCCGGCAACCGGGGGCAGGTCTACCAGAACCTGGTGTTCTTCCTGGCCGGGGTGCGCCTGAAGCCGTACCTCACGCGGTGGGCGGACGGCGCGAGCACCCGGCGGCTCGCCGGCACCGGCGCGGCGTACGCGATCGGGCTGGCCGCCATGGGCCTGGCCGGCGCGCAGAGCTGGCCCGGCGCGTACCTGTTCGTCTCCGTGCTCGCTGTGGCGTTCGGGCTGACCGCCGCCGCCCGGCTGGCCCGGCACCGCCTGGCCGGTCCGGCGCTGGCCCGGCTGGGCCGCCGCACGCTTGGTGTCTACGTGATCCACATGCCGGTGCTGGCGCTGCTGGACCGGCTCCTCGCCGCGCCGGTGGCCGGTCTGGGCGGACCCGCCCGGGCGCTGCTGGTGACCGTCTACCCGGTCGTGCTCACCGCGCTCGTGCTGGCGCTCAGCCTCGCCGCGCACCGCGGCCTCACCGCGCTCGGCGCGCACTGGCTGTTCGACCTGCCGCGCAGCCGCGTCCACTCGAATCCCGAAGGAGAGACCATGCCCCGAATCGACGGGCCGGCGCTGCCGGACCGCACACACGTCGAGGAGGCCGCCCGCGCGTTGTCCGGCCGGGTGGTGCGTACCCCGGTGCTGCACAGCCCGGTGATCGACCGCCTGGCCGGCGCCCGGATCCTGCTCAAGGCGGAGAACCTGCAGGACGGGGGCTCGTACAAGATGCGCGGCGCGATGCTGGCGGTGGGCCGGCTCGCCGCCGCCGGGCACACCGGCGTGGTCGCGCAGAGCACCGGCAACCACGCCGTCGCGGTGGCGCTGGCCGCGCGTCGGCACGGGCTGGCCGCGACCGTCGTGCTGCCGGTGGACGCCGCGCCGGTCAAGGTGGACCGGGCGCGGGCGGCGGGCGCCCGGGTGGTCCGGGCGGGCACCACGGTCGAGGAGCGCCTCGCCGTCGCCCGGCGGATCGCCGAGGTGGAGGGCCACCCGCTCGTCGACGCGTACGACCACCCGGATGTGGTGGCCGGGCAGGGCAGCGCCAGCCTGGAGCTGATCGAGGAGGCGGCGCGTCGCGGCACACCGCTGGACGCGCTGGTGGTGCCGGTGGGCGGGGGCGGCGGCATCGCCGGGGCCTGCCTGGCCGTGGCCGGAACGCCGATCCAGGTGTACGGCGTGGAGCCGGTCGGGTGCGACTCGCTGGCCCGCAGCCTGGCCGCCGGACGGCCCACACCCGTCGCCCCGGCGCCGAGCCTCGCCGACGGGCTGCGCCCCGGGTGCGTCGGCGACCTGCCGTTCGCGGTGGCCCGCACCGGTGTGCGGGGCGTGGTCCGGGTCGACGACGACGCGATCGTCGAGGCGTTCCGGCTGCTCCTGCTGGACCTGAAGGTGCTGGTCGAGCCGTCCGGCGCGGCCGCGCTGGCCGGCGCGCTGCGGCTGGACGAGGTGAGCGGTCCCGGCAGTTCGGGCGCCGGGACGCGGCGGACGGTCGGCGTGGTGCTGACCGGCGGAAACGTGGAAGCGGACCTGGTGGCCCGGCTGGCGGGCGACCCGATGACTGTGGGAGTTGCGGCATGAGGTCGACAGTGCGGATCGGTGTCCTGTTCGGAGGCCCGTCGGCGGAACACGAGGTCTCCTGCGCCTCGGCGCTGGGCGTGGCCCGCGCCCTGGCCGGGCAGGGGCACCGGGTGGTGGCGCTCGGCCTCACCCGTACCGGCGGGCTCCGGCTGCTGCCCGAGCCGGTGCTCGCACAGCACCTCGGCACGGTGGCGGCCGGACGGGCGATCGACGACCGGCTGCCCGTCACCGGCGAGGCGGTGGAGCTGCGACGCGGGGCAGCCGCCGGCACGGTCGCGGTCACCGCCGCCGACGCCCCGGCCACCGTGCACGCCGAACTGGACGTGGTGTTCCCGGTGCTGCACGGCCCGTACGGCGAGGACGGCGTGGTGCAGGGGCTGCTGGAATCACTCGGCGTGCCGTACGTCGGGTGCGGCATCCTCGCCTCCGCCGTCGGCATGGACAAGGTGGCGATGAAGCGGGCGCTGCGCGCCGAGGACGTCCCGACGACGCCGTACGTCTGGTTCGACGAGCCGACCTGGCGGGCCGCGGCGGACCCGGAGAAGCTGGTCGTCGGGCTGCGCGGGCCGCTGTTCGTCAAGCCGGCCCGGATGGGCTCCTCGATCGGCATCTCCCGGGTCGCAGGCGGCGACGACCTGGTCGCGGCCGTGGAGGAGGCGTTCCGGCACGACCACGTGGTGCTGGTCGAGCAGGGCGTGACCGGCCGGGAACTGGAGTGCGGCGTGCTCGGCGGCTGGCAGCCCGAGGCGTCGGCGGTCGGCGAGGTCCGGGTCGCGGGCGGCTGGTTCGACTACCGGCAGAAGTACTTCGGCGACGCCGACCCGATGATCGTCCCGGCCCCGCTGCCGGACGAGGTCACCGAGCGGATCCGCGAGCTGTCGGTACGGGCGTTCACCGCGATCGGCGGCTGGGGCCTGGCCCGGGTCGACTTCCTCTACGACGAGACCACCGGCGACCTTTACGTCAACGAGCTGAACACGCTGCCCGGCTTCACCGCGCACTCGATGTACCCGAAGGTGTGGGCCGAGTCCGGCGTCGCGTACCCCGAGGTGGTGGACCGGCTGGTCGCGCTCGCCTTCACCCGGCACGCGGCCCGGCCGTCCACCGCACACCCCGGGGGTACGCCGTGATCCTCCTCTCCGACCCCCGCGTCGCCGCCGTGTCCAGCCGGGACGACGGCGAACCCCTGGTTGACCTGCGCGAGGTGCCCGGGCTGCTGGTGGACGCGCGGGCCGCCGACCCCGCCGGGGCGTACGCGCGGGTGCGGCGCGGTGTCGCGGACCGCCTGCTGGCCGCGCAGCGCGCGCTGCCGGCCGGGCTGCGCCTGCTCGTGGTCGAGGGCTACCGGCCGTACCGGGCGCAGCTCGACATCTTCACCGGCTACCGGGACGAGCTGCGGCGGCGGCACCCGGACTGGCCGGCGGACCGGCTGCACCGGGAGACCACCAAGTTCGTGTCGCCGGTCGAGGTGGCCCCGCACAGCACCGGCGGAGCAGTCGACCTCACGTTGTGTGACGCCGACGGGGTGGAGTTGGACATGGGCACGGTGCTCGACGCCACCCCGGAGGAGAGCGCCGACGCCTGCTTCACCGCGGCCCGGCACATCCCGGTGAGCGCGTGGCGCAACCGGAACGTGCTGGTGGCGGCGTTGAGCGGCGCGGGGATGGTGAACTACCCGACGGAGTGGTGGCACTGGTCCTACGGCGACAGGTACTGGGCGCTGATGACCGGGGCGCCGCACACCCGTTACGGTCCGTTGTAGCCCGTCGGTTCAGGTGAACGTTCCGGCCCTCCCGTCCGTACCACGCGGGGAACGACAGCGACGACGGGAGAGAACGTGAGGGTGCAGCGTAAGCACGCGATGGCGGCAATCGTGGCGGTGACCGCCACGGTGGCGGTCTCGGTGGGAACCGGACTGGGATTCGCGGACACCGCGCCGGTCGGGCGGTCGGCCTGCGCCGGGTCGGTGACCTTCTCGGCCGAGAGCGGCCCGCCGGCCGCGACGAGCGACAGGTTCCCGGTGGGCACACGCCTGCGGGTGACGAACCTCGACAACCGCAAGGTGGCCACGGTGACCGTCACCGGGCCGTCCGGTAGCTGCGTGCTGCTCAACGCCGCCGCCATGGACCTGGTACGCGAGCCGGGCAAGAACGTCATCCGCCGCAACGTGGTGGAACGCCTCGACGGCGCCGCCGCTCCGGCCCCGGGTGCGCAGCCGGGCGAGACCCGGCCCGGCGCCGCGCAGCCGATCGGCGGCAGCGTCTGCTCCGGCGCGCTCACGTTCTTCGCCGAAGGTGGGGCGCCGGCCGCCACCAGCGGCCAGTTCCCGCTCGGCACCCGGCTGCGGGTGACGAACCTGGACAACAACAAGGCGGTGACCGTGACGGTGACCGGGCCGTCCGGTAGTTGCGTGCTGCTCAACACCGCCGCCATGGACGCCATCCGGGAACCGGGCAAGAACCTGGTCCGGCGCAACACCGTCGAGCTGATTCGCTGAATTCCGGGGTGGGACACCATGGGCCGGTCCTGGGGATGATCGGCCCATGGTGTTCCACGTCCGGGGTCAGCCGAAGGCGGCCGCCAGGATGTCCAGCCCTCGGCCCAGCTCGTCGTCGGAGATGACCAGCGGCGGCAGGAACCGCAGCACGTTGCCGTAGGTGCCGCAGGTCAGCGTGAGCAGCCCGGCCGCGTGGCAGGCCGCCGAGATCGCCGCCGTGGCGGCCGGGTCGGGGGTCGACGTGCCCGGTACGACGATCTCCACGGCGAGCATCGCGCCCCGGCCGCGTACCTCGGCCACGCGCGGGTCACCGGCGGCGATCGCGCGCAGCCGCTCACCCATCACCGCGCCGATCCGGCGCGCGGCGGCGGCCAGGTCCAGCTCCCGCATCGTCTCGATCGACGCGAGCGCGGCGGCGCAGGCGATCGGGTTGCCGCCGTACGTGCCGCCCAGACCGCCGACGTGCACCGCGTCCATCAGCTCCGCCCGGCCGGTCACCGCCGCCAGCGGCAGCCCGCCCGCGATGCCCTTGGCCAGCGTGATCAGGTCCGGCTCGACGCCCTCGTGCTCGCAGGCGAACCAGTCGCCGGTGCGGCAGAAACCGGTCTGGATCTCGTCGGCGACGAAGACCACCCCGGCCGCCGTCGCCCACTCGCGCAGCGCCGGCAGGAAACCCTCAGCGGGTACGACGAAACCGCCCTCGCCCTGGATCGGCTCGATCAGCAGCGCCGCCACGTTCTCCGCGCCCACCTGCTTCTCGATCATCTCGATCGAGCGGGCCGCCGCGGTGGCGCCGTCCAGCCCGCCGTCGCGCAGCGGGTACGACATCGGCACCCGGTAGACCTCACCGGCGAACGGCCCGAACCGGTGCTTGTACGGCATGTTCTTCGCGGTCAGCGCCATGGTCAGGTTGGTCCGGCCGTGGTACGCGTGGTCGAACACCACCACCGCCGGCCGCCCGGTCGCGTGCCGGGCGATCTTCACCGCGTTCTCCACCGCCTCGGCGCCGGAGTTGAACAACGCCGAGCGCTTCCCGAAACCACCCGGGGTCAGCGCGTTGAGCTGCTCGCAGACCGCCACGTACGACTCGTACGGCGCGACCATGAAGCAGGTGTGGGTGAACCGCTCGACCTGCGCGCGTACCGCCTCGACCACACGCGGCGCGGAGTTGCCCACGTTGGTGACGGCGATGCCGGCGGCGAAGTCGATCCACTCCCGCCCGTCCACGTCGGTGATCGTGCCGCCGCCCGCCCGGTCCACGTACGCGGGAATGGTGCTGCCGACGCCCCGCGCCACCGCCTCGACCCGGCGCTTGTGCAGCTCCTCGCTGGTGGCCATCGCGATCAGCCCTCGATGTTGTGCATGACGTGCTTGACCCGGGTGTAGTCCTCCAGGCTGTAGACCGACAGGTCCTTGCCGTGGCCGGAGTGCTTGAAGCCGCCGTGCGGCATCTCCGAGACGAACGGGATGTGCGTGTTCACCCAGACGCAGCCGAAGTCCAGCCGCCGCGTCATCCGCATGGCCCGGCCGTGGTCGCGCGTCCACACCGAGGCGGACAGGCCGTAGTCCACGCCGTTGGCCCAGCGCACCGCCTCGTCCTCGTCGGAGAAGCGCTGCACGGTGATGACCGGCCCGAACACCTCGTCCTGGATGATCTCGTCGGCCTGGCGTACGCCGGAGACCACGGTCGGGGCGTAGAAGAAGCCGCGCTCGCCGACCCGGGCGCCGCCGGTGGTGACGTTCGCGTGGTCCGGCAGGCGGTCCACGAATCCGCTCACCCGGGCGAGCTGGTTGGCGTTGTTCAGCGGGCCGTAGAGCACGTCGGCGTCGTCCGGCGCGCCGGTACGGGTGTTGCGGGCCTGCTCGGTCAGCGCGGCCACGAAGTCCTCGTGGATGCCCGGCCCGGTCAGCACCCGGGTGGCCGCCGTGCAGTCCTGACCGGCGTTGAAGTAGCCGCCCATCGCGATCGCCTCGGCCGCCGCCGCCACGTCGGCGTCGTCGAAGATCACCACCGGGGCCTTGCCGCCCAGCTCCAGGTGCGTCCGCTTCAGGTCCGGCGCCGCCGCGGCGGCGACCTCCATGCCCGCGCGGGTCGAGCCGGTGATCGACACGAGCTGCGGGGTCGGGTGGGAGACCAGCGTACGGCCGGTGTCGCGGTCGCCGCAGACCACGTTGAACACACCCGGGGGCAGGTGCTCGGCGGCGATCTCGGCCAGCAGCAGCGTCGACACCGGCGTGGTGTCCGACGGCTTCAGCACCACCGCGTTCCCGGCGGCGAGGGCCGGGGCGATCTTCCAGACCGCCATCATCAGCGGGTAGTTCCACGGCGTCACCTGGGCGCAGACGCCGATCGGC
The DNA here is from genome assembly GCF_027497275.1 of Micromonospora sp. WMMC264. NCBI lineage: Bacteria > Bacillati > Actinomycetota > Actinomycetes > Micromonosporales > Micromonosporaceae > Micromonospora > Micromonospora sp. WMMC264. The sequence goes on along the minus strand of NZ_CP114907.1, from coordinate 4,846,209 downwards.
TCGCGCCGCACGTACGAGGTGTGCCCGGCCATGTACTCACCGGCCGAGCGGCCCTCCAGCAGACGCGCGGCGCCGGCGAAGAAGCGCAGCTCGTCCACCGCCGGCGGCAACTCCTCCTCGGTGGTGAGCTGCCGGGGCTTGCCGGTGTTGCGGACCTCGGCGTCGACCAGCTCGGCGGCCCGCGCCTCCACCGCGTCGGCGAACTTCAGCAGCGCCCGCTGCCGCTCGGCCGGGGTGGTGTCGCGCCAGGTCTCGAACGCGGCGGACGCGGCCTTCATCGCCGCGTCCACGTCCGCCGCGCCGGAGACCGGGGCCTGGGCGAAGACCTCGCCGGTGCACGGGTCGATCAGGTCGGCGTAGCCGCCGTCCACCGGGTCGACGTACTCGCCGTTGACGAAGTTGCGCAGCTGCTGCTGGTCGCTCATCAGAAGTCTCCGTGAAGGTGGCCGGGGAGAGGGTCAGCGGAGGTTATCGCAATCTGACTGCCATCTTGGCTACTAAATCCGAGGCAGACAAGGGTTTGAGCAACTGTTTCCGCGTGGGCACCTGTGGTCTAGGCTGCCGGTCGTGGAGCCGAGAGCCTTCTACGTCGCCGGTCGCCCCGCCCACGGCGAGGACGAGCTGACAGTCACCCACCCGTACGACGGGCAGCCGGTGGGGCGTACCACGCTCGCCACGGCCGACCAGGTCGAAGCCGCCGTCGCGGGGGCCGCCCGGGTAGCGGCGGAGGCCGCGGCCCTGCCCGCGCACGCCCGCGCGGCGGCCCTGGACCACGTCTCCCGCCGGCTCGCCGGGCGGGCCGACGAGGTCGCCGCGCTGATCACCGCCGAGAACGGCAAGCCGGTCAAATGGGCGAAGGCCGAGGTGGGGCGCGCGGTCTCCACGTTCCGCTGGGCCGCCGAGGAGGCCCGGCGCTTCTCCGGCGACCTGCAACGGCTCGACACCGACCCCGCCGCCATCGGCCGGATCGCCCTGGTCCGGCGGGTTCCGCGCGGGCCGGTGCTCGGCATCACGCCGTTCAACTTCCCGCTCAACCTGGTCGCCCACAAGGTCGCCCCGGCGCTCGCCGTCGGTACGCCGATCGTGGTCAAGCCGGCCCCGGCCACCCCGCTCACCGCGCTGCTGCTCGGCGAGATCCTGGCCGAGACGGACCTGCCCGAGGGCATGTTCTCGGTGCTGCCGCTACCGAACGAGCGCGCCGCCGAACTGGTCGCCGACCCGCGCCTGCCGGTCGTGTCGTTCACCGGCTCCGGGCCGGTCGGCGCGGCCATCCGCCGGGCCGCCCCGGACAAGCACGTCACGCTGGAACTCGGTGGCAACGCCGCAGCGGTCATCTGCGCGGACTGGTCGGCGGACGACGACCTGACGTTCGCCGCACAGCGCATCGCCACGTTCTCCAACTACCAGGCCGGGCAGTCCTGCATCGCGGTGCAGCGCGTCTACGTGCACGAACGGCTATACGACGGCTTCCTGCCCCGGCTCGTCGCGGCGGTACAGGCGCTGCGTACCGGCGACCCGCGCGCCGAGCTGACCGACGTCGGCCCGCTGGTGTCGGTCGAGGCGGCGCAGCGCGTCGAGACCTGGGTGGACGAGGCGGTCGCCGCCGGCGCCGTCGTCGAGGTCGGCGGGCGGCGCGACGGCGCGACCTATCCGCCCACAGTGCTCAGCGGCGTACCCGCCGACGCGAAGGTGTGCGCCGAGGAGGTGTTCGGGCCGGTGCTGGTGGTCGCCCCGGTCGCGGATGACCGGGCCGCGTTCGCCGCCGTCAACGACTCCGCGTACGGCCTGCAGGCCGGCGTCTTCACCCACCGGCTCGACGTGGCGTTCGACGCCGCCCGCACGCTCGAAGTGGGCGGTGTGATCGTCGGGGACGTGCCGTCGTACCGGGCCGACCAGATGCCGTACGGCGGGATGAAGGGCTCCGGCGTCGGGCGGGAAGGGCTGCGCAGCGCGATGGACGACTACACCGAGCCGCGGGTGATGGTGCTGACCGGCGTGCCTCTCTGATCGCTCGGCCTCACCAGGTGCCGTCGTCGCGGACCCGGGCGGGGGCACGGCCGAGCAGCAGGGTGGTGAGGGCGGCGTCGATGTCGGCGCCGAGGAACCACTCGCCGGCCTGGTCGAGGGCGAAGATCCGGCTGTGCTCGTCGACGGCGAGGATGCTCTCCTGACGTTCGCTGCCGAGCGGGAAGAGGCGCGCGCCGATGACCGCGCCGAAGTCGGCGAGAGAGTCGGCGCTGTGCGCCACCTTTCGCGGTCGTATCTCGAAGCGTGAGATCCACACCGCTTCGCCCGGACCCTGGCGCGCGGTCACCAGGCCGGGAAAGGCGGTGAGTGTCGCCAGCGCGGCGGGGAAGGGGGCATGGGTGTGCTTGGTGCCGCTGACCTCGGTGACCTTACGGACCGAGGTGGTGGCGGAGACCTCGTCGCCGAAGTGCGGGCGCCAACCGGCGATCACCAGCGCGTTCGCGACCTCGGTGGGAAACCGGCCGGGCTCGGGGGGTGTCTGTGGCTCGGACTGCCATTCCTCGGCGTAGGCCAGTTCCGGCCAGGGAAGCACGTTGACGTGCACGAGGAATCTGATGCACGACTCGCAGCGGAGGTCGGCCGGACCACCCGCCGGGTCACCGGGCTCGCGCACCCGGAAGCTCTCGATCCGGCTGGTGCCGAGCAGGTCGCGGGCGTCCTCGATGGTCAGTGGTGGCAGACCTTCGGCGGTCCGGCGGTGGTCGTGCTCGTACAGCGCGTCGGAGACCACGATCATCTCGGCGTGCCGCTCGCCGCCCCGCACCAGATGGCCCGGGGTCAGATCGTCCAGGTAGGACTGCACCAGCGGATGGTGCCGGACCTCGACATCTCCTTTGGCGCCCTGCGCGACGTGCCGGCGGCCGTCGAGCGCGAGGTGCGCCGCCGCGCCCGGCGTGGGCAGCCGGGTCAACTCGCGCAGCAGTTGGGCGGCCGGGTCGACGGCGCGCGGCGCACGGGGTTCATCGGGCCGCTGCTGCCGGTACATCGCCTCGACCGCCGGCGCCGGAATCCGCGGCCAGGTGGAGACCTCGCCGGTCTCCTTGTCGATGACTGTGGTCGGCAGGTCGCCGGGGAGCGCCCGGGCATCGGCGGACACAGTGGACAGAACCACGTAGCCCAGGTCGAACTCCTCGACCACCGGCGTGCAGGGAAAACCGAGGCGGTCGGAGTCCCGCCGGGCCCATACCGAGGCGATCTGCTCGGCCTGCTGTCGCTCGATCACCACTTGAAATTACCGGACCCCACGGATTTCGTGGCACCCGGTATGGTCGGGCCTACCCACGGTGACGGAAGGGGTGTGGCGGTGGCCGAGAGTGCGGACCGGGATGCGAACCGTGCACTACGCGCGCGATTCGACGAGGTGTACGGCCAGTACCAGCGGTTGCGGTCCGGTCTGGACGAACTTCAGGTCAAACTGGCCGAGCTGCGGGTCACCGAACGCTCCGACGACGGTCAGGTGACCGCTGTGGTCGGCGCGCGAGGCGAGCTGATCAGCGTCGAGGTGAGCCCTGCCGTCTTCCGGGACCGGGATGCCGGAGGGCTGAGCCGGAAGATCACCGAGACCGTGCTGCGCGCCTCCACGGCCGCTGTCACCGCCACCCGCGAGCTGGTCTCCGGCTATCTGCCCCCGGGTTCACCGTCGGTCGAGTTCCTGCGTACCAATGACTTCGGCGCGCTGCTCGGCCGGGCCGACGCCGTGCTGGCACGCGGCGAGTGACAGGTGGCCGGGGGAGAGATCTGGCTGGACCCGGACCGGGCCCGGCGCGGCGGCGCCGACCTGACCCTGTCCGGTAAGGCGATGAGCGCGGCCCGGCGGGAGACAGGCGACCCGATCGCGACTGCGAGCGCCCAACGACCCTGGGGCCGGGACGACATCGGCGTCGCCTTCGACAAGCATTACCAGGGCTACGCCGAGACGCTGCTGCGCGCGTGGGAACAACTCGGCCGGTCGCTGGAGGTGCTCGGGTCGGACGTCGTCCGCTCGGTCGCGGCCACCGTGGAGACGGACCTGAGCAACGCCCGTGACCTCGGAAAGATCCCCCAGCAGGGCCACAACCCGCGTCGGCCCTGGCGCTGACCACCGGAGGATCCGCGCGTGAGCATGCTGCCCAGCCCGATCCCGCACCCGCTCGACTTCTGCCCGTGGGACGTGCCCGGCTGGATCTACGAAGCGCTCGACTGGGTCGTGGGCGTCGAGTGGCCGGAGGGCAACGAGCGCTCCGTCTGGGACCTGGCCGACCAGTGGTACGGCGTCGCGGGCGTCCTGACCGGTCCGCGCGACGACGCCACCGCCGCCGCCGGTGAGGTGAAGAGCGGATACGGCGGCGTCGGCCTGGTCGCCGGCGCGTTCGACAGGGCCTGGCACAAGCTCGCCGAAGGTGAGGATGCGCCGCTGCACGTCCTCGTGGCGGCCACCGACGAGTTGGGCCGGCTGGTCGACTCCTGCGGCTGCGACATCGAGGGCGCGAAGCTCGAAGCCTGGATCGAGCTGGGCATCCTGGTGGTGGAACTGCTGGCCCTGGCGGTGGCCGCCGTGCTCACCCTGGGCGCCGCCTCCCCGGCGGCCGCCGCCGCGATCACCGCGACGAGGGTCGTCGTCCAGCAGATCTTCAAGCGCCTGGTGGCCCAGCTCGCCCGCAAGGCGGTCAAGCAGGGGCTCAAGGAGGCGGGTGAGCGGGCCGCGAAGGAGGCGGCGAAGGCCGGTGCCCGTGGACTGGCCCGACGGGCGGCGCTCGGCGGCCTGGTGGAGGCCGGTCAGGAAGCGGGTACCAACCTCGCGACGCAGGCGTATCAGAACACCACCGGCCGACGTGACGGCCTGGACCTGACCGACGTGAGCACGTCGGCTCTCGGCGGCTTCGCCGGTGGGGCGGTCGCGCCGCTCGCGGGTCTGGGCCGTCATGCGAGCGGGCGGTTCGCCGAGATCGGCGAGCGGTTCGGCCGGGAGATGGCCGGGGAGACTCTGGCCGAGACCGCGGCCGGATTGGCCACCGGTCACGGCCCGTCGCTGGAGGATCTCGCGCGCGCCGCGGCGTCCGGCGCGACCGGCTCCGCCACCGGCCAGACCGACTCCGCGCTGCAACGCCGCCTCGACGGGCAGTTGAGCGGGCTGACCGTTCCGCCGGTCGGGCTGGACGTGCCACCCGTCGGCGACCCCGTCGGGCTCATCCCGGCCCAGCGGGTCGCCGAGCCGGTCGTCCAGGGCGGCGAAGCGGTGGCGGGCCAGGTCTCCCCGACACCCGCACCCGTCCCACCGCACGCTGCCGCCGCTCACCCGCTGGCGGTTGACCCGCCGCGTCCGGCGCCGGAGACGGCGACGCCGCCGGTGGCCGCTGCCACCCCACCGGACGTGACGCGGCTATCGGTCGCTTCCAGCCCCACGTTGTCCTCGGTGATCACGGATGTGCCCGTCGCGTTCCCTGCCGAGCAGGTCGACCCGCGAACCGCCACGGGTTACCCGCCCCTGGTGCCCGGCAGCAACTCGCCGCCGCCATCGACTCCGGTCCAGGCGGCAGCAGGACCGGCCACGCTGTCCCCATCGATCGGGGAGCACCCGCAGTCGGCGGCGCCACCACCGTCGGACCGGACTGCCCCCGACGTCGGGCACCCCGCACCGTTGAGCGCCCCGCCGCCACAGCCGCAGTCCGCCTCACCCCAGGGGCCGCTCGGGCCGGACCCCCGCCCGACGCCGAACCCGCGCTTTCCGCTGCTGGAGTCCCTGGCGCCGCCTCGGCCCGCCATCGATCCGCCGGCACCCAACCCCGGCCCGGTCGACCCGCCGCCTCCCGACCTACGGACCATCCAGGAGCGCGCCGCGCGCCTCGCGGCCGACCGGGAGTCGTTCGACCGGCGCCGCTACCACGGTTACCTGCAGGCCCAGCGGACGTGGTTCGAGGATCGCCGACGTCAGACCAGGGCCGACTGGCTGCACGAGCGTGCCGCCTATCACGAGGAACGGGCCAGCGACTGGGCCGCGCAGGCGATGGAACTGCGTCGCACCGGGCGGACGCTGGCGGCGCAACGATGGCACCGCGAAGCGCACGAGGCGGATCTCGAGGCGGCCGACCTGCGCGAGGAGGCTCGGCAGGTCCTCGCCGGGCGACTCGTGCCGGAGCAGGTGATGGTCGAGGACGACCTCGACTTCTACCGGATCAACGACGACGTGGCGGACCTGGCCGTCGGCGCGGTCGAGACGGCCGACCATTCCGCGCTCACCGGCCACGGCCACCCCGAACCGATCGACAGGTCCCGGCCCTACGGCCGTCGGGGAGGGCTCCGGCCACCGCTCGCACTGCATCAGACCGACCTGGAACGGCAGATGCCCCGCAACCCGGACGGCAGCGTCGCGCGTACCGCCGATCCCCGGCGTGGCGGATGGTTCCGCCTGGCGAACGACGGCGGACCGGCGGCGGACGCGACCCGGGGCATCAACTGCCTCGACTGCACCCTGTCGCTGTTCGAGACATGGGTCCACGGACGGCCGCGGGTCGCCGCTCCGCGTACGTTCGACGGCTACCTCGGCGGTGACGTGCTCCGCCCAGTGGGCGGCGAGGCGGACGGACCGCTGCGGGTCGAGCAGACCACTGGCGGCCGGTTCCAGAACCTGTGCCCGGTCGACCGGCCCGGCATCACCGGCCCGCAGCGCCAGTGGCTGGTGGATCGCGGCTACCGCGACCTGTACGCGCAGCTGGCGTCGGGCGGCCACGGCAGCTACGCCTTCCTCATCACCAGCTTCGAGGGTGGCGGATCGCACGCCTGGGTGGCGTTGAACCAGAACGGCACGGTCCTCTTCCTCGACCCGCAGTCGGGCGCCGTCGCCGACCGGCCGCTCTACCACCACAGCGGTCGCCCGTTCGAGGGCAACGTGGTCGGTGTCGACGCGCTGGTGCTCGGCCCTGACGGACGGCCGATGCCGCTCACCGGCCGCCCGCCCGGCACGTTCAACGTCCTGCCCGAGCCCTTACCCCGCCCGGCGCCGCCACGCCTGCCCGAGCCGCCGCCGCCACGCCTGCCCGAGCCGCCGCCGGCCGACGACGGGAACGCGCCGGACTTCAATCACGTCCACCTGCTCGGCGAGTCCACCACTTTCCACACCCGGGCGGACGCACCCCCGACGGGCAGCGCGCCGCCCGTCGAGCCGCAACCCGACCGGGTACGCGAGGAACACCGGCAGGCGCACGCCGACCGGATAGCCGGCGGGCTCTACGTACGCGACGTGCTCGCCGAGAGCGGAAGCCTCGACGCGGCCTTCGCCGCCGGGGTGACACCCGTGGAGCTGGCGCAGGCCGCCGACGCGCCGACGCTGCGGCGGCTCGCACCCGGGCTGGACGATGCCGCCGCGGCCGACCTCAGCCGGTTGTTCGCCGACCCGCGCGTGCAACGAATGCTCGACCAGAGCTGGGAAGCGCCACCGCGACGGGAGGAGTTGCTGGCCGAGACGCTGGTACGGCAGCTCGCCGAGCGGCCCGACCTGGTCCGGATGCTCCTGGCGACACCGGAACTCGCGAACTCGCTGACCGCGCGACCGCTGACCCTGCATCACCTGGCCAGCCACCAGCAGGCCATCGACGTGCTCGGCGAGGTCATCAACGACATAGCCGTCCGCGGGACCGAGGCGGTGATCGCGCCAGAGCCGCTGAAACCCCACCCGACGCCTGTCAGTGAAGAGCAGCGGGAACTCGGAGAGCGGGTCGCGAGGCGCGGCCAACGGCGGTTGCAGCTCGGATTCGATAGGGCCCGCCGAAATGACGAGGTGTATCGGCTCGCTTACGTGGACCGGCTGTACGCGGATGCGGCGGTAGCCCAACAGGAGCTGAACACGCTTGCTGTTGTGCTGGCCGCTGATCAAGGCAGGCCTGGTTGGAGGAAGGAGCCCAAGAATCGCGAACGCGTACTCGACAAGTTGGTCGAGTACGAGAACGACGCGTCAAAGCTCAAGGATTTGGCGGGCGCAAAGGTGCAATTCGACACTCTTGACGCTGTTTACCATGCGCTCGGACGACTGGCAGCCGACCCGAAGGTAGTGATCCTGCATGTCAAGGACCGGTTCCTCGATCCGCAGGACAGCGGTTACCGGGATATCTTGCTCAACCTTCGAATGTCGAACGGCCACATGGCGGAACTGCGACTGCAGCTCGCGGCGATCGAGGGGGTCGCGGAATGGGAACATGCGCTGTACGAAGTCCGACGCGACCTGGAAGCGGTCTCAGAGAGTGAAGGCAGGTCGTTGACACACACAGAACGCGCCATCCTCGACGGACTCCTCCGGCGAGCGCAAGGCACTTACTGGAGCAAGGTGCGGGAGGACATCGGAGAGGTGCCGCCGCAGTGAGGCCGGCAGAGGGTTTGACGCTCCCCAAGTTCTTCAACTACTACGACTCCCCGGTGAAGTTGGTCGCCACCGCTGACGGTGGCATGGCTGGCTGGAGGCTGTCGAAGGACACCGGGGGTTGGCGTGAGGCCAACAACCTCATCAACAAGGTGCTGTTCGTGGGCGGTGACGAGGTCTATGAGATTTCGCCTGAAGAGTTCGTGCAGCTCACGGAGCTTGAGAGGAGCCTCTACCTTCGTGGCGACGGGCCGATCTTTGCCCTCTACGAAACCGTCCGGGCTATTGAGGACACGCTCCAGGTGGAACGCCGATATCCGACGCCGCAGGAGCAGGCGCTGATCAGGGGAATCCGGCGGCGGACCTTTGTGATGTTCGAGGAGCAGCTCCAGCAGGCCGGTGACCCCGCCGCCGACCCCACCATCGCCGCCACCCCCTCCTGACACGCCATGTCCGTCGACGAAGGTCCGGCCGTGCCGTACGTGCCGCCCGCCGACGCGACGGAGGCGAGGCGCGTACAGGAGGAGCTGCGGTCGCGGGTGGACCTGGTGGGGCCCGGTCCCGCCGCGCCCGCGACGGTGGCCGGCCTAGACGTGGCGTACGCGCAGGACGGTGATTTACTCGCCGCCGCTGTCACGGTGCTGGACGCAGTCAGCCTCGCCGTGGTGGACGAGGCGGTGTTCGTGGGGCGGCCCGCCTTTCCGTACGTGCCGGGGCTGTTCGCCTTCCGGGAGATGCCGGCGCTGCTGGCCGCGTTGGGCCGGCTGACCGTCCGCCCGGAGCTGCTGGTGTGCGACGGGCACGGGCTGGCGCACCCGCGCCGGTTCGGGCTGGCCTGCCATCTGGGTCTGGTGACCGGGCTGCCCGCGATCGGCGTGGGGAAGACGCCGCTCGTCGGCTCGTGGACCGGGCCGGGCCCCGAGCGTGGTGACAGCGCCGACCTGTGTGACGAGGGCGACGTGGTCGGGCGGGTGCTGCGTACCCGGGAGGGCGTCCGGCCGGTCTTCGTCAGCGTCGGGCACCGGATGGGGTTGGACAACGCGGTCGAACGGGTACTGGCACTGACGCCCCGGTACCGGCTGCCGGAGACGACCCGGACGGCCGACCAACTGTGCCGCCGGGCGCTCGCCTCGGCCGTCGTCTCCGGCGGTGACCTGGACCGGCGGTGATCGCGTGGCGCGGCACACATGTGGCGTGGTCGATGCGAAGGTGCCCTCCGGGCCCGGTAGTAACCTGACCGGCGGATCCGGTCCGGACGCAACGGTGAGGTGGGGATGTCGGTGGGGAGGCACGCGGCGCGGTGGGCCATTGTCGGCGCGCTGCTGGGTGGCCTGATCGCCGTCCCGGCGTCGCCGGCGTCGGCCCGGGACGACCGGGTCGGGCTGCGCTCGGCGGGCAGCTTCACCGCCGGGGGTTCGCCGGGTGGCGTGACTGTCGAGGTGCGCAAGCGCACCGACGGCTGCGTGCAGCTGCGTACCGCGATCGGGCTCCGGTTGGAGGGCCTTCGGGCGGACCAGGTGCGGGTGCAGGTGGCCGCCGGGGACGGCTGGACGCCGGTGCCGGTCTCCGGTGGTGACGGCGCGGTCGCCACCGCCCAGGTCGCGCCGGTCGACCGGCCGCTGTGCAAGGGCAAGGGCGCCACCGTGCGCTACCGGGTGTCCTTCCTGGCCGGCGTCGTCGGCGGGCGGTTGGAACTGGCGGGCGAGGCGAGCGCCGCGAACGGTGACGTGCTCGGCCGGGCCGGTGGGTCGGCCCGGCTGGTGGGCGCGCCGCGTACGCCGAGCCCGAGTCCGTCCCGCAAGCCCTCGCCGACGCCCAGCGCGAGCGAGACCACACCGGCCGAGGCGACTGACACGTCGCCGGTCGCCGCTGCCGTCGCCCCGGCCACCGCCGCGGCCGACGACTCGTCGTTCGGAGGTTCCATGATCATGTGGTTCGGTATCGGGCTGGTGCTCGTCGGCGCCGCGCTCATCGTCCTGCTGCTGCGCCGCAGTCGCGCCGACCGCAGCGGCGGCGGGCCGGTCGCCGACCAGCCGCCGGTCCCGCTGCCACGCAGCACCACCACCTACCGCTCCGGCGCCACCGGGCCGGCCCCCACGGTGTACGGCGGCACGCCGGCGCCCCGTCCGGCGGGCAGCGTGTACGGCGCGCCTTCGTCCGGTCCGACCCCGCCCGTCTCCGGGTCGACGCCGCCCGCGCCCGCGGGCGGGGACGCGACGAGCCTCCTGCCCCGCTTGCCGGACTGAGGCCGAACCCGACCGGCTCCCGGGGTTACCGTGACGGTGGGTGGTCACGCCGTGACCCGGTGGCCGCCACCTGCCCGGCCGGAGGACCGGACACCGGGGCCGAACGGGGCCCGGTGCCGGGGCCGGTTGGCCGATAAGATCGCGTGCGCCGATCGGCACCGCCGACCGGTGAGACCGCATACGTGGAAGGAGCCGCGCCGTGGCCCTGGACCCGCAGTTGCTCGAGATCCTCGCCTGCCCGGACACGCATCACGCCCCGCTCGACTACGACGCGCAGGCGCAGACGCTCACCTGCACCGAGTGCGGTCGCATCTTCGAGGTCCGCGACGACGTACCGGTGCTCCTGCTGGACGAGGCGCGCGGTGGACCCGCCGCCGACGAGGCGCGGGGCGGGTCGTCGCGGTGATGGAGGGTACGGCCGGGGTCAGCGGGCACCGGCACGCCGATGAGGCCCTGCTCGACGACGCGGCGCTGCTGGCCGAGCGGGACCCGGGCGGCATGCTCCGGCACACCGCATCCGCCGGCGCGCAGGTGCGTGAGTCGGCGGCGCTGGCCGCCGAGGCCAACCTGTCAGTGCTCGCCGACGACGGCCGGCCGCGCGCGGTGGTCATCGCCGGCATCGGCACCGCCGGGCGTACCGGTGACGTGCTGGCCACTGTCGCCGGGCCGCGCTGCCCGGTGCCGGTCATCCCGCACCGCAGCGCCGGCGTGCCGGGCTGGGTGGGTGCGGCGGACGTGGTCATCGCGGTGAGCGCGTCCGGGCGCAGCCCCGAGGCGCTGGGCGCGGCCGAGGCGGCGCACCGCCGTGGCGCCCGGCTGGTGGCGGTGGGCGCGCCCGACTCGCAACTCCAGTCGGTGGCGGAGCGGGCCCGGGCGCCGTTCATCCCGGTGCCCCGGCGCGCGCCGGCGAGGGCCAGCCTCTGGGCGCTCACCGTGCCGGTTCTGCTCGCCGCCCGTACCCTCGGGCTGGTGAAGGTCAACGAGGCCGACCTGGCGGAGACGGCGGCCCGGCTCGACGCCGACGCCGATCGGTGCCGGCCGACCGCGGAGTCCTTCGTCAACCCGGCGAAGTCGCTGGCGCTGGGGCTGTCCGGCTCGATCCCGATCGTCTGGGGCTCGTCTCCGCTGGCGACCGTCGCGGCCCGGCGGTTCGGCGACACGTTGTCCGCCAATGCCCGCTACCCGGTGGTCGCCGGCGCGCTGGGCGAGGCGGGGCGGGGTCGTGTCGGCCTGCTCGACGGCGTGTTCGGCGGCCTGGCCGAGGGCGAGCGGGACATCTTCGCCGACCCGGGCGACGACGAGTCCGACGGCACCCGGCTGCGGCTGGTGCTGCTGCGCGACGGCGGGCTCAACGCCGACGACGACACCGACGAGCCGCTGGCGGTCGAGGAGCGCCGCGCGGACGCGGTGCAGACGCTCGCCGAGCGCCGTGGGGTGCGCTGCGACGTGGTGACCGCCGAGGGCGGCTCCGCGCTGGAGCGGCTCGCGTCGCTGGTGGCGGTCCCCGACTTCGCCTCGATCTACCTCGCCCTGGCACACGGGCTGGACCCGATGGCGGTACCGGCCATCACGGAGATGAAGGAGCTGGCGAACCAGTGAGCACACGGGGCATCGAGCGAGGCGGGGAATGAGCGCGAACGGGGGCACGAAGGCGATCGTCGCCGCCCTGGCGGCGAACCTCGGTATCGCCGTCACCAAGTTCGTCGCGTTCGCCCTCACCGGCTCGTCGTCGATGCTGGCCGAGTCGATCCACTCGGTGGCCGACTCGGGCAACCAGGGCCTGCTGCTGCTCGGTGGCCGGCGGGCCAAGCGGCAGGCCACGCCGCAGCACCCGTTCGGGTACGGCCGGGAGCGCTACATCTACGCGTTCATCGTGGCGATCGTGCTGTTCAGCCTCGGTGGCCTGTTCGCGCTCTACGAGGCGTACCACAAGGCGTCCGATCCGCACCCGATCGAGAGCTGGCAGTGGGTGCCGGTGGCGGTGCTGGTGGCCGCGATCGTGATGGAGGGCTTCTCCTTCCGTACCGCGATCAAGGAGTCCAACCTGATCCGGGGCAACCAGACCTGGGTGCGGTTCATCCGCCGGGCCAAGGCCCCGGAGCTGCCGGTGGTGCTGCTGGAGGACTTCGGCGCGCTCGTCGGTCTGGTCTTCGCGCTGTTCGGCGTCGGCATGACGCTGATCACCGGAAACGGCATGTGGGACGCGGCGGGCACCGCGATGATCGGTGTGCTGCTCGTGGTCATCGCGGTCACGCTGGCGATCGAGACCAAGAGCCTGCTGCTCGGCGAGGGCGCGGAGCAGGGCGAGCTGGCCAAGATCGAGCAGGCCGTCACGAACGGTCCCGAGGTCGAGCGGATCATCCACATGAAGACGCTCTACCTGGGCCCCGAGGAGCTGATGGTGGCGGCGAAGATCGCGGTGCCGGCCTGGGAGACCGCCGAGGACCTGGCCCGCGACATCAACGCGGTCGAGGCCCGGATCCGGCGTGAGGTGCCGACCGCCCGGGTGATCTACCTGGAGCCGGACATCTACTCGCCGGAGGCGGAGCGGGCGGGCACCGGGCAGGCGGCGGCGACCGCCGTCCCGGAGGCCGCGACCACCGGCGAGGCGCACGCGGCCGACGAGGTGGCCGGGCGGCCCGGGAGCTGACCGATGGAGCTGTTGCAGGGCCGGATCCGCGACTACGCCTGGGGCTCGCGCACCGCGATCGCCGAGTTGCAGGGGAGGCCGGTGCCGAGCAACGGGCCGGAGGCGGAGCTGTGGCTGGGCGCCCACCCGGGCGCCCCGGGCACCGTTCAGCGGGACGGCCGTCCGGTCAGCCTCACCGAGCTGCTGGTGGCCGAGCCGGGCCACTGGCTGGGTGAGCGGCTGGTCGGCCGGTTCGGCACCCGGCTGCCGTTCCTGCTGAAGGTGCTGGCCGCCGACTCCCCGCTGAGCCTCCAGGCCCATCCGGACGCCGAGCAGGCCCGCGCCGGGCACGCCGCCGACGTGGAGCGGATCAACTACGTCGACCCGTACCACAAGCCGGAGCTGCTGGTGGCGCTCTCGGAGTTCGACGCGCTGTGCGGCTTCCGCGATCCGGGGGAGTCGGCGGCGGCGATCGCCGCGTTCGGCGTACCCGCGCTGGAACCTGTGGTGGCGGCGTTGCGCGCCGGGCAGGCGGGGCTGCGGGAGGCGGTACGCCTGCTGTTGAGCTGGCCGCGGGCGGAGCGCGCCGGGCTGGTGGCGGCCGTGCTGGCGGCGGCGGACGCCGGTCCCGGGTCGGCGGACGCCGAGCTGGTACGCACGCTGGCGGCCGGCTATCCGGAGGATCCGGGCGTGGTGGTGGCGTTGCTGTTGCACCACGTCCGGCTGGCGCCCGGCGAGGGCATCTGGATGCCGGCCGGGAACCTGCACGCCTACCTGCGCGGCACCGGCGTGGAGATCATGGCGGCCAGCGACAACGTGCTGCGTGGCGGGCTGACCCCGAAGCGGGTGGACGTGGACGAGCTGCTGCGGGTGCTCCGGTTCGAGGTGCTGACCGAGCCGGTGCTGCGGCCGGAGACGGTGGCGCCGGGGGTGCTGACGTGGCCGGTGCCGGTGGAGGACTTCGCGCTGCACCGGGTCGAGGTCGCCACCGGGTCGCCGGGGGCGCGGTTGACGCTGCCCGGGCCGCGGGTGGTGCTCTGCCGGACCGGGAAGCTCACCGTTGACGACGGGGTGGGCGTGGTCACGCTGGGCGCGGGACAGGCCGCTGTGGGCACGGCGGCGGGAGGTCCGCTGACGCTGGGCGGGGACGGCGAGGCGTTCGTCGCCACCTGTGGCCTGCGCTGAGCGCTCAGTAAAAGCCGCAAGTCCGACTTTCCCGAAATAGCTTGACGGCCCACTGGCGTGGTGTGACCCTATGGGTACGCAGCGTTGTCGCGACGAAGGTCCGATGACGTGCGGGGGAACCAAACCGGGGGGATGCGCGGGGCGGTCGGGCCGTGGACGGAAAGTCCGTCCACGACCGACCGCCCCGTGCGCTGTCCGCCGACCGGCCGATTGTGTGCTCGGTCAACCGGGCACCGGCCGGGTGGGTCGCGCGCGTAAGGTGGAAGGCTGCGCACCACATCGTTCGACAGGAGCTTCCATGACCAGCACCCTCCCCGCGGCCTCCAGCGGCGCGTCGTCGCAGGCTCGGCCGAGCACCCTCGCCGAGGGCGACTACAAGGTGGCGGATCTGTCGCTCGCCGCGTTCGGTCGCAAGGAGATCCGGCTCGCCGAGCACGAGATGCCCGGCCTGATGGCGATCCGGCGTGAGTTCGCCGAGGCCCAGCCGCTGGCCGGCGCCCGCATCACCGGCTCGCTGCACATGACCGTCCAGACCGCCGTCCTGATCGAGACCCTTGTCGCGCTCGGCGCGCAGGTCCGCTGGGCGTCCTGCAACATCTTCTCCACCCAGGACCACGCCGCCGCGGCGATCGTGGTCGGCCCCGAGGGCACCCCGGAGGCCCCGGCCGGCGTGCCGGTCTACGCCTGGAAGGGCGAGACGCTGCCGGAGTACTGGTGGTGTACCGAGCAGGTGCTCGCCTGGCCGGACGGGCAGGGCCCGAACATGATCCTGGACGACGGCGGCGACGCCACCCTGCTCGTCCACAAGGGCGCCGAGTTCGAGAAGGCGGGCGCCGTGCCGCCGGTCGAGTCCGCCGACTCCGAGGAGTACGCGGTCATCCTCGAACTGCTGCACCGCTCGCTGGCCGAGGACAACCAGCGCTGGACCCGGATCGCCGCCGGCATCAAGGGCGTCACCGAGGAGACCACCACCGGTGTGCACCGGCTCTACGAGATGCACCGCGCCGGCACGCTGCTCTTCCCGGCCATCAACGTCAACGACTCGGTGACCAAGAGCAAGTTCGACAACAAGTACGGCTGCCGCCACTCGCTCATCGACGGCATCAACCGGGCCACCGACGTGCTGATCGGCGGCAAGATGGCAGTGGTCATGGGCTACGGCGACGTGGGCAAGGGCTGCGCCGAGTCGCTGCGCGGCCAGGGCGCCCGGGTCGTGGTGACCGAGGTCGACCCGATCTGCGCGCTCCAGGCGGCGATGGACGGCTACCAGGTCGCCACGCTGGACGACGTGGTCGAGCAGGCGGACATCTTCATCACCGCGACCGGCTGCTTCGACGTCATCACCAACGAGCACATGGCCCGGATGAAGCACCAGGCCATCGTGGGCAACATCGGCCACTTCGACAACGAGATCGACATGGCCGGCCTGGCCAAGCGCAGCGACGTGACCCGGGAGAACATCAAGCCGCAGGTCGACGTGTGGCGCTTCGACGACGGCCACGCGATCATCGTGCTCTCCGAGGGCCGCCTGCTGAACCTGGGCAACGCCACCGGCCACCCGAGCTTCGTGATGTCGAACTCGTTCGCCAACCAGACGATCGCGCAGATCGAGCTGTTCACCAAGACCGAGGAATACCCGATCGGCGTCTACGTGCTGCCCAAGCACCTGGACGAGAAGGTCGCCCGGCTGCACCTGGACGCGCTCGGCGCGAAGCTGACCACGCTCACCAAGGAGCAGGCCGCCTACCTGGGCGTCTCCACGGAGGGCCCGTTCAAGCCCGACCACTACCGCTACTGAGTTCACGCTCCGGAAGGGACCGGGGTCGGCCACCGCGCGGCCGTCCCGGTCCCTTTTCGCGTACGGGGTGGGCCGGCGGGTGCCGAACCGGGTGACGTTACCGCGATCAGCTTGACGTTTGCTGTGAACAGGAGGAAGGTATGCCTGCCCTAAGTTAGCGACCACGGAGCAGCTGATGTTCGCCACGTACCTGATCGGCCTGCGCGAGGGCCTGGAAGCGACACTTGTGGTCAGCATCCTCGTCGCGTTCCTGGTGAAGTCGCAGCGCCGCGACCGGCTGCCGCAGGTGTGGACCGGCGTCGGCCTGGCCGTGGCGCTCTCCGTCGGCTTCGGCTCGCTCATCCAGTACACCTCGACCTCGCTGTTGCGCACCTCGGAGTCGCGCGAGCTGTTCGAGGCGGTCACCTCGGTCGCCGCCGTGGTGTTCGTGACCTGGATGATCTTCTGGATGCGCCGGGCCGCCCGCACCATCGCGGGTGAGCTGCGCGGCAAGCTCACCGACGCGCTCGCGGTCGGCTCCCTGGCGGTCGCCGGCATGGCGTTCCTCGCGGTCATCCGGGAGGGCCTGGAGACCGCGCTGATCTTCTACGCCGCCGCCGAGAGCGCGGCCGGCGGCACCGGGCCCGGCTCGCTGCTCGCCCTGGCCGGCGGCATCGCCACCGCCGTGGTGATCGGCTTCCTGCTCTACCGCAGCGCCGTCCGGATCAACCTCAGCCGGTTCTTCACCTGGACCGGGGCGCTGCTCATCCTGGTGGCCGCCGGCATCCTCAAGTACGGCGTGCACGACTTCCAGGAGGCCGGCGTGCTGCCCGGCCTGAACGACCTGGCCTTCGACATCTCCACCACGCTCGACCCGAACGCCTGGTACGGCGCGCTGCTCGCCGGCATGTTCAACGTCACCGCCGCGCCGACGGTGCTGGAGCTGGTCGCCTGGGTCGCGTACGCGGTCCCGGTGCTCGTGCTCTTCCTGCGCAAGCCCGCCCGGCCCGCCAAGCCGGTTCCGGCCGCCGCCACACCCACCGCGCCGGCCGACGTCGCCGCTGATCCGTCCCCCCGCGCCTGAACCACCCGTTCCCGAGGAGACCGCACGATGCGTACCACCCGACTCGTCGCGCCCGCCGCCGCCGGGCTGCTCGCCGTCGCCGGACTGACTGGCTGCGGGGGCGGTGACGACGCCGACGCCAAGAACGGCGGGCCGATCGCCGTCAAGGCCACCGACACCGTCTGCGAGGTCGCCGACACCGAGATCGACGCCGGTCAGGTTACGTTCAAGGTGACGAACAACGGTTCCAAGGTCAACGAGTTCTACGTCTACGCCGCCGGTGACCGGGTGATGGGCGAGGTGGAGAACATCGCCCCCGGGCTCAGCCGGGAGCTGCGCGTCGAGCTGACCGCCGGCACGTACGAGACGGCCTGCAAGCCGGGAATGAGCGGCCGGGGCATCCGGGGCGCGCTGAAGGTGAGCGGCACCGCCGCGACTGTCGCCCCCGACGCCGCGCTGACCCAGGCCACCGAGAGCTACCAGCGGTACGTGCGCAGCCAGACCGCCGCGCTGCTGACGAAGACCGAGGAGTTCGTGGCCGCGGTCAAGGCGAACGACGTGGCGAAGGCCAAGGCGCTGTACCCGGTGGCCCGCACCTACTGGGAGCGGATCGAGCCGGTCGCGGAGAGCTTCGGCGACCTCGACCCGAAGATCGACGGCCGCGAGGAGGTGGTCGAGGAGGGCATGGAGTTCACCGGCTTCCACCGGATCGAGAAGGACCTCTGGACCACCGGCGACGTCAGCTCCGACGGCCCGATCGCCGACCGGCTCCTGGCCGACGTCAAGGCGATCGTGGCCAAGGCGGACGCCGAGAAGCTCACCCCGCTCCAGCTCGCCAACGGCGCCAAGGCGCTGCTCGACGAGGTCGCCAGCGGGAAGATCACCGGCGAGGAGGAGCGCTACTCGCACACCGACCTCTGGGACTTCAACGCCAACCTGGAGGGCTCCAAGGCGGCCGTCGCCGCGCTGCGTCCGGCGCTGGAGCAGCGCGCGCCCGACCTGGTCAAGCAGCTCGACAGCGAGTTCGCGAACGTGGAGACCACGCTCGGCAAGCACCGCGCCGGCGACGGCTGGAAGCTGCACACCCAGCTCGGCAAGGACGAGCTGAAGGAGCTGTCGGACGCGGTCAACGCGCTGGCCGAGCCGGTCAGCAGGGTCGCGGCGGCAGTCGCGCGATGACCGGCCCGGCCGGCGGTGACGCGACGAGCGAGCCGAACCGCGAGCGGACCGGCCGCGGCCTGTCCCGGCGCCGGGCGATGACCCTGGCCGGCGTCGGAGTGGCCGGTGTCGCCGGGGTGGCGGGTGGCGCGGGCGCGCTGCTCGCCGGCGGCAACGAGGCATCAGCGACCGGATCGGCCGCCGGTTCCGTGCCGTTCCTCGGCGAGCACCAGGCCGGCATCACCACCCCGGCCCAGGACCGGCTGCACTTCGTCGCGTTCGACGTGGTCACCAAGGACCGGGACCGGCTCGTCGCCATGCTCCAGGAGTGGACCGCCGCCGCGGCCCGGATGACCGCCGGGAAGGACGCCGGGGTGATCGGCGCGGTCGGCGGCATGCCCGAGGCTCCGCCGGACGACACCGGCGAGGCGCTCGGGCTGCCCCCGTCGCAGCTCACCCTCACCGTGGGCTTCGGACCGACGCTGTTCCGCGACGCGCAGGGCCGGGACCGTTTCGGCATCGCCGCCCGGCGTCCGGCCGCCCTGGCCGACCTGCCGCACTTCGCCGGGGACGCGCTGCGGCCGGAACTGTCCGGCGGCGACATCTGCGTCCAGGCGTGCGCCAACGACCCGCAGGTCGCGGTGCACGCCATCCGCAACCTCGCCCGGATCGGCATGGGCGTGGTGAGCGTCCGCTGGTCGCAGCTCGGCTTCGGGCGTACCTCGTCGACGTCGCGGGACCAGGCCACGCCGCGCAACCTGTTCGGCTTCAAGGACGGCACCGCCAACCTCAAGGCCGAGGACGCCGCCCTGCTCCGCGACCAGCTCTGGGTGCAGCCCGGTGATGGCCCGGACTGGATGACCGGCGGCTCCTACCTGGTCACCCGGAAGATCCGGATGCTGATCGAGACGTGGGACCGCAGCCCGCTGGCCGAACAGGAGATGATCGTCGGCCGGACCAAGGGCAGCGGCGCGCCGATCGGCCGCCAGGACGAGTTCGACGAGCCGGACTTCGCCGCCAGGGGCGACGACGGCGAGCCGCTCATCGCCGACACCGCGCACGTACGGCTGGCCCACCCGGACACCAACGACGGCGCCCGCCTGCTGCGCCGCGGCTACAACTTCGTGGACGGCTCGGACGGGCTGGGCCGGCTCGACGCCGGGCTGTTCTTCATCGCCTACCAGCGCGATCCGCGCCGGCAGTTCGTGCCGATCCAGACCCGGCTGGCCCGCAACGACGCGATGAACGAATACCTGCGGCACGTCTCCAGCGGCCTGTTCGCCTGCCCGCCCGGCCTGCGCGACGCAGCCGACTGGTGGGGGCGCGCGCTGTTCTCCTGAAGCCGGCTCAGCTCACCCGAGGCGGCTCAGCGGCGTACCGGATCGGGTTCGACCTGCGGCGCGGCGGGCCGCAACCGGCCCGCGCCCGGCCCGGCGGGGCCTGGCAGGACGGCGCCCGGCCCGGTGGAGCCCGGCACCACGGCGGGCGCCGGGACCAGCTCCGGCCAGAGCGTGGCGGCGACCGCCCGGCTGCGGCCCAGCCGGTGCGCCGCCCGCCGCCCCCGCTCGGCGAGCACCGCCGACAGGTACGCCCAGTCCGGCGCGGCCCACGGCGGAGGCGGCGAGGTGACCGCCGCGACCTCCGTCCACAGCCCCCGGCCCAGCCGGAACCGGTCCGGTTCGGCGAGCTGGGGCAGCCGGTCCAGGTACTGCCGCACGGCCAGCGCCAGCCCGTCGTCGAGGCGGGTCAGGTCGAGCGTGCCGGCCCAGGCCAGCAGCGGCGGCGCGGCCGGCGGCAGCGGCCGCCACAGCGTCGCGCCCCGGGTGTGCACCACGAGCGTGCCGGCGACCAGGTCACCGAGTCGGCGTCCGCGCGGGTCGGTGAGCATCACCGTGACGCTCGCCGCCCAGCTCAGCAGCGGCAGCACCAGCCCGGGCCACTCCACCGCGACGCCGACGAGCGCCCGCGTCAGCGACTGGCCCACCCCCACCGGGCCGCCGTCGGCCCGGACCACCCGCAGCCCGACGGCCAGCTTGCCCACCGTCCGGCCACCGGCGAAACGTTCCATCACCACCGGATAGCCGATCAGCACCAGCACCAGCAGCACGATCTGCAGCGCCCCGGCCAGGGCGGCGTCGAGGTAGTCCCCGAGCAGGGCGAGCGCCACCATCCCCAGCACCGCGCCGAGCACGAGCGCCAGCGCGAGCTGGATCACCGCGTCGATCAGCAGGGCCAGCACCCGGGAGCCCAGCCGGGCCGCCCGGACGTCCAGCTCCACCGCCTCGCCGCTGACCAGACCGGCGTCGGCCCACCGGGGCGGTGGGGGAGGTTGCGCGCGCACCCCGACAGTGAACACCATGGACGCCGAACGGGGGAGGGCGAGTGGATCTCGATGCGTACGTGGCCGAACACAACGCCGAATGGCGGCGGCTGGAGTACCTGACCGGGCGGCGTCGCCTCGACGCGGCAGAGGTCGACGAGCTGGTGGCGCTCTACCAGCGCAGCGCCACGCACCTGTCCGCCCTGCGCGCCCGGGCGCCCGAGCCGGCGCTGGTCAACCGCCTGTCCCACCTGGTCCTCGCGGCCCGCGCCCGGGTCACCGGCCGTCAGCGGTTCTCCTGGGCGGCGGTGGGCCGGTTCCTGGCCGCCGACCTGCCCGCCGCCCTCTACCGTGCCTGGCCGTGGTGGTGCGGCGTGGCCACCGGGTTCAGCCTGCTCACCGCGTTCCTCATCTGGTTCGTCGCCGGCAACCCGGACACCGCCGCCGCGTTCGTCGGCGACGAAGCCGCCCGGGAACTCGTCGACTCCGGTTTCGCCGGCTACTACACCGAGTTCGCCGCGCCCACCTTCGCGTTCCACCTGTGGACGCACAACGCCTGGCTGGCCGCCCAGTGCCTGGCCGCCGGCGTGCTCGTGGTGCCGGTGCTCTGGCTGCTGTGGCAGAACGCGCTGAACATCGGCGTGGTCGGCGGCGTGATGGTCGCCTACGGCCGGGGAGACGTCTTCTTCGGCCTGATCACACCGCACGGCCTGCTGGAACTGACCGGCATCTACGTCGCCGCCGGGGTCGGACTGCGTACCGCCTGGGCCTGGATCGCCCCGCCCGCGGACCTCGGGCGCGGCCGGGCGGTCGCCGAGGCGGGCCGGCTCGCCGTCGTGGTCGCGGCCGGGCTGGTCGGCCTGTTCGCGGTCTCCGCGCTGGTCGAGGCGTTCGTCACCCCGGCGCCGCTGCCGGTCGCGCTCCGGGTGGCCGCCGGCGCCGCGGTGTGGCTGGCCTTCCTCGCGTACGCGCTGGTGCTCGGCCGGCGCGCGGTCAGAGCTGACCGAGGGACTTGAGCCGCAGGTAGGTGTCCGCGACGGCCGGGGCGAGCCGGTGGGCCGGCACGTCCACCACCGTCACCCCGTAGCGGGACAGCGCGGCGCGTACCCGGTCCCGCTCGGCCAGCGCCCGCCACGCCGACGCGGCCGCGTACGGGTCGTCCGGGCCGGTCGGGGTGGCAGTGGCGAGCCTGCTCAGCACCGGGTCGCTGCCGGCGGCCAGCACCACCCGGTGCCGGGTCGCCAGCCGGGGCAGCACCGGCAGCAGCCCTTCGCCGATCGCGCCCGCCTCCAGCGCGGTGAACAGCACCACCAGGCTGCGCTGCCGCTCCCGGCGCAGCACCTCGCCGGCGATCAGCTCGAAGTCGGTCTCGGCGAGCGTCGGCTCCAGCGGCGCCACCGCCTCGACCAGCCGGGCGAGCAGGGCCGGACGGCCGCTGCCGGTCACCCGCGCCCGGATCTCGGTGTCCGCCGCCAGCAGGTCCACCCGGTCACCGGCGCGGGCCGCGAGCGCGGTGAGCAGCAGCGCCGCGTCGATGGCGGTGTCCAGCCGGGGCTCGTCGCCCAGCCGGACCGCCGAGGTGCGGCCGGTGTCGAGCACGCAGACCAGGCGCCGGTCCCGTTCCGGGCGCCAGGTGCGGACCAGGATGTCGGCGCGCCGGGCGCTGCCCCGCCAGTCGATCGAACGGACGTCGTCGCCCACCGCGTACTCGCGCAGCGTGTCGAACTCGGTGCCGTGGCCGCGCCCCCGGGTCACCTGCACACCGTCGATGACCCGCAGCCGGGCCAGCTTCTCCGGCAGGTGCCGGCGGGAGTCGAACCGGGGCAGCACCCGCAGCGTCCACGGCGGGGTGGCGGGCTGCCCGGCGCGCTGCCGGGCGCCCAGGCGCATCGGCCCGAGCGAGCGTACGGTCAGCGCCACCGCCGGCCGGTCGCCGCGCCGGGTCGGGGTGAGCCGGACCGGCAGCGTGGCGGTGCCACCGGGCGGCACGGTGAGCAGGCGCTGCGGCGGCACGTCCGAGCGGGCCCCGGCCGACGGCACCCAGGCGTCGCGCACCTGGGCGTACAGCGTGTGGTGGGTCGGGTTGGTCAGGTGCAGCGTGACGGTGGCGGTGCCGCCGAGCCGCACCGTACGGTCGCCGGAGCGGGCCACCGTGAGCGCGTGCGGCGGGGCGGCCATCGCCCGGTCGAGCGCCACCAGCAGCAGCACCACGACGGTCAGCACGGCCACCCCGACGAACGGCGCCGGCCAGAACGGCAGCGTCAGCGCGCCCAGGCCGAGCAGCAGACCCGCCCGCCAGGTCATCGCGGCGTCGGCACGGTGGCCAGCACCGAGTCCAGCACCGCGTCCACGGTCACGCCCTCCAGCTCCGCCTCCGGGCGCGGCCGCAGCCGGTGCCGCAGCGTGGGCCGGGCCACCGCCTTCACGTCGTCCGGCGTGACGTGGTCCCGGCCGGCCAGCCAGGACCACGCCTTGGCGGTGTTCAGCAGCGCGGTGGCGCCCCGGGGCGACGCGCCCAGCTCCAGCGCCGGGGCGGAACGGGTGCCCCGGCACACGTCCACGATGTAGCCGAGCACCGGCTCGGCCACGTGCACCCGCTGCACCTCGGCCCGGGCCGCGGCCAGGTCCGCCGCACCGGCCACCGGGCGTACGCCCGCGGCACGCAGGTCGCGCGGGTCGAAACCGGCGTGGTGCGCGCGGAGCACACCCAGCTCCTCCTCCCGCTCCGGCAGCGGCACCGTCAGCTTGAGCAGGAAGCGGTCGAGCTGCGCCTCGGGCAGCGGGTAGGTGCCCTCGTACTCGACCGGGTTCTGGGTGGCCGCGACGATGAACGGGTCGGGCAGCGGACGGCGCTCGCCCTCGACCGAGACCTGCCGCTCCTCCATCACCTCCAGCAGCGCCGACTGCGTCTTCGGCGGGGTCCGGTTGATCTCGTCGGCGAGGAGCAGGTTGGTGAAGACCGGCCCCTCCCGGAACGTGAACGCGGCGGTGCGCTGGTCGAAGATCAGCGAGCCGGTGACGTCGCCGGGCATCAGGTCGGGGGTGAACTGCACCCGCTTGGCGTCCAGGTCGAGCGCGGCGGCAAGCGTCCGCACCAGCAGCGTCTTGGCCACCCCCGGTACGCCCTCCAGCAGCACGTGCCCCCGGCAGAGCAGCGCGATCACCAGCCCGGTGACCACGGCGTCCTGCCCGACGACGGCCTTGGCCACCTCGGCGCGCAGCCGGTGCAGGGCGGCGCGGGCGCCGGACGGGGCGGTGGTCGTGACGGGTCCGGTCACCGGGTGTCTCCTTCGCTCGGATGCGGGGCCAGGGTACGGGTCAGGGCGTCCAGTTCGCGGGCCAGCTCCAGCAGCTCGCGGTCCTTCTCCGGGGCGGGGCCGTAGAGCAGTTCGGCCACCCGTTCCGGGTCGGCGCCGGCACGCTCGGCGATCCGGGCGGCCACCTCGTCGTCGGGCGTGTCCGGAGGCAGGTTGAGCCGGGGCAGGAGCCGGTCCAGCGCGGCGGCGCGCAGCGTCTCGGCGACCGTGTCCCGGGCGCCCGCCCGGCGGTAGAGCCGCGCCCGGCCGCGTACCGTCTCGGCGGCCCGCACGGTCACCGGCAGCGGCTCCGACACCGGTGGCCCGAGCCGGCGGGCCCGCCAGAGCACGACGAGCAGCCCGGCCAGGGCGAGCTGCGCCAGGAGCGCCCAGAACCACTGCGGGAAGGCGCCCCAGAGCGGGTTCTCCCACGGCGGGTCGGCGCGGTCGGGCGGGTCGGGCCGTTCCGACCGTTCGCCGTCGCCGCCCTGGGCGGGCTCCTCGGTGAAGGGTTCCGGGGACCAGCTCGGGCGGGTCGGGGCCGGTACCGGCTCGGGCAGGTCGAGCCAGACGAGCGGGCGGTTCCCGCCGAGCATTCCGGTGGCGAGGGCCTCGTTGCCCCACTCGCCGATCCGGTCGTTGCGGAACGGGTCGCTGGCGCCGGCCAGCACCACCTCGACCCGGCCGGGGACGCGCAGCAGCGCGCCGCCGTAGCAGTGGCCGACCTCGGCCGGCCCGGCGTAGCGCTGCAGGTCGATCGCGGCGGCACCGGCCCGGACCGCCTCGGGCAGCGGGCACGGCGTGCCGTCCGCGTCCGGCGGCACGGCCCGCGCGGCCCAGCGCCGGGCGGCCGGCTCGACCGGCGTGTCCAGTTCGGCGAGCACCCGCGGGGAGGGCTCGACGAACACCAGGCGGGTGCCCGGGGGCAGGGCGGTCAGGCGGTCGAGCAGGTCCGGGTGCACCAGTCCGGGCGCGGGCACGAAGACGGTGCTCGGTGCGATGCCGGCGGTCTGCAGCACCCCGTCGAACGCCGTCTCCCGGCGCACCGACACGCCCTGCGCGCGCAGCGCCTCGGCGAGCCGGCTGCCCCCGTCGTCGTCGGTGGCGACCGGGGAGAGGAAGCCGGGCTCGTCGGTGTCGGGCCGGTCGACGGCGTGCAGCACGAGCGTGGTCACGATCAGCAGCACGGCCAGCCCGAGCGGGACGAGCAGCCGGTGCCGCCGACGGCGCGGCGTCGCGGCGGTGGCCGTCTCCGCCGGCGTCACGGTGGCGGTCATCGCGGCTCCTCCCCGGTCAGCTCGCGACGCAGGTCGGCGGCGAGTTCACGCATCCGGTGGTCGTGCGCGGCGGTGGCGGGACGCTGGGCGTACCAGAGGTCGGAGAAGATCGCCCCGGCGGTGTGCAGCGTCGGCCGCACCTGGGGCCGGGCACGGGCCGCCGCCTCGGTCAGCTCGACCACCGTGAGCCCGGGGCGGGGCTCCACGACGTGCCGCGTGACCAGGAGCCGGACCATCTCGCGCAGCCGTTCCCGGACCGCCTCGGCGTACCGGCCCTCGGCCGCGAGCCGGTCGGCCAGCCCGGGCGCGCCGGCCGGCACGGCCTCCGGGGTCCGGGGCTCGGGCACGCGTACCGGCGGCGGATCGGAGCGGCGGCGGCGCGCGGGCCGGCGCAGGCGGGGCAGCCGCAGCCGGGGCAGCCGCAGCCAGCGCAGCCGGGGCAGTGAGAACCGGGGCAGCCGGCGGGGCACCCAGGCCGGGAAGAAGTACCAGCCCAGGGCGGCCAGCAGCGCGACCGCCAGCAGGATCAGCGCGGCCAGCGGCAGCGGCAGCAGGTCACCGAGGGCCGCCACCGTCTCGGTCCACCACCGGCTCACCGCTGCGCCGCCAGCAGGACCGGTTCCGGTACGCCCGCCGGCGCGCGGGAGAGCCGGATGTCCAGCCCTTCGGTGCGGATCCGGGTCTCCAGGTGCAGCACCGCGTCCAGGCAGGCCAGCGCCGGGTACGCCAGCGCGTTCACCGCGGCGAAGGCGGCGACGGTCACCGGCAGCGCCCAGGCGGACACGTCGAACAGGCCCAGCATGCCGAGACCGTGATAGACGCCCAGCCCGATGCCGAGCCGGATCAGCCACCAGCCCAGGTAGCCCAGCAGCCGGACGGCGGCGGCCCGCGCGCTCACCCGGCCCGCCAGGCGGATCGCCCGCCACGGGGCCCGGTGTCCGGGCACCCCGTCCAGCACCAGCACCGGCACCACCAGGCCGAGCAGCCCGTACGCCAGGAACCAGCCCGGCCCGGTCAGTGCGGCGAGCGCGACGACGGGGCCGATCGCGACGGCGGCCAGCAGCGCGGCGCCAGGGCGGGAGCCGCGCAGCAGCTCGGCCGGCCCGGGACGGCGCCCCAGCAGGGCCGCGCCGGCGCCGCGCGCGGCCGGGCCGCCCAGCAGCGCGATGATCGCCGCCTCGGTGCCGGCGCCGGTCGCCAGCAGCAGCCAGTACCAGGGCAGCGCGTCACCGAGGTCCGCCGGCCACCACTGCGGCGGGTCGGCCTCGACCAGCAGCCGCAGCGGGTGGAGCACCGCCTGCTCGGCGAGGGCCAGCACGAGGGCGAGCGGGACGAGCACCCGGGCGTGGTCGCGCAGCAGCAGCACTGCCGCGTCGAGCAGTTCGCCGACGGTCAGCGGACGGCGCGGCAGCACCGCGGTCGGGCCGGCGTCGGGCACGCGTACTCCTGGCGGGCAGGGCGGAGGTGGCGGGCGGCGCGGCGCCCGAGGGATCATGGTTGCACGGCGGGTCCGCATCCGGTGGACCCGTCCGCCCTGACGCGCCACGCTGTGCGGCCACGCCGCTTGCTGTGGTGCGCGGGCCCGCTCGGCGCTACCGTGCCGTGGAGACGCCGAACCCCTCCAGACGAACGGGGATGGAACGATAAACCCCATGAGAGCCCGGGTACTCGTGGTCGACGACGACCCCGCCCTCGCCGAGATGCTCGGCATCGTGCTGCGCAGCGAGGGCTTCGTGCCGTCCTTCGTCGCGGACGGCGAACGGGCGTTGGCCGCCTTCCGCGACAACCGACCCGACATCGTCCTGCTCGACCTGATGCTCCCCGGCATGAGCGGCATCGACGTGGCCCGCGCCATCCGGGGCGAGTCCGGCGTGCCGATCGTGATGCTGACCGCCAAGAGCGACACCGTGGACGTGGTGCTCGGCCTGGAGTCCGGCGCCGACGACTACGTGGTCAAGCCGTTCAAGCCCAAGGAGCTGGTGGCCCGGATGCGGGCCCGGCTGCGCCGGGGCGAGGACGTGGCCCCGGAGATGCTGACGATCGGGCCGCCCGGCAACCAGATCACCATCGACGTGCCGGCGCACACGGTCAGCCGCGACGGCGACGAGGTGAAGCTGACCCCGCTGGAGTTCGACCTGCTGGTCGCGCTCGCCCGCAAGCCGCGTCAGGTCTTCACCCGCGAGGTGCTGCTGGAACAGGTCTGGGGCTACCGCCACGCCGCCGACACCCGCCTGGTGAACGTGCACGTGCAGCGGCTGCGCGCCAAGATCGAGCCGGATCCGGAGCGACCCGAAATCATCCTGACCGTGCGGGGCGTGGGTTACAAGGCGGGTACCGGATAGCCTGGTCAGCACTGTGGTGACCACCCCGCTGCCGGACACGCCGACCGCCGAGCCCCGCCGGCTCCACGCCGTGCGGGCGCTCTGGCTCGCCCTGAGCGGCCGGGTCGCCCGGCTGGTCGCCGCGGTGCACCAGGCCTGGCGGCGGTCGCTCCAGGTGCGTGTGGTCACCATCACGCTGGTGGCGTCGAGTCTGCTGGTGGGCGGTTTCGCCTACCTGATCGCCGACAAGATCACCAGCATCCTGCTGGAGAACGCCGAGACCGACGTGCGGCTGCGGCTGAGCAACGGCAGCGAGTACGCGGCGAAGCAGTTCAACCTCTACAGCCAGCCGCAGGAGGCGCAGCTCCAGAACACCATCGACGGCACGGTGAACTACCTTGCCGGCGGTGACCCGACGCAGACCAGCGGCGTCGTGGTGGCGATCACCGCCGACAACTTCGCCGAGTTCATCGAGCCGCGCACCACGCCCGAGGTGCCGGTCGGCACGGTGATCGGCGACGAGCTGCGGGCCGCCGTGGCCTCCGGCAAGGTCGCCCACCAGATCCGCACCGGGTCGCTCGGCGGCGAACGCACCAAATACCTGGTCTACGGCTCCCCGGTGCCCACCAAGTTCGGGCAGGTCGAGCTCTACTACCTCGTACCCCTGGCCCGGCAGGACGCGACGGCGGCCGACGCCCGGGCCACGGTGGTCGCCACCGGCGTCGCGCTCGTCCTCCTGCTCGGCCTGCTGGCCGCCCTGGTCACCCGCCTGGTGGTGACGCCGGTACGGGTGGCCGCGCGCACCGCGCAGCGGCTCTCCGCCGGCCTGCTCGACCAGCGCATGGTGGTCTCCGGCGAGGACGACCTCGCCCTGCTGGCCGCCTCGTTCAACCAGATGGCGACGAACCTGCAACGGCAGATCCTCCGGCTGGAGGAGATGTCCCGGCTGCAACGCCGGTTCACCTCCGACGTCTCGCACGAGCTGCGGACCCCGTTGACCACGGTCCGGATGGCCGCCGACCTGATCTTCGCCGAGCGGGACGAGTTCGACCCGGCGGTGGCCCGCAGCGCCGAGCTGCTCCAGGCCGAGCTGGACCGGTTCGAGGAGCTGCTCACCGACCTGCTGGAGATCAGCCGGTTCGACGCCGGCTTCGCGGTGCTGGACAGCGAGCCCACCGACCTGGTGCCGGTGGTGCACCGGGTCACCGAGCGGCTGGCCGGGCTGGCCGAGCGGGTCGGGGTCACGATCGAGCTGGACCTGCCGGACACTCCGGTGATCGCCGAGGTCGACCCGCGCCGCGTCGAGCGGGTGCTGCGCAACCTGGTTGGCAACGCGGTCGAGCACGGCGAGGCCAAACCGGTACGGATCACCCTGGGCCAGGACCGCAGCGCGGTGGCGATCACCGTGCGGGACCACGGCGTCGGCCTCAAGCCGGGGGAGGAGAAGCTGGTGTTCAACCGCTTCTGGCGGGCCGACCCGTCGCGGGCCCGGCAGACCGGCGGCACCGGGCTCGGCCTGTCGATCAGCCTGGAGGACGCCCGCCTGCACGGCGGCTGGCTGGAGGCGTGGGGCGCGCCCGGCCAGGGCGCCCAGTTCCGGCTCACGCTGCCGGCCCGGGCCGGGGACCGGCTCACCACCTCCCCGCTGCGGCTGGTGCCGGCCGACGCCACGGTGCCGTTCGGCGGTCCCCGCGACGGCGGCCTGCTCGCCATCGGCCCGGGCACCGACGCCGGAACGCTGACCGTGGAGCCCGCCACCGAAGGCGACCGGGCGGAGGTCCGGCCGTGAGCCGCCGCGCCCTGGCCCTGCTGCTGGCCGGCGCCCTGCTTCCGGCCGCGCTCGTCGGCTGCGGCATCCCGGGTGAGACAGACGTCCAGATCGACGGCTCGGTGCCGGCCGCGCAGGGCGGAGCGCTCAACGGCAGTCCGGCCCGGCCGCCCGAACCGGCCGACAGCAGCGAGCCGGTGCCGTTCATCGAGAACTACCTGCGGGCGGCGGCGGCCGGGGAACGCGACCAGGCGTACGCCCGGGCCCGGAAGTTCCTCGCCGAGGAGTCCCGCGACCTGCTCCCGGGCAAGCCGCAGACCAGCGAGGTCGAGTTGACCGTGGTGCGGCTGCGGGAGAAGCCGGAGAGCACGCCGCCGAACAACCAGGGCACCAGCACGGTGACGCTCAAGGTGCAGCAGGTCGGCGTGCTGCGGGCGGACGGCACGCTCGGGCCGCCGGTGGCCAGCGACACGCAGTACGTCTTCGAGCTGCGCCGCGCCGAGCCGGCCGGGACCGGGCTGCTGATCACCGAGGCGCCGAACGTGCTGCTGGCCAGCGACTCGGCGATTCGTGAGTACTACCGCCCCCGCACCGTCTACTTCTGGAACTCGGACCAGACCCGGCTGGTGCCGGACCAGCGCTACCTGCTCTCCTCGGCGCCGACCGAGCGGCGGATCACCGAGGTGATGAAGTGGCTGGCGGACCGCCCCTCGGACTGGCTGGCCGCCGGCGTGACCGGGTTGCCCGACGGCACCCAGCTGATCAACAACGCGACCGGGACGGACGGGCACTGGGAGATCAACCTGAACATGCCGGGGGCCAACGAGCAGCGGCTGAACCGGCTCGGCACCCAGTTGGCCTGGTCCCTGTCGGACCTGGACGGCGTGGTCGACCTCAAGATCCAGAACCAGAAGCGGCTGACCGTCGACCTCCGGCGGGAGCGCGTCTCGGTCGTCGCGTACCCGCGCGGGGCGAACCCGATGCGGTTGGGCGTCTACGACGGCGCCGTACGCCCACTGGCGTTCGGCAACGAGCCGCGGGCCGCCGTGCCGCTGCCGCCGGAGGAGAACCGCAACGTGGTCTCCGCCGCGCTCGCCCGTGCCGAGGAACAGGTGCTGGCCGCGCTCGTCGTCACCGGCGCCGACAACCGCAAGCGGCTCAAGGTGGGCTCCGGCGCGGAGCCGGTGGCCACGCTCAACGCGAGCGACCGCACGTTCCGCGCGATGAGCCGCCCGACCTGGCTGCGGTCGCTGACCAAGGCCCGGCCGGGTGGCCTGGTGGCGGCAGACGGCAAGCTCTACCGGTTCGACGGGTCGGGCCGGATGAGCGAGATCGCGCTGTCCGTGTCCGGCCCGGTGACGGCGGTCGCCGGTTCCCTCGAAGGCCACCGGGTCGCACTGGTCAGCGGCGGCGCGCTCTACGTCGCCGCGGTCAGCGTCGACGGCGGCGTGGTCAACCTGGGACAGCCGCGCCGGGTGGCCACCCTGCTCACCGGCGTGACGGTGGTGGACTGGGTGGCGGAGAACGAACTCGTGCTGGCCGGCAACGAGGCGGACCGGCGTTCGGCGATCCACCAGCTCAGCGTCGACGGCGTGTGGGAGACCCCGCTGGCGGTGGAGATCGGCGCCCCGGTCACCCAGCTCGCCGGGTATCCGGGCGGCAGCGACCGGGGCCTGGCCGCGTTCTCGTTCATGTTCGAGACGGACGGGGCGGCCTGGCGGAACAACCCGTTCGACTTCGTCAAGCGGGAGCAGGTGCTCGACGTGCCGGCCGGCAGCCGGGCGACCAACCCGACCGCCCCGTTCTTCCTCTACTGAGCCGCCGTGCGTGACCTGGGCGGGCTCTGGTCGGACCTGACCGACCTGGTGCTGCCCGCCGGGTGCGCCGGCTGCGGCGGGGGAGCGGCGCGGCTGCGGCAGGGCTTCTGCCCCGGCTGCGTACGCGAACTGGAGTCGCTGCGCCCCGCGCCCACCCGGCCCGATCCGGCCCCGCCCGGCCTGCCGCCCTGTGTCGCGCTCGGCCCGTACGGCGGGGCGCTGCGCGAGGCGCTGCTCGCGTACAAGGAACGGGGCCGGCACGGGCTGGCCCGGCCGCTCGGCGCGCTGCTGGCGGAGGTGGTCGCCGAGGCGGTGGGGCCGCCCGGCCCGGTGACGCTGGTGGCGGTGCCGGACACCGCCCGCGCCGCCCGGGCCCGCTACGGCGACCACCTGGACCGGCTGGTCCGCCCGGCGGCGTCCCGGCTGCGCGCGGCCGGCTGGCCGGTACGCGTGCTGCGACCGCTGCGGGCACTGTCCCGGCCCGACTCGGTGACGCTGGACAGCGCCGGACGGGCCACCGCGGCCGAGGCGGCGTTCCGGTTGCGCCGCCCCGTGACCGGACACCGCCCGGCCGGGACCGTGGTGCTGCTGGACGACATCGTCACCACCGGCGCGACGCTCGCGGCGGTGAGCCGGATGTTGCACCGCGCGGGAATGACGCCAAAGGCCGCGGCCGTGCTCGCCGCAACGCAAAAGCGGCACGTTCGGTGACGCTTCGTGTATCCGTTTCACCCCATGGTGTATGAGGTGTTAAATTCCGCAACCCCTTTCGGCAACCAGGGGTGACGGTTGGCGGTACAGGAGTTAGCGTTTCGGTGTCGGGGGTAGAGAGGATGCCAACCTTCCCCCGGCGCTGGAAGGAGGCGTAGCCGAACACCACCGGTCGACGCCGAGCGGGGCCCTCCCGGGCGGGTCGACCGGATTCTCCGGACCGAACGACCGTCCGAACAAGGGAGGTCACGTGGACATCGTGGTCAAGGGCCGTAACGTCGAAGTGCCGGACCATTACCGGGTGCACGTAGCCGAGAAGCTCGCGAAGATCGAACGCTACGACCAGAAGCTCATTCGCGTGGACGTCGAGTTGTTCCACGAGCGCAATCCACGCCAGGCGGACCACTGCCAGCGAGTGGAGATCACCTGTGTCACGCGCGGCCCGGTGATCCGGGCCGAGGCCTGCACGAGCGACTTCTACAGCGCGCTCGACGCCGCAATCGCCAAGTTGGACACCCGCTTCCGCCGCGCGGCGGACCGCCGCCGGGTGCACCGGGGGCGGCACGCGCCGATCTCAGTGGCCGCCGCGACCGCCGGACTGCCGGTGGCCGAACTCGACGGGCCCGGCCTGGCGGCGCGCGACGGCCACGGCGCCGCCACCGCCGTCGCCGAACGTCCCGACGAGGACGGTTACGTCGAACCCGACGACCAGCCGTGGCACATCGCCCGGGCGAAGGTCCACCCCGCCGATCCGATGACCGTCGACGACGCGCTGTTCCAGATGGAACTGGTCGGCCACGACTTCTACCTGTTCCAGGACAAGGAGTCCGGCCGCCCGAGCGTGGTCTACCGGCGGCACGCGTACGACTACGGGATCATCCAGCTCGACACGTGACCCCTTGACCGGTGAGACGGGCCCCCGCACGCGCGGGGGCCCGTCTCAGTTCTCGTCGGTGGCGAGCCGGCCGTAGACCACCGAGTCGACCCGGGCGCCGTCCGGGCCGGGCAGCCGCCCGCGCAGCAGCCCTTCCCGCCGGAAGCCGGCCCGTTCCAGCACGCGCTGCGAGGCCACGTTGTCCGGCCGGGTACCGGCCCAGAGCCGGGCCACCCCGATGCCGAACGCCCACCCGGCGACCAGCCGGACCGTACGCGCGGCCAGCCCGCGCCCGCGCGCCTCCGGCAGCAGGCTGTAGCCGATCATCGCCTGGCCGGTGGCGGGCTCGTCGTAGAACAGCGCGCACCCGCCGACGACAGCGCCGGTCGCCGCGTCGACGATCGCCAGGTCGGCGGCCTCGCCGGCCAGCCAGCGGCTCGCCGCCAGCCGGCAGCGCCGCGCGAGCGCGGCCCGCTCCGGCGCCACCGGCGGCACCCGGTTCGCCACCACCTCCGGCAGCGAGTGCAGCCGGTGCAGCACGCCGGTGTCCGCCGGCCCCACCGGGCGCAGCGTCACCACGCCGTCGGTGAGCCGGCCGCCGGGCAGGTCCGGCAGCAGACGGGCGACCGGTCCCGGCGGGTCGTCGGCCAGCCGCACCCAGGCGATCAGATCCTCGCGTACGCCGCCCGCGCTCGCGCCCGCCGCCCGGCGTACGCCCTCGTGCCGGTAGCCGCAGGTCAGGGCGATGCGCTGGCTCGGCACGTTGTCGACGCGGGTGAGCAGTTCCAGCCGGGCCGCCCCGGCGGCAAACGCACGCTCGGTCAGCAGCCGGGTGGCGGCGCTCGCCACGCCCCGGCCGCGCGCCGCGGGACCCACCCAGTAACCGATCTCGTAGCTCGCCCGCTCCGCGCTGAGCCGGCTCAGACCGATGCTGCCGAGGAGCCGGTCGGTGGCCGGGTCGGCGATCGTGTACGCGGCCCCACCCGCCGCCCACGCCGCCGGCGAGCCCTCGGTGATCCACCAGCGGGCGGCGTCCTCGTCGTAGGGATCGGGCAGCAGAGGCATGAACCGGCGGGTCTCCGGGTCGGCGCACCCGGCCACCATGTCCGGCACGTCCCCGAGGTGGCACGGCCGCAGCCGTACGCCGTACCCCTCGATCGTCTCCGGCGTCACACCAGGTCCTCCGGCAGCAGCGCGCCGATCCACGCGTCCTGGCGCTCGCCGCGGTGCTGGACGCCGCCGCGCAGCGTGCCCTCGACGGTGAAGCCGGCCTTCTCGGCGGCCCGCCGCGAGGCGGTGTTGCCCACGTTGGCCCGCCACTCGATCCGGGCCAGGCCGAGCGTGGTGAAGCCCCAGGCGCACACGGCGGTGAGCGCGGCCGGCAGGTAACCCCGGCCGCGCGCGTGCGGCGCGGTCATGTAGCCCACGTCGGCCACCAGCGGGTCGTTGGGGAGGATACGCAGGTCGATCGAGGCGACGTAGCTGTCGTCCGGGTCGGCCACGGCGAACGTCGCGGCGGTGCCCCGGGCCCAGGCCGGGCGGACCAGGTCGTGCAGAAAGCCCTCGGCGTGCTCCGGCCGGTACGGGTGCGGCACCGTGGTCCAGCGGATCGTCTGCTCGTCCTGGCAGGTGCGGGTCACCGCGGGCAGGTCGCGCTCCTCCAGCGCGCGCAGCCGCAGCTCGGTGTCCCCGGCGGTGGCGAACAGGACCGGCTGCGGGCGGCCGAAGACCGCCGCGCGGCGGGCCTGCAGCGTGTCCGGCCCGTAGGGGACCGGGTCGCCGGGCGCGGCCAGCTCGGCCGGGAACAGGGAGCCGATCCAGCCCTCCGGACGGCCGCCGGGGCTGGGGTGGGCCAGCCGCAGTTCACCCTCGACGCGGAAGCCGGCGCGCAGCGCGACCAGCCGCGAGGCGTGGTTGCCGATCTCGGCCTGCCAGGTGAGCCGGCGCAGCTTGAGCGCGTCGAACGCCCAGCGGGCGAGCGCGCGGGTGGCGCGGACCGCGACGCCCCGGCCCCGGGCCCACGGCGCGGTCCAGTAGCCGACCTCGGCCGAGTCCAGCTCGCGGTCCACGGAGACCAGGCCACACGAGGCGAGCAGTTCCCCGGTGCCGGCGTCGCAGACCGCGAACGGTGCGCCCGCGCCCTCGGCCCAGGCGGTCGCGCTGAACGTGGTCACGAACTCGGCGGCGTGCTCCGGCAGGTACGGGCGAGGTACGGTGGTCCAGCGCTGGATGTCCGGATCCTGGCAGGCACGGTGCACCGCGTCGGCGTCCGCCGCACGCCAGGGGCGCAGCAGCAGGCCGTCCTCGATGATCTCCACAGGCTCCATCCGAGCCATCGTGCCGGATCGTTCGCGCACGGCGTAACCCGATTAGCGGCCGGTGGCGCACGGTCGCGGCGTTATGTCGGGTTCCGGAGCCCGGACCGCCGCCACCAGTGACCATCGTCGCCTCCGAGCGCCTACGATGGTTCGAGACCGTCTAGGGGAGCGTTGATCCGTGTCGATTCTGGAAAAGGTCCTTCGCGCCGGCGAGGGGCGCATGGTGCGTCGGCTCAAGGCCATCGCGGCCGCCGTCAACTCGATCGAGGACGACTACGTCAACCTCAGCGACGACGAGCTACGCGGCATGACCGACCAGTTCAAGGAGCGGCTCGCTGACGGCGAGACCCTCGACGACCTGCTGCCCGAGGCGTTCGCGGTGTGCCGTGAGGCGGCCTCCCGGGTGCTCGGCCAGCGTCCCTACGACGTCCAGGTCATGGGTGGCGCGGCGCTGCACTTCGGCAACATCGCCGAGATGAAGACCGGTGAGGGCAAGACGCTCACCTCGGTCATGCCGGTCTACCTGAACGCGCTCGCCGGCAAGGGCGTGCACGTGGTCACCGTGAACGACTACCTGGCCGAACGCGACGCCGCCTGGATGGGCCGGGTGCACGAGTTCCTCGGCCTGCGCGTCGGCGTGGTGCTGCCCAACCGGCCCGCCACCGAGCACCGCGCGGCCTACGAGTGCGACATCACCTACGGCACGAACAACGAGTTCGGCTTCGACTACCTGCGCGACAACATGGCCTGGTCGAAGGACGAACTGGTCCAGCGCGGCCACTTCTTCGCCGTGGTCGACGAGGTCGACTCGATCCTCATCGACGAGGCGCGTACCCCGCTGATCATCTCCGGTCCGGCCGAGCACTCCGCCCGGTGGTACCAGGAGTTCGCCACCGTGGTGGCCCGGCTCCAGCCCGGCACCGACGGCGAGGGCGACTACGAGGTCGACTACGCCAAGCGCACCATCGCGATCACCGAGCGCGGCGTGGCCAAGGTGGAGGACCGCCTCGGCATCGACAACCTGTACGAGTCGGTGAACACCCCGCTCGTCGGCTACCTGAACAACGCCATCAAGGCGAAGGAACTCTACAAGCGCGACAAGGACTACATCGTCAACGACGGCGAGGTCCTGATCGTCGACGAGTTCACCGGCCGCATCCTGCACGGCCGCCGCTACAACGAGGGCATGCACCAGGCGATCGAGGCCAAGGAGGGGGTGGAGATCAAGCAGGAGAACCAGACCCTGGCCACCATCACCCTCCAGAACTACTTCCGCCTCTACGACAAGCTCTCCGGCATGACCGGTACCGCCCAGACCGAGGCGGGCGAGTTCAACAAGGTCTACAAGGTCGGCGTCGTGACCATCCCGACGCACCGGCCGATGGTCCGGCTCGACCGGCCCGACGTCATCTACAAGACCGAGAAGGCCAAGTTCAACGCCGTCGTCGAGGACATCGCCGAGCGGCACGAGCAGGGCCAGCCGGTGCTCGTCGGCACCGTCTCGGTGGAGAACTCCGAGATCCTGTCGCACATGCTGCGCCGCCGCGGCATCCCGCACTCCGTGCTGAACGCGAAGTTCCACGCCAAGGAGGCGGAGATCGTCGCCCAGGCCGGGCGCAAGGGCGCGGTCACCGTCGCGACCAACATGGCCGGCCGCGGTACGGACATCCTGCTCGGCGGCAACCCCGAGTTCCTCGCCGCGAACGAGCTGCGCCAGCGCGGGCTCGACCCGGTCGAGCAGCCGGAGGAGTACGCCAAGGCGATGGAGGAGATCCTTCCGACCTGGAAGCAGGCGTGTGACGTCGAGGCGGAGGAGGTCGCCGCCGCCGGTGGCCTCTACGTGCTGGGCACCGAGCGGCACGAGTCCCGCCGGATCGACAACCAGCTGCGCGGTCGCGCCGGCCGGCAGGGTGACCCGGGCGAGTCCCGCTTCTACCTGTCGCTGCAGGACGAGCTGATGAAGCGCTTCCGGGCCGGCGCGGTCGAGGCCGTGATGGACCGCTTCAACATCCCCGAGGACGTGCCCATCGAGTCGAAGATGGTCACCCGGCAGATCAAGAGCGCCCAGGCCCAGATCGAGGGCCAGAACGCCGAGATCCGCAAGAACGTCCTCAAGTACGACGAGGTGCTGAACAAGCAGCGCCAGGTGATCTACGCCGAGCGTCTGCGGGTGCTCAACGGCGAGGACCTGTCCGACCAGGTCCGCAACATGATCGACGACGTGGTGACCGCGTACGTGGTCGGCGCGACCAGCGACGGCTACGCCGAGGACTGGGACCTCGATCAGCTCTGGTCCAGCCTCAAGCAGCTGTACCCGGTCGGCGTCACAGTCGACGAGCTGGAGGAGGAGGTCGGTTCCCGCTCGGGCATCGACCAGGACTTCCTGCTCGCCCGTCTGAAGGAGGACGCGCACGCCGCGTACGACAGGCGCGAGGAGAGCCTCGGCGAGGAGGCGGTCCGCCAGCTCGAGCGGATGGTCCTGCTCCAGGTGATCGACCGCAAGTGGCGCGAGCACCTCTACGAGATGGACTACCTGCAGGAGGGCATCAGCCTGCGGGCGTACGCCCAGCGCGACCCGGTCATCGAGTACCAGCGCGAGGGCTTCGACATGTTCGCCACCATGATGGACGGCATCAAGGAGGAGACGGTCGGCTTCCTCTACAACCTGGACGTGCAGGTCGAGGAGGCCGAGCCGGAGGCCGAGGAGGTGCAGTTGCTGGAGAAGCCGGTGGAGATCCGGGCGAAGGGTCTCAACCGCGCGCCGCAGCAGCAGGGCCTGCAGTACTCCGCTCCCGCCGTGGACGGCGAGGCCGGTCGCGGCGCTCCGGTGATCGAGCGGCCCGAGCAGCAGGCGCCGGCGCTCGGCATCGGCCAGCAGTCGGAGCGCCCTGCCGCCGCCGGGCCGCGCCGGGCTCCGGCCGGTGCGAGCGGCCAGGCGGTCGCGGCGAGCACCGCCCGGCGGGCCGCCCCGGGCCAGGTCGACGGCGGCGAGGGCCCGTCCCGTAACGCGCCCTGCCCGTGTGGCTCGGGCCGCAAGTACAAGCGCTGCCACGGCTCGCCCAACGGCGGCAACTGACCCCGAACGCCCACGACGGGCCCCGGCCTCCCGGCCGGGGCCCGTCGCCGTCCCTGGGTTCCCCCAGTGCCCTCGCTCTCTCCCGCGATCTTGCAGTTTCGGCCCTCATCATGCCCGATTCATGACGTCATCTACGGGACTGAAGTGCAAGATCGGCGCCGGTGGAGGCGCGGGTGGCCGCGGCGCGGTCGAGCCGGGTCGGGGGCCACGACCGGGCTCAGAGGACGTCCAGGACGAGGCACAGCCAGGTGCCTCGGCGGCGTTCCAGGCGTATCGCAACGGCCCAGCTCGTGCCTCCGACGCCGGCGAACACGGCGGTGGCCTCGACCGCACCCGCGCGGGGCTCGCAGACCCGCAGACGCCGCAGGAGCAGAGCCGGCCGGGCGGTACGGCGGCGGACCGGGGTCACCCGGCGGGCTGCTCGGGTCAGCTCGGCCGCGACCGGGCCGGCCGACTCGGGCACGCAGAGCGGCCGGAGCTGGCCGGGTGGCCGGAAGCCGTTGACGATCTCCAGGAAGGTGCGGACGAATCGGTGTGCGGCCCGCGTTCCCTCGGGTGCGGCGGACGCGAGGGCTGACGCGGGGGTGCCGGTCCAGCGTGGCCAGGCGGGTGCCGGGTCCGGGGCGCGGCCGGCGGGGCGTGCGGCGGCACCGCGGCGCGGATCGCTCAGGTCGAGGGTGAGCTGCCCGACGGGACTCCACAGCGGCTCCTCGTCGACCCACGGCGGGTCGAGTGGCGGGGCGGGCCGGAGACGGACCGGCGGGCGGGGTGCGCGGGGACGGCGGGTGTCGACCATCTCGAATCCTTGCGTTTGCCTTCGTTTGCCTCCGACAGGGCTTCATCTTCCCGGAATGGCGTCACCGGCGTCAATGGCCGACGGTCCTCGGGTGGTCACTCCTCGTCGCGCTCACCGAGCGGGTTCCCGCGTACCCACTCCGCCGTCTCGGCGTACTTCCGCTCGATGTATTCCTCCAGCCGGGAGCGCTCGACCCGCCACTGCCCCCGACCGCCGATCTTGATCGCCGGCAGCTCGCCACTGCGAACCATGTGGTAGACCTGCGAGTCCGAGACGTTCAGCTCGGCGGCGACGTCGGACAGCAGCAGGAACCTCGACTCCACGGTGACTCCCGGGGTTGGCTTCGTTTGCCTTAGTTTGCCATCACCGGCTGACATCGCCCCATGCCCGTTCGCCTGACACACCGGCGGGAGACTTCACCCGCGCGGATGCCGGGTGTATGACGGTCCTGGCGTACGGCATGATCGGCGCCCGGAGCCGGCGTCCGCCGGTGAGTGGCCTGAATGCGGGAGTGACCGGTGACCGACGAGCTTGTCCGGGTGTACCTGCCGGCGACCGTACCCATGCTCGCCCGGCTGCGCGAGGAGGGGCTGACCGCCGAGGCGGCGCACGCGGTCACCCCGGAACTGCGCGAGTGGTACGCCGAGGGCGACGAGGAGGAACTGGAGTACGTGGCCTTCACCCGGGCCGCCCAGGACGCGCTGTTCCTGCTCCGGAGCGACCCCGCCGCGCCCCGGCGACGGGTTGTCGTCTCGGCCGACCTGCCCGCCCGGGCGGTCGGACGAGTCGGCGGCGAGCTGGGGTCCAGCGTGGTCCGGCCGGCCGGACCGGTGCCGGTGAAGTCGGTCGCCGCGCTTCATGTCGACGGCGCGGAGGCGGTCGAGGACGTGGCCGCTGCCGTCGAGGTGGTGGCCGAGGCCCAGGCCGGGGACCCGGACGCCCAGTTCACCGTCGACGGCGCCGAGGACCACGAACTGGAGTGGTACGACGTGACCGAGCTGGACCTGCTGCTGCGCGAGGCCGGCTGAGCCGGCGGCTCAGGACGCCGCCGGCTCGTCCGTCTCGTCCTCGACCGGGCGGGGGCCGAGCGTGCGGCCGAACACGATGAGCGTGGTCAGCGCGCCCACGAAGAGCACCCAGATCCCGTTGTCCACCCGCGAGGTGCCGAGCGCGGTCTGCGCGACCTCGTCGGCCTCGCTGAGCGCGGCGGCCAGGTCGAGCAGCCCGCCGCCGCCGATCCGGATGATCACCTCGGTGAGCAGCAGGAGCAGGCCCGCGCCCGCGCCGGCCACCAGGTAGGCCGGCCAGCGCAGCGGCGACGCCACGCCGTCGCGGCGCTCCGCCCGGCGACGGGACCAGGTCAGATAGAGGTACGCGGCGAGGCCGGCGAGCAGGCCGGCGAGCAGCGATTCGGTACGCGAGACCCACTTGGCGGCGTCGAGCACCGACTGCTGGGTCTCCCCGGCGCCGAACAGGTCGGACAGCGGGTCCCGGGCGCGGCTGAACAGCACCACGAAGATCTGCGCGGTGAGCGTCGCAGCGGTGATCGCACCCACCACCCGGGCCTGACGCGCGCCCGCCATCGCGCCGCCGATGATCGCGGCTGCCGCCGTGGTCCCGGCGATCGTGTTCGTGGTGGCGTTGTCGGCGTACGTCAGGTTGATCGCCACCGCGGCGAGCAGCCCGACCACCAAGCCGGTCCCGACGGCGGCCAGGAACCGCAGCGTGGCCCGGCCGAGCCGGTTGGTCGCGGCCAGGGCGACGGTGGCGCCGGTGACCAGCGCCGCGGTGATGACGCCGGGCAGCGCGTACGCGGAGAGGCTGATCGCGGTGACGCCGGCCGCGGTCGAGTGGATCGCCTCGCGGGTCGACCAGAGCATGGCGGCCAGCCATCCGAGCGAGAGCAGGGCGAGTACGAGCGCGCCCGGGGCGAACTCCGGCCGACCGCCGGTGACAGTCCCCTCGTCCCCATGCGCGGGTCCGGCTGCGTCCTCGCCCGTCCGAGCCTCGCTCGCCGGTGCCTCGGCCGACGGTGCCTCTCCGGAGGACGCCTTGACGGAGGACGCCTTGACGGAGGACGTCTCGACGGTGGCCCCGTCGCCCGTGGTCGGCCCGACGGTCTCGGGCTGATCCGTCTCCGCGGCCGTGGAGCTGCCGGGCTGGTTGCTCATCGTCTTCCCTTCGACGGTCGCCGGATCCCCGAGCCGGGCCGGGCAGGTCACCGGTCATCCAGCGTACGCGGCGCATCACCACTCCTCGGGCGGGCCGTGTGCCGTGTGCGCGTTGATCGACTGCAGTACGGCGATGTGGTGGCATCCCGAGGGCCCGGATACCGCCATTTCCCCGAGGTGGAGTGGATCAGTGGCCGATAACCGCCAGCCGGGCGGGCCGTGTGGTGCCGTTGGTCGAATCCAGCTCGGGGAGGTGCCGCCCGGAGGCCCGGAACACCGCCACCCCCGAGGTGGGCTGGATCAAAGGTCGAGTAAGCGCCGACGAATCGTCGACGAACTGGGGCGCGATCCGATGTTTCGTCGGATCCGGGTCGGTTGGGGCGACGGTCCGGAGATGAACCGGCCGTCCGGTGTGCCAGGGAGGCGCGTCCGGCGGGGGCTTGTCGTGACAGAATCGGGGCCAGGTCCCGCCGCCGCCCACCCCGCGGCGCCCCGGTGTCCGGCCGCCCGGCCGGCGCCCGCGGGTCCGGTTTCGCCGTCGCCGTCGAGATCGCCAGGAGCCTGTTGATGGACGCCGTGTTCTCCGTACCCGAGCCGCTCAACGAGCCGGTCCACTCCTACGAGCCCGGCAGCGCCGACCGGGAACGGCTCCAGCGGCGGCTGGCCGAACTGGCCGCCGAGCGGATCGAGCTGCCCATGACGATCGCCGGCGAGCGGCGGATGGCCGGCGGCGCGTCGATTGACGTGGTGCAGCCGCACAAGCACGCGCACGTTCTCGGCGTCACCGGGCACGCCACCCACGACGACGCCCGCGCCGCGGTGCAGGCCGCCAAGGACGCCGCGCCGATGTGGCGCGCGCTGCCGTTCGAGGAGCGGGCCGCGATCTTCCTGCGCGCCGCCGACCTGCTGGCCGGCCCCTGGCGGGACACGCTCAACGCGGCCACCATGCTCGGCCAGTCCAAGACCGCCGTGCAGGCCGAGATCGACTCGGCGTGCGAGCTGATCGACTTCCTGCGCTTCAACGTGCACTTCGCCCGGCGGCTCCTGGCCGAGCAGCCGCTGTCCTCGCCCGGGGTCTGGAACCGCCTCGACCACCGGCCGCTGGAGGGCTTCGTCTACGCGATCACCCCGTTCAACTTCACCGCGATCGCCGGCAACCTGCCGTCCGCGCCGGCCATGCTCGGCAACACGGTGGTCTGGAAGCCGTCCCCGACGCAGCAGTTCGCGGCGCACTTCACCATGCGCCTGTTCGAGGCCGCCGGCCTGCCGCCCGGCGTGATCAACATGGTCACCGGCCGCGGCGAGGAGGTCTCCGAGGTGGTGCTCGCCGACCCGGACCTGGCCGGCATCCACTTCACCGGCTCGACGAAGGTGTTCCAGCACCTGTGGAAGACCGTCGGCGACAACATCGCCCGCTACCGCGGTTACCCCCGCCTGGTCGGCGAGACCGGCGGCAAGGACTTCGTGGTCGCGCACACCAGCGCCGACGTGGACGCGCTGCACACCGCGCTGATCCGGGGCGCCTACGAGTACCAGGGGCAGAAGTGCTCGGCTGCCTCGCGCGCGTACGTCCCGCGGTCGATCTGGGAGGGCGGGCTGCGCGACCGGCTCGCCGCCACCGCGGACTCGCTGACCTACGGCGACGTGACCGACTTCAGCAACTTCGGTGGCGCGGTGATCGACGACAAGGCGTTCGGCCGGCACACCGCCGCGCTGGAGCTGATCAAGGGTGACGACTCCTGTCGCATCCTGGCCGGCGGCACCGCCGACGACTCGGTCGGCTACTTCGTCCGGCCGACGCTGTTCGAGTGCTCCGACGCGGCGCACGAGACGTTCACCACCGAGTACTTCGGGCCGATCCTCGGCGTGCACGTCTTCGACGACGCCCGCTTCGACGAGGTGGTCACCCAGGCCGAGTCGATCGCGCCGTACGCGCTGACCGGGTCGATCTTCGCGACCGACCGCCGGGTGGTCGACCAGGTGGCGGAGAAGATGCGGTACGCGGCCGGCAACTTCTACATCAACGACAAGCCGACCGGCGCGGTGGTCGGGCAGCAGCCGTTCGGCGGCGCCCGGGCCAGCGGCACCAACGACAAGGCGGGTTCCTGGCACAACCTGGTCCGCTGGATGTCGCCTCGGACGATCAAGGAGACGTTCGTTCCGCCGACCGATCACACCTACCCGCACATGGGCTGAGACGCTCGAAGAGGGCCCGTCCCGGCCGGGACGGGCCCTCTTCCTCATCCGACAGTGCACATCGGACCGGTCCGCGGGTGCCGAAATAGGCAAA
This sequence comes from Micromonospora sp. WMMC264, assembly GCF_027497275.1. Lineage (NCBI taxonomy): Bacteria > Bacillati > Actinomycetota > Actinomycetes > Micromonosporales > Micromonosporaceae > Micromonospora > Micromonospora sp. WMMC264. The sequence goes on along the minus strand of NZ_CP114907.1, from coordinate 4,802,760 downwards.
TCCTGGACGCCAGAGCCGACAAAGTGGCAGCTTAGAGGGCATGGCGGATTCCGGAGTCAACCCGACGGCGGCAGCTTTGCTCGGCCTGCTGCACGACGGCCCGATGACTGGCGGCCAGTTGATGGCCGCGGCTGAGCGCCGGCTGGCGCCGTACTGGTCGATGACCCGCAGTCAGGTCTACCGGGAGCTACCGGTCCTGGCCGAGAAGGGTCTGGTGCGTCTCGGCAAGCCCGGGCCGCGCATGAGTCAGCCGTACGCGCTGACAGCTGCCGGTAAACGGACATTCTCCCGCTGGCTGGCGGAGAATCCCGGCAAGGACACCATCCGTAACCCGATAGCGCTACGGATGGCGTTCGGCAACCTGCACTCGGCGAGCCAGCTCAAGAACCTCTACGCGACGGCGAACGAGTACCACACCGAGGCGCTGGCGGCGGTGCGGGAGCAGGTCAAGAACGCCAAGAAGGAAGGCGAGAGCTACGACGCCAGCGCGCTGGAGTTCGCCGTCGCCTACCACAAAGCGGCGCTGTCCTGGCTCAAGACCGCGCCGGTCGGCTGACCACCTGCAGCAGGTTGAGGGAACGACGCAGTAGTCTTGTCTGTCGTGACCGCTGCCGATTACGCCGAACAGCTCAAGGAACTCGACGCCACGCTGCGCAACATCGAGGCCGTGCTCGACCTCGACAAGCTGCGCGAGCAGAAGGCACGGCTGGAGCAGGAGGCCTCCGCGCCCGACCTCTGGGACGACCAGGCCAAGGCGCAGCAGGTGACGTCGCAGCTGTCGTACGTCAACGGCGAGATCACCAAGCTCGGCGACCTGCGCTCCCGGCTCGACGACGCCGGGGTGCTGCTGGAGCTGGCCCAGGCGGAGGACGACCCGGGCGTGCTGACCGAGGTCGAGTCGGAGATCGCCGGGCTGACCAAGGCCATCCAGGAGATGGAGGTCCGCACGCTGCTCTCCGGCGAGTACGACTCGCGGGAGGCGCTGGTGGCGATCCGGGCCGGGGCCGGCGGCGTGGACGCCGCGGACTTCGCCGAGATGCTGCTGCGGATGTACCTGCGCTGGGCCGAGCGGCACGGCTACCCGACCGAGGTCTACGAGACCTCGTACGCCGAGGAGGCGGGCCTCAAGTCGGCCACCTTCACGGTGAAGGTGCCGTACGCCTACGGCACGCTCAGCGTGGAGTCCGGCACGCACCGGCTGGTGCGGATCAGCCCGTTCGACAACCAGGGTCGCCGGCAGACCAGCTTCGCCGGCGTCGAGGTGCTGCCGGTCACCGAGCAGACCGACCACATCGACATCCCGGAGAACGAGGTCCGGGTGGACGTCTACCGGTCGTCCGGGCCGGGTGGGCAGAGCGTCAACACCACCGACTCGGCGGTGCGGCTGACCCACATCCCCACCGGCATCGTGGTGACCTGCCAGAACGAGAAGTCCCAGCTGCAGAACAAGGCCTCCGCGATGCGGGTGCTCCAGGCCCGGCTGCTGGAGCGCAAGCGGCAGGAGGAGGAGGAGAAGATGGCCGGCCTGAAGAGCGGCGGCACCAGCTCCTGGGGCGACCAGATGCGCTCGTACGTCCTGCACCCGTATCAGATGGTGAAGGATCTGCGTACCGAACAGGAGACGGGCAATCCGTCCTCGGTCTTCGACGGTGACCTGGACAGCTTCATCGAGGCGGGAATCCGCTGGCGGAAGCAGCAGCAGCTCAGCGCTGACGGTGCGTGATCACGTTCGGACTGAGCGCGTCATCGATCCCGTTCTGACCGGGTAAATCGATGACGCGCACCGCTTCGGCGGGCCTGGGGGCTTGGCTCTGCGGTTACACCGCGTAGACTACCGACCCGTGATTCAGCTTGAGCAAGTGACGAAGACGTACCCGAAGGCGTCCCGGCCTTCGCTCGACAACGTGTCCGTCTCGATCGAGAAGGGCGAGTTCGTCTTCTTCATCGGTCCATCCGGCTCCGGCAAGTCCACCATCATCAAGTTGCTGCTGCACGAGGTCACGCCCAACAAGGGTCGCGTCGTCGTCAACGGCAAGGACGTGACGTCGATGCGTTCCTGGAAGCGACCACACTTCCGGCGTTCCATCGGCTGCGTCTTCCAGGACTTCCGGCTGCTGCCGAACCGCACCGCGTACGAGAACGTGGCGTTCGCGCTGGAGGTGATCGGCAAGACGAAGGCGGTCGCCCGCCGGGTCGTGCCGGAGGTGCTGGAGCTGGTCGGTCTCGGTGGCAAGGAGCACCGCTACCCGCACGAGCTCTCCGGTGGTGAGCAGCAGCGTGTGGCGGTGGCCCGGGCGTTCGTCAACCGGCCGCTGATCCTGCTGGCCGACGAGCCCACCGGAAACCTGGACCCGGACACCTCGATCGAGATCATGCGCCTGCTGGACCGGATCAACCGCACTGGCACGACCGTCGTGATGGTCACGCACGACTCCAACATCGTGAACCAGATGCGGCGCCGGGTGATCGAGATCGAGAGCGGCCGCATCGTGCGCGACCAGGCCCGCGGCGTCTACGGCTGAGCCGTACGACGTTCCGTAGACCCTGACGACGAACCCTCACGCCGGAGAGCCGGAGGAATATCCCGATGCGGATGAAGTACGTCCTGTCCGAAGTACTGGTCGGGCTGTGGCGCAACGTCACCATGACCATCGCCATGATCATCACAATGGCGGTGTCGCTGTTCATGCTGGGCGGCAGCGGCCTTCTGTACCAGAAGGTCGGCGACATGAAGGACCTCTACTACGAGAACGTCGAGGTCTCGATCTTCCTGAAGACCGACGCCACCAAGGAACAGGTCGACGCGCTGGGTCAGCAGCTCGACCAGGACCCGCTGGTCAAGGACTCGACGTACGTCAACAAGGACCAGGCGTACGAGCGCTTCCAGCAGATGTACGCCGACGCCCCGGACCTGGTCAGCGCGGTCAAGCCGGACCAGCTTCCCGAGTCGTACCGGGTGAAGCTCAACGACCCCGAGCAGTACAAGGCGATCTACGACAAGTACAAGACCGCCGAGGGCATCGACACGATCGTCGACCAGAGCAAGCTGCTCGACAAGGTCTTCGGCGTGCTCAGCGGCTTCCAGAACGGCGCGCTCGCGATCGCTATGGTGATGGCCGTCGCCGCCCTGCTGCTCGTCGCGAACACCATCCAGGTGGCCGCGTACAGCAAGCGGCGTGAAGTGGCGGTCATGAAGCTGGTCGGCGCGTCGAACTGGTTCATCCAGGCGCCGTTCGTGCTGGAGGCGGTGGTGGCCGGTCTGTTCGGCTCCATCCTCGGCCTGCTGGCATTGATCGCGGTGAAGGTGCTCGCGGCCGGCAGTTCGATGGCGGCCCTGGAGGGTCTGATCACCCCGATCTCCTGGTCCGACATCTTCCTGACCTTCCCGCTGATGGCCGCCGTCGGTGGCGTGGTCAGCGCGGTCACCGCCTGGGTCACGCTCCGCTTCTACCTGCGGGTCTAGTCACCCGTCCGGCTCCGACAAGGGCCCTCCCGCGCGGAATAAACCGCGCGGGAGGGCCCTTGTGGTTCCGGTAGCATGATCTTCGCTCGCCGGCCGGTGGCCGGCGACGGACCGGGAGGGAGGTGGCGCCGATGCCACGGGAAAAGGGTCGCAAGGTGGTCGCCTCCAACAAGAAGGCGCGCCACGACTACGCCATCCTCGACACGTACGAGGCGGGCATGGCGCTGACCGGCACCGAGGTGAAGTCGCTGCGGGCCGGGCGGGCGTCGCTCGTCGACGCGTTCGCCCAGGAGCGTGACGGCGAGATCTACCTGCACGCCATGCACATCCCGGAGTACGCCCAGGGCACCTGGACCAACCACGAGCCGCGGCGTACCCGCAAGCTGCTGCTCAACCGGATCGAGATCGACCGGCTGCTGGGCAAGCTCAAGGAGAGCGGCCTGACGCTGGTGCCGTTGCAGGTCTACTTCTCCGACGGCTGGGCCAAGGTGGAGATCGGCCTGGCCCGGGGTAAGAAGTCGTACGACAAGCGCCAGGACCTGGCCAAGCGGGACGCCGCCAAGGAGATCGCCCGGGCGGTCGGCCGGCGCGGCAAGGGCATGGCTGAGTGATACGTCCGGTTCGTCCGGCTGCCCGCGTCGGGCGGGCCTCGGGATGAATCTGGTTGCGCCAGGCGTTAGGCTTGGTGTGCTGCCGACAGGGGCAGCGCTTCGAGGGGGTGACTGGTTTCGACTTCGTACGCAGCGACAGGGGAAGCGAGCCGAGGAAGCCGACGTCGTCTCGAGAATCGGTCGTCGGAAACCAATAAGCGCCAAGAACAATCGCGCTGACTTCGCTCTCGCCGCCTGAGGCGAGTAGCAAGTCTGTCGGCCTGGGAGCGCCTTCGACCCAGTTAGCCGGCATCAGCTAGAAGGCTGGCCAATCGGACCCGGTCGCGGGGTCCGTGCGGCGAGATCAATCAGCGACTGGGCCCGTCACACCAACTTGCTCGCGTGAGCGGTGGGGCCGAGTAGAGGCACAGCGAGCTGCGCTCGGAGAAGCCCTGACAAACCGGCGAAGGACCCGGGTTCGATTCCCGGCACCTCCACCACACGGCCTGTGCGCCCCGGTCCACGAGGACCGGGGCGCACAGTCGTCTGAGGCCTCTGAGCCAGCCGGGGCAGATGGTGCCAATGCGGCAGATGAGGCGCGTCGCAGCGCTGGACAGCGCCGCGTACCGGGTCCACCATCGCCATACGGGTTCGCCCAGCAGCGGGAGGTGTCCCATGGTCACCAGTCCGATCCAGCAGCCGATCTCCGTGCTCCCCACCGCTCCCGGTGACCTGCGCGCCCTCGCCCGGGCCACCGGCGGTCCGCGCTGGCGGGAGCGCCTGCTCACCGACCTCGACCCGGTCCGGCGGGGCTTCACCGAACACGTCCGCGTCACCGAAGGGCCGGGAGGCCACTACGCCGACCTGGTGCGCGCCGCGCCGCGGCTGCACCGGGGCGTACGCCTGCTGGTCGCCGAGCATGCCGCGATCCTGGCGGCGCTGGCCGCGCTCCAGCACACGGTCCGGCTGCCCGGGGCGTCCGCCGCCCAGGTGCGGGCCCGCACCGTGGACCTGCTGCGCGCGCTCGACCGGCACCGGCGCCACGGTGCCGACCTGCTCTGGGAGGCGTACCAGGCCGACCTCGGCGGCGAGGACTGAGTCCGGGGGAACCGGCCGGGACGGGCCGGCGTCCAACCGGTATGCGTCGCGTGCTCGCCCTGCTCGGGATCTCGTTGCTGACCCTCTCCGCCTGCGCCACGCCCGGCGCCGCTCCCGTCCGGACGCCGCCCACCGGCCCGGACCAGCGGCCCGCGTTCACCGAGCGGGCCGAGGAAGTCGCCGCCGGCTGGCGGCCCGGGCCGGGCTGGCGCGACGGGTACGTGCCGCTCCAGGACGCCACTGTGCTCACCGGCGACCCGGGCTTCACCGACGAGACGAAGGTGGCGTTCGGAGCGGGCTGGTACCGGGACCAGATCCCGATCCCGGCCGCCGTGCCGAAGGACGGCACGATCCGGTTCCCCGACGGCACGCTGCGGGTGCCGTTGGTCAGCGCCGCCGACGCGTACGCCCAGCTCCGCCAGGGCGACCCGCCGCCCTGCGACGGGCGCCCCGCCGCGCCCGACCCGGCACCGACCGGACGGCCCGGCCCGAACGACCCGGTGTCGACCTCGGCGCCGACGCCGTGCGTCCCGCTCACAGTGACCGAGGTACGGCTGGGCAGCGCGCCGGTGTGGACCAGCCGGGGCCGCGCCGACGCGCCCGCCTGGCTGTTCACCGTGGACGAGCTGGCCGTACCCGTGGCCCGGATCGCCGTCGCGCCGCGCGTGACCGGCCGGGCGCCCGGCGGCGCGGTGCCCACCCGGCCGCTCCCGGCCGGCCTGGTGTCCGCTCAGCAGTTGCGGGCGGTCGACGGCAACCGGATCGACTACGTGCTCGGCGTCGGCGCCTGCGACGGCCCGCCCACCCCGCTCGTGCTGGAACGGCCGGACGTGGTGGTGATCGGCGGCGCCGTGATCGCCTCCACCGGCGTCTGCACCGCGCAGCTCGTGCTGAAGCCGGTCAGCGTCACGCTCGACGCGCCGCTCGGCGGCCGGGCCGTGCTGGACGCCGCCAGCGGCGCCCCGCTGATCGTCCAGCCCGGCTGAGTCTCAGAGGATCCGTGGCACGTCGGTGCTGATCGGCACCGGCAGCACCGTCGGCCGGTCCGCGGCCAATGCGGCGTCGAGCGCGGTGCCGAGCCCGTCCAGCGTGGTCACCGCACCGGCGCAGCCGTAGCCGTGCGCCACCGCCGTCACGTCCAACCCGGGCAGATCCAGCGCCGGCACACCAGGGGTGTGCTTCAGCTCGGCGAACGCCTTCAGGATCGCGTACTGCTGGTTCACCGGAACCACGACGGCGAGCGGCAGGCGCAGCCGCGCCGCCGTCCACAACGCCTGGACCGAGTAGTGGAACGAGCCGTCGCCGACCACCGCGACCACCGGGCGGCCGCGCCCGGTGTCGCGTTCGGCGAGCGCCATGCCGACCGCCGCCGGCAGCCCGAAGCCGAGCCCGCCGCTGGCCATCGTCAGGTACGAGAGCGGCCGCTCGATCGGCAGCCGGCGGCGCAGCGCGGCCAGGTTGGACGGCGACTCCTGCACCAGCACCCCGTCCGCCGGCCACGCGGCGGCCAGCGCGGCGAACAACGCGTCGGCGCTGGGCGGGTCAGCCTGCTCCGGCGGGGCCGGCTGCGGGCGCGGTGACGGCGCGGGACGGTCGGTCGCCGGCAGCAGCTCGCACAGCGCGGCCATGGTCAGGCGGGCGTCGCCGAGCAGGCTGTCCCCGACCGGGGCGCGCGCCGCCTCGTCCGGGTCGTCTGTGACGTGCAGCAGCCGCGCGTCGCCGGGCAGGTAGTCGCCCGGCACGTGCGGGTAGTAGCGGAACACCGGCGCACCCACCACCAGCACCACGTCGTGGCCGCGCAACGCCTCCGACAGCGGCCCGATCGCGTACGGCAGCACGCCCCGGAAGTGCGGATGCCGCTCGGGGAACACGGCCCGCTCCGGCGCCGGGGCGGCCCAGACCGGGGCGGCCAGACGCTCGGCCAGCGCCACCGCGTCCGGCCAGGCGTCCGACCGGTCCACCGCCGCGCCGAGCACCAGCGCCGGGGCACGGGCGGCGGCCAGCGCGTCGGCGAAGCTCCGCAGCCGGTCCGGGTCCGGCGCGATCCGGGTGGCGACGGTACGCACCTGCGGCGGCGGGTCGGCCGGGCGGTCCCAGTCGTCCATCGGCAGGGAGAGGAAGACCGGCCCGGCCGGTGGCTGCACCGCCGAGGCGTACGCCCGCATGAAGGCCGCCGGGATGTCCTGCGCGCGGGCCGGCTCGTGGGCCCACTTGACGTACGGCTGGGCCAGCTCGACCGCCCGGGGGCTGGCCAGGCGCGGCTCGATCAGCAGCATCTCGCGGGTCTGCTGGCCGGCGCTGACGATCAGCGGCGTCCGGTTGTGCCAGGCGGTGACCAGGTTGCCCATGCCGTTGCCGGTGCCCGGCGCGGTGTGCAGGTTGACGTGCGCGGGCCGGCCGGTGCCCTGGGCGTAGCCGTCGGCCATCGCGACCGCCGACGCCTCCTGCAGCGCGTGCACGTAGTGGAAGTCGGCCGGGAACTCCTGCAGGAACGGCTCCTCGGTCGAGCCCGGGTTGCCGAAGACCGTGGTCAGCCCGAGCGCGCGCAGCAGGTCGTAGGTCGCCTCCCGCACCGTCGCCATCGCCGGCTGCCTCCGTCCTCCACGCGGATGCCGGAGACGGCCCGGTGCCCGGTCCCCCGACCAGCCGAATCTATCGGGCCGAGGCCGACTTTTCGGGCGCTTCCCGCGCTCAGGGCAGCGGGAACGGCAGCTTGATCCCGTCCAGCGCGTGCCCGCACCCGCACTCCCGCTCGGCGGGCAGCGCCGCCACGGCGTCCAGCAGCAGCCCGCGCAGCCGGTCGGTGTTCTCCGCGAAGACCCGGAACACCTCCTCGTGGGTGACCGACTCGCCCGCCTCGACGCCCGCGTCCAGGTCCGTGACCAGCGCGATCGACGTGTAGCAGAGTGCCAGCTCACGGGCCAGCACCGCCTCCGGGTGGCCGGTCATGTTGACGATCGTGCCGCCCATCGAGGCGAACCAGCGCGACTCCGCCCGGGTCGAGAAGCGCGGACCCTCGACCACCACGACGGTCCCGCCGTCCACCGCCGGCACGCCCCGCCCGGCCGCCGTGTCCAGCAGCGTGCGCCGTCCCACCGGGCAGTACGGATCGGCGAACGACACGTGCACCGCGCCCCGGTCGTAGTACGTCTGCACGCGCCCGCTGGTGCGGTCGATCAACTGGTCCGGCACCACGAACGTGCCCGGACCCAGCTCCGGCCGCAGGCCGCCCACCGCGCAGGGCGCCAGCACCTGGCGTACGCCCAGCGACCGCAGCGCCCACAGGTTCGCTCGGTAGGGGATCAGGTGCGGCGGGTAGCGGTGATCACGCCCGTGGCGGGGCAGGAACGCCACCCGGCGACCGCCCACCTCGGCGACGGTGATCGGGCCCGACGGCTCGCCGTACGGGGTGTCCACCACGTGCTCCACCCCGTCGAGCAGGGCGTAGAGACCCGACCCGCCGATCACCGCCAGTTCGGCCTGCGCCGCCATCCGACCCTCCCTCGATCCGTCGTGATCACCCGCCGTCAGACCTTAACCAGCGGGCCGGACGCAGGCTATGGTGCGTGACATGGCGTTGACAGGATGGACGGTCGACGGCCTCGGGCCCGTACGGGCGCACGGCTGACGGGTGTCGGACATGCAGAGTGAGGGGCAGGCGATCGGTGGCCGAGCCATGGAGTCGATGACCGGACGACTGCTGGTCGCGACTCCAGGGCTCAAGGATCCGAACTTCGACCGTACGGTCGTGCTGCTCGTCGCCCACGAACCCGGCGGCGCCCTCGGGGTGGTGCTGAACCGCGCCACCGAGGTCTCGGTGGCCGACGTGCTCGGCGACTGGAGCGACCTGGCCCGCGACCCGGCCGTGCTGTTCGAGGGTGGCCCGGTGCAGCCCGACTCCGCCATCTGCCTGGCCCGGATGCGGCACCCCGTCCGGCCGATCAAGGGCTTCCACCGCGTCTCCGGCGCGGTCGGCACCATCGACCTCTCCGTCGACCCGGAGAAGCTGCGCGAGGCGGTCGGCGGGATCCGGGTGTTCGCCGGCTACTCCGGCTGGGGCGCCGGACAGGTCGAGCGCGAGATCGAGGAGGGCTCCTGGTTCGTGCTCGACGCGCTGCCCGGTGACGCCTTCGTCGACCGGCCGGATGATCTCTGGCCGATGGTGCTGCGCCGGCAGGGCGGCATGATGGCGGCGGTGGCCCACTTCCCGCCGGATGTGGCACTGAACTGACCCCCTCGGTGGGGGACCCCCGCGAGATGACCATGCGGGGCGGCGTGTGTATAGTTCTTCCCGTGCCCGGGCGACCGGGTACGACCGCAAGGGGCCGTGGCGCAGCTGGTAGCGCACCACACTGGCAGTGTGGGGGTCAGGGGTTCGAGTCCCCTCGGCTCCACCGATCGCACCGTTGTGCGAACCGGTGGTACTCCTGAGGTGCCCCCGTCCGTTTCGGGCGGGGGCATTGTCGTGTCGGCGGGGATCTTGAACGCGGGTACGACTCCCTGGTCGGTGAATCGGACTTCGGCGATGACGGGCTTGGAATTGAGCGAGTCGTTGGCGGAGTTCGCGGATGCGGGGTCCGGCGGTGGCGTCGTCCATGGTGCCGTTTTCGATTTGCCGTGTGGTAGCGGTCGATCGAGTTTTTCGGTGGCTCGTCCGGATGCTGCGCCACCTGAGCCTCAAGGGCCGCAGCCTGGTCAGCCACACTCATCGACACGGCACCTACCGCACTGAATGCCTGTCGCGATCGGGCACGGAGCCAGGGGCGTCATGGGCGGTACACGTCAATTCGATAAGCACTTCCACAGCAGTGACGGTGTGAATGTCATCGTCAATGCGGTAGATGATCCGATAGGTGCTTCGCCGGGCGCTGAATCGATCTGACAATGGCGGCAGCAGACGCTTCCCGACCCGGCAGGGTTTCGCGCCAACGGCCCGGTCATGAACTCGTACGAGGCCACAGTGACGGCCGGGGCCTTACGCGACCGAGGCGCGACGGGCGCGAATGATCTCCGCGGGAGGGCGGGCAGACACCTCTTCACCTCGGCACGTTCCGCGTCGAGTCGGCCGGCCGCCACAGGGTGCCAGCATCCCCGAGAACCGCGACCCGTTCCTCCAGACGCTTCAAGTCCTCCACCGAGACCAGCACAGCGGACGGCCGACCATGCATGGTCACTTCGCTGCTGCGTTTGTGCAGTTCCCGTACGGCGTTGGAAGCCCCGTGACGGAGTGCGAGTCGTCGAAGACGTCGTCGAGCACGAGTGTTGCCCGGCTTGGGACCACGGCCCCGGCAAAGTCGTTAGGTGCCGAACAATGCCAGCGGGCGGGTGCTGTCGCGGGCGTGATGCCGGTTGGCGGCGGTCGGTGTTGCGGTCGGTGTCGCAGGTAGCAGAGCCGGTACGCAGGACAGTGACGAGACCAGCGATGATGGCAGCGCGGCCTTGCTGCCACCAACAGCGGCGCTTCTACCTCAAGCCCCACACGTCAGACACTGTCACGACTTGCCTGGGCGAGGATCTGACCGAGGGGCAGCGCCAGTCAGGTGAAAGTTCATTGACCAAGGTCACCATTGGCTCCTACCATCTGCCCACGCGCTTTGCCGTACGGGGGCAGATGGGCAACCGCTGAACCCTGCGCGAGAACGACTTCATCGCATGGTTCACGGGGGAGCAACACAAATGACGATGGCGCACGCCCGCATCGCGCAGGGCGCCACTTTGGCGATCCTGGCGACGTTACTCTCAGTCGTTACATCACCACCTACCGCCGCTCATGCTGCGGATTGTCCGTCCGGAGTGGTCGCCGAGAGTGAGCCGGCTGCCGAGACCGAGGCGGCGGCACAGCGCCTCGCGGAGCTCTGTGACAAGCCCGTCGAGGTCCTCGCCGAAGCCGATGAGACCACCAAGGTCGTCGCCCTGCCCAGCGGCGACTTCTCTATGGAGACCTACCTCGAGCCGCAGCGCGTCGAGCGAAACGACCGCTGGATCGCGCTGGACACGAACCTCGAGCGCGGCGCGGACGGCCGGTTCCGGCCCAGGGCTGCGGCCGACGTGTCGTTCTCGACCGGTGGCACCGGCCCGCTGGCGACCTACCGCGAGGGTGGCGCCGACTTCACGCTGACCTGGCCCGCGCCGCTGCCGGCCGGCGTCGTGCGCGAGGACTCGGTCACGTACCCGGAGGTTCACCCGGGCGTGGACCTGGTGGTGCGTGCCGTGCCCGGCGGCTTCTCGCACGTGCTCGTAGTGAAGAACGCCGAGGCTGCCGCGAACCCCGAGGTGCGCGAGACGGCCTACGTCATCGGCGGCTCGGCGACCGTGACCGAGACCAACGACGAGATCGTCATCAAGGGCCCGGCCGGTGTGATCGCCGGCGCTCCCAAGGCGATGGCCTGGGATTCGACCCGGCAGGTCCGTGACCCGCAGACCGCCGCGCTGCGCCGGGAGGATCCCGAGGGCCTCGCCCCACCGCGGGTGGCCGAGCCGTCCACCGCCGAGGCTCCGAGCGAGTTCGCCCGCCGGTCCGACCTGGACGTACGGGTTGCCGGCAAGAGGCTGACGGTGAGCGTCGACGAGGATCTGCTGTCCGCGCAGTCGACGTTCCCTGTCTACATCGACCCGACCTATTCGAAGTACTACGCGAAGTGGATTCCGGTCAACGACTCCCGGCCGGACACCAAGTGGGTCTCCGGCGACGCCTGGCCGCGTGAGGTCATCCGGATCGGGTCCAACTACGACAACTACGGCGACGTGTGGCGCGCGCACATGCAGTTCGACATCAGCGCGCTCAGGGGCAAGCGGGTCATCAATACGCCCAGCGTCGACGCCTACCTGACGCACAGCGCCTGGTGCGCCGGTGAGTCGCTGGCGCTCTGGCAGACCAACGCCATCGACGGCAACACCCCGACCTGGAACGGCATGAAGGGCAAGTGGCTGCACGGCAAGGCGATCCATACCAAGACAGTCAAGGTGAACAGCGGCTGCAGCGGCCAGAAGCCGGCCTGGGTCAAGTTCAACGCGGGCGGTGTGAAGACCCACGTGCAGCGGCATGCCGACGAGAACTACAGCACCATCACGTTCGGCCTGCGGGTGCCCACCGAGAGCGGCGGCCACTGGGTCAAGGCCGAGCGCGGCAAGATCAAGCTGGTCGTCGAGTACCAGTCGAAGCCGACCTCGCCGGTGCCGGTGCGCACCGCGCCGGGCGGTAACTGCGCCGCCTCGCCCGGTCCTTGGATCAACGACAGCACCCCGGCCCTGTACGCCACGGCAACCGACGCCGACAACTCGGTGCGGCTCGTCTTCGACGTGAACGGCCCGACGGCGCCGGCCGACTACACCTCCGCCGCGGTGGCCTCGGGCAAGGAAGCGACCTGGACCACCCCGGTGCTCGCGGACGGCAGCTACAACTGGAGGGTCTACGCCACCGACGGCACGGACAAGACCGGCTGGAGCAAGACCTGCTACTTCCGGCAGGATCACACGCCGCCCACCCTGCCGGTGATCGCCCGCAAGGCCGGCACCCCGACGCCCGAGCTGGGCAAGCCGGTGACCCTCACCTTCTCGTCGACCGACGCGCTCTCCGGCGTCGAGCGCTTCGACTACGGCATCGGCGTCGACGTGAAGTCGTCGAACGTCACGGCGTCGGCCGGCAAGGCGGAGGTCACCTTCACCGCGGACAGCGGGCTGACACAGATCTACGTGTGGGCCCGGGACAACGCCCTCAACTCTTCGTCGCGGGCGATCTACAACATCTTCACCGGGCGGGTCACGCCGGTCGAGCCGATGGCCGTCTGGCGGATGACCAGCAACCTGCGTGACGACTCCGGCACCATCGACGACGAGGGCAACACCAGTGAGGCGTCCACCGCGAAGGACCTGCGGTGGACGGTCTCCGGCACGCCGACGTACTCGGCGGACCGGCTGAACCACGGCAGCACCGCGCTCGACCTGACCGGTACGGGCTGCGCCACCACGATTCCGGTGGTGCGCAGTGACGCGGCGTTCACCGCCACGGCCTGGGTCAAGCTGACCAGCAAGGCGGCCGGGTCGAACCGCACCGTGCTGGCCGTCACCGGCACCAACGCGCCGGCCTTCGCGCTCTCCTACGACCAGGCCAGTGACCGCTGGCAGACGGCGATCACCAACGCCGACTCGGCTACGGGAACCTCAACGATCGCCCGCGGCACCACCTCCCCGCCGCTCAACGGCTGGCAGCATGTGGCGACCACGGTCGACCCGGTCGGCAAGACGATGCGGCTCTATGTGGACGGCGCAGTACAGGCGACCACCGCGATCGGCGCCCTGCCGTGGCGCGGCACCGCCCGCACCCTGGTCGGCTGCGGCGGTACCGCCGGTGTGATCAATGAGCATCTGATCGGCGCGGTGGACGACGTCGCGATGTGGAGCGGCCTGCTCAGCGACGCGCAGATCGCCGCGGCGCGCGACGAACTGCCGGCCGGTGTCGCTGCGGCCTGGAAGCTACGCGGCACCGGTGACGACGCCAGCAACCACGGCCACACGCTGACCGTGCCCGCCCCGGCGACGCCGCCTACGCCCGAGCCAACCCCGGAGCCCGAGGTCACCGACGACCCGGCACCCGATCCGGGCCCGGGCGGTGGCCCGACCCCGCCGCCGGGCGAGGAGCCGACGCCCGAGCCGACCGAGACCGGCGACCCGAACGAGCCGGACCCGACCGGTAGTCCCGAGGTGCCTGAGGAGACCGAGGAGCCGTCGCCGGATCCGTCCGAGGAACCGACCCCCGAGCCGACGCCGGCACCGACGGTTCCCATGGAGTGGACCGACGACGCGTACGGCCGGCCGGGCTCCGCCTGGTACGTCAGCGGTGACCGGTGCGCCACCACGCAGCACAGCGTGATCCGCAGCGACGAGTCGTTCACGCTCGCCGTCTGGGCCCGTCTGGACGACCCGAGCGCGATGAACCAGACGATCATCGGCACCGACGGCAACCGGGTCAGCGGCTTGTTTCTCGGCGCCCGCACGAACGCTGCCGGCGTACCGTTCTGGGCGCTCATGATGAAGGCCTCCGACTCCGAGACCTCGACCTCGGAGTGGGCGGGCGGCAGCACCGACGCGTTCGCCGCGACGGTGGGCAAGTGGACGCACCTGACCGCCACCTACAACGCCACCACCAAGACGATGTCGCTGTTCGTGAACGGCGCGAAGGCGGCGTCCGTGGTGCGGTCGACCGGCGCGAACTGGAACGCGTCCGGTGTGCTCAGCCTCGGCTGCGCCAAGTACGCCGGCGCGCGCAACGACTTCTTCCGAGGCGCGATCACCGATGTGAAAGTGTGGCGCGGCGCGCTCACCGACGCCGCGGCTGCCGCCGTGAAGAACGCCAACCCGCCGGTCAGTGTGCAGGCCTGGTACCCGCTGGAGGGGCCGCGTGCCGAGGAGCCGACCAACCTGGAAGACCGCTCCGGCAATGCCAGGCACCTCTCGATGGCCTCCGGTGAGCCGCACTGGGAGCAGGACCGGTTCGCCAGCCGCAACGGCGCGCTGGGCCTGGCCCTCGACGAGGGCTCGTGCGCCGAGACCAATGCGCCGGTGATTCAGGCGAACGAGTCGTTCTCGGTCGCCGCCTGGGTATCGCTGGACGACCTGACCGGCGACCGCACCGTGCTGTCGCAGTCGGGCAGCGTCAAGCACCGCTTCCTCATCGAGTACGCGGCCGGCGTCGGCCGGTTGCGGGTGGTGATGACCGGCGGTGACTCCGCTGACGCGCCGACCGCGGAGGTGCGCTCGCTGGCCGCCCCGGCGGCCGGCGCATGGACGCACGTGGCGGCGGTCTTCAATGGGCTGACGAACAAGCTCACGTTCTATGTGGACGGCGAGCCGCAGGGTGAGGGCACCACGCTGACCGGCTCGCTGTGGTCTGGATCCTCCCCGCTTCGAGTCGGTTGTCTCGCCCTGACCGGCGGGACCCGCTCCAACTACCTGGGCGGCATCGTCGACGACGTCCGCGTCTGGACCTCGACGGTCGACCCCGACCTCTTCGGCACCTTCGCCCACGCCTGACCGGAGAACGTTCATGACTGAGAAAAAGAAGTTCTTCTCATCAGACCGGCGCGGGTTCGCCCTGGCTGCCTCGGCTTTGATGCTGACCTCTTTCCTGACCTACAACTGGGTCGCCGAGGCGCTGGACGGCGAGCGGGACAGCCAGTCCGTCGCCGCCACCAACTTCGGCACCGTCAAGGTCGACCCGGTCCCGCTGCCCGCCGACGGCGGCGCCTGGAAGGGGCCGGAGAAGGGCCGCTGGCCCGCCGCCGGCTCCACCGAGATCGTCCTGGCCGGCGCCGCCGGCCGCGCGGTCGAGGGCAAGGCTGGCTCGATCACGGTGCGGGTCAAGGCCATACCCGGCAAGAAAGCGCCGGACCGGGTGCGGGTCACGTCCCTGCCTGAGGATCAGTCCACCAAGCTGGGGTTGAGCGGCCCGGTGCTCGCGGTCGAGGGCGATCAGCCCGGCGACGTGGAGACCGAGGTCGACATCGACAGCTTCAGCCAGATGTACGGCGGCGGCTGGGCGGGCCGACTCAACCTCAGCCGTTTGCCGGCGTGCGCGGCGACGACCCCGCAGAAGGCGGAGTGCCAGGACGCGGTGCCGCTGAAGACGGCGAAGCAGGCGACGACGCTGGCGGCGCCGATGGCGCTGACGGCGGCGGGGCCGACCATGCTCGCCCTTTCCGCGGACACCGAGTCCGGTGAGGGCGACTACAAGGCCAGCGACCTGCAGGCGTCCGGCTCGTGGACGGCCGGCGACAGCTCAGGGGCGTTCAACTACTCGAATGCCATCAAGGTGCCTCCGGCGCCCGGCCCGGTGCCGGACGTCGCGCTGAACTACTCGTCGCAGATGGTCGACGGCCGGATGGCGGGCAACAACAACCAGGCGTCCTGGGCCGGCGACGGCTGGGACTACACCCCCGGCTACATCGAGCGCAGCTACGTCACCTGCCAGGACGACGTGGACAAGGTCGCCGGCAAAGACCCGAACAACAAGGACAAGAAGACTCTCGACCAGTGCTGGAAGGACAAGTCGCCGAACATCACCGTCTCGCTGAGCGGAACGAACACGGCGCTGGTCAAGGACGACGCGACGGGCACTTGGCGGCCCGCCGCGGACGCCAACTGGAAGGTGCAGCTGGAGGGCTCGCCCGCCAAGAAGGGCACCGCGACCACCGAACGGTGGATCATCACGACCCCGGACGGCACCCGTAACTTCTTCGCCGCCGAGGTCGCCACGTCCAACTCGCGGTGGTCGGTGCCGGTCTTCGGCAACCACGACGGCGAGGACTGCCACGCCGACGTGTTCAAGGACTCGTCCTGTCAGCAGGTCTGGCGCTGGCTGCTGGACAAGCAGATCGACGTCCACGGCAACATGACCCGCTACTTCTACAAGAAGGAGACCGGGCACTACGGCGCGGCCGGCGACAAGAGCAACCGCGTCTCGTTCGACCGCGGCGGCAACCTCGAGCGCATCGAGTACGGCCTGCACACGGCGTACCCGGACGTCGCGGCCACCGGCCGGATCATTTTCAGCACAGCGGACCGGTGCTTTGCGACCGAGTGCTACTCCGACGGCAAGCCGGTCACCGCGAACTGGCCCGACGTGCCGTGGGACAAGGAGTGCACCGCCGAGCCGTGCACCGACAAGCTCGCGCCGGTCTTCTACTCCATCAAGCGGCTCACCAAGATCACCACTCAGATCCGCACGAGCGCGACCGGGTTCGACCCGGTCGAGTCATGGACGCTCGACCAGGAGTTCAAGGCGCCCAAGGCGGCGCGCTCCGCGTCGCTGTGGCTCAAGTCGATCACGCACGCCGGGCACGTCGGTGGCACCGTCACCGACCCGCCGGTGGTGTTCACCGGCGTCGAGCTGGCCAACCAGGTCAACGCGATCGCCGGAACAGAGTTCTTCTCCCGCTGGCGGGTCCAGAACATCCGCACCGAGTCCGGCGCGGACATCTTCGTCAGCTACTCGGACGCCGACTGCGACGCGAACGACCTGCCGGCTGTGGAGAACAACAGCCGGCTCTGCTACCCGGTGTACTGGACCCCGGACGGCTACTGGGACCCGACCAGGGATTGGTTCCGCAAGTACGTGGTCAAGGAGGTCACCACGTACGAGAACACCGCCGGCCAGCCGCCGGTGACCACCCGCTACGCGTACTCGAACGAGGGCACCAATACCAACGTGCTCTGGGGCTGGGACGACGGCGAGTTCACCAAGAAGAAGCACCGCACCTACGGTCAGTGGCGGGGCTACTCCCGGGTGACCGCCACGGTCGGCGGCACGCAGGCTCCGCTGGTCACCCGCAAGCAGTTCTTCCGTGGCCTCGACGACCAGCCGCTGCCCGGCGACAAGACCCGCAGCGTGCAGGTCATCGACTCGGCCGGCAACAGCTACACCGACCAGCCCGCGCTCGCCGGCTCTACGCTCGAGGTGGCCTCGCTCGACGGCACCGCGGTCGTCGAATCGTCGATCACGTCGTACTGGGTCAAGCAGACCGCGACCCGCACGCGTACCGGCGGATCGGACCGGGCGTACAAGATCGCCCCGTCGGTGAAGAAGGAGCGCCGCCTGCTCGCCCCCGGCACCTGGGAGCAGAGCGAGACCCGGACGACGTACGACGACGAGGGCTACGCCGAGGTCGCGTACGAACTGGGCGACACAAGCAAGACCGGCGACGAGTCGTGCACCCGTAACACGTACGTGCAGAACGACGCCCTCTGGTTGCGCGGGTTGGTGTCGCGGAGCGAGACCGTGTCCAAGGCCTGTGGCGCGACGGTGTCCCGGCCGGCCGACGTCGTCGCCGACGTCAAGACCTACTACGACGGGTCGGACACACATGGCGCGGTGCCCAGCAAGGGCAGGGCGACCCGAGTCGACACGCTCGACGAGTGGATGGACGGCGCGCCGAAGTACACGGTGACCACCCGGGCGGCCTTCGACGCGCTGGGCCGGCCGACCAGCAACACCGACTCGCTCGGCAAGACCAGCAAGACGTACTACACCCCGGCGGGTCCCGGCCCGGTCACCCAGACCCGGACGCGCAACCCACTCGAACACGAGGTGATCACCGACCAGAACCCGGCGTGGGCCACGCCCACCTCGATCCTGGACGCCAACAACAAGCGCACCGACCTGGAGCACGACCCGATGGGCCGGCTGGCGAAGGTCTGGCTGCCCGGTCGAGCCAGGACCGCCACGCCGAACCTGGAGTTCTCCTACCTGGTCCGCAACAACGGGCCGCTGGCGGTGACCACCAAGCGGCTCGGCCCGAACAACAACCAGATCAGCGAGATCGGCCTGTTCGACTCGCTCTACCGGTCGGTGCAGGTCCAGGAGGACGCGCAGAAGGACAAGGACGGCAAGGACGCCCGCCTGGTCACCGGCACCGGCTACAACGACCGCGGCCAGGTCGAGTACAAGTCGGACGGCAACTACGCCCTCGGCAGGCCGGGCACCGGACTGGTGAACATCACACCGGGCGAGGACCGCAGCCGGACCGTGTCGACCTACGACCGGCTGGGGCGCGTCGTGGAGGAGGCGCTCTGGTCGCACAATGTCCGCAAGTGGGGCACCACCACGGCGTACGGCGGAAACTCGGCGGGCTGGCAGGTGGCCGTCACGCCGCCGAAGGGCGGCACCGCGACCGCGACCATCGAGAACGTCGACGGCGACGTCATCGAGGAGCGGGAGTTCCACGGGCCCGAGCCGGAGGGCGCGTTCGACAAGACGTCGTACACATACACGCCGCGCGGCGACGTCGAGACCGTGGTGAAGGGGGCCCTCACCTGGCGGTACGAGTACGACCTGCGCGGTCGTGAGATCAAGACGGTCGACCCGGACAAGGGCACCACGGTGCTCGAGTACAACAACGGCGACGACGTCACCAAGTCGATCGACGCCGAGGGCGACGTGGTCTCGACCACCTACGACGACCTGGGCCGCCAGAAGCAGCGCCTGTTCAACGGCGTCAAGGCGGCGGAGTGGACCTACGACACTGTCGCGAAGGGACACCTCAGCAAGTCGACCTCGATCGTCGGCGGGCACTCCTTCACCAAGGAGATCTTCGAGTACAGCGACGCGTACCAGGTCGTCGACGAAGAGGTCACCATCCCGGCGATGCCGGGGCTGACAGGGCTCGCCGGCACCTACGTCGCGACGTACACGTACACCGCGAACGGCCTGCCGTTGCGTTCCAGCTTGCCGAAGATCGGCCCGATGGAGAAGGAGGGCCTGACCCGCACGTACGACGACCTCGGCAACGTGGTCAAGCTGGCGGGCACCTCCTCGCCGTCCGGCACCACCCGCACGTACGTCGACCGGACCACCTACTCGCCGTACGGCGAGGTGCTCAACCGCTGGCTCGGTACTCCGGTCGGGGACAAGCCGCAGGCGTACCAGAACTACGTCTACGACGACGCCACCCGGCGGCTGTCGGAGTTCCGGTTCGACCGCGACGGCAGCGTGCCGAACGTGGCCGCGGTCACGTACGACTACGACGAGGTCGGAAACGTCCGTTCGGTCGCCAACCGGCCGGTGGACGCGGACAAGAACCCGCGTGCGGGCGAGGAAGACGTCCAGTGCTTCACCTACGACCACCTGCGTCGCCTGACGGAGGCCTGGACGCAGGTGGCCACCGAGTGCGCCGGCCCGACCGCTGCGGGTGGCAAGGCGCCGTACTGGAAGACCTGGGCGTTCGACGAACACGGGTCGCGGACCACCACCAGCGACAAGCTCACCGACAAGAGCTCGATCTACGGGTACGCGGCCGGTGCCCAGCCGCACGGCGTGCGCACCATTACGACCGGTGAGCAGGTCGACCACTACGACTGGGACAAGCGGGGCAACCTGAAGTACCGCAAGGTGGGCGACCGCACCGAGACGTTCCAGTGGAGTCCGCACGGCAAGCTGACCAAGATCAGCGGGCCGGAGGGCGACACCACGATGGTGTACGACGTCGACGGCAACCGCATCGCGCGGATCGACCCGACGGGGGCGGCCACCGCCTTCCTGTTCGGCAACGAGTACACCTCGTCGCCGGCGAACACCAGCGCCACGCGGTACTACGAGCACGCGGGTGACACGATCGCGTCACGGACCGACACCACCAGCCGCAAGGGCGACATCATCTGGCTGGCGTCGGACGCCCAGGACTCCGCGACCTGGGCGGTCAACTCGGTCACCCGGGCCGCGACGATCAAGTACAACGACCCGTACGGCAACCCGCGCGACGGATCGCCGACCCCGCAGTGGCCCTCGGGCCAGCGCGGGTTCGTGGGCGGCATCAACGATCCGACCGGACTGACCCTGCTCGGCGCCCGGTACTACGACCCGAGAACCGGCGCGTTCATCTCGGTCGACCCCGAGATCGACGAGCACGACCCGCAACGGCTTCACCCGTACGCGTACTCGAACAACAACCCGACGACGTTCTCCGACCCGGACGGCCTGTTCTGGGGTGCCATCAAGAATGGCATCCAGAAGACGGCCAGTGCGGTGGCGAACGGCGCCAAGGCGGCCACCAAGGCGGTGGTCGACAACGCCGGCACGATCGCGTCGGTGGCCGGCACCGTGGCGATGGTCGCGGCGGTGTTGCCCCCGCCCGCGCAGGTGGTCGCTGCGGCGGCCGGTGCGGTGGCGGCCGTCGCCGGAGCGATCGACACGGCCAAGTCCTGTGTGGGTGGTGACGTCGGCGGCTGTGCGTCGGGCATCGCCGGCATGGTTCCCGGCGTCCGGCAGGCCAAGAACGCCGCACGAGGTATCGGGTCGTTGAAGAACGCCGCGAAGGGTGTCTTCTCCAAGGGCTGCAACAGCTTCTTGCCCGGCACGCGGGTGCTGATGGCCGACGGCAGCACCAAGCCGATCGAGGACGTCGACCTGGATGATCAGGTCGTCGCGCGGAACCCGGAGACCGGTGAGGACGGCATCCGCCCCGTCACGTCACTGATCACGGGCACCGGTGACAAGCAGCTCGTGAAGATCACCATCGACGCCGACGGCGACGGCGTCGACGACGGCACCGTGACCGCCACCGACGGCCACCCGATCTGGGTGGAAGACGAGCGGAAGTGGCTGGACGCCGGCGTGCTGAAGGCGGGCATGCAGCTGCTCACGCCGGACGGCGCCCGCGTCACGGTCATCGCGGTGGTCGCCTACGGTGCCGTCGCCACGGTGCACAACCTCGACGTCGACGACATCGACACGTACTACGTCGTCGCCGGTGGCACGCCGGTCCTGGTTCACAACGCGGAAGCCTGCTCGATCCTCGAGCACCGAGCCAAGGAGCTGCACGACCTGCGCCGGGACGGCACGGCGGCTGGCTACTTCCAGTGGAAGCTCGGCACGACGGCGATCGTTCGCAGCAAGAAGGTGCTGCCGGACGGCACGGTCACCTACGTCGACGTGGTCGCGGCCAACGGCAAGGGACTGACGGCGGCGCAGAGGGCGGCGCTGCGCGGCAACGAGGAAGAAGCGGTCAACTTCGACGACCTGCACGCCGAGATGAACGCCCTGAAGCACGCTGTGGACTCGAAGTACGAGCCGCTGCACGGCGCGGCGAGTCGCAACGTCTGTCCCTGGTGTGAAAACTCGATCCGGGATCGCGGCGGCCGACTCACCGGACGCTCGAAGTGGCGGCAGGCGGTTCCCGCGGCGGGCGGCAAGAAGAAATACCCGAAGGGGCAGCGCGGCTTCGAGATCTACCGCAACGGCTCACTGTATGGCATCAAGGTGAACGGCGGCACCCTGCTGCTCTGAGCACCGGGCTGCCCGGCGTTTGTGGCGCCGGGCAGCCCGACCCATCGTCGATAGAATGCCGCCGTGATTCGTGAGATGCGCTTCGTCGTGTCGGTGCCGGATGAGGTCTCGGCCCATGCCGTCGCCGAGAAGCTGGCCGAGCGCGGCCACCTGCTGGTCGCGGTACGGGAGGTGCCGACCGACCCGCTGGAGGGTCGCTTCGCCGGCTGGTGGCGAGTTCACTCGCTGGCCGTGGACCCGCCCTATGAGGGTCCGCTGGAGGTCTCACCGGCCGAGAAGAAGGCCGTTGCGGCAATTGCCCGGAAGTACGGCGGGCAGGTCAACTCGGCGTGTGGCCAGTTTCCGGACGAGGCGATCGAGCGCTTCTCCCGGGAGGGCCTCGTGCACGAGCTCGACCGGGCCGAGGCCGACCGGATCCGCGCGGAGCTCGTCGGCGGGCAGGCAGCCGTCGCGCCGTCCTTGCCCGCGCCTCCCGGACTCAAGTGCGGCGGTTTCCGTCGTCCTGCCGCCGATCTTCGCGCGGCCGCCGAGGTGGTGCCCTTCGAGGGCCGCACCTTCGACGGTGTGGGCGACCTGATCGCAGCGATCGCGAGCGACGCGTTCCCGCAGGGCTCGGTGGTGCCCGCCACCCCGGGGGCGGTGCCGCGGCTGGCCGCGCTGGCAGGTGCCGCGGGGGTAAGCGACTTCTACCGGGCGATGACGCTCATGGTGCTGTTCCAGATGAGCACCGCGGGTCGGCGGCGGCTGGCCTACCAAGCGGACGCCCCGGAAGACGGCGGTGCCGAGACGCCCGTGGAGACGGCGACCCGGGCCGCGGTCGCGGCGGTGCTGCCCGGTCTCGCCGTGGGCCGCAGTGAACTGGCCGAGTTCCTGCTCGCCGGGCTGTCCGCGGCCACGCGGGAGGCGGGGGCCGGAATGCCGGCCGGCCTGGAGCGGGTCGCGGGGCGGTACGCGGGCACCGCCCGCATCCCGGTGGTGAACCTGATCCGGGCCGTGGCAGACGGCGCCGAAGAGCCCATGCGGACCGCCACCGCAGCGGTGGTGGCGGCCCTGCCCGAGGTGGTCGACGGCCTGCAGAGTACAAAGGCATCGGTCGAGGGGCGGGCACTCGACACGCTCGATACCGTGCTGCAGTGGGAGCTGGACAACGCTCGGCTGTCCAAGCTGGGCACCGTCTTCGGCCCCCGCTGATGACCGCCGGCCCACCGGTGGTGTGAGTTGGTGAACGGCGGTGTGCCAGCAATCCGGGTGGTGCCGGCAATGGGCTGAACCGGCCGGAATCCGCTCAACCGGCCGCCCGCCCGACGAGCGCCAGCGCCCAGCACAGCGCGCCGAAACCGGCCGTGCTCGCCAGCGTCCGGACCAGGTTCCAGGTGACCCAGGCGGACTCGAAGCGCTCGCGCGCCGCACCGGGATCGGCGGAACCAGCCGCCGCGAGCGCGTCGTTCAGCGGCACGTTCACCGCCACGGTGACGACGAACATCACCAGGTAGAGAGCAAGCCCGACGACGATCCACGGCAGCGCCGGCCGGACCGCCCCGCGCCATGCCAGCACCGCCGCGAGCGCGGCCAGCACCGGCGTACCCAGGAAGGCCAGTAGGAACCAGCCGTTGACGATGGTGACGTTGATGCGCTGCATGGCGTCCACGAACGTGGGGTCGTCCGCGCCGCGCAGCGCCGGCATCACCGCGTACGCGAACGCGGCGAACAGGCCCGCCATCAGCCCGGCCCCGACTGTGGCGCCGACCAGCGTCAGTTGTTGTACGAGTCGCATGTGTCCATCGAACCCGCCGCGCGGTGAGACGGCCCATGGCCAGGACGCGCGATCCTGTGTTCAATCGTCTCCGTGGACGCCGTCTCCGGCCTGCTCGACGGTCCCCGGGCGCGGGGCGCCTTCCTGCTGCGCTCGATCCTCACCCCGCCCTGGTCGATGCTGATCCGGGACGAGGCGCCGCTCACGCTGGTCGCCGTGGTGCGGGGGGACGCCTGGATCGTCCCGGAGGAGGGGGAGGCCGCGCGGCTCGGCGATGGTGACGTGGCGATCGTGCGTGGCCCGGCCCCGTACACGGTGGCGGACGACCCGGCCACGGCGCCGCAGGTGGTAGTGCACCCGGGGCAGCGCTGCACCACGCCGGACGGGCGCGAGCTGTTCGCGATGACGCGGTGGGGCGTACGCACCTGGGGCAACGGACCGGACGGCCGGACCGTGTTGCTCACCGGCACGTACCCGGTGCGGGGCGCTGTCGGGCGGCGGCTGCTCGACACGCTGCCGCCGTTGGCGGTGGTCCGCCGTGAGTCCTGGGACTCTCCGCTCGTGCCGTTGCTGGCCGACGAGATCGTCAAGGACGACCCCGGCCAGGATGCGGTGCTGGACCGCCTGCTGGACCTGCTGCTCATCGCCGCGCTGCGGGAGTGGTTCGCACGGCCCGGGGCTGCCGCGCCCGGCTGGTACCGGGCGTACGCGGATCCGGTGGTCGGCCGGGCGCTGCGGATGCTGCACGACGACCCGGCCCGGCAGTGGACGGTGGCGTCGCTGGCCGCCGAGGTGGGGCTGTCGCGGGCGGCGCTGGCCCGGCGGTTCACCGCCCTGGTGGGCGAGCCGCCCATGGCGTACCTGACGGGCTGGCGGCTGGCGCTCGCGGCCGACCTGCTCCGCGAGCCCGGCGCCACTGTCGGCGCGGTGGCCCGCCGGGTCGGCTACGGCAGCTCGTTCGCGCTGAGCACCGCGTTCAAACGCCGGTACGGCGTGAGCCCACGCGGGCACGTCGACGCGGCTAGATTTGCCGGATGACTGTCGACCTGTTCGCCGGCGTTCCGATCCATGACATCGCCGTGTCGACGGCCTGGTACGAGCGGCTGCTCGGCGCCCCGCCGCAGTTCCTGCCCAACGACCACGAGGCGGTGTGGGAGCTGGCCGAGCACCGCTACCTCTACATCGAGGTGCGGCCCGACCACGCCGGTCACGCCATGCAGACTGTCTTCGTCGAGGACTTCGACTCCCGTCTCGCGGCGATCGCCGCCCGAGGGTTGGAGCCGGCTGCGCAGGAGACCTACGACAACGGCGTCCGGAAGGCGATCTTCCACGACCCGGACGGCAACGAGATCGGCTTCGGCGGCGGCCCCGCCTGACCGGGCCGCGGCGATCCGCGGCCCGGTCGGCGACGTCAGCGTGGGCCGCGCGTCTTCGGCAGGTCGAACTGGTCCGCCCGGCGGCAGTCCTTCGGGCCGCCGACCGCCTGCGGGCCGACCTCCTCCAGTGCCTTACGGGCGCGCTGCCGACCGAGGTTCCAGGCGTACCAGGGGTCGGGCTCGGCGAGGTCGTCGGCTATCCAGCTCAGCGTGCACCGGCGTACCGGATCGGGAAGCTTGGCCAGCGACGGCGTCGCGTCGGCGGACAGCGCCCGCAGATACCAGGCGTCGATCTTGCCGGTCTGCTCGTACCGCAGCGTGTTGCGGCGGGCGACGTAGTCCTCCGGGTTGAGCACCGCCAGGCCGAGCAGCATCGTCACGGCCAGCGCGACGGTGGCGCCGGGAATCCACCGGCCCTTGAACCGGACGCCGGCCAGGATGATCATCAGGAAGACCGTGCCGAGCAGCATCTCGAACGCCATCACGAAGATCCGCTCGCCGGTGAAGCTGTAGACCTTCTGGTACGTCCACATGCGGGACAACGCCGACGCCACGATCACCACGCTCAGCGCGCTGATCAGCCCGAGCAGCACACGCAGCAGGACGCGCTCGACCGGCCGCTCCCGGCGCGCCCAGCGGCCCACGCCGCCGAGCACCGCCACCGTCAGCAGCGTGACGAAGAGCAACTGCCAGAAGCCGCTGCGCGCGTACTCGGCGTAGCTGAGACCGGCGACCCGCTGCACGTGCTGCTGCCCGCCGAAGAGCACAGTGAACTGCACCACCACGAACCCGGCGAACAGCAGGACGAGCGCGCCGATGGCCGGGGCCCACTCCAGCAGGCCGATCCGCCGCTCGCCGGACCTGTCCACGGTGGACAGGTCCGGCGGCGCGGCGAGCGTGTAGACCGCGGCCACCGCGATCAGCCCGCCCACCACGGCCAGGAACACCCAGCTGAACACCGAACCCATGTCGGTCTCGGGAACGAGCGAGCCGAGCGCCTCGGAGAACGCCGCGTCGGCGGAGGCGAGCAGGCTGCCGAAGACCACGAGCACCACGACCGTGGCGACCACCGAGACAGTCACCTTGCTCACCGTCGCCGCCGACGCCGAGGCGGTGACGTGCCGGCGTACCCAGGGCAGGCCGCGTAACGCCGCGAACGGCGTGGCGACCAGGCCGAACAGGATCGATCGCACCAACCGTCCGCCGACGATCGCGAGGGTGGCGCAGCCCAGCGCGCCGAGCACGCAGAACGTCACGAGCCACCAGGCGTTGCGGAACGCCGGCACGGCCATCAGCGCCAGCGCGGCCGCCGCCCACCCGGCCCGGATGAGCCGGTCGGCGCGCGGCAGGTCAGCGGTCTTCGACCGGATCGCCAGCACCACCGCGACAGTGAGCGTGAGCCACCCCAGGAACCAGCCGACGCCGACCCGGCCCAGCGGCACGAAGACCGCGCCGCCGACCGCGCCGGCCAGCACCGCGAGCGGCACGGCCCGGCCGGTCGCCGCCTTCGGGCCGGGCCACCGCGCGCCGAGGAACGAGGTCCGCGGCGTCGGCGGTCGCGGCGCCCAGACCGGCGCCTGCGGATGGCCGGTCCACCCCACACCGGGGTACGGCGGCGCGCCCACCGGCCGACCGGGAGGCTGCGGCATCCCCGGAGCGTGCGGTGTGACCGGCGCGGGCGACGCGCCGGGGATCAGCGCGGGCGACGCGCCGGGGATCGGCGGCGTGCTCGGGGTCCCGGGCCGGCCGGAAGCGTGCGGCGTGCCGGGCGCGCCGGAACCGGCCTGCGGGTGCGCACCCGGTGCGCCCGAACTGGCCAGTGTGCCGGAGCCGGCTTGCGGGTTCGGCGCATCCGACGGGGACGAACCCGGGGTGGCAGGCGAACCGGTGGCCGGAGCCGTCGTGCCGGCGCCCGAGGAGGACGGACCCGCCGATGCGGCGTCCTCGGCAGCCGAAGGGGTTCCGTCGGCTCGGGTGGCGGCAGGCCGGGCCGCCGGAGCGGTGTCCGGCGTGGCGGCGACGGGCTCCGCCGGACGGTCGGCCGGTGCGGTGGCGGGCTCCCCATGATCAGCCGCCCCCGTCGAACCGTCCCCGGCCGGGGACACGCCCGCGCCCGCGGAAGTCGGCGGCGTCTTGGCGACGTCGCCGGTGGTGGGGGAGAGGGCGGCATCCTCCACCGGGGAGCGTTCGACGGCCGGTGCTGTCGCCTGGGCAGGCACCGCGCTCGGCTGGCCGGCCGCCGGCACCAGCGGGAGGAACAGCGCGTACCCCTGGGTGCCGGGCGGGACGGTGACCGGAATCGCCCAGCCGGGCTGCCCCTCCGCGCCGGGCCACGGCACCGGTGGGGGCGCGCCCTCCATGCTGGGCATCACCAGCAGATAGGGCTGGGAAGGTGGGACGTCGCCCGCGGGGGGCCCGTTCGCCGGGGCGGCGCGGGAGGGCTCGGGGGACGGTTCCGGCTCGGGCAAGGGACGCTCCTCGATCACAGGGTTTCGTCACTCTAGGTCCCCCCACATGCGCCCCGCCGCCCCGTCTGTCCGTTCGGTCACGTCGGCCCGGCCGATCGGCGCGGATCGAACCTTTGACGTCTCGCGGCCGTACCAGTGCGCGGGAGGTCGATCACATGGCCGCACGCCGCGCGCTCGTCGCGCTCGCCGCCGTCGCCGTGACGGTGCCGCTCGCCGCCACGCCGGCCGGCGCGCACGGTGCGCCGACCAGCCCGCTGAGCCGGGCCGCCGCGTGCGGGCCGGAAGGTGGTGGCCGGGCGCGGACGCCCGCGTGCCGGGCCGCGATCGCCGCCGGAGCGGCGGTACGCGAGTGGGACAACATCCGGGTCGCCCGCGTCGACGGGCGGGACCGGGAACGCATTCCGGACGGGGAACTGTGCAGCGGCGGGCTGTCCGCGTACCGGGGGCTGGACCTGCCGCGCGCGGACTGGCCGGCCACCACGCTCACCGCCGGCGCCCGGCACACGTTCCGCTACCGCACCACCATCCCGCACCAGGGCACGTTCCGGTTCTACGTCACCACCGGCTCGTACTCGCCGCAGCGGCGGCTGACCTGGGCGGACCTGGAGAAGAAGCCGTTCCTTCAGGTCACCGACCCGCCGATCCGCTCCGGCGCGTACGAGATGCGGGGGCGGCTGCCGGCCGACCGCACCGGCCGGCACATCGTCTACGTCATCTGGCAGAACTCGGACACCCAGGACACCTACTACTCCTGTTCGGACGTGATCTTCCGGGCGGCACGCGGTGAGCCGGACGCGACACCGGCAGCGCCGGAGGCGAGCGCGTCGCCTCCGCGTACCCTCGCCGGGGCGGCGACCGACGACGAGCCGGCGGTGCCGGTGGCGACGGTGACCGACGGCGGACCGCTGTCCCGGCCGCTCGTGCTCGGCGCGGCGGCGCTCGTCGTCGCGCTGCTCGCCGCGGCGGTGGTCGGACGGCGGCTGAGCCGGGCCGGCGGCCCTCCGCCCGGACGGCCGTGCGGTGTCCGCAACCACCGCGCCGGGCGGCGCCGCGTCTGGTGAGTCAGCCGAGCAGGCGCTCGATCTCGGCCAGGTCCTCACCGGCGAGGTCGAGGTTGTCCAGCGCGGCCACGTTGCCCTCCAGCTGCGCCACGCTGCTCGCGCCGATGATGAGGCTGGTCATGCGCGGGTCGCGCAGCGCCCAGGCGAGGGCGAGCTGCGCGAGCGTCTGACCGCGCCGCTCGGCCACCGCGGCGAGCCCCCGGACCGTCGCCATCGTCTCCTCGTCGAGGTCGCTCTCGTTGAGGAAGACGCTCGTGCGTACCCGGGAGTCGGCCGGGATGCCGGTGAGGTAACGGTCGGTGAGCAGGCCCTGGGCGAGCGGGCTGTACGCGATGCAGCCGGCGCCGACGCCCTCCAGCGTGTCCAGCAGGCCGTCGCTCTCCGTCCAGCGGTTCATCATCGAGTACGACGGCTGGTTGATCAGCAGCGGCGTGCCCAGGTCGCGCAGGATCTCGGCGGCGCGCTCGGTCTGCTCCGAGTCGTAGTTGGAGATGCCCACGTAGAGCGCCTTGCCGGAGCGGACGATCGCGTCGAGCGCGCCCATCGTCTCCTCCAGCGGGGTCTCCGGGTCGAAGCGGTGCGAGTAGAAGATGTCGACGTAGTCCAGCCCGAGGCGGCGCAGCGACTGGTCCAGCGACGAGATCAGGTACTTGCGCGAGCCCCACTCGCCGTACGGGCCGGGCCACATCAGGTACCCGGCCTTGCTGGAGATCACCAGCTCGTCCCGGTACGGCTTCAGGTCGCCTGCGAGCAGCCGGCCGAAGTTCTCCTCCGCCGAACCGGGCGGCGGGCCGTAGTTGTTGGCCAGGTCGAAGTGGGTGATGCCGAGGTCGAAGGCGCGGCGGACGATGTCGCGCTGCCGCTCGAAGGGCCGGTCCGGTCCGAAGTTGTGCCACAGGCCGAGGGAGATGACGGGGAGCTTCAGCCCGCTCCGGCCGCTGCGCCGGTAGATCATCTCGTGGTAACGGTCGTCGCTGGCGAGGTATGTCACGGGGCCATTCTGTCCGCAGCGGAGTGCGGCCGCAGCGGCGCGGGTACGTTCGGCCACATGCGTTACGTGCAGCTCGACACCCCCAAGCCCATCTCCAAGATCGGCCTCGGCACCTGGCAGTTCGGCTCCAAGGAGTGGGGCTACGGCCCCGACTACGAGCGCCGCGCCGCCGAGATCGTCCGGCGGGCGCTCGACCTGGGCGTCACCCTGTTCGACACCGCCGAGCTGTACGGCTTCGGCCGCAGCGAGCGCATCCTCGGCGCGGCGCTGGGCGACGACCGGAGCAAGGTCGTCGTCGCCAGCAAGATCTTCCCGCTGCTGCCGGTCGCCCCCGTCGTGCAGCAGCGCGCCGTCGCCTCCGCCGCCCGGCTCGGCGTCGACGGCATCGACCTCTACCAGGTGCACCAGGCCAACCCGGTGGTCGCCGACACCACCACCATGCGCGGCATGCGCTCGCTGCAGGACGTCGGACTGGTCGGCGAGGTCGGCGTCAGCAACTACGGCCTGCGCCGGTGGCGGTTCGCCGAGGCCGCGCTGGGCCGCCGGGTGCTGAGCAACCAGGTCCGCTACAGCATGATCGACCGCGGCCCCGAGGAAGACCTCATCCCGTACGCGGAGCAGGCCGGCCGGATCGTCATCGCGTACTCGCCGCTGGCGCAGGGCTTCCTCTCCGGCCGCTACGACGCCACGAACCCGCCCGCCGGGGCGGTACGCCGGGCCAACCCGTACTTCCTGCCGGAGAACCTGGAACGCGGCACCGCGCTGATCGCCACGCTGCGCGAGGTCGCCGACGCGCACGACGCCACGCCGAGCCAGATCGCGCTCGCGTACGTGCTGCGGCACCCGAACGTGGTGGCCATCCCCGGCGCGTCCGGGGTCGAGCAGATGGAACGCAACGCGGCCGCCGCCGAGATCGACCTGACCGACGACGAGTACGCCGCGCTGGTCGCCGCCGCGCGCGCGTTCCGCCCGGTCACCGGCCTGGCCGCGGTGCCCCGGATGGTCCGCGCCCGCCTCGGGAGGTGAGCGGCGCTCCGGCGGCGTCAGTGGCGACGGGCGCCGCCGGTCACCGGAGCGCGCTAGCGTGGATCGGGTGACCGCTCCCAACCAGGTTCCCCCGGTCCCGCCCGCCGAGCTGCCGAGCACGCTCGGCGCGTTGCGCGCGGCCGGCCACCAGTACCGCACGGTCAAGCAGGAACTCCGAGACAACCTCCTCGCCCGGATGGGCTCCGGCGAGGACCGCTTCCCCGGCATCGTGGGCTACGAGGACACGGTGCTGCCCGAGGTCGAGCGCGCGCTGCTCGCCGGGCACGACATGGTGCTGCTCGGCGAGCGCGGGCAGGGCAAGACCCGCCTGATCCGCTCGCTCGGCGCGCTGCTGGACGAGTGGACCCCGGTGATTCCCGGCTCGGTGCTCAACGAGCACCCGATGCACCCGATCACCCCCGCCTCCCGGGCGCTGGTCGACTCGGCCGGCGACGACCTGCCGATCGGCTGGCTGCACCGCTCGATGCGGTACGGCGAGAAGCTCGCCACGCCGGACACCAGCGTCGGCGACCTGATCGGCGACGTCGACCCGATCCGGCTCGCCCAGGGGCGCACGCTCGGCGACCCGGAGACCATCCACTTCGGGCTCGTACCGCGTACCAACCGGGGCGTCTTCGCCGTCAACGAGCTGCCCGACCTGGCCGAACGCATCCAGGTGGCGCTGCTCAACGTGCTGGAGGAGCGCGACATCCAGGTCCGCGGCTACCAGCTGCGGTTGCCGCTGGACCTGCTGCTGGTGGCCAGCGCCAACCCGGAGGACTACACCAACCGGGGCCGGATCATCACGCCGCTCAAGGACCGGTTCGGCGCGGAGATCCGTACCCACTACCCCCTCGACCTCGACCTGGAGCTGTCGCTGATCCGGCAGGAGGCCGACCTGGTCGCCGTCGTGCCGGAGCACGTGCTGGAGGTGCTGGCCCGGTTCGCCCGCGACGTGCGGGAGTCCCCGTCGGTGGACCCGCGCTCGGGTGTGTCCGCCCGGTTCGCCATCGCCGCCGCGGAGACGGTGGCCGCCGCCGCGTTGCGTCGGTCCGGTCTGCTGGCCGGTGCCTCTGCCGTCGCCTCGGGTGGCGGCGCTGCGTCTGCGTCTGCCTCTCGTCCGGAGGCGCCGGTGGCCCGGATCGGCGACACCGTGTCGGTCACCTCCACACTGCGCGGCAAGGTCGAGTTCGAGAGCGGCGAGGAGGGACGCGAGATCGAGGTGCTCGCGCACCTGCTGCGTACCGCCACCGCCGAGACGTTCCGCGCCCGCCTGGCCGGGCTCGACCTGTCCGGCTTCACCGCGATCGTCGCCGAGGGCGGCGCCGTGGAGACCGGGGAACTGGTCTCCTCGGCCGAGCTGCTGCGCCAGGTCGGCACCGTACCGGGGCTGGCCAAGGTGCTCGACCGGCTCGGGCTCGGCGACGCGCCCAGCCCGGAGGAGGCCGCCGCCGGCATCGAGTTCGTGCTGGAAGGGCTGCACCTGACCCGCCGGCTCGGCAAGGACGTCACCGACTCCGGGCGCACCGTCTACGGGGACCGGGACTGACAATGGCCGGCGGCAACCGCTTCCGGTACGGGCAGTGGCGCGGCGGACCCGACCCGCTCGCCCCGCCGTACGACGTGCGCGCAGCGGTGGACGCGGTCGGCTCCGACGTGCTGGCTGGCGGCAGCCTGCGCGAGTCGCTGCGCGAGCTGCTGCGGCGCGGCCCGCAGGGTCGCGGCGGCCTGGACGACCTGGCCGCCCGCGCCCGACGCCTGCGACGGGAGGCGCTGCGCCGGGGCGACCTGGACGGCGCTGTCACCCGGGCCCGCGCGCTGCTCGACCAGGCGCTCGCCGCCGAACGCGACGAGCTGCGCGGCCGCGACGGCGACGACGCCCGATTCGCCGAGGCCGTGCTCGACAACCTGCCCCGCTCCACCGCCCGCGCGGTCTCGGAGCTTTCCGGGTACGACTGGGCCAGCGCCGAGGCGCGGCAGACGTACCAGCGCATCCTCGACGGGTTGCGTGGCGACGTGCTGGAGCAGCGCTTCGCCGGGCTGCGCGACGCGGCGCGAGCCGCCGCCGACCCGGCCGCCCAGCGGCAGCTCGCCGAGATGATGCGCGACCTCAACGACCTGCTCGCCCGGCACGCCCGCTCGGAGGACACCACCGACGCGTTCGCCGAGTTCATGGGGCGGCACGGGGAGTTCTTCCCGGAACGGCCCAGGAACGTCGACGAGCTGATCGACGTGCTGGCCCGGCGGGCGGCTGCAGGTGAGCGACTGATGCGGTCGCTGTCCGACCGGCAGCGCGAGGAACTGGCCGGACTGATGCGCCAGTCGCTCGGCGACCGGCTGGCCGGTGAGCTGTCCCAGCTCGACGCGCACCTGCGGTCGCTGCGGCCGGACCTCAACTGGCAGCGCGGCGAGCGCGTACGCGGCGACCAGCCGCTCGGCTACGGCGAGGCCACCGGCGCGCTCGACGAGATCGCTGAACTCGACGAACTGCTGGACTCCCTCGACCAGGACCAGCCCGGCGCCACGCTCGACGACGTCGACGTGGAGGCGGTCGCCCGCACGCTGGGCCGTGACGCCGCCGACGACGTACGCCGGTTGCAGGAACTGGAACGCGAACTGCGCCGCCAGGGCTGGGTCACCCGCGACGCGGACGGGCTGACGCTCAGCCCGAAGGCGCTGCGCCGGCTCGCGAGCACCGCGCTGCGGCGCGTCTTCTCCGACCTGACCGCTGGCCCGCGCGGCCAGCACGACCTGCGCACCGCGGGCGCGGCCGGCGAGGTGAGCGGGGCGTCCCGCCCCTGGGAGTACGGCGACGAGCAGCCGCTGGACGTGGTGCGCACACTCACCCGCGCGGTACGCCGGGCCGGCCCCGGAGTGCCGGTGCCGCTCGCCGTCGAGGACTTCGAGGTGGTGGAGACCGAACGGCGCGCGTCGGCGGCTGTCGTGCTCTGCGTCGACCTGTCGTACTCGATGATCTCGCAGGGCCGGTGGGGCCCGATGAAGCAGACCGCGCTGGCCCTGTCGCACCTGATGGCCACCCGGTTCCCGCAGGACGCGCTGCAGATCGTCGGCTTCGGCCGGGAGGCGATGCCGCTGACCCAGCAGGAACTGGCGGCGGTGGAGCCGGACATGCAGCAGGGCACGAACCTGCAGCACGCGCTGCGGCTAGCCGGCCGGCACCTGCGCCGCCACCCGGGCGCCGAGCCGGTGGTGCTCGTGGTCACCGACGGCGAGCCCACCGCGCACCTGGACCCGGAGGACGGCGAGGCGTACTTCCACTGGCCGCCGCTGCCGGAGACCATCTCGGCGACGATCCGGGAGGTGGACCGGCTGACCCGGTACGGCGCGACGCTCAACCTGTTCATGCTGGGCGACGATCCGGGGCTGCGCCGGTTCGTGGACGCGGTGGCGCGGCGCTCGGGTGGCCGGATGTTCACCCCCGACCTGGACGACCTGGGCGAGTACGTGGTGTCCGACTACCTACGATCCCGCCACGGCCGCCGCTGACCCCGCGCTCCCTCATCCTCCCGCCCCCCGTCCCCGCGTCCCCGCAGTTCTCCCATGTTCTCGTCGATCTTGGAGTTGTGGCGCCCAGGATGCCCGGCTTGACACCTTTCGCGAGGCACCACAACTCCAAGATCCCCGACCCCAGGCCCCCTGAGCGCGCGCGATCTTGCACTTTGGTGCCCCGCAAACCGGGCGAATCGGGTGCTCGGAGGGCGCGAACTGCAAGATCGCGGGACCGGTCGCGGCCGCTTCGCTCCCGCCCAACGCACCGTCCTGCCCGGTCGCGTCGATCATGAACTTGGCGGCACTTGGTGTCCGGCTTGTCACCGTTAACCTCATGATCAACCCGGCGTGGGGGCCTGGTGAAGGCTTGTCGGACCTTGGAGTTGTGGTGCCCAGGATGCCCGGCTTGACATCGTTCGTGAGGTGCCGCAACTCCAAGATCGCGGTGATCAAGGGGTTTGTGTTCTCGTGGGTGCCGGAAAGGGCCGCAAACTCCTTGATCAACAGGGCGTGGAGCGAGGCGGCCGGGCTGGGCGCGGTGGGGTTTGGCGTGTGTGGGCGGGTTGTCGGGTTTGGGGGTGGTGGGCGGCACTTTGGTGGCGGAATCGTGGGCGGGCCGGTGGCGTTGTAACCGGGTGAACGACCGAGCAAGGCCGCGCCCCCGAGCGCGTCGGCTGTGGGGACAGACCTCAGGCCGTTGAGTACGTGCGGCGGCGTGAGCCGCGGGGAATGATCCCGCTCGGCTGGTCGTTGAGCATGGTTCCGACGACGTGAGCCCCGCGCCGTACCCCCGACAGCGTGAGCTGGCCCGGGAATGATGCCGGGCCGATGGTCGTTGGACATCCTTCCGGCGCCGCGTAGAGGCCCCCGCCCCGCGAGCAGCCGGGATCCCCCTTGAGACTTTCTTGAGCGCCTGACGGTGCCCACGCACCCCCGGTCCCCCCGGGGGGTGTGTCGACCCCCGAATGGAGCCCCCATCATGAACACGATTCTGCGTAAGAGCGTTCTGGGTGTTGCTGGTCTGGCTTTCACCGGTGGCGTGTTCGCCGGCCCGGTCGCCGCTCACGCGGCCGACACCACCGCCCAGGCGGCGAAGCCGGTCACGGCCACGGTGCAGTCCGACAAGCTGATCCCGCACGGCGTGCAGGGCGCCCAGTCCCGCATCGACCTCGACGACGAGCAGACCAAGAACGTGAAGGCGATCATTGCCGCGACGAAGAAGGCCGGCATGGACGAGCGTGCCGCGGTCGTGTCGATCGCTACCGCGTTGCAGGAGTCGAAGCTGGAGAACCTCGGCCACCTCGGTGACCGTAACGACCACGACTCGCAGGGCCTGTTCCAGCAGCGCCCCTCCAGCGGTTGGGGCACGGTCGAGCAGATCACCGACCCCGAGTACTCCACCACCGCGTTCCTGAAGGGCCTCAAGCAGGTCGACGGCTGGCAGGACATGCCGCTGACCAAGGCCGCCCAGACCGTCCAGGTGAGCGCGTACCCGGACCACTACGCCCAGTGGGAGCAGCAGGCCGCCGACCTCGTCGCCCAGCACTGGAACAAGTAAGACAAAACGTGAAGGCCGGCACCCCGAACCAACGGGGTGCCGGCCTTCACGCCTGTCCGGACCCGTCCGGGTGAACCCGGCGCGGTAGCCGGGGTGGGCGCGGCAGCGCCGGGGGTTGGATGCGGGACATGGACGAGGTGGACGTCGCGGCACTGCGGCAGGCGTACGACGAACTGTTCGCGGAGATCGACGCGGGCGGGTTCGGGCCGCCGTCGGAGGGGCAACTCAGCGCCGAGCAGATCGTCGCGCACCTCGCCGCCAACGACGAGCTGATGAGCGAGGCGACCGAGGCGGTGCTGGCCGGTTCGCCGTTCGCCTACTACGACCTGGACACCATTCACCGGCCGCAGCTGGACGCGCTGGTGTCCGAGTGCGGCGGGCTGGACGGCCTGGCGGTGCTGTTCCGGGCCACCAGCCAGAAGCTGTGCGCGCTGGCCGAACGGCTCGGCCCGGCGGCGGAGACACCTGTGGACACGGTGCTACGCGAGGGCTTCGACCTGGACGTGGACGAGTCGCTGCCCTGGGGCAGGGCGCTGGACCTGCACATCCGCGTGCACCTGCCGCTGCACCTGACCCAGCTCCGCGCCCTGCGCCGCCAGCCCCACCTCGCCTGACCGCGGGACCGCCCGCCGCCGATCCGCCCCGCCGCCGATCATGGAGTTGTGGCGGTGGACAACTCCGGCACGTCCGGCCTTCCAGGCGCCACAACTCCAAGATCGACGGGAGCGGGGCGCGGGGAACGCGGGGACGTCGCGGGGGACGCCGCGGGGGAAGGGTGGCGGAACGTGCGGCGGTAGGCGGTGGGGGCCACGCCGACCCGGGCGTGGAAGTGCTGGCGGAGCGCGGCTGTGGTGCCGAAACCTGCGTCCTGGGCGATGCGGTCGACGCTCAGGTCAGTGGTCTCCAGCAGCACCCGGGCGTGCTCGGTGCGCTGCTGGAGCAGCCACTGCGCCGGGCTGAGCCCGGTCTCGGAGCGGAAGTGCCGGGTGAACGTGCGGACGCTCATCCGCGCGTGCGCCGCCATAGCGCGCAACGCCACCGGCTCGTGCAGGCGCTGCCGGGCCCACTCGCGGGTGGCG
Source organism: Micromonospora sp. WMMC264 (assembly GCF_027497275.1). NCBI lineage: Bacteria > Bacillati > Actinomycetota > Actinomycetes > Micromonosporales > Micromonosporaceae > Micromonospora > Micromonospora sp. WMMC264. The sequence goes on along the minus strand of NZ_CP114907.1, from coordinate 4,766,013 downwards.
GCGGTGCCGTGGTCGGTGCCCCGGGGCACCGGCCGTTCGATGTACTGGGCCTGCCCGCCGTCCCGCCACGGCGGCACCACGCAGCGCCGGGCCGCCCGGTTGGCCGCCGCGCTGCCGTGGTCGGTGCGGACGACGTGCAGGCACAGGTCGATGCCGGCGGCCACCCCGGCCGAGGTGAGCACGCGCCCGTCGTCGACGAAGAGCACGTCGGGGTCGAGTCGTACGCCGGGGTGCAGGCGACGGAAGCGTGGGGCGTACGCCCAGTGGGTGGTGGCCGGGCGGCCGTCGAGCAGACCGGCGGCGGCCAGCACGAACGCGCCGGTGCAGATGGACATGACGCGCGCTCCCCGGGTGTACGCGGCGCGCAGCGCGTCGGCCACCTCGGCGGCCACCGTGCCGTCGAGCAGTGGCGGACCGGCGTGGATGCCGGGGACGATCACGGTGTCGGCGGTGTCGAGGAGTTCCAGGCCGTGGTCGGGGAGCACCTGGAAGCCGGCGCTGCTGCGTACCGGCTGCCCGCCGGGGGTGCACGTGGCGACGAGGTACAGGGGGACGCCGCCGTCGGTGCGGGCGGCGCCGAAGACCTGGGCGGGGGTGCCGAGGTCGAGTGCCACCACGCCGTCGAGGGCGAGGACTGCGACCCGGTGCGGTACGGACATGGCCCGATTATTGCGCATGATGGCTTTCCGGCCACTCGTCGGCGAGGCCACCCCGGTCCGAGACTCGGCTGGTGAACCGATCCCGCCTGCACCCGGCCTGGCTCGTCGCCGCCGTCGCCTTCGTCGCGCTCGTCGGCGCGGCCGGTTTCCGGGCCACACCCGGCGTGCTACTGCACCCGCTGCACGCCGAGTTCGGCTGGCCGCTGGCGACCATCTCCGCCGCCGTCTCGGTCAACCTGCTGCTGTACGGGCTCACCGCGCCGTTCGCCGCCGCGCTGATGGACCGGTTCGGCATCCGCCGGGTGGTGGCCGGCGCGCTGGTGCTGGTGGCCGCCGGAAGTGGCCTGACCGTGGCGATGACCGAGAGCTGGCAGCTCATTCTGTGCTGGGGCGTCCTCGTCGGGCTGGGCACCGGCTCGATGGCCCTGGCGTTCGTCGCGACGGTGACCGGGCGCTGGTTCGTCAAGCGCCGGGGCCTGGTGACGGGTGTGCTCACCGCCGGTGGGGCGGCCGGGCAGCTGGTCTTCCTCCCGCTGCTGGCGGTGCTGGTGCGCGACCACGGCTGGCGCACGGCGGCACTCGTCGTGGCCGGGGCCGCGCTGGCGGTCGTACCCCTTGTGGTGTGGTTGTTGCGCGAGCACCCGGCGGATCTGGGGCGGCCCGCCTACGGCGCGACGGAGGTCGTGCCGCCGGCCCGGCCGGAGGGCGGCGCGGCGGCCCGGGCGGTCGGCGCGCTCGCCGCCGCCGCGCGGACGCGGCCGTTCTGGCTGCTCGCCGCTGGTTTCGCGATCTGCGGCGCGACCACGAACGGCCTGGTGGGTACGCACTTCGTGCCGGCCGCGCACGACCACGGCATGCCGGAGACCACAGCGGCCGGGCTGCTCGCCCTGGTCGGGCTCTTCGACATCGCCGGTTCGATCGCCTCCGGCTGGCTCACCGACCGGGTCGACGCGCGGCTGCTGCTCGGCGCCTACTACGCGTTGCGCGGGGCGTCGCTGCTGGTGCTGCCGAGCCTGTTCGCCGGGTCGGCCCGGCCGAGCATGCTGGTCTTCATCGTCTTCTACGGGCTGGACTGGGTGGCGACTGTGCCGCCCACTGTGGCGCTGTGCCGGGAGTGGTTCGGCGCGTCCGGGGCGGTGGTGTTCGGCTGGGTGTTCGCCGCGCACCAGTTCGGGGCCGCGTTCGCGGCCACCGGCGCCGGGCTGGTCCGGGACCGGCTCGGCGACTACGCGATGGCCTGGTACGTGGCGGGCGCGCTGTCGGTCGGCGCGGCCGGGCTGTCGCTGCTGCTGCGCCGCCGTCCCGCCGACGAACCGGCGTTCGCGCTCCCGGTGGTCGCGGGCCGGCGGGCCTGGAGCTACCGGGGTTGACGCCCGCGCTGCCGGTCAGCCGACCGCCCACTGCTGCTCCGGAGCGCCGCTGCACGGCGCCTGCTCCAGCTCACGGCCGGGCTCGGTGCCCGCGTCGTCGACCTGCGCGCACTTGCCGCTGTGCACGGCGACCAGCAGCGCCACGCCGTCGCCGGCCTGCTGGAACCGCCACTGCTGGTTGGCCTGCCCGTTGCAGGACCACTGCTGCACGTCCGTGCCGTCGTCGGTCTTCGCCTCGTTGACGTCCAGGCACTTGCTGCTCGCGGCGTTGACCAGCAGGTAGGTGTCGTTCGTGACCGGCGTGACCACCCACTGCTGCTCGGGCCCGCCGGTGCAGTCGGCGAGCGCTGCCTGCGCGCCCTCGGCCTCGTCGCCGGTCACGCCGAGGCAGCGCCCGGACGGCACGCCCCGGAGCACCTTCGGCGTGGCCACCGGCGCGGCCGGGGTGGTCGGCGCCGCGCTCGGCGAGGGCGACGGCGTGGGCTCCGCCGACGGTTCCGCGCTCGGCTCGCTCGCCGTCGCGGTCGGCACTGCCGCCGCCGGCACCACCGGCCGCTCGTCGCCACCGCCGAGCACGCCGGTGGCGAAGAAGGCCCCGAGGAGTACGCCGGTCACGCCGACGCCCAGCGCGATCCGCATCAGCGGGTCCTGCGGCAGCCGGAGACCACGGGCGCCACGGGCGCGGCGGGCCCCGTAGACGGTGCCGGACGGGTCGGAGTGCGGGTCGGCCATGGGAGCATGGTGACCCACCGGGGCCGCCGGGTGCCAGTCACCCCGGCGGCACGGTGACTCAGTCGACGACCCGGACGTCCTTCCAGAACGCCACCCGGTCGCGGACCATCTCCGCCTCCGGCTTCGGGTCGCTGTAGTACCAGACGGCGTCCGGGCTGGTCACGCCGCCGTGTTCGAGCGTGTAGTAGGAGGCGGTGCCCTTCCACGGGCAGACCGTGTGGGTGTCGGAGGGGCGGATCAGGTCCTCGCGCAGGGCCGTACGGGGGAAGTAGTGGTTGCCCTCGACCAGCACCGTGTCGTCGCTCTCGGCGACGACGAGGTCGTTCCAGACGGCTTTCGGCATGTCCTCCACGCTATGCCGCCGGCTCTCCACCGGCCACCGCTCAGCGCGTCGGCTCCTCGTCTGTCACGTCGGCCACAGTCGCGCCGAGCGCGGCCAGCGCGGTGTCCGCGTCGACGGCGACGGCGAGGCCGTGCTCGCCCGCGCCGAGCGTGATCTCCCGGCCGCGCAGCCGCTCGTCGGCGACCACCGGCCAGGCGGTGGTGGAGCCGAACGGCGTGATGGTGCCGCGCGCGTACCCGGTGGCGGCCTTCGCCGCCTCGGCGTCCGGCATCGACAGCCGGCTGACACCGAGCAGGGCGCGCAGCTTCGGCCAGGAGATCACCCGGCCGCCGGGGGTCAGCACGAACAGCAGGTCGCCCTCGCCGCGGCGGACCACGATCGTCTTGACCACGTCCGGCACCTCGACGCCGCGCGCCGCGGCCGCCTCGGCGAGGCTCGCCACCGGGCCGTGCCGGATGACCCGGTACGGCAGGCCGGTGTGGTCGAGAGCGGTCAGCGCGGGATTCGCCATGGCGGTCACGGTAACGCGCGCGCCGACCGTGAGTCGGCGAGGCCATCGTGGACGTCCCCCGAATTGTCGTACCCGCGCGTAAGGTGATCTCATGCACGCTGTCCGTGATCATGAACGGGCGGTGGACACGCTGCGGCGCTCCTACGCCGCGGTGCCCGCCGGGGAACCCGTACGGCTGGCCAAGCAGACCTCGAACCTCTTCCGGCCACGTTCGGCTCCACGAACGCCGGGTCTGGACGTGAGCGGCCTGACCGGGGTGCTCGCCGTCGACCCGGCGGCCCGCACCGCCGACGTGCAGGGCATGTGCACCTACGAGGATCTGGTCGACGCGACGCTGCCGCACGGCCTGATGCCGCTTGTCGTGCCGCAGTTGCGCACGATCACGCTGGGCGGCGCGGTGACCGGGCTGGGCATCGAGTCCACCTCCTTCCGCAACGGCCTGCCGCACGAGTCGGTGCTGGAGATGGACGTGCTCACCGGCGCGGGGGAGATCGTCACGACCCGGCCCCGGGGCGAGCACGCCGAGCTGCACCGGGCCTTCCCCAACTCGCTGGGCAGCCTCGGCTACGCCACCCGGCTGCGCATCGAGCTGCAACCGGTACGCCGTCACATGGCGCTGCGCAACATCCGGTTCACCCGGCTGGAGGAACTGGTCGACGCGGTCGGCGAGGTGGTGGCCAAGGGTGCCTGGGGCGGCGAGCCGGTCGACGCCATGGACGGGGTGATGTTCAGCCCCGGCGAGGCGTACCTCGTGCTCGGCACGTTCACCGACGAGGCCGAGGACGGTCCGTCCGACTACACCGGCCAGGAGATCTACTACCGCTCGTTGCGCCGGCGCACCCGGGACACGCTCACCGCGTACGACTATCTCTGGCGCTGGGACACCGACTGGTTCTGGTGTTCGGCGGCGTTCGGGGTGCAGCACCCGGTGGTGCGGCGGCTGTGGCCGCGGCGCTACCGGCGCAGCGACGTCTACCACCGGATCGTGCGGCTGGAGCACCGGCACCAGGTGGCCGCGCGCGTCGACAGGTGGCGGGGCCGCCCGGCCCGCGAGCGGGTGGTGCAGGACGTGGAGGTCCCGCTGGACCGCACGCCCGAGTTCCTGCGCTGGTTCGCGGCGAACGTGGGCATGACGCCGGTGTGGCTGTGCCCGCTGCGGCTGCGCGAGCCCGCCGGCCCCGGGTCGGCGAAGGCGTGGCCGCTATATCCGCTCCGACCGGGCGAAACGTATGTGAACATCGGCTTCTGGGGAAGCGTGCCCATCGCGGCGGGCGCCGCCGACGGGGACGTCAACCGCCAGATCGAGCGCATGGTGTCGGAGGTGGGCGGTCACAAGTCGCTCTACTCCGACGCGTACTACGACCGGGGCGAGTTCGACCGGCTCTACGGCGGGGAGACCTGGCGCGCCGTGAAGGACCGCTACGACCCGGACCACCGACTCACCGGACTGTACGAGAAGGCGGTAACCCGAGCATGAGTCTGACCGACCGAACACCGGGGGCGGCGAGCGCCCCGGCCGGCCCGCCGGCGGGCGGCCGGCGTACCGGACCCACAGTCGCGGACGTGGTCCGCGCGGTCACCACCGGCGACCTGCCCGTCCGGGTGACCGGCTACGACGGCAGCGCGGTGGGCCCGGCCGACGCCGGCATCACCCTGGCGATCCACACCGAGCGCGGCTTGTCCTACCTGCTCACCGCGCCCGGCGACCTGGGCATGGCCCGGGCCTACGTCAGCGGCGACCTCGGGCTGGAGGGCGTGCACCCGGGCGACCCGTACGAGGCGCTGCGGATCATCAAGGACGAGGTGCCGCTGCGGATCCCGGCGATGAGCGAGGCGCTCGCGCTGGTCCGCGGGCTGGGCTGGGAACGGCTGCGTCCGCCGCCGCCCCCGCCGCAGGAGGCGGCCCCGCGCTGGCGGCGGCTGATGACCGGGCTGCGTCACTCGCGTACCCGGGACAGCAGCGCGATCTCGCACCACTACGACGTGTCGAACGCCTTCTACGAGAAGGTGCTCGGGCCGTCCATGACGTACACCTGCGCGGTCTTCCGCAGCCCCGGCGACACCCTCGAAGAGGCGCAGCGGGCCAAGTACGACCTGGTCGCCGGCAAGCTGGCGCTCAAGCCGGGGATGCGGCTGCTGGACGTCGGCTGCGGCTGGGGCGGCATGGTCCGGCACGCGGCCCGCGAGTACGGCGTCAAGGCGCTCGGTGTGACGCTGTCGAAGGCTCAGGCCGAGTGGGCGCGGGCGGCGATCGAGCGGGAGGGGCTGAGCGAGCTGGCGGAGGTGCGCCACCTGGACTACCGGGACGCGCCGCACGAGCAGTTCGACGCGATCTCCTCGATCGGGCTGACCGAGCACATCGGCGTGCGCAACTACCCGGCCTACTTCGGCGCGCTGCGCTCCCGGCTCAAGCCCGGCGGGCGGCTGCTCAACCACTGCATCACCCGGGCCGACAACCGGGCGCCGCACCGCTCCGGCGCGTTCATCGACAGGTACGTCTTCCCGGACGGCGAGCTGGCCGGTCCGGGCCGGCTGATCAGCGAGATCCACGACGCCGGGTTCGAGGTGCACCACGAGGAGAACCTGCGCCAGCACTACGCGCTGACGCTCGCCGGCTGGTGCCGCAACCTGGTCGAGCACTGGGACTTCTGCGTCGGCGAGGTCGGGCCGGGCACCGCCAAGGTGTGGGGCCTCTACATGGCCGGCTCCCGGCTGGCGTTCGAGCGCAACGGCATCCAGCTGCACCACGTGCTCGCCACGCACAACGGCCCGGAAGGGGTGAACGGGTACCCGCTGCGTCCGGACTGGACGCCCTGACCGGTCGTACCGACGAGAGGCCGCGCGGACCGCGCGGCCTCTCGTCGAAGTCATTGACAAAGAAGTTTTGTACGTACAAACTGATTTTGCCATGAGAGACGTCCTGTACCTGGAACAGCGCGAGCAGGCCGAAGCCCTGCTCAAGCCGCAGCGCATCGAGGTGCTGCGGCAACTGGCCGAACCCCGCACCTGCACCGAGGTCGCGGCCCGGCTGGAGCAGACGCCGCAGCGCGTCTACTACCACGTCAAGCAGCTCGTCGCGGCCGGGCTGGCCGAGCAGGTGGCGCAGCGCCAGGTGCGCGGCATCACCGAGGGCATCTACCAGGCCGCCGCCCGGTCGTACTGGCTCTCGCCCCGCCTGGTCGGCCGCATCGGCGGCGCCCGCCGCGCCCGCGACGAGCTGAGCCTGGGCTACCTGCTCGACCTCATGGAAGAGGTCCAGGCCGACATCGCCGCGCTCGACCGCGCCGCCCCCGAACTGCCGTCCGTCGGCGTCTCCGGCGAGATCCGGGTGCCCGCCGAGCGACGGCAGGAGTTCCTGCACGACCTGCAGACGACGCTGCAGGACCTGTTCACGCGCTACGGCGGCGCCGAGGGCGACGCCTTCAAACTCGCCGTGGCCTGCTACCCGAAAGGCGACAAGCATGAGTGAGCCGATGACCATCCGCGCCCGCCTCGCCGCACCCGTGGCGACCGTCCGCCAAGCCCTGACCGACCCCGCCGAGCTGCGCGTCTGGCTGGCCGAGCACGCCGAGGTCGAGCTGCCCCGGCGGTACGAGTTCTGGGGCCGCTACACGCCCGAGGGCGACGCGCCACACCAGCGGCTGCTGCACGTCGACGACCGGACGCTGCGCTTCGCGTGGACGCTCGACGGGGTGGAGACCACCACCGAGTTCGAACTGGAGCCCGACGGCGACGGCACGATACTCACGCTGCGGCAGAGCCACTTCGACTACGCGGAGGCGATGAGCGGCAGCAGCATCCGGGGCGTGCTCCAGACGTACTGGTACCTGGCGATCGCCCACCTCAACGACCACCTGGACGGCCGGCCGCTGCTGCCGCGTACCGACTTCACCTCCGCCGACCTGAGCGGCGAGGTGGTCATCGACGCCCCGATGGACAAGGTGTGGACGTCGCTCACCGACTCGGAGCAGGTCACCGCCTGGTTCGGCTACCCGATCGGAGTGGAGCCCTGGGAGGGCGGCCGGTACGCGATGGGCGGCCTCGACGCCGGTGAGGCCGCGAAGGTGTTCGACGTGACGCCGGGGCGGGCGCTGTCCATCGACTGGGGGCCCGTCGGCGTGACGTCCTGGGAACTGGCGGAGTCCGACGGCCGGACGAAGCTGACGTTCGTGCAGTCCGGCTTCGACGAGGGCAACCCGCCGTACGCGGCGTGGAGCGGGAACGTGGCCGGGTGGGTCGAGCTGCGGCGCTTCCACGAGGTGCCCAACTGGCAGCCGATCTGGCTGTAAGGAAGGGCCCCCTCTTAACGCCTCCGGTAGAGGAGGGGGCCCCTTTTAACACGGCGCCCGGGTGGGTAATGCCGGGCGATGTTCTTCATCTTCGGGCTGCGGACCAAGGTCGTCCGGTCCGGCGTCGTCACCGAGGTCTGCCGCAACTGCGGCAACCATGCCGCCCAGGTGATCACTCGCCGGGTCACCAAGTTCAGCCTCTTCTTCGTCCCGCTGATCCCGCTGCGCACCCGGTACGCGCAGCAGTGCACGTTCTGCGGCGCCGAGTACGACATCTCCCGCGCCGAGGCCGAGCGCCTCCCGGTCGGCTGACCGTGACCCGCTTCCTCTACTGGCTGATCGGCCGGCAGCCGGCCGCTCCGGCCGCCCCGCCGGTGCACACCGCCGCCCGTCCACCCTGCACGCCCGGGCGCCGGCACCACCGCCGGCGTCGCCGGGTCGCGGGCGCGCAGTCGCCCCGCTCGCCCTGGAACCGTTCCGCCGACCGCTGACGCACCGTGTTAATAAGGGGCCCTTCCTCTACCGGAGGCGTTAACAGGGGGCCCTTCCTTACACTTCATCGGGTGGAAGATCGGCTGGCACGGATCAGGGGTGGTGGGCCGCCCCGGCGGCACAACGCCCGTACCATCGCCGCGCTGACCGGCAACCCCGGCTGCACCCGCCGCGCCGTGCTGGACAGCGCGGGCGCGGACAAGCCGGCGCTGGCCGAGCGACTCGGCTTCCCGGCCCGCTTCGGTCAGTCCCGCTTCGCGATCACCCGCGGCAACGCGTTCGAGGCGCAGGTGAAGGCCGACGGCGGGAAGGAACTGCTGCGCCTGGTCGCGGAGCGGCTCGGCGTACCCGTCCCGGAGGGCGCGACCTGGACCGACCTCGGCGCCGACGACGACCGGCCGGAACGGTCCCGGGCGGCGCTCACCGCGAGCGGCGACGGCCCGGCGCTGTTCGACCACCCGCTGCTCGGCCTGGACGTGGCGGGTACCCGGGTGCACCTGGAACCGGATCTGGTCGCCGCCCGGCTGGCGGGCCGGTTCCACGTCGTGGAGATCAAGTCGTTCCCGGTGATCGACGGGCAGGCCGACCCGGGCAAGGTCGCCGCCGCCGCGATCCAGTCCGCCGTCTACGTGCTGGCGTTGCGCGAGCTGCTCGCCGCCGAGGGACACGACCCGGAGCTGGTGTCGCACGAGGTGGTGCTGGTCTGCCCGCGCGACTTCGCCAACCAGCCGGTGGCCAGTCTGCTCGACGTGCGCCGCCAGCTGCTGGTGCTGCGCCGCCAGCTGGCCCGGATGGCCCGGGTCGAGGACCTGCTCGCCGCCGTACCGGCCGGGTTCACGGTCGACCCGGCGGCCGATCCGGCGACGCTCGCCGCCGCGCTGCACGAGGTGCCGGCCCGCTACGCGCCTGATTGCCTGGCCGCGTGCGAGCTGGCGTACTTCTGCCGGCACGAGGCGCGCGGGCAGACCGGCGCGCTGGGCCGGCCGGTCCGCGAGGCGCTGGGCGGCGTCGAGGAGGTGGCCGACGTGCTGGCGCTCGCCGAGGGTTCGGCCGCGCCCGAGCCGGGGCAGGCGGAGGCCGCCGCGCTGCTGCGGGCCGCCGCGCGCCTGCGCGCCGACGCCCTCGCCGGGCAGACCGCATGAGTACGCTGCGCGCGCTCGCCCGGGCGCAGGCGGTCGCCTCCGGGCGGGCCCAGCCGGTGGCCACCGTCCGGCACCTGCACCTGTCGGAGCGGCCGTTGGTGCTGGTGCCGCTCGCGCTCGCCGGTGAGGCGAACGCCCCGCTCGCCGCGATGGTCGGCGCCGCGCCCGACGACGCCCGGCTGCTGGTGGTGCCGCAGCCGCGCAACCGGGACCAGCGGTTCGCGTTCGCCGCCGAGCTGGCCGCGATCGTGCTGCCGTACCTGGACGAGTTCCGTGACCTGACCGAGGCGGTGCCGGTGGACCGGGGCCGCGACGTCCGCCACCGGTACGTCGACGCGCCGCAACTGCTGGTGCCGAACCCGGCCGGGATCACGTTCCTGCGGCTGTTCGGGCGCTCGACCCGGTTCCGCCGTACCGACGGTGACTATCCGGTGCACCAGTCGGTGCCGCTGCTGGGCCGCTGGCTGACGTTCTTCGCCGAGCGTGCCGAGCAGCCCGGCTCGTCGGCGCTGCTGGCGTTGACCGAGGCGCTGACGTTGCACTGGGCGACCGGGCAGAGCGTGGTGGAGGACCTGCATCTGCCGGCGGTGCTGGGCTGGCTGGACCCGCCGGCCGGGCTGACCGGGGCCGAGGCGGCGGCCCGCGCCGAGGACCCGGCACACTGCCCGCCGGCCGGGCCGGCCACCGACCCGGACTTCGACAACCGTCGGCTCGCCCCGGCGATCGAGGCGTACACCCGGGCCGGGGACGACCCGGCGGCCCGCGCGGCCGCGTACGACGAGCTCGCCGGCCTGCTGCGCGACCAGCTCGCGCCCACCTGGGAGCTGATGTGGCGCGGCGTCGGCCTGCTGCGGACGCTGCCGGCCGGTGCTCGGGTGGCCGGCCGGTGGGCCGGTGACCGGGACGCGTTCACCGCGCACGCCGAGCACGTCGACGCCGGGGGCGGCCCGCAGCCGCGGCGCGACGGCGCGGTGGCGGCGGCGCTGCGGTTGCAGCGGCTGGAACGGGCGTCGACCGCGTGGGCGGTGCAGCGCGCCTACGACGATCCGCTGGTGATGGCCGAGCACCGGCTGTCCGGTGAGGCGTTCGTCGGTGAGGTGACGCTCGCCGACCCGGCGCGGGTGGACGACTCCGGCAAACGGCCGGTGCTGCGCCCGCGCATCCAGGTGGTCACCACCGAGCCGGTGCCGATGCCGGTGGGCGCGAGGCTGTACTCGCCGCAGCGCCCGGCGCAGAAGGCGACTGTGGTGTTCGTGACGCCCGGCGCGGACGGCAAGACCGAGGTGGTGCTGGAGCTGTCCGGCGGGATGGGCCGGGGGCTGACCGCGCCGCCCGGCAGCGTTCCGGAGGTGGGCGAGCGGATCTGTCTGACCAGCCTCTCCGACGGTTTCCTGCCGGGTGGGGCGTTCCCGGCGCCGGAGGAGACGCCGTGGACGCACGGCGGGCCGCCCGGCACGGCCGCCGCACCGCCGGACCCGGCCCCGGCGGAGGACTGGTCCTGACCGTCACGGTCCGCTGACCGACAGCCGTCGACTCTGGCGGCGGCCCCCGGCGCTGACTAGGCTTGCGCCGTCCGTCGTCCTGCCCTCGGCGTCGAGGGTGCACGTCTGGAAGAGAGCCGGAGCGCATCGTTGTACCCCAGCTCGACGTGAGCCTCGCCGCCGCTGCGCCGGCCCGTCATCCGCTCGCCGGCCGTGTCGGACTTGTCGCGGCCGCCGTCGTCGTACTCGGGGAGACGGCCTGGCTGGTCGCCCGGCTGCCCGGCGCGGCGCTCGTCAGCGACCTCGGCGCGGTTGCGGTGTCGAGCCTCGCGGCGGTGCTCTGCGTTGGCGCGGCGCGGCGCCACCCGGTCGCGCTACGCCGGTTCTGGGAGCTGCTCGCGGTCACCATGGTCCTCGCCGCGCTCGGCCGTACGGTGTGGACGGTCGAGCGTCTCGGCGGGCTCGGGCTGCCGCACACGCCGCTGGTCGCCGGACTGTTCGCCGGCGGCATCGTCACCGGCACCGCCGCCCTGCTCAGTTTCCGCGCCGGCCCGCGCAGCCTGATCGGCCGGGCCCGCACCCTGCTCGACGGGGTCATCGTCGGGCTGGCCCTCCTCCCGATCGGCTGGGTGGTGGTGTTCCAGGAGATCACCGAGGCCGGCCTGGCCGATCCGATGCGTACGTTCGGCCTGCTCTACCCGATGTTCGACCTGATGCAGCTCACCATCCTGGTGGCGGTCGCCGGTCCGGGCCGGCCGATGTGGCGGGCGCTCACCGTGATCGGGGCGGGCCTGGCGATCCGGGCCGGCGCGGACGCCGTCTACGTCTCCCTGGTCGCGCACGGCAACTACACGCCCGGTCACCCGGTCGACATCTGCTGGCCGCTGAGCTACCTGCTGGTCGGCCTGGCCACCCGCTATCCGCCGCCGGTCGACGAGGACGGCGACGACGACGTGGTCGAGTCACCGCTGCCGCCGTGGTGGCGGGTGGCGCTGCCGTACCTGCCGGTGGGCGGCGCGATCGTCGCGGTCATGCTGTCGCGGCGGCCCAGCGGGCAGACCCCGCACGTGGTCTTCGTCGGCATGATGGCCCTGCTCGGCGTACTGGCGCTGCGTCAGGGGCTGGCCGCGAACGAGAACCTGCGGCTGGTCGGCCGGCTGCGTCGGCTCGCGTACTCCGACCAGCTCACCGGCCTGCCGAACCGGCTGACGTTCGTCCGGCGGCTGCGGCGGGCGTTGCGCACCGGCGGGCCGGTCGCCGTGGTGCTGCTCGACCTGGACGGCTTCAAGCAGGTGAACGACAGGTTCGGGCACGCCGCCGGGGACCGGCTGCTCACCGCCACGGCGGAGCGCATGCGGGACGCGGTCGGCCCGGACGGGATGATCGCGCGGCTGGGCGGCGACGAGTTCGCGGTGCTGGTCGCCGGGGACCGCGCGGTGCCGCCCGAGCGGCTCGCGATCCGGCTGCTGGCCGCGCTGGAGCCGCTGCCCGGCGAGGAGGACCTGGGAGTGCACCCGTCGGCGAGCATCGGCATCGCCGAGTACGGGCCGCAGCACGCCTCGCACACCGACCTGCTCCGCGACGCCGACATCGCCATGTACGCGGCGAAGGCGGCCGGCAAGGCCGCGTACCGCACGTGCACGCCGCAACTGCGCGAGTCGGCGGTCAGCCGCGCCGAGCTGATCGCCGACCTGCGCCGGGCGGTGGACGAGGGCCAGTTGCTGATGGAGTTCCAGCCGATCGTCGACCTCGACACCGGCGCGGTACGCAGCGCCGAGGCGCTGGTGCGCTGGCGGCATCCCCGCCTCGGCGTGCTCACCCCGGCCCGGTTCCTGCCGCTGGCGGAGGAGACCGGGCTGATCGTGGCGATCGACAGGTGGGTCATCCACGAGGCGTGCCGGGCCGCCGCGACCTGGCGCGCGCACGCGCCGGAGGTGACGGTCGCGGTCAACATCGCCGCCGCCCACCTGTGCCGGCCCGACCTGATCGCCACCGTCACCGGCGCGGTCGCCGCGGCCGGCCTGCCGCCCCGCGCGCTCACCCTGGAACTCACCGAGTCCGCGCTGATCGAGGGCAGCGAGGCGGTGCTGGACCGGCTGTCCCAGCTGCGTGACCTCGGCATCCGCATCGCCATCGACGACTTCGGCACCGGGTACTCCTCGCTGAGCTATCTGCACCGCATCCCGGCCACCGAGCTGAAGATCGACAGGTCGTTCGTGTCCCGGCTGGACGCCGGGGACAGCCGCGCGTACGCCACAGTCGAGATGGTGAACCGGCTGGCCGGCGCGTTCGACCTGGCCGTGGTGGCCGAGGGGGTGGAGACGGTCGCGCAGCACGCGGCGGTCACCGCGATCGGCTGCCGGCAGGGCCAGGGCTGGCGGTACGGCCGCCCGGCCGCCCTGACCGATCTGCTTCCCGCGTTGTCCGGGGCGGGCGCGGACCGCTGACCGGCCCGGGTCCACGGGGGCCGAAGGTCCCGGACGGGACAGGGGGTTCGACCCTGCTCACGGGCGGTCCGGCACCGCCATGATGGTTCTCGTCAACAAGACGAACACACCCTCCACACGGGAGCTTGATATGAAGCGACGGACTCTCGACCTGCTGTTCAGCATCGGTGGGCTGGGCCTGGCGGTCCTGCTGCTCGTCGTCGGCGTCGTCCTGACGACGAACGCCAACTTCGCCAACGACTACGTACGCAGCCAGCTCGGCGAGCAGAACATCACCTTCACCCCGGCGGACAAGCTCTCCGACGAGGAGAAGAAGTCGGACTGCCTGCGCGAGTACGCCGGCCAGAAGATGACCACCGGCAAGCAGGCGGAGTGCTACGCCAACGAGTACATCGGCCTGCACCTGAAGAACATGGCCGGCGGCAAGACCTACGCCGACCTGGGCGAGCCGCAGAGCGCGCTTCGTGAGCAGGTGGCCCAGGCCGAGCAGAGCAACGCCGCCAACCTGGCCGACCTGCAGAAGCAGCTCGCCGAGGTGACCGCCCAGCGGGAGACCGTGTTCAAGGGCGAGACGCTGCGCGGCCTGCTGCTCACCTCGTACGGCTTCAGCGAGTTCGGCCGCAAGGCCGAGCAGGGCGCCCTGGCCGTGTACCTCGGCGCGGGCCTGCTCCTGCTGCTCTCCGCCGCCGGCCTGGTGCACGCCTTCCGCACCCCGCCGACCGCGACCTTCGCCGCCCCGGAGAAGGAGAAGGTCACCAACTGACCGCACCGACGACGTCCCCGGCCGATCCTGGTCGGGGGCGTCGTCGTGTTTTCCGGCTTGACCCTCACGCAGCGGAAGGCGGCAGCCTTGGTCGCGGAAGGGAGGGAACCATGGCGTACACGGTGGGGCAGGTGGCGCGGGCGGCCCGGGTGACGGTCCGGACGCTGCACCACTACGACGAGATCGGGCTGCTGCGGCCCAGCGGGCGCACGTCGGCGGGCTACCGCCGCTACGACGAGGCGGACCTGGACCGGTTGCAGCTCATCCGGTACTACCGGGAGCTGGGGTTCCCGCTGGAGGAGATCGCCGAGATCCTGGACGATCCGGACGCCGACCCGGTGGCGCACCTGCGCCGGCAGCACGAGCTGCTGTCCGGGCGGATCGGGAAGCTCCAGGAGATGGTCGCGGCGATCGAACACGCGATGGAGGCGAGGACGTTGGGGATCCAGTTGACGCCGGAGGAGCGGTTCGAGGTGTTCGGGGACTTCGACCCGGACGAGCACGCCGAGGAGGCGGAGCAGCGCTGGGGCGGCACCGAGGCGTACCGGCAGTCGCAGGAGCGCGCGGGCCGCTACTCGAAGGAGGACTGGCTGCGCAACAAGGCGGAGAACGAGGAGTGGGGGCGGCGGTTCGCCGCGCTCATGGAATCGGGGGCGCCCGCTGACGGCCCGGAGGCGATGGCGCTGGCCGAGGAGCACCGGCAGCTCATCACCAAGTGGTGGTACGACTGCTCGTACGAGATCCACACCGGTCTGGCCGACATGTACGTGGCGGACCCGCGGTTCACCGCGTACTTCGAGGAGCTGCGGCCGGGGATGGCCGCGTACCTGAACGAGGCGATCCACGCCAACGCGATCACCCGGTCCTGACCGGGAGCGGGTGGCAGGATGGCCGGCATGCTCATCGTCGCCGGCACCCTCTACGTCGATCCGGCCCGGCGGGACGCCTACCTGGCGTCCTGCGAGGCTGCCGTCCGTGCGGCCCGGGACGCGCCCGGCTGCGTGGACTTCGCGGTCAGCGCGGACCTGGTCGAGCCGGGCCGGATCAACGTCTACGAGCGGTGGGAGTCCGACGAGCAGTTGCTGGCGTTCCGGGGTTCCGGCCCGGAGGCCGAGCAGGTGACGGAGATCCTCGGCGCCGAGGTGCACAAGTTCCGCATCTCCGGCGTCGAGGCTCCCTGACCCGTTAGATGAAGACGTCGAGCAGCAGGACGCCGAGGAAACCGACCACCGAGATGATGGTCTCCATCACCGACCAGCTCTTGATGGTCTGCCCGACGGTCAACCCGAAGTACTCCTTCACCAGCCAGAAGCCGGCGTCGTTGACGTGGGAGAAGAACAGCGACCCACAGCCGATGGCCAGCGCCAGCAGCGCCACCTCGGGGGCGGCGAGCGTGTCGGCCAGCGGCGCGACGATGCCGGCGGCGGTGATGGTGGCGACGGTGGCCGAGCCGGTGGCGACCCGGATGCCGACAGCTACCAGCCAGCCGAGCAGCAGCGGGGAGAGGTTCGCGCCGTCGGCGGCGTTCGCGACCAGGTCGCCGACGCCGGCGTCGACGAGCACCTGCTTGAAGCCGCCACCGGCGGCGACGATCAGCAGGATGCCGGCGATCGGCGGCAGCGAGCCGCCGAGGAAACCGGAGACCTGGGTACGGCTGAAGCCGGACCGGTAGCCCAGGAAGATCATGGCGAAGATGACGCCGGCGAGCAGGGCGATGATCGGGGTGCCGACGATGTCCAGCGCCTTGCGCCCGGTGGTGTCCTCGCCGAGCGTCAGCTCGCCGATCGCGCGCAGCAGCATCAGCACCACCGGCAGCAGCACGGTGACCACCGCCGCCCAGAGCGCCGGGGCGCGGCGCGAGCGCCGGCCGGCCGGCTCGTCGATCGCGCCGCCGGGCCGCCCGGTGCCCGGGTTGACCAGGTCGTCCTCGGTGACCAGGTCGCCGTCGGCGTCCAGCCGTCCGTCGCCGGGCCGGGTCGGGCTGCGGTCGCCGGTGTCGCGCCGGGTCGGCAGCAGCTCGGCCGGGGCGGTGGCCGGCACGTACCGGGCGATGAAGTTACCGAAGACCGGCCCGGCGATGATCACCGTGGGGATCGCCACCAGCAGGCCCAGGGCGAGCGTCTGACCGAGGTTCGCGCCGAGCGCGTCGATGGCCACCAGCGGGCCCGGGTGCGGCGGCACCAGGCCGTGCAGCACCGACAGGCCGGCCAGCGCGGGAATGCCGATCTTGATCAGCGGCACGTTCACCCGCAGCGAGACGAGCAGCACGATCGGCACGAGCAGCACCACGCCGACCTCGAAGAACAGCGGCAGGCCGATGAGCGCGGCCACGCCGGCCATCGCCCAGGGCAGCGCGGTCCCGGAGACCCGGCCGACCACCCGTTCCACGATGCCGTCCGCGCCGCCGGACTCGGCCAGCAGGCCGCCGATCATCGCGCCGAGCGCGATCAGCAGGCCCACCCCGCCGACCGTGGAGCCGACCCCGCCGCTGAACGACGTGACGATCTTGTCGACGGGTACGGCGGCGACCACGCCGAGCACCGCGGCGCCGAGGATCAGCGCGAGGAACGGGTGCACCTTGCCCCACGCGATGAGCAGGACGACAGCGGCGATGCCGAGCAGCGCGGCGAGGACGAGCTGGGTGTCACCGGCGTTCGTGAGCGGTTCCGCTGGTGCGGCGAGCAGTGTGACCACGGCTATCACGCCCTTCGGTCGGTCAGCGGGGTGGTGCGGTGGGTGGTGGTTCCGGCGGCAGGCTCGGCGCCATCCGTCGCAGTGAGGCGAACGTGGGTACCAGTGCGTCGTACAGCTCGGAGAAGAGCGGGAGCAGCGCCGCGTACGTCGCGGCGGAGGCGGGATCCGGGCGGACCGTCTCCTCGATCCGGACCAGGTCGGCGGCGACCTCGATCGATTCGATGAGGCCGAGCGCCTGCATGCCGAGCAGCGCCGCGCCGAAGCCGGACCCCTCGTGCCCGGCCGGGAACCGCACCGGCATGCCGAGCGCGTCGGCGAGGATCTGCCGCCACAGCGGGCTGCGGGCGAAGCCGCCGCTGGCGCGGACCTCGCGTACCTCGTTCCCGGCCGCCCGGACCGAGGCGAGGACCAGCGCGAGCTGCTGGCAGACGCCCTCCAGCGCGGCCCGGACCAGGTGCGCCCGGCCGTGGCCGTGGGTCAGCCCGACGTACGCGCCGCGCGGCAGCGCGCTCCAGTGCGGTGCCCGTTCGCTGAGCAGGTACGGCAGCATGATCAGCCCGCCGGAGCCGACCGGCGCCGTGGCGGCCAGGTCGAGCAGTTCCTCCTCGGCGTGCTCGCCCAGTTCGGGGGCGAGCGCGTCGTTCGCCCACTGGAGGACGATCCCGCCGTTGTTGATGGCACCGCCGACCACCCAGCGGTCCTCGGTGAGGGCGTAGCAGAACACGCCGCCGAGCGGGTCCACGCCGGGGCGTTCCACCATCACCCGCATCGCGCCGCTGGTGCCGATCGAGCAGGCCACCACGCCGGGGCGTACCGCGCCGAGCCCGAGGTTGGCCAGCGGCCCGTCGCCGGCGCCCACCACCAGCGGGGTGTCCGCCGGCAGGCCGGTGGCCCGCGCCGCCTCGGCGGTGAGCCCGGGCAGCACGTGCGTGGTGGGTACGAGCTGGGGGAGCTGCTCCTCGGTGATGCCGGCCAGGCGTAGCGCCTCGGTGTCCCAGGCCAGCCGGTGGATGTCCATCAGCCCGCTGGCGGAGGCGACCGAGTGGTCGGTGACGAGTGCGTCGGCGAGCCGCCGCAGCACCAGATCCTTGATGCCGACCCAGTGGGCGACCCGCTCGTGCAGTTTCGGCTCCTGCTCGGCGAACCAGACCAGCTTGGGCAGTGGCGCCATCGGGTGCACCGGGGTGCCGGTGCGGCGGTGCAGCGCGAGCCCGGACGGCACCGCCCGCAGCCGCTCGGCCTGCGCGCTGGCCCGGGAATCGGCCCAGGTGATCGACGGGGTCAGCGGGGTGCCGTCGGCGTCCAGCCCGATCAGGCTGTGCATGGCGGTGCTGAACGACAGGCCGGCGATCGGCGCGGCCAGCTCGTCGACGACCGCGCGGATGACGCCGAGCACCGCTTCGTAGATGAGGTCCGGGTCCTGCTCGGCCCAGCCGGGGTTCGGCTCCTCCAGCGGGTAACCGATCGAGTGGCTCGCCAGTTGCCGGCCGGAGGTGTCGAACGCGACCGCCTTGGAACTGGTGGTGCCGATGTCCACGCCCACCACGACGGCCGGGTCGCCCACCGGTGCACCTCCTCGCCGCCCGGGGGGCCGCGCTACGCCCCGCTGTGCGGCTGACGTTACCGACGTGCTCCCGGGCGCGCATGACGAAGCAGCGCCGCCGGGAAGCGCGGGGGAGTTTCCGTCGATAGTGTCGGTCAATCAGCCGATCGGTCTAATTGGCGACTTTCGCGTGTCTTCGTACCCCTGCCGGATCGTTGACATGAATGACACCCCGATTGGTGGGCTCGCGCGGCGGAGGAGTCGGCGTGACGAAGACTGATTCG
Organism: Micromonospora sp. WMMC264; assembly: GCF_027497275.1. Classification (NCBI taxonomy): domain Bacteria; kingdom Bacillati; phylum Actinomycetota; class Actinomycetes; order Micromonosporales; family Micromonosporaceae; genus Micromonospora; species Micromonospora sp. WMMC264. Next base: position 4,747,263 of record NZ_CP114907.1, on the reverse strand, counting down.
ACGGGTTCCACATGGCGGTACCGGTGGGCGCACCGGCAGAACGAACGGCGGCAGCGGGCCTTCCGCGCGGCCGACGAGGCGTGGCGACGCCGCGACGACGAGCTGCGCCGCCTGCGTACGCTCGCGGTGTCCTTCCACGGCTCGGCCCAGGCGGGCGTCGGCCTGCCGATGGAGCTGGCCCCCGGTGAGGTGGTCTTCTGGACGCTCCCGGCCGCGCAACTGGTGGAGGTCCGGCACACCGCCGTGCTGCCCGCCCCCGAGCTGACGGTCGACCCCGACCCGCCCGTGCTGCGCCCGCGCCGCCCCGAGGGGGTCAAGGTGGTCGACGCCGGGCTCGCCGTGCTCACCAACCGCCGGCTGGTGCTGCTCGGCGGGCGCGGGAGGCGCGACTGGGCGTACGGCCGGATGACCGGCCTGTCCCACGACCCCGGCGCGCCGGTCACCCTGATCCAGGTGCTGGACCGGCGACGTACCTCCGGGTTGCTGCTGCCCACCGGCGCGGTGGCCGACTTCCGGTTCACGCTCACGCTCGCGTTCGCCGACGCCATCGAGCAGCGCGCCGCGGTCGTGGCCGAGCTGGACGAGCTGATCGAGGAACACGCGGCGGAGCGCCCCCAGCGACCGCCCGTGCTCACTCCCGCCCAGGCCCGGGTCTCCGCGTTGGTGCCCGGCGGCCGGCGCACGGTGGCCGTCGGCGCGGCGCTCGCGCTCGTCGTCCCGGCGATGCTCTTCGAGTCCAACCCGCCGACCCGGGCCGGCTCGGAGCGCGCCGTCGCGGCCACCCCGGCGGCCACCGGAACCCCCGCGCCGCCGCAGGTCGCGCCCGCCGTCCAGGTCCGGCCCACCACCAGCCCCGAGCCGTCGCGTGCCCGTCCCGCGCCGCCGCGCGGCACGCCCCAGCCGCCGGTCGAGCGCCGCTGCGGCGCCCCGGCGAACCCCTTCGGGTACGACTTCTGCGGCGGCCAGCGGATCCGCAGGCCGGCCGCCGGGGTGTGCGACTGGTTCGAGTGCGTACCCGGGTTCTGGTCCGATCGCGGCTGGCTGGTGCAGTGCCGCGACGGCTCGATCAGCCGCACGGGTGGCCAGCGCGACGTGTGCGCCGGGCACCAGGGGTTGCGCCGCACCGTCTGGCGCTGAATCCGCTCGCCTCCCGTCGGGGCGTCCGGCTACCGTCCGGCCGTGTCCCGCACCGTCACGCTGATCCTGCTCGACGCCGCCGGCCGTCCGCTCGGCGCGCTGCCGCCGTTCGACGTGCCGGAGCCGTGGTGGCAGGAGGTCGCCTCGATCGTGGCCGAGGTTCGTCGTCGTCACGGTCTGGAAGTCGCCGTGCTGCGGCTGCTCGACGCCGACCGCCCCGCGCCGCCCGGCGGCCACGTCCGCTACCTGGCGCAGACCGCCGACGCTCCCGCCGTACCCCTGGAACGGGTTGCCGTGGACCTCGCGCCGCACCCGCTGCGCCAGCCGTGGGCGCGGGCCGGCGGCCCGGCGCGCAGCGTCGCCTGGGCGGCGGGTGAGCTGCGCCGGCTCGGCCGCCGGGTGACGGCGGTGGCGCAGCAGCGCACCTGGAACCTCTCCGCCATCTGGCGCCTGGACACCGACGCGGGCCCTACGTGGCTGAAGCAGCTCCCCCCTTTCGCCCGCCACGAGCCCACGGTCCTGGCGTTCCCCGGTGACCCGAGCTCCTTGGTCAACGGGCCGACGGTGCTCGCCGCCGACGGGGAGGGGCGGATGCTGCTGGCGGACGTGCCGGGGCAGGACCGGTACGGGGCCGGGGAAGGGGAGCGTGCCTCCATCGCGGTAGAGCATCACGCGGTGCAGTGGCGGGCGTGTGGGGTCGTCGGTGAGCTGGCCGTCGCCGGGGTGCCGGATCTGCGCGGGACGGGGCTGGCGGACTGGATCCGCGAGCGGCTCGCCGGGCACGACGTGTCGGCGGCCGCCGGCCTGCTCGACGGGCTCGACCACCGGCTCCAGCAGGTCCGGGACTGCGGCCTGCCCGACACGCTCGTGCACGGCGACCTGCACCCCGGCAACGTGCGCGGCGACGGGCGGCGGCGGGTGGTGATCGACTGGGCGGACTCGTTCGTCGGCCACCCCGCCTTCGACATCCTGCGCCTCACCGAGGACGTCGACGCGGACGCCGCCGCCCGGCTGATCGGCGTGTGGACGCGGCGCTGGCGCACCGACGTGCCGGGCAGCGACCCGCACCGGGCCGTCGACCTGCTCCGGCCGGTCGCGCCGCTGCGGCTGGCCGCCGTGTACGCGATGTTCCTCGCCGCCATCGAGCCGGGCGAGCATCCGTACCACGTACACGACGTGCCGGCCGCGCTGGCGCGAGCGGCAGCTACTCCCTAGACCCGGCGGACCGGGATCCACAGCTCCGCGTCGGCGGTGCCGCCGTCCTCGGCGACCCGCACACGCGAGATCTCCGGCCCCGGGCGGGCCTCGTACGGGTTGGACGGGAACCAGGACGTGAACACGGCCCGCCACAGGTGCTGCACCGCCACCGGGAACGCCCCGGAACTGGAGAACACCGCCCAGTCACCGGCCTCGACCGGCATGCTGTCCAGGCCGTCCGGCACCTCCGCGCCGGTCACCGCCGCGTACCAGTAGTCCAGCTCGGCACCCTCGTCGCGGGAACCGGCCAGCTCGGCGCTGACGTTGACGATCCCGCGCGGCTCCTGGTCGGACAGCGCCTCGATGCGGCGTACGGTGGCCGGGTCGATGCCCCTGACGAACGCCACGATGTGCGGGTTCATCCCCTCGTGCACGAGCGGCACCCGCGCCTTCAGCCCGGCGAGCCGGAAGGCGTCCTTGGTCACGATCCGGTAGTCCATGCTGGTGTTCCCTTCGACGACGAGCCGGAAGGACAGCCGGGGCTGGGACCGCAGCACCGCCCCGGCCTGCCGGGCCTGCGTCGGCCCGACGCCGTGCACGGACCGGAACGCGCGGGCGAACGCCTCGTTCGAGCCGTAACCCCAGCGGACCGCCACGTCGAGCAGTGACTCCCGCCCCGCGAGCACGTCCGCGCCGGCCAGCGTCATCCGGCGACGGCGGACGTACTCCGACAGCGGCAGCCCGGCCAGCGCCGAGAACAGCCGGCCGAAGTGGTGCTCCGAGACGCCCGCGATCCGGGCCAGCGCGGCCACGTCGAGCGGCTGCTCGAGCCGCTGTTCGAGGTAATCCAACGCGGCGTTGAGCCGATCCAGCACCCGATGTTCCTTCCTGGTGACGACCTCGACGCTAGGTTCCCGGCCGTCCACAGACCCGATCACACCGGACCCGGTCCGGTCGCCTCATTCGACACTGGCGGGCGTGTCGCATCATGACGTGGTGATCTTCCGAAAGCGGCACCGCCACAAGAAGAAGAGCCGGGACTGGTGCAACTGCGACGTGCCCACCTGTGACGGGCCGGGCTGCTGCGACCTGGGCCTCTTCTCGATGCTGCTCACCCTCGGTTCGGTGACCGCCGGCGTCGTCCGGCGGCCCGCCGTGGACCGCGCCGGCCGGGCCGCCATCCTCGGTTACCGGCGCTGGCTGTCGCACCGCTGGCCGGCGACCTGCCGCTACACGCCCACGTGCAGCGCGTACGGGCTCGCAGCGGTCGAGCGGTACGGGCTGGCGGTGGGCGGTCGGATGGCCGCCGACCGGGTACGCCGATGCCGTCCCGACGTGCCGCACGGCACCCACGACCCGTTGCGCTGACGCGCCCTCGCCACGTCGGGGAGGTGGCGGTGTCCCGGTGCGCGGGATGCCGCCACTCCGGCGACCTGGTGTCGATCAAGGCGGTGGCGGTCACCCGGCCGACGTGGGGCCGCCGAAGACGACAGGGACGCCGGGGGAGTAGAGCACGCTCACCGGTGGGCCGTCCGGCGCGGGCAGGCCGGCGGCGGTGACCAGTTCGTCGTCCAGGTCCAGCAGTTCGGCACGGTGCAGCGGCCACTGTGGATGCCAGTTCGGCACGTGAAGGGTGCGGCCGTATGCGCGGGTGTGCAGACCCCAGCGCGCGGTGAGGAAGTGCTCCAGCGGCGTCGGCTCGGCGATCGGCGCGCCGACGCGCACCGTCATCCGGCTGGACGCGCCGGACGGACCGGGCCAGCGGCGGCGGCACCGGTAGGTGAGCGTGTCGCCGGAGCGGTCCAGCCGCATCGCCGACCACTTGTACGGCAGGCGCAGGCTCAGCTGGGCCACCAGCACCGGCACCAGCCGGGACGCGTCGAGCGAGCGGAACACGACAGCGCGCCGCCCCGAGCCGTCGACCGAGTAGAGGCGGACGTTCGTCTCCCAGAACGTGCCGAAGTACGGCACGCCCGGGCCGACGCCGAGCCCCAGCCCGACCATCTGGAACCCGATCAGCCCGACGTAGGTGAGCCCGTCGAAGGTGTCCGGCCGGGTGCCGGCGGGCAGCAGTGGAGCCACCCGCTCCGGCGGGACCGCCCAGTGCAGGAACGTCAGGTCGTGCCAGCGCTGTGCCAGCCAGGACCGGCGGATGGCGCGTACCGGAGCGTGCTCGACCGGTTCGATCTCCACCGGTCCATCCTGCCTCTGCGACGCAACCGGACTCACTCCGGACGGTGGCAGACCGCCTCGACGTTGTTGCCGTCCGGGTCGCGGACGAACGCGCCGTAGTAGGTGGCGTGGTATTCCGGCCACTCCTTCGGCGCGTGCAGCACCTCCGCGCCGGCCGCGACAGCCGCGTCGTGGAACGCGCGCACCGTGGCACGGTCGGCGGCGGTGAACGCGATGTGCACCGGCACCGGCGTGGCGTCGGACGGCGCGGGTTCCACCCAGAAGTCGGGCTTGTCGACGCCGTAGCCGATCGGGCCGGGCTCCATGAGCCGCCGCGCGCCCAGCGGGGCGAGCACCGTGTCGTAGAAGGCGCCGCTGGCCGTCAGGTCGCGTACCGCTACGGAGAAGTGGTCGAGCACGTCGCCTCCCTGCGATCGTCGTTGACCGCGCCAGGCTACGAGCCCTCTACGACACTTCCGCCGCCCGGTTTGCGTCGCGCCCGCCGCCGGGCAGCCGTCGCGGTGACGCCAGCCGTCGTCGAGCGCCCGGGCTCGGTGGTCCAGCCTCGTTGAAGACGTGTGCCATCCAGAGCGATATACCTCAGAGTCATGATTATGACTTTGAGGTATATCGCTTCTGCCTCCATGTATTTCCGGGCGGCGGTAAGGACCGTCGGGCGGGACGCGCGTCGCAGCCGGGCGGTGAATGAACTCGCCCACCGCGCCCCGGATTTCCGCACGCCACCCACCACGTAGTGGGTTCTGTCCTCGGCGCCGAGCCGTACCGTGCTCTGCGCCAGCAGCGCGCCGAACACGACGGGGTACCCGATCAGCGGCGGGGCGTCGGGGTTGGTGGACCGTCAGCACGGGGGCGAGCACCGGCGCCGCGAGCACGGGCCACCACAGCGCGGTGGAGACCGGATCGTCGACGAAGTCCGCGAGCCGTCCGAAAGGGATTGCTCACGCAGCGTAGGATCGCGTGCGACACAGCCGAACACACGGGGGAAACGATGTTCGAGCGCCTGGGCAGATTCGTCGTGGGCAAGGCGTGGTGGGTGATCGGCGGCTGGGTCGTCGCCGCGATAGCGATCATCGCCGCCAGCCCGTCACTGAGCGACATCACCTCCGCGGACCAGGAGAGCTTCCTGCCGAGCTCCTACGAGTCGGTGCAGGCCACCGAGCTGGCCGGGAAGTCGTTCCCGCAGGCGGCCACCGCCACCGCCACCGTCGTGGTCAAACGCGGCGACGGCAAGCCGCTCACCGCGGCCGACGAGGCGCGCGTGGGGCAGCTCGCCGCCGCGCTCAAGGCGCGGAACATCCCGCAGACCTCCGGCTACCTGACCGGGCCGCAGGCCGTCGCGCCGGACAAATCGGTGCAGGTGGTCACCGTCGGTCTCGACGCCGACAGCCCCGACGACCCGGGCCTGCTCGACGCCGTACGCGATCTGCGTGCCGCCCTCGGGCCGGACCTGGCCGGCAGCGGCCTTACCGCCGGGGTGGCCGGCGACGTGGCCAGCTTCGTCGACAACGAGGACACGTTCAACGACGCGTTCGCGGTGGTCGGCGTCGCCACCATTATCCTCATCATCGGGCTGATCCTGATCATTTTCCGCAGCCCGATCGCCGCGCTGCTGCCGGTGGTGGTCATCAGCGTCGTCATGTCCGTCACCACCGGGCTGGTCGCCGCCGCCGGCAAGGCGTTCGACCTCAACGTCAGCCAGGACCTGCAGACCATCCTGCTGATCGTGCTCTTCGGCATCGGCACCGACTACATCCTGTTCCTGCTGTTCCGCTACCGGGAACGGCTGCGCGCCGGTGACGACAAGCGCACCGCCATGGTCGTCTCGGTGCAGCGGGTCGGCGAGGTCATCACCTCCGCCGCCGGTGCCGTCATCGTGGCGTTCCTGGTGCTGCTGCTCGCCTCGCTCGGCTTCTTCGGCTCGCTCGGCCCGGCGCTCGCCATCGCCGTCGGCGTCATGCTCGTTACCTCGCTGACCCTGATCCCGGCACTGGTGTCGCTGCTCGGCCGGTGGGTGTTCTGGCCGTCGAAGGCGTGGCAGCGCCCACCGAAGGCGACTCTGTCCCGGCGGCTCGGCGCCGCCGTCGGCCGTCGCCCGGCTGTCGTCGCAGCCGCCTCCGGTGTGCTGCTCGTCGCGCTCGCCGCCGGGGTGCTCGGCTACAAGGCCGACTACGACTTCAGCGCCGGATTCCCGCAGGACACCGAGTCGGCGCGGGCCGCCCAGGACCTCCAGCGCGGATTCGCCGCCGGTGCGCTCGCGCCCACCGAGGTCTACCTGACCACCGGCAACGGCACCCCGCTCACCGACCAGCAGGTGAACGACTTCGCCGCCGCGTCGGCCAAGGCGCCGGGCGTCGGGCGGGCGCAGCCGCCGGAGCGCAGCGCCACCGACCCGAGCGTCGCCCGGATCAGCCTGCTGCTGAACGAGAACCCGATGTCCAACGAGGCGATCACGCTGGTCCGCGACGACCTGCGGGACGCGCTGCACGCCGCCGCGCCGCCGGGCACCAAGGCCCTGGTCGGCGGCGCCACCGCGATCTTCGCGGACATCAACTCGGCGAACAACAGGGACCTCTCGGTCATCCTGCCGGTTGCCGCCGGCCTGATCGCGCTCATCCTCGGGTTGCTGCTGCGCAGCCTCGTCGCGCCGGTCTACCTGGTGATCGCGGTGCTGCTCAACTTCGCCGCCACGCTCGGCGCGACCGTGTACGTGTTCCAAGGGCTCCAGGGCAACCCTGGCGTCACGTTCCAGCTGCCGATCATCCTCTACCTGTTCGTGGTGGCGATCGGCACCGACTACAACATCCTGATGATCGCCCGGCTCCGCGAGGAGGCGCGCGAAGGGCACGAACCGCACGAGGCCGCCGCGATCGGGGTGGAACACGCCGGCCCGACAGTCGCCGCGGCCGGGCTGATCCTGGCCGGCACGTTCGGGGTGCTGATGCTCGCGCCGATCTCGTTCCTGCAGCAGATGGGTTTCGCGGTGGCGATCGGGATCGTGCTGTCCGCATTCGTCATGTCGATGTTCTTCGTACCGGCGCTGACCGGGCTGATCGGCCACACGGCATGGTGGCCGGGGCACGGCGACGAACGGCGCAACGGCGGTGGCGGTGGCGGCGGCCGGCACGCCGCGCCCGAGCCGGCCGACGCGACGCCGGTCTGACTGTGACCCGCCCCGGCGCGGCTCAGCCCTCGCCGGGGCGGACCAGCCCGCTCTCGTACGCGATCACGACGAGCTGCGCCCGATCCCGGGCGTTCAACTTCTGCAGTAGCCGGCTCACGTAGGTGCGGGCGGTATCCGGGCTCAGGAACAGCGCCTGCCCGATCTCCGTGTTCGACCGTCCGGCGCCCACCTGCGCGAGCACGTCCCGCTCCCGCGCGGTCAGTCCGGCCAGCCGCGCCGGGTCGGCCACCGGTGAGCGGGCCGCCGCCGCGAGCACCCGCCGCGTGACGGCGGGAGACAGCAGCGCGTCGCCACCGGCCACCGTCCGGACCGCGTCCCGCAGGGCGTCCGGCGCGGTGTCCTTGAGCAGGAAACCGGCCGCCCCGGCGCGGATCGCCTCGAACAGGTACTCGTCGTCGTCGAACGTCGTCAGCATGAGCACCTGCACGCCGTCCAGCGTCGGGTCGGTGAGGATCCGCCGGGTCGCCTCCAGCCCGTCCCCGCCGGGCATCCGTACGTCCATCAGCACGATGTCGGGCCGCTGCTCGCGTACCACGGCGAGGCCGCTGCGGCCGTCGCCCGCCTCGCCCACCACCTCGATGTCCGGCGCCCGGTCGAGCAGCGCCCGCAGGCCGGTACGGACGAGGTGCTGGTCGTCGACGAGGACGACGCGGATCGGGCTCACGCGGCGACTCCCGCCAGCGGCAGGCTGACCGCCACCCGGAAGCCGGTGCCACCGGATGCGGCGGTGCCGTTCCGGACCGTGCCGGTTTCGACGGTGCCGCCCAGCAGGGCGACCCGCTCGGCCATGCCGCGCAGGCCCTGACCCCTCCCGTCCGCCCGACCGGCGGGTGGGCCGCCGCGACCGTCGTCCACCACCTCCAGCGCGAGCCGACCGGCCGTGACGCGCACCGTGACGGTGACCCGGGTGGCCCCGGCATGGCGCAGCACGTTCGTCAACGCCTCCTGCACGACCCGGTAGACGGTGCTGCCCACCACCGCCGGCAGTCTGTCCACCGGCCCCTCGACGCGCAGGTCGACTGCCAGCCCGCCCTGGCGTACGCCGTCCACGAGCGCCGGGAGCCGGTCGAAGCCGGGTACCGGCTCCCGCGGCCCCGGTTCGCGGCGCAGCGTGCCGAGCGTGGCCCGCAACTCCGCCATCGCGCTGCCGCTCACCGACCGGATCGCGGCCAGCGCGCTCTCCGCCTGCGCCGGATCGCTGTCGGCGAGCGCCTCCCGGGCGACCGCGGACTGCAAACTGATCACCGACATCGTGTGGCCGAGCGTGTCGTGCACCTCCCGCGCGATGCGCAGCCGTTCCGCCTCGACCTGACGGGCCGCCTCCCGGTGGCGCTCCTCGTCGGCCGCGACCGCCTGCCGGATCAGCGCCGCCCGCAGCGACCTGCGGTTGCGTACCGCGTCGCCGAGGGCGATGACGGCGAGCAGCAACGCCGCCTCCGAGCCCAGTTGCGTACCGACGACGACGCCGACGTCGTCGCCCTCGGCCAGCCGCGCGACCACCGACACGGCCAGCAGGCTCCCGGCGACCACAGCGGCCGGGACCACCCGCCCGCGTTCCGACGCCCGGTAGAGCACTGCGGCTGCCGGAGCGGCCACGCCGACCGGCGGCAGGTCCAGCGCGTAGTACAGGAGGATGGCGACCGCCGTGGCCAGCAGCGCCGGCACCGGCCACCGCCTGGCGCACAGCACCAGCCCGCCCAGCCCCGCGCCGAACACCACGGCGAGCGCCGCGCCGCCGGCAGCGGGCCGCTCGGCCGCCACGGCCACCACGACCAGGCCGAGCGTGGCCGCAGCGAGCAGCGCGTCGGCTCGTGTGGGCAGGGCGTCGGGCACGCTTCGAGCCTAGGTCCGCGCGGCCCCTCGCCGCTGTCGTCCGCAGGCGTCAGGGACAACCCCGAGGCGTACGCCGAGAAGCGACAACCGGTCGCGCGGCCACGCGGACGACGGTGCCCGGCCCCCGACCTAGCGTCGATGGCGTCCCCAAAACGTGAGGAGAACCCTCGTGGTACGCACACGACTGACCTGGATAGCCCTAATTGCGATGGTTTGGGCTTCGATGATGTCGTTCGGCGGGGTCGCCGCCGAGACAGTCATGCTCTACCCGAACATCTTCAACGACGCGCCCGCCTCCCTCGACCGGGCCCGCGAGTTCCTCGTCCACGGCGGCCCGCACGACTACTTCCCGCCGCTCGGCGCGTCGGTGATCCTGAGCAGCGTCGCCGCGACCCTGCTCACCTGGCGCGACGGCCGGCTGCGCTGGTGGATCGCCGGCGCCACAGCCGTCTTCGTCGTCTGCGAGTTCCTGTTCTCGGCCGTCTTCTTCTGGCCACGCAACGAAATCATGTTCGTGGACCCGGTGGGGACGCACTCGCCGGAGTACCTGCGGCAGGTCGCGGCCGAGTTCGTCGCCGGGCACTGGGTGCGCGTCGCCGGAGGGGCGGTCACCGCCGTCCTGGCGTTCGTCGCGCTGTTGAAGTTCGTGCGCTCGACCGCGCCGGCCCCGGTTTCGGCTCCCGCGCCTGCTTCTGTTTCGGTTGCGGATTCTTCCGAGGCGACGCGATGAGCGGGGCCCGCCGTACCCTCGGGTTCTCCTGGCCGGCGCTGGTCGCGCTCGCCGCGCTGGCCGCCCCGCGCGTGGCTCTGCACGACCTGGGCGTCGTGCCGGAGGGCACGATCGTGGCCGCGCTGCTGGCGGTCGGGCCGCCGCTGTGCTGGGTGGCCGTCGTGCTGTGGCGGCGACCGCCGCGCCCGTTCCTGACGCTCGTCGTGGTCGGGGCGCTGTACGGGGTGTTCCTGGCGGCCGGTCACCAGGTGTTCTGGGACTCGTCGCTGGGGATGGACGCGCCGGGGCCGGCCGGGCTGGCGCCGGGGGCGCGGGAGGCGTTGTTGCGGGGTGCAGCGGTGATGTCGAGCCTGGTCACCGGGACGGTGGTCGGGGTGATCGCCGGTGGGGTGGCGGTGTTGCTGAGCCGGGTGCTGCGCAAACGTTCCGATGTTGCTGGTCGCGCTCTTGCTGAGCGTCCGCTTGGATCCCGGCATCCTCAACCGGCTCAGTTCACTGCCGCTGATCCTCGCGCCAATCTCGTTCCTGCAGCAGATGGGCTTCGCGGCGGCGATCGGCATCGTGCTGTCCGCGTCCGCCATGTCGATGTTCTTCGTACCGGCGGTGACGGCGATGATCGGGCACACAGCGTGGCGGCCAGGGCACGACTACCGGCGACGGGCGAGTGAGTCCGGAAGTCCCGCCGGAGTCGGTGGGCGTGGGCCGGGTGGAGCGGGCGGCGGTGGGCATTCGAGACCGGGTGCCCGCCGCTGTCCTGATCCACTGGCATAGATTGGCCGATCGCAAGACCGGGGACACACTCTGCGCAGCTATAGCAGCCGGCGGTCGTCCACGGGACACCTTCATCGCGCCGCCTTCCGGCACGGCACGCCTCCCCGAACGAGTCTCATGAGGAGTGCAGGACGATCCTCGCTGTCGAATCTCCGACAAAAACGAGGGTCTTGCTCACACGCCTTGGTGACCGGGGAGACCTGTGCCCGCTCGGTCATAGCTACGGCTTTGCCTCACGGCGAGGGGAGGAGACTGCCCTTGAGCAGGGCAAACCGCTACCAAGACCTGATTGCTTTCCCCGCAGCGATATCAACTTGCAAGGCTATTGACAGTGCAGACAGGGCGGTGGGGACCGGCTGAACGGCTGAAGACTTGGGGTCCCGCTGACAGGACGCGGGGCGATATGGTCCGAGCACCGTCAGTGGGGAGTGGGGTGACGGTGCTTACCAAGGTGCCTTTCTCGCCGGGGGGTAGGGCCGAGCGTGCGCTCCTAGCGGTCCTGGCGAAAGTGGGCTCGGGCGAATGCCGCGGCGGGGCCGACGTTCTGTCCTCCGCGGCCTGCGGGTCGACCTCGGTCATGCGCGCTGTCGTTGAGCTCGCAACCCCTGCAAGGCGTCAAGCCATGCCGCAACTTGGGCCCGTTCTGCAGGGAGGGATCTAGGATGTCTCGCTGGGAAGCGTATGACGCTTGGAATGAAGCGATAGCCGAGGTCTTCTTCTCGGAAGAGCTAGGAGGCCAGCCGGTTTATATCGATGTCGACAGTGACACCATTCCGCTGCTCGGTGAGAAGACCGGGACTCCATCTGATGAGGTTGAGGAGGCGCTCGCCACTGCTGTACGGGAGGTTCTGTGCCTCGCGGGGAGTCGGCACACCTTCGGTGAGATCCTCACGCATCTCACCACCTGGCTTGGAGCGTGGCGCCGCACTGCCCATACCTCGCGTCCAACCCTCAGTCCACCCCCTATCCTGGCCCTGTTGGCGGTGTTCAGCATGGCTGCGGAGCGCATGGGCCGTGACGCCGATATGGGACCCAATAACTACTTCGGCAGGCTAGCGCAGCTCCTCGGGGCTCGGGACCAACACGAAAAGCAGCGCCTTAAGGCGCACTACCGCCAGCACGTCGTGACTTTCTGGAATGTGCTGGCGACCTGGCTCACCGGCCTTGACGGCATGCGCGGCCTCCCGTCGGCCGTGGCCATCTCCCACCGATACATTGGTCTCTCCATCTCGCAGGCTCTGGTTCGCGAACATGACCGCAGTAAGCTGCCGCGATTTTTCGCCGACTACGGGCTCCATCCCGGGCAGGAGGTGGCACCCCAGGAGATGCAGCCACTCCTTGACGAGTGGATCCGGCGAGACCCGCCTCCGATCAGTAAGAATCTCGCTTCGCTCTGGATCCGGCATGCGGCCACGCGGGAACGTATTGCCAGTGTCGTCTCGCTCGAGTTGCAGAACTGGGACGGCAGCAGCACCGAGGTAATTCCGCTCTCTGCAGAGGCGCTTCGGCCGCGTGGAGAGGTTAGGCTGGTTGCCTTGACTCGATCGAGCATGTTCGGCAGCAGCCTGGAGCTCAGTGTCGTGGCTCGCATCCCGGGGCCTGCTGAGCCCCACTGCATGCAGATCGACAGCGCGATTGGTGACGATAAGCCGGTCCTCGAACTCATGCCGTGGGTAAATGGTTGGCACCGCCTTCCACGGCCTGCGGGCCTTGAGAAGTCCTCGATCCTCGATGGTGTCCTGGTCCTGTCCAGTGAAGATGGCAAGACCGTCCAACGACGGCCCCGACGAGTGGTGCCGCTGCGCAAGGACGAGACCCTCGGCCTGTTCCTCGAAGTGGAGCGACTGCAGCTGGCCGAGGACGGCTTGGTCTTTGCGTCCAACTCGCTGGCAGGGGAGGTCGCGGATGTGCTCAAGCACGTGGCCCGCCCGGGATTCCAGAGAGTGCAGGGCGGATCTGAAGGTGTGCCAGCCGGTTGGGTCCTCTTCCGGGATGTGCAGATCCTGGGATTGCTGCCGTCCGAGGCTAGGTCCCGAGCGCGCGCCGACGTCAATGTGCTCCTGCCGTCGGTCTCCTCGCAGGTGGCCTTCTCCGAAGGGCTCAAGCTTCCGGGCCGGCTGCGTAAGTTCTCGGCATATGCGCCGCCGGAGATCCGAGCAGTGTCGACCGGTGCAGAGCACATCCGCCTTCAGGTAGCGCGTCGAGACGCCGAGAGCATTGTGGGCGACGTCGACCCAAACGCCCTCGAGCGGGTGGCCTGCGAACGTGAGGGTGAGGGGGCTGCGCTAATTCTGCATACGGCCGATGAGCATCTCCCCGTGGGTGACTACGAGGCTTTGCTGTTTGTTGACGGTGCCAACGATCCCACACAGCGCCTGCCCTTCCTGCTGCGGTCGGCCGACTCGGTTGACCTCGCAATGTGGACCCGCTGCCGGCGCCTGGCGCATCAGCCGGCGGTCCACCAGGGGTGGGCTGCGTTGAGCGCAGAACCGTATGAAGAAGAGTCGTCGCCAGTCATCGATGGGGCTGTCGCAACCGAGGCGTCACCGCTATCTCCAGCCGTGCAGGCACCCCGCTCCGTCTGGTGGACGCAGCAGCGGCCAACCCAGTATGGCGAGGTCGCCAGCGCGGTCCTGACCACCCCTGACGCGAGATCATGTCTTGTCACCGGCGCTCACTATTACGAGCTGCCCTACGCGAGCACTTCGTTTGTATCCGGGGTATGCCGTAACTGCGGCCTTGTGAAGCGATTTCCGAACAATCATTGGGCGGCTCAGAAAAGCAAGCGGGCTCGAGACAAGGTCGAGGCAATGTATCGCGTCGACGTCCACGACGTGGAGCCGGTGCGGGCGGAGCCTTTGACCTGGGACGTTGGCCTCGATGGGCTCATGCACGCTGGCGGCGGCCCAATTTCTGCGCTTGAGGGCATCGCGCTGCAAATTGAAGGCTCCTTGCTCTTCGTCGACACCTTTATTCGGACTCTTGAAGCGCTTGCTCACATCGCAGTCCGACGGGATGAGCGGACTCTAGAGGCGGTCGAGTGGGAGATCGCCCCACCGGCCTTGGCCCAGCTCGCCGACGGTGCCTACTTGCTAACCGGCTACTGGCCGCCAAGCTATGTCGAAACCCTTGAGGAGCTGGCGGCCGAGGCTGGGGCCAAGGTCGGGATCGAAACCACCAGCCCGGGACCGAGCCGACGGACCCTCAGCGGATTGGCACCGAAGACCGCCCAGGAACTGGCCAGCGCGATAGGGGAGGTGACGGTCGCCGCAGATGCCGCCCGGGCCATCCTCCGCGCTGCTCCGGATCTCACCGCCGTGGAGGCGTCGCTTCCGACAATCACCATGCCAGGTGCTCGTCGGATCCAACACTTTCATCTTGGCTCGGCCGCCTGGGTCCCCCAGCGTCATGCCGAAACCTTGGGTGCCTTCCGCCTCGAGTCATTCGGCAGCACCTACATCGTGCGACGGGACGTTGAGCTCGCGAACGGAACGGCCCGCGTCGGCACAGCGCAACTCGTCAAACACCTTGAGGCGCTCAGGGCGGGCCGGCCGTTGCTGGCATACGACCCAGCGGCCCAGGCGCTTGATGTGCCGCTCGGTGCCGACTTGCCAGGGCTTTATGGGCGGGCGGCGGTCCTATGTGCAGGGCGTCCACCTGCTCCGATCAAAGAGCGTCGGCTCCTTCGCTACTACAACGTGCCAGCCGACGTCGCAGACATGCTAGCTACCCGTCTCGCCCGCTGAGGAACAACATGACTGATCGCACCTTGTCCGCCAGTAACAACCGATCGTCGACGTTCCCCGTGCCTACCCAGGTTTACGGTGAGCTCCGGGACGCCTACCTTAGGTACTTCGATACGGCATTCTGGTTGCGGGACGAACCGCTCCGGCGGGAGCGACGACAACTACTGCAAGAACCCGGCCTCATCTTCACCGACATCCTGCTCGAGCCGGTCGTCCCATACGATGCGGACTACCCGCTGAAGCAGGCGGCAGAGGCAGCAGGTCTCGATCCTGCTGCGGCTCGCATTGTCGGCGAGGCTTTGTTCGGCGATTTCGTTGCCCCTGGCGAAGAGATATTTCTGCGGTCCCACCAGGCCGAGGCGCTCATCCACTCGCTTCGCCCTGGCGAAGGACAGCGGAATGTTGTCGTCACGTCCGGCACAGGTTCCGGTAAGACTGAGTCCTTCCTGCTCCCGGTACTCGCCCGGCTCGTTCGCGAGGCACTTACCTGGCGCAGTCAGCCTGCACCCGACCGCTGGTGGCAGGCACCGGACAACGCGCTGCAGTGGCGGCCGCTACGCGACCTCGAGAACCGCCCTGCCGCCCTACGGACAGTTGTCCTTTATCCGACGAATGCACTCGTCGAGGACCAGATCGGCCGACTTCGCCGGGCTCTGCGGCGAATCGCCGCGACAGGGCAAGTCCCACAGCTGTGGTTCGGTCGGTACACGGGTGCCACCCTCGGGTCCGGCAACCGGCCGGGTTCCGGAGACGGGTCGAAAGTCCGTGAAGCGGCGGCCGAGATTAGGAGCGCCGAGCAGGACTATCAGGCACTCGTGCGTGCCTATCAGGATGACACGGATCGACGTGCGGTCGAGCACATGTTGTCTCAGTTCTCCGACCCCGCTCTTGGTGAGATGGTCACGAGGTGGGACATGGTCGCCTCGCCACCCGACCTCATGGTGACCAACTACTCCATGCTCAACGCAATGCTGATGAGGGACATCGAGCAGGAGCTCTTTCAGAAGACGGCAGACTGGCTCGCTGCCGACCGGCAGAACAACTTTTTCACCATTGTGATCGACGAGATGCACCTGTATCGGGGGACACAGGGCAGCGAGGTTGCGATGGTCGTTCGCAATCTGCTTTCCCGCATCGGTCTCGACGCAGACTCGCCGCAACTGCGGTGCCTCGCCACTAGCGCGTCGCTGAGCGACGACGAGAAGGGCGGCGAGTATCTGGAGCAGTTCTTCGGCGTGCCTCGCTCGAGTTTCCAGGTCACGGCCGGGGTGCCGCGACCAGTGCCAAACCGCGAGCCGCTGTCACGCATAGAATTCGAGGAAATCGCGCGAACCCTTCCTGAAGAACCGACGGTCCGTTCTGCGGCCCTGGCCGCTATTGCGGACAAGCACCGCCTTTCGGAGGCGATAGCCGCTGCCTGTCGAGAGAAGCCGAACCAGCCGCTGCGAGCCACACGTCTCTCTGTCATCGAGGGGCGACTGTTCGATAAGACTGTGGACGCCGGCGCCGCGATGGACGTCGTACTGTCGGCGGTCGCCGAAGCGGGAAGCGGCCCGGCCAGCATCCCGCTGCGCGCCCATATGTTTGTCCGCACCGCGAGCGGACTCTGGGCCTGCGCGAACCCGAACTGCAGCCAGGTTTCGTCCGAGCACGTCTACGCTGGGCGCGCGATCGGCAAACTATTCAGCCGCCCGGCTACCACCTGCCCATGTGGCGGTCGGGTTCTGGAGGTACTGTATTGCTTCGACTGTGGCGAGGTTAGCCTAGGCGGCTACATCATCGAACGGCATACGGCCAGCAACCCACCGGAGCTGGTCATCGGCGCTAATCCCATCGAGATTCCGTCACCGCAGACCCGTCCGGTCAACATGCGACCCCTCAACCAGTACATATGGTATTGGCCGGGACAATCCGCCACGGGCGCCTGGCAGCACAAGACGCCGCAGGGCCGTAGCGCGACCTTCAGCTTCCGGCCCGTGGAGCTGGATCCCACATCCGGCCGCATCATCGAGACGATGACAAGCGCGACCGGATTCACCCTGGCCGTCTCCGGTCTCGGCTCGAGCGCAACGGCGAAACCACCAGCGCTTCCAGAACGTTGCCCGCGGTGCGATGCCAAGAACTATAACGGGGACCTGCGGCGATTTTGGCGCGGGATTGTGCGGTCGCCAATCCGTGGCCACCGATCCGGTCAGTCGCAGGCGATCCAGTTGTACCTCTCGCAGTTATTTCGGAGCATGGGCTCCACTGCGGCTGAGTCTCGCACGATTCTCTTCACCGATAGCCGCGATGATGCCGCCCGCACCGCCTCTGCGGTGGCCCGGAACCATCATCGGGACCTGGTGCGTCAGCTCATCCGGCACGAGCTAGAGGAGCGCCAGCCAGATCCAGTCGATCTGGTGTTCAAGTCGGTAAAGGAGCCGCTCGCCCCGGATGAGCTCCCTCCCCTGATGACGTTCCAGCAGCAGCATCCGGATGTCTACGGCGCGGCCATTCGGGCGGCTGCTGGCGCGGCGTCGCCGAGTGATCACGCACTCATCGCCGAATACCGTCAGGCGAGCGATCCCACGGCGCGGATCCCCTGGACGCAAGCAGCCATTCGGCTGGAAACGAGGATGCTCGCTCGCGGGGTCCACCCGGCTGGACCCGCGCGATCTGTGCGGGAGTGGCAGGGCGAGCCGTGGTATCGAATCTTCGATCCTCCTGAGCCGGAGCTGTGGAGCCCGCTTGCCCCGCATACACGCATGGCGGGCATCCAGCTCTACCGGCAAATGCTGGCAACTGCCATGGCGGAGGCGGTGTTCGACCGGGCTCACCGCGACCTAGAGTCCACCGGGCTGGTGATGGTCGAGCCGCGGGCTCCGCAGCTCTCTGGCAGCGGCCTTGACGCCGAACTCAGCCTGCAGATTCTGCGCTCGGTCATTCGGATCATGGGCATCCAAGGGCGGTACGCAGGCGGTCGCTGGTTCAGCCCGCAGACCGACATGCCGCGACCTGTCCGGGCCTACGTCCACGCCGTCGCGGACAAACTAGGCGTCGACAGAAGCGGACTCGAGGTTTGGGTGACGCGCGAGATCCGTGACCGAATCGCCCCGGACTGGGGACTTCGGGTCAGCAGTGCCGACGCGCCCTTCGTGCTGGTGAAGGGTGGTGACGCAGTCTGGGTCTGCCCGAGATGTAACTATCGGCACCTGCATGCGTCTGCAGGCGTCTGCGCGGCACGCGGCTGCCACCATGTCGGACTCGAGCAGCGCCACGGAGATCAAATCGAGCAGGATTACTATGCCTGGCTCGCCGACCTGTCTCCGCGACGTATGGCGGTCGCGGAGCTGACCGGCCAGACAAAGCCGCTGACGTTGCAGCGAAAGCGCCAGCGCTGGTTCAAGGAGGCACTGCTCAAGCCGCCGACCGAGAACCACCTGACCACGCCGCTGGACGTCCTTAGCGTGACAACCACCATGGAGGTGGGCGTTGACATCGGCTCCCTACGTTCGACCATCATGGCGAACGTTCCGCCGCAACGGTTCAACTATCAGCAACGCGTGGGCCGGGCCGGCCGGCAGGGACAGCCTTACTCATACGCCCTGACCGTCGCCCGCTCCCGCACCCATGATGACTACTACTTCAACGCCACTGAGCGAATGACCGGGGACACACCCCCGCAGCCATTCCTCGACCTGCGGCGGACGCGGATCGCGCGGCGCGTGGTCGCGGCTGAGCTGCTGCGCCGCGCCTTCGCCGCCTGCGAACCAGTCCCGGAACGCACGCCGGACAGCATCCATGGGATCTTCGGCACCCGCGATGACTGGCCGGCATACCGCCCGCAGGTCCAGGCATGGCTGGCTGCAGCGGCGGACGTCCCCGCGATCATCGCCGCGCTGACGGTCCGATCGGGCATTGCCTCCGCCGAGATCAAGGAACTGGAGCGGTGGGCCGCCAGCGATCTAATCGGCGACATCGATGCAGCTGTCTCCAACCCCTTCTACCAACAGAAGGAGCTCAGCCAGATCCTGGCCAATGCGGGAGTGTTGCCGATGTTCGGCTTCCCGACGCGGGTGCGCTATCTCTACAAGAGCCACCCCCGGGACAAGCGGCAGCTCGAGGCGGCGGCGGTCTCCGACCGATCGCTGGACATGGCAATCGCCAGCTTCGTTCCCGGCGCAGAGGTCGTCCGGGACGACGAAATTCACACCGCGGTGGGATTTGCCGCCTTTGACGTCAGAGGGAACTCCGTCTTGCCCGTCGACCCGCTCGGCCCGCCAATCAGCGTTAGCAGATGCGAGGACTGCGGCAGCACATCACTGGCCGCGCCGGCCCCTGCCTGCGCAGTCTGTGGCGGAAGGGTGAACACCTTTGACATGTACCAGCCGCTCGGCTTCCGCACCGACTATCGGCCCCGCGACTACGACGTCGACGGCGAGACCGTCGCCGTTGTGGGTGCGCCCGAGCTGGCGATCGCCTCGGCGCCGAGCCGTTCGTCATCGGTTGGGGGCCTCCTGGTCGAGGTCTATGAGATGGCCGACATTCTCCGAATCAATGACAACCTCGGTCGGCTCTTTCCCATGGAGGACGCGGTCGACCGCAGCGTCGTGGTGACCGATGAATCTCTCTACAGCAACGAAGTCTCTATCCCTAAAACCCGGGGACGCCGCAGCGACGCCGCTATCGGCGATGTGCGTAAGACCGACGCTCTCGTCGTGACTCTCAACCGGCTGGCTCTGCCTGGTGGCATCATCCCGACCGCACGCGAGGTCCAGCCTGCCGGGCTTCCGGCGCTATGGTCGCTGGCCGAAGTGCTCCGCAAGGGCTTCCAGGCAGAGCTAGACGTGGACTCCAGCGAGTTAACCGTGGGTCTGAGCCCGGCCCGGGTAGGCGACGAACAGACCCATCGCATCTTCGTCGCGGATAGCCTAGAGAACGGGGCTGGCTATGCATCGCTCCTCGGCCAACCCGAGTTGTTCGCACAGGTGCTCAACCGCGTGCTCGACGATCTGCGACAGCGGTGGCAGGCAAGCCGGCACGCCGCGGAATGCACCGTGTCGTGTCCCGACTGCCTTAGGTCTTTTGACAACCAACGGATCCATGGCGCACTGGACTGGCGGCTTGCACTCGACATGGCCGAACTTGGACTGGCCCGAGAGGTCGACTGGGGCCGCTGGCTTGATCGCGGTGACGTCCTAACCCGGGGTTTCATCAACTCCTTCGGGCAGTACGGCATCGAGCGACACCGGGTTAACGGCCTCTGGGTGCTGTCGAGCCTCGCCCGGCAGAAGGCGGTGGTCCTCATTCATCCGTTGTGGCGTACCGATCCGTCGCTCTTCCGTCCGGAGCAGACCGACGCAATGCGCCAGGTACAGGAGACGTTCCTGAGTGTGAAGACGGCGGATCTCTTCGAGCTCGATCGGACGCCCGTTGCGGTAGCTGGGCGTTTGCTGTCTTCGGCATGACGGGCACTCTCCCTCCACAATGACACCGCCGCGTCGGGACCTCTTCGGCCGTTACGGGGTCGAACAAGTTTCAGCGCTAGCGTAAGCTGCCCGAGCTGTCTATGTGATTGAGGTGCGTAGTGGATTTGGTTTGGCTGAGAGCAGAGCCAATCGTTGAGGACCTGATCAATTCGTTGGAGGACTGGCGGGAGACCAAGCGCAACAGGAAGGGTGCTATCGACGCGAATGTCTTCTGCGCTGGGCTTTACGTGACCGAACATCTCGGGCGGCATTATCCGCTGAGCCGATCTGACTACCTTTCGGAATCCCAGGTGAAAGGCGCAGGTGGTCCGCAGGCTCAGCGCATCCTGAGGAAGCACGGGGAGGAGCGGCCTTTCTTGAAGGAGGGCGGCAGGACCTCTCGAATGACTAAGGAAATCGCTGTCGAACTCGTAAGCGTTATCGACGGACATCCCCGGTCGGACGATCTCCGTGCCCTTTCCGAGAAGGAGCTGGGCCAGGTTGCGACGACCTTGCAGGCATGGTTCGTCGACCAGATCAAGGTCGAGTACTTCGGAAAGCAGCGGCTCAAAACGGAGTTTGTTCCGGCGACCCCGATCAAGCTGGTCGTCGCCGCTGTGCTGAGGGCAGCCCACGAGCGAGGGGGTAATACGGCGGGCGCTGTGGCGCAGCACCTTGTGGGCGCAAAGCTCGCCCTCCGCTTCCCTGCCCTGACTATCGGTAACGAAAGCTACACGACTGCCGATGCTCAGACTGCTCGGCCGGGCGACTTCCTTGTGGGCGACACGGTGATTCACGTGACGATGAGCCCCGGGCAATCGCTGTTCGAGGGGCGGTGCAAAGCCAACCGCGCTGCGGGTTACCGGTGCCGGGTGCTGGTCCCAGAGGCGAAGCTCGCCGCCGCTCTGCAGCTGTCGGAGCTTGGGCAGGTAGGGGATTACGTCGCGATCCAGGCTGTGGAGGACTTCGTAGGCACCAACGTGGAGGAGATGGCGGAGTTCCGCGATCAGAGCATCCGGTCAGGGCTGCGAAGGTTGCTGGAGACATACAACAAACGCACAGCCGAAGCAGAGACCGACCCCTCACTCTTGATTGAGCTACCCGAGAACCTGTAGCCCGTCGACCCGCGACTGGCCGCGTGGCTGCCCGGTCGGCCGGCGCGACCCCGAACGAGCCCTGGTCCCGAGTTGGCGCGGCCCCGCTACGTGGTTGATCAAGATTAGGTCAGTAAGGTTGGCACGTGACCCAGCTAGCGTTGATCCCCTCCGATGCCGGCGTTACCAAGCCCGCCGCTGCCGAGTTCTTCGCCGGGATAGGGCTCGTCCGCATCGGCCTGGAAGAAGCTGGCATCAGAGTCATCTGGTCGAACGACATCGAACCGGACAAGCGGGACATGTACGTTCGGCACTTCCAAGACCTGGAGCACGAGCACACTTTCCAACTCGGTGACGTGGCCAAGGTGACAGGAGGCGAGATGCCCGAGGGGCTGAGTCTCGCTTGGGCATCGTTCCCATGCACTGACCTGTCTTTGGCGGGCGCTCGACGGGGCCTGGCGGGCAGCGAGTCGGGGACGTTCTGGCACTTGGTTCGCGTGCTGGAAGAGATGGGCGAGCGGCGCCCCCCCGTCGTGGCGCTCGAGAACGTGGTGGGACTGGCCACCAGCCATGGGGGCGAGGACCTAGCTGCGGCCATCCGTGCGCTCAATGATCTTGGCTACTCCGTGGATGTCCTTACGCTCGACGCGCGCCGGTTTGTGCCGCAGTCACGGCCTCGGCTATTCCTCGTCGGTGCGATCGATCCACCAGCAGACGAGCCCGTGCCCAACAGCGAGTTGCGGCCGGACTGGCTCCAGGCGCCTTTCGGTGATTCCAGCCTGAGAACTCACCGGGCGATGTTGCCTGCGCCCCCGCCTCCCCTGACCACCGGATTGACTCAGCTGGCTGACAAGCTGCCGCTCGACAGCGATCTGTGGTGGGACGGGCTGCGCAGAGCTGCCTTCATCGAGTCCTTGTCGCCCATCCAGGCAGAGCGGTTGGAAGCCTTGCGAAAACTGCGCAGGATCTCGCGTCGGACCGCGTATCGCCGGACACGAGGCGGCAAGCCGACCTGGGAAATCCGTCCAGATGACATCTCGGGATGCCTGCGCACCGCGCGAGGTGGCTCCTCGAAGCAGGCCGTCGTGGAGGCTGGTCACGGCAAGGTGCGGGTGCGGTGGATGACTCCCGGGGAATACGCCCGCCTCATGGGTGCCGGTGACTACCACCTCGAAGGGCTCCGCACCAACCAGGCCCTGTTTGGCTTCGGTGACGCTGTATGCGTGCCGGTAGTGTCGTGGCTTGCCCGTGAGTACCTCATGCCGCTCGTGCGCGGGGAGCTGCGAGCTGCCGACCCGCCGCATCTGGCGGTGGTGGGTGCCTGACATCCCCGGGGAGGGCTAGGACCCGCAGATGGTGAGGGGTATACCAGAAGCATCCTGGGCATCCAGCCCCGCGACCCGACGTGCCATGCAGGGCAATCGCAGTCGCAACACCACGCCAGAGATGGCGCTGCGGCGAGCCCTTCACGCCAAAGGGTTGCGTTACCGCGTCTGCGCCCATCCGCTACCCGATCTGCGTCGGAAGATCGACATCGTTTTCAGGCCGGCTCGCGTCGCCGTTGAGGTCCATGGCTGTTTTTGGCACGGCTGCCCCGAACATCACCGTCGACCATCGGCGAATAGCCAGTACTGGCATGACAAGCTCGCCAGGAATATGAATCGCGACCGGCAGACCCGTCAGCAGCTTGAGCAAGCTGGCTGGCTATTAATCACCGTGTGGGAACATGATGATGTTGAGCTTGCCGCGGAAAGGATCACCGACGCAGTCCGAGCACGACGGCCCTAGCTAGTGCCTCGTCCTGGAACGTTGATCGTGAAATCCGCTGATTCTGAGGATCCTCCGGCAGGCTGTCCCCAATACTCGTGGTGCGAGGTGTTGGCCGGTACGCCGCGGTCGGTGCCCACATCCGCTAGTGCAACCAGCGCGTCCGGTCCAAGACCGGATTCGCCACCAACTCCAAGATCCGTCACCCCGATTACCATTCAAGGATGCATGACGAGGCACTAGTCGCGATAAAGGCCACGCGAAAGCCAATGCGTTAGTGCAATCGGTAGGTGTCAGGGACTTCGTCCGCCGTCTGTCAGATCATCGACACGGTCTCCGGGATACCTCATCGACGCGCTGGCCCGATGGGCTTGGTGCGGACCTCGAACAGCGGTGCGCCATCCCGCGCGGGCTGCAGCCGGCCGGCCGGCTGCCATCCCCAGGAGTCGTACGCGCGCTGGGCAGGGGCGTTGTCGGGCCGTACGAGCAGCGTGGCGCGTCGTTCCCGCCGCGTGCTCAGGAGCCGGTCGTGGAGTGTCCGGGCGATCCCCCGGCGTTGCCACGAGCGCCGCACCAGCAATTCGCAGACCGCGAAAGTCCGGTGCCCGTCTTCGTCCGTGAAGCCGTCCGGTACTGGCTCATGAATGCCGTCCCACCAACGTGTATCGGCGGCGAGCGGAAATCCGTAGATATAGCCAACCAGCTCGTCATCGGCTCGGGCCGTTACCAGCTCCCAGCCTTCCCTGAGCATGTGCGCCGCGAGTTGCTGTTCGTACCGCTCGGCTGTGTAACGCGGACCGTCGTCGGCGTGCGCGTCGAGGTACACGTCGACAAGCTGGTCCACCAGCACTTCGGCCTCTGCGGCCGTGTGGTGACGCAGTCGCAGTTTGTCCACCATCAAACCAGCGTCCCGTTATAGGCATCAACAAACTGCCGTACCTCCGGCACCATTCGATGGGCCGTCAGACTGCAGCGGACCTCGGAAAGCACCCGAAGCGTCCGCCCGGATCGCACCCGACCAAGCTCCGACAGCACGCTGAACCCGGCTCCGGCGCCACCACCTATCTCCCCTTGCCTGACCAACGCGCGCGAGAGCTGAACCATGTAGTGGACACGGTTGCGACGGTAGGCGTTGGCTGGACCGGACGTGGCTGTGCGGAAGCAGGCGGCAGCACGGTCCGGCCGGTCGAGTTCGAGGTAAGCGAGGCCCTGGATGCCGCTGACCTCCTGCTCGCTGACAAAGGAGAGGAACGGAAGGTCGTCATCGTGGCTGCCGCCGTCGAAGGCCCGCCGTGCCTTGGTCATCTCGCGATCGAAGCCGAAGGCATCCCGGAGAGCGGCATGCGCGTGGGCTGAGCGGAGGTGCAGAAGAGTGGTCAAGCGGGGAGTGGCCCAGCCGGCAGCGGTTCGTAAGGCAGCCTCGGCGCAGTGCACCGCCTCGGCCGGACGATCCTGACGTAGTAACAGCGACATGCAGGCCAGAGCACGTACTTCGGCCCGTGAGTCATCCGCGATACGGGCTCGCGTGATGGCCTCGTTCAAGTAGGGCCTCGCCTCGGTCCGCCGGTCGGAGTCGATGGCAAGCCAGGCCGCCTGGATCGCAAGTTCGGCCAGCGCGCTCTGTAATGCCTCGCCCACCGAACGGCCGTAAGCGGCCGTTGCCGCGCACGTGGACAGGCGATCGTGTACGTGCATAGCGATATCGCAGATCGCGTCCGCACCCACTGCCGCATCCGCTACGCGGAACTGATCAACCAGTGAGGCCGCGTACCGGACCTGCTCCATGCCCAGATGTGACGGCGGTCCGGCGCTTGTGTTCAGCAGGTTGAGGACGTCACTTGCCTGAATGCCAGCCAGCGCGGCCAGGGCGTTGAATCGCCGGCGATTCGTACTACCACCTTCTTCGATGCTCGTGTTTGAGACCACGATAGGTGTGGGTTGACCAGGTAGCGCGAACCAGAGGCGTGGAGGCGGGATGCCGAGCACGGTCGCCCAGTGCGCCAGCCGGTCGAGATGCACCAGGGCTGGGCCGTTCTCGATCCGGCTCAACTGCGCCTGCGTGATCCCCAGCCACCCCGCGACGACGCTCTGCGGCAGCGGGCTCCGCCCGTGGTACGGGTGGTGTCGGTACGCCCGGATCACCTGCCCGAGGTGCCGTCCGGCCAGCGCCGCCCGGAGCGGCTCATGGTCCCAGAACGAGTCGGGCACGGCGGGCGGCGTGCTGAGGCGGTCGCGCTCGGCGGCCTGACAGGGCGCGCAGCGCCCCGTGTCGTTGTCGCGCGCCAAGCGCCCGCCGCAGCGGGGGCAGTTCGCAGGTGTCACCGGCAACCTCGCCGTTCGCGGAGAACCTGTGTCCGAAGTCGAGCCTAGCCATTCAACCCGTTCCGGAGCGGCCTGGTATACGCACCGCGCATATCGCCGGATGTCTCGCGGCGGTGACCGAGCGTATGCGTTGTGTGCATGACAGCCACGATCACCACGGCATGCGGCTCCTGCCGGGAGGGACCGAGAGTCGGCGCATGGCCCGGGGCGGGTGCCGGGCTCCGGTGGCACCGCGTCCCCCGATCGTGGCTCCCGCCGTCCCCGCCCGCTCCGGTGCCACTCCACGAGAACCGACCCGGAGGCGCCAGCCGATGTCCGCCGTACTCGCCGACTTTCCCGTCCTCACCCCGGTCACCGACGAGGATCTGCTCGTCGCCGCGCTGGCCGTGCGCGTACACGTTCCCGAGCACTGGCCGCAGGGACCGCTGTGTCGCAGCGAGCGCGTCCCGTACCCCTGCCGGCTGGCCCGGTGGGGGAGGGCGACGCTCGCCGCGGCCGGGCTGCCCGACGAGGCCGTGGCGGCCGGGATGGTGGCGTTGTGATCTACGTGACCGGGGAGCGGGTGCAGGCGTACCAGGTGCGCAGCGCCGTCTTCGACACCCGCTGGCGCGGGCTGGACCCGGCGCAGGTACGCGATTACCTGTGCCGGGTCGCCGACGAGATGGACCGCCTGCACCGGGAGCTGACCACCGCGCGCACCGAGTCGGAGCGGGTCCGTCAGGCGTTGCGGCAGTGGCAGTCCCGCCACAACGGGTGCCGGCGACGCGGCCACGATGACTGAGCCGCGCTGGATCATCCACCTGCCGACCACGCTGACTATCCGGGACGCCGCCGCCGAGCTGGCCGCCGCGCTCGCCCGGTCGCTCGGGCACTTGGACGCCGTGGACTTCGGCGAGACCACGCTCAGCGAGGAGGACGCCCAGCACCTGCGGCACCGGGTCTGGTGCGACGTGCGGCTGCCCGACGGTGGACGCTGTGGGCTGCGGAACGGTCACGGCGGGTCGTGCGGGGCGACGGAGCCGCGCTGACGCCGGTACCGTCCCCGCCGTGCTGGACACCGAAGAACTACTCGCCGAGTTCACGTCGCCCCGCCCGTACACGATGGCGGTCGTCGCCGACGCGCCGGCCGCGCCCGGCGTGCACCTGGTGCTCGACGGTGGCGTGGTGGTCTACGTCGGCTACACCGGTAACCTGCGCTCCCGGCTGCGGCAGCACCTCACCGGCAACCGCGACTCGTCGGTCCTGCATGACCAGGTCGGCCAGCTCCTCGACACCCCGGGCCAGGCCGCGACCCGCGACGACATCGCCGGGTGGCTGGGGCGGCGCGAGGTCCGCTGGCTGGAGACCGACCACCCCGAGAGTACGAAGGACGCGCTGGTCCTGGCGTTGCGTCCCCGCTTCAACCGGCAGGTGCCGAAGGCTCGCTGAGGCGGCGCGTGTTAAGAAGGGGCCCCGCCTCTACCGGAGACGTTAAAAGGGGGCCCTTCCTTGCACGAAGCGGAGCAGGTGATCCAACGGGTGCTGCGGGACCTCCGGGAGGGGGCGCACCGCGGCGTCGTCGTGGACTCGCCGCCGGGCGCCGGGAAGTCCACCCTCGTGGTCCGCGCCGCTGTCGAGATCGCCGCCACCGGCGACCCGCTGATGATCGTGGCGCAGACCAACGAGCAGGTCGACGACCTCATTGACCGGCTCGGCCGTAGGGCCCCGGAGCTGCGCGTCGGGCGGCTCTCCGCGACCGACTACCGGCCCACCGAGCGGGTCACCGGGCATCCGGCGGTCCGGGTCGCGGCGAAGGTCGCCGATCTGGGCGGCCCGGCGGTCACCATCGGTACGGCGGCCAAGTGGGCCACCGTCACCGAGGGGAGCTGGCCGTGGGCGATCGTGGACGAGGCGTACCAGATGCGCGCGGACGCGCTGCTGCGCGTGGCGGGGCGGTTCGAGCGGGCGCTGTTCGTCGGCGACCCCGGGCAGCTCGATCCGTTCTCCACAGTTGAGACGTTCCGCTGGACCGGGCTGACCTGGGATCCGATGCAGTCGGCGGTGGCCACGCTGCTGCGGCACAACCCGGAGCTGCCGGTGCACCGGCTGCCGGTGTCGTGGCGGCTGCCCGACTCGGCCGCGCCGGTGGTGTCCGCCGCGTTCTACCCGTTCACCGGGTTCCGGGCCGGCACCGGGCCGGCCGACCGGGTGCTGACGTTCACCGAGCCGGGTCCGGGGGACGCCTACGACGCCTCGGTGGAGGTGGCCGCCGCGACCGGCTGGGCGTTGCACGAGCTGCCGGCCCGGCACACCGTGCGTACCGATGCCGAAGCCGCCGCGGCCTGCGCGGAGCTGGCGTTGCGGGTGCTGGCGCGCGGCGCGGTGGCGGTGAGCGAAGCAGCGCCGGGTGGCGCGCCGGTCACCGCGGACCGGATCGCCGTCGGGGCCGCGCACCGCGACCAGGTCGCGGCCATCCGGTCCCGGCTGGGCACGGCCGGGGCGGGCATCACCGTGGACACCGCCAACCGGCTTCAGGGCCGGGAGTACGACGTGACGATAGTGCTGCACCCGCTCTCCGGCCGGCGGGACGCGACCGCGTTCCACCTGGAGTCGGGGCGGCTGTGCGTGCTGGCGTCGCGGCACCGGCACGCCTGCGTCGTGGTGGCCCGGGCGGGGATCGGTGAGCTGCTCGACGCGTACCCGTCGACCGAGCGGGTGCACCTGGACGTGCCGGTGAAGTTCCCGGACGGCTGGGAGGCCAACCAGACGGTGCTGACCCACCTGGACGCGCACCGGGCGTGACGACGGGCCGTCGTGGCATGTCCGGCGAACCGAACGGATCTTCCGGGCGGTGGAGGGCGGTGGGCACGATGGCCGGATGTACCCTCACGACCCGTATCAGCAGGATCCGTACCAGCAGCAGTACCCGCCGCCGCAGTACCCGCAGTACCCGCCGCAGGCGTACGCGCCGCAGCCGGAGCAGCCGACGAACAGGTGGGCGATCGTCCTGTGGGTGGCGGTGCCGGCGCTGCTGGTGATCCTCTGCTGTGCCGGCTGTGTCGCGTCCGGGTTCGCGGGCGGGTTCATCGAGGGGTTCAACGAGGGCTATTCGTCGTCGTAGGCGTACCTCGGCGCGCGCCGCTGGCGGCGGTGCGTTAGGAAGGGATCATGACCGCGAGTGTGCTGCCCTGGCTGGGTGGGGGCGTGGTGGCCCTGGCGGCCGGGTTCCTCGCCGCGTTGCTGCCCCGGCGACGCGCCCGCGCGCAGGGCCGGCGCGTCGCCTGGTCCTCGGCGCGGGCGGCGATCCACGACGCCACCGTGAGCCGGGACGCGTCCCCGACGGCGGTGCCGGAGGCGGAGCGGCTGCTGGCCCGGGCCGAGATGCTCGCCGCCGCCCGGGGTGGCGCCGACGCGGCCCGGGCCGCGGCCGAGCACGCCCGCCGGGCCGACGAGCTGTGGCGGGCCGGCCGGTGACCGCGCCGAAGCTGCCGGTACGCCGGGATCTGGTGCGCTGGTCGCTGCTGGCCGCCGCGGCGGCAGTGCTCGTGGTGTTCCTGGGGGCGCAGCGGCAGAGCGTGGAGGTCAGCTACGGGCGGTCCCCGTCGGCGGGCGCGCTGCCGCAGGAGGGGTCGGCCGGGGAGCTGAGCGACGCGAGCGTCCCGTCGGTCGAGGAGATGACGGCGCTGGTCGCGGCCGAACCCGTGGTGCGGCTGCCCGGGGCGGTCGCGCGCTGGGACGAGCAGCGGGTACGGGCGGCCATCGGTGACCGGGGCACCCGGATCCTGGTCGCCCCGCCCGGTCTGGACGAGGCGGAACGCCGCCGGGTCAAGGACGTGGAGAACGCCGAGATCCGGATCGTCGGCACCGAGGTCAGCGGCGGGCTCTACGTGGCTTCGCCGGACGACCTGCCGGGCTGGCGGGCCCGGTTCGCCACCCGTGACGTGACCGGCCCGCTGCTCACGCTGCTGGCGACGCTGCACGACCAGCCGACCCCGCCGGACCGCGACGACCTGCGCTGGCGGGAACCGACCGGTCCGGAGCTGGCACCGATGGTGGCCGCGTTGCGCGCCACCGGCCGGTACGTTGGCCCCGGCGCCACGCTGACCAAGCTGCCGGAGAAGGCGGCGAGCAGCGCGTTCCCGGACGGGGCCTGGTTCGTGGTGCTGCCCGCGCAGCCGTACGGGGAGCCGCTGCCCGCGTACGGGCCGGCGCTGCACCGGCTCGCCCCGGATCAGCCGCTCCTGGTGATGTACGGCGACTGGATCGAGTACCACGGTCCGAGTGCGGCGGAGTTCGCCGAGGTGGCCGGCGCGAGCTTCTACGCCCAGTTCGGCAGCCGGCTCGGCCGGTACGCCTATCCGCAGCAGAACGTGCTCGCCACGTACCTGGGCCAGGTGACCGACGTGCGGTACGCGGGGCTGTTCGACCGTCCGCTGCCGTACCGGCCGTTCGACCCGCTGCGGGTGGCGCTGCCGGCGTTGCCCTGGATCTTCGCCGCCTGCGTGGCCGGTTTCGTGGCGCTGTCGATCCGTACCGTGCGGGGCAGCGGTCGCCGTCCGGCCGACGTCGGTCCGGGCGGTACGCCGGCCCGGCTGGCCGGGCTCTCCGCGCTGGCGGTGGAGCTGTCGCTGCTCACCGACGCCCGCACCGACCCGGCGCTGGTGCGGGGCGTGGGCCGGTTGCGGGCGGCCCGGGACGCGCTGGGCGAGGGGTTGCCCGACCGGCACGTACGCGAGTTGCTGGCCGACGCGGCGGCCGAGCTGGACGACGTGGCCCGGGACGTGCGGATGCCCGGCTACCGGCCGGACGTCTACCTGCGGGCGAGGCTGTCGTGAGCGGCGTCGCGACCCGGCCCGCGCGGGTGCCCGCCCGGCGCGGCGCGGCGGCGACCGGTCCGCGCCGGCTGCTCGGCCGCCTGGTCGGCACCGCCTTCGGCCGGGCGACGCTCGCCTGCCTGGCGCTGGCCGGCTGGGCGCTGTGGTCCGGCGGCATCCTGGACGGGCCGGTCGCGCGGCAGGTGCGCGTCTCGTCGGTCTACGCCGCTCCCGGGGTGGACCTGGACCGGGCCGCCGCCGAGCGGGTCATCGGCAACCGGCGGCTGGTGGTGCTGATCATGGAGCCGGGCGCCGACCTGCGCGAGGCGTGCGCCGACACGAAGCGCGCCGCCCAGGGCACGCTGGTGCTGGCGATGAGCCGCGACGGCGAGGACTGGGACACCTACGGCTGCTCCCGGCTCGGTGGCGACGGCGCCAAGGACCTCGGCCGGGCCGTGGTCGCCGAGACCACCATCGGCCGGGGCGCCGACGCGTTCGTGGACCGGCCGGTCGAGGCGCTGAAGGTGATCGTGCTCAACTACGACCGGCTGGTCCGGGCCGGTCTGGTGCCGGACGGCGCTCGTACCATCAGCCCGTCGCTGCCCCGGTACCTGCTGGCCGGTGGCGCGGTGACCGGCGTGGTGGCCGGCGCGGCGGTGCTCTGGTTCGGCGGTCGTCGGGCCGGTCGCCTGGCCGACGCGCGCCGGGCCGGGCGGGACGCGCGCGCCGACGAACGGGCCGCGCTCGGCGCCGCCACCGCTGTGCTCGCCCAGCAGATCATCGACCTGGACGGGTACGCCGGTCCGGCCGCGCCGGCGCACCGGCGGCTGGCCGCCGACTACGTCGGCCTGCTCGACGAGGTGTCCGAGGTGGACGACGACGCCGGGGCGTTGCGCCGGCTCCGGGAGCGGGTCGAGGAGCTGAACCGCCGCGCGGCGGCTCTGGCCGACGACGCCGCGTCCGGGCGGGGCGCCGATCGCGCGGGTGGCCGCAAGCAGGACAAGCCGCCGGCCGGGAGCGCCGGCAGGTCGGCGGGCGGGCGGCCGGGCCGGACGGCGGCCGGCGCGCCGGGGAAGGGCCGGACGCGCGGACGGGGCCGGCGGTGACCCGCCGACCCCGTCGTCACTGCGTCGTCAGCGCTGGGCGCCCACCGTCGCGGCGGCCGGCCAGCTGCCGGTGAAGACCTGGGCGGGCGTCGCGCTGCGGGCCGCGAAGCCGAACAGCGAGTCGACCCGGGATGCCTCGGCGGAGCTGGGGTACGGGTTGGTGCAGCTCGTGCCGGCGCTGCCGCCGGACATCAGGATGGCGCAGTTGCCGTTGTAGTTGTCCGGCAGGCCGAGGATGTGGCCGATCTCGTGCGTCATGATGCGCAGTGCCGAGTACTGCTGGGCCTGGTTGTAGTCGATCACCACGCGGCCGTTGCCGAGGCTGGTGCGCTGGGCGTACGAGCCGCCGCCGTAGGTGTAGGTGATCCGCAGGTTGGACCCGCACTGGGCCATGTTGATGTTGTTCGTGTAGTTGTTCCAGATCGCCGCCGCCTGCACCGCCGTGTTGGCGAACGGGCCGGCCTGGCTGATGTTGTAGCAGACGTTGCGGACGGCGGCGGAGGCCGGAGCCGGGTTGACGGCTACCGCGCCGAGCGCTGCCAGCGTCGCGGCCGCGAGGGTGGCGAGGATCCGGGACAGCTTGGGCTTACGCATGGTTCACACTCCTTGGGATGGGGGGTGAGCGGAACGCCGCCAGCCTATAGATTGGTATCCATCGATATCAAGTGTCGCGGTGAACTGACCGGGCTCGATCATCCGTACCCCTTGTCGTGCGGACCACGGAGCTGGTGACCTGTCCCCGCGAGCCGCGACCGGCTCGGCCCGGTCGCCGTACGCGAGGCGGTGCACCGCTGGCTGCGGCTGATCGCGGCGGACGCGGAACTGGCCCCGTACCTGATCGGGGTCGACCGCCGCCGGCTCGCGGCGCTGCTCACCGACCGGCTGGACGCGGCGCTCGGCGGTGTGTGGCGCAGCCCCGGCGGCACCGGCCCGGACGGCGGGCCGGTCCTCGGCGGCGCGCGGCGACCGCCGTTGAGCGAGGAGCAGCGCTGGCGCGTCCTGGACTACCTGGCCGCCGCGCTCTGGACGCTCGACCTGCCGCCGACCGCGCTCGTGGACGCCCAGCGGGCCGTCGCCGGACTGCTGCGCGCCTGATCGCCCACCAGCACAGGAATGGTCGTTCACGCCGCCGGGAATCCCCGGTTTTCCTGTCAACCTCCCGTCACGCGGGGTGTTTTTCTGATCGCTTCCGGTCGATAACGTCGGGCCACTGCCGTCGACGAAGGGCCGACGATGAACGACAACGGACACCCGCTCGACCGCCGGCGACTGCTCGCCGGCGCGGCGGCAGCCTCGGCGGTCACAGTGACCGGCCTGGCCGTCGCCTCCACCGGAGCCGCCGCCGCGGCGGCTCCCGCCCGTCCCGCGACACCGCTGATCGCCCGGGACCGCATCGCCACCGCCGCGCTGCGCGCGCCCGACGGCTCCGCGCCCGCGGTCGGCGTCCAGACCGACTTCCACGCCCGGCTCGCCGCCTGGCTCGCCTTCTGGTCGGCGAACTCGCCGCCGGCCTGGAGTACGCCGGTGCACGTGGTCGCCCGGGTCGAGCCGGCCGGCGACGCGCTGGTGCTGCACGCGATCCGGCACCGCCGCGACGACGAGCTGCACGCCGGGTTCGCCGCCGGCCGGCGCGACGCCACCCACCTGGCCACGCTGGCCAGCCTGCACCACCACTTCCCGGACGTGCGGGTCCGGCCGGACGGCACGATCCGGGTCGCCGACGGACCGGCCGGGTTCACCGGCGCGCCGGAGCAGGTCGCCTTCGCGGTCGCGGCCTGCCGCGAACTGTGGGGCGACGCCGCGGCCACCCCCGGCCGCTGGGCGGAACACGCCGCCCGGGTGCTCGCCCGCGCCGGGCAACGCACCGACGCCGCCTCGCACGCCGGCTGGGCGGCCTTCACCCGAACCAGCCTGCGTCGCGGGCTGGGCACCGAATCGTACGAGTGACCGGAGGAAGCACATGGCCCGCAACGAGTTCCGCTTCGTGGTCGACGGTGTCGACCTGAGCGCCGAGCAGCAGACGCTGATCGCCGCGGAGATCCAGAAGGCCGGCCTGGCCGCCCTGCGTACCGCCGACGCGAAACTGACCAACCCGCTGACCGTCGGCCACGGCAACATCAAGCTGCGCCCCGAGTGGTACGGGCTCTGGGTCATCGACGGCCCGTTCGCCCAGGACCTCGGGCAGAAGATCAACGACATCGGGTTCTGGATCCAGCGGTGACCGACGCCGCCCGGCCGGCCGGCGCGCCGGAGCGGATGTGCCCGAGCACCCCGGCGTCGAACGCCACGGTGTTCCTGGGCATGATCACTCCGGCGGGCCGGGTGGCCTACGTGACCCCGGCCGTACCGGCCGAGGTGGCGCTCGCCGGGCTCGGCGACTCCGACGAGCCGGTCGAGGCACGGGTCCGGCTCGCCGGTCCGTGCGTCACCTCGTCCTGCGGCTTCTGGACCGGCTCGCACTGCGGGCTGGGCGCGCGGATGGCCGCCTCGTACGCCGAGACCGCCCCGCCCGCCGAGGAGGCGCTGCCGAAGTGCGCCATCCGGCGCACCTGCCGGTGGTTCGCCGAGCAGGGGCCGTCGGCGTGCCCGGCGTGCGCGCACGTGGTGACCGACGCGCGGACCTGATCGCTGTCGTCTTGTCGGACCCCTCGACTAGCGTCGGGAGGTCATGGAGCCGCGGTTCGGCGAGCAGATCATCGGGCGGGAACACCCCGCGGCGCTGTTGCGCGCCGAGGTGGCCCGGCTGACCGCGGGCCACGGCGGCCTCGCCCTGGTCACCGGCGAGCCGGGCATCGGCAAGACCACACTGGTCTCGGCCGCCGCCGACGAGGCCCGCCGAAGCGGCGCGCTCGTGCTCGGCGCCGCGTGCTGGGACTCCGACACCGCCCCCGACTACTGGCCCTGGGTCCAGGTGCTGCGCCGGCTGGCCCGCTTCGCCGACGACCCGTCCGGCGCCCGCGAAGCGGTCGACGCCGGGCTGGCCGCGCTGCTCGGCGAGCGCCCCGCCGGAGAGGGCGACGAAGCGGGGGACGACGGCGACGAGGCGGGGGACGGCGGCCGGGCCGAGTTCGACAGGCACGACGCGGTGACCGCGGCGCTCGTCGCCGTCGCGCAGCACCGGCCGGTCGTGGTGGTCCTCGACGACCTGCACTGGGCCGACCCGGCGTCGGTCCGGCTGCTCCAGTTCGTCACCCGGCACACCTGGTTCGAGCGGCTGCTGTTCGTCGGCACCTACCGGGACGCCGAGGTCGAGTCCGGCGAGCATCCGCTGCGCCCGTTGCTGGTGCCGCTGAGCGCGAAGGCCACCACGGTCACGCTCACCGGCCTCGGCCGGGACGACGTAGCCGCCCTGATGACCCGCACCGCCGGCCGCGAGCCGGGCGCCGACCTGGTCGCCGAGGTGCACCGGCGCACCGGCGGGAACCCGTTCTTCGTCGAGCAGACCGCCCGGCTCTGGCACACCGACGGCCTCACCGACACCATCGCGCCCGGCGTCCGGGAGGTGGTGCGCCGCCGGCTCGACCAGTTGACCGCCCCGGTCGTCGAGGCGCTCACCGTCGCCGCGGTGCTCGGCCACGAGTTCGACAGGGGGACGGTGGCGGCCTGCGTACCCGCTCCGGTCGCCCAGGTCGACCGCATGCTCGGCCGCGCCGCCGCGGCCCGGCTGGTGCTGCCCCGGGGCGGCGGGCGGTTCGTCTTCGTGCACGACCTGGTCCGCGAGACGCTCTACGACGGGCTCGCCGCGGACGCGCGGCGGGCCCGGCACGCGAGCGTCGTCCGCGCCGTGGACAGGTCCGGCGCGCTCGCCGGCGCGCTCAGCCCCGCCCACCTGGCCCGGCACGCGTGGCTGGCCGGCGCCGAGCTGGACCCGGTACGCGCCGGTGAGCTGCTGGTCACAGCCGCCCGGGACGCGGCCGGCCGGCTCGCCGTGGACGAGTCGGTCCGGCACTACCGGCGGGCGCTCGATCTTCCCGGTGAGCCCGTCCCGCGGGTCCGGCTGCTGCTGGAACTGGCCGGGCTGCTGCACCACATCGGCCCGGCCGACGAGGTCGAGCGGCTGCTGACCGAGGCCGCCGCGCTGGCCCGGCAGGCCGACGACCCGGGCGTGCTCACCCGGGTGGCGCTCACCGCGCACCGGCGGCACTCGGCCACCCGCCGCCGGCTCGACGCCGACGACCTGGTCCGCGAGGCGTACCGGCGGTTGATCGGCGAGCCGGATCCGCAGCGGTCCGTGCGTAGCCTGGTCACCGACCTGATCACCGCCACCGAGACGCTCGCGAGGCACGGCAGCGACGACGAGGCGCTCACGTTCAGCCTGTGGGCCCGCCACGACACCACCTGGGGCCTCGGGACCGCCGAGGAGCGAGCCCAGGTGACCGCCGAGATCCGGGAGGTGGCCCGCCGCGGCGGCGACCGGGAGACCGAGCTGTGGGCCACCGCGCTGCGCTGGGTCGCGCTGCTGGAACTGGGCGACCCGGGATACCACCGGGAGCTGGCCTCGTTCGTGGCCGGCGCCCGGCAGGGCGAGGTCCCCCGGCAGCGGATGGCGGCCACCATGGACAGCGGCATCATCGCCGCGTTCCGGGGCGACCTCGCCACCGCCGAGGAGTGCTTCGCCGAGGTGGAGAGCCACCCCGAGCCGGAACACTCCGACCACGCCTTCATGACGCACCACATCCGCTGGTCGGTGCTGCTTCTCTACGGCCGCGTCGCCGAGGCCGAGGCCCTGCTCGACAAGGTGGGCGCCGGCCACCCGCAGGCCGAGCTGCTCCGGGCGATCACCGCCGCCGAACGCGGCGACCCGGCCGCCGTACGCGGGCTCACCGCCGGGATCGAGGCCGCCGGCGCCACGTACCCCCGGTCGGTGTCGCCGCTGTGGCTGCGGCTGCGGGCCCAGGCGGCGGCAGTGGACGGCGACCCGGGCCGGTGCGCCGAGGCGCGGGCGGCGCTGGCGCCGCACCGGGGACGGTGGATGGCCGCGCTGTTCGGCTGCGACATCGCCGGCCCGGTCGACCTGTGGCTGGCCGCGGTGGACGCGGCCGACGGCCGGTGGGACGACGCGGTCGCCGGTTACACGGCGGCCCGGGACGCCGCCGACCGGCTGGGCGCTCGCCCGTGGTCGGTGCTGGCCCGGGTCGGGCTGGTGGCCGCGCTGACCGGGCGCGACGGGCCGGGCGACGCGGCCGAGGCGCGGCGGCTGCGCGCCGCGACGGCGGCCGAGGCGCGGGCGCTGGGCATGAGACAGGTGCCCGGCCGGCTGGCCGCCGCCCGGGCGGACCCTCCGGCGGTGGCGGTCTCTCCGCTGACCGCTGTTCGCCCGGCGGTGTCCGCTCCGCCGGAGTTCCGCCCGGACGGGCCGGTGTGGCGCCTCGGGTACGGCGGTGTGGTGGTGCACCTACCCGACGCCAAAGGGCTGCACGACCTGCGGCTGCTGTTGAGCCGGCCCGGCACCGACGTGCCCGCCGTCGAGTTGCTCGACCCGGCCGCCGGCCCGGAACTTGTCGCGGCCCGCCGCCTCGGCGCCGACCCGGTGCTGGACGACGAGGCGAAGGCCCGCTACCGCCGGCATCTGCGGCGGCTCGACGACGAGATCGACCGGGCCGCCGTACGCCACGACGAGCGGCGGCTGTCCGCGCTGGACGCGGAGCGCGCCGCGCTGCTCGACCAGTTGCGGACCGCCGCCGGGCTGGCCGGGCGCAGCCGCCGCCTCGGTGACCAGGCCGAACGGGCACGCAAGGCGGTGACCGGGCGGATCCGGGACACGCTGCGGCGCATCGACCAGCGGCATCCGGCGCTCGCCGCCCATCTGCGCGAGTCCGTCACCACCGGCGGCGCCTGCCGCTACCTGCCGCCCGAACCGGTGTCCTGGCGGCTCTGACCTGCCGTACGCCGGGGTAACGGGTTCGGGTCCCGCCACCCCGGCGGGCGGTCAGTGGCGGTTGTAGCGGTACATGGTCAGCGTGCCGAAGACGACCACGAAACCGGCGCTCCAGAGCAGCAACCACATCGTGTTCGGGCCGTCCATCGAGCCGGCCATCGCCGCGCGGACCGCGCCGACCAGGTGGGTGATCGGGTTGACCTTGACGAACGCCTGCAGCCAACCGGGCATGGTGGACGGTTCCACGAACACGTTGCTGAGGAACGTCAGCGGGAACAGCACCATCATGCTGACCCCCATCACCGACTTCTCGCTGCGCAGCACCAGGCCGAAGAACGTCCACACCCAGGAGAACGCGAACGAGAAGACCACGAGCAGCCCGATCCCGGCCAGCACCCCGAGCAGCCCGCCGTCGGGACGGAAGCCGAGCACCAGCCCGACCGAGAGGATGACCACCGCGGCGAGCACGTAGCGCAGCACGTCCCCGAAGATCATCCCGACCAGCGCGGCCGGCCGCCAGACCGGCAGCGTACGGATCCGGTCGAAGACACCCTTCTCGATGTCGTTGTTCAGCCCGACCCCGGTGTACATGGTGATCATCACGACGCTCGTGACCATGATGCCGGGCAGGAAGAACTGCAGGTACGCACGCGGGCTGTCGGCGAGCGCGCCACCGAACAGGTACGTGAACATCAGCACCATGATGATCGGGAACGCGGTCACGTCGAACAGCTGCTCCGGCACGTGCTTGATCTTCAGCAGGGCCCGCCAGCCGAACGTCAGCGACGCGGCGAGCGGACTCGGCCGGGCCGGCCGTTCCGCCGGGGCGAGCACCGTGGCGAGCGCCTCGGCGGACGGGACGTAGACGGACGGCGCGCGCCCGGTGGTGATCGCGGTGTCGCTCATCGCGCCGCCTCCAGCTCGTCGTCCCGCTCGTCCGCCGGGACGGCCGGGTGGTCGGTCAGGGCCAGGAAGACCTCGTCCAGGCTGGGCTGGCCGAGGGAGAAGTCGTCCACCACGATGCCGGCGCCGGCCAGCTCACCGAGCGCGCGGGCGGCCTGCGCGCTCGCCTCCAGGTCGGTGCCGTCCTCGCCGACCCGGGCGGTCAGCGCCACCGGGTCCGTGTCGAGCTGCACCGGTACGCCCAGCGCCGCCCGCAGCACCTTCTCGGCCTGGGGCCGCTGCCCCGGATCGCGCAGCCGGATGTGGACGCTGCCGGATCCGACCGACGACTTCAACTCGCCCGGGGTGCCCTCCGCGATCACCCGGCCGTGGTCGACCACCGCGATCCGCCCGGCGAGCTGGTCCGCCTCGTCCAGGTACTGCGTGGTCAGCAGCACAGTGGTGCCGTACGCCACCACCGCCCGCACGATCGCCCACACCTGGTTGCGGCTGCGCGGGTCCAGCCCGGTGGTCGGCTCGTCCAGGAACAGCAGATCCGGGGTGTTGAGGATGCTCGCGGCGATGTCGATGCGCCGCCGCATCCCGCCGGAGTACTTCTTCACCTGCCGCCCGGCGGCCTCGGTCAGCCCGAAGGCGGCGAGCAGCTGGTCGGCGCGGTCCCGGGCGCCGGCCCGGCTCAACCCGAGCAGCCGCGCCAGCAGGATCAGGTTCTCCGCGCCGGTCAGGTCCTCGTCCAGCGAGGCGTACTGGCCGGTCAGGCTTACCCGGGAGCGGACCGCGTCGGCGTCGCGCACCACGTCGTGGCCGAAGACCCGGGCGGTGCCGCCGTCCGGGCACAGCAGCGTCGCCAGCACCCGTACGGCTGTGGTCTTGCCGGCGCCGTTGGGGCCCAGCACCCCGTACACGGTGCCGGCGGGGACCCGCAGGTCCAGCCCGTCGAGCGCCCGCGTCGTACCGAAGGACCGGACCAGGCCCTCGGCCTCGACGGCCAGGCCGGTGTTCCGGTTACTCATGGATTGCTACCTCTCTCGTCGGTGTCTCGACAGGCGTACGGCGTGCCGCCGGACCGATCGCCTGTTTCAACGAGGCCGGGGAGCTGTGGTGTTGTGCCGGCCTCACCTCTTCGGCGCCAGACGGTCCGCCAGATCCGATCTGGCGGTGGCGGTTCCCGGCCGACGGCGGCCCGGTACGGGAGAAAGACGGGGTTATGACCGTTCCCGCAGCAGTCCGCCGGATGACCGGTCGCGGACAGTGCGCGATCGATCGTCTGCCATATGCTGCGCCGGCATCCGACGCACGGGGGGCGTGCCCTGGTTGTGGTGACGCGGACGCCTCTTGAGCGCATTGAAACCGAGAGGGGTCCACCGTGTCCATCGTCCGAAGAGTGCTCGGCGCACTCGCCGTGGCGGCCCTGGCCGTCACCGCCGCACCCACCGCCGCCGGTGCGGCGGCGGATCCGGCAGGCGTGCTCCACCTGACCGTCACCGGGACCGACGGCAGCCCGGCCGGCGGCAACGTCGCCGTGACCGCAGCCGACAGCAGCTACGACAAGGACCTGCTGCCGCTGGACGAGTCCGGGCAGCTCAGCGTGGAGGTGCCGGCCGGCGACTACAAGATCGCCGTCACCCCGGTGTACAGCGACGGCCAGGACGACGAGGTGCTCCGGCAGTGGGTGCCGGGCCGCACCAGCTGGGCGCAGGCCGGAACGGTCCGGGTGTCCGCGGGGGACACGACGGAGGTCTCCGAGCGCCTGGTCACGCCCAGCGTGTCGACCCTGCGGGCGCGCGACGCGGTCACCGGCGCCGCGGTCGACGGGGTATGCGTGTTCCTCGACCCCCGGCGCAATCCCTGCGGCGACACCCAGGTGACCGTCCCGCCGCTGATCCCCGGCCCGCAGGAGGTGTGGGTCTACACCCGGGACGACACCCACCTGCCCCGCTACGCCACGGTGAACGTCCTGGCCGACGGCAGCGGCACCGCCGTGGTCGCCCTGACCCCGGCCGCGAACGTGGTCTCCCGGGTGGTCGACGCGGCGACCGGCGCACCAGTCGCCGGGGCCTGCGTGACGCCGGCGCCCGCCGGTACCGGCGAGCTGCCCGCCAACCCGGGACGGTACTGCTCCGACGCCTCCGGGAACGTCCGCGTCGGCCTGGTCGCGGCCGGCTCCTGGAACCTGTTCGCCCGCCCCGCCGGCGGATCGGCGTACGGCGCGCAGTGGGTCGGCGCGACCGGCGGCACCGGTGACGCGAAGCAGGCCCGGGTGGTCACGCTCCGCGCCGGGCAGACGGTCACCGTGCCGCCGATCCGGCTCGACCGCGCCGGTGTCGTCACCGGCACCGTGACCAGCGCGGCCACCGGCAAGCCGGCGACCTCCGGCACCGTGACGCTCGCGCCCGAGACGGGCGACTTCCCGGATTGGGGAGTGGAACTGGACGCGCAGGGCCGCTACCGGATCGACTGGCTCGGCCCGTACGCCTGGCCGCTGCTGTTCACCACCGCCGACAACGCCACCCAGTGGTCCGGCGGGTTCGCCCTGCGGGGCAAGGCCGTGCCGGTCACGGTCCGGGTCGGCGCCACCACCGTCTACGACCTCGCCGTGCGGCGAGGCGTCCTGGTCACCGGCCGGCTCGTCGATCCGGAGGGCCGCCCGGTGGTCGCCGAGCTGACGGTGCGCAACGCGCGTACCCGTGAGGTCATCGGCCGGACGGCCGACCGCGACGGCGAGTACGCGCTGCGT
The DNA here is from genome assembly GCF_027497275.1 of Micromonospora sp. WMMC264. Taxonomy (NCBI): domain Bacteria; kingdom Bacillati; phylum Actinomycetota; class Actinomycetes; order Micromonosporales; family Micromonosporaceae; genus Micromonospora; species Micromonospora sp. WMMC264. The sequence continues at coordinate 4,706,428 of NZ_CP114907.1, read as the reverse complement.
GTGCTCGGCCCCCAGCCGGTCACCGTGGCCTGGCTGTGGACGCCGCCGTTCGTCAGCTACGCCGGCTGGTTCGACGGCGCGGCCCGCCCGGCCGACGCCACCGAGGTGACCCTGCCGGGCACCGGCACCCTGCGGCTCGACGTCGCTGTCGACAGGTACCCGGCCGGCTGAGCGACACGATCCGGTCGATCGGCACGAGCGGTCGATCGGCACGGGCCGGGTGGCGTGTGAGCCACCCGGCCCGGCGCCGGTCAGCGCGCCGTGTCCAGCCGGGTCCGCTGCTCCGGGGTCAGCTCCAGGTCGACAGCGCCCAGGCTCTCCTCCAGCTGCGCCACCGAGGAGAAGCCGACGAGCGGGATCGACGGGATGTCGCCGCCCATCAGCCAGGCCAGCACCACCTGGTTGACGGTGGCCCCGGTCTCGGCGGCCACCGCCCGCAACGCCTCCAGCCGGGCCGGGGTGGCGGGCACCGCGTACTCCTCGCCGAGCCGTTCCGGCCGGACGTACGCGCCCTTGAGCAGCGGCGAGTACGCGACCAGCGTGAGCTGCGGCTCGGCCCGCAGATAGCTGAGCAGGTCCGGGCCGACCCAGCCGACGTCCCCGTCCCGGTCCAGCTCGCTCGGCACGTCGAGACGCCGGGGCAGGTAGCTGCGGTGGTACTGGAGCACCTCGTACCCGGGCAACCCGGCCGCGGCGGCGAGCGCCCGCGCCCGCTCCACCCGCCAGGCGCGGTGGTTGCTGGCGCCCAGCAGCCCGACGGTGCCCTCCGCGACCAGCTCGGCGAAGCCCTCCACGGTCTCCCGCAGCGCAACCGTGTGGTCCTCGATGTGGGCGTAGAGCAGGTCGATGCGGTCGAGCCCGAGCCGCTCCCGGCTGCGTTCGGCGGACTCGCGGATCACCTTCGCCGACAGCCCTTCGGGGTTGTCCACGTAGCTGGTGCCCGGGGCGAGTGGCCGGGCACCGAGCTTCGTGGCGATGACCACCTCGTCGCCGACCCCGCGGCTGCGCCGCCAGCGGCCGAGCAGTTCCTCGCTCTCGCCACCCTGGCCCCCGTTCTGCCAGAAGGCATAGTTGTCCGAGGTGTCGATGAACGTGCCGCCGGCCTCCACGTAGCGGTCGAGGATGGCGAACGAGGTGGCCTCGTCGGTGGCGGTGCCGAAGAGCATCGCGCCGAGGCTGAGCACGCTGACCTTGCGGCGCGTCGCAGGGTCGGTGCCGATGGTGCGGTAGCGCATGGATTTCCTCCCCGTCGGAGCTTTGCCGGTCACCCTGCCCCTTCGAGTGCGCGCGAAGTCAAACGTCGAAGGGCCCCGGTTCCCCGGGGCCCTTCGGTGTGCGGCGGTTCAGCTCGGGATGTAGTCGAACTCGTCCGGGTTCGGGCCCGTCCGGCCGTCCTCGCCCCGGTCCAGCGAGGTGAGCCGCTCCATCGCGGTGTCGTCGAGCGTGAAGTCGAAGATCGCGAAGTTCTCCTCGATCCGCTTCGGGGTGGTCGACTTCGGGAAGACGATGTCGCCGCGCTGCACGTGCCAGCGCAGCACCACCTGGGCCGGGGTCCGGCCGACCTGCTCGGCCACGTCGACGACCGTCGGGTCGTCGAGCACCGCGCCCTGAGCGATCGGCGACCACGCCTCGGTGAGGATGCCGTGCGCCTTGTCGTACGCCCGCACCTCCTCGTTGCCGAGGTAGGGGTGCGCCTCGATCTGGTTGACCGCCGGCACCACGTCCGCCTCGGCGGCCAGCCGCTCCAGGTGCGCGACCTGGAAGTTGGACACGCCGATCGACCGGACCGTGCCCGCGTCACGCAGCTCCTCCAGCACCTTCCAGGTGGAGACGAAGTCGCCGTCGTAGCGGGTGGGCAGCGGCCAGTGGATCAGGAACAGGTCGAGGTAGTCGAACTTGAGTTCCCGCAGCGTCTGCTCGAACGCCTTGCGGGCGTCGTCCGGGCGGTGGAAGCCGTTGTTCAGCTTGCTGGTCACGAAGACCTCGCCGCGGTCCAGCCCGGAGGCGCGCAGCGCCTGACCCACCTCGGCCTCGTTGCCGTACATCTGGGCGGTGTCGATGTGCCGGTAGCCGATCTCCAGCGCGGTGCCGACCGCCCGGGCGGTGTCCTTCGGTTCGATCTGGAACACGCCGAAGCCGAGCTGTGGGATGGAGTTTCCGTCGTTGAGCGCGATGTCCGGAACGCTGTTGGGGGCCATGAAGAGTCTCATCTCCGATCGTGCGGTAGCCGGGGCGCGTCCGTGCCGCCCGCCCCGGCCGTGCCAACCGGATGTCTCTACCCGCTCGCCACGCTTCCTCACATCGGGGACGAGCGTCAACCCCAGATCGACCGGGCCCACTCCGGGTGGTCGACGAACGGATTGCGGTTGCCCTGCCAGCGTTCGTAGATCCGCTGGTTGCGTCGCTGCTCGAAGGCGTCCGGCGGGTCCTGGTCGTTCCAGGCCAGCAGCTTCGACAGCCGCCCGAGCCGGGGCGCGGAGCCGTTCGACACCGAGTCGTTCGGTTCCAGGTCCGGCCAGCCGTCGCCGCCCTCGTACCGGATCGCCATGTACAGGATCATCCGGGCCACGTCGCCCTTCACCGCGTCGCGCGGCTCGAACGAGTCGGCGTCTGTGTAGCAGCCGGGCGCCTCGGCGACCGCGCCGCCGCCGGCGTCGAAGTCCTTGTTGCCGCGCAGCGAGTTGACCGACACGTCCTCCGGCCGCAGGTGGTGCACGTCGGTGCCGGGGCCGGTGGCGGTGCCGAAGTCGCCGTGCGACTTGGCCCAGACGTGCTCCCGGTTCCAGTCGTTCGCACCGCCGCCGTTGCTGGTCTTGCTCTGCGAGCGTCCGCTGTAGAGCAGGATCACGTTCGCCGGGTTGGCCGGGTCCTGGTCGGTGTCCTTGAGCGCGTCCCACACCTGGTCGTAGCTGAGCTTCGTCTGCACCCGGATGATGCCGTGCAGCGCGGTACGCAGCGCCGGCCCGGTCTTGCCGGCCGCGGCCGCGTAGTAGGCGTCGGGCGTGCCGGTCGGCGCCGGGGTCGGGGTCGGGGAAGGGCTCGGCGTGGCCCCGCCGCCGAGGCTCATCGCGCTCGGGTTCTTCAGCCCGCCGTGACTGAAGTACGCGGTCAGCGTGCCGGTCGCGGTCACCTGCCGCCCGCGCAGTGACGGGTTGCCGAGCAGCCCGAAGGTGCTCCGCCAGGCGGCCGTGACCTGCACGTACAGCATCCGGGAGGTGCCGGTCTCGGCGGCCTGGTCGGCGATGGCGATCGCGGTGTCCGCGGTGAAGCCGGAGGTGAGCACCGTGTTGGTGGCGGTGGGCTGGCCGATTACGTAGCCGGTCACGGTGGCGGTCCGGCCGTCCTGCGCGGCGAGGGCCTGCGCCACGGTCAGTGTGGTCGCGGCCGAGGCGGCGCCGGTCACGCCGAGCGGGATCGCGACCGCGACGGCCAGCACGACCGCCGCGATCAGCCGCCCGGATCGCGAGCGGGTGACGCGCTTTATATTCATGATCAGCGATGTTAGTCGGATCGGGGTGAACTGCGGGAGGTCAGCGGGCCAACTTTTCGTCCCGGCCGGCCTCGAACAGCACCGGCCACGGCCGGGCCGCCGGGGCGAGGAGCGCCGGCCCGCCCGGTTCGTCTGGCGCGGTCAGCGTCTCGGTGGCGAGGTGGCCGAACATCGGCGCGGCCGGGTGCGCCGCCCGGATCGGCCAGGCCGCGGAGATCCGCCGGACCAGCGGCGTGCCGGTGATCGGTCGCCAGGCGATACGCGGTTCCCGGCGGGCCAGCGCGGCGGGCTCAACGGCGACCGCGCCGCCGGTGAGCAGCAGACCGAACAGGAACTCCGGGTTGCGCGCGGGGCGGACCCGGGCCGGGGCGAAACCGTGCTGCCGGCACACGGTCAGCAGATGCTCGTGCCAGCCGGGCGCGGTGGCCGGTGGCGCGGTGACCAGGTCCATGCCGGCCAGATCGGCGAGCGCGATCTCCCGCGGCCGGGCCAGCGGCGAGGCCCGGGGCAGCAGCACACCCACAGGTACGTCCACCGGCTCACCGAAGCGCAGCCCGGCCCCGTCGACCGGATGGTGCAGCAGGCCGACGTCCAGCCGCCCGTCCGTGAGCATCCGGTGCTGCTCGGCGCTCGTCAGTTCGTGCAGGTCGAGGGCGAGCCCGGGCGCGCGGGCCGCGAGCGCGTCGAGCAGCGCGCGCAACGTCACGGCCGGGGTCTCCGGGGGTACGCCGGCGCGCAGCACCCCGAGCGCGCCCCGGCGGACCCGCTCGGCGAGGTGACGCAGCCGGCGTTCACCGGCCAGCAGTTCGTCGGCCTCGCCGAGCAGCAACTGGCCGGCGGTGGTGAGGCCGACCTGGCGCTGTGACCTGTCGAACAGGGTGACGCCCAGCTCCCGCTCCAAACGCTGGATCGACTGGCTCAGCGGCGGCTGTGCCATGCCGAGCGTCTCGGCGGCCCGGCCGAAGTGCAGTTCCCGGGCGACCACCACGAAATGCCGCAGGTGCCGCAGCAGGTCCATCCGGGCACCCTAGCGTCGCCGCTGGTTACCGTGTCGGCGTGGATGTGGCGGAACGGGTCGGGGAGATCTTCGGGCGGGCCGGGGTGCGGGGTTGCCTGCACGTCGTGGACGTGGACGACCCGACCGGCGGTGAGGTGGCGCTGCGCGCCGACGAGCAGATAGTCATCGCCTCCATCTTCAAGATCATGGTGGTGCTGGAGTTCGCCCGGCAGGCAGCCGCCGGCCAGCTCGACCCGACCGAACGGGTGCTTGCCGGTGCCGCCGACCGGCTCGGCGGCTGGGGTGTGGCCGGCTGCGCCGACGACGTGGAGGTCTCCCTGCGCGACCTCGCGTACCTGGCCATGTCGGTGAGTGACAACACGGCGGCCGACCTTCTGCTGCGCCGGGTCGGGGCGGACGTGCTGCCGATGCTGGCCGCGGAGCTGGACCTGCCGCGCACCCGGATCGTCGGCGGCCCCCGGCAACTCGTCGAGACGATGCTCTCCGACGTGGGCGCACGCACCGAGGCGGACTTCGCGCGGATCTTCCCCACCCTGTCGCCCGAACGGGTCCGCGCGATGCGGGTCTTCGACCCCGAGCACACCAGCTCCAGCACCGCCCGGGAGCTGACCCGGCTGCTCCGTCTGGTGTGGCGGGACGAGGCCGGCCCGGCGTCCGCGTGCGCCATGGTCCGGGAGTTGATGGCACGGCAGCTCTTCTGGACCCGGCTGGCCGCCGGTTTCCCGCCCGGGGTCCGGGTCGCCGGGAAGACCGGCACCCTGCCGGGACTGCACCTCGAAGCGGGCGTCGCGGAGTATCCCGACGGCCGCAGGTACGCGATAGCGGTGGCGGTACGCGCTGAACGGCTTGCCGCCCGCCGGATCGATGTGGACCTGGCAATGGGGGAGGCAGCCCGGACCGCTGTCGAATCCTTGCGTTGATGCAGGCCGAGCCCTCGGCCTGACCTGCGGTGATATCGGTCCGGATATCGGCTGTTGCGCTCATCGATCTTGGACATCGGCGCCGGCGGGGTGGTGGTCTGGGCCTACCGATCACCGATCCCGAACGGGGAGGGCGACACATGCCCGAGAACCAGCCGTCCGGCTACGCCCGCCGTCGACTGCTACGCGACACCGCAGTCGGCGCCGCCGTCGTCAGCACCGCCGGACTCGTCGCCGGCGCCCCGGCCCGAGCCGCCGGGCCGAACCCAGTTGCCGCGCCGAGCCGCACCGCCGGCGGTACGCGCCGCCGCGGCGCGGTGAGCTTCCGCTGGTGGGGGACCTCCGGCTGGCGGATCGACATGGGGGACCGGACGGTGCTCGTCGACCCGTACCTGAGCCGGTACGACACCGGGCTGTTCCGGAAGCCGTTCAACCCGGACACCCGGCTGACAGTGGCCGCCGACGTGGTCGACCGGCTCGCCGACCGGGCGGAGAACATTCTCGTCACCCACACCCACTGGGACCACTTCAACGACGTGCCGCACATCGCCGTCCGGACCGGTGCCCGGGTCTTCGGCACGCTCACCGCGTACCACCTCGGCCTGGCGTACGGGCTGCCGACCGGGCAACTGGCCCCGGTCAAGGGCGGCGAGGTGCTCGACTTCGACGGGTACACGGTGGAGGTGGTCGGCTCGCTGCACAGCCGGAATCCCACCTGGTCGATGGCCTTCCCTGGGGTACGGGTCAGCCCGCCGCCCCGCCCGGAGACGATCGCCGACCTGCCCGAGGGCGACACGCTGGCGTACCAGATCCGGAACGACGGCGGACCGTCCGTGTTCTTCATGGGCGCCAGCGACTTCGACGAGCGCAAGCTGAGCGGACTGGCCCCGGACGTCGCGATGGTCGCCTCCGCCGCCACCACGGCGACCGCCGACTACGTGCCCCGGCTGATGGCCGCGCTGGACCGTCCGAAGGTCGTGGTGCCGGTGCACTGGGACAACTTCGAGACGCCGCTCACCAACCCGCCGACTGTCGCAGACAACGACCGGGAACGTCTGGACGCCCTCGTCGCAGAGGTACGCCGGGTCTCGCCGCGCAGCCGTGTGCTGGTGCCCGAGTACCACACGGCGTACCGGTTCTGACGGCGTCGCTCAGGCGGCGGTGAGGTCGCGCAGGGCCAGCACCGAACGCCAGTTGCGGGCCGTCGCCACCACACCCAGCTTCTTCTCCAGGTACGCGGCGGTGAACTTCGTCCGTCCGTAGCCGCCGGCCGGGAAGTGCAGGTGCGCTTCCCGGCCGATCACCTCGTACTCCATCGTCTCGCCCGGCGGCACGGCCAGCTCGCGCACCCGCGCGGCGGCGGGCGCGGCCGACAGGAACACCACGAGCACCCGCGTGTGGTCGTCCTGCCGGCCCGCGTACGGGCTCGCGGCGGCCACCGCGGCCAGCTCGTCCCCGTCGCGGACCAGCACCGGCACCCGCAGGCCCAGTTCGTCGCCGAGCCGGTTCGCGATGCCCTCGGCCAGCGTCTCCGGCCGGGCCGGCGGGCTGGTGAAGACCACGTTGCCGCTCTGCAGGTAGGTCTTGACGTCGGTGTGACCGAGGTCGGTGACCACGCGGCGCAGGTCGGCCATGGCCAGCTTGTTGACCCCGACGTTGACGGCCCGCAGCAGAGCGGCGTACCTGGCCATCGGCCCTCCTCGGCTCGTGCTCGGGGCCGACCCTACGTCAGGAGTCCGACAGCCGGGCGTAGACGTCGCCGGAGCGACCGGCCGGGCGGTACGTCTCCAGCAGCCGCACCAGCCCGGCCGCGTCCAGCCAGCTCTCGCTCGCGAACCGCATGGTCTCCACCGGCGAGTAGTTGTAGCGGTACGCGCCCAGCTGTTCCACGAGGTCCAGCGACGCGAGCGCGGCGTCGTGCGCCGGTGGCAGGTACTCGAAGGACAGCCCGCGCACCGGGTGGCTGAGCCCGGACAGCACGTCGACCTCGAAGCCCTCGACGTCGACCTTGCAGAACGCCGGTACGCCGTGCCGCGCCACCAGGTCGTCGAGCGTCACCACCGGCACCTCGACCGACCGGTCCCAGCGGACCCCGGCGAAGCTCGGATCGGCGGTGACCGACTCGATCCAGGACGACGACATGGTGGACACCGTCGGCGTCGCCGACGACAGCTCCAGCCGCGCACTCCCGGACCGCGCACCGACCGCCGTCGGCTCGATCACCACGTCGGCGTCCCGCCCGAACCCCAGGCGCAGCACCCGCAGGCAGTCGGGCTGCGGCTCCACCGCGACCACCCGCGCGCCCAGCCGCCGCCAGGTGCGCACCCGGCCGCCGACGTGGGCGCCGATGTCGAAGGCGAGGTCGCCGGGGGAGAGGAACTGCCCGTAGAGCTGCCGGGCACGCCGGTGCTTGGCCGGCTGACCGTGGTAGACGGCCAGGGAACGGGTGATCCCCCAGGCCCGCGCGAGCATCGTCACGACATCCCTAACTGTGAGTGGTGGACTGCGGTCCGAACGCCCGCAGGAAGCGGTCCCGGAACGACTCCATCGGCCAGACCGGGGCCTGCGGGTCCGGGTTGAGCCCGTCCTGCCAGCCCCATCCGGCGATGCGGTCGAGCACTGCCGGGTCCTTCGCGACGACGGTGATCGGCACGTCCTTGCCGGCGTCGTCGCCGGTGATCGTGCGGGCGGGCTGGTGGTCGCCGAGGAACACCACCACCAGGTTCTCGTCACCGTACCGCTGCACGTAGGAGATGAGCGTGCGCAGCGAGTACACGACGGCCTGCCGGTACGCCTCCCGGGTGCCCTCCGCCGAGCGGTCGGCGCGCGCCGTTCCCTTGTAGACCGAGCCGTCGCCGATGTCGTCCCAGCCGACGAGGGGCGGGACCGGCGTCCACGGCAGGTGGCTGGAGAGCAGCGGGATCTCGGCCATCACGGGGGTGCGCCCGGGGCCGCGCTCGCGGCGTTGGAACTCCGCCAGCGTGTACTGGTCCGGTGGCGAGGAGAAGCTGAACAGCGGCCCCTTGTAGCCGAGTTCCTTTGCCCCGTACAGCGTGTCGGGTTCGAAGAATGCCGCCTCCGGCCACGCCCGGTTCAGCGCCGGCATGACGAGCGCGGTCCGCCAGCCGGCGCGCTTGAACGCGCCGTTGAGGGTCAGGTGGTCGCTGCGTACCAGGTTGGTGTAGCGCAACTGGTTGTCGGTGCGGATGCCGCTCATCAGCGTGGCGTGCGCGAGCCAGCTTCCACCGCCGGTGGTGGACGAGGTGAGGAACGCGCTGCGGCTGCCGTAACCGGCCGCGCGCAACTGCCGGGTCCCCTCGTCGAGGACGGCGTCCACCTCCGGGGCCAGTTCCGGGTCCTCCAGCGCGACCCGGCCGTAGCTCTCCACGAACGTGAACAGCACGTCCTTGCCGCGCAGCGCGGTGAGCATCTGCTCACCCGGCACGTCCCGGAACGGGTCGCCGGCGAGTTGCGTGTTCAGCGTCTCCTTGTCGTTCAGGCCCGCCCGCACCTGCCGGGCACGGTCGAAGACGTCGGCGGCGACGGTGTCCGCGGCGACCGGGAGGCCGGGCACGATCTGCGCGCCGAGCACGGCGCAGACCACCCAGGCGGCGGCGAGCGCGGTGACGGCGCGCGTGGTCACCCGGCGGTGGGCCGCCGCGGCGCGGGCCAGCCGCCGCGCCGAGAGCGTCACCAGCACCGGTACGGCGAGCGCCGCGACCACGGCCAGGGCGATCGCGCCCACCTCGGCGGCCCCGCCGTACGACTCGGACAGGAACTCCGCGCCCGCACCGAGGAACGTCCAGTCGGCGATCAGGTCGAAGCGCCGGTCGAGCACCATCGAGAACCCGAGATCGGTGACCTTGAGCACCAGGATCAGGCCGAGCAGCGCGCCGAGCACCGTGGCCACCACGCGGCGCGGGCGGGCCGGCAGGACCAGCAGCAGGGCGACGGCGAGCAGCCCTTCCACCGGGATGCGGAGCAACGCCCCGAGGGACAGCAGTTTGGCCTCGCTCGGCGCGACCAGGGCCACCAGCACGAGCGCTCCGGCCAGCGCGGTGACCGCCGCGCCGAGCAGCCGCCGGGCGCTCCACGCGCCGACCGCGTCGTTGCCCGGGTCGCTCGTCTCCCTGTCGTTCGGGGTGCGGTCGCCGCTCTCGGCCGAGGCGCCGGCGCTGTCCGGCGTGCTGTCTTCCGTGTACGTGGCGCCGGCCGGGACGTCGTCGCCGTCGGCCGGCCGGGACAGGTCGGTCACCGGCGCCGCCCGCCGACCTCGACGGGCTGGCGCACGATCCGCGTGCCCGGCGTCCACTCGGACCCGTGGCCCGCCGGCGCGGGGGAGACCGGTGCCGCCGGGAGCGCCGGCCGTACGCGGTGCCGCCACAGCCAGCCGACGTCGCGTCCGAACGACTCGACCAGCAGCGCGAGCGCGCCGAGCACCACCGCGAGGGCCAGCGGCCGGGGCAGCACACCGGCCGCCACCACCGTCAGCGCGATGCCCTGCGTGGCGGCGACCACCTTGCGCCAGTAGCGCGGCGGCAGCGAGCCGCGCATCCACGGCAGCACCCAGCCGGCGGCGACGAAGACGTACCGCATCGCGCCGATCACCAGCACCCAGGCGCCCACCTGGTCGGCGACGTACCCGCAGAGGACCAGGACGAGGAAGGAGTCGACCTCCATGTCGAACCGGGCGCCGAGCGCGCTGGTCGTGCCGGTGCGCCGGGCCACCTGGCCGTCGACCCAGTCCAGGGAGAGGGCCACGGCGGCCAGCGCGACCAGCACCGGCACCGCGATCGGGCCGCGGAACGCCTCGACTGTCAACGCGGCCACCCCGCCGGCGAGCGTGGCCCGGGTGAGCGTCACCCAGTCGGCCGGGCCGAGCCGGTCCGCGCCCGAGCGGCGCAGCCCGTATCCGAGCGCCGCGACCATGACCACCCCGAAGAGCAGACCGGCCAGCCAGCCGTACGCGCTCAGGCCGACCGTGCCGGCCAGGGCCGCCAGTACGCCGACCTGGAGTATCGCCCCCGCGAATGGATCAGTTCGAACTGCGGACACCATGCCTCCGAGGTAGACGTCACGTACCACACCTGTGTACGGAGAACATGCCCGAACAGTTCGTTCTGATGCCGGAAACGCGCCAGCGATGTGACTTGTCACGTCCACCGGCGTCGCGGCGGGCACCGCGCGGATCAGGCGCCGGAGCGGAGGCCGTCAGCGCGGCGGCGGTCCGGGGACCAGCCGCCAGTACTGCCGTTTGCCCTCGTCGCGGACCACGACGCCGAGCCGGGCCAGCTCCCCGTGCAGCTCCCGGGTCTCGGCGTCGTGGCCGCCGTCGAGCGCCCGCTGCCGGGCGCGCAGCAGGGCGTCCGCGCCCGGCGGCAGGTCGGGCAGCCCTTCGACCCACCTGCGGTACGCGTCCCGGTGCGGGTCCTGCCCGGTCCACGGCCAGCCCTGCCGGGTGAACGCCTCCCGCAGCCGCTCGGTGTCCAGGTCGGACTTCTCCCGGGCCAGCTCGCCGCCGGCGGTGTCCAGCAGCACCAGCGCCTCACCGTCGACGAACACCCCGGCGACGTCGGCGTGGGCCACGTCCCGGCCGTGCCCGTCGCGGTGCAGCCGTACCGTGTGGTGCCCGACCGTGACGGTCAGCCGGTCGCGTACCGCCACCACCGCCAGGGCCAGGCCGCCGAGCAGGCCCAGCCCGGCCCCGATCGGGTACGCCCGCTCGTCCGGCCACCGGTCGAGCAGCTCGAACAGGCCCTGGAACGGGAACCAGGGCAGCCCGGCGATCCAGCCGGACAGCGCGGTCAGCCCGGCGCCCAGTCCCGCCCCGAGCAGCGGGAACCCCGCCCAGAACAGCACCAGCTCGCCGCGTCCGCCGTCGACCACGACGTCCTCGCCGGTGTGCCGGGCCACCATGGTCACGACACCTCCCGGCGCAGCGTGCGGACCAGACCGGCGACCAGCGGCAGGAGCACCCAGACGGCGAGCGAGACGCCGAGCCGGCCCCACTGCCCGCCGGTCATCTCGGCGCCGAGCAGCGGCTCCATCGTGTACGACGTGTCGAGCCAGCGGGCCGGCTCCCGCAGCGCGGAGATCATCGCGGCGAGCAGGCTCCACACCGTGGGCAGCAGCAGATAGGTGACGATCGCCAGCGGCGTGTTCAGCAGCAGCAGCCCGAAGGCGGCGCCCATCAGCACGTTCACCACCTGGAACACGGCCGCGTGCGGCAGCAGTTGCCAGTCGAACGTCCAGGCGCCCGCCCCGCCGGTGGCGCCGGCGGCGAGCGTGCCGACCGCGGCGACCGCGAGGCTGACCAGCACCGAGGCGAGCGCGGCCAGCACCACGGCGGCGAGCTTGGCGACGATCACCCGTTCCCGGCGGGGCACCAGCGCGAACGTGGTGAGCGCGGTGCGCTGCGACCACTCGCCGGTGATGGAGAGGATGCCGAGCACCGGCAGCAGCAGGCCGACCGGCAGCAGCGACGGGGTGAAGAAGGCGGTGAACGTCTGGTCCGGCGCCTCGACGACGAACAGCTGCACCACCACGATCACGGCCGCGATCAGCCCGATCGTGATCAGCAGCCACCGTCCGGCCCGGGTGTCGGCGAGCTTGCGCAGTTCGACGGCGGTCAGCCGGGCCAGCGTCGGTCCGGCGACGGCGGCCTCGGGACGCGGCGGCGCTGGGGTACGGGTGGCGGTGGTCATCGGACGGCCTCCTTGGTCGACGCGCCGCCGGTGAGGGTGAGGAAGAGCTGTTCGAGGCCGCCGCTGCCGGCCGGGCGCAGCTCGGTGAGGACCAGTCCGGCGTCCGCCGCGGCCTGGCCGACCTGACCCGGCTCGGCCCGGACCACATAGCCGCCGTCGGTGCCGGCCGTGGCGGGCAGCGCGGCCCGCTCCAGCGTCAGGCGCAGGGCGTGCGCGTCGCGGGCGCGCACCAGCGTGCCGGCGCCTGCCAGCAGCTCGTCCTTGCCGCCCTGGGCGACCACTCGGCCCCCGCCGATCACCACCAGCCGGTCGGCCACCGCCTCCACCTCGCGCAGCAGGTGCGAGGAGAGCAGCACCGTGCCGCCCCGGTCGGCGAAGTCGCGCAGCAGGCCGCGCATCCAGAAGATCCCCTCCGGGTCGAGGCCGTTGGCCGGCTCGTCCAGGATCAGCACCCGGGGGTCACCCAGCAGCGCCAGCGCCAGGCCGAGCCGCTGCCGCATGCCCAGGGAGTACGCCCCGACGCGGCGCCGGGCGGCGGTCTCGTTCAGCCCGACCCGGTCCAGTGCCGCCGCCACCCGCGCCCGGTCCACGCCCATGGTGCGGGCGGCGAGCGTGAGCGCCTCCCGTCCGGTGCGTCCGGCGTGCTGCGCCGAGGCGTCGAGCAGCACGCCGATCTCCCGCCCCGGATTGGGCAGGTCGCGGTAGGGGCGGCCGGCGACCGTGGCGCCGCCCGCTGTGGGCGGCGTCATCCCGCAGATCATCCGCATCGTGGTGGACTTCCCGGCGCCGTTCGGCCCGAGGAAACCGGTCACTGTGCCCGGTTCGCACCGGAACGTGACGTCCGCGACGGCTGTGTGCGGGCCGTACCGCTTGGTGAGCTGGTCGACTTCGATCATGCCGTCGAGCCTGCCGGGGCCACCCGGCCACGCGCTGCGGCCGGCGGTCGGCGTCGCCGTCGACCTCGGTTCACCGCAGTCGTCGACTTTGGTAGCTGGTAGCCGGTCCGGACGGCTTCCTAGCATGGGTGGGTGAGCAGCGCCGTCGTACCCGATCATCCCTGGCTCCTGCCGGGCTCCCTGGTGCCCGCCCGGACCGCCCGGCGGACCCCGCGGGACTGGTTCGTCGACGGCGCGCTGTTCGTGGCCTCGCTGCTCTGGGTGCTCATCGCTCACGGCGACGTCACCAGCGCGAGCCCGGAGTTCGGGCTCAACGCCGGTCCGGCCTGGCTGGAGGAGGTCGACCTGCTGATCGGCCTGTGGATCAGCGGGGCGCTCTGGCTGCGCCGGCGCTGGCCGGTCGGGCTGGCACTGGCCACCGCGCCGCTGGTGTTCTTCTCGGTCACCTCCGGCGTCGCGTTGCTCGTCATCACGTTCACCGTGCTGGTGCACCGGCCACTGCCGGTGGGCCTGGCCCTGGCGGCCTGGAACGTGCTCAGCCTGCCGGTCTACCTCGCCGTCCGGCCCGACCCGACGATGCCGTTCTGGGGTTCGGTGATCTGGACCGCGCTGTTCATCGGCGTGGTGGTGGCGTGGGCGCTGTTCGTCCGGGCCCGCCGCCAGCTGGTGCTGTCCCTGCGCGACCGCGCCGAGCGGGCCGAGGCCGAGCAGCAGCTCCGGCTCGACCAGGCCCGGCAGCTCGAACGCGGCCGGATCGCCCGGGAGATGCACGACGTGCTCGCCCACCGGATCTCCCTGCTCAGCCTGCACGCGGGCGCGCTGGAGTTCCGGCCGGACGCGCCGCCGGAGGAGGTGGCGCGGGCGGCCGGGGTGATCCGGGCCAGCGCGCACGCCGCGCTCCAGGACCTGCGCGAGGTGATCGGCGTGCTGCGGGCCGAGGTCGGCTCCGAGGCCACGCCGGAACGGCCGCAGCCCACGCTGGCCGACGTGCCCGCGCTGGTCGCCGAGAGCCGCGACGCCGGGGTACGGGTCGCCGTCGTCGACGAGGTGACCGAGCCGGAGGCGGTGCCCGCGGCGATCGGGCGCAGCGCGTACCGGATCGTGCAGGAGGGGCTGACAAACGCCCGCAAGCACGCGCCCGGCGCGGTGGTGACCGTCCGGCTGGCCGGTGGCCCGGGTGACGGGCTGGTGGTGGAGATCAGCAACCCGTGGCCGGTGGGCAGCCCGGCCACCGCGATCCCGGGCACCGGCACCGGCCTGGTCGGCATCGCCGAGCGGGTCACGCTCGCCGGTGGCCGCCTGGAACACGGGCGGGACGCCGACGGCACGTTCCGGCTGACCGCCTGGCTGCCCTGGGCGGCGCAGTGAGCGCCCCGGTACGGGTACTGATCGTCGACGACGACCCGCTGGTCCGCGGCGCGCTGTCGATGATCCTCGGCGGCGTACCCGACCTCGCGGTGGTCGGCGAGGCCACCGACGGCGCCGAGGTGCCCCAGGCCGTCGCCGCCCACGCCCCGGACGTGGTGCTGATGGACATCCGCATGCCCCGGGTCGACGGCCTGGCCGCCACCGAGGCGCTGCGTGCCACAGCGGAACCGCCCGAGGTGCTGGTGCTCACCACGTTCGACGCCGACGAGCAGGTGCTGCGGGCGCTGCGGGCCGGGGCGAGCGGCTTCCTGCTCAAGGACACCCCGCCGGCCGAGATCGTGGCGGCGGTACGCCGGGTCGCGGCGGGGGAGGCGACGCTGTCCCCGGCGGTGACCCGGAAACTCATCGCGCACGTCACCGGCGCCGCGCCGGCGCCCGGCCCGGACCCGAAGCGGGAGCGGGCGGTACGGCTGCTCGACGGGCTCTCCGAACGGGAACGGGAGGTCGCGGTGCTGCTCGGCCGGGGCCGCACCAACGCCGAGATCTCCGCCGAGTTGTTCATGAGCGTGGCGACGGTGAAGGCGTACGTGTCCCGGCTGCTGACGAAGCTCGACCTGAACAACCGTGTGCAGGTGGCCCTGCTGGTCCAGGACGCCGGCCTGGTCTGAGGCGCAGACACTCTCATTCGGGATACTATCAGAGATGAGAGTATCCGTCCTGAGAGTATGAGGTGATGACGTGGCCGGTTTCGTCGGCAGGACGAGGGAGCTGGCCCGGCTCGACGGCATGTTGGCGCGCGTCGAACGCGGCGGCCGGGCGGGGCGCCCGGGACGGGCGCTGCTCATGCGTGGACGCCGACGGGTGGGTAAGTCCCGCCTCGTTGAGGAGTTCGTCGAGCGCGCGGGCGTACCCCACCTCTTCTTCACCGCCTCGGCGCAACCCACCCCCGCCGCCGACCTGCGGCTCTTCGTCGAAGCGGCGGCCGGCTCGACGCTCCCTGGAGCGGGTCTGTTCGCCGGACAGGCGCCGGCCACCTGGGACGCGGCTCTCACCCTCCTCGCCGCCGCGCTGCCCACGGATCAGCCCAGCGTCGTCGTGCTCGACGAGATGCCCTACCTCATCGCCACCGATCCCGGCTTCGAGGGCACCCTCCAGAAGGTCTTCGACCGGGAGCTGTCCCGTCGGCCGGTCCTGCTGATCTGCGTCGGCTCGGACCTGGCGATGATGGAGGCGCTCAACGACTACGGCCGCCCGTTCCACCAGCGCGCGACCGAGATGGTCGTGCCGCCCCTGAGCCCCGGCGACGTGGCCGAGATGCTCCAGTTGCCGCCGGCGGATGCCATCGACGCGTACCTCGTCACCGGTGGCCTGCCGCTCGTCCTCGACGACTGGGCCCCCGGCGAGACCGTGCGCGACTACCTCGCCCAGGCCGTCCCGGACCCCACTTCCGCGCTGCTCGTCAGCGGGGAACGGGCCCTCGCTGCCGAGTTTCCGCCGCAGTCCCAGCCGGGCGTGGTGCTGCGCGCCATCGGCTCCGGGGAGCGCACCTCCTCCTCCATCGCGCGGGCGGCCGGCGGAATCCCGCAGGCGTCGCTGCACCGCGCGCTCCGACTGCTGACCGACAAGCGGGTCGTGGAGGCCGCCCTCCCGCTGTCCACCCGTCCGTCGCGCGAGACCCGCTACGTGGTCGCCGATCCGTATCTCCGCTTCTGGCTCGCCTTCCTCGACCCCTACCTCGCCGAGATCGAGCGCGGCAGAGGGGATCTGACGCTCGCCCGCATCCATTCGTCCTGGACCTCATGGCGAGGGCGTGCGGTCGAGCCGGTGATCCGGGAGTCCCTGCGGCGGCTGCCGCCGGGGAGCCTGCCGTCCGGGACGGCGGAGGTGGGCGGGTACTGGACGCGTACCAACGATCCCGAGATCGACCTGGTCGGCGGCGATCGGAGCCCGGTGGCCAAGCGGATCACGTTCGTGGGCTCGGTCAAGTGGCTGGAGAACGGCGCGTTCGACGGTCACGACCTGGCCCGGCTGCTTCACCACCGCGCCCAGCTACCGGGTGCCGACGACGACACACCGGTCGTCGCGGTGGTGCGCAGTGGCCGTGCGGTCGACGGAGTCACCGCGCTCGGGCCGGCCGAACTGCTCGCCGCGTGGCGGGATTGAACTGCTGCCGTCATCCGGCCGTACCAGTGGTCGAGGATGTGGTGCGGCCGTTCCGCCGCACCGCTGCCGAACTGCGGGAGGCCTGCCGTGCGAGTTGGTGAGCAGTCGACGGATCCCATCGACCAGATCCTGGGCGAGGTGCCGGTACCGGCGCCGTTGACCCCTGAGGACGTCCGCCTCGCGGTCCGGGCGGTGGTGGTGCACGCCGCCGAGGAGTGGCCCGCGGGGCCGAAGTGCCGCAACGACGGTTCGTCGTTCCCCTGCCGGTTGCATCGCTGGGGCCGGCGCGTGCTGGAGACACACGGTCTCAACGACCGCCAGATCGACGCGCTGATCCGGCACGGCAACCCGTTCGTGCACGTGCCCTTCCCGTTCGTGCTGACCGGACCGTCCGGCGCCCGTCCCGCCCCCGGGCAGGCCGCCCGCGGTCAGACGGCGCGACCGGGCGTACCCGGTCAGGTGGCGCGGCCCGGCGTACCCGGTCAGGTCGGCCGCCCTGTGCCCGGACAGCCGGCCCGGTCGGTGCCGGGTCAGGCCGCCCGCCCCGCCGCGGCGCAGGCGGCGCGCGGTGCGGTTCCGCGGGCCGCCGCGCCGCCGGTGCGGCCCGGTCTGCGGCCGGTCGCCGGGCGGTCGGCTCCCACCGCCCGGCCCCGCTGGCCCCGGGCGAGCTGACGCCCGGCGCCCGGTTCCGGTCGCGCCGACGCCTCGTCGCGGAGTGGCGTCGGTCGCGCCGGAGCATGCCGACGGCGGCCCGGACGGGGAGCCCCCACCCCCGGTCCGGGCCGCCGTCACCGCATCACTTGACTCCGCAGTCCGGTGCGGACCAGCCCTTCGTGTTCGACGACTTGTCCCGGTTGTTCTCCCGCCGCGAGTCGACGTGCGTGTGGTCGTCGTGGTCCGGGTAGCCGGGGCCGTAGATGCCGCTGAAGCCCCGGCTGCGGGCCGAGCGGGCGATGTCGCAGAGGCTGCGGTGCTTGGCGATCAGGTCGGCCGCGTTGCCGTAGAGGTGCTGGCTGTCCGCGGCGCCGCCGACCTGCCGGTTGCAGGCGATGCTGCGGAACCCGCTGGTCACGTAGAGCGGCTTGTCGCCGAGGCTGCGCCGCAGCGCCTCCAGCTTCCACATGGTGCGCAGCGCGTTCTCCCGGGTGGCCGACGCGGAGAGCGGGCCACCGGCCCACCCGCCCTTGCCGCAGCCGTTGTCCAGCTCGGCGTAGCTGAAGTGCTTCGGCGTGCAGTCGCTGTCCTTCTGCAGGTCGTAGATCCTGGCGAACGTCTGCGGCCCGGCCACGCCGTCGGCGCGCAGCCCGTACGCGGTCTGGAAGCGCTTGACCGCGGCGGCCGTCTCCGGGCCGTACACGCCGTCGACCCGGACGATGCCGCCGTACGCCGCCCAGCCGGCCACCCGGATCTGGAGCTGCCGGACGTCGTCGCCGGAGCTTCCCTGGGACAGCGTCCGGTTCCAGGTGTAGCAGCCGTCGGCGTGCGCCGGTGGCGCGGCCACGACTGTCGCCACGGCGGCCCCGGGCAGGGCCAGCGCGAACGCGACCGCCGCCCGCTTCAGGGTGTTGACGCGCACAGAGTCCTCCCGATGTCAGAGCGGAACTGGGATCCGACGGGCACATCGACCGGTACGTCCCGTCCCTCTCACCGTGACAGGTACGAGGATTCTTCGTGGTGATTAGCGGAAATTGTTCTCACATCGCCCGGTTGCTGGGTATTGGCTGTGAATACTGCCTGTTTGCGTACGCGCTGCCGGGTGTCGCCCGTCGGACGTGACCGGTAACGTCTGCTCCCGGACCGGGCGGCGACCTCGACGGGCGGGGAGGTGGGCGTTGGCGCGTGGCGGCGTGTTCTGCGTCGAGGGGCAGTGGCACCGCGACCTCAACGAACGCGGGTCCGTCCTGCCCACGCTCGACCTGCTGGAGCGGCTCGGCCGCATCCGCTACATCCACAAGGACGCGGCCACCCGCGACGAGCTGTTCTACTTCGTCGACCGCTGGCTGCTCAAGCAGTACGCCGACCACCGGGTGGGCTTCTTCGCCATGCACGGCGAGCCGAGCCGGCTCTGCCTCACCGACTGGGACTCGGTCGAGCTGTCGGACGTGGCCGAGCGGATGGCCGGCCGCTGCGAGGGCCGCCGCCTCTACTTCGGCAGCTGCTCGGTGCTGCGTGCCTCCGACGCCACGCTGCGCGAGTTCCTCGACGTCACCGGCGCGGCGCTGATCTGCGGCTTCACCCGCGAGGTGGACTGGGTCGAGTCGGCCGCCTTCGAGACGGTGCTGCTCGACGTGCTCGCCAACGGGCAGCGGCACAACGCCGCCGAGCTGCGGATGCGCTCGGCGCACTGGGCGCCGCTGGCCGCGTACCTCGGTTTCCGGGTGATCTACGCCAACGGCCGCGCCTGGCGGCCCTCGGCCCGCCCGCGCGTGCCGGAGCAGGTCACCGCGCAGCGGTCCGCCGGCCGCCCGCGCTGAGAACGACGGACATGCCTGGTAGAACCGAGGCATGGCACGCAGCATCGCGAAGAACACCCGGGTCGACCGGGACGCCCTGATCGAGTTCCTCCGCCCCCGCCACCACGTCGTGCTCATGACCACCCGCTCCGACGGGCGCCCGCAGTCCTCCCCGGTGGCCTGCGGGGTGGATGCCGAGGGCCGGCTGGTGATCTCCACCTATCCCGAGCGTGCCAAGGTCGCCAACATCCGCCGCGACCCGCGCGTCTCCGCGTGCGTGCTCTCCGACGACTGGAACGGCCCGTGGGTGCAGGTCGACGGCGTGGCCGAGGTGCTCGACCTGCCCGAGGCGCTGGAACCGCTGGTCGAGTACTTCCGCAGCATCTCCGGCGAGCACCCGGACTGGGACGAGTACCGGTCGGCCATGGTCGCGCAGGGCAAGTCGCTGATCCGGGTCACGATCGAGTCCTGGGGCCCGATCGCCACCGGCGGCTTCCCGGCCCGGCTGGCCGACTGAATCAGTACGCGACCGTGAACCGGGCGTTGCCGAAGCGCGGATCCTCGATCTCGTCGACGATCGCCACCGCCAGGTCCTCGTAGGTGAGCACCGAACGGCCCTGCGCGTCGGTCACCGGGTGGTCGGTGCCGGTGCGGTAGTGCCCGGTCCGCTCGCCCGGGTGGAACTCCAGCGGCGGCGGGGAGACGTACGTCCAGGTCACTCCGTCGGCGCTGGACCTGTAGAACTCCAGCGCGTCGGCCTGACCGTGCGCCGAGTCCCGGTACTCCTCCGGGAAGTCCGGCTCGTCCAGATACCGGGTCCCCTTCGGCGTGAGCAGCGTCGAGCCACCGCCGACGTGGATCACCCGAGGTGGGTCCGGCAACTCACGCAGCGTGTCGACCAGCGTCCGCGCGGCGTCGCGCCACAGGGTCCGCTCGCCGCCGCCGATGGCCACCACCAGCACATCCGCGTCCTCGGCCAGTTCGCGTACGCTCCGCGCCGACGTGGCGTCGCCGGTCACCGTGCGTACGCCTGGGGGTAGGTAGCCGACCGCCTCCGGACGCCGCACCGCCGCTGTCACCCGGTGCCCCCGCTCGACCGCCTCCGCGGCGATCCGCGAGCCCGCCGTCCCGCCGGCGCCGAACACGACGATGTCGCTCATGCCTCACAGGCTAGGCAGCCTGTCGGCGGGCGGCGGGAGTTCCGCCGAACCGGCTCAGTCGACGATCGCCGAGTAGACGAGCTGGCGCAACTGGCTGCGCAGCGGGTACGTGCTGGACGGCATCAACTGGGTGAACAGCAGCGCGGTGACCTCCTCCACCGGGTCCACCCAGAACGCGGTGCTGGCCAGGCCGCCCCAGTAGAACTCGCCGACGCTGCTCGGCACCCGCGACGGCACCGGGTCCAGCACGACCGCGAAGCCCAGCCCGAAGCCGACCCCGTCGAGGATCGTCTCGGCGAAGCCCTCCGGCGAGAACGAGGCCAGGTCCCGGTTGCCGGGCAGGTGGTTGCGGGTCATGAAGCGCACCGTGCGCGGCCCGAGCAGGCGCACCCCGTCCAGCTCGCCGCCACGCAGCAGGAACTGGGTGAACCGGTGGTAGTCGGCCGCCGTGGAGAGCAGCCCGCCGCCGCCGGAGTGCCACGTCGGCTCCGCCAGCGCGGCCCGGCCCACCCCGTCGGCGCGTACCGCCTGACCGGTCGCCGGGTGCGGGGCGTAGAGCGCGGCCAGGCGTTTCGCGTCCGCCGCGTCCACCCACCAGCGGGTGTCGGTCATGCCCAGCGGGCCCAGGATCCGCTCGGCGAAGAACGCGTCGAGCGACTGCCCGGAGATCACCTCGACCAGGCGGCCCAGGACGTCGGTGGAGACGCCGTAGTTCCAGCTCGTGCCGGGCTGGAACAGCAGCGGCAGCCGGGCCAGCCCGGCCGAGGCCGCCGCCAGGTCCGCGCCCGGCGGCACACCCAGGTCGAAGCCCGCCGCCCGGTAGAGGCCGTCGACCACCGACACCTGGGCGAAGCCGTACGTCAGGCCGGCCGTGTGGGTGAGCAGGTGCCAGATCCGGATCGGCTCGACCGTCGGCACCGTGTACGGCTTCAGCACCGAACCCCGGTCGTAGACCCGTACGTCGGCGAACTCCGGCAGCCAGCGGCTGACCGGGTCGTTCAGCTCGAGCCGGCCCTCCTCCCAGAGCATCATCGCGGCGACCGAGGTGATCGGCTTGGTCATCGAGTAGATGCGCCAGAGCGTGTCCGCCTCGACCGGCGTACCGGCCTCCCGGTCGCGCAGCCCGTACGTCGAGGAGTGGGCGATCTCGCCCCGGCGGGTGACGACGATCTGCCAGCCGGCGAGCCGGCCGTCGTCGACGTACCGGGCGAAGTGCTCGTCGATCCGCGCCAGCCGGGCGGGATCGAGGCCGACACGTCCGGGGTCGGTGCTCACGGTGACACTCACGACCGCGAACCTACCCGCAGGTATCGCGGCCGGGAAGTGTCACTAGGGTCGGTGGCATGCCGGAGCCGGTCGAGGACGTCACCTACCGCCAGCAGGACTGGTACGCCGAGGAGTTGGCCGACAGGCACTTCGTACGGTGCGAGTTCTTCCACGTCGACCTGACCGAGGCGGTCAGCCGGGGCGCGGTCTTCACCGACTGCGTGTTCGGCAACGTGGCGTTCAACGCCTCCCGGCACACCGACTCGGCGTTCACCAGGTGCTCGTTCAGCAAGTGCAACCTCTTCGAGGCCGAGTTCACCGGCTGCAAGCTGGTCGGCAGCACGTTCGACCGCTGCGACCTGCGCCCGCTGCGGATCGACCGGGGCGACTGGTCCTTCGTCACGCTCGCCGGCGCCGACCTGCGCGGGGCACGGATCACCGACGTACGGATGCGGGAGGTCGACCTGAGCGGCGCCGACCTCACCGGCGCGACGCTGACCGGCGTGGACCTCTCCGGCGCCCAGTTGCACGCCGCCAAGCTGATCCGGGCCGACCTGCGCGGCAGCGACCTGTCCGCGCTCGACCCGACGGCGGTGCAGCGTTCCGGCGCGCGGATCGACGCCGAGCAGGCGGTGATGCTGGCCCAGGCGCTCGGTTTCCAGGTCGGCTGAAAGCTGCCGCGGGTTGTCAGGTTTCCCGGCCAGAATCGGGCGCATGACATGGTGGTCCGATCTGGTGGCGGCCGAACCCGAGTTCGCGGCGCGGATACGCGCCCGCTTCGCGGTCCGCAAGCACGGCACGATGGCGACACTGCGGCGGGACGGCTCGCCGCGGATCAGCGGCACCGAGTTCGACTTCGGTGACGACGGGCAGCTGCGGCTGGGCAGCATGGCCGGCGCGGTCAAGGCGCTCGACCTGCGCCGCGATCCTCGGGTGGCGCTGCACAGCCCGACCGAGGACGCCCCGCCGGACGACCCGTCCACCTGGGACGGGGACGCGAAGATCGCCGGCCGGGCGCACGAGGAGCAGCCCGCCGAGGACGGCTCGCACAGCTTCCGGATCGAGCTGACCGAGGTGGTGCTCACCCGGGTCGGCGACCCGCCCGACCACCTGCTGATCGAGAGCTGGCACCCCACCCGGGGCCTGCGCCGCCGCACCCGCCACTGACGCCACCCACCATCCCGCCCGCTCCCCACCCGCCCCGCTCCCCACCCCCGCCCGCTCCCGTCGATCATGAAGTTGACGGCATTCCGCGCCCGGAATATCCCCGCCAACCTCATGATCAACAGGTTGACGAGGGTGGGCGCGCCGGCCGGGGGAGATCTTGGAAGGAAATGGCTCCTATGGGGACCTGAATCTTCCAAGATCTGGTCCGTGGGGCGGGTTGGCGGCGTGGGGTGCGTGGGAATTGCGAGGGCGGATGCCTTCTGCAAGATCGCGTTCTGTGTCATCCTCCCTACGGCGAGCCACGGGGTCGGGCCGCTCGCCGCCGGTGGCCGAGGAGGGTCGGTGGCTGAGGACGACATCGCGCGGACCGGAATCCGGGTCGGGGGTTGGCTGCCCGCGCCGGACGAATCGGCAGACGCGCCGGCGCGGCCCACCGGTCCACGCCGCCTGCCCGGGAACACCGACCCCGGCGTGTCCCGGCCGGTGACGCCCCCGGACGCCGAACGCGCACCTTCCGGCGCGGACGATCCGGTGCCGCCGGTCGACCTGGATCCGCCCGGTACCGCTGTGTGGCCGCCTCCGCGCGCCGGCGGACCGCCGGCTCTCGACCTTCCGGCCGCCGGCCCGCTCCCGGCGGACACGCCCGCCCCGGGCGCGCTTGCCCCGGGCGCGCTTGCCCCGGGCGCGCTTGCCCCGGGCGCGCTTGCCCCGGGCCCGCTTGCCCCGGGCCCGCTTGCCCCGGGCTCGATCGCTTCGGGCTCGATCGCTTCGGGTCCGCTCAGCCCGGGTGCGCCTGCTCCGGGTCCGCCCGGCTCCGGCACGCCCGCTCCGGGTTCGCTCGGCCCGAGGCCACTCGTCTCCGGGGCGGCTGCTTCGGCCGGCCCCGAGTCCCGTCCGAACCCGCCCGGCGGTCGGGTTCCGCTGGTCGGGCCGGCGCCGATCGGACTGCACCTGTCCGCTCCGTCGCCGGTCCGGCCCGCTTCAGATCCGGCCGAACCCGGCCCGCCGCAGGTGGCCGAAACAGAAGCGAGACCGGGCCGGCACTCCGCCCGGGAGAGCATCCCGGCGCGCCTCGCCGATATGACCAGCGGGATCGGCCACCTGACCAGCGGGATCGGCGACCTGGCCGGCCGGATCGGCGATCTGGCGGGCGGGATCGGCGTCCGGCTGCGCGACGCGGCGCGAACCAGGCTGACACTCGGCCCGACCCGGCCCCCGGTCGACGCCCCGGCCACCCGGGTCGCCGTGGCCCGGGCCCGTCGTCGGCGCCGGCGCGCCGTGCTGGCGGCGGTGACCGTGACCGGGCTGGTGGCGGCGCTGGCGTACGCGGGCCGGTCACCCGCGCCACCGTCGAACCGGGAGACGTCGCCCGTGGCGGCGCCGAGCGATCAGGCGCCCGGCGACCAGGCGCCCGATCAGGCGCCGGCCGACCCGGTGTCACCCGGCGGTCCGCTGCTCGACGTGGACCTGGCGCCGCTGCCGGGGGCGTTGTCGCTCACCGCGCTCGGTACGCGGGACTGGCGGCACTGGGGCGGTACCGGCGCGGACAGCTTCCATCGCAAGGCGGGCGGCACCGGCGAGATCCAGGATCCGGGTGGCGAGCGGCTGGAGCACAACGCGGGCGCCTGTGATCTCCAGTGGACCGACGGTACGCCGACAGCGCGCCAGGAGGGCACCCGGGCGGGTGTCTTCCAGCGCGGCGCCGGGAAGAGCTTCACGCTCGGGGTGGCCGGGAGCGGGGACCTGCGCACGGTCCGGCTGTTCGTCGGCACGTTCTCGGCCGGCGCGCGGCTCGACCTGACGCTGTCCAGCGGCGGCGATCCCGTCGTCCGTGAGGTCGCCCTCGCTGCGGGCGACCGCTTCTACCAGTACGTCATCCGCTTCCGGGCGGCCCCGGGGGAGCGGCTGCTGATCAAATGGCAGGCCCTGACGGTCACCGGCGCGCAGAACGACGGGGTGGCCCTGCAGGCGGTCACGGTAAGCTGAGCGGCCGGTCCGGCGAGCGGCCGCCAGGTAACGAACTGGAAACGCCCGTCACTCGACATATGGCGCAAAGAGCCGTCCGGTGACACCGTGAAGCCCGTCGCGCACCAGTCGTATCCGGCGGTGTCGTGACCGAAGTGGAGGGTGTGGTGGGCCAGGAGGACCGTCCGCGTACCGGCCCCGGCTCGCATCGGCACGGCCTTCCGCGTACCCGCTCCGCGCTGCGGCGGCTGCGCCGTCGGCGTCGGCTGATGCTGGAAGGGCTGGCCGCGTTCCTCTGCCTGGCGGCACTGGCGCTCTACCTCGGCGTCGAGCGGCACGACGCGCCACGCGAGGAGCACGCCCGGCTGCCGGCCGCGCCGCCCGGCCGGGTCGGGCTGCCGAACGAGGCCGACGACACGGTGGCCAATCCGGGACTGCGTCCCCGGCAGCGGCCACCGTCGCCGAGCCCGACGCCGTCCACGCCGTCGCCGTCGCCGTCGCCGACGAGCGCGCTCCCGCCGACAGTCACCGTGACCCGCGCCGAGGTGCCCGCCACCGTCGACCTCACCGCCGTGGGCACCACCGACTGGGTCCACTGGGGGCTCACCGGCGCCGACCGGACGGTCCGCAAGCGGGGCGGCTCCGGCGAGATCCGCGACGAGGGCGGCCGGGGGCGGCGGCAGAGCTTCAGCAACAACCCCGAGGCGTACGCCTGGCGCGACGGCAACCCGGTCGCGTCGGCGAGCGGCACCATGTCCGGCGTGTACGCCTGCCACCGGGGCAGCGGGTTCAACCTGGCGGTGGCCGCCGACGGGCAGCAGCGCACGGTGCGTCTGTACGCCGGGCTCTGGATGGCCCGTGGCCGCCTCGACGTGCGTGTCTCCACCGGCGGACCGGTGACCACGCTCCGGATGGAGGACCCGCACACCGCGCTCACCACCGAGTTCACGATCAAGTTCCGCGCCCAGCGTGGCGCGCGGCTGCTGCTGAACTGGACGGTGGAGGAGTCGCTCGGCGACTGCGGCAACGTCAGCCTCCAGGCGGTGGCGCTGCGCTGAGCGGGGACAGTTTGTCCGTCGCGTACCCGGCACGGCGTCGTAGGTTTCCGTTGTTCCCGTCCGACCATCCCCTGTGGAGGCACGACCGATGACCGGCCCTGCTCCCGTCGTCCCCGCCCGCCCCCGCGCCGACGGTGACGTGCTGCGCGAGATCCCGATGCCGCCGTACGTGACGGTCGAGGACGTCCAGTTCGCGGTGCGCGCGGTGGTGGTGCACGCGCCGCGGACGTGGTCGGGCGGAACCATCTGCCGCAACGACGCCAGCCCCCACCCGTGCCGGCTGCACCGGTGGGGTCGCCGGGTGCTCACCCTGCGCGGGCTCCCACCGGCCGAGATCGACGCGCTCGTCGAGCGGGGTGACCCCGCCGCCGGCCCGCAGCCGCGCCGCCCCGGCGCCTAGCACCCGGGCGGTACGGCGCCGGTCAGCAGAGCGCCGGTTTGACCCAGGAGCACTCCCGTCCCTCCGGTACGCGCGGTGACTCCGGCGCGGCCGGCACGGTACGCCGGGCGGTGGCCGTCTCCCTCTCGGTGTACGCGGCCAGGGCGATCGCGATCTGATCCTCCAGCCCTTTCACCGACGAGGTCAGGTAGTTGTTCAGCACGATCGAGAACGCCAGCAGCCGGCCGTCAGCGCTCGTGACGTAGCCGGAGAGCGCTGACGCGCCGGTCAGGCTGCCGGTCTTGGCGTGCACGTTGTTCGCGGCGGCGGTGCCGCTCATCCGGCTGCGCAGCGTCCCGCCGACGAGCCGGTTCGGGTTGCCGGCCACCGGCAGCGCGGCGTACCAGGTGTCGAACCACGGTTCGGCGCGGACCGCCGAGAGCAGCGTGACGAACTGTCCCGGCGGGACGAGGTTGCGCCGGGACAGGCCGGAGCCGTCACGTTGGCGCAGCGTGCCGGTGTCCACCCCGGTGTCGCCCACATACCCGCTGATCGCGGAGAGCCCGGCGGCCCAGGTGCCGGAGCCGGAGAGCTGCCGGCCGAGTTCCTTGGTGAGCACTTCGGCGTGGCCGTTATTGGAGAGCTTGAGGAACGGCACCATGAGGTCGGTCAGCGGCATCGAGTCGTGCCGGGCCAGCGGCTTGGCCGTGTCCGGGGTGGCGGCGCCGAGCACGGTCCGCCCGAGCACCCGTACGCCGTGACGGCGCAGCGCGGACCGGAACACGTCGGCCGCGTACCCGGTCGGTTCCCAGACCGTCACCCAGTCGCTCTCGGTGGCCTGGCCGAGCGCGATCTGGCCGGTGACCACCACTGTGTTGCCGCCGTGCTCGCGTTCGAACGAGATGGTGGTCTCGCCCTCGGTCACCGTCTCGGCCCGGTTCTCGATGCGCAGCCAGCCGTTGTCCGGAGTCATGGTGATCTTCGGTCGGGCGCCCGCCCGCGTTCCCGGCGCGGCGTGGACGATCACCGTGCCGGCGTCGTAGTCGGTGTCCGGGGCTACGGTGAGCGCGGACACCTGGGCGGCGTAGTAGTAGGGCTCGTCGTCCCAGGTCCAGTCCGGGCCGAGCCGGTCGCGGTCGTACCGGGTGTCGTCGGCGACCAGGTTGCCCGCGACGACCCGTACGCCGGTCGCGGCGACCTGCGCGGCGAGCCGGTCGTAGTCGGCGGCGAGGATGGTGGGGTCGCCTCCGCCGCGCAGGTAGAGGTCGCCGGAGAGCATGCCGGCGTGGCGCGGCCCGTCGGCGCTCACGTCGGTGGTGAACCGGTGGCCCGGTCCGAGCAGTTCCATCGCCGCCGCGGAGGTGAACAGCTTGGTGTTGGAGGCCGGGATGAGCCGTCGCGTCCCGTTGCGGTCGTACAGCGTGCGGCCGGTGGTGGTGTCGACGACGACCACGCCCGCCTGCGCGCCGTCGAGCCGGCTGTCGGCGAGGACGGCGTCGATGGTGGCGTGCAGCCGGGTCTGCGCGGGGGTGGGCGCTTCGGCAGTGGCGGTGGTGGCGCCGGCGGTGGCCGCGGTGGCGACCAGCACCAGCACCGCGAGCGCCCGGGGGAATAGGCGACGATGCATGTGCCGATGCTGCCATGGAGATTTCCTGCGGGAAAGACTCCGGTGTGAAAGGTTATCGCCAGGAGACGTGGCGCGCACCGCGCCGTCTCTGCCCCCAGCCTAGGGATTCGCCGGGCCGAGGGAGGGAAAAGACCTGTACGTGGGCCTTGTCGCCCGCGCGAATCCCGACATCCAGCCATGAGGAGTTCAGCGATGCTGACCATGACCGACAACGCCGTCCTGGTGATCCGTGACCTCGCCGCCCAGCAGGACGTGGCCGACGCCGGTGGGCTGCGCATCGCCGCCGACACCGAGGCCGGTTCGCTCTCCATCGAACTGGTGCCGGAGCCGGTGCGGGGCGACCAGGTGGTGGACACCGAGGGGGCGCGCATCTTCCTCGACTCCGACGCCGCCGAACTACTGAACGACACCTCGGTGGACGCGGTCGTCGACGACGAGGGCGTGGTGCAGTTCGGGTTCACCGAGAAGGAGTGAGTCAGCCGGCGCGGCGGGACTCCCCGCCGCGCGGCGAGCGGCCGGTACGTCCCCGTTCCGGGACGTCCGGGTCGGCCCACCACGCCCGGCCGCGCTGGTCCCGTTCCGGTCGGACCAGTGCGGCCAGCACCTGCGCCAGGTGGTGCGAGGTGCTCCACGCGATCCAGTTGGCCGGGGAGCCTGCGCCCGCGCCGCGCCGGGCCCGCCGGACGATCTCGTGGTCGCCCCAGGAGAAGCCGGCCCCGGCTGCCGGCCAGTGCGCGGCGGCGGTCACCGTGCGGCACAGGTCGGCGAAGCGCTCGTCGCCCCGCCCGCCGCGCCGCGACCAGCGGTAGACCCACCACGCGTCGTCGGTTGCCCAGCGCAGCGTGGGAACCCGGTCGACCGGCTCGTCCGCGCCGCGTACCGCGCAGCTCACGCCGTAGTCGCCGTACCCGAGGTCCAGGTCGGCCAGGCGCTGCCAGAGCGACCAGTCGTACCGGTCCAGCCGGACCGGCTCGTCCACCGGAAGCCGGGACAGGGCCGGCGGCATCCCGCCGGCCGCCACCGTCACCGAGCGCCAGGCGTGCCGCCGGGCCCATTCCGCCGCGCGCCGCACCCGTGGCTCGGCCAGCCGGACGTCCGCGGTGCAGCACACGTCCTCCGCGTCGAGCAGCAGGTCGCACTGCTCCGGCATCAGGCCGGTCAGCCGCCACACCCGCTCCGCGGCGGCCGTCGCGGCGTCCGGCCCGCTTCGGTCCGGGCCGGTGCGCAACCGGACGACCGCGTGGTGCGCCCAGGCCCGTGCCGCCGCGCCGTGCGCGGCCAGCCGCCGGTCGCTGTCCGTCAGGCCGATGACCGGCGCCAGCGGTACGCCCCAACGGACCGGATCGTGTTCCGGGGTGTCCGGAAGCGCCGACACGTCGACGGCGGGCAGCAGCCCGTCCGGCAGTCGAGCCAGCGAGTCCTTGATGGACGGTGCGTCCGCCGCGACGTCGAGAACCGGTGCGAGCAGCGGGGTGGAGCCTCCGTCGAGATGGGACAGCGCCTCCAGCTCACCGCGCCGCGCGGCCAGCACCGGGCGGTAGACCGGGCCTCGGGGCGACTGCACCATACTTAAATGTAGCCAGCCGATCGCTCTGCGTCACGTCGTGAACGTTTTCGCAGGTCAGAGCCGTTCGCTGTCAATGATCGGACACCTCTCCGGCTGGTTGCCGGGCGGTGCGCCGACATAGCGTCGGAATCATCGAGGGTGACCGCCGACGATCGCCCGAACGCGCACGAACGCCTCCGGCCGGCGTACCGGCGGGAGAGAGGATCACCATGCCCAGCCGCAGAGGTAGGAGGGAAACCACCGGCCAGCCGATCCCGAGCATGCGGGAGGCCGCACGCGCCGACACCGAGATCAACTCGTGTTCGCCGGTCGGGCTGCCGGCCACCGCACGGATGCTGTTCGCCGTGGTCGACGCCGACGGAAAACTCGTCCGGGGGCTCGGCGCCACCTCGGCCACCCGGCTCGCCGCCGGGATGTACCAGGTCGCGTTCGACCAGGACGTGGCCGGAGCGGCGTACGTCGGATCGGTGGGCCCCGCGACGGCGAACGGGCTGGTCCCGCAGGGTGTCATCACCGTGGCGCCGCGCTCGGGTATCGCGAACGCCGTGTTCGTCGAGACGCACGGCACGAGCGGGCACGTGGACCGTCCGTTCCACCTGGCCGTGCTGGCCTGACCGGACACGCAGACGAGCGCACGGCGCCGCACGACCTCCGGTCGTAACGTCGCCGCGCTCCGGCCGTCTCCCACCGCCGCAGCCGTACAGGCGGTACGCCAGCGGGGACTTGGCTCGACCGGCCCGTCCCGCACCGGTCTTGTCGGCAGCACATGCCCCTTCTCCGGGGATCCAAACCGGATCGGCGTGGGGAATTCCACCATCTGCGACTCCCGGCGTGGCGGGCGCGTGATCGGGGTATGAGCGGGCCATGGAGCATTTCACTATCGCGACAGTCGCCGAGAAGAGTCCCGACTTCCGCCGCGTGCTCTGGACCGGGGAGCACACCCAGCTGGTCATCATGACCATTCCGCCGGGCGGCGAGATCGGCGAGGAGGTCCACGAGGGCATCGACCAGATCCTCACGTTCGTCAGCGGCACCGGCGAGGCCCGGGTGGCCGGCGAGAAGAAGGAGGTCGTCTCCGGCGACCTCGTGGTCGTCCCGGCCGGCACGAAGCACAACTTCGTCAACACCGGGCCGAACCCGCTGGTGCTCTACACCGTCTACGGCCCGCCGGAGCACGCCGACGGCGCGGTGCACAAGACGAAGGAGGAGGCGGACGCCGCCGAGGAGGCCGGCGAGGACGAGCCGCCGACGTCCTGACGCCCGGTGCGCACGTGTTAAGCGGGGGCCCCTGCTATACCGGAGACGTTAAGAAGGGGCCCCTCCTTGCATCAGGCCGGGGTATTTCAGGCCGGCACCGGTGTTCAGCACCACCACGCGCTCGCCGGGACGGATCCAGCCACCGGCCCGCAGGTGCCGGGCGGCGGTCAGGCAGGCCGCGCCCTCCGGGCAGAGCAGCAGCCCCTCGCGGGCGGCGAAGTCGCGCAGGTCGGTGAGGATCTCCGCGTCGTCCACGGCGATCGCGGTGCCGGCGCTCTCCCGCAGCGCGGACAGGATCAGCTCGTCGCCGAGCGGGGCGGGCACGGTGATGCCGAACGCGACGGTGCGCGCGTCCTCCCACGGGGTGACGCGGTCCTCGCCGGCCGCGAACGCCCGCACGATCGGCGCGCATCCGGTGGACTGCACCGCTACCAGCCGGGGCAGCCGGTCCTCGACCCAGCCCAGCTCGCGCAGCTCGTGCAGCGCCTTGTGGATGCCGATCAGCCCGACGCCCCCGCCGGTCGGGTAGACGATCACGTCGGGCACCTGCCAGCCGAGCTGCTCGACGATCTCGTACCCCATGGTCTTCTTGCCTTCGAGGCGGTACGGCTCGCGCAGCGTGCCCGCGTCGAAGATCCGCCCGTCCGACCCGGCGATCAGCTCGGCGATGTCCCGGCCGGCGTCGTTGATCAGGCCGTCGATCAGCCGCAGGTCCGCGCCGGCGGCGAGGCACTCCTCCCGGCAGATGGTCGGCGCGGCCAACGGCATGGCGATCGTCGCGCCCATCCCGGCCCGCGCCGCGTACGTGGCCCAGGCCGCCCCGGCGTTGCCGTTCGTCGGCATGGCGATCCGCTCCACGCCCAGCTCCCGGGCTCGGCTCACACCCACCGACGCGCCCCGCGCCTTGAACGACCCGGTCGGGGTCAGCCCCTCGTCCTTGACGAGCAGATCCGCGATGCCGATCTCGTGGCCGTACGCGGGCGCGCGCCACATCGGCGTCCAGCCCTCGCTGAGCGTGGTGACGCACCGGGGATCGGCCACCGGCAGCAGCTCCCGGTAGCGCCACAGGTCGGCCGGGCGCAGCCCGAACTGCTCCGGGGCCACGGTGGCGGCCACCTCGGCGAGGTCGTAGCGGGCCAGCAGCGGCGAGCCGCAGCCGCACAGGTTCTGCAACACGTCGGCCGGATGGTCACGACCGCAGCGCGGGCACTCCAGGTGCGTCAGGTGCACGGTGGTCCTCAGCTCGCGTCGATGCTCAGCCAGTGCCGGCTGCGCCGGCCCGGCTCGTACGGGGAGTCGAGGCGTTTCGCCACCACTCCCGGGAGCCCCTGCTCACGGGCGGCCCGCAGGGCGTCCGCACCGACTCCCGGGAACCACGGCGGAGTCTGCCAGTGCGGACCGGCGAGCGCCAGACCGTCGAGCAGGTCACGGCGTTGCGCGTACGGCACCTCCAGGCTCGGCACGCCCTCCAGCCAGAGCAGGTCGACGGCGAGGAACTGCCCGTCGCGCCGGGTCGGCGGCCGGACCCGCCCGGCCGGGTCGATCCGGACCAGCACGCCGTCCAGAACCGCCTCGGCCGGGGCCAGCGCCTCGGCCATCGCCCGCAGCCAGGGGTACGACCCGGTGACCTCGTCGCCGTCGCCGTCGAGCAGCCGCAGCCGGCCGCCCGAGACGTACGCCATCGCGCGCACGCCCGCCCAGCGCAGCTCGTACCCCCAGGCGGCGGCGTCGCGCGGCAGCCGCCCACCCTCGGCGGGCCGCATCGGGCGGACCAGGTCGGGCATCGGCGTCCAGCCCTCCGGCGCCGGGTCGGTGCGCCTGATCATCCAGTCCCGGCCCCGCCCGCCGGTGGCGAACAGCACGTACCGCCCCTTCGTGCGCTCGCCGTCGAGCACCACGATCACCTCGTCGTCGCGCCACTTCTCGGCCCGGTAGGTGCCGGTGTCGTGCACTGTCATCCGGCCGCCGCCGTACTCCCCGGCGGGAATCTCCCCGTGGAACGTCAGGTACTCCATCGGGTGGTCCTCGGTGTGCACGGCGAGGTGGTTGCGGCCCGGGTCGCGGGGCAGGCCGCGCGGCACCGCCCAGGAGGCGAGCACGCCGTCGTGCTCCAGCCGCAGGTCCCAGTGCAGGCTCCGGGCGTGGTGCTGCTGGATGACGAAGCGGGGCGCGCGCCGCGCGGACCGCTTCCGGCCGGGCGCCCGCTCGGGCACCGGTTCCGGGGTACGCGCGGCGTCCCGTTTGCGCCGGTACTCGTCCAGCCGGTCCGCCATCCCCGCATCCTCCCCCAGACGCGCCGTGCGCGCCGGGATGCCGGTGTGTGTGCGGCGAACCGGGGTAGAACGGGGGACATGGACAGCGACCAGCCCACCCTTCCGCTCGCCGGTGACGTCCGGATCCCGCTGCTCGGCTTCGGCACGTGGCAGGCCACCGGCGAGGCCGGGTTCCAGGCCGTGCTCGCCGCGCTGGACGCCGGCTACCGGCACATCGACACGGCCACCATGTACGGCAACGAGAAGGAGGTCGGGCGGGCGGTCAAGGAGAGCGGGCTGCGCCGCGAGGACGTCTTCATCACCACCAAGCTGCCGCCGGACCGGGTGGGCCGGGAGCGGGAGACCATCGAGGCGAGCCTGGTCGCCCTGGACACCGACTACGTGGACCTGTGGCTGGTGCACTGGCCGCCGTCCGCGCCCGGCGACAGCATCCCGGTGTGGCGGGAGATGCTCGCCGCGCGGGACGAGAACATGGCGCGCACGGTCGGGGTGAGCAACTACTCGATCGGGCAGATCGACGAGCTGATCCAGGCCACCGAGGAGACGCCGGCGGTCAACCAGATCCGCTGGAGCCCCTCGCTGTACGAGCGGCACACGCACGCCGCCCACCGGGACCGGGGCGTGGCGCTGGAGGGGTACAGCCCGTTCAAGACCAGCGACCTGTCCGACCCGGTGCTGGTCCGCATCGCCCAGGCGCACGACGTGTCGCCGGCCCAGGTGGTGCTGCGCTGGCACATCGACCACGAGATCGTGGTCATCCCGAAGTCGGTCACGCCGGAGCGGATCCGGGCCAACGTCGACGTGTTCGGGTTCTCGCTCACCGCCGAGGAGATGCGCGACATCGACGCGCTCGCCGGCTGAGGCGTACCCGGGGGGAGGGGGCGCGGTCCGCGACGGACCGCGCCCCCTCCCGTGTGCGGTGGTCAGCCCCGGGCGCAGGTGGAGCCGTTGAGCGTGAAGCTGCTCGGTGCCGAGTAGCTGCCGTTGAGCGTCGCCTGGTAGCCGAAGGTGGTCGACGCGCCGGGCGACAGCGTGCCGTTGTAGCCGGCGTCGCGGGCGGTCACCGCGGAGCCGCTCTGGCTGACGGTGGCGTTCCACGCGTTGGTGACGGCCTGCCCGGAGGGCAGGTTGTAGTTGAGCGTCCAGCCGTTGATCGTGCCGGAGCCGGTGTTCTTGACCGTCACCTCGGCGGTGAAGCCGTTGTTCCACACGTTCGCCGCCTTGTAGGTGACGGTGCAGGACGCGCCGCCCGAGGGCGGGGGCGTGGTCGGCGCCGACGTGGTCGGCGGCGGGTTGGAGCCGCCGGTGTTGACGTTCTGCGAGAACGAGTTGACCGCCAGCCCGACGCCGCCCTGCCACGGCTCGAAGCCGGCCTGGATGCTGGTCAGGTACCAGTCGTTCGTGATCGCGCCCCGGTTGCGGGTGTCGTTGATGAACGCCAGCGCGTCGAAGCTGAAGCTGGGGATGGCCGACGGCGCCACGTACGAGATGACGTTGTTGGAGCCGTTGCTGCCGCGCCAGACCTCCCAGGTCCGGCCCGCGATGCTGGCGTTGCCGACCACCGAGCCGATGGGCTGGATCGAGCCCTGCCGGTTGAGCCAGATCATGATCTCCATCTGGTTGACGCCGTCCCGCTTGGGTGACGGGTCGAGCCAGATGTCGTACGCGGCGTCGTAGATCGCGCCGCTGACGTAGTTGTAGCTGATGCTGGACGGTGCGCTGCTGATGTTCTTCACCTGCACCGGCAGGTTCGTGCCGGGCGAGCAGTTGGTGTAGTGGCAGCCCACGAAGATCGACGGGTAGGCGACCGGCGCCCCGTTTGTCGGCGCGGAGCCGTCCGCCCGGGTGATCGAGAAGCCGGTCGAGGTGACGTTGATGCACTGCTGGGCGCTGGTGCCCCAGCGGTTGTTCTGCACCACGTACTTGCCGCCGATGGTGGTCGAGCCGTACTGCTCGCAGATCTGCGTGTCGGCGGAGGCGGTGCCGCCGAGCGCTACGGCGACGATGGTGCCGGCGGCCAGCAGGCCGGCTGCGGCGAGAGCCCTGAGTGGACGCTTCATGATGCTCCTTGGCTCGGCGCGGGGACGGCGCCGGTTCGGTCGGTGCTACGGACGGGAGCGCTCCCACGGTGCATGCAATACATTTACATGTCTCGAATCATTGCGCAAATGCGCCGGGCTCGTTAACGCTCCGCGTACGGCCGGTGGTGCGACCGAGTGCCACGGCCGACCCCTTCCCCCAGATGGAGGCGGGATTCCTGCCGGTGGGACGGGGTGTGCCGCCGACCGGCGGCCCGCACCGGGGCGAGCGGGCACTTCCGCCGCCTGGTTGCGGCGAGTAATGTCTTGCCTCCAACGCGTGCCGTTCCCCTCCGGAGGCGTAACCCACCATGGGTGGTTCACCCCTGCGCGTCCTCGTCGTCGGCGCGGGCATCGCCGGACTCGCCGTCGCCCGGGCGCTTCGCCTGGCGGGATTCCGGCCCGACGTCACCGAGCGGCTGCCACCCGCGGAGTCGACAGACACCGGCCTCTACCTGCCGGGCAACGCGGCCCGGGCGATGCGCCGGCTCGACCTCGACGGCCCGCTGCGCCCGCTCGGCCAGGTGATCCACCGGCAGCGCTTCCTCGACGCCGCCGGTGCGCCGCTGTGCGAGGTCGACCTCGACGCGCTCTGGACCGGAGTGGGGGAATGCCGGGCGCTGCCCCGGGCCGAGCTGCACCGGGTGCTGCTCACCGGCGCCGGCGGCGCGGTCCGCCACGGCGCCGAGGTCAGCACCGTCGACCCGCTGCCCGGAGGCGTGGCGGTCGGCTTCACCGACGGCACCAGCGCGGAGTACGACCTGGTCGTCGGCGCGGACGGCCCACGCTCGGCGGTACGCACGCTCGCCGCGCTCGGCGGGCCGCCCCGCCCCGCCGGTCACGTGGTCTACCGGGCCCTCGTGCGCGGCGGCCCGCGGATCGCCGACTGGACCGCCCTGCTCGGCCAGCGGGCCGGGTTCCTGGTGGTGCCGCTCGGCGCCGGGCGGCTCTACTGCTACGCCGACGAGGCCGGCACCGACCTGCCCGCCGACCCGCTCGCCCGGCTGCGCGAGCTGTTCGGCTCCTACGGCGGCCCCGTCCCGGAGGTGCTGGACGCGCTGGAGACGGTGTGCGTCGAGCGCACCGAGGAGGTCGAGCTGGGGCGGTGGTTCCACGGCCGGGTGCTGCTCGTCGGTGACGCCGCTCACGCCACCGCGCCGACGCTCTCCCAGGGCGCGGCCATGGCGCTGGAGGACGCCGTCGTGCTCGCCGAGTCGCTGCGCGCCGCCGGCAGCGTCGACGCCGCGCTGCTGGCGTACGAGAGTCGCCGCCGCCCGCGTACCCGCTGGGTGCGGGACCGGACCCGGGACCGCAACCGCACCCGCGACGTGCCGCCGGCGCTGCGCGACCCGTTGCTGCGCGGACGCGGCGGACGGATCTTCCGGGAGCACTACCGGCTCCTGACCGGCCCGCTCTAGGCGGCCGGAGATCGTAGCCGCCCACCCCACGCGGCGGGGCCACCTACCGGGGACTATCCTCCTTGCGGATGACGGCTGCGCCGATGACCAGCGCGCCGAGCGGGACAACCAGAACCGGAGGCCACTCGTGACCACCGTCGCACCCAAGCCGGTCGTGACCCGGCCCTGGCCGGTCCGGGAGCCGGTCAAGGGGTCGGCCCTCGCGCGGCTGTTGCGCACCACGGACGCGAAGCAGATCGGGATCATGTACATGGTCACCGCGTTCGTGTTCTTCATGATCGGTGGCCTGATGGCCCTGATCATGCGTGCCGAACTGGCGCGGCCGGGCCTGCAGTTCCTGTCGCCCGAGCAGTACAACCAGCTCTTCACGATGCACGGCACGATCATGCTGCTGTTCTTCGCGACGCCGATCGTGTTCGCCTTCGCGAACTACGTGGTGCCGCTGCAGATCGGCGCGCCGGACGTGTCGTTCCCGCGGCTCAACGCCTTCGCGTACTGGCTCTACCTGTTCGGCGGCACGCTCGCCACGGCGGGCTTCATCGCCCCCGGCGGCGCGGCCGACTTCGGCTGGACCGCGTACACGCCGCTGAGCACCGCCGACCACGCCCCGGGCGTCGGCGCGAACATGTGGGTCGTCGGCCTGGCCATCTCCGGTCTGGGCACGATCCTCGGCGCGGTCAACCTGATCACCACGATCCTGACCCTGCGCGCGCCCGGCATGACCATGTTCCGGATGCCGATCTTCACCTGGAACATGCTGGTCACCAGCCTGCTGGCGATCCTGGTCTTCCCGCTGCTGGCCGCCGCGCTGTTCGCGCTCGCCGCGGACCGCCTGATGGGCGCCCACGTGTACGACCCGGCGACCGGCGGGCCGATGCTGTGGCAGCACCTGTTCTGGTTCTTCGGTCACCCCGAGGTGTACATCATCGCGCTGCCGTTCTTCGGCATCATCAGCGAGATCATCCCGGTGTTCTCCCGGAAGCCGATCTTCGGCTACAAGGGCCTGGTGGCCGCCACCATCGCCATCGCCGCGCTGTCGATGAGCGTCTGGGCGCACCACATGTTCGCCACCGGCCAGGTGCTGCTGCCGTTCTTCAGCTTCCTGAGCTACCTGATCGCGGTGCCCACCGGTATGAAGTTCTTCAACTGGATCGGCACCATGTGGCGGGGCCAGATCACCTTCGAGACGCCGATGCTGTTCTCGATCGGCTTCCTGGTGACGTTCCTCTTCGGTGGTCTCACCGGTGTGCTGCTGGCCAGCCCGCCGCTCGACTTCCACCTGCACGACTCGTACTTCGTGGTGGCGCACTTCCACTACGTGCTCTTCGGCACCATCGTGTTCGCCGTCTTCGCCGGCATCTACTTCTGGTTCCCGAAGATGTTCGGCCGGATGCTCGACGAGCGCCTCGGTAAGATCCACTTCTGGCTGACCATGATCGGCTTCCACACCACGTTCCTGGTGCAGCACTGGCTGGGCAACGAGGGGATGCCGCGCCGGTACGCCGACTACCAGGCCATCGACGGCTTCACCACGCTGAACACGATCTCCACGATCGGCGCGTTCATCACCGGTATCTCGACGCTGCCGTTCATCTGGAACTGCTGGAAGTCGTACAAGACCGGCCCGGTCGTCGAGGTCGACGACCCGTGGGGCTACGGCAACTCGCTCGAGTGGGCCACCAGCTCCCCGCCGCCGCTGCGCAACTTCGACCGCATGCCGCGCATCCGCTCCGAGCGGCCGGCCTTCGACGCGAAGTTCCCCGAGCTGGCCGCCGGGCAGAGCCTGGCCGGACCGCCCGAGGGTGGTGCCAAGCCGCTGACCAGCGAGGTCAACGGTGGCGCCAGCTACCAGGAGGACACCGCAGGCAACCTCGACCAGCGCTGAGTTTCGCGCCGTCACGTCGAGCCGGGCGCCGCACTCCCTGACGGGGGCGCGGCGCCCGCCCTTTTCCCTGCCCGCCCTGTCCCGCCTGTCCCGATCCGCCCGTCCCCGTCGATCATGAAGTTGACGGCAGTTCGTGTCCGTTTTGTCGCTGCCAACCTCATGATCGACGGGGTGAGGCGGGGTGAGGCGGGGGCGCGGCACCAGTTCGGGGAAGTGGTGGTGTCCGGGGTACCTGGACCCAGCCACTTCCCCGTTCTGGCTTCGCTCTGCCTTGGGCGCTCCGGTGATCAAGGTTGTGTCGTCCTGGGGTGCCTGAGGGGACGCCAACTCCTTGGTCAACTTGCAGGGTGGTGGGGTTCGGGGCCGGGGACATCGCGCGGGCACCAGTTCGGGGGAGTGGGGGTATCCGGGGTGCGTGGACCCAGCCACTTCCCCGTTT
Source organism: Micromonospora sp. WMMC264 (assembly GCF_027497275.1). NCBI lineage: Bacteria > Bacillati > Actinomycetota > Actinomycetes > Micromonosporales > Micromonosporaceae > Micromonospora > Micromonospora sp. WMMC264. Next base: position 4,667,877 of record NZ_CP114907.1, on the reverse strand, counting down.
TGGCTCCGCCCCTGCCTCGGGCGCTCCGGTGATCAAGGGGTTTGTGTGGTCCTGCGGTGCCTGAGGGGACGCCAACTCCTTGGTCAACTTCGGGGAGGGTGGGGTTCCGGGCCGGCGGGGGCGTCACGCAGGCACATGTTCGGGGGAGTGGGGGTGTCAAGGGCACCTGGACCCAGCCACTTCCCCGTTCTGGCCTCGCCCTCCGCCTCGCGGAGACACGAACTCCGGCCGAGGGGTCAGCGGGGGGCTAGGGCCAGGTCGGGATCCAGGGTCGGGGTGGGGGCCGGGGTGCGGCGGTGGCGCAGCTCGATCGGGAGCACCACCAGCGCCACCAGCGCCCCGATCGCGCCGGTGACCGCGAAGCCCCACGCGGGCGCGGAGGCGTCGATCACCGCGCCGGCCAGCGGTGCGCCGAGCGCGATGCCCACCGTCACGGCGGAGCCGTGCAGCCCCATCGCCACACCGCGTACGGAGGGCGGGGCCAGCCGGCTGACCGCGTCGGAGGTGGACGCGAGGGTGGGCGCGCAGAGCGCACCGGCCGGGATCAGCGCGAGACAGAGCAGCCACCAGTGCGATCCGCCCAGCCCGACCGGGATGGTGGCGAGGCTCAGCACCGCCACCAGCGCCAGCGGGGAGAACGAGCGGCGTACCGCGCCGTATGCGAAGCCACCCACCAGCGAGGCGACCGCCCAGGCGGCGAGCACGACGCCGGTCCAGCCGACCTCGCCGCCGGAGCGGAGCACGGCGACCACTGCGACGTCGGTGCCGCCGAGCACGAGGGTGGCGGCGAGGCTGACCGCCAGCACGGCGAGCAGGCGCGGGGTGAGCCACTCGCGGCGGTGCACCGGGCGCTGCGGCCCGGTCTGCTCGTCGGCGGCCCGCACCGGCGGGTTGAGCAGCCAGAAGCAGATGCCGGAGCCGACGATCCCGGCGCCGACCGCCCACAGCGTCAGGCGCGGCGTGACGGCGGTGGCCAGGGCGACGGCGAGCGCCGGGCCGACCATGAACGACAGCTCCATCGCCATCGAGTCCAGCGCGTACGCGGGGCGGCGCTTCTCGGCCGGCACGAGCGCGGCGATCGACTGGCGGATCATCGAGAAGATCGGCAGCGCGAGCAGCCCGGCGAGGAACGCGGCCGGCAGCAGCACCGGGTACGGCAGTGTGGGCGCGGCGGACCAGAACAGCGCCTCGGCGACGGTGGTGAGCACCAGCACCGGCCGCAGTCCCCGGCGGTCGATGAGCCGCCCGAGCAGCGGGGCGCCGACCGCCGCGCCGATGGTCGACGCGGCGCCGACCAGGCCGGCGGCGCCGTAGCCGCGGCCCAGGTCGAGCACCACGTAGAAGGTGAGCGTCACCCCGGTGGCGGTGAGCGGCACGCGGGCCAGCACCGACACCAGCAGCAACGATCGGACACCGGGTAGGGCGAGCGCCTCCCGGTAAGGCTTCAGGTTCACGACGGTCCGTACCTCCGGCGTCATCCTGGGGCCGGGGTACGACACCCGCAAGCGATTACCGGGTCAAGCGGTGGCGATCACAGGCTCGCCCACCATTGTCACCCCGGCGCCGTCGAGGGCCCGCAGCGCCACGTCGAGCGTGTCCGGCGCGACGGCGGCGGTCAGGTCGAGCAGCACAGTGGTCCGGAAACCCTCCCGGGCGGCGTCCAGCGCGGTCGCGCGCACGCAGTGGTCGGTGGCGATGCCGACCACGTCGACCCGGTCCACGTCGTGCCGGCGCAGCCAGTCGGCCAGGCACTCGCCGTCGGGCGCATGGCCTTCGAAACCGGAGTACGCGGCCGCGTGCTCGCCCTTGTGGAAGATCGCCTCCACCCGGTCGGTCGCCAGCTCGGGGTGGAACTCGGAGCCGGAGGTGCCGACCACGCAGTGCCGGGGCCAGGAGTCGACGTAGTCCGGCGGGTCGCCGAAGTGCGCGCCCGGGTCGATGTGGTAGTCCTTCGTCGCGACCACGTGGTCCCACCGGTCCGGCTCGGCGGCGAGCAGCCGGGAGATCCCGGCGGCCACTCCCGCCCCGCCGCCGACCGCGAGGGAGCCGCCCTCGCAGAAGTCGTTCTGCACGTCCACGATGATCAGGGCGTTCGCCATCGGGTTCCTCCTCAGCTCGCGGGTACGACGGTGACGGGGACGGCCGGGTCGCCGGCGGAGAGCTTGAGCCCCTCCCACGGGATGGAGATCAGGCACTGGCGCAGGTGGTCCCGCGACTCCTCCAGCGTGGGCAGTGTCTCCGGCTCGCCCGACACCACGTACGAGCGCTGGAGCAGCCGGTCGTTGGGCTGCCGGTCCGGCACGCCCTGCGGGACGATGACCTCCTCGGTGGCGGTCCCGGTCGGCTTGTGCCGGCGGACCGCGACCTTCCGGCCGCCGATGGTGGCCTTGTGCTCGGAGCGTTTGACCACCGGCCGCCCCTCCACCTCGACCAGCTTGTAGACCAGTCCGGCGGTGGGCGCGCCGGAGCCGGTCACCACGGCGGTGCCGGCGCCGTACATGTCCACCGGTTCGGCGGCGAGCGCGGCGATCGCGTACTCGTCGAGGTCACCGGAGACGATGATCTTCGTCTCGGTGGCGCCCAGCGAGTCGAGCAGCTCGCGGGACTGCTGGGCGATCACCGCGAGGTCGCCGGAGTCGATCCGGACCGCCCGCAGCTCCGGCCCGGCCACCGCGATCGCGTTGCGGATGCCCTGGGCGATGTCGTACGTGTCGACCAGCAGCGTGGTGTCCTTGCCCAGCGTGGCGACCTGGGACGCGAACGCGGCCCGCTCGTCGTCGTGCAGCAGCGTGAAGGCGTGCGCGGCGGTGCCCGCGGTGGGGATGCCGTAGCGCTGCCCGGCGGCCAGGTTGGAGGTGAACCGGAACCCGGCCAGGTACGCGGCCCGCGCCGCGGCGACGGCGGCCTCCTCGTGCGCGCGGCGGGAGCCCATCTCGATCAGCGCCCGCCCCCGTGCGGCGGTGACCATCCGGGCCGCGGCGGCGGCGACCGCGCAGTCGTGGTTGAGCACCGACAGCACGAGCGTCTCCAGCACCACGCACTCGGCGAACGTGCCGGACACGGTGAGGATCGGGGAGCCGGGGAAGAACAGCTCGCCCTCGGCGTAGCCGTCGATGTCGCCGGTGAAGCGGTAGTCGGCCAGCCACTGCGCGGCCCGGTCGTCCACCACACCGGTACGGCGCAGGAAGTCGATCTCGGCCGGTTCGAACCGGAAGTCGCGGATCATCTCGATCAACCGGCCGGTGCCGGCGACCACCCCGTACCGGCGCCCGGCCGGCAGCCGCCGGCTGAACACCTCGAAGACGCAGCTCCGGTCGGCCGTGCCGTCACGCAGCGCGGCGCTGACCATGGTCAGCTCGTAGTGGTCGGTCAGCAGCGCGGGGCGAAGGGTGCTCACCGCTCCAGCCTAGAGTTCAGTCCGGCTCCGTGCCGTCGTGCCCCGGCATCGACCGCAGCGCGGCCCGCAACTCGCCGCGCCCGGCGACGCCGAGCTTGCTGTAGACGCGCTGGAGGTGGTTCTCCACCGTTCGCGTGGACAGGAACAGCCGCTCCGCGATGGCCCGGCTGGTCACCCCGTCGGCGGCCAGGCGGGCGACCTCCCACTCCCGGTCGCTGAGCGTCGGGCGGAGCCGCCGCAGCGCCGGGGTGGAGATCTCGTCGCAGCGGCGCAGCAGGTCGGCGAGGCGTTCCCGGACCGGCCCGGTGGCGCCGGCGCGGGCGTTCCGCGTCCGGTGCAGCGCCATGGCGGTCGCCTCGGCGGCGTACACGGTCAGCTCGCGGTCGGCGAAACCGTCGGCGACGGCCAGCAGGGCGTCCGGGGCGCCGTCGGCGGCGGCCCGGCCGAACCGGGCGACGAGCGGCGGCAGCACGCCGTCGACCTTCTCGGAGAGCTCGGCCAGGCGTTGCGCCACGGTGCGCCGGCCGCCGTCGGTGCAGGTCGGGCCGACCGGCGCGGCGGCCTGGTCGAACCGGACCAGGTCGAGCAGGACGAGCAGCTCGTGCCCGGCCAGGCCGTCCTCGCGCAGCCGGTCGGCGAGCGCGCACAGGTGCTTGGTGGCCGCCGGCAGGTCACCCGTCGCGGCCTGGACCGCGCCCCGGGCCTGCTCCAGCCAGGGATAGAGCACGGCCATGCCGGGTGCGTGCGTCCGGTCCGCCTCGGCCATCGCGTCGGCCGCGTGCGTCACGTCCCCGCGCAGCGCGGCGGCCTGGGCGCGCTCGGCGTGCGCCAGCCCGGCGTACACGCGGCTGGTGGCGAGCACCGCGCACGCCTCCAGGCTGGTCCGCAGCGCCTCGTCGCCGCGCCCGCGCAGCCGCGCCGCGTACGCCTGGAGGATGGCCAGGTAGCCGGTGCCGAGCCGGAAGTCACCGGCCCCGGCCAGGTCGGCGAACTCGTCGGCGACTATCGCGTCGATGCCGGGCAGGTCGCCGGAGAGCGTCAGCCGGGTGCCCCGGGCCAGCTCCATGGCGAGCTGGAGGTAGGGCATGTCGGCCCGCCAGCACGCCGCCTCGGCCTGGACCCGGGCGATCGCGGTGGCGCTGCGCTGATACTGCCCCTGCGCGGCCTGGAGGTGGGCCAGCGTGCAGCGGGCCAGCTCCCGGGCGGCCATCGGGGCGGCCGGGCGGTCGAGCACCTCCTGGGCCAGCCGTACCGCGACGTCGACGTCGAGCCGGTGCAGTCGCATGATGGCCTCGAACGCGCGTACGCGAGTCCGGTCGGCGGGGTCGCGCAGCTCCTCGCCGCGCGCGGCGATCTCCTCCACCGTGGACTCCCGGTTGAGTCCCCAGTAGCTGACCATGCCCCGGACCGTCAGCCACCGGCTGCGCCGGCGGTCGTCGTGGATCTCCCCGGCGACCTGGTCGAGCACGCTGATCGCCTCGTCCGGCCGGTCGCCGAACATCAGGATGGTGGCCAGCAGCTCGGCCGCGTCGGTACCGCCGCCGGCCTCCAGCGCGGCGCGGGCCAGCCGGGTGGCCAGCGGCACGTCGTACCGGCCGAACGCCTGGACCGCCGCGTCGAGCAGCAGGGCGACGTCCTGCGCCGTGCCCGAGTCGAGCCGCCACACCGCGACCCGCAGCAGGTCGTCGCGGCGGCGCGTGCCGACCTGCTCCAGCAGCCCGGCGAGGGTGGCCTGGAGCCGGCGGGTGCGGCTGACCGGGCAGTGCCGGCGCATCACCTCGCCGTAGAGCGGGTGCGCCAGGCGGACGTTGAGCCGCCGGTCGTCGTGGATCAGGGTGATGAGCCCGCGCTCCTCGGCCGTCTCCACGTCCGCCGGGTCGACCGCCCGTTCCAGCAGTTGCAGGCCCAGCGGCTCGCCGAAGGCGACCAGCTCGACCACCGCCCGGACGCCGGGGGTGAGCTGCCCGATCCGGGTGTCGATCAGGTCGGTGAGGCTGGGCGCCAGCTCCAGCCGCCCGGTCCAGGTCCAGATCCCGTACGTGCGGCGCAGCTCGTCGTCGGCGGCCAGGACCAGCTCGCGCAGCAGCAGCGGGTTGCCGGCGCAGAGCTGGAAGAGCCGGTCGGAGGAGCCGGCGTCGACCGGTCCACCCAGGATGGCGGCGAGCAGACCGGTGGTCTCGCTGCGGCCGAGCGGGCCCAGTTCGACCAGTTCGACCAGGTCGTCGGTCCAGAGCGCGCGGATCGGCAGCGGGATCTGCTCGCCGTTGCGCAGCGTCCCGATGACTGTGGCGTTCTCGGAGCGGGCGACCAGGTGCACCAGCGCGGCCGAGGGTGGGTCGAGCAGGTGCGCGTCGTCGATGGCGAGGACGATGGGCCGGCCGGCGGCCTGTTCCTGCAGCACGTCGACGGCCCAGCGCAGGATTCCGGCGGGGGAGAGCCCCTGCGGCTGGGTGGCGGGCAGCACCTGGACGAGCCCGCCGAAGGGGAGCGCGGCGGTGGTGGCGCTGGCCGCGATGGACCAGATCGCGTACCGCTCGGGGGAGAGCTCGGAGACGCCCTCGCGCAGCAGCCGGCTCTTGCCGACCCCGGCGTCGCCGCTGAAGAGCAACCCGCGCCCTCCGGGTCGGCCGATCGTCGACAACAGACGGTTGAGTTCATCCCTACGGCCGACGAACTCCCACCTACTCATCGGAGCAGCATATCGACCGTGTTCCGTCCGCGTGCGGGCCGTTACGCAGTGAAGTTGAGTAATCTGGCCGTTACCCATGAGTATCGGAGGTGTTCGTTGTCGGATGGCCGACAGCCGTACTCTTCCGACAGCCCCTGCAACCAGGGAAAAGCCGCGACCGGCACCCCGGTCGCCTGACCGGGAGGCCACCTGATGACGCCGGGTCCACTCCCCTCGGTCGACGTGCCCGACCCGCGCCGTCAGGCCGGCCCGCCCGGGTGCGCCCCGCTGCCGACCCGGCTCGGGGCGGCCACGCCCGGACCGGACGATCCGATGGCCGTGGTCGTCGCCGGCCCGGCCGGCGCCGGCCGGCGCGAGGTGATCGCCGGCCTGCTCGGGATCGACTCCGCGACGCTCGCCGTGCCCGTGGGAAGCAACCTGCTGGTCCAGCACGCCGCCGAGAAGGCGACCCGCGCCGCGTACGTCCCGGGCTACCGCCAGCCGCACGCCTACGGCGCCGACCCGATGGCGACCGGCCCGGCGCTGGCCCGGCCGCCACGCCGGGTCGAGCTGAGCCTGCCCGACCCGCTGCTGCGGCACTTCGCCGTGGTCGACACGCCGGACACCGGCACGCTCGGCGTGGCCGGCGGCCGGGTGCTGCGCGACGCCGTCGGCCGGGCGGGCGCGCTGCTCTTCGTGATCTCCGCCGACCAGGCGTTCAGCGCGGCCGAGCTGCACCTGCTCGCCGAGATGGCGCGCGCCCGGGTCGAGGTGTTCTTCGCCGTCACCCCCGGCACGACCGGCTGGACCGCGTCGGCCGACGGCCCGGCGGCGGAGGCCACCGGTCCGTCCGCCCGCCGGCTCGACCCGGTGTCGGTCTCCATCGAGGCGCACCGCGCGGCGCTGCTGGCCGCGGTGCCGGCGCTCACCCCGGCCCGGTGGTTCCCGGCCCGCCGGGCCGAGCTGCCGCACCTGCGGCGTGCGCTGGTCGGCTGGGCCGCCGACGAGGGACTGCGCCGCGGCAGCGCAAGCCCGCCGGTGCCGCCCGGCGCGCACGGCCGGGTGCCGGTGCTGGCCGGCGTCGAGCCCGGCGAGCTGGCGGACCGGATCGACAGGGGGTCACGAGCCTGCGCCCGCCGGATCCGTCAGCACCTCGCCCTGGAGTTGGCGAACATCCACCTGCGGGTGGTGCAGGAGATCGTCTTCGGGGTCGGCTGCGCCGGCCTGCCGCAGATGCTCGACCGCGAACTGGAGGCGCTGTCGCTGCTCGCCACCGCGCAGTGCGACGAGGCCGTCCGCGGTCTCGTCGACGCCGCCGCCGCCCGGGTCTTCGGCGCGCCGCTGGCAGAGGGCGTACGCGGGCGGATCGCGCACGCGGTGCGCTGTAGCCTGGCCGACCATCCGGACGGCCGGGAGCTGGACCGGGTCCTCCTGGTCACCAGCACGGCCGGGGTCGCCGCGCTGACCGGCGAAGGCGCTCTCGACGCCCTGGCCGGGCTGCCCGGCGGGCAGCGGGACGAGATGCTCCCGCCCGTGGGCGTCGCCCTCAACGGCGGCTGCTGGCAGCACTGGCGGGCGACCGACAACAACGACCCGAACGCCGCCCGGTCCTGGGCCCAGCGCGCGCTGCGCGAGGTCGAACTCGAACTGTCCCGCGAGGTGTCCCGCCGCTTCGAGGTGATCCGTCTCTCGCTGACCGGGGTGCTCGCCGATGCTGTCGACCACGGCATCCTGCTTGCCTGACCACGGCGCGGGCACACCGCGACCCGGGCTCGCGTACGCGGCCCGGGCGGGTGACGACGGCCGCCGCGGTGTTCCGGTTCATCGGTTCCCCGGATCCGGTGGCACGATGGGGGGCATGGCGGCTCCACAGGTTGCGCCGGTCGAGACGCCGGACACCGAAGAGGTGCCGGTCTCCGACCGGCCGTGGGTGACCATCGTCTGGGACGATCCGGTCAACCTGATGACGTATGTGACCTGGGTGTTCCAGAAGCTCTTCGGATACAGCCGGGAGAAGGCGGAGCGGCTCATGCTGGACGTGCACCACAAGGGCAAGGCCGTGGTGTCCACCGGCGCCCGGGAACGGATGGAGCACGACGCGGCGCAGCTGCACGCGTACGGTCTCTGGGCGACGGTGGAGAGGTCATGAGCATGTTCCGCCGCCGGGGCGACCACTACGTGGCGACGTTCGCCGTCGACGAGGTCCGGGTGCTGCGCAAGGTCGCCGCCGAGGTGGTCGGGCTGCTGACCGACGGCTTCGACCACGGTGACCCGGTGGTCGGCCGGCTCTTCCCCGACGTCTACCCGGACGACGACGCCGGCACCGCCGAGTTCCGCCGCTACACCGAGGGCGATCTGAAGACCGGGAAGATCGACCAGGCGGGCGCGATCCTCGCCGCCCTGCCCGACGGCGACTCCGGCGGCGAGGTGCGACTCGACGCGGAGGCGGCCGAAGCGTGGCTGCGCGCGCTCAACGACGCCCGGCTGGCGATGGGCGTACGCCTGGAGATCAAGGACGGCACCGACCTGGGTGAGGAGCTCGACGACGCGGTCGCCGAGGACCCCGGTTCGTCCCGGGTGTTCCAACTGTCGGTCTACGCCTACCTCGGTTATCTGCAGGAGTCCCTGCTCAACGCGCTCATCGACTGAGTGGTGACGGTTGCCACCTCGCCGCCCGGCCCGGCCAGGGGCTAGGCTGGTGGCGTGCTGAGCATCGACCGGTCGATCATCGACGCGATCGTCGCCCACGCGCGTCGGGACCACCCGGACGAGGCGTGCGGCGTGGTCGCCGGCCCCGTCGGCAGCGACACCCCGACCCGGCACATCCCGATGGACAACGCGGCCCGCTCCATGACCTTCTACGAGTTCGACTCGATGGAGCAGTTGCGGGTGTGGCGGGAGATGGACGACCGCGACGAGGAGCCGGTGGTGATCTACCACTCGCACACCGCGACCGAGGCCTACCCGTCCCGCACGGACGTCTCCTTCGCCGGCGAGCCGGGCGCGCACTACCTGCTCGTCTCGACCCGCGAGCCCGACACCGAGGAGATCCGCTCCTTCCGGATCGTCGACGGCGTGATCACCGAGGAACCGGTGAAGATCGTGGATGCCGCCGTGGACCCGAACGCCGTCCAGTCCTACATGTTCGGGCAGAGCCCGGCGACGGTCGACTACGAGTGTTCCGACCGCTGACCTTCAGCGCCGGCACCTTCCTTTTCCCGTCACCTGGCACCATCCCGAACGAGGAGCACGAGACATCATGGCCATCGAGGTTCGCATCCCCACCATCCTGCGCAGCTACACCGGCGGCGCGAAGGTCGTCGAGGGCAGCGGCGACACGCTCGCCGACCTGATCGCCGACCTGGATTCGCGGCACGGCGGCCTGAAGGCCCGCCTGGTCACCGACGCGGGCGTGCTGCACCGGTTCGTCAACGTCTACGTCAACGACGAGGACGTCCGTTTCCTGGGCGCGCTCGACGCCAAGCTCAACGACGGCGACAGCGTGACCATCCTGCCGGCCGTGGCCGGTGGCGCGTTCGGCTTCGCGGCCGCCGCGGCGATCGCCTCGCACGCGGTCTCCACGCGCGCCGCCCGCTGAGGGGGCCCGCGATGGCGCGGTACGACAGCCTGCTCGACGCGTGCGGTGGCACCCCGCTGGTCGGGTTGCCCCGCCTCTCGCCGACGGTTCCCGCCGGGGCGCCGCCGGTGCGGCTCTGGGCCAAGCTGGAGGACCGGAACCCGACCGGCAGCATCAAGGACCGCGCGGCGCTGTACATGGTGCGCGCGGCCGAGGAGGCCGGCCGGCTCCGTCCCGGTGACACGATCCTGGAGCCGACCAGCGGCAACACCGGCATCTCGCTGGCCATGGTGGCGAAGCTGCGGGGCTACCGGCTGGTCTGCGTGATGCCGGAGAACGTCTCCACCGAGCGGGTGCAGCTGCTCCGGATGTACGGCGCGGAGATCATCTTCTCGCCGGCCGCCGGTGGTTCGAACCAGGCCGTCGCGACCGCGAAGCAGATCTCCGCCGAGCACCCGGACTGGGTGATGCTCTACCAGTACGGCAACGAGGCGAACGCCCGGGCGCACTACGAGACGACCGGACCGGAGCTGCTGCAGGACCTGCCGGGCATCACCCACTTCGTGGCCGGGCTGGGCACCACCGGCACGCTCATGGGCACCGGCCGCTTCCTGCGGGAGAAGGTCGACGGGATCCAGATCGTGGCGGCCGAGCCGCGGTACGGCGAGCTGGTCTACGGTCTGCGCAACATCGACGAGGGCTACGTGCCCGAGCTGTACGACGCGGGTGTGCTGTCCCGCCGCTTCTCCGTGGGCACCCGGGACGCCGTGCTGCGGACCCGGCAGCTCGTCGAGGTGGAGGGCATCTTCGCCGGGTTCTCCACCGGCGCCATCCTGCACGCCGCGCTCGCGGTGGCGCACGAGGCGGTCCGCGACGGCCGCCGCGCCGACGTGGCGTTCGTGGTCTGCGACGGCGGCTGGAAATACCTGTCGACCGGCGCGTACGGCGGCACGCTCGCCGACGCCGAGGAGTCGCTGGAGGGGCAGCTCTGGGCCTGACGGTCCGGCGACGGTCCGGCCGGTGGTGTCCCCGCCGGCCGGACCGCCGCGCCTGCCCGGAGCGGACGTGTATGGGTGTCACGTTGATGACAACTTCCGGCAGATGATTCTTGCCCGACCGGGGCGGCGCGTAGGCTGCGCAGCGTGGCGAGCGCGTCGGTAGAGATCATCGGCGGCGTCGCCGCCGGCGCATCGACTACTCATGGTGAGATCGAGGCCACCGGATGAGACTGACCGTCCTCGGCTGCGCGGGCAGCTTCCCGGGCCCCGAATCGCCCTGCTCGGCCTATCTCATGGAAGCCGAGGGCTTCCGGCTCCTGATCGACTTCGGCGTGGGTTCGCTCTCCACGCTCCAGCGCTACGTCGGGCTGCACGCCCCCGACGCGGTCCTCCTCACCCACCTGCACTGCGACCACATGTTCGACGCGGTGTCCTACGTGGTGGTGCGCCGGTACGCGCCGGACGGTCCGTACCCGCCCCTGCCGATGTACGCCCCCTCCGGCGCGCCCGACCGGCTCGCCGCCGCGTACGGGCAGGAGGAGGGCTCGGTGGAGGACGTCTACCAGTTCTACGGTCTCCAGCCGGGCACGTTCCCGATCGGCCCGTTCAGCGTCACCGTCGACCGGATGAATCACCCGGTCGAGACGTACGGGGTGCGGCTGGAGCACGGCGGGCGGGTGTTCTGCTACTCCGCCGACACCGCGCCCTGCGAGGCGTTGCTGCGCCTGGCCCAGGACGCCGACGTGTTCCTCTGCGAGGCGAGCTACATGGACGGCGTGGAGAACCCGCCGGATCTGCACCTGACCGGCCGGGAGGCGGGCGAGGCGGCCACCAAGGCGGGCGTGGGGCGGCTGCTGCTCACCCATCTCGTACCGGCCTGGGGCAGCGAGTCGCAGACGGTGGAGGCGGCGGCCGGGGCGTACGCCGGGCCGCTGGACGTGGTGCGGCCCGGCGCCTGCTACGACGTGTGACCCCGGCGGCGGCCGGGCCGTGTCGGCGGACACCCGCGGACGATCCGATCACCGCACCGCATAGGGTGCAGGCATGGCGCGACCTGACGGGCGGGAGCCCGACCAACTCCGACCGGTGACCCTGACCCGGGGCTGGAGCACCCACCCGGAGGGTTCGGTGCTCGTCGAGTTCGGCGCGACCCGGGTGCTCTGTACGGCGAGCGTCACCGAGGGCGTGCCGCGCTGGCGCAAGGGTTCCGGGCTGGGCTGGGTGACAGCCGAGTACGCGATGCTGCCCCGGGCCACGAACACGCGCTCGGACCGGGAGAGCGTGCGCGGCAAGGTCGGCGGGCGTACCCATGAGATCTCCCGTCTGATCGGCCGCAGCCTGCGTGCCTGCGTGGACCTCAAGGCGCTCGGCGAGAACTCGATCGTGCTCGACTGCGACGTGCTCCAGGCCGACGGCGGCACCCGGACCGCGGCGATCACCGGCGCGTACGTCGCGCTGCACGACGCGGTGACCTGGCTGGCCGAGCGCAAGGCGCTGGCCGGCAAGGTGGAGAAGGTGATGCACCGTTCGGTGGCGGCGGTGAGCGTCGGGGTGATCGGCGGCGAGCCGATGCTCGACCTCTGCTACGCCGAGGACGTCACCGCCGAGGTCGACATGAACGTGGTGTGCACCGGCGCCGGCGACTTCGTCGAGGTGCAGGGCACCGGCGAGGCGGGTGTCTTCGCCCGCGATCAGCTCGACGCGCTGCTCGACCTGGGCGTGGCGGGCTGCCTGGAACTGGCCGACGCGCAGCGGAAGGCGCTCTCGTCATGAACAAGGTCCTGCTGGCCACCCGGAACCGGAAGAAGCTCGTCGAGCTGCAGCGGATCCTGGACGGCGCGCTCGGCGCGCACCGGATCGCGCTGCTCGGCCTCGACGACGTCGAGGAGTACCCGGAGCTGCCGGAGACCGGCCTCACGTTCGGCGAGAACGCGCTGATCAAGGCGCGGGAGGGCTGCCGGCGTACCGGCCTGCCGACGATCGCCGACGACTCGGGGCTGGCGGTGGACGCGCTCAACGGCATGCCGGGTGTGTTCAGCGCCCGCTGGTCCGGCCGGCACGGCGACGACCACGCCAACCTCCAGCTCGTGCTGGACCAGGTCGGCGACGTGCCGGACGAGCACCGGGGCGCGGCGTTCGTCTGCACCGTCGCGCTGGTGCTGCCGGGCGGCAAGGAGCACCTGGTCGACGGCCGCCAGTCCGGCCGGCTGCTGCGCGCGCCGCGTGGCGAGGGCGGCTTCGGCTACGACCCGATCTTCCTGGGCGACGGGCAGGAGCGCACCAACGCGGAGCTGACGCCCGAGGAGAAGGACGCGGTCAGCCACCGCGGCAAGGCGCTGCGGGAGCTGGCCAAGCTGGTCGCGAAGGTGCTCCCGCCCGCCACCTGAGATCAGCCCAGCGGGCCGATCTCCCGTTCGATCGCCGCGCGCAGCTCCGGGCCGCGTACCACCTCGCGCGCCGCCTCCATGAGCGGCGCGAGGAACACGTCCGGTCCCGGCTCGCCGATCGTGCGGCCGAGCACGTCGAGCGCCGCCCGCCCGGCCGGTGACGGCGTCAGCGGGGCGCGCAGCTGGAGCCCGCGTACGGCCGCCAGCAGCTCCACCGCGAGCAGGCTGGTCAGGTTGTCCAGCACGGTGCGCAGCTTCTTGGTGGCCGCCCAGCCCATCGAGACGTGGTCCTCCTGCATGCCGCTGGTGGGCAGCGAGTCGACCGAGGCGGGCGCGGCGAGCCGGCGGTTCTCCGCCACGATCCCGGCGGCGGTGTACTGGGCGATCATCAGCCCGGAGTTCACCCCGGCGTCGGGGGACAGGAACGCGGGCAGCTCCCGGGAGCGGGTGACGTCCAGCAGCCGGTCCACCCGGCGTTCGGCGATCGCGCCCACCTCGGCGGCGGCGATGGCCAGGTAGTCGGCGGCGAAGCCGAGCGGCGCGCCGTGGAAGTTGCCGGTCGACTCGACCCGCCCGTCCGGCAGCACCACCGGGTTGTCCACCACGGACAGCAGTTCCCGGCCCGCGACCACCTCGACGAAGTCGAGCGTGTCCCGGGCCGCGCCGGCGACCTGCGGGGCACAGCGCATGGAGTACGCGTCCTGCACCGCGTGCGCCAGGTCGTCGCGGTGCGAGTCCATCACCGCCGAGCCCTGCAGCAGCCGGTGGATGTTCGCCGCCGAGGCGGCCTGGCCGGGATGCGGGCGGATCGCGTGCAGCTCGGGCAGGAAGGGCCGCTCCGAGCCGAGCATCGCCTCGATGGCGAGCGCCGCTGTCACGTCCGCCATGGCGAACAGGTGCCGGGCGTCGGAGACGGCCAGCAGCAGCATGCCGAGCATGCCGTCGGTGCCGTTGATCAGCGCCAGCCCCTCCTTGGCGGCCAGCGACACCGGCTTCAGCCCGACCTGGTGCAGCGCGTCGGCGGCCGGGACGCGCTCCCCGGACGGGCCGAGCACCCAGCCCTCACCGAGCAGCACCAGCGCGCAGTGCGCCAGCGGCGCCAGGTCGCCGGACGCGCCGAGCGAGCCGTGCTCCGGCACCCACGGGGTGACGTCGTGGTTGAGCAGGTCCACGAGCGCCTCGGCGACCAGCGGGCGTACCCCGGAGCGGCCGAGCGCCAGCGAGCGGACCCGCAGCAGCATCATGGCGCGTACCACCTCGCGCGGCATCGGCGCGCCCACCCCGGCGGCGTGCGAGCGGATCAGCGCGTGCTGCAGCTCGGCCCGGCGCTCCGGTGCGACGAACGTGTTGGCGAGCGCGCCGAACCCGGTGGAGACGCCGTACACCGGCCGCCCGGCCGCCTCGATCCGGTCCACGATGGACCGGGAGGTGGCCATCGCCTCGGTGGCGGCCGGGTCGAGCACGACCTTGGCGGTGCCGCGGGCCACCGCGAGCACGTCGGCGGGGGTGACCCCGGTGGACAGGATGGTCACTGTGGTCATCGCGGCACTCCGTTGTGCAGAACCTGGCGGATCAGTGGCACCCCCGGCCGGTAGGCCAGGTGCAGGTGGGACGGGGCGTCGAGGATGATCAGGTCGGCCCGCGCCCCGGGGGTCAGCCGCCCCACGTCGGTGCGGCGCAGCGCCGCCGCCCCGCCGGCGGTCGCGGCCCACACCGCCTCCGCCGGGGTCATCCGCATCTCGCGTACGGCGAGCGCGACACAGAACGGCATCGACGACGTGTACGACGAGCCGGGGTTGCAGTCGGTCGCGAGCGCGACTGTCACGCCCGCGTCGAGCAGCCGCCGGGCGTCCGGGTACGGCGACCGGGTGGAGAACTCCGCGCCCGGTAGCAGCGTGGCGACCGTCTCCGAGCCGGCCAGCGCGTCGACGTCGGCGTCGGTCAGGTGGGTGCAGTGGTCGACGCTGGCCGCGCCCAGCTCCACGCCGAGCCGTACGCCCGGCCCCGGGCCGAGCTGGTTGGCGTGCAGCCGTACGCCCAGACCGGCGGCCTGCCCGCAGGCGAGGATCGCCCGCGCGTGGTCGGCGTCGAACGCGCCCCGCTCGCAGAACACGTCGATCCAGCGGGCGTACGGCGCGGCGGCGGCGAGCATCGGCCCGCAGACCATGCCCACGTAGTCGTCCGGGCGGTCGGCGTACTCGGCGGGGACCACGTGCGCGCCGAGGAACGTGGTGTCGTCGGTGAACTCGGCGGCGATCCGCAGCGAGCGGGCCTCGTCGGCGACGGTGAGGCCGTACCCGCTCTTGATCTCGACGGTGGTGGTGCCCTGCCGCAGCATCTCCGCGCGCAGCCGGCCCACAGTGGCGCGCAGGTCGTCGTCGGAGGCCGCGCGGGTGGCGCCCACAGTGGTGCGGATGCCCCCGCCGGTGTAGGGCTCGCCGGCCATCCGGGCGGCGAACTCGGCGGCCCGGTCCCCGGCGAAGACCAGGTGGGCATGGCTGTCCACGAAGCCGGGCAGCACCGCCGCGCCACCGGCGTCGATCCGCCGGTCGGCGGCGGGCGCGTAGCGGGCCGACCCGATCCAGGCCACCTGGCCGCCCTCGACCAGTAGCGCGGCGTCGCGCCTGATGCCCAGCGGGTCGCCGTCGCGGCCGTCGTTCGTGACCAGCTCGCCGATGTGGTCGACGAGCAGGCTGCCGCGCGTCACGAGTCCTCCTTCGCGGTCACCGCCGCGATCGCGTCCCGCAGCTCGGTGGGCACGTCCACGGTCAGGTGCCGGCCGCCGTCCACCACCGGCCTCCCGTCCACGATCACGCTCGTCACGTCGGCGGCGGTGGCGGCGAAGAACGCGCCGGCCGGCGGCACCCCGGCGGTGCGGGCGCTGTCCAGCCGTACCGTGACCAGGTCGGCCCGCTGCCCGACGGCGAACCGGCCGGCGTCGCCCCAGCCCAGCGCGGCGTGCCCGCCGACGGTGGCGGCGCCGAGCAGCTCGGCCGGCGTGAAGTGCCCCCGCCGGCGGGTACGCAGCCGCTCGTCCATCTCCAGCGCGCGGGCCTCCTCGAACAGGTCCACCACGGCGTGACTGTCGCTGCCCAGGCTCAGCGGGCTGCCCGCGTCGGCCATCCGGCGCACCGGGCCGACCCCGTCGGCCAGGTCGCGCTCGGTGGTGGGGCAGACGCAGACCCGGGTACGGCTGTCGCCGAGCAGCGCCACGTCGGCGGCGGTCGGGTGGGTGGCGTGCACCGCTGTGGTGTGCGGGCCGAGCACGCCGTGGTCGGCCAGCAGCCGCGTCGGGGTGCAGCCGTGCACGGCCCGGCAGGCGTCGTTCTCGGCCGGCTGCTCGGACAGGTGCACATGCAGCGGCAGCCCGTTGCGGTCGGCCCAGCCGGCCACGGTGGCGAGCTGCTCGGCCGGGACCGCGCGTACCGAGTGGATGGCCGCGCCGAGCCGGACGTGGTCGTCGGCCGGCCCGAACGCGTCCACCCGCGCCGCCCAGCGCAGCGCGTCACCGTCACCGAAGCGGCGTTGCGGCCCGGTCAGCGGCGCGCCGTCCACGCCCCCGGCCAGGTACGCGGTGTCCAGCAGCGTGAGCCGGATCCCGGCGTGCGCGGCGGCCTCCACGAGCGCTGCGGACATCGCGTTCGGGTCGTCGTACGGGGTGCCGCCGGGACCGTGGTGCAGATAGTGGAACTCGCCCACGCAGGTGATCCCGGACAGCGCCATCTCCGCGTACACGGCGCGGGCCAGCGCCAGGTAGGTGTCCGGGTCGAGCCGGGTCGCGATCGCGTACATCAGGCTGCGCCAGGACCAGAAGTCGCCGCGCCCGTCGTGGGTGCGCCCGCGCAGCGCGCGGTGGAACGCGTGCGAGTGGGCGTTGGCCAGGCCGGGCACCGTCAGCCCGGGCAGCCGTACCGCGTCGCCGAGCACCTCCACCCCGGCGGTCGGCGGACCGTCCCCGGTCAGCGGGGTGACAGCGGTGAGCCGCCCGTCGGTCGCCTCGATCAGCACGTCCCGGGTGGGCTCGGCGCGGTCGGGCAGCCAGGCGTACTCGGCCAGCCAGCGGGTCAGCGGCATGCCAGCTCCTCCAGGACCCGGGCCAGGGCGGTCACCCCGGCGGCGCAGTCGGCGTCGGTGGCCGCCTCGGCGGGGGAGTGCGACACCCCGGTCGGGTTGCGCACGAACAGCATCGCGGTGGGCAGGTGCGCCGCCAGCACCCCCGCGTCGTGCCCGGCGCCGGTGGGCAGCACCGGCGCGCCGAGCAGCGTGACCAGCCGGTCGGCCAGCCCGCGGTCGAACGCGACGAGCGGGGTCGCCGACTCCTGGGTGCAGGTCAGCGCGGTGCCGTCGCGGCCGGCCCGGTCGGCGGCCTTGGCGCGTACCGCCTCGACCAGACCGCACAGCGTCTCCGCCTCGGCCGCCCGCGCGTCCAGCCAGCCGGTGACCCGGGACGGGATCGCGTTCGTGGCGTTCGGCTCGACCGACACCCGGCCCACTGTGGCGTGCGCGTCGCGCAGCCGGGCCTCCTTGTTCGCCGCCAGCACGGTGAACGCGTAGGTGAGCATCGGGTCGCGGCGGTCGGCCATCGCTGTCGTACCCGCGTGGTTGCCCTCGCCGGTGAAGTCGAACCGCCACCGGCCGTGCGGCCAGATCGCGGAGGCCACCGCGACCGGCGCGTCCTGGTCGACCAGCGCGCGGCCCTGCTCGACGTGCAGCTCCACGAAGGCCGCGAAGCGGCCGAGCAGCGCCGGGTCGGCGCCCGCCGGCCGCTCGCCGAGCGCCTGCGCGAAGGTCGTCCCGGCCTGGTCGCGCAGCCCGGCCGCGCGGTCGACGTCGATCTCGCCGGTGAGCAGCCTCGACCCCAGGCAGGGTACGCCGAACCGCGCGCCCTCCTCCTCCACGAACGCGGCCACCACCACCGGCCGTTCCGGGGTGATGCCCGCGGCCCGCAGCTCGTCCACGGCGAGGAACGCGCTGACGATGCCGAGCGGACCGTCGTACGCGCCGCCGTGCGGCACCGAGTCGAAGTGGCTGCCGGTGAGCACCGCGTCGCCGGCCTCCGGGTCGCCCCACCAGGCGAACAGGTTGCCGTTGCCGTCCTGCTGAACCGGCATCCCGCGGGCGTCGGCCTGGTTGTGGAACCACTCCCGCAGCCGCAGCTCCGGTTCGGTCAGCGCGTAGCGCAGGTAGCCGCCGCTGCCCTCGTCGCGCCCGATCGGCGCGATCTCGTCCCACAGCTCCCGGAACCGGTTAGGAAGGGACCCTTCCCATGCAGAATGCGTTAACAAGGGGCCCTTCCTTACTCGGCCATCGGGATGCGGACGCCGGTGCGCTCGGCCACCGCGCGGGCGTCGTCGTAGCCGGCGTCGACGTGCCGGATGACGCCCATCGCCGGGTCGTTCGTCAGCACCCGCTCGATCTTCTGGCCGGCCAGCTCGCTGCCGTCGGCCACGCAGACCTGCCCGGCGTGGATGGACCGGCCGATGCCGACGCCGCCGCCGTGGTGGATCGACACCCACGACGCGCCGCTGGCGGTGTTCACGAGCGCGTTCAGCAGCGGCCAGTCGGCGATCGCGTCGGAGCCGTCGGCCATCGCCTCGGTCTCCCGGTAAGGGCTGGCCACGCTGCCGCAGTCCAGGTGGTCCCGGCCGATCACCACCGGCGCGCTCAGCTCGCCGGACGCGACCATCTCGTTGAACCGCACCCCGGCCCGGTCCCGCTCGCCGTAGCCGAGCCAGCAGATCCGCGCCGGCAGACCCTGGAACGCGACCCGCTCGCCGGCCATCCGGATCCACCGGGCGAGGGACTCGTTCTCCGGGAACAGGTCGAGGATCGCCCGGTCGGTGGCGGCGATGTCCTTCGGGTCGCCGGAGAGCGCGGCCCAGCGGAACGGGCCCTTGCCCTCGCAGAACAACGGCCTGATGTACGCGGGCACGAACCCGGGGAAGTCGAACGCCCGCTCGTATCCGCCGAGCTTGGCCTCGCCCCGGATCGAGTTGCCGTAGTCGAAGACCTCCGCGCCCGCGTCCAGGAAGCCGACCATCGCCTCCACGTGCTTCGCCATCGACGCCCGGGCCCGGTCGGTGAACTCGGCCGGCTTGGCCGCCGCGTAATCCCGCGCGTCGCCCGGGTCCACGCCCTCCGGCACGTACGACAGCGGGTCGTGCGCGCTGGTCTGGTCGGTCACGATGTCGATGGCTACGCCCCGGCGCAGCAGCTCGGGGAAGACGGTGGCGGCGTTGCCGACCACGCCGACGCTGAGCGCCCGCCGGTCCCGTCTGGCCGCGAGCGCCCGCTCGATGGCGTCGTCGAGCGAGTCGGCCACCTCGTCGAGGTAGCGGTCGTGCACCCGGCGGTCCAGCCGCGACCGGTCCACGTCCACGATCAGGCAGACGCCGCCGTTCATGGTGACGGCGAGCGGCTGCGCCCCGCCCATCCCGCCGCAGCCGGCGGTGAGCGTCAGCGTGCCGGCGAGCGTGCCCCCGAAGCGCTTGGCGGCGACGGCGGCGAACGTCTCGTACGTGCCCTGGAGGATGCCCTGGGTGCCGATGTAGATCCACGAACCGGCGGTCATCTGCCCGTACATGGTCAGGCCCAGCGACTCCAGGCGGCGGAACTCCGGCCAGGTGGCCCAGTCGCCGACCAGGTTGGAGTTGGCCAGCAGCACGCGCGGCGCCCACTCGTGGGTCCGCATCACACCGACCGGCCGGCCGGACTGCACCAGCATCGTCTCGTCGTCGCGCAGCTCGGTGAGCGTGCGCACGAGCGCGTGGTACGACGGCCAGTCCCGGGCCGCCTTGCCGGTGCCGCCGTAGACCACCAGGTCGTCGGGGCGCTCGGCCACCTCCGGGTCGAGATTGTTCATCAGCATCCGCAGGGCGGCCTCCTGCGGCCACCCCTTCGCGGTGCGGGTGACGCCGCGGGCGGCGCGGACGGGCTGGTGCATCTCGTACTCCTCTCAGCCGAGGAACAACTGGCGGCGGGCGGCGGACGACTCGAACGCCTCGAGCCGGTCCTGGGTCTCGGCCGGTGCGGCGTCGCAGATCGCCTGGAGCACCACCATGGCCAGGGTCATCGGTGCGGTGTGCAGGTCGAAGACGAGGTCGGCGCCGACGGCGGCGGGCAGCACCACCTGGGCGTGCTCGGTGGCCGGGCTGACCGGCGAGTCGGTGATCGCCACGACGGTCAGGCCGGCGTCCCGGGCCTCGCGCAGCGCCTCCAGGGTCTCCCGGGGGTAGCGGGGCAGCACGAACGCGAGCATGGCCGTCGCGCCGGCCGCCACCGCCTGGTCCAGGCGGTCCACGAGCATGCTGCCGCCGTCGTCGAACACCCGTACGTCCGGGTGCACCTTCGCCGCGAAGTAGGCGAAGTAGGCGGCCAGCGGCGCGGCGGCCCGCAGCCCGAGCACCGGCAGCGGGCGGCTGGCGGCGAGCAGGCGGCCCACCTCGGCGACCCGGTCGGCGTCGGCGAGCTGCGCGGCGAGCCGGTCGAGGTTGTCCCGTTCGGCGTGCACCGCCCGTTGCAGGGCGTTCCCGGCGCGGTCCTGGTCGGCGGCGTCGCGCGCGCCCAGCTCGCGCAGGCGGCGGCGCAGCGCGGGGTAGCCGTCGTGGCCGAGCGCCATGGCGAACCGGGTCACCGACGGCTGGCTGACGCCTGCGAGCTCGGCCACCTCGGCGGCGGACAGGTACGCCGCCGCGCCCGCGTGCCGCACCAGGCAGTGCGCGATGCGGCGCTGCGTCGGGGTGAGCCGTACGCCGTGGAAGAGGTCGAGCAGGCGGTCAGGGGAGGCCGCACCGCTTTCATTCACGAGCCGACTCTATGCATGAAAACTTTCAGAGCGCAAGCGTCGCGCGACCGCAGGGAGGTCCGATGAGCGTGCTCTCTGTACTATCCGCACGGCGGGTGAACAGAGGAGTGGGGCATGCAGCCGGAGGGGCCGTACAGGTTCACCGAGACGTTGGGCGAGTGCCAGGTCGGCCGGGCGTGGGCGGCTCTCGACGGACAGGACCGCCCGGTCACCGTCGCCGTCCTCGAAGGCGCCGCCGCCGGTGACCAGCGCTGGCGGGAGGCGTTCACCAACGCGGCGAACGTGCTGGCCCAGACCCCCGGCGGCCACCGGTACGTCAACGCCGACTTCGCCGCCGCCGAGCCCTGGATC
Source organism: Micromonospora sp. WMMC264 (assembly GCF_027497275.1). Lineage (NCBI taxonomy): Bacteria > Bacillati > Actinomycetota > Actinomycetes > Micromonosporales > Micromonosporaceae > Micromonospora > Micromonospora sp. WMMC264. Next base: position 4,646,695 of record NZ_CP114907.1, on the reverse strand, counting down.
GCGTACCCGTCCGAAGAGGAAGGTGCGGCCGAGCGGCTGTTCCGCAGCCTCGGCATGGACTACCAGCGCACCCCGACGGCCGAGATGCTCCCACCGCCCCCGGCCGCCGCCCCGGTCTCCCCGCCGTCCCAGTTGCCGTGGGTTCCGCAGCCCTGGGCGATGGCGGCCCAGCCGATCTCCGGCGCGCCGATGTCCCCGGCCGCCGTCGTCGCGACCTCCGGGGTCCCCGCCACGTCGGCCGTCTCCGCGCCACCCGCCGTCGGCTCGGCGCCGGTGGCCACCGACCCGCTGGACCCGTCCGGCGGACGCCGGATCGCCCCGGTGCAGCCGGCGCCGAAGCGGCGCGACTGGATCTCGATCGTCGGCGCCCTGGTGCTCACCCTGGTCGCCGGCACCGCCGGGTTCTTCCTGGGTGCGGGGCGCGAGAAGGAGGCCGCGACGCCGGCGCCGTCGGCCAGCCCGTCGCTGCCGCCCTACGAGGCCACGCAGCTCGCCATCAACAAGGCCAAGTTCGAGGGTGAGCTGGCCCCGCTGGTCGAGCCCTGGCTGACCCGGATCGGTGGCTGCACCGTCTACGACCAGCCGGGCGCACCGAAGCTGCCGGCGGACGAGAAGGGGCACGTCTTCTGCCACTACGGCGGCGCGTGGCTGCACTTCACGCTCTACCCGGGACAGAAGCAGAAGGACACCGCGCGGGCGTACCGCCAGCAGCTCAACCTCGCCGGCGGCTCGCTGGCGCCGGGGCTGCGCGAGGCCGGCACCACGAAGGGCGGCGTGACCGGGAAGCCCGGCAGCTACGTCGAGTACGCCTTCGAGGGCGAGGACGGCCGGGCGATCTGCGGCGTCTGGTGGGACCCCGACGACATGCAGGGCGCCTTCTACATCGAGACGCTCTGCAAGGACGGTGTGGACGGCGACTGGGACGCCCTGCGCGACCTGTGGCAGCGCGGCAGCTGACCGCCGCGCCGCGTCATGGCGTGCTGATCCGGGCGACCGGTTCGACCCCGCCGGTGACCTGCTCGACGCGGTAGGCGGCGAGCGCCTGCCGCCAGGCGTCGACCTCGTCGCCGACGACGTGCGAGCGGATCAGCCAGACGCGCGCGCCGTCGCCGCGCTCGGCCGCCAGCTCGACCGCGTGCCGGAGACTGGCCCCGACGGCAGTGGTGTCGTGGCCGGGCACCACCACGACGTCGGACCGGTCGGGCATGTCGACCCACCAGCCCACCGTGTTGCCGTGCGGCACGACCAGCTTCAGCCGCTCGTGCCGGGAGTAGAACGCGAACCCGTACCAGGCCGCGTTGTTCATGACCACGACGTCGTTCGGGAGGCGGTGCCGGGCCACGTACTCGGTCGCCGAACGCACGTCGGTGACGGCGATCGCCGTGTAGTAGAGCCCTGGCTCGTTCCCGTCGAACCGGTACCAGTGGCTGTTGCCGGCCGCGTACCCCCCGAGCAGGACCGCGCAGAAGGCCGCGGCCAGGACGGCGGGCCGCACCCGGGGGAGCCGGCGGCAGGCCAGGTCGGCCGCGCGGCTCGCCAGCCCGGCGACCCCGATGCCGGCCACCGCGGCGGCGGTGACGAGCAGGAAGTGCGAGGTACGCAGCTCCAGCAGCGGATAGACCTTCGCGACGCCGACGATCGTCGCGACCACTGGTAGGAGCATCACGGCGGCCGCGGTGGCGGGCCGGCCGTGCCTGCGGAGCGTCAGCGTGCCGGCCACGAGCAGGGCGACCACCACCAGCCCGGGCGCGCCGACCACCGGCATCAGCGTGTCGATCTGCCGTGCCAGGTAGCCGGGCAGCTCGGTGACCCCGGGGAAGTTGCCGGCCCAGAACTGCTGCATGGGTACGTTGCGGCCCTGCATCGAGATGCCGAAGTAGACGCCGGTGAGGACCAGCCCGGCGTTGAGCCCGGTCACTGTCACCTCGACCAGACGTAGCCACTGCCGCCGGATCGCCGTGACCAGCAGCAGCCCGCCGAACGCGCACGGCGCCACGATCGCGGTGACGTGGCTGACCAGCATGCCCGCGGCGACGGCGGCGGTGAGCACGTTGAGCCGCCGGCGCGACCACCGTTGCTCGACCCAGGCGACCAGCGCGAGCACGCCCACGGCCACGGCTGCGTCGGCGGTGTACTGCTTGAGGTCGTGGCGCACCTGCTGGGCGGGGAGCAGCAGGACCGCCGCCGCGCAGGCCGCGCCGGCCACCACGCCCCGGCCGGGCGTCGACCACCGCAGCGACCGGCCGAGACCGTACGCCGCCACGACCGCGAGCCCGTGGAACGCCAGCGTGACCAGACGCAGGTCGTCCGCGTCGGGCACCAGCCGCAGCAGGAAGCTCCAGCCGAGCGGGCTGGACGACGTGGTGACCGGCAGCTCGCCCAGCGGGAACCGGACGGACAGGGCGACCCACGCCTCGTCGAGCCAGTACGGCGCGCTGAGCATGGTCTTGACGTCGTGCAGGATCGGCAGCAGGCACAGCAGCGCGAGGACGGCGGTGCTGTCCCACAGGATCGGGCGGGGCCCCAGCGGTCGGGCCACCGCCCCGCCGGATCTGTCCACATCGGCTGGTTCCACCCGTGCGACCACGCAGTTCCCAATCCCCGCCTGCCGACCGGCCGTCACCCTAACCCACCACTCAGGTGCGTCGACAGGCCCGGACCTGCGGGCCCGCGTCCCCGGCCCCAGGGCTGGTGCCGATCGGCCACTGCTGATCCGTACGATCGTGCGGTGCGCGTGATGGCTGACCGGATCAGGGGCGTGGAGCGCAGGGGCCGCTACCTCGGCCTCGGCCTCGTCGTTCTGGCGGCCGGGTTCCTGCTGACGGGCAGGTGGCAGCTCGCGCTCGGGGTCGCCGTCGGCGCCCTGCTCGGCTGGGTGCTGACGGACCCGGTCCGGATCACCTGGGCGGTCTTCGTCATCGCGTTCGCCGTCCCGGTGACCATCGACGTCGGCTATCCGACGAATCCCTCGTACGCGCTGCTGCTGGTCCTGTTCCTCCTCGCCGCGTGGGGGCGGGTGCTGCGCGCCGAACGCGACGGGTGGCCGCCGAAGGCGCTCGCGGCGGCGCTCCTGCTCCCGGCGTGCGCGGTGCTCGCGGGGCTGGTCCACTGGCACGGGGTGAAGCCGATCGCGGTCGGCGTCGCGCCCCTGCTGTGCTTCGGCGTGCTGGCCTGGCACCTCGCCGAGGAGGCACGGCACGACCGGCGGACCGTCCGGCGGATCGCGGAGGCGCTCACCTGGTTCAGCGTCGCCGTGGCCGTGTTCGCCAAGTACCAGACCGCTTCCCGGAGCTGGCCGATCTTCGACCAGTTCGCGTACGACTGGACCTACACCTCGGCGTTCGACGCGACCCGGGCGGTGGGCCTGTCCGGGCACCCCATCATCTACGGCACGTTCGCCATGGCCATGGTGCTCGTCGCGCTGACGCTCCGGGGCCGGTTCTGGTACGTGCCGGTCACCGCCAACCTCGTCGGCCTGGTGCTCTCCGGCACCCGCAGCGCCTGGGTGGGCACGGTTCTCGCGCTCGGGCTCTGGCTGTTCCTCCAGTGGCGGAAGGTCAGCTGGCGCGGCCTGGGCGCCACTGCCGCCGTCGCCGCGGTCACCTTCACGCTCGTGGCGGTCAACCCGCCGGCCCTGCGGCCCGACACCACCGCCGCCGCACCCACCCCGAGCCCGGCCGCTCCGGCGGCGAGTTCGGCGGCGCCGGCCCCCGAATCGCCCGCTGCCACGCCGAGCCCGGCCGCGCCGAGTCCGGCCGCTCCGGCGCCTCCGGCGGCGAGTTCCCTGCCGCCGGAGCCCGGCGCGCCGGTCCCGGCGGCGCCCACCGCGAGCGCCGTGGACTCCGTCGACGTGGCGGGATCACGGATCTCCGACCCGGCCAGCGCCGACGCCCGCTTCACGCGCATGAGCGTGGTCTGGGACGGCATCACCAGCGACTGGTCCACAGTCGTCTTCGGCAACGGGCCGGAGGCAAACGTGCGGTTCCTGGAGAACGTCGGCATCGGCGACGGCCAGGCCCAGGTCTTCGACAACACCTACCTGGCGTTCTGGTACAACTTCGGCCTGATCGGGCTGGCCTGCCTGCTGGCGCTGCTGGTGCTGCTCTACCGGCGCCTCCGGTCGCTGCCGGCCCGCCTCCTGCTGGTCGGGTTCGCGGCCCAGATCTTCTTCTTCGACGTGTGGCTGTGGCTGGGCGCGGTGGCCGTGCTGCTCCTGGCGGTCGCGCTGGGCGCCGCCGACAACCCGTCCCTGTCGGCGCGGGCGCTACCGGTGCCGCGTCGCCGGCAACCTGGCGCGCAAGCCGCCGCCGGCCCCCGTCAGCCAGCGGCCGGCGCGGCGGCCGGATCCGGCTCGGCGCCCGCCGCGCGCCCGGGCAGCGCAGGCGCGTCGGGACCGTCCTGACCCGGCCGATCGTCCGGCGGCTCGCGCAGCGCGGGCGGCGTCCAGTCCTTTCCCCGCAGCGCCGGCTTCTCCACCAGATGCCAGGAGAGCATCGCCAGCCCGAGGCTGAGCACGGCGCTGACCAGGAAGAACCCGGCCACGCCGAGAGCCGGCAGGCCGAACTTGGCGAGCACCTGCTGCACCACGAACGAGTAGATGTAGACACCGTACGAGTAGTCGTTGTCGCGGCCGACGCGGTGCAGCACGCGCGGCAGCCGTACGGCGAGCCAGAGGACGGCGTACGCGTAGGCGAGCAGCGCCGGTGCGAAGAACGCGCCGTCGACGGCGTACACCCCCGGGCCGACGAAGTCGCCCCGCACGGCGAGCCAGCCGACCGTCCCGAGCGCGAGCACGCCGAGCAGGTCGTTCATCGGCAGCCGGTCGCGGTACAGCTCGGCGGCCCCGCCGGCCAGGAACATGAACCCGAACCAGAGCAGGTAGGTCTTCTGCAGCGCGCCGAGCATCGGCAGCGGACCGACCGCCCCGCTGGTCCAGAGCGCCGCACCGGGCTGGAGGTGGTTCCAGCAGAGGACGCCGAACACCGCGACCACGGCGAGCAGCGTGACCCAGCGGAGCTGCCGGCGCAGCACGGTCAGCGCGGCCAGGACGGCCACCGCCAGATAGCAGTAGATCTCGTAGGCGAGCGTCCACAACGATCCGTTGATCGTGTTCCCGCCCTGCCAGTGCCAGTACGGCGTGTCACCGCGCAGCAGGTCGGCGATGCCGAACTGCCGCAGCCCGCCCCACCAGTTCAGCCGCAGGTAGTCGAGCACGCCGCCCGGGCTGCGCCACAGCCCGTCGAGCGTGCCGTGCCGGTCGAGGTACAGCAGGGGCGCCACGACCAGGCCGGTGAACAGCAGGCAGACCCACAGCCCGGGCCAGATCCGCAGCGCCCGGTGCCACAGGAAGCGGGGCACCGAGTTGCGTCGCGCCGAGCCGACGACGAGGAAACCGGAGATCGTGAAGAAGCCCGCCACCGCCAGGGCGCCCAGGTCGACCCGGTGCAGCAGCGGACGCCCGAACCCGAGGGCGGCGGTGTGGGACAGCACCACGGCCAGCGCGAAGACGAGCCGCAGCGCGCCGAAACCGTTGGCCCGCCCGTGGTACGCGCTCGCCAGCGGCTGCGACACGAGCGCACGCCGGACGGCGGCCTTCAGGAGGGGAGACACGCGGACCGACCCGGCTCAGCCGGCCACCGGCGGGCGGGGCGCGGGCACCCGTGAACCGATCAGCCCGGCCGCCCGGTGGTGCCGGCGGGCAGCCGGCGGCAGGCCGACCAGGAACTCGGGGAACATGCCGAAGAAGATCCGGGCGCTGCGCAACTCCAGCGTGTGCGCCGGTGACCACCGCACCGAGTTCGTCGCCCGCGCCCAGTGGTGGGTCCACCGCACGTCACCGAGCAGGGCGACCGGGAGACCGCGCTGCCACGCCCGCAGGCCCAGCTCATGGTCCTCGTAGTAGAGGAAGAAACGCTCGTTCCATCCGCCCAGCTCGACGAGGTCACCGGTGCGTCCGGCGACCGCCGCCCCCATCAGCCAGGCGACGTAGCGGACCTCGCCCGGCTCGGCCACCATCCGGTACGACTCGTGCAGGCGGGACAGCGGCCACAGCTTCCGGTTGCCGAGCTTCGCGGTGGCGTACGGGAAGCCACGCCCGTTTGGTTGCGGGGTCCCGTCGGTGGAGAGCAGTTGGGGCGCCACCAGTCCGCCGTGCGCGTCCAGGTGCCGCGCGAGCGCCTCCAGCCCGTCCGGGCGGACCTCCAGGTCCGGGTTCGCGAAGAGGACGTACCTGCCGGCGGCCTCGTGCAGCGCGACGTTGTTGGCCCGGGAGAAGCCCACGTTCTCCGGCAGCCGGACGACCCGCGCGCCCAGCTCCCGGGCCACCGCCGCCGAGTCGTCGGACGACGCGTTGTCCACCACGATCCACTCGTACGGCTTCTCGCCGCGCCAGCAGCGGCGCAGCGTGTCCGCCGAGTTGTAGGTGACAGTCACGACACTCCACGGGTGTCCCGTCATCACGCTCTCCGAACTGTCAGATAGCTGAGCAGGGTCGCGAAGCCGAACCGCTTGCCGGTCCACTGCCGGCGGGCGGCCGGCCCCTGCCGCAGGCCGTGTCCCACGCCACGCAGGAACGGCCGCAGCAGGCCCTGGCGGACCCGCCGGGCGGCGAGCGCGACGTGCGCCAGCGCGAGGACCGGCAGCGCGACGAGCAGCAGCGGCCAGGTGAGCGTGCGCGCCGCGACCAGGAGCCGGTTGCGGGCCAGGAGGAACGCCCGGAATCCCTGCAGCCGGTCGTCGCCGTCGACGCTGTGCCCACCGGCGTGCGGCAGCATCAGATCCAGCGCCCGGGTACGAACCCCCGAGGCGTGGAGCCGCAGGGCGAGGTCGGCGTCCTCACCCCAGGCGAACAGGTGCTCGTAGAACCCGCCGAACCTGCGGTACAGCTCGGTGGGGAAGACCGCCGCGCCGCCGGACGGGCCCAGTGGCGCCCGTGCCGTCGTGGCGGACCGGTCGATGAACAGCGAGACCGGATTCAGGTCGATGCCCACGTACTCGCCGCCGTGCATGGCCAGGCCGACCGCGACCGGGGTGCCGGGGTCCTCCGCGACGGCGGCGCAGATGCGGGCCAGCGCGCCGTCGGGCAGCCAGACGTCCGGATTCAGCAGCAGCACGTGGCCGGTGGTGGTGGCCGCGACGGCCCGGTTGCAGCCGGCCGCGAAGCCCGGGTTGGACGAGTCGGGAAGGTACCGGTACCGGTCCTGGTCGAGGCAACCGGCGATGATCTCCGCGCAGCCGTCCTCGGGCCAGTTGTCGGCGAAGACGAACCGCACCGGCAGCCCTTCGGCGCTGCGTACCCAGGTAGGCAGCGTCTCGGCGAGCATGCCGGCGGACCGGTAGAGCACCGTGACGACAGTCAGTTCCACGGCGGTCACCGCAGCGACCGGTACAGACTCTGCCAGCGCGTCACGCACCGGTCGAAGGCGTACTCCTGGGCGTACCACTCGGCCACACCCCGCCGCTCCTCGGCGGGCCCGGCCTGGGCCAGCGCCCGGCGGACGGCGCCGGCCAGCGCGGCGGGGCTGGGGTCGGCCCGGACGGCGAGCGTGCCGGTGGCGTGCCGGGTGACCTCGGCCAGCCCGCCGGCCCCGGTGTGCACCACCGGTACGCCCAGGGACAGCGCCTCCAACGCGCTGAGCCCGAACGACTCGACCCGCGACGGCACCAGGAGGCAGTCGATCCCGCGGAGGAAGTCCGCCGCGACGACCCGGCCGACGAGTTCCAGGTTCGGCCGGGCCGCGATCGGCAGCGAGCCGGCCCCGGCGACCCGGACGTCCATCTCCGGCAGGTGCGCGGCGGTCTCGGCCAGCAGGTCCGCGCCCTTCTCCCGTTCCAGCCGGCCCAGGTAGCCGACCACTGGACGCCGGCCGGGTGCCGGCGCGTCGGCGGGTTTCGGGGCGGGCCAGTCGGCCGGCAGCGGGTTGGGGATCAGGTGGACGTTCCGGACGCGGCCCCGCTGACGCAGCTCGGTGGCCTCGAACTCGGACACCGCCACCGTCGCGTGCGGCCGGAGGCGGCGCATCGCCAGGTCCAGCGTGATGTTGGACTGGGTGGCGGCCCTCTGCTGCCACGACCCGGCGGTGTCCCGGTACTGCCAGAGGCTGTTGTGCAGGGTGACCACGAGCGGGGTGCGGTCCAGGCTGAGCGCGGCCCGCGCGTGCATCGCGGCGGACAGCAGGTGGGCGCAGACCACGTCCGGCTTCACCTCGCGGACGAGACGGCGGATCTGACGCGCGTAGCCGAGGTCGATCCGGCTGGTCGCGCCCAGCCCGACCCACGGCACCCCGGCCTCGCGCAGCGACCGGCCCACCTCGTCGTCCGAGGTGGCGGCCACCACGTCGACACCGGTACGGGCGTGCGCCGGCACCAGCTCGGCGAGCATCCGTTCCGCGCCGCCCAGCTGCCGCCGCCCGGAGCCACCGGTCGTGCAGACGAAGAGCACCTTCACGACGCACGCAGCCCCGCGACGGCCCCGCGCGCGATCGCGCGGCGCACGGAGTCGCGGCCCACCGCCGCCCGCAGCAGGATGCCGCAGACGTACGCGGTGGCCGCCACGCGACCACGGCGGCCGCCCAGGTCCCGGCTGGCCCGGATGAACTCCCGGGTACGCCGCTCGGAGATCTCCTCCGCCGACCAGCGCCGCTTGGCGGTCGCGTCGTCCTCGTGCATGATCACGGCGTCCGCCACGTACGCCAGCCGTTTGCCCTGCCGGCGTACCGCCCAGCACAGCCGCATGTCCTCGGAGTAGAAGAACGACGTCTCGTCGACTCCGCCGATGGCGTCGAAGGTGCTGCGCCGCAACGCGACGAACGGCCCGGTCAGCCAGTCCGCCTGCTCCGGGGGCGCGACGATCCGCAGGCGCGGCACCACGAGGCTCAGCCCGGTGGCGTGGCCCAGCCCGACCCCCATGGTCAGGAACCGGCCGCCCTCGGTCTGCGGCACGCCCTCCGGCGTCACCACAGCGGGGAAGGCGGCGCCCACCTCCGGGTCCTCGAGAGCTGTCAGCAGCCGGGCCACCGCGTCACCGTGCACGACGATGTCGTTGTTGGAGAGGATGACGTTCGCCCTGCTGGTGTGCCGTACGCCGAGGTTCATGCCGCGGGCGTATCCCAGGTTCGAGCCGGACTGGACGTAGGTGACGCCCTGCTGGGCGCAGAACTCGCTCAGCGCCTCGCGGATCTCCGCCGAGCTGCCGTTGTCCACCACGACGATCTCGGCCTCGGCGGGCAGGGACAGCACGCAGTCGCGGGTGCGGTGGAAGTCCTCCCAGGCGAGAACCACGATCGAGACGTCCATCTCACACCATCCCAGGATTCGGCGGCTGCGCCCGGCGCAGGCTCGCTCTCGAGGCGAACGCGTGTACGGCGTAGGCGAGCGAGGAGGCGATCGCCGCCCCGACCACACCGGCCCACGGGATGACGCCGAGGTATGCCGGAACCGCGACCGCCGACGTGACCACGGCGACCACAGTGGTCGCCCTCTCACCCCGCCGCTTCAGCAGCAGGGCGCTCCAGCTCTTTCCGGCCGCCGTGGCCAGCGAGCCCGGCAGGAGCAGCAGCCCGAGGAGCCAGGCGTGCCGGTACTCCGGCGCCAGGAAGCCCAGCACGCCGAGCCCGACGATCGCGGCCAGGGCGATCGGCAGGGCCGCCGTCACCACCGCCCGCGTCGGGTCCGGGCCGTTCCCACCGTCCCGGTCGGCGAGGATGCGCTGTGCCCGCACCACGGCTCCGGCCTGCGCGAACTCCAGGGCGGCGACCGCCAGCGCGTAGACGCCGAGCGGACCGGCCCCGGCGAACCGGGCCACCAGGACCTGGTTGAACCGCAGCGTCATCATCTGCGCGAAGATGCCCAGGTGCAGGCTCCCGGCCGCGAGCAGGTCGGCCCGGAGGTCCGCGCCGGTCGAGGTGGGCGCCGGGGCCGCGCCGGCCCGCCGCAGCCGGACCAGGACCAGGCCGCACACGGCGAAGGCGCTGAGCCACTGCACCGCGAGCCACACCATGCTCCACACGCCGCCGTCGAGCCGGCCGGCGGCGTAGAGGGCGGCGTACCCGGCGACCAGGACCGCGCCGCTCGCCGCGCGCATCGCGTAGACCAGCCGGAAGCTGCGCTGCCGCAGGGCGAGCGACGAGACCGTGTTGAACACGGTCAGACCCACCGCGGACCCGACGCCGACCAGATAGGCGCCGACGCCCGCCGCCGCGGTGAGCAGCGCGGCGGCGACACCGGAGAGGAGTACGGCGACGCCGAGGATCGCGATCACGTACGTCCGTCCCCGGGACTGCACCCAGCCGGCCGGACGCGAGATGAGGAAGGTGTCGAGCGACAGCCCGCCGACGGCCGCGCCGAGCGTCGCGCTCACCATGTTGGCCGACAGTTCGCCGCGCTCCGCCGCGGGCAGCGCCACCGACATGACCGCCGCCAGGCCGGTCAGTCCCAGCGCGCCGAGATAGAGGCGCTCGGGCGCGACGAGCCGCCGCAGCAGACCGGCCGCCCGGCGCCGGTGCGGCGGTGTCGTGCCGGGGTCCGACGAGGACTGCGCGGCGTCGACCAGCGAACCGCCTGTCACTCGTCGCCCCCGAACGGTGCGGCACAGGTGCGGGTACTGCGGTAGTCGGGCAGGAGCCCGGCCGTACGCGCGTGGGCCAGGCTCGGCGCGGCGGCGTCGCGGGCCGACAGCACCGGCGCCTCGGCCGGCCAGTCGATCGCCAGGTCCGGGTCGAGAGGGTGCACCGTGTGCTCGGCGCCCGGGTTGTATGTGGTGGAGCAGAGATAGCTGAGTGTGGCGTCGTCGGTCAGCGCGCAGAAACCGTGCCCCAGACCCTCGCTGAGATAGACGGCTCGCCGGTCGACGTCGTCCAGCCGCACCGCCTCCCACCGGCCGAACGTCGGCGAGCCCACCCGGATGTCCACCACCAGGTCGACCACGGCCCCGCGTACGCAGGTCACGTACTTGGCCTGGCCGGGCGGGACGTCGGCGAAGTGGATGCCGCGGACCACGCCCCGCGCGGAGACGGACAGGTTGCCCTGGGCCAGCCGCAGCGGACGCCCGACCACCTCGGCGAGCCGGTCGAACCGGTACCACTCCATGAACAACCCGCGGGAGTCGCCGTGCTGCCGGGGCGTGATCTCCCACGCCCCCTCGATGCTCAGCGGCCGGATCTTCATCCTTCGGTCCCGCTCCGCTCGGCCAGCAGGCCCAGCAGGTATTCGCCGTAGCCGCTGCGGGTCAGCGGATGGGCGAGCACGCGCAGCCGCTCGTCGTCGATCAGCCCGGACCGCCAGACCACCTCCTCGACGCAGCCGATCTTCATGCCCTGGCGCTCCTCGATCACCCGGACGAACTCCGCGGCCTGCATCATCGAGGTGAACGTGCCGGTGTCCAGCCACGCCGTGCCCCGGTCGAGGACCGTCACGGTCAGCTCGCCCCACGCCCGGTACGTCTCGTTGACCGCCGTGATCTCCAGCTCGCCGCGCGCGCTCGGCGTCAGCTTGCGGGCGATGTCGACCGCCCGGTTGTCGTAGAAGTAGAGGCCGGGCACCGCGTACCGGGACCGGGGACGGGCCGGCTTCTCCTCGATCGAGAGCACCCGGCCGTCGGCGTCGAACTCGACCACGCCGTACGCCTGCGGGTTCGCCACCGGGTACGCGAAGACCCGGCCGCCCGCCGGTTCGCCGTGCTGGGCGAGCTGCCGGCCGAGCCCGACGCCGTGGAAGATGTTGTCGCCGAGGATCAGCGCCACCGACTCGTCGCCGATGAAGTCCGCGCCGAGCACCAGCGCCTGCGCGATGCCCTCCGGACGGGGCTGTTCGGCGTACGCCAGCCGCAGCCCCCACTGGCTGCCGTCGCCGAGCAGCCGCTCGAACTGGGCGCGGTCCTCCGGAGTGGTCACCACCAGGATCTCCCGCACGCCGGCCATCACCAGAGTGGAGAGCGGGTAGTAGACCATCGGCTTGTCGAACACCGGCATCAGCTGCTTGGAGACGGCCCGGGTGATCGGCCACAACCGGGACCCGGTGCCGCCGGCGAGAAGGATTCCACGCACTCGCGGAGACTACCCGTGACGCCGTCACCACCGTGGCCCGTCGACGTCCCGCCTGCGCTGCGGGTACGGCGTAGACTCCTCCACCCGTGAGGATCCTCGTCACCGGCGGCGCCGGCTTCATCGGGTCGGAGTACGTGCGGATGCTGCTGGGCGTGCCCGGCGGTGACGCGGCCGGGGTGCCCGCGACGGCGCCCACGGCGCTCACCGTGCTGGACAAGCTCACCTACTCCGGCAACCTGGCGAACCTGGCCCCGGTACGCGACGACCCGCGCCTGCGCTTCGTGCACGGCGACATCTGCGACGCGGCGCTCGTCGACGAGGTGGTGCCCGGCCACGACGTGATCGTCCACTTCGCCGCCGAGTCGCACGTGGACCGCTCGATCACCGGCGCGGCGCCGTTCGTCACCACGAACGTGCTCGGCACCCAGACGCTGCTGGACGCCGCGCTGCGTCACGGCGCCGGCCGGTTCGTGCACGTCTCCACCGACGAGGTGTACGGCTCGATCGACTCCGGCTCCTGGACGGAGGACTGGCCGCTGTCACCGAACTCGCCGTACTCCGCCTCGAAGGCCGGGTCCGACCTGCTGGCGCTGGCCTACCACCGCACCCACGGCCTGGACGTGGTGGTGACGCGCTGCTCCAACAACTACGGGCCGTACCAGTACCCGGAGAAGGTCGTCCCGCTGTTCGTGACGAACCTGCTCGACGGCGGCACCGTGCCGCTCTACGGCGACGGCGGCAACGTGCGGGACTGGCTGCACGTGCACGACCACTGCCGGGGCGTGGCGATGGTCCAGGAGAAGGGGCGGGCCGGCGAGGTCTACCACATCGGCGGCGGCACCGAGCTGACCAACAGGCAGCTCACCGAGCGGCTCCTGGCCGCCTGCGACGCCGGCTGGGACCGGGTCGTCCCGGTCACCGACCGCAAGGGCCACGACCGCCGCTACTCGCTGGACATCAGCAAGATCAGCGACGAGCTGGGGTACGCCCCGACCATCGACCTCGACCGGGGCCTGGCCGAGACCGTGCGCTGGTACCGGGACAACCGGGCCTGGTGGGAACCGCTGAAGACGGCCGGCCGCCGGTGACCCGGGTGCTCGTCACCGGCGCGGGCGGCATGCTGGGGCGGGACCTGCTCGCCGTGCTGCGGACCCGGCCGGACCTGTCGGTCACCGCCGCCACCCGCGCCGGCCTCGACGTCACCGACGCCCACGCCGTCCGGGACGCGGTGAGCGGGCACGACGTGGTGCTCAACGCCGCAGCGTGGACCGACGTGGACGGCGCGGAGACCCGCGAGGCGGACGCCACGGCTGTCAACGGCGACGCGGTCGCCCACCTGGCCCACGCCTGCGCCGGGTCCGGCGCGCGCCTGGTGCACGTCTCCACCGACTACGTGTTCGCCGGGGACGCGGTCGAGCCGTACCCGGAGGACGCCCCGACCGACCCGGTCAACGCGTACGGGCGCGGCAAGCTCGCGGGCGAGCTTGCGGTGGCCCGGCTGCTGCCCGAGACCGGGTACGTGGTGCGTACCGCCTGGCTCTACGCCACCCACGGCCGCAACTTCGTCACCACGATGCTGCGGCTGGCCGCCGAACGCGACCGGCTCGACGTGGTGGACGACCAGCGCGGGCAGCCCACCTGGTCGTACCGTCTCGCGGAGCGGCTCGTGGCGCTCGCCGACGCGGCGCTGGCCGGCGACGCGGCGCCCGGGACGTACCACGGCACCGCCGCCGGCGAGACCACCTGGTACGGCCTGGCCCGCGCCGTGTTCGCCCTGCGCGGCCTGGACCCGGACCGGGTCCGGCCCACCACCAGCGACAGTTTCCCGCGCCCGGCGCGGCGTCCCCGCTACAGCGTGCTCGCGCACGGCCGGTGGGCCGCGGCGAAGCTGCCGCCGCCGGGGGACTGGTACGCCGACCTGGCCGAGGCGCTCAGCCTCCACCGCCCCGGAACACCTCGCTGACGGTACGCAGCACGATCTTGATGTCGAGCCAGAGCGACCAGTTCTCGACGTAGTAGTTGTCGAACCGCGCCCGGTCCGAGATCGGCGTGTCCCCGCGCAGGCCGCTGACCTGCGCCAGCCCGGTGAGCCCGACCGGTACGCGGTGCCGCATCGCGTAGGTCGGGTACTCCACCGAGAACTTCTCCACGAAGTACGGCCGCTCCGGGCGGGGCCCCACCACGCTCATCTCACCGCGCAGGATGTTCCACAGTTGCGGCAGCTCGTCCAGCGAGGTGCGCCGCATGAACCGCCCGATCGGCCCGACCCGCTGATCGTGGGCGATGGACCAGGTCGTCTGCGACTCGTGCTCGTCCTCCGGGCGCATCGACCGGAACTTGATGACGTGGAACGGCTTGCCGAACCGGCCGATGCGCTCCTGCCGGAAGAACACGCCCCGGCCGCCGTCGAGGAACGTGGCGAGGGCGCAGAGCAGCAGCAGCGGGCTCAGCACCACCAGCGCGGTCACCGCGAAGACCACGTCCGAGGCCCGCTTGAGCCGCCACCGGGGGCCGGTGAGCGTGGTGTCGCCGATCTTGACGATCGGAATGGCGCCGATGTGGTCGGGGTAGCCGCCCTGCGACCGCGAGCCCCACAGCCGGGGTACCGCCCACAGGTCACACCGCGAGCTGGCCGGACGCAGCAGCGACTCCATCAGCTCCGACTCGGAGCAGTCCGGGTCGGCGATGACCAGGACCTCGCACTCCAGCATGTCGGTGAGCTTCTCCAGGTCGTCGATCGTGCCGATCAGCGGCAACGCCCCCATGCGGGGCCTCGACGGGGCGTCCACCGCGCCGACGAACCGCAGCCCGTACTGCGGGTGGCGGCGCAGCAGCCGGGCCAGCTCCCCGCCGATCGGACCGCCGCCGATGACGATGGTGTTGCGCTCCACCCACCGGCGCTTACGGGCCAGCAGGACGAGCCGGCTGTTCAGCGCGCGCCCGACGATCACCAGGCCGGCGGAGAACGCGACGCCCTGGACGAAGCCGCTCACGTGCGGCACCGAGTCGTGCCGCAGCGCCGCGATGATCGCCACCACCGCGCCGGAGGCCAGCAGCCGCCCGCCGAGGCTCGGCAGCTCGTCCAGGATGCTGATGTGCCGGCGCGGCCGGTACAGTCCGCCCGCCGCGAAGAAGCCCACCGTCAGGGCCGCGTTGGCCAGCGTGCCGCGCCAGTAGTTCTGGGTCAGCAGCAGCGGCGCGAGCAGCGCCGCCACGTCGATGGGCGCGGTCACCATCCACGCGCGCACCCATCGGGTACGCGTCGACGCCCGCGACCCGGCGTAGGGCAGGACCGTTGTCGTGTCCAGGCCGCTGTTCATCGGCGGATCGTTCGACGGCGCGGCCGGATGCTCGAACGCCGGAAGGCGTGGCATTGTCGATCCTCCCCCGTGACGCCGCCGGCCCGGATGCGGAGACCGACGACGATCGCAGGATACGAGCGGCCCCGCCGCGCCGCCACCACCGGCATGGCAGATCGACGTCCTACTTTCCGCTGACGGCGAGAATCTCCGGGACCGAGTCGCGGCGGACCGCGTCGAACAGCGTCTTCGCGCGCGCCGGATCCGGGAACACGACGCTCTCGCTGCCGACCCGGCCGGTCCCCTTCACCGGGCAGGTGAAGAACGTCAGATTGCCGCTGCGCAGGCCACGCATCTCCATCGCGAGGTCCACCAGAGACAGTGATTTGTCGACGGCCACCGAGTTCGACGTGGCGCGGACGAACGAGTTGAGCTTCGCCGGGTTGGTCATCACCCCGCCCGAGGCGGCCTTGTCCAGAATGGCCTTGATGACCTGCTGCTGGTGCCGGATGCGGGCGAAGTCGCCGTCGGGGAAGGCGTGCCGTTCCCGCGCGTAGTCGAGCGCAGCGGCGCCGTCCATGGTCTGGCGGCCCTTCTTGAACGTCCGCGTGCCGATCAGCGAGTAGTTCGTGGTGAACCCCTTCTCCACGTCGATCTCGACACCGCCCAGCGCGTCGATGATCTCCTTGAAGCCGGCGAAGTCCACCATCGCCACGTTGTCCACCCGTACGCCGCTGAACTTCTCCACCGTCTGCACCATCAGCGGCACACCGCCCCAGGCGTACGCGGCATTGATCTTCGCGTCGCGACCGCCGCGACCCTCCTTCGACTTCGGGACGGCCGTCCAGGTGTCCCGCGGGATCGAGATGAGCTGGGCGCTCGACCGGTCCTTCGGCAGGTGGGCCAGGATGATCGTGTCGCTGCGCGAACCGCCGGTGCTCTCCGGGTCGCGGGAGTCGCTGCCCAGGATCATGATGTTCATGGCGCCCTTGACCTCGACCTGCGGGCGCGACTCCTCCGGTACGCCCTCGAAGGCGTCGACCCGTTCGATCGACTTGTCGACGGAGCGGTAGTACAGGCCGCCGGCCAGCGCGCCCCCGCCGGCGAGCAGCACCATCACGAGCAGCACGATCAGGGCGATCCGGCGGCCCCGGCGACGGCGCGGCGCCTTCTCCCGCACCGGCTCGCCCGCCTCCACATCGGAGACCCCGGAGCGGGCGTCGGAATCGGCGAGCTGATGGCGATCTGACATGCTGCGATGCTACTGATTCGCGCTGCGCCGCGGGGGGACCCTCGGACGGCAGGCGGTGGGCCTCGGCACCGGTCGGCGAGCCGCACGACCGGCGTGCCGGGCCTTGCCGTGAGGAGCGTCACGGATCGATGATGGTGAGGCAGCCAGGTCGACCGAGGAGTCGAGATGCAGGTTATCCACCAGCCCCGGGTGGCGTGGGACGCGGCCCGCGTCATCGGCGCGTCGATCCACGACGAGGAACTGTTCCGCTGGCTCTACCGTGTACTCGGCGATCTGCTCGGCCCCGCCACATGGGCGGCCCTCGACGAGACCCGCGACCGGGTCCGTTGGTCCGGCGACGAACGGATCCCGGTCGAGACCGGAGTGTGGCGCGTCCGCCTGGAGGACTCGCTGCGCGGACGCCCCGACCTCGCCGACGAGCTGGCCGGCATCGTCGCCACCGCCCGCGCGGTCCGGCCGTACTAGCCGCCGCGCCGGTTTAGCTTTCGCTTAGCTCGCTTGTCCGGCGGCACGCCGGTCCGGCAGCATCGACCGGCGTGACCGACGGCACCGTACCCCACCCGCCGACCGACGACCACGCGCCCGCCAGCCGTGCGGCCACGCGCCGTCGCCGGCTCGCCGCCGCCGGTCTGGTCACCGTCGCGGCGGCGGTCGCTGTCGCCCTCGCGGTACGCGGCGGCGCCGCCCCCGCCTGCGCGGCCCCGCCTCCACCCGCCGGCGTCCCGGTCCTGGCGGCGGGTCCACTCGGCGCCGCTCCGCCCGTCGGTGGGACGACCCGCAGCGGCAAGGCCACCTTCTACGACTCCGCGGGCGCCGGCGGCAACTGCTCCCGCCCCGCCGCCCCGGCCAACCGGATGTACGTCGCGCTCGGCCCGGGCGAGTACGCGGCCGGCGCCTCCTGCGGCGGGTTCCTCGACGTCACCGGTCCGCGCGGCACGGTCCGGGTGCTCGTCATGGACCAGTGCCCGGAGTGCGCCCCCGGCCACCTCGACCTGTCCGCGGAAGCGTTCGCCCGGATCGCCGACCCGGTGCAGGGCGTGGTGAAGGTCAGCTACCGGGCCGTGGTGAACCCGCCGCTGCCCGGGCCGCTCACCTTCCGCATGAAGGAGGGCTCGTCGCAGTGGTGGTTCGCCGTCCTGGTCGGTGACCACGGCAACCCGCTGCGCTCGGTCGAGGTCCGGCAGAACGGATCGTGGCGGGCGGCCCAGCGGCAGGACTACAACTACTGGCTGATCGATTCCGGCGCCGGCCCCGGCCCGTACACGATCCGGGTCACCGACGTGTACGGCAACCGCGCGACCGCCACCGGCGTCCGGATGCTCCCGGGCCAGGTGCAGCGCAGCGCGGTCCGGATGTACGGCGCGAAGCCCGCCGCCACCACACCGACCCCGAAGAAGTCCCGCCCCGCATCCCCGCCCCCGTCCACCCCGACCCCGACCGCATCCACCCCCACCCCCGCGGCCCCCACGTCAGCCCTCGCCGACCCCGTCGTGCAGGCAGCCGCCACCCCACCCACCCCCACAAGCTGCGCCTAGCCCTCGCCCGCCCCTCGCCCCCGCCCTCGCTGATCTTGCACTTGGGGACCCGTGCGTGTCGTGAATGCCCGATCTGCCGGGGCCATGAGTGCAAGATCAGCGAGGCGGGGCGGGGGGAGGCGGGGCGAGGTGGGGAGGGGGTCAGGTTGGGGTGGGGAGGTCCAGCCACATGAGGATCTCGTCGCGGGCGTCGGTGGCGGACAGGCGCAGCGCGGCGGGGAGGCGGCCGATCTCGCGGTAGCCGAGGCGCTTGTAGAAGCGGTCCAGCCCCAGCCCGTCGCGGACCGTCACGTGCAGCGCCGCCAGGCCCAGCCCCCGGGCGATCCGCTCGGCCTCGCGCATCAGCGCCGCGCCGTGGCCGCGCCCCTGCGTGTCGGGGTGCACCATGACGCGCTTGAGCACCCGCCAGTGCGTCTTGAGGTGGAACCGGTTGTCGGCGATGACCAGCACCGCGACCAGCTTTTCGCCCTCGTGGCCGACGAGCAGCCGGTCCGGCCCGTCCGCGACCTCGTCGAGCGTGGAGGTGGCGAGCGGGCGTACCTCGTCGGCGGTCACGGGGGCGACGAAGCCGACGGCGCCGCCGGCGTTCGTCACGTCCACCCAGAGCGCGATGATCTGTTCGCGCAGCTCGGGGGTCAGGTCGGGGTCGAGGGAGAAACGCAGGTCCACGCCGTAATCCTGCTCGTGGCGGCGCGGTGCGGACCCGCGTTCGTGACCTTCCCGACAGTCGCCGGTGCGCGTGGCACCGGCGACTGGTAGGGCCGGCGGGATTCGAACCCGCACTGGTGCGGACCTAAACCGCATGCCTCTGCCGTTGGGCTACGGCCCCTTCATCGTGACCACCGCCCGCGGACCGGTGTCACAGCCTCCGGATCGTAGACCACATTCGGGGTCACCACTGCGGCGCGGCCGTCACGAGCCGGACCGCGCGCCGACCTCAGTCGAGCCCGAGATCCCGGCGCAGCTTGGCGACGTGGCCGGTGGCCCGCACGTTGTAGAACGCCTGCTCGATCTTGCCGTCCTCGTCCACGACGAACGTCGAGCGGATCACGCCGGTGACCGTGCGGCCGTACATCTGCTTCTCGCCGAACGCGCCGTACGCGGTCAGCACCGCCTTGTCCGCGTCGGAGACCAGCGGGAACGTGATCGCGTCCCGCTCGCGGAACTTCGCCAGCTTGGCCGGCTTGTCCGGCGAGATGCCCACCACCTCGTAGCCGGCGGCCTGCAGGGAGGCGAGGGAGTCCCGGAAGTCACATGCCTGCTTGGTGCAGCCGGGCGTCATGGCGGCCGGGTACGCGTACAGGATGACCTTGCGGCCGCGCAGGTCGGCCAGGGAGAGTGTCCCGCCGTCGTCGGTGGGAAGGGTGAATTCGGGGGCGGGGTCGCCGGGCTTGAGGCGGTCGGTCATGGCGGTGACGATACCGCCGGGCCGGTGCGCTCGGCGGACGGCGACGCGCGGACGCGGTGACGGCCATCATGAGGTTGTTGCCAGATATTGGCAACAGTGCCTTCCTGGAAATACGCTGAGCGCGTGGACACCCTGGCGATGCACATCTCCAACGGGATCATCAACGGTCCGGTCGCCGCGATCTTCGCGGCTCTCGCCCTCGCCGCGCTCGCGTTCTGCGTGATGCGGGGCCGAGCCGACCTCGACGACCGGCTGGCCCCGATGGCCGGGCTGGTGGCGGCGTTCATCTTCGCCGTGCAGATGCTCAACTTCCCGATCTTCACCGCCGGGGTCAGCGGCCACCTGCTCGGGGGCGCGCTCGCGGCGATGCTCGTCGGCCCCTGGGTCGGCGCGCTCTGCGTGGCCGTGGTGCTCATCGTGCAGGCGCTGGTCTTCGGTGACGGCGGTGTGGCGATGCTCGGCCTCAACATCACCAACATGGCGCTGCTCGGCACCGCCGCCGCGTACCTGCTGATCGCGCTCCTGCTGCGTGTGCTGCCGCGTACCCCGGCCGGCCTGGCGGTGACCGCGTTCGTCTCCGCGCTGGTCAGCGTGGTGGTCGCGTCCCAGGGCTTCGTCCTGCAGTACTGGCTGGGCGGCACCACCGACCTCGGCGGCAACCTCACCGGCCTGGCCGGCACCATGGCCTTCGCCCACCTGCTGATCGGCATCGGCGAGGGCCTGATCACCGCGACCACCGTGGTCACCGTCGCGAAGGTCCGGCCCGACCTGGTGTACGCGCTGCGCGCCCTCAAGCCGGTCACGCCGGCTCCCGCCGTCCCGGTCGCCGGAGGTGCCCGATGAGCAAGCGTCAGTGGCCGTTCCTTCTCGGCGGCCTGCTGGTGGCGCTGCTGCTGGCGGGCGTGGTCAGCAACTACGCCTCCTCGCACCCGGACGGGCTCGACTCTTCGCTGCTCAAGGGCTGCACGGTGAACGCCGACGACGAGATCACCGGCGGCAGCTGTCCGGCCCAGGAGGCGAAGGACCACGAGCTGGCGGACAGCCCGCTGGCCGACTACGGCGTACGCGGAATCGGCAACGACTTCGTCTCCACCGGCCTGTCCGGCGTGCTCGGCGTGCTGCTCACCTTCGCGTTCGGCGCCGGCCTGTTCTGGCTGGCCCGCCGCCGCGGCCCCGCCACGCCCGCCACGTCCGCCGGCCCCGCCGCGCCCGCCGCGTCCGCCCCGGACACCGCGAGCGCCGACCCGGCGGACGACGCAGCGACCCCGTCCACCGGCAGCCGCTGACCATGGGCGCCGGGCACGCCCACGTGCTCTACCGCGAGTCCGGCTCGCCGGTGCACCGCCTCCCGCCGGAGGTGAAGATCGCCGCGATGGTGCTGTTCACCGTCGCGGTGGTGGCCACGCCCCGGGAGGCGTACTGGGCCTTCGGCGGGTACGCGCTCCTGGTCGCCGTGGTGGCCGCGCTGGCCCGGGTCGGCCCGCGCTGGCTGCTCAGCCGGGCGCTGATCGAGCTGCCGTTCGTGCTGTTCGCGTTCGCGCTGCCGTTCCTCGGGGCGGGGGAGCGGGTCGAGGTGGCGGGGCTCGCCCTGTCCGTGGACGGGCTGCACGGCGCGTTCAACATCCTCGCCAAGGGCACGCTCGGCGTACTCGCGTCGCTTCTGCTGGCGGCGACCACGACGACGCGGGACCTGCTGCTCGGCCTGGACCGGCTGCGGTGCCCGCAGATCCTCACCCAGATCGCCACGTTCATGCTGCGCTACCTGGAGGTGCTGGTCGGCGAGGCCCGCCGGATGCGGGTGGCGCGGGTGTCGCGCGGCGACGACCCGCGGTTCCTGTGGCAGTTGCGCGGCTTCGCGGCCGGGGTCGGCGCGCTGTTCCTGCGCGCGTTCGAGCGCGGCGAGCGGGTCTACCTGGCGATGCTCTCGCGGGGCTACACCGGCCGGATGCCGGCGGTGTGGCAGGGGGCCGGCGCGGCCACCGCCGGCCAGTGGGCGGTCGCCGCGACGGTGCCGGCGATCGCGGCCACCATCGCCGCCGTCGCGCTCGTCCTGCAATGATCGGGTACGTGCAGCAGCCGCCCTCCCTCGACGTCAACGGCGTCCGGTACGCGTACCCGGACGGTCACGTCGCCCTGCACGGCGTGGACCTGACCGTGCCGCGCGGCGATCGGGTGGCGCTGCTCGGGCCCAACGGCGCCGGCAAGACCACGCTCGTGCTGCACCTCAACGGCATCCTCACCCCGACCGAGGGCACGGTGAGCGTCGGCGGCCTCACCGTCACCCGGGACCGGGACACGCTGGCCGAGGTACGCCGCCGCGTCGGCATCGTCTTCCAGGACCCGGACGACCAGCTGTTCCTGCCCACGGTCGCCGAGGACGTGGCGTTCGGCCCGGCCAACCTGGGCCTGCGCGGCGCCGAGCTGGCCGCCCGGGTCGACGAGGCGCTCGCGGCGGTCGGGATGAGCGAGCACCGGGACCGCGCCCCGCACCACCTGTCGTTCGGGCAGCGACGCCGGGTGGCGGTGGCCACTGTGCTCGCCATGCGCCCGGAGATCCTGGTGCTGGACGAGCCGTCGTCGAACCTCGACCCGGCCGCCCGCCGGGAGCTGGCGGAGATCCTGCGTGCCCTGCCGGTGACGCTGCTCATGGTCACGCACGACCTGCCGTACGCGGCCGAGCTGTGCCCCCGCTCGGTGATCCTGGACGGCGGCCGGATCGTCGCCGACGCCCCGACCGCGGACCTCCTGTCCGACGAGGCGCTGCTGACGGCCCACCGCCTGGAACTCCCCTACGGCTTCGCCCCCCGCCCGTCCTGACCCCGCCCTAGCCCCTCCCTCCCTCCCTCCCTCCCTCCCACCCCCCTCCGCCGCGATCTTGCACTTTCCGCCCCGGGCATTCCGGGCAAAAGCCGCACGCCCGGGGCGGCAACTGCAAGATCGCGCCGCCCGGGGGCGAGTGCGGCGGGAGTGGAACGTGATGGGTGTGTCGAGGGCGGTTTGACACCCGTGGTGTTCCACTCGGGCTGCCTGGCGCTCGCAGATGGTCAGGGCGTGGGGGTTGGGTGGGGGGTGGGGCGGGCTGCTCTTGCTGCGGTGCGCAGGCGCAACAGGCCCGCCGCGACCGCGCCGGCTCCCGTCGCCAGGCCGACCACCACCAGCACCCGCACCAGGACCGGCGGGCCGGCGGCCGGGGGGATCGCGCGGGACAGCGCGGCGAGGTTCGTCACCCCGGCGAACACCGTCAGGCACGCGCCGGCCAGCGCCAGCACGAAGTCGGCGGCCGGGCGGCGGGCCAGCGCGTACCCGCCCGCGGCGAGCGCGCCGAGGCCGGTGAGCAGCGTCCACACCTGCCCGGTGAACAGTTCGGCGAGCATTCCGCCGAGGCCCGGGGTGCCGGTGTCGAACGCCCGGGCGACGGTGAGCGCCACTGTCGCCGCGCCACCCAGGGCGAGCAGCGCGCCCACGCCGCGCAGCGCCCGTACCCCGGCGGTCGTGCCGCCCGGCGCCAGCCCGGCCGCGCCGATCACCAGGAAGCCGAGCGTGGCGGCCACCCACCAGGGGTACGGGTCGGGCGGCGGCACCCAGTCCAGCGTGCCGCGTACGGCTCCGGTGGTGTCACCGGCGCGCAGCGGCACCGACCAGTCGCGTACCCGGTGCTCCCGGTCCGGGTCGGTGGCGACGGCGGCCGGCGGCGCCTCCTCCCGCCACAGCGTGCGCTGGTCGTGCCAGCGGGCGGTGGGCCCGTCGTCGATCCGCCGCCAGTCCGGCGCGGCGGCCGGGTTCGCCTCGGCGGGCAGCCGGGTCTCGCCGGCCAGCGTCCGGTTCAGGTACGTGGCGGGGGAGTGGACGTTCTCGTACACGCCGCCCGGGCCGACGCGCAGGTACGGCTCACCGGAGTAGCCCATCACCGTGACGTCGGCGCCGGTGTCGTTCGTCAGCTCCAGCCGCGCGCCGGCCTCCACCATGCGGGCGGTGAGCCCCGGACGGTCGGGCTCGACGCCGGTGATCGTGGCGCGGTAGTCGGTGCCGTCGGGCGCGTCCGCGCCGTGCGCGGCGGCCGGCGCGGCGAACGTGAGCAGGGCGACGGCCGCGCCGGTGAACACCAGCGCGGCCCGGCGCAGGGGTGCGGGGATCACTTCCCGGCCGCCTCCACCGCTGCCCTGATTCCCTCGGGGCTGCGGTCCCGCAGCTCACTTCCGTTGATCTTGATGGTCGGGGTCCCGGTCACGCCGGCCTTGCTCGCCTCGTCGGTGACGTGCTCGGTCCACGACCGGTACGTGCCGTCGGAGACGCAGGACGCGAACTCGTCCCGGTTCAGCCCGACGCCCGCGCCGATGTCGACCAGCTCGTCGTTGCTGAGCCCGGCGCCGCCCTCCGGCGGCTGCTTGGCGAAGAGCTGGTCGGTGAACTCGCGGAACTTGCCGCCCTGCGCGGCGCAGCCGGAGGCGGCCGAGGAGCGGGTGGAGTACTCGGTGGTGGAGAAGCGGTTGAGGAAGGCGACCGGGTGGAACACCAGCTTGGCCTTGCCCTCGGTGACGAGCTGGTTGAGCGTCTCGCCGTTGATCTGCTGGAACTGCTTGCAGGCCGGGCAGAGGTAGTCCTCGTACAGGTCGATGGTGACCGGCCCGGTGCCCTGGACGATGCCGGTGCCGGCGTCGTTCGCGCCGGGCGGCGCGGTGAAGTCGTCCGACTTCTGGCTGGAGTAGACGGCCCAGCCGATGCCACCGGCGATGACCAGCACCAGCACGGCGGCGATCGACGTCCAGAGCGTGCGCTTGCGACGCTTCTCCCGGGCGATCTGCTCGCGTACCACCCGCGCCGCGTCCCTGCGGCCCTTGCGGCTACTCATCGGTGTCCTCCACGGTGTCGTCGCCGGCCAGCCAGCCGTCCACCGAGAACGGCGTGCGGGGCCAGATCAGCAGGAACCCGGCGAGCGCCAGGAACCCCAGGTCCCGGAGGATCTCCGGGAGGTAACTGGGTGTCTCGCCGGCGGCGAGCTGGCCGCCGCTGCCGAAGCACCCGCAGTCGATGGCCAGGCCGCGCGCCCAGGCCGAGGCGATGCCGGCGATGAAGACCACGAGCAGCACCGCCGAGATCCCGGCGCTGACCCGGGTGGCCAGCCCGGCGAGAAGCAGCAGACCCAGGGCCAGCTCGACGAAGGGCAGCGCCGCGCCGATCACGGTGGCCAGCTCGTACGGCATCACCTGGTAGGCGTTGACGGCCCGGCCGGAGGCGGCGAGATCGCCGACCTTGGTGCCGCCGGCGATCAGCCAGACGGCGGCCAGTCCGAGGCGGGCGGCGACGCCGAGCCAGGGGCGCAGGGTCTGCCAGCGGCCGGCCGGGGAGGGGGAGGGGGTCACAGTCATTCGTCGTCCGAGCGTCACGAAAGGTTCCCGCTATCCGGTCATCGTGTCGCCGACGGCGCCGACCAGTTCGTCCCGGGCGCGGGCCACCCGGGAGCGGATGGTGCCCACCGGCACCCCCTCCACGTCGGCGGCCTCGGCGTAGGACAGGCCGAGCAACTGGGTGAGCACGAACGCGGAGCGCCGCTCGGCCGGTAGCCGGCGGACCAGGTCGGTGGCGCCGAGCTGACCGGCCGGGTCCGGGTAGGGGCGGTCGGTGGCGGCCTGGGCGGCGAGTCGCGCGTCGAGCCGCCGGCGGCGTACCACCGTGCGCAGGTGGTCGGCGCAGGCCCGGCGGGCGATGCCGAGCAGCCAGGTACGCACGCTGGAGCGCCCCTCGAAGCCGGGCAGCGCCCGGAACGCCCGCAGGTACGTCTCCTGGGTCAGGTCGTCCGCGCTGTCCGGGTCGACGAGCGCGGCGGCGAAGCGCCACACCTCGGCCTGGGTGGCCCGGACGAGGGCGGCCTGCGCGTCGCGGTCCCCGTCGCGGGCGGCGAGCGCCCAGCCGGTGGCCGTGTCCCGGACAGCCTCGGCGGCCGCCTCGGGGCGGTCGTCGGCGGTGTCACGCGAGCCGGGGATCACGTCACCCGAGGTTACGCGGCGTACCTGGAGGGGACAGGGTCCTTCGGCCCATTCCGTGGTCCCGCACACGCCGGGAACTTTTTCCCGCCGCCGTCCGACTACCCTCCCATGACCTCCGAGCAGGCCCGGCGTGGCGCGCGCCGCCGCGCCGGGTGGGCGCTCGGTCACGCCCGCCCGGGACCGGCTCGCCGGATCGGCTCCGGTTCGGGAACCATGGCGGTCATGACTGCTGCCGTACGCCGCCCGTCCCGGGCCGTCGCCGCCCGATCCGGGGCCGTCGCCGGGCTGCTGCTCCTGCTGGTCGCCCTGCTGCTCGTCCCGGCCACCCCGGCCAGCGCCCACGCGGTGCTGGTGAGCAGCAGCCCGGCCGCCTCCGCCGTGGTGCCCGACGCGCCCGCGCAGGTGGTGATCACCTTCAGCGAGAGCGTCCGCAAGGTGCCCGGGAAGGTCCGCGTGATCGCCCCCGACGGCTCGCGGGCCGACCGGGGCGAGCCGACGTTCCAGGGCGCCGAGGTCACCATCCCGGTGGACCCCGGCGCGGGGCGCGGCACCTATCTGGTGAGTTACCGGGTCATCTCGGCGGACAGTCACCCGGTCTCCGGCGCCTTCACCTACTCCGTCGGCGCGCCGTCCGAGCCGCCGACGGACAGCGGCACCGACAACCGGGCGAACCCGGTGACCGAGACCGCGGTGAAGGTGGCGAAGTACGCCGGCTACGCCGGGTTGCTGCTGCTCGTCGGCCCGGCGCTGGTGCTGGCCGCGCTCTGGCCGCGCCGGCTGTCCCGCCGCGGCCCGGCCCGGCTGGCCTGGGCCGGGCTGGGCGTGCTGGCGGTGGCGACGCTGGCCGAGATCTGGCTCCAGGTGCCCTACGTCAACGGCGGCGGCCTGTTCGACGTGACCGGCTCCGGGCTCGGCGACGTGCTCGGTAGCGCGTACGGCACGACCCACCTGGTCCGGCTGGGCCTGATCGCCGCGGCGGCGTTCCTGCTCCGGCCGCTGTTCGCCGGCCCGGTCGGCCGCACCGACGGGATCATCCTCGCCGTTCTCGGCGGCGCCGCGCTGTTCACCTGGCCGCTCGCCGGGCACGCGGCGGCCTCGCCGGCCCCGGCCGTGTCGGTGGTGGTGGACGCGGTGCACCTGGGCGCCATGGCGGTCTGGCTCGGCGGGCTGGTGATGCTCGCGGTGTTCCTGCTGCGCCGGGCCGACGAGCGCGAGCTGGACGCGATCCTGCCGATCTGGTCCCGCTGGGCGGCGCTCGCGGTGGCCGCGCTGCTGCTGGCCGGCACCGTGCAGGGGCTGATCGAGGTGGCCAGCCTCCAGGCCCTGATCGACACCACGTACGGGCAGCTGCTGCTCGCCAAGATCGCGCTGTTCGCGCTGGTGATCGGCGTGGCCGCGTACTCCCGGGCGCTGGTGCGGCGGCGCGTCGCCGCCGGACGGCCGGGCTCGATGCGGCGGGCGGTGGTGGCCGAGCTGGTGATCACGGCGGTGGTGCTGGGCGTGTCGGCGACGCTCGTGCAGACCACACCGGCGCGGACCGCCGTCGCGGACGCGCCGGGCGCCTCGCCCGGCTACTTCTCCACCACGCTGAGCAGCCCGATCTACTCGCTGCAGGTCGAGCTGGACCCGGCCGAGACCGGCAACAACTCGATGCACCTGTACGCCTACACCCCGGACAACCGGCCGCAGCCGGTGCAGGAGTGGAAGGTCACCGCCGCCCTGCCGTCGGCCGGGATCGAGCCGATCACGGTCCCGCTGCTGCCGTTGAGCGACAACCACGCCACCGGGGAGGTCAACCTGCCGGCCCGTGGTGACTGGCAGTTGCGCATCACCGTCCGCACGTCCGACATCGACCAGGCCACGGTGACCGCCACCGTGCCGATCAAGTAACGGGAAGGTCCCACTGATGATCCGTCTCCGGCGCTCCGCGACCGTCGCCGCGCTGACCCTGACCGCCGTCGCCACGACCGTGCTCGGCCTGGCCGGGCCGGCCTCGGCGCACGTCACGATCAACCCGGCCGAGGGCAAGCAGGGCGGCTACGGCCGGTTCGCCTTCCGGGTGCCGAACGAGAGCGACACGGCGTCGACGGTCAAGGTCGAGGTGAACCTGCCGGAGAACGCACCCGTCGGTTCGGTGTCCACGATGCCGGTGCCGGGCTGGACGGTGGCGGTGGAGAAGCGCAAGGTCGACCCGCCGATCGAGGTGCACGGCAGCCAGCTCACCGAGGCGGTGTCGAAGCTCACCTTCACCGCGGCGCCGAACGGCGGCGTGAAGCCGGGCGAGTTCCAGGAGTTCCCGGTGTCGATGGGCCCGCTGCCGCAGGTCGACACGATGGTGTTCAAGGTGCTCCAGACGTACTCCGACGGCAACGTCTCCCGGTGGATCGAGGAGCCGACGCCGGGCGCGGAGGAGCCGGAGAACCCGGCGCCGGTGCTCAAGCTGGCCGCCGCCGAGAACGCGCCCGCCTCGCCGGGCGCGAGCGCGCCGGCCGCCGCGGCGGCCGACGACGATGACGACGACGCCGGCTCCGGCGCGGCGACCGCCCTCGGGGTGGCCGGTCTGGTCGCCGGACTGGCCGGCCTGGTCCTCGGCGGTCTGGCGTTCGCGCGTACCCGGCGGGAGCCCGCGGCGAAGTCCTGAACGCGAGCGACGCACCGGCCCGGCGGAACGATCCGCCGGGCCGGTCGCCGTCCCGGCCGGGTGCCGCCGATATCCGGCGATCGGCCGACCCGCGTCGGTAAGGTCTGGCGGGTAGTTGGCTACCGAGAGGGACGACGCGAATGCGTTTCGCACGCACGATCGCCGGCATGGTGCTGCTGGCGCTGGGGGTTCCGGCCCTGCTGGCCGGCGCCGGCCTCTGGCTCGCGGCCCGGCACGCCGACCCGGACGGCGGTTTCGGCGCCCGGTTCGAGCCGGTCCGCACGCCCGCCCGCGCGGTGCTGGTGACCGACGTGGACGCGCTGCTGCGCACCGACCTGCCGGTGGCCCGCACCGGGCAGGCCCGGCTGCACCTCACCGCACGGGACGATCACGGCCCGGTCTTCCTCGGACTCGCCCCGACCGACCAGGTGCGGCGGTGGCTGGCCGACGTCCCGCACAGCACCGTGCGCCGCGTCGCCGTCACCCGGGGGGCGCTTCCGGTCGATCTCGACCCGGCGACCGCCGGCGACGGTGTCGCCGTGCCGCTGGCCCAGCCCTTCTGGGTACGCGAGGGCATCGGCTCGCTGGAGTGGAGCCCGGCCGAGCTGAGCGGCCGGTCGTTGAGCCTGGTGGTGATGCGCGTCGACGGCGCCGACGGGCTCGACCTGCGGATGCGGGGCGAGTTGCGGGCCGGCTGGTTCCCCGGGCTGGCGTGGGCGCTGCTGACCGGCGGGACGCTGCTCGTGGTCCTCGCCGTGGTGGTGCTCCTGCGGCCGCTGCGGCCGCGTGAGGTGGTCTTCGTGGTCGAGCCGGACCAGGTGCCGGTGCTGGCCGGGCGCCTCGGCGTCACCTCGCTGAGTGGGCTGGGCCGGCAGCCGGGTCCGGCGTCGCGGCCCGAACGGCATCTGGTGGCGGTGGGCTCGGGCACCCACGGGCGGACCCGCGCGGCGATCGCCCCGCCGCCCGGCCGGTGCCCGGACGACCAGGACTGACCGGAAGAACCGAACGGCCCTCCGCGCTGCCGACGCGGAGGGCCGTCCTCACCGGGGGATCGGTGCTACCTGGGAGAAATCTGAGGTAGTTGAGACCAGATTAGCGCTGATCGCCGTTTGTTGCGAGGTGTGTCCGTTCAGTCCGTGTTATCTGAGGTTCGTCCCGGTGGTGGCGGATCGGGAGCACCACCAGCAACAGCAGGCTGAGCAGCACGTACACGTTGCGCACGACGAAGTCGACCGGGTCGTCCGTGTGCACGATGGCGGTGCCCCAGTCCTGGAACGTCACCAGGCCGTACACGATCGGCAGGCCGACCACGGCGGCCAGCGCGAACAGCCCGCCCCGGCGGCGCGCCCCGGCCGGCGTCGCCGGATCGGCGTCCAGCGCCGCGTCGACGAGCACCACCACGGCGGGGATGAACCAGTAGAGGTGGTGGATCCAGGTGATCGGGCTGACCAGCCCGCCCACCAGGCCGGTCACTGTGAGCCCCACCAGCGCGTCCCCGGCGCGCGCCGCCCGCGCCGCGCGCCACAGGCCGAACGCGGCCACCGCCAGCGCGAGCAGCAGCCACAGCAGCCGGTCCGCCTCGGCCGACGCGGACAGGCGGCTGAGCAGCCCGAACAGCGACTGGTTGCCGGTGTAGTCGGTGCGGCCCACCCGGTCGGTGGCCCACAGCTCGTGGGTCCAGAACCGCCACGAGTCACCGGGCGCGACCGCCGCCGCCAGCAACGTGGCCGCCGCCGCGGTCGCCGCCGCCACCGCCGCCGCCCGCCACTTGCGGGCGACCAGCAGGTAGAGGACGAAGATGCCGGGGAAGAGCTTGAGCGCCGCGGCCAGTCCCACGCCCACGCCGGCCCAGCGTCGCCCCTGGGGTACGGCGAACAGCAGGTCGGCCAGGATCAGCACCACCAGCAGCATGTTGATCTGCCCGAGCGTGAGCGTCTCCCGGGTGCTCTCCACCGCCAGCACCAGCAGCACGGCGACCGTCAGCCCGAACCCGCGCGGCAGGTCGTGCCGCCGCAGCACCGGCAGCACCAGCCAGCGGGTCGTCACCACCACGGCGGCCACTGTCAGCACCACGAACGTGGCGACCGCGACGCCGAGCCGCAGATAGCCGAACGGCAGCAGCAGCAGCGCCGCGAACGGCGGATAGGTGAAGTAGAGCGCGCCCTGCACCCGGTCCGGCTGGACGTAGTCGTAGAGCGGATGCCCGGCCGCCCACCAGTCCATCGCCGACATGTAGATCTTCTGGTCGTAGTAGTCGTGGCGCAGGTTGGGCAGGTAGAGCGCCGGCAGGATCGCGACCAGCGCCAGCACCGTTACGACCCGCCGGACCGTACGCGCGCCCACGTCGCCGCGGGCGACGGCGGGTGGGGCGGCGGGTTCGGCTGGCACGCAGGAAACCCTAGCGGTCCACGTCGGCCACCGTGCCGAGGCGCGGGCGGGTCGGCGGCGCGTAGTCTGTTCCGGTGGCTGATCTTCTCGTCTGGATCGACTGTGAGATGACCGGGCTGGACCTGCGGCGGGACGCGCTGATCGAGGTCGCGGCGCTGGTCACCGATCCCGATCTCAACGTGCTCGGTGACGGCGTCGACGTGGTGATCCACGCCGACGACGAGGTGCTCGACGGCATGCCGGAGATCGTGCGCAGCATGCACGCCAAGTCCGGGCTCACCGAGGAGGTGCGCCGCTCCACGGTCACCCTGGCCGAGGCCGAGGACATGGTGCTCGACTACGTGACCAGCTACGTGAAGGACCCACGTACCGCGCCGCTGTGCGGCAACTCGATCGCCACCGACCGGGGCTTCCTGGCCCGCGACATGACCCGGCTCGACGCCCACCTGCACTACCGGATGATCGACGTGTCGTCGATCAAGGAGCTGTGCCGGCGCTGGTACCCGCGGGTGTACTTCGGGCAGCCGCAGAAGGGCCTGGCCCACCGGGCGCTCGCCGACATCCGGGAGAGCATCCGCGAGCTGGAGTACTACCGGCGGACCGTGTTCGTGCCGCTGCCGGGCCCGGACGTCGAGGCCGCGAAGGCGATCGCCGCCCAGCTCTGACGCCCGCGCCGAACCCGGTGGACGGGGTCGGCCGGAGTGTGGCTATTATTAGTCCGCGCACCGCCCGGGCAACCGCAAGCGGCGAGCATGGTGGCTGTAGCTCAGTTGGCAGAGCACCGGGTTGTGGTCCCGGTTGTCGTGGGTTCAATTCCCATCAGTCACCCCGATAGTGGATCTGCTCCACTGCCTGATCACGCCCCCTCCTCCGAGGGGGCGTGAGTCGTTTCAGGGGCACCGCAGGGGAGTCGTGGCCCCGCCAGTGCGCGTCTCCCCTGCGGAAGGCGTTCGAACTCCGGCTGGAAATCGACGCGATGTGCTTCCTGTCCGAAGAAGCACGCCTACACTGAGGTGGTAGATGGAGCCGATCAGTCCGCGGATGTGGTCGGAAGTCGGGCCGAGGACTCCCGGGGCAGACCGGGACCTCGGCCCCGCGCATGTTCACAGTCAGTGCAGTTCGATCTCGGACATCCTCAGTGTGGGCGTCAGCGGAGCGAGCAGCTGTTGCCCATGAGCTGAGCCGTGTGCGCTGCTGACCGCGCCGGCAACGATGTCCGGCAGCCACAGCAGCGGATCACTCTGCGGTCCGTACGGCCGCACGAAGTCAATCTTGATCCGTCCTGAGATGATCCGCCGCCGCTTGAACTGAGCAATGGCAGCGGTGTCCTTGGCGTTGAGCGACGCCGTGCGGGTCTCGATGCTCGAGTGTTCCACGCCTGCCCGGTCGAGTTGCCACAACATCTGCTCCATGCACAGCCGCCGGGCGCGTTCCTGCCGGGAGCTGTCCATGCCGGTTCCCATGACCACCACATGGACCGCTGCAGTCATGGACGCCACGGCCTGGACCATCTTGCGCCGTTCGCCGTCGGTCGCGTCCCGGTAGTGAACGCGGGCCCGGGGCGTCGGAGCCAGCCTGGCAGCGTCGAACCTGACCATCTCGACCTCGCCGGTCTATATCACCGCCGCTGCGAGCACGTAGATGCCGCTGCGGTCGGGCCGCTGACGCATCGACTCGTCGAGCCAGGCCGCGCTGCTCATCTGACCACCTCAACGACCGGCTGACGGAAGGTCCATGGCGCGCCCGGCCATGAGGGGAACGAGCGCGGTCCCGACAAGACATGGCCTGTGTGTCTCCTCACGACGAAGCCCCCTCCTTCCGGAGGGGGCTTCGTCGTGAGCGGGGTTCAGGGGGTCGGCTCGACGCTCGGCGTACCGGCGTCCGGCGTGGTGTCGGGGTCCGGGGTGTCGGCGGCCGGCGGCTCGTACGGCAGGGCGCTGCCCTTGACGTACTCCGCCCAGCTCATGTTCCAGTCGGTCCAGCCGTTGCCGTTCTGGAGCTTGCGCTCGGTGCCCTTCACCGTGATCGGGTCACCGATCCGGGTGTTGGCGAACAGCCAGTTGCCTTCCTTCATCGAGACGTTGACGCAGCCGTGCGACACGTTCGACCGGCCCTGCACGCCCTCGGACCAGGGCGCGGCGTGGATGAACTCGCCGCCCCAGGTGAGCCGCTGGGCGTAGTCGATCTCGGTGCGGTAGCCCTCCTCCGGGCCCAGCTCCTCCATGGTGTCGAAGACCGTGTGCCGGAGCTTCTCCATCACCACCATCGTGCCGCTGGACGAGGGGGTGCTCTTCTTGCCCAGGCTCACCGGGATGGTCTTGACCACCTTGCCGTCGCGGGTCACAGTCATCCGCTTGGTGCGGTTGTCGACCGTCATCACGAACGACGGGCCGATCTTGACGTCGACGGTGAGGTCGGACCGGCCGTACCAGCCGCCGCCGAGCGGCAGCCCGCCCGCCTGCACCTTGTAGCTGACGGTGCTGTTCGGCTTCCAGAACGTCTTGGGCCGGTAGCGCACCTCGGTCGGGCTCACCCAGTGCCAGATGCCCTCCTGGGCCGGCTTGGCGGTGACGATCATCCGGCGCTGCACGTCGTCGCGGTAGTCCTCCGGGATGGCCCGGCCGAACTTCACGATCAGCGGCATGGCCACGCCGACGACCTGGTTGTCGCCGAGGAAGCTGGTGACCCGGACCTGCTTGGCCGGCTTCGCCATGGTGGTGAACGTGCTGGTGGCGGTCGCGGGCTTGCCGTCGTCGCCGGTCGCCGTCACGGTCGCGGTGTACGTCTGCCCGTACTCCAGGGCGCCGGCCGGCAGCCAGCTCTTGCCGTCCGCGGCGACCGCGCCGTCGACGGCCTTGCCGGCGGAGTCCTTCACCTCGACCGTCGTCTCCTGCGCCTCGGTCGTGGTGAAGACGATGGCGGTGGAGGCGGGCACGTCCTTGGCGTCGGCGGCGGGCTCGCTGATCGTGGCGGCGGCCTTCGGGGCCTTCTCGCCACCGTCGCCGCCGCCCTGCCAGCTCGACGGCTTGCCGCCACCGCCGCCGGTGCAGGCGGAGGTCAGGGCCAACGCGGCGGCGAGCACCCCGGCCGCCAGCGCGCGGCGGCGGCCGACGCGCGGGGCGCTCCCGCCCCTGATCGGTTCGTCCTGGCCAGCTCGCATGATTCCCTCACAAGTGATGCCGTTCGGCGTCGTCTCAGGTCAGACGCGCCGGAGCGCTTACGCGTTGCCGGGCGTGAACCGGAACACCTCGCCGGGATGTAACGATTCCACGGCCGCCCGGCGCTTCGTCGGAGGTGGCGTGTCCGACCACGGTACGCCGGTCAGAACGGGGCGGACTGCCCGCCCTCCGGCACCGGCAGCGCGCTGCCGGCGACGAACTCCGACCAGCTCAAGCTCCAGGCAGTCCAGCCGTTGCCCGGGGCGAGGCGCCGCTCGGTGCCCTTCACCGTGATCGGATCACCGACGAGCGTCTTGCCGAACAGCCACCGCCCGTCGGCCATCGACACGTTGACGCAGCCGTGCGAGACGTTCCGGCGCCCCTGCACGCCCTCGGACCAGGGCGCGGCGTGGATGTACTCGCCGCCCCAGGTGATCCGCTGGGCGAAGTCGATCTCGGTGACGTACCGGTTGGCCGGGTCCGGCTCGCTGCGGGTGTCGAAGACGGTGGACTCCTTCTTCTCCATCACCACCATCGTGCCGCTGGAGGAGGGGGTGCTCTTCTTGCCCAGGCTCACCGGCAGCGTACGGATCACCGTGCCGTTCTCGGAGACCGTCATCCGCTTCGTCGCGTTGTCGACGGTCATCTCGAACGCGCGGCCGATCTTCGCGGTGGCGCTCCGGTCGATGTTGCCGTAGCGGCCGTTGCTCAGCGGGATCCCGGCCAGCGCCAGCCGGACGGTGATCGTGGTGCCGGTCTTCCAGTACTCCGGGGCGCGGTAGTACGCCTGGGTGCCGTTGTCGACCCAGTGCCAGGCGCCGGGCTGCGGCGGGTCCGTCTGCACGAACATCCGCTTCTGCACCGCGGCCCGGTCCTTCTTCGGGATGCCCGGGGAGAACTCGGCGACCACCGGCATGGCCACGCCGTACGTCTTGTCGCTGAACAGGTAGAGCCCGGAGCCGATCATCGACTTCGGCTTGGCCATCGTGGTGAACGTGCTGGTGCCCTCGTACGTCTGGCCGTCCTTGCCGGCGCCGGTGACGGTGGCGGTGTACTTCGTGCCGTACTTCAGCGCGGCCGACGGCACCCAGCTGGACCCGTCCCGTCGCATCCGTCCGGCGACGGCGGTGCCGTCGGCGGTGGCGAGCACCACCTTCGACACGGTGCCGCCGCCCGGGATGCGGGCGCTGATCTCGGTGCTGACCGGCCGGCTCGCCGCGCCGTCGGCCGGGCTGACAGTCAGCGCCGCCGCGGGGGCGCCGCCGGTCGGGGCGGCGCTCGGGTCGGCGGGCGCCGAGGCCGAGACGCCGCCGACCTGCTGCTGGCCGGGCTCGAACGCCGGCTTCTTCCCCTCGTCGCCGCCGCCGCACCCGGTCAGTGCCAGCGACGCCGTGAGGACCAGGGCGCCCACCGTCGCCCCGGCCCGCGAGAACCTGCCCATGCCCACCCCTGTCCTCACATGCCTGGCGGACATCGTGCCGTATCGACGCCATCTGACCCGCCCCGGCGCTGAACAGTCTGACCGTTTTGGTCGCTTTCGCCGGTTAAGCTCGACCGAAGGGGGGACCCCGGTATCGGATTGGAACCCGGCTCGGCGGGCGTGCTAATCTTCTTCCCGTTGTCAGCGAGCGCCGCTAGCTCAACTGGCAGAGCAGCGGACTCTTAATCCGCGGGTTCGGGGTTCGAGTCCCTGGCGGCGCACCAACGATCAAAGCCCCGACCTGGTGTCACGCACCGGGTCGGGGCCTTTTTCGCTTACGCGGGTCTCGTGTGCGTGTGGCGCGTACCGCTGGTTCTTCCCCGGGGTTGAAGGGCCAGACGTGTCCGGGCGTTAGGCGAGAGCTTCCGGAGCGCGCCGCCGCCACCACGCGGTGAAGAGGGTTACTACGTGCGTCTTGATCTCGTCCGTGATGATTTCGTGCGCGTCGTCCATGAGCGGCCTGACGGCGTGCTTGTAGACCTCTGGGTGGTGTTCGACCGAGGGGCAGGTGAAGATGGCCAGCATCCTCAGGACGCGCAGGGTGTCTGTTCCGAGGAGGGGAAAGTGAGCCTCCAGCAGCCTCGCCAGGGCTGACCACACCTTGTCCACGACAAGGCGGATTACGGCGTCGGTCACCAGCCGGGGCACCCCCGAACCGAACCGCTGCGACAACACGCCGGTGATGAACTGCTTGGCGGTATCCGAGAGCAGGTCGACGGCCTTGTTGATCCTCTCGATCAACTGGATCGGGGCCACCAACAGGCTGCACCACGTGTGATCGGCCAAGCATCTCTTGACCTCCCTGGCGTCAGCCTTGTTCCGGACGAGGCTGTCTATGCCGGCTGAGATCTCGGGCCAC
The DNA here is from genome assembly GCF_027497275.1 of Micromonospora sp. WMMC264. Lineage (NCBI taxonomy): Bacteria > Bacillati > Actinomycetota > Actinomycetes > Micromonosporales > Micromonosporaceae > Micromonospora > Micromonospora sp. WMMC264. Next base: position 4,610,650 of record NZ_CP114907.1, on the reverse strand, counting down.
GTGTTCCCCATGACCTCTCGGCCGACGGTGTCTATCCGGCCAAGGTCTGATGACGTCGATGATGGTTCAACATCGCGGGGCAACCGACCGTTGATCTTGGCTCGATCGTCGGCGGCCCACAGGTAGTCGGCGATGTCCAGGCGTGCAAGGTCGAAGTAGACCTGGCGGTTGCGGGCGTTAAAACCCAGGCGTCCGGATCCTTGGTCTGCTTCTGCCTCTTCCTTGAGTTCGCGCCGCCGGTCGTCGCGTTTCTCTGGCTGGTCGGCGGCCAGGCTCATCCATGAGCCTTTTCCAGCCTGATCTTGCAGGTCAGCCCGGGTCGGCAAGGGGTGCTGATCGATGAGGGCGAGGCTCCAGGTAGGACAGCAAATCGACCAAAACCCGATGCCCCGACCGGGAGCCTCGCCATGCTGTCCTACCCTGCCACGATCCCGTTGTCCAACCGGACCCTGAACCACCTCGCCGAGCGAATCCGCGGCCACCGCCAGCAGCGCAAATCCCGGTGGAGGCGACTGACCCCGGGCCGCCAGGCACTACTCGCCCTGGCCCACCTGCGCAACGGCGACACCTACACCCGCCTCGCCGCCGGCTTCGAGATCGGCGTCGCGACCGCCTGGCGCTATGTTCAAGAAGCAATCGCCCTGCTCAGCGCTGCCGCCGAGGACCTGGACACCGCCATGCGGCGCATCCGACAACTGGCCTACGCGATCCTGGACGGCACGCTGACCCCGATCGACCGGGTCGCCGACCAGAAGCCGTACTACTCCGGCAAGCACAAACGTCACGGCGTGAACGTGCAGGTCATCGCGGATGCGGCCGGGCGTCTCGTCTGGGCATCGGCCGCGCTGCCCGGTTCAACGCATGACCTGACCGCCGCCCGCACCCACGGCATCATCGAAGCCTTGACCAGCGCCGATGTGATGACCTTCGCGGACAAGGGCTACCAGGGCGCCCGCGGCAGCCTGCGCATCCCGTTCAAGCGGCGCCGCTTCCGGCCGAAGCTGTCACGCCGGCAGAAGACGGTCAACCAGGCGCACGCGAAGATCCGCGCCCGCGGTGAGCGCGCGATCGCCACGCTCAAGACCTGGAAGATCCTGGCCAAGCTTCGCTGCTGCCCGCGCCGCGCTACCGCGATCGTGCAGGCCACCCTCGTCTTGCACCACGTCGAAGCCGCCCGCTACGCAGGATGAAAAAGGCTCCATCCTTGCCAGCCGTGTTGTGAGCCCCCGCAGCCGGAGCACTCGCAGCCCGGCCGTCGGGCGTTTGCGCAGTTAGCCCTGTGGGTGTTGGTCATCATCCGCAAGCCACCACCCGGTCTGTTGCACTCAAAGCGACTAGCTGATGACCTACGTAAGATAGTTATGGGTGCCAATGGGTGTCTGAAGGGGGTGGGGTGGCTCGACCCTTTCGGCCTCGACCTTCTGCGGGTGTTCTGCCTGTTGGGTGCCTATAGATCCGCTCCTTCGGCTGAGCTATGACGGATTATTGATAGACCACTCTTCCCTCATTTGCATTCACTTGCTTCGGTTGCGCAGGCCGATGACCAAGGCTCGGGCTGGACAGGTTGTGGTGCTCCGGAGCCTGTGCTGATCCCACGAGGGGACACCCTGAGAGCTCATCGTGGGTCTTTCGGATGCCACCCCAAGCGCCGACTCTGGATGGGCTGTCGACTCGGCCGCCATTGACTTGATGTGACGGCGCGGATGCGCTGTGCTGTCAGGTGGTCGTCGTCCGATCGGAGGTGATCGTGGCCGTGCAGGTGGATCCCGAGTGGTGGAGTTCGGGGCTGTGGAACGGCCGACCGATCCTCGAGCTCCTGCGACAACGTGACATCACTACGGTCTTCCGCTTCCTTCACGCCCGGGGCATGTCCTACGGCAGGATCGCCGCTCTCGTTGGCCTCTCGCCCCACCGCGCTACTGAAATCGCCAAGGGCGTCCGGCAGGTCACGGCGTACGAGGTGCTGGAACGGATCGCCGTGGGTCTGAATATTCCGCGTCCGGTCATGGGGCTCGGCCGCAACGAGGACAGCACTATGCCGCGCGACGTCAGCATCGAGACCGTGGCCGGTGGAGCGGATCGATCGCCTGCCCGTATGGGGAGCAGTGAGGCCGGAGGCCTGGTCAGACTCCGTCTGGGATTGGACGAGGCTCTGGCGGCGTCGAGTGTCGCCCCTCGGCAGCTTGAGCTGATCGAGCAAAGCGCCGGTTCGTCCATCGCGGAGGCCAACCAGCCGACCGCCTCCTCGAGCCGAACCGCCAGGGTGCGCGGCTGGTCTTGCCGCGGTGGTGCGGGTGATCCGGACGGCTTGGTGGGCGTGCGGAAACAGGATGTCGCCGCGATGTTCATGGAGACTGCCTTGGTGGTGCGGGGTCTCGTGGCGGCCGTGGCCACGGTCGCGGGATCGGTGGCCTACCGGGGTCTGCGCCAGGACGGTCTTGAGCTGGGCGTGCAAGGTCGGCTGCTTGGCCTTGACCGGGATCAGTAGATGGCCGCCGTGCCGTGTTTGGCGATCTTGTTCACGTGGCCGGTCGGCGTGTGCAGTTTGTCCGCGACGAATTTCAGAAACTTCAACCGATGCCGGGCAAGGAACTCCTGGGTATCCTCACCGTTTGTCAGGTTACGGCTATCGGAGGGGATGTCGCGTGCGGGCGATCGACCAGTATCGGAAGACCGAGCAGACGTTTCGCGAAGCCCCGGAGCCCTCTAGCCTCTACGAGAACATCGCTCAGGTCGATTTCGAGCTACGGTTTCTGACCCTATGCGTCGCCGGTTGCCTGCGGCAGAACGACCGAGAGGCGGTGAACCTGGGCCGTGCTCCAGGCTTCGGAAGCTGGACAAGCTATCTGCGCCGCTTCCTCTCGCTCGCACCGAACCTGCCGAGCACCCCGGCCGTACGCATTGTCACTAGTGCCGTGAGCCGAGTCCTCGGCGCGCTCGACTCCCGCTGGCCCAACGACTCCGGACTGACAAGCCTCCTGAAGCTGCGGAACCACCTAAGTCACGGGGGCCCCGTCCCCCATGAGCCGGATCGTTCGGCACTGGCAAGACATGTCAAGCGAGTTATCTCCGAGGTCACCGAGGCCGTTCACACGATGCTGGCCGACGCGGAGATGATGCAGGGTACGCGCACTGGCGACAGCATGTTCGGAGTGACGCTCGCCTGGCCGGACGGATGCCTTCCGCTGTGGCCGTTCGTGCTCTCCGACAACGCCGGAAGCTGGTGTCTCCTCGCCCAGTTCACCGGACTTCAGCCGGTCTATATTCGGCCCGGCGAATACGCGCCGGTCCGGTTCAATCTGGCCGACGAGGAGCTGGTGCATGCCATAGGCCAGTCCATCGAGGCGAAGAACGGCGACCGCGCGTTCGCCGCCTTCATTTCGGACGTGCGTGCCGACCTAGCCGGTTTTCGTGATCCGGACTTCGATCCCTACCACGATGAAATAGCCGGTGGTGTCGCGTTTTTCTGGAAACGCGCAACCAGTGAGGGAACCGAGGATCGCATCGACGGATTCCGGTTGGGCCCAGACGAGGCGCGGCAGTGGAAAGATGGTACACAGTGGCAGCCGTACTCGCACTTCCTCCGGCAGTTGGCGAACCTGACCGTGGTTGCTCGCAGGATCCGGCAGCAGCTTGTCGAACTCTACCAACAGTTGGTTACTGAGGAACAGACCGCGCTCGGCTGGGCTGCGATGCCGCCGAACCCAGTGGAGTCGAGAATCCGGATAAGAGATCTCTCCGGTCAACCGGCGGCCGAGAGCAGTGACATGCAGTCCTTCGACCAGCTCCTCACTCAGATCGACACCAGCGTCGAGTCACGAGGAACCCACACTCAAGTCTACTTCGTTACTGGTGAGGCCGGTATCGGCAAGACCCGGGTTCTCCTCAAAGCGGCACTCGACCGCGCCAGTCAGATCGAGGAGGGCAAGAGCCCGGAGGGCCCGCTCTTCCTCTACGTGTCGTCGGCCGGGCATGTTCTGGCTACATTACCGATGGTGGTGGACGCGGCGGTCACAGCGACCAGAAACCTCACCGAGGCCGCAGTTCGGGCGTTGTGCCGCAATGGCCTCATGGCACTCTTTGTCGACGGATTCGACGAGTTGCTCGGCGGCGTCGGTTACGACGACGCGCTGGGATCCTTGAGGCCCTGGATCGAGGATCTCGGCGGCCGCGGAGTGATCATCGTTTCTGCGCGCTCCTCTTACTACCTGAACCAGTACCGGTCCAGCATTCAGCGGGCTGACGGTTCACAGCGCCTCGCTGTCCGACACCAGGTGGCCGAGATCCAACGCTGGGACAAGTCCCTGGCGGCGCGCTTTCTGCAAATTAATGGCGTGCCGGAACGGGAGACCGCGGTCCTGAGCGAACAGGACCGCGATCTGCTAGGTCTACCCTTCTTCGCCAGAGTCTTCCTCGAGGATGTACGCAGGCGTGCGGCCAGCCGAGACGTCGAGGCCGCTGCCGGCCGGCCCCTGCCGCAGCGTCTCATCGATCAGTACATCAACCGGGAGATCGCGAAGCTCACTACCCCAGGCAGCAAACCACTCCTGACCAATATGGAGTTGGAACGAATGTTCGAGTATCTGGCCCAGCTGATGGCCGACCAGCGTGAGCGCGAGGTGTCCGTCGAGGAACTTCGGTTTGCCGCCTCGCTGGCGATCAATAGCGAGGATCTGGAGGTGCGCCGCGGCCTGACGAATCGTCTATCGGTTCTGTGCGGTGTCGCGTTCGCCGGGAACAGCAGATCCACCGAGAAGCGCTTCACCTTCCAACACGAACTCTTCTACGATCAGTTCCTCGCGAATGCAATTTTGGAGATGATTCGCAACGATAAACATGTCGAGTTTCATGACGTTCTGGCCAGCGTGGAATGGCGAGCCGCGACTGTCACGCATGTGGTCCGGTACAGCGCCGAAACTATCCCTGACCTTATGATCACCGAGATGGGCCAGACCCGGCACGTGTCGCCGGAGCGGCAGCAGACTTTCCGCAAGAACCTTGGTTCTCTCTGGGCTGAGGTGGCCCGGGTGCTTCGTCGCCTCGGTTCGGTGCGGATCCACGACGTCGAGTTCGACGTGCTGGATCTTTCGGACGTGACATGCGGGCAGCTGACCTTCGCCCATTGCGCCATCAACGAACTGATTCTGCCGTTGACACCGTGTATCAACTTCGACGACTGCGACATCGAGACCCTCCGGGTGAGGATGTTGATGCGGCTGGGAAATGTGACCGGACTGGATCCGGAACGGATCACGCTTCTGATCACCCCGCAGTCTTTTTGCGAGGGGACAGCGGATATCTCGCGCGAGTTGGTCCGGCTCGGTGTACCGCTGCAACGGGTGGCTGAGAGCCGTCCGGACAGCCAGTTCGCCAACCACGTCGACGTCTTCCTGTCCCGTGTCATCAGCCGGGCGGACTCGATCGTGGTCTACGAATCGGACTACCGCAGCGCCGAGGAACAGTCCGGCTGGCAACATCGCCATGGCCTCGACGTATGGAGGGATTTCGTCCGCTTGCTGGTCAACGCGGGCTTGGCGGATCTCGTACCGATCACGTCGGCCGGACCAGCGAAGGCCAAGGTCCGGTTCAAGGTGCCTCCCACGACGATCCGGGCAGAAGGCCCGGACAATGACAACGTCACCGCTTTCTGGAGTCAGGTCCGCGCTAAGCCCTGAGCTGAGCAGGCATCGTCGACGAATTGGCTCATGACCGGGTGCTCCACGGGTGCTCCGGCGCGATGGACGGACCAGCTTTCGACGGACTGGGCGGGACGCCGACCGGCCGAAGTCGGGGCGTGACCGCGAACAGGTGGACTCAGTCGGCCGGACTGGACGTCATCGCACGTTGTCCGTCTATCTCTTAATCCGCGGGTTCGGGGGTTCGAGTTCCTGGCGGCGCACCAACGAGCAAGGCCCTGAACAGGCGTTCCACGCCGGTCGGGGCCTTTTCGGGTACATCGCCGGCAGGCGGGACGGGCGCGCGCCGGGGCGACCGCCCGCGGGTGGAACGCCATGGATGTCAAACGGGCCGGGAGACACCCATGACGTTCCACCGAGGGGCGGTCAGCCCGGTGGCGGGGAGGGAACCGGCCCATGGGTGCGCCGCCCAAGTACCAGTCGTCGTGGACGAAGCCGCAGGCGTGCCGCCCATGTACAACTGGGACGGCACGAAGGTGATCGGGTACGCGTTCCTGGTGATCACCCGGACCTGATCGGCATTCGCCTGCGGCACGTGACGCCAGGGATGGAATGTGCGCGCCGAATCGGCCGGCAGCCCGGACACGATCCTCGTCTGAATCAGGGGCAACTCCGGCTCGGGCAAGAGCAGCATCGCCCGCGAGCTACGACACCGGCACGGCCGGGGATGCGCCCTCGTCGAACAGGACTACCTGCGCCGCATCGTCCTGCGCGAACGGGACAAGCCCGGCGGCGTCGCGCCCGCCCTGATCGAGCAGACCGTCCGGTTCGCGCTCGACCACGGCTACCACGTGGTCCTGGAGGGCATCCTGTACACCGGCCGCTACCGCGACATGCTGACCTCGCTGCGGGACGGCCACCGGGGGCGGTCGCTGTTCTGCTACCTCGACGTGTCGCTGGCCGAGACGCTGCGCCGGCATCTGACCCGCCCGCAGGCCGGTGACTTCACCGCCGAGCAGATGAGCGGCTGGTACGCCGCGCACGACATCCTGGGCTGGCCCGGCGAACTCGTCCTCCCGGAGAGCACCGGCTTGGAGCAGGCGGTCGAGACGATCGCGGCCGCCGCCGGGCTGCCCCAGCATTAGGCGGCGGCGCTTGCCCTTGCGGTTACTGAAGGGGGCAGGCTGGGATCATGTTGTCGATCAGCGAGTTCAGCCAGATGTGTCACCTGTCGCCGCAGGCGCTGCGCTTCTACCACGCCGAAGGGCTGCTCGTGCCCGCCGAGGTCGACGACCGGACCGGCCACCGCTCGTACGCCTTCGAGCAGGTGGAACGCGCCATGCTGATCACGCTGCTGCGGGACACCGGGATGAGCGTGAAGCTCGTCCGGCGTGCCCTCGACGAACCGGACCAGGCGCTCGCCCTGCTCGATCGGCACAGCGACGAGGTCAGCCGGGAACGCCAGGCGCAGGCGGACGCGATCGCTGCCGCCCGCGCCGTCTTCGAGGCGCAGCCGGAGCCGCGGCTGCGGCACGTGCCGGCCACGACTGTGGTGGCGCGGCTCGTGCCGGGCACGCCACTGGGCCGGGACGCGCAGGAGTGGGACCGGGCCGAGGAGATCATCCAGGCGGCGGCGGCCGAACTGGTCACCGCCGTGCGGCAGGCGGGCCTCACCTGCCTGGGTGAGCCGTGGCGGACGCTGACGCTGGAGACGCCGGAACAGGACCGGCGCGTACTCGACGGCACCGGGCCGTTCTGGACGGTCAAGGTCGCTGTGGCGGACACCCCGGAGACGCTGCCGTCCCTGCCTGCCGACCTGTTCGTGCAGACGCCGGACGCCCACGACGAGCTGTCCATCCTCATGCCGGGCCGCAACACCATGGCCAAGTACTGCACTGTGGTCCTGCGCCTGCTCGACGCCGTACCGCCCGACGGCGACCGGTTCGTCAACCTGGCGCGTCTGCGTCAGGAGGTCCGCCCCGACGGCGTGGTGAGCAGCGCGCCGGTCGAACGACGCCCGGAGTGACGGATCAGCGCCCCGGAACCGCGCCCTCCTCGGCGAGCCGCTTGAGGTTCAGCAACTGCCGGCGGGCCATTACCAGGTCACCGAGGCATCCGCCGAGGGCGATCACCGGGTTCGTCCGCATCACGACCTTGAGCAGCAGGCGGGTCGTGTTCCCGGCATCCGGCACCAGGACGTACGACAGGACCGCGCCCATGATCGAGGCGGTGAGGTGACGCCCCGGCTCGACCGCGAGGATCCGGCCCCTTCGCCGCCCGCCCGCGGTGGTGAACGGCTCGCCGACCACCGGCTCGGGAAGGCCCACCAGCAGTTGCGGTGAGCGGCGGCCGAGGTTGTCGATCCAGTCGTACGAGTAGGGCGCGAGCCGGATCTGGCCGACCCACTGCCACACGGCCGCCGGTGGCGCGTCCACGCTCACCCCGCGCCACGCCCGCAACGTGGGCGCGGGCACGAAGTCGTCGCACGGGTAGCGGCCCAGCGTCTCGTCGTCCGACACGCCCCACCGGTCACCGAGCATCGGCCCGGCCCAGCACCAGCGTGGTCCGCAGGTCGAGCACGACGGTGCCGCCGAAGTCGTCCACCAGCCGGTCCAGGGCGGCGATCCCGCGCTGCTGCTGCTCGGGGGTGCGGGACAGGTACGGCCCGAACGTGCGCATCAGCGCCAGGTACCGTTCCTTGTCCAGCGGCAGTTCCCGCCGGAACACCTCGCGGCGTACGTCGTCGAACTGCCCGCTGTCGAGGATGTCCTGGTGGAACCAGTCGACGGGCCGCTTCCGGACGGTGGGGTCGACGGATCGCAGTGCGGCCCGGACGGCGGCCTGCTGGCCGGCGTCGGCGTAGTCGTAGCGGTGCCCGAAGACGGCGAGCGTGCCGCCGGGTGCCAGGGCGCGCCGGGCCAGGGCGTTGCGGGTGGCGGCGTCCAGCCAGTGCCAGGCCATCGCGCAGGCGAGCACGTCCACCCCGCCGGCCGGCGGCGACCACCGCTCGAACGTCGTTGCCTCGATGCGCGCGTCCGGGAACCGTTCGGCCAGCCGGGCCGCCATCCGCGCGTCGGGCTCCACACAGGTCAGCGGCGCGCCGAGGCGGGCCAGCACGTCGGTGCCCTTGCCGGTGCCCGCGCCGACCTCGACCACTGAGGCCGGGGTACCGCCGTGGTAGCCGAGGATCGACTCGGCGATCTCCGGCGGATAACCGGGCCGCGCGCGCTCGTACAGGTCGGCGACCGTACCGAAGAGCTTCATCACCAGCAGGATACGGCTCCGACCGGTCCCCGACAGACCGCGCGGAAACCGGCCCACCCGCTTCTACAGTCCGCACCATGAGGTGGACCCTGCGGCTGGCTGCGGCGCTCGGCGTACTCGTGACCGCTCTGCCGACCGGGGCGGCGAGCGCCGCCGCGGCGCCCGCCGACGGCGGCCTCGGCCTGGCGCTGCGGCCCGGTCAGGCCGACTACCGCGCCGGGGACCAGGTCCGCCTCGACCTCACCGTCACGAACGCCACCGGCGCGGCCTGCGCGCTCGCCACCAGCGCCGTCGGCACCGTGCAGATCACCGGGGTACGCCGGGACGGGCGCGACGTCACGCCGACGCTCGCCCGCAGCTTCCACGACGACGGGATCGGCGCCGCCGCCACCGCCGGACTGACCACGGTGGAGCCGGGCGCGACCGCCACAGTGACCTCGACCGGGGTACGGCTGCGCGACGGCGAGGTGCTCCTCCGCTCGGTGGCCGCCACGCCGGACGGCGGCGGGCTGGACACGCTCTGGCCGGTCGGCGCACCCGGCCGGTACGAGGTGACAGCGGGCTATGTGACGCTGCCGGTGACCGGCGCGGCGGACCTGTGCGCGGGCGCGACGGCGCTGCGGACCAGCACGTTCACCGTGTCCGACGACGGCGGTCCCGGCCGACGCTGGCTCTGGCTCGTCGGTGGGGGAGTCCTCGCGCTGCTCGTCGTCGCACTGGTGGTGCTGCTGCTGGTACGCCGACGACGCCGGCCGACCGCCGCCGTCGTGGCGCTGCTGCTGGTCGCCGTCGGCGCGTACGTCGGCGGCGGTGCCCGGGCGGCGCGGGCCGACTACGGCGTCGACCCGACCGCCGGGGTGCCGGTCAGCGGCGTCGACTTCCAGGCGGCCGTCGACGGCTGCCTGGCCGGGTTCGCACTACCCGGCGGCGACCCGTCCGGCCTGCTGCCGAGGCTGCGCGACAAGAAGAGCCCCCGGGTGCGGATCATCCCGACCACTGGTGGCTCCGGCGCGTTCGAGACGCCGGACAGCGCCGACGGCAAGGGCTCCTCGACCGTCACCTGGAACCCGACCTCCACCGACCCGTACGACGACGGGGTGGCCCGCGACCCCTGCGCCGCGCTGTACCACGAGCTGAACCACGCCGACGACATCTCCCGCAACGCGGTGCCGCAGGGCGAGTGCGGCGGCACCGGCATCCGTACCGCCGAGGTGAAGGCGACGCTCGCGGAGAACCGCTACCGGGCGGCGAAGGGGTTGCCGCCGCGCACCGAGTACGACGGGAAGACGCTGCCGAAGAGCCTCGACGAGTGCAAGAAGCCGGCCAAGAAGACGCCGCCGCAGAAGGGGCCGGTGAAGCTCTGCGAGGACGGCGCCGACTGCGGCGGCAGCAACGGCGACCCGCACCTGGTCACGTTCGACCGGGTCGCCTACGACTTCCAGGCAGTCGGCGAGTTCACGCTGGTCGCCTCCACCGGTGGCGACCCGCTGGAGGTGCAGGTGCGGCAGGCCCCGATGGCGGGCACGCGGACCGCCTCGGTCAACTCGGCTGTCGCGTTCCGGGTCGGCGCGCACCGCGTCGCGCTGACCCTCACCGACGGCGGCACGCGGGTACACGTCGACGGCGCGCCGCTCGCCGTACCCCCGGACCGCACCGACCTGGCCGGCGGCGGCACGCTCACCCGCCGCCCGTCGGACACCGGCCCCACCGACGGGTACGACGTGACGTGGCCGGACGGGTCCGCGGCGGCGGTGGACCAGATCGGCCGGTACGGCTACCGGATCCTGGTGCGGCTGGCCGAGACCCGGGCCGGAAAGGTACGCGGACTGCTCGGCGACTTCGACGGCGACCCGGCCGACGACATCGCGCCCGCCTCCGGGGCGCCGTTGGCCCAGCCGGTGCCTTTCGGCAAGCTCTATCCCGCGTACGCGGACAGCTGGCGGATCGCCGCGGACCGCTCGCTGCTGTACTACGACGACGGGCAGAACACCGGCACGTTCACCGACCGCGCGTTCCCGGAACGAGAGGTCACCGTCGCCGACCTCGACCCGGCCCGGCGCGCGGCGGCCGAACAGGTGTGCCGCTGGGCCGGCGTCACCGCGCCCGCCCAGCTCGCCGAGTGCGTCTTCGACGTCGCGGTCAGCGGGCGCCCCGAGTTCGCCGTCGCCGGCGCGAGCACCGAACGGGTCGCCCCGCCGGCCGCCACCCCGATCACCGCCGTACCCGTCGCCGCCGCCTCGCTCACCCCCGGCGGCGCGCCGCTGACGTTCACCGCGCGAGCCGGGGACGCCGTCTTCGTCGACGCCACCGCGCCCGGGATCGGCGACCGCTGCTCGCCGTACGTGCTCACCGAGCCGGGCGGCCGGGAGATCGCCAGCGGCTGCAACATCAAGGGCAACGGGTACGTCGACCGCGTCGACCTCACCGCCACCGGCACGTACGCGCTGCGGGTCGTCGCGGCGCCCGGTGACACCGGCCGCGCCGTCGTGCGGGTGTACGCGGCCCAGGACAGCGACGGGACGCTGCAGCCGAACGGCCCGGCGGTCACCGCCACCGTCGAGCAGCCCGGCGCGCGGGCCCGTTACCGGTTCACCGGGCGCGCCGGTGAGCGCGTCTACGTGGAGGTGCCGACGAGCGCGCTCACCGACCAGTGCTCGCCGCTGGAACTGCGGGACGCCGAGGGGCGGCTGCTGCGCAGCGGCTGCGTGATCAACGGGACCGGCGAGGTCGACGGCACGGTGCTGCCCGCCGACGGGACGTACACGGTGGTGGTCGACCCGACCGAACGCGGCACCGGCACGACCACGCTGCGGCTGGTCACCAGCCGGGACCGCGAGGCGGCGATCACGCCCGGCGGGCCACCGGTCGTCGCCGTCGTGGAACGGCCCGGCGCGGTCATCGGCTACCGGTTCACCGCCGTCGCCGGCACGTCGGTGACGGTGAGCGCGACCGCCTCCGACCTGCCGGACCAGTGCGGCGTGCTGGCGCTGCGCGCGCCCGACGGCAGCACCGTCGGCAGCGGCTGCGTGATCAACGGGGCCGGTGAACTCGGGCCGACCGTGGTGCCGGCCTCCGGGGCGTACACCCTGGTGGTGGACCCGTCGGGGGCCGCGACCGGGCAGGTCACGCTGGCGGTGCGGTGAGGCCGACCCTGGATTTCGGGGGTGCTGGGCGGGCGTGCTAACGTCTCGTCCCGTTGTCAGCGAGCGCCGCTAGCTCAACTGGCAGAGCAGCGGACTCTTAATCCGCGGGTTCGGGGTTCGAGTCCCTGGCGGCGCACCAACGAGCAAGGCCCTGAACTGGTGGTTCACGCCGGGTCGGGGCCTTTTTCGTGTACGTGGGTGGTGGGTGGTCGCTCGGTGGGTGCTCGGGAGCCGTTGGACCGGGCCGGGGTTGCTGGGACATGTGGTTGTTCCGTGGACGACTGCCCTCATGGTCATCTCTGAGGTGGCCAGCCTGCATCGGGCCTTCGTGGTCATTGGGGCATTCGCCAGTCCGGGCGTCGACGCGCTTCCTTCGAGCATCCACGCGGGGCCGGTCGTCGCCGATTACGCTGGCGGCGTGGGGGGACAGCCTCGGGTTCGTGTGCAGGGGGATCTCTATCACCCGGTGGTACCACCGGGTGCCGTGTACGTGGGGCGGCAGGGGTTCGGGTTGCGGCGTTCTCCTTGGGCCAATCCGTTTAGCCTGCGGAAGCATGATCGGGCGGAGGCGTTACGCCTCTATCGGCAGTGGCTTGTGGGGCAGCCGGCCCTTGTTGAGCGGGCGCGTCGGGAACTCGCGGGGAAGCAGTTGGCGTGCTGGTGTCGGGTCGAGGATGCGTGCCATGCCGACGTGCTGGCCGACCTCATTAGTTGACGTGCAGCCGGTACCGGGCGGTGGGCCGTCTTGGTGCGTAGACGCCGCCGATGCTGAAGGACTGCGGTCGTGCCGCTTGGTTGCCTACGTAGAAGGCGACGTCGCGGTCGGCGGCGCAGAGCTGGGTGAGGAACTTGTCTCTCAGCTGCTCCTCGGCCTCCGCGTCGGTGAGCTTGCTCAGGCGACGTTGTAGGGCGACGAACTCCCAGTCCCAGAGTGTCTGCTGGTGACCGCGGCAATGACGGTCCGCGCAGCGGTAGCGGTAGGCGCCGGTGAAGCGCGGTGCTTGAAGCGGGCTGCGCTTGGCCGGTTCCAGTAGGTCGAGCTGGTTGAGGTAGCCAGTGATCTTCCTGCGATCCTCCGCCGACCAGCCGGGGTGTCGCTTGACCTTAAGCGCCGAGATGTCGGCCGCGCGAATGAGAGCGATCGATCGTGCGCTCGGGTCGTCGCGGGCCTGTCTGTTGAGTCGGCACATGGAGTCTTCGACGAGTGGATCGAGAAGGTTCCGACGCGACTGCCGATTGGCGATATGCCGTTCGGTGGTGATGGTGTCCACGATCGGCTTCCAGCTCTCGCGCCGCTGGTCCTGCCTGGCTGGGAGTGCCTCGACGTGGATGATGTCGTACTTGTGGAACTTGCCGTCGTCATCGAGGTGCCGGTAGTGGATTGGGTAGAGGCGAATCCAGCCCGTCCAGGGTGGGTCTATGCCGAGTGCCCCGACGCAGACAGTCTCCCCGTACTGCGCGGAGGGGTTGGGTGCCGCTTTCACTGTGATCAGAAGGCGGAGTTTCGTTGGTCGTGCCAGGACTGGTTTCGGTCTCGGCTCTTCGTCGGTGCTCGGTCCCCACAATGGAAGCTGTTCCAACGGAACCACCCACATCGCAAAATGCAGCTGCACAGGCACATTCAGTTACATAGACAGTCTCACATCTGGAGGGCTGGCGCTAGGCGGCCGGGGCAAGGGGTGGCTGATCAGCTGAACGCTGGCGCGGAGGGCTCGCGTGAATCCGTCACTTTCGGTAACCATTTTCTCAGTGTGTGGCGCTTCGTCGCCGAGTCGGGAAGGCGCGTGTCAGGCGTTTCTGGCGATCGGTGCTGGCGGTGCGGCGCTCTCCATGGAGATCGACTTTTGGTGGCCCGGTTTGACCGCTTCGTTTCTTCGTTCTCGGCTATTCGGCTGATTCACTAAACAGTGATCTCCAAAATCGGTCCCAAAACCACGGTTTGGTATGTGGGGCGCTCGCACGGCCCGCCGACGCCTCGCCCAACGGCCCACGACGGGCGCTGTCTCCGGTCGCGGCGGTCCCTGGCCTCCGATCTCCCGGTCAGAGCATCGATCACTCTCTGTTGGGGCTTTGGGAAACAGGATGTCGAACCGCCGAGGCTCGGAGGGATCACCAGGGAATGGGTGACCAGCATGCCGCGAGGCGGTTGTCCCCGAGGCGGTGGCGGATCCTGTCGTACCTGATTGTGACGTGGCCAGCGGCGTGGTGCTGGACTCAGCGGCGTGGTGCTGCCCTGCTACCCCTACGCTGGCGGCATGAGGGAACCCAGCGCGGACCGGACTGGTAGGTGCTGATGGACCGGCATGCGGCGGCACCTTCCGAGGCGATCCGTGACGCGATCCGAGCGGACGTGGAGACGCTGTGGCGCTACCACGACATGCGTCACGAGTTGCGCCCGTGCGACGTGGGAATCGGGTTGGGGAGTCATGACCTCGGCGTGGCTGTCATCGCGACGCGCTTGTTTCACGAGGGACTGTTCCCAAGGATCGTGTTCACGGGCGCGAACGCCCCGACGACCGTCGACCGTTTTCCGCGTGGAGAAGCAGTGCACTACCGCGAGTACGCCATCGAGCAGGGTGTACCCGGGGAAGCGATTCTCGTGGAGCCACGTGCCACGAACACCGCGCAGAACCTGGAGTACTCGCGTCGGCTCCTGACCGAACACCGGATCCCGGTGAAGTCGGTGCTGATCATGTCTCGGCCGTACCAGCAGCGTCGGGCCTACGCCACCTGCAGGCTGATGTGGCCCGAGGTCGATGTGGTGTGCGCGTCGAACCCGCTCGACCTGGACGACTACGTGCGCAGCATCGGCGACCCGCGGCGGGTGGTGGACATGCTGGTCGGCGACACGCAGCGGATCGAGGTGTACGCCGAGCGCGGGTTCGCGATCCCCCAGGAGATGCCGGACGAGGTACGGGAGGCCTTCGAGCGCCTGGTAGCGGCTGGCTACACGAGCCGGCTGATCTGAGCCCAGCTACCAGCGCGGTCCTCCCGACCGGACGCCCATCCGGTCGCTGAGTTCGACGGCCAGTCGAGGTGGCCGGGGGCGGGTGAGGATGTCCCGGACAAGGTCGCGGGAGAGCGAGTGGTAGCGCACCTGGTCGGGGCCGATGACCTCGGCGTCCAGGAGCGCGGCGAGCGCGTCGTCGATGCGGTTCCACCGGGCAAGGGCTCGGGCGGTTTCGATGGCGTGCCGAACCTGTCGCTCGACGGGCACGGTGCTGGTGTCGAGTGGGGCGCCGATGGCGATGGCGCGTTGCACGTCGCCGAGTTCCATCGCCACGGTCGTTTTGTGGATCGACACGTTGGTCGGGCCGAACGCGGTCCACACGTGGTTGCCGTCGGCGCCGAGCCGTCTCGCGGCGGCGTCGGCCTCGGTGATGTGGGTGTCGGCCGAGGCGCGATCGTCGTCTCGGGCGGCGGCCAGCGCGCAGACGAGGTGCAGGCTGCCGTAGACCGACAGCAGCTGCGGAGTCGGCTTGGCGAGCCGGGGTTCCAGGAACCGCGCCGCCGTGGCGGCGAGGCCCAGGGCTTGGGCGTACTCCCCGATGGATGCCAGCGAGTGTGCGGCGGAGCGGCTGAGTGAGCCGATGACGACGTGATCCTGGCTAACGTTGGCGGCGGCCAGCCCTCGGCTGGCAGCGGTCCACGCGAGGTCGCCCTCGCCGAGCTTGGTAAGGAACAACGCGGCGAGCTGGTGCGCGTAGGCGGTCATCGCATGCGCGCGCTGGCCGTCGTCGCCGTCGTACGCCTCGGTGGCGGTGAGGCAGTCGTGGATGAGGTAGGGCAGTCGGCGGGCGAGGGTGCCGTACCGCGAGTGCTGGTAGGCGGTCCAGATCTCGGCGACGTCGTTCTCGATCTCGCGCAGGGCGGGTGCCTCGACGTCCACCGTGCTGGCAAGCGCCGGCGCGAGGTGACGGTAGTCGTGGAGCGCGGCCCGCAAGGCCGGGATCGTCTCGCGCCCGGAGTCATCCGACCACTCGAACAGGCTCGGCGCACCGATCAGGTCGCCGAGGGACACGTCGAGGGCCTTGGCGATCGCGCGGATGACCGACAGCCGGTCGAGGTCGGCCCGGTTGGTCTCGACCTTGCGTAACCACTCCTGCGTCTTGCCGACCAGACCGGCCAGCACCTCCTGGGAGAGCCCGCGTCGACGCCGGTAGAAGGCGACGCGCTGGCCGATCGTCATGTCGTCCGTCATTCCTCGCACACCGTCACCCTGCCCGCTGAAGGCCGCCGGACCCGGTACGGATTTTCCCGGTCCTCCGGACGGACCGCCCTTACGTTCAGTTCACCCCAGATCACCGGCGCGTGTCGATGCCGATGTCAGGGATGACTGACACGGAGCTGCAGATGGAGGGATCGATGAGCGGCGCACCACACCACGGCTTGGGCCGCTGGCTCGGCCCGTCCGGGAGCGAACTGTCTCGGCGCTTTCCCCGCCTGCGTACCGCCATGAGGGCTGCGTGGGTGGGTGATCGGCGGTCTGCTCCCAGCCGCCGCGGTGCGGCGGCGGGCTCGCCCTTCCCCCGGCGGGCCCGCCGCTCATCGTCCCTGACGGGGGTGGCGGCATGACGGTGTATGTCTCGCGTAACGCCATGGCCACCCAGCCCCGGCACCCCGAGCCCAGG
This sequence comes from Micromonospora sp. WMMC264, assembly GCF_027497275.1. Classification (NCBI taxonomy): domain Bacteria; kingdom Bacillati; phylum Actinomycetota; class Actinomycetes; order Micromonosporales; family Micromonosporaceae; genus Micromonospora; species Micromonospora sp. WMMC264. Next base: position 4,593,976 of record NZ_CP114907.1, on the reverse strand, counting down.
TGGACGGCCTCGCCGGGACGGGTGTGGCCGGCTGATCCGCCGCTGCTCACCTTCGTGTGGCGTCGGCTGTTCGAGCAGCAGGCCCGCGAGGGCGGTCGCCGGTGACCGGGCCGCAGCGTCGTCCCGCGGTGAACCGGCTCGTACCCGCCGAGGTGGAACATCTGCCGACGCGCCCGCTGTGGCTGTGCCGCCGATGCGGGCAGCCGTGGCCCTGCGGCGCAGCGAAGCTCGCGCTCCTGGCCGAGTACCGAGAAGTGCCGGTGAGCCTGTTCCTCTACCTGGCCGGCTGCCTGCACGACGCGATCGACGACCTGCACCGGCTCAACCCGAGCGTCACGGGCAGCGCCGCCGACATGTTCGACCGGTTCCTCGGCTGGCCGGCCCGCCACGCTCCCGCCTATCGGGTCAGCACCACCACGGCCAGCATCGACGAGGAGGCCACCTCGTGAACGGCCTCGGCCTCATCAACGCCACCGGCCAACCGGCGGTCTCCGGCAGCTTCCACACCCTGGTCGTGCAGCCGACGAGCTACTGCAACCTCGACTGCACCTACTGCTACACACCCATAGGGCTCTTCCGGAGCCTGCTGGCCCCTTCGAGAAGCTCCGGCGCGCGGGAATGGTGCGTCACGAGATCCAGACCAACGGCACTCTGATCAACCGCCAGTGGTGCGAGCTGTTCACCACCTACGGGTTCGAGGTCGGGGTCAGCATCGACGGACCGGGCGCGTTGAACCGTAACCGCCTCGACCGGGCCGGCAACCCGACGGACGCCCGAACCCTGCGCGGCATGCAGACCTTGGCCGAAGCGGGGCTGCCGTGCTCGGTGATCTGTGTGGTCACCCCGGAAACCATCGACCACGCGGAAGCTCTCGTCGGCTTCTTCACCGGCCTGCCCGGCTGCGAGTCGGTCGGCTTCAACATCGAAGAGCAGGAGGAGCACCATGACCGACGCTCTCGCGGTCCTCGTCAACGCCGCACCCGAGCAACTCGCCCGCCTCGGCGTCGACCCGCAGCGGTCGGTAACGTCGATCGACGCGGGGAAGTTCGACAACCGCCCCACCTGGGCCAACAAGGGTAGGTTCGACAGCCGACCCGGCTGGGACAACTGGAACAAGAAGAAGTAGCCCCCGCGACGGGGCGCGCGGGGTGACGTGCCCACCCCGCGCCCGCAGAGGTTGAGGACACATGCGCACCACCACGATCGGCGACGTGAAGGTTCTGCTGCCGGACCTCGAACCGGATGACCTCGACGCCACGACGGACCTGGTGAACGGCCTCACCGAGGCCCTCGTCGAGGGCTCGGCGTGGCGCGGCTCGCACCTTGAGGACGCCAGTATCCGCAGCAGCCTGATCACCGGTGTGGACCTGAGCGAGAGCACCTGGGAAGCCGGCAGCCTCTACGGCTGCGAGATCACCCGCACCGACTTCTCCGGAGCGACCCTGACCGGCATCACCATCGAACGCTGCGCGATCACCGGCTCCCGGTTCACCGGCACCAGACTCACCGACGTACGCCTCAAGGACGTCCTGTTCGACGGCTGCCGCTTCGACTACGCCACCCTCCAGCGCGTCGCCGCCGCCGGCTCGGTCGCCTTCACCGACTGCACTCTCACGAACGGCGCGTGGTCGTCCTGTCGTCTACCGCGCACCGCACTGCGGTCATGTGACCTTGCAGGCCTGGAACTGGATTCCTGTCACCTCGACGGTGCCGATCTGCGGGGCAGTCGCCTTCACGGGCTGAAGACGGCGCTGGACAACCTGCGCGGTGTCACGCTCGGCGAGGATCAACTTCCTGACCTCACTCAGCTGACCGTCGCTGCCCTCAACCTCGCCGTCCGCAAAGACTGATGACGAAGGCCATGGTCCGGCGACTCCGTACCGGGGTCTTTTCGTCGTGCCCGCTCGGACGCAGCTGCCTGGCCGACCCCGGACCCATCGACGGCCGGGCGGGACGGATCATATTCTGACCCGTCGAAGGAGGCCGTCGTGTCCGCCACCCGGAGCGTGCTCACCCCGGCTACCTCGGCCGGTCCGGTCGGGCTGCGCCCCCGCACCTGGACCGCGCTGATCGTGCTCGGCCTCGTCGGGCAGATGGCCTGGACCATCGAGAACATCTACCTGAACCTGTTCGTGTACGACACGATCACCGACGACCCCAACGCGATCGCCACGATGGTCGCCGCCAGCGCCGTGACCGCCACTGTCGCCACCCTGCTGCTCGGGGCCCTCTCCGACCGGACCGGGCGGCGCCGGTCGTTCATCGCGGGCGGCTACCTGCTGTGGGGCGTCTCCACCGCCGCCTTCGGCTTCCTGACAGTGGGTTTCGTGGAGGACATCGCGCCCGTCGCGAACGTCGTGCTGGTCACGGCGATCGCGGTCATCACCCTCGACTGCCTGATGTCCTTCCTCGGCTCGGGCGCAAACGACGCGGCGTTCCAGGCGTGGGTCACCGACGTGACCGAGCCGGCGAACCGTGGCCGGGTCGAGTCGGTGCTCGCCATCATGCCGCTGGTCTCGATGCTGGTGATCTTCGGCGGGTTCGACGGGCTGGCCCGCGCCGGGAACTGGCGGCTGTTCTTCGTGGTCATCGGCGCGATCATGGCCGTGGCCGGTCTGCTGGCCTGGTTCCTGGTCGAGGACAGCCCGTCACTCGTCCGGCACGAGGGCGGCTACCTGCGCGCCGTCGTCCACGGTTTGCGCCCGGCCGCCGTCCGCGCCAACCCGGGGCTCTACCTCGCCCTGGCGGCCTGGTCGATCTGGGGGATCTCCACGCAGGTGTTCCTGCCGTATCTGATCATCTACCTGCAGCGGTACCTGCGGATCGAGGGGTACGCGATCGTCCTGGCCGTCGTCCTCGTCACGGCGTCGGCAGTCAGCGTGGTCGGCGGGCGGCTCATCGACCGCGTCGGCAAGGTGCGCTTCCTCCTGCCGGCAGTAGTGGTGTACGGCGCCGGCCTGGCGCTGATGTTCTTCGCCCGCGGCATGGTTCCCGTGATCGCCGCCGGGATCGTGATGATGTCGGGCTTCATGCTCGTCCTCGCCCCGATCGGCGCCATCGTGCGCGACTACTCGCCACCGGATCGGGCCGGCCATGTCCAGGGGCTGCGGATGGTCTTCGCCATCCTCGTGCCGATGCTCGTCGGCCCGTACCTCGGCGCCGCCGTGATCACCGGCGCCGGCGAGGTCTACGAGGATCTCGGCGTGGTGAAGCAGGTTCCGACGCCGGGCATCTTCCTCATGGCGCTCGCAGTGCTGGTCCTCATCGCGGTGCCGGCCGTGGCGCTGCGGCGGCGGGAGCGGGAGGCCCGGGCATGACGCTGCTGACCCCGTGGGGCTCCACGCTCGACCCGGAGCGTGTCCTGCCCGAATACCCCCGCCCGCAGTTCGCCCGGGACAGCTATCTCAACCTCAACGGCCGGTGGGAGTACGCGATCACCGGTTCGTCCACCGAGCCGGAACGCTACGACGGCGAAATCCTCGTGCCGTTCTCCCCGGAGTCCACGCTCTCCGGCGTCGGGCGGCAGCTCCAGCCGGGCGAGACGCTCTGGTACCGCCGACCGCTGACCCTCCCGGTGGGCTTCCACGCGGCCGGCTCGCGCCTGCTGCTGCACTTCGGCGCGGTCGACCAGACCTGCCAGGTCTACCTGAACGGCGTTGCTGTCGGCGGCCATACCGGCGGGTATCTGCCGTTCACCTGCGACATCACCGACGCGCTCCGCGACGACGCCAACGTCCTGGTCGTGGCGGTCCAGGACGACAGCGACACCGGCCACCACTCCCGGGGCAAGCAGCGGTTGCGCCGCGGCGGCATCTGGTACACCGCCCAGTCCGGGATCTGGCAGACGGTGTGGGCCGAGAGCGTGCCCGCCGTACACCTGCGGCACCTCACCCTGACCCCGCTCCTCGACGAGCGGTGCGTCGAGGTGACGGTGCACGCGACGGCGGATGCCGGCGACGCAGGCATCCGGATCCTGGCCGACGGGGTCGCGGTGGCCGAGGCCACCGCACCCGTCGGCGTGGCCGTTCGCATCCCGATCCCCGAGGTACGGCAGTGGAGCCCCGAGGATCCGTTCCTCTACGACGTGACCGCCGAGTTGGGCGCGGACCGGGTACGCAGCTACTTCGGCATGCGCTCGTTCGGTGTCGGACCGGACGGGGACGGCGTGCCCCGGCTGCTGCTCAACGGGCGGCCGTACTTCCACGCCGGCATCCTCGATCAGGGCTACTGGTCGGACGGCATGTACACGGCGCCCTCCGACGAGGCGATGATCGCCGACATCGCCACCATGAAGCGGCTCGGGTTCACCATGCTGCGCAAGCACATCAAGATCGAGCCGCTGCGCTGGTATCACCACTGCGACCGGCTGGGGATGCTGGTCTGGCAGGACATGGTCAACGGTGGCAGCAGTTACCACCCGCTGGTCGTCACCGCCCCGGCGGTGACGCCGCTGCGGCTGCCCGACCGGGGCCGGTGGCGGCGCTGGTTCGGCCGTGCCGACGCCGGTGGACGGGACCGGTTCCGGGCCGAGCTGCGCGACACCGTCGAGCACCTGCGCAACGTGGTGAGCCTCGCCGTGTGGGTGCCCTTCAACGAGGGCTGGGGGCAGTTCGACGCGGCCCGGATCGCCCGCGAGGTCGCCGAACTCGACAGCACCCGTACGGTCGACCACGCCAGCGGCTGGCACGACCAGGGCGGCGGCGACCTGCGCAGCCTGCACATCTACTTCCGCCGCTTCCGGGTGCCGCGGCGACGCGGCGACCGCCGGGCGCTGGTGCTGTCCGAGTACGGCGGCTACAACCTGCGCGTCGACGGGCACGCCTTCAGCCGCAAGGATTTCGGTTACCGGCGCTACCGGAGCGCCGAGGACCTGGCGGAGGCGTTCACGCGGCTGCACACCGAGCAGATCGTGCCCGCGATCCGGGCCGGTCTGAGCGCGACCGTCTACACCCAGCTGTCCGACGTGGAGGACGAGCTGAACGGTCTGCTCACGTACGACCGGCGCGTGGTCAAGCTTCCCGAGGACGTGGTCCGGCAGGTCAACGAGCGGCTGCGTCACCAGCGGTTCTGAGCTTCCTCCGCCCAGCCGACCAGGCCGTCCAGAGCCACCCGCTCGCCGTCGTCCGCCTGGGCCCAGCCGGAGAAGTGCCCGAAGCACTGGTGGGTCTCGCTGGCCACGACGCCGAGGTTGGTGCGGGAGACCTTCTCGTGGAACGGGTGGAACTCCACAGCGACGCGATCACCGCTGATCCGCCACGGCCGCAGCCAGTCGCGGCGTTCGTAGCTCCAGCGCAGTTCGGCGCCGAGCTTGTGCAGCCGGCCGCCGACGAACAGAGCGTTCTCGGTCGAGCCGGTGCCGTCGGTCCACTTGCCGCCGAGCTGGATCGACACGTCCGATCCGCTGCCCGCCGCCCAGTTCCACGTGATCGCGTACGGCCACCTGCCCCGGCCGTGGTCGAGCACGGCGAACGAGTCCCGCTCGTCCACGACGTGCGTCGTACCGTCGACCCGTAGCGAGCCGCGTACCGGACGGCCGACGTCCTTGACCGTGTACTGGAACCGGCGCGTGCTCCACGGGACCACGACGCCGAGCGACTCGTGGCCGGGCGGGAGCGGCACCACGAGGTCGATCTGGATGCCTGGTGCGGTGGCACGGATCGTGCTGCCCTCGGTGGTCTGGTCGATGTCGATCGACAGGCCGCCTCCGTGCGCGTGCACGGCGCCCACGCCGCTGATCGGCGGCATGACGACGCCGCGGGCGAACGGGACCACGGCGTCCGTGCCGGTCTCGACCTTCGTGGCGCGGTCGAGCACGTAGACGCCGTGCACCCCGGCGTAGTCCAGCGACGACGCGACGAGGCCGACGATGTGGGTCGGCGTCACTATCCCCCAGTACTCCCAGCGCTTGGTTCTACCCCAACCGCGTAGGTTCGCCCGGTGCAGCGGCCGGCGGGTCCAGCCGACCGCGGCGGGGTTGAGCCGCCCGTCCGGAAGGCACAGGTCGACCGGCTCGACGATCTCCTTCTCGTGCGTCATCGGGGGAGCGTAGCGACCGCCTCAGTAGTCGATGTTGATGGCGGCGACCTGGCGGCTGCCGTTGAACACGATCGCCGGGCCGGCGAAGCGGGAGCTGGCGTACGTCAGCGCCGTCTTGTGCCCAGGGCTGTTGAACCACGCCTCGATCATCTGCTCCGGCGAGGAGTTGCCCGACGAGGCGAACAGCACCTCGTGCCCGCAGTGCTGCAACCCGCTCGCGTTCAGGTTCCGCCGTACGCAGGACTCCGCCTCCCGGTGTTGCGCCGCGCCCAGCTTGACCTCGGTCAGCCCGAGCGCGCGGCGCCGCTCGTTGAGCAGCACCAGCAGCCGCCGTTCCGCTGCTGACAAGCCGTTGGACGTGGCGGTGGACTTGACCGGCGACGGGGTCGGCTTTGGCGACTTGCTGGGCTTCGCCGCCCTGCTCGGGGTGGGGCTCGGGAGGGCGGCGGTCGGGGAGGCGGCGGTCGGGGAGGGTGTGAGCGCGGGAGCGGTGGTCGCGGTCGCGGGCTGCGAGGCCGCCACGCTCGTCGGCTGCTGCTTCGATCCGCTCGGGTAGTTGGCAAGGATCAGACCACCCCCGCCGAGCACGGCAACGGCCGCGGCGACGCCGACCAGGGTCTTGGACAACGAGAGCCCGGACCTCGCTCCGGCCGCCACGGCGTGCGTACCGGCCGGGGCGACGGGCGACACGGAGGCGACGGCGTGCAGCTTCTGCGTGACGTCCGAGGCGAGTGCGGCCGGGGGCGGCGTGAGCGCCAGGCCGGCGAGCAGCCGTTCCGCGGGCACCAGGTCGCTCGTCGCGTCCGGGCAGTGCGCGCAGTCCCGGAGATGCCGCGCGAACCGCTTGCGCCACAGCGGCGCCGGCTGACCGTTCCAGCCCGACGCGGTGTCGCGCAGGCCGGCGCAGCCGGGCCGCGCGGTGAGGGCTCGCACCACCAGCCGGGCGGTGTCCAGTTGCGCCTTCATCCGGGACACCCGCACGGTCACGTGATGTGGCTCCAGGCGCAGGGCGTCGACCAGGTCGGCGCGGGTGAGGTGACCGGCCTCGACCAGCCACCACAGGGACAGCAGGTGGCGGTGGTCGTCGTCCAGCCAGCGCGTGGCCAGCACGACCTCGCGGCGCTGGTCGGCGAGGCGGAGCTGGGTCAGGGTCAGGTCCTCGAAGTCCGCGCGCGGGTCGATCACGTTGTCGATGTCCTCCGGCGGCGCCGGTGTGGTCGGCCGGCGCTGCGTGTGGGTGCGGATCTCGTTCATGGTGACGGCGACCAGCCACGACCGGAACAGCCGCGGCTCGCGGACGCCCGGCAGGCCGCGTACGACGCTCAGCATCGTGTTCTGCACCACGTCGTCGACGTCGGCCGACCGGTTCAGCGCCCGGCCCACGATGTTGTAGACCAGCGGCAGACAGTGCGAGACCACCTCGTCCGTCGCCGCCCGGTCGCCGCGGCGAGCCGCGTCCACCACCGCCGACATGTCGGCCCTGTTCGGGTACGCGGGATAGGACACGCTCACAACCTCGCCTTCACGGAATGATCTCGTACACCGTGGAGACTGTCCGGTACGCGGTCAGGTCACACAAAATGCTGAGGTGTCGGAGGGAAGCGTTACCTTCTCCGCCATGCCATTGATCACAGTCACCGACGAGGTGGTCGGAGCTCCGGGCGGGCCCGCGTGGACCATTGAGGTCTTCGAGGAGACGCTGCCCCTCGCCGAGTTGATCCGCCGTCGGGTTTCCCTCGGGATCGCCGAGTCCGGCGCGGACGCCGATCCCGAGGAGCGGACGCGGATGACACTCGACGCGTTCGGCCGCAACGCCTTCGTGGTGCTCGTGGACGACCACCAGGTCACCGACCTGGACGAGAAGGTCCGCCTGCACGCGGGATCGCGCGTCACCTTCCTCAAGCTCGTCCCGCTGGTGGGTGGCTGAGTGGACACGTACGACCCCGAGTCGGCCGTGCGCGATGTGGTCGCCACCGTCAAGAGGTGGTGCGAGCGGAGCGGCCAGACCCTCAACGAGCCCACTCAGCGGGAATCCATCAGCCTGGTGGTGACCGTGTGCGGCTGGGCGCCGGCCGGGACGGTTCCGTCGCTGCTCGCGGCACTGAACGATCCGCACGGGCCGTACGATCTCGCTCCGCCGCTGGTCGAGCTGCTACCGGAGGCGACCCGGCAGGCGCAGACGGTCGCCGCCGCCGTGGCCGACCTGGCCGGTGACGACGCGGATCACGACCGCCGTGTCACCGCTGCGTCGACACTGATCGACCGCCTGCCGTCGCTGCCGTACGCGCACGAGGACCCGCGGGACCGGGCCCGGGGTGAGGCGTGGCGCCGCACGAAGGAACTCCTGGCCGCACAACCGGCGCCGGTACGGCAGGTGGTGTTCGACGCGTTGGCCGTGCCGGGCTCGGGCAAGGACGGGTGGGCCACGCTGATCCGTGCCGTGTGTTCCGGCGGCGGCCTCGACGGCTCGGCCTGGCTCGGCCGGCTGAGCACTCAGGCCTGGCTGGGATTCAACTACTGGAGCTCCCATCTCACGCGGTTCACCTGGGAGGCCATCCAGGCGGAGGCCGCGGCCGGGCGGGTGAACCCGGCGGCGCTGGCGACCTGGCGCCGGACCGGGATCGAGCGCTCGCTGAGCTACATCAGCGACGAGGCCGACCGGATGTGGCCGATCCCCAACGTCGGTGAGCAGTGGGCCGACCGCGCCGTGGCGGACATCGAGGCGATGCCGGCGGATCGCCGGTCCGCGTGGGAGGCGCTGCTGGCGCACTGCCCGGTCGAGGCGGACAAGGCGAAGCCGACGGCCGCCTGGCGCAAGCAGGCCCGGTCGCTGCTCGACGCGGTGGGCGTCGACGAGTTCACCGCCCGGCTCGACGACTGGCTCCCGCTCGTCGGGCAGTCCCGCAGCCTGCCACTGCGCATGACCACGTGCTGCGCCGGCCACATCAAGGACATGCCACCACGGATGATCGACCGCTACAACGTCAGGCTGCTGTGGGGCCTGCTCTGGATGCGGACGATGTGCCCGCCGTCCGAAGAGACCCTGCGCAGCTTCGGCCAGATCGCGGAACGGGCCGCCCGCAAGATCTCCGGCCACGGCCCGGCGAGCCCGAAGCTGGCGAACGCCGCGGTCGCGGCGCTCGTCGACACCGATCACCCGGCCGCGCTCGCCCAGCTGGCGCGGTTGTCCTCGCGGCTGACCTACAAGAGCACCCTGCGCCTGGTGGAGAAGGGGCTGACCCGGCACGCCGAGGCGCTCGGTGTCAGCCGGGAGGACGTCGAGGAGATGGCCCTGCCCGGCTTCGGGCTGCCGCTCGCGGACAAGCTGGGCGACTGCTCGTACGAGCTGGAGGTGCGCGGTGTCGACGCCGTAGTGGTGTGGCGCAACGCGGACGGCAAGGTGGTCAGGACGCCTCCGGCGCAGGTGCGCAGGGAGCACGGCGAGGAGGTGAAGGAGCTGAAGGCGACTGTCGCCGACGTCGCCGCGACGCTCGTCGCCACCCGCGACCGGCTGGAAGGGCTGCTGCGGCGCGACCGTTCGTGGACCGTCGAGCAGTGGCGCGAACGGCTCCTGGACCATCCGCTGGCCCGTACGCTGGCCCGGCGGCTCGTCTGGACGGTCGACGGCGTCGCCTGCTGCTGGGCCGGTGAGGCGCTGCGCACAGTGGACGACACCGTGTTCGAGCCGGCCGACGACGCGACGGTCCGGTTGTGGCATCCGGTGCTCGACCCCGACGCGGTGGGGCCGTGGCGGGACTTCCTGACCCGGCACGCGATCACCCAGCCGTTCAAGCAGGCGCACCGGGAGCAGTATCTGCTCACCGACGCGGAGCGAGCCACTGGCGTGTACTCCAACCGGTTCGCCGCGCACATCGTGCGTCAGCACCGGCTCAACGCGCTGCTGTCCCGGCGCGGCTGGTCGTACGTCCAGCACCGCAACGACGGGGCGTCCTACAACCTGCCCTGGCTGGCCCTCCCGGACTGGGGGCTGCGCGCCGAACTGGGTGTCGCCGGGATCGAGCACCGGGACGACGACCTCGTGTTCGACACGATGGGAACCGACCAGCTGTTCTTCATCCGGGGCGAGCGCCTGCCGGTTCCGCTGGCGCAGGTTCCGCCGGTCGTGCTGAGCGAGGTGATGCGCGACGTCGACCTGTTCGTGGCCGCGGCCGGGGTGGGCGCCGACCCGAACTGGTACGACGGTGGGCCGGAGGGCCGGTATCGCGACTACTGGGCGCAGAACAGCTTCGGCGAGCTGAACCCGACCGGCCGGACGCGCCGGGACGTGCTGGCGGAGCTGATCCCCCGGCTGGCGATCGCCGGTCGCTGCACGCTCACCGACAGGTTCCTGGAGGTACGCGGCGACCTGCACACGTACCGCATCCACTGCGGCTCGGGCAACATCCTGATCGCCCCGGACGAGCGGTACCTGTGCGTCATCCCGGACTCGGCGAAGGCGAAGGAGCCGGAGATGTTCCTGCCGTTCGAGGGTGACAGCCGGCTCGGCGAGATCATCAGCAAGGCGTTGCTGCTGGCCGCCGACAAGAAGATCAAGGATCCGGTGATCCTGCGCCAGCTGTGAGGCGGCCGGCGGGCGCCGGGCCCGGAGTCAGCTCGGCGCCCGCTTCGGCAGCAGCAGCTCCTCGTGGTCGAGTTCGCGTTCCAGCACGCGCAGTCCCTCGTCCGGCAGCCGGCCGGAGTCGCGCCACCGCAGCAACTCCTCGCGCTGTGCCTCCAGCGCGGTCCGGTGGACCCGCAGCGCCGTCTCGTACTCGGGTGAGGTGGGCAGCTCCGACGATCCGCTCTGCTGGAGCAGGTCGAGCCGCCCCCGGTAGCGGGCCAGCCGGGTCAGCAACTGGGCGCGTGTGGTGTCGACCGCCACCCGCGTGTCCGGCTCCTCGGCGGCGACGGTGTCGAGGCGGGCCAGGGCGGCCTCGACGGCGGCGGAGCGGGCCTCGTTGCGTACCCGGGCCTGGTCTGCCTCGTCGGCGCGCAGGCCGAGCATCCGCACGAGCGGCGCGAACGTCAGGCCCTGCCCGACCAGCGTCACCAGGACCACCACGAAGGTGCAGAACAGCAGCAGGTCGCGGTCGGGGAACGGGTCTCCGCTGTTGGTGGTGAGCGGCAGCGTGAAGATGGCGGCCAGACTGATCACGCCCCGGGTGCCGGACCAGCTCAGCGCCACCACCTCGCGTGCGGTCAGTCCGCGGGCGTTGCGGTCGGCTCGCCCGGCCCGCCGCGCCGCGCCGGGCGGGTCGGTGTCGTCCTGTTCGGCGACGCCGCCCAGCCGGGTGTGCAGCGACCGGGGGAGCCACTGGGTCAGGATCAGCCAGGCCGGGCGCAGGAGCAGGACCACGCCGACGGACACGGCGACGGCGACGACGATGGTGGACGTCTCGTACTGGCGCAGGCCCCGCACGACGGCGGGGAGTTGCTGGCCGATGAGCAGGAAGACGAAGCCTTCGAGCAGGAAGTCGACGAGCCGCCACACGGCGTTGGTCTGGAGGCGGGCCGCCCCGGACCCGAACTGCGGCGTCTGGTGGCCGACGATCAGGCCGGCGACCACCACTGCGAGTACGCCGGAGACGTGCAGCGCCTCGCCGAGCAGGTACGCCACGAACGGTGTCGCGAGCGAGATGGCGTTGGACAGCAGCGGGTCCGCGGTGAGCGGCCGGACCAGCCGTTTGGCCCGGGCGACGACGACACCTACGGCGATTCCGCCGGCCGCCGCGAGCACGAACTGCCCGACCGCTGCGTGGAACGAGAACTCGCCGCCCACGGCGGCGGCCACCGCGACGCTGAGCATGGTCAGCGCGGTGGCGTCGTTCAGCAGCCCTTCGCCCTGGATGATCGTGACCATCTTCGGCGGCAGGTTGACCCGGCGGCCCACGGCCAGGGCGGCGACCGGGTCGGGCGGGGCGACGGCGGCGCCGACCGCGATGCCGGCGGCCAGGGTCGCGCCGGCGACGAACAGGTGGAACCCGACGCCGACGAGCAGTCCGGTGAGGAGCACCAGCAGCACCGAGAGGCTGACCACGATCCGCAGGTTGCGCCGGATGTCCAGCAGGGACGAGTCGAGCGCGGCACTGTAGAGCAGCGGCGGCAGCACGACCATGAGCACCAGCTCGGGATCGAGGCCGATGTTGGGGCCGGGGAGCAGCGCGTACGCGATGCCGATGAGCGGCAGGAGCGCGGCGGCGGGCAGGCCGGTGCGGGAGGCCACCCACCGTACGGCGATGACGACCGCGACGGCGGCGAGCACGAACAGCAGTGTCGAATGGGTGCTCACCCCGGTCGACACTACCGGGATCGAGATCATCGCGCGATGGGAAAGGGGCCGTCAACCGAGGGTTGACGCATCCGCATCGTCAACCTATGGTTGACGCATGGAGGAGACGGAACCGCACAAGATGACCCACCCGGTACGCCTCGACGACCTCATCGACGGCATCAAGAAGGCACACACCGACGCGCTCGACCAACTGGCCGACGCCGTCCTCGTCGCCGACCACCTGGGCGACGTCGCGGATCACCTGATCGGGCACTTCGTCGACCAGGCGCGCCGCTCCGGCGCGTCGTGGACGGAGATCGGCCGCAGTATGGGCGTGAGCAAGCAGGCCGCCCAGAAGCGTTCCGCGGCCAAGGCGGAGACCGCCGCCGCGCTCGACCCGAACTCCGGGTTCGGCCGGTTCACCCCGCGCGCCCGCAACGTCGTGCTGGCCTCGCAGGAGGAGGCGCGGGCGGCCGGCAACGCCGAGATCACCCCGGGACACGTCGCGCTCGGGCTGCTGGCCGAGCCGGAAGGGCTGGCCGCCGCCGCGATCGTGGCGCAGGGCGTACCCCTGGAGCGGCTGCGGGAGGTCGTCACCGCGACGCTGCCGGCGAAGGCCGGCCAGGTCCCGGACCTGATCCCCTACGACGCGCGGGCCAAAAAGGTCCTGGAGCTGACGTTCCGGGAGGCGCTGCGGATGGGACACAACTACATCGGTACGGAGCACATCCTGCTCGCCCTGCTGGAGGAGGAGGGCGGCGACGGTGTGCTGACCGGACTCGGGCTGCGCAAGGACGCGCTGGAGTCGGCGTTCGAGGCGGCGCTGGCCGAGATCACCCGAAAAGGGGCCTGACACCGGGCCGGGCACGCGCCACGGGGGCGCGTGCCCGGCCCGCGTGTGTCAGTCGGCGGTGGGGAACCCGTAGCGGGCCGCGTGCTCCGGGTCGGCCGGGTCGATCTGGCGGATGCCGGCGTCGGCGAGGCGCTTGTTCACCTCGTCCAGGCGTTCCCGGACCAGCCGGGCCTCCTCCTCGGTGACGCGGCCGCGGTGCGGGCGCCCGGCGTGCTCGATGGTGCCGTAGTCGATCTTCTCGGTGGCGCGGCGTGCCTTGGGCGGCTTGACCCGCTCGGCGGTACGCAGCAGTTGCGCCATCGGCACGTCGGTGGCCATCGCGTCGAACTCGCTGGCGGTCAGCACCACCCGGCGCGGCTCACCGTGGCCGTGCCGGTCGTGGATCTCCACCACCGCGACGTCCAGTGCCGCGTCGTCGATGCTCTCCACGTCGACCGGGGTGGCGTCCAGTTGCACGGGCCCGGCGACCAGGTCCGGGTGCTCCAGTACGACGACCTTGACCACCTCGTCGTCGGCGCTCAGCACCTGGCCGGTGAAGTCGGAGACGTGGATCGTCTTCTTGCCCATGCGCGGAGCTTCTCCTGTCGTAGGCCGGAAATCGGACCACAAGACGCTACCGCACAGGTGTGCGAAGACCGGTACGCCCGCCCGGCCGGTGTGTCGCCGCCCGCGTTCCTAGAGGCTGCCTTTCGGGGCGACCCACTCGGTGGGCTGGTGGGTGAGCGCGGCGATCCGGTCGTAGTCGGCGTCGTAGTGCAGCACCGTGGCACCGTGCAGCTCGGCGGTCGCCGCGATGATCAGATCAGGCAGCCGAAAGTTGCGGTGCTGGCTCTCGGCGGCCAGTAGGCGGTGCACCGCCATGGCGCGGTCCATCGCCTCGGCGGTGACATCCAGCCAGCGGTGTCCCCGGAGCGCCTGCCACAGGATCTCGTATCCCTTCGGTGTGGGGGCGTTGTTCAGATATTCCAGCGAGGTCATCTGGCACGCGGCGAGGCGCCCTTCTGCCAGCAGCGTCTCGAAGCGCTTCCGGACGGCCTGGTGCCGAGCCTGAAGCACGTACACCGACGTGTCCGCCAGGTAGACCTGGCCGGCCATCAGGCCGCGGCCTCGCCGTCGCGGGCGTCCTCGGCGAGCCGGCTCAAGTCGCGCCCACCGCCGTAACGCCAGCCCTCGTCCGACTCGGCGAAGTCCATCTCGACCTGATCGAACGCGGCGACGATCTCCTTCGCCTGCCGCCGGACGGCGAAGGCGTGCAACGCGGCGTTGATGGTGGCGACCTTGGTGTCGGTGCCCAGCACCTCGCGGGCGGACTCCAGCCACTCATCGTTGACGTCCACCGTGATGCGGGTCATGCGTTCGACCGTACACCAGGAAGTGCTGGATCTGCGCACCAAGCTGCGCTTGAAATTGGTGCGTCAGGCGGCCGCCGACCCGCGCCAGGCGGCGGCGCCCGATGGTTGCGTGTTCAGCTCGGCCCAGGAGAGCCTCCGGTTGCGGGCTTCGCGGTACGCCCGCTGCGCCGGGAAGCGTCCGGCGTCGTCGGCGGCCCGCCAGCTCCGCTCCGGGTCCTGCTGGAATCGGTCATTCGGTTCGTGAGGCATGACCACTACCGTCCCAGAAAAACTTGTCCATGTATGGAAATGAATATGACGCAGGGTCGATGCCTCGGGTTCCCGTGAAGCGTCAAATTCCTGCGGCCATCCGCCGGACCACACATCGTCATCCGTCGCTGACGTGCCGCCCCACTACCCATCCGCCGCGGGTCTCAACCCCGGTGGGATCAGTTGATTACGCGAGCACGGGCGGTCCGGCCCGGCGTACCATGATCACGTGCTCGACCGGCGGGTCTTCCTCCATCTGGCGACCTGGCTGGGACAGTGGCCGGCGGGCCCGGGACTGCACGTGGTGCGGTCCCACCGCCGCGCCCGTCCGGCCTGGGACGGCCGCCTGCGCCCGGCCCTCGCGGTGACCGCCCACGGCAGCACCGTCCTCTCGGTCGCCGTCGATCGGGTGGAGGCGGTCCGGGCGCTGGTCCGGGGACGGCCGCCCGGCGAGTGGCTGCCCGCCCTCCCGGCGGCGGTCGGCACGCCCGACTTCATCTCGCACACGTCCGTCTTCCGCTGGTGCGCCGACCCGGCGCCGCTGCCCGAGGTGGGGGAGTGGGTGCCGCCCACGCTGCCCGGGCTGCCGCCGTGGCTGCGGCTGTTCGACCGGGAGGTGCTCGTGGTCCGGGGCGCCGACGGCGCGTACCGGGCCGGGGTGGGGATCAAGCGGCACGACTCGTACGGGCACGAGCTGGCGGTGGGCACGGTGCCGGCCGCGCGCGGGCGCGGCCTGGCCCGGCGGCTGGTCGCGCAGGCGGCGCGCCGGGTGCTGGACGAGGGAGCGATTCCCACCTACCTGCACGACCCGGGCAACGCGGCGTCCGGCCGGGTGGCCGAGGCGGCCGGGTTCCCGGATCGCGGCTTCACCGCGTTCGGCGTGTTCCCCCGCTGAGCCGGCCCGGCTCGGCGCGGACCGTGGATCCCGGGCCGGATCCACGGTCCGCAGCTCTCCCCCAGGCCCCGACACCGGTAACGCTATGTGTAGTACCGGCCGTGAACAAGGGGTGTGTTGCTGTCCGGTTGCGGACTCTCACCTGCGAAATCGCTGGCAGGTGCGCGGGCGAGGTCAGTGACGCAGCGTATGGATGAGGGCGAGCGCCTGCCGGGTGGCCGGCCGCAGCACGCGCAGCCGGGACAGCCCCACCAGCCGGTCCACGAGCGGCACCACGCCGTCGATGAGCTGGCGGGTCTTGACCTGCCCGTCCGAGCGGTCGTGCACCCAGTAGAGCACCACACCCATGTAGCCGAGCCAGAGCAGCTCGGGCAGCGCCTCGCGCAGCTCGTCGTCGAGCTTGACGGTGGACCCGGTGAGGGCCTCGCGGAACAGCGCTATCGACATGTCCCGCGGCTCCGACGACTCGGCGGAGAACGGGCTGAGCGGCGAGGTCGGCTCGGCCGCCGTCTTGAAGAAGGCGCCCGCGAACGCGTGGTACGGGCTCAGCACGTCGATGCCCGCGTGCAGCACCCCGGCCAGCCGCGCGGCGAACTCCCGTTCCCGGGCGAGCACCGGGCCGGCCGCCTCCCGGTGATCGCGCTGGGTGCCCGCGTAGAACTCCTGGACCAGGTGCTCCTTGGAGTCGAAGTAGTAGTAGGCGTTGCCCACCGCCACGCCGGCCTCCTGGGCGACCGCCCGCATGGTGGTGCGCGCGTACCCGCGCTCGCGGAACAGCCGCATCGCGGTGTCCAGGATCAACTGGCGGGTCTGCTCACCCCGGGCCGTCGACCCCTGCCCACCCGCAGCGGTCGTCGGCGCACTCTGCTCGGTCATCGTCGTCACCGTATCCCGGTTCCCGGATCCGTTCGCGGACCGCGGAGGCCGCCGCCACCACCCGCCGGGCCAGCGGCAGCAGGTGCGGGCGGGCCAGCCGCTCGGCCGTACCCCGATGCTCGGCGAGCGCCCAGAGGCAGGCGAACCAGGCGCCGTCGCCGCTGTAGACCGCGCCCGTGTCGGCCACCACTGTCAGGTCCCGCAACGTCGCGTCGTGGTCGAGGCCGGGGAAGCGCCGCCGGGCCTCGGCGGACCCGGCCGGCACGAACTCCAGGGGTACGAGCTGGGGCCGCGAGGCGAGCCACCGCCGGGCGCCCCGGCACATCGGGCAGCCCGCGTCGAACAGGACGGTGAACCCGCGGATCCCACCGGCCCCGTGCCCGGTGGGATCCGACGGGCGCCCGCCCGGGGCGGACGTCACCGGGCCGGCGGGTTCGGGCCGCCTGCCGGTACGGGCCCACCCTGCGGCGGGAGGATACGGACCGGCGGCAGCGGCGGGTGGGTGGCCTGCTGCCGCAGGCGGCCGCGCCGGTAGCGGCCGAGCGCGAAGACGTTGAAGAAGTGCAGCGCGCCCAGTACCAGCAGGACCAGGCCCACCTTCATGGAGAGCTGCTCCAGCGCCTGGCTGGTGTCGCCGACCGGGCCGGACTCCTTCATCGCCACCGTGACGTAGCCGAGGTTGAGCAGGTAGAAGCCGACCACGAGCAGGCTGTTGACCGCCTCGGCCAGCCGGCTGTCGGCGAACACGTCCTGCAGGAACACCAACCCGTTGCGGGACAGTGCCCGGGCCACCCAGATGGTCAGACCGATGCTGACCGCGAGGTAGGCCAGGTACATCCAGACCTTCACGTCCATCCCCGTCGCCTCTCTTGAACGTGTTCAAATCAAGGACGCCCTGAGCGTACGACAGATTTTGAACGTGTTCAAGAGTGATGCGGTCAGCCGGTCAGGCCCAGCGTCTGCGCGGCGGCGCGGCCGTTGGCGTGGCTGGCGCCATGGGTGGCGACGAACGCGCGCGCGCCAGCCGGCCGCCACGCGCCCGGCCAGCCCATCTCGACCACTGTCACCTGATGCGTGGCGGCCAGCGCCTCGACCAGCTCCCGCGCGCCGGGCAGCCGGTGCAGGTGCCGCCCGACCAGCACGACCGGCCGGTCCCCGGCGAGCCGCCGCAGCTTCTCCGGGTCGGTCTCGCCCGCCACCGCGCGGGCCTGCTCGATCCCGGCGGCCAGGTGCGGGCCGAGCCCCCACGGCACCCGCCCCTCGGCGACGGTGGAGGTGGCGTGCACCTGCACCACCAGGGGTGCGGCGGCGCGGGTGAGGTCGCCCTCGACCCGTACCGCCCGCAGCGCGGCGGCGTAGCCGAGGCCGTCGGTGGCGGGCGGCGGGGCGTCGGCGGGGCCGGTGGCGGCGAGCGCGGCGGTCCGGCCGGCCGCCTCCTCGACCCGCTCGCGCGCCAGCCGCCCGTCGCCGATCGCCGCGACGATCTCGGCGGCGACCGACTCGACCAGCTCGGCGTCGACCCGGGCGCCGATGCAGAGCAGGTCCGCGCCGGCCGCCAGCGCCCGGACCGCGCCCGTGCCGACCCCGCCGGCGGCGAGCACCGCGCCCTTCATCTCCAGCGCGTCGGTGACTACCGCGCCGGTGAAGCCGTACTCGACGCGCAGCAGGTCGTGCAGGACTGCGCGGCTGAACGTGGCCGGGCCGTCGCCGGTCAGCGCCGGCACCCGGATGTGCGCGGTCATCACCGCGCGGACGCCCGCGTCGACCACCGCGGCGAACGGCGGCAGGTCCCGTTCCCGCAGGACGGCCGGCGGCACGTCGACTGTGGGCAGCTCGTGGTGGGAGTCGGCGACTGTGGCGCCGTGCCCGGGGAAGTGCTTGGCGCAGGCGGCCACGCCCGTCGACTGGAGGCCGGCGACGGCGGCGGCCGAGTGGACCGCCACCCGCTTCGGGTCGGCGCCGAACGAGCGGGTGCCGATGACCGGGTTCTCGTCGGCGGTGTTCACGTCGACGGTGGGCGCCAGGTCGAGCGTGACGCCGAGCGCGGCCAGCTCGGCGCCGATCGCCGCGTACACCTCGCGGGTCAGCGCGGGGTCGTCGACGGTGCCGAGCGCGGCGTTGCCCGGGTACGGGCTGCCGGTGGCGTGGGCCAGCCGGGTGACGTCGCCGCCCTCCTCGTCGATCGCGACGATCACGTCGGGGCGGCCGGCGCGCAGCGCCGCCGTGGACGCCGCGACCTGGGCCGGGTCGTGGATGTTGGTGCCGAACAGGGTGTGCCCGGCGAGCCCGGCGGCGAGCAGGTCGACCGCCCAGTCCGGCGGGACCGGACCCGGGTACGCGGCCAGCAGCGTGCCCAGCGCGAGCCGCCGGAGTCCTGGATCCTGACCCACGAGTATCCCCTTTCCCTGCCGGGTCGTCCGACCTTCGCGGATCGGGGCGGCCGATACGCTAACGGACGCCCCTCGGCAGGCGTTTTGTGGTTAGAAAACTTTACTGAAAATTGAGGACGACGGCATGAGTGCGACCCGGCTGCCCGGTACCCCCCGACTCCTGCGGGCGCTCAACGATCGTGCGGCGCTGGAGCTGCTGCTCGAACGCGGCCCGCTGACCCGGGCCCGGATCGGTGAGCTGACCGGGCTGTCCAAGGTCACCGCGTCCCAGCTCGTCGAGCGGCTGGAGGAGCGCGGCCTGGTCGCCCGGGTCGGCGAGCAGGCCGGCGGGCGGGGCCCGAACGCCCAGCTCTACGCCGTCCGGCCGGGCAGCGCGTACGTGGTGGGTGTGGACGTCGGCGCGGAGCGGGTGGTGGCGGCCTGCGCCGACATCACCGGTACGGTGGCCGGCCGGGTCGAGCAGTCCACGAAGGACACCGACGACCCGGTCGGGGTGGTGCACAACGCGGTGGTCCAGGCGGCCAGCAGCGCCGGGGCGGAGCTGTCCGCCGTCCGGCGCGTCGTGCTCGGCACCCCCGGCCTGGTGGACCCGCAGACCGGCGACATCACCTTCGCGTTCAACCTGCCGCGCTGGCACAGCGGCCTGCTCGCCGCGCTGCGCGAGGACCTGGACACCCCGGTCGTGTTCGAGAACGACGTGAACCTCGCCGCGGTGGCCGAGGCGCAGTCCGGCGCGGCCCAGGGCACTTCCGACTTCGTGCTGGTCTGGGTGGACGCCGGCGTCGGCCTGGCGATCATGCTGGGCGGGCGGCTGCACCACGGCAGCAGCGGCGCGGCCGGCGAGATCGGCTACCTGCCGGTGCCCGGCGCGCCCATCCCGCGCGACGTGTCCAAGCGGGCCAAGCCGGCATTCCAGCAGCTCGTCGGCGCCGACGCGGTACGCGCGGTGGCCGCCGAGCACGGCTTCGCCACCCCGAAGGCGGCGGAGCAGGGCGTCGCGGCGGCCCGGGCGGCCGAGGTGGTACGCGCGGCGATCGCGGCCGGCACCGCCGGTGGGCCGATGCTGGACGAACTGGCCCGCCGGCTGGCGCTCGGCGTGGCGAGCACCTGCGTGGTGCTGGACCCGCCGCTGGTGGTGCTCGCCGGCGCGGTCGGGCAGGCGGGCGGGGCGGCGCTGGCCGAGCGGGTGCAGCACGAGGTCGCCGCGATCACGCTCGTCCGGCCCCGGGTGGTGACCACCGGGCTGACCGAGGAGCCGATCCTGCGCGGCGCGCTGCGTACCGCGCTGGACGCGGTGCGCGACGAGGTGTTCGGCTCGACGGTCGGCTGACCGCGTCGTGCGCCCTGACGCCATGTGAAGGAATCCTTCATCATGGCGTCAGGGTTCGCAAGGAGTTGCCGGGACTGCCCTTCCGTCACATCAGGTCGCGGCGGCGGAACACCGTGAACGCCGCGGCCACGAGCGCGCCGGTGAGCCCGAGCAGCACCACCAGACCCGACGGCCAGGTCACCGTGTACGAGCCGTCGCAGTAGCCGGAGATCCCGGGGCCGCAGGCGTTGCCGTCCCAGAGCCGCACCTCACCGGAGAGCCAGGCCGCCAGATAGCTGGACAGCATGTACCGGTCCGGCCGGCCCACCTGGAGGATCTGGAACACCAGCCGTGCCCCCAGCTCCCACACCACCACGTACGCGGCCACCGCGCCGAGCGCCGCCGACGTCAGCCGGCCCAGCGTGGCGACGGCGAAGCCGAGCGCCGCGGCGAGCAGCACCAGCACCAGGCCGCGCCCCCAGATCGCGGCGAGCGACGGCCAGAAGTCGCCACCGGTCCGCCCCACCAGACCGGACGCCTGGCCGATCAACCAGAACGCCCCGAGGTACGCCACCGAGGCCAGCACCGACAGGCCGACCAGCCCGCCCAGCAGGGTGCCCAGCTTCGCGGCGAGCACCGTCGACCGCCGGGGCC
Organism: Micromonospora sp. WMMC264; assembly: GCF_027497275.1. NCBI lineage: Bacteria > Bacillati > Actinomycetota > Actinomycetes > Micromonosporales > Micromonosporaceae > Micromonospora > Micromonospora sp. WMMC264. Next base: position 4,573,091 of record NZ_CP114907.1, on the reverse strand, counting down.
GCCACAGCAGCAGGTTGACCACCCCGCCCGAGTTCAGGTCGGCCCCGATGTACGAGGCGCCGACCAGGAACCCGAACAGCGTCAGGAACGCGATCAGGAAGTAGAGCAGCGGCTCGGCCTCCTTGGCGAAGACGAAGACACCGCTGAGGTAGTCGGCCGCGGTCGGCAGCTCGTCGAGCTGGGCCGGGTCGATCTGGGCGCAGTCGCGCGGCAGGTAGTCGTTCTCGGCCGGCGGGAGCGAGCCCTCCCGGATCCGCAGGCAGCGGTCGTACGTCATCTCCATCTCGCGGACGCTCTCCGCCGCCTGCGCCTGCGCGCGGCTCAGCTCCGCCGGGCTGGGCCGGTGCGAACCGGCGAGCGTGGTCACCACCGTCACCGCGAAGGCGGCAGCCAGCAGCACCACCATGAGCTGCACGAAGCGCCGGGCGGCCAGCCGCTCCAGCTCGGCACGGACCAGGTTCACGCGTCCACCTCCCGGCTCTCCCGGACGTCGAGGTCGATCACTCCGTCGCTCGGCGGCGCGCCGTCGACCTGCCGCGGCACCTCCACGCCCATGTGCTCGTGGTCGCCGGTCAGTTCCAGGAAGACGCTTTCCAGGTCCGGCCGCAGCGGGACCAGCTCGCGCACCCACACGCCCTGCTCGCCGAGCGTCCGGCTGATCGTCTCCGGATCCTCCACCCCGGTCACCACCAGGTGGTCCGGCCCGGCCGTCACCGACAGACCGGCCCGGCCCAGCAGGTCACCGGCCTGCTCCGGGTCGGCCACCCGCACCCGCCACTGGTGCTGGTCGAAGCCGGCCAGCACCTCCTCCACCGGCCCGTACGCGACCCGCCGCCCCCGGCTGACGATCGTCACGTGGTCGCAGATCAACTGGATCTCGGCCAGGATGTGGCTGGAGAGCAGCACCGTCACCCCGGCCTCGGCGAGCGACCGGGTCAGGTCGCGCATCTCCCGGATGCCGGCCGGGTCCAGCCCGTTCGCCGGCTCGTCCAGGATCAGCAGCTCCGGGTTCTTCAGCAGGGCCGAGGCGACCGCCAGCCGCTGCTTCATGCCCAGCGAGTAACCCTTGACCCGCTCGTGGCCCCGGTCCCGCAGCCCGACCTGCTCCAGCACCTCGTCCACCCGGACGGTCGGCACGCCACCGGCCACGGCCAGCAGCCGCAGCGTCCGGTGCGCGGTGAAGTTGGCGAAGAACTGCGGGCTCTCCACGATCGCGCCGACCCGGCCGGCCACGTCCGGCAGGCGCTCGGGTGAATCGGCGCCCAGCACGCGCATCCGCCCGGCGTCCGGCCGGACCAGCCCGAGCAGCGCACGCAGCGTGGTGGTCTTGCCGGAACCGTTCGGCCCCAGGAAACCGTGCACCTGACCCGCCTCGACCAGCATGTCGAAGCCGTCGACGGCGACCCGGCGCCCCTGACGCAGCGAGTGGAACGTCTTGCGGAGGCCGGCGATCTCGATGACCGCGCTCATCCGCGCGCCTTCCGGCAGCGGTCGGGCATGGGTGTCCTTCCGGAAGCGGTGACCAACGACACGGCGCCCCACCCTATGGTGGCGACGCCTCCCGTGGGGGGCACCGTGCCGGATGCGTGATTGGATGGTGCGGTGACTGGTGACCTGATCCCCGGCGCCCAGGGCGCCCCCGCCCCCTCGACCGTGGACGCGGATCTGGTGGTCAGCCTCGACGGGGTCGGCGTCAAGCGCTCCGGCACGGCGCTGGTGCACGACGTCGACTGGCGGGTCGAGCTGGACGAACGGTGGGTGGTGCTCGGGCCGAACGGCGCGGGCAAGACGACACTGCTCAACCTGGCCTCCGGCCGGCTGTACCCGACCAACGGCGTCGCCCACGTGCTCGGCGAGCGCATCGGCCGCACCGACGTCAACGAGCTGCGTACCCGCATCGGCCTGTCCACCGCGACGCTCGCCGAGCGGATCCCCGCCGACGAGCGCGTCACCGACGTGGTGGTGACCGCCGCCTGGTCGGTGGTGGGCCGCTGGCGGGAGAGCTACGACCGCACCGACGAGGCGCGCGCCGCCGCGCTGCTGCGCCAGCTCGGTGTCGGGCACCTCGCCGACCGCGCGTACGGCACGCTGTCCGAGGGCGAGCGCAAGCGGGTGCAGATCGCCCGCGCCCTGATGACCGACCCGGAGCTGCTGCTGCTCGACGAGCCGGCCGCCGGGCTCGATCTGGGCGCGCGCGAGGACCTGGTGGCCCGGCTGGCCGAGCTGGCGTACGACCCGGACGCGCCGGCGATGGTGCTGGTCACCCACCACGTCGAGGAGATCCCGCCGGGCTTCACGCACGCGCTGCTGCTGCGCGAGGGCGGCGTGGTGGCGCAGGGCCTGCTCGGCGACGTGCTCACCGCCGACAACCTGTCGAAGACGTTCGGCCTGCCGCTGGTGGTCACGCGGTCCGGCGACCGCTGGGCCGCCCGCGCCGCCTGAGCGACGGGACGGACACCGTGCCGCAGACCCGGATCGCCGTCGTCGGCAGCGCCAACATGGACCTGGTCGGCATCGGCGCCGCGCTGCCCCGGCCGGGTGAGACGGTGCTGGGCAGCGACTTCGTCATGCTGCCCGGCGGCAAGGGCGCCAACCAGGCGGTCGCCGCGGTACGCGCCGGCGCCTCCTGCGTCTTCCTCGGCGCGATCGGCTCGGACTCGTTCGGCGTGACGCTGCGGGCCAGGATGACAGCGGCCGGCGTGGACACCGGCCACCTGCGGGTGGTCTACGGCCCGTCCGGCGTCGCCCTGGTCATGGTCGGCGGCGCGGGGGAGAACGCCATCCTGGTCACGCCGGGCGCGAACGCCGCGTTCACGTCGCCGACCGCCGACGAGCTTTCCGCCGTACGCGATGCGGACGTGCTGGTCGCGCAGCTGGAGGTGCCGGTCGAGACGGTGACCGAGGCGGCGCTCGCGGCCCGGTCGGCGGGCACCCGGGTGGTGCTCAACGCCGCGCCGGCCCGGCCGGTGCCGGCCGAGCTGCTGGCGGCCACCGACCTGCTCGTGGTGAACGAGCCGGAGGCGCAGGCGCTGACCGGTCGCGGCCGGGACGAGCCGGCGGCGCTGCTGGATCTGGTGCCCCGGGCGGTGCTCACGCTCGGCGGCGACGGCGCCTGGTACGTCGACCGGGAGCGGCCGGCGACGCACGTGCCGGCGGTGCCGGTGGACGTGGTCGACTCGACCGCCGCCGGCGACGCGTTCACCGCGGCGCTCGCCGTGGCCTGGGGTGAGGGGCGGGACCTGGCCGACGCGGTGCGCTGGGCGGCGGCCGCCGGTGCGGCGTGCGTACGCAAGCTCGGCGCCTCGGTGGCGCTGCCGCACCGCGCGGAGATCGACGAGCTGTTCGCCGACTGTTAAGAAGGGCCCCTTTCACTACCGGAGGCGTTAACAAGGGGCCCTTCCTTACACCTCGTCGGTGAGGCGTTCTCCGCGGCGGCGCAGCATGCCGAGCCCGGGGATGCCGGCGACCGCGAGCTTGAGATCCCGGGTGACGTCCAGCAGGTCGTGCAGGTCCGGGCCGACCCGGTCCAGCGTGGCCAGGATCGGCAGCACGTCCGAGGTGAGGTGGTCCTTGAGCTTCGGCAACTCGTCCACGAGACGGATCGCTGCGGTCACCTCCTCCGGGCTGAGCTGCTCCACGAAACGCGCCGCCATCGGCGCGGCCCGGCGCAGCGTCGACTCGTACGCGGCCAGCAGCTCGTTCGCGACGCCGGTGGCCTTCTCGGCGGTGGCGAGGGTGCCCGCCGCCCGCGCGGTCACCGTCTCCGCCTCGGTGACCACACCGGCCGCGCTGCGGGCCACCCGGTCCGCCTCGCCGACCACGGTGGCCGCCGCCGCGGAGACCCGCTGCGCCTCGCCGACCACCACCGTCGCGGCGGCGGCCACCTCGGTCGCCGTGTCGATCGCCGCGGTCGCGGCGGCACTGATCACCGCCACCTCGCGGACCGCCGTCTCGGCGTCGGCCAGCACCCGGTCGGTGCGGTCGAGCGTGCCCTCGATCCGGTCCACCACTCCGTCGATCCGCCGGACCAGCGCCTCCACCTGGTCGAGGACGGCGAAGGCGCGAGCGGGTACCGAGGCCATCGTGACGGCCGAGCCGAGCGCCTGGTCCACTGCGGTACGGGTGAGGCCGAGCAGGGCGCCGGGCCGGGGGAGAGGGATCGCCATGGCTTCCAGTGTGCGGCGTCGCGGCCAGTGCCGCCCGGCGGCAGCCGGGCGGCGAAGGTCACGCCGGGCCGCCGACGCGGCGTAGGGTGCCGGCATGCCCACCCCCGGCCCGGCGTCGCGGCGAACGCTCGCCTGCGGCGTGGTCGCGCTGCTCGCCGTCGTCCTCGGCGCCCTGCTCCTGGTCCGCGCCGACGCCGGGCTGAGCACCGCGCGGGCGACGGTGGCCGGGGTGCCGCTGACCGAGGTACGTGCCGACGGCGGGGCCGGTGGCCTGCGGCCCGGGGTGGTGATCGCGCACGGCTTCGCCGGGTCGGCCCGGCTGATGCGGCCGCTGGCCGACTCGGTGGCCCGCCAGGGCGGCGTCGCGGTGCTGCTCGACTTCGCCGGTCACGGCGCCAGCGGGTCCCGGCTGCCCGGCGCCGGGCGGGACGACGAACGCGCGCGGGCGCGGCTGCGGCACGACCTGGACGTGGCGGTCGGGTGGCTGCGCGGGCGTCCCGGCGTCGACAGGGACCGGATCGTCCTGGTCGGGCACTCGATGGGCGCCGGCGCTGTCGTCCGGTACGCGGTGGCGCATCCGGAGATCGACCGGACGGTGGCGATCTCGCTGCCCGACGGCGGTGACGTGCCGGCCGGCTGGCCGGGGAACCTGACGCTGGTGGTGGGCGGGCTGGAGTTCGCCGGCTTCCGCCAGGCCGTCGACGAGGCGACCCGGGACGCGCCACCGGGTTCCCGGACGCGGGTGGTGGCGCCCGGCGTCGAGCACGTGTCGGTGCTGTTCGCGCCGCGTACCCACGCCGCGGTGCTCGACGCGCTCCCGGGCCGTACCGGCGGGCCGGAGCCGTCCCCGCTGACCCGGCCGGGCGGCGCCGGGCTGCTGCTGGCCGGGCTCGCGCTGGGTTTCGTGCCGCTTGCGGCCCTGCTGCCGCGCCGGGCGCGGCCGGGCGCGGGCGGTCCGCGTACCGGCTGGTGGCTGGCCGCGACGGTGCCGGCGGCCGGGCTGGGCGCGGTGTCCGCCGCGCTGCTGCCGACCACCCGCCTGCCGCTCGCCGTGGGCGGATACGTCGCCGTGTTCCTGCTGCTCACCGGCGTGCTGCTGGCCGCCGCGGCACGCTACGCGCGCCCCGGTGGGACACCGCCGACCGCGAGCGGCGTCCGGTCCGCGGTGGTCGCTGTCGCGTTCCTCGGGTACGCGGTGCTCGCCGTCGCGCTGCCGCTTCATCTCGGGCTCACCTCGACCGTGCCGGTCGGGGCCCGGTGGTGGCTGCTGCCCCTGGTGGCGTTCTGCTGCCTGGTGTTCCTGCTCGGCGCCGAGCGGCTCGCGGGCGGCGACGGCCTCCGCTACGCGGCCACCGGCGGCATCGCCGTGCTGGTGCTGGCCGCCGCGGCGGTGCTCGGCCTGGCGCCCGGGTTCGTGCTGCTGGTGGTGCCGCTGTTCGCCGCGCTGGTGGCCTGGCAGGCGGCCTGGGCCGCGGTGTTGCGCCGCCGGGCCGCGCCGTGGTGGCTGGCGCCGCTGCTCGGGGCGGTGCTGCTGGCCTGGCCGATCGCTACCACGCTGCCGCTGGCCTGACCGGCGCCGGTCGGCTCAGCGCCGGTCGGTCTGCTGTTCCACGGCGCGTTGCACGGCCCGGTAGATCTGCCCGAACCGCAGCGCGTCGGGCGTGCGGACCAGCATCGTCTCCCGGCCGTGGTGCTGCACCCACAGTTCGTGCACCCGGTTGCCGCGCTCGTAGGAGCGGTCCAGCCAGCCGAGTGGCACCTCCAGGAACGGAGTGAGCGCCAGGCCGATCACCACGAACGCGGCCAGGATGATCAGGGCCAGTTTCCACTCGCCCCGGTCCTGCGCCGACCAGGCGAGGGAGAGCACGCAGACCACGGCGACGAGTGGTGGCAGCGACAGCAGCAGGACCAGCACCCCGCGTCCCAGCACCCGCCCCCGGACCGCGAGGGTGGTGGCGCCGCGCTCGTGCCAGACGTACGTGACGTCGGCGAGCGCGACGACCCGACCACCCGCGTGGATCGCGTCCGAGGTGACCTGCACCGCGTCGTCCCGGTAATAGAGGGCCATAAATCAGCCTAACCGCGTGTGTCGACACCGGACGGTCGAGCGTCGGTAGGGTGACGGTATGGCGGGCGGGGCCGGGCGAACAGGACGCCTACGGCCTGTTGCGCGGGCTGGGCCTGCTGCCGGACGAGCCGATCACGTTCTGGCCGGGTGCGGCCGGCAGGCTCTCCATGGCCCGCTGCACCGCCCGGTAGATCTGGCCGAAGCGCATCGCGTCCCGGGTGTGCAGCAGCCGCACCGGACGACCCCGCCAGTCGGCCCACATCTCCATCTCCCGGCTGCCCCGGGCGTAGGAGCGGTCCAGGTACTCGAAGAGGAAGTCGGCCACCGGCCCGACGGCCAGGCCGATCAGCACCGAGATCCCGACGATGGCGATGGTGACCACCGCCGAGCGTTGCAGCCACACGGCCAGCCCGATGCCCAGCACGGCGGTGACCAGCGGCCCGGCGATCGCGGCCCCGATCGCGCCGCGCCCGGCGAGCACCCGCCACGAGCGTTCGCCCCGCCGGTGCCACACCGTGGTGAGTTCGGCGAGCGGGTAGGTGCGCCCGTCCACCCGTACCGTGGTGGAGGTGACCTGGACGGACCGGTCGTCGAAGTAGGTGATCATGACCTCACTCCCGGTGGCGGGGCGGCGGCGACTCCGGCGGCTACCTGGGGAGTCGCCGACACCACACTGTCTACCCCAACGAGGCGAGCCGTAAGGTTGGCACGCGACTTCGACGAGGAAGTGAGGGCAGCGTGGGCGAGTTCGTCAAGCTGGAATCCAAGGACGGCATCGGCACCATCCGGCTGGAGCGGCCGCCGATGAACGCGCTCAACACCCAGGTGCAGGAGGAGTTGCGCGCCGCCGCTGCGGCGGCCACCGCCGACGCCGAGGTCCGCGCCGTCATCGTGTACGGCGGCGAGAAGGTCTTCGCGGCCGGCGCGGACATCAAGGAGATGGCCGACATGTCCTACGTGGACATGGCGGAGCGCGCGGCCGACCTGTCCAGCGCGCTCGGCGCGATCTCCCGTATCCCGAAGCCGGTCGTGGCCGCGATCACCGGGTACGCGCTCGGCGGCGGCTGCGAGCTGGCGCTGGCCTGCGACTGGCGGATCGTGGCCGAGGACGCCAAGCTCGGCCAGCCGGAGATCAAGCTCGGCATCATCCCGGGCGCGGGCGGCACGCAGCGGCTGGCCCGCCTGGTCGGCCCGGCCCGCGCCAAGGACCTGATCATGACGGGTCGGATGGTCGACGCCGCCGAGGCGCTGCGGATCGGCCTGGCCGACCAGGTGGTGCCGGCCGCGGAGGTCTACGACGCCGCGGTGGCGTACGTGAAGCCGTTCCTGACCGGGCCGGCGCAGGCGCTGCGGGCGGCGAAGGCGGCCGTCGACGCGGGTCTGGACATGGACCTCACCTCGGGCCTGGCCTGGGAGAGTCAGCTCTTCGCGGCGCTGTTCGCCACCGACGACCGGCGCGAGGGCATGACCGCGTTCGTGGAGAAGCGCAAGCCGGGCTTCACCGGCCGCTGACGCGAGAGCTGTTCACATCTGCTGTACCGGCCAGTAACGTGACCCCGGTCGGTCGATGAAGGGGAATGGCATGACGGAACGGGTCGAGGGCCACGGCGGCGATCTGGCGCTCGCGGCACTGCGCGCGCACGGCGTACGGGAGATGTTCACGCTCTCCGGCGGGCACGTCTTCCCGCTCTACGACGCCGCCCACAAGGCGGGCTTCCCCCTCTACGACGTGCGGCACGAGCAGTCCGCCGTGTTCGCCGCCGAGGCGGTGGCCAAGCTCCAGCGCCGCCCCGGCCTGGCCGTGCTCACCGCCGGCCCCGGCGTCACCAACGGCGTCTCCGGCCTGACCAGCGCGTTCTTCAACGCCTCGCCGGTGCTGGTGCTCGGCGGGCGGGCCCCGCAGTTCCGCTGGGGCTCGGGCAGCCTCCAGGAGATGGACCACCTGCCGCTGGTCGCGCCGGTGACCAAGCACGCCGAGACGGTGTTCAGCGCCGACGACATCCCGCGCGCGGTGTCGGCGGCGCTGACCACCGCGCTCACCCCGCACCGCGGCCCGGTGTTCCTGGACTTCCCGCTGGAGGCGGTCTTCTCGGTCGGTGACGCCGACCTGCCGGCGGTCACGCCGCCGGCACCGATCGAGCCGGACCCGGACGAGGTCGCGAAGGCGGCCCGCCTGATCGCCGGCGCGTCCCGGCCGGTGATCATCGCCGGCTCCGACGTGTACGCGGGCGACGCCGTCGAGGCGCTGCGTGCCGCCGCCGAGTCGCTGCGGGTGCCGGTGTTCACGAACGGGATGGGCCGGGGCGCGCTGCCGCCGGAGCACCCGCTCGCGTTCGCCAAGGCCCGCCGGGTCGCGCTCAAGGGCGCCGACGTGGTCGTGGTGATCGGCACCCCGCTGGACTTCCGGCTCTCCTTCGGCGACTTCGGCGACGCCCAGGTGGTGCACGTGGTGGACGCGCCCAGCCAGCGGGCCGGGCACGTGCAGCCGGCCGCCGCGCCCGCCGGTGACCTGCGGCTGATCCTCGGCGCGTTCGCCGACCACACCGGTGACCGGGCCGACCACGCCGACTGGATCGCCGAGCTGCGTACCGCCGAGGACGCGGCGAAGGCCCGCGACGCCGAGGAGATGGCCGCCGAGAGCGACCCGATCCGCCCGGCCCGGATCTACGGCGAGCTGCGCAAGGTGCTCGCCCCGGACGCCGTCACCATCGGCGACGGCGGCGACTTCGTGTCGTACGCCGGGCGCTACCTGGAGCCGGCCCAGCCCGGCACCTGGCTCGACCCCGGCCCGTACGGGTGCCTCGGCACCGGCATGGGCTACGCGATGGGCGCCCGGATCAGCCACCCGGACCGGCAGATCTGCGTGCTGATGGGCGACGGCGCGGCCGGCTTCTCGCTGATGGACGTGGAGTCGCTGGTCCGGCAGAAGCTGCCGGTGGTGATCGTGGTCGGCAACAACGGCATCTGGGGGCTGGAGAAGCACCCGATGCGGGCGATGTACGGCTACGACGTGGCCGCCGACCTCCAGCCCGGGCTGCGCTACGACAAGGTGGTCGAGGGGCTCGGCGGCGGGGGCGAGACGGTGGAGAAGGCGGCCGACCTCGGGCCCGCGCTGGGGCGCGCGTTCGACTCGGGCGTGCCGTACCTGGTGAACGTGCTGACCGACCCGGCTGACGCGTACCCCCGGTCGTCGAACCTGGCCTGACCGCGGCGCGTGCGGGGCCGTCCGCCGGGTGACCGGCGGGCGGCCCGCGGCGCGTGTCAGACCTCGGGGCGGTCCCGGTCGTCCGGGCGGCGCAGCTCCTCCTCGCGGCGGCGCAGGTCCTCCTCCCACAGCCGCAGCCGTTCCTGGTCCTCGCGGCGGGACCGCTCGTCGAGCGAGGCGAGGAACTCCGGGTCGTCGTCCGGGGCGAGCGGGCGACCGGCCGGGGCGGCGGGCCGGGCCGCGCCGGTGACGCCGGTGGTTCCGGCCGGGCGCTCGCGGCCCACCAGGAACCAGGCGATCGAGCCGACCAGCGGGAAGAACAGAATGATCAGCACCCAGATCATCCGGGGCAGCGCCTTGACCTTCTCCTCGTCGGCGGAGAGGCAACTGATCAGCGCGACGACCGCGAGGACGACCTGAACCAGGAAGAGCAGCACGTAGAGGCGGGCCATGCCCCATGATGGCTCACCCGCGCACGTCAGCGCACCCCGCCCAGCACGTGCGCCACGCCGAGCGCCGCAAGTCCGGCCGCCCCGATCGCGGTCAGCGGCACGGACCAGCTGTCGAACCGCCGCGGCCCTGCGCCGGTGGCCCGGTGCCACGTCACCACGAGCACGGCGAGCCAGACCAGGAGCGCTGCTCCGGTCAGCAGCGCGTCGAGGATCCGGCCGGTGAACGCCAGCCGGAGCTGCAGCAGCAGCACCGCGGTCAGCGTGAGCAGCGTCCGCCGCCAGGCCAGCCGGGTACGTTCGGGTTGCAGGCCGGGGTCGCGGGTCATCCCGCGCCACCCAGCAGCACGGCGGCCACCAGCAGCAGCGCGCCGATCGCGACGATCAGCGCCAGCACGGCCGGGAAGCGGGATGCGGGCAGTTCCTCGTCCAGCCGCATGGCCCGTTCGGTGCGCGCCCAGTGGTCGACCGCCCGGATCGAGACGGTCGCGCCGAGCAGCAGCAGCGCGATCGCGAGCGCCTCGCGCAGGTGGGCCAGGCGCAGCGGCGGGAGGAACTGCGCCGCGGCGAGCCCGCCCGCCACCAGCGCCAGGCCGGTACGCAGCCAGGCCAGGAACGTCCGTTCGTTCGCCAGCGAGAAGCGGTAGTCCGGCGGGTTGCCGACCGAACGCAGCTCACGCGGGTCGAACCAGTTCTTGATCGACTCCCACACGCTGCCGATTATCCGCTTTGCCCCGCGCCTAGCCTGGGGGGATGACCGATCTTGACGCGCGTGAGCTGCGCGCCGCCTACGACGCACAGATCCGACCGGAGCTGCCGGACCCGCTGCCGGACGGGGTGACGGTGGAGCGCGACGGCCCGCTGTTCCGCGTGCTCGGCCTCGACCACCGCGGCTTCCTCACCTACCGGACGCTGGACGGCCTGGCCGGCGCCGAGCTGGACGCGCTGATCGCCCGGCAGGTCGAGGTCTTCCGGGCCCGGGGCGAGTCGGTCGAGTGGAAGCTCGCCGGTCACGACGAGCCGGCCGACCTGGGCGACCGGCTGCGCGCCGCCGGCTTCGTACCGGAGGACCAGGAGACCGTGGTGGTCGGGCCGGTCGCGCCGCTCGCCGCCGCCGTTCCGGTGCTCCCCGAGGGGGTACGCCTGCGCGAGGTCACCAGCCGGGCCGACCTGGAGCGCATCGCCGCCATGGAGGAGGAGGTCTGGCGGGAGGACCGCAGCCACCTGGTGTACGGGCTGGCCCGGGAGATCGAGGCCGATCCGCAGTCGATCACGATCGTGGTGGCCGAGGCCGGGGAGACGGTGGTCAGCGCCGGCTGGATCCGCTACCAGCGCGGCACCGGCTTCGCCAGCCTCTGGGGCGGCTCGACGCTGCCGCAGTGGCGCAAGAAGGGCATCTACCGGGCGCTCGTGGCGTACCGGGCGCGGCTGGCGCAGCAGCGCGGCAAGACGCTGCTGCAGGTGGACTGCTCGCCGGACAGCCGGCCCATCCTGGAGCGGCTCGGACTCGTTGCGGTCACCACCTCCACGCCGTACGTCTACACTCCGTGATCATGGAACGGTTGACGGCGGACGAGCGGCTCACCCTGAAGACCGGCGCGTTCGGCGCGGTCTTCCTGGTCTCCAACGCCGTACCCGGGGTGCTGGCGATGGTGCGGGAGAGCTTCGCCGCCTCCGGCGCGCTCGCCGAGGTGGGGGGCGTGGTCAAGGAGGCGCTCACCACCGGCCCGCTGCCGCAGCTGCCCCGGGACTCGGCCCTGGAGGTCGAGTCCGTGGTGCTGCCCGCGCTGGGCCGGTCGATGGAGATCCTCCGGGCCAAGTCGCCCGCCGACGCCGAGACGTACCGGTCGGTGGTGCTGGCCGCCGCGGAGCGGGTGGCGCAGGCGCACCGGGGGATCGAGCCCGCCGAAGCGGCGGCGATCGAGAAGATCACGCAGGCGCTGGCCGGATCGGTCTGATGCCGGTGACCTGCGTCACTGCGGGCGGCCGGGGCCGTCATGCTACTTGCGGGTAACATTGCGCTCGTGGGGAAGTGCACAGCTGCCCGCGGTTGACCCACGTTCCGTCACGCGGGAGGCTGCGCCCGTGACCGGGCGAGTGATCGCTACACCAAACAGGAGGGTCGTCGAAGCGCGATGAATATCGTCGTACTCGTCAAGCAGGTGCCTGATTCGGGCGCGGACCGCAGCCTGCGTTCTGACGACAACACCGTCGACCGCGGTTCGGCGAACAACGTGATCAATGAGATGGACGAGTACGCCATCGAAGAGGCGTTGAAGATCAAGGAAGCGCATGGTGGTGAGGTCACCATCCTGACGATGGGTCCGGACCGGGCGACCGAGTCGATCCGTAAGGCGTTGTCGATGGGCCCGGACAAGGCCGTGCATGTGGTGGATGACGCGCTGCACGGTTCCTGCGCGGTGGCGACCTCGAAGGTCCTCGCCGCGGCGCTCGGGCAGTTGAACGCCGACCTGGTCCTGTGCGGTGCGGAGTCGACCGACGGCCGGGTGCAGGTGATGCCGCACATGATCGCCGAGCGGCTGGGTGTGGCCGCCCTGACCGGCGCGCGGAAGCTCACCGTGGACGGGTCGACGCTGACGGTGGAGCGGCAGACCGAGGAGGGCTACGAGGTGGTGACCGCCTCGACCCCGGCCGTGGTCTCCGTCTGGGACACGATCAACGAGCCGCGGTACCCGTCGTTCAAGGGCATCATGGCGGCGAAGAAGAAGCCGGTGCAGACGCTCTCCCTGGGCGACCTGGGCGTGGCCCCGGCGGAGGTGGGCTTCGACGGCGCCACCAGCGCGGTGGTGGAGCACTCCAAGCGCCCGCCGCGTTCCGGCGGCGAGAAGATCACCGACGAGGGCGACGGCGGCGTGAAGCTGGTCGAGTTCCTCGCCTCCGAGAAGTTCGTGTGAGAGGTCACTGACATGTCTGAGGTTCTCGTCGTCGTCGAAGCCACCCGGGAGTTCGGCGTCAAGAAGGTCACCCTCGAGATGCTCACCCTCGCCCGCGAGCTGGGCACCCCGAGCGCCGTCGTGCTCGGTGGTCCTGGTGCCGCCGAGGCGCTGAGCGGCAAGCTGGGCGAGTACGGGGCGGAGAAGATCTACGCGGCCGAGGGTGAGGAGATCGACGGCTACCTGGTCGCCCCGAAGGCGACTGTGGTCGCCGACCTCGTCGCGCGGGTGCAGCCGGCGGCGGTGCTGCTGGCTTCGTCGCAGGAGGGCAAGGAGATCGCCGCGCGGCTGGCGGTGAAGCTGGACAACGGCATCCTGACCGACGTGGTCGGCCTGGCCGCCGACGGCACCGCCACCCAGGTGGCGTTCGCCGGGTCCACCATCGTCAAGGCGAAGGTCACCAAGGGTCTGCCGCTGGTCACCGTTCGGCCGAACTCGCTGAACCCGGTCCCGGCCGCGGCCAGCCCGGCGGTGGAGCAGCTCACCGTTTCGGTCACCGACGCGGACAAGCTCGCCAAGGTCGTGGAGCGGGTCGCCGAGCAGAAGGGCTCCCGCCCGGAGCTGACGGAGGCGTCGGTGGTCGTGTCCGGCGGGCGGGGTGTCGGCAACGCCGACAACTTCAAGCTGGTCGAGGAGATCGCCGACCTGCTCGGCGGCGCGGTCGGCGCGTCCCGCGCGGCAGTCGACTCCGGCTACTACCCGCACCAGTTCCAGGTCGGCCAGACCGGCAAGACCGTGTCTCCGCAGTTGTATGTCGCGCTGGGTATCTCCGGGGCGATCCAGCACCGGGCCGGCATGCAGACCTCGAAGACCATCGTCGCGGTCAACAAGGACGCCGAAGCGCCGATCTTCGAACTCGCCGACTACGGCGTGGTCGGCGACCTGTTCAAGGTCGTCCCCCAGGCCGCCGAGGAGATCCGCAAGCGCAAGTGAGCGTCGCGTGAAAAGGCCGCCGCCCGGTGCACCGGGCGGCGGCCTTTCTCGTAGGGAGCTGATCGGCGGGCCGGGGAGCTGAGCCGGCCCGCCGATCAGCCCGTCAGGGTGCCCCTCAGCAGGCTGTCGCCGGAGTGGCCGGGCTTGTTGTCGTACTGCTCCGCGCTGACGTCGACAACGGTGTAGGTGCGCAGGTCGACGTTCGGGGGGATCGGCAGCAGCGCGTCCCCCGAACCGTTGCTCAGCGTACCCACGGAGAACATCTTCATCGTGTTCGGATCGATCAGCCAGACCTCGTAGTACCCCGGAACGCTCGGGAGATTCGCCACGTGCAGATGCAATCGATTGTCACCGAGCACCCGGGCGTCGCCGGAGGCGTCCTTCGGCGTCGAGCCGAACGCGGCGAGCGGCGCGCTGGCCACCACCGGCGGGTCGGGGTCGGCCGGCTCGCCACCGCCGCCGCCGAGCACCGCGGCCGTGCCGGCCACGCCGATCACCGCGGCGGCGGTGGCGGTGACCGCCGTGGTCGCCCACCCCGGCCAGCGCCGGCTCCGCCGCGGACGACGTGCCACCACGGGTACGGCAGCCGGCTCCACCGGGTCGGCCGGGCGCGGCAGGCGCCGCTCGGTCAACGCCGGCAGCTCCTCGGCGGCCCGGATCTCGGCCACGATGCCCTGCCAGATGTGCTCCGGCGGGTCGGGCAGCTCCGCCAGGCCCTGCGTGCCCGCGCCGAGCCCGGCGACGTGCTGGAGCGTCTCCATCTCGCCCCGGCAGTGGTCGCAGGTGCCCAGATGGGTGGCCTCGCCGTCAGCCGCCTCGCTCTCACCGAGCGCCAGAAAGACCAGCCGGTCGTGGTCCAGGTGCTGCACCGTCCACCTCCCATCTGCGTTTCAGGCTCTGCATGCCGCGTCTGATGTGACTCTTGACGGTGCCGAGCGGCACTCCGGTCACCGCCGCGATCTGCTGATGTGTCAGGTCGTCGTAGAACGCCAGCTCCAGCATCCGGCGCTGCTCGTCGGGGAGCCGGGCCAGCTCGTCGGCGACCACCAGCCGGTCGACCACCGTGTCCGGGTCGGGGCCGGTGGAGACCGGTTCCGGTAGTTGCTTCACCGTCTCGACCACCCGGGTCTCCCGGGCCGAGGCCCGGATCCGGTCGACCACCTTGCGCCGCCCGATTCCGAGCAGCCAGCCGACCAGTGAGCCTTTCGCCGGGTCGAACGTCTCCCGGCCGAGCCAGGCGGCGACGAACGTCGCCTGGGTCACGTCCTCGGCGTCACTGCGGTTCACGAGCGTCGTGGTGGCCAGGTGCAGCACCGCCCGCCCGTACCTGTCGTACGCCTCTCGCAGGGCCGCCTCGTCGCCGTCGCGGAACCGGGTGGCGAGGTCGTCCTCGCCCGGCGGTTCGGGGCCCTGCCTGGCCGCCGTCACCGGGCGGCTCGCCTTCCGTGGGGCATGCCCGACTGTAACTCCCACAGCCCCCGCCCCACTCTCCCGGTGTGTCCGTCACGACCCTCGTCACCTCTCCTTCGTCGCCGGAGGCTCCGGCGGATGCGCCCGGAGACGGGAAAAAGAAATCGGATCCGGGCGCATCCGGGGGCCACGGAGCCGGCGTAACCCGTTCTGCAAGCCAGGCCTGACGAATCAGCATGAACTACCAGGAGGCAGACAATGCAGTACGCGATGTTCCGTCGGGTCGCCGCGGGCGGCGCGGTGGCCGCCCTCACCTTCGCCGGCGTCGGCGCCGCCACCATGAGCCCGGCCTACGCCGCCTCGTCGAAGGTCTCCGTGGTCCACGGCATTCCGGACACCCCGGTCGACGTGTACGTCAACGGCGAGAAGACGCTGAACAACTTCAAGCCGGGCGACGTGGCCGGCCCGCTCACCCTGCCCGAGGGGGAGTACGACATCGCCCTGACCAAGCCCGGCGAGGCGATCGACAAGGCGATCCTGAAGGTGGACGACGCCGCGGTGCCGGGCGGGGCGAACATCAGCCTCGCCGCGCACCTGAGCGCCGACGGCAACCCGCAGATCACGCCGTTCGTCAACGACGTGTCCAAGGTGGGCGCCGGCAAGGCCCGGCTGATCGTCCGGCACACCGCGGCCGCCCCGGCCGTCGACGTGCGGGCCGGCGGCAAGCCGGTCTTCGAGGACCTGACCAACCCGAAGGAGGCCAAGGCGGACGTGGCCGCCGGCTCGGTGAAGGCGGACGTGGTGCTCGCCGGCACCGACACCGTCGCCATCGGCCCGGCCGACCTGAACCTCAAGGAGGGCACCGCCACCATCGTCTACGCGATCGGCTCGGCCGAGGCGAAGAACCTGAGCGTGGTCGCCCAGACCATCACCGGCCTGCACTCGGCTCCGGGCGGCGTGCCCAGCGGCACCGGCGGCCAGGCCGGCACCGGCGTGGACACCTGGTGGTACGTGCTGGCCGGGGCCGGCGTGCTGCTCCTGGTCGGCGGCGGTGCGCGGGTGGCGGCAACCGCCCGGGCCGGTCGCCGGTGACGGTGCGCAACCGCGGGGCGCTGGCGGCGATGGCCGCCGGCGCCGCCGCGCTCACCCTGGCGGGCGTGGTGGCGTGCGGATCCGAGCCCGCCGAGGACGTCGGCGGCGACGAGGTGACGGACCTGGCCAGTGCCACTCCCACGCCGGCCCCGGCGGCGACCGGCGGCGGTTCGGTTCCGGTGAACCCGGGCACGCTGCCCGCCGGCAGTGAGATCGTGCCGCCGGTGAAGCTCAGCATCCCGCCGATCCGGGTCACCGCCACCGTCAATCCGGTGGGCGTCAACGAGCGCACCGACGAGTTCGAGGTCCCGCCCAGCGTGGACCAGGTCGGCTGGTACCGCTACGGCCCGGGCCTGGAGGCCGACGCCGGCTCGGTGGTGATCGCCGGGCACGTGGACAGCGCCGAGCAGGGCAAGGGCGCGTTCTTCCGGCTGCGCGAGCTGGGCCAGGGCGACAAGCTCACCGCCACCGGCGCGGACGGACGCGAGCGCTCCTACCGGGTGGTGGCCCGGGAGGAGTACCGGAAGTCGAAGATCCCGCTCGAGCGGTACTTCGCGCGCGACGGCAAGCCCCGGCTCACGCTGATCACCTGCGGCGGGCCGTTCGACGCCAAGACCCGCAGCTACCGGGACAACATCGTGGTCACGGCGGTTCCCGCGTGATCGCGGCCGTTCGGTCGTGAGCGGGCCGGACCGCCCCGGGTGGGACGGGGCGGTCCGGCCCCCGGCCGCGGGTTCGCAGGCCGTTAGGCTGAACGGTGATGGCATACCTTGATCATGCGGCGACGACCCCGATGCTGGACGAGGCACTCGAGGCGTACGTCGCGACCGCCCGCGAGGTGGGGAACGCGTCGTCGCTGCACGCGGCGGGCCGCCGTGCCCGGCGGCGGGTGGAGGAGTCCCGCGAGCGGGTGGCCGCCGCGCTCGGCGCCCGGCCCTCCGAGGTGATCTTCACCGGTGGCGGGACGGAGAGCGACAACCTCGCCGTGAAGGGCGTGTTCTGGGCCCGTCGCGCGGCCCGGGCCGACCGGGTCCGGGTGGTCTCCAGCTCGATCGAGCACCACGCCGTACTGGACGCGGTGGACTGGCTGGTCGAGCACGAGGGTGCCCAGGCCGGTCTCCTTCCGGTCGACGCGGTCGGCCGGCTCGACCCGGAGCGGTTGCGCGCCGAGCTGGCCGAGCACGGCGAGCGCGTCGCGGTGGTCACCGCCATGTGGGCCAACAACGAGGTGGGCACCGTCCAGCCGGTCGCCGAGCTGGCCGCTGTCGCCGCCGAGCACGGCGTGCCGTTCCACACCGACGCCATCCAGGCGGTCGGGCAGGTGCCTGTCGACTTCGCCGCCAGCGGCGTGTCCGCGCTCACCGTGACCGGGCACAAGCTCGGCGGGCCGACCGGCGTGGGCGCGCTGCTGCTGGCCCGCGACGTGGCCGCCACCCCGCTGCTGCACGGCGGCGGCCAGGAGCGCGACGTCCGCTCCGGCACGCTGGACACCGCCGGCATCGTCGCGTTCGCGGTCGCCGTCGAGGCCGCGGTGAAGGGCCAGCAGGAGTACGCGGCCCGCGTCGCCGCGCTCCGCGACGAACTGGTCCAGCGGGTCCGGCAGGCGGTCCCCGAGGTGATCTTCAACGGGGACCCGGCCGACCGGCTCCCCGGCAACGCGCACTTCTCCTTCCCCGGCTGCGAGGGGGACGCGCTGCTGCTGCTCCTGGACGCCCAGGGCATCGCCTGCTCCACCGGGTCGGCCTGCTCGGCCGGGGTGGCCCAGCCCTCGCACGTGCTGCTGGCCATGGGCGCGGACGACGACCGGGCCCGGTCCTCGCTGCGCTTCACGCTCGGGCACACCAGCACCGGCGCGGACGTGGACGCGCTGATCGCCGCGCTGCCCGCCGCTGTGGAGCGGGCCCGCCGCGCGGCCGCCCTCCGTACGCCCCGCTGACCCGGATACGCTCGGTGAGGACGAGGGGAGTGGGCCGGTGAGGGTTCTGGCGGCGATGTCGGGCGGGGTGGACTCCGCCGTCGCGGCGGCGCGGGCGGTGGAGGCCGGGCACGACGTGACGGGCGTGCACCTGGCACTGGCCCGCAACCCGCAGACCTACCGCACCGGGGCCCGGGGCTGCTGCACGCTGGAGGACTCCCGGGACGCCCGGCGCGCCGCCGACGTGCTCGGCATCCCGTTCTACGTGTGGGACATGGCCGACCGGTTCCACGACGACGTGGTGGACGACTTCGTGGCCGAGTACGCCGCCGGGCGTACCCCGAATCCCTGCCTGCGCTGCAACGAGAAGATCAAGTTCGCGGCGGTGCTGGACCGGGCCGTGGCCCTGGGCTTCGACGCCGTGGTGACCGGCCACCACGCCCGGCTCGGCGCGGACGGCCTGCTGCGGCGCAGCGTCGACGCGGCCAAGGACCAGTCGTACGTGCTGGCGGTGCTGACCCGCGCGCAGCTCGACCGGTCGATCTTCCCGCTCGGCGACTCGACCAAGGCCGAGGTGCGCGCGGAGGCCGCCCGGCGCGGTCTCGCGGTGGCCGACAAGCCGGACTCGCACGACATCTGCTTCATCGCCGACGGCGACACCCGCGGCTTCCTCGCCGAGCGGCTCGGCGAGGCGCCCGGCCAGGTGGTGGACGCGCTCACCGGCGCGGTGGTGGGCAGCCACAGCGGCGCCTACCAGTACACCGTCGGGCAGCGGCGCGGCCTGCACCTCGACCGCCCGGCGCCGGACGGCCGGCCCCGCTACGTGCTGTCCATCACCCCGACCACGAACACGGTGACGGTCGGCCCGGCCGAGGCGCTGGAGGTCTCCGACGTACGCGCGACCCGCCCGGTGTGGACCGGCGGGCCGCGCCCGGACGGGCCGGTCGAGTGCGAGGTGCAGCTGCGGGCGCACGGCGACGTGGTGCCGGCCGCCGTCGAGGTGGACGCCGACGGCCTGCGCGCGTCGTTGCGCCGCCCGGTCCGGGGTGTCGCCGCCGGCCAGGCGATCGTGGCCTACCGGCCGGACCCGGCCGGCGACGTGGTCCTCGGCTCCGCCACCATCACCGCCGCCTGACCTCGCATCGGCAGCGGATAGGCTGCGGCCGTGACTGAGCAGGCATGGCCCTGGCCCACCGGAGCGGCGACCGGCATCGGGTCGCTGCCCGGCACCGACATCGCCGAGGCGCAGCGGATCGTGCTCGGCGAACTGCCCGCCCTGCCGCACCTGCCCGAGCTGCCCGCCCGGGGACCGGGTGCGGACCTCGTCGGCCGCACCGCCGGCCTGCTCGTCGAACTGCCCGTCGAGCTGTACGCGGCCCGCTGGCGGATCGCCCCGCGCCCCGGCCGTGACCTGCGCCGCGCCCGCGACCTGATGGAACGCGACCTGGACCAGCTCGCCGAGCAGGCCGAGGAGTACGCCGGCCCGGTAAAGGTCCAGGCGGCCGGCCCGTTCACCCTGGCCGCCGCGCTGGAGCTGCCGATCGGCGGCCGGATGCTGCGCGACCCGGGCGCGGTACGCGACCTCGCCGGCTCGCTCGGCGAAGGGTTGCGCGGGCACGTCGAGGCGGTCGCCCGGCGGCTGCCCCGCGCCTCGGTGCTGCTCCAGCTCGACGAGCCGTCCCTGCCGACCGTGCTGGCCGGGCGGGTGCCCACGGAGAGCGGCTTCGGCACCCACCGTCCGGTGGAGACCGAGGTGGCGCGGGGACTGCTGCGCGACGTGATCGACGCGGCGGGCGTACCGGCTCTGGTGCACTGCTGCGCGCCGGACGTACCGCTGGAGCTGATCCGCTCGGCCGGTGCGGTGGGCGTCGCGCTCGACCTGTCGCTGGTCACCGACCTCGACCCGCTCGGCGAGGCGATCGACGCCGGGCTCGGGCTGCTGGCCGGCGCCGCGCCGACGCTGCCGCCGCCGTCCGGCCGGGCGCCGACGTCGGCCCAGGTCGCCGACCGGGTGCGGCGGGTCTGGGACCAGCTCGGCTTCCCCCGCCGCCGGCTGGCCGAGCAGGTGGTGGTCACCCCCGCGTGCGGCCTGGCCGGCGCCACCCCGGCGTACGCCCGCGCGGTGCTCACCGCCTGCCGCGACGCGGGCCGGCGGCTGGCCGAGGACTGACGTTTTTCCGTCGTACCCGCCGGGCACGATGACCGGCATGATTGGACGACTGCGTTCCACAGTGATCGACTGCCCCGATCCGCGCGCGCTCGCCGCCTTCTACTCCGAGCTGCTCGGCCTGCCCGTGGTGGAGGAGAACTCCGACGGCGACGAGTGGGTGGTGCTCGGCGGGCCACCCGGGCACCAGCCGCGGGTGGCCTTCCAGCGGGCGCCGGGCCTGCGCACCCCCGACTGGCCCGACCCGGCCCGGCCGCAGCAGTTCCACCTCGACGTGAGCGTCGACGACATCGAGGCGGCCGAGGAGGCGGCGCTGGCGCTGGGCGCACGGCGGCTACCCGGCGAGGGGGAGGGCTTCCGGGTCTACGCCGACCCGGTCGGCCACCCGTTCTGCCTCTGCTGGGACTGATCTTCCCGGGCTTGCGCGGCGGAGGCATGATCGCCACCGTGACCGCCTCCACCGCCACCGGCCGCGTCGCCGGCTCGCTGTTCGGCCTGGCCTACGGCGACGCCCTGGGCAAGCCGACCGAGTTCCTCACCGTCACCGAGATCGTCCGGCGCTACGGCCCGGGCGGTCCGCGCGAGCTGACCGGCGACCCGGCCCTGGTCACCGACGACACGCAGATGGCGCTCGCAGTGGCGTGGGCGCTGCACGAGGCGCCCGCGTACACGGCCGAGGCGGTGGAGCCGCTGCTGCGGCAGCGCTTCGTCGACTGGTCGGTCAGCCCGGAGAACAACCGCGCGCCCGGCATGACCTGCCTGCGGGCCTGCGCCGAGCTGGCCCGGGGCGCCCGCTGGCAGGAGGCCACAGTCGCCGGCTCGAAGGGCTGCGGCGCGAACATGCGCGTCACCCCGGTCGGGCTGCTCGACGTCGACCTCGACACCATGGCCGGGCTGGCCCAGCTCCAGGCCGGGCTCACTCACGGCCACCCGACCGGGCTGGCGGCGAGCGAGCTGACCGCGTACGCGGTCCGGCTGCTGCGCGACGGCGCGGCGCTGCCCGAGCTGCCCGGCCTGCTCACCGAGCGGGCGCGGGAGCAGCGCACCGTCTACCGGGAGGACTGGCTGGGCGACCTGTGGCAGCGGCCGGGCGAGAGCGACGCGGCCGGGTTCGTCGCCCGCGGCTGGGACGACTGCCTGCGGGTGCTCGACCGGCTGGAGGCGGCACTCGCCCGTCCCGACGACGGCGGCGACCCGTGCCGGTTCACCGGCGAGGGTTGGATCGCCGAGGAGGCGCTCGCCACCGCGCTGCTCTGCGCGTTGCGTCACGCGGACGACCCGGTCGGCGCGCTGGCCCGGGGCGCCACCACGGCCGGTGACTCGGACTCCATCGCCGCGCTGGCCGGCGCGTTCGCCGGTGCCGCGTACGGCATGGCCGCCTGGCCGGCCGGGTGGGCCGACCGGATCGAGTACGCCGGTCAGCTCGCCGCGCTCGCCGACGCGCTCGACGCAGGGGCGTCGCAGCGCTGAGGTCCGGAGGCCGCCGGCGTCAGCCGGTGAGGTGGTTCAGGCGGCGCACGCCCCGCCACAGGTCCGGGTCGCACGTGCCGGCCCGGTCGGCGAACGCGGTGAGCGGCACCGGGATGGGCTCGCTGATGTCCAGGTAGCTGTCGTGGTCGGCGTCCGGGTCCCAGCTCCGGGTCGGGATCGGCAGGTGGTCGTCCCGGTCCGACTTGTCCTGACTGGTGATCTTCAGGACCTCGGCGTCCCCGCCGTCGACCCGCAGCACCAGGCAGGGCCGCACCTTGGAGCCGGTCCCGTCGGCGTAGGGCACGTCCGCCCACCAGATCTCCCCGGGCCGGGGCTCGTCCCGCTTCGTCCGCCCGGCGCCGCGCGGCCGTGGCGGCGCCCCGCCCCGGTCACCCCGTGCGCCGGCGCCGGTCCGGCCACCGCGCCCGGAGCCCGGCCGTCGCCCGTCGGCCCGGCCGCGCGCCCCGGCGGAACGGTCGGCCGACCGGCGGCGCCACTCGTTCCAGAGCCAGCCGGCCGCGACGCAGGCCACGATCACCAGCGCCCAGAGAACCCCGTCGCGCATCAGTACCCGCCTTCCGACCGTTCCCGCACAGCGCCGCCGAGGCGATGGTCGCACGCCCGGGGCCGGACCGCGCGGGGGCGTGACGCGCGCCGGTTCGCCCTGCTCGTGCGGGTGGCCGGACTGTTGTCACAGCCGACCGCTACGGTTCTCGGGTAGCGCGAGCACGGGAGGCGACAGCGGTGTCCGAAGGCGGCGGCGTGTCCGAAGAAGCGGTTCCCACTGCGGCCGACGCGGCCCAGGAGGCGGCGGCGGGGGCCGAGCCGACCCCGGCGGCCCGGGAGCGGCACGCCACGCTCAGTCAGGAGCTGACCGAACACCAGTACCGCTACTACGTGCTGGACGCGCCGACGATCACCGACGCGGAGTTCGACGCGCAGCTGCGGGAGCTGGAGGCGCTGGAGGCGGAATACCCGGCGCTGCGCACCCCCGACTCGCCCACCCAGCGCGTCGGCGGCACCTTCTCCACCGACTTCACGCCGGTCGCCCACGCCGAGCGGATGCTCTCGCTCGACAACGCCTTCGCCGACGAGGAGCTGGCCGCCTGGGCCGAGCGGGTCGAGCGCGACGCCGGCGGCCCGGTGCCCTACCTGTGCGAGCTGAAGGTCGACGGGCTGGCCATCAACCTGACCTACTCCAAGGGCCGGCTGGTGCGCGCCGCCACCCGGGGCGACGGCCGCACCGGCGAGGACGTCACCGCGAACGTGCGCAGCATCAAGGGCGTGCCGGCCCGGCTGACCCCGGCCGACGACTTCCCCGACGTGCCGGATCTGATCGAGGTGCGCGGCGAGATCTACTTCCCGGTGGCCGCGTTCGCCGACCTCAACGCGAGCCTGGTCGAGCAGGGCAAGGCGCCGTTCGCCAACCCGCGCAACGCCGCCGCCGGCAGCCTGCGCCAGAAGGACCCGCGGGTCACCGCCTCCCGCCCGCTGCGCCTGGTGGTGCACGGCATCGGCGCCCGCACCGGCTTCCGGCCGGCGGCGCAGTCCGAGTCGTACGCCGCGCTCAAGGCGTGGGGGCTGCCCACCAGCGACCGCTGGCGGGTGGTGGACGACCTCGCCGGCGTCGCTGACTACATCGCCTACTACGGCAAGCACCGGCACGACGTCGAGCACGAGATCGACGGCGTGGTGGTCAAGGTCGATCCGGTCTCCATCCAGGGCCGCCTCGGCTCGACCAGCCGGGCCCCCCGCTGGGCGATCGCCTTCAAATACCCGCCGGAGGAGGTGAACACGAAGCTGCTCGACATCGACGTCAACGTCGGGCGCACCGGCCGGGTCACCCCGTTCGCCGTCCTGGAACCGGTCCGGGTCGCCGGCTCCACGGTCGCGCTGGCCACGCTGCACAACGCCCGCGAGGTCGAGCGCAAGGGCGTGCTCATCGGCGACACGGTGGTGCTGCGCAAGGCCGGCGACGTGATCCCCGAGGTGCTCGGCCCGGTGGTCGAGCTGCGCCCGGCCGACGCCCGTCCGTTCGTCATGCCGACCACCTGCCCGGCCTGCGGCACGCCGCTCGCGCCGGCCAAGGAGAGCGACGTCGACATCCGCTGCCCCAACGGGCGCGCCTGCCCCGGTCAGATCCGCGAACGGGTGTTCTACCTGGCCAGCCGGAAGGTGCTCGACATCGAGGTGCTCGGCGAGAAGGGCGCGGCGGCGCTGCTGGACGCGCAGATCATCACCAACGAGGGCGACCTGTTCCAGCTCGACGCCGAGCAGTTGAGCCGGTCACCGTTCTTCGTCAACAAGGACGGCAGCCTGGGCAGCAACGCGGTCAAGCTGCTCGACAACCTGGCCGAGGCCAAGGAACGCGACCTGTGGCGCGTGCTGGTGGCACTGTCCATCAGGCACGTCGGCCCGACCGCCGCCCAGGCGCTCGCCCGGCACTTCCGGTCGGTCGACGCCATCGAGGCCGCCGGCGAGGAGGAGCTGTCCTCGGTGGACGGCGTCGGCCCGACCATCGCCGCGAGCGTCAAGGAGTGGTTCGCCGTCGACTGGCACCGCGACATCGTGCGCAAGTGGGCCGAGGCGGGCGTACGGATGGCCGAGGAGGCCGCCGACGAGGGGCCACGACCGCTCGACGGCGTCACCGTCGTGGTCACCGGCACCCTCAGCGGGTTCAGCCGTGACCAGGCCGCCGAGGCGATCCAGGTCAGGGGCGGCAAGGTGACCGGCTCGGTCTCCAAGAAGACGGGGTTCGTGGTGGTCGGCGACAACCCGGGTTCCAAGGCCGACAAGGCGGCCACCCTGAAACTGCCGATCCTCGACGAGGACGGCTTCCGGGTGCTGCTGGACTCCGGCCCGGACGCGGCCCGCGAGGTGGCCCGGGTGGAGGACTGACGGGCTGGTCACGGCGATCGTCCGCGGATACCAAGTTAATTACGACTCCGACCGATTCGTGACTGTCGTGTCGGGGAAACCGCCTCGGAGGGCGTTTCATTGGCGTACGGCGCGTGACGGCGCGCCACGACGTTGCCCCCGGGAGGTGCGATGGAGACCGGCGACCCGCGTAACTCCGTCCCGCCCGGGCGGAGCGGGCCGTTCTTCGGCTTCGTCGGCGCGGTCGGCGTGGTGGCCGTACTTGTCTCGGCCGGGCCACTGATCGCGCTCGCCGACCGGTTGACCGAGCTGCCGGCCGCGTTCTGGACCATGGCGGCGCTCGCCGTCGCCTGCGACGCCCGCCCGTTCGTGCCGCCGGGGCGGCGGCAGACCTCGGCCGTGTTCCCGTCGACCTGCTTCACCTTCGCCATCCTGCTCGGCTGGGGCTTCGGCCCGGCTGTCGCCGTGCAGGCAGTGGCCGTCGCGGTGAGCGGCTGGCGGCTCGGGTACGCGCCCTGGCGTACCGGCTTCAACGCCGCGCAGTACGCGTGCGCGCTCGCCGCCGCGTACGCGGTCACCCGGCTCGGTCCGGGCGAGCTGTTCGGCGACGGCCGGCTGCACTGGACCGACGTGGCGGCGGTGGGCGGCGCGACGCTCGCCTGGTTCGTGGTCAACTACGGGCTGGTCAGCTCGGCCGTGCGGCTGCGGTTCGGCGACCGGTGGTGGCCCAGCGTGCGCAGCGGGCTGGCGTACGAGCTGCTGTCCACCGGTTCGCTGCTGCTGCTCGCGCCGGTGCTGGTGGCCGCCGCCCGGGCCAGCGCGGCGCTGATCCCGCTGGTGCTGGTGCCGCTGTTCGCCGTCTACCGGATGGCCCGGCTGTCCGAGGAACGGGAACAGCTCGCCGACGTGGACCCGCTCACCGGGCTGCCCAACCGCAAGGCGCTGCTCACCGAGGTGGCCGAGCAGGTGCACCTGCACGGCGAGCGGGCCGCCCGGGGCGCGCCGGACGCGCACCTGGCGCTGCTGCTGCTCGACCTCGACCGGTTCAAGCACGTCAACGACGCGCTCGGGCACGCGGTGGGGGACCGTCTGCTGGTCGAGGTGAGCGCCCGGCTGATGGGCGTGGTCGGCGCCGGTGACATGGTGGCGCGACTGGGCGGTGACGAGTTCGCCATAGTCGTACCCCGGCTCACCGACATCGACCAGGCCCGCGAGCGGGCCGACCGGGTGGTCGCCGCGCTCGCCGAGCCGGTGCCGCTGGACGGGTTGCCGCTGGACGTGGGCGGTTCGATCGGCATCGCGCTCTACCCGGACCACGGCGAGGACTTCGCCACGCTGATGCGCCACGCCGACGTGGCCATGTACGACGCGAAGCATCGCAACGACACGGTGGCGGTGTACGCGCCGGAGTCCGACCACAACTCGGCCGAGCGGCTGAGCCTCCTGGCCGACCTGCGCCGGGTGCTGGAGTCGGGCCCGTCCGCGCAGGGCGGGGAGACGGTGGGCGTACGCGGGGGTGACGGCGCGGCACTGACGCCGGCGCTGTCGGCGCCGCGACCGGCCCGGGCCGAGCGGCCGTCGCGCAACCAGCGCCCGGCGCGCGACGACGGCCGGGGCGGCGGACGCTCCGGCGACGGGCCGAACCGGTGGCTGCGGCGTCGCCGGGACCGCGCCGCGGAGCGGCACGACGACGACCTGATCGAGCGGATCCTCACCGGCGCCGACCCGATCCGCAGCCGGGCCGCGCGCGCCGGAGCGGTGGTGGCGACGCCAGTGGTCGGTGGCGGGGACGCCGACGCGGCGGAGACCGGCACCGGGCGCGACACGGAGGCCGCGCACGAGACCGACACCGGGCACGACGCGCAGGCCGCGGTGAGCACCGGCGCGCCCGGCGTCATCGGGCCGACCGCCGACGGGAGCGCCGAGCCGGAGGACCAGTCCGGGCACCCGGGCGAGATCACCATGTACTACCAGCCGCAGATCGCGATCGCGACCGGCGAGGTGGTGGGCGTCGAGGCGCTGCTGCGGTGGCGGCACCCGCGCCGCGGCATGGTCGACCCGGGCGAGCTGATCCAGGTCGCCGAGCAGAGCGCGGTGATGCGGCTGCTCACCCGCCGCGTGGTGGACGACGTGGTGGAGCAGCTGGCCAAGTGGTCGGCGGCCGGGCTCACGCTGCGGGCCGCGCTCAACGTCAGCGTCCGTGACCTGCACACCGGCGAGATCGCCGACCAGATCGCCGACCGGCTGGCCCGGTACGGGGTGCCGCCGCAGCGGCTCCAGGTGGAGATCACCGAGGGCGCGCTGATGGCCGACCCCCGGCGGGTGCTCGCCAGCATCACCCAGTTGCACCGCATCGGCGTCGGCATCGCGCTGGACGACTTCGGCACCGGCTACTCGTCGCTGCAACACCTGCGCCGGCTGCCGCTGTCCGAGGTGAAGGTGGACCGCTCGTTCGTCCTCGGGATGGCCGACGACCCGGACGACGCGGCGATCGTCCGCTCGATGATCGAGCTGGCCGGCGCGCTCGGGCTGCGGGTGGTGGCCGAGGGCGTGGAGGACGAGCGCACCTGGCGGCTGCTGCACGCCGCCGGATGCGACGTGGCGCAGGGCTGGTTCCACGCCCGGCCGATGCCGGCCGAGGACCTGGTGGCCTGGTTGTCGCGCTACCGTCCGGTGCGCCCGGTGGAGGCCGGGAGCCGCAGCGGGGCGGCGCCGGAGGGGGAGGCGAAGGCGTCGTCGTGACGGCGGGACAATAGACTCGCTCCGGTCACCGCGCGTCATCCCGTACGCGCGGCCGGCCCACCGCAGACGTCTCAGGACAGCCACGAAGGGGGCACCCGATGGCCGCCATCTCCCGCGAGGAGGTCGCGCACCTCGCGCGACTGTCGCGGCTCGCCGTCACGGAGGAGGAGTTGGACACCTTCGCCGGCCAGCTGGATGTGATCCTCCAGTCGGTCGCGCAGGTCGGCGAGGTCGCCGCGGCGGACATCCCGCCGACGTCCCACTCGGTGCCGCTGACGAACGTGCTCCGCGAGGACGTCGTACGGCCGGGCCTGACCCCGCAGGAGGCGCTGTCGGGCGCACCCGACGCCGAGGAGCAGCGGTTCCGCGTCCCGCGGATCCTGGACGAGGATGTGGCCTCATGAGCGAGCGCAGCGAGCGAATCATCGGGCCCAGCATGGCTGTCGCTCATGACGGCACGGAGCGAAGCGGAGTGCCGGCATGAGCGACTTGACCAAGCTGAGCGCTGTTGAGATCGCCGGGCTGGTGGCGAGCGGCGAGACCTCCGCCGTCGAGGTCACCCAGGCCCACCTGGACCGCATCGGCGCCGTCGACGACCGGGTGCACGCGTTCCTGCACGTCGACACCAAGGGGGCGCTGGCCGCCGCGCGTGCCGTGGACGAGCGCCGCGCCGCCGGTGACGAACTCGGCCCGCTCGCCGGTGTGCCGGTCGCGGTGAAGGACGTGCTCACCACCAAGGGCGTACCGACCACCGTCGGGTCGAAGATCCTGGAGGGCTGGCGCCCGCCGTACGACTCGACCATCGTCGAGCGGCTGCGCGCCGCCGGCACGGTGATGCTCGGCAAGACGAACATGGACGAGTTCGCCATGGGCTCCTCCACCGAATACTCGGCGTACGGGCCGACCCGTAACCCGTGGGACACCGACCGGATCCCGGGCGGCTCCGGCGGTGGCAGCGCGGCGGCGCTGGCCGCGTACGAGGCGCCGCTGTCGATCGGCTCGGACACCGGCGGCTCGATCCGCCAGCCCGGCGCGGTCACCGGCACCGTCGGCGCGAAGCCCACCTACGGTGGCACCTCCCGCTACGGCCTGGTGGCGTTCTCCTCGTCGCTGGACACGCCCGGCCCGTGCGCGCGTACCGTGCTCGACGCCGCGTTGCTGCACGAGGTGATCGGCGGTCACGACCCGCGCGACTCCACGTCGATCCCGGCCCCGGTGCCGGACGTGGTGGCCGCCGCGCGCCTCGGAGCCACCGGCGACCTGACCGGCGTGAAGCTCGGCATGGTCACCGAGTTCATCGGCGAGGGCGCGGAGCCGGGCGTGATGGCCGCGTTCCGCGACGCGGCCGAGGCGCTGGCGAAGCTGGGCGCGGAGATCGTCGAGGTCTCCTGCCCGCACTTCAAGTACGCGCTGCCGGCCTACTACCTGATCGCGCCGAGCGAGTGCTCCTCCAATCTGGCCCGGTTCGACGGCGTCCGGTTCGGTCTGCGGGTCGGCGACGACGGCAACCGGTCGCTGGAGGAGGTCATGTCGCTGACCCGTGAGGCCGGCTTCGGCCCCGAGGTCAAGCGCCGCATCATGATCGGCACGTATGCGCTCTCCTCGGGCTACTACGACGCCTACTACGGCCAGGCGCAGAAGGTCCGCACGCTGATCACGCGGGACTTCACCAGCGCGTTCGAGCAGGTCGACGCGCTGATCTCGCCGACCACGCCGTTCGTGGCGTTCCCGCTGGGGTCGCGTACCGCCGACCCGTACCAGATGTACCTGGCGGACCTGTTCACCATCCCGACGAACCTGTACGGCGGCCCGGCCATCTCGGTGCCGTGCGGCCTGTCCGACGGGCTCCCGGTGGGCTTCCAGATCATGGCGCCGACCATGGCGGACGACCGGATGTACCGGATCGCCGCCGCGCTGGAGAGCGCCGTCGGCACGCTCACCCCGCCGACGATCTGAACCGGACGGTACGGAGGCGGCCCGCCCGCCTCCGTACCGACACGGTGATCACCGATCAGGGGATTGCCGGGGGTCACTGGCACTGGTCGAATAAACTGCGAGTCTGCTGGATCGACTGGACTGTGGCCCGCTGGCGGACGCGAGCGGTTCCGACCGAGAGCTGGATGTGCGATGGGGACACTTCGCCCGGTCATGGCCCTGACGATGGTCGTCGCGTTGCTGCTGGGCGCCGGGCAGCCGGCCGCCGCGCAACCGGCCACCGTCGCCACCGAGGCCGTCACCATCACCTCGGGCAAACCCCGGTCGGTCATGGTCATCGGGCAGGTCTACGCGATCCACACCGTCGAGGCGACCGGTGGCACCGCGCCGTACCGGCTGTCGGTGACCTCGGGCAGTCTGCCGCCGGGAATGCTCGTGGTGGGTACGTCGCTGGGTGGTGCGCCGACGACGCCCGGCACGTACACGTTCACGCTGCGGATGACCGACCAGAACGACCTCTTCGACGAGCAGACGGCGACGATCGAGGTGCGCGAACCCAAGGTCGTCATCACGTCGGGCAAGCCCCGGTCGCCCATGTACCTGGGCCGGGTGTACGCGATCCACACGGTCGAGGCGACCGGTGGCACCGGGCCGTACCGGTTGTCGGTGGTCTCGGGCAGTCTGCCGCCGGGGATGCTCGTGGTGGGTACGTCGCTCGGTGGCGCGCCGACCACCGCCGGGACGTACACGTTCACGCTTCGGATGACCGACAAGAACGACCGCTTCGACGAGCAGGACGCCACCATCGTGGTCGCCGAGGCGGCGACCGCGTTCACCTCCGGCGATCCGCCCGCCGCCACGGTCGGCAAGCGCTACTCCTTCCGGTTCACCGCCGCCGGTGACTCGGACATCATGTTCTCCCTGGCGGCCGGGGCCCTGCCGGACGGCCTCACCCTCGACGGGGAGGGCAAGCTCAGCGGCACCCCGGGCAGCGCCGGCACGTTCGCCTTCACCGTCGCGGCGAAGGGGTACAGCACCAGCGCCACGAAGCAGGTGTCGCTGACCGTCGCCGCCCGCAACCCGGGCACCCCGACGGCGTCCCCGACCGGCTCGACGCCCGACCCGGCCGACCCGACTGTTACGCCGTCCCCCGACGACCCGGCCGCCACACCCTCGGAGAGCAGCAGCTCGGCGCCGCTGCCGACGGCTTCGCCGTCGAAGGTGAGCGGCGCTTGGCTGCCGATCACCGGGCCGGGTTCGCCGCTCGTGCTGCTGCTGTTGAGCATCGTGGCCTTCTCCATCGGCGGCATCCTGCTCGTGCTGGCGTACAACCGTCGCCGCACCTTCACCACACCCGAGTGACGCCGGGCCCCGCGCGGTGATCTCGAAGCCCGGCAGCGGGGTGGCCGGGCCAGCCGATTAGGCTGGAACGGTTCTGTCCGGATCGCGCCTGGAGCTCAGATGACGACGACACTGCCCGCGTACGACGAGGTCGTCGCGCGCTTCGAACCGGTGATCGGCCTGGAGACCCACGTCGAGCTGGGCACGAACACCAAGATGTGGTGCGGCTGCCCGACCGACTTCGGCGGCGAGCCGAACACCCGGGTCTGCCCGGTCTGCCTCGGCCTGCCCGGCTCGCTGCCGGTGGCGAACAAGGCCGCCATCGAGGCGACCATCCGGATCGGGCTGGCGCTCAACTGCTCGATCGCCGAATGGTGCCGGTTCGCCCGGAAGAACTACTTCTACCCGGACATGCCGAAGAACTTCCAGATCAGCCAGTACGACGAGCCGCTGTGCTTCGACGGCTACCTGGACGTCGAGGTCAACGGCGAGCTGGTACGCATCGGCATCGAGCGGGTGCACCTGGAGGAGGACACCGGCAAGACGCTGCACGTCGGCGGCGCCACCGGTCGCATCCACGGCGCCACCGAGTCGCTCGTCGACTACAACCGGGCCGGCATCCCCCTGGTCGAGATCGTCACCAAGCCCATCCCCGGCACCGGCGCGCTCGCGCCCGAGGTCGCCCGCGCGTACGTCGCCGAGCTGCGCGACGTGATCCGCTCCCTCGGCGTCTCCGACGTGCGGATGGAGGAGGGCTCGCTGCGCTGCGACGTCAACACGTCGCTGAACCGGCCGGGCGAGGAGTGGGGCACCCGCACCGAGACCAAGAACGTCAACTCGCTGCGCTCGGTCGAGCGGGCGGTGCGCTCGGAGATGCTGCGCCAGGCGTCCGTGCTGGAGGCCGGTGGCCGGATCACCCAGGAGACCCGGCACTTCCACGAGGACACCGGCGACACCACGTCGGGCCGGTCCAAGGAGACCGCCACCGACTACCGGTACTTCCCGGAGCCGGACCTCGTGCCGCTCGCCCCGGACACCGCGTGGGTGGCCGAGCTGAAGGCCGCCCTGCCGGAGCTGCCGCGGCTGCGCCGCAAGCGGATCCAGCAGGAGTGGGGCCTGTCCGACCTCGACATGCAGTCGGTGGTCAACGCCGGCGCGGTCGAGCTGATCGAGGCGACAGTGGCCGCCGGCACGACCCCCGCGGCGGCCCGGAAGTGGTGGCTGGGTGAGCTGTCCCGCCGCGCCAACGAGACCGGCGTGGAGCTGGCCGACGTGGGCGCCACCCCGGCCCAGGTCGCCGAGCTGCAGGGCCTCGTCGACGCGGGCAAGCTCAACGACAAGCTGGCCCGTACCGTGCTGGAGGGCGTGGTGGCCGGCGAGGGCTCGCCGACCGAGATCATGACCAACCGCAACCTGGAGGTCGTCTCGGACACCGGCGCGCTCACCGCCGCCGTGGACGAGGCGATCGCCGCCAACCCGGACGTGGCCGACAAGATCCGCAGCGGCAAGGTCGCGGCGGCCGGCGCGCTGGTCGGCGCGGTCATGAAGACCACCCGCGGCCAGGCGGACGCGAAGACGGTCCGCGAGCTGATCCTGGCGCGCCTCGGCGCCTGACGTGTTGTAAGGAAGGGCCCCTTCTTAACGCCTGGTGCATGGGAAGGGGCCCTTCCTAACGCCTCACCCCCACTCAGTGGGCGTCAACGGCGACGCCCGGATGGAGTCACCGTGAACCAGCACGACCTCGACGTCCTCGACGAGATCCAGCGCCGGGTGCTCTGGCTCGCCACCCGCATCGTCGACGCGGCCAACCACGACCGCGACACCGGCGACGGGGTGAAGGTCGGCGGCCACCAGGCGTCGAGCGCCTCCCTGGTGACAGCGATGACCGCGCTCTGGTTCCAGCACCTCGACGCCGAGGACCGGGTCGCGGTGAAGCCGCACGCCTCGCCGGTGTTCCACGCCATCCAGTACCTGCTCGGCAACCTCGACAAGTCGTACTTGCCGAAGCTGCGGGCGCGCGGCGGCCTCCAGTCGTACCCGTCGCGGACCAAGGACCCGGACGAGGTGGACTTCTCCACCGGCTCGGTCGGCCTGGGCGCCGCCGCGCCGCTGTTCGCCGCCGTGACCCGCCGCTACGTCGACGCGCACTTCGGCGCGCGCCCGCACTCCCGGTTCGTCGCCATCATCGGCGACGCCGAGCTGGACGAGGGCAACATCTGGGAGGCGGTCGCCGACCCGGCCACCACCGGCCTGGGCAACGTGATGTGGCTCGTCGACTTCAACCGGCAGTCGCTGGACCGGGTCGTCCCCGGCATCCGGATCAACCAGTGGCGCGGCCAGTTCGAGGCGGCCGGCTGGCACGTCGTGGAGGTCAAGTACGGCCGCAAGCTCGCCGAGGCGTACGCCCGGCCGGGTGGCGCGGCGCTGCGCGACTGGATCGACCGGATGCCCAACGAGCAGTACCAGTCGCTGTTCGGGCTGGCCGGCCCGGCGCTGCGCAAGCAGTTCCTGGACGGCGCGCCGGCCGAGGTGGCCGCGTTCGTGGCCGACATCGGCGACGACGAGCTGGGCCCGCTCGTCACCGACCTGGGCGGCCACGACGCGCAGGCGATGCTCGACGCGTACGCCCAGTGCGACGCGGTGACCGACCGGCCCAGCGTCGTGTTCGCGTACACGGTCAAGGGCTGGGGTCTGCCGATCGCCGGCAACCCGCGCAACCACTCGGCGCTGCTCACCACCGAGCAGGTCGACGCGCTGCGCGCCGCGCAGGGCCTGACCCCGGAGACCGAGTGGGACCGCCTCGACCCGGCGTCCCCGGCCGGCATCCGGGCCGGCGAGCGCCGGGAGGCGCTGTCCCGCCCGCCGCGCGAGCGGGCGCTGGGCGTCACCGTTCCGGAAACCACGCGGGTACGCGCGAACAAGCCGGTCTCCACCCAGGAGGTCTTCGGCCGGGTGCTGGTCGACCTGGCCCGCGATCCGCAGGTGGCGCCCTACCTGGTGACCACCGCGCCGGACGTGGCCACCTCGACCAACCTGGCCGGGTTCATCAACAAGACGGGCGTGTTCGCGCCGACCGAGCAGCGTTCCTGGACCGAGGACCGGATGCTGCGCTGGACGGAGAGCCCCGCCGGGCAGCACATCGAGCTGGGCATCTCGGAGATGAACCTGTTCCTGCTGCTGGGCCAGCTCGGCCTGTCGTGGGACCTGTCCGGCCAGCCGCTGCTGCCGGTGGGCACCGTCTACGACCCGTTCGTGCTGCGCGGTCTCGACGCGTTCCTCTACGGGACGTACTCCGGTTCCCGGTTCGTGGTGGCCGGCACCCCGTCCGGCATCACGCTGGCCCCCGAGGGCGGCGCGCACCAGTCCACCATCACCGCCTCGGTCGGCCTGGAGCTGCCCGGCGTGACGTTCCTGGAGCCCGCGTACGCCGGCAGCCTCGACTGGCTGCTCTGCGACGCGCTCGGGCAGATCGCCGGTGGCGCCGCGCCCGCCGCCACTGCCGCGCCGGCCGAGGACGGGGCGTACTACTTCCGGCTCAGCACCCGGCCGATCGACCAGGCCCCGTTCGAGGCGGCCCGGACCCGGCTCGGGGACGCGGTGCTGCGGCGGCAGGTGGTGGCCGGCGCGTACCGGCTCGTCGACGCGCACCAGGCGTACCCCGATCTGGCTGACGCCCCGGTCGTGCAGCTCGCGGCCTCCGGCGCGGTGCTGCCGGAGGTGCTCGCCGCCGCCGCGGAGCTGGCGGAGGAGGGCGTGGCCGCGCACGTCGTGGACGTGACCAGCCTGGACCGCCTCTACCGGGCGTGGCAGCGGACGCTGCGCCAGGGCGTGCGGACCGCGACGGTGCCGAGCGTGCCGGGCGCGCTGCGGTCGGCGTTCGCCGACCGGGTGCCGGTGGTCACCGTGCACGACGCGGCCTCGCACGCGATGGCCTGGCTCGGCTCGGCGGTCGGCGCCCCGGCGGTGCCGCTCGGCGTGGACGAGTTCGGCCAGTCCGGCAACGTCCGGGAGCTGTACGAGTTGCACGACCTACTGCCGGGCAGCATCGTCAACGCCGCGCTGGCCGCGATCGCGCTGCGCTGACCGCGCCGGCTGGTCCGGCTCGACCCGGCGGCGCGGCAGGCCGTGGTGGTCACGGAACGTGACAGATTGGCCCGATTGCTGAGAGTGACCGTCTCCGGCGACCCGGGCGATCGCCTCTCGCCGCCTTTGCTCTGCAGCCACACCCGCAGCATCGCCCTGAGCTGGGGTGCGGCGAAGAGTGCCCGCGGCGCGCGGCCGTCCGTGCGGTCACTCCCGGTGCCTGCCGCGCCGATGGCTGCAGAGCAAGGCGGCGGCAGGACATGCCAGTGCCGGACGGGTCGGTGACACGCGGTGACCGGGCGTCCGCGCGGCAGGCGGCCGGAGAACGCCCGGACGGTCAGCGGGTGGGGGTGGCGGTGGGGCTCAGGGTGGTCGTACCCGGCGACGGCGACTCGGAGGGCCCCCGGGTCGGGGTCGGGGTGACCGGCACCTGGTCGCCCTTGGCCGGGTCGCGGATGACGTGCCGCTCCAGGTTGACCTGCGACTGCCCGGTCCCGCCCACGGTGATCTCGTCGTAGGCCTGGAGCAGCTTCTGCTGGTCGAAGTAGAGCACCGTCATGGTCAGCGGCGTCGGCTTCTCGCCCTCCAGGCCGCGCAGCCCGGCCCCGCCGGTCGAGCCCTCCACCATCAGCGTGGTCGGCTGCTTGCCGGGCACCTCCGGCAGCTTCGACACCTGCCGGGCGTGGGTGTGCCCGGAGAGCACCAGCGGGCAGGTGCCGGAGAGCGGGCCGGCCGAGGCGGGATCGTGCACGAGCGCGATGTCGACCTTGCGCGGCGACTTCTCGACCGTCGCGGCGAGCTGTTCGCCGGCGCCGATCACCTGGTCGGCGACGGCGGCGGTGAGGCCGCTGCCGGCCGGTGAGGTCTCCTTGTCCGGAGTGAAGCGGGGGTCGCCGATGCCGGCGATGGTCAGCCCGCCCACCGTCGTGATCGAGTTGTTCAGCACAATCGCGTTCGGCTGCTGGGCCACCGCGGCGGCGGTGCGCGGCGAGTCGTGGTTGCCGCGGATGAACACGTACGGCTTCTTGAGCAGGCCGATCGAGCCGACGAAGGACGCCTCCGGCTCGCTGCCCCAGTCGGTCATGTCGCCGGTGTCGATGACCACGTCGATGCCGAACTGCTCGACCACGGTACGGATCAACTGCCAGCCGGTCGGGTTGAGGTGCATGTCCGACACGTGCAGCACCCGGGTGGTGCCCGGCGACGGCTGCACCACCGGCAGCGCGGAGACCGTGGTGTACAGCTTGCTGACGTTGCCGACCAGCCGCTGCAACTGCTCGGCGTACTTGGTGTAGTCGTTGGCGATGCGCCGCGCGTCACCGACGATCGCGGGCGCGTTCACCAGCAGGCCCTCGTACCGTGGCTCCTCGATCGCCTGCGGACGCAGCGTCGTCGCGGCCACTCCGAGGCTGCCGGCGGTGATGACGAGCGCCAGGCCGCCGGCCCAGGCGGTACGGCGCACGTCGCGGAACACCAGCGCGGCCAGGATCAGCGTGGCCAGCACCGCCGAGGCGAGCGTACGCAGCCCGAGCCGCATCACGCCGTCGCGGACGTCCTGCACGGCCGACTGGCTGGCCCGGCTGATGCTGGCCGGGTCGTCGATCAGCGCCTCGGTGCGCCCCTGGTCGAGCGCGCCCACCTCGACGGTCAGGTACGCCGGCCCGTCGTGGCTGTCCAGCAGCAACGCGCCCAGCGGCGGGATGTCGACGGTGGTGCCGCCGCTCAGTGACGGGCTGAGCTTCAGCTCGGCCCGGAACGGGCCGATGTCGGTGCCGACGTGGCCGCCCGCGTACGTGCCGACCACGATGCCGCCGAGCGTGACCGCGAACAGGGCCAGCACGACACCCAGCCGGCGCAGCCGGTGACCCGGCCGCCACGCCGTCCAGCGGCGGGCAGGCCCGCGCCCGGGCGACGTCTCGTCCCCCGCGCGGTGCTCTTCGTTGTCGTGGCCGTCCATGCTGAGATCCTGACCTGCCCCTTGAGCGATCTTGACAAACCTGCCGACCCGGATCAGCTCCGGCCGGCGCCCCCGTCGGCGAAGACCAGCCGCAGGAGGCGGTCGTCCTCGGCGGCGGGCCGGCCCCGCCCGTCCCGGTTCGAGGTGCTCACCCAGAGCGAGCCGTCCGGGGCCACCGCCGCCGCCCGGAGCCGGCCGTACTTGTCGTTGAGCAGGTCGCGCGGCTGACCGAGGACGGTCCCGTTGCCAGCCAGCTCCACCAGCCACAGCCGTTGCCCGCGCAGGCAGGCGGCGACCAGCAGCCGATCCACGGCGGCCAGGCCGGAGCAGGAGGCGTCACCGGTGGGCCACTGCGTGATCGGGTTGACGTAGCGCCTGTCGTCGCTGCGCCCCTCCACCCGGGGCCACCCGTAGTTGCCGCCCTTGTTAATCGGGTTGATCTCGTCCCAGGTGTTCTGCCCGAACTCCACCGCGTACATCTTCTTGTCCGGCGTCCAGGCGAAGCCCTGCACGTTGCGGTGCCCGGTCGACCAGACCGGCGACCCGGCGGTCGGGTTGCCCGGCGCCGGCTTGCCGTCCGGGGTGATCCGCAGGATCTTGCCGCCGAGGCTCTTCGCGTCCTGGGCGTTCTCGGTGCGCCCGGCGTCGCCGGTGCTGGCGTAGAGGAGACCGTCCGGGCCGAAGCCCAGCCCGCCGCCGTTGTGCGTGCCGGCCTTCGGGATGCCGGTCAGGATCGGCGTCGGCGCCTGCCCGAGCCGCATCTTGGCGATCCGGTTGTCGTTCTCGGCGGTGTAGTAGACGAAGATCGTCCGGTCCCGCTCGTACGCCGGCGAGACCGCGATGCCGAGCAGACCGCCCTCGCCGCCGGCGGCCACGTCCGGCACGGTCTGCACCGGCCGCACGGCCAGCCCGTCCGGGCCGGACTCGGGGCCGACCTGAAGGATCCGCCCCTTGTCCCGCTCGGTCACCAGCGCCGCGCCGTCGGGCAGGAACGCGATGCCCCACGGCACCTCCAGGCCCTTGGCCAGCACGGTGGCGACCACCTGCTGGCCGGCCCCACCCGGGCTGGCGGTGCTGGACGGGCTCGGCAGGTTGGGCGGCGCGCCGGCCGGGTCCGGCTCGGGCTCGCCGAGGGCGCAACCGGCGCTGCCCAGCAGCAGCGCCGCGCAGGACACCGCCAGCGCCGTGCGGAGCCGGCGGGCACGGGGGTACGGAAGACGCGCTCTCACCCGGCCCAGCCTAGCCGGGCGAAGCGCCGAACCGGGCCGCTCAGCTCAGCCGGCACGCAGGGCGAGCAGGGCCACGTCGTCCTCACGGCGGTGGGCGGCGGCGAGCAGCCGGTCGCAGAGCAGGTCCAGCGGTACGCCCGGCCCGTCGGCGCGGAGATGGGCGAGCAGGTCGGCCTGTCCCTCGTCGATCGACCGGTCCCGGCGCTCGATCAGCCCGTCGGTGTGCAACAGCAGCGTGTCGCCGGGGGCGAGGACCAGTGTCCGGCCGGTACGCCGGGGCGCCCGGGCCAGGCCGAGCAGCGGCCCGCGTCCCTCGGCGACCGAGACCGTGCCGTCCGCCCGGACCAGCACCGGTGGGGGATGCCCGGCGTTGCACCAGGAGACCCGCAGCCCGTCCCCGTCCGGGCGGATCCGGGCCAGCACCGCGGTGGCGACGGTGGGCACCCGCAGCCCGCCCATCGCCCGGTCGAGCTGGGCCACCAGCAACTCCACCGGGTCGTCGCGCCCGTACGCGTTGCCGCGCACCAGGTTGCGCAACTGGCCCATGGTGGCCGCCGCCTCGATGTCGTGACCGGCGACATCACCGATCGCGGCCACCAGCTCGCCGTCGGGCTGGACGAACGCGTCGTACCAGTCACCGCCCACCTCGACCCGGTCCGCGACCGGCAGGTAGCGGGCGGCCAGCTCGATCCCCGGCACCGTCGGCAGGGTGGGCAGCATGCTGTGCTGGAGCACCTCGGCGACGTGGCGCTGCTCACCGTAGAGGCGGCTGTTGCCGACCGCCTGTCCGGCGCGTACTCCGATGTCCTGCGCGGTGCGCAGGTCGCTGTCGTCGAAACCGCGCCGCCCCTGGCGGTTGACGAGGGTGACCGCCCCGATCACCCGGTCCCCGGCGGCGGTGATCGGCACGGTCAGGTGGGAGCCGATGCCGAGCCGGTCGGCGAGCGGCACCAGCTCCGGGCGCGTGGTGCCGCGCGCCACGTCGTCCAGTCCGGCCACGGCCCGCACCGCCGGCCGCCCGGTACGCAGCACCGAACGGATCTGCGACTCCGCGCTGAGGCCGGTCGTCAGCAACTCGGCGAAGCGGGCCAGGTCGGCCTCGCGTTCGGCCTCCCGGTGTACGCCGGTGACGGTGCGCGGGCGGCCCGCCGGGTCGACGAGCGTGATCAGGCACCAGTCGGCGAGCAGCGGCACCATCGCGTGCCCGAGCCGGTCGACGGCAGTGGCCACGTCGAGCGTGCCGCCGAGCATCTCGCTCATCCCGGCCAGCATGGCGAGCCGGTCGTGCGCCTCCTCGGCGCGGCGGCGGGCCTGCTCGGCGCCGCGGACCGCGATGCGCAGCCGCAGCTCCGAGGAGCACGCGGCGGCCAGGTCGGCGAGCGTACGCAACTGCTCGGGGGTCCAGGCCCGGGGCTTGCTGTCGATCGCGCAGAGCGAGCCGAGCACCCGCCCGTCCAGGTCGGTGAGCGGCATTCCGGCGTACGCCACCACGCCCAGGTCCTCGATGGCCAGGTTGAGGCGTACCCGGGGGTAGAGGCGGGCGTCGGGCAGCACCAGCGGCATCTCGATGTCGACGACGTGCTGGCAGAACGAGTGGCTCAGCGGTGTCTGCCGGCGCGCGGCCCAGGGCTCCGGCAGCCCGGTCGCGCCGGGAAAGAACTGCCGGTCGGCGTCGACCAGGGAGACCAGCGCGACCGGCACGTCGAGCAGGTCGCCGACCAGGCGGGCGAACCTGTCGAACGCCTCGTCGGGTACGGCGTCGAGCCGCGTCTCGTCGAGCGCACGCAACCGGTCGGGATCGGTGAGCGCGGCAATCGGCACGGCCACCCGGCCCCGGCCGCCCTCGCTCATCGCCACCGCCCTCAGCAAGCGGAACACCCGACCGGCATCCCGTCCTCGGTTATACCCCGCTGCACTGTCAATCGACCCCGGGCGGGGCGTTCGTCACGGCCCACGCCATGCCGGCCCGGGGCTGCCGATATGGTCGGCGGTCGTGAAGGCATGGATCCCGCACCCCGAAGGCCTCCGGCTGCTCGGCGAGCTGCCGCCCGGCGTCACCGTGGAGCTGCTGGAGGACCCGGAACGGCCCCC
This sequence comes from Micromonospora sp. WMMC264, assembly GCF_027497275.1. Lineage (NCBI taxonomy): Bacteria > Bacillati > Actinomycetota > Actinomycetes > Micromonosporales > Micromonosporaceae > Micromonospora > Micromonospora sp. WMMC264. The sequence goes on along the minus strand of NZ_CP114907.1, from coordinate 4,533,007 downwards.
GTCGTCCCCGGCCGGGGTGCGGTTCTGGGTGCCGCCGTTCCTGTCCGGCCCGGACGCCGGCGCGTTCCTGACCCGCCTGCCGGACGTCGAGGTGGTGCAGCTGCTCTCCGCCGGCGCGGACGCCTGGGTGGGGCGGGTACCGGACGGTGTGACGCTCTGCGACGCCCGGGGCGTGCACGACTCGCCCACCGCCGAGTGGGTGGTGGCCGCGATCCTCGCCTCGCTGCGCGGGTTCGCGCCGCTGGCCCGGGCGCAGGCGCGGCGCGAGTGGGCGTACGACGAGGTGGCGCCGACCGACGAACTGGCCGGTAAGCGCGTGCTGATCGTGGGCGCCGGCTCGATCGGCACGGCGGTGCGCGACCGGCTCGCCCCGTTCGAGGTGAGCTTCACGCTGGTGGCCCGTACGCCGCGCCCGGACCAGGGTGTGCACGGGGTGGACGAGCTGCCCGCCCTGCTGCCGGAGGCGGACGTGGTGGTGCTGCTGGTGCCGCTGACCGACCGGACCCGGGGGCTTGTCGACGAGAAGTTCCTGGCCGCGATGCCGGACGGCGCGTTGCTGGTGAACGCCGCACGGGGGCCGGTGGTCAGCACCCCGGCGCTGCTCGCCGAGCTGGCCTCGGGGCGCCTGCGGGCGGCGGTGGACGTCACCGACCCGGAGCCGCTGCCCGCCGACCATCCCCTGTGGGAGCTGCCGAACCTGCTGCTCACCCCGCACATCGGCGGCTCGGTACGCGGTCTGCTGCCCCGGGCGTACCGCCTGGTGGCCGAGCAGCTGCGCCGGCACGTGGCCGGGGAGGAGCTGACGAACCGGGTGGTCGACGGCTACTGATCGTTCGCCTCACCGGGCAGCTCCTGCCCGGTGACGGCGATCAGGTGGGGCAGCTCGGTGGCGCGTACCGCCGGCAGCATCACCACCTCGCCGTCGTCGAGCCGGGCGAGCGCGCGGCCCCGGGCGTCGCCGGCCAGTTCGGTGACGCGCGTCCACGGCACCCGGCGTTGCCCGGCGATCGCCCGCAGCCGCAGTTCCGAGGCGTCGGCGTCGGTGCCGGCGCGCCACGCCCAGACCGCGACGGTGAGCGGGACGAGCAGCACCCAGAGCAGCCACCAGCGGGCGGAGGCCAGCGGCAGCGCGCCGATGGTGGCGACGATCGCGGCGACCAGGATGGCCTGGTTGTGTCGGAAACGGACGGTATCGGCACGGCTCACCCTCCGATGATCCCACCCGGCCGACTCCCGCCACCCCGCGCCCCGGCAGCCCCGCCAACCCCGGAGATCTTGGTACGTCTCCGCCCTCCCGAGGGCGACTGCGTACCAAGATCTGGCGCGGGCGGGTCGTGCGATGGAGATCTTGGAAGGAAATGGTCCTCATGGTGGCCCTTTGCTTCCGAGATCTCGTCGGGAGGCGGGGGTGTGACGGATGTCACTGGTGGGATGACGTCACCGGGCGCTTCCGGGATCGTTTCTAGGCGTGGCCGCAGCGGTCCCCGCCGATGCGTCCCGCCCGCCCCGACCCCGCACGTCGTAACCGCGAACCGCAACCGCACCGCCCCCGTGCCCCCTCACGAAGGCGACCGCCGTGCCCGTCCCTCCTCCCGCCGGTCCCCGTCGGCGGCCACCCCTGCCCGATGTCGCCGTGTCGCTCACCGGCGCGGTCTTTCTCCTGGCGGGCGTCGCCGGGCTCCTACCCGGTCCGGCCGCGACCGCGCTCGCCGTCGCCGGTGGATCCGCGCTCGCCTGTGTCCGGCTCGCCTGGCTGGCCGGCGGAGCGCTGCCCGCTCCGAGCGACCTCGCCCCGAACGCGCCGCCGACCGTCGACGCCCGAACCGCCGAATCACCAGCCCGGAGCGCCGAAACCGGCCCACCCGAGCGCCGGGACGCACTCGCGCCGGGCGTGACGACCGGGCGGCAGGCGCGCCGGGTCGCGTTGTCCCGCCGGGTCGCCGCGATCCTCGACGCCGCCGTCCTGGTCGCCGGGCTCTCCGTGGCGGTGCTGCCGCTGAGTGATCCCGCGTACCGGCTGCCGATCGCGCTGACCGGGCTGTGCCTCACCGCGCCGCTGTACGTGACGGCGCTGCTGCGCCTGCCCGGCCGGTCCCGGCTGTCCGGGCCCGAGCTGGTACGCCGTACCGTCGACGTGCTCGCGCTCGGCGTCAGCCTGGTCTTCGCCGGCTGGATGCTGCTGCCGGGCGGTCCGGTCCCGGCCGCCGCCGGGATCGCCGCGTCGGGCGGCGCGGTGGTGCTGGCCGTGCTCGTGGTGGCGGCCCTCGCCGAACGTCACCGCCGGCCGGGCGCCGCACGCTGTCACGCCGGGGCCGCGCTGACGCTCGGCGGGCTGACGCTGCTTGTGGTGCTGCTGGCGTACGGCGCGCCGGACCGGGCGCTGCCGGTCGTCGCGGCGCCGCTGCTGGCGGGGGCGCTGCTGACCGTCGCGGGCCTCCGGCGTGCCTGGGCCGGGGAGCGGCCGGATCGGGACGTGGCGCCGGCCGCCTGGCCCCGCCTCACCGCGCCGGCCGGGATCGCCGCGCTGGCCGCCGGTGTCCATCTGTGCGTGGTGGGGGAGTTCAGTACCGGCGCGATGGCTCTGGGCCTGACGGTCGTTCCGCCGATCATGGTGGGTGAGCTGCTCGCCGCCGCGGACCAGCGTCGCCGCGTGCAACGACTGGCGGCCCGGGAGGCGTGGCTGCGGCGCCGGCTCGGGCCTGATGCCCGGGCCGTCGAGCCCGCGCCGCTGACGCGCGCGGATCTGGTCCGGGCGTTGGCGCAGCGCAGCGGTGGCGCCCTGCTCGTGGTCGACCTGCACGGCGAGGGCGCGGCCGTGCCGGAGGGGCCGGTGCTCACCGAGGTCGCGCGCCGGCTCCGAGCCGGCGTCGAGGCGCACGACCTGGTCGCCCGGCTGGGCGACACCGAGTACGCGGTCCTCACCGATGTCGGGCCGGTGCTGGCGTACGCGCTCGGCACCCGGCTGCTGGCGGCGCTGACCGAGCCGTACCCGCGGCCGGGCGGGGTGGCCCGGGTGCGGGTGAGCGTCGGGCTGGCCGAGACCGGAGGCGGCGAGCCGGAGGACGTGCTGCGTCAGGCCGACCTGGCCCGCCGCCGGGCGGTGCAGCTCGGCCGGGACCGGGTCGAGTGGTACGACGCCTACCTGGAGGAGCAACTGGTCCGGCGCCTGGATCTGGAACGGGAGCTGCCCGGCGCGGTGGCGCGCGGTGAGCTGGACCTGGTCTACCAGCCGGTGGTGGCGCTCGCGGAGCGGACACCGGTCGGCACCGAGGCGTTGCTGCGCTGGCGCAGTCCCACGCTGGGCACCGTGCTGCCGGCGGAGTTGCTGCCGGTGGCGGCCGACCTCGATCTGGTCGGCGAGATCGGGCGGTGGGTGGTGGACCGGGCCTGCCGCCAACTCGCCGCGTGGTCGGGGAGCGGCCGGGAGCTGTGGATGGCTGTCAACGTGACGCCGCGTGAGCTGGCCGCGCCGGACTTCGTGGCGCGTACGGCGACCGCGCTGGCCGCGTACGACGTGTCGCCGGAGCGGCTGGTGGTGGAGGTGGCCGAGCCGGGGGTGGGCGCCGAGTTGTCCACTGTGGTGGCCCGGCTCGCCGGTCTCCGCTCGATCGGCGTGCGGACCGCGCTCGACGACTTCCGCGCCGAGCACGCCTCGCTCGCCCAGCTCCGCCGCCTGCCGATCGACCTGCTCAAGGTGGGTCCGCATCTGGTCCGGCCGGGTGGGGACGGGCAGCGTCCGCTCATCGACGTGGTGGCGAACCTGGCCGACCGGCTCGGGGTCGAGTTGGTGGTCGAGGAACTGGAGTCGGAGGGCCAGGTGGCGGGCGCGCGCCGGGCCGGCTGCCGGTACGGGCAGGGCTTCGCGCTGGCCCGCCCGGCGACCGCCGAGCGGGTCGAGGCGTGGTTCGAGGAGTTCCCGTCCGCCGCCCGCTGAGCTGAACCGGTTCAGCGGTCCGTCGTACGAGGTGGGGCCGTGCTGCCGCGCGGCGTGAGGTGCGCGGTCTCGTCCTGGACCACGGCGGCCGGCTCACCCGCGATCACGGCGAGGAGCTGCCGGGCGGCGTGCGCGCCGTACGCCGGGATGTCCCGGCCCAGCGCGGTCAGCGGCGGGTGCACCAGCCGGCAGAGCGGCGAGTCGTCCCAGGCCACGATGGACAGGTCGCCGGGGACGGTGAGGCCCATCTCCTGGGCCACCGAGAGCCCGGCGATCGCCATCACGTCGTTGTCGTAGATCACCGCGGTGGGGCGGGCGGCGGAGCTGAGCAGCCGGCGGGTCGCCCGCGCGCCCTCCTCGCCGGTGTAGTCGGACCAGACCGTCTGCGCCTCCTCCAGCCCGAGCCGCCGGCACACGCCGGTGAACGCCTCGGTGCGGATCTCGGTGTGCAGCAGCGAGGGCAGCCCGCCGACCCGGGCGATGCGCCGGTGGCCGAGCGCGACCAGGTACTCCACCGTCTCGACCAGCGCCGCCGCGTCGTCGGCCCAGACGCTCGCGAGGCCGCCGGTGTGGCCGGGGCCGCCGATCACCACCGCCGGCAGTTGCAGCTCCTCCAGCGCCGGCACCCGCCGGTCGTCGGTGCGCAGGTCGCAGACGAGCACGCCGTCGACCCGGCGCTCGGCCCACCACCGCCGGTAGACCGCGATCTCGGCGTCCTGGTCGCTGACCACCTGGAGTGTGAGCGCGTACGAGCGGGCCGACAGCTCGGCCTCGACGCCGCTGATCAGCTCCATGAAGAACGGCTCGATGCCGAGTATCCGGGCGGGGCGGCACAGCGCCAGCCCGACCGCCTTGGCGGTCGCCCCGGACAACGCGCGGGCGGCGCTGCTGGGCCGGAACCCGATCTCGGCGGCGATCGCGAGGATGCGCTGGCGGGTCGCCTCGGAGACGCCGGGCTGGCCGTTGAGCGCGTACGACACCGCGCCCTTGGAGACCCCGGCGCGCCGGGCGACGTCGGCGATGGTCGGCCGCTTCACCGGAGCGTTCCTCCACTGTGTCCGGCCCTCGCGGGCGCTTCCGGTCGCCGGATCACCGGCGTCTGGTGACGCTACTGCACGCGGTGCCGGGTCCGGGTGCCGCGGGCGGCATCGGTGGACCGCATCCGGCGGCAGTCGCTTGTGCGGTTCAGCCTAGAGCGCGGACCCGACGAGACCGCCCGCAGCGTGGTCGTAAGCGGCGGCGAGGTTACCGGATCGGCACATCGGTAACCGGCCGTTGACAGTCGTGAATGGGAACCGTACGGTGGCGTCACTTATCCGGTTCAGTCAACGTCTCTCGATATTCGGGAGCGTTCCCATTTCAGCGCGGAGGATGAGATGAGACGGTCCTGGACGCACCTGGCGCGGGTGACCGCCGTCGGTGCCGTCAGCCTGGTCATGATCGCCGCCTGCAGCGGCCGGAGCACCACCGGCGGCTCGGACCCGGCCGGTGGTCAGGTCACGCTGAAAATCAACTTCTGGGGCGACTTCGGGCTCCAGGATCTCAAGGCCAGGTACGAGGCCGAACACCCGAACGTCAAGATCCAGCTCAACTCGGGCGAGTACAACGCCCAGCACGAGGACCTGCAGAAGAAGCTCGTCGCGGGCAACGGCGCGCCGGACATCGCGGCGATCGACGAGGGCTTCATGGTCCAGTTCCGAAGCCAGTCCGACAAGTTCGTCAACCTGCTCGACAAGGGCGCCGGCTCGTACGAGAGCAAGTACCTGCCCTGGAAGTGGAAGCAGTCGCTGTCGGCGGACGGCAAGACGCAGATCGGCCTCGGCACCGACGTCGGCGGCCTGGCCATGTGCTACCGCACCGACCTGTTCAAGGCCGCCGGCCTGCCCACCGAACGCGACCAGGTGTCAGCGCTCTGGCCCACCTGGGACAGGTTCATCGAGGTCGGCCAGCAGTACACCACCACGACGAAGAAGAAGTTCATCGACGCCGGCACCAACCTGTTCAACCCGATCCTCGGTCAGCAGCCGGTCGGGTTCTACGACGAGCAGGACCAGCTCCGGATGGAGCAGGGCCCGAAGGTCGCGTTCGACTACACGGTCAAGGCCGTCGGTGCCGGGCTCTCGGCGAACCTGGTCAGCTTCCAGGCCGACTGGGACAAGGGCTTCACCAGCGGCGCGTTCGCGGTGCTCGCCTGCCCGGCCTGGATGCTCGGCCACATCAAGGACACCGCGCCCGGCACCGAGGGCAAGTGGGACATCGCCGCGGTACCGGGTGGCGGCGGCAACTGGGGCGGATCGTTCCTGACGTTGCCCAAGCAGGGCAAGAACGTCGACGAGGCGTACAAGCTGCTGACCTGGCTGGTCGCGCCGGAACAGCAGATCGAGATCTTCAAGAAGGTCGGCAACCTGCCGTCGCAGCCGGCGCTCTACACCGACCCGGCCATCGCCGACTTCAAGAACCCGTTCTTCAACGACGCCCCGGTCGGCCAGATCTTCCCGAAGATGGCGCAGGGCCTCACCCCGCAGTACCTGGGCCGCAAGAACGGCCCGACCCGGGTGGCGGTGGAGAACGTGATCCGGCGGGTGGAGAACAAGTCGCTCAAGTCCGACGCAGCCTGGAACGAGGCGGTCAAGGAGGCCGAGAAGGCCGCGAAGTCCTGACGTGTCAGCGGTGACGGGGCGGCCCGGCCCGCCCCGTCACCGTCCGATCTCCCGGCCCTGGAGTGAACAGATGTCCAGCACCCGTGCCGCACCGCCCCGCCGCCCACCCGCGCCGCAGGGCGGCAGTGCCGGCGACCGGCGGATGACCTGGCGCGACCGGCTGTACCGCTTCGACATGCGCTACATGCCGTACCTGATGATCGCGCCGTTCTTCCTGCTCTTCCTCGTGTTCGGGCTGTTCCCGCTGCTGTTCAACGCGGTCGTGTCGCTGCGCAACTACCGCCTGGACGACCCGACGCTGTCGTACTGGGCGGGCCTGGAGAACTTCAGCCGCCTGGCCGCCGACGAGGACTTCTGGAACGCCCTTTACAACACGTTCGGCATCTTCCTGCTCTCCACAGTGCCGCAACTGCTGCTCGCGCTGCTCGTCGCGTCGCTGCTCAACCGGAAGCTGCGGGCGCAGACCTGGTGGCGGGTGGGTGTCCTGCTGCCGTACGTGACACCGATCGTGGCCTCGACGATGGTGTTCAGCGTCTTCTTCTCCCGCGACTTCGGCATGGCCAACTGGGTGCTCGGCCTGCTCGGCATCGGCGGCGCGGACGACCCGATCGACTGGCGGGCCGGCAAGCTCCAGGCCTGGATCGCCATCGCCACCATGGTCAACTGGAAGTGGATCGGCTACAACGCGCTGCTCTACCTGGCCGCCATGCAGTCCATCCCGCGCGACGTCTACGAGGCCGCCGCCATCGACGGCGCCGGGCAGTGGAAGCAGCTCTGGCGGATAACCGTGCCGATGATCCAACCGGTGGTCCTGTTCACAGTCATCCTCTCCACCATCGGCGGGTTGCAGTTGTTCACCGAGCCGATGCTGTTCGACCCGAACGCGCAGGCCGCGACCGGCGGGCCGGACGGTGAATGGCAGACCATCGCCCAGCTCATCTACAAGGTCGGCTGGAAGGACCTCAACCTCGGCTACGCCGCCGCCATGTCCTGGGCGTTGTTCCTGATCATCCTGATCGTGGCCGGCCTCAACTACCTGCTGACCAACCGACTCTCCGGAGGCCGCCGGTGACGACCCGACGTGTGGTGGCCCGGGCCCCGCAGGACACCCCGGCCGGGCTCTGGACCTACCTGCTGCTCGCGGTCAGCATGCTGTTCGCCGCGTTCCCGCTCTACTGGATGTTCGTCATCGCCACCAGTGACGACGAGGCGCTGGCGAAGCTGCCGCCCGCGGTGGTCCCCGGCGACCGGTTCCTGACGAACGTCGAGGAGGTCTTCTCCCTCCAGGACGTCTACTTCGCCGCGTCGCTGATCAACAGCGTCATCGTCTCGGTGGTGGTGACCGCCTCGGTGCTGTTCTTCTGCTCGCTGGCCGGCTTCGCGTTCGCCAAGCTGCGCTTCCGGGGCAGCCGCGCGCTGATGCTGTTCGTGGTGCTCACGCTCACCGTGCCCAACCAGCTCGGCATCGTGGCGCTCTACATCGTGATGGGCAGGCTCGGCTGGAACGGCACGCTGCTCGCGGTCATCGCGCCCGGCCTGGTCACCGCGTTCGGCGTGTTCTACATGCGGCAGTTCATCCTGAACACCGTCCCGGACGAGCTGATCGAGTCGGCCCGGGTCGACGGCGCCACGACCATGCGGGTGTACGCGACGATCGTGCTCCCCGCGATCCGCCCGGCGCTGGCGGTGCTCGGCCTGCTCACGTTCGTCGCCACCTGGAACGACTTCCAGTGGCCGCTCATCACGCTCAGCGGCACCGACTACCCGACGTCGATGGTGGCGGTCTCCGACCTCGCAAGCGGCAACTACGTGATCTACCGGCGGGTGCTCGCTGGCGCGTTCATCGCCACCGTGCCTCTGCTGGTCATGCTGTTCATCGGTGGACGTCAGATCGTCCGCGGAATCATGGAAGGCGCGGTGAAGTCGTGAGCCGTCGAACGCTGCTGCACGAGGGATGGACGCTGCGGGCCGAGCCCGGTCCGGCGGTGCCGCCGGAGATCGCCGGGACGGCGGTGCCGGCGACAGTGCCCGGATGCGTGCACACCGACCTGCTCGCGGCCGGCCTCATCCCCGACCCGTACCTGGACGACAACGAGAACCGCCTCACCTGGATCGGGCGCACCGACTGGGTCTACGAGACGACGTTCGGATGGCAGCCCGGCGACGAAGAGCGGGTCGACCTGGTCTGCGCCGGCCTGGACACGGTCGCCACCGTCACGCTCAACGGCGTCGAGGTCGGCCGCACCGAGAACCAGCACCGCTCGTACCGCTTCGACGTCCGCGCGCTGCTGCGCCCGCACGGCAACACCCTGGCCGTACGCTTCGACTCCCCGTACCGGTATGCCGAGGCGCACCGGGACCGGCTCGGTGACCGGCCGAACGCGTACCCGGAGCCGTTCCACTTCATCCGTAAGACCGCCTGCAACTTCGGCTGGGACTGGGGACCGACGCTCGTCACCGCCGGCATCTGGCGCGACATCGGCCTGCACGCCTGGTCCACCGCCCGGCTCGCGTCGGTGCGGCCGATCGTCACCGTGGTCGACGGCGTCGGCCGGGTCGAGCTGCACGCCGAGGTCGAGCGGACCGGCGACGAGCCGCTGACCGTCCGCGCCACCGTCGCCGGGGTCACCGCCGAGGTCCCCGTACCGGCGGGGGAGCCGACCGCCGTCGTGACGTTCGCCGTCGCGGACCCCGCGCTGTGGTGGCCGATCGGGTACGGCGACCAGCCCCGCTACGACCTCGACGCCACCCTGCACGCCGCCGACGGCCGGGAGCTGGACGCCGCGTCCCGCCGGATCGGGTTCCGCTCGGTACGCCTGGACACCACGCCCGACGCGCACGGCACCCCGTTCGCGCTGCACGTCAACGACGTGCCGGTGTTCGTCAGGGGCGTCAACTGGATCCCCGACGACGCGTTCCCGAACCGGGTCACCCGGGAGCGCCTCGCGCAGCGGTTCGGCCAGGCGGCCGGCGCGCACGTCAACCTGCTGCGCGTCTGGGGCGGCGGCCGGTACGAGTCGGACGACTTCTACGACCTGGCCGACGAGATGGGATTGCTGGTGCAGCAGGACTTCCTGTTCGCCTGCGCCGCGTATCCGGAGGAGGAACCGTTCCGCACCGAGGTCGAGGCGGAGGCGCGCGAGCAGGTCACCCGCCTCGCCGGGCACCCGTCGCTGGTGCTCTGGACCGGCAACAACGAGAACATCTGGGGCTGGCACGACTGGGACTGGCAGGAACCCCTGGCCGGGCGCACCTGGGGGCGCGGCTACTACCTGGAGCTGCTCCCCGCCGTCGTCGGGGAGCTGGACCCGACCGTCCCGTACTGGCCGGGCAGTCCCTGGTCCGGCAGCGAGGAACTTCACCCCAACAACCCGGCGCACGGCACCACGCACATCTGGGACGTGTGGAACACCGACGACTACACGCGCTACCGGGACTACGTGCCGCGCTTCGTGGCCGAGTTCGGCTACCAGGCGCCGCCCGCGTACGCGACGCTGCGCCGGGCCCTCTCCGACGACCCGCTCGCGCACGACTCGCCGGGCATGACGCACCACCAGAAGGCAACCGACGGGGACGGCAAGCTGCGGCGCGGGCTCGACGCCCACCTGCCGCCGCCCGCCGACTTCGACGACTGGCACTACCTCACCCAGCTCAACCAGGCCCGCGCCATCCAGCTCGGCGTGGAGCACTTCCGCTCGCACCGGCCGGTCTGCGCCGGCACCGTCGTGTGGCAGCTCAACGACTGCTGGCCGGTCACGTCGTGGTCGGCGATCGACGGCGACGGGCGCCGCAAACCCCTGTGGTACGCGCTGCGCCGCGCCTACGCCGACCGGCTGCTCACGGTGCAGCCGCGCGACGGCCGGCCGGCGCTGGTGGCGGTGAACGAGACCGCCCAGGCGTGGCGCGGGCCGGCCACCGTCACCCGGCTGACAGTCACCGGGGAGCCGAGGGCGAAGACCTCGGTCGACCTCGACGTCCCGGCGTACTCCTCGGTCGTGGTGGAACTGCCGGCGGAGCTGGCGCGGCCGGACGACGGCCGCGCGGAACTGCTCGTCGCGGACGCCGGGGACGCCGCGGAGCGCGCGCTGTGGTTCTTCGCCGAGGACCGCGACGTGCGGTGGCCGGCGGCGGAGTGGGACGCGGCGGTCGAGCCGGTGGACGGCGGCCGGCGGGTCCGGGTGACCGCGCGGACGGTGCTGCGCGACCTGACGCTGTTCCCGGACCGGCTGGACCCGTCCGCCCAGGTCGACGCGGCCCTGGTGACGCTGCTGCCGGGGGAGAGCGTCGTCTTCACGGTGAGCACCACGTGCCCGCTGGATGCCGAGGCGCTCACCTCCCGGCCGGTGCTGCGCTGCGTCAACGACCTGGCCTGAGCGGGACGCCCTTCATCTCCGTCGATGTGAAGATTTATGCAAGTGCTAAAGTCTTCAGAGTCGTCGTCGGAGGGGTGTGTCGTGTCGGTGCCGCTGTACCAGGCCAAGGCGGAGCTGTTCCGCACCCTCGGGCACCCCGTGCGCATCCGGGTGCTCGAACTGCTCCAGGACGGGCCGAAACCGGTCCGCGACCTGCTCGCCGCCATCGACGTGGAGGCGTCCAACCTCTCCCAGCAGCTCGCCGTGCTGCGCCGCGCCGGCATGGTCACCTCGTACCGGGACGGCCCCCTCGTCATGTACGCGCTCAGCACCCCCGACGTGGCGGACCTGCTCGCCGCCGGGCGGCGCATCCTCGGCGCGGTCCTCACCGACCGGGACGCCCTGCTGGACGAGCTGCGGGCCTCGGGGACGGACCGGTGAGCGCGGCGACTGCCCTTCGCGCCGGTGACGTCGTACGGCAGACGGGCCGGCTGTTCCGCGGGCTGCTGCCCGGCCGGGCCGACTGGGCGGCAGCGCGCCGCTCGCCCCGGCGCGACCTGCTCGCCGGGCTCACCGTCGCCGTGGTGGCGCTGCCCCTGGCGCTCGCCTTCGGCGTCACCTCCGGCCTCGGCGCGCAGGCCGGCCTCGTCACCGCCGTCGTCGCCGGGGCGGTCGCGGCGGTCTTCGGCGGCTCCAACCTCCAGGTCTCCGGCCCCACCGGAGCGATGACTGTCGTGCTGGTGCCGGTGGTACAGCAGTTCGGCGCCGGTGGCGTGCTGATGGTCGGCGCGCTGGCCGGGCTGATCCTGATCGCGCTCGCCCTGGCCCGCCTCGGCCGGTACGTCCGCTACCTGCCGTCCCCGGTGATCGAGGGGTTCACCGCCGGCATCGCCGTGGTCATCGCGCTGCAACAGGTGCCGGCCGCGCTCGGCGTCACCGGCGCGCACGGCGAAAAGGTGTGGGCGGTGGCCGCCGACGCGGTCGCCCGGTTCGCCGCGCATCCCCGGCCCGCCGCGATCGCTGTCGCGCTCGGCGTGGCGGCGCTGATGCTGCTCGGCGGCCGGTGGCGGCCCGCCGTGCCGTTCTCCCTGGTCGGGGTGGCCGCCGCGACGCTCCTCGCCGAGCTGGCCCCGATCGACCTGGCCCGGATCGGCGAGCTGCCGCAGGGGCTGCCCGCGCCGTCGCTGGACTTCGTCGACCTCGGCGCGCTGGGCGTACTGCTGCCCAGCGCCCTCGCCGTGGCCGCGCTCGCCGCGCTGGAGAGCCTGCTCTCCGCCACCGTGGCCGACGGCATGACAGTCGGCGAGCGGCACGACCCGGACCGCGAACTGTTCGGCCAGGGCCTGGCCAACCTCGCCTCCCCGGTCTTCGGCGGCATCCCGGCGACCGCCGCCATCGCCCGTACCGCGGTGAACGTCCGCGCCGGGGCGTCCTCGAAGCTCGCCGCGCTCACCCACGCGGTGGCCCTCGCCGCGATCGTGCTCGCCGCCGCCCCGCTCGTCGGGCGCATCCCGCTGGCCGCCCTGGCCGGGGTGCTGCTCGCCACCACGGTACGGATGGTGGAGGCGGCCTCCCTGCTGGCGCTGATGCGGGCCACCCGCGCCGACGCGGTGGTGCTGGTGCTGACGTTCGCCGTCACCGTCATCTGGGACCTGGTGACAGCTGTGGTCGTCGGGCTCGCTGTCGCGGTCGTGCTGGCGCTGCGCGCGGTGGCCCGCAGCGCCAAGCTGGAACAGGTGCCGCTGGACACCGGCGAGCACAGCGCCGAGGAGCACGCGCTGCTCGCCGAGCACATCGTCGCGTACCGGCTGGACGGGCCGCTCTTCTTCGCCGCCGCGCACACGTTCCTGCTGGAGTTGGCCGAGGTGGCCGACGTGCGGGTGGTGATCCTGCGGATGTCCCGCGTCTCCACCATCGACGCCACCGGCGCGCAGGTGCTCGGCGACGCCATCGCCCGGCTGCGCGCCCGGGGCATCACGGTGCTGCTCTCCGGCATCACCCCGGGCCACGACCAGGTGCTCAGCACGCTCGGCGTCGCCGAGGAGCTGCGCCGCGAGGGCCTGGTGTTCGCGGACACCCCGGCCGCCATCCGGTACGCCCGGGGTGTCGCCCTGGCCGCGAGCCCCGCCTAGGCCGCGGTCGCCCTGGCATCCGTCTCCGCGCGCTTTCGCACGCCGAAGACGATCAGGTAGCCGAGGATCCACACCTCGCCCACCGTGGCGGGCACCACCAGCAGATCGCCGACGATGCCGGCGCCGGGGGTGAGGTACGCGACGAACGTCATGAGCACGTAGCCGACGCCACCGGCGACGAGGAGCCGGCCCAGCGGCCGGGGCAGCCAGCCCGACCGGAGCACGCACCAGCCCATCGGCACCAGCCAGAGCCCGAAGAAGAGGCCGCCCACCTCCCACAGGTTCCCGCTGACCAGGTAGAGCAGCTGGACCGTGTCGGCGTCGCCCGGCCCGCCGGTCGCCACCCCCAGGGCCGCCGCGAGCACTGCGGCGCTGCCCAGGATCGCGACCGCGTTGACGAGCCCGAAGGCGGCGATGCTGCCCGAGGCGGTGCTGTCGACAGTCCGGAACAGGCGGTGGAACCAGACGGCGGTGAGCGCCTGGGTGAGGACGACGAGCAGTTCGAGGACGATGCCGACGCGGGCCAGCGACTCGTGGGCCACCAGGTTGGCGAACGTCGCGCCCGCGTCGTCCGGGTTAAAGATCATCGGCCGGACGGTGAGGAACCCCAGCGCGCCGGTGACGGCGAGCCCGAGGTAGAACAGCCCGGTCACCCGGGCGGTACGGATCAGCTGGTGCATGGCGGCTCCTTCGGGGGTGAACGACGCGGTGGCGGGGCTTGCCTTACGCCGTAAGGCCAACCATACGTTGTAAGGTCAAGGGGAGATGGGGAGCCGGATGGGAGCGCGGAAACCTCGGGAGCCGCTGAGCCGCGAGCGGGCCCTGGCCAGCGCGATCGCCCTCGTCGACGCCGAAGGGATGGAGGCGCTCACGATGCGCCGGCTCGCCGCCGAACTCGGCGTCGAGGCCATGTCGCTCTACCACCACCTACCCGGCAAGGCCGGACTGCTCGACGGCCTCGTGGACGCGGTCGCCACGGAGATCACCTCGGCCGCCGAGCGTGCCGAAGCGGACGCGCCCGGCGGCGACTGGCGTACCCGGCTACGGCTGCGCTTCCTCGCCGCGCGCGCGGTCATGCTGCGGCACCCGTGGGCCCCCGCGCTGCTCAGCTCGCGCCCGACAGTCCCCGCCGGGGTGTACGCCTACTACGACGGCATCCTCGCCACGCTCGTCGACGGCGGCTTCTCGTACCGGATCGCCCACCGGGCGCTGCACGCGTTCGGCAGCATGGCGCTCGGCTTCGCCCAGGAGGTGTTCCGCCCGGACGCGGGCGGGGCGGCCGACGCCGCAGCCGCGGAAGCGGAGATGGTGGCGCTGGCCGAACGGCTGCCGCACCTGGCCGCGATGGTGGCCGCCGAGACGCACGACGCGGCCGATCCGACGCTGGGGTGGTGCGACTCCCAGACCGAGTTCGAGTTCACCCTCGACCTGCTCTTCGACGGCCTCGAACGACACCTGCCGCGCGCCTGACCCCGTCGGCCCTCGGGCGGGTTCGGACAGCGTCGGACGGGTACCAGCACGGCATGACTGATCCGGTTGAGCTGTCCGAACTGCACGCCGGAGGCGCCGATCCCGACGACGTCATCCCGGACGAGCCGCACGCGGACCTGGACGGCACCGACGAGAACTCACCGGCGGAGTTCGGCCTGCCGGTAGATGGCGCCGCCCCGGCCGAGGAGGACCCGCCCCGCGCTTGACCTGCCGTTGCGCAGCGCGCCCTCGCGGTGAGTGGAACGCGATGGGTGTCAAACGGGGCCGGAGACACCCATGGCGTTCCACCCAACGGCTCTGTGGGCGAGCACTAGTTGGCAGGGCGGCGAGGCCGGCAGCAACTCCCCGCGCTCGGTGCCGGTGAGCACCGCGTACGCGGGCTCGTCGCGGCGGCCGGTGTCCGCCTCGATCGCCGCGCGCTCCAATCGTCTGGCCGCGCGGATCGCCTCGACGCGGAATTCACCTCAGCGTCCTGCCCGCTTCCACGCCCGATAGAACTCTCTGTACAGGAATCGCTGTACCGGGGTGCCGGTCGCAGAGACCTGCTTGCCGATCACCCGGGCACCGATCCACATTCCCGAAACCTTCGGGATTCCCGGCACCGACTCAGCCACGGACGCCACGCCATTCACGAGTTCCTGCTCTACCGTCGACAAGGCGATCTTGCGTAGCCCGAGGCGTTCGAGTAGTTGCTTCTTTGCTTCGTCGATGTCCCGCGCAAGGCGTAGGTAGTCCTCGTCGGTGACGCACCTGGCGACAGCTGCCCGTAGGTCCGCTGCCTTTTTTCGATACTCACCGATGCGGTTGACGACCAGGTCGACCCACGCGTTGTCTCCCATTTTGCCGGTTTCCGAAGCCTGCCAGAGTCGACCGCCGAGTAGTGGTAGTTCCAACTCAAGCAACCGCACCTGATGGGTGTCGCTCTCACTTACGGCAGTGGCGAGGGATTGGTGGATACCGCGAATAGCCTTGATGACGTCGAGTACGACTCCTTCGGCCGCGCCCTCGCGGGACAGGTCGAAGGTAAGGAGGAAGTCTCTTCGAATGGGGTGTGCTTGGTATGAAAGCCCCGCGGCGTCCGCTCTCGACCGGTACTTGAGCCCTCGTGCAAGGGTGGCTGCGACGTAGACCTCCTCACCCGGCGGAGCCATCGACCGCAGTGGACCCCGCAGGACGATTGAGGCTGCTCTCGCCCACTCACCGAACGGGTCATCCTCAACGCCGTCCGATGTCGCGATCCGATCCGCGTGATGGCCGGCCACCCGGACATGGGCGGCCTGGAACGTGGACCAGCCGTGGATGCGCTTCGAGAGCGAGTTGCGAGGCCCCGGCATGGCGTCGTCGCAGACGAGCGCCTGCTCGATGAACTGCCCGAGCGCCTGGCTCCCCTGCCAGCTCTGCAGATCCTGAAGAGCAGACTCCTCAGCAGTCCGAGCGGTTCGGCTCTCATCGGCATCCAGTTGTAGCGGATGGAGTAGCTCTGCCTCCGCCAACGCCCGTAGCAGGAAGGGTTTTGTGCCGAAATCCGCAGCAGTGGGTCGAGCGAGCACTGGGTGGGCAACCCATACCCGGTCCATGAAAATCAAGGACTGGATCAGTTCGACGAAGGCTTGGCGCGCGAACGGATCACCGGGTTGCACGCGGCGGTTCTGGGCGGCGATGAAGTCATCGGCACCGATGATCGACGTTACGTCTACGAGGACTTCGGTGTTTCGGTGCGGGAGTCCCGCGCCAACTCCACGAACCACTTGACTGCCTCCGGACGACCCATCACGGTGCTGGCGAAAGCCGGTTCTGGCTGAGCGAGCGTATCGATAGACACTGGTAAGCGCTTGTTTCCCTCACCGTCTGTGCACATTAGACCGACGATCTCACCCAGGCACAACCCCGCCAAGCCATCCCAGACCTTCTGTTGCTTGCGATGGAAGAGGTCGAAACGTGGGGCCCCGTCTACATGATCTGTGAGATCCAGCGCTGTGCGGAGCATGTCGAGCGTCTGTGACGTGGTGCGGGTCTTCAGCCGGTAGCCAGCCTTCACCATGGCCGACTCGTAGGGCGGTGCCTCGGACCCCGAACTGCGTGTCAGAGATGCGACAAGTGCGGGCTCGGAATGGTTGTTAAGCACCGCGGGCCGACCGTTGACGAGGATCGTGCTGTCGGCTCGGGATGCTTGCACGACGACCGGCGTGCGGCCGGTACCGAGTTCGGGAGCGACGATGAGCGCGGCGACTGGCGTCCGCTGTTCTAACAGGCATACAACGGAGCAGAACTCGGCGCTCCTCGGATGGACGAACTCAGCCGTACCATCGATCGGATCGATGATCCAGATCCGCGCAGGCTCCTCATCGATGCCGGGCCGCCAACTACCGCTACCCGACTCCTCCGCTAGGACACGGGCAGCAGGATCCAAGGCGCGGATCTTGGCCATGATCAGCTGTTCAACCGCGAGGTCAGCTTCGGTGAGCAAAGTCTGGTCGGCCTTCTCCCGTACATCGAGTTCCGCGATCCGGGACCGATTGGCAGCAAGGATGTCCAGAAGCTCCGTCGTCAACTCGGACCACAGTTGCTCAAGATTCATCGACTCTCCTACACGTTCGTGTGGGACCAGCCTGCCAATGGAGGCCCATCCTTTCACCACTATCCCTGTCTGCGGAAAGGAGCGACCGGCTCGCCGCGCTTCCTCGCGGCTCCCCTTCGTGCGAATCGGCCAGCAACTGGTTCAGCAGGGTCCCGATGCAGCCGCTGCCGATACCGGTTTACGCCTCGCCATTGGTCGGGGATCCTTCGCTGGAGCGGGCCCGGCACACCGCCGCGAACCACCCGGGCGCTGACCCTGACCCTGCGTCGGCACGCCCGTTGGTCGCACCCGCCCACCGTTGCCGAGTACGCCACAGGGCTTCTAGTTGGGGAGGGCGGCGAGGCCGGCCAGCAAGTCCCATCGCTCGGCCTCGGTGAGCACCACGTACGCCCGCTCGTCGCGGCGGTCGGTGTCCGCCTCGATCGCTGCGCGTTCCGGGCCGTCCGGCAGCGTACGGATCTCGTCGGCGGTCAGCCCGGCGGCCCGCCACGCGGCCCGGTGCGCGTCCGCACGGTGGTGCCGCAGCGAGCCCAGCCGGGTCACGAGCAGCAGCGCCGGGGAGGCGCCCGCCGGCTCGTACGGCGGGGACATCGCCCGGAACACCGGCCCGCCGGTGGCCTGCGCGTGCGCCAGCACCCGGCCGACCAAGTCGGCGAGCCGGGGCACGACGCCCAGGCCGGGCAGCACCCCGGGCAGCATGGCCCACAGTTCCTCGGCGGCCTCGCCGGTGGCCCGCTGGGCGAACAGCGTCAGTTCCCGGCCCAGGTCGGTGAGGTGCCACGCGCCCTCGTCGTCCCGGACGACGACGCCCTGCGCCAGTTCCTCGTCCATGCTGCCGGACGTGTAGATCAGGCCGTCGGCCAGCGCCTCGGCGGGCATCGGCCGGGCCAGCACACCGGAGAAGAAGCTGTTCTCCGCACCGAGTGTGCAGCCCCGCTCGGCGTAGAACGCCTCCATCCGGGCGCGAGCTGCCCAGCGGGCGCCAACGTAGACCCGGTCGATCGCCGGCCGGACCAGTCTCGAGTAACTCACCGTCGTCTCCACGCCGCCAGACCCTAGCGACCAGAAGGCGTGTCATGTGGCCGAGTGGATGCGGCACCTTGATGAATGGGTGGCCTCTGTCCAAAGGAGGCCGCTAGAGTGGCGGGCGGTTCAGCGGATCGACGGGCTTCCCCCGGGACATGCCCCCACCGCACGAGATCTTCGTGCCTGGGGGCCACTCAATTGCTCGCCTTTCAGACCAGCGCCACGCAGATCCTGGACCTGGCGAGGGAGGCGCAGCTCGCCGAGCAGCTGAGGGCTCATCTCGCTCGGGCTGGCTTCCGGATTTCAGACAGTGAGCAATCGTCCTGGCAGCAGAGTCTTCCAGCATTGGCAGTGGAGCTCGTCGGCGCTGGTCTTGGGGCACTCGACCTGCTCGTGGAGTGCCAATTGCCACGTAGCAGCAAGCGTATCGACGTCATCCTCGCTGGCATGGAGCCACTCACCCGACGCCCGGCATACCTCGTCGTGGAGCTCAAGCAGTGGAGCGCTGCGACCACCTACGACGAAGTTGAGAAATTGGTGCAGGTGCCGGGCATGGCCGAGCCCCAGGTCCATCCTGCGGTACAGGTTGAGAACTACTGCTCATACCTGACCGACTTCCTGCCTATGTTCGCCGAGTCGCCCGACCGGGTGCACGGCCTGGCGTACCTGCACAACGCGGAGCAGCGGCACATTCCGGCACTGATCAAAGAGGATGATGAAGACCGAAATGACCGGCGAATGGTGTTCACCAGCGACCGTACCGAGGAGATGCGCCGCTATCTGAGCGGACGGTTCGCTCCCTGGCGGGACGAGGCGGCCGCACGAGCGTTGCTGACGGCCACAGTGCAGCCCAGTCGACGACTCCTCACCTTCAGTGCGGAGGACCTGGACAGCCGACGGCATCTTGTCCTGCTCGATGAACAGCGCGCGGCCTATGAACTGGCTATGCGCGGCATGCGTTGGGCGGACCAGGGCCGGCGGAAGCGAGTGGTGCTGGTCGCGGGCGGGCCCGGCAGCGGTAAGAGCGCCATCGCCTTGACGCTACTCACCGACCTGGCACGGGAAGGTCGATCGGTTGCCCACGCGACCGGGTCCAAGGCGTTCCGGGAGAGTCTGCGGCGGTACGCCAGGAGCCAGCCGCGCAGCCCCGACCAGCGCACCGCAGCGCTGTTCCACTACTTCATGGACTTCATGGATGAGCCGGCCGACAGCCTGGACGTGTTGATCTGCGACGAGGCGCATCGGATCCGCGCCCAGTCCTCTCGTGGCAGCCGCCGAGGACGAAAGCCGCAGGTCCGGGAACTCATCGAAGTGGCAAAGGTGCCCGTCTTCCTGCTCGACGACGATCAGGTGGTGCGGCCAAACGAGGTGGGCAGCGTTGCGATGATTCGTGACGCGGCGGAGCGGCTGGACCTTGAGGTCGACTTCGTTCATCTCGGGGCCCAGTTTCGGTGTGGTGGCAGCCCACGTTACGAACGATGGGTGCGGCACCTGCTGGGCCTTGCCGAAGGTCGTCCGTACCGTTGGAGCGGGGACGACTCCTTCCGGCTTGCCCTTGCCGCCTCACCGAGTCAAATGGAGATGTTGCTACGCCGTACCCACAACCGGAAGGCGTCGGCGCGCATCTCGGCCGGTTTCTGCTGGCCGTGGACCGAAGAGCCGCGGGGTCGGGACCTCGTCCAGGATATTCGCATCGGAGCCTGGTCGAAGCCGTGGAACGCGGCCGGCAAGCATCCGCCCCGGGGCATTCCGTCGAGTTCCTTCTGGGCCATCGACCGGGCCGGCTTCGAACAGGTGGGATGCATCTACACAGCACAAGGTTTTGAGTACGACTGGTCGGGTGTCATTCTCGGCCCGGATCTGGTGTTCCGGAACGGCAGGCTGATCAGTCAACCGTCGGAGTCACATGACAGCGCCATCTTCGACCGGCGGCGGCGAGTCGCGGCAAGGGATGCCGATCGGCTCATCCGTAACACATACAAGGTCCTGCTCACACGCGGGATGCGGGGGACGCTGATCTACTCGGTAGACCCGGAGACTCAGCGATTCCTGGCCTCACTGGTGCCTGCCGCGCAGGTGCCGCGAGCGCTCGTGGCCGAAGGGGTACAGCGGATCGGAGCGCCCGCCGACGAGACTTCCTCCGTACCGGATCGGTCGTCCGGGCAGAACCTGAGCGCCCCGAGTACGGGCACCAGTGGGTCTCACGGCGCGGGATGAGAAAAAGTGTCGGATATTCGACTTTGTCGCTGTTCGACGGCCGGTACCGTGCACCGGATCCAACACAGTTGAATACGTGGGGAGTGGCCGTCATGACTGCGCAGATTCGCTTGGTGCGTCATGCGTGAGGACTCGCCGCGCTGGCAACAGATCAATCCCACTGCCTACCTGCATGAACAGGACGGCCTTCGGGATTTGGCTTCGTATCTGCCGGACGCCGAGCCGTATCACGTCTGGGCCAACGTCGAGTTCGTCGGCACCGATGGCTCCATCAACGAGATCGACGCCCTGGTGCTCACCCGCAGTGGCCTCTACGTGCTCGAACTCAAGCACTGGCAGGGCCGGATCTCGGGCGATGGCCAGCGGTGGCGGCATGGCCGATCCCACGTGGACAGTCCACTGATCTTGACCAACCGCAAAGCCAAGCGGCTGCGCAGCGTCATCGGCCAGTACGCCCCGCCCGGCGCCCGGATCCCCTTCGTGAACGCGGCAGTCTTCCTGCACGCCCGCAACATGCGCTGCGAGCTGGACGACATCGGGCGTCAACACGTCTACGGGCTGGACGACAACAACAGCCAACTGCCCAGCCTCAAGCAGATGCTGCTGGCGCCGCCGGCGGATTCTCGCCATCTCGTCGACGCGGTACGTGCCCGGCAGATCGTCGAGCTGGTACGCGGCGCCAAGATCCGGCCGTCGGTGGCCGAGCGGCGGGTCAACCAGCTCATGCTGCACCAGCGGCCCTTCGCCGAGGGCATCGGCTGGCAGGACTTCCTCGCCGACCACACCGTGGACACCTCGCTGCTACGGCGGGTGCGGTTCTACCTGACCAGCCGCGCGGCGGAGGAGGACGTGCCCGCCATCCGGCGGGCCGCCGAACGCGAGTTCCGCCTATTACAGGGCATCCACCATCCGGGCATCGCCCGCGCGCTGGACCTGGTCGACCACCCCTGGGGGCCGGCGGTGGTTTTCGACCACCGGCCCGAGTGGCAGCGACTCGACCAGTGGCTGGCCGAGCGGGACGGCCGGCTCCAACTGGCCCAGCGACTGCAACTGGTGCAGGATCTCGCCGAGATTGTGGGGCACGCCCACTCGCGTCGGCTGTCACACCGTTCGCTGAATCCCCGCGCGGTCTACGTGTGTGACCCGGACAGCGCCCGTCCCACCTTGGTGGTCACCGACTGGCAGACCGGTGGGCGGCTGCCCGGCACTCGGATGACTTCCCTCGGCTCGCCCACGGACCCGGCCTCGCTGGAGCTCTTCTTCGACGACTCGGTCCGGCGCTACCAGGCACCTGAGGCAGCAACCCTGGACGACCTGCCAGGCCATCAGCTCGACATGTTCTCGCTCGGGGCGCTGGCGTACCGGATCTTCACGGGCGTGGAGCCGGCGGCGTCGGCGGAGGAACTTGTCGCGGCGGTGGCCGGCGGTGGACTGCGGCTGGACGCGGTCGCCGACGGCATGCCCAAGGCGCTTGTCGAAATCGTCTACGACGCCACCCAAGGCGACCCGGGGTCGCGGATGCGGCGGGTCACTGACTTTCTCGCCGGCCTGGAACTGGTCTGGGAGGAACTGACCGCGCCCGAGCCGGAGCCGGTGGTGGATCCGTTGCGCGCCCACCGCGGTGACGTACTCGACGGCGGGCTGACGGTGCTCGGTCGGCTGGGCAGCGGCTCCACGGCGGTCGCCCTGCTGGTGACCGAGGACGCCGGGTCGGACCGGCGGCCGGTGGTGCTGAAGGTCGCCCGGGACGAGCAGTACGCGGAGCGCTTCGCGGCCGAGGCCCGCGCCGTGGACAAGCTGCGGGACTCGCGAGTTGCCGCGCTGGTGCGTGGCCCGGTCAAGGTCGGCGGCCGGACCGCGCTGCTGCTGGAGAACGCCGGTGAACGCACGCTGGCCGAGGACCTGCGCGGCGGTCGACTGGCGCTGGACCTGCTGGAGCGGTACGGCCGGGACCTGCTGGAGATCGTCGCCTTCCTGGACGGGCAGGGCGTGTGGCACCGGGACATCAAACCGGCGAACCTGGCATCCCGCCCCCGTCCAAAGGACAAGCAACCGCACCTGTGCATCTTCGACTTCTCGCTGGCTGCGGTCCCGGCCGACCAGCTCACCGCCGGCACCACCGCCTACCTCGACCCGTTCCTCGGCCCGCCGCGCCGGCTGCGTTACGACGCCGCCGCCGAGCGGTTCGCCGTCGCCGTGACGCTCTACGAGATGGCCACCGGGACGCTGCCCCGCTGGGGCAACGGCGCGAACCCGGCCGCGATCAGCGACGAGGTGACCCTCGATCCGGCGGCGTTCGACCCCTCGGTCGCGGACCGTCTGGTCGCCTACTTCGCCAAGGCACTGGCCCGGGACACGGCGGATCGATTCGACACCCTCGACGAAATGACCGACGCGTGGCGGGCGGTGTTCCGGGAGATCCCCGAACCGACGCCGCCCACCGACGACACCGGTGGGCCGGCGCCACTGAGCCGGGACTCGTCGCTGGAAGCGGCCGAGTTGACCGCCCGCGCCCGGTCGGCCCTGGAACGCCTCGGCATCGGTACCGTCGGGGAACTGCTGGACGCCGAGCCGTCCGCGCTGACCCGCGCCCGGGGCGTGCCGGACGCCACCCGCAAGGAGATCCTGGCCCGCAGCCGGGAACTGCGCGACCTGCTCGCCACCGACGCGCCGCCGTCTCCCGCCAGCCCGGACGCGCAGCACGTCGAGGCGCTCTGTGCCACGTTGCTCCCGCCCGAGACCGGTCGGACCTCGTGGCACCGCACGGCCGTGCAGGTGCTCCTCGGGCAGGCCGCCGACGAGAAGGGTCACTACCTGCGCTGGCCGTCCCAGGCGGACGTGGCGCGGGTCGTCGGCAAGCAACAGCCGCAGATCTCCATCCTGCTGCGGCGGGTCCTCACCCGCGACTGGCAGCCCAACCCGGCCCTCGGCCTGATCGGCGACGAGATCGTGGCGTTGCTGGACGCGCGGGGTGGGGTGGCCTCCAGCGAGGAGATCGCCGAGGCGTTGAACGTCACCCGCGGCTCCTACACGGCCGAGCCGAAGCGCACCGCGCAGGCCATCGGCCTGGTGCGCGCCGCGGTGGAGACCGAGCTGGCCCGGGGCGGCGACGCGCGGCTGGCGATGCAGCGACTGCGCGGCGGCGACACCGTCCTGATCGGCCGGGAGCCGGACGACCCCGGCACCGAGCGCACGGCCGACGACCTGCTCGGATACGTGACCCGTCTGGGCCGCCGGGCGGCGGCCCTGGCCGGCGCGGACCCGTTGCCCAGCCGCAGCCGTGCGGTGGAGGAGCTGCGTGCGCTGGAGACGCCGCCGGCCGGGATGCAGCCGCTGAACGAGGCCCGGCTGCTCCAGCTCGCCGCCGCCGGTAGCGGCGGCGAGGCCGCCGTCAACGCGCAGGGCCAGCTCTACCCGGCGGAACGGATGACCGCCGAGCGTGCGCTCCGTCTGGCCGCCGGCGCGCTCGTGGGTCAGAAGCTCGACCCCGAGACGGTACGCGCCAGAGTGCGCGCCCGGTTCCCCCGCGCCCAGGAACTACCGGCACGGCCGAAGCTGGACGAACTTCTGCGGGAGATCCCGCTGTTCTGGGACGCGAGTACCGGCCGTTACGTCCCGCCGGACCGCACCTCGTCGCTGACCGGCACCCGCTCGGTCAGTACAGTTGGGCCGATCCTGACGCCGGGCGCCGCCGCCCGGGCCCGGCGGCGGCTCGCCGAGGTGATCGACCGGCGCGGCTTCCTGGTGGTGCTGACGTCGATCCGACGACCGGGCCGCGCCCGCCAGGCCCTGCTGGACCGCTACGACCTCACCGAGGTCGACGTGACCGCGGTCATGTTGGAGCGGCTCCGTGCGCTCGGCTTTCCCTGGGAGACGATCGTCGCCGCCGATACCGGCTCGCCGACGGACGCTGACTTTCGCTCCCTTGTGGAGCTCTTCCAGCACGAGGTGATGCCGGCGGTCCAGACCGCGCTAGCCGAGACCGAGCGGCCAGTGCTGATCACGGAGGCCGCGCCGCTAGCCCGCTACCAGCAGTTGCAGCTGGTCCAGGAACTGGCCGACCCGACCCGTCCCCGTCCGGCCGCCCGGTTACTGCTGGTGCCGGTGCGCCGCACCGAGCCGGTGCTGCTCGACGGGCAACAACTACCCCTCACCTCGCCATCCAGCCAGTCGCTGTGGTTGCCGGACGAGTGGGACACCCCCATTTTGGAGAGGACCGCCCCCCGATGATTCCGCTGAAGGCGTTGCAAACCCAGGTCACCGCCCTCACCGACGACCTGCGTGGGCGGGTCACCGCGGACTCCGAACTGGAGTCGTCGCTGCGCAAGGAACACGCCCAGGCGACCGAGGCCCGGCGTACGGCGGGGACGTTCGAGACCTGGCTGGAAGACGTCCTAGACCAGGCGGCGGTGGCCTGGGTGCTCGGTTGCGTGTTCGTCCGCTTCTGCGAGGACAACGAACTGGTCGAGCCGCTCTGGATCGGCGGCCCGGAGCCGGTTGCGCCGGCCGGCCGGGCCATGCAGCACCGCCAGCAGCACCTGATCGACAACCCCCGGCACAACGACCGGCACTGGCTGCGCGAGGCGTTCACCTACCTGCGCGGGCTGCGCGCCACCGGCAAGATCTTCGACGAGCACAACCCGGTGTGGCGGTTCGACATCTCCGGCGCGGCGGCGGAGAAGCTGTCAGAGTTCTTCCGGCGCGGGCCGGGTCTGGTATCGCTACGCGTCGACGACCTGAACACCCGCTTCCTCGGCGACCTCTACCAGGACCTGTCGACGCACGCGAAGAAGACGTACGCGCTGTTGCAGACCCCGGAGTTCGTCGAGGAGTTCATCCTCGACCGCACGTTCGAGCCGGCGGTGCGCGAATTTGGCCTACCGGAGACGTCGGTCATCGATCCGACCTGCGGCTCGGGGCACTTCCTGCTGGGTGCGTTCGGTCGGCTGGTGCGCAAATGGCGGGAGCGCGAGCCCGCCACCGATATCCGAGTGCTGGTGGAGCGGGCGCTCGGCCAGGTCACCGGGGTGGACATCAACCCGTTCGCGGTGGCGATCGCCCGGTTCCGGCTGCTGATCGCCGCGATGAAGGAGTGCGACCTGCGGTCGCTGGAGCGCACGCCGTCCTGGCCGGTCCGGGTGGCGACGGGCGACTCCCTGTTGCAGTGGGGACGCAAGTCGCGGCACCAGGGCGACCTGATCGCGATGTTGGAGGGGCAGAACGCCTTCGCGTACGCCACTGAGGACGCCGACGTGCTCGCCGACTACCTGCGCGAGGGGCAGTACACCGTGGTGGTCGGCAACCCGCCGTACATCACTGTCGCTGATGCTGCTCGAAATCGCTTATACAGGAAGATCTACGAAACCTGCTCGGGAAAGTACGCCTTGACAGTCCCGTTCGCTGAACGCTTCTTTCAGTTAGCGAAGCGTGGGGATGAAGTTGGAATGAATGCGGGACATGTAGGTCAGATTACCGGCAATGGGTTTATGAAGAGAGAGTTCGGCAGGAATCTCATCACGCAGTTCTTCAGTGAAATGGTGGATCTGGCTGAAGTAATTGATACGTCGGGTGCCTACATTCCGGGGCATGGAACGCCAACCGTGATCGTGGTAGGGCTTAATCGACTAGCAAGTAGGCGCTATAGTGGGCGGATTCGGGCTGTATTGGGGATCCGTGGGGAGCCTTCTGTGCCAAATCCACCTAGCTCTGGCCGGGTTTGGAAGGCGATTGCCGGACAGATCGACAACCCAGGCTCAGAATCTGCTTGGGTTACTGTTCTAGACCTTGACCGCCAAAGATTGGCTACTCATCCGTGGAGCCTCTCTGGTGGTCAATCACCGGCCCTGATGGCGCATATTGACAAAGTGAGGACGGCCCCGCTGTCCGACGTAATCGCTTCTGCTGGTATCACCAGCTTTACTCTCGGCGACGATCTCTATATCCAGCCAGCCGGGACCTTCGCTCGTGGGGCTGTGCCTAGCGAATATACGCGACCCATGGTTGTCGGCGAGGATATTCGAGACTGGGGCCTTCAAGCGTCTGAGTTTGCGGCATTCCCCTATGACGAGGACCTCCGCCCTGTTGATCCTAGTGGCGGACTGCTCAGGTTCCTGTGGCCAGGAAAAGCGCACCTATCTAATAGTAGAATGTTTGGTAATAAATCCAAAGTCGAGGCAGGGCTTCGGTGGACTGAGTATGGTCGCCTGACCGTGGCTAAACTCAAGGTCCCGCACTCTATAGCGCTCGCGTTCGTGTCGACCCATAACCAATTTGTGCTAGACCGGGGCGGCAAAGTGTTCAAACAGACGGCACCGGTGCTCAAGCTGCCGCAGGGGGCAACGGAGGACGAGCACCTTCGCCTGCTCGGGTTGTTGAACAGCTCCACCGCCTGCTTTTGGCTTAAGCAGGTCAGCCATAACAAGGGCAGCACAGTCGATCAGCGTGGTGCTAGGCAGACGACTATCGCCTGGGAGAACTTCTATGAGTTCACCGGGACGAAGCTTCAGGAGTTTCCGCTGCCGGCGGCGTACCCGTTGGAGCGGGCGCGACTGCTCGACTCGCTTGCGCAGCGGCTTGCCGGCCTGACCCCGGCGGCGGTCGCGGGGTCCGGGGTGCCGACCCGGGAGCGGTTGGCGGCGGCGCAGGCCGACTACGACGACACCCGGGCGCGCATGATCGCGTTGCAGGAGGAGTTGGACTGGGAGGTCTACCGGCTCTATGGGCTGCGTGACGACGACCTGACCTGCGCCGAGCCGCCGCGACTTAAGCTGGGGGAGCGGGCGTTCGAAATCGTGCTGGCTCGAAAGGGGGCCGAGCCCGAGTGGTTCGCGCGGCACGGGTCGACGCCGATCACTGAGCTGCCGGCGCACTGGCCGGACGACTACCGGGCGCTGGTCCAGCGGCGGATCGAGGCGATCGAGTCCGACCGGAACATCGCGTTGATCGAGCGGCCGGAGTGCAAGCGGCGGTGGGCCACCGAAGGCTGGGACGCCATGCAGGCCAAGGCGCTGCGTGACTGGCTGCTCGACCGGTTGGAGGCACCCGAGCTGTGGGGCGACCGGCCGATACCGCAGTCGGTGGCGCAGCTCGCGGACGGGGTACGCCACGACGACGACTTCCGCGCGGTGCTGGAGTTGTGGACCGGCCGCGACGACTACGACCTGACGAAGACGCTGGCGAAGCTGGTCGCCGACGAGCACGTCCCCTTCCTGCCCGCCTACCGCTACAAGCCGTCCGGCTTGCGCAAGCGCGCGCAGTGGGAGCGGACGTGGGCGCAGCAGCGGCTGGAGGACGCGGGCGAGGACGTGGACATCAAGGTGCCGCCGAAGTACACGTCGGCGGACTTCGCCAAGACGTCCTACTGGCGGGCGCGCGGCAAGCTCGACGTGCCGAAGGAGCGCTTCATCTCGTACCCGAAGGCGGGTCGCGACGGTGACGGTACGGAACTGCTCGGCTGGGCGGGGTGGGACCACCTCGCCCAGGCCCAGGCGCTGGCGACCGTCTACCTGGATCGCAACCTGCAGGCTGCATGGCCGGCGGAACGCCTGCTGCCGTTGCTGGCGGGCATCGCGGAGCTGGAGCCGTGGCTGCACCAGTGGCACACAGAGGAGCGGCCCGACTTCCCCGGCATCCCGGCCCAGTTCTTCACCGACCTCATCGACACCGAACTGTCCCAGCTCGGCGCTGACCGGCCAGCTCTCCTGACGTTGCGAGGGCTTGGTGGCCATGCCGGCAATCGCGGCGAGTAGCAGGAGCGGGAACATGAGCAACCAGGCAAGTCTGGGCGGTTTGTACGACGGCTTCGAGGGCTACCGCAATGTGGAGCGAGCGGATCTCGATCAGGTGCTCCGAACAGGCATCGTCGCGCGCAGCGGCAAGGCGGATGGCTTTGTCGTGCCGCGCTCGATCGTCGACAACCCGGGCGATGGAGAGTAGCCGTGCGGGACCGTGAACGACGTGATGCCGGATACCGACCGCAACTGGTGTTGCAACTGCGGGGCGGCGCAAGGGTGCGCGGCCCGGAGCACTACCAACACTCCATCATTCGAGGCGTACGGCTCGCCGAGATTGCGGCGGAACTGGGGCCCGAACTGCCGGCACTGCAGCGGCTCTATCCGGACGGCGTCGCTCGCCTATGGGGGTCGACGCCGACCCAGCAGGTCAACAACCCCAAGGCGCGTGCGCTCCGTGAGCGCAATGCCGGCGACCACGTGCTGTTCTACGCCGACAAGGTCTTCTACGCCCGCGCCCGCATCCTGCACCTCTTTCGAAGTCAGGCCGTCGCGAAGCGGGTGTGGCAGACCGACGACGAGGGCCAGACCTGGGAACACATCATGGCGCTGGGGGCGATCGAACAGCTCGCTCATGCCTTGCCGGCCGAGCCCGTACTGCGTCAACTCGGACTCCCTTTTCCGCTGCGGAGTCTCACGCTTGTCGACGCTGACGGATACGACTCGATCCTGTCCTTCCTCCCGAATGTGCCCGGCATCGGCTCGTCGCACGGTCGGACCGCGCGAAAGCGGATGGGCCGTAAGCAGTTCTTCCGTGTGCTGCGGCAGGTGCTCGACGAGAGCAGCGACGGCTCGGCGCCTGGCATACCGCTGGCGATGCTGTGGGCGATCGGGCGGACGGCTGCCGCTGCGGAGCCGAGCAGCCACGCGGACACCCTCACGTCCCTGGAAGCGTTCCTCGCACGTCACGGCGGCGCGGACAAGCAATCGCTGCTGCCCTTGATCGACAGCGGGCTGTGGGAACACAAGCAGGCACAGGAATGGGAGATCGACCGCTCCGGCTTCCACGGTGGTCGGGCATCGAGCGCTCCGGACGCCGCCACATCTGACTTGTCGGCAGACGTCGCCGGGCTGCTGGCCGACGTCGACATGCGGGGGCGCGCCGTGGCGATGCTGTCCCGGACGCTGACCTCCAACGTCGACCGCGCCGCGGTGCTGGCTCAGGTAGGGCTCGCGGGCTACGACTCCGCAGCCGGCACGCTCGAACCGAACCTCTTCGCGCCCACCGGCTCGGGTAATCCGGCGGAGAGACAGCTCGTCACGATCGACCGCATCGTCCGCAGCAGCCGGCATGCGAAAGCCGTGAAGCAGCTCCATGGCCATCGGTGCCAGATTTGCGGAGTCCGGCTGGAGACCCGGGACGGCTACTACAGCGAGGCGGCGCACATCCGTGGGTTGGGCAAGCCGCACGACGGTACGGACGACCTGAGCAACCTGCTCTGCCTCTGCCCCAACCACCACACCCAGTTCGACTTCTTTGCCCTCTACATTGATGAGAAGTTCACGGTGCGACGGACGAGTGACGACTCGCGGATCAGTGAGCTACGTCGGCACCCGCAGCATCACATAGACCAAGCTCATCTCCGGCATCATCGCCGATTCTGTGGCCTCCCAAAGTGACGTCCCAGGCGCAGGCGACTGTCCGGAATCCGACTTACTTTCATCTACTGATGGTCCGGTACGACGCATGCTGATCTGCGGTTCCTCCCACGATCGGTGGAGGGCGGGTTCGACGGATCACGACGAATTCCCCCATCCAGCATGGACAGCGTCCAATCGGGGCGCTGCCAAGCAATCAGGTCGATGGGTAGCGTGTCGGGCACCGTGGGGAGGCTTGGAGGAGCACCTGTGACGCTGCTGCGCGACCTGATCGACATTCCGACGTCCGTCGGCGAAGGCGACTTCGTGGTGAAGGCGGCTGAGGGCGCCGACCTTCACCGGTACGTCGTCACCGACCAGCTTCGCGACAACTTCGCTACCGCGTTGCAGCGGATCGGCCACGCGGTCACGACCGGTCGCTCCCAGGCCATGTTCCTGCACGGCTCGTTCGGTTCCGGCAAGTCGCACTTCATGGCCGTGCTGCGGGAGATCCTGGCGCACAACCCCGACGCCCGGAAGATCAAAGGGCTGGAGGGTCCGGTGGTCGCGGCCGATTCCTGGCTCCCCGGCCGGAAGTTCCTCACGCTGACGCTGCACATGCTCGACGCGCGCTCGGTCGAGCAGGCGATTCTCGAGGGCTACCTACGCCAGATCACCGCCGCGCACCCGGACGCACCGGTACCTGCCGTACACCGGTCGGATGCGTTGTTGGACAACGCAGCGGGCCTGCGGCGGACGCTGGGCGACGACAAGTTCTTCGCCGCGCTGCGCGGTGGCGCCGCCGTGCCGGGCGCGGGCGGTCTCGGCCTGGCCGCGATGCGGGCTCAGGCCGAGGGCTGGACCCCGCAGCGGTACGCGGAGGCAGCCGCTCAGCCACCCGGCACGAAGGACCGCGACGCGCTCGTGAGTGCGCTCACCCAGACGTTCTTCAGCGGAGCGGTGCACAGCGCCGAATATCTCGACCTGGACAGCGGCCTCGCGGTCATCACCCGGCATGCCAAGTCCCTCGGGTACGACGGGATCGTCCTCTTCCTCGACGAGTTGATCCTCTGGCTGTCCGGCCGCATCGCCGACTACACGTTCGTCAACACCGAGGGAGCCAAGCTCAACAAGCTGGTCGAGTCCGCAGACGCGGCCCGGCCGCTGCCGCTGATCTCCTTCGTTGCCCGGCAGCGCAACCTGGAGGAGTTCCTCGGCCCGCAGGTCGGCGGCACCGAGCGGGAAGCACTGGCACACGTGATGCGCAGCGTCCAGGGCCGGCTCGGGGAGATCGTCCTCGCCGACACGAACCTGCCGGAGATCACCGAGAAGCGCCTGCTGCACCCCAACGACGAGGCGGCGCGGGCGGTCATCGACAATGCGTTCGCCGCCGTCCGGCACAACCGCGAGGTGTGGGACATCCTGCTGCTCGGCGCACAGTACGGCGACGCCGGCATCGGGTCCGACGCCACCGCCTTCCGCCAGCTCTACCCGTTCTCGCCGGCTCTGGTCGCCACCCTGGTCGCGCTGTCGCAGGCGTTGCAGCGTGAGCGCACCGCGCTGAAGGTGATGACCGAGCTGCTGGTCGAGCGGCGGGACACGCTGAAGGTCAACGACCTGATCGGGGTCGCCGCGCTTTTCGACCCGCTGGTGCTGCACGGCGAACTGCCCGATCGGCCGAAGCTACGTCAGCAGTTCGACGCCGCCCGCAACCTCTATCTGCGTAAGCTGCGGCCGCTACTGCTCACCCTCAACGGCATCGACGAAGAACGGGCAGCGACACACACCCAGTTCCAGCTCGACGACAAGCTGGTCAAGACCGTCCTGCTCGGCGCGTTGGTGCCCGAGGTGCCGGCGCTGCACAACCTGACCGCGGCCAAGCTGCACGCGCTCAACTTCGGATCAATCGCCTCGCCGATCCCCGGTTACGAGAACACCATGGTGCTCACCCGGCTGCGAAAGATCTCGCAGGACGCCGGCGAGCTGCACCTCACCGACGACCACGACCCGGTCGTGTCGCTCAAGCTGCACACCGTCGACTTCGACAAGCTGCTGGACCTGGTGCCGCACAACGAGACCTCGGCGGGCGTACGGCAGCAGTTGCTCCGCGAGCTGATCAGTGCGGAGATGGGCCTGACCGGCACCGAGGGGAGCCACGGCGAGTTGCAGCACCCCCGCGAGTGGCGGGGGCGGCGGCACGTCGTACAGGTCAAGTTCGGCAACGTCCGCGACCCGCTCACCATGCCGGTCGCCGCCCTGATCGCTCCTGGCGAGTCCTGGCGGATCGTCATCGACTATCCGTTCGATCCGCAGGACTTTCCCCGGAACGCGGACCGAGCTCGGATCGACGAGCTGCCCCGGGGTTCCAACACCGTGTTCTGGCTGCCGCTGTACCTGACCGACGACATGATGAGCCGGGTCGCCCAGCTCGCGAAAATCAACTACCTGCTCGGCGTGGGCGGCGCGGGGGAGCGGCTCAACACACTTGCCGCCGACTGGCCCCAGGCCGACCGGCAGCAGGGCCGGGTCTACCTGCTGCAGCGCCAGACCCAGCTCCGCGACGGCCTGATCACCGCGCTCAAGCAGGCGTACGGGGCCGCGAGTCCGCAACCCTCCGACGTGCACCCGGACAGCGTCGGCGTGCTGCACACCCTGGCCGATGGGCTGCGCATCGGCGACCCGAGAGGCGGCACGCTCGCCGACGCGTTCCGCAACCTCACCGGCGAGCTGCTGGACTGGTCGTACCCGGGCAGCCCGGCGCTGCCCGTCGACGAGAAGCCTTTGGCTCGTGCCGACCTGGCGAAGGTGTTCGAGTACGCCAAGAGGGCGGCGGCGGACCCCACCCACGGCGTCTCCATCGACTCCCCGGCCGACCAGAAGACGCTGCGCCGAATCTGCAACCCGCTGCAGCTCGGTGAGGTGGTCGACCACCGTTACGTTCTCGACATCAGCACCTGCTTCTGGAGCCGGCACCTGCTGCAGGAGGCGGCCCGGCAGGACTACCGGGACCGCTGGCCGGTACACGCGCTGCGCAAGCTGCTCGACCTGCCCAAGGCCCGCGGCTTCGATCGCGAGCTGCAGAATCTGATCATTGCGGTCTTCGCGTTCGAGCAGCAGCTCAGCTGGTACGACACCGGGGGCAAGATCAGCGTAGCGGCGGTCAACGGCGTGGAGGACCGTTTCGAGCTGCGCCACCCGCCGATGCCGGACGACGAGACCTGGAAGGCGGCGGTGAGTTTCGGCCAGCCCTTCTTCGGCGAGGTGCTGCCTCGGTTTCGCAACCCTGCCAACCTCGGCACTCTGGCCGGCACCATGCGTCAGGTCGCCACCCGGTATGCACGGCCCGCCGGTCAGCTCGTGGAGAAGCTGGAGTCGAACGCGACGCGTCTCGGACTCGACCCGCTCGCCGAGTGCGGTCGCCTGGCCACCGCACGGCGGGTCGCGCAGCTACTCACCGAGGTCGCCCAGGAACCCGACGACGTGGTGCTCGTCGCCGTGGTTGCCGAGGGCGAGCGGCGCCTCGGCGGTGTGGACGGCCACGCCGCGAGCCAGGTGTTCAAGCGGGCGCAGGAACTCACCGACGCGCTGACCGACGCGCAGTGGTCGGTGATCGACGCGATCAGCCGGCTGTCAGCGGCGCAGGACGACCCGCGCGCCCGAAGCATCATGGACCAGTTGCACGCCGCGGGGCGTGACGAGCAGCACGGTACGGATCTGGCCGAGGCGGTGCGACGAGCTGTCGAAGCGTCGGTCGAGATGCTCGCGGCACAGCGACCGGTGACCCCGCCGCCCCCGCCCCCTCCGGGGAAGGGCGTCGCACGAGGGAACCATGACCCGGTCGTCGATTCAGGGCCGGACGTCGTCCAGCCGTTGATCCCCCGACAGCGAGGGAACGGCAGCAACACGCCCGTCGAGCCGACACCGGCGGTCCCCGGGGAGACGACAGTCCACGACCTGGATGCGCTGGAGGAAGTTGTCCTTGGGATTCGAGCGGTGGTTTCCGCCGGACGTCCGGTTTCGATCGTCTGGCGGGTCGTCCTTCCGGAGCAGCAGGTATGAGCGTGCCAAGGGCCGCCGTCCGTCCGGCTGCGGTGCGGCGAAAGGTGGAGGCGTGGCTCGCCGAGCGGGACGACGCCGACGCCATCGTGCTGCTGGCCCGGCCGTACTGGACCGATGAGCCCGTGCTGACCGTGGGTGGCAGAACCGTGCGGGTGGTGCCCTGCCCGACGCCTCTGGCGGCGCGTGCTGCCCTGGCGGACCGGTCGGCGCAGGAGAAGCTCGTCCTGCTCACCGACCTCACCGACAGCGAGCTGGGTGACGGGCTGCTGGCGCACGTCAGCCTTCAGACCGGACGCAGCGTGGATCCCTGGGACCTGGTCAGCCAGGCGTTCGGTGGCCAGGTGCGACCGGACTCGACGCTGGTGCGCATCGGTCGCTGGGTTGCCGACGCGCTCACCGAACTGGCGCCGGCCGAGGGCTGGCCGCCGCCGACGGGAACCATCCTGACCCGCGACCACGCGTTGAGGCACCTCGCCGGGACGGTACTCGGACTCGAACCCGACGGGCTGGACGCCGCGGGACTGCTGCACTGGAGCACCGACGCTGCGGCGCAGATGCGCCTCAGCGAACTGCCGGCCGAATGGATCGACGGGCTCGGCACGTTCATGGTCGACGTTGCCGGTCCGGTCGCCGTACCGGTGCTGGCGGCCGTGCGCGCCGGGCAAGGGGTCGATGCCATCCCGCTGGGCCTGCTGACCGGCGTGCTCTGGCCGCGTGACTCCGCGCAGGCGTCGGATGTCGAACTCGCGGTGGCCCGGACCCGGCTGGAGCCGCGTTTCGCCGGTACCCGGCTCACCGAAACGCAGGCATGGGCGTTCACCGATGCCGCCGAGGCGTGGATCTACCGGGCTCTCGACGACGAGGCGGTCCGGCACGACGCGCACCGGCTGCTGCGCCGGGCCGAGGAGGTCGCCGGGGAGATCGGAGTGGCCGGCCGGCTCGCCGCTTCCGCCCTGTTGCCGGCCGGCTTCACCCAGCGGATGCGCGCCTTCGGCGCCGCGGTACGGCTGGCACTGCCGGTTGCCGGAGGTGCCGCGCCCGCCGCTGACCTGATCGAACGGGCGCAGGATCGGCTGGCCGAGGTGGAAGCCCACCGGTCGGCGGACCGGGCACGGGTGGAGACCGCCCGGATGGCGGTTCGGCTCCTGCGCTGGTTGGCCACACCCGATCAGGCGTCGCCCGCCACCATGCTCGACGCCGTGCACCGGCAGATCCGCGAGGACGGCTGGGTCGACCGGGCACGGCTTGACGTGTTCGACGGTGACGTGGATCAGCAGGTTGCCGAGGCGTACCGGATCCTGCACCAGGCAGTACACGCCCGCAGGTCCCGTCACGACCGTGAGTTTGCCGAGCTGTTGCAGGACACCACCGGCGCGGAGCGTGACCCCGGTGCCCTGTTGCGCGTGGAGGACCTGCTGGACCGAGTGGTCCAGCCGATCCTGGACCACGGCCGGCGCGTTCTGCTGCTGCTTCTCGATGGTATGGGAGCGGCGGCGGGTATCGAGATCGCCGAGTCACTGGGGCGTAGCGGCGCCTGGACCGAACTCACCCCGCACGGCGGGCAGCGCACCGGCGTCCTCGCCGCGCTGCCGACGGTCACCGCCGTCAACCGGTGCAGCCTGTTCAGCGGCATGATCAGGGTCGGTGACCGCAACGACGAGGTGAAGGGCTTCGCGGCCCGGTTCCCGGACGGGGTGCTGCTGCACAAGGCCGATTTGCGTACGTCGGCCGGTGTCGCCGTCGACCGTGAGGTCGCCGCGGCGATCGAAAATCCGGCGGTGCCACTGGTCGCCGCCGTCATCAACACCATCGACGATGCGCTCGACCGCAGCGACCCGGGTACCGTCGAGTGGAGCGCTGACACGGTCAGAGGACTGCGTGACCTGATTGCTGTCGCCCAGGACCGGGTAGTGGTGCTGGTTTCCGACCACGGGCACGTCGTCGACCGCGGCTCCGAGGCCCTGCTGTGCCGGGCGGAGAGCAGTGAGAACCGATGGCGTCCCGCCACTGGTGAGCCGGCCGACGGTGAGCTGCGCTTCCGCGGCAGCCGGGTGGCGCTCGGTGGGGGCGACCTGATTCTGCCCTGGAGGGAGGAACTGCGGTACGGCCCCCGCAAGGCCGGCTACCACGGGGGCGCGAGCCCGGCCGAGGCGGTCATCCCACTGCTGCTCTTCGCCTCCGGTGACGATGAGGCCGTCCCCGGATGGTCGGGAGCGCCGGTCGCCAGCCCGGACTGGTGGCGGGAACCGGTTCGGCAGACCGCACCCGAGGAGCAGCCCGCACTGCCCGTCCCTCGCACGGCGGCGGCCCGTCCGACCCGCCGTCCCCGTGCGGCGGTTCAGGACGAGAGCCTGTTCGATGTGCCGCCCCAGGCGCCGGTGGCGGCGGTCCTGCCCCCGCCCGCCGGTCCGCCGGCCCCGATCGACCCATCGTCCGCGCTCGTCGAGGCGCTGCTCGCCAGCCCGGTCTACGCCGACCGGCGGGGAAGTCGGGCACCCGTCCCCGACGAGCGGGTGGCTGCGATGGTCACCGCGCTGCTCGCCGGCAACGGCCGAGCGACGCTGGAGACGCTTGCCACCCGGGCGGAGGTGCCGGTGCACCGCATCTCCGCCACCTTCACCGCGCTCCGGCGGCTGTTGCAGGTCGAGGGCTATCCGGTGCTCAGCCTTGACCCGGACGGACGGACCGCGAAACTGGATATCCCCCTGATGATCGAGCAGTTTGTGCTGGGGCCCTCATGACGGTCGAGGTCAGCGCCCGCCGCCGACGGGACATCATCGACGCGCTGCGCCGGGGCGTAGTGCCGGCCAATGGCCTGGACGCGCTCGCGGTCGGTCTGGACCGGTTCACGGCAGCCCTCGACGAGGACCTGGACCGGGTGGCCGGTGCGGGCAGCGTGTTCAAGGCGGTCCGCGGTGAGTACGGGGCCGGGAAGACCTTCTTCACCCGGTGGCTCGGCGAACGGGCGAAACGGCGCGGCTTCGCGGTGGCCGAAGTGCAGATCTCCGAACTCGAGACGCCGCTGCACCGGATGGAGACGGTCTACCGGCGACTCGTCGAGCAGTTGTCCACCGAACAGTTCACACCGAGCGCGCTGCGGCCCGTACTCGACAACTGGATCTTCGCCTTGGAGGAAGATGTCTTGGCGGCCGGCACGGCTACCGAGGCGGACGCCGAAGCGCTCGACCGCGCGGTAGGTGCGCTGCTCGAAAGCCGCTTGGCGGACATCTCGCGGAGCACCCCCGCGTTCGCGGCGGCACTGCGCGGCTACCGCACCGCGCTCGCGGACGGCGACGATGTCACTGCGGGTGGTCTCGCCGCCTGGTTGGGCGGCCAGCCGCACGTCGCTGCGGCCACCCGGCGAGTCGCTGGGGTGAAGGGCGATCTTGACCACTTCGGTGCGCTCAACTTCCTACGTGGCCTGCTGGCCGTGCTGCGCGACAGCGGCCACCCTGGTCTGCTTCTGGTACTCGATGAGGTCGAGACGCTGCAGCGGGTTCGCGCGGATGCACGGGACAAGGCACTCAACGCCTTGCGGCAACTCGTCGACGACATCTACGCTGGCCGATTCCCCGGGCTCTTCCTGATGATCACTGGCACACCGGCGTTTTTTGACGGCCCGCAGGGCGTCCAGCGGCTCGCCCCGCTTGCTCAACGACTCGCCACCGACTTCGGCCCGGAACACCGTTGGGACAATCCCCGCGCCACGCAGCTCCGGCTCCCCGGCTTCACCGAGGACTCCCTGGTTCACCTCGGCGTGCGAGTGCGGGACATCTACGGTGGTGATCGGGTTTCCGCGCGCGTCGACGATGATTACCTCGGCGAACTTGCCCGCGCGGTAGCCGGACGGCTGGGTGGCCAGGTCGGGGTGGCACCCCGGGTCTATCTCAAGAAGCTCGTCGCGGACGTCTTCGACCGCGTCGACCAGTTCCCCGACTGGGACCCGCGCCAGCACTACGGACTGACCCTGCGGCCCGATGAGTTGACCGACGTCGAGCGGAACGTGGTCGCGGCCGACGACGTCGAGCTGTCGATGTGAGCGAGGGCGTCCCGCTGGACCCGGTGCTGTTGCATCACGTGGTCAACAGCCTCGGCTGGCCGGACCTACGTCCGCTGCAGCGTGCCGCCCTCGCGCCGGTGGCGCGCGGCGACGACGCGCTGCTGCTCGCCGCGACGGCCGGAGGCAAGACCGAAGCTGCGATCTTCCCGCTGCTCACCCGCATGGCGGGCGAGCGTTGGAGCGGCACCTCGCTGCTCTACCTGTGCCCACTGAAAGCGCTGCTCAACAACCTGCATCCGCGACTGGAACGGTACGCCGGTTGGCTGGGGCGCACCGTTGCACTCTGGCACGGTGATGTGAGCGCGACGGCTCGTCGCCGAGCATTGTGGCAACACCCTGACATTCTGCTGACCACACCCGAATCGATCGAGTCCATGCTGGTCAGCGCTAACGTGGACCACAGGCTCTTCCTGGCCGGGGTGCGTGCGGTGGTGGTGGACGAGGTGCATGCCTTCGCCGGCGACGACCGTGGCTGGCACCTGCTGGCACTGCTCGAAAGACTGGTGCGGGTGACCGGCCGGCCTCTGCAGCGGGTCGGACTCTCCGCCACCGTGGGCAACCCGGAACAGCTTCTCACCTGGCTGCAGGGGCCGGGAGCGGGCAGCCGTCCGGGCACCGTCGTCGCCCCCGGCCAGGTCACCGACGTTCGTCCCGTTGGTGGGCCTCCACCAGGTGAGGTCGAACTCGACTACGTGGGATCGCTGGCCAACGCGGCCGTTGTCATCGCCGCCCTGCACCGGGGGGAGAAGCGGCTGGTCTTCTGCGAGTCCCGGCAGACGGTCGAGGAACTGGCACAGCTGCTCCGCGAGCGCGGCGTCACCACCTTCCTGTCCCACGCCTCGCTCTCACTCGACGAGCGACGCCGGGCAGAGCACGCATTCGCCGAGGCCCGGGATTGTGTCATCGTGTCCACCAGCACGCTGGAACTCGGTATCGACGTGGGTGACCTGGATCGGGTGATCCAGATCGACTCTCCGACGACCGTCGCGTCATTCCTGCAGCGGCTCGGTCGCAGTGGGCGCAGACCGGGCAGTTCGCGCAACTGCCTCTTCCTCTGCCGCAGCGCGATGGAGCTGACCAGGGCCGCCGCTCTGCTGTCGCTGTGGGGCGAAGGCTGGGTGGAGCCCGTCCTCCCCCCGCCTGAACCTCGCCATATCGTCGCCCAGCAGATGCTCGCGCTCTGTCTGCAGGAAGGCCGCGTCGGAGACCGGCTCTGGGCGCAGGCGTGGAACGGCTTGCCCCCGTTCGACCGGAGCGCCGAGCCGGTCATGCGCCATCTGACGGACCAGGGCTACCTCGACAGCGACGGCGGGCTGCTGTTCATCGGCCTGCAGGCAGAACAGCGGTTCGGCCGGCGGCACTTCATGGAGCTGACCGCTGTATTCACCGGTCCGCCGGAGTTCACCGTCCTGCACGGGCGGCAGGAGCTGGGGCGAATCGACCCGAGCCTGCTCACCGAGGAGGTGCGGGGAGACCGCCGACTGCTGCTGGGCGGCCGGAGCTGGCGGGTCAACTACGTCGACTGGCGACGGCGGCGCTGCTTCGTGGAACCCGCGGACGGCGGCGGCCGGGCCCGGTGGACGTCGCAGGGTTGGCTCGGGTCGAGCTTTCCGGTGACTCAAGCCATGCGGCAGGTACTGCTCGGGAAGGACCCGCCGGTGCGATTGACCACGCGGGCCTCGAACCGGCTCGCGGCGATCCGTGAGGAGCGTTCGTCCCAAGTACACCCAGGCGGCACCTGTGTGGTGCGTTCTCGCGGAGATCTGCACTGGTGGACCTGGGCGGGTCTACGGGGCAACGCTACGCTGGCCGCCACGCTCAGTGAGGTGGTCGACCCCTCGCAGCGTTTCGACGACTGTGCCATCCGCCTCCGCCGGGATGTGACAAGGGCCCAGTGGCGAGCCCTGGTGACGGACGCCGGTCAGCGGTTGTGTCTTCCCGACATCGACAGGCGGGCTGTCGCCGGCCTCAAATTCGGCGCAGCCCTACCCGAGCGGCTCGCCGTCGCGACCTTGGCGGCACGCCTCGCCGACCTGGATGCGGCGGCAGCCGTACTGGCCGAACCGGTTCGCTTCACGGACGTCGGGTGTTAATAAGGGCCCCCTCCTCTACCGGAGGCGTTAAGAAGGGGCCCTTCCTTACATCACTCCGGGACGCGGCGGTAGGCGCCGTCGCTGGCCGAGGTCGCCATCGAGGCGTACGCGCGCAGCGCCGCCGACACCGGACGCTGCCGGTCGACCGGGGTGTACGGGCGGTCCCGCTTCTCCTCGGCCACCCGGCGCGCCTCCAGCTCGTCGGCGGGCACGTTCAGCTCGATCGACCGGCCCGGGATGTCGATGACGATCTCGTCGCCGTCGCGGACCAGCGCGATCAGCCCACCGGAGGCGGCCTCCGGGGAGACGTGCCCGATGGACAGGCCGGAGGTGCCGCCGGAGAACCGGCCGTCGGTGAGCAGCGCGCAGGAGCGGCCCAGCCCCCGGCCCTTGAGGAACGAGGTCGGGTAGAGCATCTCCTGCATGCCGGGGCCGCCCTTCGGGCCCTCGTACCGGATCACCACGACGTCTCCGGCGACGATCTCCTTGGCGAGGATCGCGGTCACCGCGTCGTCCTGCGACTCGTAGACCTTGGCCGGGCCGCGGAACGTCAGGCACTCCTCGGGCACGCCGGCGGTCTTCACCACGCAGCCGGCCGGCGCGAGGTTGCCGTGCAGGATGGCCAGGCCGCCGTCCGCGCTGTAGGCGTGCTCCCGGTCCCGGATGCAGCCGCCGGCCGCGTCGGTGTCCAGCGACGACCAGCGGTTGGTGGTGGAGAACGGCTCGGTGGTGCGCACGCCGCCCGGGGCGGCGTGGAACAGCTCGATCGCCTCTCGCGTGGCCGAGCCGCCGCGCACGTCCCAGTCGGCCAGCCACTTGTCGAGGCCGGGGGAGTGCACCGCGCGCACGTCTCGGTGCAGCAGCCCGGCGCGGTCCAGCTCACCGAGGATGGCCGGGATGCCGCCGGCCCGGTGCACGTCCTCCATGTGGTAGTTCGGCGAGTTCGGGGCGACCTTGGCCAGGCACGGCACCCGGCGGGAGATCGCGTCGATGTCGGCGACGCCGAAGTCCAGCTCGGCCTCGCGGGCGGCGGCGAGCAGGTGCAGCACCGTGTTCGTGGAGCCGCCCATGGCCACGTCGAGGGCGATCGCGTTCTCGAACGCCTCCCGGCCGGCGATCGAGCGCGGCAGCACCGAGGCGTCGTCGTTCTCGTACCACTGCTTGGCGATCTCCACGATCGTGCGCCCGGCCTCGACGAACAGCGACCGGCGTGCGGCGTGGGTGGCGAGCGTCGAGCCGTTGCCTGGTAGCGCGAGGCCGATCGCCTCGGTGAGGCAGTTCATCGAGTTGGCGGTGAACATGCCGGAGCAGGACCCGCAGGTCGGGCAGGCGGAGCGCTCGATCTCGCCGAGCTGGTCGTCGGTGACCGCCTCGTTCGAGGAGGCGATCATGGCGTCGATCAGGTCGATCTTGGAGTGCACGACTCCCTCGATCGCCACCGTCTTGCCGGCCTCCATCGGGCCGCCGGAGACGAAGACGGTGGGGATGTTGAGCCGCAGCGCGGCGAGCAGCATGCCCGGGGTGATCTTGTCGCAGTTGGAGATGCAGACCAGGGCGTCCGCGCAGTGCGCGTTGACCATGTACTCGACCGCGTCGGCGATCAGCTCCCGGCTGGGCAGGGAGTAGAGCATGCCGCCGTGGCCCATGGCGATGCCGTCGTCCACGGCGATGGTGTTGAACTCCCGCCCCACGCCGCCGGCCTCGGCCACCGCGTCGGCGACCAGGCCGCCGAGGTCCTTGAGGTGGACGTGACCGGGTACGAACTGGGTGAAACTGTTGGCGATGGCGACGATCGGCTTGCCGAAGTCGTCGTCGGTCATCCCGGTGGCCCGCCACAGGGCCCGGGCGCCGGCCATCGTCCGACCGTGGGTGGAGGTCCTCGACCGCAGCTCAGGCATGACAACCAGTCTGACACCATCCCGGCGGCGCGCCCCCGCCGCGCACCCTGTGTCCCAACAGTTGCACACCCGGTGCCCCACGGGGGGCGCTCATCCGGCACAGTTGACGCGTGCAGTCGTCCCCGGGGATGGTCACCGTCGCGGCGCTGAGCGGGATCGCCGCGGCCGCCGCCACGGTGCTGCTCGCCGCGTCCGCGCGGCGTCGCACCGGCCCTCGGCGGCAGGCCCACCTGCTGCTGGCCGTCGCCGCCGGGGCGGCCCTGCTCAGCCTGCTGGTCGGTCTCGGCGGTCTGCTCGCGGCCGGGGACCACTGGGCGCACCGGCAGGGCCAGCGGACCGGCTGGGCGGCAGTGGTCGCGGTGGGCACCACGCTCGCCGGGCTCGGCCTCGGCGCCGCCGTGCTCCGGCTGCCCGGCGCCGCCGCGACCCGCGCCGCCACCGCCCGGCTGCTGCTGGACGGCCTGATCATGGGCAGCGCGCTCTGGTTCGTCGGCTGGGTGGCGTTCAGCGAGCCGACCCGGCTGCTCGGTGACGCCACCCCGGTCGCCTGCCTGCCGATCGTGCTGGCCTCGATCATCGCGGCGCTGACCACCGGGCTGACCGTGATCCTGGTGCTGCGGGTCGCGCCGCCACGCGGGTGGCTGACCCTGCTCGGCGTCGGCGCGATAGCGGTGACCGCGGGCGGGCTGGGCGTCTCGGCCGGGCTCTGCCAGGCCGGTCCCGGCCTGGCGCTGACCGGCGCCACGCTGACCGCCGCCGGCCTGCTCGCCACCGCCGTGGCCGGACGCCGGGCCGACCTGACGCAGCTCGACGTCGATCTCATCCGCCGCGACGGCGAGTACGCCTTCGTGCCGATGTTCGCCATCGCCGCCTCCGCGATGTACCACCTGGTTCAGGGTGGCGGGTTCGACGGGTACGCCATCGTGGCCGGCACGGTCGAGGGCTTCGCCCTGGTCACCCGGCAGTACCTGGCGCTCAACGACGTACGCGGCTACGCGGGCCGGCTGGCCGAGCGGGAGGCGCACTTCCGTGAGCTGGCGCACACCGACCCGCTCACCGGGCTGGCGAACCGGCGCGGGCTGCTGCGGGCCCTGCACCGCTGCGCCGAGTCGGGCGTGCCCTGCGTCCTGCTCGGGCTCGACCTGGACGGGTTCAAGAACGTCAACGACATGCGGGGCCACGACGTCGGCGACGCGGTGCTGATCGAGGTGGGGCGGCGGCTGCGGGGCAACCTGCGGCCGGGTGACCTGGCGGCCCGGCTCGGCGGCGACGAGTTCGCGGTGCTGATGCACGGGTCGGCCGATCCCGGCCCGGTGGCCGACCGGCTGCTCGGGGTGCTCGGCCGCCCGTACGAGCAGGGGGACGGTCCGGTCTTCCTGTCGGTGAGCATCGGCGTGGCGGCCGGGCACGGCGACGCGGACGTGGAGCTGCTGCTGCGCAACGCCGACCTGGCGCTGCGCTACGCCAAGCAGCGGGGCAAGAACCGGATCGAGCGCTACGACGCCACGTACGACCAGTTGCTGAGCCGGCGTACCCGGCTGGAGCACGAGCTGCGCGGCGCGATCGAGCGCGACGAGCTGCGGCTGGTCTTCCAGCCGGTGGCCTCGCTGCCGTCGGTGCGTCCGGTCGGCGCCGAGGCGCTGCTGCGCTGGCGGCACCCGGAGCTGGGCAACGTCCGGCCGGACGAGTTCATCCCGCTCGCCGAGGAGTGCGGGATGATCGCCAAGCTCGGCGCGTGGGTGTTGCACCAGGCCTGCTACCAGCTCTCCCGCTGGCTCGCCGACGGGCACGACGTGTGGGTGTCGGTGAACGTCTCACCGCGCGAGCTGCACGCGCCGGAGTACGTGGTCCAGGTCGCCGAGGCGCTGCGCGCGCACCACGTGCCGCCGCAGCGGCTGGTGCTGGAGGTGACCGAGCACGCGGTCGCCACCGACCTGGACGAGCTGATCCGGCGGCTCACCGCGCTGCGGCTGACCGGCGTCCGGATCGCGCTGGACGACTTCGGCGCCGGCTACTCGTCGCTCGGCCAGCTCCGGCGGCTGCCGATCGACATCCTCAAGATCGACCACAGTCTGGTCGCCGAGCACGAGCCGGTCCGGCCGGTCGGGCGGGACGGTCCGGCCTTCGCGCCGATGGTCGACATCGTCATGCGCCTGGGGCATCAGCTCGGCCTGGAGGTGATCGCCGAGGGCGTGACCAATCCGACCGAGCTGGCCGCGGTGGTGGCCGCCGGCTGCCGGTTCGGTCAGGGGGCGCTGTTCGGCTGGGGCGTGCCGGCCGAGCACCTGGAGGCGATGCTGGAGGCGGCGACCGCGCCCGGGAACCGGCACACCGCGATGCCGCAGACGCCACCCGCGCCGCCGGCGCACAGCCCGTCGCCGTTGCTGCCCCGGTTGCGCAACAACCCGCCCGCCACGGTGCCCGCGCAGCGTCCTCCGATGGAGGGATCTTCGCAGGTGGCACCGGGGGTGGAGGGCATGCCGGGTACCGAAACGCCCACGTCCGTGAACC
The DNA here is from genome assembly GCF_027497275.1 of Micromonospora sp. WMMC264. Lineage (NCBI taxonomy): Bacteria > Bacillati > Actinomycetota > Actinomycetes > Micromonosporales > Micromonosporaceae > Micromonospora > Micromonospora sp. WMMC264. The sequence continues at coordinate 4,488,628 of NZ_CP114907.1, read as the reverse complement.
AAAATGTGGGATCAGTTGACTCATCGCGTGAGATGCGTCAGGCTTAGCCGCATGTCGTCGAACCGGTCGCCGCGAGTACTTACCTGAGCGCACTCTCCCACCGAGAGTGCGCTGGCCCCGTGCATCCTGCACGTGGGCTTTTTTGTTGCCGTCGGACCCATCGCGGGACCTCCGCGTCCCATCCTGAGAAGCGCGTCACCCACTCACTTCCGAAGGCTTGAACCGCCATGACGAGACCCACGCCCGAGACCCTCGCCCACACCGCCCGTCGTGCCCGTTCCGGCACCGGCGCGGCCGGTGACTCCGACTCCGCCGCCCGCCCCGGCCGTGCCGCCCCGGCGGCCGCCACCACCGAGACGCCCGTACGGGAGCCCGCCACCGCGCAGGTCTCGGGCGCCGGTTCGCTCGTGCGGTCGCTGGAGGCGCTCGGCGTCGACGTGGTCTTCGGCATTCCGGGCGGTGCGATCCTGCCCGCGTACGACCCGCTCTACGACTCCACGGTCCGCCACATCCTGGTCCGGCACGAGCAGGGCGCCGGGCACGCGGCCACCGGTTACGCGCAGGCCACCGGCCGGGTGGGCGTCTGCATCGCCACCTCCGGCCCGGGCGCGACGAACCTGGTGACGCCGATCGCCGACGCCTACATGGACTCGGTGCCGATGGTGGCGATCACCGGCCAGGTGGCCCGGCCGTCGATCGGCACGGACGCCTTCCAGGAGGCGGACATCCAGGGCATCACGCTGCCGATCACCAAGCACAACTTCCTGGTGCAGACGGCCGACGAGATCCCGCGGGTGCTGGCCGAGGCGTTCCACCTGGCCGCGACCGGCCGGCCCGGCCCGGTGCTCGTCGACATCCCGAAGGACGTGCTCCAGGCGCCGGCGACCTTCTCCTGGCCGCCCACGCTCGACCTGCCCGGCTACCGGCCCACGCTGCACCCGCACGGCAAGCAGATCCGCGAGGCGGCCCGGCTGATGACCTCGGCCCGCCGTCCGGTGCTCTACGTCGGCGGCGGCGTGCTCAAGGCCGGCGCCACCGAGGGGCTGCGCAAGCTGGCCGAGCAGACCGGCATCCCGGTGGTCACCACGCTGATGGCGCTCGGCGCGTTCCCCGACTCGCACCGCCAGCACCTGGGCATGCCGGGCATGCACGGCACCGTGGCCGCGGTCTACGGCCTGCAGAAGGCCGACCTGATCGTGGCGCTGGGCGCCCGCTTCGACGACCGGGTGACCGGCAAGCTCGACTCGTTCGCGCCGGACGCGACTGTGGTCCACGCCGACATCGACCCGGCCGAGATCGGCAAGAACCGGCACGCCGACGTCCCGATCGTGGGCGACGCGCGGCACGTCATCGACGAGCTGATCGCGGCGGTCACCGCCGAGCAGGCCGCGCACCCGTCGGTCGACCTGACCGACTGGTGGGCGCAGCTCGACGACCTGCGCGAGCGGTACCCGCTCGGTTTCGAGGAGCCGGCCGACGGCACGCTCTCCCCGCAGTACGTGATCAAGCGGCTGGGCGAGATCGCCGGCCCGGACGCGATCTACGTGGCGGGCGTCGGCCAGCACCAGATGTGGGCCAGCCAGTTCATCTCGTACGAGAAGCCGCACACCTGGCTCAACTCCGGTGGCCTGGGCACCATGGGCTACGCCGTCCCGGCCGCGATGGGGGCCAAGGTCGGCAAGCCGGACACCACCGTGTGGGCGGTCGACGGCGACGGCTGCTTCCAGATGACCAACCAGGAGCTGGCCACCTGCGCGCTGGAGGGCATCCCGGTCAAGGTCGCCGTGATCAACAACGGCAACCTGGGCATGGTGCGGCAGTGGCAGACCCTGTTCTACGGGGAGCGCTACTCCAACACCGAGCTGGGCACGCACAAGCACCGCATCCCGGACTTCGTCAAGCTCGCCGAGGCGCTCGGCTGCGTCGGGCTGCGCTGCGAGAACGCCGCCGACGTGGACAAGACCATCGAGGCGGCCATGGCGATCAACGACGCGCCGGTGGTCATCGACTTCGTGGTCGGCAAGGACGCGATGGTCTGGCCGATGGTCGCCGCCGGCACCAGCAACGACGAGATCATGTTCGCGCGGGGCGTGCGCCCTGCTTTCGACGAGGACGAACTCTAAATGACGATGCACACGCTGTCCGTGCTGGTGGAGAACAAGCCGGGCGTCCTGGCCCGGGTCTCCGGGCTGTTCTCCCGGCGCGGGTTCAACATCGACAGCCTCGCCGTCGGCGAGACCGAGAACCCGGACGTCTCCCGCATCACCATCGTGGTCAACGCCGAGTCCTCGCCGCTGGAGCAGGTGACCAAGCAGCTCAACAAGCTGGTCAACGTACTCAAGATCGTGGAGCTGGACCCGCAGGTGTCGGTGGCGCGGGAGTTGCTGCTGGTCAAGGTCCGCGCGGACCGCACGGCCCGCGCCCAGGTGCTGGAGACGGTCGGCCTGTTCCGTGCCCGGGTGGTCGACGTCGCGCCGGACACGCTGACGATCGAGGCCACCGGCACGCCGGACAAGCTCGACGCGCTGCTGCGTGACCTGGAGCCGTTCGGCATCAAGGAGATGGTCCAGTCCGGCACGGTGGCCATCGGGCGGGGTTCCCGGGCCATCACCGCCGGCCCGGCCCTGCGCGCCGCCTGATCCGTACCCACAAGTTTTTTCGACGGGCCGACGGGCTCCGCCGTACGAAAGGGAAGTCAATGAGCGTTGAGGTGTTCTACGACGACGACGCCGACCTGGGCCTGATCCAGGGCCGCAAGGTCGCCGTGATCGGGTACGGCAGCCAGGGCCACGCGCACGCGCTGTCGCTGCGCGACTCGGGCGTCGACGTGGTGATCGGCCTGCCCGCCGGGTCGAAGAGCCGGCCGAAGGCCGAGGAGCAGGGCCTGCGGGTGCTCACGCCCGCCGAGGCGGCCGCCGAGGCCGACGTGATCATGATCCTGGCGCCGGACACGGCCCAGCGGCACATCTACGCCGAGGCCATCGCGCCGAACCTGACCGCGGGCAAGGCGCTGTTCTTCGGGCACGGCTTCAACATCCGGTACGGCCTGATCAAGCCCCCGGCCGACGTGGACGTGGCGATGGTCGCCCCGAAGGGCCCCGGTCACCTGGTCCGCCGCCAGTACGTCGACGGCAAGGGCGTGCCCTGCCTGGTCGCCGTCGAGCAGGACGCCAGCGGCAACGCGTTCGGCCTGGCTCTGGCGTACGCCAAGGCGATCGGCGGCACCCGCGCCGGCGCGATCCGGACCACGTTCACCGAGGAGACCGAGACCGACCTGTTCGGCGAGCAGGCGGTGCTCTGCGGCGGCGCGGCGGCGCTGGTGCAGACCGGTTTCGAGGTGCTCACCGAGGCCGGCTACGCGCCCGAGGTGGCCTACTTCGAGTGCCTGCACGAGCTGAAGCTGATCGTCGACCTGATGTACGAGGGCGGCATCGCCCGGATGCGCTACAGCATCTCCGACACCGCCGAGTACGGCGACCTGTCCCGTGGCCCGCGCGTGATCGACTCGCGGGTCAAGGAGGAGATGCGCAAGATCCTCGGCGAGATCCAGTCCGGCGAGTTCGCCCGCGAGTGGGTGGCCGAGGACGAGGCCGGCCGGCCGAACTTCGCCAAGTGGCAGGCCGAGGGCGCGGCGCACCCGATCGAGGAGACCGGGCAGAAGCTGCGCGGCATGATGAGCTGGGTCGACCGGCCGATCACCGAGACCGCCTGAACCCTCCCCACGTGCGGCCCGTGGCCCGACGCTCTCCCCGGCGTCCGGCCGCGGGCCGCCGTGCGTTCACGTGTTGAGACACGGTGAGTAGCGCCTCGTCCCGTACCGCACCCGTTAACGGGGGATGACGGGCGTGCGACGGGCCTTTGTGAGGGCCCTCACCCCGCACTCCGGGACACGCCGGGCGGGCAGCCACCTACCATCCTTGGTGTGGTGCCCCGGCGCACCCGACGGCCATGGCACGGATCGGCGTAGGGCGCAGCGCGGCGCCCCGGCGTCCCAGGCCGCACCATTACCGAGCGTCTACGAGGACCGATGAATCCTGTCGTACTGATCGCCGAAGAACTCGCCCCCGCCGCCATCGAGGTGCTCGCCCACGACTTCGACGTGCGGCACGTGGACGGCACCGATCGCCCGGCCCTGCTCTCCGCCCTCTCCGAGGCCGACGCGGTGATCGTACGCAGCGCCACCCAGATCGACGCCGAGGCGATCGCGGCCGCGCCGCGGCTCAAGGTGGTCGCCCGGGCCGGCGTCGGTCTGGACAACGTCGAGGTGCCCGCCGCCACCGCCCGGGGCGTCATGGTGGTGAACGCGCCCACCTCGAACATCGTCTCCGCCGCCGAGCAGGCCGTCGCGCTGCTGCTCGCGGTGGCCCGCAACACCGCCAGCGCCAGCGCCGCGCTCAAGGCCGGCGAGTGGAAGCGGTCCAAGTACACCGGCGTGGAGATCCAGGGCAAGACCGTGGGCGTGGTCGGCCTCGGCCGCATCGGCGTGCTGTTCGCACAGCGCATCGCCGCGTTCGGCACCCGGCTGATCGCGTACGACCCGTACATCCAGCCGGCCCGCGCCGCGCAGCTCGGTGTCCGCCTGGTCGGGCTGGAGGAGCTGCTGCGGGAGAGCGACTTCATCTCGATCCACCTGCCGAAGACGCCGGAGACGGTGGGCCTGATCGGCGAGAAGGAGCTGGCGATCGTCAAGCCGGGCGTCCGGATCGTCAACGCGGCCCGGGGCGGGCTGGTCGACGAGCAGGCGCTCGCCGACGCGATCGCGGAGGGCCGGGTCGCCGGCGCCGGCGTCGACGTGTACGCCAAGGAGCCCTGCACCTCCTCGCCGCTGTTCGCCTTCGACAACGTGGTGGCCACCCCGCACCTGGGCGCCTCCACGAACGAGGCGCAGGACAAGGCCGGTCTGGCCGTGGCCAAGAGCGTCAAGCTGGCGCTCCAGGGCGAGTTCGTGCCGGACGCGGTGAACGTGCAGGCCGGCGGCGTGGTCGCCGAGGACGTACGCCCGCTGCTGCCGCTGGCCGAGCGGCTGGGCCGGGCGTTCACCGCCCTGGCCGGCGGGGTGGCCGCCAGCGTCACCGTCGAGGTGCGCGGTGAGATCGCCGCCCACGACGTGTCGGTGCTCAAGCTGGCCGCGACCAAGGGCCTGTTCAGCTCCGTGGTGGAGGAGCAGGTCACCTACGTCAACGCGCCGCACCTGGCGGCCGAGCGGGGTGTCGAGGTCACGCTGGCCACGCCGGGCGAGACGGTCGACCACCCGAACCTGGTGACCGTGCGCGGCGCGCTGCCGGACGGCCGTACCGTCCGGGTGTCCGGCACCGTGGTGCACACCGGCGCCCGGGACGTGTTCAAGCTGACCGAGGTGGACGGCTTCGACGTCGAGATCGGCGCGGAGGGCATCCTGGTCTTCCTGCGCTACGCCGACCGGCCCGGCGTGGTCGGCACCGTCGGCACGCTGCTCGGCGAGGCCGGCGTCAACATCGCCGCCATGCAGGTGGCCCGCCGTGAGGCCGGTGGCGAGACGCTGATGACGCTCACCGTCGACCAGGCGCTCGGCGCCGACCTGCTCACCTCCGCCGCCGACTCGATCGGCGCGGTGGCGGCCAGCGCGGCCGACCTGCGCGACGTGTAGTCCGGACAGGACACATCGGGGCCCGGCCGGATGCGGCCGGGCCCTTCGTCGTTCCGGCCGGTCAGGAACGCACGCGGGCCGGTGGCGGGTAGACCGAGCCGTCCTGCGCGTCGAAGAGCATCAGGTCGTGTTCGCCGGCCAGCCGTTCGATGTCCAGCAGGACCTGGTCCGGGCAGGTCGGGTTCAGGTTCATCTCGATGTGGTCGGCGGCCGTGTGCAGCGGCGCCTCCCAGGGCGTACCCGGCCGGGTCGGACCGTCGGGGTAGCTCGCCGTGATCGCCCGGTAGAAGGCGACCAGCCTCGGGTCGGGTTGCTGCTTGCCGTGCCAGCCCTCGCGGCACTGCTGCACCGCCGCCCGCACCTGCTCCGGTGTCGCCCCGTTCGGCAGGGCCCACACGCTCAGATCGAAACTCACGGCGGACAGCGTGCCATCCCGGGCCCGGCCCGTCACCTCTGCCCCACCGTGCGTTCACCGGCTGATTGCCGACACCGATTCCCCGGCGTCCGCTGTGGAGACTCTTGCGTCGAGTTGCGTCGATTCGCTAGCGTACCGTTGCGGTTTCCGGCTGAGTCGATTCCCCGGCCCGTCTTCGGGTGGCGCGGTCGGGCGTCCGCCCCGTCGGCCCGCACCCCTCGATTGCGCGAGCCACGCGCACTCGTCGCTGACCGGCCCCCACGGTCGTTGCCGAGACCGCGGGGGCCGATCGCGGCTCAGCGCCGGTGCTGCGCGAACAGCGGGCGGTAGTCCGAGTCCTGGCGGAACCAGGCCAGTCCGGCCGGTCCGGCGGCGTACAGGGCGGTGGCGTAGGCGTCGGCGACGGCGAGGTCCGGGCCGATCACGGTGGCGGCCGCCAGGCGGTCGGTCGGCTCGCCGGTGTGCGGGTCGATCACGTGCCCCCGCCGCCCGGTGACACCGGAGGTGCCCACCGCGCCGGTCGTCATCTCCAGCACGAGCGGCGTGCGCCGGGTGTCGGTGGGGTGGTGCACGGCCACGCGCCACGGCCCGCCGTGCGCCGCGCGCCCGCGTACCGTCAGGTCGGCGCCGCTGAGCACGGCGTAGTCGTGGATGCCGGCGGCGCGCAACCGCGCCGCGGCCCGCTCCACGGCCCAGCCGCCGAGCAGGCCGCCCGGGTCGAAGCCGCCGGGCACCGCCCAGGCGTCGAACCAGCCGTCGGTCGCCGCCCGCATCGACGCGCAGAGGTCGATCAGGTCGGCCAGCGGGGGGTACGAGTCGGGGCTGATCTCGTCGCGGCGCAGCCGGGAGACGAGGCTGTCCGGCCGGTTCGGTCCGTAGGTGAGGTCGATGGCGCGCAGTTCGGCGACGGCGTCCCGCAGCGCCTCGCCCACCACCCGGTGGCCCAGCCACTCGGGCGCGTTGAGCAGCAGTGTGTAGTCGGCGGTCGAGGTGGCCACCGTGTGCCGGACGGTGATCCGGCCGGACGCGCCGGCGCCGGGCCGCTCGACGCGGTGGCTGCTGGCGCCCAGGTGCAGGTCCGGACGGACCGGGCGGAACTCGGACTGGTCGACCCAGCGGGTACGTGGTTGCTCGTCCGCCCAGTGGGTCCGCCGGTGCTCGATCCGCATGACACCTGCCCCTCGGTGGTCGCCGCCGTGTCGCGGCGGTGGCCGGTTCCGGGCCTGCGTCGACCCGATGAAACCCGACCTTAAGCAGTGGAGATGACCGCGCCATGGGTGTCAGCTGGGAGGATCCTGTGACTCGCGTTCCCGAATGGTGGAAGATTCGTACCGGGGGACGGGACACCGACGTACCGTTGCCGGGAACGTCGAGACGAGGAGCATCAGGTGGCACGCATCGCGGTGGTGGCCGGCGACGGCATCGGACCCGAGGTGGTCGCGCAGGCCCGCAAGGTCCTCGACGCGGTGCTGCCCGGCATCGAGGCCACCGAGTACGACCTGGGCGCGGCGCGCTGGCACCGCACCGGCGAGGCGCTGCCCGACTCCGTCCTCGACGAGCTGGCCGGTCACGACGCGATCCTGCTCGGCGCGGTCGGCGACCCGACCGTGCCGCCGGGCGTGCTGGAGCGCGGCCTGCTGCTCAAGCTCCGGTTCGCCTTCGACCAGTACGTCAACCTGCGCCCGTCCCGGCTCTGGCCCGGCGTCGGCGGCCCGCTCGCCGCGGTCAAGCCCGGCGAGGTCGACCTCGTGGTGGTCCGCGAGGGCACCGAGGGGCTGTACGCGGGCGCCGGAGGCGCGCTGCACCGGGACACCCCGGCCGAGGTGGCCACCGAGGAGAGCCTGAACACCCGGCACGGCGTCGAGCGGGTCATCCGCGACGCCTTCGCCCGCGCCCGCCGTCGCGAACGGCGCAAGGTCACGCTCGTGCACAAGACCAACGTGCTCACCCACGCCGGTTCGCTCTGGTCGCGCGCCTTCGCCGCGGTGGCCGCCGAGCACCCCGACGTCACCACCGAGTACCAGCACATCGACGCCGCCGCGATGTTCCTGGTGACCAACCCGTCCCGGTACGACGTGGTGGTCACCGACAACCTCTTCGGCGACATCCTCACCGACATCGCCGCCGCGGTGACCGGTGGCATCGGGCTGGCGGCCAGCGGCTGCATCAACCCGGAGGGGCGCTACCCGTCGATGTTCGAGCCGGTGCACGGCTCCGCGCCGGACATCGCCGGCAAGGGCGTCGCCGACCCGGTCGCCGCCGTGCTCTCCGCCGCGCTGCTGCTGGACCAGCTCGGCCACGCCGACGCCGCCGCCCGGGTCACCGCCGCGGTCGGCGCCGAGCTGGCCGCGCGTACGCCCGGCGCGCCCCTGCGCACCGAGGAGGTCGGCGACCGGCTCGCCGGGTACGCCGTATCCTGACCGGGCCGATCCTCACCTGGCGGCCCGGTAACGGGCCGCCAGACCCGTCTCCGGGCCCGATTCGGCGGTCCGGTGCGGCGCAGCCGTCCGAGGGGCGGACCTATCCGCTGAACGACCGTTCGGGGTAAGTTTCTGGCACCAGTGACGTCGGCGTGCGATCCCGCATGCCGTGAACCCGCAGGGAGGTCAGCGCGATGAGCGGTGGTGACAAGCTCGATTTCGAGATCCGTCCGAATCCCGCGCCGGTATCCGCCGCCGACCGGGCCGCCCTGCTGGCGAACCCCGGTTTCGGCCGGGTCTTCACCGACCACATGGTCACCATCCGCTACGCCGAGGGCAAGGGCTGGTACGACGCCCGCCTGGAGGCGCGCGCGCCGATCCCGATGGACCCGGCCGCGGCGGTGCTGCACTACGCGCAGGAGATCTTCGAAGGGCTGAAGGCGTACCGCACCGGCGACGCGGTGACGATGTTCCGCCCGGAGGCCAACGCGGCCCGGTTCAGCGCGTCCGCCCGCCGGCTCGCCATGCCGGAGCTGCCGGAGGCGACGTTCGTGGAGTCGCTGCGCCGCCTGGTCGAGATCGACCAGGCGTGGATCCCGGAGCACGAGGACGCCAGCCTCTACCTGCGTCCGTTCATGTTCGCCAGCGAGGTCTTCCTCGGCGTGCGCCCGGCCAACGAATACCTGTACTGCGTCATCGCCTCGCCGGCCGGGGCGTACTTCTCCGGCGGGGTGAAGCCGGTGACGGTCTGGGTCTCGCCGGACTACACCCGGGCCGCGCCCGGCGGCACCGGCGCGGCGAAGTGCGGCGGCAACTACGCCGCGTCGCTCGCGGCGCAGGCCGAGGCGATCGAGGCGGGCTGCGACCAGGTGGTCTTCCTGGACGCGGTCGAGCGGCGCTACGTGGACGAGCTGGGCGGCATGAACGTCTTCTTCGTCTACGACGACGGCAGCATCGTCACCCCGCCGCTGGGCGGCACGATCCTGCCCGGCATCACCCGCGACGCGATCCTCACCCTGGCCGCCGAGGCCGGGCACGAGGTGCGGGAGGCGCCGGTCAGCTTCGCCGACTGGCAGGCGGACGCGGCGAGCGGGCGGCTGCGCGAGGTGTTCGCCTGCGGCACGGCCGCTGTCGTCACCCCGATCGGCGGCGTGCGCTTCCCGGAGGGCGAGTTCCTCATCGGCGGCGGCGAGCCCGGCCAGGTCACCATGGCCCTGCGCCAGAAGCTGGTGGACATCCAGCGCGGTCGCGCCGAGGACCCGCACGGCTGGGTCACCCGGGTCATCTGACCGCCCGACCGCGCGGTGAGCAGCGAGTCCGCTCCCTGCTCACCGCGCGGCGTCAGCCCAGCAGGTGGGTGCGCAGCGACTCCAGTTGCGTCTCGGTGACGCCCGCGTGGGTCAGGTAACCCTCGACCGAGCCGTGGCCGGCGCGCAGCTCGGCCAGGAACAGCTCCATCGTCTCGGCCGGTGACTCCAGGAACGGCGGCGGCGGTTCCTCCGCGTCCGGCAGCGTGGCGCGGACCCACTCGGTGAAACGCTGCGACGCCGCGGTGCTGAGCGCGTAGTCGGCGACCACGTCCTCGTCGGGCACCCCGAGCACGGAGAGCGTGAGCGCGCAGACGATGCCGGTGCGGTCCTTCCCGGCGACGCAGTGCACCACCACCGGCGCGTTGGCGCTGTCCGCGATCAGCCCGACCGCCTCGGCGAGCCCGGCGGTCCCGGTACGCGCCAGGTCGGCGTACCGGTCGGCCAGGTAGCGGGCCAGGCTGACGCCGGAGGCGTCGAACCGGTTCGCGCCCCAGTCGGCGTGCTCGGGGTGGATGTGCCGGTAGGCGAGCCCGTCGTAGGCGGGCACCCGCCCGTCGCGTTCCACCTCGGTGGGGCGGCGCAGGTCGATCACGGTACGGATGCCGAGCGCGGTGAACGCCGCCCGGTCGGTCTCGTCGATGCGGTGCAGCGAGTCGGAACGGTAGAGCCGGCCGCGGCGCACGGTGCGCCCGTCCTGAGCGGCGTATCCGCCGACGTCGTCGGCGTATCCGCCGACGTCGCGGAAGTTGAACAGGGTGGGGAAGGGGCTCTGCGGGGCGTCCACATCCGACACGGTACGGCCGGCGGGGCGTTCCCACGTCCCCGCCGGCCGTCGCCGCGGTGTCAGATGCGCGGCGGCACGTCCGGCGGCAGCGCCGAGTGGCTCTCGCCGTAGTAGCCGCCGAGCCGGTCCCGGTAGCCCGGGTCGGCGTGGCTGGACTCGTCGTACTCCGGGGCGGCCTTGATCTGGTCCTTCTCCCGGTCGACGTGCACGGTGCGGGCGTCGTGGTCGACGTGGTTCACGGTCCCGGCCGGGAGCATCACCTTCTTGCCGAAGATCCACGGCCCGGTGTCCACGACCAGGTAGCTGTCGTCCACCTCGTGGCTCGCCCGGTCGATCTTGCCGATGGCGCCGTCGGTGGCCTCGACCTTGTAGCCGGTCAGGTCGGCGCTCGCCACGCCCGCCTCGTCGCGGTAGCGCCACGGGTCGAAGGCACCCGCCGGAGCGCCCCCGGCGACGGTGCCCCGGCCGTCGTCGAGGATCGGCTCGGTGCCGCCGTGCGTGGCGCGCGGGTCCAGTCCGTCCATGTGCCGCCTCCCGTCCCCAGGGCCGCGGCCGTCGCGGCGCCGTCATCAGTCGGGAGGGTTACCCACCCTGTCCGGGCACCAACCCGCCGGCGGCCGGCCCGCCGACGCCGAAGGGCCGGCGCCACGGTGGTGACGCCGGCCCCTCGGGAGGTCGGCCCGCGCGGCGCCGGTCGGGCGCGTCCGGGCCGGTGGATCAGGCCAGCGCGGCCTCCGCGTCCAGGGTCACCGCGGCGGCGTGTACGACGGCGGCGATCCGCAGCCCCTCGTGCACCTGCTCCCGGCTGAACCCGGCGGCGCGCAGCGTCTTCTCGTGCGACTCCAGGCAGACGCCGCAGCCGGTGATCGCCGAGACGGCGAGGCACCACAGCTCGAAGTCGGTCTTCTCCACGCCGGGGCGGGCGATGATCTGCATCCGCAGCCGGGCCGGCAGCGACGCGTACTGCTCGTCGCCGATCAGGTGCTTGGCCCGGTAGTAGACGTTGTTCATCGCCATGACCGCCGCCGCGCCCTTGGCCGCCGCGACCGCCTCGGGCGTGAGGTGACCGGCCGCCTCGGCGGCGATCTCCCGCAGCACCACCGGGTTGCGGGCCGCCACCGCGCAGGCCAGGGCGGTGCCCCACGCCTGCTCCGGCTTCAGCGTCGAGGTGGTGATGGTGGAGCCGAGGTTGAGCCGGATGTCCTTGGCGTACTCGGGCAGGCCCGCCTTGATCGCGTCCAGGCCCATGGTCAGGCTCCGGCGCCGGCGAGGAGCGCGTTGGCGTCGAGCGTCGCGCCGCCCTTGTTCCAGTTGCACGGGCACAGCTCGTCGGTCTGGAGCGCGTCGAGCACCCGCAGCACCTCGGAGACGTTACGGCCGACCGAACCGGCGGTCACCATGACGAACTGGATCTCGTTGTTCGGGTCCACGATGAAGGTGGCCCGCTGCGCGACACCGTCGGCGCCGAGCACGCCGCAGGCGGAGGTCAGCTCACGCTTGATGTCGCTGAGCATCGGGAAGGGCAGCTCGCGCAGGTCCGGGTGGTCCTTGCGCCAGGCGTAGTGGACGAACTCGTTGTCGACGGAGACGCCGAGCACCTGGGCGTCGCGGTCGGCGAACTCGCCGTTGAGACGGCCGAACTCGGCGATCTCGGTGGGGCAGACGAAGGTGAAGTCCTTCGGCCAGAAGAACACGACGCGCCACTGGCCCTCGTGGGACTTGTGGTTGATCGTCTCGAACGCCTTGTCGGCGTCGAGCGACACGCAGGCGGTGAGTTCGTACTCGGGGAAGTGGTCACCGACAGTGAGCACGGGTCCTCCTTGAGCGTGACCCGGCAGCACCGCCGGGCCAGTAACTGGATCTGTTCAAGATTCTTCCGCAGCCCTGTTTGCGCTCGTGGCGGGCGGTGGCCGGGTGTGAAGGCGGTCACCAGCCCCGCGATCGTCCCGGAATATGGGTTTCGCCTCCCAAAAGCGGGGGCGGGGTGGCAGAGTACTGGTCGTGACCAGCTTCGTCCTGATCATTAGCAGCTAGCGCGCCGGCCTTCCCTCGCCGAGCGCGCAGACCTCCCGCATCCGCGGGGGGTCTTTTTGTTTGCGCCCCAGGACGGACACGAGAAGAGGACTCCGATGACCTTCCAGGTGTACGACACGACGCTGCGCGACGGCGCCCAGCGCGAAGGACTCACGTACTCGGTGGTCGACAAGCTGGCGGTGGCCCGCCTGCTCGACGACCTCGGGGTCGGCTTCATCGAGGGGGGCTGGCCGGGCGCGGTGCCCAAGGACACCGAGTTCTTCCGCCGGGCGCGCACCGAGCTGGAACTTCGGCACGCGATCCTGGTCGCCTTCGGCGCCACCCGCAAGGCCGGCCTCGCGGTCGAGGACGACCCGCAGGTGCGCGGGCTGCTCGACGCGCAGACCCCGGCCGTCGCCCTGGTCGCCAAGGCGGACCTGCGGCACGTGGAACGCGCGCTGCGCACCACCGCCGAGGAGAACCTCGCCATGATCCGCGACACCGTGTCGTACCTGGTGGCGCAGGGTCGGCGGGTCTTCGTCGACGGAGAGCACTGCTACGACGGGTTCCGCTTCGACCCGGGCTACACCACCGCTGTGGCGGAGACCGCGCTGGCCGCCGGCGCCGAGCGCTTCGTCCTCTGCGACACCAACGGCGGCATGCTGCCCTCCCAGGTCACCGCCGTGATCGAAGGGCTGGTGGCGCGCACCGGGATCGCGCCGGAACGGCTCGGCATGCACGCGCAGAACGACACCGCCTGCGCGGTCGCCAACACCATCGCCGCCGTCGAGGCCGGCGTCCGCCACGTGCAGGGCACCGCCAACGGGTACGGCGAGCGCCCCGGCAACGCCGACATCTTCGCGATCGTCGCCAATCTTCAGCTCAAGCTGGGCATGCCCGTCCTACCGGAGGGCTGCCTGGAACAGATGGTGCGGGTCTCGCACGCCATCGCCGAGATCGCCAACATCGCCCCCGACACCCACCAGGCCTACGTCGGGGCCGCCGCCTTCGCTCACAAGGCGGGGCTGCACGCGAGCGCGATCAAGGTCGACCCGTTGCTCTACAACCACGTGGAACCCACCGTGGTGGGCAACGACATGCGGATCCTGGTGACCGAGATGGCCGGCCGGGCCAGCATCGAGCTCAAGAGCCGTGAGCTCGGTCTGGACCTGGCCGGCCATCCGGACACCCTGTCCAAGGTCACCGGGCGGGTCAAGGAGCTGGAGGCCGACGGCTGGTCGTTCGAGGCCGCCGACGCCTCGTTCGAACTGCTGGTCCGCTCGGAACTGCCGGGCGCGGCGCCGGTCCGGCCGTTCACGCTGGAGTCGTACCGGGTGCTGGTCGAGCACCGCGAGGACGGCGCGGTGGTCTCCGAGGCCACGGTGAAGATCCGGGTACGCGGCGAGCGGGTGATCGCCACCGCCGAGGGCAACGGCCCGGTCAACGCGCTGGACGAGGCGTTGCGGGTGGCGCTGTCCCGGCACTACCCGGAGCTGCGCGAGTTCCAGCTGGCCGACTACAAGGTCCGCATCCTGGAGGGCAGCCACGGCACTGGCGCGGTGACGCGCGTACTCGTGGAGACCGCCGGGGTGGGCCGCGACTGGACCACCGTGGGCGTGCACCCGAACGTGGTCGAGGCCAGCTGGCACGCGCTCGTCGACGCGCTCACCTACGGCCTGGACCGGACCCGCGTGACGGGCGGGACCGCGGCCTGACTCACCCGGCCGGCAGGCGCAGCTCGGCCAGCAACGCGCGGTGGTCGCTGCCCGGCACCGGGAAGGTGCCGGCGGCGCGCACCGCGATGCGCCGGTCCACCAGGACGTGGTCGATGGTGACCGGCGGGATCGGGTCGCCGTCGTACGGGCCCCAGGTGCCGCCGAACCCGGCACCGGCCGCGTCCGCCGCGTCGGTGTAACCGGTGGCGATCAGCTCCCGCAGCGCCGCGTGGTCGAGCGTCGCGTTGAAGTCCCCGGCCAGCACGCTCAGCCCGCCGTCCGGGGTGGCCGGCGGCTGGGCGCGCTGGTCGGTCCACCAGTCCGGCACCACGTCCACCGCGTACGGCGCGGCCGGGTGCGCCGACTCCACCCGTAACGGCGGCGCGCCCGGCACCGTCACCGTCGCGTACGCCTGGGTGAAGAAGAACCCCTGGTTGCGGCGGTGCCCGGTGTCGCGCAGCGGGTGGCGGGCGTACACGCCGGAGCCGGTGGAGCCGACCTCGGGGCTCAGCGACCGGTAGGGCAGCAGCGTGGCCAGGCCGAGCCGGTCCAGCTCGGCCGCGAGCGCCGGGGTGAGCTCCTGCACCGTGAGCACGTCCACCCGCCGGACCCGGGCCAGGTCGACAAGTCCCGCCGGGTCGGCCGAGCCGAGGCGCAGGTTGGCGGTGAGCAGCCGCAGCGTCGGCCCGTGGGCCGGGGGACGGGCGTCGGGAACCGCCCGGGGCGCCACCACGCCGATCAACGACAGCGCGGCGAGGGCCGCGACCACCGCCGGGGCCCGGCGCCGCAGGGCGAGCGCCGACACCGCCACGACCGGGGCCAGCGCGGCGACGTACGGCGTGAAGGCGATCGCCAGCACCAGCGGACCGCGTTCCAGCCCGGCCAGGCGTACCAGCGCCCAGGCGGCGACCGGCGCCGCTGCCAGCCAGCACGCGGCGGTGGCCCAGCGGCCGCCCCGGGTGCCGCCCCGGGACAGGTCCGGCGCTGTGATCATGGCCGTCAGGCTACCCGGGTCCGCGCTGCCGCGATGCCCGGCGAAACAATTTCGTGAATGCTCGACCGCAATTTCTGAGCACTTTTTCGATCGGTCGGACACGCAATATGAGCTATTGACCGCCCGCGTTTTCCGGTGCTACGTTCCCCCTGGTTGAGACGTCGCGACTCTCTGTAGTAAGGCCAGCTCACGAGCGGTGCGCTCCCCGGGCGGATTCCCGATGATCCGCAATTTGACGCGCGCAGTCGCCGTATCACCACGGTTTAACCAAGGGAGAAATCATGGCCACATTCTTCAAGCGAAAGGCGACGGTGGTGGCGCTTGCCGCGCTGTCCCTCACCCTGGCCGGTGGAGGGATCGCCGCGGCCGCCCAGGCGGAGGCGCGACCCCAGCCCGGCGCCCGGCACAGCACCGCACAGCCGCCGGTGACCGCCGCCGAGCGGCAGGCCGCCCGCGCCGCCATGCGGGCCACGCTGGCCCCGCCGGCCCCCGGTCAGGTCGCCTGGGCGGTCGTGTCGGCGAACGGGACGCTGCTGCAGCACTCCGGCAACGTGGTGTCCTCGCTCCGGTTCGTACCCGGCCCGGGCGTGTCCGCCGGGCAGTACCAGGTGCTGTTCGACTACGACGTGAGTCAGAAGTCGTACCACGTCTCGATCGGCACGAACGACTCGGCGAACGTGCCGCCGGGCGGCGAGATCTCGGCCGCGCCGCGCACGCTGACCCCCAACGCGGTCTTCGTGCAGACCCGCAACTCCACCGGCGGCTTCGCCGACCGGCCGTTCCACATCCTGGTCGCCAACTGACCCGTCCGGCCGCGCACCGGCCTCCGCTGCGGCGGGGGCCGGTGTCGTGTTCCGTCCCGGTCCCGCCCGGACCGATGGGGTTCGCGCCGTTGCCGCCCGATCGGGGAGATGCTGCCCGTCCGGTTCGGCCACTGCCGGTCCGGGTCCGATAATCCGACGTTTGTCGCCGGTCCGGCCCGGGAAGCAAGCACCGTGACGGACATCTCGGACACCCTGGCCAGCGTGCCCAGCCCGGTCGATGCCGACGCGAGCGGCGTCGAGCTGGAACAGACCCTCGCCGAGGTCAAACGCGTGATCGTCGGGCAGGATCGGCTCGTCGAACGCCTGCTCACCGCCCTCATCGCCGACGGTCACTGCCTGCTGGAGGGCGTACCGGGGGTGGCCAAGACGCTCGCGGCGCAGACCCTCGCCACAGTGGTCGGCGGCACCTTCTCCCGGATCCAGTTCACGCCCGACCTGGTGCCCTCCGACATCGTCGGCACCCGCATCTACCGCGCCTCGACCGAGCAGTTCGACGTGGAGCTGGGACCGATCATGGCGAACCTCGTGCTCGCCGACGAGATCAACCGGGCCCCGGCCAAGGTGCAGTCGGCCCTGCTGGAGGCGATGGCCGAGCGGCAGGTCTCGATCGGCGGGCGGAGCTGGCCGGTGCCGGAGCCGTTCCTGGTCCTGGCCACCCAGAACCCGATCGAGTCCGAGGGCGTCTACCAGCTCCCCGAGGCGCAACGCGACCGCTTCCTCATGAAGGTCGTGGTCGACTACCCGAGCGACGCCGACGAGCTGGCCATCCTCTACCGGATGAGCACCGAGCGCCCCACCGCGAGCACCGTGCTCGACCCGATCCGGCTGCGGGAACTCCAGCGCCGCGCCACCGACGTCTTCGTCCACCACGCGCTCGCCGAGTACGTGGTCCGCCTCATCCTCGCCACCCGCGACCCGCAACGCTTCGGCCTGCCCGACATCGCGCCGCTGCTGGCGTACGGGGCCAGCCCCCGGGCCACGCTCGGCCTGGTGGCCGCCGCCCGCGCGCAGGCACTCATCCACGGCCGCGACTACGTCCTCCCCGAGGACATCCGGGACCTGGCGGTGGACGTGCTGGCGCACCGGCTCGTGCTCACCTTCGACGCGGTCGCCGACGGGATCTCCGGCGAGGACGTGGTGCGCCGGGTGATCGAGGCGGTGCCACCACCCCGGCTGGTGAACGGGCCCACCGAGGCGGCGCCGGACCTGGCGGCGGCATGACCGGCGCGGCCGAGCCCGGGCTGACCGACCTCGCGCCCGACCAGCGGCTGCGCCGGCTGGAGCTGACGGTGACCCGGCGGCTCGACGGCCTGCTGCACGGCCGGTACCGGGGCCTGCTGCCCGGGCCGGGCAGCGAGGCCGCCGGCAGCCGGGAGTACCGCCCCGGCGAGGACGAGGTACGCCGGATGGACTGGGCGGTCACCGCCCGGACCACGGTGCCGCACGTCCGCCAGGTCGACGCGGACCGGGAACTGACCACCTGGCTGCTCGTCGACGCCAGCCCCAGCATGGAGTACGGCACCTCCACGCTGGACAAACGGGAGCTGGCGGTGGCCGCTGTCGCAGCGATCGGCTTCCTCACCGCCGGAGTCGGCAACCGGCTCGGCGCGCAGGTGCTCACGCCCGACGGGCTGCGCCGATTCCCGGCCCGCAGCGGGCGTACCCATCTGCTCGGGCTGCTCCGCGCGCTGCTCGGCGCTCCGCGTACCGACGACCGGCGGGACCCGGACGGCGCGGGCGCGGCCGGCGCACGCCCGCCCGCCGCGGGGCCGGGCCTGGCCGACGGCCTGGACGGCCTGCAGCGTGTCGCCACCCGGCGCGGGCTCGTGGTGATCGTCTCCGACTTCCTCGACGAACTGCCCGACGACCCGGACGCCGCGCCCCCGCCGTGGGCCGCGGCGCTGCGCCGCCTCGCGGTCCGTCATCAGGTGCTCGCGGTCGAGGTGACCGACCCGCGCGAGCTGGAACTGCCCGACGTCGGGCTGATCACGCTCGTCGACCCGGAGAGCGGCCGGCACCGCGAGGTGTGGACCGGCGACCCGGACCTGCGCGAGCGGTACGCGCGCGCCGCCGCCGAGCAGCGCGAGCAGGTACGCCACACGCTGCGCCGGGCCGGCGCCACCCACATGGCGCTGCGCACCGACCGGGACTGGTGCGCGGACGTGGTGCGGCATGTGCACGAGCAGCGCCGGCTGGCCACCGTGCCGGCCGCCGCCCGGGGAGGTGTCGCATGACCTGGCAGTCACCAGCCCGCCTCTGGCTGCTGCTCGCCGTCCTCGCGCTGGTCGCCGGCTACCTGGTGCTGCAACGGCGGCAGAGCCGGTACGCGGTGCGCTTCACCAACCTGCGCCTGCTGGACCGGGTCGCCCCGCGCCGCCCGGCCTGGCGCCGGCACGTGCCGGCGGGCCTGTTCCTGGCCATGCTGGCGCTGCTCGTGGTCGGGTTCGCCCGCCCCGAGGCGGAGGTGCGGGTCCCCCGGGAACGGGCCACCGTGATGGTGGCTGTCGACGTCTCCACCTCGATGCTCGCCGGTGACGTGGACCCGGACCGGTTGACAGCAGCCAAGGAGGCGGGCCGGCGGTTCGTCGACGGGCTGCCGGACGAGTTCAACGTCGGCCTCGTCGCGTTCGCCGGCAGCGCCGCGGTGCTGGTGCCGCCGAGCACCGACCGGGAGGCGCTGCACGACGGCATCGGGCGGCTGGCCGAGGGCATCACCGGCGTGCAGGGCACCGCGATCGGCGAGGCGATCAGCACCTCGCTGGGCGCGGTCAAGAGCCTTGACGCGACTGCCGCGAAGGACCCGCCGCCGGCCCGGATCATCATCCTCTCCGACGGCGCGAACACCTCCGGGATGGACCCGATCGAGGCGGCCGACCAGGCCGTCGCCGCCAAGGTCCCGGTGCACACGATCTCCTTCGGCACGCCCGGGGGATCGGTCGACCGGGGCGGCCGGGCGATCCAGGTGCCGGTGGACGGGCAGACGCTGCGGGCGGTCGCCGAGCAGACCGGTGGCGGATTCCACGAGGCGTCCACCACCGCCGAGCTGAAGGACGTCTACGAGGACATCGGCACGTCCGTCGGCTACCGCACCGAACGGCAGGACATCTCGGCCCGCTTCATCGGCCTCGGCCTGGTCCTGGCGATGGGCGCCGCCGCCGGCTCGCTGCGGTGGTTCTCCCGGCTGCCCTGACCCGCACACCACTACCGCACGACATGTGAGGAGCCAGGCATGGCAGTGCAGACCGGACTCGGCGAGCCACGCGGACCGTGGTTCGTCTCGCCGGAGCTGGACCCGGACGGGCGCGGCCACCGGGACGTACCCGGGGGCGGGCCGGAGGCCGGACGGCGCAGCCTGCGGCACCGGCTGCTGAGCGTGGCGGCGGTGGTGGCGCTCTCCACCGTCTCCGGCGCGGTGGCCGGCACCTGGGCGGCCGACCAGGGCTCGCCGGGACCGAGCGCGGCATCCGCCGCGCCGGTGCCCGCGGAACTGGTCACCGCCGCCGGCAAGACGGTGCCCGGCGTGGTCTCGGTGATGGTCGGGGGCAGATCCGGCGCGTCCGCGTCCGGCTCCGGATTCGCCATCGACAACGAGCAGCACATCGTCACAAACGACCACATCCTGGCCCGCGGCGGCTCGGGCGCGGTGACTGTGGAGACCTCGGACGGGCGTCGCTTCCCGGCCGAGGTGGTGGGCCGGGAACCCGCCAGCGACCTGGCCGTGCTCAAGGTGCCCGCGTCCGCCGGGCTACCGCCGCTGCCGCTGGCCAAGGCGAACTCGACCCGGGTGGGGGAGCCGGTGCTCGCGGTCGGGTCGCCGCTCGGGCTCGCCGGGACCGTCACCGCCGGTATCGTCAGCGCGCTCAACCGGCAGGTGCGGATCGGCAACGGCCGGCACACGGCGGTGCAGACCGACGCCTCCATCAACCCGGGCAACTCGGGCGGGCCGCTGGTGAACGCGCGCGGTGAGGTGGTCGGCGTGAACACCGCCATCGCCACCATCGACGGCAACGGGTCGATCGGCATCGGCTTCGCCATCCCGATCGACCAGGTCCAGCAGACCGCCGACACCATCATCGGCCGGGGCGGCTGAGTCACCGGGCGCGGTCTCCCGCGCGGGTTGCCTCGGCGCTTCGCGCGGCGCTGACCTGCACAAGCACTGCAAGATCGGTGCGAACTGTCGGATATCCGGCGTGGGATCATTGGGGCATAGAAATATTACGCTGAGTATGGATACTGGCGGAGGTGGAGCAAGCTGTCATTGCGGCCCTCCTCGTGATGGGCCTGATCATCGGCGCCGGTGTCGGCGCGTCCTACGCGCGTGCGAAACGCGGCTGGACGGACTACCAGACGATCCGGACCAGCGTGCCGGGCGCCCGCCGCAACGCCTGGCTCGCGATTCGCGGCGTGGTCGTCAAGCTCGCGGTGATCGCCCTGCTGCTGGTCGGCGCGGCCGCGTACGCGGCCTCCGGCGGCGGCGAGGAACGGGCCGGTCCCACCCCGAGCGCCACCCCCACCCCGAGTCACCGCGCCGGGCGCTAGCCTCGGGGAGTGGACGACGGACTGCGGGTGACCGACCGGCTCGTGGTGCCCGCAGTCGAGCTGCGGGAACGGTTCTCCCGGTCGTCCGGGCCCGGCGGCCAGGGGGTGAACACCACCGACTCGCGGGTGGAACTGAGCTTCGACCTGGGCCGCTCGCCGAGCGTGCCGGAGACGCTGCGGGAACGGGCGCTGACCCGGCTCGCCGGACGCCTGGTCGACGGCGTGCTGACCGTGACCGCCAGTGAGCACCGCGCGCAACTGGCCAACCGGGAAGCGGCCCGGGAACGGATGGCCGCGCTGCTGCGCGAGGCCGTCGCCCCGCCGCCGAAGGCGCGCCGCCCGACCCGCCCCTCCCGTGGCGCCAAGGAGCGCCGGCTGGCCGAGAAGAAGCGCCAGTCCCAGCGCAAACGCGACCGCCGGGTGGACGGCGACTGACCGAAAAACGGTTGAACCGCCCGGCGCGCCGATCGGAGAATTCCGCCCCGTGATCGACTTCTCCGTCAAGCCCACGCTCACCGGCGAGCGTGTGGCGCTGCGCCCGTTCCACGACGACGACCTGCCGGCGCTCGCGGAGATCCTGGCCGACCCGGAGGTGGTCCGGCTGACCGGCAGCCCGGCCGGCGAGACGTTCGAACCGGCCCGGTTGCGCGCCTGGTACGGCACCCGCAACAGCCAGGACGACCGGCTCGACCTCGCGGTGGTGGACCGGGCCGGCGGCGCCTGCGTCGGCGAGGTGGTCCTCAACGAGTGGGACCGGGCCAACGCGAGCTGCAACTTCCGCACGCTGATCGGCCCCGGCGGCCGCGACCGCGGCCTCGGCACCGAGGCGGTGCGGCTGATCGTCGGGTACGGCTTCGAGCAGCTCGGCCTGCACCGCATCGGCCTGGAGGTGTTCGCGTTCAACCCGCGTGCCCGGCGCGCCTACGAGAAGGTGGGCTTCGTCGCCGAGGGAACGCTGCGGCAGGTGCTGCGCGACGGCGACGGCTGGGTGGACGCCACTGTCATGTCGATCCTCGCTCCGGAGTGGAACCGGCACCGGGGGTACCCGGAGGGTTGAGCCGGAGGCGTCGAAGCGCTTCAATGCGTACGGGAGCTTTGCGGGCCGTCACCGACCACCACGTCACAGTGACAGGAGTCCCTTCCGCATGTCCCGAAACCCCGTACGCGCCGCGCTGACCGTGCTCGCCGCGCTGCTACCGGTCCTCGCTCTCGGCCTCGCCCTCACCGCCACCACACCCCCGGCCGCCGCGGCGGCCACGCCGGTCCGCGTCATGCCACTGGGCGACTCCATCACCGGGTCGCCCGGCTGCTGGCGCGCCCTGCTCTGGAACCGCCTCCAGTCCACCGGCCACACCGACGTCGACTTCGTCGGCACGCTCGGGCCGCAGGGATGCGGCGTGCCGTACGACGGCGACAACGAGGGCCACGGCGGCTACCTCGCGACGAACGTGGCCAACCAGAACCTGCTGCCCGGCTGGCTCGCCGCCACCCGCCCGGACGTCGTGCTCATGCACTTCGGCACCAACGACGTGTGGAGCAACATCGCGCCCGCCACGATCCTCGCCGCGTACTCGAAGCTGGTGGACCAGATGCGGGCCGCCAACCCGGCCACGACCGTGCTGGTCGCGAAGATCATCCCGATGAACCCGGCGAGCTGCCCGGAGTGCGGCCAGCGGACCGTGGCGCTCAACTCGCTCATCGACGGCTGGGCGGCCGGGAAGACCACGGCCGCCTCCCCGATCGTGGTGGTCGACCAGTGGACCGGGTTCAGCACCGCCACCGACACCTACGACGGGGTGCACCCGAACGCGGCCGGGGACCAGAAGATGTCCGACAGGTGGTACCCGGCGCTGGTCGCCGCGCTCGGCCGCGCCACGCCCGGCCCGACCACGTCCCCGACCGTCAGCCCCACGCCGTCGCCCACGCTCAGCCCGTCACCGACGACCAGCCCGTCGCCCACCGCGAGCCCGACGTCGGCGCCCGGCGGCTGCACCGCCACCTGGCGCCTCGCCGGTCAGTGGCCGGGCGGCTTCCAGGGGGAGGTGACAGTGCGCAACGACGGCGCCGCGCCGATCGCCGGCTGGACCGTGCGCTTCCCGCTCGCCGGCGGACAACGGATCAGCCAGGCGTGGAGCGCCGACGTGACGCAGAGCGGAACCACTGTGACCGCCCGGAACGCGAGCTGGAACGGCGCGCTGGCCCCGGCCGCCCAGACCACGTTCGGGTTCCTGGCCGAGGGAACCGCGCCGAGCCCGGCGCTGACCTGCGCGCCGAGCTGACCGTCGCGTGCCGGCCGGCCCCGCTCAGCGGTGGTCGGCCGGCACCGCCCGGTCCAGCGCGGCCAGCAGCCGGGCGCGCAACCCGGCGGCACGCTCGGCGAACCCGCGCTGCGCGGTGGCGTACTCGGCCCGGCCCTCCGGCGTCTCCACCGGCACCGGCGGGTAGCCCAGGGCGGCCAGGTCGTACGGGCTGGCACGCATGTCCAGCGTCCGGATCTCCCGGGCCAGCTCGAAGCAGTCCGCCACGAGTTCCGAGCAGACCAGCGGCGACAGCTTGTACGCCCACTTGTAGAGATCCATGTTGGCGTGCAGGCAACCCGGCTGCTCCAGCGCGTGCTGGCTGTCCCGGGTCGGCTGGAGCACGTTCAGCGGGCGGGCCGGCGCGGTGAAGAACCGGAACGCGTCGAAGTGGCTGCACCGCACGCCGCGCTCCTCGACCACCGCCGCCGTCGCCGCCGGGCTCAGCCGCAGCGGCCAGGAGTTGTGCCGTACCTGCTCCTGCGTCTGCCGGTAGACCATCGCCCACTCGTGCATGCCGAAGCAGCCGAACTGCGCCGGGCGTCCGGCGGTCGCCGCCAGCAGCGTACGGATCCAGGCGATCGACTCGGCGCGCCGCGCGCGTACCCGATCGGTGTCGAGGGTGAGCCCGGCGGCGCAGGCGGTGTAGTCCGGGCCGAAACCGGCCGGGTCGGCGTCGCGCAGCGTCACGCCCGCGCCCGGGTGCCAGCGGCGCAGCTGGGCCGGCCGGTGCGAGTAGTAGGTGAAGAGGAAGTCCTCCACCGGATGCTTCACGCCCGCCCGGCGGCGGCCGAGATGCGGCGTCAGCCAGGCGTCCACCCGCTGCTCGTGGGCGGCCCGGCGCGCCTGCCAGTCGGCGACGTCGAGCGCGGGGGCGAGGGCGGCGGTCACGCACCCCAGGGTACGACCGCCGCCCGTCGCCGGGTCACGGCACGTCCACCCGCACGCCCGCGGAGAAGACGCCGCTGCGCAGCTCCAGCCGCTTCGGCGGCTCGTCGCCGCGCATGGTGAACACCAGCGGCAGCAGCACCCGCCGCCCGGCGGCCACCGGCTGGGAGAACACGTCCCGGCCCAGGTTCGCCACCCGGGTCGCGTCCTCGTCGGCGGCCACCCAGTTCCCGCTCGGCAGGTACGCGCGCTGCAACTGCCCGTGCCAGGTCTGGTCCTCGTTCGTGACGTTGCGCACCCCGACCGTGGCCAGACAGGGGCGTCCGCCGCCGGGCGCCGCCGGCAGGACGTCCGCGCCGCAGCTCACCCGGTAGACGGTGAACTCGAACGCGGTCTCCCGCAGCGGCTGGCCCAACGCGCCGGTGACGCTGCTGCCCACCCACGCGCCGCTCGTCGGCTGCTTGGTGGTGTCCATCGCCGCCACCCGCTGCGTGGCCGACCAGGCCGCCGCGCCGACCACCCCGGCCAGCACCGCCGCCGCCACGCCCACCACCAGCCAGACCGGCGGCCGGCGACGGCGGCTCGCGGGCGCCGGCACCGCCGTACGCGGATAGACCGTGCCCCGTTCGGCCGGGCTGCCCTGCCCCGGGACGCCGCTTCCCGGCGCGCCGGGACCGGTGGACATCGCCCCGCCTCCGGACAGGCCGGTGCCCGCCGTCGCGGCCGTGCGCCGGCGGCGGCGCCACAGGGCCCACCACAGCACGCCCGCGGTCACCACCAGCAACGCGGTGAACGCGGCAAGCAGCACCGGTGGCCGCCGCCAGGCCGGGGCGGCCGTCACCTGCGCCGCCGGGGCCGTCGCGGCGCCCACCCAGGTCGCCGTGGCGCAGTCGTACGGGCGCGTGCCGTCGGTGCCGTAGACGCAGGTGGGCGCGGTCACCGACCGGCCCGGGCCGGGAACCGACAGCGCGGTGTGCAACGTGGTGGTGCTCTTCGCCGGCAGGCGCAGCCGCCACGTCACCTCCCCGGCGCTGGACCCGGCGGGCCGGGTGGTCCGCCCGCCGCCGGTCACCGTGGTGGCCCGCGACCCGCTCGGCAGCTCCTGCCGCACCATCGTGTCGACCGGCGCCGTGCCGGCGTTGCGGACCTCGATCCGGTAACCCGGCGCCGGAGTGCCCGCCGCGCCGACCGCCACGCTCACCGGCGGCATCGACGGGCGGACCGGCGCCGGGCCGGTGGTCGGCACCGCCGGCGGGACCGCCGGCACGCCGGTCGGGATCGGGGTCGCCCCCGCGCCGGGCAGGGCGACCGGGACGGCGGCCGGCGGTGGAGCCGGTCGGGCGGGGGTTTCGGCCGCGCGGGGCGTCGCCGGGGACAGCGCCGGTACGGCGGCGATGACGCCGAGGCAGTTCACGAACACTGCCAGGGCCTTGTGGTGTCGTCTCGATGCAGGCATACCAACGAACCTCCGGAACCGAAGCTATGGGCCGGGCCCCGCCGGGCGGGTACGAAGCCGCCATTCCCGCCCCGTCCGGCGCGATCCGGCGTACCCTGCCGCTCTCTCGCCGGTCCCGGCGCCGGCGGGCGGCGAGGGGTGCGGCGCGGGCCGCCCGGGCGCGCTGCCTGCCGGTGTCCGACGGGCGACGCGCGGGCGGGGATAGATTGGCCGGGTGCGTATCGCTCGTTTCGCTCATGCCAAGGGAATGTCGTTCGGGGTCGTCGAGGGCGAGCCGGAGGCCGGGCCGCAGGGCCTGACCATCGCCGAGATCGAGGGCCACCCGTTCGGGCAGATCCAGTTCTCCGGCGCCCGCTGGGCGCTCTCCGACGTCCGGCTGCTGTCGCCGATCCTGCCCAGCAAGGTGGTCTGCGTCGGCCGCAACTACGCCGAGCACGCCGCCGAACACGGCAGCGAGGTGCCGAAGGAGCCGCTGCTCTTCCTCAAGCCGTCCACGTCGGTCATCGGTCCGCGCGACGCGATCCGGCTGCCGATCTTCTCCAAGCAGGTCGAGCACGAGGCGGAACTCGCCGTGGTGATCGGCGCTCCGGGCGCCCGCCGGGCCGACCGGGCCGCCGCCGAGCGGGCCATCTTCGGCTACACCTGCGCCAACGACGTCACCGCGCGGGACCTCCAGCGCTCCGACGGCCAGTGGACCCGCGCCAAGGGCTTCGACTCGTTCTGCCCGATCGGGCCGTGGATCACCACCGGGCTCGACGTGAGCGACCTGGAGATCCGGTGTGAGGTGGGCCGCAACCCGGAGGAAATGGAGGTACGCCAGCTCGGCCGGACCAAGGACATGGTGTTCGACGTACCGGGCCTGGTGTCGTACATCTCGCACGTGATGACGCTGCTGCCCGGCGACGTGGTCCTGACCGGCACGCCGGCGGGGGTTAGTCCGCTCACCGAGGGGGATACGGTCACCGTGCGGATCCAGGGGATCGGGGAGCTCAGCAACCCGGTGGTCCCTGTCGCCTGATTCGCTCCGATGCCTCGTTTCCGCTGGTCAGGTGGGTTTCGAGGGGTTGGATTTGGCCTGTCGGCACCGGGAGGGTAAAGTTCATTCCCGGCGCCGCAAGGGGCCAATGGGGTATGGGGTAATTGGCAGCCCGACTGATTCTGGTTCAGTTAGTCTAGGTTCGAGTCCTGGTACCCCAGCGCAGCCGCGGGTTCGCAAGAGCTCGCGGACGCTGGATTCCGGCAGCTCACGCTGGCGGAGTGCAATGAAGGTTCTGGCCCCGTCGTCTAGCGGCCCAGGACGCCGCCCTCTCAAGGCGGTAGCGCCGGTTCGAATCCGGTCGGGGCTACAGCACCGACAGCCCGTCCCGTTTCCCCGGGGCGGGCTTTCTGCTGTCCGGGCAACGTTTTCCGCGTGCGGTGGGGGTGACCCCCGCGGCGCGGTGCCGGACGCGATGCCGCTAGACTACTGCCACGCCACCCGGCAGGGCGGCGAAGCAGGAAAAGTGCCTGGCCCCGTCGTCTAGCGGCCCAGGACGCCGCCCTCTCAAGGCGGTAGCGCCGGTTCGAATCCGGTCGGGGCTACGTCACCGAACGGCCCGTCTCGCTACGCGAGGCGGGCCGTTCGCATTCCCCGCCCCACCCCGTTGATCATGAAGTTAGCGGCAGTCTGGGAGATCAAAAATGCCGCCAACTTCATGATCAACGCGAGAGGGGGGTGGGGGTGGGTGGGTCAGAGGCCGGAGAGGCGCTGGCCGGCTCGGACGACGGCCATGGCGTGGCGTTCTCCGGGGCGGCGGCCGAGGCGCTCGATCGGGCCGGAGATGCTGATCGCGGCGATCACCCGGCCGGTGCGGTCCCGGATCGGCGCCGAGACGCTCGCCACACCCGCCTCCCGCTCCGCGACGCTCTGGGCCCAGCCGCGCCGCCGTACCTCGGCCAGCGTGCGGCCGGTGAACTTGGAGCGGGGGAGCAGCGGCATGACCGCCTCCGGCGGCTCCCAGGCGAGCAGGATCTGCGCCGCCGACCCGGCGGTCATCGGCAGCACCGAGCCGACCGGGACGGTGTCCCGCAGGCCGCTGGCACGCTCGGCGGCGGCCACGCAGATCCGCTCGTCGGCGCGCCGCAGGTAGAGCTGGGCGCTTTCGCCGGTGGCGTCCCGTAGCGCGGCGAGCAGCGGCTCGGCGGCGGTCAGGAGCACGTCCGGGGCCGCGTTCGCCAGCTCGCCCAGGCGTGGACCCGGGCGCCAGCGCCCCTGGGTGTCCCGGACGAGCATCCGGTGGATCTCCAGCGCCTGTGCCAGCCGGTGCGCGGTGGCCCGGGGCAGCTTGGTGCGTTCAACGAGTTCGGCCAGGCTGGCGCCGTCGACACAGGCGGCCAGGATGACCACCGCCTTGTCGAGAACGCCGACACCGCTCATACTGTGTCCCACAAGCCGAAATTTACCTCCCAGAATTTAGGATGTCCAGATGGTGGGAGTCACTCAACCGAGGACCCTGGCCGAGAAGGTCTGGGACGCACACGTGGTCCGCTCCGCCGACGGCGAGCCGGACCTGCTCTTCATCGACCTGCACCTGCTGCACGAGGTGACCAGCCCGCAGGCGTTCGACGGGCTGCGTCTGGCCGGGCGCGGGGTCCGCCGTACCGACCTGACGATCGCGACGGAGGACCACAACACCCCGACCGGGTACGACGACCCGGCGTTCCGCCTCCGGCGCGGCGACCTGCTCACGATCGCGGACCCCACCTCCCGCACCCAGATCGAGACGCTGCGTCGCAACTGTGCCGAGTTCGGCGTCCGCCTGCACGCGCTGGGCGACGAGAACCAGGGCATCGTGCATGTCATCGGCCCGCAGCTCGGCCTCACCCAGCCCGGCATGACGATCGTGTGCGGCGACTCGCACACCGCCACCCACGGCGCGTTCGGCGCGCTCGCGTTCGGCATCGGCACCAGTGAGGTCGAACACGTGCTGGCCACGCAGACGCTGCCGCAGGCCCGGCCGAAGACCATGGCCGTGAACGTGGTCGGCGAGCTGGCGCCCGGCGTCACCGCCAAGGACCTGGTGCTCGCGCTGATCGCGCAGGTCGGCACCGGCGGCGGTCGCGGTCACATCGTCGAGTACCGGGGCGAGGCGATCCGCGACCTCTCCATGGAGGGGCGGATGACCATCGCCAACATGTCCATCGAGTGGGGCGCCAAGGCCGGCATGATCGCGCCGGACGAGACCACGTTCGCGTACCTGAAGGGGCGGCCCAACGCGCCCCAGGGCGACGCCTGGGACGCGGCGCTGGAGTACTGGCGGACGCTGCCCACCGACGACGGCGCGACGTTCGACACCGAGGTCACGCTCGACGCGAGCCGGATCACGCCGTTCGTCACCTGGGGCACCAACCCCGGGCAGGGTGTGCCGCTGGGCGCGACGGTGCCGTCCCCGGAGGACTTCGTCACCGAGCCGGAGCGGGTCGCCGCCCGGCGCGCGCTGGAGTACATGGACCTCACCCCGGGCACGCCGATGCGTGACCTGGCCGTGGACGTGGTCTTCGTCGGCTCCTGCACCAACGGCCGCCTGGAGGACCTGCGTGCCGCCGCCGACGTGCTGCGCGGGCACCGCGTCGCCGACGGCGTACGCATGCTCGTGGTCCCCGGCTCGGCCGCGGTCCGCGAGGCGGCCGAGATCGAAGGGCTGGACAAGGTCTTCACCGAGGCCGGCGCCGAGTGGCGTTTCGCCGGCTGCTCCATGTGCCTGGGCATGAACCCGGACACGCTGAAGCCGGGTGAGCGTTCCGCCTCGACCTCCAACCGCAACTTCGAGGGCCGCCAGGGCCGGGGCGGGCGTACCCACCTGGTGTCCCCGCCGGTCGCCGCCGCCACCGCCGTGGTCGGCCGGCTGGCCGCCCCCGCCGACCTGTAGAAGGGCAGCCGAGAGATGGACAAGTTCACCACCCACACCGGCACCGCCGTGCCGCTGCGCCGATCCAACGTGGACACCGACCAGATCATCCCCGCCGTGTACCTCAAGCGGGTGACCCGGACCGGATTCGCCGATGGTCTGTTCAACGCGTGGCGGGAGGACCCGTCATTCGTCCTCAACGATCCCGTCCATTCGGGTGCGTCGATTCTGATCGCCGGCCCCGAGTTCGGCACCGGATCATCCCGGGAGCACGCCGTCTGGGCGCTGCGGGACTGGGGCTTCCGGGCCGTCATCTCGCCCCGCTTCGGTGACATCTTCCGCGGCAACGCGCTCAAGGAAGGCCTCCTTCCGGTCGAGCTGGAATTGAAAGCCGTGGAAGAACTGTGGGATCTCGTGGAATCCGAGCCGACCACGCCGATCACTGTCGACCTCGCCGCCCGCCAGGTCCACGCCGGTGACGCCACCTGGGCGTTCCCGCTGGACGACCACAGCCGCTGGCGGCTGATGGAGGGCTTGGACGACATTGGACTCACCCTCCGGCACGAGGCGGAGATCGCCTCGTACGAGGCGTCCCGGCCGTCGTTCCTGCCCTCGGTAGCCTGACTCCGGCCCGAATTCGCCCCCACCGGTGCGCCCGGTGGGGGCGAATCCGTTACGACACAAGGGCTTTTTTCCACCGAATGTTTGTGTCCAGGCAGCACAGGGCATAACGTGCGCGCAGAATGGCTCGCGTCGAGTCAGTTGCACAATCGGGAGGAAGTCGTGAACAAGGCCGAGCTCATCGAGGCGCTCGCCGTTCGCCTGGGGGACCGGAAGACGGCGACGGCCGCGCTCGACGCGGTTCTCGCTGAGGTCCAGGCGGCGGTCACCAAGGGCGAGAAGGTGGCGATCACCGGTTTCGGAGCGTTCGAGAAGCGCGTCCGGGGAGCCCGAACAGCGCGCAATCCGCGTACCGGCGAGGCGGTGAAGGTCAAGAAGACCTCCGTCCCGACGTTCCGGGCGGGCGCGGGCTTCAAGGAGATGGTGGCCAGCGGCAAGGTGCCGAAGGACACCGCCGCCGCGAAGAAGACCACCGGCGCCGCGAAGAAGACCACAGCGGCGAAGACCACCGCCGCCGCGAAGAAGACCACGGCGGCGAAGGCCACCAAGACCACCGCTACCAAGAAGGCCGCGCCGGCGAAGAAGGCCGCCGCGACCAAGACCACGGCGGCGAAGAAGACGACCGCGGCGAAGTCCACCGCGGCGAAGAAGACCACCACCGCCAAGAAGACGACCGCGGCGAAGTCCGCCACGGCCAAGAAGACCACGGCGGCCAAGAAGGCGCCCGCGAAGAAGGCACCGGCCAAGAAGGCCGCCACCCGGCGCTGACCGGACGGCCCACGAAAGGGCGCCCACCGTTGCCGGTGGGCGCCCTTTCGCATGGGTACGCCGTTGACCGTCCGCCGTCGCGCCCCGCAGAATCGCCGTGCCGAAAACCCCCGTCGGTCACGAGAAGAGGCGCCCGTGCGGCACCGTCACCTCTCCACCCTCACGCTCGCGCTCGGTATCGCGGTCCTGCTGGACGTGCTGCGGGTCTGGCTCCCGTCGGTCATCACCCTCTTCGGGCGGGCCGCCGAGACACCGGCCGAGCTGCTCGGCGCGTTCGCGCTCGGCTGGTTCCTGCTCGCGCTCGCCGCGCCTGCGCTCGTACGCCGCACCGGCGCCGCCCCGGTCGGACTCGTCGCCGCCGTTGTGCTGGCGGCGGCGCGGCTGGCGCTCACCGCGCAACCCGGTGGTCCGGCCCAGCTCTGGCTGGCCTGCGCCGGGCTGCTCGCCGGCCTGGTCTGGCTCGCCGCCACCGCCGCGTCCGTGCCCCGGCCGGTGGCCGGGCTGGCGCTGGGCATGGCCGGGAACGCGGTCGGGCACGCCCTGCTCGGCACCGAGGACCTGGTGTGGCGCGGCGGTGTGCTCGCCTGGAGCCTGAGCGCCCTGCTGGTGCCGGCGTTCCTGGCCGCGTCGGTGGCGGTACGGCGGGAGCGGGCGGACACGTCGGCGGCGGGGCCGTCCCCGACGGGCGCGGGCCACGGCACAACCGGGCGGCGTATCCGCGTTCCGGGACGCCGGGCCTGGCTGCTGTGCGGGCCGGCGCTGCTGCTGGCCGGTCAGGTGGCGCTCGCCCCGGCGCTCTGGAGCGCCGCCGCCGGCACCGGATCGCCTGCTTTCCCCGGGCTCGCCCGCCCCGGCAGCGGTGCCCTGCCGGGCGCGCTCGCGGTGCTGCTGTTCCTCGCGGCGGCGTTGTTCCGGGCACCGGCGCGCGTGGCGCGGGTGCTGTGGCCACTGGCGTTGCTCGCCGGGTCGGTGCTGTTCGTGACCGGGCATCTCGTTCCGGCGTACCTGCTCACCGCCGCCGGTCTCGGCGGCTGCCTGGCCCTCACCGACACGACCGGCGACGGGCCCGCAGCCGCCGACGACGCGGCCGGGCCGGGCGACGACGGACGGGCGGGGGCGCGACGCGGGCGGGCGGCGGCGCTCGGGATGCTGGTGTTCGCGGTGGCCACGGTGGCCTACTACGCCGCCTACGACCTGGGGTACCCCAACGGCTGGGCGCCGGTCGCCACGGCCGTCCTGGTGGCTCTGGTGGCGGCTACCGCGCCTCTCCGGGCCACCCCGGCATCGTCCGGCGCGGCCTCACCCGGCCCGGTGCTGCCCACCACGGTCCGGGTCACGGTCCTGGCCGGCCTGACCGCACTGGCCGCGCTGGGCGCCGCGCTGCACGTACCGCCCGCACAGGCCCGGGCCACGGCCGCGCCGGCGGCGGTACGGGTGGCCGCGTACAACATCCGGATGGGGTTCGGCCTGGACGGCCGGCTGGACCTCGACGCGCTGGCCCGGGAGCTGCGCGGCGCGGACATCGTGCTGCTCAGCGAGGTGGACCGGGGCTGGTGGCTCAACGGCGGCCACGACACGCTGGCGTTGCTGGCCCGGCGGCTGGAGATGCCGTACGTCTTCGCGCCCGCCGCCGACCCGGTCTGGGGCGACGCGGTGCTCAGCCGGTTCCCGGCGCGTTCCGGGCAGACGCGGCGGCTGACCGCGCACGGCGCGCCGACCGGTGCGCAGGCCCTCGGCGTCACGCTCGACCTCGGTGGTCGCGAGCTGGCAGTGGTGGCCACGCACCTGCAACCGCCGCCCGGCCGGGATCCGGTGGAGCAGGCCCGCGAGGTGGCCGCGTTCGCCGGCCGGTACGCCGCCGGCCGTCCGCTGGTGCTCGGTGGTGACCTGAACACCGAGCCGGCCGACCCGGCGTTCGCCGAGTTCACCGGCGCCGGGCTGGTGGACGCGCTGGCCCCGGCCCGGCCGTTGCGGACCAGCCCGGCCGACGACCCGCGCACCCAGATCGACCACGTCTTCGTCTCCCCGGGCCTGACCGCCGGTGAGGTACGCGCGCCGCGTACCGAGGCCAGCGACCACCTCCCGGTGACGCTCACCGTCACGCTGCCCTGAGCCGCCTCACAGCCGGTCCGGGAGGACCAGCCGGTCACCGGTGAACGGCAGCAGCCAGCCACCGCCCTTGGCGGTGGTGAAGTCCTCGTCCACGCGGCCGGTGAGCCGTTCCAGCGCGCCCGGGATCACCTTGCCCTGGCTGCACACCGCCACCGTCCCGGCGGCCTGCGCCAGCGCGACCAGGCGGGCCGCGGCGGCGAGCGCGCACTCCTCGGCCTGCTGGCCCGGCTCCGGCTCGTCGAAGTCGCCGCACACCTCGATCGGCAGGTCCAGCCGGGCCGCGGCCGGGCTCAACGTCTGCACGCAGCGGCGCGCCGAGGCGGAGCACAGGCGGGCCGGGCGGACCAGGGCCACGAGCGGCACCAGCGCCAGCGCCTGGGCCTGCCCGTCGTCGTCCAGCGGGCGCCCGTGGTCCGGGCCGGTCCAGGTGCCGCGCTTGCCGGCGCTGGCGTGCCGCACCAGCAGCACGGTCGCGGTGACCGGCGGCAGCGCCGCGAACGCGGCGATCACCTCGGCGTCGTGCGGGTAGCTGACCCGGCGTACCGCGTCGTCGACCGGGAACCAGGCCACGTCGTCGACCTCGGTGCCGGGCTGGAAGCCGCCGGCGCCGGCCGCCCGCATGGACCAGTAGTCGACCGCCTTGGCGTGACCCTCGCTGCGGTAGCGGACGGTGGGCAGGCGCACCTGCGGCACCGCGCGTACGTCAGTCTCCTCGGCGACCTCACGGACGGCGGCGACCAGCGGATGCTCGCCGCGGTCCAGCTTGCCCTTCGGCAACGACCAGTCGCCGTACCGGGGGCGGTGCACGAGGCAGACCTCGACGCCGGCCGGGCCCGGGCGCCACACCACGCCGCCCGCGGCCCGGATCCGTACCGGCTCGTCGTCGCTCACCCGCTCACCGTATGCCCGCCCGGCACGCGCCACGGCCCGCTCAGTCCGCCCGGCCGCCGACCCGGCGCAGCAACAGGTCCTGCAGGTGGGTCAGCGGCGTGTCGCCGTCGCCGGTACGCCGGTGCCAGGTGCCGTCGGCGGCCAGCTCGAACGCGTCCACGTCGGGGTCGAACGCGGCGGTGAGGACGTGGTCCAGCTCGGCGCGGGCCACCGGATCGCTCACCTGCACCAGCGCCTCGACCCGGCGGTCCAGGTTGCGGTGCATCAGGTCGGCGGAGCCCATCCAGAACTCGGCGTCGCCGTTGTTGCCGAACCGGAAGATCCGGGAGTGCTCCAGGAACCGGCCGAGAATCGAGCGGACCCGGATGTTCTCCGACAGCCCCGGCACGCCCGGCCGCAGCGTGCACATGCCCCGGATCAGCAGGTCCACGTGCACGCCGGCCCGCGACGCCCGGTAGAGCGCGTCGGTGATCTCCTCGTCCACCAGGGAGTTCACCTTGAACTGCACCAGCCCCGGCATGCCCAGCCGGACGTGCTCGATCTCCCTGTCGATGCGCTCGATCAGGCCGCTGCGGATGCCCTGCGGCGCCACCAGCAGCCGCCGGTACGCGGTCTGCCGGCTGTAGCCGGTGAGCACGTTGAACAGGTCGGTCAGGTCGGCGCCGATCTCCGGGTCGGCGGTGAGCATGCCGAAGTCCTCGTAGAGCCGTGCCGTCTTCGGGTGGTAGTTGCCGGTGCCGATGTGGCAGTACCGGCGGATCTGGTTGCCCTCCTGGCGTACGACGAGCGCGGTCTTGCAGTGCGTCTTGAGGCCCACCAGGCCGTACACCACGTGGCAGCCGGCCCGTTCCAGCGTGCGCGCCCAGCCGATGTTCGCCACCTCGTCGAAGCGCGCCTTCAGCTCCACCAGCACCACCACCTGCTTGCCGGCGGCGGCCGCGTCGACCAGCGCGTCCACGATCGGGGAGTCGCCGCTGGTGCGGTAGAGCGTCTGCTTGATGGCGAGCACGTTCGGGTCGGCCGCGGCCTGCTCGACGAAGCGCTGCACGCTGGTGGCGAACGAGTGGTACGGGTGGTGCACCAGCACGTCGCCGTCGCGCAGCGTGGCGAAGACGCTGCGCGGCACCTCGCCCTCGGCCAGGCGCGGATGGGTGGCCGGCACGAACGACGGGTCCTTCAGGTCGGGCCGGTCCGCCTCGCCGTAGACCTGCCACAGCGCGGACAGGTCGAGCAGCCCGCGTACCCGCAGCACGTCGTGGTCGTCCATGTCCAGCTCGCGGACGAGCAGCTCCAGCATGTGGTCGGAGATGGACGCGGCCACCTCCAGGCGTACCGGCGGACCGAACCGGCGCCGGGCCAGTTCCCGTTCCAGCGCCTGGAGCAGGTCCTCGTCGCGGTCCTCGTCCACCTCGACCTCGGCGTTGCGGGTCACCCGGAACAGGTGGCACTCGACCACCTGCATGCCGGAGAAGAGCTGGCCGAGGTGCACCGAGATGAGGTCCTCCACCGGCAGGAACCGCACGCCCGGCTGCTCCCGGTGGACCCGGACGAACCGGGGCACGTTGTTCGGCACCTTGACCCGGGCGAACAGCTCCGAGCCGCCGTCCGGGTCGCGTACCGAGACGGCCAGGTTCAGCGACCGGCCGGAGATGTACGGGAACGGGTGCGCCGGGTCGACCGCCAGCGGGGTGAGCACCGGGAAGATGTGCTCCCGGAACCAGGTGCGCAGCCGCTCCCGCTCGGCGTCGTCCAGGTCGCTCCAGCGCAGGATGCGGATGTCCTCGGCGGCGAGCTTCGGCAGCACGTCGTCGACCAGGCAGGCGGCGTGCCGGGCGACCAGGCCGGCGGCCTTCTCGGTGACGAGTTCGAGCTGGGTGCGCAGCGGCAGCCGGTCGCCACCGCGCACCGGCAGGCCCGCGGAGAGGCGGCGCTTCAACCCGGCCACCCGGACCATGTAGAACTCGTCCAGGTTGCTGGCGAAGATGGCCAGGAACTTCGCCCGTTCCAGCAGCGGGGTGCGCGGGTCCTCGGCGAGCGCCAGCACCCGGGCGTTGAAGTCGAGCCAGGACAGCTCCCGGTTGAGGAAGCGGTCCTCCGGCAGCGGCTGCGCCGGTGGCGACCCGGCGTCCGGGCCGGTCTCGTCCGGGCCGGTCTCGTCCGGGCCCTCGACCGGGTCGAGCGGCTCGTCCAGCCCGGTGGCGCCGGCCGCGTCCGGGTCGGCGCCGAGGCGCTCCTCCGGGGGCCGGGGCTGGCGGAACCGCCCGTCCGGGCCGCGGCTGGGGCGGCCGTTGCGGGGCGGGCCGGGGTCGAGGATCGGCGGCGGGCCGTCGGGGTGCTCGCGAGGGGTGCTCACCACCTCATGATTCCCCGATAAGGGTGAACGGAAAATGAACTCCGGCCAGGTTGTTCACGCCATGGTCGGCAAGGTCACCCGGACGACCTCGCCGTCGGCGTTTCGCTCGATCCGGACACGCTGCCCCAATCGGAGCAGCCGCAGCCCGGAGGCGTCGAACGCGCGGGCCGGGAACGCCAGCTCGGTGCCGTCGTCGAGCAGCAGCACGCCGCTGCGGGTCGACGCGTCGTAGGTGGCCACCGTGCCCTGCATGCCAGCACCGTACCGGACTTCGGCCCCGGCCAGCAGCGCCGCCGTGCGTGGCCCCAGACCCAGCCCGGCGGCGGCGGCCAGGTCCGCCGGGGTGTCCACGTCCCGGCGCAGGCTGGGCCAGTCACCGGCCAGCGGCAGCGCCCCGCTCGCCGCGTGGGCGGCGGCCGAGCCGGGCCCGAACCGCGGCGCCAGCGGCACCCCGGCCGGCGCGGCCAGCAGCACGGTGCCACCGCCGGGTGCGTCCGCGACGTACCCGCGTACCCCCTGGGTGGCACGCAGCGCGGCGGCCAGCTCGGCCGGTCGCAGCGCGGGCAGGTCGGCGGTCAGGCCGGCCACGGCGGCGCGCGGCCCGGCGACGGCCGCGCCGTGCCGGAACGCCGCGTTCAGCCCGGCGCCCGGATCGGCGGCGACCCGGGCGCCCGCCGCGTCCGCCGCCGCGCGCACCCGCGCGTCGTCGGTCACCACGAGCACCCCGGCGACCGCCGGGCACGCCCGCGCCGCGCGCAGCGTGTCGGCCGCCAGGGCCAGCGCCAGCTCCTCATGGGGTACGCCGGGCAGCGCGCCCCGCAGCCGGCTCTTCGCCGCTCCCAGGCGCTTCACCGGCATCACCACGGTCCAGCGGGCCTCAGACACGCCGACCATCCTGCCAGCGGGAGCGCCGGTACCCGCACTGGCCGCAGCGGGGGCGAACAGGCATGATTCTGTGCCGGGGCGCGTGGGCGGATCGAGGAGGCACTGTGGCACGGCGGAGGCTGGGGTTCTGGCGACGGCTCGCCGTGGTGCTGGTGAAGCCGCTGATGACGGTCTGGACCCGGCGCACCTGGCGGGGCATGGAGCACCTGCGCGGCGACGGCGGCGTGATCCTCGTGCCGAACCACATCTCGCACGCCGACCCGCTCGTGGTCGCCCACTACATCTACGACGCCGGGCGCTGGCCGCGTTTCCTCGGCAAGGCCAGCGTGTTCCGGGTGCCGGTGGTCGGCG
Source organism: Micromonospora sp. WMMC264 (assembly GCF_027497275.1). Taxonomy (NCBI): domain Bacteria; kingdom Bacillati; phylum Actinomycetota; class Actinomycetes; order Micromonosporales; family Micromonosporaceae; genus Micromonospora; species Micromonospora sp. WMMC264. The sequence goes on along the minus strand of NZ_CP114907.1, from coordinate 4,451,479 downwards.
CGATCCTGCACCGCTGCCAGCAGATCCCTGTCGAACGGGGCACCGTCGAGGCGGTCAAGTCGCTGGACAAGCTGGTCGCCGCGCTGGCCGAGGGGGGCGCCGTGGTGATCTACCCGGAGGGCACCACCACCCGGGAGCCGGACCTGTGGCCGATGAAGGGCAAGACCGGCGCGGCCCGGCTGGCGCTCGCGACCGGCGCCCCGGTGGTCCCGATCGCCATGGTCGGCCCGGAGCGGATGTTCGACCCGCGTACGGCGCGGTTCGGGCTGCGCCCGCGTACCCCGGTGACGGTGGTCGCCGGCCCGCCGGTGGACCTGAGCCCCTGGGCCGGCGCCACGCCGACCCGGCCGATCCTGGAGGAGATGACGGACACCATCATGCTGCGCATCCGGGATCTGGTCGCGGAGATCCGTGGCGGCACACCACCGCCGCTCTGGCAGCGGCCCGCCCGCACCGGCATCCGGGAGGCCGGCGAATGAGCGGGCACGTGGCGGTGCTGGGCGCCGGGTCCTGGGGGACCGCGTTCGCCAAGATCCTCGCCGACGCCGGGCGGGACGTCACGGTCCTGGCCCGCCGGGCCGCGGTGGCCGAGGCGATCCGGACCGGGCGGCACAACCCGGAGTACCTGCCGGGGATTCGCCTGCCCGAGCGGGTGACCGCCACCGGCGACGCCGCCGAGGCGATCGAGGGCGCCGAGGTGGTGGTGCTCTCGGTGCCGTCGCAGACGCTGCGCGGCAACCTCGCCGACTGGACGCCGTACGTGGCGCCGGACGCCACGCTCGTGTCGCTGATGAAGGGCATCGAGCTGGGCACCACCAAGCGGATGAGCCAGGTGATCATGGAGACCGCCGGGGTGCCCGCCGACCGGGTGGTGGTCGTCTCCGGGCCCAACCTGGCCCCGGAGATCGCCGCCGAGCAGCCGGCCGCGACGGTGGTCGCCGGCACCGACAGCCGGCGTACCGCGCTGGTGCAGGCGTCCATCCGGACCCCGTACTTCCGCCCGTACACGAACGACGACGTGATCGGCTGCGAGCTGGGCGGCGCGGTGAAGAACGTGATCGCGCTGGCGTACGGCATCGCCACCGCGATGGGCTTCGGCGACAACACCCGGGCCATGCTGATGACCCGGGGGCTGGCCGAGACCGCCCGGCTGGGCGTGGCGCTCGGCGCCGACCCGATCACGTTCGCCGGGCTGGCCGGCATGGGCGACCTGGTCGCCTCCTGCTCGTCCCCGATGGCCCGTAACCGCACCTTCGGCGAGCACCTCGGCCGGGGGGAGTCGCTGGAGCAGGCCCAGGCGGCCACCCGGCAGACCGCCGAGGGCGTCAAGAGCTGCCTGGCCATCCGCGACCTGGCCCGCGCGCACGGGGTCGAGATGCCGATCACCGAGCAGATCGAGCGGATCTGCCACGAGGGGATGGACCCGCGCCTCGCGGTGGACGCGCTGATGAGCCGTACCGCCAAGCCGGAGTCGTACGAGTGAGCGGAGCCGGGATGAGTGGCGAGAACTGGGGCGACGGCACGCGCAGCGTCCACGCCGGACTGCCGGAGGCGGTACCCGGGCAGCCGTTCCTGCCCGGCCCGGTCTTCGCCGCGCCGTACCACCTCGACCCGGAGCGCGGCCCGTCGGCGGCGGCGGACGGGTACGGGCGGCCGGACAACCCGACCCGGCGACTGCTGGAGACGGCGATCGGCGAGCTGGAGGGCGCCGACTGCCGCGTCTTCGCCAGCGGCCAGGCCGCCATCACCGGGCTGCTGCTGACGGTGCTGCGACCCGGCGACACCGTGCTGCTGCCCGCCGACGGCTACTACTCGGTGCGCTCGTTCGCCTCGGGCACGCTGGAGCAGCTCGGCGTACGGGTGACGCTGGTGCCGACCGCCGGGCCGTACCCGTCGTTCGACGGCGTGCGGCTGGTGCTGCTGGAGACCCCGGCGAACCCCGGCCTGGACGTCGTCGACGTGCGGGCGGTGGCCGCCGCCGCGCACGCCGCCGGGGCGCTGGTGGCGGTGGACAACACCACCGCGACGCCGCTCGGGCAGCGCCCGCTGGACCTCGGCGCGGACGTGGTGGTCGCCTCCGGCACCAAGGCGCTGACCGGCCACTCGGATCTGCTGCTGGGCTATCTGGCCACCCGCGACGCCGGGCTGCGGGACGCGGCGACCACCTGGCGCAACGCCACCGGTGGGGTGCCCGGCGCGTTCGACTGCTGGCTGGCCCACCGGTCGCTGGCCACGCTCGACCTGCGGCTGGCCCGGCAGACCGCCAACGCGCGGGCGCTGGCCGACCTGCTCGCGGCCCGGCCGGACGTGACCGGGGTGCGCTGGCCCGGACGGCCGGACGACCCGGCGTACCCGGTCGCGTCGGCACAGATGCGGCGCGTGCCGGGCGTGGTCTCGTTCGACCTGGGCGACGAGGGCCGGGTGGCCCGGTTCCTCGGCGCCTCCCGGCTGGTGGCCGCCGCCACCTCGTTCGGCGGGCTGCACAGCACCGCCGACCGGCGCGCCCAGTGGGGCGACGCCACGCCGCCCGGCTTCGTGCGGTTCTCCTGCGGCATCGAGGACACGGCCGATCTGCTCGCCGACGTGGCGGCCGCGCTGGACGCGGCGGGCTGACGGCGCGACGCCCGCTGGGCTATCGTGACGGGCAGCCACGGCCCGTGCGGCCCCGACCCGAGGAGGTGAGTCCGATCCCCCAGCAGAGGACCGGCGTTCCCTCCGAGTCCGCGTCGCCCAGGAGCTGAGGCGACGCCGGGAGCGCCGACGAGCGCTTCCCGAAAGGCCTGCCATGGCATCCACCGTGTTCACTCCCGATCGTCCGGCCCTCGTCCGCCGGCTGCGCGCCGCCGGTTGCGTCTTCGCCGAGGACGAGGCGGACCTGCTGATCGCCGCCGCCGACTCGGCGCAGACGTTGACCCGGCTGGTCGACCGTCGCGTCGCCGGCCTGCCGCTGGAACATCTGCTCGGCTGGGCCGAGTTCTGCGGTCGGCGGATCGCCGTCCACCCGGGTGTGTTCGTGCCGCGCGGCCGGACCGCCCTGCTCGTCGACGCCGCGACGGCGCTGGCCGGGCCGGCCCCCGCGGTGCTCGACCTGTGCTGCGGCTCCGGCGCCGCCGCCGTGGTGCTGCACGAGCGGCTGACGCCGCGCTGGCTGGCCGCCGCCGACATCGACCCGGTGGCGGTGGCCTGCGCCCGGCGCAACCTCGAACCGCTGGGCGTCCCGGTCTACGAGGGCGACCTGTTCGACGCGCTGCCGGCCGGCCGGCGCGGGACGCTGGACCTGGTGGTGGCGAACGCGCCGTACGTGCCGACCGCCGCGGTGACCTCGCTGCCGGCCGAGGCGCGCCTGTACGAGGCGCCGGTGGCGCTGGACGGCGGCACGGACGGCCTGGCCGTGCTGCGCCGGGTCGCCTCCGGCGCGGCCGAGTGGCTCGCCCCGGGCGGGCATGTGGTGGTCGAGGTGAGCGTCGCGCAGGCCCCGGAGTTGTGCGCCGTGTTCACCGCCGCCGGGCTGGAGCCGGCTGTGGTCCGCGACGAGGAACGCGAGGCGACAGCGGTGACCGCCCGCCGTCCCGGCTGACCGCGGCGGGGGAGTCCCGGCTGATCGCGGTGGGGGAGTCCCGCCGGGGGCGTGGCGGGTGGGCCGGACGGGAACTAGCCTCGGGTCAGGCGCGGCGGGAGGCGGTGGCGGTGGGCAGCGCAGGTGTGCCGGTGGTGGTGGGGTTGGACAACGGGGGCACGAGCGACAACGCCACTGTGCTGACCGTCGACGGCCGGTTCCTGGTGGACGGGCTGCTGGAGATCCCGAGTGACGTGGGCGCCGGGCCGGAGGCGGCGGTGGAGGCGCTGGCGCGGGCGTTCGACGGCGTGCTCGCCCACACCGGCGTGCCCCGCGACCTGGTATGCGCGGTCGGGCTGGACACGCCCGGCCCGGCCAGCGCCACCGGGGTCATCTCCTCGCGGGGCTCCACCAACTTCTCCCAGCCGGCCTGGCGCGGCTTCGACGTGCGTACCGCGCTGGAGCGGCGGCTCGGCCTGCCGGTGGTGTACGCCAACGACGGCAACGCCGCCGCGCTCTACGCCCACCACGTGCACTTCGGCGCGGACGCGATGGCCCGGTCCTCGGTGGCCGCGATCGTCGGCACCGGGCTCGGCGGGGGTGTGGTGGAGTCCGGGCGGGTGGTCGGCGGCGCGGCCGGCATGGCCGGCGAGTTCGGGCACGTGCACATCCCGCTGGACGGCCTGGTCGAGCCGGACCAGGCGGCGCCGGTCTGCGCGTGCGGCTTCACCGGTGACGCGGAGAGCGTCGCCTCGCTGACCGCGATCCGGCGCAACCTGCTGCCGTACTGGCTGGCCCGGCATCCGGAGCATCCGCTGGCCGCGGAGGAGCCGGACCGGGCCGCGAAGCTGCTGCGCGGCTACGGCGAGCGGGGCGACCCGCTGGCCCGCCAGGTGTTCGGCCAGCAGGCGCGGGCGCTGGGGCGGCTGTTCACCATCGCGGCCAACTTCACCGACCCGCACGCGTACTTCGTCGGCGGGGGCGTGGTGGAGGCGGCGCCGGAGTTCCGGGACTGGTTCCTCGCCGCTGTCGCCGAGCACACGGTGCTCCGTGCGGAGCAGCGGGCGGTGGCCACCTTCGCCCTGGTGCCGGACCGGGACATGGCCGGGGCGCGTGGGGTGGCCATCGCCGCGCTGGAGGCGGTGCGCGCCGCCGCCGTGGCCGCGCCGTTGCGGCCGGGCGGCGCGTCCACCTGAGGAGCCGCGGTCAGGGGCGCGGCGGCGCCGCGGTGAACGCGGCCCAGGCGTGCGGCCGGAACACCAGCACCGGGCCGGCCGGGTCCTTGGAGTCGCGGACCGCCACCGAGCCGGGCAGCGGCGCCATCTCCACGCATGCGCCCTCGTCGCCGCTGTGACTGCTCTTGCGCCAGCCGGCCGGTGTCGGGTGCGGACGGTTCGTGCCGTTCATCTGGGTCACCTCTCGTTCAGCAGGCGGAGCAACTGGTCCCGACTGGCCGCCGGGCTCAGCGCCACGGTCCGCAGGTGCTCCATGATCTTGGTGCAGGTACGCAGGTCGCCCGGCCGGTCGAGGATCATCTGCCCGGCGACGGTCTCCACCGAGGCGATGATCGGGTCCTCCGGGTCGGCGAACTCCAGCATGTGCAGCGAGCCCCGGGTACCGCGGTGGTAACCGGCGGCCAGGGGGATCACCTGCACCGTGATGTTCGGCAGCTCGGCCATCTTCACCAGGTGCTGGAGCTGGGCGGACATGACCGAGGGCCCACCGACCGGGCGCAGCAGCGCGCCCTCGTCGATGATGGCGTCGAGGATCGGCGGCTCGTCCCCGGAGAGCCGCTGCTGGCGGTCCAGCCGTAGCTGCACCCGCTGCTCCACCTGCTCGTCGCTGAGGGTGTGCGGGCCGCCGCGCATCACGCCGCGGATGTAGTCGGCGGTCTGCAGCAGACCGGGCACCACCGACGGCTCGAAGTTCGCGATGCCGGTGGCCTCGGCCTCCAGCGCGATGAAGTCGATGGTGCGGCGGTCCAGCAGGTACGAGTAGGACACCCACCAGCCGGGCTTGCGGGCGTCCTTCGCGAGCTCCACGGCCGCGGCGATCTCGTCCGGGCCCACGCCGTAGCTGGTCAGCAACGCGCGCACGGTGGCGGGACTGATCAGCGTCTGCGCGTTCTCGTAGCGGGACAGCGTGCTCCGGGTGCTGTTGATCTCGTCGGCCGCGGACTCCAGGGTGAGGCCGGCGGCCTCCCGGTGGGTCCGCAGTGCGATGCCGAGCCGTCGGGCCCGGGCGGTCTTCGGCGCCATGCATCGATGGTCGCACATCTGGTGGGAAAATGTGCGTGAGAGAAAGTCGATGAGAGTTGCATTCACGCCCGTGAACCTGTCAATCTGTGACGGCGTCCTCACCGCCGGTTGTCGTGGCGACGGTGGCGGTGAGCGACCGGAGGGGATGGGGCGCGCGGTGGTCGGATTTCTACTCCCCCACGATCCGGCCGCCGCGTGCCCCTGCCGGTCCACGAGATGGGGAGGGGTTCCGCGATGACGGTGACGGCCTGCCGCCTGCGGAGCGGAGGTGGCCGGGAATGACCCGGTTCCTCGTGGTCCTCACCGACGTGCGACCCCCGGACGGCGCCGGGCGCGACGAGCGGACCAGCCCCGAACGCCGACGGCAGGTCGTCGGCGCGAACAGCCGGGAGGCGGCCGACCGGATCGCCGGCGCGTTCATGGCGCTGGGCATGGTGCGGGCCGGCCGGCAGCGCGTCAAGGTGATCGCGGTCGGTCGCCGGCCCCGGCACCCGGCCTTCTGAGCCGCAGCCACCCTCGTATGGTTACTCCCTGTATATGTCACCTTGACCGTTTGCCACGTGGCTCCGCGTCTCCCCGGGTATCGACCACCCCCGCCGACAACGCACAGTAAGGTCAATCGGGTGAGCGCCACCGGCGAGCACGGCCAGCCGCAGTCGCGACGATGAGGTGACCATGACCACCCCAGGCAAGACCCGTGTGGCGATCGTCTTCGGTGGCCGCAGCCCCGAGCACGGCATCTCCTGCGTCAGCGCCGGCAGCGTGCTGGCCGCGCTCGACCCGGACGAGTTCGAGGTGGTGCCGGTCGGCATCACCCGGCAGGGCCAGTGGGTGCTCGCCGACGGCGAACCGAGCCGGCTCGCCATCACCGACCGGAAACTCCCGGAGATCACCGCCGGGTCCGGCGCCGAGCTGGTGCTGCGCGCCGACCCGGCCGCGGGCGGCCTGATGGTGCTCGACCCGGCCCAGGGGCCGGTCGCGCTCGCCGACGTGGACGTGGTCTTCCCGGTGCTCCACGGCGCGTACGGCGAGGACGGCACGATCCAGGGAATGCTGGAGATGGCCGACATCCCCTACGTCGGCGCGAACGTGTTCGCCTCCGCCGCGGCCATGGACAAGGAGTTCACCAAGAAGCTCTGCGCCGCCGAGGGCATCCCGGTCGGCCCGTACGCGGTGCTGCGCGCCGGGATGTCGCTGAGCGAGGAGGACAAGGAGCGCCTCGGGCTGCCCGTCTTCGTCAAGCCGTCCCGGGCCGGCTCCTCGTTCGGCATCACCAAGGTCGACGACTGGGCGGACCTGGACGCCGCGCTCGTCACCGCCCGGGAGATCGACAGCAAGGTGCTCGTCGAGGGCGCCGTGGTCGGCCGCGAGATCGAGTGCGGTGTGCTGGAGGGCGAGGCCGGCGGCGCGCCGGAGGCCTCGGTGCTCGCCGAGGTGCGGATGATCGGCGACCGCGACTGGTACGACTTCGAGGCCAAGTACATCTTCGCCGACGAGGTCTGCGAGTACGACGTACCGGCCGACCTGCCCGAGCCGGTCGCGCGGCAGGTGCGCGACTACGCCACCCGGGCCTTCACCGCGCTCGACTGCTCCGGCCTGGCCCGGGTCGACTTCTTCGTGACCCCGCAGATGGACGTCTACCTCAACGAGATCAACACGATGCCGGGCTTCACCCCGACGTCGATGTTCCCGCGGATGTGGTCGGCCAGCGGGCTGGAGTACCCGAAGCTGGTCAACCGGCTGATCCGTACCGCCCTGCACCGCCGCGCCGGCCGCTGAACCGGCCGGCCGGGCGTCAGGCGGAGCAGCCCGAGGGGGCCTGCTTCGCCGAGGGCACGGAGCTGACGATGGTGTCGGAGATCGTCGTCACCCACTGCAGCGGCGGCTCGTACGACTTCGGCACCCGCACCCGGATCGGGGTCTCCCGGTCGACGGTGGTCAGCACCGTGGCGTCGGCCTCCTCGGCCGCGTGCCAGCAGACCTTGTTCACCGTCCACACCTCGTCGGTGGGCGGGAACTGCGCCGGGCTGCCGCCGCAGGCCACCGTCAGCGCCGGGTCGCCGTACGCGGCGTTCTGCTCCGGGCCCGCGGTGACCGGACGCTGCGGCAGGTCACGCACGCTGTCCGGAAGCTGCGACATCAGGGCACGGCAGAGTACGGTCGGCCGCTCGGCCAGCGCCGGGGCGGCCATCTCGACCGGCGCGCTCGACTGTGCCCGGGGGCTCGCCGACGCGCTCGGCCCGGCGTCCGGCGACTCCGGGGCCAGCTTGGCGAACGTGAACCCGGCCACCGCCACCGTCACCGGCACGGCGACCAGAGTCGCCCAGAGCGCGGCGCGGCGGGTGGAGCGGTCCGGGCGCGGGGAAGTCTTCTCGTCCACTTACAGCCGCACCACCGAACACGTGAGGGTGCGGGTGATGCCGGGCACCATCTGCACCTTGCTGACAATGAGTTTGCCGAGCTCGTCGACGGTGTTCGCCTCGGTGAGCACCACCACGTCGTACGGCCCGGTGACGGCGTCGACCCGTACCACGCCGGCCAGGTCCGCGATCAGACCGGCCACGTCACGCGCCCGGCCGACCTCGGTCTGGATGAGGATGTACGCCTGTACCACGACTCGACCTCCGTCCGTCGCCTCCGGGCGACCCGAAGGGTGAAACTACCGTACTGAGCGGCAGTGATCCCTATCGGTTGCCGGTCGTACGCGGTGAGCGAGCACACGCCGGCGCGGACAGGGGTGGAACGTGCGCAACGACGCAGCGGATCGAGGGGACGGCATGACGGTCACGGATGTCGGCGAGTTCGGGCTGATCGACCGGGTGACCGCCCGGCTGGCACAGGGACAGAGCTGCCTGCTCGGCCCGGGCGACGACGGCGCGGTGGTGGCGGCGCCGGATCGGCGGGTGGTCGCATCGACCGACGTGCTGGTGGAGGGACGGCACTTCCGGCGCGACTGGTCGGCGGCGCGGGACGTGGGACACCGCGCGGCGGCGGCCAACCTCGCCGACATCGCCGCCATGGGCGCCACCCCGACCGCGCTGCTCGTCGCGCTCTGCATGCCGGCCGAGCTGGACCCGGCCTGGGCCGAGGAGCTGGCCGACGGGCTGGGCGCGGAGGCGGCGCTCGTCGGCGCGAGCGTGGTCGGCGGGGACATGTCGGCCAGCCCGACGCTCACCATCGCGGTGACCGCGCTCGGCGACCTGGCCGGGCGGCCACCGGTGGTCCGCTCCGGCGCCCGGCCCGGCGACGTGGTGGCGCTGGCCGGGCGCACCGGCTGGGCGGCGGCGGGCTACACGGTGCTGTCCCGGGGCTTCCGCACGCCCCGGCTGCTGGTCGAGGCGTTCCGCCGCCCGGAGGTGCCGTACGCGGCCGGACCGGCCGCCGCCGCGGCGGGCGCCACCGCCATGATCGACGTGTCGGACGGGCTGCTGGCCGACCTCGGGCACGTGGCCGCCGCCAGCGGCGTGGCCGTCGACCTGCGCCGGGAGGCGTTCGAGGTGCCCCGGCAGATGCGCGACGCGGCGGCGGCGCTCGGCGTCGACCCGTACACCTGGATCCTGGCCGGCGGCGACGACCATGCCCTGGCGGCGACGTTCCCGCCCGACGCCGCGCTGCCCGACGGCTGGCGGCCGGTCGGGCGGGTGGCGGCCGGCGCCGGGGTCACCGTCGACGGCGCCGGGTACGACGGCCCGCGCGGCTGGGACCACTTCCGCCGAACGGCGGAGTGATCTGCGTCCGACCCCCGGCCGCCGGGCCGGGCGGGGGCCGGAGGCGGTCGTAACCTGGCACGGTGAGCGAGATCGAGATCCGGGAGCGGCGCTTCGACGCGCCTGAGTCGCAGGTGCTGATCCGGGCGGCGCTGGCCGATCTCGGCGCCCGTTACGGCGGCAGCGGCGACGACACCCCTGTCGACGCGGCCGAGTTCACCCCGCCGGACGGCGCGTTCCTCGTCGCCTACCTCGACGGGCGTCCGGTGGGCTGCGGCGGCTGGCGCAGCCACGGCGCGGACGGCGACACGGCCGAGTTGAAGCGGATGTACACCGACCCGGCGGCCCGGGGCCGGGGCGTGGCCCGTGCGGTGCTCGGCGCGGTCGAGCGCTCCGCCCGTGACCACGGCCGCAAACGGATCGTGCTGGAGTGCGGCGACAAGCAGCCCGAGGCGATCGCCATGTACACCTCGTCCGGCTACGAGCGGATCCCGAACTTCGGCTACTACAAGGACGCCCCGGGCTGCCTGTCCTACGGCCGCACGCTCTAGCCGACGGTGATGCGGATCTCGTTCGCGGCGCGGCGTGCGGCACTGGCCGCCTCGTCCGGGGTCGCGCCCCAGGCCATCAGGTGCCCGCTGCGGTGCGCCGAGGAGAGCAGTTCCGGCACGGTCTGACCGACCTTCGTCTCGACCTGCACGTCGAGCACGCCCGGCACGCGCAGCGCGTCGCGCTTGCCGTCGACGGCGGTGACCTGTCCGGGCGGCGCGATCAGGAACTCGATGGCCGCCGCGCCGGTCGGCCGCGCCGGCAACGCCGGCCGTTCGCCGCGCAGCACCCGCAGGTACGCCTCGATGACGTCGCGCTCGTAGGCGATCGAGATCAGCGCGGTGATCATGTCGCCGGGCATCCGGGCCGCGCACTCCACCAGCGTCGGCACGCCGTCGACGAGGATCCACTCGCTGTGCAGCATGCCGCTGCGGAAGCCGGCCGCCTCGGCGAGGAGTACCGCGGCGGCGCGCAGCGCGTCGTGCTCGGTGGCGGGCAGCGCGGACGGCACGGTGTGGCCGGTCTCGACCGGGTACCGGCCACCGGCGATCCGCTTGTCGGTGACGTTAGCGAAGATCACCTCGCTGTCGGCGACCAGCAGCTCGACGCTGTGCTCGGAGCCGACCAGCAGTTCCTCCACCAGCACGCCGGTGGGCAGGCCGCGCTCGGTGGCCTCGGCCGGGTCCGGCGGCGCGGCGCTCGCCGCCCAGCGGGCGGGCACCTCGGCCGGGTCGGTGATCAGCTGCACGCCCAGGCTGCCGGAACGGCGGGTGGGCTTGAGCACGCACCGGCCGCCGTGCGCCCGCGCGAACTCCACCGCCCGCGCCGGGTCGTCGACCAGCTCGTAGACGGGGTTGGCCAGTCCGATCCGGTCGGCGAGCAGCCGCATCCGGTGCTTGTCGGAGAAGATGTCAGCGGCCTCCGCCCCGGCGCCGGGCAACCCGAGCCGTTCGGCGAGCCGGGCGGCGGCGCCGACCGCGTACTCCAGGCCGGGCAGGACCAGCCGGGCGTCGGCCAGGGCGGGCTCGCGGGCGAGCAGGGCGTCGGCGTCGAAGCCGGTCTGGTACTCGGCCTCGACCAGTCGCCCGATCATCGGCAGCCGCTCGGCGAACCGGGCCAGGTCGCGGCGGGCGATCACGTCCGGCTCCTCGACCAGTACCACGGTGCCGGCCGGCAGTTGCTGGTCGAACCAGCTCAGTGAGCCGAACGACGCGCCCACCACCACCAGTTGCTCGCGACCCAGATCGAGGTCCACCGGTCACCCTCCCCACGGCTCGCGCCGGAACCGGACGGCCGGCGCAGCAGCACCCTAACCGGCCCGTACCAGCCGGTCGCCGTACGGTCGGTCAGGTGTGCGGCGCGGGTCGGTGGATACGACAGAAGCCGGCGGATCCCGAGGGATCCGCCGGCGACCGACGATGTTCGGTGGCGCTACCGCGTCAGGCGCGGGTGACCTTGCCGGCCTTGATGCACGAGGTGCAGACCTTCAACTTCTTGGTGTTGCCGCCACCGGCCGGGGTGCGCACCGACTGGATGTTCGGGTTCCAGCGGCGGTTGGTCCGCCGGTGCGAGTGGGACACGTTGTGGCCGAAGCCCGGCCCCTTGCCACAGACGTCGCACACGCTAGCCACGGGATACTCCTGGGATTGAAACGTTCATGAGGTCGCCGCCAGGCGCTGCCCGGGCAACCTGGTCAGGTTACCCGATGACAGTCGGTACGCCCAACCGGCCCTTTCGCGAGCCCACCCAGCGTACCGGCGACCCGGCCGGGCCGGCGGGCGGGGCGGACACGCGGCGGACGACCCCGGCGCGTGTCGGTGCGCGCCAGTAGGCTTCCCGACGTGCTGGAGACCCTCGACGCCGCAGCGGTGCGCCGCTGGTGCGCGAGCGGGCTGGCCGCCCTCCGGCGGCACCAGGGCGAGATCGACGAGCTGAACGTCTACCCGGTGCCCGACGGCGACACCGGCACCAACCTGGTCCTCACGCTGACCTCGGCCCAGCAGGCCCTGGCCATGGATCTCGGCACCCTCCCCGACGACGGGCACACCGCGCACGGGCACGCGCTGCGGCTGATGGCCCGGGGCGCGCTGCTCGGGGCGCGCGGCAACTCCGGGGTGATCGTCTCGCAGATCCTGCGCGGCCTCGCCGACACGCTCGCCGCCGCTCCCGCGGTGGGCGGGCGGCAACTCGCCGACGCGCTGGCCGACGCCACCACCGCCGCCTACGCCGCGGTCGCCCGGCCGGTCGAGGGCACCCTGCTCAGCGTGGTCGCCGCGGCGGCCCACGCGGCCCGTCTCGCGGACAGCGACGACCTGCGCACAGTGGCCCGGGCCGCGGCCGAGGCGGCGGCGCACGCGCTGGCGCGTACCCCCGAGCAGTTGCCGGAGCTGGCCCGCGCGGGCGTGGTCGACGCCGGTGGGCGCGGCCTGTGTCTGCTGCTTGACGCGCTGGTCGAGGTGGTCACGGGGGAGAGCCCGGCGCAGGCGGCGCCCGCGCCGCCCACCCGCCGTCCGCCGGCCACGGCCGTGCGGGAGAGCGGCTCCGACGTGTACGCCTACGAGGTGCAGTACCTGCTCGACGCGGACGACGAGGCGGTGGCCCGGCTGCGCGCCGAGCTGGCAGTGCTCGGCGACTCGCTGGCGATCGTCGGCGACGGCGCCGGCACCTGGAACGTGCACGTGCACGTCAACGACGTCGGGGCGGCGATCGAGGCGGGCGTGGTCGCCGGCCGGCCGCACCGCATCGGCGTGACCCGCTTCGCCGACCAGACCGCCCCGGCGCCCGCGCTGCAGGTGGCGCGCCCGGACGGCCGGGCCGCCGTGGTGGTGGCCACCGGCGCGGGCATCGCCGAGCTGTTCGCCGCCGAGGGCGCCGTGGTGGTGCCGGCCAACCCGTCCACCGGTGAGCTGCTGAACGCGATCCGGGCCACCGGCGCCGCCCGGGTGGTGGTGCTGCCGAACGACCCGAACACGCAGTCGGTGGCGAGCGCGGCCGCGAAGGAGGCGTACGGCCTCGGCGTCAAGGTGAGCGTGGTGCCCACCCGTTCCCCGGTGCAGGCGCTCGCGGCGCTCGCAGTACGCGATCCGAAGCGGCGCTTCGAGGACGACGTGATCGCGATGGCCGAGGCGGCCGGCGCCTGCCGGTACGCCGAGGTGTGCCACGCCGCCCGGGAGGCGCTCACCGTCGCCGGCCCGGCCCGCGCGGGTGACGTGCTGGCGCTGGTCGAGGGCGAGGTGCACCTGATCGGGCAGGATCTGACCGACACCTGCATCGCGGTGGTGGACCGGATGCTCGGCGGTGGCGGTGAGCTGGTCACGCTGCTGTGCGGCGCGGATGCGCCGGCCGGGCTGGCCGACCGGGTCCGTGAGCATGTCGAGCGGGCCTGGCCGTTCGTCGAGGTGCAGGCGTACGAGGGCGGGCAGCCGCACTATCCGCTCCTGGTGGGGGTCGAATGACGAGCGAGGCGGCCACTGTGGACACGCCGCTGAAGAAGCTGGTCGGCGAGCGCACCGCGAAGGCGTTGGCCGGGCATCTCGACCTGCACACCGCGGGCGACCTGATCTACCACTTCCCGCGCCGGTACGACGAGCGCGGCGAGCACACCGACATCCGCTCGCTCGACGTGGGGGAGCAGGTCACAGTGCTCGCCCAGGTGCAGCGCACCGCCGTGCGCCCGATGCGCCAGCGGCGCGGCAACCTGCTGGAGGTCACCGTCGGCGACGGCTCCGGCGGCGTGCTCACCTGCACGTTCTTCGGCAACCAGGCGTGGCGGGAGCGGGAGCTGCGGCCGGGCCGGTGGGGGTTGTTCGCCGGCAAGGTGACCGAGTTCCGGGGCAAGCGGCAGCTCAACGGCCCGGAGTACGTCCTGCTCGGCGAGGGTGGCGAGGGCGAGGCGGCGGCGAACGAGGAGGTCGAGGAGTTCGCCGGCGCCCTGATCCCGGTCTACCCGGCCGCGGCGGCGGTGCCGACCTGGGTGATCGCCCGCTGCGTGCGCGTCGTGCTGGACACGTTCACCCCGCCGGACGACCCGCTGCCGGCCACCGTGCGGGCCACCCGCAACCTGGCCGACATCGGCACCGCGCTGCGCGAGATCCACCGTCCGACCAGCAAGGAGGCGCTCTACCGGGCGCGTCGGCGGCTCAAGTGGGACGAGGCGTTCGCCGTGCAGCTCACCCTGGTGCAGCGCAAGCACCGGGCCGCGGCGTGGCCGGCGCGGGCCCGGCCGGCGAAGGCGGGCGGCCTGCTCGACGCGTTCGACGCCCGGCTGCCGTACGAGCTGACCTCCGGCCAGCAGGTCGTCGGGCGGGAGATCGCCGCCGACCTGGCCGCCGCGCACCCGATGCACCGGCTGCTGCAGGGCGAGGTGGGCTCCGGCAAGACCGTGGTGGCGCTGCGCGCCATGCTCCAGGTCGTCGACGCCGGTGGGCAGGCCGCGCTGCTCGCGCCGACCGAGGTGCTCGCCGCCCAGCACCACCGGGGCATCCTCGACCTGCTCGGCCCGCTCGGCCGGGCCGGTGAGCTGGGCGCCGCCGAGGACGCCACCCGGGTGGAGCTGGTCACCGGCTCGCTTGGCGCGGCGGCCCGGCGCCGGGCGCTGGCCGAGGTGGCCGAGGGGCGGGCCGGCATCGTGCTCGGCACGCACGCGCTGCTCTACGAGGGCGTCGACTTCCACGACCTGGGCCTGGTGGTGGTGGACGAGCAGCACCGCTTCGGCGTGGAGCAGCGCGACGCGCTGCGCGCCAAGGCCGACCAGCCGCCGCACGTGCTGGTGATGACGGCCACCCCGATTCCGCGCACGGTGGCCATGACCGTCTACGGCGATCTGGAGACCTCCACGCTGTCCCAGCTTCCGCAGGGCCGCTCGCCGATCGCCTCGCACGTCGTACCGGCCGCCGAGAAGCCCGCGTTCCTCGACCGGGCCTGGCGCCGGCTGCGCGAGGAGGTCGCGAAGGGCCACCAGGCGTACGTGGTGTGCCCGCGCATCGGTGAGGGACCGGTGTCGGACGAGGAGGCGCCGCGGGAGGACGACAACGGCCGGCGCCCGCCGCTGGCGGTGACCGAGGTGGCCCCGCTGCTGGCCGAGGGGCCCCTGCACGGGCTGCGGATCGGGGTGCTGCACGGGCGGCTGCCCGCCGACGAGAAGGACGCGGTGATGCGCGCGTTCGCCGACGGCGAGCTGGATGTGCTGGTCGCGACCACAGTGGTCGAGGTCGGCGTGAACGTGCCGAATGCGACGGTGATGATCGTGCTGGACGCCGACCGCTTCGGCGTCTCCCAGCTGCACCAGTTGCGGGGCCGGGTCGGCCGGGGCTCGGCCGCCGGTCTGTGCCTGCTGGTCACCGAGGCGGTCGAGGGCTCGTCGGCGCGGGAACGGCTGGACGCGGTCGCCTCCACCACCGACGGGTTCAAGCTGGCCGAACTCGACCTGGAACAGCGCCGCGAGGGCGACGTGCTCGGCGCGACCCAGTCCGGCCGGCGCTCGCACCTGCGGCTGCTGTCGCTCAGACGCGACGCCGAGCTGATCCGCGACGCGCGGGCCGAGGCGATCGAACTGGTCGAGGAGGACCCGGACCTGACCCGGCACCCGGCGCTCGCGGCCTCGGTGGCCGCGCTCGTCGACGAGGAACGCGCCGAATACCTGGAGAAGGGCTGACGGCGGGCCGGTGCGGTCGCGGGGCAGCGGCACGCCCGTGGCGTGCCTAGGCTCGCGCAGATGTCGACACCATCACCCGAACGCGGCGTGCTGCTTCTGGCCCGAGGTGACGAGCTCCTGGTGGACCGGGTCGCCGGGGTCGCCGACGAGACGTCCAGCCGGCGCTGCACTCCGGCGACGCGATTCCAGATCGCCTCGATCAGCAAGCAGATGGCAGCAGTGGCGGTGCTGCTGCTCGCCGAGCGGGGCGCGTTGAGCCTGTCCGACCCGGTCGTGCGCCGGCTGCCCGGCACGCCGCCGCCGCAGTGGTCCGGCATCACGCTGCACCACCTGCTCACCCATACCTCGGGGCTCGGGCACTGGGAGGACTACCCGGCGATCGACCTGCACGGGCCGGCCGAGCCGGACGAGCTGCTCGACCGGTTCGCCGCGCTGCCGCCACTGTTCCCGCCCGGCGCCGGGTGGCACTACAGCAGTCCCGGCTACGTGCTGCTGGCCCGGACCGTCGAGCAGGTGGCCGACCGGCCGTACGCCGAGTTCCTCGCCGGGGAGGTCTTCGCGCCGCTGGGCATGGCCGGCAGCTTCGCCGGTTCCGGCGAGGGGCGGCCGGACGTGGCGACCGGCCACGAGGGCGGCCGGGCGGTGCCGTCCTGGGACCTCGCGACGGTGAGCATGGGCGCGGGTGACGTCTGGTGCACCGGGGCGGACCTGCTCACCTGGCTCGACGTACCGCGCCGGGGGCGGCTGCTCGCCAGGGCCTCGGTGGCGGCGATGACCGCGCCGCACGCGCCCACCGGACGGCCCGACGAGGCGTACGGCTACGGGTTCTTCGTCGGCCCGCTGGCCGGCCGGCGGGCGCTGCACCACTCCGGGGACAACGGTGGCTACAAGGCGTTCGCCGCCTGGCTGCCCGACTCCGACGAGCGGCTCGTCCTGCTGACCAACCAGGCCGAGGTCGACCCGGTCGCGGTCACGTCGGTGCTCGACGCGGTCTGACCGCCCGCGCGCCCTGTACCGGACCCGCGGCAGGCACGGCGAGGGCGCGCCGACCGGGTGGTCGACGCGCCCTCGGGTGCGGATCAGGCGGTGAAGCGGATCCGGCGGCGACGGGCCACCACGAACAGCACCGCGCCGGCGGTGAGCAGCAGCGCGGCGCCGCCGACGATGGCGCCGGCGGCCGGGCCGGTGACGGGCAGGCCGCCGCCCTGGCCAGAGCAGTCGTCCGGCTGGGTGTACGGGATGGTCTCGGCGTCCTCGACCACGTCGTACTTCACCGTGACCTTGAGACCCGGGTAGGCGTCGAACTCGACCGAGCTGGTCTTGCCCGGCTCGGACGCGAGCGTCCTGGTGACGCCCTTCTCGGTGGTCAGCGTGGCGGTGAACGGCGCGCCCTGGGCCGGGTTCTCCACGACGAACGTCATCGAGTCGCAGTCCTGGTCCAGCTTGAAGATCGGCTCCGCCGGCGGGGCGGACGGCGACGGCGGGGTGGACGGGCTCGGCGGGAGGGACGCCGACGGCGTCGGGGTTGGCGAGGCCGGCGTGCTCGGCGTGGGCGTGGGACTCGGCGGCGTGCTGGGCGACGGCGACGGGCTCGGCGTGACGCAGTCGCGGGCCGGGCGGGCGATCACGGTCCGCTCGCCCTCGTGCGACTTGCGGCCCCGGTCCCAGTGCGCCCCGACGGTCAGCTTCAGCTCCGGAATCGCGCCGGCGAACGTGTGGGTCTGGGTGCCGGTGAGCGTGCCCTTGCCGGCCGGCTTCAGCTCGGCGCCGACCGCCAGGTCCCCGCTGACCGGGCCGGGCACTGTGGACACGAGCTTGGTGATGCGGCCGGAGATGTCGGTCTCGCTGCTGGTCACGGACCAGGTGACGGTGACCGCGCCGTTCGGGGTGGCGCAGTAGCTGCCGGACGGCTCGGGGTGGTGGGCGGCGGCCGGGCCGGCGACGGTGGCGACGCCCGCGAGGCCGAGCAGCGTGCCGGCGGTGAGGGCGGCGGCACGCCGGAGGTGGAGACGATTCACGCCTGCTCCTGACGAGGGGGAGGATGGGAGAGACCGGGCGGAGGGGCCGGAGCCGCGCGTCCGTCCGGCAATCGGGCCAGACCCTAGCGAGATCGACAGTGCGGGCGTTACCGAGATCGACGGGTCGTAAAGGGTCCGTTATGAATCCGAGATCATTGATGTACGTCGAGTCACCCGGCGTCACCTCGGGTGCTCGATCCACCCCGGCGCGCGGGTCGCGTAGCGTCGGGGCATGCGCAGGGAGCGACGGTGACCCGGATCGTGGCCGGCACGCTCGGCGGGCGGCGGATCGCCGCGCCGCCCGGCGCCGGCACCCGGCCCACCTCCGACCGGGTCCGGGAGGCGCTGTTCAGCGCCGTGCACTCGCACGTCGACCTGGACGGGGCACGTTTCGCCGACCTGTACGCCGGTTCCGGCGCGGTCGGCCTGGAGGCGCTGTCCCGGGGCGCCGCGCACGTGCTGCTCGTCGAGTCCGACGCGCGTGCCGCCCGGGTGATCCGGGAGAACATCGCCGCGCTCCGGGCCGCTCCCGCCGCGCGTCTGGTCACCGGCAAGGTCGCCACCGTGCTGGCCGCTGGTCCGGCCGACGGCCCATACGACGTGGTCTTCGCCGATCCGCCGTACGCGGTGCCGGACGCCGAGATCACCGCGATGCTGACGGCGCTGGTCGACGGCGGCTGGCTCGCCCCGGACGCCCTGGTGATCGTCGAGCGGTCCAGTCGTTCCGGATCGGTCACGTGGGTGGAAGGTGTCACTCCGGAGCGCAGCAGACGTTACGGCGAGACCACTCTTTGGTACGGTCGCCGATCATGAGACGTGCGGTCTGCCCGGGCTCGTTCGACCCGGTCACCAACGGTCACCTCGACATCATCGGCCGGGCGAGCCGGCTGTTCGACGAGGTGATCGTCGGGGTGCTGGTCAACCAGTCGAAGCAGGGCCTGTTCACGGTCGAGGAGCGGATCGACATGCTCCACGAGGTCACCGCCTCGTACGACAACGTCCGGGTCGAGTCGTTCCGCGGTCTGCTCGTCGACTTCTGCCGGGCGCAGCAGGCGAGTGTGCTGATCAAGGGCCTGCGGGCGGTGAGCGACTTCGACTACGAGCTGCAGATGGCCCAGATGAACATCGGCCTGGCCGGCGTGGAGACGTTGTTCATGCCGACCAACCCGCTCTACTCGTTCATCTCGTCCAGCCTGATCAAGGACGTGGCGAAGTGGGGCGGCGACGTCTCCGCCCACGTCCCCGACCTGGTCCGGGAGCAGTTGGCCACCCGCCTCCGCCCCTGACCCTCCGCCGGGGGTGGGCGACGCGCCGGGTGGGGCGGGTGGGGCGTGGGTGGCTCGGGCGCGACATGATGTGTGCAGCGCCGAAGCCGGGCGCAGGCCGCATCATGGAGGGCGGCCGACGAAGACAGGAGTGAGGTACCGGTGGACCCGCTCGATCGCATCGACGAACTGATCGCCATGGTGGAGCAGGCCCGCTCCGTCCCGATGTCGCGCAACAACTGCATGGTCGACCGGGGCGAGATGATCGCCGCGCTCGACGAGTTGCGCGCGGAGCTTCCCGCCGACCTGCGCCGGGCCGCCGCGCTGCTGGAGGAGCGGGACAAGATCATGGAGGCCGGCAAGCGCGAGGCCGACCGGATCATCAGCGAGGGTGAGGCGGAACACGCCCGGCTGGTCTCGGTCAACGAGATCACCGTCTCGGCCGAGCACGAGGGCGCGCGGATCATCGCCGAGGCGCGGGCCGAGGCACAGCGCCTCCGCGAGGAGGTGGACGACTACGTCGACACCGCGCTGGCGAACTTCGAGCAGTTCCTCACCCGGGCGCTCGCCTCGATAGAGCGCGGCCGGGACAAGATGCACGCGCTGCGCGAGATCGGCACCTTCGCCGGGGACGAGCCGGACCGCCCGCTACCCTTCTGAGCGGCGCGCGGGCCGGTCGCCGACAGCCGGCTGCCGCCGAGCCGGAGGTCCGCCCCCGGTTCGACGGTCCGCCGCCAGGCAGGTAACCTTCTTTGTCGGCCTCTCATCGGCCGGAGTCTGACTATGCCCAAACACTCGCCAAGCACACTCGACCCCAGGTCGCCGCTGGTCCTCGACACGAGGGAACTGCCGCGCCGACCTGGCGCGTTGCGTACGCACAAGCGGGTCGTGCCGGCACCGGCGGACCTCGGCGTGGAGTTGATCAGTGTGCCGGAGGGCGCGGACCTCGACCTCGACCTGAGGTTGGAGTCGGTGTCCGAGGGCGTGCTCGTCTCCGGGACCGTCACCGGTCCCGTCAAGGGCGAGTGCGGCCGCTGCCTGCGCGAGATCGACGAATCGTTGGCCGTGACGATCCAGGAGCTGTACGCGTACGAGAACAGCACCACGGACGACACGACCGATGAGGACGAGGTGGGCCGGATGCAGGGCGATCTGATCGACCTGGAGCCGGCGTTGCGGGACGCGGTGGTGCTGGCGCTGCCGACGAACCCGCTCTGCCGGGAGGACTGCCCAGGCCTGTGCCCCGACTGCGGGGTGCACTGGGACGATCTGCCGGCCGATCACAGCCATCAGCAGGTCGACCCGCGTTGGGCGAGCCTGACGCAACTGACCCGTACAGAGGAGTAAGAACCGTGGCCGTCCCCAAGCGCAAGATGTCGCGCAGCAACACCCGCGCCCGCCGGGCGAACTGGAAGGCCTCGGCGGTGGCGACCGTGGCCTGCCCGCAGTGCAAGTCGGCCAAGCTGCCGCACGCCGCCTGCTCCGTCTGCGGCACCTACAACGGCCGTCAGGTCCTCGAGGTCTGACGCGGACGCCGAGTGACGTCCCCGACCACCGGTCGGGTGACGCGCGCACCAAGGCTCACGCCCGGTGCCCCGGCTCCCTCCACCGCCGACCGGCCTCCGGCCGGCGGGCCGGCGGAGCCGGGCACCGCGCGGATCGCCGTCGACCTCCTCGGCGGGGACGATGCTCCCGCCGTCGTGGTTGACGGCGCTCTGCGAGCGGTACGCACTGATCCCGCCCTGCACCTGATGCTCGTCGGCCCGATCGAGGTGGCCGGCGAGCTGATCGGTGCGCTCGACCCGGCGCAGCGAGCCCGGGTCACGGTCCGCCCGGTGCGGACCGCCGTCGGCATGGCCGACCATCCCACCGCCGCCCGCGGCGAGAGCACGGTACGCACGGCCGTGCAGGCCGTCCGCGACGGCCTCGCCGACGCCGTGGTCTCCGCCGGCTCGACCGGCGCCACAGTCACCGCCGCCGCGCTCGGCCTCGGCCGCTGGACCGGGATACGCCGCCCCGCGCTCGTCGCCACGCTGCCCGCCGTCGAGGGGCCCGTGGTGCTGCTGGACGTGGGCGGCACGCTCGAACCCGGCCCCGCCACGCTGACCCGGCACGCCGTCCTGGGCGCCGCCTACGCGGCAGTGGCGCACTCCGTCACCGCGCCCCGCGTCGGGTTGCTCTCCGTCGGGCACGAGACCGGCAAGGGCGACCGGCTGCGCCGCCACACCGATCCCGCGATCGCCGCCCTGGCGCTGCCCTGTGACGCGCGTTACGTCGGCCTGGTCGAGGGGTACGACATCTCCCTCGGCGCCCGCGCCGACGTGGTGGTGACCGACGGCTTCACCGGCAACGTCCTGCTGAAGGCCATCGAGGGCGCGTACGCGATGGCCGGTGGCCCTCCGCCCGGCGGCGGCGCGCCCCGCGCCGCCGCCCTGCTGGGGGTGGGCGGCACCGTGGTCGTGTGCCACGGCGCGGCCGGCTCCGAGGACGTCGCCTCGGGCATCGCCCTGGCCGCTCACCTGTGGCGCCGCGACGCCGCCGGAACGGTCCGCGCCCTGCTCGCCGACGTTGCGCACGAACCCGCACCTGACCGACACGACACCGAGGTAGCACCATGACCAACGACAAGCGGCGGCGTGCTCCCGTCGGCCACCTGGAGGCGGCCTTCGGAGTGTCGCTCGACCCGGAACTGCTGGAACGCGCGCTGACCCACCGCTCGTTCGCGTACGAGAACGGCGGCCTGCCCACGAACGAGCGGCTGGAGTTCCTGGGCGACTCGGTCCTCGGCGTGGTGATCACCACTGCGCTGTTCCACAACCACCCAGACCTGCCCGAGGGCCAGCTGGCGAAGCTGCGCGCCAGCGTCGTCAACATGCGGGCGCTCGCCGACGTGGCGCGTGGCCTGGGCCCGGACGGGCTGGGCGCGTACCTGCTGCTGGGCAAGGGCGAGGAGGCCACCGGCGGGCGGGACAAGGCGAGCATCCTGGCCGACACGCTGGAGGCGCTGCTGGGCGCGATCTACCTCCAGTACGGCCTGGACACCGCGGCCATCGTGATCCACCGGCTCTTCGACCCGCTGATGGCCGAGTCGGCGGGCCGGGGCGCGGCGCTGGACTGGAAGACCAGCCTCCAGGAGCTGACCGCGGCGCTGGGGCTCGGCGTGCCGGAGTACCGGATCGAGGGCACCGGACCGGACCACCTGAAGACGTTCACCGCCTGGGTGGTGGTCGCCGGCAACCGCTATGGCGGCGCGGAGGGGCGCAGCAAGAAGGAAGCCGAGCAGCGCGCCGCCGAGTCGGCCTGGCGGATGATCACCGAGCGGGCCGAGGCCGAGGCGGCGGGGGACGAGACGGCGGGGCAGGACGAGACGGCGGACGTCGAGGCGGGCGCCGGCCGTGCCTGAGCTGCCCGAGGTCGAGACCGTCCGGGTGGGGCTGGCCCAGTGGGTGATCGGCCGGCGGATCGCCGCCGTCGAGGTGCGCCACCCCCGGGCGGTACGCCGGCACGCGCCGGGCGGCGCGCACTTCGCCGACGTGCTCGCCGGGCGGACGATCACCGGCGTACGCCGCCGCGGCAAGTACCTCTGGCTGCCGCTGGACAGCGGTGACGCGGTGATCGGCCACCTCGGCATGTCCGGCCAGTTGCTGTTGCAGCCGGTCGGCGCGGCCGACGAGCTGCACCTGCGGGTCCGGTTCCGGTTCGCCGACGACGGGCCGGAGCTGCGCTTCGTCGACCAGCGCACGTTCGGCGGGCTGTCCGTCTCCGAAGGCGGGGCGGAGCTGCCGGCCGAGATCGCGCACATCGCCCGCGATCCGATGGACCCGGAGTTCTCCGACGAGGCGTTCGTGGCGGCGCTGCGCCGCAAGCGTACGGAGATCAAACGCGCGCTGCTCGACCAGACGCTGATCTCCGGGGTGGGCAACATCTACGCCGACGAGGCACTGTGGCGGGCGAAGCTGCACGGCGCCCGCCCGGCCGACGCGCTCACCCGCCCGGCCGCGCTGCGGCTGCTCGGGCACATCCGGGACGTGCTCGCCGAGGCGATCAAGCAGGGCGGCACCAGCTTCGACGAGCTGTACGTGAACGTCAACGGTGAGAGCGGCTACTTCGACAGGTCGCTGAACGCCTACGGCCGGGAGGGCGAACCCTGCCCGCGCTGCGGCGCGCCGATCCGGCGGGAGGCGTTCATGAACCGGTCCTCCTACAGCTGCCCGCGATGTCAGCCGCGGCCCCGGGGCACCCTCCGGGGTTGACCCCGAGCCGATTCGGGGTTGCGCCGGTGTGCATCGCCCGACGGTCCCCGGAGACGCGCCGGAGCGTACCCGGAGATGCCCTTTTCCGCCCGGTCCGTGCGGCCGGTTCCGGCCGCGCGGACCGCGCCCGCCGGATCGGGGACGAGCGGGGGCCGTTCCCCGATGCCGGGGCCCCGCCTGCTGCCTAGCGTCATCTGGGGTCGGCGCAGGGCCGGCATCAGGAGGGTGGAACCCGGAACATGGGCAGGCGACCGGTGACCGTGCGGCTGGCACGGTGGAGTGCGGAGCATCCGTGGCGCGCGATCGCGTTGTGGGTGGTCTTCGTGGCGGTGTGTTTCGTGGGCGGCAGCGCCGCCGGGCTGAACGAGGCGACCGACGAGGATCAGGCGATCGGCGAGTTCGGACGGGCACAGCTGATCGTCGACAGTGGCGGGTTCGACCGGCCGGCGACCGAGAACGTGCTGATCACCGCCCGCTCGGGTTCGCTCGACCAGGCCGCTGCGAAGGCCGCCGCGCAGGACGCGGCCGACCGGCTGCGGCAGGTCGACGGCGTGGCGTCGATCGGTACGCCGATGCCGTCGCGCGACGGCAGCGCGCTGCTGGTGCCGATCACCATGTCGGGCGACCCGGGCACCGCCGGGGACCGGGTGCAGCCGCTGCGGGACACCACCGCGAAGGTGCAGGACGCGCACCCGCAGCTGCGGGTGGAGCAGGTCGGCGGCCCGTCGATCGACAAGGCGCTCGACGACACGCTCGGCAAGGACTTCAAGCGCGCCGAGCTGCTCAGCCTGCCGGTGACGCTGGCCATCCTGATCATCGCGTTCGGCGCGCTGATCGCCGCCGGTGTGCCGGTGCTGCTGGCACTCTCCTCGGTGGCCGCCGCGATGGGCCTCTCCACGCTCGCCTCGCACCTGGTGCCGGCCACCGACACCACCGCCAGCGTCATCCTGCTGATCGGTATGGCGGTCGGCGTCGACTACTCGCTGTTCTACGTGCGGCGGGAGCGGGAGGAACGAGCGAAGGGCCGCTCCGGTCTGGACGCGGTGGAGATCGCGGCGGAGACCTCCGGGCACGCCGTGGTGGTCTCCGGCACCGCCGTGATCATCTCGATGGGCGGTCTGCTGCTCGCCCAGGACGCGATCTTCTCCTCGCTGGCCGTCGGCTCGATCCTGGTGGTGGCGGTCGCGGTGATCGGCTCGCTCACAGTGCTGCCGGCGCTGCTGGCGAAGCTGGGCCGCTGGGTGGACCGGCCGCGGGTGCCGCTGCTGTGGCGCCTCACCGCGCCGCGCACCGGTCAGTCGGCCCGGCCCCGGTTCTGGCCGGCGGTGCTCAAGCCGGCGCTGCGCGCGCCGGTGGCGACGCTGCTGATCTCGGTGGCGCTGCTGCTCGCGCTGGCCG
Organism: Micromonospora sp. WMMC264; assembly: GCF_027497275.1. Taxonomy (NCBI): domain Bacteria; kingdom Bacillati; phylum Actinomycetota; class Actinomycetes; order Micromonosporales; family Micromonosporaceae; genus Micromonospora; species Micromonospora sp. WMMC264. The sequence continues at coordinate 4,426,822 of NZ_CP114907.1, read as the reverse complement.
CGCCCGCGCTCGGCATGAAGCTGAAGTTCCCCGGCCCGGAGGACGTGCCGCGCACCACCGCCGCCATGCAGGCGTACGACCGGCTCACCGCGGCGTTCCCGAGCAACGGCACCAGCCACACGGTCGCCGTGCGGGCGCCCGCCGAGCAGGCCGACCGGGTACGGGCCGCGCTCACCGACCTGGCCGGCCGGACCGCCACGGACCCGCTCTTCGCGCCGGCCGAGGGGGACGGCCCGGAGATCCAGGTGTCGGCGGACCGGCGGGTGTCGGTGCTGGAGTTGGCCACGCCGCACGCCAGCCGCTCCGACGAGGCGTCCCGGTCGCTGCACGAGCTGCGCGAGGACCTGGTGCCGGCCACGCTCGGCGGCATCCCGGGCGTGGAGTACGCGGTCGGCGGCGGCGTGGCCGCCAGCGAGGACTACGCCGCCCACATCTGGGCGAAGCTGCCGATCGTCGCCGCGTTCGTGCTGGCGCTGACGTTCCTGGTGATGGCGTGGACGTTCCGGTCGGTGGTGGTGGCGCTGACCTCGATCCTGCTGAACCTGCTCTCCGCCGGGGCCGCGTACGGGCTGCTGGTGCTGGTCTTCCAGAGCACCTGGGCGGAAGGGCTCCTCGGCTTCACCTCGATGGACGCGATCGTCACCTGGCTGCCGCTGTTCCTGTTCGTGGTCCTCTTCGGCTTGTCGATGGACTACCACGTCTTCGTGGTCAGCCGGATCCGTGAGGCGATCGACCGGGGCATGCCCAACCGGGAGGCGGTGGCGCACGGCATCACCTCCTCGGCCGGGGTGGTGACCAGCGCGGCGGTGGTGATGGTGGCGGTGTTCTCCATCTTCGCCACGCTCAGCATGATCGACTTCAAGCAGCTCGGCATCGGCCTGGCGGCGGCGATCCTGCTGGACGCCACGATCATCCGGGCGGTCGTGCTGCCCTCGGTGATGACGCTGCTGGGTGACGCGAACTGGTGGGCGCCACGCTTCATGCGCCGCCGTACGGTCGTCGCCCCGGCGGTGGAGCCGCCGCCCGCCCCGGCCCCGGAGCTGGTCGGCGCCCGCTGATTCCGGGTCCGGGCGCCGGTCCGCGCGGCATGTCCGTCGCGGCTTGACATCCGGTCCGGACCGTGCTGGCGGCTGAGACGGCATTCCCTAGTGAGCGATATACCTGAGAGTCATAATTATGACTCTCAGGTATATCGCTTTTGCGTACACCCCTTGAGCCATGGCGTCACGCAGAGTGTCGGCACCTCCGTGGCCGTATCGGCCCAGGTGGCCGGGGACGGGGGCGTCACGGCAGTACGCAGGGCTCCCGCCAGGCGTCGAGTTGCCGGTCCTTGCGGATCGAGGCGAAGCCGTAGCCGACCGAGGTGACGCAGAAATCCGCCGGCTCACCCGTGTACTCGACGTGGAAGACCGGCTTGCCGGCGTCGACGAACGGCAGCAGCTTCGCGCACTCGCGGCGGCGTACGCACTCCTGGTTGACCGCGAAGTCGAAGTCGGGCGCCAGCGCGGCCACCTGCGCCACGTCGTCGACCAGGCCGGGGGAGAGGTTGAGCTTGCGGGCCAGCCCGGCCAGCCGCCGGTTGAACAGCAACTGGTCGTCGAAGTCCAGCGGGAAACCGGAGCGGTACCGGTAGCCGTCCGCGTCGGCCAGCGCCACCGCGCCGAAGCCCTTGCCCCGGCACAGCCGGAACCGGTCGGCCAGCACCGGTGACAGCGCGTCCCAGCGCCGTACGTCCAGGAAGCGGCTCCCCGGCCGTCCGGGCACGGCGGCGCCGCGTACGGCGGCGGGGAAGCGGGTGGCGTCCGGATCGTCGGCGGCGTACGTGCCGACCCGGACGTGGCAGACCAGCCGGCGGCCCCGCTCGCGCAGCGCGGCGGTCTCGGTCGAGGTGGTCGCCACCGGGTCGAGGAGGAAGACGTCGGCGTCGACGGTGACGTCCACCGGGGTGGTGAGCTGCCACTGCCACCGCCACCTGTCGGCCTGCGCGCCCGGCCAGGGCGTGGGCGCGCCGGGCGGCGTGATCGGCCGCCGGCAGGCCGGCGCCGGGACGAGCAGCGCCGCGGTCAGCGCGAGCGCCACGCCCCGGCGCGGGCCACGTCGGCGGACGCGGGCCGGCCGGGCGCGCGGCACGGCCCACCCCGGCCGGATCCGCATCGACGACTCCCCGGACGCGGGCGGCCCGACGCCGCCCCCGACCGGTCAACGAGCGCCGGGCCCGTCACGACGCGCGGTCAGCGCGGCGTGCCGAAGACCTGCGTCCAGTACGGCCCGTTGCTGCGCGCCAGACCCATTCCGATCTGGGTGTACCCGCAGTTGAGGATGTTCTTCCGGTGCCCCTCGGATTTCATCCATCCGTCCATCACCTCGGCCGCGCTCTGGTAGCCCCAGGCGACGTTCTCGCCCACCATGCTCCAGCTGTAGCCGGCGCGCTCCACCCGGTCCTTGGGCTCGCTGCCGTCGCTGCCGTTGTGGTCCATCTTCTTGTGGTCCGCCTGGTCCTGGCTGTGCCGCTGGGCGGCCAGGTTCAGCTTGGCGTTCACGGTCAGCGCCTTGCAGCCGGCCTTCGCCCGCTCCTGGTTCACCAGCGTGACGACCTTCTGGAGTTCCGCGCTCAGCGCGGTCGTGGCGGTGGCCTTGGTGGCCGCGGTGCCGCCGCCGCTCGGGGCGCTGCTGCGCTCCTGCTGCCGCGACGGCGCGGTGCTGCGGCTCGGCTTCGGGGTGGCCTTCTTGGACGGGCTCGGCGCGGCGGTGGTCGGTACGGCCGACGGGCTGGCCGACTCGGCAGCGAGTGTGTCCGCCGGGGTGTCCCCGTCGTCCTCGGGCGCCTGCGGCGCGGCGGCCACCGGAGCGTCGGCGGAGGTGCGCTTGGTGCCCTGGTCGTCGCCGGGTAGCAGGACGGCGCCCACGCCGAGGCTCACCACGAGTGTCGCCGCGGCGGCGGCCCCGCCGATCACGAGGGGCCGGGAAAGGCGCCGCTTGCGGCGTCGCGGCTCGTCGGCCGGGATGTCGTCCGCCGGCTGCCACGTCGCGGCCGGCTGCTCCCAGCCGCCGGCCGGCTGCTCGTGGCCGTGCCACGCGGGCTCCTGGCCGTGCCAGGCGGCCGTGGGCTGCTCGTGGCCGGTCCTGGCCGGCCCCTGGGCGTGCCAGGCATTGGCGGGCTGCTCATGGCCGTGCCAGGCGGCGGTGGGCTGTTCCTCGCCGTTCCACCGGTCGCGGGGCGGCGGGTAGGAGCCGGCCGGCTCGGCGCCGTAACCGGCGGGGCCGTAGCCGGCGGGCGGCTGCTGCTGCCCTCCGTCGCCGAAGAGGTACGACGACCGCGGCTCGGGCCGGTCGCTGAGCCACGCCGGACCCTCGTCGGTCGGCGGCTCGGGACGCCGGCGGGCGCCCTCCGGTTCGATCGGGTCGTTCCAGCGGTACACGCCTGTCCCCTCCACGGGTTGGTTACGGGCCGGGGTGACGCTACGGGCGCGCTCGGAGCTGCAGCAACGTGGCTAAGAAAGAGTTAAGGCGAAGCAGCCGCCGAGGGTGAGGCGTTCACACATTTCCGGCGTACAGTAAAGGCGTCCGGACAGAGCGTGTCCGCGCCTTGTGGCAGCCCCCCGGCGAGTGGCCCGGCCGACGTGGAGATGATCTACGGCCTTGGTCAACTTGACGAAGGAGGGGGTTTCGGCTCAATATAGTGGTGTCGCCAGTCGCGCCCAGCCATGCCCCGATACAGCGGGAATGGTAGCCGCGAACATCATGGGCGCGCGTTGGCCGGCCTTTCCGGCAGCGCACATCAAGGAGTTCAGCATGGCGAAGGCCCTCTACGGCCACGTAAGCGCAGCGCCCGACCGGCGTCTGCTCGACGAGGTCACCCGTCTGCGTGCCAGGGTTCAGGCACTGGAGTTCGAGATCACGCGTCTGCGTGCCGACAACGATCGGCTCGCGGCGGCAGCGGCGGAGGCCGACGACCTCCTCCGTCTGGCCGAGCCCGCGCTGACCTGATCTCCAGTCGCCGGAAAACTGAATCGCACCACACCGAAAAGCGCGCCGACACTCAAGTGCCGGCGCGCAGCCATGTGCGTACCCCTTTTCGCCGTTCCCGCCGTGATTCTCGATCTTGCGAAACCGCCCGGAATTGCGTCCGGTAATTGTGATCATGCATTTCCGTTCCCACCGCGACGGCCGGGCGGAAAACGGACACCGCAGGTGCCGGGTGGGTCGCGTGGCGGCGACGTCGCGGTCCCGGGTTAGTCTGCGGGTTCACCAGGTCCGCGCAGCCGGCGACGGTACGGCGGCCACCGGACGAGGATCGAGAAGGTGCATCTCAAGAGCCTGACGGTGAAGGGGTTCAAGTCCTTCGCCTCCGCCACGACGTTGAAGCTGGAGCCCGGGATCACCTGCGTGGTGGGCCCGAACGGCTCCGGCAAGTCCAACGTCGTCGACGCCATCGCCTGGGTGCTCGGCGAGCAGGGCGCCAAGGCGCTGCGCGGCGGCAAGATGGAGGACGTCATCTTCGCCGGCACCGCCGGACGCGCGCCGCTGGGCCGGGCCGAGGTCACCCTCACCATCGACAACACCGACGGCGCGCTGCCGATCGAGTACACCGAGGTCTCCATCACCCGCCGGATGTTCCGCTCCGGCGAGAGCGAGTACGAGATCAACGGCGACTCCTGCCGCCTGCTCGACATCCAGGAGCTGCTCTCCGACTCGGGCATCGGCCGCGAGATGCACATCATCGTCGGGCAGGGCCGGCTCGACGGCATGCTGCACGCCAAGCCGGAGGACCGGCGGGCGTTCATCGAGGAGGCGGCCGGCGTCCTCAAGCACCGCAAGCGCAAGGAGAAGGCGCTGCGGAAGCTCGACGCGATGCAGACCAACCTCAACCGCCTGACCGACCTCACCGCCGAGCTGCGCCGCCAGCTCAAGCCGCTGGGCCGGCAGGCCGAGGTGGCCCGCCGCGCCGCCGCGATCCAGGCCAACCTGCGCGACGCCCGGCTGCGGCTGCTCGCCGACGACCTGCACACGCTGCGGACCACACTGGACAAGGAGATCGCCGACGAGACCGCGCTGCGCGAGCGGCGCGAGCTGATCGAGGCCGAGCACGGCGAGGTGCAGGGCCGCCTCGGCGAGCTGGAGGCGGCGCTGGCCGAGGACGCCCCGCTGCTCGCGGCGGCGCAGGACACCTGGTACCGCCTTTCCGCGCTCCAGGAACGGTTCCGCTCGATCGAGCAACTGGCCCGGGAACGGCTGCGTCACCTCAGCGCCGCCGGTGACGACGAGCGCCCCGGCCGCGACCCGGAACAGCTGGAGGCGGAGTCGCGGCGGGTGCGCGAGCAGGAGGAGGAGCTGCGCGCCGCGCTCACCGAGGACCAGATCCGGCTGGCCGAGGCGGTCGAGCACCGCCAGGAGCTGGAACGCCAGCTCGCCGCCGCCGAGCGGGAACTGGTCGCCGCCGCCAAGGCGATCGCCGACCGGCGCGAGGGACTGGCCCGCCTCACCGGCCAGGTGAACTCCGCCCGGGCCCGGACCACGAGCGCCGGCGAGGAGATCGAACGGCTCGCCGCCGCGCACACCGACGCGATGGGCCGGGCCGAGAAGGCGCAGGCCGACCTGGACGCGGTCGCCGAGCAGTCGACCGAGGCCGACCGGGACAACGCCGACCTGGACGCCCGGCACGACGAGGCGGTGGCCGTACACGAGCGGGCCCAGGCGGCGGTGCGCAGCCTGACCGACGGGGAGCGCGCCGCGGAGAAGGACGCCGCCACCTGGAAGGCCCGCGAGGAAGCGCTCGCGATGGGCCTGCGCCGCAAGGACGGCGCCGGTGAGCTGCTGGCCCGCGCCGACCAGGTGCCCGGCCTGCTCGGCAGCCTCGCCGGGCTGCTCACCGTCGCGCCCGGTGACGAGGCGGCGCTCGCCGCCGCGCTGGGCGGGCTCGCCGACGCGGTGGCGGTCAGCGGCGTGGACGAAGCGGTCGAGGCGATGCGGCTGCTCAAGATCTCCGACGCCGGCCGGGCCGGGCTGCTGGTCGGCAGCCCCGCCGGGCCGGGCATGGACGGCTCCGCGGACGCGCTGCGCCCGAAGCTGCCCGAGGGCGCCCGCTGGGCGCCCGACCTGGTGGAGTGCTCGGCCGAGATCCGGCCGGCCGTGCACCGGGCGCTGCGCGACGTCGCGCTCGTCGACGACCTGGCCGCCGCGTCCGCGCTCGTCGCTGCGAACCCGGAGCTGCGCGCGGTCACCCCCGACGGCGACGTGGTCGGGGCGTACGCGGCGGCGGGCGGGTCGGCAAAGGCGCCCAGTTTCATCGAGGTGCAGGCCGCCGTCGAGGAGGCGCGGGCCAACCGCGCCACCGCCGAACGGACCGCCGCCGAGCTGCGCGAACAGCTCGCCGAGGCGCGCGCCGAGGTGGCCGCCGCCAAGGAGGCCGTGCAGCACGCCGCCGCCGCCAAGCGGGAGGCGGAGAGCCACCGCAACGCCGCCGCGCGCCGCCTCGCCGAACTGGGCGCGGCCGCCCGATCGGCGAAGGCGGAGACCGACCGGCTCGGCGAGTCCCGGGCACGCGCCGAGGCGGCCCGGGAACGGGACCTCGCGGCGCTGGCCGAGCTGGAGGAACGGCTGCGGCTGGCCGAGGCCACCCCGATCGACGCCGAACCGTCCACCGAGGAACGCGACCAGCTCGCCGCCATGGTGCCGCAGGCACGGCAGAACGAGATGGAGGTCCGGCTCGCGGTGCGTACCGCCGAGGAGCGGGTGGCCTCGATCGCCGGGCGGGCCGACTCGCTGGCCCGGCAGGCCACCGCCGAACGCGCGGCGCGGGAGCGCGCCGCCGCCCGGCGCGCGGCCCGCGCCCGCGGCGCCCAGATCGCCCGGGCCGTGGTCGGCGGCGCCCGCGAGGCGCTCACCCGGCTCACCGTCTCGGTCGCCCGGGCCGAGGAGCACCGCGACGCCGTCGCCCGCGAACGCGCCGCCCGCGAGGCCGAGCTGTCCGAGGTACGCGGCGCGGCCAAGCGGCTCGCCGCCGAGCTGGAACGGCTCACCAGCCAGGTTCACCGCGACGAGGTGGCCCGCGCCGAGCAGCGGATGCGCATCGAGCAGCTGGAGGCCAAGGCGGCCGAGGACTTCGGCCTGGACGTGGCCACGCTCGTCGCCGAGTACGGTCCGGACCGGCTGGTGCCGCCCACCGACGCGGACGTGGCGCTGGCCGAGAAGGACGGGCGGCCAGTGCCGGAGCCGGTCCGCTACGAGCGGCCGGTGCAGGAGAAGCGGGCCGCCAAGGCGGAACGGGAACTGGCCCTGCTGGGCAAGGTGAACCCGCTCGCGCTGGAGGAGTTCGCCGCGCTGGAGGAGCGCTTCAAGTTCCTCTCCGAGCAGCTGGAGGACCTCAAGGCCACCCGGCGTGACCTGCTCACCGTGGTCAAGGACGTGGACGACCGGATCCTGGAGGTCTTCGCCAGCGCGTTCGAAGACACCGCGCGGGAGTTCGAGCAGGTCTTCACGGTGCTGTTCCCCGGCGGCGAGGGCCGGCTGATTCTCACCGACCCGGAGGACCTGCTCACCACAGGTGTCGAGGTCGAGGCCCGGCCGCCGGGCAAGAAGATCAAGCGACTCTCGCTGCTCTCCGGCGGGGAGCGGTCGCTGACCGCCGTGGCGATGCTCGTGGCGATCTTCCGCGCCCGGCCCAGCCCGTTCTACATCATGGACGAGGTGGAGGCGGCGCTCGACGACGTGAACCTGGGCCGCCTGATCACGCTGCTGGCACAGTTGCGGGAGAAGAGCCAGCTGATCGTGATCACGCACCAGAAGCGGACCATGGAGATCGCCGACGCGCTGTACGGCGTGACCATGCGCGCCGGTGTGACCCAGGTGATCAGCCAGCGGCTCAACCGGGCCGACGACGAGGAACAGGTGACGAGCGAGTGAGTCGGGAACGCGCCACGGCGCTCCTGGTGGACTTCGACGGCGTACTGCGCCGCTGGGATCCGGCGGTGGCCGCCGGCGTCGAGCGGGAGTACGGGCTGACCGAGGGCGTCCTCGGTGAGATCGCGATGTCCTGGGGTCTACTCCAGCCGGTGCTGACCGGCCAGGTCAGCCACGCCCAGTGGATGGTGAGCGTGGCCGACGCGCTGACCCCCGCGGTCGGCGCGGACCGGGCCCGCGCGGCGGTCCAGGAGTGGCAGAGCTACCGCGGCGAGGTGGACCCGGAGGTGCTGGCGTTCGTCCGCGAGGTGCGGGCCGCGGGCATCCGGGTGGGTCTGGGCACGAACGCCACCGACCTGCTCGACGCCGACCTGGCCACGCTCGACCTGACCGACGAGCTGGACGTGATCGTCAACTCCTCTGTCGTCGGCGTGCACAAGCCGGCGAAGGAGTACTTCCAGGCCGCCTGCGAGGCGCTGGAGACGCCACCGGGGCGGGTGCTGTTCGTCGACGACGAGGACCGCTCGGTGGCCGGCGCCCGGGTGGCCGGGCTGTCCGCCCACCGCTGGAGCGGCCCGGCCGACCTTCGCTACCTGCGGGCGGCGCTGGCGTACTGATCCGGCTCAGGCGCCGGTGACGCCGTCGATGCGTTCCCGGATCAGGTCGGCGTGGCCGTTGTGCCGGGCGTACTCCTCGATCATGTGGACGTAGACCCAGCGGAGGCTGACGTCGTTGACGGAGTCGCCCCGGCGATGGCGGAAGGTGTGCTCCAGCGGCAGGCCGGCGACCGCCTCCCGGGCCGCCTCGATCTCCGCGCGCAGCGTGGCGAACGCTTCGGCCGGGTCGGCGTCGGCGACGTCGTTGTGGTCGGCGTCCGGGTCGGCGCTGTAGTCGTAGAGCGTCGGCACGTCCTGCCCGGCGGCGCGGATGCGGAACCACCACCGCTCCACGTCGGCCATGTGCCGGACCAGGCCGAGCAGCGTCAGCCCGGAGGGCTCGACACTGCGGGTACGCAGTTGCTCGGCGGTGAGTCCGGCGCACTTGTGCACCAGGGTGTCGCGATGGTGGTCGAGCCAGCCTTCGAGCATGGTGCGCTCGTCGGCGACGTAGGGCTCGTGGCGGCGGTCGATCTCAGGCACGGTCCAGGTCATGGGCGCAGATGTTAAGAGGGGCCCCCTGCACAACGCGAGGCGTTAACAGGGGGCCCTTCCTTTCAGGGCACCACGACGACGGGCCACCGGCCGGTACGGACCAGCCGGGTGGCGACCGAGCCGACCAGCTTGTGCCCGGCCTGCTCGGACGAGCCGACCACCACCATGTCGGCGCGGTGCTCGTCGGCGGCCCGGCACAGCTCGGTGTAGGCGTCGCCGCGCCGGCACAGGAACGTCACCGGCAGGTCCAGTTCCTCGGCCCCGCGCCGGCACTCCGCGCGCAGTTCGGCGGCCAGCTCGTCGTGGGTCTGCTGGACCGCGCCGGCCACCACGCCGGAGAGCATCGCGCTGTACGAGGCCGGCGAGCTGACGAACACCGCCACCAGCGTGGCGCCCTGTCGCCGGGCCAGTCCGGCGGCGTACGCGGCGGCACGCATCGAGGTGCGGCTGCCGTCCACGCCGACGAGCACCACCCGCGGCCCGTCCGTACCCCGCTCGTAGGGCGACGGCCGGGTCCGCGGGCCGTACCGTTCACGTTCCGCGGCGTCCATGGTCAGTCCCGCGTTCCGGCCGGGATCGCCTCGGCCTTCTCGGGCCCGGCGGGGACCGGCTCGGCGTTGGAGCGGCGCAGCGGGACCTCCCGGATGAGGACCACCGCGATCAGGGCGAGCAGCCCGAACGGGGCGGCGGCCAGGAAGATGTCACCGGCGGCGTGCCCGTACGCGGCCTCGACCACGTCCCGGATCGGCCCGGGCAGCGTGTGCACGTCGGGCAGGCCGCCGCCACCCGAGCCGGAGGCCGGGACGCCGAGGCGGCTCAGACCGTCGGCCAGGTAGCCGGTGACCCGGTGCCCGAGGATCGCGCCGAGCGCGCTCACGCCGATCGCGCCGCCGAGGCTGCGGAAGAAGGACACCACCGAGCTGGCCGCGCCGAGTTCGTCCGGGCGGACCGTGTTCTGCACGGCGAGCACCAGGTTCTGCATGCTCATGCCGACGCCGAGACCGATCAGCGCCATGAACACGGCCAGGCGCCAGTACGGCGTGTCGGCCCGCATGGTGCCCATCAGCGCGAATCCGGCGGTGAGCAGCACCGAGCCGATGACCAGCCAGCTCTTCCAGCGGCCGGTGCTGGTGATGATCCGGCCGACCACCGTCGAGGAGACCAGCAGGCCGCCGATCATGGGCAGCGTCATCAGGCCGGACATGGTGGGGCTGGCGCCGCGGCTGATCTGGAAGTACTGCCCGAGGAACACCGAGGCGCCGAACATGCCGACGCCGACGGCGATGCTGGCGATCACGGCGAGCGTGATGGTGCGGTTGCGGAACAGCCGCGGCGGGATCATCGGGTCAGCGGCCCGCTTCTCGACCCGGGCGGCGAGCACGCCGAGCAGCGCCGCGCCGGCCACCATGGCGCCGCTGGTCCAGGAGATCCAGTCGTACTTGTCGCCGGCCAGGGTGATCCAGACCAGCAGCAGCGAGACGGCGGCGGTGATGAGGGTGGCGCCCCACCAGTCGATCTTCACGTCGCGCTTGACCACCGGCAGACGCAGCGTCCGCTGGAGCACGATCAGGGCGAGTACGGCGAACGGCACGCCGACGTAGAAGCACCAGCGCCAGCCGAGCCAGGAGGTGTCCACGATCACGCCGCCGATCAGCGGGCCGCCGATGGTGCCGACTGCCATCACTGCTCCGAGGTAGCCGCTGTACCGGCCGCGCTCGCGCGGGGCGATCATCGTCGCCATGATCACCTGGGCGAGGGCGGTGAGGCCGCCCGCGCCGACGCCCTGCACCACCCGGCAGGCGATCAGCTCGCCGGTGGTCTGGGCCTGCCCGGCGAGCACCGAGCCCAGCACGAAGACCACCAGGGAGATCTGGACCAGCAGCTTCTTGCTGAACAGGTCGGACAGCTTGCCCCAGATGGGCGTGGTCGCGGTGGTCGCCAGCAGCGTCGAGGTGACCACCCAGGTGTACGCGGACTGGCCGCCGCGCAGGTCCGTGATGATCCGCGGCAGCGCGTTGGAGACGACCGTGGAGGAGAGGATCGCGACGAACATGCCCAGCAGCAGGCCGGAGAGCGCCTCCAGGATCTGGCGGTGGGACATGTCGACGGCGGTCGCCCGCGCGGGCGCAGTCGCCTGGGTCATCGTGGATTGCCTCCGGAGCGGGGGAGAAAGGTTGCCTTGGGCAACCGTAGAAGCCGTTGCCTTGAGCAACAACTCTTGCCCGGGTCGGGTTTGTTCCCCCTCGCCGGAAGATCAGAACGACTCGTTGAAGCGGTGCATCAGCCGGGCGAGGTCCGCCACGTCCTCTTTCGGCCAGCTCTCCAGCGAACGCCTGATCTGTCCGAGTCGGGCCGCGCGGGCCGCGTCGAACCGCCGGGTGCCCTCCTCGGTCAGGCTCAGCTGGGCGGCCCGGCGGTCGGTGGGGTCCGGGTCGCGGCGTACCAGGCCCAGCGCCTCCAGCCCGCCGATCTGCCGGCTCAGCGTGCCCTTGCCGATGCCCAGCTTGACGGCCAGGTCGGTGAGCCGGATCGACCCCGACCGCCGCAGCCAGAGCAGCAGGCCGTACGCGTTGGGCTCCAGGTTCGGGTGGACCTCGCGGGCGATCTCCCAGGACAGCGCCCGGCCTCTGCGCAGCAACGCGGTCAACTCGTGCTCCACGGCGCGCAGCGTCTCGTCCACGCTCAGAGGGTACTCAGTCCCCGTCGCTGAGTTGCTGTTGCGCCACCGGGCGCAGCTCGCCGTCGCTGGTCGTGCCCTCGATCACCACGGCGGCCTCACGGCCCCGGTGGGTGAGCGTGGCCACGGCGTTGCCGAAATAGGGCCCGGCCAGCTTCCGCCAGCGCACCGGCGGGCGGCGTACCCCGGCCGAACGGGCCAGCGCCCGGGTCGCCCCGGCCGGGCCGGGATTCCAGCCCAGCGTCATCAGCGGGCGCATGCCGGCGGGCACCTGGTTGTGGATCGGTGAACAGGTGAGCTGGTGCACCGGCGTGCGGACGTCACGGTCGGCGAACCGGGCCCGCGCCACGTACGAGTGGTGCACGTCCCCGGAGAGCACGCTGATCGACGCCGGTCGCGCGTACGCCGGCCCGGCGCCCACCCGCGCACCGGTGCGCGGCGCGGTGCCGCTGCCCAGCCGCGCGAACAGCTCGCCCAGCGCCTCGAACGAGCGCCGGAACGCCGCCCAGTGCTCCAGGTCCAGGGCCCGGCGGATCTGCTCGGAGATCCGGGCCACCCAGGGCCGGCCGGAGTCGGCCAGGCGCTCGTTCCACGCCTCGACGTGGTGGATGCCCGGTGGCAGCAGCCACGGCAGCGAGCTGCCCACCACCAGGTGGTCGTACTCGCCGTGCGCCTGGTCGAGGAACCACGACCACTCGCCCGGCGGCAGCATCGCCCGGCTGCCCGGCAGGAGCACCCGGCTGGACCGGTTGTCCAGCATCACCAGGCGGGTGCGGCCCAGGTCCAGCGCGTAGCTCCACTGGTACTGCACGGCCCGCCAGCGCTCGGTGTCGTGCGCCAGGTCGGCCTCCTTGTCGACCCGCTCGCCGAACTCGTGCAGCACGCCGGTGGCGTCCTCGGCGGCGATGACCTTCGCGTACACCGGGTCGGCGGCGATCTCGTCCGGGCTCAGGTTGCCCAGGTGCTGGTAGACCCAGTAGGAGGCGAGGCCGCTGCGGATCCGCTCGGCCCACCACGGCTGCTCGCGCATGTCCGCGCGCCACGACTGCGAGGTGTTCCAGTCGTCGATCACCTCGTGGTCGTCGAAGATCATCACACTCGGCACGGTGGAGAGCAGCCAGCGGATCTCCGGGTCACGCCACGACTCCAGGTAGAGCTTCGTGTACTCGTCGAAGCTCACCACCTGCGTCGCCGGGGCGTCCTTCGGCCGCTTGCGGCGGCGCTTGAGCAGCCGCCGCACGGTCGGCGAGGTCTCGTCCGCGTACACCTGGTCGCCGAGCAGCACCAGCAGGTCGGGCAGCACGGCCTGCTCGGGCGCGGCCATCACCCGCCGGGCGTACGCGTCGAGCGCGTCCGGCGGCAGCTTGCGCGCGGTGGAGTGCTGGGTGGTCTCCCGGCAGGAGCCGAACAGCAGCCGCACCGGCTGGTCGGCGTCGTCGAGCGCGCGGGTCCGGATCACGCTGGGCGGGAACGACGAGTCCGGCAGCGGCCACGCCACCTCGTCGTCGATGAGCACCTCGTAGGTGGTGGCGCTGTCCGGGGTGAGCCCGGTCACCACGACGATCGCGTAGTGGTGGTCGTACGCGGAGAAGGTGGGCGCGCTGCCGGTGGCGCCGTCGGCCGTGCGGACGGTGACCACGGCGGGCGAGCTGGTCTCCACCCAGACGGTCGCCCGCGTGTCGACGACCCGGCGCAGCAACGGGCCGATGAGCAGGCGGGAACCGGGCACGACATCCACCTCCGACAAGATCGTTTCGGCTGTTCCCTACCCGGCCGGCGGTTGCGGTACGCCTTCCGGTGTGAGCGTACCCGCAGGTTGTTCGCGTGCCGAGGCGGTGAGTGGGACGCCGTCGCCGGCATCTGACAGGATTTCGGGCATGACGGAATACCTCCTCGTCGCTCTCGCCCTGCTCGGCGTGCTGATCATCGGCGGCCTGAGCCTCGTGGTGCCCCGGCTGCGCCGGCGGCCGGAGCCTCCGCTGCCGCGCACGGAGGTCGACACCCGGGCCGAGGAGGATCTGGCCGGCCCGCCGGTCGAGGCCCCGGAGGCGGACCTCACCACCGGCGTGGTGGTCGAGGCGCCCCCGGTGGAGGCGCCCCCGGTCGAGGTGCCGGAGCCGACCGCCGGCCGGCTGGTCCGGCTGCGCTCCCGGCTGTCCCGCTCGCAGAACGTCTTCGGCAAGGGCCTGCTCGGCCTGCTCAGCCGCGACCGGCTGGACGAGGACACCTGGGAGGAGATCGAGGACAGCCTGATCACCGCGGACGTCGGCATCGACTCCACCCGGGAGATCGTCGACCGGCTGCGCGAGCGGACCCGGGTGCTCGGCACCCGCACCGGGGAGGAGCTGCGCGCGCTGCTCGCCGCCGAGCTGGTGAACGCGCTCGACCCGAGCCTGGACCGCTCGCTGCGGACCGCCCCGAAGGAGGGCGTCCCGGCGGTCGTGCTGGTGGTCGGCGTGAACGGCGCCGGCAAGACCACCACCTGCGGCAAGATCGCCCGGGTGCTGGTCGCGGACGGCCGCAGCGTGCTGCTCGGCGCGGCCGACACGTTCCGGGCCGCCGCCGCCGACCAGCTGGAGACCTGGGGCGGCCGGGTGGGCGCCGAGACGGTCCGCGGGCCCGAGGCCGCCGACCCGGCCAGCGTCGCGTTCGACGCCGTCAAGCGCGGCATCGACACCGGCGTGGACACCGTGCTCATCGACACCGCCGGCCGGCTGCAGAACAAGATCGGCCTGATGGACGAGCTGGGCAAGGTCAAGCGCGTCGTGGAGAAGCACGGCCCGATCGACGAGACGCTGCTGATCCTCGACGCCACCACCGGCCAGAACGGGCTGGAGCAGGCGCGGGTCTTCACCGAGGTGGTCAACGTGACGGGCGTGGTGCTGACCAAGCTCGACGGGACGGCCAAGGGGGGCATCGTGATCTCCGTGCAGCGCAAGCTCGGCATCCCGGTCAAGCTGGTCGGCCTCGGCGAGGGCAAGGACGACCTGGCCCCGTTCGACCCGGCCCAGTTCGTCGACGCGCTGCTCGGCACCGAGCCGCTCGCCCGGGACGCGTAACCTCTCCCGTGACGACTGACGATCGCGCCTACGCGGGGTGGCGCGACCCCAGCCACCCGTCGCCACGCCTCGGGAGACCGTACGTGACTTCGCAGGAGATCCCGCTGCACGGCGGGAACGTGAGCACAGTGGTCCGTGTCGGAGACACGGTCCGGCGCAACGCCGGCCCGTGGACGCCCTCCGTGCACGCGCTGTTGCGCCACCTGGAATACGTCGGCTTCACCGGCGCGCCCCGCGCGCTCGGCATGGACGAGCGCAACCGCGAGGTCCTGTCGTACCTGGAGGGGGAGTGCGGGGAGTACCCGCTGGCCCCGCACTGGGTCACCGACGAGGCCCTGGTCACGGTGGCCACCATGCTGCGGATGTTCCACGACGCGCAGTACGGCTTCACCCCGCCGCCCGGCGCGGTCTGGCGCTCGTTCGGGCCGCCCCCGCCGGACACCGAGGTGATCTGTCACCACGACGCCGCGCCGCACAACGTGATCTGGCGCCCGGACGGCACGCTCGGGCTGATCGACTTCGACCTCGCCTCGCCCGGCGCCCGCATCTACGACGTGGCGTACGCGGCCTGGACCTGGGTGCCGATCTTCTCCGACCGCGACTCGGTGACGCTGGGCTGGAAGCGCCCCGACCGGCCGCGCCGGCTGCGCCTGTTCGCCGACGCGTACGGGCTGATCCCGCGCGACCGGCACCGGCTCATCCGCACCATCCGCAAGCGCATCGTCGACCACGTCGAGGGCATCCGGCGGATGGCCGCCGCCGGTGAGCCGGCCTTCGTCCGGATCGTCCACAAGGGCCACCTGCGTCGCCCCATGCGCGACCTGCGGCTGCTCGACTACGAGCGGCACCAGTTGGAGTACGCGCTCCGCTGAGCAAGATCGGCGTTCTTCACACGCCGGAAACAACCCGTCACGTGTCGGAAATCGCGGGGTGTCGCTGAAGGAAACAGCCGGCGACAAAGCTTCCGCGCAACCGGCTGACGGGCGATGCTGCCAGGTCTTCAGTCGGAGGGAGGAATACGACAACGAGAGGAGGCAGCGTGGAGATCGACACCGGGAACACTGCCTGGTTGCTTGTCTCGACTGCCCTCGTGCTGCTCATGACCCCCGGTCTCGCGCTGTTCTACGGCGGCCTGAACCGGTCCAAGGGCGTTCTGAACATGATGATGATGAGCTTCTCGTCCATCGGGCTCGTCAGCATCCTGTGGCTTTTCTACGGCTTCACCGTCGCCTTCGGCGAGGGCGGCAAGTTCTGGGGTGACCTCGGTCAGTACCTGGGCACCAAGACGTTCGTCGGCGAGAACGACCTGTGGGGCGAGACCGGAATCCCGATCTACGTCTTCATCGCCTTCCAGATGATGTTCGCGGTCATCACCGTGGCGCTGATCAGCGGCGCGCTCTCCGACCGGGTGAAGTTCGCCGGCTGGCTGCTGTTCGCGTTCGGCTGGGCGACCCTGGTCTACTTCCCGGTCGCCCACATGGTCTGGGGCGGCGGGCTGATCGGCGGCGACATCGGCGCGCTGGACTTCGCCGGTGGTACCGCCGTGCACATCAACGCCGGCGCCGCGGCGCTCGCGCTGGTGCTCGTGCTCGGCAAGCGGGTCGGCTGGCCGCGCGAGAGCATGAAGCCGCACAACGTCCCGATGGTCGCCCTCGGCGCCGCGCTGCTGTGGTTCGGCTGGTTCGGCTTCAACGCCGGCTCCGAGCTGACCGCCGACGGGGTCACCGCGCTGGCGTTCATCAACACCCAGGTCGCCACCGCCGCGGCGCTGCTCGGCTGGATCGTGGTGGAGTGGGTGCGTGACGGCAAGCCGACCCTGGTCGGCGCCTCGTCCGGCGCCATCGCCGGTCTGGTCGCCATCACCCCGGCCTGTGCCTTCATCACCCCGGCCGCAGCGGTGCTGCTGGGCGTGGTGGCCGGCGCGGTCTGCGCCCTCGCGGTCGGTCTGAAGTACCGGCTCGGCTACGACGACTCCCTCGACGTGGTCGGCGTGCACTTCGTCGGCGGCTGGATCGGCTGCCTCTGGATCGGCCTGTTCGGCACCGCCTCGGTGAGCTCGCTGGTGGAGACCGACGGCCTGTTCGTCGGCGGCGACGCCAGCCTGCTCGGCAAGCAGGCGATCAGCGCGCTGATCGTCAGCGTCTACTCCTTCGTCGTCGCCTACGCTCTCGGCTTCGTGATCGACAAGACGATCGGCCTCCGGGTCTCCGCCGAGGCCGAGGTCGACGGCATCGACATCGCCGAGCACGCGGAGAGCGGCTACGACCTGTCGCCCACCACGGGCAGCGGCGGTGGCGCGTTCGCGATGGCCGGGATCGGAGCCGGCAAGCCCGGCGCGGAGCCCGCCGCCGAGTCGGACGAGTCCGCGCCGGTCAGCGAGAAGGTCGCCGGTTAACGTTCCTGGGATGGAGGGGTTGGACATGAAGCTGGTGACCGCGGTCATCAAGCCGTACCAGCTGGACGCGGTGAAGGAGGCTCTGCACGCCCTCGGCGTGGCGGGGCTGACGGTCAGCGAGGTCCAGGGCTACGGCCGGCAGAAGGGGCACACCGAGGTCTACCGGGGTGCCGAGTACACGGTCGAGTTCCTGCCCAAGATCCGGGTCGAGGTACTCACCGACGAGATCGACGTCGACAAGATCGTGGACGCGATCGTCGGCGCCGCCCGGACCGGCAAGATCGGCGACGGCAAGGTCTGGGTGACCGGCGTCGAAGAGGTCGTCCGGGTGCGTACCGGCGAGCGCGGGCTCGACGCCCTCTGACGGCCGGACCTGCCGACGTGACCTCGTTGACCACGGCTGCCACCCCCACCGGGGACGGCGTGCCCGTGGTCAACGAGGTCGTCGGCGTACCCGGGGGCATCGGTGAGCCGGCCCGGAACGCGCGGGCCGAGGCGCTCGACGCCTGGCTGCGCCGGGCCTTCCCGGACCGGGACGGGGTGGCGCTCGTCGCGGTGGGCGGGCTGGGCCGCCGCCAGTGCGCCCCCTACGGCGACCTCGACCTGGTGCTGCTGCACGCCGGGGTGCCCGGCATCGACGAGCTGGCCGCGTCGCTCTGGTACCCGATCTGGGACGCCGGACTGCGGCTCGACCACTCGGTACGCACCGTCGCCGAGGCGCTGTCGGTGGCCCAGGACGACGTCAAGGTCGCCCTCGGCCTGCTCGACGCCCGGCACGTGGCCGGCGACCCGGCGCTCACCGACCAGCTCGCGCGTACCGCCACCGACCACTGGCGGCGGACCGCGATCCGCCAGCTACCCGGCCTGCGCGAGATCACCGCCGCGCGCTGGGAGGCGCACGGCGAACTGGCGTTCCTGCTCGAAGGCGACCTCAAAGAGGCGGCCGGCGGGCTGCGCGACGTGGGGATCCTGCGCGCCATCGCCACCGCCGGGGTCACCGACGCGCTCCGCCCGGCCGTGTACGCGGCGCACCGGCGGCTGCTGGACACCCGCGACGCGCTGCACCAGCAGGTGGGCCGCCGGGTCGACCGCCTGGTCGCCCAGGAACGCGACGGCGTGGCGCGGCTGCTCGGCGCCGAGGACGGCGACGCGCTGCTGCGGCTCGTGGCCGGCGACGCCCGCACCGTCAGCCATGCCCTGGACGACGCCTGGCGGGCCGCCGACCGGCTCCGCTCCGGCCGCCACCGGGCCGCCCCCGGCCGGCCGCTGCGCCGCCCGGTTGCGCGGGACGTGGTCGAGCAGGACGGGGAACTGGTGCTCGCCCGTACCGCCATCGGGGCCCGCCCCGACCCGAGCCTGTCGCTGCGGGTGGCCGCCGCGGCCGCCACCACCCGGCTGCCCATCGCGCGGGCCACCTGCGAGTGGCTGGCCGCGTACTGCCCGCCGCTGCCCGCGCCCTGGCCGCCGGCGGCACGGGCCGCGCTGATCACGCTGCTCGGCGCCGGTCCCGGCCTGGTGCCCGCCTGGGAGACCTGCGACCGGTACGGGCTGATCGACCGCTGGCTGCCCGAGTGGACCCGGATGCGCAGCCTGCCCCAGCACAACCCGGTGCACCGGTTCACGCTCGACCGGCACCTGGTGCAGACCGCGTACGAGGCGAGCCGGCACACCCGCGACGTGGAACGCCCCGACCTGCTGCTGCTCGGAGCGTTCCTGCACGACATCGGCAAAGGGCTGGAAGGAGACCACTCGACGGTCGGCGCGCCGCTGGCCGAGGCGGTGGCCACCCGGGTCGGGCTGCCACCAGCCGAGGCGGAGCTGATCGGCACGCTGGTCCGGCTGCATCTGCTGCTGCCCGACGTGGCCACCCGCCGGGACCTGTCCGACCCGAAGACAGTCGCCGGTGTGGCCGAGCGGGTCGGCGACACCGCCACGCTGGAACTGCTGCACGCCCTGGTGCGCGCCGACGCCGCCGCCACCGGCCCGGCCGCCTGGTCCGCCTGGAAGGGCCGGCTGATCGCCGAGCTGGTGGCCCGGGTGGGCACCACCCTGGACACCGGCGTGGTGCCCGCCCCGCCGGCCCCCGACCCGGCGCTCGTGGCCGGGCCGCTGCCTGTCGTACACCTGGGGGAGGACCGGGTGTCGGTGGCCGCGGCGGACCGGCGCGGACTGCTCGCCACGGTCGCCGGTTGCCTGGCCCTGCACCGCCTGGAGGTGATCTCCGCGGACGCCGCCACCGTGGACGGCCGCGCCCTGGTGCAGTGCCGCGTGCAGCCGCGCTACGGGCTGGCGCCGAACCCCATCGCGCTCAGCGCCGACCTGCGCCGCGCGGTCGGCGGCGACGTCTCGGTGATCCAGCGGCTGCGTGGCCGGGCGCTCGCCGCCCGCAGCCAGGGCGCCGCGCCCCGGGTGGTCTGGCACCGGGAGGCGGCCACCGACGCGGTGCTGCTGGAACTGCGCGCCGCGGACGCGGCCGGGCTGCTGTACCGGGTCACCTGCGCGCTGGACGAGGCCGGCGCCCAGGTGCGGGCGGCCCGGATCTCCACGCTCGGCGGCGACGTGGTGGACGCCTTCTACCTGGTCGGCGGCTGGCCCTCGGACGAGGAACGAGCGCGCATCGAGGCCGCCGTGCTCGCCGCCGTGTAAGGAAGGGCCCCTTGTTAACGCCTCCGGTAGAGGAAGGGACCCCTGTTAACACCCGGCCGACGAGCGGCGTGGGCCCGTGGACGGCCGGGCCGGAGCGAGGGTGCGGGCGGCGGGCTACCCTAACGGTGGGCTGGACCATCGGCCCGCCAGCATGTGCCCGCCGAAAACGACAAACGGGATGTTCGCGTGTTTGACACCTTGAGTGACCGCCTGTCCGGGATCTTCACCAAGCTCCGCGGCAAGGGCCGGCTCACCGACGCCGACATCGACGCCACCGCGCGCGAGATCCGGATGGCGTTGCTGGAGGCCGACGTCGCCCTGCCGGTGGTCAAGGGCTTCATCGCGAACGTCAAGGAGCGGGCGCGCAGCGCCGAGGTCTCCCAGGCGCTGAACCCGGCCCAGCAGATCATCAAGATCGTCAACGAGGAGCTGATCAACGTCCTCGGCGGCGAGGGGCGGCGGCTCCAGTTCGCCAAGCACCCGCCGACCGTGATCATGCTGGCCGGCCTCCAGGGCTCCGGTAAGACGACCCTCGCCGGCAAGCTGGCCCGCTGGCTCAAGAGCCAGGGCCACCAGCCGCTGCTCGTCGCCGCCGACCTCCAGCGTCCCAACGCCGTCGGGCAGCTCCAGGTGCTCGGTGGCCGGGCCGGCGTCGAGGTGTACGCCCCGGCGCCCGGCAACGGCGTCGGCGACCCGGTGCAGGTGGCCCGCGACTCGATCGAGCACGCCCGCCGCGCCGCCCGCGACATCGTCATCGTCGACACCGCCGGCCGGCTCGGTATCGACGCCGAGATGATGCAGCAGGCCGCGAACATCCGCGACGCGGTCCAGCCCGACGAGGTCATCTTCGTCATCGACGCGATGGTCGGCCAGGACGCGGTCCGTACCGCAGAGGCGTTCCGCGACGGCGTGGGCATCACCGGCGTGGTGCTGTCCAAGCTCGACGGCGACGCCCGCGGCGGCGCCGCGCTCTCCGTCCGCGAGGTCACCGGCCAGCCGATCCTGTTCGCCTCCACCGGCGAGAAGCTGGAGGACTTCGACGTCTTCCACCCCGACCGGATGGCCAGCCGGATCCTCGGCATGGGCGACGTCCTCACTCTGATCGAGCAGGCCGAGGCGGCCTTCGACTCCGATCAGAAGGACAAGATGACCGCCAAGCTGATGGGCGGGGAGACCTTCACGCTGGAGGACTTCCTCGATCAGCTCATCGCGGTCCGGCGGATGGGCCCGATCGCCAACGTGCTGGCCATGATGCCGGGCATGGGGCAGATGAAGGACCAGCTCGCCGAGCTGGACGACAAGCACTTCGACCGGGTGACCGCGATCATCAGGTCGATGACCCCGGCCGAGCGCACCAACCCGAAGATCATCAACGGCTCCCGCCGGGCCCGGATCGCCAACGGCTCCGGCGTCACCGTCATGGACGTCAACCAGCTGCTCAACCGCTTCACCGACGCGCAGAAGATGATGAAGCAGATGGGCGGCATGATGGGCCTGCCCGGCGGTGGCCGGCGCAAGGCGACCAAGTCGCCGAAGAACAAGCGCAAGGGCACGAAGGGCGGCGGGCGGCCGCGTACCGGCGCCGGCATGCCGGGTGGCTTCCCGGGCGGGATGCCGCAGCTCCCGCCGGGCCTGGACCCGGGTGATCTGGCGGGTGGGCAGGGCCTGCCGCCGGGCTTCAAGCTTCCGAAGATCGACTTCAACAAGCTGGGCAAGGGCGGCGACAAGGGCCCCCGCTAGCGTGTCGGTGACAGTGGGCGATGTGATCATCACCTAGGGTCGGTTCGCCCCCTGGAAGGAGATGTCATGACCGCGGCGCCGATCCTGCCCGAGCGGCACGAGTGGACGGTCGACGACCTGGGCGACCTGCCCAAGGACCTTCCGTACGAACTGATCAACGGAAGGTTGATCGTGCCGTCGCCCACCGCCCTGCACCAGGATCTGTGTGTCCGTCTCCTACTCGCGCTTGAGGTCAACTGCCCGCCTGAGTTCCTGGTGAGCATCGACCTGTCCATGCGGGTGGACCGCCGCAACGAGCCGCGCCCGGATGTGGTGGTGATCCGGCGCAAGCACGCCGGCCGGTCGCCGGTCCCGGTCGAGGACGCGCTGCTCGCCGTCGAGGTCGTCTCGCCGACGTCGCACTTCCACGACCTGTACGACAAGGCGAAGGTCTACGCCCGCTCCGGGGTCCGCTCCTACTGGGTGGTGGATCCGCAGCACGAGCGGATCGCGCTGACCGAGTACACGCTCGACGGCGCCGCCCGCGAGTACGAGCAACTGGCACACACCGAGGACCTGTTCGTCACCGAGCGGCCCTGGAAGGTCTCGGTCGATCTGCCGGCGCTGACCGCGCGGCGCAACGACCTGCTCGCCGGCGAGGAGGACTGATCGGGTAGGACTGTGCACATGGCTCTGCACGTGCGCGGTGTGTTCCTTCCCGACGACGAGGTCCGGGACGTCTGGCTGGTCGGCGACCGGGTCACCTTCGAACCGGTGCCCGGCGCCGAGACGGTGGCCGACGGCGGCTTCGTGCTGCCCGGTCTGACCGATGCGCACTGCCACATCGGCATCGCCCGCGGCGGCAGCCCGATCACCTCGCTCGACCAGGCGCGGGAACTGGCCCGGATCGACCGGGACGCGGGCGTGCTGGCGATCCGCGACGCCGGGTCGCCGTACCCGTACCCCGAACTGGAGGACGAGCCGGACCTGCCGCGACTGGCCCGCGCGGGCCGGCACATCGCCCCGCCCAAGCGCTACCTGCGCGACATCGGCGTGGAGGTCGGCGCGGCGGAGGTCGCCGAGACGGTGGCCGCGCAGGCCGCGGCCGGCAACGGCTGGGTCAAGCTGGTCGGCGACTGGATCGAGCGGGGAGTGGGCGACCTGGCGCCGGCCTGGGACGCCGACACCATGACCGCGGCGGTCGCCGCCGCGCACGCCGCCGGGGTACGCGCGGCGGTGCACACGTTCTCCGAGTCGGCGGTGGAGATCATGGTGCGGGCCGGGGTGGACTCGGTGGAGCATGGCACCGGGCTGAGCCTCGACCTGATCGACCTGATGGCCCGGCAGGGCACCGCGCTGGTTCCCACGATGATCAACATCCGGACCTTCGGCCACATCGCGGAGCAGGCCCGGCCCAAGTTCCCCGGGTACGCCGACCACATGCTCGCCCTGCGCGACCGCTTCCCCGAGGTGGTGCGCGCCGCGCACGAGGCCGGTGTGCCGATCTACGTCGGCACCGACGCGGGCGGCGGCATCGACCACGGGCTCGCGGCCGAGGAGATGCTCCTGCTGCACGAGCAGGCCGGCATGTCCGCGCCGGACGTGCTGGCCGCCGCCTCCTGGCGGGCCCGGGAGTGGCTCGGCTTCCCCGGGCTGGTCGAGGGCGGCCTCGCCGACCTGGTGGTCTACCCCGAAGATCCGCGCCGTGACCTGCGCGTGGTCCGGACGCCCAGCCGGATCGTCCTGCGCGGCCGGGTCGTCCGCTGACGGGCCGTGACCGGCCGCCGTCGTCGCTAGCGCGCCGTCGCCGCCATCAGGAACAGGCGCACCGCCAGGTCGGCCAGCCGGTCGGCGGTCTCGTCGACCGGGCCGCCGGGCAGCACGATGTGGCTCACCACCAGGCGTACGACGCTGTCCGCCGCGAACGCCAGGGCCGCCGGATCGGCGTCGGGCAGGCGGTCACCCGTCCAGTCCAGCAGCGCCGCCGCGGCCTCGGCGAGCACCAGCTCGGACCGGGTGGTCAGGTACGGCAGCAACTCCTCCGAGCCGCCCCGCGTGCTGGTCAGCACGGCCCGGACCAGCGGGTTCTCGGCGGCTGAGGCGAGCGTGCGGTGGATCGCCGCGTACGCCGCCGCCCGCACGTCGGAGTCGTGCTCGCCGAGCGCGGACCGGACCTGGCCGACGAACCGGTCCACCTCGTGCCGGGCCAGCGCCTCGCCCAGGCCCGCCTTGGTGCCGAACTCGTTGTAGACCGTCTGCCGGCTCACCCCGGCGGCGGCGGCCACCGCGCCCATCCGGACACGGTCCCACCCGAGGGCCACGGTCTGCGCCCGGGCGGCCTCCACGATCGCGTCCCGTGTCTCACCCATCGCCGTCGAAGTCTACGGCCGCGCCGGGCGACACGGCGCGGCCCGGCTCCCCGGCGAACCCCCGCCCCGCACGGCGCATAGGATGTGCGGTCATGGCACGCGTGCTCACTCCCCGTGCGGAGGACTTTCCCCGCTGGTACCAGGACCTGATCGCCAAGGCGAAGCTGGCCGACAACGGCCCGGTCCGGGGGACCATGGTGATCCGACCGGCCGGCTACGCCATCTGGGAGCGGATGCAGGCCGAGATGGACGCCCGGATCAAGGCGGCCGGCGCGGAGAATGCATACTTCCCGCTGTTCATCCCGGAGAGCTACCTCAAGCGCGAGGCCGAGCACGTCGAGGGCTTCTCGCCGGAGCTGGCGGTGGTCACGCACGGCGGCGGCAAGCAGCTCGCCGAGCCGGTGGTGGTGCGCCCCACCAGCGAGACGGTCATCGGCGAGTTCATGGCCAAGTGGATCGACTCGTACCGCGACCTGCCGCTGCTGCTCAACCAGTGGGCGAACGTGGTCCGGTGGGAGCTGCGCCCGCGGATCTTCCTCCGTACCAGCGAGTTCCTCTGGCAGGAGGGGCACACCGCGCACGCGACCCGTGAGGACGCCCGCGCCTACGCGCGGCGGATCCTGCACGAGGCGTACGAGGACCTGATGGTCAACGTGCTCGGCATCCCGGTCGTGGTCGGCCTGAAGACCGCCCGGGAGCGCTTCGCCGGCGCCACCGCCACGTACACGTGCGAGGGCATGATGGGCGACGGCAAGGCGCTGCAGCTGGGCACCAGCCACGAGCTGGGCCAGAACTTCGCCAAGGCGTTCGACATCAGCTACTCCTCGGCCGAGGGTGGCCGGGAGCACGCGTGGACCACCTCCTGGGGCACGTCCACCCGGATGCTCGGCGGCCTGATCATGTGCCACGGCGACGACAACGGGCTACGGGTGCCGCCGAAGCTGGCGCCGGTCCAGGCGTACGTGATGATCGTCAAGGACGGCGACGGCGTGAGCGAGGCGGCGGCCAAGCTGCGCGACGCGCTGCGCGACGCCGGGGTGCGGGTGGCGCTGGACGACCGGACCGACACCGCGTTCGGCCGCCGGGCCGTCGACGCCGAGCTGCGCGGCTACCCGGTACGCGTCGAGGTCGGCCCGCGTGACCTGGCCGCCGGCAACGCGGTGGTGGTCCGGCGTACGGACGGTTCGAAGGCCCCGACCCCGGTGG
The DNA here is from genome assembly GCF_027497275.1 of Micromonospora sp. WMMC264. NCBI lineage: Bacteria > Bacillati > Actinomycetota > Actinomycetes > Micromonosporales > Micromonosporaceae > Micromonospora > Micromonospora sp. WMMC264. Next base: position 4,401,701 of record NZ_CP114907.1, on the reverse strand, counting down.
CCGACGTGGTCGGCGCGGTCCTCGCCGCGCTGGAGGCCGACCAGCGGGCGCTGCACGACCAGGCGCTGGAGTTCCGCCGGTCCCGCACCGTCGAGGTGTCGACGCTGGCCGAGGCGATCGAGGCGTCCGCCACCGGCTGGGCGCGGGTGCCGTGGTCGGCGGTCGGCGTCGAGGGCGAGGCCGAGGCGAACGGTCAGGGCGTGACGGTTCGCTGCCTGGTGCGCGCCGACGGCTCGGTGCCGGACTCGGAGGACGAGCCCGACCTGGTGGCGATCCTCGCCCGCGCCTACTGAGGGTGTAAGGAAGGGCCCCTTCTTAACGCATTCTGCATAGGCGGGGGCCCTTGTTAACACGACGGCGGGGGTGAGCGTGCGGTTCGAGCCGGGGCGGCTGATCATGCACCGGAACGTGCGGCATGGCCGGATCGGGTGGGTCCGGTCGGCCCGCGTGGTCTCCGACGACGAGCGCGGCCTGCTGCTCTGGGTGGCGCGGACGGCGCCCGTCGCGCACGAGGTGAACGCCGCCGGCCTGGGCATGCGGGCCGTGCCGTTCGCCGAGTGGGTGACGTCGTCCTACCGGCTCGCGCAGGGCCGGTGGAACGGTCCGCCGGTGCTGAAGTTCCTGCCCACGGGCGCGGCCCACTCGGTCTGGTGGTTCCGCGACGCCGCCGGGCGCTTCCAGAACTGGTACGTCAACCTGGAGGAGCCCGGCGTCCGCTGGGACGACGGCGCGGTGGCCGGTGTCGACATGGTCGACCAGGACCTCGACGTGGTGGTGTACCCGGACCTGAGCTGGGAGTGGAAGGACGAGGACGAGTTCGCCGAGCGGCTGGCGTTCCCGGAGCACTACTGGGTGACAGACGAGAAGGCGGTACGCGCCGAGGGTGAGCGGGTGATCCGGATCGCCGAGGCGGGCGCGTTCCCGTTCGACGGCACCTGGTGCGACTTCACCCCGCCCGCGGAATGGGATGTACCGGACGAACTTCCGCCGGGGTGGGACCGCCCGCCGGTGCGCTGAGCGGGTGTCGTCCGTCACGGCCCGGCCCGCCGCGGGCGTGGTGTCCGGGTCCGGTGTGAGAGTTCCGGGGCGGATCTGGCAGAATGGTTCGCTGGTATCCGGCGCGCGTCCGGCGCCCTCTAACCCGGGCGCGTCGCCAGTTCACCGAGCAGTCTCCGGCCCAAACCCCACTGTGCCGGTCGGCGCTCACCCGCCACACCGCCCGTACGGGCCGGTGAGATCGCAACAGGAGCGAAACAACTGTGGCCGTAAAGATCCGGCTCCTGCGGATGGGCAAGATCCGCAACCCGCAGTACCGCATCGTCATCGCCGACTCGCGTACCAAGCGTGACGGTCGCGCGATCGAGTTCGTCGGTGTGTACCAGCCGAAGGAAGACCCTTCGGTGATCGAGGTCAAGTCGGAGCGGGTCCAGTACTGGCTCTCGGTCGGCGCCCAGCCGAGCGAGGCCGTGCAGCGCCTGCTGGAGCTGACCGGCGACTGGCAGAAGTTCAAGGGCCTGCCGGCCCCGCCGCCGCTGAAGGTCGCCCCCGAGCGGGCCGACCGCAAGGCGGCGTACGAGGCCGAGGCGAAGGCCGCCGCCGGCGTGGCGGACACCCCGGCCAAGCCGGCCAAGAAGGCCGCCGCCAAGGCGGAGGAGCCGAAGGCCGAGGCCAAGGCCGAGGAGCAGACCGGTGCCGAGTCCGGCGAGCAGGCCTGACATGCCGCTGCGTCCCGCTCTGGAGCACCTGGTCAAGGGCATCGTCGACCACCCGGACGACGTCCGGGTGCGGATGGTCGACTCCCGTCGGGGCAAGCGCCTCGAAGTCCGCGTGCACCCCGAGGACCTCGGCACGGTGATCGGGCGGTCCGGCCGGACCGCCAAGGCGCTGCGCCAGGTGATCGGGTCCATCGGCGGGCGTGGGGTACGCGTCGACATCGTCGACTCGTACTGATGCTTCTCGTCGTCGGCCGGATCGGTAAGCCGCACGGCATCCGCGGTGAGGTCACCGTGGAGGTGCGTACCGACGAGCCCGAAGCACGGTTCGCCCCCGGTTCGGTGTTGACCACCGAGCCGGGGGTCACCCCGTCGGAGCCCGGCGCCTGGCGGGTGCCGCCGACGCTCACCGTCGAGTCGGCCCGCTGGCACCAGGGGCGGCTGCTCGTCGCGTTCGAGGGCGTGCTGGAGCGCAACGTCGCCGAGGCGCTGCGCAACACACTGCTCGGCGTGGACAGCGCCGACGTCGCCCCGCCGGAGGACCCGGAGGAGTTCCACGACCACCAGCTGGTCGGGCTCGCCGTGGTCACCCGCGACGGCGAGCACGTGGGCGAGGTGGCCCGCATCGACCACGCGCCCGCGTCCGACATGCTGGTGCTGCGGCGGCCCGAGGGGCGTACCGCGCTGGTCCCGTTCGTCAAGGCGATAGTGCCCGAGGTGGATCTGGCCGGCGGTCGCGTCGTCGTCGACCTGCCCGACGGCCTGCTCGATCTCTAGCTCTCGACCTCCGGCTGGAGCCACCGCATGCGCGTCGACATCGTGTCGATCTTCCCTGAGTACTTCGCCCCGCTGGACCTGTCGCTGATCGGCAAGGCCCGCGCGAACGGCACGCTGCGGCTGGCCGTACACGATCTGCGGACCTGGACCCACGACGTGCACCGCACCGTCGACGACACGCCCTACGGCGGCGGTCCCGGCATGGTCATGCGGCCTGAGCCGTGGGGCGAGGCGCTGGACGCGCTGGCCCCGGGCGAGCTGAGCCCGGACGGGCACACGCTGCCCCGGCTGATCGTGCCGTCCCCGGCCGGCGTCCCGTTCACCCAGGCCCTGGCGCACGAGCTGGCCGCCGAGTCGCACCTGCTGTTCGCCTGCGGCCGGTACGAGGGCATCGACCAGCGGGTGCTGGACCACGCGGCGACCCGGATGCCGGTGACCGAGGTCTCCCTGGGTGACTACGTGCTCTTCGGCGGCGAGGTGGCAGTGCTGGTGATCCTGGAGGCGGTCACCCGGCTGCTGCCTGGGGTGCTGGGCAACGCCGGCTCGCTGGACGAGGAGTCACACGCGCACGGGCTGCTGGAGGCCCCGCTCTACACGAAGCCGGCGACCTGGCGCGGGCTGGACGTGCCGGAGGTGCTGCGCTCCGGCGACCACGGCCGGATCGCCCGCTGGCGACGGGACGAGGCGCTGCTGCGCACGGCCGGGCGCCGCCCCGACATGATCGGCGCGCTGGCCCCGGAGACGCTCGACAAGCGGGACCGGGCGACGCTGGACCGGGGCGGATTTTCCCCGCCACCGGGGCATGTGGCAAAGTAGAGGGGTTGCCGCATCCGTCCACGCCGTGGGCGGCTGCGAGGACCCTCGACCGGGGCCGGTCTCGCCGGTCACCACCCGGGGGTCAGAATCACCCATCCGCGCATCGACTGACGATGCGCCGTGAGCCTCACGAGGACGCAGCGATGAACATCCTGGACGCCCTTGACGCCCAGTCGAAGCGTACCGACCTGCCCGACTTCCGTGCCGGTGACACCGTCAAGGTGCACGCGCGGGTCGTCGAGGGCAACCGCTCCCGGGTCCAGATCTTCCAGGGCGTCGTCATCCGCCGCCAGGGTGACGGCCTGCGTGAGACCTTCTCGGTCCGCAAGGTCAGCTTCGGTGTCGGCGTGGAGCGGACCTACCCGCTCAACGGCCCGGGCATCGACCGGATCGAGGTCGTGACCCGCGGTGACGTGCGTCGCGCCAAGCTCTACTACCTGCGCGAGCTGCGGGGCAAGAAGGCCAAGATCAAGGAGCTGCGGGAGAAGCAGCCGGCGAACTGATTCGCGTTCGCCACGCCGCCCGGCCTGCGCGGATGTCGTATCGACCAGACCGCATTACCCTGGTCGGTACGGGCGCAGCCGGACGGTGCGAAACGGTCCACTACCGCCCGTGGGGTCTCGAAGGAGACTCCCGGGCGGTAGTGTCGTTTCCGCGGACCGGAGAGTGGCATGGTGCAGATGGTTGACGAGGACGGCGCCGTCGATCCCTGGCGCCGGCGGGCCCGGCGCGGGCGTCGCCAGATGCCGCTCTGGCAGGAGCTTCCGCTGCTGCTCATCGTGGCGTTCTGCCTGGCGGTGCTGATCCGCACGTTCCTGCTCCAGGCGTTCTTCATCCCCTCCGGGTCGATGGAGAACACGCTGCTCGTCGGCGACCGGGTGCTCGTCAACAAGGTCGTCTACGACGTCCGCGACCCCGTCCGCGGCGAGGTGGTGGTGTTCCGCGGCACCGACCGCTGGGTCGCCCAGGAGGCGCCCGCGCCGCCCACCAACTTCGCCGGCCAGGTGAGCCGCACGCTCGGTGACCTGGTGGGCGTCAGCCGCCCCGGCGAGAAGGACTTCATCAAGCGGGTCATCGGCGTGCCGGGCGACAAGATCTGGTGCTGCGACGACGGCCGCGTGGTGGTCAACGGGGTGCCGCTGGACGAGCAGGCGTACGTCTCCGAGGACTCCCCGCTCGAGCTTCCGCCCAATCCGAAGGAATGCCGGTCCCGGCAGTTCACCGAGGTGGTGGTGCCGCCGGGGCAGATCTTCGTGATGGGTGACCACCGGCTGGTCTCGCAGGACGCCCGATGTCAGGGGCCGGTGCCGATCGAGAACGTGATCGGTCGCGCCTTCATGATCGTCTGGCCGTCGCAGCGGTGGACCACCCTGCCCGTACCGGAGACGTTCGCGGACGTGCCGCGCGCGGACGCCGCGGCCGCCTCCGGCCCGGTCCCGGTGGATCCCGACCCGGTGGGCGGAGTCGTCCTGATCGTGCCGGTCGTGGCGACGCTCACGGTTCTCGCGGGTTCGGGGCGACTGCGCCGCACCCGGGGACGTAGGCTCCTCCCGTGATCGACGAGCAGACCGAGAAGCCGCGCAACTCCTTCTGGAAGGAGCTGCCCATCCTCCTGGGTGTGGCGATCCTGGTCGCAGTGCTGGTTCGCGCCTTCGTGCTGCAGACCTTCTTCATCCCGTCGCCGTCCATGGAGAACACCCTCAAGATCGACGATCGGGTGCTGGTCAACAAGCTGGTCTACGACTTCCGCTCGCCGCACCGGGGCGAGGTGATCGTCTTCAAGGCGCCCACCGAGTGGAGCGGCAACCCCGACGGTGAGGACTTCATCAAGCGGGTGATCGGCGTCGGCGGCGATCACGTGGTCTGCTGCGACCGTACGGGCGGGCAGGACCGGCTGGTCATCAACGGCAAGCCGGTCGACGAGCCGTTCATCTTCCCCGGCAACAAGCCCGCCGACCAGGACTTCGACATCACCGTGCCGAAGGGCCGGCTGTGGGTCATGGGTGACCACCGGGAGGCCTCCGGCGACTCGCTGGAGCACTGGCAGCAGTCCGGCGAGGACATCACCGTCGCCACCATCCCGGAGGGCGAGGTCGTCGGGCGGGCTTTCACCATCTTCTGGCCGGTCAGCCGCGCCACCTGGCTCAGCGTGCCGAAGCAGTTCGAAGGGATCCCCAATCCCTGACCCGACGGCTTCCGCGCGCCCCCACGCCCACCCCCGGCCGCCGGCGGGAGGGCGTGGTCGTTCGTCGCAGCCGTCTGGCAGGCTGGTGCGGTGACCGTCTACACCCCTCGTCGCGCGGCCCGGGTGCTGCTGGTCGACGCGTCCGACCGGGTGCTGCTCTTCGAGGGCAGTGATCCGGCCCGGCCGGGTCACCGCTACTGGTTCACCCCCGGCGGCGGGCTGGACCCGGGGGAGGCCCCGGCCGACGGTGCGGCCCGTGAGCTGGCCGAGGAGACCGGCCTGCGGCTGGCCCCGGCCGAGCTGGGCGCGCCGGTCTGGTCGGAGACCGTCGAGTTCCCGTTCGACGGCGTCTGGTACCGCCAGGAGCAGCAGTTCTACCTGGTCCGGGTGGCGGGCTGGGAGGTCGACACCACCGGATTCAACGACGTCGAGCGCGCGAGCGTGCACGGGCACCGCTGGTGGACGGTGACCGACCTGGCCGCCACCGCCGAGCGCTACTACCCGCCGGACCTGCCGGGCCGGCTCGGCGCCGTGCTGGTGGGAGGCGGCGCATGCTGACCCCGCCGCGCACGGTGGTGCGCCGCGACGGCGGCCTCTACGCGCTGGAGCGGGCCCTGCAACGGCGGGGCTTCCGCTACGTCGCGGGCGCCGACGAGGCGGGCCGGGGCGCCTGCGCCGGGCCGCTGGTCGCCGCCGCCGCGATCCTGCCCGAGGGGCGCCGGGGCGAGATCGACGAGCTGGCCGACTCCAAGCTGCTCACCCCGGCCGCCCGGGAGCGCGTCCACGACGAGGTGGTGGCGCGGGCCCTGGCGTACGCCGTGGTGGTCATCCCGGCCGAGGAGGTGGACGCCCGCGGGTTGCACGTGTGCAACCTCGCCGCGATGCGCCGGGCGCTCGCCTCGCTGACCACCCGCCCGGAGTACGTGCTGACCGACGGCTTCGGCGTCGACGGGCTCGACGTGCCGGGGCTGGCGGTCTGGAAGGGCGATCGGGTGGCCGCCTGCGTGGCGGCGGCCAGTGTGCTCGCCAAGGTCACCCGGGACCGGATCATGGTGGAACTGGACGGGCGGTTCCCCGGCTACGGCTTCGCCGAACACAAGGGCTACATCACCGCCGAGCACAGCGCCGCGCTGCGCGCGCTCGGGCCCTGCCGGGAGCACCGCTTCTCGTACGTGAACGTGGCCGCCGTCTCCGGACGGGACGGCCGGCCTCCCCGCGCCCGCCGCCCGGCGGGCGCCGACGTGGTGTCGCCCGAGCCCGTGGCCGGGCTGCCGGGACTCGGGGCCGGCGCGTTCGCCGGGCGCCCGGACGAGCCGATGGGGCGCTCCGGCGCGCCAGGGGGTACCGTCGGCGTGGCGTTGGGCGAGCAGCCGCGACCTCCGGCGTCGGTGGGGGAAGATGTGGTCATGGAAGGCGGAGTGCGATGAGCGCGGAAGATCTCGAGAAGTACGAGACCGAGATGGAGCTGCAGCTCTACCGGGAGTACCGCGACATTGTCCGCCAGTTCTCCTACGTGGTGGAGACCGAGCGCCGTTTCTATCTGGCGAACCAGGTCGACCTGCACGTCCGCAACTCGGACGGTGAGGTCTACTTCGAGGTCGAGATGCACGACGCCTGGGTGTGGGACATGTACCGGCCTGCCCGTTTCGTCAAGAACGTCCGAGTAATGACGTTCAAGGACGTCAATGTGGAAGAGCTCGAAAAGCCCGACATCTCGCTTCCCGCAGATTCCGGATTCGGGAGCTGATCCCCGGGCGGCCCGCCGCCCGGATCACCGCTCCGGCACGACCACTTCGACCCGCTGCACCAGGTTGTTCGCGAACCCGCCCCGGTTCCACGGCTGCTCGACCGGCTGGGTACGCCCCGAGGCGTCGGTCGCCCGGGCGCCCAGCACGTACCGCCCCGGGGTCGCCGTCCAGCTCACCGACCATCGACGCCACGCCCACTCGCCGCCGGCCGGCTCGTCCAGGACCGCCGGCGTCCACGTGCCGCCACCGTCCATCGTCACCTCGACCGACGTCACCGGCGCGTGCCCGGACCAGGCCCGGCCGTCCACCGTGCACGGCCCCGGCCGCACCACCCGGGTCCGGGACATGAAGTCCGGGAACCCGGGCGGGCGCACCAGGGCACGCGGTTCGATCCGGGTCACCGGCACGCCCGGGTCGTCGGCGTCGCGCCGCAACCGGTAGGCCACCGCGTTCTGGTAGCCGTCGAACGGCTCGGTCGTCACCGTGATGTCGCGCAGCCACTTCACGTGCGCCATGCCGTACCAGCCGGGCACGATCAGCCGCAGCGGCGCGCCGTGCTGCGGCAGCAGGGGAGCGCCGTTCATCTCGTACGCCAGCAGCACCTCCTCGCGCAGCGCGTCGGCCACCGGCAGCGCCCGCTGGTAGTCCTGCTCGACGCCGCGCTCGATCCCGTGGTCCGCCCCGGTGAACACCACGTCCACCGCGTCGCCGGACAGCCCGGCCTCGCGCAGCAGCGGCGCCAGCGGGGTACCGGTCCACTCGGCGTTGCCCACCGCCTCCACCAGCCAGGGCTGGCTCACCGGGCGGGGCCGCAGCAGCGCCCGGCCGTTGCCCGCGCACTCCAGCGTGACCCGGTGGGTCACCCGGGGCCGGTCGCGCAGCGCCGCCAGGTCCAGCCGCAGTGGACGCTGCACCGCGCCGGACACGCGCAGCGCGTACGCGGCCGGGTCGACGTCCGGGATGTCGTAGTGGATGAGCAGGTAGTGCAGGCCCGCCGGGGTCACGTCGTAGCGCAGCGCCTCCAACGGGATGCCGTGGTTGCGCGCGGCGAGCTGGAGCTCCTCGGCGCTGATCGCCTCGTCCGGTCCGGCGACCCGGGCAGGCCGGCTCGCGTCGTCCACTGTGGTCATGCCTGCTCCGTCCGCTCCAGCACGTCGTAGCCCACGAACGTGAACATCCGTGCACCCGGCACCAGCGGGCGCGGGGTGCCGGTGAAGCGGTGCGCGCCGACACCCACACCGTCGGCCGGGCTGCCCACCGCGACCGGCTCGAAGCCCTCCTCGGCGAACCACTCGCAGATCACCGGCACCAGATCCGGCTCGCGCCGGTGCCGCGTCCACAGCACCATGCCGCCGGTGGCGCAGAGCGAGGCGCAGTGCCGCACCGTCGCCCGGATGTCGTCGTCGGTGATGTTGCCGAAGATGCCGCAGACCAGCACCAGATCGGCCGGGGCCAGATCGGCGTAGCCGTCGGTCAGCGCGGCGTCCCCGGTCACCACCTGCACGCCGGTGAGCCCCGCGTCGGCGGCGGCGCGGCGGGCCAGATCGGCGTTGCGCGGGTCCAGCTCGACCAGGCGGGCGGTCACGTCGGCGCCCCGGGGGTGAGCGGCCAGCGCCGGGATCAGGTCACGGCCCTGACCGGCGCAGAGACTCAGCGCGCGCAGCGGACCGGGCGGCGCGGCGTCGAGGGCGTCGGCGACACGCCGCCGCACCTCGGCGAGCCGCCGGGCCAGTGCGGACTCGGGCTGGTCGTAGTCGCGGTGCCAGGCGTACCAGTCCTTCGTCACCCGGCCAGCATAGGCGTCCCGGCCGTAGCAGATCCGCCCCGATTTCGGCGCTCGTCCACAGTGGGGGCGCCGTCCACAGGGCGACCGCGCGGTGCGCGCGGGGGAGCACGGGACAGGTCAGGGTACGCGGTGTGCGTATCCCCATCGGTCGGGCCGGCAGGGGCCTGCTGCTTGTGCTCGTGCTCGCCTTCTGGTTGCCGGGCGTCCCCGCGGCGAGCCTTGACAGGCCGGTGGCGGCGGGCGGCTCGGCGGCGGTCCTTGACGGGCCGGACGTCACGACGGGATACCGGGGCGCGCCCGGCGGGCCGGCGATCGCCGGACGGTTCCGGTGGCCGCTGCCCGGTCCACCCCGCGTGGCACGTGGGTTCGACCCGCCGCCGCAGCCGTGGATGTCCGGGCACCGGGGCGTGGACCTGGCAGACGCGCCCGGCGCGCAGGTCCGCTCGGTTGGCGCCGGGACCGTCCTGTTCGCCGGCTCGGTCGCCGGCCGGCCGGTCCTCACCGTCGGCCACCACGACGGGCTGCGCACCACCTACGAGCCGGTCCGGTCCCGGGTCACCGCCGGCACCCGGGTCGACGCCGGCACCCCGATCGGTGACCTGCTCGCCGGGCATCCCGGCTGCGCCGAGGCGGCCTGCCTGCACTGGGGGCTGCGACGCGGCGCCGAGTACCTGGATCCGCTGGCGCTGCTCGGGCTCGGCCGGGTCCGGCTGCTGCCGCTCGACCCGGGAGCCGACGCCGGTCCCCTGAGTCGTGGCGCCGCCGCCGGCTTCGGCCGGATGCGCCGCTCAGCGCTGGGCGAGCAGCGTGGGCAGCCGGACGGCCAGCCGGTCGTACTCGTCGGGGGTGTTGTAGACCTGGCCGCACAGCCGTAGGTAGCCGCGCCCGTTCCAGCCGGCCACCGACACCTCGGCGGAGAGCCGGTCGGCGATCCGGGCCCGCAGCTCCCGGGCCGCGTCAAGTGTCGTCGCGACGCCCGGCGGCAGCGGCACCAGACGCATGGCGACCGCCGGTCCGCCGGGCTCCGGCAGCCGCTCGGGCGCCACACCCAGCGCGTCCCCGACGACCCGTTGCCCGTACGCGGCCAGCGCCGCGTTGTGCGCCCGTACCCGGTCGACGCCGAGGCTGCGCAGTGTGAACAGGCCCACCGGGGCGGCCAGCCAGCCGGTGTAGTCGAGCGTCGCCTGCCATTCCACCCGGGTCGGGAAGCCGCTGTCCTGCTCCCACGAGACGACGAGCGGCTGGATCTTCTCCCGCCACGACGGCGCCACCACGAGCGCGGCGGTGCCGCGCGGCGCGTACGCCCACTTGTGCAGGTTGCCCACCCAGAAGTCGGCGCCGATCGACGCGACGGTGGCCGGCAGCATGCCCGGCGCGTGCGCGGCGTCCACCAGCACCGGCACGCCCTGCTCCCGGGCCACCGCGACGAGCGCGGCGGCCGGAAACAGCCGGGCGGTCGGCGAGGTCAGCTGGTCGACGATGAGCAGCCGGGTACGCCCGGGGCGCAACCCGGCGCGGACGATCTCGACCACCTCCTCGTCGGTGGCGGTCAACGGCACCGGCAGGGTGCGGGACACCGCCCCGGTGCGGGCGCACTCCCGCCCGATCGAGAGGGCCACTGCCCCGTACCCGTGGTCGGTGGTCAGGATCTCGTCGCCGGGGCGCAGCGCCAGCGACTGCAACACGACCGCCGCGCCGGCGGTGACGTTGCCGACCAGCGCGGTGCCGTCCGGGTCCGCGCCGAGGAACGCGGCCAGGTGTCGGCGGGCGTGGGCGATCCGGTCGACCAGGCCCTGGGTGAAGAACCGCAGCGGGTTGGCCTCCATCTCGTCGCGCAGGCGCTGCTGGGCGCGCTGCACGGCGATCGGCACGGCGCCGAACGAGCCGTGGTTGAGGTGGCTGACGGAGGGATCGAGGGAGAAGAGCAGCCGAGCACCGGGAATCGGCTCGGGCGGCTGCGGCACCGTCATCCATCGATCCTAGCCCGAGATGGATCATCACCCGGCGGGATTCCGCCGGTCAGGCGCGGGGGTGCGCCTGCCGGTACGCCGCACGTAGCCGCTCGACCGACACGTGCGTGTAGATCTGCGTGCTCGCCAGCGACGAGTGCCCGAGCAGCTCCTGCACCGCCCGCAGGTCCGCGCCGCCTTCGAGCAGGTGGGTGGCGGCCGAGTGACGCAGCCCGTGCGGCGTCACCCGGGGCACCCCGGCGGCCTCGGTCCAGTCGGCCACGATCCGCCGCGCGGTGGTCGGGTTGAGCCGCCCGCCCCGCGCCCCGAGCAGCAGCGCCCGGCCCGAGCCGGGCGTCGCCAGAGCCGGCCGCCCGACGCTCAGCCACGCATCGAGCGCCCGCTGCGCCGGCACCCCGTAGGGCACCGACCGCTCCCGGCCGCCCTTGCCGAGTACGCGCACCACCCGGCGGCCCTGGTCGACGTCGGTCACGTCCAGGCCGCACGCCTCGCTGATCCGTACCCCGGTGCCGTAGAGCAGTTCGAGCAGCAGCCGGTCACGCAGCAGCACGGCCTCGGGCGTGTCCGCGCCCGGTGCTCCCTCGGGTTGCGGGGCGTCGGCGGGCCGGGCGGCCTCCATCAGGGCGGCGGCCTGGTCGGCCCGCAGCACGGTGGGCAGTTCGCGCCGGGCCCGAGGGCTCGCCAGCGGCGCGGCGATGTCGTCGGCGAGCAGGCCGGTGCGGTGCGCCCAGGCGCTGAACGTCCGGGCCGCGGCGGCGCGGCGGGCCATCGTCGTCCGGGCCGCGCCCATGGTCCGCTGTTTCGCCAGCCAGCTGCGCAGCACGGCGAGGTCCAGCTCCGGCAGCTCGGCGCAGCCCATCCGGACCGCGTGGTCGAGCAGCGACACGAGATCCGTGACGTACGCGCGGACGGTGTGGACGGACCGGTTGCGCACCCGCGACAGGTGGTCGGCGAAGTCGTCCACCGCTTCGCGCATCGACGCGGGCAGCTCCTCGTGCGCGTCCCGGGTGCCGCGCTGCCGCTTGCTCACCGCGGCGCCCCGATCTGGCGCACGCGGTCGTAACGGAGGCGGACAGCGATCACCGGTCCAGCGTACGGCCGGAGCGCCGCCGCGCGCTGAGCCGCCGCACCGCCTTCACCGCGCCGGACCGTGGCGCCTGCGGTGTGCCCTTCGCCGCCGCGCCCGTGCCTCCGGTATGACGATCGCGCCGCGCCGAGCAGGGTGGCTAAACCGGGCCTGGACAGAGGAAACTCATGCTGCGGCCAGGCACAGGGCGGCAACCGGACGGCAGCGTGGCTGAGCCGGCGCCCCACGGGTGGCCGATCCGGCCGCGATCGGACAGCCGCGTCCCGCGACGGTGACGCCCGGTACGAAAAGGGGCCGACAGTGGGAGTGGACGCGGTCCTCTACCGACAGATATCGGCGGGCAGCAGTCGTCGCCGGCCCGCGTACGTCTCGATCGAGGTCGTCGCGGATCCGCAGGACGTGCTGCTCGGTCTGCTGGCGCGGGTCCGCGGCGGCGGCCGGACGCCGCTGCTGGATCGCGTCGATCCGCTCGGCGAGCTGACAGTCGACACCGATCGGATGTCGCAGCTGCTCGCCGACCTGCGGTGCCTGGCCGAGGTGGCCGGGGCGCCGGCGGAGGCCGACCACATCCGCCGGCTGGCCCGGCTGGCCCGCCGCTGCGCGGAGCGCCGAGACACCGAGATCCGGTTCGAGGGCGACTGACGATCGCGCGTCCCGTCGCCGTGCCGTGCCGGCTCAGGCTTCGGCCGGCTGCCGCGTGGCCCGGATCCGGCGCGTGCCCCACACGATCAGCAGGACTCCGGCCACGAACAGCGCCGGACCGGCGACGAAGCCGATGTCCCGGATCATCAGGTCGATGTCGTGCTGCTTCTCCGCCTCGGCCTTCTGCGCCTCGTAGGAGCCGTCGCCCGCGCCGAACATGCACCGGTCCCGGGGCGTCATCACATCCTCGCCGCACATCGTCGGGCCGTTCGGGTCGTAGTCGCCGATGTCGCGGTGGGACAGGATCGCGAAGAACACCACGAAGAGGCTGACCACGACCAGCATGCCGCCGAACGCACGACGCCCCGACCCGGGTGGGCCGGCCGCCGGGTTGCGGCGCGAGGTTTCCTGCGTGCTCATCGGCCGCCTCCGCGCGTCGGCGGGATGGCCGACGCCGGCCCGGCGAGCCGCACCTCGGCGCCGGACTCCGACCATTGTGGACATGTGCGACGGTTCGCTGCCCCAGTCATCCTTCTCCCCGTGACGGCGCCCGGCGTCCGGCCGGGGCGCGATCGTTCCCGCAACGGCTTCCGCCGCGCGCGAAATGGTGATCCTAGAAGACCGGGGCCGGTCCCACGGCCCCGTCGCCGGGCGGTTGCGAGGGGGTACGCGCCGCCTGTCACGTCGGGCCGGCCGCTGGCGGGGCGAGCGCGTAGCCGCCGTCGCGACGAACCACCATCGTCAGTTCCTCCAGCAGGGACAGCTTGCGCATCGCGGTACGCAGGTCCACGCCGGCCCGGGCGGCGACGCTCTCCAGGTCGAGCGCCCGGCGACGGGGCAACGCCTCCAGCACCTGGGTGGCCTCCTCGTCGAGCCGGTCCCGTGGGCGCTCGGGCGCTCGGGCCGGCGGGGCCAGGTCGTAGCCGATCCGTCCCACCTCCTCCAGCACGTGCGCGAGGCCGGTGACCAGCCGGGCGTCCGGCCGCTCGCGCAGCACCTCGTGCCCGCCGACCGACATCGCGGAGGTGACCGGCCCGGGAACCACCATCGCGTGGCGGCGGAGGCCGAGCGCCCGGTTGAGCGTCTGGGTGGCGCCGCTGCGCGCCGCCGCCTCCACCAGCACCGTGCCGCGTGTCGCCGCCGCTATCACCCGGTTGCGGATGAGGAACCGGGGCCGCAGCGGCTCCGCGCCCGGCATCCACTCGCTCACCAGCAGGCCGGTCTCGGCGATCCGGTCGAACAACGCGGCGTTGCCCATCGGGTACGGGCGGTCCACCCCGCACGCCAGCACGGCGACGGTGCGCCCGCCCGCTGTCAACGCGCCGCGATGGGCGGCGGAGTCGATGCCGAACGCCCCGCCCGACACCACAGTCCACTCCCGGTCGGCCAGGCCGTAGCCCAGCTCGGTGGCGATGTGTGAGCCGTAGGGGGTGGCCGCCCGGGCGCCGACCACCGCCACCGAGTGCGCCAGCGTCTCGCCGAGCGGCCACGCCCCGCGTACCCAGAAGCAGAGCGGCGGGTCGGTCTCCACATCGACCCGGCGGGTGGCGCCGGGCAGCGCCAGCCGCCGCAGGTCACGGACCTGGGCCGGCCACTCGTCGTCGTCCGGGGTGACCAGCCGGGCGCCCAGCCGCTCGCCACGGGCCAGCGCCTCGGCCGCGACCGCCCGGGCGTCACCGGCAGCGGCCCGCGCCGCCACGGCCGAGCGCAGGGTCCGCTCCGGCGCGCCACCGGACAGCAGCAGGTCCAGCGCGGCGACCGGGCCGATCCGCTGCACCAGGGCGTACACGGATCGGGTGCCGGGCTCGGCGAGCCAGGTGAGCGCGACCCGCGCCAGCTTGGTTTCTTCGGTGCTCACGCGGCCTCTCCCGTCCGCAGTTGGATGGCCTCCGCGACGTCGTCGTGGCCGGGGCGGTCCCGCCCGTCCAGGTCCGCGATGGTCCAGGCGAGCCGCAGTACGCGGTCGTAGCCGCGCGCGGACAGCGAACCGGTGTCGAGCCGGTGCCGCAGGTCCGCGGTGACCCGGGCCGGCAGGTGCCACGGCGGGCGGCGCAGGTACGGGCCGGGGACGTCGGCGTTGACCCGGTGCCCGGTGGCCGCCCAGCGGTCGGCGGCGGCTCGTCGTGCGGCGGCGACCCGGGCGGCGACGGTGGCCGAGGACTCGTGCGCGGCATCGGTACGCAACAGTTCCGCCGCGCGTACCGCCTGCAGCCGGACCTGCACGTCCACCCGGTCGAGCAGCGGCCCCGACAACCGGCCCAGGTAGCGCCGCCGGGCCAGCGGTGTGCACTCGCAGTCGACGTCGCCGGACGGCTTCGCGCACGGGCAGGGGTTGGCGGCCAGCACCAGTTGCGTGCGGGCCGGGTACTCGGTCGCGCCGCGCGTGCGCGCCACACGTACCCGGCCGCTCTCCAGCGGCTGCCGCAACGCCTCCAGCGCGCCCTTGCCGAACTCGGGCGCCTCGTCGAGGAACAGCACCCCGCGGTGGGCCAGCGACACCGCGCCGGGACGGGCCAGCCCGGAGCCGCCACCGACGAGGGCGGGCACCGTGGCGGTGTGGTGCGGCGCCTGGAACGGGGGACGGCGCAGCAGCCCGCCGCCGGGCGGCAGCAGGCCGGCGATCGAGTGCAGCGCGGTCACCTCCAGGGCGGCCTCGTCGTCCAGCTCGGGCAGCACCGAAGGCAGCCGCTCGGCGAGCATGGTCTTCCCGGCGCCGGGCGGGCCGAGCAGCGCGAGGTGGTGACCGCCGGCGGCGGCGATCTCCAGCGCGCGCCGCCCGAGCGGCTGGCCGGCCACGTCGGCGAGATCCGGTCCGGGTGGGGTCCCGGCCGGGGCCGGAGCGGGCGGGGCGAGCAGTGGCGCGCCGGTGCGGACGTGTGCGACGAGCCGGTGCAGCGTGTCGACGGCGTGCACCCGTACGCCGGGGATGACCGCCGCCTCGGCGGCGTTGCCGGCGGGTACGACGACCCGGGTGTGCCCGGCGCGGGCTGCGGCGGCGACCATGGGCAGCGTGCCGCGTACCGGGCGCACCGCGCCGTCGAGGCCGAGTTCGCCGAGCACGACAGTGGCGTCCAGGGCGACGGGCGGCAGCTCACCCGAGCCGGCGAGCACGGCGACCGCGATGGCCAGGTCGAACGCCGAGCCGTACTTGGGCAGGGTGGCGGGCAGCAGGTTGAGGGTGATCCGCCGGTTCGGCCACTTCTGGCCGGAGTTGACGATCGCGGCACGGACCCGGTCGCGCGCCTCGTGCAGCGCGGTGTCGGGCAGACCGGAGATGATCACGGCGGGCAGGCCGGGGGCGAGGTCGGCCTCGACCTCGACGAGGTGCCCGGCGACTCCGGCCAGGCCCACGCTCAGCACTTTCGCGTACCCCATGTCAGAACGCGCCGCGCAGGTGCTCGACCCGGGCGGGGCCGGTGAGCGGGAGCCGGACGGACAGCACGTCGAAGCGGACCTCGTCGGCGGTGGTGCCGGTCTCGGCGAGCCACCGGGCGGCCAGGCCGCGCAGCCGGCGGGCCTTGGCCGGGACGACGGCCTCGGCGGGGGAGCCGAACTGCTCGGTGCGGCGGGTCTTGACCTCGCAGATGGCCAGGACCGGGCCCTCCCAGGCGATGATGTCGATCTCGCCCTCGGGGCAGCGCCAGTTGCGGGCGACCGGGCGCAGGCCCGTCTCGATCAGGTGCCGCAGCGCGCACCGCTCGCCGTACGCGCCGACGGCTCGGTTCCGGTTCGTCATGCCGGCCAGGATGCGCCGGGGCGGCCCGGGGCGGCGGGACGGATGCGGCTGCCCTGTGGACAAGCTGACGGTTGTGGACGGAGCCACGATCACCGGATCGATGTGGTAAGGCTGCCGGCCGTACATGCGAGACGCCAGTGGCGGACGGTGACGGCGGTGACGACCTCGGGAGCATGTGGGCGGTTTGCGCTAACCAGTTGTGACGTCTCTTTACAGGGCGTGTAGCTGATCTTTACTGTCGCATCGCTGAGGAGCAATGAACGGGGGCTGTAATGAACTTGAGCTTGATCTATAGAACGACCGTCGCGCTGAGCCACTCTCGCCGACCAGTCGTCGATCAACTCGCCCGCTGACGAGCCGCTCGCGCTGACACATCCCGACGTCGGGCGCCGGAGCGACCGCCGTCCGCTACAGGTTCTTGATTTCCACGCCTTGAGTCCCGTGCCCCGCACGGCCCTCTGACGTGCCAAAACGCAATGAGGAGTGTCTAGGTGAGAGCACCTGGATCGGTTTTCGCGTGGCGTCGTCGCGGTTTCGCCGCCGCAGTCGTCACGCTGGCCCTGATCGCGGTCGGCAGCCCGACCCTGCTGCCGTCGCCAGCGGTGGCCGAACCGCCGGCGTCCCCGGACGCACCCGTGCTGGGCGAGGTCGACGCGCTGGCGCAGGCCAGGAAGCTCAAGATGCAGGTCGAGGTCACCAGCCTCAAGAGCGAGAACTCACGTGTGCTCGCCACGCCCCAGGGCAACCTGGTGCTGGAGTCATACGTGGAGCCGCAGTGGACGAAGACTCGCAACAACAACTCGTGGCAACGGATCGATACCCGGCTCGAACGGCGAGCCGACGGTTCGCTGGGGCCCGTGGCGACGCTGGCCGACGTGACGTTCAGCCAGGGCGGAAGCGCACCGGCAATTCGGCTGCCGGTGGCCGACGGGCAGGTGTCGTTGTCCTGGCCGGGGGAGCTCCCGGCCCCCTCGCTCGACGGCGACACCGCCGTCTACGCCTCGGTGCTGCCGGACGTGGACCTGCGGCTGCGGGCCTTGCGCGACGGGTTCACCTGGGCGCTCGTGGTGAAGTCCGCGCAGGCCGCGGCGAACCCGATGTTGAACGAGTTGCGCTTCTCGCTGCGGACGACGGGGTCGCTGACCAAGCGGTCCAAGGCCGGCGGCGGATTCGAGGTGGTCGACCCGACCGGTAGCCCGATGCTGTCCGCGGGCGGTGCGCTGATGTGGGATTCGGCCGGGGTGGCGCCGAAGGCGCGTGCGGGGACGAGCCGGGCGGCAGCCGACTTCGCCGCCTGGGACCGGCGCGAGTCGTTGCGGGTCGCGCCGGACCACGCGCGCAAGGCGGAAATTCCGACCCGGGTGCAGGGCGACGACCTGGTCATCGTGCCGGACCAGGCGCTGCTGCGGGGCAAGAACACGGTCTACCCAGTGGTCATCGATCCGTGGAGCACAATCGAGAAGACCCGGTGGGGTTACTCGAGCACCAACAACGCGACCCGCAACGACGGTGTGGCCCGCGTCGGCCGGGACCCCGAGGGGTCCGGCACCTACCGGTCGTACTTCTCGTTCAAGCTCACGTCGCTGTCCGGCAAGACCATCCGCAGCGCCAAGTTCCTGACGGAGATGACGCACTCGTGGGACTGCGGCAACACCCCAGTGAACCTCTGGCGGACGGCCGACATGGCGACCACGGGCAAGCAGACCTGGTCCGGGCCGAGCTTCTCCAAGTGGTTGGAGAAGCGGTCCGGGCACGCGCACAAGCCATCCACCGGTGAGGGCTGCCCCGACGACCCCCAGCCGGACCAGCCGATGGAGTTCGCCAGCCCGAACGTCACCGCCGACATCAGCGCCAACCGGGGCCAGGAGATCTACACGCTGGCGCTGTCGACCCGCGAGTCCGACGGCACATCGGAGTCGACGAGCAACTGGTGGAAGAAGTTCGACCCTGTGCAGACCAAGCTGACGGTGGAGTACAACACCAACCCCAACACCCCGACGGCTGCACAACTGTCGACCCACGCCGGCTACACCGCTCCGGGGCAGGCGTGTGTGACCGGTACGTCACGGCCGGCAGTGCGCTCGGACTTCCCGTGGCTGAAGGCGACGGTCAGTGACCCGGACGGCAGCGGTGGTGGCAGCCTCTCCGGCGTCTTCACCCTCCAGAAGCTGGTGGGTGGCACCTGGACGAACGTGTCCGGCTGGCCCAAGACCGATTCCGGGGTCGCGCCCGGAGCCAAGGCCGAGTTGCAGCTGTCCGCGAAGACGGTCAACGGCGAGATCTACCGGTGGCAGGTGCAGACCAAGGACACCCTCGGCGGTTCCTCCACGGCGTCCCCGTGGTGCGAGTTCTCCGTCGACTACTCCGCACCCGAGGCGACCCCCGGGGTTGTCGCCGCCGACGGCCTCTACCTGGAGTCGCCGCCCCGGGGCACGAACCAGGACCTGCGGGGATCGGTCGGTTACACCGGGCGCTTCACCTTCTCGGCCAACGGCGCCGCCGACGTATACGACTACGTCTACCAGATGAACGGTGGTCCGGAGATGGTCGTCCGTGCCAGCAGTCTCGGCGGCACCGCCACCACGGTGGCGACGCCCACGCTGCGGCATGAGAACGTGCTGACCGTCCGCAGCCGCGACCAGGCCGGGAACTCGTCCGCCCCCTACGACTACGCCTTCCTGGCAGGCGACCCGTCCGGTCCGGTCGCGCACTGGGCGATGGATGAGGGAACCGGTCTGATCCTGAACAACAAGGTCGAGGGCGCTCCGGTGGCGACCATGAGCCCGTCCCCGGCCTGGGCGGACTCGCGTGTGCTGGGTACGAGCCGGCGAAGCGGCAAGGACTGGGCGGTCAAGTTCGACGGCGACGATCAGGCCGCGACCACAGGCCCGGTCATCGACACCACCCGCAGCTTCTCCTTCGCTGCCTGGGTCCGCGCCGATGTGGTCGGTGGGGTGGTCATGGCGCAGGTCGGCACGAACAAGAGCCCGTTCGAACTCCAGTACCATCCGGCGAAGCAGCGATGGTGCTGGGTCAGCTACGCATCGGACACGGTGAACGCTCTGGCGACCCCGTCACCCGCGTGCGGTACCGAGCCGGTGCAACCGGGCGTGTGGGTACACCTCGCCGGTGTCTACGATGCCGGCTCGACCAACCAGCTCTCGTTGTACGTGAACGGGGTCCGCAAGGGCGTGGGCATGGCCAACGCCTCCGTGTGGTCCGCGTCCGGGCCGCTGATGATCGGTGCTGCGCGCAACGGGGCACCGACCGGTTGGATCAACGGCGCCATCAGCGAGGCCCGGGTCTGGGACCGGGTCATCGACCCGGAGACGGACCTGTCCGAGATCGTGGCCCCTGTGCGGGTCGGCCAGTGGGACATGGACAGTGACGACCAGGACGAGCCGAGGGAATCGGGAGACTCCTCCGACTACCGGACGCCACTGACTCTCGGTCCGGCACCGGCCGCGAACTGGACCACGGAGGGCTTCAACGGATCGACTGCCCTGCGCTTCGACGGAATCTCGGGTGCCGCACAGACCAGCGGTCCGGTGCTGCGCACCGACCAGTCGTACACCGTCTCGGCGTGGGTGCGGTTCGCAGGCGGCGCGGGCGCCCGCACGGTGATCGCCCAGGACGGTGTGAACATCTCCAGTTCGTTCCTGAGCTGTCGTACCGACGCGAACGGGTCGAAGTGGTCGATCATGCTCCGCTCCGGCGACTTGACCTCCGCGCCTGGGTTCTACGTGACCGGCAGCACCTGCCTCGTCAACCAGTGGACGCACCTCACGGCCGTGCAGGATGCCACGAGCCGGACGATGAGCCTCTACGTGGACGGCAATTTGTTCAGTCAGCTCACCCCCACCTTCAACCCGTGGCACGGAACAGGCGGGCTGGCGGTCGGCCGAGGCAGGTGGGGGGCGCCCACCGACTACTTCAACGGTGACATCGACCGTGTCCAGGTATGGCAGGGCGCGCTGAGCGCCGCAGAGGTCCAGGCGGCGTTCGCCGCAACCGACTGACCCGGGTCTCCGGTCCCGTCCGCAACGCAGGTGCGGCAACCTCTCGTTCTTGAAGGGCAGAAATGAGAATCGATCGATCCGGCCGGCCGCAACCAGGCGGTGGGGGGATGCGGGTCAGCGTCGCGGTGCGACGGGGCGCCCGTCGTACCCTCGTCGCGGGGTTGGCCACGGTCCTCGCCGCCACGCTCGGTGGCCAGTTGCCGGCCCGCGCGGAGCGGCCGGAGCAGGCCTACCACCTAGACCCGCAGCGGTACTCCTCCGCCCCGCTGCACAAGGCCGCGTCCAGCAAGCGGATTCCCGACAAGGACGCCGCGGCGGCCAAGGTGCGGCGCCCCGCACCGGTCTGGCCAACGGCGGGCTCCGCCGAGGTGTCACTGGCGGCGACCGCCGGCGCAGCGGCAACACCGAGCCGGGCCGGGTCGCTGCCGGTCACGGTCCGGCCGGCTACCGCGTCCTCGGCCAACCGAAGCGCGGTGGCCGCGCCCGCCAAGGTCCGGGTCGAGGTCCTGCCGAAGGCCCAGGCCGAAGCGGCCGGCATCAACGGCCTACTGGTACGCCTCGGACGCACTGACGGGGTGCGGGCGGCCGGCCCGGTCGAGGTGGGTATCGACTACGCCGCCTTCGCGACCGCGTACGGCGGTGACTGGGCGTCGAGACTGCGGCTGGCGCAGCTGCCCGACTGTGCCCTGAGCACCCCCGCCGCAGCGGACTGCCGCAGCACGCCGTTGAACTCGCGTAACGACGTGCGGACCCGGACGGTCACCACGACCGTGTCGGTGCCCGAGGCCCAGGCCGCCGCGGTCTTCGCCCTGACCGCCGGCCCGTCCGGTGGAGCCGGCGACTTCGCCGCTTCCAGCCTCGCCTCCACGTCGTCGTGGAGCCACAGCGGTGCCACCGGCAGCTTCCAGTGGTCGTACCCGATGCGTGTCCCGCCGGGCCCCGGCGGACCGGAACCGACCCTCGGCCTCGGCTACTCGTCGCAGTCGGTGGACGGTCGGCACGCGGCGACCAACAACCAGCCGAGCCTGTTCGGGGAGGGCTTCGAGTTCTCCCCCGGCTTCGTCGAGCGGCGCTACAAGGCGTGCGCCGACGACATGGGTGGCAACGCGAACAACACGGTCAAGACCGGTGACCTGTGCTGGGGCCCGGAGAACGCCGTCATGTCGCTCAACGGCAGCACCGTCGAACTGCTCAAGGGCAGCGACGGCACCTGGCACCCCCGCAGCGAGAACGGAACCAAGGTCGAGCTGCTCACCGCGTCGGCGTACGCCAACGGCGACAACGACAACGAATACTGGAAGGTCACCGGCACCGACGGCACCCAGTACTGGTTCGGACGTCACCGGCTTCCCGGCTGGGCCACCGGCCGTCCGACGACCAACTCCGTGCTGACCGTCCCGGTGTACGGCAACAACCCGGGCGAACCCTGCAACGCCGGCACCTTCGCCGCCTCCGACTGCAACGGGAAGCCGCAGGCCTGGCGGTGGAATCTCGACTACGTCCAGGACATCCACGGCAACACCATGTCCTACTGGTGGGCCAAGGAGACCAACTACTACGCCAAGAACCTGACGGGCACGACGCCCGTCGTCTACGACCGGGCCGGCTACCTGACCCGCATCGATTACGGCAGCGACAACCGGGACGATAACGAGTACGCCGCCACGTCGCCGTACATCGAGAACGTGCCGGGACGTATCGAGTTCACGAACGTGGACCGGTGTCTGCAGAACTGCACCACGAAGAATGCGACGAACTGGCCGGACACTCCCTGGGACCAGAGTTGCACCGCCTCGACCAACCCGTGCACCAACGGCTCTCCCACGTTCTGGTCCGCAAAGCGCACCACGGAGATCACCACCAAGGCGTGGAAGGCGTCCGCCTCGGCCTACCAGAAGGCGGACTCGTGGACCTTCCGCCACGCGTTCCTCGACCCCGGTGACGGCACGAGGGCCGGTCTCTGGCTCGAAGGCATCACCCACAAGGGTCTCAACGGTGGCACGATCACGACGCCGGAGGTGACCTTCTCCGGCATCCAGATGCCGAACCGGGTGGACGCCGGCGGCAGCGACTGGGCCCTGGCGATGAACTGGCACCGGGTCAACCTGATCACCCTGGAGACCGGCGGGCAGATCTTCGTCACCTACAAGCAGCCGCAATGCGTCCGCGGCAGCGTGATGCCCTCGAAGGACGCGCTGGACAAGAACAAACTGCTCTGTTATCCGGTCGAGTGGGCACCCAACGGCAGGGACAAGGTCACCGACTTCTTCCACAAGTACGTCGTGGAGGAGGTCCAGCAGATCGACCCCACCGGAGGGTCGAGGCCGCTGCGCACCGCGTACGAGTACCTCAACACCAACAACGAGGCGTTGTGGCACCACGACGACGACACCGGCATCACTCCGAACGACCGCCGTACCTGGTCGCAGTGGCGTGGCTTCCCCCGCGTGGTGACCTACGTCGGTGAGGGCCCCGCGCGGACCAAGACCGAAACCCTCTACTACCGAGGGATGTACGGCGACAAGCTCGCCAACGGCAGCACCCGCACGACGCAAGTCCAGGGTCTGGAAGGCGGGGCGGTAAACGACTACGACCACTTCAGCGGCTCGCCCCGCGAGACGATCACCTGGCTGGACGGAAACGTCCTGTCCGCGACCGTATACACGATGTGGCGCTCCGAGGCGACGGCCACCCGGGCGGGAAGCCCAGTCGCCGAATCCCGGTACACCCGGGTACGCACGGTGAGTTCCCGCACCGCCACGGACTCCGGTTGGCGGCGCAGCACGTCGACCACCGACTTCGACGCCTACGGCATGCCGACCACCCAGGAGGACAGCCCCGACGGCGGCGCCACCGGGGACAAGCGGTGCAGCAAGACCGAGTACATCCGCAACGCCAACCGGTGGTTGCTCACGCCGGTCAAGCGAATCCACGGCTGGGTCGGGGCGTGCTCCACCACGCCCACCGACACCAACCAGATCCTCGGTGACGTCCGGTTCAGCTACGACGGGCAGGCGTACGGCACGGCGCCGGACAAGGGGCTGCTCACCGCGAGCGAGAAGATCGTCGACTTTGCCGGCGGCAACCGCACCTACCAGCAGGTGGGGACAGCCAAGTACGACCTTCGGGGCCGCACGACCGAGGTCACCGACATCGCCGGGAAGAAGACGACGACCGCGTACGTCCCGGCCACCGGTGGGCCGGTCACCCAGCGGACGACCACCAACCCGTTGCAGTGGACCACGACGGTGGACCTCGACCCGGCCACCGGCCTCGCGCTCAAGAGCACCGACGTCAACAACTACGTCACCGAGTACACCTACGATGCCCTGGGCCGCGCCCTCCAGGTGTGGTTGCCCAACCGGCAGCGGGCGAACAACCCCACCACGCCGTCGACCAGCTATGCCTACACGCTGTCGAAGACGGCGCCGTCGTACGTGGTGACCACCGCGGTGAACGCTCTCGGTGGTAGCGACACCTCGTACATGATCTTCGACGCGCTGGGCCGCCAGCGGCAGACGCAGGAACCGGCCCATCGCAGCGGCCGGATCATGACCGAGACGTTCTACGACGCGGCCGGTCGCATCTACAAGTCCAACTCGGCCTACTACGACTCCGGCGCGATCGACACCTCGACCATCAGATCGCGGCTCGACCAGGACGTGCCGAGCCAGACCCAGGCGATCTACGACAACGCCGGCCGACAGACTCACTCCCTGCTTCTCGGCTCGGTCGCGAGCGTCCAGGTCGAGAAGGCCAGAACCTCGACCACGTATCACGGTGACCACGTCACCGTGGAGCCTCCGGTCGGGCAGGCCGCCACCACGGTATGGACCGACCCGTACGGCCGGACGGAGAAGCTCTGGCAGTACCACGGGCGGACCGCCACCGGGACCTACGACGAGACCATGTACACCTACCACCCGGTGGGGCAGTTGGCCACCGTCAAGGACCCGTCCGGCAACACCTGGTCCTACGCCTACGACATCCAGGGCCGGTTGATCTCGTCGAGCGACCCGGACGCCGGCACGTCCACCAGGAAGTACAACACCCTCGGGGAGTTGGAGAGGACTACCGACTCCCGCCCCGACACGCCTGACCTCTGGTACGCCTACGACGAGGTCGGACGGCTACGCACCACCCACGAGGGCAGCCTGACGGGGCAGAAGCGCACGGAGTTGACCTACGACTCGCCGGTCAAGGGCATCGCCACGTCGTCGTCGCGGTGGATCGGGTCCGAGGAGTACCGCTCCGAGGTCGTGACTGTCGACAAGATGTACAACACGACGCAGACCAAGCTCACCCTCCCGGCGTCGCAGGCCGGCTTCTGCGGTATCGGCAAGGTCACCTGTAGCTTCACGTCCAAGGCGACCTTCCTGGGCGATGGCTCACCCAACACGCTCACCATTCCGGCCGCGGGTGGCCTCGACCAGGAGGTGCTGAACTACAAGTACGACACCACGTACGCGATGCTGGACCGGTTGGCGACCGACTACATCGACGCCACCTACTACGTGGTCGACGCCGGCTACAGCGACCTGCACGAACTGAACACCATCACCCGCGCCACCGCGCTGACGGGTGCGAAGTCGGTCCAGAGCAAGAACTCGTACGACGAGACCACGGGCCGGGTCAGCAGCAGTTCGGTGACCCGCTCAGTCGCCCCCTCGTATGTGCTGAACACGTTCTACGACTACGACGCCAGCGGCAACATCACCAAGATCGATGACAACACGGGTGCCCGCCCCCGCGACACCCAGTGCTTCACCTACGACCACCAGCGCCGGCTCACCGAGGCGTGGACTCCGGCTTCCTTCGACTGCACGGCGAAACCGCAGACCGAGACACAACTGGGCGGCCCGGCACCGTACTGGCAGCAGTGGTCGTTCGGCGCGCCGAACGACCCGGAGGGCCGCATCGGCAACCGTCGCACCCAGATCGAGCGCGGGACCCCGACGGGGACGGTGACGACGTCCTACTCCTACCCGACGGCGGGCACGCCGCAGTCGCACCGGCTCAACGGGTGGAGCCGGACCGACAACACCGGCACCACCACCGGCTCGTACACCTACGACGAGGCCGGCAACACGAAGAGCCGGCCCGGCAAGTCCGGGCAGCAAGCCCTCACCTGGGACGTCGAGGGGCACCTGGCCTCGGTGACCGACAGCACCGGCACCAGCTCCTACATCTACGACGCGGGCGGCAACCGGCTCATCGCCACCGATCCCACCGGAAGCACCCTGTTCCTCGGGGATCAGGAAATCCGCAAGAACGGCACCACGGGGCAGGTGACGGCCACCCGCTACTACTCGTTCGGCGGGGAGGTGGTCGCGCAGCGCACCGTCACCGGCATCACCTGGCTGGCCAGTGACCACCAGGGGACCTCGCAGGTCAGCGTCGCCAACGACACGAACCAGACCATCACCCAGCGCCGTCAGACGCCGTACGGGTCGCCCCGGGGTGCGGCGGTTACCTGGCCCAACCAACAGGGGTTCCTCGGTGGTTATCAGGATCCCACCGGCCTGACCCATCTCGGAGCCCGTGAATACGACCCGACCATCGGCCGGTTCATCTCGGTCGACCCGATCAACGACCCGGGCAACCCACAGCAGCTGTCCGCCTACGCCTACGCGTCGAACAACCCGGTTACGTTCAGCGACCCGAGCGGTCTGATCATCCCCGAGTACCTCAACCCGACGGCCAACAACATTGTTGTTTGCAGCGGCCTCGGGGGCTATGCGTGCCAGAACTACGCGGAGGGCAAGACCGGCCAGGGCCATGGTCCCAGTCGCAACGACGGCAGTGGGGGGCCGACGAAGAAGACCGGCCGACAGAAGACGCACGAGTCCCTTGAGGCGTGTGGCCTTTTCCTCATCGGTCTGGGCGCGGGATGTGACGGCGTCAACGCGGTCATTTACGCCACCGAAGGAAACTGGCGGGAGGCCGCGCTGTCCGGCGTCTCGGTCGTGCCCGGACTCGACTGGGCCTGCAAGCTCGGCAGGTGGTGCAAGAAGGTCATCGACTGGGGAGCCGACAAGGCCGGCGCAGTCGTGGCGCGCATCAGGTGGGGCAAGCCCCCGTCGATCAACCCGGCGGCCGAGGCCAAAGAGATGGCCTTGCTGAAGAAGGAGATCCGGGAGACTCCGCGGCCACCGGCACCGAAGACGCCCGAACCTCCGAAAAAGGAGCCCGTCGCGCCGGCCAAGGGCAAGACCGGCGGAAACAACGGCGGAGGCGCACCCAGCTCCAAGGGCGGCTGCCCGACACACAGTTTCTCGCCGGACACCCCGGTCCTCATGGCCGACGGGACGACGCAGCCGATCGCCGAGGTGCGTGAGGGCGACCAGGTCCTCGCCCACGACCCCGAGCGCGGGGCCACCAGTGCCCAGACGGTGGAAAAGCTGCACATCAACCGGGACGACGCCCTGACCGACCTGGTCGTCCGCGACGGCAAGGGCGCTGTGTCGACGATCGACACCACGCAGCACCACCCGTTCTGGAGCGTCACCCGCGAGCAGTGGGTCGGCGCGGGTGAGCTTAAGGCCGCCGAAGGGCTGCTCGCGGCGGACGGGTCGACGGTGAACGTCGTCAAGGTCCGCAACTTCAGCGGCAGCGAGGTGATGCGCGACCTGACGGTCTCCGTCGTCCACACGTACTATGTGGTGGCCGGCAACACTCCGGTACTCGTGCACAACTGCGGATCTGAGGCTAGAGCCGCAGCGCGATCAGCGCCCGAAGACGCCACGATGACTGCCGCAGCCCGGTTTCGAGGGACCGACATGGTTTCGATCGGCCACTCTGGCCATTCGTCCCGTCCAGCCTATTTCGAGCCCGAGATCGATTCCGCTCTTGCGGATGGCGGGCAGATTGCGGGCCGAGGGGCCGACAACTGCGCGGAGATTCGGGCTTGCAACGCTCTTATCGCAGAGCACGGAGCGGCGTTCGAGGCTCGAGCCGGACGCTCGCTACGTTTGAGTGACATCGAGTTCTTGACTGTTCGCAATGCAACTGGTGTCTCGGAGGCGGCATGCCTATCCTGTCAAAGCGTCCTCGTGCGGCGTGGAGCGACTGACCTGTCAAGGTGAACTATGCATGAAGCAGAACTGTTCGGGTTCCTCGGCTCGTCCAATTCGAGGGCGGCTGGCGGGTTGCCTGAAATAGAAGTTGTCGCGGCGAATCTGAAGCGGGCAGGATTTGAGTGTCACGAGGAGGGTCACGCATTCTTGGGTCAATACATCGGCCTGACGGTTGAGCATCCTCCAACCCTCCTCATCGCTGGGGAAAGGATTGCCAGCTGGACTCGGTTTGAACCGTCGGCCGTATGTACAGTGCGGGACGCGAGGATATCCCGGCGCTGTGCGACAGTGGCTGGCGTCGCTCTCATGCCAGTTGGAGTCGACAGCTTTCATTTGACCATATATTCAGGGAGTGATGGCAGGTTTTACGCGGGATTCGATTCCTCGGTCTACCGATATGGGAATAGTCGGAACGACATGTTCTCGATGATGAAGAATGGAGTCCGCCCATCCTTCTTGGGCGACTGGGCGGCTCAGTGAGCCTGTGGCGGCGGGGCTTATTGAGCTTTCCCGCTCAGGATGCCCGGAGTGGTTGGATGCGTCCAAGCCGCCACCGCCACAACTCACAGCTATGCTATTGCTGCGCAACGTGAGTGGGCGTGGAGACGAATGCCTCCGGTTGTGGAGTGGGCTGCCCCAGTTAGCTACTCCGCGGGCAGGAGGCGTTCGGCTTCCCATGCCAACGCTGCCCTGAGTGCCGGCGCGTCTTCGGTTGTGTCTCATCGGGGTGAGGGTGACATGCTGAGTAGTGCCCTGGCTTCCGCTGGCTGCCACGAAGAGGTGGGTCGCTGAGGGGGCGGCGTTACGGGGGCATGTCCGTCGTGGCCGAAGATTTGCCCCGTTCGGCCCTACGTGGCCTCTTGGTGCACCCGTTGGTCGGCGGCCTGCGGATCGGTCAAGTGGTGCACCTCAGCGGGGCGGGTTCGACGGTAGCGAGTGCCAGCAGGCGTCGAGCCTCACTAGGCGACCGTCGCGCCCAACTCACGAGATGCGACGATCCGATGACGCGAGATAGTCCGTGCGAGCTGGGACGATGTCCCACCAGACCCGAATGGCGCGGCTGGAGCCGGTCGCATACCGTGCCGGTCGTGGACGGACGACGGAGCTATCCCGAGGATGAGCAGGGGTCGCGATGGGGCGACCGCGGATACGAGTCGGACTGGCGCGCCGCGGGTGAGCCCCGCTACCGCGACGACGACTACCGCACGCCGGAGCAGCGGGCCGGTGAGAGCCGGTACGCCGAGCCGGGCCGGTACTCCGCCGCCGACCCGCTGGTGGACGACACGAGCAGTTGGCGGTCGCAGCGGCCGGACGACCCGGAGGTCTCCGGTGAGCTGCCCGGGTCACGTGCCGGGCGGCGGGCGGCCCGCGAGTCCGCGGACGATTCGCTCGCCGCGGTGTCCCGCAGCGGTGTGGACGCGCTCGGCACCGCCGCACACGGCAACCCGCTGAGCGCGGTGCCGGCGAGCCCGCTCGGCACCCCGGCCTCCGACGGCGCGTCCCGTACCGGCGGCGACCCGTACGGCCTGGCCGCTCACAACGCCGATCCCCGCGGTGGCGGTAACGCGCTGGCCCTCGGCGGCGCTGCCGGCCAGGCCGGTCCGGGGCCGCTCGGCGGCTACCCGATCGTGGACACCGGCCGGTCGGCCGAGCCGCCGGTGACCGGTGGGACGGACCCGTCGGCCGCGGCGCGGCTCAACCCCGGCGAGGCGACTCCGCTGCGGATCGGTGAGCGCCCGGCCGGTCCGGCCGAGCCGGCGGCGACCCCGAATCCGCTGGAGATGCCGACCGGCCCGATGCCGGCACTCATGCCACGACCGGACGGTCCGCCGCCCGGTGACGGCGTCTACCGGACCCGGCGTCCGGCGCTCGCGGTGCTGCTGGCGGTGATGGTGCTGGTGCTGGAGGTGCCGGCGGTACGGGTGTTGCTGCACGGCCTGTTCGGCGACCCGGTGTCGACGTCGCACGTGGTGGTGGGCATGTTCCTGACCGTCGGGCTGCCGATCTTCGGAACCGGCCTGTACGGGCTGCGTACCGGCGGGCTGGCGCTCGCCGACGGCAGCCGGGGCTGGCTGCGCCCGCCGACGGCGTACCTGACGGTCGGGCTGGTCCTCTTCCTCGCCGCAGCCCTCGCGGCGGGCTGAGCGGGTGGACGACCGCTGAACCAGTACGCCGAAGTGGCGGTGTCACAGGCAGGTTGACACCGCCACTTCGCCGTACCGGAGTCGATCAAGGTTTGAGCAAGGCCGCCTCCCGCACCCGAGGGCCGTGCGGCGGACAGGGCGCGTACACTGGTCGACTGGCGACCGCCTCGTGCGGTCGACCTCGCGTGCCCTCTCCACGGTCTCCTCCGTGGGGCGACGGCCTCCCTGGTCCCGGTTCTTCACCCGGGCCCACCCCGGCCGCCGACCGGGCGCCAGGCGTCCGGCCGCCGGCCGGACGGACAACCAGGGACACAGTAGGAGTAACCCACCATGGCCGTCGTGACCATGCGTCAGCTGCTGGAAAGCGGTGTGCACTTCGGGCACCAGACCCGGCGCTGGAACCCGAAGATGAAGCGCTTCATCTTCACCGAGCGCAACGGTATCTACATCATCGACCTGCGCCAGACGCTCGACTACATCGAGAAGGCGTACGAGTTCGTCCGCACCACCGTCGCCGGTGGCGGCAGCATCCTGTTCGTCGGCACCAAGAAGCAGGCCCAGGAGGCCATCGCCGAGCAGGCGACCCGGGTCGGCCAGCCGTACGTCAACCACCGCTGGCTCGGTGGCATGCTGACCAACTTCCAGACCGTGTACAAGCGGCTGCAGCGGATGAAGGAGCTGGAGGCCCTGGGTGACCTGAGCGGCACCGCCGCCGGTTACACCAAGAAGGAGACGCTCCAGCTCTCCCGCGAGAAGATCAAGCTCACCAAGACCCTCGGTGGTCTGCGGGACATGCAGAAGCTCCCGGCCGCGGTCTGGATCGTCGACACCAAGAAGGAGCACATCGCCGTCGACGAGGCCCGCAAGCTGGGCATCCCGGTGATCGCGGTGCTCGACACCAACTGCGACCCGGACGAGGTCGACTTCCCGATCCCGGGCAACGACGACGCCATCCGCTCGGCCGAGCTGCTGACCAAGGTCGTCGCCGCCGCCGTCGCCGACGGTCTGATCGCCCGCTCCGGCCGTAACCGGGGCGCGGACGAGAAGCCCGAGGCCGGCCAGGTCGCCGCCGACGAGCCGCTGGCCGAGTGGGAGCGTGAGCTGCTCGAGGAGCCGAAGAAGGCCGACGAGCAGCCCGCCGCCGCCGCTGCCGAGCAGCCGGCGACCGCCGCCGCCGAGTGATCTCGCCGTCGCGTGCCCACCGTCGGCGATTCCCGGCGGTGGGGCGCGACGGGTACGCCGGGCGGCAGCACCGGCCCGGAACCGGGTAACCAGCACCCCAGACCACCTCACTGACACCGAAGAGAGAGTCATGTCCAACTTCACCGCCGCGGACGTCAAGAAGCTCCGCGACCTCACCGGCGCCGGCATGATGGACTCCAAGAAGGCGCTGACGGAGGCCGAGGGCGACTTCGACAAGGCCGTCGAGATCCTGCGCGTCAAGGGCGCCAAGGACGTCGGCAAGCGGGCCGGCCGCACCGCCGCCAACGGGCTCGTCGCCCACTCCGGCCAGGCGCTGCTCGAGCTCAACTGCGAGACGGACTTCGTCGCCAAGAACGACGCCTTCATCGCGCTGGCCCAGCAGCTCGTCGAGCACGGCGTGGCCAGCGGCGCCACCAACGCCGAGGAGCTGCTCGCCAGCAGCATCGACGGCAAGAGCGTGGCCGACCTGATCCAGGAGCAGTCCGCCAAGATCGGCGAGAAGCTGGTGCTCAACCGCTTCGCCAAGCTGGACGGCACCACCGCGGTCTACCTGCACCGCAAGAGCCAGGACCTGCCCCCGGCGGTCGGCGTGCTCGTGGAGTTCACCGGCAAGAACGACGAGGCGGCGGACGCCGACGCGCGCGCCGTGGCCATGCAGATCGCCGCGATGCGGCCGAAGTACCTCACCCGCGACGAGGTGCCGGCCGAGACCGTCGAGTCGGAGCGGCGCATCGCCGAGCAGACCGCCCGCGAGGAGAACAAGCCCGAGGCGGCGCTGCCGAAGATCGTCGAGGGCCGGGTGAACGCCTTCTTCAAGGACTTCGTCCTGCTGGAGCAGGCGTCGGTCGCCGACAACAAGAAGACCGTCAAGCAGGTGCTGGCCGACGCCGGCATCGAGGTGACCCGCTTCCTGCGGTTCGAGGTCGGCCAGGCCTGAGCCGCCGCGCCGGGCCTTCCGGGCCCGGGCACAGGGGAGAACGTCGACGAGGAGGCCGCCGGTGTACGCGACAGGCACCGCGGCCTCCTCGTCACATAGGGTCGGCAAGGGCACGTACGCGACGCCCGCGCTATGCGCGGGGAGAAGGGGCGGGGCGGATGACGCAGGTTGTGAGTGACCGGAGCCTGGCGATGGAGGATCCGACCGCGCCTCCTCCCGGTCGGTCCCGCCGGGTGGTGCTGAAGCTCTCCGGTGAGGTCTTCGGCGGCGGCGCGATCGGTGTCGACCCCGACGTCGTGCAGGGCATCGCCCGGCAGATCGCCACCGTCGTACGCCGTGGTGTGCAGGTCTCCGTGGTGGTCGGCGGCGGCAACTTCTTCCGCGGCGCCGAGCTGCAGAAGCGGGGCATGGACCGGGCCCGCGCGGACTACATGGGCATGCTCGGCACGGTCATGAACTGCCTGGCCCTCCAGGACTTCCTGGAGAAGGAGGGCATCGAGACCCGGGTGCAGACCGCGATCACCATGGCCCAGGTCGCCGAGCCGTACATCCCGCTGCGGGCGATCCGGCACCTGGAGAAGGGCCGCGTGGTCATCTTCGGCGCGGGCGCCGGCATGCCGTACTTCTCCACCGACACCGTGGCCGCCCAGCGGGCGCTGGAGATCCGCGCGGACGTGGTGCTGATGAGCAAGAACGGCGTGGACGCGGTGTACACCGCCGACCCCCGGATCGACCCGACCGCGAGCAAGCTCGACTCGATCACTTTCTCCGAGGTGCTGCGCCGTAACCTGCGGGTGGCCGACGCCGCCGCGTTCAGCCTCTGCATGGAGAACGGCCTGCCGATGCTGGTCTTCGGCGCCCAGGGCGACGACACCATCGTCCGGGCCGTCGCCGGTGAGAAGATCGGCACCCTGATCACCGCCTGACCGGCCCGCCGGATCGACAAGCGGTCCCTCTGCCACGGCGGCACCCGCACTACCCACGACGAGCGACAGAAGGAGGCGAGGAGACCGGTGATCGACGACACCCTCCTCGAGGCGGAGGAGAAGATGGAGCGTGCCATCGAGCACGCCAAGGAGGAGTTCGGCGGGATCCGTACCGGTCGCGCCAACGCCGCCATGTTCTCCCGGATCGTCATCGACTACTACGGCAGCCCGACCCCGCTGCCGCAGATGGCCTCCATCGCGGTGCCCGAGCCCCGCATGGTGATCATCAAGCCGTACGACAACTCGCAGCTGGGCGCCATGGAGAAGGCGATCCGCGACTCGGACCTCGGGGCCAACCCGAACAACGAGGGCAACCAGCTCCGCATCGTCCTGCCGCAGATGACCGAGGAGCGGCGCCGGGAGATGATCAAGGTCGCCCGGCAGAAGGGCGAGGAGGCCAAGGTCGCCGTCCGCAACATCCGCCGCAAGGCCAAGGAGGAGCTGGACCGCCTGGTCAAGGACGGCGAGGTCGGCGAGGACGAGGGCCGGCGCGCGGAGAAGGAGCTGGACGACCTGACCCAGCGTTTCGTCGCTACCGTCGACGAGCTGGTCAAGCACAAGGAGAACGAGCTGCTCGAGGTCTGAGCGCGCGCGTACCCCGCACGGCACCGCCGCCGTCGCCCGCACGGGCGGCGGCCCGGTGCCGTCGTCGTGCCCGGCGGCGCAGACCCTCGGGGCTCCGGCGGGTGCAGTAGGCTCGGCACGATTCCCGGCCACCACGGGGTGAACGGCGGGGGTCGCCCGGCCGTCGGTCGGTCAACAGAAGTCTCACGCCGGTAGGGGATGGTTTTGGTCTTGCGTCATGTGGTGGCTCTCGTACCGGCTGCCGGTGCGTGATGTCCCACCCCGACCCCTACGGCAGCACCGAGCCGCGTGGCTGGGACCGTCCGGCCCCCGCTCTGCCCTGGCCGGACACCGATCTGGAGCCGGGCCCCTGGCGGCCCGCTCCGGCGGCGCCCACCCACCCGACCGAGCCGGGCGGCTACGCCCGCCCCGGCGCCGCCCCGGACACGTACGCCGCCCCGGACACGTACGCCGCCCCGGACACGTACGCCGCCCCGGACACGTACGCCGGGCCGTACCCGAACAGCGGTCGGCGCCACGACGGACCGGGCCGGTACGACGGACCGCCGGCCGGCGACCGCGGCCGGCCCGACGGGCCGGAGCGCCGCGGCCCGTGGGGTGCGCCGGCCCGCGACGACGAGTACCCGACCGCGCAGATCGCGCCGGTGCGCGACGAGCCCACCGACCAGATCCCGGCGGTACGCGACGAGCCCGAGCCCGAGCCGCCGCCCGGTCGCCGGGGTCGGGGGCGACGGCGGGCGAGCGCCGAGCGTCCGCCGACCACCACGCCGACGACGTCCCGGGCGGGGCGCAACCTGCCGGCCGCGATCGGCGTCGGGGTGGCCCTCGGCGCCGCGGTGGTGGTGCCGCTGTTCTTCTTCATGCCGGCGTTCCTGGCCGTGCTGGCGACCGCGGTCGGGATCGGCATCTGGGAGATGGCCCGCGCGGTACGCCGCAGCGGCGCCCACCCGCCGCTGGCGCCGCTGGTCGCCGGTGGCGTGATCACGGTGGGCCTGGCGTGGTTCGCCGGCCCGGACGCGCTCTGCCTCGGCCTGCTGGTCACGGTGCTCGGCACGATGATCTGGCGGCTGGGCGACGGGCCGGGCAACTACCAGCGCGACCTCACTGCGGCCACCCTGATCGCGGTGTACGTGCCGTTCCTCGCCGGGTTCGCGGCCATGCTCGCGGCGGCGCCGGGCGACGGGCACCTGCGGGTCCTGGTGACGCTCGTCGCGGTGGTGCTCTCCGACACCGGCGGGTACGCGGCCGGCGTGTCGTTCGGCAAGCACCCGATGGCGCCCACGATCAGCCCGAAGAAGTCCTGGGAGGGCTTCGCCGGCTCGGTGACCGCCGCGGCGGCGGGCAGCGCGGTGCTGCTGTGGGTGTTGTTCGACGTGGCGCCCTGGTGGGGCGCGCTGTTCGGGATGGCGATCTCGGTCTCCGCGGTGCTCGGCGACCTCGCCGAGTCGATGATCAAGCGGGATCTCGGCGTCAAGGACATGAGCAACCTGCTGCCCGGGCACGGCGGTCTGATGGACCGGCTCGACTCGATCCTGTTCGCGGTGCCGGTGGCCTACCTTCTGCTCGCCGTGTTCGTCCCGGTGGTGAGCTGAGGTATGCGTCACGGCGGAGACCCGCGGCGGGCCGGGCGGCCGGGGGCGATTCGACACGTACGGACGGGTGCGTCCGGGCGGGAGCGTGTCAGACTGGACGCGCCATGACGAGTCTCCCGCTGATCTCCGTAGACCCCGACGCCCGCGGCCGCCGACCCTCGATGCCTCCGCGCCACCTCGCCGACCTGGACCTGTCCGGCCGGCAGGCGCTCGTCACCGAGCTGGGCGAGCCGGCGTTCCGCGCCAAGCAGGTCTCCAACCACTACTTCGGCCGCCTGGTGCGCGACCCGGAGCGGATGACCGACCTGCCGGCGGCGACCCGGGAGCGGCTGGCGGGTGAGCTGCTGCCCACCCTGCTCACCCCGGTACGCGAGCTGGCCTGCGACGACGGCGCGACCCGTAAGGCGCTCTGGCGGCTGCACGACGGCTCGCTCGTGGAGAGCGTGCTGATGGGCTACCCGGACCGGGTGACCGTCTGCATCTCCAGCCAGGCCGGGTGCGGCATGGCCTGCCCGTTCTGCGCGACCGGCCAGGCCGGCCTGACCCGCAACCTGTCCACCGCCGAGATCGTCGACCAGGCGGTCTACCTGGCCGGGGTGGCCGCCTCCGGCGCGGTGTCCGGCTCGCCGCCGCGGCTGTCGCACGTGGTGTTCATGGGCATGGGCGAGCCGCTGGCCAACTACTCGCGGGTGGTGGCGGCGATCCGCCGGCTGGTCGCTCCGGCGCCGGAGGGCCTGGGCCTGTCGCAGCGGCACATCACCGTCTCCACGGTCGGGCTGGTCCCGGCGATCCGGCGACTGGCCAGCGAAGACCTCTCCGTGACCCTTGCGTTGTCGCTGCATGCCCCCGATGATGAGCTGCGCGACGAACTCGTCCCGGTCAACCAGCGCTGGAAGGTGTCCGAGGTGCTGGACGCGGCGTGGGACTACGCGGCCACGACGGGGCGTCGCGTGTCCATCGAATACGCGATGATCAAGGACGTGAACGACCAGCCGTGGAGAGCAGATCTGCTCGGGCGGCTGTTGGCCGGCAAGCTGGCCCACGTGAACCTGATCCCGCTCAACCCGACTCCGGGCAGCCGCTGGGACGCCAGCCCGAAGCCGGTCGAGCGGGAGTTCGTCCGGCGGTTGCGCGACGCCGGGGTGTCGACCACCGTGCGGGACACCCGGGGACGCGAGATCGACGGGGCGTGTGGCCAGCTCGCCGCCGCCGGGGACACGGACGGCGACTCACGCGCGGCAACGGCGTAGCGGTACGAGACCAGGAGACATAGTGGCGAGTCAGGGTCAGCGTTTCCGGCGTAAGGCGCTCCGCCGGGGATACAAGGTCGACGAGGTCGACGCCTTCCTGGACCGAGTCGAGGCGACACTCGCCGGTCAGCCGGTCGGCGCGCCCGTGGCCTCCCAGGAGGTCCACGACGTCGTCTTCCGGGTCCGCTTCAACGGCTACGACGAGTGGCAGGTGGACCTGCACCTCGACCGGGTCGAGCGGCAGCTCGCCGAGCTGGAGGAGCGCGGTGGCGCCCCCGCCGGGCGCGGTGGCGACCCCCGGATTCCCGACCGGCTCGGCCCGCCGATGCGCGACGACAGGGGCATGTCGCCGGTGCCGCAGCCGCCGATGCCGCCCCGGCAGATGCCGGCCCAGCCCGGCCCGCCCGCCGACCGCTACGGCAGCCGCTACGACGAGCCGACCGGCGCGTTCGCCGGCGGGTACGACGGCCCGCGCGGTGGCTACGACGGCCCGCGTGGCCCGGGCGGCCCAGGCCCGATGGGCCCGGGCGCGCCGATCGGGCACGGCGGCCCGCCGCCGCGTGGCCTGCCGCCCGGCCCCGGCGGCTACGGCCAGGACACCGGTCCGGGCGGCTACGGCCAGGACACCGGTCCGGGCGGCTACGGCCAGGACAGCGGCGGGTACGGCCAGGACAGCGGCCCCGGCGGGTACGGCCAGGAGGAGCGCTTCGACGGCTTCGAGGCCGGCCGGCGCGGGCGTGCCGACATGACCGCCGAGATCCGCATGCCCGAGCGTGAGCTGCGTGGTCGTGGCCCGGGTGGCCCGCCCGCGCTGCCGCAGCAGGGCTACGGCGCGCCGGAGCCCGGTTACGGGCCGCCGGACCAGGGTTACGGCCCCGGCCCTTCGATGACCGGCCCGCCGCTGGTGACCCCGCCGGTCGCCGGTCCGCCGATGGTGGGCCCGCCGATGGCCGGCCCGCCCGGCAGCGACCTCTACCGGGTCGACCAGATCCGGCGCAGCTTCCAGGTCCGCCGGTTCGGCAGCGGGTACGACCCGGACCAGGTCGACCGGTTCTTCGACACGCTGCTCGGCGGCATGCAGGGCCGCAACCCGATGCCGGTGAACCCGAAGGACCTCGACACGCTGCGTTTCGGGCTGGTGCCCGGCGGCTACTTCGAGGCCGAGGTCGACGCCGCGCTCAAGGACGTGCA
The DNA here is from genome assembly GCF_027497275.1 of Micromonospora sp. WMMC264. Lineage (NCBI taxonomy): Bacteria > Bacillati > Actinomycetota > Actinomycetes > Micromonosporales > Micromonosporaceae > Micromonospora > Micromonospora sp. WMMC264. The sequence goes on along the minus strand of NZ_CP114907.1, from coordinate 4,364,259 downwards.
GGACATCCTGCTCGGCCGCTGACCCGCACCCGACGACGAAGGGCCCACCCCGCGAGGGGTGGGCCCTTCCGCGTACCGTTTGCGCCGCTCGTCAGGACCGCAGGCCGTTGCGGCGCAGCACGGCGTCGCCGATGACGATGGCGACCAGCAGCCCGGCGATCCCGAACAGCCAGATGTGCTCCACCCGGCCCTCCTCGATCCCGCAGAGCGCCATCAGAACCAAGACCAGCGCCGACAGCAACGCGCCGATCCGTCCGGACTTGCGGTGCCCGGGCTTGTGCTGATCTGGCGCGGTTACCGGCTCGTCTCCTGCCACTGTCGGTCCTTCCCTCGCGATCGGATCTCCGATCAGTCTGGCACGCCCTCAACCGGCCCCGGCGCAGGGTCCGGCCTCCGGTGCGCTTGATGACCCGGGCGGGCGACAGCGTGGTTGTCGCATGACCCGGGCCGTAGGTCCCGTCCGGGTCGGGGCGGTTGGGCACTACCGGCGTCGCGGGACGGCGAGCACACTGCCTCCGGTAGCGTCTTGACGTACACCTGATGCCTTTTTGAGGGGGACTGCGGTGCGAGTGACCGGTACGGGCCATGCCAGCATGCGGATCGACACGGCCGCGGGCAGCATCCTGTGCGACCCGTGGGTCAATCCCGCCTACTTCGCCTCGTGGTTCCCCTTCCCGGACAATTCCCTGCTCGACTGGGAGACCCTCGGCCAGGTCGACTACCTGTACGTGTCGCACCTGCACCGGGACCACTTCGACGCCAAGCACCTGCGCGACTTCGTGTCCAAGGACGCCACCGTCCTGCTCCCCGAGTTCCCCACCTCGGAGATGGAGGACGAGTTCCGGGAGCTGGGCTTCACCAAGTTCCTCAAGGCCCCGAACGAGCAGGTCGTGGAGTTGCCCGGCGGCCTGAAGATCATGATCCAGGCGCTGACCAGCCCGACCGACGGCCCGATCGGCGACTCCTCGCTCTGGGTCGAGTACGACGGCGTCCGGCTGCTCAACCAGAACGACGCCCGCCCGACCGACCTGAGCGTCTTCGCCGAGCTGGGCCACGTGCACGCGCACATGCTGCAGTTCTCCGGCGCGATCTGGTACCCGATGGTCTACGAGCTGCCGCAGGCGGCGAAGACCGCGTTCGGCAAGCAGAAGCGGGACCGGCAGTTCGACCGCACGTGGCGCTACATCGACGACCTGAAGGCCGACCACGTCTTCCCGATCGCCGGCCCGCCGTGCTTCCTCGACGACGAGCTGTGGCAGTTCAACGACATCTTCGGCGACGAGGGCAACATCTTCCCCGACCAGTCGGTGTTCCTGTCCGAGTACGCCAAGGTCGGCGGCATCAACGGCATCGTGCTGCTGCCGGGCAGCGTCTCGGAGATCACCACCGAGGGCGCGACCACCACGCACCCGGTGCCGGTGGAGGAGTTCTTCGCGAACAAGGTCGCCCACCTGGAGGAGATGCGGGAGCGCAAGCGCGGCGTCATCGAGGCCGAGAAGGCGTCCTGGCGGCACCCCGAGGTCGACGTGCTGGGTGAGATGAAGCGCCGGATCGAGCCGCTGCTGGACGAGTCGATCTACCTGGCCAAGGGCGTCGGCGGGCCGGTCCGCTTCGACCTGGTCGGCTACGACGGCTCCGAGGTCGAGTCGATCGTGGTGGACTTCCCGGGCAAGGAGGTCCGGCCGTACGCGGACGAGAAGGTCCGCTACCGCTTCCGTACCGAGCGGGCGCTGATCGAGCACCTGCTGCACATCGGCGAGGTCGACTGGGTCAACTCGCTGTTCCTGTCGTGCCGCTTCTCGGCGGCCCGCATCGGCCAGTACAACGAGTTCGTCTACGCCTTCTTCAAGTGCCTCTCCGAGGAGCGCCTCCAGTACGCCGAGGGCTGGTACGACGAGCACGAGCGGGCCGTCGACGCCGAGGACATCACGCTCGACGGCTGGGTGGTGCAGCGGCGCTGCCCGCACCTGAAGGCGGACCTGAGCCGGTTCGGCATCGTCGACGGCGACCAGCTGACCTGCCAGCTGCACGGCTGGAAGTTCGACCTGGCCAGCGGCCGCTGCCTGACCAGCGTCGGGCACAAGATCCGGGCGCACCGCGCGGACGCGGAGACCTCGGCGCCGGCCGTCTGACGGTTTCGCCCCGCACGCCGCCCCCGGCACGCGACCATCGGTCGTGAGGGGGCGGCGTGACGGGTGCGGACAGGGAACCGGTGTACCGGTTCGGGCGCGGCAGCGAGATGGCGCGGGACGCCTCGCGGGTGGAGGCGTTCAGCGACGCGGTGATCGCCATCGTGCTCACCCTGATGGCCGTCGAACTGCTGGCGTTCGACCCGGACCTGCCGCAGGACGACGGGCTGGCCGCGGTGCTCGTGCAGGAGTGGCGGGCCTACCTGGCGTACGTGATCACCTTCGCCATCGTCGGCCAGGTCTGGCTGACCCACCACAACATGTGGCGCTACGTCCGCCGGGTCGACCAGATGCTGCTGGTGCTGAACCTGCTGCTGCTGATGTTCGTGGCGGCGATCCCGTTCACCGCCGACCTGCTCGCGGACAACCTGCGCGGCACCGTACGCGACCAGCGGCTGACCGCCGCGCTGTACGTGGGCGTGGTGCTCGGCGAGGCGCTCTTCTTCAACCTGAGCTGGTGGTGGGCGCGCCGCCGCGGGCTGCTGCACGCGGATCTGGACCCGAGGCTGGCGAGCGCGGTGGCCCGCCGGTTCCGGCTCGGCCCGCTGCTCTACCTGGTCGCGTTCGCCATCGTGTTCATCGACCCGCTGCTGAGCCTGCTGGCGTACCTGCTGCTGGTCGGCGTCTACCTGGTGCGCGGTCCGGGCGATCTCCCGCCCGCCGGCCAGGAGGCGCCCGACACGCCGTGAGCGGTTGTTAAGAAGGGGCCCTTCCTCTACCGGAGGCGTTAATAAGGGGCCCTTCCTTACATCTCGGCGAGGATGCGGCGGGCCGCGTTGTGCCCGGCCGCGCCGATCACGCTGCCCGCCGGGTGGCAGCCGGCGCTGCCCGCGTACACGCCGTCCACACCCGTCGCGTACGGCATCCGGTCGGTGAACGACACCGTGTTGTCGACGTGGTGGATGTGCCCGCCGGTGATGCCGAAGTGCGCCTCGATGCCGGGCGGCGGCAGCGGCACCGCGTCCGCGACCAGGTCACCGGCACCCGGGGCGTACCGTTCGCAGATCGCGAGCAGCCGCTCCACGTAGCCGGGCAGCGCCGCGTCCCAGGTGGTGCCGGCCAGCTCGTAGGGGACCGACTGGACGAACAGCGCCGACGAGTGGTGCCCCGCGTCGTCGGACAGCGACGGGTCGACTGTGGTGTGCAGGTACCACTCGATCGTCGGCTCGTCCGGCAGCCGCCCGGCCCGCACGTCCGCCCACATGCCGCGCAGCGCCGCCATCGGCGACTCGCCGCCGTCGCCGACGAGCGAGGCCGAGCCGGGCAGCAGGTGGATGGTCGACCCGAACGGGCTCGGCGCGTCCGCCGGCAGGCAGGAGAAGCGGGGCAGCCCGGTCAGCGCCAGGTTGAGCTTGAGCGTGGTGCCGGGGCGGCGGACCGCCGCCATCCGCGTGCTCAGCTCCGCCGGGAGCGCGCCGTCGGGCAGCAGCTCCATCAGCCGGTACGGGTCACAGCCGCCGAGCACCACCGGGGCGTCCACCTCCCGCCCGTCGGCGAGTGTCACTCCGGCGGCGGCGCCCCCGGTCAGCCGGATGGCGGTGACCGGCGCGTCGGCCACGATCCGCGCGCCCGCGCGCACGGCGGCCTCGGCGAACGTGCGGGACACGGTGCCCATGCCGCCCCGGGTGATCATCCAGGTGCCGTCCGCGCCGGGCAGCCGGCACATGTTGTGCACCAGGAAGTTGTGCCCGGTGCCCGGGTCGTCCGGGCCGGCGTTGAGCCCGGACAGGCCGTCGGTGACCGCGTACATGCTGACCAGCAGCTCGGAGCGGAAGTCGAAGCGGGCCAGGTGGTCGGCCACCGAGCCGCGTACCAGGTCGACGAAGACCTGCCGCAGCGCGGGCCGCACGTAGCGTTCGGCGGTCTCCTCGACCGGCAGCGGCTCGGCCAGCCACGCCGGGGCGAGATCCTCCCGCAGCTGGGCCAGCTCGGCGTGCAGCGCGTCGTCGGCTGCCACGTCGGCGGGGGAGAACATCTCCGCGAGCTGCCGCCGGCTCGCCGCCACGTCGCTGCCCGCCAGCAGGTACGGCGAGCCGAGCCCGCCCGGCGTGGGCAGGAAGTAGTGCGGGTCGCGGCGCAGTACCGGGATGGTCACGTCGAGCGTGGCCAGCAGCTCCGGGGGCATCAGCCCGAGCAGGTACGACCCGGTGGAGTGACGCAGCCCCGGCACCTTCGGGAACGGGTTCTCGGTGCGGGTCGCGCCGCCGATCACCCCGGACGCCTCCAGCACCAGCACGTCCAGGCCGGCGCGGGCCAGCAGGATCGCCGAGACCAGGCCGTTGTGCCCGGCGCCGACCACCACGACGTCGGCGCGGGACGGCAGCTCACTCGCGTCGCTCCCGGTGCGTTCGCTCATGCCGCGACCCTAGCGGCGGCCGGGCACGGGCGGGAAGGTTCGCAGCGGGGCGCTACCGTTCCCGGCATGTCTCCGGCTGTCCAGATCGCGCTCGCGGTGGCGCTCGTCGTGGTGGTGTTCCTGCTCCTGCTCGTGCTGCGGCGCGACCGCCCCCGGGACCTGGTCGCCCCGGATCGCCCGGCCGGCGGCGGGCAGGCCGAGGTGCTCCGCCTGATCCACGCGGGGCGCCGGGTCGAGGCGGTCAAGGTGCTGCGTGAGCAGACCGGCCTGTCGCTGCTGGAGGCGAAGCAGGCGGTGGACGCGCTGGCGGCCGGCGGGTCCTGGTCGCCCGGCCCTCCGGCGCCCGGAAAGGGCGTCGACGACGCGGTGCGGGCCGAGGCCGCGCGGCTGCTGCACCGGGGCGAGAAGATCCAGGCGATCAAGGTGGTACGCGAGCACACGCACATGTCGCTCGCCGACGCGAAGCGGTACGTCGAGGGCCTCTGACGCCGGACGGCCGTCACCGGGCGTTCACCCTATAGTGGCAGTTGTCGATGCATTTCCGTCCTACCGTCGACGGGACACCCACCGCCTCCGGGAGGTAACCCCCGATGGATCGTCGTACCGTCCTGCGTGCCACAGCCGTCGGCGGCGCCGCCGCTTTCGCCGGTGGTCTCTGGGCCGCCGCGGCCGCACCGGCCCAGCCCGCCCAGCCCGGCCCCGGCCCGTACGGCGACCTGCTGTCCGCCGACGTCAACGGTCTCCAGTTGCCGGCCGGCTTCACCAGCCGGGTGATCGCGCGTTCCGGGCAGCGGGTCGCCGGCACCTCGTACACCTGGCACCCGTCGCCGGACGGCGGCGCCTGCTTCCCGTCCGGCGACGGCTGGATCTACGTCTCCAACTCGGAGGTGCCGCTCGTCGGCGGCGCGTCGGCGGTACGGTTCGCCGCCGACGGCGCGATCGCCGCCGCTTACCGGATCCTCGGCGGCACGAACGTCAACTGCGCCGGTGGGCCGACCCCGTGGGGGACGTGGCTGTCCTGCGAGGAAGTGCCGCTGGGCCGGGTCTTCGAGACCTGGCCCGAGGGCGGCCGGGCCGGCGAGGAGCGGACCCGGATGGGCCGCTTCAAGCACGAGGCGGCGGCCTGCGACCCCCGGCGGCGGGTGGTCTACCTGACCGAGGACGAGTCGGACGGCTGCTTCTACCGGTTCGTGCCGGACAGCTGGGGTGACCTGCGCACCGGCCGGGTGCAGGTGCTCTGCGCCCCGGACGGCCAGGTCACCGGGCCGGTGACCTGGCGGGACCTGCCGGACCGGGACGGGTTCCCGGTGCCCACCCGCCACCAGGTGGGTGCCGCGCAGACGTTCGACGGCGGCGAGGGCTGCTGGTACGCCGACGACACCTGCTGGTTCACCACCAAGGGCGACAACCGGGTGTGGGCGTACGACGCGGTGAACCAGCGGCTCGACCTCGCGTACGACGACTCGCTGGTGCCGGCCGGCGCCGCGCCGCTGACCGGCGTCGACAACATCACCGGCACCGCCGGCGGCGACCTCTACGTGGCCGAGGACGGCGGCAACATGGAGATCAACGTGATCACGCCCGCCGGTGTGGTGACCCCGTTCGTGCGGCTGCTCGGGCAGTCCGAGTCGGAGGTCACCGGGCCGGCGTTCTCGCCGGACGGCAGCCGCCTCTACTTCTCCTCCCAGCGCGGCACCAGCGGCGCCCGGGCCGGCACCGGCGGCATCACGTACGAGGTGCGCGGCCCGTTCCGGCGCTGACCCGCAGCCGTCAGGCGCGGGCCGCCTCCCGGGCGGCCCGCCACCGGCTCGCCGCCAGCGTCGCGGAATAGCCGGACAGCACGATCACGTGGAACAGGTACAGCCACAGCAGCACCGCCACGCCGCCGCCGATTTCGTCGAAGCCGCCGAACGGCACGCCCAGGTCCAGCGGCAGCGAGCAGAACAGCACGAAACCGTGCAGGAAACCGGACAGGTTCGCTGCCGTGAACGAGCCCAGGACGACGGTGGCGAGCCAGTCCGGGGAGGCCGGGCCGACCACCCGGAACACCCAGATCAGCACCGGCGTGAGCACCAGCCACACCGCCAGGAACGACAGCACCACGCCGAGCGCGCCGATCCAGCCGCCCTGGCGTACCAGCCGGGTGGTCAGCGGCAGCCCCAGCAGGATCGACAGCAGCAGCGCCGGGGCGGGCGCCAGCAGCGGGAGCAGCAGCAGCCGGCCCCGCCAGCCGACCAGCGCACCGGACTCGGCGCGCGGCTCGGCCACCGAGACGAACGCGCGGCGCAGACCTTCGCCGTACAGCGAGGCCGGCAGCAGCGAGGCCAGCGCCAGCAGCGGAGTCAGCCCCAGCCCGGCGTCGACGAGCGCGGCCGCCGCCCGGTGCGCGCCGATCTCGGTGGGCAGCGTCTCGATCGCGTACCCGGTCAGCCGCCGCACCCGGTCCGCCCCGGCGAGCAGCCCGGTCAGCCAGATCGCCAGCAGCGCCACCGGCACCACGGCGATCGCGCCGTAGAACGTGATCGCGGCGGCGTGCAGGGAGAGATCCCGGCCGCGGACCGGCCGGAACGCCGCAGCCGTGATCCGCTTCGCCCGATCCCACCCGTCGCCCATCGCCCTCTCGTTCCCCGTACGGCCCCGCGCCACGCATTACGATCCGGCGGCATGACGATCGCCACGACCGACCGGCTGGTGCTCCGGGACTGGACCGAGTCCCCGGACGACCTGGCCCGGATCTACGACATCTACTCCCGGGACGAGGTGATGCGCTGGCTGGGCGGCGGCAAGGGCCGGATGACCGACCCGTCCGAGGCGCGCGAGCGGGTCCGGTCCTGGCACGAACGCTGGGCGCCGTACGGCGGCCGCTGGGGCCTGTGGGCGATCGAGCCGCGCGCCGGCGGGCCGGTGGCCGGGAGCATCCTGCTCAAGCCGCTGCCGGGACGCGACGGCGTCACGCTGACCGACGACATCGAGGTCGGCTGGCACCTGCACCCCGACGCCCAGGGCAACGGCTACGCCACCGAGGCGGCCCGCGCGGTGCTGGAGCGCGAGTTCGCCACCGGCACCCCGAGGGTGTACGCGGTGGTGATGGCCGGGAACGACCCTTCGATGGCGGTGGCCCGGCGCCTCGGCATGACGCACGTGGGCGTGCGCACCGACTGGTACGGCGGTGCCGAGGTTGAAACGTTCGTCCTGGAACGTCCGGCCTGAGCCGTGCCGTTGGCAGTTCGCCCTCGGCCTCCTACGGTGGTGGGGATACGGGGGAGGCACTGATGGTCGACGGTGGCGACGCAGCGCGTTGGCTGCACCTCCACGCCGCCCGGGGCGGCCCGGACGACCTGTCGCTCCTGGTGAACCGGGTCGCGCCCGCCATCGGGGCCACCGACATCGTGATCTACCTGGCCGACTACACGCAGTCCTCGCTCGTACCCCTGGTCGGCGCGGGCGCGCCTCGGGACGAACTCACGATCGAGACGACGCTGGCCGGCCGGGCGTTCACCTGCCTCCAGGTGCAGCGCGCTCCCGACCGCCCGGACCGGCTCTGGGTGCCCCTGCTGCTCGGCTGCGAACGGCTGGGGGCACTGGAGATCGTGTCGTCGCGCGCCGGCGACCCCGCGCTGGACCGGCCGGCCTGGGAGGTTGCGGTCGCCGTCGCTCAGGTCCTGGTGAACCGCCGGCTCTACGGCGACGTCGTGGAACGGATTCGCCGCCGCCTGCCGATGCAGGTCGCCGCCGAGACCGTGTGGGGGCTGCTGCCGCCGCTGACCTTCGCAACGGACGAGCTGGTGATCACCGCCATCCTCGAACCGTGTTACGACGTCGGCGGGGACATCTTCGACTACGCGCTCAACGGTGACGTGCTCAGCGTCGGGCTCTTCGACACCTGCGGGCACGGGATCAAGGCGAGCGCGATGGCCTCGCTCGTGGTCAGCGCGTACCGCAACGCCCGGCGTACCGGTCTCGACCTGGTCGACACGGCGATCAGCATCGACAGGTGGGTCCGCTCCGAACACCCCGGCCTGTTCGCGACCGCGCTGCTCGCCGAACTCGACCGGCGGACCGGCGTGCTGCGGATCATCAACGCCGGCCACCCCGGCGCCATGCTGCTGCGGGACGGCAAGGCTGTCCGGGCACTGCCCGGACCGACCGCGCTGCCGCTCGGGCTGGGCAACCTGTCGACGCGGCGCCCGCGGGCGCACGAGGAGGCGCTGCACCCGGGCGACCGCATCCTCGCGTACACCGACGGCATCACCGACGCCCGGGGCGACGACGGGGAACGGTTCGGGCTGGACCGGCTCGTCGACTTCGTCGAGCGTGCCCTCAACGACCGGCTGCCCAGCCCCGAGACGATGCGCCGGCTGGTGCGCGCCGTCCTCGCCTACCAGCAGGACCAGCTCGACGACGACGCCACCGCGATGTTCCTGGAGTGGCAGCCTCCGCACCTGCCGTTGGGGCACCTGGAGCACCTCACCGCGCCAGACGGGACGATCGCGTCCCCGTAGCGTCGAGGAGGCGATCGAGGCGTGATCGACACCAGTTCGCCGAAGTGGTGGCATCGCGGCGCGTGGGATGCCACCACCTCGGCGAAGTGGAGTCGATCATGCCGCCGGGCACTCCGGGACGAACCGGGGTGAGGCGCTGGGGAACAATGGTCCGGTGACCACTCCCCGAGATCTCGTGCTGCTCGGTTCGACCGGCTCGATCGGCACCCAGGCCATCGACATCGTCAAGCGCAACCCGGACCGCTTCCGGGTGGTGGCCCTCGGCGCGGGTGGCGGCAACGTGGAGTTGCTCGCCGCGCAGGCGCTGGAGCTGGGCGTGGAGGCGGTCGGCGTGGCCCGCGCATCCGCCGCGCAGGACCTTCAGCTCGCGTTCTACGCCGAGGCGAGCAAGCGCGGCTGGGCCACCGGCGACTTCAAACTGCCCAAGATCGTGGCCGGGCCGGACGCGATGACCGAGCTGGCGCAGTGGCCGTGCGACGTGGTGCTCAACGGGGTGGTCGGCTCGCTGGGCCTGCCGCCGACGCTGGCCGCGCTGCACGCCGGGCGTACCCTCGCCCTGGCCAACAAGGAGTCCCTCGTCGCCGGCGGCCCGCTGGTCAAGGCCGCCGTCTCGCGACCGGGGCAGATCGTCCCGGTCGATTCCGAGCACTCCGCGCTGGCGCAGTGCCTGCGCGGCGGCGCCCGGGGTGAGGTGCGGCGGCTGGTGGTCACCGCCAGCGGCGGCCCGTTCCGGGGGCGGGGGCGCGACGAGCTGACCGCCGTCACGCCGGAGCAGGCGCTGGCGCACCCGACCTGGAACATGGGCCCGGTCGTCACGATCAACTCCGCCACGATGGTCAACAAGGCGCTGGAGGTGATCGAGGCGCACGAGCTGTTCGACGTGCCGTACGCCGACATCGAGGTGATGGTCCACCCGCAGTCGGTGATCCACTCGATGGTCGAGTTCACCGACGGGTCCACGCTCGCCCAGGCCAGCCCGCCGGACATGCGGCTGCCCATCGCGCTGGGCATCGGCTGGCCGGACCGGGTGCCCGAGGCGGCCGCTGCGGTCGATTGGACCACTGCCCACACCTGGGAGTTCTTCCCGCTGGACGACGCGGCGTTCCCGGCGGTCGCGCTGGCCAAGGCGGCGGGTGAGGCGGGACACTGCCGCCCGGCGATCTACAACGCGGCGAACGAGGAGTGCGTGGCCGCGTTCGTCGCGGGCCGGCTGCCGTTCCTCGGCATCGTCGACACCCTCCAGCGGGTGTTGGAGGACGCACCCGATTTCGACGAACCAGGTACCGTCGAGGACGTGCTCGCCGCCGAGTCGTGGGCACGGGCGCACGCCCAGGAGATCATCGTCGGGTCGGTGGAAGGAGCTCGATGAGCTATCTGCTCGGGGTGGTGCTGTTCGCCCTGGCGATTCTCATCTCGGTGAGCCTGCACGAGGCGGGGCACATGCTGACCGCCAAGGCGTTCGGGATGAAGGTCACCCGCTACTTCGTCGGCTTCGGCCCGACGCTGTGGTCGTTCAAGCGGGGCGAGACCGAGTACGGCATCAAGGGCATTCCGCTCGGCGGGTTCTGCAAGATCGTCGGCATGACGCCGCAGGACGACGACGTCGAGCCCGGGGACGAGAAGCGCGCGATGTGGCGCTACCCGGTCTGGAAGCGGACGATCGTGATGTCCGCCGGCTCGATCACCCATTTCGCACTGGCCCTGATCGCGCTCTGGATCATCGCGATCACCGCCGGCCTGCCGAACCCGAAGTTCCCCTCCACCGAGGACGGCTTCAAGGCGGAGCCGGCCGTGATCGCGCTGGCCCCCTGCGTCGTGGTGGAGAACGCGGCCCGCGCCTGCCAGGCCGACGACCCGGCCAGCCCGGCCGAGAAGGCCCAGCTCAAGGACGGCGACCGGATCACCGCGGTGAACGGCCGGCCGGTCTCCACCTGGGGCGACATGCTCGACGTGGTCCGGGCCACCCCGCCCGGCGCGGCCACCGTCACCTTCGAGCGCGACGGCCGGTCGCAGGAGGCCCGGGTCGACCTGGCCGCGGTGCAGCGCCCGCCGCTGGACGACCCGAAGGGCGCCACCTCGTCGGTCTCGGCGCTCGGCGTGGCCCTGCGGCCGAGCACCCCGCCGCGGGTCGAGTACGGCCCGATCGCCGCGTTCGGCGCCACCGCCGACTTCACCGGCACCATGGCGGTGCAGACCGCGCACGCCATGCAGCGCATCCCGCAGAAGGTGCCCGCGCTGTGGAGCGCGATCACCGGCAGCGAGCGCGACATGGACACCCCGATCAGCGTGGTCGGCGCCACCCGGCTCGGCGGCGAGGCCGTGGAGAACAACGCCTGGCTGGTGTTCTTCATGCTCTTCGTGTCGCTGAACTTCTTCATCGGCGTGTTCAACCTGCTGCCGTTGCTCCCGCTGGACGGCGGGCACATCGCCATCGCCTGGTTCGAACGGGCGCGCTCCTGGCTGTACGCGCGCATCGGCCGCCGGGATCCCGGCCGGGTCGACTACCTCAAACTCATGCCGTTCACGTACGCGGTGATCCTGATCGGTGGCGCGTTCACGCTGCTGACAGTCACCGCCGATGTCATCAACCCCATCACGCTCTTCTCAAGGTGAGTGCCTGAAGTGACCGCTGTCAGTCTCGGTATGCCCCCCGTACCGCCGCCGCCGCTGGCCCCGCGCCGGGCCAGCCGCCAGATCATGGTCGGTTCGGTGCCGGTCGGCGGCGGCGCGCCGGTCTCGGTGCAGTCCATGACCACCACCCTCACCGCCGACGTCAACGCCACGCTCCAGCAGATCGCCGAGCTGACCGCGTCCGGCTGCCAGATCGTCCGGGTCGCCGTGCCGTCGCAGGACGACGTGGAGGCGCTGCCCGCGATCGCCAAGAAGTCGCAGATCCCGGTGATCGCCGACATCCACTTCCAGCCGAAGTACGTCTTCGCGGCGATCGACGCCGGCTGCGCCGCGGTGCGGGTGAACCCCGGCAACATCCGGCAGTTCGACGACAAGGTCAAGGAGATCGCGCGGGCCGCCGGCGACGCGGGTGTGCCGATCCGGATCGGCGTCAACGCGGGCTCGCTCGACAAGCGCCTGCTGGCCAAGTACGGCAAGGCCACCGCCGAGGCGCTGGTCGAGTCGGCGCTGTGGGAGTGCTCGCTGTTCGAGGAGCACGGCTTCCGGGACATCAAGATCTCGGTCAAGCACAACGACCCGGTGGTGATGATCCGCGCGTACCGGCTGCTGGCCGAGAAGTGCGACTACCCGCTGCACCTCGGCGTCACCGAGGCCGGCCCGGCGTTCCAGGGCACGATCAAGTCGGCGGTGGCGTTCGGCGCGCTGCTGGCCGAGGGGATCGGCGACACCATCCGGGTCTCGCTGTCCGCCCCGCCGGTCGAGGAGATCAAGGTCGGCGCCGCGATCCTGGAGTCGCTGGGCCTGCGCGAGCGCGGCCTGGAGATCGTCTCCTGCCCGTCCTGCGGGCGGGCGCAGGTCGACGTCTACAAGCTGGCCGAGGAGGTCACCGCCGGTCTGGAGGGCCTGCCGGTGCCGCTGCGCGTCGCGGTCATGGGCTGCGTGGTGAACGGTCCGGGTGAGGCCCGCGAGGCAGACCTGGGCGTTGCCTCGGGCAACGGCAAGGGCCAGATCTTCGTCAAGGGCAAGGTCGTCAAGACCGTGCCCGAGGCGCAGATCGTGGAGACGCTGATCGAGGAGGCGCTGCGGATCGCCGACGAGATGGGCGCCGAGATCCCCGAGGAGCTGCGCGACCTGGTGCCGGGCGGCGCCACCGTCACCGTGCACTGATCTGTTCTCCGCGTCGCCGTGCGGCCGTCCCCGTCGGGGGCGGCCGCACGCGCCGTCTCAGGGCCGGGGCACGGCGGCGAACGGGGAGAGCGTGAACCAGCCGGGCGCGGCACGCCGCAGCGCCTCCGGCCCGCTCACCTCCACCGCGCCGCCGCGCAGCGCCGCCGCCCACCCCAGGTCGCCCATCCAGACCTGCACCAGGGCACGCAGGTCCGCGGTGACGGTCACCGTCACGTCGTGCCCGGGGTCGATGTCGCAGACGTCGGCTTCGCCCGCGGCGATCACCAGCCACCAGTCGCGCTGCGCCGCCGGCACGTCCCGGAAGCGGAACCGTACGACGGTACGCCCCGGCGGGACCGCGTCGTGGTCGACGTGCCGGTGCATGTCCCACAGCAGCAGCTTCGGGTCCAGGTCGGCGTCGCCCAGCTCGCCGATCCAGCGCACGCCCCAGGCGCCGAGCGCCTCCAGCACGGGCCGCAGCTCCCGCCCGGCGGCGGTCGGGACGTAGCGCACGTCGGCGCCGTCGACCCGCCGCTCCACCACCCCGGCGCGGACGAGCTGGTGCAGCCGGCGCGACAGCAGCGTGGGCGACATCCGGGGCAGGCCCCGGCGCAGCTCGTTGAAGCGTTCCGAGCCGCTGACCAGCTCCCGGACCACGAGCAGCGTCCACCGCTCGTCGAGCAGTTCCATGGCCTTCGCCACGGGGCAGAACTGGTGGTAGGAGGCCCCCATGGCGGGCACGCTACGCCCGGCCCGGCGGCCCGGCCAGGCGCCTGTCGGGAGCGGTACAGATCTCGTACTGGGGGCCGTGTCGTCCGCTGCCTAGCGTCCTGTGCAGGGACGACAGCTGAGGAGCGACAGATGATCGAGGAACGGGAACAGGACGCGGCGGTGAAGGCCCGGCACCGCGCGATGTGGGCGCTGGGCGACTACTCCGCAGTGGCCGCGCAGGTGATCCCGCAGTTGGGGGCGACGCTGGTCCGGGCCGCCGGAGTGGGACCGGGCATGCGGGTGCTGGACGTGGCGGCCGGGACCGGCAACGCGGCTCTGCCGGCGGCCCGGACCGGCGCGCAGGTGGTGGCCGGGGACCTCACCCCGGAGTTGCTGGCGATCGGGCGGGCGGCGGCCGAGCGGGAGGGCGTGACGCTGATCTGGGAGGAGGCGGACGCGGAGGCGCTGCCGTACGCCGACGGCGCGTTCGACGCGGTGCTGTCCTGTGTGGGCGTGATGTTCGCGCCACGGCACCGGGTCGCCGCCGACGAGTTGCTGCGGGTGTGCCGGCCGGGCGGGACGATCGGCCTGGTCAACTGGACCCCGGAGGGCTTCGTGGGCCAGTTGTTCGCGGCCATGCGGCCGTTCGCGCCGCCACCGCCGCCGGGCGCGCAGCCGCCCCCGCTCTGGGGCGACGAGAACCACGTCCGGGAGTTGTTCGGCGACCGGGTCGACGCGCTCACGCTGGGGCGCGACGCCGTGGTGGTGGACCGGTTCGCCACGCCGGAACAGTTCCGGGACTTCTTCGCGACCCACTACGGACCGACTGTGGCGGCCTACCGCGCGAACGCGGGCGACCCGGAGCGTACGGCCGGGCTCGACCGCGCGCTGACCGACCTGGCCGCCCGGCACCTGGACGGCGGCGTGATGCGCTGGGAGTACCTGCTCGTCACCGCGCGCCGGGCCTGACGGCACGCCGGTCGTGGTCCGGCCGGCGTGCCGTCGCGGCGGCGGCGCTCACTCGGACTCGGCGAGGATGGCGTAGAGCTTGCGCCGCGTCTCGTCGAGTACCTGCGCGGCGCGGGCGCGCTGGTCGTCGGTGCCGGTGGTCATCACCTGCCGCAGCGCCTGCATGGCCTGCGCGCCGGCGTCGCGGATGTCGTGCCAGCTGTTTACCGTCTGCTCGGCGAACTCCGCCCAGGGCGGGGTCTGCGCAGCGGCGGTCGCCTCGGCCTGGCCCTGTTCGGTGAGCGCGAAGCGTTTGCGCCCGCCCTCGGAGTCCGCGGCGGTCGCGATGACGCCCTCGTCCTCCAGCAGTTGCAGCGTCGGGTAGATCGAGCCGGGGCTGGGCCGCCAGGCCCCGCCGGTGCGGGAGTCGATCTCCTGGATCATCTCGTAGCCGTGCATCGGACGTTCGGTGAGCAGGGCCAGCACGGCGCCGCGCACGTTGGGCCGCCGGCCTCGTCCGCGCCCGCCGCGGCCCCGCCCGTGGCCGTGCGGTCCGGGCGGGAAGGGCGGCGGACCGGGGGGTACGGGCGGGAAGCCGAAGCCGCCCCGGCGGCGCATCTCGTCGTGCATGGCGTGCATGCGTCGATGGAAACCCATCAGGGCTCTCCTTCTGTCGTCGTATCACTGATGCATCAACGATATATCGGCAATGCATCGCCGACAAGACGCGGATGGAACTCGGCTGCAAACCGTACGTTCGTACTGTTAGGCTGCCGGCGTGCGCCTGCTTCCCGAACCGGGCCCGTCCCGGACCCTCGCCCTCTCCACGCTCGTCAACACCGTCGGGCGGGGCACCTGGCTCACCGCCAGCGCGCTCTTCCTCACCCGATCGGTCGGGCTCACGGTGGCCGAGGTCGGCGTGGCGCTCACCCTCACCGCGCTGGTCAGCCTGGTGGCGAGCACGCCGATGGGCTACCTGGCCGACCGCCTCGGCCCGCGCGGGCTCCAGATGGCCGCGCTGCTCGCCTCGGCCGGGTGCACCGCCGCGCTGGTAGCGGTGCGCTCGTTCCCCGGCTTCCTGGCCGTCGGCGTGCTGATGGCGCTCGCCGACGCGGGCACCCGGGGCGCCCGGGGCGCGCTGATCGCCGGCGCCGTCCCACCCGACCAGCGGGTCCGCACCCGCGCCTACCTGCGCGCGGTCACCAACGTCGGCATCTCGGTGGGCACCGTGCTGGCCGGGTTCGCGCTCGCCGCCGACACCCGCGGCGCGTACGTCACGCTGATCCTGCTCGACGCCGCGACCTACGTGCTGGCGGCGGCGGTGCTGCTGCGGCTCCCGCCGGTCCCGCCGGTGCCCGCCCCGGCGCACGGACCGCGGCTGATCGCGCTGCGGGACCGCCCGTTCCTCGCCTTCACCGTGCTGGACGGGCTGATGTCCATGCACTTCTCGCTGATCAACATCGCCCTGCCGCTCTGGATCGCCGGGCACACCACCGCGCCCAACTGGCTGATCTCCGTCTGCCTGCTCGTCAACACGGTGGTGGTGATCCTGTTCCAGGTCCGCGCCTCGCGGGGCACCGAGGACCTGACCGGCGCGGGCCGGGCCGCCCGCCGGGCCGGCGTCCTGCTCGCCGGCGCCTGCGCGCTGTTCGCCGCCGGTGGCGGCGTACCGGTCGCGGTGGCGGTGCCGCTGCTGCTGGCCGGCGCGCTGGTGCACGTGGTGGGGGAGTTGTGGCACGCGGCGGCCGGCTGGGGCATCTCGTTCGGGCTGGCCCCGGCGCACGCGCACGGCCAGTATCAGGGGGCGTACGGGATGGGCATGCAGCTCGGCTCGATGGTCGCCCCGGTGGTGGTGACCACGCTCGCGATCGGCTGGGGCGTGCCCGGCTGGCTGGTGCTCGGCGGGGTGTTCCTGCTGCTCGGCGCACTCGTGCCGCCGGTGGTGCGGTGGGCCGCCCGGACCCGGCCGCCCGTGCCCGAACCGGCGCCCGTGACGGTCGGCTGAGCCGCCGCTCACCGGAGCGGTCCGGGGTGCCCGGTCGGCCCGCGCGCCCCGGCGCGGATCTGGCAGGCTGGTAACCGTGCTCACGATGCCGGTACGCCAACTCGGGGAGTCGGAGCGCCGCGCGGTCGAGCGGCTGCTCGACCTCGACCCGTACGCCGGCGCGCAGGTCGCCGAGCGGGTGGCGGCGCGCGGGCTGGCCTGGTGGCGGGCCGAGGCGCGGATCCTCGGCTACGGCTCCCGCCGCAACCTGGAGTCGATCTGCTGGCTGGGTGGCAACCTGACGCCGGTGCTCGCGTCCGAGCCGGCGGTGACCGCGTTCGCCGAGCAGTTGAGCGGGCAGGAGCGACTCTGTTCCTCGATCGTGGGCCGCGCCGACGCCGTACTCGGGCTCTGGGACCGCCTCTCCGCGTACTGGGGGCCGGCCCGGGACGTACGCCCGAACCAGCCCTTGCTGGCGACTGACGCGCTGCCCGCCGTGGCGCCCGACCCGGACGTGCGGCGGGTGCGCGGCAGTGAGGTCGACCGGCTGTTCCCGGCCGCGGTGGCGATGTACACCGAGGAGGTCGGGGTGTCGCCGCTGGCCGAGGACGGCGGGCGCGGCTACCGGCGCCGGGTGACCGAGTTGGTGCGCGCCGGCCGCGCCTACGCCCGTTTCGTCGACGGGCGGGTGGTCTTCAAGGCGGAGCTGGCGGTGGTGACCCGCCGGACCGCGCAGGTGCAGGGCGTCTGGGTGGCGCCCGAGTGGCGGGGCCGGGGCATCGCCACCGCCGCGATGGCCGCTGTGGTGCGCGACGCGCTGGACCGGGTCGCGCCCACCGTGAGCCTCTACGTGAACGACTTCAACCTGCCCGCCCGCCGGGTCTACGAGCGCTGCGGCTTCCGCCCGGTCGGCACGCTCGCCACAGTGCTGTTCTGAGGATCACGTCCCGCCGGAGGTCCCGAACCGGACACCCGGCGCTAGGCTGGGCATGTTTTTATACTGACTAGTCAGTTCGGAATTCGGGGTCTGATGAACATCGTCGAGACCAGCGGCCTGGGGCTGCGGACGCGCCGCGGCTGGGTCTACCGGGACGTCGACCTCACCGCCGCGAGCGGTGAGCTGGTCGCGGTCACCGGCCCGCCCGGCAGCGGACGCACCTCTCTGCTGCTCACGCTCGCCGGGCGCTTCCCGCACAGCCACGGCGAGCTGCGCCGCCGGGGCCCGGCCGCGCTCGGCCAGGTGGCCGGCGTGCACGAGCCCGACCCGACGCTCACCGTCGCCGAGCACATCACCGAACGGCTGCTGCTGCTCGGGCCGGTGCCGCGCCGCCGTCGGCGCCTGGTGCCGGTGGCCGCGGTGCGGGCCCGCCGGGCCTACCGCCGCGACGCCTACGCCGCCGCCGTCGCCGGCGCCGGCCTCACCGACGCGCCACTCGACCCCGACCGGTACGGCAGAGACCTCACCCCCGTCGAACGGCAGGTGCTCGGCCTGGTGCTGGCCAGCCTCGGCGGCCCCAGCCTGATCGTCGCCGACGACGTGGACGCCGGCGCCGACCGCCCCGAGCGGGAGTGGATGTGGGGCGCGCTGGAACGCCTCGCCGATCAGGGGTACGCGGTGGTCGCCAGCGCCCGCGCGGTCGAACCCGGCGTCGCCGCCACCGTGCACCGCATCGGCGACCCGGCAGTGCCCGCCCCCGCCCTTACCGCCGAGCCCGCTCCCGACCGTCCCGCCGAGGTGCCCGCATGAGCGTCCTGCGACTTGCCCTGTTCGAGCTGCGCCGGATGACCCGGGGCCGGCTGCCGCGCGCCGCCCTGGCCGTGCTCACCATCGTCCCGCTGCTCTACGGCGCGCTCTACCTGTACGCGTTCTGGGATCCCTACGGGAAGATGGACCGCATCCCGGTCGCCCTGGTCAACGCCGACCGCCCGGCCACCGCCGGCGACGGCAGCGAGGTGCACGCCGGGCGCGACCTCACCGAGAAGCTGCTCGACCGCAAGGTGTTCGGCTGGACCGTGACCGACCAGGCCGACGCCGCGAAGGGGCTGCGCGACGGGCGCTACCACCTGGTCTTCTCCATTCCGGAGGACTTCTCCGCCTCGCTCGCCGCCGCCCCGGAACCGGACCGTCCGGCCCGGCAGGGTGAGCTGAAGGTCGTCAACGACGACGCCACCAACTACCTCTCCGGTCTGCTCGCCCGGTCGGCGTTCAGCGAGATCCGGGCCGCCGCCGCGCAGAGCACCGCCGCCACGTACTTCGACCGGATGCTGATCGGCTTCACCGATGCCAAGGCCGAGACCGGCCGCGCCGCCGACGGCGCCGGGAAGATCGCCGACGGGCTCGGCAGCTCCCAGCGGGGGGCCGATCAGCTCGCCGACGGGCTCGGTGACGCCTCGGACGGCGCCGGGCAGCTCACCGGTGGACTGAACCAGTCCGTCCAGGGCGCGGACAAGCTCGCCAAGGGCCTCGACCAGTTGCGTACCGGCGCCGCCCAGCTCGCCGACGGCGCCGGGCGCGCCGCCACCGAGACCAAGGCCGCGGCGGCGACGGTGAACGCCGCCGCCGACAAGTACGAGCCGGTGCTGCGCCGCAACGCCGACAAGATCGAGAAGGCGGCCACGCTCGTCGCCGACGGCGCGCAGCAGCTCGCCGCCGGGCTGGACGCGCTCCCCGGCAAGGCCGCCGAGGTGGTGGCGACCGCCGAGGAGATCCGTGACCGGCTCGACGCGGTCGCGAAGGAACACCCCGAACTGGCGGACGACCCGGACTTCGCCGCCGCCCGCAAGGCCGCCGACCGGGCCGTCACGCAGGCCCGCTCCGTGGTGGCCGCGCTCGACGAGACCGACATGGCCACGCTGCGCAAGCAGATGACCGACGTGGCGAAGACCGCCCGGGAGGTCGCCGCCGCCGCGCCGCACCTGGCCGACGACGTCGCCTCCGCCCGCGCCAAGGTGAACGAGCTGGCCGGCGGGCTCGCCACGCTGGCCCAGGGCAGCGCCAAGCTCCGCGACGGCCTCGGCGACGCGTCGACCGGCGCGACCGAGCTGCGCGGCGGCCTCTACCGGCTCGCCACCGGCGCCCGCCAGCTCGACGGCGGCCTGGCCCAGCTCGGCAGCGGCAGCAACCGGCTGGTCGACGGGCTGACCCGGCTGGAGGGCGGCGCCGGCGACCTCGCCGACGGGCTCGCCGCCGGGGAGCGGAAACTACCCGGGTACGACGACGCGACCACCCGCGCCGGCGTCCTCGGCGACCCGGTCGGCCTGATCCGCGACTCGCAGAACCCGGCCGGCTCGTACGGCGTGGGCTTCGCCCCGTACTTCCTGTCGCTGGCGCTCTGGGTCGGCGCGATGATCACGTACATGCTGTTGCGGCCGGTCAACCGGCGGCACGTGATGTCCGGCGCTCCCGGCTGGCGGGTCGTGCTCGCCGGGTGGCTCCCGGCCGCGGGCATCGGCCTGGCCCAGGTCACCGTGCTCTACACGGTGGTGACGCTCGGGGTCGGGCTCGACCCGCGGCACGGGGCGGCCACGTTCGGGCTGCTCGCGCTCACCTCGCTGGCGTTCACCGCGATCATGCAACTGCTCGGCGTGGCGCTCGGCCCGGCCGGGCGGCTGGCCGCGCTGGCGCTGCTGATGCTCCAGCTCACCTCGTCCGGCGGCACCTACCCGGTGCAGACGTCGCCCGGCTTCTTCCAGGCGATCCACCCCTGGCTGCCGATGACGTACGTGGTGGACGGCCTGCGGCACACCATCAACGGCGGCACCACCGCCCCGGTGGTCACCGGCGCGCTGGTGCTGCTCGCGTTCGGGCTGGGCGCCATGGCGCTCACCGTCGGCGCAGCCCGCCGCTCCCGCCGGCTGACCCCGGCCAAGCTGCACCCCGAACTGACCATGTGAGGATGAGCCGGTGACGGACGGACGGACACGCCGGCGCGAGGACACCCGCCAGCGCCTCTTCGTGGCGGCGGTGGACCTCATCGCCGAGCAGGGCTTCTCGGCCACCACGGTGGACGACATCGCGGCCCGGGCCGGCGTGGCGAAGGGGACCGTCTACTACAACTTCGAGTCGAAGACCGTCCTGTTCGAGGAGCTGCTGCGGCACGGCATCGGTTTGCTCACCGCCGAGTTCCGGGCCGCCGTGGACGGGCTGCCGCCGCTGGAGGCGCTGGGCGCGCTGGTCCGCGCGCAACTGGAGTACATCCGCCGCTACCGCGCCTTCGCCCAGCTGCTGCTCTCGGAGATGTGGCGGACCAACCGGGAGTGGCAGCAGACGTTGCGGCTGCTGCGCGGCGAGGCCATCGCGGTGATCGCCGACACGGTGCAGGCCGGCGTGGACAGCGGCGACCTCCCGGCCGACCTGGACGTGCGTACCGCCAGCTCGGCGCTGTTCGGCGTCGGGCTGGTGGTGGCGGTGGACTGGCTCGTCTTCTCGCCGGACCGCTCGATCGACGAGGTGCAGGAGTCGCTGCTCGGCATCGTCCGGCGGGTCGCCCGGACCTGACCAGCGGTCGGTAATTCGGTTGATTCCGGGCCGCCGGAAGGGTGAGGGTGAGGTCACCGCCCCCACCGATCCGAGTCCGGAGGACCTTCCATGCGCCTGCTCCGAGATCTCTGGGCCACGGCGCCCCGGCGGATGGCGGCGGTCCTGCTGCTGATCGTGCTCGGGGCCGCTGGCCAGGCGGCCGCGTCCGCGCTGGCCGGGCCGGTGCTGGTGCACCGTTCGTCCGGCTGGTTCGTCGCGCTCGCGGTGGCGCTCGTCGCCGCTGTCGTCACCGACCTGCTGATCGGCCTGATCATGGCGCGGCTCACCGCCGACTGGTCGGCCGACGTGCGGCGGCGGCTCTGCCGGGTCGCGCTCGGCCAGGACCTGCCCACCCTGGAGACCACGCCGGTCGGCGAGTTGCTCGACCGGATCGACAACGACGTCTACCAGGTCGCCGCCGAGATGCGGAACACCGGCGTACGGCTGGCGCAGGGCCTCGCGGTCTGCGTCCTCGCGACGGTGAGCGCGCTGATCGTCTGGTGGCCCGCCGGTGTCGGCATGATCGTGCTCACCTCCCTGCTTGCGGTGACGCTGCGCCGCCCGACCGCCCGGATCGCCCCGGCCCGGATGGCCGAGGAGGAGGCGTGGTCGGACCTCGCGGCGGTGATGGAGGAGGCGGTGCACGGGCAGGACGACGTGCGCACCAGCCTCGCCCGGCCGTACGTGCTGCGCCTCTACGCCCGCCGCGCGGCCGAGGTGATCGCCCGGTGCGTCCGGGTGTTCCGGCTCTCCGCCCGGGTCACCGCGGCCGCCGCCGGCGCGGTCCGGGTCGGCATCGCCGGTGTGGTGCTGGGCGGCGCGTGGGCGCTCGCCACCGGCCGCGTCGACGCCGCCCGGCTGACCGGGATCTGGCTGCTGGCCATCGCGTTCGGCGCGACTGTCGAGCACATCGCCCGCTGGGTGCCGCACCTGCAGCAGGCGTTCGGCGCGTGGGGCCGGGTGCAACTGCTCGCCGGGTCGCCGCAGGAGCCGGAAGGCGGGGCCACCCCCGTCGACGGCGACCTGACCGTGCGCGGGCTCACCTACCGCTACCCGGCCGGCGGGGACGAGCGCGGGCCGGCGCTGCGCGACGTGCGCCTCGACTTCGTCCGGGGCCGCTCGTACGCGCTCGTCGGGCGTACCGGCTCGGGCAAGTCGACGCTGGCAAAGGTGCTCACCCGGGCGGTGGACGTGCCCCGCGGCACGGTGTTCCTCGGCGACACCGACCTGGTCGACCTGGACGTCGAGGAACTGCGCCGGTGGATCGCCGTGGTGCCGCAGCGCACCGAGATCCTGGCCGGGACGCTCGCCGAGAACGTGGCGCTGTTCGACCCGGAGCTGCTGGACGCCGCCGAGCGGGCGCTGGCCGAGCTGGGCCTGTCCGGCTGGATCGCCGAGCTGCCCGACGGCGTGCACACCCGGCTCGGCGACGGCGGCTACGTGCTCTCCGCCGGGCAGGAGCAGCTCGTCGCGTTCGCCCGCATCCTGGTCCGCGACCCGCACGTGGTGATCCTCGACGAGGCCACCGCGCGGCTCGACCCGGTCACCGAGAACCGGGTACGCGAGGCCACCGAACGGCTGCTCACCGACCGGATCGGCATCGTCATCGCGCACCGGCTCTCCTCGGTGCGCCGCTGCGACGAGGTGGTCGTGATGGCCGACGGAGCGGTGCTGGAGGCCGGTCCGCTGCGCGAGTCGGCCCGCTTCGCCGAACTGCTCGCCACCAGCCACGCCGGGGCGTACGCCGGGGTGGGCGCCCGGCGCGGCGGCGTCGACCTGCTCGACGCGCCCGCCTGGGACGACGCGCCCGCGACGCCCACCGCGCCCGCGACGCGGCCGGCCGCCGTGCCGCGCGCCGACCCGCCACCCGCGCCGCCCGCGCCGCCCGCGCGGACCATGCGGGAGATCCTCCGGCTGGGCCTCAACGACCCGCGGTACGGCCTGATCTCGGTCGGCCTGTTCATCGTGATGACGGTGCTCGGGATGGACGGCGCGGTGCTGCCCTGGCTCTGGGCCGACCTGGTCGGCGGCGGCGACCCGTGGCTGCCGGCGCTGGGCATCGTGGCCGCGCTGCTCGTGGTGCTGCCGCTGCCGTACCTGACGAACCTGTGGTTCCCGCAGTGGTGGATCCGGCAGATGCTGCGGATCAGCGCCCGGCTGGTGCACGGGCAGACCGGCGCGCGCCGGGTCAGCGGGCACACCCCGGCCGAGGTGGTGGCCCAGGGCGGTGACACCGACCGGGTGGTGCACCTGGCCGACAACCTGATGGACCAGTTCATCTCGCTGGTCATCGTGGTCACCATGACGCTGGTGACCGGCAGCTTCGTACCGGCGTTGTTCTTCGTCGGCACGATGGTGGTCTCCGGGCTGGCGGCGACGCTGTTCGGGCCGCGGCTGGAACGCACCGCGGCCGGCACGGTGAAGGCGCGCGCCGCGTTCGCCACCGCGCTGGTCTCCGCGCTGTCCGCCGCCCGTACGGTGAAGCTGGCCGGCGCCACCCGCCCGGTGCTGCGGCACCTCGCCCGGCTCGACGAGGTACGCAGCGAGCGGCAGCGGCGCGAGATCGCCATGCAGGTGTGGGCCCGGTCCACCCCGTCGGTGGCCAGCGGCCTGCTGCCGATCGGCGCGTGGGCGCTCTACCTGGCCGGCGGGCTGTCCGCCGGCGCCACGCTGGTGGCCGTCTCCACGCTCGGCGCGGCCCGCTGGTTCGCGTGGACCACCGCGTCACTGGTCTCGCAGTACCCGTCGGCGCGGGTGTGGACGAAGCGGACGGTGGCGATGACCGGCGAGGCCGTGTACGCGGCGCCGGTGCCCGGACTGGACCTGGTCGCGGGCACCGCGCCCGCGCCCGAGCCGCCGCCCCGGCACCCGCTGCGCCGCCTGGAGCTGGCTGGCTTCGGCGCGCTGCACTCCGACGGCACGCTGGCCGTGCGCGACGTCGACCTGGTGGTCGAGCGCGGGCAGCTGGTGCTCGTCGTCGGCCCGGTCGGGTCCGGCAAGTCGTCGCTGCTGCGCGCACTCGCCGGGATCGTGCACCACGTCGGCGAGCTGCGCTGGAACGGCGACCCGGTGACCGAGCCGGAGATGTTCCTGCGCCCCAACCAGGTCGGGTACGTGGGTCAGCTGCCCCGGGTGCTCTCCGGGACGGTGGCCGACAACATCGCGCTCGGGCACCAGGTGGACGCCGCCGGTGCGGTCTCGACCGCCCAGCTCGAACACGACCTGGCCGCCGCGGGAGGCGGGCTCGGGTTGCTGATCGGGCACAAGGGCACCCGGCTCTCCGGTGGTCAGCTCCAGCGGCTGGCGCTGGCCCGGGCGCTCGCGCCGCGTACCGAGCTGCTGGTGGCCGACGACGTGTCGTCGGCGCTGGACGTGAGCACGGAGCTGGCGTTGTGGGCGGCGCTGCGCGAGCACGGGGTGACTGTGGTCGGCTCGACCGCGAAGCGGGCCGCGCTGGTCCGGGCCGACCACGTGGTGGTGCTGATCGACGGCACGGTGGCCGACCAGGGCGCCTGGACCGACCTGGAACCCCGCTGGAGCCACCTGGCCGGCTGACCGCGTTCTCCCGGTTGATCATGAAGTTGGCGGCGTCAAATCGGACGCGGAACGCCGCCAACTTCATGATCGACGCGCACGGTCAGAAGGCTCGGGCGTACTGGTTGGGCCAGGCGGGGGTGGTGCCGAGCTTGGCGGCGGCGCGGCGCGGCCAGTACGGGTCGCGCAGCAGTTCCCGGCCCAGCAGCACCAGGTCCGCCTCGCCGCCGGCCACGATCTGCTCGGCCTGCTCGGGCTCGACGATCAGGCCCACCGCGCCGGTCGGCACCCCGGCGTCGCGGCGGATCCGGGCGGCCAGCGGCACCTGGTAGCCGGGGCCGACCGGGATGGACGCCCGGACCGCCGCGCCGCCGGAGGACGTGTCGACCAGGTCCACCCCGGCGGCGGCCAGCTCCCCGGCGAGCACAACGCTGTCCTCGACGGTCCAGCCGTCGTCGGTCCAGTCGGTGGCGGAGATCCGGGTCAGCACCGGCACCGACTCGCCGACGGCGGCGCGTACCGCGCGGGCCACCTCCAGGGTGAGCCGCATCCGGGCGGCCCGGTCGCCGCCCCAGCCGTCGGTGCGCCGGTTGGTCAGCGGGGACAGGAACTCGTGCAGCAGGTAGCCGTGCGCGGCGTGGATCTCCACGGCGGCGAACCCGGCGTCGAGCGCCCGCCCGGCGGCGGTGGCGAAGGCGTCCACCACGGCGGTGATGCCCGCCTCGTCCAGCGCGGTGGGCGTGCGGTACTCCGGCACGAACGGCTGGTCGCCCGGGCCCACCGGCGTCCAGCCGCCCTCGGTGTCCGGCACGCCGCCGCGCGCCGGCGCCCACGGCCGGTACGTGGACGCCTTGAACCCGGCGTGCGCGAGCTGCACGGCCGGCACCGCGCCGTGGGCGGCGACGAACGCGGTGATCGGCCGCCAGGCGTCGACGTGCGCGCCGGACCAGAGGCCGGTGTCCTGCGGGCTGATCCGGCCCTCGGGCACCACAGCTGTCGCCTCGGTGATGACGAGCCCGGCCCCGCCGACCGCGCGGGAGCCGAGGTGGACGCGGTGCCAGTCGGTGGGCAGGCCGTCGGGCCCGGCGCTGTACTGGCACATGGGCGCCAGCGCGATCCGGTTGGGCAGCGTGACGCCGCGCAGGGCGAGCGGGGTGAACAGGGCGCTCATTGTCGAAGATCCTCCGGTCATGGCTTCGGGTGCGCCTCCCGCTTTCGGAAGACGCACCCGAAGAAGTGTGGATCAGGCGGGTACGGGGTCGAGCCGCTCGGTCTCGACCGGCTCGATCAGGTCGCGCTTGCCGGCCGAGTCGTACGCGGCCCGGTCGAGCGTGCCCTCCCGGGCGGCCACGATGGTCGGCACCACCGCTTGACCGGCCACGTTCGTGGCGGTGCGGATCATGTCCAGGATCGGGTCGATGGCCAGCAGCAGGCCGGCCCCGGCCAGCGGCAGGCCCAGCGTGCTCAGGGTCAGCGTGAGCATGACGATCGCGCCGGTCAGGCCGGCGGTGGCGGCCGAGCCGACCACCGAGACGAACGCGATCAGCAGGTAGTCGGTGACGCCCAGGTTCACGCCGAACACCTGCGCCACGAAGATCGCGGCGAGCGCCGGGTAGATGGCGGCGCAGCCGTCCATCTTCGTGGTGGCGCCGAACGGCACGGCGAAGGAGGCGTACTCGCGGGGGACGCCGAGGCGCTCCACCGAGCGCTGGGTCACCGGCATGGTGCCCACCGAGGAGCGGGACACGAACGCCAGCTCGATGGCGGGCCAGGCGCCGGCGAAGAAGCGCAGCGGGTTGAGCTTGCCGGCCACCGCGAGCAGCACCGGGTAGACCACGAACAGCACCAGCGCGCAGCCGACGTAGACGGCCGTGGTGAACTTCGCGAGCGGGGCCAGCAGGTCCCAGCCGTACGAGGCGACGGCGTTGCCGATCAGGCCGAGCGTGCCGATCGGGGCGAGCCGGATGACCCACCAGAGCGCCTTCTGCACGATCGACAGCAGCGAGCGGTTGAGCGACACGAACGGCTCGGCGGCGTCGCCGACGAGCAGCGCGGCGGCACCCACCACCAGGGCGAGGAAGACGATCTGCAGGACGTTGCCCTCGACGAACGCGCCGACCGGGTTGGTCGGGACGATGCCGGTGAGGAAGTCGATCCAGGAGCCGGTGGTCTTCGGCGCGGTGGCGCCGGCCGGGTCCAGGTTGACGCCGCGGCCGGGGTCGGTGAGCAGGCCGAGGCCGATGCCGATGCTCACCGCGATGAGCGCGGTGACGGCGAACCAGAGCAGCGTCTTGACGGCGAGCCGGGCGGCGTTGGCGACGCCGCGCAGGCTGACCACGCTGACCACGATGGCGGTGAAGACAAGCGGCGGCACGGCCAGCTTGAGCAGCTGGACGAAGAGGCCGCCGACGGTGTCGAGCGTGCTGGTCAGCCAGGCGAGGTCGGCGGCGCGGGCGAGGAAACCGAGCGCCACACCGAGCACGAGGCCCAGCAGGATCTGGACGGAGAAGGGAATTCTGCGCAGGGCGGAAGCCATGAGGACGGGTCCAAGGTCTGGAGAGGGAAGGCGGGCGTCAGGGCGTGGAGCTACGCCGGACAGACGCCGCTGGCCTGCCGTCGCAGATCGACGTACAGGCGCTCGGTGAGGCACCAGACATTGGTCATCGTCGCGACACGTTACTCCCGTCGCGGGTGGGAACGGAAGGACCGTCGCCGGTGAGGCTCCTTACAGCCAGGTATCCGGAGGTGACCAGTCCCCAGGCGGCGACCACGACCAGCAGCACCCGCTCCGACAGCCCGAGCAGCGTGCTGCGGCCGACCAGCAGCAGCGCCAGCGCGACCACGACGGCCACCGGCAGCGCCACCGCCGCGCCGACCGCGGCGATCCGCCGCAGCCCCTGGTCCGCCGCCCGGGAGAACAGCACCACGAGCATGGCGAGCACCACAGCGGCGGTCGCCGCGATGCTGGCCCCGCCGTGCACCAGGTCCGCCACCGTGGGGGCCTCGAACGGCGGCAACGGGCAGCCCTCGCTGCACGTGACAGCGCCGGACAGCACAGTCGCGACCGCGCCGATGCCGAGCAGCCCGGCCGCCGCCCGCAACCCCGGCGGCAGCGCCCCGGCGAGCAGCAGCAGCGACGCGGCCACCGAGAAGATCCCGATCCGGTACGCCCCGGCGTACCCGCTGTCCGCGATGCCCGCCTCACTCACGTACGCGACGGGTCCGGGACCGGGACCGGCGACCACCGCAACAGTCACCGCCGCCGCGCCGGCGGCCAGGCAGACGGCGGCGAACGCGGCGGAGATCCGGCGGCCGGTGTCCTCAGCCACGTCCGTGCGGGGTGGTCCAGCCGGACAGGTCGGGGCCGAGCGGCACGATCCGGGTCGGGTTGATCATGTCGTGGGTGGCGTAGTAGTGCCGCTTGATGTGGTCGAAGTCCACCGTCTCGCCGAAGCCCGGCGTCTGGAACAGGTCCCGTGCGTACGCCCAGAGCACCGGCATCTCGGTCAGCTTGCGCAGGTTGCACTTGAAGTGCCCGTGGTACGCCACGTCGAAGCGCACCAGCGTGGTGAACAGGCGCACGTCCGCCTCGGTGATCGCGTCCCCCATCAGGTAGCGCCGGCCGGCCAGCCGCTCGCTCAGCGCGTCGAGGCGGGCGAACAGCGCGGTGAACGCCTCGTCGTACGCCTCCTGGGAGGTGGCGAACCCGCATCGGTAGACGCCGTTGTTGACGTCCCGGTGGATCTCCGCCATCAGCGCGTCCATCTCCGGGCGCAGCTCGACCGGGTACAGGTCCGGCGCGTCCGGCGCGTGGAACCGCCGCCACTCGGTCGAGAAGTCGAGCGTGAGCTGCGGATAGTCGTTCGTGACCACCCGTCCGGTGAGCGTGTCCACGAGCGCCGGCACGGTCACCCGGCCGGTGTAGTCCGCGTCGGTGGACAGGTACGCCTCGGACAGGAAGCCGATGCCGAGCACCGGGTCGAAGCCGTCCGGGTCGAGCGCGAACCGCCAGCCCCGCTCGTCCCGGATCGGGTCGACGGTGCCCAGCGAGATCACCTCGTCCAGCCCGAGCAGGCCGCGCACGATCCGGGCCCGGTGCGCCCACGGGCAGGCCCGGCACCAGATCAGCCGGTAGCGGCCCGCCTCCAGCGGCCAGCGCCCCTGATCGTCCGGCCCGCCGCCCTCCGGGGAGGTGGAGTGCGGGGTGACCCGGCCGGTGAACCGGTTGGGCTGGCGGACGAACGCGCCGCCGCCACTTGTCTCTGCGCTGAACTGGGCCCCGGACATGCGGCAAACCTATCCGCTCCGGTCACGGATATCCTGGCGCCGGGTACCCCCACCGACCCCTTCCCACCCCCGAAGGACGTACGCGCGATGACAGTGGCCTATCTCGTTGCCGGAGTCCGCACCCCGATCGGCCGGTACGCCGGCGCCCTGGCCGGGGTCCGCCCCGACGACCTGGCCGCGCACGTCGTCCGCGAACTGGTGGCCCGCCACCCGTCGGTCGACTGGGCGCGTACCGACGACGTGATCCTGGGCTGCGCCAACCAGGCCGGCGAGGACAACCGCAACGTGGCCCGGATGGCCGCGCTGCTCGCCGGGTTGCCGGAGGAGGTGCCGGGCAGCACCGTCAACCGGCTCTGCGGATCCGGCCTGGACGCGCTCGCCTCCGCCGCCCGCGCGATCGTCGCCGGTGAGGCCGACCTGGTGGTGGCCGGCGGCGTGGAGAGCATGAGCCGCGCGCCGTTCGTCATGCCGAAGGCGGCCACACCGTTCGCCCGCACCGCCGAGGTGTACGACACCACCATCGGCTGGCGGCTGGTCAACCCGCTGATGCGCAAGGGCTGGGGCGTCGACTCGATGCCGGAGACGGCGGAGAACGTGGCAGCCGAGTTCGGCGTGGACCGGGCCGCGCAGGACGCCTTCGCGTACCGGTCGCAGCAGCGGGCCGCCAAGGCGCAGGCCGACGGCCGGCTGGCCGAGGAGATCGTCCCGGTGACGGTGCCCGCCGGCAAGCGCGAGACGAAGCTGGTCGAGGCCGACGAGCACCCGCGCGAGACGACGCTGGCGAAGCTCGCCTCGCTGCCCACCCCGTTCCGTGAGGGCGGCACGGTGACGGCCGGCAACTCCTCCGGCGTCAACGACGGCGCGGTCGCGCTGCTCGTCGCCTCCGCGGCCGCCGTCGAACGCTACGGCCTCACCCCGCTGGCCCGGGTACGCGGCGCGGCGGCGGCCGGCGTACCGCCGCGGATCATGGGCGTCGGCCCGGTGCCGGCCACCCGCAAGCTGCTCGACCGGACGGGCCTGTCGCTCGCCGACGTGGACGTGATCGAGCTGAACGAGGCGTTCGCCGCGCAGGCCGTGGCGGTGCTGCGCGAGCTGGGCCTGCCGGAGGACGCCGAGCATGTCAACCCGGGCGGCGGGGCGATCGCGCTGGGCCACCCGCTCGGCGCCAGCGGCGCCCGGCTGGCGCTGACCGCCGCGCTGGAACTGCGCCGCCGGGGCGGCCGCCGGGCGCTCGCCACCATGTGCGTCGGCGTCGGCCAGGGCATCTCGCTGCTGCTGGAGTCGGCCGACTGACGCGGGCAGGCAGCATCGCCCGTTGTGGATCTCCCATACCTGGCCGTACCGGCCTAGAGTGGTCTGCACCACACGACCCGCCAGCGACGGCGGCGACGACCTGGGGGACCGAGCGATGCAGACGCCGGACGGCGCGCCCACCGAGATCGACCTGAGTCGGCCGAGCGCCGCCCGGGTCTACGACTACTTCCTCGGTGGGGCCCACAACTTCGAGATCGACCGGCAGCTGGCCGAGCAGATCGCGGCCATGACACCGAACCTGGCCGCCACCATGCGCTCGGGCCGGGAGTTCCTGCGCCGGGCGGTACGGGTGCTGCTCGACGCCGGCATCGACCAGTTCCTCGACATCGGCTCCGGCATCCCCACCGTCGGCAACGTGCACGAGGTCGCCCAGGCCGCGAACCCGGACGCCCGCATCGTGTACGTCGACATCGACCCGGTCGCCGTGGCGCACAGCCACGAGCTGCTCGCCGGCAACGAGCGCGCCACCGCGGTCCTGGCCGACCTGCGTGAGCCGAAGCTGATCCTGGACCACGCCCGGTCCAGCGGGCTGATCGACTTCGACCGGCCGCTGGGCATCCTGCTCGCCGGCGTCGTGCACTTCGTCCCGGACGCCGACCGCCCGGCCGACATCCTGGCCACCCTGCGGGCGGCCGCCGCCCCGGGCAGCTACCTGGTCATCTCCCACTCCACGTTCGAGGACCAGCCGCAGGAGATGCTGGACGCGCAGCGGCTGTCCGCGCGTACCGCCACCGAGATCACGCTGCGCTCGCGGGCCGAGATCACCGGCTTCTTCGGCGACTGGACGATCCTCGAACCGGGCGTGGTGCACATGCCGCTGTGGCGGCCCGAGTCACCGTCGGACGTGGACGAGCACCCGGAGCGGTTCGGCGCCTTCGGCGGCGTCGCCCGGCACGACCGCGCCCTCGGCTGATCCCATGCGCGCCCCGGACATCGACGGGGGAGACGTCAGCCGGCCCGGCGCCGTCGCGTACGCCGCCGAGTGGGCTCGTGCGGTGCGCCGCATCGGATTCGTGCCGCTGACCGCGGCCGAGACCGAGCGCCTGCTGGTGCCGCTCACCGAGCGGCTCGGCGAGGCCCTGCTCGCCCCCACCTTCTCCGCCCGCCCGGCGGAGGAGGTGGGACGGGCCCTGGTGCAGGCGCATCTCACCGAGCCCGGCGTGCTCGACTGGTCGGTGCAGGCGCTCGGTGACCGGTTCCTGCAGTGGGTGCTGCCCGGCCGGGCGGAGTCACCCGAACTGCGCGAGCGGGTCGCGCTGCTGCAGGGCGCGTTCGCCGCCGGGTTCGCCCGCGCGTTGCGCGACCGGGTGTTCAGCCAGCAGGAGCGAATCTCCCGTTCCGCCTGGCAGGCGCGGGACACCGTCGAGCAGGCGCTGCGGGACAGCGAGGCCCGCTTCCGGGCGGTCTTCACCGGCGCCGTCATCGGCATCGGCATCGCCGGTGTGGACGGGCAGATCATCGAGGTCAACCAGTCCTTCGCGGACATGCTCGGCTACACCGTCGCGGAGATGCGGCGGATGAACGTGTCGGCGCTGGCCTACGCCGACGACGCGGCCGGCATGTGGGAGCTGTACCAGGAGCTGATCGAGGGCAAGCGGGACAGCGCGCGCGTCGAGAAGCGCTACTACCGCAAGGACGGCAGCGTCGTCTGGACCGACCTCGCGGTCTCGCTGATCCGGCACGACGACGGCCGGCCCCGGTTCACCGTCGCCATGGTCGAGGACATCACCGAGCGGTACGAGCTGCAGCAGCGGCTGCGGTTCCAGGCGCTGCACGACCCGCTGACCGGCCTGCCCAACCGGACGCTGTTCTTCGAGACGCTCGGCACCGTCTTCGACGGGGCGGGCGACGACCAGCGCGTCGGGCTCTGCTTCATCGACCTGGACGGCTTCAAGGCGATAAACGACAGCCTCGGCCACGACCTGGGCGACCGGCTGCTCAAGGTGATCGCCCGCCGGCTCAGCGACTGCGTGGCCGGGCGCGGTCACCTGGTGGCCCGCATGGGCGGCGACGAGTTCGTCATCCTGGTCGACTCCGACGGCGGCATCGACGACGCGGTGGAGGTCGCCGAACTGGCCCTGGCCGCCGTCTCCGCGCCGGTGCACGTCGCCGACCAGCAGCTCGCCGTGTCGGCGAGCATCGGCATCGTGGAGTGCCCGGCGGCGGAAACCAGCGTCGGTGACCTGATGAAGGCCGCCGACACCACGCTCTACTGGGCCAAGGCGGAGGGCCGGGGACGCTGGGCGGTGTACGACCCGGAGCGCAGCGCCGCCGACATCGCCCGCTCGGCGCTGGCCGCGAACCTGCCCGCCGCGCTGGACCGGGACGAGTTCGTGCTGCACTACCAGCCGATCGTGTCGCTGCTGGACGGCACGATGGTGGCGGTCGAGGCGCTGGTGCGCTGGCAGCACCCCGAGCTGGGCCTGATCGGGCCGGACCGGTTCATCGGGCTGGCCGAGGAGACCGGCCTGATCGTCCGGCTCGGCGCGTGGGTGCTGCGTCAGGCGTGCCGCGACGCCGAGTCGTGGCGGCGCGCGTACCCGGAGACGTCGCTGGTGGTCAGCGTCAACCTGGCCGCCCGGCAGGCGGACGACCCGGCCATCGTGGAGACGGTCGCGGAGGCGTTGCAGCACACCGGCCTGCCGGCCGAGCTGTTGCAGCTGGAGCTGACCGAGAGCGCGGTCATGGGCAGCGCGGGTGAGCCGCTGCGGACCCTGCACCAGCTCGCCGACCTGGGGCTGCGGCTGGCCATCGACGACTTCGGCACCGGGTACTCGAACCTGGCGTACCTGCGGCGGCTGCCGATCCACTGCGTGAAGCTGGCGGGCCCGTTCGTCGAGGGGATAAAGGGTGACGGCGGGGACGCGGTCGCCGACCACCGGGACGAGCGGATCGTGGACGCGCTGGTCCGGCTGGCGCACGCGCTGGAGCTGTCGGTGACGGCCGAGGCGGTGGAGACCGAGGTGCAGGCCGAGCGGCTGCGGGCGCTGCGGTGCGACACCGGTCAGGGCCGCCTGTTCGGCGCCCCGATGCCCGCCGACGGCATCCGCGCCCGCCTGGGCGGGTAAGGAAGGGCCCCCTGTTAACGCCTCCGGTAGAGCAGGGGGCCCCGCTTAACACCTCCCGCTCACGCGGCGGCAGGCGAGGAAGGGAGAACGGTGAGCCTCACCGATTCGCAGGCGGTGGTGTCGGTGGTCGCCGCGCTGGCGATCATCGCCGGGCTGGCCGGAGTGGTAGTGCCCGGGCTGCCGGCGCTGCCGCTGTGCTGGGGCGGCGTACTGGTGTGGGCGCTGTTCGGCGGCGCCGGGCCGGGCCGCTGGGCGGTGCTCGCCGCCGCCACAGTGATCGCCGCCGGCGGCACCGTGCTCAAGTACCTGTGGCCCGGGCGGAACCTGAAGCGGACCGGCGTGCCCACGTCGTCGCTGCTGGTCGGCGGGCTGCTCGGGGTGGTCGGCTTCTTCGTGATCCCGGTGGTCGGGCTGCCGATCGGCTTCGTCGGCGGGATCTTCGGCGCGGAGCGGCTGCGGCTGGGCGACACCCGGCTCGCCTGGCCGGCCACCGTGCAGGCGCTGAAGGCGGCCGGGCTGTCCATGCTGCTGGAGTTCATGGCCGGCCTGATGATCGCCGCGCTCTGGGTCGCCGGGTTGCTGTTCGTCTAGAGGTGCGGCGGCGCGGGGCGTCCGGAGGGTACGGCCGATCGCCGTACTTCAGTGAGAGAGAGGTGGACGCCGCGCGCCGCCGCGGACCGGGCGTTGCCGAGCGCCCGGCGCCGGCCCGTCGGGTCGGGCCTGGTCACGCCCACAATGATGCCCCCGGTGGGATCCGGCGACAACGCAATTACCGGGGTACGTATTGACCACCTTGATCGGCCGGGAGCACACTGCGAGCACTCGCACGAGCATCGCCTCGAGGAGGTGTGCAGTGGCCACGACGCCCGCGCCGACCGCCGAGCAGCCGATGGACGACGACGCCCGACGACTCGCCGAACTCGGCTACAAACAGGAGTTGCGCCGCAAGTGGAGCGGCTTCTCCAACTTCGCGATCTCGTTCTCCATCATCTCGATCCTGGCCGGCTGCTTCACCACGTTCGGCCAGGCGTGGAACAACGGCGGCCCGGTGGCGATCTCCTGGGGCTGGCCGCTGATCTCGCTGTTCATCCTGATCATCGGCTTCTGCCTGGCCGAGCTGGTTTCCGCGTACCCGACGGCGGGCGGGATCTACTGGTGGGCGGCGACCATGGGCCGGCCGGTGCACGGCTGGTTCACCGGCTGGCTCAACCTGATCGGGCTGGTCGCGGTGACCGCCTCTGTCGACTACGGCTGCGCCACGTTCCTCAACCTGACGCTGTCGGCGCTGTTCGACGGCTGGGCCGGCACCGGGCACCAGACGTTCGGGCTGTTCGTGGTGATCCTCGCGCTGCACGGTCTGATCAACATCTACGGGCACCGGATCATCGACGTACTCCAGAACGTCTCGGTCTGGTGGCACGTGGCCGGCGCGGCCGCCGTGGTGCTGATCCTGGTCCTGGTCCCGGACAACCACCAGAGCTTCCAGTTCGTGTTCACCGAGCGGTTCAACAACTCCGGCTTCGGTGACGGCGACACCGGCGGGCTGGCGTTCTGGTTCTATGTGCTGCCGCTGGGTTTCCTGCTCACGCAGTACACGATCACCGGCTTCGACGCCTGCGCGCACGTCTCCGAGGAGACCCGCGGCGCGTCCAAGGCCGCCGCGCAGGGGCTGTGGCGGTCGATCTTCTACTCGGCGGTGGGCGGCTGGATCCTGCTGCTGGCGTTCCTGTTCGCGGCCACCGACGTGGACGCGATAAACGAGGCGGGCGGCTTCTCCGGGGCGATCTTCGAGACCGCGCTGACGCCGTTCTTCTTCAAGGCCGTCATCATCATCTCCACCATCGGGCAGTTCTTCTGCGGCATGAGCTGCGTGACGTCGATGTCGCGGATGGCGTACGCGTTCAGCCGCGACCGGGCCGTGCCCGGCTGGCGGCTGTGGTCGACTGTCGACCGCAACGGCACGCCTGTGAACGCCATCATCGGCGCGACGCTGGCCGGGCTGGTGCTCACGCTGCCCGCGCTCTACCAGCGCGGCGGCATCCCGGTCGCGTTCTACGCGGTGGTGTCGGTGGCGGTGATCGGGCTGTACCTGTCCTTCATCATCCCGATCTTCCTGCGGCTGCGGATGGGCGACCGGTTCACCCCGGGCCCGTGGACGCTCGGCCGCCGCTACAAGCTGCTCGGCTGGATCGCGGTGGTCGAGATCGCCGTGATCTCGATCTACTTCGTGCTGCCGATCGTCCCGGCGGGTGTACCAGGCAACCCCGACTTCAGCTGGACGGCTGTGAACTACGCGCCCATCGCGATCGGTGGCGTGCTGCTCGGCGTCGCCATCTGGTGGTACGCCTCGGCCCGCAAGTGGTTCACCGGCCCGCGCCGTACCGTCGAACAGGCCGATCCGGAGCCGGAGCCCGCCGAGCCGTCGTAGCTGTCGGTGGGGCCTGCCATGATCCGGCCCATGAATGCGGAAGCGGTGGTACGCGCGCTGTGGGATCGCATGCAGGCCCGCGACTGGGCCGGCGTCGGCGAGCTGCTGGCCGACGACGTGGTGGTGGAGTGGCCGGCCAGCGCCGAGCGGATCGTGGGTCGCGACAACTACGTGAAGATCAACGCCGAGTACCCGGAGGGCTGGTCGATCCGGGTACTGCGGGTGGTGGCGTCGGGCGAGACGGTGGTGTCCGAGGTGGAGGTGCCGCACGAGGGGATGGGCGTGCACCGGGTCGCGTCGTTCTGGACCGTGCGCGACGGGCGGATCGTCGAGGGCCGGGAGTACTGGACCAGCCTCGGCCAGGACCCGTCCCCGCAGTGGCGAGCCGCCTGGGTCCAGCCGATGTGAAGTGGCCTGTTGGTCAGGCTGCGGGTCCGGTCTGCTTGGCCAGGGCGATGAATGACCGCCACGAGGACGGGGTGACGTGGAGGGTGCCGCCGTCGCGGTCCTTGCTGTCGCGTACGAGTACGACTCCCGGCAGGTTGTCGGCCACCTCCACGCAGTCACCACCGCTCGTGCCGCTGCGGGTGGACTTCTTCCAGATCGCGCTACTGAGGTCCATGCTGACTCTCTACTTCCTTTATCAGGGCGACCGACAGGGTCTGCGGCAAGGCTACGCTGCGGACGCCTTCCCACCGTGCCAGGAGCGTCGCCATCGCATCCTCGCCATCGACGACCAGACCCGCAAGCTGGTTCTCCAGGTGCCCCACCCAGCCGCCTTCCGCCGAGTGGGCCAGCGCCAGCGGCCCGGAAAGGCCGACGTGATGACCGGCATCGGCTGGAATAACGTGTAGTTGGACGTGCGGCAGTTCGGCCATGTGCAGCAGGTGCGCGAGCTGCTCGGCCATGATGGCGTCACGGCGGCGGAGCGCTGACTCATCAGTCACTGCGATGACGAGCGGGGGACGGTCGCGAAGCAAGATCTCCTGCCGCTCCGATCGTGCAGCTACCTGCTTCTCCACTTCCTCGTGGGGTCTCGTGCTGTCGAAGCGCAGCACCATCCGGGCATAGTTCGCCGTCTGAAGCAGGCCAGGGATCAGGGACGGATTGAAATACCGAAGCTGACGGGCCGAGCGCTCGGCCTCCAGCCAGGGACGGAACCACGAAGGCTGGCTCTCCCGTTCGGCCATCTTCAGCAGCGTTGTCAGCAGGTCGCCGGTCTTCAGCGCCTCATCTGCTCGCGCAAGGAACACGCGATCCAGCGGACGGGCCCCAGTCTCCACTGCCGAGACCATGGACGCGGAGTAGTGCAGAAGCCTGCCGAACTCCTCCTGACTGAGACCGGCGGCGGAGCGCATCCGGCGGAGCTGCGATCGGATGAGATCGGCTGTCGGTTCCTCCACAGTTCCTCCACAGTCCGTGCGTGAATTTCATTCGACATCCGCCGACCGGCCCGGTGCTTCACTGGTGCGCCGTGACCAGGCTCGATGCCTTCCGACCGTAGCGGTGTCCTCACCAGACTGTCACGCATGCGGATCCGCTCGTCGCAGGCGAGCACGGGCGGATTCCAGCCCGGGGCCGCCCGGTCCCGACGATGCCGGGCGGCCCCCTCCATCAACGAGGAGGCCGATGTGCGTGTCCGATGGTTCCGGTGCCGTACCCGGGAGCTGCCCACCCTGCCGAAGCGAGACCCCGGCAGCAACCTGCCGGCGTGGATGCGCGAGCCGACCCGGGTGTTTCCCACGGTTCGCCCGGGCAGCCCGGGGCGTCTGACACCGGCGCAGGAGTGGCGGGCGAACGGGGGCCGCTGGTGACGGCTCTGGTCGGTGTCCTCAGCGCCATCGGGCACGTCGGGTATCAGCCGGACTGGACATGCGAGCGCTGCCGGGAGCCGTGGCCGTGTCCCACCCTGCGTCGCATTCCCCGCGACCAGCTCGAACCGGCGGCGCTCATCCGGATGATGGCGTTCCTCGTACGCGGCGCGATCCGGGATCTGCGTGGCCGCGTCGAGGGGCCGGAACCGCCCGAGATCGTCCGGCGGTTCTTCTGGTTCCTTCCGCTCACCGACGACGAGGCGCGTGCGATCGCCCGAAGGCTGCGGTGATGGGCCGGCGCGTGGTTCCGCACCTGCCTGTGCGCCCGCTCTGGCGGTGCCGCAACTGCGGGGCGGAGTGGCCCTGCCAGCCGGCCCGGCTGTCGCTGCTCGTCGAGTACCGGGAGGACCGTACCGCGTTGCTGCTCTATCTCGGCGGGCTGATGACCGAGGCGCGGGAACAACTCGCCCAACTGAATCCCGACCACGCGCCGGACCTGCACAGCCGATTCCTGGCCTGGGCGCGGGTTCGTGGCTGACGCGGCGCGGGCTGTCCGCGTACCCCAGGGGTCAGATCGTGGGGCGGCGGTGGGTGAGCGGGAAGCGCAGGATGCGGTCGTCGCCGGCCGCCGGGGTGCCGCGGCCGTCGCGGTTGCTGGTCGCGACCCAGAGCGCGCCGTCGGGGGCCACCTCGACGGTACGCAGGCGGCCGTACGTGCCGGCCAGCTCCGCCACCGGTACGCCGACGCGGCCGGCGGCGTCGACGGGCACCGCCCACAGCCGGGCGCCGCGCAGCGCGGCGACGTAGAGCGTGCCCCTGGCGAAAGCGGCGCCGCTCGGGGACGCCTGCGCGGGCGGCCAGACGACGACCGGGTCGCGGAACCGGGGATCACCGGCGACGCCCTCGACGACCGGCCAGCCGTAATTGCCGCCGGGCACGATCCGGTTCACCTCGTCCCAGGTGCTCTGCCCGAACTCGGTGGCGAAGAGCCGGCCGTGCCGGTCCCAGGCGAGGCCCTGCACGTTGCGGTGGCCGTAGCTGTAGACGAGCGAGCCCGGGAACGGGTTGTCCGCGGGCGTCCGGCCGTCCGGGCGGAGCCGCAGGATCTTGCCGTTGCGGCTGGTCAGCTCCTGCGCGCGGGCGGCCACCCCGGCGTCGCCGATCCCGGCGTAGAGCATGCCGTCGGGGCCGAACGCGATCCGCCCGCCGGCGTGCACCGAGCTGCGGGCGATGCCGCTGACCAGCACCCGGGGCGCGCGGGACGAGCCGAGGCGGAACCGGACGATCCGCAGATCCGTGGCGGTGGTGTAGGCGGCGTAGACCCACCGGTCCCGGCGGTACGTGGGGGAGACCGCCAGCCCGAGCAGGCCCGTCTCCCCACCGGCGACCACGTCGGCGATCCGCGCCACCTCGCGGGCCGGGCGTCCGGGGCGTACGCGCAGGATCGTGCCCCGGTCCCGCTGTGCGACCAAGGCGCTGCCGTCGGGCAGGAAGCCCAGGCCCCACGGCGCCTCCAGGCCGGTGGCGACGACGTGCGGGCGGCTCAGGTCGTAGCCGGACCAGCCGGAGCGTCCGTCGAAGCCGCGCAGGTCGAGCATGACCGGTCGCGCGTCGGCGGTCGCCGGCCGGTCCGGCCCGGCAGCGGGTCGCCCCTCGGCGGGTCTGCGGTCGGCGTGCGCGTCGGTGGCGGCCAGCACGATCGCGAGGACGGCGGCGACGACCGCGACGGTACGACGGCGCATGTGCTCTCCCCGGTTTCGCACCCGGCCTCGCCGGGGCATTGACGGTGATCCGGTTTGCCAGTAGACCTTGGTGATGGAGGCCCCTGATGAAACCAACGCCGCTCTCGCTGGAACAGTTGCGGGTCGCCGTCACCGAGGGTGAGATCGACACGGTGGTGCTCGCCCTCACCGACATGCAGGGGCGCTTGCAGGGCAAGCGGTTCCACGCGCCCTACTTCCTCGACCAGGTGGTCACGCACGGCAGCGAGGGCTGCAACTACCTGCTCGCCGTGGACGTCGACATGAACACTGTCGACGGGTACGCGATGTCGAGCTGGGAACGCGGCTACGGCGACTTCGCCATGCGCCCCGACCTGGACACGTTGCGCCGGATGCCCTGGCAGCCCGGCTCCGCGCTGCTGCTGGCCGACCTGGAGTGGCTGGACGGCTCCGGCCCGGTGGTCGCCTCGCCCCGGCAGATCCTGCGCAAGCAGCTGGACCGGCTGGCCGCGCACGGGCTGACCGCGTACGCCGGCACCGAACTGGAGTTCGTGCTCTACCGCGACTCGTACGAGGAGGCGTGGCGGCGCGGCTACCGCGATCTCACGCCGGCCAACCAGTACAACGTGGACTACTCGCTGCTCGGCACCGCCCGGGTCGAGCCGCTGCTGCGCCGCATTCGCACCGAGATGGCCGGCGCCGGGCTCACCCCGGAGAGCGCGAAGGGCGAGTGCAACCTCGGCCAGCACGAGATCGCCTTCCGGTACGACGAGGCGGTGCGCTGCGCCGACCACCACGTCATCTACAAGAACGGCGCGAAGGAGATCGCCGCCCAGGAGGGCATGGCGATCACGTTCATGGCGAAGCCGAACGAGCGGGAGGGCAACTCCTGCCACATCCACTTCTCGCTGCGTGACGCCTCCGGCTCGTCGGCGATGCTGGGGGACGGGCCCGCGCACCTGAGCGTCACCGGTCAGCGGGTGCTGGCCGGGCTGCTCGCCACCATGCGCGAGTTCAGCCTGTTCTTCGCGCCCAACATCAACTCGTACAAGCGCTATCAGCCGGGCTCGTTCGCGCCGACCGCGCTGCGCTGGGGCACCGACAACCGCACCTGCGCGCTGCGGCTGGTCGGGCACGGGCAGGGGATGCGGGTGGAGAACCGGGTGCCGGGGGCCGACGTCAACCCGTACCTGGCGATCGCCGCACTGGTGGCCGGGGCGGTGCACGGCATCGAGAACGAGCTGGAGCTGGCGGACGAGTGCACCGGCAACGCGTACGACGACCCGGACGCCGAGCGGGTGCCAACCACGCTGCGTGACGCGCTGGACCTGTGGCAGCGCTCCGAGGTGGCCCGGACGGCGTTCGGCGACGAGGTGGCCGACCACTACGCCAACCAGGCGAAGGTCGAGCTGACCGCCTTCGACGCCGCGGTGACGGACTGGGAGCTGACCCGTGGCTTCGAACGCCTCTGACCCGCCGCCCTCCCTCGCCCCCGCGCCCGCCCTCGCGCCCCCGCTGTCGACGCCGATCTTGCACTTACAGCCCTCGACGCGGGCGTTGTGCGGCTTTCGCCGGGGCAGCAACTACAAGATCGCCGAGCTGAGGGGAGGGGGACCGCGTGGGTGAGGTGATCTCGCCTGTTGACGGGGCGGGGATCGGGGTCGTTCCGGGGTGCTCCGTTGAGGACGTGGATGCGGCTGTCGCGCGGGCTTCCGCGGCGTTCGAGACGTGGCGTCACGTGGCGCCGGGGGATCGGGGGCGGCTGCTGCGGCGGTTCGCGGCCCAGGTCGACGCGCACCTGGAGGAGCTGGCTCTGCTGGAGGTGCGCAACGCCGGGCACACCATCGGCAACGCGCGCTGGGAGGCGGGCAACGTCCGCGACGTGCTCGACTACTACGCGGGCGCGCCGGAACGGCTGACCGGGCACCAGATCCCGGCACCCGGCGGGCTCGACGTCACGTTCCACGAACCGCTGGGCGTGGTCGGCGTGATCGTGCCGTGGAACTTCCCGATGCCGATCGCCGGCTGGGGGTTCGCCCCGGCGCTCGCCGCCGGCAACACGGTCGTGCTGAAACCGGCCGAGCTGACCCCGCTGACCGCGCTGCGCCTGGCCGACCTGGCCCGCGACGCCGGCCTGCCCGACGGCGTGTTCACAGTGCTGCCCGGCCGGGGCAGCGTGGTCGGCGAGCGGTTCGTGACCCACCCGGCGGTCCGCAAGATCTGCTTCACCGGCTCGACCGAGGTCGGCACGCGGATCATGGCCGGCTGCGCCGCCCAGGTGAAGCGGGTGACGCTGGAGCTGGGCGGCAAGTCGGCCAACATCGTCTTCGCCGACGCCGACCTGGAGAAGGCGGCGGCCACCGCGCCGTACGCGGTCTTCGACAACGCCGGCCAGGACTGCTGCGCCCGCTCCCGCATCCTGGTCCAGCGCCGGGTGTACGACAGGTTCCTGGAACTGCTCGAACCGGCCGTACGGGCGGTGCGGGTGGAGGACCCGGCCCGGGACACGGCCGAGATGGGCCCGCTGATCTCCGCCGCGCACCGGGACCGCGTCGCCGGGTACGTCGACGGCGCGGACGTCGCGTTCACCGGCTCCTGCCCCGACGGCCCCGGCTTCTGGTACGCCCCGACGGTGCTGCTCGCCGGCTCCCCGGCCGACCGGCACTGGCGGGAGGAGGTCTTCGGCCCGGTCGTCTCGGTGCTGCCGTTCGACGACGAGGCGGACGCGATCCGGCTCGCCAACGACACCGAGTACGGCCTCTCCGGCTCGATCTGGACCCGGGACGTCGGGCGGGCGGTGCGGGTGGCCCGCGCGGTCGAGGCCGGCAACCTCAGCGTCAACTCGCACTCCTCGGTGCGCTACTGGACCCCGTTCGGCGGGATGAAGCGTTCCGGCCTGGGCCGGGAGCTGGGTCCGGACGCGCTGCACGCCTTCACCGACGTCAAGAACGTGTTCATCGGCACCGAGGAGTGATCACAGTGCAGGGACGGCTTACCGACCGGGTGGCGGTCGTGACCGGCGCGGGCAGCGGCATCGGGCTGGCCACCGTGCGGCGCTTCGCCGCCGAGGGCGCCCGGGTGGTGTGCGTGGACATCGACGCCGACGCCGGTACCCGGGCCGCGCAGGAGGTGGACGGCGAGTTCGTCGCCGCCGACGTGGCCGACGAGACGGCGGTCCGCGACCTGTTCGACGGGGTGGTGCAGCGGCACGGCCGGGTGGACGTGTCGTTCCACAACGCGGGCATCTCGCCGCCGGACGACGACTCCATCCTGGAGACCGGCCTGGACGCCTGGGAACGGGTGCTGCGGGTGAACACCACGAGCGTCTACCTGTGCTGCAAGTACGTCATCCCGCACATGCGGCGGCAGGGCAAGGGCTCGATCATCAACACCGCGTCGTTCGTGGCGCTGATGGGCGCGGCGACGTCGCAGATCGCGTACACGGCGAGCAAGGGCGGGGTGCTGGCGATGACCCGGGAGCTGGGCGTGCAGTTCGCCCGCGAGGGCATCCGGGTCAACGCGCTGTGCCCCGGTCCGGTGGCGACGCCGCTGCTGCTGGAGCTGTTCGCCAAGGACCCGGAGCGGGCGGCCCGGCGGCTGGTGCACGTGCCGATGGGCCGGTTCGGCGATCCCACCGAGATCGCCGCCGCGGTGGCGTTCCTCGCCAGCGACGACGCCTCGTTCATGACCGCCGCGCAGTTCGTCGTCGACGGCGGCATCACCGGCG
The DNA here is from genome assembly GCF_027497275.1 of Micromonospora sp. WMMC264. Classification (NCBI taxonomy): domain Bacteria; kingdom Bacillati; phylum Actinomycetota; class Actinomycetes; order Micromonosporales; family Micromonosporaceae; genus Micromonospora; species Micromonospora sp. WMMC264. Next base: position 4,321,359 of record NZ_CP114907.1, on the reverse strand, counting down.
CCTACGTCACACCGCTATGAGGCCGGTCATCGGCATCACCGCGTACGTCGAGCCGGCCGGCTGGGCGGTGTGGCGGGACGTGCCGGCGACGCTCGTGCCGCACGCGTACGTCCGGGCGGTCACCGCGGCGGGCGGCCGGGCCGTGGTGCTGCCCCCGGACGACGCCGACGCGGACGTGCTGGGGATGCTGGACGGGCTGCTGCTGGCCGGCGGCGCGGACGTCGGCCCGGAGCGGTACGGGCAGCCGCCCGACCCGCGCACCGAGAGCCGGCCGGAGCGCGACGCCGGGGAGACGACGCTGCTGAGCGCCGCGCTCGCCGCCGACCTGCCGGTGCTGGGCGTGTGCCGGGGGATGCAGCTGCTCGCGGTGGCGTACGGCGGCCTGCTGCACCAGCACCTGCCGGACGTGGTCGGGCACGACGGGCACCGTCCCGCGCCGGGCGTGTACGGGTCGCACCCGGTGCGCTTCGCCGCCGGCAGCCGGACCGCCGAGGTGATGGCCGGGGTGGACCGGGTCAACTCGTACCACCATCAGGCGGTGGCCGACCCCGGCGGCCTGGCGGTGACCGGCTGGGCCGACGACGGGGTGATCGAGGCGGTGGAGGATCCGGCGCGGCGCTTCGTGCTCGGGGTGCAGTGGCATCCGGAGAACGAGCCGGACCCGCGACCGGTGGCCGCGCTGGTCCGGTCCGTGGTGTCGGCCAGATCACACACTCACATTTCGTAGGTGGGGACAGCCGAATCTCCGGCCTGGTCATCCCGGCCGGACCGCCCGAGTCGCCCCGGCCCGTCTGTTACGCCAGGATGAGGCGGAGGTAACCAGCGTCGAACGGTGCGGGTGCGTTACGTTGCTCGTCCGTCGGGGTAGTAGGCGGGGACGGTCGGCGTGACAGCGCCGACCGTCGTGATCATGGCCGGAGCGGGAGGCTGCATGGGCTCGGCCCAGGGGGGCGGGGGCGACAGTCGTTCGTCCCCGGCGGCCGGCGAGGCGTCACTGTCGCCGCTGCTCGCCGCGGCGTTCGCGGCCGGCGGCGAGATGGGCGAGCGGCTGCGCGCCTTCGACTGGGCCGCCACCCCGCTCGGCAGCCCGGACCGCTGGCCCGCCGCGCTCTCCCACGCGATGAGCACCATGCTGTCGTCCCGCGCCCAGATGGTGGTGTTCTGGGGCGAGCAGCACCTGGCCTTCTACAACGACGCCTACCGGCCGACCATCGGCGACAAGCACCCCGCCGTGATCGGGCAGGCCGCGCACCGGCACTGGGCCGAGACCTGGGACGTGCTCGGCCCGCTGCTGGACGGGGTGCGCCGCACGGGCGTGCCCTACCGGGGTGAGAACCATCCCTTCGTGCTGAACCGGCACGGCTTCCTGGAGGACGTCTACTTCGACGTCTCGTACGACCCGATCCGCGACATCGACGGCACCGTCAGCGGGATCTTCTGCTTCGTCAACGAGACCACCGGGCGGGTGCTCGGCGAGCGCCGGCTGCGGGCCCTGGCCGAGCTGGGCAACGAGCTGGGCGAAGTGCCGGACATGCGGAAACTGGGCCGGGCGGTCACCCGGGTGCTCGACGCCCACCGAGCCGACGTGCCGTTCAGCGCGCTGTGGTTCCCCGACGAGCGTGGCGATCTCGTGGCGGGCGGTTGTTCGGGCGTGGACCCCGCCGTTGTCGCCGGTCCGCCGCCCGGAGTGTCCGACGGCGAGCCGCTCACCGAGCCGCGTTGGATCGCCACCGCCGAGCTGCCCGGCGCGGTGCCGCCGGACGCCGCCGGCCAGGCGCTCCTGCTGCCGCTGACCGCGACGAACGAGGCGGCCGGGGTGCTGCTGCTCGGCGTGTCCCGCCGGCTGCCGTTCAGTGACGACTACCGCGACTTCGTCGGCCTGGTCGCCGCGCAGGTCAGCCGGGCGGTGGGCAAGCAGCGGGCGTACGAGCAGGAACGCGCCCGCGCCGCCGAGCTGGCCGCGCTCGACCGCGCCAAGACCAACTTCTTCGCCAACGTCAGCCACGAGTTCCGCACCCCGCTCACGCTGGTCCTCGGGCCGCTGGAGGAGATGCTCGCCGACCGGGAACTGCCGGATCGCTACATCGACCGGCTCACCGTCATGCACCGCAACGGGTTGCGCCTGCTCAAGCTGGTCAACACGGTGCTCGACTTCTCCCGGCTGGAGTCCGGCCGGCTGGCCGCCCGCTACCAGCCCACCGACCTGTCCGACTTCACCTCCCGGCTGGCCAGCACGTTCCGCTCGGCCACCGAGCGGGCCGGGCTGCGCCTGGTGGTGGACTGCCCGCCGCTGCCCGCGCCGGTCTACGTCGACCGGGACATGTGGGAGAAGATCGTCCTCAACCTGGTGTCGAACGCGGTCAAGTTCACCTTCGACGGCGAGATCCGGGTCCGGGTACGCGCGACGGACCGGGCCGCCGTCCTGGAGGTGACCGACACCGGCGTCGGCATCGCGCCGGAGGAGCTGCCGCAGGTCTTCGAGCGTTTCCACCGGGTCGCCGGCGCCCGCTCGCGTACCCACGAGGGCACCGGCATCGGCCTGGCCCTGGTCCGCGAGCTGGTCGAGATGCACGGCGGCACCGTCACCGCGCACAGCGTCGTCGACCGGGGCACCACGTTCACCGTGACCATGCCGTTCGGGTACGCGCACCTGCCCGCCGACCGGGTGTCCGCCCTCTCGCCGGTGCCGCTGACCGAGCCGGAGCAGGCCCGCCTCTACGTCGCCGAGACGGCGCTCTGGACCGACGAGGTGGCCCGGCCCGTCGGGTTGCCCGAGCCGAACGGCACGCCGGGCGGCGCGGGCCGGATCCTGTTCGCCGACGACAACGCCGACCTGCGCGAGCACGTCGTCCGGCTGCTCTCCCCGGCGTACGAGGTGGTCGCCGTGCCGGACGGCGCGGAGGCGCTGCGGCTGGCCGTCGAGACTCCGTTCGACCTGGTGCTGACGGACGTGATGATGCCCCGGCTGGACGGCTTCGGGCTGGTCGCCGCGCTGCGCGCCAAACCGGCCACCCGGTACGTGCCGATCGTGCTGCTCTCCGCCCGGGCCGGCGCCGCCGAGGAGGTCGCCGGCCTGTCCGCGGGCGCCGACGACTACCTGACCAAGCCCTTCTCCAGCCAGGAACTGGTGGCCCGGGTCCGGGCCAACGTCGAGCTGGGCCAGTTGCGTGGGCAGATCATCCGCCGGCTGCGTGCGCTCGCCGACGCCGCCGTGGAGATCAACACCGCCCGGTCGACAGCCGAGGTGGTGCGGGTGGCCGCCCGGCACGCGCTGCGCCTGGCCGAGGCCGGACGGGTCCGCGTCACCACCACCGGGGCCCGTCACGAGGAGGACGCCGGCGGCGACCTGCCCGCCGACCCGACAGTGGTGCTGCCGCTCACCGGCACGTCCGGCGAGCAGCTCGGTGAGCTGCGGGTGTGGCGGCGCGAGGGCGGCGGCACTGAGCAGGCGGCGCTGACCGAACTGGCCCGGCTGGTCGGCGTACGGCTGGAGAACGCCCAGCTCTACGAGGCCGAGCACCACATCGCCACCACGCTCCAGCACAGCCTGCTGCCGCGTACGCTGCCGCGGCTGCCCGGCGCGGTGGTCGCCAGCCGCTACCTGCCCGGCAGCGCCGACGTGGAGGTCGGCGGCGACTGGTACGACGTGATGGCCACCGCCGACGACGACCTGGTGCTGGTCATCGGTGACGTGGTGGGCAAGGGCGTTCGGGCCGCCGCGGCGATGGGCCAGCTCCGCAACGCGCTGCGGGCGTACGTCCTGGAGGGCTACGACCCGGGCGAGGCGCTGACCCGCCTCAACCGGCTGGTCCACTCCGCCGGCAGCGGCTCCTTCGCCACCGTCGTCTGCCTCGGCTTCTCCCCGCGCACCGGCCGGATCCGGTACGCCAGCGCCGGCCATCCCTCACCCCTGCTGATCCGAGGAGACGACGTGGCGTTCCTGCACGATCGGGCCCTCGGACCGCCGATCGGGGCGATCCCCGGCACCGTCTACCCGGCCGCCGAAGGCGAACTCGCGCCGGGCAACCGGCTACTGCTCTACACCGACGGCCTGATCGAGGACCGGTCCGCGGGCATCGACGCCGGGCTGGGCCAGTTGCGGTCGGACGCGACGGCCCGCGCCGAGCACGTGGCGGACCTGGTCGACGCCGTCATGGCGCGGGTGGCCGAGCGCTCCCGGCACGACGACGTGGCCGTCCTCGCGCTGGAGGCGGCCGAGTTGAACCGCTTCGCGCTGCGTCTGCCCGCCGACCCGACCCGGCTCAGCGTGCTGCGCAAGCGGCTGGAGGACTTCCTCGTCGCCCACCAGGTCGGCGAGACCGACCTGTTCGACCTGACCGTGGCGGTCTCCGAGGCGGCGGCGAACGCGATCGAGCACCCGGTCGACCCGGTGGACCCGACGATCGAGGTCGAGGTGACGATCGCCGACCGTACGGTCACCGCGACCGTCCGGGACACCGGGCGCTGGCGGGAGTCGAGCGGGTCGAGCTTCCGGGGGCGCGGGCTGGCGCTGATCCAGGCGCTGGGGGAGATGAACGTGACCCGTACCGAGGAGGGCACCGAGCTGACGCTGCGCCGCCGGCTGGCCGACCGGGACTGAGGGCTGTTGCCGAGTAAAGCGGATCAAATGCGGCGAAGTCCCTAGGATCGCCTCATGGGGCGTGAGCCGTTCCGTCTTTCGCGGGACAGCGGGAACGACCCGGTTGGCGCGGCGTGGACGGCGATTCGCCGCACCGGCCGGGCGACCGTGGGAGAGCGACTGCGGCGGGTGCGGTTGAGCCTGCTCGTGGCGGTGCAGTGCGGGGTGGCCGCCGCAGTCGCGTGGTGGGTCGCGAAGGATCTGATCCACAACCCGCAACCGCTGTTCGCGCCCGCCGTCGCGGTCGGCACCATCGCCAGTTCGGTGAGTCAGCGCTTCCGCCGTACGCTGCTGCTCATCGCCGGCGTGGCGGTGGGCATCGCGCTGGGCGACCTGCTGGTCTCCTGGGTCGGGCAGGGATACGTACAGATCGGCGTCATCGTCGCCGCCGCGATCCTCGTCGCCGTCCTGCTCAGCGACGAGGGCGCGTTCGTCACCCAGGTCGGCGGCAGCGCGTTGGTGATCGCCGTGCTCTTCCCGGCCCGGACCGACATCGCGCTGCCCCGCTTCCTCGACGGCGTCGTCGGTGGAGTGGTCGGCATCCTGGTCGCGGTCGTGGTGCTGCCCCTGCACCCGATCCACCGGATCCGGCGGGCCGGCCGGCCACTGCTCGACCAGATGGCCGCCGAGCTGGACCGCCTCGCCGACGCGGCCCTGGCCCGGGACGCCGAGCTGGCCCGTCAGGGTCTCGACAGGCTGCGCCGGCTCGACACCTCGGAGGTGGAGGCCGCAATGTCGGGCGCCGACGAGGTCGTCCGCATCTCGCCGCTGCGGTGGCACAACCAGAGCGCGTTGCAGGGATGGCGGCACGGCGCCATCCTCATGATCCGCTCCCTGCTGCACAGCCGCGACGTCGCGCTCAACCTCGAACGCGCGATCCGTGACGACGAGCCCGTTCCGCCGTCGCTCGCCGAGGCCGCGCGGTGCCTGGCCGAGGCCGCGCGCACCGTCGGTAAGGGCTGGTCCCCGTCCGCCAGCCGGCCCTCCCGTTCCCAGCGGGCCGCGATGTCGGCCCTCCGCCTGGTTCAGGAGGGGTTGCGCAGCGGCCCGCGCGTCAGCGGCATCAACGTGGCGAACGAACTCACCATCATCGCGGTGAACACGATCCGGGCGAGCGGGGTGCGCAAGCGCGACGCCGAGTCGCTGCGTCGTGATCTCGCCCCGGACACCGCCGGGGAGTCGGGAAAGCGGCACCCCGCGTCGGATCAGGGGCAGCCGAGACCGGACCTGCCCCTGCCGCCGGCGATGGGAGACGCCTTCTAGACCCGAAGAGCACCCGAGTCGGTCAGGTGGGGACGAGCCAGTCCTGGTCGCCCAGGCCGGAGATGTCCAGCACGCGTCGGACCTGCGGGGACGGCAGCACGGTGAGCGCGTTCGGGAACCGCTGGGCGAGCCGGACCACCGCGTGGATGGCGGCCGAGTCGAAGAAGGTCACCGCCCGCAGGTCGAGCGTGAGCTGCTTGGCAGGCTCGCGGAGCACGGTCTGGAACATGGTGTCGGCGGTCGCCATGTCGACCTCGCCGGTCACCTGGACGCGCACTTGGTCGCCGTCGACCTGCGCCGTCACGGAGAAGACGGGCGCCGCGCCCCCTTGATCCACGGAGCAACAATGGCACAGCGTTTGCGGTACGGCAACAACCTGCCCGGCCGGGCTGTGGCGGGGGGCACACCACCCCCGGCGATAGGCTTGGGCCATGACCGTCCGTGCGCCGCTGACCCCCGGCACGCTCTCCCCGTGGCGAGCGGTTCCCGCCCACATCCCGCGCCCGGAGTACGTGGGTAAGAAGCGCCCGCAGGAGTGGCGCGGCTCGCACGTGCAGACGCCGGAGACCATCGAGAAGATGCGCGTGGCCGGGCGCCTCGCCGCGCAGGCCACCCAGCTCGCCGGTGAGCACTGCAAGCCGGGGGTGACCACCGACGAGATCGACAGGGTGGTGCACGAGTTCCTCTGCGACCACGGCGCCTACCCGTCGACGCTCGGCTACCGGGGTTTCCCGAAGTCGTGCTGCACCAGCCTCAACGAGGTGATCTGCCACGGCATCCCCGACTCGACGGTGCTCCAGGACGGCGACATCATCAACGTCGACGTCACCGCGTACCTGAACGGCGTGCACGGCGACACCGACGCCACGTTCTGCGTGGGCGAGGTGAGCGAGGAGGCCCGCCTGCTTGTCGAGCGGACCCACACGGCGATGATGCGCGGCATCAAGGCCATCGCGCCGGGCCGGCAGATCAACGTCATCGGCCGGGTGATCGAGTCGTACGCGAAGCGTTTCGGCTACGGCGTGGTCCGCGACTTCACCGGGCACGGCATCGGCGAGGCGTTCCACAGTGGCCTCTACGTGCCGCACTACGACAGCCCGCGCCCCACCGACGTGATGGAGCCCGGCATGACGTTCACCGTCGAGCCGATGATCACGCTCGGCACCTACCAGTACGACATGTGGGACGACGGCTGGACCGTGGTCACCAAGGACCGCCGGTGGACGGCCCAGTTCGAACACACCATCGTCGTCACCGACGACGGCTACGAGATCCTGACGCTGCCGTGACCGACACCCCGGCGGCGCTGCGCGAGGCGCACCACGCGGACGTCTCCGGCGGCTGGCTGCGGCCGGCCGTCTTCGGCGCGATGGACGGACTGGTCACCAACATCGCGCTGATCGCCGGTGTGGGCGGCGGCGGGGTGTCCCCGCGCAACGTGGTGCTCACCGGCGCGGCCGGCCTGGTGGCGGGCGCCATCTCGATGGGTCTCGGCGAGTACACGAGCGTCCGGTCCGCGAACGAGCAGGTCGCCGCCGAGGTGGCCAAGGAGCGGCGCGAGCTGGAACGCCACCCCGAGGCCGAGGCCCGGGAGCTGGCCGACGCCTGGGTCGCCCGTGGACTGCCCCGCGAGCTGGCGACGCAGGTCGCCGAGGCGGTACGCGCCAACCCGGAGGAGGCGCTGCGGGTGCACGTGCGGGAGGAGTTGGGCGTCGACCCCGACGACCAGCCGAGCCCGTGGGCCGCCGCGATCTCGTCGTTCGTCTGCTTCTCGATCGGCGCGCTGGTGCCGCTGCTGCCGTACCTGCTCGGTTTCACCAGCCTCTGGCTGGCGCTCGCCGTCGGCGGCGTCGGCCTCTTCGTCGCCGGTGCGATCGTGGCCCGGTTCACCAACCGTGCCTGGTGGCGTGCCGGTCTGCGGCAGCTGCTGCTCGGCGCGCTGGCTGCCGGCGCCACCTACCTGATCGGCGCGCTGATCGGCGTCGGCGGCGGCATCGGCTGAGGCGGAGCCGTCCTCAGCCGGACAACAGGTCGTCGATCGTGCCGTCGACCGGCCGGCCCCGGGCGGCCAGCTCCTCGGCCTGGCGGGTCAGCGCCGCGCCCACCTCGGTCATGTCCGCGCCGGCCAGCCCGATACGCCGCACCGCGTCCCCGGCGTCGCGGAAGTAGGTGCGGCTGAACAGCCCCTGCACCGTCGCCGCGGCCAGCCGCGCCTCGCCGAGCATGAGCAGCGCCTGGTCCGTCTCGTACCACTCGGCCAGCCGCAACGCCCGGGCGTGCGCCGCGCTGCCCCGGTACCACGCCTGCCGCGCGGCGCCGGTGAACTCCGCCGGCCGGGCCCGCGCCAGTCGCGCCAGGTGCTCGTCGCGCAGCTTCGGCAGCCAGCCGGTCGGGTCGTGCAGGGCACGGGTGGTGACGTACCGATCAGCGGCCAGCGGCCACCGGGACGTGATCGTCGTCGCCCGGCGCAGGTAGTCGTCCGCCCCGGCCACTGTCAGGTCGACGAGCACCCCGTCGACCCGGCGGGTGGCCGGCGGCGGCCCGGCGCCGGGCCGGTAGGTGACGACCAGCAACCCGACCTCGCGGTCCCCGCCGCCGTCGTCGTCGCCGTGCGCGAGCGGACCGTGTACGGCGACCGCCAGCACGTCGGCCGGGAACCGCCGCAGGACGGCGTCACCGACGCGCTCGGCCACCTGCCACCGCGGGTCGTCCAGACGCCGCTCGGCGTTCACGTCGACAGCCACGGTCCACCTCCGTCCGAGCGCTCGCCTGCGGCAACCCTAGCCAGATCGGGCCGGGCGGCCCCGGGGGCGCGGATGTCGGATTGTGCGCGTCTGCGGCAAGGGCGCTCAGGCGTTCGGGACCAGGCGGAAGACGCGGATCTCGCGGTTACCGGCGCGCTCGACGTACGTGCGGTACGCGGGCCACTCCTGCACCAGCCGCTGGAACAGCCGTTCCCGTTCCTCGCCGGTGACCTGCTCGGCGGTGACCGGGATCCGGCGGCCCTTGACGTCCACCTCGGCGGCCGGATTAGCCATCAGGTTGAACGTCCAGGACGGCTGGTGCTGCTGCCCCCAGTTCGAGCCGATCACCACGTAGGCGTCGCCGTCGGGGACGTACACCAGGGGGTTGCTGCGGGGCTTGCCGGAGCGGCGGCCGGTGGAGGTGAGCACCAGCGTGGGCACGAGCCCGAAGGCGACCACTCGGCCCTTCGTCATCCGACCGACCAGCCGGTCGGCCGGGACGAGCAGGCGCATGGTGGCGCCGAACCAACGCTGGTGACCGAGACGGCGGGTGAGGGTTCCCAGGGCTGACATCCGACAAGTGTGCCGCCCGCACCGCGCCCCGTCACCCCCTCGGACGGTCAGTCCGCCCCAAGGTCGACTCCATTTCCCCGAAGTGGTGGCATCCACCCCGCCGCGATGCCGCCACTCCGGCGAAATGGTGTGATCATGCATGGGTGGCCGGCTCAGTCGAGCCGGCGTTCGATCGGCAGGCGGGACCTGGTGAACAGCGCCGCGCCGCCCATCGCCACCAGCGGCACCACGACCAGCGCGGCGAGTGTCACGCCGGGCACCGTCACCGGGTACGGCGGCTGCACCGGCCAGGAGTCCGCGTACCGCTGGTTGAGCGCGGCCAGGACGACCACGGCGGAGCCGAGCCCGGCGACGATGCCCAGCGCGGAGCCGAGCACCGCGATGACCCCGGCCTGGCAGAGCGACAGCAGGCGGCGTACCCGGGGATCGGCGCCCACCGCCGCGAGCGTGGACAGGTCCCGGCGGCCCTCGGCCGCGGCGAGGCCGGTGGCGACAGCGGCGGCGCCCAGCGTGATCACCCCCGAGGCCACCGCCAGCAGGAGCAGCATCGGGCGCTGGTCCGACGGCGGGTCGGCGGTCGCCACCTGCGCCGACATGGGCCCGATGTCGTACAGCTCGTCGGTCAGCATCTCCATCTGCCGATCGGTGGGCGAGCCGGCGGTGTCCAGCAGGTAGCCAAGCGGTACGGCGGACAGGCCGAGCGCGTCCGCGGCGGCGGGGGAGAGCACCAACCGGTCGACGCTGAGACCGCCGCGCAGCGCGTACGCGGGCAGGAGACGCCCGGTGGGCGGGCCGCCGGAGTTGTAGTTGACCTCCACCCGGACCTGCCCGTCCACCACCCGCCGGGCGTCGGTGACCACCACGCCGCCGGTGGCGAGCGTCCGGCGCGCGGCGGCCAGCTCGTCGGCGGGCGCGCCGGTGAGCGCGGCCAGCGCGGCGCCGTCGTCCACGAGCGCCGGCAGGTAGACGTCGACCGGCTCCTGGAAGGGGCTCACGCAGCGCGGATCGCGCCGGGCCGAGTCGGGAACCGGGTCGGAGGAGGTGTACGGGCAGCGCCGCTCCGGCGGAACGAGCGCGTACGCCGCGCAGTCGTTCTTGTCCCGGACGTCGCCGGCGCACCCGGGGGTCGCGACGGACACCACTGTGGCGTCGGGCAGGACCGTGCGGGCCCGGGCGGCGACGGCCTCGGCCGACGGCGGGCCCGCCGGGATCTCGCCGGAGTGGGTGAGCAGCACGTTGCCCGGCGGCAGGCCGGGCTGCCAGAGTTCCCGGGAGCGGGTCTCGTCACTCGCCACGTAGACGCCGAGCGCGACGCTTCCGGCGACGGCGGCCATCACCGCCGAGATGGCCGGCGCGGCCGACGACCGGTTGCGGCTGGCGTCGCGCAACGCGAGGCGGGGGGTGAGCGGCAGCAGCCGGCCGGCCCGGCCCAGCACGCCCACGAGCGTCGGGGTGCAGAACACCAGCCCCAGCTCGCCCAGGGCGACACCGGCCAGCACGCCGGTCTGCGAGGTGCGGCCGGCGGCGAACGCGGCGATCGCGGTCCCGGCGACGGTGAGCGCCACCCCGATCAGCAGCCAGCGGCGGCGGGGCCGGGACCCGTCGCGCCGGCCGGCCAGGCCGGTCGCCACGTCCTGCCGGGCCGCCGTCCAGGCCGGCGCCATCGCCGCCAGCACCCCGGCCAGCACCGCCGTCGCGGCGATCGCCACCAGCGCGGCCGGGAAGATCCGGTACGCCCCGAGGCGCTCCCCGAGCAGGTACTGCTCGACGAGCGGCCGGCCGGCGAACGCGGCGCCGATGCCGAGCAGCAGCCCGAGGGCGGCCCCGCCGGCGCCGAGCACCACCCCGTCGGCGAGCACGATCCGGCGCAGGTGGGAGGCGTCGCCACCGGCCACCGCGACGAGCGCGAGGTCGCGCCGCCGACGGCGGACGCTCACCGCGAAGGCCGGGCCGACCAGCAGCACCACCTCCAGCAGGCCCAGCCCGCCGACCACGCCGACGACGCCGGCCTCGTCGGCGTCCGGCACGCGCATACCGCGGGTGAGCTCCTCCCGCCCGGGCAGCGGGTCGCGGACGACGATCTGGATGCCCTGCGCGTTCAGCCGGTCGGCGAGCCCCGGGTCGAGCGGGCCGGGCAGGTCCACCAGCCAGGTGTCGCTGCCGGCCGCGGTCTCCGGGGTCACCCCGGCCAGCGTGATCACCTCCCGGAGGTTGTCCGGGTACTCCACCACCCCGACCACCCGGTACGTGGCGCCGTCGATGGTGCGTACCGGGTTGCCGATGCGGGTGTCGAGCCGGCGCAGCGCCGCGGGGCTGACCGCGATCTCGTCCGGGCGCACCGGCGGCCGGCCGTCGAGGACCCGGGCCAGCGGCCGGGTGAGCGGGTCGGTCAGGTCCAGGGCGCGCGCGTCGAGCGACTCGACGTGCCGGCCGATCCGCGTCGAGAACGTCATCCACCAGCGCGTGCGGGCGACCCGGCTGCCCTCGGGCAGCAGCGCGCGCACCTCCTCGGCGGTCGCCGGACGGGTCCGGCCGACCCATTCGCCCTCGACCGGCCAGGCCGACTCGCCCCAGGCGTCCTGCCTCACCGCCGTCAGGCTGTCCCAGCGCAGCGCGACGTCGGCGCCGCCGAGCTGGCGCTCGATCCGTTCGGCGCGGTTCAGATCGGCCATGTCGTAGCTGACCGCGGCGAAGCTGAGGCCGAGCACCGGCAGCGCGATCATCACCAGCACCAGCAGCGTGCGCCGCCGGGACCGCCGGGCCTCCCGGCGGGCGATCCGCAGCGCGGTCCGCCACGATCCGCGTACGGCGGCGAGGCGGCCGCCGGTCACCGGATGCTGCCGCTGAGCAGGTGGTCGACGCCGATCAGCGGGGCGGTCGAGTCGACCATCACCCCGTCGCGCAGGAAGACCACCCGGTCCGCCCAGCCCGCGTGCCGGGCCTCGTGGGTGACCAGCACCCCGGCCGCCCCGGCGTCCACCCGGCGGCGCAGCAGGTGCAGCACCGCCTCACCGGTCTGCGAGTCCAGCGCGCCGGTCGGCTCGTCGGCGAGGACCAGGCGGCGTTCGCCGACGAGGGCCCGGGCGATCGCCACCCGCTGCTGCTGGCCGCCGGACATCTGGTCCGGGAAGCGGTCGGCCAGGTCCTCCAGGTCGACCTCGCGCAGCGCGTCGAGGGCCGACTGGCGGGCCGCCCGTACGCCGGCGCCGTCCAGTTCCAGGGGAAGCGCCACGTTCTCCACCGCGGTCAGGCTGCCGAGCAGGTTCAGATCCTGGAAGACGTACCCGATCCGGCGGCGGCGCAGCCGGGCCAGCTCCCGGGCGGACAGCCCGACCAGCGCCTCGCCCTCGACCACCACCTCGCCGCCGGTGGGCCGGTCCAGGCCGCCGGCGAGCGCCAGCAGCGTGGACTTGCCGGACCCGGAGGGGCCCATCACCGCCACCAGTTCCCCGGCCCGCACGGTCAGGCTCACGCCGCGCAGCGCGTGCACGGCGGCCTCACCGGTGCCGTGCGTACGGCGTACGTCCCGCAGTTCCAGCACCCCGTCGATCGGGTCCATCAGCGCCTCCCGTGCCGGTTCACCGGCGGGCTTCGTCGCCGGCCCGGTCCACCGCCTCGGGGTGGTCGACCGCCCGGATCGGCGCCGGGCGGTGCCGGACCAGGCTGGTCTCGCAGTGGTCGAGCCACCGCACCTCGGCCTCGGTCTGGAAGATCATCGCGTCCAGCACCAGCCGCCAGGGTAGATCCTCCGGCTTGTCGCTCGTGTACTTCAACCGGGTGAACTCCTGAAGCGCGCGCATGGTGGCGGTGCGCTGGGTCTGCACCACCGCCCGCACGTCGACGCCCGGCGTGGTCAACGCCAGCGCCAGCTTGATCGACAACTCGTCGCGGGGACGGTCGGCGCGGCTGATCGGGGTGGCGAACCACATCGCCAGGTCCGCCCGTCCGGCGTCGGTGATCTCGTACGGCCGCTGCCCGCTCTCGTTCTCCGGCAGCGGGCGCACCAGTCCGTCGCGTTCCAGCCGGGCCAGCGTGGTGTAGACCTGCCCGATGTTCAGCGGCCAGGTCGACCCGGTGGACTCCTCGAACGCGGCACGGAGCTGATAGCCGTACATCTGGCCGCGTTCGAGAAGGGCGAGCAGGCCGTGACGGATGGACATGACCGCGAGTATGCATACCTGGTATGCGCAGCGCAACCGGGAAGCTTCGCCGGGTGACCGGCGTCGCGCTCAGGCGGGGCGGCCCGGGAACGGAACGGTGACCGGTGTCACGCCCGCCGTACGCCGCCAGCGGGTGGCCCGCAGCGCGCAGTCGGTGAGCGCGGCGAGCGCCCTGTTCCGCTCCACGCCGCTGGTGTGCGCGAGCGCGGCCCGCCAGTGCCCGGCGGTCCGCTCCTCGATCTCCACCGCCAGCCGCAGCGCTCCCGCCCGGTCGGTGACCGGATAGGGCAGCGCGTACCCGGCCCGGTCCGCGGGTACCTGCCCGGAGCCCTCGGCGAGCTGCAGGAGCAGCGCGTCGCGGCGGGACCGGTGCGCCGCCTCGGCGGCCCGGGCCGCCGTCCGCGCCGCGCCGGTGAGGTGCACGCCGATCACCCCGTACGCCCAGATCGCCGCGTACTCGGCGGCGAGCGCGTCGGCGAGGGCGGAGGCCGGGCCGGTCGTCGGGTTGTTCACTTCAGGGCCTCCACGTGGGTCGCCCGCGCGGCGGCGATCGAGCCGAGCAGCGCGGCCCGCTCGGCCGGCGCCTCGGCGCAGGCCTTCGCCGCGTTGGTCCGGCCCTCCTGCTCGGCCTGACGCAGCTCGGTGAGCACGGCGTCGGGCGCGGGCGCGCTCGCCGAGCCGGCGGCCGCCGGCGTGCCGGAGGGAGCCGGCCGGCCGATGACCCGGCGTAGCTCCTCGGCGTGTGCCTTGTGCGCGTCGGCGATCGGGGTGAGCCGTCCGGCGAGCGCCGGGGCGGCGGTGGCGGCGGCCCGGTAGCGGGCCTCCAGCGCCAGCGCCTCGGCGGCCAGCGGCTCCAGCGCATCAGGCGCCGGTGGCTGCCGGTCGCGGTCGAAAAGATCACAACCGGTCAGCGGCGCGGCCGCGCCGCCGAGCGCCACGAGCCCTCCGGCGCGCAGCAGCCAGCGCCGGGAATGCCCCGCTCTGACCTGGTCGGATGGTGTTCTGCCGGTCCCCACCTGACAGAGTCAACACCATTCGCGCCGCCTCATGGGTCAGGGTCTCGGTGCGCCGCCGGGTCCGTCCGCGGCCGTTAGCGTTACGCTCTGCGCAACCACCGGGCGCGGACGCCCCGGTGGCGTGCCGGTATGGCGGGCCGACCGCCCGCACCGGCCCGGGACAACACGGCCCGCGGGTCGTGGCAACAGCAGGAGAGGTGCGCGGAATGACGCAGCGTGGCCGTGCCACCCGGCCGACGGGGCCCGCCGGGCGGCCCCGCCGGTCCGACGGCCCCCGCGGCGCGGAGCGCAGCGGCGCACCCCGTGGCGATCTGAACGCGCGCCGCAACCGGCTGCGCGAGGTGATCGAACCGGTCGTCGCCGCGGCCGGCTACGACCTGGAGGACCTTTCCGTCTCCCGCGCTGGACGGCGGCACGTGGTCCGGGTGATCGTGGACGCCGACGGCGGGATCAACCTGGACGCCGTGGCGGACGTCTCCCGCGCGGTGTCGGCGGCCCTGGACGCGGCGGAGGAGTCCGGCGGCGACATCGTGGCCGGCGAGTACCAGCTGGAGGTCAGCTCGCCCGGCGTGGACCGCCCGCTCACCCTGCCCCGGCACTGGCGGCGCAACGTGGGCCGGCTGGTCAAGGTCACCGTCCGCGGCGACGCCGGGGACCGCCAGCTCACCGGCCGGATCACGGCCGCCGACGACGAGCGCGTGGAGCTGGAGACCGACGCCGGCCCCGTGGCACACCCGTACGCCGAACTCGGGCCCGGCCGGGTCCAGGTGGAGTTCAGCCGCCTGGACGACCTGGCCGACGAGGACCTCGGCGACGACACAGACACCGACGACGACGAAGATCTGGAGGACGAGGAGAGGTGAACATCGACCTCGCGGCGCTGCGCGCCCTGGAGCGCGAGCGGGAGATCCCGTTCGACACGATCCTCGCGGCGATCGAGACCGCGCTGCTGACCGCCTACCGGCACACCGACGGCGCCGAGTCGCACGCCCGGGTGGAGATCGACCGCAAGAGCGGGGCCGCCTCGGTCTTCGCGCAGGAGCTCGACGCCGACGGCACCGTCACCCGGGAGTGGGACGACACCCCGCACGACTTCGGGCGGATCGCCGCCATGACCGCCAAGCAGGTGATCCTCCAACGGCTGCGGGAGGCCACCGACGAGGTGCACTTCGGCGAGTACGTGGGCCGCGACGGTGACCTGGTCACCGGCGTGGTGCAGGCGCACGAGACGCGCCGGGAGAAGGGCATCGTCAGCGTCGACCTGGGCAAGCTGGAGGGCGTCCTGCCGCAGTCCGAGCAGGTCCCCGGCGAGCGGTACGAGCACGGCGAGCGGATCCGCTGCGTGGTCGTGCACGTCGCCAAGGGCATGCGCGGCCCGCAGATCACGCTGTCCCGGTCGCATCCGGCGCTCGTGAAGAAGCTGTTCGCGCTGGAGGTGCCGGAGATCGCCGACGGCACCGTGGAGATCGGCGCGATCGCCCGTGAGGCAGGTCACCGTACGAAGATCGCGGTCCGCTCGACCGCGTCCGGCGTCAACGCCAAGGGCGCCTGCATCGGCCCGATGGGGCAGCGGGTCCGCGCGGTGATGAGCGAGCTGCACGGCGAGAAGATCGACATCATCGACTGGTCGGACGACCCCGCGACGTTCGTCGGCAACGCGTTGTCGCCGGCCAAGGCGCTGCGGGTCGAGGTGGTCGACCTGGCCTCCCGTACCGCCCGGGTGACGGTCCCGGACTTCCAGCTCTCGCTCGCGATCGGCCGGGAAGGGCAGAACGCCCGCCTGGCGGCCCGCCTGACCGGTTGGCGCATCGACATCCGGTCCGACGCGGAGACCGCGGCCCCGCAGAGCCGGGGCGGAGCTGATCACGTCCCGGAGCCGGGCGGCGCGATCTCCGGCGGCTAGGGGTAGACTTACTCAGTGGCACGACGCGCGATTCCGGAGCGCACCTGTGTGGGCTGCCGGAAACGGGCGCCGGCCAGCGAGTTGTTGCGGGTTGTCGCGATCGGTGACGAGGCTGGTCACATCAGTCTCAGGCCCGATCCGGCCCGCAGACTGCCGGGTCGGGGAGCGAACATGCACCCTGATCCGGCCTGCTTCGCGCAGGCGGTGCGGCGTCGCGCCTTCGGGCGGGCACTGCGCCTCACCGGGGTTCCTGACCACGGTGCGCTTGCGGAGCACGTCGACGCGCAACCCCCGACGACCGGTCAAGCCCGACCGGTCGAGGGTCGCTAGCAAGGTAGGACGACCGACATGAGCACACGATGAAGTCCCTGAAATGACCAGGCTTCAAGTGCACGAGTGAGGTCGCTGCGGGTGCTGCCCGCACGACCTCGGAGTGAGGAGTGCAGTGGCAGGAAAGGCCCGCGTACACGAGCTTGCCAAGGAGCTCGGGGTCGAAAGCAAGACCGTTCTCGCCAAGCTCAAGGAAATGGGCGAGTTCGTGAAGTCCGCGTCCAGCACCGTCGAGGCGCCTGTCGCCCGGCGGCTGCGTAGCGCCTTCGTAGCCGGTTCGTCGGCGCCCGCCGGCCCGCCGGCTGCCGCGCCCAGCGGTCCGGCACCGACCCCGACGCCCACCCCGACCCCGGGTGCCCCCCGGGTCTCGGCCAAGCCGATGCCGCCCCGGCGTCCGGCTGCGCCGACCCCTGGACCGAAGCCCAAGGGCCCGGTCCCCGGCCCGCCGCAGCCGGCGACTCCGGTCGCCAAGCCGGCGAGCGCGCACGACATCGAAGTGGCGGCCGCCGAAGCGCGTGCCGCCGCGCTGAAGGCTGAGCAGGAGGCCGCGGTCAAGGCCGCGCAGGCCGCCCGCCAGCAGCAGCGCGAGACCGTACGCCGGGAGCCTCCGGCCGAGGGCGGTCCCCGTCCCGGCCCGCGTCCCGGCCCGAACGCCATGCCGCCGCGTCCGGGTTCCCCGGCCGCCGGTCGCCCCGGCGGTCCGGGCCAGGGTCAGGGCCCCGGTGCCCGGCCGGGCGGTCGTCCGCCGGCGCGCGGCGCCGGTAACAACCCGTTCGGCATCCAGGGCGGCCAGCAGCAGCGGCCCCCGGCCGCCGGTGCGGGCGGTCCCCGTCCCAGCCCGGCCGGCATGCCGCCGCGGCCCAGCCCGGCGTCGATGCCGCCGCGGCCGAGCCCGGCCTCGATGCCGAGCCAGCGTCCGACCACCGGCCGTCCCGGCGGCCCCGGTGGCGGTCGTGGCGGACCCGGTGGTGGCGCCGGTCGTCCCGGCGGCGGTGGCGGTGGCTACCGCGGTGGACCCGGTGGTGGCGGCGGTGGCGGTGGCTACCGCGGCGGTCCCGGTGGTGGCGGCGGTGGCGGTGGCTACCGCGGCGGTCCCGGCGGCGGTGGCGGTGCTCCCGGCGGTGGTTTCCGTCCGGGTGGTCCGGTCGGCGGCGGTGGCCGTCCCGGTGGCGGCGGTCGTGGCCGTGGCGGTGGCGCTGCGGGTGCCTTCGGGCGTCCGGGTGGTCGCCCGACCCGCGGTCGCAAGTCCAAGAAGCAGCGCAGACAGGAGTTCGACAACCTGTCGGCCCCGACCATGTCCTCGGGCGCGCCCCGCGGTCAGGGTCAGGTCGTCCGGTTGTCCCGTGGCGCCTCGCTGTCGGACTTCGCCGACAAGATCAACGCCAACCCGGGTTCGCTGGTCCAGGAGATGTTCAACCTGGGCGAGATGGTGACGGCGACCCAGTCGTGCTCCGACGAGACCCTGCAGTTGCTGGGTGAGCACCTCGGCTTCGACGTGCAGATCGTCAGCCCGGAGGACGAGGACCGCGAGCTGCTCGCGCAGTTCAACATCGACCTCGACGCCGAGGTCGCGGCGGACCGCCTGGTCAGCCGTGCGCCGGTCGTGACCGTCATGGGTCACGTCGACCACGGTAAGACCAAGCTGCTCGACGCGATCCGCAAGGCGAACGTGGTGGCCGGCGAGGCGGGTGGCATCACCCAGCACATCGGCGCCTACCAGGTCCACGTCCCGCACGAGGGCGAGGACCGCGCGGTGACGTTCATCGACACCCCGGGTCACGAGGCGTTCACCGCCATGCGTGCCCGTGGCGCCCAGGTCACGGACATCGTGATCCTGGTGGTGGCGGCGGACGACGGCGTGATGCCGCAGACCATCGAGGCGCTCAACCACGCCAAGGCGGCGGACGTGCCGATCGTGGTCGCGGTTAACAAGGTCGACAAGCCCGAGGCGAACCCGGACAAGGTCCGCCAGCAGCTGACCGAGTACGGCCTGGTCGCCGAGGAGTACGGCGGCGACACCATGTTCGTCAACGTGGCGGCCAAGCCCGGCATCGGCATCGAGGAACTGCTCGAGGCCGTGCTGCTGACCGCCGACGCGTCGCTGGAGCTGACCGCTCCGATCGACGGGCCGGCGCAGGGTGTCGCGATCGAGGCGCACCTGGACAAGGGCCGTGGCGCGGTGGCGACCGTGCTGGTGCAGAAGGGCACCCTGCGTGCCGGTGACTCGATCGTCGCCGGTGGGGCGCACGGCCGCGTGCGGGCCATGCTGGACGAGAACGGCAAGCCGGTCGACGAGGCCGGTCCGGCGCGTCCGGTCATGGTGCTGGGTCTGACCACGGTGCCGGGTGCGGGTGACACCTTCCTGGCCGCCGAGGACGACCGCACCGTGCGGCAGATCGCCGAGCAGCGGCAGGCGCGGAGGCGGGCGGCGTCGTTCGCCAACTCCCGTGGCCGGGCCACCCTCGAGACGCTCATGGAGCAGCTCAAGGAGGGCGAGAAGACCTCGCTCAACCTGGTGCTCAAGGGCGACGTCTCCGGTTCCGTGGAGGCGCTCGAGGACGCGCTGTTCAACCTCGACATCCCGGAGGAGGTCCAGCTTCGGATCATCCACCGGGGCGTGGGCGCGATCACCGAGAGCGACGTCATGCTCGCGAGCGCCTCGTCCGAGGCGGTCACGATCATCGGCTTCAACGTGCGGGCCTCGAACAAGGTCCGCGAGATGGCCGACCGCGAGGGCGTGGAGATCCGGTACTACACGGTCATCTACCAGGCCATCGAGGAGATCGACGCCGCGCTCAAGGGTCTGCTCAAGCCGGAGTACGAGGAGGTCGAGCTGGGCACCGCGGAGATCCGCGACGTCTTCCGCTCGTCCAAGATCGGCAACATCTCCGGCTGTATCGTCCGGTCCGGCCTCATCCGCCGCAACGCCAAGGCGCGGCTGCTGCGGGACGGTGCGGTCGTGGCGGACAACCTCACGATCAGCTCCTTGAAGCGGTTCAAGGACGACGCGACCGAGGTCCGCGAGGGCTTCGAGTGTGGTCTGACGCTGGGCGGCTACAACAACGTCCAGGTCGGCGACGTCATCGAGACGTTCGAGATGCGCGAGAAGCCGCGCGCCTGAGTTCCACACGTACGACCGGTCGGCGGCCGGGGCCTTCGGGCCCCGGCCGTCGCCGTTTCCGCAGGCTGCGACAATCTGCGGCGTGATCCGGTACGCGCTGCTCCTCGCCCCCTCCGCCAACCGCGTCTACGCCGACGCGGCGGCCCGGCTGGCCCGCGCCGAACTGGCCGTGTTCGCCGGCTCCGGCGTGCTCGACGTGGTGCCGGGCGACGCCGAGGTCACCCGGATCGGCGGGGTGGAGTACCTGACGTTCACCGCCCCCGAACCCGGACTCGGCGAGCGGGACCTGGCCCACCTGGCGAACCTGTCGGCGGCGTACGCGCTGTTCGAGCGGGTCGGTGACGACCTGCTGCGGCCGGTGCCGCTGAGCCCGCTGGCCCGGTACGACTCCGACCTGATCACCATCCCCAAGTACGCCGGCAAGACCAACGAGCAGTTCACCCGGCTGCTGCTCAACGTCACAGTGCTCGCCTCCGCCGCCGCGCCCCGGATGCTGGACGGGCCGGTGGTGGTGCTGGATCCGCTCTGCGGCCGGGGCACCACGCTCAACCAGGCGCTGATGTACGGCTACGACGGCATCGGGGTCGAGCGCGACAGCAAGGACGTCGACGCGTACGCGACGTTCCTGCGTACCTGGCTGCGCCGAAAGCGGCTCAAGCACACCACCGAGTCGACGTCGGTGCGCCGGGACCGCAAGCTGGTGGCCCGCCGGTTCGAGGCGGTGCTCGCGCCGTCGCGGGACGAGCACCGGGCCGGGGCCACCCAGCGGGTCACCGTGCTGAACACCGACACCACCCGGGCCCGCGAGGCGCTGCGCCCCCGCTGCGCCGACGTGATCGTGACCGACGCGCCGTACGGGGTGGCGCACGGCAGCCGTACCGATCAGGGGTTGTCCCGCAGCCCGCTGGAGCTGCTCACCGCGGCCGTGCCGGTGTGGCGGGAGCTGCTGCGCCCCGGTGGCGCGCTCGGGCTGTCCTGGAACACCCACGTGGCGCCGCGGGCGCAGGCGGAGGCGGTGCTGGCCGACGCCGGGCTGCGCGTGCTCGACGGCCCCGGCTTCGGTGACTTCGCCCACCGGGTCGACCAGGCGATCGAGCGGGACGTGCTGGTGGCGGTCGCGCCTTAATCGCGTGCCGGGGTGCGCCACCCGGCGTACCGTTGCTCGCCGTGTATACCGGAACCGCACTGTTCGACCTGTTGCTCCCGGGTGACTCCCGGTCCCTGAAGGCCAAGCGGTCCTACGTCCGGCCGATCGTCGCCGCGCTGCGGAAGTTCGAGGTCTCCGCCGCCGAGGTGGGGGCGCTGGACCTGCACGGCCGGGCCGAGATCGGGGTGGCGGTGGTGGCCGCCGAGCCGGCCCACGTCCGCGAGGTGCTCGACTCCTGTGAGCGGCTGGTCGCCGCCCGCCCGGAGACCGAACTGCTGTCGGTGCGCCGTCGCCTGCACGGCGAGGACGACTGACGGCGCGTCGCGCGGTACTCCGCCCGTGCCGCGTGAGGTCCGGTGGGACGCGGGTAGTGTTCTTCAGCGTTGGGCGGTCGGACCCGGCGGCGCCCACGCGCCCGCCGTCTCCGGCCGACGGCCCGGGTCGCACGGTGACCCGGCGCCGTCATCGGTACAGGTGATCCCGGAGGTGGGGGACATGACGGATCAGGCAAAGGTTCGCCGGCACGCGGAGCGTATCCGGGAACTCGTCGCGTCGGTGGTGCGCAGCCAGATCAAGGACCCCCGGCTCGGCATGATCACGATCACCGACGCCCGGATCACCGCCGACCTGCGCGACGCCACCGTCTTCTACACGGTGCTCGGTGACGCGGCGGCCCAGGCGAGCACCGCCGCCGCGCTGGAGAGCGCCAAGGGCATGCTGCGCAGCACCGTCGGCAAGGCGCTCGGGCTGCGGCACTCGCCGACGCTGACCTTCGTCCTCGACGACGTGCAGGACCAGGTCAAGCACATCGACGACCTGCTCGCCGCAGCGCGTACCGCCGACGCCGAGGTGCAGCGGCTGGCCGCCAAGTCCTCGTACGCGGGCGACGCCCAGCCGTACCGGGTCGAGGACGACGAGGACGCCGCGGACGACGAGCCGGCCGCCGACGACGAGCCGCGCGAGGGCGACCGCCGGTGACCGAGGTCGCCGTCGCGGGTGGCCTGCCGGCCGGCCCGGCCGAATCGGAGTGGGCGGCGGCCGTCGCGGCGGTACGCGACCTTCCCGCCGACGCGCGGGTGCTGCTGATCTGCCACGTGAACCCGGACGGGGACGCGCTGGGCAGCATGCTCGGCTTCGGGCTGGGTCTGCGGCGGCTCGGCGTACGCGATCTCCAGGCGACCTTCCCCGGCCCGCCGGAGGTGCCCGAGCCGTTCCGCTGGATGCCCGGCGTGGAGCTGCTGGTGCCGCAGGACGACACGTACCCCGATCCGGATCTGGTGATCTGCTTCGACGCGGCGAGCGAGTCGCGGCTGGGTGACCTGGTGGGCCGGCTGGACACGGCGGGCACGTCGCTGGTGCTCGACCACCACGCCTCGAACACCGGCTTCGGCCGGATCAACCTGGTCGACCCGCACGCCGCCGCCACCTCGGTGGTCGCGCTGGAGTTGCTGGACCGGCTCGGGGCGACGCTCGACGCGGAGGTGGCGACCGGGCTCTACGTCGCGCTGACCACCGACACCGGCTCGTTCCGCTTCGAGGCGACCACGCCTGCCGTGCACCGGATGGCGGCGCGTCTGCTGGCCACCGGCATCCGGCCCGGCGACATCTCCCGGCGGGTGTTCGACACCCGCCCGTTCGGCGCCGTCCGCCTGTTCGGCGAGGTGCTCGGCCGGGCCACGCTGGAACCGGCGGCCGCCGCCGGGCACGGGCTCGTCTGGACGTACGCGACCCGCGAGGACCTGGTCCGGCACGACCAGCCGGCGTACGTGCTGGAGGCGCTCATCGACTCGGTGCGGTGCACCGAGGAGGCGGACGTGAGCTGCGTGATCAAGCAGGCGGGCGAGGCCGAGTGGGCGGTGTCGCTGCGCAGCAAGGGCGCGGTGGACGTGAGCGCGGTGGCGGTGGCGCTGGGCGGTGGCGGGCACCGGTTCGCGGCCGGCTTCACCGGGCGGGGCGCGCTCGACGAGCTGGTCGGACGGATCCGGGCCGAACTCGCTACCGCAACGCTGGTAGCCCCCTAAAAGCGGAATTGTGCCGATATTTCTGCCGGGCCGAGGCGCGGCGATGATCGGAAGTGTGAGCTGATCGGCGGCTTTTCCAGGGATTACGAGGCGTGCCAGCCTTTCCGCCGTGCGTGACGCTGGGGACAATCGGGTGATGGATCATCCCCGTGAGCTCACCGTCGAGGCGCCCCGGGCCTGGGACCGGCCGGTCGTCTCCGTGCCGGTGCTGATCTGCTTGTCCCTGGTCGGCGGTCAACTTCCGTCCTTCTCGACCGCGGCCAACCTCTACATCCTCACCACCGGCGGAGGGTTGATCTGGGTCGGCCTGAGCAACCGGGTGCCCCGGCGCCCGGCGCCCCGCCGGCTGCCGTCGGTCGCGCTCTGGTGGCTGGTGCCGGTGACCGTCTTCGGGGTCTTCGAGGGGGCGACGTTCATGGCGGCGGCGGGTGACGACTTCCCCACCCTCTCCCGGCTGGCCGATCCGCTGCTGGAGGACAGTGTGATCCGTTCGGCGGCCTGGTTCGCGTGGCTGTCCACGTTCTGGGGACTGGTGCGCCGATGATGCGGGCACTGGCGATCGGCGGGTTTCTGGTCTCGCTCGTGCTGTTCGCGGTCGTCGAATGGGTGGCGCGCCGGGAGGGCTCGCGGGTCCCGTCGCTGGCCGACGTCTGCGCCTTCGTGATGCGGTACGAGGTGGGCCCGGTGCCGGTCGGGCGGATCGGCCTGTTCGGTTTCTGGTGGTGGCTGGGCTGGCACTTCCTGGCCCGCTGACACGGCCGGCCGAGCCGGACGACGAGGTTGATCTTTCCGCATTTCGGGAACTGTGGGCAGCATCTGGAAAGTGAACGTTAATTTGGGTGAGGGCCGGCGCTTCGCGGCGCTGGTCACGGGCGGTGCTGCCGCACCCGGCCTCGCCTCCCTCCAGGGTCAGACCGACCCGGGCTCACGCTGCCAGGCGAGCCGCTCCGGTGATCCCGGACCGCAGCCGGGCGCCCGTAGGGCCGCCGTGTCCGGCGGACCGCACCCTGGAAGGACCTCAGATGCCCAGCAAGCGCAAGCCGCAGACCGAGACCACCACCGACGAGGCGCGCGAGCAGATGCGCCGCGCGCTGCAGACCTCGATGGACACCCGTCAGTGACGTACGCCGTCCGGCGGTGACGCCGGCCGGGCCGCACCCGTGGCCCGACGCCGACGTCACCGCCGCTCGGGACCGACCGCCGTGCCGGACGGCGCTACCGTCACCCGGTGCGACGCATCCTGGTCGTCGGCGCCTCCGGCGCCGGCAAGAGCACGCTCGCCGGTGAACTGGCCCGGCGACTCGACCTTCCGCTGATCCACCTCGACCGGCACTACTGGCGCCCCGGCTGGACCGCACCGGCCCCGGCGGATTTCCGCGCCGAGGTGGCAGCGCTCGCCGCCCGCCCGGCCTGGGTGATGGACGGCAACTACGCGAGCACGCTCGACCTCCGGCTGCCCCGCGCCGACCTGCTGGTGCTCTGCGACACCTCCCGGCTGCGCTGCCTGGTCCGGATCGTCCGCCGCCGGTGGGCACATCGCGCCGCGCCCCGCGCCGACCTGCCCGAGGGCTGCCCGGAGCGGCTCGATCTCGACTTCCTGCCCTACGTCTGGCGTTACCCCCGCGACTCCCGGCCCCGGGTGCTGGCCGCGCTGGTCGAGCACGCCCCCGGGCTGCCGGTGCGCCGTCTGCGCGGGCGCCGTGACACGGCCCGGTTCCTGGCCGACGCAAGTAAGTAGCCCCCCGCCTTGCGGACCTTACCGGGAGCGTGCCAGGATCGGCGTCGATGAGCACGACTGCCGCCCCCGCCACCGCCGCCACACCCCGGCGGATCGCCACGCTCGCGCTGCCCGCCCTCGTGGTGCTGGCCGCCGAGCCGCTCTACGTCCTGGTCGACACCGCAGTGGTGGGTCACCTCGGGCGGGTGCCGCTGGCCGCGCTCGCCGTCGGCGGCACCGTCATGACGCTCACCGCCTGGGTCGGCACCGTCGTCGCGTACGGCACCACCGGGCGCTCGGCCCGCCGCTTCGGGGCGGGGGACCGGGCCGCCGCGGTGGCCGAGGGCGTGCAGGCGTCCTGGCTCGCGCTGGCCACCGGTGTGCTGGTGGCGGTCGCCATCGGCATCGGCGGGGGCGCGCTGGCGCGTACCCTCGTCGGCGGCCCCGGCGAGGTGGCCGACGCCGCCGCCGGATGGCTGCGGGTCGCGGCGCTCGGCGCGCCCGGTCTGCTGCTCGCCGCCGCCGGCAACGGCTGGCTGCGCGGCATCCAGGACACCCGCCGGCCGCTGCTGTTCGTGCTCGGCCCCAACCTGCTCTCCGCGGTGCTCTGCCCGCTGCTGGTCTATCCGGCCGGGCTCGGGCTGGTCGGCTCGGCGGTGGCGAACGCGATCGCGCAGACGCTCTCCGGCGTCCTGTTCGCGGCCGCGCTGGTGCGCGAGCGGGTCTCGCTGCGGCCCCGGCCCCGGGTGATCGGTCAGCAGCTCGTGCTCAGCCGGGACCTGCTGGTGCGCGGTGTCGCGTTCCAGGCCAGCTTCCTGTCCGCGACCGCTGTCGCGGCCCGCTTCGGCGCCGCCGCGGTGGGCGCGCACCAGATCGCCCTGCAACTGTGGTTCTTCACCGTGCTGGTGCTCGACGCGCTGGCCATCGCCGCGCAGTCGCTGGTCGGCGCCGCGCTGGGCGGCGGCGACGCAGCCGGCGCGCGGTTCCTGGCCCGCCGCGTCGCGCTGCTCGGCGGGCTGTGCGGCGTGGCCTTCGCGGTGCTGATCGCCGCCGGCGCCGGCGTCGTGCCGTCGTGGTTCAGCTCCGATCCGCAGGTACGCGAGCAGGCCATGACGGCCTGGCCCTGGTTCGTCGCGCTCCAGCCGATCGGTGGCGTGGTGTTCGCGCTCGACGGGGTGCTGATCGGCGCGGGCGACGTGCGCTACTTGCGCAACCTCACCATCGTGTGCGCGTTCGGCGGATTCCTGCCGGCGATCTGGCTGGCGTACGGGCTGGAACTCGGGCTGGGCGGGATCTGGGCCGGGCTGACGCTGTTCGTGGTGCTGCGGCTGGCCGGCCTGCTGCTGCGGATGCGCTCGGGCGCGTGGGCGGTGGTCGGCGCGGTCCGCTGACGCCGGTCAGCAGGGCTGGAACGAACCGGGGCCGCCCATCCACGGCTCGACCACGAAGAAGCCCTCGTCCAGCCGGGCGCAGTCGACGTTGTTCGTGCTCGCCTGCGCGGAGACGAGCCAGAGCCCGCGCTTCGCCGCCGGCAACCCTTCGGGGTGGGGGACCTCCCAGGCGACCCGGTCACGGATGGCGGCGATCCCGGCCCGGCCCGGTGTCGTCCGCGGCACGTCGAACGCGTACATCCAGACGTACTCTGTGGTGATCCGCAGGATCGGCCGGCCGTCGTCGCCGGTGACGGCCCGGTAGCGCATCTCACCCCGGACCCGGATCTCGTCCGCGCTGTCCTGCGAGCCGATCCGGGTGGCGTAGTTCACGAACGACAAGTCCTCGAAGTCGGTACGCAGCTGAGCGCGCGCGGCCGGCGCCAGCAGCGCCAGGAACGGCTCCGTGTCGCCGAGGATCATGGACAGGTCGAGCCGGGCCTGGACCAGCGCGGCCCGGACCTGGGTCAGCGCCGCGGCCACCTCGCGGGCGGTGAACGGGGGCCGCGCCGTGGCCTCCGGCAGGACGATCCCGGCCTCACCCACCGCGAAGTCCGCGCCGATGGTCCCCGCGAACAGGTCGCGCGGCTCGCCCACCCGGCTGAGCGGCACCGGCGACGGGCTGGCTTCGGCCGACGCCGCGGCGGCGGTGCCGGACCGTACCCGGTCGACGGTGACCCGGCCGAGCACGGCCGTGCCGCCGATCAGCGCCAGCGCCAGCACCACCACGAAGGCGACGCGGCGCTTGCCGCGCTGCCGCGACCAGACCATGCGGAAGCGCTCGCCGCGGGTCAGCGGGACGTCCGCGTCCGCGCCGGTCATCCAGCTCGGCAGCTGGATCTCCGCGCCCCGGGAGGCGACGGCGTAGGGATCCGGCTCGGGCGGTGTGGTCCCGTCTTCGGTGCTCATGCGGCGTTCCAGAGGGGTGCAGGGGCAGGGGGCGCATGATCATCGCACCCGGCCGCCGATCCCGCTGTCCCGTTTCCGTGCCGGTCAGATCCGCCCCTGCCGGATCGCCCACGCGAGGTAGAGCGTGCCGACGACCAGCAGCGTCGCGGTCACCAGGACGAAGACGAACGCCCCGATCGCGGCCACCGTGGGATGCCGCTCGCCGAACCGGGTCCGGCCCTGCCAGGCCCACATCCGGCGGCGCGCCGCCGCCAGCGCCGGTACGCCGTCGACCAGGTCGGACAGGCGGCGGCCGAGCGTACGGCGGGGCGGCTCCGGATTGCGCATCCAGTCCGGCAGGTCGACCCGGGCGCGGTGCGGTGGCGGGGCGTCGCTCATCGGGGGCTCCTGCCGCGGGGTGGCGTGGTGAGGTGGGCGGGTCAGCAGGTGTCCGGCAGGTCGACCGTCTTGTCCGGGTCGAAGACCGCGTCCGGGTCCGGGTCGGCCGGACCGGCGAGCGAGGGCCGGCCCAGCGCGAGCAGCCCCTTGTCCAGCGCGACGCAGTCGATGTTGGAGGCGTACGAGTCGGCCCGCTCGATCCACAGCCCGGCGGAGGCGGTGGTCACGTCGGCCGGGTGCGGCATGCTCCACTTCACCGTGTCGTGGACCACCACCACGCCGGCGCCCGGGGCGGGGCGGGTGGTGGAGAACGCGTACGCCCAGACGAAGTTCGTGGTCACCTCCAGGATGCGGATGCCGTCCCGGTCCTTCGTCGCCCGGTAGCTGATCCGGCCCTTGACCCGGGGCTCGTCGTCGGTGAGCCGGGCGCCGGGGGCGAGCCGGGTCGAGTAGGTGCCCGCCTCGCCGGTGGGGAAGTCGTCCCGTACGCCGGCCCGCGCGTCCGGTGCGAACTGGCGGACCAGCCGCTCCGGGTCCTTCGCGGTGAAGAACGTGCGGTCCAGCCGGGCGGTGATCAGCGCCTTGCGTACCTTGGCCAGCGTGTCTGCCACCTGCTTCTCGGTGAACGCGCCGGTCCGCTTGGCCCGGGGCAGCGCGATCCCGGCCGTGCCCTCGGGGAAGCCGGCTGCCGGGGTGCCGTCGAAGGGGCCGGCGGCCGGTGGCGGCGAGGCCGACGAGGACGCCTGCTCACCGACCGGCAGGCTCACCGTGGGGTGTTCGGCGGGCGGCTCCCGCCAGCGCTGGAAGCCCTGGTAGCCGAGGCCGCCGACGAGCCCGAAGAACGCGAGCAGCGCCAGCACGACCACGCCGCCGAGCAGCTTGCCGGAGTGCCCGCCGAGCGCGATCCGCAGGCGGTCGCCGCGGCCCGGCTCGACCTCGGGCGCGGGCTGGCGCAGCCACTCGGGTACCCGTCCCAGCGTGTCCTCCGACGGGCGATCGGTGGCGTGGGGATCGGGGACGGAACGGTGATCGGTCATCGGACTTCCCGGGCAGACGGGGCGGGGGCGCACGATCTTGACACCCCGCCGAAGCAGGGCGGTATCCCCCGCAGGGAGGATCGGCGCCGTCTGGCAGGCTTGGCGGTCGTGAGCACAGACGGTCTGATCGTGGTCGACAAGCCCGGCGGCATGACGTCGCACGACGTCGTGGCCCGGATCCGCCGGCTGGCCCGTACCCGCCGGGTGGGGCACGGCGGCACGCTGGACCCGATGGCCACCGGCGTGCTGGTGATCGGGGTGGGCCGGGCGACCCGGCTGCTCACGTACGTGATCGGCGCCGGCAAGAGCTACGCCGCGACGATCCGGCTGGGGCAGGCCACCGTCACCGACGACGCCGAGGGCGAGGTGGTCGCGACCACCCCGGCCGGCGCGGTCACCGACGACGGGGTACGCGCCGCGCTGGCCGCCCTCACCGGCGAGATCGACCAGGTGCCCAGCGCGGTCAGCGCCATCAAGATCAACGGCCAGCGGGCGTACAAGCGGGTCCGTGACGGCGAGACGGTCGAGCTGCCCGCCCGCCGGGTCACCGTCTCCCGGCTGGACGTGCGGGCGATCCGCCGGGACGTCCCGGACGTGGTGGACGTGGACGTGGAGGTGACCTGCTCGTCCGGGACGTACATCAGGGCGCTGGCCCGTGACGCGGGCGCCGCGCTCGGCGTCGGCGGCCACCTCACCGCGCTGCGCCGCACCGCGGTGGGCGGGTTCACGCTCGCCGAGGCGGCCACGCTCGACGAGCTGGAGCAGCGCGCGCCCGACGTGGTGAACCTGCCGCTGGACGCCGCCGCCGCGCGGTTCTTCCCGCGCCGGGACGCCACCGCCGACGAGACCCGGGTGCTCTCCCACGGCGGGCCGCTGACCCCGGCCGGGATCACCGGGCCGTACGCGGTCTTCGACCCGGCGGGCGGGCTGATCGCTATCGTCAGCGAGCGGGACGGTCGGGCCCGCGCGGAGATCGTGCTGGCCCCGGCCTGAACGGCGCGGGCGGACAGGGGAGGAACGGCATGCAGCGGTGGCGGGGGTACGAGGCGGCGCCCGGCGGCTGGGGACGCTCGGTGGTCACCATCGGCGTCTTCGACGGCGTGCACCGGGGGCACCAGGCCACCATCGGGCACACCGTGGCGCGCGCCCGGGAGCTGGGCGTCAAGTCGGTGGTGGTGACGTTCGACCCGCACCCGGCCGAGGTGGTGCGCCCGGGCTCGCACCCGGCGGTGCTCACCGAGCCGGCGCGCAAGGCCGAGCTGATCGAGGCGCTCGGCGTGGACGTGCTCTGCGTGGTGCCGTTCACGGTCGAGTTCTCCCGGCTGCCACCCGAGGCGTTCGTGCACGACGTCCTGGTCGAGCACCTGCACGCCGCGCTCGTGGTGGTCGGCGACAACTTCCGGTTCGGGCACCGGGCGGCCGGGGACGTGCCGCTGCTGGAACGGCTCGGCCGCACCTTCGGCTTCGCCGTCGAGGGGGCGCCGCTGGTCGCCGAGGCGGGGACGGTCTTCTCCTCCACGTACATCAGGTCCTGCGTCGACGCGGGCGACGTGGGCGCGGCGGCGGCGGCGCTCGGCCGCCCGCACCGGGTCGAGGGCGTGGTGGTCCGCGGCGACCAGCGCGGACGTGAGCTGGGTTACCCCACCGCCAACCTGCTGACCCACAGGTACGCGGCGGTGCCCGCCGACGGCGTGTACGCGGCCCGCCTGGTGCGCCGCGACGGCGAACCGCTCGCGGCGGCCGTGTCGATCGGCACCAACCCGACGTTCTCCGGCCGGGAACGGCGGGTGGAGGCGTACGCGCTGGACTTCACCGGCGACCTGTACGGCGAGCGGCTGGCCCTGGACTTCGTGGCGCACCTGCGCGAGCAGCGGACGTACGACGCGATCGAGCCGCTGGTGGCCCAGATCGCCGAGGACGTGGAGCGCACCCGCCGGGCGGTGTCCTGACCCGCTCGGGCGACCTTGACCGGCCGTCCGGCCCGGGGGCTGGTAGGCTGGCGGAGACGTCGGCTGACCGACGGGGGCCTCGCGTGCCTGCACGACGCCGCGGGTGCGAGGAACCGGTCCGTTGCACCGGTCACCACGACCGCTCCGGACCTCATCGAATGACCCACGAAACAGGGAGAACATGGCGCTCGACCAGGAAGCCAAGGCCAAGATCCGCCAGGAGTACGCGACCGCCGAGGGCGACACCGGCTCGCCCGAGGTGCAGGTCGCGGTCCTGACCAAGCGGATCGCTGAGCTCACCGAGCACCTGAAGGTGCACAAGCACGACCACCACAGCCGCCGTGGGCTGCTGCTGCTGGTCGGCCGGCGCCGCCGGCTGCTGAACTACGTCCAGAAGAAGGACATCAACCGCTACCGGTCGCTCATCGAGCGGCTCGGCCTGCGCCGATGACCTGACGGGGGAGTGGCCGCCTGGCCGCTCCCCCGTTGCAGTACCACCGAAGAACCCGGCCGCGCGACACCCGAAGAGGGAGCCGGTCAGCACCGGTCTCCGGTAGTGGCCCCCGGGCATCCCGGCACGACGCCGGCCCACCCGGGCGCTTCGATCGAAGACCGGCCGCCTGAGCAGTTCCCGTGTCGTCGGCCGACGACGCGAAGGAGCACCACAGCACATGACCGAGACCAACCTCGGCACCGAATCCCGCACCGCGGTGATCGACAACGGGTCCTTCGGCACCCGTGAGATCACCTTCTCCACCGGCCGCCTGGCCCGCCAGGCCGCCGGCTCCGTCGTCGCCCAGCTCGGCGAGACGGTCGTCCTCTCCGCCACCACGGCCGGCAAGCAGCCGCGCGAGTCGTTCGACTTCTTCCCGCTGACCGTGGACGTCGAGGAGCGGATGTACGCCGCGGGCCGGATCCCCGGCTCGTTCTTCCGCCGTGAGGGCCGGCCCAGCGAGGACGCCATCCTCACCTGCCGGCTGATCGACCGGCCGCTGCGCCCGTCGTTCGTCAAGGGCCTGCGCAACGAGGTCCAGGTCGTCGAGACGGTGCTGGCGCTCGACCCGCAGCACCCGTACGACGTGGTGGCGATCAACGCCGCCTCGATGTCGACCAAGCTGTCCGGCCTGCCGTTCTCCGGCCCGATCGGCGCGACCCGGGTCGCGCACGTCGACGGCCAGTGGGTCGCCTTCCCGACCCTGGAGGAGCTGGAGCGGGCCACGTTCGACATGGTCGTGGCCGGCCGCACCCTGGCCGACGGCGAGGTCGCGATCATGATGGTCGAGGCCGAGGCCACCCCGAACGCGGTGACCCTGATCTCGGGCGGCGCCACCGCGCCGACCGAGGAGATCGTGGCCAGCGGCCTGGAGGCCGCCAAGCCGGCCATCCGCGAGCTGTGCCGGGCGCAGAGCGAGCTGGCCGAGGTGGCCGCCAAGCCGGTCGCCGAGTTCCCGATCTTCCTGGACTACCAGGACGACGCGTACGACGCGGTGGCCGAGGTGGCCCGCGCCGAGGTCGCCGAGGCGCTGAAGATCGCCGGCAAGGCCGACCGCGAGGAGGCCCTGGACCGGATCAAGGCCAAGGTCGCCGAGGAGCTGACCGGCCGCTTCGAGGGCCGCGAGAAGGAGCTGTCCGCCGCGTTCCGTTCGCTGACCAAGTCCGAGGTCCGCAACCGGGTGCTGCGCGAGCAGGTCCGCATCGACGGCCGCGGCCCGCGTGACATCCGCCCGCTGACCGCCGAGGTCGGCGTGCTGCCGCGGGTGCACGGCTCGGCGCTGTTCGAGCGCGGCGAGACCCAGATCCTGGGCGTCACCACGCTGAACATGCTGCGCATGGAGCAGATGGTGGACACGCTGTCCCCGGAGAACCGCAAGCGCTACATGCACAACTACAACTTCCCGCCGTACTCGACCGGTGAGACCGGCCGGGTCGGCTCGCCGAAGCGGCGCGAGATCGGCCACGGCGCGCTCGCCGAGCGGGCGCTGATCCCGGTGCTGCCCTCGCGCGAGGAGTTCCCGTACGCCATCCGGCAGGTCTCCGAGGCGCTCGGCTCCAACGGCTCCACCTCGATGGGTTCGGTCTGCGCCTCGACGCTGGGCCTGCTCTCCGCCGGTGTGCCGCTGAAGGCGCCGGTCGCCGGCATCGCCATGGGCCTCATCTCCGACGAGGTCGACGGCAAGACCCAGTACGTGACGCTGACCGACATCCTCGGCGCCGAGGACGCGTTCGGCGACATGGACTTCAAGGTCGCCGGCACCCGTGACTTCGTCACCGCGCTCCAGCTCGACACCAAGCTCGACGGCATCCCGTCGGACGTGCTGGCCGCCGCGCTGCAGCAGGCGCACGAGGCCCGGCAGACCATCCTCGACGTGATGCAGCGGGCCATCGAGGCGCCGGCCGAGATGTCGGACTACGCGCCGCGGGTCACCACCGTGAAGATCCCGGTCGACAAGATCGGCATGGTGATCGGCCCGAAGGGCCAGACCATCAACGCGATCCAGGACGAGACCGGCGCCGAGATCTCCATCGAGGACGACGGCACGATCTACGTCGGCGCCACAAACGGGCCGGCGGCCCAGGCCGCGGTGGACCGGATCAACGGCATCGCCAACCCGACGCTGCCCAAGGTCGGCGAGCGGTTCCTCGGCACCGTGGTGAAGACCGCCGCGTTCGGCGCCTTCATCTCGCTGCTGCCGGGCCGCGACGGCCTGCTGCACATCTCCAAGGTGGGCGACGGCAAGCGG
Source organism: Micromonospora sp. WMMC264 (assembly GCF_027497275.1). Classification (NCBI taxonomy): domain Bacteria; kingdom Bacillati; phylum Actinomycetota; class Actinomycetes; order Micromonosporales; family Micromonosporaceae; genus Micromonospora; species Micromonospora sp. WMMC264. The sequence continues at coordinate 4,288,281 of NZ_CP114907.1, read as the reverse complement.
GTCGAGAAGGTCGAGGACTTCCTCAACGTCGGCGACAAGGTCGAGGTGGAGATCGCGGACATCGACGCCCGCGGCAAGATCTACCTGGACAAGATCCGCCCGGAGGGCGCCGAGGCGCCGGCCGCCGCCGAGGGTGGCGACCGTCCGTCGGGCCGGGACCGCGGCGGCGACCGCGGCCCGCGTGACCGGGGTGACCGGGGTGGCGACCGGGAGCGCGGCGAGCGCCGCTCCGAGGGCGGCGAGGGCGGCGGCGAGTCCCGTCCGCGTCGCCGGACCCGGCACAGCTGATCCACCGCCGGCCCGGGTGACGTCCGCGTCACCCGGGCCGGACCACGGCTCCAGGTCGCCTGCGCGAGCTGGAGCCGTCGTACGTCCCGCCGTCCCTCGTCATCCGGAGAGCAGGTGCTCGTGAGTTCGTCAGCCGCCTCGACGGGACGGGGGGTGACGTCGACCGGGCCGGGTTCGGCCGCCCGCGCGGTCACCCGGACGCTCAGCGACGACCCGCTCGGCGGCACCGTCCGCCGTACCGTGCTGCCCAGCGGGCTGCGGGTGCTGACCGAGGCGATCCCGGCCATGCGCAGCGTGTCGTTCGGCATCTGGGTGGCGGTCGGTTCGCGCGACGAGACCGGCCCGCAGGCCGGCGCCGCGCACTTCCTGGAACACCTGCTGTTCAAGGGCACCAACAAGCGCAGCGCGCTGGAGATCTCGTCCCAGATCGAGGCGGTGGGCGGCGAGACCAACGCCTTCACCACGAAGGAATACACCTGCTACTACGCGCGGGTGCTGGACGAGGACCTGCCGCTGGCCATCGACGTCATGTGCGACCTGGTCGCCGACTCGGTGCTGACCCCGTCCGACGTGGAGACCGAGCGCGGCGTCATCCTCGAAGAGATCGCCATGCACGACGACGAGCCCGGCGACGAGGTGCACGACCTGTTCACCCGCGCCGTCTACGGCGACCACCCGCTGGGCCGCCTCATCTCCGGCACCGAGGAGACCGTCACGCCGATGAGCCGGCGGCAGATCCAGGGCTTCTACCGCCGCCGCTACACCCCGCCGCGGATCGTGATCGCCGCCGCCGGCAACCTCGACCACGCCGCGGTGGTCAAGCTGGTCCGGCAGGCGCTGCGCGGCACCCCGCTGGACACCGACCCGGCGGCGCCGGCGTCGCACCGCCCGTCCACCCCGGGGGTACGCACCAAGCCGGCCACCACGCTCGTCGAGCCGAAGGAGACCGAGCAGGCGCACGTCGTCCTCGGCTGCCCGGCCATCGACCGCACCGATGAGCGGCGCTTCGCCCTCGGCGTGCTCAACAACGTGCTCGGCGGCGGTATGTCCAGCCGGCTGTTCCAGGAGATCCGGGAACAGCGCGGCCTCGCGTACTCGGTCTACTCCTACGCCAGCCAGTACGCCGACAGCGGCGTGTTCGCCGTCTACGCCGGTTGCGCTCCGGGCAAGGTGGACGAGGTGCTGCACCTGACCCGCGCCGAGCTGGCCCGGGTCGCCGCCGAGGGGATCACCGAGGCGGAACTGGCCCGGGGCAAGGGGATGAGCAAGGGCTCGTTCGTGCTCGGGCTGGAGGACACCGGCTCGCGGATGAGCCGGCTCGCCAAGGGCGAGCTGCTCTACGGCAACCTGATGCCGGTGGACGACCTGCTGGCCCGGGTGGACGCGGTGACCCTCGACGACGTGAACACGCTCGCCGCCGAGCTGCTCGGCCGGCCGATGTCGCTGGCCGTGGTGGGCCCGTTCGACTCCGGCAGCTTCACCGTCGACCGCTGAGCGGCGGCGGTCCGGTCGGCCGGGCGTCGGCCGCGCCGGTTTGCCGGATGCCGGGCGTCGGTGCGGTCCGCCGGACCGCGCCGTGCGGGCTGGGATAGGTTGTGGCCCGTGACTGAGCAGCAGAACACGGTGGCCCGGGTCGGTGTGCTGGGCGCCCGGGGCCGGATGGGCATGGAGGTCTGCAAGGCGGTCGACTCCGCCGCCGACCTGGAGCTGGTCGCGGCCGTCGACCAGGGCGACGATCTGGCCACTGTGGCGCAGGCGGGCGCCGGGGTGGTCGTCGACTTCACCACTCCCGACGCGGTCATGGACAACCTGCGCTGGTGCGTCGAGAACGGCGTGCACGCGGTGGTCGGCACCACCGGCTTCACCGAGCAGCGGCTCGACCAGGTACGCGAGTGGCTGGCCGGCCGTCCCGGTGTGGGCGTGGTGATCGCCCCCAACTTCGGCATCGGCGCGGTGCTGATGATGCAGTTCGCCGCGCGCGCGGCCCGGCACTTCGAGTCGGTCGAGATCATCGAGCAGCACCACCCGCGCAAGCTGGACGCGCCGAGCGGCACCGCCACCCACACGGCTCGGCTGATCGCCGCGGCCCGCGCCGACGCCGGGCTCGGGCCGGTGCCGGACGCCACCCGCGACGAGGTGGCCGGCGCCCGCGGCGCCGACATCGACGGGGTACGCGTGCACGCGGTACGCGCCACCGGCCTGGTCGCCCACCAGGAGGTGCTGTTCGGCACCACTGGTGAGACGCTCACCATCCGGCACGACTCGTACGACCGGGTGTCGTTCATGCCCGGCGTGCTGCTCGCGGTCCGCGAGGTGGGCCGCCGGCCCGGTCTCACGGTCGGCCTGGACGCCCTGCTCGACTGACCTGGGCGTACCCTCTGCTCATGATCGATTCCGGACAATCCGACCGCACCGGCCGCCGGGTGACGCTGCGCCCGGTGGACGACGACAACTGGCGGGCCGTGGCGGACGTCGCGCCGCACGACGACCAGCGCGCCTTCGTGTTCGCGCTGGCCGCCCGCTATCTGCTGCTCACCGAGCGCTCGGACGTCTGGAACTCGCTGGCGGTCTACGCCGACGAGACGGTCGTCGGCCACGTCATGTGGGGCGTGGACGACGACGGGTCGCGCTGGATCGGTGGCATGGTGATCGACGCCGCCGAGCAGGGCCGGGGTCTGGGCCGAGCGACGGTGCGGACGCTCGCCGACTGGCTGGCCGAGGCGGGCCGGCCGATCCGCTTGAGCTACCACCCCGACAACAAGCCCGCCGCCGCCCTCTACACGTCCCTGGGCTTCCACCCCACAGGCGCGTTCGAGGACGACGAACTGGTAGCCGAGCTCCTCCCCCCAGCCTGACCCTCACCCCCGAGCTTGCCCCCGGTCGATCATGAGGTTGGCGGCCTTTTCGATCTCCCCGACTGCCGCCAACTTCATGATCGACGCGGTGGGGGTGGGGTGGTGCGGTGAGGGGGTGGGGTGGCGGTCCTGCCCCGTGCCGGGACCGCCGGCCCACCCACGTGAGGGTGGACCGGCGGCCGGGCGGGAACTCATCGGTCGGCTGAAGGATTTTCGTCAGCGGATTCCGGGACCGCCACGTGGAAGCGGAGCTGGGGGACGAGCATGTCGTCCACGTCCAGCGCGCGGGTCGCGCCGTCCGGCTCCCAGCCGGTCGAGCCGAGGAAGTTGCGGGTCGCCGCGTCGGCGTCGAACGCCCACGCCACCGCCCGGGTCAGCCCGTCGGCGCGCCAGTGCTCGACCGCCGCGGCGAGCAGCCGGCTGCCGTGCCCGCGCCGCCCCCACCGGGGCTCCACCAGCAGGTCGGTCACCGCCGCGACGCCCGACGCGAGCGCGTCGGCCGGCTCACCGGGAGCCAGCGCCTCGGCGTCGGCCGGACCGGAGGCGATGAACCCCACCAGATAGGATTGCGCCGCCTCCTCGACGGCGACCAGCACCCGGTGCGCGCCCGAGGGGGGCTCCTGCACCGCCGCGCTCCACCGCCGGGCGAGGTACGCCTCGTCCAGGTTGTCGAGCACGTGCCGGGGCAGGATCCGGCGGTACGCGACCCGCCAGGTCGCGAGCTGGACGCGTGCGATCTCGCCGGCGTCCTCGGGACGCGCGGGCCGGACGTAGCCTGCAGCCATGGCACGTGAGCCTACGCAGGGCGAGGAGGGTGACGGTGGCGCAGGGTGCCGGGCGCACGATCACGCAGGCCGTCGCCGTGGCGGCGCTCGCCGCGGCGGTCACCGTGTTCCTGTCCGTGGCGGCGGTGCGGCACGGCTTCTTCGACCTGCAGGTCTACTACGGCGCGCTCACCTACTGGGCGCGTGACGGCGGGGAGATCTACGACTTCCTGCGCCCCGGCACCCAGTACGGCTTCACCTACCCGCCGTTCGCCGCGCTGGTGATGCTGCCGATGGCGTACCTGCCGTGGAACGCCGCGATCGTGGTGAGCGTGACGCTCACGGTGCTGGCGAGCGCCGTGGTGATCTGGCGGCTGCTGGACCCGGTGGCCCGCCGCTCCGGCTGGACCCGCTGGTTCGCCCTCGCCGTCGCGCTGTGCCTGGCCGCCGCGTACGAGCCGATGCGCGAGACGGTCAACTTCGGCCAGGTCAACATGCTGCTGCTGTTCCTGGTGGCGGTGGACCTGCTGTGGCTGCTGCCGGCCCGCAGCCGCTGGGCGGGCGTGGGCATCGGCCTGGCCACCGCGATCAAGCTGACGCCCGGCATCTTCATCGTCTACCTGCTGGTCACCGGCCGCTGGCGGGCCGCCGCCACGTCGGTCGGCACGGCTGCCGTCGCCACGCTCGTGGCCGCCGGTCTCTTCCCGGACGCCTCCCGGGAGTTCTGGACCGAGGCGCTGTGGAACACCGACCGGGTCGGTGAGCTGGCGTTCGTCTCCAACCAGTCGTTGCGCGGGGTGGTCGCCCGGCTCGACCCGCAGCACCCCAGCACGATCGCCTGGCTGGCGCTCGTACTCCTGACGCTCGTGGTGTGGGCGTGGCGGTCGCGGGCGGCGGTGGCCGCCGGCGACGAGGCCACCGGCCTGGCCCTGACCGGCGCCGTGATGTGCCTGGTCAGCCCGGTCACCTGGGTGCACCACCTGGTGTGGCTGCTGCCCGGGTTGATCCTGCTCGTGGACAACGGCATGGCGGCGCCCGCGCGCAGCCGGCGGCGCCGTCTGCTGCTGGCCGCCGCGTTGGTCGGGTACGCGCTGCTGTGCAGCCGGATCGTCTGGGCCTGGGAGAAGGACTTCACCGGCGTGGACGGCTTCCTCGGCAGCAACACGTACGTGTGGATCAGCCTGGCGTTGCTGCTGGGGCTGCCGATCCGGCGCTGGCTCACCCCGGACGGCGGTGGGCGTCCCGGCGGGGAGGTCCCGGCCGGGTCAGCCTCCGGCGGTGTAGCGCAGCTCGCGGAGCAGGAGCGGGGGGAGTCCGCCGGACATCGGCACCGGATAGGTGGACTCCTCGCCGTCCGGTGAGTGCCCGGCCCGCTCGTAGAAGCGGCGCGCCCGGGCGTTGTCGGCGAGCACCCAGAGCCGGTACCCGGTCCAGCCCCGCTCGGCCAGGCCGTCCCGGGCCGCCGCGAGCAGCGTCCGGGCGACACCCGAACCCCAGTACGCGGGCTCCACGTAGATCGCCAACAGCTCACCGTGCGCCGGGTCCAGGTCGCCGCGGTCCTGGTTGTTCCGGTACGGCCCGAACGTGGTGAACCCGACGATCGTGCCGCCGTCCTCGGCGACGAGCGTGGTGAACGGGTGCTCCGGGTCGGCGGTGCCGAGGTCGCGGCGGCGCTGGGCCCAGGCGGCCGGGTTCAGCCGGGCCAGCACCTCCGTGGGCATGATCCCGGCGTAACCGGACTGCCATCCGTGGACGTGCACCCGGGCGATCGCCTCGGCGTCGTCCGGTTCCTCCCGGCGAATGGTGAGCATCTGTCCGTTCTATGCCCAGACGGGCGATCGGTCCAGCCGCCGCTCCCGGTGTCGTACCGCTGGATTAGGGTCGCCGGCGATGGCCGTACCGGAATCGCTCTCCCTCGCCCAGGCCCGCCGGATCGCCCTGGCCGCCCAGGGCTTCGCCGACCCGGCGCCTGCCGGCGTGCCCACCCGGCGGCACCTGCGCCGGGTGCTCGACCGGGTCGGGCTGATCCAGATGGACTCGGTGAACGTGCTCCAGCGGGCGCACTACCTGCCGCTCTACAGCCGGCTCGGGCCCTATCCGACCGCGCTGCTGGACACCGCCGCCTACCGCCGCCCGCGTGAGCTGTTCGAGTACTGGGCGCACGAGGCGTCGCTGGTGCCGGTCGGGCTGCACCCGGCGCTGCGCTGGCGGATGGCGAAGGCCCGCGACGAGGCGTGGGGCGGCATGCGCCGGATCGCCCAGGAGCAGCCCGGGCTGGTCGCCTGGGTCCGCGACGAGGTGGCCGCCCGGGGCCCGCTGACCGCGGCCGAGATCGAGCACGACGCGCCCCGGGAGACCGGCAACTGGGGCTGGAACTGGTCCGCCGTGAAGCGGGCGCTGGAGTTCCTGTTCTGGGCCGGCGAGGTCACCGCCGCCGAGCGCACCAACTCGTTCGCCCGCCGCTACGACCTGCCCGAGCGGGTGCTCCCGGCCGCCGTGCTGGACGCGCCCACCCCGACCGACGCCGAGGCGTACCGGACGCTCGTCTCGATCGCGGCCCGCTGCCTCGGCGTGGCCGCCGAGCCGGAGCTGCGCGACTACTTCCGGCTGCCGGTGGCCGGGGCGCGGCAGGCGGTGGCCGACCTGGTCGAGGCGGGCGAGCTGACCCCGGTCACCGTGCAGGGCTGGCGGCACCCCGCCTATCTGCACGCCGACGCCCGGATGCCCCGCTGGGTACGCGGGAACACGCTGGTCAGCCCGTTCGACCCGCTGGTCTGGGAGCGGGCGCGCACGGAGCGGCTGTTCGGCTTCACCTACCGGATCGAGATCTACGTGCCCGCGCCGCAGCGGGTGTACGGCTACTACGTGCTGCCGTTCCGCCAGGGCGAGCGCTTCACCGCCCGGGTCGACCTCAAGGCCGACCGGAAGGCCGGCGTGCTGCTGGTGCCGGCCGCCTGGGTCGAGCCGGGCGCCGACCCGGGGGAGACCGCTGTGGCGCTCGCCGCCGAGCTGTACCGGCTGGCCGGGTGGCTCGGCCTGGACGCGGTCGCCCCGCCCGCCGCAGGCGACCTCGCGGGGCCGCTGGCCGCCGCGCTGGTGGGCGTGGCCGGTGTACGGTGAGCGCGTGACGAGCGTTGACCGGCCTGCCACCGAGCCCGACCCGCACGCCCACAGTGAGCCGCACGTCCACGCTGGGCCGCACGCTCCCGACGGGCCGTGGCAGGGGCCGTACCCGGTCGCGTACCAGCCGGTCGAGACCGACCGGTTCACCCGTATGGTCCTGCGCCTGCACGCCCGCGCCCCACGCTGGGCGGTGCCGCTGGCCGCGCTCGGCTGCGTCGTCCTCGGCCTGGCGTACGCGATGATCAGCAACCCGACGCAGAGCGACCCGGACGCCCGCCCGACCTGCCTGCTCAAGCTCACCACCGGGCTCGACTGCCCGGGCTGCGGCGGCACCCGCGCGCTCTGGTACGTGCTGCACGGCGACCTGCCGGCCGCCGCCCGGCACCACTTCCTGTTCGTGTTCGCGCTGCCGTTCCTGACCTGGCTCTTCGTGACCTGGGCCGGCAACCGGGCGTTCGGCTGGAAGCTGCCCGAGCCGCGGTTCAGCCCCAAGGCGATCGGGTTGTTCCTGGCCGCCTGGGGGGTCTTCTCGGTGGCCCGCAACCTGCCGTGGGCGCCCTTCACCTCGCTCTACGTCTAGCCCCCGCCGAGGGACCGCGCTGACGCGAGGGCCGGGAGATCTTGGACACCCGGGCTGAGCTGGGCGGCAGGTCGGCCGCGCGCCCGATTTCCGCGCCGGGCGAGGGCCAACTACAGTCCCAGGAATGCCGGAGATGGTGCAGCCCCAGGTCAAGTTGATCGCGTGGACCCAGTTCCAGGCGCCCGAAGAGGTGCCCTGGTCCACCGACGCCGACGGCGGGCAGGCGCTCGCCGAGTTCGCCGGCCGGGCCTGCTACCAGAGCTGGAAGAAGCCGAACCCGGCCACCGCCACCAACGCGGGCTACCTGGCGCACATCCTGGAGGTCGGCCACCTGAGCGTGCTGGAGCACGGCTCGGTGAGCTTCTACTTCAGCGGCGTGTCGCGGTCGTTCACGCACGAGCTGATCCGGCACCGGCACTTCTCCTACTCGCAGCTCTCCCAGCGCTACGTGCCGGAGCGGGACGCGGCGATGGTCGAGCCGTCGGTGATCGCCGACGACCCGGAGCTGCACAAGAAGTTCGTCGAGGCCACCGACGCGGCGGTGCGGGCGTACACCGAGTTGCTGGAGGGGCTGGAGGCCCGCTTCACCGACGAGCCCAACCCGACGCTGCGCCGCAAGCAGGCCCGCCAGGCGGCGCGGGCGGTGCTGCCGAACGCGACCGAGACGCGGATCGTGGTGACCGGCAACTATCGCGCGTGGCGGCACTTCGTCAAGATGCGCGCCACCGAGCACGCCGACGTGGAGATCCGCGAGCTGGCGGTGGAGTGCCTGCGACAGCTCAAGAGCGTCGCGCCGAACGTGTTCGCCGACTTCGAGATCTCCACCCTGCCCGACGGCACCGAGGTGGCGGCGTCCCCGTACGCCGAGTGACCTGTCGCCCTTCGCCGCCGGGTCACCGGTGGTCGTCCGCTAGGTTGTGAGCATGACGCACGACCACTCCGCCGCCCCGAGCCGGGGCGCGTCGCGCCCGTTCGGGCGAGTGATGACGGCCATGGTGACCCCGTTCACGCCGGACGGCGGGCTCGATCTCGCCGGCGCCGCCCGGCTGGCCGAGTACCTCGTGGACGAGCAGCGCAACGACGCGCTGGTCCTCAACGGCACCACCGGTGAGTCACCGACCACCACCGACGCGGAGAAGGAGTCGCTGATCCGCGCCGTGGCCGAGGCGGTGGGCGACCGGGCCCGCATCGTCGCCGGGGTGGGCACCAACGACACCCGGCACACAGTCGAGCTGGCCACCCAGGCCGAGAAGGCCGGCGCGCACGGCCTGCTGGTGGTGACGCCCTACTACAACAAGCCGCCGCAGGCCGGGCTGCTGCGTCACTTCACCACCGTCGCGGACGCCACCGGCCTGCCGGTCATGCTCTACGACATCCCGCACCGCTCCGGCGTGGAGATCGCCACCGAGACGCTGGTGAAGCTGGCCGAGCACGGCCGCATCGTGGCCGTGAAGGACGCCAAGAGCGACCTGACCGCCACCTCCTGGGTGCTGGCCCGCAGCGACCTCGCGTTCTACAGCGGCGAGGACGCGCTCACCCTGCCGATGCTGTCGATCGGCGCGGTCGGCGTGGTCGGCACCTCCACCCACTTCACCGGCGCGCCGACCAAGCAGATGATCGAGGCGTTCGAGGCGGGCGACAACGCCCGGGCGCTCGCGCTGCACCGGCAGTTGCTGCCGCTCTACACCGGCATCTTCCGCACCCAGGGCACGATCCTGGTCAAGGCGGGTCTCGCGGCCCAGGGCCGCCCGGCCGGCCCGGTGCGACCGCCGCTGGTGGACGCCACCGGCGACGAACTGGCCCAGCTGCGCGCCGACTGTGCGGCGGCGGGCCTGCCCCTGCCCGAATGAACAAACGACACGACGGACGCCGCGCGACGGCGTCGCAGAATGAGGTGACGCGTGACCGAGGCGCACATCGAGGGTGAGCTGCCCCCGCCGCTGCCCGAGGGCGGCCTGCGGATCATCCCGCTCGGCGGACTCGGCGCCATCGGCCGGAACATGACCGTCTTCGAGTACGACGGCAAGCTGCTCATCGTCGACTGCGGGGTGCTGTTCCCCGACGTCGAGCAGCCGGGCGTGGACCTGATCCTGCCCGACTTCGGCCCGATCCTGGACCGGCTGGCCGACGTGCAGGCGATCGTGCTCACGCACGGCCACGAGGACCACATCGGCGCGGTGCCGTACCTGCTCGCGCACAAGCCGGACATCCCGCTCGTCGGCTCCCAGTTCACGCTCGCGCTGGTCGAGGCGAAACTGGCCGAGCGGCGGATCCAGCCGTACACGCTGACCGTGCGGGAGGGCGGCCGGGAACGGCTGGGCCCGTTCGAGTGCGAGTTCTTCGCGGTGAACCACTCGATCCCGGACGCGCTGGCGGTGGCCATCCGTACGCCCGCCGGCCTGGTGCTGCACACCGGCGACTTCAAGATGGACCAGCTTCCGCTGGACGGGCGGATCACCGACCTGGCCGGGTTCGCCCGGCTCGGCGCCGAGGGCGTCGACCTGCTGCTGTCGGACTCGACGAACGCGGAGATCCCCGGCTTCGTCACGCCGGAGAAGGAGATCGGCCCGGTCCTCGACTCGATCTTCGCGAAGGCCAAGGGGCGGATCATCGTCGCCTCGTTCGCCTCGCACGTGCACCGGGTGCAGCAGGTCTTCGACTCGGCGGTCGAGCACGGCCGCAAGGTGGCGCTGATCGGCCGGTCCATGGTCCGCAACATGGGCATCGCCCGCGACCTGGGCCTGCTGAACATCCCGCCCGGCCTGGTGGTCGGGATCGAGGAGGCCACGAACCTGCCGCCCGAGCAGATCGTGCTGATGTCCACCGGTTCGCAGGGCGAGCCGATGAGCGCGCTGGGCCGGATGGCCAGCGGCGACCACCGGCACATCACCATCGCGCCCGGCGACACCGTGGTGCTGGCGTCCTCGCTGGTGCCCGGTAACGAGACCTCGGTCTACCGGGTGATCAACCGGCTGGCCCGCGCCGGCGCCGTGGTGGTGCACAAGGACGTGGCGAAGGTGCACGTCTCCGGCCACGCCCCGGCCGGCGAGCTGCTCTACCTGCTCAACGTCGTCCGCCCGAGCAACCTGATGCCGGTGCACGGCGAGTGGCGGCACCTGCGGGCGCACGCCCGGCTCGGCATCGAGTCCGGCGTCGCGCCGGACCGGGTCGTGCTCTGCGAGGACGGCGACGTGGTCGACCTGGTCGAGGGCCGCGCCAGCCTGGTCGGCCGGGTCAAGAGCCGGTACGTCTACGTCGACGGTCTCGCCGTCGGCGACGTCAGCGAGTCGCTGCTCACCGAGCGGCGGATCCTCGGCGACGGCGGTTTCATCGCCGCGACGGTCGTGGTCGACTCGGTCACCGGCAAGGTGGTCGCCGGGCCGACCGTCTCGGCGAAGGGCTTCTCCGAGGACCCGGCCGCGTTCAACGCGGTGGTTCCGCTGGTCACCGAGGCGCTGAACCGGGCCGCCGCGGACGGCATCACCGACCCGCACCAGCTCCAGCAGATCGTCCGCCGCACCGTCGGACGCTGGGTCAACGACGCGTACCGCCGTCGGCCGATGATCGTCCCGACAGTCGTCGAGGTCTGACCCGACCGCGCCGCGCGCCGGTCCACCGTTCACGGTGGACCGGCGTCGTCGCTTTCCGGGTACGTCCCGACACGCCGCGTCGAAACCCTCCGCTCACCCTCATCCGATCGGCGTCCGTCTCCGTACTCCGGGACGGCCGGCGTGCCCCTGCGCCGGCCGGGAGGAGCGTGGCGGATGGACCGTAGACGGATGACAGCCATCGGCGTACTGGTGGCGGCGGCCGGGTTGACGGCGGCGGTGACCGTACCGTCGTTCGCCGGCGAGGAACCCCGGCGGGCCGCGCCGGCCACCGACGGCGTCGCCCCGGAGGTCCTGGACGCGATGGGCCGCGACCTCTCCCTCACCCGTGACCAGGCGGTGAAGCGGCTGCGCACCGAGCGGTGGGCGGCCGGCACCGTCACCCGGCTGCGTGCCGAACTCGGCGCCGGCTACGGGGGCAGCTGGCTCAGCGCGGACGGCGCGACGCTCACCGTGGCGGTGGCCGACGCGGCCGGTGAGGCGCGGGTCAAGGCCGCCGGCGCGGTCCCGAAGCGGGTCGCCCGGGGCGTCGCCGAGCTGGACGCGGTGAAGTCCCGGCTCGACGCGGCGGGCGGCGCGGCCAGCCCGGACATCGCCGGCTGGTACGTCGACGTGACCGACAACACGGTGGTGGTGGTCGCCCGTCCGGGCGCGGAGGCCGACGGCCGCCGGTTCGCCGCCGCCGCTGGGTCGAAGACCGCGATGGTCCGGGTACGCACCGCCGACGAGGCCCCGCGCCCGCTGTTCGACGTGCGGGGCGGCGACGCCTTCTTCATCAACAACGCCGGCCGCTGCTCGGTCGGCTTCTCGGTGGTGGGCGGATTCGTCACCGCCGGGCACTGCGGCCGGCCGGGGGACCGCACCACCGGATCCAACCGGGTCGCCCAGGGCACGTTCGCGGCCTCCTCGTTCCCCGGCGACGACTGGGCGTTCGTGCGGGTGAACGGCGACTGGACGCCGCAGGGCGTGGTGACCGACTTCAGCGACGGCCGCACGGTGGCGGTCAACGGCTCCACCGAGGCGCCGGTCGGGGCCTCGATCTGCCGGTCCGGCTCCACCACCGGCACCCGCTGCGGCCTGGTCCAGGCCAAGAACGCCACTGTCAACTATCCGGAGGGGACTGTCACCGGGCTGACCCGGACGAACGTCTGCGCCGAGCCGGGCGACTCCGGCGGCGCGTGGCTCTCCGGCGACCAGGCGCAGGGCGTCACCTCCGGCGGCTCCGGCGACTGCACCCGGGGCGGGGTCACGTTCTTCCAGCCGGTCAACGAGATCCTCCAGCGCAACAACCTCACGCTCGTCACCGCCGGTGGCCAGCCGGCCCCGACGCAGCCGCCCGCCGGTGGCGGGGAGACCGCCCCGCCGGCGACCGTCCCGCCGACCCCGCCGGCCGGTGACACCGAGTGCGCCGGCCAGGTGAGCCGGAGCGGCCGGATCGCCGCCGGGCGGGTCCAGGTGCAGCCGGACGGGCGCTTCTTCCGGGTGCCCGGCGGCACCCAGGAGGCGTGCCTGGCCGCGCCGGACGGCGTCCGGGTGACGCTGGAGCTGCAACGCTTCACCAACGGCGCGTTCCGTACCGTGGCCCGCGCCACCAGCGCCGACGGTGTGGCCCGGCTGACCGTCGAGGGCCCGGCCGGCGCCTACCGGTACCGGGTGGCCGGACTGTCCGGCTCCGGCGAGTACACGCTGGCGTTCTCCGCCCGCTGACCGCCGCACCGACCGCGGCCCCCGACCACCACCGCCTTGTGGTCGGGGGCCGCGTCGCGTAGCGGGCCGGCCGGTCGGCTCGGCGGCTCAGGCCAGGGCGGCGACCGCTTCGGCGTACGCCGCGCCGGTGCGTACCGCCGCGGCCACCAGTACCTCCAGCTGCGCCGGGGCGACCCCGCAGGACAGGTCCGTGGAGACGCCGGCGGCCAGCACCAGCGTTCCGTCGCCGGGCTCGTGCACGTAGGCGGCGGGCAGCAGCCGGTCGTGGTTCCAGGCGTTGCAGAAGGCGTACGCCTCGGCGCGCCGCTCGGCCGGCAGCCGCCGCTGCGCCACCACGCGGGCGTGCAGCACGTCACCGTGGCGGCCGAGCAGGCGGAACTGGATCGTGGCCTCGCCCCACCGCCCGACGAGTGTGCCGTCCGGCTCAGGCGAGTACGGCTCGCCCCGGGCGTCGAGCGCGGCGGCGAGCAGCGCCGCGTCCAGCGGGGCGGGCTCCTCCGGGCCGGGCGGGCCGGGCTCGGCCGGGTCCGGTTCCGGCTCCTCGTCGAACTCGCTCTCGGCGGCCAGCGACACCGGCGCGGCGAGCGGCCGCTCGGCCAGCCACGAGGCGATCCGGCCGGACTGGTGCCCGGTGCCGTTGCGGGCGTCGAAGCTGCCGGCGAGCGCCGTGGCCAGCGCCTGGAGCTGCGCCCCGAGTGTCGCCACGTCCACCTCGGCGGCCGGCCGGGAACCGTGCCCGGGGCGGTGGATCCGCCGCCCGCCGAGGCCGGCCTCGGCGGCCAGCCCGCAGAGCAGCGCGCCGGCCGCGGCGAACTCCATCGCGGACAGGTCGTCGGCCGGGCGGTCCAGCCGGGGCAGCTGCTCGGTCAGCACCTCCAGCCCGCGATGCAGGTAGCCGCCCAGCGCGCAGAAGCGCAGGTGCGCGGCGAGCAGCGGAAACGCGGCCCGTTCACGGCGGTGCCGGCGGTACGCGCGTACGTGCGCCCGGGCCGCCTCGGTCACCGCGCCGGTGCGCAGCCACGGCAGCAGCCCCACGGTGAGCGCCCGTTCGGGCTGGTCGGTACAGGTCGTCGCCACTGTCGCGGCGGTCTGCCGTTCGGCCCGCCGGGTCGGTGGCCCCTGCGGCTCGACCCAGCCGGTCAGCGCCGGCGCGAGCGCCGCCAGCGCCGCCTCCGGGTCACCCCACCCGGCCAGCAGGTCGGCCCGCCGCGCCGGGGCGCACCCCGCACAGCCACCCACCGGGTCCGTCGCGTCGGCGGCCGACCAGCGTTCGTACGCCCGCCGGGCCGCCGGCTCGTCGCCGAGGTGGTCGGCGACGCGGCAGCGCAGCTCCGCGACCGGCGCGGCGTCCTCGCCCAGCTCCCCGGCGAGCGTGTCCAACAGGGACCGGGCCTGATCCAGGCCCACCCGGGGCGTGCCGAACAGCGCCTCCACCGCCTGCCGCTGGTGCCGGCGCAGCCGGGTCAGCTCGTCGGGGCGGGCGTCCAGCAGCCCGGGGTGCCGGGCCACCGTCTCCCGCATCCGCCGCACCGGCTCCACCGCGCGCCACCGCTCACCCAGGTGCAGGTACGCCTCGACCAGCGCGAACCGCGCCGACAGGGCGGTACGCGGGTCACCGGTGGCGTCCGCGCGGGAGGCGATCCGCTCCAGCTCGGCGCAGCGCTCCTCGCCGTCGGGCCGGTCCCGGGCGTCGGCGAGCGCGGCGGCCAGCCCCCGGTCGCGTGCCGTGGTCATCGGAGCGTCCCGCCGGTCAGCTCGGCGACGGCGGCGGCCAGCTGACAGCCGGTGGTGACACCGCAGTCGACCAGCCGGTCGAGCTGGTGCGGTGTGACGCCGCGCTCCAGGTCGGTGGTGACCTCGCCGCAGATCTGGGCCGACCCGTCGTCGGCCACGTGCACGTACGCCTTGGGCCAGAGCCGGTCGTGGTTCCACCTGTTGCAGAAGGCGTGCAGCTCGGGCACGTGCTCGATGCCGAAGTGCGGCGCCACGACGGTGCGTACCTGGAGCAGCTCACCTGCCGCGCCCCGGCGGTGGAACCAGATCAGGTTCCGTTCCCAGCGGCCCACGAGCGCGCCGTCGGGCTCCTCGACCACCGCGTACCCCCGGTGTGCCAGCACGGCGGCGATCAGCTCGCCGGTCAGCGGGCGCAGCGCCTGGGGGTGTCCGGTCAGCGGACCGTCCGGACCGTCCTCGATCTCCGGCGACGCCATCGGGCATCCCTTCTGAGGCGAATAACACAAACGACGGTCCGACCCGTGCTGCGACGCGCGGACACGACCCGGAAAAGCGGCGTTCCACCGGGTGCCGCCGTTACCGTGACTCTATGGCGGGCCGTACCTCTCAGGCGAGCCGGCGGCGCGGCGCGTCGCCGCGTGGCACCACGAACAACCGCGCCCGGCAACCGGCGAAGAAGGCGGCGGCGCGGAAACCGGCGCGGCGGCCGGCGCGCCGCGGGCCGGCCCCGGCCGCGTTCGTCGGCCGCGCCGCGGGCGCCGTCTGGATGGGACTGGCCCACACGGTGGGCTGGGCGTTCCGGGCCGCCGGCCGGCAGGCCGCGTCCACCCGGGAGCTGGATCCGGAGCACCGCCGCGACGGCGCCGGGCTGCTGCTGTTCGGCCTGGCCATCCTCAGCGCGGTGGGCATCTGGGGCGGCGGCGCCGGGCCCGTGGGCCGGCACCTGGCCGACACCGTACGGCTGTTCATCGGCGCCATCTCGATAATCCTTCCGGTGCTGTTCATGGTCGGCGCGTGGCGGCTGATGCGGAGCCCGGCCGACCCCGAGCACCGCGGTCGCGGCCTGGTCGGCTGGGGCTCGATGATGCTGGCGACCGCCTCGATGCTGCACATCGGGCAGAACCCGGTCGACGAGGTCCAGCGCGACTACGCCGGCGGCCTGATCGGCGCGGGCGTGGGCGACGTGCTGAAGTCGGCGGTGACCGCGTGGGTGGCGATGCCGCTGCTGCTTCTGCTGCTGGTGTTCGGCCTGCTCGTGGTCACCGCGACCCCGATCAACAAGATCCCGGAGCGGCTCGGTCTGCGCGCCGACCCGGCCGCGCCCGAGGACGATGAGGAGGAAGCCGAGGCCGAGGCGGCGGCGAAGCCGGCCCGTAAGCGGCCGGCGAAGCGGATGCCGTCGCCGCTGGAGCCGCTGGACCCGGACGACGAACTGGCCGGCGTCGACCTCCAGGAGACGCTCGTGCTGCCGCGCAAGCCGCCGCGGGTGCCGGCGAACCGCAAGCCGGTCGAGCCGCCGGAGCACTCGCCGCTGCCCACCCGCGCCGAGCAGCTCGCGCTCACCGGGCTGGCCGGCGACTACACGCTGCCGCCGGCGAACCTGCTCGGCAGCGGCGCCAAGCCGAAGAGCCGGAGCAAGGCCAACGACGAGGTGATCGCCGCGCTGACCGGCGTCTTCGAGCAGTTCGACGTGGACGCCGCGGTCACCGGGTTCACCCGCGGCCCGACGGTCACCCGGTACGAGGTGGAGCTGGGCCCGGGCGTCAAGGTCG
The DNA here is from genome assembly GCF_027497275.1 of Micromonospora sp. WMMC264. Taxonomy (NCBI): domain Bacteria; kingdom Bacillati; phylum Actinomycetota; class Actinomycetes; order Micromonosporales; family Micromonosporaceae; genus Micromonospora; species Micromonospora sp. WMMC264. The sequence goes on along the minus strand of NZ_CP114907.1, from coordinate 4,271,850 downwards.
AGCGGATCACCCAGCTGTCCCGCAACATCGCGTACGCGGTGAAGTCGCCGGACGTGCGCATCCTCAGCCCGATCCCGGGCAAGAGCGCGGTCGGCGTGGAGATCCCGAACACCGATCCGGAGAACGTGTCGCTCGGCGACGTGTTGCGCTCCCGCGAGGCGACCAGCGACCACCACCCGATGGTGGTGGCGCTCGGCAAGGACATCGAGGGCGGCTACGTGGTGGCCAACCTCGCGAAGATGCCGCACATCCTGATCGCGGGCGCCACCGGCGCGGGCAAGTCGAGTTGCCTCAACAGTCTGCTTGTGTCCATTTTGACCCGGGCCACGCCGGACGAGGTGCGGCTGCTGCTGATCGACCCGAAGCGCGTCGAGATGACCGGCTACGAGGGCATCCCGCACCTGGTCACGCCGATCGTGACCAACCCGAAGAAGGCGGCCGACTCGCTGGAGTGGGTCGTCCGCGAGATGGACATGCGTTACGACGACCTCGCCGCCAACGGGGTCCGGCACATCGACGACTTCAACCGCAAGGTGCGCAACGGCGAGATCAAGGCGCCGCCGGGCAGCGAGCGGGAGATGCGGCCGTACCCGTACCTGCTGGTGATCGTGGACGAGCTGGCCGACCTGATGATGGTCGCGCCGCGCGACGTGGAGGACTCCATCGTCCGGATCACCCAGCTCGCCCGCGCCGCCGGCATCCACCTGGTGCTGGCCACCCAGCGGCCCTCGGTGGACGTGGTCACCGGCCTGATCAAGGCGAACGTGCCGTCCCGGCTCGCGTTCGCCACCTCCTCGCTCGCCGACTCGCGGGTCATCCTGGACCAGCCCGGCGCGGAGAAGCTGCTGGGCCGCGGCGACGGCCTGTTCCTGCCGATGGGCGCGTCGAAGCCGCAGCGCATCCAGGGCGCCTGGGTCACCGAGCGCGAGATCGCCGACGTGGTCAAGTTCTGCAAGGACCAGCGGGAGCCGGAGTTCCGCCCGGACGTGCTCGCCCCGGCGCAGGACAGCAAGAAGAAGATCGACGAGGACATCGGCGACGACCTGGACCTGCTCGTGCAGGCGGTCGAGCTGGTGGTCACCTCGCAGTTCGGGTCGACCTCGATGCTCCAGCGCAAGCTGCGTGTCGGCTTCGCCAAGGCGGGCCGGTTGATGGACCTGATGGAGACCCGCGGCGTGGTCGGGCCGTCCGAGGGCTCCAAGGCCCGCGACGTGCTGGTCAAGCCGGACGAGCTGGAGGAGGTCCTGGCCGGCCTGCGCGGCGGCGAGGACTGACGACCCACGACGGACGACGGCGGCCCCCACCGTCAGGTGGGAGCCGCCGTCGGCGGTTTCCGGCTCAGTTGAGCAGCGCGGCGACGAGCACGGCGCCGATGATCGCGCCGACCACGCTCGCGGCGGCGGCGTACCAGCCCAGCGGCTTGTCGCCGAGGACGGCGCCGACGATGCCGAGGATCAGGCCGAGGACGCCGAAGATCAGCGGGGACAGGAAGATCGCGAGAGCCGCGAAGACGAACGCGATGATCGTGCAGATCCGGGCGGCGTTGGTACGCGGACGGGCGCTGGCGTGGATGTCGGCCATGGGGTTCCTCCGTGAGTGATCTCGCTACCGGTCAACGAAAGATCCGGTACCCCGGCCGCCGCGTCGTCCAAACCGGATGCGGCATCGATCAGGCGAACAACTTCAATCCGATCACGCCGGCGACCACCAGCAGCAGGCAGGCCACGCGCGGCAGGTTGACCGGCTCGCCGAGCGCGAGCATGCCCACCAGCGCGGTCCCCACCGCGCCGATGCCGACCCACACCGCGTAGCCGGTGCCGACCGGGATGTCGCGCAGCGCGTACGCCAGGCCGGCCATGCTGCCGACGAGCGTGACGCCGAAGACGGCGGAGGGGAGGGGACGGGTGAAGCCGGCGCTGCGATCGAGCGCGATCGCCCACGCGGTCTCCAGGAGTCCGGAGAGCACCAGTACGAGCCAGGCCATGAGATCACCTCTGACGGGCGGGCCCGGCGTGGAGCGGGCCGGGCGACGGTCGGGTCACGCGGGGCGTCTTGGCCTGACCGGGTACGCCCACCACTCGTCCGGGACGGCCCGCGGGCCGTCGTGGCCGACGGTAGCACCGGCCGGGCGGAACGGGCGGCGGGGTGAGAAAGCCCACCATGGGTGGAGTTGACGTCAACTTCAGGTTGCACGATGGAAGGCATGACCGTGCTCTTCTCCGACGACGACGTCGCGGCCGCCGTGGACGCCCCGCTCACCGTCGCGGCCATGCGGGACGCGCTGCTGGCCGCATACGCCGGGCGGCTCATCGCCCCGCCCCGGGCGTCCGCGCCGCTGGGCGGGGGCCGGATGGTGCTCACCGCCGGTCACCTCATCGGGCAGTGGTACGGCTTCCGCTCCTACGACACGTTCGGCCACCCGGAGAGCGGTCAACTGGTCGTGCTGCACGACGCCACCACCGGCGCGGTACGCGCCATCGCCGTCGGCGAGGAGCTGGGCTCCCGGCGTACCGGAGGACTCGGTGGCGTGGCGGTGGACGCCCTGGCCCGCGCGGACGCCGCCACGCTCGGCGTGGTGGGCTCCGGCCGGCAGGCGTGGACCCAGGTCTGGGCCGCCGCGGCGGTCCGGCCGCTGCGCGAGGTGACCGTGTACAGCCGCTCGGCGGCCCGGCGGGAGGCGTTCGCCGCCCGGGTCCGCGCCGAGCTGGGCGTGCCGGCCCGCGCCGTCGGCTCGGCCGCCGCCGCGGTGCGCGACCGCGACGTGGTGGTGCTCGCCACCACCAGCACCGTCCCGGTGATCGACGCCGCCGACCTGGCCCCCGGCACGCACGTCAACACCGTCGGCTTCAAGCAGACCGACCGGCACGAGTTCGGCCCCGACCTGCTCGACGCCGCCGACCTGCTGGTCACCGACTCGCCCGGGCAGGCCGCCGCGTACGTGCCGCCGATGCTCGCCGCCGTCGAGCCGTACGCCGGTCGGTTGCGCGACCTGGGCGCGGTGCTGGCCGGGGCGGTCCCCGGCCGGACCGGCGCGGACCAGATCTCGGTCTTCTGCTCCACCGGTCTGGCCGGCACCGAGGTGTTCCTGCTCGACCGGCTGGCCCGCGTGGCCGCTCCCGTCCGCTGAGCGTGCCGGACGGGCGGCGTGGCGGTACGGAACCGGCCCGGTACCCTCGGATGGTGTCTGCCACCTCCTCCACCCCGCAATCCGACGGGCGCCGGGTCGCCCTGCTGACCCTCGGCTGCGCCCGCAACGAGGTCGACTCGGAGGAGCTGGCCGCCCGGCTGCACGCCGACGGATGGCAGGTCACCACCGACGGCGAGGGTGCCGACGTGGTGGTGGTGAACACCTGCGGCTTCGTCGAGAAGGCCAAGCAGGACTCGATCCAGACGCTGCTGGCCGCCGCCGACACCGGCGCGAAGGTCGTCGCCGCCGGGTGCATGGCCGAGCGGTACGGCCGTGAGCTGGCCGACAGCCTCCCCGAGGCGCAGGCGGTGCTCAGCTTCGACGACTACCCGGACATCGCCGCCCGGCTCGACTCGGTGCTCGCCGGTGAGGCGATCGGCGCGCACACCCCCCGCGACCGGCGGGAGCTGCTGCCGCTGACCCCGGTGAAGCGCCGCGACGCGGCGGTGTCGCTGCCCGGGCACGGCACCCCGGCCCGGGTCGCGCCGGAGACCGACGCGCACACCCCGGCGCACCTGCGGCAGGTGTTGCGGCACCGGCTCGACACCGGCCCGGTGGCCTCGCTGAAGCTCGCCAGCGGCTGCGACCGGCGCTGCGCGTTCTGCGCCATCCCGGCGTTCCGCGGGGCGTTCGTCTCGCGTACCCCGGACGAGCTGCTCGCCGAGGCCGAGTGGCTGGCCAAGACCGGCGTCCGCGAGCTGGTGCTGGTCAGCGAGAACTCCACCTCGTACGGCAAGGACCTGGGCGACCCGCGCGCGCTGGAGAAGCTGCTGCCGCAGCTCGCCGCGATCGACGGCATCGTGCGGGTCCGCGCCAGCTACCTCCAGCCCGCCGAGACCCGGCCCGGCCTGGTCGAGGTGATCGCCACCACGCCCGGCGTGGCCGCGTACTTCGACCTGTCGTTCCAGCACTCCAGCGAGCCGGTGCTGCGCCGGATGCGGCGCTTCGGCTCCACCGACCGGTTCCTGGAGCTGCTCGCCTCCGCCCGCGCGCTGGCGCCGGACGCGGGCGCGCGCAGCAACTTCATCGTCGGCTTCCCCGGCGAGACGAAGCAGGACGTGGCCGAGCTGGTCCGGTTCCTGACCGAGGCGCGGCTGGACGCGATCGGCATGTTCGACTACAGCGACGAGGACGGCACCGAGGCCGCCGGACTGGCCGGCAAGGTCTCCGCCGCCACGATCAAGCGGCGGTACGACAAGCTCAGCGCGCTGGCCGACGAACTCTGCTCGCAGCGCGCCGAGGAACGCCTCGGCGCGACGGTGGAGGTGCTTGTGGACTCGGTCGCGGACGGCGTGGTGGAGGGGCGGGCCGCCCACCAGGCGCCCGAGGTCGACGGCTCGACCACGCTCGTCGCGCCGGTCGGCGGCGGCGTCGACCTGGCCGCGTTGCGCCCCGGTGACCTGGTCCGGGCCACCGTCACCGCCACCGAGGGCGTGGACCTGGTCGCCGTACCGGATGAGATGATCTCGGCGGCGCCCGGCGCGGTACGGTGACGGCGGGCCCGGACGAAGCGGGGAAGCCACGTGGGGCGATGCGGGACATGACGGGAGCGGAGTCGACGGCGGCCGCCCCCGTACCGCTGCTCAACGCGGCGAATGTGCTGACCGGCGCGCGCCTGGTGCTGGTGCCCGTCTTCGCGGCCACCGTGGTCGCGTCCGCGATGACCCACGCGGGCTGGCGGATGGCCGCCTGCCTGATCTTCGTGGTGGCGTCGGCGACCGACCTGGTCGACGGCTGGATCGCCCGCCGGTTCGAGCTGGTCACCTCGCTGGGCAAGGTCGCCGACCCGATCGCCGATAAGGCGCTCACCGGCGCCGCGCTGGTGCTGCTCTCCGTCTACGACCGCCTGCCCTGGTGGGTGACTGTGGTGATCCTCGCCCGTGAGCTGGGCATCACCGCGCTGCGCTTCTGGGTGATCCGGCACGGCGTGATCGCGGCCAGCCGGGGCGGCAAGGTCAAGACGGCGCTGCAGATCCTGGCGATCACCTGGTACCTCTGGCCGATGCCGGAGGCGCTCGCCGCGATCGGCCCGTGGATCATGGGCGCGGCGGTGGTGGTCACCGTGGTCACCGGGTTCGACTACATCGCCCAGGCGTTGCGGCTGCGGCGTCCGGCCCGTTGACCCGGGCAGCCGGCTCGTCGCTCCGGGCGGCCGAAGAGTAAGCCGCCCTGGCGCGGGAAGAGAGGGCGGGCATGGACACCGACGAGAGACACCAGCGGCCCGCCGGCAACCCGGCGGCCTCCGTCGTGCACCGCCTGCACGAGTGCGGCCAGACGCTGGCCACCGTCGAGTCGCTGACCGGCGGGCTGCTCGCCGCGGCGGTCGTGGAGATCGCCGGGGTCAGCTCGATCTACCGGGGCGGCATGGTGGTCTACGCCACCGAACTCAAGGCGACGCTCGCCGGCGTACCGGAGGACCTGCTGGCCGAGCGCGGCCCGGTCGATCCCGACGTGGCCGCCGCCCTGGCCGAGGGCGGACGGCAGCGGTGCGGCGCGGACTGGGGCCTGGCCACCACCGGCGTCGCCGGGCCGGAGCCGCAGGACGGCAAGCCGGTCGGCCTGGTCTACGTGGCGGTCGCCGGGCCGGACGGCACGCAGGTGCGCCGGCTCGACCTCGACGGCGGCCGCGACCACATCCGCTCGGCCGTGGTGATCGAGGCGCTGCGGCTGCTCGCCGACCGCATCCAGCTCCCCGAGGACGCCGACGCCACCGAGGCGGCGGGGGTCGGCCCCCGATGAGCCGGCCCGGCGCCGACACGCCCGGCCGCGGGCCCGCCGGCCGGCCGATCCGCACGGATTTTCAGAGGCGGGGTGGGATGTCGTCGTGGCAACCAACGGGTACGGTTGCGGGAAGGCTCCGACGGTCGCCGTCGGCGCCGGAGCGGTCTCCGCGTCCGGTGCCCGGCGCGGCTCGGCCGGGCATGGTGGTCCCGTCCAGGGGGAGGTGCGATGGTCCTGCTACGCCGGGTGATCGGTGACGCGCTGCGGACACGCAGGCAGGGGCAGCACCGCACCCTCCGCGAGGTGTCGTCCGCCGCCAACGTCAGCCTGGGCTACCTGTCCGAGATCGAACGCGGCCAGAAGGAACCGTCGAGCGAGCTGCTGGCCGCCATCTGCGACGCGCTCGGCGCCCGCCTGTCGGAACTGCTGCGCGAGGTGAGCGACACCGTCGCCCTCGCCGAGCAGATGCCCGGCGTGCTGGTCCCGGTGGCCGACGAGCCGGCCCCGGTGGCCACGGCCGCCGTGCGTAAGGCGACCAACCGCGGTGTCCGGCAGGTCACCACCGACGGCGCGGTCGCCGTCCAGGTCCGGCAGGACTCGCCGCTCAAGGCCACGCTGCGCAGCACCCGGGTACGCCCCGCGGAGCGGGACGTGGTCTGCGCCGCCTGACCCCGGCTGTCGCGTCGTGGGCGGTGCTGGCGTCCGCGTCGTACTGTTGATCAGGAGCGTACGGGTGCCGGAGTGGCGTCCGGCTGGAACGATGTAGGCGCGACGCTACTGAGGGGACGAGGCGGAGATGGCTAACCCGTTCGTCAAGGGTTGGAAATACCTGATGGCGCTCTTCGGCGCGAAGATCGACGAGCACGCCGATCCGAAGGTGCAGATCCAGCAGGCCGTCGAGGAGGCGCAGCGCCAGCACCAGGCGCTGGTGCAGCAGGCGGCCGCGGTGATCGGCAACCAGCGCCAGCTGGAGATGAAGCTGTCCCGGCAGATGACCGAGGTGGAACAGCTCCAGGGCAACGCGCGGCAGGCGCTCGCAGTGGCCGACCAGGCCCGGGGCCGGGGCGACGAGGCCGAGGCCGGGCGCTACGAGCAGACCGCCCAGATGCTGGCCACCCAGCTGGTCTCCGCCGAGCAGGCCCTGGAGGACCTCAAGACGCTGCACGACCAGGCGCTCGGCGCGGCCGCCCAGGCCCGCAGGGCGGTCGAGAACAACTCAATGATCCTCCAGCAGAAGCTGGCCGAGCGCACCAAGCTGCTCAGCCAGCTGGAGCAGGCCAAGATGCAGGAGAGCGTGGCCCGCTCGCTGGAGTCGATGTCGTCGCTCACCGCACCCGCCAACACCCCGTCGCTCGACGAGGTCCGCGACCGGATCGAACGCCGCTACGCCACCGCCATGGGCCGCGCCGAGCTGGCCGGCAACTCGGTCGAGGGCCGGATGCTGGAGATCCAGAAGGCCACGCTCGACTCGGCCGGATCGGCGAGACTGGAACAGATCCGGTCGAGCATGGCCGGCGAGCAGCTCGGTGGCCGGCAGGAGACCCCCGCCGTCGGGCAGCCGGCCGACCCGGCCGCCGCCCGGCTCGACGAGATCCGGGCCAGCATGAGCCGGGAGCGCGGCACCGGGGAGAGCACGACCGGCTGACGGAGGGGCGAACACCATGGCCGACGAGCGGGCCCGATATTTCCGCAGGTTGCGCAGGCTGCGCAACTCGGCGCGACGGTGGAGCGTGCTGGCCGGCGGGCTCGGCGGCGCCGCGGCGGTGCTCACCCCGTACGCCGGACTGGGCCTGCCGGACGCGGCCTGGGCCGGCGCCGCGGGCAGCGCCATCGCGATCGCCGCCTGGCGCTGGGCCGACCACCGGGCGCTCGCAGCAGTGCCGGCGCCGCCCGCCCTCGACCCGGCGGAGGCCGCCGCCCGCTCCCGCGCCCGGCTGGTCGCCGCCGTCGAGCGGCTGCCCGTCGGGCCGGGTGTCCTGGCCGAGGTACGCCGGGTCCGCTCCCGCATGGCGCTGCGCGGCACCGCCGCGGCCGAGCCGTGGGCACGGCTGGACCGGGCCGCGCTCACCCTGGCCGGGCTCGCCGGACGGCTGACCGGTCTGGCCGAGCCGGCGGTCCGGGAGGCGGCCGAGGCCGATCGTTCGCTGCGTGAGCTGGCGAACCGGGTGGCGGGCGTGGAACGCGCGGCGAAGCTGACCCCGCAGAGCACGCTGGACGAGGTGCACGCCACGCTGGTGGCCCAGTTGGAGGACGGGGTGGCCGCGTACGAGCGGCTGGTGGTGGCCGCCGCCGGCTACGTCGCCGAGGACGCCCGTCCCGACACCGCGCACCCGGCCGCCGCGCGGCTGACCGAGGCCACCGACCTGCTGCACGGGGTGGCCTCCGCCCTGGCCGAACTCCGCACCCCCCTCCGAGCCCCCCAGCCCGGACGCTGACCGCCCCCGCCGCACGCCGATCCCCCGCGCGCTGATCGTCCCGCGCGATTGTCGTCCCGCGCGTTGATCAAGGAGTTTGTGTCCTGAGGCGGGCCGAATCCGTACACCAACTCCTTGATCACCGGCGCGGACAGGGGGCGGGCGGAGGGCTTCGGTCTGCCCGGGCGGGCAACTCGCGGTCAGGCACCCCCACACCCGCCCATCGCCCCGCCAGCGCCGGTGATCATGAGGTTGGCGGTGTTGTTGATCTCGGATTCCGCCGTCAACCTCATGATCGTGCGGCCCTCGTTCGGCTAGGGCGGGCTTCCTTTCCCGTGCTTTGACCCTCGTGCCTGTGGGCCGGTGATCAAGGAGTTCGTGTCCTGTGGAGGGCGGGAAATGGACACAAACTCCTTGATCAACGGGCGGGGTTGCCGACCGAGGCGGACCGGACCGTGTCGGGGTGAGCGCAGGGCGTTGCTCCCGCTCGCGCCGGTGATCATGAGGTTGGCGGTGTTGTTGATCTCGGAATCTGCCGTCAACTTCATGATCGACCCTGAGAGGGAGGGCTAGGTGGGGGTGGTTATGGGGGTTGGTGGGGTCCAGGGGGACGTGCCAACCACGTTCGTCGTGCGTACTCGGTAGTAGTAGGTGGTGGAGCGCGCCAGGCCGGTGTTGGTGAAGCCGCGGCCGGTGACGCGGAACGTGGCCGGCTCCCTGGTGAACGCGGCGTCGGTGGCGCGCTGCACGATGAAGCCGGCGCCCGGTCCGGCCGGCGTCTCGGCCGACCAGCTCAGCGTCACGGTGGCGGTGTCCGGTCCCGGCGCGCTCGCGATGACGCTCACCGCCGTGGGCGTCGTCGGCCGGGCCGGGGTGGTCACCCGGGCCACTGTCGACCAGGGGGACGCCGCGCCGAGGTACGTCGTGCGTACCCGGTAGTAGTACGTGGTGTCCGGCGCGACGGCCGGGTCCACGTGGTTCTCGCCCACGGCGATGGCAGTGGTCCCCGGGCCGCTGCTGAACGTCGGGTTGGTGGCGCGCTGCACGTCCACACCGGTGGCGAAGGAGTGGTTCGCCCAGCGCAGCGCCACCCGCAGTGGCGCGGTCGGCGGCACCGCCGCGGTGAGCCGGGCCGGCGCGGCCAGACGCACCGCCGCCGGTACGGCATTCGACCAGGACGAGCAGCTCACCGCGTTCTCGGCGCGGATCCGGTAGTGGTAGGTGACGCCGGGGGTGACTGTCGCGTCGGTGTAGCGGGTCGCGGTGGCGGCCACGGTGATCTCGGTCAGCCCGGCGGTGAAGGCGCTGTCGGTGGCGCGTTGCAGCAGGTGGCTGGTGGGCACCGGGCGGCTGCCGTTGCCGGTCCAGGTCAGCGCGATGGCGGGCAGCGCGGTGGCGCTGCCGGGCGCCGGGGTGGCGGTCAGCCCGGTGGGCGCCTTGGGTGCCACCCGCAGCACCAGTGGACGGCTCATGCCCTGGTCGCGCAGTCCCGCCGAGCGGGTCTGCCAGCGGTACTCCCAGCCCAGGTTGACGAGTTGGTTGACCACCGTGGCGGGGCGGCCGTCGGCCGGGCTGACCGGGCTCGCGTCCAGCCGCGCGCCGGCGGGCCGGGACGGGTCGAGCAGCCGTACGCTGTCGCTGATCTTGAACGGCAGGGGCGGCGGTACGGGACGCAGCGCCACCACGACGTCCTCCCGGGGGTTGACCCGGACGGTGTCCTTCCAGCCCAGCTCGCCCGGCTCGGGCGGGCGCAGCGTGCCGTCCCAGCCGACCCGGTTGACCAGTTGCACGTCGCAGCCTTCGATGTGCACCGGATGGGTGCGCGGCGCGTCGCCGACGATCCGCCACAGTTGCGTGCCGTCGCCCGGCGCGCCGACCGGTACGGCCGGGTCGGTGGCGTGCAGCACCTCGGTGGCGGGTTCCACCGGGCCCAGCGGCAGCGTGGCCGGCAGCAGCGGCCCGCTGACCGGGTGGCCGACTCCGAGCCGGCCCACCGCGCGGCCGTGCCGGGGCTCGAACACCTGCCCGACCGACTTCACCGCCAGCGGCAGCGTGACCGGGGCCGCCGCGCCGGGCGGGGTGAACGTGACCGAGCCGTCCCGCGCGCCGACGAGCGTCGGACGCGGGGTGTGGGTGCCGAACGCGGCGTCGTACGCCGGTTGCGGCACGATCGGCGGCGGCTGGCTGTGCGCGTACGCCCCGGGTAGCCGGTCGGCGAGCCGGCGCGTGTCGTACGGCTGCGCAGGGCTGCCGGTGACCCGGATCTGGAGCAGCGTGCGGGTGTTCGGGCCGTAGCCGGGCCGGGTCGGCGGCAGCCCGCCCGAGCCGGTCCGGTCGGGCGCGCCGGTGTGGTGGTCGTAGCGCGGGTCGAACCGGGGCAGCGGCGCGGGGCAGTCGTTGTAGAGGATCAGCGTGCTGCCCGGCGGCACGGTGGCGAAGTCCACGATCACGTCGGCCCGCTCGCCGGGGGCCAGCAGCAGCGCGTGCCCGTCCACGTTGAGCACCGTCGGGTCCTGCCTGTCGTAGCGGTAGTCCACCGGCCGGTTGGCGAGCACCACCGGGGCGGGGAGCAGGCCGCTCTCGTTGCCTATCTGGATCAGGTCGGGTCCGGCGGCGGCCGGGTCGGGCACGCCGCCGTCGCGCCCGTCCACCGGCCAGTACGCGGGCCGTCCGGGCGCGCGTACCGCCTCGACCATCGGCACCTCGCCGGCGTCCGGGTCGGCCGGGCTGCCGTCGTCGGCCCACATCGGGCCGTCCGAAGCGGCCCGGTAGAGCTGCAGGTTGAGTGCCCGGTCCGCGCAGGCGTTGAGGATCCGGAACCGGTACGCGCGCGGGGCGACCTCCAGGTACGGGTAGGCCACGCCGTTGACGAGCGGGGTGTCCCCGTACGCCTCGGGCACCGCCGACGGGTGCGGCACGGCGGGCGCCAGCGGCGGCTCGTCCGGGTCGGCGTCGGGGTCGTGGTGCGGGTTCGGCACCGGGGCGACCCACGGGCTGGCCCCGCCGTCCGGGTCGTGGGTCCACGGGCCGTAGTCCCAGCGGCCGGTGGGGTTGCCGCCGGTGATCCGGTACGGGTTCTGCCGGGGCTGGTAGACGTGCGGGTGCCAGAGGCTGCCCTTGGCGCCCCAGCGGTCCCGGTCCCAGGTCGGGTCCTGGGCGGCGAGTTGCGCGTCGTCGGGTACGAACGTCTTGTCCTCGATCACCAGCGGGAACTGTTCCGCGGGCAGCACGCCGTCGTCCACGAGGCGGTCCTCGGCGGGGTCGGTGAGCAGGTACAGCGCGATCTGCCCGGAGTAGACGGTGAGCCGGGACAGGCCGAGCGTGTTGTCGTGCAGCCACATCAGCCGGCCGCTCTGCTCGTTCGGGAAGTACAGCGTGGTGGCGCCCGCGCCGGGCGGCGGCATGTCCGGCACCGGGGTGACACCCACCCCGGCCGGGTACGGGGTGATCTCGCCGGCCGGGGTCACCCACTGCCACGGGTTGCCGGCGCTGATCCACCCGGTCTGCGCGCCGGACAGGTGCGGCACGGCCCGGTTCTGCGGGTACGGCGCGGGACCGTCCAGCGGGCCGGCGCCGGCCCCGTCGACGGTCTCGTCCACCGGCAGGAACAGCTCGCCCGCCCGTCCGGTGGGGAGTTGGTTGATGAACTTGATCCGGACCGGGCGGCCCCGCCGCGCGACGATCATCGGGCCGAGGTGCCAGGGGCGGTCCGGTGGGCTGACCGTGTTGTGGCCGGCGGCGTCGGTGCCCAGGTTGAGCTGCCGGTAGCCGCGCAGCCGGGTGGCCGGCAGGTCGCGGTGCAGGCGCTGCGCGTACTCCTGGAGGCCGATCTCGTAGTAGTCGCAGCCCGGCCAGGTGATGGTGTCCGGGACCGCTACCGGCAGGCGGGCGCCGAGCCCGTCGGTGGCGGGCTGCCCTGGTAGCGGCAGCGGGTCGACGAACTTGCGGATGCCGGTGCCCGGCGCCGGGCGGCCGTCGGCGTCGAGCGTGGGCAGCGGGCTGGCGGCGGTGTTCGGCACGGGGCCGAACAGGCGCGGGACGGCGGCCGGGTCCAGGCTCGCCGGGGTGGCCCCCGGCTCGTCGTCGCCGGCGCGCGCGGCGGGAACGCCCCGCGCCGCGGAACCGGCGAACGCGGTCTCCTCGGCGACTCCGGCCCGGTCCGGCCGTCCCGGCCGGAGTCTGCGGAACAGCACCATGGCTCTCCCCGGGGTCGGGGCGCGCCGGCCGACACCCCGGCGTGGCGGGCGTACGCGCTGCTGACGATCGGTGAGCGGTCAATCGCAGCATGCGACGCCACGGGGGTGGGACGGAAGTACCCAATCGTCCCTATCTCGGCGATCTTTGGCGTTTCGTGGAAGTTCCACGTCAGGAACGGTCGGGCTGGCAGACCGGGCACCAGTAGGTGACCCGTTCGCCCAGCTCCTCCTTGCGGATGGCCGTCCCGCAGCGCCGGCACGGCTGGGCCCGGCGGCCGTAGACGTAGCTGGTCCCGCCCCGGCGCAGCACCCCGGTCGTGCTCTGCGTCCAGCGGCCCCGGTTCGCCGCGAGCAGCCGCTGCGCCAGCGCGACGGTGCCCGGCAGGTCCGGCACCGCGCCCACCGGCGTCCACGGGGACACCCCGCGCAGGAACAGCACCTCGCACTTGTAGAGGTTGCCCACCCCGGCGAGGTTGCGCTGGTCCAGCAGCGCCTCACCGATGGTGCGTTCCGGCTCGGCCGCGAGGCGGCGTACCGCCTCGTCGGCGTCCCAGTCCGGGCCCAGCAGGTCCGGGCCGAGGTGACCGACGAGCGACAGCTCCTCGGCCGTCGGCACCAGCGCCAGCTCGTGCAGGTGGTAGCCGACGGCGACCGCGCCGGGGGAGCGGAGCACCACGCGGATCAGGTGCGCCGGCCGCGCCGTCCAGCGCTCACCCGGGGTGTACGCGCGCCATGCGCCGTCCATCCGCAGGTGCGAGTGCAGCGTCCACTGCGCTGCGGTGGGCGCGGTGAGGCGCAGCAGCAGGTATTTGCCCCGGCTGGCCGACTCGCGCACGGTCCAGCCGGTCAGGTCGGTGGCGGCGAGCTGCGGCACGCGGAAGTCGGACCCGGTGAGCCGGGCCCCGGCCAGCGCGCGATCCAGGACGCGCGCCGTGTTCCAGACGGTGTCGCCTTCGGGCACCCCGCCATTGTTCCCTACCGAACAGAATTCGCATGTGTCGCCATTTGTACTGAGGTTCCACTTGATCAGCGGAAACGCAACGATCAGGGGGTTCTGAGGAGAATGCTGATGGCTCATTCCGGACGTCGTATCGTCGTCGCCCTGACTGCCCTGCTCACCGTGGCCGCCGGACTGCCCGGCACGCCCGCGTCGGCCGCGCACCCGTCCACCGCCGTGCCGGCTCGCGCCGGCGCGCCCGACCCCGAACGCTGGTCCGTCGACCTCGCCGTCGCCGGTGGCGACGACGTCAACGTCGCCTGGCGTTCCGGCCGCCTCCGGCTGGCCGATCCCCGCCCCTCCGCCCGCACCCGCCCGGCCGCCGTGGGCGGTCCGGTCGCCGAGGGCATCCTGCTCTCCGCGCCGCGCGTCCTGGACCGGCCCGCCACCCGGGTACGCGCCCGGCTCACCGCCCGCACCGGCGACGGGGGTACGGCGGTGGCCCAGGTGCGCGGCTGGCGCGCCCGGGGCTGGACCGAGTGGCGCGACGCCGCCGAGGCCGTGTTCGACGAACCGGTCCGCCGGGTGCAGGCGCGCGTCGTGCTGACCACCCGGGACGCCGCCTCGGAGGCCACAGTCACCGGGCTGACGCTCGCCGCCGACTCGGCCGCCACCACTGCGGTCCAGCCGGCCGCTCCGCTCACCTACCGGGTGTACGCGACCCGGATCGGCCTGGTCGGCGGCACCACCGCGAACGGGCACACCGTACGCGCCCGGGACCACTTCGCGGCGCTGCCCAGCCGGCGCGGACTGTCCCCGCGTGGCACCGGCGACTACACGGTCAAGGTCTGCACCACCAGCGGAAGCCGCTGCGAGTACGCCCCGGTCTGGGACGTCGGCCCGTGGAACACCCGCGACGACTGGTGGAACCCGTCGTCGATCCGGGAGAACTGGAAGGACCTGCCGCGCGGGCGGCCCGAGGCCCAGGCGGCGTACCAGAGCAACTACAACGGCGGGCTGGACCAGTTCGGACGCACCGTGCGCAACCCGGCCGGGCTGGACCTGGCCGACGGGACGTTCTGGGACGGGCTGCGGCTCACCGACAACGCGTGGGTGGACGTGACGCTGCTGTGGACAGGTGGCGGGGCGCGAGCGGTCGTCGGCTCCGGGCCGCTGAACCTGCGCGCCGGGGCGGGCACCTCGTACGCGAGCCGTGGCCTGGCCGCCACGTACGCCCAGGTGCCGGTGCAGTGCTACGTGACCGGGCAGAAGATCACCGGTACCTATCGCACCACGACGAGGTGGTACCGCCTGGTCGGCGGCGCCTACGTCAGCCACGCGTACCTGTCCTCGATCTACGGCGGCACCGTCCCCCGCTGCTGACCCTGCCCTCTCGCCCCCTGACCCCCGTTGATCTTGCAGTTTCGGCCCTTTCGGTGGGGCATTTGTCCTCTGTGCCGGGGCGCCAACTGCAAGATCGCGGGGGTCAAGGGTGGGGGGTGGTGAGGGTGAGGAGGGCGCCGGGGGTGGTGTGGAGGGTTTCTGCGGCTCGGCCGCTGTTCACCGCTACGGCGACCAGGCCGGCGGAGTCGACGTAGACCACCAGGGCGCCGGGCGGGGCGTCGCCGAACGTGCGGCCGTGGACCGCCTCCCGGCCGTTCACCAGCACCCGGGGCGGCAGGCCGTCGAGCAGCGTGCCCGGCGCGGCGAGCTGGACGTTGCCGAAGTGGTCGACGGTCAGCACCTCGGCGGTGAGGCTGCCCGGCTCGGCGCGGACCACCGGTTCCGGCAGCCGGACCAGCGTGCCCGGATCCACGGCCGGACCGGCCTCGGCCAGTGGCGCGCCCAGCGCCAGCCGCGCGGCGACCGGCGCGAACACGTCCCGCCCGTGGAACGTGCGGGAGACGGCCGGGCCGAGCCAGTCCGGGTTGGTCAGCTCCACCGCCGCGCTCACCCCGCCGAGCGCCTCGGCGGCCGGAAGCAGCAGCCCGTTGTCCGGCCCGACCAGCAGCCCGCCGGGCGCGGCCAGCGCGATGCCTCGGCGTGCGGTGCCGACACCCGGATCGACCACCGCCACGTGCACGCCCCACGGCAGGTACGGCACTGTCTGCGCGAGCACGGCCGCGCCCCGGCGTACGTCGGCCGGCGGCACCAGGTGCGTCACGTCGATCACCCGGACAGCCGGGGCGAGCCGGGCCAGCACCCCGTGGCACGCCGCCACGAACCCGTCGGCCAGCCCGTAGTCGGTGGTCAGCGAGACACAGCTCGGAACGTCGCCCGGCGTGGCGCGGCCCTGGCCCGCGGAGACCGGGCCGCTCATCGCTGGTCCGCCCCGGTCAGGCGCCGGGCCAGGCGCAACTCGTCGTGCAGCGGGATGCCGTCCGCCCCGACCTCCGGGATCGTCGGCTTGACCGCGCGGGCCCGGTCGACAGCGCCCGCGTCCACAGCGACGATCCGCAGCCCCCGGCGCTGGTAGAAGCGCAGCGCGCCCAGGTTGTCGTTCGTCGTGACCAGCCAGATCCGGTCCGCCCCGGCGGCGGTGGCCGTCTCCTGCGCGGCGGCCAGCAGGGCGGTGCCCGCGCCGTTGCCCGGTGCCGCCGCGGCCAGGCTGACCACTTCCAGCCCGTCGGCGTCGACCCGGTACGCCAGCGCCCCGGCGAACCCGCCGGTCTCGTCCACCGCCACCAGCGCGGGCAGGTCACGCAGGTCGTAGCGGGTGTCGTGGACCACCACGATCGGCCCGCCCCACTCCCGTTCGTGCAACGCCGCCAGCGCCACGCGGTCCTCGTCGCGCGCCTGGCGTACCCGGATCGAGGCCATCGGCACACCCTAACCGGGGCGGCCGGGCCCTCAGCCGCGCAGCCGCAGGCCGCGCGGGGTGGCGCGGAAACCGGCGGCGGTGAGCGCGTCGCGCAGCGGGGACGCGTGCACGGCCTCGCCGTCGGCGCGTTCCACCGAGATCGCGCCGAGCGCGCCGGAGTGCACCGCGTCGGCGAGCGCCTTGCCGGCGGCGCCGAGCGTGTCGGTGTCGTCGGTGAACGACAGGATCGTCCGGCCGCCCCGCTCCACGTAGAGCACCACGTCACCACCGACCAGGACGACCAGCGCGCCCGCCTTGCGCCCGGCCCGGTGCCCGGTGGCCGGTGCCGCGCCGTCCCCCGAGTCGACCACGCGCTCGGGCCAGGGCAGCGCCGCGCCGTACGGGTTCGCCGGGTCGGTGGCCGCGAGCACCACCGCCGGGCCGCCCCGGCCCTGGGAGTCGTCGGCGAGCGCCCGGATCCGGTCGACCGCGCCGGGCACCGCGAACTGTGCCGCGCCCAGCCCCTCCACGAAGTAGCCGCGCCGGGCCGCCCCGCGTTCCTCCAGCGCGGACAGCACCGGGTAGACCCCGGCGAAACCACCGGTGACCTGTTCGGCCACGACCGCGCCCCGGGTCACCACGCCGTGCCGCTCCAGCAGCAGGTCGGCGAGCGCGGCGGCGCGCCGGGTGGGATCGCTGTCGCGTTCGGGCAGCCGGGACCAGCGACCGGCCATTGTGGGCGGGCCGCCCCGGCTGGGCAGCGCCACCCGGCCGGGCCGGCGGTAGCGGGTGCGCGGCGCCGACGGCCGGGACCGGTGCGCCCCGCCCGCGCCGAGCGCGGCCCGCAACGGGGCGAGCGTGTCGTTCGTGAGGTGACCGGCCCACACCAGGTCCCACACCGCGCCGGACAGGGCGGCGTCGTCGGTGGCGCCGACCCGGTCGGAGAGCGACCGGAAGAACAGCGCCTGCCCGTCGGCGAGCGCGTCGAGCACTGATTCGTGCAGCGGGGTCAGCGTCAGCGCCTCGTCCGGCGGGGGAAGCAGCAGCGGGGCGACGTCGGCGTACGCGAGCGTCACCCACCCGTCGCCGCCGGAGATCGCGCCCGCGCCGGCCCACACCACCTCACCACTGGCGCACAGCTCGTCGAGCTGGGCGGGGGAGTAGTCGGCGACCCGGGCGGGCAGCACCAGGCGTTCCAGCGCGGACGCCGGCACGTTCACGCCCTGCAACTGTTCGAGGGCGGCGGCGACCGCCTCGACGCCCCGGGCCGACGAGCCGACCTGCTGCCAGCGGGGCAGGAACGTGGCGAGCGCGCGCGGCGGCACCGGTTCGATCTCCCGGCGCAGGGCGGCCAGGGAGCGGCGGCGCAGCAGGCGCAGCACCTCCGCGTCGCACCACTGCGTGCCCACCGTGTCCGGGGCGAACTCGCCGGAGACCACCCGGCCGTTCGCCGCGAGCCGCCGCAGCGCCTGTTCCACCACGAACACGCCGAGCCCGAACCGGGCCGCACAGGTGGCCGCCGCGAACGGGCCGTGCGTGCGGGCGTACCGGGCGACCAGGTCGGTGAGCGGATCGGCCACCGGCGCGAGGTACGCCTCGGCGACCCCGACGGGCAGCGCCACGCCGAGCGCGTCGCGCAGCCGGGCGGCGTCCTCCACGACCACCCAGCGGTCCTCGCCGGCGATCCGGACCCGCAGCACCCGCCGCGCCGCCGCCAGCTCGTCGGCCCAGGACTCCGGCACGCCCCGCTCGGCCAGCTCGGCGCTGCTCAGGTCACCGACCACGCGCAGCAGCTCGACCACGTCCTCCGGGTCGCGGGGCCGACGCTGCTCGGTGCGCCAGCGCAGTTGACGGGCGGTCTCGGCGAGCACCTCCGGGTCGAGCAGCTCCCGCAGATCGACCCGGCCGAGCAGTTCGCCGAGCAGCCCGGAGTCGAGCGCCAGCGCGGCGGCCCGCCGCTCGGCCAGCGGGGCGTCGCCCTCGTAGAGGAACGCGCCGACGTACCCGAACAGCAGCGACCGCGCGAACGGCGACGGGCGCTCGGACTCCACCTCGACCAGGCGTACCTTGCGGGCGGCCAGGTCACGCATCAACTCGGCCAGAGCGGGCTGGTCGAAGACGTCCTGGAGGCACTCGCGGGCGGCCTCCAGCGTGACCGGGAAGTCGGCGTACTCGCGGGCCACGTCGAGCAGTTGCGCGGCCCGCTGGCGTTGCTGCCACAGCGGCTGCCGCCGCCGGGGGTCACGCCGGGGCAGCAGCAGCGACCGGGCCGCGCACTCGCGGAACCGGGACGCGAACAGCGCGGACGTGCCCACCGACTCCTCGACCAGCTGGGCGATTTCGTCCGGCTCGAACACGACCACGTCGGCGCCGGGCGGCGTCTCGGCGGTGTCCGGCAGGCGCACCACGATGCCGTCGTCGGAGGGCATGACCTGGGCGTCCACGCCGTACCGCTCGGCCAGCCGGCGGCCGATCGCGAGCGCCCACGGCCCGTTGACGCGCGCGCCGAGCACCGAGTGCACGGCGAGCCGCCAGTCGCCCAGCTCGTCGCGGAACCGTTCGACCACCACCGTCCGGTCGTCCGGCAGCGACCGGGTGGCCGCCTTCTGCTCGCGCAGGTAGTTCATCAGGTTGCCGGCGGCCCAGTCGTCCAGCCCACCGGCGCGCAGCGCCGCCACCGCGTCGGCGTCTGACTGCCGCAGCAGCGCCCGGACCCGGGCCCCGATCGCCCGGCCCAGCTCGACCGGACGGCCGAGCTGGTCGCCCTTCCAGAACGGCATCCGGGCCGCCTGCCCCGGCGCGGGGGAGACGAGCACCCGGTCCGGGGTGATCTCCTCGATCCGCCAGGACGACGAGCCGAGCAGGAACACGTCACCCACCCGGGACTCGTAGACCATCTCCTCGTCCAGCTCACCCACCCGGGCGGCCCGCTCGGCGCCGGCCAGGAACACACCGAACAGGCCCCGGTCGGGGATGGTGCCGCCGCTGGTCACGGCGAGCCGCTGGGCGCCGGGCCGGCCGGTCAGCACGTCGGTGGCGCGGTCCCAGACCAGCCGCGGCCGCAGCTCGGCGAACGCGGTGGACGGGTAGCGCCCGGAGAGCATGTCGAGCACCGCGTGCAGCGCCGAGTCGGGCAGCTCCGCGAACGGCGCCGCCCGGCGGACCAGCACGGCCAGGTCGCCGAGCCGCCACGGCTCCAGCGCCACCATCGCGACGATCTGCTGGGCCAGCACGTCGAGCGGGTTGCGTGGGTAGTGCAGCTCCTCGATCGCCCCGGCGCCCATCCGCTCGGCCACCACCGTGCAGGAGAGCAGGTCGCCCCGGTGCTTGGGGAAGACGACGCCGCGCGAGACCGCGCCCACCTGGTGCCCGGCCCGCCCGACCCGTTGCAGCCCGGCGGCCACGCTCGGCGGCGCCTCGATCTGCACCACCAGGTCGACGGCGCCCATGTCGATGCCCAGCTCCAGGCTGGACGTGGCCACCACGGCGGGCAGGCGCCCGGACTTGAGCGCCTCCTCGATCTGCTTGCGCTCCTCCCGGGACACGCTGCCGTGGTGCGCCCGCGCGATCACCGCCGGCGCCCCGGTCGCCGCGCCGGACTGCGCCATCACCTCGGCCGGCTGCCGCGGCGCGCGCACCGGCCCCACCGGCCCGCCGAACGCCTCCGCCCCGCGCCGGGCCCGGCTCCCGTCGGCCGGCCCGCCGCCGGACATCGGGCCGA
The DNA here is from genome assembly GCF_027497275.1 of Micromonospora sp. WMMC264. Classification (NCBI taxonomy): domain Bacteria; kingdom Bacillati; phylum Actinomycetota; class Actinomycetes; order Micromonosporales; family Micromonosporaceae; genus Micromonospora; species Micromonospora sp. WMMC264. The sequence continues at coordinate 4,251,874 of NZ_CP114907.1, read as the reverse complement.
GCCCGTCGGCGTCGTCGAGCCCGGCCTCGTCGCCGGCCGGCGGGCCGTCGACGCCGGGCAGCAGATCGGATACGCGCACCGGCTCCCCGCCCCGGGCCACGCGGCTGCCATCCGGGGAGGACGCCGCCTCCAACTCCTCGGCGGCCAGCTCGTTGAGGCGGGCGCAGAGCCGTTCGGCGCTGCGCCGGGAGTTGGTGAACACGATCGTGGACCGGTGCGCGCGGATCAGCGAGAACACGCGTTCCTCGACGGCCGGCCAGATCGAGGGGCGGCGGGGGGCGAGCCCGCCGAGGTCGTCCTCCGGTGGCTCCTGCTCGTCGAGGCGCGTCATGTCCTCCACCGGGACCTGGACGCTCACCTCGATGGTCTTGTCGGCCGGCGGCTGCACCACGTCGACCGGGCGGGCGCCGCCGAGGAAGCGGGCGCACACGTCGATCGGCCGGACCGTGGCGGAGAGCCCGATCCGCTGGGCGGGCCGCTCCAGCAGCGCGTCGAGGCGTTCCAGGGACAGCGCGAGGTGGGCGCCGCGCTTGGTGCCCGCGACCGCGTGCACCTCGTCCAGGATGACCGTGTCCACGCCGCGCAGCGATTCGCGGGCGGCGGAGGTGAGCAGCAGGAACAGGGACTCGGGCGTGGTGATGAGGATGTCCGGCGGGGTGCGGGCGAAGGCGCGGCGCTCGTCGGCCGGGGTGTCCCCGGTTCGCATGCCGACGGTGACGTCGGGCGGGGCCAGGCCGAGCCGGGCGGCGGCCTGGCGGATCCCGGTGAGCGGGGCACGCAGGTTGCGTTCGACGTCGACGGCGAGCGCCTTGAGCGGGCTGACGTAGAGCACGCGGCAGCGTCGGCGGGGGTCAGCCGGCGGCGGTTCCTTGGCGAGCCGGTCCAGTGACCAGAGGAAGGCCGCGAGCGTCTTGCCGGAGCCGGTCGGCGCGACGACCAGGGCGTTGCGCCCGGCGGCCACCGAGTGCCAGGCGCCCTGCTGGGCCGGGGTGGGCGCGGCGAACGCCGCGGTGAACCACTCCCGGGTCGCCGCGCCGAACTCCTGGAGCACCCCGCCCGACCGGGTCACCTCGTCCGCCACGACCCCATCCTGCCGCGCAGGTGTGACATCCGGCCGCCTCGCCGGAGCGATCTGTCCCGGCGACGACGCTCAGGGAGGGAAATGGGTGGTTATTCCGTTAAGTCTTACTTAACTGGTTGCTTGTGCACTGCAACATAAAGTAACTTCACTCGCGATGCGGCGTGGGCTGGAGGCGTGGATGACCGTCGAGGAACGAGGCTTCGGGCCCGGCACCGACCTGCTCCTCCGTCAGGTCGACGGCCGGCTGGCCGCGCTCCGCGCCGGGTTGCGCGGTCCCGACCTCGAACTGGCCGAGGAGCTGGCCCGGCGGCTGCGCGAGATGATCCTCGCCACCGCCCGTTCCAGTGCCGCCGACCGGGCGCGCGTGCGGGCCGCCGTGCACTACTTCGTCCAGCGCCGGGAGAGCCGCGACGCCCGGCTGCCGCTGCGGTCCCTCGCGGTCGCCCAGCGCGCCGTCGACCGGGCCGCCCGCCAGTTGGACTCCACCGCCCTGTCCTGACCGGCCCACCCGACCTGACCGGTGCCCGAACTCCGCGTTGATCAAGGAGTTCGTGTCACCGCACCAGCCTGCTCCGGACACAAACTCCTTGATCACCGCGAGAAGGCGGGTGGGGTGGGGGGGGAGATGGGTGGCTTTTGGGGAAAAGGGCGCGGTTGGGGTTGGTTGTGACGTCTGATCGGTTGTGTCCCAGCGTGTTCCGGCGCGCTGTCACCTCGACCGGGAGTACGCGTGCTCGTCCTGCTGATCGTGCACCTGGTGGCGGCGCTGCTCGCCCCGCTGCTGGTCCGCCGGTGGGGTCCACGCGCCTGCCTGCTGCTCGCGCTCGCCCCGGCCGCCACCGCGGTCTGGGCGGCGGCCCACACCGGGGCGGTACGCGACGGCGGCGCGGTCGTCGAGACGTACCAGTGGATCCCGGAGCTGCAGTTCGACGTGGCGCTGCGGGTCACCACGCTGTCCTGGCTGATGCTGCTGCTGGTCGGTGGCGTCGGCGCGCTGGTGCTCGTCTACTCCGCCCGCTACTTCGAACCCGGGTCGGTCGGGCTGGCCCGGTTCGCCGCCGTCATGGTCGCCTTCGCCGGGGCGATGCTCGGCCTCGTCGTCTCCGACGACCTGCTGCTGCTCTACGTCTTCTGGGAACTGACCACCGTCTTCTCGTACCTGCTGATCGGGCACAGCACCGAGCGCCGGTCCAGCCGGTGGGCGGCCGCGCAGGCGCTCACCGTGACCACGCTGGGCGGCCTGGCGATGCTCGTCGGGTTCCTGATGCTCGGTCACCACGCGGGCGGCTACCGCTGGTCGTCGGTGGCGTCCGCGCCGCTGCCCGGCGGCGGATACCTGGCGCTGGCGGTGCTGCTCGTCCTCGCCGGCGCGCTGGCGAAGTCGGCGGTGTTCCCGTTCAACGCCTGGCTGCCGGTGGCGATGGCCGCGCCGACACCGGTCAGCGCGTACCTGCACGCGGCGGCGATGGTGAAGGCCGGCATCTTCCTCATCGGACTGCTCGGCCCGGCGCTCGCCGCGGCCGGACCGTGGCGGCCGGTCACCGTCGTCGCCGGGCTGCTCTCGCTGGTCCTGGGCGGCTGGGCGGCGCTGCGGCAGACCGACCTGAAGCTGCTGCTGGCGTACGGCACGGTCAGCCAACTCGGACTGCTCGCCGTGCTGTTCGGGGCGGGCACCCCGAAGGCGGCGCTGGCCGGCGTGGCGATGCTGGCGGCGCACGCGCTGTTCAAGGCGGCGCTGTTCCTGGTCGTCGGCATCCTCGACCACGAGGCGGGCACCCGTGACCTGCGGGACCTGTCCGGGGTGGGCCGGGCCGCGCCGTGGCTGGCGATCGTCGCCACGCTCGCCGCCGCCTCGATGGCCGGCGTGCCGCCGCTGCTGGGGTTCGTGGCCAAGGAGTCGGTGCTCGCCGCGTTCACCGGCGACCCGCTCGTGCTCGTCGTGCTGGTGGCCGGCAGCGCGCTCACCGTCGCGTACAGCATCAGGTTCGTCTGGGGCGCGTTCGGCACCCGGCCCGGCGTCGCGGACACGGAGGTGGCCCGGCCACCGGCCGCGATGCTCGTACCCCCGGCGCTGCTCGCCGTGGCCGGGCTCGCCGCCGGTCCGGCCGCCGGGTGGCTGAGCGGCCTGTTCGAGCCGTACGCGGAGTTGTTCGGACCGGTCGAGGAGCATCTGGCGCTCTGGCACGGGCCGACCGCGGCGCTCGGCCTCTCCGCCCTCGTGCTGGCCGGCGGCGCGGCGCTGCACCTGGTCCGCGGCCCGCTCGCGCCCGCGCTGGCGCGGCTGCGCTCGCCGGTGAGCGGCAACCAGGGGTACGAGTGGGTGACGCACGGCTTCGACCGGCTCGCCATCGAGGTCACCGGCGCCACCCAGCGCGGCTCGCTGCCGCAGTACCTCGGTACGGTGCTGCTCGCGCTGGTGTTCGTGCCTGGCGGGGCGATGCTCGCCACCGCGCCGTGGCGGGTCGAGCTGGCGGTGTGGGACAACCCGGCCCAGCTCGTGGTCGCGGTGGTGATCGCGGTGGCCGCGCTGCTCGCGGTCGGCGCGCGTCGCCGGCTCACCGCGATGCTGCTGGTCGGGGTCACCGGCTACGGCACCGCGATGATGTTCGTCCTCTACGGCGCGCCGGACGTGGCGCTGACCCAGTTCCTGGTGGAGACCGCCACGATCGCCGTGTTCGTGCTGGTGCTGCGCCGGCTGCCGGAACGCTTCTCGGCGCGTCCGCTGCGCCGCAGCCGCTGGGTGCGGCGCGGCATCGGGATCGCCGCCGGCGTGGTGATGGCCGGCCTGGCGCTGACCGCGGCCGGAGCGCGCCGGGCGCCGTCGATCTCCGCCGACTTCCCCCAGCTCGCCCTCGTCGAGGGGTACGGCCGCAACGTCGTGAACGTGACCCTGGTGGACATCCGGGCCTGGGACACCATGGGGGAGATCTCGGTGCTCGTGGTGACCGCGACCGGTGTGGCCAGCCTGATCTACGAGCGTTCCCGCACCGGGCCGCGTCCGCGCCGCCCGCGGCCGGTCGCGATGCGCGCCGGTGACCGGCGCACGGTGTGGCTGCGCGGCGGGCAGACGCTGCCGGAGCGGCGGCGCTCGATCGTGTTCGAGGTGGTCACCCGGCTGATCTTCCACACCGTACTGATCTTCTCGCTGTTCCTGCTCTTCTCCGGGCACAACGCCCCCGGTGGCGGTTTCGCCGGCGGCCTGGTGGCGGGCCTCGCGCTGGCCCTGCGCTATCTGGCCGGCGGCCGGTACGAGCTGGCCGAGGCGGCGCCGGTCGGGGCCGGCACCGTGCTCGGCGCGGGTCTGGGCATCTCGGTCGGCAGCGGGGTGCTCGGGCTGGCGCTGAGCGGCGACGTGCTGCAGAGCGTCAAGGTCGGCCTGTGGCTGCCGGTGATCGGCGACTTCTACCTGGTCACGTCGCTCTTCTTCGACATCGGCGTCTACCTGGTGGTGGTCGGGCTGGTGCTGGACATCCTGCGCAGCCTGGGCGCCGAGGTGGACCGGCACGTGGAGGCCGCCGGTGAGGCGGGACGCGGGTTGATCGTCCAGCGGGACGGCCCGACATGACCAGGGGCGCGGCCGGTCCGACGCTGGTGCTGGTGCTGGCGGTCGGGGTGCTCGTCGCCGCCGGTGTCACGTTGCTGCTGGAACGCAGCCTGACCCGGATCCTGCTCGGCATCATCCTGCTCGGCAACGGCGTGAACCTGCTCATCCTGCTCGGCGGGCGAGCCGGCGCCGCACCGTTCGTGGGCTCCTCCCCGCAGGGTGAGATGAGCGACGCGCTGCCCCAGGCCATGGTGCTCACCGCAGTGGTGATCACGTTCGGGCTGACCGCGTTCCTGCTCGCCGTCGCGTACCGCAGCTGGTACACCAGCGGCGACGACGAGGTGCAGGACGACCTGGAGGACCGGCAGATCGTCCGGCTCGCCGAGAGCAACGAGGTGTCGACCGCGGACCACGGCGGCGAGGGCCCGGACGACGACCCGGAGCAGGTGGACCCGGAGCCGGCCCGCCGGCGGCTGCGCCGGGACGGTGAGACATGAGCGGGCTCGTGCCGCTGCCGGTGGTGGTGCCGCTGCTCGGCGCGGCGCTCACCCTCCTGCTGTCCGGGCGGCCCCGCCTGCAGCGGTCGATAAGCGTGCTCTGCCTGTCCAGCGTCCTGGTGGTGGCGGCGGTGCTGCTGGTCGAGGCGTACCGGTTCGGGCCGGTGGTGGTGCAGGTGGGCGGCTGGCCGGCGCCGGTGGGCATCGTGCTGGTGGCCGACCAGCTGGCGGCGCTGATGGTGCTGGTCTCCTCAGCGGTGACCTTGTGCGTGCTGCTCTACTCGATCGGCCAGGGCCGCGGGGAGACCGGCGAGACCGCGCCGGTGAGCATCTACCACCCCACGTACCTGGTGCTCACCGCGGGCGTGACGAACGCCTTCCTGGCCGGGGACCTGTTCAACCTCTTCGTCGGCTTCGAGATCCTGCTCGCCGCGAGCTTCGTGCTGATCACGCTGGGCGGCACCGAGGTGCGGCTGCGCACCGGCTCGACGTACGTGGTGGTCAGCATCCTGTCGTCGCTGCTGTTCCTGTCCGCGGTGGGGCTGGTGTACGCGGCCACCGGCACGCTGAACATGGCGCAGCTCGCCGGCCGGCTGGACGCGCTGCCGTCGGGCGTACGCCTGACGCTGCAACTGATGCTGCTGCTCGCGTTCGGGATCAAGGCGGCGGTGTTCCCGCTGTCGGCGTGGTTGCCGGACAGCTACCCGACCGCGCCCGCGCCGGTGACCGCTGTCTTCGCCGGCCTGCTCACCAAGGTCGGCGTGTACGCGATCATCCGCACCGAGACGCTGCTGTTCCCCGGCGGCCAGGTCGCCGGCCTGCTGATGGTGGTGGCCGGCCTGACCATGGTGGTCGGCATCCTCGGCGCGGTGGCCCAGTCGGACCTGAAGCGGCTGCTGTCGTTCACGCTGGTCAGCCACATCGGTTACATGATCTTCGGGGTGGCGCTGAGCAGCGTCGCCGGCCTGTCCGGGGCGATCTTCTACGTGGTGCACCACATCACCATCCAGACCACGCTGTTCCTGGTCGCCGGCCTGGTCGAGGAGCGGGCGGGCAGCACCGACCTGCGCCGTATCGGCGGGCTGGCGCGGGTCGCCCCGATGCTCGGCGTGCTCTTCTTCGTCCCGGCGATGAACCTGGCGGGCATCCCGCCGTTCTCCGGCTTCCTCGGCAAGCTGGGTCTGCTCCAGGCCGGCGTGGCGGCGGGCGGGACGCTGCCCGCCGTGCTGGTCGGGGCCGGCACGCTGACCAGCCTGCTCACGCTCTACGCGGCCTCCCGGGTGTGGAACATCGCGTTCTGGCGGGCGCCCCGGCTGGCCTCCACCACCGTGCCGGCCCGGCTGCCCGGCCTGATGGTCGGCGCCACCACCGCCCTGGTCGCGCTCGGCGTGCTGTTCACGCTGGCGGCCGGGCCGCTGTTCCAGGTCACCTCGAACGCGGCCACCGACCTGCGCGAACGCACCCCGTACGTGCGGGCGGTCCTGCCCCGGGACGTGCCATGACCGACGACCTGCCCCCGGGCGGGGGCGCGACCGGGGAGCCGACGGGCGTACCCCGGGCCGCGCCCGAGCCCGACGTGCCGATTCAGGTGGTGGGCCGGGGTGGGCGGCGCCGCGACCAGGCGCTCGCGCTCGGCTGGCTGGTCGCCGCGTGGCTGCTGCTGTGGGGCGACGTGTCAGTGGGCAACCTCATCGCCGGGCTGGTGGTCGGCGCGGCCGTGCTGCTGTTCTTCCCGCTGCCGCCGGTCACGTTCGGCGGCCGGTTCCGCCCCCGCGCGCTGCTGGTCTTCCTGATCACCTTCATCGCGGAGCTGGTGAGCGCCAGCCTGCACGTGGCCGCCGTGGCGCTGCGCTTCGGTTACCGCCCGCGCGGCGCCATCATCGCGGTGCCGCTGCGCGTGCGTACCGACCTCAACCTGGCGCTCACCGCCGAGGTGATCTCGCTGGTGCCGGGCACGCTGATCATCGACGTCGACCGGGCCGCGGGCGTGCTCTACGTGCACGTGCTCGACGTGCGCGGCCCCGAGGACATCACCGGCAGCCGCGAGCGTGTGCTCGCCGTCGAACGGCGCATCGTCCGCGCCATCGGATCTCCCGCCGAGGTACGCCGGCTCGACCTCGAACCCGCCGAACGGAGGAACCACCCGTGACAGTCCTGCTCGCCGTCGCGCTCACCGTGCTGCTCTCGGCCACCGCGCTGCTCGCCCTGGCCCGCATCTACCGCGGCCCGTCCCTGCTCGACCGGGTCGTCGGCGCCGACCTGCTGCTGTCGGCGATGCTCGCCGCGGTGGGGGCGGAGGCCGCCGTGAACCGGCACGCCACCACGCTGCCCGTGCTCGTGGTGCTCTCCCTGCTCGGCTTCATCGGTTCGGTGTCGCTGGTGCGCTTCGCGGTCCGGGCCGAAGCATGAGTGCCGGCACGATCGCGGACTGGGCGGGCGGGGTCCTGCTGCTGGCCGGGGCGGTGCTGGGGCTGATCGCCGGCATCGGGCTGGTCCGCTTCCCGGACGTGCTGGACCGGATGCACACGGCCACCAAGCCGCAGGTGCTGGGCGTCCTGCTGCTGCTGGCGGGGCTGGCGCTGCGTCTGCGTACCCCCTCGGACCTGGGCATGCTGGTCCTGGTGGCGATCTTCCAGCTCTCCACCGCGCCGGTCGCCGCGCAGATGATCGGCCGGGCGGCCTACCGGTCCGGCCGGGTCGACCGGAGCCTGCTGGACGTGGACGAGCTCGCCGGGCGGTGAACCGGACGTGGGGGAGGGTTCCCGGCACCCTCAGCGGACGTCCAGCCGGTACCGATAAAATGGGCCGCATGATCGACTCTCCTGCCCCGGAGGGCAGCAGTAGCCGGCCGGGTCATACCCGGCGAATTCCCTCCCCGACGACCCCGGGAGCACTGAACCTCCCGTGCTGATCCTCGTCGGTCTCCTTCTCATCATCGTGCTCACCGCCGCCACCGGTTACTTCGTGGCCCAGGAGTTCGGTTACGTCGCCGTGGACCGGGGCAAGCTCAAGCAGCTCGCCGACGGTGGCGATCGTGCCGCGGCCCGGGCCCTGGAGGTCACCGCGCGGCTCTCGTTCATGCTGTCCGGCGCCCAACTGGGCATCACCGTGACCGCCCTGCTCGTCGGTTACGTCGCCGAGCCGTTCCTCGGCGCCGGGCTGGCCGACCTGCTCGGCCTCACCGGCATCTCCAGCGCGGTGGCGTTGCCGCTGTCGGTGGCGCTGGCCCTGGTCATCGCCACAGTGGTGCAGATGGTCCTGGGTGAGCTGGCCCCGAAGAACCTGGCCATCGCCCGCGCCGAGCCGCTGGCCCGGGCGCTGTCCCGGTCCACCCTGATGTACCTGAAGATCGCCGGCCCGCTGATCACGCTCTTCGACCGGGCCGCGGTACGGCTGCTCCGCCGCATCGGCATCGAGCCGATCGAGGAGCTGCCCAGCGGCGCCACCCCGCAGGACCTGGAGCAGATCATCGCCGAGTCCCGGGAGGAGGGGCACCTCGACGCCGAGATGTCCGACCTGCTGGACCGGGGCCTGGACTTCCGGGAGCTGACCGCCGGCGAGGCGATGGTGCCCCGCGTCGACGTGCACACCGTGCGGGCCGACGAGCCGGTCAGCCGCATCGTCGAGCTGCTGGACACCGGCCACTCCCGGTTCCCGGTGCGCGGCGCCGAGGGCGTCGACGACCTGATCGGCGTGGTCGGCATCGCCGACGTGCTCGGGGTGCCCCCGGCGCAGCGCGCGACCACCCGGGTCGACGCGGTGGCCGTACCCCCGTTGCTCGTGCCCGAGACGCTGCCGCTGCCGACGGTGCTCGACCGGCTGCGGTCCGGGCACCGGCAGCTCGCCTGCGTGGTCGACGAGTACGGCGGCTTCGCCGGCGTGATCACGCTGGAGGACCTGGCCGAGGAACTGGTCGGGCCGATCCGCGACGAGGACGACCCGCCGGACCGGGCCGCGGCGCGGCAGGAGGACGGCTCCTGGGTCGTCCCGGCGCGCTGGCGCATCGACGAGGTCGCCGACAGCACCGGCATCGAGCTGCCCGAGGCGCCCGAGTACGACACGCTCTCCGGTCTGGTGATGCGGGAGCTGGGCCGGGTGCCCGAGGTCGGTGACCGGCTGGAGATCCCGGTCGCCGCCGACGGCGACGAGCCGGCCTCCGGCCCGCGGGTGCTGGTCGAGGTGCTCGCCGTGGACCGGCACGTGGCCGACTCGGTACGGCTGCGGTCCACCGCCGACGTGTCCGGGGAGGGTGCGGCATGACCCCCGGGTTCGCGTTGTTCTTCTCCGTGGTGCTGCTCGCGCTCAACGGATTCTTCGTGGCCGCCGAGTTCGCGCTCGTCGCGGCCAAGCGGTACCGGCTGGAGCAGTCGGCCGCCGGTGGCGGCCGGGCCGCCCGCGCGGCGCTCGACGGCGTCCGCGAGCTGAGCCTCATGCTGGCCGGCGCGCAGCTCGGCATCACGCTGTGCACGCTGGGCCTGGGCGCGCTGGCCGAACCGGCCATCGAACGGCTGATCAGCCCGCTGCTGCACGCGGTCGGCCTGCCCACCGCGGCCAGTCACGTGGTGGCGCTGGTGTTCGCGCTGTCCCTGGTGACGTTCCTGCACCTGGTGGTCGGCGAGATGGCCCCGAAGTCGTGGGCGATCACCGACGCGGAGCGTTCGGCGACGCTGCTGGCGCTGCCGTTCCGGGCCTTCGCCCGGATCGTCCGGCCGGTGCTCTCCGTGCTCAACGGGCTCGCCAACGCGATGCTGCGGCTGTTCGGCGTGCAGCAGCAGGACCAGCTCGCCCAGGTGCACGGCCCGGACGAGCTGCGCATCCTGCTGGAGCAGTCCCGGGAGCACGGGCTGCTCGGCGCCGAGCAGCACCAGCTGCTCAGCAGCATGCTGGAGCTTCAGGGCACCACTGTGGCGCAGGTGATGGAGCCGTTCGACCGGATCGTCACGGTGGGCCGCGACGAGACCGCCGAGCGGATCGAGCACGTCTCCCGCGACAGCGGCCGGTCCCGGCTCGCCGTGGTTGACGCCGGTGGCGAGGTGTGCGGCCTGGTGCACGTACGCGAGGCGGTGCGTGCCGTCACCACCGGCCGCCCGGCGACCGCGGACGAGCTGATGACCAACGCCTTCACGCTGCCGGCCGAGGCGTCGGTGACCGAGGCGGTGGCCGCCATGCGGGCGCAGCAGGCGCAGCTCGCGCTGGTGAGCAACGGTGGCGGGCCGACCCGGCCGATCGGGTTCGTCGCGCTGGAGGACCTCTTGGAGGAGGTCATCGGCGAGTTCGACGACGAGACCGACCCGGTGCCGCGAGGCCGCCGGATGCGCTGACCGTCATGATCCGTACCGGCCCGGCGAGGTGGGAGACCACCTCGCCGGGCCGGCGTCCGTTGCGGCGTCTGGCACCCGGCGTCCGGCGTCCGGCAGCCGGCGTCCGGCGTCCGCTTCGGTCGGGCATGGCCCGGCGGGCAGCGGGAATGCCCCGGCATGCGGTTGACCGGGGTGTCGCGGGACTCCGCCTGGACCGGGCTCTCCGTGAGCACCACCCTGCCCAATCCGAGCACCCGGCCGGGCCTGCGCCTGCCGGGCCGGGTGACGCTCAGCGCCGGCGGATCGGACGTACCGGTCCGGCACATCCGGCTCGGCCTGGTCACCCAGGTCGAACCGGAGGACCCGGAGGCGCCGCGCCGCCTGGTGCAGTTCCAGACGTGGACGATCGCGGGCCGGTTCGTGGTGCCGGCCGGACGACGGCGCGCCGTCGAGTTCGCCGTGCCGCTGCCGTGGGAGTCACCGGTGACCACGTACGGCGGGGTGCCGCTGCTGAGCCTGCGTACCGGGCTGCGTACCGAGGTGTCGGTGGACCCGGAGGTCGACCAGGGCGCGATGGTGCCGGTGCTGATCCACCCGCTGCCCTCCCAGGAGCACGTGCTCGCCGCGCTGGACACGCTCGGCTTCGCGATCCGGCAGGCCGGGCTGCGCGAGGGACGCCTGCCGGGGGTGGATCAGACGCTGCCGTTCCAGCAGTGGTACGGCTTCTGGGCCGCCCCGCTCTACGCCGGCCCGATGACCGAACTCGAAGTGATCATGCTGACCGACTCGGCCGGCATGGAGGTGCTGCTCTGGCTGGACCGGCGGCTCTCCCTGGCCGGGATCACCCACCAGAGCATCAGCCGGTTCCGGATCTGGCACGCCGGGGTCGACCAGCGGGACTGGGTGGCGACTGTGGACGGCTGGCTGCGGCACGCCATCGACCGGCACGCGGCCGCGGCGGCGCACGCCGACTGGTCGGCCACGATCCGCGAGTCGGCGCACGTCAGCCGCCCGCCCGACCGGCCGGTCGCGCCCGGCTACGGGCTCGGCGGCACGGCCGGCGGCGCGGGCATCGGCGGCGGTGGCGGTGGGGGCGACGGCACGTGATCTTGTTAAGAAGGGGCCCTTCCTCTACCGGAGGCGTTAAGAAGGGGCCCTTCCTTACACCTCAGCCGGCGGCGAGCTTGAGGCTGAAGCCGAGGAACAGCATCGCCACCGCCGTGGTCCCGGTCGCGGCCAGCCGACGGCGCTGCCGGAACTGGGCCGCCAGGAACGTGCCGGTGAAGATCAGCGCGGTCAGGTAGAGCGCGCTGGCGACCTGCGCGATCAGCCCGAGCAGCAGGAACGACAGCGCCGGCCAGGCGTACCCGGGGTCGACGAACTGAATGAAGAACGAGACGAAGAACAGGATCGCCTTCGGGTTGAGCAGGCTGATCACCAGCGCCCGCCGGAACGGCTCCTGCGGCCCGGCCGGCTCGACCTCGTCGATCAGGCGCGGCGTGGCCGGGTCGTTGCGGTCGCGCCAGCGCCGCCACGCGCCGCGCAGCATGGCCAGCCCCAACCACCCGAGGTACGCCGCGCCGGCGTACTTGATCACCAGGTAGAGCGGCGGGTACGCCTGGAGCAGCGAGGCCACCCCGGCGGCGGAGAGGAACATCAGCACCGCGTCGCCGACGAACACCCCGGCCGCGGCCCGGTAACCGGTGGCCACGCCCCGGCGGGCGGCGGTGGCCAGCACGAAGAGCGAGTTCGGTCCGGGCAGCAGCACGATCGCCACGGTGCCCAGCACGTACGTCCAGATGTCGGTGATCCCCAGCACGCCGGACATCATGACGCCACGGGGGCCGCCGCGCGAAGACGTTCCCGCAGGCTGGCCTGTGCGCTCGGCCACTCCTGCGCGAGCATGGAGTACTGCACGGTGTCCCGCCAGGAGCCGTCGGCGCGCTGCTTGTGCTGCCGCAGCACGCCCTCCCGGCTCGCGCCGAGCCGTTCGATGGCCCGCTGGGAGCGCTCGTTGCGGATGTCGGTGTGCCAGACCACGCGCACCGCGTCCAGCTCGTCGAAGGCCCGGCCCAGCAGCAGCAGCTTCGCCTCGGTGTTGACGCCGGTACGCCACCAGGGGCGGCCCAGCCAGGTGTAGCCGATCGCCAGCGACCGGCGGACCGGGTCGATCTCGTAGTACGAGGTGGTGCCGATGACCGCGCCGGTGGTGGCGCAGCGCTGCGCCCAGCACACCTGCTCGCCGCGTTCCTGCGCGTCCAGGTAACTGGCGACAACCTGGCGCATCTCGTCGGCGTCGGCGGGCCGCGTACCGCCCAGGTGCTGCCACACCTGCGGGTCGTCGGTGGCGGCGTACAGCTCGTCGGCGTGGGCGAGGTCGAGCGGCTCCAGCACCGCGTGCTCGCCGCGCAGCACCGCGGGCTCGTGCCACGGCGAGCGGGCCGCCCGCAGGTACGCCGGCACCGGCGCGCTCACCCCGGGGGCGGGCTCGGGGCGGCCCGGCGTGAGCCGCAGCGGCACCACACCGGCCCAGTACGGCAGCGCCTCGTCGGCCGGGTCGTCGTTCACTCCGCCGGTGCGCACCCGTACCGACACTTCCCGCAGCGGCAGCGCCAGCACCGCCGTCTCGGCCAGCTCGCGCCGGTTCGGCGGGCGGCTCTCGGCGGAGCGCCCGGTGGCCACCTTCTCGATCAGCGCGGTCATCACCGCCGCCTTCTCGTCCGTGTCCTCGACCAGCCGGGCGGTGCCGTGCGCCACCACGGACCGGTAGTTGGCGCTGTGGTGGAACTGCGACCGCGCGTAGACCAGCCCGTCGAGGTGGGTGACGGCGACGCAGACCGGCAGCCCGGCCTCGCCCCGGGCGGCCAGCAGTGGCCGGCTGCCGGTGGAGCCGTGCAGGTAGAGCGTGTCGCCGACGCGCACGTGCAGGGTCGGTAGGACGCGCGGCTCGCCGTCGACGGTGAACGACAGCGCGCAGTGGTACGCCTCGTCGAGCAGCGCGTGCGCGGTGGCCGCGTCGTAGCGCATCCGGTCGCGGACGCGGCTGGCTGTGGTGCGGGGGGTCGGAGGGTACATGTGACATCCCACCTTTGTTCTAGTACAATCGCCAAACTGTGGCAGCACATTATCAGGTCAGCGGCTCGACCTCCGCCGCGATTTCGGCCAGCGTCGAATCGGGCATCCGCAGCGGCGCGCTCGCCCCGGGCGACGCCCTGCCCGCCGTCCGGGCGCTCGCCGCCGACCTCGGCGTCAGTCCGGCCACCGTCGCGAAGGCGTACCAGGAACTGCGGCAACGTGGCCTGGTCGCGACCGCCGGCCGGCACGGCACCCGGGTCCGCCCCCGCCCACCGGTGGCCGCCCGCCGCGCCGCGCTGCTGCCCCCGCCGCTGCCCGGCGGTCGCGACGTCTCCGCCGGCCAGCCCGACCCCCGGCTGCTGCCCCCGCTCGGGCCGCACCTCGCCGCGCTCGCCGCCGACATCGGACCCCCCGGCGGGTACGCGACCGACGCCGTGCTGCCCGACCTGGCCGCCCTGGCGAGGGACCGGCTCGCCGCGGACGGGGTGCCGCCCGGCGAGCTGACAGTCACCGGAGGCGCGCTCGACGGCATCGAACGGCTGCTCGCCGCGCACCTGCGCCCCGGCGACGCGGTGGCGGTGGAGGACCCGGGCTGGGCCAACCTGCTCGACCTGATCGCCGCGCTCGGGCTGCGTACCGTCGGGGTGCCGGTGGACGACGACGGCCCCACAGTCGGCGGCGTCCGCGCGGCGCTGGCCGCCGGGGTCCGGGCGCTCGTGGTGACCAGCCGGGCGCAGAACCCGACCGGCGCGGCCGTCTCCACCGACCGGGCCGACGCGCTGCGGACACTGCTGGACGGCCGCGCCGACCTGCTGCTGATCGAGGACGACCACGCCGCCGAGCTGGCCCGCGTACCCCTGAGCCCGCTCGCCGGGGCGACACCGGCGTGGGCCTTCGTCCGGTCGGTGAGCAAGCCCTACGGGCCCGACCTGCGGCTCGCGGTGCTGGCCGGCGACGAGGCCACAGTGGCCCGGGTGGCCGGCCGGGCGCGGGTCGGCGCCGGCTGGGTGTCCACGGTGCTGCAACGGCTGGTCGTGTCGCTCTGGCGCGACCCGGCCACCGCCGGGCTGGTACGGCGCGCGGCGGACAGCTACGACCGGCGGCGCGACGGGCTGGTGGCCGCGCTTGCCGCGCGCGGGGTGGCCGCGCACGGGCGTACCGGGATCAACGTCTGGGTGCCGGTGCCCGACGAGACGGTGACGGTCACGACGCTGCGCGACGCCGGATGGGCCGTGGCGCCCGGCCGGCTCTACCGGATCGCGGCCGACCCCGCCGTGCGCGTCTCGGTGAGCGCGCTGGATGAGGCCGACATCCCCGCGCTCGCCGACGCGCTCACCGCCGGAAGGAAGGGCCCCTTCTTAACGCATTCGGTATAGGAAGGGCCCCTTCTTAACACCTCCGGGCGAGCGCGGCGGGCCACTCGCGTGCGCGCCGCCGGACGGGGTAGAACGATCGGCATGGCCGAGACCGAGAGCGCACCCGGAGCGCAGGAGTTCATCCCGCCGTCGGCGGACACCATCGACGAACTGCGCGCCGCGGCGGGCGACTGCCGGGGCTGCGAGCTGTACCGGGACGCCACCCAGACCGTCTTCGGCCGCGGCGACGAGCACGCGCGCGTGGTCTTCGTCGGCGAACAGCCGGGCGACATCGAGGACCAGAAGGGCCTGCCGTTCGTCGGCCCGGCCGGGCGGCTGCTGCGCAAGGCCGTCGACGACGCGGCGCTCGACCCCGCCCAGATCTACCTCACAAACGCGGTCAAGCACTTCCGGTTCGAGCTGCGCGGCAAGCGGCGCATCCACCAGACCCCGGACCGGGTGCACGTCACCGCCTGCCGGCCCTGGCTGGTCGCCGAGTTCGCCCGGCTGCGCCCGGAGATCGTGGTGGTGCTCGGCGCCACCGCCGCCAAGGCGCTGCTCGGCCCGAGCTTCCGGGTGACGAAGCAACGCGGCGAGCTGCTGCCCTGGCCCGCCGCCGCCCAGCGCCCGGAGGACTTCGAACGGGTGCCGGTGGACCGGACGGGCGCGGTCGCCGACGCCCCGGCGGCCCGGCTGCTCGCCACCATCCACCCGTCGGCGGTGCTGCGCGCCGACAACCAGGACGTCGCGTACGAGGGCCTGGTCGCCGACCTGAAGGTGGCCGCCGAGGCGCTGCGCTGAGTCAGGCGCGCTGCTGCCAGGTGCACAGGCACACCCGGTTGCCGTCCGGGTCGGCCAGCACCCAGAAACTCGGCGCCTCCGCGTCGCTGACCAGCGTCCCGCCTGCCGCCAGCGCCGCCGCGATACGCGCGTCCACCTCGGCCGGGTCGACCCACACGTCCGGATGCCACCGCTGCCGGGGCTCGTCCCGGCCGGAACGCTGGAACCAGACCGTGGGCAGCGCGCCGTCCGGGTCGCGTACCTCGTCGGCGCCCGGGCCGGGCGGCGCGCCAGGCGCCAGCACCGCCCGCCAGAACGGCAGCACCGCCGCGTGCTCCGGGGTGTCGAGCGCGAGCTCCAGCCGGGCCAGCCCGGCGGCCGAGAGGGTAAGCCCGGAGTCCGCGGCCAGCCCCGAGATGAACCGGGCCAGCCGCAGGTCACGCTGCGTCACCCCGCCCGCGTCGTGCGACCACAGCCGCACGTCCACGTGGGTGTAGCGCAGGTCCAGATCGGGATGATGATCGACCCGCTCGGCCTCCGCGCCCACCGCGGCCACCAGCGCCAGCCCGGCCGCGAAATCGGGGGTACGGATGCGCGTCTGCAACGCCCCCAGCAGGTACGTCCACCCGTCCAGCCCGGCCTCGGCCACCTGCTTCCCCGTGAGTGTGCCCATCCGGCCATCCTGGCCTGCGCTTCGCCCGGTCGCCACCCTCCATAGAGGATTGCCCAACGGTGCGTGTGGGTACGGCTCCGGCATGGCGGAACCCCGGCCTCGCGTGGAGCTTCTCCGGTTCGGCGCTCCCGGCCCCTACGTGACCTCCATGGCGTTCTCCGGAGCCGTGTGGCTGGCCATCCGGCTCTGGGAGCGGGACGGGTCCGTGCAGGTCGCGGTGGTCCGCGCCGGGCTGGGCGCGGTGATTTACGGGTTCATGTTCTTCGGGGTGAACTGGCTTCAGAAACCACGCGGCGCCGAGGCGGAGCGGGCCGCCGCCTGGGCGATCGCCGAGACCGCGCTGCGGCGGGGCGAACCGCCCGCCGACGAGGAGGGGCGTGCGGCGGTGGCGGACAACCTCGCCGCGATACGCCGGGGCGCGCTGTTCGGGGCGGCCGGTGGCGTCGTGTTGCTCGGCCCGCTGATCGTGCTCGCGCTCCGCATCGGGTGGGAAGCGACCGCTGCCGGGTTCGGGCTCGCCCTGGTCGTGGTGCTGGCGGTGGCCGTACGCACCGGCTGGCGGGAGCGCCGGCTGCGAGCGGCGCTCGTCTCTGTCCAGGGCGGGTGAGCGGTGCCAGACTTGCCGGCATGGAGCAGCATCTCTACGAACCCGTCCACGACGAGTTCCGTGACCTGTGCCGCCGGTTCCTGACCCGGGAGGCGGTGCCGCACCACGAGCGCTGGGAGGCCGACGGGATCGTCGACCGGGAGGTGTGGCGGGCCGCCGGCGCGGCCGGGCTGCTCGGCCCCGACGTCGACCCCGAGTACGGCGGCGGCGGGCAGCGCGACTTCCGGTTCAACGCGGTGCTCGACGAGGAGATCGTCGCGTCCGGGTGCTCGGGCCTCGGGTTCGGGCTGCACAACGACGTGGTCGCGCCGTACCTGACCGAGCTGACCACCGACGACCAGCGCAAGCGCTGGCTGCCGGGCTTCTGCTCCGGCGACCTGGTCACCGCGATCGCGATGAGCGAGCCGGGCGCGGGCAGCGACCTGGCCGGCATCCGCACCGGCGCGGTGCGCGACGGCGACAGCCTGGTCCTCAACGGGCAGAAGACTTTCATCACAAACGGTGAGATGGCCGACCTGGTGGTCGTGGTGGTCAAGACCGCGCCGGACCAGGGTGCCCACGGGGTGAGCCTGGTCGTGGTGGAGAGCGGCACGCCGGGTTTCAGCCGGGGCCGCCGGCTGGCCAAGGTCGGCCTGAAGGCCAACGACACCGCCGAGCTGTTCTTCGACGACTGCCGGGTGCCGGCGGAGAACCTGATCGGCACCGAGAACCACGGCTTCTACCACCTGATGGCCAACCTGCCCCGGGAGCGGCTGAGCATCGCCGTCGCCGCGGTGGCGGCCTGCGAGAAGCTGCTCGCGCTCACCATCGAGTACGCCCGCTCCCGGGAGGCGTTCGGGCGGCCGATCGGCCGGTTCCAGCACAACCGGTTCCTGCTGGCCGAGCTGGACACCGAGGTCACCATCGCGCGCACGTTCGTCAACCACTGCGTCGCCGAGTTCAACGCGGGCCGCCTGTCGGTGACCGACGCGGCGAAGGCCAAGTGGTGGACCACCGAGCTGCAGACCAAGGTGGCCGACCGGTGCGTGCAGGTGCACGGCGGCTACGGCTTCATGGCGGAGTACCCGGTGGCGAAGGCGTGGCTGGACAGCCGCGTGCAGACCATCTACGGCGGCACCACCGAGATCATGAAGGAGATCATCGGCCGGGGCCTCGGCCTGTAGCGAAACCGGGTGCCGGCCGGGCGGGCCGGTGCGGGAGGATGGGGCACCCGTCCCACCAGGAGCGCGCATGTCCACCGACCTGACCGCGCCGGCCCCGCCCCGGCCCGACGTCGCCGGCATCCAGCGGCGTACCGTCCGGCTGCTGTTCCTCACCCAGATCATCGGCGGCATCGGCGTCACCATCGGCATCTCGGTGGGCGCGCTGCTCGCCGCCCGGGTCGCCGGCACCGCCCTGGCCGGGCTCGCGCAGAGCGCCGGGGTGGTCGGCGCCGCGCTGCTCGCCGTCCCGGTCACCCGGCTCATGGCCGCGCGTGGCCGGCGACCGGGCCTGGTTCTCGCGTACGCGGTCGGCGCGGTCGGCGGCGTGCTGGTGGTGGTCGCCACCGTGACGCGCCTGGTGCCGCTGCTCTTCGTCGGCATGCTGCTGTTCGGCGGCGGCACGGCGGCCAACCTCCAGGCCCGCTACACGGCGGTGGACCTGGCCGAGCCGCAGCGCCGGGGGCGGCAGCTCTCGCTGGTCGTGTGGGCCACCACCATCGGCGCGGTGGCCGCGCCGAACTTCGCCGCGCTCGCCGACGAGACCACCCGGGGCTGGGGCCTGCCGGCGCTGTCCGGCCCGTTCGCGTTCAGCGCCGTCGCGTTCACGCTGACCGCCGTCGTACTCCTGGTCCTGCTGCGGCCGGACCCGCTGCTCACCGCGCGCCGGCTGGCGGCGGCCGAGCCGGCGCCGGGCGCCGCGCCGGCGGTCACCCGCCGCGGTGGCATGGTCGCCGCGTGGCGCACGGTACGCGGGCGGCCGGCCGCCCGCCTCGGCATCGCCGCTGTCGCGGTGGGGCACCTGGTGATGGTCGCTGTCATGTCGATGACCCCGGTGCACCTCGGCGAGTGGCATTCCGACGAGGACGTGCTGCCGGTGGTCGGCCTGGTGCTGAGCCTGCACATCGCCGGCATGTACGCGCTGTCGCCGGTGGTGGGATGGCTCACCGACCGGGTGGGCCGCCGGCCGGTGATCCTCGGTGGGGTGGCGCTGCTGCTGGCCGCGTGCGCGGTCTCCGGCACCGCCGGGCACCACACGGCATCGCTGTCGGTGGGGCTGACGCTGCTCGGGCTGGGCTGGTCGGGCACGATGGTGGCGGGCTCGACGCTGCTGTCGGAGTCGGTGCCGACCGCCGACCGGCCCGGTGTGCAGGGGCTGTCCGACCTGCTCATGGGGCTGGCCGGGGCGGGCGCCGCGGCGGCGAGCGGGTTCGTGATGCGGGCCGTGGGGTACCCGACGCTCACCCTGCTGGCGGCGATCGCCGTGGTGCCGCTGGTGGCGCTGGCGCTGCGCCGTCCCGGCCCGGCGCCACTCGACGAGGAGGACTGAACACGTGCGGCTGACCGACTTCTGGACGCGGCTGGAGGAGGCGTTCGGGCCCGGCTACGCGGCCAGCATCGCCCGGGACCAGGTGCTGTCCCAGCTCGGTGGGCGGACCATCGAGCAGGCGCTCGCGGCCGGTGAGCAAACGCACGTGGTATGGCGCGCCGTGGTCGCCGCGTACCCCGACCGGGTGCCCGCCCGACTACGCTGAGCAGCCTTTTCATCGATCCCGCGTGTCGCTTGCCCAGTCGTACACCTGTTCGGCTATTGTCCACAGCGGGGTGCTCGTCCACAGCTCACGGCCCGTCGGCTGGTTTTCTGTCGGACCCAGCGCCTAGCGTGTCCCGCGTGACGCGAAGCTCAGGAAAGACGCCGGCGAAGGCAGGGGTGGCAACGATGGCAGCAGGGCCTGACCGGGAGAAGGCGCTCGACCTTGCTCTCGCTCAGATCGACAAGCAGTTCGGCAAGGGTTCGGTGATGAGGCTGGGGGAGCGGCCCGTCGTGCAGACGGCTGTCATCCCGACCGGCTCCATCGCGCTCGACGTGGCGCTCGGCGTGGGCGGTCTGCCGCGCGGCCGGGTGGTCGAGATCTACGGTCCGGAGTCCAGCGGTAAGACCACAGTCGCGCTGCACGCGGTCGCGAACGCCCAGCGGGCCGGCGGCATCGCCGCGTTCATCGACGCGGAGCACGCGCTCGACCCGGAGTACGCGCGGGCCCTCGGCGTCGACACCGACGCCCTGCTGGTCTCCCAGCCGGACACCGGCGAGCAGGCGCTGGAGATCGCCGACATGCTGGTCCGCTCCGGCGCGATCGACATCATCGTGATCGACTCGGTGGCGGCCCTGGTGCCGCGCGCCGAGATCGAGGGCGAGATGGGCGACAGCCACGTCGGCCTCCAGGCCCGGCTGATGAGCCAGGCGCTGCGGAAGATCACCGGTGTGCTCAACAACACCGGCACCACCGCGATCTTCATCAACCAGCTCCGCGAGAAGATCGGCGTGATGTTCGGCAGCCCGGAGACCACCACCGGTGGTCGGGCGCTGAAGTTCTACGCCTCGGTCCGGCTCGACGTGCGCCGCATCGAGAGCCTCAAGGACGGCACCGACGTGGTCGGTAACCGCACCCGGGTCAAGGTCGTGAAGAACAAGGTCGCCGCGCCGTTCAAGCAGGCCGAGTTCGACATCATGTACGGCAAGGGCATCTCCCGCGAGGGCTCGCTGATCGACGTCGGCGTGGAGCAGGCGATCATCCGCAAGTCCGGCGCCTGGTACACCTACGACGGTGACCAGCTGGGCCAGGGCAAGGAGAAGGCCCGCGAGTTCCTCCGCGAGAACCCGGACGTGGCGGCCGAGATCGAGAAGAAGATCCTGGAGAAGCTCGGCGTCGGCACCGGTGGTGCCGGTGACGCCGCCGGTGGCCCGGAACTGCCGCCGGTCGACTTCTGATCCGCTGACCCGTGGCAGGACGACGCGCCCGTACGGGCCGGGGCTGGGATGCCAGTCCTCCCCGTACGGGCGACGCCACAGGTACGCCCCGGCCCCGCCGGGGACGCCGTGATCGCGCGGCGGAGTCCGACGCAGGGGAAGCTCCGGCTCCGCCGCGCGACGAGGCCGAGCTGGCCCGGGAGATCTGCCTTCGGCAGCTCGCGGTGCGCCCGCGCACCCGGGCCGAGCTGGCCGGCGCGCTGGCCCGGCGCGGCATCTCCGAGGAGATCGCCGAGCAGGTCCTCGACCGGTACGACGAGGTGGGCATCGTCGACGACGCGGCCTTCGCCCGTGCCTGGGTGAGCAGCCGGCATACCGGCCGCGGGTTGGCCCGCCGGGCGCTCGCCAACGAGCTGCGCCAGCGCGGCGTCGACGGCGAGGTGGCCGGCGCTGCCCTGGACGACCTGGACGAGGAGACCGAGGCGGAGACCGCCCGTGCCCTGGTGGACCGCAAACTGCGCAGCACCCGGGGTGAGCCGGACGCGGTGTTCCGGCGTCTGGTCGGCATGCTGGCGCGCAAGGGCTATCCGGCCGGGGTGGCGATCCGGGCGGTGAAGGACGCGCTGGCCGCGCAGAGTGCCGAGGCGGCCGAGTTCGCCGAGCACATCGACGCCGACGCGATGGCCGACGCCGAGCACGATCTCGACTCCCGCCGGCTCGACTGACCGACCGCCGACCGGCCGTCGACTGACCGACTGACCGACCGACCGGCGGTCGGTGTCGCGGCCGCCGTCCCGAGGGGAGGCGCACACCGTGCTGAAGGCGTGTCTCAACGGCACCCGGCGGCGGGACGAGCACCCCGCCGTGCCGCTCACCCCGGCCGAACTGGCCGCCGACGCGGTGCGCTGCGCGGCCGCCGGGGTGGCGGCGGTGCACGTGCACCCGCGCGACGACGCCGGAGCCGAGTCGCTCGACCCGGCGGTGATCGCCGCTGCGGTCACCGCCATCCGGGCTTCCCGTCCCGGCCTGCCGGTGGGCGTGAGCACCGGCGCCTGGATCGTCCCGGACCCGGCCGAGCGGGTCGCCGCCGTCCGCGCCTGGACGGTGCTGCCCGACTTCGCCTCGGTCAACGCCCACGAACCCGGGGCGGCCCAGGTCGCCGCCGCCCTGCACGAGCGTGGCGTGATGGTCGAGGCCGGCCTGTAGACGCCGGCGGCGGTCGACGCCTGGGGCCGCTGGTCCGCGCCCACCGGGCGGATCCTGGTCGAGTGCATGGCCGAGCAGGTCGAGACGGCGCTCGCCGACGCGGCGGCGATCCTCGCCGCGCTGCCCAACCAGCGCCCGCCGGTGCTGCTGCACGGCGAGGGGCCCGCCACCTGGCCGGTCTACGCCGAGGCGGTCCGCCGGGGTCTGCACACCCGGATCGGCCTGGAGGACACGCTGCTGCTGCCCGACGGCACCCAGGCCCGCGACAACGCCAC
This sequence comes from Micromonospora sp. WMMC264, assembly GCF_027497275.1. Lineage (NCBI taxonomy): Bacteria > Bacillati > Actinomycetota > Actinomycetes > Micromonosporales > Micromonosporaceae > Micromonospora > Micromonospora sp. WMMC264. The sequence goes on along the minus strand of NZ_CP114907.1, from coordinate 4,229,533 downwards.
CCTGGTAACCACAGCCCGCACCCTCGCCCCCCACTGACCCACCCACTGACCCACCCACCCCGACCGCCCCTGCCCCGTTGATCATGAAGTTGACGGCACTTCCCGTCCGTTTTGTCCAGGCCAACTTCATGATCGCGCCCGTCAACCTCATGATCGTGCGGGGGAGTGGTGCGCGGCGTCGATGGGGGAGGTGGCCTGAGCAGGTCGGGAGCGGCGAGGGGCGGTGTCGGACGGCGAGGTTTGTCCGGGCCTGTCCGGCATCTGATCACCACTGAGTGACGCTGCAACTTCTCTCCGTCCGGGTGGTTTGATCATGACTTCTTGACCGAACGGCCCCTCGCGACCTAGCCTCGCCATACAGGCTCACTTTGCCCGACCAGCGCAGGCTAAGCGCACAACATAGATCTCGTAACAGAACAGCATCACTTTGGCCAGCTACACCGGCCCTTGACGGAAGCTCCGGAACCTTTCGGGGCCTCCGACAACTGCAACCGGCCGCCAGCGGTGCCCCTCGCGGGTCACCGCCGACGGAAAGCTGCCCAGAACCAGCCGCTCCGGTCGGGCGTACAGAGCCGCAGGCGCGTGTCCTTCGCGCGTGTCCTGCGGCGCCGACGTTCAGGGGGAGGCGGCCATGGCGGGGCGGCACAGGTTCACCGGCGGTCTGCCACACGGCCCCGACCCCGCATCGGCGGGCGACAGCCCGGCCACCGGGTATCGACGAGCCGGCAACGCCGGCCGGGCCGGCGGAGCGGTTCGATGAGCGCCTTCGACATCGTTCTCCTCGTGGTGGTGCTGCTGCTCGTCGTGGTGGTGGTCGGCGCCGTGCTGTTCGGCGTGCGTACCCTCAAGCGGCTCAGCCTGGCGCCCGCGCCGGAGGATCCGGCCTTCATCGCGGAGAAGGACCGGCAGGAGCAGTCCCTCGCGGCGCTGCGGACCGCCGCCAGCGAGGCCAACAGCACCATCGACGTGGCGAAGTCCGCGGCCGCGGCGGCGCGGGCCGAGGCGGCCGCCGCGAAGGCGGAGGCGAAGGCGGCCCGGGCCGAGGCGCGGCGGGTGCTCGACGACGCCCGCGCCGAGGCGGACACCGTGCTGGAGCGCGCGCACAAGCAGGCCGAGGCGGACGCCGAGCAGCTGCGCGCCACCGCGCGGCGCAGCGGCGAGCGTGAGGTGGCGGTGCTGGCCGCCACCACCCGGGAGCAGGCGGCCGAGGTGGAACGCCGGGCCGCCCGGATGGACGAGCGGGAACGGCTGCACACCGAGGAGGTGGAGCGGCTGGCCGAGCGGGAACGGCAGCTCACCGCCGCCACCGCGGCGCTCGCCGCCCGGGAGGCAGCCCTGGCCGAGCGGGAGCGGACGCTGACCGAGGTGGAGGAGCAGCGCCGCCGGGAGCTGGAGCGGGTGGCCGGCCTGACCGCCGACGCGGCCCGCGCCGAGCTTGTCGAGTCGATCGAGGGGCAGGCGAAGCGGGAGGCCGCGCTGCTGGTCCGGGAGATCGAGGCGGACGCGCGGGGTAGCGCCGAGCAGCGCGCCCGCAACATCGTGGTGGACGCCATCCAGCGGGTCGCCAGCGAGCAGACCGCGGAGAGCGTGGTCAGCGTGCTGCACCTGCCCGGTGACGAGATGAAGGGGCGCATCATCGGCCGGGAGGGGCGCAACATCCGCGCCTTCGAGTCGGTCACCGGCGTCAACCTGATCATCGACGACACGCCCGAGGCGGTGCTGCTGTCCTGCTTCGACCCGGTACGCCGGGAGGTCGGCCGGGTCACGCTGGAGAAGCTGGTCCTGGACGGCCGGATCCACCCGCACCGGATCGAGGAGGTCTACGACCTGGCCCGGCAGGAGGTGGAGGAGCTGTGCCACCGGGCCGCCGAGGACGCGCTGGTCGAGGTCGGCATCACCGAGATCCACCCGGAACTGGTGACGCTGCTGGGCCGGTTGCGCTACCGCACCTCGTACGGGCAGAACGTGCTCAAGCACCTGGTGGAGACCGCGCACATCGCCGGCGTGATGGCGGCCGAGCTGCGGCTGGACGTGCCGACGATCAAGCGGTGCGCGTTCCTGCACGACATCGGCAAGGCGCTCACCCACGAGGTGGAGGGCAGCCACGCCATCATCGGCGCGGACGTGGCCCGCAAGTACGGCGAGAGCGAGGACGTGGTGCACGCCATCGAGGCGCACCACAACGAGGTGCCGCCGCAGACCATCGAGGCGGTGCTGACGCAGGCGTCGGACGCCTGCTCGGGCGGGCGGCCGGGCGCGCGGCGGGAGAGCCTCGAGGCGTACGTGAAGCGGCTGGAGCGGATCGAGGAGATCGCGGCCGGCAAGCTGGGCGTGGAGAAGGTCTTCGCCATGCAGGCGGGCCGGGAGATCCGGGTGATGGTCAAGCCCGACGACGTGGACGACATCGGCGCGGCGGTGCTGGCCCGGGACGTGGCCAAGCAGATCGAGGAGGAGCTGACCTATCCGGGTCAGATCCGGGTGACTGTGGTGCGCGAGTCCCGGGTCACCGAGATCGCCCGCTAGACCGGGGAACACGAAAGGGCTGGCCGTTCACGGCCAGCCCTTTCACGTGTGGCGGGTCAGACGCCGCCGGCACCCTCGGCCTGCGAGGTGAGCGCGGCCGGTGGCGGGGCCGGCGCCGGGGTGCCGGCGCTCTTGCGGCCCTGGGAGAGCCGGTGCTGGACGTACTGGGCCAGCTTCGACAGCGAGTAGTTGATGGCGATGAACAGCACGGCGATCACCACGTACACCTGGATCGGGTTGCCCAGGACGCCGATGATCTGCTTGCCGATGTTGAGCGTCTCCTCGTAGCTGATGATGAAGCCCAGCGAGGTGTCCTTGAGCACCACCACGAGCTGGCTGATCAGCGCCGGGAGCATGATCCGGAAGGCCTGCGGCAGCAGGATCAGCCCGGTGGTCTGGAACGGGGAGAGCCCGATCGCCGAGGCCGCCTCGGCCTGCCCGGAGGGCAGGCCCTCCATGCCCGAGCGCAGGATCTCGGCGATGACCACGGAGTTGTAGATGGTCAGGCCGATGACGAGGTACCAGAGGTTGTCGAACGAGGCGCCGAACTCGGGGAAGCCGCGCGCCACGAAGAAGATGGTGATGACGACCGGCAGGCCGCGGAACACCTCGACGCAGACCCGGGTCACGGCGGCCAGCACCCAGCTCAGCCCGCGCAGCAGGTACGCCACAGGTGCGGCGGCTCCGGTGAAGCGCCGCCGGGTCAGGCTCTTGAGCTGGATCCGCAGGACGGCGAGCAGGGTGCCGACGACGAGCGACGAGACGATGGCCAGCGCGGCGGCGATCAGGGTGTTCTTGAGGCCGTACCCGATCCGGTCCCAGACGAGCGGGAAGTTCTCGTTCGAGGGGTCGACCAGCGGCCCCCACAGCTCCATCGAGAACTGGCCTTTGTCAGCAAGCGGCCGGTAGATGAACAGGTAGGCGCCGGCCAGCACCACCACGACGGCGACCAGGCTGCTGATGAGCGTGACGCGTCGCTGGCGCGGCCCGGGAACGTCGTAGAGGACGCTGCTCTGCTGGCTCATCGGGCCACCGCCTGTCGCTTCTCGATCCGGTCCAGCAGGGCGCCGAGCGGGACCGTCATGATCAGGTATCCGACGGAGATGCCGATCGCCACCGGAATGAAGGGGTAGCCGCCGGCGGAGGTGAGCTGATCGGCGGTCTGCGAGAGGTCACCGACCACGCCGAAGAAACCGACGAGCGCGGAGTTCTTGATCATCGCGATGATGACCGAGCCGAGCGGCACCACCGAGGCCTTCCAGGACTGCGGGAGCACGACGTGCCGCAGGTTCTGGCCGAAGGTGAGGCCCAGCGAACGCGCCGCCTCGGCCTGCCCGGGCGGCACCGCGTTCACGCCGGAGCGCAGGGCCTCGCAGACGAACGCGGCGGTGTAGAGGACCAGCGCGATCAGGCCGAACCGGAAGTAGGGCAGGTCGGTGCCGAGCCGGCTGAAGATCGAATCCAGGCCCGGGATACGCAGGAAGTCGGCGTTGGAGCCCAGCGCCGGCAGGCCGAACGCGGCGAAGAACAGCACCACTGTCAGCGGCAGGTTACGGAAGATGTTCACGTACGTGGTGCCGACCGCGCGCAGCGGCGGCACCGGCGAGATCCGCAGCACCGCCACGACGGCGCCCAGGATCAGGGCGCCGATCGCGGCGAGAAAGCAGATCTGGAGGGTGAGCCAGAACCCGCCCGCGAAGACGTCGAACTTGTCGATGAGCACATTCACGGGTCGGTTTCCTCCCCACCCTCCGGATCTAGCGGATCAGTAGCGGTTGACGGCGGGCGGGTCGCCCAGGGTGGCGCCGAACTTGCCGGCGGTGTCGTCCCACGCCTTCTTCCAGCTGCCGTCCTGGAACGCCTTGTCGAGCGTGTCGTTGATGAAGTTACGGAAGTCGGTGTCCTCCTTCTTGACACCGATGCCGTAGGGCTCCTTGGTGAAGTTGTCGCCGGCCATCTTGAAGGACGCCTCGTCCTTGGCGATGTAGCCGAGCAGGATGACGTTGTCGGTGGTGACGGCGTCGACCTGCTTGCCCTTCAGGGCGTCGCGGCACTTGTCGTAGGTGTCGAAGAGCACCAGCTGGGTGCCGACGTCCTTGACGTACTTCTTGATCTCCTCGGCCGGGGTGGAGCCGGTGACCGAGCAGACCTTCTTGGTGCCGTCCTTGAACGAGTCGGGGCCGGTGATGGCCGCCTCGTCCTTGCGGACCATGATGTTCTGGCCGGCCTCGTAGTACGGCCCGGCGAAGGCGATGCGCTCCTTGCGCTTGTCGTTGATCGTGTAGGTGGCCGCGACCAGGTCGACGGTGCCGTTCACGATGACGTCCTCGCGGACCTTCGACGGCGTCTCGACGTACTCGATCTTGTCCTCGGGGATGCCGAGTGCCTTCACGATCAGCTTGGCGACCTCGACGTCGAAGCCCTCCGGCTTGCCCGACAGGCCCTTCTGGCCGAAGCCCGGCTGGTCGAACTTGGTGCCGACCTTGATCTTCTGGGCCTTGCTCAGCCGCTCCATGGTGCTGCCGGCCGCGAAGTCCTTGCTGCCGGCGCCGGTGCCCTCGTCGTCGCTGTCGCCACCGCAGGCGGACAGGCCGAGCGCCAGAGTCGCCGCCGCGGCAACCGCCGCCACGCGCTTGTAACGCATACTCAATCTCCTTCTTCGACGGAGCCGCCGGGACGACTCCAACTACGGACGCTCAGTGAGTGAGGATCTTGGAGAGGAAGTCCTTGGCCCGCTCGCTGCGCGGGTTCGCGAAGAACTCGGCCGGCGGCGCGTCCTCGACCAGTTGCCCGTCGGCCATGAAGACCACCCGGTTGGCGGCGTGCCGGGCGAAACCCATCTCGTGGGTCACCACGACCATGGTCATGCCCTCGCTCGCCAGGGACGTCATCACGTCCAGCACCTCGCCGACCATCTCCGGGTCCAGCGCGCTGGTCGGCTCGTCGAAGAGCATCGCCTTGGGCTGCATGGCCAGCGCGCGGGCGATCGCCGCCCGCTGCTGCTGACCGCCGGAGAGCTGCGCCGGGTACTTGTCCGCCTGGTTGGCGATGCCGACGCGGTCGAGCAGCGCCAGGCCGCGCTCGCGGGCGGCGGCCGGCTTCTCCTTGCGCACCTTGACCGGCCCCAGCGTGACGTTCTCCAGGATGGTCTTGTGGGCGAAGAGGTTGAACGACTGGAAGACCATGCCGACCTCGCTGCGCAGCTTGGCCAGGGGCTTGCCCTCGGCCGGCAGCGGCTGCCCGTCGAACGTGATGGTGCCCTTGTCGATGGGCTCCAGCCGGTTGATCGTGCGGCACAGCGTCGACTTGCCGGAGCCGGACGGGCCGATCACCACGACCACCTCGCCCCGGCCGACGGAGAGGGACACGTCGTCGAGCACGTGCAGCGGCCCGAACCACTTGTTGACCCCGTCGAGCACGATCAGCGGGTCGCCCGTCGTCACGTCGTCCACCGTCCCTGTCGTCCATGCCGGAATTGGGGGTCGATCGACCCCCGGTTGGGCAACTGTAGGCGGGGTGATGTGGCAGTACGCAACTCAGATGGTCACGGAGCGGTAACACCGGTCACCTGCATACCGGCACGTCCGAATTTTGTCGCCGTCCGGGTGGGCCGAGTGGCGCCGAAGGCGCTGGCCAGAGATCATGAGGTGATGACCGACGCGATCCGGCTGACCGACTACGCCCGCGGTGGCGGCTGCGCCTGCAAGATCCCTCCGGGCGAGCTGGAGGCGATGGTCGCCGGCCTCGGCGCGACCGGCGGCTCGGCCGACCTGCTGGTCGGCCTGGAGAACGGCGACGACGCCGCGGTGGTCCGGCTGGACGAGCGTACGGGCCTGGTGAGCACCGCCGACTTCTTCACCCCGGTGGTCGACGACGCCTACGACTGGGGGCGCATCGCCGCCGCCAACGCGCTCTCCGACGTGTACGCGATGGGCGGCACCCCGCTTGTCGCGTTGAACCTGCTCTGCTGGCCGCGCGGCGTGCTGCCGCCGGAGATGGCCCGGGAGGTGCTGCGCGGCGGTCTGGACGTGGCCCGGGAGGCGAACTGCCACCTGGCCGGCGGGCACAGCGTGGACGACGACGGCCCGAAGTACGGCCTGGCGGTCACCGGCGTGGTCCGGCCGGAGGAGCTGATCACGCTGGACGCCGGGCGGGCCGGGCTGCCGCTGTCGCTGACCAAGCCGCTCGGCGTGGGCGTGCTCAACACCCGGCACAAGCAGACCGGCCAGCGTTTTCCCGAGGCGGTCGAGTCGATGGCCCGGCTCAACCGGGACGCGGCCCGCGCGGCGGTGGCCGCCGGCATCCGCTGCGGCACCGACGTGACCGGTTTCGGCCTGCTCGGGCACGCCTCGAAGCTGGCCCGCGCGAGCCGCCTCACGGTGGCGATCGACGCAGCGGCGGTGCCGTACCTGCCGGGCGCGCGGGAGGCGATGCGCGACGGGTACGTCAGCGGCGGCACCCGGCGCAACCTGGAGTGGGTCAACCCGTGGACGGACTTCGGCGACGCGGACGAGGGGGAGCGGCTGCTGCTGGCCGACGCGCAGACCTCGGGCGGCCTGCTGGTCGCCGGTGAGGTGCCCGGTGGGACCGTCATCGGTGAGTTGCTGCCGGCCTCGGAGCACCTGATCCGGGTTCGCTGAACGCGCCGGTGGGCGCGGCGGGAACGCGAACGCGGCACCGTACCCGATAAACTGTCATCTTCCAGCTACTCTGGGCAACGTCGCCCGAGGGAATTTTGCCCGGAATGGTCACAGACCGGTAACTTGCGCCCGGCTGAGGGCAAATGCCCCCCACCATCGTCAGTAGGGCCCGATCCGGAGGCCGGTGGAAACGAGCGCGGCGAGGAGGCGGCATGACCGAGCTGTGGAACTGGAGAATCGACGGCGGCGAGCCGGTGGAGGTCTACCCGGCACTGGCCGAGGCGCTCGGCCGGGTGGTGATGCCCATGGCCGTCGCCGACCCGATGCGGCTCCCCGCGTACGCGGTGGTCTGCGACGTGTGGGAGGCGCCCGGGCTGTACGGCACCGTGGTCGACTGTTACGGCGTGCCCGAGAGCCTGGCCGAGCTGCCCGCGCTCGCGGCGCTGGCCCGGCTGCTGGGCCGCAACTGCCTGATGCGCGACGACACCCTCGACGCCGGCCGGCACCTGCTGTTCGCGCCGGACGGCACGATCCGCCCGGTGCACTTCGACGTGGCCGACACCGACGACGGCGAGGTGCTCAGCCACCACCGGCTCTGCACCCAGGCCGACCCGCGCTGCCGGGGCTGGTCGCAGTGCCACCGCTCCCGCTGGGCTCCCGACACGGTCGCCCCGGCGCTCGCCGCCGCCTGACCGCGAGCGCCGGCCGGAGGCGGTGACCGGCGCTCGCCGCCGTGCCCCCGCCCGGCGGCGAGCCGTGGCGGCCCCGGGCTCAGTCCCGGGTCGCCGGCTGCTGGCCCCGCACCACGAGCTGGTCGAGCAGCGTCGCGGTGGCGGCGGCCACGGCGTCCACCGCGGCGTCGAACGCGGCCGCGTTGTGCGCCGCCGGGGTACGGAATCCGGAGATCTTCCGGACGTACTGCAACGCGGCGGCGCGGATGTCCTCCTCGGTCACCACCGGGACGTACGGCTCACGCAGGGTCTTGATGCTCCGGCACACGGCTCCTCCTCGTTCGATCCGATCAGCTCCACCCGGATACGCTGTCCGGGTCATGACTACCGCAGCCGCGGGCAGCCCGCGCACCTACCAGGTGCGTACGTACGGCTGCCAGATGAACGTGCACGACTCCGAGCGCATCTCCGGCCTCCTCGAGGACGCCGGGTACGTGCGCGCCGCCGAGGCCGACGAGCAGCCCGACGTGGTGGTGTTCAACACCTGCGCGGTCCGGGAGAACGCCGACAACCGGCTCTACGGCAACCTGGGTCATCTGCGCCCCGTGAAGGCCAAGCACCCCGGGATGCAGATCGCCGTCGGCGGCTGCCTGGCCCAGAAGGACCGCGGCGACATCGTCCGCAAGGCGCCCTGGGTGGACGTCGTCTTCGGCACGCACAACATCGGCTCGCTGCCGGCGCTGCTGGACCGGGCGCGGCACAACACCGCGGCCGAGGTGGAGATCCTGGAGTCGCTGGAGGTCTTCCCCTCCACGCTGCCGACCCGGCGCGAGTCGACGTACGCCGGGTGGGTCTCGATCTCCGTCGGCTGCAACAACACCTGCACGTTCTGCATCGTGCCCTCCCTGCGCGGCAAGGAGAAGGACCGCCGCCCCGGCGACGTCCTCGCCGAGGTGCGCGCGCTCGCCGACGCCGGCGTGCTGGAGGTGACGCTGCTCGGGCAGAACGTCAACTCGTACGGCGTCGAGTTCGGCGACCGGTACGCCTTCGGCAAGCTGCTGCGCGCCTGCGGCGACATCGACGGGCTGGAGCGGGTGCGGTTCACCAGCCCGCACCCGAAGGACTTCACCGACGACGTGATCGCCGCGATGGCGGAGACGCCGAACGTCTGCCACTCGCTGCACATGCCGCTGCAGTCCGGCTCGGACGACGTGCTGCGGGCGATGCGCCGCTCGTACCGGTCGGAGAAGTACCTGGGGATCATCGAGAAGGTCCGGGCGGCGATGCCGGACGCGGCGATCACCACCGACATCATCGTCGGCTTCCCCGGCGAGACCGAGGCAGACTTCGCCCGCACGCTCGACGTGGTCCGGGAGGCGCGGTTCTCGTCGGCGTTCACGTTCCAGTACTCCAAGCGCCCCGGCACCCCGGCCGCCACGATGGACGGGCAGCTGCCCAAGCAGGTCGTGCAGGAGCGCTACGAGCGGCTGATCGCCTGCGTCGAGGAGATCACCTGGGCGGAGAACAAGAAGCTGGTCGGGGAGACCGTCGAGGTGCTGGTGGCGGTCGGCGAGGGCCGCAAGGACGAGCGCACCGGCCGGATGTCCGGCCGTGCCCGCGACGGCCGGCTCGTGCACTTCGCCACCGGTGAGCTGGCCGGGCAGATCCGCCCCGGCGACATCGTGCACACAGTCGTCACGTACGCCGCCCCGCACCACCTCAACGCCGACGGCGCGCCGCTGGCACATCGGCGTACCCGGGCCGGTGACGCGGCCGAGGCGGGACAGGTTCCGCGTACCCCCGGGGTGCTGCTCGGACTGCCGACGATCGGCGCGCCGGCCGCGGCGCCCGCCCCCACCGGCGGCTGCGCCGCCCACTGACCGGATGCAAGGAAGGGCCCCCTTTTAACACTCGGTGTTAAAAGGGGGCCCTTCCTCTACCGCAGGCGTTAATAAGGGGCCCTTCCTTGCACGGTCAGCAGGCGGTGCCGTTGAGCTTGACCGTGGCGGGGGCGGCGGCGGTGCCGTTGGCGGTGAAGCCGACGGTGACCGACGCGCCCGCCGCCAGCGACGACGCCCAGCCCGGCGCGGCGGCCGTCACAGTGGTGCCGGACTGCGTGACAGTGGCGTTCCAACCGCTCGCCAGCGTCACCCCGGACGGCCAGGTCCAGGTGGCCGACCACGGGTTCACCGCGGCGGTGCCGGTGTTCTTGACCGTCAGCTCACCCTGGAAGCCGCCCGCCCAGGAGTTGATCTGCTTGTAGGTGGCGGTGCAGCCACCGGTCACCGGAGGCGGCGGGGTGGTCGGCGCCGGTGACGTGTTCGGCGTGCCGGTCGGGGACGGGCTGGTGGTGCCGCCACCACCGGTCGGCGGGATCAGGTACGGCGTGAGGATGTCCTGCTTCGGCTGGTTGATAGTGGTCCAGTCGTCGTTGGCGATGCCGCCGGTGTCACCGGAGTTCGGGTTCCACGACCAGTACGTGAACGACATGCCGTTCACGCCGGTGCCGGTGTACGCCATCAGGTTCTGCAGCCAGATCTTGTCCTTGGGGTCCTGCAGCGTGGTGCCGAACTCGCCCATCATGATCGGCGCGATGTTCTGCTTGTACAGGTAACCCCAGTACTTGTCCCAGATGGCCGGCATGTTCGCCGGGTACGTCGGGTCGTCGAACCATGCCTGCCGGTAGACCGACGTGGCGTACTCGTGCGGCGAGTAGACCAGCCGGTTCGCCACGTTCAGCCGGACCGGGAACTGCCCGGCCTTGGACAGGTTGCCGCCCCACCAGCCGCAGTCCTCGTCGTTGCTGGGGTCGTTGTCCCAGACGTTCGACAGGCCGCCGCTCGGGCAGCTCACGCCCTCCACGAAGATCAGCCAGTTCGGCTGCACGCCGAGGATCGCGTTGCCGGCCCGCTCGGCGGCCAGCCGCCAGTCCCGCGCGGTGTCGCCGCAGCCCCAGCAGGCGCCGGTGGCGGCCGGGTTGGTGCCCTCGGCGTGCGGCTCGTTGTGCAGGTCCGCGCCGATCACTGTGGTGTTGCCGGCGTACCGCTGGGCCAGCATCTTCCAGTCGTTGATCCAGGTCGCCTCGGAGACGGTCGAGGTGTACCAGAGCGGCGACTGCCCGGCCGACGTGGGCCGGTGCCGGTCCAGGATGACCCGCATCCCCTTGCTGCCCGCGTAGTCGATGACCTTGTCGAGGATCTGCAGCGGGGAGAGCCCGATCAGGTCCGGGTTGACGAAGTCGTTGATGCCGGTGGCTGTCGCGCCGGACTTGAGCGCGTCGTTCGAGTACGGAATCCGCAGCGTGTTGTAGCCCAGCCGGGCCATGGTGTCGAGCTGGCCGCGCCACGGGTTGCTCGACCACAGCCCGTGGAACGTCTTGTTGTCGGTCTCCATCCCGAACCAGTTGATGCCGGTCAGCCGGACTGTCGCGCCGGTACTGTCGACGATCTTGTTGCCGCTGGTGTGCAGGTAACCGGTGCCGGTGCCACCGGCCGCCGCGGCGGCCGGTGTGGTGGAGACGGCGGCGGCGACGAGAACGCCGGCCGCAGCGGTGGCGAGCGCCGTCAGGGCGCCGCCGAGGGCGGTGCGTCGGTGCATGGGAGCTCCACTTCGGATGCCCGCGCCGCGCAGGCGCCGCGGGCGGCAGGACCAGGAGGCACGTCCCGCTCGTCATCGAGTACGCGCGCAGCGCGCGCCGGGCCGTGTCGTGTGGACGGCCAACCGCGAGATGTCGCACCGGCGACCGTCGACGGCGGGATCAGCCGTCGGTGCCCTCGTGCCGGTGCCTGAACCTGGCTCCGCCGCTCATTCTGATCAGCCCGCCTCGATGCGTCAACCCGGCCCGGACGCAGGTGAGCCCCCGGGCCGGAACGGCCGGGGGCTCACCCGATGTGTCTGTCCGCCGGCCTGCCCGGCCGGGGTGCGTGCGTCAGCCGGCCTGCTCGGCGAGCTGGAGGAACTGCCGCTTCGACGCGAGCGCCTGCTCGGCCTCCTTGATCCGGCGGGCGTCACCGGCGGCCTGGGCCCGGGCCAGCCGGTCCTCGGCCTCGGCGACCTGGGCGCGCATCTGCGCCAGCAGCGGGTTGTCCTCCTTGGAGGTACGCCGCCACGCCGAGTCCATCACCTCGCGGACCTTGTCGTCCACGGCCCGCAGCCGGCGCTCCAGCCCGGACGCGGCCTCGCGGGGCACGCGACCGGCCTCGTGCCACTGCGCCTGGATCTCCCGCAGCTTCGCCTGGGCGCCCTTCGGGTCGGCGTCGACGTCGAGCGCCTCGGCCTCGGCCAGCAGCGCCTGCTTGCGCTCCAGGTTGGCGCGCTGCTCGTTGTCGCGTGCCGAGAAGACCTCGCTGCGCCGGCTGAAGAACTCGTCCTGCGCGGCCCGGAACCGTTCCCAGAGCTTCTGCTCGGCCTCCTTGGCGGCGCGCGGCGCGGCCTTCCACTGGGCCATCAGGTCCTTGAGCTGCCCGGCGGTGACGCCCCAGTCGGTGGAGTCCTTGAGCTTCTCCGCCTCGGCGACCAGCTCCTCCTTGACCGTCTGCGCCTGCTTGCGCTGCTGGTCCAGGGAGGCGAAGTGGGCGCCCCGGCGGCGGGTGAAGCCGTCCCGCGCGGCGGCGAACCGCTTCCACAGCTCACCGTCGGTCTTCTTGTCGACGCCGCGGATGGTCTTCCACTCGTCGAGGATCTCCTTGAGCCGGTCCCCGGCGGTCTTCCAGCCGGTCGACTCGGCCGCCAGCTTCTCGGCCTCCTCGACCAAGGCGGTCTTGCGCGCCAGCGCCTCACCGCGGGCGGCCTCGCGGGCCGCCTTGGCCTCGCCGGCCTTCTCCTCGGCGACGACGGCGAGCTTGTCCAGCCGGGCGGCCAGCGCGTCGAGGTCACCGACCACGTGCGCCTCGGCCAGCGAACCGCGGATCCGCCGGATCGTGGTCAGGGAGTGGCCGGCATCAGCCGCGCCCGAGTTGAGCCGGGCCTCGGTCAGGTCGACCTCGGTCACCAGATCGGCGTAGCGCCGGGCGAAGTGGGCGAGCCCTTCCTCCGGTGCGCCCGCCTGCCAGGATCCGACCACCCGCTCGCCCTCGGTCGTCTTTACGTAGACGGTGCCGTCCTCGTCCACCCGTCCGAAGGCAGTCCAGTCGCTCATGTGCCCATCCTCGTTCTCCCGGCGTCGAGGGGACAGTCCCCTCGAATCGCCGCCACGGCGCAGCAAACTTTCTCCCGGCATTGTCACAGGTCCGACCCGGTCCGTGTCGAGCGCCTGCCGTCGACCGTGACCATACGGTGTCGTACGCCCTCGATGACCGGATCGGCGCGGGGACGCACCGGCGGATCCCGATAGGTTTGGGGGCGTGCCACTGGTCGCCGCCGCAGTCTGCCCCCATCCGCCGCTTATCGTGCCCGAGCTGGCCGGCGCCGCCGCGCCCGAGCTGGACGACCTGCGCGCCGCCGCCGACGCCGCTGTCGCACGGCTGCTCGCCGCCGGGCCCGAGGCGGTCCTGCTCGTCGGAGCAGGGCCGGAGACCGTCCGGTTCAACGCCGCCGACTGGGGTTCCCTGCGCGGCTTCGGGCTGGACCGGCCGGTGCGGCTGTGGAAGATCTCCTGCTCCGGCGCGGAGCGCCTGCCGCTGAGCCTGACCGTCGGCGCCTGGCTGCTCAACCGTTCCGGCACCGAGCTGCCCCGCCTGGCCCGGTCGGTGGCCCACGACGCCACACCGGCGGAGTGCGCGGCGTTCGGCGCGAGCCTGATCGCCGACGACGATCCGCGGGTCGCGCTGCTCGTGCTCGGTGACGGGTCCGCCTGCCGCGGCGTCAAGGCGCCGGGGTACGACGATCCGCGCGCCGAGGCGTACGACGAAGGGGTTGCGGTTGCCCTGGCCGGCGCGGACACGGCGGCGCTGCGCGACCTGGACCCGGTGCTGTCGGCGCAGCTGCGGGTTGCCGGGCGCGCGCCGTGGCAGGTGCTGGCCGGCGCGGTCGACGCGGCCGGCGGCGACTGGCGGGGTGAGCTGGGTTACCACAGCGCGCCCTACGGCGTGGCCTACTTCGTGGCGAACTGGGAGCGGGCATGACCGTCGTGGCGGTGGTCGGGCCGACCGCGGCCGGGAAGTCGGCGCTGAGCATCGCGCTGGCGCACGCGCTCGGCGGCGAGGTGGTCAACGCCGACTCGATGCAGCTCTACCGGGGCATGGACATCGGCACCGCGAAGCTGACGCCGGCCGAACGCGAGGGTGTGCCGCATCACCTGCTGGACATCTGGCCGGTGACCGAGCCGGCGAGCGTCGCGGAGTACCAGGCGCTGGCCCGCGCGGCCGTCGACGACATCCTGGCCCGGGGGCGGGTGCCGCTGCTGGTCGGCGGCTCCGGGCTGTACGTGCGGGCGGTGCTCGAACAGTTCGAGTTCCCCGGCACCGACCCGGCGCTGCGGCAGCGGCTCGAGGCGGAGCTGGCCGCTGTCGGCCCGCTGCCGCTGCACGCGCGGCTGGCCGAGGCGGACCCGGGGGCGGCGGCGAGCATCCTGCCCACGAACGGACGGCGGATCGTGCGGGCGCTGGAGGTGATCGAGCTGACCGGCGCGCCATTCACCGCGTCGCTGCCGTCGCCCACGCCGTACTACCCATCGGTGCAGCTCGGCGTCGACCTGGACACCGCGTCGCTGGACGAGCGGATCGCGCTGCGGGTGGACCGGATGTGGGCCGACGGCCTGGTCGACGAGGTGCGGGCGCTGGTCGGCGAAGGGCTGCCCGAGGGCCGTACCGCCAGCCGCGCGCTCGGCTACCAGCAGGTGCTGCGGTTCCTGGCCGGGGAGCTGACCGAGGCGCAGGCGCACGAGGAGACCGTCCGCGCCACCCGCCGGTTCGTCCGCCGGCAGCGCTCCTGGTTCCGGCGCGACCCGCGCGTGCACTGGCTGGACTCGGCGTCGCCCGGGTTTCTCGACACTGCCCTGCGGGTGGTCGCCGAGCATCGGCCATGATGGGGGCGTGGAGTTCACAAAGGGTCACGGCACCGGCAACGACTTCGTCATCCTGCCCGACCCGGACGGCACCCTCGACCTGACACCCGGCCTGGTCGCCGCGCTCTGCGACAGGCGGCGCGGCCTCGGCGGCGACGGCGTGCTGCGCGTCGTACGCGCCGCCAAGCACCCCGAGGGCGTCGCGCTCGCCGGCGAGGCCGAGTGGTTCATGGACTACTGGAACTCCGACGGCTCGTTCGCCGAGATGTGCGGCAACGGGGCCCGGGTGTTCGTCCGCTACCTGCTGGACCGTTCGCTGGCCGCCGCCTCGTCCTCGTCGTCCTCGTCCTCGTCGGGCGGGACGCTGCCGATCGCCACCCGCGCCGGCCTGGTGCGGGCCCGGGTCGAGGGCGCGGACGTGGCGGTCGAGATGCGCCGCCCCCGGCTGTACGACACGGCGACCGCCACGCTCGGCGGGCTGACGCTGCCCGGTGCCGCAGTGGACGTCGGCAACCCGCACCTGGTGTGCGCGCTGCCCGCCGCGCTGGAGCTGACCGGCCTCGACCTGACCCGCGCGCCCGAGGTGGACGCCGGGACCTTCCCGGCCGGGGTGAACGTGGAGTTCACCACGCCCGGCGAGCCGGTGACCGGCACCGACGCGCACGTGCTGATGCGGGTCTACGAGCGCGGCTCGGCCGAGACACTGTCCTGCGGCACCGGCGCGTGCGCGGTCGGCGCGGTGGCGTTGCGCGACGCGGGGCTCGACACCGGCACGGTGGCGGTGGACGTACCGGGCGGACGCCTGACGGTCACCGTGACAGCCGACTCCTGCTGGCTGTCGGGCCCGGCGGTCCTGGTGGCGACGGGCACCCTGACCCCGTCCGCCCTGACCCCCTGACCGCGCCCTCTCCGTCTGCGGCACCTCCCCTTCGCGGTTGATCAAGGAGTTTGCGGGGGATTTCCGGCGTCCCAGTGACACGAACTCCTTGGTCAACTTGGGATGTTCGCGGCCCTGGCGCGCGGGGCCTTGTCCGTACCATCCCGCCCTGGCGCGCTGCCGCCCGGCATGATCAACACCAGCTCGCCGAAGTGGTGGTGTCGCGGAGCCTCTGATGGCACCACTTCGGGGAACTAGTGTTGATCAAGGGCGATGATGCCGCCACTTCGGGGAAGTGGAGTCGAGCAAGCCGGGGTGAGGGGGCATTTGTCCGACTTGCCCCCCCGGGGGGGGTGTCCCTATGGGTTTGGTCAAGCGGGGACGGGGCTGGTGGGGCGTGGTTGGTAGGGGATCTTGTCGCGGAGCATGGCGTATAGGACGTCGCAGCGGCGGCGGGCGAGGCAGATGAGGGCGGCGTTGTGGCGTTTGCCTTCGGCGCGTTTGCGGTCGTAGTAGGCCCTGCTCACGGGGTCGGCTAGGGCGGCGAAGGCGGCGAGGAAGAAGGCGCGTTTGAGGTTCTTGTTCCCGCCTCGGGGCGGATGCTCGCCGCGGATGCTGCTGCCGGATCGTCGGGTGATGGGGGCCAGGCCGGCGTAGGCGGCGAGGTGGCCGGGGGTGGGGAACGCGGTGCCGTCACCGACTTCGAGCAGGATCCGGGCGGCGGTCCTGACGCCGATGCCTGGCATCGAGGTCAGGACCGGGGCGAGAGGGTGAGCATCGAGGATCCTCTCGACCTCGCCGGCGACTTGGCCGCGCTGGCGCAGGACATCGCGGAGGCTGTCGGCGAGGCGGGGCAGGATCGTCTCCGCCGCCTGGGTGCCGGGGACGGTGACGGTCTGCTCGTCGAGGGCGGTCATGATCTGCTCGACCAGTCGTTCGCCCATGCGTGGTGCGTGGACGGCGACGATCGAGAGCAGCTTGCGGCGGCCGGCCTTGCGCAGTCCGACGGGGCCACCGCAGCGGGACAGCAGTTCAAGGACCGCCTTGTGGTGGACCTTGGGGCCGAGGACTCGTTCCAGAGCGGGATGGATCTGCGTCAGCAAGCCACGGATCCGGTTGGACACGCGGGTGGCTTCGCCAGCGAGGTCGTCATCGAAGCCGACCAGGACTTCCAGCTCGGCCAGGGCCTCGTCGCCGACGTCGACCCGTCGCAACGTGTGGGGCAGGGTGCGGGCGGCATCAGCGATGACGTAGGCATCGCGGGCGTCGGTCTTCGCCGCACCCGGATGCAGATCAGCGATGCGCCGCATCGCCAGGCCGGGCAGGTAAGCAACCTGATGACCACACGCCCGAGCCACCGCTACCGGCAAGGCGCCGATCGAGGCCGGCTGGTCGACCACCACCAAGACCGTGCCGTGGCGGGCCAGCTTGTCGAACAGCTGCCGCAGGCGGGCCTCGGTGTTCGGCAGCGCCGCGTCATGCAGCCGCTTTCCGCCAGGAGCTAACCCGACCGCGTGGTGACCCTCTTTGCCGACGTCCAAGCCGAGGTAGACGCCGTATCCGTCGTGCACCGCACCTGCCTCCACGTATCTCATCGTGGCCTCGGCCGCTGGTCTGAGCGTCGGACTGCCGGCAGCCACGTTACGAAGAGACCTACCCCAACACGGGTGGCCGTGTCCCTATCAGCGGTCCGCCAACGCCACCCGACCCGGCGACAACACCCCCCGGATCATCGAAACGACAGGGGCAGGAAGTCATACCGGGCCGGGCAACCGAGGGTCCCCGGCTGGGGACGATCAAAAAGGTAACGGGCGGGGCGTTGTTGGGGATCTTGGAAGATTAGGGCCCCTCTGGCAGCCCCTCTGGCTGCCATTTCCTTCCAAGATCTCGCGTGGACGCGCGTCGGGCGACGCGCGTCCACGCGGGTGCGGGTGGCGTGCGTAGCCGAAGAAGTGCGCGCGTGTGCTGAGAAGAGCGTCTGAGCCGGGCAACTCGCGTGCGGTGGAAGCCACGCCCCTGTCCCCGAAGCTGCTGGTGTGCCCGAATCGGCACGTGCACCCAGAAGCCGTGCGCGTGCCCGGAACGCGCGCGCTCGTGTCTCCGACCCGGCAGGGGCGTGCCCCGCGAGGAGGCGCTGTCCCGCGAGGAGGCGCTGTCCCGCGAGGAGGCGCTGCCCTGCGAGAGGGCGCCGCGAGCGGGAGGAACGCGTCAGGGGGTGGCGCTGGCGTTGGCGGCGATCTCGGGCAGGTCCGCCGGGCCCGGGTCGGCCGCCGGCGCCGGCGTGGCGGCCGGGTTCTGGGCGGCGGCCCGCACCGCGGCGGCCACCGCCGGGGCGACCCGGGAGTCGAAGACGCTCGGCACGATCACCGTTGGGTTGATCTTGTCTTCGCCGACCACGTCCGCGATGGCCCGGGCGGCGGCGAGCGCCATCTCCTCGGTGAACTCCTCGGCGTGCGCGTCGAGCATGCCGCGGAACACGCCGGGGAAGGCGAGCACGTTGTTGATCTGGTTGGGCTGGTCGGAGCGGCCGGTGGCGACCACGGCGGCGTACTTGCGCGCCTCGCGCGGGTCCACCTCCGGGTCGGGGTTCGCCAGCGCGAAGACGATCGAGTCCTTCGCCATGGCGGCGACGTCCTCGCCGGTGAGCAGGTTCGGCGCGCTCACGCCGATGAACACGTCCGCGCCGCGTACCGCACCGGCCAGGTCACCGGAGTAGTTCTCCTTGTTGGTGTTCTCGGCCAGCCACTGCCAGGCCGGGTTGAGGTCCGGCAGGCCGCGGTGCAGGGCGCCCTGGCGGTCGTACGCGATGATGTCGCCCACGCCCTGGCGCAGCAGCAGCTTCATGATCGCGGTGCCGGCCGCGCCGGCGCCGGAGACCACGACCCGGACGTCCGCGAGCTGCTTGCCCACGACGCGCAGCGCGTTCGTCAGCGCGGCCAGCACGCAGATCGCGGTGCCGTGCTGGTCGTCGTGGAAGACCGGGATGTCCAGCGCCTCGCGCAGCCGGGCCTCGATCTCGAAGCAGCGTGGCGCGGCGATGTCCTCCAGGTTGATCCCGCCGTACGCGGGCGCGATCGCCTTGACGATCGCCACGATCTCGTCGGTGTCCTGGGTGTCCAGCACCACCGGCCAGGCGTCCACCCCGCCGAAGCGCTTGAACAGGGCGGCCTTGCCCTCCATCACCGGCAGCGAGGCGGCCGGGCCGAGGTTGCCCAGGCCGAGCACGGCGGTGCCGTCGCTGACCACGGCGACGGTGTTGCGTTTGATGGTGAGCCGGCGCGCGTCGGCCGGGTTCTCCGCGATGGCCATGCAGACCCGGGCCACGCCCGGGGTGTACGCGCGGGACAGCTCGTCGCGGGTGCGCAGCGCGACCTTCGGGGTCACCTCGATCTTGCCGCCGAGGTGCAGCAGGAACGTGCGGTCGGAGACCTTGCGGACGTCCACCCCGTCGAGCGCGGTGAGCGCGTCGACGACCTGGTCGGCGTGCCCGGCGTCGGCGGTGTCGCAGGTGAGGTCGACGATCACGTGCGCGGGGTCGGAGTCGACCACGTCCAGCGCGGTGACGATGGCCCCGGCCTCGCCGGCGGCGGTGGTGAGCCGGCCGATGGAGGAGGCGTCGGCGGGTACCGCGATCCGGATGGTGATGGAGAATCCGGCACTCGGCAGTCGTGTGTTGGCCACGAGAAACTCCTCCGTCGGCGCTGAGCGGCTCGACTGGCATTTCTACTCGCCCGCGCAGGTCGCCCGGCATCCGCCCCCGCTACCGGTCAGTAGCGTCACGGGCATAAGGCAGGTGCGCCGGGCGTTGTCACATGTCAGGATTGCTGTCACGCGCCGAAAATTCTCGGCGATGCACATAACGGACAGGAGACGCAGTTTGCGCGAGCAGGAGACCTTCCATCCCTACACCGACGACGAGCTCGAGGCCACCACGGGCGAGTACGAGCTGTCGGAGCGGCAGGCGCTGCGGCGGGTCCCCGGCCTCTCCACCGAACTCACAGACATCACCGAGGTCGAATACCGCCAGCTGCGGCTGGAGCGGGTCGTCCTGGTCGGCGTCTGGACCGAGGGCACCCAGACCGACGCCGACAACAGCCTCACCGAACTGGCGGCGCTGGCCGAGACGGCCGGCTCGCAGGTGCTCGAAGGGCTGATCCAGCGCCGGCACCGGCCCGACCCGGCCACGTACATCGGCCGCGGCAAGGTCGACGACCTGGGCGCGGTGGTGCTGTCCACCGGCGCCGACACCATCATCTGCGACGGTGAGCTGTCGCCGTCGCAGCTGCGCAACCTGGAGCAGCGCACCAAGGTCAAGGTGGTCGACCGGACCGCCCTGATCCTCGACATCTTCGCCCAGCACGCCAAGAGTAAGGAGGGCAAGGCGCAGGTCGAGCTGGCCCAGCTCGAATATCTGCTGCCGCGCCTGCGCGGTTGGGGCGAGACGCTGTCCCGGCAGACCGGCGGTAGCGGTCGCGGCGGTGGCGCCGGCGGCGGCGTGGGCCTGCGCGGTCCCGGTGAGACCAAGCTGGAGACCGACCGTCGGCGTATCCGCCACCGCATCGCGCGGCTGCGCCGCGAGATCAAGAGCATGGCGACGGTACGCCAGACCAAGCGCTCCCGGCGCACCCGTAACGCGGTGCCGGCGGTGGCCATCGCCGGCTACACCAACGCCGGCAAGTCCAGCCTGCTCAACCGCCTCACCGGGGCGGGCGTGCTGGTGGAGAACGCGCTGTTCGCCACGCTGGACCCGACCACCCGCCGCGCCACCACGTCCGACGGGCGGCTCTACACGCTGTCCGACACGGTCGGCTTCGTCCGGCACCTGCCGCACCAGATCGTCGAGGCGTTTCGCTCGACGCTGGAGGAGGTCGCCGACGCGGACCTGGTCGTGCACGTGGTCGACGGCACCCACCCGGACCCGGAGGAGCAGGTCCGGGCGGTACGCGAGGTGCTCGCCGAGGTGGGCGCCGACCGGCTGCCGGAGCTCCTGGTGGTGAACAAGACCGACGCCACCGACGAGGAGACGATGCTGCGGCTCAAGCGGCTGTGGCCGGACGCCGTGTTCGTCTCCGCGCACAGTGGCCGCGGGATCGACGAGCTGCGCGAGGCGGTCGAGCGCCGGCTGCCCCGGCCGGCCGTCGAGGTGCGCGTCGTGCTCCCGTACGACCGGGGTGACCTGGTCGCCCGGGCGCACCGGCAGGGTGAGGTGCTCAGCACCGCTCACCTGCCCGAAGGCACGCTGCTGCACGTACGGGTGGGCCAGGGGCTCGCCGCCGAGCTCGCGCCCTACCGGGCGGGGGATCGGCTGACCAGCGACGAGCGGGTGGGCGCCGGACGGTGAGCCGTCCGGCGTCACCCGCCGGAAACCCGCGTCGTGCGACACTGAGCGTCATGCGGCACGTTGTCTCCTCGGTCACGCTCGCGCTCGGCCTGGTCGGCGCGGTCGTGGCGCCGGCCGGGCCGGCCCCGGCGGCTCCCGCCGCGGCCCCCGTGCTGGCCGCGGCTCCCAAGAAGAAGTGCACGGTCGAGGACAACCGCCTCCGCGAGCTGTCCGGCCTGATCGCCACCAGCAGCGGGTACGTCGTGATCAACGACGGCACCGACGACCCCAGCCGCAAGCGGGTCTTCTACCTGGACGCCAAGTGCAAGGTCGAGAAGGAGGTCCGGTACTCCGGTGACGGGCCCTTCGACACCGAGGACCTGGCGCTCAGCCCGGACCGCAAGACGCTCTGGATCGCCGACACCGGCGACAACGTGGAGAAGAAGACCCGCCGGGAGCGGGTCGCGGTCTGGACGATGCCGCTCAGCGGCGCGAAGCAGCCGGTGCTGCACCGGCTCAGCTACCCGGGCAAGGAACCGCACGACGCGGAGGCCCTGCTCGTCGGCGACGACAACATGCCGCTGGTGATCACCAAGGACCTGTCCGGCAAGTCGGAGATCTTCACCCCGACGGTGAAGCTGAAGACCGCCGGCGACCCCGAGCCGATCCCGATGAAGAAGGTCGGCGAGGTCACGCTGCCGAAGACCGACACCGAGAACAAGCTCGGGTCGCCCGGGCGAGCGCTGGTGACCGGCGCGGCCCGTTCACCCGACGGCAGCAAGGTCGTGCTGCGCACGTACGCCGACGCGTTCGAGTTCGACGTGTCCGGCGGCGACATCGTCAAGGCGCTGACCACAGGTAAGCCCCGGATCACCCCGCTGGCCGACCCGTTCGGCGAGGCGATCTCGTACACGCCCGACGGCAAGTTGTTCGTCACCGTCTCCGACGGCGGGACGCTGGACGACTCGGATCCGATCGACATTCTCAGCTACACGCCGTCCACCAGTGGCGCGGAGGCGCTCCCGAACGGCGGCAAGGCCGAGACGAAGGCGGCCGCCGAGAAGTCCTGGCTCGAAGGGCTCTCACTCGACGAGATCACGTACCTGATCGCGGCGGTCGGGGTGATCGGCGCGCTCCTGGTCGGCGCGGGCGTCTTCGGGATCCTGCGGTCGCGGCGCAAGCCCGCGCCGCGGGCCGAGGAGCCGGAGCGCAGCGGCGAGTTCCCGGTGAACGGCGGGTTCCCGTCGGCGGAACGGCCGGAGGCACCGCGCGGCGGGGTCTACGGCGGGGGCCAGGGCGGCGTCTACGGTGGCGCGGCGAACGGCGACCGTCCGCCCTCGGGCGGCGTCTACGGCGGTGGCCGGCCGGGTGGCGGCGTGTACGGCGGCGGCCCTCAGGAGGGCGGCCGTGGCCAGGGCGGTGGCCGTCCCCCGGGCGGCACCCGTCCGCAGGGTGGTGGGGTGTACGGCGGTGGCGCCCCGGCCGGCGGCGGAGGTCGCGGTGGCGGTGTCTACGGCGGTGGCCAGGGCGGCGGCGGCCAGGGCGGTTCAGGTCGTGGCGGTCAGGGTGGCGGCTACGGCGGCGGCCCGGGCGGGCCCGGTTACCGCGGGCAGCCCGGTGGCGGGCCGCGCGGAGGCGGCGGCCGGGCCGAGCCGCCGCGTCGCGGCCAGGACCCGCGTGGCGCGCGCCGCGACGACGGCTACGACGACCGGGGCCAGTACGGCCCGGTGTCCGGTGGTGGCCGGGAGTACCGGGGCGACCGCTACTGAGACGACATGGAAAAGGGGGTGACCGCGACGGTCACCCCCTTTTCGCGCTGCTGTGGGGTCAGATGCGGCGCAGCACCGCCACCACGCGACCCATGATGGTGGCGTCGTCGCCGGGGATCGGGTCGAAGGCCGGGTTCTGCGGCATCAGCCAGACGTGCCCGTCCCGCCGCCGGTAGGTCTTGACCGTCGCCTCGCCGTCGAGCATCGCGGCGACGATGTCGCCGACCTCGGCGTTGGGCTGCTGCCGGACGACCACCCAGTCGCCGTCGCAGATCGCCGCGTCGAGCATCGAGTCGCCCTTGACCTGGAGCATGAAGACCTCGCCCTCGCCGACCAGCTCGCGGGGGAGGGGGAAGATGTCCTCCACCGCCTGCTCGGCCAGGATCGGCCCACCGGCGGCGATGCGGCCCAGCATCGGCACGTACGCCGGGGTGGGGCGCTGCGCGCGGGCGGCCTCGTCGTCGGCCTCGCCCGGGGCCCGGACGTCGACGGCGCGTGGCCGGTTCGGGTCGCGGCGCAGGAAGCCCTTCTTCTCCAGCTCCTTGAGCTGGTAGGCGACGCTGGACGGGGAGACCAGGCCGACCGCCTCACCGATCTCGCGCACGCTCGGCGGGTAGCCGTGCCGCTCGACCCAGGTGCGGATGAACTCCAGGATCCGCCGCTGCCGGGCGGTCAGGTCGACGCTCGTCGGGTCGGGGAAGCTGCTCACCACCGGCGTGACCGGGCGTACCGCCGCCGGGGCGGTGCGGCTGCGGGCGGCGCGGGGGCGGCGGGTCGCCGGAGGACCCGCCCCGTCGTTCGGCTGCGGGTTCTTCTGCCGGCTGGCCCGGTCCTCGGTCACGTCCGTCCCTCCCTGGTCGGCGCTGGGGTGCCTCGTCGGCTCGTGGTGCGTGTGGTCTGACCGTATAGGTGAGATCGGTCATTTTCAAACATCTGTACGACCTGCTGTCGGCGTGTCGTGCCGAATTCCTGGATTTCCGAACTGTTGTTCTGATAGAAGAGTACGCCGCTCGTACAGATGTTCCATTGCGGCGGGCCGTGTCCAGCGCGGGAGGCCGTCCGTTGGGCTCCTCGGCGGGGTCGCGCCGACCGTGATTCTGATGACGCGCCGGACACGCCCGCCAACTTGACCTCGCTTGGGGTTCGGCATACGGTCGACCCCTAGATGTAGTAGTCACACGGGCGTAAGTCGCCCACAGGTTGGGTTCAACTACCGAACGCACTCCCGCACCGCGCATCCGGCGACGGTCATCGGACGATGACTCCGCCGTGCCGACGTGTGCCCGGGGGCCGGTAGGTGTGCCCGCGATCGACGGAGGAGGTCGGGCCCATGCGCTGTCCGTACTGCCGGCACGCCGACTCCCGGGTGGTCGACTCGCGGGAGGCCGACGACGGCCAGCTCATCCGGCGGCGGCGGTCCTGCCCGGAGTGCGGCAAACGGTTCACCACCGTCGAGGAGGCGGTGCTCGCGGTGGTCAAGCGCAGCGGGGTGACCGAGCCGTTCAGCCGTACGAAGATCATCGGCGGGGTGCGCAAGGCGTGCCAGGGGCGGCCGGTCGACGACGACTCGATCGCGCTGCTGGCACAGAAGGTCGAGGAGACCGTACGGGCCAAGGGGGCGGCCGAGATCCCCAGCCACGAGGTGGGCCTGGCCATCCTCGGCCCGTTGCGCGACCTCGACGAGGTGGCCTACATGCGGTTCGCCAGCGTCTACCGGTCCTTCGACTCGCTCGCCGACTTCGAGCGGGAGATCGAGACGCTGCGGGCCGCCGCGCGCGCCCGGGAGGGCGCCGGTGCCGGTGCGGCGGACGCCGCCGGCGCGATCAGCTGACATTTTCGGGTTTCTGACAGGTACACGAGGCGCGGTGGGTGACCGTGCCGACGAGGGGGGCGAGGGCGTGACGACCAGCAGGTCACGGAACAAGGCCGGGGCGGGGCTGAAGATCGAGCGCGTCTGGACGACCGAGGGGGTGCATCCCTACGACGAGGTCACCTGGGAGCGCCGCGACGTCGTCATGACGAACTGGCGGGACGGCTCGATCAACTTCGAGCAGCGCGGGGTGGAGTTCCCCGAGTCCTGGTCGGTGAACGCGGCGAACATCGTGACCACCAAGTACTTCCGGGGCGCGGTGGGGACCCCGGAGCGGGAGTGGTCGCTGCGGCAGCTGATCGACCGGGTGGTCGACACCTACCGCACCGCCGGTGAGGAGTACGGCTACTTCGCCACCCCGGCCGACGCCGAGGTGTTCGCGCACGAGCTGACCTGGATGCTGCTGCACCAGGTGTTCAGCTTCAACTCGCCGGTGTGGTTCAACGTCGGCACGCCGTCGCCGCAGCAGGTCAGCGCCTGCTTCATCCTGTCGGTCGACGACTCGATGGACTCCATCCTCGACTGGTACAAGGAGGAGGGGCGGATCTTCCAGGGCGGCTCGGGCGCCGGGGTGAACCTGTCCCGCATCCGTTCCTCGAAGGAACTGCTCTCCTCCGGCGGCACCGCCTCCGGCCCGGTCAGCTTCATGCGCGGCGCGGACGCCTCCGCCGGCACCATCAAGTCCGGCGGCGCCACCCGGCGCGCGGCCAAGATGGTCATCCTCGACGTCGACCACCCGGACATCGAGGAGTTCGTGGCGACCAAGGCGCGCGAGGAGGACAAGATCCGCGCGCTGCGCGACGCCGGGTTCGACATGGACCTGGGTGGCGCCGACATCGTCAGCGTGCAGTACCAGAACGCCAACAACTCGGTCCGCGTCTCCGACGAGTTCATGACCGCCGTGGAGAACGGTGGCGGCTTCGACCTGCGCGGCCGGCTCGACGGGCAGACCATCGAGACGATCGACGCGAAGAAGCTGTTCCGCACCATCTCCCAGGCCGCGTGGGAGTGCGCCGACCCGGGCCTGCAGTACGACGACACCATCAACGACTGGCACACCTGCCCGGAGACCGGGCGGATCACCGCGTCGAACCCGTGCTCGGAGTACCTGCACTTGGACAACTCCTCGTGCAACCTGGCCTCGCTGAACCTGATGAAGTTCCTGCGCGCCGACGGCGGCTTCGAGGTGGAGAAGTTCGTCAAGTCGGTCGAGTTCGTCATCACCGCGATGGACATCTCGATCTGCTTCGCCGACTTCCCGACCGAGAAGATCGGTGAGACCACCCGCGCCTACCGGCAGCTCGGCATCGGGTACGCCAACCTGGGCGCGCTGCTGATGGCCTCCGGCCTGCCGTACGACTCGGAGCAGGGCCGGGAGGTGTCCGCCGCGATCACCTCGCTGATGACCGGCACCGCCTACCGCCGGTCCGCCGAGCTGGCTGGCATCGTCGGCCCGTACGACGGCTACGCCCGCAACGCCGAGCCGCACAAGCGGGTCATGCGCAAGCACGCCGCCGCCAACGACGCGATCAAGCCGACCGGCACCGTGGGCACCGCCGTGCAGCGCGAGGCGACCAAGCAGTGGACGCTGGGCAACAAGCTCGGTGACAAGCACGGCTGGCGCAACTCGCAGGCCAGCGTGCTCGCCCCGACCGGCACCATCGGCCTGATGATGGACTGCGACACCACCGGCGTCGAGCCGGACCTGGCGTTGGTGAAGTTCAAGAAGCTGGTCGGTGGCGGCTCGATGCAGATCGTCAACCAGACCGTGCCGCGCGCCCTGCGCAGCCTCGGCTACCCCGAGGAGCAGGTCGAGGCGATCGTCGAGCACATCGCCGACCACGGCCACGTAGTGGACGCCCCGGGCCTCAAGCCGGAGCACTACCCGGTCTTCGACTGCGCCATGGGCGAGCGCTCGATCGCGCCGATGGGCCACGTGCGGATGATGGCGGCCGTCCAGCCGTTCATCTCCGGCGCCATCTCCAAGACGGTGAACATGCCGGAGCAGGCCACCGTCGAGGACGTCGAGAAGATCTACTTCGAGGGCTGGAAGCTCGGCCTCAAGGCGCTGGCGATCTACCGGGACAACTGCAAGGTCGGCCAGCCGCTGTCGGCGGCGAAGAAGAACAAGAGCACCGTCGAGACCCAGGCCCCGGCCGCCGAGCCGGAGAAGGTCGTGGAGAAGGTCGTCGAGTACCGCCCGGTGCGCAAGCGGCTGCCGAAGAAGCGCCCGTCGGAGACCATCTCCTTCTCGGTCGGCGGCGCGGAGGGCTACCTCACCGCCTCGTCGTACCCGGACGACGGTCTCGGCGAGGTCTTCCTCAAGATGTCGAAGCAGGGCTCGACCCTGGCCGGCGTGATGGACGCCTTCTCGGTGGCCATCTCCATCGGTCTCCAGTACGGCGTCCCGCTGGAGACGTACGTCAGCAAGTTCACCAACATGCGCTTCGAGCCGGCCGGCATGACCGACGACCCGGACGTGCGGATGGCCGCCTCGGTGATGGACTACATCTTCCGTCGCCTGGCGCTGGACTTCCTGCCGTACGACCGCCGCGCCGAGCTGGGCATCTTCACCGCCAAGGAGCGGGCCGCCCAGCTCGCGGCCGAGGCGGAGGCGGAGGCGAGCGGTGCGGACCTCACCGCGATGGCCGCCTCCGCCCCGGTCGAGGCGCCGGAGCCGAAGACCGGCCCGGTCGCGCAGCCGGCGCAGGAGATGGCCGACGTCGCCGCGGTCAAGCCCGCTCCGGTGGTGGGTTCCAGCACGGAGCTGCTGGAGGCCGTGATCGGCAAGGCCGCCGACGCGCCGCTCTGCTTCACCTGCGGCACGAAGATGCGGCCCGCCGGTAGCTGCTACGTCTGCGAGGGCTGCGGCTCCACCAGCGGCTGCAGCTGACGACCGACCGAAGACGCGAGCGCGGCAGGGACCTCCCTGCCGCGCTCGCGCGTGCTTTGGCGAGTCGGGCTCAGCGCAGGGTACGGAGGAACACCTGCCACGGCTGACGCCCAAAGCGCAGAACCGGGCCGGACGCATCCTTGCTGTCGCGGATCAGGATGCTCCCGTTGACTGCGGCAATCTCAACGCACGCTCCGCCGTTGTTGTCGCTGCGACTCGATTTGCGCCACTTGATGCCGATCCGGTCTGTCATGCCACCTCCATTTCCTGCCAGCGCCTGGCACGAGCACCGCCGAGGTGGGCGCTCAGCGCAGGGTGCGGAGGAACGCTTGCCACGGCTGACGCTTGAAGCGTAGAACCGCGCCGCCTGCATCCTTGCTGTCGCGGACTTCTACTGCCTGGTCGGCGTATCTCGCTTCGACGCAGGCTCCGTTGGTGCCGCTCCGGGTGCTCTTGCGCCACTGCGAGTCCACGTCCGCCTCCTACTCCACGGGCAGCGCGCCTCGGATTGCTTTGATCATTGCCGCCGAGTCGGTTGGCGACAGGGCCGCGGCGCGCAGGCTGTTGAACACCACCGTACAGCGGCGCACATCCTCGCCCTCCGCGTAGAGATCGCCCGTCAAACCCTCGATGTACACCACGCTGGGGCCGTCAGCGAAGTTGAGGATGTGGAAGCTCGACAGCATGGAAGCGTAGGCACCTTCCCGGAACGGGATCACCTGGACCGTGACGTTCCATCGGCTGCCGGCGTCGAGCAAGGCGGTGAGCTGGTCGGCCATGACGGCTGCACCACCGATCTGGCGGTGCAGGACTGCTTCGTCCAGTACAGCTACCAGGCGGAGCTTGCCCGACGAGATCAGCTCCTGGCGGTGCGTCCGGACGGCGACTCGCCTCTCGACCGCCTCGGGTGAAGGTTCGAAGGCATCCTCCGCCATCATCGCCCGCGAGTATGCCGGTGTCTGGAGCAGGCCCGGCACGACAAGCGTCTCGAAGGTCTGCACCTCCTCGGCTGCGGATTCCAATCCGATGTACTGCCGATACGACGAGGGCAGATCCCCGTACTTCGCCCACCAGCCGCGCTGCTTCCCGGTGCGCGCCATCGACAGCAGCGTGTCGCGCAGCTCGGCATCGGTGACGCCGTAGCGATCAAGCAGCGCGTTGAGCGCAGGGCCTTTGATACCGACCCGACCGGCCTCGATGCGGCGCAGGGTGCTCGCGGTCACCTCGATTGCCGCCGCTGCTTCCTCGGCGGTGACATCGGCCTGCTCTCGCGCTTTGCGTAACTGCGCCCCGAGCTGGAAGCGAACGAAGGTCGGACTTTCCATGCCGGTGATTGTGCCGCCGGCCGGCGTGCGGTGGACACGCGACACGCCCGCACGACATGCGCGCACATCGTTGACTGACTGAAAATGCGCGCGCAAAATTACCCGCGCATGAACAAAGTAGGAGGCGGCATGCGTGCTCGTGTGTCGTACGAGGAGTACGTGTTGGCGGTCGCGCTGACCCTCGCCCGGCGGCACCGTCCGGTGTGGTCCTGGCGACGCTGGCGGTGGATCTGCCGCTGCGGTGCGGAACTGCCGTGCCGCGCACGCCATCGCATCCCGATCCGTCGCGGCCACTGGCCGGGTGAGGAGCAGACGTGACGGAGCCGCAGGTCCGGCAGATCCTGTCGGTACACGTACCCGGCGTCGACGGCTTCTGCGCGGGGTGCCGGGCATGGTGGGCGCGTCTGTGCCCGTACCCCTGTCAGCAGGTCGAATGGGCGGCCCGCAGGCAGGCGTGGACCGCCACCCGGCGCTTCCTGGACGGCCTCCGGTGACCACCCACGGGCCGGTTCTTCCGGTGTGGAGCTGCGGTGGGTGTGGCGCTCCGTGGCCCTGCCCGACGCGGCGTCGCGAGCTGCGGGCCGAGTTCGCCGGAGCGCCGGTGTCGTTGAGCTTGTACATGGGGTCCTATCTGGTGTGGGCGGCGGAGGATCTGACCTGGGTACCGGCCGGGGTGTTGCATCAGCGCTTCCTCGGGTGGGTGCGATGAGTGTCATTCGGCCGGGCGACGAACGGTTCCACTACTGCGACGGCTCGCACCGGTGGGTGCCGCTCGATCCGGACTTTGACCAGGAGGTCTGGGAGGCCATGGTGCGCGAGCACCAACAGCGGCACCTGGAGGGGATCTCCCGAGGGCTTCGTCCCCGTCGGCCCAAACTTCCGTAGGTGCCCACTGTCACAGCCCATCGCGTACGCGAGCTGGAATGCTCGGGGGATGAGCACGACCGACATCTATCGGGTCTTCGCCGAGCGTGAGACGCGCGGCGTGTCCCCGGCGTACGAGCGGTTGTCGCGGGTGGTCGCCGGTGACCCGGAGTTGCTCGCCCTGCTCGACACGCTGCCGCCGGCCAAGCGTCAGCCGAACCTGCTGTTCGGGGTGGTGCGGCTGCGCGGCGGGCCGGTGGACGACCCGGCGGCGTTCCGCGCGTACGTGATGGGGCACTGGCCGGACGTGGCGGCGCAGATGCGGGTGCGGGCGACGCAGACGAACGAGGCGGGACGCTGCGCGGCTCTGCTGCCGGTGCTCGCCGCGTTGCCGCAGCCGCTGGCGTTGCTGGAGGTCGGCGCCTCCGCCGGGCTGTGCCTCTACCCGGACCGGTACGCCTACCGCTACGGCGATCGGCGGATCGGCGACGGCGAGCCGTTGCTCGACTGTGACCTGACCGGCGCCGAGCCGCCGGAGAGGCGTCCGGAGGTGGTGTGGCGGGCCGGGCTGGACCTGAACCCGCTCGACGTCACCGACCCGGCCGACGTGGCCTGGCTGGAGGCGCTGATTTGGCCGGAGCACCGGCACCGCCGGGACCGGCTGCGCGCCGCGGCGGCGGTCGCGGCGGCCGATCCGCCACTGCTGGTACGCGGGGACCTGGTCGACGACCTGCCCGCCCTGGCGGCGCAGGCCCCGCCCGGGGCGACGCTCGTGGTGTTCCACAGTTCGGTGCTCTACCAGGTGCCGCAGCCACGGCGGGACGCGTTCACCGCGCTGGTCCGGACCCTGCCCGGCCACTGGATAGCCAACGAGGACCCGTCGGTTCTGCCCCACGCCGACCTGCCGGAGCCGCCCACCGACGGATTCCACAACGTCCTGGCCCTCGACGGCCGTCCCGTGGCCTGGACGACAGGCCACGGCCAGTCCCTCACCTGGTTCCGCTGACCGCCCACCTCCCGCCCGGCCCGCCGTCCTCGTCGATCATGAAGTTGACGGCGCGACACGCCGATGCGGTGGCCGCTAACTTCATGGTCAACCAAGGCGGGCGGGCGGGGCGCGGGCGGGCGGGGCGCGGGCGGGCGTTGAACTAGGGTCGGCGGGCGTGACCGAACCTGCCTGGCTGGTCGAGACGCGTGCCGCCTACGACGCCGTCGCCGAGGACTACGCGCGGCTGCTGCCCGATGTGGTGGAGCCGCCGCTGGATCGGGCGCTGCTGGCCGCGTACGCCGAGACGGTCGGGCCGGGCCGGCCGGTGCTGGAAGTGGGCTGCGGCACCGGTCGCGTCACCGCCCACCTGCACCGGCTCGGCCTGGACATCGGCGGCGTCGACCTGTCGCCCGGCATGGTGGCGGTGGCCCGCCGCGCGTACCCGGAGCTGCGTTTCGAGGTGGGCTCGCTGACCGAGCTGACCGTGCCCGACGCCTCGCTGGCCGGGCTGGTCTCCTGGTACTCGATCATCCACATGCCACCGGAGCTGCTGCCCGGGGTGTTCGCCGGTTTCCACCGGGCGCTCGCCCCGGGCGGTCACCTGCTCCTCGCGGTCAAGGCCGGTGACCGGTGCGTACGGCTGGAGCGGGCGTACGGCCACGACGTCGCGTACGACGTGCACTGGCTGCCGCCGGAACGGCTGGCCGCGCAACTCGCGACGGCCGGGTTCACGGTCTCGGCGACGCTGGTCCGCGCGCCGGTCGCCACGGAGCGGCAGTCCCAGGCGTTCCTGCTGGCCGAGCGGACCATCCGTGGGGGATGTTAAAAGGGGGCCCCTCCTATGCAGAAAACGTTAAGCAGGGGCCCTTCCTTACACTTCAGCGGTGCGTGACGAGCTGGCGGACCGGCCGCTTACCGAACCGCACCCGTCGCGGCTGTCGCCGGATCATCCGGGGCGGGAACGCATCCTGGCCGCGCACGCGGCCGCCCTGGCCGCCGGGGAGGCCGGCTACCTGGACCCGGAGACCGGACTGTTCGTGCTCAGCGCGGGCTTCCTGGCCCGGCGAGGGACGTGCTGCGGGCGAGGATGTCGGCACTGTCCGTACGTAACCGATTAGGGGCTTCCGTCCCCGCGCGGGCACGCCGTACGGTGTCCGACGGAACTCCGGCGGGTCGGACCCGCCGCCGACCGCGGAGGTCTCCCGTGCGTG
Organism: Micromonospora sp. WMMC264; assembly: GCF_027497275.1. Lineage (NCBI taxonomy): Bacteria > Bacillati > Actinomycetota > Actinomycetes > Micromonosporales > Micromonosporaceae > Micromonospora > Micromonospora sp. WMMC264. The sequence goes on along the minus strand of NZ_CP114907.1, from coordinate 4,197,639 downwards.
CCCGAATCTGGCTGGCCGTGCCGGCCGTCCTGCTCGCCGCCGGCTGCGCCGAGGAAGCCCCGACGGTCGACGTGCCGACGGAGCCGCGCCCACCGGTCGCGGTCGCGGCCGCCTCCTCGGGCGGCGCCTGCCGGCTGCTCGACTTCGCGGTGATCGCCGAGCACACCGGTGGCGAGTTCGACGTGGCCGCCGCCACCGAGCGGGGCGACACGCACACCTGCGTGGTGCGCGCGGCCGGGGCGGTGCTGCCGGAGCTGACGCTGTCGGTCACCGAGACGTCGATCGACGCGGCCACGTTCACCCTCGACGTGCAGCCCAGCGGCGCCACGAAGATCACCAAGCTGGGTAAGGCCGGCTACCGGCGCACGCTGCCCAAGACCGCGAAGGCGGGCCCGGTCGCCGAGGTCGGCTGGCTGGCCACCGAGGGCCGGCTCGCCACCCTGCGCTGGACCGCCCCCACCGGCACCGCCAAGGCGGAGGCGGACAAGACGGCCGGCAAGCTGGTCACGCTGGCCAAGGTGATCGACACCCGCCAGCTCTGACCCGGGTCAGCGGGCCGCGACGAACACCCGGGACGCCACCTCGCGGGGCAGGCGGACCCGGTCGCCGGAGCGGTCGATGGAGACGCCGTCGCGTTCCTGCGCCACGGTCACCGTCGCGCCCGGGTCGACACCGGCGGCGTGCAACTGCCGGAGCACGTCCGAGTCGGTCTGCACGCTCTCGCAGATGCGGCGCACCACGACCTGGCCGGACAGGCCCGGGAAGGCCAGGTTGCGCTCGCTCTCGCCGGCCTCGACCGTCGGCTGGCCCGGGTCGCCCAGCTCCTCCAGGCCCGGGATCGGGTTGCCGTACGGCGAGCGGGTGGGGCGGTTGAGCAGGTCGAAGACCCGCTTCTCCACCGCGTCGCTCATCACGTGCTCCCACCGGCAGGCCTCTTCGTGGGCCTCCTCGTAGGGCATCCCGATCACGTTCACCAGCAGCAGCTCGGCCAGCCGGTGCTTGCGCATCACCGACACGGCGGTGTTGCGACCCGCCGGGGTGAGGCTCAGGTGCCGGTCGCCCTCGACCGTGAGCAGGCCGTCCCGCTCCATCCGCGCGACGGTCTGGCTGACGGTCGGGCCGCTCTGCTTGAGCCGCTCGGCGATGCGGGCACGCAGCGGCGGCACACCCTCCTCCTCGAGTTCGAGGATGGTGCGCAGGTACATCTCGGTCGTGTCAACAAGGTCGTGCTTCACGTCAGCGGCCTCCCGGGCACCGATGGTACCCGTTACCACCGACCATCGACGGCAGGCGAAGCCGGAGGTGGCGGCCCGGATGGTGTTGACTGGACCGCATGTCCGCCACCGCAGACCTGCTGGTCGAGCCCGACCGGCTCGCCGCCGAACTCGATCATGCCGACCCGCCGACCCTGCTCGACGTCCGCTGGCGGCTCACCGGGCCGCCCGGCCGCGCGGACTACGCTGCCGGCCACCTGCCCGGCGCGGTCTTCGTCGACCTGGACACCGAGCTGTGCGGGCGGCCCGGCGCCGCCGGCCGGCACCCGCTGCCGGACCCGGCGGCGTTGCAGGCCGCGCTGCGGGCGGCGGGCGTCCGCGCCGGTCACCCCGTTGTCGTGTACGACGGCGGCGACGGGATGTCCGCCGCCCGGGCCTGGTGGACGCTGCGCTGGGCGGGCCACCGGCAGGTGCGCGTGCTGCACGGCGGCTACCCGGCCTGGACGGCAGCCGGCCTGCCGGTCGACACCGGCGTACCCGCCCCGGCGCCGGGCGACGTGACGGTGACGCCGGGCGCGCTGCCGGTACTGGACGCCGCGCGGGCCGCCCGGCTCGCCGCCGCCGAGCCCGGGGTGCTGCTCGACGTACGGGCCGCGCCGCGCTACCGGGGCGAACACGAGCCGGTCGACCCGGTCGCCGGGCACGTGCCGGGCGCGGTCAACCTGCCCGCCCCGGAGTACGTCACGCAGGGCCGGTTCCCCGGCGCGGACGCGCTGCGGGAGCGGTTCGCCGCCGCCGGGGTGGACGCGGACGCGCCGGTCGGAGCGTACTGCGGCTCCGGGGTGACCGCCGCGCAGGCCGTGCTCGCGTTGCACCTGGCCGGCCGCCCGGACGCCGCGCTGTACGTCGGCTCGTGGAGCGAGTGGGTGGCCGACCCGGACCGTCCGGTCGCCACCGGTGGCACGTCCGGCCGGTGAGCGTACGTCAGGTGGGCGCACCCGGGCCCACGTGCGACGATGGCCGCATGGCCGACGACACGGTGGTGGTGTGGGACGAGGCTCTCCTCACCTACGACATGGGCGACCATCCGCTGGACCCGGTCCGGGTCGAGCTGACCATGGCGCTCGCCCGCGAGCTGGGCGTGCTGGACCGGCCCGGCGTGCGGCTGGTCAAGCCCGAGCCGGCCGACGACGCGCTGCTCACCCGCGTCCACGATCCGGCCTATCTGGACGCGGTCCGGGCCGCGCCGCGCGACCCGCTGTTCGCCGGGTTCGGCCTGGGCACCTCGGACAATCCGGTCTTCGACGGCATGCACGAGGCGAGCGCGCTGATCGCCGGCGCCACAGTGGCCGCCGCCGAGGCGGTCTGGCGCGGCGACGCCCGCCGCGCCGTGAACGTGGCCGGCGGGCTGCACCACGCCATGCCCGCCCGCGCCGCCGGCTTCTGTGTCTACAACGACCCGGCCGTGGCCATCGCCCGGCTGCTCGACCTCGGCGCGCAGCGGATCGCGTACGTGGACGTGGACGTGCACCACGGCGACGGCGTGCAGGAGATCTTCTACCGCGACCCGCGGGTGCTCACCATCAGCCTGCACGAGACGCCGCTCGCGCTGTTCCCCGGCACCGGGTTCCCGGACGAGACCGGCGGGCCGGGCGCGGAGGGCACCGCCGTCAACGTGCCGCTGCCGCCCGGGGTCGGCGACGCCGGTTGGCAGCGCGCGTTCCACGCGGTCGTGCCGTCGGTGCTGCGCGCGTACCGGCCGCAGGTGCTTGTCACCCAGTGCGGCGCCGACGGGCACCGCAAGGATCCGCTGGCCGACCTGCACCTGTCGGTGGACGGGCAGCGGGCCACCTACCGCTCGCTGCGCGCGCTCGCCGACGAGCTGTGCGACGGCCGCTGGATCGCCACCGGCGGCGGCGGGTACGCGCTGGTCGAGGTGGTGCCGAGGGCCTGGACGCACCTGCTCGCGATCGCCACCGGCGAGCCGGTCGACCCGGCCACGCTGACCCCGCCGGGCTGGCGGGACCTGGCCGCGCGGCGGCGACCCGGGCACGAGGTGCCGCTGCGGATGACCGACGACGTCGACCCGTCGTACCAGCCGTGGCAGCCCAGCGGCGAGCCGAACGCGGTGGACCGGGCCGTCGCGGCCACCCGCAAGGCGGTCTTCCCGCTGCTCGGGCTCGACCCGCACGACCCGCGCGACTGAGCCGGCGGCAGGGAGGACCGACCGGTGACCACCGTCGAACAACCGGTGGACGTGCTGCTCAGCGACGGTACGACCGTCCAGCTGCGACAGATCCGTCCCGAGGACGCGCCCGAGATCGTGGCGATGCACGGCCGCTTCTCCGAGCGCACCCGCTACCTGCGCTACTTCTCGCCGTACCCGCGTATCCCGGAACGCGACCTGAAGCGCTTCGTCAACGTCGACCACCGCGACCGGGAGGCGTTCGTGGTGCTGGCCGGCGAGCGGATCGTCGCCGTCGGCCGGTACGAGCGCCTCGGCCCCGCCTCGCCGGAGGCCGAGGTGGCGTTCGTGGTCGAGGACGCCTACCAGGGCCGGGGCATCGGCTCGGTGCTGCTGGAGCACCTGGCCGACGCGGCCGGACGCAACGGCATCGTGCACTTCGTCGCCGAGGTGCTCCCGGCCAACGGGGCGATGTTGCGGGTCTTCGCCGACTTCGGCTACCAGGTCCAGCGCCAGTACGCCGACGGCGTGGTGCACCTGACCTTCCCGATCGCGCCGACCGAGGCGACGCTCGAGGTGCAGCGCGGCCGGGAGCACCGTACCGAGGCCCGCTCGATCGCCCGGCTGCTCGCGCCACGCGGCATCGCCGTCTACGGCGCCAGCACCACCGGCCAGGGCGTCGGCGCGGCGCTGCTCGGGCACCTGCGCGACGGCGGGTTCACCGGCGCGATCGTGCCGGTGCACCCGAGCGCGGCGACGGTGGCGGGGCTGCCCGCGTACCCGTCGGCGGCCGACGCCGGCCAGGACATCGACCTCGCCGTGGTGGCGGTGCCGCCGGACGCGGTGACCGACGTGGTGCACGACGCCGCACGCGCCGGTGCGCACGGCCTGGTGGTGATCTCGGCCGGGTTCGCCGAGTCCGGCCCGGCCGGTGCGGCGGCGCAGCGCGCGCTGGTCCGCGCCGCGCACCTGGCCGGCATGCGGGTGGTCGGCCCGAACTGCCTCGGCGTCGCCAACACCGACCCGGCGGTACGCCTCAACGCCACGCTCGCCCCGGTGCTGCCCGCGGCGGGCCGGGTCGGCGTGTTCAGCCAGTCCGGCGCGTTCGGGGTGGCGCTGCTGGCCGAGGCGTCCCGGCGCGGGCTCGGCCTCTCCAGCTTCGTCTCGGCCGGCAACCGGGCCGACGTGTCCGGCAACGACCTGCTCCAGTACTGGCAGGACGACCCGGCCACCGACGTCATCACGCTCTACCTGGAGACGTTCGGCAACCCGCGCAAGTTCGCCCGGCTGGCCCGGCGCATCGGCCGCAGCAAGCCGGTGGTGGCGCTCGCCTCGCTGGCCCGGCCGCCGGGCGTGGGGGAGGCGCCCGCGCTGGACGCGGCGGCGGTGAGCGCGCTGTTCGCCCAGTCCGGGGTGATCCGGGTGGACACCGTGTCCGAACTGCTCGACGTGGGTGTGCTGCTGGCCCACCAGCCGCTGCCGGCCGGGCGGCGCGTCGCCGTGGTGGGCAACTCGTCGGCGCTGACCGGGCTGGCCGCCACCGCCTGCGCCGCTCAGGGACTGACGGTCGCCGACGGGTACCCGCGGGACGTCGGGCCGAGCGCCGGGGCCGCCGCGTACGCCGCCGCGCTCGGTGACGCGGTCGCCGACGAGCGGGTCGACGCCGTGGTGGCGGTGTTCGCGCCGCCGCTGCCGGGCCAGCTCGCCGACCCGGTGGCCGACTTCGCCTCGGCGCTGCCCGACGCGCGGGTCACCGGCAAGCCGGTGGTGGCGACGTTCCTCGCCGGGCTCGTGCCGGCCGGGGTGCCGGCGTACCCGAGCGTGGAGGAGGCGGTACGCGCGCTGGGCCGGGTCACCGCGTACGCGGACTGGCTCCGGCGGCCCGCCGGCGTGCTGCCGGAACTGGCCGACGTGGACCGCACGGCGGGGCACGCCGCGCTGCGGCCCGACGGGGCCGACGCGGCGGCGTTGCTGCGCGCGTACGGCATCGACGTGGTGGAGTCGGTCCCGGCGACCACGACGGAGGAGGCGCTGGCCGCCGCCGAGCGGCTCGGCTGGCCGGTGGCGCTCAAGGCCGCCGCCCCCGGGCTGCGGCACCGCCTCGACCTCGGCGCGGTACGCCTCGACCTGGCCGACGCCGCCGCGCTGCGCCGCGCGTACGCCGAGATGGCACCGGCGTTCGGCGCGGAGGTCCTGGTCCAGCCGATGGTCGCGCCCGGCGTGGCGTGCGTGGTGGAGCTGGTGGAGGATCCGGCGTTCGGGCCGGTGGTCGGGTTCGGGCTCGGTGGCGTGGCGACCGAACTGCTCGGCGACCGGGCCTGGCGGGCGGTGCCGCTGACCGACCGGGACGCCGCCGAACTGGTCGACGAGCCCCGGGCCGCGCCGCTGCTGCACGGGCACCGGGGCGCCGCGCCGGTGGACCGGGCGGCGCTGGTCGACCTGCTGGTGCGGGTCGGGCGGCTCGCCGACGAGCAGCCCCGGGTGCGGTCGCTCACGCTGAATCCGGTGCTGGCCCGGCCGGACGGCATCTCGGTGCTGCACGCCACCGTGCGCACCGGCGCGGAGGTGGCGCGCCCCGACACCGGCCCCCGCCGCTTGTAAGGAAGGGCCCTTTATTAACGCCTCCGGTAGAGGAAGGGCCCCTTCTTAACAGCGCCCGCCCGCGCGACCCGCAGCGCCCGCCCGCGCGACGGCCGCGCGCCGCAGCGCCCGCCCGCGGGCGCCGCAGCGCTCAGCCGCGGGCGGAGATCTGCTGCACCGACCACCCGTTGCCGTCGGGGTCACGGAAGAAGACGAAGCCGACGTTGTCCAGCGGGTGCGGCACCGGGTGCGGGTTCTGGCCCATCACCTGGATCTCGCTCACCTCGACGCCCCGCTCGACCAGTTCGGCGCGCGCCCGTTCCAGGTCGGCCACGACGAGTTGCAGGCCCTTGAGTGAGCCCGGCGGCATCTCCGGTACGACGCCCCGGCCGAGGACGATCGAGCAGCCGGAGCCCGGGGGAGTGAGTTGCACGATCCGCCCCATCCCGCCGAGATCGGTGTCGTGGTCGACGGCGAAGCCGAGCCGTTGCGCGTAGAACTCCTTGGCCCGGTCCAGGTCGGAGACCGGTACGACCACCACTTCCAGCGTCCAGTTCATGTTGTCGCTCCTGTTGTCGAGTCGGTGTGCAGCACGGCGGTGAGCCGGTCGAACGCCTCGCTCAGGCCGCGGATCATCGGATAGCGCAGGACGGTGTCGCGGCCCTGCGGGGTGGCGTAGCGCAGGTGGGTGACGACTGTCGTCCGGTCCGCCGAGCCGGTGAAGTCGTGCCGCACCAGCGTCTCGCCCGGGTAGGACTGGTCGTCGAAGAGTTCGGTGCAGACCAGCCGCGCCGGCGGGTCGATCTCCCGGTACGTGCCGCCCTGGGCCATCAGGTCGCCGTCCGGCCCGCGGGAGACGAACCGCCAGCGTCCGCCCACCCGCAGGTCCACCTCGCATTCGACGAGATGCCAGCCGCGTGCGCCCCACCAGCGCATCAGCAGTTCGGGGCGGGTGAAGGCGGCGAACACCAGATGCCGGGGAGCGGCGAAGTCGCGGCTGAGCCGGATCTCCCGGTCGCCGTGCAGGGTCACGGTCAGGTCGGTCACCGCTGCTCCTCGGCGGTCAGTTCGGCGAGCACCTCGTCCAGGCGCGCGTAGCTCTCTTCCCAGTAGTCCCGGTAGTTCGCCAGCCACGCCACGGCCTCCCGCAGCGGCCGGGCGTCGAGCCGGCAGGGGCGGCGCTGCGCGTCCCGGCCGCGGGTGACCAGGCCGGCGCGTTCGAGCACCTTGAGGTGCTTGGAGACGGCCGGCTGGCTCATCGCGAACGGCTCGGCCAGCTCGGTGACTGTGGCCTCCCCGGCGGCCAGCCGGGCGAGGATGGCCCGCCGGGTGGGGTCGGCGAGCGCGGCGAAGGTGGCGTCGAGCACATCCGGGGGCACTTTCATAACCTCCTGGCTGTTTAACCATTCGGTTCTATACGCTGGGAGTGCCCGGGTCAAGCGCGACAGGCCCCGGCGAACCGCCGGGGCCTGTCGGGGTAGGGGTGGCTCAGCAGGCGTACGCCTCCAGCCGGTTCGCCCGCTCCGGGTCGCGCAGCTTCAGCAGCGTCACCTTCTCGATCTGCCGGATCCGCTCCCGGGACAGCCCGAACTCGCGGCCCACCTCGTCCAGCGTGCGCTGCCGGCCGTCGTCCAGGCCGAAGCGCAGCCGGATCACCGCCTGCTCCCGCTGGGACAGCGTGGCCAGCACGATCCGGACCTCGTTGCGCAGCTCGCCGTTGGTGGCGGCGTCACCGGGCTCGGTACGCGGGTCGACGGCGGCGACGAAGTCGCCGAGCGCGCTCTCGCCGTCCTCGCCGACGGCCTGGTCCAGGCTGACCGGCTCCCGGTCGTAGGAGATCAGCTCGATCACCTGGAACTCGGGGATCTCCAGCGCCACGGCCACCTCGCTCACGGTGGGCTCGCGACCCAGCGACACGGACAGCTCACGGCGTACCCGGACCATCCGGTTGACCTGCTCGACCATGTGCACGGGGATGCGGATGGTGCGGGCCTGGTCGGCCATGGCGCGGGTGATGGCCTGGCGGATCCACCAGGTGGCGTAGGTGGAGAACTTGTAGCCCTTGGTGTAGTCGAACTTCTCGACGGCGCGGATGAGGCCGAGGTTGCCTTCCTGGATGAGGTCGAGGAAGGCCATGCCGCGACCGGTGTAGCGCTTGGCGATGCTCACCACCAGCCGCAGGTTCGCCTCCAGCAGGTGGTCCTTGGCGGCGCGGCCCTCGGCCGCGATCAGCGCCAGGTCCGCGCGCAGCTCGGCGGAGACGGGGGTGCAGGTGGCCAGCTTCTCCTCGGCGAAGAGGCCGGCCTCGATCCGCTTGCTCAGCTCGACCTCCTGCGCCGCGGTGAGCAGCTTGGTGCGGCCGATGCCGTTCAGGTACGCCCGGACCAGGTCGGTGGAGACGCCGCGCTCGTCGGTGGCGTCGAGGTCCGTGAGGGTGACGTCCATGTCCTGGTGCTCGATCATCTGCTGGGTCATCTCTGTTCTCCCCGTGTCCGACGTGCCTACCGGTCCCGTGCCGCCCACGCGGTGGGGGCCGATGACAAACAGCTTGGCGGTCGGGGCGTGAGACGGGAGTGAGGCGATCGGGGACCCGACAGGAATCCACGTGGGAATCCGGCATTCCCTTGTCCGGCGCGGTTACCGTGCCACCGACCGGCCGTCGGGGCCGGCCCGGCACTGATGATCGGAGAACGTGGTGGTCTTCAAGCGGCTCATGCAGGCGATGGGTGTGGGCGGACCGTCGGTGGAGACGGTCCTGGCCAACCCGAACTGTCGCCCGGGCGGCGTTCTGGAGGGCCGGATCCAGGTGGTCGGCGGCGACCACCCGGTGGACGTGAGCTACGTCGCGCTCGGTCTGGTCACCCGGGTCGAGGTGGAGAGTTCCGATTCGGAGTACGACGTCAACCAGGAGTTCGGCCGCGCCCAGATGACCGGCGCGTTCCGGCTGGAGCCGGGGCAGCGCTACGACGTGCCGTTCCGCTACCAGGTGCCCTGGGAGACCCCGCTCACCGACCTGTACGGCCAGCACCTGCACGGCATGACGATGGGTCTGCGTACCGAGCTGGAGGTGGCCCGGGCGGTGGACAAGGGCGACATGGACGCCGTGTCGGTGCACCCGCTGCCCGCCCACGAGCGGCTGCTGGAGGCGCTGCTGCGGCTGGGCTTCCGCTTCGCGCGCGCCGACGTCGAGCGTGGGCACATCTACGGCGTACGCCAGCAGTTGCCCTTCTATCAGGAGATCGAGTTCTACCCGGCGCCGCAGTACGCGGGCGCGATGAACCAGCTCGAGGTCACCTTCGTCACCGATCCGCAGCAGGTGCACGTGGTGCTGGAGCTGGACAAGCGGGGCGGTCTGTTCACCGAGGGCCGCGACGCCTTCGGCCGGTTCACGGTGGACCACGCCACGGCGGAGCAGACCGACTGGGCCGCCCAGCTCGACGGCTGGCTGCGGCAGTCGCTGTCCCGCCGTGGGCTGTTCTTCTAGAGATCGAGCACGAGGGTCCGGGGACCGACGTTGACGCTCTCCACCAGCATGTGGGCGCGGAAGCGGCCGGTCTCCACCTTCGCGCCCCGGGCGCGCAACTGTTCGACCACCGCGTCCACCAGAGGTTCGGCCACCTCGGCGGGAGCGGCGGCGGTCCAGCTCGGCCGCCGGCCCTTGCGCGCGTCGCCGTAGAGCGTGAACTGGCTGACCACCAGCAGCGGCGCGCCGACGTCGGCGGCGCTGCGTTCGTCGTCGAGGATGCGCAGCTCGTGCAGCTTGCGGGCCATCGTGGCGGCCACCTGCGGGGTGTCGGTGTGGGTGACGCCGAGCAGCACCAGCAGCCCGTCGGTGATCTCACCGGTCACCTCGTCGTCGACTGTCACCCGGGCCCGGCCGACCGTCTGCACCACCGCCCGCATCAGTCGGTCACCGGCTCGATGATGCCGCGCTCGACCAGGTGCGCCACGATCGGCCCGGCCGCCTCGGCCAGCTCGTCCGGCGTCACGTCGTGCGCGGCGGCCAGCAGCGAGAGCTGGTCGCGCAGCGGCAGCCGGCCGTCCGCGCCGCCGACCAGGGCGAGCACCAGCGGGTCGATCTCCTCCGACCAGCGCAGCCCGCGCGGCATGGCCAGGACCTGCCGGTCCACCGCCCAGCCGTCGTCGCCCATGGTGGCCTCCTGCCGGAGCTGGAGCCCTTCGGCGGCGCGGTAGCGGGCGGCGAGCAGGCCCTCGGTGTCCCGGGCGCGCAGCCAGTCCTGCCTGGTGAACCACTCGCCGATCCGGTCGCCCAGCGGCGGCTCGACCCGCTGGCGCAGGTCCTCCACCCGGACGACCGGCTGGGCGTGGCCGGAGCGGCGTAGCGAGACGATGCCGAAACCGATCGCCTCCACCTTGTGCGCGTCGAACCAGTCCAGCCAGGCTGCCATCCGCTGCGGGTCGGCGCTCTCGCCGACGTCGGTCAGCCAGAGGTTCACGTACGCCATCGGGTCGGCCACCTCGCGCTGGATGACCCAGGCGTCCAGGCCGGTGCCGGCGAACCAGCCGGTGACCCGCTCGGCCCAGTCCTCACCGGTGACGTGCACCCAGTTCGCCAGGTACTGCATGGTGCCGCCCTCGGTGAGCAGGTCCGGCGCGGCGGCGGCCAGTTCCGCGCCGATCGCGTCGCCGACCCGCCCGGAGTCCCGGTAGACGTGCGTGGTTGTGCCCGGCCCGACCACGAACGGCGGGTTGCTGACCACCAGGTCGAAGCGGCGTCCGGCCACCGGGGCGACCATGTCGCCGCGCAGCAGTTCCCAGTCCTGTCCGTTGAGGGCGGCGGTGGTGGCGGCGAACCGCAGCGCCCGCTCGGAGACGTCGGTGGCGGTGACCCGGCGGGCGTGGGTGCCCAGGTGCAGCGCCTGTACGCCGGAGCCGGTGCCGAGGTCGAGCGCGGTGTCCACGACCGGGCGTACGGCCGCCGAGATCAGCGTCTGGGTCGCGCCGCCGATGCCCAGCACGTGCTCGGCGTGCAGCGGACGGCCGGGCCGGGCGCTGGCGGGCACGTCGGCGAGCACCCACCAGTCGTCGCCGTACGGCTCCAGGTCGACAGCGGCGCGAAGGCCGTCGCCGTGCCGCTCGACGATGCCCCCGGCCAGCGCCTCGTCCAGCGCCAGCGGGGCCAGCGCGTCGGCGACCGCCGCCTCCGGCTCGGTCTGGTCGCAGATGAAGACGCGGATCAGCGTGGCCAGCCGGTCCCGGTCCTCGGTGGCGCGCAGCGCGGCCCGGTAGTCGTTGCGGGCCACGCCGCCGGTGCCCTGCGGGCCCAGGCGGTCGGCGATCCCGTTGGCGGTGAAGCGGGCGAGTGTCAGCGCGGTGCGCAGCGCGTCGACCCCGGCGGGGGAGAGCAGCATGTCGTGACGGTCCACGTGCTCATCCTGCCTCGGGCGCCGTCCGGCGTGGCGCGCACCCGCCGATCCATAACGTGGACCGTATCTATCGGCAACTATCTCTTTCATGTTTGTCGATCTCTGGTTAGCATTCCTGCCAACATCCGTCGATGGGGTGATCCGGCCACAAACCGGGCTGCCCCGGTAGGGAGCCAGACGATGCCCGACGTGTCCCTTCCCCGGCGCCGCGCGCTGCGTGCGCTCGCCGTCACGGCCGCCGCCGCGGCCTTCGCCGCCGCCGCCTCCACGCCCGCTCTCGCCGCGCCCACCGGGGAGATCCGGTACGCCGGTGCCGCCGACGCCGTCAGCGGCAGCTACGTGGTCGTGCTCAAGGGCGACGCGGTCGGCACCGCGAACACCCTCGCCGCCCGTACCGCCGTCCCGGACCGGGCCGCCGGCCTGGCCAAGCGCTACGGCGGCAACGTCGGCACGGTGTGGAGCTCCGCTCTCACCGGCTACAGCGCGAAGATGACCGCCGCCCAGGCGCGCCGGCTCGCCGCCGACCCGGCGGTCGCGTACGTCGAGCAGGACCGCGTCATGACCACCCAGGGCACCCAGACCGGGGCCACCTGGGGCCTGGACCGGATCGACCAGCGCAACCTGCCGCTGAACAGCACCTTCACCTACCCGAACACCGCCAGCAACGTGCGCGCCTACATCATCGACACGGGCATCCGCACCACGCACAGCGACTTCGGCGGCCGGGCCACCTGGGGCACCAACACGGTCGACACCAACAACACCGACTGCAACGGCCACGGCACCCACGTCGCCGGCACCGTCGGCGGCACCAAGTACGGCGTGGCCAAGGGCGTGCGCCTGGTGGCCGTCAAGGTGCTCAACTGCTCCGGCAGCGGCACCACCGCCGGCGTGATCAGCGGCGTCAACTGGGTCACCTCGAACGCGGTGAAGCCGGCCGTGGCCAACATGAGCCTCGGCGGCGGCGCCAGCACCACGCTGGACAACGCGGTGGCCAACTCGATCAACTCCGGCATCACGTACGCGCTCGCGGCCGGCAACTCCAGCGCCAACGCCTGCAACTCGTCGCCGGCCCGGGTCGCCGCGGCGATCACGGTGGGCGCCACCACCAGCACCGACGCCCGTGCCTCCTACTCCAACTACGGCTCCTGCGTGGACATCTTCGCCCCGGGTTCGTCGATCACCTCGGCGTGGCGGACCAGCGACACCGCCACCAACTCGATCAGCGGCACCTCGATGGCGTCCCCGCACGTGGCCGGCGCGGCGGCGCTCGTGCTGTCCGCCAACACCTCCTACACCCCGGCTCAGGTGGCCAGCTACCTGACCAGCAACGCCACCACCGGCAAGGTGACCAGCCCGGGATCGGGCTCGCCGAACCGGCTGCTCTTCGTCGTCAACTGACGACACGGGTGACCTGACCACACCGTGGGCCGCGGCCCGGTGGACCTCCAGGGGTCCGCCGGGCCGCGTCACGTCAGTGAGCGGACTGACAGATCGGCAGGCTCGTCAGCCGCTGGGAGTAGTGGTCGGCCAGGGCCGGAAAACGGGCATGAGTCTCGTTCATCAGGCCGCTGTGCCACGCCTCGCGGAGGCGGTCCACCGTCCGGGCGACCGTCTCCAGTGTGCGGCCCGGATCACCGCCTGCACCGTCCGCCAGTCGGTGGAAGTGCTCCTGGTCGATGAGCGCCGGGACGGTCTCGGCGCCGAGGCTGAGCGCCAACGGCGACCAGCGGTAACGGGAATAGACCGACAGTGAGTGGAAGTCGTAGACCGGAGCCAGGCGTGGCGTGCGGCCGTCCGGATAGATCAGGGCCCAGTTCTTCAGGTGCCCGTCGGTGTTTCCGACCACCAGCATCGCGACCAAGCGGCTGATGAAGTCGAGGTAGCCGTCCTCTCCGGTGAGTTGGAGGATCGCTGCGGCCAACGTGTCGTAGCTCGCGCCCGACTCGCTGTACTTGAACATCGGCCCGATGTCCGCAACCTGGGCGAAGTCCTCCACGTGGATACGCCCGGTGGTCGACCGGTCGAACCGCCGGATGAGGTAGACGAGGTCACCGGGATCGATCATTCCGTCGGGGAGACCCTTCACGGCATCCGCCCGGATCAGGTCCACCGGCGGCACCGGGAAGTCAGCCGCGCGAAGCCAACTCATCGTGAGGTACTCGTTGACGGGAAGATTTCGCAGGCCCTGGTCGGGCAGCTTCACGATCCACCAGGAACCCTGCCCGCTCACGGGAACAGCCAGGCGGTCTGCGGAGATCGAATACTTGAGCTGCACGCCTGCCAGAGAATGCCGCAGAGGATGGTTCGCTTCATCCAGCGCGTTGGAGATCACGTCATCCGCCGGCTCGACATCGGCGTGAACCGTCACCGCCCCCGGCAGGTTGCCGCCCACACGTAGCAGCAGCGTGAAGTCGCCGATGTTCCCCCCGCCCAGTTCCCGGACGATCTGGCGGCGGAGGGCACCCTCCGGCAGGAGGTTGGCGAACCAGGCGGGCAGGCCCACCCTCGCCCGCCGGATCGCCCGCGGATCGTCCTCGAAGACCTGCCCCAGCACTTGGTGCCGGGGCGAGGCGAGATCGTCGTCGTAGCTGAACTCCGAGCCGCCCTGCCGGAACCTCAGCTCGCCTACCTGTCTACCGTGCAGCCGTACTTCGGCAGTGACGACTGCCATGTCAGGCGACCGGTCGGAGAATGTCAGCCATCGCGCGGCCGTCCCGCGCGCCCCACTCGGCCATGCGGTTGACGTGCTCGGTGATGGTCCGCTCGCACGACCTGCCGCGTAGCTCGAGGAAGGCTGGCCAGTCTTCGCGCGCCAATCGTTCCTGCGCTTGCTCGTCGATCAGGTGGCTGGCGGCGACGGCCGGTTCAGCCGACGCGAGGAGCTGCGGTGACGGGCGTTCCCCGGGCGGCAGGATGAACCGGTTGGCGATCGTTCCGCCAGCGTGTCCACTGACGGCCAGGAGTGGTCTCAACGGGCTCCCTTGGTCGAGCAGGCGGCTGACGTCCAGAATCTCGCCCCGGAACGGGTCGCGAGGTTCGGCAGAGAGCAACCCGAGCGTGTTGAGCTTCGCCATCGCGTGATTGAAGTGGACCTTGTCCAGTTCCGCGACGAAATCCGGGAACTGCTGCACCTGCCGCAGCAGGTTCGTTGCCGCAGCTTGCGCGGTGGAGGTGCCGACTGCCTCGACCTGGCTGCGGATGTCCGCGACGCTCACTGCGCGGGCCCGCGTTCCAGCGACCGCGCTCCGCCAGACCCAGCGTCGAAGCAGAGTCGCCGGCCGGCCGGCCGGTACGCCGTGCAAGCGGATGAAACGGACCAGGATCGGCAGCACGTGGGAGTAGGGCAGCAGCCTGATGTGTGGGATGCCGCAGGTACCGCGGAGGAATTCGACGGCCTCACGCAGTCGTGCGGCGACCTCGCGCAGCGTCTCGCCCGGGTCGTCTCGCGGCCCGAACTCCTGGCGGAAGTCCTCCCGGAAGATGTCTCCACCTCGGTACGCCAGGACGCAGCGGAGGGTCAACCGATCGTCAAGCGCGCCGAATCCCAGGACGGCGGGAACCTGACCCAGTTCGTGCAGGCTGCTCAACTCGTCGCCGACGGCGCCGGCATGCAGAGCCTGGAAGACCTCGGACTTGGTCAGGCGTTTGCCGGTCGAGTTCATCCGCGTGAAGATCTCGAGCAGCGCGTGCTCATCGGCGGAGTGCACCACGTAGGTCGGGATCTGGTACTCGCGGATCGCTTTGGCGGCTTGGTCGGCCAGCGCTAGCTGACTCTCTGACAGCCACGAGTTGTCGCGCATCCAGCGGAGCAGGACCGCGGTGTCGAGCAGGAAGCTGACGGGCACCCAGGTACGTGGGGGCCGTTGACGGGTGCCGGCGGTGTGAAATTCGCCGGTGTCGAGATCGAGGTGGATGCGAAATCGTGGATCGACAGCTTGGTCAGCCATGGTCAGCGCGCCGACGATGGACACGATGCGCTGCTGCCCGTCCACCACCCAGAGGGCGGCGGTTACCTCGGGAGCCTCGATGTCGAGCGGCCCCACCTGGAGCCGCTGGGCCGGTGCGGGGCGTTGCCAGAGAAGCAGATTCCCGATTGGAAATCCGCGCAACAGACTGTCGAAGAGCCGGACGATGTCCGATCCCTCCCACTTGAAGGAGCGCTGAAAGGGGGGAATCCGCACCAGCCCTGCCGTGACGTCCCGGACCAGATCTTCGGGCGTGCGGTACTCGACGCGGGGCCTCTCCAGACTCGGCACGGCAACCTCCGTTGGGACGACGCACCGAGGGTAACCGTTCTGCTCCTCGCGGCTTGTTCAGGCACTCGATGTCTCCTGTCGGAGAGTCGGCACCCACGACCGCCGACCAGAGCGGCAACCCAGGGAGACGTTCACGGGCCGCTGACGCTGTGCCCGTCCGGGCCGAAACTCCAGATGTTGCCCACGGGACGGCCCCCACGGCGGAGAACGGTTCCGAGCAGGGCGGTGAGGTCGGCCTCGACCTCGGCGAGCAGATCACCGCCGAAGACGCAGAGCGATTGGCCCCACGGGTCGCCGAACGTGCCCAGCCGCAGGTCGGCTGTGGTGAAAAGGCGGTGGTCGCCGCGGTCCGGGAAGGCGCAGCGCGGCGTAGGCGGTTGCCCCGGCCCGCCGGTCCGTCGCGGGTCGAAGTGGTATCCCTGGACGAACGGATGAAGGGCATACACGCGCTCGCCGGGGCGAACGGTGGCCCGCAGGCCGCGCTGGACGATCGACTCCAGTGCCGCGATGCCTGCCTCGTCCTCCTCGATCGCGGCGAGGTGCCAGGCCACCGACTCCGGCGGCTCCACCAGCCGAGGATGAGCCTGCGTCGCGGCCGAGAACTCCCACTGAGAGGCGAAGCGCCCCCAGATCTCATCCCCCTGCGGATCGTCGAAGACCAGCACCACCGGACGCTCCCGTGCCGGCGGGTTCGGGGGAGACCAGTGGTAGGAACGGACCGTCGTCACATCATGGAAGCCCACGCCGAGAAGCATCGCCCGGAGATCACCGGTGGCCTCCGCGACAACGTATCGCCATCGGCAGCCATCCGGCGGACGAGAATCCCCCGGGTGCCGGGTACGCAGGTCGATCCAGGCCCGCCAACCGGGCAGGAATGCGGGCTCAGGCAAGGTCATGCCGCCGATGGAGACGAACTCGGTGCCGTCGACGAGGATGGCCCAGCCGGCTGCCAGAGCCCATCCGTCGAGTTCTCGCACCGCCAGGTTTCGGCACCAGCCGATGGCGTCGCCGTCCGCCTCCGACTGCGCCAGCGTCGTCCGGTGCGGGCCGGAGGCCGCAGCCATCGCCTGTACCCGCGCCAGCAGTGGGTGCTCCCCGAACGTGACCTCCCGGACGCGCTGTCCGACGGGAAGCGGAAACGGTGCGGAGGGCAGGGAGTCGATCGGAGCCACCAGCACGTGACGTTCCCAGCCGGGGGTGAATCGGGCGGCGACGAGGTGCTCGGCGAGCTGCGGTGGATCGTACGCGTGGACCTTCCACTCGACCGGCTCGCCGCTTGCGGCGAAGGCTTCTTGCTGCCGCCGGATCAGGGCGCCCAGCCCGGCCCCGGGCAGGTCACGGTGGTCCACCGTGCCGTGGGTGCTGAAATGCGCCCGTACGACGGGTCCGTCCTGCTCGAAGACGACTCCGAGTGGGCCGAGGGCCGGCGGTGTCCAGGCCCGCAACTGAGTGTCGTAGGCGGCGAGCAACTCATCGGCCACGGACGGCACCGGCTGTTCCCCCGTTCCCGTACTGGATCCGTAAGTATTCCTCCTGTGTGCCGTACGCGTGTCCCCGTCGTCGGCCGATGCGGGGTGACAGCATGTTCGCCATGACGCTGTCACTGCCCATCGACCCGCAGGCCAACGAACTGCTGGCGCGCAGCCCGCTGGCCCTGCTCCTCGGCATGGTGCTGGACCAGCAGGTGCCGATGGAGAAAGCGTTCTCCTCCCCGTACGTGCTGGCGCAGCGGCTCGGCCACGAGCCGGACGCCGCGGAACTGGCCGGGTACGACCCGGAGGCGCTGGTGGAGCTGTTCGCCCGACCGCCGGCGCTGCACCGCTTCCCGAAGGCGATGGCGGCCCGCGTGCAGGAGGTGTGCCGGATGCTCGTCGAGCGCTACGACGGCGACCCGGCCCGGCTCTGGTCGGACGTGGCCGACGGGCGGGAACTGCTGCGCCGGGTCGGCGAGCTGCCCGGGTTCGGCCGGCAGAAGGCGCAGATCTTCGTCGCGCTGCTCGGGAAGCGGTTCGGAGTCACCCCGGACGGCTGGCGCGAGGCGGCCGGTGACTACGGCGACGCGGACGCCCACCGGTCGGTGGCGGACGTGACCGATCCGGAGTCGCTGCGCCGGGTACGCGAGTTCAAGCAGCGGATGAAGGCGGAGGCGAAGGCCGCGAAGGGCTGATCCGCCGCCCGCCGCCGCAACCGGCCCGCCGCCCCTGTCGTTTGTTGCCAGGACGGGGGACGGGGGCGGACGATGACCGAGCAGCGGGGCGGGGCGCTGCTGCGTACCGCGTCCAGCCCCGGCCGGGCCACCTTCCTGGAGCTCTTCTTCGACCTGGTCTTCGTGTTCGCGCTGACCCGGGTCTCGCAGCGCCTGATCGACGGGCTCGACGGCTCGGCCGGTGCGGTGGCCGCCGACGTGGGCAAGACCCTGCTGCTGTTCCTGGTGCTCTGGCAGGTCTGGACCCTCACCACCTGGGTGACCAGCCGGTACGAGCCGGAGCGCACGGTCATCCAGGTCGTGGTGGTCGGCACCATGTTCGGCAGCCTGGTGCTGGGGGTGACGCTGCCCCGGGCGCTGGAGGAACGGGCGCTGCCGTTCGCGCTCGCGTACGTCGCGGTGATGGTCGGCCGGCCGCTGCTGATCGCGGTGGCGCTGCGGGGGCATCCGCGCCGCATGGTCCCGCTGCGGCTGGCCGCCTGGGCGGGATTCAGCGCCCCGCTCTGGCTCGCCGGCGCGCTGATGCCCGGTCCGCGCCTGGCGCTGTGGGTCGTCGCGCTGGCGGTGGACCATCTCGGCACGCTCCTGGGCTGGCCGCTGCCCCGGCTCGGGGCCTCGCGGGTCCGGCAGTGGCTCGTCGCCGGGGAGCACCTCGCCGAGCGCTACCAGCAGATCTTCCTCATCGCGCTCGGCGAGTCGATCCTGGTGATCGGCGTGACCTACAGCGGCAAGGAGTTCTCCGGCGACGCCGCGGTGGCGTTCGCGATCTCGTTCGTGATCACGGCGTTGCTCTGGCGGATCTACTTCTACCGGGCCGGCCACCTGCTCGCGCAGGCGCTGCGGACGGCCGGCACGCCGGGACGGCTGGCCGAGTCGGCGGCGCAGACCCACCTCTTCATGGTGCTCGGGGTGATCGGCGCGGCGGTCGGCTACGAGTTGGTCATCGCCCACCCGTACGACACGGCCCGGCCCGACTGGCTGGTCTTCGTGGTGGGCGGTCCGGCGCTGTTCCTGGCCGCCCGCTCCCGGTTCGAGTACGAGATCTTCGGCCGGGTGTCCCGCCCCCGGCTGGCCGGGCTGCTGGCCCTGGTGCTGCTCCTGCCCGCGCTGGTGGCCGTGCCGGCGATGTTCGCGCTCGGCGCGGTGGCCGTCCTGCTGGCGCTCGTCGCGTTCGCCGACGCCCGCCGGGCCTGGCACCGGCCGCCGGAGTCCTCCGCCTCGCCGATCGGGCGGGAGGCGCTCGGCGAGGGTGGCCCCGAGGCGTGAGTTGTCAGGCGGCGGTCGGGCGGGAGAGCGAGGCCAGCGCGCGGCGTACGTCGGCCAGCGAGACGGTGGCCGAGTCGTCCAGGTCGGCCAGGCCGGCCTCGATCCACTGCCGCATCAGCGTGGTCACGCCGATGCCGCGCGCGTCGGCGGCGGCGCGGACGCGCTCGTACGTCTCCAGCGGCAGCCGGACCGACCGGCTGACCATCGGCACGTCGGTGTCGGGGGTGGGCAGTTGGGCCGGTGACGTGTCGTCGATCAGGTCGGCGAACGTGTCGCCCCCGGCGTGGAACCGCTTGGTCGCCTCGTCACGGTGCATCGTGACCGCCTCCTCGTCGGCGTGAGTTCCGCACCGCCTCGTCGTAGCGCTTGGCCTCGACGTCGCTCAGTTCGCGGGCGGAGAGGATGTCCCAGTCGTTGTCGGTGCCGTCGGCCTCGGCCAGCAGCACGGCGAGTCGCCGGCCGCGGTGCTCGGTGGCGTAGACCACCATCACGTCGTCACCGAGGTGCCGGATGACCCGGTGCCTGCTGTGCAGGGCCTCCCAGACTTCCCCGGGTGTGACGTCGTAGACCCGCAGGTTCGCCAGCGCCTCGTCGGTGAAGCTGAACCGGTTGGCCACGGATCGAAGCGTACCACCCACGTAACACGCGACCGCTCGTCACGAATTTCGCCGATCATCCGTCCGGAGTGACAGGATGGGCCGTATCCCCTCGTAGGAGGTCCGTGGTGAAGCGTCAGGCGTACCAGCCGATCCTGATCACCGACGCCCCGCGCAGCCAGGACGACCAGCTCAACAGCCGGCAGAAGCGTTACGTGCTGATGATGGCCATCCGGGTCGCGTGTCTGGTGGCGGGCGCGATCCTGGTCGGCGCGAAGGCACCGCTGCTCTGGCTCTGGCTGCCGCTGTGCGCGCTCGGCATGGTGCTCGTGCCCTGGCTCGCCGTGCTGCTCGCCAACGACCGGCCGCCCAAGGAGGAGCACCGGCTGGCGAACCGGTTCCAGAACCGGCGCCGCGAGGAGCCCGCGCCCACCGCCCTCACCGCCGAGGAGAACCCGCACAAGATCATCGACGCCGAGCCCTGACCGGCCCGGGCGGAGCACCCGCCCGGACCGGCCACCGCGTCAGGGCGCCGGGCGGGCGCCCACCGTCGTCACGGCGAGCGCGCCCAGGTCACCGGCGCGGGCCAGCGCGGCACGCGGGTCGGCCCCGGCCAGCCACGCGGTGAGCAGCCCGGCGGCGAACGCGTCCCCGGCGCCGGTCACGTCCACCACGTCCACCCCGGGTGCCGGCGCGAACTCCACCACACCGCCGCGCTCCACCCACACCGCGCCCGCCGCGCCGCGCTTGACCACCACCCGGTGCGCCACCGCGGTCAGCGCCCGCGCCTGCGCCGCCGGGTCCAGCCCGCCGGCCAGCACCGTCGCCTCGTCCGTGTTGACCAGCAGCAGGTCGACGTCGCGTACCCAGGTCAGGAACGCCCCGCCGACGCGCCGCAGCGGCGCCGCGGACGCCGCGTCGACGCTGACGGTCAGCCCGCGCTCGCGGGCCGTGGCCAGCGCGCGCAGGCCGGCGCCGCGCGACCCGACGTCCAACAGGGTGTACGCGGACAGGTGCAGATGCCCGGCGTCGGGCGCGGCGGCCAGCGCCGCGTCCACGTGCGCGGCGGTCAGCCGCAGGTTCGCGCCCCGCTGACTGATCATCGTGCGCTCCCCGTCGTGGGCGAGCACGATGACGGTGCCGGTCGGGTAGCCCTCGTGCCGCTCCACCGCGCAGTCCACACCGATCCGGGTCAGCTCGGCCACCCGCTCACGGCCGGTCTCGTCGTCGCCGACGGCGGCGACCAGCGTCACCGCCGCGCCCTGCCCGGCGAGCCAGGCCGCGGTGTTCGCCGCCTGCCCGCCGCCGCTGAACCGGATCCCGGCCGCGGTGTCCGAGCCGGTCGCGAGCGGCCCGGACAGCACCGCGAGCACGTCGGTGATCACGTCGCCGACGACGACGATGCGCGGCGTGGCGCTCATGGGGCGCGACGGGTCGCCGCGGCGACCGCGATCCGGGCCGCGAGGTCGGCGTTGCGCAGGATGATCCGGACGTTCACCGCCAGGCTGGCGCCCTCGGTCGCCGAGTGGAAGTGCGACAGCAGGAACGGGGTGACCGCCTTGCCGGTGATCCCCTCGCGGGCCAGCGCGGCCAGCCCTTCGGCGAGCGTCCGGTCGTGCAGCGCCGGGTCGAGCTGCTCGTCGGCGGGCAGCGGGTTGGCCACCACCAGGCCGCCGTGGTGCACGCCGTGCGCCGCGCGGGCGGCCAGCACGTCCGCCACCTGCTCCGGCGACTCGACCGACCAGTCCAGGTCGAAGCCGGCGTCGGTGAGGTAGAAGCCGGGGAAGCGGCGGGTGCGGTAGCCGACCACGCCCACCCCGAGCGTCTCCAGCCGCTCCAGCGTGGCGCCCACGTCGAGGATCGACTTCACCCCGGCGCAGACCACCGCGATCGGGGTCCGGGCCAGCGTGACCAGGTCCGCCGACTCGTCGAACGTCTGCGCCGCCTCCCGGTGCACGCCGCCGAGCCCGCCGGTGGCGAACACGCCGATCCCGGCCGCCGCAGCGACCGCGCTGGTGGCCGCGACGGTGGTGGCGCCGTCCGCGCCGGTGGCCGCCGCCGGGGCCAGGTCGCGGACCGAGAGCTTGCTCACGCCGTCGACGGTGGCGAGGCGGGTGAGCTGGGCGTCGTCCAGCCCCACCCGCAACTCGCCGGCGACCATGCCGATGGTGGCCGGCACCGCGCCCGCGTCCCGTACCGCCTGCTCGATCTCGCGCGCCACGCGCAGGTTGTCCGGCCGGGGCAGCCCGTGCGAGACGATCGTGCTCTCCAACGCCACGACCGGGCGGCCGTCGCGCAGGGCGTCGGCCACCTCACTACCGAGACTGATGTGAAAGTTGGTCACGTCGGCTACCGTACGGCCCGCTCCCGCCCGGGGCCCAGGTGGACCAGGACGGACCGACCTGGAAAACTGGAACGCCGGAGGTGGAGTCGTGAGCACAGAGGTTCTCGAGCGTCCCGAGCTGAAGGACGCGGACACTGGTCCGGAGATGTTCCACTACGTCCGTAAGGAGAAGATCGCTGAGAGTGCCGTCATGGGCACCTTCGTGGTCGCGCTCTGCGGCGAGACGTTCCCGGTCACCAAGGCGGCCAAGCCCGGCTCGCCGGTGTGCCCGAAGTGCAAGGAGATCTACGACTCGTACGCCGAGTGACAGCGGGCGGCTCCGCCGCCCCTCGACGTAACCTGCGGCGGTGACCACCTCCACCGCCCTGCTTGTCGCCGACCTCACCGGCGTGGCGGTCTTCGCCGCCTCCGGCGCCTCCGCGGCGGTGGCGAAACGGCTCGACCTGTTCGGCGTCGTCTTCGTCGGCGTGGTCGCCGCGCTCGGCGGAGGAATCTTCCGTGACCTGGCGATCGACGAGGTGCCCCCGCTGGCGTTCGCCGACTGGCGGTACGCCGCCACCGCGTCCGTCACCGCCGCCGCCGTGTTCTGGCTTCACCCGCAGCTCGCCCGGCTGCGCACCACGGTGCTGGTGCTCGACGCCGCCGGCCTCGGCCTGTT
The DNA here is from genome assembly GCF_027497275.1 of Micromonospora sp. WMMC264. Classification (NCBI taxonomy): domain Bacteria; kingdom Bacillati; phylum Actinomycetota; class Actinomycetes; order Micromonosporales; family Micromonosporaceae; genus Micromonospora; species Micromonospora sp. WMMC264. The sequence goes on along the minus strand of NZ_CP114907.1, from coordinate 4,174,944 downwards.
CACCGTCATCGGCACGCTCAAGGCCCTCGACGCCGCGGTGCCGCCGGTCGGCGCCTGCATGATCGGCATGCTCACCGCGATCGGTGGCGGGCTGGGCCGCGACCTGCTCACCGGCGAGATCCCGGTGGTGCTGCGCCGGGAGATCTACGCCCTCGCCGCGCTCGCCGGCGCGGTCACCGTGGCGCTGCTGTCGGCGTCCGGACAGGCGACCGCCGTGCCGCTCACCGCCGCCGCCCTGCTCGTGTTCGGGCTGCGCCTGATCGCGCTGCGCCGACGCTGGTCCGCACCGGTGGCGACGCTGCGGCCGCCGCGCACCGGCACCCGGGGACCACTGCCCTGACCCGCTTCCCACCGGGGTGGGCGGATGTGACAGGCGTGGCGTCGAGTGGGGCGTACGGCCCGCGCTGGTTATGCTGAGTCCGCCTTCGCGGCACCGGATGCGCGAGGGCGTTTTCATGGGCGGCGGCTCCCGTGGCCCCGGTCGGGCCCGCCGCCGTCCGCGGCGGAGAGGAGCTACGCGTGCCACCGCGGATGCCGGCGCTCGACACGTTCCCGCCCCTGCGCGCCTGGCAACGCAAGGCGCTCGTGGAATACCTGCGCCGCCGGACCGAGGACTTCACCGCGGTCGCCACGCCCGGCGCCGGTAAGACCACGTTCGCGCTGCGCATCGCCGCCGAGCTGCTCGCCGACGGCACCGTCGAGGCGGTCACCGTGGTCGCGCCGACCGAGCACCTGAAGACCCAGTGGGCGCAGGCCGCCGCCCGGGTCGGCATCCAGCTCGACGCCGCGTTCCGCAACGCCGACCTGCACTCCGCCGCCGACTTCCACGGCGCGGTGGTCACGTACGCGCAGGTGGGCATGGCGCCGCAGGTGCACCGGCGGCGCACCATGACCCGACGCACGCTGGTCATCCTCGACGAGATCCACCATGCCGGCGACTCGCGTACCTGGGGCGACGGCGTCAAGGCGGCCTTCGAGCCCGCGGTACGCCGGCTGATGCTCACCGGCACGCCGTTCCGCTCCGACGACAATCCGATCCCGTTCGTCAGCTACGAGCGCGGCGGCGACGGGCTGCTGCGCTCCCGCGCCGACTCGGTCTACGGCTACTCCGACGCGCTGCGCGAGGGCGTGGTCCGGCCGGTGCTGTTCCTGGCGTACTCGGGGGAGACCCGGTGGCGCACCAACGCCGGTGAGGAGCTGGCGGCCCGCCTCGGCGAGCCGATGACGCAGGACCTGATCGCCCAGGCGTGGCGTACCGCGCTGGACCCGGCCGGCGACTGGATGCCGCAGGTGCTGCGCGCCGCCGACGCCCGGCTCAGCGTGCTGCGCGACAACGGCATGCCCGACGCGGGCGGCCTGGTCATCGCCAGCGACCAGCAGGTGGCCCGCGCGTACGCGAAGCTGCTGGAGCAGGTGACCGGTGAGAAGGCCGCCGTGGTGCTCTCCGACGACCAGGGCGCGTCCGCGCGGATCGCGACGTTCGCCGCCTCGCAGCAACGGTGGCTGGTCGCGGTGCGGATGGTGTCCGAGGGCGTCGACATCCCCCGGCTCGCGGTCGGCGTGTACGCGACGAGTGCCAGCACCCCGCTGTACTTCGCGCAGGCGATCGGCCGGTTCGTCCGGGCCCGCCGTCCCGGTGAGACCGCGTCGGTGTTCCTGCCCAGCGTGCCGCACCTGCTGGGGCTGGCGAGCGAGATGGAGGCCGAGCGGGACCACGTGCTCGGCAAGCCGAAGGACCGCGAGGGCTTCGACGACGACCTGCTGGAGCGCGCCCAGCGCGACGACGGCGCCAGTGGCGAGCTGGAGAAGCGCTTCGCCGCGCTCTCCGCGACCGCCGAGCTGGACCAGGTCATCTTCGACGGCGCGTCGTTCGGCACCGCCGCCCAGGCCGGTACGCCGGAGGAGGAGGAATATCTCGGCCTGCCCGGTCTGCTCACCGCCGACCAGGTCTCGCTGCTGCTGACCAAGCGGCAGGCCGAGCAGCTCGCCGCGCAGAAGCGCCGGGCCGCCCAGCGGACCGCTGAGCCGGCCGCTGCGGCCCCGGCGGCGGCGCCCCCACCGATGAGTGCCGCCCAGCGCCGGGTGGCGCTACGGCGGCAGCTGAACGCTCTGGTGGCCGCCCGGCACCACCACACCGGCCAGCCGCACGGCAAGATCCACGCCGAGCTGCGCCGGATCTGCGGCGGCCCACCCAGCGCGCAGGCGACGATCGAGCAGCTCGAAGAGCGCATCGCCACCGTGCAGACCCTGTAAGGAAGGGCCCCCTGTTAACGCCTCCGGTAGAGCAGGGGCCCCTTCTTAACACCGGGCGGCGCAGGCGGCACCGGCACGAAAAACCGGCCGGAGGCGACCCGTGTGGGTGCCTCCGGCCGGTTATGTCGTGATGTGGATTCCTGTCGGACCTCAGTTCGCCATGAGATCGGCGCCACGCCAGCTGAACTCCGGGTCCGACGCGTAGCGCACGGTGATCTTCACGAGATCCTCCGCGTACTTGTTCGCGTGGTGCCCACAGAACACCAGCTCACTCCCACCCGCCAGAGTGATCCGGAGCTTGCCGGCAGCATTGCAGCGGTCGCACCGTTCATCGGCGGCCGGGGGGCTCACCGTCTCGGGCGGCGGCGTGAGGGTCGGGGTCATCGCCTTCCTCCTCTGGTCGTCACCGATGAACACTCTCTTCGGTTGCTCACCTATCGTGCAACACCCATCTCGGGCCCTGCCTTCCCTGTGTGCCCGCGGGGGACCGAGGTCACACATGGCGTGGGGGACAGTGTGCCGTGCACCAAGGGTGCCACGTCAACGATCACAAACAGGCAACCGATCGATCACTGATGAGTGTTCTACGGCTGGTGATCAAACCGGCACGAATTGTTGACGTACGCGGTCAGTCCAGGTAGTCGCGGAGCACCTGGGAACGCGAGGGGTGCCGCAACTTGGACATGGTCTTCGATTCGATCTGCCGGATGCGTTCCCGGGTCACGCCGTACACCTGGCCGATCTCGTCCAGGGTGCGCGGCTGACCGTCGGTGAGGCCGAAGCGCAGGCGCACCACGCCCGCCTCACGCTCGGACAGCGTCTGGAGGACCTGCTGGAGCTGGTCCTGCAGCAGCGAGAACGACACCGCGTCGACGGCGACGACCGCCTCGGAGTCCTCGATGAAGTCGCCGAGCTGGCTGTCACCCTCGTCACCGATGGTCTGGTCGAGCGAGATGGGCTCCCGGGCGTACTGCTGGATCTCCAGCACCTTCTCCGGTGTGATGTCCATCTCCTTGGCCAGCTCCTCCGGGGTGGGCTCGCGGCCCAGGTCCTGGAGCAGCTCGCGCTGGATCCGGCCGAGCTTGTTGATCACCTCGACCATGTGCACCGGGATGCGGATGGTGCGGGCCTGGTCGGCCATGGCGCGGGTGATGGCCTGGCGGATCCACCAGGTGGCGTAGGTGGAGAACTTGTAGCCCTTGGTGTAGTCGAACTTCTCGACGGCGCGGATGAGGCCGAGGTTGCCTTCCTGGATGAGGTCGAGGAAGGCCATGCCGCGACCGGTGTAGCGCTTGGCCAGCGAGACCACCAGGCGGAGATTGGCCTCCAGCAGGTGGTTCTTGGCGCGCTCGCCGTCCCGGGAGATCCACATCAGGTCGCGCTGCAGGTCGCGGACCAGCTTCTCCTCGCCCTCGTCGGCGGCGCGCAGCCGCTCGGCGGCGTAGAGGCCGGCCTCGATCCGCTTGGCCAGCTCGACCTCCTGCTCGGCGTTGAGCAGCGGAACCTTGCCGATCTGCTTGAGGTACGCCCGCACGGAGTCGGCGGAGGCGGTCAGCTCGGCGTCCCGGCGCGCCTGCTTGAGCGCCTCGGACTCCTCGTCGTCCCACTCGAAGTCGTTGTCGGTGGCGGAGCTGGCCGCGTCGGCCTCGGCGGCCTGGGTCAGCTCGGCCGGCTCCTCGACCACCACGTCCTCGATCTCGGCGGCCAGCTCCTCCGGGTCGATCTCGCCCTCGGGGCCCTCCGCCTTGCCGCCGGCCTTCCCCGGCTTCGCCGCGGCGGTCTTGGCGGCCACCGTGGCCTTGGTGGCGCGGGTCGCCTTGGTGGCCTTCGCCGGGGCGGCGGCCTTGGCGACGTCGGCCGTGGTGGCCTTGCGCGCGGTCGCCTTCCGGGGGGCCGGGGCGGCGGGCGCCTCCTCGGCGGCCGGCGCCTGCTTCGGGGCGGGCGCGGCGGCCTTCTTCGTGGTCTTGGCGGTGGTCGCGCGGGAGGCCGGGGTGGCGGACCGGGCGGCGGCGACGCGGCGGCGGGTGCTCGCCGAGCCGTCCACCACCACCGTCACGCCCGCCTCGGAGAGCGCGCGGAGGATCTTCTTGGCCTGGGCCGGGGTCACCTCAGCGGACTCGACGGTGCGCGCGAGCTGGGCCGACGTGAGCTGACCGCCGGCGCTCTGCGCGTGGGCGATCAGGGTGTCGGTGAGCGAGCGAACGTCGGCGCCGGTCTGGCGGGGATCTGTCACGAAGACCTTCCGGAGGCGAAAAGAGCGAGCACGGCCGGGTCGTCCGGCGCAGCATGGGACGGCCGTGCCGGGCGAGTCGTTGAGGACCCCCGTGTCCCGGGCCGTCCGGTCGCTGGCGGTCCGTGGCGCGTGGGCAGGGTGAATTGTAACGCCGTCTGCCGCGATCATCCCGCGCCGCACGGCGGACCGGCGGTCCGGGACCGCCGAATCGGCGCAGATGTGGACTTTGTAAGGATGATACCCGCGCACGGGTGGGCCGGTCCCGATCGTGCGGGAAGGGGACAAACATGATCACCGCGACGCCTACGGCGCGGGAGTTGCTCACGATCGCGGTCGAGGTGGCCCGGGAGGCCGCCGCCACCGCGTACCGGATGCGGGTCGAGGGTGTCTCGGTGGCCGCGACGAAGAGCACGGTGACCGACGTGGTCACCGCCGCCGACCGGGCGGTGGAGCGGCAGGTGCTGGCCGCGCTGCGGCAGCGGCGGCCGGGCGACGCGGTGCTGGGCGAGGAGTACGGCGCGGGGGAGACCGGCCCCGCCGGCGCCGACGGGGTGCGCTGGATCCTCGACCCGATCGACGGCACCGTCAACTACCTGTACGGGCTGCCCTACTGCGCGGTCTCGCTGGCCGCTGAGGTGGCCGGCGAGGTGGTCGCCGGGGTGGTCCGCAACGTCGTCACCGGCGAGGAGTGGACCGCGACGCTCGGCGGCGGCGCCTGGCGCGACGGGCAGCGGCTGAGCGGCTCGACCGCGACCGATCTCGGTCAGGCGCTCGTGGCCACCGGCTTCGGCTACGACGCCGGCCGCCGGGCCCACCAGGCGCGGGTGGTGACGGAGCTGATCCCGCACATCCGGGACATCCGCCGGATGGGCGCCGCCGCGCTCGACCTCTGCCTGGCCGCCGAGGGGCGGGTGGATGCGTACTACGAGAAGGGCCTGGCCGACTGGGACCTGGCCGCCGGCGGGCTGGTCGCCCGGGAGGCCGGGCTGCTGGTGACCGGCCTGTCCGGCCGCCCGGCCGGACCGGACCTGGTGCTCGCCGCGCCGCCGGCGCTGCACGGGCCGCTGCACGCCCGGCTGGTCGACCTGGACGCCTCCGGCGGGCCGTGACCTGACCCGCACACGCGACAGGGCGGCCCTCCCGGAGGAGGACCGCCCTGCGTCGTCGGGCCGCCGGCCGCCTACTTCTCGACCGGCTTCGGGCAGGTCTCCGGCGGCGCCTGCGGGGCGCCCAGGTCGCCGAGCGACTGGTTGACCTCGGTGGTGGTGGCGAGCTGCTGGAACTGGTTGCCCAGGACCACGTCGACCACGTCGTCCTTGCGGTTCGCGTCGAACTTCTGGCTGGCCTCGTTCAGGAAGTACGCGCGCAGCAGGTGCGCCGACCCCACGGCGTTGGGACCGAACCGCAACTCGGCCACGCCGTCGAACGCCTTCTTCTCGTTGCCGACCTTCTTGACCTGGAACTTGCGGTTGCGGAAGTCGTCCGCGACGCTGCCGGCCCGGCCGGCCTCGTCGGTGGCGTTGTAGACGTTGATCTTGACGTCCTTCTGCTCCCGCAGCCGCAGGTCGACCAGCGGCCAGCCGTCCGGGCAGGCGGCCGCCGTACCGGCTGTGCCCTGACTGTCCTTCAACACGGCGACGACCACGACGACCAGGGCGACGACCGCCAGCAGTCCGACGACAACGAGTGCCCGCACTCGCGCAAAACTCATCCTGGGCGCTCCCCGGACAGTGATTGGGTGGTGGCGGGCGACGCGGTCGGGCCGCGACCGGTCGGCCGTCCAGTACGCCGCTGAGGTTAACCGTTGTCCGGCTCAGGCGTGGAAACAGTCCGACATACCGGCGCGCCACGCGGTGAACCGGTAGGACTACCCCTATCTTCGTGTCGCCTGAGTCACATTGGGAACAACTTCGGGCGCCGAGGCGTACATCTCCCCCGCGAGGGCGGTATACATGCCTCGCCCACAGGGGGGGTAAGGTTCCGCGCTCACCGGGGGCATTTCGCACCGGCGAGCCCGGCCCACCGCTCGTCGGGTCGGGTGCCCGACAGAGATGGTGGCCGGTCAGGGGAACCGAAACGGCGTCGTCCGGCGTTACAACCGGCAGCGACAATATCGATATTGGAGAGTGAAACCGATGGCCACCGACTACGACGCCCCGCGTCGCGACGAGGTCGACCTCGGCGAGGACAGCCTCGAAGAGCTCAAGGCCCGGCGGGTCGACTCACAGTCGGGCGCCGTGGACGTCGACGAGGCCGAGGTGGCCGAGAGCTTCGAGCTGCCCGGCGCCGACCTGGCCGACGAGGAGCTCACGGTCAAGGTCCTTCCGATGCAGCAGGACGAGTTCCGGTGCGCCCGCTGCTTCCTGGTCCACCACCGCAGCCAGCTGGCGGTCGAGCGCAACGGCGACCTGATCTGCCGCGAGTGCGTCTGATCCCGACCGGGGACACCGGCGGCGGCCTCCTCGACGGGGCCGCCGCTGTTCGAGCCGCCGCCGTGCGCCGGTGGCCGGTTGCTGCTTGACTCGTTACGGGCGGCTGCCACGCCGCGCGGAGCAAGGAGGGCGGACGGGTGAGCGAGCGCAGCGAGGGGACCGGCGCCGACCGGACCCCGGCTCCAGCGGCGAGACCGGCGCCGACCGGGCCGGATGCGACACCGACCGGCTCCGCCGTGCCCGCACCTGGCGGCTCGACCGTGCCGCCGGCCTCCACCGAACTCGCCGCGACGGCGGCCACTACCGGCTCCGGTTCGACGTCCGGTGAGCCGGGCGCGGACGCCGGGGAACTCGGCGCGACGGTCGCCGCCCTGACCGCCGACGACATCGCCCCGGCCCGCCGGCGGCAACTGCTGACCCGGCTGGTCGGGCAGGCCCGCGCCCGGGGGATCACCGACCTGTTCAAGCCGCGGGCGGCGGTGCGCTGGATGACCGACACGGTCGCCGAGATCGCCCCGCACGTGCCGATCCGCGACCTCGCCACGCTGCGGCGGCACTTCCCCGGCCTGGACGACGACGCGCTCGCCGACCGGCTGGTCCGCAACGCGTCCCGGGCCACCGCCGGGGTCGGCGCGGCCGGCGGCGGAGTGGCAGCCGTCGAGTGGGCGGTGACGCCCACGCTGCTCTCCGCCCCCGTCCTGCTGGCCGCCGAGACGGTCGCGGTGGTGGCGATCGAGCTGAAACTCATCGGCGAGCTGCACGAGGTCCACCGGGTGCCGCTGCCGGCCGGCGGCACCGGCCGCGCGGTGTCGCTGGTGCAGTCCTGGGCCACCCAGCGCGGGGTCAACCCGATGATGCCGGGCGTCGGAGTGAGCGCGGTGCTCGGCACCGCCGCCCGCCGCGAGCTGCGGGACAGTCTGATGCGCCGATTCGGGCGCAACCTCACCACGCTCGGGCCGTTCCTGACCGGCGCCGCCGTGGCCGGCTACCTCAACCGTCGGGCCACCCGCGCGCTCGGCGAGCAACTGCGCAAGGACCTGCGGCGGACCGCCCGGGCACTGCCGGACAAGCCGTCCTGACCGGCGGCGGACCGGCCGTTCGCGGGCGGCGTCGGGTCAGGCCGCCTCGGGGCGGCGTCGGATCAGGCCGCGTCGCGGGCGGCCAGGACGGCGACCGCCAACTGGACCGGGTGCCGGGTGCTGACCACCCAGAACGGGGTCGGGTCCTCCGGGTCGTCCAGCACCACCTGCACGGCGCCGTCGATCCACGGACGCTGCACCACGAAGGCCAGCGGGTCGGAGCCGACGCCGAGCACCTCGCGCCGGCCGGCCGCGTCCAGCGGCACCACGTCCGCGACGTACCGCACCGGGAGGTGGGCGTCGTCCACCCGCAGCTCGCCGTCGCGCACCTCGACCCGGATCCGGCCCAGCCACCACAGGGCGGCCACCGCGGCGGGGATCAGCAGCACGAACGGCAGCCAGGCGCGGACGCCGGTCGCGCCCATCCACAGTTCGACCGCGAGCAGCGCGGCCGCGGCCAGCCCGAGCGGCCAGGCCCACCAGGGCAGACCGAGGCGCTCCGCGTACGGCGCGGCGGTGGCCGGCGGCGCGGCCGGAGATGACGACTGACGCACACTGACGAGGGTACGGCGCGTCGCGGGCCCGGCAACCGGCAGGATGACAGGGCACCCCCGCAGGACCGGACGGAAGAGGATGACCGTGACAGACGTCGTACCCGTGCCCGTGCGACTGCTCGACCCGGAGCTGCCGCTGCCGGCGTACGCCCATCCCGGTGACGCCGGCGCGGACCTGGTGGCCGCCGCGGACGTCGAGCTGCCCCCCGGCGGCCGGGCCCTGGTGCCCACCGGCGTGTCGGTGGCGCTGCCCGACGGGTACGTCGGGCTGGTCCACCCCCGATCCGGTCTGGCGGCGAGGCTCGGCGTGACGGTGCTCAACGCGCCCGGTACGGTCGACGCCGGCTACCGGGGTGAGATCCTGGTCAACCTGATCAACCACGATCGGGACATGCCAGCCAAGATCAGCCGGGGCGACCGCATCGCGCAACTGGTGGTCCAGCGGGTCGCCCGGGCCGAGTTCCGGCCGGTGGCCGAGCTGCCCGCGTCCCGGCGTGGCACGGGCGGGCACGGGTCCACCGGCGGGCACGCCGGCCTGGTCCCGGCGCCGTCCGGCGGGCAGAGCGAAGAGGTGGCAGGGTGAGTGCGAACAGCGGAGGGTGGGCGCAGTGATCTTCTCCCGGAAGCGGGCCGACGAGGCGCGTGACAATGGGGTCCTCGACGCCGAGGAGACCCCGTCGGCGCCGGACCGCGGGCCGTACGACGTCAGCGAGGCCCCCGACGCGCCCCGGCTCGACCTGGGCAGCCTCCAGATCCCGGCGGTGCCGGACGTGGAGGTGCGCGTCCAGGCCGACCCGCAGGGCGTGATCCAGCAGGTGGTGCTGGTGCACGGGCAGAGCGCGCTGCAGCTCGGCGTCTTCGCCGCGCCCCGCTCCGAGGGCATCTGGGACGAGGTGCGCGAGGAGATCCGCCAGTCGCTCGTCGCCGACGGCGCCACCGTCCAGGAGGTCGACGGGGAGCGCGGTCCCGAGCTGCGCGCCCGGGTGCGTACCCCGGACGGCCCGACCGACCTGCGCTTCGTCGGCATCGACGGCCCGCGCTGGATGGTGCGCGGCGTCTTCCAGGGCCTCGCGGCCACCGAGGCGGCCACCGCCGGGCCGCTGACGGCCTGCCTGGACGGCCTGGTGGTCGACCGCGGGCAGGAGGCCAAGCCGGTGCGCGAGCCGCTGCCGCTGCGGCTGCCCCGCGAGGTCGCCGAGCAGCAGGCCGCCGCCGAGCAGCAGGAGGTCTGATCCACACGTGCCCGGGCCCGGCGTCGAACGGCGCCGGGCCCGCGGCGTGCCGGCGTCCCGGGCGGCGGTACGCGTACCACGGCGCTCCCGCCGGCGGGCCGTGTCGGCGTACGCTGGCGGGACGGTTCCGCCACCAGCGGGGCCCCGCTGTGGAGAGGGTGACGCGGAGGTCATGACGACCGACGAGAGCCGGGGGTCGCTGCGGCGGCTCCTGCACCGGCTCACCGCCAGCGAGGCCGAGATCGAGGCGCAGGAGCTGCGCCGGGAGAGCGCCGAGTCCGGCGGCACGCCGGCCCGCCAGTGCAACAGGGGCCAGGTGGTGTCGGTGGCCGGGCGGCTGCGCACCGTCGTCTACACGCCGCGGACGAACCTGCCCACGCTGGAGGCGGACCTCTACGACGGCACCGACGTCGTCACGCTGGTCTGGCTGGGCCGTCGGCACATCGCCGGGATCGAGCCGGGCCGGCACCTGACCGCGCGCGGCCGGGTGGCGGTGCGTGACGACCGCAAGGTGATCTACAACCCGTACTACGAGCTGGAGTCGCCGAAGTGACGACCGGACAGCAGCACACCCCGTCGGGTCTCGGCCCGCAGGACGAGGAGCGGCTGCCCAGCCTCGCCGAGCAGATGGCCGATCAGCTCGGCGGATGGCGGGGGCTGGTCGAGTCGAGCATCCCGGTGGTGGTCTTCGTGGTCGCCAACGTGATCGGCGAGCTGCGCCCCGCCGTGTACGCCTCGGTGGCGGTGGCGCTGCTGATCGCCGGCCTGCGGCTGGCCCAGCGCAAGCCGGTGCGGCACGCGGTGAACGGCCTGTTCGGCGTCGGCATCGGCGCGCTGCTGGCCCTGCGTACCGGCGACGAGCGCGACTTCTACCTGCCTGGCATCCTCTACGGCATCGGCTACGGCCTGGCGCTGCTGCTCTCGGCCGCGATCCGGCAGCCGCTGGTCGGCTGGATCTGGTCGGTGCTGGTCGCCAAGGGCCGCTCCGAGTGGCGCGACGACCCCAGGCTGGTCCGCACCTTCACCCAGCTCACCGTGCTGTGGGGCGTGGTGTGGCTGGCCAAGGTCGGCGTACAGGCCGGGCTCTACCTGGCCCACCAGGACACCGCGCTGGGCGTGGCCCGGCTCGCGCTGGGCTACCCGCCGTACGCGCTGCTGCTGCTGATCACCGTCTGGGTGGTGCGCCGGGTCACCCGGGAGGGCGCGCCCACCCCGCTGCCGGGCGCCTGAGGCCGCTTCAGGAACGGTGGCGGTCCGCGCTGGCCGGGCCGAGGATCACCGCGCGCACGTCGTCCTCCACCGCGGCGGTGCAGACGAACACCAGTTCGTCGCCGGCCTCGATCGGGTCGTCCGGGGTGGGGACCAGCACCCGCTTGCCGCGCACGATCGCCACCAGCGCCGCGTCCCGGGGGATCGGCACCGCGTGGATCGCCTGCCCTACGTAGGGCGCGGTCGGCGGCAGGGTGATCTCGACCAGGTTCGCCTCGCCCTGCCGGAATGTCATCAGCCGGACCAGGTCGCCGACGGTGACCGCCTCCTCGACCAGCGCCGCCATCACGCGCGGCTTGCTGACCGCGACGTCGACGCCCCACTGCTCGGTGAACAGCCACTCGTTCTCCGCCCGGTTGACCCGGGCCACCACGCGGGGCACCGCGAACTCGGTCTTGGCCAGCAGCGACACCACGAGGTTGACCTTGTCGTCGCCGGTGGCCGCGACGACCACGTCGCACCCGGCCACGTCGGCCTCCTCCAGGCTGGCCAGCTCGCACGCGTCGGCGAGCACCCAGTCGGCGGCGGGCACGCGGTCGGGCCGCAGCATCTTCGGCTGCCGCTCGATCAGCATCACCTGGTGGCCGTTGTCGATCAGCTCCTGGGCGATCGAGCGGCCCACGTTGCCGGCGCCGGCGATGGCGATCCGCATGGCTCAGTGCCCCCCTTCCGGCGGCGCCGCCGCCACCGACGTGACCGGGCCGTTGATGTCGTCGGTCACCAGCATGAAGACCTGGTCGCCCTCCTGCACCACGGTGGAGGCGGTGGGCAGGGTGCCGATGCCGAACCGGTTCAGGTAGGCCACCCGGGCGCCGGCGGCCTGCTCCAGCTGCCGCAGCGGCCGGCCGATCCAGTCCTTGTGCACCGGCACCTCCATGATCGACACGGTGCTGGTCGGGTCGCGGAAGATTTCCACGTTGCCCTCGGGGACCAGGTGGCGCAGCATCCGGTCGGCCGTCCACCGGACGGTTGCCACGGTGGGGATGCCCAGCCGCTCGTAGACCTGCGCCCGGCGCTGGTCGTAGATGCGGGCCGCGACCCGGGACACGCCGAACGTCTCCCGCGCCAGCCGGGCCGAGATGATGTTGGAGTTGTCACCGCTGGAGACCGCCGCGAACGCGTCGGCCCGCTCGATGCCGGCCTGGCGCAGCACCTCGCCGTCGAAGCCCGCGCCGGTCACCGTGATGCCGGCGAAGTCCGGCCCGAGACGGCGGAACGCGTCCGCGTCCTGGTCGATCACCGCCACCGAGTGGCCGCGCGACTCCAGGCTGTGGGCCAGGGTCGACCCGACCCGGCCGCAGCCCATGATCACCACATGCACGGTGTCCGCTCCTCCCACGGCGCCGCCCGCCGACCCGTCGCCTGCGAGCCTGCCACGTCCCCCTGCCGGACGGGGGACCGAACCGTACCGCGCGGACGCACGCGGGGGAGATCGACCACCCCCGCGCCCCGGATCCGGTGGTCGTACGCTTGGCGGTTGTGGCCCGACCCACCTCGCTGCTGAAGCGACTCCTCCTCGGTCGACCGTTCCGGTCCGACCGCCTGCAGCACACGCTGCTGCCGAAGCGCATCGCGCTACCGGTCTTCGCCTCCGACGCGCTCTCCAGCGTGGCGTACGCGCCGGACGAGATCCTCCTGACGCTGTCCATCGCCGGCGCCTCGGCGTTCTTCTTCTCGCCGTGGGTCGCGCTCGCGGTCGTCGTGGTCATGCTGACCGTGGTGGCGAGCTACCGGCAGAACGTGCACGCCTACCCCTCCGGCGGCGGCGACTACGAGGTCGCGACGGTCAACCTCGGTCCCAAGGCCGGCCTGGCGGTGGCGAGCGCGCTGCTCGTCGACTACGTGCTCACCGTCGCCGTCTCGGTCTCCTCCGGCGTGGCGAACCTCGGCTCGGTGGTGCCGTTCGTGGCCACCCACAAGGTGCTCATCGCGGTCAGCGCGGTGGTGCTGCTCACCGCGATCAACCTGCGCGGCCTGCGCGAGTCCGGCACCGCCTTCGCCATCCCCACGTACGGCTTCGTGATCGTCATCGGCGGCATGCTGCTGACGGGGCTGGTCCGCGTCTTCGTGCTGGGCGACGACCTGCGCGCGCCGAGCGCCGGCCTGGAGATCCAGGCCGAGCACAGCGTCACCGGGTTCGCGCTGGTGTTCCTGCTGCTGCGCACGTTCTCGTCGGGCTGCGCGGCGCTCACCGGCGTGGAGGCGATCTCCAACGGCGTACCCGCCTTCAAGGCCCCGAAGTCGAAGAACGCGGCGACCACGCTGCTGCTGCTCGGCGGCATCGCGGTCACCATGCTGGTCGGCATCATCTGGCTGTCCCGGCTCACCGGCCTGCAGTTCGTCGAGGACCCGAGGACGCAGATCGTCTCCGGCCCGGTCGACTACGTGCAGAAGACGGTGACCGTGCAGCTCGGGGAGACCGTGTTCGGCGGCGGCTCGGTGCTGCTCTACGTGGTCGCCGGGATGACCGCGCTGATCCTGTTCCTGGCCGCCAACACCGCCTTCAACGGCTTCCCGGTGCTCGGCTCGATCCTGGCGCAGGACCGCTACCTGCCGCGCCAGCTGCACACCCGAGGCGACCGGCTGGCGTTCTCCAACGGCATCCTCTTCCTGGCCGTCTTCGCGGTGGTGCTGATCATCGGCTTCCAGGCCGAGGTGACCAAGCTCATCCAGCTCTACATCGTCGGGGTGTTCGTCTCGTTCACGCTCTCCCAGGCCGGCATGATCCGGCACTGGAACCGGCACCTTCGCAACGAGCGGGACCCGGAGGCGCGCCGCCGGATGCTGCGCTCCCGGGCGATCAACACGTTCGGCATGGTGATGACCGGCGTGGTGCTGGTCATCGTGCTGGCCACGAAGTTCCTGCTCGGGGCGTGGATCGCGATCGTCGCGATGGCGGTGATGTACGTGGTGATGCTCGGCATCCGCCGGCACTACGACCGGGTCGCGGAGGAGCTGGAGCCGACCGAGCAGCGGGGCGTGCTGCCCGCCCGCAACCACGCCATCGTGCTGGTCAGCAAGCTGCACAAGCCGACGCTGCGGGCGGTCGCGTACGCGCGGGCGACCCGGCCGGACACGCTCACCGCGGTCACCGTGAACGTGGACGAGCAGGACACCCGGGAACTGCAGGCCGACTGGGAGCGCCGCGAGCTGCCGGTGCCGCTCACCGTGATCGACTCCCCGTACCGGGAGATCACCCGGCCGATCCTCAACTTCGTCGCGTCGGTGCGCCGGGAGTCGCCGCGCGACGTGGTCACCGTCTTCATTCCCGAGTACGTGGTGGGGCGCTGGTGGGAGAACCTGCTGCACAACCAGAGCGCGCTGCGGCTCAAGGGGCGGCTGCTGTTCGAGCCGGGCGTGATGGTGACGAGCGTGCCCTGGCAGCTCGCCTCCACCGCCAGCAAGAACCTGGACCGCCTGGACGCCACGCTCAGCCGGGGTCCGGCGCGCGGCCCCCGGGTGGCGCCGCAGAGCACACTGCCGCCACCGGTGGCGTCCACCCCGTCCGCGCCGTCCGCGCCCTCCACGCCGTCCGCGCCCTCCGCCGAGCGGGAGGAGCGGCCGTGAGCGCCGACGAGCGTCCCGGTCCGGTGCCGACGGCGGAACGCCCCGGGCTGGAGGAGGCCGAGCGGGTCGAGCTGACAGTCGACGCGGTCGCGCCGGGCGGGCACTGCGTGGCCCGCGTCGGCGGGCAGGTGGTCTTCGTCCGGCACGCGCTGCCCGGCGAGCGGGTGATCGCCGAGGTGACCGAGCTGCACCGGGGCTTCGCCCGCGCCGACGCGGTGGAGATCCTGGACGCCGCACCGGACCGGGTCGCCCCGCCGTGCCCGTACGCCCGGCCGGGCCGGTGCGGCGGCTGCGACCTCCAGCACGTCGCCCCGGCCGCCCAGCTCGACTGGAAGCTCGCCGTGGTGCGCGAGCAGCTCACCCGGCTGGGCGGGCTCACCACCGCGCAGATCGACGCGCTCGGCGTCCGCGTCGAGGCGCTGCCCGGCGGGCCGCTGGGCTGGCGTTCCCGGGTCCGGTACGCGGTCGACGCGGCCGGGCGGGCCGGGCTGCTCAAGCACCGCTCGCACGAGGTGGTGCCGATCGAGCGGTGCCTGATCGCGCACCCGGCGATCCAGGAGCTGCCGGTGCTCCCGCCGACCGGCGCCCGCTGGCCCGACGCCGACGCGGTGGAGACCGTCGCCAGCACCGGCGGGGACGTCGCCGTGGTCGCGTACGCCGAGGGGGTTCCGACGGCGGTGAGCGGGCCGGAGCGGGTCCGGGAGACGGCGGCCGGGCGGTCCTTCACGCTGCCCGCCTCCGGGTTCTGGCAGGTGCACCCGGCGGCGGCGGACGCGCTGACCGGCGCGGTGCTCGACCTGCTCGACCCGCAACCGGGCGAGACGGCCTGGGACCTGTACGGCGGCGCCGGGCTGTTCGCCGCCGCGCTCGCCGAACGGGTCGACGGGGCCCGGGTGACGCTCGTCGAGTCCGCGCCGGACGGGGTGGCCGCGGCCCGGGAGAACCTCGCCGACCTGCGCGGCGTCGAGGTGGTCGCGGCGCGGGTGGAGACCGCGCTGGCCCGGCGCCGGATCACCGGCCCGGTCGACCTGGTGGTGCTCGACCCGCCGCGCTCCGGCGCGGGCGCGCCGGTGGTCCGCGACGTGGTGGCCGCCGGGCCGCGCGCGGTCGCGTACGTGGCGTGCGACCCGGCCGCCTTCGCCCGGGACGTCCACACGTTCCGCGAGGCGGGGTGGCGGCTGGCCGAGTTGCGCGGGTACGACCTGTTCCCGATGACCCAGCACGTGGAGCTTGTCGGCCTGTTCCTGTCCGCGCACGGCCCCGGCCCCGCGCGTTAAGAAGGGGCCCTTTTACTACCGGATCCGTTAAGAAGGGGCCCTTCCTTGCGCATCGTCGGGCTGATGTCGGGCACGTCCTACGACGGCGTGGACGTGGTGGCCGCCGAGTTCACCGCCGACGGCGACACGCTGCGGCTGCGGCCGCTCGGGCACCGCGAGCTGGCGTACCCGGACGACCTGCGGGCCGAGATCAGCGCGCTGCTGCCCCCGGCGGCCACCACCATCGAGGCGGTCTGCCGGCTGGACAACCGCCTCGGCGAGGTGTTCGCCGAGGCGGCGGCGGCCGGCGTCGAGCTGGCCGGGGGCGCTGCCGACGCGGTCGTGTCGCCCGGGCAGACGGTCTTCCACTGGGTCGAGGCGGGCCGGGTGCGCGGCACGCTCCAGCTCGGCGCGCCGGCCCGGGTGGCCGCCCGGGTGGGCGTACCCGTGCTGCACGACCTGCGCTCGGCGGACGTGGCGGCCGGCGGCCAGGGCGCGCCGCTGGTCCCGGCGTTCGACGCGCTGCTGCTCGACCCGGCTGCCGGCCCACGTGCGGCGTTGAATCTCGGCGGGATCGCGAACCTCACCGTGGTCGCGCCCGGCGCGCCCGTCCTCGGGTACGACGTGGGCCCGGCCAACGCGCTGCTGGACGCCGCCGCCCGGCGCTTCCTGGACCGGCCCTGCGACGTCGACGGAGCGCGGGCCGCGGCCGGGCGGGTGCACGAGGCGCTGCTGGCCCGGCTGCTCGCCGAGCCGTACTACGCCGCGCCGCCGCCCAAGTCGACAGGCAAGGAGCTGTTCCACGGCGGCTACCTGGACGCGGCGCTGGCCGCGCTCGGCGAGCCGGTGGCCGCCGACGACGTGCTGGCCACGCTCACCGAGCTGACCGCCCGCACGGTGGCCGACGCCTGCGACCGGCACCGGGTCACCGAGGTGGTGGCCGCCGGCGGGGGAGTGCGCAATCCCACACTCCGGGCGCGGCTGGCCGCGCTGGGCGTGGGACGCTGGCGGCTGCGCACCACCGACGAGCTGGGCGTACCCGCCCAGGCCAAGGAGGCGTACGCGTTCGCGCTGCTCGGCTGGCTGTCCTGGCACGGCCTGCCGGGCGCGGTGCCGTCGGTGACCGGCGCTTCCCGGGCCACCGTGCTCGGCTCCTGGACGCCGGCCGGCCCGTCCGCCGCCGCGCCGCGCCCACCCGCGCCCCGGCGGCTGGTGGTCGACGCCTGACCTGGGTCGATGCACGGCCGGGCTGCGGACTGTCGCGCGGCCGATAGACTCTCCGGTCATGAGTGTTGAAGAGGGCACGGCCAACCACGGTCGGCTGCTGGGCACCGTCCGCGGCCCGCAGGACGTGAAGCGGATGACCGCCGAGCAGCTGGACATCCTCGCCGCCGAGATCCGTGACTTCCTGATCGCCAAGGTCTCCCGCACCGGCGGCCACGTCGGCCCCAACCTGGGTGTGGTCGAGCTGACCCTGGCGATGCACCGGGTCTTCGACTCCCCCCGCGACCGGCTCCTCTTCGACACCGGCCACCAGGCGTACGTACACAAGATCCTCACCGGCCGGCAGGAGGGCTTCGACAAGCTCCGCCAGCGCGGTGGCCTCTCCGGCTACCCCAGCCAGGCGGAGAGCGAGCACGACCTGATCGAGAACTCGCACGCCTCCACCGCCCTGTCGTACGCCGACGGCCTCGCCAAGGCGTACGCGCTGCGCGGCGAGAAGCGCTCCGTGGTCGCCGTGGTCGGCGACGGCGCGCTCACCGGCGGCATGTGCTGGGAGGCGCTGAACAACATCGCCACCGCCGGCAACCCGCTGGTGATCGTCGTGAACGACAACGGCCGGTCCTACTCGCCGACCATCGGTGGCCTCGCCGACCACCTGTCGTCGCTGCGGCTCAACCCCGGCTACGAGAAGGTGCTCGACACGGTCAAGGACGCGCTGGGCAACACCCCGTTCGTCGGCAAGCCGATGTACGAGGTGCTGCACGCGGTCAAGAAGGGCATCAAGGACGCGGTCGCCCCGCAGGCCATGTTCGAGGACCTCGGCATCAAGTACGTCGGCCCGGTCGACGGCCACGACGTGCCGGCCGTCGAGGCGGCGCTGCGCGCGGCCAAGAACTTCGGCGGCCCGGTGATCGTGCACGCGGTCACCCGCAAGGGCTACGGCTACCGTCCCGCCGAGGACGACGAGGCCGACTGCCTGCACGGCCCCGGCGCGTTCGACGCCGAGACCGGCAAGCTGCTCGCCGTGCCGTCGGTGAAGTGGACCAACGTCTTCGCCGACGAGCTGGTCGCGATCGCCGACGAGCGGCCCGACGTGGTCGGCATCACCGCCGCCATGGCCGAGCCCACCGGCATCGCCACGCTCGCCCGCAAGTACCCGGAGCGGGTCTACGACGTGGGCATCGCCGAGCAGCACGCCGCCACCTCCGCCGCCGGCCTCGCCATGGGCGGGTTGCATCCGGTGGTGGCGGTCTACGCCACGTTCCTCAACCGCGCGTTCGACCAGGTCCTGCTGGACGTGGCGATGCACAAGCTGCCCGTCACGTTCGTGCTGGACCGCGCCGGCATCACCGGCCCGGACGGGCCCAGCCACTACGGCATCTGGGACATGTCGGTCTTCGGCGTGGTGCCCGGCCTGCGGATCGCCGCGCCCCGCGACTCGGCCACGCTGCGTGAGGAGCTGCGCGAGGCGATCGCCGTGGACGACGGCCCGACCATCCTGCGCTTCCCGACCGGCACCGTCGCCGCCGACCTGCCGGCCGTACGCCGGGTCGGCCCGGTCGACGTGCTGGCCGAGTCGGCGCGTACCGACGTGCTGCTGGTGGCGGTCGGCTCGTTCGCCGGCCTCGGTGTCGAGGTCGCCGCCCGGGTCGCCGAGCAGGGGTACGGCGTGACTGTGGTCGACCCGCGCTGGGTGCGCCCGGTGCCGGCCGAACTGGTCGAGCTGGCGTCCGCGCACCGGCTCGTGGTCACCGTGGAGGACGGCGTACGCATCGGCGGCGTCGGCTCCGCGCTGGCGCAGGCGATGCGCGACGCGGACGTCCGCGTACCGGTGAAGGACATGGGCGTGCCGGCCGACTGGCACCCGCACGGCAGCCGCGCGCAGATCCTGGCCGACCTGCGGCTGACCGCGCAGGACGTGGCACGCGACGTCACCGGCTGGATCTCCAGCCTGGACGCCACCCCGGTCGACCCGGCCGCGAACGGAGCCCGAGCCCAGAGCTGACCCCGCTCTCCGCCGCGACCGCCCGCGTCGATCTTGCACTTGCGGCCCTCCTGATGTCGGCTTCGCCCGATAAGGGAGGGCCGCAACCGCAAGATCGCCGGGCGGGGGCGCCCGGGGTGATCATGAGGCTGGCGGGGATTGGTGTCCGGTTTGTCGCCGTCAAGTTCATGATCGACGGGGACCACGGCGGGGTTACGGGGTGGGGAGGGAGCGGTACCAGGTCTTCTCGGTGCCGGCCAGGCTGAACGTCTGCCGCTGGTCGGTGTGCTCGACGACCACCAGGCCGGGACGGTCCACCAGGCGGGTGGTGCCGGGCGGGGCGGAGAACGACACCTCGCCCGTACGCCAGCTCAGCACCGCCAGCGGCCGGCCGGGCATCGGCAGGTGGTACGCCTGGAGCGTGGTGGACCGGTCGGCGGGGGAGACCACCGGCGTGCCGCCGTCCGCGGGCCGGTAGACCACCGCGGTCATCGTCCCGCTGGGACTGTCCCAGCTCAACTGTTCCAACTCGCCCGGCTCCCCGTCGCCGAGCGCCACCGAACCGAGCGAACGGGTGGCGATCTTCGCCATCGGCCAGGACTCCGGCGCGGAACGGGGCGCGTCCCGGTCGCCGATGCGGCGCGGCACACTGCCGAACGGGCCCCGCTCACCGGCCAGCACGCAGGTGTCCAGCCCGGTCAGCGCGCGCTTCCCGGCGCCCGTGTCGTCGCGTACCAGGGGGTAGCGGGGCGCTTCGGTGGCCGTACCCAGGTCGAGGACGCGGTCCGTGGCCTTGCCGCGCGGCAGCGACGCCGTGGGCCGCAGGGCCGCGGTCAGCTCGACGGCCTGGCAGGCCGGTACGCGGATCGGCTCGGTGACGCCGTCGGTGCTCGGGACGGCCTTGCCGTCGGGGCCGAGCAGGCGCTCGACGCGGGCCGAGGTGAGATAGCGGCGGCCGTCCGGGTCGCGCACCGGCAGCACGTCGGAGTAGACCAGGTAGCCGGGATCGGTGTACTCGGTGGCGTGGGCCACCCGCCACCGCTGCCCGTCCCGGTCGAGTTGCAGCAGCCAGGAGGCGGCGTCACCGGGCACATCGGCGGCGACCAGCGCCAGCGCGGAGCCGGCCACCTGACCGGAGAAGAGGATGCCGGAGGTGGGCACGTGTACCCGGTCGTCCACCGGGGAGCGCCACTCGCGTACCGCTGTGGTGATCGCGGCGGTCGCCGCCGCGTCGCCGGCCAGGCTGCCGCGCGGCGGCCACACCGCGAGGTTGCCGTCCAGGCTGTCGTAGCCGACCCGCAGATCCGCCGGCTTCCGGTCCGCGATCGGTCCGCAACCCGCGGTGACCAGCAGCAGAGCTGCCAGCGCGGTGCCCGTCGTAGCGCTTCGGCGGGCTGAAAGCACCCTGATCCCCTCGCCGGTCGTCGGTCGGAAGCCCACATGGTACGAGACGGCCCGCCACCCGGCCGCGCCCGGCTCACCCTTTCGGTCGAGTGACCACTGCGGAACGTGACGGGCGATTCGGGTACCAATATCCGGCTCCGGTAGACTCCGCCGATTGTGACGCCTGCCGAGACCCGCGGCGCCTCGACGCCGGACGCCGCCGCCCCGACGGGCCACCGCTCCGTCACCCTTGATCCACCACCGGTCACCGTCGCCGAGCCGGAGCCGGCGACCACGACACCTCCGCAACCGCCGGCCGAGCCCGCGGCGCCGGCCACGCCGGGCGCGCGGCGCGTGCGCCGGTGGCGGTGGACCCGCCGCCGGATCGACCTCATCGTGTACGGCGGATTCCTGCTCGCCGCGATCTGGGTGACCAGCGGCATCTGGGCCGACCCGGCCGGGCGGGTCGCCGCGCTCTACAGCAGCGACCCGGCGCAGGTGCAGTTCTTCCTGGCCCACTCGGTACGGGTGGTGCTGCACGGCGAGTTCCCGTTCTTCACCGAGCAGTTCAACTACCCCGACGGCGTCAACCTGATGGCGAACACCGCCATCCTGGCGCTCGGCATCCCGATGGTGCCGGTGACCCTCCTGTTCGGACCGGCGGTCTCGTTCGTCACGCTGGTCACGCTCGGCCTGGCCGGCACCGCCGCCGCCTGGTACCGGGTGCTGTCCCGGCACGTGATCCGGCACCGCCCGGCCGCCGCCGTGGCGGCCTGGTTCTGCGGGTTCTCGCCGGCCATGCTGTCGCACGCCAACTGGCATCCGAACATCATCAGCCAGTTCCTGCTGCCGTTCATCGTGTGGCGGGTGCTGGTGCTGACCCGCTCGACCCGGCCGGTGCGCGACGGCGTGCTGCTGGCGCTGCTGGTCACCGCGCAGGCGTTCATCAACGAGGAGATCCTGCTCTTCACCGCGCTCGCGCTGGGCGTGTTCCTGATCGCCGTGGTGGTGCAGCAGCGCGAGCGGTGGACGACCGCGTGGCGTCCGCTCGGCGCCGGGCTGGCGGTCTGCGCGGCGCTGGCCGGCGCGCTGCTGGCGTACCCGCTGTATGTGCAGTTCGCCGGCCCGATGGCGTACCACGGGCTCAGCGACGCGGTACGCGACTACGGCAACGACATCGCCGCGTACTTCGCCCCCGGCTCGCCCACGTTCGGCGGCAACGAGCGCGCCAACGTCAACCTCGCCCCGAACTACTCGGAAGAGAACGCGTTCTTCGGCTGGAGCCTGTCGCTGATTGCCGTGGGCATCGTGATCTGGCTGCGGCGCGACGTGATCGTCCGGGCGCTGGCCGCGACCGGGCTGTTCTTCGCCGTGCTCTCCCTCGGCGAGCGGATCTCCTGGTGGGACCGGGAACTCGTCACCGGGCCGTGGGAGTTCCTGGTGCGGCTGCCGCTGCTGGACGCCGTGGTGCCCACCCGCTTCGGCCTGATCACCAGCGTGACGGTGGCGATCCTGCTCGCGTACGCGGTGCGCCGCGCCTGGGCGCTGCGGGGCGTGGACCGGCGGACGGCCCGCAAACTCACCGCCGCCGGCCTGATCCTCGCGCTGCTGCCGATCGCGCCGATGCCGTTGCGGGTCACCACCCGGGAGCCGGTGCCGAAGTTCATCACCGCCGACCGGTGGCGGCAGTACGTCGGCCCGGACCAGACGCTCGTGTCCGTGCCGGTGCCGGCGATGGGCAACACCGACCCGATGCGCTGGGCGGCCAGCACCAACCTCGACTTCAAGATCCCCGGCGGCTACTTCCTCGCCCCGCGCAACGGCGTCACCGGAGACCCGGGACGCTTCGGCGGGCGGCCCAGCGGCATCGGCGAGATGCTGCGGGAGGTGTCGTCCACCGGCCGGACGCCGAAGCTCGACGAC
The DNA here is from genome assembly GCF_027497275.1 of Micromonospora sp. WMMC264. Classification (NCBI taxonomy): domain Bacteria; kingdom Bacillati; phylum Actinomycetota; class Actinomycetes; order Micromonosporales; family Micromonosporaceae; genus Micromonospora; species Micromonospora sp. WMMC264. The sequence goes on along the minus strand of NZ_CP114907.1, from coordinate 4,152,555 downwards.
CGGCAGCGCCGCCGCTACCTGGACGAGCTGCGGCACTGGAACGCGGCGGTGGTGGTGCTGCCGCTGGCCGAGCAGAACGCCGAGCCGCTGCGCCGCACGGTGGAGCAACTGGTCGGGCCCGGACGGCAGGAGCTGGACGTGTGGCTGTGGGACGTGCGGAAACTGACCAGCCGACCCGCCTGACCGCACCCGAGCAGCCCGCTCCCGCGCCCGCGCCCCGCCGCCGGCCGGTCGACGCGCTGGTGGTGGCCGGCTACCTCGCGCTCGCGGTGCTGCTCACCAGCGACCAGTGGCGCCGCCCGGAACGGCTGTTCCACCAGGCCGGCGACCAGATCCTGTTCGAGTGGATGCTGGCCCGGGCCGCCCGCGCGGTCACCGGCGGCGAGAACCCGCTGCACAGCGCCGCGCTGAACGCCCCGGACGGGGTGAACCTGATGGCGAACACGTCGGTGCTCGGGCTGGGCGTGCCGCTCACCCCGGTCACCGTCGCGTTCGGCTCCCAGGCGGCGTTCCTCGTCGCCGTGACGATCAGCCTCGCCGGCACCGCCACCGCCTGGTACGCGCTGCTCGCCCGCCGGCTGGTCCGCTCCCGGGCCGCCGCCGCGGTGGGCGGCCTGGTCTGCGGCTTCGCCCCGGGCATGGTGGCGCAGGCCGGCGCGCACCTGCACATGGCCGCCCAGTTCCTGGTGCCGGTGATCCTCGCGCTGGTGTTCCGCCCGGCCACCGACCGGGTACGCCGCGACGGCGTGCTGCTCGGGCTGGCCGTCGCGTACCAGGTGTTCCTCGGCGAGGAGGTGCTCGTCTTCCTGGCGCTGGCCGCCGGGGTGTTCGCCGGGGCGTACGCGCTCGCCGACCGGGCCGCCGCGCGTCGCCTGGTGCCGGTGGTGGCCCGCCGGCTGGGCGTCGGCGCGCTGGTGGCGGGCGTGCTGCTGGCGTACCCGCTGTGGTTCCAGTTCGCCGGGCCGGGCCACTACCGGGGGATGCCGTTCCACACCGGGGGCTACCGGCTGGACCTGGTCTCGTTCGTCGCCTCCGCCCGGCAGACAGTTGCCGGGGACGCCCACCGGGCCGGGCTGCTGTCGCCGAACCCGACCGAGCAGAACTCGTTCTTCGGCCCGTTCCTGCCGCTGCTGGCGCTGCTCGTCGTGGTATGGCTGTGGCGGCGGCCGCTGGTACGCGCGCTCGCCGCGTGCGGCCTGCTGTTCGCGGCGCTGTCGCTCGGCGCCTCGGTGGTGGTGAACCGCGACGACACCGGGCTGCCCGGCCCGTACCGCCTGCTCGCCGGGGCGCCGCTGCTGGACCTGGTGGTGCCGGCGCGCTTCGCGCTGGTGTGCGTACCGGTGCTCGGGGTGCTGCTGGCGCTCGCAGTCGACCGGGTCCGGCACGGCGCCGTGCGCGCCTGGGCGCCGTGGGCCGGCGCGGTCGCCGCCGCGCTGCTGCCGCTGACGCCGACCCCGATCCGCACGGTGCCGGTCGCGCCGGTCCCGGCCGTCGTGTCCGGCGGCGGCTGGCAGGCGTACGTGCCGGCGGGCCGCACGCTGGTGCCGGTGCCGCCGGTGACCGGGGCGGCGGTCAGCCCGGCCATGTTCTGGTCGGCGCGCACCGCGCTGGCGTTCGACGCGCCGGGCGGCTACTTCATCGGCCCGCGCTCGGCGGACGAACCGGCCGCCCGCTGGGGCGCGCCGGACCGGCCCACGTCGCTGCTGCTGCGCCGGGCCGCCGAGACCGGCCAGGTGCCGCCGGTCGGCGACGCGGAACGCCGGCAGGCGGTCGCCGATCTGCGGCACTGGCGGGCGGCGGCGCTGGTGCAGGCCGACTCGACGCCGGCCGACCCGGTACGCGCCACGCTGGACGCACTTCTCGGCCCCGGCCGGGACGTGCCCGGCGGGCACCTGTGGGACGTCCGCGGGCTCGTCGGCTGAGCGGGACGCCGGCTCAGACCCGGTCGCGCACGTCCCAGAGCCACACGTCGTCCACCCGCTGCGGCGGGCCGAGCAGCTCGGCCATCAGGTCGCGCAGCACCGCCTCGCGCGGACCGGACCCGAGCACCACCACCGACGCCCGCCAGAAGCGCAGGTCGTCCACGGCCTGGCGGCGGTTCTCCTCGGTGATCTCCGGCACCGCGTTGGCGTCCATCGTGGAGTAGATGAGCGTGCTGGTGGGGCGGTTCGGGGCGCCGAAGACACCCTCACCGCGCTCGTTCGGGCCGATGAAGTAGCCGCCCGGGATCGGGAACTCGTGTCCGGTCAGCGCGCTCCAGCGCAGCGTGTGCAGCCCGTGCACGTTGCTCGGGATCGGCACCGGCACCAGCGTGCGGCCCTCCGGCACGTACGGCCGCCAGCCACCGGCGGTGATGAAGCGCGGCGGCGGGTCGATGTGCTCCGCCGGCAGCGGACGCGGGATCAGCGGCACCAGGGCGGCCACGATCGCGGCGTACCCGGCCAGCCGCAGCACCCGGCGGCGCGTGTCGCGCGCGGCCGTCCCGTCGCCGTCGCCGTCCGTGCTGTCGTCGACGGCGGCGCGGGGGGCGGGCACCGGCGGACGGCCGGCACCGGCCAGCGCGTCCCACGCCAGGGCGAGCAGCACACCCACGGCGGCCACCACGACCAGGCTCAACCGGGTCGGCATCATCATCTCGACCAGCGGCAGGTCGTCCGGAATGTACGCCCACGGCCCGTCGACGTCGGTCTCCACACCGTTGAACCGCACCACCGGGCCGATCGAGGCGATCGTGAAGACGACCACCAGCACGGCCAGGATCCGGGCCGGCACCGACCGGCGGACCAGCAGCACCAGCGCGCCCAGCGCCACCAGCACCAGCGGCCAGCCGAACCAGGTGTTCTGCTCGGTCAGCCCGATGGTCTTCTCCACCGCCTCGTCACCGGCGATCGTGTCCCGGGCGAACGTGACGAAGGCCACCAGGTCCTCGCCCCAGTTGTGGAAGACGCCGCCCTGCAATCCGCGGTAGGACTGCGGCCCGTTGAACTGGAACCAGATCGGGTACGCGGTCAGCAGCAGCGCCAGCCCGCCGCCGAGCCCGAGCGCGGCCAGGAACGACCCGGCCCGCTCGCGGGCCGCCCGGGGCCGCTGCACCGCGTACGCCACCACGACGACCAGGCAGGCCAGCGCGGTGAGCAGCAGCATCTCCTCGTTGATGAAGACCTGGTACGCCACCAGCAGCCCGAGCGCCAGCCCGTTGCGCCGCCACCGCCCCGGCTCGCCCAGCCGCAGCACCCGCGCCACGATCAGCGGCAGCAGGAAGTTCGACACGAAGTTGGGCTGGCCGTTCGCGTGGTGGACGATGCCCGGCGCGAAGCCGAGGAACGCGCCACCGGCGAACGCGGCGGCCCGGGACCGGACCAGGTGCCGCGACAGCACCCAGTACGACGTGGCGGCGGTCGCCGACAGCGCCGCGCCCAGGTAGAGCGCGTACATCACCTGCGGGCCGAGCAGCAGGGTCAGTGGCGCAAGCGGCAGCGTCACCCCGAGCAGCGAGGTGTTCGCCATCATGTTCACCCCGTCCGGCGCGTTCTGCCGGGTGGTGAACAGCGGGTTCTCCAGGTGCTGCACCGAGTACGCGCCGTGCGCGAACAGCCACTCGAACCAGCTGTGGTCGGTCGGCAGGTGCGAGGAGACCCGGTGCTCCACGTCGCCCCAGTAGTTGAGGCAGACGAGAACACCGAGCAGCACATAGGCTCCGATGGCCAGCAGATCGGCGCGGGCCGGCCGGCGACGGGCACGGCGTGGCGGATCGGCCACGACGGCGTCCGTCTCGACGGACGAGGGGTTCAACGAGGGGTCCACCACGGGCACGGCCACGACGCGCCATCGTACAGGCGAATTGTGGCAATGCCGGTCACGGCCGGACGGCGGCCGGGCGCGCGGGAGAGGATGGTCGTGACCGTCATCGATCTGGGGGAGTTGCGTCACGACGCTCCGCCCCCGGCGGCCCCCCGCCCGCCGCGCAGCGTCGGGCGGCCGGCCCGCACCCTGGCGCTCCTGCTGCTGGCGCTGCTCACGCTCGCCGCCGCCGCGCCGCCGCGAGGACCGGCGGAGTGGACGCTGCCCGGCGGCCTGGGCTCGGCCGTGTTCGTCTCCGGCGACGTGGTGTACGTGGTGCGGCCGAACCGCGGTGACGGGCGGGAACTCGTCGCCTACCGCGAAGGGCGGGAACTGTGGCGCAGTCCGCTGCCCGGCATCGGCACCGCCGTGTCGGTGTGGGAGCAGGACGGCCGGGTGATGGTGGCCGGCCCGGCCGGCGGCGACGAGGACTGGGAGACGGTGACGTACGACGCGGCCACCGGCGTGGACGTCTGGCGCCGGCGCGGCGTCGCGTTCGCGGTCGGCCGGGTGCTGCTGTCGCAGTCCGCCGCGTCCGACCCCCGCCCGTCGATCACCCGGGTCGACCCGGCCGACGGAAGGACGATGTGGACGCTGCCCTCGACGGGCATGCTGGGGTTCGATTACGGCTCCGGGACGGAACGCATGCTGTTGTGGCCGGCCACCGGGCAGGTGGTGGTCGTGGACGCGCGCACCGGCGCGCGGGTCGCGGCCCGGGACCTGCACCCGGTTCGACCGCCCGGCCCGCGCCACGTGATGACCGTGGCCGGGCTGCTGCTGGAGATCGGCGGCGGGCTCATCGAGGCGTACGACCTGGACACGCTGCGACCGCGCTGGACCGTCGAACAGAAGCTCGTCGACTACGTCGACAGGTGCGGCGCCCTGCTCTGCGCCGTCCGGCCGGGCGCCGGGATGACAGCGCTCGACCCGGCGACCGGCGCCGTGCGCTGGAGCGTGGACCGGTGGGCGCGCGTCGTGGCGGCGCGCGACGACCGGCTGCTCGTCGGCGACACCGCGATCGGCGCCGGCGGCCTGGCGGTGCTCGGCCAGGCCGACGGGCGTCTGATCGCCGAGCTGGGCGGCTGGACCCTGGCCCCGCAGCACGGGTCCGGCGGCCCGCTGCTGGCCACCCGGCTGCTGGGCGGCGGCCGGCAGCTCCTGGCCGAGATGGACCTGTCCGGCGGTCCGCCCCCGATCAGGGGAGTGATCACCGGGACCGACTGCACGACCGGCGTGACGCTGCTGGTCTGCCGCAGGCCCGCAGGTGACTACGTGGTGCGGCGGCTGCCGTGAGCCCGGTGATCGAACTGGGCGAGATGCGGCACGGCGAGTCCGCCGACGAGCCGGAACCCGCGCCGCCCCGTCGGCCGCCCGGCCCGGCGGTCCGGGTGGCGCTGCTCGGCGTACTGGTGCTGCTCGTCGTGCACGCTGCCGCCGGTCCGCCGCGCCGGCCCGTGCCGATCCGGATTCCCGCCCCGCAGGGCGCGGCGTTCGTGGTCCGGCCGGACCGGGTGGTGGTGGCCGACGGCCCCGGCGCGACCGGCCGGGGCGGGCGGGTGGTCGCCGCGTACCGGCTGCCCGGCGGGGAACCGGCGTGGCGGTTCGCGCTGACCGACGGCGACCACGTGCTCGGCCTCACCACAGTGGCCGGGGGACTGCTGGTGACGAGCAGCCCGGCCGGGGACGGTGACTCGGTGTCGGCGATGCTCGACCCGGCGACCGGCACGCTGCGCTGGCGGCATCCCGGATACCCGGTCCCGACCGCCTCCGGCGGGCTGCTGCTGGAGAACCCCCGCCCGCCCGGCGCGGGCACCGTACGGGCCGTGGACCCGGCCTCCGGCGCGGTGCGGTGGACGCTGCCCGTACCGGGCCAGGAGGTGGGGTACCGCCGCGACGACCACGGGGTGACACAGCTCGTCCTGGTCACCCCGCAGGGCCGGGTGACCGTGTACGACGCGGACGCGGGCACCGTCGCGCACACCGGCCGGGTGGCGCCCGCGGCCGGCCGCGCCGACTACCGGTACGCCCAGGTGGTGGCCGATCTGCTGCTGGTCGAGGACGCCCGGGGCTCGGTCACCGGGTACGGGCTGGACCGGCTCGAGGAACGGTGGAGCCTGCCGGTGGGCTCCCGCGCCGGACTCTGGTTCGCCGACTGCGCCGGGATGGTGTGCCTGCGCAACCAGGTGGGCGGCGCGCAGACCCTCGATCCGGCCACCGGCCGCCCGGCCTGGACCGACGAGCGGTGGCTCGGGATGGGACCGGTCGGCGACCGGCTGATCGCCGCCGAGCGCGGGGTCGGGGAGGAGCTGGAACTGTCGGCGCTGGACCCGCCGACCGGCCGGGTGCTGGCCCGGCTGGGCCGCTGGCGCGTCTCCGGCAACGACCTCCCGTCCGGGCCGCTGCTCGGGCTGCGCACGCTCACCGAGGACCGGACGCTCGTCGGCGCGCTGGACGTGGCGGCCGGGCAGGTGCGGATCCGGGGGATCCTGCCCGGCGCCTGGTCGGAGTGCGCGGACACGGGTACGCAGCTGGTGTGCCTGCGCCCGACCGGCGGCATGGCGATCTGGCCGGCCGGACGCTGATCACCAGTTGGCCTGCGCCGGTGGCGGCGGCAGGGGCGTCGACTCGGGCCGAAGCACGTACGCGATGCCGCCGCTGCCCACCTGCCAGGCATGCTCGAACGGCGCGCGCGGCACGGTGCGGCGGACCCGCTCGTCGTCCGGCGCGTACGGGTCGTTCAGCACCGGATCGCCGTCGGCGGTGAAGCCGGCCAGCACGATGAGGTGCCCCCGGGTGTCGTAGTCCAGCCCCGGCACCTGCCCGGCGGTGAACGCCGCCGAGACGATCAGCGGGATGCCGGCGGCCACGAACAGTTCCGCCTCGGCCAGCGAACGCAGCCGGGTGACGAACGCGTCCACGCCGTGCGTCGCCGCGTACGCGGTGTTGAACGGCCAGTTCCCCGCTCCGGCGTACGCGTGGTCGAAGCAGTGCCGGGCGGCGTGCACCACCCGCGGGCGGGGGCCGGGCGGCGTCACCCAGGCGTACCGGTCCGGGGTGGGGCCCGCGCCCCAGAAGTCGAGCACCATGGACACGCAGGTGGGGCTGCACCAGGAGTCTCCACCGCCGCCCCAGCGGGTCTCCCCGGTGGCGTGCAGCCGCTGCGCGTAGCGCGGCACGTCCAGCACCCGCCCTCGCGCGCCGCCCGCGCCGGCATCGGTTCTTGCGACGGCTCGTTGTCCGACGCCGGGCGGGTCGGTGGAGGCGACCACGCCGATCGTGCGCAGCGCCGGGCCGTCCGCCGCGTCGAGGCGGCGCAGCAGCGTCACCCGCACCTGCCAGCCGGTCACCGTCGCGCCGGTCACCCGCAGCGTGTCGGCGGCCACCCGCGCCCGGTCGTCCGCCTGCCCGGGTACGGACGCCCGGTGCACCGTGCTGTCGTCGGCGGCCCAGTTGCCCAGCTCGTACCAGCCGGTGGAGGCCGCGTCGCCGGCCCAGCCCCGCAGCTCCACGCGCAGCCAGCAGCCGGCCGGCGTGTGCGCGGTCCAGGAGGGCACCAGCTCGACGGCGGCGAAGCCGAGCGGCGTCACCGGGGAGGTCCAGCTCCCGGCGGCGTACTCGGCGGTGGTCCCGGAGTGCGGATCGGTGTGGGTCAGGCGGCCGGGCGCGCCGTCGAGCACCAGCCCGTCCGGCCCCGCGGTGAGCCCGTCGGCGAGGCCCACGTCCCGGTCCGCCGGGAAACGGAACCGGCGGTACGCGATGTCGCGGCCGGTCATCGGGGTGCCGCCCGGCGTGGATCGGGTGCCTCGACCGCGTGCTTGTCGATCATTGCCGCTGAGCATCGCGTACCCGAAGGTTTTGTGCAACGGCGGTGGGTGCGGGCCCCGCGCTGGACCGGTCGGCCGGTGGGTTCGGGCCAGCCGCGCGGGAGGGTCCGCCTGCTCGCCGGGCCCGGTGTGATCAGGGGCGTAGCGAGTCGATGGGGCGGCCCAACTGACTGCACTTTCGTCACCGAAGGTAACCGTGACGTGAGGTCCCGGGGTTCACCCTGCGCCGACTTTGCTCTGCAGCCATCGACGCAACGGTGACTCACCGCAACAAGTGCGTATCGGGCTGCAGAGCAAAGTCGACGGAAGGGCATCGCAGGCCCCGACGGCCGAATTGGCATATCTGCAGTTCAACGGCTTCTGACTCGGCGGCAGTCTCGCGTGGAGGAGCAACCGTCGGTGACAGTGCGTGACGCAGCGGCGCGCCGTCGCCAATCTCACGGACAGTCACAGAAATCCGCGCGTGCGAGGAAGAGCGACCCGGTGGACGGCGGGAGGATCATGCGCCGCCGGGACAGCTCCTCCGGCGACACGCTTGGCCGGCGGCACTAGGTTGTCAGAGGTCACGAGGCGGGAGGGCCGGGATGCGGGTACTGGTGGTCGAGGACGAGCGCAACCTCGCCGACGCGATCGCGCGCGGGCTGCGCAAGCGCGGGATGGCGGTGGACGTCGCCTACGACGGCGACGCCGGCCACGAGGCGGCGTTCGTCACCCGTTACGACGTGGTGATCCTGGACCGCGACCTGCCGGGTGTGCACGGCGACCAGATCTGCGCCGATCTGGCCGCCTCCGGCGCGCTGACCCGGGTGCTGATGCTCACCGCGAGCGGCACCGTCGCCGACCGGGTGGAGGGGCTGCAGCTCGGCGCCGACGACTACCTGGCCAAGCCGTTCGCGTTCGACGAGCTGGTGGCGCGGGTGCAGGCGCTCGGGCGCCGGGCCACCCCGGCCGCGCCGCCGGTGCTGGAGGTGGCCGACCTGGTGCTGGACCCGGCCCGGCGGGTGGTCACCCGTGGTGGCGTGCCGCTCGACCTCACCAACAAGGAGTTCGGCGTGCTCGCCGAGCTGCTCAAGGCGCGCGGCGCGGTGGTGTCCAGCGAAGAGCTGCTGGAACGGGTCTGGGACGCCAATACCGACCCGTTCACCACGATCGTCCGGGTCACCGTGATGACGCTGCGCAAGAAGCTGGGCGACCCGCCGCTCATCGACACGGTGGTCGGGGCGGGCTACCGGATCGGCCGCACGCAGTGAGCGTGGGCACCCGGCGGGTGCGGCCGACGCTGCGGTTGCGGCTGACCCTGCTCAACGGCGTCCTGCTGGTCGGTGCAGGGGCGATCCTGGTGCTGCTGGCCTGGCTGCTGGTCCGCGACGCGCTGCGCCCCACCGACGAGCTGCTGCCCGGCACCACAGTGGTGCTCACCGACGGCCGTACCCTCGACGCCGGGCAGTGGCAGCGGCAACTGGTCGACGCGGCGTCGCAGGAACTGCTGGTCAAGGGACTGCTCGCGCTCGTGGCGATCAGCGTCGTCGGGGTGGCCGGGGCGTACCTGGTGGCCGGCCGGGCGCTGCGCCCGCTGCACCAGGTGACAGCCACCGCGCGCCGGCTCGGCGAGGCCACGCTCGACGAGCGGATCGGCTGGTCCGGCGCCGACGACGAGGTGGCCGAGCTGGCCGAGACGTTCGACGCGATGCTGGACCGGATCAGCGGCGCGTTCGAGGCACAGAAACGGTTCGTCGCGAACGCCTCGCACGAGCTGCGGACGCCGCTCGCGGTGATGCGTACCGAAATCGACGTGACGCTCAGCGACGACGACGCCGACCTCGCCGAGTACCGCCGCATGGCCGGGGTGGTGCGGGACGCCTCGGAGCGGGCCAACGGCCTGGTCGACGCGCTGCTGGTGCTGGCCCGCAGCGAGGCCCAGACCGGCCGGCGGCTGGCCCGGCGCGCGGAGTCGGACCTCGCCGTCGGCACCGCCAACGCGCTGTCCGCGGTGTCCCGGGAGGTCGAGCGGATCGGCCTGAAGGTGCACACGTCGCTGCGTCCGGCGCCGGTGGTCGGTGACCCGGGGCTGCTGGACCGGCTGGCCGGCAACCTGGTGGAGAACGCGGTCCGCTACAACCACCTGCACGGGCGGATCTGGGTGCGCACCGGCACCGACGGGCAGCGGTCCTGGCTGGTGGTGGGGAACACCGGCTTCGAGGTCGCCCCCGCCGACGTACCCGGGCTGTTCGAGCCGTTCCGGCGCGGCGGCCAGGAACGCACCGGTGCTCGCGGCTCCGGGCTCGGTCTGTCGATCGTGCGGGCCGTCTGCGACGCGCACGGCGGCACGGTGAAGGCGGTCGCCCAGCCCGGTGGCGGCCTGGAGGTGACCGTCACGCTTCCGTCGGCCGACCCGCCCGCGGCCACCTGACCGCCCATCCCGACCCGTCCAGCCGGTGAGGCGGCCTCACCTTTTCGTGCGGACAGCCTCGGCTGTCCTGGCCGGACCCGGCGGTGGTCGGCCCCCGGCGGCACGGTGGTCGGGCAGAATGCTCGGCTCACGCTGGACGCGGAGCGGTGATCAACGGAGAGTAAGCGCAGCGACGCCTCACCCTGCTCACCCACCGGAGCTGCCCGTGACCCACCTCTCGGCCCCGCGCCGCCGCCGTCTTCTCGCGGTCCTCACCGCCGGCGCCCTCACCGTCGTCGGCCTCTCTCCGGCCACGCCCGCGGCCGCCGCCGCGCCCGGCCACGACAAAGTGGTCCACACCGTCCCCTCCACGGCCTCGCCCGACGTCCAGGACGGCTCGGTCGACGCGATCCACGACGCCGGTACGAAGATCATCGCGGGCGGCTCCTTCACCCGTGTGCAGAACCGCAACTCCGACGTCGACATCCCCCGCGACTACCTGCTCGCGTTCGACAAGGCCACCGGCGCGGTGGACACCGCGTTCGCGCCCACGCTCGACAACGAGGTGACAGCGGTCACGGGCGGGCCCACGGCGAACACGGTCTTCGTCGCCGGCAAGTTCAACACCGTCAACGGCGTGACCCGGCGCAAGGTGGCCCTGCTCGACGTCAACACCGGGGCGGTCGTCACCAGCTTCGCGCCGCCCGCGTTCAACGGGCTCATCAAGGACATCGCGCTGGTCGGCAACCGGCTGCTGGTCGGCGGCATCTTCACCACGGCCGGCAACCCCAACCCGCGCGGCGGACTGGCGTCGCTCAACGCCACCACCGGCGCCGTGGACAGCTACCTCACCACCACGCTGACCGAGAACCACAACTGGGACGGGGTCAGCGGCGCCAAGGCCGGCGTCGGCGCGGAGAAGCTCGCCGTCTCCCCGGACGGCACGCAGCTCGTCGTCATCGGCAACTTCAAGAAGGCCGACGGGGTGCTGCACGACCAGATCGTCAAGATCGACCTGGGTGCCACCGCCGCCACCGTCGCGGACTGGAACACGGCCCGCTACACGCCGCGCTGCAAGTGGCAGTCCTTCGACTCGTACGTCCGTGACGTCGCGTTCTCCCCGGACAACAGCTACTTCGTGGTGGTCACCACCGGCGCGCCGTACAGCGGAACGCTCTGCGACACCGCGGCCCGCTGGGAGGCCGGCGCGACCGGCTCCGCTCTCCAGCCGACCTGGGTCGACTACAGCGGCGGCGACACGTTCCTGTCCGTCGGCATCAGCGAAGAGGCGGTCTACGTCGGCGGCCACCTCCGCTGGCTCAACAACACCACCGGCACCGACAACGCCCGGGCCGGCGCGGTCGGCCGGGCCAGCATCGCCGCGCTCGACCCGGCCAACGGCCTGCCGCTGTCCTGGAACCCCGGCCGCCACCCGCGCGGCATCGGCGCCTCCGAGATGCTCGTCACGCCGACCGGGCTCTGGGTCGGCGGCGACACGCTGTGGATCGGCAACTTCCAGTACCGCCGGGAGCGGATCGCGTTCTTCCCGCTGGCCGGCGGGACGGCGGTGCACCCCACCACCACGGCCACCCTGCCCGGCAACATCTACCAGGCGGGCCTGCCGCAGCCGACGAACGTGCTGTACCGGGTGAACGCCGGCGGCTCGTCCGTCGCCGCCACCGACGGCGGGCCGGACTGGGCGGCCGACACCAGCTCCAGCCCCAGCCCGTACCACAACACCGGCAGCAGCGTCTCCAGCTACACCACCGCCGCGAGCCTGGACTCGACGGTACCGGCCGGCACCCCGGTCGAGCTCTACAACCACGAGCGGTACGACCCGTCCGGCGGTGCGGAGATGACCTGGCAGTTCCCGGTGCCCAACGGCACCGAGGTGCACGTGCGGCTCTACATGGCCAACCGGTACGCGGGCACCGCCAACGCCGGCACGCGGATCTTCGACGTGGCGCTGGAGGGTGCTGTCGTCCTCGACGACCTCGACCTGTCCGCCACCGCCGGGCACAACGTGGGCACCATGCGGGAGTTCACGGTGGTCAGCGACGGCTCGATCGACGTGGAGTTCCGCCACGTGCGGGAGAACCCGCTGGTGAACGCCGTCGAGATCGTCAAGACCGGGCCCCCGCCCGCCCCGGCCAGCTCGCCGGTGCAGGTGCGCTCGTACGACGGGCAGAGCACGGTCGGCGCGCCGGACCCGGTGACCGACCCGAACGGCACCGTCTGGGCGGGCGCGCGCAACGCGTTCTGGGTCGGCGGGACGGTGTTCTACGGCGCCGACGGCGCGCTGTGGCGGCGTACGTTCAACGGCACCACGTTCGGTGCGCCGGAACTGGTGGACCCGTACCACGACCCGTACTGGGACAACGTGATCACCAACTCCGGGCCGACCGGGCAGACGTACGTCGGCGCGACCACCGGCTTCTACGCCGAGATCCCGAACGTGACCGGCATGTTCTTCTCCGGCGGGCGGCTCTACTACACGCTCAACGGGCAGAACGGACTGTTCTGGCGCTGGTTCACCCCGGACAGCGGCGTGGTCGGCGCCGACCGGTTCACGGTGTCCGGGGCGAGCGGGTTCGCCGACGCGGGCGCGGTCTTCGTCTCCGGCGGCACGCTCTACAAGGTCAACCGCAACACCGGTGACCTGGCCGCCACCGACTGGGTGAACGGCGTGCCGGCCGCGACGTTCACCGTGCGCAGCGGCCCGGCGGTCGACGGCGTCGACTGGCGCGCGAAGGCGGTGTTCGTCGGCCCGTAAGGAAGGGCACCTTCTTAACGCCTCCGGTAGAGGAAGGGCCCCTTGTTAACACGCAGCTGTTAACAAGGGGCCCTTCCTTGCGGCGGGGCGGGGTTGCCGGCGCCGGAGGGCGGTGGAATGATCAACCGGTCAGCCCGATGAGGTGGAAGGGGGTGTGGTCGATGTCTTTCGTGAACCGTCCCGCGCCCCGCGTTCCCCGCTGACGTTCCCACTCCGCCGGGGCGCGTACCCCACAGGAGGAAGCACCGATGAGTGCACAGTTCCATTGCGTGACGGTCGAGTCCGACGACCCGTACACCCTCGCCGGATGGTGGGCCCGGGTGCTCGACCGCCGGCTCGCCGACGACGACCACCCGGACGACCCGGAGGCGGTCCTCGCCGCGCCCGCCGGCGACGGCCCCGACCTGTTGTTCGTCCGGGTGGGCGAGCGGCACGGCAAGGGCGCGTTCCACATCGATCTGCACGCGGCCGAGGGCACCCGCGACGAGGAGGTGGCGCGGCTGCGTGACCTCGGCGCCACGCTGGTGGCCGACCGGCGCCGGCCGGACGGCAGCGGCTGGGTGGTGCTGGCCGACCCCGAGGGCAACGAGTTCTGCGTCTGCCGGAGCCCTGCCGAACGGGCCGAGTCCGCCTGATCCGGAAACGACACCGGGCCCCCGCCGTCGCGGCGGGGGCCCGGTGCGTAGCGGTGTCAGCCCTGCTTCTCGATCTCGCCGCGCATCGTGACGAACTCCTTCTGGAGCTCGGCCGCGGACTTGAAGTAGACGACCACCATGCCGAGGCTGCCCCGGTCGGCCCAGATGCAGACGGCCACCTGCTCACCCGAGGCCTTGCCGTCGGAGCACTTGGCGTCGCCGCCAAGCGGGCCCGGGTCGACCGTCTTGAAGTCCTTGGTGGCCAGGTCCGGCGTGACCGCCGTGGCGGCGTCGTCCAGTTCCTTCTTCGGGTCGGCCATGACGCCGGACACGGCGACGATCATGACCAGGTCTTTCTTCTCCGGGTTGCCGTAGAAGGCGCCGGCCGTGCTCGTCGCGTCCGGCACGTCCTTGCTGAGCGAGGCCTTCATCTGCGTCGCGGCGTTCTGCAGCTGAGGGTCGGTGACCTTCGGCCGGCCGCCGAGCGTCTGCGGCTCGACCACCCGGGTCTTGGTGGCGGTGACCACCTCGCCGACGGTTTCCTTGGTGACGAGCCAGGTGACGATGCCGCCACCGACGCAGAGCACCAGGACCACCGCGAGGACGATCAGCAGGATCTTGCCGACGCCGGACTTCTTCGGCGGGACCGGCGCGCCGAACTGGTTGCCGTACTGGGGCTGCTGCGGGATCTGCGGGTAGTCAGCGCCGTACTGGGGCTGCTGCGGAGCATGCGGGTAGCCACCGCCGTACTGCGGCTGCTGGGGCGGCTGGAAGCCGCCGGGCTGGTGCTGGGGCGGCGGGTAGTGGCCGGGGTAGGGATTGGACGGCGGCTGGGACATGTAGGCAGCTCCTGTGAGAAAACTGAAGGCGTGATCGTAGCCAGGAGCACCGACATGCCGCTGTCCGTGGAAGGCCGGTGGGACGAAACCGCATCCGACCCGTGACCTGCCCGCGAAACGCCGATCGCGGTGGCCGGGCGTCCGTCTCGGACAGCCCGACCACCGCGATCGATGCGGTATCGGTCAGCGCAGGCTGGCCACGCCGCGCGGCAGGAACCGCTTGCCGGTCACCCGCTCGGAGGTGCCGGTCCGGTCCAGGTACGGCGTCACGCCGCCCAGGTGGAACGGCCAGCCGGCGCCGAGGATCATGCACAGGTCGATGTCCTGCGCCTCGGCGACGACGCCCTCGTCGAGCATGAGCCGGATCTCCTGCGCCAGCGCGTCCAGCGCGTTCTGCCGCACCTGCTCGGCGGTGAGCGGCTCGTCGCCGACCACCAGCAGCTTCGCCACCTCGTCGTTGATCTGGTCGTCGACCACGATCGGCTGGCCCGAGTCGGCGATCCGCTTGAGGTTCTCGCTGACGCCGAACCGGTCCGGGAACGCCTCGTGCAGGGTGCCGCCGACGTGGTACGCCACGGCCGGCCCGACGAGCTGCAGCAGCGCCAGCGGACGCATCGGCAGGCCCAGCGGGTCCAGCGCGCTGTTCGCCACGTCCAGCGGGGTGCCGGCGTCGACGGCCGCGAACACGGTGCCGAGGAAGCGGGTCAGCAGCCGGTTCACCACGAACGCCGGGGCGTCCTTGACCAGCACCGACGACTTCTTGAGCTGCTTGCCGACAGCGAACGCGGTGGCCAGCGTGGCGTCGTCGGTCCGCTCGCCGCGGACGATCTCCAGCAGCGGCAGCACCGCGACCGGGTTGAAGAAGTGGAAGCCGACCACCCGCTCCGGGTGCTCCAGGTCGGCGGCCATCTCGGTGATGGACAGCGAGCTGGTGTTGGTGGCGAGCACCGCCTCCGGCTTGACGATCTTCTCCAGCTCGGCCCAGACCTGCTTCTTGACGCCCAGGTCCTCGAACACGGCCTCGATGACGAAGTCGGCGTCGGCGAAGACGGACTTGTCGACCGAGCCGCTGACCAGGCCGTACAGCTTGGCCGCGGTGCCCTTGTCCATCCGGCCCTTGCTGACGGCCTTCTCGATCTGGGTGTGCACGTAGCCGACACCCTTGTCCACCCGCGACTGGTCCAGGTCGGTCATGACGACCGGCACCTGCAGCCGCCGGGCGAACAGCAGCGCGAGCTGGCTGGCCATCAGGCCGGCGCCGACGATGCCGACCTTGGTGACCGGGCGGGCCAGGCCCTTGTCCGGCGCGCCGGCCGGGCGCTTGGCCCGCCGCTGCACCAGGTCGAAGGCGTACAGGCCGCTGCGCAGCTCCTCGGAGAAGACCAGGTCCGCGAGGGCCTCGTCCTCCGCCGCGGTGCCGGTGGCGAAGTCGGCGTCCTTCGCCGTCTCCAGCAGGTCCAGCGCCTTGTACGCGGACGGGACCGCGCCGTGCAGCCGCTGGTCGAGGGTCTGCCGGGCGAAGTAGAGCACGCCCGCCCACATGTCCTTGTCGACCTCGGGGCGGGTCACGGCGACCTCGCCCCGGACCACGCCGGCGGCCCACTCCAGCGACCGCTCCAGGAAGTCGGCCGGCTCCAGCAGCACGTCCGCGATGCCCATCTCGGCCGCCTGCTTCGGCTTGAGCATCTTGTTCTGCATCAGCGGGTTCTGAATGATCACCTGGGTGGCGGCCGGGATGCCGATCAGGTTCGGCAGCAGCTGCGTACCGCCCCAGCCGGGGATCAGGCCGAGCGAGACCTCGGGCAGCGCCAGCGCCGCCGCGCCCGCCGACAGCGTCCGGTAGTGGCAGTGCAGCGCCAGCTCCAGGCCGCCGCCCATCGCCGCGCCGTTGACGAACGCGAAGGTGGGGACGGCGCTGTCCTTGAGCCGGGCGAACACGCGGTGGCCGAGCCGGCCGATCTCCAGCGCCTGCTCGCGGTTCTCCAGCGCGGGCAGGCTGGTGATGTCCGCGCCCACGCAGAAGATGTACGGCTTGCCGGTGACCGCGATGAACGCCGGCTCCGCCGCCAGCGCGGCGGTGATCGCCTCGTCCAGGCTGGTCAGACCGGCCGGGCCGAAGGTGTTCGGCTTGGTGTGGTCGAAGCCGTTGTCCAGCGTGATGAGGGCGGCGGGCCGGTCCAGCCCGGGTACGGCCACCTGGCGCAGCAGCGCCTTGGTGACGACCTCGTTCGGTGCGGCGAGGCTCACTTGTCTCCACCCTCCCAGTGCGGGTTCTCCCAGATCACGGTGCCGCCCATGCCGATGCCGATGCACATGGCGGTGAGGCCGTAGCGGACCTCGGGGTGCTCGGCGAACTGGCGGGCGAGCTGGGTCATCAGCCGGACGCCGGAGGACGCGAGCGGGTGACCGATGGCGATCGCGCCGCCCCACGGGTTGACCCGCGGGTCGTCGTCGGCGATGCCGAAGTGGTCGAGGAAGGCGAGCACCTGCACCGCGAACGCCTCGTTCAGCTCGAACAGGCCGATGTCGTCGATGCTGAGGCCGGCGATGCGCAGCGCCTTCTCGGTCGACGGGATCGGGCCGACGCCCATCACCTCGGGCTCGACGCCGACGAAGCCGAACGACACCAGGCGCATGCCGACCGGCAGGCCCAGCTCACGAGCGGTCTCCTCGGCCACCAGCAGCGCGGCGGTGGCGCCGTCGTTCAGGCCGGCCGCGTTGCCCGCGGTGACCTTGCCGTGCGGCCGGAACGGCGTCTTCAGCCCGGCCAGCTTCTCCATCGAGGTGTCGCGGGGCGCCTCGTCCACGGTGGCCAGGCCCCAGCCCGCCTCCGGGTCGCGCACCGCCACCGGCACCAGGTCGCCCTGGAGCTTGCCGTTGGCGTACGCCTTGGCGGTCTTCTGCTGCGACGCCAGCGCGAACGCGTCGGTGCGCTCCTTGGTGATGTGCGGGACCCGGTCGTGCAGGTTCTCCGCGGTGGAGCCCATCACCAGGGCGGACGGGTCGACGAGCTTCTCCGCGACGATGCGCGGGTTGGGGTCGACGCCCTCACCCATCGGGTGGCGGCCCATGTGCTCGACGCCGCCGGCGATCGCGACGTCGTACGCGCCCATGGCGATGCCGCTGGCCACGGTGGTGACGGCGGTCATCGCGCCGGCGCACATCCGGTCGATGGCGAAGCCCGGCACGGTCTTGGGCAGGCCGGCCAGCAGGGCGGCGGTACGGCCGATGGTCAGGCCCTGGTCACCGATCTGGGTGGTGGCGGCGATCGCCACCTCCTCCACCTTCTCCGGCGGCAGTTGCGGGTTGCGGCGCATCAGCTCGCGGATGCAGCGGATCACCAGATCGTCGGCGCGGGTGTTGGCGTACATCCCACCCGCCTTGCCGAACGGGGTACGGACGCCGTCGACGAAGACGACATCCCGGACTTCACGGGGCACTTGGAGCCTCCCTCGGCACGGGCATTTCCCCGGATGCTACTCGCCAGTAACCAAACGTGGCACCACCCCCCGCGTGGCCCACCTCACACCTGCCACCGACGTTACTGCTGGGGGGTGCGCAGCGCCTCGGTAAGAGCGGGCAGCAGCAGCCCGATCTGCCACTCCCGGGCGCCGAAGGCGCGCAGCGCCTCCGCGACAGTGTCGTCGGTGATCTCCTCCGGCGGCTGCCACGCCAGCCGGCGGATCGAGTCCGGCGCGATCAGGTTCTCCGCCGGCAGCCGGTGCGCCCCGGCGGTGCCGACCACCACCTCGCGGGCCCGGGCCAGCCGCCCGGCCGCCACCGGGTCACGCTCGGCCCAGCGGTGCGGCGGAGGCGGCCCTTCCACCGTCGGGCTCACCGGCAGCGCGTCGTCCGGCAACTGACGCGCGTCGTCGAGCGCCGCCAGCCAGGTACGTGCCAGCCGGCGCACCGACCGCCCACCGAACCCGGGGAGCGTGAGCAGCGTCTTCTCGTCCTTCGGGTCCAGCTCGGCGGCGGCAACGATGGCCGAGTCGGGCAGCACCCGGCCCGGCGCGGCATCCCGGCGGGCGGCGATCTGGTCCCGCGCGTACCAGAGGGACCGCACCCGGGCCTGGGCGCGCGCGCCGCGTACCCGGTGGATGCCGGACGTGCGCCGCCACGGCTCGGCGCGCACGCGCGGCGGACGGGCGCCGTTGCGCACCAGCGCGTCGAACTCCTCCGCCGCCCAGCCGGACTTGCCCTGCCGCCCCAGCTCCTCGTCCAGCGCGTCGCGCAGGTCCACCAGCAGCTCGACGTCCAGCGCCGCGTACGTCAGCCAGGACTCCGGCAGCGGCCGGCTGGACCAGTCCGCGGCGGAGTGGTGCTTCTCCAGGCTGAACCCGAGCAGCTGTTCGGTCAGCGCGGCCAGGCCGACCCGCTCGAATCCCGCCAGCCGGGCGGCCAGTTCGGTGTCGAACAGCCGGCGCGGGCGCAGGCCCAGCTCGGCCAGGCAGGCGAGGTCCTGGCTGGCCGCGTGCAGCACCCACTCGGTCCCGGCGATCGCCTCGTCGAGGGCGGACAGGTCGGGCAGCGGCAGCGGGTCGATGAGCGCGGTGCCGGCGCCGACGCGGCGCAACTGCACCAGGTAGGCGCGCTGGCTGTAGCGGTAGCCGGAGGCGCGTTCGGCGTCCAGGGCCACCGGGCCGGTGCCGCCCGCGAAACGGGCCACGACCTCGTTCAACTCGGCCGGTGTGGCCACCGGGGCGGGCGTGCCGTCGCGCGGCGCGGTCAGGGGGACGGCCGCGCCCGGCTCGGTCTCGGTCCCCGCGTCCGCCGGCTCCGGCAGGGCCGACGTCGGATCGGCGGAGACCTCTCCCGTACGGCTTTCGGCGGCCCGACGGCGCAGGGGTGGTTCGTCGGTCACCTGACAACCCTAGTAGGCCGGACGATCCGGTGTGCGCAGCCGGTCCGGCGCGTGTCGGCGCGGTGTCCGTCAGGTGTCCGGAACGAACCGGGTTGCGGGACCGTGAGAGGGTCGGACAGCGGGGGAGACAAAGCCCGTTTCCGCCGGTACGGTCCATCGAGCCGCGAGCGGCGCACAGGGCCGGACGACAGCGGTCGGGGGCGTCGGCGAAGCCGACGGGGAGGACGGTCGAGCATGACAGGCGGGTACGGAACCGGCGACGGCGTGCCGGGGCAGGGCGGTGACCCGACGGCCGATCGGCCGGGACCGCTGCCGCCACGCTTCGACCCGCCCGGCGGTCCGGCTCCGCTGTCCGGGCCGGCCCTGCCCGGGTCGGCAGCGGGCGGTGGCGGTCCGGCGTGGAGCGGCACCCCCGGCCATGCGGCGTCGGGCACGAGCTACCCGGGATCGTCCGGGGGGAGCTACCCGGCGTCCTCGGGCACGAGCTACCCCGCCCCGTCCTCGGGCGCGGGCTATCCGGCGCGGGCCGCCGCGCCGCCGTCCGCCGGTTACCCGGGCCGCGCCGACGCGGCCGGGGCGTCGCCGTCGGCCGCCTACTCCGCGTCGTCGGGTGTCGCGACCCCGCCCGCGCCGTCCCAGCCGTCGTTCGGCGCCGCGCCGTCCCAGCCGGGCCCGTCGTCGTTCGGCGGCGCGCCGGCCCAGCCGGGTCAGTCCTCCTACGGCACGCCGTCGGCCCAGCCGGGTCAGTCCTCCTACGGCTCGGCACCGGCCCAGTCCGCCCCGGCCTACCCGGGCCAGGCGCCCGCCGGTTCACAGTCGTTCCCGGGCCAGGCCTCGTCGCCGTACGCGGACCGGCACTCCGGCGCCCCGTCCGGCTCCGGCTCGTCCTACCCGGGCAGGCCGGTCTCCGCGCCCGCCTATCCGGGCCAGCCGGTGTCCGCGCCGTCCTACCCCGCCCAGCCGGCGGCGTACCCGGGTCAGCAGGTCTCCGGCTTCGGCGCGCCGCTCGGCCCGCCGGAGCGCGCCCCCCGGCGCAGCCGGCTCGCGGTGGTGGCGCTGGCCCTGGCCGCCGTGCTGGCGGTGGTCAGCGGCGTGCAGGCGTACCAGATCTACCGGCTCGACGACCGGCTCGCCGCCGCCGACAAGCGGATGGCCGAGGGGCAGGGCGCGGACGCCAGCCGGCTCGACGGCCTGGAGCAGCGCGCCGGCAGCCTGGAGAAGCAGGCCGGAGCCGCCTTCAACCCGGAGGCGGTGGCCAGCGCGGTGCTGCCGAGCGTGTTCCGGGTGCGGGCCGGGCAGTTCACCGGTACGGCGTTCGCCGTCGGCAAGGCCCCGTCCGGCGGCGGCACCACGCTGCTGACGAACTTCCACGTGGTCGAGTCGGTCTTCACCGCCGGTGAGCGCAAGGTGTTCCTGGAGCGCAAGGACCAGCGGTTCGAGGCGACGATCATCGCCACCGACAAGGACAAGGACCTGGCGCAGTTGCGCACCACCGCCAAGTTCGCCGGTCTGGTCGCGGCCAGCGATCCGGTGCGGTCCGGCCAGCAGATCATCGTGGTCGGCGCGCCGCTCGGGTTGCAGGACAGCGTCACCACGGGCGTGGTCAGCGCGTTCCGCGAAGACGAGCGCGGCGGTGGCCCGGTCATCCAGTTCGACGCGCCGATCAACCCCGGTAACTCCGGCGGCCCGGTGATCAACGGCGCCAAGGAGGTCGTCGGCATCGCCACGGCCAAGGCCCGCAACGCCGAGGGCATCGGGTTGGCGGTGCCGATCAAGACCGCCTGCGACCGGTTCCGCCTCTGCTGACCGGTCGCCCACGCCGGTGTGGGGCGACCGCAGCGCATCGACCCCGGCCCATCGGGCCACCCCGCGGGGGACCAGCTCATCTGGAGGAACGACATGTCCTACCCACCGGCCGGGGGCGACAACCCGCCCCCGGCGCCGGGGGGCACGGTCTACGGCAACGTGTACGGCAGCCGGCCCGCGCCCCAGCAGTACGACCCGAACCAGCCCGCCCCGACCCTGCACCAGCCCACCGCGCCCGACGGCACACCCGGGTACGGCGGATACCAGCCCGCCGCGCCGGGTCAGCCGGGCTACGCGCCGGGCGCCGCTCCGGTGCCCCCGCCGATGTCGGCGCCGCCGGTCTCCGTACCGCCGGTCTCCGGCCCCGGCTACCCGCAGCCGCTGTCGGCCCCGCCGCTGTCCGCCCCACCGGTGTCCGGCCCCGGCTACGGCCCGCCGCCGATGTCCGGGCCGCCCGGCCCCTACGGACCGGCCGGCGGCGCGCCCGCCGGCGGCGGCCGGAGGTGGGCCCCGCTGGTCCTCGGCCTCGTCGCCGCGTTGCTGTTCGTCTTCGGTGGCGTGATGACCTTCCTGTACGTCTCCACGGACGGCGAGCTGGACAAGTCCCAGCGGCTGGTCAGCCAGCGCGACGGCACCATCTCGGCGAACCAGCAGGAGATCGAGAAGCTCAAGGGTGAGCTGAAGACGGTGCAGGAGCGGCTGTCGGACACCCAGCAGGACCTGACCGGCACCAAGAACGACCGGGACGAGCAGGCCCGGCAGAAGAAGGTCATCGCGAGCTGCCTGGACAAGCTGACCACCGCCATCGCCGCCGCGTCGCGTGGCGACCGGGCTGCCTTCGAGGCGGCGAACAAGGGTCTGGACAAGGTCTGCGACGAGGCCGAGAACTATCTCTGACCTGTACTCGCCCGAGGCCGCCCCGGTTCGCCGGGGCGGCCTTCGCGTATCCGGCCGGGTGTGGTCAGGCGGCGCCGGCGGAACGCCGGGGCAGCGCGGTGACGCCGGGCGGCGGCAGGCCGGCCGTGGAGGCCAGCAGCGTGCACCAGCCGAGCAGGTGCGGACCCAGGTCGGCGCGCAGCGGCGTCCAGGAGGCGCGGATCTCGATGTCACCGGCGGCGGGCGGCCCGGCCAGCTCGCCGAACCGGGTGGAGAGCGTCTGGGTGACGGTGCCGCCGATCGCCCGGTGCCCGGCGCCCTGCGCGTCCAGCGCGTCGGTCAGCCAGGTCCAGCCGACGCCCGGCAGCAGCGGGTCGCTGGCCAGGTCGACCTCAAGCTCGGCGGTGACGTACGTGACCAGCCGCAACGTGCCCTGCCACGCCTCGTGCCCGGCCGGGTCGTGCAGCAGGATCAGCCGGCCGGTGGCCACCTCGTCGTCGTCGCGCATCACGGCGGCGGAGAGCGCGAACGCGAACGGGGCCAGCCGCTGGGGCGCGCCGACCTCCTCCAGGATGATCTCCGGGCGGGGTGTCACCGACCGCAGCCCCGCGACCGCGCGAGCGAACGTTTCCGGGAGCGCGATCGGGGGGGCCATGCGGGCAGCCTATGCGCGCCCACCGTACGGCGCGCGACGGCGCGCCGGGTGATCGACGGTTAAGAAGGGGCCCTTCCTCTACCGGAGGCGTTAAGCGGGGGCCCTTCCTTCTACGTCACAAATGCGGACGGTGAGCGCGGGCGCCTGCCGGGGGCGTGGCACGATTGCCGCGATGACCACCGACACCACGGGCACTGCCGCCCGAGACGGAGAACCCCGCCGCGGCGGGCCGGCCGACTCGCCCTTCGTGCGCGCCTGCCGGCGCGAGCCGGGCCCGCACACGCCGGTCTGGTTCATGCGCCAGGCCGGCCGGTCGCTGCCGGAGTACCGCGAGATCCGGGCGAACGTGCCGATGCTGGAGTCCTGCCGCCGGCCGGACCTGGTCACCGAGATCACGCTCCAGCCGGTGCGCCGGCACGGCGTGGACGCGGCGATCCTGTTCAGCGACATCGTGGTGCCGGTCGCCGCGGCCGGCATCGACCTGGACATCGTGCCCGGCACCGGCCCGGTGGTGGCCGAGCCGATCCGTACCGCCGCCGACGTCGAGCGGATCTCCCCGATCGGCCGCGACGAGGTGTCGTACGTGGACGAGGCGGTCCGCCAGCTCGTCGTCGAGCTGGGTGACACCCCGCTGATCGGCTTCGCCGGCGCCCCGTTCACGCTCGCCAGCTACCTGGTCGAGGGTGGCCCGTCGCGTACCCACGCCAAGACCAAGGCGCTGATGTACGGCGACCCGGACCTGTGGCACGCGCTGTGCGCCCGGCTGGCCGAGGTGACGCTGGCGTTCCTCCAGGTGCAGATCGACGCCGGGGTCTCCGCGGTGCAGCTGTTCGACTCGTGGGCCGGCGCGCTCTCCGAGGCCGACTACCGCCGCTTCGTGCTGCCGCACTCGACGTACGTGCTGGGCGGGCTCGCTGACTCCGGCGTGCCGCGGATCCACTTCGGGGTGGGCACCGGCGAGCTGCTCGGCGCGATGGGCGAGGCCGGCGCCGACGTGGTGGGCGTGGACTGGCGTACGCCGCTGGACGTCGCCACCGGCCGGATCGGGCCGGACAAGGCGGTGCAGGGCAACCTCGACCCGACCGTGCTGCTCGCGCCCTGGCCGGTGGTGGAGACCGAGGTGCGGCGCATCGTCGAGCAGGGCCGGGCCGCTCCCGGCCACGTGTTCAACCTCGGCCACGGCGTCCTGCCGGAGACCGACCCCGAGGTGCTGACCCGGGTGGTCGCGCTGGTGCACGAGCTGACCGCGCGACCGGAGCGCTAGGAGGCGACAGTGGTGCGACCGTGGCGGGTGGCGATCGTCGGTGGCGGGATCACCGGGCTGGCCGCCGCCGTCCGGTTGCGCGACAGCGCTCCCGAGGGCACCGAGGTCACCGTGTACGAGCAGTCCGGCCGCCTCGGCGGCAAGCTGTTCACCGGTGAGCTCGCCGGCGGGCCGGTCGAGTTCGGCGCGGAGTCGTTCCTGATGCGCGACCCGGCCGGTGGCGAGTCGGCGGCGGTGACGCTGGCCCGGCGCCTCGGCCTGGCCGAGGCGATCGTGCACCCGACCGTCGGGCAGGCCGCCCTGCTGGTCGACGGCACGTTGCGCCCGGTGCCGGGCGGGACGCTCGTCGGCGTACCCGGGGATCTGGAGAAGGTGGCGGCGGTCGCGCCGCCGGCCGCGGACGCCGACCGCGACGCGGGCCACCCGTTGCTGGCCGACGGTGAGGACACCTCGGTCGGTGAGCTGGTCCGCAAGCGTCTCGGTGACGCGGTGGTGGAGCGGCTGGTCGATCCGATGCTCGGCGGCGTGTACGCCGGGCGGGCCGACGACCTGTCGCTGGTCACCACGATGCCGGCGCTGGCCCGCGCGGCACGCGCCGAGCACACGCTCGTCGGTGCGGTACGCGCCGCGCAGGCCGCCGCGCCGCGCGCGCCCGGCGCCCCGGTCTTCGGCACCCTGGCCGGTGGGCTGAGCACGCTGGTCGAGGCGGCGGCGACGGCGAGCGGGGCGACGATCCGGCGCGGCGCCGCGGTACGCGAGCTGCGCCGCACCCCGTCCGGATGGCGGCTCACCGTCGGGCCGACCCGCGACGCCGAGCACGTCGAGGTCGACGCGGTGCTGCTCGCGGTGCCGGCCCGCCCGGCCGCCCGGCTGCTCGCCGCCGCCGCGCCCGAGGCGGCCGACACGGTGGGCGCGCTCGACTACGCCAGCGTCGCCCTGATCACCCTGGCCCTGCCCGGCCCGGCCCTGCCGGAGCTGTCCGGTTTCCTGGTGCCGGCCGGTGAAGGGCTGACGATCAAGGCGTCGACGTTCTTCACCACCAAGTGGGGGCACCTGCGGCGGCCGGACGGGCTGGCGCTGGTGCGCGCCTCGGTCGGCCGGTACGGCGACGAGACGTCGCTGCAGCTCACCGACGACGACCTGGCCGACGCGGTGCACCGGGAGCTGTCGGCGGTGCTCGGCGCGCCGCTGCCGACTCCGGTGGCCCGGCACGTGCAGCGGTGGGGCGGCGCGCTGCCCCAGTACACGCCCGGGCACACCGCCCGGGTGACGGCGGTCCGGGCGGCGCTGCGCGCCGCGTACCCGACGCTTGCGGTGGCCGGGGCCGGCTACGACGGCGTCGGCATCCCGGTGTGCGTCCGCTCCGGCGAGACGGCGGCCGAAGAGATCATCACGGCACTGGAAGGATCGGCAGCATGACCGAGCAGACCAACGCGGCGCGGCTGCGGGAGCTCAACGAGACCATCCGCTACACGATGTGGTCGGTGTACCGGGCCACCAGCCCGCTGCCGTCGCTGCGGGAGAACGTCGTCGACGAGGTCGAGTCGCTCTTCACCGAGCTGGCCGGCAAGGACGTCACGGTCCGGGGCACGTACGACGTGGCCGGGCTGCGCGCCGACGCCGACCTGATGATCTGGTGGCACTCGTCGTCCAGCGACGCGCTGCAGGACGCGTACCTGCGGTTCCGCCGCACCACGCTGGGCCGGGCGCTCACCCCGGTCTGGTCGCAGATGGCGCTGCACCGCCCGGCCGAGTTCAACAAGAGCCACATCCCGGCGTTCCTGGCCGACGAGCAGCCGCGCCCCTACCTGTGCGTCTACCCGTTCGTGCGCTCGTACGAGTGGTACCTGCTGCCCGACGCGGAGCGGCGCGAGCTGCTGGCCGAGCACGGCAAGATGGCCCGCGGCTACCCGGACGTACGGGCCAACACGGTCGCGTCGTTCGCGCTCGGCGACTACGAGTGGATGCTCGCGTTCGAGGCCGACGAGCTGCACCGGATCGTGGACCTGATGCGTGACCTGCGCGCCTCCGGCGCCCGGCGGCACGTGCGGGAGGAGATCCCGTTCTACACCGGCCGCCGCCGATCGGTGGCCGACATCGTCAACTGCCTGGTGTGAAAGGAAGGGCACCTTCTTAACGCCTGCGGTAGAGGAAGGGGCCCCGCTTAACACCCAGCGGGTGTCGAGCAGGGCCCCGACCGGGAAGACCGGCGTCAGGCGGTCGTCGTACAGGACACGATGCTGGGCACCGGGTTCGTCGCGCCGGCCGAGCCGGTGAAGCCGAACGAGGTGCTCGCACCCGGCGCGAGTGAGCCGTTGTAGGCGGCGTTTCGTGCCGTCACCAGTGTTCCGCTCGTGGTGACAGTGGCGTTCCACGCCGAGCTGACCTGCTGGCCGTTCTGGTAGTTCCAGCTCACCGACCAGCCGCGGATCGGCGAGCCGCTGTTGTTCGTCACCTTCACGTCGGCCTGGAAGCCGCCGCCCCACGAACCGGTGATCGCGTACGTCGCGGTGCAGCCGCCGGCCGGGTTCGGCGTGGTCGGCGGCGGGCTGGTCGGCGGCGGGCTGGTCGGCGGCGTGCTGGTGGGCGGGGTGCTCGTCGGCGGGGTGCTGGTGGGCGGCGGGGTGGTCGGGCCGGACCCGCCGAAGTCCACGTCACTGCACAGGTAGTAGGACTGGTCCAGGTGGCTGGCCTGCCAGATGGTGTAGACGATGTGCCGGCCGGTGCGGCCCGGCGCGTTCGCCGGGATCTGGATCGACACGCCGTCCACCTCACGCGTCCACTGGCTGGCCGGGGTGTTGCCGATCTGGCCGACCAGTTCCAGGTCGCTCCAGCGCAGCGGCGAGGTGAGCGCGTTGAAACCCTGCTTGGTCACGTACACCCGGATGTAGTCGGCGCCGTGGCTGGCCTGGTCGAAGAACTTGACCCGGAAGTTGTTGGTGACCGGCACGGTCTTCCAGGCGCCGACGGTGTCGAGCGCGTTGTACCGGCCGCTCTGGGTGCGGCCGCCGCTGCACAGCTGACCGTCCGGGATGGCGCCCTGGTGGTTGCCGGCCACGCCCTCGCGGAACAGGCCGTTCCAGTTCCACATGGCGTTCGGGTCGGCCTGCCACGCCTGCCAGCACATCGGGTCCTGGGTGGCCATGGCCGGGTTCTGGAAGTCACCGCCCCAGCGCTGCCAGCAGCTGTAGGCGCGCGAGGCCGGGTCGACCACCGACCCGTGCGCCGAGGCCGGGCCGGAGAACGCGGTGGTGAGCAGCGCCGCGACGACCGCGCAGACGCCGAGGATCGCCGCCGCGAGCGGTAACGGGCGGCGGTACGGAGTGGACATGGAAAGCCTCCGGGATGGGTGTCGGTGCACGACGCCCGGACTGTCGGGAGTTGCCCTCTCCCGCGTGGCGGCTCCGCCCGCACGTTGCCACAAAAAGTGACAAACGTCAATGAGTTGGGTCGCGGCGCATCGGGGTGTGCGGGATGCCGTCCTCGACGTAGCCGGGGCCGCTGACCGTGAAACCGAATCCCGCGTAGAAGCCCACGAGGTGCGTCTGCGCGTCGAGCACGCACGGCCGGTCACCCACCACCGCGAGGGCCTCGGCCATCAGCGCGCCGGCCAGGCCCGCGCCGCGGGCCGCCGGCGCCACCACCACCCGCCCGATCCGCGCCACGCCGCCGGGGTCGGCCAGTATCCGCAGGTACGCGACCACGGCGCCGTCGCTGCTCAGCCACAGGTGGCGGGTGCCGGGTTCGACGTCCCGGCCGTCCAGTTCCGGGTACGGGCAGGACTGCTCGACCACGAACACGTCGATGCGCAACCGGAGCAGGTCGTGGAAGGTGCGGGCGTCCAGGTCGGCGAAACCGGCCAGGTGGGGCTCGACGGGCATCGGCCCAGGTTAGGCGGCGCCCCGAGGTCCGGCCGGGCCGGGTGCGGGACGGCCGGGGCGCGCGCGTCAGGCGGGGCGGGCGCCGACCGCGTCGCGTACCTCGGCGCCCTGCTCGCCCTCGACGGCGCGGGCGCAGTGGGCGCAGCAGAAGAAGCGGCCGGAGACCTCGACGCCGTGCCCGACGATCTTGATCTGGCAGTGCTCGCAGATCGGCGCCATCTTGTGCACCGCGCACTCGAAGCAGTCGAACGTGTGCCGTGCCCCGTCGACCGTGCGCACCTCGAACGCCATCCAGTAGTCGTTACCGCAAACCTCGCAGGTTGCCATGCGAAACCCCCCGAAAACGGACCTGTCATCCGAGAGTCGCGCAGACGACACCATCGAGCAACCGGAACCGGCGAACCTGATCCGGCCCTACGGCGAGTCGCTCCCGGCGTGTCGAGCGTTGACTCCGGTGACCGCCGAAAATCCCCGGAGGATTCGTGATCAAGCGCAACAAGCTCTTCGGCAACCAGACCCGGGTGACGTTCTCGCTGCCCCGGGACACCCCGCCCGGCACGGTGAGCGTGGTCGGCTGCTTCAACGGCTGGGAGCCCGGCCGGCACGAGCTGGTGCCGCGCCGCGACGGCACCCGTACCGTGACGGTCCGGTTGAAGCCGGGGGAGTACCGCTTCCGCTACCTGGCCACCGGCGGCGTGTGGCTGGACGACGAGGCCGCCGACCGGGTGGACGAGGCCGGCGGCCTGCTGCGGCTGTGACGCCGCCGTCAGCCGGCGCTGGGCTCCAGCCGCACCGAGATCGAGTTGACGCAGTGCCGGGTGTCCTTCGGGGTGAAGCCCTCACCCTCGAAGACGTGCCCGAGGTGGCTGTCGCAGCGCGCGCAGCGGATCTCGATCCGGCGCATCCCGAGCGTGTTGTCCGGGATCTCCTTGACCGCGCCCGGGATGGCGTCGTCGAAGCTCGGCCACCCGCAGTGCGAGTCGAACTTGTCCTCGCTGCGGAACAGTTCCAGCCCGCAGGCCCGGCAGTGGTAGACGCCGGCGGTCTTGGTGTCGACGTACTCACCGGTCCAGGGCGCCTCGGTGCCGGCCTCGCGGAGCACCCGGAACTCCTCGGGGCTCAGCCGCACGCGCCATTCGTCCTCGGTACGGGGCAGTTCGTTGTCGGAAAGACTCACCCCTTCACGGTACGTCGGCTGTCGGTGGCATCGCATATGGTCGCGTGATGGCGGGCAAGGGCACGGTCGAAGAGATCGAGGTAGCCGGGCACACGGTGCGGCTGAGCAGCCCCGACCGGGTGATCTTCCCCCAGCGGGGCTTCACCAAGGCCGACGTCTTCCGCTACTACCTGGCCGTCGGCGACGGGATCATGCGCGCCCTGCGCGACCGGCCGACCACGCTCCAGCGCTTCCCCGACGGCATCGAGGGGGAGATGTTCTTCCAGAAGCGGGTGCCGCAGCGGGGCGTACCCCCGTGGGTCCGCACCGCGCGGATCGCCTTCCCCAGCGGCCGCCCGGCCGACGAGCTGTGCCCCGCCGACCTGGCGCACGTGGCCTGGGCGGCGCAGATGGGCACAGTCGTGTTCCACCCGTGGCCGGTGCGCGCCGCCGACACCGACCGCCCCGACGAGCTGCGCGTCGACCTCGACCCGCAGCCCGGCACCGACTTCGCCGACGCGGTGACCGCCGCCGGTGAGCTACGCGGCCTGCTGGACGAGCTGGGCGTGCCCGGCTGGCCGAAGACCTCCGGCGGCCGGGGCGTGCACGTCTACCTGCGCATCCAGCCGCGCTGGACGTTCGTGGAGGTCCGCCGCGCCACCATCGCGCTGGCCCGGGAGCTGGAACGACGCCGCCCCGAGCTGGTCACCACCGCCTGGTGGAAGGAGGAACGGGGCGAACGGGTCTTCGTCGACTTCAACCAGATGGCGCGGGACCGCACCATCGCCTGCGCGTACTCGCTGCGCGCCAACGCGCGCGCCACCGTCTCCACCCCGGTCGACTGGGACGAACTACCCCAGGTCGACCCGGACGACTTCCACCTGGGCACGGTGCCGGCCCGGTTCGCCGAGCGCGGCGACCCGCACGCCGGCATCGACGACGCCCCGTGGGACATCACGCCGCTGCTTGAGTGGGCCGAGCGGGACGCGGCGGACGGGCTGGGCGACATGCCGTACCCGCCGGAATACCCGAAGATGCCCGGCGAGCCGAAGCGGGTCCAGCCGTCCAAGGACCGCGACCGCCCCCGCCCCTGACGCCCGGGTGACCAGGGCTCAGGCGGGCGCGGTGAGCATGCTCCGGACCGACGCGACGATGTGCCGGGGGCGGCGGTAGAGATCGGTGGCGGTGTAGACCCGCATCCGCCAGCCGTGCTCGGCCAGCCAGTTGAGCCGGGATCGATCGTGGTGCAGCCGGCCGGGATCTAGGTGGGACCGGCCGTCGTACTCCAAGCCGATGCGCCGGTCGCGATAGCCCAGGTCGAGGCGGTAGATCAGGTTTCCGTCCTCGTCGGGAACCCACAGTTGGGGCTCCGGCGGAGGCAGCCCGCCGTCGATCAGCAACAGGCGCAGCTGGCTCTCCTGCCGGCACTCCGGGCGCGGGTCGGCGAGCGCGACGAGTTGCCCGGCCTGTCGTACTCCCCGCAGGCCGGCGTGCCACGCCACTTCGGTGAGCAGGTCCTCGCGGCGGCAGGCGCCGGCACGGAGGCAGAGATCCAGCACAGGCAGCGCGTCCGCCCGCCGGATCACGCGGGCCAGATCCACGGCGCAGCGGGCGGCCGGCGCGCAGGGGATGCCGGCGATCTCCACCGCGTCCGGCACCGGCAGCACCGTCTGATGCGTCGCCACGCCCCGGATTCGCCGCGCGCTCACACCGGGCGGCACGATCACGTGCACCCGGTCGTCGGTCACCGCCCCGAACCGGTGCAGTCGCGCGCCGGTGTGGAACCCCGCGACGGTTCCCGGCGGCAACCGCCGGAACAGGGCGCGCAACCGATTCGTCTCGTCGTCCGCGTACCCGTAGACACCCCGGGACAACCGCCCCAGCCGCCCCGCCTCCACCTGGTGCCGTACCGCCGCACGGCTCACCCCACCCGCCAGCAACTCCCCATACCGCCACACCCCCGCACTCTCCCGCCCGCTGCCCTTGGAAAGCCGCCCCTGTGGACAGCCGCCGTCGATCTTGGAGTTGTGGTCGTGCACAAAAGCCGCATCGGCGTCATTCGAGGCACCACAACTCCAAGATCGACGGGGAGAGTGCGCGGTGAGGCGGAGGGACCGATAACGATCATGTAACGGGCGCGAACCTTTTCGTGGGTGTCACTGCTCTCTCTCGGCATCGGCCCGCCGGGGCCAGGAGAGGACGTCGGATGAAGCTGGTGTGGAGGCGGGCGGTAGAGGCCCGTGGGCTGCTGCTCGCCGCCGCTGTCGCGGCACTCGTCGCGGTCGCTTTGGTCACCGGGCTCTCCGACTACAACCGCCGGGCGGTGGACGCGGGTGCCCGGGCGGTGCTCGACGCCGCCCCGGCGGAGGAGCGCAGCCTGCTGATCAGCGGCTCCGGCGGGGCGGACGCCGCCGCGTACGCCGAGCGGGACCGGGCGGTACGGGCACAGTTCGCGAACGGGCTGGGCGGGGCGCCGGTCACGGTGGCCGGGATCCGCTCCGGCACCGGGCGGGAGCTGACCGGTGACGTGGGCGCCGCCCGCACCGACGACGACCCGATGTTCGCCAACCTGGCCACGCTCGACGACCTGCCGGCGCACGCCGAGCTGGCCGCCGGGGCGTGGCCGGTGCCCGGCAGCAACCCGCTGCAGGTGACGCTGCCGGAGAAGGTGGCCGCGCAACTGGGCCTGGAGGTCGGCGAGCGGGTGCCGCTGTACGACCGGGGCGCGGAGCGGGCCAGCACGGTGGTGGTGGCCGGCACGTGGCGGCCCCGCGACGCGGCCGAGGCGTACTGGCGGCTCGCCCCGGGAGTGGGGGAGAGCCAGGGCGACGCGGAGGTCACCTCGTACGGGCCGTTCGCGCTCGACCCGGCCGACTTCGCCCGTACCTTCCCCGGCTCGACCTCGGCGGCCTGGCTGGTGGACCCCGACCTGGTGGCCGTCGAGCCGGCCCGGCTGCCCGCCGTGACCACAGCGCTGAACGAGATCACCGAGCGGCTGCCCGAGGCCACCGGCCTGGGCTCCTCGACGCAGCAGGTGAGCCACCTGGACCGGCTGGTGGACCGGCTCGGCCGGGCCGACCTGGTGGGCCGGTCCGCGCTGCTCACCCCGCTGCTGCTGATCGTCGTGCTCGGCGGGTACGCGCTGGTGCTGGTGGCCGCGCTGCTCAACGAGGACCGGCGGGCGCAGACCGCGCTGCTGCGGGCCCGGGGCGCCGCGCGTCGGCAGATCGCCGGATTCGCCGTACGCGAGGCCACGCTCGTGGTGGCGCCGGCGCTGCTGCTGGCCCCGGCGCTGACCGGGCAGGCGGTCCGGTATCTCGGCGCGGACCTGCGGCTGGCCGACGGCGACCTGGCCCGGGTCTGGGTGGTCGCGGTGGGCGCGGCGGTCGGCTGCCTGCTCGCCATGGTGCTGCCGGCGTTGCGCCGGGCCGGCACCTACGTCGCCGACATGGCGGCCCGGTCCCGCCCGTCCCGCAGCGCCGCCGTGCAGCGCGCCAGCGTGGACGTGGTGCTGGTGGCGCTCGCCGTGCTCGCCTGGACCCAGTTGCGGCAGTACTCCTCGCCGCTGGCCGGCGCGAACGGCAGCCTCGGCATCGACCCGCTGCTGGCCGCCGCGCCCACGATCGGCGTGCTGGCCGGCGCGGTGATCGCGCTGCGGCTGCTGCCGCCGACCACCCGGCTCGCGGAACGTTTCGTCGACCGCCGGCCGTGGAACGCCACCATGTTCGGCATGTGGCAGGCGGGGCGTCGCCCGCACGCCGGACCGGTGCTGCTGCTCGCGCTCGCCGTCGGCGGCAGCACGCTCGCGTGGTCGCTCGTCGCCTCCTGGGAACGCTCGCAGCGCGACCAGTCGCAGCACACGGTCGGCACGGACCTGCGGCTGACCGAACGGGACGGCACCGCCCCCGCGGACCGGGCCGCCCAGCTGGCCGCGGTGCCCGGGATCGACCGGGTGCTGCCCGCCTGGCGTGACGACGTGCGCCTGGGCCGCGAGGCCCGGCCGGCGACGGTGGTGGCTCTGGACGCCGCCGCCGCGAAGGGGATGATCCGGCTCGACGACGCCGACGGCGGGGCGTCCACCGGTGCCCTGCTGGACCGGCTCGCGCGCGGCCGGGGCGCGCCGGTCGGCGGTGTCCTGCCGGCCGGGGCGAAGACGTTCTCCGGCATTGTCCGCACCCCGGTGGAGAGCATGTACGACCGGCCGCGCGTCGCCGTGACCGCGCTGTTCGCCACCGACGCCGGGGCCACGTGGCGGGTCCGGCTGGCCGAGGCCGGCGGCGAGGGACGGCCGGTGCGCTTCTCCGTGCCGCTGCCCGACACCGGCGGCGCCCCGCTGCGGCTGGCCGGTTTCGAGGCCGACGGCGGTGACGCCACCGGCAACTCGTACCGGCTGCTGCTCAGCGACCTGCGGCTCACCGACGGCGGCGGCGCGGCGCTGCCGTTGCCGGTGGAGGGGGCGTGGCGGGTGATCGACCCGGGCAGCGGGCCACGCCGGGACGCCCGGGCCACCCCCACCGAGGTGGACGCGACGCAGGGCTTCGACGTGCCCGCGGGGCTGTTGCAGTTCGCCCGGGTGCCGTCGTCCCGGTTCGCCGTGGTGCCCATGGCCGAGGACCCGCCGGTGCCGGTGCTGATCACACCGGGGGTCGCCGCCGCGCTGAGCGTGCAGACCGGTGACACCGTAAAGCTGTCGGTCTCCGAGGTGACGATCGAGGCCACGGTGGTCGGCCAGGTCGCCGCGATCCCCGGCACCGCTGGCGACGGCGTGCTGCTGGACCTGCCCACCGCCGGCGCCCAGTTGCTGGAACGCAGCGGAGGCGTACGGCCGGTGGCCGAGTGGTGGCTGCGTACCACGCCGGGTGGGCACGCCGCCGCGACCGAGGCCCTCGCCGCTGTCGGCGGCACGGTGCTGCTGGACCGGCAGCGCGTGGCGGAGGAGGCCGCGGGGGACCCGTACTGGCAGGGCGCCCGCACCGGGCTGCTCGCCGCCGCGCTCGGGTCGGTGCTGCTGGCGCTGGTCGGCCTGGCGGTCGACGTGTGGGCCACCACCCGGCGGCGGCTCACCGAACTGGCCGTGTTCAACACGCTCGGCGCGAACACCCGGCTGCTGGCCCGCGCCTACCTCGCCGAGCAGGGTTTCCTGGCCGCGATCGGAGTCGGCGTCGGGCTGCTGGTCGGCGCCCTCGTCGCGGCCACCATGGTGCCGCTTGTGATCCTCACCCCGGCCGCCGGCCGGCCGGTGCCCGAGGCGGTCTTCACAGTGCCCTGGGTGCCGATCGGGGCGACCGCCGCCGGGCTGCTGCTCGCCGCGCTCGCCTTCGCCGCCGTCATCACCACCGGCATCCGCCAGCGGGTCGCCGCCGCGCAGCTCCGGATCGGAGGAGAACGATGAGCCTTCCTGGTGCCGCGCGCCGGGTCCGCGCATACGGGGGGCAGTTCCTGCTGCTCGCCGTCCTGACCCTGGTGACCGCGCTGTTGATCACGGGCGTGCCCCGGGTCGCCGACCGGCTGACCGGGCAGGGGCTCACCGAGTACGTGGCCGGTCAGCCGGTGGCCCGCCGGGACCTCACGTACAGCACCGCGCCGGACGTCGTGCCCGCCTCGGAGCAGCCCGTCGCCGCCAGCCGGGGAGCCCTGCTCGCGGCGATCGAGGAGAAGATGCCCGCCGAGGTGCGCGACACGATCGGCGAGCGCTGGTTCGCGGCGCAGACCGTCCCGGGGCGACTGCGCGGTCCGACGCTCAGCGACGACAAGGGGCTGATCGACCTGCACCTGCGCGCCGGCACCGGCATCCGGGAGGCGGCCACCCTGGTCGACGGGCGGTGGCCGGAACGCGGCGTCACCCCGGCCGGCGCGATCGAGGTGACGCTCGCCGAGACGATCGCCACCACGCTGGGCGTCGCGGCCGGCGACCGGTTCCGTCTCTCGCTGCTGGACGCCGACAACAACGTGCTCAACTCCCGCCCGGTCGACCTGGTCGGCGTGTGGCGGCCGAACGACCCGGCCGGCGGTGTCTGGGACACGCTGCCGTCGATGCTGAAGCTCAGCCCGCCGGAAGGCGACGGCCAACCGTTCGTGGGCGTCGCGTACACCGCCGACGCGGGTCTGAACTCGATCACCGCCGGGGAATGGCCGGTGGCCTTCGGCTGGCGGTACCGGATCGCACCGGACCGGCTCGAACCGGGCCGCCTCGACGCGCTGATCGCCGGCGTCGACGGGCTGGACCGGGCCCTGCCCACCGAGGTCAAGGTGACCCTCAGCCAGGGCGTGGACATCCCGCTGCGGCGCTTCGCCGACTCGCTCGCCGCCGCGCGTACCCTGCTCGCGGTCATCGCCGCCGGGCTGCTCGCCACGCTGGCCGGGCTGACGCTGCTGGCCGCCCGGCTGGCCGCGAACCGACGCCGCGCCGAGTTCCACCTGATCCGGGCCCGCGGTGGCTCGACCGGTGACGTGCTGCGCCGCGGTCTGGCCGAGTCGCTGCTGGTGCTGCCGGCCGCGGCCGGGATCGGCTGGCTGCTCGGCGGGTTGCTGCCCGGCGCCGGGTCGCCGTGGCTCTGGGTGCTGATCGCCGGGCTGCTGGCCACGCTGCTGCCGCCACTCGCTGCGCTCGCGGTCGGCCGCCGCGCCGGTGGCCGCTCCGACCTCGGCGGCCGGTCGCCCGCCGTCCGGCTCACCGTCGAGGTGGCGGTGCTCGGGCTCGCCGTGCTCGGCGCGTTCCTGTTGCGCCGCCGCGGGCTCACCGCCGGTTCGGTGGATCCGCTGCTGGTGTCCGTGCCGGTGCTGCTGGCGATCGCGGCGGCGCTGGTGGCGCTGCGCGCGTACCCCTGGCCGTTGCGGCTGCTCAGCCGCGTCGCCGCCCGGGCGCGCGGCAGCGTCGCGTTCCTCGGCGCCGCCCGCGCGGGCCGGGCCGCGAGCACCGGGCCGCTGGTCGTGGTGGTGCTGGCCGTCGCCACCGCCGCGTTCTGCGGCGTGGTGGCGACCGGCATCGAGAGCGGCCGGGACACCGCCGCCGCCCAGGCCGTGCCGGGTGACCTGCTGGTACGCGGGGAGCGCTTCGCGCCGGACACCGCCGGCAAACTGGCTGAGCTGCCCGGGGTACGCGCTGTCGCGCCGCTGCTCACCGTGCCGGCCGAGCGGCCGTACGCCGACCGCGCCGGCCGCCCCGCCCCGGTCACCGAGCTGCGCGTGGTGCTCGTGGACGGCGAGCGATTCGCCGAGGTGGCCAGTGCGGCAGGCGTACCGGTGAGCGTGCCCGACCCGGTGCGGGCCCGCGCCGACGGGAGCACGCCGCTGCCGGCGCTGGTGTCCCCGGCGGTCGCCGACGAGCTGGCCGACGCCGGGCTCGCCGACGCCCGGGGGGACCGGCCCGCCTGGCTGGACGTGCAGGGCAACCGGCTGCCGGTGCGCACCGCCGCCACCGTCGACGAGTTCGCGCTCGTCGGCGACGGCGTGGCGCGGTTCGTGGTGCTGCCGTGGCCGGCGTTGCCGGCGGACGCGCCGCACCAGCTCGCGCCCACCGGGTTCGTGCTGGCCGGCGCGGGCGTGGACGCCGCCGAGGTGGACCGGGTCGCGCGTGAGGGGCAGAACCGCTACCTGCGCATCGGCGGGGTCGAGGCCGGGGACAAGGCCCGCGCGCCGGAGGTCACCACCCGCTCGGCCGTCCGCGCCGACCTCGGCGGCACCGGCGTGAACGGCCTGCTGGTGTTCGGTTTCGCGCTCGGCGCCGGGGGCGGCGCCGTGCTGGGGCTGCTCGGGCTCGCGCTCGCGGTCCTCGCCGGGGCCCGCTCGCGCGGGCAGGTGCTGTCCCGGCTGCGCACCATGGGCCTGTCCCGCCGGCAGTGGCGCGGCATGCTGATGGTCGAGCTGACCCCGCTGGTGCTGGTGTCGGTGCTCACCGGGGCGGTGGTCGGCGCGTTGCTGCCGCTGCTGCTCACGCCGGTGCTCGGGCTGCCCGCCTTCACCGGCGGCGTGGACGTACGCCCGCAGTTCGAACCCGGCCTGGTCGCCGGGGTGTCGGTCCTGGCCATGCTGGCCCTCGGCTTCGCGATCACCGTGGAGGCCGTGAACAACCGCCGGATGCGCCTCGGCGAGGTGCTGCGGCTCGGAGAGGAGAGCTGAGATGACCGCGACCGCCGAGACGTCCGTACCGGACCTGGCGTCCCTGCAGCAACGCGCGGCCGAACGGGCCGCGCAACGGGCCGGAGGGCGGGACCGGCTGCGCGGGCACATCGTCTGCGACGGCCTGGTACGCATCTTCAAGACCGAGGGCGTCGAGGTCGTCGCCCTGCAGGGCCTCGACCTGGTCATCGATCGGGGTGAGCTGGTCGCGATCGTCGGGGCCTCCGGCTCCGGCAAGTCGACCCTGCTGAACATCCTGTCCGGCCTGGACACCCCGACCGCCGGCATCGCCCGGGTCGCCGACTACGACCTGCTGTCGCTGTCGAACAAGCGGCGGCTGGCGTACCGGCGGGAGGTGGTCGGCTTCATCTGGCAGCAGACCGGCCGCAACCTGCTGCCGTACCTGACCGCGTTGGAGAACGTGGAGCTGCCGATGAAGCTGGCCGGGCGGGCCGGCGGGCGGCGCAAGCGGCGGGAACGGGCCCGCGAGCTGCTGGACATGGTCGGCGTCGGCTACTGCGCGGACCGCCGTCCGGGTCAGATGAGCGGCGGCGAGCAGCAGCGCTGCGCGGTCGCCGTGGCGGTCGCGAACGACCCGGAGATCCTCTTCGCCGACGAGCCGACGGGTGAGCTGGACGAGGCCACCGGCGCGGAGGTGTTCGCCGCGCTGCGCACCATCAACGCCGAGCTGGGGGTCACCATCGTGGTGGTCACCCACGACCACGCCGTGGCCGGCCAGGTCCGCCGTACCGTCGCGATCCGCGACGGCCGGACCGCCTCCGAGGTACGCCGGACCGCGCGCGTCACCGCCGACGGCGGCACCGAGATGGTCAGCGAGGAGTACGCGGTGCTGGACCGCACCGGCCGGATGCAGCTGCCGGCGCAGTTCGTGGAGGCGCTGTCGCTGCGTGACCGGGTCCGCCTCAATCTGGAACCCGATCACGTCGAGGTGCGCCCCGGTGACCGGACGCACGCCGAGGAGAGTGAGTGATGACCGACCAGACAGTGGTGCTGCCGGCGGTGCCGGGGACGGCAGTCGAGGACGTGGTCCGGGTCGAGGGGGTGAGCCGCACCTTCGGCAAGGGCGAGCACGCCGTGCACGCCGTACGGGACGTCTCGTTCACCGCGCGGCGCGGCGAGCTGGTGGCGGTGCGGGGTCGCTCCGGCGCCGGCAAGACCACGCTGCTGAACCTGGTCGGCGGCCTGGACCGCCCGGACGCCGGCCTGATCCGGGTGGCCGGGCACGAGGTCACCGCCGCGGGCGAGCGGGAGCTGCTGGCGTTGCGGCGGGGCACGATCGGGTTCGTGTTCCAGACGTTCGGCCTGGTGCCGATCCTGTCCGCGGCGGAGAACGTGGGGGTGCCGCTGCGGCTGGCCAAGGTGCCGGCGGCCGAGCGGGAGCAGCGGGTGGCGGTGCTGCTGGAGCTGGTCGGGCTGGGCGGGCACGCGGCGCAGCGCCCGTATGAGCTGTCCGGCGGGCAGCAGCAGCGGGTGGCGGTGGCCCGGGCGCTGGCGAACGAGCCGGACCTGCTGATCGCCGACGAGCCGACCGGCCAGCTCGACTCGGAGACCGGTCGCTCGATCATGGACCTGCTCCGGGCGGTGGTGCACGCGCGGGGGATGACCGCGCTGGTCGCCACGCACGATCCGGCGCTGATCGAGATGGCCGACCGGACGCTGACGCTGCGCGACGGCCGGCTGGCGCCGGAGGACTGACCCGGGTGACCGGGCCGCGCGCCTTCGGGTGGCGGCCCGGTGCCGGGTCGCGGCGGTCGCGGCCCGGTCAGAGCGCCAGCTTCATTCCCTCGTGGCTGGCCACGAAGCCCAGGTCGCGGTAGAACCGGTGCGCGTCGGCGCGCTGCTTGTCGGTGGTGAGCTGCACCAGCGCGCAGCCGCGCTCCCGGGCCCGGTCGATCGCCCAGCGCATCATCGTCCCGCCCAGCCCACGGCCGCGCCGGTCGGAGCGGACCCGCACCGACTCGATCAGGCACCGCTCGGCGCCGTGCCGGCCCAGCCCGGGGATGTACGTGAGCTGGAAGCAGCCGACCAGCTCCCCGCCGTCGTCGGCGACGATCAGCTCGTTGCGCGCATCGGCGTCGAGGTCGGCGAACGCCCGCTCGTACGCCGCGTCCACCTCGGGCAGGTCACGGGTACGCCCCAGCACGTCGTCGGCGAGCAGCGCGAGCACGGCCGGCAGGTCGGCGCGGACCGCCTCCCGGAAGATCACCTCGGTCATCCGGCCAGCCTGGCACAGTGCCTCGTGCCGGTGTCGCCCGGTCTGGCGTCGAGGAGGTGCGGCGGCCTCAGCCGCCGTCCAGCCAGCTGCGCAGCGCCCACCACCAGTGCACGGTCTCCGGCACCGTGCACCGCGCTCCCTCCTCGACCGGCGGCCCGCCGGTCAGCTCCCGCAGCCGCCGCAGCCGGTAGCGCACCGTGTTCGGGTGTACGTGCAGCGCGGCGGCGGTCTGGTCCAGCCGCTGGCCGTGGTGCAGCCAGGCGAGCGCGGTGCCGGCGAGGTCCCGGTGGAAGTCGTCGGCCGGGTCGAGCGCGCCGAGCAGCGTGCCGCGCAGTAGCTCGGCCAGGACCGGCTGGGCGGCCAGCGCGGTCTCTCCGGCCAGGTCGGTGACCTGACGCAGGCCGCGCAGCCGCCGGTGCGCCGCCGTGGCCAGTGCCGCCAGGCAGAGCGCGTACATGGCCGGTGCCCGCGCCAGCGGCTGTGCGGGCGTCACCAGCGTCAGCAGGTCGGCCGGTACGGCGTCGGGCGGTCGCGGGAGCAGCCCGGCGAGCCTTTCGTCGACGGTGCCGAGCAGCCCGCCGTGCCGGATGAGCTGCCGCTGCAGCGCGTGCGCGCGTACCGGGTCGGGTGGCGCGGCGACCAGGCAGTGGTAGCGCCCGTCCGGCCGCAGCCCGAACCGGGTCAGCTCGGCCGGTGGCAGGCCCGCCGGGCCGTCGCGCAGCAGCCGCCGCAGCAGGTGCGCCCGGGCCGCCGCGCCGGTGCGGAGCAGGTCCCGTTCGGCGGCCCGGTGCCCGTCGACCACTGCCCGCTCCACCGCCGCGGCGTACCGGCCGATGGTGAGCAGCCCCTCCAGCAGCACCTCGTCCGGGATGCCGGCGGCCCGGCCGTGCCGGACCACCAGCTCCACCGCGCGGTCCCGCCCGGCCTGCACCCCGCGCAGCAGCCCGGCCACCGTGACGCCCTGCGCGGCCCGGTCCGCGCCCAGCCGGCGTGCCTCGGCGAAGTCCCGTCCGGCCGGGTCCTCGTGGCGTTCCAGCGCGCCGAGGCCACTGGTCAGCAGCAGGACGACCTGGCGGCGTACCTCGTCGGCGGGCAGCCGGGCCACCTCGGGGGAGTTCACGCGGGCCGCCCGCGCCACCTCGTCGACGGCGGCCGGGTCGGCGGACAGGTCGCGCAGCAGCGTGCCGAACGTGGGGACGTTCCCGGTCCGGGTCACGCCGCCTCCCGTTGTCGTCGCGGCACAACCAGGTCGCGCGGGCGTTGGCGTCCGGTCCCTAGCCCCGGCGGCCGGCCGGTTGCTCTCCTGGTTGTTACCGCAAGGTAACACCGTTCGCGCCACTGAGAAACGTCGATGTCGTACCGGCTGCCAGGAGGCGTCCATGACACCCGTGCCACAGCACCCGTCCCGTACCCGCCGCCGCCGTGCCGGCCTGGCCGTGCTGGCCGCGCTCGCCCTCGTCGCCCCGGCCCCGCTGCTGACGGCGCCCGCGCCGGCCGCCGCCGCGGTCCCGCTCCAGGAGGTGATGTTCGTCGGCAACAACTGGGACGGCACCGCCGACGTCATCCGGTCCCGTGGTGACTACGCCAAGCTCGGCCGGATCAACGTCATCCCGGACCGCGCCGCGCGGCTGCGCGAGATCTACCTCAACCCGATCAAACTGGCGTACTTCCTCGGCATCCGGCAGGGCCCGGGGGAGGGCCACGACCAGTTCGTCGACGACATGTACACCACCCCGGACGGCAGCGCGGTGGTGGTGTCCCGGCCCAGCTTCGCCGACGTCGTCTCGATCGACCTGGCCACCGGCGCGCTGCGCTGGCGGTTCCCGGTCTCCGGCTACCGCTCCGACCACATGGCCGTGTCACCCGACGGCACCCGCGTCGCGGTCTCCGCCTCGACCTCCAACACCGTGCACGTGCTGGACATCCGCACCGGAACGCAGCTCGGCTCGTTCGGCGCCGGCGACAAGCCGCACGAGAACATCTACACCGACGGCGGCACCCGGCTGTGGAACATGTCCATCGGCGAGGTCAACACCGACCTGGACGCGCCCTGGCTCGACTGGACCAAGGGCGACCGCCGGATCACCGTCGCCGACACCAGCACGTACCAGGTGGTCAAGGTCATCGACATGCGGGACCGCCTCGACGCCGCCGGCCGCCGCGACCTCTCCGACGCGGTCCGCCCGGCCGTGTTCACCCCCGACGGCAGCCGGCTCTACTTCCAGGTGTCCTTCTTCAATGGCGTGGTCGAGTACGACGTGGCAACCGACCGGATCACCCGCATCGCCACGCTGCCGAAGAACCCGGCCACCAGCGAGGACCGCACCACCTGGGTCAACGACTCCCGGCACCACGGCCTGTCGATGAGCCCCGACGGCGCCCGGATCTGCGTCGCCGGCACCATGGACGACTACGCCACGGTGCTGGACCGGGCCACGCTGCGCGAGGGGCCGCTGGTGCCCGCGAACAAGCCGTACTGGGCCACGGTCAGCGGGGACGGCCGGGACTGCGTGATCTCCGAATCCGGCGCGGACCAGGTCACCGCGATCAACTTCGCGACCGGGCAGAAGGTCGCGAGCGTCCCGGTCGGCGACCACCCCCAGCGCGTCCGCATCGGGCACGTGCCGCAGGACTGGACGCCCCCGGCCGCCGGCTGACCGCCGACGTTCGACCGGCCGGCGTCCGGCTCCCGGCCGCCGGCCGGGCCGTCACCGGGCGGGGCAGCGCAGCCCCTCCCGGGGGACGGTGAGCGAGATCAGGTACGCGTCGACCGCCGACGTCACGCACGGCGTCTGCGGGTACGCGGTGTGTCCCTCACCCTCCCAGGTGAGCACCCGACCCACGCCCAGCATCGCGGCCAGCGCGGGCGTCTGCTCGTACGGCGTGGCCGGGTCACCTGTGGTGCCGACCACCAGGATCGGCGGCGCGCCGTTCGCCCGGCCGGTCGGATACGGGTCCCGCTCGCCGGGCCACTCCACGCAGCCGAGCATCCCCACCGCGAGGGCGGGACCGAACAGCGGGTACTTCTGCCGCCACTGCGACTGCAGCGAGCGGACCTGCTCCCGGGTCGGCTTCTCGGTCTCGTCCGCGCAGTTGACCGCCAGGTTGGCGTCGAACAGGTTGGAGTAGTGCCCGTCCGGCTCCCGGCCCGCGTACGAGTCGGCCAGCTTGAACACGCCGGCCGGGTCGCCGCCCTGCAACTCGTCGATCGCCCGGGCCAGCTCCTGCCAGCCCTGCTCGGTGTAGAGCGAGGAGATCACCGCGTAGAAGACCCAGCCGGAGGTCGCCTCCCGGCCGTCCTGCCCGCGTACCGGGGAGGTCTTCGCCTTGGCGATCGCGTCGGTGACCGCACCGCGGGCGTCCGGCGCGATCGGGCAGCGGCCGGCGTTCGCCGCGCACCAGCGGGAGAAGTTGTCGAACGCCCGCTCGAAGCCCTTCGCCTGGCTCTCCGACCCGGCGATCAGCTTCTGCTGCGGGTCGACCGCGCCGTCGAGCACCAGGGCGCGCACACGCTGCGGATAGAGCTGGGCGTAGGTGGCGCCGAGCAGCGTGCCGTAGGAGTAGCCGAGGTACGTCAGCTTGTCGTCGCCGACCGCCGCCCGGACCGCGTCCATGTCGCGGGCCGCCTGCTCGGTGCCGTAGAGCGGAAGCTGGTCGCCGTACTTCGCGCCGCACCGCTCGCCGATGCGCCGGTTGAGGCCGACGAAGCCGTCGAACGACGACTGGCTCTCCGGGTCGGGGTCGTAGCCGAAGCTGGCGTCCAGGTCGGCGTCGGAGATGCACTTGACCGGGCTGGACCGGGCCACCCCGCGCGGGTCGAAGCCGACGATGTCGAACCGGTCGGTGACCGACGTCGGCAGCCCGCCGAACGCCGGACCGAAGGACAGGTAGACGGCGGTGTCCACGCCCGAGGCCCCCGGCCCGCCGGGGTTAACCACCAGCGACCCGATCCGGTCGCGCTGCTTTGTCGAACGGGCCCGGATCAGCGCGATCTCGAACGTCTCGCCCGCGCCCGGCCCGGCGGTCGCGCCGGTGGTCGCCCCGGTGCCCCAGTTACGCGGCACGGCGATCCGGGCGCAGTCGTAGCGCATGTCCGCCGCACCCCGGCCGACCAGCTCGTTCGGCACCTCCGGGCAGGCCCGCCACTCCGGGGCGGTGCCCGGCGGGGCGGCCTCGCCCTCGCTCTCGGCGCGCGGCGCGAACGCCGGCAGCGTGCAGCCGGCGGTGAGCACCACCGCCGCGACGAACGCGGCGAGGGCGGGCCGGAACCGGCGGGTCCGGTCGGGGAAGCCTGTCACGTGGGCGCCTTCCATGATCGTGTCGACCGCCAGGCTACGCCCGGCCGGCCGCGTCACCGACCGTCGCCGCCGGATCGCCGCGCAGCACCTCGTCGACGTCGTAGCGGATCGGGCGGTCGAGCTGGCCGTAGTCGCAGGAGCGCGGATCACGGTCGGGGCGCCAGCGCACGAACCGGGCGGTGTGCCGCAGCCGGTCGCCCTCCATCGCGTCGTACGCCACCTCGACCACCAGCTCGGGACGCAGCGGCTCCCACTCCAGGTTCTTGCCGCCGGTCCACCGGCTCACCCCGCCCGGGATGCGCTGGCCGCGCTCGTGGTCGCCGTGCACCCACGGGTGCTCGCCGCCGACCTCGCGGTAGGGCTCCAGCTCGTCCAGCAGCTCCTTGCGGCGGGCCATGGTGAACGAGGAGCTGACGCCGATGTGGTGCAGCACGCCCTG
Source organism: Micromonospora sp. WMMC264 (assembly GCF_027497275.1). Taxonomy (NCBI): domain Bacteria; kingdom Bacillati; phylum Actinomycetota; class Actinomycetes; order Micromonosporales; family Micromonosporaceae; genus Micromonospora; species Micromonospora sp. WMMC264. The sequence goes on along the minus strand of NZ_CP114907.1, from coordinate 4,108,662 downwards.
GTCGTCGTAGAGCCCCAGCAGCAGCGAGCCCACCACCGGGCCGGACTTGTGCCAGCGGAAGCCCGCCACCACCGCGTCCATGGTGCGCGCGTGCTTGACCTTGAACATGAGCCGCTTGCCCGGCTCGTACGGCAGGTCGGCCGGCTTGACGATCAGCCCGTCCAGGCCGGCGCCCTCGAACACCTCGAACCAGCGGCGGGCCGTCTCCGGGTCGGTGGTCACCTGGGTCACGTGCACCGGCGGCCGCACCCCGGACAACGCCTGCTCCAGCCGCTCGCGGCGCTGCGGATAGGGCTGCCCGGTGAGCAGCTCGTCGTCGATGGCCAGCAGGTCGAACGCGACGAAGTCGGCCGGGGTGGTCTCGGCCAGCAGCTTCACCCGGGAGGCGGCCGGATGGATCCGCTGGGCCAGCAGCTCGAAGTCGAGCCGGGGGTGCCCGCCCGGCCCGTCCCGGCGGATCACGATCAGCTCGCCGTCGACGGCGCACCGGGGCGGGAGCTGCCGGCGCGCCTGCTCGACCACCTCCGGGAAGTAGCGCGTCATCGACTTGCCGCCCCGGCTGGCCAGCTCGACCTCGTCACCGTCGCGGAACACGATGCAGCGGAAGCCGTCCCACTTCGGCTCGTAGGTCAGGCCGGGATCGGTGGGCAGCTCGGACACGCTCTTGGCCAGCATCGGCTCGACCGGAGGGTTGATCGGCAGGTCCACGGCGACCAGTCAACCAGACCCCACCGACAGTGGTGAGGCAGATCACCGGGGGTGGCCGGGCGGCGTGTCCCGTGCCGGTCGCCTTCGTCACCGCTGCCCGGATGGTGAAACCGCAGGTCAGAGCTACCTTCGCGGCGTGCCGGAGTGGAGCTGCGGATGCTGCGGGCGCTGGCGGGTCAGCGTCGAGCTGATCCGTGGCCGCTACCGCTACCGGCTGGCGCACCGCTATCCGGCCGAGCACGGCGGCGGCGCGAACGTCCTCGGCGAGGTCGGCTCGATCACCGAGCTGGAACGCCTGCTGAAGCGCTACGCCCCGGTCACCCTGGCCGACCTGCGCGAAGCGGCCTGACCCTCCGCCCGGCGACCCGCTGCCCGCCGGCCGGCGCCGAGCGACGGAATGCCGGCTGCCCCTCCGCCCCGGCATCTCCGCCCCGGCAAGCCGCCGATCTTGGAGTTGTGGTGCCTCGTAAAGTTCGTCAATCGGGCATCCTGGGCACCCTAAGTCCAAGATCGACGAAGCGGGGGCGGGGCGAGGGCGGAGTGGGCGCGGGACGGCGGGCGGGTGGAGTGCGGGCGTAGCCTGAGCGGACCGTCCACGGGGGAGGAACGCCGATGCGGTTCGTCGAGTCCGTCGAGATCGCCGCCGACGTCGACCGGGTGTGGGCGGTGCAGAGCGACGTCGAGCGCTGGCCGGAGTGGACGCCCTCGGTCACCGCCGCCCGTCGGCTGGAACCCGGTCCGCTGGCGCTCGGCTCGACCGCCCGGCTGGAGCAGCCGCGCCTGCCCCCGGCGGTGTGGCGGGTCACCGAGATCGAGCCGCCGTACTCGTTCGTCTGGGAGTCCGCGAGCCCGGGCGTGCGCAGCCGGGGCGAGCACCGCCTCGTCGCGCTCGGCGACGGGCGCACCCGGGCCGAGCTGGCCCTGGTGCAGACCGGGCCGCTGGCCGGCCTGATCGGCTTGCTCGCCGGGTCGATGATGCGCCGCTACCTGCGCCAGGAGGCGGACGGGCTCAGGCGCCGCTGCGAGCAGGGCTGACCGTCTTCTCCAGCACGGCGAGGCGGTTGCCGTTCTCGTCCGGCCGGTGTGCCACCACCCGGTAGCCGCGCCGCGCGTACAGGGCCAGGTTCGCCGCGCTGTCCGCGCCGGTGAACAGCGCGAACCGGGTCACCCGGCCCGCGCAGGCGTGCTCGACGGCGTCCAGCAGCCGTCCGCCGACGCCCCGGCCCTGCTGGTCCGGCGCGACCGAGAGGCGGCCCACGTGGGCGGTGTCGCCGTCGACGCGGGCGCGTACCGAGCCGACCAGGCGGGGGCCGCTACGCGCGGCGAGCACCACGTCCGGGCCGGCCAGCGCCGCCCGGACCTCGTCCAGCGTCTCGGTCAGCGGGGGCAGGAACACGTCCCGGTAGCGCTGCGCCTCCACCAGGTACGCGGCGCGCTGCACGGTGAGGATCTCACCGGCGTCGGCGACGTCGGCGGGGGCGATGGTCACGTCGGTCACCGGCTCAGCTCACCACAGCGCTCAGAAGCGGCCGTACGCTGGCGGGGGTGTTCCCATCAGCGTGGAGGTGACCGGCGTGCCCGAGCTGACGTACCCGGAGGTGGGCGCGACCCGCGACGGCGGCCTGCCGGCCGGCTACCACCACCTGCGCCACCGGGTCCGGCTGCCGGACGGCGGCTTCCCGGTCGCGGCGGACGCGCTGCTGGGCTGGCGGCTGCACCGCGCCGCGGGCGTGGTGATGCGCGCGGACGCGCCGCGCGCGGCGCCCGGGGTACGTGTCACGCCGGGACTGGGCGTCGGCCCGGCGCGGCTGTGGGGCCCGACCGAGGTGGTCTGGGTGGTGGACGAGCCGGACCGGGCCGGGTTCGGCTACGGCACGCTGCCCGGGCACCCGGAGGTCGGTGAGGAGGCGTTCCTGGTCACGCGGGGCGCCGACGGCGTCTGGTTCGAGGTGACCGCGTTCAGCCGCCCCGCCCACTGGTACGTGCGGGCCGGCGGGCCGGTCGTGCTGGGCTTCCAGCGGGCGTACGCCTGGTGGCTGGGCCGGACGCTGCGGCGGCTGTGCCGGCGGCGCTGAGCGGTCAGTAGCGGGCGAAGGAGCGGATCGGGGCGCGCGGGCCGTACTTCGGCGCCTGGATCCCGGCCGCCTCCAGCAGCACGCAGACCCGGCCCCGGTGCCCCCGGAACGGCGCCAGCAGCGCCAGCATCCGGGCGTCGTCACCGCGCGGCTCACCGGCCAGCGCCCAGGCCACCGTGTTCGGCACGTGGTAGTCGCCGACGCTGACCGCGTCCGGGTCGCCGTACGCGATGCGCACCACCTCGGCGGCGGTCCACGGCCCGATGCCGGGGATCGCGGTGAGCCGCCGGGTGGCCTCGGCCGAGTCGGCGCAGCGTTCCAGCCGGTCCGCGACGGCCGCCGCGCGGCGCAGCGTGTCGGCGCGTCGCTGTTCCACGCCGAACGGGTGGAACACCCAGTACGGCGTGGCCGCCACCGCGGCCGGCTCCGGCGGCAGCAGCAGTGGTTGCAGCGGACCCGGGGCGGGTTCGCGGAAGTGCCGCACGGTGGCGGCGTACGCCCGGTACGCCTCCTTGCCGGTGACCTTCTGCTCGAAGACGGCCCGCAGCAGCCGGGGGAAGATCTGGCCGGTGGCGGGCATCCGCAGCCCGTGGTGCGTGTGCGCGAGGCGGGCCACCAGCGGGTGCGCGGCGGCGAGCGCGGCGAACCCGGTCAGGTCGTCGCACAGTCCGGCGATCCGGTCGGCCCGCTCGACGACCCAGCCGGCGCCGGGGCCGTACCCCTCGGCGGTCAGCTCGCCGGCCTCCGGGCGCAGCGCCAGCGTGGCCGGTCCGTCCGGGGTGCGGGTGGCCCACCAGAACGTGCCGGCGGCGATCCGCGCGCACGGGTCGTACGGGCTGAACGTGAGCGCCCGCACCGACGCGGCCAGCCGGTAGCCGGCCGGGGGGCGCAGCGTGCGGCGGGCGGCGGGCGAGGTCACCCGGCCACTCTGCCACGCGTCCCGGCGGTGACGCCGGACACGCCGAGCCGGGAGGCGGGGCGATGCCGGTGCGCCCCGCCTCCCGGGTTCCCGACGATGACCGGCCGCGCCCTCCCCGGCGGCGACCGGTCACCGTGACCTGGTGCGTCAGTACGAGTAGTCCGACCCGCCGCCGGAGCTGTTCGAGCTGCCCGCCGCGGGCGGCGCGACCGGCTTGGGCGTGCCGGTGGGCAGGCAGGTCAGGTTCTTCTTGCCGTTCGGGTCGACCACGAACCAGGTGCCGCCGACGCCCTGGCCCTTCCACTGGCCCGGCTTCTTGTCGCCGATGTAGCGGTAGACCGGCCAGCCGCCGATGGTGAGCTGCCGGGTGCCGTCCTGGCGGGTGATGGTGCCGACCTTGTCGTCGGAGACGCCACGCAGCTTCGGGTTGCCGTCGGTGAGCGACGGCGGCCAGACCTCGGCGCACTTGTCCACGCAGTTGGACTGCGGCGGGTCGTCGGAGTCCTTGTCGAACCGGTACAGCACCCAGCCGTCCTGGTCGGTGACGACGCGGCCCATCCGGGGCAGCTTCTTGCCGACCAGCTCGTCGGTGATCTTCACGTTGGCCGGGGGCGCCTTGTCCGCGACCGGCTCCTCCTCGGGAGCCGCCGACGCCTCCGGTTCGGCCGCCGCGGTGGGTTCGGCCGCGGCGACGGCGACCGGCTCGGCCGCGCTCGAGTTCGCCCCGTTGTAGCCTGCGGGGGCGCAGGCCGTAAGTGCGACCATCGCGCTCGCGACGATGACGGTCGTCCGCTTGTGGTGTGCCACGTGCCCTCCTCGTTCTTGGCAGTTCGCCGAGTAGTACGGGCGCGGCACTGTCAAGGTTGAAGTCGAAACGGTGGCACATTTCACAGTGGACTGATTGAACCGACAGCCGTTCTGGCGCGTGCGTCAGCACGAGGGGGTCTGCCGGCCCGGACACGACAAGACGGCGCCGGGCGGTCCAGCCGCCCGGCGCCGTCGTCGTACCGGATCAGATGTCGTCCACCGTCACCAGCGGACTCGCCACCCCGTTCGCGTCCACCGACTGCACCTGAAGCTTGTCGATGTCGCGCACCGGGGCGGAGGTGGACGCGGTCAGCTCCAGCGGAAGCTGGTTCTGGTTCGTGCCGTAGCCGCCGGCCGGCACCGACCAGGTGGAGATGACCTCGCTCGTGGCGTTCTTGCGCACCACCACCAGCCGGCAGACACGCGGCCCGGGCAGGCGGCTCAGCTGCACCGAGATCTGCGTGCCGTACTCCTTGCGCGCCAGCCACATCGTGGTCTGCACGCCGGTGCCCGCGTCGGTGGCGTTGTGCTGGTCGCCCTCGATCGGCTTCTCCCCGCCGACGCCCGGGTCGTTCGGGTTGCCCGGCTCGCCGCTCGGCGCCGCGGTCGGCGCGGTCTGCGTCGGCCCGGCCTGCGGCGTCGGCCCCGGCTCGTCGCCGAGCATCCCGGCGGCGACCCCGCTCAGGCCGCCGAACACCACCACTGCCGCCGCCGTCGCCAGCAACTGCCGCACCCGGGTACGACGGCGGTCCCGCCGCACCGCCACCAGCGTCCGGTCCAGCAGCGCCGGATCGGTGTGCGTCTGCTCCAGCGCGGCCATCGCCTCGCCGTCGATGCCGGAGAGCAGCCCCACCACCGGGACCATCGTCTCCAGTTCCGCCGCGCAGGCCCAGCAGGTGGCCAGGTGCTCCTCGAACCGCTCCGCGTCCTCCGCGTCCAGCACGCCGAGCGCGTACGCGGCGACGTCCATGTGGTCGGCCCGGCTCATTCGGTCACCCCCCTCTCCTGCAGAGCCGTGCGCAGCGCGCGCAGCGCGTAATAGACCCGCGACTTGGCGGTGCCGAGCGGAAGCCCCAGCTCCTCGGCCGCCTCCGGCACGGTGCGCCCCCGGAAGTACGTCGCCACCAGGATCTCCCGGTGCGACTGGCTCAGCGTACGCAGCGCGTCCGCCACCGTCATCGTGCGCAGGACCCGGTCGGTGCTGTCCGCCTCGGCGAACGCGGTCAGATCCCGGTCGTACGTCTCCGGCGGGCGGGCCTGCTCGCTGCGGTGCTCGTCGATGGCGATCCGCCGGGCCACCGTGACCAGCCAGGGACGCAACGAGCCCTGGCCCTGCACGCCGAGCCGGTGCGCGTTGCGCCAGGCCCGCAGCAGCGTCTCCTGCACGATGTCCTCGGCGCGCTGCCGGTCCCCGCCGGTCAGCCGCATCACGAACATCAGCAGCGGGCCGGCGTGCTCGGCGTACAGCAGGCGGATCAGCTGGTCGGAGTGGCTGGCCTCGGCGGAGGTCGCCTGGTGGCGTCCGGGAGCGGGTCGCGGCGGCACCGGGTCATTCTGGCGATCGGCGGGCCGGGCGTCGACCCCCCGGCGGGAACGCGAGGCGCGCGAGTGTGGTTGTGCCCGGGCGAACATCCACTCGGGCCGCGCCACTTCGCCGTGCCAGCCGGCCGCCACCGCATGCATGCAGACCTCCGCTGTCCAATGACATCAGCCGGCCCCCCACGGGCATGGCCGCCCGGTGATACGCAGCCACCAGTCGATCGGATCAACGTTTGACGGAAAAAATTCCGGGCGGCGGGGGAGTGGAGTCGACGGCGCCCGCGTCGTGGACCACCGCCGCGCCGCCGGTGAAGCGGTCCAGCTCCGCGCCGGCCAGCACCCGGCCGGGGAACCAGTCGCCGGCCGCCCGCCGGGCCAGCTCCGGCACCGGCGGCTCCACCCGGGACGCCACCAGCACCAGGTTGCCGTACCGGCGGCCGCGCAGCACCGCCGCGTCGCCGACCAGGCAGGCCCGGGGCAGCACGGTACGCACTGTGGCGACCTGCGCCTTCGCGTGCCGCAGCGGCGGGCCGTCGGCCACGTTCGCCAGGTAGCTGCCGCCGGGCGCCAGCACCCGGGCCACCTCGGCGGCGTACTCCACCGAGGTCAGGTGCGCGGGGGTACGGGCACCCGCGAACACGTCAGCCACGATCACGTCGTACGCGCCGTCCCGGCTCGACGTCAGCGTCGCCCGCGCGTCGGCCACCCGTACCCGCAGGCGCGGATCGGCAGGCCACGGCAGCTCACGGCGGACCAGCTCCACCAGCGCGCCGTCCACCTCGGACACCCGCTGCGTCGAACCCGGGCGGGTGGCCTGCACGTACCGGGGCAGGGTGAGCGCGCCGCCGCCCAGGTGCAGCACCCGCAGCGGCGCCCCGGCCGGCGCCACCAGGTCCAGCGCGGCGGCCAGCCGCCGGACGTACTCGAACTCCAGGTGAGCCGGGTCGGCGAGGTTCACATGCGACTGCGGTGCGCCGTCCAGCAGCAACGTCCACGAGCCCGGACGGTCCCGGTCCGGCACCAGTTCGGCCCGCCCGGTGTCGACGTCGGCCACCACCCGGTCGGCGTCGCGTCGCCGGCCCATCAGCGCCGCATTCCGCGCGCCGCCGCGGTGAGCACCCGGTGCAGCAGCCGCGCGTCGCCGAGCATCCCGCGCAACCGGCGTTCCAGCCCGGCGATCGGCACCAGGTTCTGCGGGGCACGCGGATCCTTGTACGGGGTGGAGGCGAACCGGGGCAACGTCACCAGCGACAGGTCGGCCAGCGCGATCGCCTCCGGCACGGTCAGGTCGGCCGAGCACTCCACCCGCACGATCCCGGCCCACGGCGCCCCGGCGCGCACCGGCAGGCGCAGATACCAGGACCAGCCGCCCCACGCCGTGCCCAGCCGGAACACCGGGCAGCGCTCACCCGGCGCCAGCCCGGTCACCACGGCGGTCAGCCGCCCGTCCAGGTATTGGCTGTGCTGCGTCTTGATGTACCCGAGCGTGCGCGGCAGGTTGCGCCGGCTGCGCAGCGGGCCGTCCACCACCAGCAGGTCGCCGTCGGTGCGTACCGCGTCGGAGACGGCCACCTCCAGCGCGGTCAGCGGCGCCTGCACCGCCGCGGGCAGCTTGCTCAGCTCACCGGTGCCGCTGACCCGGTGCACCGGGTAACGCACAGTCCCGGCGACCACGTCCTGCGCCGACGGGCTCGCCGTGAACAGGCCGCGGCCCACCCGGGCGCCGGCCATCTCGGCGGCGCCCCGGTCCAGGTCGCAGCGGACCACACCGGCCGCGTACGAGGCGGCGATGCCGGGGAACGAGCCGCCGTCCTCCTCGGCCGTCCAGACACTGGCGTCGATCCGGCGTACCCCGTCGACGAGCAGCACCACGTCCGGCGACCGCACGCCCGCGCGGAGGCCGATCGCCCGCCAGTCGGTGGCCGGCAGCTCGACGTCGGCGTCCACCTGGGCGCTGCTCGGCGCGGCCGGACCGGACCCGCCCGCAGCCTCGAACGACGCGCCGTAGGCCGGATCCCAGGCGTCGACGAAGAACGCCGGCGACTGTGACGTCACAGGCCGGTCCGTTCCACGCGGGCCGTCCGCGCGTCCTTGCGCACCTCGAACCGGACCGGGATCCGCTCGGCCAGCGCCGGCACGTGGGTGACCACGCCGACCATCCGGTCGCCCCGGGCGGCCAGGTTTTCCAGCGTCGCCGCGACCGTGTCCAGCGTCGCCGCGTCGAGCGTGCCGAAACCCTCGTCCAGGACGATCGACTCCAGGCTGGCCGCGGTGGTGGACATCCCGGCGAGCTGCTCGGACAGCGCCAGCGCCAGCGCCAGCGACGCCTGGAACGTCTCCCCGCCGGACAGCGTGCGCACCCCGCGCCGCAGCCCCGCGTCGTGGTGGTCGACCACGAAGAACTCGCCCTTGTCGTGCACCAGGTCGTACTGCCCGCCGGACAGCTCCCGCAGGATCCGCGACGCGCCGTCGACCAGCAGGTCCAGCGCCTCGGTGAGCAGCCAGCGTTCGAAGTTGTTCGCCCGCAGGTGCGAGGCGAGCGCCCGCGCCACCCGCGCCTCGTGCTCGTGCCCGGCCCGCTGCTCCCGCAGCCCGGCGGCCTGCTCGCGGCGCTCGTCCAGGCGGCGCAACTCCGCCTCGGCCCGCTCCACCGCCACCGCCACGTCGCGCGACGCGTCCTGCGGGGCGTCCAGCCCGGCCGCGGTGAACAACGCGGCGATCCCGTCGGCGACCTCGGCCGCGGCCCGCTGCGCCGCCTCCACCGACTCGGCCATCCCGTCGCGGTCCGCGCGCCGCGCCCGCGCCTGCTCGCCCGCCCAGTCGGCCAGCGCCGTCCACGCCGCCGCCACGTCGTCCCGGTCGGCGGCCGGCGGCCCGAACCGGGCCAGCCCGTCGCGTACCGCGTCGAAGTCACGCCAGGCTCGGCGCAGCCGATCCTGCGCGGCGTCCAGCGCGCCCCGCGCCCGCCGGGCCGCCTCCCGCCCGGCCCGCACCGCGCCCGCCGCCTCCTCCAGCGCGGCGCGCAGCCGCGCGTGCTCGGCCAGCGACTCCCGCAGCCGTTCCGGCGTGGGCGCGTCAGTGAGCTGCTCGTCCAGCTCGGCCAGGCGCGCGCCGAGCTGGTCGTGCTGGGTCCGGGCGCGCAGCAGCACCCGGTCCAGTTCGCGGGCCGCGGCGTCGCGTTCCTGCACCACCCGCTTCGCCGCCTCGCTCGCCGCCCGCGCTGCCTTGCCCGCCTCGATCGCCCGGCTCACCGCCGAACCCTTCGGCACCGCCGGCACGGTGGTGACCGTCTGCTCGCACACCGGGCAGGGCGCGCCGTCGACCAGGTGCGCCCGCAGCGCCGCCGCCTGGTCGGCGGCCTTCGCGTCCTCGTGCGCGCGGAACGCCGACTCCAGCTCCGTCTCGGCCCGCTGCGCGTCCGCCCGCGCCGCCGCCAGCGCCGCCACCGCCGCGTCGTGCTCGCCGCGCGCCGCGTCCACCGCCGCGCGCGCAGTCGCCGCCTCCGCGGTCAGCCGGTCCCGGTCCGCGTACGCCTTCAGGTGCAACCGCAACGCGCTCTCGTCACCGGCGGCGGTCAGCTCCCCGCGCAGCTTCTCCTCGCGCTCCTCGGCCAGCCCGACCGCGCCCGCCGCCTCGTCGGCGGCCACCCGGGCCGCCGCCACCGCCCGCGCCAGCTCGGCGGTGCCGTCCGGCGGCCGCACCCCGGCCAGCACACCCAGCTCCGCGTCGAGCGCGGCCAGCGCCGCGGCCCGCTCACCCGCCGTCGCCCGGGCCCGCTCCCATTCGGGTACGGCGGCAGCGACCGCTGCGGCCAGCTCCCGCATCGCGTCCACCCGCTCCCGGGCGGCGGCCAGACTCTCGTCGTCGACGTCGGTGAGCCCGCCGAGCAGCTTGTCGACGGTCTCCAGCTTCGCCTCGGCCTGCCCGGCCCGCTCGACCGCCTTCTTCTGCACGTTCTCGTAGACGCCCAGCCCGAGCAGGTTCACCAGGATCTGCTGCCGGGTGGCCGGCTTGGCGTGCAGGAAGTCGGCGAACTGCCCCTGCGGCAGCACCACGCAGGAGGTGAACTGCTCGTACGGCAGCCCGACCGCGTCCAGCACCGCCTGTTCCATCTCGGCCGGGGTGCCCGCCACCACCTCGCCCAGATCCTCCGGGCTGAGCCCGGTGTCGAGCTTGGTGACGTCGAAGCCCGGCGGCATGAGCTGCAGCCCGGCGTTGGCCGTCTTCACGGTGCCCCGGCCGTCCCGGCGCACCACCCGGGTCGCCACGTAGCGGTCCCCGGCGGACTCGAACACCAGCCGGACCCGCGCCTCGGTGGCCGACGGCGCCAGCGCGTTCGCCAGCCCCCGGGCGCCGCCCCAGCGCGGCACCGTGCCGTAGAGCGCGAAACAGATCGCGTCGAGCACCGTCGACTTGCCCGAACCGGTCGGCCCGACCAGCGCGAAGAAGTCCGCGTCGGTGAAGTCGACAGTGGTCTCGTCGCGGAACACCGTGAACCCGGCCATGTCCAGCCGCATCGGCCGCATCAGTGCTCCACCTCCTCGAGCAGCTCGTCGAAGAGTTCCCGGACACCCTCGTCGGCGTGCCCGCGGCTGTCCAGGTAGTCGCCGAACAACTCGCCCGGCGACCGCCCGGCCCGCTGGGCGGTCCGGGTCCCGCTGCCCGGCGCGGGCACCAGCTCCGGGTCGATCCGGATCTCCAGCGCCCGGGGCAGCAGCTCCTGCACCTCCTCGCGCAGCCCGGCCCGGGGCTGCTCCCGGACGTAGACGCGCAGCCAGCCCTCCGGCGCCTCGATCTCGGCGAGCTGCGCGAGCGTGCCGCGTACCGTGCGCAGCGGCACCGCGCCCGGCACCGGCACCTCCCGGATGCGGGCGGCCGTGGTGGCGGTGACCTCCACGATCGTCACCGAGCTGACGTTCTCCTGCTCGCCGAAGTCGACGGCGAGGGGGCTGCCGCTGTAGCGGATCGGGCACGGGCCGATGACCCGCTGCGAGCGGTGCAGGTGACCCAGCGCCACGTAGTGCGCGTTGCCGGGGAAGACGGTAGCCGGGACCGCGTATCCGAGCACCGTGTGCGCGTCCCGCTCGCCGCCGCCGGTGCTCGCCCCGACCACGGTCAGGTGCGCGGTCACCAGGTGCACCCGGTCCGGCTCGGCGAACCCCTCGGCGAGCCGGTCCAGCACCCGGCCCAGGTGGTCGGCGTACGTCTGGTTCGCCTCGGCCGGGGTGAGCGTGTACATCTCCACCGCGCGCACCGCGTACCGCTGGGACAGGAACGGCAGCGCGGCCAGCCGCCAGCGTTCCCCACCGGCGGTGACCCCGTCGACGACGTGCTCGTCCGGGTTCTCCCGGACGCTGCCGCGCAGCGTGATCCCGGCCGCCTCGGCCCACGGGCGCAGCGCGTCCAGCGCCGCGCCGTTGTCGTGGTTGCCGCCGATCGCCACCACGTCCGCGCCGGTACGCCGCAGCGCGGTGAGCGCCCGGGTCACCAGCCGCGTCGCCTCCGGGGTGGGCGCGGCGGTGTCGTACAGGTCACCGGCGACGATGACCAGGTCCGGCCGCTCACGCTGGGCGATCTCGATGACCTGGGCGAGGACCTGCTTGTGCTCCTCGGCCCGGGACTGCCCCTTGAGGACCTTGCCGACGTGCCAGTCGGAGGTGTGCAGGATCTTCATCTGGGTGCCGCCTAGAACGGGATGTCGTCGTCGGAGGAGCCGGAGCCGACCACCGCGAACGGATCGGCGGCCTGCGTGATCGACCGTAGCGTCTCCGAGGGCGCGCGGCCCGCCTCCGAGACCCGGGTGGCCCACGCCGGGAACGGGAACTCCAGGCAGAGCGGCACCGGGATGTCCGGCTGGTTGACGAACATCGTGCCCGGCTTGGCCAGCAGCGCCCGCTGCCGTTGGGCAGGCGGCAGGAAGCCGTACTCCGGGCGGGACGCCTCGGCCGGGTCGAGCCGGCCGACCACCCGGATCGCCGAGTTGGTGACGATCCGCCGTTCCACCTCGCTGGCGGTCTGCTGCGCGCCGACCAGGATCACGCCCAGCGAGCGGCCCCGCTCGGCGATGTCGAGCAGCACCTCCTTGATCGGCGACGAGCCCTCCCGCGGCGCGTACTTGTTCAGCTCGTCCAGCACGACGAACAGCAGCGGCTTGGCGGTGCCCGCCTTCTCCTTGCGCTCGAACTCGCTCTTGAGCGTCACACCGACCACGAACCGCTGCGCGCGATCGGGCAGGTTGTGCAGGTCGACCACTGTCACCTGCGCGCTCTCCGCCGTGTTGATCGAGTGCGGGCGGCGGGTCGCCAGGTCACCACGGATCAACCGGCCCAGGTCCTTCTTGCTGCCGATCAGCCGCCGGGCGAACGCGTTCACGGTGCCCAGCCCGACCGCGCTACCGGCCCACTCGCCGCGCGTCTCGTCGTCGTTGAGCTGCTCGACCACGTGGTCGACCAGATCCGCGTACGAGCCGAGCCGCACCCCGTCGATGCTCACCCCGCCGTCGGCCGGCTGGGCGTAACGGGCCAGGTGCGCGGCCACCGAGTGGACCACCATCGTGTACTGCTGGCGCTCGTCGTCCGCGTCGGCGAACACGTACGGCAGGAGCCGGTCGGCGCAGAACTCGGACAGCGTCCAGTAGAAGCTGTCCACCCCGGTGAGCCGGCTGCTCACATCCGGCGTGCCGGAGGAGTCGCCGACCCGCGGCGGGGCGTACACCCGCACGTCCGGGAACGCGCCGGCATCAAGGCCCAGCTTCGCGTACGCCGCCCGGGTCGGATCGTCGAGCCGGCTGTTCGGGTGGTCGAGGAAGAGCAGGTCCTCGCCCTTCACGTTGAAGATCAGCGCCTTCGCGTTGACCGCGTCGCCGCCCAGCACGCCGGAGCGGAACACCGAGTAGAGCAGGAACGTGGCGAAACTCGTCTTGGTCGCGACGCCGGAGATGCCGGAGATCGACACGTGCGCGCCCCGGGTGCCGTCGAGGAAGTCGGCGTTGAGGTAGACCGGCACCCCGTCGCGGCCCATCCCCATCGGGATCCGCCGCTCCATCCGGTCGAAGTGCAGCGCCCGCGCCCGCGCGTCACCCTCGGCCCGGTGCACCACGGCGCCCGGCGTCGGCGGCACGTAGAACTCCGGGTCGACCCGCGTGGTCGTCACCTCGGCCGCCTCCTGCACCTGCGCCGGCAGCGTGCCGTCGGCGATGGCGAAGACGTCGGAGTCGAACTGCGCCCCCTCGTGCCGGGCACGCACCTGGGTAACCACCCCGGCGATCGTCACCGGCTCCCGGTCGGGCAGGTCGCGGCGGGTCACCACCACGTCGTCCAGCTGCAGGTAGCTGCCCGGCGCGACAGCCGTCCAGAAGGTGAGCGGGGTGGCGTCGGCGGTGCCGAGCACCCGGCCGACACCCTCGCCGGGCCCGTCGAGCTGGTCGTCGGTCATCGGCGGTCTCCGGTCGGCTGGTCGTACCGTTGGCGGTGCACGTCGTGCATCCTGCCCGAGGGATGCGACAGGTTGCCACGCGACGCGGCGGACGCCACGCCGAGCGTGCGCCGAACGGTAGCCACCCGGATCCGCCCGGCCACGGTGCGTACGTTTCTGCCCGCTCCGGCGCTGTCTCCGGCCCCCGGCCCGGCCGGCTCGGTGGAACGCCATGGGTGTCTCCGCGAGCTTTTGACACCCATGACGTTCCACTCGCCCCGCGAACCCCGGGTTGCTTGGCGCGCGAGAGCCGCCCCCAATGTCGAGACCCACGTCCCGCTCTCCGGGACGCTCGGAGATCTTGGTACGAGAGCGCCCTCATAGGGGCCGGTTGGTACCAAGATCTCGGGAGCCGGGAGCCGGGAGCCGGGAGCCGGGAGCCGGGAGCTGGTCAGGCGGCGGGGGCGGATCCGGCGGGTGTGGGGTCAGCGGGGTCGCGGGCGTACCGCAACATGAGCACTCCGTCGGCGGCGGCCAGCACGTGGCGCAGCGGCAGGTGCCGGGGCGGGCTGGCGTCCCCGGCGGTGATCCGGCCCGGGCCGGCGCCGGCGAGCAGCGGCGCCACGGTCAGGCACAGCTCGTCGACCAGGTCGGCGGCGGTGAGCGCGCCGAACAGGTGCGGGCCGCCCTCGCAGAGCAACTGGTCCAGCCCTCGGCGGCGCAGCTCCGCCAGGCCCACGGCCAAGTCGACCCGGCCGCTGCCGTCGACCCGGCCGCTGCCGTCGACCCGGTCGGTGCTGGTGACCGGGGCGGGGCCGCAGCGGACCAGGTCGGCGACGTCGGTGAGGCCGGGCGGCGGTACGGCGTCGGCGTGGGTGAGCACGATCGGCCGGACCGGGGCGTCGGCGAATGCAGCCTGGGCCGGGTCGAGGTCGAGTGAGCCGGAGACGACCACGAGCGTCGGGAACTCGGCCAGCCCGCGTTCGCGGCGCCAGGCCCGGCGTTCCGGGCTCAGCCGGACCGCCCGGTAGCCCTCGTGCCGCAGCGTGCCGGCGGCCACCACGAGAGCGTCGCAGAGCATCCGCAGCAGCCCGAAGACCCGCTTGTCCGGCTCGCCGGAGAGCCCGGCGGAGTAGCCGTCCAGAGTGACCGCCCCGTCGGCGCTGGCGACGAAGTTGACCCGCAGGTGCGGGCGGGCCGCCCGGCCGTAGAGCGCGGTGAGTTCCGGATCGGTCAGCGCGCCGGTGACGGGTGCGGGCCAGATCCGTTCGATCGGGGTTCCGACGCTCATTCGCCGGCCGGACCGGTGACCGGAGGGGTGGGTTCGGGGGTACGGTGCTGGCAGTCGCACCACTTCCGGCCAGGACAGTCGTCGTGCCGCCGTTCCCGGCAGGCTCGGCAGATCATGCAGGCAGCCTATGCCGAGGAAGGATGGGACGTCGTGTCGCGTCAGATCTTCCAGCTCATGGTGTCGCTGGCCGGGGTCCGGCCGCGGGTGTGGCGGCGGGTGCTGGTGCCCGGCGGCTACACGCTGGACCGGCTGCACCGGGTGATCCAGCACGCGATGGGCTGGCGCGACTGCCACCTGCACTCGTTCGACGTGGACGGCCGGCAGTACGGCGAACCCGACCCGGACGGCGAGCTGGCGCTGCGCGACGAGCTGGACGTCCGGCTGGACACGGTAGTGGGCAAGGGCGACCGGTTCCGCTACACCTACGACTTCGGGGACTGGTGGGAGCACGACCTGGTGGTGGAGGACTGCTGCGCCGCCGACCCGGACGAGCGTTACCCGGTCTGCCTGGACGGGGAGCGGGCCTGCCCGCCGGAGGACGTGGGCGGCCCGGCCGGGTACGCGGTCCTGCTCGCGGCGCTCGCCGACCCGGCGCACCCGGAACACGTGACGATGCGCGAGTGGGCCGGCCCGGCGTTCGATCCGGCCGCGTTCGACGCCGGCCGCGCCACCGTCCTGCTGCGCCGCTGCTGCTGATCGCGCCGCCCGCGCGCCGCTGATCGCGGGCTCCGAGGAGGGGTCGCCAGCGGCGCGGTAACGAAATGGGAACGCTCCCAACGGTCTATTGACACCCCTGTCACCTCCCGGCAACCTCATGGGAGCGCTCCCGAGAGTGGTGCGGATCTCCCTCCTGCCCCGCTCCGGCCCGCGCGAAACGCACCCCCCACCACACAGCAGATATCGCCTCACCACCGAAAGAGGGGTCTCGGATGAGCGTCCCAATCCGTCGTCGGCGGTTCGCGGCCATCGCGCTCGCGTCCGTCGTCGTGCTCGGCACCACCGCCGCCTGCGGCGACGACTCGGACAGCGGCGACAGCGGCAGCGGCGACGGCCCGATCACGCTGGTCGTCGACGTCTTCGGCGACCAGGGCTTCGGCTACGAAGAGCTGTACAAGCAGTACGAAGCGGAGCACACGAACGTCAAGATCCAGGAGCGGGGCAAGGGTCTCGGCCTCGGTGACTACAACACCCGTCTGACCCAGCAGATCACCGCGGGCTCGGGCGCCGGTGACGTGGTGGCCCTGGAAGAGGGCACCATCGTCCAGTTCTACGCCCAGGCCGACAAGTTCGTGAACCTCGCCGACCACGGCGCGAACGACCTCAAGGGCAACTTCCTGCCGTGGAAGTGGGAGCAGGGCACCACCCCCGACGGCAAGGTGCTGGGCCTCGGCACCGACGTCGGCTCGATGGCGCTGTGCTACCGCAGCGACCTGTTCAAGGCCGCCGGGCTGCCCACCGACCGCGAGCAGGTCGGCGCGCTCTGGCCGACCTGGGACGAGTTCATCGCCACCGGCCAGAAGTTCGCCGCCGCCGACAAGAAGCACAAGTTCGTCGACTCGGCGACCAACTTCTACAACGTGGTGCTGATGCAGGTCGCGGGCCAGGGCAGCGGCTACACGTACTACGACAAGAGCAACAAGATGGTCATCGACCAGAACCCGGACGTGAAGACGGCGTACGACCTCACCACCAAGATGATCGCCGCCGGGCTGTCCAACAACCTCCAGTCGTTCTCCAACGAGTGGAACGCCGGCTTCAAGAACGGCACCTTCGCCACCATCGCCTGCCCCGCCTGGATGACCGGTGTCATCAAGGGCCAGGCCGGTGACGCGGCGGCCGGCAAGTGGGACATCGCCAAGGCGCCGGGCGCCGGTGGCAACTGGGGCGGTTCCTTCCTGGGCGTGCCGAAGTCGAGCAAGCACCAGAAGGAGGCCGCGGAGCTGGCCAAGTTCCTGACCAGCGCCAAGGGTCAGATCGGCGCGTACAAGGCGGTCGGCAACCTGCCGTCGAACCCGCAGGCGCTCACCGACCCGGCCGTCGCCGACTCGACCAACGACTACTTCAGCAAGGCCCCGGTCGGCAAGATCTTCGCCGCCGGCGCGACCGAGCTGAAGCCGGTCTACCTCGGCCCGAAGAACAACGCGGTCCGCACCGCCGTGGAGAACACGCTGCGCGCCGTGGAGCAGGGCAAGTCGGCCGGCGAGCAGTGGCAGGCGGCCCTGAAGAACGGTGCGGCCGCCGGTAAGTGACCGGTTGAGCCGCCCGCGGGTGGCGTCGGCAGCCCATGCTGCCGGCGCCACCCGCGGTGCCCGCAGAGTCCGGCGTCGCCCGTGTGGCGGGTGACGCCGGCCGAGGAGAAGGACTCCCCATGAGCCTCGACCTGCACGCCGCGGCGCCGCCCGAGCCCGGCGCGCCGCGCTCCGCACGTCACACACGCCGCCGCGCCGCCTCGATGACCCGGCTGGACCTGAAGTACTCGCCCTACCTGTACGTCCTGCCGTTCTTCGTGATCTTCGCCGTGTTCGGCGTGTACCCGATCGCGTACACGGTCTGGATCGCGCTGACCGACCGGTCGCCGCTGAACCCGACGATCTCCTTCGTCGGGATGGACAACTTCGTCGAACTGATCACCGAGGACCCGCAGTTCTGGAACGCGGTGGTCAACACGTTCGGCATGTTCGCGCTCTCCACAGTGCCCCAGTTGCTGCTGGCGCTGATGCTCGCCAACGCGCTGAACCGGAAGCTGCGCGCGCAGACGTTCTTCCGGATGGCCATCGCGATGCCGATCATCACCTCGACCGCCGTGGTCGCGCTGATCTTCTCGATGCTCTACGCCAAGGACTTCGGCCTGGTCAACTGGCTGCTCGACAGCATCGGCCTGGACCCGATCGACTGGCGGGCGAACCGCTTCGCCTCATGGTTCGCCATCTCCACCATGGTCGACTGGCGGTGGGTCGGCTACAACGCGCTGATCTACCTCGCCGCCATGCAGTCGATCAGCAAGGACATGTACGAGGCCGCGGCGTTGGACGGCGCCTCCCGGCGGCGGCAGTTCTGGTCGATCACGGTCCCGCAGCTGCGCCCCACGATCATCTTCACGCTGATCATCTCCACCATCGGCGGCCTTCAGCTGTTCACCGAGCCCCTGCTGTTCACCAGCGGCTCGGGCGGTCTCTCCGGTGGTTCGGAGGGGCAGTTCCAGACCATCACGATGTACCTGCTCGACGTGATGAACCAGCGCTTCCGGTGGGGGTACGCCGGAGCGGTCGCGCTCGTGCTCTTCGTGCTCATCGCGTTGATGTCGGCGATCAACTACCTGCTCGCCCGCCGCATCAGCTCCGACAAGTGAGGTGACGAGATGACGACCACCGCGGTCCGCCCGCCCACCCGGCACAGCGCGCCGGTGAAGACCACCCACCGGGCCGAGCGGCTCTGGAAGGCCAGCCCGCTCACCATGATCGGCCTGATCTTCGGCGTGCTGCTCTCCCTGTTCCCGTTCTACTGGATGATCGTGATCGCCAGCCGGACGAACGACGCGGCCAACTCCTGGCCGCCGCCGTTCCTGCCCGGCGGCAGGCTCGGCGAGAACATCGAGCGGGTGCTCGCCAACAGCGACGCCAACATCCTCAAGGGCCTGATGAACTCGTTCCTGGTCGCCGGGACGATCACCGTCGCGACGGTGTTCTTCGGCTCGCTGGCCGGCTTCGCGTTCGCCAAGCTGCGCTTCCGGGGCAAGAACGCGCTGCTGCTGATCATCCTCACCTCGATGATGGTGCCGATCCAGCTCGGCGTGCTGCCGCTGTACATCCTGATGGCCAAGCTCGACTGGCTGAACACCATGCCGTCGGTGACCGTTCCGTTCCTGATCGGCGGCTTCGGCATCTTCATGATGCGCCAGTACGCCGAGCAGGCGGTACCGAACGAGTTGATCGAGGCGGCCCGGGTGGACGGCTGTTCCACCTGGCGGGTGTACTGGCACGTGGTGGCGCCCGCGCTGCGTCCGGCCGCCGCGGTGCTGGGTCTGCTGACCTTCATGGAGCAGTGGAACCAGTTCTTCTGGCCGTTCGTGGTGCTGGCGGACCCGTCCAACCCGACCGTCCAGATCTCGCTGCGCAGCCTCAACACCGCCTACTTCGCCGACAACTCGCAGATCTTCGCCGGTACGTTGATCGCGACCCTGCCCCTGTTCGTCGTGTTCGTTCTGTTCGGCCGCCAGATCATCGGCGGCATCATGGAAGGCGCCGTCAAGTCGTGAGCAATCCAGCAAGCCCGCCCGCCGTCGGTCTCCTCGACGCCGGTCCGGCCCTGACCTTCCCGCCGGACTTCCTCTGGGGCGCGGCCACCGCCGCGTACCAGATCGAGGGCGCGGCGGCGGAGGGTGGCCGTGCGCCGTCGATCTGGGACACCTTCAGCCACACCGAGGGGCGGACGGTGGCCGGGCACACCGGCGACGTGGCGTGCGACCACTACCACCGGATGCCGGACGACGTGCGGTTGATGGCCGACCTGGGGCTGCGGTCGTACCGCTTCTCGGTGAGCTGGCCGCGGGTGCAGCCGGGCGGCACGGGCGGCGTCAACCAGGAGGGCATGGACTTCTACCGCCGCCTGATCGACGAGCTGCTCGGCCACGGCATCGAGCCCTGGCTGACGCTCTACCACTGGGACCTGCCGCAGCCGCTGGAGGACGCGGGCGGCTGGCCGGCACGGGACACCGCCGGCCGGTTCGCCGAGTACGCGCATCTGGTCGCCGACGCGCTCGGCGACCGCGTGAAGTACTTCACCACGCTGAACGAGCCGTGGTGCTCGGCGTTCCTCGGCTACGGCTCCGGCGTGCACGCGCCGGGCCGCCGCGACGGCGCGGACGCGCTGCGGGCCGGGCACCACCTGATGCTCGGTCACGGCCTGGCCGTGCAGGCGGTCCGCGCGGCCCGCCCGGACGCGCAGCTCGGGATCACCGTCAACCTGTACCCGGTCACCCCGGCGACCGACTCGGCGGCGGACGCCGACGCGGCCCGCCGGATCGACGCGCTGGCGAACCGGTTCTTCCTCGACCCGGTGCTGCGCGGGGCGTACCCGGCGGACCTGGTCGCCGACGTGCGCCAGATCACCGACATGGGGCACGTGCGCGACGGTGACCTGGCGACCATCGCCACGCCGCTGGACATGGTCGGGATCAACTACTACAGCCGGCACGTGGTCGCCGCGCCGGTCGAGGGCGCGGAGCCGGAGCCCTACTGGCGGGCGCCGTCCTGCTGGCCGGGCAGCGAGGACGTCCGGTTCGTCACCCGGGGTGTCCCGGTGACGGACATGGACTGGGAGATCGACGCCCCGGGCCTGGTGGAGACGCTGGAGCGGGTCCACCGGGAGTACACCGACCTGCCGCTCTACGTCACCGAGAACGGCTCGGCGTTCGTCGACGAGCTGGTCGACGGCCGGGTGGACGACCCGGACCGGCTGGCCTACTTCGCCGCGCACCTGCGGGCGGCGCACGCCGCGATCGAGGCCGGCGTGCCGCTCAAGGGCTACTTCGCCTGGTCGCTGATGGACAACTTCGAGTGGGCCTGGGGCTACACGAAGCGGTTCGGCATGGTCTATGTCGACTACGACAGCCAGGCCCGGATCGCGAAGTCCAGCGCCAGGTGGTACGCCGACGTGATCCGACGCAACGGACTGCCCGCACAATAAGCTGGGCCAGCCAGTAACGGGCGGCCCGGCGCCGACGCCTCAATCGGTGCCGGGCCCGCCCGACCGTCGGAGGAGCAACAGACGATGACAACGCAGCGCACCCGCTCGCTCGGGCGTCCGACCCTCGACGCGGTCGCGGCCCGCGCCGGCGTCGGGCGCGGCACTGTCTCCCGCGTGGTCAACGGCTCGCCGCAGGTCAGCCCGGAGGCCCGGGCCGCCGTCCAGCAGGCCATCGCCGAGCTGGGGTACGTGCCGAACCGCGCCGCCCGTGCGCTGGTCACCCAGCGGACCGACTCGGTGGCCCTGGTCGTCTCCGAGTCGGGGGAGCGGGTCTTCACCGAGCCGTTCTTCGCGGCCATCGTGCGGGGCGTCAGCTCCGGGCTGGTCGAGACGCCGATGCAGCTCTGGCTGGCCATGGTGCAGTCGCCGATCGAGCGGGAACGGGTCGAGCACCACCTGACCAACCAGCACGTCGACGGCGTGCTCCTGCTCTCGCTGCACGACGCCGACCCGCTGCCCACGCTGCTGGAGGAGCGCGGCCTGCCGACTGTACTCGGCGGCCGCCCGGCGCGGATGCTGCACCCGAACGCCCAGCCGGCGTGGTTCGTCGACATGGACAACGTCGGCGGCGCGCGGCAGGCGGTGGAGCACCTGTTCCGCCAGGGCCGCCGGCGGGTCGCCACCATCGCCGGCCCGCAGGACATGGGCGCCGGCCTGGCCCGGCTCTCCGGCTACCAGGAGGCCGTCCGGGCGTCCGGCGGCCGGATCGACCCGGGCCTGATCGCGTACGGGGACTTCAGCGAGGGCAGCGGCACCGCCGCGATGCGCCGGCTGCTGGACGTCTGCCCGGAACTGGACGCCGTGTTCGTCGCCTCCGACCTGATGGCGTTCGGCGCGTTGCGCGCGCTGCGCGAGGCGGGCCGCCGGGTGCCCGAGGACGTCGCGGTGATCGGCTTCGACGACGCCCCGATCGCGCGTCAGGCCGAGCCGCCGCTGACCACCGTGTTCCAGCCGGTCGAGGAGATGGGCCGGCAGATGGCCCGGCTGCTGGTCTCCCGCATCCGCGGCGAGGAGGTTCCCTCGCCGCACGTGCTGCTGGACACCGAGCTGATCCACCGCGCCTCCGCCTGACCACGCCCGGCGGGAGCCGGTCAGGAATAGCGGCGCAGCTCCCGGCGGGCCAGCGAGGCGCGGTGCACCTCGTCGGGGCCGTCGGCCAGGCGCAGCGTGCGGGCCGCCGCCCACAGCTCGGCCAGTGGGGTGTCCTGGCTGACCCCGGCTCCGCCGTGCGCCTGGATCGCCTTGTCGATCACCCACTCGGCCATCAGCGGCGTGGCGATCTTGATGGCCTGGATCTCGGTGTGCGCGCCCTTGTTGCCGACGGTGTCCATCAGCCACGCGGTCTTGAGCACCAGCAGGCGGGCCTGCTCGATCCGGACCCGCGACTCGGCGATCCACTCGCGTACCACGCCCTGTTCGGCGAGCGGGCGGCCGAACGCGACCCGGTCGAGCACGCGCCGGCAGAGCAGCTCCAGGGCCCGCTCGGCCATGCCGATCAGGCGCATGCAGTGGTGGATCCGGCCGGGGCCGAGCCGGGCCTGGGCGATGGCGAACCCGGTGCCCTCCTCGCCGACCAGGTTCTCGACCGGCACCCGTACGTCGGAGAAGTCGATCTCGGCGTGCCCGCCGTGCGGGGCGTCGCTGTAGCCGAAGACCCGCATCCCGCGGCGTACCGTCACGCCGGGGGTGTCCCGGGGCACCAGGATCATGCTCTGCTGGCGGTGCCGGTCGGCGTCCGGGTCGGTCTTGCCCATCACGATGAAGATCTCGCAGCGCGGGTCCATCGCCCCGGACGACCACCACTTGCGGCCGTTGATCACGTAGTGGTCGCCGTCGCGGATGATCCGGGTGCCGATGTTCGTCGCGTCGGAGGAGGCCACCTCCGGCTCGGTCATGCAGAACGCGGACCGGATCTCCCCGGCGAGCAGCGGCATGAGCCACTGCTTGCGCTGCTCCTCGGAGCCGAACTCGGCGAGCAGCTCCATGTTGCCGGTGTCCGGCGCGGCGCAGTTGAGCGCCTCCGGGGCCAGGTGCGGGCTGCGGCCGGTCAGCTCGGCCAGGGGCGCGTACTGCAGGTTGGTCAGGCCGGCGCCGTAGCGGGCGTCGGGCAGGAACAGGTTCCACAGCCCGCGCTCGCGCGCCTGCGCCTTCAGTTCCGCCATCACCGGCGGGCGGGCCCACGGGTCGCCGGCCGCGAGCACCTGCTCGTGGTGCACCGGCTCGGCCGGGTACACGCACTCGGTGAGGAACGCCTCCAGCCGCTGCCGCAGCTCGGCCGTCCGGTCGTCGTACGCGAACTCCATCTAGCTCTCCCTCACCGCGTGCAGCCCGTGTGCCACGAGCGGCGCCACCATGTCGCCGATCCGGTCGAAGCCCTCGCCCAGGGTCTGGCCGAGCGTGTGCCGGTAGTGGATGCCCTCGCAGATCACCGCGAGCTTGAAACAGCCGAGCGCCACGTGCCAGTGCAGCGGGCCGACGTCGACGTCGCTGCGCCCGGCGTACCGCTCGATCAGCTCGGCCCCGGTGGGGAACCCGGCGCGCGGCCCGATGCCGTCGGCCACCGGGTTGCCCTCGCCGTGGTCGCTGTCGCCGAGCACGTCCCAGTACGTCAGCAGCAGCCCGAGGTCGGCCAGCGGGTCGCCGAGCGTGGCCATCTCCCAGTCGAGCACCGCCCGCACCGCCGGCGGGTCGACGGTGGCGAGCAGGTTGTCCAGCCGGTAGTCGCCGTGCACGATCCGGCCCGCGTTCGCGCCCTCGGGCACGCTGGCGGCCAGCGCGTCGCGCAGCTCGTCGATGCCGGGCAGCGGCCGGCTGCGGGACCGGTCGAGCTGGCCGGCCCAGCGGCGTACCTGCCGGGCCAGGTAGCCCTCCGGACGGCCGAAGTCGGCCAGCCCGACCTCGGCCGGCTCGACCCGGTGCAGCGTGGCGAGCGTGTCCATCATCGCCATGGCGAGGTCGCGCCGCTGGGCGGCGGTGAGCGTGTCGGTCTGCTCGCGCCGCCGGTAGACCTCGCCGTCGACCTTCGCCATCAGGTAGAACGGCGCGCCGATGACGCTCTCGTCGGCGCAGAGCGCCAGCGCCTCCGGCACCGGTACGCCGGTCGGCGCGAGCGCCGAGATCACCCGGTGCTCCCGGGCCATGTCGTGCGCGGTGGCCAGCACGTGCCCCAGCGGTGGCCGGCGCAGCACCACCTCGCGGTCACCGGCGCGCAGCAGGTAGGTGAGGTTGGACTTGCCGCCGGCGATCAGCCGCGCCGACAGGGGGCCGGTCAGGTCCGGCCGGTGCGCGGCCAGGTAGGTGGCGAGCCGGTCGAGGTCGAGCCCGCGGGGTGCCGAGCCGGCCGAGAGCCGGGCAGCGGCGGCCGGATCGGTCATCCGATTAGTTGATGGCAGCTCAGCTTTGTTGTCAAGGTCGGGGTTTTCCCGGCGGGACATGCCGCTGCAACAGGGGCGAAATGGTCAACCGGCAGGCTGGGCCCCAGCCTGCCGGCCGCTCGGCCGGCCCGCCGAGCGGAGGGGATCAGACATGCTGCTGAGAGTTCGGGTGACCCTGCCGGACCGTCCGGGCACGCTCGGCCAGGTGGCCCGGACACTCGGCGTCTCCGGCGCCGACATCGTGCAGGTGGTGGTCCTGGAACGGCTCGGCGGCCGGGCGGTGGACGACTTCACTGTGGTGTGGCCGGGCGCGGCGCGGGTGGAGCGGATGCTCGCCGGGCTGGCCGCGATCCCCGGCGTGCGGGTGGACGGCGTGTGGCGGGCGATCGGCGCGCCCACCACCACCGGGCAGGACGCGGAACTGCTCGCCCAGGTGGCCGCCAACCCGGCCGACGGGGTGGCCACGCTCGTCGACGCGGCACCCGGGCTGCTCGCCGCCGACTGGGCGGTGGCCGCCGTCGTACCCCTGGACTGGGCCTCGCGCAGCGGCGAGGCGGGCGTCGCCGCGATCGGGCACGCGAGCTGGCGGGCCCCGGCGCCGCCCCGGCTGCCGGAGGTGACCCCGCTGCGGGCGCGGGCCATGACCAGCCCGGAGGGGCACCACTACGCGGTCGCGCCGTTCGGCCGGGCCGGCCTGGTGCTGGTGGTCGCCCGCGACCACAGCGAGCCACTGGCCGCGGCCGGGTTCCACTCCACCGAGGTGGACCGGCTCGCCCAGATCGTCCGCGCCGGCGCGGTGATCCTTGGCGACCGGTTGGACCTGGTCGGCACGCCACCCGTGATCACCGTCACCTGACCGGACGGGCCGCGTCACCCCGGGGCAACGGGCCCGCAACAGGGGCACGGCATGGTCGGTGCCGAGGAAGGGAGACAACCATGGCGCTGTGGCGGATCCGAGCCACCGTGGACGACCGGCCGGGTTACCTGTCGGTGCTCACGGCGAGCCTCGCGTTGCGCGGGGTCAACATCCTCAGCGTGCAGGTGCACACCACCGAGGCCGGCGCGGTCGACGACTTCCTGGTCGACGCGCCCGAGCAGGTCACCGAGGCGGAGCTGCGGGCCGCCGTGGAGCGTGGCCGGGGCCGGGACTGCTGGGTCGCGCGCAGCGAGGCGCGCGGGCTGGCCGACGAGCCGACCCGGGTGCTCGGGCTCGCCGGACGGCTGGCCCGTGACCCGGAGGCGACCGGCGCGGCGCTGCGCACGCTGCTCGGCGCCGACACCGTGACCTGGCGTCCGACTCCGGCCACCGCACCGGGCGGGGTGGGCGGCACGACCATGGCGCTCGCGGACCCGTCGGGCGGGGCGTACGAGCTGTGCCGCCGGGAGCCGAGCTTCACCCCGGCCGAGTACGCCCGGGCGCAGGCAGTGGTCGAGCTGGCGGCCATGCTGGCCCGCCGGGACACCGAACGGGTCACGCTGGTGCTGCCCGACGGCGGGGAGGTGTCGGTGCGCGCGGCGACGGCCGAGGACGTGCCCGGCGTACGCGAGCTGCACGCGGCCTGCTCGCCGCGCAGCCGGCAGCGGCGTTACCTGAGCGGGGCGGCCGACCCGGCGCCGGCGCGGCTGCGCCGGCTGCTGGAGCCGGTCCGGGGCGTGACCCTGCTCGCGACGGCGGGCTCCGGCGGGGCGGCGGAGCCGGTCGTGGCGATGGCGAACCTGCTCGGGGAGGGCGACGAGGCCGAGGCGGCGCTGCTGGTGCGCGACGACTGGCAGCGCCGGGGCCTGGGCTCGGCGCTGCTGCGCCGCCTGCTCGGCCACGCCGACCGGGCCGGTTACGCCGCGGTGCTGCTGCACGTGCAGGCCGAGAACACCCCGATGCTGCGGACGCTGCGCCGCCTGGACCGGCCGGTGGCGTTGGAACGCGACGGCGCGGTGCTGACCGCGACGCTTCCGCTGGTTCCCGCGCCGCCGACGGGCGAGCCGGCCTCCGGCGGCGACGCGGTGACCGGCGCACCAGCGGTGACCGGCGCACCAGCGGTGACCGGCGCACCGGCGGTGGCCGGTAGCGGCGCGCGTGCCGGCGCGGTCGTGCCGGCGCAGCGGCCGGGATGAGCTGACGGCCGTCCGGCCGGACCCCGGAGGTGAGCCGCAACGGCGCGGCACGCCCGAGGGGTCCGGCCGGAGGGCCGCAACCGGCGCGTTCGCGCGCCACCCGGACCGACCTCCGATGCGGGGGACGGTGACACGGCGGGGCCCCCGATGCGGGGGCCCCGTCCGTGTTCGCGGGGATCAGGTGGCGGGGTAGCTGCTGTAGTCGGGGAAGTTGCCGTAGAGCCGGCCGTCTCCGCCCACCGTCACCGCCTGCACCAGCAGGTCGCCGCCGACGAACGCGCCCTTCCAGGAGGCGCCCCGGCCGCCGAAGGGCTCGTCCCGGTCGCCCCGGGAACGGGGCTTGTTGATGCCCACCTTGAACGCCTGCAGGTCCACCGCCAGCTTGCCGGCCAGCTCCTCGTCGTCGCAGGCCAGCGACGCCACGAGCGCGCCGTTGGAGGCGTTCATCGCGGCCAGCAGCTCGTCGGTGGTGTCCACCACCACGATGGTGTCCACCGGGCCGAACGGCTCGGCGTGCATCAGCCGGGACCGGCCGGGCGGGGCCAGCAGCACGGCGGGCGCGACGTACGCGGACGTGTCCTGCCCGTCGAGGAACGGTGCGCCGTCGAGCTTGCCCCGGTGCAGCGGTACGGCGCCGCCGCGTACCGCCTCCTCGACCTTGCGGCGCAGCTCCTCGGCCTTGGCGGCGCTGATCAGCGGACCGAAGTCCAGCTCCGGCAGCGGGTCGCCGGCCCGCCACGTCTCGTCGACCGCGAGCGGGTGGCCGAAGCGGATCGAGCGGACCACGGGCAGGTACATGTCGAGGAACTCGTCGACGAGGTCGCGCTGGACCACGAACCGGGGGTACGCGGTGCAGCGCTGCTTGCCGTACTCGAAGCCCTTGCGCAGGTGCGCGGCGAGCGAGTCCCACTGGGAGAAGTTCCAGATGCCCCAGGCGTTGAGGCCCTCCTGCTCGATGAAGTGCCGCTTGTCGCAGTCGAGCAGCGCGGCGGCGACCTTGCCGCCGTTGGAGCGCCCGCCGACGAAGGCCACCGCGCCGATCTCCGGCGCGCGGACGAGCACCTCGGACAGTTCCTCGCCGCTGCCGGACAGCAGGGTGGCGGGCAGTCCGGCGCGGCGCATCAGCGCGTGGGCGACGGTGAGGCAGACCGCGCCGCCCTGGGACGGCGTCTTGGCGATCACCGCGTTGCCGGCCAGCAACTGCACCAGCTCGGCGTGCACCAGCACGCTCATCGGGTAGTTCCAGGAGGCGATGTTGCTGACCGGGCCGGGCAGCGGCTCCCGGCCGTCGGCGAGCATCCGCTCGATCTCGTCCACGTACCAGCGCACGCCGTCCAGCGCCCGGTCCACGTCGGCGCAGGCCAGCCGCCACGGCTTGCCGATCTCCCAGACCAGCAGCAGGGCGAGCAGGTCGCGGTGCCCGGTGAGCGCGTCCAGCGCGTCGGTGACGCGGGCGACGCGCTCGGCCAGCGGGGTCTGCGCCCACTCCCGGTGCGCCGCCGCGGCGTGGGCGACCGCGCCGCGCGCGGCCTCGGCGTCGAGCCGGGCCAGGTGGATGAGGACGGTGTTGTCGACAGGGGTACGGACCGGCGCCGGTGTGCCGAGCGCGCGCCACTGCCCCTGGACGAGATTGTGGAGCGTGGGCACGCCGTCGGAGGTGGTGTCGAAGGCCTCGGGGGTGGCGGCCACCGCCCGGGCGAGCGTGTCGGACCAGGAGGTGCCCTCGGCGAGTCGTAGAGCCATCGCGATCTCCTCAGGGTTGTCCGGGGAGCGGCGGCGTCGATGGCACCGCAGGTGAGGCGTACTGTCGCGCGGTGCCGAGCGGGCGGGCAACCGTACGCTCGTATGCCAGGACGGCGGCGGCCCGGACGGGGTCGTCCGCGGCGCGTTCGTCGTCACCGCGATGCCGCTGAGCTGGGAACGAGTCGGCTCGATATCGAACTGCATCGATGGTGTGATCCAGCTCCCGTTTGTTACCCGTCGGTACGGCGAGCGGGCCCCGCCGACGGTGGCCTTCCCAACATGTTGCCCGCGCATTACATTGTCGCTTATCCATGGGAGCGCTCCCGAGGCTCCTGCGGTCACCCCACCACCACTGCCTCGCGGCAGCCGGAGCCCCGAGCGCCGTCCCCGCTCCGGCTGCCGCGCGGCGCCAGCCACAGGAGCTCGCCATGCCCCGTCCGATACCGCCGCCCGGAGGCCGGTCGCGGCTGCGCCGGTTGCTCGCCGCCGGCGCCGCGCTGGCCGTCGGCCTGGCCACGGCCGTCGCCGCCGCGCCGCCCGCGTCGGCCGTCGAGGTGCCCGCCGCGCAGGCCGCGGCCACGTTCAACTACGCCGAGGCGTTGCAGAAGTCGCTGTTCTTCTACGAGGCGCAGCAGTCCGGCCCCAAGCCCTCGTGGAACCGCGTCTCCTGGCGCGGCGACTCGGCGCTCACCGACGGCGCCGACGTAGGCGTCGACCTCACCGGCGGCTGGTACGACGCCGGTGACCACGTGAAGTTCGGCTTCCCGATGGCGTTCAGCGCCACCATGCTGGCCTGGGGCGCGGTCGAGTACCGCGACGGCTACGTCGCCTCCGGGCAGCTCACCCACCTGCTGAACAACCTGCGCTTCGTCAACGACTACTTCGTCAAGGCGCACCCCGCGCCGAACGTCCTCTACGGACAGGTCGGCAAGGGCGACGACGACCACAAGTGGTGGGGCCCGGCCGAGGTGATGCCGATGGCGCGGCCCGCGTACAAGATCGACGCGAGCTGCGGCGGCGCGGACCTGGCGGGGGAGACGGCGGCCGCTATGGCCGCCTCGTCCATGGTGTTCCGCCCCACCGACGCGACCTACGCGGACAAGCTGCTCGGCCACGCCAAGCAGCTCTACACGTTCGCCGACACGGTGCGGAAGAGCTACCACGAGTGCATCACCGACGCGACGAGCTTCTACAAGTCGTGGAGCGGCTACCAGGACGAGCTGGTCTGGGGCGCGATCTGGCTGTACCGGGCCACCGGCGACGCCACCTACCTGGCCAAGGCCGAGAGCGAGTACGACAAGCTCGGCACCGAGCCGCAGTCCACCACCCGCTCCTACAAGTGGACCATCGCCTGGGACAACAAGCAGTTCGGCGCGTACGTGCTGCTGGCCAACCTGACCGGCAAGCAGAAGTACGCCGACGACGCCAACCGGTGGCTGGACTACTGGACGGTGGGCGTCAACGGGCAGCGGGTGCCGTACTCGCCCGGCGGGATGGCGGTGCTCGACTCCTGGGGCGCGCTGCGGTACGCCTCGAACACCGCGTTCGCCGCGCTGGTCTACAGCGACAAGACCACCGACACCACGCGCAAGGCGCGCTACCACGACTTCGCCGTCCGGCAGATCAACTACGCGCTCGGCGACAACCCGCGCAACTCCAGCTACCAGATCGGCTTCGGCACGAACTCGCCGCGCAACCCGCACCACCGCACCGCGCACGGCTCCTGGTGGGACAGCCAGACCGTGCCCACCGAGACCCGGCACGTGCTCTACGGCGCGCTGGTCGGCGGCCCGTCATCGGCAAACGACGCGTACACCGACAGCCGGTCCGACTACGTGATGAACGAGGTGGCCACCGACTACAACGCCGGCTTCACCTCCGCGCTGGCCCGGCTCGCCAACGAGTACGGCGGCAGCCCGCGCGCCGGGTTCCCGTCCGCCGAGACGCCCGACATGGACGAGATGACCGTGGAGACCACAGTCATGCAGGCCGAGCCGCGCGCCACCGGACTGAAGGCGATCATCTACAACAAGTCGGCGTTCCCGGCCCGGGCGCTGACCACCGGTAAGTTCCGGTACTTCTTCCGGCCCGACGGCACCGGACCGGTCACCGTCACCCCCGGCTACACCCAGGGCTGCCCGTCGCCGTCGACGGCGAAGCAGTTCTCCGGCGACATCTGGTACGTCGAAGTCGACTGCACCGGCTACACCATCGCGCCCGCCGGGCAGTCCCAGCACCGGATGGAGGTGCAGTTCAAGATCGGCGTGCCGGAGGGCGGCACCTGGGACCCGACCAACGACCCGTCGTACCAGGCCACCGCCGGGCCCAACCGCAAGGTGCCGCTCTACTCCGGCGGCGTACGGGTCTGGGGCGAGGAGCCCGGGCCGGTCACCCCGGACACCACCGCGCCCACAGTGCCCGGCACCCCGGTCGCGTCCGCCGTCACGTCGAGCGGGCTCACGCTGACCTGGGCCGCGTCCACCGACACCGGTGGCAGCGGGCTGGCCGGGTACGAGGTGACCCGTACCTCGGCCGGCGCCGACCCGGTCGTCACCGCCTCGACCGGCACCACCCTCACCGTGACCGGGTTGGCACCCGAGCGGACGTACCAGTTCACCGTGCGGGCGCTCGACGGCGCCGGCAACCGATCCGCGTCGTCGGCTGCGGTCAGCGTCACCACGCCGGCCGGCCCGGCGCCCGACACCACCCCGCCGACCGCGCCGGGCACTCCCACCGCCTCCGCGATCGGCCCGACCGGACTGACGCTGACCTGGGGTCCGTCCACCGACGCGGTGGGCGTCACCGGGTACCGCGTCTACCGGGGCGGGAACGTCCTGGTCGGCACCGCCACCGGCACCACGCTGGCGGTGACCGGGCTGACCGCCTCCACCACGTACACCTTCACGGTGGTGGCGGTGGACGCGGCCGGGAACGTCTCACCCGCCTCGCCCGGCGTCACGGTGACCACCACCGCGCCGCCGGCCGGAGGCACCTGCGCGGTGACCTGGACGGCGAACTCCTGGGACACCGGGTTCACCGCGAACATCACCGTCGCCAACACCGGCACCACGGCGATCAACGGCTGGACGCTGGCGTTCACGTTCGGCAACGCCGGGCAGAAGGTCGGGCAGGCCTGGTCGGCGAACGTGACCCAGACGGGCACGGCGGTGACCGCGACGAACCTGTCGTACAACGGGACGCTGGCGCCCGGGGCGTCGACGAGCTTCGGTTTCAACGGCACCCACACCGGCTCGAACCCGAGGCCGGCGACCTTCACGCTCAACGGGACCGCCTGCGCGGTCGCCTGACCGTCGACGTGGCGTGGCCGGTACCGCACCCCGTGTGACCGGCCACGCCGCACCCGGCCCCGCGCGGCCAAAAACGTTCCGAAACTTTTCCGAAACACCATTGTCCCCACCGATGCGTGGTGGAAGCATCGACAAAGCTAGATACCCCAACCGAAACGTCCAGTCGTCCCGCCCCGACGGCCTGGGTGTTGGCCAGTAAGGAGGCCAAGATGGCAATGAGCCCATCCGCTCATCGCGGCGGGAGTCGGCGACGGCGATCACCAGCCGTCCGAGCGCTGCTCGCCGGCGCGGTCAGCGCCGTGACGGTGGCCGCCGTCGCGGTGATGATGCCGGCGGCGAACGCCGCCGCGAGCACGCTGGGCGCGGCCGCCGCGCAGTCGGGCCGCTACTTCGGCACCGCCATCGCGGCGGGCCGGCTCGGCGACTCGACGTACAGCACGATCGCGGCGCGTGAGTTCAACATGATCACCGCCGAGAACGAGATGAAGCCGGACGCGACGCAGCCCCAGCGCGGCCAGTTCAACTTCAACTCGGGCGACCAGATCTACAACTGGGCGACCCAGCGGGGCCTGAAGGTCCGTGGCCACACGCTGGCGTGGCACGCGCAGCAGCCGGGCTGGATGCAGAGTCTGAACGGCAGCAATCTGCGTCAGGCGATGATCGACCACATCAACGGTGTGATGGCCCACTACCGGGGCAAGCTGGCCGCGTGGGACGTGGTGAACGAGGCGTTCAACGAGGACGGCAGCCGTCGGCAGTCGAACCTGCAGGGCACCGGTAACGACTGGATCGAGGTGGCGTTCCGCACCGCGCGGGCGGCCGACCCGTCGACGAAGCTGTGCTACAACGACTACAACATCGAGAACTGGTCGTACGGCAAGACGCAGGGTGTGTACAACATGATCCGGGACTTCAAGTCCCGTGGTGTCCCGATCGACTGCGTGGGTCTGCAGACCCACTTCACCGGCGGCAGCTCGCTGCCGGGCAACTTCCAGACCACGCTGCAGAACTTCGCCGCGCTGGGTGTGGACGTGGCGCTGACCGAGGTCGACGTCACGAACTCCTCGACCAGCCAGTACGCGGGTCTGACGCAGGCGTGCATCAACGTGCCGCGCTGCATCGGCATCACGGTGTGGGGCGTGCGTGACAGCGACTCGTGGCGCTCGAACGAGAGCCCGCTGCTGTTCGACGGCGGAGGCAACAAGAAGGCCGCGTACAACTCGGTCCTCAACGCGCTCAACGCGGCCGCCCCGACCTCCGGGCCGACCACGACCCCGACCACGACCCCGACCACGGCACCGCCGCCGAGCGGCGGCGCCGGCCGGATCGTCGGCGTGCAGTCGGGCCGGTGCATCGACGTGCCGAACGCCACCCAGACGAACGGCACCCGGGTCCAGCTCTACGACTGCAACGGTCAGTCGAACCAGCAGTGGACGTACACCTCCAGCAAGCAGCTGATGGTCTACGGCACCAAGTGCCTCGACGCGAACGGCGCGGCCACCGCCAACGGCACCGGAATCATCATCTGGGACTGCAACGGCCAGTCCAACCAGCAGTGGAACATCAACTCCAACGGCACCATCAGCGGCGTGCAGTCCGGTCGCTGCCTGGACGTCTGGGGCACCGGCAACGGCCAGCAGGTCCAGTTGTACGACTGCCACGGACAGACCAACCAGCAGTGGCGGACCGACTTCGGTGGCGGCACCTCGCCGTCCCCGACCACGCCGCCGCCGACCACGACGCCCCCGCCGGGCGGCTGCTCGCTCCCGTCGACCTACCGGTGGTCGTCGACCGGCGCGCTGGCGAACCCGCAGAACGGCTGGGTCTCGCTCAAGGACTTCACGAACGTCGTCCACAACGGCAAGCACCTGGTCTACGGGTCGTACGTCAACAGCAGCGGCCAGTACAGCTCGATGAACTTCACCCCGTTCACCAACTGGTCCGACATGGCCTCGGCCGGCCAGAACGGAATGAGCCAGGGCACCGTGGCGCCCACCCTGCTGTACTTCGCGCCGAAGAACATCTGGGTGCTGGCGTACCAGTGGGGACCGACCTCGTTCAGCTACAAGACGTCGAGCGACCCGACCAACGCCAACGGCTGGTCCTCGGCGCAGACGCTGTCCACCGCCACCCTGCCGGACGCCCCGTACGGCGTCATCGACCAGACCCTGATCGGTGACGACCAGAACATGTACCTGTTCTTCGCCGGGGACAACGGCAAGATCTACCGGTCGAGCATGCCGCTCGGGAACTTCCCGGGCAGCTTCGGCTCGAGCTACACGACGATCATGTCGGACTCGACGAACAACCTGTTCGAGGGCGTCGAGGTCTACAAGGTGGCGGGCCAGAACCAGTACCTGATGATCGTCGAGGCGATCGGAAGCCAGGGACGCTACTTCCGGTCGTTCACGTCCAACAGCCTGAGCGGCTCGTGGACCCCGCAGGCCGCCACCGAGAGCAACCCGTTCGCCGGCAAGGCCAACAGCGGCGCGACCTGGACCAACGACATCAGCCACGGTGACCTG
Organism: Micromonospora sp. WMMC264; assembly: GCF_027497275.1. Lineage (NCBI taxonomy): Bacteria > Bacillati > Actinomycetota > Actinomycetes > Micromonosporales > Micromonosporaceae > Micromonospora > Micromonospora sp. WMMC264. Next base: position 4,075,103 of record NZ_CP114907.1, on the reverse strand, counting down.
GTCCGCAACAACCCCGACCAGACCAAGACCATCGACCCCTGCAACCTGCAGTTCCTGTACCAGGGCAAGAACCCCAGTGCGGGCGGCGACTACAACCTGCTGCCGTGGCGGCCGGGTGTGCTGACCCTCCAGCGCTGACACCGTCACACAGTTACCGGAGAGCGTGCCCGGCACCCGCGTGGTGCCGGGCACGCCCGTCCGTCAGCTCAGCCGGCCAGGTCCTCGGCCAGCAGATCCATCAGCAGCGCGTCGTGCCAGCGCCCGTCCGCCCCGCGCTCGTAGCGGCGCATGATGCCCACCGGACGGAACCCCACCTTCGCGTACGCGCGGATCGCCGCCGTGTTCGCCGCCGCCGGGTCGATCGTGAACCGGTGGTGGCCGTACTCGTCGATCAGGTGCCGGACCAGCGTGCGGATCGCGTCACCGCCCAGCCCGGAGCCGCGTACCGCCGGGTCGAGGAAGACATCCAGGCTGGCGTGGCGATAGTCCGGGTCGGTCTCGGCGTACCACTGGATCGCCCCGACCAGCCGGCCGTCGTGCTCGACCGCGTAGATCGTCACCGCGTCGTCGGCCAGGTCGGCCCGGACCGACTCGGCCAGATCGTCCCCGCCGCGCCACCAGCGGCGCACCTCAGGGGTGGCCCGGATCGCGGCCAGCGCGGGCACGTCGGCGTCGGTCACCGGCCGCAGCGTCACCGCCCGCCCCCGCAGCACGCCTCAGCCCCGCCGCTCGCCGTGCTCGACGCAGACCGCCGACCAGCCGGCCGGTACGACCTGCACCTTCATCCGCCGCCGGCAGGACGCGCACCAGCGCGGCGGCTCCCACGCCCGGGCCGCCTCGCACGCCGGATGCGGCCCGGCCGCCACCGACTCGCCGCACCTGTCGCACCACAGCGCCACGGGCACGGCCGGGGCGGGGGAAAGATCGGTCACCGCTGCCTCACAGGGTCGCCGAGAGCGCCTTCACCGGCATCTTCAGGTCTTCCAGCAGCTTCAGGTCGGCGTTGGCCGGGCGACCCAGCGTGGTCAGGTAGTTGCCGACGATCACCGCGTTGATGCCGCCCAGCAGACCGTCGCGGGTGCCCAGGTCACCGAGGGTCAGCTCGCGGCCGCCCGCGTACCGCAGGATGGTGCGCGGCATGGCCAGCCGGAACGCGGCGATGGCGCGCAGCGCGTCCTTGCCCTCCACCACCGGACGGTCACCGAGCGGCGTGCCCGGCCGCGGGTTGAGGAAGTTCAGCGGCACCTCGTGCGGGTCCAGCTCGGCGAGCTGCGCGGCGAACTCGGCCCGCTGCTCGACCGTCTCGCCGAGGCCGAGGATGCCGCCGCAGCAGACCTCCATGCCCGACTCGCGGACCATCCGCAGCGTCTCCCAGCGCTCCTCCCACGAGTGCGTGGTGACCACGTTCGGGAAGTAGGAGCGGCAGGTCTCCAGGTTGTGGTTGTAGCGGTGCACGCCCATCTCGACCAGCTCGTCGACCTGCTCCTGGGTGAGCATGCCGAGCGACGCGGCGACCTGGATGTCGACTTCGGCGCGGATGGCCGCGACGCCCTCACGCATCTGCTTCATCAGCCGGGCGTCCGGACCGCGCACGGCGGCCACGATGCAGAACTCGGTCGCCCCGGTCGCGGCGGTCTGCTTCGCGGCCTCGACCAGCGCCGGGATGTCCAGCCAGACCGACCGGACCGGCGAGGTGAACAGGCCGGACTGCGAGCAGAAGTGGCAGTCCTCCGGGCAGCCGCCGGTCTTCAGCGAGACGATGCCCTCGACCTCGACCTCCGGACCGCACCAGCGCATCCGGACCTCGTGCGCGAGCTGGAGGGCGGCGGGCAGGTGTTCGTCGGGAAGGTTCAGCACCGCGAGGACACCGGCCTCGTCGAGGCCGACACCGTTGCCCAGCACCCGCTCCCGGGCCTGGTCGAGGATCTCTGGCATGGCTCGTAACCTAACAGGCCACCGAGGGGCCGGGAAACCGCCGCCAGCAGCCCCGGCGAGCCGGGACCGCGCCACGCCGGAGCCCTCGGGACGGGTGGTAACTTCGCCCCGCGGAAGCGCCCGGCGGGGCGGTGGTCGGCGGGAGGGGACGGCACGGTGGCGGACTGGCTGGCGGCCCTGGACCGCCGCGCCGAGCTGCGGGCCCGGGCGGGACTCACCCGCACGCTGCGTCCCCGGGCCGCCGACGACGCGGTGGTCGACCTGGCCGGCAACGACTACCTCGGCCTGGCCACCCACCCGGAGGTCACCGCCGCCGCCGCGGAGGCCCTGTCCGCGTACGGGCTGGGCGCCACCGGGTCACGCCTGGTGCGCGGCTCCACCGACGCCCACCACGCGCTGGAGGACGACCTGGCCGACTGGCTCGGCGTCGACCGGGCGCTGGTGTTCTCCTCCGGCTACCTGGCCAACCTCGCCGCCGTCCGGGGACTGACGCAGCCGCGTACGCTGCTCGTCTCCGACGCCCACAACCACGCCTCGCTGATCGACGGCTGCCGGATCTCCGGCGCCGAGACGCTGGTGACGCCGCACGCGGACGTCGCAGCGGTGGCCGCGGCGCTGGCCGCCGCGCCGGGCCGCCCGGCCGTGGTGGTGACCGAGTCGGTCTTCTCCGTCGACGGCGACCTGGCCCCGCTCGCGGAGCTGCACGAGGTGGCCCGCCGCCACGGCGCGCTGCTGCTCGTCGACGACGCGCACGCGCTCGGCGTCACCGGCCCGGCCGGGGCCGGCGGGGTGGCCGCCGCCGGGCTGGCCGGCGCGCCCGACGTGGTGGTCACCGCGACGCTGTCCAAGGCGCTCGGCGGGGCCGGCGGCATGGTCGCCGGGCCGGCCGAGTTCGTCCGCCACCTGGTGGAGACCGGCCGCACGTTCATCTTCGACACCGCGCCGCCGCCCGCCGTGGTGGCCGGGGTACGTGCCGCGGTGCGCCTGGCCCGCGACGGCGACGCGCTGCGCGCCGAGCTGGCCGACCGGGTCGCGACGGCGGTGCGCCGGCTCGGCGAGGCCGGGCTGTCCGTGTCCGCCCCGGACGGCGCGGTGATCTCGGTGACCGCGCCCGGACCGGAGGCGGCGACCGCCTGGGCCGCCGCCTGCCGGGAGCGCGGTGTGGCGGTCGGCTGCTTCCGTCCGCCGTCCACACCGGACAGCCGCTCCCGGCTGCGCCTCACGGTCAGCGCCGGGGTGGACCGGGCCGACTTCGACCGGGCCCTGGACGTGATCGTGGAGTGTGCGCCATGAGCCTCGGCGACGCCTGGACCGGGCCGGTGCTGGTGACCGGCACCGACACCGAGATCGGCAAGACGGTGGTGACCGCCGCCGTCGCCGCCGCCGCGCAGGCCGCCGGGCTGCGGGTCGCCGTGGTCAAGCCCGGCCAGACCGGTACGGCCACCGGCGAGCCCGGCGACGTCGACTCGGTGACCCGGCTGGCCGCCCCGCTCACCGGCCGGACGCTCGCCAGCTATCCCGACCCACTCGCGCCGCTGGCCGCGGCCCGGGTGGCGGACCTGCCGCCGCTGGAGCTGTACAACGCCGTCGACGCGATCCGCGAGGAGGCGGACAAGCACGACCTGGTGCTGATCGAGGGCGCGGGCGGGCTGCTCGTACCGATGGGGTTGCGCCCGTCCGGCGAGCCGTGGACGGTGGCCGACCTCGCGGTGTCGCTCGGCGCGCCCGCGGTGGTGGTGGCGCGGGCCGGACTCGGCACGCTCAACCACACCGCGCTGACGCTGGAGGCGCTGGAGCGGCGGGCCGTACCGGCCGGCGTGGTGATCGGCGCCTGGCCGGCCGAACCGGAGCTGGTGCACTGGCTCAACCTGTCCGAGCTGGTGCCGAACCTGCTCGGCGCGGTACCGGCCGGCGCGGGCGGGATGGACCCCGGCGTGTTCCGCAGGTCCGCTCCCGGGTGGCTCACCCCCGCCCTGTACGGCGTGCTCGACGACTGGCGCGCCTGGGCCGAGGAGTAAGGAAGGGCCCCTTATTAACGCCTCCGATAGAGGAAGGGCCCCCTGTTAACACCCGCAGGATTCAGGCGCGGCGGACCACGAACGCGTCGGGCATCCGGAACGTGAGGTTGTCCGGGCACCAGGGTGGACGGACCACAGTCACGTCGTCCAGCAGCGCGGTGGCCTCGGCGACCACCACCGCCGCCTCCATCCGGGCCAGCTGCGCGCCGACGCAGCGGTGCGGCCCGGCGCCGAACGCCAGGTGCCGCCGCGAGCCGGGCTGCCCCGGGCGGAACTCACCCGGCGCGCCGACCACCGACGGGTCGCGCCCGGCGCGGGCCAGCCAGGCCACCACGCTGGTGCCCGCCGCCACCGGCAGCTCGCCGAGCGTGGTGTCGACCGCCGCCACCCGCCGCCACGTGACGATCGGCGGCTCCAGCCGCAGCCCCTCCTCGACCACGTCGTCCACGGCGACCGTGCCCGCGCGCAGGCCGGCCCGTACCGCCGGTTCGCCGGACAGCCGGTGCAGCAGCAGGGTCAGGAACTGCGAGGTGGTCTCCTGGCCGGCGACCAGCAGGAAGAACAGCGCGCCGACGACCACGTCGGGGGAGTGCCCGGCGTCGCGCAGCCGCGCGGCGAGCCCGCCCCCGGTCGCGGCGAACTCGCGCAGCACGGTGTGGAACCGGCCCACCTCGGCGGCCAGCGCGAGCTGCCGGGCGGAGTCCAGCGGCGCCCAGAACAGCTCCAGCGCCGCCCGGGCGAAGTCCTTCACCGCGCCGACCGGCGCGTCCGGCAGCTCGACCAGCCGGGCCAGCACCAGCAGCGGCAGGTCGGCGGCGAGCCCGGCGTACAGGTCGACCGGGCGGCCCGCGTCCAGCGTCGCCGCCAGCCCGGCCACCCGCTCCCGGACCAGCCCGGTCAGCCACTGGCGCTGGGCGGCCACCCGGTGCGGGTGCAGCGCGTCGGCGACGATGCCGCGGATCTCCGGATGGCTGGCGCCGCCGTTGTTCGCCAGCGTCGGCGGCAGCCGGAACCGGTGCCCGGCGAGCACCCGCAGCGCGGCCACCGGGATCGGCGTGACCGCGTCGAGCGCGTTGTCCGGCCGGAACGTCACCGGGTCGGTGAGCACCCGGCGGACGAGCGCGTGCCGGGTCACCACCAGGTGTGGCACGCCGACGTGGTCGACAACGGTGGCCGTGTCCGGCCACTGCCCGTCGACGGACGCCCCCCAGCCCCGGAACAGCACGCGGTAACGCTAGCGGCGGGCGCCGGGCGGGTTCGGGTCCAGCTCCCACACGGTGGTGTGCTTCACCCGTACGCTCTCCAGCGCCTCGGACACCGGCACGTCGTACGCGGCCAGCTCGTGGAAACGCTCGCGGGGCAGGAACGCCCGGCCCGGGTCGCCCACCAGCACCCGGGCGCCGGAACGGGCGGCCCGGAGCAGGAAGCGCAGCATCCGGCGGGCCATCGCCTCGCTGTAGAAGACGTCCCCGGCCAGCACCACCTCGGCGTCGCCCGCGTCGGCGTCGAGGATGTCGCCGAGTTCGGCGTCGACGCGTACCCCGTTGGCCTCGGCATTGAGCGCGACGGCCGCGACGGCCCGCTCGTCCACCTCGACCGCCCGGACGGCGGCCGCGCCGGCGCGGGCGGCGGCGATGGCGACCAGGCCGGAGCCGGAGGCCAGGTCGAGCACCCGGCGGCCGGCGACCACCTCGGGGTGGTCGGTGACGTAGCGGGCCAGGCCCTGCCCGCCGGCCCAGGCGAACGCCCAGAACGGCGGCGGCTGGGCGCTGCGAAACTCGCCCTCGGTCAGCTCCCACAGGCCGATCGGCTCGTCGGCCTGGTGCAGGCGCACCTCGGGTACGAACGCCACGGGGGCGAGGCGGGCGTGCAGCCGGACGAACGCGGCGGACAGCTCGGACACCGGAGAATTGTGTCCCACCCGCCGGCCGGGCCCGATCCCGGGCGTGTCGCGGCGGGACCGTGACCGGTTCACCACGCTCGGTGAAATGGCCCCCGTGTTGTGGCGTTGGATGCGAACACGCCCGTCTACCGGCGTGCCCGGCGCGCTCCTAGCGTTGCCTGTGGACACGACCGAGGGTGAGGAGGCGTGGTGAGCGGGTGGCGGCACGCGCTACGGATCGGACTGGTGCTGACCTTCGTGGCCGGGACCGGGTACGGGGGAGCCCTGCCCGCGCGGGCGGCGGCGGCCTTCTCCACCGAGTTGAGCGGTCTGCCGGACGAGTTCACCGCCGGGAACCGGGTGGAGACGCTGTCCGCCGTGGTGTCCCGCTCCGACGGGGGCGGCTGTGTCAAGGTGCGCTGGTCGATGTTGGTGCGGGTGCAGGGCCTGCGGCTGGACCAGCTCAAGGTGGACCGGGTGGAGGACAGCGGGTCGTTCCCGCTGGAGATCCGCACCGAGGGAGACACCGCCCGGCTCACCGACCGGCAACTCGACCCGGGTGTGCTCTGCCCGGGCCGGACCGTGACCGCCCGCTACCGGGTGGCGTTCGCCGAGGACGTCGCGCGCGGCCGGGTGAGTTTCGCCGCCGAGGCGTACGACCCGCAGTTGCGGCTGCTGGCCCGGCGGACCGCCTCGCGTGAGGTGGTGGGGGAGGAGGCTTCGCCGACGCCGGCGCCCACCAGCGCGGAGCCCTCGGAGACGCCGAGCGAGGAGCCACCCACCGACGACCCGGTGACCGACGAGCCGACCGACGCGGCAGTGGTGGAGCCGCCGCCGCCCGGTGGTGTGGCCGGACGCCCGGTCGCGGACAGCGGCGGCTTCGGCCTCGTGCAGGCGGCGTTCCTGCTCGGCGGGCTGCTGCTGTTCCTCGGCGCCGGGCTGCTGCTGCGGATGCGCCGCCTGCTGCGCCCGGCCGCCGTCACCGAACCGGAAACCCTGCCACCGCCCTTCGAGCGCCCCCGCCCGACCTGGCCCTGACCGGCGGACCCGCCCGCGCGGGCCGGGGGCGGGGCCCGGTCAGTCGAGCTGACTGGGTTCGAGGCCCAGTTCGCGGGCGGCGACGAGGCGGATCCACTCGGCGATCTGGCGGCGCGTGATCACCCGCTCGTGCACCGCGAGCTGGACCGCGAGGCCGTCCATCACCGCGCTGATCCGCCAGGCCGCGCCGGCCGGGTCGGGGCAGTCGAACGTGCCCTCGGCGACCCCGTCCGTGATCAGCGCGGCCAGGTCCTGCCGCCACCGCAGGTCCAGCCGCCGGGAGAGCTTCTCCAGTTCCGGGGTACGCAGCGACTCCGCCCAGCCGTCGATGCGCATCGACCAGGAGGTGGCCCGGCCGGTCGGCGCGTACAGGCGCAGCATGCGGCGCAGCTTCGCCAGCGGCGGCGCGGAGGAGCGGAGCACCGCGTCGAGCTTGGCCAGGTCCTGCTCGACGGCGTACGCGAACGCCTGCGCGAGCAGTCGGTCCTTGGTGGCGAAGTGGTAGAACACGAGGGCCTGGCTCACCCCGGCGGCCTCCGCCACGTCGGCGGTGCGGGTGTTGGCGAGCCCTCGTTCCGCGATCACCTCACAGGCCGTACGCAGCAGCGCGTCCAGGCGGATCTCGGCGGCTCGTCTCGTCACGGCGTTACGGTAACCCATCCGCATGACCACGGGGAGTTACCGAAGCGGCTGGTCGGCGGGCGGGCAGTCGGATGCCGGACACTCGACGCGCCGGTCTGCTTCCGCAGGTGGGAGCGCTCGCCGGTGCTCCCGGACGGAAGCCACCCAGGCTCCTAGGAAGCCGAGGGGGAGCGGGGTCCGCCACCACCGGACGCGCCGGAAACGGAACCCGATTTGGCAACCGTTCCCGGGCTCGGCTAAAGTTCTCATCCGTCACCGGATAACACCGGGGGCGTGCGGACGTAGCGCAGCTGGTAGCGCATCACCTTGCCAAGGTGAGGGTCGCGGGTTCGAATCCCGTCGTCCGCTCGGAGATGCCGCCACGCAGTTCGGGGGCAACCTCGGTGGAGTGGCCGAGAGGCGAGGCAACGGCCTGCAAAGCCGTGTACACGGGTTCAAATCCCGTCTCCACCTCGCAGTAGACGAGGGCGATTGGCGCAGTGGGAGCGCGCTTCCTTGACACGGAAGAGGTCACTGGTTCAAACCCAGTATCGCCCACCAGCGGAAAGGCCGTGTCGATCATTCGACACGGCCTTTCTCGTCGCCATCGATCAGTCCAGTGCCGCGCCGCTGGCCATTGCCGCACCCGCGTGCCCCACCCAGACTGGCCCGGTGGACGATCAACAGACCCGAGCCCAGCGTTTCCGCGCCCTGCACCGGCCCGGTGACCCACTGATCCTGGCCAACGCCTGGGACGCGGTCAGCGCCCGGCTCGTCGCCGCGGCCGGCGCCCACGCGATCGCGACCACCAGCGCCGGCGTCGCCTGGAGTCGCGGCGCCCCCGACGGCGACCTGCTCGCCCGCGACACCGCCGTCGACGTCATCCGCCGCGTCGCCGACGCGGTCCGCCTTCCGGTCACCGCCGACATCGAATCCGGGTACGGCGACAACCCCGACCAGGTCGCCGAGACCGTCGCCGCCGTCCTCGCCGCCGGAGCCGTCGGCGTCAACGTCGAGGACGCCCGGCACGACGGCGGCGGTCCGCTGCGCCCGATCCACGAGCAGGTCGCCCGGCTCGCCGCGGTCCGGGCCGCCGCCGACCGCGCCGGCATCCCGCTGTACGTCAACGCCCGCGTCGACACGTACCTGCGGGGCGCCGGGGGCGTACCGGAAACGGTCGAGCGCGCCGAGGCGTACCTGGCCGCCGGCGCGGACGGGATCTTCGTACCCGGAACCGTGGAGCCGGAGACGGTGGCCGCGCTGACGGCGGCGATCCCGGCCCCGCTGAACGTGCTGGCCGGGCCGGGCGCGCCGCCGGTGGCCGAGCTGGCGCGGCTCGGGGTGGCCCGGGTGAGCCTCGGCCCGGCGCTGGCCGAGACGGCGTACGCGGTGGTCCGGCGCGCGGCGGCGGAGGTGTTCGGCGCCGGGACGTACGAGGCGCTCGCCGGCGGGCTCGACTTCGGCGAGCTGAACGAGCTGATGCGCGACTGACCGGCCACGGGATCGACCTCGGGCGGGGGACCGGGTTGAATGTGCTGGTGGCCGTTGTCCCGCGTCCGAGCCGGCGGACGGCGACCGGCTGTCCCCGGCGCCCGTCCCGACGGGATCACCACGGATGACGGCGGGCGTCCGCCCGGTGCCCGCGCTGCGGAGCCTGCCCGTCCTCATCGCCGCCACGGCGACCCTCGGCGTCGCGGCGCTCGCCGTCCTGGGCGCGGCCGGGCACGGCGGTTTCGCGAGCGACCCGGTCGGCGCCGTGGCCCTCGCGACGGCAGCCGTGGTCACCGCGCTCGCCGCGCTCCGGCTCAGCCGGTCGGGTCACCGGGCCGCCGGCCGGCTGGCGGCGGGGCTCGCCGCGTCGCTGCTGGCGTACCTGGCGCTCGCCGTCGTCGCGGTGGCCGCCGTCGCGGCCGGGCATCCGTGGGCCGGGCCGGCCGTCGCGGCGTGGAACTCGGCGTGGATCCCGCCGCTGGCACTCCTTCAGCTGACCGCCTCGGCCGCCGTCCGCACCGGCGACGCCGTCCCGTGGACGCACCGGCTCGTGGGCCTCACCCTGGGCGTGGCCACGCTCGTCAACGCGCTGCTGACCACGGCGACCCAGCCGTTCGCGGGGGTTCCGACGATCGCCGCGGAGTCCTGGCGTACCGCGCTCGCGCCGGTCGGCGCCGCCGTCACCCTGCTGGCAGCGGTGGCGCTGTTCCTGCTCCCGGTGACGCTCTGGCGGGCCGCTCTCGGATCGCACCACGCCGTCCGGGCGCGACTCGGCGTGGCCGCGGCGGCCACCACCGCCGCGCCGCTGACAGTCGTCTTCTGCCTGCTGCTCGCCGTCGCCCGCACGCCCGGCGACGTCGAACCGTCGCTGGGCTCGGTCGCCTTCCTGGTGGCACTGGCCGGGGCCGCCGTGTTCGCCGCCGCGTGCGCGGTCACCGCCGCCCGCGGCGCCACCGAGCCGCGCCGGGTCGGCGCCGTGGTGCGCGGCGCGGGCCTGGCCGCCGCGGCCCTGCTGGTGGTCGGCGTCGGCACGCTCGTGGCCGCTCCCGGGACGTCCCTCGGCCCGACCTCGGTCGCCCTGGTCGTGTCGGCGCTGACCGTCGCCGTCGTCGGCGGGGCGTGGGCCGGCACCGGCCGGCTGGCGGCGCTGCTCACCGCCGCGCCGACAGCGCCGGTGACGCCGCGAGGCGGCGCAGAGGGTACGACGGGAGGCGGTGCGGCGGAGACGACGAACGTCATCGAGCCGGCGGCCCCGGCCACGGCGGTTGTGGATGCCGCGGGCCCGGTGTCGGTCGGCGGGCTGACGGCGCGTGAACGCGAGGTGCTCGCCGCGCTCGCCGACGGCGCCAGCAACGCGGGGATCGCCGCGCAGCTGGTGGTCTCCGAGCGGACCGTCGACGCCCATCTGCGCGCGATCTTCGTCAAGCTCGACCTGACGCCCGGCGGCGCCACGAACCGTCGGGTGCGGGCCGCGCGGATCTGGCTGGAGCACGCCCGACAGTCGCATTGAGCAGGGATTTTCCGAAGATAGGTGCTGAGGCCGATGCCCGCGCGGGCGGTACCTCGGCACGGTGGGGCGACACCTGAATCGACGGAGGCTCTCACCGTGCCCGTACCGAAGTTGCGCCGTGCCGCGCTCGTCGCCCTTTTCGTCCTGCTCCTGGCGTCCCTGGCCGGACGGACCGTCTTCATGCTGTGGGAGCCGCCGTTCGACGGCGCGATCCACTACGACGACGTCCGCGAGCTGGGGTCCGCGTACTGGCCGATGAACCTCTACCTGGGCGGGCCCGCGTACGCGGTGTCCTGGATCGCCGCGGCGGTGTTCATCGTCGGGCTGGCCCGGGGCCGCGCGGGCGTGCTGAACCTGGTGGGTGCCTTCCTGGCCGGCCTCGGCGGCGTGGTGTTCGCGCTGGCGATCACCGCGGAGGTGCTGCCGTTCGCCTACGCCGCCGATCCGGCGGTCGTGCCGGAGGCGCAGGGACGGGCGCTGTTCGACGTGTTCAACGACCAACTGGACGGGCTGCTCCCGGCCGTCCTCGGCAGCCAGGTGGCGATCGTCCTCGGCATGGTCCTGGCGCTCGTCGGGATCCTGATCGGCCGGACCATGCCGCGTCCGCTGGTCGTCGCCGCGCTCGTCTACGTGGTGGCGTTCGTGCTGGTGCCGCAGGACGCCGCTCGTGCGGTGGTCGTCGCGAGCTACCTGGCGCAGGTGGCGCTGGTGGCCGCGATCGGCTGGTACGGGCTGCGCGCCGCCACCGACGGTGCCGCCCCCGACGGCGAGCGGGCATAGCAGACCGGACCGGCCGGATGTTCGATCCGGCCGGTCCGGTCCCGGGACCGATCAGCTCCGTCGGCCCCGCTCACGATCACATGGGCGGCGCGACGTCCCGGCGCTCCTCGACCCGGCGGTACTCCACCGGCTCGTCGGCGGTCGTGGCGACCACCTGACGGCGCCGACCCCAGACCAGCGTGGTCATGATCAGGCCGAGGACGCCGGCCGCCATGAGGATCCAGCCGACGACGTCGAGGTCGACCCCGCCGACGCTGGCGTTGAGCGCGAACGTGAGGATCGCGCCGACCGCGATCAGGAAAATGCTCGTACCGATACCCACGACAGCCTCCTTCGGGGGGATGGTTGTGCTGTCACCGGCCTCAGTACCCCGGCGGTGAGCGGCGCAACCACACGGCCACCCGGCGCGGCGGGGGTCTGCCGCACGGCGATCTTGGCATCGGGTAGAGTTCACCCCGTCGCCGGCGCGAACCGGCGGCACGCGGACGTAGCGCAGCTGGTAGCGCATCACCTTGCCAAGGTGAGGGTCGCGGGTTCGAATCCCGTCGTCCGCTCGCGATTGCCCGGGCGATTGGCGCAGTGGGAGCGCGCTTCCTTGACACGGAAGAGGTCACTGGTTCAAACCCAGTATCGCCCACCGAGAGTCACCACGCCGCCGGTCGACAGGCGGTCGTCTCCCACCGGACAGCCGGCACCGGCTACATCGGTCTCCCAGGTCCACCGTGCGGATTATTCTGCCGCCGCCACCGCGCGTGTCACTGTGAGGCCCGATGCGCAGGGAGGCGGTCACATGGCAACGATCGAGCGGGGACGGTGGCGGCGGACGGCCGCACGATTAGGGGTGGCGACCGTGGTCGCGGCGGCCGGGGTGACGGTATCGGCCGCGCCCGCGCAGGCCACCGCGACGCGGACGGTGGCGTTCTACAGCATGGACGAGCCGGCGTCGTCGTCGACGGTGCTGACCGACTACAGCGGCAACGGCCGCCACGGCACGATCGGCGGTGAGGTGGTCACCGGCGCGCTCTACGCCGGGGCGACCGGCCACCGCTTCGCCACGCACCTACCCACCGACAAGGAGTACGTCCCGGGCCACGTCGACCTGGTGCCGCACACCACCGACTTCAACCCGGACGCCGGGGACTTCTCGGTGACCATCCGTTACCGGACCACGTACTCCTTCGGCAACATCCTCCAGAAGGGACAGGGCAACACGGCCGGCGGCTACTGGAAGTTCGAGGCCCCGAACGGCAAGCCGAAGTGCCTGTTCCGGGGCGCGGACGGCGCCTCCCGTACCGGCTATACCGACGTGCCGATCTCCGACGGCCAGTGGCACACGATCACCTGCAACCGCACCTCCGCGTACGTGGAGATGTACGTCGACGGCGTGCGGACCAGCCGCCTCAACGGGCCGACCGGCACCATCGCGAACACCTGGCCGCTGTCCGTCGGCGGCAAGAGCCAGTGCGACGGTACGAAGGTCACCTGCGACTACTTCGCCGGCGACATCGACTACGTGAAGATCCTGAAGGGATCGGGCGGCCCCGCGAACCAGGCACCGGTGGCCGCGTTGACGCCCACCTGCTCCGGGCTGGTGTGCACGTTCACCGGCGCGGGTTCCACCGACGCCGACGGCGCGATCCAGGACCACAGCTGGAACTTCGGCGACGGCGACACCACCGGCACCGCCTCCGTACCGACCACGTCCCACACGTACGCGGCGGCCGGCACCTACCCGGTCACGCTCACCGTGACCGACGACCGGGGCGCCACCGGCACCGCGACCGTCGAGGTTACCGTCGCGCCCGTACCGGAGCGGATCTCGTACGTCGGCCAGGCCACCGCGAACGCCAACTGGACCAGCCACACCGTGACCGTCCCGGCGGGCGTGCAGGCCGGTGACATGTTGCTGCTTCTGCTCAGCCAGAACACGCACACCGGCACCGGCGAGCCGGCCGGCGTGACCGGCTGGAGCAGGCTCGACCGCCTCGACGGCGGCTTCGCCACCACCACCGCCTGGTGGAAGACCGCCGGGGCCGGTGACGCGGGCACTGCTGTCCGGGTGACGCTGGACAGTCAGGCGAAGGGCAACCTGGTGCTGGCCGCGTACCGGGGTGTCGCGCCCGGGGCGCCGGTCTTCACCCGGGCCACCGATCCGGCGAGCACCGCCACCCGCATCACCCCGTACGCGCCGGTGACCGCGGCGCAGAGCTGGGCCGTGTCGTACTGGCTGCACGGCGACAGCACCTCCACCGCGCTCACCCCGCCGGCCGGCGTGGCGGTGCGCAGCAACACCTCGCAGACCGGCGGCGGCCGGGTGGCCGGCCTGCTCGCCGACTCGGCGAGCAGCGTGCCGACCGGCAGCTACGGCGGGCTCACCGCCACCGGCGCCGCGGCCAGCACGACCACCACCACGTGGACGTTCGTCCTGCCCCCGGCCTGACCCGTCGGGTACGCGAAAAGGCCGGCACCCCGTTGGTGCGGGGTGCCGGCCTTCACGTTTTTTCTTACTTGTTCCAGTGCTGGGCGACGAGGTCGGCGGCCTGCTGTTCCCACTGGGCGTAGTGGTCGGGGTAGGCGGAGACCTGGACGGTCTGGGCGGCCTTGGTCAGGGGCATGTCCTGCCAGCCGTCGACCTGCTTGAGGCCCTTGAGGAACGCGGTGGTGGAGTATTCGGGGTCGGTGATCTGCTCGACCGTGCCCCACCCGCTGGAGGGGCGCTGCTGGAACAGGCCCTGCGAGTCGTGGTCGTTACGGTCACCGAGGTGGCCGAGGTTCTCCAGCTTCGACTCCTGCAACGCGGTAGCGATCGACACGACCGCGGCACGCTCGTCCATGCCGGCCTTCTTCGTCGCGGCGATGATGGCCTTCACGTTCTTGGTCTGCTCGTCGTCGAGGTCGATGCGGGACTGGTCGCCCTGCACGCCGTGCGGGATCAGCTTGTCACCCTGCACGGTGGCGGTGACCGGCTTGACCGCGTGGGTGGTGTCAACGGCGTGGGCGGCGACCGGGCCGGCGAACACGCCACCGGTGAAAGCCAGACCAGCAATACCCAGAACGCTCTTACGCAGAATCGTGTTCATGATGGGGGCTCCATTCGGGGGTCGACGCACCCGTGGGGGACGGGATACGTGGGCACCGTCAGGCGCTCAAAAGTCTCAGGGGTCTCGGGCTGCTCGCGGAGGGCGGGGGGCCTTCACGCGGCGCCGGAAGGATGTCCAACGACCGTCGACCCGGCATCATTCCCGGGCACCTCACACCACCCGGGCGCGGGTTCACGTCGTCGGAACCAGGCTCAACGACCCGCAGGCCGTGTTCCCTCAGCCGACCGCTCGGGGGCGGTCCTGCTCGGTCGTTCACCCGGTTACAACGCCCCGCACCCGCCCACGATTCCGCCACCAGAGTGCCGCCCACCACCCCCGAACCCGACACCCCGCCCACCACCGACCAGACACACCCACCCCACCCGGCACCTCGCTCTGCACAGGTGATCAAGGAGTTTGCGGCCCTTTCCGGCACCCACGAGCACACAAACTCCTTGATCAACGCGATCTTGGAGTTGTGGCGCCTCACGAACGATGTCAAGCCGGGCATCCTGGGCACCACAACTCCAAGATCGAACAAGCCCTCCCCAGGCACCCCGCCATCGGTTGACCATGAGGTTAGCGGCGACAAACCGGACACCAAGTGCCGTCAACTTCATGATCGACGCCCTTGGGGCGGCTCGCGCGGGGCGGGGTGGGGCCGGATCGGACCGAAGGGCGGCGTAGTACCGCGTCGATCTTGCAGGTGCAGCCCTTCGGGTGTCCCCGTTTGCGCGTTATGCGGGGTACCGAAGTGCAAGATCGCGGAGGACTGGGGCGAGGGCTGTTTGAGAGGGCTCGGAAACCGCCGTGGTCTTGGGCGGGTGCGCCGATCTTGGAGTTGTGGTGCCTTGCGAAGGGTGTCAACCGGGCATACTTGGGCACCATTACTCCAAGATCGGCGGACAAAGACATGCGCCGCCGCCCCGTCCGGGCCGAGCTGCCCTCGGACCGGGTTCTGCCGCTGGCAGATCCGCTCACCGTGAACAAGGGGCGCCATGGCCGGCGGGCGGCGGCAGGCTGGGACGCATGCGACTGCTGATGCTGGGTGGTACGGGCTTTGTCGGTGGTGCCGTGGTGGCCGAGGCGGTACGCCGCGACTGGCAGGTGACAGTGTTCAACCGGGGCGTACACGGGCAGGCGCCGCCCGGCGTACACCGGTTGCGGGGTGACCGGACGGCGCCGGACGGGCTGGCCGCGCTGGCCGGCGGCGAGTGGGATCTGGTGGTGGACACCTGGGACGGCGCGCCCCGGGCGGTCCGGGACGCGGCGTCGGCGCTCGTCGGCGCGGTGCCGCACTACGTCTACGTGTCCAGCGGCTCGGTGTACGCGCCACCCGTCGAGCTCGGCACCGGCGAGGAGGCGCCGACGGTGGCGGCGGACCCGGACGCCGACGACGGCGACTACCCGGAGAACAAGGCGGGCGGGGAACTCGCCGCCACGCGGGTGTTCGGTGACCGGGCGCTGCTCGTGCGCGCCGGGCTGATCCTGGGGCCGGGGGAGGACATCGGGCGGCTGCCGTGGTGGCTGAACCGGATCGCCCGGGGCGGGGACGTGCTGGCGCCCGGGCCGCGTGACCTGCCGATCCAGTACGTGGACGTCCGTGACCTGGCGACCTGGCTGCTGGACCGGGGGGCCGAGGGCGTCGGCGGGGCGTACAACGTGATCGGTCGCACCGGGCACGCGACGATGGGTGAGCTGCTCGACGCGGCGGTGGCGGCGACCGGGTCGGGCGCGACGCTGCGGTGGACGCCGCCGGAGCCGATCCTGGCGGCCGGGGTGGTGCCGTGGAACGACCTGCCGGTCTGGGTGCCGCGGGGGCACGAGTACCGGTGGTTGCAGGAGCGGAACGTCGAGCGGGCGTACGCGGCGGGGCTGGTGTGCCGGCCGGTGACCGAGACGGTCGCCGACACCTGGCGGTGGCTGCGCGAGGTGGGGCAGGTGCCGGCCCGGGCGGGGCGGCCCACGCGCGCGCCGGTCGGCCTGGCGCCGGAGCGGGAGGCCACCCTGCTGGCCTCGCTCCCGGCCTGAACCGGCACAGAAGGGGCCGTGCGGCCGGCCTGACCCGCGGAGGGGTTCGGGTCAGGCCGGCACGACCGGCAGGTCGAGCACTTCCTCGACCGGGCGACGCGGGGTGGCGCGGCCCGGCTGGCCGTACCCGATCCGCATCACCATCTGCGGGGTGCCGAACCGGCCCAGCGACATCCGCAGCGCCTCCCGGGCGGCCGGCACCTCGATCGGCTGGGACAGCATCGACGCGCTGAGCCCGGCGTCGGTGGCGGTGAGCAGCACCCGCTGCAACGCCTGCCCGGCGAGGATCTGGTCGGCGGAGGTGTTGCCGGCCGAGCCGAGCACCGCGACGAGCGGCTCCGGCTCGAAGTCGCGGCCGGGGGCGCGGTTGCGGCCGCCGAAGCCGCGCTGGGGAAGCAGGTCCTGCGGCTCGCTCTGCGGTCCGCCGGCGCCGGAGGGCACGCCGTCCGGGGCCGGCTCGGAGCGGATCCACTCGGCCCGCTCGGCCACGTACGCGGGGTCGCGTTCCAGCACCCGGTGGGCGCTGCGGGCGACCTCGGCGACCGCGTTCACCGCGCTGGTGCCGATCACCAGCTCCAGCCAGCACTGCTCGGCGCGGGCCGCCTCGCCGAGCCGCCAGCGGGCCTCGGCCGGCACCGGGTCCGGCCAGAACGGCGCGCGGTTGCTGAACCGGCGGCTGATCGCCCCGTACAGGCTCTGCTCGGTCGGGGTGGGGCGGCGCGGCACGTCCGGCACGAGCCGGGCCACGACGTCCGGGTCGGAGGGGTACGGGCGCAGCCGCACCGTGGCCGGGGTGCCCGCCACGGCGAGCGCGAGCCGCAGGTTGAACAGCGCCGCGCCGGCCGCCATGCGCGCGCCCCAGCCGGTCGGGTCGGTGGCGGGCAGGCCGCGCAGCGGGTCGACGGACACCTCGATGCCGCCGTCGACCACCCGGAACCGCCACGGCTGGGTGTTGTGCAGCGACGGCGCCCGGACCGCGTCGGCGACCGCGGCCCGCAGGTCCGCGGTGGTGTATTCGGTCGTCATGGTGGTGCTCCCTCTCGTGCGGCGCCGGCTCCCCCGTCCGGTACACCACTACGGTGCGTCAGCGGGCGGCGCGGTGAGCAGGGCCGGAGGTCCCCACCTGGGCCCGGCCGTCGGTCCCGGCCGGCGCGTGCAGGACGGGACTTTCGACCCGTGCTACTGACGCGGGAAAGCGGGTAGAAAGGACTGATGATCCGGGTGTTCCTGCTCGACGACCACGAGGTCGTCCGTCGTGGCCTTGCCGACCTGCTGCAGAGCAGCGGCGACATCGAGGTGGTCGGCGAGTCCGGCCTGGCCCAGGAGGCGGCGCGCCGCATCCCCGCGCTGCGCCCCGACGTGGCGATCCTCGACGCCCGGCTGCCCGACGGCAACGGCATCGACGTGTGCCGGGACGTCCGCGCCGTGGACTCCTCGATCAAGGGGTTGATCCTCACCTCGTACGAGGACGACGAGGCGCTGTTCGCGGCGATCATGGCGGGCGCCGCCGGGTACGTGCTCAAGCAGATCCGCGGCACCGACCTGGTGGACGCGGTCCGCCGGGTGGCGGCCGGGCAGTCCCTGCTCGACCCGGCGATCACCACCCGCGTGCTGGAGCGCATCCGCAGCGGCGTGGAGCAGCCCCGGGAGCTGAAGTCGCTCACCGAGCAGGAGCGGCGGATCCTGGAGTACGTGGCGGAGGGGCTCACCAACCGGGAGATCGCCGGGAAGATGTTCCTGGCCGAGAAGACGGTGAAGAACTACGTCTCCAGCGTGCTGGCGAAGCTCGGTCTGGAGCGGCGCACCCAGGCGGCGGTGCTGGCGACGCGGCTGCTCGGCAAGAACACCTGACGCCGCCTCAGCCGAGCGGGACGCTCCAGCGCACCTCGGTGCCGCGCGGCTCGGCCCGGCGCAGCGAGAACTCGCCGCCCAGCCGCTCGGCCCGCTCCCGCAGGTTGACCAGCCCGCTGCGGGCCGCCTCCGGGTCGCAGCCGATCCCGTCGTCGGTGACGGTGATCTCGACCCGGCCGGAGTCGACGCGTACGCGCACCGACACCCGGTCGGCCTGCGCGTGGCGTACCGCGTTGGACAGCGCCTCGCGCAGCACGGCGGTGAGTTCTCCGCGCAGCTCGTCCGGCACGGCGCTGTCGATCGGGCCGACCAGCTCCAGGTCGGGCCGGTAGCCGAGCGACTCGGCGGCCACTTCGATGGCCTCGCGGATCTCGGTGCGCAGCGCCGCGCTCATCGGGGTGCGCAGCTCGAAGATGGTGCGGCGGATGTCGCGGATGGTGGCGTCCAGGTCGTCGACCGCCTGGTTGATCCGCTTGGCGGCCTCGGGGCGGGCGTTCATCGCGCCGCTCTGCAGTTGCAGGCCGGTGGCGAACAGCCGCTGGATCACCACGTCGTGCAGGTCGCGGGCGATGCGTTCGCGGTCCTCCAGGACCACCAGCAGTTCCCGCTCCTCCTGCCCGCGGGCCCGTTCCATGGCCAGCGCGGCCTGCCCGGCGAAGCTGGCCAGCAGCGCGAGGTCGTCGTCGGCGGCGGGGCCGTGGTCGGGCCGGTAGCCGATCACCAGGACGCCGTGCAGCGTGTCGGCGGCGGCGAGGGGGGAGACCACGGCCGGGCCGGCGACCACGGGCCGGGGCCAGGGCGCCGCGGCGGCCAGGTTCTCCACCTGGTCGTGCCGGCCCGACGTGGCGGACGCGGCGAAGCTGGTCTCGGCGGCCGGCAGCACCGCGCCGACCAGTTCCCGGGTGACCGGGTCGGCGCCGTCGACCACCTCGACGGTGAACTGCGCCTCGTCCTCGTCGTAGAGCAGCACCAGGGCCAGCTCGGCCTCGGCGACCTCGCGGGCGCGGCGGGCCACCAGCGTCAGCGCGTCGGTGCGGCGTACCTCGCCGAGCAGCACCGAGGTGATCTCGGCGGCGGCGGCGAGCCAGCGTTCGCGCCGGTGCGCCAGCGCGTAGAGGCGGGCGTTCTCGATCGCCACGCCGGCCGCGGCGGCCAGCGCCACCACGATCTCCTCGTCGTCCTCGGTGAACTCGGCGGCGCCCTGCTTCTCGGCCAGGTAGAGGTTGCCCCAGACGTGGTCGCGGATGCGCACCGGCACGCCGAGGAAGCTGTGCATCGGCGGGTGGTGCGGCGGGAAGCCGTACGAGTTGGGGTGCTTGGTGATGTCCGGCATGCGTACCGGCTTCGGCTCGTCGATGAGCAGGCCCAGCACGCCGCGGCCGTGCGGCAGCTCGCCGATCTTCGCGTGCAGCTCGGGGCTGATGCCGTGGACGATGAAGTCGTGCAGCATCCGGTCGGGGCCGATCACGCCCAGCGCGCCGTAGCGGGCGCCGGCCAGCTCGCACGCCGACTGCACGATCCGCTGCAGCGTGCTGCGCAGGTCGAGGTCGGAACCGATGCCGACGACGGCGTCCAGCAGCGCCCGGAGCCGCTCGCGGCTGGTCACCACCTCGCCGACGCGGTCGAGCATCTCCTGGAGCAGTTCGTCCAGGCGGACGCGGGACAGCGGGGTCAGCCCGAGCGACGGCGCGACGTGCTCGTGCTGGGGCTGGGGTGCGGCGGCCACCGGGCGATGGTATCGCCCGGCGGCCGCCCTGATCGAGACCGGTCAGGTGAGCCGGTCGCGGACCGCCGAGGTGTCGACGGTCTGCGCGACGTCCAGCCGGGGGGTGTGCGGCGGGCCGGCGTGGTTCGGGTCGGCCACACCCAGCCGCATGCTGATGTACGGGAACCCCAGGCCGGCGAGCATCTGCCGTAGCACCTCACGGGTGCCCTCGACCTCCACCACGCCGGACAGCGGCACCAGCGACACCCCGTGCCGGGTGGCGGTGAGCCAGGCGGCGGAAAGCGCCTCACCGGCGCGCAGCCAGCTCATCAGCTCGTCGTCGGCGCCCCAGAGGATCCCGTACACGGCGGTCTTGTCGTGGCCGGGGCCGATCGGCAGCGATCCGGCGCGGCCGAAATCGCGGGCCGGAACGGTCGTCTGGGGGGCCTGCTCGGGCAGCACCTCCGGCGGCAGCCCGGTGCCGGTGCCGGCCCGGCTGGTCCAGTACGCCAGTTCCTCGCGCAGTTCCGGGCTGTCCGCCTCGACGGCGGCGGCCTGCTGGGCGGCGCTGGCGAGCTGGATCTTCTGGGTGTCGTCGAGCAGTTGCAGGTTCACGCCTTCGCGGGTGGCGGCCCGGTCGATGTCATCGAGCGCGGCGGTCGGGATCGGCTCGTCGCTGACCGGACGCCGGTCGGTGTGCCGGACCTGCATGCACTGCACGACGCGCATGGCGTCGGGGTCGGCTCCGGTGTGCTTCAGACTGGTGATCCTGGCCAGCAGGTCGGGTTCGGCCGGGTCGGGCAGCCGCTCCACCACCGGGGTCCAGCCCTCGGCGGCCAGCGCCACCCGGGCGTGGTGCAGCGCGGCGCCGCAGCTCACCACCAGCAGGTGACCCTCCGGGTCCATGGCGCTGAGGTGCCGTTCGCGTACCACCCGCAGCTCCAGCGCGTCGGGCAGGACCGTCCAGTGCCACGGCTGCGTGTTGTGCACCGAGGGAGCGTGGCCGGCCATTCCGGCGGCCTCCGCGAGCGCGGTGGTCAACGGGCGATCGCCGGCCGGCGTCTCGTGGCTCATCGTCACGACCTTTCCTGTTTTCCCCATCGTGCCCCACGCCCGGGTGGGGACGCCGTTCCATCCCCCGGATTACCCGTGTCGGCCCGCCCGCCCCACGTCCGACTGAGACGATCCACACGTGGGAAGCGAACCACGCGAGTGCGTACCCGAGCAGCCGGCCCGTGCCCGGCGGTGGGCGTGGGCCGAGTGGGCGCCGCTGGTGCTGCTCACCGCGGCCGTGCTGGCCGGGGCGGCGCTGTGGTTCGCGGGCGCGCACGACGCCGCCCGGCTGGTCTGGGCGGCGGTCACGGTGGTCGCGCTCGTCCCGGCCGCCTGGACCACGCTGCGCCAGCTCTGGCTGCGGCAGTTCGGCGTGGACGTCATCGCGGTGCTGGCGCTGCTCGGCGCGCTGCTGGTGCGGGAGTTCCTGGCCGGCGCCGTGATCGCGGTGATGGTCGCGACCGGGCGGGCGCTGGAGGAGTACGCCCAGCGCCGCGCCACCCGTGACCTGCGGGCGCTGCTGGAACGCGCGCCGCGGCAGGCGCGGCGGCGGACCCCGGACGGCGGGATCGAGGTGGTGCCGCTGGACCGCGTCGAGGTGGGGGACCGCCTCGTGGTCGGGCCGGGCGACGTGGTGCCTGTCGACGGCGTGGTCGAGGAGGCGGCCACGCTCGACGAGTCGGTGGTCACCGGCGAGTCGCAGCTGGTCACCCGCGCGGCGGGCGACGAGGTCGCCAGCGGGGTGGTCAACGCGGGCGCCGGGTTCGGGCTGCGGGCCCGCCGCAACGCGGCGGAGAGCACCTACGCCGGCATCGTCCGCCTGGCCGGCGAGGCCACCGCCCGCAAGGCGCCGATGGTACGGCTCGCCGACCGGTACGCCGCCGCGTTCGTGCCGTTCACGCTGGTGCTGGCGGGGCTGGCATGGCTGCTGTCCGGCGAGTTCACCAGGGCGGTGGCGGTGCTCGTGGTGGCCACCCCGTGCCCGCTGCTGCTGGCGACCCCGATCGCCGTGGTGTCCGGCCTGTCCCGGGTGGCCCGGCGCGGCGTGCTGGTGCGTGACGGTGGCTCGCTGGAGCAGCTCGGCCGCGCTCGTACGCTGCTGCTGGACAAGACCGGGACGCTCACCGCCGGGCGGCCCCGCGCGGCCGAGGTGGTGGTGGCGCCGGGCGGCGACCGGGACGAGGTGCTGCGCCTGGCCGCCTCGGTCGAGCAGCTCTCCCCGCACGTGCTGGCCGCCGCGCTGGTCCGGCAGGCCCGCGAGCGCGGGCTGCCGCTGGCTGAGCCGACCGATGTCACCGAGGAGCCGGGGCACGGCGTGAGCGGGCGCGTCGACGGGCGGACGGTGCACGTCGGGCAGTTCGCGGGCGAGCCGCCGGAGTGGGCGGGCCGGCTCGGTGAGCGCGCCGAACGGGCCGGGCGCTCCGCGGTCTGGGTCAGCGACGACCACGGCCCGCTGGGCGCGATCCTGCTGGAGGACCCGGTGCGCCCGGACGCCCGGCGGACCGTGCGGCGGCTGCGCGAGGCGGGCCTGACCCGGCTGGTCATGGTGACCGGCGACCGTCCGGGCACGGCCCGCCAGGTGGCGCAGATCGTGGGGGTGGACGACGTGATCGCGCGCTGCTCGCCGCAGGAGAAGGCCGAGCGGGTACGCGAGGAGTCGGCGCACGCGGTGACAGTGATGGTCGGCGACGGCGTGAACGACGCGCCCGCGCTGGCCGAGGCGCACGTCGGGGTGGCGATGGGCGCGACCGGGGCGACCGCCTCGGCCGACGTGGCCGACGCGGTGCTCACCGTGGACCGCCTGGACCGGCTCGCGGACGCCGTCGAGATCGCCCGGTACGCCCGCCGCATCGCGGTGCAGAGCGCCACCGTCGGGATGGGCCTGGCGGTGCTGGCGATGCTGGTGGCGGCCGCTGGCCGGCTGCCCCCGGTGGCCGGCGCGTTCCTGCAGGAGGGCATCGACGTCCTGGTGATCCTCAATGCGCTGCGCGCGCTCGGCGGTGGCCTGCGGCGGCGGGACCTGCCCCCGCACACGGCGGAGCTGATCGACAGGTACGCGGGCGAGCACGGTGGCATCCGGGACGTGCTGGCCCGGCTGCGGGACACCGCCGACATGGTGGCGACCCGACCGGACGACCCGGCGTGCCTGCCGGCGCTGCGCGAGGTGCACCGGCGTCTGGTCGACGAGGTGCTGCCGCACGAGGCGGCCGAGGACCGGCAGCTGTACCCGGCGCTGGCCGGGCCGCTCGGCAGCGACGAGGCGACCTCCACGATGAGCCGGGCGCACGTGGAGATCGTGCGGCTGGTGGAGCGGATCGGCGGGCATCTCACGGCGCAGCCGGACGGGCGGCTGCGCCGTGACGAGGTGCCGGATCTGCTCGCCGCGCTCTACGGCCTGGACGCGGTGTTGCGCCTGCACCTGGCGCAGGAGGAGGAGGACTACTTCTCGCTCAACCCGGAGGAGGGCTCCACCGCGTCCGGCTGCTGACCACCGTCCTCGCGGCAGGTGCTCCACGAGCCAAGCGCGCCCGTCTGGTCAGCGCTCGCGTACCACGGCGACCGGGCAGTGCGAGTGCTGGATGAGCTGCTGGCTGACCGAGCCGAGCAGCATGCCGCGCAACCCGCCCCGGCCCCGGCTGCCGACCACCACGAGCTGTGCCGACCGGCTCGCCTCCACCAGCAGCGCCGACGGGCTGCCGGGAACGGCCTCGACCTCCACCGGCACGTCGGGGAAGCTCTCCCGCCAGGTGGCCAGCTCCGCCTCGGCGGCGGCCCGCTCGGCGGCGGCGGTCTCCTCCGGGTCGAAGCCCGGCGGCACCCACCTGTCGCCGGGCGGCTCCCAGGCCCGCAGCACCCGCAGCGGCACGTCCCGCTGGGCGGCCCGCTCGACGGCGAAGCCGAGCGCCCGCAGCGCCGTCTCCGAGCCGTCCGAGCCGACCACCACCGGCCCGGACGTGGCGGCCTGACCGTCGCGGACCACCACCACCGGGCAGTGGGCGTGCGCTGTCACCGAGACCGCGGTGGAGCCGGCGAGCAGCCCGCCGAAGCCGCCGTGGCCGCGGCTGCCGAGCACCAGCATCCCGGCCTCGGCGGACCGTTCCTGCAGCACCAGCGCGGGCGGGCCGTCGAACACCTCGCCGTGCACGGTGAGGCCGGGCCGGTCGGCGGCGGCGTCCGCCGCCGCCTTGCGGACCAGTTCCTCGACCTGCCGGCGGGCGGCCTCGTCCGGCCACACCCCCGGGGCCACCCCGGGACCGATCCAGCCGGTCACCGTCAACCACTCGAAGACGTACGCCAGCCGCACCGGCCGGCCCGAGCGGCCCGCCTCGTCCAGCGCCCAGTTCAGGGCGACAGCCGCGTCAGGGGAGCCGTCGTAGCCGACGAGGATCTCCTCGTTCATTCGCCACTCCTTACCGCCGGATCGTTCTCGCGGACCCAGCGCCACTCGGCGACGTGGGGGTCGTCCTCGCCGTAGCGCCGGGTGTAGTCGCGGCAGGACTGGCGGGCGTCCACCATGTCCTGACGCAGGTGCGCGGCCCGCGACCGCAGCCCCGGTACCCGGTCGATCACGTCGATGACCAGGTGGAAGCGGTCCAGGTCGTTGAGCATCACCATGTCGAACGGCGTCGTGGTGGTGCCCTCCTCCTTGTAGCCGCGTACGTGCAGGTTCTCGTGGTTGGTCCGGCGGTAGGTGAGCCGGTGGATCAGCCACGGGTAGCCGTGGTAGGCGAAGATGACCGGCCTGTCGCGGGTGAAGATGGTGTCGAACTCGTTGTCCGGCAGACCGTGCGGGTGCTCCGACGGCGGTTGCAGGCGCATCAGGTCGACCACGTTGACCACCCGCACCTTCAGGTCCGGCAGGTGCCGGCGCAGCAGGTCGACAGCGGCGAGCGTCTCCAGCGTCGGCACGTCGCCGGCGCAGGCGAGCACCACGTCCGGCTCGACGCCGTCGTCGGTGCTGGCCCAGTCCCAGATGCCCAGGCCGCGGCGGCAGTGCTGGATCGCCTCGTCCATGGTCAGCCAGTTCGGCGCGGGCTGCTTGCCGGCCACCACCACGTTGATGTACTGCCGGCTGCGCAGACAGTGGTCCATAGTGGACAGGAGCGTGTTGCCGTCCGGCGGCAGGTAGACGCGGACCACCTCGGCCTTCTTGTTCATCACGTGGTCGATGAAGCCCGGGTCCTGGTGCGAGAAGCCGTTGTGGTCCTGCCGCCACACGTGGCTGGACAGCAGGTAGTTCAGCGAGGCCACCGGCTCCCGCCACGGGATGTCCCGGGTCACCTTCAGCCACTTGGCGTGCTGGTTGACCATCGAGTCGACGATGTGGATGAACGCCTCGTAGCTGGTGAAGATGCCGTGCCGGCCGGTCAGCAGGTAGCCCTCCAGCCAGCCCTGGCACAGGTGCTCGGAGAGCACCTCCATCACCCGGCCGTCGGGGGAGAGATGGTCGTCACCGGGCACCTCCGCGCCGATGAACGCGCGGCCGGTCACCTCGAACGCCGCGCCGAGCCGGTTCGAGGCGACCTCGTCCGGGCCGAACAGGCGGAACGTCTCCGGGTTACACGCGATCACGTCGCGGACCCAGGGGCCGAGCACACCGGTCGCGCCGGCCATCGGCTCGCCCGGCGTCGGCACGTCGACCGCGTAGTCGCGGAAGTCGGGCAGCTCCAGGTCGCGCAGCAGCCGGCCGCCGTTGGCCACCGGGTTCGCGCTCATCCGGCGGTCACCGGTCGGCGGCAGGTCGGCCACCTCGGCGACCGGGCCGCCGGTGGCGTCGAACAGCTCCTCCGGACGGTAGCTGCGCAGCCAGCGCTCCAGCTCGGCCAGGTGCTCCGGGTTGTCCCGGACGCCGGAGATCGGCACCTGGTGGGCGCGGAACGTGCCCTCGACCTGCTTGCCGTCGACCCGGGACGGCCCGGTCCAGCCCTTCGGCGTACGCAGGACGATCATCGGCCAGCGCGGGCGTTCCACGCGTCCGCCGGCGCGGGCGCGGCGCTGGATCTCGCCGATCTCGTCGACCGCCCGGTCCAGCGTGGCGGCGAGCGACTGGTGCACTGTCGCCGGGTCGTCGCCCTCCACCACGTACGGCTGGTAGCCGAAGCCGCGCATCATGTCGCGCAGATCCGCACGGGGGATCCGGTCCAGCACGGTCGGGTTGGCGATCTTGTAGCCGTTGAGGTGCAGGATCGGCAGCACCGCGCCGTCGCGGGCCGGGTTGAGGAACACGTTCGACAGCCAGCTCCCGGCCAGCGGGCCGGTCTCCGCCTCGCCGTCGCCGATCACGCAGGCCACCAGCAGGTCCGGGTTGTCGAACGCGGCGCCGTACGCGTGGCTCAGCGCGTACCCCAGCTCGCCGCCCTCGTGGATCGAACCCGGCACCTCCGGCGCCACGTGGCTCGGGATCCCGCCCGGGAAGGAGAACTGGCGGAACAGCCGCTGCATGCCGGTCTCGTCGCGGGGGATGTGGTGGTACAGCTCGCTGTAGGTGCCCTCCAGCCAGGTGTTCGCGACCAGCGCCGGGCCGCCGTGGCCGGGACCGGTGACGAAGATGGCGGACAGGTCCCGGTCGACGATGACCCGGTTGAGGTGCGTGTAGAGCAGGTTGAGCCCGGGGCTGGTGCCCCAGTGGCCCAGCAGGCGCGGCTTGACGTGCTCGGGTCTGAGCGGTTCGCGCAGCAGCGGATTGTCGAGCAGGTAGATCTGGCCGACGGTCAGGTAGTTCGCCGCCCGCCAGTAGGCGTCCAGCCGGCGCAACTCGTCCTCGGTCAGGGGGCTGTGCAGGTTCACCGCGGTGTCCATGCTGCCTTAGCCTCTCGTGGCTCGGGATCTGCTGCCACTCGGGGACCACGTCTTCTTCCCCGGCGGGTTCAGCTTCGCCCCGGTCCGGGGCCGCCGGTCAGGGCCGTAGGTCCCGCCTCGGGTGGGCGTCACGATCCGTCCCCGGCGCCCGTGTCGAGTCCCCGTACGACGATCAGCGGGGCCGGCGAATGGTAGAGCAGGGACTGGCTGACCGCGCCCAGAGTCGACCGTACCGGCCCGTCGCCCCGGGCGGCGACGACTGCGAGCTGCGCCGCGCGGGACCGGTCGAGCAGGACGGATGTCGGCTCACCGTGGACGGTGAGGCAGTCGGTGGTGACCCGGGGGTGCCGGACGGCGTGCCGGTTCACCGCCTCCTCCAGCAGCCCGTCGTCGCCGTCGCCGCACCCGGGCTCGATCACCCGGACGGCGAGCAGGCGGGCGCCGCGGCTCTCCGCGCAGTCGAAGGCGTACCCGAGTGCGGCGCGGGAGCTGGCCGACCCGTCGAAGCCGACGACCAACGGTCCGGGCGGGGCCGGCTCGGCGCGGCCGACCAGCACCGGGCAGCCCGCCCGGGCGGCCACCTCCACGGCCGGCGTGTCGGTGGGTACCGAGTGCGGGCGGGTCGACATGCCGCCGTCACCGAGCGCGATCAGGAACGCGGTGTCGGCGGCCCGCAGCAGCGCCTCGACCGGTGAGCCCTCGACGATCTCGCCGCTGACCGGCACCTCCGGCGCGCACTCGGCGGCTGCCTGCCCGGCGGCCTCCAGCAGGTTCTCCGCGTCCGTGCGGCTGCCGCCCGCCGGGGCGGGCCCGGGCGTCGCGGCCCAGTTGAACGCGTGCAGCAGATGCAGCGGCCGGTGGTGGGCGGCGGCCTCGGCGGCAGCGGTGCGGACCACCGCCAGATCCTCCGCCGACCGGCCCACGCCGACCACCACCGAACCGTGGCTGGGTGCGGCCACCCCGGCTCACCTCCCGACCCCGCTTTTCACTCACCGTAGTCGCGGGACCGGGTGCGCCGGACCGGGTCGGCGGAAACCGGCGGTCAGCGCGGGGCGGGCAGGGCGGGATGGACGCGCAGCACGACGGCTGTGGCGTTGTCCTCGCCGCCCTCGTCGAGGCTGGCGGCGAGCAGGGCCTCGGCGGTGCGCGCCGGGTCGCGCCGGGCGGCGAGCAGGTCGCGCAGCCGGTGGTAGCCGAGCTGGTCGCTGACCCCGTCGGTGCACAGCAGCCAGGTGTCGCCCCGGCGCAGCGGCACGGCGAGCAGGTCCGGCTCGGGCCGGTCGGGGTGGCCGACGTAGCGCAGCAACTGGTAGCGGGCCCGGGCCGCCTCCGGCGAGTCCGGCGGCCACCAGCCGTGCAGCAGACCCAGCCAGGCCATGGTGTGGTCGACCGTCACCAGCTCCAGCAGCCCGTCGCGCAGCCGGTACGCCCGCGAGTCGCCGAGCTGGACCAGCCAGCCCTGGTCGCCGTCGGGCTGGACGACGAGCGCGGTGAGCGTGCATCCGGTCAGGCCGGGCTGCGCCGCTCCGGCCTGGCGTACCCGCCGTTGGGTTTCGGCGACGGCGGCGCGCAGCCCGGTGGGGCCGACGGCGGGCCAGTCGGCGCGGACCCGCGCCACGAACGTCTCGGCCGCGGTCGTGCCGGCGATCCGGCTGCCCTCGCCGTCGCCCATGCCGTCGCAGACCACCGCCAGCGGCAGCTCCGGGTCGACGTGCAGCACGTCGTAGTTCTCCGGGTAGCGGTGCCCGACCACGCTGCCCCCGGCGATCTCCAGGGTGAGGCGGCCGGCGGTGAGCCGGCGCGCGGGCTCGACCGGCCGGTCCAGCGGACGGCGGCGGAACACCAGCGGACCGTAGCACCGCCGCGGGCCGCGGGTGGCAGGCCACGACGGGTGTCAACCAGGGTTGACACCCGTCGTGCTGTCAACCTACATTGACACCATGAGTCAGGCGACGGAACTCGCGGCGGCGGCCGGCAGCACCGACCCCAAGGTCGGCCTGCGTGCCGTGCTCGCCCTGCGCCGGCTGCTGGAGCGGCTGGAGGTGATCCAGGTGGACAACGCCCGGCGACAGGGCTGGTCCTGGCAGGAGATCGCCGACGCCCTCGAGGTCAGCCGGCAGGCGGTCCACAAGAAGCACGCCGGGCGACCGGCGGTACGCGACAGCTGGGAGGCGTGATGTTCGAACGATTCACCGACCGGGCCCGTGCCGTGGTGCACCACGCGCTCGACGAGGCCCGCACCGAGGGACGGCGGCCGGTCGGCACCGAGCACCTGCTGCTGGGCGTGCTCGCCGACCGCGACAACCTGGCGGTACGGCTGCTCGCGGCCGGTGGCGTCGAGGCCGACGCCCTGCGCGCCGCGGTGGCCCGCCACACCGCGCAGGGCGTGGACGGGCTCGGCGCGGCGGACGCCGCGGCACTGCGCGAGATCGGCATCGACCTCGCCGCGATAGTGGCCCGGATCGAGGAGTCCTTCGGCCCGGACGCGCTGCGTGAGGCGACCCCGCGCCCGCGCCGGTGGTGGCGTCGCGGGACGCACCACGGCACGTTCTCGCCCCGCGCCAAGAAGGTGCTGGAGCTGTCGCTGCGCGAGGCGCTGCGGCTGCGCCACCGGCACATCGGCACCGAACACATCCTGCTCGGCCTGCTGCGCGAGGGCGACGGCCTGGCCGCCGCGGTGCTCACCGAGGCCGGGGTGGACATCGACGACCTGCGACGCCGCATCGACACGGCGCTGCGCGAGGCCGCCTGACACGTACCCGGTTTTCAAACCTGTTTGCGGTCATCGCAACGTCCCGCTGCGCCGGGTCGCCGTCACGCCCCGTGTCCTGCACACTGACGCCGTGGACGGTGCAGACGACAAGCGCCCGGTGAACGCGGAGAACCGCACCCCGCGCTCGGCAGTGGTGGTCAACCCGGTGAAGGTGGCCGACCTGGACGAGTTCCGCCGGACCGTGGAGGGCGCGCTCGCCGCCGCCGGCTGGCCGGCCCCGACCTGGTACGAGACGACAGTCGAGGACCCGGGCCGCGGGCAGACGGAACAGGCGGTGAAGGCGGGCGCGGAGGTCGTCTTCGCCTGCGGCGGCGACGGCACGGTGATGGCGTGCGTGACCGCGCTGGCCGGCACCGACGTGGCGCTGGCGGTGCTGCCCCAGGGCACCGGAAACCTCCTCGCCGCCAACCTCGGCCTCTCGAACGACCTGGCCGCCGGGCTCCAGGTCGCCGTCGAACGCGGGATGCGCCGCCTCGACGTCGGCGTGGTCGGCGACCAGTGCTTCGCGGTGATGGCCGGGATGGGCTTCGACGCCCAGATGCTCGACTCCACCTCCGAGACCACCAAGAAGCGGATCGGCTGGCCGGCGTACCTGATGGGCGCCGCCCGCCACCTGCGCGACCGGCCGATGCGGGTCTCGGTGCGCATCGACGGCCGCCCGCCGCTGCGCCGCCGGGCCCGGTCGGTCCTGGTCGCCAACGTCGGGCGCCTGCAGGGCGGGGTACGCCTGCTCACCGACGCCGAGCCGGACGACGGCTGGCTCGACGTGGCGGTGCTGACACCGCGCGCGCTGCGTCACTGGCTCGCCATGGGCTGGGCGGTGCTGCGCCGCCGCGACAGCGTGCCCCGGATGGAGGTGTTCCGGGCCCGCTCGGTCGAGATCACCAGCACCCGGGCGCAGCCCCGGCAGCTCGACGGCGACCTGATCGAGCCGGGCCGCTCGCTGAAGGCCACCATCCGCCCCGAGTCGCTCTGGCTCTGCGTACCGCGCCCCGAGGAGCACCCCGACCTGGCGGTGGACGCCGACGCGGTCGGCGAGCGCGGCGAGCACCTGGTCGAGGAGGCCCGCCGTGAGTAGCACCAAGCTGGTCCCCGAGACCCGGTTGATGACCGAGAACGAGCTGTCCGCCGACGACGCCTGGCACACGCTGCGCCGGCACGGCGGCTGGTGCCTGCTGCGGGACGCGTTCGTCCGGTTCCGCTACGGCGACGGATTCAGCCACTCCCGGGCGCTGGGGTTGCAGCTCTGCCTGGCGGTGGTGCCGTTCCTGATCGCGCTCACCGGCCTGATCACCGACCTGGGGGTGGACGAGGGCGGCAAGGTCGTCGCGGACACCGTACTGGCCATCACGCCCGGCCAGAGCGAGGCGATGGTGCAGGACCTGCTGACCGACAGTGAGCGCAGCGAGGACGCCGGCGAGCTGGCGCTGACCCTCGGCCTGCTCACCGGGCTGGTCGCGCTGACCACCACGATGGCGCAGATCGAGCGGGGCGCGAACCGGATCTACGGCGTCGAGCGGGACCGCCCGGCGCTGGCCAAGTACCTGCGCGCCACGGTCCTCGCGGTGGTCGCCGGCGTACCCGCGCTGGCCGGCTTCCTCATCCTGGTCGGCGGCCGGGCGATGGGCGAGTCGGTACGGCGGCACTACGAGTGGGGCGACGCGGCGATGGCCGGATGGGACGTGATCCGCTGGCCGCTGAGCCTCGGCCTGACGGTGATCGCCGTGGCGGTGCTGTTCCGGCACGCGCCGCGCCGCCGGCAGCCCGGCCTGTCCTGGCTCGTCTTCGGCGCGGCCATCGCCATCGCGATCTGGTGGCTGGCCAGCCTGCTGCTGGCCGCCTACGTGAAGTACAGCGGCGGATTCGGCCAGACCTACGGCGCGTTGACCGGCATGATGGCGCTGTTGCTCTGGGCCAACCTCACCGGCATGGCGCTCTTCGGCGGGCTGGCCTTCGCCGCCCAGCTGGAGGCGATGCGCATCGGCGTGGAGGAGCCGGCCCAGCCGGATCTGTGGCAGCCGGAGGCGCACCGCGAGGACCTGTTCGACACCGGTGAGATGACCTCGCTCTGACGCCGCGCCGGTCCGGCGTGTACGGGACACGCCGATCGGGTACAGCGCGCCTCGCAGAGGAACGAGGGAGGTGCGGTGTGACCGCGGTCAAGGAAGCCGGGCGCCGGCCGCTGGGCCATTTCGCCGAGCGGAGTCTGGCGGGCCTGCTCGCCGTGGCCGGCGCGGGAGTCGGGTTCGGGCTGCTCCTGATGCTCGTCCGGTTCCGCTGGAGCCCGCTGCGCGACGCCGATTATGCGGCGGCCGAGTGGTTCAACGGCCTGGTGGCGCCGCACGGCCCGCTGGTCACGGTGCTCCAGGCGATCACCGACCTGGGCGGCCGGCCGGTGCTGATCTGGCTGGTCACCATCGCGGTGGTGGGTCTGCTGATCCGCCGCCAGTCCCGGCTGGCGGTCTACCTGATCGTCACCGGCGTGGGCGGGCTGATCCTCGACCCGTCGCTCAAGGCGCTCGTCGGCCGGCTGCGCCCGGTGGTGGACGTGCCGATCGCCGACGCTCCCGGCAACAGCTTTCCCAGCGGGCACGCGCTCGGCTCGTTCGTCGCGTACGGGGCGCTGCTGCTGGTGTTCCTGCCGGCCATGTCGCCGCGCTGGCGCAAGCCCGCCATCGCCGTCGCCGCCGTGCTTGTCTTCCTGGTCGGGCTGACCCGGATCGCGCTGGGCGTGCACTTCGTGTCCGACGTGATCGGCGGCTGGCTGCTCGGCGCGGCCTGGCTGGGCGTCACCGCGTACGCCTTCCGGTTGTGGCGGCGCGAGCGCGGCCGGCCGGTGCCGCCGCTGCGCGAGGGCCTGGAGCCGGAGGCGGGCGAGGAGCTGGCGCTCGCGCCGGACGAGGAGAAGGTGCTGGAGCACCCCCGCTCCGCGGTGGCCGAGCTGCTGGTCGGCTGGGTGCTCGTCTTCGGCGCGCTCTACGCGTTCGGCATGTTCGTCAGCTACCACGCCAAGGGCACGTTCTTCGACACGCTCGACACGAAGGTGCCGCGCTGGTTCGCCGAGCGGCACACCGACGCGCTCACCGACCTGAGCTGGTGGTGGAGCAAGTTCGGCGACACCCACGCCATCCTGCTGGTGTCGCTGGTGTTCTGCCCGATCGTGCTGGCCGTGTGGCGGCGCTGGCGGCCGGTGCTGTACGTGGTGCTGGCGATGTTCGGCGAGCTGAGCCTGTTCCTGGCCAGCGCCCGGGTGGTGGACCGGCCCCGGCCGCCGGTGGAGAACCTGGACGGGCAGATGCCCACCTCGTCCTTCCCGTCCGGGCACATCGCGGCCACCATCTGCCTCTGGGCGGCCATGGCGGTCATCGTGTTCCCGCGTACCGACAGGTGGTGGCGGTGGCTGTTCGTGGGCATGGCCGTGCTGATGCCGGTCGGCGTGGCCACCTCCCGGATGTACCGGGGCATGCACCACCCGACCGACTTCATGGGCGCGATCCTGCTCGGCGCGCTCTGGCTGTCGCTGCTGTACTGGGTGATCAAGCCGAACGCCGACGTGTACGAGGGCAACCAGCCGGCGATCGAGTCCGAACAGGTGGACGAGCTGGACGACGAGCTGGCCAAGGCCGCGCGGCCGGACTGAGCCGATGCTGCGGGTGATGACCTGGAACATCCGGACCGGCGGGCGGGACGCGGGCGGTGCCGACCGCCGGGACCGGATCGTCTCGGTCGTCACCGCGCAGCGCCCCGACGTGCTGGCGTTGCAGGAGCTGCGCGGCATGGACGCCACGCTGGGCGGCCTGGCCGACCGGCTCGGGATGGCGGCGTACCTGGCCCGGTCCTGTCTCGGCCAGCCGGTGGCGGTGCTGGTCCGCCCGCCGCTGCGGGTGCTGCGCGCCGGCCGGGTCCGCCGCCCGTTCCACCACGCCGCCGCCCGGGTGCAGGTCGCCACCGGCGCGGGACCGCTGACCGTGCTGAGCACGCACCTGTACCCCTACTCGGGTGGGCGGCGGCGGATGGAGGCGGACTGGCTCGCCGCCGCGCTGCGGCGGACCGGGGGAGAGCTGGCGCTGCTGGCCGGGGACCTGAACACGCTGGAGCCCACCGTCGACCACACCGCCCGGCTGGCCGGGCTGGCCACTCCGTACCGGCGGCGGCACCTGCGCCGCGACGGCCGTACCGTGGACACCCGCGCGGTGGCCCGGCTGCTCGACGCCGGGCTGGTGGACCTGTGGCCGCGCTCCGGCGGCGACGAGCCCGGCGGCCGGACCGTGCCGACCCGGCACGGCGGCGCCGAGTTCGCCGGGATGCGGCTGGACTATCTGCTCGCCACCCCGGCGCTGGCCGACCGGGTACGCGCGGTGCGGGTGGTCCGCGACGGTGACGCCGACTCGGCGTCGGACCACTATCCGGTGCTGGCCGAGGTGGACCTCACGGCCGGCTGAACGACGCGCCAGCCCAGACCGAAGGCGTACGTGGTGCGACCGGCGCAGCCACCCCGTTCTGGTGTCGCCGCCGAGCGGGCCGGGCCGGGTGCTACAGGACCAGGTTGAGCAGCACGGTGAGCACCACCGAGGCGACGATCGAGAAGAGGATCATCAGCAGGCAGCCGAGCCCGCCCCCGGCGGGCCGGATCTCGGTGTTCCCGATACGCATGGCGTCAACTCCTCAGCGGTCACAGCTCCCGCAGCCGGGGCAGCAGCTCCTCCTGGGCCCAGTCGAGGAACATCGGCTGGGTGTCGCCGCCCACCTGGACCAGCGCGACGTGGGTGAAGCCCGCCTCGACGAACTTCTTGAACGCCTCGACGTGCCGGTCGGTGTCCGGGCCGCAGGAGATGCCCTCGGCCACGTCCTCCTCCCGGACGAACCGGGTGGCCGCCTCGAACGACTCCGGGCCGGGCAGGTCGGCGTTGACCTTCCAGCCCAGGCCGAACCAGCGGAACTGGTCGTGCACGATCTTGCGGCACTCGTCCTCGTCCGGGCCGTAGCAGATGGCGACCTGCCCGTAGCGGGGGCGGCCCGCGCCACCGGCCTCCTCGTACATGTCGATCAGGTGCGACAGCGGGTCGGTGGCGATCATCGCGTCGGCGTACTCGGCGGCGAGCGTGGCCGACTGTCGCCCGGACGCGGCCACCGCCATCGGCACCGGCCGGTCCGGGCGGTCCCAGACGTACGCGTCGGGCACGTCGAAGTGGTTGCCGGAGAACGTCAGCGTCTCGCCGTTGAGCAGCGGCCGGATGATCTGCAGCGCCTCCTCGAACATCTCGTGCCGCTGCTGCACGTGCGGCCATCCGCCCACCACGTGCTCGTTGAGGTTCTCCCCGGCGCCGAGGCCCAGCGTGAAGCGGCCGTCCGAGAGCACCCCGATGGTGCTGGCCTTCTGCGCCACCACGGCCGGGTGGTACCGCCGGATCGGGCAGGTCACGAACGACATCAGCTCGGCCCGGCTGGTGGCGTGCGCGACCGCGCCGAGCACCGACCAGGCGTACGGGGAGTGGCCCTGGGACTCCAGCCAGGGGTAGTAGTGGTCGGACATGACCAGGTGGTCGAAGCCGGCGGCCTCGGCGCGTACGGCGTGGTCGACGAGTTCCTTCGGGCCGGCCTGCTCGCACATGAGGGTGTAACCGACGTTGACCATGGCACGTCTCCTTCCCGGGCGGATCGTCCCCGGATACCCCGCCCGGCGCGGGTCAACCCTGCTGTCCGCTTTCGCATTCGTCTCTTAACCGGTTCAGTTCATACGGCGCGTCAAGCGGTGTCGCCTCCCGGCCGATCCTGCTTAACCGGTTGCCTCACGCCTTC
Organism: Micromonospora sp. WMMC264; assembly: GCF_027497275.1. Taxonomy (NCBI): domain Bacteria; kingdom Bacillati; phylum Actinomycetota; class Actinomycetes; order Micromonosporales; family Micromonosporaceae; genus Micromonospora; species Micromonospora sp. WMMC264. The sequence goes on along the minus strand of NZ_CP114907.1, from coordinate 4,039,737 downwards.
CATCGTCCTACGCTGATGCCTGCGTCCGTTCGGGAACCGGGCGGCGGCTACCGGGCTCAGTCGCCACCACCCTCTCACCGTCACCGCACCCCCGCTCGGGCACGGGGGATCCTTCCCCTGAGGACAGCCATGAAGAAACTGCTCTCCGTCGCGGGCGCCGCCCTGCTGACGGCCCTCGCCGCCGTCTTCGCCCTCGGGCAGCCGGCCCAGGCCGCCACCGGCTTCTCCGTCTCCAACGGGCGTCTCTACGACGCCAACGGTGTCGAGTTCGTCATGCGTGGCGTCAACCACGCGCACACCTGGTACCCGCAGCAGACCAGCTCGTTCGCCAACATCAAGGCGCTCGGCGCGAACACCGTCCGGGTGGTGCTGTCCAGCGGCGACCGCTGGACGAAGAACAGCGCCGCCGACGTGGCCAACGTGATCTCCCTGTGCAAGGGCAACCGGATGATCTGCGTGCTGGAGGTGCACGACACCACCGGGTACGGCGAGGACGGCGCCGCCACCACGCTGGCCAAGGCCACCGACTACTGGCTGAGCATCGCCGACGTGCTCAAGGGCCAGGAGAGGTACGTCATCGTCAACATCGGCAACGAGCCGTTCGGCAACCAGGGCTACAGCGCCTGGACCACCGACACGTCGAACGCGATCAAGCGGCTGCGCGCCGCCGGCCTGACCCACACGATCATGGTGGACGCGCCGAACTGGGGCCAGGACTGGTCGTTCACCATGCGCGACAACGCCGGCACCGTGTTCGCCGCCGATCCGCAGCGCAACACCGTCTTCTCCATCCACATGTACGGCGTGTTCGACACCGCCGCCGAGATCAGCGACTACCTGGGCCGCTTCCGTACCGCCGGGCTGCCCATCGTGGTCGGCGAGTTCGGGTTCAACCACTCCGACGGCAACCCGGACGAGGACGCCATCATGGCGTACGCCCAGGCCAACGGCATCGGCTACCTCGGCTGGTCGTGGAGCGGCAACGGCGGCGGCGTGGAGTACCTGGACATGACCACGTCGTTCAACCCGGCCCAGCTCACCAGCTGGGGGCAGCGCATCTTCAACGGCGCCAACGGCATCGCCGCCACCTCCCGTGAGGCGTCGGTGTACGCGAGCACCACCCCGACCGCCAGCCCGACGGTCAGCCCCACCGTGAGCCCGACGACCAGCCCGACCGTCAGCCCGACCCCGCCGCCGCCCACCACGCCCCCGCCGTCCGGTGGCTGCACCGCCACCTACACCGTCGCGAACTCGTGGCAGGGCGGCTTCCAGGGCGAGGTCAAGGTGACCGCCGGAGCGGCCGCGATCACCGGCTGGACGGTGCGCTGGACGTACGCCAACGGCCAGTCCGTCACCCAGGCGTGGAACGCGAGCGTCAGCAACAGCGGGTCGGCGTACACCGCCCGCAACGTCGACTACAACGGCCGCCTCGGCGCGGGCGCGAGCACCACCTTCGGCTTCATCGGCAGCTGGCAGGGCACGAATTCCACCCCCGCCGTGACCTGCACCTCCGCCTGACCCTCTAGTGCGTGATCAAGGAGTTTGTGTCCCGTTCGGACGCCTGCGGTGACACAAACTCCTTGATCACCGGGGTGGGGCGCGGGGTCAGGCCGCGACCACCTCCAGCAGGAGGGCCTGTTCGGGGTGCAGGGCCGGCAGTTGCAGGCCGACCGAGGTCAGCACCGAACCGGTCACCGTGATGCCGTCGCCCGGCCAGGCCAGCCAGCCCGGCGGGGACAGCTCCAGCATCGCCGGCTCCGGCGCCTCGGCGGGCGGACGGACCCGGTAGCGCCGGGCCGGGTCCAGCCCGGGCAGCCGCACCGCGCCCGGCACCTGCGCCGCCGAGGTGGCGACCCGGCTGACCGCGTACACCGCGTGGTCGCGGTCGTGGGCGACCACGCCGTGGGCCTGCACGGCCGGGTCCGGGTGGTCGACCCGGACCACCCGGCCGCCGTGCAGCAGCGGGCGCAGCCGCTTGTGCAGCGCCACCCAGGCGGCGAGCTCGGCCCGCTCGGTCGCGTCGATCGCGGTGATGTCCCACTCGATGCCGTGGTGGCCGAACAGCGCGGTGACCGCCCGGAAACCCAGGTCGTGCACGCGGTGCGTGGTGTGCGAGCGCTGCGGCCCGATGTGCGTGCCGATCAGCTCCGGCGGCAGCAGCAGGCCGGTCCAGCGCTGGATGGACAGCCGTTCCAGCGCGTCGTTGCAGTCGCTGGCCCACACCCGGTCGGTGCGGCGCAGGATCTCCAGGTCGACCCGGGCACCGCCGGACGAGCAGCTCTCGATCTCGACGCCCGGGTGCCGGGCGCGCAGCTCGTCCAGCAGCCGGTAGACCTCCAGGGTCTGCGCATGCACGCCGGGCCGTCCGGCGTGCCCGGCCTCGGTGAGGTCGCGGTTGTGGTCCCACTTCAGGTACGCGATCCCGTCGTGCTCGCTCAGCACCGCGTCGAGCCGTTCGAGCAGGTACGCGTACGCGTCCGGGTTGGCCAGGTCGAGCACCTGCTGATGCCGCCACGGCGGTGGCAGCCGGCCCGGCGTCTGGAGCACCCAGTCCGGGTGGGCGCGGAACAGGTCGGAGTCGGGGTTGACCATCTCCGGCTCCACCCAGAGCCCGAACTGCATGCCGTGCCCGCGTACGTGGTCGATCAGCGGCTGCAACCCGTCCGGCCAGACCTCGCCGTCGACCCACCAGTCGCCGAGCCCGGCCTGGTCGTGCCGCCGGCCCCGGAACCAGCCGTCGTCGAGCACGAAGCGTTCCACGCCGACCTCGGCGGCCGCGTCGGCGAGCGCCCGCAGCCGGTCCAGGTCGTGGTCGAAGTAGACCGCCTCCCACACGTTCAGCGTCACCGGCCGCGGTGTGCGCGGGTGCGACGGGCGGGCCCGCAGGTGCGTGTGCAGCGCCTCGCTGAGCCCGTCCAGCCCGCCGGTGGAGTGTGCCGCGTAGAGCAGGGGAGTGGCGTACTCCTCGCCCGGCCCGAGCACTATTTCGCCGGGCGCCAGCAGCTCACCGCCGCCGAGCGTGGACTCACCTGTCGGGCGGCGCTCGGCGGCGGTGACGTGGTCGCCGCTCCACGCGGTGTGCACCGCCCACACCTCGCCGTGCCGGAAGCCGAACCCGGCGGTGCCCGCGACCAGCAGCAGCGTGGCGTCGTGGCCGGTGCGGCCGTGCCGCCCCTCGCGCACCCACGCGCCCATCGGCCACGGGTGCCGCTGCGGCGCGCGTTCCCGGCACCACCGTCCGGTCAGGTCGAGCAGTTCGGTGGCGACCGCCGGCACCGGCAGCACGGGCGTCAGTTCCCGCAGCTCGTACCGGCCGTCGCCGTCGTTGCGCAGCCGGTGCCGCAGCGTGAGCACGCCCGCCGGGTCCAACGTGATCTCGACGGTCAGGCTCAGCCCGGCGCCCGGGTCCGCCGCCCGCACCACCACCCGCCCGGAGGAAAGGAAGGGCCCCTTGTTAACGCCTGGTGCATGTAAAGGGGCCCCTCCTAACCGCGCGGGCCCGCCGGCGGCGGCACCATCGGGCGGCGCTGCGGGCTCGTCGTGCACGTCGAGGCCGGTGAGGCGGAACGCCGTCGACCAGTCCCGGCCGTCGCGGTGACCGGCGAGACCGGGCCGCCCGCTCCACCCGGCGCTCGCCTCGGGCAGCAGCGACAGCACAGTGGGCGCGTCGAAGCTGCTCGGCACCACCGGCGGCACCGTCGCGTCGGCGAGCGCGGGCAGGTCCTCGTCGGGCAGCGGGCCGAGGTCGGCGCCCCAGTGCACGACCCGGGGCAGTCCCGGGCCGCGTGCGTCGAGCACCAGGCTGGTCCGCGCGCGGCGCAGGTGGACGATCGTCATCCCTTGGAGGCTCCCAGCGTCAGACCCCGGACGAACTGCTTCTGCAGCAGGAAGAAGATCACCAGGGTGGGGATCGCGACCAGCACCGAACCGGCCGAGACCAGGTTGTTGTCGGTGAAGAACTCGCCGCGCAGATTGTTCAGCGAGCTGGTGACCGGGAACTTGTCGCCGGTACGCATGAGCACAGTCGCCCAGAAGAACTCGTTGTAGATCCAGGTGACCTCCAGCGTGGCGAGCGCGGCGAGCGCCGGCCGGCACAGCGGCATCGTCACCTGCCAGTACTGCCGCCACACGTTCGCCCCGTCGACCATCGCTGCCTCGTACAGCTCGTGCGGCAGCGCCTTCATGTAGTTGCTGAGCACGAACACGCAGAAGCCGCACTGGAACGCGACGTTGACCAGGATCAGCCCCCAGTAGCTGTCGTACAGCAGCTCCGAGTCGCTCATCCAGGCCGGCAGCGGGATCTCGGTGAACATCCGGAACAGCGGGATGAGCAGCGCCTGCTGCGGCAGCAGGTTCGCCGCGGTGAACAGGCCGAGCAGCGCGATGTTGAGTTTCCAGCTGAACCGGGCGATCACGAACGCCACGCACGAGGCGAGGAAGAGCGTGAGCAGCACCGCCGGGACGGTGATGTACGCCGAGTTGAGGAAGTGCTTGCCGAACTCGGCGGTGCGCCAGGCGGTGACGTAGTTGTCGACGGTCCAGCCGCCGAGCGACACGTAGCCGTTGGCGGCGGTGTACTCGTAGGAGCGGAACGAGGTGAGCACCGCCCACAGGATCGGGAACAGCCAGCCCACTGCGACCGTACCCAGGAAGAGGTGCAGGACGACCCGGGCGGGCCGCACGGGGCGGCGGCGGCCGGCGGAGACGGCGGTCATCGCTTGTCCTCCCGCATCACGGTCCAGAGGTAGATGGTGATGAAGACGAGCGAGACGGCCAGCATGATCGTCGCCAGCGCGGAGCCGAAGCCGATCCGGCTGGCCTCGCCGACCACGTTCTGGGTGACCAGCGCGGAGATCAGCTCCAGCCCGTTGCGGCCCTTGTTGATGACCCAGACCAGGTCGAACGCGCGCAGCGACTCGATCACCGTCACCACCAGCACGATGATGTTGATGGGGCGCATCACCGGGAAGACGACCCGGAAGAACGTGCTGGTCTCCGAGGAGCCGTCGACAGCGGCGGCCTCCCGCAGGGACGGGTCGACGCCCTTGAGGCCGGCCAGGTAGAGCAGCATGATGTAGCCGACGTGCCGCCAGCCGGCCGCGACCAGCACGGCCCAGATGTTGACATTCGGGTCGCCGTACCAGTCGGTCTCGCCGCCGAACACGCCGTTGAGCAGCCCCTGGTCGCGGCTGTAGATGAGCTGCCAGACGAAGCCGATGAGCGCCAGCGACAGCACCACCGGCAGGTAGAGCGCGGTCTGGTAGAAGCGGCTGCCGCGAATCTCCTTGTCCAGCAGCACGGCGAGGAACATGCCGAACGGGGTGGCCACCACGAACAGCGCGGCCAGCCAGAGCAGGTTGTTCTGCACCGCGGGGACGAACGGCGGGTAGATGTTCACCACGTCGTCGTAGTTCTTGAGGCCGACCCACTCGATCTCGGAGACCGGGCCGATGCCGTCCCAGTTCGTGCCGGAGAGCAGCACCGTCGCCACCGCGGGCAGCCAGACCAGGCCGGCGACGAGCAGCAGGGGTACCAGCACCATGAGCGTGATGACCACGCGGTCGGTGCGGGACAGGAGCCGTAGCCGGCGACCGCGACCACCACCGTTGCTGGTGGTCGCGGCCGGCGGCGGCACGGCGCGATCCGCTTGGATCAGGGGCAGGTCGGACATGATGTCCTTCCCCCTTCCGCCGTCAGCTGGTGAAGATCGACTTCTTCTGGTTCTCGATGCTGGTGAGCAGCCCGCCGATGTCCTTCGGGTCCTTGATGAACTGCTGCAACGCCGGGATCATCACGGTGGAGGCGAAGTCCGGCCGGGTGTCGCGGTCGAGGAACTGGGCGATCTCGGTGGCGGAGCCGACCAGCTCGGCGGCCTTCTTCTGCAGCGCGGTGTAGGCACCGGTGTCCGCGCCGCTGTTGGCGACGAGCGTGCTCGGGTCGTTCTTCACCGTGATGTCCGCTGCCTCCTTCGAGCCCAGGTACGTCAGCAGCTTCTGCGCGGCGTCCTTGGACTTCGGCTTGCGGGCCATCATGTAGCCGTCGATCGGGGCGTCCAGGGCCTTCGCGCCGATGGTGGAGTCGATCTCGGGGAACGTGAAGAAGTCCAGGTCCTCCAGGTCGGCGCCGCTGAACTGCTGGCCGACGAACAGGCCGAGCAGGTACATGCCGCTCTTCTTCTGCTGCAGCGACTGCGCGGCCTCCTGCCAGGTGCGGCCGAGCGAGTCCGGCTGGTGCAGGGGGAGCAGCCCGGCCCAGGTGTCGAAGACCTTCTTCACCTTGTCGGAGGTCCACGCCTCCTTGCCGGCCATCAGGTCGATGTGGAACTGGTAGCCGTTGATCCGCAGGTTGAGGATGTCGAACGTGCCCATCGCCGGCCAGCCGTCCTTGTCGGCGAACGCGATCGGGTTCAGCCCGTCCTTCTTCATCTGCGCGCCGAGCGTGTTCAGGTCGTCCAGCGTCTTCGGCACCTCGTAGCCGCGCTGCTGCCACACCGACTTGCGGTAGAAGACGGCCCACGGGTAGTACGACGCGGGCACGAAGTACTGCTTGCCGTCGTCGCCGGTGGACGCCTTCTTGAACGCGTCGGAGTAGCCGTCGAGCTTGCCCCACACGTCGCTGAGGTCACCGGCCAGGCCCTTTGCCGCGAAGAACCGCATCCGGTAGCCGGCGAACCAGGTGAACACGTCGTCCGGCTTGCCCTGCAGGTAGTTGTTGATGTTCTCCTGGAACGTGTTGTGGTCGACCGTGTTGATGTTGACGGTCACCCCAGAGGACGTCTTGAAGCCGTCCATCACCTTCGCGACGACGTCCTTGGGCTTAGGGTCCGACTGGTTGGAGCCGACCGAGACGCTCTTGGCGTCACCGCCGGATCCGGAGTCGGAGTCGCCGCAGCCGGCGAGCAGACCGGTGCCGAGCAGCGCTCCCGCGCCGGCCGCGCCGGCGAGCAGCGAGCGCCGGTTCAGGCCGGCGACGGACGGGGGTACGAGCCGGGCGAGGTATTCGGCTTGCGAGCGGGGACGGGACATGGTGCCTCCTGCGTGGAAGAGGTGCGCTGCGCTCATGGACCGTGATCGTTGGCGGTGAGCGGTGTCGTGTCGGTCGCGGTAGATCCACCGAGAATCCACACGTCCGAACACAAACAGCCGGTGGCGCTTGAAGCTACCCCTTGGCGCGGCGCTGTCAAGAGGGCAAAAAGGCGACGCCGTTGGTGGTAAGGCAGGGCAAAGAGCCGGTAAACGTTGGAACTTCAGTCGATGTTGGAAAGTGTTGACTTGGGTGCTGTTCGGGGGCAACCTCTGCTGTCATGCGGAACTGGCACGGCGAGGGCATCTGGTACGGCGCCGACTACAACCCGGAGCAGTGGCCCGAGCAGACGTGGACCGAGGACGTCGAGCTCATGCGACGGGCCGGGGTCAATCTGGTCTCGGTCGGCATCTTCTCCTGGGCCCTGCTGGAGCCCACCCCCGGTCGGTACGTCTTCGACTGGCTGGACCGGGCGATCGACCTGCTGCACGACGGCGGCATCAGCGTCGACCTGGCCACCGCCACCGCCAGCCCGCCACCGTGGCTGGCGCACCGGCACCCGGAGACGCTGCCCCGCCGCGCCGACGGCACGGTGCTCTGGCCCGGCGGCCGGCAGGCGTACTGCCCCAGCTCGCCGGTGTTCCGGGACCACTCGCTCGCCCTGGTCGAGGCGGTCGCCCGGCGGTACGCGCGCCACCCCGCCGTCGTGCTCTGGCACGTCTCCAACGAACTCGGCTGCCACAACGTGCACTGCTACTGCGACGTCAGCGCCGAGGCGTTCCGCGGCTGGCTGCGCGAGCGCTACGGCGACCTCGACTCGCTCAACGCCGCCTGGGGCACCGCGTTCTGGAGCCAGCGCTACCACGACTGGGCCGAGATCAACCCGCCGCGTACCGCGCCGACGTTCGCCAACCCCACCCAGCAGCTGGACTTCCTGCGGTTCTCCTCCGACGAGCAGCGCGCCCAACTGCGCGCCGAGCGGGAACTGCTGAACCGGCTCGTCCCGCAGCCGGTCACCACGAACTTCATGATCGGCACCGGCATCAAGTACCTGGACTACCACTCCTGGGCCGCCGACGTGGACGTGGTCGCCAACGACCACTACCTCACCGCCGCCGACCCGCAGCCACAGGTCAACCTGGCGCTCGCGGCCGACCACACCCGGGGCGTGGCGGGCGGCGCGCCGTGGCTGCTGATGGAGCACTCCACCAGCGCCGTCAACTGGCAGCCCCGCAACGTGGCCAAGACACCCGGTCAGATGCGCCGCAACAGCCTCGCCCACGTCGCGCGCGGCGCCGACGGCGTGCTGTTCTTCCAGTGGCGGGCCTCCCGGGCCGGCGCGGAGAAGTTCCACTCCGCGCTGGTGCCGCACGCCGGCCCGGACACCAAGGTGTTCCGCGAGGTCTGCCGGCTCGGCGCCGACCTGCGCGCGCTCGCCGAGGTACGCGGCAGCCGCGTCGACGCCGACGTGGCCATCCTCTTCGACTACGAGGCGTGGTGGGGCGCCGAACTCGACTCCCACCCGAGCGTCGACGTCACCTACACCGACCGGTTGTCCGCGCTGCACGCCGCGCTCTGGCGGGCCGGGATCACCGCCGACGTGGTGCACCCCTCGGCCGACCTGTCCCGCTACCGGCTCGTCGTGGTGCCCACGCTCTACCTCGTCCGCGACGCCGACGCCGACGCGCTGCGCCGGTTCGTGGAGGCCGGCGGCACCGCTGTGGTCACCTACTTCAGCGGCATCGTCGACGAGCACGACCACATCCGGCTCGGCGGCTACCCCGGCGCGTACCGCGACCTGCTCGGCGTACACGTCGAGGAGTTCTTCCCGCTGCGGGCCGGCGAGACGGTACGCCTCGACGACGGCGCCCGCGCCGACGTGTGGACCGAGTGGCTGCACGCCGACGGCGCGGAGGTGCTGGCCGAGTACGCCGACGGGCCCCTGCCCGGCGTGCCGGCGCTGACCCGCAACACCGTCGGCGCGGGCGCGGCCTGGTACGTCGGCACCCGGCTCGACGACGAGGCCACCGACCGGCTGGTGGCCCGGTTGCTGGCCGAGACCGGCGTCCGGCCGCCGGTGAGCGCGCCGACCGGGGTGGAGGTGGTCCGCCGCCGCGCGGAGGACCGGAGCTGGCTCTTCCTGATCAACCACACCACCGAGCCGGTACGGTTGCCGGTCACCGGCGTCGAGCTGCTCGGCGGCGCCCGCTGCGACGGCGAGCTGGAGGTGCCGGCGGGGGAGGTGGCGGTGGTCCGCGAGGAGCCCGCGCCGGCGCCCGTGAGCGCCTGACCGCAACCCTGCCGTTCGCGCCGATGGAGGTCCACATGCTCGCCCAGCAACGGCAGAGCGCCATCCTGGAGTTGATCCGCCAGAGTGGCGGCGTCCGGGTCAGTCACCTGGTCAGCCGCTTCGGGGTGTCCGACATGACGATCCGCCGCGACCTGGAGGTGCTGGCCGAACGCGGCCTGATCGACAAGGTGCACGGCGGCGCGACGCTCGCCGGTCCCGGCTCCACCGAGGAGCCCGGCTTCGCCGCCAAGTCGGTCCGCCAGCAGGCCGAGAAACGCGCCATCGTGGAGCGGGCCGCCGGCCTGGTCGAGCCGGGGATGGCGGTGGCGCTGTCCGCCGGCACCACCACCGCCGCGCTGGCCGCGCGGCTGGCCGAGGTACGCGGGATCACTGTGGTCACCAACTCGATCCCGGTGGCCGACGCGCTCTACCAGAACCCCCGCGCCGATCAGACAGTCGTGCTGACCGGCGGCATCCGTACCCCGTCGGACGCGCTGACCGGCCCGGTCGCCGAGGCGGCGATAGCCGCGCTCAACGTCGACCTGCTCTTCCTCGGCGTGCACGGGATGAGCCCGCGTACCGGGTTCACCACGCCGAACCTGCTGGAGGCGGCGGTGAACCGGCGGCTGATCGGTTCCGCCCGGCGGCTGGTGGTGCTGGCCGACCACACCAAGTGGGAGACGATCGGCATCGCCACCATCGCGCCGCTGGAGGAGGCCGACATGCTGATCACCGACAGCGGCCTGTTGCCGGAGGCCCGACGCCAACTCGGCGAGCAGGTCGGCGAACTGGTGGTGGTCCGGGCGGACTGAACGCCGGTCCGAGTGTCACTAAGCCGACTGACCGTCGGCGGGATGATCAATAGCAGACTCGTCCGGCGTTGGCCGGCTGCGAAGCACGCCGGCGAGAAGGTAGATCGAGATGCCGGTGGCCACGAGTCCCACCGCCCAGACGGCGCCCAGGCCGACGACCGTCGCCAGGTGCGGGTGGGTGAACGTCGGCCGGAGCGTCCAGCCCAGGGCCAGGACGGCGGCGCCGGGAAAGCAGATCAACAGCGGAATGAACCAGTCCAGGACCCGGTCCGGCCGCCGATTCGCCTGTGACCAGGCGGCCCAGCCGAGTCCGCCCGGAATCCGGGGCGAAAGTTCCTCGTTGATGTACCGCGTCGTCCAGCGCATCGCCGTCCGCTGCCCCACATATCTCCCGCAGAGTAGATATGAGCTGAGCGGCACGATGAGCAGTACCGGTAGCAGGCCCGGACTCGACAGGGCGAAAGCGACGATTGCGCTCGTCAACGTCAGTTGAAGGGCCAGGATCTGTTGCTGAAACTTCGCCCGCGAATCTATCTCCGCGCGAAGCGACTGGTACTCGGCCAATGCTCCGTTGACGTCAGAATCGGTCACCCTTTGTCCTCTCGCCCGCAGTGACCGCGCGGCGGTCGCCACGCACCGTTCACCAACTTGTCACCGCTTCGATTCATCCCGGTAGTGTGGCGGAAAGTCTCCACGCGGGCGATCGAGCGGAGATGAGGCATGATTCTCCTCAACTTTGGCACGCGACTCAATGCCCGGTCCTGGGTGAACGCCCTGAACGCGCACGCCGACTTCCTCGCCGAGGCCACTGTCTCACCAGGTAATTTCGCAGGTCAGCGCATTGTCGTAGATCTCTCAGAAGTCGGTTTTGCCGATTTCGTGAGCTTGGGCCACCTGCTCATCTTCCTCCGGGCCGCGACCAATGCGGGCGCGCAGTTCTCGGTTGTGCCGCCCCATCCGGGCACGCTGGCGCACGAGTCCTCCGGCGACGCCGCAGCCGGCCTGCGGAGGCTGGCCCGGCGCAACTGCCAGCTGTACCTGGAGCAGACCGGATTCCAGGCCGCCTTCACCGAATTGCGCGGCCGGGTCGAATTCGATTCGTCGCGTGATGCCCGGCTCCTCCCCATCACCGACAGTTCACAGCCTGCGGAGGGGGATGAACTCGGGCAACTGCCGAAACGGCGTCGGCGTATCCTGCCCTATCGCTGGGTGGCGGTCGAGGGCGCCCGCGGCTTGACCGAGTCGGATGCAGCATCGCGCTGGGTGGGCGACCTCAAAGACCTGGGCCTTTCCGAGGAACAAGCGGCGGCCTTCGGCACCGGAATCATCGCCGAACTGCTGGAGAATGCGGCCGAGCATTCCGAGTTGGTGGCCGACGGCCTGGACCAGCCGCAGATTCTCCTGGGTGGCGTGATCGTGCCTCCGGAGACCTACCAGGACCGTGGCGGGGACCTCGACGAGAGCCTGGGGGATCTGGTGACCAGGGCTGCCGCGGTTCCGAGCCCGCTGGTGCGACTGGTCGTCGCGGACGCCGGCGTCGGCATGGTCGGTGAACTCGTGGTCGGCTCCGATCCCGGTCCGGCGACCGTGCAGCGGGCCATCCTGACCACGCTGGACCGCCGGCAACCTGCGCGGACACCGAACGGATCGATTGATCACCACGCCCGGGGACTATGGAAGGTCGCCCGCCTCGCCCGCGGTTACCAGGGCGGCCTGCTGATCGCGTCGGGCGGTCAGGTGGTCACCCGGACGTTCGGGAACCAGCCGAGCCACCAGGACTCGGCTCGCAGTCAGGCCGCCGCCATCGCCGGCACGCTCGTCGAGTGCGCGGTGCTGCTGCAACCGGACGACCGCCGGCTCGGCGCGGAGGAGGTGGCGACCCCGCCGCGAACCACCGGTCGCGAGGACGGTCGTCCTGACCTGCACTGCGTGATCGCGTCGCTGCGCCGCCGCCGCGGGCTCACCGGCGCCGATCTACAGAGCGTGCGGCGGGAGTTGAGCCGTCGGCCCACCGCCACCAGCGGCCTGGTCATCGCCATCACCACCCCGGACGGCGACGTGCCGCCCGACGATGTCGACATCGGCGCCGCGATCGCCCAGGTCCTGACGGTGGCGAACACCCAGGACGACCTCGGCGTGGTGGTCCTGGCCTTTCCCGGCGTCAATCGGCAGATGATGTCCGTCGCCGTGGAGTTCCTCAACGCCGGCTGCGGTCCCCGGGCGGTCGACGTCCCGGCCGACCGGCGGTCACCGATCCTGGTGCTCGGGCCGGACAACCGGCACTTTTGGGTGGGCGGCAGCGAGACCGGTCGGCAGATTCTCCGCCGCCTGTCGGGCGCGCAGCGGCCCGTGCACCTGCACGACCTGGCGGACGGCGGGAGCCCGGCCGACGTGTTGCCCGCGATCCGCGAGCTGCAGAACCGGACCGGTGCCCTGCACGCCGAGCACGACGTGCTCCGCCTGCGGATCAAGCCGCAGGACGCGATGAGCGCCCTGGCGAACTACGTCGGCCAGGAGCTGCGTACCGCCATCCAGGACGCCACCACCGACGGTGTGGTCCAGGGCGTGTTCCTGACCCCGAACCTCAGGGTGACGAACCGCTGGTGCGACCTCGGGCGCGTCCTCGCGGGGCTGGATCTCGGCGGCCTGGCCGGCTACGCGCTCGCCGCCCTGATGGAGGACCGCATCGGCCGCTTCGACCGGAAGACCGCGCCGCTCGTGGTACGGGTCGGCAACGCGCCCCACGCGATGGTCGCGGCGTTCGCCCGCTCGTTCACCGGCCACGACCGATACCTCAACTCCCTGGAGGACGTACGGCTGGAGCGAGCCCGCCGAGGCACGGAGGGCGCGCCCCGGGTGTTGCTGATAACCGACCTCGCGTCCAGCCGACGGACCCTCAAGCACGCGCTGCTGGAGGTCGTCGACCGCGACATGGTGCCCGTCGCCGCCGCTGTCGCCGTCGACACCGGCGCGCACGAGGACCCGGGGGAGCCGGGCGGGGTTCTCTTCCTCAACCGCCGGATGCCCATGATCAGCCTGGCGCAGGTGGACATGAGGGTGGCGGACCCGCCTCCGCGTACGCCGGACCCGATCGACCCGGTGCTGCGCCGGCCCACCACCGGTCACCGCGTCATGCCCCGGGCGCTGGTCGACCAGGACACGTACGTCTGCGCCATGGAGCGGGCCAACGCCGCCCGGCTCGGTCACATCGAACGTCCGGCCGAGCGGCACTACACGGCGTACGTGGACCCCACCCGCCTGTTCCGGCAGCGGGACTGGGCCGAGATGGTGAACAGGCACATCACCCGGCGGGTCAAGGACATGGATCGGGTGGCCTTCGGCGGCGCCGCGGCCCCCGCGCCGGTGTGCGTCCTCTACCCTGAGGGTACGGTCGACGACCTGCCGCAGGTCGCCGGGATCGTCGCCGACGCGCTGACCCGGGCGGGCGTTCCCGTCGTGGCGATGCTGGGCGTTCCCCGGGCCCCGCTCGGCGAGCGGTGGTGGTATCCGGGCACGGTCAAGCTACCCGCCGGGGCGCAGCATGCGGTGATCATCGACGCCGGCGCGGGCAGTACCCGCACGATTGGTCACCTTCAGCGCATCGCCACGAGTGAGGGCATCTCGGCGATCAGCGGATTCCTGCTGCTCAACGGCCTGCCGCACGACGACGCGCTGGTGCTGCACCAGCCCAGCAGCATCTCCCGCGCGCGGGGCGGATCCCGGCGGGAGCGAGTCCCGGTCGCCCTGCACTACGTGGCCCGGACGGCGATGAGCGGTCTGGGGCGCTGGTCGTGCGACATCTGCTCGTTGCGCCGGACCTACGACGAACTCGCCATGCTGGTGCCGATCCCGGTCCGGCTGGAAGCGCACCGGAACTGGCTGCTGCGGCTGCTGGAGCCGCGTTCCAAGCGGTCCGCGTTCGAGGAGCAGGCCACCGACCTCTTCGGCGCCCACGTGGGACCCCGGGACTGCACCGAGTACCTGCGCTGGCGATTCGAGCTGCGCGAGGCGAACGTGGACACCCTCCAGCGCCGTGCGGTCACCGTCAAGCTGGAGGCGGCCCGCGTGGAGACGGTGGTCAGGGACGCGCTGATCCGCCTCCTGGTCGCCGAGGCCCACTGGCTGGGTTCGGCGCCGCTGTGGTTCCCGGAGTGCAGGGACACCATCGCCGAACTGGCGCTCTCGCTGCTGACCAGCGACTCCGCGCGATCGGACGACGCGATGCTGCGGGTGCAGGCGGTGATCCTCCTGGCCAAGGTCTCGGTGATCACGTTCGCCGACCAGCTCAGCCGGATCCTGCACGACAACCGCTACGACGAGCCCGTCGTCCTGCAGGTGATGCTCGAGGCGCTTCGCCTCGTGGCCGCCGTCCGGTCGCCGAACCGGTACTCCCGGGATCTGGTGATCAATCCGATCGTGCAGCGACTCGTACGGCTGGAGGACGAACTGCGCGGGTACGGCTCGGACCGCGCCGAAAGGCCGTCAGTGCTGACGCCCAACCTGGTGCGCTACGTCCTGTCACACGGGCAGCGCATCGTCGCCCCCGAGCCGGCCGACCCGCAGACCGCCTGGGCCGCGCTGCGGGGCAACAGGCGCTCGGTGGCCGACCACGACTATGAGAACGCGATGTGGCGCGTCATCCAGAACGTCACGCTGGTCGGCCGGGGACGCCTGCCCGAGGATCTCGACGGCGTCCGGGAGGACTGGGCGATCTGCAGCAACTTCCTCAACCTCGACGTGCTGCCGAACATCTACCTGCTGCGCAACGCGCTGTTGACCCGTGACACCGCGGCGGGACTAAGCCGGGACGACGCGGACCGCTTCGCGGAGGTGGTCAACACCGCGTTCGGGCGCAGCGCGGTGGACGAGACCACAGTGCAGCTGGACGCTCTGGTGGATCGGGCGAGGGCCAGCGTCGGACGGGCGCCGCACGACGTCGACCAACTGCTCCGCGACCTGCAGTGGTGGCACGACTTCTTCCTTCCGGCCACCGGCGCCGGCATCCATCAGGTGGTCGACCGGTGCCCGACCGATCTCGTACGGGTCCTGCGCGGCACCTTCCCCGACCATCAGGTGCTGCTTCCGGACGGCGAACGGCTCCTCCAGGTCTTCTGCACCCGGCGGCTCGTCAAGGACGTGTTCACGCACATTCACATGAACGCCGCCAAGGTGCACCGGGTCGAAGGCAGCGAACAGCGTATCGAGGTCGCCGTCGAGATCCGGGATCCCCGGTTCGTGACCGTGTCGGTCCGCAACGACGGCAGCCGGCCGTCGCGTCGGGGCGGGGGACGCGGCCTGAGTGCTCTCAAGGACGAACTCGCCGCCTTCGGCGGGCGGATCCAGCCGGTCGATCCCCCGGCGGAGTGGGCGACGTTCTGTGTCGAGGTCACGTTCGAGCGGTGGAGGCTGTCGACATGACGTTGGAGATCCGAGGGCTGCTGGTCGACGACGAAGCCGGCAACACGCCCGTCATCCGCGACTCCATGAACCTGGAGTTCGAGGAGATCGGGATGAGGGTCAGCTGGACAGTCGCCTCGGACGCGACCTCCGCCCGGAAGAAGATCCGGGACGAGCCCGCGTTCGAGTTCGCCATCGTCGACTACGGCCTGGGTGAGGGGCAGCAGAACGGCATCGCCGTGGTGGAGGCGCTGCGGGCGCGGGGCGCGGACACCTACGTCCTCGTCATCACCGGTCTCGGAAACCACTATCCGAACTTCCGAGAGGAGGCGATCAGAGCCGGCGCGGACGAGGCGGTCATCCGGTCCATCCTCAACATGGGCCGCCAGGGCGGCATGACCTTCCGCGACCTGGCGAACAAGGTGCGCCTGCATGTGGCCCGCAAACGCGACTTCGAAGGACTGAAGGTCACCTTCACCGACGACGATCTTGCGTTGGAATCGACTCTGCACCAGGTCGGCAGCCCGAATCCGCCGGGAGCGGACTCGGTGGCCATCGGCAAGGACATCGTGCGCAGTCTGGCCCTGGACTGCCTCGCCCCCGACTACCGGCCCGGCGCCACGGCGCTCGCCGTCGGCTACCTGGCGCCTGGGCGGTCCGGCGCGTACGTGTGCCGGGTCGACCACCAGGAGGGGTTGGCCACCACCTCGTACGTCCTGAAGATCGGCCTCGACCGGCGCGCGCTCGAGTTCGAGCTCGCCGCCAACAAGAAGGCGTTGCATCTGCTCGGCGCCGGTGACCTGGTCGGCTTCTCCGGTCAGATCCGCAGCCACCAGGAGTCCGGCTATCACGCCATCGCCGCCCGGCTGGCGACCGGCGCGCAGACCCTGGCCGACTGGCTGGACGACGCCACCGCGGAAGAGGCGGGACACGTCGCCCGTATCCTCTTCGGCTCTCAGCTGATCAAGTTGTTCGCCCCCGGGCAGCGAGAGACGAGACCGTTCGACGAATGGCTGGCGGCGACGCCGGTCCTGCGCCTGCGGGTGCTCGACACGCTGACCCTGTACGGCGACATTTTGGCGACGGTGCGGGCGGAGGCGGGCGAGGTGCCCGGCGAGTCGGCGGCCTGCGACGTCCTCACCACCTTCGTCAACCACGGGCTCCTGCCCGGCGGGCTACGTCCCGAAGGGACGACGACCTACATCGACGCCTTCGGCGACCTGCACTCCACCAACGTGCTCGTGTATCCGGCGCCGGACAACCGGCCCGTGCTGGTTGACGCCTCCATGTACGGGCCGCACCACTGGGCCACCGACGCGGCCCGGCTGGCGGTGGACCTCGTCCTCTCCGTGCGGCGGGCGGGGGTGGCCTCGCTGGACTGGGCGGACACGGTCGAAGTGTCGGCATACGTTGCCGGCCTGTGCCGGACCGCCAGGTCCGGGCGCCAAATTCCGCCGGAAGATTCGGTCGACGCCTTCATCGGTCACGTGGTCGACAACCTGCCGACATACGTCAACGCGGAGAAGCTGCAGATGACCAGTGAACAGTGGCACTGGCAGTGGCACGCCGCGTTGGCCAAGGAGCTGATCCGCCAGGGCACCCGGGCCGGGCTGCCCGCTCCGCGGGCGGTGGCGGCGCTGAGCGCCGCGGTGCGGCAGCTGACCTACGCGGCGGACGCCTTCCGCCGGATCGACTACGCCGGCCGGACCGCCGCCGGGCCGCCGCCCGCCTGCGCGGCGACCGAGCCAGACGCCACAGTGCCCCGGCCGAGAGCAGGCGGGTCCGGGGTCGAGCAGGGAACGGACGCACCACCCCCACGGTCCTGATCGACGTGCCATTCCGACCGGGTGCCCCTCACAGCCACTTCTCAGTCGCGGCATTTAGGGTGCCCTGACGAAGCGTCCGACGGTCCATGTCGGAATGCAGTTCAGCGGGAGTGACCGATGGTCTTCAAGAAGATGTTGAGCGCGTTCGGCGTGGGCGGTCCGAGCGTCGACACGGTGCTCACCAACCCGAACACCCGGCCCGGGCTGACCCTGGACGGTCACGTCAACCTGGTCGGTGGCGACAGCCCGGCGCGGATCGAGCAGATCAACCTCGGCCTGGTCACCCGCGTCGAGATCGAGAGCGGCAACCACGAGTACGCGGGCGTCATGGAGTTCCACCGGCTGCCCGTCAGCGGCGCGTTCGATCTGGCGCCGAAGCAGCAGCTGTCGATCCCGTTCCAGATGCCGGTGCCGTGGGAGACCCCGATCACCGACGTCTACGGCCAGCGGCTGCACGGCATGACCATGGGCCTGCGTACCGAGCTGGCGGTGGCCCGCGCCGTCGACAAGTCCGACCTGGACCAGGTGTCCGTGCACCCGCTGCCGGTCCACGAGCGCATCCTGGAGGCGTTCCAGGCGCTCGGTTTCCGGTTCAAGCACGCCGACCTGGAGCGGGGCCACATCTACGGCGTGCCGCAGACGCTGCCGTTCTACCAGGAGATCGAGTTCTTCGCCGCGCCGCAGTACGCGCAGACGGTCAACGAGGTCGAGCTGACGTTCGTGACCAGCCCGCAGGGCGTCGAGGTGATCCTGGAGTGCGACAAGCGGGGCGGCTTCCTCAGCCCCGGGCACGACGTGATCGGCCGCTACTCGGTCCCGCACACCGACGCCGCCCGTACCGACTGGGTGCAGGTCGTCGACGGCTGGCTGCGGGAGACCACCGGCCGCTACGGCAGCATGCGCGCCCAGGGCTTCGGCATGCCGCACCACGGCGGCCACGGCTACCCGGGTCACCACGGCTACGCCGGCCACGGGCGGCGCGGCCCGGGCATGGGCGGCGTCATCGCGGGCGCCGCGCTCGGCGTCGCCGGCGGCATGATCGCCGGCGAGATGCTCGACGACGCCTTCGACGGCGGCGGTGACGACTTCGGGGACTTCGGCGAGGAGTGAGCAGACGCGACGACGCCCCCGGGACGGATCCCGGGGGCGTCGCCGTTCGCGCGGCGTCGGATCAACGTCCGCGGCGCTCCTTGCCGGAGCGGCGCGCGCTGCCCGCCTTCGACAGGCCACGGCTGACCAGGTACGCGCCGGTCAGCGCGGTCAGGTACCACCAGGCCTGGTTCGGGTTGTTGATGTTCAGGCCGTTGGCGGTGGTGCCCTTCCAGAACGCGGCGATCACCACGAGCGCGACCGCTGCGGCGTACACCCAGAACTCGGTGGTCAGGAACGCCTGCTTCGTCTCCGTACCCGGGGACGGCATGTTCTCCCGGTGACCGTCGTGCATCGACGGCATGTGCCGGGTCGACGTGTCCTGCATGCTCGACCGGTTCTGGACGTCGGACATCGGCCGGTTCATCGGCCTGGTGGATGCAGCCTGCGTGCTCATCTGGTCCTCCTCAGGATTTGATGAGTCGTTAACCTGCACACCCTCGCCCCGCTACCGCAGGTCGGCCACGGCGCGGTTCGCGCTCTGTGGCGGGGGCACCCTGGGTCTACCCGAGGCCGGAGACAAGGTAACCGCCGGTCGCCGTCGAATGGCCACCACGCTCGGCCTTGCAGCCGGAACCGGACACGAGGGCGCACGCCGGTCCTCCCGCCGCCGGTTCCGGTTTCAGCCACCCACCCTCGGGCACGCAACACCGATACCCCGAGAGCTGCGAGGTGGTTGACGTGCGTGAGGACGACATGCGGCAGGACGCCGCCCGGCGGGCCGAGCAGCGGGTCGCCGGCGGCGTGTACGGCGACGGCGCGCTGGACGAGATCACCGTGCCGCAGACCGACGTGGAACGGATGCGGCAGGAACTCGACCCGGACGACCCGGCGGACGTACCCGTCGACCCGACGGTGCTGCGCGACGGCGGACCGACCCGGGGTCAGGGCGCGGTGACCACGACCGGTGGCACGGCCGGCCCGGCCAGTGTGCGCCGGTTGGCCCGGCAGCCCGAGAAGCACCCGGGCAAGGTGGCCCCGACGACGACCGGGGACGCGGGTACGGGTGGCCTGAGCACCCCGGCCGGTGGCTCCACGAGCGACAATTCGGCCACCGGCGCGCAGGTGGGCAACTTCACCAACAATCGCCCTAATC
This sequence comes from Micromonospora sp. WMMC264, assembly GCF_027497275.1. Classification (NCBI taxonomy): domain Bacteria; kingdom Bacillati; phylum Actinomycetota; class Actinomycetes; order Micromonosporales; family Micromonosporaceae; genus Micromonospora; species Micromonospora sp. WMMC264. Next base: position 4,020,144 of record NZ_CP114907.1, on the reverse strand, counting down.
CGGGCTGACCGAGGCAGTACGCGAGGGCGGGGGTGGCCTCCGGCCACCCCCGCCCTCGCGCACCCGCGTCTTGACTGCGCCACTTCGCCGAAGTGGCGTGGTCAGCGCGGCCATGATGTAGCAACTTCCCCGTTCTGGTGCGAGGGTCGCCAGTTCGGCGGGGTGGTGTGGTCGGGGCGGGTGTGATGCAGCAACTTCCCCGATCTGGTGCGCGTGACCGCCACTCCGGCGAACTGGCGCGAACAGGCCACCCGGACACACGCCCCCGTCCGCCGCCCCCAAGCCCGCACTCGCCGATCTTGCACTTCCGACCCGAAAAATGTCCGTTTGATGGCGTTTTTCGGGGCCGCAACTCCATGATCGCCGAGCGGGGCGAGGGGCGAGAGTGGGCACGGCGGGACATGGGGCAGCACGTGCTCAGCCCGGTCGATCATGAAGTTGGCGGCCGACTTGGAGATCGACAAGGCCGCCAACTTCATGATCAACGGGGCGGAGGCGGAGGCGGTCAGGGGGTGCGGAGGATGCCCAGGCGCTGGGTGGCTCTTGTCAGGGCCACGTAGAGGTCACTGTGGCCCCTCGGGGACTCGGACACGATGCGGGCCGGGTCGACCACCAGCACCGAGTCGAACTCCAGGCCCTTGGCCTGCTCGGTGGTCAGCACCACCACCCGGTTCGCCAGCTCCGGCTGTTCGCCCACCGTCGCCTCCGGCAGCGCCGCCACCACCGCGCCGCCCAGCTCGTCCACCCGCCCGGTGGGCACCAGCACGCCGAGCCGCCCGTCGCCGAGCGACGCGGCCTCCCGGGCGGTCGCCTCGACCAGTTCGACCACGAGGCGGTCCGCCGGCACGGTCCGGTCCCACGGCGGTACGCCGGTGGCGCGTACCGAGCGGGGTGGCCGCAGCGCCGGGTCGATCTCGGCGAGCACGTCGGCGGCGACCGCCATGATCTCGGCCGGGGTGCGGTAGCTGACCGTGAGCTCCTCCAGCCGCCACCGGTCCGCCACGTACGGCGCCAGCGCCTCGCCCCACGACGGCGTGCCGGCGAGCGCGCCGGTCTGCGCCACGTCGCCGACGATCGTCATGGACCGGCTGGGGCAGCGGCGCATCAGCAGCCGCCACGCCATCGGCGACAGCTCCTGCGCCTCGTCCACGATGACGTGCCCGAACGCCCACGTCCGGTCGGCGGCGGCGCGCTGGGCGGTGGTGAGCCGGTCGGACTCCTCCTGCCGTTCGGAGAGCCGGTCGGCGTCGATCAGGTCGGTGACGCCGAGGATCTCGCCGCCGTCTGCCTCGTCCTCGACGTCGATGGAGCGGGAGCCGCGCCAGATCTCCAGCACACCCTCGGCGTACTCGCGTTCCAGCGCCCGGATCCGCTCCCGCCGGGCGACGGCGGCGCGTTCGTCCTCGCCGAGCAGTTCGGCGGCCTCGTCCAGCAGCGGTACGTCGGCGGGCGTCCAGCCGCCCGGCTCGCGGTGCAGCGCGGCCCGCTCGTCCTCGGTGAGCATCGGCGCGGCGGTGGCGATCCGCTCCGGCGAGGCGTACAGGTCGGCGAGCAGGCGTTGCGGGGTGAGCACCGGCCACAGCTCGTCCAGCGCCGCGCGGATCTCCGGCTCCTCGCGCAGCTCGCGGCGGATCTCCGCGCGGTCGGCCTCGGAGAGCAGGTTCTCCCCGCCGAGCGGGTCGGCGCCGATCCGCTCGGCCACCTGGTCGGCGAGCGCGTGCACGATCTCCACGTCGAACAGGGCGCGGGCCAGGTTGTGCGGGCGGCCGGTGCGGCGTACCCGGTCGCGGGCCTGCCGCACGGTGTCCGGGTCGAGCGTCAGCACCTCCCGCTGCGGCAGTTCGATGGTGACCGGCTCGTCGGGCACCCACTGCCGGTCGCGGACCGCCGCGGCGAGCACGTCGGCCAGCACCGCGCGGCCTTTCAGCGCCGCGGTGGTGGCGGGTTCCGCGCGGCGCGCGTGCACGCCGGGGAACAGGTCTGCCTGGGTACGCAGCAGCACGCCGGTCTCGGCCAGCGTGGGCAGCACCTGGGAGATGTAGCGCAGGAACGTGGCGTTCGGGCCGACCAGCAGCACGCCGCGGGTGGAGAGCTGCTGGCGGTGCGTGTAGAGCAGGTACGCGGCGCGGTGCAGCGCCACCGCGGTCTTGCCGGTGCCGGGGCCGCCCTGCACCACCATCACGCCGGGCAGGTCGGCGCGGATGATCCGGTCCTGCTCGGCCTGGATGGTCTCGACGATGTCGCGCATCCGGCCGGTCCGCCCGGCGTTGAGCGCGGCGAGCAGTGACGCCTCGCCGGTCAGCTCCTCGTGCGCGGTGGGGGAGGCGGCGGTGATGTCCAGCACCTCGTCGTTGAGCCCGGTCACCTTCCGGTCGCGGGTACGCAGGTGCCGACGGCGGCGTACGCCCTGCGGGTTGGCGGCGGTGGCCAGGTAGAACGGCCGGGCGGCGGGGGCGCGCCAGTCCATCAGCAGCGGGTCGTAGTCGCCGGAGGAGTCGAAGATCCCGATCCGGCCGATGTAGCGGACCGCGCCGTCGTCGCCGTCGAGGCGGCCGAAGCACAGGCCGCTCTCCACCGCGGAGAACTGCTCGACCTGGTCGGCGTACATCGCCACGGTCGAGTCGCGCTGGGAGCGGGCCTGCTGCGTGCCGCCGGTGTGACGCAACTCCTCGTCGAGCCGCCGGGCGGCCTGTTCCCGCATGCCGTCCAGCCGGTCGTACAGCATCGAGACGTATTCCTGCTCCCGGCCGATCTCGTCGTCCTGGCGCAGGTCAGCCGACACGTCGGAGTGCGTTGACAATCCGGCTCCTCATTGACTAAAATTGCCGCAGGAATGGCATTCAGAAGCCATTCCTTTTTTGTGCCTGAACTGAGAAAGATAGCGCGTCGGCCGCCACCCGACCAAGCCCGGACACGACTCGGGGCCCGGTCGACGTCAGCCGACCGGGCCCCGGGCGCGGCGATTCTCAGCCCTTGGCCGCCTGGTAGAGCCGCTCCGGCGTGACCAGACCGGCGATCACCCGGCCGTCGTCGGTCAGCAGCACGCTGAACAGCTTGCCGCTGAGCAGCCGGCCGCTGCCCCAGTCGCCGCTGACCTTCGGCAGGTCACCGAGCACCTGCGTGAGCATCTGGGCGTCCGGCGCGTCCGCGCCGGGCTTCGCGCCGTCGCCGGTCGCCGCGTCGCCGATCTTGGCGACCACCACGGTGGTCCAGCCGGTGCCGACGGTACGCACGTCCGGCTTCTCGGCGTCCTTGCGATCGAACCGCTTACCCGCCGGTCCGGGCCGCTCGCCCTCGGTCGCCTCGGTGACCTTCACGCCGGGCGGCGGGTTGAACCGGAACTGGTCGGCCTCCGGCGTGCGGAAGTCGACCTGGGTGAACGCCACCTGGAACGCGGGCTCGTCCTGCCCGTCGGCGAGCACCTGCAGACGCAGCGGCACGTGCTCCTTCGCGTCCAGCGCGATCCGGACCTGGTGGACCAGGGACGCCTTGTCGCGCGGCGTGAGCACCAGCTCGTACGCGTCCCGCCCGGCCACTGTGGCGGTGCGGCCGACGGTGACCGCGGTGGTCGGGTCGATCGCCTCCAGCGCCCGGTCCGCGGCGTCGGCCGGGGTGGCCGGCACGGTGGCCCGGTCCGGCGCGTCGGCCGGCAGCAGCCGGTGCGTGGCGGTGTTCTCCCGGCTGTTCCAGGTCCACACGTCGCGGCCGTTGCGCAGGATGTCCTGCTCGCCGAGCGTGTCGACCAGCGCGAGCCGCTGCCGGTCCTCGCCGCCGTACCAGACGCGCAGCGTGTGCGTACCGGAGACCAGGCCGGCCAGGTCGTTGCCGGCGGCCCGGCCGGCGAGCGCGGCGATCGGCGGCAGGCCGAGGTCGGCGCGCTGCACCACGGTGCCAGAGAGCCCGTCCAGGCGGGACGTGCGCAGGTCTTCCAGGAGCTGGGCGGCGCTGCGCGGCGGCAGCGCCGGGTCGGCGCCGGCGGCGAACGTGCCGACGGCGGCGCCACCGCCGATCACGGCGACCCCCGCGGTCACCGGGACCAGCCAGCGCAGCACGGCGCGGTTCTTCATCACGGACATAGTGTGCACCTCCTGCGCACCATGCTGCGCGAGCGTCGCTGTGACCACGCTGAGGAGATCCCCTACGGGTGACCCCATGGTGGCACCCTGGACCGGTGCGGTTGCTGGTGGTGGAGGACGAGACGCGGCTCGCGGCGGCGCTGCGCCGTGGTCTGTCGGCGGAGGGTTTCGCGGTGGACGTGGCGGCGACCGGCCCGGCCGGGCTGGACGCGGCGCGGCACGGCGAGTACGACGCGATGATCCTCGACGTGATGCTGCCCGGCCTGTCCGGCTACGAGGTGGTGCGCCGGCTGCGCGCCGAGCAGCGCTGGCTGCCGGTGCTGATGCTGTCGGCCAAGGACGGCGAGTACGACCAGGCCGACGGCCTGGACTGCGGCGCCGACGACTACCTGACCAAGCCCTTCTCGTACGTGGTGCTGCTGGCCCGGCTGCGGGCGCTGCTGCGTCGCGGCGCGCCCCGCCGGCCGACCGTGCTCACCGTCGGCGACCTGCGCCTCGATCCGGCCCGCCGCCGGGTCACCCGGGCCGACGCCGAGGTGGTGCTGACCAGTCGCGAGTACGCGCTGCTGGACTACCTGATGCGCCGCCCCGGCGAGGTGGTCTCCAAGACCGAGCTGCTGGACCACGTCTGGGACGCCTCGGTCGACACCGCCCCGAACGCGGTGGAGGTCTACGTCGGCTACCTGCGCCGCAAGATCGGCCGGGAGCGGCTGGAGACGGTACGCGGCGCGGGCTACCGGCTGGCCACGTGAGCCGCTGGGTACGCGGGCCGCTGCCGCGCCTCGGCCTGCGGGCCCGGCTGCTCGCGCTGGGTGTGCTGGGGCTGGCGGTCGGGTTCGCGTTCGGCGGGACGCTGCTGGTCGGCGCGCTGGGCTGGACGCTGCAGCGCTCGGTGGACGAGGAGGCGCTGCGTACCGCCGACGCGGTGGCGCTGCTCACCGCCGAGGACGCGCTGCCGGACCCGCTGCCGGTGGCCGGCGGGCAGTTGCGGGTGCAGGTGGTCGACGTTCAGGGCCGGATCCGGGCCGCCTCGATCGACGCGGACCGCCTGGTGCCGATGCTCGGCCCGGACGAGCTGCGGCCCGGGCAGCGGCAGCGGCTGGTGGTGGACGGGCGGCGCGCCGGCATGCCCGGCCCGGTCCGCGTGGTCACGGTGCCGGCCGGCACGCCGCAGGAGCCGCGTACGGTGCTGGTCGCCAAGTCGCTCACCGACGTGCGGCACAGCCTGCGCGTGGTCCGCAACCTGCTGCTGGTGGGCTTCCCGCTGCTGGTGGCCGGGCTCGGGGTGGTGGCCTGGCGGGTGGTGGGCGCGACGCTGCGACCGGTCGAGCAGTTGCGCAGCGGCGCGGCCGAGATCACCGGGCGGGCCGGGGCGGAGCGGCTGCCCGTACCGGCCGGGCAGGACGAGATCCACCGGCTCGCGGTCACGCTCAACGACATGCTGGACCGGCTGGCCGCGTCCCGGGACCGGCAGCGGGCGTTCGTCGCCGACGCCGCGCACGAGCTGCGCAGCCCGCTGACGAACATGCGTACCGAGCTGGAGGTGGCGCGGCGGCTCGGCGACGACACCGACTGGCCGGCGGTCGCCGACGACCTGCTCGCCGACACCGAGCGGCTCAGCCGCCTGGTGGACGACCTGCTGCTGCTGGCCCGGCTGGACGAGCAGGACGCCCGCCCGGCGCCGGTGGGCCCGGTGGAGCTGGGCGAGCTGGCGCGCGCGGTGGCGGCCCGCTACCCGTCGCCGCCGCTGCGGCTGACGCTCCCGGACGGGCCGCTGTGGGTCGAGGGGGACGCGGGGGAGTTGCGCCGGGTGCTGGTGAACCTGGTGGACAACGCGCTGCGGCACGCGCGTACCGGCGTGGAGCTGGCCGTGAGCGGGCCGGACGGGGCGTACCACCTGGTCACGGTGACCGACGACGGGCCGGGCGTCCCGGCGGCGGACCGGGAGCGGGTGTTCGCCCGGTTCACCCGGCTCGACGACGCGCGGGCCCGCGACGCGGGCGGCGCGGGCCTGGGCCTGGCGATCGTGCGTGAGCTGGTGCGCCGGGCCGGCGGCGCGGTGGAGCTGGCCGACGCGACGCCCGGCGCCGCCGCGCCGGGGCTGCGGGCGACGGTACGGCTGCCCGCGCTGGCCGAGCCGGACGCGGAGTGAACGGTCAGCGGCGGCGCTTGGTGCAGACCGGGCCGGTGCGCGCGACGGTGTCGGTGGACCACACGAGCGCGACGGTGAAGCAGTAGTCGGTGGTGCGGTCGAGCCCGTAGGCGATGTAGTCGGCCGACCCGGCGGGCAGCGTGGCGAACGTGCCCTGCGGCTGCCCGGCACGGCCGCCGGCGACCACCACCGGTCCTTCCGCGCCCGGCGGGTACGTCCAGCTCAGCACGATGCTGTCGCGGCGGTCGGTGAGCGTGAAGCTGCCGGGCGGGGTACCGGGCTTGGCGGCGGCGGGAGTGGACGGCGCGGGACCGGCGGAGGTGGGCGGCGGCGCGCTGGACGCCGGTGCGCCGGTGGCCGGTGGCGGGGTGTCGCGGCGGTCGTCCACCCGGGACACCCCGGCGATCACCGCGATGGTGCCGAGCAGCAGTGCCACCACCACGCCGAGCACCACGAGCGGCAGCCAGGGCAGCGCGCGCCGCTCGGCGGCCGGTGGCCGGGGTACGTGCACCGGCAGGTAGCGCGACGGCGGCTCGGGCGGGGCCGGTGGCACCCGGCGTACGCCGTCCGGCTCGTCGCCGGTGAGCCCGACCACAGTGGGCGGCAGCGGGTCCGCGCCGGGGCGCCACAGCTGGTCGGCCGGCTCGTCGGGCGGCCACGGGTAGTCGTCGAGCGCGTCGGCGTCGGGCGCGGTACGCGGCGTCGGCACGTGCGCGGTCTCGGCGGCCCGGCCGGGCGGGTGGTAGAGCGGCGTCTCGACCGGCTCGTCCAGCGCGGGCGGGCTGTACGGCGGCAGGTCGTGCGGCCCTTCGTCCTGCGGGGGGACCCGCGCGGCGGGCACCACCGGCGTGGTGCGGGCGGGCGGCGGCTCGGGCGCGGGCGCGGGCGGGGGCGCGGGCGGGGGCGCGGGGCAGACGTGGTCCGGGTCGGCGGCGGCGCGGGCCAGCCCGGCCACCTGGGCGGCGAGCGGGTCGTCGGGGTCCAGGTGCAGGCGGCACAGCTCCTCGGCGAGCGTCAGGTGCTCGTGCGCCTCGGCGTACCGGCCGCAGTCGCGTTCCATCGCGCCGAGCTTCGCCAGCATCTTGATGCCGCTGGGGTGGCCGTCGCCGTAGACCTCCCGGTGCAGCTCCCAGGCGTCCTGCAACCGGTCGCGCGCCACCTCGCACTGGCCGCGCGCGTACTCCACGGTGGCCAGGTCGGCGTGCGCGGCGAGCACCCGCTGCGATTCCGGGCCGTCGCGGGCGGTCAGCTCGATGATGACGTCGGAGTAGAGCCGGGCGGCCCGGGCGTCGCTGCCGACCCGGTGCAGCACCGCGGCGAGCGTCGCGGCGGCGGTGACTGTGCGCTCGTCGGAGCGGCCGAACAGCCGGGTGGCGGCCGCGTACGCGAACGCGGCCCAGCCGCGGGCGGAGTGCGGCTCGCCGAGCGCGACGAGCACCCGGGCCTGGAGTCCGGCCGCCTCGGCCAGCTCGGGGGAGGCGTTGTCGGGGCGGGGATCGGCGTCGCTGAGCGCGTCGGCGAGCAGCCGCTCCGCGCCGGTGAGGTCGCCTTCGGACACCAGTTGGTGCGCCTGGACGGTCAGGTCAGCGAAGCCGGAGGACACGCCCCATCGTGCTCGTCCGGCGACGGTATGTACAAGACCCGGAGTGGATCAGTTTGGTCCCGAATCCGTCAAGTGGTCGGCGAGCGTCTCGCTGATCCGGCGTAGCTGGTCGACCTGGGCCGGGCTGAGCGCGTCGAACAGGTGCCGGCGTACCCCCTCGACGTGGCCGGGCGCGGCGGCGGCCAGGGTGGCGAAGCCGGTGTCGGTGAGCACGGCGATCTGCCCGCGCCGGTCGGTGGGGCAGTCCTCGCGGCGGATCCACCCGGACGCCTCCAGCCGGGCGGCGGCGTGCGAGAGCCGGCTGCGCGAGGAGCCGGTGAGCTCGGCCAGCTCGCTCATCCGCAGCCGCCGGTCCGGGGCCTCGGAGAGGCGGACCAGGATCTCGTAGTACGCGTGCGGCATGCCCGCGTCGCGTTGCAGCTCGCGGTCGAGCGCGTCCATCAGCGCCCGGGAGGCGGTCAGGAAGGCGCGCCAGGTCCGCTGCTCGTCGGGGTCCAGCCACCGGGTCATGACGCCCATCATAGCGCCGATAGTTGAACGCTCAACAAAACCGGGGTACGGTCGGTGGCATGGGCATCCACCGACTCAACCACGCCGTCCTCTACGTCAGTGACCTGGAGCGCAGCGTCGCCTTCTACCGCGACGTGCTGGGCTTCCGGCGGGTCCCGATGACGCCCGAGGGCTTCCGCGGCGCCGCGTTCCTCCAGGCGCCCGACTCCACCAACGACCACGACCTCGGGCTGTTCGAGATCGGCGCGGCGGCCGGGGCGTCCCAGGCCGGCCGGGCCACCGTCGGCCTCTACCACCTGGCCTGGGAGCTGGACACGCTCGACGAGCTGGGCGCCACCGCCGAGCGGCTGGCCGCCGCCGGAGCGCTGGTCGGCGCGTCCGACCACGGCACCACCAAGAGCCTCTACGGCCGCGACCCGGACGGGCTGGAGTTCGAGATCGTCTGGATCGTCCCGGCCGAGCTGCTCGACGACGCCGCGCTGGCCGCGCGTACCCGCATCGGGCGGCTCGACCTGGACCGCGAGCGGCAGCGCTACGGCGGGCAGACCCGCGGCGGCGTGGGCATCTCCGTCCCGGTCTGAGCGGGGTTCACGGCCGGTCCCGCCGCGCCGTGCGGTAGAAACGGCACCATGTCGACCGACGCCGTCCTGCGCGAGCTGCTCGTCCGCCAGCTCGACCACTGGCTCCCCGCCGCGCTGCACCGGGCGCGGCGGGCCACGCTCGCGCTCGCGTACGCCGGGGGTGACGCCACCGGCGCGGAGGAGGCGTTGCGGGTGGTGGCCGAGTTCGCCGACCGGCTGCGCGGGCGGCGGCTGACCGTGCTGGTGGTGGCCGACGACGGCACCGACCTGGCGACGCGGCTCGGCGCCGCCGAGGCCGCGCTGCCGGCCGACGTCGCCGTGCACCTGGTGCCCGGCGGACCGGACCGGCTGCCGGTGGCGCTCAAGGCCGCGGGCGCGGCCGGCGCGCCGCTGCTCACCGTGGCCGACGGCGCCGACCCGGACCCGGCCCTGCTCGCCGCCGCCGCGTCCGGCCGCCCGGCCGAGCTGCTGCTGGTCACCGTGCCCGGCCGGTCGCTGCGCCCGGCGCTGAGCGCCGCCGGGTTCCCGCTCGCCACCGAGGTCGAGCTGGTGCCCGACGGGGACGCCCCGGCGCGGCTGCTCGGCTACGCCACCGGCTCCGACAAGGGGCTGGAGACGGTCAAGGAGGCGCTCTGGGCGGTCGACGAGTACGCCGGGGTGCGCTACCGCGACCCGGCCGACCCGCAGGGGCGGCTGCTCGACATCTCGCTCGAACCCGAGCCCGGCCCACTGCGCCGGGAACTGCTGGCCGAGCTGGCCCGCTCCGGTCCGCGTACGGTCACCGAGCTGCGCCGCTTCGCCACCACGGCGACCGTCTACCGGGCCGCCGACGCCAACCGGGCGCTGGCCTCGCTGCTCGCCTCCGGCGCGGCGACCCGCGATCCCGAGCACGGCCGGCTCGGCGGGGACGTGCTGATCAGCGCCGCCCCGAACGCTGGGTCATCTGCTTGACCACTATCGAGGCTCCGGTGGCGACCACACCGATGCTGAACACCATCTGCGCGCACACCGCGATGCGGGCGATCTGGCCCTGGGCGTGTACGTCGCCGTAGCCGACAGTGGTGAGGGTGGCCAGCGCGAAGTAGAGCGCGTCGACCCGGGTGCGCAGGCCGACGAACTCGCCGGGCCGGGTGTTCGCCACCACGTAGTCGCCGAGCGCGAAGACCAGCAGTCCGGCGATCAGCGCGACCGCGAGCCGGGTGAGCGCCCGGTCCTCGTCCCGGCCGGTCGGCTGGTCCTTGACGAGCTGGCGGCGGACCTGACCGGTGACCAGGAACGCGATCACGGCCACCAGGATCGCCGTGCCGATCGAGCGCAGGGCCAGCCGCAGGCCGTTCGGGTCGGCCTCGACCGGCACGAGGAAGTAGCCGACCAGCATGAGCGCGCAGGCCGCCACGGCCCGCCGTCGTATCCGCCGCAGGGACAGGTCCGTCATGCGGCGATTCTCCGGTCACGGGGACGCCGTGGCGGGCGGAACCGCGAACCCGGCCCGCAGACGACGAGCGGGGTGCCGGCACGTCGCCGGCACCCCGCTCGTCGCCTGGGAAGGTCAGGCCTTGTCCTGCTTCCACGACAGTGGCCCCGGAAGGTCCACGCGGTGGGCGCGGGTGTTCGAGTTCCAGGACCAGCGGCCGATCTTGATGCTCCACGACGAGAAGCCGTTCTGGGTGAAGTGGAGGATCAGCGGCCCGTACTTCTTACGCTTGCGGAACTGGACGCCCATCGGGGGTGCCTCCTTCGTCTCCCTGCCTCTGCAGTCGTCTGCGTGCCTTCGCGGCATCGAACATGCCCGGATCGACGATTCGCGAAACCCTGCCCGGTCCGCTCTGGACGGTGGGACTGCCGCCCGGCAAAATCTCTATCCAACGGGTAGGTGTTAAGGAGTCGTAAATGCTGGTGGAGGCGGATCGTAACAAAGCCAGCGATGAAAGTCTCACTGAATGGAAGGGCATTGACCGGCGTGGAGAACGGTCGGCAGCATGAGGGCATGTCGCAGCGGGACGAGCTTCTCCTCACCGCTCGCGTGCACGTCGACCTGGTCCGGCACGCGAGCGCGCTCTGTTGAGCCGAGCGCTCGTCGTTCCCTCTCCGCCCGTCCGTTCCCGCAGCCGGCGCACCGTGGCCCGGCGCGGCACGGCGTGCTCCCCGGCCCCGCGCGGGCCCCCTCCACCGCATCGTGGACAGATCAGGAGACTCCGCCATGCCCTCGACCCGATCACCGCGGCGTGCCCTCACCGCCGCCGTCGCCCTGCTCGCCCTCACCACCGCCACCGCGTGCGGCGCCGACGCCGCCGCCGGCGCACAGACCAAGGAACTGCGCTACCAGGGTTCGGTGGGCCAGGTGACCCTCCCCGAACTCGCCGCCGACCTCGGCTACCTCGGTGACGTCAAACTCAACTGGATCGGCAACGTCACCGGCGGCCCGGCCGACATCCAGGCCACCGCCACCGGCCAGAGCGACTTCGGCGGCGCGTTCAACGGCGCGATCGTCAAGCTCCAGGCCGCCAACGCCCCGATCACCGCGGTGGTCAGCTACTACGGCTCCGACGCACAGACGTTCCAGGGCTACTACGTGCTCGACGGCAGCCCGATCCGCGGCCCGCGCGACCTGATCGGCAAGCGGGTCGGCATGAACACGCTCGGCGCGCACGCCGAGGCCGTTCTGCGTACCTGGCTGGCCCGGGGCGGCCTCACCGCCGCCGAGATCGCCACTGTCGAGCTGGTCGCGCTGCCGCCGGTCAACACCGAACAGTCGCTGCGCGCCCGGCAGATCGACGTCGCCGTGCTCGGCGGCGTGATCCGCGACAAGGCGGTCGCGAACGGCGGCATCCGCACCGTCTTCACCGACTACGAACTGCTCGGCGCGTTCAGCGCCGGCAGCTACGTCTTCCGCGACGACTTCCTCACCCGTAACCCGGACACCGTCCGGACGTTCGTCACCGCGGTGGGCAAGGCGATCGAGTGGGCGCGCACCCAGCCGCGCGAGACGGTGGTGGCCCGGCTCAAGGCGATCATCGCCAAGCGCGGACGCAACGAGGACACCACGCTCGTCGAGTACTGGAAGTCCAGCGGCGTCGCCGAACCCGGCGGCCTCATCACCGACCGGGAGTTCGCCACCTGGATCGACTGGCTGGCCGACACCGGCGAACTCAAGGGCGAGCGGCCGAAACCGTCCGACCTCTACACCAACCGGTTCAACGCCGCTGCGACCCCCGGTGGTGGCGCGTGAGCACCGACAAGATCCTCTTCGACCGGGTGCGCAAGGTCTTCCCGGGCCGGCGTGGCAGCGGCGGCGCGGTCACCGCGCTCGACGACCTCACCCTCGGGGTACGCCCCGGCGAGTTCCTCGTCGTCGTCGGCCCCAGCGGCTGCGGCAAGTCCACACTGCTCGACCTGCTCGGCGGGCTGGCCACCCCGACCGCCGGGCAGGTGCTCGTGGACGGCCGCCCGGTCACCGGGCCCGGCCTGGACCGGGGCATCGTCTTCCAGCAGTACGCGCTGCTGCCCTGGCGCACCGCCGCCGGCAACGTCGCGTTCGGACTCGAGGCCAAGGGCCTGCCCCGCGCCGAGCGCGCCGAGCGGGTCGCGTACCACCTCGACCTCGTCGGGCTCACCGGCTTCGCCGACCGCTACCCGCACGAGCTGTCCGGCGGCATGAAGCAGCGCGTCGCCATCGCCCGCAGCCTCGCGTACGACCCGGACGTGCTGCTGATGGACGAGCCGTTCGCCGCGCTCGACGCGCAGACCCGCGACTCGCTGCAGGACGAGCTGGTGCGGATCTGGCAGGCCACCGGCAAGACGATCGTGTTCATCACGCACGGCATCGACGAAGCGGTGCACCTCGGTCAGCGGGTCGCCGTGATGACGTCCCGGCCCGGCCGGATCAAGCAGGTCATCGACATCGAGCTGGGCGACCGGGAGGCCGAGGAGGACGTCCGCTCCACCGGCGCGTTCCGCCACCACCGGCACCAGATCTGGACGCTGCTGCGCGACGAGGTACGCGCCGCGCAGTCCGCCGTACGCGAGGAGGACCGCGTTGGTTGACGTCGCCGCACCACCGGCCCGGCCGGTGGCCGCCCCGCCCGCCCCGGCCGTCGCGCCCCGCCGGCCCGGACGCCTGCTCGGCCTCGGCGGCCGGGCGCTGCACCGCAGCGCCGCGCTGCTGGCGCTGGCCGTGATCTGGGAGACGGCGCCCCGCGCCGGGCTGGTCGACCGGGTCTTCCTGCCGCCGCTGTCCGAGGTGCTCGCCGCCTGGTGGGAGCTGCTGCGCACCGGCCAGCTCGCCGACCACGTCGGCGCGAGCCTCACCCGCTCGTTGACCGGCCTCGCGCTCGCGGTGGTCACCGCCATCCCGCTCGGCCTGCTGATCGGCTGGTACCGGCCGCTCGCGGACCTGCTCAGCCCGCTGCTGGAGGTGTTCCGCAACACCGCCGCGCTGGCGCTGCTGCCGGTCTTCGTGCTCATCCTCGGGCTCGGCGAGACGTCGAAGATCGCCCTGGTGGTCTACGCCTGCTCCTGGCCGATCCTGCTCAACACCGTTGCCGGCGTGAAGGGCGTCGACCCGCTGCTGATCCGCTCGGCCCGCTCGATGGGGCTCAACCACCTGCGGCTGTTCCAGAAGGTGATCCTGCCGGCGGCCGTGCCGACCGTGTTCACCGGCGTCCGGCTCGCCGGGGCGTACTCGATCCTGGTGCTCGTCGCCGCCGAGATGGTCGGCGCCAAGGCCGGGCTCGGCTACCTCGTGAACTACGCGCAGTACAACTTCGCGATCCCCGACATGTACGCCGGGATCATCACCATCTCCGCCATCGGGCTGGTGGTCAACCAGCTCCTCGTCGCCGGGGAACGCCGCTTCTCCACCTGGCGCGTCGACGTCACCACCGCCTGAGAGGAATCGCCATGTCCCGGACCCTGCACCTCAACGCCTTCCTGATGGGTGTCGGCCACCACGAGGCGGCCTGGCGGCACCCCCGCGCCGACCCGGACCGCCTCGCCGACGTCCGCCACTTCCAGAACCTGGCCCGCATCGCCGAGCGGGGCACGCTCGACTCGGTGTTCCTCGCCGACGGGCTCGCCGTCGGACCGGCCGTACGCCACAACATCCAGGCCGTCTTCGAGCCGCTCACGCTGCTCGCCGCGATCGCCACCGCGACCGAGCACATCGGCCTGATCGCCACCGCCTCCACCACGTACACCGAGCCGTTCAACCTGGCCCGCGCGTTCGCCTCGCTGGACCACCTCAGCGGTGGCCGGGCCGGCTGGAACATCGTCACCTCCGCCCAGGCCCGGGAGGCCCGCAACTTCAACCTCGACGACCACCCGGCGCACGCCGACCGCTACCGGCGGGCCGCCGAGTACGTCGACGTGGCGATCAAGCTCTGGGACAGCTGGGAGGACGACGCGCTGGTCCTGGACACCGCCGCGGGCGTCTTCGCCGACACCACCCGGGTGCACGAGATCGACCACGCCGGGGAGCGGTTCCGGGTCCGCGGGCCGCTGAACACGCCCCGCCCGCCGCAGGGCCGGCCGCTGCTGGTGCAGGCCGGCTCGTCCGCCGACGGGATCGCGTTCGCCGCCCGGTACGCCGAGGCCGTGTTCACCGCCCAGCAGACGCTCGCCGACGGCCAGGCGTTCTACGCCGCGCTGAAACGGGCCACCGCCGACGCCGGACGTGATCCCGAACTGGTCAAGGTGCTGCCCGGTATCGCGCCGGTCCTCGGGGGTACCGAGAAGGAGGCCCGCGACCTCGCCGACGAACTGGAGGCCCTGATCGTGCCCGAGCACGCGCTCGCCCAGCTCTCCGGCATGACCGGGCTTGACCTGAGCGGGCTGCCGCTGGACAGCCCGCTGCCGGACCTGCCCGACGCCGGCACCGTGCAGTCGCACCAGAGCCGCTACCAGCTCGTCGTCGAGCTGGCCCGCCGGGAACGGCTCACCCTGCGCCAGCTCATCGGCCGCCTCGGCGGCGGACGCGGCCACCGCGTCGTGGTCGGCACCCCGGAACAGATCGCCGACCAGATCGAGCTCTGGTTCACCCAGGGCGCCGCCGACGGCTTCAACGTCATGCCACCGCTGCTCCCCGACGGACTGGAGGACTTCGTGGACCACGTCGTACCACTGCTGCGCCGGCGCGGGCTGTTCCGGTCCGCGTACACCGGGCGCACGCTGCGCGAGCACTACGGGCTGCCCCGGCCGGCCAGCGTCTACGCGACCCGTGAGCTGGTGGCGTCGTGACCACCGTGGACCGGCCCGGTGCCGGAACGGTCGAGCTGCGCCCGGTCGACGTCGACTCGTTCCGCGGCCTGCTGCGCCGCCAGGCGTCCACCGTCACCGTGGTCACCACCCCCGGCCTGCGCGGCAACCGGATGCGGCCGGACCTGCCGCCGGCCGGCTTCACCGCCACCTCGTTCACGTCGGTGTCGCTCGACCCGCCGCTGGTCTCGGTCTGCCTGGGCCGCGCCTCGTCGAGCTGGCCCACAGTCGAGCAGGCCGAGCACGTCGCCGTGCACCTGCTCGCCTCCGGCCAGCAGGAGATCGCGCAGATCTTCGCCACCAGCGGCATCGACCGGTTCAGCGCCCACCCGGGCTGGACCACCGGGCCGTTCGGCGTGCCGCTGATCGGCGACGCGCTCGCCGTGCTGCTGTGCCGGGTCGTGCGCCGGATCGAGGCCGGCGACCACACCATCCTGCTCGGCGAGCCGCTCGCGCTCGGCGCGGGCGAGGACGGCGACCCGCTGCTGCACCACCGCGGCGGCTACACCACCACGCTCGGCGACTGGCCCGAGGCGTGGTGACCACCGCCGCCGACGAGCTGATCGCGCTCGACCGGGCCGCCCAGGACCTGCTGTTCCGGGCGGCCCGCACGGCCAACGCGTTCACCGACGAACCGGTCGGCGACGAGCAGGTACGCGCCATCCACGACCTGGTCCGGTACGGCCCGACCGCGATGAACGCCCAGCCGCTGCGGGTGCTGCTGCTGCGCTCGACGGCGGCCCGGGCGCGGCTGCTGCCGTACGTCAGCGCCGGCAACCGGGACAAGACGGCGACCGCGCCGCTGACCGCCGTGCTCGCCGCCGACGTGGACTGGCACGACCGGCTGCCCGAGCTGTTCCCGCACCGCCCCGGCGCCCGCGACTGGTTCACCGGCGACCCGGCCGGCCGGGAGGCCCAGGCCCGGTTCAACGCCGCGCTCCAGATCGGCTACCTGCTGGTCGGGGTACGCGCCGCCGGGCTGGCCGCCGGACCGATGGCCGGATTCGACACGGCCGCTGTGGAGCGGGAGTTCTTCCCCGGCGGGCGGCACCGGGTGCTGCTGCTGATGAACATCGGCCGCCCGGCGCCGGACGCCTGGCGGGAACGGCTGCCGCGCCTGCCCTACGAGGAGGTGGTCGGCACGCTGTGAGTCAGCGCGGCTCCCACGCGTCCGGCTGCGCGGTCAGCTTCCGCACGTGCGCCGGCAGCCGGCCGCTGACCAGCTCGTCCAGGCTCACCTCGTCGACCACGCGGCGCACCGAGGCGCGTACCGCCACCCAGAGGCGGGGCAGGTTCTCCGCCGCCCCCTCGTACCGCGTCTCCTCGGGGCGCAGCCCGCGTACCCCGGCGAGCGGGCCGTCGACGGCGCGCAACACGTGCCCGATGGTGATCTCGCGCGGCGGCCGGGCCAGCGTGTAGCCGCCCTCGGCGCCGCGCTGGGCCCGGACGACCCCGGCCCGGCGCAGGTCGGCCAGGACCGCCTCGAGGAACTTGCGCGGCATGTCCTGCTCCGCCGCGATGGCCTGGGTGGACAGCAGGGTGGGGTACGCGGTGGCCAGGCTCAGGGCTGCCCGGACCGCGTAGTCGCCGCGCGCGGAGATCTGCACAGTGCCATCATGCCTGGCCGGTGGGTGCGGGGGAGTCGGCGGGCGGCCGGGGTCGCACCAGACGGACTGGCAGCGGCCGTTCCCGGTTGGCCCGGAACGTGCCCGGGCTCACCCCGACCTCCCGGGTGAAGAAGCGGCCGAAGTTCGTCGGCTCGGGAAAACCCAGGTCCCGGCCGATCCGGGCGATCGACTCGTCGGTGGCGGCCAGCAGCCGGCACGCCTGCAACGCGACCCGCTCGTCGATGACCTGCTTGGCGCTGCGCCCGGTCACCGCCAGGCAGGCCCGGGTCAGCGTACGCACCGAACAGCCCAGCTGGGCGGCGTAGTCCTCGACCCGGCGGGTGTGCCGGTAGCCGCGTTCCACCTCGCGGCACAGCCGCCGGAACGTGTCGGTCTCGGCCCGCGGCGCGGCACCGTTCTCCGGATGCGGCAGCAGGCTCAGCCGCAGCAGCAGCACCGCGAGCTGGTGACGCAGCAGCGCCGCGGCGGGCGGCACCATCGCGTGCCGTTCGGCGTCCACCGCGAGCTGACTCACCTCGCTGATCACCGCGTCCTCGTCCTCACCGGCGAGCTGACGGTGGGCGGGCACCGCCTCCGGATCGACGTCGAGGCCGGCCAGCGCGTCCGGCCGCCAGCTCACCACTGTCGCGTCGAGCTGCGCGCCGACGCACCGCAACACCTGACCGGGGTACGCGCGCAGCAGCGTGCCGGGCCGGCAGGGCACCGGCCGGAAGTCCAGCTCGGCGGTGCCGTGACCGTGGGTGACCAGGATCAGCACGTCGCGGTCGAGCAGGACCGGCCGGGGCCAGCCGGGCTCGGCGGCGAGGTCGTCGAGCGCACCGGTGAGGATCTCGTCGGCGCCGGGGCGCGGCTCCGGCGGGCCGGTGCGGGTGGCCGGGGAGGGCTGACCGGTAGTGACCATCTCCCCGACGGTAACCGGCCCGGCCGCACGTTGCATCTCGACGGTTTCGCCCGCACGGGGCGGTCTTGTCGGCACGCACGGCCGACGGTTAGGTTACCGATCGGTAAGCCCCGGGTCGGCCGACCGGCCCCCGGCCGGGCGACGGCGATGGGATGAGCATGACGGAACTGTTCTCGGTCGACGGCAAGACGGTGCTGGTCACCGGCGGTTCGCGGGGGATCGGGCTGATGATCGCGCGGGGCTTCGTACGGGCCGGCGCAAAGGTGATCATCTCCTCGCGCAAGGCCGACGTGTGCGAGTCGGTCGCCAAGGAACTCTCCGCCGAAGGGCACTGCGAGGCGATCCCGGCCGACCTCGGCAGCGACGCGGGCGCGCTGGCGCTCGCCGAAGCCGTGCGGGAACGCCACGACCGGCTGCACGTACTGGTGAACAACGCGGGCGCCACCTGGGGCGCGCCGTTGGAGGAGTACCCGGAGGGCGCCTTCGACAAGCTTTGGGCGGTCAACGTCAAGGCCGTCTTCCGGCTCACCACCGCGCTGCTGCCGCAACTGCGCGCCGCGGCCGGCGCCGACGACCCGGCCCGCGTGATCAACATCGGCTCGGTCGACGGCATCCGGGTGCCGTGGATGGAGGTGTACGCGTACTCGGCCACCAAGGCCGCCGTGCACATGCTCACCCGCAGCCTCGCCCACCAGCTCGCCGGCGAGCGGATCACCGTCAACGCGATCGCGCCCGGCCCGTTCGAGAGCAAGATGATGGCGTTCGCGCTCGACGACCCGGAGTCGCGCTCGGCGATCGAGCAGCAGGTCCCGCTGGGCCGGATCGGGCGACCCGAGGACATGGCGGGCACGGCGATCTACCTGGCGTCGCGCGCCGGCGCGTACCTGACCGGCGCGGTCATCCCGGTCGACGGCGGAATCACCACGCGCGGCTGAGGCGTATCCCGGTGAAGACGGCCCGGGGCCGCGCGGACTCGGCAGATCCGCGCGGCCCCGGGTGTTGCCGTGTCAGCGACCGGCGAGCAGCCGGTTCACCGCGGTGTCGACGTCCAGGTGCTCGGCCTCACGGCCGCGCGGGACGACGACGTAGGTCCGGCGCAGGAAGCGCACCAGCACGCTGCGCGGAACCTCGAACAGGGCGTTGCCGTCCGGGGACGACAGCGCGAGCGCGACGAAGTCGCCGCGCGGTGTGGCCCACGGCCAGACCCGCACATCACCGATGCCGGCCGGCTCGTCGAGCCCGGTGACCAGCAGTTCGCGTGCGAACGACCAGCTCACCGCCTCGCCACCGGCGGACTCGGCGTGGAACAGGACATGGACCGCATACGGGTCAGCAGGGTCGTAACGCAGACTGGCACGCACCGGCAAGGCGGTGGCGTCAGGCGCGACGAGCCTTAGCGACGTCTCGACCTCTACGGTCGTCGGTCGGATGACACTCATGGACGTTCTCCCCCCGGCACCGCTGCGGAACGCGCGTGTCCCGCTTTTCCCATACTCAGGTGCTGCTCCTGGCTACGCTCCGCCATACGCTGACTTCACCCAGTGGTGGGAAGGGGTTCGGAAAGCCCCCGGGAACCACTCGGCCCCGCGTAGAATTTCCGGTTCCGCCCACTCCGTCGTCCCGCCCGGCAACGGGTGGTTCAGTCGTCGACTTACTCCGGTAACGTCCAGTCGTCAGCAGGGGTGACGGTCCCGCGCGACACTGGGGGTGGAAATGGTCACGGGGGGCGGGTCGGTGACGTCGCGGACCACGGCCGAATCGCCGAAAGGTGCGGCCCGAGCAGCCGAAAGTCGGGGGTACGAGGTGCCTGTGGAAGGGCGGTCGCGAGGCACTCTCACGGAGCAGCGCCGGCGCCGACGTGGCTGGCGGCTGCGCCTGCACACCACCCTCGAACTCATCCGCGCCAACCCCACCGGCCGCGTCGCCCTGAAGATCTTCATCGGCATCCTCGGCGCGATCGTGGTCACCGTCGGCATCGCGCTGATCCCGCTGCCCGGGCCCGGCTGGCTGCTGGTCATCGCCGGCCTCGGCGTCTGGGCCGTCGAGTTCCACTGGGCGCGACGGCTGCTCGCGTTCACCCGCCGGCACGTCAACTCCTGGACGCAGTGGGTGAAGCGGCAGTCACTGGGAGTGCGTTTCGTGTTGGGCGCGGTCGGGCTCGTGTTCGTGTCCGTCGTGGTGTGGCTGTCACTCAAGTACAGCCTCGGCATCGACGTCGTGGCGCAGGCGCTGCACTACCTCGCGACGCACTGAGGGCCGGTTTTTGGTCCGGGCGGGTGATCGGGTAGAGTCATGCGCGCTGAGGGCGATTAGCTCAGCGGGAGAGCGCTTCGTTCACACCGAAGAGGTCACTGGTTCGATCCCAGTATCGCCCACGCAGGTCAAAGGCCACTTCCCGGCTTCGGGAGGTGGCCTTTCTGCTTGCGTACAGCAGCGGCGTCAGCAGATGGTCAGCGAACTCTTCGCCAAGGCGTAAGCCGCATCTGGAGTCATGCCAGCGGGTCGGCTCGGCCGTCTCGCCGACGCCAGTTCCCTCCGCTTCAGAATCGTCGCAGGCCCTGATGCGCTGTGGGCAGCGGCTACGGAGCTGCGGCTACGTAGCAATGGGCGGTCGATGACCTCCGCTTTGCCCTTCGCTTCCGTGCCGATTGTCTAGTCCCATCACATGCTTGGCCGACCCGTCTCAGCGCATGGTTTACACATCGACTAGTGCCTCGTCATGCAGCCTTGAACGGGTAATCCGGGTGGCGGATCTTGGATCCGGTGGCGAATCCGGTTTTCGGTCGGGCGCGTTGGTTGCGCCAGCGGATGTAGTCGCCGATGGCGGTGTCCTGTTCGGCGTGGCTGCGGTGGTCGGTGCCGTTGAGAGCGAAGTACCGCATGGCGGCGAACTCGGCCTCGATCCAGTTGAGCCAGGACGCGTAGGTCGGTAGGAACACCAGGTCGACCTGGTTGGCTGCGCACCAGGCGCGGACCTCGGGGTGCTTGTGCGGGGAGAAGTTGTCCACGATCAGGTAGAGCCGCTGGTCGGGCCAGCGGCGGCGCAGGGTCTTGAGGAAGGCCAGGAATTCGCGCCAGCGTTTGCGGTCACGGATGCGGTAGTGCAGGCGGCCGGTGGCCAGGTCGAGGGCGGCGATCATGTGCCGTACTCCCTGGTCACGGGTGTAGGTGGCCCGCAGCCGTACGGGCTGGCCCTGCGGGCGCCAGGCGTGGCCGGGGCGGGGTTGCAGGTTCAGCGGCCCGAACTCGTCCACGCAGATCACCCGCCCGTCGGCGGGAGGGTCGTCGTAGAGGTCCAGGATCCGGCGCATCTTCGACGTGAAGTCCGGGTCGGTGCTGGCCTTCCACGTCTTGGTGGCCTGCCAGGAGACCCCACGCTCGCGCAGGACCCGACGGATCGTCTCCACGCTGATGGTGCTCACGTAGCCGGCGTCGATCAGGTAGTCGCGCAGCTTGGCAAGCGGCCAGCAGGAGAACGGTTTGCCGAGGAACCGGGGGTCGCACCGGGCGATGACGCAGATCCAGTCGCGGGTCTGCTCATTGAGCCATTTTCATCGTGGGTAGCGGGCCTCCTCGGCGGCTTGGAGGACGAGGATGGCCTGGACGATTGGGGTGGCGCGGCGTGGGCAGCAGCGGAGTTTGGTCAGGATCTTCCACGTCTTGAGCGTGGAGACGGCGCGTTCGCCGAGGGCTCGGATCTTGGCGTGGTGCCGGTTGACGGACTTCTGCCGGCGGGACAGTCGGGTGCGGCGGCGTTTGAACGGGGTCCAGATGGCGCCGCGGGCGCCTTGATAGCCCTTGTCCGCGAAGGTCAGCACGTTGGTGCTGGTCAGGGCGTCGATCAGGCCGTGCGTGCGGGCGGCGGTCAGGTCGTGGACGGCGCCGGGCAGGGCGGGTGAGGCCCAGACCAGCCGCCCGGCCGGGTCGGCCAGGACCTGCACGTTCACGCCGTGTCGCTTGTGCTTGCCGGAGTAGTAGGGCCGCTGGTCGGCGACCCGGTCGATCGGGATCAGCGTGCCGTCGAGGATCGCGTACGCCAACCGGGTGACTCGACGCATCGCCGCGGTGAGGTCGTCGGCGCAGCCGGCGAGCAGGTCGACGGCCTCGCGCAGGTAGCGCCATACGGTGGCCACCGACACGGCGAAGCCGGCGGCCAGCCGGGTGAGGGTGTCGCCGTTGCGCAGGTGGGCCAGAGCCATCAGCGCCTGCTGCTGCGCAGGCAGCCGGCGCCAGCGGCCGCCGAGCGTGCGGCGCCGACCACGGATCAGCTCGGTCAGGCGGGTCAGGCTACGCGTGGACAGCGGGATGCTGGCAGGATAGGTCAGCAACGAAGCTCCTGTGCTGGGCAGTGCGTCTTGGTCGACTGCTGTCCTACCGGGAGCTTCGTCCTATCTGGAGCATCGACACGCCCCTGCCTACCTGCTCAGGCCCCTTGATCACGATGAAAATGGCTCATTGATCCGTCTCGGTGCGCCCCCGCTCCATTTTGGGTCCAGCGCGTCAAACCCCCGCTCGTTGAACGCGTGGATCACGTCGCGGACGTAGTCCTCACTGCTCTTGAGCAGGTGAGCGATATCCGGGGCCGGCTGCCCCTGGGCGGACATCAGCACCACGATCGCCCGGCGCAGCTTCACCGGGTCCTTCGCCGTTCGGCTGATCCGCTGCAACCGCTGCCCCTCAGCCATCGACACCTGCCGGACGAACACTTCCGGGCATCGACCCACCCGGCACCACCTCCCATCAAGCGCTGGGAGACAGCCTGCCCGACACACCCTCAAAGCCGACGGATTACACGATCAACGTTCAAAGAAGCGGCACTAGGAAGTCTGAGCCTCCATGGTGTCCGGCCCAACTCCGGCCTGCGACTGCCGATTAGCGGCGATGCGGCGCAGTGAGCTGGCCACGAAAGCCTCCTTGTTCTGCCGACTCGGAGTTAAGCGACCGAAATCGTCTAATTCCACAGGGGCATCCGGACCGCCGAGTAGGGGCCCTAGGCGTTTCAGAATCTCATCTACACCGAGAATCACATCAAGTGCTGCCTCGGGAAATTCAGTGTCAATTACCGTTCTCGACCTGCCGGCACCCATGACCACAGCTTCTCCGACAAGAGCAACAAGGATATCCATAAGGCTCCAGGATCCTTCGTCGATGCGCTCCCAAAGCCAGGCCCTGACATCATCGCTAGGCTTGAATACGTGCCACATGCGGAGGGCATACCGTGTCGTGTCGGAGGCGTTACCCAACGGCGAGCTAGAAATCTCCTCGAAGTACTTTGTCACCCTTGCCGCTACTCGCTCGTGGACCGGGCCGAACCAGTCTGGACAAGGATTGGTGCCGTGCCGAGGAAGGCCCAGATCCACCAAAAATCGCAGATCGATGTGCTTTGCCATCTCGTCAACGGTGCCTGAACGCTTCTTCGGATCCATTCGAATGAAAAGCTCCGTGGCTAAGAGACGGAAGGCAAACTCCTGGTCGAATCGGCGCTCCGCTTCGGAACCACCAGCGAACGGGTTCGAACCTGAAAGGAATATTAGGATCTCGGAGGGCCTATCCACCGATCCTTGCTGCGCGAGCGAGAGCAGCTTGCTCAATGCGAGGCTCGGGTTCGCTTGCAGGGCCGACGAGAGCCGCGAGCGCGACTCCCCTTCCGCTCCCGCCGCTATCTCATCGAGCGCCTGAATCACAACTGAGTCGGCAATATCGAACTCCGTAACCCCATACTGGAAGTAGCGATCGAAGTACTCTTCACTCCCCGCCCTCCGCGCAAATTGCAGGTCACGATAAAATCCGTCGCCTGCCTGGTTCCTGTCGATTCTGTTTGCTAGTACGGGGAAGACGTTTAACAGTAGGCGGAGAATCAAATCTTTGCGATCGTCGGGCACCCCCCATGACTGAAAATGGTCGAGCCAGCGCTGTCTAGTCTGCTCCGGCCTCTCTCGGGAGGCGCCGAGGGTGTCCCAAAGATTGACACCGGAGCCAGTTAAGGCGGCCTTTTGTCGGTAAAGGTTCTCGTAGACTTTAGACTCAAATGTGCGAAGGAAGGTCAATGTCAAGAAGTCAAGGAAGTCGACCTCTCCAGAGACAAGCGGAAAAGAGGCATCCACCTGCGCAAAAAACCTGTTGATCGCCCTCGGCTGACGAAGATACGGCGCCATGCTCTCGTATCGCAAAGCAAGAGCATCATTAGCTCTTTCGCTCCAAGGAATGTCATGCTCTTCGAGAATCTCGCGAAGGCATTCCCAAACAAGATCTCCTTGCTTCTGCTCGTGCAGTGGCGGAAGATCCATTCGAACCTGGACGATCTTCTCAAGATAGTCTCGCGCTCGACGCTCGTCATCGAGCGCGAGGTCGGATCGTGCAATTACGTCGAGGACCGTACGTTCATCGTAGGCAAGGAGATAGTAGACATTTGGCAGGCGGCCAGTCAGCCGGATCAGCTTAAGAACGAGGAGGAGTTCACCGGGCTGGAGGCGATCGATATCGTCGATCGTGACCAAAATACGCCGACCGTAGGCGCGAAGTCCTTCCGCCAAATCGCGCTTCTGCGCCTCCGCGGTCACGTCGCCTCGTATAGCAGCGCCCG
The DNA here is from genome assembly GCF_027497275.1 of Micromonospora sp. WMMC264. NCBI lineage: Bacteria > Bacillati > Actinomycetota > Actinomycetes > Micromonosporales > Micromonosporaceae > Micromonospora > Micromonospora sp. WMMC264. Next base: position 3,995,858 of record NZ_CP114907.1, on the reverse strand, counting down.
CCGCTTCGACCGCCTTGCTCGGATCCAGTCCAAGTACGGCACCCAAGCTAGCGTATGGCGCGACACTCATGGCGTAACCACCGAGCTTACGGCGAAGCTTCTTGGTGCCCTTCGCTCCTCCGATGGCCTCATTTAAGGCTGCGAAGAAATCATTCAGCAAAGGACCGATATCGGAGAAAAGCCAGGGGTTGAAGGAAACTACAGTCCATCCTTGTTTCGATTGGACCGATTGCTCGACTAGCGACAGCATGGAGGATTTACCGCTGCCATAAGGGGCGATTAGAGCCAGCACCGAAGTCTCGCTCTGCTCCGCGATTTTTTCGCAGACATGAGCTACCTGGTCGGCGAAGGCTTCTCGCCCCAAGCGATCCTCAGACCGGTTGCGAATCGGGTCGTCGGCAAAAAAGCGCCATCGCTTACTGGCCCGAGAGGAGTCGGCTGCACTCGACATACGCAGAATCTTAGCTCTGGCCGGCGACCATGATGATGCCGCTGTTGGAAGCCCTGCGTTGCACCCGGACGGGTTCGACGGAGGGGCGTGGTGGTGGTCCTGCTGGTCGGGCGCCACGCAGGCGTTTCAGCGCGATGACGGGACGTCGCTGTCGCCGCGGAGGGCCGATCGATCAGACCGGGTTGATCCCGCTCTCCAGTTGAACACGCGTCCCGATCGGTCCGCTCGACAGGTAATGCAGGTTTGGGGTAGCCGTCGTCTCTGAGAACCTCGTTCATTCGCATCAAGCGGGGGAGGGGCGTGATCACGCCGGAGATTCTGCCGTGCGTGGCCGGGCCATGGAACAGGCTTGCCAGGGTCAATTGTCGAAGAATCCGTGTATGCGGAACTTGCTGGGGTTGTTGGGTATGTCCTGGTATCTAACCCATGTGACAAAGTCTTCCAAGAAGTTCATGTAAGAGAAGTGGCTGCCACGCAGCTTGCGCTCACCTTGGACATACGGCTCAATAACACTCCAAACCCGCTCCAGCCTGTAATGAATCGGAAGCGCCACCAAGGTTTTGTCGACCACCTTGTATGCGGCCAAGTAGGCGAGTGTTAGGTAGTAGGCCGTTACGTAGGTTGCGGCCCTTCGAACGTCGTCCGGGAGCTTCGAGATGCCGCATTCTGGATCATGCTGACCGATTTCCGCCAGAAGGAACTCCTCTTTTTCGACCAGCTCGGTCGAGCCGACCTGCCGAATGAGATCAACGATCATCGGAAGTTGGTTGGCGCGGTTCATGAGCGCGTACTGCCTGATCGCGATCCCTGCCGATATCGCGAGGGAGAGTAGGGCCGCCACCAGTGTGCCGGCATTCAATACAGTCTCCATAGACCGATGTTAATAAGCGCCATCAAAGGTGTACGTGGGATTCCTGCTGACAGGATGCGTGCCGGTCGCCCTGTCAAGGCTGACGACGCAGGCGATGATTTCCGCCCTTGGCGGGCCGCCGGTTCAAATCCTCTTGTCATCAGGCCCGATGGGTAGGGTGTTGGCGGGGGGCGGGGGGCGGGGGGAGTGGACGTCTCGGGCAAGGACCCGTACAGCAACCGACAGAACCGCATGAAGCCGCTAAGGCATCGGTCTCGGCTGCCGAGCGGCGGGGCGGACTTCAGCCGACTACCTTGCCGCGGCTCCGGCCAAGGGCTGGGATGGATGTGTGGCCACCGTCAGCAAGAAGTCAGCAAGAGGCTTGGTGCACGTCGGCTGACGAGATCAACATTCACAGCGAAGTGCTCCCGCAGTTCGAACATGGAACCGCTCGTCTTGGCCCGACTCCTGATCGGCCGGTCTGAGCCAGCACGATGGCACTGGACAACATGCCGGCGTGTTCGGGGTTATGCGGTCGCAGGCAGGTCTGTAGCGTTGGTGCCACGGCGGCCTAGAGGCCGGTGGCGCATCCCGCGCTATGAGGAGGTTCGGGATGGATTCCTTGCCGGAGTTGACCTTCGGGCAGCGGCTGAAGGTCTACCGGGAGCGGTCCGGGAAGACTCGCGCGGTGCTGGGTGGGCTGGTCGGTCGCAGCGCCGAGTGGGTCAAGGCGGTAGAGACCGATCGGATCCTGCCTCCGCGCATTCACATGCTGGATCGCATCGCGCGTGCGCTCAAGGTCGACGTGTCTGCTCTGGCCGGCGAGCTGAGCGACCGGTCGGCTGTGGTGAACGGGCCGGAACACCCGGCGCTGGCGTCGGTGCGGGACGCCGTGAACCGCGTCGTGCTCGCCGACGATGCTGAGCCGGAGTCGTTGGCCGGTTTGCGTGAGCGGCTTGCGGTGGCGTGGCGGGCGCGTCATCAGGCGTCGGATCACCGGACGGTGCTCGGTGGGCTGCTGCCGAGACTTCTGCACGACGTGCAGCGCGCCGCGCTGCTGTATGAGGGCGTTGAGCGTCGGCATGCACAGTCGCTGTTGGCGGAGACGTTCGGGCTGACGCAGATGTTCCTTGCGTACCAGCCGGCTGCCGAGTTGTTGTGGCGGGTCGCGGACCGGGCGATGGTGGCGGCGCAGGACTCCGGTGACCCGGAGGCGGTGGCCCTCGCGGCATGGTTCCTGTGTCAGGTGCATCGGGACGCGGGGGACTGGGACACCGCCATGGCGGTAACGCACGACGTCCTGTCGGCTCTGGAGCCGAGGGCGGCCGACGCGGGCACGAATCTGCTGGCGTTGTGGGGTGCGCTCAACTTCGAGGCCGCCTACACCGCCGCGCGTGCCGGCGAGGAAGGCCGGGCCTGGCGGTACTGGGATCGTGCAAACCTGGTGGCGCAGCGTCTGCCGGAGGGCTTCTATCAGCCGCAGACGTCGTTCTCCCGGGTCATCATGGGCGCCCACGCGGTGACAGTGGCCGTGGAGTTGCAGAAGTCCGGGGAAGCGGTACGCCAGGCACGCCGCCACGACTCGGCGGCCATCCCGTCGAGACCGCGCCGGGCACGCCATCTCATCGAGGTCGCGCGGGCGCACTACGGCAAGGACGACAAGGAAGCGGCCGTGAAGACCCTGCGGCAGGCGTACGAGGCGGCCCCCGAGACGATCCGCTTCAACGGGTACGCCCGCCAGATCACGTTGGACCTGCTCGACGGCCCACGCTCCACCCGTGACGACGCCCGTGACCTCGCGGTCAAGGTCGGGCTGCTCTCGTGATCCAGGGGTAGGAACCCTACCCGTTCCGCCTCGCGACCGACCGTAGCGTCCTGCTTACGGGATGCGGCGGGCGGTGCGGGTATCGCCTGGTCGCCGCGTCCCCCTCAGATTCGGGGGCAGGAGACCGCCCTCGTTCGTGAGCGAGGGAGGGTCCGTGCGGCGCGTCTCGTATGACGAATACCTTTCTGCCACCGCGCTGACCCTTGCTCGCAGGCACCGGCCGGTGTGGTCGTGGCGGCTCTGGCGGCGTATCTGCCGCTGTGGGTCCGACCTGCCCTGCCGCGCTCGGCACCGGATACCGATCAATCGTGGCCACTGGCCACAGGAGGGCGAGCAGTGACCGGCGGGCAGGAACAGGCGATCCTCGCGGTACACATTCTAGGGCTCGACGGCATGTGTGCCGGGTGCCGGGCGTGGTGGGCGCGGCTGACTCCGTACCCCTGTTGGCAGGTGGAATGGGCGACCAGCCGGCAGGCGCGGGCGATCACGGCGCGCTTCCTGGAGGGTGTGCGGTGACGACCCACGGCCCGGTCATGCCGGTCTGGAGCTGCGGCGGCTGCGACCTGCCCTGGCCCTGCCCTACCCGGAAGCGGGAGTTGTGCGCGGAGTACGCCGATGCGCCGGTGTCGCTGGCCCTCTACCTCGGTGCCTACCTCGTCCAGGCCACCGAGGACATGCCGTGGACGCCGGCGGGCGTGCTGCACCGCCGTTTCCTCGGCTGGACCAGGGAAAGCGGCCACCTCATGCCGGTAGTGCAGCAGCGAGGGTGCCAGCCGAACCCGGTCGAGACAAGCCCTCACCAGGCCCCCTGACCTCGCGTCGAGCCTGATCCGGCCGGCCTTTCGCCCGCCGCCGACAGTTCACACCGAAGAGGGCACCGCGCCCGCCCGGAACTCCGAATCGAACTAGCGTCTCGGCTCAGCCATGAACCTCTATCCCTCAAGCTCTGGCCTCCACGCTACGAGGGGAACCGCAATGAGGTTCCGCCCGGAAGGCGGGGACCAGGTGCAGCGCCGCGCGTCGGGCCAACATGGCCCGGTTCGCCAGGTGATTTGGACACTTTCGCCCGCTTTGTCTGGTTTGAGACCTATCGTGTCCCTTGCGTGACAGCCCAGCCGGGTCATCCCGTTCGCACGGCGGTTCCACGACGGCACCAGCCGGCCGGACCGCCACCGCACGGCTGTCACCGGCCCCAGGCCAGCCCACAGCGTCGCACGAGGAGGACACGTTGTTTGGATCGACAAGATTGACATCGGGCGGATCGAGCAGCCCGGGAAGGCGTCGCAAGCTCAAGGCCGTCCTGGCCGGAGGGCTCGCCCTCGGCGTCGGCGCGACGATCTCCCTCGCCGCCTGGAACGACTCGGAGTACGCCACGGGGACGTTCACCGCCGGCTCCTTCAGCATCGAGGGCAGCACGGACGACACCACCTACGCGGAGCACTCCACGTCCGGCACGGCGGCGGCGCTGGCCTTCAGCACCGGCTTCGACAACATCAGCCCCGGCGACGTGGTCGCGGCACCGTTCGCCGTCCGCCTGACCGCAGCCACCACGTATGACGCGACCGTCACGGTGGCCTCGGCCACTCCCGACCTGCCCGCCTTCACCGGGCTCACCTACGGGATCGCGACCGTGCCGACCTTCGCGGACTGCAGCGCGACCCCCACGAGCCCGACCTGGATCGTGGCGCAGGGCACGGCGCTCGACTCGGTGGCCGGCGCGGTGCCGTTCAACCTGACGCAGGGCACTCCTCCCACGACGCCTGGCGCTCCGGCGTACCTGTGCTTCGTCGTGACGGCGGACGCCGCTCTGGTGCAGGGCTCGTCGGTCACGGAGACCTGGCAGCTCCTCGCCGAGTCCGTGTAGGTGGCAGCCGTGGTCAACCGCCGGGTGCCGGCCGGATCACCACGGCTCCTCCGGACCCGTGCCGTACTCGCTGCCGCCCTCGTCCTCGGCGTGGGCACAACGTCCACGCTCGCGGCGTGGACCGACAGCGAGTACGGCACCGGGTCGTTCACCGCAAGCGTCTTCGGTACCGAGTCGCAGACCGCGTCCAGTGCCTGGGCAAGCCACAATCCGGTGGGAAACGCCGCGACACTGGCGTTCAACGCGACCGCGATGTCCCCCACGGACTCGTCGTACGCCTGGATCGACATCCGCACGACCACGATGACGAATGTCGACGGTACGGTCGCGCTGACGAGCTCCTCGGACAGCTCCGGGGCCCTGCTTCCGGTGCTCGAATACCGCGCGGTGCGTACCCCGGACACCGGTAGCGCCTGTTCCGCCACCGCCTTCACCGGTTCGCCGACGTGGATCGCCGGCCCCGGCTACCTGGACGTCACCTCGGTTCCCGGCTCACCGGTGTCGTCCGTCCTCACCACTCCCGACGGCGCGACGCCAGAGGTGCGGTTCTGCTTCGAGGTGCGGATCGAGGCCGGCGCAGACAACTCGTACCAGGGCACGAGCGCCACCGTCACCTGGGAATTCACCGCCACATCTACGTAAGGGTCCTGCACATGATGAGACGAGCACGTCGAGGGCGAGGCGTCATCGCCCGCGTCGGAGACCTGGCACTGACCCTGCTCGCCGTCGGCGGGACGGTGTGCGTCGTCCTCGTCCCGCTGGCGTTCTTCTTCGACATCTCACTCATCCTGTTCAAGACCGGATCGATGAGCCCCACCATTCCCGCCGGGTCGCTGGCGGTGGTGCGTGAGATCCCCGCGTCCGAGGTCGAGGTGGGCGACGTGGTCACCGTCGACCGCACGCCGCTTCCACCGATCACCCACCGGGTCGTTCAGATCGCCGACGGTGGCGGGCCCACCCGTCTGCTCACCCTGCGCGGGGACGCGAACGACTCCAACGACTCCGCGCCGTACGCGGTGACCCGCGTACGGCTCGTCACCTGGTCGGTGCCCGGGCTCGGGTACACGGTGCGGGCCGTGTCGAACCCGTACGCGACCAGTGCGATCACGGTCGGGACCGCCGTGATCGTCACCTGGGCGTTCTGGCCGCGCGCCACGGAACCGCCGACCCGGCGGCGTACGACGTGGCGGCGACGGCGAACAGGCCCTCCGATGCCTGACGAGGCGGGAACAGGTCCCGAGGCCGGCGCCCCGCCGGGCAGGACAGCGGCGCACGTCGAATCGACCGCCCGGCGGTTGTTCGTCATGGTGGCCGTGCTGCCGGGCGTCGCCGCCGCGGTCCTGGCCACGCCCGGTCAGGCACGGGCAGAACCGACTGAGGACGTCATCCGGGGCAGGTACCTCACCCTGATATCGATCCGCGACGAGGCCCGCATGACATCGATGACACCGAAGGAGCCGGTGCCGTGGCAGGTGGGCGTCACCGCGCACGCCCCGCACCCGGGCACGGTGACAATCACGTTGTCGGCGCTGGGCCCGCTCGTGGTCTCGCCGAACGGACTCCAGGTCATGGCCGCCGTCTGCGCCATCCGCTGGGTGAACGGCGCCTGTCCCGGCGGGCGGGGAGAGCAGGTTCTCGCCGAGGGCCCCGCCACCAGACTGGCCGAACGCCCGGTCCCCATCAGCACGATGCGCTCCGACGAACAGCGTTGGGTACTCGTCACCGCGAGCCTGCTCCCGAACTCCACGGCCGCGGGCTCGGCCGACCTGATCCTCACGGCGACCGGGCTCGGCGACAAGGCGGCGACAGGCGGCAAGGTCGACACGCTGCCACGCACCGGCACCGACCTGCGGACGCCGATGCTCGCCGGTGCGGGCGCCCTGCTCGTCGGCCTGCTGCTCGTGCGCACCACGCGCAGGAACCGGATCAGGCAGGAACAGCCGTGAGGCGCGTAGGGATCCCCGCTACGCCGAGCTGGCGACGTAAGAGCCGCGCCCGGCGACGCCGGCTCGCGGGTGTCCTCGTCCTCTCGCTCTGGATCCATGTCATGGCGCTCGCACCTGCCCAGTCGACGCTGGCCGCCTGGAACGACACCGAGTACGGCAGCACTGCCCTCGCCGCCGGCACGGTCGACCCACCGACCGACCTGGCGTGCACGGCGGGCCAGCTCACCCCGCCCACCTTCACCTGGAACCTGCCCGCCGGTGGCCTGGCCCGCAGTGGCTTCACCTGGTCCCTGAGCGACGGCTTCTCCGGAGGCGGCACTCTCGGCCCCAACGACACCTCCATCGTCGTTCCCGGCGCGCTGCTGGCTGTCGGCACCGGCACCTTCACCCTGTACGCGAACGGCCCTGGCGGCTGGACGTCGGCGTTGGTCACCGGTTCGCTCGGCATGCTGACGGATGAGCTCTACTTCTGCAGCGTCCCTTAGTGGTGGACGTAGGCAGGGGGAGCCGATCCGCAGTCGGCGGCTACAGCCACCTGGTGCCGATCTCGTTGAGGTCCGGGGTGCTGAAGGAGTAGAGCAACTCCATGGCGTGCTCGCCGCCAGTGGTGATGGCGTGGGCGACACCGGCGGGGATGTACATCGCGGTGCCCGGGCCCGCCTCGAATTCCTCGTCGGCCACTCGGAACAGCGCGGTGCCGGACAGCACGTAGTAGAACTCGGCCGAGTCGGCGTGCAGGTGCAGCGGGTGGGTCATCCCGGGCTCCATGCGGTAGACCCCATTGAGGAACTCGCAGTCCGGGTCGCCGGTGAGCTGCCGGTCGACGAGGCGATGCACCAGCCCTTCGTCGTCGGTGTTGTGGTTGAGGCTGGAGATCAGCTCGTAGGCGAGTTCGTCGCGGTGCACGACGAACGCCGGGCGTACGGCGCCCGCCCCGGCGTCCCCGGCGGCGATCCGGCGTCCACGGCCGGGCAATGCCGTCACCGCTCGGCGTCCACGCTTGTCGCCCCGAGGGGGATCTGTGGGCTGGTCAGCGGTCCGTGATGCTTGGACAGGCAAATGGCCTCCCAGCCGGTCACGACGCCGTGGATGACGCCCGGCTCCCAGCACAGGTACTCACCGGCACGGTAGACGTGCTCCGGGTCGGTGGCGCACCAGCCGCCGAGGAAGAAGATCTCCTCGGTGCTGTGGTGGAACTCCAACGCGGTCTTGGCGAAGTTGCGTGGCAGGACGAACAGGATGGTGTCCTTGCCGGTCTCCTCCACCTTGCGCAACCGGATGCACTGCGTGGGCACATCGAGGTCGCCGTGACTGCTGGTGTCGGTCACTCCCGCGAAAGCCTCCTGGACGGGTCGCCAGTTGGCCGGGTCGAACAGGTCGACGGTCTCTCCGAGCGGTTTCGACGGCGGGGGTCGTTCGTCAGTGCGGACCTCGAACGGCGAGTCCGTCCAGAAGATCAACGTGGCGCCTTCGGTCGAGGAGACCGGGCCGATCTCGGTGCCGGAGGGCAGGAAGAGGTAGTGCCCGCGCCGGCACTGGCGTCCGGCGATGCTCAGGTCGCCGTCGCGGACCAGGAGTTCGATGTCGGCGCTGTTCCAGTGCTCGGGCATCTGCCAGCCGGGTGGAACGTCGACGACGAGCGTCTGCGCGCCGATCTCAGGGTCGGCGTTGATCTGCCGCACGAGTAGGCCGAAGGGCAGGCCCGATGCCCGCCACACCCGCTGGGGTACCTGTTCGATGGTGACCCGTCGCTTGCCGGAATGAGCCATAGCGACCTCCTTCAGGTTGCGCCAGACTGTATGTAATCTGGCGCAGCTCGTCTAGGGCGTCGTCGTGAATACTCGGGTCTGAGCAGCAAAGTCGGCCACCGCCGCTGGCCTCATCGAGGCGTAATGTATGCAAAATGCCTAAGGCTGGCTTGCGGGCAGGAGTTGCCTCCCGGTGGTCGGCGTCGGGTCGGGGTTGAGTCGACTCCTTGTGCCGTCCCGTCGAGTTGTATACGGTCCACTGCCTAGCCCGCCTGTCACTCGCGTTTCCTCATCTGCAGCGAACGGGGAAGAGATGCCCCGAAGGTTTGGTCTTGTCGGAGGCACGGTGGTCGCCGAGGACGGTGTCCACCGCGCTGACGTGCTCGTTGACTCCGGCCGCATCGAAAGTGTCGGCCGGATTCCGCCATCGGCTGATGTCGAGAAGGTCGACGCCCGAGGAAAGATCATCATTCCGGGTGGCGTCGATGTGCATACACATATGGATACGCCCTTCATGGGGACGGTCACCTCCGACGACCACGCCTCGGCCAGCCGGGCCGCTGCCGTCGGCGGCACCACGACGTATGTCGACTACGCCTTTCAGCGCGCCGGTGAGCGTCTGCCGGAGGTGCTGGCCCGGTGGGCCGGGCGGGCGAACGGTCGTTCCGCCATCGACTTCAGCTTCCACCTGGCTGTCACTTCGCCCTACCCGGGCATGGTGGCTGACATGGCGCTTGTGGTGGCCGACGGCGTGACCAGCTTCAAGGTGTTCATGGCCTACAAGGGGCTGGCCATGCTCGACGACGGAGAGCTCTTCTCCATCCTCACCGAGTCGTCCCGCCTGGGCGCCACACTCTGCGTGCACGCCGAGAACGGTCACGTCATCGACGTCCTCGCCGAGCGGCTGGTTCGGGCCGGCCGCACCGGACCGCTGGCGCACCTGCTGTCGCGGCCACCCGAGACCGAGGTGGAGGCGGTACGCCGCGCGATCGCGCTCGCCGACCTGGCCGACGCCCCGCTGTACTTCGTGCACCTGTCCACCGCCGGGGCGGTCGCCGCCGTGGCCGAGGCCCAGCGGGCCGGCCGCCCGGTCGCGGGCGAGACGTGCACCCACTACCTCCTGCTCGACGCCGACCTCTACCACCAGCCCGGGTTCGAGGCGGCCAAGTACGTCGTCAGCCCGCCGCTGCGCACCGCCGAGCACCGGGAGGCGCTCTGGCAAGGGCTGCGGGAAGGCATCCTCGGTGTCGTCAGCTCGGATCACTGCCCGTTCTGCATGTCCGGGCAGAAGAGCCTGGGAGCCGAGGACTTTCGCCGGATCCCGAACGGAGCGCCGGGCATCGAACACCGGGTTCCCCTGCTCTACGGCCACGGTGTACGCCCCGGGCGGCTGAGTCTGTCGCGCTTCGTCGAGGTGGCCTGCACCGAGCCGGCCCGCCGGTTCGGGCTGTACCCGACAAAAGGGGTCATCAGGCGGGGCGCCGACGCCGACCTGGTCGTGCTCGACCCGGAGGCGGCCTCCGTCGTGCTCGCCCGGACGATGACGCAGAACTGTGACTACACGCCGTTCGAGCGGTGGCACGTGCCCGGCCGGGTCGAAGCGGTTTATCTGCGCGGGGAGCTGATCGCCCAGCGTGGACGATTTGTCGGCCGGCAGGACGCCGGTCGGTTCCTGGCCCGTCGCCGGGCGTGAGTGTCGACGCGGCTGGCTGCGGGATCTGACTGCTCGGAGCCTTGACAGGGTCAAGTTTGTATACAAGCATCGCTCGTGTTAGTCGCCCTACCTGGGTTGTTGCGCTAGACCTATTCAAGCTTGCACACAATTTGGAGGTGTCGGCATGGGAATACGTTCCGTGCGGGTGCGAGCCGTGGCAGTGCTCGCCGTGGCGAGCGTGTCGCTCGCGGCCTGCGGCGCCGACGATGCGGGGAAGTCTGACGCCGGCACCGGCCAGGCGCTGACCATCGCCGCGCCCGGGGTGCTGTCGAGTCTCGACTCCGAGCGCTACCAGGGCTTCATCTCGATCGACCTGCTCCCCAACACCGCCGGGACCCTGGTGCGCTTCAAGAAGCCCGAGGCCGGCGCTACCAAACTTCAGACGCCGGACCAGATCGAGCCCGAGTTGGCCGAGTCCTGGACGCTTGACGACGGCGGCAGGAAGATGTCGTTCACGCTGCGCGAGGCCAAGAGCCAGTTCGGCAACCCGATCACCTCGCAAGACGTGAAGTGGTCGGTGGACCGGATGGTGAACAGCACCGGCGTGCCGATCGCCAAGATCCTGATGGGCGTCGGCGGCTGGGACACCGCCAACCCGATCACCGTCACGGACGACAAGAAGTTCACGATCAACGTCGCCAAGCCCAACGCGGTGAGCGTGTCGATCCTGAGCACCTTCTTCATGACCATCTACGACTCGGTGGAGGCCAAGAAGCACGCCACCGCCGACGATCCGTACGCCTACAAGTGGCTCGGGGAGAACACCGCCACCTTCGGGGCGTACCAGGTGCGCTCGTTCGACCCCGGCAAGGAGGTCCGGCTCACCGCCAACGAGAACTACTTCCGCGGGAAGCCCAAGGTCACCGACGTGGTGGTCCGCGCCGTCCCCGACACCTCCAACCGGCTCCAGCTGGCCCAGAGCGGGCAGGTCGACGTCGCCACCGCGATGACGTTCGACCAGCTCTCCTCGCTGGAGGAGAGCGACCAGGCCCGGCTCGAGCGTGTGCTCTACCCGAACATCGACGTGCTGGTGCCCAACCTCAAGGCCAAGCCCTTCGACGACAAGCGGGTCCGCGAGGCCATCTCCTACGCCGTCGACCGCAAGGCGATCGTCGACTCCGCGTACCAGGGCTACTCGGCGCCCTCGAACGACTTCATCCACGACGACTTCGGTGCCCCGGCGGCCAGCCAGCCCTTCGCCCAGAACCTCGACCGGGCCAAGCAACTGCTGGCCGAGGCCGGCCTGCCAAACGGCTTCCCGATGGAGTTGGCCTACAACGCGGCCAACGTCGGAGCGCACAGCGAACAGGTCGCCGTCCTGCTGCGCTCGCAACTGGCCAAGGTGGGCATCCAGGTCAAGCTCAACAACGTCGCCTCCGGCGCGGACTTCGACACCGCCAAGCGTGAAGGCAAGCTGCAGAGCTGGCTGGCCACCAGCACCCCGCTGGTGCCCGACCCCGCCTACTACCTGCAGGTCTTCTACTCCACGGGTGGGCTGACCAACCTGCAGAACTACAGCTCGCCGACCCTCGACGACCTCTCCCGGAAGATCCTGGAAACCCAGCCGGGTCCCGACCGCGACGCGTTGATCAAGCAGGTCAACGACTTCCTGGTGGGTGACATGCCGGCCATCCCGCTGGTCGATTCCCAGAAGTACTACGTCTTCAAGAAGGGCGTGACCGGGTTCGTCAGCTATTCCCAGGGCCACGTCAACTATTACGACATCAGCGGCTCCTGACCTCGCCGGCGTCCCACCGGCGCGGTGATCCCCGGCCCCGGTGGGCAGCACCCCAGGGGCCGGGGACCACGCAGCGACGACGCAGAACGGCAACCCGAGAAGAGCCGGCACTCGAGAAAGCAGGATGTGCACTGATGTACCGCCTAGGAGTCGATGTCGGTGGCACGTTCACGGACGTTCTTCTGATCGAGGAGGCGACCGGGAAGACCCGACGGACCAAGGTGCCCTCGACGCCTCAGGACCAGTCCGTCGGCGTCATCGAGGGCGTAACCCGGGTGCTGACCGACGCCCGGGCCCGCGCCGCGGACGTCCGCCAGTTCCTGCACGGCACGACGGTGGCCACCAACGCCGTCCTGGAACGCCGGGGCGCCCGGGTGGGCCTGGTGGTGACCGTCGGCTACCGGCAGATCCTGCACATCGCCCGCTCGTTCGTTCCCGGCGGCCTGGGCGGCTGGATCGTCTGGGACCGGCCGGCCGAGATGGTCGCGCTCGAAGACGTCCGCGAGGTCCGGGGCCGCATGGACGCCCGAGGCGAGCAGGTCGAGCCCCTCGACGAGGCGGCCGTGCGGGCCGCGGTCCGCCAGCTGGTCGACCAGGGCGTGGACGCCCTCGCCATCGGCTTCGTCAACTCCTACGCCAACCCCGCCCACGAACAGCGGGCCGCCGAGATCGCCGCCGCCGAGGCCCCTGGTGTGCCGGTCTCCACCTCCGCCGGGGTCCTGCCCGAGCTCGGGGAGTACGAGCGGACCCTGACCACCGTCGCCAACGCCTACGTCCGCCCCGGCGTCAGCTCCTACCTGAGCAACCTCAGCGCGAAACTGGTCGCCGAGGGACTCCTGGGCGAGCGTCGCGTGCTGCGCTCCGACGGCGGACTGATGACCTTCGAGCGGGCCGAGGACATCCCGGTCAGTCTGCTGATGAGCGGACCCGCCGGCGGGGTCGCCGCCGCCGTGGCGCTGGGCCCGGCCGCCGGCCACCCGGACCTGCTCACCCTGGACATGGGGGGTACCTCCACCGACGTAGCGCTGATCGAGAACGGCACCCCGGCCATCCGGCGCGAGACGACCGTGGCCGACCTCGCCGTCCGCGCCCCGTCGATCGACGTACAGACCGTGGGCGCCGGCGGCGGCTCCATCGCCCACGTCCCCGAGCTGACCGGTGCGTTGCGGGTGGGCCCGGCCAGCGCGGGTGCCCTGCCCGGTCCGGCGACCTACGGACGCGGCGGCGAATTGCCCACCGTCACCGACGCCAACGTCGTGCTCGGCTACCTGCCGCACGCCCTGCTCGGCGGCGCCATGCCGCTGGACGTGGAGAAGGCCCGCACGGCGGTCGGCACCGTTGCGAGCAGGCTGGGGGTGTCGGTGGAGGCCGCCGCCGCCGCGATCATCGACATCGTCAACGAGAACATGCTCGGCGCGCTGCGGCTGGTCTCGGTGCAGCGCGGCTACGACCCCCGGCGCTTCGCGCTGTTCGGCTTCGGCGGCGCCGGCCCGTTGCACGTCAACGCGCTCGCCAAGCTTCTCGGCTCCTGGCCGGTGGTGATCCCGCAGTCGCCCGGGGTGCTCTGCGCCTACGGTGACGCTTCGACAGGTGTGCGGGCCGAGGCCAACCGGTCCCTGGTGCGCCCTCTCGACGACGTCGACGAGGAACTGCTGCGGCGCGAGTTCACCGACCTCGCCGCCCAGATCGACACCGAGTTCGACCGGGCCGGGGTGCCAGGCGACGCCCGGTCGGTGCGATACGAGGCCGACGTCCGCTACCACGGCCAGGGCTTCGAGGTCTCCGTCGAGGTCGACGCGGGCCGAGGCATGGCTGTGATCCCCGGCCTGCGCAGCGGCTTCGACGAGGCCCACCAGCGCCTGTTCGGCTTCGCACTGGATGAGCGGCACGAGGTCGTCAACATCCGGGCGGTCGGGGTCTCCCACGCCGAACGGATCACCCCGGTCGAGATCGAATCCGGTGACCGCGACGCCGCGCAGGCGATCGTCGGCCGTCAGCAGGTCTACGTCGACGGCGGCTGGCAGGAGGCCACCCTCTACGACCGCACCGCCCTGCGGGCCGGCAACGAGCTGTCCGGGCCGGCGATCGTGGTCGAGATGGATTCCACCAGCCTGGTCCTGCCGGGCTGTGTCGCGCGCGTCGACAGGCTGGGCAACCTGCTCATCCTGCCCGCCGAGCAGGGAGGGAACCGATGAGTGCGGTCATCGTCGAGACAGTACGCCCGGAGCGTGGCGTCGAGGTCGAGACCGCGGTGCTCGACATCGTCGAGAACGCGTTGCGTAACGCCCGTTTCGAGATGGACGCGGTGGTGATGCGTACCGCGATGTCACCGGGCATCCGCGAGCAGCACGACGCCTTCCCGTTGATCGCCGACCGGCGCGGGCGCATGGTCGCCGGACAGTTCGGCTCCTTCATCGACGGCTTTCTCTCCGGATACGACGGCACGGTCGAGGAGGGCGACGTCTTCTTCACCTCCGACCCGTACGCCTGTGACGGCGCCATCAGCCACGCCAACGACTGGCTGGTGCTGCTGCCGATCTACTTCGAGAAGGCGCTGGTCGGCTGGGCGGCGATGTTCGGTCACATGAGCGACGTCGGCGGGAAGGTGCCCGGCAGCCTGCCCACCGACGCGGTGTCCATCCACGAGGAGGGCGTCATCGTCCCGCCGGTGAAGTTGTTCCGCGGCGGCACCCTCGACCAACAGCTCCTGGACACCGTGCTCAACCAGGTGCGCCTGCCGAGCTGGAACCGCGCCGACCTGAACGCGGTCCTGGCCTCCTGCCGCACCGCCGAGACCCGGGTCCGTGAGCTCTGCGAGCGCTTCGGCGCTGACACCTACCTGTCCACCCTGGAGCTGCTGCTGGAGCGCAACCGGCAGGCGATGGCGAAGCTGTTCCGCCAGGTCGTGCCCGAGCAGCCGGTCACCTTCGAGGACTTCGTCGACGACGACGGACGCGGCGAGGGACCGTTCCGCATCCGCTGCTCGCTGTGGCGCGAGGGCGACCGGGTGGTGCTGGACTTCACCGGTACCAGCGAGCAGGCCGAGGGGTCGATCAACTTCCTGCTCAACGAGAACGTCCTACGGATGTTCTTCGGGGTCTACACCATCATGGCCGTGGACCCGATGATCCTCTTCAACGACGGGTTCTACCCCCTGGTCGACGTCCGCATCCCCGAGGGCAGCCTGCTCAAGCCCCGGCGCCCGGCGGCCGTCTCCTGTCGTACCCACGCCCTGGGTCGGCTCTTCGACGTGCTCGCCGGGCTGCTGGGGCAGTGTCAGCCGGACTTCCTCGCCGCCGCCGGGTTCTCCTCCAGCCCGCACCTGATGTACTCCGGCCTGGATCGGCACGGCAAGTGGTTCCAGCTCTACCAGATCGGTTTCGGCGGTGTGCCCGCCCGACCGGTCGGTGACGGGTTCGACGGGCACTCCATGTGGCCCTCGTTCACCAACGTGCCCAACGAGTACCTGGAGGCCTACTACCCGCTGCGTATCGAGTCCTATGAGACGGTCCCCGACTCCGGGGGCATCGGTAGGCACCGGGGCGGCAACGGCATCCGGGTCGGCTACCGGTTCCTGGAACCGGGTGAGGTTTCGATCCACGACGACAGATGGTTCACCAAACCCTGGGGCGTGCTCGGCGGCGAGCCCGGCGAACGCGGCACGAAGATCCTGGAACGCGCCGACGGCTCCCGGCAGGTGGTACCGGCCAAGTGTGACCACGTCGCGGTCCGCCCCGGCGACCTGCTGTACTTCGTCACCTGGGGCGGCGGCGGTTGGGGCGACCCGCTCGAGCGCGACCCGGAGCAGGTCCGCCACGACGTCGAGCGGGGCCTGGTCACCGTCGACGGCGCCCGGCGCTACGGAGTGGTCCTGGTCGACGGCCGGGTCGATGCCGAGCGCACCCGGACCCGGCGCGCGGAACTCGCCGCCGGCCGAGGCGACCTGCCCCGCTTCAACCGGGGCGGCACGGTGGAGGAACTCCGGGCGCGCTGCCTCGCCGAGACCGGACTGACCCCACCCCGGGAACCGGCGGGCGCCGGGGCGCGGCCGGAGCCGGCGCCTCCCGGCCGACGGCCCGGTGCGACGCCGGCCCGCCATCGCGACGCCGGGCCCGCAGGCGGCAGCGACCGGCCCGCCCGCGCCCAGCGACCGGCGCAGTCCCCGCTGGAGGCGCTCGTGCACCACATCGCTCGGCAGGTGACCGTGCGATGAGACCACCCCACTTCCAGACCACCACGGTCCTGGGCAACGGCGGGCACCCGCACGCCAACCAACTCGCAAAGGAGAACTGTCATGGCTGACCTGCAGATGTCCGCGCTGGGCATGATCGAGACCCGGGGCCTGGTCGCGGCGGTCGAGGCCGCCGACGCCATGGTCAAGGCCGCCACCGTCGTCCTGGTGGGCACCGAGTACATCGGCGGTGGCCTGGTCACCGTCGTCGTCCGTGGCGACGTCGGCGCGGTCAAGGCCGCCACCGACGCCGGTGCGGCCAGCGCCTCCCGGCTCGGTGAGGTCGTCTCGGTGCACGTCATCCCGCGCCCGCACAACGAGGTCGAGGCGATCCTGCCGACCGGTTCGAGTCGAGGCGGAACGAAGTCCTGACCGGAGCCCGCGTGCTCATCGAAGGAGCTGAGACATGAGTCGGGTGTGGACTGCAGTCGATATCGAAGACATCGCCCGGTCGGACGGACCGCGCGAAGTCCTGCTGGGCCCGGGCGACCTGATCTCCCCGCACGCCCAGGACATCGCCCAAGGGCTGGGCATCGACGTCCGGCGCGGGTCGGCGGCACCGGCGTCGGCCGCCCCCGCCGGGGCCGGCCCCGGCGGGGGCGAGCCCCAGGGCGGCTGCGACGACGCCGACGGCTGCTCGTGTGGCTGCGAGGCCGCGGAGGAGGCGGAGCGGACCATCCGTACCATCGCCGCCGCGGTCGTGTCGGCCAACCCCGACGCGGACGCCTCCACTGTCGCCACCGAGACGCTGCGGGCGCTCGGCGCCTACGGCGGGCCCGGGGTGGGCAGCCCCGAGCAGGCCCAACCGCTGCCCGGACAGTTGCTGCCCAAGAAGGCCAAGGGCGCCCGCCCTCAGTTCTTCGCTGAGCCGGGTATGGAGGCCCTGGTCTCGACGATGGTGACCCTCACCTCGGAGGTGTGGGTGCTGCGTGAGCGGGTGATGACCCTGGAACAACTGCTGGCCGACCGGCGGGTTGTGGAGGGGGGCGCGGTGGACGGCTTCACGCTCTCCGCCGAGGACGCCGAGACCAGGGACGCCGAGGCGGCGGCGTTCGTCGCCCGGGTGCTGCGGGTCTTCTACGAGTGGCGTGAGGAGATCGTGCGGGAGGAGACCCCGGAGTCCTACCGGGAGGTCATCCGGCGGGCCTTCGCACAGGTGGGGGAGGACAAGTGAAACAGCAGCAGCGACACGGCCTGTTGCCGACGGAGAACCACGACGAACTGGCCCGGGAGACGTTCGTCCGGGCCCTGAAGTCGCACATTTCCACCGAGGTGACCCCGGGGGTACGGGAGCTGTACACGCACCGCGTCCTGCCCAGGTACCAGCAGGAGATGGGCGTCCCGCCCCGGGACCGGGAGACGGTCCGCCGGGCGATGGAGCCCGAGCCGTACTACCAGCTCTGGAGTTCGGTGCGGCGGGCGAGCCAGGACCTGCTCTGGAACGTGGTGGCCGACAGCATCGGCCGGCAACTGGACGACCTGCGGGCCAGGGCGGAACGGACCGGCCGTACCCTCGGCTCGCTGGAGCTGGATCCCGACTTCGTCCTGCCCTGGTATTTCTGGGGCATCGACATCCACGCCATGCCCGGCGGCTACCGGGGCGAGTACGTCCCCGGCGACGTCACCGCCGGGGCGCTCT
This sequence comes from Micromonospora sp. WMMC264, assembly GCF_027497275.1. Taxonomy (NCBI): domain Bacteria; kingdom Bacillati; phylum Actinomycetota; class Actinomycetes; order Micromonosporales; family Micromonosporaceae; genus Micromonospora; species Micromonospora sp. WMMC264. The sequence goes on along the minus strand of NZ_CP114907.1, from coordinate 3,977,852 downwards.
ACGACCGCGGCGTCTACGTCTACGCCATGGGCCAGATGGGCGAGCTCAACGACGACTACGGCCAGTCGGTGGTGAACAACTACCTCAAGACCGTGCACAAGGACTTTCGCCCCAGGCGGATCCTGGAGATCGGCTGCGGAGTCGGCAACTCCACGCTGCCCTACGTCGACGCCTATCCCGAGGCGGAGGTGCACGGCATCGACGTCGGTGCCGCTCTGTTGCGCTACGCCCACGGCCGGGCGGAGTCCCTGGGCCGCAAGGTGCACTTCGCGCAGCGCAACGGCGAGGACACGGGCTTCCCGTCGGGGCACTTCGACCTGGTCGTCTCGCACATCCTGCTGCACGAGATGCCGCCGGAGGCGGTCCGCGCCGTCCTGCGGGAATGCCACCGGCTGCTCGCCCCGGGCGGGATGATGATCCACGCGGATTTCCCGGGCTACGCCGGGTTGGACCCGCTGGTGCAGTTCCTCATCGACTGGGACACCTGGAACAACAACGAGCCGTTCTGGGGCCCGATGCGGGACATGGACCTGGTCCAGGCCGCCCGGGACGCCGGGTTCACCGGCGACTGCACCGAACTGTCCTGCAAGCGGGAGTGCGTCGAGGAGGTCTCCACCCCCACCGGCCGGGTGCTGCAGAGCGGTGAGCGGCGCAGCAGCGGCACCCTCGCGCTGCTCGTGGGCCGGCGCTGACATGGCCCACAACGACGTCGAGTTGCGTACCTTCGCGTTCGTCGACCGACTCCAACCGCAGATGGCCGCCCTGCTCGGCAGCGTGATGTCGGGTGACCCGGTGGTCGAGGGCATGTCCGAGCTCTACCTGGAGATCTCCCCGGGCAGCGACGTGTACGCCCTGGTCGACGCCGCCGTCAAGGCCACCGGGGTGCGCCCCGGCTCCCAGGTCGTCGAGCGGCAGTACGGCATGACCGAGTTGCACTCGATGTCGCAGGACGCGGTGCGCCAGGCCGGTCAGACCATCCTGGACCTGCTCGGGATCACCGAGGCCGACGCGCAGCCGGCGGAGCTGGTTTCGGCGAAGGTCGTCTCCAACATCGACGCCTACCAGGCGCAGCTGGTCAACCGTTCCCGCAAGGGCTCCCTGCTGGTGGCCGGCGAGTCGATGCTGGTGGTCGAGTGTCAGCCCGCCGCCTACATCTCCGCTGTCGGCAACGAGGTGGAGAAGTCCGCCAGTGTGAAGATCATCGACGTCCGGGGCGTGGGCCAGTTCGGCAGGTTGTGGATCTCCGGACTGCACTCGGAGGTGGAGGCGGCGCGCGACGCGGTCCGTCGAGCGTTCGAGACGAAGCCCTGGTCGCACCGACGCTAGAGAAACGAGGTGGTGTCGGCATGCGTGTCGCCCGCGTGATCGGCTCGGTGGTCAGCACCGTCAAGTCGGAGGCGCTGACCGGGGCCAAGCTGCTCGTCGTCGCGCCGCTGGGCGATGCGCCCGCCGGAGAGCCCTACGTCGCCGTCGACACCGTCGGCGCCGGCAGGGGAGAGGTCGTCCTGGTCGCCACGGGTGGCGCCGCGCGGCTGGCGCTGCGGCAACCCGGTCAGGCGCCCGTGGACTCCAGCATCGTCGCGATCGTCGACCGGCTGGAGACCGAGGCGTGGCTCAACTACGTGAAGGACTGACGTGGATCTGTGGGATGCGGGTGCGCTCGGCATGGTCGAGACACAAGGGCTGACCGCCTCGATCGTCGCCGTCGACGTGATGGGCAAGGCGGCCGAGGTACGGCTGATCGGCGTGCAACGCATCGGCGATGGAATTGTCACGGTCTCCCTCGTCGGCGACATGGCCTCGGTCACGTCCGCGGTGGAGAGCGCCCGGCAGGCCGTGGCTGCGATCGGCGGGACTGTCGTGACGACCGTGATCGGTCGACCGGCCGTGCCGACGGACCTGCTGCGCGAGCCCCGGACAGGCGGGGCGCCGAAGCCACCGGCCACCGCTCCACCGTCCGCCGCAGGCGGGGCCGAGTTGGAGCCCGGACCCGCCGCGGCGCCGCCGCCCACCGTGCCCGCCCGCCGATCGGCCGAAAAGGCCGGCGGGAGCCCCACCCGGCGCGCCGCGCGCTCGACCGCCCCGAAACGGCGTCCGCCCGCCGCCGGGCCGTACGAGCCACCACCCGAACCCCCCGCCCCCCGAGCCCGAGGAAAGTGACATGCGCGGATACGTCGGCCCGCCCGGCGGGCAGATCCACTACCGCACCGCCGGCACCGGCGGGCCTGCCCTGGTGCTGTTCCACGAGTCGCCGCAGGCATCGAACGTCTTCGCCCCGGCCCTGCCCGCCCTTGGCCGCACACTGCGCGCCTTCGCCTTCGACACCCCCGGGTACGGGCTGTCCGACCCGCCCCGCGACCCACTGGAGATCCCCGGCTACGCCCGCCTGCTGCTCGACGCCGTCGACGCCCTCGGTATCACCGAGTTCGCCGTCGCCGGACAGCACACCGGAGCCTCGCTGGCCCTGGCGGTCGCCCAACTCGCCGGGCCGGACCGGGTCACTCACGCCATCCTGTCGGGGCTGGTGCTGGACCAGGCCGAGCGGGAGCGCCTCGGCGCCTCCTGGGCGCCGGACAAGCCGATCGACCCGGCCGGCCGGCACCTGCAGGATCTCTGGGCCCGCTACCTCGACATCTGGGAGGGGCCTCCGGAGTTGGTGAACCTCGCGGTGGCCAACATCGCCTCGGTCTTCGAACGGTACAACTGGGCGTACCGGGCCGCGTTCGCCTACGACCCGACCGAGCCGCTGCGCGCCCTGCCCTGCCCGGTGCTGCTGCTGACCGCCGCCCGGGACATGTTGGCCGACGGCGACGCGTTGGCGCAGGCAATCCGTCCGGACGCCGTCGCCGTGCGGCTGACCGACACCACCGGCCAGTTGCCCTGGCGGGTGCCCGAGGAGTTCGCCGCGGTGCTGTCGTCCTTCGTCACCACGGGCCGGCTGGTATCCGACCGGGCAAGCGCGCGATGAGCGGCGAGGTCGACCTGCTGGTGATCGGGGCCGGCACCGCCGGCCTGCCCTGCGCGATCGAGGCGGCGCGGGCCGGGCTCCGCGTCGAGCTGGTCGACGGGGGCACCGACATCGGTGGCACGCTGAGCGTCTCGGCCGGGCACATGAGCGCCGCGGGCACCCGCCGGCAGCGCCAGGCGAGTATCGACGACGACCCGGACCGGCACTACGCCGACGTGCTGCGCATCGGTCATCACCGCGGCGACCCGGCGCTGATCCGGCTGGCGGTCGACGAGGCGGCCGGCGTCGTGGACTGGCTCGACGAGCATGGTTTCCCGTTCGCCCCGGGCACACCTGTGGTCTACCACGGGCACTCCCCGTACTCCCGGCCGCGGACCTACTGGGGGATCGGGCACGGTCGGTCGATCCGAGAGACGCTGCGTCCGCTGCTGGACAAGCAGGTGGCCGCGGGCCGCGTCGCCCTGCGGCTGCGCTCGCGGGCCACCCGGCTGACCAGCGCCGCAGGCACGGTCACCGGCGCGCTCCTGGACACCCCCGAGGGCCCCCGCGAGGTCCGCGCCGGGGTCACGGTGCTGGCCTGCGGCGGGTACGGCGCCAACCCGGAGCTGTTCCGCGCGCTGACCCCGGGCGGCCCTCGGCTGGTGACCAACGCGGTGCCGACCTCCACCGGCGCCGCGATCGAGATGGCCAGGCCCCTGGGGGCCGAGGTCCGCTTCGCTGATCTGCACACGCCCCGGCTCGGCCTGCTCGAACGCCGCTCCCAGCCGGGGCGGGTGGACTTCTGGTCGGAGTTGGCGCACCTCGCACCGGTCGAGCGCCCGCCCCGGGAGATCTGGGTCAACGCGGCCGGGCAACGGTTCGTCGCCGAGGACCTCGACGACGTCACCGGACACGAGCGGGCCGTGCAGGAGCAGCCGGGGGGCGAGTTCTGGATCGTCTGCGACTCCGAAGCCCTGGCGGCGGGGCCGCCTCTGGTACCGGCCTGGGGGCACGAGCGGTTCCGGGTCGAGGCGCAGCGGGGGGACGTGGCCTGGGTCGCCGACGACCTTCCTGGACTGGCCCGCCGGGCGGGCATCGACGCGCAAGGGCTGGTCGACACCGTGCGCTCCTACAACCTCGCGGTGCGGCAAGGGGTGGACCCGCTGGGCCGCCGGGCTCCCGCGCATCCCCTGGTCCGGCCGCCCTACTACGCGCTTCGCTCGGTGGCCGCGCTGCTGTGCAGCTTCGGCGGACTGGATGTGGACACCGAATTGCGGGTCCGGCGGCCCGGTGGCGCAATAGTGCCCGGGCTGCACGCCGTCGGTGAGGCCATCGGCATGGGGGCCACCAGTGGCGCGGCGTTCTGCGGGGGGATGGCGGTGACGCCGGCGCTGGCGTTCGGGCGGCTGCTCGGCCGTCGGCTGGGCGCACGGGCGTGACAGGCGTCGGGGCCGCCCGGGCCACTTCTGTATGCAGGAACGTGGGAATGTGAGCGCGCTGGCGCGCGGCTGATCGGCCCAAACTGCTGTTGACAGCGAGTCCCGACTCCCTGTTGTATACAACGACCACTGAGTGGCTGCTATGAGAGGTGTTCATGTCTAGCGATCTGCACCATGAGGGACCGCTGCACGGCGTACGCGTGGTCGAGTTCGGCTCCCTGCTCGCGGGGCCGTTCTGCAGCCAACTCCTGGCCGACTTCGGCGCCGAGGTCATCAAGTGCGAACCCCCGCGCCAGGGCGACCCGATGCGCGAGTGGGGCCGGGAGAAGCCGTACGGCAAGTCGCTGTGGTGGCCGATCGTGGCGCGCAACAAGAAGTCCATCACCGTGGACCTGCGCACCCCCGAGGGCCAATCGGTGGCCCAGCGGCTGATCGCCCAGTGCGACGTGGTGGTGGAGAACTTCCGGCCCGGCACCATGCAGCGCTGGGGCCTGGGCTACGAGCAGATGTCCGAAACCAATCCCGGGCTGGTCATGGTCCAGGTCTCCGGCTTCGGTCAGAACGGTCCCTACTCCGCCCGCCCCGGCTACGGCTCCGTCGGCGAGGCCATGGGTGGCCTGCGCTACGTCGTCGGCGACCCGCAGACGCCGCCCAGCCGGGTCGGCATCAGCCTCGGCGACTCCCTGGCCGGCACCTTCGCCGCCCTGGGGGCCCTGCTCGCGCTGCGGGTCCGCGACCGCACCGGCCGGGGCCAGATGGTCGACTCGGCGATCTACGAGGCGGTGCTGGCGATGATGGAGTCGCTGCTGCCGGAGTACGCCCTGGCCGGTCACGTGCGCGAACGCACCGGTGCCATCCTGCCCAACATCGCCCCCTCCAACGTCTATCCCACACGCGACGACGGGCTGGTGCTCATCGCGGCCAACCAGGACACCGTCTTCCGGCGGCTGGCCGCAGCCATGGACATGGCCGAACTCGGCACCGACGAGCGCTTCGCCACGCACTCCGCCCGGGGCCGCCACCAGGTCGAACTGGACGCCATCATCGCGACCTGGTCGGCGCAGCACGACACCGAGCACCTGATGGCCACGATGGTCAAGCACGACGTCCCGGTCGGCCGGGTCTACCGCGCCCCGGAGATGCTGGAGGACGAGCACTTCGCCGCCCGGGAAGCCATCGTCCGGGTCGCCCACCCCGAGTTCGGCGAGTTCCCCATGCAGAACGTCGTACCGAGACTGTCGGCGACCCCGGGGCGGATCAAGTGGGCCGGGCCGCGGCTCGGGGAACACACCGACGAGGTGCTCACCGACATCGTCGGGTTGGAGTCCGCCGAGATCGACGCGCTGCGAACCAGCGGCGTCATCTAGGGGTGGACACGGTGGATGACCTCCAGGGCGACTACCGCAGGGCCGGCTTCGGCGGGGACCTGGGTCGCGGATCACGTCGAGCTCTGCTCCTGGTCGACCTCGTCCGGGCCTACCTCGACCCGGCCTCACCGCTCTACGCCGGCGACACCGACCCACCGGCCCTGCGGGCCTGCGCCGCACTGCTCGACACCGCGCGCCGCCACGGCGTGCCGGTGATCCACACCCGGGTGGAACTGAGCCCGGGCGGGGCAGACGGTGGCCTCTTCGCCCGCAAGGTGCCCGCCCTGCGGGTCTTCGAACACGGCAGCGCGTTCGCCGACGCCCCGCCGAGCCTGGCCCCGGCGCCCGGCGAGACGGTGGTGACCAAGCAGTACGCCAGCGCCTTCTTCGGCACCAGCCTGGCCAGCACCCTGCGTGTCCTGGGGGTGGACGCCCTCGTCATCGGCGGCGCGTCGACCAGCGGCTGTGTCCGGGCCAGTGCGGTGGACGCCCTGCAGCACGGCTTCGTCCCCCTCGTCGTCGCCGAGGCATGCCTGGACCGCGACCCGCGACCGCACCAGGCCGCCCTGTTCGACCTCGGCGCCAAGTACGCCGAAGTGCTGGCTCTGGACGAAGCCACGGCGCTGCTCGGACCGGGAGGTTTGTGATGCGGGTCCTCGGCTACGCCCGACGGCGGGTGCTCTTCCTGCCCGTGGGGCTGCTCTCGGTCGTCGTGCTGGCCTTCCTCCTGGTCAACGCGTTGCCGGGCAACCCGGTCGGGGTCATCGCCGGGCCGGCCGCCGGCCCGGAGGAACTGGCCGAGATCGAGCGACGTCTCGGTCTGGACCGGCCACTGTGGGAGCGGTTCGTCGACTACCTCGGCGGCCTGGTCCGCGGCGACCTCGGATCGTCGTACTACACCGACCGGCCGATCCTGTCGGAGATCCTGCGCTTCGCCCCGGCCACCCTGGAGTTGGTGATCCTCTCGCTCATCGTGGCCGCGGTGCTCGGTGTGGGCCTGGGCACCCTGGGCGCCTACCACAAGGGCAGGCTGGCCGACCGGGGCTCCCGATTTGTGGTCACCACCTTCCAGTCGATCCCCGACTTCTTCCTCGCCCTCCTGTTGATCTACCTCTGCTTCTATCTCGCCGGGTGGGCTCCCGCCCCGGTCGGCCGGCTCGGTCTGATGGACGAGCCGCCGCCGGCGGTGACCGGGGCACTGCTGGTCGACTCGCTGATCGCCGGTGACATGACGGTGTTCCGTTCGGCGGTGGCGCACTCGATGCTGCCGGTGCTGACCCTGGGCATCTACTACTCGGCGTACTTCGCCCGCAGCACCTACGCCTCGCTGGTGCCCGCCCTGGAGTCCAAGCAGGTCGAATTCGCCCGGGCCTGCGGTCTGCCCGAGCGGACCGTGCTGGCCTACGCCTTCCGTCAGGCCCGCACCCCGATCCTCACCTACGGCGGCATCCTGCTGGCCGCTCTGCTCGGCGGTGCGGCGATCATCGAGACGATCTTCTCGTGGGGTGGCTTCGGGGAGTGGGCGATCGACTCCATCCTCCAGCTCGACATGCCGGCCGTGCAGGGCTTCATCCTCGCCGCCGGCCTGGGAACCCTGTTGGCCTTCACCGCACTGGACATCCTGGTCGCGGTGCTCGATCCGAGGGTGCGCTATGACTGAAACCTTGGCCGCCGATCCCACCACGGTCACCGCGCCGAAGGGTCGCAAGCCCCGCCGTGGCCGTCGCCGCCTGCGCCTGTGGGTGCCCAGCGGCATCCTCGCCGGCATGCTGGCGGCGGCCTACCTCGCGCCGCTGCCCTACGACCCGGCCGAGCCGCTGCCCGACACCCTCGCCGCACCCGACGGCGAGCACTGGATGGGCACCGACAAGTTCGGCATCGACGTCTTCAGCCGCCTGGTGGCCTCGGCCGGAGTGGACATCCCGCTGGCCCTCGCCGGCATGCTGATCTCGCTGGTGGTCGGCGTACTGCTCGGGCTGGCCGCCCTGCACCGAGGGCCGTGGGGAGAGCGCGTGGTCCGCGCGCTGGACGTCTTCCAGGCCTTCCCCCTGCTGGTCCTGGCCATCGCACTGGTCGCCCTGATGGGCAACAACATCGAGAACGTCGTGGTGGCCATCGCCATCATCAACGTCCCCCGGTTCGTCCGTCTGGTCCGCAGCGAAGGGCTGACCATCCGGGAGAGCCGCTACGTCGAGGCCGCCCACGCCATCGGCGCGACCGGGCCGCGGGTCATGTTCCGTCACGTGCTGCCGAACATGACCGGCATCATCCTGGCCCAGGCGTCGCTGGCGGTGGCCCACTCGATCGTGGTGATCGCCTCGCTGTCCTTCCTCGGCATCGGCATCAACGCCGCCGACGCCAGCTGGGGAGCGATGATCCAGACAGGAGCGCAGAACATGACGACCGGCCAGTGGTGGGTATCGGTCTTCCCCGGACTCGCCATCTTCCTGACCGTGCTCTGCTTCAACGCCATCAGCGACGAGCTGCAGGACTCCTTCGGACGGGCGAGGCAGCGATGAGCGCCCCCCGCCCGGCGCTGAGCCGCCCCACCAACACCGGCCAGGGCGCGGACCGGGAGCCCCGCCTGCTGGAGGTCAGCGGCCTCACCACACGCTTCGACACCCCCGACGGGCTGGTACACGCGGTCAACGGCGTCGACTTCCACGTCGACCGGGCCGAGATCGTCGGTGTGGTCGGCGAAAGCGGATGCGGCAAGTCGGTGACGATCCGGTCGATTCTCGGCCTGGTCCGTCCCCCGGGGCGGGTGGTCGAGGGCACCGCCCGATTCAACGGGGTCGACCTGCTCGGTCTGCGTGCGGCCGAACTGCGCCGGCTGCGCGGCGCCGAGATCGGCTTCATCGCGCAGAACCCGTTCAGCGCGCTGAATCCGGTGATGCGCATCCACCGGCAGTTCGCCAACATCCTCGCTGCGCACGGCATCCGCTCCGACGCCATCGCCCGGGACCGGGCCCGCGACGCGCTGGCCGACGTCGGCATCGCGGGCCCGGACCGGGTCCTCGACGGTTACGCCCACCAGCTCAGCGGCGGGATGGCCCAGCGCGTCGTCATCGCCATGGCCATGCTGCTCAACCCGGCCTTCGTCATCGCCGACGAGCCGACCACGGGCCTCGACCTGACCGTGCAACGGCAGATCCTCGACCTCATCCGGGGCCTGGTCCAGCAGCACGGCCGTTCGATGCTGCTGGTCACCCACGACCTCGGCGTGGTGGCCCAGTACTGCGACCGGGTGGTCGTGATGTATGCCGGCAAGGTGATCGAGCACGGCTCGGTCCGTGACGTGCTCACCAGCCCGCAGCACCCGTACACGCAGGCGCTGGTCCGGGCCGTTCCCCGGCCGGGCCATCCGTTGGTGCACCTCACCGGGAGGCTGCCGGATCTCGTCGACTATCCGGCCGGCTGCCCCTTCCAGGCCCGCTGCCCGCACGCCTTCGAGCCCTGCGGGCAGGTGTTCCCGGAGCCGACGACCTCTGCGTCGGGCCGGACGTACTGGTGTCACCTGTCGCAGGAGAGGGAGGCCGCTCGGTGAGCCTGCTGGAGCTGACCAACGTCAGCAAGGAGTTCTCCGTCGGCGGGACCACCACGGTCTACGCCCTCGACGACGTGTCGCTGACCGTGAACGCCGGCGAGACACTGGCCGTCATCGGCGAGAGCGGGTCGGGCAAGTCGACGTTGGGCCGGCTGGCCCTACGCCTGATCGAGCCGACCCGGGGCTCGGTGCACTTCCAGGGCACCGACATGCTCGCGCTGCCCGCAGCCGGACTGCGCCAGCTGCGCGCCAAGGCGCAGATCATCTTTCAGGAACCGTTCGAGTCGCTGAACCCGCGTATGCGGGTGGCCGACATCGTCGGCGAGCCACTCGCCATCCACCAGCCGAAGACCCCGGCGGCCGACCGCCGGAGCCGGGTCGCCAGGGTCATCGACCAGGTGGGGCTGGCACCCGAGATGGCCCGCCGATTTCCCGGTGAACTCAGCGGGGGACAGCAGCAACGGGTCGGCATCGCGCGGGCCATCGTCACCGAGCCCTCCCTGATCGTCCTCGACGAACCCACCTCCTCGCTCGACCTGTCGGTCCGCGCCCAGATCCTGCAACTCCTGGCCGACCTGCAGACCGAACTCGGCATGGGGTATCTGTTCATCTCCCACGACATCCACACCGTTCGCTACGTCAGCGACCGGATCGCGGTCATGTACCGGGGACGGGTGGTGGAGACCGGCCCGTCGGATCGGGTGTTCGCCGACCCGCAGCACCCCTACACGCGCGCTCTGCTGGCCGCAGCGCTGCCCGTCGACCCCGACCAGGAGCTGCCGCCGGCCCGCCTGGTCGGCGACCCGGTGAGCCCGACGGAGAAGGTGAGCGGCTGCGTCCTCTACGGTCGGTGCCCGGTCGGCGAGGACCGGTGTGTACAAAACGAGGTGCGCCTGACCCCCTTCGACGCCGACCGCGCGGTGGCCTGCATCAAGCCGGGCGCACCCGGGAGCTGACCGGGCCCGGAGGCCCGTCCAGCCTCCGGGCCACCGGGCCCGGAGGCTGGACCGCGGTCGGAACGGCGCGCCCCGAGCGCTCAGAGATCCGGGTTGTCGGACATGGCGTCCAGCAGCACTCGCCGGGCGGCCAGCACGTGCGCGCGCATCGTGCTCGACGCCCATTCGGCGTCGCGGGCGCGGAGGGCTGCCACCAGGTCCCGGTGGTGGGCCATGCTGCGGGCCAGCGCTTCCGGGGTGTAGAGGCGGAACGCCCGAACCACGAGGGGGACCTCCACCACCGCCGAGAGCAGGGAGGTCAGTCGAGGGCTGTCGGCAGCGCCGATGACCAGACCGTGCAGTTCGGCGTTGAGGTCGGCGATGTCGTCCAGATCCTGCGGGGTCATCCGCTGCGCCCGCTGATCCATCTCGTCGCAGAGCAGGCTCAGCCTCGGCAGGCAGTCGGCGTCGATGCGCTGGGCGGCCAGGGCCGCGCCGTAGCTCTCCAGCCGGGCCCGGATCTCGTAGGTGTCCTCCAGATCGCTGAGCGACCACTCGGCCACCCGGGCCCCCCGGTTGGGCTGAAAGACGACCAGGCCCTCGGCGGTGAGCCGGCGCAGGGCCTCCCGGATCGGGGTCCGGCTCACCCCGAACTGCGAGGACAACTCCACCTCGCCCAGCCGCTCCCCCGGGCGGATGGATCCGTTCAGGATCGCGCTCCGCAACGCCTCGTAGGCGTCCTGCCCGGCATTGGTCACCCGTGCCTCCGTGGTCTGAAGCGATGTCGCGACCGGTACCTTGCCGACCGCCTGCCGCTCTGAGATTGTATACAGATGATGGTGCGCGTGGTGGAAGTGTCCCCCCGGGACGGGTTGCAGAACGAGTCCGAGGTCCTCCCGACAGCGAGCAAGATCGAGCTGATCCGGCGCTGCGTCGAGGCCGGAGCGCGGCGGATCGAGGCGGTGTCGTTCGTCCGCGCCGACCGGGTGCCCCAGATGGCCGACGCGGAAGCCGTCATGGCCGAGGTGCCGCGCCGCAGCGACGTATCGTACATCGGTCTGGTGCTCAACCGACGCGGGCTCGACCGTGCCCTCGCCGCCGGGGTGGACGAGGTGAACTGCGTCGTGGTCGCCACCGAGACGTTCAGCCGGCGAAACCAGGGCGCCTCGGTCGACACCATGGTCCAGGCCTGGTCCGACATTGCCGCAGCCGCCCACGCCGCCGGCCGTCGGGCCAGCGTCACCGTCGCTGCGGCGTTCGGCTGCCCTTTCGAGGGCGACGTCGCCCCGTCGACGGTCGGTGAGCTCGTCGCCCGGCTCGCCGAGGGCGAGCCGGACGAGATCGCTCTGGCCGACACCATCGGTGTGGGAGTGCCCGCCCAGGTGCGGCACCTGGTGGCCGCAGCCGGCGCGGCCGCGCCGGGCGTACCGCTGCGCCTGCACCTGCATGACACCCGTAACACCGCAATCGCCAACGCTCTGGCTGCTGTCGAGGCCGGCGTGAGCGTGCTCGACGCGAGCGTCGGCGGCATCGGTGGCTGCCCCTTCGCCCCGGCGGCCACCGGCAACGTCGCCACGGAGGACCTGGTCTACGCCCTGCACCGCTCCGGCCACCAGACCGGCCTCGACCCGCGTGCGGTGATCGAGACGGCGGCCTGGATCGGTGACCGGCTCGGCAAGGCCAGCCTGCCGGGTGCCCTCGGCCGGGCCGGCTGGTTCCCGGACGAGCCGGCCTGAGGTCATCGGGACTGGCTGTGGGCCGGCCCGCCCTTCACTACTCGACGCGGTCGCCGGGCGAGCGCTGTTCCGCTGGAAGTTCGACCAGGTGGACGAGGTCTTCATCCCGGCGCAGGTGCCGCCCGCACCTGTCGCCGTCGCGATTACGGATGAAGCGACCACCCCGGCTGCCCACGGCGCCGGGGCGGAAAGTCAGCCGGGCCGAACCTCACGCCCCGCCCCGCGCGTCACACTGCGTCAGTGAGGTGAACCGGTGACGAGTCCCGAGGTCGACCGGGGTAGGTCCAAGGCCACTTCACCGAGAAGTGAGGAGCATGGGAGATCCACGTGTGAAGAGTCTAGGTACCGTCGACGGGGTGGCGGCCGGCTGATTCGCCAGGCCCCTTGAGCCGGGAGCGGCGTGGCCTGTCGCTTCGGTCTCTCGGGCAACTCGCTCACCGGAGCAAGAGCCATCTCCACAAAGTTGGAGGCAGGGCTCGAAGCTCCGACGGTCGACACAGCCCGCCACCTGGACCGGATCCTTGACGCCGGGGGAGTGCTCGCCGGCTGGTCGATGTGCCGATCGACCAGGCGGCCGAGGCAGGCGAGTTGCGGGCGAGAGTCGCCGCCAGTGATGTCAGCAACGACATGCTCGAACGGATCGAGCAGGGCGTCGACGACCTCGCCAGCTTCTATCCGACGATGGCCCCGGCGGATCTGTTGCCGTTGGCGCGACGGCACCTCTCCTATGTGGTGCGGTTGCTGCACTGACGGGTAACAGTTGCTCAACAGCGTCGGCTGTTGGTTGCCGGCGGTTGGTTGGCGGTGCTGCGGGCCACGGTTCACATCGACCTGCGGCAGCGAAATGCTGCGGCTGCTCAGCTGCGAGCTGCTCGTGACCTTGATTGGCGGCGAACTTGCCGCAGGTGGCGCGGGCGGTACTGGCCGATCTGGATCCGCGCGGTGACGGGGGAGCGCGGCCTCGACCTCGGACTTGCTCTCGTCGCCGCCGGTCAGCCGGACGAAGCGGTTGCGCTCGGGGCGCAGGCCGTGGCATCCGGGCGAGTGGTGCCGTCGAACTGGTGCCGACAGCTCACACCGAAGCGGTCGGCGTTGGTTCCGCGACCCGGGCCTGCGGGCGTCGGTCAGGTGCCGACGCGGCGTGTCTCGTAGGCCCACATCACGATCTCGACGCGGTTGCGGGCGTTGAGCTTGCGCATCAGGGCGGCGATGTGGGTCTTGACGGTGCTGAGGCTGATGGACAGCTCATCGCCGATCTCGCTGTTGGTCCGCCCGCGAGCGGCAGCCAGCAGAACCTGTTCTTCGCGAGCGGTCAGCGGCTCGACAGGCTCAGGTGGCACCGAGCGCGGGCGGCTGTTCGCGAAGGAGGACAGGAGCCTCGCGGTGATGTTCGGTGCGATCAGGGCGTCGCCCCGGGCCGCGGCATGGACGGCCTGGGTGAGCATCTCGGCGCCGGCGTCCTTGAGGAGGAAGCCGCGGGCGCCTGCCTTGAGCGCGCCGTAGACGTACTCATCGAGGTCGAAGGTGGTGATGACGACGACGGCCAGAGGATCGGCGACGTCGGCCCCGGCGAGCCGGCGGGTGGCTTCGATCCCGTCGACCTCGGGCATGCGGATGTCCAGCAGGCACACATCGGGACGCAGCGAACGGGCCATGGAGATCGCCCGGCGGCCGTCGGCGGCGTCGCCGACGACGGCGATGCCCGGTTGGGCGTTCAGGATCATGCAGAGCCCTGCCCTGACGATGTCCTGGTCGTCAGCGACCAGCACGCGGATGGTCATGACGCGCGCGCTGTCCGAGGCAGCGAGGCGTCGACGCTCCAGCCGCCGTCCGCGGCAGGTCCCGCCCGGAGGGTGCCGCCGAGCAGGCTCGCCCGCTCGGCCATGCCGCGCAGCCCGTAGCCGGCGTGCGAAGAGCTGGTCGTGGTCGCCTCGCCGTCATCGCGTACCCGCAGGTGCACCTGGTCGCGGGATGCGGTGACGTCGACGGTGACTCCGGTGGCGCCGCGGGCGTGGCGGGTCGCGTTGGTGACCGCCTCGGCGGCGATCAGGTAGAGCGCGGTGCCGACTGCCGGCTCAACGGCCTCGGCGTCACCGGAGACCTGCACGCGGACGCCCAGCACCTCGCCGCCGGGACGAGCGAGTCGCTCGATGTCCGCCACTCCTCGCCGAGGGGTGAGATCGGCGTCCGTACCGTCGCGCAGCACGCCCACGAGGGCTCGCATCTCCCTGAGCGTCCGGGACGCCTCTTCCTCGATGGTGACCAGGGTGGCCAGCGCGCGCTCCGGATCTGCGGCGGCCAGCGCGCGACCTGCCTGTGCCTGGACGGCGATGGCCGAGACGTGATGGCCGACCGTGTCGTGCAGCTCGCGGGCGAGTTCGTTGCGCTGGTGGAGCCGGACCTGCTCGACGTCGCGCTCGTGGCTTCTGGTGCGGTAGCGCACTGCCGCTCCGAGCGCGGCAGAGCACAGGAAGAAGCCGTAACCGGCGACCTTCTCCGCGGGCGAGGTCGACTCCGCGACGAGGGTGACGGGTAGCCAGATGAGGATGATGCCGAGTCCGAGGGCAGCCTCACGACCTGCTCCCCAGCGCAGCAGGGCGTAGGGCAACACGAGCAGCCCTGCGATGCCCAGCAGACCGGTGGCGTCGATGACCGCGATCCTCGCGATGTCGAAGAGGAGAACGGCTCCGAAGGCAACGCTTACCGCGGCCAGCGGTCGCGTGCGTCGATACAGCAGGCACGCCGCGACCACGACGCTGACACCGACCAGCAGCGGCGCCCATGCCCTGTCGTCGCGCAGCAGCATCTCGACGACCGAGATCACGACAAGAGCCGAGGACAGCGCCCAGTCCCGCCACAGACGCACCGGCGCACCTGTGGGGCGAGGCTCAGCCCAGATCCCAGCAAGCATGCTTCCCCCTTTTCCGAGAACGTAAGGGGGCCGCCCCTCGGGCGGATCAGCCGAAAGTACGGCGAGTTTCCCGCGCCCGGGGCCAGGACAGCCCGAGCCCGCAAGCGGATGTGACGCCCGCCGACGCTGGTCAGTGTGGAGACATCGAGTGAGCCGACCCGGCTGACGCCAGCAGACAGGAGACGTGATGACCAGAACCGACAGACGGGCCGGTGCGCTCCAGGAAGCGCACCTCCCGGTCCAGGCGAAGCTTGCCGCGGCCTGGGCCAGCTTCATGTTCCTCTACATCTACGTCGACTACCTCGCCCTGTACAAGCCCGGCTTCATCGACGACATCCTGGCCGGCGCCGTGCACGAGTTCGACACGGGCCCGACCTTCGTCGCCCTCGCGCTCACACTCATGGCCGTCCCGATCCTCATGATCCTGCTCTCCACGACGCTCCCCGCCCGTGTCAACCGCGCCACCAACCTCGTCGTGGCAACGCTCTACATCCCCGTCACGGCGTACAACGCGGACGGCGAGTCCTGGGCCTACCTCTACTTCTACGGCTTCTCCATCGGGCTCGAACTGCTGCTCCTGGCCTTCATCCTGCGCGCCGCATGGACCTGGCCCCGGGCCATTCGAGCCACCGCCGGCCGCGACCTCGCCGACGTGGCGGGGAATTCTGCCGTCACCGCCGGTTAGGCAGGGGGAACCAACGGGCAGGTCCAGGTCCCTTAATGAGGTATGGGCTTGCTTCGCAGAGCGGAACCCGCCGGCTACGAGGACTTCGTCGCCAGCCGGTACCGCGAGATCGTCCGCTTCGGCGCGCTGCTGACCGGTGACGGCCGGCTGGGCGAGGACCTCGCCCAGGAGGGTCTGATCGCGGCCTACCGGTCGTGGCACCGGTTGGGCGTGCCGGAGGGGCGGCCGGAGGCGTACGTCCGGCAGTGATGGTCCGGGCCACGATGCGGGCCAGGCGCCGGCGCTGGCGCGACGAGGCGCCGACCGGGGAGCTGCCGGACGCGTCCCGTGGTGGGTTCGCGGATCAGTCGGATCTCAGCGTGCAGGTGCTCGCCAGTCTGCGCCGGTTGCCTGCCGACCAGCGGGTGGTGCTGGTGCTGCGGTTCTGGGCCGACGCCTCCGAGGCCGAGGTGGCGCAGACCCTCGGCGTTGCGGTGGGAACGGTCAAGAGCCGCACGTCCCGTGCCCTGGCGGCGTTGCGCGCCAGCGGCCTGTTCGTCGAATCTGCCAAGGAGACGCCGTGAATACCACCCACGTCAGCGAGCTGCTCGACCGCGCGGCCGCCTCCGTGACGCCGGCCGAGACTGATCCCGCCACCCGGCTGGTCCGCCTCGGACGGCGTAGCGTGCAGCGCCGCCGCCGTGCCTGGGGATCCGCTGGGTCCGTCGCCGTCGCCGTCGCCGTCGCGGCCGCGGCCGTCGTGGCCCTGCCCCAGCTAGGTGCGCCCCCGAAGGGGGTCCGAGGCCGCCGGGGCCACGGTGAGCCTGGGTGGCCTGTCGGTCGCCGTCCCGGAGGGCTGGCGCACGAGCGAGGTCCGACCTTTGACCCCTGCACCGCCGAGCCGCGCATCGTCTACCTCGTGGCGGGGTGGGGTCCCCAGGCCACGAGACCGACGGCTGGCCCGCCCGGGGCCTGCAACTCTGAAGGCCAGGCGTGGATAGCTGTCGTGCACCAGGGCGTCGCTCCGCTCGTCAACCCGAACCGGCTGGTGGTCAAGGATGGGCAGCTGCTCCAAGTCGAGCAGTCCGACCAGCACGTGCTCCCGTCCGTCTGGACCTACCGTGCTTTCAGCAACGAGATTCAGGCGACGACGGCCTTCATCTCCGGGGACGACAAGAGCCGCGAGCAGCTGCTCAAGCGCGTCACCTGGCCCGCCGGCCCGCCGGCCCCGGCCTCCGGCGGGAGACCTCGCCCACGTCGCGGATCGCGCGACCGGAATCGAGCACCAGCGCTGCGGCCGGGCGGCACAACTCCTCGGGGTACGTGCGAGAGGCGTAGTGATTCGTGCGCCGACCATTCCTCGACGGTCGATGGTCAGCGGGTCCGTCCCAGTTTGACGCGCGCCTCGGTTGGGAAGTTTCGCGGACACCTCGATGAAGGAGGGTGTATGGAGACGTCCGCTAGCGTCGGACGCAGTTGTCAACAGCCGACAAGGCCATGCGTGGCGGCGCCTGCTGCAGCGCCGACGCCGAGGGGGCGAGCCTGATGGCCCGCGTCGGTCGCTACGGGATCCCAAGGTTCGTGTGGACCCTGATCTGGATCGTCGTCTGCATCTTGATCGTCATACTTCTGGCCCTGCTCATTCACAACTTCGGAGGCGCCTCTCTGTCGCTCAAGCTCGGCCACTTCTACCTGAACGTCGGCGTCAACTGACCTGACACCGCGTCGACACTCCGTCGTCGGTATCGCCCGGGCAGTGCTGGCCATCGCCTTCGGTGACGGCTAGCACTGCCTGACGTGCCACGCGGCATCGGCGCGGCCGATCGTTGTTTGTCGTCTACCGTGCTCGCTGGGGTCGGTTGCTGTGGCCGGCTGGATCTGTTCGGTTGTATCGATCATCTGTATATTGCTGGCGTGACCATGCGGGAACCCACCTTCCTGACCCTCGCCGCGTTGGCCGGTCCGCCGTTGCACGGATACGGCGTGATGCGCCAGGTGGCGATCCTGTCCAAGGGACGCGTGAAGCTGAGCGCCGGCACGCTGTACGCGGCGTTGGACCGCTTGACCGCCGAAGGGCTGATCGCCATCGACCGCGAGGAGACGGTCGATGGTCGGGCGCGGCGCTACTACCGGCTGACCGAACAGGGCGGTGCCGCACTGCGGCAGGAGACTGCCCGGCTACGCAGCAATGCAGAGATCGCCGTCAACCGTCTCGCCGGGTGGACATCGCGGCCCGGTCTCCTTCCGTCCTGATCCCTCTGATCAGCAGTGCTCACGTATCGGCAAGGAGTGCAGATGCCAGAACCAGGCGCTCGGGCGAGGCTCACCTGCCGCTACCGACGGTTGCTGCTGACGTACCCGCGGTCCTACCGACGCCGACGCGGCGCCGAGATCGTGACGACACTGCTGGACGCCGCTCCAGTCGACAGGACCTGGCCGACCCGCGCCGAGGTCGTCGACCTGCTCACCGGTGGTCTCCGATTCCGATTCCGGGTGTGGGGTGCAGCCGGAATAGTCGGCGTGATCTGCGCTGCCACAGTCACGGCCGTGGCGCTCGGCGCGCTCGGCGGCTATCTGGGTTGGCAGACCGCGCAACCCTTGCCGAGCAACTCCGACGCGCTGCGAATGGTTGAGCCGGCGTTACCGCCGGGGATGTCGGCTGTGCCGCAACGGTGGGACTTCATCTACGACGACAACCCCGACTACACCGATCCGCGATGGGTGTACCTGATAGGCGGAACCGACGAGTACCGGGCGGGGAAGGTCTTCTTCCAGTTCACCTACCCCAACGACAGGCCGGTGCGCCAGTTGGTTGACGGGGCAGAGCAACGCATGCGGGCGGCCGGTTGGCGGCCAGCCAAAACGGATCTGTCCGGTTGCTGCCCGGAGTCAGCGGTCTATCGGGATGGGTGGCTGGTGGAGGTTTTCTCTGAGGGCGCCCTCGACGAATCCCACTATGGGTTGCAAGTAGCCGTCAGCCGTACGACGCCCGTCGCCGTGCTCCCACTGACCACGGCTGGGCTACTCGCCGGCGCTGCCGCCGGTTGGTTGATGGCGGCCTGGGCGTTCCGGCGGATCAAGGAAGCCACTCCAACGCGGCGGGCCCTCACGGTAGTCGTAGCCGGCGCAGGACTGCTCGCCCTTCTCCCCGCTACTGCGCTGAGCGCCCTGGCGCTGGTCGCCAGCTACTTTGCCCCGCACCAGCCAGCAGGACCGGCCTGGATCGGGTATACGTTCATGCTCTTCCGGCCGCTGGCCTACCTCGGCGCGGCTGCCGTCGTCGGCGGGCTGCTGATCACCGCAGTGCCTGGCCACAGGCGCCGGCGAGGGCTGGCCGGCTGAGCGAAGCCGCGGCCACCCGCCAGGCACTGCCGTGATGCTCGCCCTCGCCCGGTCCGCCCCACCAGAAGGCCCGGCAGTCCAGACCCATGCGCGTTGCCCTCGGTGACCTGGTCCCGGACGTCGGGAGCGAAGTGGGAGAGGAACGTGTCGATCTCGTCGCGGCCAGGGTGCTGGAAGGGGTAGTCGGTGGAGAAGATCCGACGGTCGACCCGGTCACGGTCAGCGCGTGCTGCAGGAGCGCCGGGTTCAGCATCCCCGACGTCGTGATCCAGATGTTCGTCCGGATGTAGTCGGAGACCGGCTGTCCCAGCCCCTCGGCCGCGGCGAAGAAGTCCTCGTACACCGGGTCGTCCAGCAACAGGTCGCCGGACCGTCCGTAGACCATCGTGCCGACGTGCCCCTCCGCCGCCGCGCGCTCCGGCTCGGGCACGACCCGGTCCGGAGCCGACATCGGCAGCTCGACATCGCGCGCAGCCGACGTGGGTGACGGCTCACGGCCTCGGCGGCCGTCTCGTTCGCTATCCGGCTGAGCCGTACCGCGTCGTCGGGTGCCAGCGACTGGGTGCCGGGCGGTGTCAGCGCGAGCACGAACGGGAGACTGTCGTCGCTGCCCTGAACAGCGGCGGTCAGCGCGGGCGTGATCCAGTGCTCTTCGATCGCGATCAAGTTGCCTATCACCACCCATCCTCCCTCTGCCCGGTACTGGTGCGTCGGCCTCCTCACCCGGCCGAGAAGGCATGACGTCGATGAACGTGATGACGAAGGCCTCCCGGTTGTGGAGTGGAGCTGTCCAGCAACCGCTCCGGCAACCGGGAGGCCTTCTCTCAGCTCGTGGGGCCGGACGCCGCCCCGCCGAGGGTCACCTTGAGGACTCTCTCGTTGCTGTTGTTCGGGGTGCTGTCCTTGTCCCCGCCGGTGCTCGTGGTCAGCCACAGATTGCCGTCGAGGGTCGGTTCGACGGTGCGCAGCCGGAAGTACGTCCCGACGAAGTACTGCTGGACGTTGGTGAGCGTGTCGCCGCTGATCTCCGCACGGTACATCCGGTTGCCACGCAGGCAGGCGATGTAGAGCACGTCCCGGACGATCGCGATGCCGCTGCACGAGGCCTCGGCCACCGGGTACGTCCGGATCGGGGCCCTGAAGCTCGGGTTGGCGCAGTCGCCGGAGGTGCCTTCGCAGGCGGGCCAGCCGTAGTTGCCGCCCTTGACGATGATGTTGGTCTCGTCCATGACGTTGTTGCCGAACTCCTGCTCGAAGAGCCGGCCCTGGGAGTCGAAGGCGAGTCCCTGCGGGTTGCGGTGGCCGTAGCTCCACACGTGGTTGCCGAAGGGGTTGTCCGCCGGCACCGTGCCGTCGGGGTTGAGCCGCAGCACCTTGCCGCCGAGATTGTTGGTGTCCTGGGCCACGTCGGGGTTCTGTCCGTCGCCGGTGGCGGCGTAGAGCTTGCCGTCGGGGCCGAAGCGCAGCCGGCCGCCGTTGTGGTACTTGTTGCGCGGGATCCCGGTGACGAGCACCTGCCTGGTGCCGGTCTGCAGCGTGCCGTCGTAGCGGATGCGCACGATCCGGTTGTCGGTCGTGGTGGTGTGGTAGATGTACAGCCAGCGGTCGGTGGTGAAGGTGGCCGAGACGGCCAGCCCGAGCACGCCGCCCTCGCCGCTGGTGCCGGCCACGTTCGGCACGGTGCCGATGCTGCGTTTGTCGGTGCCGTCCGGGTTCATGGCGACGATGTCGAACAGGTCGCGCCGGCCGTAGAGGACCGTGCCGTCGGGCAGTTGCACAAGGCCCCAGGGCAGGTCCTTCTCGGTGGTGACCACCGTGGCGCCGCACACCGGGCTCGTGCAGCCCGAGCCGGTGTGTGCGGTGACCGCGGCGCTCGTCCCCGAGACATTGCCCTGGGCGTCGCGGGCGGTCACCGTGTACCGGTAGTCGGTGTCGGGCGTCAGCCCGGTGTCGGTGAACGTGGTCGCCGGCGGGTTGCCGCCGGTGCCGGTGGTGGAGCCGACGGCCGTACCGTTGCGCAGGATCGTGTAGCCGGTGACCGCGACGTTGTCGGTGGAGGCCGACCAGGTGAGGGTCACGGCTGTGCCGTTCACCGTCGCGGCCAGGTTGGTCGGCGTGCTGGGCGGAGTCGTGTCCTGCTGGCAGAACGGCGGGGTGACCGAGAGCGTGGAGCTGGCCTGCGAGACGTTGCCGGCGGCGTCGCGGGCGTTGACGTACCAGCCCCAGGTGACACCCTGCACGACGCTGAGCGTGGCGGTCAGCGTCCGTCCCGAGACCGAGGTGACGAGCTGGCCGTCGTGGTAGATGTCGTAGAAGGCGACGCCGACGTTGTCCCGGGACGCGTACCAGGAAAGCGTGACGGACTGGCAGGTCAGCCGGCTGCTGCGCAGGCCGGTCGGCCGGGTGGGCGGGCTGGTGTCGGCGGCGAGCCGGGCCGCCGGCCGGCTGCCGGCCGCCGGCGCGGCCGCCGCGGCGTTTGCGGGTACGCCGGTCAGGACGGTGCCGGCGCAGATCAGCAGGGCGAGCGGTACGCGGTGTCGGAGCTGGTGAGGATTGGTCCGCACGGGTGCTTTCCTTCCCGGGGTTCTTGGTCAGTACGGGTAGCCGGGGACGTTGAGCCGGATGCTGTACAGGCCGGAGTCGTTCGTCCGGCCGGAGGTGATGTAGAGGGTCTGCCGGTCGGGTCCGCCGAACGCCACGTTCGTGGTGCCGGCGCCGCCGGAGCGGATCGTGCCGAGCTGCGCGCCTGAGGGCGAGTAGACGTGGATCAGCCCGTCCGAGCCGGAGGCCCAGTACACGTTGCCGGCGCAGTCGACGGTGACGCCGTCGGGACCGCCGAGGTAGTTGACGAAGACGCTGCGGGCGCCGGTGCTGCCGTCGGGCTGGACGACGTACTTGTAGATCTTGTTCTCGGAGTAGGCACCCACGTAGAGGGTGCCGCCGTCCGGGGAGAGCGCGATGCCGTTGGGTTGCCGCAGCCGGTCGTCCACCAGCGAGACCTGGCCGCCGGAGACGCGGAAGACACTGGTACGTCCGCTCATCTGGTCGGGTCGGTTGCCGCGCTGGAAGTTGGGGTCGGTGAAGTAGACGACACCGTCGGAGCGGACCGTGACGTCGTTCGGTGAGTTGAACGCCCGGCCCTGGTAGTCGGCGGCGACGGTGCTGCGGGTCCGGTCGCTCAGCCGGTACGTGGAGACGTTCCGCTGGTCGTGGGTGGCGGCGATGATCTGCTGGGCGTCGGGGCTGAGTGCCAGGCCGTTGCTGCCGGAGTCGGCGATGAAGGTGTCGAAGGTCGAAGGCGGGGTGAACCGGCGGATCGTGGAGGGCTGCACGTTGTACGGCCCGGTGCCCGCGGCCATGTCGGACATCAGCAGGTAGCCGCCGTCGGCGATCCAGACCGGTCCTTCGAGGAACGAGAACCCGCCCTGGATCTTCGTCGCGGACACGGAGCCGGCCGGCAGCGGCGGGCCGTACCCGGTGCCGGCCGGGCAGACCCCGGGGGGCGCGCCGGGCGGCCCGGCGAGCGGGTAGGTGTGAACGTTCACATGAGCGGCGCGCCGAGGTGCCGGGGGCGCGGCGCCGGCGGGGCCTGGTGCGGTGGTGAGCGCGAGGCACAGGCCGGTGAGTGCGGCGATGGTTGGACGCCAGGTCATCGGGTACTCCAATCGGAGTCGGTGAATGCGAGGCCCGTGGCTGCTGGACCGGCCCCGGCTGCCGACACCTGCTATTGATTGGTATCGATGTATTCGGATGCAGCTTAGGCGAGGAAGCGGCGCCCCGCATCAGTTCCCCACGATCGCCTTCGGCGCATGCCCCGAAAGGCGGCCGATGACGTGACCGGGTTGAGCGCGGACACCCCGTACACCTTCTGCCGATGTTCGACATGACCCGCGCGTCTACTCACGATTCCGTCCCGGTGTCGTACTGCTCCCGCCGCCGGGCTCCTACCCGAGCTTGCTGTCCGCGCGGGCGGCGGCGAGAGCGGCTGCCATCCGGGTCAGGCGTGCGCCCTGGAAGCAGGCCGTCTCGAGGACAGCTCTGGCGTACTCGGGATCCCGGCTGGCGCGGCTCTCCACCTGGCTGACGCCGTACGGGTTTCCGCCGGCGACGTGAGCGGTGTCGTAGTTCAGGTAGCCCGTAGGCAGGATGATCGACCCCCAGTGGTGGAAGGTCTGGTAGAGGCTGAGCAGAGTCGCCTCCTGGCCGCCGTGTTCCTCGTAGCTGGCGGTGAAACCGGTCGCCGGCTTGTCGGCCAGTTCCTCCGCCTGCCATGGGCCGGTCGTGGTGTCGAGAAACTGGCGCAGCTGAGAGCAGATGTTCCCGAAACGGGTCGGCGTGCCGAAGGCGTACCCGTTGGCCCACCGGAGGTCGTCCAGGGTGGCGACCGGAATGTCGCCAGTGGCGTCGAGGTGGGCTCGCCACTGCGGCTTGGCATCAATGACGTGCTCCGGCGCCAACTCTGCCACCCGGCGCAGGCGGACCTCCGCGCCGGCGTCCGCGGCTCCGTCGACAAATGCCTGCGCGAGCCGGTGCACGGTGCCGGTGGCGGAGTAGTAGATGACGGCGATCCTGGCATCGGTATGCATGCTGCCTCCTGGGTCGGCTCGGTACTCGGTCAACCGTGCCGAGCAGGCTTACCGTTCGCTGACCACCCCCTTACCGACGCCGCTGAACGGCTGTTCGTCGAGGTCGAGCTGTGCGCCGCGGCTCATCTCGGCAGCGAGTTCGTCGCTGCCGAGCGCCTCCCGGAGGCGGGCGGTGATGCGCTGGACGTCGTGTTGCTCGCTGGGAGGCAGCGGCGCGCCGGCGGCCTCGCGCAGCGTCCGTGCCGCGGCGAGCAGCCGCGCGGCGGGCCGACTGTCACCGCCGAGGCTGATGGCCCCGGCCAGGCCCTCGAGAGCCAGGGCGACCGCCCGTTGATCACCGGTGGCGCGCGCCGCGTCGAGCGACTCACGGTGGTGGCGCTCGGCGAGGACAGCATCACCGCGGTGCTCCGCGATAAACCCCAACTCGGCCAGCGCGAGCGCGCAGCCCGGCAGGAAGCCGGCACGGCGGTTCCAGTCGAGCAGGTCCCGCTGCCGGGTCTCGGCGGCGTCGAGGTCGCCCCGCCGTCGCGCGATCATTGCCAGGCCCGTGCCGGCGAAGGCGACGGCGGAGGAGCTCGACTGTTCCTGGGCCACCTGTAGCGCGCGGTCGTGACTGACGACGGCCTCGTCGAGGTCGCCTCTCAAAATGGCGAGCCGGCCGATGCATGCCAGCTGCCGGGACACCGACGTCCACAGCCGCAGGTGTTCGGCGATGCGCAACGCCTCCCGGTAGCGCGTGGCGGCGCGATCGTAGTCGCCGTGGATCTCGGCCAGGGTTCCCAACAGGCTCGTCGGATGTACTTGGCCCCAGCGGTCGCCCAGTTGCTCGAACAGCGCCCGGCTGGTCTCGCAGTCACGCTGCGCCGCGGGCAGGTCGCTGCGGAGTACGAGCGCGAGGTCCGCTCGGATGGCGCAGGCGGCAGCGATGCCCCACCGGTCCCCGCCGGCGCGGAACGCCGCCAGCGCCGCGTCGACCAGGACGGCCGCCGCGCCCGGATCTCCGGAGCCGAGCATCATGGAAGCGAACAACCACTGCGCGAACGCCTTCTCCGGCCCCTCGTGGTCCTGGTAGCTCTCCAGGATCCGCTGCCGGGGAGCGGTCGGATCGCCGTCCCGGGTGGCGAGAGCGGTCAGCCACATCTCCGCATGCCGCCGCAGGCCGTCCGGTGCGACGTCGACCTCGCTCCTCGGGACGATGTCCAGCGCCGTTCGCAGTGACCGGCTCACCTCTCCGAACCGACCCCGGAGCAGCCGGTACCAGGACAACGAGGTGGCGAGCGCCAGGCCCACGCGGGCCTGACCGTCAGTGGCGGCGACGTCGAGCGCCGCCCGGAAGTTCGCGTTCTCGGCGTCCAGCTCGCGTAGCGCGCGGCTCTGATCGTGACCACGTAGCCGCCCGGCGGCCTGCTCGGCGAGACGGGCGAAACACGTGACGTAACGGCGACGAGTTGCGGGCAGCTCGGCGGCGCTGTCGAGCTGTTCCAGACCGTAGGCAGCCACCGTCTCCGGCAGCCGAAAGCGTCGCGGACTCTCACCGTGCCGCACCATGACCAGCGACCGGTCGATCAGGCGTGCCAGCACATCGAGGACCTCGTCCGCTGCCACCTGGCCGCCAGCGCACACCTGCTCGGCGGCGGCCAGGGTGGCGCCGTCGGCGAAGACCGCGAGCCGGCGCAGCACCGCGCGTTCGGGAGGCGCCAGCAACTCCCAACTCCAGTCGATCACGGCGCGAAGTCCCTGCTGACGCGGGGGCGCGGTGCGCCGGCCGGATGACAGCAGCCGGAAGCGATCGTCGAGCCGTGCCGCCAGCTCGTCCGGGTCGAGAACGGCCAGACGGGACGCGGCCAGTTCCAGCGCCAGCGGTACGCCGTCGAGACGCCGGCAGATGACGGCGACCGCGTCCGTGTTCCGCTGATCGACGGTGAACCCCGGCTCGGTGGCGCGGGCGCGGGCTACGAAGAGCCGAACCGCCGGAGCCTCGGCGATCTGCCGCGCGCCGGCTCCGGGCTCCGGCAGGGCCAGCGGCGGCACCGGAATGACGACTTCGCCGGGGATCCCGAGCGGTTCGCGGCTTGTCGCCAGGATGCGCAGGTCGGCCGCGGCGCCGAGAAGTTTCTCGGTCAGTTGAGCGACTGACGCCACCACGTGTTCGCAGTTGTCGAGCAGCAACAGCATCCGCCGACCTCGCAGCGCGGCGACCAGCCGGTCCATCGGCTCGCGGGGTGGTCGATCACCGGGCAGGCCGGGCGGACTGTCGTCTCGGATCTCGAGCGTCGCCGCCACCATGTCGACGATCTCGGTGCAGGTCGCGTGGTCGCCGCTGTACGGCCGGCCGGCCAGCTCGACGAGCCACACTCCAGCGGGGAACGTGTCACCCAGCACCCGAGCGGCCTCGATCGCCAACCTGCTCTTTCCCACCCCACCCAGACCGGTCAGGGTCACCAGCCGCTCGTTCGTCAGCCGTTCCCGTACCGCCTCGACGGCCGCGTCGCGCCCGATCAGTCCGCCGTACGGACCCGGCGACAGAGGCGCCGGCAGGTTGGTTCGGGCCGGAGCCGACGCCGGTGCCGGCGGCTGGAGGGCGGGATCCTGGCGCAGGATCGCCCCGTGCAGCTCGACCAACTCTCTGCCGGGATCGACGCCGAGTTCGTCGCGCGCCTGCCGACGGAACTGCTCGTAGGCGAACAGCGCCTCATGCTGCCGTCCCGAGCCGTACAGGGCGCGCAGGTGCGCGGCCCGTAGTCGCTCACGCCACGGGTGGCCTGCGACCAGGTCGGTCAGTTCCCCGGCGAGCAGGTGGTGCTGGCCAAGATCGAGCCGGGCCTCGGCCAGTTCCTCCAGCGCGGTCAGGCGCTGGTCGTTGAGCCGCTCGACCGCCTGGCGGACGAATCGCTCGTCACTGAAGTCGGCGTACGGGGAACCGCGCCACAGCGACAGAGCCTCGGTCAGCGTCGCCGCCCGCACAGCGGGCTCCCGCTGCGCGCCCGAACGTAGCAACAGAGCGGCGAAGCGACCGGCGTCGACCGATTCCGACGACGTCCGCAGCCGGTAGCCGGCCTCACCGGACTCGACCAGCGCACGGCCACCCGCCTCGCCCGCCTCCAGGGCACGCCGCAACTGCGACACCTTGGTCTGGAGCGCCCCGAGCGCGTTGCCCGGCGCCTCGTCACCCCAGAGATCTTCGATCAGCCGGTCGGCGGTCACCGGGCGCCCCTCGTGAACCAGCAGGTCAGCCAGCAGACCACGCACTTTGAGGCCGGGCACGGCGACAGGTGTGCCGTCCGACGTCCACACCGCAACGTCGCCCAGCACTCCGAACCTCATCGCTTCACACTAGCCAGCCGGCTGTCCCGCCCCGCGAAGGTCCGCCGGCCGTCGATCTGCTCGGCGGGAAGCGACGCGGGGTCACCGACGCGTACGTCAGCCGGCCATCAGCCGATGGTAAGGAGCCCCGGGAAGGCTGAACCGAGCCGACACCGGAGGAACGACATGGATCAGCTACAGCGGCGCCGAGCCGCTCACCGCGACAGGCAACTCGCACCGGGGCGGGTGGCCACACCCTGGCTCGCCCTGCTGGCCGGTCCGCTGTCGTTCGGGATTGCCGCACCGGCACTGCTGCTCGACGACCTGGCGCGCGCGACGGGTGGTGGGGAACAGGCCGCGGCCGCCGGTGTGACCGCCTTCGGCTGGGGGATCGCGTTAGGGACGCCGCTGCTGGCGGCGCTGCTCGCCCGTCGCGGCGTACGAGCGGCCCTGACCGTCGCGTCCGCGCTGGTGGCAGCGGGGACGCTCATCCTCGTGCTGATCCCGAGCGTGTCGGCGATGGTGGCCGGTGCGGCGGTGCAGGGACTGGGGTCTGCCGGCCTCACCGTGACCGCGATGAAACTGGCCGACTCGGCCCGGCAGATGGGCGTGGTCGCCGCGTCGCTGGCGGTCGTCGGGGCCACCGGTCCGCTGACCGGCGCACTGATCGCCGACCTCTCCTCGTGGCAGGCGGCGCTGGCGTTGCCGCTGCTGGCGGTGCTCGCCGTGCCCGCGACTCGCCGCGGCACCACCGCACCGGACGCGGCGCCGGCGCCGTTCGACTTCTTCGGGATGACCATCCTGGCCATGCTGGTCACCGCAGCCGTCCTCATTCCGCACCGGCCGCTGGTGGCCGGCCCGGCCACCGTCGTGCTGCTGCCTCTGCTGGTGGCCTGGACCAAGGTCCGCCCGGACGGCTTCCTGCCTGCTGCGGTGGCACGGAACGGCCGGTTCCTCGCGGCGTGCGCGCTGGCCTTCGCGCTGGGAGCGGGGAACTTCGCCCTGCTCTACGCCGCGCCGGACCTGCTGCGACAGCACGCGGGATGGGCAGGCACCCAGAGCGGGCTCGTGCTGCTGGCGCCGTACCTGATCGGCGGCATCTGCTCCGGGTTCCTGGTCGCGGCATCCGTGCGAGTGCCACGCCGCGTCGCGGTCGCCATGTTGCTCCTCACCGGCGCCGCCGCGCTGCTGCTGGCGACGGTCACCACCGCTGTACCGCTGCTGCTTGCGGCGATGACGCTCGGCTCCTTGGCCGCCGCGACCGGCCAAGGCGTACTCGCCCTGCACGCGGCCGGCGTCGTATCCGGCTCCCACCGGGCCGAAGCACTGGGTCTGTTCAACCTCGCCTACCTGCTCAGCGTCGCGATCGGACCAGCCATCGCCGTGGCGCTCTCCCATCCGACCGCCTGATCACCCCACGTTACGTCGCGGTCGGCACTATCGTGACATTCAGGTCCGGCAGGCCGCGCCGTACGATCCGGTCCTCCACGGAGGGAAGTCCACGTGCCTTCAGACGTACATCCGGCCCGGGATGTGTTGATGCCCGCGGCGTTCCTGGGCCACGGCAACCCGATGAACGCCCTCGAGGTCAACCGGTACACCTCCGCGTGGAGAGCCTTCGGCGCCGCGGTGCCGCGTCCCCGCGCGATCCTGGTGGTCAGCGCCCATTGGTACATCAACGCCACGGCCGTCACCGCGATGCCCCGGCCGAGGACCATCCACGACTTCTACGGGTTTCCGCAGGAGCTGTTCGAGGTGCAGTACCCGGCGCCGGGGCTGCCCGAGCTGGCTGAGGAGGTCAGTGACGTCGTCCATCCGACCTGGGTCGGGGCGGACGTCGACAGCTGGGGCATCGACCATGGCACCTGGTCGGTGCTGATGCACGCCTTTCCGGACGCGACGATTCCCGTCGTCCAGCTCAGCATCAACGCCGACAAGCCGATGGACTACCACCTTCAACTCGGCGCCCGGCTCGCTCCACTGCGTCGGCGCGGCGTGCTGATCGTGGCGAGCGGCAACGTCGTGCACAACCTGCGCGGCATGGACTGGACGCTGACCGACGACGGCTTCGACTGGGCGCGACGCTTCGACGAGGACGCCAAGGCCCGGATGTTGACCGATCCGGGCGAGTACGCGACCCTCGACGCCCACGGGGACTTCCGCCGTGCGGTACCGACACCGGATCACTTCATCCCGGCGTTGTATCTCGCCGGTCTGGCCGCCGCCGTGGACACTCCCGACACCGAGGTCCTCGTCGACGGCTACGCCTACGGCTCGTTGTCCATGACGGCCTACACCCTGGGCATGTCCTGTCCACCGGCTGCCGGCCGGGGCGGATCCCCGCAGCCACCGCCCGGGCTGCCGCCGGACGGCTCCAACATCTGAGCACCGGCTGTGTTCGATGGTTCCCCATGTTTGTGCCCGGGTGACCTGGGGCGCGGTCGCCCGGGCACCGCGGGCTACACCGTCGGCCTGGCCTCGTGCAGGATCCGGGCCAGCTCGGCCGGTCGGCTGAGCATCGGCCAGTGCCATGTCGGCAGTTCCTCGTACCGCCACGAATCGCCGGCCATGTGCCGGCACAGCGGCACGGTGGCGGCCATCTCGCGTGCCTGCTCGGCGGTGAAGCTCGACAGCACGCCGAGGCGGGGCAGCTTCTCCCACGCGCCGGTGAGCCGCACCGGGGTGGTGGCAGTCGCCCACGGCTGGGCCACCGACCGCTCATCGAGCAACGCGACGACCGACTCATCCACGTCTGCTGCGCTCGCCGCCAGCCCGGCCCACGGCGGGGGTGGCAGCCGCCAGCCGTCGCCGTGTTCGGCCACCATCGCCGCGTTGCGGTCACGCTCCGAGGGCGGGCTGAAGTCCTCGTTCGCCGCCCCGTCGGGCAGCGGGCCGGTGTCGACGAAGACCAGTTGGGCGATGCGGTCGGTCATGCGGTCGGCAACGGCGGTCGTCACGACCGCGCCGGCGTAGCTGTGCCCGACGAGCACCACGTCGTGCAGGTCCTCGTAGCGCAGCAGGTTGACCACGTCGGTGACGTGGACGTCGAGGTCGGTGTCCGGGCGGGCCAGGTGGGCGCGCTCGCCCAGACCGGTCAGGCTCAGCGGGTACACCTCGTGGCCGTGCCCGCGCAGGGCGGCGGTGACCGGGCGCCAGGCCCATGCGCCGAGCCAGAACCCGGGAACCAGTACGAAGGTCGTCATGCCTGACACGCTACGATCAATACCGGACAGGTTCCGCCCGGATTGGAAGTGGGGATTCGTGACCCGGCCGACCGCGCGCGTACTGGCGTTGCTGGAGATCCTCCAGGCCGGCGGCGGCTTCACCGTCGCCGAACTGGCCGGTCGGCTGGGCGTCGACGAGCGCACGG
The DNA here is from genome assembly GCF_027497275.1 of Micromonospora sp. WMMC264. NCBI lineage: Bacteria > Bacillati > Actinomycetota > Actinomycetes > Micromonosporales > Micromonosporaceae > Micromonospora > Micromonospora sp. WMMC264. Next base: position 3,947,705 of record NZ_CP114907.1, on the reverse strand, counting down.
TCCGCCGCTACGCCGCGCACCTCGCCGACCTGGGCATCCCGGTCGAGGCCCGGCGCGGCCGCTACGGCGGATACCGGCTCGCGCCCGGATACAAGCTGCCGCCACTCATGCTCACCGACGAGGAGGCGGTCGCCGTCATGCTCGGGCTCGTCGCCGCCCGCCGGGCCGGGCTGGTCACCGCCGAAGGCGCGGCCGCCGAGAGCGCGACCGCGAAGATCCGCCGGGTGTTGCCGGCGGTTCTCGCCCGGCGGATCGATTCGCTGCTGGAGACCGTGGACTTCACCGCACGGGTCCGGAAGTCCGCCCCGCCCGGCATCGAGGTGCTGCTGGTGCTCGCGGAAGCGGCCCGGCATCAGCAACCGGTGAACATCACCTACACCACCTGGCGTGGCGAGGCCGGCGAGCGCCGACTCGACCCGTACGGGCTGGTCTTCCACGCCGGCCGGTGGTACGTCACCGGCCACGACCACAACCGCCGGGCCGTACGGACGTTCCGGCTCGACCGCATCGGGACCGCCCGCCCCACCCCGGGCAGGTTCGACATCCCGGCCGGCTTCGATCCCACCACGCAAGTACTCACCGGGCTGGCAGCAGTGCCGTACGCACACGACATCTCCGTGGTGCTGCACACCAGCCCGGAGCAGGCGCAGCGACGGATCCCGCCCTCGGTCGGCACGCTCACCGAGGTTCCCGGCGGAGTGCGCCTCACCGCCCGAGCGGAACGGCTCGACGGCGCGGCACAGATGCTCGCCGGGCTCGGCTGGTCGTTCACGATCGAGCGCCCGGACGAACTCAAGGACGAGATACGCTCCCTGGCCGCCCGGCTGCTCACCGACACCGACGCCTGATCGGGCACTCACCCCGCGTACCGGCCGGATCGCTTCGGGCGCGCTGTCCCTGGCGGCGAGGCAATCGGCGGGGAATGATCGGGGTACACCGCGGGCTGCCCGCAGCAGTCCACGGCGCAGCAGAAGGGCGGGTCGACGCCGATGACTCCGACGCAGCTACGGGCCTACGTCGCTGTCGTCCGGCTGGGATCCGTCAAGCAGGCCGCCGCGCAACTGGAGGTCTCCGAGTCGGCGGTCTCGCTGCTCATCGGCCAGCTCCGGCGGGAGTTCGGAGACCAGTTGTTCACCCGGACGGCGGCGGGGCTGGCCTTCACCCCCGGCGGGCTGCGGCTCGCCAGCCGCGCGGCCGAGATGCTGGGCCTGCAGGACCGTACGGTCCTGGAGGTCAGTTCGGCGGCGCACGGCCGCCGGATGCTGCGGGTCGCCGCGTCCAGCGAGTTCGCCGAGTTCGCCGCGCCGAGACTGATCGAGCTGTTCGCCAGACGCGCCGCCGACCTCGACATCGAGCTGAGCGTCTGCGACCCCGGCTCCTTCGAGTCGCTGCTGCTGACCCGGGCCGCGGACGTCGCGATGGGGCCGCTGCCGCCGGTGGCTGATCCGGCGATCTCCGGCCGGCCGATGATGAACTACCGGCTGGTGACTGTCCTCGGCCCGGACCATCCGCTGGCCGGTGTGCCGGCCTCGCCGGGGCAGCTGCGTGACCAGACCTGGCTGCTCGGCCCTTCGGCCACCGACACCGTGGGCGCTGTCCCGGCGATGCTGCGCCGGCTCGGCGTACCCGAGGAGCGGCAGCAGATCTTCCAGAGCCACGCGGCGGCGCTGGGTGAGGCGCAGCGCGGCCGGGGGATCGCGCCCGCGCTGTCGTTCACCGTCGCGCCGGATCTCCGCAGCGGCCAACTCGTGGCGTTGTCCGGGCCGCACGCCAAGGCCGAGGCGGTGTGGCATTCGCTGGTGCTCGTCACACCCGGCACACCGTCCGTGGCAGCGGAACTGTGCCGCTTCGCGTCGACGCCCCGGGCGATTCAGGCGATGATGCGCGGCGTGGGCGTCGCGGTGAACCGCTTCCGGCCCTCGGTGCACGTGACGCTCTGGAGCTGACCGGCGGCGTCCAGCAGGTCCCGGAACGTCGCGGCCGGCAGCAGCCGGTCACAGTAGGGCAGGGCCGCGGCCATGCCCGCCACCAGGGGAGCGAAGCCGGGGGCGCCGGCCCGTGGGTTCAGCCAGACGATCCGGTGGGCGCGGCGGCTCAGCCGTGCCATCACGGCGGCGAGTTCGTCCGGGGGGTCGCTGTCCCAGCCGTCCGAGCCGATCAGCACCACCGCCCCGCGAACCGCGTCGCCGTGCGGGGACGCGAGCAGTGCCCGCAGGTTCGTCGCGATGCGCGTACCCCCGAACCGGTCGGTCACGGCGGCGCCGGCGTGCGCGATCGCCGCGGACGCCGACGTGTGCCGCAGCGCGACGGTGAGCCGGGTGAGCGTCGTGGCGAAGGCGAACACCTCCGCGTCGGTGCTCACCGCGAAGGCCCGCAGCAGGTGCAGGTACGCGTGGGCCTGGGCCCGCATCGACTCGCTGAGGTCGCACAGCAGCACCACCCGGCGCGGTCGGCGTACCTGTCGCTCGCGGACGACCTCGACGGGCTCCCACGCGGTGCGACGGGCCCGGGCGATAGTCGGACGCAGCGCGACCCGCCGCCCGGCCGGACCGACGGCGTGCCGCCTGGTGCGCCGGGACGGCCAGCGGGCGACGGCCTCGCGCAGGGCGTCGCCGAGCAGCGCGAGCTGGGCGGCGTCGAGGTCCTCGAACGGCCGGTCGGCGAGCCCGGCGAGGGCGCTGGGCCGTCGCTCGGGCAGCCGCACCCCGGCGTCGGAGGGCTCCGCCTCGGCGACGGGCGCCGGCAACGTCGCCCACGGCAGCCCACCACCGTCGCCGGTGGCGTCGGTGTCGGCGGGCACCGGCAGGTGCACGTCGTCACGAGCGGCCGGCGGGGCCGCGGACCGGGTGAGCGGCAGCGGCGGCGCGTCGGCGAAGACAGCGGCGAAGACGCGGTCGAAGGCGGCGAGGTCGGCGTGCCGCCGCACGAAGCTGATCCGGGCGGCCCAGTAGAGCGCGGTCGTCTCACCGGGCGTCCACACGCCGAGCGCCCGGACGAAATCATTGGCCTCGGTGAGCCCGGCGGGTACGCCGGCCCGCCGCAACCGGTCGGCGAACGCCGTCGCGAACGCCGCGCGGTCGACGCCGCGCAGCACACCGCCGCTCACCGGCGGGCGACCCACCAGGCGATCATCCCACCGACGACGACGATCCCGACGAGCACCGGCACGAGGCGCTTGACGACGGCCCCACCGGCGATGTCGAGCAGGTCCAGCGTCTCCGGTTCGGCGTCGGCGTCGGCATCCGGTCGACCGGTGGGCGCCGAGACGGCCATGGGGGTGCCGGCCACGGTGGTCCCGGACGGGGTGGCGTCCGCGTCGGCCGCGAGGGTACGGGGCAGGGCCGTGGAGGCGTCGGGCCCGGTCGCGGCGGACGTGGCGCGGTCGGGCGTGGCGGCGACGGCCGGCGCGGGCTCGGACGCGTCAGGCGCGGTGGCCGCGTGCGGGTCGCCGGTCTCCTCCGCCGCCAGCCTCGCTTCGAGGTTGGCGACGAACTGGGCGAGCAGCTTGCCGGACACCTCCTTGATCATGCCGCTGCCGAACTGGGCCAGCCGCCCCGAGATCTTCAGATCGGTGTCCACGTTGACGACTGTGCGCTGACCGTCCGGCCGCAGCTCGGCGGTGACCAGGGCGGACGCGTTCGCCGCGGACCGCCGGTCGCGGCCCTTCGCCTCGATCACCCCCCGGTAGCGCTCCTCGTCCTTCTCCACGAAGCGTGCGGTGCCGGCGAACTCGGAGACGACCGGGCCGACCTTGACCTTCACCGTGCCCTGGTGGACGTCGCCGTCGACGCCGGTCAACTGGGCGCCCGGCAGGCACGGCGCGACGCCCTCCAGGTCGGTGAGGATCGCCCACGCCTGCGCGATCGGAATGTCGACGGTGAACTCGTTGGTGATCTTCATGCCGGCCTCTCCTGGTGTGCGCCGAGCGCGGCGGCGACGGCGGCGCGGTCGTCGGGGGTCTTGGCGATGGTGCCGATGGTCCGGCCGACGTCGTCGGCGGAGAGGTCGGCGGCGCCGAGCACTGACAGCGCGGCGACCCAGTCGATGGCCTCGGCCATGCCGGGCGCCTTGTCCAGGCCGAGGGCACGTACGTCGCCGACGAAGGCGGTCGCCGTGCGGATCAGCCCTTCGGTGGCGCCCGGCACGGCCCGCCGGACGATCTCGGTGGCCCGGTCCATCTGCGGAAAGTCGATCCAGTGGTACAGGCAGCGGCGGCGCAGCGCGTCGTGCAGGTCGCGGCTGCGGTTGGAGGTGAGCACCACGACCGGCGGCGTGGTCGCGGTGAACGTGCCCAGCTCGGGGATGGTGATCCCGGACTCGCCGAGGAACTCGAACAGCAGCGCCTCGAACTCGTCGTCGGCCCGGTCGATCTCGTCGATCAGCAGCACCGGCGGGACCGGCCCCGGGTGGCGTACCGCCCGCAGGATCGGCCGTTCCTGCAGGAACTCCGCGGCGAACAGGTCGGCGTCGGTGAGCGAGGCGTGCCGGGCCTCGGCCAGCCGGATGGCGAGCAACTGCCGCTGGTAGTTCCATTCGTACAGCGCCTCGCCGGGCGTCAGGCCCTCGTAGCACTGCAGCCGGATCAGCGTCGTGTCCAGCGCCCGCGCCAGCGCCTTGGCCGCCGCGGTCTTGCCGACGCCGGGCTCACCCTCGAGCAGCAGCGGCTTGCCCAGCTCCAGCGCGAGGAAGACGGCCATCGCCATGCCGTCGTCGGCCAGGTAGTCGACGGCGTCGAGCCGGCGCCGCACGGCCAGGGGGTCCTTCACCGCGCCTCGCCCGAGAGCAGCCGCCGGTAGTCCGCGCGGGTGTCCACGTCGATCGGCACCGGCCCGTCCACAGGTATCTCCGTGACCGGGTGGCGGCCGGAGTGCAGCAGCTTCCACACCGCCTTGTCGCCGTGCAGGACACGCAGCTCCGGCAGGACGTCGCGGGCGAACCAGAACGGGTGTCCCAGGCCGTCGGCGTACCGGCACACCGCGAGCGGGGTGGTCGCCGCCGCGACCCGGCGTACGTCGGCGGCCCGTACGCCTGGTTGGTCGCCGAGCAGGAGCACGAGCCCGTCGGCGCGCGGGTCCACCGCCTGCGTCGCGGCGCGGACCGACGATCCGCAACCAGTGCTGAACTCGGCGTTCTCGACGACCTGGACCCCGGTCAGGTCCACCCGTTCGCGGATCAGGTCGGCGGCGCCGCCGAGGGTCACCAGCAACTGGTCGAAGGCGCACGAGCGGGCCAGGTCGAGGGTGGCGTCGAGCAGCGTCCGCCCGCGGTACGGCAGCAGCTGCTTGGCCTCGCCGAGGCGTACCGAGGCCCCGGCGGCCAGAACCAGGCCGGTCACGAACACGGCTACGCCGCCACGTGCCGGTCGAGGCAGCCGGGGCAGCAGAACCAGTGGTCGGTGCCGTCGATCCGCACGTGCGGGGTGTCCGGTCCGATCAGGACCGTCATCCCGCACACCGGGTCGACTGCTTGCTGGGGGAGCGCCGCGGGTGGTGCGGGGGAGGAGGCGAGGCCGTCCACCCGCAGCGCCCGCACCACCTCGGCCATGATCGACAGTGCGATCTCCTGTGGTGAGCGCGCCCCGATCTCCAGCCCGGCCGGGGTCCGGACCCGGGCGCGCTCCGCGTCGGACAGCGCCAGTTCGTCGAGCACCGCCGCCCCGCGCTTTCGGCTGGCGACCAGCGCGATGTGCCCCACCCCGGCGTCCAGGGCGGCGCGGATGGCGTCCTGCTCGCCCCTGCCGAGGCCGGCCACCACGACCGCTGTCGCGCCGGCGTAGTCGCCGGACGTCGCCACCTCGAAGTCGAGGAAGGCCGCCAGGGTGGCCACCGCCGCGCTGATCGGCGTGTCGCCCACCAGACCCAGCACGGGTACCGGTAGCACCGGGCGCAGGAAGATCTCCAGCGCCCCGCCCGAGTGGCACGGGTTGACCACGACCCGTGCCCCCGGCGTGTCGGGAAATGCGGGCGTGCCGTCCGGCAGGACCCGCAGCAGCAGCGCCTTGCCGTCGCGGAGGGTGTCCAGGGCGGCCGCCCGCACCGAGTTCTCGGCGCACACCCCGCCGACGAAACCCTCGATGGTGCCGTCGGGCAGGATCACCGCGTCGTCGCCGGGCCGGGCCGACGTCGGGTCCTGCGCCCGGACCACCGTGGCGTGCACGAACGGCGCGCGCGAGACGGTCAGATCCCGCGTACGGCGGGCGATAGTCGTCATGGCCACCTCCCCTAGATCGGCGGGCGGGCGTTGCCGCGCATCGCGTCCCAGACGCGCGACGGCGTCAACGGCATGTCGGCATGCCGTACGCCGAAGGGTTCGAGCGCGTCGACGATCGCGTTGACGATCGCGGGCGGGGAGCCGACGGTGGCCGACTCGCCCACGCCCTTCGCGCCGATCGGGTGGTGCGGCGACGGGGTGACGGTGAAGCCGGTCTCCCAGTCGGGCACCTCCAGCGCGGTGGGCAGCAGGTAGTCCATCAGCGACGCGCCGAGGCAGTTGCCGTCCTCGTCGAACGCGATCATCTCCATCAGGGCCATGCCGACCCCGTCGGCCAGCCCGCCGTGCACCTGCCCCTCGATGATCATCGGGTTGATCCGGGTGCCGCAGTCGTCGACGGCGATGAACCGCCGCACCTTGACCTGCGCGGTGCCGGGGTCGATGTCCACCACGCAGATGTACGCCCCGTGCGGATACGTCAGGTTCGACGGGTTGTAGCAGATCTGCGCCTCCAACCCGCCCTCGACGCCCTCGGGCAGGTCACCAGCGCCGTGGGCCCGCATCGCGATGTCCTGGATCGTCACGCTCTTACCCGGATCGCCCTTGACCCGGAAGGAACCCTTGTCCCACTCCAGGTCGGCGACCGAGACCTCCAGCATGCCGGAGGCGATGATCCGGGCCTTGTCGCGGACCTTGCGGGCCACCAGGGCCGCCGCGGCGCCGGAGACCGGGGTGGACCGGCTGCCGTACGTGCCGAGGCCGAACGGCGTGTTGTCGGTGTCGCCGTGCAGCACGTCGATGTGGTCCGGCGGAATGCCGATCTCCTCCGCGACGATCTGCGCGAACGTCGTCTCGTGCCCCTGCCCCTGGGACTGCACGCTGAGCCGCACCACCGCCTTGCCGGTCGGGTGCACGCGCAACTCGCAACCGTCGGCCATGCCCAGGCCGAGGATGTCCATGTTCTTGCGCGGCCCGGCGCCGACGGCCTCGGTGAAGAACGCGATACCGATGCCCATCAGCTCGCCCCGGGCCCGCTTCTCCTGCTGCTCGCGCCGCAGGTCGGCGTAGCCGGCCATCTCCATCGCCAGCCGCATCGTCGGCTCGTAGTCGCCGGAGTCGTACACCCAGCCGGTCTTCGTGGTGTACGGGAACTGCTCCGGCCGGATGAAGTTCTTCAGCCGCAGCTCGGCCGGGTCCATGCCCAGTTCGTCGGCGAGGCAGTCGACGATCCGCTCGACGAGGTAGACGGCCTCGGTGATGCGGAACGAACAGGCGTACGCCACACCGCCCGGCGCCTTGTTGGTGAAGACCGCCGTCATCTTGCAGTACGCGGCCTCGATGTCGTAGCTGCCGGTGAAGACGCCGAAGAAACCAGCCGGGTACTTCACCGGCGCGGCGGTGCCGTTGAAGGCGCCGTGGTCGGCGAGGACGTTGGTGCGGATGGCCAGGATCCGGCCGTCCCGGGTCGCCGCGATCTCACCACGCATGATGTAGTCGCGGGCGAAGCCGGTGCTGATCAGGTTCTCGAAGCGGTCCTCCATCCACTTCACCGGCTTCCCGGTGACGATCGACGCGACGATCGCGCAGACGTATCCCGGATAGATCGGCACCTTGTTGCCGAAGCCACCGCCGATGTCCGGCGAGATCACCTGGATCTTGTGCTCGGGGATGCCCGCCACCAGGGCGTAGAGGGTGCGGTGCGCGTGCGGCGCCTGCGTGGTGGACCAGAGGCGCAGCTTGCCCTCGACGGCGTCGAAGTCGGCGACCGCGCCGCACGTCTCCATCGGCGCCGGGTGCACCCGCGGATAGACCAGGTCCTGGGTGACCACGACGTCCGCCCGGGCGAACACCGCCGCGGTGGCCGCCTCGTCGCCGGTCTCCCAGTCGAAGCAGTGGTTGTCGGTCTTGCCCTCCAGGTCGTCGCGGATCACCGGGGCGTCCGGCTCCAGCGCGCGGCGGGCGTCGACGACCGGATCGAGGACGTCGTACTCGACGTCGATCAGCTCCAGCGCGTCCCGCGCCGCGTACGGGTCCTCGGCGACGACGAACGCCACCTCCTGGCCCTGGAAGCGCACCTTGTCGGTGGCGAGCACGGCCTGCACGTCGTTGGAGAGCGTCGGCATCCAGGCCAGACCCTGCTCGGCCAGCATCGCCCCGGTCACTACCGCCTTGACGCCGGGGGATGCCTCGGCGGCGCTCGTGTCGATGCTCAGGATCCGCGCGTGGGCCACCGGCGAGCGGAGGATGGCCAGGTGCAGCAGCCCGGGCAGCCGGACGTCGTCGACGAACCGGCCCCGGCCGCGCACGAAGCGCGGATCCTCCTTCCGCAGCATCCGGCCGTAGCCCACCGGCTTCTGGTCGTTGTCGTGGAAGGTGTCCACGCGCTCGTGCACAGTCGTCATACGACGCTCCCGGCGGGCCGGCCGGCGTTGTCGATCTCGCCGGCTTCGGGTGATTCGGTGGTCTCGGTGACCGCGGCGGCCGCGTTCGCCTCGTGCACGGCGGCCCAGCGCACCGAGCGCACGATGGTGGCGTAGCCGGTGCAGCGGCAGATCTGGCCGGAGATCGCTTCGCGGATCTCCGCCTCGGTCGGGTCCGGGTTGCGGTTGAGCAGCGCCCGAGCGGTCATCATCATGCCGGGCGTGCAGAAGCCGCACTGCAGGCCGTGGCACTGCATGAAGCCCTGCTGGACCGGGTCGAGCTCCGCGCCCTTGGCCAGGCCCTCGACGGTACGCACCTGGTGGCCGCCGGCCATCGCGGCCAGCACGGTGCACGACTTCACCGGTTCGCCGTCGAGCCAGACGACGCAGGTGCCGCAGTTGCTGGTGTCGCAGCCCGAGTGCGTGCCGGTCAGGCCCAGCACGTCGCGCAGGAAGTGCACAAGCAGCAGCCGGCCCTCGATCTCCCGGGTGACCTCGACGTCGTTGACGGTCATGGTGACCTGCATGCTCAGCTCCTCGCCCGTTCCACGGCCCGGCGCAGGGTCCGTCTGGTCAGCTCGTCGGCCAGGTGCCGCTTGTAGTCCGCGCTGCCCCGCTGATCGGTGGCCGGATCGCAGCTGCGCGCGGCGATCGCACCGGCCTGCGCGAAGAGGCTCTCGCTGGGTGTCTGCCCGCGCAGCGCCGCCGAGATCTCCGGGATACCTGTGGTGTTCGGGCCCACGGCGGCCAGCCCGACCCGCGCGTCGGAGATCACGTCGCCGTCGAGCCAGACCGCGGCGCCGGCCGAGACCACCGCCCAGTCGCCGGCCCGGCGCTCCACCTTCTCGTAGGCGCTGCCGCAGCCGGGCCGCACCGGCAGCCGGACCTCGACCAGGATCTCCCCGTCGCCGACGGCCGTCTCGTACGGCCCGACGTGGAACTCCTCCATGGACACCACCCGTTCGGCGCCGCCCGGCCCGCGGATCACGCAGCTCGCGCCCAGGGCGGTGCAGACCGCGGACAGGTCCTCCGACGGGTCCGCCTGGCACAGGGAGCCGCCCAGTGTGCCCCGGTTGCGCACGATCGGATCGGCGATCACCCGTTCGGCGTCGGCGAAGATCGGGAAGGCCGCCGTCAGGGTGGCGGACTCCAGCAGCTCCCGATGCCGGGTCAGCGCACCGATGCGTAGCTCGTCCGGGCCCGCCTCGATGTAGCCGAGCTCGTCGTGGAGATCGTTGATGTCGATGAGATAGTCGAAACTGGCCAGCCGCAGCTTCATCATCGGCAGCAGGCTGTGCCCGCCCGCGATCAGCCGTGACGTGCTGCCCAGCCGTTCCATCAGGCTGATGGCGTGGTCCACACTGGTTGCTCGTTCGTACTCGAACGGGGCCGGCACCTGCATATCGCACCTCCGGAAGTCGTCAATGTGGTGCCGGTGCCCGCGGAAGTCAACGCCGACCTAAGCAAGTCCTTAGGTCGGCGTTGACGGTGCCGCGGCTGCTCACGGATCGTGCGGCAATGCGAGACATCGTCGACGGGTTGAGCGCGTGGCGCGCCGCCGGCGTCCGGTTCGCCGTCGCGACGGTGGTGCGGACCTGGAAGTCGGCGCCCAGACCGCCGGGCGCGGCCATGGCGGTCTGCGCCGACGGTGAGGTCGTCGGCAGCATCTCCGGAGGGTGCGTCGAGGGCGCGGTGTACGAGCTGTGCCGGGAGGCCATACGCACCGGCCAGGTGCGCACCGAGACGTACGGCGTCGGCGACGACGACGCCTTCGAGGTGGGCCTGACCTGCGGCGGCACCATCGAGGTCCTGGTGCAGCCGGACGTCGTGCTGACCGAGCCCGACGCGGTGCTCGCCGCGATCCGCACGGGTACGCCGGTGGCGACGGCGTCCGCCGGAATGGCCCAGATGGTGGTCTGGCCCGACCGGGTGGCCGGCACCCTCGGCGACGCCGACCTGGACCGCGCGGTGACGCAGCAGGCCGAGGGGATGCTGGCCCTCGGCACCACCGGAACCGTGCGACTCGGTACGCGCGGGCAGCAACGGCACGACGAGGTGTCCGTGTTCGTCCAGTCGTACCTGCCGCCACCACGGATGATCGTGTTCGGCGCGATCGACTTCGCCGTCGCGGTGGCCCGGATCGGCCGCTTCCTCGGATACCACGTCACGGTGTGCGACGCCCGGCCGGTGTTCGCCACCCGCAAGCGCTTCCCCGACGCCGACGACCTCGTCGTGCAGTGGCCGCACAGATACCTGGAGTCGACAGCCGTCGACGAGCGCACCGTGCTCTGCGTCCTCACCCACGACCCGAAGTTCGACGTCCCGCTGCTGGAGGTCGCCCTGCGCACCCGGGCCCGCTACATCGGCGCGATGGGCAGCCGCCGCACCCATACCGACCGGCTGCGCCGCCTGCGCGAGGCGGGCGTGGACGAGGCCGCCCTCGCCCGGCTCTCCTCACCGATCGGACTCGACCTGGGGGCGCGGACGCCGGAGGAGACCGCCGTGGCGATCGCCGCCGAGTTCGTCGCCCTGGCCGCCGGAGGGTCCGGCCGGCGGCTGACGGACCTCGACACCCCGATCCACCACCACTGAGCGGACCAGCGGCGAACGTGTCACCCACGGCTCAGGCCGAGCGCCTCGTCCACCCGGTCCAGCACCGTCACGTCGTCGTGGCCGACACCGCGCAGCAGGTCGATCGCGGTCGCCCGGATCTGCCCAACGATCATGGTGACCGGCAGCGGCGGATCGGTCCGCAGCAGGCCCGCGGCGATCCGGACCGCCTCCAGCGCCGCCGCGTCGGCCCGCTGCGCGTGCCGGTCGGCGTCGGCGCCGGTGAGGTCGTGGGCCATGGCCTCACCAGCCGACCGTACGGCGGAGGTCAGCGCGCCGATCGCGGCGGCCAGCTCCGGCGGCGTGGCGGTGTGCCGGCGGGTCAGGGTCACGCCGGCCCGGGCCAGCACCCGGATGTTGCGGGCGGCGTAGTCGAGCTGCCGCAGCGTGGCCTCCACCTCGGCGAGCTTGCCCAGGTGCCGGCGGCGCAGTCCCAGCCGCAGCGTCTCGCCGGTGGCGAGCACGGCGGCCTGCATCTCGGCGACGCAGTCGTCCACCTGCCGCGCCCGGTCCAGCGCGGTGCGGGCGGCGTCCTCGTCGCAGCCACGCAGCGCCGCGTTGACCTGGTCGAGCAGGTCGGCCAGGTCGGTGTAGCTGCGCCGGGCCTGGGCCACCAGTGGTGCCAGCGGGTCACGGGCGGCCATCAGCTGGCTGGCGGCGAGCGCCACGGCGCCGCCGATGAGCGCGTCGACGAAGCGGAACGGCATCAGCGTCCCGTTCGGCGCGGAGACCACGACCAGGTACATCGCCGAGACGGTGGCCTGCACGACCAGGGCACGGCGGGCCCCGATCACCACGAGCGTCGTGGTGGTCAGCAGCAGCACCAGCAGGACCGTCTCGGTGCCCGGGCCCAGCGCGTACACCAGCAGCTCCGCGACGAGCACGGCGGCTGCCACGGCGAGCAGGATCTCGACGGTCTGCCGCAGCCGTCGCCCGCGGGACTCGCCGAGCACGACGAGCGCGGCGGTCGGCGCGAAGAACGGATCCGGGTGACGGATCACCACCGCCGCCACGATCCACGCGACCACAGCGGCGGCGGTCAGCTCGACCACTGTCATCCCGTCGCCGCGTAACCGCGCGACGGCGTCGCGTACCCAGCTCCGCACCGGTCGTACCCCTCTCGCCGGACAGGCCGGGACCCGGCCGCCGATTGATCTTCCGCGAGGAGGCCCACTACCCCGGCTGTGACCTGCTCAATCGCTGACGCCGGTAGCCGGCGCGGCCGACGACCCGCACCTGCCCGGGGTCAGCGGCGGATGAGGCCGAGTTCGGTGGCGGTGGCGACGGCAGCGGTACGCGACTCGACGCCGAGCTTGGCGTAGATGCGGGCCAGGTGGGACTTGACGGTGCCCTCGGTCAGGTGCAGGCGGGCGCCGATGCTGTGGTTCGACAGACCGTCGGCGACCAGGGCGAGGACCTCGGTCTCGCGTCGGGTCAGGGCGGTGCTCGGCGTACGCAGGCGGTTCATCAACCGGTTCGCGACGGTGGGCGCCAGCGTGGTGCGTCCGGCGGCGGCGGTGCGGACAGCGGCGGCCAGGTCCTCGGGCGGGGCGTCCTTGAGGAGGTAGCCGGTGGCGCCCGCCTCGATGGCGGGCAGGGTGTCGGCGTCGGAGTCGTACGTGGTGACGATCAGCACGCGCGGCGCTTCCGGGCCGGCGGTGATCCGGGCGGTCGCCTCGGCGCCGCCCATGCCCTTGCCGAACTGCAGGTCCATCAGCACGACGTCGATGTCGCCCGCGGCGGCGCGGGTGACGGCCTCCTCGGCGGTGGCGGCTTCAGCCACGACGACCAGGTCGGGTTCGGTTTCCAGCACGGCGCGCAGTCCGGCCCGTACGACCGGGTGGTCGTCGGCCAGGAGGAGGCGGATGGGAACGTCGTCGGTCACGGTCGGCCCTCGGGCTCGGTCCTGGTGGTCGGGGCGAGGGGAAGCTCGGCGGTCAGGGCGGTGCCCCGGCCGGGCGCGGACGCGACGGCCAGGGTGCCGCCGAGGGCGGCCATGCGGGCGCGCATGGCCGCCAGGCCGAAGCCGCCGCCGTCGACGTCGGGAGCGGGCAGCTGTTCCGGGTCGAAGCCGCGCCCGTCGTCGACGACGTGCAGGGCGATGCGGTCGCCGAGATAGCTGAGGGTGACCTCGGCCGTCGTGGCCCGGGCGTGGCGGACCGTGTTCGCGACTGTGGACTGGGCGATACGCAGGAGCGCCACCTCGTGGGCGGTCGGCAGCGACACGGGGTCGCCGGTGAGGTGGAAGCGGGCGGTGAGGCGGTGGCGGGCGCTGGTGGTGCTGCACAGGCGTTCCAGGGCCCCGGCCAGGGTGGTGCCTTCCAGGGTGGGCGGGGTGAGCGCGGCGACGAAGCGGCGGGCCTCGGCGAGGTTGTCCACGGCGACCTGACGGGCCGCGTCGACGTGACCGGAGGCGGCGTCGGGCCGGCCGGGCAGGGCGCGCTCGGCGGCGCGCAGCAGCAGCTGGATGCTGGACAGGCCCTGGGCGAGGGTGTCGTGGATCTCGCGGGCCAGGCGCTCGCGCTCGGCGAGTACGCCGGCGGTGTGCTCGGCCCGGGCCAGGTCGGCCCGGGTGGCGGTGAGTTCCTCGATCAGCTGCCGGCGCTGTTCGCTCTCCCGGTACAGGGCCTGGTATCCCCACACCACCCCGACGGCGACGGCGGCGCCGAGCGCGGGACCGATCACCGTGGCCGGGGTGAAGGAGCCGGTGTGGGCGCCGAAACCGGCGACGGCCGCCACGGCGGTGACGATCACGGCGGCCAGGCCGGCGCGGCGCGGCAACAGGTGGAGCTGGAGGAAGTACAGCGGGAACGCCACCCAGATCGCGTCGGGGGACAGGCCCAGCAACACCAGCCACACGGCGCCGACGGCGGCCAGCCACCACGCGGCGGCCCGCCGCGAGCGCCGGATGCGGGGGAGGAGCGGCCCGACGGCGTACGCCAGACCGCACGCCACCGCCACCGCCACGATCGATCCGGCGTGCGGCCGGTCGTCGGCCACCGCCCGGCCGGCGGCCAGGACGAGCAGGCCGATGATCAGCAGGTGCAGGCACCAGGCCAGGGCTCGGGTGGTCGGGGTCAGGGCAGGGGCAGCGGTGCTCACAGTGCGTCCCACGTTACCGAGGCCGGCGCCCCGGGGGCCTCTATCGAAAGTTAGAACCCGGGCCTCGCCTTTCGGCCCGCGAAGTGCTGTCCCACGCCGGACGCGCGCGCCGGCGCCGGCCGCGATCGTGGATGCATACCGTTCCACCGCCCGAAAGGACAGGCCACTGCCGTGTTCGTCGCCTGGAGAGACCTGAAGTTCGCCAAGGGGCGCTTCGCCCTGATGGGGACCGTCATCGTGCTGATCACCCTGCTGGTCGGGCTGCTGTCCGGGCTGACGGCCGGACTGGGCCGGCAGAACATTTCCGCCATCACCGGCCTGCCCGCCGACAGGATCGCCTTCCAGGCGCCCGGCGACGGCCAGGACGTGTCCTACTCCAACTCCACTGTCACCGAGCGGCAGTGGCAGCAGTGGGCCGAGGCCCCCGGCGTGACCGGCGCCGAACCGCTGGGCATCACCACGACCAGGGCCACCGCCGGAAACCGGAGCGTCGGGGTCTCCGCCTTCGGCGTCCGGCCCGGCTCCCGCCTGGCCCCCGACAGCGGCCGGATCGACGACCGCTCGGCGGTGCTGTCCACCAAGGCCGCCGCCGACCTCGGTGTGCGGGCCGGCGACTCCGTCACCCTGGCCGGGCAGCAACTGACAGTGGCGGCCGTACGCGGCGACGCCTCCTTCAGCCACACCCCCGTGGTGTGGATCAGCCTGGACGTGTGGCAGAAGAGCGCGCCTCCCACCGGCACCGGCGACGGCAGCCAGACGGCCACCGTCGTCGCCCTCACCATCACCGCGGACGCCGACCTGGGAGCCACCGACCGGCAGGCGGGCACCAGGACGGTCTCCGTGGCCGACTCGCTGTCCGCGATCGGCTCCTACACCTCCGAGAACGGCTCCCTGCAGCTGATGCGCGGCTTCCTGTTCGCCATCTCCGCCCTCGTCATCGGTGCCTTCTTCACCGTCTGGACCATCCAGCGCAGCGGCGACGTCGCAGTGCTCAAGGCACTCGGCGCCCCCACCGCCAACCTCCTCAAGGACGCCCTCGGACAGGCCGTCGTCCTGCTCACCGGCGGCACCCTGCTCGGCACCGGCATCGCCGCCGCGCTCGGCGCCCTCGTCGCCGGGTCCACGGTGCCGTTCCTCCTCACCCCGGTAACCGTCCTCCTTCCCGCGGCCGTGATCGTCGTCCTCGGCGCCCTCGGCGCCGCTCTGGCCATCCGCCGCATCACCTCCGTCGACCCGCTGACCGCCCTGGGGAGCGCCCGATGAGCCTGAACCTGACCGACGTCACCCTCACCTACCCCGACGGCGAGGGCCGCCTGACCGCCCTCGACCGCGTCACCCTGGACGTACCCAAGGGCAGCCTGACCGCCGTGATCGGCCCCTCCGGCTCCGGCAAGTCCAGCCTCCTCGCGGTCGCCGCAACCCTCATCACCCCCGACTCCGGCACCGTCACCATCGACGGCACCCCCACCACCGGAATGACGCGGGGCGAACTCGCCGACCTGCGCCGCCACAAGATCGGCATCGTCTTCCAGCAGCCCAACCTGCTGCCCTCCCTCACCGCCGCCGAGCAACTCCAGGTGATGGTCCAGATCGACGGCCGCCCACCGGCCGGAGCCCGTACCCGCGCCGTGGAACTCCTCGACGCGGTCGGCCTCGCCGGTCAGGCCGACCGCCGGCCGCACCAGCTCTCCGGCGGCCAGCGCCAGCGCGTCAACATCGCCCGCGCCCTGATGAACGACCCCACAGTCCTGCTCGTCGACGAACCCACCAGCGCGCTCGACCACGAACGCGGCGCCGCCGTCATCGAGCTGATCACCCGCCTCACCCACCAGCAGAGCACCGCCACCGTCCTGGTCACCCACGACCGCACGAACCTCACCGCCGTCGACCAGATCGCCGAGGTCCACGACGGCCGCCTCCACCTTTCGGCGCCGGCCCGCTGAGATACGGGTCGGAGGTGGTGCCTGCTGTACCCGGACTGGGCAGCCCGCTGGATGGTCGCCGTTCCCCCAGCTCAATAGCGTTTCTGGTGCGCGCAGTTCCTGCCGAGCACACGGAGAGAGGCCACCAGAATGGGACAGACCGTCGAACCGGCGGTACGCGTCGAACAACTCACCCGCGTGTACGGCGCCGGCCGCAACCAGGTGACCGCGCTCGCGGGCGTCGACGTCAGCTTCGGCCGGGGAACCTTCACCGCGGTGATGGGACCGTCGGGCTCCGGCAAGAGCACGCTGCTGCAGATCGCGGCCGGGCTCGACCGCCCCACGAACGGCCGGGTGGTCCTCGGCGGCACCGACCTGTCCGGGCTGTCCGAGACGCGCCTGACCGAGCTGCGGCGTACCCGGATCGGGTTCGTCTTCCAGGCGTTCAACCTGATCGGCGCGCTCACCGTCGAGGAGAACATCGTGCTGCCCCTGCGTCTGGCCGGCGTCCGTCCGGACCGGGCCTGGCTGACCCACGTGGTCGAGCGGGTCGGCCTCGCCGACCGGCTGCACCACCGGCCGGCGGCGCTCTCCGGCGGCCAGCAGCAGCGGGTGGCGATCGCCCGGGCGCTGGCCACCCGCCCCGAGGTCATCTTCTCGGACGAGCCCACCGGCGCCCTCGACTCGCGGACCGCGACGGAGGTGCTGACGCTGTTACGCGCGGTCGTGGACGAACACGGGCAGACGGTGGTGATGGTGACCCACGATCCGATCGCCGCGTCGTACGCGGACCGGGTCCTCGTGCTGGCCGACGGCGCGATGGTCGCCGACCTCCCGCAGCTCGGCGCCGTCCGGATCGCCGAGCACCTGGCGTCGCTGGACGGGCGGGTCCTCCGATGACCGGCCTCGCCGCCCGCCTGCTGCGGCACCGCACCGGCCCCGCCGCCGCGACCCTGCTGGCCCTGATCGTCGGCGTGCTGATCCTGGTGGCGATGGGCACGCTCGTCGAATCGGGGCTGCGGTTCCGCCCAGAGCCGCGGCTCTGGGCGAGTGCCGACGTGGTCGTCGCCAACCGCACGATCAGCCACACGTTCCGGGAGTTCGACGGTGACACCACCACGAGCACCGTGGCGCTGCCCGAGGGCGGCACCGTGGACGCCGACCTGGTGGACCGGATCCGCCGGGTGCCGGGCGTCGTGGCCGTCACCGGCGACGACCGGGTGCCGATCGGCTCACCCGCAGCCGTGGGACACGGCTGGGACACGTACGTCTTCACCGGTCGTCGCCTCGCCGCGGGCGCCGCGCCCCGGACCGACGACGAGGTGGTGGCCGACACCCGGCTCGGGGTGTCGCCCGGCGACCCCATCGAGCTGGTCGTCGGCGGAATCAACCGGTCGTACCGGGTGAGCGGAACCGCCGAGACCGGTACGGCGGCGGTGTTCTTCACCGACGCGCAGGCCGCGCGCCTGTCCGCCCACCCGGGCCGGGTGGACGCGATCGGCGTACGGATGGCGCCCGGCGCCGACCTCGGCGCGGTGCGCGAGATCGCGACGGCGGCCGGCGCCACGATGTACGCCGGAAAGGACCGCGGGAAGGCCGAGCAGTCGGAGAACCTGGCCGCCCAGAGCCTGCTGGTCGGGGCCGGGGCGGCCTTCGGCGGGTACGTCGTCCTGTTGATCGTGTTCGTGGTGGCCGGCACCATCGGGCTGTCCGTCCGGCACCGTCGACGTGACCTGGCGTTGCTGCGCGCGGTCGCCGCCACGCCGGGGCAGGTGCGCCGCATGCTGGTCGCCGAGGCCGCGCTGCTCGCCCTGGCCGGCTCCGCGATCGGCGGCCCGGCCGGCCTGCTGGCGGCCCGCTGGGTGCACGGCGAACTGGTCGGGCGCGGGTTCGTGCCGGCCGGCTTCCCGATGGCGGGCGGTCTGTTCGCGGTGCCGGCCGCCATCGGTACGGCCGTCCTGGTGGCGGTGGTCGCCGCGCTGATCGCCGCGCGCCGGGTCACCGCCATCAAGCCGATCGAGGCGCTCGGCGAGATCGCCGTCGAGCCCCGGCGCAGCGGCCCGGCACGGATGATCGCCGGCATGCTGACGCTGATTGCGGCCGGCAGCGCCGGGGCGTTCACGCTCGGCGGCGCCGGGTCGGCCGGGGCGCTGGCCGGCGCGGTCGGCATGCTCTACCTGTTCGTCATCGCGGTGGCGCTGCTCGCACCGATGATCAACGCCTACGCGGCACGCCTGCTCACCCCGGTGCTGCCGCGCATCTGGCGGGCCGGCGGCTACCTGGCCGCAGCCAACCTGCGGGCCAACGCGCAGGGCATGGCCACCGTCCTGACCGCCCTCGTGCTGTCCGTCGGGTTCGGCGGCTCGGTCTGGTTCCTGCAGGACAACCTGGAACGGCAGACCGCCACGCAGAGCAGCGCCGGAACGCTCGCCGAGCGGGTGCTCACCGCTCCGGGCGGACTGCCGGCGGACGCGGCGCGGGAGATCCGCGAGCTGGCCGGGGTGCAGGCGGCCACCGGGGTACGCCGCACCCAGGTCGTGGTGCGGGCGCTCGGCGGCATCGAGCCGGTCGGCGCGCAAGCGGTCGACCCGGAGGGCCTCACGTCGACGATGGACCTCACCGTGCGCAAGGGCACCCTGGCCGACCTGCGCGCCGGTACCGTCGCACTGTCCACGATGCAGGCTTCCTCGTCCGGCTGGGACGTCGGCGACAAGGCGGAACTCTGGCTGGGCGACGGCACCCCGGTCACGTTGGACGTGATCGCGATCTACGACCGTGGCCTGGGCTTCGGCGACGTCACGGTGGCCGCCGAGACGGTCGCCGGGCACACCGCGGCGAACACCGTCGACGAGGTGCTGGTCCGCGGCGGCCCGGACGCCGGCACCGCGTTGGCCACGTGGGCGGCGGCGCGGCCCGGCGCCGAGATTCTCGACGCCGCCACCCGTACGCGCCTGCTCAGCACCGATCTGGCGCTCGGCGCCTGGCTGAACCGGCTGCTGATCGGCGTGATGGTCGGGTACGCGGCGCTGGCGGCGGCCACCACGATGGTGATGGCGGCGCTGGCCCGCCGCCGCGAGCTGGCGTTGCTGCAACTCGTCGGGGTCACCCGCCGTCAGATTCGCGGGATGGTCCGGGCCGAACAGGCCGGGCTGCTCGGCACCGCGGTGCTGATCGGCGCGACGATCGCGGTGCTGACGCTGGCCGCGATCGTCAACGGACTGACCGGCAGCCCGATCCCGTACGTGCCGCCGCTCGGGTGGGCGGCGGTGCTCGGCGGTACGGCACTGCTGGCGCTGGTGAGCACGGTGTGGCCCGTCCGGCGGCTGCTCGGCGCTCCGCCGATCGACAACATCGGCCTGAAGGAGTAGGTCCATCGGGACGTGCGGCAGCCTGATCGTCAGGGCGTCGAACTACAGGTGTCCGCCGGATGCTTCCGCCTTGCGTTCCTCGGCCAGGACGGTGGCGCTGACCTCGTGCACGAACGCCCGGACCTCGTCGAACCGGCCGGGATCGCTGTCGTGGCCGGAGTCGTACCACCAGTCGCGCGCCCAGACGATCAGGTCCGCCCATCGCGGCAGGACGTCGGCGGTCTGCTCGGCGGCCTGCCGCTTGGACAGTTGCCGCCCGTCGCACAGGCGCTGGTAGGCGCGGCAGAGCGTGAGCACCGCGTACGACTGGGCTCCGGGTGGGGTCATGTCGAGCACCCAGTCCGGCCAGTCGCGCACGTGGTCCCGCAGGGCGGCGCGCACGAGGCCGGGTTCGACGGCGGGCAGCAGCCCGCCGGCCGGCGGTCCCAGCAGCGTACGGCCGTAGTCGTGCACGGCGGCCCAGGTCACGACGCGGTGGGTGGTGGCGGGCAGCAGGTGCAACGACTCCCCGGGACTGATCCGGGCGATCACGTGGTCCCGGCCGGGAACGAGGCGTACCGCGTCCAGTGACACGTATTCCACCTCGATCCGGCCGGCCCACAGCGGGTGCCGCCGGTCGAGGTCCGCGTGCAGTTCGGCGAGGACGCCGAGGAGCTTCTCGTCCGGGTCCCTCGCGAGCACCGCGAGCAGGTCGAGGTCGCTGCGGTTCATGTCGAAGTCGCCTGCCACGAGCGACCCGTGCACGTACAGGCCGAGAAGGTCGTCCGTCAGCGTGCGGCGCCACGCCTCGCGGAGGTCGGAGAGAACCGTGTCGGGTGGGACCACCGGGTGATCCTGCACGGTGGATCACCGCGGGGCCACCGATAAAACCGGCCCGCACCGCCGGTCGTGCCTACGTGCTCGGCGGGTTGCGGTGCCGCTCGGCGAGGCCCGACGCGATCTGCCGCTGCGCGTCGTGCCGGTGCTGGTCGGCGCCGGCCTGGCGAACCGCGGCCGGATCCTCGTCCGACGGGCGCCTCGTCCGGTCGCGGCGGGCGACGAAGACGACGAGCGCGAGCACCACCACCACGATCACCGCGAGCGACACCAGCATCGTTCTCATGCCGTCGACGCTACGGCGTACGCGCCAGCCCCGCCGTGGTGACGGTCGGAGGGCTGCTGCGTTCGCCGCAGAACGGCAGGCTCACGTGTCGTGATCGATGACGTCGCGCAGCGAAGCCGGGCCGTTCCGCCGATGACCGACTCCCGGCCCGGCGAATGAACGCCCGGTCTCCCGGGGCGTCATTCGCCGGCTCGTTCGGTCCCTTTTGGCCGCCCCAGCACTGCCTCACCGATGACGGCGCCGGTTCGGATGCCCTCTCCCAGTCCCGCGGTCGTCGCGAAACCTCCACCCATCGGGCAGAAGGACAGCCCTCGATCGGCGCTCACCAGGGCCATGGCCTGGAGCGCGGCACCCACCTCTTTCAACGCGGTCGCATAGACTATGGAGTCGTAGGAACGGGCGGGGCGGGCGTAGTCGAGCACGAACAGCACCATCGCCTGAATCGACGTGTGCGGGATGCCCGTCAATCGATGGGCGAGGCCCAGCCACCGGTCGATCGCCGGCGCGGGTCCTGACGCCGGCGCGAGTTCGTGGCTCACGGCGTCGTATTCATATGCCCCGCGTTCCAGGTCATGGGCCGAAGCCGCGATGACGACGGCGGACAGCCCCGACAGCGCCCCGCCGGTCGGCATCGAACGCCACGCTCGCTCGCTCGCGACGGTACGCTCCAAGCGGCGAATCCGAAGTGACGCATCGAGGACGGCGCTGATCTCCGCGCTCCCGATGGGCGGACCGCCATGGTCGCGCAGCGATGACCTGGCGGAAATCGCCTCCTGGAGCGTCATGCCCTCCTGTGAGCGGTCGTCGTGGCCGAGAGCGATGCGCTCCGCTGTCATCGGGCGCCTGACCGGGTTGTCGATCTCCCAGTGAGTTGTTCCGATCTTGGCACCGTACAGCCCGAAGCTCGTGTCCAGGCGCGTCGCCCCGTGGAAGAGTGAATCGTGAAACTCCCACTCCTCCGAATGCTGGTTCCTCCCGGTGACCAACAGGCCGGCCCGGCTCAGCAGGTCGAGCAGTTCGCTCTCCGGGGCAGAGTCGACCTCGACATCCGCCCGTGCGATCAGACGTGCGGCGAACTCGACGGCCCATGTCGAGGTCAGGACGACGCGATCTGCCGAGTTCCCGCCGGCCAGTTCCGGTCCGTCGGGACCGAAGCGCATGTGGGCCGACGGAAGGGCGCGAACCGGCCGCACGTACGGCGACGGCGGGGAGTGGCGGACCCGGCGGGCGCCCGGTTCATGCCGCGCGAGTACGTGCTGTTCACGGACGACTTCTACGCCGAGGACGCCGCGGGCGTCGAGTTTGGCCAGCTCCTCGCCACCTCGCGAGGTGAGCTCCCGGGCGGACGACAGCCCGCCGACGGCCGCGACGATCTCCCTGCCGACCTCGGGCGGCATGCGGACGGTCATCCGGCGGCCGCTGTGGGTCAACGCGAGGCCGTCGGCGTCCGGTTCGATGCTCCACCCCGCTGCCGGGGCCCAGCGCCTCATGAGGTCGACCCGATGGGCGGAAGGACTGTGCCCGGAGCGGAGGACACCGCCATTCCGTGTAGCCGCGACAGTGTGTCCAGGCGAACGAGACGCCCGGCCTGGATCACGGCTTCGACCTCTCTGCACGCGGATATGTCGACGAGCGGATTCGCGCGGAGCAGAACGACGTCTGCCACCGTGCCATCGCTCAGGGAGCCCAGATCCGGACGACGGAGGGCCTCGGCTGCCCTGCACGTCGCCGCCGCGAGCGCTTCGTGCGGGGAGGCGCCCCAGTCAACCATGGCCTCCAGCTCGGACGGCAGGGAGTCGAAACCCACACCGGCGGCTCCGGCGTCCGTCCCCGCGATGAGGGTGACGCCGGCCGCCAGAGCTCGCTCGAAGCTGCGTCGTGCCTCCGGGAGTTGACTGACGGCCATCTCCACCAGACTTTTGCCTCCCTGCCGGATCCAGAGCTGCGGACGCCTCACTATCGATTGGAGCGCTACAGCGGTGGAGCAGAGGGCGGTGCCTTGTTTCGACATCGCACCGGCAGCGGCCTCCGATATCGCGAAGCCGTGCTCCAAGGTGTCGCAGCCGGCTTCCACGGCCGCGTCGATCGAACGCTCCGAGAAGTTCGCGTGTACGGCTACGGGGATGTCCAGCCAACGGGCCTCGGCGACCGCCTCCCTCAGTTCCTCCGGCCGGAGTTCCATCCGGCGCGCCGCGCTGCGCATCACCAGCTTGATCACATCCGCGCCGTCGGCGGCGTTTCGACGCACGAGCGCGCCGATGGATCCGGCTCCTTCGGACTCGACACCGAGCCAGCTTCCGTGCCCGCCGACTGCGGTGATGACCGGACCGGCGACGAACGGCCTGGCCCCGACGAACAAGTCCCGGGCCCAGGCGTTGCGGATGGAGTACCCGAGGTCACGCGGAGCACCCAGGTCGCGGATCGTCGTGATCCCACTGCGCAGCGCAGTCGCCAGATTCGCGACAGCCGTCAGCGTCATGGTGGTGGCCGAGATGTCCGACCAGCTCGACGCGGTCCGGCCATGAGGATCGCTGGTCGCGTGGACGTGCATGTCGATGAGCCCGGGAACGGCGAACAAACCGGTGCCGTCGAGGTGTGGGAGGTCGGCATCTGCGGTGGTGCGTGTGCTGACTGAACCGGAGATGATCGACAACGAGCCGAGGGTGGTGGTGCCGGAATCCGGATCGATGACGGTGCAGCCGGCAATGGTGAAATCCGCGGTCGGCGTGGCCGTCACGACGATCCTTCGGAGACGCGGGCAGCGCGCACTGCCTCCCCGTGCCATCCCCGCGCGCGCGACAGATTCACGGCCAAGTCCACCAGTTCGTCCGCCTCCCGGCCGCGGCCGGCCATGTGGTGCCAGCGCGCCAGCTCTGCCAGCGCGAGGATCCGGGCGCCCAGGTAGGCGTGCCGGCCGGTGCCCGTATCAACAGGCGACGTCATGGCGTCGGTCGCCTGACGGACGGCAGCGAGCAGCCATGACTCCGGGTCTGGAGCGATGCCCACCAGCGCCTCGAGCGCGTTCGCCTCGTCCTCGGGCACCTCGCGGGAAGCGGCTAGGGCGATTCCCGGCGCGAGGTAGGCGTAGACCGGCTCACGGTGGGCGCCGGTAAGCCGGACGTGGTCGAAGTATCGTCCTGTCGCTTGAAGGGCGGCGCGGGCCGAGTCGTGACGTGCGGCGGCGAACGCCTGGTGCGACAGGATGAAACCGAACTGGCGGAACGCCTTCGAGGCGAGTTCGGTGTCGCCGCCGTCGCGAACCTGACGGAGGAGATCTGTCGCGTGCTCGTACGAGGACCAGGCGCCCGCGACGTCACCGGATGCCAACTGGACGTATCCCATGTTGTGCCACGACTGGGCGGCAGCCATCAGATCTCCGGTGCCGAGGCGCACCTGGATCGCCTCGCGGAAGTCGTTCACGGGCGGATCGTCGTCGAAGTGGTGAAACCGCCATACGCCGATGGAGTGGCAACATTCGGCGAGAGCCGACAGGGCCTCCGAATCACGGAGAAGATGTCTCGCTGTCTCCGCCAGCTTGATTGCCTCCGCCCCTCTGCCCTGCTTCTCCACCGCCCACGCCGTGTTGAGCAGTGCTCGCCCCTCCCCGGCGACATTCGCGGAAGCGGCGCATTCCGAAGCGGTCCGGGAAAACCGTTCCTCTGCCTCGACGTAGCGAGCGGGATCGTCCAGACCTAGCTGAGCTGGCGTGAACAAGGGCGGTCACCTCGACGTCGTCGACTGATTGTTGAGATTGACGCCGATCGTAGCGTTCGGGTGGCTTGTTCACGAGGGTGTGCGACCTGTCGGCAGTTGATGCGCGCCGTGCCTGTGAGGCGCGTTCACCACCCACTTTCGCGTCCGTCATCCT
Source organism: Micromonospora sp. WMMC264 (assembly GCF_027497275.1). Classification (NCBI taxonomy): domain Bacteria; kingdom Bacillati; phylum Actinomycetota; class Actinomycetes; order Micromonosporales; family Micromonosporaceae; genus Micromonospora; species Micromonospora sp. WMMC264. The sequence continues at coordinate 3,923,103 of NZ_CP114907.1, read as the reverse complement.
CCTTGCCGCCGCCATCGGCCGAACGGCGCGATGGGCTACACTGGCCCGGAAAGGCGTCGATAGGGACGAGTACCACTGCACGCAGCCAGCAGAGACCCGGGGATGGTGGAAGCCCGGGGGTGTGCGCAGCGGGAAGATCACCCTGGAGCCGTCGGAAGAAAGGCGTCACGCCGAGTAGACCCGACCACAACTTAACGAGAGGGCCGCGCGCTGTGGCCAAGGAGGGTGGTACCGCGGGGCCCGGGCCTCGTCCCTCCACCGAAGTTCGGTAACCGCTTCGTTGGAGGATCCATGTACCGCGCTGTGCCCGCGCAGGCGAGCTTTCCCGATATCGATCACGGCATCCTCAAATTCTGGAGTGATCGTAAGGTCTTCGCCCTCAGCCTGGAAAGATCGCAGGGGCGGCCGGAATGGGTCTTCTACGAGGGTCCCCCAACGGCGAACGGTATGCCAGGGGCGCACCACATCGAAGCCAGAGTGTTCAAGGACGTCTTTCCCCGGTACAAGACGATGAAGGGCTTCCATGTCGCGCGGAAGGCCGGCTGGGACTGCCACGGACTTCCGGTGGAACTGGCTGTCGAGCGCGAACTCGGCTTTTCCGGTAAGCGCGACATCGAGGCCTTCGGTATCGCGGAGTTCAACGCCCGGTGCCGCGAGTCGGTGACCCGGCATACCGACGAGTTCGCCCGGCTGACCGAACGCATGGGCTACTGGGTCGATATGGACGACGCCTACCGGACGATGGACCCGGAATACATCGAGTCGGTGTGGTGGTCGCTGAAGCAGATCTTCGAAAAAGGGCTGCTCGTCGAGGACTTCCGCGTGGCGCCCTGGTGTCCTCGTTGCGGGACGGGGCTGTCCGATCACGAGCTCGCCCAGGGGTACGAGGTGGTCACCGACCCGTCGGTGTTCGTGCGGTTCCCACTCACCTCGGGCCCCCTGGCGGGCCAGGCTTCCCTGCTCGTGTGGACCACGACCCCATGGACGCTGGTCTCCAACGTCGCGGTCGCGGTCAATCCCGACGTCACCTACGTCGTAATGACCGACGGCCAGGAGCAGCTCGTTGTCGCGGAGGCGCTGGCGGGCAGCGCACTCGGTGAGGGATGGACCGTCGTCGGCGACTCCTTCAGTGGCAAGGACATGGAACGCTGGACCTACCGGCGGCCATTCGACCTGGTCCAGGTCGAGGACGCGAACTTCGTCATCCTCGGGACGTACGTGACGACCGAGGACGGCACCGGCCTGGTGCACCAGGCGCCGGCATTCGGCGCTGACGACCTCGCCGCGTGCCGTGCGTATGGTCTTCCGATGGTCAACCCCGTCCGTCCGGACGGCACGTTCCAGTCCGACCTCGCGCTCGTCGGCGGCACGTTCTTCAAGAGTGCCGACGCGGTCCTGGTGGCGGATCTCGCCGAGCGGGGACTGCTCTTCCGCGAGGAGGCGTACGAGCACAGCTACCCGCACTGCTGGCGTTGTCACACGGCGCTGTTGTACTACGCGCAGCCGTCCTGGTACATCCGCACCACGGCCATCCGGGAAGCGCTGCTGCGCGAGAACGAGGCGACGACCTGGCAGCCGCAGAACATCAAGTACGGCCGCTACGGGGACTGGCTGAACAACAACGTCGACTGGGCGTTGTCCCGCAGTCGGTACTGGGGCACGCCGTTGCCTATCTGGCGCTGCCCGGACAACCACCTGACCTGCGTCGGCTCGCTGGCCGAGCTGAGCGAGCTGGCCGGGACCGACCTGTCCGAGCTGGATCCGCACCGTCCCTATATCGATGACGTCACCTTCGACTGCCGATGCGGCGCCACCGCGCGCCGGGTGCCCGAAGTCATCGACGCGTGGTACGACTCGGGCTCGATGCCTTTCGCGCAATTCGGGTATCCGCACAAGAACGTCGAACTCTTCGAGAAGCGGTACCCGGCGAACTTCATCTCGGAGGCGATCGACCAGACCAGGGGATGGTTCTACACCCTCATGGCGGTGGGCACCCTCATCTTCGACAAGTCGGCCTACGAAACGGTCGTCTGCCTGGGCCACATCCTCGCCGAGGACGGCCGCAAGATGTCGAAACACCTGGGGAACATCCTCGAACCCATCCCGCTGATGGACGAGCACGGTGCCGACGCGGTGCGCTGGTTCATGGCCGCTGTCGGTTCCCCGTGGTCGGCCCGGCGCGTCGGGCACAACACGCTTCAGGAAGTCGTCCGCAAGACTCTTCTGACCTACTGGAACACCGTGTCCTTCGGGGCGCTGTACGGCCGTGCCGCCGGCTGGTCGCCGTCGGCGGCAGATCCCGCGCCCCGTAGCCGCCCGCTGCTGGACCGATGGCTGTTGTCGGAGCTCAACAGCCTGGTACGCGACGTGGACGCCGCGATGGAGCGCTTCGACACCCACGAGGCCGGCCGGCTGCTGTCCACGTTCATCGACGATCTTTCCAACTGGTACGTTCGCCGCAGCCGCCGGCGTTTCTGGCACGGCGACCCGGCCGCCCTGGCCACGCTCCACGAGACGTTGTCCACCCTGACGCTCCTCCTCGCGCCGATCACACCGTTTGTGACCGAGCGGGTATGGCAGGACCTGGTGGTTCCGGTCACGCCCGGTGCGGCGGAGTCCGTGCACCTCGCCGCATACCCCACCGGCGACCTGTCCCTGATCGACCCGGAACTGTCGGCGCAGATGCTTCTCGTGCGTCGGCTCGTCGAACTCGGCCGCTCCGCCCGCGCCGACTCCGGCATCAGGACGCGCCAGCCGCTGTCCCGCGCGGTCGTGTCCGCGGCAGGTTTCGCCGACCTGCCGGCGGAACTCCTCGCCGAGATCGCGTCGGAGCTCAATGTCGTCTCGGTGGCACCCATCACGGCCACCAGCGGTTCACTCGTGGACACGACGGTGAAGGCGAACTTCCGTCCCCTGGGCAAGAGGTTCGGCAAGGCGGTCCAAGGCGTCGCCGCGGCGATTATGGCGGCCGAGCCGACCGCCCTCGCCAACGCCCTCCGTACGAGAGGTGAGGCGACCGTCGACGTGGACGGTGAGGCGGTGGTCGTCACGGTGGACGAGGTCGTCATCACCGAGACTCCACGTGCCGGATGGGCGGTCGCCAACGACGCAGGTGCGACGGTGGCGCTGGATCTGGACATCACGCCGGAACTCCGCCTCGCCGGGATCGCGCGGGACGTGATCCGCCAGATCCAGGAGGCCCGCAAGGCCACCGGCCTGGAGGTCGCCGATCGCATCGAACTCCGCTACGAGGCGACCGCTGACACCCTGACGGCGTTGACGGAGCATCAGAAGCTGGTGGCCGACGAGGTGCTCGCGACGGACTTCACCCTCGGGCGGCCGACGTGGGCAGACGCGACGTCCTTCACCGACGAGACGCTCGGCCTGACGTTCTGGCTGCGTAAGGCATGAGGAGCGCCGGGGCCACGAGCACGCCGCCCGTTCGGCCGTGCGTCGTGGCCCCGGCCCTTCGTATCGGCCGGCGGCGGGCCGAGCGGCGGGTCAGCGAACCCCGTGGACGTCCGTGGCCAGAACACTGAACCGCCCGGTGTGGAACACCAGTGCGTCGGTGCGGTCGCCGTGGCCGATGTCCAGCACCGAGCCGAGGAATATGGAGTGGTCACCGCCCTCGTACACGGCGGCGAGCTCGCACTCCACCCAGCCGAGGTTGCCCTCGATGATGGGGGAGCCGGTGTGCTCGCCGGGCCGGAAATCGACGGTACGGAACTCCCGCTCGTCGCGCGGCCGGCTGGGACTGGCGAAGTAGCGCGCCAGTTCTTCCTGTCCTGCGGCGAGGATCGACACCGCGAACATCCCGTTCGTCAGGATTGTGCTGTGCATTGCGGCGGACTGCTTGACGCACACCAACACCATCGCCGGGTCGAGCGAGACCGACGTGAACGCGTTGGCGGTCATGCCGTGCGGGAGTTCCCGCCCGGACGTCACCACCGTGACGCCCGTGGCGAACGCACCCATCACCGCCCGCATGTCGACGTGACGGTCACCGCCGCAGCGGTCGCGGGACACGGGCTTCTGCTTCGCGGCTGTCACCGTTCACCTCTTCCGTCAGCCACCGGGGCCGTCAGCACGTCGCGCATCATCCACAGCGCTCCCTTCCCCGTCAGGTGAGTGGTCGGCGGCATGCGCGCACCGGCCTCGGCTCAGTCGCCGGAGCCGGCATCGATCGCCGACCGGGTGGAACTCCTCGCCACTATCTGCTCGGCGGTCGCTCGTATCGTCAGCCAGCCGACGTTCGCGGGGTCGTCGAAGCCGGCGTCGGGGAAGGTTCCTTCCAGCCGCGCCAACAGCTCCACTGCGAGGAGGGAGTCTCCACCCGCCGCGATGAAATCGTGGTCGACGTCCACCGCATCCGTCTCCAGCAGTTCCCGCCAGAATCCGCTAACTGTTTCGAGTACCTCAGACGAATCCACGTCGCTCTCCTCAGCGAAGCTCCGAAAGCGTGCCCTCGGCGCGCGCAATCGAATTCTTTAAATCGTTCTTCAGGATCTTGCCGTTCTCGGTCACGGGCATCGATCCGACAGCGAACACGCGGCGCGGTATCTGCTTCGGTGGCAGACGCTCGAGCAGGTGCACGCGAATGTCGTCCAGGCTCGTCCGGCCCGGCCGGAGCACCACGACCGCGGCGACGTACTCACCCAGCCGGGGATGCGGGAGTCCGAGCACGGCCGCGGCCTCGACCATCGGGTGCGAGAGGAGGGCGATCTCGACCGGGCGTGCCGAGAGCTTCTCCCCGCCGACGTTGAGGACGTCAGAGACGCGGTCGCTCAGATGCAGGTTGCCCTCCTCGTCGAGATGACCGATGTCTCCGGTCGCCGTCCAGCCGTCCGGAAGGAAGGTTTTCGAGGGCACTGAGTCGTGCAGGTAGGAGCGGCGTCCGCGGAACCGCGGACAGGACATCTCCACGCGGCCGTGGACGCCCGGGCCGACGACGAGCCCCGTCTCCAGGCTCCTGATGCGGATCCGGGTGCCTCGTGCCGGTCTCCCGACGACATCGGGATCCGCGCCCGCTGACGGCATCTCCACCATCGCGGGCCAAGCCTCGGTGGTTCCGTACGCGTTGACCACCCGAACGGACGGCAGCATCCGGCGGATTCGTTCCACATGAGCCGGATTCAGCGGCGCCGAACCGCAGTGGATTACCTCCAGAGACGCGAGCATCTCACGTTGCGACGAGGTGAGCGTCGTGAGATGTGCCAGCATGGCAGGCGTCAGGAACAACAGGGTGACCTGACAGTCGGCGACCGCCTTGCACACGTCATTGGTGTTGAACTCCGGCAGCGCCGCGACCGCCCTGGTGATGGGATGCGTGAGCCCGGGCCCGTCGATGCCCTGGAACGGGGCGTACAACATCATGAGCGCGGCCGCCGTACCGATCGGGAAGGCGTGCAGGATCGGCGGGCCGATGCCGCCGTGAGCGGACGGCGGGCGGGCGTAGACCTCCGTGAAGAGCGCGTGCGGCGTCACGACCGCCTTGGGCAGGCCGGTCGTGCCGGACGTGTAGAGGATGTCGGCCGTCTGCTCGGGGCTGGTCGTCGCCGGCGGGGGAACCCGGTCCCCACAGCGCGGAGGCTCGACCGGAAGAACCTGATACGGATCGCCGCCCGGGCCGTTCCCCACCGGCGACGGGTCCGCAGCGATCCATGCGGAGATGCCGGCGTCCTGGGTGATGAAGTCGCGGACGGACGCCGGAGCTCCCGCCGAGACGGTGACAGTGACCGCGCCCAGCCGTTGCACCGCGAAGTAGGCGACGCACAGATCGATCCAGTGCCTGCGGTCGAACAGCAGACCGACACGCATGCCACTGGTGATCCCTGCCTCGGAAAGGCGCGCGGCCAGCGCCACCGAGTCGTGCAACCACTCCGCGAAGGTGAGACCACGCACGAACGGTTCGACCAGCGCGAGGCGGTCGGGAACCTCCCCGGCGACGCGCTCGAGCAGCCCGAACGTCCCCGTGCAACGGTCCGTCGCGCCACCTGCCCCTCTCGTCGTCACGGTGCCACCCGGGTCGCGACGTATCGGTGGCCGGCGCCCTCCTCGTCCGCGACGTAGGCGGCCGCGAGGTGATGGACGAACGGCCGGAGGCCGAGCGCTGACAGAAGAGCGGGGTCGGTGAAGCCCGTGCGGGTGGTCGAGCTGACGCCCTTGGCGCGAAGAGCGCGAGCGACTTCCGCGCTCAGCCGTCCGCCGTCGACGAGGAAGCCGCGGAACGCCTTCTCGTGGCGATAGCGTCTCCGGTAGGCGGCGAGATCGCCGAAGACCCCGATGGCGAGGGGAGCCAGGACGTCAAGTCGCGGATCCGCCGCGGCGTCCATGGACGCCAGGCGGACTCCTGAACCGTACGAGGCGGGGTCGGCCACAGTGACCAGGACGCGACCGTCCACGCGCGACACGATCAGTAGCCCGTGGGCCGCTCCGTAGCTGTAGAGCAGCTCGGCCGGGTGCACCGCCTCGCGCAACCGCCGGCGATTGGCGCGCACCCGGGTGAGAGCGGTCCAGACCACCGCTGCCCACGGTTCGGGAATCTGCTCCCGGCGACCCTGGGGGGCAGCCGGCTCGCGCAGGGCATCGAGGTCGTCTTGCGAGAACAGCCGCAGCGCCGATGCCCGGAGGCCACCAGTCGAATCCGCTCCGTCGCGAAAATGATCGATTCCGCTCCAGGCATGGTAGCGGCGCACCGGCCCCCACGACGTGCCGTCGGCACCTTCGCGTTCGACCAGGAGACCGAGGCGGATCAACTGCTGTACGGCCGGGTCATCGAACTCCTCGGCGACGACCTGGTGCAGAAGCCGCTCGACGCGGCCCGCGTCCAGGCGCCACGACCGGCCCAGCGCCGGTGCGCTGATCCGGATGGTGTCGGAGCCCTCGTTCTCCATGGTCGTTCCCGCAGCCCACGTGTATGCGGCTCCCATGTCACAGCCCTGCCCAGCAGACAGCACCGACAGCCAACTGTCTGCCGGAGTCCAGCCCGACGACGTCATGGAACCCGGCGAGCACCGCATAGTTGCCGCGCGTCGCCCATCCCAGGTCCGAGCCGTACCCTTCGAGCTCGCCTATCGCGAGTCCTCCGATCCAGAGTTGCTCCATGTACTCGTCGGCAGCGTCCCGCTCGGCGTCGACGGACACTGATACGACGACCGATGCGCCGACGTCGAACTCCGCCCGGCCGTACGCGACCGGAAGAAGGGAGGACAACTCCTCGCCGAGGTCGTGCCGGCTTCTCGGGATCAGCAGGGTCCCGTCCGGGCTGTACCACCCGGGACCCAGTTCGCCGGCGTCGACAACCGCGACGTGGAACCCGACCCCCTTCGCCGCATACCGCCGGCGGCACCGACCCACCGCGCCGAAGAGTTCTGCGGGCGACAGACGTGCCCCGCTCACGACAGGCGGGTAGTGCTCGACCACCGCTCCCATGTTCGACGGGTCGGGAAGCGCCTCGGGCATCGACAGCGTGCGCGGCGACGAGCCGTTCCTCATCGCGTCGCTGACGAGGTCGAAGGCGGCGCCCCATCCGTGCTGCTGCCACGGTGCCCGATCACTGCCGGACGTGGGATATGACCGCCACCCACCCGACTCGAAGACGACGACGGCCTGATCGGTCGGCAGCACCGGCCGGCCTCCGCCATGCCGCGACGCGCCAGGCACCCCGCCGCCGGTGAACGGCGCGTCGGCGATCTGGCGCTCCTCGACGACCGCGGGCACCGGTTCCGCCGGAGTTCCTGGACTAGACAAACGGATGGTCATTGTTCACCCCGCCACCCGAGCGACGGAGGAACGCCTCTACCTCGGACGGGAAGCGCGGAGCGTAAAGCAGCGGGAACGGATTGATCTGGAGATGGAGCAGGGCAGGGACCACCGCGCGAGCGACCACGGCGCCGGCGGCCCATGCCGGGGTGATGTCGCTGTACGCCCAGCGGAACCCCTCTGCGGAGATGGCATCGCCGATCTCGGTCCAGGTACGTCCGCCCGAGGTCGGGCCCTGGGCTTCAGCCACCTGGTCGACGAAGTAGTCGCCCAGGTGGGCGCGCCCGTGCCTCGCCCACCACAGCGCCCGGGTGTTGATGCCCACCGGCCGCTCCTCGGGGTCTCCCCGGCGGAGCAGACGCCAGCCGAGGTGAAAGATGTGCACCGCTTCGATCGCCGCTGAGCGGATCGCATCCGCCGCGTCCGCATGGGCGGCCGACCCGAAGGCCACCTCCGGCAGTCCGTCGCGGGTGCCGACGATGGCGGCCAGCGCGACCTGCAATCCGAAATGGCTGCCGGGCAGCAGCCCGACGACCACGTCAGCCGCACCGCCGAGAATTTCCGCGATGTCGTGAACGGAGTACCGGTCGTCGCCGGGACGGACTCGGGCCGCGCGGCGCCCGGAGTAGACGGCCGCCGCAACGGCGTGCCGTTCCACGACCTCAGTGAGCGCGCGGGTGAGGGCCGTGTCCCAGTCGACCCCGCAGGCGGCGCCGATCGAGGTCATCGGTTTGACGCGGGTCGGATCCGAGTCGTGGACCCGCATCCGCTCGACGTCGGCGGGTACGAACACCTCGCCGGCCGGAGACTGCATCGTCACCCAGGTGTTCTGGGAGTGCGCGTTCCATGCGAACGGGCGGAGCAGCGGCTCTTGCGAGCACTGTTCCGGGCTGAAGGTCGCCCGGTCGTCGAGACGGATGGCCTTCGAGCCGAGCTCGTTCGCGGACGCACGCACAGGTGCGAGGGCTGGCTCGTGCAGCGCGGCGCGCTCGACAGCCTCACCCAGTGCTCTCTCGTCCGCCCGTGCGGGGTCAAGATCCCACGCGACGCCGAGCACGTCGTCGTCCGCCTCGACGACAGAGCCGAAGAGCCCGTCGAAAGGACTCGTGAATCGGACGCATTTCCAATCATCGCGGACGACCGCAGCGGTGAGTGCCATTTTTTGTGGGTCAGCCTTTCCTGCTGGTCTTCCGACCGAAGGTGATGGTGTAGACCGGTGCCTCGTCATCCGAGAGCCCGAGCAACTCCGCCAGCACGTTGTCATTTGTCGCCGGGGTGATCAGCGCGCCGCAGTCGTACGACTCCGCCGCGATGATGAATTTCTGCGCGACTCGACCTACCTCGACGTACAGTTCGCGCAAGGCCCTCTCGTAGGGGAACATTTCCTGGCGGCGGGGGAAGTCGACGATCAGCACGATCGTGGCACTTGCCGTCATGGGTGCCTGCATGCCGCACATCAGATCGGCCATCTCCTGGCGGAAGCTGCCGGAGGTCAGCTGATCGGCTCGCTCGCCGGCGAGGTCGAGAGCCCAGATGCCCGAATCGACGCCGTTGATCGCGTACACGACGGCGGCCATACGCACGCCTGCCAGCGAGCCGGACGGCTCGAAGGGTGCCATGAGCGCGGAGAAGCAGCGGAAGATGGCGGCGACCGTCTCCCGCGACAAGGGCTCCGGCTCGAATTGGCGGGCCGTGCGTCGTCGTACCAGCAGTTCACCGACGCTGACCCCGCCGGTGCCGGCCGTAGTGCCTTCTTCTGCCCAGTTCCACTGCGGCGTCGACGTCGCTGGACGCGTCGGCTGAGCCTGACTGCCGCGTGCCGGATACCGGGCCTCCCGCCTGCTCTCCGAGATCTGCTCGGACCAGTTGAAGTAGTCGAGGCTCGGACGCCACCCGTTCGTGACCCAATCGGTCGAGATCGAATCGAGGTCGTCCGACGGAGACAGTTCGCGGGCCCCGACCTCGGGGGCGTCCGACACGAGTTTCCGGGCGAGTTCGGCGGCGTCGAAGCGGACCGACTGCGCCGACTGGGAGTCTTCGAGAACGGCGGCGTCACGGTCGGGTCGGATGACGAGGAGTGGCGACCATGTCGTGGACATCAATCCCGGCTTTCTGCAGGCTGATCGGCTGCGTGTACGAGAGTCGCTGCGATTGTCGCCTCGACGCGGTGGTCGGTGCCGAGCGCGTCCGCGACCTTTTTGCCGTCGAGGTGCTGGGCATGCCGGACCGCCCAACCGTTCGCGCGGCTCAGGTACTCGGCAGTACCCATGAGGTGGCCCACATCCATGTGCACCGTCCGGAAGGTCCTTGGTTCCCGGTAGCGGTAGCGGTTCCGGGCGAAATAGGAGTTGAAGAATATGAGTGCGTAGGGGCGGTTGTCGTCGGCGATACCCGACAGGTCCGCCAGGTCGCGTGACGAGGCGTCGAGGTGATCCATGCGGTCCAGCGCACCGTCGACGGTCGCGACTTGGTAGACACCGTCGTCGATCCCGTCGACGGCATGCGTGACGACGGAGAACTCCGTCGGATGACGACTACCGCCGGAAGGGCTCGTCTTCCGCAGCAGGTTGGCCGATTCCGCGAACGGCATCCTGGCCTGACGAATCGGTCGGGTCAGCAGGGAGAGCAGCGACGCAAGGCGGTCGTAGTCCAGCGGCTGCGCCGCTACCGCAAGGTTCGTCGCCGCCGAAGCGGTCGCGGGGAACAACTCCGGGGCGGGGTCCGGCAGTGCGTACACCTTCTCCTGGTCGTGCAGCCGGGGCCGGGCCCGATCGACGTCGGGCTGCTGCGCGTTGTACGCGACCATCCGGCGTACGTCCTCCGCGGAGTTGCCGTCAGCCTCGTAGAACTCGAAGGGGTATCCGTAAGTACGCGCGTGATAGTGGGAGGCGGCCCGCCATCCATTCTCGGCCCACGACTCCAGCCACCGCCGCGTCTTGATCGCCTCGGCGTCGTCATCGCGCACCAGGTACTCGTGGGCGACCAGCCACTCGGCGATCAGCTCGGCCCTGCGCACGGAGCCGATCGCCGTCATGATCGGCTCCGACAGGGAATAGATGGTTCCCGGAGCGAAGGCGGCAACGAGCAGACCCGCAGCCGACGCGGGAACCTTGTGTCCGTTCAACCTGTCGTCTCGGCTGATGAGCCACAGGTCACTGGCCGCCGGCTCGATGCGCACAAGAGGGTGCGCGCGATACGTTGCGGAACGGGCGTCGGTGCCGTTTTCTGCGGCAGCCTCAGCTAGCGTCTCCAAAGCAGGGTCCTATCTCTTGTACGCTCCGACCGGTTGACTTTCTGGACAACCTGAATGATTGACATCCTGTCGGCGTTCCCGGATACGGCTGCCCGATGACAGGAAAGCGCGTGCTAACCGGCCGAAAGACGGCCGGTTAGCACGCGACAGTTGGATCACAGGGACGTGAAGCCGCCGGTGCAGCCGCCCTGGATGAGGGCCGTCGAGAAGAGGTCGACCTCCTCGAAGAGACCCTCGATGTTGTCGATGGACGATTCCTCGGCGGTCTCGTTGAGGGAGACCTCTGCGTTTTGCGCGGACATTTCCTGCGCGGTGGTTGTCATCATGCAAAAAGCATTACAGGGCTATTTAGCTATGTCAATGAGTGCAGCTGCGGCGGGCGGAGTCCTGGCTCTTCCGGACATATTTGCGCCTCGACGTCGACGCGACGAGCGAGCGTCCGGCCACCGCCCGGCGCCGGGCGGTGGCCGAAGAAGTGCCAAGGCTGAGGTGCGGTGGGGCGGACGATCGCGGCGTGTGGACGGTCGGCGGGTTTGGCCGCTCAACCCACCTCGGTCTGGACGCGGATCGCCGCTCGCGCGGAGAGTTGCTCCCACTGCTGCGACAGTCCGCGACTGAGGCGGGCCACCAGCGGGAGGCAGTGCGGTGGAAGAGCGTTGATGATGTCGTGGTCGGAGACGAGGCTGAGTTGTTGATGCAGCATGCGCAGCAGGGTGCGCCCGGCCTCGGTGTAGCGCACGGACGGATCCTTGGCGAGGTTCTCCAGCGCCAACGCGGTGACGTCCCGGCTCGGCTCGGGCGTGCCGGGCGGCTCCTTGACCGCGGACAGTGCCCGTGCCGGCGACGGTGAACCCGCCGCACCGTCGTTCTGTTTGCGGCGTATGGTGCGGACCGTGTTCGGTGAGACGCCGGCCAACCGGGCGATTTCCCGCAGCGAAGCATCAGGTCGTTCGGCCAGGAGCGCGACGACAGCTTTCCGGCCGGCGTCGGCGTCTGTCGGCCGGACCCGTCCGTCCCGGCCGGTCCGCTCGGCCGGCATCGGCTGGCCGCTGCGTTGCCTCAATGTGCTGATCGTCTTGGCCGACAGCCCGGTGGCGCGGCCGAGTGACCGGTCCGACCAATGCGCGAACATCTCCAGCAGACGTTCGGCCGCCGCCCGGCGGTCGGCCAGGGTCAGCGGCAGGCCGTGCTTGATGTTGCTCGTGACGCTGCGCAGGAAGGCCATCTGGTCGTCGTCGTCGAGCATCAGCGCGTGAATCGAGTCCGCACCACGGAGCAGTGCCGCCTGCAGACGATGCATCCCGTCGATGACGCGCATGGTGCTGCGCTGCACCAGGATCGGCGGGTGCTGGAGTTCGGACTGGGCCAACAGCTGTACGTGCGTCTCGTCGACCCCGTGCCGGCGGGGGCCCTGACCGGGCAGGAGGGACCGGATCGGTACCGATACGGCCTCCTGCTGGCTTCCTTCGGTCCAGCTCTCCACAACCTGCAGCGGATCGTTGGCGTCGATCAACCTGTCCTCCCCGTGAACAGCTGCTGATGCCTCGCTGACCGGCTCTTCTTGGGCTCAGTCGTCGCCTCTCGTGAGTGGAACCGGTCCGATAAGTCAGAGAACAACTTGTCGGAAATTTCGGGCTCCGGTGATGCCGCTGGTAGTGGGCCGATCCTGAGTGCTCTGGCGGCCCGCGGCATGTGCAACTGTAGCTTCTGACCGCTTGCACAGGTGCCCCGCGGCACCCGGAAATTTCTCGGATTCAATGCGTCGACGCTCTTTTCCCTGCTTGGCGGTCGGTCTCGCTGTGGTGTAGGGCAGGGGGTCACCTACGCGGTCGCGGGTGGCATGCCGTGCGACCCGGTGTCGCGTGCGCAGCTGCGGAACCGCATCACTGCCGCGCCGGGATTCTCGGTGCCTTTCCGTAACTTCCGGGAGTGAGAGGGCCATGGCGACCTGGGCGCCGCCGACCGGTTCGAGAGCGACTGCGGCCTGCTGTCCTCGCGTGCCCGGGCACCCGGGCCGCGAGGCGGTCCACGTCGCTGATCAGTCCTGTACATCCCCTGCCCTCGAGACGAACCGGTGCGGGCGCATGCCGACCCGGCAGCCACGAAGCGCCTCGACGACAACGGTGTCGGAAGGAGCGCTGGTCTCGCGGCCGCTCCGAGGACTGGCCACCATCGCCACCAGGGAAGCCTCACCACCGGGAGTCTCAACCGCAAGTCGTAGGGTCATGCCCGGAAGCGCCGCATGCAGGCGTGCCGCCGTGGTGGGTAGGTGGATCCAGCTGTGGTCGATCTTGACCCAGTCGTCCGTCGTGCGGAACGACACGACGCCGGTCTCCGCGACGAGAGCGTCCGCGCTGAGCTCCGGTCGCAGGACCGCGGTGACGAGAATCGACTCGAACGCACGCAACCACTGCTCCGCCTCGGCGGGAGCGACATAGGCGGTGTCGACGAGCATCAGCACTTCGAGTATGTCGTCGCGGCGGTCCAGGTAGCAGAAGAGGGTGCTCGTGCTGCACTGGTCGCCGCCCAGCCACCGGACGGAGGTCCTGGCCGCTTCCTCCCGTATCCGCGCGGCGTTCGGTGCCTCCGCGGGGAGCGGCACGAACAGTCGGCTGTTGAGCCAGTAGGAGAGATCCAGCGGGAAGCCGCGTCGCTTCTCGACGCGCTCGCGCACCTCCATCAGGCCTCGGTGCGGGAAGCGCCCGGTCAGTGTCGCGTGGTGGATGGCGCCGGCGGATCGCCGCAGCAGCGCGTCGAAGTCGGCGTCGTCGATCGCCACGCAGGTGGGAACGTCCTGGGTGAGGCAACCCACCACGGCAGCCGTGTCCCGACCGGCCCGGTTGCTGACGCACACCTGGAGGTGAGCCCGGCTCAGCCCGCTGACGTGGGCCAGCACGAGGGAGAGGGCCGCGTGGCCGACCGCCGTCTCGCTGACCCCGTGCCGCTTGGCCAGGTGACTCAGGCACCACGCGCCGGCTGACGTCTGCATCACCACGTACCGATAGCGGGGATGCAACGGCTCGACCGGGAGCCGGGGCAGCATGCTCTGAGGCATGCGTGCAAGGCTCCGTTCGTGCCGGAGCAGCGCACGGGCCCCTTCCCGCCGGCCGGCCTCACTGCTCTCCCAGTGGCTGACATCGACGGGGTGGATCGCCGACGGCTCGCCGTCGGAGAAGTCAGCCTGGAGGACGTGGCGGAGGTGCCAGGTCATCCAGTGAGCGCCGAGGTAGTCCGACGCGAGATGGTTGATGGCCAGCAGGACGAAGGCCGGGCCACTCCGATCGGTCAGGATGCCCACGCGAACGGGGAGGTCGTCGGCCCCGAACGGGGTGCCCGCCAGCTCGGCTGCCGATTCGAGAGCCGATGTGAAGGTGGCTGTCACGGCGGTGATCACCGCGACGTGCAGGACTCCCTCGGTTGTGACCCTTTGCTGTGCGGAGGGCGCGTCCGGCTCGAACAGGGTTCGCGCGGACTCGCAGGCCTCGACCATTCCTCTGATGGCGGACGCGACCTCGTCGGCTTTCAGACCCGGCTTGATCCGGTGAGCGAACTTGAGGTTGAGTGAGGCGTTGTTCGGCTGGAGATCCGCCATCAGTTGCGCCATCCTCTGCTGTCCCCAGGTCAGATCGGCGGTTCGCCCGGACGGCGCACGAAAACGAATTTCCAATTTTTCTCCGTCCCGCAGTGACATCTTCTCCGTTGAACAGGACACCGAAAACAATTCGATTCAGAGAGAGGCTTGCGTCGAAGGCTATCGCTGGCATCCGTGCGGGGCAAGGTGGTTGGCGCGGCGATGGAAATGGTGCATGCTCGTCCGGTGACATTGATCCAAGTCGCAGGACTGCGTAAGGTCTTCCGCAAGCCGGAGAAGGCGCCGGGGCTACGCGGTTCCCTCCGGCACCTGCTCCAGCGTAGATTCTCCGAGCACGTCGCTGTGGACGGCATCGATCTGTCTGTGGCACAGGGCGAGGCAGTGGCCTACGTCGGTCCGAACGGCGCCGGCAAGTCCACCACGGTGAAGATGCTTTCCGGGATCCTGGTCCCGACCGCTGGACAGGTCCTCGTCGACGGCTTGGTGCCGTACCGGGCGAGGGTGGAGAACGCGCGACGCGTCGGCGTCGTCTTCGGGCAGCGAACGCAGCTGTGGTGGGACCTGCCCGTACGTGACTCGCTCGAACTGCTGCGGGACATGCACGGTCTGGGCGCCGCGCGGTACCGGGAGACACTGGCCCGCCTCGACGACGTCCTCGGCTTGGCCGACCTTCTCCCGGTGGTCGCCCGTAAGTTGTCGCTGGGGCAACGCATGCGGGCCGACCTCGCCGCGGCGCTGCTCCACGAACCGCGGATCGTCTACCTGGACGAGCCGACGATCGGCTTGGACATCGCGGTGAAGGACCGGGTGCGTTCCTTCGTGCGTCGGCTGGTGGCGGACGGGACGACGGTCATGCTCACCACCCACGACCTCGCCGACATCGAGGACATCTGCCGGCGCATCGTGATCATCGACGCGGGACGTGTGGTGTACGACGGTGACCTGCAGTCGGTGAAGGACACCCATGTCCGCGAGCGGTCGATGTCCTTCGAGCTGGCCGCCGGCTTGGCGGGCGTCGATCGGATCGCCGCGCGACTGCCGGGCGCTCAGGTCCGCGCGGGGTCGGACGACCGCGAGCTCACGGTCACCTTCGACCGGATGACGCTCGGCGCGCGAGAGGTGCTGGCGGCAGTGCTCGCCGAGGCGGAGATCGTCGACATGCACATCGACGAGCCGGCCATCGAGACGGTCGTCCGGAAGGTGTACGCGGGGCAGTTGCGGCCCGAGCCCGGCGGCGGGGTCGATCGGGAGACCGTGTCATGACATTCGTGACCGCCGGTGCGGTGCCGTTGCCGGCTGATACCCGATCACGCCGGATACGTGCCTATCGGAGCATGGCCCGGATGGCGCTGAAGAGCCTTCTCGCCTATCAGACGAGCTTCCTCTTCGGCATGCTGGCCTCGGCGTTCGGCGTCCTGTCCATGCTGTACCTGTGGCGCTCGGCACTCGCCGCCGGCCCTCGGCAAGGATTCGACTGGCCGCAGATGAAGGCGTACCTGCTGGTGGCGTTCGTCGTCGGTTCGCTGGTGTCCAGCTATACCGACTATCGAATGGCCAACCGCATCCAGCAGGGCGACGTGGCCATGGACCTGGTTCGGCCGGTCGACTACCAGTGGTCGCGCCTGGCCGAGAGCGTCGGGTTCGCCGTCTACGAAGCCGGCACGGCGATCGTGGTCGTCCTGGCAGCCGCCGCGATCTTCGGCGGCATGCCGCCGCCGGACCGGGACACCGTGCCGCTGTTCATCCTGTCCGCCTTGCTGGTGCTGCCCCTGCGGTTCGGAATCGTGTACCTGAGCGGTCTGCTCGTCTTCTGGACACAGAACTACGTGGGTGTGCAGGCCGCCCGGATCGCCCTGATCACGCTGTTCTCCGGGGCACTCGTACCGCTGGCCTTCCTGCCCGAGTGGATGCGGGTCATCGCCACGTACCTGCCGTTCGTCGGAATGGCGTCGACCCCGGCGCTGCTCTACACCGGCTCACTGGACGGCAGCGACGCGACGACCGCCGTGCTGGTGCAGGCGGCCTGGGCGGTCGTGCTGTGGTGGCTGGCGCGGTTGATGTGGTCGGCCGCCGCTCGGAAGCTGACGGTCCATGGTGGCTGAAGCACGACGAGCGCTGTGGCTCTACCGCCGTCTGCTCGGTGCCCAGGTGCGCGCCACTCTCCAGTACGAGGCCGACTTCTGGATCATGAGCCTGTCGGCAGTTCTCGTGCAGGCCGTCGGCGTGGTCTTCCTGTGGGCGATCTTCCGGAGCATCCCGGAGATCAACGGCTGGCAGTTCTGGGAAGTCGTGCTCATCTACGCGCTCGTGGTCGTCGCGGAAGGGCTGAGCGTGCTGGTCGCGCAGGGAGCCTGGACTCTCGCGGTGACTGTCAACTTCGGACAGCTGGACGCGATGCTGTTGCGGCCCTATCCACCGGTCCTCCAGGTGCTCAGCTCCGCGGTGGGAATGAACGGACTGGGCAATCTCGTCCTCGGCACCGGTCTGCTGATCGCCGCGGTGCGGCACGTCGACGTCAGTTGGAACGTCGGTCGCGTCGCGCTCGGGCTGCTGCTCGTGGTTGCGGCGGCCGGTGTGAAGATCGGGCTCAACCTCCTCACGAACTGCGCCGCCTTCTGGTTGCGTTCCCCGTACTCCATGTTCGCGTTCTCCATGCACAGCTTCGGGGAACTGGCTCGTTTTCCGGTCACCATCTACGGCCTTGGGGTCCGGATCACCCTTACCGTCGTCCTGCCCTATGCGTTCATGAGCTTCTTCCCCGCCGCGGCTGTCCTCGCGCACGGGCCGGCTCGTTGGCTGGGGCTGCTGACACCGGTCGTCGCCATCTACTGCCTGTGGATCGGGACGACCGTCTTCCGGTACGGGCTCTCACGATATGAAAGCTCCGGTCACTGATGTGCGAACACATCGGCCGCCACGCCGATTCCGTCGTCCAGTCTCTCGGAGCCCTCGGATGAGTCTCGTCGGAGGGCTGCGGGACGTCGTGCCGACTCCACCCGAGCACCGGGTGTGGATCAGCAGGGCCGAGGCGCTGGACACCTTGCGGTGTACGCCCGAGGAACTGGCGCAACTGGTTGCCGCCGGCCTCGTGGAGGAGGACGGCCGACACGACTACTGCGACGTGTGGAACGTGGGCCTGCTCAGCGGCACCGGACGCAGCAGTCCGGAGCGGATCATGATCTTCTTCGCGAGGATGCTGAAGTCGTACGGCGCGGACTGGGTCTCCGCGCGGGCCTACGAGATCGTCGGCTGGGCCCAGTGTCCCCGCGCGGAGCACTGCCCGTCGTCCGAGTGGAGCGCGCCTGTCCTACCGGACGTGCAGTGGCAGCATGAAGAGATCCAGGCCGGCAGGGCGGAGTGGCGCGGCAGGGTCGAACTGACCGGGAACACCGCCACGGTGCGAGACCCGAGGGTGCGGGAGGTCTGGGACGACCTGCTGCGGCGGTACCGCTTCCACTTCACACCCATGACCCTGTCCTCCGATGTCGCCGGCACCAGGCACCGGGGCGTCGGCGACTGCGACTCGCTGTGCCAGGTACTGATGTCTGAACTGCTGGACCGTGGTGTGGCGGCCGAGCAGGAGTCGGGTTACATCTTCGGAGGCGCACGCCTGGGCCTGCATTCCTGGGTACGGCTCGTGGACGCCGACGGGGAGGTCAAGATTCTCGACCCGGCCATGGCCCTGTTGTCCGACCTCTTCTTCACGCCCGAGTACAAGGCGTTCTGCTGCGGGTCCGGCAGTAACCGGGTGCTACGTCGCGCGAGTCGCGAGGGCATGTTCGCGGCTCATCCGTGCGTCACCGAAGACGGCAGGATCTTCTACGAGTTCACGCTCCGGTCGATCCGCCCCGGTCGGGCGCCGGGCCCGCGGTGCAGTGAGGGAGCAGGATGAACGGTCCTGAGGGGGAAGTCGCAGACCATGACGGGACGCGCGGCGGAGCGGGGGCCGCTGCCGTCGGTCGTCCGGTCGTCATCGACGGCCGGTCTCCGCCGCTCACCTCGCACGACCTGCACGCTG
Source organism: Micromonospora sp. WMMC264 (assembly GCF_027497275.1). Taxonomy (NCBI): domain Bacteria; kingdom Bacillati; phylum Actinomycetota; class Actinomycetes; order Micromonosporales; family Micromonosporaceae; genus Micromonospora; species Micromonospora sp. WMMC264. The sequence goes on along the minus strand of NZ_CP114907.1, from coordinate 3,904,479 downwards.
ACGTTCTCGGCCTGCGACGTCGCGTACCCCGGGGTGCGACCGTGGCCCTGGTGGGGCAGAGTTCCCGCCTGGTCGCCTCAGCCATCGTCGCACTCGAGGGCTGGGCCGCCCGGGTCGAGTTCGTGGGTGACCTGAGTCCGACCGTAGGCTCGGCGGAGGCGGTGGTCCTGCGCGAGGCCGGGGATGATGCCCCAGCTGCCGCCTACGCATCCCACGGCGAACTGTCGGCCGGGGACGCGAGCACCGACGTGCGTACGCTCTGGCGTGTCTTCTCCTCAGGCACGACGGGGACGCCCACCCCGACCGACCACAGTCTCGACTCGCTGACGCGGCGGATTCGCCCGGTACGCCCGGCGCGGAATCCCGGCGACCGCGAGCAGCGGCGGTGGGGTCTCCTGTTCTCTCCTACCCGAATGGCGGGCATCCAGGTCGTCCTCCAGGCGATCCACGGCGACACCCTGGTGGACGCCCACCACGCCGCCGGGCTCGACGAGCGCCTCCAGCTGTTCGCCGGAGCCGGCGTCGACGCACTGTCCGCGACCCCGACGATGTGGCGGATGATTCTGCGCAGCAGGGCCTGTGACGACCTCCGGCTGCAACAGATCACGCTGGGTGGTGAGATCGCGACACAGTCGCTGATCAATGCGTTGCGGCGGCGGTTCGATGCGCGCGTCACGCATGTCTACGCGTCCACCGAGGCCGGTGCCGCCTTCTCGGTGAGCGACGGCAGGGAAGGTTTCCCCCGGCATCTTCTCGAGCCGGCTCCCGGCCGTGTGGCACTGGAGATCCGCGACGGCGTCCTGTTCGTCCGGGCGCCGGGAAGCAGCACGGCGCAGCCGGACGGATTCGTCTGCACGGGCGACCTCGTCGAGCCTCGCGGTGACCGGGTCTACTTCGTCGGCCGGAAGTCGCAGACGGTGAACGTCGGAGGGGACAAGGTCTCGCCGGAGCGGGTCGAGGAGCTGATCCGGCGGCATCCCGCAGTACATGATGCCGTGGTGACGCCCAGGCGCAGCCCGATCACGGGCTGGATCCTGACCGCCCGGGTTGTGCCTTCGCCTCTCGGCAGTGGGCTCGACCCCGACGAACTGCAGTCGGCCCTGCGGTCATTCGTCGCCGACCATCTGCCCCGGTCGCATACTCCCGCCTCGATCACCGCGGTAACCGAGTTCTTCTTGTCGCCCACCGGAAAGGTCAGCAGAGCGTGAACGAGGCGGAATCCCGCGGCGACTGTCCGTACGCGGTAGTGACCGGAACCAGCAGTGGCCTGGGGCGGGCGGTGGCCCGGCGGCTCGGCGGCGACGGATACCGGGTGGTGGGCCTGGCCCGCCGCGAGGTCGAGCCGGAGGAGGTGGGTCCGGGCTATGTCCACGTCCGTGCCGACCTGAGTGATCTGGAGTCCTTGCCTGGCCTGGCACGCGCAATCGTGGAGGCGCACGGCGCCCCCTACGCGCTGGTGAACAACGCCGCTCGCGGCACCGACGGTCTCCTGCCGCTGGTGAAGGACAGAACCATCTGGGAAACAGTGCAACTCGACCTTGTGTCGCCGATGGTTCTGACGAAGCATCTTGTCCGCTCGATGATCTCAGCGGGCCGGGGACGCGTGGTCAACGTCTCCTCGATCGTTGCCTCGACGGGATTCCGCGGTCTGTCCGTCTACGGGGCGGCGAAAGCGGGTTTGGAGGGGTTCACCCGTTCGCTGGCCCGCGACGTAGGGCGGCGCGGCGTGACGGTCAATGCGGTGGCGCCGGGCTTCCTTGACACCGAGATGACCGGCGCCCTGGGGGCGGAGAGCCAGGCGCGCATCAAGGGGCGCAGTCCGATCGGCCGGTTCGCACGTCTCGACGAAGTGGCCGCCGCAGTGACCTACCTTCTTTCCCCGGATGCCGCCGGTGTGACCGGAACGCTGATCACCGTGGACGGCGGCTCCACCGCATGAGGCCCGGACCGGAAATGTGGACGGACAAACACGTAGGGAAGGTGGCGCAGTGCTCGAGCGGGAGCGTGTAGCGGAGATCGTTCTTCGTGAAGTGGTCAAGCTGATCAAAGAGGAAGGGGGCGAGGACGGCGACGTCAGCCTGCAGAGCGGCCTGGCCGACAGCGGCTTGGACAGTCTCGCCTTCGCCGTCCTCGTTACGCGGCTCGAACAGTCGATGGGATTTGATCCCTTCCTCGCGTTGGAGGACGAGATCTTCCCCCGGACGGTGGGGGAGTTGGTGGAGGTCTACGTCGGCAATCAAATGGAGAGCGTCCCACCTCACAGGTGATGACTGCCGCTCCCCGGCAGGTTGGACGACTTCCCAAGGGAGCCCATCGGCGCGCCGTCGTCACGGGCGACGGCCGGGCTACTCGGTGTCGCCGTCGCGGAGGTGGTCCAACTCGGCGAGGTACATCGCCTGCAGGCGGTCGTGGTGCCGGACCAGCAGCCGGACCTCCTCGGCGCTGTAGCCCTCGACGAGCCGTTCCGCCCGCTCGGCGAAACGCTCGTACGGCCGCTCCAGGTCGGCGATCCGTTCCGGCCGTATGGTGACGACGACCCGCCGCCGGTCTGCCGGGTCGCGCTCGGCCGTCACGTAACCGGCCTGCTGGAGCCGGCGGAGCATGCTGGTGACCGCACCGGTGGTGAGGCTGGTCCGCTCGGCGATCTGCCCCGCGGTGGCGGAGCCGATGTCCGCCAGGTAGTCCAGGCACTCCAGGTCGCTCACGGCGAGGCCCAGCCGCTCCGCGATGGCGTACCGGAACACCATGGACAGCCGCGACGTCTCCCGCCCGGCGCGCATGAGGTCGGTGATCGCGGAGGCGCGGGCCGGATCGTGGGACATGCGGGCAATCATGCCTCCGGCACGGTGACCCGGTGCAGCCGAGGTAGCACGCGGGTCAGCACCCAGTGTGGCGCGGCCGCGCCCCCGGTGAGGCGGCGCATCAGCCCGGAGGCGGTGTCGACGGCGCGGAAGGCGTAGTCCGTCATCTCGTCCTGGTAGGCGGCGATCGCCTCCTCCGCCGAGGTGGCGCCCGCCCGCGCCTCGACCAGCCGGCGGCCGAGCAGGGCGGCGTCGCGGAGCGCGGTGTTGCCGCCGTGGGCGCCGAACGGTGGCATGACGTGTACGGCGTCACCCATCATCGTGGCCCGTGGCACCGCCCACCGGTGCGGCCGTCGGCCGGTGGCGAAGAGGTTGAGCACCGTGGCGTCCAGCTCGGCGGTGTCGACCAGGCGCCGGATGAGCGGATGGAAGTCCGTACTCAATCGGTCGGCCAGTTTCCACAGCGCCAGCAGGTTCCCGCGGACGTCGGCCGGCAGTTCCTCCTGCCGGAGCAGCAGGCCCCACATGACGTAGTCGTCGCCGCTGGGCGCGTAGTTGCCCGGGGCCAGGCGTGCGAACGCCGCCTGCGGGCTCTCGCCGAACCGCATGGAGGTGAAGAAGAAGGCGCTGCCGGGCCGGTCGGCGATGGCCAGGACCCCGCTGGTACGCAGTGCGTCGGGGATGACGCTCTCGCCGTTGCGCAGCAGGGGAGAGCGGCCGTAGATGCCCGCCATCGAGGTGTTCGCCGGGTCCGCGTCCGGCATGAGCTGCGGTCGCAGGGCCGAGCCGACGCCGTCCGCGCCCACCACGACGGTTGCCGCGGCGGCCTCGCCGTCGGAGAACCGCAGTCGAAGCCCTGCCGGGCCGCCGCTCTCCACCGCGACGGCGTCCTTGCCGTAGTGGATGCGCCCGTTCAACCCGGACTGCAGGATCGACCGCAGGGTCAGCCGGTCGACCTGGCGGGTCGCGCCCGGCTCGTCCTTGAACGTGATGGTGAAGGCGTCCCGCAGCCGGCTGTTGGTGAAGCGCAGGTGACCGCCGGGCTCGTCGCCGGTGGCCAGCGCCAGGTGGTAGAGCGAGCGGGGCAGGCTCTCGCGAAGCGCCTCCAGCCCGTACCGGTCGAGAATGATCCGGTAACCCTGCCGCCGGATGAAGGGGCCCGGGTCCCGCTCGTAGACGTGCACGTCGATGCCGGCGCGCGTCAGGTACTGGGCGAGGCAGAGGCCGGAGAGGCCGGCGCCGGCGATCGCCACCGAGAAGTTCGTCGATGTGCCCATGCAATTACCTTAATCATTAAGATAATTTGAGCAAGGGTCACTTTGAACAGTCACCTTGGACGGATACTCAAGTTGGTTGTATATTCGGCTCATGGGATCGGCTTCGCGTCCCGCGCTACGGGAACCGTCGTACTTCGTCCTCGCCGCTCTGCTCGGCGGGCCGCTCCACGGCTATGCCGTGATCAAGCGGGTCAAAGAGCTGTCCGACGGGCGGGTGACCCTCGCCGCCGGATCGCTGTACTCCGTGATCGACCGGCTGCTCGGCGAGGGCCTCGTCACCGCCGATGGTGAGGAGATCGTCAACGGGCGTGCCCGTCGCTACTACCGGCTCACCGACGAGGGCTGTCTCGTACTCACCGAAGAGGCCGACCGGCTCGCCCAGGCCGCCCGGGTGGTCATGGACCGCCTGCCGCGCCGGGTCCAATCGCAGGCAAGTGCCCGTCACCCTTCTACCGCGAGGATCAGACCAGCATGAGTTCCGATGTCCTGGAGAAGCGCTACCGGATGCTGCTGCGGGCCTACCCCGCCGACTACCGCCGCGAACGCGCCGACGAGCTGATCGACACGCTGATCGGCGACGAACCCACCACCCGCCGCTGGCCCAGCGCCCGGGAGGCGGCCTCGCTCGTCCGGGGCGGCCTGCGGGTGTACGGCGGCGGCGCCGCGCCCCGGCCCACCGCCGTGCTGTTCTGGCAGGGCATCCACCTCGGCGCCCTCGCGGTGCTGGCGCTGGGTGTCCTCATCGGCCTGGACGACATCGTCGAGGCGTTCCAGTTCGGCGGACTCTCGGACCCTCTGACCGTCCTGCGGAATCAGGGCATCCACGAGATCGTGCTGATCGCCGCGCTGGTGGCGCTCGTCGCGGGCCGCGCCCGTACCGCCGCCGTTCTGGCGGTGACCGCGGCGGTGGTGCCGACCGTGATCTCGCAGTACCTGTTCCTCAACGGCCTGCCGCAGTGGTGGGCGCCGGTCGTCGCCGCGCCGCTGATCGTGCTGGGGCTGCGGCGCCCGGCGGACGTGCCGCCGGCGCCCCGGGCCAACGCCGTCCTGGTCACCGCCGGCATCCTCGCCCTGCATCTCATCCCCGCGGGCGGCCTCCGCATGGCCGACGCCGGTCCGCGGATCGTCGTCGCCGTCATGGTCGTCGCCGGGATTGCCGCATTCCTGTGGGTGGCCACGGCCGACCAGCGGCTGCTGATCGCCGTCGTCCCCACCCTCCTGCTGGGTACGCTCCACCAGTTGGACAACAGCGGGTTGACGGGGGAGTTGCTGCGCCGGCCGGACGCCCTGCCGTCCCTGGTCGTCGCGGTCCTGATGGCTGTCGTCGCGGTCGTGTCGACCCGGCAGCGGCAGCGCACCCGAGCCTGACCAACTCGCGGGTGGTCCACAACGGCGGCCGGCAGGGATCTGTAGCCGACTGTGGCACACGGCCACCGCACGTTCATCGGCGGTCCTCAGACCATCGATGAACGTGCGGTGGCCGTCCTCATGGCTCGCCACACCCAACGCCGAAGTCGAGCGACGCCGGAGTACTACGGCTTGCCTGTCAGTACAAGGTGCCCATCCCGGTAAGATCACCGCTTCGCTTGACTCGCTTATTCACTCCCGTGCCGAGCGTCGGGAACATCACCGGATAAGAGCTGCCCGTGTAGTGCGCCAAGCCAAAGCCGTGCCCAGCCTCATGCGTGGCAACGGAGATGAGGTCGAAACGCCCCGCAGGGACAGTCCCGGAAAGGCCGGTGAACCAGTTCGTGACCCGGTTGTTGAATGCTATGTCGACCTCCACCCTGAGGCCGGAGCCGTCGACCCACGAGTAGGTGGCTCCCAAGATGTCCGGATCAAATCCGGCCCATCCGACTACATTTCCGTTGTCCCTCGTTCCCCACGTGTAGCGGGTGGTTGACCCTCGATAGTCGGCGAAGGCGAACGTGTAGTACGTGCCGCATGCGGAAGAAGTGTCAGTTATGAATTGGAAGCCGTACTTGATGGCTTGAAGCGCGTCCGAGGCCGGCTGCGACCGGCTGTTGTAGGTCCACGGAAACACAGATTGCTGCCATACGCCGCCGCTGAAGTTGTATTCGTAGGAGCTTCCGCAGTACGCAGGCACAGCTGCGAGCCCAGATGACTGAGTCTTCGCTGCCCCGGCTGATTCTGGGTGCTTGGTGGCTGGTTCTGCGCGTTTGGCGAGGATGCGCTTGAGAGCGCCCGCTGTGGCAGTGGATCCAAGCGCGGGCGTCTCGTCGATCTGCAACGCCAGCTGACCGTCGGTCGCCCGATAGACAGAAGCAGCGCTCGGGCCCGTCGAGCCGGGCGTCCGCAGAACCTGCACGATGGCGACCATGCCTGGCTCCGGAACTGCAACCTCGAGACCCTCGGCGACTCGGACGACGGTGTCCGAAGCCAATTGGCAAGAAGTGCCGACCGACTTGATCTCGCTTGGTGACAAGGTTGAGCTGCATGGAATCTCGGCAGCGAACGACGGCGTCGTCGGCATCAAAGCGACCGCAGGCATCAAAGCGGTTAATGCGATTACGGTGCCAACTGACCTACTACGGCCTTCTTTTCGAGCCATGGAACACCCAACCCCCGTTGAGAGACATAGTCTTAAATTTTTGGATGTCTGGACACTGTACGAGGCCGGGTTCCCTTAGTCAAGATTCAGGTCCTTCGCCCGTGCGCGACAACTGGACAGGACGAGGCAGCAGGAAGCTCCTCAGTGCGGAAATTGCGTCTGGTCGATCATGTGTCCACGCAGGAGCTTCGGCGGCACGAGCGACAGAGGGCTGTTCAGCGTGACGCTCCTGATAACCCCGTACGCGATGAGGCCGCCGCCTCCACCTGCCTTCGGGCGGACGGAGGCGGCGGCCTCTTTGGTCGTTTCCGCGCCGGCTGCCGCAGCATGCCCGCGCGCCATCTCCGAGCGGCGGGCGCGTAGCTGGCCGACGTGGGCGGCGACGATCGCAGCCACCCGGCTCCTGCGGCGCGCCAGCTGGCACCACCAGGTTCCGGTCCGGGTCGGCGGTGCCGCCGGTTGAGCTACTGGATCACCGCAGCGCGCTGAAGAAGGCGCGCAGGTCGGCAGCGAGCAGGTCGGGCTCTTCCTGGGCGAAGAAGTGGCCGCCGACGCTGGGCTCGCGCCAGTGGGCGAGGTTGGCGTAGGTGCGTTCGGCGAACGACCGGGGCAGGCCGGCATCCTCCACGCTGACCGTGATACCGGCGGGCACGTCGATGATCGGCAGCGGTGGGGCCAGGTGGTCGTCACGGTAGGGTCGGAAGGACGTGCCGATGCAGTTGGTGACCCAGTACAGCATCACGGTGGTCAGCAGTTCGTCGAAGCCGAACCGGCGCGAGATGTGGCCGCCGCAGTCGCTCCAGCGCTGGTACTTCTCGATGATCCATGCGGCCAGTCCGGACGGCGAGTCGCTCAGTGCGGCCGCAAGGGTGTCGGGCCGTGTCTCCTGGATGATTCCGTAGCCCCAGTCATCCTGGGCCTTCGCGTCGAGCATGGCGACGAACGCCTCCTCGGCTGGGCTGAGGTCGCCCCTGCGGTCCGCCGGCGGGAACTTGATGTGCTGCGAGAAGACCCCGATGACCCGATCTGCGTGACGGGCGCCGAGCCACGTCGACACGCCGGACCCGATGTCGCCACCGTAGGCGCCGAAGCGGTCGTAGCCCAGACGGGTCATCAGCTCAGCCCACACGTCCGCGACAGCCGCCTCGGTCGTCGGGCCCTCGGCGAGTGGTCCGGAGAAGACGAAGCCCGGCAGGCTCGGTATGACGAGGTCGAAGTCTGCGAGCCGGGACACCAGGGGCAGCATCTCCGTGTACGTGCTGGGCCAGCCATGGGTCAGGATCAGCGCCGTGGCGTCGGGCGATGCCGAGCGGACATGAACGAAGTGGACCGGCGCGCCCCGGACCGTGGTGACGAACTGAGGGTGCCGATTGATGGCACGCTCGACCGCACGCCAGTCGAATCCGTCGAGCCAGTACCGCACCAGATCTGCCAGGTACCCAGGGTCGGTGCCGGCGGCCCACGGCTCTCCTGGGGCGGCCGGCGCGAGCCTTGTCCGCGAGAGCCGAGCCCGCAGGTCGTCCAGGACGGCTTCGGGCACATCGATGTGGAAGGGCGTCACCTGATCATGATTCCATCGCAAGGAGTCACTCGGCAGCCGCCCGAATGGGCAGGCCGCAGACTCGATCTCCGATCCGGGCGAGACATCCCCGACACCGAGGTCCTCGTCGACGGCTACGCCTACGGCTCGTTGTCCATGACGGCCTACACCCTGGGCATGTCCTGTCCACCGGCTGCCGGCCGGGGCGGATCCCCGCAGCCACCGCCCGGGCTGCCGCCGGACGGCTCCAACATCTGAGGGAGCGCCGGCTGCTCGGTGGCACCACCGATGAAGCCGACCTGCATCAGCAGCGCGAACACGGTCAGCACCGGGGCGGGCCGGTCCGCGAAGTCCGCTGCGTCAACTCGGTTGTGTGCCGCTGCCCCGGCCTGGCAGCCTGGCTGCCTCGATCTGACGAGAGGCGGCCATGACGCGGACCTTCCTGCAGCCGGACGATCTGCACGACCTCGTGTCGGACCAGTTCGGCTCCGACCGGCGGCTCGCTGCCCTGGACCGGCTGACGGGCGGCACCAAGAAGGGCGTCTACCGGCTCCGGCTGGACGACCGGACAACAGTGATGCTGTACGTGTGGGCCGCGGACGAGAACTACTGGCCCCCGTCACCGACCATCCCGGACGACCCGTTCACCGATGCGTCGGGCGCGGATCTCTTCGCCGCCGGTCACGCGGCGCTCACCGCGGCAGGTGTGCGTGTCCCGCATCTGATGATGATCGACCGGGACGGCCGTCACCTCGAGGCCGACATCGCGCTCGTCGAGGACGCCGGCGCGCGACGGCTGGAGGCGGTGCTGGAACACGATCCGGCCACCGCCGCCAGGCCGCTGTCCGCGCTCGGCGATGCCCTGCGCCGCATGCACACCGCCTTCGGACCGCACTACGGCAAGGTCGCGGCCGTCGCGCGAGGTGAGGCGTCCCAGACGCGGCGCACGGAGGACGTTGTCGTCGACCGAGCGCTCGGCCACCTCGACGCGGCAGCGGCCCGCGACGCCCGGCTGGCCGACGCCCATCACCGGATCGCCGCCCACGTACGCCACCTCAGGAGCGCGGTCACCCCGCGCGTGGAGTACGGGCTGGTGCACGGTGAACTCGGCCCGGATCACGTGCTCGTCACGCCGGCCGGCGAGGCCGTCATGATCGATTTCGAGGGGCTGACGTACTTCGATGTCGAATGGGATCATGCCTGGCTGCAGATGCGCTTCGGCGAGTCGTACCCGGCGCTGCGCCCGGTCGATCTCGATCCCCACCGGCTGGAGCTCTACCGATACGCGCAGACGTTGTCCTTGATCGAAGGGCCACTACGGATCGCGGACACCGACTTCCCGGACCGGAAGTGGATGCTGGACCTGGCCGAGTGGAACATCACCAAGGCGCTCGCCGCGACCTGACGGCAGCCTCAGTCGGCCGCCGGTCTACCAGGGGAGCGGGCCCTCGGCGTCGAAGTAGCCGCCGGTGGGGCCGTCGGGGCCGACCAGTGCCATCCGGACGATGATCTCGGCGCCCTGCTCGACGGTCTGGATCCCGGTGTTCCCGTTCAGGTCGGTCCTGGTGAAACCGGGCTCGACCGCGTTGATCCGCATGTTCGGGAACGCCTTCGCGTACTGCACGGTGATCATGTTGACCGCGGCCTTCGAGGCCGGGTAGGCGACACCGGGGTACGCGTACGCCGGGGTGACCGGGTCGGTGACCCGCGTCAGCGAGGCCAGCCCGCTGCTGAGATTGACGATGACCGGGGCCGCCGAGCGCTGCAGCAGCGGCAGGAACGCGCCTGTGACACGGACGGTGCCGAAGACGTTCGTCTCGAACGTCTCCCGCATCATGTCGGCGGTCACCTCCGCGGCGCCGATCACCCGGTTGCCGGTGCCCCGGCCCTCGACGCCCGCGTTGTTGATCAGGACGTCCAGCCCTCCGTCCGCCTCGACGGCTCGCGCCGCGGCCGCCACTGACGCGCCGTCGGTGACGTCGAGCTGGACGGCCCGGGCACCCAGCAGCTCGGCGGCGCGGCGCCCGCGTCCGGCGTCCCGGCTGCCGACGTAGACGGTGTGGCCGGCGGCGACGAGCCGACGGGCGGTCTCGAAGCCGAGTCCCTTGTTCGCTCCGGTGATCAATGTCGTGGTCATGGCTCCATGCTGCGGCGCGGCGGCGCGGTGACCCAGTCGTCCGGTTTTCCTGGGACTGCCGGTACCAGGCAACGCCCCAGCTCGGCGGCGCACACTGGGGGCATGGCGACGGAGTTCGGGCAGGCGGTGCGCCGCTGGCGCGACCGGGTCCAGCCCGCAGCCGCCGGGCTGCCGGCCGGCGGGCACCGGCGTACGGCCGGCCTGCGTCGGGAAGAGCTGGCGCTGCTGGCCGGGGTCTCCGTGGACTACGTCACCCGGCTCGAACAGGGCCGCGCGTCCCACCCGTCGGGGCAGGTGGTCGAAGCCCTGGCCCGGGCTCTGCGACTGTCGGCGACCGAGCGCGCCCACCTGTTCCGGCTGGCCGGGCTGGCGCCGCCGGGCGCGGAGACGGTGCCCGCGCACCTCACCCCGAGCGTCCAGCGGATGCTGGACCGGCTGGCCGGTACGCCCGTCGCCGTCTACGACGCGTCCTGGACGCTGCTCGTGGCCAACGTGCCATATGCGGCGTTGATGGGGGATCCGTCCGGGTGGCGTGGTCACCAGCGCAACGCGGTCTGGCGGCATTTCCTGGGCCCGGGCACCCGGGCCCGGCACACGCCGCAGTCACTGCGAGCGTTCGAGATGGCGCTGGTCGCCGACCTGCGCGCGGCGGCGGATTGCTACCCGGCCGACCAGCGGCTCCGGCGGCTCATCGCGGAGCTGCGGGCCGGCAGCGACCGGTTTGCGAAACTGTGGAAGTCCGGCGCGGTCGGCCGCCACGAGGCCGCCCGCAAGACCATCGACCACCCGAACGTCGGCCCGCTGACGCTGGACTGCGACGTGCTCACCGTGGCGGGCAGCGACCTGCGCATCATGATCTACACGGCCGAGCCCGGCACCGAGGACGCCGACCGCCTCGCCCTGCTCACGGTGCTTGGCACCCAGGCCCTGGTCGGCTAGCCGCCACTCGCCCGGGACGCCGTGGCATCGTCAGCGCTTGGCGACGGTGAGCAGCACCGCGGCGTCCTCCAGTGCCTCCAGCGTGTGCCGTCGGTCCGGCACGATCAGCAGATCGCCGGGTGCGCCGTCCCAGGACGTCTCGCCGGCGCCGAGCCGGACCCGGCCGTGCAGCACGTGGACGGTGGCCTCGCCGGGGTTCTCGTGCTCGCCGAGCGCCTGGCCGGCGGTCAGCGCGATCATCGTCTGGCGGAGCCTGTGCTCGTGGCCGCCGTAGACGGTGGAGCTGCTGCGGCCGCTGGAGGAGGCGTGCGCGAGCTTGAGCTGTTCGCGGGCCAGTGCGGTCAGGGATGACTTCTGCACGAGGGTCACCTGCTCACGGCATGGTGGCTTTCGGGGCGCCCTTGCCCGGGTCGATCCGGGTCGGACCGGCGGCCGAGGGCCGGATGTCGAAGTCGAAGATCTCGGTGGGCAGGTAGACGGTCGCGCAGGAGTTGGGGATGTCCACCACGCCGGAGAGCCGGCCCTCGATCGGTGCGGCGCCGAGCAGTAGGTACGCCTGTTCCGGCTGGTAGCCGAAGCGGGTCAGGTAGTCGATGGCGTGCAGGCACGCGCGCTGGTAGGCGAGCTGCGAGTCGAGGTACCGCTGTTCGCCGTCGAGGGTGACCGAGAGCCCGGAGAAGGCCAGCCACTGGGAGTACTGCGGCGGCGTGTCACCCGGCATGAAGATCGTGTTCTCGGCGACGCCGTACGTCTGCATGCCGTTCTTGATCAGGTCGACGTGCAGGTCGACGAAGCCGCCCATCTCGATGGCGCCGCAGAAGGTGATCTCTCCGTCGCCCTGGGAGAAGTGCAGGTCGCCGAGGGACAGGTTGGCTCCCGGCACGTACACGGGGTAGAAGACCCGGCTGCCGACGGTGAAGTTCTTGATGTCCTGGTTCCCGCCGTTCTCCCGAGGCGGCGCGGTTCGCGCCGCCTCCGCGGCCACCCGGTCGAAGTCGGCGCCGGTGAGGCTGCCGAGGATCGCGTCCTGCGGCTCGGGGGGCAGGGCCAGGGGCGGCACCCGGTCGGGTGCGGTGGCGATCAGCGCCCCCTCCCGCTGGTTCCAGGTCGCGAGCAGCGACGCGGACGGGGCGGTGCCCATCAGTCCCGGGTGGGCGATCCCGGTGAACGAGACCCCGGGGATGTGCCGGGAGGTGGCCTTGCGGCCGGTGAAGTCCCAGACCGCCTTGTACGCGTCGGGGAACTGTTCGGTGAGGAAGCCGCCGCCGTTGCCGGTGGGGAAGATGCCCGTGTAACCCCAGCCCTGACCGGCCAGCGGACCGGACTCCTGCGGGATCGGGCCCATGTCGAGGATGTCGACCATGAGCAGGTCGCCCGGCTCGGCGCCCTCGACGGCGAACGGGCCGCTGAGCGCGTGGACCCGGGTCAGCGGAGCGTCCCGGATGTCCTCGGCGGAGTCGTCGTTGTGGATCGCGCCGTCGAACCACTCGCGGCAGTGGACGCGGAACGACTGTCCGGGCCGTACCGTCGCCACGGGCGGGATGTCGGGATGCCAGCGGTTGTGCCCGACCTTCTCCTGGTCGGTGAACCTCTTCGTGGAGTCGAGGGGGAACAGCAGTTCAGGCACGGTCTTGAGCCCTTCTCGTGGTCACCATCGGGGCAGTCGGGCGTGGGCCGGGTTCGTCGAGCGGCGCGCCGGGCGACGGCCGGGCACCTGCCCGACCACCTCCGGCTGTTCCGCGCTGCGTTCGGTCCGGTCGATGGCCTCGCGCAGCGCCGCCGGCGTGCGGGTGAGCCGGGGCGCGGAGAACACCCGGGTCGCCGGGCCGTCACATCGGGGGCAGCTCGTCGACGGGCCCGCGGTGCCGACGGGCATCACGACGTCGAAGCTGCCGTCCTGCGGGCAGCGGTACTCGAAGGTGGCCATCGCCGATTCCCGTCCAGCCTTCGTGTGTGCGGTGGCCGTTCCGCAGCGGCTCACCCTGTCTCTCCGATTGTGGCTGATTGCTCAGATAGGCGGCGCAAAACGACGAATCAGGCAAAGGTGGTGCCTTGGTCGCCGGGTTGCCGCCCCGACCGAGGTGTGGGATACGTTGGCGATCATCGATGCGTTGGCGGCATCGTCGGCGTATGGCTGCCGTCTCCTCGTCCTCACTTCTGCGCCGTCTGCGGCCGGGTCTGCCGGCGGCCGTCGTGGTGTCCACGGCGGTGCTCGGCGCCGCCCTGACCGCGGTGCCGCCGGCGGGCGCCGGCGCCGCGTACCCCGCTGTCGCACCGGCGCCCGGCGGGGCCGCGGCGCCCGTCGCGGACCCGACCGGGACCGTCTCGCCGCCCACGTCGACGCCCAGCACGCCCAGCACCACGCCGTTCCCGCCGAGCCCGCCCACGAACCTGACCGCCACCCAGGTGCGGACCACCTCGGTCACCCTCACCTGGACGGCCGCCACGCGCGGCTGCTGCCCGGTCGTCGGGTACGACATCACCTACTACCAGGCGTTCGACGACGTGATCTACAGCCTCAGCCTCGGCGACGTCACCACCACCACGATCACCAACTACATCCAGCCGGGCCGGCAGTACTCGTTCCGGGTGTCGGCCCGCGACGGCGACGGCCGCCGCTCGGCCGCCACCGACGCGCTGACTGTGGTCACCCCGGTGACCGACACCGGCCCGGACACCACCCCGCCGAGCGCGCCGCAGAACCTCACAGTCGGCGAGGTGACCGGCTCCACCGCCACGCTGTCCTGGGCACCGTCGACCGACAACGTCGGCGTGCTCGGGTACAACGTCTACCGGTTCGACGGCTGGTTCACCTCGACGCTCGTCGCCACCGTGCCGGGGACCACGTACACCGGGCCGCTGCCCCCGTCGACGCCGCTGCGCACCCTGTACTACGTGCGGGCCCGGGACGCCGCCGGCAACGTGTCGATCGCCTCCAACACCGTCACCGTGCCCACGACGACCACTCCGCCACCACCGCCGCCCTCGACCTGCCGGGTGACCTACCGGAACCAGTCCGAGTGGGCCGGCGGCTTCGTGGCCACGGTGACGGTCCAGAACACCGGGACGGCGGCGGTCGACGGCTGGATCGTCACGTTCGGCTTCCCCGGCGACCAGCAGATCACCAACGCGTGGAACGCCACGGTCGGGCAGACCGGCGCCACGGTGACCGCCCGCAACGTCGACTGGAACCGCGTCATCGCCCCGGACGGATCCGCGACCTTCGGCTTCCAGGGACGGTGGGGCGCCAGCGACGCGCCGCCGACCGGCTTCTCGCTCAACGGCGCCCCCTGCACAGTCGGCTGAGAGGAAGTCCTGTGACCACACGCCACCGCCGCCGCGCCCTGGCCGGGGCCGTCACGGCCGTCGTCCTCGCCGTCACCACCACGATCGGGGGTACGCCGGCGCCCGTCGCCGCCGCGAACACGCTGAGCATGCGGGGCGCGGACGTCTCGTCGTTGCAGCGCAGCCTGGACCTGGGGGCGAAGTACTACGACGCGGGCGGGGTCGCCCGTGACCCGCTGGACATCCTCAGGTCCGCCGGCGTCAACTACGTCCGGCTGCGCGTCTGGAACAACCCGGCCAGCGGCTACAACAACAAGAGCAAGGTGCTGGTCCAGGCGAGAGCGGCCAAGGCGAAGGGCCTCAAGGTCCTCATCGACTTCCACTACTCCGACACCTGGGCCGACCCCGGCAAGCAGTACAAGCCGGCCGCCTGGGCCGGCCACAGCCTGAACCAGCTGCGCAACGACGTGTACGCCTTCACGTACGACGTCTGCGCCGCCCTGCGCGGGCAGGGCACGCTGCCGGACAGCGTGCAGATCGGCAACGAGATCAACGTCGGGATGCTGTGGAACGAGGGGAAGGTCGTCAACAACGACTTCGCCCCGCTGGCCGGCCTGCTGAAGCAGGGCTACAACGCGGTGAAGGCCTGCGGCGGCGGCATCCCGGTCATGATCCACACCGCCAACGCCGACAGCAACGCCAACGCCCGCTGGTTCTACGACGGCATCCGCGCCCAGGGCGTGCAGTGGGACATGACCGCGCTGTCGTACTACTGCATGTGGCACGGCAGCCTGGCGAACCTCTACAACAACATCGTCGACCTGCGGAACCGCTACGGGAAGCCGGTGGTGATCGTGGAGACCGCGTACCCGTTCACCCGGGACGACGCGGACGGCCAGCCGAACGTCATCGGCGACGTCACCTGCGACGGGATCAGCGCGACCTGGGCCGGGCAGGCCCAGCAGTTCGACTGGGTCCAGAACACCGCCCGCAATGCCGGCGCCATCGGGGTCTTCTACTGGGAGCCGACCTGGTACGCCGTCCCCGGCAACGGCTGGGACCCGGCGAACATCAACGGCACCGGGAACGGCTGGGACAACATGGCCGTCTTCGACTGGTTCGGGCGGGTGAACCCGGGGGTGCGCTGGACGCCGTGACCGGCCGCCGGCCGCACCCCGGGTGGACCCGCCTGCTCATCGCCTGAAGAGGCGGCCTATCGAGTCGCGCCGGCCCCAGGCGATGAACACGAACAGGAAGAACAGCACCACCGGGGTGATGACCAGCGCGCCGCCGTCCAGGATGAACGCCTGGGTGATGGCGGCGCCGACCATGAGCAGCGCCAGCCCGACGGCGGCCAGGCCGGCGAGCCGCGGCACCAGCAGCCCGATGCCACCGGCCAGCTCCACCAGGCCGATGAAGTAGCGGAACCAGGGCGCTGCGCCCATGTCCTCGAAGGACTGGACGGTGTTCGTCTCGCCGAACAGCTTGGGGCCGGCCGAGGCGACGATGAAGAAGACGCCGAGGAAGCCCTGGAGCACCCACAGCGTGCGGTGCAGCCCACGGGTGACGGGCGGGGGAGTGGTGTCGACAACGCTCATGGCTCTCGTCCTCCTGAAGAATCAGCTGGTGCATCCGAACGGATGCACCAGCTGAGACCGGCCGGGACATGTGAACTCATCGGTGATCCGGCGGACCGCTACCAGGCCTTGCCGCGGATCGGGGGTACGTCGAGATCGTGCTCGCCGCCCCGGTGCTCGGCGAGCAGTCGGCGGCGGATCGATCGCCAGGCGACGCGCTCCTGGCGGCGGCCGAGCCTGCGGCAGGGCTGGAACGTGCAGAGCCGGCAGCCGCAGAGGTTGGGCGCGTGCGCCGACACCTCGCGGTGGCAGCGGGTGCGGATCCACTCGGGCGCGGCGAGGAACTCGGCCAGGTCGCAGGCGCCCCGGTGGTGCCGGTGGATGTCGGTGAACCAGCGGCGCAGGTACGGATCCCGCTGCTGCACACGCTCGGGTCGGTGGATGTCGGTACGGGCCATGTGACGACCGCCCTTCCGGCCGCCCGCGCACCATGCGCGGGACTAACGCCTCTCTGGCATGCCGGTCACCTCCCGTCGCCGGTGGACGCCCTCATTCTGCTGATCATGGATCGGGCCAGGCATCCGATTTCCGGGGCCGCCCAATGGGTCGATCAGGCCGTACCATCGCCCGGTGAAGCTGCGCCGCCGGCTCGTCGCCGCGTCTCTGCTGCTGGCGGTGGAGACGATGGCGCTCGCGCTGCTCGTCACCGAGTCCCTGACGGGTGCGATCGCCGCCGCCGGCCTCACCTGCCTGTCGTTGTGGCTGCACCTCGCCCTGCACGAGGGCGGCCACCTCGTCGCGGCGAAGCTGCTGCGCCTGCCGGTCGTCGCGGTCCACATCGCGCCCTTCACCGGATGGCGCAACGAGGTGTCGGTCCGGCCGTCGGCGTCGATGCCGGCGTTGCCGCTGCGGATGGCGCTGTTCCATCTCGGCGGCCCGGTGGCGAACCTGGGCGCCGCCGCGGCGCTCGTCGTCGTGGCGACGCACACGGCAACGGTGTCGACGCGCCTGGCGCTGTTCAGCGCCGCGTTCGTCGGAGCGCTGCTCGGCCTGGGCAATCTCGTTCCGGGGAGTTCGCCCCGCAGTGACGGCCGCAACCTGCTCCGCTGGCTCGGGGCTCCGGCGGCCGCCCGGGCCGGACTGCGGGCGTACTACCACCAGGACGTGCGGCGGCCCGCCGAGGACGGTCCGAAGATCATCGGGAGTCCGCCCGGGCGGTAGCGCGGTCGCGGCTCAGCCGAGCGGGCCGGTCACCGCGGTGACCGTGCCGCCGGGCAGGAAGCCGGACCGGCCGTGCCCGCCGTGCGCCACCGGGCCGGGCAGCGAGACCGCGGCCGCCGCGTACATCCGGGCCGGCCCGGCGGGCGCGCCGCCCTGCCAGGCCAGGTAGCCGGAGACGGTGGCGGGTTCGCCGGGGAAACGGCGGGCCAGCTCCGCGACGTACCGGGACACCGGCTCCGCGCGCGGGTCGAACCGGAGCGCGAGCATCTGCCCGGTCGCGGGGCGCAGCACCGCGGCGGTGAGCAGCCAGGGCGCCAGATAGGTGCCGGCCGCCGCGCCCGGCCCCCGCGCGGCGTCGCGCAGCGCCGCCTCCGCCCCGGCCCAGCCGGTGACCACGAGCGTCGGATGCCGTCCGGACCCCGGGGGTACGACACGCAGTCCGGCGCGGCGCGCGGCGTCGGTGACGGCGGCGACCGCCGCGACGGAGCGGGCCGAGGAGTCGCCCACGACGCCGAGGGCGCCCTCGGCCCGGGGCGCGAGGAAGGCGACTGTGGCGTCGAGGTCCTCGCGGTCACCGGAGGTGAGGGCGTCCGCGGGGCAGCGCGACAGCGGCTGCGGGTCGTCCCGCAGGAGCACGCCGAGGGCCGCGCTGACGCACTCCGGCCCGTCCGGACCGCGCAGGTCGGGACCGGGCGCGTCGGCCGCCCCGGCGTCCAGCCGTATCACGGCCTGGCGTCCGCCGTACGCGACGTGCAGCCGGCTCGGGCCGGGCGGAAGGTGTACGAGGGCCCAGCCGTTGGTGGCACCGGGCAGCCGGACGGCGGGGGAGAGGCGGTCCGCCCGCGTCCCGACCGAGACTCCCTCCGCGCCGACGTGCACGAGGTTCCAGCCGGGCCGCTGCGGCGCCACCACCAGCGGGAGGCCCCGGCCGCCGTTGTCCACTGCGACCAGCAGCGGCGCGCCGGGGCGGCCGGGCGGCGCGGGCAGCGCCACGGCGGTCGCGGTGGCGGCGACGATGACGACCGCGGGCAGCACGACCGCCTGTCCCCGCAGCAACGCCCGGTCCGGCTGCCGTCGGCGTCGCAGGCCGGCGCCCAGGCCCACGGCTCCGGCCACGGCGACCGCAAGGCAGACCCAGCGTGCCGGGCCGGCCCATCCGGGGCCTTCCGGGCCGAGGGCGGCGTGGTCGGTACCGAGCCGCACCGCGCCGGCCGCCGCCTCGGCGGTGACGGCGGCGAGCATCCAGGGCGCCGCCCGGTGGGCGACGCGCCGCCGGGCCGAGTCCGCGCCGAGCACTGTGGCGACGCCGCCCAGCAGCACCGCGGCGGCGAGCCCGTGCCCGGCGGCGGCCGTCGCCTCCGCGACTGTCGCGGTGGGCAGCGCCAGCAGGCCGGCCCCGGCGGACACGAGCAGAGCCAGGGGTACGCCGACCGCGCGCCGCCCGGCGCACCCGGGCAGGGCGAGGCAGGCCGCCGCGAGCACGAGCGTTCCGGCGGCGGGGGCGTCCCCGCCCAGGCCGAGGGTGAGCAGGTGCGCGACGGCGGCGGTCACCGCCGGGGCGGTGAGGCGGCGGGGCGCCGGGGCGGCGAGCGGTCGCAGCAGCACAAGCCCGGCCGTGGTGGCCGTCGCGGCGAGGGCGAGCAGCGCGGCGAACCCGGTGGCGGCCGGCGCGACGCCGCCGCCGTCCGCGGCGTGGGCCGGCCCCGCCGCCAGCAGCGTGGCCGCCACTGCGGCGAGGGCCGCGCCGGTGAGCCGTCCGGCCGATCGGGGTACGCCCCGGCGACCGTCGGCGGTACGCGGTGTCGCGGTGCGGTCGGGCACTCGTGTCTCCTCGGCTGTCACACGGGTCGATCGGCCGGGTCGGCAACCGGGGGATACGTGTTGGCGGCGTACCAGTCGCCGCGGCCCCGCGGCAGCAGGTCGAGCACGTTCCACACCGGGGAGAGCAGGTCGATGCCGCGCTCGGTGCCGTCGACGAAGTTGGCCGGCTGGCTGTAGAAGTGCCGGACGCCGTCGCCGTCGCGGACCAGCACGCTGACCATCGGGCGCTGGTCGCCGTTCGGGTGCTCGGCGCGCAGGTCGGCGTTGAAGTCGGTGCCGTGGCTGGAGAGCAGCCGCAGGCCGGCCCAGCCGCGCCGGGCGCCCCAGGCGCGCAGCTTCTCCGCCGGGGCCTTGCCGACCACCACGAACGCGGTGTGCTGCTGGAGGTGGTGGGCGACGCCGTGGAACCCGTCCACCCACATCGAGCACATCGGGCAGGCGGCGTCGGCGTCCGGGTGGAACATCAGGTGGTAGACGAGGAGCGTGCGGTGCGCGCCGAAGAGCGCGGACAGCCGGACGGGGCGCAACGGGCCGGGCGCGGTCAGGTCGGCCGGTCCCTCGGTGAGCGCGACGTCGGCCACCGGCGCGCCGAGCGGCAGCTCCCGCCGGGCGGCGGCGACCTGTTCGATCTGGTCACACAGGCGGCGTTCGGCCTCGGCGAGGCGCAGCCGCGCGGCCACGTATCCGGCGTCGGCGCCGTCCGGCCACATCGGCAGCGCCGGCGCGCTCGCGTCCTCAGTCATCCTCTCGTCCTTCCTCGACCCGCGCTAACGCCGGCCGTCCGCTATAGGATATAGAAGTGATCAACGGGTAGGTGTCGACAAAGGGGGTACGCGCGTGACGGAGACGACCGCGCCACCAGGGCTGCCGCAGCACGGCCGGTTCGCCACCGCCGACCCCGACGCCGACATCCACGAGTGGCTCGCCGACTGGCGCCGCCAGGCCCCGATGCGTGTGGACGTCGTGCCCCTGGCCGGCCTGCGCGGCTGGCGCCAGGACGCCGACACCGGAGTCCTGGCCCACCGCAGCGGCCGGTTCTTCCGGGTGGAAGGGCTCTCCGTCGAGGTGCCGGGCGCGGCCGTGCCCCGCTGGGACCAGCCGGTGCTGCACCAGCCGGAGGTGGGCATCCTCGGGCTGCTCGCCCGCCGCGACGGCGACACGCTGCGGGTGCTGGTGCAGGCCAAGGCGGAGCCCGGCAACCAGGACGGCCACCAGCTCGCGCCCACCGTCCAGGCCACCCGGAGCAACTGGACCGGCGTCCACGGCGGCCGCCCGGTGCCGTTCCTGCACCACTTCCGCGACCCGGACCCGCGCCGGGTGCTCGTGGACGTCCGCCAGTCCGAGCACGGGTCCTGGTTCCTGCGCAAACGCAACCGCAACATGGTGGTCCTCACCGACGAGGACATCGTGCCGCCGCCCGGGTTCCGCTGGCTCAGCCTCGCCCAGCTGCACCGGCTCCTGCGCCACGACGACCTGGTCAACATGGACATCCGTACCGTGCTCTCGTGCCTGCCGGCGGAGCTGACGGCCCGGGCGGCCGGCCCGGCCGGGGACGCCTTCACGGCCGCGCTGCGCCGCTCCTGCCGGCCCGGGCCGGGCAGCCGGCACCACACCGGCGAGCTGCTGCACTGGATCACCGACGTCCGCAGCCGGACCGAGGTGGACGCCGACCGGACGGCGCTGCGCGGACAGGCGGCGTGGCATCTCGGCGAGGTCTCCCTGCGACACGACAGTGGGCTGTTCTTCGAGGTCATCGGCGTGGACGTGGACGCCGAGGGGCGCGAGGTGGCGAGCTGGTCGCAGCCGATGCTGCGGCCCTGCGGCCAGGGGGTGGTGGCGTTCCTGGCCACCCGTCTCGACGGTGTGCTGCACGTGCTGGCGCACGCCCGGGTCGAACCGGGCTTCGTCGACGTGGTGGAACTGGCGCCGACGGTCCAGTGCACGCCCGCCACGCTCGACTACCTGCCCGCCGCCGCGCGTCCGCCCTTCCTGGACCAGGTGCTCGGCGCGCCGCCGGAGCGGGTCCGGTTCCGCGCGCTCCTCTCCGAGGAGGGCGGACGGCTCTACCGGGCCCGTAGCAGCTATCTGGTGGTGGAGACCGACGACGTCGACCTGGAGAGCGACCAGTACCGCTGGGTGACGCTGCACCAGCTCTCGGAACTGCTGCGGCACAGCAACTACGTGAACGTCTCGGCCCGCAGCCTGATCGCCTGCCTGCGCGGGCTGCTGGACGCCGGCTGAGCGGGCGGACCGGGTCACGCCCGGTCCGCCCGCCGCGACGGCGGTCAGTCGCCGAAGCCGGTCGGGTGGGCGTCGCCGACCGCGTTGAGCAGCACCCCCTGCTCCAGCAGCGCCTTGCAGGCGCAGAGCACCATGGTGAACCCGCCCATCGAGTCGATCGCCTTCGCCACGGCCTGGTCGGCGCTGCCGGCGAAGCCGGTCTCGGTGACCCGGACCAGCGTCGTGTCACCCTCGCCCGGCAGGAACCGCCATTCGAGCTGGGTGGGGGACTCCGGATCCCACTCGGCCAGGATGCGGCTGTTCTTCTCGACGTCCTTGACCGTGACGACGGTGGAGACGCCGTACATCTCCCAGTCCCAGGTGACGGTGGCGCCGGGTTCGAGCCGGCCGCTGCTCTTGGTGAACCAGAACTTCGTGGTCACCGCCGGGTCCGCGAACGCCTCGAAGACCTCGGCGGCGGGCCTGCGGATGAGCATCTGCGCGGTGACGGCAGGCGGTTGAGTCAAACGGTCGCTGTCCACGGGGTAGCCGTGTTCCCTTCTCGTGTCATCGGCACTGCGTACAAACGGTGGCGGGGTCAGGCCCGCCGGCGGTACAGGAACATGGAGAGCGGGGCGAAGACGGCCACCAGCGCCGCGCAGCCGGCCAGCGCCGCGCCTACCTCACCGGCGGTCGCCGTGCCGTGGGCCAGGCCGCGCGCGGCGGTGACCGTCAACGCGAACGGGTTCAGGCCGACCACGGCCTGCAGCCAGCCGGGAAGCGTCTCCTGCGGCACGAAGAAGTTGCTGACGAACGACACCGGGAAGACGATCGCCTGGCAGGCGCTCAGGGCGGCGGTCGGTGACTTCAGGGCGAGCCCGAAGACCACGTACACCCAGGAGAAGGAGAAGACGAAGACCAGGGTGATCAGGATCGTGGCGAGGACGCCGAGCACGCCACCGTCGGGCCGGAAGCCGACCGCGAGCCCGACCGCCACGGCGACCGCGCAGCCGACGACGTAGAGCACGTTGTTGCCGAGCAGGGTGCCGACTATCGCGGCGGGCCGCCAGATGGCCAGCGCGCGGAAGCGGTCGGTCACCTCCCGGGAGTTGTCCAGGTTGACCACCGCGCCGATCCGCATGCTGATCATGATCCCGGTGAACACCACGATGCCCGGGATGTAGAACTGCATGTAGCTCGACGTCGAACCGGCCAGCGCGCCGCCGAACAGGAAGCCGAAGACGAGCGTGAACATGACCGGCACGCCGAGCGCCTCGAGGATCTGCGTCGGGTCGCGGCGTACCTTCTGCACCGCCCGCCACGCGAAGGTCAGCGTGGACGACAGCGCGCCGGGACGTGCCGGCCGCGCCGCGGACGGCGCCGAGGCGCCACGGCCGGTGCCGGTCTCCACCATGCTGCTCACGCCGCCTCCTCGGTCTCGGTCCGCGAGCCGTCCGCCCGGTGCCCGGTGAGGGCGAGGAACACCTGGTCCAGGGTGGCGTGGCCGAAGGCGTACTCGGCCAGGCCGACGCCGGCCCCGGTGAGGGCGGCCAGCGCCCGGGTGGCCTCCTCCTCGGCCGCGACCTGCGCGGTCAGCTCCATCCGGTCGGCGCCGGCGTGCACCGCCGTGCCCAGCGCCTCCGCCAGCATCCGCTCGGCCGTCTCCCGCTGCCCGGCGTCGCGCAACCGCACCCGCAGCACGCTCGCACCGATCGACCGCTTCAGCTCCACCGGCGTGCCCTCGGCGATGACCCGGCCGTGGTCGACGACCGCGATCCGGTCGGCGAGCTGGTCGGCCTCGTCGAGATACTGCGTGGTGAGCAGGACGGTGGCGCCCTCGCCGACCATGCCCCGGACGAGTTCCCACACCTGGTTGCGGCTGTGCGGGTCCAGCCCGGTGGTCGGCTCGTCGAGGAACATCAGGTCGGGTGTCACGATCATGCTGCTGGCGATGTCGAGCCGACGGCGCATGCCGCCGGAGTAGGTCCGCACCAGCCGGGCGGCGGCCTCCTCCAGGCCGAACGTGGCGAGCAGTTCCTCGGCGCGGCGGCGGGCCGCGCTCCAGGAGAAGCCGCGTAGCCGGGAGAGCAGGACGAGATTGTCCCGGCCGGACAGTTCCTCGTCGACCGACGAGTATTGCCCGGTCAGCCCGATCCGGTCGCGGATCGCCCCGGCCTCGCGCACCACGTCGTGGCCGAGCACGCGGACCTCGCCGCTGTCGGGCGGGACGAGCGTGGCGAGGGTGCGGACGATCGTCGTCTTCCCGGCGCCGTTGGGGCCGAGCACGCCGAACACGCTTCCGGCCGACACGCGCAGATCGATCCCGTCGAGCGCGCGCACCTCGCCGTAGGATTTGCGCAATCGTGTGATCTCGATGGCGGGAGTGTCGGTCTGCTGTGCGGACAACCCAGCCGTACGCGACATTGTGTTCACAAACATATAGTAGCAGGACGTTTCGCTCCGGTCACGCCTCTTGATCCGCGCGTCGCGCGCGTTCCGCCACCACGTGATCGTCGCATGGACACCCGTCGGTCGATAGCTATAACATTCTCAAGCAGCAACTTGCCGCCGAGAGTGGAGGAGCGGACGTGTCCACACGCGAGCTGACCGAAATCGACGAGGTAGCGGAGATCTACGACGACGGCGCCTGGGCCGTCGAGGTGCTCGGCGGAAACATCCACTTCGGATGGTGGGAGGACGACGACGACCGCACGCCCTTCCTGGAGGCCATCAACCGGTTCACCGACATCGTCGGCGACCGCCTCGGCCTGCGCCCCGGCGATCGGCTGCTGGACGTCGGCTGCGGCGCCGGCGAGCCGGCCATCCGGCTCGGCCAGCGCAGCGACGCCGACATCACCGGCATCACCAACAGCGCCGAGCACCTCAAGCGGGCCCGGGAACGGGTCAACGAGTCCGGGCTGCGTGGCCAGGTCCGCTTCGAGCTCGGCGACGCCGCCGCACTGAGCTACCCGGACGCCTCCTTCGACAAGGTGCTCGCCTTCGAGTCCCTGGTGCACGCGCAGGACCGCCGGCAGTGGCTCGCCGAGATCCGCCGCGTACTCAAGCCCGGCGGCCGGCTCGTGCTCACCGACCTCGCCGAGGACGCCCCGCTCACCGAGCGGGACCGGCAGATCCTCACCGACTTCACCCTCGCCCCGCCCGGCCCGCCGATGGCCGCGTTCGACCTGGTCCGCGACGCCGGATTCGTGGTGGACGAGTTCCTCAGCTGCGGCGACAAGATCAGCCGTTCGTTCCCCGCGTACCACGAGCGGGTGCAGCAGCGGCGCGACACGCTCGCCGCCGCGCACGGCGCCGAGAAGATCGACGCCTTCCTCGCCGAGATGCCGGCCGTGCTCGACGTCCTGCGCACCAAGGTCGGCTGCGTCGTCATCGCCGCCCACAAGCCGCGCTGACCCGCCCGGCACCGGTGACCGGAAGGAGCAGGCAGATGACCGCCCCCGCCGTCACCGGCTGCCGGATCTGCGGCGGCCCGGTGACCGAGATGCTCGACCTCGGCCGCCAGCCCCTCTCCGACGCGTTCCCCCGCCCGGCCGACCTCGACGGCGAGTTCTTCTACCGCCTCGCGGTGGGCCGGTGCGCCGACTGCACGATGGTCCAGCTCGTCGAGGAGGTGCCGCGCGAGCGGATGTTCCACCACGACTACCCGTACCGCTCGTCGCTGTCGTCGGTGATGCGCGCGCACTTCACCGGCACCGGCCGGGAACTGCTCGCCACCGAGCTGACCCGGCCCGGCGCGTTCTGCGTCGAGCTGGGCTGCAACGACGGGGTGATGCTGCGGACCGTTGCCGCGGCCGGCGTACGCCACCTCGGCTTCGAGCCGTCCGCCGGGGTGGCCGAGCTGGCCCGTGGGCAGGGCGTACGGGTGCGTACCGACTTCTTCGAGGAGGAGACCGCCGCCGACGTGCTCGCCACCGACGGGCCGGCCGACGTCATCTACGCCGCCAACACGATCTGCCACCTGCCCTACCTGGACTCGGTGCTGCGCGGCGCGCGGCTGCTGCTCGCCCCCGGCGGCGTCCTCGTCTTCGAGGACCCGTACCTCGGCGACATCCTCGCCCGGACCGCCTTCGACCAGATCTACGACGAGCACTTCTACTACTTCACCGCCCACTCGGTACGGGCCGCCGCGGCCCGCTTCGGGCTGGAGCTCGTGGACGTGCGGCGGCTCCCGGTGCACGGCGGCGAGGTGCGCTACACGCTCGCCCGCGCCGGGGCGCGTACCCCGTCCCCGGCCGTCGCCGACCTGCTGCGCCAGGAACGGGAGCAGGGAGTGACCGGGGAGGCGGCGCTGCGCCGGTTCGCCGCCGCCGTCGCGCGTACCCGATCCGAGCTGGTCGCGCTGCTGCGCTCGCTGAGGGAGGAGGGCCGCACCGTCGCGGCCTACGGGGCCACCGCGAAGAGCGCCACCGTCACCAACTACTGCGGGCTCGGGCCGGAGCTGATCTCGTACGTCTGCGACACCACCCCGGCCAAGCAGGGCCGGCTCACCCCGGGCGCGCACATCCCGGTCCGCCCGCCCGAGGCATTCGCCGACCCCTACCCGGACTACGCGGTGCTCTTCGCCTGGAACCACGCCGAGGAGATCATGGCGAAGGAGACCGGCTTCCGGGCCGCCGGAGGCCGGTGGATCCACTACGTGCCCACCGTGCGCGTACGGTGACGGCATCGGTGGCGCGCGGCTTCTACCGCGCCGGATACCCGGAGATCTACGACCTGGTGATGCGGCACCGGGGCCGCGACCACATCGCCGAGGCCGCCACGCTCGCCCGGACGGTCCGGCGCCGGAACCCGGCCGCCGCCTCGCTGCTCGACGTGGCCTGCGGCACCGGGCTGCACCTGGAGCACCTGCGGACCCACTTCGCCCCGGTGACCGGCGTGGACCTGTCCGCGGAGATGCTGGCCCGAGCCGGCGCCCGGGTGCCGGACGTGGCCCTGCACGAGGGCGACATGCGCGACCTGGATCTGGCCGACACCTTCGACGTGGTGGTCTGCCTCTTCGCGGTGCCGCACCTGCGCGGCGCCGCCGAACTGGACCGGACCGTCGCACGGCTGGCCGCCCACCTGACGCCGGGCGGCGTGCTGGCGGTCGAGCCCTGGTACACGCCGGAGACGTTCGTCCCCGGCTACGTGGCCCGCGACATGGTGCAGGAGCAGGACCGGGTGGTGGTCCGGCTGTCCCACTCGACGTGGCTCGACGACGCGCGGGACCGGATCCGGATGACAGTGCACCAGGCGTACGCCGACCCGGAGGCCGGCATCCGGCACGACACCGCGACGACCGATCTGACGCTGTTCCGGCCGCAGCACTTCGCCGCCGCGTTCGCCCGGGCCGGGCTCGCCGCCGCGCACGTCACGGCGCCGCCGTTCCGGTGGGGTCTGTGGATCGCCCGGCCCGCAGGTGCGCGGTGACCGGCGACCGGCCACGCGCGGTCGTGCTCGGCGGCACCGGGTTCGTCGGCGCCCATGTCGCGGACGCCTTCGCCGACGCCGGCCACGACGTGCTCACGGTGGCCCGCCGCGCCCCGGCCGGCGACCGGCACCGGTTCACCGCGCTCGACCTCGGCGGCACCGATCCGGGGACGCTGGCGCGGCTGCTGGACGCCGAGGACCCGGTCGCCGTGGTCGACTCCACCGGCAGCAGCTGGGGACTGGACCCCGGCCGGATGGCGGAGCGCTGCACCCGGCTCAGCGCGCTGCTGCTCGACGCGCTGCGCCGCGCCGCCTGCCGCCCCCGGCTGGTCCATCTCGGCTCGGTGCTGGAGCACGGGCCGCAGCCGGCCGATCCGCGCGGTACGTCCGCGCCGGACACCGCGTACGGCCGGGCGAAACTGGCCGCGACCCGGGCCGTACTGGCGGCGGCCGACGCCGGTGAGGTCGACGCGGTGGTGCTGCGGCTGGTGAACGCGCTCGGCCCGGGGCTGCCCGCGACCAGCCTGCTGGGCCGGGTCGCCGCCGCGCTGGCGCCGGCCGCGCGGGCCGGCGTCGCCGCGCGGGTGACGCTCGCCCCGCTGGAGGCCCGGCGTGACTTCGTCGACGTCCGGGACGCCGCCGAGGCCGTGCTGGCCGCCGCCGGGCGCCCGGTGACCGGCCGCGTCCTCGACATCGGCCGCGGCGAGGCGGTGCCGGTGCGGACGCTGGTCCGGCTCCTGGTGCAGGTCAGCGGGGTGCAGGCGACAGTGGTGGAGCGTGCCGGCCCGGCCGGCTGGCGGGCCGGGACCCGGTGGTCGTGCGTCGACCCGGCGCCCGCCGCGGCGGCCCTCGGCTGGCGGCCGCGCCGCGACCTGCGCCGGGCGGTCACCGACTTCTGGCACGACGAGCTGCGCCGCTACTCCGGCGACGGGGAGCCGGCGGCGGCGGGGCCGCCGCGTCAGCGGGCGCCGTAGCGCCGGCGGGGAATCGACAGGTGGCGCGACCGGCGTCACCGGCTCGGCGGTACGGCGTCGGCCGTGCCGCCGCGACGACAGGGAGGGCAGGAGTCATGCGCGTACTGTTCATGCCGGGTCCGGCCATCGGCCACGCGTTCCCGCTGGTACCGCTCGGGTGGGCGTTCCGCGCCGCCGGGCACGAGGTCGTCTTCGTCACCGCCGGCGACGCGCTGGCGGTGGCCCGGGCCGGGCTGCCGGTCCTGGACGCCGTGCCCGGACGCACCACCTCGGACATGCAGGCGCAGTTCATCCGCGACGTGCCGCGCCTCTTCGAGCCCATCGGCGCCGACCCGATCGCGGAGATGGAGGAACGCAAGCCGTACATCGTCTCGGCCTGGGACCCGTTCGTCGACGCCCACGTCGCGCTCGGCGAGTGGGTCCAGCCGGACCTTGTGGTGTACGACCCGATCTTCGCGGTCGGCCCGGTCGTCGCCGCCCGGCTGAAGGTGCCGGCGGTCGCGCACAGCCTCGGGCTGGCCCGGTTCACCCCCGACCTGCTGCGCGAGCTGCCCGGCGCGGTGGCGATGCGCCGGCACGGGGTGACGCTGCCCGAGGGCATCCGGACCGTCGACATCGCCCCGCCCAGCCTGGTCGAGGGCGGACCGGCCGACATCTCCATGCGCTACGTGCCGTACAACGGCGGCGGGGTGCTGCCCGACTGGCTGCGGGAACCGGTCGCCCGGCCCCGGATCGCCGTCACGTTCGGCACGCTCGGCGGGCCGGACCGGTTCGCCGCCGGCATCGCGCGGGTGCTCGCCGCCGCGCCCGGGCTGGACGCCGAGTTCGTGCTGGCGATCGGGGAGTCGGCCGCTCCGCCCGACCTGCCGCCGAACGTGCGGACCACCGGCTGGGTGCCGCTGAACCAGTTGCTGCGCGGCTGCGCCGCCGCGATCCACCACGGCGGCGACGGCACGACGCTGACCTGCGCCGCGCTCGGCGTCCGCCAGCTGGTGCTGCCCGGCTCGCCGGACGAGCTGGTCACCGGCGAGCTGCTGCGCGGCCGGGGGCTGGCGCACGTGCTGGGCTCGGTGGACGAGCTGGACGCCGCCGCGATCGGCCGGCTGCTCACCGACGCGGAGCTGGGCCGGGTGACCGGCGAGGTGCGGGCCGAGATCGCGGCGCTGCCGTCCCCGGCCGAGGTGGTGCCCCGGCTGACCGCGGCGGTGTGAGCCCGGCGGCGGGCGGCTCGTCGCCGCCCGCCGCCGGTTGCGGTCAGCGCAGTTGCGCGTCGGCCACCGCGAAGAGCAGCCCGTGCGGGTTCGCCTTGCCGGTGTCGCCGTGCGGCCAGCTCGTCCGGTCGAAGCTCACGCAGCGCCGGCCGGTGTGCTCGTCGCGGAACGCGCGGTCCTCGGTGAGCCGGCCCGCCGGGTCGACCAGCGCCATGCAGATCCGGGCGTCACCGTCGAGCCCGGTGGGCGCCACGAAGTAGTTCGAGGTGACCACCCGGGAGACCTGGTCGGTCTGGCGGAAGTGCTTCCCGCCCGCCACCGGCCGGAACGTGTCCATCGCGCCCCAGTGCGGCCCACCGAGCGTGGTGTCCACGATCGGCAGCGCGCTGACCAGCGCGGGACAGTCCGGCTCGGCGCCGCCGCGTACGGTCTCCGCGATCGTGTCGATGCGGCACGAGGTCCGGCTGCCGGCGGCCAGGAGCCGGCGGATGTCCAGCACGTACACCATGCCGGACTCGGCGTTGACGGCCGGTGAGTTGTTGCCGCCGAACATCACCGTGTGGAACAGGAAACGGTCGTCCGGGCTCACCATGAGCCAGCTGCCGCCGTCGGCCGCGCTGGTCGGGGTGTCACGCGGGTAGATCCGGCGGAAGGCGGTCGCGTCGTCGAACACCTGCCGCCAGGTCAGCTCCCGCTTGGTGATGTCCGGCGTGTAGTAGACCGCGCCCATCCCGGTGGCCACGAACGCTCCCTTGTGCCGGGGCTGGTGCGTCACCGCGGGCTCCATGGCCAGCAGACCCTCCCGGCTGTACTCGTCGTCGACCCGGGGCCCGTCGGGCAGGTAGGACAGGGAGAGCAGGCGGGGCCGGTTCCGGTCGCTGATGTCGTACGTGCGGACCGTGCGGCGCTGAAGGTTGGGGTCGGTCACCAGGCCGGCGACGACGTGCCGCACCTCGACGAAGTCGCTGGTGACCAGCCGGTTCAGGTCCTCGCGCAGCGCGATGCCGTGCGGGTTGGCGCAGGTCGGCACCGGCAGCGCCGGCTGGTTGGGGCAGGAGACCGGGTCCTCGGCGGTCTTCTTCGCCGCCGGCATCTCGGCCAGCACCCGGCCGTCGGCGCCGAGCCGGACCACCTCGCCGGGGGAGCCGGCGAACCCGTTGCCGACGCGGGTCTGCCCGTCGGAGTAGGTGCAGGGCCCGGCGACGTCGGGCCCGCCCATGTACGACCCGTACGCGGTGCCGTCGCGCAGGACGGTGAACGCGTCCGGCACCGAGCCGCACGGGGTGTCGTGCGGCAGCGTCACGCCGCTGAGCGAGACCCGGGGCAGCCGGCTGACGTCGAAGACGTAGACGGTGTCGCTGAGCAGGCCGCCCGCGTACACCTTGTCGCCCTTGCGCCAGGTGTACTGCATGTGGTGCGGCTCGTTGCCGAAGACCGAGTCGACGGTGACGGTGTTCGCCACCCGGCCGTAGTCGGGGGAGCCGGGGGTGGCGTCCACGACGGCGAGGAAGTCGGGGTCGGGCCTGCCGTCGGGGCCGGGCGCGGCGTCACCGGTCCAGACCAGCAGCCACTGGCGGGCGGGCGCGCCGGGACGTTCGGCGGCCTGAGCCGTGCGGGTGAGGTGGTTGGTGATCCGGTACGGCTGGCCGTCGCTGCCGGTCACCGTCGAGGTGACCCGTCGCACGGACGCCCCGGCCGCGGCCGGGGGTGGCACCAGGCCGCTGCTGACGGCGACGAGCGCGATCACTCCGATGTGGGCGGCACGCCGGAGCGGACCGCGCAGTTGTGGACGGGGCATGGACGTCCTCCTGGTCACGTGCGGGATTGAGGCCGGAACATGCCAGGCGTCGCGGTCGAGGGGGACGGAGAAGTGCCGGGGAGCGGCGCCCGCGGCAGCGAGCCTACTATCCGAATTGCAACTGTCAATTGGCGGGAAGTCGACTGCAGGGAGATCCACTGCGCGCAATTTCCATCGATTGCCGGAGGTGCCGCGGCGGTCGACAGTGGCCGATGTCGGGGCAGGTCAGCTCAGTCCTGAGGGCTTGCCGGGAAAGGCTGTTCGCGCGCCCCGCAGGGTTGGTGCCAAGTCCGCGGCGACGGCGTCGCGGCGACGGTGATTCCGTCCGTTCGGGCCAGTGGCCGGGAGCCGCCGGTACCGACGTCGGTTGACGAACGTGTAGCTAGCCGATGGGGCGGCGACTAGGATGCGGGGTGGTGATGCCGGGGTGAGGCGCCGCGGCGACGACGCTCCCGGGGAGGTCCGCCGCCATGACCGTCGGAGTCTGGAACTACCTGGCCGAGTACGAGAGCGAGCGGGAGGACGTCCTCGGCGCGGTGGACCAGGTCTTCTCCTCCGGCCGGCTGGTGCTCGGTGAGAGCGTGCGCGGCTTCGAGCGGGAGTTCGCCGCCTACCACGGCGTGCCGCACTGCGTCGGGGTGGCCAACGGCACCGACGCCATCTCGCTGGCCCTCTGGGCGCTGGGCGTACGCCCCGGCGACGAGGTGGTCACCGTCGCCAACACGGCCGCGCCGACCGTGCTCGCCATCGACGCGGTGGGCGCGGTGCCGGTCTTCGTCGACGTGGACGAGGCGACCTGCCTGATGCGCGTCGACCGGGTCGCCGACGTGATCACGCCGCGTACCCGGGTGCTGCTCCCGGTGCACCTCTACGGGCAGTGCGTCGAGATGGCGCCGCTGCGGGCGCTCGCCGCCGCGCACGGCCTCGCGGTGCTGGAGGACTGCGCGCAGGCGCACGGCGCGCGCCACCACGGCCGCGTGGCCGGGTCGCTCGGTGACGCCGCCGCCTTCTCCTTCTATCCGACCAAGGTGCTCGGCGCGTACGGCGACGGCGGCGCGACGATCACCGCCGACCCGGACGTGGAGCGGCGCCTGCGCCGGCTGCGGTACTACGGGATGGAGGACCGCTACTACGTCGAGGAGACGCCCGGCCGCAACAGCCGCCTGGACGAGGTGCAGGCGGAGATCCTGCGCCGCAAGCTGCGGCGGCTGGACCGCTACGTCGCCGCCCGCCGCGCGATCGCCCGCCGCTACGACGAGGGGCTCGCCGGCACCGGCCTGGGCCTGCCGGTCACCGCGCCCGGCAACGAGCACGTCTACTACCTCTACGTGGTGCGGCACCCGCGGCGCGACGAGATCCTGGCGGCGCTGCGTCGCCACGGCATCGAGCTGAACGTCAGCTACCGCTGGCCGGTGCACACCATGCGCGGCTTCGCCCACCTCGGCTACACCGAGGGGTCACTGCCGGTGACCGAGCGGCTGGCCGGGGAGATCTTCTCGCTGCCGATGTACCCGTCGCTGGACGAGGGCGCGCAGGCCCGGGTGATCGACGCGCTGCGCACGATTCTGCGGGCCTGGTGACGCTCCGAAGCGGGCACCGCAAGAATTGAGAATCATATAGCAAACTGCGCTCGCGCGGATCTACCATCTCGGCATGGAGCCTTCCACGTTCAGCACCCCGGTCGGCGACTTCGCCGACCTCCGTGACGACTTCCTGCGGCTCACCACCGAGATCGGCTGGTGCACCGTCGCCACT
This sequence comes from Micromonospora sp. WMMC264, assembly GCF_027497275.1. NCBI lineage: Bacteria > Bacillati > Actinomycetota > Actinomycetes > Micromonosporales > Micromonosporaceae > Micromonospora > Micromonospora sp. WMMC264. The sequence goes on along the minus strand of NZ_CP114907.1, from coordinate 3,871,921 downwards.
GTGGACGGACGCGACCGGCCGCGCAGCCGGATCATGCACGTCTCCTGGGAGGTCGGCGACGCCGGCCCGACCGGCTGGGTCAGCACCTCCCGCACCCCGGTCAAGACCGCCCACCTGGCCCGCAACCCGTACGTCTCGTGCAGCTACTGGACACCCGCGCACGACGCCGTCTTCGTCGACTGCCGCGCCACCTGGCTGGAGCCGGGCGACACCAAACGCCACGTCTGGGACCTCGTCGCCGCCGAGGCGACCCAGCGCGGCTTCGACCCGTACGCGGTCTGGCCCGACGGCCCCGCCGACGCCGGCTTCGAGGTGCTCCAGTTCGACCCCTGGCGGGTCCAGATCACCCTTCAGGACCTGGCCAACGGCCAGACCATCGGCTCGTCGCGGGTCTGGCACGCCGCCGGGCGGCCCGCGTCCACCGGCGCGCTGCTCTCCCGCTGATCCCGACCGGGCCGCCGCCGCACGACGGACCGGCCCGTCACCGCCGACGCGGCGAGCCGCGCGGCCCGACACCGAGGGAACGCACCATGACCACCACCCTGCGCACACCCGCGTCGGCGCCCGGCCGCCTGCCCGTGCTCGGGCACGGCCTGCAGATGAAACGACGACCCGCCGAGTTCCTGCTCGAACTCCAGTCCGGCGAGCCGGTCGTCACCATCGCGCTCGGCAAGCGCCCGGCGTACGTGGTGAACGACCCGACCCTGATGCGGGAGCTGCTGCGCGACGGCGACACCTTCGTCCGGGGCGGGCCGATGACCGAGCGCTTCCGGTCCATGTTCGGCAACGGCCTGGGCATCTCCGAGGGCGAGTTCCACCGCCGGCAGCGGGCGCTGATCCAGCCCGCCTTCCACCGCAACAAGGTCATCCACTACACCGAGCTGATGAGCCGGACGGTCGCCGGCAAGCTCGACTCCTGGCGCGACGGCCAGCGCCTCGCGGTCGAGAAGGAGATGGACGAGCTGGCCCTCACCAACGTCGTCGAGGTCGTCTTCGCCGGTGACCGAAGCCTGGACCGAGCCCGGTTCATGGCCGCGACCACCACCGTCCTGGGCGGACTGTTCCGCCGGATCACCGACGTGACGGGCGTGCTGACCCGCCTGCCCACCCAGGCCAACCGCGACTACGACGCCGCGGCCGAGTACCTGCGGGCGACCATCCGCCGGGTCATCGCCGAGTACCGCGCGGCCGGCACCGACCACGGCGACCTGCTGTCGATGATGCTCTTCGCCCGCGACGAGGACGGCCGGCCCGCGATGAGCGACGAGCAGGTCCACGACGAGGTGATGACGTTCTTCATCGCCGGCAGCAACACCATCGCCAACACGCTCTGCTGGGCGCTGCACCACGTCGGCGCGGACCCCGAGGTGCAGCGGCGGCTGCACGCCGAGGTCGACCGGGTGCTCGACGGACGGGCCGCCGGCTACGCCGACGTGCCGGCGCTGGAGTACACCCGCCAGGTGCTCTCCGAGACGCTGCGGCTGCGCACCCAGGGCCTGTTCAACAACCGGGTCACCGCCCGCGACGCCGAGCTGGGCGGCTACCTGATCCCGGCCGGCTCGGACGTGCTCTACAGCTTCCACGCCGTGCACCACAACCCGCGCATCTACCCCGAGCCCGAGCTCTTCGACCCGGACCGGTGGCTGCCGGAACGGGCCCGGACGCTGCCCCGCGGCGCGTTCATGCCGTTCGCCACCGGCGTGCACGGCTGCATCGGCGACCAGTTCGCCTGGACCGAGATGATCGTCTCGCTGGCCAGCATCGCCGCCCGCTGGCGGCTGGAGCCGGTGCCCGGCCACGAGCCGAAGCCCGTGCCGGCCATGACCATGCCCGTCGACGCGCTGCCGATGACCGCGCGCCGCCGTACCCGCTGAACGACCGACGCCCGGCCACCGGCCCACACGGACCGGCGGCCGGGCGTCCGGCCGCCGGTCAGAGCTCCCCGGCGATCACGTTGCCCGGCGCGTCCGGGTCGGCGCTGAGGTAGAACTCGTGCGCCGCCCGGCCGTACTCCTCGCTGGTGAGGTAGCCGTCCCGGTCGGTGTCGAGCCGGTCGAAGATCCGTTGCGTGTCCTCCGAGCGCATGCCGCTCTTGCTCTGCGCCGCGAACATCTCCGCGTGGTTGATGCGCCCGTCCCGGTCCGCGTCGGCCACGTCGAACACGGCCAGGCTGAACGGCACCGCCGCGTTCGTCACGAACTCCGGGAACTCCGGCTTGTCGGCCCACGCCACCCACTCGGCGACCGTCACCCGCTTCTCGCCGTCGGGCCCGTCGCTGCCGCGCATCCCGCGCCACATCCGGGCCGCCGCGCCGTGGATCCGCCGCCAGCCCGGCGAGTACGGCGCCACGCCGTACGTGTCGCACCAGATCTGGGCCATCGCGGTGATGTCCAGCCCGTCGATGACGCCGTCCCCGTCGGCGTCGTACGAGGCGAAGACCTTCTCCAGCTTGCGGCGTTGCAGTTCGGTGGTCATCTCGGTCCTTTCGTAGCGATGGATGGGGGTCAGGCCGGGGCGACCGCGCGGACGGTGAGCGCGGTCGAGGTCAGGTCGACCAGTCCGTCCGAGCCGGCGCGTCCCTCGGCGGCGGCGGCCACCTCCGCCCAGAGCGCGTCCCGCCCGGCTGGATCGAGCGCCTCGACCCGGCGGCGTACCGGTGGCGGCGCCACCGCCCGGGTGAACCGCGCGTACTCGGCCGGGTCGTGGAACCGGAACGGGACCGGGTACTCCTCGACTGTCACCTCCCGCAGGCCGGCGTCGGTCAGCCCGGCCGCCAGCGCCTCCGGATCGCACAGGCGGTACGGGCCGGGGGCGTCCGGTGGCCCGGACGGCAGGTCCAGCCGGCGCGCGAGCACGCCGTACCCGAGCGACATCAGCGGCACCCGCGGCGGTGGCGCCCACACCGCCGCGGCGAGCACGCCGCCCGGGACGAGCAGCCGAGCGATCCGGCCGAACGCGGCGCCGGGGTCGACGGCGAACATCAGGCCGAGCCGGCTGAGCACCACGTCGAACGCGTGCGGCGGCAGCTCCACCGTCTCCAGGTCGGCGACGAGGAAGTTGACGTTGCGCCGGCCCTCGGCCCGGCGGCGGGCCACGGCGAGCATGGCGGGGGAGAGGTCGACGCCGGTGACCGTGCCGGCCGGGCCGACGATGTCGGCGGCGCTGAGCGCCGGCTCCCCCGGACCGGTCGCGACGTCCAGGACGCGGTGCCCCGGCCGTACGCCACCCAGGGCCAGCAGCCGCGCGGTGAGCGCCGCGCCGCCCCGCTCGAAGGTCTCCCACTCGCGGGTCCAGCCGTCGCTGACGGCGTCCCAGGTCCGCCGCTGTTCGGCCTTCACCGCGGCGGCATCTGTCGATACGGACATCGCTTTCCCTCCTGTGGTCCGTCAGGTCACCCGCCCGGCCGGGCCGGTTCGCGGTCGGCAGGCCGGTCGCCGGCGTCCTCCGGCTCCCGCAGCACCCAGGCCCGCCGTCGCCCGCCCGGCCCCGGACCGGCCGACGAGGGCGTGCCGCCGGCGGGCCGGTCACGCCGTCCCCGCGCCATCAGCACGAGCAGGACCGCTCCGGTGACCACCGGCGCCAGCAGCAGGGCCAGGCCGGCCGCTCCGCCCGTACCCCCGTGGTGGCCGCCCCCGGCGGACCCGTCCGGCGGCGCGGTGGCCGGCGGGGACGCGGCCGGGGCGGCCCGCGGCGGCGCGCCGAGCCCGGCGGCGACGGTGAACGGGACCACGCCGGTGGCGGTCTGCCCGGTGGCGAGCTGGGCGTGGTAGCCGACCCGGTAGCGCCCGTCACCCACGACCGTCACCGGCACCTCGACGCCGTTGTCGCGGTAGCGCGGCGCGCCCGTCGCGCCGAACGCGCCGCCCGGGCCGATCAACCAGACATGGGTCCGCTCGGCGTCGAGCGGGCCGTTGAAGGTGAGCGTCACCGCCGCCGGCGCCGTGGTCAGCCGGGCGCCGGCCGGCGGGTCGGTGGTCACCAACCGCGCCGGCCGCAGCTGCGCCGCCAGGGTCAGCCCGGCCAGGCCGAGCGCGAGCAGCGTGAGCAGACCCGCCGCCAGCCACCTCAGCCCCGGCCCGCGCCTCACCGGACTTCGGCCACCCGGCGGCAACTGCACCGCATCCGGGCCAGTTCGTCGGCGAGCGGCGTGCGGTGCAGGTACATCGCCACCACCATCGGCAGGAACACCACCGCGTTGTAGAACAGGTGCAGCTCCACCCGGGGCGCCACCAGTTGCAGCAGGCTCGTCGGCACCGGCTGCCCGGCCAGGTTGCTGCCGGTCAGCGACTGCACCAGCAGCAGCAGGTGCTCCAGGTGGTGCCACACCTGGATCAGCAGCGCCGCCATCCACCAGGTCCGGGCGCGGCCGACGAAGCCGCCGCGCAGCAGCCAGAAACCGGCGAGCATGACGAGCGCGTACCCGTAGTGCAGCCACTCGCTCTCCACCAGCCACGGGAACGGCATGCCGAGTACGCCCCGGGCCTCCGGCCGGGACCAGCCGAACACCCAGATCTGCGCGGCCTGCACCAGGTGCTCGGCCCAGTGGGCGATGACGACGACGAGGAAGATCTGCAGGGCCGCCCGGTGCCGGCTGCCGTTCAGATCGAGCCCCGAAGCGCCGGCGTCGCGCTTCTCCGACAGGGTCACTGCGCCTCCTTCAGGAGCGGTTGGACGTGCCGGCGGCCGGCGGCCGGGTGGGAGTTCCCGTACCTGTCGAACCGGCCTCGCCGGAAGATCAGGGCGTCGCTGTCGGCAGCCGTGCGCGCGGCCACCAGCCGGCCCACCACGATCACGTGGTCGCCGCCGTCGTGGCAGCGCCACGGCCGGCACTCCAGCCAGGCCAGCGCCCCGTGCAGCAGCGGCGCGCCGGTCCGCTCGCCCGGCGACCAGCCGACAGTGGCGAACTGCGCGCGCCCGGGCCGCCGGCGCCGGTCGGCGAAGTGCCGGGCCAGGCGCTCCTGCCCCCCGGCCAGGACGGAGATGCCGAACCCGTCCGCGTCGGACAGACAGGCGGACATCAGGCTGTCCCGGCTCACGCAGAGCAGCACCAGCGGCGGGTCCAGCGAGACCGAGGTGAACGAGTTCGCCGTCATCCCGTGCGGCAGCGGACCACCGACCGTCAGCACCGTCACGCCGGTGACGAACTCGCCGAGCACCGTACGCAGCGCGGCGGTGGCCGGCGGCGCGTCCACGGCGCGCTCAGGCACGGCCGGCCACCCCCTCGGCCGCCCGGTACGGCGCCAGCGCCCGCACCAGCGGCGTCGGCACGCGGGTCGGCACCACCTGCCCCGCGACCTCCCGCATGCAGGCGATCCGCTGGTGGCCCCGGGCCACCGGGACCAGCCCGCCCGGGCCGTCGCGCAGGTAGTCGAAGGCCAGGCCGAGCTGCGTCTGGGTCAGCTCGGTCAGGCTCATCCGGATGCGCAGCTCGTCGAACGCGTCGAGCTCGGCGAGGTACTCGCAGTCCACCCGCAGCGTGAACAGCTTCAACCCGGCGCGCAGGTCGTCGACCACCGCCGGTGCGCGCTCGCGCAGGAACATCTCCCGGCAGCGGCCCTGCCAGCGCAGGTAGTTGACGTAGTAGACGTTGCCGACGAGGTTCGTCTCCTCGAACCCGACCACGTGGCGGTACTCGTACCAGGCGGACATGTCACACCCCCGTCGCGGTCAGGACGGCGACGACCACCGGCTGTGGCTCGCCGGTCAGACGGACCGGGCCGGTGGCCACCGTGACCCGGCCGCTGCGCACCAGCACCCACTCGCCGTCGCCGCCGGCCACCGTCAGCGGGGCGTCCACCGGCAACCCCGCCTTGACCAGGCACTCCTTGGCGCACCAGACCCGGGTGGCGGCGACGTCGGCGTCCTCGCCGAGGTCGGCGGCGATCTGCCCGGCCAGCCCGGCGTGCCGGCCGAGCAGGTCGGCCCACACCTCGGCGGGCCGGGGCCGGACCACCTCCAGGTCGCAGGCGAGCGGCCCGGCGCCGGCCACCAGCAGGCTGGCGACGTCGCTGTGGGCGGCGGAGACGTGCCGGCCGTTGACCTCCTCGGGCCGCCCGTCCGGCCGGTACCGCAGCCGTACCGGCCGTCCCACGGCCCGTCCGACGGCGACGGCGGTGACCTCCCGTCGTGCTCCGCCGGTCCGGTCCGGACGCGGTTCCACCACCACCGCCAGGTCGGCGTCGAGCAGCCGGCCCAGCCGCCGCTCCAGCGCCGGTCCGAGCAGCGCCGGCGGCCACGGCAGGGCGGCCGGGCGGTGGCGCACCGCGCGCAGGCGCAGACCGAGCCAGCGTTCCACCACCGTCCCGGCCGCGCCGAGGACTGTCACGTCGTACCGGTAGGTGTCGTCGCGGTGCTCCCGCTCCACCGCCACGAAGCGGACCTGCTCGGTGGCGGCGAGCTTCGGCCCGGCCGGCTCCACCCGGTCCACGGCGATCGGCAGCAGCGTCGCGTCCGGCACGCAGACCTGGATGCCGTGCAGGAAGGCGTCCCGCGCGCCCGCGTCGCCGAGCAGCAGCCGCTGCGGCAGGAACGCGTGGAACCAGCGCATGTCCTCGGTGGTGGCGACGTCCGCCTCGGCCCGCCGGGACGCGACCCGGTGGTAGCGCACCAGCCGGCGGAACCGGTCGCCCTGGAAGAGCAGGTCACCGTAGAGGTCCCGGCCCGGCTCCAGCGGCACCGGCGGCAGCCCGCCGGTCACGCCCGGCGCCTCCCGGTCGCCCTCGTCCGGCTCGAAGCGGACGGTGCCCCGGAAGTGGTCGGCCGCGAAGCCCGTCTCGTCGCTGCGGATCGCCACCTCCACCACGCCCGCCTCGGCCTGCACCGCGGCGATCCGGACGGTGACGCGCCCGCCGCGGGCCACCACCACGGGCCGGGGGAAGCTGACGCCGGTCAGCACGGGCACGCCGGTGGCGCCGGCGAGCGCGGTGGCCACCTGCGCCATCGCCTCCATGCCGAGCACCGCGGGCAGCAGGAGGTTGCCGTCCAGGTCGTGCTCGGCGAGGTACGGGTCGCTCTCGGCCGACAGGTCCGCCTCGACCACCAGCTCCACGCCGTCGTACTGCACCAGCGGACGTTCCAGGAAGCGCAGCAGCGGCAGCTCCCGCCGCTCGTGCCGCAGCGTGTCCAGCCCGTCGGTGCGGCCGGTGACCACCACCGAGGCGGGCAGCCGGGGCAGCGCCAGCACCTGGCGCAGCAGCCGGACGCCCTCGTCCGGCGGGATGGGGGTGATGCCGGCGCGCAGCAGCGACTCGACGGCGGAGAGCCGTTCACCCATGCCGACGCCGGACCAGACCGACCATTCCAGACAGACGGCGCGGCATCCGGTGAAGCGCCGGCCGGCCTCGGCGGTCAGCCGGGCCAGCCAGTCGTTGGCCAGCGCGTAGTGCGCCTCCCCGGGCAGGCCGCCGCGCCCGATCACGCTGCCGAACGTCACCAGCAGCCGCAGCTCGTCCGGCTCTACCGCGGCGAGGACGTTGGCCAGGCCGTCCACCTTCGGCGCCAGCGTGGCGCGCAGGGTGTCCGGGTCCAGCGCGCCGAGGGCGGCCGGCCGGTTGACCCCGGCGCCGTGCAGGACCCCGGCGACCGGGCCCAGGTGCGCGCGTACCTGCGCCACCGCGGCGCGTACCGCCTCCGGGTCGGTGACGTCGGCGCGCACGTACCGCAGGCGCACCCCCGCCTCCCGCATCCGGGTCAGGTTCGCGGCCAGCTCCGGGTCCGCGGCCGGGTCGGCCCGGCCGAGCAGGGCCAGCCGCGCCCCGGTGTCCCGGGCCAGGGCGAGCGCGCACTCGGCGGTGATGCCCTTCCCGCCGCCGGTCACCAGCAGGACGTCGTCCGGCCGCAGCGACGGACCGGCCGGACCCGGGCGTGCCGGGCCGGGCGGCGGCAGCGGCCGCAGCAGGGGGACCCGCCGCCGGCCGTCCGGGCCGAGGTGCGACTCGGCGTACCCGTCGGTGGCCGCCACCTCGCGCACCACCCGGTCCACCAGGTCGTCGGCCGGGGCCGCCTCGACCAGCGTCACGTGCAGACCCGAGCCCTCCAGCCGGGCGGTACGGGCCAGCCCGGCGACGCCCCGGCCGTGCTGGACGACCACCAGGCGGGCACCCGGAGGCTGGGCCACCGCCGCCTGGACGGCGCGCAACGCGAGGTCCAGGTCCACCTCCTCGCCCGGGCAGAGCAGCACGCCGCCGCCGACGCCCGCACCGGCGAGCGCGTCGCGCAGCGCCTCCGCGTACGGGTGCCCGGCCGGCGCGTACCACTGCCAGGCACCCGGGCCGCCGGGGCCGGCGCCGGCCGGCTCCACCGGTTCCTCGACCAGCTCGACTGTGAAACCGCGCACCCACGGGGCGACGCCGTCCACCCGCCGGTCGGCAGGCGGGGCGGCCGGGTCCAGTTCCCGCAGCGCGTCGGCGATCTCCCGCAGCGTGGCGGTGGCGAAGTTCGTCGGCGCCTGCACCGCGGGCAGGCCCAGTTCCCGGGCGGCCTCGTTCACCAGCTGACCCACGGCGATCGAGCTGAGGTGCAGACCGTCGAGGAGCCGGGTGTCCGCGCCGACGCTCTCGGGCGGCAGCTCCGCGCGGGACGCGGCCAGCCGGCGCAGCACCGCCAGCGGGTCGGCCGCCGGTCCGCCTCCGGCCGGGGCCGTCTCGTCGACGGTCACCGGCCCGCCCGCGGCCTGCGGGGTGGCCCCGGTCGGGGACGCCGCCGCCACGGCCACGGCGGGCGCGGCCTCGCACGGGTTGGCGAAGAAGCGCCGCCGCGCGGCCAGGTCGAGCGGACGGATCGGACGGTCGCTGACCAGCGCGGCGTGGTCCACGGGCGCGCCCAGCGTCCAGAGCGCGCCGAGAGTGCCGAGGAACCCGGCGAGCGTCGGCGCGTCCGTGCCGGTGGCGAACACCGGCACGTCGACCAGTTCCCGGGCCATCCGCGCGAGCACCTGGCCGGGACCGACCTCGACCAGCGCGTCCACCCGCCGGCCGGCCTCGGTGACCGCCGCGGCGAAGCGCACCGGCTCGGTGATCTGCCGGCGCAGCAGCGCCGCCAGGTCGGTGCCGGAGGTCAGCTCCGCGCCGGTGACTGTGGAGACCACCGGCCGGCGCGGCGGGGCCAGGCGGACCCCTTCCAGCCAGTCGCCGAACTCGCGGGCGGCCGACGCCATCAGCGGGGAGTGGAACGCGTGCGAGACGGCCAGGTCCGCCCAGTGCACACCGGCGTCGGTGGCCCGCTCGCACACCCGCCGGACCGCGTCGGACGGGCCGGCGACCACCGTCTGCCGCGGCCCGTTGTAGCCGGCCACCACCACCGGTTCGGCGCCGATCAGCCGGGTGGTGGCGGTGTCGTCGGCAGCGATGCCGGCCATCGTGCCCGGTTCCCGGCAGCCGGCCATGACCGCGCCGCGCGCCGCGGCGATCCGCAGCAGCGCCTCCGCGTCGACGGTGCCGGCCCAGTGCAGCGCGGTGATCTCGCCGAGGCTGTGCCCGACCGCCACCCGCGCCTCGACGCCCAGTTCGGTGAGCACCCGCAGGCCGGCCAGGGAACCCGCGGCGATGCGCGGCTGGGCCACCTCGGTGGCCACCGGGTCCGCGTCGGCCGGCAGCGCCGCCAGGCGGTGCACCTCGGCGGCAGCCGGGAAACGCCGGGCCAGCGCGCCTCCGTCGACGCCGCGGCCGGAGCCCTGGCCGGGGAAGAGGAACCCGAGCCGGGCCGGGCGCAGCGTGCGCCGCAACGCCAGCCCGTCGGCGAACAACTCCTCCTCGCCCCGGTCGAGCGCCGCCAGGGCACGCTCGAACCGGTCCACCGCCTCGGCGGGGGAGGCGGCGACCACCGCCAGCCGCATCGGCCGGCCGCGTACCTCGCCGGCCAGAGCGCCGGCCAGGTCGGTCAGCTCGCCGTACGACAGCCGGGCCAGCGGATCCAGCAGCGCGGCCACCCGTTCCCGCAGCGCCACCGGGTCGGCCGCGTCGAGCAGCAGCAGCTCGGCGTCCTGGGTGTGCCGGGCCAGCCGCAGCTGCTGCCGCCGGACACGTTCCGGCACGGCGGACGGGCCGGCCTCCAGCACCAGGTGGGTGTTGATCCCGCCGAAGCCCATCGCGGTGACCCCGGCGCGCAGCGGCGCCCCGTCCGGCCACGGCTCGGCCACCGGCGCGGCGCGCAGCGTACGGTCCGCGGCGGTCAGCTCCGCGCGGGGACGGGCGCACCCGGCGGTGGGCGGGACGATGGCGTGCCGCAACGCCATGGTCGCCTTGATCAGCCCGGCCACCCCGGCGGCGGCCTTGGTGTGCCCGATGAGCGCCTTGATGGAGCCGATGGCGGCCGGATCGGTGGCCCCGGCGTCGCGCCGGGCGGCGGAGAGGGCACGCAGCTCGGTGGCGTCGCCGACGGCGGTGCCGGTGCCGTGCCCCTCGAAGAGCGGGACCGTGCCGATGCCGAAGCCGGCCCGCTGGTACGCCCGGTCCAGCGCCAGCCGGTAGCCCTGCGCCTCCGGCCGGGTCATCCCGCCGCGCCCGTCGGAGGAGACACCCCAGCCGGCGATCGTCGCGTGCACGACGCGCCCCTGCGCCACCGCGTCGTCGTGACGCATCAGCACGACCATGCCGCAGCCCTCGCCCGGCCAGAAGCCCTGCGACCGCTCGTCGTACACCCGCATCTCGTCGCGGGCGAGCGCGCCGGCCTTGGCGAAGCCGACCATCTCGAACGGGTCGATGGACAGGTCCACCCCGCCCGCCACCGCCACGTCGACCTCGCCGTCGGCCAGGGCGCGCGCGGCGGTGACCACGGACAGCAGGCTGGAGGCGCAGGCGGCGTCCACCGTCCAGCCGCCGCCACCGAGGTCGAAGTGGTTGCAGATCCGCCCGGCGATGGTGTTGGAGAGACCACCGGCGAGCGTGTCCTCGTCGATCGGCGGGAACGGGCTCTTGTACCGCTCCTCGGTCAGCGCCAGGAACTCCGCGATCCGCCGGTCGGGCCACCCCTGCTCCTGCAGCCCGGCGGCCAGCACCCGGCGCACGTACGGCCAGCGCAGCCGCAGCACGTTGGCGCGGGAGAACTCGCCGGTGAGGGTGTTGCCGACCACCACGGCGGTACGGTCCCGGGGCAGCCCGGCGCCGTCCGGCCAGCCGGCGTCGGCGAGCGCCTCGCCGGCCACGTCCAGCGCCAGCCAGTGGGTGAGGTCGGTGGAGCGGTAGGTGCTGCCGGCGATCCGGTGCCGGATCCGGTCGAACGTGTACCCCTCGATGACGGCGGCGTGCCGGTTGTAGAAACGGTCCGGGGTGGCCGGGTCGGCGTCCCAGTAGTCCTCCAGGCTCATCCGCTCCGGCGGCAGCCGGCGGAACGCGCGGCGTCCGCTGAGGGCGTTGCGCCACAGGTCGGCCACCGAATCGGCTTCCGGGTAGCGGCAGCTCATGCCGACGACCGCGATTCTGCTCATGTCGTCACTCCTGGGGTTGTGCGATTCGCGGATCAGGCGGGCACGGGCCGCTTGCCGTTGTCCGCGGAGACGGGACCGGCGGTGGCCGGTGTCCCGGGCGTTGCGGGCGAGACGGGTTGGTCCTGCTCGCGGCGCCGCTGCTCGCGGCGCGAGGCGTGCAGCGACCAGAGGAAGGTGCCGCGGACCAGGCAGACGATCGCGGTGGCGAAGAAGAGCCCGTACGTCACCGAGGCGCCGGTCAGCACGCCGTACACCAGCGCCACGCCGCCACCGAACGCGAACTGGGCGGCGGGCCGGCTCGGCGTGGTGCCCGGATCGGTGATCATGTAGTTGGTGAACAGGACGAACGCGGTACCGGTCATGGTGGCCAGCGCGGCCACGATCGACGTGTCCAGCACCAGGCCCCGGACCACCGACTGCACCACGAAGATCGACAGCCAGCCGGCGATCAGCCACATCCGGCGGGTGAGCTTCGCGTTGAGCATCGTGCCCAGGACGAGGATCACGGCCACGATCGCCCAGTCGGCGGGGCCGGAGAGGTTCTCGGTGAAGTGGTACGGCGGCGCGATGGAGACCCACGGGAACAGCAGCAGCACGATCGCGATGCCGAAGTTCGACGGGTTCATGAAGTGCCGCAGCCGCCCGTTGACCGGCGCCCGCAGCAGCCACTTGCCGCTGATCGCCACCAGCACGCCGAAGAGCATCACCAGCACCCGGTCGTTGGTGTAGAGCAGCATGTTCACCGCCAGCGCGGTGATGTGCGCGGGGAAGAGGAACTCGACCAGGTTGCGCACGCCGCCGGCGTACCGGGGGGCGCGGCCCTCACCCCGGGCGCCCACCGCCTCCAGCAGCAGCTCGGCGGCGTACGCGGTGAGCACGGCGTACACCGGCCAGAGCGCGGGCTGCTCGAAGCCGAGGACCGTGTAGCCGAGGATGTTGAGGACGGTGATCGAGATCGCGAAGCGGCGCAGCGCTGTCACTCGCGGGTCGCGTGACTTCGTCATGAACTCGCCTCCTGTGCCTGGGTGCCGAGGGTGAGCGCGTGCCGGCCGGGGGTGAGGGTCACCGTCTGCGCGCGTGGCGCGCCGGTGCGGTCCCGCCAGGCCAGGTCGACCTGGACCGGCCCGGTGACGTCGCCGAGGCCGATGTGCACCTCGAAGCTGCGGCGGCCGGAGTGGCCGCTGCCGCCGTCGACCCGGCCGCGCAGCACACGGCCGTCCGGGGTGCGGACGGTGACGTCCGCGCCGATCACCGGGGAGCCGGTGGCGGCGTCGCCGGCCGGCGGCCGGTTCAGCTTCAGGGACAGCTGCGATCCGGTGCCGGGGCTGTCGTTGCGGTAGAACACCGGCGCGTCCCACTGCCGGGCCACCGCCATGTCCAGCCGGCCGTCGCCGTCGGCGTCGCCGAGCGCGATGCCCCGGGTCGGGATGGGCACCGCCAGGCCGAGCTGGCCGGCGATGTCGGCGTAGGCGCCGCCGGGCATCCGGGCGTGCAGGCGCAGCGGCTGCCCGCCGGCGATGTCGTCGCCCTGCCGGACCCGTGGCCACGCCGAGGTGTGCTCCAGCAGCGTGTCGTTGGCGGTGGCCAGCTCCTGCAGCTGCGCCCACCGGTTCACCTCGCCCTTGACGAAGCCGCTGGTCTGCACGATGTCGGGCCGGCCGCTGTTGGTCAGGTCGGCGATCTTGACGTCCCAGCTCCAGCCGCTCCAGGCGAGGTTGAGCGGGGCGCTGCGGTCGACGAACGGCGCCCGCCCGTCGGCGAGCCGCTGCCGCAGGTCGTCGGTGTCCCGGGCCTGGTTGACGAAGGCGAAGTTGCTCTCCTGGATGCCGAACGAGGTGGTGATGTTGCCGACGTACATGTCGTAGAGGCCGTCGCCGTCCAGGTCGCCGACGTCCACGCCCATGCCCTTGAAGGAGTCGTGCCCGAGGATCTTCGACTTGGGCACGGTGAGCCGGCTGCCCTCGCCCTCGACCAGGGCCAGCCGCACCCGGCCCGGTGTGGAGCGGTTGTGCAGCAGCCGGTCGGGGCCGAAGTCGTTCGCCACGTACAGCTCGGGCAGCAGGTCGCCGTCGAGGTCGGTGGCGGTCGACGCGAGTGCCCAGCCACGGGAGACGTCGTCGTCGAAGAGGTCCGGCACGTCGGCGAAGGTGACGCTGTCGGCGGTCGCGCCGGTCCAGCGCAGGACATGGTCGCGCCCGCCGTTGTACGCGGCCGACATGGACCTGTTCATCGCCACGCCGCCGCTGACCGTGTGGTCGAGCACCGGGCCGTCGGGGAAGTAGTTGCCGACGAACACGTCCTCGTGACCGTCGCCGTCGAAGTCCGCCACGCTCACCGTGTTGGTGTTCCACCGCGGCCCGGTGTAGCCGCCGTCGGCGGCGGCGGGCCGGGGGACCAGCTCGACCGGCTGGAACGCCGCCGCGGACAGACCGGTGGCGTCCGGGCGGGCCAGGAAGATCACCGGTGTCCGGCCCCACCAGTAGACCAGCAGGTCGGTGCGGCCGTCCTCGTTGAAGTCGCCGGGCGCGCAGCCCATCGGCGCCATGTGCGGCCCCATCGGCAGCGGCGCCGGGTCGAGCACGAACGGCTGGTACCGCTCCTGGCGCGCCCCGGGCGTCGGGGTGACCACCACCCGGTCGATCCGCGGGTCGGTGACGCAGAGGTCGTTGGCCAGGCCGTCGCCGTCGATGTCGTTCATGGCGACCCCGGCGCCCACCGACGAGATCCACGCGTCGATGTGCGTGTACTCCTTGTTGACCCGGCGGATGCTCTGCTGCGGCAGACCACCCGGGATCGCGATGGACAGCGGCGTGAACCGGTAGCCCGCGGCCACCCGTCGCCGTTCCTCGTCGGTAGCAGTGGCCGGCTCGGCGATCAGGAACAGGCCGACGATCAGCAGCAGGGCGGTCAGCCCGGCGAGATGACGTCGGCCCCAACCCAGGATCATGGACACCCGGTCAGCACCTCCCCAGCAGTACGAGATGGTCGGCGATCCGCTGACGCCACACCGCGAAGGCGGGCAGCGACGCCGAGTCGGTCAGATCGGTCAGGGCGGCATCGGTGATCGCGGCGGCCTGCTCGATGCTGGTGACGCAGAACGCGCCGACCGCGACAGCGGTGTGCGTCGGCACGTGTCCGGCCCGCATCCGGGCCTTGGCCGCGAACGCGGCGCCCTGGCCGAGCGCCGCCCGGTGCTCGCCGGCCGCCTCGCGCAGCGTTCGCAGTTCCGTCAGATCGGCGCCACCGGCGTAGCTGGCGGCCAGGCCGACCCCGCTCCACAGGTCGGAGTGCCGGTCGGCGGGGAACCGGTGGAGCAGCCGGACCAGTTCGGCCGGGTCGGCGCCGGCGACGAACCACAGCGCCCGGCCGATGCCCTGGTCCACCGCGTGCGGCGCGTAGTGCCGCAGCTCCGCCGGCCAGATGTGCGCCGGGTCGCGGTGCCGTGCGTGGACGTACCGGCCGGTGTGGAAGTAGGCCTGGTGGAAGCCGTAGCCGTCGAGGGCGAGCCAGCGCAGCAGCGGGTCGGGCGGGAGGATGGCCGGCCGGCGCCAGCGGGGCAGCCGGGCCATGGCCCAGCCGGCGCCCACGTGGGCCATGTAGACGTGCGCGTCGCCGCGCCCGGCCAGGAACCGCGCCATGCCCCGGCCGCCGCCGGGGCGGAGGCCGTCCATCAGGGCGTACGCCATCGCGGCGCCCTCGTAGGCGAAGCCGCGCAGCGGCGCCGGCCGGCTTTCCAGCAGTTCCTCGGCGGCCCGGGGCTCCGGCGCCCCGGCGGCGTCACCGAAACCGCCGATGAAACTCTGCCCGGCGCTTTCCAGGGCCTGCCGCGCGGCGTCGTTCTTGACATGGAAGCCGCGTTTGTCAAACAACGCCTCGCGCTTATCCGGCGTCAGGATTCGTTGTCGCAGTGCCAACAATATTCGGGCCATGGCAAGTCCAATTCGCCGTGGGTGTACGCGTGCGGATCCTGCTCGCCTGCAGAGAAGTTCTTCGATTGGCGTGCCCGCTCTGGCCAATACTCGCGGAACGCCTCGGCGACTGTCTTCTCGCAGGTTGCTGTGTTGCCTCAGGTGACCGTCGGCACCGCTTCGGCGGGCGCGCGAAGCCGGGTGCGCGCAAGCCTGGAAGTGGGTCCCGCACCGGCTCCGGCCAGCACGTATCGCCCGCCGCCGAGGGCGCCCGAGCGGCCCGCGTGCGGCAAATCAAGACTCGTTCAAGAGCCGCACAGCACTATTGGTCACGGTTTCCGGGTAGCGATGGAGGGGCCATGGGGCAGTTTTCAGGTGCCGACTGCAAGGAACATGACGGCCGGTCGGCCGCCATTGTCCGGGTGATTGAGCACATGAAAAGAGAGCTCGGCAGGCCGTTGCCGCTGGAAACGCTGGCGCGCCTTGCCCCGTTCAGCCCCTTCTATTTCCATCGCGTGTTCAAGCAGGCCACCTCGATGACACCGGCACGTTTCCTGGCCGCCCTGCGGATGGCCGAGGCGCGGCGGCTGCTGCTGCGTTCCTCGCTCACCGTCACGGCGATCAGCGCCCAGGTCGGGTACTCCAGCGTCGGCACGTTCACCACCCAGTTCCGGCGCTGGGTGAGTCTGCCCCCGGAGCGGTTCCGCCAGCTCGCCCGGCAGTTGGCGGGCGTGTCGGTGGCGGCGCTGCTGCCGGTGATCCGCAGCCGCGCGATAGTCGCCGGCCAGGGCCCCCGGGCGCTGATGCACCTCGACACCGTGGACCTGCCGGGGCTGCTGCTCGCCGCGGTGGCGCCCCACGACGGGGGGCGCAACGAATGGTGGACGGCCGCGCCGCGTCCACTGCCGGCCGCGCTGCCCGCCACCGTGCCGCCGGGCGAGCACCGCGCCCGGGTCCTGCTGCTGCGCCCGGACCGGGACGCCACCTCGGCGCTCGTCGACGGCGCGCCGGACAGCTTCCTGATCGGCGACGCGGACCTGCGGATACCGGCCGAGACGGGCAGCGCCCAGCGCATCACCGTCGCGCGGGCCACGCTCACGGTGCCGGTGCGGCAGGTGCGGGTCACCGATCCGCCGTTGCTCTCCGCCACGCCGCTGCGCTGGCTGCTGGGCGTGTCGCAGGCCGGCTGGCGGGGGCGGACGCCGGTGATGGCCGAGCGGCGCGCGCTCCGAACCGCCTGATGGCCGTGCCGGCCCCGAAGATCGAGCTGCACGTCCACTTCGAAGGGACGGTACGGCCGGAGACGCTGCTGGTCATCGCCCGCCGCAACGGTCAGCGGCTGCCCGCGGAGACGGTCGAGGGTCTGCGTCAGCTCTACGAGTTCACCGACTTCGACCACTTCGTCCGCACCTGGGTGTTGACCACCAACTGCCTGCGTACGGCCGACGACTTCCGGCGCATCGTGGTGGCGTACGCCGCCGAGGCGGCCACGCACGGCGCTGTCTACCTGGAGGGCATCTTCTCGCCGGCCGAGCGGGTGCGCCGGGGCGTCGGCTGGGCGGACATCTTCGAGGGGTACGCCGACGGCGCGGCCGAGGCGTACGAGCGGCACGGCGTACGGGTGCTGTTGACGCCCGACGTGGACCGCGAGCTGGCGCCGGCCGACGCCGAGGAGTGCGCCCGCCAGGCCGTGCGGTACCGGGACCGGGGCGTGGTCGGGTTCGGTCTGGGCGGGCCGGAGCTGGCCGCGCCGGCGAAGGCGTTCGCCCGGGCGGTGGCGATCGCCCGCGACGGCGGTCTGGCGTTCGTCCCGCACGGCGGCGAGGCGGGTGGGCCGGATTCGGTACGCGACCTGCTGGAGCTGGCTCCGGCCCGGATCCGTCACGGCATCCGGGCCGCCGAGGACGACGACCTGCTCGCCGAGCTGCGGGACCGGGGTGTGGTGCTGGACGTGTGCCCCACGTCGAACTTGCGGACCCGGGTGGTGGAGTCCGAGGCCGCGCATCCGTTGCCCCGCCTCGTCGCCGCCGGTCTGCGCTGCTCGGTCGGGACCGACGACCCGGCGATGTTCGGTACCGATCTGGGCCGTGAGCACGAGTTGGCGGCGCGTCTCGGGCTCGGGCCCGAGCGGGCGTACGCCGCCGGGGTGGCCGGGGCGCTCTGCGACGACGCGACGCGTGATCATCTGATGGCGGTGGGCCGGCGGGCCTACGGCTGACCCGTCGGCACCGGCTTGCCGGCCCGGAAGACGAGTGTGGACGTGTCGGTGTCGTCGGGGTCGCCTTCGCAGTCCACGACGACGATCTGGCCGGGGGGCAGTTCGTTGAACAGGATCCGTTCGGACAGGTTGTCTTCGATGTCGCGTTGGATGGTGCGGCGTAGTGGCCGTGCGCCGAGGACGGGGTCGAAGCCCTTCTTCGCGAGGTACTTCTTGGCGTTGTCGGTCAGTTCCAGGCCCATGTCCTTGTTGCGGAGCTGGGTTTCGATGCGCTGGATCATGATGTCGACGATGGAGAGGATCTCGGTCTCGCGCAGCTGGTGGAAGACGATGGTGTCGTCGATCCGGTTGAGGAACTCGGGCCGGAAGTGCTGCTTGAGTTCGTCGTTGACCTTCTGCTTCATCCGGTCGTAGTTCGACTCGGAGTCCTCCGACGCCTGGAAGCCGAGGGAGACGGCTTTGGCGACGTCGCGGGTGCCGAGGTTGGTGGTCAGGATGATGACCGTGTTCTTGAAGTCCACGATCCGGCCCTGACCGTCGGTGAGGCGTCCGTCTTCCAGGATTTGCAGGAGCGTGTTGAACACGTCCGGGTGGGCCTTCTCGATCTCGTCGAAGAGGACCACGGAGAACGGCCGGCGGCGTACCTTCTCGGTCAGCTGCCCGCCCTCGTCGTAGCCGACGTAGCCGGGAGGGGCACCGACGAGGCGGGACACGGTGTACCGGTCGTGGAACTCCGACATGTCCAGCTGGATGAGGGCGTCCTCGCTGCCGAACAGGAACTCCGCCAGGGCCTTGGACAGTTCGGTCTTACCGACGCCGGACGGGCCGGCGAAGATGAACGAGCCGGACGGGCGCTTCGGGTCCTTCAGGCCGGCCCGGGTACGGCGGATCGCCTTCGAGACGGCCTTGACGGCGTCTTCCTGGCCGATGACGCGCTTGTGCAGCTCGTCTTCCATGCGCAGCAGCCGGGAGGTTTCCTCCTCGGTCAGCTTGTAGACCGGGATACCGGTCCAGTTACCGAGGACCTCGGCGATCTGCTCGTCGTCGACCTCGCTGACGACGTCCAGGTCACCGGCCTTCCACTCCTTCTCCCGCTGCGCCTTCTGCCCGAGCAGCTGCTTCTCGGTGTCCCGCAGCTGGGCGGCCCGCTCGAAGTCCTGCGCGTCGATCGCGGACTCCTTGTCGCGGCGCACCTGGGCGATGCGCTCGTCGAAGTCGCGCAGGTCCGGCGGCGCGGTCATCCGGCGGATCCGCATCCGAGCGCCCGCCTCGTCGATCAGGTCGATCGCCTTGTCCGGCAGGAACCGGTCGGAGATGTACCGGTCGGCGAGCGTCGCGGCGGCGACCAGGGCGGCGTCGGTGATGGAGACGCGGTGGTGGGCCTCGTAGCGGTCCCGCAGGCCCTTGAGGATCTCGATGGTGTGGGCCAGCGACGGCTCACCCACCTGGATCGGCTGGAAACGACGCTCCAGAGCGGCGTCCTTCTCCAGGTGCTTGCGGTACTCGTCGAGCGTGGTGGCGCCGATGGTCTGCAGCTCACCACGGGCCAGCATCGGCTTGAGGATGCTGGCGGCGTCGATCGCGCCCTCGGCCGCGCCCGCACCGACGAGCGTGTGGATCTCGTCGATGAACAGGATGATGTCGCCGCGGGTGCGGATCTCCTTGAGCACCTTCTTCAGACGCTCCTCGAAGTCACCGCGGTAGCGGGAACCGGCGACCAGGGCGCCGAGGTCGAGGGTGTAGAGCTGCTTGTCCTTCAGCGTCTCGGGCACCTCGCCCTTGATGATCTTCTGCGACAGCCCTTCAACGACGGCGGTCTTGCCGACGCCGGGCTCGCCGATCAGCACCGGGTTGTTCTTGGTGCGGCGGGACAGCACCTGCATGACCCGCTCGATCTCCTTCTCGCGCCCGATGACCGGGTCGAGCTTGCCCTCGCGGGCGGCCTGGGTCAGGTTGCGGCCGAACTGGTCCAGCACGAGGCTGGTCGACGGCGCGGCCTCACCCGGCGCGGCACCGGCGGCGGCCGGCTCCTTGCCCTGGTAGCCGGAGAGCAGCTGGATGACCTGCTGGCGGACCCGGTTCAGGTCGGCGCCCAGCTTCACCAGGACCTGGGCGGCGACGCCCTCACCCTCGCGGATCAGGCCGAGCAGGATGTGCTCGGTGCCGATGTAGTTGTGGCCCAGCTGCAGCGCCTCGCGCAGCGACAGCTCCAGCACCTTCTTCGCCCGCGGCGTGAACGGGATGTGCCCGCTCGGCGCCTGCTGGCCCTGGCCGATGATCTCCTCGACCTGCTGACGCACACCCTCCAGGGAGATGCCGAGGCTCTCCAGAGCCTTCGCCGCGACACCCTCACCCTCATGGATCAGGCCCAACAGGATGTGCTCCGTACCGATGTAGTTGTGGTTGAGCATCCGGGCCTCTTCCTGGGCCAGGACGACAACCCGTCGCGCTCGGTCGGTGAACCGCTCGAACATGCCCTCGTGCTCCTCACCTGAGTCATCCGGCCACCAGAATACTAAGATTTCATATAGCATTCTGTCTATCCTGGATGCGCGACACGGGCCTCCAGGTGGGCGACATCCCTTTCAGGGTGGGCCTTCGTCGGAACCGGGTCACGCAACCCGGCACGGCCCGCAACTTCTATCAATAGCTTCGCCATATGAAAAAGAACTCCCCGCCGTCGTCGTTCCGCCCGGCGGCCTTTACGCACGTCCCGGGCGGTGATCACGCTGCTCGGGCGGGTTGGCGGCCTGGCCTGCCGAGTTTCCTGAGCAATAGCTGAGTGTGGCGACGTGGTAACCGGATGTGCCAGTCTCGGGCTCACGCTGAGCCTGGGGGGATAGATGATGGAGAGTCGCGCCTGTTACCGGGTCGACCTGTTGGGTCCGCTGCGCGTGCGGCGGAAGGGGCATCCGGTGGAGCCCGGACCGGCCAAGCAGCGGGCGGTGCTCTCGCTTCTGGCGTTACGCCTGGGCGACAGCGTCCCGGTGAGCGAGGTGGAGGAGGCGGTCTGGGGCGGCGTAGTCCCGCCGAGCGCCCGGTCGCTCGTGCACACGTACGTGGCCCGGCTGCGCCAGGTCCTCGAACCGGAGCATCCGCCGCGGCGCCGGGTACGGGTCATCGCCTCGACCGTCACCGGGTACTCGCTGCGCGCCGAGACCGTCGAGACGGACGTCGCGCGGTTCCGCCGCTGTGTCGCCGAGGCCGAGAAGCGGATCGGCGAGGGCTGCCGCGAGGAGGCGTTCCACCTGCTCGGGCAGGCGCTGGACCTGTGGCGCAGCCCGACCCTCGGTGAGCTGCGCTCGCTGCTGCACGACAACATCGAGGTGGAGGCCCTGGGTGCGGCCTGGGTGGCGACCTCGCACAGCTACGTCGGTCTGGGGCTGCGGCTGGGACGCGCTGCGGCGGTGCTCGACACCGCCACCCGGCTGGCCCGGCTGGAACCCCTGCACGAGGCGATCCAGGCCGACTATCTGGCCGTGCTCGGCAGCAGCGGGCACCGGACCGTGGCCCTGCACCGGTACGCCGACATCACCGAGCGGCTCCGTACCGAACTGGGCGTCGACCCGGGGGAGGAACTGCGGGCGGTGCACCGGGCGCTGGTGCGCCCGGCCGGCCGTCCACCGGTGCCCCGGCCGGCGCCGGCGGTGCCGGCCGCAAGGCGCAGGCCCGGCTGCGGGCCGATCTCCGGGCCGCTGCACTGGCGGGCCGGGGACATCGCCGACCTGGCGGCCCTGCTGGCGAAGTACCGCGCGGTGACCGTCACCGGCGCGCCCGGCTGTGGCAAGTCGGCGGTGACCCTGCGCGCCGCCCACCAGGCCGCCCGCGTCTTCACCGGCGGGGTCCTGACGGTGGACACGCTCGATCTCAGTGACCGGCGGCAGCTGGAACGCCGGCTGGCCCGGATGCTCGGGGGCAACGGCGCCGAGGATCCGGTCGAACTGCTGCGCGACCAGCCGACACTCGTGGTGCTGGACAACGCCGAGCACCTGGTCGACGCGTGTGCGGTGGTCGCCGACCGGCTGTTGCTGGCGTGCCCGGACGTGGCGGTGCTGACCGGCTCGCGTCAGCCGCTCGGGCTGCCGTACGAGCGGGTCCAGCGCCTGCATCCGCTCCCGGTGCCGCAGCCGGGCGGATGGCCGTCGGTCCTGTCCAATCCGGCGGTCGCGCTGCTCGCCGAACGGGCGGCCCAGGCCCGCCCCGGGTTCCGCCTCGACCGGCGGGACGCGGAGGTCGCGGTGGAGATCTGCCGCCGGCTCGACGGCCTGCCGCTGGCCCTGGAGATGGCGGCGGCGTGCCTGGCCACCGAGAGTCTGGACGGGGTGCTGCGCAAGCTGGAGGGACCGCTGGACGGACTGCGCCCGCCCGCCGCCGGACCGGAGTCACGCCACACGTCGCTGCGGGCGATGCTCGACCGTAGCGTCCAGCGCCTCGACGTGGCCGAGCGTTGTCTGTTCCAGCGCGTCGCGTTGCTGCCGGGGGTGTTCGACCTGGCGGCCGCCCAGCGGTTCTGGCGGCCCCATCCGTCCGGGCCCACGGACGTGCGGGTGGTGCTCGCCGCCCTGGTGGACAAGTCCCTGGTGATGCCGGTCGGGACGACCGGCGGCCGGTACCGGATGCTCGGCCTGCTGCGCCGGCTGGCGCTGGAGACGGGCACCCCGGGGGCCGTGACGAGTCCCGCCGCCGAACTGCCCCTGCCGCTGTCCCGGCCGTTGCTGCCGGCCGGCGCGGCGGCCGTGCCGGACTGACCGGCGGCCGCCGCGACGGCCCGCTCCCCGCCGGGGGAGCGGGCCGTCGCGTTCTGGAGGCCGATGACACCTGACGATGCTTCAGGCATTGACAGCACGCTTTAAAAACACATAGCTTGAAGTTCGGCGGGACCGGTCGGGTCCGGTCCACCAGCGGCCCTCAGACCGCCGCTGACCCCTGCCGACAGACATTGGAGGTGTCTGGCTTGAGCACCAGAGAGACCTACGAGTCCCTGAACCTCGAACCCAAGCCGATCCGCCCGCACATCCTCGCCGCGGCAACCGTGGTCTTCGGCGAGGACTACTACTCGGGCCGCCGCGAGACGATCAACCTGTCCGGCTTCGTGCAGCTCAACAAGTGGCCCATGCCGGGCTTCGAGCACAAGGTCGACGAGAACGGCTACGCGCAGTTCGCCACCGAGCTGATCAGCGCGCCCGAGGTGGGCATCAAGGGGTTCAGCTACGAGTTGGACGACCGCATCCAGGTCCTGTCCAACCCGTTCCTGCCCAACAGCGGGCACGTGCGGCAGATCGTGCCGGGCAAGAACTTCCCGGCCGAGTTCTACATCCGCCGCTTCGGCATCCTGGAGTCGAGCACGCTGCGGCTCGCCCACCGCAACGTCATCGACATCTACGGCGTGGTCGACAGCGTCCCGCCGTTCAAGAAGCCGCTGACCGGGCCCTACCTGGGCAAGCCGCGCGGTGACGGTCCCTTCGACGTGATGGCCGCGCCGAACGTCGTCAAGGGCACCACGCTGCCGGAGGCGTGGTACCCGGCCAACGACGAGAACCAGCCGGTCGGGATCACGCCGAACCTGTTCTTCGCGCCCAGCGCCGGCCCGTGCATGTCCATGCTGGTCGACCCGTCCATGATCATGCAGACCTCGCTGGAGGGGCAGATCGAGGTCGAGGTCAACGGCAAGACGGTGCGGGTCGACCTGGCCGGGGACTACCGCAAGGCGGCCGGTGCCGAGGTGCTGCTCTTCGGCCCGGACAAGCACGACGAGGGCCCGGGCGTGCTCGCCCAGCTGGCCCGCGTCGCGGTCGTCGGACACAGCCCGGAGCTGGGTGGCCGGGTCATGCTGCGGGCGAGCTGGCCGCGGGTCTCCGGCGGCACGCTGGGCGAGGGCAACGAGGACAGCCTCAGCCGGCTCAAGTTCCCCGGCGACCTGCACATCGACGCCGAGTTCGAGCTGGTCACGCCGCACGAGACGCTCTACGCCGCCAACTCCGTGCACGTCAACGGCAAGATGCGCGGCATGGAGGCCACCGGCACCGAGCTCAAGCTGGACGGCTCGGACACCGCCCTGGTCACCGTGGACGAGCAGCCGAAGGCTCGCCTCACCGGCGTCAACCTGGTGATGCGGGACGCGCTGGTCGGCGAGCACGCCGCGGTGAACGCCTGACCGACGGGTCCGCTTGACGGGCTTGCCGGCCAGAGGTTCTACTAGTAAAACCAATAGCAACGTACCGTCACGATGTCCCTCCCGGCTGCTACGGCGGTCGGGAGGGACGCGCGCTCAGGGGGTACCGCGTGGACCAGCGGCTGCTGCTCATGCACCAGATGATGCTCGGCGACGCGCCCCGGCTGCGGGCGTACGACAGGGCGCTGGAGGAGGCCGTCACCCCCGGCGACGTGGTGGTCGACGTGGGCGCGGGGCTGCTCGCGCTCTCCCTGCTGGCGCTGCGGCACGGCGCCGAGCACGTGTACGCGGTCGAGGCCGACCCGGCCACCGCCGCGGCGGCGGCCCGCATCATCGAGGCCAACGACCTCAAGGGACGGCTCACCCTGGTCACCGGCGACGCCCGTACGGTCCGGCTGCCCCGCAAGGCGGACGTGCTGGTCTCCGAGATGATGGGAAACCTCGGCCCGGAGGAGGAGATGGCCGAGGTGCTGCACGTGATCGCCCGTCGCCACCTGCGCCCCGGCGGCCGGGTGGTGCCCCGGCGGCTGCGGACCTGGCTGGCCGCGGCCGAGTTCGCCGACGAGGGCTGGGGGCTGTGGGGCGGCGACTTCTACGGCTACCGGCTCGACCCGGTGCAGGAGCTCGTGGCCCCGGCGGCCCAGCTGCACTTCTTCCAGCGTCCGCCGAAGCTGCTGACCGAGCCCACAGTGGTGCTCGACCAGGCGCTCGACGGCCGGTCGCCGTCCCGGCAGACGCTGCGGCAGCGGCTGCCGGTCATCGCGCCGGGGAGGCTGCACGCCGTGCTCGGCTTCTTCACCGCCGACTTCACCGACGACGTGACGCTGTCGAACTTCCCGTCGTACCCCGGATGCAACTGGGCGGTCTGGGTGTGGCCGCTGCGGCACACCGACGTGGCCGAGGGCGACGAGCTGTCCGTCGCCCTGCGCCGGCCGGCCCGGCGCGACGTCCGCGCCGTGACCGGCTGGCGGCTGGAGTGCGGCCTGTCCCGGCAGAGGAGGTCCTGATGCCCTTCGCGGTGGGTACCGTCCGCGACATTCCCGTCCGTGGCGCTCTCAAGCTCTGCGGCCTGACCTGGTCCGCGGAGTGCCTCTGGTTCTCCGAGGCGGTCTCCAGCCAGATCGCCTCCCTGGACCCGATCAGCGGCAAGGTGGTCCGCCGGCTCGACTGCCCCGGCGTGCGCACCGACCTGACCACGATCGGCGGGCGGCTGCTGCAGGTGGCGGGCGACGACCGTGTGCTGCGGCTGGTCGATCCCGAGGACGGCGAGCTGCTCGGCGAGTTCGGCAACCCGCGCCCCGGCAACGTGCTGTGCGGGCTGGAGGCGACCCGGCACGGGCTCTGGCTGGGCTACGAGGACCTGCGCCAGGTCGACCTGCGCGACCCGGACGGTTTCGGGCTGATCGACACGTTCCCGGTCCGGCAGCCGATCGCCGGCCTGACCGTCTCCGACAGCTACCTCGTCTACTCCGACCGCGACGCGGCCACCATCAACCTGTACGACGTGGCGGCCCGCCGGGAGGTGGCCGCCTACTCGGTCGCGGGCAACCCGACCGGCATCACCTGGGACGGCCGCCGCATCTGGTACTGCGACTTCACCACCCTGCAGCTCCGGGCGATCGAGGTGCCGGGCATCACGAAGGGTTGACGTCCATGGCGACCACGCGCGCTCTGCTGGCCCGCTCGACCCGGATCGGCGCGGTCGGCGCCGCCCACCTGCTGCCGGTGCTGCCGGCGGCGCTGGTCAAGGCGGTCCGAGGTGACCGGGCGGCGGCCCGCCGGCTGCTGTACCGCCGTCTCACCACGTTGCTGATGCGGCTCGGCCCGACGTTCGTCAAGGCCGGGCAGGTGCTCGGCACCCGGCGCGACGTGCTGCCGGCCGCGCTCTGCGACGAGCTGTCGGTGCTCCAGGACCGGGTCGACCCGATGACCCCCGAGCAGACCAGCCGGGCGCTGGCCGAGGCGTACGGCAGCGAGACGCCCGCGGAGTTCGCGGAGATCGACCCGACGCCGGTGGCCAGCGGCAGCGTGGCCTGCGTCTACCGCGGCCGGATGCCCGACGGCGCCGAGGTGGCGCTCAAGCTGCGCCGTCCCGGCATCGAGTCGACGATGGCCCTCGACCTCGCGCTGATGCGGCACGGCGCCCGGGTGATGGCCCGGCTGCCGATGCTGCGCGGCGTCCCGGTGCGGGAGGTGGTCGAGAACATGTGCGGAGCGGTGTTCGGCCAGCTCGACTTCGCCCGGGAGGCGGAGAACCTGCGCCGGCTCAAGGAGAACCTCGCCGTGGTGCCCCGGGTCCGGGTGCCCGGCGTACGCGACGACGCCTGCCGGCCGCGCTGCCTGGTCATGGAGTTCATGCCGGACCTCGACGTGGACGTGGCGCGGTCGATGTCGGCGGCCGTGCGAAAGCGGTTCGCCGCCTCCGCGATGACAGCGATCTACCACATGCTCTTCGTGGACGGATTCGTCCACTGCGACATGCACCCGGGCAACCTCTACTTCACCCGGGGCGCCCAGGTGGTGGTGCTCGACGCCGGGTTCAGCGTGCAGCTCACCGAGGAGCTGCGCCGGTTGTTCGCGGAGTTCTTCATGAACATGTCGATCGGGCGCGGCCGGTACTGCGCCGAGATCGTGGTGCGCAGCGGCACCGGCCTGCGGCCGGACGCCGACGTGGAGACGTTCCTGGTCCGGATGGCCGACCTGGTGGAGCGCAGCCACGGGCTGCCGGCCCGGGAGTTCAGCCTGATCGCGTTCGCCGCGGAGATGTTCGACCTGCAACGCCGCTACGGCGTGCACGCCGCGCCGGAACTCATCTTCCCGCTGCTGTCGCTGCTGGTGATCGAGGGGACGGTACGCGAGCTCGACCCCGACCTCGACTTCCAGGAGCTGGCCAAGCCGGTGCTGATGCGCGGGCTCTTCGGCCGCCGGGCCGCCGCCTGACCGCTGGCCGAACGGTCCGCCGGGCCTGGCCGGTCGCTTCGACAGCGCGGCCCCACCTGCGCAAACAGCCGACTAAAATATACGATAGCGGAATGGCACAGACTGGCCTCGCCGGCAAGCGCTCCTACCACCAGTACTGCGGGCTCGCGTCCGCGCTCGACGTGCTGGGCGAACGCTGGACGCTGCTGATCATCAGGGAGCTGCTGATGGGTCCCCGGCGCTACAGCGAACTGCTCGCGGACCTGCCCGGCATCGGCACGAACCTGCTCGCCGACCGGCTCAAGTTCCTCGTCGACTCGGGCGTGCTGCGGCAGGTCGACGTGCACGGCACCGGCGGCCGGCTCTCCTACGAGCTGACCCCGACCGGGCAGGCGCTGCGGCCGATGGTGCTCGGGCTCGCGCACTGGGGCCTGGAGTTCGTCGGTGACCTGAACGCCGAGGACACGGTCCGCCCGCACTGGGGCTTCCTCGCCGTGGAGGCGATGTTCCAGTGGGACAAGATCTCCCCGATCGACGAGAGCTACCAGTTCCAGGTCGACGACGAGGTCTTCCGCATCGACGTCGCCGGCGGGGTGCCGCGCGTGGCGAAGGGGCCGTCCGACGACCCGGCGATGGTGGCGACCACCGACGCGGCCACGTTCGTGCGCATCGGCGCCGGGCGGGTCACGCCGCTGATGGCGATGGTCGGCGGGCAGCTCAAGCTGGAGGGCGACATCGACGCGGTGCTGCGCTGCTGCGAGCTGCTCGGCCTGGACGCCGGCGCCGCGCCCGCCGCTCAGACGACCTCCGGTCACTGACCCGCGCCAGGGGGTGACGGGACCGGATCACTATATTATTCTGAACTAGCCTCGGCGTTCGTCGGGGCCCGTCGTCGTCCGGCACGCCGCGCCCGTGCGGCACCTCCCGAGCACTGTGGTCCCACGGGGACGACCGGTCCGCCCTCCGTCGCCCGAGCGCCTGACGGCGTCCGTGCGCGTCGCGGGGGCGACCCCGCGCGGCGCGTACGCCGGCACCGACGACCGGCCGTCAAGCGACAGGAGCCGGCATGACGGACACGGTGCGACACGATCCGGAGGCGCTGCCCAGGGCGGTACGGGACGACTTCCCCCTGCTGGCCCGCCGGGCCGGCGACCTCGTCGCCTACCTGGACAACGCCGCCACCACGCAGAAGCCCCGCGTCGTCCTGGACGCGATGACCGACTACTACACCGGGGCGAACAGCAACGTCGGGCGCGGCTACCACCGGCTCGGCCTGGAGTCCACCGAGCGGTACGAGCAGGCCCGCGAGAGCGTCGCGCGGGCGATCGGCGCGGCGCAGCCGGAGGAGGTGCTCTTCACCGCCGGCACCACCGCCGCGGTCAACCTGGTCGCGGACACCGCCGGGCAACGGGTGGCCGGGCCGGGCCGGCGGGTCGTGGTGACCGGCATGGAGCACAACAGCAACCTGCTGCCGTGGCGCCGGCTCTGCGACCGTACGGGCGCCACGCTCACAGTGGTGCCGGCCGGACCGGACGGGCGGGTCGGGGCCGACCGGTTCGCCGCCGCGCTCGGCCCGGACACCGCGCTGGTGGCGGTCACCCACGTCTCGAACGTGCTCGGCACCGTCAACCCGGTACGGGAGATGACCGCCGCCGCCCGCCGGGCCGGCGCGCTGGTGGTGGTCGACGGCGCCCAGGCCGTACCGCACCGGCCGGTCGACGTGCGCGACCTCGACGCCGACTTCTACTGCTTCTCCGGGCACAAGGCGTACGGGCCGATGGGCGTCGGCGTGCTGCACGGCCGCCGGGACCTGCTCGCCGGGCTGCCCCCGTACCAGGTGGGCGGCGGCACCGTGAAGGGCGTCGCGGCCGACCAGCCGGTCCGCTACCTCGACGGGCCGGCCCGGTGGGAGGCCGGCACGCCGCACGTGGCCGGCGCGGTCGGGCTGGCCGCCGCCCTGGACTACCTGCGCGACCTCGGCTGGGACGCGATCCGCCGGCACGACCGGGCGCTGGTCCGGCACGCCGTCGACGTGCTCGCCGCGATCGACCGGGTGCGGGTGGTCGGTGACCCGGCCGCCGACCCCAGCGGCATCGTCTCGTTCGTGGTCGAGGGCATCCACCCGTACGACGTCGGGGCGCACCTGGACCGGCACGGCGTGGCGGTGCGCTGCGGCGTGCACTGCGCCAGCACCTTCCTCGACGAGATGGGCCTGCTCGGCACGGTCCGGCTCTCCTTCGGCGTCTACAACACCACCGCCGAGATCGACCTCGTCGGCGAGTTGCTCGCCGGCGTACGACCGGGTCCCTGGACCACCGACCACCCCGACGTCCGGTTCCTCTGAGCAGCGCCCGGAAGGGAGCGTCATGAGGTTCGACACCCGGCTGGTGCACGTCGGCCAGCGACCAGTGCCCGGCACCGGCGACGTGGTGCCGCCGATCCACCTCGCCACCACCTACGACCGCACCGCCCAGGACCCGCCGCGCTACTTCTACGCCCGGGGCGAGCAGCCCAACCGGGAGGCGCTGGAGGAGTGCCTCGCCGCGCTGGAGGACGCCCGGCACGCGACCGTGTACACCAGCGGGCAGGCCGCCGCCACGACGGCGCTGTCGCTGGTGCCGCCGGGCCGGCTGGTGCTCGCCTCCGACGACGTGTACGGCGGCACCCACCAGCTGCTCGCCGCCGCCGCCGAGCGCGGCGTGACGGTCCGGCCGGTGGATTTCGCCGACCCGGCCGAGCGGGACCGCGCGCTGTCCGAATGCGGCCCGGAGCTGGCCATGGTGTGGCTGGAGACGCCCACCAACCCGCTGCTCAAGGTCGCCGACATCGCCGCGGTGTCCGACCTCGCGCACCGGCACGGCGCCCTGGTGGTGGTGGACAACACGCTGGCCGGGCCGGTGCTGCAACGACCGCTCGCGCACGGCGCGGACATCACGCTCTACAGCACCACCAAGTCCGTCGCCGGTCATCTCGACGTGCTCGGCGGCGCGCTCGTCTACCAGGACGAGGAGCTGCACCGGCGGTTCCTGGCCTACCGCACGGTGGCCGGCAACGCCCCCGGCGGCTTCGACTGCTACCTCACCCACCGCGGCCTGAAGACGCTGTCCCTGCGCACCGCCCGGCAGGTGGAGAACACCCGCGCGGTGGTGGCGGCGCTGCTGGCCGAGCCGAGCGTCGCGACGGTCAGCTATCCGGGCCTGCCCACGCATCCGCAGCACGCGGTGGCGGCCCGGCAGATGACCGCGCCCGGCGCGCTCGCCGCCTTCGAGTACCGCGGCGACCCGGCCAAGCTGCTCGACCGGGTACGCCTGTTCACCGCCGCGGTCAGCCTCGGCGGCGTCCGCTCCCTGATCGAGTGCCCGGCGCTGATGACCCACCGCCCGGTGCCGCCCGAGGTACGCCGGCGTCTCGGGTTGACCGACCGGCTGATCCGGATCTCACCCGGCATCGAGGACCCGGCCGACCTGGTCGAGGACCTGGTCACCGCGCTGCGTGACGGCGCCTGACCCGCTGACCGGCATTACCGCCCCGCGAAGGAGGAGACATGTCCGCATTCACGACCGGCGGCGCCCCGGTGGTGCTCGACGGAGGACTCGCCACCGAGTTGCAGCGCGCCGGGCTGCCGTACCAGCCCCCGTGGTGGGGCACCGCGGCGCTGCTGGCGGACAGCCGGCGGCGCGTGCTGCGCGACGTCCACGAGCGGTTCCTGACCGCCGGGGCGCAGGTGCTCACGGCGAACACGCTGCGCTGCAACCTGCGGGCGCTGCGCCGCGCCGGACTGGAGGACGCCGGCCTCGGCTGGATGGTGCACGCGGCCGTCGGCGTCGCGCTCGCCGCCCGCAACACGGCCGGCGCGCCCGGCACCCGGATCGCCGCGTCGATGGCTCCGGTGGAGGACTGCTACCGGCCGGACCTGGTGCCGGCCGACGACGAGCTGCGTGAGGAGCACCGCTGGCTGGCCGTGGAGCTGGTCCGGGCCGGGGTGGAGCTGGTGCTGGTGGAGACCATGAACACCGCCCGCGAGGCACGCATCGCGGTGGAGCAGGTACGCGAGGTGGGCGCCCGGGCCTGGGCCGCCTTCGTCTGCGACGACCAGGGCCGGCTGCTGTCCGGCGACTCCCTGGTGGACGCCGCCCGCGCGGTGCGCGCCGCCGGGGCCGAGGTGGTGCTTGTCAACTGCACCGCCCCGGAGGCGACCGAGCGGTGCCTGCGGGCGCTGCGCGACGCCGACGACGGCCCGATCGGCGCGTACCCGAACCTGGAGGACCGCCGCGACGGCGCGCCCGGGCCGCGCCCGCTGCTCGACCCCGCCGAGTTCGGCGACCTGGTCGCCGGCTGGGCGGTGGAGTACCGGCTCGCCGTGGCCGGCGGGTGCTGCGGCGCGTCGCCGGCGCACATCGCCGCGCTGACGGCCCGGCTGAACGCCCCGGTGGCGGCCGTCGACTGACGCCGCCCGCAGGTCCGCCGGCCCGGCGCGGGCCGGGTCAGCCAACGAAGGGAGAACGAGACGGTGAGCGGCTCGACGATCGCACCGCCCGTCGAGGTGGTGCGCAGCCTGCCCGGCCCGGCCGGCTACATGTGCGGCCTGACCTGGGACGGCACCTGGCTCTGGCACTCCGACCAGGACGCCGCGCGGATCTTCGCGATCGACCCGGCGGACGGCGCGGTACGCCGGTCCTTCGCGTACCCGGACGTGCGGGCCGACCTGGGATACGCGGACGGAAAACTGTGCCAGATCGGCGGCCGGCCGAAGCGGATCCTGCTGATCGACCCGGCCACCGGCCAGACCGTCGGGTCGAAGCCGGTACGGCCCTCCAACGGCCGGGTCACCGGCATGGAGACCGGGCCCGAGGGCGTGTGGCTCTGCCTGCGCGCGCCCGCGGTGATCCAGCTACGGGACTTCGAGACCATGACGGTGCAGCGGGAGCACCCGGTCGTGGGGTCGCCCTCGGGCCTCACGTACGCCGAGGGTCACGTGCTCTACGCCGAGTTCGAGGACGGCCTGCTGCACGCGGTCGACGCGGAGTCGGGCCGGCTGGTCGCCACGGTGCGGCTGCCGGGGCATCCGACCGGGCTGGCCTGGGACGGCGAGCTGGTCTGGTACTGCGACTTCGCCGACCGGCGGTTCAAGGCGGTCCGGCTGCCGGACGTGCTCGGCGGCTGACCGGCCCGGTGGGGGCGGCGGCCCGGCCGCCCCCACCCGCCCGGCGTCAGGGCACCCGGTCGCGCGCGTCGAACTGCTCCTGCCGGCGGTCGCGCTCACCGCCGGCGCCGGCGGACGGCGGCCGGCAGCGGCCGGCGCAGCCGCACGAGCAGCCGGAGGCAGCCGGCTCCGTCCGCTGAGGATCTTCGGTGTCCGGCCAACCGCCGGTGTGGCACGCGATCATCGCTTCTCCCTGCTCTGCGGTGGGACGCGCCGGAGAGCCCGGCGCGGTCGGACGGGGCGGGCAGCGGGTCGACTATTTACTTGAGAATCATATGGTAAATTCGCTGGCGGGTGCCAGCTCCTGACAGGAGGGACGCCATGCGCGTCAGCGTGACCGACGACCCCGCGACCACGACGGCCTCCCGCACCGGCGGGCCGCCCGCACCGGCCGACCCGCTGCGCGCCGCTTCCTTCGCGGAGCTGCGGTCGCTGTTCGCGATGGAGCCCGACGCGGTCCACCTCAACACCGGCACCATCGGCGTGATGCCGTACGAGGTGCTGGATGTCAACGACCGGGTGACCCGGGAGTGGAACGGCGGACTGCGCAACGTCTACCCGCCCGGCATGTACCCCGAGCACCGCGCCGCCATCGGCCGGGCGTTCGGCGTCGACCAGGACGAGATGGTGATCTGCCACAACGCCACCGAGGGGGTGGCCCGCGTCATCAACGGGCTCGACCTGCACGAGGGCGACGAGGTCATCACCACCAGCCACGAGTGCTACTCGGTGCTGTCCAACTTCAACCTGCTGCGCAACCGGCACCGGATCACGCTCACCGTGCTGACCCCGCCGGTCGGGCCGGACGTCACCGCCGAGGAGATCGTCGACATGTTCGCCCGGGCGATCACGCCGCGGACGAAGGTGCTGGCGTTCGCCGCCGTCACGCTGTTCACCGGCACCCGGATGCCGGTGCGCCAGCTCTGCGACCTGGCCCAGCAACACGGCCTGACCACAGTGGTCGACGGCGCGCTGCTGCCCGGCCTGTTCGACACCGACCTGCGCGCGCTCGGACCCGACTTCGTCACCTGCTCCGGCTCGAAGTTCCAGTGCGGGCCGCTCGGCACCGGGCTGCTCTACGTCCGCAACAAGGTCCACCCCGAGCACAACCCGCTGCCGCTGCCGACGTTCTGGCCGGTCATCTCCACCTGGTACCCGATGATGGGCGCCCCGCCACCGCGTACCACCACCCGGGTGGAGAGCTACAACATGGGCGACTACCTGCAGAGCGCCGGCAGTGCCAGCATCGCCCGGGGCGCCGCCCTGGCGAAGGCGTGCGAGCTGTGGGACCGCATCGGCCGGGACCGGATCGAGCGGCGCGCGGTGGCGCTCGGCGCGCACACCCGCGCCCGGATCGTCGAGCGGTTCGGCGTCGAGTCGCTGTACTCACCGCTCACCGACGACCGGCTGACCGCGCCGCTGGTGGCGTTCAACCCGTTCCCCGACCGGGCCGACGGCTGGAACATCACCAAATTCGCCCGCCTCGTCGACGAGCTGGAGAGCCGGCACCGGATCTGGACCCGGTGGACCGAGTTCGACGTCGCCGGCTCACCGCACCAGCACTACGCCGCCCGGATCTGCACCCACCTCTACAACACCGCCGAGGAGGTCGACCTCGCCGTCGACGCCATCGCCGACCTCGTCCGGGAGCTGTCATGACCGTCGCCCCGTACCGGCCGGAGCCGGCCACCGCGCGGCGGCGCGGCGGCGTGCTGCGGGTGGTCGCGCCCACCGACGCCGCACCGCTGGACCCCAGCTGCGCCCCCGCGTCGGCGGCCCCGTTCGTCCGGCTGCACACCCGGCAGCTCGTCACCTGGCAGACCGCCCGGGACGTCCGCGACTGGCAGGCCGTCACGCCGGTGCCCGACCTCGCCCTGGAGGTCCCCTCCACCTGGAACGCCGGGCTCGGCGCCAGCCACCGCAGCTACGTGTTCCACATGCGCCCCGGCGTCCGCTGGGACACCCCCGACCGGCGTCCGGTCACCGCGCACGACGTGGTCCGCGGCTTCAAACGGATGTGCAACCCGGTCCGGCCCTCACCGTCACTCGCGTACTTCGCGAGCACCGTGCGCGGCCTCGCCGACTTCGCCACCGCCTGGGCGGCGGAGGCCACCCACCAGGCCGGGGACGCGGCGACGCTGGCCGCGTACCAGAACGCGCACGAGATCCCCGGCGTCTTCGCGCTCGACGACGAGACGCTCGTCATCGAGCTGGCCCGGCCGGCGCTGGACTTCGTGCACATGCTCGCGCTGCCCGCGGCGTCGGCGGTGCCCGTCGAGCACGACGCGTTCGTCCCCGGCAGCCCCGAGGCCGCCGCCCACCTGCGCTCCAACGGGCCGTACCGGGTGCGGCGGCACCGGCCCGGCGAATGGGTCGAACTGGTCCGCAACCCGGCCTGGGAGCCCGCCGCCGACCCGTACCGGCGGGCCGAGGCCGACCGGGTGGAGCTGCGCCTGAGCGACGGCGCCGGCCGCGCCGACGCGGAGCCCACCGACGCGCCGGCCGAGGTGCCGGTCGTGCCCGCAGTCGGCGGGCTGCCGGCCGCCGAGCCGGTCGACGGCGACGGCGCGCTCGGCTGGGCGCTCGACCCGTACCTCCTGCTCAACCTGCGCGACCCGGTCTGGGCCGACCCCCGGGTACGGCAGGCCGTGGCGCTCGCCGTGGACAAGGCCGCGGTGGCCGACCTGTACCGGCGGCACCGCCCCGGCGTGCCGGTACGGGTCGCGGGCTCGCTGATCCCGCCGGGCAACGCCGGGCACGACACGGCCGATCCGTACCCCACCGGTGATCCGGCGCGGGCCCGTGAACTGCTCGCCTCGGCGGGCCACGCCGACGGCACGCCGCTGGTCCTGATCCACCCGCACTCCGGCCTCGGACCCGAGGTGGCGCACGCCTGCGCGAGCGACCTCACCCGGGCCGGCCTGCCGACCCGGGCGGTCGGGCTCGCCGACGCCGCGTACACCGAGGCGCTGCGCGCCCCCGCCACCGCCGGCGGCTGGCAGCTCGCGGTGGCGGCGCGCGTACCCGACTGGCTGGAGCACAACGGGCGGGTCTTCGCGCAGGCGATGCTTCAGGCGACCCCGGTGCCCGGCGGCGCCAACCACGGCGGCTACGCCGCACCCGAGGTGGACGCGCTGATCGAGCGGGCGCTCGACGCGCCGGAGCCGTGGCGGGCCGACGCCGCCTGGCGGGCCGCCGCGGAACGCGCGGTCGCCGACGTGGCGGTGGTGCCGATCCTGCACCGGGCGCCGGTGGCCGCGCCGAGGCGGCCGGACCGGGTCGACGGGATCGCGCCGCTGCCCCCGCAGGGGTACGCCGTGGACCTGACCGCCGCCCGCCCGGAGGTGGCCGGGTGAACCCCCTGGTCCGCGACTACCTGCTGCTCGGCCTGCGCCTCGGCCGGCTGGTCGACGGGCTCGTCGACTGCTACTACGGTGACCCGGCGCTGCGCGACCAGGTCGCCGCCGAACCGCCGCCCGACCCCCGCGAGCTGTCCCGCCAGGCCGGCCGGACGCTCGCCGCCCTCGACGACAGCGACCTCGAACCGGCCCGCCAGCGGTACCTCACCGCCCAGCTCGCCGCGCTGCGCGCGGTCGCCGACCGGCTCGCCGGCACGCCGATGTCCTTCCGGGACGAGGTGCGCGCCTGTTACGACGTCGACGTGACCCGCACCCCGCCGGAGCGGTACGCGGCGGTGCACGACGAGATCGACGCGCTGCTGCCCGGGCCGGGACCGCTCGTGGACCGGGTGGAGGAGTTCTACCGGCGCAACACCGTTCCGCCGGACCGGCTGCACCGCTGCGTGCAGGCGGTCTCCGACGCGCTGCGCGAGCGGACCCGGGACCGGTTCGGCCTGCCCGGGACCGAGCGCGTCGAGTACACGGTGGTCCGGGACGCGCCGTGGAACGCGTACAACAGCTACCTGGGCGGCTTCCGCTCCGCCGTGGCGCTGAACGCGGCGAGCGGCCGGTCGGTGGCCGCGCTGCCGATCATCGTGGCGCACGAGTCGTACCCCGGCCACCACACCGAGCACTGCCTGAAGGAGGCCGGCCTGGTCCGCGACGGCGGCCAGGACGAGCACACCATCGCCCTGGTCGACACACCCCGATGCCTGGTCACCGAGGGCCTGGCCGAGGCGGCGGTCGACGCGGTGCTCGGCCCCGGCTGGGGCGAGTGGACCGCCGGCATCCTGGCCGGGGAGGGCGTCCACGTCGAGGGCGAGCGGGTCGAGCGGATGCGCGGCCTGATCGTGCGCCTGCTGCCGGCCCGCATCGACGCCGCCCTGCTCCTGCACGACGAGGGCGGCGACCGGGCGGAGGCACTTGCCTACCTGCGGCGGTGGATGCTGCTGCCACCCGACCGGGCCGAGCAGATGGTCACGTTCGCCGCCGACCCGCTGTGGCGCGCGTACTCAGTCACCTACTCCGAGGGCGGCCGGCTGGTCGACGCCTGGCTGGCCGCCCGCGAGCCGGACACCAGCCTCGCCGACCGCTTCGACACGCTGCTGCGGGAGCCGCTGCTGCCGTCGCAGCTGCGCGCCGACGTGGCGGGGACCGCAGAGACGACGAAAGGTGTGTGTCGATGAACGGCGGCCAGCCCCGGTACGGGGGAATCCTGCGGCTCTACGGGCCCGGCAGCATGGACCATCTCGATCCGGCCTGCGCCTACTACATGCTCGGCGGGCAGATCATCCGGCTCTTCGCCCGCCAGCTGTTCACCTACCGGCCGGTCGCCGACCTGCGCGACCCGTCGGCCGTCACGCCCGTGCCCGACGTGGCCGAGGCGGTGCCGACAGTGGACAACGGCGGCATCAGCGCCGACCACACCCGCTACACGATCCGGCTGCGCCCCGGCGTGTACTGGGACACCGACCCGCCCCGCGAGGTGACCGCCGGGGACTTCGTGCGCGGCTTCAAGCGGATGGCCAACCCGGTGCTGCAGGCCGGCGGGATCGGCTACTTCACCAGCACCATCCGGGGGATGGCCGAGTACTGCGACGCGTACGCCGCCGCGATCACCTCGGCCGAGCCGGCCGCCGCCGAGCTGGCCGCGTTCCAGAACAACCACGAGATCGCCGGCGTCCGCGCCGTCGACGACCGGACGATCGTCTTCGACCTGATCCGCCCGGCGGTGGACTTCCTGCACATCCTGGCGCTGCAGTGCGCCTCCGCCGCCCCGGTCGAGTACGACGAGGTGCTGCCCGACAGCGCGGAGTTCCGGCGGCGGGTGCGCTCCAACGGGCCGTACCGGATCACCCACTACGCCCACGGCGAGTCGGTGCGGCTGGACCGCAACCCGGTGTGGCGCAAGGCGTCCGACCCGGTGCGCCAGCAGTACCTGGACGGGGTCGAGGTGACCATGGAGATCGCCAGCCCGCAGCAGGTGGGGGAGGTGATCGACAGTGGCCGCGCCGACCTGTCCTGGGCGTCACCGATCACCGAGCCGTACGACGTGGCGCCCACCGACCCGGGCAACGACCTCGGCTACGCGCTCAACCCGTACCTGGTGTTCAACCTGCTCAGCCCGAACGCCGACCGGGCGATGAGCAAGCTCAAGGTGCGTCAGGCCATCGCGTACGCGATAGACAAGGCGGCGATCGCCGAGATCTACCACGGCCTGGAGGCCGGGACGGTGATGTTGTCCGGGCACACGGCGATCCCGCCCGGCAACGACGGGCACGTCGACTTCAACCTGTACCCGACACCGGGGGACCGGGGCGACCCGGAGCGCTGCCGGGCGCTGCTGGCCGAGGCGGGCTACCCGGACGGGCTCACCCTCACCGCCGTGCACCGGGACGTGGACGCCAACCCGGAGGTGGCCCGCTCCTACGCCGCCGACCTGGAGAAGGGCGGTATCAGCGTCCGTCTGGTCTCGCTCGGCCACGCCGAGTACTACCAGTTCCTGCGCGACCCGGCCAACGCCCGCGCCGGCGCCTGGGACATCTCCGCCCCGTCCTGGACGCCCGACTGGTTCGGCCCGAACGGGCGCACCTACGTCCAGCCGATGTTCCAGACCAACACGTCCCGCGGCACCAGCAACTACGGCGGTTACAGCAATCCGGAGGTCGACCGGCTGATCGAGGAGGCGCTCGGCGCCACCGACCGGGCCCGCGCCACCGAACTGTGGCACCAGGTCGACCTGTGCGTCATGCGGGACGCCGCGATCGTGCCGATCCTCGTGCACGCCCCGACCATCCCGCACCGCAAGGGCCGGCGGGTCCGCAACGCGATCGCCATGCCCACGGTGGACCGCTGGTTCGACCTGTCCAACCTCTGGCTGGAGGAGTCCGCATGACCACGGCAGACGCATCGACGGACCTCGGACTGATCCCCGGCGCGGACGGCCCGCGCCGCGGCGGCACGCTCACCCTGGTCGGCGCGGGCGACGTCGACCACCTCGACCCGGCGCTGGCGTACCACACGGTCACCCGGGGGATCGTCCGCGCGTACACCCGGCAGCTGGTCACCTACCCGTCGACCCGCGACCACCGGCGGGCCGGGGACCTGGTGCCGGACCTGGCGGTGGCGGCGGACGGGCCGTACGACGCCGAGGGCCGCCGCTACCGGTTCACGCTGCGCGACGGGCTCCGCTGGGACCTGCCCAACGGACCCCGGCCGTTGACCGCCGCCGACGTGGTACGCGGCATCAAGCGGCTGGCCCACCCGATGGCGCCCAGCCCCGGCCTGCCCTACTACCTGAGCACCGTCGAAGGGCTTGCCGAGTTCCGCGACGACCTGCTCACCCTGCCCCGCGACCTCAACGTGGTGGCGCCCTACCTGGAGGCCGCCGAGGTGCCCGGGCTGCGGGTGCTCGACGACCGGACGGTGGAGCTGACCACCCGCCGCCCCACCTCCGACTTCCTCAACCTCCTGGCGTTGCCGTTCGCCTCCCCGGCGCCGGAGGAGTACCTCTGGTTCGTGCCCGGCAGCCCCGAGCTGGACCAGCGACTCGGCTCGATCGGGCCGTACCGGATCACCGCCTACGAGCCGGACCGGCTGATCACGCTGGAGCGCAGCCGCACCTGGGACCCGGCCACCGACCCGGTCCGTGCCGCCCACGTGGACCGCATCGAGGTGCGGCAGGGGCTGGACGAGAAGACCTGCCACGACATGGTGATCCTCGGTGACGCCGACATGTTGTGGGACATCCAGCCGCTGACCGAGCGGCTGCCGGAGATGTTCGCCGCCGGGGACCCCCGGCTGGAGGTCTGCCCGGCCGGTCTGTTCAGCCCGTACCTGGTGATCAACGTGCTCAGCCCGAACGAGGGCGGTGCGCTGGGCCGCCGGGAGGTCCGGGAGGCGTTGCAGTACGCGATCGACAAGACCGCCGTGGCCGAGGTCTGGGGCGGGCGTCGCCTCAACGACATCGCCGAGCAGATCCTGCCGCCGCTGTGCCGCGCGCACCGGCCGTTCGCGCCGTACGCGGCGAACGACGGCGCCGGCGACCCGGAGCTGGCCCGCCGGCTGCTCGCCGACGCCGGCTACCCCGACGGGCTCACGTTGAAGCTGGTCTACCGGGACCGGGACATCCACCCGGAGACCGCGCGGGTGGTCCGGTCCGCCGCCGCCCGGGCCGGCATCACCCTCGACCTCGTCCCGGCCGGCATCACCGAGCTGTTCGGCACATACCTGGGCCGGGCCGACGGCGCCCGCGAGGGCCGCTGGGACGTGGCGCTGTCCGGCTGGGAGCCGGACTGGCACGGCAACAACGCCCGCGTCTATCTCCAGGCCCTCTTCGACAGCTCCGGCGTCTCCGGCAACGACGACTGGGGGTCGAACTTCGGCCACTACCACAACGAGATCGTCAACGAGCACATCGACGCGGCGCTGAGCTGCGCCGACGAGAGGGCCGCGAACGAGCACTGGCGGGCCGCCGAGCGGGAGGTGCTGCGCGACTGCGCGGTGGTGCCGATCCTCTTCGCCCACCAGTACTGGCTGCGCGGGCACCGGGTGCGCAACTGGCTGCCGTACCCGGTGCTCAACGGCGACCTGACCAACCTGTGGCTGGGGGAGGACTGACGCCCGGGCCGATGAGCGGCGACGACCACCGTCTCACCGTACGTCTCGGCGAGCTGGCCCAGGCCCACGCCGACCGGGCGGCGGCGCGCGCGGGCGTGCCCGCCGTCCGGCTGGACCGGCTGGCCGCCGAGCCGCTGCGCCTGGACGAGGACTTCTGCCGGGAGGTGGCCGACCGCTACGACGCCGCGCCGATGGTCACCGCCGGCACGGCCCGCGGGTACGCCCGGCTGGCCGCGGAGAACCTGCGGCAGTTCCGGCTGATCGGCGAGGCGGGCATCCGGGTGCTGCCGTGGACCGGGCCGGGGCAGCCGTACCGGGACTCGCGGGACCTGGTCGCGCGGGTCCGCGCCACCGGCCTGCTGCACGTCTTCCTCACCCGCCACGGGCACGGACCGGCCGGCGCGGACGGCGACCATCCGCTGCGCGCCCCCGCCGGAGTCCGGGCCGGCGGGGAGGAACTGCTGCACAACGACATCTTCCGGGCGGTGCACGACGTCTTCGGACACGTCCTGTTCGGCAACACGTTCGGGCCGCGCGGCGAGTTCCGGGCCACCCGCTGCCACCTCGCGATGTACCCGCCCGACCTGCACCCGCTGGTCTTCGCCGAGCTGGTCGGCCAGCTCTGCTGGTTCTTCCACGGGCCGCACCTGCGCCGCCCGGACGGGACGCTGCCCCGGCGCGGCGAGCCCGGGTACGTGCCGCCGCCACGGCGTCCGTACCCGCCGCAGAAACAGCTCGTGTACGACCGGCGCACCCTGGACCGGTTCGCCGCGCTGTTCACGTCGCCGGGCTGACCGCCGACATCAGGAAGTCGGGCACCCGCAGCGGCGGCATCACCATCCGGGTGAAGTAGTCGCCCCACTCCCGGGGCAGCGCCGGCACCGGCCGCCCGGCCTCGGTGGCCCGGGCCAGCAGCGACAGCGGGCTCTCGTTGAACCGGAAGTTGTGCACAGTGCCGACGATCTCGCCGTCCTCGACCAGCCGCACGCCGTCGCGGGTGAGGCCGGTCAGCAGCAGCGACGCCGGGTCGACGTCGCGCAGGTACCACAGCGAGGTGAGCAGCAGGCCGCGCCGGGTGGAGCGCACCATCTCGGGCAGCGTCGGCGCGTCCGGCCCGCCCTCCAGCACCAGGTTGTCCACCATCGGGGTGAGCGGCGCGCCGGTCTGCTCGGCGGTGTGCCGGGTCTGCACGAGCGCGGTCAGCACACCCTCGTCGATCCAGCGGGTCGGCCGCAGCGGCAGCCCGTTGTCGACCACTGCGGTCAGGTCGTCGGTGCCCCGGCTGACCGTGAACGGGGCGCAGGGCAGCAGCGGATGGTCCGGGTCGCTGCGCAGCGTCAGCGGCAACGCGGTGAGGCGCTCGCCGAGCGGCAGCCGGCCGTCCGGGCGGCTGAACGCGGTACGCCCGTCCAGCGCGCCGCGCGCCCCGGCGGCCAGGTAGAGGTGGAGCATCAGGTCGGCCACGCAGTTCGGGGTGAGCAGCACCTCGTACCGTCCCGGCGGCAGCTCGACCCGGCGGCCGGGCCGCGCCAGCGTGGCGGACAGCTCGGCGGCGAGCGCCGGCACGTCCAGTCCGGTCAGGTCGGGCGCCGTCACACCGGCCCACGCCGAGTCGTCGCCGTCGCGCACGCTCAGGTCGAACAGGCCGGTGGACTGCGCGTGCCGCAGGCGGGCGCCGGTCGACGCGGCGAGGTAGGTGGTGACCACCCGGTGCTCGGTGTAGCCGTAGAGCCGCCGCTGCCCGGCCGCCGCGAACGCGTCGGCCAGGCCGGGCAGCACGTCTCCGAACGCGTCGACCGAGGTGCCGCCGGGCGGTTCCGCCCAGGACGGCGTCCGCCACGGCTCGGGCAGCCGCGCCGCGTCGGCGGCGGGCGGCGCGTCGCGGGCGGCCCGCTCGGCCGCGCGGACCAGGCCGGGCAGCGCGTCGCCGAGCGCGCCGCCGTGCCCGACCAGCCCGACGTGTACGCCGGCCGCGCCGTCGCGTACCGCCACCGCTGTCACCCGGCGGGACCGGACGCTGCCGTTCGTGGTCAGCGCGTCGCCCGCCCAGCGCAGGTGCGCGGCGGCCGTCTCGTCCGCGATCAGCAGCAGCTCGTCGGCGTCACGCCGGTGCCGCAGCGCCGCTTCCAGGGCGTCCTGGATCCCGCTCACCCGTCCCGCCCTCCGGTGTCGACGACGTCGATGCCACGGAACACCGCGGACGGGCAGCCGTGGCTGGCCGCTGCCGCCTGCACCGGCTGACCCTTGCCGCACATGTCGGCGCCGGAGAGCAGCCACGTGCCCTCCCCGCCCAGCCCGCACAGCGCGGACCAGAACGCGGTGGTCTCCGCCTGGTACGCGGCGCCGGACACCTGCCCGGCCAGCCGCCCGTTGCGGATGCGGTGCCAGCGCTGGGCGGTGAACTGGAACTGCCGCCGCCGCATGTCGATCGACCAGCTGTCCGAGCCGGCCAGGTAGAAGCCGTCCGTCACGCCCGCGATCAGGGCCGCGGTGTCCGGCCCGTCCACCGCCGGGCGCAGCGACACGTTCGGCATCCGGGCCATCGGCGTGTGCCGGTACGACTCGGCGTACGCGCAGCCGGCGGAGCGCGGCAGGCCGGCCCGCGC
The DNA here is from genome assembly GCF_027497275.1 of Micromonospora sp. WMMC264. Taxonomy (NCBI): domain Bacteria; kingdom Bacillati; phylum Actinomycetota; class Actinomycetes; order Micromonosporales; family Micromonosporaceae; genus Micromonospora; species Micromonospora sp. WMMC264. The sequence goes on along the minus strand of NZ_CP114907.1, from coordinate 3,829,455 downwards.
GGCCGAGGCGCGGTCGTGCTGGAACCCGACGAGCACACCCGCCTCGATCAGCGGCCAGGACTGCGCGGCCACCCCCTCGTCGTCGAACCCGACCGTGGCCAGCCCGTGCGGGGCCGACCGGTCGGCGTCCACGCTCATCAGCGCCGAGCCGTACCGGAGCCGCCCGGCGGCGTCGGGCGTGGCGAAGGTGCCGCCCGCGTACGACATCTCGTGGCCCAGGGCCCGGTCGTACTCGGTGGCGTGCCCGACCGACTCGTGGATGGTGAGCCAGAGCTGCGACGGGTCGATCACCAGGTCGTACCGGCCCGGCCGCACCGCCGGCGCCTGCGTCTTCTCGGCCAGCAGCGCCGGCAGTTCGGCCAGCTCGCCGGCCCAGTCCCAGCCCTCGCCGTGCAGGTACTCCCAGCCGCGGGCCACCGGCGGGCCGACGGTGCGCAGCGTCTGGACGCCGCCGTCGCGCGGGCGCCGGCCCACCGCCAGCACCTGCGGGTGCACCCGGACGCGCTGCTGGGTGACGCGGGTGCCGTCCAGGTCGGCGTAGTACGTGTTCTCCTGGGCGGCGGTGGCGCGGGCCAGCACGTGCGCCACCGACTCGTGTGCCTGCAGCCCGGCGCACCAGTGGCTCAGCAGCTCCACCCGTTCGCTCTCCGGCACCTCGAACGGGTTGATCCGGTACGGCGAGCGCCAGGTCGCCTCCGGGTACGCGGGCTCGGGCGCGAGCGCGACGGGCGCGCCGCCGACGTCGGCGCAGGCCCGGGCCAGCGCCAGCGCGTCGTCGCAGGCGCGTACCGCCGCCTCCGGCGTCAGCTCGGGCGTGGCGGCGAAGCCCCACGCGCCCCGGTGCAGCACCCGTACCGCCAGGCCGGTCTCGGTCTCCTCCTCGCTCGCCCGCAGCGCCCCGTCGTGCACGACGGTGCGCCCGGAGCGGACCCGCTGCACCCGCAGCGCGGCGTATCGCGCGCCCCGCTGCCGGGCCCGGGACAGGGCGGCGTCGGCGAGGCGGGCCAGCGGAAGAGCGAGGAAGGAGTCGTCGATCTCGTCGGGCACACGCGCCTCCGGTCGCCGGGGTGCCGCCGTCCGCGCCGGTGGCGCGGCGGCCCGGGGGTTGCGGTGAGGAGACTAGTGCCGCGTGCCGCCCCGGCACAGGGCCCGCGTGGCGGCCGGGCGGCCGACCAGCGCCGTCGCCGCGCAACAGAGCAATCGGGAAGAAGACCGCTGCCGCGCCGGGGCGCGCTTGAATTGATCGGCGTCGCTCAATAGATTGAGGGCGGGCGCCGCCGAGGTCCGCACGACCGGGCCGCCGGCGGCTGACAGGTTTGTCCCGAGCCGGGCACGTCGGTCGTACGCACCGACTTCTCACAGTGGCGCATCGACGCGCCGCCACCCGAGCGCGTCGCCGCGCCGCCGTCCGTCCGGACGCGCGTCGTCGCGTCGCGCCGCCCGACGCAGAAGGACTTCCCATGACGATTCTCCGTACCCGTTCCGGCCCGGCCCTGGCGGCGGTGACCGCGCTGGCCGCCGTTGTGGCGGCCACCGCGACGGCCCTGCTCGCCGGCCCGGCCACGGCGGCGCAGGGCTGCCGGGTCGACTACACACCCAACCAGTGGCCCGGCGGGTTCACCGCGAGCGTCAAGGTCTCGCCCGGCGACACCGCCGTCTCCGGGTGGACGGTCACCTGGACGTACGCCGGCGACGAGCGCGTCACGAACGGCTGGAACGCCACCGTCAGCCAGTCCGGCGCGACGGTCACCGCCCGCAACATGTCGTACAACGGCAGCATCCCGGCGGGCGGCTCCACCGAGTTCGGCGTGCAGGGCACGTTCAGCGCCGCCGGCGGCGCGCCGGGCGGGTTCACGCTCAACGGCGTGCCGTGCAACGGCGCCGCGCCGTCGCCGACAGTCGTGCCCACCACGGCGGTGCCGACCACCGCCCCGCCGACGACCGCCCCACCCACCACCGCCCCGCCGACCACCGCGCCCCCGACCACCGCGCCGCCCACGACGGCGCCGCCCACCAGCGCGCCGCCGACCACCCCGCCGCCGAGCGGATGCGCCGGGGCGGTGCTCTGCGACGGCTTCGAGAACCAGACCGGCTCGACGCCGTCCGGCGACTGGAGCGTGGTGAGCCCGGACTGCTCCGGCGCCGGCACGGCCACGGTGGACACCACCACCACGCACAGCGGCAGCCGCGCGATCCGGATCAACGGCGCCGCCGGCTACTGCAACCACGTGTTCGTGCGGACCACGAAGAACCTCAGCGCCCTGGGCAGCGTCAGGTACGCCCGGATCTGGGTGCGGCACACCACCGCCCAGCCCACCGACCACACCACGATGATCACCATGTCCGACGCCGCCGACGGCAACCGGGACCTGCGGCTGGGCGGCCAGAACGGCGCCCTGCAGTGGAACCGCGCCTCCGACGACGCCACGCTGCCCGAGCAGAGCCCGGCCGGGGTGGCGCAGAGCGTGCCGCTGCCCACCAACCGCTGGGCCTGCCTGGAGTTCATGGTGGACGGCTCGGCCGGTCAGCTCCGCACCTGGCTGGACGGCGTCGCAGTCACCGGGCTGACCGCCGACGGCGTACCGACGCACGACATCGACGGCCAGTGGTACAACCGCACCTGGCGACCGCAGCTCACCGACCTGAAGCTGGGCTGGGAGAGCTACGGCGGCGGGGCCGACACCCTCTGGTACGACGACGTGGCGATGGGCGCCACCCGCATCGGCTGCTGACGGTCCGCCGGGGCGGCCGGGTCAGCGCTCGGCGGTCATGCGCTGGGTGCCGATCACGGAGAGCAGCCGCAGCGCCTCCTCCGAGGGCGAGCCGGGCGTGGCGGTGTAGATGACCACCTGCTGGTCGCGGTCGGTGATGTCGAGGACGTCGCAGTTCACAGTCACCGGCCCGACCAGCGGGTGCCGGAACGTCTTGCACAGCGTCCGCGCGCCGCCGACGTCGTGGGAGGCCCACAGGCGGGCGAACTCCGCGCTGCCGGCGAGCAGGTCCGCTATCAGCGCGGCCATCTCCGGGTCGTCCGGATAGCGGGCCGCGGCGGCGCGCAGCCGCCCGACCGAGTGGCGGGCGAACTCGCTCGCGTCCGACACGCCGTACATCAGGTGCGGGCCGAGGAACGCCCGACGGACCAGGTTGCGATCCCGCCGGGACACCGCGGAGAAGTCCTCCATGAGCGCCGCCGCGAGGTCGTTCCAGGCGATCACCTCGAACGTCGCCGAGGTCACGAACGCCGCCGCCTGCGGCAGCCGGTGCAGCAGGTCCAGCACGCTCTGCCGTACCTCCCGGGGTGGCCCGGGCGGCGGCGCGGGCGGCTCCCCGGCCAGGTGGTGGAGGTGTTCGCGTTCGGCGTCGGACAGCCGCAGCGCGCGGGCCAGCCCGGCCAGCACCTCCCGCGACGGACGCGGAGCCCGGCCCTGCTCCAGCCGGGTGTAGTACTCGGTCGAGATGAACGCCAGCCGCGCCGCCTCCTCGCGGCGCAGCCCCGGGGTGCGGCGACGCCGCCCGGCGGGCAGGCCCACGTCGGCCGGGGCGATCCGCTCCCGCCTGCTGCGCAGGAACACTGCCAGCTCACGTCGGTCCACGACCCCAGTGTGCCCGTGCACGGCGGCTCGTAGCCAGGTACCGCCGGTGCCTGGATGGGCTCCGCGCCCGGCCGCAGGCTTGCCGCATGGACACCACACGAACCACTGAGGGCCTGCTCGCAGACAAGGTCGCGTTCATCACCGGCGCCGGGCGGGGCATCGGCGCCGCGGCGGCCCGGCTGTTCGCCGCCGAGGGCGCCCGGGTGCTGCTCGCCGCCCGGACCGAGGAACAGTTGAAGGCGGTCACCGAACAGGTCCGGGCCGCCGGCGGCACCGCCGAGTACGTCGTCTGCGACCTGGCCGACGCGGCGAGCGTGCGCGCCGCCGTGGACCGAGTCGTCGAGGTGTACGGCCGCCTCGACGTCGCCTTCAACAACGGCGCGACGATCGTGCCGCCCGGACCGATGGACCAGGTGCGCGAAGAGGACTTCGACCACCTCTACACCGTCAACCTCAAGGGACCGTGGCTCGCCATGGTCGCCGAGGTCGCCGCGATCCGGGCCACCGCCGGCACCGGCGCGATCGTGAACAACTCCAGCGTCGGCAGCCTGATGGGCAACCCCGCGCTGCCCGCGTACGGCGCGATGAAGCGCGCGGTGAACAGCCTCACCGAATCCGCGGCGATCACCTACGGCCCGGAGGGCATCCGGGTCAACGCGCTCGCCCCGGGCAGCACGCTCACCGAGATGATGCGCGCCTGGGACGCGGAGTCACCCGGGATCATCGAGCGGCTCGCCGCCGCCAGCCCGTTGCGCCGGGCCGCCGAACCCGACGAGATCGCCCAGGCCGCCGCGTGGCTGCTCAGCGACCGCGCCTCCTTCGTCACCGGTACGGTGCTGCGGGTCGACGGCGGCGCGCGGGCCTGACCGGCTCAGACGGTGGCGTCCTGGACCGGTCGGGGCGCGACCGTGCCGTCCGTGACCGGCTTGAAGCCCTTGACGACCAGGTAGACGCCGAGCGAGAACTCCCACACCGCGATGGGCAGCGCGGCGACCGCCGCCACCGGGGACAGCCGGTCCCAGGCGCCGAACAGCGTGCCCAGATCGGAGGCGACGAGCAGCGGCGCCCCGGCGAGCCCGAGCACCGGCAGGATGCGCGGCACCAGGCGGGACTGGTAGAGCAGGGAGCCCAGCAGCAGGGCGTTCACGGCCGGGAGGAGCGCCTGGCTGAGCAGGAACACCGAGTCGTAGAAGGCGACGAGTGTCCGGCCGGTGACCAGCGCGTCCGGTTCGGCGCCGGCCCGCCGCAGGGCGACCAGGGTCAGGATGCTCGCGACGCCGATGAAGATGCCGGCGGCCTCCAGCACGCGGGCGGCGACGAAGCCCAGCGCCCGCGCCTCACCCTGCCGCTTGAGCACCGGGTGCAGCGCGATCGCGGTGCCGATGCAGGCGAGGGCGACGATCACCTCCAGGACGCCGCCGACGACGACCGGGGTGTCCGGCGTGCCGCCGAGTATGTAGTCCGCCTCGCGTATCGGGGCGTACAGCGTGAGGGTCGGGATCGAGACGAAGGTGAGCAGGTAGAACCCGCCCGCGACCAGCGACGTCTTGCGCAGTGAGTCCATCGGGGCTGCCCTCCGCCGCTCGGCCGGTGGTCGTTCCCTCACTCTGCGGCGGATGGGCGCGGCGGCGAATCGGCCGCTCGGTCAAACTCCTCGCGCGATGCGCACGGGCCACCGGTAACGGATACCGGTGGCCCGTGGGCGTACGACAGCGCGGCGACGCTAACGGTTCATCATGAGCGCCACCACTACGGCGACGAGCACCAGCGCGGCGAACACCGCCGCCGCGATCTTCGCGGCGCTGTACGGTCGCTCACCGATCACCTCGCCGGTGCGCGCGTTCACCAGCACCTGGTACGAGCGGCCGGCGTGCAGGTACGCGGCGATCCACACCGGCAGCAGGATCAGCTTGTACGACACGTCGGAGTACGTGGTGTCCACTGCGGACACCCGTTGCTCGTCACCGCCGATGTCCGACCGGCAGTCCCCCTCGATGACCGGCGCCATCCGCGCCTTCGCCTCGGTCAGGCCCGCCTCGGGCTCGGTGTCGTACCGCAGCGCCTGGTATCCGGCCAGGTAGTCGCCGTGGTACGCGGCCGCCTCGGTCAGCGGCCACGGCGCCAGCTTGTCCAGCTGCTCGGTGGGCAGGTGGGTGGTGGCGGGCACCAGCACGTCGTCGAAGTCCCGGCTGACGGTGCCGGCGGCCGGATGCCACCGGGTGTGCCGCACCTGCCGGGTCCGCGTCTCCTGCTTGCCGTCGACGGTCACCGTGTACGTCTCGGTGACGTAGTAGTACTCGCCCCGCTGACCCCGGTAGTCCGACACGGTCCGCGCGTCGAACGTCCAGTGCGGCAGGTACGTGCCCTTCAGCGTCTCCGCCTCGCTGACCTTCTTCAGGCTCCCCGGCGCGAACCAGCGGCTGCGGCACCACTGGCCCAGCGCCGTCCGTACGCCGTTGCGGTCCACCGCGAACGGCAGCACCGCCTCCGGCGCGATCAGCTCGCCCGCCGCGGCGTCGGCCACCAGCGGCGTGGCGCAGAACTGGCAGCGCTGCGCCAGCACGTCGCTCTCCGTCCGGGCCCCGCAGCCCGGGCAGACGAACGTGTGCGCCCCGACGCTCGCCACCGGCTTGCGGGGCAGCGACGCGAGATCCGCGTACGCGTGCTCGCGCACCTCGCGGCCCGCGCCGGCGATCTCCTGCCGGTGCCCGCAGTACGGGCAACTGAGCGTCGTCGTGCCCGGCGCGAACTCCACCCTGGCCCCGCAACCCCCGCACCGGTACGAGGGCGGGGAGACAGTCGTGTCGCTCATGCCGGCACCTGCCCGGTGCGGGGACGACTCACCCGCTGACGTGCGTTCATTGCGGCGGCAGCGGCGGCGGGACGCTGGCCAGCACCGACGCCAGCTCCGGCACCTGTCCGGCGGGCTGCCACTGCGCCATCCCGGCACGCCAGACCAGCGTGTCCGGGCCGAGCGCGCCGGCGCCCGCCTGCTCGGCCAGCCCGCCGAGGTCGTACGGGCCCTGCCGCTGGCCACCGACGCCGACGTACCACTGGGCCTGGCCCGGCAGCGGCGGCGGCTCGGCGGCGCCCGGCTGCGCGGCCGACGGCTGCGCGGGGGCCGGCGCCGGCTGCGTGGCCCCGCCGCCGCCGCCCATCGTCCGGGCCATCTGCTGGCCCATCGCCATGCCCAGGCCCAGGCCGATGCCCGCGCCCGCCTCGCCGCCCGGGTTGTTCGCCGCGGCCTCCATCGCGTTCGCGGCCTGGAAGCGGGTGTAGCGGTCCAGGTCGCCGACCGCGCCCATGCTGGTCCGCTTGTCCAGCGCCTGCTCGACCTCCGGCGGCACCGACACGTTCTCGATGACGAACTTGGGGATCGCGATACCGACCTCGGCCAGTTCCTCGGTCAGCACGGCGGCCAGCCGCCGGCCGATCGCGTCCTGGTGCGCGGCGAGGTCCAGCAGCGGCACGCCGGCCGTGGCGAGCGCGCCGCCGAGACGGCCCACGATCAGCTGCCGCAGGTACTCCTGCACCTCCTCGGTGCGGAACTGCGGGTCGGTGCCGACCAGCTCACGCAGCAGCTGCGCCGGGTCGACCACCCGCGCCGCGAAGGCGCCGAACGCCCGCACCCGGACCACGCCGAACTCGGCGTCGCGCAGGATCACCGGGTTCTGGGTGCCCCACTTCATGTCCGTGAACTGCCGGGTGTTGACGAAGTACACCTCGGCCTTGAACGGCGAGTTGAAGCCGTACTTCCAGCCCTTCAGGGTGGACAGGATCGGCAGGTTGCGGGTCTCCAGCGTGTACGTTCCCGGCGGGAAGACGTCGGCGATCTTCCCCTCGTTGACGAACACCGCCGTCTGGGACTCCCGGACGACCAGCTTGGCGCCCATCTTGATCTCGTTCTGATACCGGGGGAACCGCCAGACGATCGTGTCCCGGCTGTCGTCCAGCCACTCGACGATGTCGATGAGCTCGCCCCGGAGCTTGTCCATCAGCCCCATCGCAACCCTTTCCTCGGCGCCGTTCTCCGGCGTCGCGGGCGACGATAGCAACCCCCCGCCACCTGCGAAAAGAGAACAATGGTGCGCTGATCGGCACCTACCGATCGCCGTCGTTCAGCCGGTTTCGCCGCTCATCGATTCCCCGCCCCCGTGACGCCGGGAGGCATCTCGGGACGGATCCTCCCAAGCCGGCGCCGCACGTGGACCCCGGTCGGTGGACCACGCGGCGCGCTGGTTCGGCAGCCGGGGCGGGCCGCCGGTCTCCGGGACCGGCCGTTCGGTCTCCTGCACCAGATAGTGCGGCCGGCGTTTGGTCTCGTAGTAGATCCGGCCGATGTACTCGCCGATCACGCCCAGGATCATCATCTGAATCCCGCCGAGGCCGATCACGCTGACGATGATGGTGGTGTAACCGGGCACGTCGATGCCCTTCTCCACGGCGTCGGCGACCACCCACGCCATGTAGCCCACCGCGATGAGCGTGAGGAAGAGCCCGCCGTAGATCGCCAGGCGCAGCGGCCGGTTGTTGAACGACAGCAGACCGTCGAACGCGTAGTTGAACAGCTTGCCGAACGTCCACCGGCTCCGCCCCGCCTGCCTGCTCTCGTTGCGGTGCGCCACCACCACGGTGCGGAAGCCGATCCACGAGAACAGGCCCTTGGAGAAGCGGTTGTACTCGGGCATCGCCAGGATCGCGTTCACCGCGAGCCGGGACAGCAGGCGGAAGTCACCCGCGCCGTCCAGCAGGCGGACGTCTATCCACCAGTTGACCAGGCGGTAGAACGAGCGTGAGGCGACCATCCGGATGAACCGGTCGCCGCGCCGGTCGCGGCGGGCGATCACCTGGTCGAAGCCCTGGCGGTAGAGCGCGACCATCTCGGGCAGCAGGCGCGGCGGATGCTGCAGGTCGGCGTCCATGATGACGACCGCGTCGCCGGTGGCCCGGTGCAGCCCGGCGAGCATGGCCGCCTCCTTGCCGAAGTTGCGGCTCAGCGACGTGTAGCAGACCGTCGGGTCGGCGGCGGCGAGCCGGCGCAGCGCCGCGAGCGTGCCGTCCTCGCTGCCGTCGTCGACGTACACCACCTCGACGTCCACGTCGGGCAGCTCGGCGAGCGCGGTGCTGAGCATCTCGTGCAGCCGCTCCACCGACTCTTCCTCGTTGAAGCAGGGCACCACCACCGACAGCCGCATCGGCGTCGTCCCGCCCGGCCCGGCGCCCGGGCGCGGGCCTCCGGCGCCGGCGGCGTCAGAGCCGGTAGACGAGCGTGCCATCGAGGTCCTCCCGGGTGATGCCCAATCCGTCGACGGGCCGGTTCTCGATGCCCTCCCACGGCGTGCCCGCCGCGCGGCTCGGCACCGCGACGACCGACCGGACGCCGATGCCGCGCAGGTACGCCACGCTGCCCGCGTCGGGGAACGTCGCCACGGCGACCCGGGTCTGCGCCTGGGTGACCGGCTCGAAACCGCCGAGCCCGTTGGTGATCCGGGGGAACCCGTCGGTGGACCAGAGCATGTAGTTCAGGTCGCCGATCCCGCCGGCGGGCAGCACCAGCATCGGCTCCGGCGCGGTACGCATCGCGGCCGGCGGCGTCGGCACGACCGGGTGCGGCGTGCGGTTGACGCCCTCCAGCGTCACCAGCGCGAGCGGCACCAGCAGGACCAGCGGCGCCACGGCCCGGGACCAGCGGTGGGCCGAGGGCCGGTGCCAGGACTCGGCGAGCGCCGTGACCAGCCCGGCGGCCAGCACCGCCAGCAGCAGGCTGGTCCAGTGCATCATCCGGCCCGGCGTGCGCAGCGCGTCCCAGCCGGGCAGGAGCGTGGACAGCGTCAGATAGCCGGGGTCGCCGTCCCCGCCGAGGGTGGCGCCCAGGCCGAGCAGCACGGTGCCGAGCACGCCGAGCCCCAGCGCGACCCGGTGCCGCACCGGGAACGACGAGACGAACAGCCCCGCCGCGGCCAGCCCGATCAGCGTCATCCCGGGCAGCAGCGCCATCTCCGGCGGCCAGGTCAGCTGCTCCCGGGCGGCGGCGTGCCGTTCCCCCCACAGCCACGAGTCGCCGGGCGCGGTGATGAACCCGATCAGCGGAGGGGAGAACATCTTGGTCCAGTCCAGCGAGCGGACGGCCTGCGGGTTGAGGTCGACGACGCGCAGGTAGACCAGGCCGAGCAGCAGCGTCACGGCGCCGAACACGGCGCCGCCGGCCAGGTCCGCGATCAGCAGCCGGCGGCCGAACGGCGGACGCTCCCGCTTGCGCCACCAGGACCAGCCGTAGCAGCCGGCCGCCACCAGCACGGCGGCCAGCAGGAAGTAGACGAGCGGCAGCCCGATGCCGAAGCCGAGCGTGACCTGCCAGGCGGCGACGAGCCACCCGGCCACCGCCCAGCCGGGACGGCGGCGCTCCGGCCGGTAGCCGTGGCGCAGCGACCAGCCGTGACCCCGGGCCAGCATCGCCAGGGCCAGCGCGATCCCGCCGCTGGACAGGATGTTCAGGTGGCCGGAGTGCGCCAGCCGCCAGGGCGCGTACGCCCACGCGATCCCGGCGACCGCGCCGCCCCAGCGGTTCGCGCCGAGCTGCCGGGCCAGCGCGTACGCCCCGAGGAACGCCAGCGCGTGCAGCAGCACGTAGAGCACGTTGTAGCGGATCACGGCGGCCTCGAAGCCGGAGCCGACCATCCCGAACGGCGCGTAGCCGAGCAGCGTGTCGCTGTAGGCGTAGGTGTAGCGCTCCGGGAAGAACGTGTTCGAGTGCCAGAGGTTGGCCGGGTCGTTGAGCAGGGCGTGCCCCGACCAGGCGACCTGCCACGCCTGCAACGTGGGGTCGCCCAGGTCGCCGGGGATGGTGGTCGCCGGGTGCCGCATCGTCGGCCAGGTCAGCACCACCGCCAGCAGCAGGCTGCCCAGGATCGCCAGCGTCCACTCCGGGTTCGGCCGCCATCGGCGTCTGCCGTCCACAGGCCGTTCGTCGGAGGGGCGGTCGTCCGAGGGCCGGTCGGCGGGAGGCTGCTCGGGGCCGGTGTCCTCAGCGGTCGGCGGGGCGACGGCGGGCCGGATCTTCATGGGATAGATGCTTCACGATGCTGCTGGTCCTGTCGATCCACTGTCCGAAATGTGGTTGAAACTTCCGGCCGCATTACCGGAAAACCGCCTACGCGAACCGGTCGGCGAGCGCCGACAGCCGGTCGACGTACGCCGGCCAGTCGTAGCCCTCGGGGACGTTCCGGTTCTCCTGCCCCAGCCCGATCGCGGCGTCGTGCTGCTCGCGCAGGATGTCGGCGTGCCCCGCGTGCCGGGCCAGGTCGACGCAGACGTGCACGAGGACCTGGTGCAGCGTCACGTCCTGCCGGCCGGGCAGCCACCACGGCACCCGCCCCGGCGCGTCCAGCGGCAGCGTGTCGATCGTCTCGTCCGCGAACGCCGCGACGCGGCGGTACAGGTCGATCAGCCCGTCCTTGGTCTCGTCCTCGCGGGCGTACCAGTCGGCCTGCGGGTCGGCGTCGAACGTCTCGGTGGCGACCAGCTCCGCCGGTGTGGGGAACTCGCGGCCGAACGTCGGCCCGAAGTAGCCGGCCTCGACGTTCAGGCAGTGCTTGAGCACCCCCAGCAGGTTGTTGCCGGTCGCGGTGCGGGGAAGCCGGGCCTCGCGTTCGCTCAGCCCGTCGAGCTTCCAGATCAGATTCTCCCGGATCGCGCGCAGGTAGTGGTGCAGCGCTGCCTTCGGGTCGTACGGCTCACTCATGCCCGACACTCTTCCGCATGGGTCGGACATCGTGGGGGCGCCGTCAGCCGGTCTGGCTGTTGTCCTTGTGCGCGCCCCACCCGTGCCAGCGCTCGATCTCGATCCACGCGCTGACCCGCTTGCGGTCCCGCCGGGGGTAGGGGCGCCCGGTGTAGTGCTGCGAGATCCGGTCGATGTCCGCCAGGCCCTCGTCGTCGCGCAGCTCGACCACCCGCCCGATCAGGCTGACGTGGGTGTACCAGTTCCCCTCGTCCAGCACGGTCAGGGAGACCCGGGGATCGCTGCGCAGGTGTGCCAGCCGGCGGCGGCCCTCGTCCATGTTCACCAGGACGCGGCCGTCCTCCCAGAGGTACCAGGTGGCCGCGGACACCGGCTGGCCGTCGCGGAGCGTGGCGATGACGGCGGGATTCGGCTTGCCCAGCATGGCGACGGCGGGCTCGGGCAGCGGCGGCTTCGACATGGCTCTCACTCTACGTACCCGCCGGGCCCGCCGCTGGTCATGCGGCGGGCGCCGCCCGGACGGGCTCCCCGGCGGCGTCCGCCGGGGAGCCCGTCGCACGCCGGTCAGGCGCGCGCGCTCCACTGCTGGTTGGTGCCGCCGTGGCAGTCCCAGAGGTTGATCCTCGTCCCGTTGGCGGTGCCGTAGCCCGCCGCGTCCAGGCAGCGCCCGGACTGGACGCCGCTGATCGTGCCGTTGGCGTTGAGGTTCCACTGCTGGTTGGGCTGGCCGTTGCAGTCCCAGATGATCACGCTGGTGCCGTTCGCGGTGCCCCGTCCGCTGGCGTCGAGGCACTTGTTGCCGAGCACCTGCAACTGCTTGTCCGAGGTGTAGGTCCAGCGCTGCATGGTGCCGCCCCAGCAGTCGTACAGCTGCACCGCGGTGCCGTTCGTGGTGCTGCCGTTCGGCACGTCCAGGCACCGGCCGGAGCCGGCGCCGACGAGCTGCACGTTCTGGTACGTGCCGCCGCCGCTGCCCGGGGTGCCGATGCTGCCGGACACCGACTGCAACGCCCGGTACCAGACCGCCGCCATCTTGTCGTAGCCGGTGGCGGTCGGGTGGATGCCGTCGATCAGGTCGGCGGTGGTCAGCGCCGAGTACTGGTCGACCAGGTGGACGCGCTTGCCGGCGTTCACCTTCGACTGCACGATGCCGGGCAGCGCGGCGTTGAACGTGCGTACCGCCGCCGCCTGGCCGGAGTTGGCGAGCGGGATGATCTGCGCGACGAACACGTCCGCGTTCGGCGCGGTGTTGGTGATGCGGTCGATGAGCGAGGAGAGCCGGTTCGGCGCGGTGGAGACGTTGTAGTTCTGCAGGATGTCGTTGGTGCCGATGTGCAGCAGCACGGTGCGTGGCTGGTAGGCGTTCAGCCAGCCGGTGATGTTGGCGTCGATCTGGTCGATGCGCCAGCCGGGGTGGCCCTCGTGGTCGTGGTCGCCGAGGTTGCCCGGCCCGTTGAACTGGGAGCCGACCAGGTCGGCCCGGTAGCCGCCGCCGGCCAGCCGCTGCCACAGGCCGATCCGGTAGCCGCCCGGCACCTGGGTGCCCTCGGTGATGGAGTCACCGAGCGGCATCACGCGGGTGCCGCCGTTGGACTCGGCGGCCGCCGGTCCGGTCGCCGTCAGCACACCGGCGGCCAGCACGGCGAGCGCGGCGCCCGCGGTGAGCCATCTCCGCACAGTGGTACGCATGTGTGCTCCTTTCACGGGGTGGTGCAGGTCAGGGACGGGGTGGTCGGCGAGCCGTTGGCGATGAAGCCGAACGTGGTGGAGCCGGACGCGGGCACGGAGCCGTTGTACGCGGCGTTGCTGACGGTCGCGGTGGAGCCGCTGGTGCTCAGCGTGCCGCTCCAGACCTGGCTGATGCTCTGGCCACCGGCCAGGTTCCACCGCACCGACCACCCGTTGAGCGCCGCGGCGCCGGCCGTGACTGTCACCTCGGCCTGGAAGCCGCCCGACCAGGAGTTCGTGGTGCGGTAGGTGGCGGTGCAGGCGCCACCGCCCGGCGGCGGCGTGGTGGGCGGCGCAGTGGTCGGCGGGGGATCGATCGGCGGCGGCGTGGTGGTCGGCGGGTCGGTGGGCGGCGGCGTGCTCCCGGCGGGGGTGAACCGCCAGTGGTCGATGTTGAACAGCGAGCCGCTGCCGCCGGTGAACCGCAGGTAGAGGTCGTGGGTGCCGGTGGCGCCGCTGACCGCGCAGGTCGTGTCGGCCCAGGTCTGCCAGCCGCCGGTGCCGGACACCCGGCAGGTGCCCACCACCGGGCCGCTGGTGCCGTCCAGCCGCAGCTCGATGGTGCCGCCGCTGCCCGCGGAGGCCACCCGGGCGGTGTACGAGGTCGCGCCGGACCCGAAGGCGACGCCCTTGATCTTGAGGTAGTCGCCGTTGTCGATGAAGCCGACGTTCATCCCGCCGCCGCTGGCCGGCTCGGTCTCCACGCCGGACGCCCAGGCGCTCGTCTCGGCCTCCTGCCGGATGTACGGGTTGAGCGTGCCGATCTGCGGTGCGCCGGTGGTGGTCATGTTGATCGTCGGGATCGAGCCGTCAGCGCCGTAGGAGAACTTCTCCACCGCCACCGACCTGGTGAAACCGCCGCCGCCGGGCAGCGCGCCGTTGTGGTAGAAGAAGTACGAGCCGCCCTTGTAGTCGGTGATGCCGGGGTGGTTGGTGAAGCTGCTGCCCTGGGTGGGCATGACGGTGCCGCGGTACGTCCACGGCCCCAGCGGCCCGGGCGCGGTGGAGTAGGCGATGAACTCCGAGCAGCACTTGGCCGCGAAGACCATGTAGTAGAGGCCGTTGCGCTTGTACACCCACGGACCCTCCTCGTAGAGGGTCGGCCGGTTCGCGTCACCGGTCCGTGCGCCGAATCCCGCCGCGGTCAGCGGGATCTGGGTCGGGCTGCCCGAGTACGAGATCATGTCCGCGTTCAGCTTGACGTACCACAGGCGGGGGTTGCCCCAGTACAGGTACGCCTGGCCGTCGTCGTCGATGAACACGGTCGGGTCGATCTCACCGTTGCTCACCAGCGGGCGCCCGATGGCGTCCCGGAACGGCCCGGTGGGGCTGTCCGCCACCGCCACCCCGATGCCCATCTGGCCGGTGGCCCGCACGACCATCGGCACGTACCAGTAGAACTTTCCGTTGCGGTGGACCGCCTGGCCGGCCCACGCGTCCTGCTTGGCCCAGCTGAACGTGGCGAGGCTGAGCGGCGATCCGTGGTCGGTCCAGTTGACCATGTCGTCGGACGAGTAGACCCGCCACTCCTTCATGGTGAACCAGGTCGAGTTGTCCTCGTCGTGGCCGGTGTAGAGGTAGACCCGGTTGTTGTACACGAGCGGGGCCGGGTCGGCCGTGTAGATGGTCTGCACGATCGGGTTGTCCGCCCGGGCGGCGGTCGGGTTCAGTCCGCCGGCGATGGCCGGGGCCAGCCCGAGCAGGGCGAGCAGGGTCACCGCCAGAGCGAGCCATCGTCTGGTCCGGCGGTCGGTTCTCCATAGCGTTGACGTCACAGGTCATCTCCCGGGGTAGGCCGCGCCGCGGCGGATGGTGTGGTCGGCGAGGGTCGGGCCGTCACGCCCGGCTCCACTTCTGGCTGTTCGCGCCGGTGCAGGCGGACAGGACGATCGAGGTGCCGTTGCCGGTCCCGCCGCCGTTCGGGCTCAGGCACAGTCCGGACTGGACGCCGGTGATCGTGCCGTCGGTGTTGACGTTCCACTGCTGGTTGGCGCCGCCGTTGCAGTCCCAGATGATCACCCGGGTGCCGGACGAGGTGCCCTGCCCCTCGGCGTCCAGGCACTTGCTCCCGTACACCTGGAGTTGCCGGCTCGACGTCGCCGTCCACTGCTGGTTGGTCCCGCCGTTGCACTCCCACAACGTCACCTGGGTGCCGTTGGTCTGGGACTGGTTCGGCACGTCGAGGCAGCGGCTGGAGTTGGGGTTGAGCCACGCGCCGCTCGTACCGCCGGGGTTGCCACCCGGGCCGGCGACCACCGACAGGTTGTCGAACTGCGCGGTCTCGCCCTGGCTGGTGCCGAAGCCGACCTGGCCGGAGCCGAAGGTGGAGTCGGTGGCCGTGCCGACGGTGGCGCCGTCGATGGTGGCGGTGATGGTGGTGCCGGCGAAGCCCAGCGCGAGGCTGTGCCAGCGGTTGGTGCCGAGCGCCGCCACGTTCCCGCTGCGCAGCGTGGTGAGCTGCCCGGCGGTGTTGTTGCGCAGGATGGACCACGCGCCGGCGTCGGTGACCCGCAGGAAGTAGGCGTTGTAGCGGCCGATCGGGTCCAGGTTGGTGCTGCCGACGCGGCCCTGGATCTGGGCGTAGCCGGACTGTTCGAGCAGGACGTCGGCGGAGACCGTGTAGTTGCCCCAGCTCAGGTTCCCGCCGTAGGTCGCCGGGTCGGCGAGGGTCTTCCAGGTGATGGGCGCCTGCGCGGACATCTGGCGCAGGCACATGCCGGACCGGCCGCCGCCGCAGCCGACGATCTCGAACGCGCCCTGCATGTCCTGGAGGTACTTCGGGAACCGCCCGCTGGCGTAGCTGTCGAAGTCGTCGCGGTACGGCAGGCCCAGCGAGCCCTGCGCCGGGCTGGTGGCGGTGCCCTTGCCCTGCCCGGTCGTGGTGGTGACGGTGTAGAGGTGGCCGGGCTGGGCGGTGAACGTGAACGACCCGCCCGACGGGGTGACGTCCGCGGTGCGGACGAAGAAGTCGTTCGGGTTTGTCGAGTTCAGGTTCGTGGCCCAGATGTGCGCCTGGCCGGTGGACAGCCCGCCGGTGACGGTCATGGTGACCTGCTGGGCCGCGGTGGCGTCCATGGTCTCGATGACGGTGCTGTAGTCGCCGGTGGTGGGCGAGCGCAGCGACACGTAGCTGCCGTTGTTGCGGTTGCCGCCCAGGTAGCCCGAGGCCGAGTCCAGGTAGCGCCAGCCGGGTGCGGTGAACTGGGTGGTGTGGGCCAGCGCCCAGGTGTTCTTGCCGACCGAGTACCAGCCGGACCAGGGCTGGTTGGCCAGGATCAGCCCGACCGTGGACCAGGGCAGGTTCGGCGTGATGGCGGCGATCAGGTCCCAGTTGAGGTAGGCGACCATCCGGCCGTCGATGTAGCCGCGGTTGATGCCGCGGGCCAGCGGCTTGGCGCCGTCGTTGTAGTCCTGCGAGCCGCCCTCGCTGTTCCACAGCGTCTTGCCGGTGGAGGTGGCTGTCGAGGACACGGTGCAGGTGGTCTGCGCGCTGAGGTAGCCGCACGGGTAGTGGCCGCTGAGCACGTCGATGCTGTTGCGCAGCGTGGCGTTGCCGGCGACGGCGTTGGCCGGGCCCCAGCTACCGGGGTAGTCGTCCCCGTAGATGATCTTCACGCCGCTGTAGCCGTTGGCGTTCAGCGCCTGGCGCAGGCTGATGGTCCAGTTCGCGTCCGTCCGCTTCTCGTTCTGGGCGGCGGTGATGTAGTCCATGGTCAGGTTGTGCTGCCGCGCGCAGCCCAGCCAGTCCACGAAGTAGTTGATCATGTCCTGGGACATGAAGTTGCCGTTGCCGATCCACCCGGGAGCGCCCCACGGCAGGGCTGCCAGCTTGATGGCGGGGTTGCGGGCCTTGGCCTGCTCCATGATCCACCACTGGTAGCCGCGGTTGCAGTTGAGATCGCCCCGGACGTGCTCGTGACTCGGCTCGGACCCGCTGGTGGAGTTGGTGTCGCCGCCCATCTCGACCTTGAGGATCTGCAGCGCGGCGCCGTATCCGGGCTTGAACAGGTAGTCCAGGATCTGCCCGCGCTGCGGCTCCGGATAGTCGATCAGCAGCCGGCTGTTGCCGCCGCCGCCGCTGACCGCGCCGACCCCGTCGAACGTCTGGCCGCCGGAGGCGCCGTTGACGGTGATCGAGGTGGCGGCCTGTGCGGGGCCGGCGGTGAGGATCAGGCCGCCGGCGGCGGCCAGGACGGTGACGGCGAACGCCGCCAGCAGTCGGCGTATCCATCTCGGCTCGGACATGACGAGTCCTTTCGGGAGATGCGGAGTGTGGTCGCCGAGTGGCTCGCCGGTCAGCGGTAGCCGGCGGCGACGATGTCGGCCTGGACGGCGTTCTCGGTCGCGTCGGACGGATAGCCCGCGACCATGGCGCCCTCGTAGAAGGTGCCGGCGCTGAGGTTCGCGCCGCCGCCGGGCTTGCAGCAGTCGCCGCCGCTGCCCAGGATGATCGCGCCCTGCTTACGCATCGGGCTGTAACCGGCCGGCAGCGACCCGTCGTAGAGCGTGTAGAGGCCGCCGGACTGGGCGTTGCTGCCCTTGATGGCGAACCGCGAGGTGCCGTTGTTCTTCAGGGTGGCGGTGACGAACCGGTTGGTGAACGCCCGCTGGTTCGGGTTCCAGGACTGGCTGCCGCCCGGGTAGAGACCCCACTCCAGGTCGGCCTGCACCCAGGGGCCGCTGCCGGAGCAGCCGCCGAACCAGCAACTGGTGCTGAAGTTGATCGCGTCCATCGCCCCCGCCGCGTCGGCGCTGCGGGTGGTCTCGCTGTTGCCGTAGTCGAAGCAGCAGCCGCTGTTGACGTGGGTGCCGCTGGTCACCATGTACATGCCCTCGGGGGCGGAGCCGGTGGGGACGCCGGTCAGGTGGCCGTCCCGCCAGTAGCTGTTCCCAGGGTTGATGTAGAGGGAATACGCCCGGGCGCCGCCGACCGTCAGCGACTCGCTCGTCGCGTTCGCGGGCCGGCTGGAGGTGGAGCCGGGGACCTGCGCGGAGCCCTGGTACCACAGGTCGTTACCGCGTCCCGACTGGTCGAACACGGCGGTGATCACGCAGCTCGTACCGGAGCAGAACGCGTCCTGCGCAGCGGCGTCGGCGTAGCCGCCCGCACTCACCAGCCCGATGTTGCGGGTGGCATTGTCCGAGGATCGGCGGACCTGGTAGAGGTTGCCGCCGTACGCCGAGAACAGCGCCCGGGTGGTGCTGTGCGCCGCGACGCACGGGGTGCCGCCCGCGGCGTAGATGTCGCACGGCCGGCCGCCGGGCGGCGGCGTCGAGGTGGGCGGCGGTGACGACGGTGTGGTCGAGACGTTCCACCGCTGGTTTGCCTGTCCGTTGCAGGTCCACAGGATGATCCTGGTGCCGTTGGCGGTGCCCGCGTTCGTCGCGTCCAGGCACAGCCCGGACTGCTGACCGGTGACGGTGCCGGCCGAGGTGATGTTCCACTGCTGGTTGGCCTGGCCGTTGCAGTCCCAGATGATCACCGTCGTGCCCGGGCTGGTGCCCTGGCCGTTGGCGTCCAGGCATTTGTTGCCGTACACCGTGAGCTGCTTCGCCGACGTGTACGTCCAGCTCTGCGGCGTGCCGCCGGTGCAGTCGTACAGCTGGACCTGGGTGCCGTTCGTGGTGCTGCCGTTGGGGACGTCGACGCAGCGGCCGGACTGCACGCCCACGATGGAGCCGGGCCCGGGGGCGGCCACGGCGCTTCGGGTCTGCGCGGCCACGGCGGCGCCGGCGACGGCCAGGACGAGCACCAGGGCGGAGATGGTCATACGCGGTGGTCCGGATCGGACGGACCGGGGACGGGGGATCACCATGACGGCTCCTCGGATACGCGCGAGCACCCGACCGTCCGGCACGGTGCCTCGCGAGTTGTGGATGGCCGTCGGTGTAAGCGCTAACAGTGGTGTGGCGGCGGCCCCGACATGTCGGTGGTGGTGGCCTGTGGGGTCGTAAATGTTAGCGCGAACATCGACCAAAGTTAATTAGAGCACATCCCGGCGTCCGGCGGGACCTCAGTTGTCCCGGCGGTGCCGGGCCGAGGGCGGCGGCGTGCCACCCACGGCCCGGCTCCCCGTGCGGGGGTTCGGCGGTACGGAGATCAGGGACTGGTGCAGCTGACTCCGCTGGGCGCGGTGGCCCCGTTTCCGGTGGCGGTGAACCCGAACGTGGTCGAGCCGTTCGCGCCGACCGTGCCGTTGTAGTCGGCGTTGCGGACCGACACCGAGCCGGTGGTGCCCGTGTTGACGCCGTTCCAGAGGCTGCTGATCGCCTGGCCGGAGGCCAGGGTCAGGCGTACGGTCCAACCGTTGAGCGTGGTGGCGCCGTTGTTGGCCACGGTGACCTCGGCCTGGAAGCCGCCCGGCCAGGTGTTCACGGTCCGGTAGGTCGCGGTGCAGGCGCCCGGCTCACCCGGCGGCGGGGTCGTGACCGGCGGCGTCGTGGGCGGTGCGGTGGTGACCGGCGGCGTGGTCGGCGGCACGGAGGTCGGCGGCGCCGTGGTCGGCGGCGTGGTGGACGCGAACTGGCTGAAGAACCGCCAAATCTCCCCCGAGGTCCAGGTCCGGGAGTCGTTCGGGCTGGACGACCCGTCGACCGGGCTGGGGGTGTGGTCGCCGTCGAACGCGGCCCACTGCACCGGGTAGCCCTCGCGGCAGCCGGAGTACGTGGTGGTGATGTGGGTGAGGCTGCCCCGGCTCGGCTCGCGCGGACTCTGCGCGGTGCAGCCGTTGTTCCGGACGAACGTGTCGCGCAGCGAGCGGCCCATGGAGATGTTCAGCACGCTGTCGTAGATGCCGTGGATGCCGAAGTAGGCGACCGGCTGGGTGCCGCCGTTGCAGCCGCTCAGGTTCGCGCCGGAGATGACGGTGACCGCGCGGACGACGTTGGGCCGGGCGCAGGCCACCGCGTAGCTCATCGCCCCGCCGTAGCTCCAGCCGAGCGCGAACCGCTGGGACGTGTCGACGCAGAGGTCGTTCTCGATCTGCCGGGAGATGTCGTCGAACAGCGTCAGGTCCCGGCCGTTGGTGTTGGCCCAGCCGTTGTCGATGCCCTGCGGCGCGACGAAGATCGTGCTGTTGTTCGACAGCGGCAGCAGGCCGTAGTAGCCGGCCGAGGCGACGTTGTTGGCCGAGCCGTTCAGCCAGTGGAACCCGAAGATCAGCCGGTACGGGTGGTTGCGGTCGTACCCGTCCGGGATGCGCAGGATGTAGCTGCGGTTCTGCCCGCCGCTGGAGATGGTGCGCGTTCCGCTGGACAGCGTCGGCGCCTTGCCGCAGCCGGCGGTCGCCGCGAGCGTGCCGTTTGTCGACGCCTGCGCCGTCTCGCCGAGGTCGGCGCTGAGCGCGCCGCCGGCCGCCGCCGCGAGGAGCACGGCCGCGGCGGCGACGGAGGAGAGAAGGGATGTTCGTTTCGCCATTGCTGGACTCCTTGCCCTGGGTGGTGGTGCAGGCCGGGCCGTCCGTCGATGCCGACGTCGCCTGCGAAGAGGGCGTGGAGCCGTGCGTGCGGCTGGGCCGAAGTCGTCCGGTGGCCGCCTGCGTCGGCGTGCATCGGCGGAGCGGCCCGGACTGGTCACCGATCGGCCGGACGGCGAGGGGACCCTCGTGCGCCGTGCCGATTGCGGGGGTGACGGGGAGCGTGCCCTTCGCTCCCGTGCCGGAACATAGCAGGTTATCGATAACATGTTCAACCGGTCGGTTCCGGAGAAGGAGCGGGCCGGCCGCCGGGTGAACGCTCACAGCAGCGCCCGGCGGGGGCGCTGCCGCCTGCTCAGGCGTGGTCGGCCAGGGCCGGCAGGTCGCAGCCGGCGAGGGCGTCCGGCTGGGGAACGCGGGCGAGGTCCGCCTCGGCGAGCCCGAGCCGCCGGTACGCGGTGTGCAGCGCCGCGACCACGGCGCCCAGCGCGCCGGAGAGGTCACCGAGTTCCGCGCCGTGCACTGCCGCCTCGGCGGCCGGCACGATCTCGTGCAGCCGGCCGCGTAGCCGGACCAGGTCGGGTGTGAGCGCGTGGGAGACGCCGCCGCCGAGGACGATCACCTCCGGTTCGTAGGCGACCACCGCCGCGGTGAGGACCACCAGCAGCGCCTGCTCGACGTACTGCTTGACCGGCGCCAGTCGCGGGTCGGCCGAGCGGAACACGTCGGCCGCGTTGTCGAACGACAGGCCGAGTTCGCGGGCGCGGGCGAGGATGCCGGACCCGCTGATGATCCGTTCGAGCGGCGCGCCGAGCGGGCCGGCCGGCAGGTGGCCGAACTCGCCCACCAGGCCGCTGCGGCCCCGGAACAGCCGGCGGTCGATGGCGACGCCGGCGCCGAGTCCGGCCCCGATGGTGAGCATCACCGCTGTCTGCGCGTCCCGGGCGGCGCCGAAGCGCAGCTCCCCGAGCAGCGCGTAGTTGGAGTCGTTGTCGACCTCGACCGCGGCGCCCAGGTGCTTCTCCAGCAGCCGCAGGAACAGCGGGTCCTCCACCTGGGGCAGGTTCGGGGCGTTGGAGACGGCGCGGTCTCCCTGCCGGACGGCGCCGGGCAGGCCCACCGCTACGCAGTCGAGCCGCTCCCGGTCGGCGCCGACGGTCCGCATGATCAGGTCGGCCAGCCACTGGGCCAGCCGGGGCGCGTCGTAGTCGGCGGGTGTGGGCACGGTCCGACCGGTCAGCGGCCGGGCGGCGAGATCGGCGACCACCAGCCGGACGTTGGAGCCGCCGACGTCGACGCCGCAGACCACGCCGCGTCCGGCGGCGATCGCGACCTGGGTCGCCCGGCGGCCCCGGTTGGTGGTGGGTGCGCCGTCGGTCTCGGTCAGCAGCCCCTCGTCGAGCAGCTGTTCCACGATCCGCGACACGGTGGCGGGGGAGAGGTCGGTCTCGTGGCCGATGGCCGTGCGGCTCACCGGGCCGTGGGTCAGCACGTGGGCCAGCACTGTGGACCGGTTCGCCGCCCGTGGTGCTCGAGATTCCACGCCCACCTCCGCCGATTTTCTTTCCGCCCGAATGTTAAAGCCACGCCGCTGGATGAGCAACCACCCGGACCATGTGGCCTTCCGGCCCGCACCCGGGCGACGGATCCCAC
This sequence comes from Micromonospora sp. WMMC264, assembly GCF_027497275.1. Classification (NCBI taxonomy): domain Bacteria; kingdom Bacillati; phylum Actinomycetota; class Actinomycetes; order Micromonosporales; family Micromonosporaceae; genus Micromonospora; species Micromonospora sp. WMMC264. The sequence goes on along the minus strand of NZ_CP114907.1, from coordinate 3,807,325 downwards.
TGAATTCCGAGGTGAGGCCGGTGGTGACGGTTGAACCGAGTGGGTCGAATCTCTGACCAGCGCTCTTGACGGACTGTGATGACCGCGATAATACTTTCACCCTGAACGGAAATAGAGGTTGCCGGCCCCAAGGAGGCGGCGCGTGCCCCCGTACGCGCCGTGCCGGTCGCATCGGACCCCCGTGTCAGTCCGGAATCCCGGTTCCGGACCCCGTTGCTGTGAAGGGAAGAGCAATGATTCTCAGCCGTAGACGTGGCGCCGCCCTCGGCGCGCTCTGCGCCCTGGCGCTCATGGTCGGCGCCTGCTCGAACGAGACCTCCGGGAGCGGCGGCGCGTCGAGCGGCCCGCGTACCGAACCCAGCCTGTCGTTCGTCGGCCCCGGCGGCGAGACGCCGACCGCCGCCGACCAGCTCTCGCTGACCGACGAGGAGCGGCAGAAGGTCAAGGACGGCAACTACTCCGCCGCCTTCGTCTGGCACGAGGGCTCCGCGCTGACCAAGGCCGTCGAGTCCGGCGTCCGCAAGGAGTTCGACCAGCTCGGCATCAAGGTGCTCGCCAGCACCAGCGCCGAGTTCGACGCCGCCCGGCAGGCCAACAACGTGCAGACCGTGCTGGCGCTCAAGCCCGACCTGATCGTCACCATCGCCGTCGACCCGACCGCGGCGGCCGCCGCCTTCAAGCCCGCCGTGGACGCCGGCGTCAAGCTCGTCGTGATGACCACCCCGCCGAAGGACTACAAGTCCGGGCAGCAGATCGTCGGCATCGTCACCGCCGACCTGACCGCGTTCGGCAAGGCCAACGCGGAGATGCTCGGCAAGGCGCTCGGCGGCAAGGGCAAGGTCGGCTACGTCTACCACGACGCCGACTTCTGGTTCACCAACCAGCGGGACAAGGCGTTCAAGGACTGGCTGGGCTACCTCTACCCGGACATCGAGATCGTCGAGGAGGCCGGGTTCTCCGACCCGGCGCGCACCGAGGACATCGCCACCGCGATGCTGACCCGCCACGCCGACCTCAAGGGCGTCTACGTCGCCTGGGCCACCGCCGCCGAGGGCGTGCTCGCCGCGACCCGGCAGCAGGGCCGCACCGACGTCAAGATCGTCACGAACGACCTGGAGGCGAACCTCGCCGCCGACATGGTCAAGGGCGGCAACGTCGCCGGCATCGTCGCCAACGGCTCGACCCGGCTCGGCCAGAACCTGGGCGTCGTCGCCGCGTACGGCCTGCTCGGCAAGAAGGCCCCGGAGCTGGTCGTCGGATCGCCGATGGCCGCGACCAAGGACAACATCGCCGACGCCTGGCGCGACGACTACGGCCAGGAGCCCCCGGCCGAGGTGCTCGGCAACTGACGCCGGGCGGCGAGGTCCGGGGCCCGGCCGAACGGGCCCCGGACCTCGCCGGGCGCGGTCCGGCCCACCGCCGGGTCCGCGAGCACCGCGAGACGAGAGGAAGAAGCACATGGGGTACGTCCAGACAGTCCTCGGACCGGTGCCTCCCGAGTCGCTCGGCCGGGTGCTGAGTCACGAGCACCTCGGCGCGCTGGTGCCCGGGCCGTGGCTGTCCGGCGGCGTCGCCGACGACCGCGCGGACCTCGCCGCCGGGGCGGTACGCGACCTGCCCGAGCTGGGCTTCGGCACGATCGTGGACCTGTCCCCGTACGAGGTGGTCGGTCACGACGTGACGCTGCTGCGTGAGGTGGCACTGCGTACCGGCCTGCACGTGGTCGCCGGATCGGCGATCTACCTGGAGCCGTACTCGCCCGGCTGGGCGCTGCGCGCGAGCGTCGACGAGATGCGGGAACGCTTCGTCGCCGACGCCACCGTCGGTGTCGGGGACACCGGGATCAAGGTCGGCATCTTCGGCGAGCAGGCCACCGGGCTGAACGAGATCACCGCGCACGAGGAGAAGTGCCTGCGTGCCGCCGCCCGCGCCGCCGTCGCCACCGGCCTGGCGCTGAACACGCACACCACGCACGGCACCATGGCGCTGGAGCAGGTCGAGATCCTGCGCGAGGAGAAGATGGACCCCTCCCGCGTCGTCATCGGCCACCTGGACATCAACCCGGACCCGGACTACCTGCGGGCGGTGCTGGCCACCGGCGTCAACATCGCCTTCGACACGCTCGGCAAGCAGTTCTGGGACTTCGTGCTCGCCCCGCTGCCGGAGAACCCGCCGGAGGGCGAGTTCGGCAAGCGGGCGTACCACCGGCCCGACCGTGCCCGGCTCGACATGCTCGCCGGGCTGGTCCGCGACGGCTACGCCGACCGGATCCTGCTCTCGATGGACCTGACCGGCGCGGAAGCGTACCTGAACCCGCGTACGCACGGCCGGCTCGGCTACTCCTACCTCGGCCGGGAGATCGTGCCGGGTCTCACCCGCCTCGGTGTGCCGCCGGAGGCGATCGACCAGATGCTGGCGGCCAACCCGGCCCGACTCCTGACGGTCGGCTGATGGCCGCGCATCCGCGTCCGTCCGGCTACGTCGCCGGCGTCGACCTCGGCGGCACCAAGCTGCGGGCCGCGCTGGCCGACCTCGACGGTCTCGTCGTGAGCGAGCAGGTGCAGCCGACCGACCCCCGGGGCGGCACGGCGGTGGCCGCGCAGATCGACACGCTGCTGCGCCAACTGGCCGACCGGGCCGGCGTCGACTGGTCCGACGTGCGGGCCAGCGCGATCGGCCTGCCCGGCGTGCCCGACCCGGCGACCGGCGCGATCGAGCTGTCGCCGAACGTCTCCGACCTCGAGGCGCTCGACGTGCGGGCCGAGCTGACCCGCCGCCTGGGGCACCCGGTCGTGCTGGACAACGACGTCAACATGGCCGCCGCCGGGGAGCGGTGGCTGGGCAGCGGGCGTACCCACCGGCACTTCGTGTTCGTGGCGGTCGGCACCGGAGTCGGCATGGGCATCGTGCTGAACGGTGAGCTGGTCCGGGGCGCGCGCGGCGCGGCGGGGGAGATCTCCTACCTGCCGCTGGGAACCGACCCGTTCGACCCGGGCAACCAGGTGAAGGGCGCGCTGGAGGAAGCCGTCGCCGGCGCCGCCCTCGCCGCCCGGTACCGGGCGGTGTCCGGCGAGCAGGCGAGCGTGCCCGACGTCTTCGACCGGGCCGCCGCCGGCGATCCGGTCGCGCTGGCGGCCATCGACGAGGAGGCCCGGCTGATCGCCCTGGCGGTCGTCGCGGTCACCGCCGTCCTGGACCCGGAGGCGGTGATCCTGGGCGGCGGCATCGGCTCCCGGACCGAGCTCGTCGAGCCGGTCCGGCGCTGGGTCGCCGCGCTGAGCACGGGCGTCCCGTTGATCAAGACCAGCCTGCTCGGCGACCGGGCCGGCCTGCTCGGCGCCGTCGCGGTCGCCCGCCGGGAGGCCGGCGTCCACGACGGCACGACCACCTCTTTCCAGACAGCGGAGGGACGATAGATGACCCACACCGATGCGGCGGTGAAGACCAGCGCCGCCCCGGCCTGGCGCCGGATCAACTGGCGCGACTACGTGGTCTACATCGGCTTCGCGGTCGTGTTCCTGTTCTTCGCCGTCACCCAGGGCAGCAACGGCTTCCTGACCACGAGCAACCTCACAAACATCGTCATCCAGACCGCGCCCATCACGATCATGGCGGTCGGGCTGGTCTTCGTGCTGGCCGCCGGCGAGATCGACCTGTCGATCGGCTCGGTCGTCGCGCTCTCCGCGCTGGTCGGCGCGGTGACGCTGCGGGAGACCGACAACATGCTGCTCGGGGTGGCCGCCGGTCTCGCCGCCGGCGCGGCGGTCGGCCTGGTCAACGGCGTCTTCGTCACCCTGGTCCGGCTGCCCTCCTTCCTGGTCACGCTCGCCACCATGGGCGCGGTGGCGGGCCTGGCCCGCGAGGTCACCGGCCTGCAGTCGGTGCCGGTCAGCAACGACGCGTTCCTCTCCTTCTTCGGCCAGGGCGAGATCCTCGGCATCCCCGGGCTGGTGCTCTGGTCGGTGGCGGCGGCGGTGGTCGGGTACCTGGTGCTGCGCCAGACCCGGTACGGCGCGCACACGCTCGCCATCGGCGACAACGTGGCAGCGGCCCGGGTCAGCGGCATCAAGGTGATCCGCGTCAAGATCATGGTGCTGATGGGCAGCGCGATGTGCGCCGCCCTGGCCGGCCTGCTGTACGCCGGACGCCTCCAGGGCGCCCGGTACACCCTCGGCGAGGCCGACCTGATGTCCGTGATCGCCGCCGTGATCGTGGGCGGCACCAGCCTCTTCGGCGGCAAGGGCTCGATCGTCGGCGCGGTGCTGGGCAGCCTGCTGATGGGCATGCTCAACAACGGCCTGATCCTGGCCGGCCTGTCCGTGTCCCAGCAGATGATGGCGCGCGGCGCGATCATCCTGGTGGCCGTCTCCCTCTCGCTGCGCGAGCGGCGAAGCTGACCCGGAAGGAAGCAACCGCATGTTTCTGGACCTGCTGCGACGCCGCAATCCGGGCCTGCTCGCCGCCGCCGCGCACCTGCACGACAGCGGTGACCTGCCGGCGAACTCCTACGCGCTGGACCTCGACACGGTCGCGGCGAACGCCGCCGCCATCCGCCGCGAGGCCGACCGCTTCGGTCTGTCGGTCTACGCGATGACCAAGCAGGTCGGGCGCAACCCCGACTTCTGCCGGACGGTCCGCGACGCGGGCATCACCGAGGCGGTCGGCGTCGACCTCCAGTGCGCGCTCGCCGACCGGCACGGCGGGCTCGGCATCGGTCACCTCGGTCACCTGGTGCAGATCCCCCGGCACGAGGCGGCGGTCGCCGCCGCGCTCGCGCCCGCGTACTGGACGGTCTTCAACGACGCCAAGGCCGCCGAGGCGGCGGGCGCGAGCGCGGCGGCCGGGCGGGAGCAGGCGCTGCTCGCCCGGATCGCCGCGCCCGGCGACCGCTTCTACCGGGGCCACGAGGGCGGCTGGGCGGCCGACGAGATCGTCGCGGTCGCCGACCGGCTCGACGCCCTTCCCGGCGCCCGGTTCGCGGGTGTCACCAGCTTCCCGACCCAGTTGTTCGACACGGCCGCCGGACGGGTCGTGCCGACGCCCAACCTCGGCACCCTGCGACGCGCCGCCGCCGCGCTGCGCGCCGCCGGGCGGTCGCACGTCGAGATCAACGCCCCGGGTACGACGTCGGCGGCGATCCTGGCCACGCTGGCCGAGGCCGGCGTGACGCAGGTCGAGCCCGGCCACGGGCTCACCGGCACGACGCCCTGGCACGCGGTGACCGACCTGGTCGAGGAGCCCGCCGTGCTCTACGTCAGCGAGGTGTCGCACCTGTGGGACGGTCGGGCGTACGTCTTCGGTGGCGGCCTCTACGTCGACCCGGTGCTCGGCCTGGGCGGCACCCGGGCGCTGATCGTGCCCCGGGGCGGTGGTCTCGACGACGCGTACCTGGTCGACGTGGAGATGCCCGCGCCGGAGGCGATCGACTACTACGCGATGGCCGACGTCAGCGCGGCGCCGGGGTGCGCCCCGGGTGACACGGTCCTGTTCGGTTTCCGGCCGCAGGCGTTCGTCACCCGGGCGCTGACCGCCGGCGTGACCGGCATCCGGTCCGGCGCGCCGGCCGTGGCCGGGGTGTACGCCGCCGACGGCTCGGCGCCGATCAGGTTGGAGGACACCGCCGCGGGCGACGGCCCCGGCATCCAGGCGGCTCGCCGCGCAGGGAGGGCATGATGAGCACCGTCACCCACAAGGACGACGCGACCCGGGCGGGCGCCCCGGCGCTGCGGTTGCGCGGCATCCGCAAGCAGTTCGGCGGCGTCGTCGCGATCGAGCGTTTCGACCTGGAACTGGCCGCCGGGGAGATCACCGCCCTGGTCGGCGACAACGGCGCCGGCAAGTCCACCCTCGTGAAGATCATCTCCGGCGTGTACCAGCCGACCGAGGGTGAGCTGGAGATGCACGGGCGGCCGGTGACGTTCCGGGACGCCTCCGACGCCCGCCGGCAGGGGGTCGAGGTGGTCTACCAGGACCTGGCCCTGGCCGACTCGCAGCCGGTCTACATGAACATGTTCCTGGGCCGGGAACTCACCCGTGGCCCTCTGCGCCTGCTCGACCGGCGCCGGATGGCCCGGGAGACCCAGGATCTGGTGGACGCGCTGGACGTACGCATCCCCAGCGCGAAGGCGACGATCCGGGACCTGTCCGGCGGCCAGCGGCAGGCGGTGGCGATCTGCCGCGCCACCCACTGGGCCAGCGGCCTGGTGCTGATGGACGAGCCGACAGCGGCGCTGGGCGTGGCCGAGACCGCCAAGGTGGAGGAGCTGATCCTGAAGCTGCGGGAGCGGGGCGCCGCCGTGCTCGTCGTCAGCCACAACCTGGACCAGGTGTTCCGGATCGCGGACCGGGTGGCGGTGCTGCGCCGGGGACGCCAGGTCGGCGTCCGCGGCATCACCGGGACCAGCCGCAACGAGATCGTCTCGATGATCACCGGCGCCTCCGAGGAGACCGCCCGCCCCTGAACCGCGCGGCCGGCCGCGCGCACGATGACCCCGGGTGTCCCTCCCGGGGTCATCGGCGTTCCGCGTCCGGTTCGCGGGGCGGCACTCCATGATCAACGCCGATGGCGGACGGCTCGTGCGTAACGGTCGTGTGAACTTGTGTGAACGCGGCTTCGTGCGTTGTCTCGCAGTTCGGGAGCGTTATCAAGCCGAGTCCATGAGGGCTCAGTGAACGCCGTTCACCCTATTGTTCACTGCTGCTAAATCCGGTAGAACTCCTGATAGGTCCGCTGCTCGGGCCATCTGCCTCGTGCTTCTAGGAGGACTTCTCATGGCTCGTTCACCCCGTCCGGGCGCCTCCTCGCCCGCGCTCTCCCGCCGCGGCGTCCTGCAGCTTGGGGGTGGCGTCGCGCTCCTGCTCGCCACCAGCGCCTGCGCCGCGGACAGCGGCAACAAGTCCACCGACGGCAAGTCCGGCGGCGCCGCCGCCAAGACGCTGCGCATCGCCGTCTCCAGCTACCTGTCGAGCTGGGACCAGGACTTCGTCGGCTTCGACCTGACCGCGCTGATGCTCTACAAGAACGTCTTCCCATACCTGATCGACTACGGCGTCACCAACGCCGGCGGCAGCCAGATCCTCGACACCCAGAACATCACCCCCACGTTCGCCGAGTCCTTCGAGCCCGACGCCGAACAGAAGGTGTGGACGCTCAAGCTGCGCCGCGGCGTGAAGTTCGCCAGCGGCAACGAGATGAAGGCCGCGGACGTGAAGTGGTCGAAGGACCGCGCGTTCGCCGCCCAGGCCAACGTGGCCGGCGTCTACCGCACCATCGGCCTGACCAGCGCCGACCAGGTCAAGGTCGTCGACGACTACACGGTGGAGTTCCACCAGGCCTTCCCCAGCGCGCTCACCCGGCAGATCCAGGCGATCTCGCTGTACGTCTTCGACTCGGTCGAGGCGAAGAAGCGCGCCAGCTCCAGCGACCCCTGGGCCAAGGAGTGGTTCGCGAAGAACCCGCCGACCGGCGGCTACTTCAACGTCGCCAAGGCCACCCAGGGCCAGGAGATCGAACTCAGCGCGAACACCGACTACCCGGGCCCGGACCCGGCCAAGACGCCGACCATCCGGATCTCGGTCGTGCCGGCCGCGTCCAACCAGCGGCTGCAGCTGCAGGCCGGTGACATCGACATCGCGCTGGGCATCAGCCAGCGCGACATCCAGGACCTCAAGAAGGCCCCGGGCATCAAGGTCATCTCGGCCGCCAGCAACCGCCAGGTCGCGATCCAGATGTCGGTGACCGCCGCGCCGTTCAACGACGTGAACGTGCGCAAGGCGCTCGCGTACGCGGTGCCCTACGAGCAGATCATCAACAACGTGTACGGCGGCGACGCCCGCGCGGCCAAGAGCCCGGTCCCGCTGGACATGCCCGGCTACGACGAGAGCGGCTACCCGTTCACCTACGACCTGGACAAGGCGAAGGCCGCCATGGCCGCCGCCGGCCGGTCGTCGCTCGACTCCGAGCTGGTCTTCGAGGCCGACAACGAGGAGCAGCAGAAGATCGCCGTCCAGGTGCAGAGCGAGGCGGCGAAGGCGGGCATCCGGCTCAAGCTGACTCCGCTGGACCCGGCCACCCTGGGTGAGCGGCGGACCAAGAAGAACATCCCGCTGCAGATCACCTCCGGGCAGCTCTGGGTGGACGACGTCGAGTACATGCTGGCGACGAGCTTCGTCAAGGGCGCCAACCTCAACTACTCCAACTACAGCAACCCGGAGATCGAGCAGATCTACGAGAAGTCGCACACCACCGTCGACACGGCCGCCCGCAACGCGCTCTGGAAGCGGGTCCAGGAGATCCTCGCCGCCGACGTGCCGTGGGTGGTCATCTGCCAGCCCAACTTCAACCTGCCCGTCCGGGAGTCCGTCGCCGGCTGGGTGCAGCCGATGGACGGCCTCGCCCGCCTGCGCTACCTGAGCGCGTCGGCCTAGGAACGTCAACCGCCCATGCGAATCTTCCGCTTCGTCGTCAGGCGACTGCTCCAGCTGATCCCCGTTCTGCTCGGAGTGGTCGTCCTGGCGTTCCTCCTGGTCCGGGTGCTGCCGGGCGATCCCGTCCGCAGCATCCTCGGGCAGAACGCCACCGAGGAGGACGCCGCCGCCGCCCGGGCCCGCTTCGGGCTGGACCAGTCGCTGTGGCAGCAGTTCCTCGACTACCTCAGGGGACTGGTCACCGGTGACTTCGGGACCTCCATCCAGAGCGGCAACTCCGTGGGATCGGAGATGGCGCTCCGGGTGGGGCCCACCCTGGAACTCGTCGTCATCGCCGTGAGCATCGCGCTCGTCGTGGCGACGGTCCTGGGCATCTGGTCGGCCAAACGGGCCAACCGGGTCGGTGACCACAGCGTGCGGATGTTCGCCCTGGTCGGCAACTCGATCCCCGAGTTCTGGCTCGGCCTGGTGCTGGTGCTGGTCGGCTACAGCATCCTCGGCTGGTTCCCGGCGCCGAACGGGCGGGTCGACCCGGACACGAACCTGACCCCGCTCACCGGGGCCGATCTCGTCGACGCCGTGCTCACCGCCAACGGCCCGGCGATCGCCTCCGCCGCGGCGTACCTGGTGCTGCCCGTGCTGACCCTGGTGGTCGGCGTGGTCGCGCCGCTGCTGCGCAGCGTCCGGGCCTCCGCGCTGGAGGTGCTGCACTCGGAGTCGTACGCCGCGGCGAAGGCGCACGGGCTGCGCGACCGCACGCTGCACTACGGCTACCTGCTGCGGGCGACGCTGGTCCGGCTGCCGTCACTGGCGGCGCTGGTCTTCGGCACGGCGATCGGCTCCACCGTGCTCGTCGAGTACGTGTACTCGTGGCAGGGCTTCGGCCAGTGGGCCCTGCGCGGCCTGCTCTACCGGGACTACCCGGTGGTTCAGGCGTCGGTGCTGGTCATCGCGTTGTGCTACGTGCTGGTGTTCCTCATCGCCGACGTGGTCCACGCGATCCTCGACCCGAGAGTGAGGCTCTGATGGCCGAGTTGCGCGCCGCCGTCAGCGGCGACTCCGCACAGACGCCGGTGGTCGTCGCCGGCGGCGACCGGGACAGCCGGTTCGCCCGCCGCATGATCATCGTCGGTGCGACCATCCTGTCGGTGGTGGCGCTGGTGGCGGTGTTCGCGCCGCTGCTGAGCCCGTGGGGCGAGACCGAGATCGACCCGGCGAACACCCTGGTGGCGCCGGGCGGCAACCACCTGCTCGGCACCGACGGCAACGGCATGGACATCTGGAGCCGGGTGCTCTACGCCGCCCGGCTCGACCTGGGCATCGCCCTGGCCGCGGTGGCGCTCGCGGTGGTCGTGGGCACGCTGCTCGGCCTGGTCGCCGGCTACTTCGGCGGCTGGCTCGACGACGTGCTGATGCGGGTGGTCGACATCTTCCAGTCGTTCCCCACGTTCATCCTGGCGCTGGCGGTCGCCGCCCTGCTCGGCAACGGCACGATCAACCTGATCATCACGATCGCGGCGGTGAACGCGCCGGCGTACGCCCGGCTGGTCCGCGCCGAGGTGCGGTCGCTGCGGGAACTGCCGTTCGTGGACGCCGCCATCACCTCCGGGGCGTCGCCGGTGGGCGTGCTCTGGCGGCACCTGCTGCCCAACAGCCTCACCCCGGTACGGGTGATCGCGCCGCTGAACTGCGGCTGGGCGATGCTCACCCTGGCCGGGCTCTCCTTCCTCGGCCTGGGCGTGAGCATCCCCGAGGCGGAGTGGGGGGCGATGATCAGCCTGGGCGCCGCGGACGTGGTCGGTGGCCGCTGGTGGACCTCCGTCCCACCCGGCCTGGCCCTGTTCGTCTGCGTCCTCGGGTTCAGCCTGCTCGGCGAAGGCCTGCAGGACCGCGCCAACGCGAAGCGGCGGTGACCATGCTGTCGATCGAGAACCTCTCGGTGACCATCCGGCGACCCGGCCGGCAGGTGGCCGCGCTCAGCGGCGTCACCTTCGCCGTACGCCCCGGTGAGGTCGTCGGCCTGGTCGGGGAGAGCGGCGGCGGCAAGAGCATGGTGGCCCGCGCCATCGTCGGGCTGCTGCCCGGCGGCTCGCACGCCACCGGCCGGGTGCGCTTCGGCGACTCGGACGTGCTGCGCATGGACGACGCCGCGCTCGCCGCACACCGCGGACGCGGCGTGGCGATCTGCTTCCAGAACCCGCGCGGCGCGCTCAGCCCCACCCGCACCATCGGCAAGCAGCTCGTCGACCGGCTCGCCACGCACCAGGACATGTCCGGCGACCGGGCCCGGGAGGCGGCGCGCGAGCTGTTCGAGGCGGTCGGCATCCGCAGCCCGCAGCGGCGGCTCGACGCGTACGCCCACGAGCTGTCCGGCGGCATGGCCCAGCGGGTGATGATCTCGCTGGCCACCGGCTGCGCGCCGGACCTGCTGATCGCCGACGAGCCGACCACCGGCCTGGACGTGACGCTGACCCGGGAGATCCTGCGCCAGTTCCGGCACGCCGCCGACACCGACGGCCGGGGCGTGCTGCTGATCTCCCACGACCTCGCCTCGATCGCCGAGGTCTGCGACCGGGTGGTGGTGCTCTACGCCGGCACGGTGGTGGAGAGCGGCCCGGCCGCGCAGGTGCTGCGGGAGCCCGCGCACCCGTACACCCGGGCGTTGCTGCGGTCGGTGCCGGACGTCGGCGGCCGGCCGGTCGTCGCCACCCCCGGCGCCATGCCCCTGCTCACCGAGGCGCCGGAGAACTGCCCGTTCGTCGCCCGCTGCGCGCACGCCGACCGCACCTGCTCGTCCCGGCGGCCCGGCACCCAGCCGATCCCCGGCGGCCGCGAATGGTCGCTGGCCTGCTTCCACCCGCAGACCCGGCCGCTCGACGCCGACCTGCCGTCCACGCCGCACACACCGGACGCGGGCGGCGCCCAGCCGGTGGCTGCGGACCCGAAGCCCGCCGTGCTGGAAATCGAGGACGCCCACGTCGTCTACCGCAGCCGGTTCGGCTCCGGCGGTCACCACGCGCTGCGTGGCGTCACGCTGCGGCTCGCACCGGGTGAGACGCTGGGCGTGGTGGGCGAGAGCGGCTGCGGCAAGAGCACCCTCGCGAAGCTCGTGATGGGCCTGGTCGCGCCCACGTCCGGCACCGTCACCGTCGCCGGTCAGGCCCTGGTCAAGCAGCCGGGCCGGCCCCGCCCACGCGGCCGGGCGCTGCGCCGGGCCCGCACCCGCGCCCAGCTGGTGTTCCAGGACCCGATCGGCTCGCTGAGCCCGCGCCGTCCCGTCGGCGACTCCATCGCCGAGCCGCTGCGCGCCGCGGGCCTGTCCCCGGCCCAGCGGGAGGAGCGCGTCACCGCCGTGCTGGACCGGATGGAGCTGGACCGGTCGATCCTCCAGCGCTACCCGCACGAGCTGTCCGGCGGCCAGGCCCAGCGCATCGGCATCGCCCGCGCGCTGGTCGGCGAGCCGGACCTGATCGTCTTCGACGAGCCGACCTCGGCCCTGGACGTCACCGTCCAGGCGCAGATCCTCGACGTGATCGCCGACGTGGCCGCCGACGCCGACCGCGCCTCGGTGTTCATCTCCCACGACCTGGCCACGGTGCGCGGTTTCGCCGACCGCGTCGTGGTGCTCTACCTCGGCCGGGTGGTCGAGGAGGGGCCGGTGGACGTCGTCTTCGACACGCCCCGGCACCCGTACACCCGCGCGCTGCTGGGCAGCGCCCCCCGCCTCGGCGGGACGGCCGGGTCCGACGGCGAGGCCGTCGAGCTGGTCAAGGACCTGGAGGAAGCCGACGCCGCAACCGGGTGCCCGTTGGCCGCCCGGTGCCCGTTCGTCACCGACCGGTGCCGATCGGAGCAGCAGGAGCTTCAGTCGTACGGCGAGAGCCGGGCCGCCTGCTGGCGCGTTCCCGAGCTTCCCGCCCTCATCGGAAGGCAGGCTGTCACGCCATGACCCGTCGCCCCATCCGGCTCGCCGTCGACATCGGCGGGACCTTCGTGGACGCCATGGAACTCGACACGCGCACCAACCGGGTCCGCTTCCGCAAGGCGGCGACGACCCCGGCCCGGCCCGCGGACGGTGTCCTCAACGCGATCAGCGCGCTCGGCACCGACCTGTCCGAGGTGGAGCTGTTCATCCACGGCACCACGCTCGGCCTCAACGCGGTGCTGGAGCGTCGCGGTGGCCGTACCGGAATCATCACCAACGAGGGCTTCCGGGACATCTTCCTGATCGGGCGCGGCAACGTGCCCTCCGACCACATGTACGACTTCCAGTACCAGCGGCCGGAGAGCCTGGTGCAGCGCCGCTTCACCGCCGGGGTGCGGGGCCGGCTCGACTACCGCGGCCGGGTGGTGGAGCCGCTGGACCCGGACAGCGTCCGGGCGGCCGCGCGCACGCTCGTGGTGGACCAGCAGGTCACCTCGATCGCCATCTGCTTCCTGCACTCGTTCCTCGACCCGAGCCACGAGCGGGAGGCCGCGCGCCTCATCCACGAGGAGTTCCCCGAGGTCAGCCTGTCGCTGTCGACGGACATCGTGCGCGAGTACCGGGAGTACGAGCGGACCAGCACCACGGTGCTGGAGGCGTACATCCGGCCGATCTTCGAGCGGTACGTCGACGAGCTGGAGTCCGGCCTGGCCGAGCGCGGCTTCGCCGGGCGCTTCCTGATCATGCGCTCCGGCGGCGGCTCGATGACCAGCGCGGTCGCCAAGACCGCCCCCACGCACACCGTGCTGTCCGGGCCGGCCGGCGGCATCGTCGGCGCCGCGTACGTCGCCTCCGAGCTGGGCCGGGACAACGTGCTCACGTTCGACATCGGCGGCACCTCGCTGGACGCCTGCGTGATCGAGCGCGGCAACCCGGTCGCCGCGTACGAGGCCCAGCTGGAGCACTTCCCGCTGCTCATCCCCACGTACGACATCCGCACCATCGGCGCCGGCGGCGGCTCGATCGCCTGGCTCGACCACGGCCTGCTCAAGGTCGGCCCGCAGAGCGCCGGCGCCGACCCCGGCCCGGTCTGCTACGGCCGGGGCGGCACCAAGCCGACTGTCACCGACGCCGCTGTGGTGCTCGGCTACATGGACCCGGAGCGCTTCCTCGCCGGCACCATGGGCCTGCGCGACGCCGAGGCGCGCGCCGCAATCCAGGAGCAACTCGCCGAGCCGCTCGGACTCACCGTGGAGAACGCGGCCGCCGGCGTGTTCGACGTGCTGCTGGCCCGCACCGTCGGCGCGGTCCGCCAGATCACCGTCGAGCGGGGTCACGACCCCCGGCAGTTCGCGCTGCTCGCGTTCGGCGGCGCCGGGCCGCTGCTGGCCCCGCTGCTGGCCCGCGAGATGGGCATCGGCGAGGTCATCGTGCCGTTCGCGCCGTCCGGCTTCTCCGCCTGGGGCATGCTCTCCGCCGACATCGTCAACGACTTCAGCCGTACCGTGATGGCCACGCTCGACGACGCCGACCTGGCGGAGCTGGAGCAGCTGTTCAAGGCCGTCGAGGCCGAGGCGGTCGCGTCGCTGGTGGCGCAGGGCGTGCCGGCCGGCGAGGCGGTGCTGGAGCGGCAGTTCGAGCTGCGCTACCTGGGCCAGGAACACAGCCTGATGGTCACCGTCGGGCGCGAGCTGGACCGCGACGCGATCCGCGCCGCGTTCGACGAGACGCACCGCGCCCGGTACGGCCACACCATGGGCAACCCGCTGCAGATCCTCAACCTGCGGGTGCGCGGCATCGGGCGCACCGACCGTCCCGAGCTGCAGACCCTGCCGCGCGGCGACGGCGACCCGTCGCAGGCGCTGCTGACGCACCGCGACGCCTACGACTTCGGGCAGCACGCGGTGGTGCCGTTCGCGGTCTACGACCGGGCCCGCCTGGAGCCGGGCGACACCTTCGACGGACCGGCGTTGATCGACGAGGGCACCTCCACCACTGTGGTGCCCAGCGGCCAGCGGGTCACCGTCGACGACCACGGATACCTGCTCGTCACCCTGGAGGAAGCCGCATGACCACGCTGGACGGAGCCCAGGTCGAGGTCGTCCGCAGCTATCTGCTGTCGGCCGCGGAGGAGATGCGGGCCACCCTCATCCGTACCTCGTTCAACCCGGTCATCTACGAGGTGCACGACTTCGGCCTGTCGATGTACGACGCCGACCTGCGGCTGGTCGCCGAGGCCACCGGATTGACGTTCTTCCTCGGCGCGAACGACTTCTCGCTGCGCAAGGGCGTGGAGTACGTGGGCCGGGAGAACCTGCACCGCGGCGACGTGGTGCTGCTCAACTACCCGTACTGGAACGCGGCGCACGCGTACGACGCGACGCTGTTCGCCCCGGTGTTCCGGCCGGACGAGGCGGACCCGGACGCGGACGGCGACCTGGTCGGCTTCCTCTGCGTCCGCGCGCACTGGATGGACCTGGGCGCCAAGGACCCGGGCTACGTGCTCGACTCGACCGACATGCACCAGGAGGGGCTGATCTTCCCGGGCACCAAGGTCGTGTCCCGGGGCGAGCCGGTGCGCGAGATCCACGAGCTGATCCGCTTCAACTCGCGGATGCCCGACGCGGTGCTCGGTGACCTGCACGCGCAGATCGCCGCGCTGCGCACCGGCGAGCGCCGGATGCTGGAGATCATCGAGAAGTTCGGCCGGGACACCGTGGACCAGGCGATCGACCGGATCATCGCCGACGGTGAGGCCCGCGCCCGCGCGGCGCTGGCTACGCTGCCGCAGGGCACCTGGACCGCCGAGGACTGGGTGGACGACGACGGCATCACCGACGACCCGGTGAAGATGCGCGTCACCGTCACCATCGACGACGGGCGCTTCATCGTCGACTTCGCCGGCTCGGCCCCGGCCACCCGCGGCCCGATCAACATGCCGTTCGGCGCGACCGAGGCGATCTGCAAGGTCGTGCTGAAGTCGCTGACGTCGCGGGACGAGCCGTCGAACGCCGGCACCGTGGCTCCGCTGGAGGTGCGGGCCGAGCCGGGCAGCCTGTTCCACGCCGTCTACCCGCAGCCCACGTTCACGCTCTGGACCGGCATCGTCGCGGTGGAGCTGATCCTCAAGGCGCTGGCCCAGGGCATGCCGGACCTGCTGCCCGCCTCCTCCGGCGGCGACGTGCCCGGCTTCATGATGGTCGGCCTGCACCCGGACACCGGGAAGATGTTCGCGGTCAGCAACAACGACCTGGTGGGCTGGGGCGGCACCGCGACGCACGACGGCATGGACGCCGCCACGCACGTCTCCGGCAGCACCGGCCGGGGTACCCCGATCGAGGTCATGGAGGCCAAGACCGGGATGTTCTTCGAGCGCTGGGAGATCCGCGCCGACTCCGGTGGCGCGGGCCGGTTCCGGGGCGGCTGCGGCCTGCGCCGCGACATCCGGTTCGTGACGCCCGGTGAGTTCCTGACCGTGATCAAGAAGACCAAGAGCGCGCCGTGGGCGCTGGCCGGCGGCGAGCAGCCGGAGCCGAACCAGGTGGTCGTCTTCCCGGGCACCGACCGCGAGCACCGGGTGAGCACCAAGCGCACCGTGGTGGCCGCGGGCGACCGGGTCACGCTGCTGACCGCCGGTGGCGGCGGGCACGGCGACCCGCGCAGCCGCGACCCGGAGGCGGTACGGCGGGACGTGGCCGAGGGCTACGTCTCCCGGGAAGCGGCCCGGGACGTCTACGGAGTGGACGTCGATGGGTGAGCCGACGGTCGACGGGGCAACCGTCGAGGTCGTCCGCAGCCATCTCGTCTCGGCCGCCGAGGAGATGCGGGCCGCGCTCGTGCGCACCGCGTTCAACCCGGTGATCTACGAGGTGTACGACTTCGGCATCTCCATCTACGACCGGCAGCTGCGGCTGGTCGCGGAGTCCACGGGGCTGTCCCGCTTCCTCGGCGCCAACGACTACTCGCTGCGCAAGGGCGTGGAGTACGTCGGCCGGGAGAACCTGCGCCGCGGCGACGTGGTGCTGCTGAACTACCCGTACTGGAACGCGGCGCACACGTACGACGCGACGATGTTCGCGCCGGTCGTCCTGCCGGACAGCGAGGAGCTGATCGGTTTCCTGTGCATCCGGGCGCACTGGATGGACCTGGGCGCCAAGGACCCCGGGTACGTGCTCGACTCCACGGACATGCACCAGGAGGGGATCATCTTCCCCGGCACGAAGGTGTACGACCGGGGCGAGCCGGTGCGCGAGATCCACGAGCTGATCCGCTTCAACTCGCGGATGCCGGAACTGGTCATCGGTGACCTCAACGCGCAGATCGCCGCGCTGCGTACCGGCGAGCGGCGGGTGACCGAGCTGTACCGCGACTACGGCCCCGCAGTGGTCGACGCGGTGATCGACCGGGTGATCGACGTCGCCGCGCAGCGCGCCGGGGAGGCGGTGGCCGCGCTGCCGCAGGGCAGCTGGACCGCCGAGGACTGGCTCGACGACGACGGCGTCAGCGACGATCCCATCCTCATGCGGGTCACCGTCACCGTAGCCGACGGCGAGTTCACAGTGGACTTCGCCGGCTCGTCGCCGGCGGTGCCCGGGCCGGTGAACCTGCCGCTGGGCGCCACCATCGCCACCTGCCGGGTCGCGTTCAAGGGCGTCACCACGCCGCACGAGCAGACGAACGCCGGGCACTTCGCGCCCCTTCGGGTACGCGCCGAGCCCGGCACGCTGTTCCACGCGCAGTACCCGGCCGCCACGTTCACCCAGTGGACCGGCACCGTCGCGCTGGAGCTGATCCTCAAGGCGCTGGCCCAGGGCATGCCGGACCGGCTGGCCGCCTCCTCCGGCGGCGACGTGCCCGGGTTCATGATGGTCGGCCGGCACCCGGACACCGGCGACATGTTCGCGGTCAGCAACAACGACCCGGTCGGCTGGGGCGGCACGCCCCGGCACGACGGGATCGGGCCGGCGAACCACCTGTGCCAGACCCAGGCGCGCAACACGCCCGTCGAGGTGCTGGAGTCGAAGACGGGCATGTTCTTCGAGCGGGTGGAGATCCGTACCGACTCCGGTGGCGCGGGCCGGTTCCGGGGCGGCTGCGGCCTGCGGCGGGACATCCGGTTCGTGACGCCCGGCGAGTTCCTGACCGTGATCAAGAAGACGAAGAGCGCGCCGTGGGCGCTGGCCGGCGGCGCACAGCCGGAGCCGAACCAGGTGATCGTCTTCCCGGGCACGGACCGGGAGCACCGGGTGAGCACACGGCGTACCGCGGTGGCGGTGGGGGATCGGGTGACGTTGCTGACCGCCGGTGGCGGCGGGCACGGCGACCCGGGGAGTCGGGATCCGGAGGCGGTGCGACGGGACGTGGCCGAGGGCTACGTCTCCGCGCGGGCCGCCCGAGACGTTTATGGAGTGATCGCGTGAGTGCCGCCTATTCGCCCGAGCAGCCGAGCACGCTGCTCGGCAACTGCACAGTGCTCGACGCCCGCGTGGTGGACGGCATGGCGCCGGTGACCGGCGCCGGGGTGTGGGTCCGGGGTGACCGGATCGCCGCCGTCGGGCCGTACGCCGAGGTGGCCGAGCAGGCGCGGGCCGCCGGCCGGCTGACCGAGGTGGACCTCGACGGTGCCTACGTGACGCCCGGCCTGGTCAACATGCACACCCACTTCTCGTTGTCGCTGCCCGGCTCCGCCGGCGAGGGCGTCAAGGGGATGGGCGCGTACGACCTCGCCCACTACATGGCCGACGGGGCGCGGCGCACGCTGCACTCCGGCGTGACCACTGTGCGCTGCGTCGCGGAGAAGGACCACGCGGACTTCGCGCTGCGGCGGGCGATCAACGCCGGGCGGGTCCCCGGTCCGCGCATCTACACCGCGGGCCGGGCGCTGGTGTGCACCGGCGGGCACGGGCACGAGAGCAACGACACGCTCGAGTGCGACGGCCCGGTGGGCTTCCGCCACGGCGTGCGCAGCCAGATCAAGGCCGGCGCGGACCTGATCAAGGTGATGATCTCGGGCGGCATCGCCGGTGAGCACGAGAGCATCCACACGCCCCAGTTGTTCGCCGACGAGATGACGGCGGTGATCGAGACGGCGCACGCGTGGGGCCGCAAGGTGACCGCGCACGCCGGGCCCGCCGACGTGATCGGCGCGGCGGTCGAGCTGGGACTGGACTGCGTGGAGCACGGCTACCAGCTCACCCCGCAGGTCGCGGCGCGGATGGCCGAGCGCGGCACGGCGCTCGTGCCGACGCTGCTGGTGACCCGCTGCAAGGAGTTCTTCGACGAGCTGGGCGTGCCGGAGTGGATGCAGTGCCGCTCGCTCGGCGCCGGCCCCCGGCACCTGGAGAGCTTCGACATGGCGATCGCCGCCGGGGTGGAGGTCCTGCTCGGCAGCGACATGCCCCCGTTCTGGGAGTTCGAGGGCACCACCGCCTCGATCCGGGAGCTGGAGTACATGTCCGAGCGGATCGGCGCCGCGCGGGCCATCCACGCCGGCACGCTCGGCCCGATCCGGTGGCTCGGCGCGGAGTCCGACCTCGGCACCGTCGAGGTCGGCAAGCTGGCCGACCTGATCGCGACGGACGCCGACCCGCTGGCCGACACCTCGGCCTTCCGGGACGTGCGGTGGGTGATGAAGGGCGGGCAGATCGCCCGCGACGACCGCAACCAGGAGGAGACGCGATGACCTTCGCGCAGGCAGGCGCGGCGGAGATCGCCGCCGGCATCGACGACATGTACGACGCGTTCCTCGCCGGGGACCAGCAGCGGTTCGACACGCACCTGGACCCCGAGGTGACCACCTGGGAGACGCACCTGCCGGGACCGCTGCGGACCCGGGCCGAGCTGGACGAGTACCGCGCCCAGCGGGACGCCGCCGGTCAGCGGCCCCGGCTGGCGGTGCTCGCCGCGCGGGGCAAGCGCATCGACGTGTGGGACGACTTCGGCGTGGCCCGGTACGAGCTGGTCGCGCAGCTCGGCCCGGACGACGAGCCGGAGATCACCCGGGTCACCGACGTGGTGCGCCGGGTCGACGGCCGCTGGGTGATCGTGCACCACCACGCCGAGCTGGTCCGGGAACCGGTGGGCGCGGCATGATCCGGCGGCTGGTCGCCGGGCGGACCGGTGAACCGGCGGACGTGCTGTCGGTCGCCGAGCTGCCCGACGACCCGCCGCCCGGCCCCGGCCAGGTGCGCCTCGCCGTCCGTACGGTCGGGCTGAACTTCCTGGACGTCATGCTCTGCCGGGGCGAGTACCCGGTGCGGCCGGATCCGCCGATGACGCCGGGGGTGGAGGCGGCCGGGCGGGTCGTCGCCGCCGGCGACGGGGCCGGGCACCTGCTGGGTCAGGAGGTGCTGGCCTGCCCGGCGCTGCCGCGCGGCGCGCTCGGCACCACAGTCACAGTGGACGCCGCGGTGGTGGTGCCGCGGCCGTCCACCGTCGACCCGGTCACCGCGGCGGCGTTGCCGGTCACCTATCAGACCGCGTGGTTCGCGCTGGAGCGGGCGGGCGTCACCGCCGGGCAGACGGTGCTGGTGCACGCCGGCGCGGGCGGTGTCGGCATCTCCGTCATCCAGCTCGCGGTCGCCCGCGGCGCCCGGGTCCTCGCCACCGCCGGCGGCCCGGTCAAGACGGCGATCTGCCGCGACCAGGGCGCCGAGGTGGCGATCGACTACACGGCGGAGGACTTCGTGGCCGCCGTGCGGGAGGCCACCGGCGGGCGGGGCGTGGACGTCGTGGTGGACCCGGTGGGCGGCGACGTGTTCGCCCGCTCCTGGGAGTGCCTCGCCTTCGAGGGCCGCCTGGTCGCGGTGGGCGCTGCCGGTGGCGCGCCGCCGCCCGTCGATCCGCTGCGGCTGATGGCGGCGAACGCGACGCTGGTGGGCCTGTCCTGGGGCTCGCAGTACCCGTGGCAGCGCCCGTCCGCGGTCGAGGCCGCCTACCAGGAACTGTTCGACATGTGCGCCTCCGGCGCGGTCCGGCCGCCGGTCAGCCGCCTCGTGTCGCTGGACGAGACGCCCGCGGCGCTCACCGAGCTGGCCGAACGCCGGACCACCGGCAAGATCATCGTACGGATCGACGAAGGGGAGGGGCCGTGAGCGACACCGCCGACGGCGACATGGAGATCTACGACCTGAAGGTGACAGTCGACCGGATCGAGGGCCGGTCGGTGTGCGGCATGGCCGTGGGCGACTCCTTCGAGCTGACCAACAGCGCCCACCTGCGGCTGCCCGAGGGCAAGCACTTCTGCGTGTACGCGCTCGCTTCCGTGCTGCCCTTCCTCGCCGCCAAGCAGCGTGACCTGGCGCCTGGGGACTGGCTGGCCCAGGACTCCCACTTCATCTGCCCCGACCCGGAGGAGCGGCTCGTCATGAAGGTGGAACGGACCTGCCGGCGCACGATGAACTCGGCGGACCTGACATGACCGTCGAGATCGGACTCGGCCTGCAGAGCGACAAGCCGGCCGGCGCGTACGCCCGGCTGGCCCGCGCCGCCGAGGCGCACGGCTTCGACGTGCTCACCGTCTTCGGCGACCTGATGTACCAGCCGCCGATCTTCCCGCTGCTGGAGATGGCGCAGGCGACCGAGCGGGTACGCCTCGGCGCGGCCTGCCTGAACCCGTACTCGATGGCGCCGTACGAGATCGCCGGTCAGCTCGCCGCCCTGGACCTGGCCTCGCACGGGCGGGCCTACCTCGGCCTGGCCCGGGGGACCTGGCTGGGTTCGGTCGGCCTGCCGCAGCCGCGGCCGCTGACCACCATCGAGGAGGCCGTCCAGGTCGTCTACCGCCTGCTGCGCGGCGACCGCAGCGGCTTCACCGGAAAGGTCTTCTCGCTGGAGGCCGGCACCGCGCTGCGCTACGACGTGCAGCGGCCCGACCCGCCGCTGCTCCTGGGCGCGTGGGGTCCGCAGGGCGCGGCGCTGGCCGGCCGGATCGCCGACGAGATCAAGGTGGGCGGCAGCGCCAACCCGGACATGGTCCCGGTGATCCGCGAGCGGCTGCGGACCGGCGCGGAGAAGGCCGGGCGCGACGTGGCGGACGTCGGCATCGTGCTCGGCGCGGTGACGGTCGTCGACACCGACGGCGCGGCCGCCCGCGCCAAGGCCCGTACCGAGGTGGCCATGTACCTGGCCGTGGTGGCGGAGCTGGATCCGACCGTCGTGCTCCCCGACGACCTGGTGAAGCGCGTCGGCGACCTGGTCGACGCGGGCGAGGACGAGGCGGCGGGCCGGTTGATCCCGGACGACGTGCTGGACCGGTTCGCCTTCTCCGGCACCCCGGAGCAGGTCGCCGCGCAGGCCCAGGCGCTCATCGACGCGGGCGTGCGCCGGGTCGAGTTCGGTACGCCGCACGGCCTGACCGACGAGCGCGGCGTGGACCTGCTCGGCTCCGCCGTCCTGCCCCTGCTGCGCAGGTGAGCGCGGTGCGGCTCACCGTCGTGGTCGGCCCCGGCCTGGTGGCCGACACCGAACTGCTGGCGTCGCTCGTCGCCACCAGCAGCGCCGAGCTGGACAGCACCGGCACGGTCGTCACCGCCGCCTCGGCCGACGAGCTGCGCTCGCTGCTCGCCGCGGCGCAGGGCCCGACTGTGGTGCTGCCCGGCCCCACCACACCGGCCCGCGCCCTGATCGGCGCGCAGCCGCCGCACGCGGTCTGGTACGACCTCACCGTCGAGACGCCGGTCCCCGGCGCGGTCCACCTGGCCGGCCGGGGACTGTGGGGCGTGACCTGGGCTATCCGGCACGCCGTGCACCGCTTCCGCGCGCCGGCCGATCGGATTGCCTACGGTCCCGGCCCGGAGCAGTGGGGTGACCTGCGGCTGCCGTCGGGCCCGCACACCGGGCCGGCGCCGGTCGCGGTGCTGCTGCACGGCGGATTCTGGCGGTCGGTCTGGGGCGCGGACCTGATGGACGCGCTCGCCGTCGATCTGGCCGCCCGAGGCTACGCGTCCTGGAACCTGGAGTACCGGCGTCCGGACCGGCACGGCTGGGACGCCACCACGGAGGACGTCGAAGCCGGCCTCACCGCGCTGCGGGACATCGCCGCCGACCGGCCGATCGACCTGGAGCGGATCGTGGTGCTGGGCCATTCGGCCGGCGGGCAGCTCGCGCTGCGCGCCGCGGCGGACCTTGCCACGCGTACGGGCGGTCCGCGCGTCGCGCTCGCGGTGTCGCTGGCCGGGGTGCTCGACCTCACCGAGGGCGAGCGGCGCTACCTCGGTGACGGCGCGATCGCCGCGGCGCTGGGCGGCTCACCGGCCACGGCCCCGCGCCGGTACGCCGAGAGCGACCCGATGCTGCGGCTGCCGACAGGGGTGCCCACGCTGCTCGTGCAGGGGACCGCGGACAGTCTCGACCTCGTCGACGCCAACCGGCGTTACGCCGCGGCGGCGGCAGCCGCGGGCGACGAGATCCGCCACCTGGAACAGCCGGGGGACCACTTCGCCGTCATCGACCCGGCGTCGGACATCTGGCGGGACACCATGACGGCAGTGGACGCCCGCCTCGGTCGCTGACGTCGCGCCCGCAACCGAATCGCCCTCCGAGTTCACGTAGGTGAACACGGAGGGCGGTTGGTGGCGCCGGTCAGAACAGCCGGGGCGTGACCACCGAGACCACTGTGGTGACCGAGTCGGTGTCGTTGTACATCTGGTGCGGCACCGACGAGCGCAGGTGCACGCTGTCGCCCGGGCACAGCCGGTGCTCCACGCCCTCGACCTCGTAGAGCAGCTCGCCGGAGATGACGTAGGCGAACTCCTCGCCCCGGTGGCCGTACGCGTTCTCCCGCCGCCCGCCCGGCGCGATGTGCACGAGCATCGGCTCCAGCACCAGGTCCGGCCCCCGGTCCGAGAGCATGCGGTAGGTCTGCTGCCCCGACACGTACTGCGTTGCCGACGTCTCCGCCCTGGTCAGCGTGAAGTGCCGGGGAAGCTGGGAGACGTTGCTGTCGGACGTGCCGTTGCCGGCGTCGAAGAAGTCGGCCACCGACTTGTCGAGGGCCTTGGCGACGCTGCCCAGCGCGGTCAGGCCGATCGAGGAGATGCCGCGCTCGACCTGGGACAGGAAGCCGATCGACAGGCCGGAGCGGGAGGCGAGGCCGCGCAGGGTGAGCCCGCGCTCCTTGCGGTAGCGCCGGATCCGGGCGCCGACCACCCCCACCGGGGTGCTCTCGTCCGCGGGGCCGCCGGAGGCGGCCTGCTCCGACGGCGGCTGACTGTCCATGGACCGCACGGGGACCTCCTGTTGCGGTGGCGGGGGGATCCGCCCGGGATGTTCGATCCTATCGAACATGCCCGCACTTGTGCGAGGGGTGGAGCGCCGGCATTTCCGGTCCGCCGCGGCGGCGAAGCCGTGGTGCCGGCACCGTCGCGTCCAGCGCGATCGTCTGTTCGCAGTCGTACGGCCGGCCATCCGCTGCGGTCCACTGTGCGCGCTCCGGCACGAGTGCCCGTCGCGACTGTGCCTACTTGTCGTCCATAAGGGTCTTCTCGCGCTATGGCGGATTCGCGCCGGACGGGCGCCCTCGATCGGTTTGCTAGAGCTATAACGACGAAATTCGTCGCTTCAAAGCTGTCTACCGACGAGTTGCTGAGATTTCATGGACAATAACTGGCGTGGCTCGTAGAGTCTCGGCATCTTCCGATGATCTGGAGATGACGTGAAGACTGCCGCCACCGCCCAACCCGTTCGTTCCGCCGCCGACCTGCACGCCGCCGCAACAGTGGTGGACGGAAGCACGGTCATCGAGCTGAGCGACGCCCACCTCGACCGGATCCGGCGAGGAGGCGTCACCGCGGTCAACCACACGGTCACCCGGCCGTACGCGGACACCGTCACCGCCCTGCGCGAGGTCAACCGCTGCCGCAGGTGGATCGACGCGCACCCGGACGAGGTGCTGCTCGCCCTGACCGTGGACGACATCCACCGGGCCAAGGCCGAGGGCAAGGAGGCCGTCATCCTCGGCCCGCAGGACACCGAGATGATCGGGGGTGACCTCGACCTGCTCGGCACGTTCCACGACCTGGGCGTCCGCATCCTTCAGCTGACCTACCAGCGGCAGAACCTGCTCGGCGCGGGCTGCGGCGAGGACACCGACTCGGGGCTGACGCACCGGGGCCGCGCCTTCGTCAAGGCGATGAACGAGCTGGGCGTGCTGGTCGACGTCTCGCACAGCGGCGAGCGCACCGGCCTGGACGCGATGGACGCCTCGGACAAGCCGGTCGTCGTCACGCACGCCTTCTGCGACGCGCTGTCGCCGCACATCCGCGCCAAGTCGGACGGATACCTGCGGCGCCTCGCCGAGCAGGGCGGCGTCATGGGCATCACCACCCTGTCGGGGTTCCTGTACCACCCGGAGGACCCGTCCCGTCGTCCGGACCTGACCCGCTTCGTGGAGCACGTCTGCCGAGTGGTGGAGGTGGCCGGCGTCGACCACGTCGCCGTCGCCACCGACTACGACGAGACGTGGACCGAGGAGATGCGGATCGCGCAGCTCAAGAGCATCGCGCAGGCGAACTCGAAGGAGCACCAGAACCTGCTCGGTGACTTCGGATGGGAGGAGCGCCGGGCGATCGGCATGGACGACGCCGCGGACTTCCCCAACATCACCGAGGCGCTTCTGGCCGGCGGATTCTCGCCGGAGGACGTGATCAAGATCCTCGGCGGCAACTGGCTTCGGGTCTATGGGGAGGCATGGAAGCCGGCCGCGCGATGAAGCGCTAATCGTGACACTGCCAAGGAGACTGATGCGTACCCGAATTCTGATGAGAGCGCTGGCGGTGGGCGTCGTGACGACGCTCGCGGCCGGCTGCGGAGGCGGCGAGCCGCCGTCGGGCAAGTCCGGTGGCAACGCCAGCGACGGCCTCACCAGCAACGTCAAGCTCGAGGACGAGACGCAGGCCGCCGGCACGCCGAAGTCCGGTGGCCGCCTGCGGATCATGATCCGGCTGGACGCCAACGAACTCGACCCGCACCGGATGTCGGAGACCTCGGCCTTCGTCATCAACGAGCAGATCTACGAGTCGCTCGTGCAGTCGTACCGGGGCGAGATCAAGCCGGCGATCGCCGAGTCGTGGGAGCTGAGCGCGGACGGCCAGACCGTGACGTTCAAGCTGCGCGACAACGCGTACTTCCACAGCGGCCGCAAGGTGACCGCCGCCGACGTGAAGTACTCGATCGAGCGGATCAAGGACCCGGCCACCCGGGCGCCGCGCGCCCGTAGCTACGAGGGCATCACCTCGGTCGAGGCGCCCGACGAGCGCACCGTCGTGATGAAGCTGGCCAAGCCCAACGCCGCCATCCTGACCCTGCTGTCCACCGCCGCGTCGTCGATCGTCGACCGGACCGTGGTCGAGAAGCAGGGCGACCTCAACGGCAGCGTCGACGGCGGCAGCGGGCCGTTCAAGCTCGCCGCCCGGACCACCGGCCAGGCCATCAAGCTGGACAAGCACGACAAGTACTGGGAGTCCGGGGTTCCGTACCTGGACGGGCTGGACTTCACGTTCAACCCGGACGACAACGCCCGCGCCGCCGCCGTGCGCAGCGGCACCGTGGACTTCCTGTGGCGGCCCGCGCCGGAGTTCATCGACGCGCTCAAGCGCGACGAGAAGCTCAAGTGGTACGGCGGCTCCGGCTCGCTGTCGCTGCACCTGCGGCTGAACACCTCGAAGGCGCCGTACGACAACGTCAAGGTCCGGCAGGCCATCTACCTGGCGCTGGACCGGCAGGAGATCCTGAACGTGGCCAACTCCGGCTTCGGCACCGCGCTCAACGCCGGCTACCTGCCGCCGGACCGCTTCGGCGCGCTGAAGGAGCCGGTGTACGGCAAGCCCGACATCGAGAAGGCCAAGGCGCTGCTGGCCGAGGCGGGTTACCCGAACGGCTTCGACGCCAAGCTCATGGTGATCGCCACCTCGGCGTTCCAGGTGCGCTCGGCGGAGGTGGAGCAGCAGCAGCTCGCCAAGATCGGCATCAAGGTGACGCTGGAGTCGGTCGAGTCCACCATCGCCGACACCAAGACGAAGTCCGGGGACTTCGACATGTACCAGTCCGGCTTCGGCCTGACCTACGACCCGGACGAGCGGTTCACCGCCAGCTTCCTCAAGGGCGGCGGCCTGAACTACGGCAACTGGTCCGACCCGGAGTACGAGGACCTGATCGTCAAGGCCCGCTCCGAGCTGGACAAGGACAAGCGCGCCCAGCTCTACCAGCAGGCCGAGAAGATCCTGGCCGAGCGGGGCCCGGTGGCCATGACCTTCCTGAACGCCGACTTCGACGTCGTGCAGAAGGACGTCATGGGTTACCGGGGTGACCCCACGCCGACCTACCGCTTCTACCGGCACCTCTGGCTCGACCGCTGACGAGTCGCGGAGGGGACGCCGGCCCACGGCGTCCCCTCCGCCGCACCGCGACGAAAGGCAATCCATGACGGCCGTACCCCTGACCCATCGCTACGTCATCGCCGCCCGGCTGAAGGGCTACCTCGGCAAGCACGAGGAGTCCGTGGCGCTGCTCACCGAGGCGCTCGAACTGGAACCGGACAGCCCGCGCCTGCTGCGTTTCCGCGGCCACCGGCGGATCTCCATCAGTGACTACGCCGGCGCGATCGCGGACCTGCGCGCCGCCGCCGACCAGCTCGCCGGCGTCGAGGACGAGTACGAGATGTACCAGCCGGAGGTGGAGAAGGACGTCGTCAGCCTGATCCTCGGCCGGCCCGAGGACGTGCGCCCGCAGCACCTCAGCGACACCGACGCCGCCGCGAACCCGGAGATCCTCGGCCGCTACAACACCACGCTGCACGCCTCCGTCTGGTACCACCTGGGCGTCGCCCAGTACCTCGCCGGTGACCTGGAGGGCTGCCTGCCCAGCTTCGCCGAGTCGGAGAAGGCGTCCCGGCACCAGGAGGGCCTGGTCGCGTCGCAGGACTGGCAGTACATGGCGCTGCGGCGCCTCGGCCGGACCGCCGAGGCCGAGGAGGTGCTCGACCGGTTCCGCACTGTCGACCTGGTCGACGAGCCGCACCTGGTCGGCTACGAGGGCCGGATGAAGCTCTACACCGGCGAGATCGGCCCGGACGAGCTGTGGGCGATGTGCGACGGCAACAGCCTCAAGACCGTCACCCAGGGGTACGGCCTCGGTAACTGGCACTACTACAACGGTGACGTCGACAAGGCGCGTGAGGTGTTCGACGGGGTGCTGAAGACCCGCGTCACGCACGCCTTCGCGTACCTGGCCGTCAAGGCCGAGTACGAGCGCAACCCGGACTTCGCGACCACGAGCAAGGAGAACTGAGATGGCAATCATCCGTGCCGAGATCGGCAAGCGGGACCAGGCCACCAAGGAAGCGATGATCGCCGACCTGACCGACGTGCTGGTCAAGTACGGCTCGCCGCGCGAGAACACCCACGTCCTGCTCTACGAGGTGTCGTACGACAACTGGGCCAAGGGCGGCGTGACGTACAACAACCGGAAGCGTGCGCAGGAGTCCTCGTGACCGGCGCCGCCGCGGGACCGCACATCCTGCTCACGCCCAACCTGTCGGACCTGCTCCCGCAGCTGCGGGAGCGGTTCCCGCAGTGCCGGTTCAGCCCGGTACCGGACGGTGAGCCGGTACGCGACGAGTGGCTCGACGCCGAGGTGATCCTGCGCAGCGCGATGAACGAGGACACCTTCGACGAGCTGCTGGCCAAGTGCGACCGGCTGCGGTGGGTGCAGATCACCGCGGCCGGGTTCGACTGGGTGGGCGGCGAGCTGATGCAGCGCCGCCTCGCCGAGGGGCTGCTCTACACCCGGTCGCCCAACTCCTACAACGTGCCGATCGCCGAGTACGCCATCGGCGCGGTGCTGATGCGCTTCCGCGCGTTCCCGGAGCACCGGGAGGCGCAGGAGCGCCGGGAGTGGGTGCGGATCACCGGCCGGGACTTCATCGGCAGCACGATGCTCGTCTTCGGCACCGGCGGCATCGGCGGCGAGGTGGCCTGGCGGGCCCGCGCGCTCGGCGTCGACGTGATCGGGGTGAACCGCTCCGGCACTCCGGCCGAGGGCTTCGACCGGGTGATCCCGTACGCCGAGCACATGGCCGTGCTGCCGGAGGCCGACTCGGTGGTCCTGGCCATGCCGCTGACCACCGAGAACCGCTACTTCTTCGACGCCGAGCACTTCGCGGCGATGAAGGAGTCGGCGGTGCTGGTGAACGTCGGGCGGGGCGCTCTCGTGGTGGAGGACGCCCTGGTCGACGCGATGCGGTCCGGCCGGATCGCCGGCGCGGTGCTCGACGTGTTCGAGGAGGAGCCGCTGCCGGCCGACCACCGGCTGTGGGACCTGCCGAACACCACCATCACCCCGCACACGTCGTTCCGCGGCACCGGCAACCTCCAGCGGCTCTACGCCGACTTCTGCGTCAACCTGGAGCGTTACCTGGCCGGCGAGCAGCTGGCCGGCCTGAAGCGGCAGCCCGACCTGGGGTACTGAGGCGGCCGAACGAGAGGCGGCCCACCGGATCGATCCGGTGGGCCGCCTTCGTCGTGCCGCACGTCAGTCGAGCAGCGCGCGGGCCGCAGTCAGCACGTCGTGCTCACCGAGCAGGACGTGGTCGGCCGCCGGGCCCAGCGGGACGTAGCTGTCGACGCTGTTGACGCGGGAGATCCGCCCCGGGTAACCGGCGTCGACCAGGGCGGCCACCACCGCCTCGGAGACGCCGCCGCCGGCCCGGGTCTCGTCCACCACCAGCACCCGGGGTACGCCGTCGAGCGCGGCGAGCATGCTCGCGGCCGGCAGCGGCGCGAGCCACTGCAGGTCCACGACGCGGGTGCCGGCGCCCCGCTCGGCGGCCAGCGTCTCGGCCACCCGCAGGCTCATCGGCACGCCGTTGCCGAACGTGACGAGCGCCAGGTCGTCGCCGTCGCGTACGGTCCGGACCTGTCCGAGCGGCGTCTCGGTGGCCGCCCACTCGTCCGGCGGGGCGTACCGGGCCAGCCAGCCGCCGTCGCCGTCGCTGTGCAGGTCACGGGTGTGGTAGAGCGCGATCGGCTCCAGGAACACGCAGACCCGCTTCTCCTGCTCGGCCAGCGCGAGGCACTGCCGCAGCAGCGCCGGCGCGGTGGCCGGGTGGGAGGCGACAGCCAGCGCCAGGCCGGGGATGTCCCGCAGCACCGCCACCGAGTTGTCGTTGTGGAAGTGCCCGCCGAACCCCTTCTGGTACGCCAGCCCGGCGATCCGGACCACCATGCCGTTGCCGTACTGCCCGTCGGAGAAGAACCGCAGCGAGGCGGCCTCGCCGCGCAGCTGGTCCTCGGCGTTGTGCAGGTAGGCGAGGTACTGGATCTCCGGGATCGGCAGCGTGCCGGCCAGCGCGCCGCCGAGCGCCACCCCGAGGATGGTCTGCTCGTCCAGCAGCGTGTCGAACACGCGGTTCGCGCCGAATGCCTTGCGCAGCCCGCGGGTGGCGCCGTAGACGCCGCCCTTGCGCGCCACGTCCTCGCCGAAGACCTGCGCCTGCGGCCAGGTGAGCAGCGCGTCGTGCAGCGCGGCGTTTACCGACTGGGCGAGCGTGAGCGGTCCGCGCGACTCGGGGAGCCGGCCGCCGAACACCTTCTCCCGTCCGGCGCCGGCCCGTCCGGCGGCCGCGCTGACCCGGTCGGTCCGGCGTTCGGTCAGCGGAGCGGTCACCGCAGCCGCGTCGGGCAGCCGCTCGACCCGCCCGAGCATCGCCTCGGCCTGGTCCATGACCAGCTTGCGGGTCTGCTCGTAGCGGGCCAGACTCTCGGCCGGGGCGAGGATGCCGCGCCGGGCCAGCACCGCCGCCGTGGCCAGCAGCGGGTCGCGGGCGTAGTCGGCGAGGATCTCCGACCGGGACCGGTACGCCAGCTCGGCGTCGGAACCGGCGTGGCCCATGAACCGGACCGTGCGCAGGTGCAGCACGGCGGGACGGCGTCCGGCGCGTACCCGATCGGCCACCTCGCCCGCGACGGCGAGCAGCCGCGCGGGGTCGGCGCCGTCGACGGCGGTGTAGTCCAGGGCTGGTAGCGCGGACAGCATCCGGTCCACCCAGCCGTGCGGGGACCGGGTGCTGATGCCGATGCCGTTGTCCTCGCAGACGAACAGCACCGGCATCCCGAGCCCCTGGTGGGCGGCCCACCCGACGGCGTTCAGCGCGCCCGCCGCGGTGGAGTGGTTGGCCGAGGCGTCGCCGAAGCTGCACACCACCACCGCGTCGGCCGGGTAACCGGTGTCGCCGACGCCCCGCTCCAGCGCGAACGCCATGCCCATCGCGCGGGGCAGGTGCGAGGCGATCGTCGAGGTCTGCGGGATGACGTTCAGCGCCCGGTGCCCGAACACTTTGTGCCGGCCGCCGGAGATCGGGTCCCGCCGGGACGCGGCGGCGGAGTGCAGCACGTCGGTGATCGGGGTGGAGCCGGGGACCTGCCCGGCCCGGGCGGCGTAGAAGCCGCCGGACCGGTAGTGCAGCAGCGCCGGATCGGTCGGTCGCAGCGCCAGCGCGACGGCGGCGTTGCTCTCGTGGCCGCTGGATCCGATCGTGTAGAAGCCCTCCCGTTTCGACTGCAGCCAGCGCAGCGCGAGGTCGAGGTGGCGGCTCTGGATCTGGGCGTCGAAGTAGTCGAGCAGCAGGCCGGCGTCGATCTCGACGTCCGGCGACGGGTCGGCGGGCGCCGCGGCGCCCGCCGACCATTCCGACAGTTGACGAACCAGGTGTTCGTCGATGGTTTCCACGTTGCTCCTTGCCGGGGGTGCGAGGGGTCAGCGGCTGGAACGGCCGCGCAGTCGCGGGTCGAGCACGTCGCGGAGGGTGTCGCCCAGCAGGTTGAAGCCCAGCACCGCGATCATGATGCAGACGCCGGGGACGACCGACGGCCAGATCGACATCTCCATGAACGCCTTGCCGCTGGAGAGCATCGACCCCCAGGACGGCTGGGGCGGCTGCACGCCGAGCCCGAGGTAGCCCAGGGACGCCTCGACCAGGATGGCGGTGGCCAGGCTCGTGGTGAACTGCACCGCGATCGGGGCGACCGAGTTGGGCAGGATGTACTTGAAGATCAGCCGGGCGTTGGTGAGCCCGACCGCCTGGCCGGACTCCACGTACGGCTCGCGGCGCACCGACATCGCCGTGCCGCGTACGACCCGGGCGAAGCTCGGGATGAACACGAGGATCAGGGCCAGGATCAGGTTCTCGGTGCCGGGGCCCCGGGCGGCGACGACCGCCAGCGCGAGCAGCAGCGTGGGGAAGGCGAACATGATGTCGGTGGCCGGGGTGATGAT
The DNA here is from genome assembly GCF_027497275.1 of Micromonospora sp. WMMC264. NCBI lineage: Bacteria > Bacillati > Actinomycetota > Actinomycetes > Micromonosporales > Micromonosporaceae > Micromonospora > Micromonospora sp. WMMC264. The sequence continues at coordinate 3,775,704 of NZ_CP114907.1, read as the reverse complement.
CGCGTCGAGGAAGCCCCGGTAGAAGCCGGCGAGCAGTCCGAGCAGGACGCCGATCGCGCCCGCGCAGGTCACCACGATCAGGCTGACCGTCAGCGAGGTGCGTGCGCCGTACAGGGCGCGGCTGAGCAGGTCGCGGCCGGCCTCGTCGGCGCCGAGCAGGAAGTCGCCGCCGGGCGCGGCGAGCCGCTGGTTGGACATGGCGGTCGGGTCGTACGGGGCGATGAGCGGGGCCAGCGCCGCCGCGCCGACCATCAGCACCACGATGACCAGGCCGATGGCGCCCACCCGGTCGCGCCAGATCAGGCGTAGCAACTCCAGGCTGCGGGGGGTCCGGCGAGTGGACGCCGCCTCGGCGGGGCGGCGGTCGGGGGCGGTGTCAGTGACCACTGCGCAACCTCGGATCCAGGTAGGTGTAGATGAGGTCTACGAGGAAGTTGACGACGACGTAGAAGAAGGCCAGGAAGAGCAGGGTGCCCTGGACGACCGGGTAGTCGCGCTGGGAGATGCCGCGGATGACCATCGTCCCCAGGCCCGGCCAGGCGAACACCTGCTCGACGATGACCGTCCCGCCCAGCAGCGCGCCGGCCTGGATGCCCAGCACCGTCACGACCGGGATCAGCGAGTTGCGCAGCGCGTGCCGGGTCATGACCACGCGCTCGCCGAGGCCCTTGGACCGGGCGGTGCGTACGTAGTCCTGGTTGAGCACCTCCAGCATGCTGGAGCGGGTCATCCGCATGCTGATCGCGGCGAGGCTGGAGCCGAGCGTCACGGCGGGGAGGATGAGGTGCTTCAGGGTGCCCCAGAAGCCCTCACCCTCACCCGCGCCCTGGGACGGCAGCCAGCCCAGCGACACCGAGAAGACGTACACCAGCAGGATGCCGAGCCAGAAGTTCGGCAGCGACAGCCCGACCAGCGAGCCGACCCGGGTGGTGGCGTCCAGCAGCCCGTTGCGCTTGGTGGCGCTGAGCACGCCGAGCGGGATGGAGATGAGGATCGAGACCAGCAGCGCCGACACGGCCAGCAGCAGCGTGGACGGAAGGCGCTGCATGATCTCTTCGAGCACCGGCTGGCCGGTGCGCATCGAGGTGCCGAAGTCGCCCTGGACCAGGGCGCCGAGCCACCTCAGGAACTGCTCGTACACGGGCATGTCGAGCCCGAAGTAGCGGCGCATCTCCGCCTCGATCGCGGGGTCGCCGAAGTCCTGACCCATGATCGAGCTGATCACGTCGCCGGGGATCATGCGGATGACCAGGAATGAGATCACCGAGATCCCGAAAAGGACTGGAATAACCGATAAGAGACGGGTCAACGTGATGCGCAGCATTGCGGGTTTCTCCGGTCGGTCAGGTGTCAGCGCCGGGTGTGCCGGGGTCGGCTTCCGCGTCCCAGCCGGCTTCCTCGTCCCCCGTGACGGCGATGTCGCGCGCCCATTCGTGCGCGCGCTTGGCGACCCGTAGCACCATCACCGACCGGCTCTCCATCACCCCGTCGAGGTTGCCCAGCCGCTCCGTCCAGAACCGCCGCATGGCGTTGCTGGAGGCGAAGTAGCCGACGGCGATGATGTCGAACTGGCCGGTCACGTGGTAGACGTACGCGATCTCCGGCATCCCGGCGAGCTTGTCGATGAGCCTTTCTGTGGCACCCGGAGCGCTCTGGATCTCGAACAGCGTGTGCACCGGCCGCCCCATGAAGGCGGCGCTGGGAATCGCGGCGAACTGCAGCTGACCCTCGGTGACAAGCCGTTCCACCCGGCGTCGTACGGATCCCTCGGAGAGGCCGACCTTCGCCGCCAGCGCGACGTTCGTCTGCCGTGGATCCTGAACGAGCTCCCGGATGATGCTGCGATCTTTCTCGATCGAGCTCTTGGATGCCATCTCGCTCCAACTCTTAGTGACGGAATTCGTCGCTGCCGGGAGCCTAGACGACGAACATCGTCTGTGCAACACTCCCGGATGACGAATGGTGGCGTTCGGGAGTCTAACTCAGGGGGATCGATGGCCTTGTTGGAGGTCCGGGACCTGCGCACCGAATTCCGCGGCGCGCGGGGCTCGGTGACGGCGGTGGACGGGGTGTCGTTCACTGTCGACGCAGGGGAGATGGTCGCCCTCGTCGGCGAGTCCGGCTGCGGAAAGTCGGCGACCGCTCAGTCCATCATGGGGCTGATCGTGCCGCCGGCCGGCCAGGTGACCGGTGGCCAGGTGCTCTTCGAGGGGCGGGACCTGCTGAAACTGTCCGCACGGGACCTGCGCGCGGTGCGTGGCAAGGGCATCTCGATGATCTTCCAGGATCCGATGACCTCGCTGAACCCGGTGCTGACCGTGGGCCGGCAGATGACCGAGGCGCTGGAACTGCACCTCGGGATGAGCCGCCGGGCCGCGCGCAAGCGGGCGGTCGAGCTGCTGGACATGGTGCGGATCCCGGCGGCGGAGACCCGGCTCAGCTCGTACCCGCACCAGCTCTCCGGCGGCATGCGCCAGCGCGTCATGATCGCCATGGCGCTCTCCTGCCGGCCGCGGCTGATCCTCGCCGACGAGATCACCACCGCGCTCGACGTCACCATCCAGGCGCAGGTGCTGGACCTGCTGCGGGAACTGGCCCTGGAGACGCGCACCGCGGTCCTGTTCATCACGCACGACCTCGGCGTGGTCGCCGGCATGGCCGAGCGCGTCAACGTCATGTACGCCGGCCAGATCGTCGAGCGCGCCGGGACCGTCGACCTGTTCCACCAGCCGCAGATGCCGTACACCTGGGGTCTGCTCGGCTCGGTGCCCCGCCTCGACCAGGCCCGCGGCGGCAAGCTGCGCCCGATCGCCGGCCGCCCGCCGGAGCTGTCGGAGATCCCACCCGGCTGCCGCTTCGCGCCGCGCTGCGTCCACGCCCGCGACGTCTGCCAGGACCAGGCGCCCGGCCTGACCACCGTCCCGGCCCGCGACCAGCTCACCCGCTGCTGGGGCATGCGCCCGGCGGACCAGGGCGGCTGGCTGACCACCGAGGACCGCTTCGCCGACCAGAGCGCGGAGGTGCGCTGATGACGACCCCTGCCCCCGACACCGCCCCGGACCCGCTGCTGCGCGTGCGTGACCTGGCCGTCGACTTCAAGGTGCCGGTACGCGGCTCGATGCTGCCGGCCCGGCTGCGCGCGGTCTCCGGCGTGGACCTCGACGTCCGGCGCGGCGAGATCATCGGCGTGGTCGGTGAGTCCGGCTGCGGCAAGTCCACCACCGGCCGCGCCATTCTCCAGCTGCTCAAGCCCAGCCAGGGCACCGTCACGTTCGACGGCACCGAACTGACCACGCTGGACCGGCGGCGGATGCGGGCCATGCGCCGGCAGATGCAGATGATCTTCCAGGACCCGTTCGCCTCGCTGAACCCCCGGATGACCGTCGGCGAGCTGATCGAGGAGCCGCTGCTCGTGCACTCCGACCTGCCGGCGGCCGGGCGGCGGGCCAAGGCGCTGCAGACCATGCAGATGGTCGGGCTAAGCGAGAAGTGGCACGACAGGTACCCGCACGAGTTCTCCGGTGGCCAGCGCCAGCGCGTGGGCATCGCGCGCGCCCTGGTCAGCAACCCGCAGTTCATCGTCGCCGACGAGCCGGTCTCCGCGCTCGACGTCTCGGTGCAGGCGCAGATCGTCAACCTGCTGGAGGAACTCCAGGAGGAACTGGGCCTGACCATGATGTTCATCGCCCACGACCTGGCCGTCGTCCGGCACCTCTGCGACCGCATCGCGGTGATGTACCTCGGCTCGGTCGTGGAGGTGGGGGAGTGCGAGGACATGTACGACCGGCCGCGCCACCCTTACACCCAGGCCCTGCTCTCGGCGGTGCCGATCCCCGACCCCCTGGTCGAGACCGAGCGCCGGCGGGTGATCCTCAGCGGTGACGTGCCCAGCCCGCTGAACCCGCCGTCCGGCTGCCGCTTCCGGACCCGCTGCTGGAAGGCGCAGGACATCTGCGCGACCGAGACGCCGAAGCTCACCGGCGCCGGGCACCAGGTCGCCTGCCACTTCCCGGAGAACACCGACCCGCGGGGCGAGCCGCTCGCCGCCGCCGGCGCGGGGCGGTAGACGTGTCCGTTCCGTACCACCGCAACCTGGTCGACGGCGAGTGGGTCGACGGCGAACGCCGGCCGAACCTCAACCCGGCCCGCCCCGGCGAGGTCGTCAGCGAGTACGCGGTCGCCGACCGGGACACCGCCCGCGCGGCGGTCGAAGCGGCCCGCCGGGCCGGTCCCGGATGGGCGAAGCTGCCCGTCGGCGACCGGATGCGGATGCTGGACCGCATCGGCGCCACCATCCTGGACCGCGCCGACGACCTCGCCACGCTGCTCGCCCGCGAGGAGGGCAAGCTGCTCGCCGAGGCCCGCGGCGAGGTCGTCCGTGCCGGCCAGACGTTCCGCTACTACGCCCACCAGCTGCTCCAGCCCACCGGTGAGGTCTACGCCTCCACCCGCCCGAACGTGCACGCCGAGGTCCGCCGCCGTCCACTGGGCGCGGTCGGGATCATCACGCCGTGGAACTACCCGCTGGCGATTCCGGCGTGGAAGGTCGCGCCGGCGCTCGCGTACGGCAACACCGTCGTGCTCAAACCCGCCGAGCTGGTACCCGCCAGCGCCGGGGAGCTCGCCCGGATCATCGCCGACGCCGGTGTCCCGCCCGGCGTGTTCAACCTGGTCGTCGGCGCCGGCTCGGTGGTCGGGGAGGAACTGCTCACCAGCGACGGCCTCGACGGCATCTCGTTCACCGGCGGCACCCGCACCGGCGCGCACGTCGCCCAGCGCTGCATCGCCCACGGCAACAAGCGGTTCCAGCTGGAGATGGGCGGCAAGAACCCGCTCGTAATCTGCGACGACGCCGACCTGGACGTGGCGGTGCGCTGCGCGCTGGACGGCAGCTTCTTCAGCACCGGCCAGCGCTGCACCGCGTCCAGCCGGCTGATCGTGACGGCCGGCATCCACGACCGGTTCGTCGCGGCGCTGGCCGAGGCGACGCAGGCGCTGCGGGTCGGCGACCCGCTCGACCCGGACAGCCAGCTCGGCCCGGTGGTCAGCACCGGCCAGCTCGACCAGAACCTCGACTACGTCCGGATCGGACGCGACGAGGGCGCGGCGGTGGCGGCCGGCGGTACGCACGACGGGCAGTTCATGCGGCCCACCCTGCTCGTCGGCGCGCACAACGACATGCGGGTGGCCCGGGAGGAGATCTTCGGCCCGGTGTCCTGCGTGATCCGCGCCGAGAACCTCGACGAGGCGATCGAGCTGGCCAACGACACCGACTACGGGCTGTCCGCCGGGATCGTCACCACCTCCCTGTCTGCTGCCGAACGGTTCAAGCGCGACGCCCGCGCCGGCATCGTCACCGTCAACCTGCCCACCGCCGGCACCGAACTGCACCTGCCGTTCGGCGGCACCGGGGCGTCCAACCACGGCCCCCGCGAGCAGGGCGGCTACGCCCGCGACTTCTACAGCGTGCCGGTGACCTGCTACACCGGCTGGTAAGGACGGCAATGTCCCCGCAGATCCTGCTCACCGAGCCCATCGCCGAGGCCGGGATGCGGCTGCTGCACGCCGCCGGTGAGGTACGCGTCGCCCACCTCACCGACCCCGCCGCGCTCGCCGCCGGGCCGCTCGCCACCGCCGACGCGCTCGTGGTGCGCTCCTCACCGGTGACCGCCGCGATGCTGGAGGCCGCGCCCCGGCTCAAGGTCGTCGGCCGGCACGGCGCCGGGCTGGACGGCATCGATCTGGCCGCCGCGCAACGGCTCGGCGTCCCCGTCGTCGGCACGCCCGGCGCCAACGCCGAGTCGGTGGCCGAGTTCGTCGTGCTGGCCGCGCTCGCGCTCGCCCGGCAGCTCACCCCCGCCGTGACCACGCTTGCCGCCGGCGGCTTCCCGCCCGGCCGGTCACTGCCCGGCTCGGTCGTCGCCGCCGGACTGACCGGCACCATGCTCACCGGCCGCACGCTGGGACTCGTCGGCCTCGGCGCGATCGGCCGGGGCGTCGCCGCCCGCGCCCGCGGGATGGGCATGACGGTCCTCGGGTACGACGTGGCGGTCACCGAGCCGCCGGACGGCGTACACCTGGTGGACCTGGACCGGCTGCTCGCCGAATCGGACGTGGTCAGCCTGCACGTGCCCCAGACGCCGCAGACCACCGGCCTGATCGGCGCCGCCGCCCTGGCCCGGATGCGGCCGCACGCGCTGCTCGTCAACACCGCGCGGGCCGGCGTGGTCGACGGCGCGGCGGTGCTCGCCGCGCTCGACGCCGGCCGGCTGCGCGGCTACGCGGTCGACGTGTTCGCGCCCGAACCGCCCGCCGCCGACGACCCGATGCTGCACCACCCCCGCGTCCTCGCCACCCCGCACATGGCGGCGATGACCACCGACGCGCTCGACGCGATGGCCGTCGCCGTGGCGCGCGGCGTCCTCGCCCACCTGGAAGGAACCCGTACGTGACACTGACCGTCCCCGCGTCCGCCCTCGACTACTTCGGTGTGGACACGCTCGTCGACGACGACACCCGGGAACTCCAGGCCGCCGTGCGCGGCTTCGTGGACCGGCGGATCCGGCCGGAGATCGCCGGCTGGTACGAGGCGGGCCGGCTGCCGGTACGGGAACTGGCCCGGGAACTCGGTGAGCTCGGCGTGCTCGGGATGCACCTGGAGGGCTACGGCTGCGCCGGCACCTCGGCCGTCGCGTACGGCCTGGCCTGTTTCGAACTGGAGGCGGGCGACTCGGGCCTGCGGTCCCTGGTCTCGGTGCAGGGCTCGCTGGCCATGTACGCGATCTGGCGGTTCGGCTCCGAGGAGCAGAAGCGCGAATGGCTGCCCCGGATGGCCGCCGGGGAGGCGATCGGCTGCTTCGGGCTCACCGAACCGGACTTCGGCTCGGACCCGGCCGGCATGCTCACCCGGGCCCGCCGCGACGGCGGCGACTGGGTGCTCAACGGCACCAAGATGTGGATCACCAACGGCTCGGTGGCCGACGTCGCCGTGGTGTGGGCCCGCACCGACGAGGGCATCCGGGGTTTCGTCGTACCGGCCGGCACGCCCGGGTTCACCGCGCCGGAGATCACCCGCAAGCTCTCCCTGCGCGCCTCGGTGACCTCCGAGCTGGTCCTCGACGACGTCCGGCTGCCCGCCGACGCGATGCTGCCCGGCGCGGCCGGCCTGTCCGGGCCGCTGACCTGCCTCAACGAGGCCCGCTTCGGTATCGTCTTCGGCGCGCTCGGCGCCGCGCACGACTGCCTGCAGACCACCGTCGCGTACGCCCGCAGCCGGCAGATCTTCGACAAGCCGCTCGCCGCGTACCAGGCCACCCAGCTCAAGCTCGCCGACATGGCGCTGGAACTGGGCAAGGGGATGCTGCTGGCGATGCAGATCGGCGCCCTGAAGGACGCCGGCACGCTGGACCACCGGCAGATCAGCCTGGGCAAGCTCAACAGCGTGCGGGAGGCCATCGCCATCGCCCGCGAGTGCCGGACGATCCTCGGCGCGGCCGGCATCACGCTCGACTACCCGGTGCTGCGGCACGCGAACAACCTGGAGTCGGTGCTCACCTACGAGGGCACCTCCGAGGTGCACCAGCTGATCATCGGGCAGACGCTCACCGGTCACGCGGCCTTCCGCTGACCGGCCGCGCCGCCGGTGACCGCGGGCCCGGCCCGTGATCGGGCCGGGCCCGCGGCCTACCGCTTGACCAGGTTGCGCAGCGCGGACAGCAGCGACCGGTGGCTCACCTCGGCGTAGATCTTCTTGTCCGGTCCGAACAGGACCACGTACGGGCACTGCTGGTCGTCGCCGCCCATGGTCTTGTCCAGCAGCCGGCGCCCGGTCGCCACCTCGTACGCCCGCAGGCGGTAGGTGGCCTTGAGCAGCGTCAGCGTGTCCGGCTTCGGGTCGTCGTAGCGGCACTTGCGGATCGTCGTGCCGGTGCTCGTCCGGTCGAGGCAGGCGACCATCTGCACAGCCTTCGGGTCCTCCGACGCCCAGGTCCGTTCCACCCGCTTCGACAGGCCCTCGTCGTAGTAGTAGACCTGGTCGTGGCGGCGGCCCGTGCCCGTGTCGGTGCCGACGAGCAGCGCCACCGGGTGCGGCGCCGCCCCGGCGCGCTTCGGCGACTGCGGGAAGTAGAGGACGCCGTCGCACACGTCGTTCAGGTCGGAGATCTGCGCCGCCGGGAAGTCGCTGGGCTGCGGCCCGCGCGTCGAGGGCTCCACGCTCGCCGTCGCACCCGGAGTTGGCGTCGCGCCGGACGACCGCCAGGGCGCCACCGGCGGCGCGGCCGGCTCCGGCTCGGCCACCTCGCGTGGTGAGGAACCCAGCAGGAACGCGCCGCCGATCAGGCCCGAGCACGCCACCAGCAGCAGCACGCTCAGCGCCGCGACGGCAATGACCAGACCGCGGTTGCGGCCGGTCGACGGCGGACCGGGCGGAGGGTACGGCCCGTACGGCGGGGCCGACCACGCCACCACTGCGGGTGGCTCCGCGTCCCCCGCCGCTCCCTGATCCGATCCGGCCCCCGTGTCGGACATGCGCATTCCCCCGTCGAACCCGTGCGAGCGCGCAACTTATCAGGATCCGCCGCCCGGGGATGCCCGTACTAGATGGTTGCGCTACCTAGATGGCGGCGCTACCGTCGTCCGGTGTGAACGTCGCGTCAGGAGCGGGATGAACCAGGAACGGCGGGCGCAGTGGCTGCGCGGAGTGCTCGACCTCTGCGTGCTCGCGCTGCTGAGCCGGGGCGAGTCCTACGGCTACGAGCTGTCCCAGGCGCTGCGCGCCCACGGGCTGGGCGCGGTACAGGGCGGCACCCTCTACCCGGTGCTGTTGCGGTTGCAGCGCTCCGGCCTGCTCACCGCCCACTGGCGGGAGGGCGGAACCGGCCCCGCGCGCAAGTACTACCGGATCAGCCCGGAGGGCAGCGCGGCGTTGCGGGCGGCCGCGAACGACTGGAGCGCCTTCGCGTCGAGCGTCGGCACGATACTGAGCGAGGAGCCGAAGCGGTGAACCACGACCTCTGGCTCGCCGCCCTCACCGGCGAGCTGCGCCGGCACGGGGTGGGGCCCGACCTGACCGGTCACGTCGTCGCCGAGGCGGCCACCCACCTGCTCGACAGCGGGGAACCGCCCCTGCGGGTCTTCGGCGCGCCGCAGACGTACGCCCAGGCGGTGGTCGACAGCCTCGGCGGCCCCGACGTGCGTCCGCCGCGCCGCCAGCCCGGACCGGTGCGGCTCGCCGCGCGGGGCATCACGAAGCGCTACCGGGGGCGGACCGTCCTGGACCGGGTCGACCTCACCGTCCGGGCGGGCGAGATCGCGGCGGTGGTCGGCGCCAACGGCGCCGGCAAGAGCACGTTCCTGCGGATCTGCGCCGGCCTGCTGAGCCCGGACGCGGGCACCGTCGACGTGCACGGCACACTCGGCTACTGCCCGCAGGACGGCGGCACCGCCGAGTTCCTCAGTCCCGACGAGCACTTCGTGCTGATCGGCGCCGGCCGAGGGCTGGGCCGCACGGCGGCGCGGCGGGCCGGGCGCGCGGAGGCGGCCGGCCTGGAGTGGACGCCGCCGCGGCGCACCCAGGCGCGGCACCTCTCCGGCGGCACGCGGCAGAAGCTCAACCTGGTGCTGGCCCGGCTCGGCGAGCCGGACGTGCTGCTGCTCGACGAGCCCTACCAGGGGTTCGACAGGGGCACCTACCTCGACTTCTGGCACGAGGTGTGGCGGTGGCGCGACGCCGGCAAGGCCGTCGTGGTCGTCACCCACCTGCTCAACCAGCTCGACCGCGTCGACGTCGTGCTCGACCTTTCCGGGGAGCGGAACGCATGAGCCGGACCCTCGTGGTGGCCGAGGCCGCCCTGCGCGAGCTGCTGCGCCGCCGTACCGTGCTGGTCATCCTGCTGTTGATGCCGCTGGCCTTCTACCTGAGCCGCCGCGGCGACTTTCTCGGGCAGTCGATCCGCTTCGTCTGCCTCGGCCTGGGCTGGGCGCTCAGCACCGCCGCGCTGTTCGCGGGCAGCGCGGCGCGGGGCATGGAACCCCGCCTGCGGCTCTCCGGCTACGGCAGCCGGCACCTGGTGCTCGGCCGGCTGCTCGCGCTCTGGACCGTCGGCGTGCTGCTGTCCACGCCGTACTTCCTGCTCGTCCTGGCCGACCAGCGCGACGTCCGGTACGGCGCGATCGCGCTGATCATGGTGCTGACCGTGTTCGTGTCGGCGCCGTTCGGCCTGCTGCTGAGCGCCGTGCTGCCGCGCGAGCTGGAGGGCACGCTGGTGCTGCTGACGGTGGTCGGTCTCCAGATGGTGATGGACCCGGCGGGCAGCGCCACCCGGGCGCTGCCGTTCTGGTTCAGCCGCGAGCTCGCCACGTACGCCGTCGACCACACCGACGGCGGCTACCTCACCCGGGGCCTGACCCACGGGCTGGTCTTCGCTGTCGCGCTCACGGTGCTGGTCGTGGTGGCCGCCGCGGTGCGACTGCGGCAGCGCCGGCACCTGCGCCTGGCCACCTGACCCCCGCGCCCGGCGGACCGGATCGAACCGCGGGGCGTGGCAGGATCGGCCGGGTGCAGATCGGGTTGCTCGGGCCGTTCCAGGTCACCCTCGACGGCGGCGTCCCGGCCGACGTGCCGGGCGCGCGGCTGCGCGGGCTGCTGGCCGCCCTCGCGCTCCAGCCCGGCCGGGTGGTTCCGAAGGCGACGCTCGTCGACTGGATCTGGGGCGAGCACCCGCCCGCCGACGCCGCCAACGCGCTGCAACGCCTCGTCTCCCGGCTGCGCAAGGCGCTGCCGGCGGGCGTCGTCGACGGGTTGCCCGACGGCTACCGGCTCGCCGTCGAGCCCGACGCCGTCGACGCCGTACGGTTCGAACGCCTGCTGCTGCGGGCCCGCGACGGCGACGGGCCGCAGCGGGTACGGCTGCTGCGCGAGGCGCTCGGGCTGTGGCGCGGCGACGCGCTGCGCGACATCGGCCTGCCCGACAGCCCGGCGCTCGACGCGGCGGCCACCCGGCTGGAACGGCTGCGCCTGACCGCAACCGAGGACCGGTACGACGCGGAGACCGGGCCCGACCTGATCCCGGAGCTGACCGACCTGGTGGCCGCCCATCCGGTGCGCGAGCGGCTCGCCATGGCGCTGATGCGCGCGCTCGTCGCGGGCGGCCGGGACACCGAGGCGCTGCTCGTCTACCGGCGCACCGCCGACGCGCTCGCCGACGCCTTGGGCGCCGACCCGTCCCCGGAACTGTCGGCGCTGCACGTCGCGCTGCTGCGCGGCGAGACGGTACGCCGGGAGGACACCCGCCGGACCAACCTGCGCGCCGAGCTGACCAGCTTCGTCGGCCGGGACGCCGACCTCGCTGCGGTCGGTGCGCTGGTGGCCGAACACCGGCTCACCACGCTCACCGGCCCGGGCGGCTCGGGGAAGACCAGGCTGGCCACCGAGACCGGGCGCCGGTTGACCGGCGACCTGCCGGACGGCGTGTGGCTGGTGGAGTTCGCGGCCGTCAGCGCCGACGGGGACGTGGTGCAGGCGACGATCTCCGGGCTCGGCCTGCGGGACGCGCTGCTCGGCGACGCGGGCAGCGCGGAACCGCTCGACCGGCTGGTGGCGGCGATCCGGGACCGGGAGATGCTGCTGATCCTGGACAACTGCGAACACGTCGTCGAGGCGGCGGCGACGCTGGCGTACCGGCTGCTCGGCGAGTGCCGGCGGCTGCGGATCCTGGCCACCAGCCGGGAGCCGCTGGGCATCACCGGGGAGGCGTTGTGGCCGGTCGCGCCGCTGGGCCTGCCCGGCGGCGACGCCGCTGCCACCGAGGTCGAGTCGTCGCCCGCCGTGCGCCTGCTGCGGGACCGGGCCGCCGCCGTCCGCCGCGACCTGGCGTACGACGGCCACACGTCGGTGACCATGGCGCGGATCTGCCGCGCGCTCGACGGCATGCCGCTGGCCATCGAGCTGGCCGCGGCACGGTTGCGCGCCATGTCCGTCGACCAGCTCGCCACCCGGCTCGACGACCGGTTCCGGCTGCTCACCGGCGGCAGCCGGACCGCCCTGCCCCGGCACCGGACGTTGCGCGCGATGGTCGACTGGAGCTGGGAACTGCTCAGCGACGCCGAACGCGCGGTGCTCCGCCGGCTGTCGGTGTTCTCCGGCGGGGCGGGCCTGGACGCGGCCGAGCGGGTCTGCGCCGGCGGTGCCGTCGCGCCGGGCGACGTGCTCGACCTGCTCACCGCGCTGACCGAGAAGTCGCTGCTGGTCGCCGCCGGCGACGTCGCGCCGCGCTACCGGATGCTCGGCACGATCAAGGAGTACGCCGCGCAGCGGCTCGCCGAGGCGGGGGAGGCGGACACCGCGCGCCGCGCGCACCTGGCGTACTTCACCGCGCTGGCCGAGACCGCCGAGCCGCGGCTGCGCCGCGCCGACCAGCTCACCTGGCTCGCCCGGCTGGACGCCGAACACGACAACATCACCGCCGCGATGCGTGGCGCGCTCGCCGCGGGTGAGGGACCCGAGGCGATGCGGCTCGCGGCCGGCGCCGGCTGGTACTGGTGGCTCGGCGGACACCGCACCGAGGGCATGGAACTGATCACCGCGGCCACCGAGGCGCCCGGTGAGGTGCCCGACGACACCCGGGCCGTGGTGTACGGACTGGTGGTGCTGTTCCTCAGCTCCGGGCCGGGCGACGCGCAGCACGCGGCCGAGTGGATCCACAAGGCGTACCGGCTGAGCGGGGAGGGCCGCGGCGGCCACCCGGAGCTGGCCCTGGTCGTGCCGATGGAGCGGATGCTGCGGGAGCCGGACGCGCTGCTGCCCGCCTGGGAGTCGCTGCTCGACCACGACGACCCGTGGGTACGCGCGCTGGCCCGGCTGCACCTGGGCAAGCTGCGGGTCATCCTCGGCATGGAGGCGGCGCAGGCGGAGGCGTGCCTGCGGCAGGCGCTCGCCGAGTTCCGGGCGGTGGGCGAACGCTTCGGGATCTCGTTCGCGCTCAGTGAGCTGGCCGAGCTGATCGCCGTGCGCGGTGACGTCGCCGCCGCCTGCGACTACTACGAGCAGGCGGTCACGGCGGTCACCGAGGTCGGCGCCGTCGAGGACGTGATCCGGATGCGGGCACGGCTGTCCTGGCTGTACCGGCTGGGCGGCGACGAGGCGGCGAGCGCCGACGCGCTGGCCGAGGCGCACCGGCTCGCCGCCGGGGTCGCCTGGCCGGGGGCGCTGGCCGAACTGGCGCTGGTCCGGGCGTACCTGGCCCGCCACGACGGTGACGCGGACGAGGCGTACGCGCAGCTGCGGTCCGTGTCGGCGCTGCTCGGCGACGAGGCGGACCTGGCCAGTGTCCGGGCGGGCACCCAGGATCTGCTGGGTTACCTGGCCGAGGACGTCGAGCTGTCGCGTACCCATCGGGCGGCGGCGTGCCGCGCGGCGCGCGAGGGCGGCTACGCGCCGCTGACCGCGCAGGTGCTCGTCGGTGTCGCGGACCTGGCGGTGCGGCTGGACCGGCCGGACCAGGCGGCGCGGCTGCTCGGCGCCGCCACCGCGGTACGCGGCCAGCCCGACCGCACCCACCCCGACGTGCCCCGGATCGAGGCGGCGGCGCGCGACCGCCTCGGCGACGCGGGGTTCGCCGAGGCGGTCGCGCAGGGCCGGGAGACCGGCTGGGAGCGACTGGTCGAGGTCACGCTCGCTTCGTGAACGTGGACCGCGCCCACAGGTAGCCGACCACCGCGATGCCGGCGCACCAGGCGAGCGCGGGGATCACGTCGCCGGCCGACGGTGCGCCCTCGAGCAGGCCGCGCAGCGTCTCGATGATCGGCGTGAACGGCTGGTACTCGGCGAACTGCCGCACGCCCGGCCCCATCTTGTCGGCGGGCACGATCGCGCTGCTGAAGAACGGCAGCAGGACCAGCGGCACGGAGGCCATGCCCGCCGACTCCGGCGACTTGGCGAACAGGCCCAGCGCGACGGTGAACCAGCTGACCGCGACGCTGAGCAGCACCACCACGCCAGCCGCGCCGAGCCAGTGCAGCGGCTCGGCGGCCGGGCGGAAGCCGAGCAGGAACGCCACCCCGACCAGGGCCGCGACCGCGAGGACGTTCGTCAGCACGGTGGCCACGACGTGGCCGGTCAGCACCGCGCCCCGGGACACGTGCATGACCTTGAACCGGTTGATGATGCCCTTGGTCATGTCGGAGTTCACCGACGTCGCGGTGCCGCCGAGGCCGTAGCAGACCGCCAGCAGCATCAGGCCCGGCGTCGCGTAGTCGACGTAGTCGACGCCGACGGAGAACGCGTCGCCGAGCATGTAGACGAACATCAGCATCACGATGATCGGCATCAGCACGGCGTTGAACACCGAGGTCGGGTTGCGGCGCAGGTGCGTCAGGTTGCGGCGCAGCATGACGACCGAGTGGTTGCTGCTCATTTGGCGGCCACCTCCGGGGTACGGCCGGTCAGGGCCAGGAAGACGTCGTCGAGGTCGGGGGTCTGGACGGACAGGTCGTCGGCGCTGATCGCGTGCGCGTCGAGCCGGTCGAGCAGGGCGCGCAGCGCCGCCGTTCCGCCGTCGGTGGGCACGCGCAGGGCCAGCGCCTCCTCGTCGCGTACCGCCTCGGGCAGCACCAGCGCCGCCGCGTCCAGTTCGGCGCCGGTGCCGAACCGCAACCGCACGTGCGTGCCGGGGATCCGGCGCTTCAGCTCCTCCGGCGTGCCCTGGGCGACCAGCCGGCCCTGGTCGAGCACCGCGATCCGGTCGGCGAGGCGGTCGGCCTCGTCGAGGTACTGGGTGGTGAGGAAGACTGTCACGCCGCCTGCGACCAGCTCCCTGATGATCGACCACATGGTGCGGCGGCTGCGCGGGTCCAGCCCGGTCGTCGGCTCGTCCAGGAAGATGATCCGCGGCTCGCCGACCAGCGTCATCGCGAGGTCCAGTTTGCGGCGCATGCCCCCGGAGTACGTCGACACCAGCTTGTCGGCGGCCTCGACCAGGTCGAACCGTTCCAGCAGTTCGGCGACGACCCGCTTGCCGGTCACCCGGTTGCGCGGCCCGAGGTCGACCATCAGTTGCAGGTTCTCCCGCCCGGTGAGCAGTTCGTCCACCGCCGCGAACTGCCCGGTCACGCCGATCGCCGCGCGTACCGCCCTGGCCTCGGTGACCACGTCATGCCCGGCGACCCGCACCGATCCGGCGTCGGCGCGGATCAGCGTGGTCAGGATGTTCACGGTCGTGGTCTTGCCGGCCCCGTTCGGGCCGAGGAGGGAGAAGATCGTGCCGGCGGGGACGTCCAGGTCGATGCCGTCGAGCACCACCCGGTCCTTGTACGCCTTGCGCAGCCCGGAGACCGCTATCGCTGAACTCGTCATGCGACCACCATGGGCGGCCGTACCGCCACCGCCCTGACACGGCGCTGACACGGCCGCTGACAGCTTGTCGGTGGGGCGGCGTACGGTCCCGCCGTGGATCGGGAGACGTTCCGGGAGGCGCTCGACGCCGCCGACCGGGCTGCTCCCGTCCCGGCGTCGCCGAATCGGCTGGCCCCGGCGCGCCAGGTCGGCGAGCATGTCGGCATGGCCGGTTCGACGGGTGCGAGGCTGCCGCTTCAGGGCGGGCTGCCACCCGGCGAGGCGCTGACCGGCGCGGTGCGGGAGATCGCCTGCGACGAGTCCGGATTCTCCGGCACCAACCTGCTCGACCCGGCCACCCCGGTGATCGTCCACGCCAGCGTCGACCTGGGCCGCGACGAAGCCGCCGAGCTGATCCGTACGCTGCGGTCCGGGTTCCGGTTCTCGCCCGACGAGGTCAAGTCCCGGCAGTTCCTGCGCCGCCGCGAAGCCGCCGAGGCGGTGCAGTGGTTCCTGTCCGCGCTACGCGGCCGGGCCCACGTGCACCTCGTCGACAAGGAGTTCTTCCTCGCCACCCGGGTCGTCGACCTGCTGCTGGCCGAGCCCTCGTACGCGGCGGGCACTCGCCTCGCCGGTGACCGGCGTCCGGCCGCGGCGGCGCTGCACCGGGCCGGGCGGGCGGCCGGGCCCGACTGGGCGGCCTTCCTCGCCGCAGTGGTCGAGATGCTGCGCACCAAGCGGCGGGACCGCGCGGACGACCGTAGCGTCGAGCGGTTCTTCGCCGCGCGCGACGTGCTGCGGCGCCACGTCGACGACACGCGGGCCGGCGCGGTCCTCGACGCGCTCGACCCGGCCCGCGTGGCAGCGGTGCAGGCCCGGTTGTACGCGGGTGACCGGACGATTCCGCCACCGCTGGAACCGCTGCTGCCGGCGCTGGCCGAGACCGTCCTGCACTGGAGCGCCGGCCGGCGGCGGGTGCTGGTGATCCACGACGAGCAGAGCGCGCTCACCGAGGACCGGCTCCGCCGCCTCCAGGCGGCGCTGGCCGCCAGCGACCCGGCCGGCCCGTCGCCGCTGGCCGGACTGGTGATGACCGACTCGCGCGACGACCCGCGCGTCCAGGCCGCCGACCTGCTCGCCGGGGTGGCCCGCCGGATGCCCGGCGTCCCCGGCGACGGGCCGTTGCGCCCGCTGCTGTCCCCGCCCGGCGCGAACGCCGCAGCCGTGCCGGCGGAACAGGAGGCTACGTGATCCTGAGTGGCGTGACGCCTCGCCCCGGGGTGCACTGCGAGACCACCACGCTCGGCGTGCTGACCCGGCACGCGGGCCTGGACCTCTCCGAGCCCATGCTGTTCGGCCTCGGCGAGGGGCTCGGCTTCGTCTACTGGGACGCCAAGAGCATGGACGTGCCGTTCCTCGGCGGGCGCACCAAGCCGCTGTGCGTGACCCGCGCCGCCGCCGACCGCCTCGGCCTGGACCTTCGGGTACGGGAGACGACGTCGGCGGCGAAGGCGTGGCGCGACGTCACCGACGCGCTGGACGCCGGGCAGCCGGTCGGCCTGCAACTGGACTCGTACCACCTGGACTACTTCACCACCCGGGTCCACTTCGGTGGGCACACCGTCGCGATCTATGGCTACGACGACACCCACGCCTACCTGGTCGACACCGCCCAGCAGGGCGGCGCGGTGACCACCACGCTGGACAGCCTGGCCCGGGCCCGTGCCGCGCGGGGGCCGATGACCGCGCGCCACCTGTCGTACACGCTCACCGCGCCCGGCGGTCCGCCGGACCTGGGCACGGCGATCCGCGCGGCGGTTCGCGCCAACGCCGGGGCGTTCCTCGACCCGCCGATCGCCAACCTCGGCCACCGGGGGATCGCCACCGCCGCCGCCCGGGTGACCCGCTGGCTGGACCGCGCCGCCGACCCGGCACGTGACCTGCCGCTCGCCGCGACGCTGATGGAACGCGGCGGCACCGGCGGCGCGCTGTTCCGCGCCATGTACCGGGACTTCCTCGCCGAGGCCGCCACCGTCACCGGCGACGCCCACCTGCGCCGGGCGCAGCTGATGTACGCCGACATCGCGCCGCTGTGGACCGCCGTCGCCGACCACATCGCCACCGCCGGGCGGACCGGCGACGCCGGCCACCTGGCCCGCGCGTCGGCGGTCCTGGCCGACCTGGCCGTACGCGAACGCGAGGCGATGACGGTGCTGGCCGCGGTCGACGCGCGGTAGGCGTCAGCTCAGCTGCTCGGCCAGCGCCACGATGACGCCCGCCGGGCCGCGCAGGTAGCACAGCCGGTAGACGTCCCCGTAGTCCGCCACCTCACCGATCAGCTCACCGCCGTGGGCCCGCAGCCGGGCCACCGTGTCGTCGACGTCGTCGACGGCGAACATGACTGACCGCAGGCCGAGCGTGTTCGGCGGCGCGGCCGGCGGTTCGGCGGCGACGAGTGCCGGCGCCCGGAACCGCGTCAGTTCGAGCTTGCCGTGGCCGTCCGGCGTCCGCATCATCGCGATGTCGACACGCACGCCGTCGATGCCGTTGACCCGGTCCACCCAGGCCCCCTCGACCGGCATCTCGCCCTCCACCTCCATGCCGAGTTCGGTGAAGAAGGCGATCGCGGCCGGCAGGTCGTCCACCACGACGCTGACGTGGTCCATCCGCTGAAGCGTCACGCCCCGAGCATAGGGCGACGTCCGGCCTGGTCAGCTCATGTCGAGCGTGTACGCCGCCTCCCGCACGTCGGTGTCCGGATGGCGGCGCAACCCGATCAGCAGGTCCCGCCACGGCGTCTTCCAGCCGAACTCCGACCCGTGTGCGACGAGCGCCACCGCGAACAGCCCGCCGGCGAGGTCGCCGCGCCCGCCGAGGTGGGCCACCGTGTCGGCGAGTACCGCCGGGTCGGGCCGCTGCCGCAGGTCGCGCAGCCGGTGGCCGACGTGTTCGGCGGTGCGGACCGCTACCACCGGGCGGCCGGCGCAGAGCGCGGCGACCTCGTCCAGGTTGTCCAGCCGGCCGAGGTCGACGAGCAGCCGGGTGGCCGTACCCATGAAGCCCTCCCGGCCGGCGAGCCACCGCGCGGCCGCGACCAGCCCGGCCCGGTCGGCGCCGGCGGGCCGGCTGGCGGACCACAGAGCCGCACCGATCGCGAGCAGCTCGATCCGCCGCCGGGCGGGCCGGTCGGTCACCGGACCGCCCGGATCGTCGTCGGCCGCGTCCCGCTGGACCAGCCGCTCCAGCGCGGCCCGGAAGACCGTGTCACCACCGGCTCGCAGCAGGTTCGCCACCCCGATGCTCGGCGTCGTCTCGTCCGGGTCGGTGAGCCGGTCCACGACCAGGTCGGTGACGCCGGTCAGCCACGGCCACCATTCCCCGAGCGCGGCGAACGCGGCCCGCCGGACCTCCCGGTCCGCGGCCCGGCACGCCGCCACGAGCAGCGCCGCGTAGGCGCGGCGGTGGCGTTCCGAGATCCCGGACGGGTACGCGCCGAGCACCGCCCGCCGCTCCTCGCGGCCGGCGTGCACCGCCGCCCGCAGCACGGTCCAGCTCGCCTCGGGCCCGAGCCGCTGCCGGGCAGCGGAGACGATCGCCGCCCGCACGTCGCGGTGCGTCTCCGGGTCGGCGTACGTGTCGGCGAGCGTCGCCAGCACGTCCACCGGCGCGTAGCGGGCCAGGAGCCGGGCGGCCTCCTTGCGGCTGGTGACCTTCGCGGCGCCGGTCAGCACCCCGCCCAGCAGTTCGGCGAGCCGGGCCGGTGGGACGTGCCGTGCGGCCCGCCCCGCGGCGTACAGCGCGACGCGCGCCCGGTCGCTGTCGGCGTACCGGAGCAGCACCGGGAACGCCTCGTCCGGCCGGTCGGTCCGGACCAGCGCGCCGAGCGCCGCCTCGGCCACCGGCACCTCGGGCGCGTCGAGGTGGCGCAGCACCAGCTCCCGTCCGGCCGGGCCGACCACGGCGGCGGCGTGGACCGCCGCCGCCCGCTGCCACACCCGGTGACCGGAGTCGGCGACGACGCGCGCCTGCAGCGACACGAAGCGTTCCTGCTGGCGGGGGAGCCATCGCCGGGCGTGCGGCGCGGTGTCGGGCACCCACCGCTTTCCCTTCTCCACGAACCGGCCGCGCGGGGGCCGGTCCAGCACCCGGTCGAGCAGGTCGGTGCGGGACGTGCAGATCGTCGTCCACACCTCGTGGATCGCCACCGCCGAGGCGTCGACGTCGAGGACCTCCTCGACGCGCCGTGCGCGGGTATGCGGGTCGGCGAGCCAGAGCGCGACCGCCGTCCGGGCCACCGGGGGCAGCGTGTCCGGCCCGATCGCCCGGCGCAGCAGGTCCTGGAGCTCGGGCAGGCGCCAGGCGCGGCGGCCGAGCGCGTGGGTGAGCGCGAACAGCAGCCCGTACCGCGCGCGTGTCATGCCGGACTCGAGCCGGTCGCGCAGCCGGCCGAACACCACAGTCTCCTGGCCGCGCCGCAGCACCGTGTCGAGCCGGTGCAGGATCGGCACGTTCGCGTCGCTGCTCACCAGGTCGATGGTGAGCAGCGCCCACTCGGCCAGTTCCGGCACGTCGACGTGGTACGTGAGCGTTTCGGCGGCGAGGCGGCTCAACGCGTTGGTGGTGGCCGCCGAGGTGTCCCGGGCGTCGACCACGTCGGTGGTGAGCCCGGTCAGCCCGCCCGCGGTCGTGGCGGTGAGCAGCGGCGCCACAGTGGCGAGCGCGGTGAGCGCGGCCGCGCGTACCGGGTCCTGCTCGTTGCGCAGCCGGCCGAGCCGGACCACCACCTGGGCCACCGTGCGCGGGTCGCGGGAGCGTCGCGCGGCCGCCACCAGCAGCCGCCAGCCGTCCGCCCGTTCGTCCGCGTCGCCCGAGCGCAGCGCCGCGCTCGCCGACGCGGACGCCGCCGGCCACGGCAGGTACGCGCTCCAGAACCGCACCTGCTCCTCCCGCTCGCGGACGGACGGCAGGGTCAGCACCCGGCCCGCCTCGCGCGCCCGCACCGCCGCCGGCAGCACCTCCATCACCTGGGCGCCCGGCAGCAGCGCGGTGGTGTCGGTGTCGGCGAGCGCGGCGTCGTACAGCTCGGCGCGGCGGCTCGGCGCGACCGCGCGCAGCAACGCGGCCAGCGCATGGTCGTGCTCCCGCAGCCGGGCGGCCAGCGGGATCAGGTCGCCGGTGGGCAGCGCGGCGAGGCGGCGTAGCAGCGCCCGGGGCAGCGCGATCCGGGCCAGCCAGGCCGCGCGCCCCGGCGGCGTGAGCAGGCGTACGACCCGGCTCGCGTCGTGCGCGGCGAGCCGCCCGTACGCGATGAGCGGGCCGGGCAGTGAATCCTCGGGCGCGTACCGGTCGAGCAGGTCCAGCGCCCGCGCCGGATCAGCCCGCAGCACCGCGCCGGCGACCTCGCCCCAGATCCGCCCGCGCGACTCGGGCGGGGCCGTGGCCAGCCGCTCGCCGGCCCGTGCGAGCACGATGTCGGCGTGCCGGCGCATCAGCCGTTCCGGGTTCAGCGCGTGTTCCAGGTCGGGCAGCAGGGCGCGTACCGTCTCGGCGCCGCAGGCCGGCAGCAGCGCGGCGGCCTCGTGGTCGCCGAACCGGTCGCGGACCGTGGTGATCAGCGCGTCGGCGAGGACCGGCGCCGGGCGGCGGCGCAGCGCCCGGTAGACCCGCCGGCGGGTGGCCGCCGGCCGGTCGGTCAGGTCGGCGGGCGTCACGCCGGCCCGCACGGCGGCGGTCAGCGCGGTGGCGGCGATCGACGGATCCCTGTCGGACGTCGCGGCCAGGACGGCCGCGGTGTCCCGGGTCGCCAGCGCGGCGAGCAGCGCGAGACGCCGCTCGTAGGGTCCGTGCCGGCGCAGGTCGGCACAGACCTGTGCCCGGTTGGGCGCGGTGCGTGCCCACGCCACGAGGCGCCGCGTCCGGTCGCGGTGGGACAGCGGATCGAGGGCGGTCAGCAGGTCGCGGGCGGGGGTGAGCACGGCGCTCATTGTGCCGGTGCGCGAGTCGCCGTGGGGCCCGTCACGCCCATTCCGCAATTCCTATGGAAATTGTAGATTTTCAGCGTTCTCCCAGGTGACCGGGATTGACATTAATCGGACCGTCGGGGATATTCCTAGCGGCGCGTCGGGGCGCGGGGCGGAGCAGGCGAGGTCTGCGGATTTCACCTGCGTGGCGTGCGGAAAGGTGTTCGTGCTGCCCCTGCTCCGCGGGGTCCGGATGAGGTTGGGAAATGATTAATCGGGCCGTTGAATTCGCCAAGCACAATTCGCCGAATTCTCTGCGCGTCAAGGCCCGGCGGGCGCAGATGGAAGCGCGCAACGCCCGTATGCGACTCACCGTTCCGGTGGCGGCCCGCAGCGAGTTCGCCAACATCTTCCACTGCACCGTCCGCAAGACCGGCAGCCAGTGGATCAAGGCGCTGTTCAGCGATCCGGCCGTCTACCGCCACTGCGGGCTGCTGCCCTACGACCCGCGCTTCTACTCCGGCGGCGCGACCGCGCCGGTGCCCGCCGGCCGCATCGGCCTGGCCATCTTCCTCTCCCACAAGCGGTTCGAGGCGGTGCCCAAGGCCGGCAGCTACCGCGCGTTCTTCGTGATCCGCGACCCGCGCGACGTGGTCGTGTCCAGCTACTTCTCGCTGCGCAACTCGCACGCCCCGATGGGCGACATCCCGCAGGCGCGCAAGGCCCTCCAGGAACTGCCGAAGAAGGAGGGAATGCTCTACGTCATCGACCGGCTGCGCGACAAGAAGCAGTTCGGGCAGATGCGGTCCTGGGCGGTCGCGCCGAGCGACGAGACGTTCCGGCTGTTCCGCTACGAGGACCTGACCGGCGAGCGGCAGGCCGAAGAGGTCGACCAGCTTCTGCGGCACTGTGGGATCACGCTGCCGCCGGCCGAGCTGGAGGCCCTGCTGGCCCGCTACAGCTTCACCAAGATGAAGAAGTCGAAGGAGACCCCCGGGCGGATCTCCCACTACCGCAAGGGCGCGTCCGGCGACTGGCGCAACCACTTCGACGACGACATCTACGCCGCGTACACGGCCGCCGCCGGTGACCTCGCGGAGATCCTCGGCTACCCCGCCCGGGACGACGAGCGGAACGGGCAGGAGTCCGCCGCCCGGTAGTGCGGGCGACAGGGCTGGGTGAGAAGCATGCCGAACCGGGGGATGATCATTGCCTCCCTGGATACCGCCGGGGTGGAGGTAATCGACTTCCACTGGGACTCCGCCGGGCTCCCGGCCTTCGCGGCCTGGATGCTTTCCGCCTGCTCCACCGAGGACGGCAGGGAGGAGGTCGAGTTCATGTTCGACGACTCCCGCCTGATCGAGGGCGCCAACGCGGCGTGGTGGGACTTCGCGTACACGGGCCGGTTGTTCGACGAAGAGGGGTGCTTTCTCGTCTCGGTCGGGCCGGTCGACGGAGAGCCGTCAGCGAGGCCGCACTGGGCCCGGGTGCGGCTGCGCGACGCATGGGACGTCATCGGCAAGGGCGTGGACTGGGGTGTCCTGGGAGGCCCTTCGGGGCGACCCGGCTTCGTCATGATGGCGCTGGACGAGCGTGTGATCGTCGGCGCGACCACCTGGAACGGCTTCATCAGCGTCATGAGGTTGGCAGATCCGACGATGGCCGAGCCGATCCGCCGGGCGATGGGTTTGCGCGACTGAGTCGGAGAGCCAAAACGGCCGTTCCCCGGGCGCCCGACTGCTCGTACCCCGTGGTCGCCGTATGCTCCTGCCGTGGAGCTGCGGTTCACCACGCGCGCGTCCGACTCGGCCTGGATCGACACCGTGTGGACCTGCGTCAGCGACCGGGTCGACGAGATGACCTCGGTGGCGACGCCGTGCTGGGGGCTCGTGTTCTGGCAGCGCGACGGGCGCTCCTACGCGGCCGTCTCCGGCCCCGAGACCGCCACCGGCGCCGCGCCGGTGCCCGAGGGCGCGAGCTTCGTCGGTATCGAGTTCGCGGTCGGCACCTCGCTGCGGCTCGTACCCACGCCTGAGCTTGTGGACAGCGGCGCCGAGCTGCCCGACGTGAGCCGCCGGACGTTCCGCCTCGACGGCGGTTGGTGGGAGACACCCGGCCCGGACGACGCCGAGGCCCTGGTCGAGCGGCTGGTCCGGGCTGGCGTGGTGGTCCGCGACCCGCTCGTCACCGAGACCCTGCGCGGCGGCCGTCCACCGGCGTCACCGCGTACCCTCGAACGCCGCTTCCGGGCCGCGACCGGGCTGACCCGGGGCGCGGTGCGGCAGATCGACCGCGCGCGCCGCGCCGCCGTGCTGCTGGCCGCGGGCGGCCCGCCCGCCGACGCGGTCACCACCTTCGGGTACGTGGACGAGCCGCACCTGGCCCGCGCGCTGCGCCGGTACGTCGGACGGACGGCCGGTGAGCTGCGCGCGGGCGCCGGTGGCGCGATCGCGCTGGACCCGGCTCAGCGGGTCACGTCGTAGATCAGCTTGACGACGCCGTTGGGGTAGGCGGCGCTGTCGCGCAGCCGCAGCGTCTGCCGGTCCCGGTCCGCCCGGGTGAACAGGCCCTTGCCGGCGCCGAGCAGCACCGGGAAGACGAGCAGGTGGTACCGCTCGATCAGGTCCGCCTCGGCGAGACGGCGGGCGAGTTCCGCGCTGCCGTGGATGAAGATGTCGCCGCCGTCGCCCCGCTTGAGCGCGGCCACGTCGGCGGTGGAGCGCAGGATCGTCGTCGGTCCCCAGCCGTCGACCAGCGCGTCGTCGGGCAGGCTGGACGACACCACGTACTTCGGCAGGTCCCGGTAGGCGGCGTGGTCCTCGGAGTCGCGCCAGGTCGGCGCGAACGCCTCGTAGCTGCGCCGCCCGAACATCAGCGCCGTGGTCTGCTCCAGCTCCTCGCCCTTGAGGGAGAACGCCTCGGGCAGGAACTCGACGTCCTTGACGACCCAGCCGCCGCTGCGGTGGTCCTCGCCCGGGCCGCCGCCGGGGGAGTCCACCACGCCATCGAGCGACATGAATCCGGTGTAGACAAGATCACGCATGCGGCAATGCTAGGAACGCCCGCCACCCGGTGTCTTGTACGGAACCGACACGCCCTCAGCAGCCGCACGACGCCCCGGCCGGCGCGGTGAGGTCGTCGGCGGGCCGGCGGACGAGCCCCGCGTCGGTGCGTACCGGGAAGCCCTCCCGCACCCAGTACTCGTATCCGCCGATCATCTCCTTGACCGGCCGGCCGAGCCGGGCGAACTCCAGCGCCGCACGGGTGGCGCCGTCGCAGCCCGGTCCCCAGCAGTAGGTGACCACTGTGGCGTCCGCCGGGATCAGCTCGGCGGCCCGGTCGGCGATCTGCGCGGTGGGCAGGTGGACGGCGCCGGGGATGTGCCCCTGCCGCCACGCCGGGAGGCTGCGCGAGTCGACCACGACCAGGCCGGTCACGCCCGCTTCCAGATCGGCGTGCACGTCGCTGACGTCGGCCTGGAAGGAGAGCCGGGCCGCGTAGTGGGCGACGGCGTCGGCGGGGCGGGCGGCGGGAATGCGCAGGACGTTCGACATGGCACCCATCGTGCCGACCGCCGTCCGGCCGCCCCAGTGGCGTGAGCGCCGCCCTTCGCTAACATCCCGCCATGAACCGTGCCACTGTGGCGGTGCTGGCGTACGAGGGCATGTCGGTGTTCGAGACCGGGATCGTCACCGAGGTCTTCGGCCTGCCCCGCCCGGAGTTCGACGTGCCCTGGTACGAGCTGACCGTCTGCGCGGAGACACCCGGCGCGGTGCGGCTGGTCGGCGGCGCCACGCTGCACACCGACCACGGCCTCGACGTGTTCGCCGGCGCCGGCACGCTGATCGTGCCCGGCGTCGCCGACGTGCACGCCGACCCGTCGCCCCGGCTGACCGCCGCGTTGCGTGCCGCGCACCGGCGGGGCGCCCGGATCGTGTCGATCTGCTCGGGCGCGTTCGCCCTGGCCGGCGCGGGCCTGCTCGACGGCCGCCGGGCCACCACCCACTGGCGGTACGCCGACCTGCTCGCCCGGCGGCACCCGGCGGTACGCGTCGACCCGGACGTGCTGTACGTCGACGACGGGGACGTCCTCACCGGCGCCGGCAGCGCTGCCGGTCTCGACCTCTGCGTCCACCTGGTACGCCGCGACCACGGGCCGACGATCGCCAACGCGGTCGCCCGCCGGCTGGTCGTACCGCCGCACCGCGACGGCGGCCAGGCGCAGTTCGTCGAGGCGCCGGTCCCGGCCGACCCCGGCGACGACCGGCTCGCCGCGAGCATGTCGTGGGCGCTGGCGAACCTGACCGCCGAGATCACCGTGGCCCGGCTGGCCCGGCAGGCGCACATGTCGCCCCGCACGTACCTGCGGCACTTCGCGCGGGCCACCGGCACCACGCCGATCCGCTGGCTGATCGACCGGCGCGTCCAGGCCAGCCTGCCGCTGCTGGAGACGACGAGCGCGCCGATCGAGGAGGTCGCCGCCACTGTGGGGTTCGAGACGGCGGTGACGTTCCGGCACCACTTCACCGCCGCGATGCGGACCTCGCCGTCGGCGTACCGGCGGGCCTTCACCGGGGCGTCAGGCGGCGCTCACGCCCCGGGCAGCGGTACGACGTAGGAGTCGACGCGGGCGATGAGCCCGTCCCGGAACGTGAACAGGTCGTTGAAGGCGAAGCGGAACGGCCCGTGCGCGACGGTGGCGCCCCGGCCCTCGCCGGTGACCACGACGACCGGCCCGTCCTCGATCACGCGCTCGACGTCGAGCCGTGGACTGCCGGTGAACGCGGGGTTCTCGATCTCGCCGTCGAACTCGGCCCGGCCGCGGGTGGTGCGGTGGCCGTGGATGACCCACTCCACGTCGTCGGTGAGGGTGGCGAGGATGCGCTCGTGGTCGCTCGCCCGGAAGCCGGCGAAGTATTCCGCGACCAGGTCACGCTGGGTTGCTCGGGGCACTGTCGTCTCCATCGTCGTGGTGTCGGAGGTGGGCGGCGAGCGCGTCGAGGATCGAGGCGAGCCCGTCCGCGGCCTGATCGGTACGCAACTCGGGCGGAAGCTTGCGCTGGTGCACCGTGAGGTCGGTGCCGTCGCGCGCGGGCCGGAGCGTGACGGTCGTACGCAGGCCGGTGACCGGCTCGTCGAAGACCAGCTCCCGTGGCGGGTCCACGCTGACGTAGACGAACCGGAGCCGCCCGGTCCGGCCGTCCGGCGCGCGTGTGTCGAGGGCGAACTCCCCGCCCGGCCGCAGGTCGACGGTCACCGAGCCCGGCGGCACGCTGGCGTGCGAACCGCCCCAGAACGCGGCGATGCTCGCCGGCGAGGTGAAGGCCGCCCAGACCCGGTCCGGCGCGGCGGGCAGGTGCCGCCGGGCGATCAGCTCGTCGCCGTGCCGTTCGACGCGCGTCCTCACCGGGTCGCCTCCGGGTCGGAGAGGTGCGTCTCCAGCGCGTCGAGACGGTCGTCCCAGGCGCGGCGTTGCTCGTCGATCCACGAGCCGAGCCGGGTGAGCTGGTCGACGCGCAGCCGGCAGGGTCGCCGGGTGCCCTCCCGCCGCTGCTCGACCAGGCCGCACCGGCGCAGCACGCCGACGTGGTGGGAGATCGCCTGCGGCGTCAGGTCGAACGGCTCACCCAGCTCGCCCACGGTGGCCTCCCCGCGCGCGAGGCGGGTCACCAGGGCGCGGCGGACCGGGTCGCCGAGCGCGGCGAAGGCGAGATCGAGGTCCGGATCGGAGCGCATGCCCTCACGCTAGCGCAAATACAGGTTTGCGCAAACAACCATTTGTTTATGCTGGCGCCGGGTCAGAGCGCGCCGCTGCGGACGGCCTCGTAGATGGTGCTGATCGTCGGTGTGAAGCCGAGGCTGCGGGCGAGGCTGATGTCCATCTGCCCCCGCCACGGCTGACGGAGCGGTTCGGCGGAGGAGCCGTAGGAGTAGCCGACGAGCTGGGACATCTCGTAGATGCTCAGGGGCGACTCGTCGGCGATGTTGACGGTGCGGTTGTCGAACGCGCCCGTGAGGGCCAGTGCGAACGCCGTGGCGATGTCGGCGTGGTGGCAGACGCTCAGCCTCTGTGCCGGGTGCCACCCCATGCCGGCCGCGAGTTCGGGCAACGATTCGAGGTGCCCGTCCCGGTCGCCGTAGATGAAGGGAAGGCGCAGGATGCCCCAGGTGAGCCCGCTGGCGCGAAGCAGCTGCTCGGCTTCGATCTTGCTGGCGGGGTAGGCCAGCGTCGGCGCGACGGGGTCGTCCTCACGCCCGGGGTGGGTGCTGTCGGCGCCGTAGACGTGGGAGGTGCTGGCCAGCAGGAACCGGGCCTGCGGCGCGTGCTTCTCGACGGCGGCGATCAGGTTGCGGGTGCCGTCACGGTTGACGGCCCAGATCTGCTCGTCGTCGCGGGTGCGGAAGACGGCGGCCAGGTGGATGACCGCGGTGACGGCTTCCACGGCTGCCGGCAGGGATTCGGGGCTGAGGACGTCACCCTCGACGCGCCGTACGCCGTCGGGCACTGCTTTTCCGGGACGGACGAGGGCGCGGCACTCGATACCCGCCGCGGTGAGTCGCCCGAGCAGGCGGGGGCCGACCAGGCCCGTTCCGCCGGTCACGAGAACGGTCATGACCCGTGCTCCTTCCGGTAGTCGATCAGTCGTCTGGTCGCGCCGCTGAGGACGCGATTCATGGTCTCGATGTCCGCGGGGTCGACCCCGCCGAAGGCGACCTCCGCGATCAACGCCATCGGATCGGGGAGCGAGTTCCACAGGTTCACGCCGGCCGGCGTGATGTGCAGCTGTTTCTGACGCTGGTCGTCCGGGTCGGGCACCTGTTCGATCAGGCCTTTGCGGACGAGCGCCGCGATCACCGCGCTGAGGGTCGCCCGTTCGACCTCCAGTTCGCGGGTGAGGGTGCGCTGGCCGACCGGCCGGCCCTCACTCAGCCGGTACAACACGTACCACTGGGTGTTCCCGAGATCGTAGGGGCGCAGCACGGACTCCATCAGGGCCCGGCTGGCGAGGAAGTATTTCTTCGCCCAGACGCCCGGAGCGGCCAGCTCGTAGGCGTTCATGTCGTTAGGCACCTGACAACATTGTCAGGTGCCTAACGACATGTCAAGAGGTGGCTGCGCGCCGGAACGCCACGGGGCGCCCGGCAGTTGGGGGAGCAGGGGACTGGCACGCCGTTTCGGGCGGCGTGGCATCGGGAACGTCGTCGGGACGGGCACGGGACGGAGGTCGACATGAGGACACCGAGTCGCCGTAGGCGGATGCTTGGCGTACCCCTGCTCGTCACCGCGCTGCTGGCCGGCGCGTGCGGCGACGGCGGTGGGGACGACGGCGGCGCCGCGGACCCGAGCGCGACCTCGGCCACCGCCCCCGCGACGCCGGAGACGTCGCAGTCGTCCGGCGGGCGCGTGACGATCCCGACGTCCG
The DNA here is from genome assembly GCF_027497275.1 of Micromonospora sp. WMMC264. Taxonomy (NCBI): domain Bacteria; kingdom Bacillati; phylum Actinomycetota; class Actinomycetes; order Micromonosporales; family Micromonosporaceae; genus Micromonospora; species Micromonospora sp. WMMC264. The sequence goes on along the minus strand of NZ_CP114907.1, from coordinate 3,746,989 downwards.
CCTTCGCCGACCTGCCACCGGAGCTGCGCAAGACCGAGGCGCAGCCGATGGAGGTCACCGACGCGCTGCCCGAGTTGTGCGACCAGGAGTTCCGCAGCGGCGGACGGTCGGTCACCGCGAGCGCCGCCATGACGAGCGCCTACAAGAAGCCGACGGATCCGCCGGAGAACGTCCCCTTCGGCACGCTGCACCAGACCGTCTTCGCGTTCGAGGGCACCGGCGCCGCCGACTACCTGCGCCGGGTCCGCGGGGCGATGGAGTCCTGTCGGTCGTTCCAGGAGTCGGGCGGCACCGTCACCGTCCGGTCCGAGCCGATGGCCCGAACCGGCGACGAAGCCCTGCTGGTGACGGTGACGCGACCGGCTACCGGCCTCGACGGCAGCCCGGCCGAAGGGCAGGCCACCAGCCAGATCATCGTGATCCGGGTCGCCGACGCGGTCACCGTCGTGCACGACCAGGGCTGGGAGGGCACCAGCAACGACCCCGGCCTGTCCGACGACATCGCCGCCGCCGCGGTCCGCGGCCTCGACTCCTGGCAGCGCTGAGCGACTGACGGCGGCCGGACGGGGCAAACGGGAGCGGGATCGCCGGGCAGAATGGGCGGGCGACCGCAGCCGCGACGCGATGGGGGCCCGCCATGACCGTACATCCGGACGTCGTCGTCCTCGGAGCCGGCGTGAGCGGGCTCAGCACCGGCATCCGGCTGGCCGAGAGCGGCGCCCGGGTGCTCGTCCGCACGGCGGCGCCGCCTGCCCGCACCACCTCGGCGCTGGCGTCGGCGCTCGTCGGCCCGAACCTGTCGCCACCCGGCGACCCGCAACGCGCCTGGACCGACGAGACGCTGCGGGTGCTCGGCGCCGAGCCCATGCCGGGCGTGGTGTGGCGCGACGGCACGCTCGCCGCCCGGCCGGCCGGGGCGACGCCCCCGTACGCCGAGCAGACGCCGGGCTTCCGGCAGCTCGGCGACGACGAGCGGCCGGCCGGCTTCGGCACCGCGTTCACCGTCCGCCTGCCGCTGGTCGACATGCCGGTCTACCTCGCGTACCTCCTGGAGCGACTCCGCGACGGCGGCGGCGAGGTGCGCCAGGAGCCGGTCGGCTCGCTGGACGAGGCGGCGACGCTGGCCCCGGTGGTGGTCAACTGCGCCGGGCTGGCGGCGCGGGCCCTGACCGGCGACACCGGCCTGTACCCGGTGCGCGGCCCCCGGATCGTGGTGCGCAACCCCGGCCTGGAACGGTTCTTCATGGAGGCGCCGATGGCGCCGGCCTGGGCGTCGATCTTCCCGCACGGCGACCACGTGGTGCTCGGCGGCGGCCAGCGACGCAGCGACGACACCACCCCCGATCCGGCCGAGGAGGCCGACGTCCTCGCCCGGTGCGTCGCGATCGAACCCGCCCTGGCCGCCGCCGAGGTCCTCGAACACACAGTCGGGCTGCGTCCCGGCCGGGCGGCGCCGCGCGTGGCGGCGCAGCGGCGCGGCGACGCGCTCGTCGTGCACAACTACGGCCACGCGGGCAACGGCGTGATGCTGTCCTGGGGCTGCGCCCGCGACGCCGCCGCGCTCGCCCTCGGCGCCGCGCCGTCCGCCTGACGGCACGGTCAGGACACGGCGGTACGCACCAGCTCGGCGAGCTTCTTCTCCACCTCCGGGCTCCACCGCACCAGCGCGAACGACGCCGGCCACATGTCGCCGTCGTCGAGGTTCGCCGCCTCCTGGAAGCCCACCGTCGAGTAGCGGTACTTGAACTTCCCCGCGTCCTGGAAGAACACGACGATCTTGCCGGCGGCGTTGGCGTACGCGGGCATGCCGTACCAGGTCTTCGGCGCCAGCTCCGGTGCGGCGGCGGTGATCGTGGCGTGCACGCGCTCGGCCAGCTTCCGGTCCTCCGGCGCCATCTGCGCGATCCGGTCGAGCACCGCCTGCAGGTCGTCGGCCTTCTTCGCGCCCTTCCTGCCCTCGGCGCGCAGCTCGGCCGCGCGCTCCTTCATCGCGGCGCGTTCCTCGGCAGTGAACCCGTCGGACATCTCGATCCCCCCTCGTGACTCGCGGTCCGCGTGGTGCCGACCGCCTGGCAGCAACGCTATGGCCCGGCGGTGGGCGCCCGCTTCTCGATTCCTGACCACCTGCCGGGACCACGGCGACCCGGCGCGGCACCTACCATCGCCGCCATGGCAACCCGGCTCGTACAGATCAACATGAAGGCACACGACGAGGTCGCGCTCGGTGATTTCTGGGCGAAGGTGCTCGGCTGGGAGATCTCCAGCGAGGAACCCGGCGTGACGAACCTCGAACCCGCGGGCCTCACCTACCCGGACCCCCGCGCCCTCTACGTCGACCTCGTCGTCTCCACCGAGCCCAAGACGGCGAAGAACCGCGTCCACGTCGACCTCGCGACCACCTCGCCCGCGCACCACACGGAGCTGGTCGCGCGCCTGACCGCGCTCGGCGCCACCCCCGCAGACGTGGGCCAGGGCGACGTGCCGTGGACGGTCCTGGCGGACCCGGAGGGCAACGAGTTCTGCGTACGCGAGCCGGACCCGCGGCACGCGGACACCGGGCCGATCGGCGAGGTAGTGGTCGACTGCGCCGACCCGCGCGCCATGGCGGACTTCTGGGGCCGGGCCACCGACTGGACCTTGCACGAGGTGACCGACCGGCAGGCGGTGTTGCGCTCCGCTCAGGGCGTCGGCCCGTACGTGCGGTTCGCCCGCAGCGCCGACGCGAAGACCGGGTGGAACCGCGTCCACCTCGACGTCCGCCCGTACCCGTCGGACGACCTGGACGCCGAGGTCGCCCGCCTGCGGACGCTCGGCGCCGCCGACGCGGACCTGGGCGGGGCCGACATCCCGTGGCGGGTGCTCGTCGACCCGGAGGGCAACGAGTTCTGCGTCCTCACCCCGGGCTGACCCGCTGGCGGCGCCGGGCGGGTACGACCGCCCGCCCGGCGTCGGTCAGGCCGGCCGGTTCTCCGCCCGGAACTCGTGGACCACCTCGATCGGCCCGACGATGTGCCGGTTGAACTCGTCGAGCTCCTCGGCCGGCACCCACAGCTCCAGGATGTCCCGGCCACCCACCTGCCGGACCGGGTAGCGGGCGGCGAACGCGCGCTCGACGTGGAAGCGCGTCACGTAGCCGGCGCCGGACGCCGGCACGTTCCAGTCCCGGGCGATCATGACGGCGTACTGCTCGTTGAGCACCGGGTAGAAGATCGGCTGGTCCGGCAGCCGCGGCGGCCAGGCCCGCCAGCCGGAGGCGCGGACGAGGTCGAGCTCCCGTGGGCCGGTCGGGCGCCACAGCGTCGTCGTCTCCGTCACCACGCACCCCTTCTGCCACGGTCATGGCACCGTACCGGCGGCGCGCCGCGACCGGCCATCGGGTTTCGGCAGCAGAATCGACAGCGGGTGCGATGAGTTCGCGAAGCCTCGGCGGTCCACCCTTCGACATCCCAGACAGACAGGTAGGGAGCACCGCGATGGCCAAAGTCATCTCCACGCTGTTCATCTCGGCCGACGGTGTCGCCGAGATCGACCCCGACTGGCACTTCCCGTACTTCGACGACAACATGGGCCGCGCCGTCACCGAGGACTACGACACCTCCGACGTGCTGCTGATCGGCCGGGAGACGTACGACAGCTTCGCCGGCGCCTGGCCGGACCGGGAGGCCGCCGGCGGTGAGGACGCGCCGTTCGCCAAGCAGCTCGGCGACATGCGCAAGGTCGTCGTGTCCCGCCAGCCGCTGGAGTTCTCCTGGCGCAACTCGGAGCTGATCCAGGGCGACCTGACCGACGCCGTGCGCGCGCTCAAGGCCGACGCCGGCATCAAGGGCATCCTCATTCCCGGCTCGATCTCGGTGGTGCAGCAACTGCTCGCCGCGGGCCTGGTGGACGAGCTGCGGCTGCTGGTGCACCCGGTCGCCGCCCGCAAGGGCCGCCGGCTGTTCGACGAGGGCGACGCGCCGTACCACCTGCGGGTGGCCGCGACGGAGGCGTACCCGACCGGCGTGATCCGGGTGATCTACACCCCGGCGCCGGCGCCGGGCGCGGCCGGGTACGACGACATCAAGGACCAGGTGCCGGCCGGCAGCTGACGATCACGGGGCGGTGGCGGCCCGGCGTGCCGTGAAAGGATCCGCCGGTGCGTCGTGCTCCGCTGCTGCTGATCCCTGCGGCCGTGGCCGCCGTCGCCCACGTCGTCGGCGTCCTGGTGGCCGCACCGCTCTGGCGCGGCGCGGAGGTGCTGAGCCTGGCGCTGCTGCTGGCGTACGCCGTCGCCGCCGGACTGCCCGCCCCGCGCTGGGCGGTGCCGGCGGCGCTCGCACCGCTGATCGTGGACGCGGTCCGCACCATGCCGGCCGGGCCGGGCACCGGGGACTTCGGCTGGACGGTGTACGGCAGCGGCGACAGCGCCGTCGACCGGACGGCCGGCTTCGACGCGGCGCTCGCCGGGAGCTGGGCGGCGCTTGTCGCGGTGGCGGGGCTGCTGGTCGCGTGCCGGGGCCCTGGACGGCGCCGGCACCTGATCGCCGCCGCGGTCGCCGCCGCACCCGTCGTCGGGTACGCGGCAGTCCGGGTCACCGACATCGGCGTCGCCGTCGCCGCCGTCACCCCGGGCCTGGAGATCCGCACCGAGACCACGCTGACCCGGGTGGACGGTTCGGGGTACGACCAGGCCGACGTCGTGCCCGCGCTCGTCCTCGCGGTGCTGCCGCCGCTGGCGCTCGCACTCGCCGCGCTGGCGCTCGCCGTGCTGCTGGCCGGGCGGGGCCGACGGCTCGCCGCGACCGGCGCGGCACTGCTGGCGGTGCTCGCGTTGCCGCTGCTCGACGCGGGCATCGAGGCCGTGCACCTGCCTGTCTCGGCTGACGGCACCGCCCTGTTCGCCTGGTACGCCATCCCGCCCACCTTGGCGATGCCGCAACCGGTGGCGGCGTTGACGGTGGCGGTGGAGTTGGCCGCGTACCTGCTGCTCGTCGCCGGGCTGACCGGCGCGGACCGGGCCGCACCGGCGGCCGGTTGACCTCAGGCGGTCGACTCCAGCTCGTCGAAGGCCATGTTCCACCACGACTCCGGCTCGGCGAACGCGACCGGGTCGACCGGACGCAGGTCGTCGCGGATCGCCGCCGCGCGGGCGGCCCGTTCCCGCCCGCCGGGGTCGGTGGCGATGAGCTGGCCGAGCCGGTAGAGGAACTCCACGAACGCGGCGAACGTGCTGTTCACCGTCTCCAGGTTCGGTGTCTCCAGGTCGAGCAGGATCACCGCGCCGGTGCCCGCGTCCAGGCAGAACAGCAGCGCCGGGTCCTCCGGCGAGGCGCCCAGCACGACGTACGGGCGGGGGCCCTGGTCGCCCAGCTCGATCGACAGCGTGGAGAACAGCTCGACGTCGGGGACCGAGACGTCCACTGTGAACAGGATCGGCACCTCGACCGGAAGCGCGCCGTCGGGCGGGAACACCTCCGGCCCGAGCGGCCCGAGGATCGCGTCGAAACGCTGGTCGGGGAAGTAGATGACGCCCCGCTCACCCCACAGCGCGGTGAGCTGCTCACGGGTGACTGTCACGGCTGCGCCTCGTCCTCGTCCTCGGCTTCGGCCTCGTCGAGCAGGCCCTGCCGGTCGAGGAACGCGTACCACCCGTCGTCGTCGGTGACCAGCTCGGCGTAGCCGGGGCCGAGCACGTAGTAGTGCACGAACGAGTCGAGGTCGGGCGCCAGTTCCTCGAAACTGTCGCCCATGAACCACTCGGTGCCGGTCGGCGGGAAGTACCAGACCGCGCCGGTGGCGCGCTCCAGGAAGATCGGCTCGTCGCTGCGTGTGCCGACGACCAGCCAGCCGCCCTTGTCCTGGCCGATGGGGGAGAAGTCGGGCGCGTAGTCGAGGAAGTACTGGACACCGGGCAGCCGGCCGGTCGAGGCCAGCTCGAACGCGCCGGCCCGCAGCCCGTCGGCCACGAGCAGGAACTCGCGGACGACGTCCGGCAGCTCCGCTGGCACGTCGCCCTCGTCGGCCGGGTCGCCGATCTGCCCGTACGCGAGACTGGCCGGCTCGTCCGCGGCCAGGTCGGCGCGGAGTTCGGCGAGAAGCTGCGCGAGATCGGAAGTCAATCCACTACCTCTATTCGGATCGGGGTTCCGTCCGGCAGATTCTGGATCTGCCCCCAGATCTGGGAGCCGATGTCCGTGTTGGTTCTACCATGCAGCAGCTTGAGGTTGTCGACGGTGTCCGGCCCGCCGAGCTGCAGTTCCCACACGTGGTCGGGGTGGTAGTCGCTGAGCCGTTGACTGAGCCGGTTGGCGAGGTCCTTGTCGTGCGGCCAGTACTTGTCCCAGATCTTCTGGCGGATCCGGTCCTTGTACCCGTCGGTGAGGTTCTTGTCGCGGGCCACCGGGTTGGTGGCCTTGTAGAGCTTGCCGTCGTCGCTGAGCTTCTTCAGCGCGGCCATCTTGCGCCGGAACTGGGCGGTGGCGTGGAAGTCCCGGCGCTGCACCCGGACGACCTTCGTCGGCAGGCTCCGGTTGGGCCCGGTGACCCGGACGATCGGCTTCTCCAGCTTCTCGACCGCCTTGCGGACGATCTTGCCGGCCGCCGGTTTCGCGGCGGCGCCCCGGCCGCGCCTCGGGCTAGGCATCGAGCAGTCTCCCGATGACCTGGTCGATGAGCGCGCCGACGATCTCCCGGGTGATGATCTGGAAGATCGGGATCTCGGCCAGCGAGGCGCCGAACGTGACCACGGCGGTGGCGATCGCCTGGGCGACCTCGAACGCGAGGATGGCGAGCTGCACGATCACCGCGATCTTCAGCGCCAGGACGATCGCCGCGCAGATGATCAGCCCGGCGCCGAGCAGCATCGCCGCGGGCATGCTGTCGTGCAGCACGACCGGCCCGTTCTGCTCGCCGCCCCACCACTTCTGGAACGCCGCGATCGCCGGACCGACGTTCTGCGTCCACACCTGCGCGGCAGCCGCGTCCGCCGCGCCGGCCGCCGCCCCGATCCGGCCGCCGAACTCCAGCCACGCCTGGCCCATCTCGAAGAGCTTCTCCTCGTCGGCGGCCGGCCAGGTGTAGCCGATCCAGCCGAGCGCGGTGACCAGCTCACCCGGTAGTTGCAGTCCCACGGCTCAGCCCAGCCCGCCGGCCAGCGAACGCATGGCGCCCGCGCCGTCCTCGTCGACCCGCTCGTACGAGTCGGCCATCCCGGCGATGTCGGCGCCGGCTGCGGTGAACTCGTCGGCGGCCATGCCGACGCAGTCGAAGATGTAGTTCGCCACCTCGGTGTAGGCGATGCCGATGAGCGACCCGATGTCGTCGGCGCCCCACGGCTCGCCGTAGCCCTGCATCCGTGCCTCGAACGCCTCCAGCTCGCCGGTGAACCGCTTGGCCGCGTCGGTGACGCCCCGCCCGGCGGCCCGGATCAGCGGCGGGTGCACCTCGAAGCCGCCGCCGCTCATCGCTGCCCGCCGCGTGCCATCCGCTCCTGCGCCTCGGTCAGCGCATCGAGGAACGACCCGAGCCGGGGAACGGCGGTGTCCCGTACCTCCTGCAACTGCTCCCGCAACTGCGACATGTCCGCGACCTGCGGATTCTCGCCGGTACGCAGCCCGTCGATCGCCGCGTTCACCGCGCTGACGATGTGCGCGGTCAGCTCCTCGGAGCCGAGCCGCATCAGCCGCGGCTCGACGTGCAGCGCGTGGAGCTTGCCGTCGCGCCCCATCTCGGCGCGTACCTGCCCGTCGGCGGCCTCGCCCACCGCCGGTGTCTCCGCCTCGTCGGCCGGCGGTGGACCCACTGTCCGAAGTGCCGCCATCGTCGCGTCGAGCATGCGCGTGAAGTCGCCGCTCATCGAAGGATCCGCACTCATGAGACCTCCCCAAGGCCAAACGCCACGAGCGTAACCGAGACGGACAAAGCGATTTGTCCCGTGCGCCGCCCGATCCGTCTTGGACACCGGGCGTCCGGGCGGCCACCATCGGCAGGAACACACGGGTACGGGCGACGGGAGCGGAACATGACCGAGGCGGACGTGGTGGTGGTCGGCGGCGGCGTCGTCGGGCTGACGACAGCGCTCACGCTCCAGCGGCGGGGTGCCCGGGTCACCGTGCTGACCGCCCACGACCCGGCCGACACGGTCTCCACCGTGGCCGCCGCCGTCTGGTACCCGAGCCACACCGACGAGGACCCACGGGTGCTGCGCTGGGCCCGGGACACCCACGCCGAGCTGCGCCGCCAGGCGGCCGACGGCGTGCCGGGGGTGGTCGACCGGCCCACCCGGATGTGGTTGCGCCACCGCTACGCCGGGCCGCCCTGGTGGGCCGACGCCTGCGGCGACCTGGTGGTCGAGCCGGCGGAGCCGCCGTACACCGCGCTGCTGCGGTTCACCGCCCCGTCGGTGGAGATGACCCCGTACCTCACCTGGCTGCGGGAGCGCCTGGAGTCGGGCGGCGGCCGGGTCGTCCGCCGTGCGCTGGGCACGCTCGCCGACGCGTACGAGGTCGCGCCGGTCGTGGTCAACGCGACCGGTCTGGCCGCCGGGCGGCTCGCCGCCGACCCGGCCGTGTACCCGGCGCGCGGGCACGTCCTGCTGGTGGCGAACCCCGACCTGACCGTCTCGGTTCGCGACGAGGGCGACCCGGCCGGCATCACGTACGTGCATCCGCGCCGCCACGACGTGGTGCTCGGCGGCACCTACGAGGCGGGGGTGTGGCACACCCGTCCCGACCCGGAGGAGGCGGCGGCGATCCGCCGCCGGTGCGTGGCGCTGGTGCCGCAACTCGCGGACGCGCCGGTGCTGGGGGAGCGGATCGGGCTGCGGCCGGCCCGGCACGGCGGCCCCCGGGTCGAGATCGACCCGGCGGACGGGCGGCTGGTGCACGCGTACGGCCACGGCGGCGCCGGGGTGACGCTGTCCTGGGGCTGCGCGGCCGAGGTCGCCGATCTCGCCCTGAGTGTCTGACCGCGCGGTGCGGGCGGCCCCCCGCCGGAGCGCGCGGGCGGTAGCCTCGGCCCGGTGTCCGCCCGCCGCGCCGCACTGTCCGCCCTCGTCGCCCTGATCGCCGTCCACATCGGCTGCACCCTGGTCGCGCTCGCGGCCTACCGCCACCGGATCGGCGTGGTGACCCACGACGGCGCCAGTTTCCCGGTGGAGCTGCTCGACGCCGTGGTGCCCCTCCGCGACCTGCTGCCCGCCGTGCTCTGGCTGCTGCCGGTCACGCTGCTCGTCACGTTCGCGGCCCTCGGCTGCTGGGCCGCCCGGCGGACCGTCAGTCCCGGCGACGAGCGGCTACCGAGGGCGGCCTGGACCGCCGGCATCGCCGCGGTGCTGCTCAACCCGCTCGCGGCCGTGCGCTACGCGTCGGCCACCGCGAACGGCGGCGAGTACATGCGTACGGTGCAGGTGGAGACCACCCTCCTGGTGCTCGCCGCTGCCGTGGCCACCACGATGAGCGCGCTCGCCGTCGCCGGGTTCGTGCGGCGCTCTGAGACAGCGAGGTCGCCGTCGCGGATGCGGGTGGACGACTGGTCAGCGGGCCCGGCGGGACGAGAGTGACCTGTCCGCTCAGGTGTGTCTCGTCCACGCGACGAACCGGTGGAACAGTTCGTCGGGACGTGGGCCCGGATCGGGGTTGAGTCTCAGCAGGTCGGCGGCGGCGTCGAACAGGCATGTCGCCATGTAGATCGACAGCGCCACCCGGTCCCGCCGGTATTCCAGCAGCAACAACAGGCGCGCGGGCTGGCACGGCCACGGGCCGGCGCAGACCCGGCAGAGCCACAGCGGCCGGATCGCCACGTGCGGCCGGATCGCTCTGGGCGGGCGGCCCGGCGGCGAGGATGTCGGCATACCCCATACGGTGACCGAGGCGTTGACCCGAGTCAAGGAGCCAGGTCAACTGTCTAGCGTCCGGCGTATGGAGCTGGTGGGCGCAGCCGAGATTCGCGTGATGCTGGGCGGCATCAGCAAGCAGCGGGTCTACGTGATCACCAGTAACCGCAACTTCCCGGAGCCGGTGGCCGACCTCGTGCAGGGCAAGGTCTGGTTGAAGTCGGACGTCCAGGAGTGGATCAAGGAGCACCGGCCGGAGCTGGCCGCCGATTGAGCGTCCGGCTCACCGCTCCAGAACGGTGAGCCATTCGGCTGCGCGAGGCCGGTATCCGTGCAGCTCGAAGAGCCCGCGCACGATCGCCGGCACGTGCCCGGCGCCGTACACGACCGCCACGTCGATGCGCTCGGAGGACCGGGTACGGATCAGCTCGGACAACGCGGCGAGCAGCCGCTCGTCGCGTTCGCCGCCGAACGCGCGCTCGGCGTGCTCGGTGAACTCGTGGTCGGCGTACCGCTCGTCGGCGGCCGACGGCAGGTCGTTCACCTCGATCTCCGGTGAGAGCAGACGCCGGGTGCCGCCGAAGAACTGCATCACCGTCACGAACGGGATCACCAGCCACATCTGGAGGCGGTACCGCAGCGGCATCGCCCGCCAGCCCTCGGCGAACTCCGCGGCCGACACGTCCGGGTTGAGCACCTCGACGCCGAGGGACGCGTACGGAATGGGGTCCGTCACCAGGCCGGAGCGCCGGTTGGCCGGCATGGCCCGGTAGGTGAGTGTCAACGCCGAGCCGACCACCGACCGGCCGCTGACGCCCTCGACGACGAGCAGGTCGCATTCGCGGAGTCGCTTCGTGACCGCTGCGTAGAACCCCGGGCTCGCCACGTGGAGCATCGGGAACACCAGGAACTCCAGCCGGCTGCCGGGCCGGCGTAGCCGGAGCACGGCCGAGCGGGTGCCGATGACGCTGTGTTCGATGATCTGCATGCCTGCCCCCCGTGGCTCGGCTGCTCTTGTCGGCAGGGTAGGGCGGCCGGGCAAAGGGTCCCGTGCGCGCGGCGGCGCGGACCGGTCAGGAATCGAGAAGCCCTGGGCGGGCGCCCCGACCTAGCGTTTCCGGCACGGGCCTCCCCGCCGGGGAGGCCACCGCCGGGAGGTAGGCATCAATGGATACGCGCATCCGCCAACTGCACCGCTGGCTCTCTGTCGCCTTCACCGTGACCGTCGTGATCACCTTCGTGGCGCTGGCGCAGAAGGACCCGATCGTGTGGGTCTCCTACGTGCCGCTGCTCCCGCTCGCCCTGCTCCTGATCAGCGGCCTCTACCTGTTCGCGCTGCCGTACCTGCGGCGCCGCCGCGCCGTCGCGCGCCCGCGCTGACCTGGGGGATTACCGGGGCCGGTCAGCGGGCAACACTGGCGGATGGACCAGAAGGTGATGGTGTTCGCCCCGGCCCCGCTGTTGACGGTGACGATCGAGCAGCAGGGCGAAGCGACCGAGCTGCATCTGCACCCGGGCGGGCAGGGCGTGTGGCAGAGCCGGATGATCGCCGCGCTCGGCGTGCCGGTGACCATGTGCGTGGGCCTCGGCGGCGAGGTCGGCGACGCGGTCCGCAAGCTGCTCGACGACGAGGACGTCACGGTACGGATGGTGCGGCGCGAGTCCGGCACCGGCTGGTACGTGCACGACCGGCGGGACGGCGAGCGGACCGAGATCGCCGAGAACCCGGGCGTGCCGATGGTGCGGCACGACATCGACGAGCTGTACACGGTGACGCTCACCGAAGGGCTGCGTGCCCCGGTGAGCGTGCTCAGCGGACCGGCCGACCCGGGTGTGGTGGACCCGGACATCTACCGGCGGCTCGCCGCCGACCTGAGCGCCAACGGCGGAACCGTGGTGGCCGACCTGTCCGGGCCGTACCTGGAGGCGGTGCTCGACGGCGGGGTGAGCGTGCTGAAGGTCAGCCACGAGGAACTGCTCGACGACGGCCTGGCCAAGGACGACAGCGTGGAGGCGCTGCGCGACGCCGGCCGGCGCTGCCAGGATCGGGGCGCGCGGACGGTGCTGATCAGCCGGGCCGGGGAGCCCGCGCTGGCGCTGCCGGAGGACGGCGAGGCGCTGCTGGTGCACGCCCCGCCGCTGGAGCTGGCCGACCACCGGGGCGCCGGTGACTCGATGACCGCCGGGGTGGCGGCGGTGCTGGCCCGGGGCGGCGACATGCGGGAGGCGCTGCACGTCGGGGCCGCCGCGGGCGCGCTGAACGTGACCCGGCACGGGCTGGGCACCGGCCGGGCCGAGGCGGTACGGGAACTGGCCGGCCGGGTGCGGCTGACCCCGCTGGACGGTGACGACGATGACGGCTGACCGGCCGCCCCGGGTGCTGGTGACGAACGACGACGGCGTGCACGCCCCCGGCATCCGCGCGCTGGCCCGGGCCGCGTACGAACGTGGGTTGGACGTGGTGGTCGCCGCGCCGCGGCACGAGGCGAGCGGGATGAGCGCGGCGCTGTCCGCGGTGACCGAGGACGGGCGGCTGGTGTTCGGCGAGACGGAGCTGGACGGCCTGCCCGACGTGCCCGCGTACGCGGTGGCGGCCTCACCGGCGTACATCGCGGTGCTGGCCGGGCTCGGCGTGTTCGGGCCGGTGCCGGACCTGCTGCTGTCCGGCATCAACCGGGGCGCCAACGCCGGCCACGCGGTCCTGCACTCCGGCACCGTCGGCGCGGCGCTGACCGCGGGCAACAACGGCATCCGTGCGCTGGCCGTGTCGCTCGACGTGCTCACCCCGGCGGCGGCGAGCGCGGGCAGCGGTGGCGCGGCGATAGCGGTGCTGGACAGCGTGGACGACGAGTCCCGCCACTGGGCGACCGCCGCCGAGCTGGCCGCGACGCTGCTGCCCTGGCTGGCCGAGGCGGACCCGGGCACGGTGCTCAACCTCAACGTGCCCGACCTGCCGGCCGATCAGGTGGCCGGGCTGCGGCAGGCGACACTCGCGCCGTTCGGTCAGGTGCAGGTGTCGGTCGCCGAGCGTGGCGAGGGGTTCGTGCGTACGGCGGTGGAGGAGAACGCGGTCCGCGCGGTCCCCGGCACCGACATCGCCTGGCTGGCCGACGGGTACGCCGCCGTCACCGCGATCCGGGCGCTCGGGCACCTGCCCGACGTCGAACTGCCGGTCGACCGGTGAGGGACGGCTCCGCCCCGCCACCTCGTGCGGGCGGCGGGGCGGAGAGCGTCACTCGCCGGCGGCGCGCCGCCGGTCGGCCTCGGCGTCGGCGGCGCCCACCGGGGTGCCGTCGCTGTCGCGGTCGGCCCCGGACAGGTCCACGTCGGCGCCGGCCCGGGCGGCGTCGGCAGCCGCGTCGTCGGCGCCGACGACCTCACCGCCGCCGGTCTGTCCGTCGTCGGGGACCAGTTGCCCGGCGGTGGCCAGCCCGATCGGTGCGTACCTGGGGTCGGTCATCTCGTCCTCCTCACCGGTGTTCCTCCGGAAGCGGTACCCCGGTACGGGACGCGGCACACGCGCGGGTCAGCGGTCCCGGTCGAGGAAGTCCAGGGTGACCGCGGCGAACAGCGGCGACTGGTCGATGTCGTAGTGGGTCAGGCCGGGCAGGATCGCCAGCGCGTGCCCGCCCGCCGGGCGGCCCTCGCCGGTCCAGCCGCCGTCGCGCCGGCCACCGTCGAGCAGCTCGAACACCTCCACGAAGTGGCTCGGCGGGGCCATGTCGGCGTCGGCGGCGACCACGAGCGTCGGCACCCGCAGGGCACGCACCTGGTCGGCGAGGTCGAAGTCCTTCCGCATCGCCTCGCCGATCTTGTCGAGCAGCCGGGGGAAGTCCTCCGGACGCGGCGCGACCCGCTGGTACAGCTCGTACATCGGGGTGTCCTTCAGGTACTCGGCCGCCGCGCCGTTGACCTGGCCCTGCTGCGCCAGCATGTCCGGGTAGACGGCGTCGCGGCGGATGTGCGCGGACGCGGCGACCAGCCGGCCGATCTTCTCCGGGTGCCGGAAACCGACGTGCAGGGCGACGCCGCCGCCGAGGGAGAAGCCGACCACGTCCGGCCGGTCCAGCCCGAGGTGGTCGATCAGCGCGGCGACGTCGTCGGCCATCAACGCCATGTCGAGCGGCCGGTCCACGTCGGCGGTGCGGCCGTGCCCCTGCAGGTCCACCACGACGACCTGGTGTTTCGCGGTGAGCACGGGCAGGATCGGCGCGAACATCTCGCCCGAGGTGAGGCCGCCGTGCAGCAGGATCATCGGCCGTCCGCTGCCGTGTGTCTCGTGGTAGAGGCGTACGCCGTTGACGTCGGCGTACCGCCCGGGGGCGTGGGTCTCGTCGCGCTCGGTGGTGGTCATCGGTGCTCCTCGGATGTGCTGACCTGACCACCGGTGGACCGGGCGGACGGGGCGTACTCATCGCCGCGCGCCCGGGGTACTCGCGTTCATGCAGCATGTGGGCTAGTTTCAGCCGGGTGAGCGAGGTGGCGAGCGTTCCCGTCGAGGCACAACTAGAGGCGTACCGGTCGGAGCTGACCGGCTACTGCTACCGGATGCTGGGTTCGGCCTTCGAAGCCGAGGACGCGGTGCAGGACACCTTCGTCCGGGCCTGGCGCAACTTCGACAAGTTCGAGGGGCGGTCCGCGCTGCGGACCTGGCTCTACCGGATCGCCACGAACGTCTGCCTCAGCATGGCCACCAGCGCGCAGCGCCGGGTCCGGCCGATGGACCTCGGCCCGGCGGGCGTCGGCACGGCCACCCATCCCGGCGAGCCGCGCCCGGAGCAGATCTGGGTCGGCCCGGCGCCCGACGACCGGGTGCTGCCCGAGGTCGCCGACCCGGCCGAGGTGGTCGCCGGCCGCGAGTCGGTGCGGCTGGCGTTCGTCGCGGCGTTGCAGCACCTGCCGCCCAAGCAGCGCGCCGTGCTGATCCTGCGCGAGGTGCTCGCCTGGTCCGCCCAGGAGGTCGCCGATCTGCTCGACACGTCGGTGGCGAGCGTCAACAGCGCGCTGCAGCGGGCGCGGGCCACGCTCGCCTCGGCCGACACCGAGGCCGACGCGCGCCGTCCGCTCGACGAGGAGCAGCAGGCGCTGCTCGCCCGCTACGTGCGCGCGTTCGAGGCGTACGACCTGACGGCGCTGACCGCGCTGCTGCACGAGGACGCGACGCTGTCGATGCCGCCGCTGCCGCTGTGGCTGCGCGGCCCCGCGCACATCGCGGACTGGATGGCCGGCACCGGCAGCGGCTGCCGCGGGTCCCGGCTGGTGCCGACGGCCGCCAACGGAATGCCCGCGTTCGGGCACTACCGGCGTGACCCCGACGGCTCAGGACATGTGCCGTGGGCGCTGATCGTCATCGGCGTCTCCGGCGGCCGGATCACGTCGCTCAACAACTTCCTCGACGTCGACCGCCTGTTCCCGCTGTTCGGGCTGCCCGACCGGCTGGAGGAGGGCGCCGGCCAGCCCGAGCAGGCCGGCCAGCTCGCGTAGGTCGTCGCCCGCCCCGCGTACCTCCAGCCCCCAGCCGAAGCGGCGCGCGGTCAGGCGCAGCCGCGCCAGCACCTCGACCGTGACCAGGTCGGGCGCGGCGACAGCGGACACGTCGCACACCACCACGCCCCGGTCTCGGCCGCGCAGCGCCTCGGCCAGTTCGGCGCAGCGGGCGGCGATGTCCGCGCGGGTCGGCGTCCCGCCGGCCAGGGAGAGCATGTGCGTGATCACACGCATTGGACCGGCGTACGTCCCGGCTCTCATCGGTACGCGCGTGCCGAACCGCGTGCAGTTACATCGACGTTAACTGCTATACCAATCATCGGTGCTCGGCTATATGATCCCGGTAGTTCACCCCGAAGCCTCACGAAACCGCAGCTCCCCGCACCCCTCGGGTCGAACTCCGCAAGCCAGGTGCCCCGCATCGTCGTGCCTGGCGACCGCCCGGCGTTGCGGTTCAACCTGCCGGAAAGGTGGGAACGGATGACAGGGATGCCGTCCTTGGTCATCGGCGTCGCGTCCTCGTCGGCCGAGCGACGGCAGCTCGCCCAGCTGCTCGGCGGCACCGAGGCGTTCCTGATCGTCTCCAGCGTCCACCAGGCCCGCCGCTTCCTCGACCTGGTCCGTCGTCCGTCCGGCCCGCCGCCGTCCGGCCCGCCGCCGTCCCGGCCGCAGCCCGCCGGTGAGCCGCCCGCTCCGTCGTCCGGCGCGTCCTCCGTCCCGTCGTCCGGGCTGGAGCTGGGTGTCGACTCCGACCGGCGGGTGCTGCGCTGGCGGGAGCGGGAGGTCGGGTTGACGCCGCTGGAGCACGACCTGCTGGTCTGCCTGGCCGGCACGCCCGGTCAGGTGTGGACGTACGCCCGGCTGCACCGCGCGGTCTGGGGCAACGACCACCTGGGGCGGGGCTCGGACATGCACTCGGTGGTACGCCGCATCCGGCGCAAGCTCGCCCGCCTCAACGTCCCCGCCACCATCCACGCCGTCCGAGGCGTCGGCTTCCGCCTGACCCCACCCTGACCCCGCCCTCCCCCACCCTGACCCCGCCCGGCCCGCGCCCCGCGCCGCTGATCTTGCACTTGCGGCCCCTCGGGTGGGGCTTTTGTGCGCCTTGCCCGGGCGTCAAGTGCAAGATCGCGGGGGAGAGGGGGTGGCGTGGGGCGGCCCGCCCGGTGCGGGGCACCGGGCGGGCCGACTCATGTGTGTTTCGGGTCAGCAGCGGGTGGGGGAGAGGGTGAAGTCCTCCACCGTGGGCGTGCTGCTGTTGATCTTCGTTTGGCGCGTCTGGGGCTTCCAGCCGTCCTTCGCGACGATCAACGTGAGCGGGTTGTTGCGCCGGTCCATCCAGTAGGCGTACCGGCCCTGGGCGTCGGTCGTGAAGGTGTAGGAGTTCGCCCAGGAGTCGACCTGCACGGTCACGCCCGCCAGTGGCGCCGTCGCGCCCTGGCAGCTCTTGCCGGAGACCGTGCCGGACAGCTTGCCCCAGGTGTTCGGCGGCTGCGCGATCATGGTCACCGCCACCGGCTCCACGGTGTACGGCGTGTCCTCCTTGATCGCCACCGACGCCGAGTACGTGCCCGGCTGGTCGACGTTCGCCGTCATCGTGAGGGTGACGGTGACCTTCTCACCGGGCGCCAGCGTGACCTTCGACTTGTCGACGGTCAGCCAGCTCACGTCGGCGGCGGCCTCCGAGCACTCGGAGAAGCCGGGCAGGACCTCGCTGTCCTTGGTGGCCGTGAAGCTGCCCGACGAGCCGCCGATCTTGTAGAACCCGCAGGCCGCGCCACCCCGGTAACGGGGGGTGTTGGCGTTGGGCAGGTTCGCCCACGAGTTGGTCGCCGGGTCGAAGGCGAAGCCGGCGTTGGTGATGGCGCCGCCCTGCGACCCGCCGACGACCAGCAGCTTGCCGTTCGCCACCGCGTACGAGGAGGCCCAGCTGTCGGCCGGCGCGTCCGGGATGGCGGTCCAGGCGTTCGCGGACGGGTCGAAGGCGTACCCGGCCTTCTGCGACGTGGTGCCGTCGTTGCCGCCGGTGCAGTAGACGGTGCCGTCGATCCCGCCGCAGGACAGGAACGCCACCGACTTCGGGTACGCGGGCAGCGTCTCCCAGGCGTCCGCGCCCGGATCGTAGCGGACCACCGAGTTGGACATCGGCGTGCAGCTGGCGGTGGTGCAGCCGCCGATCGCGTACAACTTGCCGCCCGCGACCGCCTGGCCGGCCGCCGAGCGCGGCGCCGGGTTGTCGGCCTTGCGGGTCCAGGTGTTCGCCGCCGGGTCGTACGAGAAGGTGGCGGCGTCCGGTCCGGCGGCACCCCAGCCACCGGTGGCGACGATCTTCCCGTCGAGCACGCCGACCGTCATGGCGTTACGCGCGCCGGGCAGGTCGGCGATGCCGGTCCACGCCTGGGCGATCGGGTCGTACCGGTAGTTCTTGGCGCTCGACGTGGTGCCGTCGCCACCGGCGATGGAGTAGACCTTGCCGTCGACGCTGACGACCCGGTTGTCCATCACGTTCGACGGGTAGCCCGGGATGGTGGTCCACGGGTCCGCCTGCGGGGCCGCCGCCGCGCCGATGCCGGTGGACGACTTGCCGGACGAGCGGGCCGCGAACGACGTCGCGGCGGTCAGCCGCTGGACCGGCGCGCCGGTCGAGCCGAGCAGCGCCTGCTGGGACAACTGGGAACCGTCGGCCCGTTGCAGCACGAACCCGCCGTCGCGTTCGCTGAACTCGGCGTTGACCGGCACCCCGCCGGTGTTCGTCACGGTGAACGTCTTGCTGACCTTCCCGCTGGGCATCCGGACCGTGCCGGTGATCGAGGCCGGCTTCACCGACAGCCGGCCGGCGGCGAGCTGGAAGTTGGCCGCGGTGGCCCAGTCCTCCTCGACCGTGACCTGCTTGGTCTGGCTCACGTAGTTGCCCGCGCCGGCGGTGAACGGGTGCTTGCCGGTCAGCGACGAGAACATCCAGTAGAAGCCGTCGGGCAGTTCGGTGTCATCAGGCGTGGCCACCGTGGTGGCCTTCTCCGCCGGGCGGTCCTTGCTGGTCACCGTGGCGCCGTTGACGTAGCTGTTGTCGTTCTTGTCGCGGACGTGGCCGAGCACCAGGCCGCCGTTCACCGGCTTGCAGACGAGCGTGCTGCCGATGAGGACGTTGTCGACCTGCCACCACCATTCCCAGCTGGCCTCGTAGTAGTGGAAGCGCACCCGCACCTGCGACTGGCCGGCCGCCTGCGGGATCGGCACCTCGGTCACCCGCGGGCCGCGCACGTCGGCCGCCTGCCGCAGCACGTTGCTCCACGTGGTGCCGCCGTCGAGGCTCAGGTCGACGTCCGCGCGGTCGCTGTTGAGCCAGTTGTAGTCCTGGTTGAACCGGATCACCGGCGTGGTCACGCCGGTGAGGTCGACGACCGGGCTGACCAGCGAGGTGTCCTGCTGCCCGCCGCTGCCGTAGTTGTCGCTGTCGATGATGGCGAAGTTGCCGCTGCCGCCGGTCAGGTTGCCGCGCTCACCGGCGTCGGTGAACTCCCAGACCTGGCCGGTGCCGGCGTTGTCCACCACGGTCCAGCCGTCCGGCACGCCCGTGCCGTCGAACGTCTCGTACTCGCCGTCGGAGCTGACGGTGTAGCCGGGGGCGGTGGTGCACGCCTCGGGGTTCGCCTGCACCGCGATGTTGGCGACGGCGTTGCCCGATCCGACGGTGACCTCCTTGGTGGTGGTCAGGTAGCCGGCGTACTGCGGCTCGACAGTGAGCCGGTAGGTCGCCCCGGACGGCAGCGACAGGCTGTAGCGGCCGGTGGTGGGCGTGGTGTAGTCGGAGATCGGCGTGCCCTCGACGCTCACCTTCGCGTACAGCGGCCAGCCGTGCCCGGACCCGTCGGTGACCTGCCCGCTGACCGTCACGCTCGGCACCGCGGTGAGCGCGACGTCCAGCGTGGTGGTCGTGTTCGCGGTGACGGTCGCGGACAGCGTGCGCGTGGCGTACCCGAAGGTGGAGACGACGACCTGGTAGTCGCCGGCCGGCAGCAGCGAGGAGTACGTGCCGTCGGCGCCGGTGGTCAGCGTGCGGTCCGCCGCGCCGGACAGCGTGACGGTGGCGCCGGCGATGCCCGCGCCGGTGGCGGCGTCGGTGACCTTGCCGGCCAGCGTGCCGTTGTCCCCGATCGGGGCGGCGGCGAGCAGCGCGAGCGCGTCCAGCCGGCCCTCGCCGTAGACGTTGTTGTCGTCGGTGGTGCCGCCGCACTGGGTGTCACCCTTGTCGATCGCCGCGTCGTCGAGCAGCGCGCGGGTCGCCGGGACGTCGCCGACCAGGGTGGGCGCCGCCGACCAGAGCAGCGCGATCGCGCCGGCCAGGTGCGGCGCCGCCATCGAGGTGCCGCTGATGCTGGCGTACGAGTTGGTCGGCACGCTGGAGCGCACGTTGACGCCGGGCGCCGAGATGTTCGGCTTGATCTCGCCGTTCTGCCCGGTGCCCCGGGACGAGAAGCTGGCGATGTTGTTGTTGACGTCGTACGCGCCGGCCGAGTAGTTGCTGGCCAGGCTGCCCGGCGAGCCGCTGGTCTGGCAGGACGGGCCGTTGTTGCCGTTGGACCAGACGCCGAAGATGCCGGACGCGGTCCAGGCGTTCGTGACGTCCTCCATGAACGGCTCGTTCGACGGCGTCCTGGTGCCCCACGAGTTGTTGATGATGTTCGGCCGCTTGCTGGCGTCCGGGTTCTGCCCGTTGAGGTCGGTGGGCTCCAGCATCCACTGGCCGGAGGAGACCAGCGCGGCGTCGGACGGGCAGCACCCGTTCGCGGCGATCCACTTGACCTCGGGGGCGACACCGATCTGGTTGGCCCCGTCGGCGCCGGCCATGGTGCCCATGGTGTGCGTGCCGTGGCCGTCGGAGTCGCACGGCGCGGTGGCGCACTCGTCGGCCGCGTCGAACCAGTTGTAGTTGTGGTCGAAGGTGCCGTCACCGTTGTTGCCGCGGTACGAGTTCACCAGCGCCGGGTGGTCGAACTGGACGCCGCTGTCGATGCTGGCCACCGTGATGCCGGCGCCCTTGACGCCGTACTGGGACCAGACGTCGTCGGCGTTGATGTTGGCGATGCCCCACTCCAGCGCGTTCGCCGACTTCTCGTCGGTGCCCGGGATGGTCTCGGGGAGCTTGTACTCGATCGGCGCGTACAGGCCGTCCACCTCGGAGTGGGCGGCGAAGTTCTGCGCCATGGTCAGCGAGCCGTCGGTGACCTTGATGGCGTTGGTGGCCCAGAAGCTCTGGTACTTCGTGCCCGAGCGGTCCAGCTCGGCGCGGATCTTGGCCTGGCTCTCCGCGGCGGTCTTCTTCAGCGCCGCCGCGACGGCGGCGCCGCGCTCGTTCCAGTCCTTGATCGCGGTGGCCTTGCCCAGGTCCGCCTTGCCCGAGAAGTGGATCCAGAAGTCGCCCTCGCTCTTGCCCTCCAGCTGCCGGGTGAGTTCGGGGCGGATCTTGTCGCCGGCCGACGCGCCGGTACCCGTGCCGGCCTGTGCTCCAGTGCCGGTGGCGGCCAGCGCGGTCGCGGCGAGCACCAGGGCGGCGCCCGCGCTCACCAGCCGCCGGGCCGGGCCCCATCTGTGTGGACGTCTCAGCATCGGTGCTGCCTCCTGTTCCGATGACCCGCTGATGATCGAGCCATGGCAGAAGGGCCAGGAGACGCGCTCTCCCGACTGGTCGCACCGGTATTACCAGAACCCCCCAGGCCCCCTAGGTGTCCGTGCGGGTCTACGCCGGTCACCTGAATGGACACTATGATCGACATGAGGGAACGATCAATGACCGTACGTGAGCAACATGTCACCAACAGGCCCCCGGACCGGATGGCTTGTTGACAGTTTTTGTCACGGTGGGGCGCGGTGACGACTGACGGCACGAACGCGGCGAACTCCGGCACCGAGCCGCCGGAGCGGCCCTTCTCGCTCGTCATCGGCGTGACGTTGTCCCCGGCCGAACGGCTGCGGCTGACCGAGCTGCTCGACGGCGTCGCGCCACTGTTGATGGTCGCCGATCTGGACGAGCTGCGCGAGTTGATCACAGCGGACGCGCCGGACCCGGCCGGCGCGCCGGGTCCGCCCGTACCCGAGCCGAAGCCCGCGCCGGACGGCGCGCTGGTGATCGACGCAGCGCGCTCCACCGCCCGGTGGGGCGACCGCGAGACCGCCCTGACCCGGCTGGAGCGCGACCTGCTGACCTGCCTGACCGCCGAGCCGGTACGGGTGTGGAGCTACGCCGAGCTGCACCGGGCGGTCTGGCGCGACGCGCCGACGCACGGCCGGGCCGACGTGCAGTCCCTGGTGAAGCGGTTGCGACGCAAGCTCGACGAGCTGGGCACCGGCGTCACCATCGCGGCGGTACGCGGTGTCGGCCTGCGGCTCACCGACCACCGCCACCCCCGGGTGCGGGGCGACTGACCGCTGCGGCGGCCGGACGGCGGCACGGGTGACCCGATCGGAGGAGCGGGCCTGCCGGTGTGGCCGGAATTGATGGCGACCGGTCGATTACCGGTGCGGCACGTATCGCGAAATGTCTTTGCCTCCTACGGTGGCGTCCGGCACGCGGACGGAGGGACCCGGGAATCACCCGAGGGGGGCCGTCCCGGCGGACAGGGAGAGTCATCTCGATGCGAGTTTGGAGTCGCGCGGTGGCGGTCATCGCCGCCGGCGCGGTCGTGGTGGTGGGCGTACCGGCGCTCGCCGGCACCGTCGTCGTGCGGGACGCCGGCGCGGCCGGCCGGACCGGCGCCCAGGCGACCGGGAGCAGCGCCGCGCTCGGCGCCGCGCGTACCACCGCCACCCGGGCGCTGGTCACCCCCGGGGACACCCGGCTGATGCCGACCACGCCCCGCACCGACACGCCGCGGATCACCAACGGCGAGATCACCGACATCGAGGTGATCGGCAACCGGGTCTTCATCGCCGGCACGTTCACCTCGATCGCGAACGTCGGCGGGTCCGCGATCGCGCAGAAGTCCCTGGCGTCGTACAACCTGGACACCGGCAAGGTGGACACCGCGTTCAAGCCGGTCATCGACGGGGCGGTCACCGCGGTGGAGGCGTCACCGGACGGCTCGTCGCTCTACATCGCCGGCACGTTCAACACGATCAACGGCGTCACGAAGCGCAAGATCGCCCGGCTGAACCCGACCACCGGCGCGCCGATCGCCGCGTTCACCGCCACCGCCAACGCGCGGGCCACCGCGCTCGCGGTGAGCGGCAACGCGGTCTACGTCGGCGGTCAGTTCGCGACCGTCAACGGGGTCAGCCGCAGCGGCCTGGCCGCCCTCAACCCCACCACGGGCGCCGTCGACACCGGCTTCAACCTGCCGCTGACCGGCGGCATCGGCGTCGGCGGCATGCTCACCGTGCAGCAGCTCAAGCTCACCCACGACCGCAGCAAGCTGCTGGTCGTGCACACCGGCCGCCAGATCGCCGGCCAGGACCGCTACGGCGTGGCCCTGATCGGTACGGCCAGCAAGGCGCTGCTGCCCTGGCGTACCCGGCTGTGGGAGGACAACCTCTCCTTCGTCGGCGGCATCCAGCGCGTCTTCGCCGGTGACATCGCGCCGGACGACTCGTACTTCGTGGTCACCAGCGGCTCCGGCGGCGACCGGCCGCCGATCAACGACACCGCCATCGCGTACCCGCTGACCGGGAACGACCACGTCGAGCCGCTCTGGATCTCCCGGCACTTCGACAGCATCTACTCGGTCGCGATCACCGACACCGCCGTCTACGTCGGCGGGCACTTCAGCTGGCAGGAGTCGCCCACGTCGAACGTGCCGTGGCCCGGCCTGGACAACGTCGGCTACGGCACCGGCCAGGGGCTCAGCGGCTACGGCCTCGGCGACCAGGTGGTCCGCCGCGACCACCTCGGCGCGCTGGACCCGCTCACCGGCACCGCGCTGGAGTGGAACCCCGGCTCCAACTCGTACGAGGGCGAGAAGGCGATGATCGCCACCTCGCGCGGCCTGCTCGTCGGCGGTGACGGCAACGTCAAGGGCGGCAAGACCACCGGCCGGGTGGCCTTCTTCGACCTCTCCAAGGAGCCCGCGCCCGCGCCGCTGGACACCACAGTCACCACGCCGATCGAGGGCGCGGTGAAGCCGGCCGGCGAGGAGTTCACCATCAGCGGCCAGGCGCTCGCCCCCGCCGGAGTGGCCCGCGTCCAGCTGGAGATCCAGGACCGCAACAGCGGCAAGTACCTCCAGGCCGACATGACCACCTGGGGCGCGTTCAAGGCGATCAACACGACGCTCGCCGCGCCGAACGCCACCTCCACCACGTGGAGCCTGCCGGTGACGCTGCCGGCCGGCGTCTACCAGTTGCAGGCCAAGACGTTCGACCGCAACGGTGCCGGCGACACCACAAAGGCGGTCAAGAAGATCGAGACGTTCCGCTTCGACGACCTGCCGCCGTCGACCCGGATCAGCTCACCGTCGGCCGGCTTGCTCGCCACGCAGACGTTCGTGGCCTCCGGCACCGCCACCGACGACAAGGGTGTCAACTCGCTGATCTACTCGTTCCGCACGCCGGACAACAGGTACCTGCAGGACGACGGCACCGTCGCCGCCGTCTACAACACGTTCCGCGGCGAGCCGGACGTGATCGGCGCGACGTCCACCACCTGGCAGTACGAGGTCACGCTGCCCACCGAGGGGCAGTGGAAGATGACCGCCACCGCCGTCGACACCACCGGGCAGAGCGACCTGCGCGGCGACACCCGCGACTGGACCGTCTCCGCCAACGGCGTACCGCCCACAGTGGCGATCACCTCGCCGGTGGCGATGACCCCGCCGGGCAACCCGGCGCCGCTCACCGTCGCGCCCGGCGGCACGATCACGTTCGCCGGCACGGCGAACGACGACGACGCGCTCAAGTCGGTGGAGATCTACCTGCGCAACAACACCACCCGCGAGGCGCTGGCCAGCGACGGCACCTGGGGCGCCGACTCGGTCGCCGGCTACCACCGGATCTCCCCGGCCAACCTCGACGCCGCGACGTTCGACTGGTCGTTCACCACCGTGCCGCTGACCCCGGGCGTCTACGACTTCCGGGTACGCGCCACCGACAAGCTCGGCCTGACCACCTCCAGCAACAACATGGGCCGGCTCACCGTCACCGCTCAGGTGCCCGGCGACGCCTTCCCCAACGGGTTGCTCAGCTTCACCGGCACCAACCAGGACATCGACCAGCTGCACCTGGACCTGGCCGGCACCGCCACCGACGACAAGGGCGTACGGGCGGTCCGGATCGCGCTGCGCGACCTGGACACCGGCCGGTACGTGCAGCCAAACGGCACCATGGCCGCCGCGTTCGCCACTGTCGACGCGACGCTCGCCTCGCCCGGCGCGACCAGCACCGCGTTCACGCTCTCGATCGACCTGCCCACCCGGGGCACGTACAGCGTCGAGGCGTGGGCCGTGGACACCGCCGGTCAGCAGGACAACTCGACAAGCGGCGCGACCGCCCGCTACCTGGTCTACCCGGGTGACACCGACCCGACGCTGGAGCCGAGCATCACGCCGGTCGAGGGCCAGGCGTACACCGGCGGCCGGATCGTGATCACCGGCCGGGCCGTGGACGACGGCGGGATGCAGAAGGTCGAGGTGCAGATCGGCAACAGCGCCGGGCAGGGCATGAACTCGGCCGGCACGTTCGGCCGGGCGGGCGCGCCGACCAGCTGGCCGTGGATCGCCACGTTCCTCACCAGCCCGGGCTCGCCGGGGTCGAACTTCGCGTACACGTCGCCGGTGATCCCGGCCGGCACGTACACGGTGACGATCCGCGGCATGGACAACCGGGGGCAGTACCAGCAGCCGCCTCGTACCGTCACGGTGACCGTCACCGACTGACCGGACGGCCTCGCGGGCCGGTCCGCGCCGGGTCTCCCGGCGCCGGGCCGGCCCGTGCCCGTTCTCAGGGGCGGATCAGGCACATCCCGGCGACGGCCGGCCGGTCCATGGTGGCCAGCGCGTCCGGCGCGGCGTCCAGGTCGATGGTGCGGGTGACCAGGTCGGCCGGGCGCAGCACCCCGGCGGTGACCAGCCGCAGCATCTCCGGGTACGCGTGGGCCGGCATGCCGTGGCTGCCGAGCAGCTCCAGCTCGTACGCGATCACCAGGTCCATCGGCAGCGCCGGGCGGCCCTGCGCGGCGGGCAGCAGCCCGACCTGCACGTGCCGGCCGCGCCGGCGCAGGCCCTCGATCGACGCCACGCAGGTGGCGTGAGCGCCCAGCGCGTCCAGCGACAGGTGCGCGCCCCCGCCGGTGGCGTCCCGGATCGCGGCGGCCACCTCGGCGGGACCGCCCAGCGTGCTCGCGTCCACGCAGACAGCGGCGCCGCTGCGGCGGGCCAGTTCCAGCGCGCCGGGCGACACGTCCACCGCCACCACCCGCGCCCCGCTCGCCGCCGCGATCATCACGGCGGACAGGCCGACGCCGCCGCAGCCGTGCACCGCCACCCACTCACCGGCTGCCACCCGGCCCTGCGCGATCACGGCCCGGAACGCGGTGGCGAACCGGCAGCCGAGCGCGGCGGCGGCCGCCTCGTCCAGCTCGTCCGGCAGCCGGACCAGGTTCACGTCGGCGTGCCGTACCGCGACCAGCTCGGCGAACGAGCCCCAGCCGGTGAAGCCCGGCTGCGTCTGCCGCTCGCAGACCTGCTGGTCGCCCGCGAGACACGACGGGCACCGCCCGCACGCGCAGACGAACGGCGCGGTGACCCGGTCGCCGGGCCGCCAGCCGCGTACGTCCGCGCCGGCCGCCACGACGACGCCGGCGAACTCGTGCCCCGGCACGTGCGGCAGGCGGATGTCCGGGTCGTGGCCCTGCCAGCCGTGCCAGTCGCTGCGGCACAACCCGGTAGCGCCGACCCGGACGACCACCCCGTCCGCCGCCGGCGCCGGATCATCCACCCGGCAAACCTCTGGCCGCTCCCCGAACCGCTCGAACACCACAGCACGCATGCCCCCGATCCTCACACCCCCACCCCGCGCCCCCTCCCGCCCCCTCCCCGCTCCCGCGATCTTGCACTTGCGGGCCGGTGGATGTCCTGAATGCCCCATCTGACCGGGCGGAAAGTGCAAGATCGCCGGCGAGGGCCGGTGCCAGCCTCGCCTGCCCGTCCCAGGCGCGTCGGGTCTCCCATGGCCCGAGATCCGTGGTCCGTATCCCGGGAGCAGTCGTAGATCTTGGTACGAGAGCGCCCCCATGGGGGCCGTTTCGTACCAAGATCTACGGGTGGCTCGGGGCGCCGAGGCGAGGGAGGGCGCGCGGGGCGGCTCAAGTCGGCGAACCAGGGAGCTCGGGGCGGGATGGGCTCTCACGCCCGGCCCCTCCCTTCCCGGTGATCAAGGAGTTTGTGTCCTTGTCGGGGCGGTGCCAGTCCGCAAACTCCTTGATCAACGCGCAAGACGCGGGGGAGGGAGCGGGCGGGTGGGGTTACAGGCGGTGGCCCTGGGGGTCTCGGGCGGTGATGCCGTCCAGGCGGGTTCCCGGAGTCAGGGTCTTCGGGTCGAACCAGAAGATCACCACCTGGGGGTCCTCGCTCCACCTGGCCAGCTTCGCGTCGACCTGCCGGCCGTCGACTGTCCCGACGATGCGGGCCGCCGGCCCGACGAAGTAGCCGAACGTCGGTATCGACGTGTCGGTGGGCGCCCGCTGCTGGTCGTACCCGATCTCGTGGAACCCCGCCCGGCGGTCGCTGCCGGTCACGTCGTTCACCAGGAAGTCGGAGGTCAGATGGCCGTCCGGCGCGCGGCGGCCGGCGACCAGGCCGATCGTCACACGCGGCAGTTCCGGCACGTCGATCGGGACCATGAAGAACACGCGCGCGTCGGCGCCGTACCGGATGCCGCTGTCCACGACGGTCCCGAGCGGTTGTAGCGGCGACTGGGTCGGGGCCGGCGCGGCCGTCGGCGTGGGCGCTGGAGGGCCGGCGGACGCGGTGGCGGCCGGCTCCCCGCCCGGGAGGTTCGGCGGGCCGGGCCGCGTCGCCACGGCCTCGACGCCGAACGCCACGGCGAGCACCGCCGTCATCGCCGCCACGGCTGCGCCGGCCCGCCGCCGCCGGCGCAGCCGCCGCCCCCGGCGCATGATGTCGTCGAGGTCCAGGCCGTCGGCCCGCTCGGTCGCCCGCATGGCCCGGCGCAGCTCGTCCATCTCGGTCACCGGCACGTCTCCTGCGGTCGGGGCGCGGACAGGCCGGCGGTACGCAGCTTCTCCAGCGCCCGGGACGAGGTGCTCTTGACGGTGCCGACGGACACGTCGAGTTCGCGGGCCACCTGGGCCTCCGGCAGGTCGAAGTAGTGACGCAGGACGACGACGGCACGTTCCCGCGCGGTGAGCGTGCCGAGCGCGGTGACCAGCCACCGCCGCGTCGCCACCTCCTCGGCCAGGTCGCCACCGCTTCGCTCCGGGAGGTCGTCGCTCGGGTACTCGCGGATCGGCCGCCGCCAGGTGTCGACGAGGTGGTTCACCAGCACCGACCGGGCGTAGCCGTACGGGTCGCCGTTGCGGATCCGGGACCAGGACGCGTACGTGCGCACGAGCGCGGTCTGGGCGGCATCCTCGGCGTGGTGGTGGTTGCCGGTCATGAGGAAGGCGGCGTGCGTCAGCCGCGCGGAGCACGCCCGCGCGAACTCGACGAACTCCGCGTCACCCCGGGACATGCGGGTCCTCTGCACCTCTCACCCCGGTAGGGACGTGCGGGCAGCGGAAAAGGTTGAGTCCCCGCCGCACCAACTTTCGCGACGGGCCACCCGTCCTCATCCCCGTGCCCCCGACCGGGCACCGAGGGGAGTCGAGATGACCAGGACAGTGGACCGGACACGCGGTGGCGCGGCGGTGATCGCGCTGGCGGTGGCGCTGGCCGGCTGCACACCGGCAGTGGCCGACCAGCCCGCAGCCACGCCGTCCGAGCCGGTCGGGCCGTCCGCTGCCGCGCCTGCAGCGTCGGCGGCGGCGCCCGTCCGGCCCCGGCCGGCGCGGATCGGCTATCCCGCCGAGGGCGGCAACCGGTGGCGGTTCGCCGCCGCCGAGCCGGCCACCACAGGGGGTACGGGCCGGCTGCTGCGCTACCGGGTGGCGGTGGAGCGCGACATCACGGGTCTGCCAGCGGCCGACTTCGGGGCGCAGGTCACCGGCATCCTCGCCGGCCCGGGTGGCTGGACGACCGACGGGCGGATCGCCCTGCGTCGCGTCGGCGCCGACGGGCCCGCCGACTTCACCGTCTACCTCGCGACCCCCGGTACGCGCGACTACCTGTGCGGGGACGGGCTGGACCGGTACACGTCCTGCCGCAACGGGAACCGGGTGGTGGTGAACGTGGCCCGCTGGGTACTCGGCGCGCCCGCGTACGGCAGCGACCTCGCCGCGTACCGCCGGTACGTGGTCAACCACGAGGTCGGCCACCGCCTGGGTCACGGGCACGAGCGCTGCCCGGGGCGGGGCCGCCCGGCGCCGGTGATGCAGCAGCAGACGCTCGGCCTGCACGGCTGCACCCCGAACCCGCTGCCGTTCCTGCGCGGCGAGCGGTACGCGGGCCGCTCCGGCGTGTACGACGACCGCCTGCCCCCGCCGGAGGGCGGCCGGCCGGGCTGAGGTCCGGGTCCGCGCGGCCGGGCACGCGCAGCCCGGCCGCGCAGGCGGACCCACGCCGGCGCTCAGAACAGCGTGGCCGGGCCGACCGGCTCCGGCTCCGGCAACGGCGCGAGCCCGGGCACGCGCTCGCGGACCTGGTCGTGGAAGCGGCGGGCCAGCTCGGGCGCGTCGGCGTTGTCCGGCGTGTGCACGAACACCGTCGGCGAGCGGCCCTCCCGCAGCCAGCCGGTGACCACGTCCAGCCACGGCTGCCAGCCCTCGACGGTGCGGGCCGGGTCGTCGCGGCCCAGGTAGCGCACGATCGGCCGGTCGGTCAGCGCCCGGGTACGCAGCGGCAGGCGCGGTTTGCGCGTCCACGCCTCCCGCTCCGCGTCGCTGGTGGGCGGCGTACGGAAGAACGCGGTGGTGTCGAACGGCACCCACTCCGCGCCGTGTCGGTGCAGCGTGGCCTCCAGCGCGCGTACCGCGCCGGGCTCGGTGAAGAAGGCGGGGTGGCGGACCTCGACGGCGTACCTGTGGGTGTCGGGCAGCGTGCGCAGGAACCGGTCGAGGTCGGGCACGTCGCCGGGGCCGAACGAGCCGGGCAGCTGGATCCAGAGCGCGTCCGCCCGGGGACCGAGCGGCTCCATCGCGTGCAGGAACGCCCGTAGTTCCGCCTCGCCGCCGGTGAGCCGGCGCTCGTGCGTGACCGCCTTCGGCAGCTTCGGCAGGAAGCGGAAGGCCGGGCCGGTCTGCTCGGCCCAGGACGCCACCGTCTCCCGGGCCGGGGTCGCGTAGAACGTGGTGTTGCCCTCCACGGCGTCGCACCACCCGGCGTACGCGCGCAGCCGCTCGTGCGCGGGCAGCGGATGCGGCAGGAAGCGGCCGGACCAGGACCTGTGCGTCCACATGGCACAGCCGACGTGCAGGCGCAGCCCGGTCACCGGTAGGGCCAGCTCGTCGAGTCGCCGCGCAGCGCCGCCTCCCGGTTCCATTTCCGGGTGAAGTACAGCGCGAGGCAGCCGAGCCCGGCGAGCACCGGGGCGAGCAGCATGAGCAGCAGTCCGGCGCCGAGCCGGAACCGGTCGCTCTGGATGCCCTCGGCGGTGGTCAGCGCGAACGCCTCCGCGCCGGCGCCGGTGCAGCTCACGAAGTCGGTGCCCATCCAGGCGATGCCGTCGGTGGCCAGCACCGGAGTGAACTGCCGCGGGTCGCCGCGATCGCGCATCACCGCCGCGGTCCCCTCGGGCCGGGCCCCGGTCAGCTCGCTGGACCGCTGCTCGCCGGTGGAGTAGACCCGGCTCTTCGCGGTGCACCGGACGGTGGCGGGGTCGACTGTGGCCGGGGTGGCGAGGATCAGGATGTTGCCGGGGCGTACGCCGGTGTCCCGCACCTTGATCTCGGCGCCGGGGGCGAACTCGGCGGCGGCGGAGAAGGTCGACGCGGCCGCGAACGGACCCGTCTGGGTCAGCAGTGCCAGGCCGAGGAACCCGGCCAGCAGGAACCCGCCCGCGCCGACGAAGATCCACATGGCGACCACGGCGCGGAAGCGCCGCACGAGCGGGCTCACTTGACGCGGTCCATGTCGCAGGCGCCGTCGGTGACCTGCCCCCGGTCGGAGGAGTACACACTGCGCTTGGCACCGCAAGAGGCGAGTGAGAGGGCCCCTGTCGCCAGCGCCGCCGTCAGACCGGTCCTTCTCCGTCGCATCCGTCCTCCTCGCGCTCGCGCCGCGGCGGGCCGGGGCCGCCCGGTCGCCGCGACCACGGTAGCCGGGCCGGTCAGCGACGTCGGATCGGGCCGCGTCAGGGCCGCTCCACCCGTACCGGGTCGCCGCGCACGAGGTCGTCGTGGATCCGCCAGTGGGCGTCGACGCCCGCGCGCCGGGCCGCGTCGTCGTCGGCGGCGATCCGCTGCCGCAGCAGCTCGACCGCGATCCGGCGGTTGAGGTGCAGGTGCCGTTCGGTGTCCACCACCACGGTCCGGCCGGACGGGCGGTGCGTGGCCCGGACGGCGGTGCTGGCCTTGTTGCGGTGCTGACCGCCCGGCCCGCCGGTGCGGCACGGCACGAACTCGACGTCCGCCTCGTGGAACGGCGTGACCACAACGTCGGTCCGGCACGGGCGCGCGGTGACGTACCAGTTCTTGCGCCCGTGGCCCGTCCGGTACGGGCTGGGCGCCTGCCAGCAGAGCGTGCCGGTCCACCCGGCCGCGAACGCCTCCGCCCCGGCGCCGGTGATCCGGACCAGCACCGACCGGTAGGTGCCGGCCCGGTCGCCGGGCACCGTCTCGACCCGCGCGGTACGCAGGCCCCGCCGGGCCGCCTCGGCCTCCAGGCGGGACAGCAGCCGGGCGAGCGCCCACGCGCACTCGGCGGGTCCGCGTCCGGCGGACAGCAGCAGCTCGGTCACCGGCGGCCCTTGCGGCCCACGTCCGGCGTCTTGTAGGTGACGAGCGGAACCGTGGTGGTGACCGGGGTGGCGAGGTCGTGCGTCACCAGGTCGCCGACGACCTGCTCGATGCGCTTGTACGCGGTGGGCGCCTCCTCGAACAGCAACTGCCGGTCGCCGCACACCACTATCGAGCCGACCGGCGTACGCCGCAGTTCCTCGACGGTGTGCTTGGCCCGGCCCCGGCGCAGCGCGTCGGCGCGCGACATCTTGCGCCCGGCGCCGTGCGCCACCGAGTAGCCGGCGTCCGGCCCGGCGTGCGCGGCCACCAGATAGGAGGGCGTGCCACGGGTGCCGGCGATCAGCACGTCCCGCCCGTCGCCCGGCGCCGCGCCCTTGCGGTGCAGGTAGCGCCCGTCGCGGATCTCGACCAGGTTGTGGCACTGGTCGACGACCGGCTCGGTGGGTTCGGCGCCGAGCGCGTACGCGACCCGCGCGGCCAGCAGCCGCCGGTTGAGCGACCCCCACCGCACGGCCGCGTCGTGCCGGGCCAGGTAGGCGTCCGGGTCGGGCGCGGGACCGGCGCCGTGCGTCTCGGTGTGCTCGCGCAGGATCCGTTCGCCCAGCCCACGTGATCCGGAGTGCACCACGAGCACCAGGTCACCGGCGTCCAGCCCGAGCCGCGTGGCGTGCTCCGCCGCGAGGATCGGCCCGACGCGGGCCAGCTCGACGAAGTGGTTGCCGCGCCCGACGGTGCCGAGCCCGTCGAGGTGCCCGGCCGGGATGTCGCCGTCCAGCACCGACCACGCCGGGTCGTCGGCGTCCGGGTCGAGCGCCCGGTCCAGGTCGGGGAACCGGGCCGCGAGCCGTTCCGGTACGACCCGGCGCAGCGCTATCGGGAACACCGCGATGCCGCACCCGATGTCGGAGCCGACCAGGAACGGATACAGCACCGTGGAGGACATCGCCGCGCCGATCGGCGCGCCCTTGCCGGGGTGCAGGTCGGGCATGGCGGCGACGTGCGCCATGCCGTCCAGGGCGGCGACCTGACGGCACTGGTCGAGCGCGGTGGACTCGATCCAGCTGCCGGGGGAGGAGAAGACGGAGACGGTGGCGGGCACGACGGCCCGCCCGGAGGGGTACGCGGACACAGACGCTCGTTTCTGCGGAAAGAGAGAGGCCGGGGAACGGCAGGCGGCGAGGAGGGGCCTGCGGGCGGGGTGTGATCCGTCAGAACGTCATGCCGCTCAGCCTCGCGGAGGTGGCGCGGGCGGGCAACCGACTTTCCCGGCGACCCGTGAGGCGTGCGCGTCGACATCACCCCACCCGATCCATAGACTCCGGTCGTTCTGGTACCACGAGTCCAGGGAGGACCACCGTGTCGAGCGAAACCCGAACGCACGCCGCATTACCCCTGCTGGCCCGCCTCGCCGGGGTGAGCGTGGCCGCCGCGACGATCGTCGCCGCCGCAGGTGTCGCCGCGACCGCGGCGCCCGCCGCCGACCCGGCGCCCACCAAGGGGCCGTGCGCGTACACGCCCACGCCGGACGAGCCGGCCGCCCGTCCGGTGCCGCTGCCGCCGGACCCGCGCCGCACGCCGGACCGGGGCACCGTGCGGGTCACGCTGCGCACCAACCAGGGGCCGATCGGGCTGACGCTGGACCGCGAGCAGGCGCCGTGCACGGTGCAGAGCTTCCTGCACCTGGTCCGTAAGCGCTTCTACGACCGGACGCCCTGCCACCGGCTCACCGCGTACCCGACGCTGACCGTGCTGCAGTGCGGCGACCCGTCCGGCACCGGCGAGGGCGGCCCGGGCTACCGCTACCGCGACGAGCTGCCCACCGACCTGCCGCCCGCGCCGACCGACCCGACCGGCGTACGCCGCCTGTACGCGCGCGGCACGCTGGCCATGGCCAACGCCGGCCCGGACACCAACGGCAGCCAGTTCTTCCTGGTCCAGGCCGACTCGGCGCTGCGCCCCAACTACACGGTGTTCGGTCAGGTCGACGCGGCCGGGCTGGCCACGCTGGACCGGATCTCGGCCGGCGGCATCGCGCCCACCCCGGAGGACCCGGCGCCGGTCGACGGCGCCCCGGCGGTGCCGGTGGAGATCTGCCGCGCCAAGCAGGGCCGCTGACGTGACAGCCCGGCGGGACGGCTGACGAGGCCGCCCGCCGGGCCCGCGTCGCCGCCGGTAGCCTGCGGCGATGACGCATGAGCGGGAGATCACCGAGCCGGTAGACCTGTGCCGGCCGGACGGGCGGCTGAACCCGGACGCGGTCGGCTGGAGCCGCCGGCCGCTGCACCGGGCGAACCTGCGCGGCTGGGGCCGGGCCAAGCGGTGGGAGCACTGGGGCGTGGTCACGCCGACGCACATCCTCGGCCTGGTCGCGTCGTCACTGGACTACGCCGGGGTGCAGAGCCTCTACCTGCTCGACCGGAGCACCGGCCGGGAGACCACGGCGGAGGCGGTGGTGCCGTTCGCCCGGGGCACCGTGCTGCCGCCGGTCAGCGGCGACGGCCCGGTCCGGGCCCGCGGCGGGAACCTCACCATCGCGGTGGACCAGGGCCCCGACGGCAGTACGCTGCGCGCCAGCGCGCCCGGCGTCGAGGTGGACCTGACCGTGCCGTTGCCGCCCGGCCACGAGTCGCTCGGCGTGGTGGTGCCGTGGAGCACCCGCCGGTTCCAGTACACGGTCAAGGACATCGGCCGTCCGGTGCACGGCACGATCACCGTGGACGGCACGGCGTACCCGGTGGGGGAGGGGTCGTACGCGGCGCTCGACCACGGCCGGGGCAAGTGGCGGTACGCGGTGCGGTGGAACTGGGCGGCCGGCAGCGGTCCGGGCCGGTCGATCCAGCTCGGCGGCAAGTGGACCGACGGCACCGGCTCGACCGAGAACGCGGTCTTCGTCGACGGGCGGCTGCACAAGATCGGCGCGGACCTGACCTGGGAGTACGACCGCGCCGACTGGCTGCGGCCGTGGCGGATCACCGGCGACCGGGTGGACGTCACGTTCCACCCGTTCCACGAGCGGGTGGCGCGCACCAACCTGCTCGTGCTGGCCGGGGAGACGCACCAGTGCTTCGGGCACTTCACCGGCTGGGCCGCTACCGACGACGGCGGGCGTGTGGACCTGGACGGCCTGGTCGGCTGGGCCGAGGAGGCCCGCAACCGCTGGTGAGGCCGGTCCCCGTCGGGCGGGCCGTACGCACAGCGTGGGGCGGCCCCGTCCGGGACCGCCCCACGCGCGACTTCGAGGTCAGGCGACCGAGGCCGGGAACCTCTCCCAGACTCGGTGCGCCGCCATCAGCCGCTGCGCCTCGGCGAGCACCTCGGCGCCGGAGCCACCGGTGACCACGCCCGGCGTGCCGGTGACACCGGCCTGGTTCAGCACCTCGGCACCCGCGCCCCAGGCGCCGATCACCTTCGCGTGCCGCCACGCCTCCTCGACCAGCAGCAGCACCCGCGGGTCGACGGTGGCCGAGCCCGCCGCGCCGGCCTTGGCGTCGCGGGCCGGCAGCGCGTCCGGCGCCGGGGCCGGTGCGCCGGCCAGCAGCACCGCGTCGAACTCGACCGAGCGGCCGGTGGCGAACGTGCGCTGCACCGGCAGCCCGTCGACGGTGCCGCCGTGCGCGGCGATCAGCAGCGGCACCATGCCGGCGGCGAACACCTCCCGGCGTACCTCGTGCACGTCGCCCAGGTCGGCCTGGGCGTCGACCACGATGCCGACCATCCGGCCGTCGGCCGGCCACTCCCGGCCCACCTGGGACAGCGCCGGGCTGGGCTGCACCTCGGCGAGCGGCACGGTGGGCTGCGGCACCGGCAGGCCCAGACCGGTCGCGACCTGCTCGCACAGCACCGGGTCGACATTGGCCAGGCACTGCAGCTGCCGCTCCTTGATCGCCTGGTGGTAGCACTTGCCCAGCTCGAACGTGTACGCCCGGATGATGTGCTCCTTCTCCACCGGCGACATGCTCTGCCAGAACAGGCGTACCTGGCTGTAGTGGTCGTCGAAGGAAGCCGGCGCGGCCCGCACCTTCGGCGCCTCGGCCACCGTCACCGGCGTGTCCACGAACGCGTGCTCCCGGTCGCCGGCCGGGAACGGGTTGCCGCCGTCGAGCGAGTTCGGCCGGTACGGCGCCACGCCCGCGTGCACCGCGTGCTGGTGGAAGCCGTCCCGCAGCATGTCGTTGACGTCGGCGTGCGGCCGGTTGATCGGGATCTGGGTGAAGTTCGGCCCGCCCAGGCGGGTGAGCTGCGTGTCCACGTACGAGAAGAGGCGGCCCTGCATCAGCGGGTCGTTCGTGACGTCGATGCCCGGCGGCAGGTGTCCGACGTGGAACGCCACCTGCTCGGTCTCGGCGAAGAAGTTGCGCGGCGTCTTGTTGAGGGTGAGGGTGCCGATCGCCTGCACCGGCGCCAGCTCCTCCGGCACGATCTTCGTCGGGTCGAGCAGGTCGATCCCGGCGAACGTCTCCTCCGGGGTGTCCGGGAAGACCTGGATGCCCAGCTCCCACTCGGGGAACGCGCCGGCCTCGATGGCGTCGTACAGGTCGCGGCGGTGGAAGTCCGGGTCCATGCCGCTGATCATCTGGGCCTCTTCCCAGGTGAGGGAGTGCACGCCGAGCTTCGGCTTCCAGTGGAACTTGGCCAGCACCGTCGCGCCGGCCTCGTCGACCAGGCGGAACGTGTGCACGCCGAAGCCCTCCATGGTCCGGTAGGACCGCGGGATGCCCCGGTCGGACATGTTCCAGATGGTGTGGTGCTGGGCCTCGGTGTGCAGCGAGACGAAGTCCCAGAACGTGTCGTGCGCGCTCTGCGCCTGCGGGATCTCCCGGTCCGGGTGCGGCTTGCCGGCGTGGATGACGTCCGGGAACTTGATCGCGTCCTGGATGAAGAACACCGGCATGTTGTTGCCGACCAGGTCGAACGTGCCCTCGTCGGTGTAGAACTTGGTGGCGAAGCCGCGGGTGTCGCGGACCGTGTCGGCCGACCCGCGCGAGCCCAGCACGGTGGAGAAGCGGACGAAGACCGGCGTCTCGCGCCCCTGCTTGAGGAAACCGGCGCGGGTGACCTTCTCGGCGGCGCCGTTGGCGACGAAGGTGCCGTGCGCGCCAGCGCCCCGGGCGTGCACCACCCGCTCCGGGATCCGCTCGTGGTCGAAGTGGGTGATCTTCTCCCGCAGGTGGTGGTCCTGGAGCAGGACCGGGCCGCGCGGACCGGCCTTGAGCGAGTGGTCGGTGTCGCGCAGCCGGGCGCCGTTGGCGGTGGTGAGGTACGCGCCCTGCTGCCCCTTGGCGATCTTCGGTACGCCGGTCTCGGCGCCGGTCGGGGTCCGGGTGTCCGGCGCGCCCTGCTCGGCCTTGGGCGGCAGCGGCCCGTGCGGCGTGGTCGGCTCCTCCAGCGGTGGTGGCGCGCTGCCGGGAGCGCCCGGCACGTCCGGAGTCAGCGCGTCGCCGACCTTCTCGACGGCGGCTTCGACGACACCCTTGACGATCTGGGCGGGCTTGCTGGATTCCATCAGGACCTGTCCTCCTACAGCTAAATGTCCAGGCCCCTTCGGCCGTACCCCAGCTGAGGGCGGGCAAACCGGAACAATCGCGGAATCACTGGTCAGGACCGGCGTGGCACCGTCACGCCGGTGAGCAGCCAGCGGCCGTCCAGGACGTCAGAGGATCCGCTTCATCGGAGCCGGCTCGCCGCCGCGACGCCGCCACTCGCGCGGGTAGCCCAGCGACACCTCCTCGAACCGCACCCCGTCGTAGTGGGTGGTGCGCGGGATGTGCAGGTGGCCGTAGACGGCGACGGCGGCGCGGTGCCGGACGTGCCAGTCGGCCGTCCGGTCGGTGCCGCACCACTGCGCGAACTCCGGGAACCAGAGCACCTCGGTGGGCTGGCGCACCAGCGGCCAGTGGCTGACCAGCACCGTCGGCAGCGCCGGGTCGGTGGCCTCCAGCCGCCGCCGGGTCGCCTCCAGCCGCGCCGCGCACCAGGACTCCCGATCCGGGTACGGGTCGGGGTGCAGCAGCATCTCGTCGGTGCACACCACACCGGCGTCGTACGCCACGCGCAGCGACTCCTCCTTGGTGGTGGTGCCGGGCGCGCGGAACGAGTAGTCGTAGAGCAGGAACAGCGGCGCCACGGTGACCGGGCCGCCGTCGCCCCGCCACACCGCGTACTCGTCCTCCGGGGTCAGCACGCCCAGCTCGCGGCACATCGCGACGAGGGCGTCGTAGCGGGCCACCCCGCGCAACGTCACCGGGTCGTTGGGGTGGGTCCACAGCTCGTGGTTGCCCGGCGCCCACACCACTGTCGCGAACCGGTCGCGCAGCAGCCGCAGCGTCCGCTCGATGTCGGCGAAGACCTCGCCCACGTCGCCGGCCACGATCAGCCAGTCGTCCGCCGTCTCCGGTCGCAGGCCGTCCACCACCGCGCGGTTCTCCGCGTACGACACATGGAGGTCGCTGACCGCGTACAGCCCACCCGTCACCCGGCCGATCCTGCCAGCGGCGCTTGCGGATGACCAGGCTCGCCGGCCGGGCTCTCGACCCTCGCGGTCACCTCGTCGAGCGCGCGCAGCACCTCGCGGGCGATCGCCGGCTCGGCCGCGGAGTGCCCGGCACCGGGCACGATCCGCAACGTCGCCTCCGGCCACCGGCGGGCCAGGTCGTACGCGGACACCGGCGGGCAGCACAGGTCGTACCGGCCGTTGACGATCACCGCGGGCAGGTGGCGGATCCGGTCCACGCCGTCGAGCAGCTGGCTCTCGGTGAGGAAGCCGCCGTGCACGGCGTAGTGCGACAGGATCCGGGCCACCGGCAGCGCGTGCTCGTCGGCGGTGAAGTGGGCGAGCAGCTCCGGGTCGGGGCGCAGCGACGAGTTGACCGCCTCCCAGCGTCCCCAGGCCCGCGCCCAGACCCGGGCCTGCGCCTCGTCCGGGCCGTGCAGCCGCCTGTGGTACGCGGCCAGCACGTCGTCGCGCTCGCCCGGCGGGACCGGGGCGACGAACCGTTCCCACTCCTCGGGCTGGAGATGCCGCAGTCCGCCCTGGTAGAACCAGTCCCGCTCGGCGCGGCGCAGGAGCAGCACGCCGCGCAGGACCAGGCCGGTGACCCGCTGCGGGTGCGCCTGCGCGTACGCCAGGCCGAGCGTGGTGCCCCACGACCCGCCGAACACCAGCCACGAGCCGATGCCCAGCCGCCGCCGGATCGTCTCCAGGTCGTCCACCAGATGCCAGGTGGTGTTGGCGCGCACCTCGCCGTGCGGGGTGCTGCGGCCGGCCCCCCGCTGGTCGAACAGCACGGCCCGGTAGCGCTCCGGATCGAAGAACCGGCGCGCGGCCGGCACCAGCCCGCCGCCGGGCCCGCCGTGCAGGAACACCACGGGTACGCCGTCCGGCCGGCCCACCTCCTCCACGTACAGGACGTGGCCGTCACCGACCGGGATCCGGTGGGTGGCGTACGGCTCGACCTGCCCGTCTTCAGCAGGCGACGTTGCCGCCGAGGTTGTCCAGCAGCGCGTCGGCGACCCAGCCGGAGACACCTGTGGTGACGTCCCGCAGGTACGTCCACGTGTAGGTGGTCTTGCCGTTGGCGGTGACCCGGTCGCCGCTGGCGAAGCAGTGGAAGTCGACGTTGTGGTTGAGCTGCCCGTACCCGAGCGAGGCGCAGGTGGTGTGCGGGCCGGTGCGGATGTTGACGTTCGTCGCGTTGAACAGCTGGCCGAACTTGCTGTCGACGTTGGAGTGCGAGTGGCTGCACCCGGCGCTCGCCGGTCCGGCCGTACCGGTCACCACGGCGCCCGCCGTGGCGACGGTCAGGACGACGGCGGCGCCGATGGAGGAGATCTTCCGCATACCCGTCAACCCCCGAATAAAGATCGAGATGCACCAGCAGATCGATCCAAATATTTGCATAGAGCAAGGTCGATGGGCAAGATGCGGCGCCACCGGCCCGGCCCGGACCGGTGGCGCCGATCGCTCAGGCGGTAGCCGGCACGCCGTTGTCCGTACCCGTGGTCTCCACCTCGGGCGCCCCGCGCGGAGCCGGCGTGCGGACCGCGAACGCGTCGAAGCTCGGCCCGTCCAGCCGCTCGACGAACGGCTCCACGACGGGCTGCTCCGGCTCGGCCGCGTCCGGTTCGGTCCGCCCGTCCCCGGTCCGCGGCGCTGCGTCGGGCGCGACGGTGACCGCCGGACGCGCCGACACCTGCGGGTACTCGGCGGTCTCCCCGCCGCCCGCAGCCGCCGCCATGACCGCCGCCGCGGCGAGGTCGGCGACCCGCTTGGCCTCCCGCTGCACCCGGGCCCGGGTCTCCTTGGCGTGCTGCTCGGCCAGGTCCGCCGCGCGCCGCGCCTCGTCGAGCCGCCTGCTCTCGGCGGCCAGCTCCCGGCGTACGCCGACCAGCCGCTCCTCCAGCTCCGCGCCGCTGCGCTCGATCGTGCCGATCTCCCGGCGGGTCTCCTCCAGCTTCCGGGAGACCGTCTCCAGCTCCGCCTTGAGCCCGGTCAGCGTCTCCTGCCGCTGCTGGATCTCCCGCTGCACGCCGGCGAGCTGCTCCTGGTGCGCCGTCGTCTCCTCGTCGGCCCGCTCCCGGACCTCCGTGGCGTACTGCTGCGCCTCGGCGACCAGCGCGGCGATGTCCTTCTCCGCGGCGGCGGCCCGGTCGGCCAGCTCCTGCTCGGCGGCGGCCCGCCGCTCGTCCAGCTCCTTGGCCATCGTGGCCTGCCACTGGGCCAGCTCCTGCTGGGCCTTGCTGCGGTTGGCCTGGACCTCCTGCTGGATCTGCGTCCGCGCGGCCTTCACCAGCGCCTCGGACGCCGAACGCGCCTGCTCGACCTGCTGCGCGCTCTGCTCGGTGATCCGCTTCGCCTCCTGCTGGGCCCGGTCGTGCGCGGCCTGCCCCTCGACGCGCAGCTTCTCCGCCAGCTCCCGCACGGCGGCCAGCTCCGCCTGCGCCGCGGCCAGCCGCTCCTCGTCCACCCGCTCCTGCTCGGCCCGGCGCGCGGACAGTTCCTCGTCCAGCTCGCGCCGCTCCCGCGCGGCCTGCTCCTGCGCCGCAGCCAGCAGCTTCTCCGCCTGCGCCTGGAACTCCTCCGCGCGCCGGGTGGCCACGTCGGTGATCTGCCCGGCCTGCTTCTCGGCCAGGTCCAGGATCTGGTCGACCATCGGGCCGAGGTCCCGGAAGGACGCCCGGTCCACCGCCGCCGCCGGACGCTCGCGCAACTCGGCCGCCTCGGCCTGCGCCCGCTGCGCCTGCGCGGTCAGGTCACGCACCTGCGCGTACGCCCGGTCCCGCGCGGCGGTGAGCGCGCTGACCTCGGCGTCGACCTGCTCGACGTACCGGTCCACCTGACGTTTGTCGTAGCCGCGCAGCGCCGGATCGAAGCGCGGGCGCGCGGACACGTCGTCGTGGGGTGCGAACGGATCGTCGCCGTTGGACATGCGCCATCCTCCGTCGGTTCGCCAGCGCCAGGCCGGCGGATGACCGCCCCGCAGGGCACGATGAGGCGCTACGGTACCGCGTCCGCGCGCGCGTCTCGCCCCGCCCCGCCCCTGCCCGGCCGACCGGCGTCGCGGTCAGACCGGGAAGTGCGGGTTCCCCGCCGTCAGACGGATGGTGAAGCCGCCCGCGTCGCGGTGGTGCGTCACGTGGTCGCAACTCTGGTGGCTGATCCAGAGACCCAACCCGCCGTCGGAGCCGTCACCGGCCGGCAACAGTCCGGCGTACGGATCCTTCGGCCCGGGGCCCCGGTCGTTTACGGTGACCACGATCCGGTCGGGCGCGCGCCACAGCCGCATCCGCACCGGCGGCTCGCCGTGCCGCAGCGCGTTGCTCACCACCTCGCTCACCGCGATGACCAGCCCGTCGGCGCTGTCCGGCGCGAGCAGGCCGTCGTCGGCGGCGCGCACCTCCGCCCGGGCCCGGGCCGGCGTCGGGTCGATCAGCTCGACGAGCGGCGTCGTCCGCTGCACCGGGTCCAGCGGCACCGGGCGGGGCTCGGTCAGGTAGCTCATCGGGTCGGTGTAGAGATCGGCCGTCTCGTGCCCGCCGTCCGGCCGCGCCACCCGGGGGTGGGTACGCGCCACGTCCGCCAGCACGTGCGACGGGGTGCTGCGGCGGTCGTAGGCGCAGATGCCCCAGAGCGGGAAGTCGTCGTAGACGTGGTTGATGGCCGACTCGTAGCGGGCCCACCAGTCCCAGGTCGAGCCGAGCAGCACCGGCGGCAGCTGGCCGACCATCCGGATCTGCGCCGCGCCCGCCGCCACGTAAGACGCGAGCAGTTCCCGGTAGGAGCGCAGCGCGACGCTGGGCCGGGCGTAGAGGTCCCCGACCGGCAGGAACGTGACCTCGGCGCCGGTGGGCAGCGCCCGGCGCACCAGCTCCGCGTTGCGCTCGTCCAGATTCACCGCCGTCGGCTCGCCGGCCGCGACCCCGTCCAGCAGGAACGGCAGCGCCACCGCCAGCAGCTCCTCGTCGGAGTCGTAGACGAACGCCTCGTGGAAGTAGCCCACGTGACCGGAGGCCGCGCCGCTCCTCATCCGAGCACCTCCACCCGTACCCCGGTCAGGCCGAGCAGCTCGACCAGCCGGGCCGGGGTCCGGTGCGGGGTGCGCAGCACCGCGACGGCGTCGTAGCGGCGGGCGTGGTCACACAGGTGCAGCAGGCTGCGGTGATCCACGAAACGCAGCTCGGCGGCGTCGAACACGACCCGGCCCGCCACCGGCCGCGGGTCGGCCCGCTCCAGCGCGGCGGCGAAGTCCCGGTGGTTGGTCGGGTCCAGCTCGCCGGCCAGCGCCACCACCGAGTCGCCGTCGCCGGCGTGCAGCCGGAACAGCACGTCCGCGTTCGTCACCGGGTGCAGGCAGGCCAGCTCGGCGATTGCCGCGTCGCCGAGCTGCCGGCGGTCGTAGGCGCAGATCGCCGACATCGGCCGGTGCCGCATCCAGTGGTCGATGCGGTGCTCGTAACGGGCGAAGGCGTCCCGCTGGGCCGGGGTGCGGACCAGGCTCGTCGCCTCGGCCAGCACCCGCAGGCCGGTGTGCCCGGCGGTCAGCGCCTCGGTGGTGGCCCGCACGTACGCCCCGACCTGCCGGTTGGGGTCGACGATCTCGTCGTGCCGGTACGCCTCGCCGACGGGAACCAGCCGTAGCGCGTCCCGCCGGCGCGCGGCGTCGAGACCGGGAACCGAGGCCAGCCAGCCGGTGACAGTGGCACGATCCTCCGGACAGACCACCCAGACCTGCTCACCGGCGGCGAGACCGGCGCTGACCTGCTCGACCGTCAGCGCGCGCAGCGCCGCCGGGTCGTCGTAGGCGAGGCAGCCATGGGTGTAGCCCGGGTACGACACGCTCCCGCTGGTCACCGACTCCGCCTCATCGGCCCAGTCTATGCCGGGCCCACCTGGAGATCGCGCCAGGCCGTGGCCTCCGGCGGCGGGTCGCCCAGCTCGAACTCGGCCCAGTTGTTCCAGTACGCGATCGCGTCCACGTCGTTCTGCTGGCGCAGCCAGGTGACGTGGTCCCGGATCGTGCGCGCCCGGCCCGCGCCGGTGGTGTCGGTGGCGACGCGGGTCAGCCCGTACTCGGGGACCAGCAGCCGGATGCCCGGGTACGCGGCGCGCACCTTGCCGAAGGCCACCCCGAACATCCGCGAGGCGGGCCAGTACGCGGCCGTGTCCCGCGAGTAGCAGTCCACGCCGTAGTGGGTCATGCCCGGATAACCCCAGTCGGTCGGGTTGCCGCGTCCCTCGTCCAGCCAGTAGCGGGTCACGATCGGGCCGTGCCCGAGCACCCACCGCCGGTTGCGGTGCGCGGCCACGATCTGGGTCACCCGGCTCGCCGTCGCCCGGTACGTCGCCGGAGCCACGTCGCCCATCGGCTCGTGGTACCAGGTCAGGTAGATCGGGCGGCTCACGCCGTCGAGCCAGCTCGCCAACTGCTCGACGTCGTCCTTCCAGCTGACGTGCATGACGGCCGACGGCGCGTCGGCGAACTTGCCGGCGTTGAGCGCGGGCAGCTCCGGCAGCGTGTCCGCGTCCGGACCGTCAGTGCCGAAGTCGCGCATGTAACGGATGCCCGGGTAGTCGGCCACCGCCCGCTGGGTCCGCGCGCCCTTCTCGGCGCTCATCCCGACCAGCAGCGGCACGGTCAGCGTGGTGGTGCCCGTGCCGGTGCGGCCGGCGCCGTCACGCGCCGTCGCGGTCAGCGTCACCGTGCCCCGGCCGGCCAGCACGGTGACTGTGAAGCGGCCCGGTTCGGCGCTGCTGGGTGTGACCGTCACCCCCGGCGAGGCGCTGGCGAGCTGGACGGTGAGTGGCACGCTCAGATCCACCCGGACCGGGCTGTCCCAGGTGACGCCGGTGGGGTCGCTGACCCGGCCGGCGAGCGTCAGCAGCCGCGAGTCGGGGTGGTAGGCGTCGACCCGTACGGTGGTCGACTGCCCGGGCAGCAGGACGGTCTGGTCGGGGGTGACGGAACGGACGACGGGTGCGGCCATGAGGCTCTCCTTCGACGTGTTTCGCTGCCGCTCCAGCCGCACGTCCTCGGGTGGCCAGAATGGCTCTGACCTGCGCTTTTACCAGCTTGCGTCGGTTTTGCCGCGATCGTCAGGGCAGCCGCAGATGGCGCGAAACCCGGTCCCGCCACGCTGTCGCGCCCGCATCCTGAACCGAGGTCGGGCACCGTGCGGGGAAGGCGCGTACCGGACTGGCCGGCGCTGTGGCCGATGCTGCGGGACATGGGCGTCGGCGACTCACCGCCGCAGGTCCACCGACGCGCACCGCACCGTACGCCTGCACGACCGGTACGTCGTTCCGGACGGCGACGTGACGGGGTGGGCCGTTCCTTTTTCACGGCGGTGCGCCGCCGGGCCGGCGGCCGGGCGGGCGGCGCGGTTCTACGAGCGGCTCGGTCATCGGGGCGACCCGTGCCCACAGCCGGACCACCCGACGTTCCTCCTCGACCTCACCCCGCAGTGACCCGCCCAAGATCGACACCGGTTCGGGGAGGTGGCTGCATCGGAGGTGGTCTGATGCGGCCAGCTCGCCGAGATGGTGTGGATCTTGGTGGGAGAGTGCGTCAGGGGAGGGGGTGGGAGATGTCTCGGGCGTGGTCGGCCACCGCCGCGCCGACCACCGTCGCGGTCAGCGGCAGCACCTCCAGGCACCGTCGCACCGCCGCCCCCATCAGCGGGTTCGGCACCCGCATGGACAGCGTGCAGTGCGGCACCCAGCGTCCCGGCCGGTAGTGCTCCACCACCTCGACACCGGCCCGGGCCAGCCGGTCGTGCACCTCGGCGTGGTGCGCCAGCAGCTCGGGCGTCGGCGCGAGACCGAGCCAGAGCACCCGGCCGACGAACTGCCCGGCGTGCTGGAACTCCAGCCGCAGCGGCGCGGCCACCACGGTTCCGGCGAGTGCCTCGGCGACGCGGTGCGGGTCCAGGCGGGGCGCCACCGCGAGCGAGACATGCGGGCGGTGCCGCTGCGCCAGCAGTGACCGCAGGCTCGGCACCCCGTCGGACTCCAGCAGGTCCCACAGCACCCGGATCCGCCGGGTGGCGTCGGTGTCGAGATACAGCTCCAGCGCCGCGACCACCCGATCACAGTAGATGTCGGGTCCCGCGACGAGGTTTGCCGGGCACGCTGGGCGGTACTGCCCGGAAAGACGCACGAGACGGCAGGGGAGTGAGGTGCGCGTG
This sequence comes from Micromonospora sp. WMMC264, assembly GCF_027497275.1. NCBI lineage: Bacteria > Bacillati > Actinomycetota > Actinomycetes > Micromonosporales > Micromonosporaceae > Micromonospora > Micromonospora sp. WMMC264. The sequence continues at coordinate 3,702,011 of NZ_CP114907.1, read as the reverse complement.
GACGCGACGGACGTGCTGATCGAGGCGTACGGGCGGTTGCCCGATCTGGTCGCCGGGGCGCTCGACGGGCTCGACGCGGCCCAGCTGCGGCGGGCGCCGGCCGACGGGGCGAACCCGGTCGGCTGGCTGGTCTGGCACCTGACCCGGATCCAGGACGACCACGTCGCCGACGTGATGGGCGAGCCACAGCTCTGGGCCGGCGGCGACTGGGCGGCGCGGTGCGGTCTGCGGCCCGACCGCGCCGACACCGGCTTCGGGCACGGCCCGGAGCAGATCGCCGCGGTACGCCCGGAGAACGGCGGCGTGCTGCTGGACTACCACCGGGCGGTGGTGGACCGGAGCCTGGACTACCTGCGCGGGCTGCGCCCGGCCGACCTGGACCGGGTGGTGGACGAGAACTGGGATCCGCCGGTGACGCTCGGGGTGCGGCTGGTGAGCGTGCTCGACGACGACTTCCAGCACGTCGGCCAGGCCGCCTACGTGCGCGGGCTCATCCTGGGCTGAGCGCCGCCCGGCCCCGTCCCAGCGGGCCCGTCCGGCCGCTGCCGGGTCACCGCCGCGGCTCACCCGGACCGGGTGAGTTCGCCTCACCCGGGGCGGGGGGATCCTCGCGGCACGGGCGGCGCCGTCAGGCGGGTGGCCGCGACGACCGACGAGGAGGCCCGATGAGCGTCTCGGCCGCGGAACACCTGACCCGGGCCGCCGCCGGCCGGAACCCCGACCTGCCCGAGACCACCTGCGGCACCATTCGCCTGGACCTGCACGACGACGGCCGCACCGAGCACTGGTACCTGACCGTCGACCGTCAGGACGTCCGGGTGGACCGGCTCTCCGCGGACGCCGACCTGGTGGTCCGCGCGGACCGGGAGGTGTTCGACCGGATGGCGGCGGGCCTCCTGCATCCGGCCGCCGCGCTGCTGCGCAACGACATCGCCGTCGAGGGCGACCTCAAGCTGCTGATGGCGCTACGCCGGATCTTCCCCGGGCACCCGGACGCCCGGCATCCCCGGGAGGCGGCCGGGCAGGCGGTGGCCCGATGAAGCAGGAGCTGGTCCACGTCCTCGCCGGAAACGCCTTCGCGGTCAGTGACGCGCAGGGCGACATGGAGATCGACCCCAGCGCGCCGATCGGTCTCTTCTCCTTCGACACCCGGTTCCTGAGCCACTGGGTGCTCACCGTCGACGGCGAGCGGCTGAACGCGTTGTCCCGCGACGACCTGACCTACTTCGAGACCCGTTTCGTGCTGGTGCCCGGCGCAGCCAGCCACTATGTGGACGCCGACGTGTCGGTGATCCGGCACCGCCTCATCGACGAGGCGTACCACGAGAGCATCACGGTGCTCAACCACTCACCCGAGCCCGCCGAGTACACGGTGCGGCTGGAGATGGGCAGCGACTTCGCCGACACGTCGGAGATCCTGCGTCCCGGCCCGCGCCGGCCGACGATCGTCCCCGATCCGGCCGGGCAGCGGTTGTGGATCCGGCACGAGCGCGGGCGGTTCTCCCGGGGGACGTGCGTCTCCAGCTCGGCCCCGGCGCAGGTGGACCGGAGCGGGATGACCTTCCGGATCCGCGTCGAGCCGCAGGGCGCGTGGCACGTCGACCTGCACGTCGAGATGATCATCAAGGGGGCCCGGGGGCGGGACCTGCGGGCGAGCATCGACTCCCATCGGCAGCAGGTCCGGCAGGACATGCGCGACGACCTGCGGCGGTGGCTCGACCAGGCCCCGCAACTGCTCTCCGACCGCCCGGCGCTGACCGCCGCCTACCGGCAGGCGCTGAACGACCTGGCCGCGCTGCGGTACACGCCGCTGGCGTACGTCGACCGGGTGCCGGTCGGCGGGCTGCCCTGGGCGATGACGCTGTACGGGCGGGACGCGCTGATCACCTGCCTCCAGACGCTCCCGTTCACGCCCGAGCTGACCACGGCCACGCTGCACATGCTGGCGATGCTGCAGGGCGGCCGGCTCGACGACCTGCGCGAGGAGGAGCCCGGCAAGATCCTCGCCGAGCTGCGGTACGGCGAGGCGGCCGCGTTCGACGAGCAGCCCACCGCGCTCTACTACGGCGCGGCCGACACCACGCCGCTGTTCGTGATCCTGCTCGACGAGTACGAGCGCTGGACCGGTGACGTCGACCTGATCCACGAGCTACGTCATCCGGCCCGGATGGCGCTGGACTGGCTGACCCGCTACGGCGACCTGTGCGGCGACGGCTACCTGCGTTACCACCCGCGCAACACGGCGAGCGGAGTGGCCAACCAGACCTGGCGCAACTCCCCGGACTCGGTGGTCGACCGGCACGGCGTCGTGCCGCCGTACCCGCGCGCCACCTGTGAGCTTCAGGGGTACGCGTACGACGCGCGGATCCGCGGTGCCCGGCTGGCGCGGGAGTTCTGGGGCGACCCGGGCTACGCCGAGCGCCTGGAGGCCGACGCGGCGCGGCTGCGGGAACGGTTCGATCGCGACTTCTGGCTGCCGCACCGGGGCTACTACGCGCTGGCCCTCACCCCGGACGGCGAGCCCGTCGACGCGCTCACCTCGCATCTCGGCCACCTGCTGTGGAGCGGCATCGTCGAGCCGGAACGCGCCGACTCGCTGGCCGGGCACCTGTGCGGGCCGGACCTGTACTCCGGCTGGGGCATCCGCACCTACGCCGAGGGGCAGTTGCCGTACAACCCGGTGGGCGCGCATCTCGGCGCGGTCTGGCCGTGGGACAACGCGATCGTCGCGGCGGGCCTGCGGCGGTACGGCTACGAGGCGGAGGCGGGCGACATCGCGGCCGGCGTGTTCGCGGCGGCGGAGACGCTCGGCGGCTCGATCCCGGAGGCCTTCGCCGGCTACCCCCGCGGGGTCACCAAGTACCCGGTGCAGATGCCGGATGCCGGGCGGCCGCAGTCGTGGGCCGCGAGCGGCCTGCTGATGCTGCTCTCGACCATGCTGGGGCTGCGCCCCTGCGGAGACAACCTGCTGGTGAACCCGGCGGTCCCGGCCGGGTACGGGCGGATCGAGCTGCTCGACGTGCCGGGCCGGTGGGGACGGGCCGACGCGTACGGCCGGGAGCGCGGCACGAGCCGGCGGCTGCGGGCGGGCGTGGACGCCCGGCGGGCCGCTTGACCCGCCCGGCGTCCGTCAGCCCGAGCCGGTGGGTTCCCGCGAGGCGGGCCGGACCGGCGCCGGCGGGTCGGCCGACGCGGGCGCGGACGGCGGGGACTGCGCCGTCCCGGCCCGGGCGAGCAGCCGGTCCACGCCCACGAACAGCAGTCCCAGCAGCCAGAACGCGAGGGCGAACCCGATCGCGCTCACCGTCACGCCGTCGTAGCCGAGTTGGCCCGCGTCCAGGAACGGGTACGGGTAGCGGTCCACCACCAGTCCGCGTACCAGCGCGAACCCGAGATACGCCAGCGGGAACGCCAGCCACCAGGCGGCGTAGCGCGGGCGCAACCGGCCGCGTCTGTCGAACAGCGCCCAGTCGGCGATCGCCAGCAGCGGCACCACCGTGTGCAGGAACTGGTTGCCCCACCACTCGCCCGGTTGCCGGTCCGGCTGCGCCATGGCGAACGAGCTGGCCGGGTTGGCCAGCACCAGGTGGTAGACCGTACCGGTGATGGTGATGTAGAGGGTGACCGCTCCCTTGAGGACGCTCGGCGGCTCCGGCCGACCGCGCAGCGCGCACCAGGCGGCGTAGCCGGCGAGCACGCCGACAGCCACGTTGCTCTGGATGGTGAAGTACGGCAGCAGGCCGGTCAGCGTGGCCGGGCCGAGCGCGGTGAGCACGATGCCGGCCAGCACGGCGAGCACCTCTGCGAGGCGGAGGAGGATCGCCGGTCGGCGACGCCGGGGGGTCACGGAGGCACAAGTTACCAGCCGGTCGTCAGCCGGTACGCCGCCCGGGCGGGGTGCCATCGGGCCGCTTCGCCTGCCCCGGCGGGAGGACGTCCGCCCCCGGCGGCCCGACCGACGGCTGGACCGGGTGAGCGGACCTGCCGCCGCCCCGCCCGCCGTCGGCCTTCCCCGGCGGGTCGTCGTCGCCCAGCAGCGCGGCGCAGTAGTCCGGCACGCGCTCGCGGCCTTCGGCGGCGGCGACGAGGTCGCTGAACGCGGGTGTCTCCAGAGCGCGTCCCCGGTCCGCCTCGGCGAGGGCCCGGTACGCGACGCAGAGTCCGGGCGGCGCGGACTGCTGCGCCGCCCGGGTAGCCGGTGAGAGGGCCGGCCGGGCGGGGCGGGCCGACGGCACGGGCGGCGCGGCGTCGTCCGGCGTCGCCGCCGGGCGCGCGGCGTGCGGCAGGTTGCCGGTCGCGGCGAGCGCGACGCCGCTGGTGAGGGACGCGGCGAGCGCGGACACGGCCACCCGTACGCCGAAGCGGACGCGGCGGCGACGGCGTGCCCGCCGGGCGTCCCGGAACCCCGCGACGGCTGCCGCCTCCCCGTCGAGTTCGCCCGTGCCGGGCGCGGTCCGGACCGCGTCCAGTACGGCCACCAGCCCCGGCGGAGCGGACGACGTGTCGCCGGGGCGGCCGGCGAGCAGCCGCTCGACGGTTTCCTGGTCCAGGCCGGATGCGTCCATCTCGTGACCCTCAGCGCCGCCACCCGGCCCCGCGTCACACTTCGGCGCGGCGGAACGCCGGTGAGGTCGGTCACCCCGGTGCCGGTCAGGGCCCGCACGGCATCTCCGGTTGCCGATGTCCGGCGGTCGCGGTGAACTGAATTACATGGGTGTCATCAAGGTGGGCACGTCCTCCTGGGCCGACCAGATGCTGGTCCGTTCCGGGTGGTATCCGCGCGGCGTCAACACGCCCGCCGGCCGGCTGGGTTTCTACGCCGAGCGCTTCGGGCTGGTCGAGGTGGACACGTCGTACTACGCGGTGCCGGCGCCGGAGACGACGGCGGGCTGGGCGGCCGCGACGCCGGACGGATTCACCTTCGACGTCAAGGCGTTCCGCCTGTTCACCGGCCACCACACCCCGATCGACGCGCTGCCGAAGGATCTGCGTCCGGCCGGCGGCCCGAACCGGATCCGCTGGCGCGACCTGCCCGCCGGGGCGTACGACGAGTTGTGGGACCGGTTCCACGCGGCGTTGGCGCCGCTCGCGGCGGCCGACCGGCTCGGCGCCGTGCTGTTGCAGTTCCCGCCGTGGCTGGCCCGCGGCGACGCGGCCCGGCGGCGGATCCTGGACGCGGCGCGCCGCTGCCGCCCCTGGCCGGTCACCGTCGAGCTGCGGCACTCCTCCTGGTTCGACGGGGACGCGATGGCCGAGACGGTGACGTTCCTGCGCGAGCACGACCTCGGGTACGCCTGCGTGGACATGCCGCAGGGGCACGTCTCCTCGGTGCCGCCGGTCCTGGTCGCCACCACCGATCTGGCCGTGATCCGGTTCCACGGGCACAGCACGGCCTGGGAGAGCGGCGACAAGCAGGAGCGGTTCCGCTACGCCTACGGCGAGCGGGAGCTGCGGCACTGGTCGGTGCTGCTGCGCGAGCTGGCCGACCAGTGCGCCGAACTGCACGTGCTGATGAACAACTGCTGCGGCGACCAGGCCCAGCGCGACGCCGCCCGCCTGGCTGGCCTGCTCGGCGTCGCCCCGGCCGCCGCGCGCGCCTGAGGTTTTCCCGGCTTCCTCCCGGGTACCGCCGGGTTCGTGGACGACCGCGAAGGGGGATCGGTGGAGAAGCGGCGCGACGAGGACGAGCGGGACCTGCGGGCGACCCGGGAGGCCGAGGAGGCGCACGGCGGCAGCATGGCGCCGAGCCTGGTCGACGACACCGGGCACCCGGTGGCCGAGTCACCGGTGCCGGACAACGAGCCGTCCGCGCTCGGCAGCCCGGACGAGGACGGCACCGGCTCCTGAGCTCTCACTGACGCGTCTCCGGACGCATCCCGGTCGCCTCCTCCAGCGCGTTGTCGCCGAGGTCGCCGTCCGCGCGGTCGTCCGGGAACGTCCGCGCCGACGGGGCCGGGTCCGGCGGCGCGCCCGGCCCGGCCTCCGGCGTCCGGGTGGGTTCGACGGTCCCGAACCCGTGCCGGCCCGTCTTCGGCCCGCCCCGTCCTGCGCCGGCCGCCCGGCGCTCACCGAGCCGTCCCTCGGGCACCGCCGTCTCCTCGCTGCCCTCGTCCATCGGGTCGTCGTCGCCCGCGCCCCACGGCGGGTCGGCGTCGAAGCCGCCGGTGCTGCCCCACGGCGCGGCCGACTCCGGCCCGCGCCCGTCGCCCGTACCCGGGCGGTCCCTGCTGGTCATGGTCACCTCACCTTGGCTGCTGGCCACCGGCGTGGCCGGTCCGGTCCCGGTGCACCGCGCGGCCGGCGACCCACCCCGATGTGGGTCGTCGGCCGCGCGGTGGTCAGCGGGTCGCCCCGACCAGGTGACGGCCGGCCGCGCCCACGGCGGCGACCTTGCCGATGTTCTTCGGCGCGGCCATCAGCCCGCCCGCGCGGTCCAGCATGCCCCGGAACACCTGCCCCGGCTTCTGCTGCTCACCCATGTACGCCGACACCACTACCAGCGCGCCGGTCATCGCCGGCACCGCCCACTGGAGCAGCTTCATCTGCCGCTGGCTGGCGGCGACGTTCGCCGGGGTGTGGTGGTTCGGCTCGGTGGTCCCCTCGACCGGCGGTCCGCCGGCCCGCTCCAGCCGCCTGCCGACCAACCGGCTGTAACCGGTCACCGCCAGCGCGCCGACCGTCAGCGCGGTCTTCACCGCGCTCATCTTCCCCACGCCCGCCTGGCGGGCCATCCGCGGGCTCTCGGTGACCAGCTCACCGACCGCGCCGGCCAGGTGCGCCCCGATCGCCGCCGCGTTGACCGGCGTCCACCGCGCCCACCCGGCCGAGGCCACCGGCAGCCGTTCGGTCGTGTCGTTGATCCGCGCCGCCGCGCCGTTCACGCCCAGCGCCCCCATCAGGGAACCGCCGAACCAGGCCGCCAGGCCCAGGTCGTGCATCGAGCGCAGCGTGGTGTGCCGTTCTGACATCAGATCCCCCTCCGCCGTGTTCGGGCGGTGCGGCATACCCACGATCGGGCGACTCACGCCCGGGCGTGGCTCACCGGCGGGGAGCGTGCCGGCTCGGCTCAGCGGCGGGGGAGCGTGCCCGCGAACGCGGCGATCCGGGCGGCCAGCGGCGCCGACGCGCGTACCCAGGTGAAGTGGTCGAGCGGCGCGCCCGCCTCGGCGACCGTGTAGCGGTGCCGCGTCACCGGCGCGCCGGCCAGCTTCCCGCAGAGGTGGTCGAGCGTCTCGTGCGGCGTGTACTGGTCGTCGTCGACGCTGACCGCGAGCACCGGCGTGCGGATCCGCCGCACGGCGGCCTCCGTGTCCACCCCGTCCAGCGCCGGGAACCGGCCGGTGCGGGCGGTGTGCGCCCAGTCCCGGATCACGCCGGCGGCCTGCCGGCCGCCGAAACCCCAGCCGGGCCAGACGCCGAGCAGCCGCGCCGTCGCGGCGATCCCCTGGGTGTACGGCAGCACGCCCCACCCGCGCAGACCCGGGTACGTCCGCCACCACGGCAGCCCCACCGCCACCAGGGCCAGCCCGTCCACCCGGTCGTCGTCGTCCAGCGCCTGGTGCAGCACCGCCACCTGACCGCCCAGGGAGTGCCCGAGCAGCAGCCGGGTGCGGCCGTCCAGCCGGGGCTTGAGCGCGTCGAGCACGGCGCCGACGTCGGCGGCCATCTCCTGGTAGCCGTACCGGCAGGCGCGCGACGGCGCGGGGGTGCTCTCGCCGGTGCCGCGCAGGTCGGCCACGATCACCGCCAGCCCGGCCTCGCGCAGCGCGGCGGCGAACGGCCGGTAGTAGCGGGCGCGCACACCCATCGCGGGCCAGATCAGCACCACCGGCGCGCCGGGCGGACCGGCCGGCTCCGGGTAGACCTGCACGCCGATGCGCGCGCCGTCGACGTCCACGAACTCCTGGATGTAGTCCCCGCTCACCCGGATCAGGGTACGGCCCGAACCCTACCGGTGGGTAGCAAGGGGTCGCCTCACGCCACCGCCGGTGCGGGCCGGGCCGCGGTCGTCAGCGCGCCGTAGACGGCGACGAGCTGCTCCGCGCAGCGCCTCCAGGAGTACCGGCTGCGGACGCGGTCGAGCGCGGCGGTGGCGTACGCGAACCGGCGCACGTTGTCGCCGAGCAGCCGCCGCAGCGCGGTGCCCAGCGCGCGGGGGTCACGCGGCGGCACCAGGTCGCCGGTGAGCCCGTCCACCACGCTGTCGGCGATGCCGCCCACGTTCGTGCCGATCACCGGCACACCGCAGGCCATGCCCTCCAGCGGGGTGAGCCCGAACGGCTCGTACCAGGGTGCGGCCACGAGCACGTCCGCCGACCGGTACCAGGCGGCCATCTCCTCGCGCGGCACGCCGCCGAGCAGCCGTACCCGGTCGGCCACGCCGCACGAGTCGGCGAGCGCGGACAGCCGGCGGGCGAACGTGTCGGCGGGCAGCAGGTGGGCCGGCGGGCCGCCGACCACCACGCACTCCGCGTCCGGCACCGCTGGTAGCGCCCGGACCACGTCCAGGAAGCCCTTGCGTTCGACCATCCGCCCGACGGTGAGGATGCGCGGGCGGGCCGGGTCGCGGGGCGCGACCGGGCCGTCCGGGCGGAACACCGCCTCGTTGACGCCGGACGGCACGAGGGCCATCCGGGACCGGGGTACGCCCATCCGGACCAGTTCGGCGACCTCGTCGGAGCACTGCACGACGACCCGGTCCACGGCCCTGCCGAGCGCCCGCTCGTAACCGGCGCGCCCCGGTGGACCGGTGTCCGGCACGCCCTGGTGGCGACGCTTGACCGTGCCGAGCGAGTGGTACGTCAACACGGTCGGCACGCCGGTGCGACGGCTCGCGTGCACGGTGGCCAGCCCGCTCGTCCAGAAGTGCGCGTGCGCCACGTCCGGGGTCCAGCCGCCGCGCCGCCAGGTGTCGGCCAGCCGGCCCCCGAACTCGCCCGTGTACGGCAGCAGGTCGGCCTTCGGCACCCGCCGCGCGGGACCGGCCGGCACGTGGCACACCTGATAGCCGTCGGGCGCGTCGACCGCCTCGGGCAGCGCGGGGGAGTCACGACGGGTGTAGACGCGGACGTCGTGGCCGGCGACGGTGAGCGCGGACGCGAGTTCCGCCACATGCGTGTTCTGGCCGCCCGCGTCCTCCGCGCCGGGCGCGGCGAGCGGGCTGGCGTGCTGGGAAATCATCGCGATGCGCATGTTCTCGTCCTCCAGGATCCGGTCCCAGTCGGCGAGTAAGCGGTCCGGACCGGACCGCTTACTCGCCACCTCGCGTGCCCGTGCGCCGAGTCGGTGCGCGGCGTCGGCGCCCTCGGTCAGCCGGCGCGCCGCCTCCACGAGCGTGTCGACGCGGGTGGCCGGCGCCCCGGCTTCCGGTGGGACGGCGTCCACCGCTTCCGTGGGGGCCGGAAGATCGCGTTGATGCCGGGGACGCGCATGGAGGGACCCGTACCCTCGGCTTGCGCCCCTAACCAGGAGATCGTCGACTTCTCCGCGCGCCGCCCGCTCCGCTGTGGAGGCTCGCGGCCCTGGCCAGGGCATCGACGCGTGCCCCGTACCGAAGAACGGGTCCACGGAGGTCCTGTTTCGCCGCCGGGCGTCAGCCCGGCAGCATCCCCGGGCCGAACACCTCGTAGGCGATCCGCTCGCCCGGCACGCCCCGGCGCAGCAGGTTGGCCCGGACCAGGTTCATGAACGCCACCGGGCCGCACAGGTGCGCGGTCACCCCGGCGGGCAGCGCGAGCCGGTCCGGGTCGATCAGTCCGGCGGACACCTCGGCCTTCAGGCCGGGCAGGTCGGCCCCGGCGGCGTCGAGATACCAGAGGTGGAGGGCCAGGTTCGGCAGCCGCTGCTGCAGCGCCGGCAGTTCGTGGCGCAGCGCGTGCGCCTCGGCGGCGCGGTCGGCGTGCGCCAGCGTCACCCGGCGTCCCGGATCCCGGTCGGCCAGGTGGGCCAGCGCCGCCATCGCCGGCGTGAGTCCGATCCCGGCGCTGACCAGCAGCAGCGGCCCGTCGCCGCCGGCCGCGTCAACCTCGCCGAACGCCGGGCTCAGTCGCAGCGTGTCGCCGACCGCCACCCGCTCGTGCAGGTGACCGGAGACCATCCCGTCGGGCGCGCCGCCCTCGCCGCGTACCCGCTTCACGGTGATCCGCCACTGGTCGGCGCCGGGACGGCCGGAGAGGCTGTACTGGCGGATCTGCTGTCCCCGGCCGCCGTCCAGGTCGACGGCGACCGAGACGTACCGGCCGGGGGTGAAGCCGGGCGCGGCGCCGCCGCCGGCCGGCGCGAGGGTGAGCGAGACGACGTCGGCGCTCTCCCGGGTCCGGCCGGTGACCCGCCAGTCCCGCCACACCGGACCGCCCTCCGGTACGCCGGCGCCCGCGTAGAGCCGCGCCTCGCGGGCGATCAGCTCGCAGGCCAGCAGCCAGTAGACCTCGTCCCAGGCGGCGGCCACCTCCGGGGTGACGCCGTCGCCGAGCACCTCGGCGACGGCGGCGAGCAGGTGCCGGCCGACGATCGGGTACTGGGTGGCGGTGATGCCGAGGGAGGCGTGCTTGTGCGCGATCCGGTCCAGGACCGGCCCCCACGGCATGCCGCCGTCGCCGGTCAGGTGCGCCGCGTACGCGACCACCGCCGAGGCGAGCGCGGCCTTCTGCGCGCCGGTGGCCTGGTTGCCCCGGTTGAACAGGTCCAGCAGGTCCGGGTGGGCGTCGAACATCCGCTGGTAGAAGCGGCCGGTGATGGCCTCGCCGTGTGCCCGCACGACGGGCAGGGTGGCGGTCACGATCGCTGCTGAGGATTCCGTGAGCACTACCGAATCTCCTTCCGGGGCTCGAACAGGTCGATCCCCACGAAACAGGATTTCTGGATTCCTCTTTTAGGGTCGAAGGTCCCGGGAGTGCGGTGGCATGGGTCACCGTGAATCTGCCTGTGTCGCCGAGGGCACCGAATGGCTAGGGTCGGTGCGTGAGGCTCAACCGGTCGACAGACATGGCGCTGCGGATCGCCATGCTCACCGCCGCGTCCCCGGTCCGGGCCACAGTCGACGAACTCGCCACCCGGCTCGCGCTGCCCCGCAGCCACGTCGCCAAGGTGGTGCAGCGGCTGCAACGCATCGGCGTCCTGGTCACCATCAGAGGCCGCTCCGGCGGCGTCGCCTTCGCCGAACACGCCGGTGACCTCACCGTCGGCCAGGTGGTCCGCGCCTTCGAGGGCGACGGCGAGGTGGTCAACTGCGCGCAGCCGGTCTGCCCGCTCATCGCGGAGTGCCGGCTGCGCGGCGAGCTGCGCCGCGCCCAGGCCGCCTTCCTCGCCGTGCTCGACGGCGTACGCCTCGGCGACCTGGTCGACGGATCCGCCGGCCCGCTCCTGCTCAGCCTCGGCGCGCCACCGGCCGGTCGCTGATGGCCGTCTCCCATCCGATCTTCGCCCGGCTCTTCGCCCGCGCCAGCGTCGCCATGGACCAGGCCGGCGTGGCCGGGCACCGGGCCCGCCTGGTCGCCGGGCTGCGCGGCCGGGTGGTCGAGGTCGGCGCCGGCAACGGGCGCAACCTCGCGCACTACCCGGCGAGCGTGACCGGCGTGCTCGCCGTCGAGCCGGAACCCCACCTGCGCGCGCTGGCCCACGCCGCCGCGCCGGGCGCCCCGGTCCCGGTCACCGTCGCCGCCGGGCTGGCCGAGGAACTGCCGGTCGCCGACGGCGCCGCCGACGCGGTGGTGGTGTCACTGGTGCTCTGCTCGGTGCCGGACCAGGCGGTCGCGCTGCGCGAGGCGCGGCGGGTGCTGCGGCCCGGCGGCGAGCTGCGCTTCTACGAACACGTGGTGGCCGCCACGCCCGGCCTGCGCCGGGCCCAGCGCCTGGCCGACGCCACGCTCTGGCCGCTGTTCTGCGCCGGCTGCCACACCGCCCGGGACACGGTGGCCGCGATCCGCGCCGCCGGTTTCGAGGTGACCGCGCTGGACCGCTTCCGCTTCCCGCCGACCGGGCTGCCGGCCCCGGCCTCGCCGCACGTGCTCGGCGCCGCGATCCGGGCCTGACGCCGGACCGGGCCGGTTCGTCCCGGCCCGGTCCGGCGTGCTCAGCTCACATTCACCGTGCCGTCCGGGGCACGGACGCAGGAGACGGTACGGGCGCCGGTGGCCGCCGCCCCGGCCAGGCACCGGCCGAGCACCTTGTGCCCGGCGGCGTTCGGGTGCCACGACTCCTGGCAGGTCTGGAAGTACGTGCCGCAGGCGTTGGCGATCCGCTGGATGTCGAGCTTGTCGAACCCGGAGAGACTGGTGACGAACGTGCCGGTCGGGCCGTCCATCAGCCGGATCGGCGTGGCCAGGGCGTTGCCCGGGCTACCGGTCGACTCGCAGAGCCGGGCCCCGTCGAACGCGCGCTGCACGTTCAGGTAGACCAGGTCGTCCTGCGGGAACTCGTTGGCGAGCGTGCCGCGCACCGAGCTGACCAGCGTGCCGAGCCCCTGCGAGAAACGGTGCCCGGGCGCCAGGCTGGCCCGGTGGATCGGGCACCCGGCCGCGTACCGCTCGGCGCCCAGCGCGCGGAACTTGTCCCGGGTGTCGTCCCGGCTGTCCTCGGTCCAGTAGCTCTGCTCCAGCTCGAACGGCAGCGGGTTGGTGTAGTCCTGGAACACCACCCGGTGCTGGCCGTCGGCGTCGATCTCGTCCAGCGTGGTGAGCAGTTGCCGCAGCGCCGTGGTGGTCTCCGCGGTGGCGGCGGCGAACTGCGCGGCGGTGCCCAGGTCGGCGTCGGTGCACGGCTTCTGCTCCACCGGCCCGCCCAGGTACGCCCAGAACTCCCACCAGCCGGTCCAGGCGTCGGCGATGAACCGGTTGGCGCACTTCTCCGCCACGCTGCCGAAGGTGAACGAGCTGTTGTTCGAGCCGAGGCCGACGAGCACCAGGTCGATGTCGTGGGTCCGGGCCACCGACCGGAGCTGGTCGAGCTGGGCGGCCACCTGCCGCCCCTTGGCCCGCGTCGACGAGGCGTTCGCGATGTCGTACGGCTGGCCGCCCGAGCAGGCCAGGTTGAACCGCGCGGAGATGCCGGGCAGGTTCGCCTGGAACAGCGAGGCGTTCGGCGATCGGTGGCAGAAGTAGGCGTTGGCGTTGGCGGCGGACCAGCCGGGGAAGCCCTGGGCCACCCCGTTGACGTCCACCACCGGCGCGTACGCCCCGGCGCCCTCGCCGCTGATGAAGCTGTCTCCCAGCGCCACCGCGGCGGTGGGCAGCGCGGCGGCAGCCGGCTGGGCGGGCGCCGCGGCGGCGGGTAACGCCACCGCGGCGAGCGCCAGCGCCGCCGCGAGCGCGGAACGACGGAACACGGACATGCCCGACCTCCCAGACATCGAAACGTGAAAGATTCTTTGGGATGGCGATCAGATCACGCGCGTGTGACGGGCGTCAATGCCCTGACACCTGCGACGGGTCGCCGGGGAAGACATCGGGCGTGCGGATCGTTGTGCCGCCTGGACGCCCCGTCCGCCCGCCGGACCGCCGTACGCGGCGGCGGCGCGGACCCGGCCGCGAGGCCGATCGCGCAACGCACCGCCCCGGTACCGCCGACCTGTCAGGGCATCCGGCTAGGCTCGCTCCGGCGCGCCGCGCCCGGCGATCATCGTGGGGGAGTCACACGGTGAACGGCACCACACCGCCGAGACCTGGGAGTACGACCAGTTGACCGCACAGCCTGAGACCCTCTACGGGGCCGACGACCTGACGCACCTGGAGGGCCTCGACGCCGTCCGCAAACGCCCCGGCATGTACATCGGCTCGACCGACAGCCGTGGCGTGGGTCACCTCGTCAACGAGATCCTCGACAACTCGACCGACGAGGGTGTCGCGGGTCACGCCACCACTGTCGACGTGATCCTGCACGCCGACGGCTCGGTCCAGGTCGACGACGACGGCCGCGGCATCCCCACCGACGTGCACGCCAAGTCCGGCATCTCCGGCGTCGAGCTGGTGCTCACCCGCCTGCACGCGGGCGGCAAGTTCGGTGGCTCCGGCTACAAGACCTCCGGCGGCCTGCACGGCGTCGGCGCCTCCGCGGTCAACGCCCTGTCCCGCCGCTTCGACGTCACCGTCCGGCGCGGCGGCAAGATCCACGCGATGTCGTTCCGCCACGGCGTGCCGGGCGTCTTCGACGGAGCCGGCCCCGACGCGCCGTTCACCCCCGGTCCCGGCCTGCAGATCGTCGGCGCGATGAAGCGCGGCCAGCGCACCGGCACCTCGATCCGCTGGTGGCACGACCCCCGCTACTTCGAGACCGGCGCCGCGCTCGACACCGAGGCGGTCCGGCTCAAGCTGCGCAACACCGCCTTCCTCGTCCCCGGCGTGGCCTACCGGCTGCGCGACGAGACCGGCGAGGAGCCGGTCGAGGAACGCTTCCACTTCCCCAACGGCCTGACCGACATGGTGGAATACCTCGCCCCGGCCGGCGACCGGCCGGTCTCCGGCACGCTGCTGGTCACCGGCGAGGGCACCTACCGGGAGAACGCCGCCGACGCCAACGGCGTCATGCAGTCCAACGTGCAGCGCCGCGCCGAGGTCGAGGTGGCGTTCCGCTGGGGCACCGGCTACGAGCGCACCGTCGAGTGCTTCACCAACACCATCCGCAACGCCCACGGCGGCACCCACCGCAAGGGCTTCGAGCGGGCGCTGGCGCGTACCCTCGCCGACGCCGCCCGCAACGCCCGCGGCCTGCTCAAGCCCAAGGAGGACGCGCCCACCCTGGACGACGTCCTGGAGGGCATGACCGCCGTGGTGCACGTGCGCATCCCGGAGCCGCAGTTCACCTCGCAGACCAAGGACGAACTGTCCACCGCCGGCATCACCAAGGTGCTCCAGGGCCTGATCGAGGCGCACCTCAAGAGCTGGCTGGACGACCGGCGCACCAAGGCCGAGGCCCGGACGGTGCTCCAGAAGATCGTCGACGCGGCCCGGGTACGGCTCACCCAGAAGCAGCAGAAGGACGCAGCCCGCCGCAAGACCGCGCTGGAGGGCGCGGCCATGCCGGCCAAGCTCGTCGACTGCCGGGCCGCGGGCATCGAGAGAAGCGAACTGTTCATCGTGGAGGGGGACAGCGCCCTCGGGACAGGGCGCCTCGCGCGGTCCTCCGAATACCAGGCGCTGCTGCCGATCCGCGGCAAGATCCTCAACGTGCAGAAGGCCAACCTCCAGCAGGTGCTGGACAACGCCGAGTGCGCCGCGATCGTGCAGGTGCTCGGCGCCGGCTCCGGCCGCACGTTCGATCTGTCCTCCCTGCGCTACGGCCGGGTCCTCATCATGGCCGACGCGGACGTCGACGGCGCGCACATCCGTACCCTGCTGATCACGCTGTTCGCCCGGTACATGCGGCCGCTGATCGAGGCCGGGCGGCTCTTCGCGGCGATGCCGCCCCTGCACAAGATCACCACGAAGGGGCGCAACCCGCAGACCGTCTACACCTACACCCAGGCGGAGATGGAGGCGACGGTCCGCAAGCTGGAGAAGGCCGGCAAGCAGATCGTCACGCCGATCCCGCGCTTCAAGGGCCTCGGTGAGATGGACGCCGACGAGCTGTGGGAGACCACCATGAACCCGGCTACCCGGGCGGTCCGCCGCATCACGCTCGACGACGTCGACGCCGCCGAGCGGATCCTCGAACTGCTCATGGGGGAGAAGGTCGAGCCCCGCCGCAACTGGCTGATCGACTCCGCCGACCGGGTCGACCGCGACGCCATCGACGCCTGACCAACGGGTTCGTCTCGGAAGGAAACCGCACCATGGCACGCCGCAAGGACGACCGCGCGAAGGCGGATCTGGCCGCCTTCGACCAGGCCGGCGCTCGCGTCTTCGACAACCCGCTGGTCACCGAGGTCTCGGACTCCTACCTGGAGTACGCGTTCTCGGTCATCCACTCCCGCGCGCTGCCCGACGCGCGCGACGGGCTCAAGCCGGTGCACCGGCGGATCCTGTGGTCGATGTACGAGCAGGGCCACCGGCCGGACCGCGGCCACGTCAAGAGTGCTCGAATTGTCGGGGATGTGATGGGAAAGTACCATCCGCACGGCGACACCGCGATCTACGACGCGATGGTGCGGCTGGCACAGGACTTCTCGCTCAACGTCCCGCTCATCGACGGGCACGGCAACTTCGGCTCGCCGGACGACGGCCCGGCAGCGGCGCGCTACACCGAGGCCCGGATGTCCCGGGAGGCGATGCTGCTCACCGGCGAGCTGGGTGAGGACACCGTCGACGTCGAGCCGAACTACGACGGCTCGCTGACCCAGCCCACGGTGCTGCCGGCGGCGTTCCCGAACCTGCTCGTCAACGGCGCATCCGGCATCGCGGTCGGCATGGCCACCAACATGATCCCGCACAACCTCGGCGAGGTCGTCCAGGCCGCCCGCTGGCTGATCAACCACCCGGACGCCACGCTCGACAAGCTCATGGAGTTCGTGCCCGGCCCCGACCTGCCCACCGGCGGGCTGCTGCTCGGCCTGGACGAGGTGCGCCGCGCGTACGAGACCGGGCGCGGCGTGGTGCGCATGCGCGGGCGGGTGGAGATCGGCCCGCTGGAGGGCAGCCGCGGCCGGCAGGCCATCACCGTCACCGAGCTGCCGTACGGCGTCGGCGCCGAGAAGGTCATCGCGGCCATCACCAACGAGGTGAACAAGACCAAGCGGCTGACCGGCATCGCCGATGTCAAGGACCTCACCGACCGGGAGAACGGCACCCGGCTGGTGGTGGAGTGCAAGGTCGGCGTGAACCCGCAGGCGCTGCTGGCCGACCTCTACCGGCTCACCCCGTTGGAGCAGTCCTTCGGCGTGAACAACCTGGTGCTCGTGGACGGGCAGCCGCGCACGCTCGGGCTCAAGGAACTGCTCGACGTGTTCCTGGCGCACCGCTACGAGGTGGTGACCCGGCGCAGCGCGTACCGCAAGCGCAAGCGGGAGGAACGCCTGCACCTGGTCGACGGCCTGCTGATCGCCCTGCTCGACATCGACCGGGTGGTCAAGCTGATCCGCGCCAGCGAGGACGCCCAGGCCGCCAAGGACGGCCTGATGCAGAAGTTCAAGCTCTCCGAGATCCAGGCGAGCTACATCCTGGACACTCCGCTGCGCCGCCTGACCAAGTACGACCGGCTGGAGTTGGAGGCCGAGCAGGAGAAGCTGCGCGGCGAGATCGCGGAGCTGTCGAAGATCCTGGACGATGACAAGGTGCTTCGGAAGGTGGTCTCCGACGAGCTGGCCGCGGTGGTCAAGCAGTTCGGCGCGCCGCGGCGCACCACGCTCGTCGACGGCGACCTCAAGGAGGTGCTCGCCGCCTCGGTGCCGGCCGGCCCGCTGGAGGTGGCCGACGACCCGTGCCAGGTGATCCTCTCCGCCACCGGGCTGGTGGCGCGGACCGCGGCCGAGTCGGAGGAGGCCGCCGAGGCGCGCCGGCGCAGCGGCCGGGTCAAGCACGACGCGGTACGCGCGATCGTGCACTCCACCGCGCGGGGCCGGGTGCTGCTGGTGACCAGCGCCGGTCGCGCCTTCAAGATCGACGTGCTGCCGTTGCCGGTGCTGCCGGAGCAGTCCGGCACGGTGTCGCTGCGTGGCGGCATGTCGGCTGCGGAACTGGTGCCGCTGGAGCCGGGCGAGACAGTCGTCGGGCTGGCCCCGCTGGGGCCGTCCGCGCAGGGCTCACCCGGGCTGGCGCTCGGCACCCGGGCCGGCGTGGTCAAGGTGTGCGCGCCGGACTGGCCGGTCCGCTCCGACGAGTTCGAGGTGATCTCGTTGCGGGACGGCGACGAGGTGATCGGCGCGACCTGGCTGACCGACGGCGCCGAGACACTGGCGTTCGTCTCCTCGGAGGCGTCGCTGCTGCGCTTCGCCGCCTCGGTGGTGCGCCCGCAGGGGCTCAAGGGTGGCGGCATGGCCGGCATCAACCTGCCCGCCGGGGCGCGGGCGGTGTTCTTCGGCGCGATCCGCACCGACGACACGGCGCACGGTGAGCCGATGGTGGTCACCTCGACCGGCGCCACGGTGAAGGTGACGCCGTTCAAGGCGTACCCGGCGAAGGGCAGGGCGACCGGCGGCGTACGCGCGCAGCGGTTCCTCAAGGGTGAGGTGGACCTGTCGGTGGCCTGGATCGGCCCGCGGCCGGTGGGCGCGACCGCGACCGGCGACCCGGTGGACCTGCCGCCGGCCGACCCGCGCCGGGACGGCTCCGGTTTCGCCGTGATGCTGGGCCCGACGGTGGTGGGTCACCACATCGATCGCGACTGACGAGCCAGCTGGGGGAGGGCGGCGGGAGACCGCCCCCTCCCGCCCCGACGCGTTGATCAAGGAGTTTGCGGACTCTTCGTGTCCTCTGCAGTCCCTAAACTCCTTGATCACCGAGGTGAGCGCGTCAGCGGGCCGGGCACCCGGAGCTGCTGACGGGATCCGTGCGCTCGTGTGCCCGGCTGCACCCCCATCGCGCGTTGATCAAGGAGTTAGCGGCCTTTTCGCGCTCTCCGCAGTCCCTAAACTCCTTGATCAACGCGCCCGGGCGCTCCGGGGGCAGGGCTGCCCCAGGGTAATGGGGCACATTCCGGGTGTTTTGGCGGAAGACCTCGGCCCTGCACGGTCGATCATGAGGTTAGCGGCGACAAAACGGATACCGAGCGCCGCTAACTTCATGATCAACGAGGCCGGGCCGGGCCGGGCGGAAGGGGAGGAGAGGGGAGGGGTCAGAGTTCGGGGTCGGGGGACTGGCGGGACTCGGGCGTGGTGCCGCGCAGCCGCGCGATCAGGCGCATCCCGTGGTAGATGATCAGGGCGGCCGCCGTGCCCAGCGCGATGCCGTTGAACGACAGGTCACCGGCGGTCAGCGTGTAG
The DNA here is from genome assembly GCF_027497275.1 of Micromonospora sp. WMMC264. Taxonomy (NCBI): domain Bacteria; kingdom Bacillati; phylum Actinomycetota; class Actinomycetes; order Micromonosporales; family Micromonosporaceae; genus Micromonospora; species Micromonospora sp. WMMC264. Next base: position 3,683,164 of record NZ_CP114907.1, on the reverse strand, counting down.
TTGGCGGCACCGATGATCACCGCCACCGCCGCGGTGAACAGGTTGATCGGGTCGTGGAAGTCGACCCGGCTCTCGATCCAGATCCGGGCGCCCAGGATGGCGATCAGGCCGTACAGCGCGGTGGTGGCGCCGCCGAGCACGCCGGCCGGGACGGTGAGGATCAGCGCGCCGAACTTCGGGCACAGGCCGAGCAGGATCGCCGTGCCGCCGGCGATCCAGTACGCGGCGGTGGAGTAGACGCGGGTCGCCGCCATCACGCCGATGTTCTCCGCGTACGTGGTGGTGCCGGAACCGCCCCCGGAGCCGGCCAGCACCGTGGCGACGCCGTCACCGAGCAGCGCCCGGCCCATGTCGCGGTCGAGGTTGCGGCCGGTCATCGCGGCGACCGCCTTGACGTGCCCGGCGTTCTCCGCGATCAGCACCAGGATCACCGGGATGACCAGCACGACGGCGCGCGCGTCGAAGCTCGGCGTGTGGAACTCGGGGAAGCCGACCCAGGCGGCCTGCCGCAGCCCGCGTACGGCCTGCTGGTCGAGGTTGCCGGTCAGCGCGGCGAGCACCCAGCCGACCACCACGCCGACGAGGATCGACAGCCGCGCCACGAAGCCGCGGAACAGCACAGTGGTGAGCAGGATCGCGACGAGCGTGACCACGGCGATCAGCGGCTGCGCCTTCACGCCGGTGCCGGCGCCGCCGCCGTCCCAGGCCACCGGCGCCAGGTTGAGGCCGATCAGCATGACGATCGCGCCGGTGACCACGGGCGGCATCAGCGCGTCGATCCAGCGGGAGCCGGCCACCTGTACCACCACGCCGACGAGCGCGAGCGCGACGCCCGCGACGACGATGCCGCCGAGGGCCGCGCCGATGCCGCCGTCGGTCTTCGCGGCGAGCACCGGCGCGATGAACGCGAACGACGAGCCGAGGTACGAGGGCAGCCGGTTGCCGGTGATCAGCAGGAACAGCAGCGTCCCGAGCCCGGAGAAGAGCAGCGTGGTGGCGGGCGGGAAGCCGGTGATCAGCGGGACGGTGAAGGTGGCGCCGAACATGGCGACCACGTGCTGCACGCCCACGCCGACGGTGCGCGGCCAGGAGAGCCGTTCGTCGGGCGCGACCACGTCGCCGGGGCGTACCTGGCGGCCGTCGCCGTGCAGTGTCCACGGGGACCAGCGGGAGGTGGGGGACTGGGTCATCGGTCGCCCTTCGCGTCATCGGGTGACGGGGGCGTGATCGACCCTGGGAGTTGTTTCTAGCACGTGCCCAGCGCGGATGTGGGCCCGCCCCGGGCTCAGGCGACGCCGGTGGGACGGAACTGGACGCTGACGCGGGGGCCGACCGGGCGGGTGGTCTTCGGTACCGCGTGTTCCCAGGTGCGCTGGCAGGAGCCGCCCATCACCACGAGGTCGCCGTGGCCGAGCGGGAACCGCAGGCTGCCGCCGCCTCCGCCGCGAGGGCGGAGCAGCAGTGCGCGCGGGGAGCCGAACGAGACGATCGCCACCATGGTGTCGGTGTGCGCGGAGCGGCCCAGCGTGTCGCCGTGCCAGGCCACGCTGTCGCGCCCGTCGCGGTAGAGGCACATGCCGGCGGTGACGAACGGCTCGCCCAGCTCGGGCGCGTAGTGCCGGGTGAGCGCGTCGCGGGCCGCGGTGAGCACCGGGTGCGGCAGCGGCCGGCCGGCGGGGTACCAGCAGAGCAGCCGGGGCACGTCGACAGCGGTGTCGTACATGGTGCGGCGTTCGGCCCGCCAGGGCACGTCGTGGCGCAGCGTGTCGAGCACCGCGTCGGAGCCCCGGACCCAGCCGGGCAGGTGGTCGACCCAGGCGCCGCGGCTCAGCTCGTGGCGGCGCACTGCCCCGGCGAGCGGGCCCAGGGTCGGGCCCTGCTCGGCCAGGTCGAGCATCGAGGGCTGGTACGCGACGTCGGGCACGCCGCCGATCGTACCCTGTTTAGAACAGGCGTACGACGATCAGCGCCGCAGCATCCGGCGGACCTTGCCCGGGACGGCCTGCTTGATCCGCTCCCGGAGCTGCTGCGAGCGCAGCGCGTCGATGGTCCCGGTGAGCTTGGCGTTCTCGTCGCGCAGCCGCTCGATGCGGGTCAGCAGCTCGGCCGGCGGGGTGGCGGCAGCGGGCCGGACGGCCGGCGGGAACACCGTCTCGCGGACCCGCTGGTCGAAGCGGGCGGCGCTGTCGTCGTCGTCGAACGAGATGCCGAGGTCGTGCTTGCGCAGGAACGCGGTGATGGTCTCGAAGCGGGCCTTGTGGCCCTCGGTGAGCGCGGTGTAGTCGGCCTCGGCGTAGAGGTCGGCGGCGTCCACGTCGGCCGGCACGTCGCGCATGATCCGGTGCGGGATGTCGAAGTAGCGGGCCAGTTCCAGCGTGCGCGAGTCGTGCGCGAACAGGTAGCCGGGCGTACCGGCGACGAGCGCGGTGATGGTGCCGTGGATGCGGGTGCCGAACGCGAAGTCGTACCCGGAGAGGTGGTCCATCCAGGTCCACGGGTCGACGAACATGCGCACCTTGTCCTCGACGAACAGTGGGTGCGAGGTGTGCAGCGGGATGTCGCTGCTCTGGCCGCGGTGCTCGGGCGCGTCGCCGTAGAGCAGGGTGCCGAGCGTCCGCAGGTCCTGGGGCACGTAGCACAGGTTCGGGTAGCGCTCGTGGTGGTGGCGGACCACCGAGGCCATCGAGCGGACGTACGGCGAGATGGTGAGCGCGACCTTCGACTCGGCGGTCAGCTCCGGCTGCTTCTTCGCCAGCTGGAACGTGTCGCCGTGCAGGAACATCGACGGGCAGCCGATCTGCTCCACGTCGGAGAAGCCGAGCGTGTTCAGGTAGCTCGCGGTCACCTCGCCGCGTACGCCGATGCTGTGCGACCGGTCCAGCACGGCCTTGCAGAACGCGCGCACCGGCTCGTCGATCGGCCGCAGGTACTCGCGGTCGCCGTCGACGTTCGTCTGCACGCCGACACCGAGCACCACCACCGGGATCTTCAGCCGTTCGATCAGCCGGGTCAGCGGGGCGAGGCGGTGCACGAAGCTGCGACGGAAGGCGTTCGCCAGCGGTACGACGAACACGTCGTACCGCTCGTTGATCTCGTCGGCGAGGCGCGGGTCGGCCGGGGTGCGGGTCGCGGTGATCTCCGCCGCGGAGGTGGCCAGCAGCTTGTGCGCGGCGTGGCTGAAGACCAGGTTTCCGCTGTTGTCCCCGATCCAGTTGCCGGCGAACGTCTCCTCCGGCGTGAGGACGTCGAACGGGCCCTTGCGGGCGCGGAGCAGGATCCGCTGGTGCATCCGGTTCGCTCACCTTCCGTACGGCACGGCGTGCCGGCGGGCGTCGCCCGCGCGTGCAGGAACGGAAATCCTATCCGCCGTCCCTGGGTGACCCGGCGGCCGTCGGCTCGCCGGGAACGTCCCGGTACTCCGGGGTAGGGTGCCCGGAATGACCAGCGCGCCGACTGTCACCCGTGCCCCGCGCCTGCCGTCGCTGACCGGATTGCGGTGGATCGCCGCGCTGCTGGTCTTCGGTTTCCACGCCGGGACCATGGGGATCGTCGCCGAGCCGCACCTGAAGGCGGTGGTGGACAAGGCGTTCAGCCTCGGCCTGTCCGGCGTCGAGTTCTTCTTCATCCTCAGCGGGTTCGTCCTGGTCTGGTCGTACCGGGACGGGGAGCGGGCGTGGACGTTCCTGCGCCGCCGGCTCGCCAAGATCTACCCGAACCACGTGGTGACGTTCGTGGCGGCGCTGGCGGTCGCGGCCTGGTTCGCCGACCCGGTCCTGCCGTGGGCGGCGATCGGCAACTTCTTCCTGGTCCAGGCGTGGATCCCGCTGAACGGCTACTTCTACAGCGTCAACAACGTGAGCTGGTCGCTCTCCTGCGAGCTGGCGTTCTACCTGTGCCTGCCGCTGGTGGTGCCGTGGCTGCGCCGGGCCCGTACCGGGGTGCTCCGGACCGTGCTGGTCGCGGCGCCGCTGCTCATCCTGGCGCTGTGGCCGGGCCAGCAGCTCGTGCCGGAGGAGCAGCGGTGGTGGTTCACCCAGATCTTCCCGGTGACCCGGTCGCTGGAGTTCTGGATGGGGGTGGCCGCCGCCGAGCTGATGCGCCGCCACCGCTGGCGCGGACCGAACCTCGCGGTCGCCACCGGCCTGTTCGTCACCACCTGGGTGGTCGCCGCGCTGTGGATCCCGGCCGAGTTCTGGGCGGCGCTGCTCGCCGTGGCGTACCTGCTGGTCATCGCCGCGGCGGCGGACGCCGACGTGCGCGGCCGGCCCACCCCCTGGCGGTCCCGGCCGATGATCTGGCTCGGTGAGGTCTCGTTCGCCTTCTACCTGGTGCACGTGCTGGTCATGGTCACCGTGCTGCGGCTGACCGGGGACTGGGGGACCGGCCTGCCCGGCTGGCGGGGGCCGCTGGCGGTGCTCGGCTTCCTGCTGCTCACGCTCGCGCTGGCCGCCGCGCTGCACCGCTGGGTGGAGGTGCCGATGATGCGCCTGCTCGGCCCGTCCCGCCGGGCCCGCGCGGCGTCGCGCGCACCGGCCGTGCCGGCTCCGCGCGGGCCCGCCGAGGGCGCGGCCGCCGACGGCGCCGCGCGGTCCGTCTCCGGTCCGGCCGAGGACATCGAGTACGCCGGGCGGCGTCGCCCGGACTGACACGCGCACACGCCGGCCGGTCGGTCCGCGACACGCCGTGCGGCGGTGCGTCAGTGGGGGTTCGGCGGTAATTTGTACCCGTGCTTCCGATCGCGCTCACCTGCCCCGTGTGGTGGGTGGCGCGCTGGACCGCCCGGATGCTCGCCAGTCTCGCCGTGGTCGTCGCCTGTTCGTTCGGCGCGGTCACGCTGCCGGCCGGCGCCGCCGCGCCAGCCGGCCCGGCGTACGTGAGCACGCCGGCCGCCCCGCGACCGGAATCCGACCGCGCCGCCGAGCGGCAGGCCCGTCCCGACGGCGCACCCGCGCCCGCCGCACGGGCCACCGACACGCTCCCGAACGACCCGCAGCCGGTCCCGGCCGGCCGGATCACCGCGCCGGTCGGCCTGCGGGCCCCGCCCGCCCGCTGATCCGCCCACGGGCCGCGCCCGTCACCGCACCCACCGAACGTCATCCCGCACCCGCCCCTCGCCGGCCCGGCGCCCCCGCGCCGCGCCCCGACCGGCCGTGCGGAGTCTCCCGCCAGGTTCTTCCCGTGAGGTGCCGACCATGTCGCAGACCGCTCTCTACCACTTCCTCACCGCGGTCCCCGAGGCCGCCGCCATCTGGTCCTTCCTGATGCTGCTCGCGTTCGGCCTGCTCGCCGCGCTGGTGGCCCGGCCCGAGCGCGACGGCGTCGCCGAGGCTGCCGCCGATCCGGTGGACCAGGACGCCGCGCGCCGCGACGACCTCGTCCGGTACGCCGAGGAGGTGGCGGTGGCCGCCGCCGGGGCCGCCCAGACGGCCCGTCGCCGCCGGGAACGGTGGCTGGCCGCGCAGGACGAGGCGGAACGCGCCTGGACCGCGTACGACGAGGCGGACAGCGCCGCCCGCCGCCTGGCCGGGGCCGCCGCGCTGGCCGCCCCGCGCACCCCGCGCACCCCGGCGGAGTACGCGGCCCGGGAGCGCTGGCTGCACCACGCCGCCATGACGGCGCACTGGCGCGGCGACCTGTCCGCCCGGCAACTCGCCGACGTGCTGGCGCGCCGCAACGGGTGGGACCCGCGCCGGCACCCGGCCGAGCAGGAGATCGTGCTGGCCCGGGCCGTACGGGACCGGCGCCGGACCGGCTGGGAGAGCGCCGCCGAGCGGGAGCGGCAGGCGTGGCGGGACGCCGAACTGGCCGCCGAGGCCGCCCGTACGCTCGCCGCCGAGGCGTACGCGGCCACCCTGGCGGTGCGGCCCGCCCCGGTGTCCCGCGGCGTGGCGACGATCCCCCTGCCGGTCGGCGCGTCCGTCCGCAACGCCCGCTGGCGTCCGGCCCGGGTCGGCTGAGGCGACCGAATTGTTACCCGGAATGTGGTGAGCCGGCTCACCCCCGGCGCCGAAACGGGCGTGGAGCGCAGAACAGGCCAATGAGCCGCGCCATTGCCGGTCAGGCGCTCGCCGTCTGTCCCCTTTTCGCCTCCCGGGCGCCGTCACCACCGCTTGTCCCATTGAGTGAAGTGAGTAACCGGCTGTTCCGAAATCCGTTACCGGGGATCATGTTTACGCAGGTGGGAGCGCTTGGCAGGGGCAGTACCCGCCGGTAGTGTCGGCGCGTCCGGTGCGGTAACCGATCGCAGAAGGCGACGCCGCGCCGACCCGCCTAATCGTGTCATCACGAACCGGGGAACCATGAGCACCATCGGGGTGAATCCGCGGCCACTGCCGCGGTAGGGCGTACTTCCCGCCCGAATCCGTCAGCTAACCCGGTCGGCGGCCACGGAAGGAGTCCCATCCTCGTGCCCACCCCTCGATCGTCCCCCCGCCTCCACGGCTCCGCGGTACCCGCGCTCGCCTGACGCGACCGGCAAACCGCCCCTGGGCGCCCGGCATCGCGGGCGTACCCGTTCCCCCGGCCCATCCGGCCTGCCAGCACGTGTGAACCCCTCCACGTGCCGGGCCGGCGTGTGCCGATCACGCCCCCCGTGGAGGATTTCGTGAAGCACCACCTGAAGCGTCAGCTGCGGCGGATCGCCACCGAACGCCCGTACCAGATCATCGCCGGATCGGCCGCGGCGCTCGTGCTGGCCGCCGGCGCCGGCACCGCCCTCGCCGCCGGTGAGGACGCCCCGGTCCGGCAGGAGAACACCGCCTCGGTCGCCGAACTCGGCGCACGGCTCGGCGAGCCCGCCAGCCGCGGCGAGGCGCGCATCGTCGTCCCGCCGGCGTCGCCGAGCGCCGAGCCCAGCAAGTCGCCCAGCGCCTCCCCGTCGGCGAAGAAGGCCGCGGCGGACCCGGACGTCACCAAGGCCGCGCCGAAGCCGCCGTCGAGCAAGACGCTGGACTACGACTACCAGGCGCAGATCAACTACTACTACTGCGGCCCGGCCGCCGTGCGCAACGCGCTCAGCGCCACCGGCATCGAGCGCAGCCAGGACGCCCTCGCCGGCCCGCTCGGCACCACCGAGATGGGCACCAACTCGGCCGAGGACACCACGCGCGTGCTCAACCAGCAGGTCAAGGGCAACCCGTACCGGACCCGGATGATTCCCGGCTCGGCCAGCCCGGCCCAGATGGACCGGCTCCAGGCCGACGTGGTCGAGGCGATCAGCAACGGCCGCGGGGTCGTCGCGAACGTCGCCGGCACCGCCACCGACACCAACGGCGGCTGGCACTCGTTCCCGGGCGGCCACTACGTCGCGGTGATCGGTTACAAGGACGACGGCCGGATCGTGCGGATCGCCGACTCGGCCGACCCGTCGCTGCCGTCGTACTGGCTCACCACCATCGACCTGGCGCACTGGATCGCCAGCCGCGGCTACTCCGCCTGACCCTCCGCACCCCCGGAAGGCCGGCACCCCTCCCGGGGCGCCGGCCTTCCCCGTCCCCACCCGCCCTGGCCCGCCGCCCTCTCGGCGCGTCGATCTTGGACTTGTGGCGCCTGGTATGCCCGGCTCGCCCGCTATGGAAGGCACCACAACTCCAAGATCGGCGGCGAGGGCGAGGGCGAGGGCGAGGGCGGGCGGCGTGGGGCGTGGGGGCGGGTCGGTCGGGTTTGGTCTCGCGTGTCCGGGGCGGGCGGTGGCAGACTGCGCCAATGGGTGAAGCGACGGGGAACCGGCACCTGATTCTCCTGCACGGCATGGGCGCCACCGGCGAGGTGTGGCTGCCCTGGGCGCCGCTGCTGGAGCGCCGCTGGCCCGGGCGCTGGCTCGCCCCCGACCTGGCCGGCCACGGCTGGTCGCCGCCGCTCGACGGCTACTCTTTCGACGCCCTGGCCCAGCGCGTCGCGGACGGGCTCGGTCCGCTCCGGCTGGGCCCGCACGACCGGCTGGTGCTGCTCGGGCACTCGCTCGGCGGGGTGGTGGCGCTGGCGCTCGCGGCCCGGCAGCGGGCTCTTCCGGTGGACGCGGTGGTGGGGCTCGGCATCAAGGCGGTCTGGTCCCCGGCCGAGCTGGCGAAGGCGAGCGAGCTGGCCGCCCGGCCGGTCACCTGGTTCGCCACCCGGGACGAGGCGGCCCGCCGCTACCTGCGCGTCTCGGGGCTGGCCGGGCTGTTCGCCCCGGACCACCCGGTGGTGGAGGCGGGGCTGCGGCGGGTCGACGGCCGCTGGCGGCTGGCGATGGACCCGGCCGCGTTCGCGGTCGGCGAGCCTCGGCTGCCCGCCCAGCTGGCCGCGACCGGCGTGCCGGTGCTGCTGGCCCGCGGCGAGCAGGACCCGATGGTGAGCGACGCGCAGCTCAAGGAGCTGGGCGTGCCGGTGGCCACCCTGCCCGGCCTGGGCCACAACGCGCACGTCGAGGACCCGGCCGCCGTGCTCGCCCTGCTCGACGCGTACCTGTAGAGCGGGGCCTACACGACGGCGCGCTGCGCCGGGACCGCCCAGTCGGCCTCCAGCTCGCGGCGGGCGGCGGCGAGGAACGCCTCGGCGTAGGCGTCGGCGGGGAAGTCGCCCAGGTAGCGGGTGCGCGCCGCCCAGCGCTGCGCGGCCTTCGGGTCGGCGTCGAGCAGGTCGGTGATCACCTGGTCCACGTTGGACATGTCGCGCCGCAGCACGTAGCCGGACGCCGCGAGCGGGAACCGCTCGACGAAGTGCTCGCCGTCGGCGCCGGTGTCGGTGAGCGCGTACGGCTTGCCGGAGTAGAGCCAGTCGGAGATGACGCCGGAGACGTCGGAGACCAGCGCGTCGGCGCGGTTGACGCACTCGGTGAGCGTCAGCTCGCGGGCCGCGGCGGCGCCGAACAGGTGCGGGCGGCCGGTCTTGGCCCGGTCGGCGGCGAGCAGCTCGGTGAGCCGGGCGAGCTGGCGGGCCGAGGCCGGGTTCTTGTCGGTGTACGGGTGGGCGCGCAGGATCACCGCCGCCCCGCGGTCGATCAGCCGGCGGATCAGCGTCTCGGCCACCGGCAGCGAGCAGTAGTTGGCGTCGGCGTGGTGCCCGGTCCAGGTCGGGGTGTAGAGGACCGTCGGGTGCGCCGAGGCGGCGACCGGCTCCCGGCGTACCTCGATGGCCTCGACCTGGGGCCGGCCGACCACGACGAACTTGTCGGCGGGGATCTCCACGCCGGCGCGGGCGTACCTGTCGATCGCGGCCTGCCCGGCCACGAAGATCTTGTCGAAGATGGCCGAGACCGGGTTGGCGCTCGGGGCCTTGTCGCTGTCGCCGTGGTGCAGCTGCACGTGGGTGAGCTGGTTGAACCGGATCAGGTGGGCGTTCTTCGCGCCGTGGTTGACGTAGAAGGCGACGCGCAGGCTGGGCACCAGCGCCTCGTCGAGCGCCTTCAGGGTGGGGCAGAGGACCACCGGGGCACGGGTGGCGGCGGCGACGGCCGGCAGGAGCTCCGGCTCGCGCAGCACCACCATGAACGGGCGGCCGATCCGTTCCAGGTACGGCAGCCACATGGTGACCTGGTACTCGGAGCCGGGCGGCGCGGAGAAGTGCAGCACGAACTCGGGCTGGTGGCGGCGCAGCGCGCGGCCGACCGGGCCCCCGCCGGCGGGCGGCCGGAACCGGCGCCGGGCGAGGTCGAGCGCGACCGCCCCGCAGCCGGCGCCGACGAGCAGCGCGGCGGCGAGCGCCGTGAAGGCGGGCAGGGCCAGCGCGGCGGCGAGCGCCACCACGGCGAGCAGCACCAGCAGCGCGTCACCGAGCCGGGCGGCGACCAGCGGCGTCCACGTGCGTACCGGAAGGTTCGCCGCCCGGATCTCCAGCGCGCCGGCCTGCCGCAGCGGGCCGACCAGCAGCACCAGGCCGAGCAGGACCAGCGCGGTGGCCGCGAGGGCCGGGTCGAAGCCGTCGTCGAGGCGCCGGGCGTAGCCGACGAGGATGCCGGCGGCGACGAGCACCGTCTCGGCGAGACCGTCGGCGGACGGCCGGACCCGGCGTTCCCAGGCGGTGGCGGCGAGCGCCGCGACGGCCAGGGCCAGGCCCCAGCCGGTGGCGCCGGTGAGCGCCACGACGAGGAAGGCCAGCACCGCCAGCCCGGTGGTCAGTACTCGGGCGAGCAACTTACGGACCAGGTCACCACGCATCTGGCACGTCCCGTCGGTCTCAGGCGCCGGTGGACAGCTCGGACCGGTCGGCGCCGGGCTGCGCCGGTACGGCGGCGACCTGCTCGCCGGGGGACCGGCGCACGTCGACCACCTGGCCGGTCAGTTCGGAGATCAGCACGTCCAGGGACGCCTGCGCGACCGCCTCGGAGGAGAGCAGCGTGTGCTCCGGCTCCTCGCCGAACGCCCGCGTCCGCATCGGGGTGGCGGTGCGCTCCGGGTTGACGCAGTTGACCCGTACGCCGAACTCGGCCCACTCGTCGGCGAGCGCCTGGGTGAGATTGACCAGCGCGGCCTTGGTGGCCGAGTAGAGCGCGTAGCGGGCCCGGCCCCGGGTGTACGAGCTGGACGTGTAGAGCAGCAGCTGGCCCTTGGTCTGCTGCAGGTACGGCAGCGACTGGCGCGCGATGGTGACCGGGCCGACGAAGTTGACGTGCAGGAGACGGTCCATCGTCTCGGAGTCCATCTCGGCGAGCGCGCCCTTCTCCAGGATGCCGGCGGTGACCACCACGTGGTCGACCCGGCCGGTGGCCTCGAACGCGGTCTTCAGCGCGGCGGTGACGTCCTCGGCGCGCTCGACGTGGGTGCCGGTGGTGGAGCGGCTGAACGGGAAGACCTGCGCGCCGTAGCCGCGGGCCAGCTCGGCGAGGTCGTGGCCGATGCCGTAGCTGCCGCCGAAGACCACGATGGTCCGGCCGGTCAGCTCCTCGGCGTAGCCGCGGTGGGTCAGCCGGGGCGCCTGGGCGGCGGCGAGCTGGAACAGCTTGTCGGCCAGGTGCACGTCGACCGGGTGGGTGACCTTGATGTTCTCGTCCGAGCCGTCGATCACCTTGATCGGCGTGCCGGGCAGGTAGCGCAGCACCACGCCGCAGTCGTCGGTGGCGGCGAAGTCGGGGTCGCCCTCGGCACGGCGGTACGCCTCGCGGATGGTGCCGGAGCGGAACGCCTGCGGGGTCTGGCCGCGGCGCAGCCGGGAGCGGACCGGGATGTCGGTGATGCAGTCGTCCGCGTCGACCTGGATGATCGTGTCGGCGGACGGGATGGCCACGTCGACGGCCGAGTACGTCCAGAGCGCGTTCACGCACTCGCGCACGATCCGGGCGCTGACCAGCGGGCGTACCGCGTCGTGGAAGAGGATGTTGACGTCGCCCTCGCCGACCGCGTCGAGCGCGATCCGGGTGGTGTCGTTGCGGGTCTCGCCGCCCTCGATCACCTTGGTGACCTTGCGGAAGCCGGCGTCGGCGACGATGCGCCGCGCGTCGTCGACGTGACCGGTGGCCATCAGCACGATGATCTCGTCGATCTCCGGCGCGGCCTCGAAGACGGCCAGGGTGTGCTCGATGATCGGCTTACCGGCGATCTTGAGGAGCTGCTTCGGGATGCCCAGCCCGAGGCGCGTGCCGGTCCCCCCGGCGAGGATCACGGCCACCGTACGCGCGGGTCGCCAGGGTGCCGGGCTCGCCGGCGCGGCGTCCGGTGCGGTGGTGTGGTCCTGCGTCATTGCCGTACCTCACTCTGGGTGAAAGGGGATGGATCCGAAAACCTTAACGCGGACGGCGGAGCGCACCGATCCGGGCGATCCCGGGACCGGTGCGCTCCGGCGGGCTACTTCTGGCCCTCGTACGCGTCGCAGACCTCCTTGGTGGGGCCGTCCATCCTCAGGACGCCGCCCTCCAGCCAGATGGTCCGCTCGCAGGTGTCCCGGATCGAGCCGATGGAGTGGCTGACCAGGAACACGGTGCCGGCGCTGTCGCGCAGCTCGCGGACCCGCTGTTCGCTGCGGACCCGGAACTTGCGGTCACCGGTGGCCAGCGCCTCGTCGATGAGCAGCACGTCGTGCTTCTTCGCCGACGAGATGGCGAAGCGCAGCCGGGCGCCCATGCCGGAGGAGTACGTGCGCATCGGCAGCGAGGCGAAGTCGCCGCGCTCGTTGATGCCGGAGAACTCGATGATCTCCGGGGCGATCTTCTTGACCTGGTCCGGTTGCATGCCCATGGCGAGGCAGCCGAGCACCACGTTGCGCTCGCCGGACAGGTCGTTGAGCAGCGCGGCGTTGACGCCCAGCAGGGACGGCTGGCCCTGGGTGTAGACCGCGCCGCGGGCCGGCGGGAGCAGCCCGGCGATGGCCCGCAGCAGCGTCGACTTGCCGGAGCCGTTGCTGCCGATCAGGCCGATCGCCTCACCCTGGTACGCGGTGAAGCTCACGCCCTTGACCGCGTGCACCTCGCGGATGTTCGGCGCCTTGGTGCGCGAGACGATCCGCTTGAGCGCGGAGACCGGTGTGGTGCCGCCGCTCGCGCCCTTGTGGATCCGGTAGATCACGTGCACGTCGTCCACCACGACTGTGGGCACGCGACCCGAGTCGATCACGGGACCGGCGTTCAGCGGCAGGGTCTGCTCAGCCACGGCCGTACTCCTTCTCTCCGCGCCAGAAGTAGACGAACCCGCCGATGCCCATGACGACCGCCCAGAACAGGCCCAGCGCCCAGAGCTTCGGCGGCGAGCTGACCAGATCGGGCTGGTGGGAGTTGAGCAGCGAGAAGCGGGCCAGCTCGATGAAGACCAGCGGCGGGTTCCACTCCAGGAGGCTCGCGGCCCAGTGCGGCAGGTGCTCGCGGAACAGCGCCACCGGGTAGAGCACGCCGGAGGCGTACAGCCAGGTGCGCATCACGAACGGCATGATCTGCTTGAGGTCGGTGATCTTGGAGCCGATCCGGGCCATGATCATGGTGAGGCCGATGTTGAAGACCGTCTGGAGCAGCAGCGTCGGGGCGAGCAGCAGCCAGCGCCAGGTCACCGGCTCGCCGGTGAACAGCACGATCGCGCCCAGCACCACCATCGACATGAGCAGCTGCTGGAGCTGCACCAGCGTGACCGTGATCGGCAGCGCGGCCCGGGGGAACTGGAGCGCCCGGATCAGGCCCAGGTTGCCGGTGATCGCGCTGGTGCCGTTCGACACCGCGGTCTGGGTGAACATGAAGATGAACACGCCGGTGCACAGGTACGCGATGAAGTTCGACACGTTCCGGTTCTGCGACAGGATCACGCCGAAGATCAGGAAGTAGACCGCCGCGTTGGTGAGCGGTGTCAGCACCTGCCAGAGCTGCCCGAGCTGGGTGTTGCTCAGCGAGGACGCGACCTTCGCCCGCGAGTACGCGGTCATGAAGTGCCGGTACGCCCACAACCGGCGGGTGTACTCGCCCAGTGGTGGTCGTTCCCCGGCGACCCGCAACCCGTACCGCCGGGCCAGTTCGGCCCGGCTCAGTCCGGATTCGGGGTCGGCCACCGCGGTGTTGGCCATGATCAGGCGCTCCGATCTTTCGTGCTGATGGGGAGCAGTGCGGTGAACAGATCCAGCGTGGCCCGGCGGGGAGGAGCCGCCTCGCTGCTGCATGGAAGGTAGTCCACCGAACGTCGGGACGCAACCGTACCGTCGTTGCGCTACATTGTTCCACGTGACGACCGAGAAGAGGCGTGCCCCGGCCGGCGCGGCGGTGCTGCGCGGGGAGATCACCAGCGCCATCCGTACCGCCGTGATGCAGGAGTTGGCCGAGGTCGGCTACGGTCGCCTCTCCATCGAGGCGGTGGCCCGCCGGGCCGGTGTGAGCAAGACCGCCATCTACCGCCGCTGGCGGTCCAAGCTCGACCTGGTGCTGGACATGGTCTCCGCCGTGGCGGGCCGCAACATCCCGCTGCTGGACACCGGCAGCCTGCTCGGTGACCTGGAGATCCTGCTGCACGTGATGGCGCGTGCGCTGCGTCACCGGCTGGCCGCGCAGATCATCCCGGACCTGCTGGCCGAGGCGGCCCGCAACCCGCAGATCGCGGAGAAGCTGCAGGCCGCCCTGGACGACTACCAGCAGGCGGTGGGGCGGATCCTGATCGGCCGGGCGGTCGAGCGCGGCGAGCTGTCCCCGGACACCGACCGGCGGGCCGCCGTCGATCTCATCGTGGGGCCGGTGTACTGGCGGATGGCGATCTCCCGGGCCCCGCTGGAGCCCGCCGAGGTGCCCCGGATGGCGGCCGCGATCGTCGCCGCCCTGCGGGTAGCATGCGTGGGGCCTGTGCGCGACGAGGTGGAAGTCTGACCCGGGTCGCCCCCGGAGGGCCGTCGTCGATCATGAACAGAACGTCACATTCAGTCGGACAATCAGCGCGACCCGATTGTTTTCCTGACAGAGCGGTAGCATCCCCCGAAATGTCTCCCATGAACCACGTGTCGACAGGAGGAAGCCCCATGGCCGGGCCGCATCCAGAGTTCATTCCCCCCGCACGGCCGATCATCGGCGAGGCCGAGATCGAGGCGGCCGTCCGGGTGCTGCGGAGCGGCCGGGTCGTGCAGGGCCCCGAGGTCGCGGCGTTCGAGGAGGAGTTCGGCGACCTGGTCGGCGGCCGGCACTGCGTCGCCGTCAACTCCGGCACCTCCGCGCTGCAGCTGACGCTGATGGCGTTCGGCTTCGGCCCGGGCGACGAGATCATCGTGCCCTCGTTCTCCTTCGCCGCGAGCGCCAACGCGGTGCGGCTGGTCGGCGCCGAGCCGGTCTTCGTGGACATCGAGCCGGGCAGCTTCTGCGTCGACCCGGAGGCGGTCGCCGCCGCCGTCACGCCGAAGACCGTCGCGATCATGCCGGTACACCTCTACGGCCACCCGGCCGCGATGGACCGGATCATGACGATCGCGCAGCAGCACGGCCTCGCCGTGGTCGAGGACGCCGCGCAGGCGCACGGCGCCGAGCTGAACGGCACCCCGGTCGGCGCCTTCGGCACCGCCGGCTGCTTCAGCTTCTACCCGACGAAGAACATGCACGCCCTGGAGGGCGGCATGATCAGCACCGCCGACGCCGAGCTGGCCCGTACCCTGCGGCTGCTGCGCAACCAGGGCATGGAGCAGCGGTACGCCAACGAGATCGTCGGCGCCAACATGCGGATGACGGACGTGGCCGCCGCCATCGGCCGGGTGCAGCTCACCCAGCTCGGCGAGTGGACCGAGCAGCGCCGCGCCAACGCCAAGTTCCTCGACTCGGCGATCACCGGCATGGTCACCCCGCCGGTCGCCGACGGCGCCCGGCACGTCTACCACCAGTACACCGTGCGCGTCACCGGCAACCGGGACGCCGCCCAGGCCCGCCTCACCGAGCTGGGCATCGGCAACGCGGTCTACTACCCGACCCCGATCCACCGGCTCAAGCCGTACCTCGTGGACGGCAAGCCGGGCGCGTGGGACCTGCCGGAGACCGAGCGGGCCGCCGCCGAGGTCGTCTCGCTGCCGGTGCACCCGTCGCTGAGCCAGGCCGACCTGGAGCGGATCGCCGAGGGCGCGAACCTGGCCGGCGGTGCCCGGTGAGCGCGAGGAGTGAGTCGGGTTTGCGAGCCCCGCAGTCGCGAACGAAGGACAGCTCAGTGAGTGAAGGTCGCAAGCTGCGCGCCGGTCTGATCGGCCTCGGCGCCATGGGGCGCAACCACGCCCGGGTGCTGTCCAACCTCGACGGCGTCGAGCTGGTCGGCGTGGTCGATCCGGCCGGCGACGTGACCGGGACGCTGCGCGCGCCCGTCGTACCCGAGCTGAGCGACCTGCTCGCCCTCGGCGTCGACTACGCGGTGGTGGCCTGCCCGACGGCGCTGCACGAGCCGATCGGAATGGAGCTGGCCGCCAACGGCGTCTGCGCGCTGATCGAGAAGCCCCTCGCGCAGTCCGTCGACGCGGCGACCCGGCTGGTCGAGGCGTTCGAGGCCGCCGGCCTGGTCGCCGGCGTCGGCCACATCGAGCGCTACAACCCGGCGCTGCAGAGCCTGCGTACCCGCCTGGAGGCCGGTGAGCTGGGCGAGGTGTTCCAGGTCGTCACCCGGCGCCAGGGCCCGTTCCCGCACCGGATCGCCGACGTCGGCGTGGTGATGGACCTGGCCACCCACGACATCGACCTCACCGCGTGGGTGACCGGCCAGGAGTACACCTCGGTCTCCGCCCGCACGGTCTCGCGCAGCGGCCGGCTGCACGAGGACATGGTCGCCGTCGTCGGCCAGCTCGCCGACGGCACCATGGTCAACCACCTGGTCAACTGGCTGAGCCCGCTCAAGGAGCGGTCCACCGTCGTCACCGGCGACAAGGGCTGCTTCGTGGCCGACACGCTCACCGCCGACCTCACCTTCTACGCCAACGCCGCCATCGACACCGAGTGGGAGGCGCTGCGCGCGTTCCGCGGCGTGGCCGAGGGCGACATGGTCCGTTACGCCATCCCGAAGCGGGAGCCGCTGCTGGTCGAGCACGAGCGGTTCCGCGACGCGGTGGAGGGCAAGCAGAGCGACATCGTCACCCTGCGGCAGGGCCTGCGTACCGTCCAGGTCGCCGCCGCCCTGCTGGAGTCCGCGTCCGACGGCCGTACCGTGGCCGTGGGCCCGGCCGCCGCCGACCGGGACGGGCGCGGCCTGCAGCCGACCCCGGCCTGACACCGGCCCGGCCGGGCGTCACCGACGCCCGGCCGGCCCGGTCAGTCGATCCCCAGCAGACGGTCGAAGCCCGGTGCGTTCACCGACCAGTCCCAGGTGGCCGAGGCGTGCTTGGCCGCGGCCTCGCCGGCGGCCCGCCAGACCTGCTCGTCCGCGGTGACCGCACGGACGCGGGCGGCGGCCTCGGCCGGCGTCGCGACCACCCAGTCGGCCGGGAAGACGGTACGCGCACCGTGTTCCCCGCCGGCGAAGAACGGCCAGTCCCGCACCACCGGCACCGCGCCGCTCGCGGCGCCCTCCACCACTGCACAGTGGAAGCTCTCCCGCACCGAGCTGCTGAGCACCACGCCGATGCCGGTCAGCACACCCGGCACGTCGTCGGTGTGGCCGAGCCGGGTCACCGCGCCGGAGGGCGCCAGCTCGGCCAGCTCCGTCTCCAGCGCCGCCGCGTAGTCGCGCGCCGCCCGGCTCATCCCGGTGTCGATGCTCCCGCCGACCAGCAGCAGGCGGTACCGCTCGTCGGCGGCGCGCAGCAGCCGCAGCACCTCGATCGCCCACCGCGGGTCCTTGGCGACCGCGCTGGTGCCCACCAGGCCGAGCGTGAACCGGGCCGCGGAGTCCTTCGGCCGCGCGAACGGGGCCAGGTCCATCGCGTTGCACAACACGTGGGTACGCGGCGCGTGCGCGCCGGTGAGCCCGGGCGCCACCCGGAGCGTGAAGTCACGCAGGTGCTCGGAGACGAAGACCACGTCGTCCACCCGGCTGAAGTCGATCAGGTTCGGCCACCTGCCGAACGCCTCGTAGCTGTGCAGCCGGACCACCACCCGGGTGTCGCCGGGGTCGACCAGGCCGACCATCACAGCGGTCGCCACGGCCCAGTCGACGAACACCGTGTCGGCCCAGTCCAGGTGCGGGCGCAGCCAGGCCTCGACCTGCCTGCCGTACTCGGTGTCGCGCAGCAGCGCCTCGGCGGTCATGCGCCTGGACTGCCGGATCAGCGGCCCGGCCACCGGGTCGTCGTCCAGCCGCACGTAACGCAGCTCCACATCGGGGTGGGCGGCGTAGCGCTCCCGGATCGCCTGCACGAAGTGCGCGCTTCCGTTGAGCAGCAGCAGCACCCGTTGCGGCCGGTCCGTCGGCGGCGGCGCGGCCGGCTGCCGGCGGCCGCGCGGCGTCAGCAGCGCCCGACCCACGGCGCTGCCGTGCAGCGGCGCGAGGAACGCCGCCGGATCGTCCGCCAGCGGCGAGTCGAGCTGGTCGAAGTGGATCACCCGGTGGAACTGGGTGTGCAGCACCCGGTGCAGCCGCCGGGCCGCCGCCTCGCCGTCACCCCGGGCGTACGCCCGGTCCGCCTCGGCCAGGTCGGCCTCGACGGCGGCAGTCAGGTGGGCCGGGGTGCGTCCCTCGGCGATCTCGTCGGCGGCCTCCTGCGCGAGCAGGTCGGCACGGGCGGCCGGGCCCACGCCACCGGCCACCGCGACCAGCGCGGCCCGGGACTCCGCCGCCGGCCAGCCGGCCCGGACCATGCCGGCGCGCAGGCGGCGGGCCAGCGACGACCGCGCGCCGGCCGGCAGCAGCGGCGCGGCCGCCAGGCCGTGGATCAGACGGGCCGCCGCGCGGTGACGCACCACCCGGGGAGCGGTGACGCGACGGAGCACGCCGGCTGCGAGCTTGCTGCCCATCTGGGCTGGGTCCTTCCGATCGCGGAGGCTGGCGCCGCAACGCCGACCCGCGTGGTCGGCGAGCGCGGTTCGTGCATGTTAACGTGGCGCGGTCCCTACTTGCGGCGAGGAAGGTTCGGGTGCCGGCAACTTCAGCACGGGACGTCGTCGTCCTCACGCCCTGGTTCCCGACCCGCGAACTGCCCTTCCGCGGCTCGTTCGTCCAGGCGATGGTCGACGCGACCGCACCGGTTTCCGACCGGATGACCGTCTATCACTGCGACGCCTGGGTGGCCGCCCTCGATCCGGCGGCTGAGCGCCGGGTCAAGGACGCCCACCGCGTCCTGCTCGGCCACGCCCGGCACCGCACCCCGACCGTCGGCGGCGCCGACCTGGTCTACGTCCCGGTGCCGGTGCCCCGCGGGCTGGGGCACGCGGAGATCGCCGACCGGCACGACGAGGCGCTGCGCGCGGCCCTCGGCGGCCGTCCGCTCACCGCACCGGTCGTGCACGCCCACGTCGGGCTGCCCAGCGGCTGGGCGGCGATCCGCAACGCCGGCCCGGACACCCGGGTCTACGTGACCGAGCACGCCAGCTTCCTGGACAAGGTGCTCGAGACCGCCCGCGGCCGGGAGATGTACGACGAGGTGCTCGACCGGTGCGCCGGTTTCCTCGCCGTGGGCGAGGGCGTCCGGGCCCCGCTGGTCGAGGCGTTCCCGCACCACGCGGACCGGATCGGCGCGATCGCCAACCCGATCTCCTTCGACCGGCCCCGCCCGACGCCGATCACCGCGCTGCGCCGGTGGCTGTTCGTCGGCGCGCTCTCCGAGCTCAAAGGCGTACCGCTGCTGCTGGAGGCGTTCGCGCGGTGCCGGCAGGACGACCCGGCACTGACGCTGACGCTGGTGGGGGAGGGCGCGCTGCTGGCGAGCCTGACCGCCCGGGCGGCCGAGCTCGGGGTGGCCGACGCGGTCACGTTCACCGGGGCGGTCCCGCCCGAGCGGGCGCTGGAGCTGATGCGGGAGCACGACCTGCTGGTGCACCCGAGCCGCCGCGAGACGTTCGGGGTGGCGGTCATCGAGGCGATCGCGGCCGGGCTGCCCGTCCTGGTCACCCGCTGCGGCGGTCCGGAGCGGACGCTGGCCGGCATCGAGGACGCCGCCGGTCAGATGATCGACGTGACAGACGACCCGGAGACGATCGTCGCCGGATACCGGCGGCTGCGGTCCCGGTTCCCCGACGACCTCGAACCGGCCCACGCCCGTAAGGCGCTCGCCGACCGGTACGGCTACGCCGCCGTCGCCGAGACGCACCGCCGCCTGTGGTTCTCCGACGAGGCCGACCCGGCGGTCTGACGCCGGGCGCCGCAGCTGATGGAGTGAGATGCACGTCCTTTTCCTGTCCGTCGGGTCGGTCCGGCGGCGCGCGGTCGTGGAGGAGTCCCGCCAGGTGATCGCCGACGGGGGCGCCGCCACCGTGGTGGTCGACAAGATGGGCCCCTGGAGTCGTGAGACGTTCGCCACCGGCGTGCGGGTGATCGACCTGGCCGCCCTGCAACGTCGGCTGCCGGCCGACCGGGTCGAACAGGCGGCGCTGTACAAGGCGCCCCGCAAGCTGCTGCGGACCATCGGCCGCGGTCCGCTGCGGAAGGTGTCGAAGCGGGCCGAGCGCGCGTTCCAGCGGCGCCTCGCCGACCCGGCGCACCGGGCGTTCGTGCGGATGCGCGGCGACCAGCGTGACCGGCTTCTCGCCCGGGCCTGCGCGCGTCCCACGGTGGATGTGCTCGTCGTCACCGATCCGGTGGCGATGCCGTACGCGGTGCGCCTGCTGGAGCGCCGACGCGGTCACGCGAGCCCGAGAGTCTGCTTCAGTTACGACTACTCTGGAGTGGCGACCGATGGCCAGAACCGACCCGACCCGGATTCCGCCCAGGGGGACAATCCATGACGCGCCCGACGCGCCGACCGCGCATCCTGTACCTGTCCTTCTACTTTCCGCCGTCGCGGGCCAGCGGCGTGTACCGGGCCCGGGCCACCGCGAACTACCTGGCCGAGCACGGTTGGGACGTGACCGCCTTCGCGTCGCCGCTGTCGTTCCTGCACCGCGTGATCGGCTCGGTCGACGAGCAGCTGGCCGAGACCGTGCACCCGTCGGTCCAGGTGGAGCGGCCCAACATCAGCCACTTCGCCTGGGAACGTGACCTGCACGCCTACGGCCGGTTCCGGGGCATGTCGCCGATCCTGGCCCGCAACCTCTACAACTTCGGGTTGAAGAAGTTCTTCCCCGAGCACTACCTGTCCTGGGCGCTGGCGTCGGTGCGCAAGGCGCTGCGGATGCACGCCCGGCGGCGCTTCGACGTGGTGCTCGCCACCGGCAACCCGTTCGCCTCGTTCGCCGCCGCCTGGATGATCCACAAGGCCACCGGCGTGCCGTTCGCCGTCGACTACCGCGACGCCTGGACGCTCAACATGTTCACCGAGGAGCCGGGGTACGAGCCGGGCCACCCCGCCTGGCGCTGGGAGCGCCGGATCCTGCGCGACGCCTCCGCCTCGATCTTCGTCAACCAGCCGCTGCTGGCCTGGTACGCCGACCGCTACCCGAACGCCGCGGACCGGATGATGGTGGTCCCCAACGGCTGGGACCCGGATCTGCTGACCCAGCTCGACGCGCCCACGCCGCCGTCCGAGTCGGACCGCGACCGCCCGCTGCGCTTCTCCTTCCTCGGCACCATGAACAGCACCCAGCCGGTGGAGCAGATGGCCGAGGCGTTCCAGATCGCCCGGCGGCATCCCGACCTGGCCGACGCGGAGCTGAACATCCACGGTCACCTCGGCTACTTCAAGCAGGGCAAGACCGACCTCATCGCGCGGCTCGGCCTGGTCGAGGGCGAGCAGGGGCACGCGCTGCCCGAGTACGGCATCCACTACCGGGGCCCGGTCTCCAAGACCGAGGTCGGCAAGGTCTACCAGGACAGCGACGTGCTGGTCTTCCTGGCCGGCGGCGCGCGGTACGTCACCTCCGGGAAGATCTTCGAGTACATGGCGAGCGGCAGCCCGATCGTCTCGGTGCACGCGCCCGGCATCGCCGCGCAGGACGTGCTGGCCGGCTATCCCCTCTGGTTCAACCCGGAGAGCCTCGACGTGCACGACATCGCCGAGTCGATGATCGCCGCCGGCAAGGCGGCCCGGGACATGTCGGCGAAGCAGCGTGCCGAGGCGCGCGCGCACGCCGACACGTTCACCCGGCAGGCGGTCACGGCACCGCTGGAGGCCAGGCTGCGCTCGATGGTGCGGCGCAAGATCGAGGCGGGAAGGATCGCATCGTGACGTTCGACGACGCAGCCGGCAACCAGCCGCCCACCGCGGGCGCGTCCCGCACGCCGCGGGCGCTGCTGCTGGCGTTCAACCACAAACCGCACGAGAAGGTCGTGGCGCTGGCCGAGCGGCTCCTCGACGAGGGCGCCCGGCTGGACGTGGTGGTCCTCAGCGACACCAACTGGGCGGACCTGGCCGGCCGGCCCAACGTGCGGCTGTTCACCCTCGGCGCCGCGGAGAAGCGGCATCCGCTGCTGCGTACCGAACGGATCGTGGTCACCAGCGGGCCCCGGCGAGTGGCCCGCGGGCTGAGCCGGCTGGCCGGCGGCGGCACGGCGAGCGGGCTCAGCCGGCGGCAGGAGCGCCTGAGCCGGGCGTTCCACAAGCGAGTGTTCATGAAGGCGTACTCGAACGTGCGCCCGCTGGTACTGTCCCGGCTGGCCGACAAGCGGCTGTCCGAACTGGACCTGGAGCGCGACCCGGTCGACCTGATCGTGGCCTCCGACGCGCTGTCCATCACGCTCGGCTGGCGGCTGGCCCGCCGATTCCCGAACGTGGTCGCCACCACCTCGCTCGACCCGCCCCCGTTGGCGCAGCTCACCGCGGCGGCCTGACGCCGCCTGCCGCACCACGTGAAGCGGCCCGCCGGCACCGTCGATCGCGACGGCGCCCGGCGGGCCGGTCCGATTTCAGCGGGCGTGCTCGGCGAGCACCCGGACCACGTTCTCGGCCGCGTGGCCGTCACCGTACGGGTTGCCGCGCGCGGCGGCCGGCCGGGGCCGGGTGGCGGTCCGCACCCAGCCGTCGGCGCCCAGCGCGGACGGGTCCGGAACCAGCCGGTTCCAGTCGTCCGCGAGGGTCTCCACCCACTCCGTCTCCGGGCGCAGCGTGGTGCAGGGCCGGTCCAGCAGGTACGCCTCCTTCTGCAGGCCGCCCGAGTCGGTCACCACACCGACGGAGCCGAGCACCGCGGCCACCATGCCGCCGTACGGCAGCGGCCGGCCCACGTGCAGCGCGCCGCCACCCAGCTTGATGCCGTGCTCCTCGGCCCGGGCCAGCAGGCGCGGGTGCGCCAGCAGGGCGACCGGCACCGGCAGCTCGGCGAGCGCGCCCACCAGTGCGGCCAGCCGCTCCGGGTCGTCGGTGTTCTCCGCCCGGTGCAGCGTGGCCAGCAGGTACGGCGCGTCCGGGTCGATGCCGGCCGGCAGCTCGGGGCGCGGCTGGTCACCGGCCAGCACCGCGTCACGCACCCGCAGGCAAACGTCGACCATCACGTCGCCGACCAGCACGGAACGGGCGGCCAGGCCCTCGGCGGACAGGTGGCGCACCGCCTCCTCGGTGGGCGCCAGCAGCAGGTCGGCGCAGTGGTCGGTGAGGACGCGGTTGTGCTCCTCCGGCATCCGGCGGTTGAACGAACGCAGCCCCGCCTCCAGGTGGGCCACCGGCAGGTGCATCTTCACCGCGGACAGCGCGCCGGCCAGCGTGGAGTTGGTGTCGCCGTACACCAGCACCCAGTCGGGTCGTTCGGCCGCGAGCACCGGGTCGAGGGCGGCCAGCGTCTTGCCGGTCTGCACGCCGTGGCTGCCGGAACCGATGCCCAAATGCACGTCCGGGTCGGGGATGCCGAGCCCGGAGAAGAAGACGTCGGAGAGGTCGGCGTCGTAGTGCTGCCCGGTGTGCACGATGACGTGCTCGTGCTCCGTGGCGGCGAACGCCGCGGCGATCGGTGCGAGTTTGACCAGCTGGGGCCGGGCGCCAACGATGCTGACGACCTTCATGTGGGTGATCCCTCCGATTGACTGTCCGTCCGACCGGGGCGGCGTCCGTGGGCGCCCCGCGGAACCGGCTGCGCCGGCCGGTGAGGGGAACCCCCACGCGGGCGATCCAGGCTAACATCGGGGCATTCCGCTTCTGGACGCCGACAAGGCCGGCACGAGCGCGAGGAAATCCCGTCATGGTCGAGTCGTCGGTCGTTCAAGAGCGCCCGCAGGAGCCGGCTGAGCCGCCCGCCGCCCGGCGGCCGCGTCCCCGGCCGCGCCCCGCGCAGCTCGTGCTCGCGGGTCTGGTCGTCGCGTTCGTCGCCGCGCGGCTGAGTATCGCCGCGCGGGCCGAGGCGTTCCGCACCTTCGACACCCGGTCGTACGCCGGGCTGCTCGACGGGCCGAACCCGACCGCGACGCTCTCCTTCACCGGGCACGCGCCGCGACTGTGGGGCACGCCGCTGCTCTACACGCTCGCCGGCAGCGATCCGGCCCGCGCGTGGGCGCAGGCCCTGATCAGCACCGCGGCGTGGGTGGTGCTCGTGCTGGCGCTCTGGACGATGCTGCGCGGCACGACCGCCCGGGTCTGCGCCGGGGTCGCGCTGTTCGTGCTGGCGCTGACCCGCGCGGTCTACGTGTGGGACCACACGCTGACCGCCGAGTCGCTCTCCATCAGCCTCGGCCTGCTCGCGTTCGGCCTGCTGGTGCTCTGGGTACGCCGGCGCTCGTGGCCGCTGCTCGCCGCCACGGTCGTGGTGACCGTGTGGTGGATGTTCGTCCGGCAGGACATGCTGCTGTTCATCGCGCTGGTGCCGGCGGTGCTGGCGGTGCTGGCGTGGCGCAGCCGCCCGCACCGCTGGGCGGCGGTGGTGGCGCTGGTCGCGATCGGCGCCGGGCTGGGCTGGAACGCGGCGCTGCTCGGTCCCACCGACGAGACGTTCGCCAAGTGGAGCGCGTCGGGCCGCTCGCAGACCGACGAGACGTTCCTCTACCGGCTGATGGTCGAGGTGCAGCGCGACCCGGAGATTCGGCAGGTCTACCACCGCGAGCTCGGCATGCCGCGGTGCGTGGCGATCGAGGACCCGAGCCTGGTCCGGCGGTGGAACGTCCGCAAGTTCTCCGAGGCGTACGCGAACTGCCCCGAACTGCAGCGGTGGGCCGAGGAGCACGAGATGGCAATCGGCTTCCGGTACGCGATGGCCGAGCCGGATCACTACCGCGAGATCATGGTCGGCCGGATCCTGCCGATGGCGCTGGGCAGCACCGAGTTGCACACGTACGGCCGCCCGGTGTCGATGCTGCCGGACGCGGTCGAGAGGGTCTGGTACCCGCGCCGCGACCTGGTGCTTCCTCTGCTCGCCGGCGCCGTCGTGGCGACAGTGCTGGCGTGCGTGCTCACCGGCGCGGTCCGCCGGCGGCCGTGGCTCGTCGTGGCCGGCGTGCTCGGTGTGGTGGTGAGCCTGGTCAGTGTGCTCGCCAGCCTCATGCTGTCCGCCGGGGAGTACAGCCGGTTCGGCATCCAGGAGGCGATCTACCTGCGGATCAGCCTGGTGGTGCTGGCCGTGGCGGCGCTCGACGCGGCGCTGACCAGGCCGTGGAGACGCGCCGGGCGCGCGGCCCGGGGGGTGCCGGGCGACGACGCCGCGCAGCCGTAAACTCCTGCCTCATGACCGTTCCGGACACCCGTCCCACCGACCCCGCTGCGGCCACTCCCGGCGACACCTCGCCCGGCGACACGGAGGTCCGCCGGGCGCCGGAGCCGGCGGAGACCGCGACGGACGACGGCGGCCGCACCGAGGCCGGCGACGGGACCGGCGAGCGGCCGGTCCGGCGGTGGAGCCGGTGGGACGGCGTCGTCGCGGCGGTCTACCTGGCCTGGGCGCTCCTGGTGACCGCCCGCGGGTGGCGCAACCCGGACGGACGCCTGCTCGGCAGCCGCCCGGACGACCAGGGATTCAACGAGTGGATGCTGGCGTACGCGGCGCACGCGGTCCGGCACCTGGAGAACCCGTTCTTCACCACCGCGCAGAACGCCCCCGACGGCGTGAACCTGATGACCAACGTCGGCATGCAGCTGCCCGGGATCCTGCTGTCGCCGGTGACGCTGCTGTTCGGCGCCCCGACGGCGTACGTGCTGCTGATGACGCTCAACCTGGTCGGCACCGGCTACGCCTGGTACCACGTGCTGTCCCGGCACGTGGTGCGATCCCGTGCCGCCGCATTCGTCGGCGGCCTGTTCTGCGCGTTCGCGCCGGCGCTGGTGTCGCACAGCAACGGGCACCCGCACATGACCGCGCAGTGGCTGGTGCCGCTGATCGGCTGGCGGGTGCTGGCACTGGCCCGGGGCGGTCGGGTGCTGCGGGACGGGCTGGTGCTCGGCGCGCTGATCGCGGCACAGTTCTTCATCAGCGTGGAGATCCTCTTCCTGCTCGCGCTCGGCTGCCTGCTCGCCGCGCTGGCCCATCTCGCGCTGGCGCCGAAGGTCGCGTTGCGGCGCGCCCCCCGGCTGCTGGGCGGGCTGGGGGTGGCCGGAGCGCTTGTCGCTGTCGTCACCGCGTACCCGCTGTGGATGCAGTTCTTCGGGCCGCAGCACCGGATGGGGCACCCCGGCGGCCCCGACGTCTACGCCCTGAAGCTCGGCTCCTACGTGCGCTACGCGACCGAGTCGATCGCCGGCAGCCCGACCAGCGCCGGCGGCTGGGGCCCGAACACCACCGAGCAGGTCAGCTTCTTCGGCTGGTCGCTGGTGGTGGTGGCGGTCGCCGCCGCGTGGTGGCTACGCAAGGAGATCACCGTCCGGGTGCTGACCCTGGTCGCCGTGGTGTGCGCGCTGCTGTCGATGGGCACCACCTGGACCTGGGGCACCGAGCGGACCACGATCCCGGCGCCGTTCGCGTTGCTGCAGCACCTTCCGGTCTTCGACGCCGTGGTGGTGGCCCGCTTCGGGTTCATCACCACCATGGCCGTGGGTGTCCTGCTGGCGCTGGCTCTGGACCGGGTGGCGAGTCTCGCGCGTGACGGGGACCGGCTGCCGGCCCGGATCGCTGTCGTCGCGGTGGCTGCCGCGCTGGTGCCGATCCTGCCCACCCCGCTGCCGGCCCAGGGCCGTCCCGCGGTGCCGGACTTCGTCACCGCCGGCACCTGGCGTGACCACGTGGCCCCCGGCCGCACCCTGGTGCCGGTGCCGGTGGCGAACATGACCTCGGTCTACTGGGGCTCGGCGGCGCTGGCCGAGTTCGCGGTCCCGCAGGGCTACTTCCTCGCCCCCACGTCCAAGGAGGACCCGACCGGGCGGTGGGGCGTCGAGCCGCAGCCGACGGCGAAGCTGCTCACGCTGGTCGCGGAGGGCAAGCGCGGCACCGACGTGACGCCGGCTGAGGTCGCCCAGGCCCGCGCCGACGCCCGCTACTGGCGGGCGGACGCGGTGG
Source organism: Micromonospora sp. WMMC264 (assembly GCF_027497275.1). Taxonomy (NCBI): domain Bacteria; kingdom Bacillati; phylum Actinomycetota; class Actinomycetes; order Micromonosporales; family Micromonosporaceae; genus Micromonospora; species Micromonospora sp. WMMC264. Next base: position 3,656,403 of record NZ_CP114907.1, on the reverse strand, counting down.
CGCTGCCCAAGCACCGCCGGCAGGAAGACCTGCGCGTGGTGCTCGACGCCCTGTACGGGCCGGGCCGCCAGGTCGACGACGTGTGGCTCTGGGACGTGCGGCCGTTCAGCAACTGAGCGGCGCGCCTCACGGCGACCGGTTCCAGATGATCAGGACGTAGCCGCCGAAGTAGGCGGAGACGATCAGCAGCGGGGCCAGCACGGTGACGGCCCGGGCCCAGCCGGCCCGGGCCAGCGCGACGGCGACCGGCAGCAGGAGCGGGAACGCGGGCAGCAGGAAGCGCGCCTTGGCGTGGTAGTAGCCGGCCGCGCCGAGCGTGGTGAGCAGGATCAGGCCGCTGTAGAGCAGGAGCTGCCAGGGCTGCCGGTCGAGGGCGCTGAGCACGAACAGCGCCAGCGCGATCAGTACCACGAGCGTCACCACGTACATGGTCAGCGCCGTGGGCTGCGCCAGCACGCGCTGCGCCACCCGGACCGTGTCGGCGCCGAAGTCGAAGGTGGTGCCCCAGCCGGCGTCCTGGATGTGGAACCAGCCGTCCGGCCGCCCGGTCTGCCAACCCACCCAGGCCAGGTACCCGACCCAGCCGGCCGGCGCGATCACCAGCGCGGCCCACGGGCGCCAGCCGTCGCGGCGGCGCAACGCCGCGATCAGCGCCGCGAGACAGACCACGGCGAGCAACGCGGAGCCGGTCGGCCGGGTCAGTCCGGCGCACAGGCTGAGCACGGCGGCGAGCAGCCACGAGCGGCGCAGCAGCGCGTACAGGGACCAGGCGGCGAACGCGGTGAAGATCCCCTCGCTGTAGCTCATGTTCTGCACGATGCTGTGCGGCAGCACGCCCCAGAGCACGGCGAGCAGGATGCCGACGCGGCGGTCGTACAGCCGCTCGCCGACCGCGAACAGACCCCAGGCGGCGGCGAGCGCGGCGACGGCGGCGACCGCCAGCGCGGTGGCGCGCGCGCCGAGCGGGGTCAACGGCTCCAGCGCCCCGACCAGGCGGGGATAGAGCGGGAAGAAGGCCATGTCGCTCTGGACCCGGGCGTAGCCGTCGTAGCCGTCGCGCGCGATCCGCAGGTACCACACGCCGTCGGACCCGGTGAGCAGCGCGGCCGGCCGGGCCCCGGTGGCGCGGGCCCAGAGCCAGAGCGTGACCAGCCCGACGGCCCGCACGGCGACGTAGCCGACGAGCGCGGGCAGGGCGTTGCGGAAGGCGGTCGCCAGCCGGTGCCCGAAGGAGGCCCGGTGCTGGGAAACCGTCTCCGCGGGCGGCTGTTGGCCGCGCGTCGGTGCGGTCATGCGTGGTCCTGTCCGAGTGATCTTCGCCCCCGGCGTCGGCGTCCGGGGCGTCGGCGACCGGCGGGAGCGCTGCCCCGGAGCCGGGTGCAGGGTAGCAACGGCGACACCGGCTTCCCGGCACGGCCGGGCATCGGCCTCCCGCGCCGCGCTTGTCGTACACTCGCTCGGGTCGCACGTGCGACAGTGGTTGACACGGAGACGGACGGGCATGGGTTCTGACGGGGCGATCTCTGCGGCGGACCTGGGGGCGGCAGCCGCGGCACGGGGCGCCGTCACGACCGACACCTCGGCCCGGACGGCGGCCGGGCGGTGAGCCGACCGGACGTCACGGTCGTCGTCGCGGTGTACAACACCATGCCGGACCTCACCACCTGCCTCGAGTCGCTCGTCAACCAGACGATCGGGCACGACCGGCTGCAGATCGTCGCGGTCGACGACGGCTCCACCGACGGCAGCGGCGCGGAGCTGGAGCGGTTCGCGGCGGCGTACCCCTCGGTCCTGACGGTGGTGCACCAGCCCAACTCCGGCGGGCCGGCCGCCCCGAGCAACCGGGCGCTGGACCTGGCCACCGGCCGGTACGTGTTCTTCATCGGGGCCGACGACCACCTGGGCCGCGAGGCGCTGGAGCGGCTGGTGTCGGCGGCCGACCGGTGGGGCTCGGACGTGGTGCTCGGCCGCATGGTCGGCGTGAACAAGCGCTACGTGCACCAGGAGATCTACGACCGGACCCGGTCCGACATCGACCTGTTCGACTCGCCGCTGCCGTTCTCGCTGTCGAACACGAAGCTGTTCCGGCGGGACCTGATCGAGCGTCACCACCTGCGCTTCCCGGAGGACATGGCGGTCGGCAGCGACCAGCCGTTCACGTTGGAGGCGTGCCTGCGGGCGGCCCGCATCTCGGTGCTCGCCGACTACGACTACTACTTCGCGGTCAAGCGCCTCAACTCCACGAACATCACCTACCGCAGCGACCATCTCGCCCGGCTGGAGTGTGTGGAGCGCATCGTCCGGTTCGTGGCCGACATGGTGGAGCCGGGGCAGCGGCGCGACGCGGTGCTGCGGCGCCACTTCGCCTGGGAGATCGCGAAGCTGTTCCGCCCCGACTACCTCAAGCTCGACGCCGAGACCCGGGAGCAGGTCCGGTCGCGGGTCGGCAAGCTGGTCCGGGAGTACCTCACCGACGGCATCCGCGACCGGCTCGACGCGGCCACCCGCGTGCTCGTCGGCACGGCCGCGTACGGCCGGCCGGAGGACCTGGTGGCGATCATCCGGCTGACCGCCGCCGACGGCCTGCCCTCGACGGTGGTCCGCGACCAGCGCTGGTTCGCCGCGTTCCCGGGCTTCGGTGAGGCGGGTGGCCTGAGTGACGAATGGTACGAGTTGGAGCCGGCGGCGAGCCGGTGGCTCGCCGCGCTGACCGCGGTTTCGGTACGCTCGGTGACCGGGCCCGACGGTGACCGGCGGGTGCAGATCCTCGCCCGCAGTCCCCGGCCGGATCTCGCCGACCTGGTCGGCGGGGACATGTCCGTGCGGGTGGGCGAGGCGGAGGCCGCCGTGCGGCTGCTGCCGGCCGACCCGATGGGCACGACTGTGGAGGCCACGTTCCGGCTCCCGGATCTGGCGGCCGACCTCGGTCCGGCGGGAACGACCCGGGCGGTCCGGGTCCGGGTGGCGGACAGCGCCGCCGTCCCGGTGCGGGGGTTCCGGCCGCCGCTGATCCACCGGGTGGTGTACCGCGACGGCACCCGACTGCATCTGGTCACGATCAACAACAACCACAAAGGTCACTTGGCGTTCACCGTCTGGCCGGTGACGCTTCGCCGGGTCGCGGCCCGTCTTCGGCGCCGGCTCCCCCGAGGAGGAAAGTAGTTCATGAACATCTGCGTCGTCGCGCTCGGCAAGATCGGTCTGCCGCTGGCCGTGCAGTTCGCGTCCAAGGGGCACCGGGTGATCGGCGCCGACGTCTCCGAGCGGGTCGTCCAGCTGGTGAACGACGGTGCGGTGCCCTTCCCGGGCGAGGCCGACCTGGACGTCAAGCTGAAGGAGACGGTCGCCGCCGGCCTGCTGTCGGCCACCACCGACACCGCCGCCGCGGTCGCCGAGTCGGAGGCGGTCGTCGTGGTCGTGCCGCTGTTCGTGGACGCCGAGGGCGTGCCGGACTTCGGCTGGATGGACGACGCCACCCGGGCCATCGCCCGTGGGCTGAAGCCGGGCACGCTGGTCAGCTACGAGACCACGCTGCCGGTCGGCACCACCCGCAACCGCTGGGCGCCGATGCTCGCCGAGGGTTCCGGCCTCACCGCCGGCACCGACTTCCACCTCGTGTTCAGCCCCGAGCGGGTGCTCACCGGCCGGGTCTTCGCCGACCTGCGCCGCTACCCGAAGCTGGTCGGCGGCATCGACGAGACGTCGGCCGCGCACGGCGTCCGGTTCTACGAGGCGGTGCTCGACTTCGACGAGCGGCCCGACCTGAACCGCCCCAACGGCGTGTGGGACCTCGGCTCGGCCGAGGCGTCCGAGCTGGCCAAGCTCGCCGAGACGACCTACCGGGACGTGAACATCGGCCTGGCGAACCAGTTCGCCCGCTTCGCCGACACCGTGGGCGTGGACGTCACCAAGGTCATCGAGGCGTGCAACACGCAGCCGTACAGCCACATCCACTCGCCGGGCATCGCGGTCGGCGGCCACTGCATCCCGATCTACCCGCGGATGTACCTGTGGAACGACCCGGCCGCCACCGTGGTGCGCTCGGCCCGCGAGGCCAACGCGGCCATGCCGGAGTACGCGGTCGACCTGCTCGCCGCCGCGTACGGCGACCTGACCGGGGTCGGCGTGCTGGTGCTCGGCGCCGCCTACCGCGGTGGCGTCAAGGAGACCGCCTTCTCCGGCGTCTTCCCGACCGTCGAGGCGCTGCGCCGCCGGGGCGCGGTGCCGTACGTGTCGGACCCGATGTACAGCAACGAGGAGCTGGCCGCGCACGGCCTGCCCGGCTACGACGGCGAGCCGCTCGGCGCCGCGGTGATCCAGGCCGACCACGCGGAGTACCGCACGCTGTCCCCGGCCGACCTGCCCGGCGTGACGGTGCTCGTGGACGGCCGGCGGGTCACCGACCCGGAGCGCTGGACCGGCGTGCGCCGGGTGGTCATCGGAGGCTGACCGCACACGCGCGTACCGGGCCCCGGCCGTGATCACGGCCGGGGCCGTCGCGTGTCGCACCAGCCGATCGGCGTCCGCCGTTCACCTGCCGGACACCCCGGCAATACTTGTGTCATGTGACCCGTTTAGGGTCGCAGCGGTCCGAATCGAACCTGGCCGACGTCGGGGCAGACAGGGAGCGTGTCGTTGTTGAGCAGAATTCGCAGCCAGCAGGGTCTCGCCGCGGTGGGCGCGACGCTCCTCGGCTACGCGGTCATGGTCCTCTCCGGAGTACTCGGCCTGGTGGTGCCGTTCGCGGTGGCCGCCGTGGTCGCCTTCGCCGGTGAACTGGCCCTGGCCGGGCGGCACACTCCGACCGCCGAACTGCTCGACAAGGCCGGGCTCGGCGAGACCTTCCGGCAGCTGGTGCGGGACCTGTCGGTGGTCCTGCTGGTGGTCGTCTCGGCCCGCCCCGGCGTGGCCGGCACGATCGCGGTGCTGCTGCTGCCCGCCGCGCTCTGGACCGTTGCGGTAGCCACGAACGCGGTGACGAAGGTGATCGACGGGCGGGTCGACCCCCCGGCGTACACCCGCAACATCGACCTCGGCGCGCTGCGGCGCGTCCCGGTGCCGCCGGCCTGGGCGCGGCGGCTGGCCGGGCTGAACATGCCGCTGCTCAACGTGCTGCTGGTGCCGGCGGCGGTGGCGGCCGCCGCGCTCGACCGGGTCGCCCCGGTGGTGGTCACCGGCCTGGTGACGCTCGCCGCCGGCCTGGTCACCGCCGCGGTGCTGGCGCTGACCGCGCTGCGCGGCCGGGGCAGCCAGCCGGGCGTGCTGCCGGCCGTGCACGACTGGATGGCCCGGGAACGGCCCGAGGTCGCGCTCTACTTCGCCGGCCCGGCCAAGGACGTCTACCAGGCCAACATGTGGCTCGCGCCGGTGGAGGCGACCGGCCGCCGCGCGGTGGTTCTGCTGCGCGCCGCTGACGCGTTCGAGCAGCTCGCCGACACCCGGCTGCCGGTCATCTGCGTGCCGGCCGGCGTCGACTTCATGAACCTCGACCTCAGCTCGCTGCGCGTGGCGCTGTACGCCGCGAACGTCGGCGCCAACATCCACCTGCTGCGGGAACCGGGCGTCAAGCACGTCTTCGTCGGCCACGGCGACAGCGACAAGCAGGCGAGCGTGAATCCGTACAGCAAGGTGTACGACGAGGTCTGGGTGGCCGGGCCGGCCGGGCGGGAGCGGTACGCGCGCGCCGACGTCGGCGTGCTGGACCGCGACATCGTGGAGGTCGGCCGGCCGCAGCTCGCCGGGGTGCACACGTTCGGCTCCGGCGCCGCCGACCACCGCTTCACCGTGCTCTACGCGCCCACCTGGGAGGGCTGGCTCGACGACGACCCGTACCACACCTCGCTGGTGCTGATGGGGGAGCGGATCGTCTCCGGGCTGCTCGCCGCCGGTGACGTGCGGGTGATCTACAAGCCGCACCCGCTGACCGGCAGCCGGTCGGCGAAGGCGCGGGCCGTGCACGAGCGCATCGTGGGCCGGATCAAGGCGGCCGGCGGCGACACCGATCCGTCCTCGCTGGACGGGACCGCGCACCTGGTGGTCACCGGCCGCACGCCGGGGCTGTTCGACTGCTTCAACGTCACCGACCTGCTGGTCAGCGACGTGTCCAGCGTGGTCTCCGACTTCGTGCAGAGCGAGCGGCCGTACGTGGTGGCGAACCCGGCCGGCCTGTCCGAGGACGAGTTCCGCCGGCAGTTCCCGACCGCGCGCGCGGCGTACCTGCTCTCGGCGGACTGCGGCGAGCTGGCGAAGATCCTCGACGTGACGCGGTCCGGCGACGACCCGATGACCGGGGCGCGACGGGAGCTGAAGGAGTACCTGCTCGGCCCGGCCGGGTCGAACCCGATGGACCGCTTCCGGGACGAGATCGGCCGGCTCTGCGGCTGAGGCGTACCGGGAAAGGGGCGACGACCGGCGCGGTCGTCGCCCCTTTCTCGTCGATTCAGCCCTGGTGCGGCGGGTTGTCGACGTCGCGGGAGACGACCTCGCCCTTGGCGTCGACCCAGCCCTTCGGCCGGGCCGGGTTGCCGGCCACCAGCTGGTACGGCTTGACGTCGCGGGTCACCACCGAACCGGCGGCGATCATCGCGTACTCGCCCACCTCGATGCCGCAGACGAGCGTGGCGTTCGCGCCGATCGAGGCGCCACGCCGGATCAGCGTCGGCGTGATCGTCCAGTCCGGATTCTGGGCGCGCGGGCGGAAGTCGTTGGTGAACACGGCGCAGGGACCCACGAACACCTCGTCCTCGATGGTCACGCCCTGGTAGACCGAGACGTTGTTCTGGATCTTCACCAGGTCGCCCACCGTGACGCCCGCGTCGACGTAGACGTTGCGGCCGATCACGCAGCCGGCGCCGACCTGCGCGCTCGACCGGATGTGCGCCAGGTGCCAGACCTTGGTGCCGTCGCCGACCTTGGCGCCGTCCTCCACGTCGGCCGTCGGGTGGACGAAGACGGAGGCGGACCGGTCGTTGCTGTCAGTCATCTCAACTCGCATCGTGGCAGGGCGCGTCGCGCCGTCGGGCGGGCTCGACGCAGCATAACGAGCGCTCACCCGAGCAGTTCGGCCACCGCGTCGGCGGCGGGCCGGTCGGCCGGCAGCGGATGCGCGGCGACGACAGCGTCCACCGGCAGCGCGGCGTACAGGTGCGGGAACAGCGCGCCGCCGCGGGAGGCCTCCCAGCGCAGCGCGTCGCCGAGCCGGGACTCGTCCACCGCGAGCACGGTCAGGCCGGTGACCCCGGCGAAGAACCTCCGCGCCGTCTCCACCACCTGGTCGGCGGCGGACAGGTGGACGTAGCCGTCCTGCCGGTCCATCGCGGTGCCGGCGAACCGCCCGTCCGCCCGTGCCCGCGCCCACTCGTCGTCGGAGAGAATCTTGTAGATCACGCCAGCAGCCTAGAGCGGCCTCGCGTCCCGGCGGCGCGTCTGCCACCATTCGCAGGGCACACGTCGAGCGGAGGGAGGAACGGGTGCGGATCCTCCTGGTCGAGGACGACCGTCGGGTCGCCGCCGCGCTGTCGTCCGCGCTGACCCGGCGCGGCTACCAGGTGGAACACGCCGCCACAGTCGCCGCGGCGCTCTCCGCCGCCCCCTGCGACCTGGTGCTGCTCGACCTGACGCTGCCCGACGGCGACGGCACCGAGGTGTGCCGCGAGCTGCGCCGCCGCAGCAGCCAGCTCGGCATCATCGCGGTGACCGCCCGTGGCGAGGAACGCGACCGGGTGCTGGGCCTGCGGCTGGGCGCCGACGACTACGTGGTCAAGCCGTTCTCGATGGTGGAGTTGCAGGCGCGCATCGAGGCGGTGCTGCGCCGCGCCGCGCACACCGTCCCGGAGCGTCACCTCATCGAGGCCGGGCCGGTGCGCATCGACGTCGGCGGCCGGACGGTGAGCGTGGACGGCCGGGACGTGTCGCTCACCCGCAAGGAGTTCGACATCCTGCTCTCGCTGGCCCGCCAGCCGGGGGTGGCGGTGCCGCGCGAGCGGATCCTGCTCGACGTGTGGGGCACCACCTGGGCCGACCGGCACACCGTGGAGGTGCACGTCGGGTCGCTGCGCGGCAAGCTCGGCGACGCGACGCTGGTGGAGACCGTGCGCGGGGTCGGTTACCGGCTCCGCGGCGCGTGAGGAGGGGCCCGTGCGGCGCCGACTGGTGATCAGCTACCTGCTGCTGATGGTGCTCGTCCTGATCGCCCTGGAGACGCCGCTGGCGTTCACGCTGGCCTCCCGGGAGACCGACCGGGTACGCGCCGACCGCCTCGCCGACGCCACCCGGTTCGCCTCGCTCGCCGGCCCGGCGCTGCGCGGCGGCAGCCCCGGTCCGCTCGACGGGGAACTGGCCGCCTACGACGCCCTCTACGGCATCGGTGCTGCGGTGGTGGACCGGGAGCGCCGTACCGTGGCCGCCTCGTCGGCCTGGGAGCCGGGCGCGGGCACCGGCGCGGCGCTCGACACCGCGCTGTCCGGGCAGCAGTTCAGCGGCCCCGAGTCGGTCTGGCCGTGGGACGGCGGGCCGGTGGTGACGGCCGTGCCGATCAACGACGGCGGCGAGGTGCTCGGCGCGGTGGTGACCACCAGCCCGGCGGACGGGGTGCGCCGCACCGTCAGCGCGTGGTGGCTGCTGCTGGCCGGCATCGGCCTGCTCGCGGTGCTGGCCTGCGTCTCCACCGCGTTCGGGCTGGCCGGCTGGGTGCTGCGCCCGGTCACCGAGCTGGACGCGGTGACCCACGAGATCGCCGAGGGCCGCCGGACCGCGCGGGTGCGCCCCCGGCTCGGCCCACCCGAGCTGCGCCGGCTCGCGACGAGCTTCAACGACATGGCCGACGCGGTCTCCGACGTGATGGACCGGCAGCGCGCCTTCGTCGCGCACGCCAGCCACCAGCTCCGCAACCCGCTCACCGCGCTGCGGCTGCGGGTCGAGGAACTGGGTCCCAGCCTCAGCGACGCGGACGGGCGGGCCGAGCACCGGCTGGCGCTGGAGGAGACCGACCGGCTGGCCACCGTGCTCGACGCGCTGCTGACCCTGGCCCGCGCCGAGCGGGAGGAGAACCAGCGGGTCACCGTGGACGCCGCCGCCACCGCCGCGTCCCGGGTGTCCGCCTGGCTGCCGCTGGCCCGGCACTGCGACGTCGCGCTGCGCCTGGACGCGGACGGCGAGCCGGTGTACGCCCGCACCGTACCCACCGCCATCGACCAGGCGCTGGACGCCCTGATCGACAACGCGGTGAAGTTCAGCGGGGCCGGGGGAGAGGTGACGGTGACGGTCCGCGCCGCCGAGGGCGGTACGACGCTCACCGTCCGGGACACCGGCCCGGGCATGACGGCCAGCCAGCTCGACCAGGCCACCGAACGGTTCTGGCGGGCGCCGGACGTGCAGAACGTGGACGGCGCGGGCCTCGGGCTGACCATCGCGGCGGTGCTCGTGGACGCCTCGGACGGCCGGCTCACCATGCGCCGGGGCGAGCCCCGGGGCCTGGTCGCCGAGTTGTGGTTCCCGGCGCCCGCCGACGATCCGGGTGAGGCCGGCGGGGAGGCCGAGACCGCCGAGCCAGTGGGCCCGCGACACGACGGCGAGCCGGCCACCCGCTGACCGCGCGCGAGCTCAGGGCTTCGCGGCGCGGTACCACTGCGCCGCGCCCGGGTGCAGCGGCAGCGGGGTGGTGACGATCGCCGACCGCTGGCTCATCCGGCCCGCCGCCGGGTGCGCGGCGGCCAGTTCCGCCCGGCGCTCCATCAGCAGCCGGGTCACGTCGCGCACCAGCGCGGCGGGCAGGTCGGCGCGGACGATCAGGTAGTTCGGGTTCGCCACCGTGCTGACCGGCTCCGCCTGGTACATGGAGCGGGGGATGTCCCGGGTCACGTAGACCTGCCCGTACCCGCGGCGCAGCGCCTCGGTCCACTCGCCCAGGTCCACGATCCGCAGCGAGGTCCGCTCGGCCAGGTCGGCGACGCCGCGTACGGGCAGTCCGCCGGAGAAGAAGAACGCGTCGATCCGGTCCTCCCGCAGCGCGGTCATCGAGTCGTCCAGCCCGAGGTGCTCCTGGCGGATCCGGTCGCCGTCGAGCTGGGCCACCTCCAGCAGGCGGGTGGCGGTGATCTCGGTGCCGGACCCGTCGGCGCCCACCGAGACCCGCCGGCCGCGCAGGTCGGCGAGCGTGCGGATCGGGCCGCCGGCGCGGGTGACCAGGTGCAGCAGGTCGTCGTAGACGCGGGCCACGGCGAGCACCGACGGATGCTCGGGTTCACGTGCCGGGAGCACGTCGGCCTGGGTGAAGCCCAGTTCCGCCGCGCCGGACCCGACCAGCCGGACGTTCTGCGCCGAGGCGGCGGTGACCACCACCTCGGCCCGTACCCCGGGCAGCTCCCGGTTGAGCACGGCGGCGAGCGACTGGCCGAAGGCGTGGTAGACGGCGGTCGGGCTGCCGGTGGCGATGCGGATCCGGGTCGGCTCGGCCGGCTCGTCCCGGCATCCGGCCAGGCCGGAGACGAGCAGCAGCACCAGCACGAGCGGGGCGGCGGCGCGCACAGGCCAGTGTCGGCTCACGGGCTGCACTCTGCGCCGTGCACCCGCCGCCGCGCAAGCCCGCCGCCGGGCCGGTCAGCCGGCGGCGGCCAGCTCCGCGCTCTCGGTGATCCGGGTCCGGTGCTCCCCGTTGGGCACGATCACCAGGAAGCAGCCCGCGCCCGGCCGCAACGCCGCCGGCACCTCCAGCAGCGCCGCGCTGCGGACCAGCACCGCGGCCAGGTCACGGTCGGCCAGCCGGATGCCGAGGCAGTGCCGGCGTACGTGCCGGCCGCCGGCGAGCAGCGCCGCCCGCCAGGCCGCCGCCGCCAGCCGGGGCCGCCAGAGCCGCCGCGCCGCCGAGGCGCCCGGGAACGGCCCGCCGAGCAGTTCCCGGCGGCCCTGCCGCCAGCCCGTGGTGAGCAGATTCGCGTACGCCGCCCGGTGCTGCGGCGGCACCGCCAGCCGGTGCAGCTCGTAGCGGCGGCGCAGGCCACCGGTGGTCAGTTCGTGCTGCACCGGCACGTCGAGTCGACCCAGCAGCTGCCGCATCCGGTGCGCCGCGTCCTCGCGGTTGAACTCGGCGATCCCGCCCCGGTGCGGTCCGGGGTCCAGGCGGCGTACGTCGGCGGCCGGCGGCGGCGTGCAGCGCACCATGCAGGCGATCTCGAAGGCGTCGGTCAGGGTCAGCCAGTCCAGCGGCGGGGACGGGCGGGGGCGGTCGAGCAGCGAGGTGGGCTCGGCGAGCATCGGCGCAGCTCCTCGGTCAGAGTCGGGGTACCTCTACCGTTGCCGCCAACGGCCGGGTCGGGAACCGATGCGGCCGAGCCTTGAGCAAAATTTGCGGGAAGCCCGCCGGTCAGAGTTCGGTGACCACCAGGTCGACCTGCCGGGGCCGCCCGGCCGCCCGGGGCGCCTCCTCGACCGTGTACTTCAGCTCCCGCAGCGCCCCCACCAGCGCGTCGGCGGTACGCGGCCGGGCGTCGGCGAGCAGCAGATCCCGTACCAGCCGGCCCTTCGTCGCCTTGTTGAAGTGGCTCACCACCGACCGGGTCGGCGTGCCGTCCACGGTCCGCTCGTGCAGCACCCGCACCGTCACCGTCCGCTCGGCGAGCGCGCCGCGCGGCGTCCAGGTGGCCGCGTACGCGCCGGAGCGCAGGTCCAGCACCGGGCCGCGTCCGGCGGCGGGCTCCAGCACCGGCCCGAGCGCGCCACGCCAGTACGCCGACAGCGCCCCGAGCCCGGGCAGCCGCGCCCCGATCGGGCAGCGGTACGGCGGGATCCGGTCGGGGAGGCGTACCGCGCCCCACAGCCCGGAGCTGATCAGCACCTGGCGGCGGGCCGCCCGCTGCGCCTCGGGCGGCAGCGTGTCCAGGCCCAGCGCCTCGTAGAGCACCCCGGTGTAGAGCCGCCCGGCCGGGGCCGTCGCCGCCTCCCGCAGCCGGGCGTTGCGGCGCAGCTCGCCGCGCTGCCCCGCGGTGAGGCCCAGCGCGGCCAGGGCCGCCGTCTCGTCCGGCCCGGCGCACAGGTCGACGAGCGCGGTCAGCACCGCCTCCCGGGCCGGGTTCAGCTCGGTCAGGGACAGCCGGGACAGGTCCAGCCGGCGGCCGGTGCCGGCCTCGGCCTTCCCCTCCGACGGGGGCAGCAGGATGAGCACCGGCACAGCGTACGGGCCGGGCTCAGCGCCACGGCCGCACGGCACGGTCGGGGTGGTACACGCGACTGCCGCCCACCTCGGCCACCACCGCCGCGTCGGCGCGGTCACCAAGCAGCCGCCGCAGCGTGCGCTCGGCGGGGGAGCCGATGTCCAGCACGTACCCGGGCCGTTGCGCGCGCGCTACCCGCTGCCAGTACGCCGGATAGCGGTTCTGCCCGGGCGTGAGCGCCCCGTCGAGCACGCCGCACGCGACCGTCTCCCCGGTGTTGAAGATCAGCCGGTTGCAGGTCCAGTAGTCCCCGTACACCTCGTGCAGACCGGCGTTCCGCACCGTGTCGGCCAGGCGGCGGGCCGTGCGCTCCTCCTCCCGTACGCCCGGCACGCCGGCCAGGAACGCCACGGTGCCGGCCAGCGTCGCGGCGGTCAGCCCGGCCAGCACCACGGCCGCCGTGGCGCCGCCGAGCCGGGCGGCCGGACCGGCGGTTCTGCGCAGCGCGTGCGCGGCGGCCAGCCAGAGCGGCCACAGCACGGCCGGCAGCGAGATCTGCAGCACCGACAGGTACCGGGAGTTGCCGAGTGGGTCGGTCGCGGCGAGCGGGCTGCGCACGTACGCCAGCAGGGTCAACGCCGCGCCCACTACCAGCGCGAGGATCGCCGCGGCCCGGACCCGCGCGGCGTGGTCGGCGGCCCGGCGGTACGCGACCAGCCCGAGCGCGGCGGCGGCCACCAGCAGCACCGGGTAGAGCACGCCGAACCACTGCGTCCAGCGCGCGCAGCCGTCCATCGGGCACAGGCCGGACGCCAGCGGCACCCCCTCCAGCAGTCCGCCGCGCAGCCGTTCGGCCAGCGACGGCGCGACGCCCTCCTTGGTGCTGATCTCCCGGAACACCGACAGCGAGTCCTGCCCGGCCGGCGCGACGATGTTGTCCTTCACCACCGGCGCGATCCCGGCGGCGAAGCCCGCCACCAGCAGCACGCCCGGCCAGCCGATCAGCTCCCGGGGCATGGCCAGGACCAGCACCACGCCCGCCACCAGCAGGTACGGCGCGATCAGCCAGTCCGACCAGAGCGCCAGCCCGGCGAGCAGCCCGAACGCGCCGGTGGCCAGCCAGCGGTGCCGGACCCGCTCCTCGCCGAGCGCCACCGCGAGCAGCAGCATCGCCAGCACCGCCGGCTTCACCTCCGGACGGCCGCCGACCACTGTGAGCTGGTCGCGGACCACCCGCTCCGAGCCGAGCGCCAGCAGGCCCACCACGACGACCGCCAGCCAGGGGGAGAACAGGCGGCGGGTCAGCCGGTACGCCAGCCACAGGAACACCGCGAAGAGCGCGAGCAGCGGCAGCCGCAGCACCGGCCAGCTCGGCCCGGCCCAGCCGACCAGCGGCGCGGCCAGGTAGGACTCCAGCACGCCCATGTAGCGCTGGCCGTAGAGGAAGACCGGCCGCTCACCGCGCTCGGCGATGTGCAGCGCGGCCAGCCCGAACGTGGCCTCGTCGCTGTTCGACGCGGGCACCGTGAGCAGCGTCAGCACCAGGCGGTAGCCGACTCCGGCCACACCGAGCAGCAACGCCACCAGCGCCGGCGCGTCCGGACGCGGCCGCACCCGGTCCCGCTTCGTCGTCGACACGACCAACGCCCCCGTCGTCGCCCCGACCGCAGTCTGTCACGGCGGAACGCGGCTCCGAGGGCCGATCGGTGTGGATCACTCGCGTGGCCGGGCCCGGCCGGGTGTGGCAGTGTTGCAGCGTGCCACCCACACCACCGGACCAGCTTGCCGTACCGCGACTGCACCGCGCCGCGCGCTTCGAGGACGCCGTGCACGGCCTGGTCGAGCGCCGGTTGCGGCGCACCGGGTGGCAGCCCAACATCATCGCGTACGCGGGCTACGGCGCCCCGGGCTGGGCGCGGGTGCTCTGCCGGGTGCTGCTGGGCCGCCCGGACACCCGGCGGCGGGGCCGCCTGGACAAGGTGCGGGGCTGGCGCAGCTTCGCCACGCTGCCCGCCAAGCACATCCGGGTGACCATCGAGGCCGACGGCGTGCGCCAGGAGGTGACCGCCGACCGCAGCGGGTTCGTCGACACCGTGATCGAGGCCGACTTCACCCCCGGCTGGGGCTGCGTACGCCTCAGCGTCGCCGACGCCGAACCGGTGGAGGCGCTGGTCCGCGTGCTCGACCCGGCCGTCCGGTTCGGCATCCTCTCCGACATCGACGACACCGTCATGGTGACCGCGCTACCCCGGCCGCTGCTGGCCGCGTGGAACACGTTCGTGCTGGACGAGCACGCCCGCACCGCCGTGCCGGGCATGGCGGTGCTGTACGAGCGGCTGGCCACCGCCCACCCGGGCGCGCCGGTGTTCTACCTGTCCACCGGCGCCTGGAACGTCGCGCCGACGCTGACCCGGTTCCTGTCCCGCCACCTCTACCCGGCCGGGCCGCTGCTGCTCACCGACTGGGGGCCGACCGCGGACCGGTGGTTCCGCAGCGGCCGGGAGCACAAGCGGGCCACGCTGGCCCGGCTGTCCCGGGAGTTCCCCGAGGTGCGGTGGCTGCTGATCGGCGACGACGGGCAGCACGACCCGGAGATCTACCGGGAGTTCGCCGCAGCGCACCCGGACCACGTAGCAGGGGTGGCGATCCGGCAGCTGTCGCCGACGCAGTCGGTGCTGGCGGGCAGCCTGCCCGCCCCCGCCGGACGGTCGTCGTCCGGCCCGGTCGGCCAGAAGTGGCTCAGCGCCCCCGACGGCGCCGGCCTCTGGAAGCTCCTCCGAGAAGCCGACCTGGTCTGACCGCCGGCCCCTCCTCTTCGCGTCGATCATGAGGTTGACCGCCTTGTAGAGATCAACAACTGCCGTCAACCTCATGATCGGCGGCCGACTGTCACGGCGTCACCACGATCTTGCCCGTCGCCGTTCCCTTCTCCAGGTACCGGTGCGCCTCGACGATGTCGTTCAACGTGAACACCCGGTCCACCATCGGTTGCAGCACGCCGGTGCGGACACCAGCGGCCAGGAACGCGGCGACGCGCCGGGCGGTCACCGGGTCGACCATGTCCGCAAAACTCATGTAGCGATAGATGGTCAGTGACGGATTCGCCGGGAACGACGCCGGGCGCGGGTCCAGCCAGCCCACCGTGGCCAGGGTGCCGCCGAGCTTCGCAGCCAGCGACAGCTCGGCCAGGCCCGGGCCCATGACAGCGTCCAGGATGATGTCGGCGCCCACCCCACCGGTGTGCCGCCGGGTGGCCTCCCCGATGTCCTCCCGGTCGGTGGCGATCACCGCGGCGGCTCCGGCGGCCAACAGGCTCTCCACTTTGGCGCTCTGCCGGGTGACCGCGATCGGCACGGCGCCGATCTGGTTGGCGATCTGGATCGCGGCCCGCCCGACACCGCCCGACGCCGCGGTGATCAGGACCTGGTCCCCGGGCCGCATCCCGGCTCTGTCCACCAGCGCGCCGTAGGCGGTGAAGTACGACACCCAGAGCGCCGCCGCAGCGACGGGCTCCAGCCCGGCGGGCCGTGGCACGACCCGGTCGGCCGGCAGCACTGTGTACTCGGCGTACGCGCCCCTGGTCTCGAAGTCGGGTATCGCACCGAGGATGACCGGGTCGCCGACGGCCAGCCCGGTCACCCCGGACCCGAGCGCGTCGATCACACCGGTCCCCTCGACGCCCAGCCGCGCGTGCGGCAACGGCACGGGCCGCGGGGACTGCCCGGCCCGGACCATCTGGTCGAGCGGGTTGACCGCGAAGGCCTCGATCCGTACGCGTACCTCGCCGGCCGCGGGCTCGACGACCGGCTCGTCGACGACGCGCAGAACGTCCGGACCGCCGGTCTCGTCGAACACGACTACTCGTGGCATGAATGGCTCCTTGCGTTCCTGAAGGGCTTCGCCGCAAGACGCTACGGAGCCGATAGGAACCCGCTGGTACCTTTCGACTTTGTGCACGACACCCCGGGCCCGGTCTTCCTCGCCGATTGCCCCACCCGCCTGGCCGTCGAGATCATCACCGAGAAGTGGGCGGTGATCGTGCTGTTCGCACTCAGCCTGCAACCCCGGCGCCCCGGCGAGCTGGCCCAACTCATCGGCGGCATCTCCCACAAGGTTCTCACCCAGACCCTGCGCCGCCTGCAGGCATACGGCCTGGTCGAACGCCACGCCTACGCCGAGGCACCCCCACGCGTCGAGTACAGCCTCACTCCACTCGGGCAGACCCTGGTCGAGCCGATCAAGGTTCTGACCGACTGGGCTCGAGACAACGGCGAAGCGATCATCGACTTCCAGGAACAGAACGAGCGCTGAACCAACCCGCCCAACCGAAGACGCTGTCTCAGTGCCGGCCGCCGTGGCTGTTCTGGCGGTACTCGCACTCAGGCAGTTGCGGGTAGGAGCCAGAGAACGCCCAGCGGCGGGACCCGCAGGGAGACCGACGCGGGCAGGCCGTGCCACGGCACGTTCTCCGCGTGCACCTCGCCCAGGTTGCCCACGCCGGAACCGCCGTAGTGGTGGGCGTCGGTGTTCAGCGCCTCGGCCCACGTACCTGCTGCCGGCAGGCCGATCCGGTAGTCGTCCAGCGGCAGCGCGGAGAAGTTCGCCACGCACACCAGCGTCTGCCCGTCCGGCGCGATCCGGATGAACGACACCGCATTGTTCGCCACGTCGTCCCCGGCGATCCAGCGGAAACCGGCCGGGTCGGTGTCCTGCGCCCAGAGCGCCGGGCTGGCCCGGTAGACGCGGTTCAGGTCGGCGACCAGCCGCTGCACACCGGCGCGGGCCGGGTCGTGGGTGAGGTACCAGTCGAGGCCGCGCTCCTCGCTCCACTCCCTGTCGTCGGCCAGCTCGCAGCCCATGAAGAGCAACTGCTTGCCCGGGTGCGCCCACATGTATGCCAGCAGCGCCCGCACCGTGGCCAGCCGCTGCCAGGTGTCGCCGGGCATCTTGCCGGCGAGCGAGCCCTTGCCGTGCACCACCTCGTCGTGGCTGATCGGCAGCACGTAGTTCTCGCTCCACGCGTACGCCAGCGAGAACGTGAGCTGATGGTGGTGGTGCTGCCGGTAGATCGGGTCCTTGGAGGTGTAGAGCAGGGTGTCGTGCATCCAGCCCATGTTCCACTTGAACCCGAAACCGAGCCCGCCCTCGGAGGTGGGCTTCGTGACGCCGGGCCAGGCGGTCGACTCCTCGGCGATCATCAGCACGCCCGGGTGGTGCCGGTAGACGGTGGCGTTGACCTCCTGGAGGAACGCGATCGCCTCCAGGTTCTCCCGGCCGCCGTGCACGTTCGGCGCCCACTGCCCGTCGGAGCGGGAGTAGTCCAGGTAGAGCATCGAGGCCACCGCGTCCACGCGCAGCCCGTCGATGTGGAACTCGTCCAGCCAGTACAGCGCGTTGGCGACCAGGAAGTTGCGGACCTCGTTGCGGCCGAAGTCGAAGACGTACGTGCCCCAGTCGGGGTGCTCGCCGCGACGCGGGTCGGGGTGCTCGTACAGCGGGGTGCCGTCGAAACGGGCGAGGGCCCACTCGTCCTTCGGGAAGTGCGCCGGCACCCAGTCCAGGAGCACGCCGATGCCGGCGGCGTGCAGCCGGTCCACCAGATACCGGAAGTCGTCCGGGTCGCCGAACCGGGCGGTGGGCGCGTAGTAGCCGGTGACCTGGTAACCCCACGAGCCGCCGAACGGGTGCTCCATCACCGGCAGGAACTCCACGTGGGTGAAGCCCATCTCCAGCACGTATGCGGTGAGCTGCTCGGCCAGCTCCCGGTAGCCGAGGCCGGGCCGCCACGAGCCCAGGTGCACCTCGTACACGCTCATCGGCTCCTGGTGCGGCGCCTGCCGCGACCGGCGCGCGAGCCAGTCCGCGTCGCCCCACTCGTACCGTGACTCGTGCACCACCGACGCGGTGGCCGGCGGCACCTCGGTGCGCGCGGCCATCGGGTCGGCCTTGTCCCGCCACCTGCCGTCGGCGCCCAGGATGCGGTACTTGTAGCGGGTGCCCACCGGCAGGCCGGGCACGAAGATCTCCCACACGCCGCTGGACCCGAGCGACCGCATCGGCCAGCCGTCGTCCGGCGCCCAGCCGGTGACGTCGCCGATCAGCCGCACCGCGCGGGCGTTCGGCGCCCAGACGGTGAACGCGACGCCCTCGTCGAAGACCCGGGCGCCGAGCGCCGCCCAGAGCCGCTCGTGCCGGCCCTCGCCGATCAGGTGCAGGTCGAGGTCGCCGAGCGTGGGCGGATAACGGTACGGGTCGTCGTGCGTCGTGCCGTCCACCTCGACCCGGTAGTCGAGCACCTCGCCGGGGAGCACCGCCTCGAAGACACCGGCGTCGTGCACCCGCTTCATCGGGTGCGCCTCGCCGTCGACGAGCAGCGTCACCTCGCCGGCGCCCCGGCGCAGCGTCCGGATCGTGGTGCTCCCGCCGGCCGGGTGCGCGCCGAGCACGGCGTGCGGGTCGTGTACCTCGCCGGTGATCAGCTGGTCCATCGGGCGTCGTCCTTGTCGGCCGGTGCGGTCGGGGCGGTGCCGCCGGAGAGGTCGGCGGGTACGTCTTCGACTGTCAGGTCTGGTGCGGCCGGCTGCTCCGGTTCGGCGGGGGCCGGTGCGGCCGGGCGGCGCACGGTGAGCACGTGCGCCGGTTGCAGGTACGGGTCGAGGCGTACCGCGTTGCGCTGCCCCCAGTCGTACTCGGCGCCGGTCAGCTCGTCGCGCACGGTGAACCGCTCGTGCCAGTCCAGCCCGAGCGCCGGCATGTCGAGCGTGGTGTTGCCCCACTGCACCTCGCGGGAGTCGAACGAGCAGACCACGATCACCGTGTTGCCGGTCTGGAGGTCGTGCTTCGACCAGCACAGCAGCGCCGGGTTGTCGATGTCGTGGAACCGCAGGTTGCGCAGCCGGTGCAGGGCGGGATTGTCCCGGCGTACCCGGTTCAGCGTGGTGATGAACGGCGCCAGCGACCGGCCCTGCGCCAGCGCGGCGTCCCAGTCCCGGGGCCGCAGCTCGTACTTCTCGTTGTCCAGGTACTCCTCGGCGCCCGGCCGGGCCACGTGCTCGAACAGCTCGAACCCGGCGTACATGCCCCAGGAGGGGGAGAGCAGCGCGGCCAGCACCGCCCGGATCTTGAACATCGGCGGGCCGCCGTGCTGCAACGACGAGTGCAGGATGTCCGGCGTGTTCGGCCAGAAGTTCGGCCGCATCCAGTCGACCGAGGCGACCAGCTCCTCGCAGTACTCCCGCATCTCGGCCGCCGTCGTGCGCCAGGTGAAATAGGTGTACGACTGGGTGAAGCCGATCTTGCCGAGCCCGTGCATGATCGCCGGCCGGGTGAACGCCTCGGCCAGGAACAGCACGTCCGGGTCGACCTTCTTGACCTCGGCGATCAGCCAGTGCCAGAAGTCGAACGGCTTGGTGTGCGGGTTGTCCACCCGGAAGATCCGGATGCCCTCGCCGACCCAGTGCAGCACCACCCGCAGCACCTCGGCCCGGATGCCCTCGGGGTCGTTGTCGAAGTTCAGCGGATAGATGTCCTGGTACTTCTTCGGCGGGTTCTCCGCGTACGCGATGCTGCCGTCGGCGCGGGTGGTGAACCACTCCGGATGCTCGGTGACCCACGGGTGATCCGGCGCGCACTGCAACGCCAGGTCCATCGCCACCTCCAGGCCCTGCTCGGCGGCGGCCGCGACGAAGTCGCGGAAGTCTTCAGGCGTACCCAGGTCGGGGTGGATGGCGTCGTGGCCGCCCTCGGCCGCGCCGATGGCCCACGGCGAGCCCACGTCGTCCGGCCCGGCGGTGAGCGCGTTGTTGCGGCCCTTGCGGTTGACCCGGCCGATCGGGTGGATCGGCGGCAGGTAGAGCACGTCGAAACCCATCGCCGCGACACCCGGCAGCCGCTCCATGGCGGTGGCGAACGTGCCGGAACGGGCGGGCGCGTCGACGGTGGCCGGGACCGCGCCCTCGGAGCGGGGGAAGAACTCGTACCAGGCGGAGAAGAGCGCCCGGGGCCGGTCCACCCAGAGCGTGCGCTCCTCGCCGGTGGTGACCAGCTCGCGCACCGGGTGCTCCCAGAGCAGGTCGGCCAGGTCCAGCGCCGCGCTCACCCGCCGCGGCAGGTCCCGCTCGTCGTCGGCCAGGGCCCGCGCGGCTTCGCGTACGCGATCCCGGTCGGCCTTCGGCACCAGCTCCAGCGCGGCGGTCAGCACCCGTACGCCCTCGGCCAGGTCGTTCGCCAGCTCGGCCGGGCCCTGGCCGGCGGCGAGCTTCTTGGTGACCGCGTTCTGCCAGGTTAAGTACGGATCTTGGAACGCCTCCACGGCGAAGCGCCACAGGCCAACCGCGTCCGGGCGGATGGTGGCGTGCCAGCGGTCCTGGCCGGGTTCGCCCGGGCGCATCCGGGTGAACGGGCGGGCCGCGCCGTCCGGGCCGAGCCAGACCACGTTGCACCCGAGCGCGTCGTGGCCCTCGCGGTAGGCCCGCGCCGACACCGGCACGACCTCGCCGACCACCGCCTTGGCCGGGTAGCGACCGCAGGAGACGACGGGGGAGACGTCTTCGATCGGGAACCGTCCAGTCACCCGCTCAACCTACTGCGCGAGATCCTCTCGCGCTCGGCGACTTCACCTGAGCCCTCAACCCGCTCACGAGGGCGTCGAGTTCGTGCCGGTGAGGCACCCGTGCCGTTCCACCGAACGAGCGTGGGCTGCGGTGAGTGGAACGCTATGGGTGTCAAAAGGGCGCTGAGGCACCCATGGCGTTCCACCGAACGGGTGGCGGACTTCCGGCGGCCGGCCCCGTGCCACGAACGGCCTCTTTCCGCGCCTCGGGCACAGGGTCGGCGGGCTGCGGGCGCTCTGGCCCGCCGACGGCGACGTTCAGGTCGACCGCTGGGCGACGAAGACGAACTCCCGGCCGGCGCGGTCGGGCGCGTCCCGCACGTCGAGCACCCGGTAGCCCGCGGCCGCCAGGCTCGCCTCGACCTCGTCCCGGTCGCGGAACCGCAGCGTCGAGTCCGACGTGACGACGGCGCCGTCGGCCGGGAACCGGTACGTGAACCGGAAGGACACGAACGGCAGGTCCACAGCGGTGACCTCGAGACGTCGTTCCACCGGCCCGACGCCCGGCACGTCCCGGGTCACCGGCGCGGTGTCCGCCGCCCACTCCTCCCACGCGCGGCGCTCGGGACGCCGCGTCTCGAACACGAGATGCCCGCCGGGCCGCAGCGCCGCGTGGACGCCCCGCAGGGTGCGCGCCCAGTCGTCGTCGGCGCAGAACACCTGCGCCACGTTGCCGGTCATCACGGCCAGGTCGGCGCGCAGCGGTGGCAGCGTCGTGGCGTCGCCGTGCACCCAGCGCACGCGGCCTTCGCGGTCCTTCGACCGGGCGACGGCGAGGGACGCCCTGGCCGGGTCGACCCCCACGACGGTACGGCCGTGCCGGGCGAGCAGCAGGACCAGGTTCCCGGTGCCGCAGCCGAGGTCGAGCACCACGCGCGCGTCCAGCTCGTCGGCGATCGCGAGGTACGCGTCCAGGTCGCCCCGGTCGCCGTCGAACGCGTCGTAGACCGGCGCGAGCCGAGGATGGGCGAAGATCGCATCCGGCATCCGGGGACTGTATCCGCCGCCGACCGCGAGGGGCGGGCTGTTGAGAAGGGGCCCTTCCTCTACCGCAGGCGTTAAGAAGGGGCCCTTCCTTACACGCCCACGGAGCGGTAGACCTCGAGCGTCTGGCGGGCGATCGCGTCCCAGGAGAAGTGCTCCACGGCCCGCCGCCGCCCCGCCGCCCCGAACGCGGCGATCCGCTCCGGG
This sequence comes from Micromonospora sp. WMMC264, assembly GCF_027497275.1. NCBI lineage: Bacteria > Bacillati > Actinomycetota > Actinomycetes > Micromonosporales > Micromonosporaceae > Micromonospora > Micromonospora sp. WMMC264. The sequence continues at coordinate 3,634,455 of NZ_CP114907.1, read as the reverse complement.
TCGGCCAGCAGCTCGTTCATGCGCGCGGCCAGGTCGGCCACGAAACGCTCCGGGGCCAGCGGCGTGCCGGAGCCGTCGCCGGCCTGCTCGATCGGCACCAGCAGCCCGGTCTCGCCGTCTGCCACCACCTCCGGGATGCCGCCCGTGGCGGTCGCCACCACCGCCGTCTCGCAGGCCATCGCCTCCAGGTTGACGATGCCCATCGGCTCGTACACGGACGGGCAGACGAAGATCGTGGCGTGGGTGAGCACCTGGATCACCTCGTGCTTGGGCAGCATCGCCGCCACCCAGACGACCCCCGACCGCTTCGCGCGCAGCTCGGCGGCCAGCTCCTCGACCTCCGCGCCGATCTCCGGCGTGTCAGGTGCGCCGGCCAGCAGCACCAGCTGGACGTCGGCGGGCAGCTCGCGGGCGGCGCGCAGCAGGTACGGCAGGCCCTTCTGCTTGGTGATCCGCCCGACGTAGACCACGCTGGGCCGGGACGGGTCGATGCCGAGCCGGTCGAGCACGTCGGTCTTCCGGTCCGGGGCGTACTGCGCCGTGTCGATGCCGTTGTAGACCACGCGGACCCGGTCCGGGTTAACCGCCGGGTACGCGGTGAGCACGTCGCGGCGCATCCCCGCGCTCACCGCGATGATCGCGTCGGCCGCCTCGAACGCGGTCCGCTCGCACCAGGAGGAGAGCGCGTACCCGCCGCCGAGCTGCTCGGCCTTCCACGGGCGCAGCGGCTCCAGACTGTGCGCGGTCACCACGTGCGGCACCCCGTGCAGCAGCTTCGCGGTGTGCCCGGCCAGGTTCGCGTACCAGGTGTGGCTGTGCACCACGTCGGTGCCGGCCGTGCCGGCGGCCATCTCCAGGTCGACGCCCATGACCCGCAGCGCGGCGTTCGCGCCGGCCAACGCGGCCGGCTCGGCGTACGCGGTGACGCCGGGCTCGTCGCGCGGCGCGCCGAAGCAGTGCACCCGCACGTCGGCGAGCCGGCGCAGCTCGCGGGCGAGGTATTCCACGTGCACGCCGGCGCCGCCGTACACCTCCGGCGGGTACTCGCGGGTGAGCAGGTCGACGCGCATCGGTGCCATGCCCGCACCCTAGTGCAGAGCGGCGTGTCGCACGCGGTGCGCAAGTGTGGGCGTCCGAGTGGTGAAGTCGGTTCCGGGTCGTTAGCGTCTGAGCATGGCTGCCAAGGTGCTCGCGATCGTCCTGGCCGGCGGGGAGGGCAAGCGCCTGATGCCCCTGACGACCGACCGGGCGAAGCCCGCCGTCCCCTTCGGCGGGATGTACCGCATGGTCGACTTCGTCCTGTCCAACCTGGCGAACGCCGGCTTCCTCAAGATCGTCGTGCTGACCCAGTACAAGTCGCACTCGCTGGACCGGCACATCACCAAGACCTGGCGGATGTCGACGCTGCTCGGCAACTACGTCACGCCGGTGCCGGCGCAGCAGCGCCGCGGCCCGTGGTGGTTCGCCGGCTCGGCCGACGCGATCTACCAGAGCTTCAACCTGATCAACGACGAGCAGCCCGACTACGTGATCGTCTTCGGCGCCGACCACATCTACCGGATGGACCCCCGGCAGATGGTCGACGACCACATCGCCTCCGGCGCCGGGGTGACGGTCGCCGGCATCCGGCAGCCGCTGTCGATGGCCGACCAGTTCGGCGTGATCGAGGTCGGCGAGGACGGCAAGCGCATCCGCGCGTTCCGGGAGAAGCCCACCGACGCGGTGGGGCTGCCCGACGCGCCGGACCAGATCTACGCCTCGATGGGCAACTACGTGTTCACCACGAAGGCGCTGTGCGAGGCGGTCGAGCGCGACGCGGCGGACAAGACCAGCAAGCACGACATGGGCGGCAGCATCATCCCGATGCTGGTCGAGCGCGGCGAGGCGAACGTCTACGACTTCAAGGACAACGAGGTGCCGGGCAGCACCGACCGGGACCGCGGCTACTGGCGGGACGTGGGGACGCTCGACTCGTTCTACGACGCGCACATGGATCTGATCAACGTGCACCCGGTGTTCAACCTCTACAACTTCGAGTGGCCGATCTACACCGAGCAGCCGCCGTACCCGCCGGCCAAGTTCGTGCACGCCTGGGGCGAGCGGGTCGGCCGCGCGGTCAGCTCGATGGTGTCGCCCGGCTCGGTGATCTCCGGCTCGCTGGTGGAGAACTCGATCGTGTCGCCGAAGGTGAAGGTCCACTCCTGGGCGCACGTCGACGGCGCCGTGCTGATGGAGGGCGTCCAGATCGGCCGCCACGCGGTCGTCCGGCGCGCGATCCTGGACAAGAACGTCCACGTTCCGGAGGGCGCCGAGATCGGCGTCGACCTGGAGAAGGACCGCCAGCGCTACACCGTGTCCGACAACGGCATCGTCGTGATCGGCAAGGGCCAGCGCGTCGAGCCCTGAGCAGCACCACCGCAACCCGAGGAGGATCCCGCAGTGGCCCACCCCCGTGCCGGCCAGCCCGCGCAGCCCGACGATCTGGTCGACGTGCCCCGGCTGGTCACCGCCTACTACGCCGAGCACCCGGACCCGGACGACCCGGCGCAGCAGGTCTCCTTCGGCACCTCCGGGCACCGCGGGTCCAGCCTGCGCCACGCGTTCAACTCCGACCACATCCTCGCCGTCACCCAGGCGCTCTGCGACTACCGGCGCGAGCAGGGCCTCGACGGGCCGCTGTTCCTCGGCCGGGACACCCACGCGCTCTCCGCGCCGGCCGAGGCCGACGCGCTGGAGGTGCTCGCCGCCAACGGCGTCACCGTGCTGCGCGACAGCCGCGACGGCTACACCCCGACGCCCGCCGTCTCGCACGCCATCCTCACCCACAACCGGGGCCGCACCAGCGGCCTCGCCGACGGCATCGTGATCACCCCGTCGCACAACCCGCCGTCCGACGGCGGGTTCAAGTACAACCCCACGCACGGCGGGCCCGCCGACACCGACGCCACGAAGTGGATCCAGGACCGCGCGAACGCGATCCTCGCCGCCGGGCTCAAGGAGGTGAGACGCATCCCGTACGCGCGGGCGCGCGCCGCCGACACCACCAGGGGGTACGACTTCCTCGCCCGGTACGTCGACGACCTGCCTGCCGCGCTGGACATCGACGCGATCCGCGACGCCGGGGTGCGCATCGGCGCGGACCCGATGGGCGGGGCGAGCGTGGCGTACTGGGGGGAGATCGCCGACCGGCACCGCCTCGACCTGACGGTGATCAACCCGCTGGTGGACCCGACGTGGCGGTTCATGACGCTCGACGGCGACGGCAAGATCAGGATGGACTGCTCGTCGCCGAACGCGATGGCCTCGCTGATCGCCGCCAGGGACGACTACGCGGTCTCCACCGGCAACGACGCCGACGCCGACCGGCACGGCATCGTCACGCCCGACGGCGGCCTGATGAACCCCAACCACTACCTGGCCGTGGCGATCGGCCACCTGTTCCGTACCCGGGAGCAGTGGGGCCCGGCCGCGGCGGTGGGCAAGACGCTCGTCTCCTCCTCGATGATCGACCGGGTCGCGGCCGACCTCGGCCGCCCGCTGCTGGAGGTCCCGGTCGGGTTCAAGTGGTTCGTGCCCGGCCTGCTCGACGGCGCCGTCGGCTTCGGCGGCGAGGAGAGCGCCGGCGCGTCGTTCCTGCGCCGCGACGGCGGCACCTGGACCACCGACAAGGACGGCATCCTGCTCTGCCTGCTCGCCGCCGAGATCATCGCCACCACCGGGCGTACGCCCAGCGAGCACTGGGCCGAGCTGGCCGACCGCTTCGGCGCGCCCGCGTACGCCCGCATCGACGCCCCGGCCGGGCGCGAGGAGAAGGCGGTCCTGGCCAAGCTGTCGCCGGAGCAGGTCACCGCCACCGAGCTGGCCGGCGAGCCGATCACCGCGATCCTCACCACCGCACCCGGCAACGGCGCCGCGATCGGCGGCCTCAAGGTGACCACCGAGTCGGGCTGGTTCGCCGCCCGCCCGTCCGGCACCGAGGACGTCTACAAGATCTACGCCGAGTCGTTCCAGGGCCCGGAGCACCTGGCCCGGATCCAGGAGGAGGCCAAGGCGCTCGTCGACGGGGTGCTCGGGGCGTCCTGACGGTCACCGGGGCGGGGGCAGCTCCCGGCGGTTGAGCTGCTCCCGCAACCCGTCCGGCAACAGCTCGCGCAGCTGGTCCGGCAGCAGCGGCAGGTCCAGCAGGCTCAACTTGAGCTGGTTGCGCTCCTGGTAGCGGCGCGGGTCGAGGCGGACCACCCGGCCGGCGTCCTTGACGTACCGGATGCGCACCGAGCCCTCGGTCGCCGCCTGCCGGATCAGCAGCCCGTCCATCTCCACCGCCACCGGCGCCGAGTCCGCGCGCAGCTCCAGGTGCACCGTCTCGTGCGCGGAGAGCAGCACCGAGCGGGAGATCCCGGCCATCGGCGCCGACGGCGTCACCACCATCGCCTCCGTGGCCGGTGAGATCAACGGGCCGCCGGCGGCGTAGCTGTACGCGGTCGAGCCGGCCGGCGTGCTCACCACCAACGCGTCGCAGCGGTAGTAGCCGTACCGCTGGCCGTCCACCGCCAGGGTGGCCGTGACGAACCCGGCGCCGGGCTGCCGGACCAGGGCGATGTCGTTGAACGCCACCACGTCGTCGCCGCAGACGTCGCAGGCCAGGCAGGCGTGCGACTCGACTGTGAAGTCGTGCTCCACCAGCCGCTCCAGCGCCCGGGGCAGGTCCGGCGGCTCCACCTCGACCAGGAAGCCGACCCGGCCCAGGTGGACGCCGAGCACCGGCTTCGGGTCGCGTACGGCCATCCGCAGCGCGCCCAGCATGGTGCCGTCGCCGCCGATGCTGATCAGCGCGGCGCAGCGGTCGGCCAGCTCGTCCGCGGCGACCGCCTCCACCGCGGCCGGCACGCGCGTACGGTCCTCGGCGCGTACGGCGAGGGTGATCCGGTGCCGGGCCGCCCAGTCCACGATGATCCGCACCACCTCGGAGACGTCCCGGGTGGGGTGCAGCACCAGCCCCAGCACATCTCCCGCCACCGGTACAGCTCATCACACGGACGGTGGGCGTGGTGGGCGTACAAGCACTCGGTCGAGACCGGATCGCCGTCGCCGTCGCGACGCGGCGTGACCTGCCGGGGGAGCGGTCGTTGAGCCTGTGTGCCGCCGTGGTGGGGCGAGCGGAGCGTGCGCGCTCCCACGGGACGACTCCAGAAAATGAACGGATTCCGCAAGTCATGATGTTGCTTCTCGTCGCGGTGGTTCTGCTGGCCGTCCTGCACTACGTCGTCGCGGTTCGCACGTACGGTCTGCTCACCCCGGACGGGCTCTTCGTCGTCTCGCAGCTGCTGATGGCCCTCGGGACGGTGCAACTGGTCGATCCGGACTCCACCACCGAGACCTTCTACGGCCGGCTCGTGCTCGGCGCGGTGGCGGTGTACCTCCTGGTGAGCATGGTGACGTTCATGTGCCTGCGGGCCGGCCGACGTTCGGTACCGCGCAAGGTGGGCGACCGCGCGCCCTACACGTTCCGTCTGGTGCGCCCGACGGCCAGCGTGCTGATCGTGACGGCGCTGTCGATGGCCGCCACCGCGGCGTACTTCGCCGCCGTGGGCTACAGCGCCTTCGTCGTGGGCCTGCGGGGAGTGCTCACCGGTCAGACGGAGAACGTCAGCACGCTCCGGCTCCAGTCGTACGCGGGAGAGAACTACTTCTTCCCCGGGTACGCGAACCAGTTCCGTAACGTCCTGCTGCCCTCGCTGGCCGTGGTCCTCGCGGTGTGGTTCTTCAACCGGCGGGGCCTGGCGGGCCGGGTCTTCGCGCTCTTCCCGCTCGGCTTGGCGACACTGGCGCTCATCGGCACCGGCCAGCGCGGAGCGTTCTTCCTGTTCCTGCTGACCCTTGTCGTCTACTCGTTCCTCGCGGTCGGGCGCGCGATGTCCCGGTGGGTGCTGCTCGTCCCGGTGCTCGGCGCACCGGTGGTCTTCGTCGCGACGCAGGTGCTGGGTCGCAGCGGCGACGGGGACGGGCATCCGGTCACGGCCGCCGCGCGGGAGCTGTACCGGCGTTTCATGGAGGACAACCAGCTCTCCGGGCTCGCCGCCTTCAACTACACGTCGCAGCTACCTGTCCGCCACGGCGGCGAATGGCTCCGCTCGCTGTCCGGCATCCTGCCCGGCGACCGGGGCAGCAGCCTGGCCAACGAGGTGTTCGCGACGCTCTACGGCTCGACGGTCGGCACGTCGCCACCATCGCTGTGGGGATCCATCCACCACAACTTCGGCACTGTCGGCGTACTGGTGGGCGCGGCGGCCCTCGCCCTGCTGCTGCAGAAGATCACCTTCAACGGACTGCGCCGGCCCAGCTACAACTCCCTGGAACTGATGGGGTACGCCGGCATGACCGTCGTCCTGGGGACCTGGGCTGTCGGTGGTCCGGAGACGCTCCTCAACACCGGGCTCGTCGCCTACCTGGCGCTCTGGTACTGGGGCGGCCGGATCAAGCCGGAGCAGACGGCGCTGTCGGCGCGGGCGCGGCGGGCCGCGTCCGCAGCGCCGGTCGCCCCGGGCCACGAGCCGGTCAGGTGGCAACCGGGACGACCGGTGGCCGGGCCGGAGAGACGCACACCGGTCGGGGCGGAACGATAGCGCGTGCGCGCCGAACAGCCTCGGCGGGCAGGACGCCCCGGCGTCTCCCGGTCGCGTCTGACCGGAGCGCGTCGCGGCGTACTGAGCATCGCCTCGGGCACCGTCGGCGGGCAGGTGCTCCTGCTCGCCGCGGCGCCGGTTCTGGCGCGCCTCTACACGCCGGCGGACTTCGGCGTCTTCACCGTGATCGCAACGCTGGTCGCCACCGTCGGCGCGGTCGCGGCACTGCGCCTGGAGATGGCCGTCCCACTGCCCGCTGAGGACCGGGACGCCGACGCGCTGGTGGCGCTCGGGCTCGTCTGCGCCCTGGTGACCGGCACGTTCGGCACGCTGGCGGTGGCGCTGGCCGGTCGGCCGATCGCCGACGCCTACGATCAGCCCGCCCTGCGCGTCTGGCTCTGGCTGGTCCCGTGGGCGGCGGCCGCGATGGGCTGCCTCCTGGTGCTCAACCAGCTCGCCGTCCGCCACCGCCGTTACGCCGCGATCGGGCGGCGCAACTTCCTTCAGGCCGTCGCCACGCTCGCCGCGCAGGTGCTCTTCGGCGCGGCCGGCGTACGAGCGGGCGGGCTCTCCCTCGGCCTCGCGGCCGGGCAGGTGACCGGTGCGCTGATGCTGGCGCCCGGCGCTCGCCTGCGTGATCCCGCGACACGTGCCGGGTTCCATCCCCGGCGGCTGTGGCGGACCATGCGGCGCTACCGCCGGTTCCCGCTCGTGCTCGCGCCGTCCGGGCTGGTCAACGTGCTGGGAAACCAGCTTCCGGTCCTGCTCATCGCGTTCTGGTACGGCGGCACCGTGGCCGGATGGCTCGGGCTCACCCAGCGGGTCCTGGCGGCGCCGGTGGCCCTGGCGGGCACCGCTGTCGCCCAGGTCTACCTCGGCGAACTCGCCCGGCTGGCACGGGAGGCGCCGCAGCAGGCCCGGGCGATGTTCCTCCGGGCGAGCCGGCAACTGATCATGATCGCGGTTCCGGCGGCGGTCGTCGCGCTCCTGGCGGCGCCCGCGATCTTCCGGTTGGTGTTCGGCGCCCAGTGGGCGAGCAGTGGCGCCTACGCGCAGGCTCTGGCCGTCGGCGTGGCCGCGCAGTTGGTCGCGTCCCCGCTGTCGCAGACGCTGGTCGTGTTCGGCCGGCAGAATCTGCAACTCGCCTGGGACACCGGCCGGGTCGTGGTCGTCGTCGGCGCGGTCGCGGGCACCTGGCTGCTCGGCGGGTCGGCTCTCGCCGCCGTCTGGGCGTTCGGGATCGCCGCCGCCGTGTCCTACACCGCCTGCTGGCTGCTCTCGCTGACGACGGTACGGGCGCACGCGCGCGTCGCGGACCGGCCGGACGCGGGCGCGACGACGCCGAGGCGGGCCCGGGAGCCGGTGTGAACCGCCCACATGACGACAAAAGGTCGGCATCACCGCGTACGCCTCAGGTCGTTGAACACGGGGAGAAACAGTGACCTTTGAGAGGCGAGCCCGAGTTGCATCCGCGACCCCGCGTTCTGATCATCGCGTACGTCTTCCCGCCGTCGGAATCGGTCGGCGCCCGCCGGCCCGGTGAGCTGGCGCGCTTCGCCGCCGCCCAGGGGTGGGACGTCCGCGTCCTGACGGCGACGCCGCCCAGCGCCGGATCATCCGGCGTGCCCGAGAGCGACGTTCTCCGGGTGGCGCCGGTGCCCGACTCGACCTGGGTCGTGTCCTCGGTACGCCGGGCAGAGGCCCAGGCCAGGGTGGGCCGGCGGCCTGCGTTGACCGTCCTGGGGACGCTGGGACGCGAGGTGCTGATCCCGGACGCCTGCGTGAACTGGGTCGTGCCCGCCGTGCGCGCATTCCTGCGCGACCGGGGGGACTGGCGACCCGACGTCGTGATGGTGACCGGCCCGCCGGCGTCGGCGTATCTTGTCGCCGCTGCCATCGCCCGCCGCCTGAAGGTGCCGTGGGTGGCGGACTACCGTGACCTGTGGACGGTCGGCAACGACTACTGGCCGTACGGCCGGACCCGGATACGGCGGAAGCTCGACCACTGGATGGAACGGCGCCTGCTCCGGTCCGCCGCCGCATGCGTCACGATCTCCGAGCCGCTGGCCGACATCATGCGCTCGACGTTCGGGATCGGCACGACTGTGGTCATGAACGGCATCGACCCGCGCCCACCAGGCCCGGTGGGCGGGCCGGCCGAGCAACCAACCACCGTGGACGCGTACGGATCGCCGCCCCTGACGCTGACGCACACCGGGCGGCTCAACCCCGGGAAGCGAGATCCCTCGCCACTGCTGGACGCGGTGGCGCTCCTCGGCCCCGAGGCCCGGCGTGTCCATGTCGTCTTCGCGGGTGAGGACAACGGGGTGGCGCAGGCCGCCACCGAGCGCGCCGGCGTCTCGGACTCGGTGACCAACCTGGGTGAGGTGTCGGCGGAGAAGTCGTGGCGGGTGCAGGCGGAGGCCGACGTCCTGGTGCTGGTGATGTGGAACGACCCGCGCGACGCCGGCACGGTGCCGGGGAAGTTCTTCGACTACCTGCGTGCCCGGCGTCCCATCCTCATGATCGGGCACCCGACCGGAATCGTGGCGGACATCCTGCGCTCCCGTGACGCCGGCGTCGTCCTCAGCGACCCGGCGCGCATCGCCGAGCAGTTGCGGATCTGGCTGGCCGAGAAGGACCGGAACGGACGCCTCGCCGAGATTCCGCCGTCCGCGCTCGACGGGCTGTACCGGGACGACCAGTTGGCGCGCTACCTGGACCTTCTCTCCGACGTTGCCGGCGCACGTCGGGCTCGTACCTGATCGGACCGTGGGCGCCGCGCCGCCGGGCGGCGCCCACGGCTCAGGCCGTCGCGCCCGTCCCCGTCACGCCCGCCGGCAGTTGCCAGCGGGACCGGGCGGCACGCAACTCGGTGACCATTTGCGGCCAGGAGGGCGGCCGGTAGCCGGCCGCGGCGGCGAACGCCTCGGCCGACAGCGACCGGTCGCAGACGAAGCCGTCGTAGGGGACGATGTCGCCCGTCCACCGGTATTCGGACGCCACCAACCGAAGCAGGTCGTACTTGGTGATCGGCGCCGCCGCGACGTGGTAGAGCCCCGCGAGATCGGTACGCGGAAGCACCACGGTGCGCAGGACGCGGGCGAGTTCCACGGTGGTCACGCCGCTGTACACGGCCTTGGTGTAGCCACGCACCGTGCCCACCTGACTGAGGAACCAGTCGACCAGGGAACGGCTCGACGCGAGCTCGTGACCGATGATCGAGGTCCGGAGCGTCAGCGCGTGCGGGCCGCCGACCTCGCCCAGCAGCTTCGACCGCCCGTACAGGTCGGGTGGGTCGGGCAGGTCGGTCTCGACGTAGTTGCCGCGGTCACCCGAGAAGACGCAGTCCGTGCTGACGTGGACGAGACGCGCGCCCGCCGTCTGGCACAGGCGGGCCAGCAGATGGGGGAACAGCGCGTTGAGCCGTACCGTACCGACGGCGTCCTGCACCTCCGGACGCTGTTTGACGACTCCCACGCAGTTGACCACCACGTCCGGCCGTACGCGCTGGAGCAGCGAGTCGACGCCGTCGACGTCGTCCGCGTCCACGCCCGTCTCCACCCGGGCGGCGAGCCCGGGCGGCAGCAGGCCGGTCAGGTCGACGGTCCGGCAGGCGCCGTGCACGGCGATGCCGGGATCCCGGTCGAACTCCCGCAGGAGGGTGTGCCCCAGCATCCCGGTGACACCGAGAACGAGTACGCGTGTCATGGCTTCCTCCTCCGGCCGCGGCCGTCGCCGCGCCGCCGGACGGCGTCGGTCAGCAGATCGGCGAGCACCTGCGCGTTGATCTCTTCACTCATGTGGGCCAGATAGTGGCGCCGGGCGGCGTGGCCCATGTCGCGCAGCCGGTCTGGTGGGGTGGAGCGGGCCTGCCGGATCACCGCCGCCAGCGCGGCGGGATCGCCGGGAGGCGCCGCGAACCCCGCCTCGGCGCCGGTCACGATTCGGGCGGCGTCACCGGGAGCGCACACCAGAGCCGGCTGGCCGCTCGCCAGGATCGCCTGCACCTTCCCCGGGAGGGTGATGTGGAACAGCGGCTCGTCGGCGAGCGAGATCAACTGCAACTGGGCGGCCGCCATGGCGGCCGCGATCCGCTCCGGAGCGATCTGGTCGGCGAAGTGCACCGTGGCGAGCCCGCCGGCCTTGACCCGTTCCCGCAGCGACTCCCGTTCCACTCCGCCACCCACGAGTACGAGGTGTACGTCGGGCAGGTCCCGCAGATGCTCCATCGCCGTGACCGCCACGTCGAGGCGCTGCGCGGCGCCGAGGTTGCCGGCGTACATGACGACGAAGTCGTCCCGGCCGAGGCCGAGCCGGGCCCGGAACGTCGGGTCCGGCTCGGCCGGCTGCATGACCTTCTCGTCGGCCCAGTTGTAGACGACCGACACCTTGTCCGCCGGGATGCCTCGCTCGATCAGCGTCCTCCGTAGGCCGGGGGAGGGGACGGTGATGTGGTCGGCCCAGCGGTGGACGCGGTCGGTCAGCCCGCCGAGAGCGGCGGCCGCCAGCCGTCTGCCCGCGCCCTCGGTGAGGAAGCCGGTGGCGAAGACCGAGTCCGGCCAGAGGTCCATCACCATGAGGACGTACGGGGTCCGCCAGCGCATCCGGGCGGCCATCGCAGCGGTGGCCGCGGTGATGGGGGAGCCGTAGACCAGGCTCGCGTCCGCCGAGCGCAGCAGCCCGCGACCGACGACAGTGGAGGAGGCGGCCCAGCTGAGGTAGTTGGCGGCCCGCCTGACGGTGGACCGGTCGTGGCTCGGGTAGAGGGGGGCGCGCAGCACGCGCAGCCCGTCGAGGTCCTCCACGCTCCGCCGGTGCGCGCGGTAGCCGGCGGGCACGACGCCGGTCGGGTAGTTCGGCACCCCGGTCAGCACGTCCACCGCGAAGTCGCGGTTTTCGAGCGACCGCGCGATGCCCAGCGGGATGCCTGTCGGCTCCGGCGGGAACCACTGCGTGACGAGGGCGATCCGGGTGGCGTCGACGCCACCGCGGTCCAGGTCGGCGCTCATGCCGGAGCGGCGGCGGTCGGCAGGCCGGCCTGGTCGAGCTGCGCGCGCAGCTCCGGCAGGCTGACCAGCAGTTCCATCACTTCCGCGACGTCGAGCCGGCGCGCGTTGTGGGAGTGGTAGTCGACGCGGTGTTCCCGGTTCGTGTCGCCCTCGTCGAAGTACAGGCCGTAGTTCAGGTCGCGGCTGTCCACCGGCACCCGGAGGAAGTCACCGAAGTCCTCGGCGCGGGCCAGGTCCTCGCGGCTGGCCAGCGTCTCGTACAGCTTCTCGCCGTGCCGGATGCCCAGCACGTCGAACTTCGCCGGCACGCCGAACAGGTTGCACAGGGCCACGGCGAGGTCCTCGATCGTGCAGGCGTCCGCCTTGCGGATGAACACGTCACCCGGCTGGCCGTGGTGGAAGGCGTGTTCGACGAGTTCGACCGACTGCTCCAGCGACATCAGGAAGCGGGTCATCGTCGGCTCGGTCACGGTGAGCGGCACGCCGCCGCGGATCTGCTCGACGAACAGCGGGATCACCGAGCCGCGGGAGTACATCACGTTGCCGTACCGGACGCAGCAGACCCGGGTACGGGCACCGGGGTTGTTGCGCGCGTGGGCCTGCGCCACCTTCTCCATCAGCGCCTTGGTCATGCCCATCGCGTTCACCGGGTAGACGGCCTTGTCGGTGCTGAGCAGCACCAGCGCCTCGACGCCGTTGCGCTCGCAGGCGTCCACGACGTTGGCGCTGCCCAGGACGTTGGTCCGGACCGCTTCGAGCGGGAAGAACTCGCAGGAGGGCACCTGCTTGAGAGCCGCCGCGTGGAAGACGTACTCGACTCCCCGGGTGGCCTTCAGCGTGCTGTCGTGGTCGCGGACGTCGCCGACGTAGTAGCGGACCCGGTCGTCCCGGAGCCGGTGCCGCATCGCGTCCTGCTTGGACTCGTCACGGCTGAGCACCCGTACCTCTTCGGCGCCGGCCTTCAGCAGGCGGACGACCATGGTCTGGCCGAACGAGCCGGTGCCGCCGGTGATCAGGAAGCGCCGGCCCGAAAGCGAGGAAGCCACATCTCCTCCAGTCTCCCCCGTGCCTGACGGGAGCTCACATCGCAACTGCACGTTACTTCCTCATAACGAGCCAAAGCTGGAGATAGCGGCAATAAGCGGCGTAATCCGTCGGCTGCTCCCGTCCGGCCGCCACCGGGCGCGTCGCCTGCTCGTTGATCCAACGAGCAGAGGTCGCTGGTGGAAGCTGGGCCGGCTGGGCGAAAGGCAGTTCATGACACGGGTGATGACGGTGGTGGGGACCAGGCCGGAGATAATCCGGCTCTCCCGGGTGATCGCGCGCCTCGACGACACTGTGGAGCACGTGCTCGTGCACACCGGGCAGAACTGGGACAGCACTCTTTCCGACGTCTTCTTCAAGGAACTGCGGATCCGCGAGCCCGATCGTTTCCTGCAGGTAGACACCGCGTCCCTGGGGCGCGTACTCGGTGGCGTGCTGATCGGCATGGAGTCCGCGATCGCCGAGTTGCGCCCGGACGCCCTGCTCGTTCTCGGGGACACCAACAGCAGCATCGGCGCCCTGATGGCGCGGCGGATGAAGGTGCCGGTCTACCACATGGAGGCGGGCAACCGGTGCTTCGACCTGAACGTGCCGGAGGAGACCAACCGTCGCCTCGTCGACCACATCGCCGACTTCAACCTGGTCTACAGCGAACACGCGCGTCGTAACCTCCTGGCCGAGGGCCTGCATCCACGGCGGATCCTGCACACCGGCTCGCCCATGCGGGAGGTGCTGGAGCACTACCGGCCCGCGATCGCGGCGTCCACGGTGCTGAGCCGGCTCGGGCTGAACGCGGGCCGGTACTTCCTCGTCAGCGCGCACCGCGAGGAGAACGTCGACCGCCCGGACCGGCTCGCCCGGCTGCTGGAATGCCTGTACGCGGTCCGGGACGAATGGGGGTTCCCGGTCCTCGTCTCCACGCATCCCCGCACGCGCAACCGGCTGGAGGCGCTGGCGCCGGAGGCGGACCTGCTCGACGGCATCGTCTTCCACGAGCCCTTCGGCCTGCCCGACTACGTCCACCTGCAGACCAGCGCGTACTGCACGCTGTCGGACAGCGGGACGATCAGCGAGGAGGCGGCGATCCTGGGATTCCCCGCCGTCACGCTCCGGGAGTCGATCGAGCGTCCGGAGGCCCTCGACGCCGGAGGCATCATCATGACCGGGCTTGATCCCGCGGGCGTGACCGAGGCGGTCCGGGTGACCGTCCGCCAGCACCAGGCGGAGGGCGTGCCCTGTCCGGCCGACTACCAGGTCACCGACACGTCACGCCGGGTGGTCGACTTCATTCTCTCCACGGTCCGTCGGCACCACGACTGGGCGGGCATCCGTCGCTGACCCCGATACGGCGGGCGGTGCCGGCGCCGCCCGCCGCGGGAGCGCCGGATCAGCGGGCCGGCACACCCTTCACGACCGTCCGCTCGCCGACATCGCGTACCACGCAGGCACCGGCGCCGACGGTGCTGTCCCGGCCGACCCGCAGGCCCTGGAGCACCGCGGCGTTGGTGCCGACGAGCGTCCCCTCGGACAGGTGGCAGTCACCGGAGACGGCGGCGAGCGGGTTGACTGACACGAAGTCGCCGAGGGTGCTGTCGTGCCCGACGGTGACGTTCTGGTTGAGGTGGACGTGCCGGCCGATGGTGACGTTCGTGGTGACACGTGCGCCCGCGAAGGCGACGAACCCCGGGCCGTACCGGTTGTCCGGGCCGATGGTGGCGTCCGGGTGCACGAGGCTGGCGGCCGGAAGGTCATAGGCGTCGATCCTCGCCGCCACCGCCCGGCGGATCCTCGGGTCACCGATGCCGATGACGTGATGAGTCTGCGGCGGTGCCTCGCGCAGCCACGCGACACCGCCGAGGTACGGCACGTCCAGGCGCTGCACCCGCTTGAGGTTCTCCTCCGAGGGGTGGTCGTCGACGAAGCCGATCAGCTGCCAGTCCGGTCCGCCGGCCGCCACCACCGCCCGGGCGATGGTCAGCAGCTCCCGCCCGTGGCCACCGCACCCCACGATCAGCAGGGGCGTCATGCGGCTACGTCCCGATCCGGGCGGACAGGAACTCGCCGATCGCGGCCAGCACCGTGCTGATCTGCGGCTCGGTGAGCGCGCTGCCGCTCGGCAGGGTCAGCCCCTGGACGAACAGGTCGTCGGCGGCGCCACTGAGGACGCTCTCCGCCCCGGCGAAGGCCGGCTGCTGGTGCATCGGCTTCCAGACCGGCCGCGTCTCGATGTCCCGCTTCCGCAGCTGTTCAGCCAGCTCGGCCGCCTGCCATCCGGCGCGGTCGGGGCGTACCCGGATCACTGTCAGCCAGCAGTTCGAGGTGTCGTCGGCCGCACCGACGAGTTCGACGCCCGGAACGGACGCGAACAGCTCGGCGTAGCGGTTCCGCAGACGCCGGCGCCGGCCGATCATGCCGTCGAGCCGTACGAGTTGCGCGCGGCCGAGGGCGGCGAGCAGGTTGCTGAGCCGGTAGTTGTACCCGGTCTCGCGGTGCTCGTAGTGGGGCGTCTGCTCGCGTGCCTGCGTCGCGAGATGCCGGGCGCGGGCCAAAAGGGACAGGTCGTCGGAGACGAGCATGCCACCGCCGGAGGTGGTCATGATCTTGTTGCCGTTGAAGGAGAGCGCGCCGACCCGCCCGAACGAGCCGGCGGGCCGGCCGCGGTGCGTCGCCCCGAGTGCCTCCGCGGCGTCCTCCACCACCGGTACGCCCGCCTCGGCGCAGATCGGAAGCAGCCGGGTGTAGTCGGCGCAACTGCCGAACATGTCCACCGGAACGACAGCGCCCACCCGTTCGCCCCGGCCGCGTAGCCGGTCCAGCGCCTCGGCCAGCAGCAACACGTCGATGTTCCCGGTGCCCGGGTCGCAGTCGACGAAGACCGGCCGTGCGCCGGTGTACCGGACCGCGTTCGCGGTGGCGACGAATGTCAGCGTGGGTACGACCACCGCGTCTCCGGCGCTCACGCCGACGCCGAGCAGGCCCAGGTGCAGCGCGGCGGTGCCGGAACTGACCGCCACCGCGCCCCGCGTGCCGACCCGCGACGCGATCTCCCGCTCGAACTCCTCGAGGTCGGGGCCGATGGGCGCCACCCAGCCGGAACGCAGCGCGGCGATCAGGTAGGACTCCTCCAGCGGACCGACGTCCGGCGCGGACAGGTGGACCAGGCCGCTCATGACAGCCTGCCCGGCCGCACCGTGGTACGCGCGGTGTCTCCCGCCGCCGCTCCGTCCGGCACGGTTCCGAGGAACTCCGGCGCGGTGGCCGAGCCGGCTGCCGAGATGCCCTCCCGCCGCAGCACGGTGCGGACGGTGGCGGCGAGGATCGCGAGGTCCAACCGCAGTGAGCGGTTGTCGACGTACTCCACGTCGAGGGCGAACTTGTCCTCCCAGCTCAGCTCGTTGCGGCCGCTGACCTGGGCCAGGCCGGTGACGCCGGGTCGCACCTCGTGCCGGCGCGCCTGGGCGGGGGTGTAGCGGCCCAGGTACTCCGGCAGCAGGGGGCGCGGGCCGACGAGGCTCATGTCGCCGCGGAGCACGTTCCAGAGCGTGGGCAACTCGTCGAGGCTGGTAGCGCGGAGCCGGCGACCGAACGGCGTCAGCCGGTCGGCGTCGGAGACCAGGCCACGCCGGTGGTCCGGCTCCCGCATGGTCCGGAACTTGACCACCTCGAACAGCGCGCCGTGGCGCCCGGCGCGCCGCTGGCGGAACAGCACCGGGCGGCCCAGCCGGACGGCCACCAGAACGGCGACGGTCGCCAGCACCGGTGCCGTCACCGCGAGCAGAACGACGGCCGCGAGCACGTCGAGGAACCGCTTCGACCGGTCGGACCGGCCGGTCGAGAGCGATCCGTGACGCACATCGGGAAGCGACATGCCCCCACCTCCGCACAGGTACCCGACCACCCGTCCGGGCGCGGCAGGAAGCCGCGATCGGGAACAGGTGGTACCGATCTCTCGGATCAACCGTGCGGGACCGCGCGAGGACACGGGTGCGGGAGATCGACACTTCGCCTGGTCAGGTGGCGGGCGTCAACCCGTCGGCGGCCGGCAGCCAATACCCGGCGTACACCCCGGCCGTGATCTGGTAGCTCATCGTCCCGTTCACCCAGGCGGTCGCGCCGAACGGCGCGGCCGAGCTGCGGGGGAAGGTGAACGTCTTGCTCTCGGTGACCTGCCAGCCCGGCCCGTACATGTGCGCGGTGTAGGTGCCGGGACCGAACGACAGGGTCCGCTGCGGCGTGTAGGTGTGCCGCACGACCGCGCCGAGCAGATATCGCTCGCCTGGCGTCTCAGGAATGAGGAACCCGGCCAAGGCCCCGTTCGTGATCCGGTAGTAGATGCCGCGCCCGAGGATGCGGACGCGTTGGTCGGCGTTCGCCTGGGACTGCCGGGACAGAGTCAGGGATTTCTGCTCCAGCACCGCGCCTGCGGAGGAGAACCGGTAGCCGACGTGCGCCCCACCGGAGAAGATGACGGTGCCGGACACGGCCGGCGCCGGGTAGTCCTCGCGGAACAGGTCGGCCATGGCGGCGAAGACCGGAGCGCGGGTCATCTCGTACGTCTTCAGCAGTTGTCCGATGTGCACAGGGTGGTAGCCCGCGTACGAGGAGGGACAGCCGATCGAGTAGCGGCTGGCCCACTGCGGCGCGCGAAACGTGGTCGGCACGTGCCGGCGCAGCGTGGTGGCGGCGCCGTCGAACAGGGCGGCGGCCCGCTGGTCCGAGGTGTGCCGCCAGTAGTCGTACACGCCGTAGAGCGCGAAGATGTGGCCGTTCAGCACGCGTTCGCCGGTCACTCCCGGCGTCAGCGGGTACTCCTCGAACCACAGGTGCCCGGCGTCGTCCACCCAGCTGGCCCAGGGCAGCCCGGTCTCCGGCGGAAGCAGGAGGCTGGCGAAGGTCCGGTCCGCGGCCTGACGCCACTTCTGCTCCCCGGTGACCGCCGCCAGGCGGGTGAAGAGGCTGAGCAGCTGTCCCTGCGCCATCGCGCTGAACCACGGCGCGTGGATCACCGGCATCTGGGCGCACCGGGGGAAGTCGAACTCGTAGGGGTACCACCAGGCCGAGCGCGACTCGACCCTGCGGTCGATGTTCCGCTGAGCCTGCGCCACCGCCCGGTCGAGGAAGAGCCGGTCGCGGTTGGCGAGATAGGTGCGCAGGTTGCTCAGTCCCCACTGCGCCTGGGCGACGGGATGGTCGTACGTCTGTCCGTTGTACTGGAACAGGCGGACACCGTGCTCGTCGTGCGGGTTCGGATCCACCCGCGGCGCCAGCGCGCTGTCGTTGTACGGCAGGCCGGCGTCCGGGATGAACTGTGGCCGGAACCCGTCGCGCGCATAGCCGCTCACGTCCGCCGCGCCGCGGACCGCCGGGACGCCGGCCGCTTCCGCCGGACCGGCTGTCGAGGCCACGGCGCCCATGGTCAGCGCCAGTGCCAGCAAAGTCTTTCTCATGTGGGAGAACTGGGTGCCCATAAGGTGACGGTAGGGACGAGATCCGCCAGAGCCGTGGAAAATATCGGCTTTCCGACATGCTTCTGCGCGTTGTCGCCCCGCAGTAGAGTGCGCCGGTGCTGCACCTGCGAATCATCGCGCCGGGCGACCGCTCGTCGGCCGTCGTGGACCTGCTCGGCGCCGAGCCCGGCGTGACCCACCTGGTAGTTCTCACCGGGGCCGCCCGCCGGCCCGTCGGCGACCTGATCCTCTGCGACGTGGTCCGGGAGAGCGCGGACCACGTCCTGCGCCGCCTGCAGGACCTCGACGTGGACGTACGCGGCGGGATCGCCGCCGACGACGTCGAGCTGACCCTGTCCGAGGCGGCCGACCGGGCCGCCGAAGAAGCCCCCGGCCACGGGGAGGACGCCGTGGTGTGGGACGAGATCGCCGCGAAGACCGGCGAGCAGACGGTGCTCACCGGCACGTTCCTCGCCCTGATCGTGGTGGCCACCATGATCGCCGGGATCGGCGTGCTGCTGGACCAGCCCATCCTGATCGTCGGCGCGATGGTGGTCGGCCCCGAGTTCGGTCCGCTCGCCGCGCTCTGCGTGGCGTTGCTGCGGCGTCAGCCGCGCGTGGTCGGCCACTCGGTCAAGGCGCTGACGGTCGGTTTCCTCGTCGCCATGGCGGCCACCGCGCTGAGCACCTGGGCGCTCACCGCGGCCGGCCTGGTCGACCGGGAGATGCTGCTCGCGGAACGGCCGATGACCGACTTCATCTGGCGTCCGGACGCGTTGTCCTGGGTGGTGGGCCTGCTCGCCGGCGTGGCCGGCATGCTGTCGCTGACCTCGAAGAAGTCCGGCTCGCTCGTGGGTGTGCTGATCTCGGTGACCACCGTGCCGGCGGCGGCGAACGTGGCCGTCGCGTCCGCGTACGGCGTGTGGCACGAGGCCGCCGGCTCCGCCCTCCAACTGGTGATCAACCTGGCCGCGATCGTGCTCGCCGGGCTGCTCACGCTCGTGGTCCAGCTGTGCTGGTGGCGGCACGTCGCCCGGCGGGCCGCGCACGCGGTGCCCCGGCAGCGGGCAGACCGGCGTCCGGCCCCGGTCAGCGCCAGTCGTCGCCCGCGTCGAGACGACGGCTGAGCAGGGTCGCCAGCGGCACCGACTCGCCGTCCCGGCCGCCCCGGCCGACCACGAGCGGCGGCGGACTGGGCGGCGGGTCCGCCCCGAGCAGCCGCGCCCGCAGGCCCGGCGGCACGGTGAGCAGGTAGAAACGCCCGTCGGTGTCCACCGCGCGGCTGTGCGCCCGGTCCACGTACCAGCCGGTGATCCGCGTGCGGTAGCGACCGCGCCCGTCGTGCCCGGTCGCGGTCAGCCGGCCGGCGCGCAGCCCGCGCCGCAGCGCCTCGGCGGCGAACCGGGCCACCAGCTCCGCGGCCTCCGCCTGCTCGGCCTCGCGTTCGCGGGCGGCGGCCTCCGCGTGCGCCCGCACCGCGTGGCGTCGCCGCTCCCGCCACCGCTCGTCGTCCTCACCGCCCACGACCGCGAGGGTACGCGGAACCGGCCCCGCCCGGCGCACAGGCCGTCGGGCCCGGCGCGCGCACCGCCGAGGCTGCGGCGATCAAGGGGTTTGTGTCAGTCGAACGCCCTGAACAGGCCACGAACTCCTTGGTCGACAACGCGCCTGGTGAGTGGTGTTCGCGGCTCCGGCAGGCGTGACCCGTCCCTTTCCCGGCGCGCTGCCCGGTGTGATCAACTCCAGCTCGCCGAAGTGGTGGTGTCGCGGAGCCTCTGATGCCACCACCTCGGCGAGATCGTGTTGATCAAGGGTTCCATGCCGGTGCCTCGGCCCGTCCCCGCGGCCGTCGCCCTGCCGGGGCGCCTGACCGCGACACGGGCCGGCGCGTCGCTGTTCCCCGCCGGGGCTGCCGGGCTGAGGCGTTCGTGACCTCGGCCCGGCAGCGGGACGTGTCAGGCCAGGCCGGCGCGGCGCAGCGCCTCCGCCATGGCGTCGTTGAGCGGGGCGCCGCCACCGCGCCCGGGCCGCTGCTGCTGGCCACCGCGCGACGTGCCGCCCTGTCCGCCACCGCGTTGCCCGCCGCCGCCCGAGCCGCCGCGCTGGCCGCCCTGCTGGCCACCACCGCGCTGCCCGTTCTGCTGGCCGCCGATGCGTCCCTGGCCGCCGCCGCGTGGCCCGCCGCCCTGACCGCCCCGGTCCCGTCGGCCGTCGCCGCCCGCCGGGCGCCCGCCGCCGGCCGGCGCCTCGTCGTCCAGCCGCAGCGTCAGCGAGATCCGCTTGCGCGGCACGTCCACGTCGAGCACCCGGACCTTCACCACGTCGCCGGACTTCACCACGTCGCGCGGGTCCTTGACGAACGTGTGCGACATGGCCGAGACGTGCACCAGACCGTCCTGGTGCACGCCCACGTCGACGAACGCGCCGAACGCGGCCACGTTCGTGACCACGCCCTCGAGCACCATGCCCGGTGTCAGGTCGCTGATCTTCTCCACGCCCTCGACGAACGTGGCGGTGCGGAACTCGGGGCGCGGGTCGCGGCCCGGCTTCTCCAGCTCGGCCAGGATGTCGGTGACTGTGGGCAGGCCGAACGTATCGTCGACGAAGTCGGTCGCGCGCAGGCCGCGCAGGATCGCCGACTTCCCGATCAGCGCGCGCAGGTCCTGCCCGGTGGAGGAGAGGATGCGGCGCACCACCGGGTACGCCTCGGGGTGCACGCTGGAGGAGTCCAGCGGGTCGTCGCCGCCGGGGATGCGCAGGAAGCCCGCGCACTGCTCGAACGCCTTCGGCCCGAGGCGCGGCACCTTCTTCAGCTCGGCGCGGGTGCGGAACGGCCCGTTGGCGTCGCGGTGCAGCACGATGTTCTCGGCCAGCCCGGCGCCGATGCCGGAGACCCGGGTGAGCAGCGGAGCGGAGGCGGTGTTGACGTCCACGCCGACGGCGTTGACGCAGTCCTCGACCACCGCGTCGAGCGAGCGGGACAGCTTCACCTCGGACAGGTCGTGCTGGTACTGCCCGACGCCGATCGACCGCGGGTCGATCTTCACCAGCTCGGCCAGCGGGTCCTGGAGGCGGCGGGCGATCGACACCGCGCCGCGCAGCGAGACGTCCAGGCCGGGCAGCTCCTGCGAGGCGTACGCGGAGGCGGAGTAGACCGACGCGCCCGCCTCGGAGACCACCACCTTGGTCAGCTTCAGCTCGGGGTGCTGTTTGATCAGGTCGGCGGCGAGCTTGTCGGTCTCCCGGCTGGCGGTGCCGTTGCCGATCGCGACCAGTTCGACGCCGTGCGCGGCGGCGAGCGTGGCGAGCGTGTGCAGCGAGGCGTCCCACTGCCGGCGCGGCTCGTGCGGGTAGATCGTGTCGGTGGCGACCACCTTGCCGGTGGCGTCGACGACCGCCACCTTCACACCGGTGCGCAGGCCCGGGTCCAGACCCATGGTGGGGCGCGCGCCGGCCGGCGCCGCCAGCAGCAGGTCACGCAGGTTGGTGGCGAAGACCCGCACGGCCTCCTCCTCGGCCGCCTGCCACAGCCGCATCCGCAGGTCCGCGCCGAGGTGGATGAGGATCCGGGTACGCCAGGCCCAGCGCACCGTGTCGGCCAGCCACTTGTCGGCGGGCCGTCCCTGGTCGCTGACGCCGAAGCGTCCCGCCACGGCGGCCTCGTACCGGCTGGGGCCCGGGTTCGCGTCGGCGTCCCCGTCGGCCTCCGGATCCATGGTCAGCTCCAGCACGCCCTCCTTCTCGCCCCGGAACATGGCGAGGATGCGGTGCGAGGGCAGCTTCGGGTACGGCTCGGCGAAGTCGAAGTAGTCGGCGAACTTCGCCCCGGCGGTTTCCTGACCCTCGCGTACCCGGGAGACCAGCCGGCCCCGCGACCACATCTGCTCGCGCAGCGTGCCGATCAGGTCGGCGTCCTCGGCGAAGCGCTCGATCAGGATGGCCCGCGCGCCGTCCAGCGCGGCGGCGGCGTCCGCGACGCCCTTGTCCGGGTCGGCGAACCCGGCGGCGACCGCCTTCGGGTCCTGCGCCGGGTCGGCGAGCAGCGTGTCCGCGAGCGGCTCCAGCCCGGCCTCGCGGGCGATCTGCGCGCGGGTGCGCCGCTTCGGCTTGTAGGGCAGGTAGATGTCCTCCAGGCGCGACTTCGAGTCGGCGGCGAGGATCTGCGCCTCCAGCGCCTCGTCGAGCTTGCCCTGGCTGCGGATCGACTCCAGCACCGCCGCGCGCCGCTCGTCCAGCTCGCGCAGGTAGCGCAGGCGCTCCTCCAGTGTGCGCAGCTGCGCGTCGTCGAGCAGGCCGGTGGCCTCCTTGCGGTAGCGGGCGATGAACGGCACTGTGGCGCCGCCGTCGAGCAGCTCGACTGCTGCCCGCACCTGACGTTCGGCGACGCCGAGTTCCTCGGCGATCCGCTGGTGCACTGACTGGGTCACGATTGTCATCCGCCTTCTCGGGTGGTTTCCGCCCTGCATTGTGCCGTTCGCCTCCGACCGGCTGTGCCCGGCCCGCCGTCCGCTGCGCTAGCGTGGCGATCATGGAGGCACCTGCGGATCCGCGGGCCCGGCGGCTCTTCGGGGGCAGCGCCCGGGCACTCGGCGACCTGGCGGCCGGCCCGTTCCGGGCCGACCGGGACCGGATCGTCGGCTCGCCGTTCTTCGCCCGGCTGAACGGCGTCACCCAGGTGATCAGTCCCGGCGGGTCGGGGCTTCTGGTGCACAACCGGCTCACCCACAGCCTGAAGGTCGCCCAGGTGGCCCGGGCGATCGCCGAGCGGCTCATGGCCGACCCGGCGTACCGGGACCTGCTGGACAAGCTCGGCGGCTGCGACCCGGAGGTGGTGGAGGCCGCCGCGCTCGCGCACGACCTCGGCCACCCGCCGTTCGGGCACCTGGGGGAGCGGGTGTTGGACCGGCTGGCCCGGCAGCGGCTCGGGCTGGCCGACGGCTTCGAGGGCAACGCCCAGTCGTACCGGATCGTCACCAGCACCGAGATCCGCGGCGCGGCGACCACCGGGCTGGACCTGACCGCGGCGGTCCGGGCCGCCATGCTGAAGTACCCGTGGACCCGGCTGGACCATCCCGACCCGCACCCCCGGCACCTCGAACCGGCGCCCCGCGGCGCGGCGGCCCCGCCGGAGGACCCGGAGAGCGGGTCGGTGAAGTTCGGCGCTTATCGCACCGAGCTGGACGACCTGCGCCAGGCGCGGGAGCCGTTCGCCGGCCGGATCCCGGACTGGCAGCAGACGCCCGAGGCGTCGGTGATGGACACCGCCGACGACATCGCGTACGCGATCCACGACGTGGAGGACTTCTATCGCGTCGGCGTGCTCCAGCAGGGCGCGGTGGCGGCCGAGCTGATGGCCTGGCAGCGCGAGTGCGGGCACCTGCGGTCGATCACCGCGTCCGCGCTGGAGGCGGCGGGCCGGCGCCCCGGCGCGGCGATCGAGCGGCTGCGCCGGCAACTGCACCGCAAGGACGGCTGGATCGCCGACGACGAGGCGTTCGCCGCCGCAGTCGAACACGTCCGCGAGGAGCTGGTGGAGGGGCTGCTGGCGCTGCCGTTCGACGGCTCGATCGAGGCGGAGCAGTACGTCGCCCGGTTCTCCGCGCGCTGGTCCACCCGCTTCGTGGACGCCATCACCGTCACCCCGGACCCGCACGTCCGCTCCGGGTACGTGCTGCTGGCCAAGGCGCAGTGGCACGAGGTGCAGGTGCTCAAGTTCGTGCACCACCGGTTCGTGCTGGCCCGCCCGGACCTGGCGCTGCACCAGCGCGGCCAGGCCCGGCTGCTGGGCACGCTGGTGGAGGCGCTCTGGGAGTGGCTGCTGGACCCGGACGAGGAGTCCCGGCTGCCGCGCCGGCTGCACGACCTGGTGGAGCTGGCCGAGGCGGAGCTGCACCCGCGTACCCCGGACCGGATCGGCCGGGCCCGGGGCCGGGCGATCGTCGACTTCGTCGCGCAGCTCACCGACGGTCAGGCGGTGGCCATGCTGGACGCGCTGTCGGGCCGTTCCGGCGCGCTCTGGACCGACGCCTTCGTGCTCTGAGCGGGGTCAGAGCGCGAGGTGCGGCAGCGCCGGGTCAGGCGACCGACTGCCACCAGCCGTCCGCCGCCGGCGGCTCGTCCACGACCACCCGCTCACCGGGGCGCGGCACTGCGAGCCGCACGTCGCGCGCCTTCGCCTCGGCCCAGAGCCGGTCCACCGGCTCGGACCAGTCGTGCAGGGCCAGGTTGAACGTGCCCCAGTGCACCGGCACCAGCAGTCCGCCGCGTACGTCGAGGTGGGCGGCGACCGCCTCCTCCGGGAACATGTGGATGTGCGGCCACGCCCTGTCGTACGCGCCGATCTGCATCAGCGTCACGTCGAACGGGCCGTGCTCGGCGCCGATCGCGGCGTACCCGTCGAAGTAGCCGGAGTCGCCGGTGTAGAAGACCTTCCGGTGCGTACCGGTGATCGTCCAGGAGCTCCACAGCGTGCCGTCGCGGCGCAGTCCGCGCCCGGAGAAGTGCTGCGCGGCGGTGGCGGTGAGCGTAAGCCCGCCGGCCCGGTGGCTCTCCGACCAGTCCAGCTCGACGATCCGGTGCTCGGGTACGCCCCAGCGGGCCAGGTGGGCGCCGACGCCGAGCGGCACCACGAACGGTGCGGACTGGAGGTCGGCCAGCGTGCGGACGGTCTCCATGTCGAGGTGGTCGTAGTGGTCGTGTGAGATCAGCACCGCGTCGAGCGGGGGCAGGTCGGTGAGGCGGACCGGCGGCTCGTGGATGCGCCGCGGGCCGACCAGCCCGGACGGGGAGCACCTGTCGCTCCACACCGGGTCGAGCAGCACCCGGTGTCCCTCGATCTCGACGAGCGTGGAGGCGTGGCCGTACCAGACGACGTTCAGCTCGCGGGCCGGGTCGGCGGCCGGTGCGGCGCCGGGGCGCACCAGCGGCACCGGGCTGCCCGGCCGCCGCTTCTGCTTGCCGAAGACCAGCTCCCGGAGCAGGTTGCGGCCCGGGTCGGCGACCATCGTGGCGCTGGCGCCGGCCGGGTTGTGGAAGGTGCCGTCGCGGAAGCGCGGTGACCGGGCCGCCCGTTCCGCCCGGGCGCCGGTGAGCCGTCCGCCGAGCTGCGCCGGTACGTCCCGTGCCGCCCAGGCCAGCCCGGCGACGGCGGCCAGCCCGGCGAGCTTCCACACCCGCCCGCCGCGCGTCCGGTCCGGTTCCTGCCCCGTTGCTTCCCGCATATTCGTCCCTCCGCCGTGTCCCGCCGTACACGGTAACCACAGTCGTCCCGGTCCGCCCGCACGCCGGCCACCCGCGCCACGGTCAGGGCAGCCGGCGGCGTACCGCGGACGCCACAGTCGCCGCGCGTCCGCCCACGGCCCGGACCACCTGGGACACCTCCGGCAGCCACCCGCCGCGGACCGCCTCACCGGCCGGGTTCGGCGTGAACACGATGCCCCGGTGGGCGGCGATCGGCTGCCGGGTCAGCCCGGCCCGGCGCATCAGCGGTCCGACCAGCGCGTCGTACACCCCGGGCAGGGCGGTGAAGCCGAAGCGCATGACCACGTTGAGCCGCCCCACCGACATCTCGCGGCGCGGCCGGTCGAGACAGTGCGCGATGGCCCGCGCCACCCGCTCGGGCGAGGCGATCGGCGGCGGCGGACGGCCGACCCGGCCCAGGTAGTTGGCCGCCTGCCGGTAGACGGGCGTGTCCACGCTGCCCGGGTTGACCAGGCAGATCGCGACGCCCGGCGTCTCCCGTGCCTCCTGCTGGAGCGTGCGGGCCAGCCCCTGCAGGCCCCACTTGGCGGCCACGTAGCCGCTCATGTAGGGCGCGGTGATGTGCCCGAGCACCGAGCCGGTGAGCACGAGCGTGCCGCCGCCGGCGTCGCGGAACCGGAGCAGCGCCTCCCGGGCCACCGCCGCGGCGGCCAGCAGGTCGGTGCGGACCACCTGCTCGAACACCTCGGCCGGCGTCTCGTCGAAACGGCCGTAGGACATCACCGCGGCGGTGTGCACCCAGGCGTCGACGCGGCCGTACTCGGCCTGCGCCGCGTCGGCCAGCGCGGCCACCGCGCCGGGCTCGGTCACGTCCATCGGTACGGCGATCGCCGCCGCGCCCGCGGCCCGGCACTCGTCGCGCACCTCGTCGAGCGTGGCGGGGGAGCGGGCCGCGAGGACCAGCCGGTCCCCGCGGCCCGCCAGCTCCAGGGCGGTCGCCCGGCCGATCCCGCTGGTCGCGCCGGTGACGACCACCGTCCGGGTCACGGCGCGAGCACGACCTTGACGCAGCCGTCCTCCTTCTTCTGGAACATCTCGTACGCCCGCGGCGCGTCGGTCAGCGGCAGCCGGTGGGTCCGCAGGTCCTCGACGCCCAGCGGGTCGTCGTCGCGCTCCAGCAGCGGGATGATCTCGTCGACCCAGCGGCGTACGTGGCACTGGCCCATGCGCAGCTGGATGCCCCTGTCGAACATCTCCATCAGCGGCATCGGGTCCTGCTCGCCGCCGTACACGCCGGAGATCGACACGGTGCCGCCGCGCCGTACCGCCTTGAGCGCGGCGTGCAGCACCACGAGCCGGTCCACGCCGGCCTTGTCGGTCATCGCCTGGGCCAGCTTGTCCGGCAGCAGCCCGGCGGCGGTCTGGGCCATCTTGCCCAGCGGCGCGCCGTGCGCCTCCATGCCGACCGCGTCGATCACCGCGTCCGGGCCGCGCCCGTCGACCAGGTCGATGAGCGTGCCGGGCACGTCGTCGAGCTGGCTGACGTCGAGCACCTCGATGCCGTGCCGGCGGGCCATCTCCAGCCGCTCGGGGACCAGGTCCAGCCCGATCACCCGGCCCGCGCCGAGGTGCCGGCCGATCCGGGCGCTGAACTGCCCGACCGGGCCGAGCCCGAACACGGCGAGCGTGCCGCCGGGCGGGACGTCCGCGTACTTCACCGCCTGCCAGGCGGTGGGCAGGATGTCGGAGAGGTAGAGCCAGCGCTCGTCCGGGCCGGTGTCCGGAATCGTGATCGGGCCGAACTGGGCCTGCGGCACGCGCAGGTACTCGGCCTGGCCGCCGGGGATCGAGCCGTACAGCGAGGTGTAGCCGAACAGGGACGCGCCCTTGCCCTGGCTCTTGACCTGCGTGGTCTCGCACTGGGCGTAGAGCTGCCGCTCGCACATCCAGCACGAGCCGCAGGAGATGTTGAACGGGACGACCACCCGGTCGCCCTTCTTGAGCCGGGTCACCCCGGGCCCGACCTCCTCGACGATGCCCATCGGCTCGTGCCCGAGGACGTCGCCGGGCTTCAGGTACGGCCCGAGCACCTCGTACAGGTGCAGGTCGGAACCGCAGATGGCGGTCGAGGTGATCCGGACGATCGCGTCGGTCGGCTCCTCGATCCGGGGGTCCGGGACGTCCTCGACGCGAACGTCCCGCTTGCCGTGCCAGGTCAGTGCCTTCATGCCTGTATGTCCCCTCTCCGGTGCCGTCCATCGGACTGCTACCCGCGAGAGGCGGCTTGAATCGGCGGCGGCCCCCCGTACGAGCGCGACCGCCGCACCCCTGGATGCGGGGTGCGGCGGTCGCGTGGGTCGTGCCGTGTCCGGTCAGGAGCCGGCGCGCTTGGCGGTCGCCTTCAGGTAGTCCCGGTTGAGGCGGCCGATGGTGTTCAGCGGGATGCCCTTCGGGCAGGCCGCCGCGCACTCGCCGATGTTCGTGCAGCCGCCGAAGCCGGCCTCGTCGTGCGCGTCCACCATGCCGATCACCCGGGTGTAGCGCTCCGGCTGGCCCTGCGGCAGCAGCGAGAGCTGGGTGATCTTCGCGGCGGTGAACAGCATGCCGGAGCCGTTCGGGCAGGCGGCCACGCAGGCGCCGCACCCGATGCAGGCGGCCGACTCGAACGCGGCGTCGGCGTCGGCCTTCGGCACCGGCACCGAGTGCGCCTCCGGTGCGCTGCCGGTCGGCGCGGTGACGTAGCCGCCGGCGGCGATGATCTGGTCGAACGCGTTGCGGTTGACCACCAGGTCCTTGACGACCGGGAAGGCCCGGGCCCGCCACGGCTCGATGTCGATCGTGTCGCCGTCGGAGAACTGCCGCATGTGCAGCTGGCAGGCGGTGGTGCCGCGCTGCGGGCCGTGCGCCTCACCGTTGATCATGAGGCTGCACATGCCGCAGATGCCCTCGCGGCAGTCGTGGTCGAACGCGACCGGCTCCTCGCCGTCGAGGATCAGCCGCTCGTTGAGCACGTCGAGCATCTCCAGGAAGGACATGTCCGGGGACACGTCCTGCACCGGGTAGGTCACCATCCGACCCTTGTCCTCGGGGCCGTGCTGGCGCCAGATGCGCAGGGTCAGGTTCACTTGTAGCTCCGCTGCGTGGGGTGGACGTATTCGAAGGTCAGGTCTTCCTTGTGCAGCACGGGCTCACCGGTGCCGGTGTACTCCCAGGCCGCCACGTACGCGAACCGGTCGTCGTCGCGCTGCGCCTCGCCGTCGGGCGTCTGGTGCTCGGCCCGGAAGTGACCGCCGCAGGACTCCTCGCGGTGCAGCGCGTCGATGCACATCAGCTCGGCCAGCTCGAAGAAGTCGGCCACCCGGCCGGCCTTCTCCAGCGACTGGTTGAGGCCCTCGCCGTCGCCCGGCACGCGCACCCGCTGCCAGAACTGCTCGCGCAGCGCGCGGATCTCGTCGATCGCCTTGCGCAGCCCGGCCTCGGAGCGCTCCATGCCGCAGTGCTCCCACATGATCTGGCCCAGCTCACGGTGGAACGAGTCCACGGTGCGGTCGCCGTTGATCGCGAGCAGCCGCTTGATCCGGTCCTCGACGTCGGTACGCGCCGCAACCGCCTCGGGGTGGCTCGCGTCGACCTTGTCCAGCGGGCCGGAGGAGGCCAGGTAGTTGGCGAGCGTGTTCGGCAGCACGAAGTAGCCGTCCGCGAGGCCCTGCATCAGCGCCGAGGCGCCGAGCCGGTTCGCGCCGTGGTCGGAGAAGTTGGCCTCACCGATCACGAACAGGCCGGGGATGCTCGACTGCAGGTCGTAGTCGACCCAGAGGCCACCCATCGTGTAGTGCACGGCGGGGTAGATCCGCATCGGGACCTCATACGGGTCCTCGCCGGTGATCCGCTCGTACATCTCGAAGAGGTTGCCGTACTTGGCCTCGATGGCCTTGCGGCCGAGCCGGTTGATCGCGTCGGCGAAGTCGAGGTAGACGCCGAGGCCGGTCGGGCCGACGCCGCGTCCCTCGTCGCAGACGTTCTTCGCGGCGCGGGAGGCGATGTCGCGGGGGACCAGGTTGCCGAAGGACGGGTAGATCCGCTCCAGGTAGTAGTCCCGCTCGTCCTCGGGGATCTCCCGGGGGCTGCGCTGGTCGCCCTTGGCCTTGGGCACCCACACCCGGCCGTCGTTGCGCAGCGACTCGCTCATCAGGGTCAGCTTCGACTGGTGGTCGCCGGAGACCGGGATGCAGGTCGGGTGGATCTGCGTGTAGCAGGGGTTGGCGAAGTACGCGCCCTTGCGGTGCGCCCGCCAGGAGGCGGTGACGTTGCAGCCCTTGGCGTTCGTGGAGAGGTAGAAGACGTTGCCGTAGCCGCCGGTGGCGAGCACCACCGCGTCGGCCATCTCGGTGCTGATCTCGCCGGTGACCATGTCGCGGACCACGATGCCGCGCGCCCGGCCGTCGACGATCACCAGTTCGAGCATCTCGTGGCGGGCGTTCATCTCCACGTTGCCCAGGCCGATCTGCCGCTCCAGCGCCTGGTACGCGCCGAGCAGCAGCTGCTGGCCCGTCTGGCCCCGGGCGTAGAAGGTGCGCTGCACCTGCGCGCCGCCGAAGGAGCGGGTGTCCAGCAGGCCGCCGTACTCGCGGGCGAACGGCACGCCCTGCGCCACGCACTGGTCGATGATGTTGACCGACACCTCGGCCAGCCGGTGCACGTTCGACTCGCGGGAGCGGAAGTCACCGCCCTTGACCGTGTCGTAGAAGAGGCGGTGCACCGAGTCGCCGTCGTTGCGGTAGTTCTTGGCGGCGTTGATGCCGCCCTGCGCGGCGATCGAGTGGGCCCGGCGCGGGCTGTCCTGGTAGCAGTAGGACCGCACCTGGTAGCCCTGCTCGGCCAGCGTGGCGGCGGCGGAACCGCCGGCCAGGCCGGTGCCGACCACGATCACCGTCATCTTGCGGCGGTTGGCCGGGTTGACCAGCTTCATCTCGAAGCGGTGGCGCTCCCACCGCGTCTCGATCGGGCCGTCCGGGGCCCGGGTGTCGGCGATCGGGTCGCCTTCGCGGTACAGATCCATGTCAGGACACCAATCCGGTGATCACGGCGAACGGGACCAGCAGGTAGCCGCCGACGAGCGCGACGGCGAAGACGAGCGCGGCGATCCTGGCCCGGCGCTCGCCCTTCGGGGTCTGCTGGCCGAGGCTGCGGAACGCGCTGAACGCGCCGTGGCGCAGGTGGAAGCCGAGGGTCACCAGCGCGAGGGTGTAGAAGAGCGTGACGTACCACCGCTCCGGCGCGAAGTCGGCGACGACGTTGCCGTACGGGTTGGCCGGGTCGCCCTGCGGGTTCAGGTGACCCGTGGTCAGGTCGAGGATGTGGTAGATCACGAAGAGCAGGATGATCACACCACCCCAGCGCATCGTGCGGGCCGCGTAGTTCACGTGGATCTTGCGGCGGTGCGCGTACCGCACCGGGCGGGCGGCCCGGGACCGCATCGCGAGCAGCGTGGCCGCGCCGATGTGCCCCAGCACGGCGACGGTGAGCACGGTGCGCTGGATCCACAGGAACCACGTCGTCGGCAGCAGTGGCGTGCCGATGTCGCGCAGCCAGTGCGCGTAGTGGTCGAACGAGGTCTCGCCCGTGAAGATCTTCAGGTTGCCGAGCATGTGCGCGATCAGGAACAGCACCAGAATGATGCCCGTCACCGCCATGACGGCCTTGAGGCCGACATTGGAGCGGATGGGCGACCGAGTTTTCGTGATTACCACGCGAACGACGCTAGGAGCACTTCGATCAGGCGTCCAATGCATCGAAATCGCAGCGTTGATAGCCGTAGGCTATGTAGATGCAGCTCCATCAGCTTCGGTACTTCGTGGCGGTCGCCGAAGTACGACATTTCACCCAGGCGGCCGATCTTGTCGGCATAACCCAGCCCTCGTTGAGTAAGCAAATTCACGCGCTGGAGGCCGACCTGGGGGCCCCGCTGTTCGAACGGGTAAGGGGCAACATCACCCTCACCGCGGCCGGCGAGGTGCTGCTGCCGCTGGCCAAGCGGATCCTCGCCGACGTGGAGACCGCCACCCGCGAGGTGCAGGAACTGGTGGGGCTGCGCCGGGGCCGGGTCCGGCTCGGCGCCACGCCCAGCCTGGCCACCTCGCTCGCCCCGCCGGTGCTGCGCCGGTTCCGCGACGCGCACCCCACGATCGACCTGCGCGTGGAGGAGGGCGGCTCGCAGGATCTCGTCCGGGACCTGCTCCGCGGCGACCTCGACCTCGCCCTGATCATCATGCCGTCGGCCGGCACCGACCCGGGGCTGCGCGCCGACCCGATCCTGCGCGAGAGCCTGGTGGTCGCCTCGGTCGACCCGCTGCCGGGCGCCTCGGAAGCCGGGGAGCTGCGCATCACCGACCTGCGCGACCAGCCGCTGGTCATGTTCCGCGAGGGCTACGACCTGCGCGACGCCACGCTCCAGGCGTGCCGGGCGGCCGGGTTCGAGCCGACCCTGTCCGTCGACGGCGGAGAGATGGACGCCGTGCTCAGCTTCGTCGAGGCCGGGCTCGGCGTCGCGCTGGTGCCCGGCATCGTGGTGGCCCGCCGCGCCGGCATCCGGGTCACCCGGCTCGTACCGCCCGGGGTCCGCCGGACCATCGCGGTGGCCCGCCGCCGCGACGTGGTCCCCACCCACGCCGGGCGCGAGCTGCGCCGCATCCTCCTGGAGTACGTCCACGACGCCACCGCCGCCGACCAGCTCCCCGCCGGTGTCGAGCCGCTTGCCGCCATTTGACGGATCTCCGACATGTCGCGACGAATGTCCTTGCTCGTCCCGGCCGACCGGAACAGCATGGGAAGGCTGATGCCCAGCATGTGAAGACACGGGAGGTTCGCATGCGCCATCAAGACCCGTCCGGGGCCGCCGGCCCGACACCTGCACTGAGCCGGCGTGCCGTCGTCGCCGGCTCCCTGGCCGCCGCCTCGGTCCCGCTGCTCGGCGGTGGCCCCGCCTGGGCCGCGGCGTCCCCGGCGACCTCGCTCCTGGCGCCGGCGGACCCGGTCATCGACCCGGCCCTGGAGATCGGCCCGCCGGGGCCGGTCGAGCCACTGCCGAATCTGTCCGCGATCCCGGCCCGGGACATGCCCCGGCTGGCCCCGCGCGCGGCCTCCACCCCGGGCGCCGGACGCGTCGGCGGACCGACCCGCCGGTACGCCGGCGCGGCGTCGGTGCCGTTCCAGTTCCGGTACGACGACTTCGAGATCCGGGAACTGCCGATCGGCATCGAGCCGTACCACATGACCTCGCCGGTCCCGCTCGTCGATCCCGGTGTGCACGACTCCACCGGGGTGCGCATGGTGCGCCTCGGCGGCCGGCTCTACGACCACCCGGTCGCGCAGGCGCAGTACGGCCTGCACCTGATGGAGGCCCACCGGATCACCGGGAACCTGACATACCTGGACCGGGCGAAGCGGCAGGCGCAGCGCCTGATCGACCGCCGCACGCTGCGCTCCGGCGCGTGGTTCTATCCGTACCCGTT
The DNA here is from genome assembly GCF_027497275.1 of Micromonospora sp. WMMC264. Taxonomy (NCBI): domain Bacteria; kingdom Bacillati; phylum Actinomycetota; class Actinomycetes; order Micromonosporales; family Micromonosporaceae; genus Micromonospora; species Micromonospora sp. WMMC264. Next base: position 3,601,618 of record NZ_CP114907.1, on the reverse strand, counting down.
CGACCACCGGCTGCACGGCGGCCCCGACCTCTACCCGGCGCCCTGGTACTCGATGATGGCCCAGGGGCAGGCGCTGAGCCTGTTCACCCGGCTCTACCAGCGCACCGGCGAGACGAAGTGGAAGGGCGCCGCGGACGCCACCTTCGCCTCGTACCTGCTGCCCGCGGTGGCCGGCCAGCCGTGGGGCGTGTACGTGGTGGACGGTCTGCTGTGGCTGGAGGAGTACCCGCACCCGAAGGCGGTCCGCGGCGACCGCACCTACAACGGGCACATGTTCTCCGCGTACGGCCTGTACGACTACTGGGTGCTCACCCGCAACGCCGACGCCAAGCTGATGCTGCAGGGCGCGATCACCACCTACCGGGACGTGTGGGAGAAGACCCGGGTGCGGCACTGGCGCAGCCGCTACTGCCTGACCCACGGCATCGACGCCGGCCAGTACCACTCCACCCACATGTTCCAGTTCGTCCAGCAGTACGCCATCACCGGTGACACGTACCTGGCCCAGCTCGCCGACCTCTGGTACACCGACTACCCGCCCTACGGCGTGAAGGGCAACATCCGGTTCTCCTCCGGCACGCACACCGCGTACAAGTTCAACAGCGCCGGCACGGTGACCGCGCGGACGAAGATGACGCTGGCCCGCGCCAGCGCCGCGCCCTCCGGCGACCGCGTGAAGATCATGCGGCAGACCGGGATCTGGTACGCGATCACCGCCGGCACCCTGGCCGGCTACTACGTGCAGGAGTACTCGCCCTACCGGTACCAGGTCGGCATCTGCGCCGGGTTCGGCTACAAGCTGCACCGGCCCGGCACGATAGCCGTCGACGCGCCACCGGCGTACTCGATCGACGCCGCCGGGCTGATGAAGTCGGTGCCCACCACCTACCGGGTCGGTGACGCGGTGGCCATCGACGGCCGCTCGGTGCTCAACGGCCGCGAGCACGTCCGCCTCGTGGAGGGGCCGTACGCCGGTCGCTGGCTCGGCTTCGGCGCGGTGATCCGCCGCTGACCGGAACCGCCGCGCCGGCGTCGGCCGGCGCGGCGGCTCAGCGGCCCTCGGCGTCGTCCATGGCCCGGTAGATGCGCTGCTCGGAGACCGGGTACGGGGTGCCGAGGGCCTGGGCGAACACGTTCACCCGCAGCTCCTCGATCATCCAGCGGATCTGGCGGGCCGCCGGGGTCGCGCGCCGCGGCGGGGGCAGCGCGGCGAGCATGTCCTGGTACTCCTTCTGCACCACCGCGATCCGGTCCTGCTGCTGTTTGTCGCGCTGCGGGTTGCCGGGCAGCCGGTCCAGCCGCCGCTCGATCGCGGTCAGGTAGCGCAGCAGGTCGGGCAGGCGCGCGTAGCCGGTCTCGGTGATGAAGCCCTTGTGCACCAGGCCGGTGAGCTGGGCACGGATGTCGGCCAGCGCGGCCACCACCGCCAAGTTGCGGGTCGCGCCGAGCCGCTGCTCCACCGTGTACGCGGCGGCCAGCACCCGGCGGACCCGGTCCATCACCTCGACCACGGTGTCCACCAGGTCGGCCCGCACCTTGTCGCGCAGCGCGGCGAAGCCCTCGGCGTCCCAGGCCGGGCCGCCCGCGTCGCCGATCAGCTTGTCGATCGCCGCGCCGGCCGCGTCCTCGATCAGCTCCGGCACGCTGCCGTGCGGGTTGCGGGACAGCGCCAGCTTCGCCTCGTTGCTCAGCCGTCCCTGGAGGAACTTCGCCGGCGACGGCAGCGTCAGCCGCAGCAGCCGCCGGGTGCCCGCCCAGTGCGCGGCCTCCTGCTCGGCGGCCGAGTCGAACACCTTCACCCCGACGGTGGCGCCCTCGTCCACCAGCGCCGGGTACGCGGTCACCGCGAAGCCGGCGCGGACCTGCTCGATGGTGCGCGGCAGCGCGCCGATCGACCACTCGGTCAGCCCGGAACGGGCCACGTCCGGCGCGGCGGCGGCCACGACCTGCCGTACCTCCTGGCGCAGCTCGCGTTGCAGCGCCGGCAGGTCCTTGCCCTCGGCGACCGGTTTGTCGTCCTCGCCGAGCACCCGGAACGTGACCCGCAGGTGCGGCGGCAGCTTCCCCGGGTCCCAGGCGTCCGGCGGCACTGTCACGCCGGTCATCCGGCGCAGCTGCCGGGTCAGCGCGGCCAGCAGCGGCTCCTCGCCCGGCGTGATCGCGGCCAGCGCGGCGCGCGCGTAGTCGGGCACCGGCACGAAGTTGCGCCGCACCGGCTTGGGCAGCGACCGGATCAGCGCGATCACCAGCTCCTCGCGCAGCCCGGGCACCTGCCAGTCGAAGCTCTCCGCCGGCACCTGGTTGAGCAGCGGCAGCGGGATGTCCACAGTGACGCCGTCGGTCGGCGCGGTCGGGTCGAACGTGTACGTCAGCGGCAGCGTCACGCCGTCGGCCCGCCACTCGTCCGGGAAGTCCTCCTCGTCCACCCCGCCCCGGCCGTCGTTGACGAGCAGCTCGCGGGTGAACGTGAGCAGGTCCGGCTGCTCCCGGCGGGTCTTCTTCCACCACGAGTCGAAGTGCCGGCCGGAGACCACGTCGGCGGGGATGCGCTGGTCGTAGAAGGCGAAGATGGTCTCGTCGTCGACCAGGATGTCGCGGCGCCGGGCCCGGTTCTCCAGCTCCTCGATCTCGGTCAGCAGCTTCTGGTTGTCCCGCCAGAAGTGGTGGTGGGTCTGCCAGTCGCCCTCCACCAGGGCGTGCCTGATGAACAGCTCCCGGCTGAGCACCGGGTCGATCCGCCCGAAGTTCACCTTGCGCGAGGTGACGAGCGGGATGCCGTACAGCGTGACCTTCTCGTAGGCCATCACCGCGGCCTGCTTCTTCTCCCAGTGCGGCTCGCTGTAGCTGCGCTTGACCAGGTGCTGGGCCAGCGGCTCGACCCACTCGGGCTCGACCCGCCCGGCCACCCGCCCCCACAGCCGGGACGTCTCCACCAGCTCGGCGGCCATCACCCAGCGCGGCGGCTTCTTGAACAGCGCCGACCCGGGGAAGATCCCGAACTTCGCGCCCCGCGCGCCCAGGTATTCGTGCTTCTGCGCGTCCTTGAGGCCGAGGTGCGACAGCAGGCCGGGCAGCAGCGACTGGTGCACCTTCGGGGTGTCGATCTCCTCCGGCAGGTCGGCGCCGGCGCCGCGCCGGCCCTCACCCTTGTCCGAGGTTCGCAGCACCTGGCGCAACTGGCTGACGATGTCCTGCCACTCGCGTACCCGGAGGTAGTTGAGGTATTCGGCCTTGCACATCCGGCGGAACGCGCTGGAGGACAGCTCCCGCTGCTTCTCCCGCAGGTAGCGCCAAAGGTTCAGGTACGCGACGAAGTCGGATTCCTTGTCGGCGAACCGGGCGTGCGCCTGGTCGGCCTGGGCCTGCTTGTCGGCCGGGCGTTCGCGCGGGTCCTGGATGGACAGCGCGGCGGCGATCACCACCACCTCGGTGGCGCAGCCGTTGCGTTCGCCCTCCAGGACCATCCGGGCCAGCCGGGGGTCGACCGGGAGCTGTGCCAGCCGCCGGCCCAGCGCGGTGAGCCGTTTCGCCGGGTCGGTCTCGGCCGGGTCGAGCGCGCCCAGCTCGTGCAGCAGGTTCACGCCGTCGGTGATGTTGCGCCGGTCCGGCGGGTCGATGAACGGGAACGCGGCGACGTCGCCGAGCCCGATCGCCGTCATCTGCAGGATGACCGAGGCCAGGTTGGTGCGCAGGATCTCCGGGTCGGTGAACTCGGGGCGGGAGGCGAAGTCCTGCTCGTCGTAGAGGCGGATGCAGATGCCGTCCGAGGTACGCCCGCAGCGGCCCTTGCGCTGGTTGGCGCTGGCCTGCGAGACCGGCTCGATCGGCAGCCGCTGCACCTTCAGCCGGCTGGAGTAGCGGGAGATCCGGGCGGTGCCCGGGTCCACCACGTACTTGATGCCCGGCACGGTCAGCGAGGTCTCCGCGACGTTGGTGGCCAGCACCACCCGGCGGTTGGAGTGCGCGGCGAAGACCCGGTGCTGCTCGGCGGTGGACAGCCGGGCGTACAGCGGCAGGATCTCGGTGCCGAGCAGCGACCGCTTCTTCTGGACCAGCTTGCCCAGCGCGTCGGCGGTGTCGCGGATCTCCCGCTCGCCGCTGAGGAACACCAGGATGTCGCCCGGCCCCTCGGCGGCCAGCTCCTCGACCGCGTCGCCGATGGCCTGGATCTGGTCCCGGACGTTCTCCTCGTCGGCCTCGTCCTCCTCCTCGGCCTCGGTCACCTCGACCAGCGGCCGGTAGCGGACCTCCACCGGATAGGTGCGTCCGGACACCTCGACCACCGGCGCCGGGTTGCCCTCGGCGTCGGCGAAGTGCTTCGCGAACCGGTCGGTCTCGATGGTCGCCGAGGTGATGACCACCTTGAGGTCGGGCCGGCGGGGCAGGAGCTGCCTGAGGTACCCGAGGATGAAGTCGATGTTGAGGCTGCGCTCGTGTGCCTCGTCGATGATCAGCGTGTCGTACTGCCGCAGCATCCGGTCGGTCTGCAACTCGGCCAGCAGGATGCCGTCGGTCATCAGCTTGACCAGGCTGTTCTCGCCCACCTGGTCGGTGAAGCGCACCTTGTAGCCGACCACGTCGCCCAGCTCGGTGCCGAGCTCGTCGGCGATCCGGTCGGCGACCGTACGGGCCGCCAGCCGGCGGGGCTGGGTGTGCCCGATCAGGCCGGTGATCCCGCGCCCCAGCTCCAGGCAGATCTTGGGGAGCTGGGTGGTCTTCCCGGAGCCGGTCTCACCGGCCACGATCACCACCTGGTGGTCGCGGATCGCGGCCGCGATGTCGTCCTTGCGCTCACTCACCGGCAACTGCGCCGGGTAGGTGATCGCCGGCACGGCCGCGCGGCGCGACTCCAGCCGGGCCTCCGCGCGGGTCACCTCGGCCGTGATCTCGGCCAGCGCCGCGTCCCGCCGCTGCGGGTCACGCAGCCGCCGCACGCCGTCGAGCCGCCGCTGGAGGCGGCGCTGGTCGCGGAACATCAGCGGGGCGAGGCGGCGGTGCAGGTCGCGGGCGGTGTCAGGGGCGGCGGGTACGGCTGGCTTCTGCATGTCGTCGCCAAGGATAGGCAGCCGCGCGGCGGACCGCCCCCGGGTTACCGGCGACGGGCGCGCCGTCACCGGCGGGCCGCCCGGCGGGGATAAAGTTGCCGCCGACGGGGGCCGACGGGGCCGACGAGGGGCGGGGATGATCATGCGGGACACCGACCGGGCGCTCGTGCAGGCCGCCACCGCCGTGGCGAAGCTGCGCTGCCGCAGCGACAACCACACCGTCGCCGCCGCCGTACGCAGCACCGACGGCCGGGTGTTCAGCGGCGTCAACGTCTACCACTTCACCGGCGGTCCGTGCGCCGAGGTGGTGGCAATCGGGGCCGCCGCGACCCAGGGCGCCGGCGAGCTGGAGACGATCGTCGCGGTGGGGGACCGGGGCCGGGGCGTCATCCCGCCGTGCGGGCGCTGCCGTCAGGTGCTGCTCGACTACTTCCCGTCGATCCGGGTGATCGTCGGGCCGCCCGACGGGCTGCGCGCGGTCCCGATCGCCGACCTGCTGCCCGAGACGTACGTCTGGTCCGACCAGCAGGTCGAGGTGCCGGCCGGGCCGCGTGCCCCGCTGTGGCCGACCCCGGTGGTGCCGGGTGTCCGGCAGGCCGCGGAGGACTGACCGGCGCTCCGGTCCGGCGCGCTGAGCCGCAACGCTCAGTCGCCGGCGGCGGCCTCCAGCATCGAGCGGGGTACCGGCACCTGCTCGAAGCGGACCTGACCCTCCGGCACCATCCAGCTGCTGACCTGCGCGACGAGCCGGCCCGCGCGGACCGCCGGGTCGTTCGCGTACAGCTCGCGGGCCATCTGCGGGTCCACCGACAGCACCACGAAACCGCGGACGCGTCCGTCGTCGCCGTCCAGGAACGGCCCGGCCGCGAGCACCGCGCCCTGCTCCACCAGCCCGGCCTGGTGCGCCAGGTGGGCGTCCTGGATCCGGTCGAGCGCGTCCTGCGGCAGGTCCGGCGCGTCGTCCGGACGGACCAGGAGCACCACCGTGTGCCTGTCGAATCGCATGCCCTCAGGCTAGGGGTTGCCGGGCATCGACACCGGCGGGTTAGGTGCGCCTTACCAGGTCAGCTAAGGTGAGGCGTACCTAACCGGAAGGCGTGCCACCCCGTGACCACCGTCGCCGTCCGGCCCGCGCGGGCCGGGGCCCCCGCCCGCCGTGGCGCACCCCGCCGCATCGCGGTCACCCTGGCGGCGGCGCTGCTGCTCCTGCTGGCGCTGCTGGCCAGCCTGGCGCTCGGCAGCCGGCACATCCCGGTCGACCAGGTGTGGCACGCGTTGGTGTCACCGGACGGTGGCGACGCGACCACTGTCGTCCGGGACATGCGGCTGCCGCGTACCGTCCTCGGGCTGGTCGTCGGCCTCGCGCTGGCGCTGGCCGGGGTGCTGTTCCAGGCGGTCACCCGCAATCCGCTGGCCGAGCCGCGCATCCTCGGCATCAGCGCCGGGGCCTCGTTCGGCGTGGTGCTGGCCATCGCCGTGTTCGGGGTCGGCACGCTCGCCGGGTACGTCTGGTTCGGCATCGCCGGCGCGCTGCTCACCGGGCTGCTCGTGTTCGCGGTCGCCAACCGCGCCCGCGACGGCGCCAGCCCGGTCACCCTCGCGCTCGTCGGCGCGGCCCTCGACGCCGGTCTCGGCGCCATCGTGTACGCGCTGCTCAGCATCGACGCCCGCACGTTCGAGGAGTACCGCTTCTGGGTGGTCGGCGGGCTGACCGGCCGGGGCGTCGGCGTGGCCGGTCAGGTGCTCCCGTTCGTGGCGGCCGGCGTGCTGCTGGCCCTGCTGGCCGCCCGTGGCCTGGACGCGCTCGCCCTCGGCGACGACGTGGCCCGGGGGCTCGGCCACCGGGTCGCCCTGGTCCGGCTCGCCGCCGGCGGCGGTGGCGTGCTGCTCACCGGCGCCGCGGTGGCCGCAGCCGGGCCGATCGCGTTCGTCGGGCTGGCGGTGCCGCACCTGGCCCGGGCGCTCGTGGGCGCCGACCACAGGTGGACGCTGCTGGTCGCCGCGCTGCTCGGCCCCGCGCTGGTGCTGGCGGCCGACGTGACGGGCCGCCTGGTCGCCCCGCCCGGCGAGATCCCCGCGGGCATCATCACCGCCCTGCTGGGCGCCCCGCTGCTGGCCTACCTGGTCCACCGAGCCAAAACGGTGACGACATGACCACCCCGGTCCCCCGCACAGACTCCCGCGATCTTGCACTTGCCGCCCCGGCGAAAGGGGCGATCCCGGCGCGGTCGGGGCAGCAAGTGCAAGATCAACGACGTGGGCCGCTGGGGGCCGGGCGCGGGGTTCTGCGGGTCGGGGCGGCGGTGGTGGTGCCGTTCCGGTGGCGTCCTGTCGTTCTGGCGCTGGTGCTGTTCGTGCTGCTCTGCCTCGCGGTGGTGGTCAGCCTGTCGCTGGGGACGCCGTACGTGGCCCCCGTCGACGTGGTGCGGTCGCTCTCCGGCGCGGGCACCCCGTACGACCTCGTGGTGCGCGACCTGCGACTGCCTCGCGCGGTCCTCGCGGCCGTGGCCGGGGCGGCCTTCGGCGTGGCCGGCACGCTGATCCAGAGCGTGGCCCGCAACCCCCTGGCCAGCCCTGACGTCATCGGCGTCACCCAGGGCGCCGGGCTGGCCGCCACGATCGCGCTGACCAGCGGGGCGGCGGCGGTGCTGGTGGCGCCGGCGGCGCTGCTCGGCGGCCTGGCCGCGGCGGTGCTGGTGTTCGCGCTCGGCGCCCGGCACGGCCTGGCCGCCCAGCGGTTCGTGCTCGCCGGCGTGGCGGTGGCGTTCGCGTTCCGGGCGCTGATCGAGGTCGTCATGCTCACCGCCGACCCGATCGACGGGCTGCGCGCGCAGATCTGGCTCATCGGCACGCTCGCCGGCAAGGGGTGGAGCGAGGCGGCCTGGATCGCCGGCACGCTCGCCGTGCTGCTGCCGGTGCTGCTCTGGGCCGGCTGGGCGCTGCGCAGCAGCACGCTCGACGACGACACCGCGCGGGGGATCGGCCTGCGGCCGGTGGCCCGGCGCATCGGCCTGGCCGGCACCGGCGTGCTGGCCGCCGCGATGGTCACCGCCCAGGTGGGCGCGGTGGACTTCGTGGCGCTCGTGGCCCCGCAGGTGGCCCGCCGGCTGGCCCGGACCGAGCGACCGCCGCTGCTCTGCGCCGCGCTGCTGGGCGCGTTGCTGCTGGTGCTCGCCGACCTGGGCGCCCGGCGGCTGCTGGCGCCCACCCAACTGCCGGCCGGCGTGCTGACCGCGGCGATCGGCGGGCCGTACCTGATCTTCGTGCTGCTGCGCACCCGAGGGAGGCGCTCGTGACCGCGCTGCTGTCCACCCGCGACCTGGTCGTCGGCTACGAGGGCCGGACCGTGCTGGACGGACTGGACCTCGACCTGCCGGCCGACACGTTCACCGTGATCGTCGGCCCGAACGCCTGCGGCAAGTCGACGCTGCTGCGCACCATGGCCCGGCTGCTCACGCCCCGGCGGGGCGCGGTGCTGCTCGACGGCGCGGCGATCCGGGACCTGCCCACCCGGGACGTGGCCCGGCGACTCGGCGTGCTGCCGCAGAGCCCGCTGGTGCCCGAGGGGATCACCGTGGCCGACCTGGTCGGGCGCGGCCGGCAGCCCTACCAGCGCTGGTGGCGGCAGTGGTCGACCGAGGACGGCCGGGCGGTCGAGGAAGCCATGCGGCTGGCCGACGTCGCCGGGCTGGCCGACCGGGCGGTGGACACGCTCTCCGGCGGCCAGCGCCAGCGGGTGTGGATCGCCATGACGCTGGCCCAGGACACCGACGCGCTGCTGCTGGACGAGCCCACCACGTACCTCGACCTGGCCCACCAGGTGGAGGTGCTGGACCTGCTGCACCGGCTGCGCGCCGAGCGGGGCCGGACCGTGGTGGCCGTGCTGCACGACCTCAACCAGGCGGCCCGGTACGCCGGTCACCTGATCGCCATGCGCGACGGCGCGGTGGTCGCCGCCGGCGAGCCGCGCGAGATCCTCACCGCCGACCTGGTCCGCGACGTGTTCGGGCTGGACTGCGTGGTCGTGCCCTGCCCGGTCAGCGGCGCCCCGCTCGTGGTGCCGGCCCTCACCCAGACCTCGGCCGTTCCGGCCGCCACGCCGGCCACGGCCGGCGTCCCCGTCGGCGACGCCTGAGCGCGCCGACCCGCACCACCGAAAGGAACACCATGCGTCGTCTCGCCGTCGCACTCACCGCCGCGCTCGCCCTCGGCGTCGGTCTCACCGCCTGCGGGGAGAGCGATCCCGTCGGCGGCGCCGGCACCGGGGAGACCCGGGAGATCACCCACGCCATGGGCACCACGAAGGTGCCGGCCGAGCCGAAGCGCGTGGTCGTGCTCGACACCGACAAGATCGACACCGCGCTGTCGCTCGGCGTCACCCCGGTCGGCGCGGCCACCGCCGGTGAGGCGAAGAGCTGGCCCACCTACTTCGGCGCGGACAAGCTCGCCGGCATCACCGAGGTCGGCGTGCTCACCGAGCCGGACCTGGAGGCGATCAACGCGCTCAACCCGGATCTCATCCTGGGCAGCAAGTTCCGCCAGGAGAAGTTCTACGACGAGCTGTCCAAGATCGCCCCGACCGTCTTCACCGAGAAGGTCGGCATCACCTGGAAGGAGAACTTCCTCCTCGACGGCGCGGCGCTGGGCAAGGAGCAGCAGGCCAAGGACCTGCTGGCCGAGTACGAGAAGCGGGCGAAGGACTTCGGCGCGAAGCTCGGCGACGCCGCGTCCCGCAAGGTCTCCATCGTGCGCTTCATGCCGACCGAGATCCGCCTGTACGGGCCGGACTCCTTCTCCGGCATCGTCGTCGGCGACACCGGCCTGGGCCGCCCCGAGCGGCAGATGCTCGCCGGCAAGGAGGACAAGCGGATGGACCGGGTCAGCCCGGAGCGCATCGCCGAGGCCGACGGCGACGTGGTGTTCGTGACCGCGTACGGCGAGAAGGCCGCCGCCGAGCAGGCCAAGGTCACCGGCGGCACGCTGTGGAAGGGCCTGTCCGCGGTCAAGGCCGGCAAGGCGCACGTGGTCTCCGACGAGATCTGGATGACCGGCATCGGCGTGGGCGCCGCCAACAAGATCCTGGACGACCTGGAGAAGTACCTGGCCGCCTGAGCCCCGATCACCGGCGCCCGTCCAGCCCCACCGGGCCGGACGGGCGCTGGTGTGTTTCAGGCGGTCAGCTGCCAGAGCAGGAACGCGTTGAGCGCCACCACGAACGCCGTGATCGCCACCGCCGCCGCAGTGGTGGCCCGCCGGTTGACCAGGCTGCCCATCAGGTCCCGGCGCCGGGTGAACATCACCACCGGGATCAGCGCGAACGGGATGCCGAAGCTCAGCACCACCTGGGACAGCACCAGCGCCCGGGTCGGGTCGACGCCGATCGCGAGCACCGCCAGCGCGGGCAGCAGCGTGATCATCCGGCGGATCAGCAGCGGGATCCGGCGGCGCAGGAAGCCCTGCATGATGATCTCACCGGCGTACGTGCCGACGCTCGTGGAGGCGAGGCCGGACAGGAGCAGCGCGACCGCGAAGCCGACCGCCGCGGCCGTACCGAGCGTGGTGGCGAGCCCGGCGTGCACGCCTTCGAGGGTGTCGGTGCCCGGGATCGACGTGCCGTGGAAGCTGCTCGCCGCCACCAGCAGCATGGCCAGGTTGACCGCCCCGGCGACGCCGAGCGCGATCAGCACGTCGACCCGCAGGCCCTTGGCGATCACCCGCCGCTGCGCCTCGCCCTCGGCGGGCAGGCGGTTCGGCGTCAGCGCCGAGTGCACGTAGATGACGTGCGGCATCACCGTCGCGCCCAGGATGCCGGCGGCGAGCAGCATGCTGTCGGTGCCCTGCATGCGGGGCAGCAGGCCGGCCGCGGCGTCGGACACGTCCGGCTGCGCGGTGACCAGGTTGACCGCGAACGCCAGCACGATCACCCCGAGCAGCACCGCGATGGCGATCTCGAACGTCCGGAAACCTCTGGAGCGCAGCGCCAGGATGGCGAACGAGGCGGCGCCGACGATCAGGCCGCCGGGCAGCAGCGGGACGCCGAACAGCAGGTACAGCGCGACCGCCCCGCCGATCACCTCGGCCAGGTCGGTGGCCATGGCTACCAGTTCGGCCTGCGCCCACATGACCCGGTTCAGCGGCCGGGGCAGGTGCTCCCGGCACAGTTCGGGCAGGCTGCGCCCGGTGGCCAGGCCGAGCTTGGCGGTGAGCGTCTGCACCAGCATGGCGGCCAGGTTCGCCGCCACCACCACCCAGACCAGCAGATAGCCGTACCGGGCCCCGGCGGTGGAGTTGGTGGCGAAGTTGCCGGGGTCGACGTAGGCGACCGCCGCTACGAACGCGGGCCCGAGCAGGATGAGGCGTCCGCGTACCGGGCGCGGGGCGCGGGCGGTCCGCAGTGGGGGTACGACAGGCGAGTCGTTTGTTACCACTGGTGCTCCTCGACGGACGACGGGCGGCGGGACGAGACGACGACCGGCGGGGGCGAGGCGGAGTCAGGCGGGTTGTTCCCGACTACTACTCACATATGCCACTAACCTGAGCACGGAGGGGAAAGCGCACACGAGGGACGGTGTCGCCCCGCCGCGGCGGCTGCTCCGGCCCGGTCGGTCGCCCCGGGCGCAGCACGCCGAACGGCCGTCCCGGGTGCGGGACGGCCGTTCGGTGGGGCGGCGGTGAGCCGGATCGGATCGGTCGGTCAGGCGGCGGTGGACCAGATGGCGCGGAACGCGGCTGCCTCACCGGCCAGCCACTGCTCGATCTGCTCGGGCTTGACGTCGGCGGGCATCCGGTGCGCCTCGCCTCGCCGCACGTCGACCAGGACCGGCTCGGCGTGCGGCAGCACCGCGTCCATGTGCCGGGCCATCAGGTGCAGCGTGGCCAGGGTCGCCTCCTCGCTCGGCGGCGCCTCGTCGAAGTGCAGCCGGATCGCCTCGGCCCGGCCGTCGGCGTACCGCACACCGAACTGCGGGTTGATCTTCACGGGCAGGTCACCCAGCATCGCCAGCGCGTCGCGGGTCTGCGCCAGGTCGACGCCGGCCGGCTCGCCCAGCGACTGCAGCCAGCGGGTCGCGCCCGGCACCAGCGCCTCGTAGAGCGGGCGCCAGCGCGGCTTGACCAGGTCGGCGACCTGCGCGAGGTGGGTGCCGCCGGTGTGGAACGCGACGTCGGCCTTGAGCGCCTTGACGAACTGGCCGTGCGGGTTGAAGCCGTGCCGGCTGGCCCGCTGCCGGCGCAGCCCGCCGACGAAGGTGGCCTTGGTGGGCCCGGTGCGGTCGACGTACCGGGTGAATCCGAGGAGGGTGGCGTAGGGGGTGACAGGGGTCGCGGAGGTGGGCGCAGTCACGAGCATCCTCCCAGGTCAACAGCTCGATTAGTACATACATTCTAATCGACGGGTCTGACAATCGCCCAGGGCACGAAAAGGGCCGCCCGGACATCCCGGGCGGCCCTTTTTCGCGTAGTCCTACAGCTGGCCGACGTCGGTGATCCGGACCGCCGCCGCGCCGATCTCGTCGGAGGCGGCGAGGTCGATCTCGGCGCTGATGCCCCAGTCGTGGTCGCCGTCCGGGTCGTCCAGGATCTGCCGTACGGTCCACTTCTCGCGGCCCTGCTCGATCATCAGCAGCGCCGGCCCGCGCGCGTCCGGCCCCACCCCGATCGCGTCGTACGTCTCGAAGTACGGCTCCAGCGCGTCGGCCCAGGCGTCGGCGTTCCAGCCGTCGCCGGCGTCCAGCTCGCCGAGCAGGTCCCAGCGGCGCAGCGCGGCCAGCTCGACGCGACGGAACATCGCGTTGCGCACCAGCACCCGGAACGCCCGCGCGTTGCGGGTGACAGCCGGCGGCCGGTCGTCCAGCGAGGCGGCGACCTCGGCCACGTCCGACGGGTTGCGCAGCCGCTCCCACTCGTCGATCAGGCTGGAGTCGACCTGGCGGACCAGCTCGCCCAGCCACTCGATGAGGTCGACCAGCTCCTCGGTCTTCGCGTCCTCGGGGACGGTCTGCCGCAGCGTCTTGTACGCGTCGGCGAGATAGCGCAGCACCAGCCCCTCGGAGCGGGACAGCCCGTAGAACTGGACGTACTCGGGGAACGTCATGGCCCGCTCGTACATGTCGCGGACCACCGACTTGGGGGAGAGCTGGTGGTCGGCGACCCAGGGGTGGCCCTGCCGGTACATCTCGTACGCGGACTCCAGCAGCTCCGCCAGCGGCTTGGGCCAGGTCACCTCGTCGAGCAGTTCGAGGCGTGCCTCGTACTCGATGCCTTCGGCCTTCATCGCGGCGACCGCCTCGCCGCGGGCCTTGAACTGCTGCGCGGACAGCACCTGGCGCGGGTCGTCCAGGATCGACTCGATCACACTGAGCACGTCGAGCGCGTACGACGGCGACTCCCGGTCGAGCAGTTCCACTGTGGCCAGCGCCAGCGGTGACAGCGGCTGGTTGAGCGCGAAGTCGAGCTGGAGGTCGACGGTGAGGCGTACCCGGCGGCCGGTCTCGTCCGGCTCGGGCAGCTCCTCGACCACGCCGCCGGCCCGCAGCGCGCGGTAGATGGCGATGGCCCGGCGGATGTGCCGGCGCTGCGCGGCCGGGTCCTCGTGGTTGTCGGTGAGCAGGTGCCGCATCGAGGCGAACGCGTCGCCGGGACGGCCGATCACGTTGAGCAGCATCGAGTGGCTGACCTGGAAGCTGGACGTGAGCGGCTCCGGCTCGGCCTCGACCAGGCGCTGGAACGTCGGCTCACCCCAGCCGATCGAGCCCTCCGGCGGCTTCTTCTTCACCACCTTGCGACGCTTCTTCGGGTCGTCACCGGCCTTCGCGAGGGCCTTCTCGTTCTCGATCACGTGCTCGGGGGCCTGCACCACGACCCGGCCCAGCGTGTCGAACCCGGCCCGTCCGGCCCGGCCGGCGATCTGGTGGAACTCGCGGGCCTTCAGCAGGCGCGTCCGCACCCCGTCGTACTTCGAGAGACCGGTGAACAGCACGGTGCGGATCGGCACGTTGATGCCGACGCCGAGCGTGTCCGTACCGCAGATGACCTTGAGCAGGCCGGCCTGGGCGAGCGTCTCGACCAGGCGGCGGTACTTCGGGAGCATGCCGGCGTGGTGCACGCCGATGCCGTGGCGGACCAGCCGGGACAGCGTCTTGCCGAAGCCGGAGGTGAACCGGAAGTTGCCGATCGCCTGCGCGATCATGTCCTTCTCCGCGCGGGTGCAGACGTTCACGCTCATCAGCGCCTGGGCGCGTTCCAGCGCGGCGGCCTGCGTGAAGTGCACCACGTACACCGGGGCCTGCTTGGTCTCCAGCAGTTCCTCGAGCGTCTCGTGCAGCGGCGTGGTCGCGTACGAGAAGAGGAGCGGGACCGGCCGCTCGGCCGAGCGGACGACGGCGGTCGGCCGCCCGGTGCGCCGGCTCAGGTCGTCGACGAAGCGGGTGGTGTCGCCGAGCGTGGCCGACATCAGCACGAACTGGGCCTGCGGCAGCTCGATCAGCGGCACCTGCCACGCCCAGCCCCGGTCCGGCTCGGCGTAGAAGTGGAACTCGTCCATGACCACCTGGCCGACGTCGGCGCGGCGGCCCTCGCGCAGCGCCAGGTTGGCCAGGATCTCCGCGGTGCAGCAGATGATCGGCGCGTCCGCGTTGACGCTGGCGTCGCCGGTGAGCATGCCGACGTTCTCGGCGCCGAAGACCTCGCAGAGCGCGAAGAACTTCTCCGAGACCAGCGCCTTGATCGGCGCGGTGTAGAAGGTCGTGCGATCGTCGGCCAGCGCGGCGAAGTGCGCCGCGATCGCCACCAGGCTCTTGCCCGAGCCGGTCGGCGTATTCATGATCACGTTCGCGCCGGAGACGATCTCGATGACCGCCTCCTCCTGATGGGGATAGAGATTCAGGCCGCGCTCGGACGCCCAGGAGGCGAACGCGTCGTAGAGGGTGTCGGGATCGGCGGTCTTCGGCAGCGCGGCGGTGAGAGTCATGGCGGCTCCCATCGTGCCTGGATCACACCGCGCCGCGCCAACCGGGTTCAGCGCAACGGGTTCAGCGCCGCCGGTGGATCAGGTCGAAGACCTCCCGGCCGGCGGTCAGCGCGCGGCGTTCGAACTTCGTCACCGGCCGGTGCGCCGGACGCGGCGCGTAGCCGCCGTGTACGTCGACCAGCTCCGGGTCGGCGGTGAGCGTCTCGCGCATCGACCCGGCGTACTCGGCCCAGTCCGTCGCGCAGTGCAACGTGCCGCCCGGCGCCAGCCGGGACCGCAGCAGCGCCACGTGCGCCGGCTGAATGATCCGCCGCTTGTGGTGGCGTGTCTTCGGCCACGGGTCCGGGAAGAAGACGTGCACCGCGTCCAGGCAGCCCTCCGGCATGGCCCGGACCAGGTCCAGCGCGTCGCCCTCGGCCACCCGTACGTTGTCCAGACCGTGGCGTTCCACCAGGTCGAGCAGGTTGGCGATTCCCGGCGTATGGACCTCGACCGCCAGATAGTGTCGGTCCCGGTCGGCCGCCGCCATGGCGGCGGTGGCGTCGCCCATGCCGGAGCCGATCTCCAGCACCAGCGGCGCCCGCCGTCCGAACAGCGCCGCCGGATCGCACGGCCCGTCGAGGGCGGCGATCCTGAGGCCGTACGCGGGCCAGAGCCGGTCCAGCGCGTCGCGCTGCCGGTCGCTCATCCGCCCGCGACGCGGATGGAAGGTGCGGATGCGGGCGGCGGGAAGGTCGGTGAGGGTCACAACGAGCCGAGCCTAGCCCGGATCGGATGTGATGTGCGGCCGGGGGTGAGAGGATTCATCCCGTACGCCGGGAGGGGTCATGGGGTCGTTCAGGGTACGTGAGGCGCTGCTGGTCGCGGTCGCCGCGTGCGCCGCCCCGCTGGTCGGCGCGCTGCCCGCCCAGGCCGCGCCGCGCGCCGCCGAGCCGGTGCCGGAACAGCCCCCGGCCGACGTGATCTTCGTGGAGGTCACCCCGGGCACCGTGTCGCCCGGCTACCTGGTCGGCATCCGGGCGAGCTGCCGGAACAACACCGTGCCAGCGATCGTCACCTCGGACGCGTTCGGCAAGATCCAGGTGCAGCCGCAGCGCGGCCTGCTCACCGCCACGCCGATGGTCCACGAGCGCACCCGGCCCGGCAACTACCGGGTCAAGCTGGAGTGCCCGGGCGGGGAGACCGCCTCCACCATGCTCCAGGTGGTCAAGCAGGGGCAGCCCACCCGGCAGCCGACCCACCCGCCCAGTCACCTGCCCAGCCGCGGCCCGGCGACCGGGTTCGGCGGCACGGCCGGTCCCGGCCTCGGCGGCCTGCTGGTGCCGGTCGGACTGGCAGTGACCATGGTCGGCGCCGGGCTCGGTGTGGCCGCGTCCCGCCGCCACGCCCGTGGCGCCGCCGGACGCTGAGGCCCGCCATGGCCGAGCACTTCGTCCCGCCGCCCGCCGCATCCCGGCGCTCCGGCTGGCCGTTCGTGGCTCTGCCCCCGCCCGCCGCGCCGCCCACGGGCTCGGCCCGGCCGTCCCGGGCCGGGCCGCCCGCCGACGCCGCCCGGTTCTCCAGGGCTGATCCGGCCGCCGCGCCCCGGACCGGCCCGCGCTCGGGGAGTGGGTCTGCCGCCGGGACGGGTCCGTCCGCCGGGACCGGATCGTCTGCCGTGCCGGTCTCCGGGTCGCGGCCGTGGATGCCGCCGCCCGCCGCGTCGCGACCGTGGTATCCGCCGTCGGCCGATCCGCCGGCCCTGCGCCCACGCCCCGCCGGGCCGCCGCCTGTCGAGCCGCCACCGGCATCGCCGGGCGGGCGGGGCCGGGGCCGGGGCTCCTGGTCGAAGCCGCTGGCAGTGGTGCTGGTGCTGGTCGGTGTGTTCGCCACCGGGGCCGGGCTGGGGCGCACAGCCGGGCCGTTCGACTTCGCCGACGCGTCGACCGAGTCGAGCGGATCGGGCGGTTCGGGCGCGGCGGCGGCCCCGGCGAGCGCTGCCGCTCCGGCCCGGAAGCCGGCGAGCCGGCCGGTACGCCTGGCGGTGCCGGCCATCAAGGTCAACGCGCCGGTCACCCCGGTCGGGCAGGCGAAGGACGGCTCGGTGGACGTGCCGCCGCTGACCGAGCACGACCAGACCGGCTGGTACGACAGGGGAGCGGTGCCCGGCGACCCGGGTCGGGCGATCATCGTGGGCCACGTCGACACCAAGAGCGGCCCGGCCGTGTTCTACCGGCTGCGCTCGCTCAAAACCGGCGCGCGGATCCAGGTGACCCGCGCGGACCGCAGCGTGGTGACGTTCAAGGTGGACAGCGTCGAGTACTTCGACAAGGCGAACCTGCCCGCCGCGCGGGTCTACGGCGACTCAGGTCCGGCCGAGCTGCGCCTGATCACCTGCGGCGGCGAGTGGGTCGGCGGCCGCACCGGCTACCAGGACAACGTGATCGTCTTCGCGTCCCTGGCATCCTGACGGGCCACCGCCCCGTCGATCATGAGGTTGGCGGTGACAAAACGGACGTCGAGCGCCGCCAACTTCATGATCGACGGAGAAGGGGGATGGGGAGGGGGAGGGGTCAGGGCTTGGCGGGGACCTGCTGGACGACCTCGAACTCCAGCAGGTTCGCGCCGGTGGCGACCGGCTTGCGCGGCTCGCCGCCCTCGGCGTGCGCGGCCCGGGACGGGCCCTGCGCCCACGCCTGGTACGCCTCCTCGCTCTCCCAGCGGGTGTACACGAAGTAGCGGCTCTCCCCGGCGACCGGGCGCAGCAGCTCGAAGCCGAGGAAGCCGGGGGAGTTCTCCACCGCGCCGGCCCGGGCCGCGAACCGCTTCTCCAGCTCCTCACCGGCGCCGGGCGGGACGTCGATCGCGTTGATCTTCACGACTGCCATACGTCCACCCTAACGAGCCTCGGACTCAGAACGTCTCGACGGCCGGCGTCAGGTCGGCGTCGACCACGACCGGGGCGTGGTCCGAGGGACCCTTGCCCTTGCGGGCCTCCCGGTCCACGTACGCGGAGCGGACCGCGCGGGCGAACGGCGCGCTCGCGTACACCAGGTCGATCCGCATGCCCTTGTTCTGGTGGAACATCCCGGCCCGGTAGTCCCAGTACGTGAACGGGTGCGGCCCCTTCATCGGCGTCGGCACCACGTCCTCCAGCCCGAGGTCACGCAGCGCGGCCAGGGCGGCCCGTTCGGCCGGGGTGACGTGGGTGGAGGTGGCGAACAGCGCGGGGTCCCAGACGTCGGCGTCGGTGGGCGCGACGTTGAAGTCGCCGCAGACGGCCACCGGCAGGGGCCCGGCGACCTCCGGTTCCAGGGCGTCGCGCAGCGCCGCGAACCAGGCCAGCTTGTACGCGTAGTGCGGGTCGTCCGGCGTGCGGCCGTTCGGCACGTACACCGACCAGACCCGCAGCCCGTCGCAGGTGGCCGAGATGGCGCGGGCCTCGGGCTCGGGGAAGCCGGGCTCGCCCGGGAAGCCGACCGCCACGTCGGCGAGCCCGACCCGGGACAGGACGGCGACGCCGTTCCACCGGCCGTCGCTGTGGCTGGCCACGTCGTAGCCCAGCTCGCCCACCTCGGCGACCGGGAACGCCCCGTCGGGGCACTTGGTCTCCTGCAGGCACACGACGTCGGGTTTCGTGGTGGCCAGCCAGTCGAGCAGCCGGGGCAGGCGGGCCTTCACCGAGTTGACGTTCCAGGTCGCCAGGCGCATGGCCCCAGCCTGCCGCATCGCCGCCCGTCCCGCCGCCTCAGCGCTCCGGGGTGTCGCCGGGGCGGGTCTGCTCGGCCAGGAAGCGCTCCAGCTCGGCGCCGAGCTCGTCGGCGGTGGGCAGCGGACCGGTCTCGCCGGCGAGCAGGCTCTTCTCGCCCCGGCCGCGGGCGAACGCGTCGTACTGCTCCTCCAGCGCCTGCACCAGCGTGGCCGCCTCCTCGGTCTGGGTGACCTGGCGGTCGATCTCCACCCGGACCGCCTCGGCGGCGGTGCGCAGGTCCTCGACCGGCAGCAGCAGGCCGGTGCTGCGGGACACGGCGGACAGCAGCGCCTCGGCGGCGGCCGGGTACTCGGCCTGGGCCACGTAGTGCGGCACGTGCGCGGCGAAGCCGAGGGCGTCGCGGCCCTGCTCGCCGAGGCGGTACTCCAGCAGGTGACCGACGCTGGCCGGCACCTGCACCTTCTGCAGCCACGGCTCGTGGCCGGCGATCAGGTCCTTGCGCGTGGCGTGCGCGGTGACGCCGCTGGGCCGGGTGTGCGGCACCGCCATCGGGATCGAGTTGAGCCCGACGGTGAGCCGGACGTCGAGGCGGGCGCAGAGGCCGGCGACGGCGGCCACGAAACGCTCCCACTGCAGGTCCGGCTCGGGGCCGGTGAGCAGCAGGAACGGGGTCTCGTCGTCGTCGCGCAGGAGGTGCAGCTCCAGCGCCGGGGCGTCGTAGTCGGCCCAGTGGTCCTCGACGAACGTCATCACCGGGCGGCGCGAGCGGTAGTCGAAGATCTGGTCGACGTCGAAGCGGGCGATCGTCCGGGCGTCGAGCGAGGTGAGCAGCTGTTCCCGGGCGAGCCGGGTGGCGTTACCGGCGTCGACGAAGCCGGTGAGCGCCTGGATCAGCACCGGCTGGCCGAGCTCGGGCAGCTCGTCGGTGAGTTCGTAGAGCTCGTGTGGATCGAGCACCGGTGGGGTCCTCCCTGTCGACGCGTACGGGGGAGCGCCGAACGTGCGGTCTCCCCGGTTCGGCAAACGTACCGGGGGGTGTGGTCCATTCCGTTACGGACACCTCTGATGCCCGGATGGTGATCACGATTCGGCTACGCCCCGGTCCGGCGGCCGACATCCGGATCGTCCGAACGGACGAGTTAGTCGATCACCGGGCGGGAGCGGGACATCTACGAGGTTCGTGCCGGGAGAGTTTCGGCGCGTGGCCGGCGGGTGATTCGCCGGGTTCCCGAGGTCTGTCGTCGGCTGGGCGCGGCAGGCCGCGAGTGTCCGGCCCGGGTCGGCCGAAGTGTGGCGAGGGCCACTCAACAGGCCTGGGTGATCCCGGTTTGCCCCGCCTAGCCTCGTCGGATGCGTAGCGACGGCACCCTCGACGACCCGTTCGGCCCCGGCCGCCCGGCTGACCGTTCGGACGATACCCCCTCCACCAACCGTTCGACGAGGCTCCAGGGACTCTTCCGGCGTACCCGCTTCTGGGCCCCCATGAACCCCCGGCCCGGCCGGACCAAGCTCGCGGTCGCCACCGGCGCGGCCTGCTGCCTCGGCCTGGTCGGCGTCAGCCAGGCCGGCTTCGGCGCGCCGGAGCGCGCCGCCGCCCCGGCGCCCTCGGCGGAGGTCGCCGAGCGCGCGGAGGCCGACGTCGCCTCCCGCGCGAGCGCCCGCCCGACCACCGCGCCGACCACCGCCGCCCCGTCCGCGACGGCGAGCCCGAAGGCGACCGCCAAGCCCAAGCCGAAGCCGACGAAGACGGTCCGGCAGATCGTCCCGGTCGCCGGCCTGGACCGGACCCAGATGAACAACGCCAAGAAGATCGTGCAGGCCGGCAAGGAGATGGGCGTGCCGCGCCGGGCCCTGGTCATCGCGGTGGCGACCGCGATGCAGGAGAGCACGCTGCTCAACTACGCCAGCGGCGTGCTGCCCGAGTCGCAGAACTACCCGCACCAGGCCATCGGCTGGGACCACGACTCGGTCGGGCTGTTCCAGCAGCGGCCGAGCAGCGGCTGGGGCACCGTCGAGCAGCTCATGGACCCGGAGTACGCGACGAAGGCCTTCCTGTCCGCGCTGGAGGAGATCCCCGGCTGGCAGGACCTGCCGCTGTCGGTGGCCGCCCAGGCGGTGCAGATCTCGGCGTTCCCGGACGCGTACGCCCAGCATGAGTGGCGGGCCGGCGAGGTGGTGGCCGAGATCCTGGGCTGAGCCGGACGAGTGGTTGCCGAAGGGCCGATTCGGGTATCACGGGGCTTGCCGGTCCCAGGTACACATGAAGGGGACCGCGGGACGGAGGACACCATGTCGCTGATGCAACGGATCACCGCCTTCCTGCGGTCGCCGCGGGGCCAGCAGTTGGTCGACCGCGGCCGGCGTGAGATGTCCAAGCCGGAGAACCAGGCCCGGCTGCGGCAGATCGCGACCCGGCTGCAGTCGCGCCGGCGCTGACCCGCGTCACCCCCGCCGCACGAGCCCCCGGAGCCCTTCGTGACCGACCCCGCCCCCGTCGGGGAGCCCGACGCCGTCCCCGCCGCCCCCGCCCCGCCGGTGGACGCGCCCGAGGCGCCACCGGCCAAGCTCTGGGACCGGATGCGGGAGGACCCGCAGTACGCCCCGGAGCACCTGGCCCTGGAGGCGGTACGCCGGCTCGGGCCGGAGGCCGCGCAGTGGGCGGCCCGGGAACGCGCCCTGCGGCCGGACGCGCCGCCCGAGCAGCTGGCGGACCAGGCGGTCCGCAAGTTCGTCAACCACGCCCGGCTCTCCGGCGCGGTCTCCGGCGCCGCCGGGCTGCCCGGCGCGGTGATCGACGTGGGCGTGCTGGCCTGGACCCAGGCCCGGCTGGTGCTGCACGTGGCCGCCGCGTACGGCGCCGACCCGACGCACGTCGACCGGGCCACCGATCTGCTGGTGCTCCAGCGGGTGCACAAGGCCGCCCAGACCGCCCGCCTGGCGCTCGGGGTGGCCGCCGGCCGGGAGCGGGCCGGCGCGTTGTTCGGCTCCGCCGCCGATCGGGCGCTGGGCCGGGTGATGCTCCAGCTCGGTGTCCGGCTGGCCCGGATGGCCGGGGTACGCGCCGCCAAGCGGATGTTCGCCAAGGTCGTGCCGGGCGCCGCGATCGTGCTCGGCACCTGGGCCAACTCGTCGGCCACGAAGGAACTGGCCGACCGTACGCGCGCCCTCTACCGGGCCGGTGGTCCCCGGCCGCTTCCCGGCCCGCGTCAGCCCTGACCCTCCTCGGCCCTGGGTCCGTCCGTCCGGCCCGCGCCGGTCAGCTCGCCCAGCCGGACGAGTTCCAGGCCACCTCGGCCAGCCGGCCCTGCCCGGCCGCGTTCGGGTGGAACCAGTCCAGCGCGTTCACCTGGTCCAGCGTGAAGCGGTGACGGTGCACCGCGCCGCCGTCCCAGCGGCAGCGTGACCCGTACGCCCGGCAGGCGGCGCGCAGTTGTCCGTCGTACGCCTCGATCCGGTCCCGGACGCGGGCCCGGCGGGCCACCGCGGCGGGCGCGGTCGACGTGGCGTCTGCGAGCAGCGCCGGGCAGACGCCACGCGACCAGGCCCGCACGGCGCGGGGCTCGGTGTGCCCGATCTGCCAGAGCCGGTGCAGGTCCGGGATGCTGACCATCAGCACCCGGGCCTTCGGCCGGCCCTCGCGCAACACGCCGAGCGCCGCGTCGACCTGGTCGCGGAACGTGGCGACGGGCGTCATGTCGTCGACGTCGCCCCGGCAGGCGTCGTTCGCGCCGATCAGCACGGTGACCAGGTCGGCCTTGTCGCGTACCGCGGACCGGGCCTGGCCGGTCAGCGCGGACGCGCGGGCCCCGGGCACGGCCCGGTTGTACGCCCGCAGCCCCGGCGCGTCGGCGCGCAGCCGCCGGTAGATGCTCTCCACCCGCAGGCCGTCCCCGGTCGACCAGGAGTTGCGTTCGCAGCTCACCAGCACCAGGCAGGAGCCGTAGCCGGTGGTGACCGAGTCCCCGAGCGCCGTGAGGACCCGGGGCTCGCCGGGGCTGGGTGTGCCGGAGGGCCGGGGCGACGCCTCGCCGGAGCCGTCACAGGCGAGCGCGACGAGCGCCGCCAGGCAGGCCAGCGCGGCGATCCAGCGTCGAGGCATGGGTTCCCCCGTCGGGCGGCGGCAACGGGCGCGTCGACCCTATGCCCCGGCGGGGTCCCGGAAGCGGTTCTGTCGGCTATCAGGCATAGGCCACTGTCGTTCACATCTGTCGGGTCGGCGCAGGCCGGCCGTGCAGCCACCGGTGCAGCAGGCGGGTGATCCGGGGCAGCACCAGGTAGGTCATCAGCGGGGTGAGCACGAGCGTCATCAGCAGCGTCCGCCCGGCCAGCGGCACGTCGGCGAGGAACCGGGCGGTCAGCAGCGTGGCGGCCAGGCTGAGCGGGAAGAACGCCAGCCAGATCGTGACCGCCTGCTTCCAGCGCGGCGGCGCGGCCGGCTCCGGCTCGCCGAACGTCTCGACCACGTGGTCCACCGGCGGGTCGAACCAGCCCTCGATGCCGGTGCGCCGCTCGACCCGGGTGTGCTCGACGATGCCCTGCGCCGAGCTGAGCCACCAGCGCCGCTGCGGCGAGTCCTCCCACCCGCGCAGCGTGTCCGCGTCGGCGAAGCGGTACATCACGTGCCACTCGCCGGAACCGGGGGCGCTACGGACGAAACCGGCGCCGAGGAAGCCCGGGAAGCTCTCCGCGAGCGCCGTACCGGCCCGCATCCACGCCACCACCTCGTCGGTACGCGCGGGGTCGGCGCGCCGGGACACGGCGACGGTCACGGGTACGGCCTGCGTCGTGGTCATGCCATCCTCTCCACCGGCCCGCGGGATCTCCGCCGGAAACCGGCACCCCGAAGTAACGCACCCGCCCGCAGCGCGCATCCGGCGACCGCCCGCCGGGTGTCCCGGATCACCGGCGTTCCCGCCCCGGCCGGTTATCCCCGCCCGTGCCGGGGTAGGCCCCAGGAATGACCCGATCACAACCCCGGCGCGCCCGCGGCACGGTCGGCCACGCGAACAGCGCCCTGAACCTGCGGCTCGTGCTGGCGACGTTCGGTCTGGTCGTGATGACCGTCTTCGCGGTGCTCGCGTTCGCCGCCGGCATCGCCTGGCTGGGCGTGGTCTGCGCGCTGCTCGCCGTGGTGGCGGTGGTCGACCTGGTCGTGATCCAGCGCCGCCGCGCCGCGCGCCGCCGGGAGGAGCCGGGCGTGCGGCACTCGCTGTTCGAGTGACAGGAGGACGACATGCCCATCGCCACCACCAATCCCGCCACCGGACAGGTGCTCAAGACGTACGACGCGATGTCGGACGAGCAGATCGACGCCGCGATCGAGCGGGCCGACCTGGCCTTCCGGCAGTTGCGTGAGACCACCATCGCGCAGCGGGCCCGGTGGCTCACCACCGCCGCCGACCGGCTCGACGCCGAGCGCGACGAGACGGCCCGGCTGATGACCACCGAGATGGGCAAGACGTACGCCGCCGCGAAGGCGGAGGTCACCAAGTGCGCCACCGCGTGCCGCTTCTACGCCGACAACGCGCCGGCGATGCTCGCCGACGAGCCGGCCGACGCCGCCGCGGTCAAGGCCAGGCGGGCGTACGTGCGCTACCAGCCGATCGGCCCGGTGCTCGCGGTGATGCCGTGGAACTTCCCGCTGTGGCAGGTCATGCGCTTCGCCGCCCCGGCCCTGATGGCGGGCAACACCGGCCTGCTCAAGCACGCCTCGAACGTGCCGCAGACCGCGCTC
This sequence comes from Micromonospora sp. WMMC264, assembly GCF_027497275.1. Lineage (NCBI taxonomy): Bacteria > Bacillati > Actinomycetota > Actinomycetes > Micromonosporales > Micromonosporaceae > Micromonospora > Micromonospora sp. WMMC264. The sequence continues at coordinate 3,577,181 of NZ_CP114907.1, read as the reverse complement.
TACCTGGAGGACCTGTTCCGGCGGGCCGGGTTCCCCGAGGGCGCGTTCACCACGCTGCTGGTCGGCTCCGACGCGGTCGACCGGATCCTCAGCGACCCCCGCGTCCGCGCCGCCACGCTCACCGGCAGCGAGCCGGCCGGCCGGTCCATCGCCCAGATCGCCGGCCGGGAGATCAAGAAGACGGTGCTGGAGCTGGGCGGCAGCGACCCGTTCGTGGTGATGCCCTCGGCCGACCTGGACACCGCCGCCGAGGTGGCCACCACCGCCCGCTGCCAGAACAACGGTCAGTCCTGCATCGCCGCGAAGCGGTTCATCGTGCACACCGACGTGTTCGACGCGTTCGCCGAGAAGTTCGCCGCCCGGATGGCGGCGCTGCGCGTCGGCGACCCGATGGACGACGGCACCGACGTCGGCCCGCTGGCCAGCGAGCGTGGCCGCGACGAGGTGCACGCCCAGGTCACCGACGCGGTGGACCAGGGCGCGACGGTGCTCTGCGGCGGTGAGAAGCCGGCCGGGGACGGCTGGTACTACCCGCCGACCGTGGTCACCGACCTGCGCCCGGAGATGCGGATGTGGTCCGAGGAGGTGTTCGGGCCGGTCGGCGGGCTCTACCGGGTCGGCTCGTACGACGAGGCGATCGAAGTGGCCAACGGCACCAGCTTCGGCCTCGGCTCCAACGCCTGGACCAACGACCCGGCCGAGCAGGAGCGCTTCGCCGTCGACCTGGACGCCGGCAACGTGTTCATCAACGGGATGACCACGTCCTATCCGGAGCTGCCGTTCGGCGGCGTGAAGAACTCCGGGTACGGCCGCGAGCTGTCCGCCGCCGGCATGCGCGAGTTCTGCAACACCAAGACCGTGTGGATCGGCGAGGGCCAGGCCGGCGCGGGCGCCGGCGCGCACTCCGAGTAGACGCGATTGGCCGGACGCCGTCACGGGTAGGAGTGCCCACCATGACGGCGTTCGGCTTCCACGCATCCCACGAGCAGATCCACCCGGCCCGGCTGCTGGAGGCGGTGATCCACGCCGAGCGCGCCGGCTTCGACGCGGCCATGTGCTCCGACCACTTCTCGCCGTGGAGCGAGCGGCAGGGCCAGTCCGGGTTCGCCTGGTCCTGGCTCGGGTCCGCGCTCCAGGCCACGAACCTGTCCTTCGGCGTGGTGAACGCGCCCGGCCAGCGCTACCACCCGGCGATCATCGCGCAGGCCATCGGCACGCTCGGCGCCATGTACCCGGGCCGGTTCTGGGCCGCGCTGGGCACCGGCGAGGCGGCGAACGAGCACATCACCGGCGAGGTCTGGCCGCGCAAGGACGTCCGCTCCGCGCGGCTGCGCGAGTGCGTCGACGTGATCCGGGCGCTGCTGGCCGGCGAGGAGGTCAGCCACGACGGCCTCGTCACAGTGGACCGGGCGAAGCTGTGGACCCGGCCGGAGGAGCCGCCCGCGCTGGTCGGCGCCGCGGTCAGCGTCGCCACCGCACGCTGGTGCGCCGAGTGGGCGGACGGGCTGATCACCGTCAACGCGCCGGTCGAGCACCTGCGCCGGATGATCGACGCCTACCGGGGCGCGGGCGGACGCGGCCCGCTGCACCTGCAGGTGCACGTGAGCTGGGCGCCCGAGCAGGCCGAGGCCGAGGCGATCGCGTACGACCAGTGGCGCAGCAACGTGTTCGCCCCGCCGGTCTGCTGGGACCTGGAGACCCCCGAGCACTTCGACGTGGCGAGCGCCGACGTGCCGATGTCGACGGTCGCCGAGACCGTGAACGTCTCCGCCGACCTGGGCCGGCACATCGGCTGGCTGGAGGAGTACGTGGCGCTGGGCTTCGACCAGATCGCGCTGCACCACGTCGGGCAGGAGCAGCGCGCGTTCATCGACACGTTCGGCGCGGAGGTGCTGCCGAAGCTGCGCTCCGCCGCCTGATCACACATCGACGCCGCGGCGCATAGGCTCGACGCTCGTGGATGCTCTGTTCGAGGTCGTGGTCTTCCTGGCCATCGCCACGTTCGGCGCGGCGCTGGCCCGCAAGCTCGGCCTGCTCGCGCCGATCCTGCTCGTGGTGCTCGGTCTCGCGCTGTCCTTCCTGCCGTTCTTCCCGCACGTGCGGCTGGACCCGGACCTGGTGCTGGTGGGCATCCTGCCGCCGCTGCTGTACGTGGCGGCGGTGGAGACGTCGGTGCCGGCGTTCCGGCTCAACCTGCGGCCGATCCTGCTGCTCGCCGTCGGGCTGGTCATCTTCACCGCGTTCGTGGTGGGCACCGTCGTGCACTGGTTCCTGCCCCACCTGCCGTACGCGATCTGCCTGGCGCTGGGCGCGGTGGTGGCGCCGCCGGACGCGGTCGCCGCCACCGCGGTGGCCCGCCGGGTCGGCCTGCCCCGGCGGATCGTCACCATCCTGGAGGGCGAGAGCCTGGTCAACGACGCCACCGCGCTGGTGCTGCTGCGGGTCGCGATCGTCGCGGCGACCGCCACCACCGGCGGCGTCGGGTTCGGCGACGTGGCCCGGGAGGTGGTGGTCGCGGCCGGCGGCGGCGTCCTGGCCGGCCTGCTCGGCGTGGTGGTCTTCGGCTACCTGCACAAACGCGCCACCGACCCGGTGCTGGACAACGCGCTGTCGCTGATCGTGCCGTTCGCCGTGGTGTTCGCCGCCGAGGAGATCCACGCCTCCGGGGTGGTCGCGGTGGTGGTGACCGGCCTCGGCATCGGGCACAAGCTGCCCACGCTCATGTCGGCCGCCTCCCGCCTGCAGGTGACGGCGTTCTGGCGGCTGATCCGGTTCCTCCTCGAAGGACTGGTGTTCCTGCTGGTGGGTCTGCAGCTGCCGGAGGTGGTACGCGACCTGGAGGAGCCGCTCGGCTCGCTCGCCGCGATCACCGCCGCGGTGCTGGCCGCCGTCTTCCTGGCCCGGTTCGTCTGGGTCTTCCCGGCGACCTACCTGGCCCGGCTCGTGCCCCGGATCCGTCACCGTGACCCGGCGCCGCCGGTGCAGTTCCCGGTCGTCATCGGCTGGGCCGGCATGCGGGGCGTGGTGACGCTGGCCGCCGCGCTGGGCCTGCCGCTCACCCTCGCCGGCGACACGCCGTACCCGCGCGCGCTGCTGATCTGGCTGGCGTTCGCGGTGATCGTGGCGACGCTGGTCGGGCAGGGCGCCACGCTGCCGTGGCTGGCCCGGCGGCTGCGGCTGCCGCCGGACGACCCGGTGCAGGACGCGCTGTCCGCCGCCGGGGTGCAGCAGCGGGCGAGCCGGGCGGCCCGGGAACGCCTCGACGAACTGGCCGGGGGCGCGCCGGAAGCGGTGGTGGAGCGCCTGCGCGGGCTGACCACCACCCGGGCCAACCTGGCCTGGGAACGGCTCGGCGGCACCGAACGGGAAACCCCCTCCCAGGCGTACGCGCGCCTGCGACAGGAGATGATCGACGCCGAGCGGGAGGTGTTCCGGGCCGCCCGCGACTCCGGCCAGATCCCGGAGGAGGTGCTCACCCGCGCCTATCGTGACCTGGATCTGGAGGAGTCACTGCTGCGACAGGAGGTCGTCGAATGAGCTGCCGGCACCTGGCCGAGGCGGGCACGGCCGAGCCCGCCACCACCACCGAGTGCCCGGACTGCGTGGCGATCGGCAACCCCGACTGGGTGCACCTGCGCGCCTGCCTGACCTGCGGGCACGTGGGCTGCTGCGACTCGTCGCCGTACCAGCACGCCACGAAGCACTTCGAGTCGGCCGGGCATCCGGTGATGCGGTCGGTCCAGCCGGGGGAGTCGTGGCGCTGGTGCTTCGTGGACGAGGAGATCGGCTGACTCAGCCGACCCGGCGCTCCAGCACCTGCCCGGTCCACGTCGGGCGGCCCGGCCGCTCCACGGTGAACGGCTCGGTGGCGGTGAACCCGCAGCTCTCGTAGAACCGGACGAGCGCCCGGTCGGGGCTGCGGAAGCAGTCCACCCGCAGCAGGCCGACGCCGCGTTCACGGGCCAGCTCCGCCGCGTACGCCAGCAGCGCCGCACCGACCCCGCGCCCCGCGTACGCCCGGTCGGTGACCAGCAGGTTCACGTACAGCTCGGGTTCGGTGGCCGGCGGCACGTAGTTCGTGGCCGCGCCCACCACCAGCGCACCCGCGACCGTCGCGTCGATCTCGGCCAGGTACAGGCCGTCCCCGGCCGCCCACTCCTCGGCCTGGGCGATGCGGCGCGGGTCGATCGACGCCGGCTCGGCGCCCCACTGGTCGGTACGCCCGAGTTCGGTCAGCCAGGCGGTGGCGCTGTCGAGCAGCCGCAGCAGCGTCGGGGCGTCGCCAGGTCCACCGGGGCGGATCGTGATGCTCTGCTGGTCGGTCATCCCGTCATGCTGCTACACGCCGTTCACCCCGGCACACCGGCGGGCCGGGTTTCCGGTGCCCGCCGGTTCGCGATCGCCCGGCGGGCCAGCGCCGGGGCGGCCAGCCCGGCGGCTGCGAAGATCCCGCCGAGCACCAGCCAGCCGACCGGCCCGCCACCGAGCACCAGCAGCGTGAGCAGGCCCCGGCCGAGCGCCTGGGCCAGCCCGGCGAGCAGGCCGTCCGCGCCCTGGTAGGCGCCGATCGCGTCGGGTGGGGCCAGGTCGTAGGCGAGGCCCGCGCCGGCCGCGCCGTGCCACAGGTCGCCCACCGTCCACACCGCCGTCGCGACGAGCAGCAGGACGACCGCCGGGAGCACCGGCAGGGCTGCTGTCGCCGCGTACAGCGGTGTGGCCGCCGCGAGCACGAGCCCGGCCCGGCGCAGCTTCCGCGCGGCCGGCGCGGCCCGCTCGGCGCCCCGGCTCAGCCGGACCGCGAGCAGCACGGTGAGGACCGTGTTCGCCAGCAGCACCGCCGACACCACTGGTGGCGGCGCGCCGGCGCGGTCCACCGTCCACAGCGGCACGACGAGCACGAGCACCGTCACGTGCGTGCTCAGCACCGCCGACGCGCCGCTCACCGCGAGGAACCGTCCGTCCCGCAGCGGCCCGCCACGCCCGCCGCGCCGCGGCGCGCCCGGCGTGCGTCGCCCGCCGTCGGTGGCCGGCTGCGGCGGCAGGCGCAGCAGCAGCGCCGCCGACAGCAGGTAGCTGGCCGCGTTTCCGACGACGAGCACCTGGTAGGCCCGGTGCGTGTCCACCGCGAGCGCGATCCCGGCCAGCGCGGTACCGACGGTGATGCCCAGGTTCGCCACCGCGCGCAGCGTGGCGAAGGCGTGCACCCGGCCGTCCGGGCCGCCCACCGCGGCCACGAGCGCCGCCCGTACCGCCAGGTTGCCGGCCGCGAGCAGCGCCTCCGGCACCGCCAGCGCCAGGAACGCCGGGAACGAGCCGACCAGCAGGTACGCGAGCGCGGCGAGCGCCTGCCCCACCTGGAGGACGGCCCGGAGCGTACGCGGGTCCCACCTGTCCGCCAGCGCGCCCAGCGGCACGCTCGCAGTCAGTCCGCCCAGCCCGGCGACGGTGAGCCCGGCGCCAACCGAGGTGGCGGAGAGGCCCACGTCCCGGGTCAGGTAGAGCGCCCCGCCCGCCAGCCACAGCCCCGCGCCGACCGTGTTGACAAGCGTGGCGTACGCGAGTGTGCGCAGCGGCCCGGGCGGCGGGAGCGGCGAGACGCGCCCCATCAGCGGGGTCCGGCGAGGGCCATGTGATCGACGCTAGGGCCGTTCCCCCGCCCCCGGAGCCCCGCCAGGGGCGACGCCCGTCACACCGCGAGGCGGCGCTGGGCCTCGACCCGGGCCGAGCGTGTCACGACGGCGGCCGGTGGCCCTCCGGAAAGGTGAGGCCTCGAGCGATATGACTCTCAGGCATATTTATGCCCCACAGTCATATCGCTTTTTGGATGTTCCTTGTTCTCGCCACGACACGCCGGGCCGCCACGTCGCGAGGGGCGTCGTCGCGAGGCGGGCCGGGAGCCGTTAACCGGTCGACCGGGGGCGCGGGCCGTGCCACGATCGCGCGATGCCTGCCTCCGTGACCGGCCTGCTGCGCTGGCAGTTCGACCTGACCTGGGCGCTCGCCGAGTACCACTTCGACCGGCTGGAGCCGGCGGATTTCCTCTGGGAGCCGGCCGCGCTGTGCTGGACCATGCGCCCCGGCCCGGGCGGCGGGTGGCGTCCCGACTGGGCCGACAGCGAGCCGGACCCGGTCCCGGCGCCCACGATCGGGTGGCTGACCTGGCACATCGGCTGGTGGTGGTCGGTCGCGACCGACCACGTGCGGCAGCGCCCGGCGCGGGAACGCGACGACATCCGCTGGCCCGGGCCGGGCGCGGAGACGGTCACCTGGCTGCGGGAGCTGCGGACGGAGTGGGCGGGCGCGCTGGCCGAGGCCGACCTGGACCGGCCGTCCGCGTACCCCTGGCCCGCCGACGCCGGGCTCACCGTGGCGCACCTGGCCGCGTGGGTGAACGCCGAGCTGATGAAGAACGTGGCCGAGATCGGGCAGCTCCGGCTGCTGCGCGCGGCGGGGCCGCCGGGCTGAGCCGGGCCGCGCTCAGTGGGCGCCGCCGAGGTTGAGCACCACCACCCCGGCGATGACCAGCCCCGCGCCGACCACCTTCGCCACGCTCAGCGGCTCGCCCAGGAACGCCGCGCCGATCGCCATGATGGCGGCGGTGCCGAGGCCGGACCAGACGGCGTACGCGACGCCGACCGGGATGTCCTTCACCGCCAGCGAGAGCAGCCCGAACGCGGACAGGTACGCCACCGCCAGGCCAAGTGTGGGCCAGAGCCGGGTGAAACCGTCTGTGGCCTTGAGCAGGCTGGTGCCGATCACCTCGGCGGTGATCGCGCCGAGCAGGAAGAGGTACGCCATCGCAGGACCGTACCCGGTCCTGCGATGGCGTCCGGTCAGCTCGGTCAGGAGACCGTGCAGGCCTTCCCGTTCAGGGTGACCAGCCCCGGATCCGGGTTCGGGAACCGGGACGCGGTGCCGTTGAAGCCGAACGTGGTGGACGCGCCCGGTGCCAGCTTCGCGTTCCAGGACAGGTTCTTCGCGGTGACCGTGGCGCCGCTCTGGCCGAGCTGCGCCGACCAGGCGTGGTCCACCTTCTGGTCGCCGAGGAACGCCCACCGCAGGCTCCACCCGTTCACCGCCGTCGTGCCGGTGTTGCGCACCGTCACCTGGGTGGTGAAGCCGGACGGCCAGCTCCCGTGCGTGGTGTAGGTGACCGCGCAGGACGGCGCCGGCACCGCGCCGGCGTCACCCTGGTCGGCCAGGAACGACGCGAGCCACGCCAGCGCCGAGTTCCAGTTGATCGCCACCTCGTTCGTCGCGTACGAGTTGATGTCGTCGACGTAGCAGAACATCGGCGCGCATCCGGCGAGCAGGTTCGCCGCGAACGGGTCCTGCAGCGCCGCGTTCGGGCCACCGGCGAGCGAGCCGGCCGGCGGGCGCGGCAGGTCCGGGTTCAGCTGGTGGCCGAAGATCCGGCTGTGCTGGTTGCGGGCGTGCTGCTCGCCCCACCCGGTCACGTACGACATGTTCAGCGCGTTGCGGCCGAACAGGTAGTCGGCGGCCTGCACCGCGCCGTCCCGGTACTTCGCGTCCCGGCTCAGGTCGAACGCGGTGGCCAGCACGATCGCGTTGTTCACCAGGTTGCTGTTGCTGCCCCAGACGTACGCGTCGGCGCTGCCCGGGAACGGCAGCCCGTACGCCTGGCCGGCGATCGTGGCCAGGTAGCTGTCGGCGGCGGCGGTGATCGACTCGCGGATCCGGGTCTTCTCCGCGGCGGGCAGCGTGTTCGGCACGGTGGCCAGGTCCAGGCGGCCCAGCGCGGCGACGCTCTGCCAGCCGAACGCGCCGTTCGGGGCGAACACGTCGGCGGTGTGCAGCGGCGAGCCGGTGACGTCGGCCAGGTACGCCTTGTCGCCGGTGGTCAGCCACAGCTCGACAGCGGCCCAGTAGAACTCGTCGCTGACGTTGGAATCGTCGTACGCGCCGCCGCCGGTGCCGTCGCTGGCCGAGGCGTAGATCGCCGGGTGCTCCTTGGCCGCCGCGTACGCGGTCTTCGCGGCGGTGCCGCAGCGCGCGGCGAAGGCGGCGTCGTACGGGGCGTACAGGCGCTGGCACTGCGCGGCGACGGCGGCCAGGTTCAGCGTGGCGGCGGTGGACGGCGCGTGCAGCTCGCGCGGCTCCGGGTCGTCCTGGGGCTGCAGCGGCAGGCCGGTCCAGTTCCGGTCGTGGATCTTGTGGTGGACCATCCCGGCCAGCGGCTTGCCGGCCGGCACCTGCATGCGCAGCAGGAACTCCAGCTCCCAGCGGGCCTCGTCGAGCACGTCCGGCACGTCGTTGCCGCGTTCGGGCAGCCGCAGCGTGGAGTCGCCCAGGGCGGCGCCGCCGTCGGCGGTCTCGGCGGTCTTGGTCCGCTCGAAGGTGCTCAGGAGCTGGTAGGTGGCGATGCCGCCGTTGACCACATACTTGCCGTGGTCGCCCGCGTCGTACCAGCCGCCGCGCACGTCCAGCGAGTAGTCGCAGACGCCGGCCTGGCACGGCACGTCGGTGTCGCCCTGGTTCGGCGCGACGCCGAGGTGGCCGGCCGGGCGGGCGTACTCCTCGCCGATCAGGTCGCCGTCGATCTCGATGCCGCTGCGCTGGGCGTAGAAGAACTGCAGCGAGTCGGCGCGCAGCCGGTCGTAGAGCGTGCCGGAGATGTCGAACGGGTGGCTGGTCTCGCCGTCCACGGTCAGCGTGTAGCCGGTGCCCGGCTTGCGGTACGCGGAGAAGTCGACGGTCTGCACGTTCTGCCCGGAGGCGGCGTCGGTGCCGCGCGGCGTGGTCTTCCCGCTGGCGACCACCGCGCCGCTGCCCGACTTCAGCTGCCAGGGCAGCGCGTCGGTGGCCTCGGTGACCACAGTGGCGTGCTTCGGCCCGCCGGGCAGGTAGCCGACCTGGTTGACCCGGACCCGGGGCCCGGTGTCCGGCTCGTACGGCGGCGCCGGCTCCCCGCCGCGCAGCGACACGTTGTCCAGGCAGAACGTCTGCGCCTCGGCGCTGCCGCCGACCTGGAAGATCAGCTGGGCGGTGGGGTTCTCGGCCGGGGAGGTGAACGTGGTGGTGACGCGCTTCGAGGTGCCGGTGGCGGTCGCGTCGACGCTCGCGTACGTGGTGTAGGGGGCGCTGCCGAGCTGCAGCACCGCCTTGACGGCCGCGCCCGGGGTGGCGGAGACGTCGAAGGACAGCTCGTACTCGGCGCCCTGCATCAGCGGCACCGCGTCCTGGCCGATGCCGGCGTCCCACGGGTTGGCGGTGCCGGCCGCGACGGTGGTGCAGAGCCGGCCGTCGACGACAGCGAGGTCGCCGGTGCCGTAGGAGAACCAGGGGGAGACACCGGCGCTGAAGTCGCCGTTGCGGAGTTGTTCGGGGGCGTCCGGCGGCACCTCGGCAAGGGCCGGGCCGGCGGTGAGGCCGGTGAGCGCCAGCGTGGTGGCCGCGAGCGCGGCGAGCCGACGTCGGGATCGGGTCACGGAGGTTCCTTCCGTGCTCGGGGGTGGTGGGGGAGACCGGGAACTGGGAGCGCTCCCAATATCAGGCCGATGTTTCCACCGCGTTCCGTCGCTGTCAATCGATCCGGCCCGATGCTCGGCCGAGCGCCCGCTCGCGGAGGGGTCCGGCGCGCCACGTACGATGTCGGTGATCTCCTACAGACAACCGAGCCCTCGACCTGGCAGGCTGCGACCCATGACCCTGAAGCTTCGTTCCGTCGGAGCGAGCGACCGTGGGCTGATCCGCAGCGGCAACCAGGACGCCCAGCACGCGGGCCCCTGGCTGGTCGCGGTGGCCGACGGCATGGGCGGCATGGCGGCCGGCGACCTGGCCAGCCGCATCGCGATCGACGCGATCGCCCCGCTGGACGTGGAGACGCCGGAGGACGCGCTCGTCGCCGCGCTCCAGGGCGCGATCGAGCTGGCCACCGCGCGGATCCGCCAGGCGGTGGAGGAGGACCCGGAACGTCAGGGCATGGGGACCACGCTCACCGCGCTGCTGTTCGCCCGTACCGGCAGCTGCCTGGCGCTGGCGCACGTCGGTGACTCCCGCGCCTACCTGTTCCGCGAGGGCGTGCTCAAGCAGGTCACCCGCGACGACACGTTCGTGCAGATGCTCGTCGACCAGGGCGTGATCACCGCCGAGCAGGCCAGCAGCCACCCCCGGCGGGCCGTGGTCACCCAGGCGTTGCAGGGCGACCAGGTCTCCCCGTCGTACGCGACGATGGTGCCCCGGGCGGGCGACCGCTGGCTGCTGTGCAGCGACGGCCTCTCCAACGTCGTCCGCGCGGACACGCTCACCGAGGTCCTCAACGAGCAGATGGAGCGGGACGCCTGCGCGGCCCGGCTGATCGACCTGGCGTTGCGGGCCGGCGGCCCGGACAACATCACCGTCGTGATCGCCGACGTCGTCGAGGAGTAGCCCTCACCGGCGGCGCGGAGCGGCCCGGCGGGTCGGCTCGGCGGTGGTCGGGTCCTCCGGCCACGGGTGACGCGGGTAGCGGCCCCGCAGCTCCGCCCGCACCTGCGGATAGCCGGTGCGCCAGAACGACGCCAGGTCGGCGGTGACCGCCACCGGCCGCCCGGCGGGGGAGAGCAGGTGCAGCAGCACCGGCACCCGCCCGTCGGCGATGCGCGGCACGTCCCGCCAGCCGAACGTCTCCTGGAGCTTCACCGCCAGCACCGGCGCGGCCGGATCGGCGTAGTCGACACGTACCCGCGACCCGCTGGGCACCGCGAGCCGTTCCGGGGCCAGCTCGTCCAGCCGGGCGGCCTGCCGCCAGTCCAGCAGCCGGCGCAGCGCCGCCACCACGTCCACCCGGCTCAGGTCGGCCCGGCGGCGGGCGCGGACCAGCTCCGGCCCGAGCCAGTCGGGGGCGCGGTCGAGCAGCGCCGCGTCGGAGACGTCCGGCCAGTCCCCGCCGAGCGCCTGGCGGCAGAACGCCATCCGGCGGCGCAGCCCGGTCGCCTCCGGCGTCCAGCGCAGCAGTCCCGGCCCCTCCTGCCGCAGCCCGTCCAGCAGCGCCGCCGCGACCAGCTCCGGTTCCGGCGCGGTCAGTTGCCGCTCGCGCAGCTCGATCGCGCCGAGCCGGTCCACCTCCCGGGCCACCACGTCGCCGCCGGTCCAGGCCACCTCCCGCCCGGAACGCAGCAGCGCCGCCCCGGCCTCCCGGGCGGTCGCCTCGTCGATCGGCGCGGCCAGCCGTACCCGCGCGGCCGGCGCGCCGGGGGAGCGGTCGGCCACCGCGACGGCCAGCCACGCCGCTCCGGCCAGCCCCGACCCGGGCGTCAGCTCCGCGGCGGTCCCGCCGGCCATCAGGTACGCGGACCCGCCCGGCCGCCGCGTCCGGGCCAGCCGTTCCGGGTACGCGAGCCCGGCGAGCAGCCCCGCCGCCAGATCGTCGGGCAGGCGCTCCCGTTCGGCGCCGTCGGCGGGCAGAGCGGCGCGCAGGCGGCGTACCTCGGTGCGCCAGCGCGCGGTGGCGGCCGGGTCGACGCCGTCGCGCAGCCGCCGCCAGCGGGCGGGCAGGTCGTCCCCCGTCCCGCCCAGCGTGTCCTCGCCGAGGATCGCCACCACCTCGGCGGCCCGGTCCGCGCCGACCCGGGGCGCGCCGTCCAGCAGGGCCCGCGCCAGCCGGGGATGCGTGCCCGCCGCCGCGACCGCCCGGCCGCGCGCGGTGATCCGGCCGTCGTCGTCCACCGCGCCGAGCGTGCCCAGGGTCTCCCGCGCCACGGCCAGCGCGGCCGGTGGCGGCGGATCGGGCAGCGCCAGGCCGGCGCCGTCCGGGGTGCCCCAGGCCGCCAGCTCCAGCGCGAACCCGGTCAGGTCGGCGGTGGCGATCTCCGGCTCGGGCTGCGGGGCGAGCCGCTCGTGTGCCGCCTCGGACCAGCAGCGGTAGACCGCGCCCGGCGCCTCCCGCCCGGCCCGGCCCGCCCGCTGCGTCGCCGCCGCCCGGGACACCGGCACCGTCACCAGCGAACCCAGCCCTCGGGCCAGGTCGGTGCGGGGCACCCGGCTCAGGCCGGCGTCCACCACGACCCGGACGCCCGGCACGGTCAGGCTGCTCTCCGCCACCGCCGTCGCGAGAACCACGCGCCGCCCGGCGGCGGGGGTGAGCGCCGCGTCCTGGGCCGGGCCGGGCAGCCGTCCGTGCAACGGCAGCACCGTGACGTCGCGCAGGTCGGCCAGGCGGCGCGCGACGGCGCCGATCTCACCCGCGCCGGGCAGGAAGACCAGCACGTCGCCGTCGCGTTCGCGCAGCGCCCGGCGGGCCGTGGCGGCCACGTGGTCCAGCAGCGCGGGATCGACCCGGCCACCGCCGGGTGGCGTCACCGGGCGCGGCGGCGGCGCCCACACCCGCTCGACCGGGTGCAGGGCGGCCTCGGCGCGTACCACGGGGGCGGGGTCGCCCGCGCCGAGCAGCGCGGCGAAGCGGTCCGCCTGCGGGGTGGCCGACATCGCCAGCAGCCAGAGGTCCGGGCGCAGCGTGCCGCGCGCCTCGACGCTGAACGCCAGCGCCAGGTCCGCGTCGAGCTGCCGTTCGTGGCATTCGTCGAGCAGCACCGCGTCCACGCCGGGCAGCTCCGGGTCGTGGTGCAGACGGCGCACCAGCAGACCGGTGGTGACCACCTCGATCCGGGTACGCGGCCCGGCCCGGCGCTCGCCGCGCACCGCGTAGCCGATCCGGTCGCCGACCCGTTCGCCGAGCAGCGCGGCCATCCGGTGCGCGGCGGCGCGGGCGGCGACCCGCCGTGGCTGGGCGATCACCACCCGTCCGGCGACGGCGTCGGCGACCGCGAGTGGCGCGGTGGTGGTCTTGCCGGTGCCCGGCGGCGCCACCAGCACGGCGGCGCCCCGGTCGCGCAGCGCCTCGACGAGCGCCGGCAGCACCGGCCGGACCGGCAGGTCGAGGGCGACGTCGGCGAGCACCGACCCACTCTCGCACCCGCCCCCGGCGGGCTGTCGCACCGGCCCCGGTGGGCGGACACGGAACGGCCCGGCCGGCGCACCGCCGACCGGGCCGGGTGGACCGCTGCGCCGGGTCCGCCGACCCGGCCGCCGCCACCTGCTAGTACGTTCCGTCGAGCTGACCGCGCAGCTTGGTCAGGGCCCGGGCCAGCAGCCGGGACACGTGCATCTGCGAGACGCCGATCTGCTCGGCGATCTGCGACTGGGTCAGGTTGCCGTAGAAGCGCAGCGTGAGGATCTTCTGCTCGCGCTGGTCGAGCGTGGCCAGCGCCGGGCCGAGGGCGACGCGCGTCTCGGCCAGCTCGAACTCGCCGTCCTCGCCGCCGAGCAGGTCGCCCAGCTCGGTGGCCCGCTCGCCGTCGCCGGTCGGCGTGGACAGCGACACCGCGTTGTAGGCGCGGGCGCCCTCCAGGCCTTCGAGGACCTCTTCCTCGGTGAGCTTGAGGTGGGCGGCGATGTCGGCGACCGTCGGCGAGCGGCCGAGCGTCTGGAGCAGCGTGCTGTTGGCGTCGGAGATCGCCAGGCGCAGCTCCTGCAACCGGCGGGGGACGCGGATGTCCCAGGTGCGGTCGCGGAAGTGGCGCTTGAGCTCACCGATGATGGTGGGGATCGCGTAGCCGGCGAAGTCGACGCCGCGCGACGGGTCGAACTTGTCGATCGCCTTGATCAGGCCGATCGCGGCGGTCTGCGCCAGGTCGTCGTTCGGTTCGCCGCGGCCGCTGTAGCGGTGGGCCAGGTGGTTCGCCAGCGGCAGCCACGCCTCGATGGCGCGGTCGCGCAGCGCGGGCCGCGAGGGGTGGCCGGCCGGCAGCGCGGCCATGGCGGCGAGCAGGTCGGCGGCGCTGTCGGTGAGCGAGCGGGGGTCGAGCTTCGCGGAGCCGGCCGGCGTGGTCGCCGGGGCGCTGATCGTGTGGGCGGTCATGGGTGGTCCTCCCTGCACCTCGTCCGCGGAAGAAAAAAGACGTGACGCTCAGGTTTAGGTGACGGTAGTACGTTCGGGAGCCACCATAGCCCGATCGTGCTGCCGAAATCTAGCCGAAAGTACGATGTACTTAAGGTGTGGCGGGGTATGGACCTCGTTTTTCCGGGCATAGCGCGCCCCGATCGGTCAACGCGGAATCCGACAGGTGGGCGAAGTGTCGCCTTTCTGTCGTTGTCCCGCCGACGGGACCGCCCGTACCGTCCGTAGCGACACGTCAACGGAGGCACCGTGCTGGATCCCGCCGCGCCGCAACTCGTCATCAACGCCCGGACGCTGCTGTTCAGCTGGCTCCCGGCGGATCCCGGCGTGGTCGAGACCCTGCTGCCCGCCGGTCTGCGTCCGCACCCGCAGCGTCAGGTCTTCGTCAACCAGTACGTGGTCGACGACGAGACACAGACCTCCGGCTTCGGCGCGTACTCGCTCACCTACCTGGGTGTCTCACTGACGGACATGGATCCGCCCGACGGCGGGACGCCGGGTGGCTGGTGGACCCACTACTTCTCCTCCAGCGAGCGGGTCCGGCGGTACGCCGCCGCACGGGGCGCGCCCGCCGCCGCCGGGGAGACGCGCCTGGACCTGCGGGGCGACCGGCTCACCGCCGAGACCCGGGCCGGCGACGGCACGCTGCTGATCCGGGTCACCGCCCGGGTCGGGCACACCGGCACCGAGGTCCACAACGGCCACCACCGCTACCTCACCGGCCGCGACGGCGAGCTGATCGTCACCGACTATCCGTACGTGGCCGAGCCGGTGTCACCGTTCGAGGTCGAGTCGGTGGAGTTCCCGGCGCCGGACCATCCGGTCCACGCGCTGCGGCCGGCCAACCCGCTGCACGTGTGCTGGGGGTTCTACTCGCCCCGGGTCTCGTTCGCCTATCCGGCCCGTCCGAACGTGCCCGACGAGGTGAGCGACCGTCACCAGGTGCCGGCCCGCCGGGCGCGCAGCGGCCTGCCGTCCGGGTCGTAGACCAGCCGGTACGCGGGCAGCGCCCAGAGCCGCGTACGCCAGGGCAGCCGCTCCGGGCGGTGCGGCCGCAACCGGCCCGGCGGACGGGGACCGGCCCGGCCCCCGGCGTGCCAGCGGTCCAGTTCCTCCGCCGCCGTGGTGATCGCGGCCACCGCGTCCGCCGGGTCCAGCAGGTCGTCGTCCTGCGTGCCGCCGGGATCACGGTCCAGGTGCTCGCGCCACAGCCGCAGCCGCAGGTCGCGGGCGAACACCCGGGCTCCGTCGCCCATCCCGGCCGGGTCGGCCGGCGCGCGGGTGTCGCGGGTGTCGTCGAGCACCGCGCAGGACAACTCGCTGTCGTGCGTCCAGGAGCGGCGGTTGAAGTTGTCGCTGCCCACGCTGGCCCACACGTCGTCCACCACGCAGATCTTGGCGTGCACGTAGACCGGCGTGCCGTCGTGGTTCTCCACGTCGAACACGTGCACCCGCTCCGGCGCGGCCCGGTGGCACAGCGACAGCGCCTGCTCCCGGCCGACCATGTTCGGCGGCAGCGCGAGCCGGCCGTCCACGTCCGGGTGCCGGGGCACGACCGCCACCAGGTGCAGGTCCGGATGCTCGTGCAGCGCCTGCGCGAACAGCTCGGCCACCTCGGTCGACCAGAGGTACTGGTCCTCCAGGTAGATCAGCCGCCGGGCCCGGCGTACCGCCTTGGTGTAGCCGCGGGCCACGGTGCGCTCGCCGTCCGGGGCGAACGAGTAGCGGGGCCGCACCGCCGGGTAGGTGCGCAGCACCTGCACGTGGTGCGGCCCGCAGGGCGGCGGGTCGGCGGGCTGTTCGGGCAGCGGGTCGGGGCGCAGGTCGGAGCCGCGCAGCCGGTCCCGCAGGTAGGCCATCGGGTTCTCCGAGTCCAGCGGCATCGGGTCGGTCCACCGCTCCCGGAACGTGGTGTCGAGCGCGCCGACGACCGGCCCGCGCACCGCGAGCTGCACGTCGTGCCAGGGCGGCGTGGGGCCGTACCGGGGGGACATGCCGATCGGCTGCGGGTCGCCGGCGTGGCCGGCGTCGTCGCGGCGGCTGTGGCACAGGTCGATGCCGCCGGCGAACGCGATGTCCCGGCTCGGGTCGCCCGGATGGCGCAGCACCACCAGCTTCTGGTGGTGCGAGCCACCGCGCCGGACCCGCTGGTCGAGCAGCACCTCGCCGCCGGCCGCCCGGATCGCCTCGCTGAGGTCGCGGTTCTCCGCCTCGCTGTAGGACAGCGTGTCGAGGTGGGAGCGCCAGACCAGGCCCTTGACGATCACCCCGCGCTGGGCGGCCCGCGCGAACAACTGCGCCACCGTCGGGCCGTCCGGGCGCATCCGCTCGTCCGGGTCGCCGCGCCAGTCGGTGAAGAACAGATGATCGCCCGCGGTGAGCGATTCCACCTCGCTGACCAGGCGGTCGAAGTACGCGGCTCCGTGAATCAACGGCTCGGCGAGGTTTCCATCGGTCCAGACGGGTAACTCAGACCCCGGGTTGGCGCGTTCCTGTGCGGTGAGGAACCAGTCCCGCAGAGTCACGTTCCACCCCCGAGGTCGACGACGTCCTCACACGGTAGGACCCCCGGCAGGACCCCGCACGGCGAGCAGCAGGTCGCGTGGGTGCCGCGCGCCAGGGGTACGCCGGACCCCTGGATCGCGACACCGAGGAGGCACCGACATGCCCGCCGAGACGACGAACACCGTGACCGACGACCGCGACCAGGCGGTGGAGGGGGAGCGGGGTGCGCTGGTGGCGGTCCTGTTGATGGTGATCCTCGGCGTGGCCGGGATCTTCGCCGTCTCCTGAGACCGCGGCCGGGCGCCCCGGCGGACCGGGGCGCCCGTGGCAGGTCAGGGCCGGTCGCCCTGGCCGTCGCTGTGCGGCACCCGCCCGGTCGGGATCACCCCGAGCCGGCCGGCCTGGAAGTCCTCGACCGCCTGGATCAGCTCGGCGCGGGTGTTCATCACGAATGGGCCGTAGTGTGCCACCGGCTCGCGGATCGGCTGGCCGCCCATCAGGTACAGCTCCAGCGCCGGGGCGTTGGAGTCCTGCGTCCGGTCGGCGGTGATCCGCAGCGCCTCGCCGGGCCCGTGCACGGCGAGCTGGCCGAGGTGGATCGGCCGCCGGTCGGTGCCGACGGTGCCGCGGCCGGCCAGCACGTACACCAGCGCGTTGAAGTCCGACCGCCACGGCAGGCTCAGCTCGGCGCCGGGCTGCAACGTGACGTGCGCGATGGTGATCGGCGTGTGCGTCGAGCCGGGACCCTGGTGCCCGGCGACCTCCCCGGCGATGACCCGGATCAGGCCGCCGCCGTCGGGCGTGGTGAGCAGCGCCGACTCCCGGCCGCGGATGTCCTGGTAGCGGGGCGCGCTCATCTTGGCGATGCTGGGCAGGTTGACCCAGAGCTGCAGGCCGTGGAACAGCCCGCCGCTCATCACCAGGTGCTCCGGCGGCGCCTCGATGTGCAGCAGGCCACTTCCGGCCGTCATCCATTGAGTGTCGCCGTCGGTGATGGTGCCGCCGCCACCGGTCGAGTCCTGGTGGTCCATGATCCCGTCGATCATGTAGGTCACCGTCTCGAAGCCGCGGTGCGGGTGCCAGGAGGTACCCTTCGGCTCGCCCGGCGCGTAGTCGACCTCGCCCATCTGGTCGAGGTGGATGAACGGGTCCAGCTCGGTCATCGGCACGCCGGCGAAGGCCCGGCGGACCGGGAAGCCCTCGCCCTCGTACCCGCTGGGGGCAGTGGTGACCCGGCGGACGGAGCGGTATTCGGTGGCCTCGCCGAGCTTCGGCAGGCGGGGCAGGACGAGGACGTCGTCGACGGTGATCGCGGGCATCGCGGGGCTCCTTACTTGTCGGCCGGGACGGACGACGCGGTGCGGTCGGCGCGCAGGCGCCGGCCGAGCCGCTCGAAGACCCGGGTGAGGCAGGCGACCTCGGCGTCGTCGAGGTCGTCGATCAGGTGGGCGCGCACGGAGCGCAGGTGGTGCGGCGCGGCCTCGCGCAGGGCGAACAGGCCGGCCGCGGTGAGCACTGCCTCGCTGCCGCGCCGGTCGGCCGGACACGCCTCCTTCGCCACCAGTCCGCGCTTGCGCATCGTGGTGATCTGGTAGGTCAGCCGGCTCGGCGAGAACACCAGCCGGTCGGCCAGCTCCCCCATGCGCAGCCGCTGGCCGGGCGCCTCGGAGAGCAGCACCAGCACGTGGTAGTCGGCGAAGCTCAGGTCGCTGTCGGCGCGCAGGTCGTCCTCGAGCCGGGTGAACAGCCGCTGGCTCGACTCGATGTACGCGCGCCAGCAGGCCATCCGCTCGGCGTCCAGGCTCTCCGTCATGGCTCCGAGAGTAGCACTATTTAAAATTTAAACAAGTGGCCCTGGCGTGCGCGGACCAGCGCGCCTTAGGGGGCTTCTTAAAACCTGAACGGGCCGCCCGGCTAGGGTCGGGGAATGGACGATCTCGACCTGCTCGACTGGCGGGAGCGGGTGGCGGCGCTCTACCTGTCCGACCTCGACCTGGCCGGCTTCCGGGCCGCCCGCGACGAGCTGTTCCGCACCCACCCCAGCAGCCCGGTGCCGCCCGCCGAACGGCCCGGCTTCACCGGACTGCGCTGGTACCCGCCCGACCCGTCGGCAGTGGTCGAGGCGCCGCTGCGCGCCGCCTCCGGCGAGCTGCGCATCGACACCGGCGGCCCGGACGGCGTGGTCGCGTACCGGCGGGTGGCCGTCGCCGACACGCCGTGGGGACCGCTCACGCTCTGGTGGATCGAGGCGTACGGGGGTGGGCTCTTCCTGCCCGTGCGTGACGCCACCTGCGGCGACGGGTCGTACGGCGGGGGCCGGTACCTCACCGACACGGTGAAGGGCACGTTCGGCCGCGGCCTGACCGTGCTGCCCGGCGACCGGGTCCGGCTGGACGCCAACTACCTCTACAACCCCAGCTGCGCCTACGACGACAGGTGGGCCTGCCCGCTGGCCCCGCCGGAGAACCGGGTGGACGTGCCGCTGCGCGCCGGCGAGCGCGCGTACCACGAATGAGGGGAGGGCCGCCCGGCCCTCCCCTCATCGCCCTGCCGGTCAGCGGGCGGTGGCGCCCGTCGGTGTCAGGTGCATCCGGCTGAGCAGCTGCTGGGCCTGCCCGGCCATCTCCGCGTCCACCGTCACCGCGTACTGGGCGGCCCGCAGCGAACTGGCCGACGTGAAGTCACGCTGACCGCCGCTCATCGCGTGCGCGACAGCGCCGAACACGGCACCCCAGATCGCGCCGATCACGAGGCCGACCAGGATCACCGCGAGCCAGTTGCCGGCGGTGAAGATGCCGAAGAGCAACCCGATGAACAAACCGAACCAGGCGCCGGTGCCGGCCCCGAGCAGGGCCGCCCGGCCCGTGGTGAGCCGTCCCATCACGGTCTCCACGAGCGTGAGGTCCGTACCGACGATCGAGGTACGTTCCACCGGGAACCGGTTGTCGGCCAGATAGTCCACCACCCGCTGGGCGGACGGATAGTCCGGGTACGAGCCGATTGTGACGGTCGCCGAACCGGTCTGCGGTCCGTGCCCGTCCCCGCTCGGCGGCGTCGGGCGACCGCCCGGGCCGGACGGGAGGTTGTCGCTGCCCGGCATGCCGGGTTGCCAGGCCGTGGTCGGAGTCGAGGGTCTGGTCATGAGCATCCTCCTTCGTCAACCCGCCGCGTTCCCGTCGCCGGGCAGCGGTAACGCACCGGCCCGGACCGATGTGGCGAGGCATGCCGACGCCCCGCGCCGGGTAGCCACACCCGTGCCGACCCGACACATCAGCGAGCACGGCTTCCTCGCCGACGGGCGCAGCGCGGCCCTGGTCGACCGCGACGGCTCGGTCGACTGGTGGTGCCCGCCCCGGTTCGACGCGCCGTCGGTGTTCGGCCGCCTGCTCGACGAGGACGCGGGGCACTGGAGCATCCGCCCGGAGGGGGAGTCGACGAGCACGCGCTCCTACCTGGACGACGCGCTCGTGCTGCGTACCGTCTTCGCCACCGCGACCGGCACGGTGGCCGTCACCGACGCGCTGGCGCTGGAGCCCGGCGCGCGCGGTCACGACATCGGGATGCGCTCGCCGCGGGTGCTGGCCCGGCTGGTGGAAGGGCTCACCGGCGAGGTGACGATGCGCGTCGACTACGCGCCCCGCTTCGAGTACGGCCGCGTCGGCGCCTACCTGACCGAACGCGACGGCGTGATCCGCGCCACCGCCGGCGCCTGCCGCCTGGAGTTGCGCGCCGACGTCCCGCTCACCATCGCCGGGGGAGCCGCCACCGGGCGGTTCACCGCCCGCGCCGGCAGCACGCACCGCTTCACCCTCGGGTACGCCCCGACGTACGCCGGCGCCGAACCGGCGCTGCCCGACGCCGCCGAGGTGATCGCCGAGACGGTGGCCGGGTGGCGGTCCTGGTCGGCGCTGCACGACTACCAGGGCGAGTACCGCGACGAGGTGCGGCGCAGCGCGCTCGCGGTGCAGGGCATGACGTACGCGCCCAGCGGCGCCGTCGTCGCGGCGGCCACCACCTCGGTGCCGGAGCGGCTCGGCGGCGACCGCAACTACGACTACCGCTACGTCTGGCTGCGCGACTTCAGCCTCACCCTCCAGGCGCTCTGGCGGGCCGCCTGCCCGGACGAGGCGGACCGGCAGTTCACCTGGGTGGCGCGGGCGATGGGCCGGATCGGCGACGAGCCGGTGCCGATCATGTACGGCGTCGAGGGGGAGCGGGACCTGACCGAGCACGACCTCGACCACCTCGCCGGGTACGCCGGCAGCCGGCCGGTGCTCGTCGGCAACGACGCCTGGCGGCAGCGGCAGAACGACGTGCTGGGCGAGGTGCTGGATGCGGCCTGGCTGATGCGCTACTACCTCGACCCCATGTCACCGGAGGTGCGTGACCTGCTGCGCACGCTCGCCGACCAGGCCGAGCGCGGCTGGCACCGGCCCGACGCCGGCATGTGGGAGACGCGCGGCCCGCAGCGGCACTACGTCTCCTCCAAGGTGGAGTGCTGGACCGCGCTGGACCGGGCGGTCCGGTTCGGCTCCCGCATCGGCGAGCCGGCCGACGTGGCCCGCTGGGCCGCCGCGCGCGACGAGGTGCGGGCGGCGGTGCTCGCCCGGGGCTGGAACGAGCGGGTCGGCGCGTACACCGGTGCGTTCGGCTCCGACGACCTGGACGCCTCGGTGCTGGTCATGCCGCTGGTCGGCTTCCTGCCGGCGGGCGACCGGCGGATGCGCGCCACGATGGACCTGCTGGAGCGGCGGCTGTCGCGTGACGGGCTGCTGCGCCGCTTCGACGGCGACCCGGCCGGGTTCGTGATCTGCTCGTTCTGGCTGGCCGCCGGCCTGGCCGAGGCGGGGGAACTGGACCGGGCGCGGCGGCTGTTCGAACGCCTTGCGGCCCGCACCAACGACCTCGGCCTGTACGCCGAGCAGATCGACCCGGGCACCGGCGAGCAGATGGGCAACTTCCCGCAGGCGTACTCGCACATCGGCCTGATCACCGCCGCCGGCCGCATCACCGACGCCGCCGCCCGCGCCGCCGCCCCCGCCCGCGCCGCCTCTCCGCGTTGATCATGAAGTTGACGGCGTAGTCGATCTCCCCGAGTGCCGCCAACCTCATGATCGGCGCGGGAAAGAGGGGGGTGGGGGAGGATGAGGGGGTGGATCTGGTGATCATGGCGGACACGCACGTGCCCAAGCGGGCGCGGGATCTTCCGGGGCCGCTGTGGGCGGCCGTGGAGGCCGCGGATGTCGTGGTGCACGCCGGGGACTGGGTGGACGTGGCGCTGCTGGACGCGCTGGAGGCGCGGTCGCGCCGGCTGGTCGCCGTGTACGGCAACAACGACGGGCCGGAGCTGCGCGCCCGGCTGCCCGAGGTGGCCCGGGTCAAGCTGGACGGCCTGCGCGTCGCCGTGGTGCACGAGACCGGCCCGAAGACCCGCCGCGAGGAGCGCTGCGCCGCCGCGTACGGCGACTGCGACCTGCTCGTCTTCGGGCACTCGCACATCCCCTGGGACAGCGTCGCCCCGGGCGGCCTGCGGCTGCTCAACCCCGGCTCGCCGACCGACCGGCGGGCGCAGCCGCACGCCACGTACCTGACCGCGCGGGTGGCGGCGGGGCGGCTCGACCGGGTCGAGCTGCACCGCCTGCCCCCGCGCTGACCGCTCAGCGGCCCCGGCCGGTCTCCGCCTGCAACTCGTCGATCCGCCGGGACGCCTCGGCCTTGGTCATGCCCTCCGGCACCGGCTCGCCCGCCTCCTGCGCCAGCGTGTGCAGGTACGACTCCTGGGCGGCGGTGGGCGGCTCGTCGCCGGTGACCCAGTCGTCCGGGTCCTTGACGGCGGCGTCCGGGTTCACGTTCCTGCCGTTGGTGTTGGCGCGGTCGGCCATGCTCATCACCTCTCCTCGAACAGGTGTTCCACTACCCCCGGGCCGCCGGGTTCATGCCGGCCGCCGCCTACGATCACCTGGTGACGACGGACCGGGCGGGCGTGGTGGTGGTCGGCGCGGGCATCGCCGGAGTGGCGTGCGCGACCGAGTTGGCGCGGGCCGGGATCCCGGTACGGCTGCGCGAGCGCGCTCGGGTCACCGGCGGGCGGATGGCCAGCAAGCGTTTCGACGGCCGCCCGGCCGACCTGGGCGCCGCGTACTTCACCGTCGACGACCCGGACTTCGCCGCCGTGGTGGACCGGTGGCGGGCGGCCGGGCTGGCGCGGGAGTGGACCGACACGCTCGCCGCGTACGGGCCGGGCGGACGCGAGCAGGTCACCGGCCCGATGCGGTGGGCCGCCCCACGCGGGCTGCGCTCGCTCGTCGAACACCTGGCCGGCGACCTTCCGGTGACCCACAACCGGCTGGTGATGACAGTCGAGCCGGGCCCCCGGGCCGACGGCGCCGAGGCCGAGGCGGTGGTGCTCGCCATGCCCGGCCCGCAGGCCGCGCTGCTGCTGGACCCGGCGCTGGCCGAGGCGACCCGGGCGGTGGCCGCGCAGCGGTGGTCGTCCGCGTTGACCGGGGTGCTGCACTTCCCGGCCCGCCGCTGGGCGGACTTCCGGGGCGCGTTCGTCAACGACCACCCGGTGCTCAGCCTGGTCTGCGACGACGGCGACCGGCGCGGCGACGGCGCGCCGGTGCTCGTAGCGCACACCACCGCCGGGTTCGCCGCCCGGCACCTGCTCCAGCCCACCGCCGCCCGCGAGGCGATCGAGCAGGCGGTACGCGACCTGCTCGGGCTGCCCGAGCCGGCGCTGTCGACCCACGTGCACCGCTGGACGTACGCGACCCCGGCCGCGCACGCCGGGGATGCCACGTTCCACCTGGACGACGACGGCATCGGCCTGGCCGGCGACGCGTTCGGCCGCCCGCGCGTGCAGACCGCCTGGCGCTCCGGCCGGGACCTCGGCCGCGCGCTCGCCGCCCGGCTGGGCTGAACCGGGGCGCGCTCAGCCGGTGGCGCCCACCGGCTGCGCCGCCGACCCGGCCCGCGTGTCCTCGCCGGTGCGTTCACCCTCCCGGTCCAGCAACTGCATGACCGGTGTCGCGGCGATCCCGTGCGCCACCACCGAGACCACCACCACGAGACCGACTGTGGCCCAGACCAGCTCCGCCTGCGGGAAGTCGGTCTTGCTGGTGGCGTACGCCAGGTAGTAGAACGAGCCGACGCCGCGGATGCCGAACAGCGAGATCACCCAGTGCTCGGCCGGCTTGCCGGGCGCGCCGCGCAGCGACAGCCACCCGGCCAGCGGCCGGATCACCAGCACCAGGGCCAACCCGGCCAGCGCGGCCGGCCAGGTCAGCGGCGCGAGCAGCCCGCCGATCACCGCGCCGCCGAACAGCAGCAGCAACAGCACGGTGAGCAGCCGCTCCACCTGCTCGGCGAAGTCGTGCAGCACGGAGTGGAACTCGTGGGTGCGCTCGGCGGCCCGGATCGCCCGGGCGGCCACGAACACGGCCAGGAAGCCGTACCCGCCGATCACCTCGACCAGCCCGTACGCGAGGAACGTCGCGGCCAGCGCGAGGAACCCCTCGGAGTGCCGGGCCAGCCGCAGCTTGCTCGGGGCGCGGAAGAACAGCTTGCCGAGCAGCCAGCCGACGAGCAACCCGCCGCCCACCCCGGCGGCGAGCTTGTAGAGCACGTCGACGGCGAACCACTCGCCGAGCCAGCCGGACGGCGCGAGCCCGGTGGTGGCGATCGCGATGGCCGCGTACACGAACGGGAAGGCCAGCCCGTCGTTCAGGCCCGCCTCCGAGGTGAGCGCGAAGCGCACCTCGTCCTCGGAGTCCTCCACGTCGGTCGGTTCGCCCACCTGCACGTCGGAGGCGAGCACCGGGTCGGTGGGCGCGAGCGCCGCGCCGAGCAGCAGCGCCGCGGCCGGCACCAGCCCGGCCCACCACCAGCCGAGCAGCGCCACCGCGGCGATGCACAGCGGCATGGCGATCGCCAGCAGCCGCCACGTCGACGACCAGCGGGCCCAGCTCAACGGACGGTCGATCTTCAGGCCGGCGCCCATCAGCGCGACGATCACGCCGACCTCGGTGAGGTGGGTGGTCAGCTCCGGCCAGCGCAGCGGATCCGGTGTGGGCAGACCGGTGGGCAGCACGAAGACGAGCATGCCGAGCCCGAGGAACGCGATCGGCATCGACAGCGGCCGTCGCTCCAGGACCCGGGGCAGCACCCCGGCCAGCAGCGCACCGACGCCCAGCAGAGCGAACGCGACATCGACCGGTTCCACGGCACCACCCTTCCGACGCCCGGCGGCCGGGCGGTGGAGTCCAGCAGTGCCCCGAAGCGGACCCGGCTAAGCCTGCGCGCGCCCGCCGGTTGACCGCCGCTCAGCCGAGCGAGGCGATGGCGCTGTCGGACAGGGCGTCCAGCAGCGCGGCCGGGTCGTCGTACACCGCGACCGCGCCCGCGCCGGCCAGCTCCGCGCGGCCGGTGCCGCCGCAGGTCAGCCCGATGCAGGGGATGTCGAGCTTGCCGGCGGCGGCGACGTCCCAGACCGAGTCGCCGACGAACACCACCCGCTCGGCGGCCAGCCCCGACTGCTCCAGCGCGGCGACCAGGATGTCCGGCGCCGGCTTGCTCTCCCGCGCGTCGGCCGACGAGGTGACCGAGTCGATCACGTCGTCGGCGTCCAGCGCGGCCCGTAGCGCGGTCACCTCGTGTTCGGCGGCCGAGGTCGCGAGCACCACCCGCAGCCCGCGCTCCGCGCAGGCGCGCAGCAGCTCCCGCGCCCCGGGCAGTGGCGTGAGGCGCTCCCAGTACTCGCCGTAGAGCGCGTCGTGCGCGTCGCGCAGCCGGCCGTCGGCGTCCCGGTCGCGCTCCGCGCCGAGCAGGTGGTCGAGGAGCTTGTCCGAGCCCATGCCGATGGACCTGTGGATCCGCGCCATCGGCACCCGGTGGTCGGCCTGGCGCAGCGCCTCCCACCAGCTCACCGTGTGCAGGTACGTGGTGTCGACCAGGGTGCCGTCCACGTCGAAGAGGACACCGCGGCGCTTGTCGTCGGTCATGTCCGGCTCCTACCCGGCCGGGGCGTCGCCGACGCGCGGTCCGTCCGCCGGGATGAGGATCTCGAACCACACAGTCGATCCGCGTACGGTCGGGTCGGTCCCCCAGGCGTCGCTCAGCTCCTCGATCAGGCCGAGCCCACGGCCCCGGCTGCTGAGCGTGTCGGTCTGGGCGCGGGTCACCTGACCCCGGGTGCCCGAGTCGGCCACCGACACCAGCAGCCGCTCCGCGGACAGGTCGACCTCGACCCGGGCGGCGGTGCCGGCGTGCAGCAGCGCGTTCGTGGTCAGCTCGCTCGTGCACAGCACCGCCGCGCCGATCACCGCCTCGGGCACCTGCCACTCGGTGAGCTGCGCGGTCATCCAGTGCCGGACCCGGCTCGGCGCGGTCGGCTCGGCCGGCACCTCCATGCTCGCCGACCGGCTCGGCCGGACCGCGTACTCCACCGCGAGCACCGCCACGTCGTCCTCGGTGGCGCCCGGCACCGCGGCGGTCGCGACAGCGCACAGCGCGCGCGGGTCCCCGCCGGCCGCTCCGGTCACCGCCGCGCCCAGCCCCGCCATCCCGGCGGCCACGTCCTGCCAGCGGCGCTCCACCACGCCGTCGCTGTAGAGCAGCAGGGTGTCACCGGGGCGGAACGGCACGGTGGCGGTACGCGCCCGCCCGCCCAGGCCCAGCGGAGGAGCGGGCGGCACGTCGACGAACTCGGCCACCGCCGCGTCGGGTCCGGCGCGCCGGATCAGCGGCGCGGGATGCCCGGCGCTGGCCAGCGTGACCAGTTCCCGGTCCGCGTCGACCACGCCGAACACCACTGTGACGAACAGCTCCTGGGTGCCGCCCTCGACGCCGAGGCTGGCGACCAGCCGGTCCAGGCCGTCGAGCACCGCGTCCGGGCGAGGGTCGACCAGGGCGAGCGCGCGCAGCGCGGCGCGCACCTGGCCCATCCGGGCGGCGGCCTGCACGTCGTGCCCGGCCACGTCGCCCAGCACCACCCCGAGCGCGCCGGTGGGCAGCAGGAACGCGTCGTAGAAGTCGCCGCCGGCGGCGTTGCCGTCCACGCCCGGGTCGTACCGGGCGGCGATACGCAGCCGGGGCAGGTCCGGCAGCCGCTCCGGCAGCATGCTGCGTTGCAGCATCTGGGCGGTGCCGTGCTG
The DNA here is from genome assembly GCF_027497275.1 of Micromonospora sp. WMMC264. Lineage (NCBI taxonomy): Bacteria > Bacillati > Actinomycetota > Actinomycetes > Micromonosporales > Micromonosporaceae > Micromonospora > Micromonospora sp. WMMC264. The sequence continues at coordinate 3,550,625 of NZ_CP114907.1, read as the reverse complement.
GGTCTCGAAGCGGCGGGCCCGCTCGGCGGCCTGGCCGACCAGCTCCGCCGACGCGGCGAGCAGCGCCCGTTCCGCGGGGGACCACGGACGCGGCTCCCGGTAACCGATGGTGAGCGAGCCACGGACCACACTCGTGCGCAGCGGCAGCGCCGCCAGCGCGCGGATCTTCTCGTCGTGCCGGTCCGCCGCGACGCCGCGCAGCGGCTGGCCGTCGGCGGTGAACGAGGCCACGCCGCTGCGCGCGGACACCACCGCCGGCAGCGCCGACTCGGCGGACATCCGCCGCCACAGCGGCGGCAGCCGCTCGTCGGCCTCGTCGAGCAGTTCGCCGCGGATGCGGCGGACCAGCCGCCAGGCGCTGCCCTCGTCCACCGCGAACGACACCCGGTCCGCGTCGAAGGAGTGCAGGCAGTAACGCAGCGTCACCCGGGCCACGTCGTCCAGGGTGAGCGTGCCGGACAGCGCCGCCGCGAAGTCGCTCAGGCTCTGCAACTGCTGGGTCAGCTGGGTGGTCTGCGCCGAGACGGTGAGCACGCCGACGATCCGGCCGGTGGAGTCGCGTACCGCGCAGTGCCCGCGGGTGAACACGGCCGGCTCGGCCGGACCCTGCCGGTCGGCGGGCAGCACCGCCTCCCGCTGCAGGAACGGTTCACCGTGCCGGTAGACGCGCTCCAGCGCCTCGCCGGCGCCGGGATCACGCCACACCTCGGCGAACGCCTCGGCCGCCGGCCGGCCCAGCGCGTGCGGGTGCCGGTCGCCGATCAGCTCGGCGTACCCGTCGTTGTAGAAGACGACGAGGTCGTCGCCGAGGAGCAGCGCCATCGGCACCGGGGAGGCGAGCACCACGTCCATCACGGCGCGTACCGCCGGATCCCAGCCCTGCGGTGCGCCCAGCGGCGTGCCGGCCCACGGATGACCGGTCTGCGCGGGCGGCCCGTGGACGACGGGATCGGCGGGCGCTCCCGGTGCGGGGGCGGGCGGTGTGGGAACCCGACCGACGGTGCCTGGCATGACCGCAGCCTAACCGGAGCGTGGCGGGCTGGTTCCGATCATGCGTTCGTGGCGGGTCCCGGCTTCCGGCGGCGCGGACGTTCGGGCAGGTCACGGCCGGTTCGATCACCCATGTCGGGAAATTGGCCCGGTCCGGCTCGGAGTGCTGCCCAGGTCACCGGGTATGCGGGCGGCGCAGTTCACGCGACAGGAGGGACATCATGCCGAAAACCCTCGCGGTCGGGCAGGTCGACATCGGTGCGGCCTGGACCGACTTCTGGAGGTCGGTGCTGCTCTTCGTACCGCGGGCGATCGCGTTCATCGCGATTCTCGTCGTGGGTTGGCTCATCGCTAGAGCCGTACTCAAAATCGTGGACGCGGCACTGGAACGGGTCGGGTTCGACCGCGCCGTGGAACGGGGCGGTATCAAACGGGCCCTGGAACGCACCAAGTACGACGCCAGCGACATCCTGGCCAAACTGGCCTACTACGCGGTCCTGCTGTTCACCCTGCAGTTCGCCTTTGGGGTGTGGGGGCCGAACGCGATCAGCGACCTGATCCGCGGGGTGGTGTCCTGGCTGCCGCGAGCCTTCGTGGCGATCGTGATCGTGGTGATCGCCGCCGCCATCGCCAACGCCGTCCGGGACCTGGTCTCCGGCGCGCTCGGCGGGCTCTCGTACGGCCGGGTGCTGGCCGACGTGACAGCGATCTTCATCCTGGCGCTCGGCATCATCGCCGCGCTGAACCAGGTGGGTATCGCCACCACGGTGACCACACCGGTGCTCGTGGCCTTCCTCGCCACCGTGGCCGGCATCCTGATCGTCGGTGTCGGTGGTGGTCTGGTCAAGCCGATGCAGGACCGCTGGGACGGCTGGCTGCACCGGGCCGCCGAGGAGTCCCGGGCGATCCGGCAGCAGCGGCAGGCGCAGCAGGCCGGCCGGGGCGACTACGAACGCAAGATGGCCGACCGGGGCGGGCAGCCGACGCCGGCCGCGCCGCAGTCGTCGATGTCGGGCGCGGGTACGTACCGCTCCGGCGAGATGGGCGACGAGACGCAGCAGTTCCGCCGGCCGGGAGGCTGACGGCAACGGGTGACGGGGTGTCCGCGGGATGGTGGCGGGCGCCCCGAAACCGTGTCCGGGTCCGGCCGGCTGCCGGTCAGGCCAGGTGACGCGGGTCGAGTCCGCGGGCCAGCAGGCAGACCGCCAGCAGGCGGGTGAGCACCCAGTCCGGCGCGGACCAGTCCACCGGCTCGGCCGGCGGCGTCCAGCCGTGCTCCGCCGCCGCGTCGCGCAGCCCCTCGGCGTATCCGGCGAGCGCCGCCACGGTGAGCGGGTGGCGGTCGCCGTGGAGGCTGTCGCGTACCCCGGCGGCGTGCTGGTCGACCTCGGCGAGCAGCCCGGGGTTCGCGTGGGCCGCGGCGAGGCCGGCGGTGCCGACGGCGGCGGTCAGCGTGGTGAGGGTCGACCGCGCGGCCACTGCCGCGGAGCGGGTCGCGACCCGGTTGTTCGGCACGCGCATGGTGTCCGAGGCTAACGCCGCCCGGTGCGGACCGACCTCGGCCGACCGGCGGACTGCGGGGTCGTCCGGGAGAGCGGCCACGTCGTCCGCGGGGATTGAGTCGCCCGTGCGGGGGCAGAAGTCCGGCACGAGGAGCACGCAGCAGCCCCACGGAGGGACACCATGGGACATCTGGCCGACGGACCGGACCGGGCGCACCGCCGCCCCGACGGGGTGAGTGACGCCACGGTCGAGGCGCTGGGCAGGCTCAGCGAGGCCCTGGAGTGCGTCGAGCGGGCACGCGGGCACCTCTACGAGCTGCATCAGCTGATCGGCCACGCCGATCTGATGCTCGACGACGCCGTGGAGATGTTCCGCCGCGCCGGGCACCCGGGCCTGGCCGAGCGGATCGACCGGGAGCTGCTCGGGCGCAACGTCATCGCCGGGCGGTGGACGTTCCAGATCGTCGAGGACTTCGACGACGGGTACTACGCGCTCTTCCGGGAGCTGGACCGGCAGGCCCGCGACGAGCTGGTCGAGGGCCGGCGGCACCTCTACGAGGCCGAGATGAAGGAACGCCGCCGCAGCCGGGGGATGCCGGGGCACGAGGCGCGCCCCGGCACACGCTGACTCAGTCGGAGGAGCGGGCGTCGGCCGGACGGCGGCGCGCGCCGTCGTCGGCGATGATCACGGTCGCGACCATCAGCGCGACCACCAGGCTGAACAGCCAGGAGCTGTCCTCGGTGAACCGGGCGGAGACCGGAGCCTGGATCGCGGCGAGCAGGAAGCCCAGCCAAGCGAGCTTGCGCTGACGGTTGGAGAGGAAACCGGAGCCCTGTTGCATCCCGAAAGTCTTGCGCGCGACAGGGGGAGTGCCGTCAGCCGTTCGGCCGATTCTGGATGGGCTGTCCGTTTTCCTGGCTGTCCGTACCGCACTTTTTGTCGTATCGGCCGAGCATGAATCCGGCGGCCACGGGCATCGGCGCGGGTGCCCGCAGCCGTCCGGGGATCACATGCTGTCCGGGCCGGTCCGCCCGATCGTCGACGGCCGGTAGGCCCGGTCCGCATCGGTCATCTCGCGCCGCTCGGCCTCCGGGCCGGCGCCCCGGTCCACCGCCTCCGGGCCGTGCCCGAACGCGGCCTCCTCGCCGGCGTCGTTGGCGGTGACGTCGTCGCCCTGGCCGTCCGTGGCCGACCGGGCGATGGCCTGGTCCAGCTCGTGCAGGGGAGTGCGGTCCTCGTCGCGCCACACGTGGCGGTCGTTGTCGGTCATTCCCCTGCGGTACCCGGACCGGATGATCGCAAACGGCCGGGCACGGCGACAGCCGCGGTCCCGGCTCGTTTCGATCCCGATGCCCGGTGGCCCGGAACGCTTCCCGGGCCACCGGGCATCGGCGATGGCGCTACTTGGCGCCGGTGAGGGCCACCAGGGCGTTGGCGGTGCGGAAGTACGGGTTGCGGCCGAGGTCGCCGACGGTGGTGATGTTGAAGGCGTCCTTGAGCAGCTTGGCGTCGCCGTCGCTGACCCCGGCGAGGGCGGACACCGGGGCGTCGACGATCTCGGTGAGGGTCTTGTCCTGGTAGGCCTTGTCGACCAGCTTGGTGAGGTCGGCGGTGACGGGCATGCACACTCCTTCGAGTTCCGGCCAGACAATCCGACCGGTTGCGGACAAACCTGACGGAATTAGATCATGAAGCGATACCAGAGATCCACTGTGGATCCCCGGGCTCACTCCTCCTCGTCGCCGCCCTCGTCGTCGCCGAAGGAGTCGAACACCTCGTCGGCGAGCATCCCGCCGGCGAAGCCGAGCGCGGCGCCGCCGACCACGCCCGCGGCGACGGCGCCCATGCCCGGGCCGCCGTGCCGCTCGTGGTGCTCCTCCTTGTGGTGGCCGTACGCGGCGTGCCCGTAGCCGGGCGCGCCGTAGGCGGGCTGTCCGTAGCCGGGTGCGCCGTAGGCGGGCTGCCCGTAGCCGTGGCCGGCGTGCATGCTCTGGTAGCCGTCGAGGGCCTGGCGGACCCACGCGTCGACCTGAGCGGCCCAGTCGACCTGGTCGGCGTCGGTGTGCGCGACGTGGTAGCGGCCGAAGGAGTCATGGCCGCCGGAGAACAGGCCACCGCGCTTGTCGAACTCCAGCACCACGTCGACGCCGTACTCGTTCGCGACGAAGGTCAGCTCGACCTCGTTGACGGCGTGGGCGTACTGCGGGGCGGCGTAGTACTCGATCTCCTGGTAGAACGGCAGGCTCTGGCGCAGGCCCGAGATGTGCCCGCGTTCCAGGTCGGCGCCCTTGAACTGGAATCCGAGCCGGCCGAAGCCCTCCAGGATGCGTTCCTGCACCGGCAGCGGGTGCACGTACACCGGGTCGAGGTCGCCCTTGTCCACGGCGCCGCGGATCGCCACCTCGGTGCGCAGTCCCATCGTCATGCCGTGCAGGCGCTGCCCGTACAGGTCGGTCACCGGCGTCTCCCACGGCATCGCCACCTGGAACGGCAGCGACATCTGCTGTCCCTCGGACAGGCGCAGACCGCCGGCGACCTGGACCCGGTGGAACTCCACGAGGGCGTCGTACTCCTGCTCGGCGCCCTCCATCTCCACCCGGGTGACCAGCCCGACGGTGATGTGGTCGATCTCCACGTCGTGGCTGCCGCCGGTCAGGTTCACCTGCCCGCCCAGCATCAGCCCCGGGCGGGTACCCGGGTTGGCCAGGACCGTGTCGACAGCGGGGCCGCCCACCCCGAACGCGCCCAGCATCCTCTTGAACACCACGAACATCTCCCTTGACGGCCACCGGACGTGCGGCACCCGGGATCCGGGGAGAGATTCACCTGGAACCCTTGTGCCGCAACGAGATCAACGGCGTCCATAATGGATCACGCCGCGCGGGGAGACTACCAACGCCACCTGAGAGGTAGCTGAAAGCATTCGCTTCGTCACTGTGGGCCATCGGCCGGCGTGGGGCGCCGGAACAGCCGCAGCAGGCGGGCCGCGACCTCGCCGTCGCCCCGGACGACGACGTCGGCGGCATGCAACGGCACGCCACCGAAGATGAGCGAGCGGAAGGTCCCGGCGCCGGCCCGGATCACCAGGTCGGGATCGGCGGCGTCGGCGCGTACCACGTCGACGCGTCCGTCCTCGACGGTGACGAGCAGGCTGTCGCCGTCGAGAAGAAGCTGACACCGTACGGCGAAGTCGCGCGCCGCGGCCGGGTCGAAGGTGGTCTTCATGGCGAGGGCCAGCGCGTCGACGCTCAGCTGCGCCGACGAGGTCAGCGGACCCCGGCTGCCCCACCTGGCCAGCCCCAGCAGGGCGGGTTCGAGGTCCCGCCCCCATTCGGTCAGCTCGTACGCCCGGACGCCCGCCGGTGGCCCGAGACGCCGCCGGCGCACCACTCCCGTCTCCTCCAACTCGGCGAGCCGGGCGGTGAGCATGCTCTGACTGGCGCCGGGCAGGCCGCGCCGCAGGTCGGTGAAGCGCTTCGGTCCGAGCAGCAACTCACGGACGATCAGCAACGCCCATCTGTCGCCGACCAGGTTGAGCGCCCGGGCCAGACCGCAGGGATCGTCGTATGCGCGCGCCATCCGCTGATGGTATCGCTACAGCACTCTCTGGTGCTAAATTCGCACCGTGACGACGTACATCCTGATCCCGGGAGCCGGCGGCGACGCCTGGTACTGGCACCGCCTGGTTCCCCTGCTGGAGCAGCGCGGCCACGAGGCGATCGCCGTCGACCTCCCGGCCGCGGACGACAGCGCGGGACTGCCGGAGTACGCGGAAACAGTGGTCGAGGCGGCCGGTGACCGTGGAGACCTGGTGGTGGTGGCCCAGTCGATGGGCGGCCTGACCGCACCACTGGTCTGCAGTCGGCTGCCGGTCTCACGGCTGGTCCTGGTCAACGCGATGATCCCGGCGCCCGGTGAGACCGGCGGCGACTGGTGGACCAACACCGGGCAGGACCAGGCCCGCCGGGAGTGCGACAGGCGCGAGGGCCGCTCTCCCGACGGGCCGTTCGATCCGCTGGTGTACTTCTTCCACGACGTGCCGCAGGACATCACCGACCAGGCCATGGCGGGTGGGTCACCGCAGTCGGGCACGCCGTTCGCGCAGCCCTGGCCGCTTGATGCGTGGCCCGACGTGCCGACCGAGGTCCTGAGCGGCGGCGCGGACAGGTTCTTCCCGGCCGAATTCCAGACCCGGGTGGCCCATCAGCGGCTCGGCGTCACGCCCGAGCGCCTGCCCGGCGGGCATCTGCTGGCCCTCAGCCGGCCCGAGGCGCTGGCTGCCGCGTTGGACCGCTGAGGGCGGGGGAGGTTGCCTCAGGGGATGGGCCGGTCGACCGCACCGCGCCAGGCGCCCGTCTCCTGACCGCGCCGCTCGATGAACTGCTTGAACCGCTCCAGGTCGCCCTTGGCGCGCCGGTCGACCACGCCGAGCTTGTCGCCGGCCTGCTCGACCGCGCCGTGCGGCTCGAACTCCATCTGCAGCGTGACCCGGGTGTGCCCCTCGTCGAGGCGGTGGAAGGTCACCACGCCCGCCTGCTGGGTGCCCCCGGTGGAGCGCCAGGCCACCCGCTCGTCCGGCAGCTGCTCGGTGATCTCGGCGTCGAACTCGCGCTTCACGCCCGCGATCTCGACGGTCCAGTGGGTCATCGTGTCGGAGAGCTGCCGCACCTCCTGCACGCCGTCCATGAAGTGGGGGAACTCCTCGAACTGGGTCCACTGGTCGTACGCGGTCCGGATCGGGACGTCCACGTCCACGTGCTCGGTAACGCCACTCATGTCGGGGTTCCTCCTGTTCCGCCGGTGTGTGTCTCGTACGGGCCGTGGGCCGGCCCGCTCACCAGCGCGTCGTCTCGTTCCTGTGCCCGAGTGCGGCCCACACCTCGGAGATCGTCTGGTAGTGGGCGTCCGCGGGCAGGGTCTCCAGAGCGGCGACGATGTCCGTCGGCGCCTCGTTCTCCCGCGCGTTCGCCAGCAGCGCCTCCCGGTCGCCGGGCAGGGCGGTCATCGTGATGAACCGCCCCAGACGGCTGCGCGCCTCGACGTCCTCGGAGCTCATGCCCTGCGGCGTGCCGCTGCGCAGCTCCCCGGCCGGCGCCGTGGTGGCCTCCGGCTGGTCCTCGCCGGCGGGCTCCGGGATCCGGAACTCCTCGGCCCGCGAACCGCCGGTGCCGGCGCTCTGGACGAGACCGCTGACCTCGCTGCTCATCTGGTCGTCGACCCTGGGCGAGTGCTTGCTGCTGCCACGTTCCATGCCTTGGGAGATGCCCCGGGGGACCGCCGGTAAACCGGCGCCGGCCGGGAGAGCCGGTCATCCGGGCGGCAACCGGTCGGCCGGCCGCTGCCCGTCCGCCTTCTCGTCGTCGGCCGGGGCGCGCGGCGGCAGCACCGGGTCGTCCGGCTCCTCGACCCCGGCCTGCATCGCCCGCCCGCGCTGCAGCTCGGCGTTGACCTGCACGCCGAGCATCAACGCGCAGTTGGACAGGTAGAGCCACACCAGGAACGCGATGACCGCGCCGAGACTGCCGTAGGTGACGTCGTACGAGCCGAAGTTGGCCACGTACAGGCCGAAGCCGAAGGACGCGAGCACCCAGGCCACGAGCGCCAGCGCGCCGCCCGGGGTGAGCCAGCGGAACCGCGGCTGCTGCACGTTCGGCGCGATCCAGAACAGCAGCGACAGCAGCGTCATGGCGACCACGGCGAGCAGCGGCCACTTCGCCACCGACCACGTGGTGCGGGCCACCGCGCCGGCGTGCAGCAGGTCACCCACCGCGTCGGTGACCGGGCCGCTGACGATCAACCCGGTGGCCACCACCGCGAGCAGCACGATCGTCACCGCGGCCATGCCGATCTGCAACGGGCGCAGGCGGTAGAACGGACGGCCCTCCCGCACCCCGTAGATCGCGTTGGAGGCGCGGGTGAACGCGCCGATGAACCCGGACGCGGACCAGAGCGCGCCGAGCAGACCGAAGCTGAGCAGCACCTTCGCCGAGCCCTGCTGCTCGACCACGTTGCGCACCACACCCACGAACGCGTCGTTGCCGACCACCGAGCCGGCGCCGATCTCCCCGGCCAGGTCGATCACGGTGTCGACGGTGCGCGGGCCGTCGGAGACCAGGCCGACCAGCGCCACCACCACGATCGTGGACGGGAACAGCGCCAGCACCCCGTAGTAGGTGAGCGCCGCCGCCCAGTCGGCGCAGTTGTCGGTGACGAAACCCTTGCCGCTGCGCACCAGCACGCCCCGCCAGGTACGCCAGTTGAGCTGGCGGATCCGGCGGGGGAGACGGGACCGCGTCCGGCCGCCGACCGTCTGTGGTGTCGTCACGGTCATGTCCGCCTCCTCCAGGCTCCGCCACCGGGCGTGGCCGGGCGGTACCCCCGGGGGGAAATCGACAAACCGGGGCGCCGGTTTGCCCGCCGGACGGGAGGGAACCACACCAGGCAGCCGATCGAGACTCCAGGAGGAGGACGAGATGCCCGGGCGCGAGGTACTGCCCAGCACGCTGCGGCGCTCCCCGGCGAAGGCGCAGCGGACCTGGGAGAAGACGCACGACTCGGCGGTCGAGACGTACGGCGAGGGGGAGCGGGCGCACCGCACCGCCTTCGCCGCGGTCAAGCACGAGTTCGAGAAGGTGGGCGACCACTGGGAGCCCAAGGGCCGTAAGGGGCCCAGCGACGAGCAGGCCGAAGGCGGCGGCCCGGCCCGGCGCGCGCCGACGGCCGGCGGGGTGGACGCCAACGCCAGCAAGGACCACCTCATGGAGGTGGCGAAGAAACTGGACGTGCGCGGCCGGTCCCGGATGACCAAGCCGGAACTGGTCAAGGCGATCGAGAAGGCAAACAACAACGCGACCCGCAAGGCCCGCGGGGGTCGCTGACCCCTGGGGGTACGCGTCGAGCCCGGGACCGCCTCGGTCCCGGGCTCGTGTCGTGCCGTCTCACCAGTGGCCGCCGCCCGGCGCCTGAAGGTGCACCGCCTTGACGGTGCTGAACTCGTCCAGCAGTTCCGGGCCGTACCCGAAGCCCTGACCGCTGCCCCGGCGCGGCTGGGCCGCGCCCCCCGGTGCCCCGCCGAACACCGAATTGATCTTCACGGTGCCGACCGGCAGTTCCCGCCAGGCGCGCTGGGCGTGGCTCATCGAGCCGGTCAGCACGGTGGCGGCCAGGCCGTACGGGGAGTCGGCCGCGCAGCGCAGCCCCTCGCTGAACGAGTCGACCACCACCACCGCGGCGACCGGCCCGAACGTCTCCTCGCGGACCAGCGCCATGTCGTGCCGGCACCCCTCGACCACTGTCGCCGGGTAGAACGCGCCCGGCCCCTCCGGCAGCACACCGCCGGCGCGTACCCGGGCGCCGTCGGCGAGCGCGGCCGTCACCTGCCCGTGCACGTGGTCCCGGTGCCGCCGGTCCACCAGCGGGCCGAGCTGCGTTTCCGGGTCACGGCCGGGGCCCACGGTGAGCGCCTCGGCGCGCGCCACGAGCGCGTCCAGGAAGCCCTCGGCGACGTCCCGGTGCACGTAGACGCGTTCCACCGCCACGCAGATCTGACCGGCGTTGGCGAAGCACCCGAGCGCCGCCTGCTCGGCCGCCCAGACCGGGTCGACGTCCGCGTCCACCACCAGCGGGTCGCTGCCGCCGTTCTCCAGCAGCACCTTCGCGCCGGTACGGGCGCCCGCGGCGGCGATCGCCCGGCCGGTCGCAGTGGAACCGACGTGGGCGACGACGTCGACGTCCTGCCCGGACAGCGCGGCCCCCACCTCGCCGCCGCCGCTGAGCAGCGACAGCACCCCGGCCGGCAACGCCGAGTCCAGCGCGCGGGCGAGCAGCCAGCCGGTGGCCGGGGTGCGCTCGCTCGGCTTGTGGACCACCACGTTGCCGGTGACCAGGGCCGCGCCGAGCAGGCCGCACGACACCGCCACCGGGTCGTTCCACGGGGTGATCGCGGCGACCACGCCGCGTGGCTCGGGGGCCATGAAGTCCAGCGCGTCGTGCGCGCCGTGCAGCGTCCGGCCGCCCCGGACCGGCGCCAGTTCGGCGTACTGTCGCAGCGTGCCGATGCCCGCCGCCACCCCGCCCCGCGCGTCCTCCAGGGGCTTGCCCATCTCCGCGGTGGTCGCCTCGGCCAGCTCTCCGGCCGCCGCCTCGACCGCGTCCGCGGCCCGGTGCAGCGCCGCGGCCCGCTCCGCGGTCGGGGTCGCGGCCCATTCCGCCGCCACGCCCCGGGCCGCCTCCACCGCCTTGGCCACCTCGTCGGCGGTCGCCACCGGCGTCCGGGTCACCGGCGACCCGTCCGCCGGATCGTGGACGACAAGCTCGCCGCCCTCGCCGCCGGCACCCCACACTCCACCTATGAGCTGCGCAACCGTGTACATGCGGCCCTGCTTGCCCCGGCCTGGGCCGGGCAAACGCGTTTCGCCCGGTGACCGGCCGGGTAGGCGGATCCGATGACCTCGACCGCCGACGCCGTCGTCATCGGAGCCGGGCACAACGGGCTGGTGGCCGCGAACCTGCTGGTGGACGCCGGCTGGGACGTCACCGTCCTGGAGGCCACCGGGGCGCCCGGTGGGGCCGTCCGCTCCGCGTACGTGACAGCGCCCGGTTACCTCAGCGACCTCTACAGCTCCTTCTACCCGCTCGGGTACGCATCTCCGGTCCTGGACGGGCTGGGCCTGGAACGGCACGGCCTGTCCTGGACGCACGCCCCGGACGTGCTGGCGCACCTGCTTCCGGACGGCCGGGCCGCCGTGGTCAACCGCGACCTGGACACCACAGCGGCCTCGCTGGAGGCGTTCGCGCCCGGCGACGGGGAGCGCTGGCGGCACGCGTACGCCGACTGGCGCCAGGTGGCCGAGCCGATGCTGCAGACCATCACCACCCCGTTCCCGCCGGTACGCGGCGGGCTGGGCCTGCTGCGGCAACTCCGGGTCGGCGGCGCGCTCCGCCTGGCCCGCCGCCTCCTGCTGCCCGTCCGCAAGCTCGGCGCGGAACTGTTTGAGGGCGAGGGCGGCACGGTCCTGCTGGCCGGCTGCGCCCTGCACACCGACCTGTCCCCGGAGGACGCCGGCTCCGGCGTGTACGGCTGGCTGCTCGCCATGCTCGGCCAGCAGGTGGGCTGGCCGGTGCCGGTCGGCGGCGCCCAGCGGATCACCGACGCGCTGGTGGCCCGGCTGGTCGAGCGGGGCGGGCGGATCGAGTACGGCGCCCGGGTCGAGCGGGTGCTCACCGCCCGGGGCCGCGCGATGGGCGTCCGTACCGCCGGGGGAACCGACTGGCGGGCCCGCCGCGCGGTGCTCGCCGACGTGCCCGCGCCGGCGCTCTTCCTCGACCTGGTCGGCGCGGCGGCGCTGCCGCCCCGGATGGTCGAGGACCTGGCGCACTTCAAGTGGGACGGCTCCACGCTCAAGGTCGACTGGGCGCTGTCCGCGCCGGTGCCGTGGAAGAACCGGGAACTGGCCGGCGCCGGCACCGTGCACCTGGGCGCGGACCTCGACGGGCTCACCACGTACGCGGCCGAACTGGCCCGCGGCGAACTGCCCCGGGACCCGTTCCTGCTGGTCGGGCAGATGTCGGTGGCCGACCCGAGCCACTCGCCGCCGGGCACCGAGTCGCTCTGGTCCTACACCCACCTGCCCTTCCGCCGGGACTGGCGGGCCGAGGACGTCGTGGGGCACGTGGAGCGGATGGAGGGGGTTCTCGAGGCGGCGGCGCCCGGCTTCCGGGCGTCGATCGTCGGGCGGCACGTGGCCGGCCCGGCCGACCTGGAGGCCGCCGAGCCGAGCCTGGTGGGCGGCGCGCTCGGCGGTGGCACTGCCGCCGCGTACCAGCAGTTGTTCCTGCGGCCGATCCCCGGCCTGGGCCGCGCCGACACCGCGGTGGACCGGCTCTACCTGGCCAGCGCCTCCGCCCACCCCGGCGGCGGTGTGCACGGCGCGCCGGGGGCGAACGCGGCGCGGGCCGCGCTGGCCCGCGACCGGGCCGTCACCGGCGCGGTGTACGCCCGCACGATCGCCGCCGCCCACCGCGCCGTCTACCGCTGACCGCTGACCAGGTCTGCGCGGCACCACCCTCGCCGCTGCCGTCCTCCGCGCCCTCGCGGGAGTGGGGCCCGGCCCGCGTCAGCGCACCCGCTGCGGCTGACCTCCGCCGACGTCCGCTCGCCCTGGCTGACCTCCGGTCGCACCCATTGCGGCTGACCGCCCGACCCGCCAACCGCAGGACGCCTGGCACCGGAAGCTCGCCCACCGACAGGCGGGGTGCCGCTTCCAGCCCTCGTCTCGCCAAGTGAGATCAGCAGCCCGCATCCCGGGAACTGGTGTAGATCTTGGTACGAAATGGCCCTCATGGGGGCCCTTTCGTACCAAGATCTGCGGGCCGCGCCTGGCGTGGCCGCGGTCTCGTGCCCGCTGACGTACTGACTGCGGTTAGGTGCCTGATCGTCGCGCGGGTGTGTCACGGGAGTGTTCGGCCAGCCTGCTCCTCGCCAGCCGCCACGCCGCACGCCCACGTCCCGCGCGATCTTGCAGTTGGCGCCCGAGGGGTGCCGGTTTTGCCAGGCTTTGCCGGGCACCAAACTGCAAAATCGCGCCTGTGGCGGGGTGGCGGGGTGGCGGGGTGGCGTGGAGCGGTGAGGCATGCGGGGTTGGTTACGCAGCGTGCTTGATTGCGCCTGGGGTGGGGCCGTGGCGCCGGGAGAGCGCCCCAGGTCAACGCGGTGCTGCGCCGGTGGCGGCAGAGCAAAGGTGCGGGGTAGGGGAGGTGGCGGGGCGAGCGCGCCCTCACGCGCCGTGACAGCGGCGTGAGGGCGCGTTGCGGGCGCGCGGCAGGGCAGGGCGGATCAGGAGTCGAGGTTGCGGTGCCGGCTGCGCAACTTGAACGGCATCAACGCGCTCTCGATCTTGGTGGCGGTGGTCATCTTCGAGTCGCCGTCGCGGCGCTCCTCGAAGCGGATCGGCACCTCCAGGATGGTGTGGCCCAGCTTGGTGGCGAGGTAGTGCATCTCCACCTGGAAGCTGTAGCCGTTCGACTGGACCCGGTCGAGCCCGATCGCGCGCAGCGCCTCGGCCTGCCAGATCTTGAAGCCGGCGGTCAGGTCACGGATGCGCACGCGCAGCAGCGTGTGCACGTACAGGTTGGCCCAGCCGCTGAGCGCGCGCCGGTACAGCGGCCAGTTCTCGTCCAGCTCACCGCCGGGCACGTACCGCGAGCCGATGACCACCGAAGCCTGCGTGGACAGCAGCGCGCCGAGCATGCCGGGCAGCGCCTCCGGCGGGTGCGACAGGTCGGCGTCCATCTGGGCGACGAAGTCCGCGCCGTCGTCGAGCGCCCGGCCGATGCCGTCCACGTACGCCCGGCCGAGACCCTCCTTGCCCGGGCGGTGCACCACCGTCACCCGGTCCGGGTGCTCGATGGCCAGCTTGTCGGCGACCTCACCGGTGCCGTCCGGGGAGTTGTCGTCCGCGACCAGCACCTTCAGCCCCGGCAGAGGCAGCGCGAGCAGGCGCTCGACCAGCACCGGGAGGTTGCCCGCCTCGTTGTAGGTCGGAACGACGACGGTCAGGCGCGCATCCCCCCACGGGGAGGGTAACTGCACGGGTTCGATCATCACGGACATCCTCGGTCAGCGGACAGGTTCATCTGAGAGGGTATCCAGTGGGCCGTGCGGCGGCCGCACAGACGCCCCGCCGAGGGATCGATCCCGCTCCGGCTTCTGCCGGGTCGCGATGTCGGACAGCCGGGCCAGCGTCTCCCGGTTGCGAAGATGCAGCACCAGGTCGTTGAGCTTGGTCCGGACCCACCGCAGCGGCCCGGCGGCGAAGTCCTCGCCGATGGTCACCCGGGTCCGGCCGTCCTCCAGCGGCTCCAGAGCGAACGCCACTGTCGCCTCGCCGGCCGGCCACAACCCGGCGCGCAGCACGAGCCGGTGCGGCGCCTGGCACTCCAGCACGGTGGACTTGTCCTGCAGCGAGAACGGCCAGGGCCCGGCCCGGTGGTGCAGGTTGCTGCCGACCCGGGGCCACGTGTCGTCCACGTCCCGCACGTGCACGGTGCCCACCACCCAGTCGCTGTACGTCCACCCGTCCGCGAGCACCTCGAAGACCTGCTCCGGAGGTGCGTCGATCACTTTCTCCACAACCGCCATCACCAACCGGTACCCCGCCCCGGGCCGCCGCTAACGGCGATGCGGGTTAGCTTCTCGGGGGCGGCGGGTATCGCCGGACCGGAACGGTCGTGGCAACGTGTGCGCCGGCACCGGCGGGGCGCGCCTGGCGCCGACGTCGACGTTTACTCCTCGGGGGCTCGGGAACCCGCCGCCCGTGCGACGGGACCAGGAGCGGGATCAGTGCAGGTCAGCCCGGGTTGACCCGGGTGCTGACCGGTTCCCGTCCGGCCTCTACGACGCGGTGCTGCTGGACCGGGACGGCACGCTGATCGAGGACGTGCCGTACAACGGCGACCCGGAGAAGGTACGGCCGGTGCCGGGTGCCCGGGAGGCGCTGGACCGGTTGCGGGCGGCCGGGTTGCGGCTCGCCGTGGTGACGAACCAGTCCGGCCTGGCCCGCGGCTGCTTCACCGCGGACGAGCTGAGGCTGGTCAACGCCCGGGTGGAGGAACTGCTCGGGCCCTTCGACCACTGGGCGATCTGCCCGCACGCGGAAGCCGACGGGTGCGCCTGCCGCAAGCCGGCGCCCGGGCTCGTACACGAGGCAGCCCGCGCGCTCGGCACCACACCGACCCGGTGCGTGCTGATCGGCGACATCGGCGCGGACACGGCCGCCGCCGCGGCGGCCGGCGCTGCCACGATCATGGTGCCCACGCCGGCCACCCGGGCCGCCGAGGTGGCCGCCGCGCCGACCGTCGCCGCCGACCTGCCGGACGCGGTGAGCACAGTGCTGGCCAGGATGCGCCTCACGGCCGCGCCGCAACGCGCGGGCCGTAACCGCCGGGGCACGATCCTCGTCGTCCGCAGCGACGCCGCCGGTGACGTGCTGGTGACCGGTCCCGGCATCCGCGCGGTGGCGGCCGGCGCGCAGCGGGTGGTGCTGCTGTGCGGGCCACGCGGCCGGGCGGCGGCCGAACTGCTGCCCGGCGTGGACGAGATCATCGAAGCGCCGCTGCCGTGGATCGACGCGCCCGCCCCACCCGTCGACCCGGGTGACATGCGCGCGCTCACCGACCGGCTCGCGGCCGTACGCGCCGACGAAGCCGTCGTCTTCACCTCCTTCCACCAGTCCGCGCTGCCGCTGGCGCTGCTGCTGCGCCTGGCCGGGGTGCCCCGGATCAGCGCGATCAGCGACGACTACCCGGGCAGCCTGCTCGACGTGCGCCACCGCGTCCCGGCCGGCGTACCCGAACCGGAACGCGCCCTGTCCCTCGCCGCCGCCGCCGGATTCGCGCTGCCCGGCCACGACGAACCCGCCCTGCGCATCCGCTCCGACCGGCTTCCGCCGCCCGCGGCCGAGGCCGGGGCGCCCGGCTACGTGGTGCTGCATCCCGGGTCCTCGGTGGAGACCCGCGCCTGCCCGGAGGAACTGGCCACGCGAGTGGTCCGGGTGCTCGGCGCGGCCGGTCACCGGGTGGTGGTCACCGGCGGGCCGGACGAGCGGGAGCTGACCGCCCGGGTCGCGGCGGCGGGCGGCGTCGACCTCGGCGGGCGTACCGGGCTGGCTGAGCTGGCCGCTGTGGTCGCCGGGGCCGGCGCGCTGGTGGTCGGCAACACCGGCCCCGCGCACCTGGCCGCCGCGCTCGGCGTGCCGGTGGTGAGCCTGTTCGCGCCCACGGTGCCGTTCGGGCAGTGGGGGCCCTACCGGGTGCCGACAGTGCGCCTCGGCGACGCGGCGGCGCCCTGCCGGGACACCCGCGCCACCGTCTGCCCGGTCCCCGGGCACCCGTGCCTGTCGGCGGTCGAGCCGGGCCGGGTGCTGGAGGCGTTGCGGCTGCTCGGCGTGCCGGCGCCGGTGGCGGGCGGGGTGGTCGGATGAACATCCTGCTGTGGCACGTCCACGGGTCGTGGACGACGTCCTTCGTGCACGGCAAGCACCGCTACCTGGTGCCGGTCACGCCGGACCGGGGCCCGTACGGGCTGGGCCGGGCGCGCACCTACCCGTGGCCGGACAGCGCGGTCGAGGTCACGCCGGAAGACCTGCGCGGCGCCGACGTGGACCTGGTGATCCTGCAGCGCCCGGAGGAACTCGACCTGGCCGCCGAGTGGCTCGGCCGCCGCCCCGGACGCGACGTCCCGGCGATCTACGTCGAGCACAACACGCCGAAAGGCGACGTGCCGAACACCCGCCATCCCATGGCCGACCGCGACGACCTGCTGCTCACCCACGTCACCGCGTTCAACGAGCTGTTCTGGGACAACGGCGGCACCCGCACCACGGTGGTCGACCACGGCGTCGTACCGCCCGCCGTCGAGTGGACCGGCGAACTCGACCGCCTCGCCGTGGTCATCAACGAGCCGGTACGCCGCTGGCGCGTCACCGGCACCGACCTGCTCGCCCGGTTCGCCGCGCTCGCCCCGCTCGACGTCTACGGCATGAAGGTGGCCGGTCTCGCCGCCCACCTCGGACTGCCCGAGGACCGGCTGACCAGCCACGACGACGTACCCCAGCACGCCATGCACGCCGAACTCGCCAAACGGCGCGCCTACCTGCACCTGTGCCGCTGGACCTCACTGGGCCTCAGCCTCGTCGAGGCCATGACCATGGGCATGCCGGTGGTGGCGCTGGCCACCACCGAAGCGGTGGAAGCCGTCCCGCCGGAGGCGGGCGCGCTGTCCACCCGGGTCGACACGCTCGTCGAGGCCGCCCGTGGCCTGCTGGACGACAGGGAGTCCGCCCGCCGGGCGGGCGCCGCGGCGCGGGCCGCCGCCCGGGGCCGCTACGGCCTGGAGCGTTTCCTCGCCGACTGGGACCGGCTGCTGGAGGAGGAAGTATGCGCATCGCGATGATCTCGGAGCACGCCAGCCCGCTCGCCGTCCTCGGCGGGGAGGACGCCGGTGGCCAGAACACGCATGTCGCGGAGCTCTCCGCCGCGCTCGCGGCCGCCGGTCACGACGTACGGGTCTACACCCGGCTCGACGCGGTGGACCTGCCGGTGAGCGTGCGTGCCCCGGACGGGTACGAGGTGGTGCACGTACCGGCCGGGCCGGCCGAGCCGGTGGCCAAGGACGACCTGCTGCCGTACATGCCGGCGTTCGGCAACTGGCTGGCCGACCGGTGGCGCACCGGCGACTGGCAGCCCGAGGTGGTGCACGCGCACTTCTGGATGAGCGGGCTGGCCGGGCTCGCCGCGGCCCGCCGCGCGGGCGTGCCGGTGGTGCAGACCTACCACGCGCTCGGCACCGTCAAGCGCCGCCACCAGGGCGCGCAGGACACCAGCCCGCCGGGCCGGGTCGAGCACGAGCGGAAGCTGGGCCGCTCGGTGGACCGGGTGGTCGCCCAGTGCCAGGACGAGGTCGCCGAGCTGGTCCGGATGGGTGTGCCCCGCTCCCGGATGACAGTCGTGCCGTCGGGGGTGAACCTGTCCACGTTCGCCCCGCTCGGCCCGGTCGCCGACCGTGACGGCGGCCGGGCCCGCATCCTCACCGTCGGCCGGCTGGTCGAGCGCAAGGGCTTCCAGGACGTCATCCGGGCCGTCGCCGAGGTGCCGGACGCCGAGTGCGTGGTGGTCGGCGGCCCGCCGGCCGGACTGCTGGAGACCGACCCGTACGCGCTGCGCCTGCGGACGCTGGCCCGCTCGCTCGGCGTCGCCGACCGGGTACGGCTGGTCGGCGCGGTCCCCCGGGAGGAGATGGGCCGCTGGTACCGGTCCGCCGACGTGCTCGTCGCCGCACCCTGGTACGAGCCGTTCGGGCTCACCCCGCTGGAGGCGATGGCGTGCGGCGTGCCGGTGGTCGGCACCGCGGTCGGTGGGCTCATCGACACGGTGGTGCCCGGCCGCACCGGCGACCTGGTGCCGGCCCGCGATCCGGCGGCGCTCGGCGCGGCGATCCGGGGCCTGCTCGGTGACCGGATCCGCCGGTTCGCCTACGCCACCGCGGCGCTGGAGCGGGCGCGCACCCGCTACTCGTGGGCCACCACCGCCGACCGCCTCACCGAGTTGTACGGCGAGGTGGCCAGCGTCGGCCGTCCCACCCGGGTGGTCGCCTGATGACGGCGACCCCGCCGGCCGCCGGCGGCACGCTGCTGGAGGACCATCTGGCGCTGCTGGCCGCCGCGCTGCTGCCGCTGCGGGAGTCGGAGCGGATGCTGGCCCGCTGGGGTGAGGATCTGGCGCAGCGGCTCGCCGCCGGCGGGCGGCTGCTGGTGGCCGGCAACGGCGGCAGCGCCGCCGAAGCCCAGCACCTCACCGCCGAACTCGTCGGCAAACTCCGCCACGACCGCCAACCCCTGTCCGCCATCGCCCTCCACGCCGAAACCAGCGCCCTCACCGCCATCGCCAACGACTACGGCTACGACGAAACCTTCGCCCGACAGGTACGCGCCCACGGCCGACCCCACGACATCCTCCTGCTTCTCACCACCAGCGGCACCAGCACCAACCTCCTGACCGCCGCCCACGCCGCCCACCAGACCGGCCTGCGCACCTGGGCCTTCACCGGCCCCGCGCCCAACCCCCTCGCCGACCTCTGCCACGAGCACCTGGCGATCGACTCGCCGGACGGGCAGGTGGTGCAGGAACTGCATCTGGTGGCCTCGCACGTGCTCTGCGAGTACGTCGAACGGGCGCTGCCGGCGGCGCTCGCCGCCCCGGCGCCGGCCGAACCGGTGCGTACCGGCGTCGAGGTGGTGCTCGGCGACCCGGACCCGGCGGCGCCCGCCGGACCGGGAGGCCGGGCATGAGGGGGCCGGTGGTGGTGCTCGGGGACACGCTGCTGGACCGCGACGTCGAGGGTCTGGTGAACCGGCTCTGCCCGGACTCCCCGGTGCCGGTGCTGGACGAGACCTCCTCCGTCGACCGTCCCGGCGGCGCCGGCCTGGCCGCGGTGTTCGCGGCCGCTCAGGGCGCCGAGGTCGCGCTGGTCACCGCGGTCGCCGACGACGCCGGCGGGGCCCGGATCGGCACGCTGCTCGCCGCCGCGGGGGTGCGGTTGTACGCGCTGCCGCTGGCCGGCGCCACCCCGGAGAAGGTCCGGCTGCGGGTACGCGGCCGGGTGCTGCTGCGCCACGACCGGGGCGGTACGGCCGGTGTGCCCGGTCAGCCCAGCGACGCCGTGCTGCGGCTGATCGCCGACGCGTCCGCCGTGCTGGTGAGCGACTACGGCCGGGGCGTGGCCGGGCATCCCGCGCTGCGCGCCGCGCTGGCCGCCACCCGGGCGCCGGTGGTCTGGGACCCGCATCCGCGCGGACCGGCAGCCGTACCCGGGGTGCACCTGGCCACCCCGAACGAGCCGGAGGCCCGCGACCTGGCCAAGACGCCGCCGGGCGGGTCCCGCCTCGCGGCCGCGTCCCGCAGCGCGCAGGCGCTGCGCCGCCGCTGGCAGGCGCGCGCGGTAGCGGTGACGCTCGGCGGGGACGGCGCGCTGCTCTGTCACGCCGGATCCACGCCCCTGGTGGTGCCGGCGCCACCGGCCGAGGGGGACACCTGCGGGGCGGGGGACCGCTTCGCGTCCACCGCGACGCTCGCGCTGGCCCGTGGGGCGCTGGTCTCCGAGGCGGTGCAGGAGGCGGTCGCGCAGGCGTCCGCGTACGTGGCCGGGGGTGGCGTGGCCGCCGCGCTGCCGGCCCCGGTACGGGCGGTGGCCCCGGCGGTGGTCACCGGCGGCGGCGACCGGGTCGGCGCCGGGGCGGCCGGTGAGGTGGTGGCCCGGGTACGCGCGGCCGGCGGCACCGTGGTCGCCACCGGCGGCTGCTTCGACCTGCTGCACGCCGGGCACGTGGCGACGCTCCAGGCGGCCCGGCAACTCGGCGACTGCCTGGTGGTCTGCCTCAACTCCGACGCCAGCGTGGCCGGGCTCAAGGGCCCGGAGCGCCCGGTCGTGCCGCAGGGCGACCGGGGCCGGCTGCTCGCCGCGCTCGGCTGCGTCGACGCGGTGCTGATCTTCGACGAGCCGACCCCGGAGGCGGCGCTGTCCTGGCTGCGTCCGGACATCTGGGTCAAGGGCGGCGACTACGCCAGCGGCGGCGGCGCCGAGACGTTGCCCGAGTCGGAGATCCTGGCCCGCTGGGGCGGGCACACGGTGGTGGTGCCGTACCTCGACGGGCGCTCGACCACCGACATGATCGCTGCCGCGCGGGCGGGACGGGGCAGCGGCGGCTGGCCGGCCCCGACGCTCGACCCGGCGGAGGCCGTCGCGCAGACGGTGGTCCGGTCCACGGCGAAGGGAGCACGATGAACGAGCGACGCATCCGATCCGGCGCGGTCGCGCGGGCGGCGGCATGAACGCCCCCGCTCCCGGCGCCGGGCCCGCGGTCCTGGTCACCGGCGGGTCGAGCGGGCTCGGCGCGGCGGTGGTCGCCGCGGTGGCCCGCTCCGGTGGACGCCCGCTGGTGCTGGACCGGCAGCGTCCCGCCGACGGTGTGCCCTGGGCCGAGTGCGACCTGGCCGACACCCGAGCCGCCGAGGCCGCCACGCGCGATCTCGCGGAACGCTCCGGCGGGCTGGACGCCGTGGTCACCGCCGCCGGCATGGACGTGCCGGGGAAGCTGGCCGACATCCCGGCGGAGACCTGGGAACGGATCGTCACTGTGGACCTGCTCGCCACGGCCGCGGTGATCCGGGCCGCGCTGCCCTGGCTGGAGGCGTCCCGCGGCAACATCGTCACGGTGGCCTCGACGCTGGGCGTGAAGGCGGTGAGCGACGCGACGGCGTACTGCGCGGCGAAGTTCGGGGTGGTGGGCTTCACCCGGGCGCTCGCCGCCGAGCTGGCCGGCACTGTGGGCGTGACGCTGCTGATCCCGGGCGGGATGCGGACCGCGTTCTTCGACGAGCGGGACGCGCAGTACCGCCCCGGCCCGGACGCGGTGCTCAACGAGCCGTCCGACACCGCCGCCGCGGTCATGTTCGCGCTCTCCCAGCCGGCCGGCTGCGCGGTACGCGAGATGGTGGTGTGCGCCGCGCAGGAGTCCTCGTACCCGTGATCCTGGTGCTGCGGGCGCTCGGCGTCGGCGACCTGGTCACCGCCGTGCCGGCGTTGCGTGGCCTGCGCGCCGGCCTGCCGGGCCGGGAACTGGTGCTCGCCGCGCCGGACTGGCTGGCGCCGCTGGCGGAGCTGACCGGGGCGGTCGACCGGGTACTGCCCACCACCGGACCGGACCGGATCGCGTGGACCGGACCGCCGCCGGAGGTGGCGGTCAACCTGCACGGCCGGGGGCCGCAGTCGCACCGGGCGCTGGCCGCCGTACGCCCCGGCCGGCTGCTCGCCCACCGCAACCCGGACGCCGGGCACCCGGACGGCCCGGCCTGGGACGACGACGAGCACGAGGTGCGCCGCTGGTGCCGCCTGCTGCACGCGTACGGCCTGCCGGCCGACCCGGGAGACCTCGCGCTGCGCCGTCCGGCGGCGGGCGGCGTACCGGCCGGGTTGACGCTGCTGCACCCGGGCAGCAAGATCCCGGCGAAGCGCTGGCCGGCGCGGCGGTTCGCCGGGCTGGCCCGGGAGCTGACCGCGCGCGGTCACCGGGTGGCGGTGACCGGATCTGCCGGCGAGCGGGCGCTGGCCGAGCGGGTCGCCCGCGACGGGGGGCTGCCGCCGGAGGCGGTGCTGGCCGGCCGGACCGGGCTGGCCGAGCTGGCCGCGCTCGTCGCGGGCGCGCGGCTGGTGGTCAGCGGGGACACCGGCGTGGCGCACCTGGCCACCGGCTACGGCACCGCCTCGGTGGTGCTGTTCGGGCCGATGCCGGCGGCGCACTGGGGGCCACCGGCGGACCGGCCTCGCCACCGCGCCCTCGGTGCGATCGAGCCCACGCACGTCAACCCGGATTCGACCGGGTCACGCGGGGTAGGAAGCCACCCGACATTGAATGCCATCGGGATCGACGAGGTGGTGGCCGCGGTGGCCGACGTGGAACGGGTTTCCGGTGCGGTTGCGGCGTAGCGATCCGGGCCGGCCGGGGTACGCGCGCCGGCGACGCGGCAAGGGCTGGCTGTTCCTCGACCCGGCCGGCGAGCCGGTGCGCGACGCCGGGGATCTGGCCCGGCTGCGCGAGCTGGTCATCCCGCCCGCCTGGCAGGACGTGTGGATCTCGCCGTACCCGAACGGCCACATCCAGGCCACCGGCATCGACGCGGCGGGCCGCAAGCAGTACCTCTACCACCCGGGCTGGCGGCGCAAGCGCGACGAGGCGAAGTTCGACCACGTGCTGGAGGTGGCCCACCGGCTGCCCGCGCTACGGGACCGGGTCACGCAGGACCTGGCGCTGCGCGGCCTGCGCCGGGA
Organism: Micromonospora sp. WMMC264; assembly: GCF_027497275.1. Lineage (NCBI taxonomy): Bacteria > Bacillati > Actinomycetota > Actinomycetes > Micromonosporales > Micromonosporaceae > Micromonospora > Micromonospora sp. WMMC264. Next base: position 3,527,752 of record NZ_CP114907.1, on the reverse strand, counting down.
GCGGGTGCTCGCCACCGTCGCCCGGCTGCTCGACATGGGCGCCTTCCGGGTCGGCAGCGACCAGTACGCCACCGGCGACGACCCGACCTTCGGGGTGGCCACGCTGCGCCCCGAGCACACCCGCTCCCGGGGCGGGTGCGTGGTCTTCGAGTTCCCCGCCAAGGGCGGCATCGAGCAGGTCCGCCGGATCGAGGACGCGGAGCTGTGCCGGGTGCTGCTCAACCTGCGCCGGCGGCGGCGGGCCCAGGAGCGGCTGTTCGGCTACTGGGACGGCCGGTCCTGGCGCGACGTGCGCAGCGACGAGGTGAACGACTACCTGCGCGACGCCAGCGGCGGGGAGATGACCGCGAAGGACTTCCGTACCTGGCACGCCACAGTGCTGGCGGCGGCCGAGCTGGCGACAGTGGGCCCGCAGCGCTCCGCCACCGCCCGCAGGCGGGCGGTGGCCGGGGTGATGCGGTCGGTGGCCGAGTTGCTCGGCAACACCCCGACGGTGGCGCGGGCCTCCTACGTGGACCCGCGGGTGGTCGACCTCTACCACGACGGGGTGCTGGCGCCGGTGCAGCCGGAGATGCCACGCGAGGCGGTGGAGAAGTCGGTGCTGGCGCTGCTGGAGGAGGAGGCCGGCTGACCGGCCCCGTCGGTCCTGGGGGGAAGCGCGACGGGGCCGGAAACCTCGTCCGGCGCGGATGCGGGGAGACCGCCACCGGGGCGGCCGCCCGCGGCCGGGCCGCCGCGGACGCCACGCCACGGCCCCCCGATACCAGTGGGCCGCCGCTGGGAGCGGTCTCAGCCCTGCGTTCAGTATGTCCGCGCCGAGTTGACTGCGGATGCCGTGGTGTTGACGATCCGTGCCGGTTCCAGATGACGGGCCCGGAATGCCTGCGGTGTCTCCGCGTGCGCGGCCCGGAAGGCGCGGCTGAAGTGTGCCTTGTCCCGGAAGCCCCAGCGGGCGGCGATGAGCTGGATCGAGCGGTCGCTCAGCGCCGGGTCGGCGAGGTCGCGCCGGCACCGGGCCAGCCGCTCGTCCCTGATGTACGCCGCGACGGTGGTCTCCTCGTCCTCGAAGAGCCGGTGCAGCGAGCGCACCGAGATGTGGTGCGCGTCGGCGATCCGGCCCGGGTCCAGCGAGGCGTCCCCGAGGTGCTGCTCCACGTACGAGCGCACCTGGGCGAGCAGGGCGCGCCGCCGGATCTCGGTGGGGACCGCCTCCTCGGAGACCAGGTTGCGGCCGAGCAGCGTGGCGACCAGGTCCAGGCCGATCCCGCCCAGCCGCTCGGCGTCGGCGGCGTGGTACTGCTCGGGGTGCGCGGTGATCCGGACGAGGAAGTCGGCGAGCAGGCCGCCGACGCCCTCGGAGCCGGACATCCGCCCGGCGAACAGGGGAGCGAGACGGCGGCGCGGCAGCGGCAGCGCGTCGTACGGCATCAGGGCCACGATCGAGCGGGCGTACGCGGGCCCGGCCGGGTCGGCGTGGTGGCTGACCTCGTGCGGGCGGGAGCAGTCGTAGAAGGTGAGGTCGCCGGGGCGGCAGCAGGCCCTTTGCCCCGCCTGGTCGGCCTGGCTGGTCCCGGTGAGCGTGAGCGCGAGCAGGTAGTAGTCCGGGTCGGAGCGCTGGATCAGCTTCGAGGTGCGGACGCAGTCCACCGACGGGTAGCGGTAGCGGATGAGCCGCATCCGGCCCAGCTCGACGAACTCGGCCCGCGCGACGAAGTCGTCGGCGTGCGCGGTGTGCACCCGCAGCGGCGTCGGGGTGCTGGCCATCATGTCCAGCCACATGCCGAAGCGCTCGCGTGGTGGCAGATCCTCCGTGTCGAGCACCTGCCGGCGCAGCTTCCCGTCCATCAACCGACCCCCGTGGTTCGTCACACCTGCTAGAACCAGGACGCCCCACGGGGCCGAAAAGCGACACCCGTGGGGCCGTGACGTCCGTCATTGACGGACCGGGGAGCCTTCTGTTAGCAGTCCGTTCAGTCGTTCAGCACCTGGGCCAGCCGGTCCCGGAACCGCCGCTCCGAGTCGGTCACCGTGTCGCCGCCGAGGCCCAGGATGCCGCCGGTGGAGGCCGCGCCCACCACCTGCTCGGCGATGTCCACCAGCCAGTGCCGGTACGCCCCGGCCTGACCCTCGTCCACCCGGGCGGCGAGCAGGGCGGCGGCCTGGCCGGCCCGGGCCAGCACGTCCTCGATCATCGCCTTCGGGTCCTCCGGCGTGAGCACCGGAAGCTCCGCGCCGGTCTCCGGGTCGCCGACCCGGTCGACGATCTCGCCGGCCACCGCCGCGACGAGCGGGCTCGCCGACTCGCGGCCGGCGGCGATGGTCTGCAGCCCGGCGGCGTTCTCGGCCATGGTGCGGCGGGTGCCGTCGGACTCGGCGGCGGCCGCCGCGGTGAGCACCGACTGCGGCAGCCCCACCAGCAGCCCCCACTCCTCGTCGGAGACGCCGAACCGGGTGTACGCCGGCTGCTCGATCACGATCAGGCCCCTTTCGCCGTGGTCGTCGTTCGTCGACGGGCGCCGCCGCGGCGCCCGGGTCAGGCTAGTCGAGTTCCAGCAGTCCCTGTTCGGACACCACGGGCACGGAGAGCGTCTTGTAACCGACCTCGTCGAAGAGCACAGTCATCCGGTCCTCCTCGTAGCTGAGCACCAGGCCGGCGCCCCACTCCGGGTGGCGCACCTGGCTGTGCACGGGGAACGGCCCGACCGCGCCGTCTCCGGCCACGCTGGTGCCGGCGTGGCAGTTGTCGCAGTGCCCGCAGACCTCGTGCATCTGCTCGCCGAAGTACGCCAGCAGGGCCTGGCCCCGGCACCCGGTGGTCTCGGCGAACGCGCGCATCATGTCGGTACGCGACCGGGTCACCGTCTGCTGCCGTTCCGCCTCGGCCAGCGCGGCCCGGCCGGACTCGGCGGCCGCCGGGGCGTACCGGGGCGCGCCGATGCGCTGCCGGGCGCGCGGCTCGGCGGCGCCGACCTGCTCCAGCAGGGACAGGTACTGGCCCAGTTTGCGCGGGCCGAGCCCGGTCAGCTCGCGCAGCTCCTTGCGGTTGCGGGCCTTGCCGCGCAGCACCGCGGCCAGCTCGGTCAGCTCCTTTTCGTCCGGCAGCCCGCCGCTGAAGTAGCGCTGCAGGCCGACGTCCTCGGCGCGCCACAGCAGCAGCACCCGGGCCGGTGAGCCGTCGCGCCCGGCGCGGCCGATCTCCTGGAAGTAGCTGTCCGGCGAGTCGGGCAGCGCCATGTGCACCACCCAGGCGATGTTCGGCTTGTCGATGCCCATGCCGAACGCCGACGTGGCCACCATGATCGGCACCCGGTCGGCGAGGAACGCCTCGTGCAGCTCGTGCCGGGCCGCGGTGGGCATGCCGCCGTGGTAGAACTCGGCCGGGAAACCGGCGCCGGTGAGCCGCTCGGCCAGTTCCTCGGCCGCGCGCCGGGTCGGCACGTAGATGATGCCGGGCCGCTCGTCGTCGCGCAGCAGCGCGATCAGCCGCCGCCACCGGTAGTCGTCGGTGGGGCAGTGGGCCACCTCGAGGAAGAGGTTGGGCCGGTCCAGCCCGGAGACCACCACCTCGGGCTCGCGCAGCCGCAGCCGGGCGATGATGTCGTCGCGTACCGGCGGGGAGGCGGTGGCGGTGAGCGCCACCACCGGCGGGCGGCCCAGGCCGTCGATCAGGTGGCCCAGCGCCAGGTAGTCCGGGCGGAAGTCGTGGCCCCACGCCGAGATGCAGTGCGCCTCGTCGATCGCCACCAGCGCCGGCTTCAGCTCCCGGACCTCGGCGAGCCGGTCCGGGTTGCTCAGCGCCTCCGGCGTGATGAACAGGAACTCCGCCCGCCCGGCCCGGATGTCCTCGATCGCCTCGGCCTGCTGGGCGGCGCTCTCGTCCGAACTGATCCGCACCGCGCGCAGCTCCGGACGCTGCCGTTCGTTGAGCGCGGCGATCTGGTCCTGCTGCAACGCCAGCAGCGGGGAGATCACCACCGTGGGGCCGGGGATCAGGCTGGCCGGGATCTGGTAGATCGCCGACTTGCCGGCGCCGGTGGGCAGCACCACCAGCGCGTCGCGGCGCTTCATCACGGCGCGCATGGCGGCGAGCTGGTTGGGCCGCAGCGCGGTCCAGCCGAACAGGTTCCGTGCCGCCCGGCGCAGGCTGGAGGAGTGAGTGGTCAGTTTCATCAAGCGCCTCAGCTACCCCCGGCGATCCCGCGCGAAACCGCCTGCGCCGCTCACCCGCCCGGTGCGGATCAGCGGCGGAACATGGCGCGGATGGCGATCAGCAGGAACAGGCCGCCGACGATCAGGCCGAGCAGCCGTACGCCGGGGATGTCGGCGGCGCTGGTGGCGTCGGCGAGCGGCAGGGCGGACATGTGGGAACTCTCCCACGGGAGGTCGCGGGACGCCACCGCCTAACAGTAAGGATTGTTGACTATTTAGCTGCGCGGTGTGACCATGTCAGCACCCGCCGGCCCCGGCGGGTCCGTGGGGGAGACGGGGGTACGACAGCACATGAGCGAGCGGACCGAGGGATCGACCGGAGATCTGGCGGCGCTCGCCGCCGCCGTCCTGCAACCGGGGTTCGTCGGCACCACGCCGCCGCCGTGGGTGTGCCGCTGGCTCGGCGAAGGGCTCGGCTCGGTCGTCCTGTTCGCCCGCAACGTCGTCGACCACGAGCAGGTCGCCACGCTCACCGCGAACCTGCGGGCCGAGCGGCCGGACGTCATCGTGGCGATCGACGAGGAGGCCGGCGACGTCACCCGGATCGAGTCCGCCCGGGGCAGCTCCCGGCCCGGCAACTACGCGCTCGGCGCGATCGACGACCCGGCGCTGACCGAGGAGGTCGCCCGCGACCTCGGCGCCGAACTGGCAGCCGTCGGCGTCACTCTGGACTACGCCCCGGACGCCGACGTCAACTCCAACCCGGCCAACCCGGTGATCGGGGTGCGCGCGTTCGGCGCCGACCCGGACCTGGTCGCCCGGCACACCGCCGCCTGGGTACGCGGCCTGCAGTCCGGCGGCGTCGCCGCCTGCGCCAAGCACTTCCCCGGACACGGCGACACCCGGGTCGACTCGCACCACGACCTGCCCCGCATCGGCGGCGACCGGGCCCGCCTCGACGCGGTCGAGCTGGCCCCGTTCCGGGCCGCCGTGGCCGCCGGGGCGCAGGCGGTGATGACCGGCCACCTGCTGGTGCCGGCGCTGGACCCGGAACTGCCCGCCACGCTCAGCCCGCGCGTGCTGGGCGGGCTGCTGCGCGAGGAGATGGGCTTCGGCGGCGTGGTGGTCACCGACGCGGTGGAGATGCGGGCGGTGGCCGACCGGTACGGCTTCACCGGCGCGGCGGTGCGCGCGCTCGTGGCCGGCGCGGACGCGATCTGCGTGGGCGGGGAACGGGCCACCGAGGCCGACGCCCGCGAGCTGCGCGACGCGATCGTCGCCGCGGTGATCAGCGGCGAGCTGCCCGAGGAGCGGCTCGCCGAGGCGGCCAAGCGCGTCGGTCAGCTCGCCGCCTGGAGCGTCGCCGCCCGCGCCCGCCGGGTCGCCGGCACGCCACCGGCCGACGGCTCACCGATCGGGCTGGCCGCCGCCCGCCGGGCGGTCCGGGTCAGCGGCGACGCCGCGCTGCTGCCGCTGGCCGGGCCGGCGCACGTGGTGGAGTTCGCGCCGCCGCGCAACATCGCCATCGGCGAGGAGACGCCGTGGGGGATCGCCGCGCCCCTGGCCAGCCTGGCGCCGGGCACCACGACCGCCCGCTACGCCGCCGACGCCGTACCGGCCGACCCGGGCGACCTGCCGGCCGGACGGCCGCTCGTGCTGGTGGTGCGGGACCTGCACCGGCACGACTGGATGCGGGACGCGGTGCGCCGGGCGCTCGCCGCGCGCCCGGACGCGGTGGTGGTCGAACTGGGCGTGCCCGAGCTGGTCACCGGCGCGGTGCACCTGGCCACCCACGGCGCCACCGCCGCCGCGGCCCGCGCCGCCGCCGAGGTGCTCAGCGGCGCCCGCTGACTCCCGGGCCGGCCGGGCGGGGAGGTCCCCCGGCCGGCCCGGGCCTCACGCCGGGTCGGCCACCAGGTCGGCGTACTCGGGGTGACGCTTGACGAACGCGGCCACGAACGGGCAGCTCGGCACGATCCGGCCGCCCCGGGCGCGGACCTCGTCCAGCGCGCCCCGGACCAGCGCCGCGCCGACGCCCTGACCCTGGAACCGGTCGTCGACCTCGGTGTGCGTGAAGACCAGCACCCCGTCGCCGGGGGTGTACGCGGCGAACCCGGCCAGCGCGTCGTCCACCAGGATCTCGAAGCGACGCTTGGCGGGGTTGTCCTCGACCTGAAAGCTCACCGGGCCATTCTCCCTCCGGGGCCGGCCAGCCGGTCCAGTTCGGTCAGCAGCCGGTCCACCTCCTCGACCGTGTTGTAGTGGTAGACGCTGGCCCGGACCGCGCCGCCGTCGGCGCGCAGGCCCATCGTGCGGAAGTACTCGTAGGCGTAGTAGTCGCCGTGCGACAGGCACAGCCCCGCCTCGCCCAGCGCCGCCGCCGTCTGCGCCGGGGCCAGGCCGGCCACCCGGAACGACACCGTCGGGCAGCGCCGGGCCGGTGCGCCGTAGACGGTCACGAACGACCGGCCGGTCAGCCCGGCGAGCAGCCGATCGAAGACCGCCTCCTCGTGCGCCTGCGCGGCGGCCAGCCCGGCGCGTACCCGCTCCCGCCGGTCGCCGGTCGCGGCCGGATCCAGGCCGGCCAGATGGTCCACCGCGGCGGTCACCCCGGCCAGCAGCGGGAAGCTCGGCGTGCCGTACTCGAACCGGTCCGGGACCGAGTCGGCGGAGGGGAGCAGCTTCGCCGGGCGCAGCGCCTCCCAGCGCGCCGGGTCGGCCACCATCGCCGCGAGGTGCGGCCCGGACCACTTGTACGCGCTGGTCACCAGGAAGTCCGCGCCGAGCGTGGACAGGTCGGTCGGGCCGTGCGGCACCGAGTGCACGCCGTCCACGCACACCAGCGCGCCGGCCGCGTGCGCGGTCTTGGCGATCGCCGCCACGTCCGGCACGGTGCCGATCGCGTTGCTGCCGGCGGTCACCGCGACCAGCCGGGTCCGCTCGGTGACCAGGTCGGCGTACTGGCCGGCGGGCAGCTCGCCGCGCACCGGATCGAACTCGGCCCAGCGCACCGTGGCGCCGGCCGCCTGCGCGGCCTGCACCCAGGGCCGGACGTTCGCGTCGTGGTCCAGCCGGGACACCACCACCTCGTCGCCCGGCCGCCAGCCGGCGCCGAGCGTGCGGGCCAGGGTGTACGTCAGCGCGGTCGCGCTCGGACCGAGCACCACGCCCGACGGCTGCGCGCCGAGCAGGTCGGCGACCGCCGCCCGCGCCCCGGCGACCAGCTCCAGCGCCCGGCGGCCGGGTACGAAAGCGGCGCTGCGGTTGCCGGTGGCGGCGCGCATGGCGCCGGTCACCGCCTCGATCACGCCGGCCGCGGTCTGGGTGCCCCCGGCGCCGTCGAAGTGGGCGAATCCCTCGGCCAGGGCGGGGTAGGCGGCCCGGACCCGGGCGACGTCGAAAGCCATTCCGGCACCCTAGCGCGCACCCCGGACGCCCCGCCCGGCGTGCCGTCGCGGGCCCCGGGCGCGACGGCGCGCTGGCGCAGTCCGCCTATCCTTGGGCGGGTGACGATCCGACGCGCCACCTCCGCCCCCGCCCGCCGTGCCGCCGGTCTGCTCGCCGGTCTCGCCCTCGGCGCCGCGCTGCTCGCCGGATGCAGCTCCGAAGGCGCCGAGACCGACTGCGGCCTCGACGCCTGCACGATCACCTTCGACCGCGGCGTGGAGGCCAGCGCCCGGATCCTCGGCGTCGAGGCGAAGCTGGTCGGCGCCCAGGGCGACCAGGTCACCGTCGAGGTGGCCGGGGAACAGCTGTCCCTGACCGTGGGCCAGCAGGCCACCGAGGTCGCCGGTTTCCAGGTCAGCCTGGACAGCGTCACCGACCAGCAGGTGGTGCTGCGGGTCGCCCGGGACCTCGCCGGCTGATCCGTTTCGGCCGCTCCCGGCGGGCGCGGACGTTTGGAAAATCGCCCGCCGGGAGATTGAGGGCTCATGTCTCTCACCCGGAATGCCGGAGCCACCGCCGCCCAGGCTCGAAACAGCCGGTGGCTCGAACTGTTGACCCGTGGCGGCTTCATCGGATACGGAATCGTGCACCTTCTCCTCGCCTGGCTGGCGCTGCAGATCGCCTTCGGCAAGTCCGGCGAGGAGGGGAACCAGAACGGCGCGCTGCGCACCCTCGGTGAACAGCCGCTCGGGAAGTTCCTCCTGATCGCGATGGCGGTCGGCCTGTTCGCCATGGCGATCTGGCAGGCCTTCGAGGCGATCTCCGGCCACGTCTCCCGGACCGGCAAGGAACGCACGTTCGAACGGATCGCCTCGGCGGTCCGGGTCGTCGTGTTCGTCTGGCTGGGCTGGACCGCGATCAAGGTCTTCCAGGACGCCAGCGCCAACGCCTCGGACCAGCAGCAGCAGTTCTCCGAGAAGCTGATGGCCTCCGACGGCGGCCGGTGGCTGGTCGGGCTGGCCGGACTTGCGCTCGCCGCGCTCGGCGTCGGCATGGTGATCTACGGCCTGAAGAAGAAGTTCGAGCGCAACCTCAAGATCGGCGAGATGAGCCCGAAGACCCGCCAGCTCACCCGCCGTCTCGGCATGGCCGGGTACGCCTCCCGGGGCACCGTGTTCGCCATCGCCGGCGTGCTCGTCGTGGTCGCCGCGGTCAACTACGACCCGGAGAAGGCGCGTGGCCTGGACGCCGCGCTGCGGACGCTGCGCGACCAGTCGTACGGGCCGTGGCTGCTGGCGCTCATGGCGCTGGGCATCGCCGCGTTCGGCGTCTACTGCTTCTTCCAGTCCCGGTACCGCAAGGTCTGATCCTGGTCGATACCCGGGCCGCCGGGCACCATTGGGCCTTTGCGCCCGATTCCGCCCGGTCGGAGGGAGAGAGAGTTCGTGCAGAGTTACGTCGTGACCATCGCCGCCGCGCTCGCCGCGGCGGCGATCGCGTTGGTGCTGGCCCAGGTGGTGCACCGGGTCACCCGCCGGCTGGGCCGCCGCTCGCTGCTGATGACCGAGCTGACCGAGCACGCGCACCGCGCGTTCCAGGTGGCCGCCACAGTGGTCGCGGTGCAGATCGCGGTGCGGTTCACCACCCTGTACGCGGTCGGCAGCCCGTGGCGGCAGTTCGTCCTGCACACGCTCGTGCTGGCGATGATCGCCGCCACCGCCTGGCTGGTGGCCTCGCTGCTGGTGGTGGCGGAGGACACCGCGCTGGCCCGGTTCCGGGTGGACGTGCCGAACAACAGGCACGCCCGCCGGGTGCGTACCCAGGTGGTGCTGCTGCGCCGGCTGACCATCGCGGTGATCGTGATCCTCACCGTCGGCGTCATGCTGATGACGTTCCCGGCCGTACGCGGCGTCGGCGCGGGTGTGCTGACCTCCGCCGGTGTGATCGCCGCGGTCGCCGCGCTCGCCGCGCAGAGCCTGCTCGGCAACGTCTTCGCCGGTCTCCAGCTCGCGTTCAGCGACGCGGTGCGGCTCGACGACGTGGTGGTGGTCGAGGGCGAGTGGGGCCGGATCGAGGAGCTGACGCTCAGCTACGTGGTGGTGCAGGTCTGGGACGACCGCCGCCTGATCCTGCCCACCTCGTACTTCACCAGCCGGCCGTTCCAGAACTGGACCCGGACCGAGGCGGCGGTGCTCGGCACCGCCGAGTTCGACCTGGACTGGGCCATCCCGGTGCAGGCGATGCGGGAGGAGCTGCGCCGCCTGTGCGAGGGCACCGAGCTGTGGGACGGGCGGGTCTGCGTGCTCCAGGTGACCGACGCGACCGGCGGCATGGTCAAGGTCCGCGCGCTGGTCAGCGCCGCCGACGCGGGCAGCCTGTGGGACCTGCGCTGTCTGGTCCGTGAGCACCTGGTGACCTGGGTACGCGACCAGCGCCCGACCGCCCTGCCCCGGCTGCGCGCCGAGGTGGGCGACGCCACCGGCCCGCTGCCCTGGCAGGCGGCGCAGCCGCGCCGCCCGGTCCGCCGCCCGGCCGGCACCGAGGCGCCCGACGACGCGCGGGTCTTCGGCGGCAGCGACGACGGCGAGGCGCGCAGCGAGGTGTTCGTGGGCCGCGAGGACCACGCCGAGGCGCGTCGCTGACCCCGTACCCCCGATCGGGGACCCCGGCTGCCCACGGCGCCGGGGGTTCCCGCGTTCGGGCGGCTTTCCGGCCGGACGGGTTTGGCCGGACGGTTGCGGGGGACGTGGTGCGCACGCCCCGGATCCGGCGCTCACGGCGCCGGGTTCCGGCGGCGCGCGGCCGGGCGGACCGGCCGCGCCGCGCAGGATTGACGGGCGGCGACTCCGGGCATACAGCGCGGTGATGACGAAAGGAGGACAGCATGGCTGACGTCGCGAGTCGCAGCACGTCCCGGACCGGGAACGAGCCGTCCACCGCGGAACTGGTCCAGCGCGCCACCGAGCAGGTCACCCGTCTGGTACGGGACGAGCTGGCGCTGGCCCGGGCGGAACTGACCCAGAAGGGCAAGCACGCCGGGATCGGGATCGGTCTGTTCGGCGGCGGCGGGGTGATGGCGCTCTACGGCGCCGGCGCCCTGGTCGCCACCGTGATCCTGCTGCTGGCGCTGGTCATGCCGGCGTGGCTGGCGGCCCTGATCGTGGCGGTGGCGTTGTTCCTGCTCGCCGGGATCCTGGCGCTCGTGGGCAAGAAGCAGGTCAGCCGTGCCGTCCCGCCGGTGCCCGAGGCGGCCGTCCGTAGCGTGCGGGCGGACGTCGACACGGTCACCGCCGCGGTGAAGGACGGGAGACGGGCATGACCGGCAACGGAACCGGGGACGTGGCGGCGCTCCGGGAGGAGATCCGCCGGACCCGGGTGGAACTCGGTGAGACGATGGAGCTGCTCGCGGCCAGGGCCGACCCGAAGGCGCTGGTGCGGCACTCCGCCGAGGCGGCGAAGGCGCGGATGCGCGAGCAGGCGTCGCTGACCGCGGCCCGGGTGCGCGGGCGGGCGGCGGAGCGGGCCCGGCTGGTCCGGGCGCAGGCGTACGAGAAGGGTGAGGCGGTCGGGCGCAACCCGTTGCCGTGGGCGGCCGTCGCGGCCGGGGCCCTGGTGACGGTGGTGGTGCTGGCGATCGTCCGAGGGAGGCGCAGGTGAGCGGGAAGATCGGCAAGGCGGCGTACAAACCGGTGGGGGTGCTGCTCGGCCTGGCCGCCGGTACCGTCGCCGGCGTGATCTTCCGCCAGGTCTGGAAGTTGACAGCGGGCGACGGCGAGGCGCCGAGCGCCACCGACGAGGACCGCCGCTGGGGCGAGGTGCTCGCCGCCGCAGCGCTGCAGGGCGCCATCTTCTCGGTGGTGCGGGCCGCCGTCGACCGAGGTGGAGCGGTGGGCGTGCGCCGGTTGACCGGTCGCTGGCCGGACTGACGAAAGGCCGGAAAGGCCCCTTTCCCGAGCGCGGGAAAGGGGCCTTTCGCATGGCTCCGGCGGGGCCGCGCAGCGGCGTCGGCGCGACCTTCAGGTCACATGTCGGAGAATTTCGTCCGCTAGGCTGTGCGAAGTTTTTGCGTACGTGGTTTGCTGTCTCACGCTGTTGAGAGACGCGTGGGTTGAGAGAAGTCTCCGGTACTGGGGGCCGCCTCAGGCGCCGCTGCTCGAAAACGGCCAATCGGCCGCACGGCGTGCTCGGCCGCCAGTTTTAGAAGGAGATACACATGGCGCAGGGAACCGTGAAGTGGTTCAACGCTGACAAGGGCTTCGGCTTCATCACCGTCGACGGCGGGGGTGCTGACGTGTTCGTCCACTTCTCGGCCATCCAGACCAGCGGCTACCGCACGCTGGAGGAGAACCAGCGGGTGGAGTTCGAGATCGCCCAGGGTCAGAAGGGTCCGCAGGCCGAGCAGGTCCGCCCCATCTGAGCTGACCGCACCGGCCGCGCCGGCCGGTGCCGGAAGCCCCGCATCCCGTACGGGAGGCGGGGCTTCGCCTTGCCCGGCTCCTCAGCGGCGGGCACGCATGCCCCACCACAGCCCGACGAGTCCGATCAGGATCAGCACCGCGCCCACGTACGCCCAGAGCCGCTCGTCGCTCAGCGCGCTGCCCTCGACATACCCGAGCCCGAGCACCGTCCACAGCGCACCCAGCACCACGGCGAGCAGCCCCACTGTGAGCCGGAACCAGCCCCTCATCGTTCCCCCTCCGACGACGACAGTTCCGCTCCAGCATGCCCGGCGGCGCGGGCGGCCGGCGACGCCGCGCCGGCCGGCCGGCTCACCACCGGTCGTGCACCTGCGGGCGGATCAGCTCGTCGTAGGCGGCCCGCACCGCGGCCAGCTCCACGTCGGTCAGTGCCGGCTGGCCGGCTGCCTCCGCGTTGCGCCGCGCCTGCTCGGGGGAGCGGGCGCCGGGGATCACCACCGTCACGCCCGGCTGGTCGAGGATCCAGCGCAGCGCGAACTGCGCCATCGTGCGGTCGTCGCCGACCAGCGGGGCGAGCCGGCGCACCGCGGCCAGGCCCAGGTCGTAGTCGACGCCGGAGAACGTCTCGCCGACGTCGAACGACTCACCGTGCCGGTTGAACGTGCGGTGGTCGTCCGCCGGGAACGTGGTGTTCTCGTCGTAGCGGCCGGAGAGCAGGCCGCTGGCCAGCGGCACCCGGGCGATGATCCCGACCCCGGCGGCAGCGGCGGCGGGCAGCACCTGCTCCAGCGGCTTGTGCCGGACCGCGTTGAGGATGATCTGCACGCTCGCCACCCCGGGCCGGGCGATGGCGGTGAGCGCCTGGTCGCAGGTCTCCACGCTGACGCCGTACCCGGCCACGCGCTCCTCGGCGACGAGCGTGTCGAGGGCGTCGAAGACCCGGTCGTCGGCGAAGACGGCGGTGGGCGGGCAGTGCAACTGCACCAGGTCGAGCGTGTCGACGCCGAGGTTGGCGCGGGATCTGTCGGTCCAGGCCCGGAAGTTGTCGAGTGTGTACGCCTCCGGCGTCTGCTCCACCCGGCGACCCATCTTGGTGGCCACGGTGAGCCCGTGTCCGGGGCGGGAGCGCAGGAACCGGCCGATCAGCGCCTCGCTGCGGCCGTCGCCGTACACGTCGGCGGTGTCCAGGAAGGTGACGCCCGCGTCGACGGCCGCGGCGAGCACGGCGAGCGCCGCGTCCTCGCTGACCTCGCCCCAGTCCGCGCCGAGCTGCCACGCGCCGAGTCCGATGATGCCGACGTGCCGGCCGAGCCGGTCGAAGCTGCGCTGTTCCACCCGGCCGAGCCTAGTGAGCCGCTTGCCGTGGCGCGCGGCGGGCCGTACGGTCTAACAAGACGTACGTACGGTTTGGAGGCTGTCATGTGGGATCCGCGCACCTACCTGCGCTACGGCGACGAGCGCTCCCGGCCGTTCCACGACCTGCTGGCCCGCGTCGGCGCCGAGTACCCGCGTGCCGTGGTCGACCTCGGCTGCGGCCCCGGCACGCTCACCGCCACGCTCGCCGGCCGCTGGCCCGGCAGCCGCGTCACCGGCCTCGACTCCTCCCCGGAGATGATCGCCCGGGCGAGCGCCGAGAGCGGACCGGTCGGCTACGCCGTCGCCGACGTCCGCGACTGGCGGCCCGAGCCCGACGTCGACGTGCTGGTCGGCAACGCCGTGCTCCAGTGGGTGCCGGAGCACCGCGACCTGCTCCGCCGCTGGGCGCACGCACTGCCGGCCGGCGCCTGGATGGCGTTCCAGGTGCCGGGCAACTTCGACGCGCCGTCGCACCGGCTGCTGCGCTCCGTCGCCGCGCGGGAACCGTGGCGCGACGCGCTCGCCGGCAAGCTGCGCGAGGCGCCGGTCGACGAACCCGTCGGCTACGCCACGCTGCTGACCGGCGCGGGCTGCGCGGTCGACGCCTGGGAGACTACGTACGTGCATCTGCTGCCCGCCACCGGCGCCGACCACCCGGTGCTGGCCTGGATGGAGGGCACGGCGCTGCGCCCGGTCCGCGCCGCGCTGGACGCCGCCGGCTGGGCCGCCTTCCGCGCCGAGCTGGGGGTACGGCTCGCGCAGGCGTACCCGGTGCGGCAGGGTCAGGTGTACTTCCCGTTCCGCCGGATCTTCATGGTGGCCCGCACCGGCGCCCGCGCAGAGGAGAACTCGTGACCGACCTGCCCACCTTCATCGCCGGACTACCAAAGGTGGAGCTGCACGTGCACCACGTCGGCTCCGCCTCGCCCCGGATCGTCGCCGAGCTGGCCGCCCGGCACGAGGGGCGCAGCCCGGTGCCGGCCGACCCGGAGGCGCTCGCCGACTACTTCGCGTTCCGCGACTTCGCCCACTTCATCGAGGTCTACCTCAGCGTGGTGGACCTGATCCGCGACGCCGACGACGTCTGGCTGCTCACCCACGAGGTCGCCCGGGAACTGGCCCGCCAGCAGGTCCGGTACGCCGAGCTGACCGTCACGCCGTACTCGCACGTGAACCGGGGCATCCCGGCGCCGGCGTTCTGCGAGGCCATCGAGGACGCCCGCAAACGCGCCGAGGCCGACTTCGGCATCGCGCTGCGCTGGTGCTTCGACATCCCCGGCGAGGCCGGCCTGCCCGCCGCCGAGCAGACGCTGCGGATCGCGCTCGACGAACGACCCGACGGGCTGATCAGCTTCGGCCTCGGCGGCCCCGAGATCGGCGTGCCCCGGCCGCAGTTCAAGCCGTACTTCGACCAGGCACGGGCGGCCGGGCTGCGCTCGGTGCCGCACGCCGGCGAGACCACCGGCCCGGAGACGATCTGGGACGCGCTGCGCGAACTGGGCGCCGAGCGGATCGGCCACGGCATCTCCGCCGTGCAGGACCCGGCGCTGCTGACCTACCTGGCCGAGCGGCGGATCCCGCTGGAGATCTCCCCGACCTCCAACGTGCGGACCCGGGCCGTGCCGAGCATCGACGCGCACCCGCTGCCCCGGATCGTCGAGGCCGGCGTGCCGGTCAGCATCAACTCCGACGACCCGCCGATGTTCGGCACCACGCTCAACGACGAGTACGCGGTGGCCGCCCGGCTGCTGCGACTCGGTCCGGACGGCGTCGCCGCGCTGGCCCGCGACGCGGTCGCCGCTGCGTTCCTGCCCCCGGCCGAGCAGGCCCGGATCAGCGCCGAGATCGACGCGTACCGGGTGAGCGCGGCACGCTGAGCGGCCGTACCGGCGTCGGCCGCCGCGAACCCCGGGGCGGCCGGCGCCGCGCGGTCAGCATCACCCCGGCCAGGGCCAGCGCGGACAGCGCGGCGGCCGGACCTGACGCGACAGCCGCCGGCCGGACCGGGCCGTGGGCGAGCACCGGGTCCTGCCAGAAGGCGAGCGTGAGGGCGATGCCCAGGCCGATCACGGCGGCCCAGCGGAGCAGACGGCCGACGGTCGGCGTCATGACGGTCACCTCGCCCGGAACGACGGGAGAGCGCGCGACGGGAGCGAGGTGTGGGGGGACCGAACTCCCGCCGCGCGCACCGATCCGTCGGCCGAAAGGTGTTACGGGGCGTCCCGGCCGACGGAACTGATGGGTTCTGTCGGTAATCCTGGCAGTTCACGGCGGTTTCCCGGCCGTCGTTAAACCACCTTTAAGGAGAACTTGCGCCGGCCCACAGTCAAGGCGTCAGCGCGGACGCGGCCAGCGCCGCCCGGCACGCGGCTCGCGGGCGTCCCGGGCCATCCGTCCGACCAGCCCGAACCGGTTCACCGGCCGGGGCGCCGCGTCCGGGTCGGCCAGCAACATGACCACGCTGGCCCCGCCCAGCCGGGCCCGGTCGATGCTCACCGAACCGTTGGCCTGCAACGCGACCCGCTTGGCGATGTCCAGCCCGAGCCCGGTGGAGCCCTGGTCGCTCTCGCCCCGGCGCAGCGCCCGGTCCGGGTTCGGGATGCCCGGCCCGGCGTCGTCGATCCGGATCGCCACCCAGCCGTCCCGGCGGCTCACCGCCACCTCGAACGCGGTGCCCTGCGGCGTGTACCGGAACACGTTGCCGATCACCGCGTCCAGCGCGGCGGCCAGCTCGGCGCGCGGCACCGGCGCCGGGATGCGCAACTGCGCACCGACCACCCGGTGCGGGCGGTTCTGGTCCCCGGCCAGCGCCGACCAGAACACCATCCGGTCCCGCACCACCTCGCTGACGTCGCACGACGCCGGCGCCGACTCCTGGCTCACTGCCTTGCGGGTCGTCTTGATCAGCTGGTCGACCTCGCCCTCCAGCGTGACGATCGCCTGCCGGATACGCCGGATGCCACGCCGCCGGTCCAGCTCCGCCTCACTGAACGTGCCGATGCTCGTGTCGTCGGACTCCAGCGCCTCGGCGTCCAGCCGCAGCGCGGTCAACGGCGTCCGCAGCCGGTGCGACAGGTCGGCGACCAGCTCGTGCTCGTCGGCACGCAACGCCACCAGCCGTTCCGTCATCCGGTTGAACGCGTGCCCGGCCTCGGCCAGCTCGCGCGGTCCGGTCGGCTCGACCCGTACCCCCAGCTCGCCGTCACCCACCGCGAGCGCCGCCTTGACCAGGTCGCCGGTGGCGTCCACGGCCCGGGCCGCCACCCGGTCGACCACCACCACCGCCGCGCCGACCAGCGCCAGCGCAATCCCGAGCAGCAACAGCCAGCGGCCCCCGCCCTCGTCGAGCGCCTCGTCGGGTACGAAGACCTCCACCACGGCGACCCGCTCGCCGAGCACCACCGGGTCCAGCCGCAGCACCCCGCCGTCCACCTCGGTCACCACCGAACGCCGCTGCGCGGCGGCGTCGGCGAGAGCTGCCGCGTCGGCCCGGCCGGCGGACTCGTCCGCCCCGATGCCGTGCACCACCGGGCGCAGCGCCGGGTCGTCGCCGGCCGCGGCGGCCACCGCCCGCTCGACAGCAGCGGTGTCGGTGCTCACCGCCAGGGCGCCGGTCACCAGCGCGGCGCGACGCGCGGCGTCGGCCAGTTCCGCCTCCCGGGCCCGGTCGGCGAGGGTGAGCCCGAGCGGGACGAGGAAGGCGAGCGCGATCAGGCCGCACATGCCGGCGGTGAGCCCGGCCAGCGTCAGCCTCAGTCCGGCGCCACCAGCCGGAAGCCGACCCCCCGCACGGTGCGCAGGTAGCGCGGCTTCGCCGCGGACTCGCCCATTTTGCGGCGGAGCCAGTACAGGTGCACGTCGATGGTCTGGTCCTCGCCGACCGATGGCTGCCGCCATACCTCCTCCAAGAGTTCCCGCCGGGACACTACCCGGCCGGGACGCGCGGCGAGATACGCCAGCAGGTCGAATTCCTTACGGGTCAGCGCCAGCGGTTCCCCGTCCAGCACCGCGCTGCGCTCACCCACGTCGACCCGCAGGCCGCCGACCGTGTGCACGGCCGGCGCGACGGTACGGCTGGCCCGCCCGGCCCGCCGCAGCACAGTGGTGATCCGGGCGTCCAGGTGTGCGCCGGTGAACGGCTTGACCATGTAGTCGTCCGCCCCGGCGCGCAGCAGACGCACCACCGACTGCTCGTCGTCGCGGGCGGTGGCGATGATGATCGGCACGTCGGTGATGCCACGCAGCATGCGCAGCGCGTCCGAGCCGTCCAGGTCGGGCAGACCGAGATCGAGCACCACCAAATCCGGTGTCTCGGCGGCGACCCGGCGCAGCGCGTCGAGCGCGGTGCCGACGGCGTGCACCGCGTGCCCCCGGTCGGTGAGCGACCGCAGCATGGCGCCGCGCACGACGTGGTCGTCTTCGACCAGCAGGACGGTTGCCACGTCAGCACCGTACTCGTCGTGGCAAGCCGGTCGCGTTGCGGCGGTCCGGCGAAGCGGGCAAGCTGGGACGGCGATGACGTTCACGCTCTTCCCCGACACCCGCCTCACGCTCGCCCGCGACGCGCTGGCCGGCCTGTCGGTGGGCGACGCCCTCGGCTCCCAGTTCTTCGTTCCCGGCCGGCGCCCGGACGACCTCGCCGCCGGCCGGCTGCCCGCCCCGCCGTGGGAGTGGACCGACGACACCGAGATGGCCTGCTCGGTGGTGGCCGAACTGGCTGCCGGGGCACGGATCGACAGGGACCGGCTGGCGTTGGCGTTCGCGCAGCGCTGCGAGCCCTACCGGGGGTACGGGCCAGGCGCGGTGAGGGTGCTGCGGCTGATCCGTACCGGCACGCCGTGGCCGGTGGCCGCCGCGTCCGCGTTCGACGGGCAGGGCTCCTGCGGCAACGGCGCGGCCATGCGGGTCGCGCCGCTCGGCGCCTGGCACGCCGACTCCACCCGGCGCGCCGCCGAGCAGGCCCGGGCGTCGGCCGAGGTGACCCACGCCCACCCGGAGGGCGTCGCCGGCGCGGTGGCGGTCGCTGTCGCCGCCTCGCTCGCCGCCCGCGCCCGCCTCGACGGCGGCCGGCCCGAGCCGGCCCGGCTGCTCAGCGCCGTCGCCGGGGCGCTCGACCCGGCCGGGGAGGTGCACCAGGGGGTACGCCGGGCCGCCACGCTGCTCGGTCGTCCCGCCGTCGAGGCGGCCGACGCGCTCGGCAACGGATCCCGGGTCACCGCGCAGGACACCGTGCCGTTCACGCTCTGGGTGGCGGCCACGCTGCTGCACGACTATCCCGCCGCGATCCGCGTCTGCGTGGAGGCGGGCGGCGACGTGGACACCACAGCCGCGATCGTGGGCGGGATCGTTGCCGCGTACACCGGGGTCGGCGGGCCCGGCGGCGTGCCGCAGGACTGGCTGACCGCGCGCGAGCCCCTTCCCGGCTGGGTCACCACCCCCGCCTGACCCCTCCCACCCGCACCCGCGCTCGCGGTCCGCCGCCGTAGGAGTCCGAGATCTTGGTACGGGACGGCCCTCCTGGGGGCCGTTCCGTACCAAGATCTACTGTGGTCTCGCGGTGCTCCCGCTTTCTGGGCGGGCGGCGGTCAGGGGCGCGAGGAGGCGGTGCCGGCGGTGACGGCTTCGGAGGTCGCGCTCTCGAGGGCCGCGTTGCCGACGCGGGGCACGCTGTCTTGGGTCGCGGTGGCGTCGGGAGGTGTGCGGCTGTCGGGGGCCGCGGTGGTGTCGTCGAGCGGCAGGGTCATGGCGTCGCGCCGGCGGCGGCTGAGCAGCCAGCCGATCGCCGCGCCGCCGGCCAGTCCGGCGAGCAGGCCGCCGCCGAGCAGCAGGTCCGCGCTCGGCCCGTCGTCGACCGTGCCGGCCGTCGGCGCGCCGTTCGGGGCACCGTTCTGAGCACCGCCCTGCACCCCGCCCTGGGCTCCGCCCGCCGCGCCGTGACCGCCGTGCGCGCCGCCGTTCGTGCCGGGGTCGCCGTTGTGCGTCATGGTGCCCGGCAGCGGCGGCAGCAGGTCGACGGTCGGCGCCGGGTGCTTGCCGCCCGCCGGGTCGGCCCACTGCACGACGGTGCCGTCGGCGTACGTCTGGGTCACTGTGAACGTGAGCCGGTCGGTGGCGGGCATCGGACCCATGCCGAGCGGCAGCCGGGCCGCTCCGGCGCCGGTGCCGGGCACCCGCAGCCAGGTCACCGAATGGGTCACCTGGTTCAGTTCGGCCGCGTGCATGCCGGGGACCGGCTGGTCCAGGGTGCGGGTGGTGATGGTCGGCGCCCAGTCCGGCACCGACAGCGGGTACACCTCGCCGATCGGGGCGTCCGGGGGCATGGTCAGTTCGATCTTCGTGGTGCGGGTGCCGGGGCGGTCCGCCGGCACCACCACAGACAGCTGGATCGCGTCGCCCTGGCGTACCTCGGCGGGAGAGGTCGTGACCGTGACCTCGGCCGCGCTCGCCGCGCCCGGCCAGCTCACCGCTCCGGCGAGCGCGGCGGCCAGCAGCGCCGCCGCCCACCGGCCCTGACGAATCATCCTCATCGTGGCCCCCATCCATCTCGACCGGGGCCGGTCCGGCTCCGGCCCCACCTGGTAGTTCGGGCGGCGGGGCGAAAAGGTTCAACGCGGGCCGAACTCGTTGCCGGCGGGCAGCGGCGTCGGCGACGGCACGCCTCGGGGCGACCGATAGCATCGCAGGGGCCGGTCACCGGCCGATCCGTACCGTCGACGACTAGGAGTCACCGTGTCCGCACCCCGTACCCCCGTCGTGGCCGACCCCGTCGTCGTCGCCGCCGGGACCACGGCGGCCGACGCGGTGGCCGCGGCCGGCCTGCCGATGAGCGGGCCGAAGGCGATCGTGGTGGTCCGCGATCCGCAGGGCCAGCTGCGCGACCTGGACTGGCGTCCGGCCGAGGAGGTCGCGGTCGAGCCGGTCGCGCTGGACAGCCCGGACGGGCTGAACGTGCTGCGCCACTCCACCGCGCACGTGCTGGCCCAGGCGGTGCAGGACGTCTTCCCGGAGGCGAAGCTCGGCATCGGCCCGCCGATCGAGAATGGCTTCTACTACGACTTCGGCGTCGACAAGCCGTTCCAGCCGGACGACCTGGCCAAGCTCGAGAAGCGCATGCAGGAGATCGTCAAGTCCGGCCAGCGGTTCCGCCGCCGCCGGTTCGCCGACCTGGACGAGGCGCGGTCCGAGCTGGCCGCCGAGCCGTTCAAGCTGGAGCTGATCGAGGTCAAGGGGGAGGGGCTGGACTCCTCCGAGGTGATGGAGGTGGGCGGCGGCGAGCTGACCATCTACGACAACCTCGCCGCGAACGAGGACAAGGTCTGCTGGTCGGACCTGTGCCGCGGCCCGCACCTGCCGAACACCCGGCTGATCGGCGCGTTCAAGCTGATGCGCTCGGCCGCCGCGTACTGGCGCGGGTCGGAGAAGAACCCGCAGCTGCAGCGCGTGTACGGCACCGCGTGGCCGACCCGCGACGAGCTCAAGGCGTACCTGAAGCTCCTGGAGGAGGCCGCCCGCCGCGACCACCGCAAGCTCGGCGCGGACCTCGACCTGTTCAGCTTCCCCGACGAGATCGGCTCCGGTCTGCCGGTCTTCCACCCCAAGGGTGGCGTGCTCAAGCGGGTGATGGAGGACTACGTCCGGGCGCGGCACGTCGAGGAGGGCTTCGACTACGTCGGTACGCCGCACATCTCCAAGGAAGGTCTCTTCCACACGTCGGGACACCTGCCCTACTACAAGGACACGATGTTCCCGCCGATGGAGATGGAGGGCAGCGACTACTACCTCAAGGCCATGAACTGCCCGATGCACAACCTGATCTACCGGTCGCGCGGGCGGTCCTACCGGCAGCTGCCGCTGCGGCTGTTCGAGTTCGGCACGGTCTACCGGTACGAGAAGTCGGGCGTCATCCACGGCCTGACCCGGGTGCGCGGATTCACCCAGGACGACTCGCACTCCTACTGCACGAAGGAGCAGGCGCCGGCCGAGATCAAGCACCTGCTCGGCTTCGTGCTCAGCCTGCTGCGCGACTTCGGCATCGACGACTTCTACCTGGAGCTGTCGACCCGCGACGACTCGAAGCCGGACAAGTTCGTCGGGTCCGACGAGGACTGGGCGACCGCCACCGCCGTGCTGGAGCAGTGCGCGCTGGAGACCGGGCTGGAGCTGGTGCCGGACCCGGGCGGCGCGGCGTTCTACGGCCCGAAGATCTCCGTGCAGGCCAAGGACGCCATCGGCCGGACCTGGCAGATGTCGACGATTCAGTACGACTTCAACCAGCCGAAGGGCTTCGGGCTGGAGTACCAGGCGGCCGACGGCACCCGGCAGCAGCCGGTGATGATCCACTGCGCCAAGTTCGGGTCGATCGAGCGGTTCATCGGCGTGCTCACCGAGCACTACGCGGGCGCGTTCCCGGCCTGGCTGGCGCCGGTGCAGGTGGTCGGCATCCCGATCCGCGAGGAGCACGGCGACTACCTGGTCGACTTCGCCGCGACGCTGCGCCGGCACGGCGTCCGGGCCGAGGTGGACCTGGGCGACGACCGGATGCAGAAGAAGATCCGCAACGCGCAGCAGCAGAAGATCCCGTTCATGGTGATCGCCGGGGACGACGACGTGGCCGCCGGCACCGTCTCGTTCCGCTACCGGGACGGCTCGCAGCGCAACGGCGTGCCGATCGACGAGGCGGTCGCGCACGTGCGCGAGGTGGTGGAGTCGCGCACCAACGCCGGTCCTGCCGCCGAGCGGGCCGGATCGTAGGATCGCCGGTGTGACAGGGGCGGAGCGGGACACCGGGTACGGCGGCGACAACGGTCTGGCGGACGGGCTGGACCGGCTCTGGACGCCGCACCGGATGACCTACATCTCCGGCGAGGACCGGCCCGAGGGCGGGTACGAGAAGCCGGCCGGCTGCCCGTTCTGCCTCGCGCCCGGGCTGCCGGCCGAGGAGTCCCTGGTGGTGGCCCGGGGCGAGCACGTCTTCGCGGTGCTCAACCTCTACCCCTACAACCCCGGGCACCTGCTGGTCTGCCCCTACCGGCACGTGGCCGACTACACGGAGCTGGACGAGCCGGAGACGGTCGAGCTGGCCGCGTTCACCAAGGCCGCCATGCGGGTGGTCCGGCACGTCTCCAGCGCGCACGGCTTCAACCTGGGCATGAACCAGGGTGGCGTGGCGGGCGCGGGCATCGCCGCGCACCTGCACCAGCACGTGGTGCCGCGCTGGGGCGGCGACGCCAACTTCATGCCGGTGATCGGCCGGACGAAGGTGCTGCCGCAACTGCTCGCCGACACCCGGGAGCTGCTCGCCAAGGCGTGGGCGGCGGCCTGACGCCGGCCCGTTCCGACAGTACGATCTTGCGCATGGCTCTCCTGCACCGCGCGGAACTGCGCCCCTCGAAACTGGAGCTGCTCGTACCCTGGCTGCCCGGCCGGTCCTGGTTCGCCGGGGAGGCGGGCGCGGAGGTCACCCGGGTCGCGGCGTACCGGTTCGACGATCCGGCCGGTGAGGTGGGCGTCGAGACGCTGCTCGTGCGCGCCGGTGACGGCCCGGTGCTCCAGGTGCCGCTGACCTACCGGGGCGCGCCGCTGGCCGGGGCGGACGACTTCCTCGTGGGTCTCGTCGAGCACTCGGTGCTCGGCCGCCGCTGGGTGTACGACGCCTGCGGCGACCCGGTGTACCCGCCGCTGCTTGCTGCCGCAGTGCTCGCCGACGCCGGCCAGGCCGAGGAGTATTTCGAGGTCGACGGCAAGCGTGAGATGCGTCCGGCGAGCATGACGCTGACCGGCAGCCGTACCGGCCGTCCGGTGCCGACGGGTCCGGCTTCGGCTGGTGCGGTGTCGGCTGGTTCGGTGTCGGCTGGTTCGGTTTCGACCGGCTCGGGTGACGGCGGCGTGACGGTGGTCCGGGTGGGGGACGTCGAGCTGGCGGTGGTCCGGCGGCCCGTACCGGCCGAGGTGCCGGGCTCCGGCGGGCTCACCGGCTCCTGGCCGGGCCAGGACGAGCCGGTGCTGCTGGCCTACGCGCGCTGACGGCTCGCCGGGCGGCGGCGTTCCTCCGCAGAGCCGGATCGGGAGGGATGACCTCGGACCGATATACCTCAGAGTCATATTTATGACTCTGAGGTATATCGCTTCACCGCGAACGTCCACCGCCTGGCGTCACGCGGCGTGACCGCGCCCGGACTCTTCGGCTACGAACCGGCCCGCGATCGCCGGGAAGATGACAGGATGCGGCGGTGGCAGTCGACAAGCGACAGTTGGGGCGCAGCGGCATCGAGGTGAGCGCCCTCGGTATGGGGTGCTGGGCCATCGGCGGCCCCTGGGCCGAGGGCGCCCGCCCGCTGGGCTGGGGCCAGGTCGACGACGACGAGTCGGTACGCGCGATCCGCCGCGCGCTCGACCTCGGTGTCACGCTGTTCGACACCGCCGACACGTACGGCGCCGGGCACGGCGAGCGGGTGCTCGGCCGGGCGCTCGCCGGGCGGCGCGGCGAGGCCGTGATCGCCACGAAGTTCGGCTACACGTTCGACGAGAGCGCCCGGCAGGCCACCGGGGAGAACGCCTCGCCGCACTACCTGCGCCGGGCGGTGACCGACTCGCTGCGCCGGCTGGCCACCGACCACATCGACCTCTACCAGCTGCACCTCGGTGACCTGCCGCTGCCCCGGGCCGAGGCGCTCATCGGCACGCTCGACGACCTGATGGACGACGGCCTGATCCGCGCGTACGGCTGGAGTACCGACCGGGCCGACCGGGCCGCCGCGTTCGCCCAGGTCGCCCGGGGCGCCGCCGCCGTGCAGCACGCGCTGTCGGTGCTCCGCGACGCCCCGGCCATGCTCGACGCCTGCGACAAGCACGACCTGGCCAGCCTGGCCCGGGGACCGCTCGGGATGGGGCTGCTCACCGGCAAGTACACGCCGGAGTCGACGCTGCCCCGCGACGACGTACGCGGACTCGGGCCGACCTGGCTGGAGTGGTTCCGCAGCGGCCGGCCCGCCCCGGAGTGGCTGCGCCGGGTCGCCGCCGTCCGCGACGCGTTGACCGCCGACGGCCGTACCCTCGCCCAGGGGGCGATCGGGTGGATCTGGGCGCGCAGCGGCCGCGCGGTGCCGATCCCCGGCGCCCGTACCGTCGCCCAGGTCGAGGAGAACGCGGCAGCGCTGAGCTGGGGTCCGCTCGCCCCGGACCACTTCGCCGAGGTGGAGCGGCAGCTGGCGGCGGTACGCTCGGCAGCCCTCCGGGACGCCGACCGCCCCCACTGGCCGATGCCCCCGGTCCCCGCCGTCCGCCCCTGACCCCGCGGCGGGTGGGCGGGGCGGGCGGGGTCAGTGGGAGGTGGACTCCTTGCGGGCCTGGTCGGCCAGGTGGGCCGGCATGGGGTCGTGGCGGGCGAACTCGCGGCGGAACGTTCCCGTGCCGGCGGTCATCGAGCGCAGCTCCACCGCGTACCGCAGCAGCTCCGTGGCGGGCACCTCGGCGCGGACCAGCGTGCGGCCCTCGGCGTCCGGGTCCGGCTCGGTGCCGAGCACCCGGCCGCGCCGCCCGGACAGGTCGCCCATCACCGCGCCGACCGACGAGTCCGGCACCCGCACGGTGATCTCGTCGACCGGCTCCAGCAGCGTCGGCTGGCCCTTCTCGGCGGCGTCACGCAGCGCCAGCGCGCCGGCGGTCTGGAACGCGGCGTCGGAGGAGTCGACGCTGTGCGCCTTCCCGTCCACGAGCGTCACCCGCAGGTCCACCACCGGGTAGCCGGCGACCAGACCGCGTTCCATCTGCGCCCGTACACCCTTCTCCACCGACGGGATGTAGTTGTGCGGGACCGCGCCGCCGACCACCCGGTCGACGAACTCGAAGCCGGCGCCCCGGGGCAGCGGCTCCACCTCGATGTCGCAGACCGCGTACTGACCGTGTCCGCCGGACTGCTTGACGTGCCGGCCGTGCCCGCGCGCGGCGGCGCCGAACGTCTCGCGCAGCGGCACCCGGACCGGCTCGGTGTCCAGCTCGACCCCGCCGCCGCGCAGCCGGTCGAGCACCACGTCGGCGTGCGCCTCGCCCATGCACCACAGCACCAGCTGGTGGGTCTCCGCGTTGCGTTCCAGCCGCAGCGTCGGGTCACCGGCGACCAGCCGGGACAGGTTGCGGGCCAGCGCGTCCTCGTCGGCCCGGCTGCGCGCCACGATCGCCACCGGCAGCAGCGGCTCGGGCATCTCCCAGGGCGCGACCAGCAGCGGGTCGTCCTTGGCCGAGATGGTGTCGCCGGTCTCCGCGCTGCCCGACTTGGTGATCGCGCACAGGTCACCGGCGACGCAGGCGGCCACCTCGCGCAGCGTCGCGCCCAGCGGGGTGTAGACGTGGCCGACCCGCTCGTCGGCGTCGTGGTCGGGGTGGCCGCGCTCGGCCATGCCGTGACCGGACACGTGGATGACCTGGTCGGGGCGGAGCGTGCCGGAGAAGACGCGCACCAGCGAGACCCGCCCGACGTGCCTGTCGACTGTCGTCTTGACCACCTCGGCGACGAGCGGGCCGTCCGGGTCGCAGGTCAGCGGCGGGCGGGGCGAGCCGTCCACGCCGGTGACCGGCGGCAGGTCGTGCTCCAGCGGCGACGGGAACGCCGCGACCAGGCCGTCGAGCAGCGCGTCCAGGCCCACGCCGGTCTCCGCGCAGACCGGCACCACCGGGTAGAAGTGGCCGCGGGCCACAGCGGTCTCCAGGTCGGTGATGAGCACCTCGGGGTCGATCTCCTCGCCGCCGAGGTAGCGGTCCATGAGGGTCTCGTCCTCGCTCTCCGCGATGATCCCCTCGATCAGCTCGTTGCGGGACTCCTGGATGGCCGGCAGGTGCTCCGGGTCCGGCTCGCGTACCTCCGGCGGCAGCCCGGCCGAGTAGTCGTACACCCGGCGGGTGATCAGGCCCATCAGGCCGGCCACCGACTCGCCGTCGTCGCCGAGCATCGGCAGGTAGAGCGGGAGCACGTTGTCGCCGAAGACGCGCTGGCACAGCGCCACCGCCTCGTCGAAGTCGGCCCGCGGGTGGTCCAGCCGGGAGACCGCCACCGCGCGGGGCATGTCGACGGCGGCGCACTCCTCCCACAGGGCGGCCGTGGCGGCGTCCATGCCGTCGACGGCGGAAACCACGAACAGCGCCGCGTCGGCGGCGCGCAGCCCGGCGCGCAGCTCGCCGACGAAGTCGCCGTAGCCCGGCGTGTCCAGCAGGTTGACCTTGACGTCGCGGTGCACCAGCGGCGCGCAGGCCAGGCTGACCGAGCGCTGCTGCCGTACGGCGGCGGGGTCGTGGTCGCAGACGGTGGTGCCCTCGGTGACGGCGCCGGCCCGGCCGATCGTGCCGCTGGCGGCCAGCAGCGCCTCGACGAGAGTCGTCTTGCCGGCGCCGGAGTGCCCGACGAGCACCACGTTGCGAACCCTGCCGGGCTCGGTCACCACCGGCGCGCCGCCGGTGACACCCTTCTCGTTCTTCTGCGCCATCGCGGCGCACCTCCCTCAACCGGTGGTGGTGGCGACCGCCGCGGGCGACGGGGGAGCGGACCCGGGACGGGCGCCGCGGCGATATCTTCCGGTGATCTCCTGCTGGCCGGGAACGCGGACCGGTGATCCGGTGAACTGGCTCACCTCCTGGCTCGATCTCACACCCGCGCGAGTGCGGGCACAAGGGCCGTCGGGCGGGTCGTGTGCCCGGCTGTGTCCCCGGCGGTTGCGGGCCGTTATCGTGGGACCGCCATGGCGAAGATCTTCCAAGTGACGGCCCGCGCGGGCATGACCCGCGTCGTGGAGCCGATCGCCCGTGCGCTGCTGCGTGCGGGCGTGTCCCCCAACGCGGTCACCGTGACCGGCACCGTCGGCGTGCTCGTGGGCGCGCTCGGCTTCGGCGCGCGCGGCCATCTGGTCGCCGGCGCGCTGATCGTCACGGTCTTCGCCCTCACCGACCTGCTCGACGGCACGATGGCGCGGATGAGCGGCGGGTCCACCCGGTTCGGGGCGTTCCTCGACTCGAGCATGGACCGGGTCGCCGACAGCGCGGTGTTCGGCGCGGTCGCGTACTGGCTGGCCACCGAGCACGACTACTCGGGCGTGGCGGCGGCGCTGATCTGCCTGGCCGCGGGCGGGCTGGTCTCCTACGTCAAGGCCCGCGCCGAGGGCCTCGGGATGACCTGCAACGTGGGCATCGCCGAACGCACCGAGCGGCTGCTCATCGTCGGCGTCGGCGGCCTGCTCACCGGCCTTGGCGTACCGCTGGCGCTGGAGATCGCGCTCTGGCTGCTCGCCGCCGTCTCGATCTTCACCGTCGGGCAGCGGATGGCCCACGTGTACCGCCAGGCCCAGCAGGTCGGCGTCGAGTGAACCTCACCGAGGCGGGCTTCGTCGCGGGCTGGCGCCTGATCCGGGCGCTGCCCCGGCCCGTCGCGGCCGCGGCCTTCCGGGCGGGCGCCGACCGCGCCCACCGCAAGGACGGCGGGGGTACGCGCCGGCTGCGCGCCAACCTGCGCCGGGTGGTCGGCCCGGAACTGCCCGACGCGGAGCTGGACGCGCTGGTGCGCGAGGGCCTGCGCTCGTACGCCCGGTACTGGATGGAGGCGTTCCGGCTGCCCGGCCTGAGCCGGGCGCAGATCCTCGCCGGGTTCCGCCTGGACGGGCAGGAACTGCTCGCCGCCGACGTGGCGGCCGGGCGGGGCGCGGTGGTGGCGCTGCCGCACGCCGGCAACTGGGACGCGGCCGGCGCCTGGGTGGCGGCCACCGGCTGGCCGATGACCACGGTGGCCGAGCGGCTCCCGGACGGCGTCTACGAGCGGTTCGTCGGGTTCCGGGAAGGGCTGGGCATGGAGATCCTGCCCAACACCGGCGGCCCGCGTCCCGCGTTCGACGTGCTGGTGGACCGGCTGCGCGCCGGCTACGTGGTGCCGCTGCTGGCCGACCGGGACCTGTCGGCCCGGGGCGTGGAGGTCGACTTCTTCGGCGGCCGGACCCGGATGCCGGCCGGGCCGGCGCTGCTGGCGATCCGCACCGGCGCGCCGCTCTACGTGGCCTCGATGTGGTACGAGCCGGACGCGGCGTGCGCGTCGATCGACGGCCCGCTGCCGCTGCCGGACCCGGACAGCGCCCCGCTGGACGAGCGGGTCCGCGCGGTGACGCAGCGGATTGCCGACGGTCTGGCGGCGGGCATCGCCCGGCATCCGCAAGACTGGCACATGTTGCAGCGGATGTGGCTGGACCAGGGCCGGGACGGTACGCCCACGTCGGCGGCGCCGCCGGCCACCACCGGGACGGTCTAGGGGGAGGGCGCAGTGCGTATCGGCATCGTGTGCCCGTACTCGTTCGACGTGCCGGGCGGGGTGCAGAACCACGTCATGGACCTGGCCGAGGCGCTGCTCGGGCTCGGCCACGAGGTGAGCGTGCTGGCGCCGGCCGACGAGGACTCGGCGCTGCCGCCGTACGTGGTGTCGGCCGGGCGGGCGGTGCCGCTGCCGTACAACGGGTCGGTGGCCCGGATCGCGTTCGGCCCGGTCTCCACCGCCCGGGTGCGGCGCTGGATCACCCGGGGCGACTTCGACGTGCTGCACGTGCACGAGCCGCTCACGCCGAGCCTGTCGATGCTGGCCGTGCTCTGCGCCCGCGGCCCGGTGGTGGCCACGTTCCACACCGCGATGACCCGTTCCCGGGTGCTGTCGGCCGCGCAGGGCGCGCTGCAGATCGTGCTGGAGCGGATCACCGCCCGGATCGCGGTGAGCGCGCTGGCCCGCAAGGTGCAGGTCGAGCACATGGACGGCGGCGCGGTGGAGATCCCCAACGGGGTGGCGGTGGCGAAGTTCGCCGGGGTGCCGCCGCTGCCCGGCTGGCCGGGGGAGTGCGCGCCGGGCACCGGCGGCACGCTGGGTTTCCTGGGCCGGTTCACCGAGCCGCGCAAGGGCTTCCCGATCCTGCGGGACGCGTTCGTCGCGCTCGCGCCGCACCGCCCCGGGCTGCGCCTGCTGGTCGCCGGGCCGGGCGACGCCGACGAGCTGTACGGGCGGTTCCCGGCCGCCCTGCGCGACCGGGTCACGTTCCTCGGCCTGGTCTCCGAGGCGGACAAGGCACGCATGTTGCGCAGCGTGCACCTCTACGTCGCACCGAACACCGGCGGGGAATCCTTCGGGATGATCCTCACCGAGGCGCTGGCCGCCGGGACGACTGTGGTCGCCAGCGACCTGGACGCGTTCCGCCGGGTGCTCGACGGCGGCCGGGCCGGACAGCTGTTCCCGACCGGCGACGCGGCGGCGCTGGGCGGCGCGCTGTCCGAGCTGCTCGACGACGCCGGCCGCCGCGCCGGGCTGACCGCCTGCGGCGACCAGGTGGTGGCGAATTTCGACTGGCCCGTGGTTGCCCGCCGTGTTCTGGAGGTATACGCAGCCGCGATCGAGGCCACCGACGGCCGGGTCATGGACCAGGAGTGGGCGGGACTGGGCTGACCGGGGTGGCCGCTGCGGCCGCTGTGACGAGCGCGTCGACCGGTGCCCCGCGCCGGGCGGGCGGGATGAGGAGCAGCACTACGATGCCGGGCATGTGGTGGGTGGTGGGCGCGGTCGGTGTGCTCGGGCTGGTCTCGGCGTACCTGATCTGGACCTCCGGCCGGGTGCAGCGGCTGCAGGTCCGCGCGGACTCGGCGGCCCGCGCGCTGGAGGCGCACCTGCTGCGCCGCGCGGCCGCCGCCGCGGTCCTGGCCGAGCAGCGGTACGGCGTGGAGCTGTACGCCGCCGCCCGGATCGCGCTCGACGCCGCCCCGGAGGAGCGCGAGGCGGCCGAGAACGACCTGACCCGGCAGTTGCGGGCGGTGCGGCTGGACCCGGACGACCCGGGCTGCGCGGCGGTGATCGCGGCGAGCCGCCGGCTGGCGCTGGCCCGGCAGGTGCACACCGACCTGGTCCGGGACGCCCGCTCGGCGCGCAGCCGCCCGGTGGTGCGGCTGTTCCGGATGGGGCGGGGGCGGGAGTGGCCCCGCTACTTCGACATCGACGATCCCACGCTGGCCTCCCCGGCGGACGTGACCACCGGCTGACCGCCGGTCGTGACCGGGGCCACACGGCAGGCCACCGGGGGTTCGATTGGCGCTCGGAGCGGCGTCGCGACGGTCGTAGCATTCCTGCGCAGTCACCTCCCGAGCACGCCGAGGAGCGATGTCCCGTGTCTGAGTCCGCAGCCCCGACCCCCGCCACCGCCGTCGGCACCGCCCGCGTCAAGCGCGGCATGGCCGAGATGCTCAAGGGCGGTGTGATCATGGACGTGGTCACCCCCGAGCAGGCGAAGATCGCCGAGGACGCCGGCGCCGTGGCCGTGATGGCGCTGGAGCGGGTCCCGGCCGACATCCGCGCCCAGGGCGGCGTGTCCCGGATGAGCGACCCCGACATGATCGACGGCATCATCTCCGCCGTCTCGATCCCGGTGATGGCCAAGGCCCGGATCGGGCACTTCGTCGAGGCCCAGGTCCTCCAGGCGCTCGGCGTCGACTACGTCGACGAGTCCGAGGTGCTGACCCCGGCCGACTACGCCAACCACATCGACAAGTGGGCGTTCACCGTCCCGTTCGTGTGCGGCGCGACCAACCTGGGCGAGGCGCTGCGCCGGATCACCGAGGGCGCCGCCATGATCCGCTCGAAGGGTGAGGCGGGCACCGGTGACGTCTCCAACGCCACCACCCACATGCGCAAGATCCGGCAGGAGATCCGCCGGCTCCAGTCGCTGCCCGACGACGAGCTGTACGTGGCGGCCAAGGAGCTGCAGGCGCCGTACGAGCTGGTCAAGGAGGTCGCCGAGCAGGGCAAGCTGCCGGTCGTGCTGTTCACCGCGGGCGGCATCGCGACCCCCGCCGACGCGGCCATGATGATGCAGCTCGGCGCCGAGGGCGTCTTCGTCGGCTCGGGCATCTTCAAGTCCGGCAACCCGGCGCAGCGGGCCGCCGCGATCGTCAAGGCGACCACGTTCCACGACGACCCGGACGTGCTCGCCAAGGTGTCGCGCGGGCTGGGCGAGGCGATGGTCGGCATCAACGTCGACGAGATCCCGCAGCCGCACCGCCTCGCCGAGCGCGGCTGGTGAGTGAAAGGAAGGGCCCCCTGTTAACGCCTCCGGTAGAGGCGGGGCCCCTTGTTAACACGGTGGCGGGAGGAGCGGCGTGACCGTACCGGTGATCGGCGTGCTCGCGCTGCAGGGCGACGTACGCGAGCACGTCGCGGCGCTGACCGGCGCGGGCGCCGACGCCCGGCCGGTGCGGCGCCCCGGCGAGCTGGACGCGGTCGACGGCCTGGTGGTGCCCGGCGGCGAGTCGACCACGATCAGCAAGCTGGTGGACATCTTCGAGATGCGCGAGCCGATCGACAAGCGGATCGCCGCCGGCATGCCGGTCTACGGCTCCTGCGCCGGCATGATCATGCTGGCCGTCGAGGTGCTGGACGGCCGCCCCGACCAGCGCGGCTTCGCCGGCGTCGACATGACGGTGCGGCGCAACGCGTTCGGCCGTCAGGTCGACTCGTTCGAGGCGCCGGTGGCGCTCACCGGCGTCGACGGCGGCCCGTTCCACGCCGTGTTCATCAGGGCGCCGTGGGTCGAGCGCGTCGGCCCCGACGTCGAGGTGCTCGGCCGGGTGACAGACGGCCCGGCCGCGGACCGGATCGTCGCGGTACGGCAGGGCAACCTGCTGGCCACCTCGTTCCACCCGGAGCTGACCGGCGACCTGCGCCTGCACCGCCACTTCGTGGAACTGGTCCGGGCGAGCCGCTGAGCGGCCGGTCCGTCCCTGATTGTGCCGGTTCGGGCGGCCCGGGGCGGGCCGCTGCCGTGCGGCGCGTGACAGTGACCCGGCCCCCGCCGGTAGGATTGCCGAGATTCGGCAGGGCCATCAGCCCGCCGCGGCTCCCAGCAGAGATCACGGCACCTCGGCGTCGGCGTGCGCCGGCGGGGGAGCGGGGCGTGTGGTGCGGTCGATGCAGACGGCGGGTAGCAACGGAGGTAACAGATGTCCGGCCACTCAAAGTGGGCGACGACCAAGCACAAGAAGGCGGTCATCGACGCCAAGCGCGGCAAGATGTTCGCCAAGCTGATCAAGAACGTCGAGGTGGCCGCCCGTACCGGCGGTGGTGACCCGGCCGGCAACCCGACTCTCTACGACGCCATCCAGAAGGCGAAGAAGAACTCGGTCCCGAACGACAACATCGACCGCGCGGTCAAGCGCGGCTCCGGCCTGGAGGCCGGCGGCGCCGACTGGCAGACGATCATGTACGAGGGTTACGGCCCGAACGGCGTGGCGATGCTGATCGAGTGCCTCACCGACAACCGCAACCGTGCCGCCACCGAGGTGCGCACCGCGCTGACCCGCAACGGCGGCTCGCTGGCCGACGCCGGCTCGGTGTCGTACATGTTCTCCCGCAAGGGGGTGGTGATCGTCCCCAAGGGCGGCACGACCGAGGACGACGTGATGATGGCAGTGCTCGACGCGGGCGCGGAGGAGGTCAACGACCTCGGCGAGGCGTACGAGGTGGTGTCCGAGCCGGGCGACCTGATCGCGGTCCGCACCGCGCTGCAGGACGCCGGCATCGAGTACGAGTCGGCCGAGTCCTCCCTCATCCCCAGCGTGAACGTGCCGCTGGACGAGGAGGGCGCGCGCAAGATCTTCAAGCTGATCGACGTGCTGGAGGACTGCGACGACGTGCAGAACGTCTACGCCAACTTCGACGTGTCCGACGAGGTGATGGCCGCGGTCGGCTGACCCCGGTCCGACGTGCCGAGCGCCGGCTCCCCGCTGCGGGGTGGCCGGCGCTCGGCGTATGCCGTCGTCAGCCGATCGGCTCGCGCTGCCGCCACGCCGCCCGCACCGAGGTCCGCCCGTTGGTGCGCAGCAGCGAGCCCTCGTAGACCCGGGCCCCGGCGAGCAGGAACCCGGCCGCCGCGAGCAGCAGCAGCGCCAGCGACACGAACGGCTCCCACGTCGCCGCGTCACCGGTGAACAGCCGTACCGGCATCGCTGTGGGCGCGGAGATCGGCAGGTACGACAGGACCCGCATCGCGGTGGCGTTGTCGTTGAGGAACACCACCGCGAAGAACGGCGCCATCACGGCGAGCTGCACCGGGGTGGACGCCCCGGCGATGTCCTCCTGCCGGTTCACCAGTGCCCCGGCCGCCGCCCACATCGCCGCCAGCAGCAGGAAGCCGCACAGGAAGAACGGCACGAACCAGCCGATCGCGGGCGCGATCAGGCCCAGCAGGTCACCGCCGTCGGTCAGGCGCATCCCGATCAGCGCGACCGCCGCGATCAGCGTGATCTGCCCCAGCGCCAGCGCGCCCGCGGCGAGGATCTTGCCGGCCAGCAGCGCCCGGGCCGGCACGGCGGCCACCAGGATCTCCACGATCCGGGTCTGCTTCTCCTCGGTGACGCTCTGCGCGATCTGCAACCCGAACGTCTGGGACATGAAGAAGAAGACGAACGCGAAGGCGAACGGCACCAGGTACGCGACGAGTGGATCCACCGCGTCCGGGTCCAGCAGCTTCACCTGCGGGGCCGCGCTGAGCGCGGCGACCACGTCGTCCGGGGCCCGCTCGTCGGCGACCACCACCGGACCGGCCACCACCGCGGCGTCCGCGTCGCCGTCGCGTACCGCCTGCTCGGCGGCGCCGTCGTCGGCGACCAGCAGGACGTCCAGCCCGGCCGCGCGCAGCGGTTCGGCGCCGGCCGCGGTCACCGCCACCGTGGACGGGCCGCTGCTCAGCATCGCCGGCACCACGGTGGCCACGACGGCGAGCAGCAGGAAGATCAGCGTGCTGTAGAGGAACGTCTTGTCGCGGACCTTGACCTTGATCTCGCGGGCCGCGACCAGCCGGGTGGCCTGGAACGTGTTCACTGGTTGACCTCTCGGAAGATCTCGGCGAGGGACGGGGTGACCGGGCCGAACGCGCGTACCGGGCCGCGTTCCAGCGCCGCGCGCAGCACCGCCTGGTCGTCGGCGGGCGGGTCCACCTCGAACACGGCGCGCGCGCCGTCGAGGTCGACCAGCCGCACGCCGGGCTGGTCCCGCAGCCAGCCGGCGTCGCCGTCCACCACGAGCGAGAACCGGGGCAACGTGTACGCGGCGCGCAGCTCCTCGCGGGCGCCGGCGGCCCGGATCGTCCCGCCGGCGATGAGCACCAGGTCGTCGCAGAGCCGCTCCACCACGTCGAGCTGGTGGCTGGAGAACAGCACCGGCGCTCCGGCGGCGGCACGTTCCCGCAGCACCGCGACCACCATGTCGACGGCGAGCGGGTCGAGCCCGGAGAACGGCTCGTCCAGGATCAGCACCTCCGGGTCGTGCACCAGCGCGGCGGCGATCTGCGCGCGCTGCTGGTTGCCCAGCGACAGCGTCTCCAGCAGGTCGTCGGCCCGCTCGCCGAGACCGACCCGCTCCAGCAGCGCGTCGGTGCGGCGGCGCGCCCCGGCGGCGTCCAGCCCGTACAGGCGGCCGAGGTGGACCACCTGCTCGCGGGGCGTCATCTTCGGGTAGAGGCCGCGTTCCTCGGGCATGTAGCCGAACCGGGCCCGGTCCTCCCGGGTGAGCCGGTGTCCCCGCCAGGTGACCTGCCCGGCGTCCGGGGCGAGCACGCCGAGGATGATGCGCATGGTGGTGGTCTTGCCGGCGCCGTTGCCGCCGACGAACCCGGTCATGCGCCCGGCGGTCACGTCGAAGGAGACGTCTTTGAGCACCTGACGGCCGCCGAAGCTGCGGTCGACGCCGTCGAGGCGGAGCACGCTGGTCATGATCCCGACGCTACGGCCGGCGCCCGCACCCGTCGTCCCACCGCGGAACGATCACGTGGTCCGCCCTGCGGCGGACCGGCGTCATCCGCCGGGCCGGACCACCCCGTGCTCGTACGCGAACACCACCGCCTGCACCCGGTCGCGCAGCCCCAGCTTGGCCAGTACGCGGCTGACGTGGGTCTTCACCGTCGCCTCGCCGACGCGCAGCACGTCCGCGATCTCGGCGTTGCTGGCGCCGCTCGCGACCAGCTCCAGCACCTCCCGCTCGCGCGGGGTCAGGTCCGCCGTCGCCGCGTCGTGCCGGGGGTCCGGCGGCGCCCCGCCGGGCCGGGCGAACGTGGAGATCACCCGCCGGGTCAGCGCCGGCGCGATCAGCCCTTCGCCGCGCGCCACCACCCGCACCGCCTCGACCAGGTCCTCCGGGGTGCCGTTCTTCAGCAGGAAGCCGCTCGCCCCGGCGCGCAGCGCCGCGAACAGATAGTCGTCCCGGTCGAACGTGGTGAGGATCAGCACCGCCGCGCCGCCCGGCGTCGAGTCGGCGGTGATCCGGCGCGTGGCCTCCAGCCCGTCGAGCACCGGCATCTCCACGTCCATCAGCACCACGTCCGGCCGCAGCGCGGACGCCATCGACACGGCGCGCTGCCCGTCGGCGGCCTCGCCGACCACCTCGATGTCGTCCTCGACCTCCAGGATGACCCGGAAACCGGTCCGGACCAGGTGCTGGTCGTCGACGAGCAGCACCCGTACCGGCGCGTTCACGCCGCCCGCCCGGCGGCCTCGACCGGCAGCGGCATGCGGGCCCGGACGCGGAACCCGCCGCCGGGGCGCGGCCCGGCCTCCACCTCACCGCCGTGGGCGGCGACCCGCTCCCGCATGCCGATCAGGCCGAGTCCGGTCCCGGCCGCCGGCGCGCCGCCCTGTCCGTCGTCGCTCACGTCGATCTCCAACTCCCTCGCCAGATAGCGGATGCGCACGTCCAGCGTGGTGGCGTGGGCGTGCTTGACCACGTTCGTCACCGCCTCCTGGACGATCCGGTAGGCCGCCTGCGACACCGAGCGCGGCAGCGGCACCGGCTCCCCGTACACCCCGAGGTCGGCCCGTAGCCCGGTCTCCCGGGCCCGGTCGACGAGCGCGCGGACCTGGTCGATGCCGGCGGTGTCCTCCGGCGCGGTGACCGCGCCGGCCGCGGCGTCCGGGTCGCGCAGCACGCCGAGCATCCGGCGCAGCTCGTCGACGGAGGTGCGGGCCGTCTGCTCGATGGCGGCCAGCGCGGTACGCGCCTTGTCCCGGTCCCGGTCGAACACGCGCCGGCACGCGGCGGCCTGCACGCCCATCACCGACACGTGGTGGGCGACCACGTCGTGCAGTTCGCGGGCGATGCGGACCCGCTCGCCCATCACCGCGCGCTCGCGCGCCTCCGCCTGGGAGCGGCGCAGCTGCTCGGCCTGTTCGCGTAGCTCGTGCCGGCGGCGCGCGGCCACCCAGGCGGTCTGCCCGGAGTAGTAGGCGAAGCCGAAGAACAGCACGTTGTAGAGCACACCGTTCACCACTGCGGCGAGCACCGGCGGCACCGGGCCGGCGGCGTCGGCGAAGGAGGCAGCGGAGATCTGGTCGGCCCGCAACGCGAGGGACAGCCAGAGCCAGGCGAACATCGCGACGATGATGCCGGCCCGCAGCCGCCCGGCCAGCCGCCGGTCGGTGCCCCACGCGCCGAGCGTGAACAGGGCGGCGAACAGCGCGCCCGACGGGATCTGGGCCAGCGGGACCGCCCGGGCCTGCCCGGCGACGAAGGCGACGGCCACGATCACCGCGACGGTGGCGGGCCAGCGCCGCCGTACGGCCAGCGGGGCGGTCACCGCGACGGTCCACCAGACCTGCTCGGCGACGCTCGGCGGCGGCCCGAGCAGGAACGCCCCGGTGCTGTACGCCAGGGTCAGCTCGAACAGGGCCAGCACGGTGACCGCGAGCCCGACCCAGAGGTCGGCGCGGAACTGCGCCGCCGTGGGAGCCGGCCGGCGCCAGGCGGTGGTGGGTGCGGTGCTCACCGTACGACCATGCCACCGACCGGGCCGTCGCGGTGGCCGGGGCGTAATCGGGTGGGCCGGACGACAGTGCCGACGTAGCCTGCCGGGGTGTTCGTGCCTGATCTGCCGTTGCGTACCGAGCGTCTGCTGCTGCGCGCCTTCACCGCCGCGGACGTGACCGTGCTCCGGGACTACCGGGGCCGCCCGGAGGTCACCCGCTACCTCTACCACGAGCCGTACGACGACGGCGCCGCCCGGGCCGCGATCGAGCGGCTGGTCCGGCGGACCGCGCTGCGCGCCCCCGGCGACGTGCTCAACCTCGCCGTGACGGTCGCGGACACCGGCGAGTTCGTCGGCGACGTGCTGCTGAGCTGGACCAGCGGAGAGCACCGGCAGGGCGAGATCGGGTACGTGGCGCATCCCGCGCACACCGGCCGCGGCTACGTCACCGAGGCGGCCCGGGAACTGCTGCGGATCGGCTTCGACGGGCTGGGCCTGCACCGGATCGTCGGCCGGCTGGACGCCCGCAACACCGCCTCGGCCCGGTTGCTGGAGCGGCTCGGCATGCGCCGGGAGGCGCACCTGCGGGAGAACGAGTTCGTCAAGGGGGAGTGGACCGACGAGGTGGTCTACGCGCTGCTGGCCCGGGAGTGGCGGGCGGCGGCCTGACTGCCCGCGTACCCGGAAGGGCCCGGCACGCCCTCGACGGGGCGTGCCGGGCCGGGCGTGGCTCAGGTGGCGCGGGCGGCCTTGACCGCGCTGTCGATCACGTCCCAGATCGCGACCAGCACGACCACCGCGCCCGCCACCCGGGCGAACTCGACGGTGCCGCCGTCGCGCAGCCAGGCGAACCGCTCGACCAGCTCCGGGTTGAGCAGCCGGTCGGTGGCGAGCAGCCAGAGCACCGGGGCGGCGAAGGCGACGTTGAGCACCGCGTTGACCGCCACCAGGGGCCAGGTCCACCGGCCGGACCGGTACTTGGCGATCTCCAGGCCGACGGTGGCCAGCAGCACCACGATCAGGGCCGGCAGCCAGAAGCTCCAGAGCGCCGGGTCGAGCGCCGGCAGCCGGGTGCCGTCGTCGGTGGTCCAGCGCTGGAAGTGCTGGCCGATCAGGAGGCCGATGGTGGCGAGCAGGAACACCACCGAGGCGATGCTGTCGGAGTGGTTGATCTGCCGTTCCCGGGTCTCCTCGGGGAGCTGGTCGACGGTCCACTCGGGCAGGCCGAGCGGGGTGCGGGTGCGTTCCAGCACGGCGAACACCAGCGTGACCCAGAACGCGATCTGCACCGCGGTCTGCATGGCGGCCACGATCGCCGCGCCGATCGCCGCGCCCGGCTCGCCGTCGACGAGCGCCTTCGTGACGCCGGAGAGCACGCCGACGATCGCCGGGATCCAGGTGAGCAGCAGTCGCAGCAGCCGCCACCAGGTCAGGTAGTAGCGCGGGCCGATGAGTTGCAGCGTGCGGTCGCTGTAGCGGGCCGCGAGCTTCTCCGGGTGGCCCAGCTCGGTGAGCACCTCGCGTTCGGCGGAGGCGTGGTCCTGCCCGCCCGCGGTCCGGTCGTCGATCATGTCGGCGATGGAGCCGCGCAGTTCCTCGGCGAGTTCCAGGCGGCGCTGCGCGGGCACGGCCCGCATGGTGGCGGCGACGTAACGGTCGGTCAGGGAACTCATCGTTCCGCTCCTTCGATCAGGTCGGTGACGGACGTCCGCACCGCGGTCATGTCGTCGAGCAGGCGGTTCAGGACGGACTCGCCGTCGTCGCTGGTCCGGTAGAACTTGCGCGGCCGGCTCTCCTCGGTGTTCCACTCGCTGGTCAGCAGGCCCTGGTCCTCCAGCCGGCGCAGCAGCGGGTAGAGCGTGTTGGCGTCGACCGCGAAGCCGTGCGCGGCCAGCCGTTGCAGCAGGGCGTATCCGTAGTCGGGGCGGCGCAGGGCGACCAGGCTGGCCACCACGACAGTGCCGCGCCGTAGCTCCTGGAGGTGGGTCCGGAGGACCTCTTCGCTGACCATGCTCAACACGATAGTGTGTGCCACACACCATTGCAATAGAGAAGAACATCGCGTGCCGCACACCGGCCGGCCGGAGAGACCCGGGCCACGCCCGGCGCGGACGGTGGAGCCCGCGAGATCACCTCGGTAGGGTGGGTCGGTCGACTCCGACGCAGCTTGATCCACAACCCGGGGGGCGCCACGCATGGGCGATTCGTTCGCGCATCTGCACGTACACACCGAGTACTCGATGCTCGACGGGGCGGCCCGGCTCAAGGACCTCTTCGCCGAGGCGGCGCGGCTCGGCATGCCGGCGGTGGCGATCACCGACCACGGCAACATGCACGGCGCGAACGACTTCTACAAGCAGGCCATGGACGCCGGGGTCAAGCCCATCCTCGGCGTCGAGGCGTACGTCGCGCCGGAGTCGCGCTTCCACAAGGCGCGGGTCAAGTGGGGGCGCCCCGAGCAGAAGAGCGACGACGTCTCCGGCAACGGCGCGATCACCCACATGACCATGTGGGCGGCCAACCGCGACGGCCTGCACAACCTGTTCAAGCTCAACTCCCGCGCCTCCATGGAGGGCCACTACGTGAAGTGGCCCCGGATGGACATGGAGCTGATCGCCGAGCACGCCCAGGGCATCATGGCCACCACCGGCTGCCCGTCCGGCGCGGTGCAGACCCGGCTGCGGCTCGGCCAGTTCGACGAGGCGCTCAAGGTCGCCGCCGCCTATCAGGACATCTTCGGCAAGGACAACTACTTCCTGGAGATCATGGACCACGGCCTCGACATCGAGCGCCGCGTCCGCGACGGGCTCACCGAGATCGCCCGCAAGCTCGACATCCCGCCGGTGGTCACGAACGACTCGCACTACACGCACGAGGCGCAGGCCGAGGCGCACGACGTGCTGCTCTGCGTACAGACCGGCAGCAACGTGGCCGACCCCAACCGGTTCCGGTTCGAGGGCGGCGGCTACTTCGTCAAGTCCGCCGACCAGATGCGCGCCGTCGACTCCTCCGAGCTGTGGCAGCAGGGCTGCCGCAATACGCTGCTGGTGGCCGAGAAGGTCGACCCGGCCGGCATGTTCACGTTCCACAACCTGATGCCGCGCTTCCCGATCCCCGAGGGCGAGACCGAGGAGTCCTGGTTCCGCAAGGAGACCTTCGCCGGGCTGAAGCGCCGCTTCCCCAACGGCATCCCCGAGGGCCACGTCGTCCAGGCCGAGTACGAGCTGGGCGTCATCATCCAGATGGGCTTCCCGTCGTACTTCCTCGTGGTCGCCGACTTCATCCAGTGGGCCAAGAGCCAGGGCATCGCGGTCGGCCCCGGGCGTGGCTCGGCGGCCGGCTCGCTCGTGGCGTACGCGCTCGGCATCACCGACCTCGACCCGATCCCGCACGGCCTGATCTTCGAGCGGTTCCTCAACCCCGAGCGCGTCTCCATGCCCGATGTCGACATCGACTTCGACGAGCGCCGGCGCGGTGAGGTCATCAAGTACGTGACCGACAAGTGGGGCGAGGACAAGGTCGCGCAGATCGCCACGTTCGGCACGATCAAGGCGAAGGCCGCGATCAAGGACTCGGCCCGGGTGCTCGGCTACCCGTACGCGGTCGGCGACCGGATCACCAAGGCCATGCCCCCGGCGGTGATGGGCAAGGACATCCCGCTGTCCGGCATCTTCGACCCGAAGCACCCCCGCTACGCCGAGGCGGGCGAGATCCGTGGCCTCTACGAGTCCGACCCGGACGTCAAGAAGGTCATCGAGACCGCCAAGGGCATCGAGGGCCTGATCCGGCAGACAGGTGTGCACGCCGCCGGTGTCATCATGTCCGCCGAGCCGATCATCGAGCACATCCCGCTCATGCGGCGCGACTCCGACGGCGTCATCATCACGCAGTTCGACTACCCGACCTGCGAGTCGCTCGGGCTGCTGAAGATGGACTTCCTCGGCCTGCGCAACCTGACGATCATCGACGACGCGGTGAAGAACATCCAGCTCAACCACGGCCGGGAGCTGGACCTGCTCGGCCTGCCGCTGGACGACAAACCGGCGTACGAGCTGCTGGCCCGCGGCGACACGCTCGGCGTGTTCCAGCTCGACGGCGGGCCGATGCGCTCGCTGCTGCGGCTGATGAAACCGGACAACTTCGAGGACATCTCCGCCGTCCTCGCGCTCTACCGGCCCGGCCCGATGGGCGTGGACTCGCACACCAACTACGCGCTGCGCAAGAACGGCCTCCAGGAGATCACCCCGATCCACCCGGAGCTGGAGGAGCCGCTGCGCGAGATCCTCGCGCCCACCTACGGCCTGATCGTCTACCAGGAGCAGGTGCAGCGCGCCGCGCAGATCCTCGCCGGCTACACGCTCGGCCAGGCCGACCTGCTGCGCCGGGCGATGGGCAAGAAGAAGAAGGAGATCCTCGACAAGGAGTTCATCCCGTTCCGGGACGGCTGCCGCGAGCGCGGCTACTCCGACGAGGCCATCCAGGCCGTGTGGGACGTGCTGGTCCCGTTCGCCGGCTACGCCTTCAACAAGGCCCACTCCGCCGCGTACGGCCTGGTCTCCTACTGGACCGCGTACCTCAAGGCGCACTACCCGGCCGAGTACATGGCCGCCCTGCTCACCTCCGTCGGTGACGACAAGGACAAGATGGCGATGTACCTGTCCGAGTGCCGCCGGATGCGCATCCAGGTGCTGCCGCCGGACGTCAACACCTCGGCCGGGCCGTTCACCCCGGTCGGCGAGGAGATCCGCTTCGGTCTCGGCGCGGTACGCAACGTCGGCGCGAACGTGGTCGCCTCGATCATGCGGTGCCGCGAGGAGAAGGGCGACTACGCCGACTTCTACGACTTCCTGTCCAAGGTCGACGCCGTGGTCTGCAACAAGAAGACAATCGAATCGCTGATCAAGGCCGGGGCGTTCGACGCGCTCGGCCACCCGCGCAAGGGCCTGCTCGCAGTGCACGCCGACGCCATCGACGCGTACGCCGACGTCAAGCGCAAGGAGGCGGTCGGCCAGTACGACCTGTTCGGCGCGGGCTTCGGCGAGTCCGAGACCGGCGGCACCACCACTGTCATGCCGGTCATCGGCGAGGGGGAGTGGGACAAGCGCGACAAGCTCGCGTTCGAGCGCGAGATGCTCGGCCTGTACGTCTCCGACCACCCGCTGTTCGGCCTGGAACACGTGCTCGGCGCGGCGGCGGACACCACCATCGCCGCGCTGTCGGAGGAGGGCACGGTGCCCGACGGCGCGGTGGTCACCCTGGCCGGCATCCTCTCCGGCGTGCAGCGCCGGGTCACCAAGCAGGGCCGGGCGTGGGCGTCGGCCACCCTGGAGGACCTGGCCGGCGGCGTGGAGACGCTGTTCTTCCCGAACACGTACGAGGTGATCGGCCAGTACATCGCCGAGGACGCGATCGTGGTGGTCAAGGGCCGGGTCGACCGGCGCGACGACACCCCGCGCATCATGGCGATGGACATGTCCATGCCGGACGTCACCAGCAACCCGGCGAACAAGCCGGTCACGCTCACCATCCCGGTGCACCGCTGCACGCCGCCGCTGGTGGAACGGCTCAAGGAGACGCTCGTGCTGCACCCCGGCGACACCGAGGTGCACGTCAAGCTGCTCAACGGCGGCAAGGTCACCACGCTGCGCCTCGGCCCGTTCCGGGTCGCGCCGACCACTGCGCTGATGGGTGACCTGAAGAGCGTGCTCGGCCCGGCCAACGTGAGCTGACCGGGCCGAGCGGGGACGTGCCGGCTAGACGCGGGTGACGCGGATGGCGTCGGCGATCACGTACCCGGTGCTGCCGGACCACCTGCTGACACCGACCTTGTTGGCGTCACCGGCGGCCAGGGTGAAGGTGCCCAGTGACCGCCACGCACCGCCGTTGGCGCCCTGGTTCACCGCTACCGTCTGGTTGCCGCTCGTCGTCGCGACGATGTACGGCGTGGAGGTGTTGTAGCCGGCGACGGCCGGATACCAGACCTCCACCCGGTAGGTGGCCGTCGCCGGGATGTTCACCTTGTACCAGGCGGTGTCGCTGGCCGCGACGGGGTTGGCGTACCGGTAGTCGGCACCGTAGCGCTGCGCCGAGTACGTCGAGGTGCCCCAGTTGGCGCTCGCGGTGAACCGGCCGGCGGTGGTGTTGTCCACGATCGTCGACCAGGCGGTCGGCGGGGGAGTGGTGCCGCCGGTGACGAGCTGCATGTAGTAGGTCCAGTTCCAGTTCGACCCCGGGTCGGTGTGCGTGGCGCCCGGCACCTGGTTGTGCCCGATGATGTTGGTGCGGGTCTTCGGGATGCCGTACTTGTCGCACAGGAAGCGGGTCAGCGCCGCCGACGACCGGTACATCGCGTCGGTGTACCAGGAGGCGTTGTCGACGTACCCCTCGTGCTCGATGCCGATCGACTGGGTGTTGTAGGTCCAGTTGCCGGCGTGCCAGGCGATGTCCTTGTCCCGCACCATCTGGGTCACCGCGCCGTCGGAGGAGCGGAGCAGGTAGTGCGCGCTGGTGCCGGCGGCGGCGTTCTGGAACCAGCTGATCGAGCCGGCGTAGCTGCCCTGCATGGTGTGGATGACGATGTAGTTGATCGGGTACGCCGACTCGCGGCTGGAGACCGTGTAGTTGGACGAGTTGGCGGGCACCCATGCGGCCGGGCCGTAGTCGGTGCTCAGG
Source organism: Micromonospora sp. WMMC264 (assembly GCF_027497275.1). Lineage (NCBI taxonomy): Bacteria > Bacillati > Actinomycetota > Actinomycetes > Micromonosporales > Micromonosporaceae > Micromonospora > Micromonospora sp. WMMC264. Next base: position 3,483,987 of record NZ_CP114907.1, on the reverse strand, counting down.
GTGCCGAAGTCGCCGGTGCCCAGCGGCGCCACGGCGGCGTACCGGCCCCGCTGCGGCGCGACCGGACGGCCGTCCACGCTGACCTCGCCGCCGGCGGTGGTAGCGATGAAGCCCCGGGCGAGCAGGTCGTACACGGCGTCCGCGTACAGCCGGGCGGTGGCCGCGTCCGTCGAGCCGCCGTAGCGGGCGATCGGGACGTACCACTGATTGACGTCGTCGCGCTGCGCCGCGGTCAGCCCGGCCTCGTCGGCGTAGGAGCGCAGCACGGCCGCCGCGCCGGCCACGTTCGCCGCGTCCCGGGTACGCAGGTCGGCCCGGTCCAGCCGGGTCCGGCGTGCGGCCTCGTCCAGCGTCCGTACCTTCGGGTTGCTGGTCAGGTGCATCACGCCGTATCCGCCGGAGGCGCTGGGCTGCCCGCCGTGACCGTCCAGTCGGGTCTCGGCGTACCCGAGCGCGGCGAGCAGGTCGCGCGGCACGTCGGAGCCGGCGGCGGCCCGGTCGAAGGCCGCGGCGAGCGGTGGCGCGGCGAGCGGCTGAGCGCCGTGCGCAGGCGCGGCGTGGGCCGGCTGGCCGGTCAGGCCGATCATGAGGATCACGGCGCCGCCGAGCAGGTGGCTCACCCGGCGCGAGGGTCTCCGAACTGTCACGTCACTCCTCGTCGACTGCATGGGGCGACTGGCTCCCGTCGCCGGTTCGCCGCACCTTATAGCGTGACGTTCGTCTATGTCGATACCTTGCGTCGAAGGGCAGTTTGCTGAAGACTTCCTTCAGATGCGGAGCTGTCCCCGTACCGTCGCGGTCTTGCCCGCCGCGCCGCGGCCGGGCAGCATCGTGCGGATGCCGCCCACCGACCTGCTGCTCGTCCGTGACCTGGTGCCCGACTTCCTGGCCCGCGCCGAACGGTCCGGCCCGCCGTGGACCTCCCGCTACCTGGCCGGGCACCCGGACGTGGTCCGGGCGCTGCGCCGCGACGGCGGCTGGTCCGACGCAGCCGGCGTGGCCGCCGCCCTGGACGGGCTCCGCGGCCGCGCCACCGAGCTGGCGGCACGAGCCGAGACGGTACGCGCGCTGCTGCCCGGCGGCGTCGCGGCGGTGGCCGGCGCGCTGGGCTGGTCCGGCGACGGCGGGCCGGTCGAGTGCGTGGTGCTGGTCGGGCGCAACCAGGCCAACGGCTGGGCCGGTGAGCTGAACGGCAGGTACGCGCTCTTCCTCGCCGTGGAACAGCTCGGCCCGCCCGAGGATCTCGACCTGCTGGTACGGCACGAGGCCGCGCACGTGGTGCACGACCGCGGCGCCGCGATCCGCGACTGGCCCGAGTACGGGGTGGCGAACGCCCTGTTCACCGAAGGGCTCGCCACCCAGGTGACGGCGGAGCTGGACCCCGGGCGGCCGGACGAGGAGTACCTCTGGTTCGGCCGGCCCGGCCACCGGCAGTGGCTCGACGAGTGCCGCCGCCGGTGGCCGGAGATCCTGCGCCGGGTCCGCGCCGACCTCGACGCCACCGACGTCGAGCACCACGCCCCGTACTTCCTGATGCGGGACTCGCCGCTGGCCGACGGCCTGCCCAAGCGGTGCGGCTACCTGGTCGGCCTGACCGTGGTACGACACCTGCGCCGCCACCACTCCCTGCGAGACCTGGCCACCTGGCCCCTGCCCCGGGTCCGCGAGGAGCTCACTGCCGCACTCCCCAACCTCCCCCCACCCCCCTGACCCTCCCCACCCCACCGCGTCGATCATGAAGTTGACGGCACCTGACGTCCGATTTGTCGCCGCCAACTTCATGATCGACAGGACGGGGGGTTGGTGCGTTGGTGCTCCCGCCTGGCCCCGCGATCTTGCACATTCCGCCCCTCGGCCTCGTTCCGCCGCGCGATTTTGTACATCTCGCCGCCCCCAACGCCCTCGTTCTGCCGCGATCTTGCAGCTTCGGCCCCACCGATGGCCTGTTTGCCCCGATTCGCCGGGGCCGAAAGTGCAAGATCGCGGGGGCGGGGGCGGGGGCGGGGGTGCGGGGGCCACGGGGGTGGGATTGGTGGTGTCGGGGGTGGGGTGGGGGTGGTTAGCGTCGGGGGCATGGAGCTGGAGCAGGCACGGAAGTTGTGGCAGCCGGAACCGGGCTGGTTGAACACCGCCACCTACGGGCTGCCGCCCGAGCCGGTGTGGGACGCCGTGCAGCGGGTGCTCGCCGACTGGCGGGGCGGACGGGTGTCGTTCGAGGTGTGGGACGAGTCGGTGGACCGGTCCCGGGCCGCGTTCGCCCGGCTGACCGGCGTGGACGCCGCCGACGTGAGCATCGGTTCCGCCGTGTCGCAGCTGGTCGCGCCGATCGCGGCGAGCCTGCCGGAGGGTGCGACTGTGGTGGTGCCCGAGAGCGAGTTCACCTCGATCCTGTTCCCCTGGCTCGTCCAGCAGGAGCGCGGGGTGCGGGTCCGCACCGTGCCGCTGGCCGGCCTGGTCGACGCGATCGACGCCGGCACCGACCTGGTGGCGTTCAGCGTGGTGCAGTCCGCCGACGGCGTCGTGGCCCCGTACGACGAGATCGTCGCGGCGGCCCGGGCGCACGGCGCCGTCGTGGTGGTCGACGCCACGCAGGCGTGCGGGTGGCTGCCGTTCGCCGCGGACCGGGCGGACGCGGTGGTGGTCGGGGCGTACAAGTGGTTGATGGCACCGCGCGGCGCGGCCTTCGCCTACCTGGCGCCGGAGCTGCGCGAGCGGATTCGCCCGGACGCGGCCGGGTGGTTCGCGGGCAAGGACCCGCACGCCTCCTACTACGGACTGCCGCTGCGCCTGGCCGACGACGCCCGGCGCTTCGACATCTCCCCGTCCTGGCTGTGCTACGTCGGGGCCGCGCCCGCGCTGGAGTTGCTCGCCGACCTCGATCCGGAGGCGGTGCGCGCGTACGACGTGGGGCTGGCCAACCGGTTCCTGACCGGGCTGGGCCGCCCGCCCGGCGACAGCGCGATCGTCTCCGTGGACGTGCCGGACGCGCAGGAACGGCTGGCCCGCGCCGGGGTGCGCGCGGCGGTCCGGGCGGGCCGGGTCCGCGCCTCGTTCCACCTGTACACGACCGAGGAGGACGTGGACCGGGCGGTCGAGGCGCTGACCGGCTGACCGCTGCGGTCGGGTGACAGCTCAGGCCAGGTGCCCGCCGATCTTCGTGTAGCCGCGCAGCAGGTCCCGGGAGATGATCAGCCGCTGCATCTCGTCGGTGCCCTCGAAGATCCGGTAGAGCCGGACCTGCCGGTACCAGCGTTCGATCGGCAGCTCGCGGGTGTAGCCCATGCCGCCGTGGATCTGCAGCGCGCGGTCCACCACCCGGTTGACCATGCCGGCGCCGTAGAGCTTGCCCATCGAGGAGGCGTGCCGGGGGTCGAGGCCCTGGTCGACCGTCCAGGCCGAGCGCAGGATCAGCCAGCGGGCCGCCTCCAGTTCGGTCTCCGAGTCGGCGATCATCCACTGGATGGCCTGGTTGGTGGCGATCGGCGCGCCGAACGTCTCCCGCGTGTTGGCGTGGTCGATCGCCATCTGGAGGACTCGTTCGGCGATGCCGACGGCGTGCGACGGGATGGTGTAGCGGCCCTTGCCGATCCACTCCATGCCGAGCGTGAAGCCCTGCCCGATCTCGCCGAGGATGTTGCGGTGCGGCACCCGTACGCCGTCGAAGATCAGCGAGGCCGGGCCGCCCTCGCCCATGGTCTGGATGAACTCCGAGCGCCAGCCCATCGCGCGGTCCACCAGGAAGGCGGTGGCGCCGCCGCGGCGGGCGCCCTTCTCCGGGTCGGTCACGGCGACCACGATGGCGAAGTCGGCGTCGTTGCCGTTGGTGATGAACGTCTTCTCGCCGTCGAGGATCCAGTCGTCGCCGTCGCGGCGGGCGCGCAGCTTGATGTTCGCCGCGTCGGAGCCCGCGCCGGGCTCGGTGATGGCGAAGCAGGAGATCCGTTCCCCCTCGATGGTGGGGATGAGGAACTCGCGCTTCTGCTCCTCGGTGGCGTGGAACAGGATGTTGTCGGCTTCGCCGCCGAAGCGGAACGGCACGAAGGTGCGGCCCAGCTCGGTCCAGATCAGCGACTGCATGACCGCCGGCAGCGCCATGCCGCCGTACTCCTCCGGGGTGGCCAGCCCCCAGAAGCCGAACTTCTTCGCCTTGAGCTGCAGTTCGCGCAGCTCGGAGCGGTCGAGGCCGGGCTGGTGGGCGCGCTCGCGGCGCAGCACCTCCGCCTCCAGCGGCATCACCTCGCGGGTGACGAACGTGCGAACGGTGTCCCGGATCGCGCGTTCCTCGTCGGACAGTGCGAAGTCCACGGTTCCCCCTCAGGTCGACTGGCTATAAACTAGCGCTGGAAGTTTTCCCGCGTCCAGACCCGATGTCGAAAGGAGGATGATGATCAGGTGCCCCGACCCCGACAGGCCCTGCTCACCCGCGACCGGATCGTCGAGACCGCGCTGGCGCTGATCGACGCCGACGGGCTGGACGCGCTCTCCACCCGGCGGCTCGCCGCCGCGCTGGGCGTACGCGGCCCCTCGCTCTACAACCACTTCGCCACCAAGGAGGAGATCCTCGACGCGGTGGCCGACGGCGTCGCGGCGACCGTGGACATCGGCGTCTTCGACGAGTACGAGTGGCTCGACGCGCTCGGCCGCTGGGCGCGCTCGTACCGGGCCGCGCTGGCCGCGCACCCGAACATCGTGCCGTACCTGGCGCAGGGGCCGGGCCGGCGTCCGGCCGCGCTCGCCATGGCCGACGCGGTCTACGGCGCGCTGGTCCGGGCCGGCTGGCCGCCCGCGCGGGCCACCCACATCGGCGCCGCGATGCGCTACTTCGTGGCCGGGTCCGCGCTCGGCTCGTTCGCCCGCGGCTTCGTCGAGGACCCCTCGCTCTACGCCGCGCACCCGCACCTCAACCAGGCGCACCGCCTCGCCGGCCACCAGCGCAGCGTGGACGAGGGGGCGTTCGCGCTCGGCCTGGACGCGCTGCTGCACGGCCTCGCCGCCGAGTACGCGGCCACCGTCGCCCCGCTGGAACGGGTCGGCGGTCCGGAGTAGCGTCCAAACTCCCACCGCTAGTTTCCACCGCCGCCCCCGAAGGACGCCATGGATCTCGCCGCCGCCCCGCCCGCCCTGCTGACGCGCCGCCACCTGCACATCTCCGGTGACTGGGCCGACCCGTCGTCGGACGACACCGTCCCGGTGGAGAACCCGGCCACCGCGAGCATCATCGGCGAGGTGCCGGCCGGTACGCCGGCCGACGTGGACCGCGCGGTCGCCGCCGCCCGCGCCGCGTTCCCCGGCTGGGCCGCAACCGCCCCCGGGCAGCGGGCCGCGCACCTGGACCGGCTGCACACCGCGCTCGCCGCGCGCGCCGACGAGATCGCCCGCACCGTGGCCACCGAGCTGGGCACCCCGCTCAAGCTCGCCACCCGCGTCCAGGCCGGGCTGCCGCTCAAAGTGCTGCGGAGCATGGTCGACCTGGCCGCCCGCCCGGCCGCCGAGCACACGGTCGGCAACTCGCTCGTCGTCCGCGAGCCGGTCGGCGTGGTCGGTGCGATCACCCCGTGGAACTACCCGCTGCACCAGGTGGTCGCGAAGGTCGCGCCCGCGCTCGCCGCCGGGTGCACCGTGGTGCTCAAGCCCAGCGAGTTGACGCCGCTCACCGCGTACCTGCTGTTCGACGCGATCACCGACGCCGGCCTGCCGCCCGGCGTGGTGAACCTGGTGCCCGGCACCGGCCCGGTGGTCGGCGAGGCGCTGGCCGCGCACCCCGACGTCGACCTGGTCTCGTTCACCGGCTCCACCGCCACCGGCCGGCGCATCGCCCACCTGGCCGCCGAGCGGATCGCCCGGGTGTCGCTGGAACTCGGCGGCAAGTCCGCGAACATCGTCCTGGCCGACGCCGATCTGCCCACCGCGGTCAAGGTCGGCGTCGGCAACGCGCTGCTCAACTCCGGGCAGACCTGCACCGCCTGGACCCGGATGCTCGTACACCGCGACCGCTACGACGAGGCCCTGGACCTGGTCGCGGCGGCGGTGGCCGGCTACCGGCTCGGCGACCCCTTCGACCCGGCCACCCGGCTGGGCCCGCTCGCCTCCGCCGCGCAGGCCCGGCGGGTACGCGACCACGTGGACCGGGCGCTCGCCGACGGCGCCCGGCTCGTCGCCGGCGGCCCGGACGCGCCGCTGCCGCCGCAGGGGCACTTCGTCGCGCCCACCGTCTTCGCCGACGTGCACCCGGACAGCGCGCTCGCCCAGGAGGAGGTGTTCGGCCCGGTGCTCGCGGTGATCCCGTTCGCCGACACCGACGAGGCGGTCGCCATCGCCAACAACTCCCGGTACGGGCTGGCCGGCGCGGTCTGGTCCGCCGACCCCGACGCGGCGCTGGCGGTGGCCCGGCGGATGCGTACCGGTCAGGTGGACGTCAACGGCGGCGCGTTCAACCCGCTCGCCCCGTTCGGCGGCTACAAGCAGTCCGGCCTGGGCCGGGAACTGGGCGCGTACGGCGTGGAGGAGTTCACCGAGCTGAAGGCGATCCAGCGGTGAGGGCGCTGGTGGTACGCGGCCGGGGCGAGACCCCGGCGGTCGAGGAGGTACGCCTGCCCGCCCCCGGCCCGGGCGAGCTGCGGGTACGCATCCGCGCCGCCGGCATCTGCCACTCCGACCTGGCCATGGTGGACGGCACGCTGGCGCCCGCGTACCCGCTGGTGCTGGGCCATGAGGCGACCGGCGTGGTGGCCGAGGCCGGGCCGGACACGACGATCGCGGTCGGCACGCCAGTGGTGCTCAACTGGGCGCCGGCCTGCCGGGACTGCTGGCACTGCCGGCACGGTGAGCCGTGGCTCTGCGCGGCCAACCTCAACCCGTCGACACCCCGGGGTGAGACGGCCGCCGGTGAGCCCCTCGCGGTCACGCTCGGGCTCGGCGCGCTCGCCGAGGAGGTGGTGGTGCCGCAGCGCGCCGCCGTACCGGTGCCGGCCGGGCTGCCGCCGGAGCAGGCCGCCGTGCTGGGCTGCGCGGTGCTCACCGGCGTCGGCGCGGTCCGCAACACCGCGCGGGTCGCGCCCGGCGAGTCGGTAGCGGTGATCGGGCTCGGCGGGGTGGGCCTGGCCGTGCTGACCGCCGCGCGGCGGGCCGGCGCGTCGCCGATCCTCGCCGTGGACGTGGTGGAGGCGAAGCGGGACCTGGCGCTCGCGGCCGGGGCCACCGACTTCCTGCGCTCCGACGACACGCTGGGCAAGCAGATCCGGGCGCGCACCGACGGGCGCGGCGTGGACCACGCCTTCGAGTGCGTCGGCCGGTCCGCCACCATCCGCGCCGCCTGGCGGGCGACGCGGCGCGGGGGAGCGGTCACAGTGGTCGGCATGGGCGGCAAGGACGACATGCTCAGCCTCTCCGCGCTGGACATCTTCCACTCCGCCCGCACGCTGCGCTCCTCGGTGTACGGCTCGACCGACCCGGACCGGGAGGTGCCGGAGCTGGCCGCCGCGCTCGCCGCCGGTGATCTCGACCTCGGCCCGCTGGTGAGCGGCACGGTGCCGCTGGCGGAGGCGCCCGATGCGCTGGAGCGGCTGGCCCGTGGCGAGGGCGCCCGCTGGGTGGTGACCTTCCCGGACTGACCGGCCGATCCGGATCCGCCGTCGGCGCATCCGGATCGGCCGGTGCGAGCGAACCCCTGGGTAGGAGAGCTACCCGGGGGTACGTCCGTTGCTGACCGAGAACATGCCGGCCGGGGCCGCCGAGACGGCCCGCAAACGGCTGACCGCCGCCGCCGAGGACCTGGACGACAACCAGGTCGCCGGGCTGCTGCTCGACCTGGCCGCCGAGGCCGGCGTGGTGCCCGCCTGGGAACAGGTCTGCCTGCCGCTGCTCGGCTCGCTGCGCGGCGACAGCGCCGCCGAGATCGCGATGGAGCACGCCCTCTCCGAGGGGCTGCGGGTCGGGCTGGACGTGTTCGGCCGCGAGCCGACCCGGCCGCTGCCCGCCCAGGGTGTGCTGCTGGCCGGCGCCGAGCACGAGACGCACTGCCTCGGGCTGCACGCGCTCGCCGCGGCGCTGCGCGAGCGCGGGCGCGGCGCGCTGCACCTCGGCCCGGCCCTGCCCTGGTCGGCGCTGGCCAGCGCGGCGGCGCGGGTCCGTCCGCGGGTGGTGGTGGTCTGGTCGCAGACCCCGGTGACCGGCCGCGCGTACCGCCTGGTCCGCCTGCGGCGGGACCTGCCGGGGGTACGGGTGCTCGCCGCCGGCCCGGGTTGGATCGAGCCGTTCCCGCCCACCTCGGCCGTGCCGCAGCGCCTCACCACGCTCGGCGAGGCCGCGCTGGCCTGCCTGCATAGCGCCACCTGACGCCGAGAAGTGACCTGGCACACATTCGATACGAACCGGTTCCGTATCGAAATCCTCGCGCCTACGCTCGTCACCGTTACGAGTCTGACCCGTATCGTATTTCGACGCGGGGGAGCCGGGGGGAGAACCTGCAGTGGAACCACACGGGAACACCGGACACCCGAGGAGGTGGGCGATCCTCGGGGTGCTGGTGATCAGCCTCCTCGTGGTCGTCCTCGACAACACCATCCTCAACGTCGCGCTGCGCACCCTCGCCGACCCGGTGCACGGCCTCGGCGCCACCCAGGGCGAGCTGGAATGGGCGATCAACTCCTACACGCTCGTCTTCGCCGGGCTGCTGTTCACCTTCGGCGTGCTCGGTGACCGGCTCGGCCGCCGCCGCTTCCTGGTCCTGGGCCTGGCGCTGTTCGGGCTGGCCTCGCTGCTGTCCGCGTACGCGCAGGACCCGGCCCAGCTCATCGCGGCCCGCGCGCTCATGGGCGTCGGCGGCGCGGCCATCATGCCGGTGACGCTCTCGATCATCTCCAACGTCTTCGACCCGCGTGAGCGGGCCAAGGCGATCGGCGTCTGGGCCGGCGCGGTCGGCCTCGGCGTGGCGATCGGCCCGGTGCTCGGCGGCGCGCTGCTGGAGCGCTTCTGGTGGGGCTCGGTCTTCCTGATCAACGTGCCGGTGGTGGCGCTCGGCGTGGTGCTGGTCGCGGCCCTGGTGCCGGAGTCCCGCGACCCGAAGCCCGGCCGGGTCGACGTGCCCGGAGTGCTGCTGTCGGTGGTCGGCCTGGTCGCGCTCACGTACGGCATCATCGACGGCGGCGAGCACGGCTTCGACCGGCCGCAGGTGTGGGTAGCGGTGCTGGGCGGTCTCGCGGTGCTCGGCTGGTTCATCGCCCACGAGCTGCGCAGCGACCACCCGTCGCTGGACGTACGGCTGTTCCGGGTGCCCCGCTTCGCCGCCCCGGTGGCGCTGGTCGGGCTGGTCTTCTTCGCCGCCATGGGCGTGATGTTCTTCGGCGCGTTCTACCTGCAGCTGGTCCGCGGCTACAGCCCGCTGGAGAGCGGCCTGCTGTTCCTGCCGTTCGCGGTGGCCCAGCTGATCTTCGCCCCGCGCAGCGCGGCGATGGTCCGCCGCTACGGCGGCCGGTCGGTGGCGGCGGTCGGACTGCTGCTCACCGCCACCGCGCTGGGCGCGTTCGTCTTCATCGACGCGGACACCCCGATCTGGATCTTCTCGGCGCTCGGCTTCCTCCAGGGCGCCGGCATGGCCAACATCATGCCCCCGGCCACCGAGTCGATCATGTCGTCGCTGCCCCGGGAGAAGGCCGGTGTCGGTTCGGCGGTCAGCAACACCGTGCGGCAGGTCGCCGGCGCGCTCGGCGTGGCGGTGCTCGGCTCGGTGCTCTCCGCCGTCTACCGCGACCAGGTCGCCCCGGCGGTGGCCGCCCTGCCCGCGCCGGTACGCGACGCGGCCCGCGAGTCGGTCTCCGGGGCGTACGCGGTCGCCGACCGGCTCGGCCCGGCCGCGCCGCGACTCATCGACGCGGCGAACGACTCCTTCGTCTCGGCCATGCACTGGGCCGCCGGCGTCTCGGCGGTGGTGGCCGCGCTCGGCCTCGTCATCGTGCTGCGCTGGATGCCCGGCCGGCCGGTCGCCGCCGCCGGTGGTGCGACCCCCGCCACGGACCGGGAGCTGGCCGGGGCCGCGTAGGTTCGTGGACAATGTCTGACATGACTTCCACGGCGGATGCTCCGCGGTCGCCCGGACGACCGCGGAGCACCCGCGCGGACGAGGCGATCGTGGACGCCACACTCGACCTGCTGGCCGAGGGCAACAGCGTCGAGTCGCTGAGCATCGAGGCGATCGCGGCCCGCGCCGGAGTCGGCAAGGCCACCATCTACCGCCGCTGGCCGGGTAAGGACGCGCTGCTGCTGGACGCGCTGCGCACGCTCAAGGGGCCCGCGCCGCACTGCGCCGGCCGTTCCGTCCGCGACGACCTGGTGCTGCTCGTCGGCGCCGTCGGCCAGCACGCCGACCCCCGGGCCCGCAAGATCATGCCGTGCCTGGTGCCCGAGGTGAACCGCAGCTCGGCCCACCGGCAGGCGTACGAGGCGATCGTCGAGCCGCGCCGCGAGGCGTTGCGCGAGGTGCTGCGCCGCGCGATCGAGCGCGGCGAACTCCGCGCCGACATCGACATCGAGGTGACCATGGCGCTGCTCACCGCGCCGATGCTCACCCAGCGGATGCTGCACTGGCACGCCGGGGACGAGCGGGTGGTGCCCGAGCGGATCGTGGACACCGTCCTGGACGGCCTGCGCGTCCGCTGAGACCGGGTCGCAGTGCCCGGCCGCTCAGCGAGTGGGCGTGCGCAGCCGGTGCAGGCGCAGCGCGAGCTGCACCTCCAGCGCCCGATCCGGGCGCTGCCAGTCCGCGCCGAGCAGCTGCCCGACCCGTTCCAGCCGCTGGGTGACCGTGTTCACGTGCACGTGCAGCTGCTCGGCGGCCCGGGCCAGGCTGCCGCCCACCCCGAAGTACGCCTCCAGCGTCTTCACCAGCGCCGTGCCCCGCCGGGCGTCGTAGTCCACCACCGGACCCACTGTCGCGGTGAGGAATCCGGCCACGTCCCGGTCCCCGGCGTCGCCCACCGCGCCCAGCAGCAGCCCGACGAAGCCCAGCTCGGCGGTGCTCGCCCCCTGCCCGGCCCGCCCCAGCGCGCCCAGCGCGGACAGGCAGCGCTCCGCCTCGGCGAACGTGACTGCGAGCGACGCCGGCCCGGTCGAGGGGCCGCTCGCCCCCGCCGTCACCGGCCGCCCGGTCACCCGCGACAGGTCCCGGGCCACCGCCCGGGCCGCGCCGCCCGCGTCCCGGCCCGGCAGCATCAGCACCACCCGCCCGTCGCGCGCCGCCGCCAGGCCGCCCCGGGTCGAGGCGTACGTGGTGGCCCAGGACAGCACCCGCTGCCGGGCCGAGCCGGTCTCGGCGAACGCGTCGTCGCCGACCGCCACCAGCACGTGCGGCGCGTCCAGGTCCACCCCGATGCGGCGGGCCCGCGCCCGCAGCGCGTCCGCGTCGCGCAGCGGCCGGGCGATCAGGTCGTCCAGCAGCTCGCCGCGCACGCGCCCCTCCGCCTCGGCCACCGTGCGGCGGAACAGCAGCAGCAACGCGGTCACCAGCGCGGCCCGCTCCAGGATGCGCTGGTCGGCGTCGACCAGCTCGTCGTCCGGGCGCAGCACCAGCGCGCCCAGGTTCTCCGCGCCGGCCACCACCGCGGCGTACCAGAGCGGACCCCGGCGCACGCTGCGCCCCTCGGTACGCGACGCGGCGACCGCCTCCACGATGTCCGCCCGGTCCGGCTCCTCGATCTCGCCGACCCGGGCCAGCCGCCGGCCCTCGGCATCAAGCGCCAACAGCGCGCCGCCGAGAACCTCGGTGACCGCCGCGGCCACGTCCTCCATCCCGCCGCCGCGCACCACCAGCGCGGTCATCCGGTCGTGCGCGGCGGCGGCACGCTCCACCGAGCTGCTGTGCGCCCGGATCGTGCTGTTCGCCGCCGACAGCTCGGCCAGCGCCGCCCGCGTCTCGGCCAGCAGCCGCGCGGTGTCGATCGCCACCGCCGCGTGCGCCGCCAGCGACACCAGCAGCGACACCTCCTCGCGGGCGAACGGCCGGGCCGAGCGGTTCGCCGCGTACAGCACGCCGATCACGCTGGAGCCCAGCCGCAGCGGCACGCCCAGGATGGCCACCAGGCCCTCCTCGCCCACCCCGCCGTCGATCTCGCCGGTGTGCCGGAACCGCTCGTCCTCCTGGTAGTTCGAGGTGACGTACGGCGTCCCGGTCTGCGCCACCAGGCCGCCCAGGCCGTCGCCCAGCTCCAGCCGCAGCCGCTGGAACCGGGCCGAGATCGAGCCGTCGGTCACCCGCATGTACGTGTCGCCGCGCTCCTCGTCGTTGAGCGTCATGTACGCCACGTCGGTGCCGAGCAGGATCCGCGCCCGGTGCACGATCGCGTGCAGCACGTCGTCCAGGTCGCGCAGCCCGGCCAGGTCGCTCGCGGTGTCGTAGAGGCCGGACAGCTCGGTCTCCCGGCGCCGCCGCCGGGCCAGCAGCGCCCGTACCCGCAGCGCCACCACCTTCGCCTGCTCCAGCTCGGCCAGCCGGTCGGCGGGCAGCCCGGCGGCGCGCGCGGCCACCAGCGGACCCTCGAACTCGACCGCGGCGGCCTCGCGCGCCAGCAACTCCAGGAACTCGACCGGCGACGACATGACCGACATTGTGCGTGGCGCCACTAGTTCGCCGTCCAGCCCCCGTCGAGGGCGATCGAGGCGCCGGTGAGGAACGCGGCCGGCGGGGAGCACAGGTACGCCAGCAGCTCGGCCACCTCCTCCGGCTCGATCAGCCGCTTGATCGCCGCCCGGGCCAGCATGATCTTCTCGACCACCTCGTCCTCGCCGATGCCGTGCGTGGCCGCCTGGTCGGCGATCTGGCTCTCCACCAGCGCGGTCCGCACGTACGCCGGGTTGATGCAGTTGGCGGTGACGCCGTGCGCGGCGCCCTCCAGCGCGACCACCTTGGACAGGCCCTCCAGCGCGTGCTTGGCCGAGACGTACGCGGCCTTGAACGGCGAGGCGCGCAGCCCGTGCACCGAGGAGATGTTGACGATCCGGCCCCAGCCGTTCGCGTACATCCGGGGCAGCGCCCGGCGCACGAGCAGGAACGGCGCCTCGACCATCACCCGCTGGATGTACTCGAAGCGCTCGACCGGGAAGTCCTGCACCGGCGAGACGTGCTGCAGGCCGGCGTTGTTGACCACGATGTCGGCGTCGACGTCGAGGCGGTCCACCGCCGCCGGGTCGGCGAGGTCGATCCCGACCGCCCGGCCACCGGCCTCGGCGGCCACCGCCCCGGCCGCCGCCTCGTCGCGGTCCAGCACCACCACTGTCGCGCCGGCCGCCGCGAGGCGCAGGGCGCAGGCGCGTCCGATGCCGCTGCCGCCGCCGGTGACCAGCGCGGTACGGCCGGTCAGGTCGACGTGTACGACGTGGGGGACCACCACGGGTTCTGCCGTCATGGCGCATGAACGTACGAGCCGGGTGCCCCCTGGCACATGGGGCGGCGACACATACTCCACCGCTCGGGTGTGTGGTGCGCCGCGTCACCGGCCGCGCCCGGCGTGTCCGGCCGACCCGCCGTCGGCGGGCACCAGTAGGGTGTGTCGAACACACGTACTGCTGGCGGCTCGGGGAGGAGGCGGCGTGCGCGTGCTGGGCGTCGACCCGGGGCTGACCCGGTGCGGGGTCGGCGTGGTCGAGGGCGTGCCGGGCCGCCCCTGCACGCTCGTGGCCTACTACGTGGTCTACACCGACCCGGCCGACGACCTGCCGCTGCGCCTGCTGCACCTGGACCGCTCGCTCACCGACCTGGTCGCCGAGCACCGCCCGGACGCGGTCGCCGTGGAGCGCGTGTTCAGCCAGCACAACGTCCGCACCGTGATGGGCACCGCGCAGGCCAGCGGCGTCGCGGTGCTCGCCGGGGCCCGGGCCGGGCTGCCGGTGACGACGTACACGCCGAGCGAGGTGAAGGCGGCGGTGACCGGCTCCGGCCAGGCCGACAAGGCGCAGATGACGGCGATGGTCACCCGGCTGCTGCGGCTGCCCGAGCCGCCGAAACCGGCCGACGCCGCCGACGCGCTGGCGCTGGCCATCTGTCACGTGTGGCGCGGCGGCACCCGGTCCAAGCTGGCCGAGGCCGCGCAGCGGGCCCGACGAGGAGGGACGCGATGATCGCGAGCGTACGCGGCACGGTGACCGCCACCGGCCCGGATCACGCGGTGGTGGAGGTGGGCGGCATCGGCCTGGCCGTGCAGTGCGCCCCCGGCACGATCGCCGAGCTGCGCGTGGGCCAGCCGGCCCGGCTGGCGACCAGCCTGGTCGTCCGGGAGGACTCGCTCACCCTCTACGGCTTCGCCGACGACGACGCCAAGCAGCTGTTCGAGCTGCTCCAGACCGCCAGCGGGGTCGGTCCCCGGCTGGCCCAGGCGGTGCTCGCCGTGCACACGCCGGATGCGGTCCGCAAGGCCATCGCCAACGCCGACACCGCGGCGCTGACCCGGGTGCCGGGCATCGGCAAGAAGGGCGCCGAGCGGCTGGTGCTGGAGCTGCGCGACCGGATCGGCCCGGTGCCGGTGGGCGCCGACGGCGCGGCCGGGGTGACCGCCGGCGCCTGGCCGGAGCAGGTCCGCCAGGCCCTCGTCGGGCTGGGCTGGACGGCCGCCCAGGCCGAGCAGGCGGTGGCCGCGGTGGCGGAGACCGTGGACGGTGAGACGCCGCCGGTGCCGGTCCTGCTCAAGCAGGCGATCCGCCTCCTGGGCCGGACCCGATGAGCGGGGAGAACCTGGTCTCGGCGTACGTCGACGACGCCGAGCGGGACGCGGAGGCGAGCGTCCGGCCGAAGCGGCTGGCCGAGTTCATCGCCCAGGACCGCGTCCGGGACCAGCTCGACCTGCTGCTGCAGGGCGCGATGCGGCGTGGCTCGCCGCCGGACCACATCCTGCTGTCCGGTCCGCCCGGCCTGGGCAAGACCAGCCTGGCCAACATCGTCGCCGCCGAGCTGGGCGCGGGGATCCGGGTGACCAGCGGCCCGGCCATCGAGCGCTCCGGCGACCTGGCCGCGATCCTGACCAGCCTCGCCGAGGGCGACGTGCTGTTCATCGACGAGATCCACCGGATCGCCAAGCCGGCCGAGGAACTGCTCTACAGCGCCATGGAGGACTTCCGCGTCGACGTGGTGGTCGGCAAGGGCCCGGGCGCGACGGCCATCCCACTCGACGTGGAGCCGTTCACGCTGGTCGGCGCCACCACCCGGTCCGGCCTGCTGACCGGGCCGATGCGCGACCGCTTCGGCTTCGTCGCGCACCTCGACTTCTACGCCCCGGCCGACCTGGAGACGCTGCTGCACCGGTCGGCCCGGATCCTCGGCGTGCCGATCACCGCTGACGGCGCGGCCGAGATCGCCGGCCGGTCCCGCGGCACCCCGCGTATCGCCAACCGGCTGCTGCGCCGGGTGCGCGACTACGCCGAGGTGCGGGCCGAGGGGGTGGTCACGCTGGAGACCGCCCGGGCCGCGCTGACCGTCTACGACGTGGACGCGCTCGGCCTGGACCGGCTCGACCGGGCGGTGCTGACCGCGCTCGTCGACTCGTTCCGGGGCGGCCCGGTGGGCCTGTCCACGCTGGCGGTCGCGGTGGGGGAGCAGCCGGACACGGTCGAGGAGGTCTGCGAGCCGTTCCTGGTGCGGGCCGGCCTGCTGGCGCGTACGCCGCGGGGGCGGGTGGCGACGGAGGCCGCTTGGCGGCATCTGGGCCGCAACCCGCCGAATGGTACATTTGGTGCGGATACCTCTTCGGGGCCCGATCTCTTCTCGGTGCAGACCGACCAGCCGTGATCCGTTCGTGATCTGTGCCGCATTCGGTCTTCTCAGGAGCAGGGACTAGACTTCGCCGCGGTTTGTACAGGACGTGAGAATCCGCTTCCGCTGCGGCGCCCTCCGGCGCCGGGACGGAGGCCAACCGGAAGGTCTACACCGTGCTTTACGCAGCAGCGAGTGGCGGGGGAGCCGGCGGTCTGACGCCGATCCTGATGATCGCTCTGCTCTTCGTCGTCATGTACTTCATGATGATCCGACCGCAGCAGAAGCGCCGCCGCGAGGCCGAGCAGATGCAGTCCGCCCTGGCCCCGGGCGACGAGGTGGTCACCATCGGCGGCCTGCACGGCACTGTCACCGCGGTCGAGGACGAGACCGTCCTGCTGGAGGTGGCCCCGGGGGTGCAGACCCGGTATGCCCGCCCCGCCGTGGCCCGCGTGATCAAGCGCGCCGAGGCGCCGGCCGCCGAGACGATCAGCGAGGAAGCCGAGCCGGTCAAGGAGTGACTGCCGCCCCGGACGGGGCAGCGGAATCATCGGTACAAGTGGATAGTTGGGGTCGGCGCCCGGCGCCGGCACCCGGCCAGGCCGTGCGGCGCCCCCGCGCCGTGCCCCGGTCGGCGTGCCGTCGGCCGGTGCCGATCCGCCGGAGCAGTCGGGCGGACACCCCCGGCCCGACAGTTGTCGCCGCCGCGGAAGCGGCGCGACCGTACAGGGAGACAGGACAGCCGTGGCACCACCTCAGGGACAGATGCGGCCCGGACGGCAGCTCGCCGTGCTCGGGCTCATCTTCGTCGTCCTCTATCTTTTGGTGTTCTTCTCGGGCGGCGCCAGCGGTGGCTGGAAGGACCGGCTGGAGCCCCGGCTCGGCCTGGACCTCGTCGGCGGCACCCGGCTGACGCTCGAGGCCACAAACACCGTGGACGGCAAGCCGCCGACCGCCGGCAACCTCGAGGAGGCGCGCCAGATCATCGAGAGCCGGGTCAACGCCTACGGCGTGGCCGAGGCCGAGGTGGTCACCGAGGGCAACCGCAACATCGTCATCTCCCTGCCCGGCCAGAACCGGGACCTGACCGACGTGGGCAGCGCCGCCGAGCTGCGCTTCCGCAAGGTCCTCAAGGCCACCGACGGCAGCGGCGCCGCCGCCGCGCCCGCGCCGACCCCGAGCGTCGCTCCGTCCGGTACCGCCAGCCCGGCGCCGTCGGGCAGCGCGTCGCCGCAGGCGACCACGAGCCCCAAGGTCAGCGGGTCGCCGAGCGCCGGCGGACAGGGCGGCATGGCCCCGAACCCGAGCGCCAGCGCCTCGGCCACCCCGTCGGCCTCGCCGAGCGCCGCGTCCCCCAGCGCCAGCGCCAGCGCCGAGCCGGTGCCGCAGAGCATCGAGCAGCAGCGCAAGGCCGTCGAGCAGAAGGTCGGCGCGGCCGCCTGGGCCGCCGCCTCGGGCCTGCAGGCCCCGGCCGACCTCACCACCGACCCGACGCTCGCCGACAAGCTCAAGCCGTTCGGCACGCTCACTCCGCAGGAGGTCGCGGTCCTGCCGGTCGAGATGCAGTTCAACGTCCCGACCATCACCTGCGCCCAGCTCGACAAGCGCCCGGCCGCCTCGATCAAGGACGAGAAGCAGAAGGCGGTCGCCTGCGAGTCCGGCGCGAAATACCTCCTCGACGTGGCGAAGGTGCTCGGCACCGACGTCAAGAACGCCTCCGCCCAGCTCGACCAGACCAGCTCCTGGGTGGTCAGCCTCAACTTCACCGGCAAGGGCCAGGAGAAGTGGACCGCGCTGACCCGCGAGGCGTTCAACAACGAGGGCCAGGCCTGCGACCAGACCGCGCTCGGTCAGGACGGCAAGTGCCGGGTCGCCGTGGTCCTGGACAACGAGATCGTCTCGTCCCCGGAGATCCAGGGCGTGCTGACCGGTGACTCGCAGATCACCGGCAGCTTCGACAACAAGACCGCGAACGCGCTCGCCAGCCAGCTCCGCTACGGCGCGCTGCCGGTCACGTTCGAGCCGCAGGAGCAGCAGAACGTCACCGCGACGCTCGGCGACAGCCACCTCAAGGCGGGTCTGCTGGCCGCCGGCATCGGCATGCTGCTGGTCATCATCTACTCGTTCTTCTACTACCGGCTGCTCGGCTCGGTCATCTTCCTGAGCCTGGTGCTCTCCGCGCTGCTGGTCTTCGGCGCGCTCGTGGTGCTCGGCCGTTCGATCGGCTTCACGCTCACGCTCGCCGGCATCGCCGGCATGATCGTCTCACTGGGCGTCGCGGCGGACTCGTTCGTCATCTACTTCGAACGATTGAAGGACGAGATCCGGGAGGGCCGCAGCCCACGCAGCGCGGTGCCGCGCGCCTGGATCCGGGCCCGCCGGACGATCATCTCGGCGAACGCGATCACGCTGATGTCGGCGGTGGTGCTCTACATCGTGTCGGTCGGCGCGGTGAAGGGCTTCGCCTTCGCGCTCGGCCTGGCGACAGTGCTCGACCTGGTCGTCGTGTTCCTCTTCCGCCACCCGATCATGACGATGTTCGCCCGCACCCGGGCGTTCCTGTCGCCGCGGGTCAGCGGTCTGGGCCGGGCTCTGCCGGCCCGGTCGGCCGAGTCGGGCACCGCCCGCAACCCGCGTGTCAAGGAGGCCTGAGATGGCTAAGAACGGTCTGGCCGCCCGGCTCTACCGGGGCGAGGCGGATCTCAACATCGTCGGCCGCCGCAACCTATGGTTCGGCGTGGCGGGCGTCCTCGTCCTGATCGCGGTGCTCAGCTTCGCGATCAGCGGCTTCAAGCTCGGCATCGAGTTCGCCGGCGGCAACACGTTCCAGGTGCCGGCCAGCGTCGGCACGCTGGACCGGGCCGAGCAGACCGTCGACGAAGTGCTGGCCGACGAGGCGCCCGGCGTCGAGGTGGTGAGCGCGCAGAAGGTCGGCAGCACCAGCGGCGAGTTCTACGAGATGCGCACCGGGCAGCTCAGCGCCGAGCAGGCCAACGCGGCCAAGGCCGCGATGGCGGAGGAGTTCGGCATCCAGGCCGACCAGATCAGCGGCAGCCAGGTCTCCGAGGCGTGGGGCAGCCAGGTCACCTCCCGCGCCTTCCTCGGTCTGCTGATCTTCATCGCGGTGGTGTCGATCTACCTGGTGCTGCGCTTCGAGTGGCGGATGGCGGTCGCGGCGATCACCTCGCTGCTGACCAACCTGGTCCTCACCGCCGGCATCTACTCGCTGGTCGGCTTCGAGGTCACCCCGTCGACGATCATCGGCTTCCTCACGATCCTGGGCTTCGCGCTCTACGACGTGGTGGTGGTCTTCGACAAGGTGCAGGAGAACACACGCGGCATCACCGCGAACAACAACGTCACCTACGGCGAGGCGTCCAACCTGGCGCTCAACCAGAGCCTCATGCGGTCGCTGAACACCTCGGTGGTGGCGCTGCTGCCGGTCGGCGGCCTGCTCTTCATCGGCGCCGGCCTGCTCGGCGCGGGCACGCTGAAGGACCTCGGCCTGGTGCTGTTCGTCGGTATGGCGGTGGCGTTCCTGACCTCGATCGTGCTGGCCACCCCGCTGTTGGTGCTGCTGAAGAACATGGACCCGCGGATCAGCGCGCACAACAAGCGGGTGCTGTCCCGCCGGGCCGCGCTGGCCCGGGGCGAGATCACCCCGAAGGGCGCCTCGCGCGCCGCCCCGGCTGCCGACGCCGACGCGCCGATCGACCCGGAGGCCGCCGCGCTCGCGGGCGCCGCCCCCAAGGTCGGCGCCCGCCCGGCCGGCAAGCGTCCCAGCGGCGCCCGCGGCGGCCGACCCGCCGGGGGTGGCGGCAACCGGCCCGGCGGCAAGCGCCGCTGAACCACGGGCCCGGACGTAGTCGCGACGACGGCGTCCGTCATGCTGATGTCACGGCATGACGGACGCCGTCGTCGTTTCGAGAGGACATGGGACGCACTGTGACGGAGACCCACACCACGGGCGTACGCGGAGACAGCGGCCCGGAGGTCGCCCAGCTCGTCGCCAGCCGGTTGCTGGACGTGCCGGACTTCCCCAAGCCGGGTGTCGTGTTCAAGGATCTGATGCCGCTGTTCGCCGACGGTACGGCGTTCCGTGAGGTGATCGACGGCATCATCGCGTACCACGGGCGCGACTCGTTCGACGCCGTCGCCGGCATCGAGGCGCGTGGGTTCGTGCTCGCCGCGGCCGTCGCGTACGCCACCGGGGTCGGCGTGGTGCCGGTGCGCAAGGCCGGCAAGCTGCCCCGGGCGACGCACTCCGCCTCCTACGCGCTGGAGTACGGCGAGGCGACGCTGGAGGTGCACCAGGACGCCTTCACCGCCGGCCACCGCGTGCTGGTGCTCGACGACGTGCTCGCCACCGGCGGCACCGCCGAGGCGACGCTGGACCTGGTGGAGCGGGCCGGTGGCACGGTGACCGGGTTCACCGTGCTGCTGGAGCTGGGCTTCCTGGAAGGCCGCAAGCGGCTCGCGCCGCGTCCGGTCCACGCCCTGTTGACCGTTTGACCCGGCCCCGGCCGTCGGGCCGGTCGGCGCCGACCGTCCGGGGGAGCGGTGGCGTACCCTGCGTACGGGTAGCATTGCGCTTTGCCCGACCCGGCCGAGGTGTCCGGGGCGGCGAAGGCGCCGGGGCCCGGCCCCGGTGACCGCGCGGAACAACACCGGCCCCCGGGCCGGTTGAACCAGACGTCGGCCGAACGGCCGGCGCATCCCGGCGAGCGGTGAGGAGGCCGGTGTCCCACGATGTCGTCCCTCCGGTGGAGGGCACGGTGCACCCGACAGGCGACGCGGACGGCTCGGTGACCGAGCGCAGCGGCAACCCGCAGGCCCGGGCGACCGGCGCCACCGGCGGCGCGCCCGACGCGACGGCCGACGGCGGGGCGGTCGTGGTGCCGTTCCCGACCGAGGCTGCCGCCGACGCGGCGACCAGCGGCGGGTTCGCGCTCTCCAACGCGCCCACCGGCCGGCGGGTACGCGCCCGGCTGGCCCGGTTCAACGCGCCCTGGCAGACCTCGCAGGTCAGCGAGGTGCTGGAGCCGCTGATCGCGACGCACCGGGAGAACCACCCCAAGGCCGACGCGCGGCTGCTGCAGCGCGCCTTCGACACGGCCGCGCGGTGGCACTCGGGGCAGTACCGCAAGTCCGGCGACCCCTACATCACGCACCCGCTCGCGGTGGCGACCATCCTGGCGAACCTGGGCATGGACACCACCACGCTGGTCGCGGCGCTGCTGCACGACACCATCGAGGACACCGAGTACACGCTCGACGCGATGCGCGCCGACTTCGGCGGCGAGGTCGCGCTGCTCGTCGACGGCGTCACCAAGCTCGACAAGGTCAAGCTCGGCGACGCGGCCAAGGCCGAGACCATCCGCAAGATGGTCGTCGCGATGGCGAAGGACCCCCGGGTCCTGGTGATCAAGCTGGCCGACCGGCTGCACAACATGCGGACCCTGACCTTCCTGCCGCGCCCCAAGCAGGAGCAGAAGGCCAAGGAGACGCTGGAGATCCTGGCGCCGCTGGCGCACCGCCTCGGTATGAACACGATCAAGTGGGAGCTGGAGGATCTCGCCTTCGGCACGCTGTTCCCGAAGCGGTTCGAGGAGATCAACCGGCTGATCGGGGAGCACCAGCCGCAGCGCGAGGCGCTGCTGCGCCAGGTGACCCAGAAGGTGTCCACCGACCTGAAGGCCGCCAAGATCAAGGCGGAGACGACCGGGCGGCCGAAGCACCTCTACTCGATCTACCAGAAGATGATCGTGCGGGGGCGCGACTTCAACGACATCTACGACCTGGTGGGTGTGCGGATCCTGGTCGACACGGTGCGCGACTGCTATGCGGCGTTGGGGGTCATCCACGCCAACTGGCAGCCGGTGCCGGGCCGGTTCAAGGACTACATCGCCATGCCCAAGTTCAACATGTACCAGTCGCTGCACACGACTGTCATCGGGCCCACCGGCAAGCCGGTGGAGATGCAGATCCGCACGTACGCGATGCACCGCACCGCCGAGTTCGGCATCGCCGCGCACTGGAAGTACAAGGAGCACAAGGGCACGCCGGTGGTGGGCCCGCCGGCGCACATCGACGAGATGACCTGGCTGCGGCAGCTGCTGGACTGGCAGCGCGAGGCGGCGGACCCGAGCGAGTTCCTGGACGCGCTGCGGTTCGACCTGTCCAGCCAGGAGGTGTACGTCTTCACCCCCAAGGGCGACGTCATCCCGCTGCCGACCGGGTCGACGCCGGTGGACTTCGCGTACGCGGTGCACACCGAGGTCGGGCACAAGTGCATCGGCGCGCGGGTGAACGGCAAGCTGGTGCCGCTGGAGTCGACGCTCTCCAACGGCGACGTGATCGAGATCTTCACGTCGAAGTCCGACACGGCCGGCCCGACGCAGGACTGGCTCGGCTTCGTGAAGAGCCCGCGCGCGCGTACGAAGATCCGCCAGTACTTCAACAAGGAGCGGCGCGAGGAGGCGATCGAGGCCGGCAAGGACGCGATCGTCAAGGCGATGCGCAAGCAGGGCATGCCGTTGCAGCGGATGCTCACCTCGGACGCGCTGATGGCGATCGCGCGGGACCTGCACCTCGCCGACGTGGCCTCGCTGTACGCGGCGGTCGGCGACAGCCAGGTCTCCGCGCAGTCGGTCGTGCAGAAGCTGATGGCCTCCTACGGCGGCGAGGAGGGCGCGGCGGAGGACATCGCCGAGACCGCCGTCGCCACCCGGCCGCCGCGCAGCCGGCAGAGCAGCGCCGACCCGGGCGTGGTGGTCCGCGGCGTCAGCGACGTCTGGATCAAGCTGGCCCGCTGCTGTACGCCGGTGCCGCCGGACTCGGTGTTCGGTTTCGTCACCCGCTCCGGCGGGGTCAGCGTGCACCGGGACGACTGCGCCAACGCCGAGGACCTGCGCGCCCAGCCCGAGCGGGTGGTCGAGGTCAGCTGGAAGCTCACCTCGGCGTCCACGTTCCTGGTCGCCATCCAGGTCGAGGCGCTGGACCGGCACAAGCTGCTCGCCGACGTGACCCGGGTGCTGTCCGAGGAGCGGGTCAACATCCTCTCCGCGACCGTCACCACCACCCGGGACCGGGTGGCGGTGAGCCGGTTCAGCTTCGAGATGGCCGACCCGAAGCACCTGGGCCACCTGCTGGCCGCGGTACGCAAGGTCGACGGCGTGTTCGACGCGTACCGGGTCACCTCCGGGGCCTGAGCCACCACGTACGCGAAAGCGCCCGCCGGCTGCGATCAGCCGGCGGGCGCTTCGTCGTCGTACCGGTGCGGTCAGCCGCCCTCGACCGGGCTCATCGTCACCTTGGTCATGGTGATCTCCTTCTTCGGGTGACCACCGCCGGCCTGCTTGGCGAACGCGCCGTCGTCACCGGCCGCGGCGACCTGCTTCACCACGTCCATGCCACCGGTGATGGTGCCCAGCACCGTGTAGTTCGGGTCGAGCGGCGAGTCGCCGTACACGATGAAGAACTGGCTGCCGGTGCTGCCCGGCTGCCCGGAGTTGGCCATCGCGATGACACCCTCCGGGTACGGCGGGCGCTTGTTGGTGGGGAGGTTCTCCTCGGCCAGGTTGTAGCTGGGCCCGCCGGTGCCGTCGGTGTCCCGCCAGCCCTTGCCGGTGGCGCTCGGGTCGCCGCACTGGAGCACCTTGATGCCCTCGGTCACCAGGCGGTGGCACTTGGTGTTGTCGAAGAAGCCCTTGCTGGCGAGGTGCGTGAAGCTGCCCGCGGTGCAGGGCACGGCGGCACGGTCGATCTTGGCGGTGATCGGGCCCAGGTTGGTGTCGATGGTCATCGTCTGGGAACCCTTGCCGGCCTGCTGGGTCGGCGGCAGCCCGACGTCCTTGATCTGCGGCGGCCGGCCCTCCTTGGGCACCTCCGTGTACGCGCACTGCACGGCGTCGGCAGTGGTCGTGCCGCCGGTCTGCTCGTCGTCGTCGCCGCCGAGCGAGGTGGCCAGCCACACCGTGCCGGCAACGACGAGCACCAGCACGGCCGCGGCGCCGACGATCGCCTGGGTCTGCCGGCGCTTGCGGGCCTTGCCGGCCCGCTCCGCCATCTCCCGCTCGAGCTTGGCCCGCGCCGCCGCGCGCTGGCGGTCTCTGGTGGACGTCACGGTCACTCCTCACCTGCTGCGTTTGGGGTCGGCGCGCGCGCCGCCGGTCACGTGTGGGTGAGCCGGCGGGCTGCCGCCGACTCTGGGTCGGTCAGCCCGCGCTGGCGCTCGGCGAGGGCGCGGGACTGTCGGCCGGAGCCGCGCCCGGCTCGCCGACGGTGACGCTCTGCACCAGGATCTGCGTCTTGGGCTTGACCTTGGCGCCGTTGCCATTGTCCTCCGTCGGCATGGCGCCGATCTTCTCCACCACGTCGAGCCCGCCGGTGACCTTGCCGACCACGGAGTAGGCCGGCTTCTCCGGGCTGGCGTCCTTGAAGAAGATCAGGAACTGGCTGCCGTTGCTACCCGGCGGGTTGCCGATCATGGCGACCGTGCCCTTCGGGTACGTCGCCGGCTGCCCCGGGGCCGGGGAGGCCGACGGGCTGGGCTCCGGCGCGGCCGGCACGTTCTCGTCGAAGAACGAGTAGGTCGGTCCGCCGAGCCCGGTGCCGGTCGGGTCGCCGCAGCGCAGCGCGCCCTCGGCGGTGATCTCGTGGCACGTGGTGTTGTCGAAGAACGAGCGGCCGGCCAGGTAGCTCAGGCTCGCCGCGCCGCACGGCGCGTCGGTCTGGTCCAGCTCGACGGTGATCGGACCACCCTGGTTGGTGGTGATCGTCATCGGCCGGGTGCCCGAGGTGGGCAGGCCCGTGGTGGGCGGCTCGCCGACGTCCTTGAGGTTGGTGTTGACGGCGCCGTCCTGCGCGGTCCAGAGGCAGACGTCCTCGGCGGCCTGCTTCTCCGGCTCCGAGTCGAACGCGCCGAGCGCCCAGGCGGAACCGGCCACGATCAGCACGAGCACCACCGCGGCGCCCACACCGGCCCGGATCTGCCGGCGGCGCTTCGCGGCCGCCGCCCGCCGGGCGAGCTGCCGGTCGAGCTTGGCCCGCGCCAGTTTGCGCTGCCGGTCCCTGCTGGAAGCCACGTGCGCTCCCCTTCCTCTGCCTGAATCGCCGCCGGCGCCGGGCGCCGGCCGCCGTTCCGGTCGGGGTGCGCCACGCCACACGCCCGCCAGAGTGTACGGGTAGCGACTGTGAATGTCGTGTACGAGGTCCCGTCATCTCAGCCCGGCCGGGGCGGACGGGCCCGGTGGCGGGCGGAACTCGCTCGCCGCTACGACTAGGCTGCAAGCAGACGACGACCGGACGGAAAGGGGAGCGACGTGCTCGTGGCCGGCTTTCCCGCGGACGCCTTCGGCACCAACTGCTACGTGGTGGCGACCGCTCCGGGGGAGCAGTGCGTGGTGGTCGACCCCGGCATCGGGGTGCTCGACCGGCTCGACGCCGTGCTCGCCGAGCATCGCCTGCACCCGGCCGCCGTGCTGCTCACCCACGGCCACCTGGACCACACGTTCTCCGTCGCCCCGGTCTGCGGCGCGCGGGGCATCCCCGCCTACGTCCACCCGGACGACCGGGAGCTGCTGGCCGACCCGAGCAAGGCGCTGTCGATGGACCTGACCCAGCTGTTCGGCGGCCGGCTGCCGTACGCCGAGCCGGACGACGTGGCCGAGCTGACCGACGGCGCGACGCTGTCGCTGGCCGGGTTGGAGATCACCGTCGACCACGCCCCCGGCCATACCGGCGGGTCGGTGCTGTTCCGGTTGCCCGGCGCCGGCTCGCCCTGGGAGGCGGAGCAGATCTGCCTCTCCGGTGACGTGCTGTTCGCCGGCTCGATCGGCCGTACCGACCTGCCGGGCGGCAGCATGCCCCGGATGCTGTCCAGCCTGCGGGACAAGGTGCTCCCGCTGGCCGACGACACAGTCGTCCTGCCCGGCCACGGCCCCGCGACCACTATCGGCCGCGAGCGCGCGACCAACCCGTACCTCGTCGAGGTGGCGGGCACCGGCGGCGCGCGCCCGGCCGCGCCCACCCGAGGCCTCTAGACCCTCACCCGCGCCCGCGCGGGTTCTCAAGGAGTTCGTGATGAGCAAGCCCACGCCCATTTCCGGCTTCCCCGAGTGGACGCCGGCGCAGCGGATGATCGAGCAGTTCGTGCTCGACCGGATCCGCGCCACGTTCGAGCTGTACGGCTTCGCGCCGCTGGAGACCCGCTCGGTGGAGCCGCTGGACCAGCTCCTGCGCAAGGGGGAGACCTCGAAGGAGGTGTACCTGCTGCGCCGGTTGCAGGCCGACGCCGACGGGCCGGCCGGTGACGACGCGCTCGGCCTGCACTTCGACCTGACCGTGCCGTTCGCCCGCTACGTGCTGGAGAACGCCGGCAAGCTGCAGTTCCCGTTCCGCCGCTACCAGATCCAGAAGGTGTGGCGGGGTGAGCGCCCGCAGGAGGGCCGCTACCGGGAGTTCCTCCAGGCCGACATCGACATCGTCGACCGGGACACGCTGCCGGCGCACTACGAGGCGGAGATGCCGCTGGTCATCGGTGACGCGCTGCGGTCGCTGCCGATCCCGCCGGTGCGTATCCAGGTCAACAACCGCAAGATCTGCGAGGGCTTCTACCGGGGCATCGGGCTGACCGACACGGAGGCGGGGCTGCGCGCCGTCGACAAGCTCGACAAGATCGGCCCGGCCGGGGTGACGGAGCTGCTGGCGAGCACCGCCGGGGCGAGTGAGGCGCAGGCCAAGGCCGTGCTGTCGCTGGCCGAGATCTCCGCGCCGGACGCCTCCTTCGCCGACGCGGTGCGCGGCCTCGGGGTGAGCGATCCGCTGCTGGACGAGGGCATCGCGGAGCTGGCCGCCGTGGTGGAGACCGCCGCCGCGCACGCGCCCGGCCTCTGCGTGGCCGACCTGCGCATCGCGCGGGGCCTGGACTACTACACGGGTACGGTCTACGAGACGCAGATGATCGGCTACGAGCGGTTCGGGTCGATCTGCTCCGGCGGCCGGTACGACAACCTGGCCAGCTCCGGCAACGTCCGGTTCCCCGGGGTGGGCATCTCGATCGGGGTGACCCGGCTGCTCGGCCTGCTCTTCGGCGCCGAGGCGCTGTCGGTGTCCCGTTCGGTGCCGACCTGTGTGCTGGTGGCGGTCACCGCCGAGGAGGACCGGGCGGCCAGTGACGCGGTCGCGGCGGCGCTGCGGTCGCGCGGTGTGCCGACCGAGGTGTCCCCGTCGGCGGCCAAGTTCGGCAAGCAGATCCGGTACGCCGAGCGGCGCGGCATCCCGTACGTCTGGTTCCCCGGCGCGGACGGCGACGAGGTCAAGGACATCCGTTCCGGTGAGCAGGTGGCCGCTTCGGCGGGCGAGTGGACGCCGCCCCGGGCGGACCTGAAGCCGCTGGTCGGCCCGGCCGGCACTGGCGTCTGAAGGCGTTTGGACCTACGGTGGCGTAAGTTACGCCACCGTAGGGAGAACGTCGTGACCGTGCTCAGCCAGACCGCTCTGCTCACCGAACTCGAGCCGGTGGTCGAGAAGAACCTCGACCGCCACCTGTCGCTGGCCAAGGAGTGGTTCCCGCACGAGTACGTGCCGTGGAGCGAGGGCCGCACCTTCGACGGCCCGCTGGGCGGCGAGGCCTGGTCACCGGAGGACTCGACGCTGCCCGACGTGGCCCGGACGGCGCTGATCGTCAACCTGCTCACCGAGGACAACCTGCCCTCGTACCACCACGAGATCGCCACCCTGTTCGGGCGCGACGGCGCGTGGGGCACCTGGGTGCACCGGTGGACCGCCGAGGAGGGGCGGCACGGCACGGCGATCCGCGACTACCTGACGGTGACCCGGGCGGTGGACCCGGTGGCGCTGGAGCGGGCCCGCATGGTGCACATGTCGGCGGGCTACCAGAACGTCCACGACCAGGAGATGCTGCACTCGCTGGCGTACGTGTCGTTCCAGGAGCTGGCGACCCGCATCTCGCACCGCAACACGGGCCGGGCCACCGGCGACCCGACGTGCGAGGCGCTGCTGGCCCGGGTGGCGGCGGACGAGAACCTGCACATGGTCTTCTACCGCAACCTGCTCGGCGCGGCGTTCGAGCTGGCCCCGTCGCAGGCCATGCGGGCGGTCGCCGACGTGCTGGCCAACTTCCAGATGCCGGGCGTGGGCATCGACGGCTTCGCCCGCAAGTCGGTGGCGATCGCGCTGGCCGGCATCTACGACCTGCGCCAGCACCGTGACGAGGTGGTGATGCCGGTGCTGCGTCAGTGGAACCTGTTCGACGTGACCGGCCTGAACGCCGACGGCGAGGCCGCCCGCGACCAGATCGCCGCCCACCTGGACACGCTGGAGACCCAGGCGTCCCGCTTCGAGGAGAAGCGCGCAGCCCGAGCAGCCCGCCTGGCCGCAACCCGCTGACCCCACCCCCCTCTCTCCCGCGCGATCTTGCACTCACGGCCCCCGCGAATGCCGCGAAACCGGCGCTGCGGGGGCCGCAACCGCAAGATCGCCGGGCGCGGCGGGGGCGCGGGGTGCGGTGGTCAGGGGAGGGGGAAGATCAGGCAGGTTGAGGTGGCGTGGGCCACCAGGCGGTCGGCGGGGTCGGTGAGGCGGGCCTCGGCCAGGGCGGTGCGGCGGCCCCGCTGGAGCACAGTGCCCTCGCAGCGCAGCGTGCCGGTGTCGACTGTTACCGGGCGCAGGAACTTCACGTTGAGGTCGAGCGACGTGTAGCCGACCCCGGGCGGCAGCGTGGTGTGCACGGCGCAGGCCGCGGCGGTGTCCAGCAGCGTGGAGAGGACGCCGCCGTGCACCGTGCCGAGCGGGTTGTAGTGGAACTCCTGCGGCAGCAGCTCGACCGCGACGCGCCCCTCTTCGGCCTCCATCCGGGACATGTCGATCAGGTGCATGATCGGCGGGGCGGCCAGCTCGCCGGCGATCATCGCCCGCATCAGTTCCAGGCCGCTGCGCCGGCCCAGGTGGGCGGCCCCGGCGGCCGGGTCGGACCAGGTGAACGTGCGCGAGCGTTCCTGCGTCTGCGTCATGGACTCAGCCTGGCAGCGCGTTGCTGAGTCTGTCAATCAGACCTAGCCTGGTCGGATGAGACCCGCGGCACTGGACTGGTCGGTGGAGAACTGCACCATCGCGCGCGCCATGGAGGTCCTCGGCGAGCGGTGGACCCTGGTCGTGCTGCGCGAGGTCTTCAACGGCGTACGCCGCTTCGACGACATGCGGGTGCGTACCGGCATCCCGCGCCAGGTGCTGACCAACCGGCTCGCCATGCTCGTCGAGCGCGGGGTGCTGCGTCGCGAGCCGTACCGGGAGCCGGGCAGCCGGCCGCGTCACGAGTACCGGCTCACCGAGATGGGGCTGGACCTGTGGCCGGTGCTCGTCGCCGTGCTCGGCTGGGGTGACCGCTACCTGGCCGACCCGGAGGGCTCCCCGCTGAGCGTGGCGCATCGTGACTGTGGCGCCGAGGTCCGGGTCGAGCTGCGCTGCGCCGAGGGGCACGAGATCACCGAGGCGCGCGACGTGCTGCCCCGTCCCGGCCCCGGCGCCCACCGCCGCGCCTGACCGCCCCGCGCGCCTGACCGTTCGCCGCGCCTGCCCCAGCACGTCGACGCGGGTCGATCCCCGGCTCTGACACCTTGAGTCGATGTTGTTGCTGGGGCGTTACATCGGGCGCTGGTGCGAATCCGGGCAAAGCCATGTCTTGTTTACGATCTTAAATGTGTGAATACTTTGGGCACCCGGGCGGTTTCCCCAGGTCGCCCGGGTTGTCCTCGGGCGCGCCCCCATGACAGCGCCCGTTCACCCCCATTCGGAGGTTGTTACATGCGACCCACGAGGTCCACGCTCCGCCGCGCCGCCGCAGTCGCCGTTGCCGGCACCCTGGTCACCGGCTCGCTGCTCAGCGCCCCCGCGCAGGCCGCCCCCGCGGCCCTCTCGCCGGACGCCGCCGCCACCCTCGTCGAGAAGCTCGGCGCCCGCGCGGCCGGCACGTACGCCGACGCCAGCGGGAAGATGATCGTCACGGTGACCGACACCGCCACCGCCCGCCAGGTCCGCGCCGCCGGCGCCATCCCGAAGATCGTGACGCGCGGCGCGGACAAGCTGAACGCCGCCACCAGCGAGCTGGAGCGCTCCGCGAGCATCCCCGGCACCGCCTGGTGGACCGACCCGGTCACGAACCAGGTCGTCGTCTCCATCGACAGCACCGTCACCGGCGCCAAGCTGGAGCGGGTCAGGGCCGCCGCCGCCCGGCACAACGGCGCGATCCGCATCGAGGCCGAGGCCGGCGTGCTGAGCACCCGGATCTCCGGCGGCCAGGCGATCTACGCCAGCGGCGGACGCTGCTCGCTCGGCTTCAACGTGCGCAGCGGCTCGACGTACTACTTCCTCACCGCCGGGCACTGCACCAACATCGGCTCGACCTGGTACTCCAACTCCAGCCGCACCACCGTGCTCGGCACCCGGACCGGCACCAGCTTCCCGGGCAACGACTACGGCATCGTCCGGCACAGCAACTCGGCCAACGCGGCCGGTAACGTCTCGCTCTACAACGGCAGCACCCAGGACATCACCTCGGCCGGCAACGCCTACGTCGGCCAGTCCGTCCGCCGTTCCGGCAGCACCACCGGCGTGAAGAGCGGCAGCGTGACCGCGCTCAACGCGACCGTCAACTACGCCGAGGGCCGCGTCTCCGGCCTGATCCGCACCACCGTCTGCGCCGAGCCGGGCGACAGCGGCGGCTCGCTGTTCGCCGGCACCACCGCCCTGGGCCTCACCTCCGGCGGCAGCGGCAACTGCTCCTCCGGCGGCACCACCTACTTCCAGCCGGTCACCGAGCCGCTCAGCGTCTACGGCGTGAGCGTCTTCTGATCCACGCACCGTAGTGAACGGGCCGCCGGGCGACCGGCGGCCCGTTCCGCGTACCCCGCTCAGGCGCCCGCTTCCCGCCGGCCCGGACTGACCGGCGGCCCGTCCGGGCGCGGCGGCCGGGTCGGCCGGGCCGTCCAGTGCCGGTGGGCCCGCCGCGCCGACAGCACCGCCGCCAGGGGCCAGAGCGTCACCGCGAGCGCTGCCACCCGCTCGGCGAGCCCGGTCCGGGAGCCGCCGGTCACCTCCGCCACCGACCAGCCGAACAACGCCAGCAGCACCGCCGTCACGGCCAGCGCCACCGGCCGGCGGAACGCCCACGGCGGCCGGCCCGCCGGGGATGCGGCCACCTCGCGCGGCACCCTGCGGGGCAGGCGCAGCGCCGACCCGGCGGGCCAGAGCGACAGCGCGAGCACCGCCACCGTGGCGACCACGCCGTGCGCCGGGGAGCCACCAACCTGCGGGCGGGGGAACGCGATGAGCGCGACGGTGGCCACCCCGCCGAGCGCCAGCAGGAAGCGGCTGGGCAGCCCGGCGGCGTGCAGCGCGGCGGCGGTGGCGGCGTAGCAGCAGCCGAGCAGCACCAGCGCGCCGCCCATCAGCCACGGATCGGTGGCGCCCTCGCCGGCCAGCTCGCTGATCGTGTCCCGCACCGGGTCGTACCCCGCCCCCTGGCGGGCGCCCGCGACCGTCCAGCCCGCCACCAGCAGCGCGGGCGCGGCGGCCGCGGTCACCACGGCCCAGCTCGGTACGGCACGCACCCGGCCACGGTAGAACGCCGGACCCGGCCCGCACGGCGCTTTCGCCACCGCCGGGGCGGACCGGCTCGACGGGTGCCCGGGAGCGGACTCGCCCGCCCTGACAGAATGCGGGGGAGCAGTGAGTGGACCAGATTGAGGAGACGCCAGCCGTGATCCGTACCCACAATGCCGGAAGCCTGCGCGCCGCGGACGCCGGCTCGACGGTGACGCTCGCCGGGTGGGTGGCCCGCCGGCGCGACCACGGCGGTGTCATCTTCGTCGACCTGCGCGACGCCTCCGGCGTCGTGCAGGTGGTCTTCCGCGAGGAGGACGCGCACGCGCTGCGTAACGAGTTCTGCGTCAAGGTCACCGGCGAGGTGACCCGCCGCCCGGAGGGCAACGAGAACCCGGAGCTGCCCACCGGTGAGGTCGAGGTGACCGCGTCCGAGCTGGAGGTGCTCTCCGAGGCCGCGCCGCTGCCGCTGCCGGTGGACGACCAGATCGAGGCCGGTGACGACATCCGGCTCAAGTACCGCTACCTGGACCTGCGCCGGGGCGGCCCGGCGAAGGCGATGCGGCTGCGCTCGCGGGCCAACCAGATCGCCCGTGGTGTGCTGCACGAGCGGGACTTCCTGGAGATCGAGACGCCGACGCTGACCCGGTCCACCCCGGAGGGCGCCCGCGACTTCCTGGTGCCGGTGCGCCTGCAGCCGGGCAGCTGGTACGCGCTGCCGCAGTCGCCGCAGCTGTTCAAGCAGCTGCTCATGGTCGGCGGCATGGAGCGGTACTACCAGATCGCCCGCTGCTACCGCGACGAGGACTTCCGTGCCGACCGGCAGCCGGAGTTCACCCAGCTCGACATCGAGATGTCGTTCGTCACCGAGGACGACGTGATCGACCTCGGCGAGGCGATCGTCTCGGCGCTGTGGAAGGACCTCGCCGGCTACGAGATCGCCCGGCCGATCCCACGCATCACCTGGCACGACGCCATGTCCCGGTACGGCTCGGACAAGCCGGACCTGCGTTACGGCGTGGAGCTGACCGAGCTGACCGAGTACCTGCGCGGCACCGAGTTCCGGGTGTTCGCCGGCGCGATCGACGCGGGCGGCTACGTGGGCGCGGTGGTCATGCCCGGCGGCGCGGCGCAGACCCGCAAGGAGCTGGACGGCTGGCAGGACTGGGCCAAGGCGCGCGGCGCGCGCGGCCTGGCGTACGTGGTGCTGGACGCCGAGACCGGCGAGCCGCGCGGCCCGGTGGCGAAGAACCTGTCCGAGGCGCACCTGTCCGGCCTGGCCGACGCGGTCGGCGCGAAGCCCGGCGATGCGATCTTCTTCGCCGCGAGCACGAACACCCGCGAGGCGCAGGAGCTGCTCGGCGCGGCCCGGATCGAGATCGCCAAGCGGTCGAACCTGATCGACGAGAGCGCCTGGGCGTTCTGCTGGGTCGTGGACGCGCCGATGTTCGAACGCACCGACGAGGGCGGCTGGACCGCCGTGCACCACCCGTTCACCTCGCCGAACGCCGAGTGGGTGGACCGGTTCGAGGACGCGCCGGACCGGGCGCTGGCGTACGCGTACGACATCGTCTGCAACGGCAACGAGATCGGCGGCGGCTCGATCCGTATCCATCGCGGCGACGTGCAGCAGCGGGTGTTCGACCTGCTCGGCATCACCGCCGACGAGGCGCAGGACAAGTTCGGCTTCCTGCTGGAGGCGTTCAAGTACGGCGCCCCGCCGCACGGCGGCATCGCGTTCGGCTGGGACCGGGTCTGCATGCTGCTGGCCGGCGCCGACTCGATCCGCGAGGTCATCGCGTTCCCGAAGACCCGGGGCGGCTTCGACCCGCTGACCGGCGCGCCCACCCCGATCACCGGGCAGCAGCGCGCCGAGGCCGGCATCGACGCCAAGCCGAAGGCCCCGGCCGGTCCGCACGCCGGCACCGCCGGCCCGGCCGCCCCGGTGGCCGACCCCGTCTGATCCTCGCTTTCCGGAACTGGCCCGCGTCATGATGACGCGGGCCTTTTTCGATCTTCGGGGGAGACGACATGAACCTGCTCGTGGTGGGAGCCAGCGGTTTCCTCGGCGCCGAGGTGTGCCAGCAGGCGGTCGCCGCCGGGCACCGGGTCGCCGGCACGTACCACCGCGCCGCCGTCGCGGTGCCCGGCGTCGCGCCGCACCGGCTCGACGTGACCGACCGCGCCGCCGTGCGGGAGCTGCTGACCCGGGTACGCCCCGACGCGGTCGTCGCCACCCCCTACCGGTACGACGACTGGGCGGTCACGGCGGACGGGGCGGCCCACATCGCGGTAGCCGCCGCCGAGGTGGACGCCCGGCTGGTGCACCTGTCCAGCGACGCGCTGCACGCCGGGCGGCCTGCGCCGTACGCGGACGAGGCCGTGCCCACGCCGCTGCACGCGTACGGGGCGGCGAAGGCGGCGGCGGAGACGGCGGTGCGGGCGGTCGATCCGGGCGCGGCGCTGGTGCGTACCTCGCTGATCGTGGGGGAGGGCAGCAAGCAGATCCAGCTCTGCCGGGAGGCCCTCGCGGGGCGGGCCACGCTGTTCACCGACGAGCTGCGCTGCCCGGTGCACGTCGCCGACCTCGCCGCCGCGGTGCTGGAGCTGGTGCCGGGCGACTATGCCGGGCTGCTGAACGTGGCCGGGCCGGACGCGGTGAGCCGCGCCGAGCTGGGGCTGCTGGTGGCCCGGCACGACGGGGTGGATACGGGCGGGCTGCGGACGACCACGATCGCCGCCGCCGGGCTGCGCCGGCCGGGCGAGGTGGTGCTGGACTCCACCCGCGCCGCGGGCCTGCTGCGGACCCGGCTGCGCGGAATCACCGAGCTGTACGGCTAGTTGCACAGATTCTTTGCAAGTATCTTGTGCATGGAAAGTGTGCACAGATATTGTGCATCTCATGGAGGAGAAGAAGCGCACCGTACGCATCGACCACCGTCAGGTCCGCGCGCTGGCCCAGCCGCTGCGCATGCGGCTGATCGGGGCGCTGCGCGTGGTGGGCCCGTCCACCGCCACCGCCCTCGCCGAGACGCTCGGCACCAACAGCGGCGCGACCAGTTACCACCTGCGCCAACTCGCCGAGGTCGGCCTCGTGGTCGAGGACCCGAGCCTCGGCACCGGCCGGCAGCGCTACTGGCGGGCCGCGCACGACGTCACCAGCTGGGAGTCCAGCGACTTCGACGACGACCCCGACTCGCGGGCGGCCATCGAGTGGGTCGAGGCGGACTACGTCCGCTTCTTCGCCGGGCACGCCGAACGCTGGTTCGCCCAGCGGCACCGGTGGTCGCCGGCCTGGCGTGACGCGTTCGGCATGGGCGACTTCTTCATGCGCATCCCGGTGGACCGCCTCAAGGCGATCCAGGAGGAGGTCTTCGCGGTCTTCGAGCGGCACCGCGACGAGACCGACCCGGACGACCCCGACGCCGAGACGGTGCAGCTCTACCTCGCCGCCCTCCCGATGGACGCGGCGTTCCCCCGGTCCACCCCGCCACCCGCCGAGGAGAAGCCGTGACCGCGCTGTCCGTACGCCAGATCCGGATCCGCTACCTCACGCTGTACGGCCTGCGCTGGCTGCCCAGCGGCCTGCTCATGCCGGTGATGATCCTGCTGATGCAGGAGCGCGGCCTCACGCTGTCCCAGATCGGCCTGGTCGCCACCGCCCAGGGCCTCGTCGTGCTGGCGCTGGAACTGCCCACCGGCGGCTTCGCCGACGCGCTCGGCCGCAAACCCGTGCTGGTCGCCGCCTGGGCCATCGGCCTCGGCTCGCTGGCGCTGATGGCGGTGGCCGACTCGTTCTGGATGTTCTTCCTGGTCTGGGCGCTGCAGGGCGTCTACCGGGCGCTCGACAGCGGCCCGATGGAATCCTGGTACGTCGACGCGACGCTCGCCGCCGACCCGAAAGCCGAGTACGAACGCGGCCTCGGCTGGGCCGGCACCGTGATCGGTGTCGCCATCGGCGCCGGCGCCCTGCTCAGCGGCGGCCTCGTCGCGCTCGGCCCGGTCGGCCCGGTCAGCGCCCTCGCGCTGCCGGTGATCGTCGCCGCCGTGCTCCAGGCCGTGTCCATCGTGGCGCTGCTCGCGCTGATGGCCGAGCGGCGGCCCGCGTCCGGCCCGGCCGCGCTGCGCGCCTCCGTGGTCGACGCGCCCCGGATGGTCGGGCAGGCCGTCGGGCTGCTGCGCCGAAACCGGGTGCTGGCGGCCCTGGTCGCCGTCGAGCTGTTCTGGGGCTTCGGCATGGTCACCTTCGAGTCGCTGCTGCCAGTACGCCTCGCCGAGGTGCTCGACGACCCGGCCCGCGCCGCGGCGCTGCTCGGCCCCGCCGGCACCGCGGCCTGGCTCGCGAACGCCGCCGGCGCCGCGCTCACCCCGTTCCTGCTGCGCCGCCTCGGCGCCGCCCCGGCCGCCGCGCTGATGCGGATCCTCCAGGGCGTCACAGTGGTCGGCATGGGCCTGCTGGCCGGGCCGGTCGGCATCCTCATCGCGTACCTGGCCTGCTACACCGTGCACGGCGCGTCGAACCCGCTGCACATGGGACTGCTGCACCGGCAGGTCGACGGGCCGTACCGCACCAGCGTGCTGTCGCTCAACTCGATGGCCGGCCAGCCGGCCGGCGCGCTCGGCGCGGTCACGCTCACCGCGCTGGCCGACGCCACGAGCGTCAGCACCGCCATGATCGTCGGCGGGGTGGTGCTCGCCGTGGCCGCGCCGCTCTACCTGCCGGCCTGGCGCGCCGCCCGCCGTACCCCCTCGGCGGTCGACGTGACGCCGGAGGTGACGGGCGGCGGCCCCGGCCACGCCGGCCTGGCGTCCGAGCCGCCCCTCGACGCGGCGGACCGTGGCGCCGCCGTCGGCGCGGACGCGGCTGCCGTCACTGGCGGGCCCGGGCCGGTGGTCGTGCCGGCGTCACCCGGCCGCGACTGAGTCCTGCGGGCGTCGTCCGGCAGTGGTTGGGCCGTCCCGGCGTCCCGGCGTCCCGACGGCGGGCGTCGCCCGGCGGCGGCCGAGTGGTGCCGGCGTTGTCGGCAGCAACGTTCCCGGCATCGCCGTGCGGGTCACCGCCCCGCGGGTGGAACGTCATGGGTGTCTCGGCTCCCGTTTGACACCCATGACGTTCCACTCACCGGTTCGACGCGCCCGCTTCCGATCGCAGCCCTGGCCGGGTGCCGGCAGTCAGGCCAGCTTGATCGAGGTGCGGCGTTCGGTGGCGGTGAAGCCGAGCCGCCGGTAGAGCCGGATCGCGCCCAGGTTGTCCGGGTAGACGCCCAGCGCCACCGTGTCGTACCGGGCGAACAGCGCGCCCGTCATGCCGGCGGTCAGCGCCGCGCCCAGCCCCCGGCCGCGAAGCCCGGGTGCGACGGTCAACCCGGCCAGGAAGCCGATGTCGGCGCGGCTGCGATCCGCGCCGCAGGCGAGCAGGCGGTCCCCGTCGCGGATCCCGTACCAGTCGACGATGCCCGGCTCGCCCGGCCGGGAGGTGGTGCTCGGAAACGCCTCCTCGATCAGCGCGGTCAGGGCGGGGCGGTCGGCAGCGGTGAGCCGCTCCACCCGCTCCTGCTCCGGCTGGTGCGGCGGCGGCGCGGTGGTCCAGAGGAAGTCCCACTCGATCAGCCGGGCCACCGGCAGCCGCGCGGCCACCTCGTCCGGGTCGGCGTGGGGCAGGTTGATCGACTGACCGGCTCGCAGCGTCCCGTCCGCCCGGTGGGCGGCGAAGACGTCGAGCGCCGGGCCGGGGGCGCCGACCGCCCCGCCGGCCGACCACTCGCCCGGCGGGAGCAGCCACCCGACCGCGCCGCCGTGCCGCCATCCGCGTACGGCCTGGTCGCGCCGCAGCGCGTGCCGGGCGTACGGGTGGTCGCCGGCCGCGGCGAGCAGCGCCTCGCGCCCGGTCAGCGCCTCGTCGACAGTGATCATTGCGCCAGCCTACGAGCACCCGCGGCCCGTATCGGAGGCCGCCCATCTCCTGTTCCAGGGTGGAGATTGACGAACAGACCGATTGGGTACATCCGTCGCCGACCTGCTGGGAACCCCCACCGGAGGAACGACATGCTCGCCATTCTCGCGGCCATCGTGTTCGGTTTCGCGCTGCTGCTCGACTTCATGAACACCGACCTCGGCGCGCCCGATCTGTTCAGCACCTCGACGCTCATGCTCATCGGCTTCCTGCTGCTCTCGCTCTACCTGGCCGGCGTCGGCTCCGGCCCGCGCGGCGGCGGTGGCGGCCGCTGGTACCGGGGCCGGCGGCCGGGTCGCGGCTGACCGGAAACGACCACCTGGGTCGGGTCGGCGGCGCGATTCCGGCGCCGTCGGCCCGGCCCGGTACTGTTCTCGTGATGGAATCGGACGCCCTCTTCACCCTCGGCGAGCCCGCCGGAGCACCCGCGGGCGCGAGCGGCGCCGACGGCTTCACCGACGCCCGGGCGGACTCGCCCCTGCCGGTGCGGATGCGGCCGGCCGGCATCGACGAGCTGGTCGGGCAGGAGCACCTGCTCGCACCGGGCGCGCCGCTGCGTCAGCTGGTCGAGGGCGCGGCGCCGATGTCGGTCATCCTCTGGGGGCCGCCGGGCAGCGGCAAGACCACGATCGCGCATCTCGTGGCCCGGGCCACCGACCGGCGGTTCGTGGCGATGTCCGCGCTGACCGCCGGCGTGAAGGACGTCCGCGCGGTGATCGAGACCGCGCGGCGGCAGCGCCGCTCCGGCGGCCCGCCGACGGTGCTGTTCATCGACGAGGTGCACCGGTTCAGCAAGACCCAGCAGGACTCGCTTCTCGCCGCCGTCGAGGACCGTACCGTCACGCTGCTGGCGGCGACCACGGAGAACCCGTACTTCTCGGTCATCTCGCCCTTGTTGTCGCGGTGCGTGCTGCTCACCCTCCAGGCCCTCGACGACGACGACGTACGCGGGCTGCTGCGCCGCGCGGTCGCCGACGAGCGCGGCCTCGGCGGCGCGCTGGTGCTGGCCGAGGAGGCGGAGGACCACCTGGTCCGGCTCGCCGGGGGCGACGTACGCAAGGCGCTCACCGCGCTGGAGGCGGCCGCGGCCACCGCGACCGCGCTCGGCGCCGGCCGGATCGACCTGGCCGTGGCGGAGCAGGCGGTCGACGTGGCGGCGGTGCGCTACGACCGCGACGGCGACGCGCACTACGACGTGACCAGCGCGTTCATCAAGAGCATGCGCGGCTCCGACGTGGACGCGGCGCTGCACTGGCTGGCCCGGATGCTGGTGGCCGGCGAGGACGCCCGGTTCATCGCCCGCCGGCTGGTGATCTTCGCCAGCGAGGACGTCGGCATGGCCGATCCCACCGCGCTGACGGTGGCCACCGCCGCCGCCCACGCGGTCGAGTACGTGGGCCTGCCGGAGGCGCAGCTCAACCTGGCCCAGGCGGTCATCCACCTGGCCACCGCGCCGAAGTCGAACTCGGCCACCGCCGCGATCGGCGCCGCTGTCGCCGACGTACGCGCCGGTCGTGGCGGCCCGGTGCCGCGCGGGCTGCGCGACGCCCACTACTCCGGCGCGCGCGGACTCGGGCACGGGGCCGGCTACCGCTACCCGCACGACGACCACCGGGGGGTGGTCACCCAGCAGTACGCTCCGGACGACCTCGTCGGGACCGACTACTACCAGCCCAGTGGGCACGGCGCGGAGCGGGCGGTGGCCACCCGGCTGCCGCTGCTGCGCCGGATCGTCCGTGGGCTGCCGGCACCGGCGACCCGGGCGGAGGCCGGCGCCCCGGCCGCCGTGAACGGGGCCCGGGTGGGTGGCGGCGAGCAGGCCAGCGGGGCGAGTGAGGGCGGCAGCGACGCCGCCGAGGGGGGTCAGTAGTGATGGCGCGTGGTCCGGAGCGGCCGGCGGACGGCCCCGACGAGCGGCGCGATCCGCGGGCCAAGGGCCGCCGGTGGGGACGCGGCCGGGCCGAGCCCGAGCTGGACCCGACCGTCGTCGGCGAGGAACTCGGCTGGATCGACGATCTGCGTACCGCCAAGCAGCAGGGCGGCGAACTCGGACCGGAGGGGGATTCCTCCGCGCCCGCGCCGGGCCGGCCGGGAGCAGCACCGGGCCCGGCCGCCGGGCCCGGCATGCCTCCGCCCGCCGCCGGGCCGGGGATGCCCGCCCGGTCCGCTCCGCGGCCCCCGGCGCCGGGCCCGCAACCACCCGGCCGGCCGGGTCCGCAGCCGCCCGCGTCCGGTCACCCGGGCCCGCAGCCGCCCCTGGCCGGTCACCCGGGTCCGCAGCCACCCGTCTCCGGTCGGCCCGGCCCGGCGGCGCCTCCGTCGTCCGCCCGGCCCGGTCCGTCGTCTCCCGCCGCCCCGCCCCCCGGCCGTCCCCAACCGGCCGGGGGGGTGCCGGACGGCCGCACCGACCCGACGCAACCGCCCGTTTCCGGTCGTGGCGGCCCGGCGTCCCCGCCGGGCGTGGGCCGCGGAGGACCGGCCGGGCCCGGTCACGTCCGGCCCGGCGCGGACGTACCACCTGTCGCCGGGCGTTCCGCAGCGGACGCGGGCGCCGCCCGGCCCGGTCCGGAGATGCCACCCGGCCGTCCGGCTGACGCGCCGCCCCCGATGCCCGGCGGCCGGCCCGGTCCGCGTCCTCCGGTGACCCGGCGCGGTCCCGACCAGCTCGGCCCGGCCGCGCCGCCGGTGCGCCCCGGCGGTCCCGAGGCCGGCGCGCCGCGCCCGCCCGTCGACGGTCCCTGGCCCGGCGTGCCCGAGGCCCGTCGTCCGGCGGGAGCACCCGCCCGCCGGGGCGCGGACAGCCCCACCGGCCAGCAGCCGCCGGTCACCGGCGTCTCGCCGCCGCCCGGCGCGCCCGCCGGGCCGCCACCCGGCCGGGTACCCGCCGAGCCGGGCCGCCCGCCCGTCGACGGCGAGCACCGGCCCCCGACACCGCGCGGCCGGCACGGCGCCGGCGTGCCGGAGGGCGCGCACCAGGCCGCAGCCAACCCGCCCGTCACCTCGCCGCCCGGCGGCCGCCGGGCCCGGCCCGACGACACCGCCGGCGTCCAGCCGGTCTCCGGCGGGCCCCGTCGCGCGCGACCGGACGACGTTGCGCCCGGTGTCCGGCCCGTGTCGGGCGCGGGCCGTCGTGCCCGGCCGGACGACGTTCCGCCCGGCACCCGCCCCGTCTCCGGCGCCGGCCGCCGCGCCGCGCCGGAGGGCGTCGTGCCCCCGGCGGGTGGCCGCCGGGCCGCCCCGGAACCGGACCGCCCGCCGGTGGTGCCGCGCAGCGGAAACGCGCCGGACCTGCCCGGCGCGCCCGTGTCCGGCGGCCCGGCGAACGCGCCGCGCCGCGCCGCGCCGGGTGGCCGGAGGGCCGCTCCCGACGGGCCGGCCGAACCCGGCGCCGCGGCCGAGGCGGCGCGGCCCGGACGTCGCGCGGCGCCTGACGACACCGGCGACCCGCGCCCGCAGCGGCCGGGCGAATGGTTGCGGCAGGCCGGTCGCGCGCCACACACCGACCCCGCCATGCCGGTGACCCGCCGCCCGGCCGATGAGCCGACCGGCCGTACCGGCGCCGCCGTCCCACCGGTCCGCCCCGAACCGGCCGATCCGGGTACGCCGTCGCGGCGGCCCGCGCCGGCTGGACCGGGTGGGCCGGCGCGTGGCGCGGCGGCAGGCCCTCCGGCTGCACCGGTCCGGCCCGATCAGTCCGTCGCGCCACCGGCGGGTCCTCCGATGCCCGCCCCGGCCGCGAACCCCGGCCGCCCCGGCCCGGCCCGGGGCGCCGCCCGCCCCGGCGTACCACCCGGTGGCGGCCCGCAGAGCGACGTCGAGCGCACGGGTGGTGTGCCGATCGGTGGTGGCCGTCCCGGTGGTGGCCCGCCGCGTCCGGCCGGTCCGCCCGGCGGCGACGGTGGCCGTATCGGTCCCGGCCCGCACCCACCCCGGCAGGGACCCGGCGGTCCCGGCCCGCACCCACCCCGGCAGGGACCCGGCGGTCCCGGCCCGCATCCGCCCCGGCAGGGGCCCGGCGGGTCCGGCCCGGTCCGGCCCGGTGAGGCACCTCCGCCCGGTGGCGGACCCCGTCCACCGGTGGCGCCCGGCGCCCGGGGCGCGGCCGCCGGACCGGCGCCTGCCGCCCGCGCGGCGGCGGGTGTGGCGCGACCGGTCGGGCCGGACGAGCGGACCACCGGCCGGGCGGCCGGCCCCGGACCGGAGCCGGACCGCAGCGGTCCGGGCAACCCGGCCGGCGTGGCGCCGCCTCCGGGCGCTCCGGCGGTGGCGCGGGCGGCTGCTGTCGTACCCCCGGGGGAGGCTGCCGGGCCACGGCCCGGCGCGGACGGCATGCCCGCGCCGCGACCCGCCGGTCCCGGCGTGGACGAGACCGACGCGGAGGCCGGTGGCCTGCGCGGCGCCCGGTCCGAGCTGCGGCGGCAGATGCGCGAGCGGCGCCGCCTGCGGATG
The DNA here is from genome assembly GCF_027497275.1 of Micromonospora sp. WMMC264. Taxonomy (NCBI): domain Bacteria; kingdom Bacillati; phylum Actinomycetota; class Actinomycetes; order Micromonosporales; family Micromonosporaceae; genus Micromonospora; species Micromonospora sp. WMMC264. Next base: position 3,442,234 of record NZ_CP114907.1, on the reverse strand, counting down.
GGTGTCCTCGCGCTGGTGAGCCTCCTGCTGCTGGGCGCGGTACCGCTCTACTTCGGCATGCGGACGCTCAGCCGCGATCCGGTCTTCGACACCCTCGACGCGCTCGACGTGCCCGCCTGGGCCGAGAAGAAGACAGTCGACAACGTCAGCGGCAGCCGCTGGTGCCTGCAGGACTGCCGGCTGCGGGAACGCGCGGTCGAGTCGGAGCAGGGATGGGAGCAGACGGTCGCCGTCTACGAGCAGGCGCTGGCCAAGGACGGCTGGCGGCGGTGGAGCGTCGAACGCTGCCCGGAGGAGAAGGTCGAGGGCAGCTACACCTGCTGGCGTCGCGACGAACTCACGCTTGACCTGTGGGTACGCGACCCGGCCTGCACGCCGCCGCCGATCGACGGCGCGCCCGCGCCCTCCGCGCCGGCCGCGCCCGCAGCGGCGACGTGCACCGGCTCGTTGGTGTCGGTGAAGGTGCGCAACGCGATCGACGACGAGCGCACCGGGCCGACGCCGACCACCGATCCGTCACTCACCGGTGAGGATCCGTTCCCGACGCTGACCGACGACCCGCTGGGCGAGGCGACTCCCTCACCGTCGTGAGCCGACTTTCATCACGGACGGTAGGGTCTGGGGCTGGCACGCCCGTCCGCGCCCGGTGACCGGGTCGGCGTGGCGCGAAGTGGGTAGGTACGGTCGCGCGTTCCGGAGCGTCGGGTTCCGGGACACTGCTTGAGGAGGACATGCGCGTGAGTGGTGGAGAAATCGCTGCGCTGATCGCGGCCGGCGCGTTCCTGATGCTGGTGCTCGTGCTGGCGGTGCCGATCCTGCGGCTGCGGCACACCGTGGACGCGACGACCCGCATGATCACCGAGGTGAACGAGCGCACCGCGCCGCTGCTCGGGGACGTGAACACCACGGTGAAGAACGTCAACGTGGCGCTGGAGCAGGTGCAGACCTCGCTGGACGGGGTGAACCTGCAGCTCGCCAAGGTGGACACCATGACCAGCCACGCGCAGAACGTCACCGCGAACGTGGCGAACCTGGCCACCGTGGTCTCGGCCGCCGCCGCGAACCCGCTGGTGAAGGTGGCCGCGTTCGGGTACGGCGTGCGCCGCGCCGCCTCCGCGCGCCGGCACGCCGAGACCGAGCGCGAGGTGCGCGACACCATCAAGCAGCAGCGTCGCGCCGCCAAGCGCGGCAACCGCTGACCCCGACCGGCGTACGCGGGAGGATGAGAGCATGAGGCGGTTGTTCTGGCTGGGCATCGGGCTGGCCGTGGGCGTCCTGGTGGTGCGCAAGGCCACCCGGACCGCGCAGGCGTACACCCCGGCCGGCATCGCCAGCGGGCTGTCCGAGTCCGCCGGCGGTCTGGTCGAGTCGCTGCGGGCGTTCGTGGACGACGTCCGGGTCGGCATGGCCGAGCGTGAGCAGGAGATCCACGAGGCCTTCGCCCGCGGCGAGGTGTACGACGACCAGTTCGCCGAGCTGCGGGAGGACCCGCGCATCGGCGACCGAGAGATTTTCCCGGAGGACCACCAGCGATGAAGACGGCGGAGATCAAGCGGCGGTTCCTCGCCCACTTCGAGGCGAACGGGCACACCGTGGTGCCGTCCGCTCCGCTGCCCGCCATCAGCGACCCGAACCTGCTGTTCATCAACGCGGGCATGGTGCAGTTCGTGCCCTACTTCCTGGGCCAGCAGACCCCGCCGTACGCGCGGGCGACGAGCGTGCAGAAGTGCATCCGGACGCCTGATATCGACGAGGTCGGCAAGACCAGCCGGCACGGCACGTTCTTCCAGATGAACGGCAACTTCTCCTTCGGTGACTACTTCAAGTCCGGGGCGATCCCGCTCGCCTGGGACCTGGCCACCAAGTCGGTCGAGGCGGGCGGCTTCGGGCTGGACCCGGAGCGGATCTGGGCCACGGTCTACCTGGACGACGACGAGGCGTACGACATCTGGCGCGCCACCGGCGTGCCGGCCGAGCGGATCGTGCGCCGCGGCAAGGCCGACAACTTCTGGTCGATGGGCATCCCCGGCCCGTGCGGCCCGTGCTCCGAGCTGTACTACGACCGCGGCCCGGCCTACGGCCGCGAGGGCGGTCCCGAGGTCGACGAGGACCGTTACCTGGAGTTCTGGAACCTCGTCTTCATGCAGTTCGAGCGCGGCCCGGGCACCGGCAAGGAGGACTTCCCGATCCTCGGTGACCTGCCGGCGAAGAACATCGACACCGGCATGGGCCTGGAGCGGATGGCCTCGCTGCTGCAGGGCGTGGACAACCTCTACGAGATCGACGAGGTCCGCCCGATCCTCGACAAGGCCGCCGAGCTGACCGGCAAGCGCTACGGCGTGCACTCCGGTCACGCGGCGAACGAGTCGCACCCGGACGACGTCCGGCTGCGGGTCATCGCCGACCACGTGCGCACCTCGCTGATGCTCATCGGCGACGGCGTGACCCCGTCGAACGAGGGCCGGGGCTACGTGCTGCGCCGGATCATGCGCCGGGCGATCCGGGCGGTGCGGCTGCTGGGCTACCAGGACCGGGCGCTGCCGGAGCTGCTGCCGGTGGCCCGCGACTGCATGGCGCCGTCGTACCCGGAGCTGGCCGAGGACTTCGGCCGGATCTCCCAGTACGCGTACGCCGAGGAGGACGCGTTCCTGGCCACGCTGCGCGCCGGCACCACGATCCTGGACACCGCCATCGCGGAGACCAAGTCGGCCGGCAAGGCGGCGCTCTCCGGTGACAAGGCGTTCCAGCTGCACGACACGTACGGCTTCCCGATCGACCTGACCCTGGAGATCGCGGCCGAGCAGGGGCTGCAGGTCGACGCGGAGGGCTTCCGCCGGCTGATGGCCGACCAGCGCAGCCGGGCCAAGGCCGACGCGCAGGCGCGCAAGACCGGGCACACCGACGTGTCGGCGTACCGGTCGGTGCTCGACGGCGGCGGGCCGGTGGAGTTCACCGGCTACACCGAGCTGAGCCGCGAGTCGCGGGTGCGCGCGCTGCTGTCCGGCGGCGCCGCGATCTCCGCCGCGGTCGAGGGCGACACGATCGAGCTGGTGCTCGACACCACCCCGTTCTACGCCGAGGGCGGCGGGCAGCAGCCCGACCAGGGGCTCATCACCGTCGGCGGCGGCCAGGTCGAGGTCTTCGACGTGCAGCAGCCGGTGCCCGGCCTGATCGTGCACCGGGCCAAGGTGGTGCGCGGCGAGGTGCGCTCCGGGGAGACCGGGTACGCCGAGATCGACGTGTCCCGCCGCCGGGCGATCTCCCGCTCGCACACCGCGACGCACCTGGTGCACCAGACGATGCGCAACTTCCTCGGCGAGTCGGCCACCCAGGCGGGTTCGCTGAACGCGCCCGGCCGGCTGCGGTTCGACTTCAACACCCCGACGGGTGTGGCGCCGAGCGTGCTGCACGACGTGGAGCAGCAGGTCAACGAGGTGCTGCTGGCCGACCTGGAGGTGCACGCGTTCGTCACCAGCCAGGAGGAGGCGCGCCGGATCGGGGCGATGGCCCTGTTCGGCGAGAAGTACGGCGAGCGGGTCCGGGTCGTCGAGGTCGGCGACTACGCCCGGGAGCTGTGCGGCGGCACGCACGTGGCCCGCTCCGCCCAGCTCGGCCTGGTGAAGATCCTCTCCGAGGCGTCGGTGGGTTCCGGGGTACGCCGGATCGAGGCGCTCGTCGGCATGGACGCGTTCGGCTTCCTGGCCCGCGAGCACCTGCTGGTGTCCCGGCTGGCCGAGCTGTTCCGGGTGCCGGGGGAGCAGGTCGCCGACCGGGTGGAGCAGACCGTCACCCAGCTTCGCGACGCCGAGAAGGAACTGGAGAAGCTGCGCGCCCAGCTCGTGCTCGGCGGGGCCGGCGCCCTGGCCGCGCAGGCCAAGGACGTGCGCGGCGTCGCGTACGTCGGCACCGAGGCGCCGGAGGGCGCGGCTGCGAACGACGTGCGGACCCTCGCCCAGGAGATCCGGGGCCGGATCGACCCGGCCCGCCCGGCGGTGGTCGCGGTGGCGGCCCGGGCCAACGGCAAGGCGTCCCTGGTGGTGGCCGTCAACCAGGCCGCCCGGGGGCGGAGCCTGAGCGCGAAGGACCTCGTGAAGGCGGCGTTCTCCGGCCGGGGCGGCGGCAGCGACGACCTGGCCCAGGGCGGCGGCCTGCCCGCGGCGGAGGCGCCGAACCTGCTGGTCACCGTCGAGCAGGCGGTCGCCGGTACGGCATGAGTGAACGCACCGAGCGGAGCGAGGGCCGTGAGCGCATGCCCGATCGGCACGGCATGAGCGCACCGATCGACGCCAGGGCGGACCACCCGGTCCGCCCTGGCCCGTACCGGCGGGGAGGTGTCCGATAGTGGCCGAGCTGTCCCGTGGCGTCCGGCTGGGCGTCGACGTGGGCCAGGTCCGGGTGGGTGTGGCCCGATGTGATCCGCACGGCATCCTCGCCACGCCCCTGGTCACGCTGGCCCGCGACCTGACCGCCGAACCGGACGCGGTGCCCGCCGACATGGCCGAGCTGGTCCGGCTCGCCGCCGAGCACGAGGCGGTGGGAATCGTCGTCGGGCTACCGGTCAACCTCGCCGGAAAGCACGGCCCCGCGGCGGTGAACGTATCAGCCTATGCCAGCCGATTGGCTGATGTAATGAGGCCGATTCCGGTGACGCTGACGGACGAGAGGATGTCTACCGTCGTCGCGAGTCGTAGGCTGGCCGAACGGGGCGTCCGGGGAAAGCGCCAACGGGCGGTGGTCGACCAGGCCGCCGCGGTGGAGATTCTGCAGAGCTGGCTGGACGCACAGCGGAGGCGGACGCAATGATCGACGACCTTGATCTGGGCTTCGACGAGCAGGACAGGGGGGAGAAGGGCCGGCACCGGCGCGGCGCGGTACGCCGACGGCAGGGCAAGTCCGGCGGCGGCCGGGGCAAGACCCTGCTCGCCCTCGCGCTCGCGCTGATCCTGCTGGGCGGCATCGGCGGCGGCGCGTTCTACGGCTTCGACCGGGTCCAGAACTACTTCGTCACCCCCGACTACGACGGCTCCGGCACCGGCGAGGTGACCGTCGAGATCAAGCAGGGCGCGCTGCTCGCCGACATGGCCGACGCGCTGGTCGCCGCCGACGTGGTGAAGAGCACCAAGGCGTTCATCGAGGCCGCCGAGGAGAACTCGCGCAGCAAGAACATCCAGCCCGGCACGTACAAGCTGCGCAAGCAGATGAGCGGCGACGCGGCGGTCGCGGCCATGCTGGACCTGAAGAACCGGATCGTGAACGGGATCACCATTCCCGAGGGGCTCACCGCGAAGACGGTCTACAAGCGGCTCTCCGAGAAGACCGACATCCCGGTCAAGGACTTCGAGGCGGCGGCGAAGGATCCGGAGGCGCTCGGCGTACCGGACTGGTGGTTCAAGCGCTCCGACGGCAAGAAGGTCAAGCCGTCGATCGAGGGCTTCCTCTTCCCCGACACCTACGAGATCCCGCCGAAGGCTACCGCCGAGACGGTGCTCAAGCTGATGGTGAACAACTTCCTCACCGTCACCTCGAACATGCAGTACGCCGAGAAGGTGCAGCAGGACCGCGGTGGCATCACCCCGTACGAGGCGCTGATCGTCGCCTCGCTCGCGCAGGCCGAGGCCGGCAACAAGGTCGACCTGGGCAAGGTCGCTCAGGTCGCCTACAACCGGGTCTACAAGGGCAACTTCGACTGCGGCTGTCTGGAGATGGACGTCACCGTCAACTACTACCTGGAGTTGACCGGGCGGCCGACCAAGGCGTCGAAGGACATGACCGCCGCCGAGCTGGACGACCCGAAGAACCCGTACAACCGCAAGCTGCGCGGCCTGATCCCCACCCCGATCAACAACCCGGGCAAGGACGCCCTGCAGGGCGCGCTCAGCCCGCCGCCGGGCAAGTGGCTCTTCTTCGTGGCGATCAGCAAGGACGGGCGCTCCGCGTTCGCCGAGACCTACGCCGAGCACCAACGCAACGAGCAGAAGGCGCGCGAGGCCGGGATCATCTGATGGCCGATCCCCGCCGCGCCGCGGTGGTCGGCAAGCCGATCGCCCACTCGCTCTCCCCGGTGATCCACACCGCCGGGTACGCGGCGGCCGGGCTGAGCGGCTGGTCGTACACCCAGATCGAAGCCGGCGCCGACGACCTGCCCGGCCTGGTCGCGGGCCTCGGCCCGGAATGGGCCGGGCTGTCGGTGACCATGCCGGGCAAGGAGGCGGCGCTCGCGCTGGCCGACGAGGTCTCACCGGCCGCCGCCGCCGTCGGCGCCGCCAACACGCTGGTACGACGCGCCGACGGCACCTGGTACGCGGACAACACCGACGTCACCGGCATGGTCGAGGTGCTCACCGGCGCGGGCTGCGTCGCCGGGGCGGTCGTCACCGTGCTCGGCGCCGGTGGCACCGCCCGGGCGGCCATCGCGGCGGCAGCCCGGATCGGGGCGGCCGAGGTGACTGTGGTGGCCCGCCGCCCGGAGGCGGTCGACGAGCTGCGCCCGGTCGCGGCGGCGGCCGGCGTGCCATTGGCCGGGGCCGAGTGGGACGGCGCGCCCGCGCACGCCCGCGCCGACCTGGTGATCTCCACGGTGCCGAAGGGCGTGGCCGACCCGCTCGCCGACAACTTCGACTGGCGACCGGAGTCGGTCTTCTTCGACGTCGTCTACGATCCGTGGCCCACGCCGCTCGCGGCGGCGGCGCTGACAGCCGGGTGCCGGGTGGTCTCCGGGCTGGACCTGCTGCTGGCCCAGGCGTACGGCCAGTTCGAGCACTTCACCGGCGTCACCGCCCCACGCGCCGCGATGCGCGCTGCCCTGCCGGTGTAAGGAAGGGCCCCTTATTAACTCCTCCGGTAGAGGAAGGGTCCCTTGTTAACGCCTCGCCCCACGAGGCGGCAGATCGGCGCGGAGGCGGCCTGTCCGGTGGGCGGGATGCGGCGGGCGGCGTCCGCCGGTGACCACCGGGCGTGACACACTGACCGTCGTGTTGCGCTGGCTGACTGCAGGTGAATCGCACGGACCCGCCCTCGTCGCGATGCTGGAGGGCGTACCCGCCGGCATCGAGGTGACCACCGGGGAGATCTCCGGCGAGCTGGCCCGGCGCCGGCTCGGCTACGGCCGGGGTGCCCGGATGTCGTTCGAGCAGGACGAGGTCGAGATCATCGGCGGGCTCCGGCACGGCGTGACGCTCGGCAGCCCGGTCGCGATCCGGGTCGGCAACTCCGAGTGGCCCAAGTGGCGCACCGTGATGGCCGCCGACCCGGTCGACCCGGAGGAGCTGGCGAGTCAGGCCCGCAACGCGCCGCTGACCCGTCCCCGCCCGGGTCACGCCGACCTGGCCGGCATGCAGAAGTACGGGCACACCGACGCCCGGCCGATCCTGGAGCGCGCCAGCGCCCGGGAGACCGCCGCCCGGGTCGCGGTGGGCACCGTCGCCAAGGCGCTCGTGCGTCAGGCGCTCGGCGTCGAGATCGTCTCCCACGTGGTCGAGCTGGGCCCGGTTGCGGTCAAGCCGGGGCTTCGCCCCACCCCGGAGGACGCCGCCCGCATCGACGCCGACCCGCTGCGCTGCCTCGACGCCGAGGCCAGCGCCCGGATGGTCGCCGAGGTCGACGCCGCGAAGAAGGCCGCCGACACGCTCGGCGGCGTGGTCGAGGTGCTCGCGTACGGGGTACCGCCGGGCCTGGGCAGCCACGTGCAGTGGGACCGCAAGCTCGACGCGCGCCTCGCCACCGCGCTCATGTCGATCCAGGCGATCAAGGGCGTGGAGATCGGCGACGGCTGGCAGCAGGCCCGCTCGCGCGGCTCGGAGGCGCACGACGAGATCGTGCCCACCGCCACCGGCGTGCGGCGGATCACCGACCGGGCCGGTGGCCTGGAGGGTGGCATCACCACCGGTGAGCCGCTGCGGGTGAAGGCGGCCATGAAGCCCATCTCGTCGCTGAACCGGGCCCTGGCCACGATCGACGTGACCACGGGCGAGCCGGCCACCGCGATCAACCAGCGCTCCGACGTGTGCGCGGTGCCGGCGGCGGCGGTGGTGGCCGAGGCGATGGTCGCGCTCGTGCTGGCCGAGGCGGCGGTGGAGAAGTTCGGCGGCGACTCGGTCGCCGAGATGCGCCGCAACCTGACCGGTTACCTCGACAGCTTGGTGATCAAGTGAGCACCCGGCCGATCTGCGTGCTGGTCGGTGCGCCCGGTGCCGGCAAGACCACTGTCGGCACGGCGCTGGCCGAGGCGCTCGGCGTCGACTTCCGGGACACCGACGCCGACATCGAGAACCTCGCCGGCAAGCCCATTCCGGAGATCTTCGTGGTCGAGGGGGAGGAGCACTTCCGTACCCTCGAACGGGCCGCCGTGGCGGCGGCGCTCGCGTCGCACGCGGGCGTGCTCGCGATCGGCGGCGGCGCGGTGCTGGCCGAGGAGAACCGGGCCGCGCTGATCGGCCACACCGTGGTGCACCTGTCGGTGGAGCTGCCGGACGCGGTCAAGCGGGTCGGTCTGGGCGCCGGGCGTCCGTTGCTCGCGCTGAACCCGCGCGCCACGCTCAAGCACCTGATGGACCAGCGCCGCCCGCTCTACGCCGAGGTGGCGACCGCGACCGTGGTGACGGACGGGCGTACGCCGGAGGAGTTGGCTGCGGAGATCGCCGCGCTGCTCAAGCCCTGACAACCGCACTGCCGCGCCCGGCTCCCGCCCTCGGTGGAACGCGGTGGGTGTCTCCGGGGTGTCGTGGCACCCATGACGTTCCACCCGGCGTGGATGACGTTGGTGGGTGGAACGCCGTGGGTGTCTCCCGAGCGTTATGGCACCCGTGGCGTTCCAGCCGGCGTCGATGGCGTCGGTGGGTGGAACGCCATGGGTGCGTGGGAAACGTGTCGGGAGGGGCCGGTCAGGTATTTGCCGCAACGGCCCCGGCCGCCCTGCGGCGAGGGCTCCGCTCCGGTCGCCAGGTGGCGAGCAGCGCCAGCGCCAGCGCGATCTCGGCCAGGTCACCGAGGTAGTACATGAGCGTGGCGCCGGCCCGCAGCTCGGCGGCGGTCGCCGGCACGTCCACGAACAGCCCGGCGTAGAGCAGTTGGGCGATGGTGGCGTGCGCGGCCACCCCGAACCCGATCACCACCAGCCGCACCGGTACGCGCGGGCGGTGCGGGCCCGGGTCGGGACCGGCGATCGACCAGGCGAACAGGCAGCCGCTGAGCAGGAAGTGCACGTTCACCAGCGTGTGCAGGGCCGGGCTGTCCAGCGTGGCCCGGTACAGCGGGGTGAGGTAGAGCAGCCACAGCCCGCCCGCGGTGAGCAGCAGGCCGGTCACCGGGTGGCCGAGCACCCGTGCTGTCGGATGCCGCAGCAGATGGACCAGTGCCCGGCCGGTACGCCGGTCCAGCGTGCGCAGCAGCAGCGTGACCGGGGCGCCGAGCACCAGCGCCAGCGGCGCGAGCATGCCGATCAGCAGGTGCTGCCACATGTGCCCGACGAAGTCGCCGGCCGGCCACGCCAGCCCGCCCGCCAGCAGCAGCGCGCCCAGCCCGAAGCTCGCCGTCCGGGCGTGCGGCCAGCCGGGCCCGCCCGGGTCCCGCAGCCGCAGCGCGGCGGCCAGGTACGCCCAGAACAGCGCCGCCGGGATCAGCGCGATCGCCGGGAAGCCGCCGCCGGCGTGCCCGGCGTGAGCCAGGCTCACCGGCGCTCCGGCGCGCAGAGGTCCACCGCGCGGGCCCGGCGCTGGATCGTCCAGCCGACAGCGATCAGCACCACGCCGAGCGCGAGGAACCCGAGGTCCCACCAGAGCTGGTTCGGGCCGCCGCGGACGTGGTGGATGCCGAGCAGGTGGTGGTCGACGACGCCCTCGACCAGGTTGAACAGGCCCCAGCCGATCAGCGCCCAGCCCCACAGCATCGGCGAGCGCCACAGCCGGCCCCGCGAGTGTGTGACCCGGGAGTAGAGCAGGGCCAGGCCGGTCAGCACCGCCACCCAGGTGACCACGTGGAACAGGCCGTCCCAGAGCGTGTTCATCTGCAACCCGGGCACGGTGTCCACCGGGTACTCGCGGACGCCGATCCGGTCGCTGCCGGTGCTGCTGAGCATGTGGTGCCACTGCAGGACCTGGTGCAGGACGATGCCGTCGACGAAGCCGCCGAGCCCGACGCCGAGGATCGTGGCGGGCAGCCGGATGCTCGTCGCGGACTCCGGTCGGGTCGCGTGTGCCGTCGTCTCACTCATTCCGGCCGCCCTACCCGCGATGTGGCCGGACAAACACCCAGCCAGTGGACAACGGCCGCGCGGGGGCGGCGCGCTGGACTAGGCTGCCCGCGATGGACGAGGTGACCCGGATCCCGGTCGGCGGCGAGCGGCCGTACGACGTGCTGGTGGGACGTGACCTGCTGGACCCGCCGCCGGTGCTGCTGGCGGGCGCCGAGCGGGTGGCCTTCCTGCACGCGCCGCCGCTCAAGGCGCTCGCCGACCGGCTCGCCGACGCGGTCCGCGAGGGCGGCGTGACGCCGCTGCTGATCGAGGTGCCGGACGCCGAGGCGGGCAAGCACGTCGACGTGGCGGCGGCCTGCTGGGAGCGGCTCGGCGACGCCGGGTTCACCCGTACCGACGCGGTGGTCGGGGTGGGCGGCGGCGCGGTCACCGACCTGGCCGGTTTCGTCGCCGCGACCTGGCTGCGCGGCGTGCGCTGGGTGCCGGTCGCGACGTCGCTGCTCGGCATGGTCGACGCCGCGGTGGGCGGCAAGACCGGCATCAACACCGCCGCCGGCAAGAACCTGGTCGGCGCGTTCCACCCGCCGGCCGGCGTGCTGGCCGACCTGGCGACGCTGGACAGCCTGCCCCCGGCCGACCTGGCCGCCGGCATGGCCGAGGTGGTCAAGTGCGGGTTCATCGCCGACCCGGTGATCCTCGACCTGGTCGAGCGGGACCCGGCCGCCGCGCTCGACCCGGCCGGGCCGGTGCTGCGGGAACTGGTCGAGCGCGCGGTCCGCGTGAAGGCCGACGTGGTCGCCGGTGACCTGCGCGAATCCGGGGTACGCGAGGTGCTCAACTACGGGCACACCCTCGCCCACGCAATCGAGAAGGTGGAGGGGTACCGCTGGCGGCACGGTCACGCGGTGTCGGTCGGCCTGGTCTACGCGGCCACTCTCGCGCGGCTCGCTGGCCGTCTCGACGCGGCCGACGCCGAGCGGCACCGCCGGGTGCTGACCGCGCTCGACCTGCCGACCGGCTACCGGGCCGACGCCTGGCCGGAACTGCTGGCCGCGATGCGGGTGGACAAGAAGGCCCGGGGCAGCCGGCTGCGGTTCGTGGTGCTCGACGGGATCGCCCGCCCGGCGATCCTGGAGGCGCCGCCGGACGACCTGCTCGCCGCCGCGTACGCGGAGATCAGCTCATGAGGGTGTATGTGCTGAACGGGCCGAACCTGGGCCGGCTCGGCACCCGCCAGGTCGACGTGTACGGGGTGACCAGCTACGCCCAGCTGGTGGCCGACTGCGAGCGGCACGGCCGGGAGTTGGGGCTGGACGTGGTGGTCCGGCAGACCGACGCCGAGCACGAGATGCTGGCCTGGCTGCACGCGGCGGCCGACGAGGAGGCGGCGGTGGTGCTCAACCCGGCGGCCTGGACGCACTACTCGGTAGCGGTGCGGGACGCCTGCGCGATGCTGCGCGGCCCGCTGGTCGAGGTGCACATCTCCAATATCCACGCCCGGGAGGAGTTCCGGCGCCACTCGGTGGTCTCCGCGGTGGCGACCGGGGTGATCTGCGGGCTGGGCGTGGACGGCTACCGGCTGGCGCTGCAGCATCTGGCTCAGCGTGCGAGTCCGATTCGACAGGGCGAGTAGACTTGGACGGTCTGTCCGCCAATTGATGATCAAGGCAGGAAATGGCCACCACCAACGACCTGAAGAACGGCCTGGTACTCAACCTGGACGGCGAGCTGTGGGCCGTCGTCGAGTTCCAGCACGTCAAGCCCGGTAAGGGTGGTGCCTTCGTGCGCACCACGCTGAAGAACGTGCTGTCCGGCAAGGTGGTCGACAAGACCTTCAACGCGGGCACCAAGGTCGAGACCGCGACCGTGGACAAGCGCACCATGCAGTACCTGTACGCCGACGGCGAGGACTACGTCTTCATGGATCTGGAGACGTTCGACCAGATCACCGTCCCCGGCGGCACCGTCGGCGAGGCCGCCAACTACCTCCTCCCCGAGGCCGAGGCGACCGTCGCCACCCACGAGAGCGTGCCGCTGTACATCGAGCTGCCGACCTCGGTCGTGCTCGAGGTCACCTACACCGAGCCGGGCCTGCAGGGCGACCGGTCGACCGGCGGCAACAAGCCGGCCACCGTCGAGACCGGCGCCACAGTGCAGGTGCCGCTGTTCATCACCACCGGTGAGAAGATCAAGGTCGACACCCGCGACGGCCGTTACCTCGGCCGAGCCTGATGGCCGAGGGTCCCAAGCAGCAGATGCCCGCGCGTCGCAAGGCGCGCAAGCGGGCGCTGGACGTGCTCTTCGAGGCCGACCTGCGGGACCGCCCGCCGGTCGAGGTGCTCGCCGGCTACCTGGAGCGGATCGAGCAGCCGCGCCCCGACCACCTCGGCTACGCGGTCGGGCTGGTCGAGGGCGTGGCGGCGCACCTCGACCGGATCGACGAGACGATCGCCAGCTACGCCGAGGGGTGGACGCTGGACCGGATGCCGGTGGTCGACCGCAACCTGGCCCGGATCGCCGTGTACGAACTGCTCTACGTCGACGAGATCGACGACGCGGTGGCGATCAGCGAGGCGGTGGAGCTGGCCCGGCAGATGTCGACGGACGACTCGCCCCGGTTCCTCAACGGCATTCTCGGCCGGATCGCCGAGTACGCCAGCCGCTGAGCCCCGCGCTCCGACGACGAAAGGGCCCGTGCCGGACGGCACGGGCCCTTCTCGTACGCGGATGTCAGGACGCGAAGAACGCCCGCGGGTCGGCGACCAGCACGCCGTGCTCGGTCAGCCGCTCGATCAGCCCCGACGGTGAGGCGTCGTAGACGATCGCGAGGGCGCGCAGGTCGTCGGCGCGGATGGAGAGCACCCGGCCGTTGTAGTCGCCGCGCTGCTGCTGGATGGCGCGCGCGTAGCGGGCGACGTAGGCCAGGTCCTCGGAGGCCTCGTCGTAGAGCCGCTCCAGGTCCAGCACGATCTTGCTGGTGGGCTCGTGACGCACCCCGCTGCCGTCGGGCAGCAGCTCCGAGACGGGAACGCGGTAGAAGTCGGCCAGTTCCGCCAGGCGGGACACGGTGACGGCGCGGTCGCCGCGCTCGTACGAGCCGACCACCACGGCCTTCCACCGCCCGTTCGACTTCTCCTCCACCCCCTGCAGGGACAGGCCCTGCTGCTGGCGGATGGAGCGCAGGCGGGCGCCCAGCGACTTGGCGTATTCAGAGGGCATTCGGACACTCCCAGTGCTGCTCGGGGTTCTCCCAGCTATCGCTACGGAGCGTGACGGTACGGGGATTGCGACACGCGGTCAAGTGTTGCTGTCCACGACGTCTAGGACGCTCGTGTGGCTTGTCCCCATTTCTCCGGGCTGACCAGCAGGTCAGTACCGGCGGCGGGCGGCCCGGTGACCGCTGGTAACGTGGCGTGAAGCCCCGGTCCGGGCCCCGCGCGGGCCCCCGGAGCCGACCCAGACGTCCTTTAACGACCCGTCCCGTGAGGCGGGGAAGGAGGTCCGCCGTGGCCTACCCACCGGCTGCCCATTCGTCACCGCCGCGACAACCCTCGGTGAAGGTGATCCTCGCCGCTGCGGACGTGTCGCGGGTGGTCGACCGCATCGCCCACCAGATCCTGGAGAAGACCCAGGGCGCCGCCGACACCGTGCTGCTCGGCATCCCCACCCGCGGTGTGCCGCTGTCCCGCCGCCTCGCGGACCGGATCAGCACGTTCGAGGACGTCACCGTCCCGGTCGGCGTGCTCGACATCACGCTCTACCGCGACGACCTGCGCCGGCACGCCACCCGCGCGGTCGGCCCGACCGACCTGCCGTCCGGCGGGATCGACGGCAAGCGGGTGATCCTCGTCGACGACGTGCTGTTCTCCGGCCGCACCGTACGGGCCGCGCTCGACGCGCTCAGCGACGTCGGCCGCCCGGCCTCGGTGCAACTCGCCGTCCTGGTCGACCGCGGTCACCGTCAGCTCCCGATCCGCGCCGACTACGTCGGCAAGAACATCCCCACCGCGCTGGCCGAGAACGTGAAGGTCACCCTCGCCGAGACCGACGGCGCCGACGAGGTACGGCTGTACGGAGGCTCTCCCGCATGATCCGGCACCTGCTCTCCGGCGCCGACCTGGACGCCGCCACCGCCACCCTGGTCCTGGACACCGCCGCGGAGATGGCGACGGTGGCCGGGCGCGAGGTCAAGAAGCTGCCCGCGCTGCGCGGGCGCACCGTGGTGAACCTCTTCTACGAGGACTCCACCCGGACCCGGATCTCGTTCGAGGCGGCCGCCAAGCGGCTCAGCGCCGACGTGATCAACTTCTCTGCCAAGGGTTCCAGCGTGGCCAAGGGGGAGAGCCTGAAGGACACGGCGCTGACGCTCCAGGCGATGGGCGCGGACGCGGTGGTCGTCCGGCACCCCGCCTCGGGCGCGCCGCACCGGCTGGCCGAGTGGGTCGACGGGTCGGTGGTCAACGCCGGTGACGGCACCCACGAGCACCCCACCCAGGCGCTGCTCGACGCGTACACGATGCGGTCCCGGCTGGGCCGGCTCGACGGCCTGCACGTGGCGATCGTCGGCGACGTGCTGCACTCCCGGGTGGCCCGCTCCAACGTGCTGCTGCTGTCCACGCTCGGCGCGAAGGTCACCCTGATCGGCCCGCCCACGCTCATCCCGGTCGACATCGCCGCCGCCCTGGCCCCCGGCACCGACGTCTGTTACGACCTCGACGCCGTTCTCCCAGATGTGGACGTGGTGATGATGCTGCGGGTGCAGCGCGAACGGATGGGTGACTCCTACTTCCCGTCGGCCCGCGAGTACGCCCGCCGCTACGGGCTCGACGGGCCGCGCATGCGCCGGCTGCCCGAGCACGCGATCGTCATGCACCCCGGGCCGATGAACCGGGGGATGGAGATCACGCCCGAGGTGGCCGACTCGCCCCGCTCCACCATCGTCGAACAGGTCGCCAACGGGGTCTCCGTGCGGATGGCCGTGCTCTACCTGCTGCTCGGAGGGAACAACCGGTGACCGCGTACCTCATCACAGGCGTCAGTGTGGTCGGCGGCGAGCCGACCGACCTGCTCATCCGCGACGGCGTGGTGGCCGCCGTCGGCGACGGACTCGCCGCCGACGACGCCACGGTCGTCGACGCGACCGGCCTGGTCGCGCTGCCCGGCCTGGTCGACCTGCACACCCACCTGCGCGAGCCCGGCCGGGAGGACGCCGAGACCGTCGAGTCCGGTTCCCGGGCCGCGGCGCTCGGCGGCTACACGGCGGTGTGCGCGATGGCGAACACCTCGCCGGTCGCCGACACCGCCGGCGTGGTCGAGCAGGTGTGGCGGCTCGGCCGGGAGGCCGGCCTGGTCGACGTGCAGCCGATCGGCGCGGTCACCGTCGGGCTGGCCGGCGAGCGCCTGGCCGAGCTGGGCGCGATGGCCGACTCCGCCGCCGGGGTGCGGATCTTCTCCGACGACGGGCACTGCGTGGCCGACCCGCGGCTGATGCGCCGGGCGCTGGAGTACGTCAAGGCGTTCGACGGCGTGATCGCCCAGCACGCCGAGGAGCCCCGGCTGACCGAGGGCGCGCAGATGCACGAGGGCGAGGTGTCCACCCGCCTCGGGCTGACCGGCTGGCCGGCCGTCGCCGAGGAGGCGATCATCGCCCGGGACGTGCTGCTGGCCGAGCACGTCGGCAGCCGCCTGCACGTCTGCCACGTCTCCACCGCCGGCAGCGTCGAGGTGCTGCGCCAGGCCAAGGCGCGCGGCGTACGGGTCACCGCCGAGGTCACGCCGCACCACCTGCTGCTGACCGACGCCAAGGCGGAGAGCTACGACCCGGTCTTCAAGGTCAACCCGCCGCTGCGCACCGCCGCCGACATCGCCGCGCTGCGGGAGGCGCTGGCCGAGGGCGTGATCGACATCATCGCCACCGACCACGCCCCGCACGCCGTGGAGGACAAGGAGTGCGAGTGGGCGTACGCCCGGCCGGGCATGCTCGGGCTGGAGACCGCCCTGTCCATCGCGCTCGACGTGTTCGGCCCCCGCTGGGACCTGATCGCCGAGCGGATGTCCCGCACGCCGGCCCGCATCGCCGGGCTGACCGGGCACGGCGTCGACCCGGCGCCCGGCGTGCCGGCCAACCTGACCCTTGTCGACCCCGCCGCCCGCCGCGTCATCGAACCGGCGGAGCTGGCCAGCCGTAGTCGTAACACCCCGTACGCCCGCATGACGCTGCCGGGTCGCATCGTGGCGACCTTCCTGCGCGGCGAGCCGACGGTCCTGGACGGAAAGGCAGTTAAGTGAAGAGACGTCCTGCGATCCTCGTCCTCGAGGACGGGCGCACGTTCCACGGCGAGGCGTACGGCAGCGTCGGGGAGACCTTCGGCGAGGCGGTCTTCAACACCGGCATGACCGGCTACCAGGAGACGCTCACCGACCCCTCGTACCACCGGCAGGTGGTGGTGCAGACCGCGCCGCACATCGGCAACACCGGCGTCAACGGTGAGGACGACGAGTCCGACCGGATCTGGGTGGCCGGATACGTGGTGCGTGACCCGGCCCGGATCAGCTCCAACTGGCGCGCCGACGGCGGGCTGGAGGACCGGCTCGCCGCCGAGGGCGTCGTCGGCATCAGCGGCGTGGACACCCGGGCGCTGACCCGGCACCTGCGCGAGCGCGGCGCGATGCGGGTCGGCATCTCCAGCGTCGAGGACGACCCGGCCGCCCTGCTGGAGCGGGTGCGCCGCTCGCCGCAGATGGTCGGCGCGAACCTGTCCGACGAGGTCACCACCGCCAAGCCGTACGTCGTCGAGGCGGAGGGCGAGCACCGGTTCACGGTGGCCGCGGTGGACCTGGGCATCAAGCGCAACGTGCCGCGCCGGCTCGCCGCCCGCGGCGTCACCACCCACGTGCTGCCCGCCGGGTCGACGATCGAGGACCTGCTCGCCACCGGCGCGGACGCGGTCTTCTTCTCGCCCGGCCCGGGCGACCCGGCGACCGCCGACGGTCCGGTGGCGCTGGCCCGGGAGGTGCTGGCCCGGCGGATCCCGCTGTTCGGCATCTGCTTCGGCAGCCAGATCCTCGGCCGGGCGCTCGGCTTCGGCACCTACAAGCTGGGGTACGGCCACCGCGGCATCAACCAGCCGGTGCTCGACCGGGCCACCGGCAAGGTCGAGGTGACCAGCCACAACCACGGCTTCGCGGTGCAGGTGCCGGGCGCCGGGGACGGCGCGGTGGTGCCGGATCAGGTGATCCAGACCGAGTTCGGCGGTGTCCAGGTGTCACACGTCTGCCTCAATGACAACGTGGTCGAGGGGCTGCGGGGCGTCGACATCCCCGCTTTCACCGTCCAGTACCACCCGGAGGCGGCGGCCGGCCCGCACGACGCGGACTACCTCTTCGACCGTTTCGCAGAGCTGATCGAGGGGCGCAAGAATGCCTAAGCGGACCGACCTCAAGCACGTCCTGGTGATCGGCTCCGGGCCGATCGTGATCGGACAGGCCTGCGAGTTCGACTACTCCGGCACCCAGGCCTGCCGGGTGCTGCGCAGCGAGGGGATCCGGGTCAGCCTGGTCAACTCCAACCCGGCGACGATCATGACGGACCCGGAGTTCGCCGACGCCACGTACGTCGAGCCGATCACCCCGGAGTTCGTCGAGCTGGTCATCGCCAAGGAGCGCCCCGACGCGCTGCTGCCGACGCTCGGCGGGCAGACCGCGCTGAACACCGCCGTCGCGCTGCACGAGGCCGGCGTGCTGGAGAAGTACGGCGTCGAGCTGATCGGCGCGAACATCGAGGCGATCAACCGGGGCGAGGACCGGCAGCTGTTCAAGGAGATCGTCGCGAAGGCCGGCGTACGGCTGGGCCTGGACGATCCGTCCGCGCTGGTGCCGCGCTCGCGGGTCTGCCACTCGATGGACGAGGTCCGCGAGACGGTCGCCGAGCTGGGCCTGCCGGTGGTCATCCGGCCGTCGTTCACCATGGGCGGCCTCGGTTCCGGCATGGCGCACACCGACGAGGACCTGGAGCGCATCGCCGGTTCGGGCCTCGCGGCCAGCCCGGTGCACGAGGTGCTCATCGAGGAGAGCGTGCTCGGCTGGAAGGAGTACGAGCTCGAACTGATGCGCGACCGCCACGACAACGTGGTGGTGGTCTGCTCGATCGAGAACGTCGACCCGATGGGCGTGCACACCGGCGACAGCGTCACCGTCGCGCCGTCGATGACGCTCACCGACCGGGAGTACCAGCGGCTGCGTGACCTCGGCATCGCGGTGCTGCGCGAGGTCGGGGTGGACACCGGCGGCTGCAACATCCAGTTCGCGGTCAACCCGGCCGACGGCCGGATCGTCGTGATCGAGATGAACCCCCGCGTGTCGCGTTCCTCGGCGCTGGCGTCGAAGGCCACCGGCTTCCCGATCGCGAAGATCGCCGCGAAGCTCGCCATCGGCTACACGCTGGACGAGATCCCGAACGACATCACGCTCAAGACGCCTGCGGCGTTCGAGCCGACGCTCGACTACGTGGTGGTGAAGATCCCCCGGTTCGCGTTCGAGAAGTTCCCCGGCGCCGACCCGGAGCTGACCACCACCATGAAGTCGGTGGGCGAGGCGATGAGCCTGGGCCGCAACTTCACCGAGGCGCTGAACAAGGCGATGCGCTCGATGGAAACCAAGGCATCGGGTTTCTGGACCACTCCGGACCCGGACGGCGCCACGTTGGAGAACACCCTCGCGGCGCTGCGGACGCCGCACGACGGCCGGCTCTACACCGTCGAGCGGGCGCTGCGCCTGGGCGCGTCGATCGCCGAGGTGTCCGAGGCGTCCGGCGGCATGGACCCGTGGTTCCTGGACCAGATCGCCTCGCTGGTCGAGCTGCGCGCCGAGATCGTGGCCGCGCCGGTGCTCGACGCCGGTCTGCTGCGCCGGGCCAAGCGCGCCGGCCTGTCCGACCGGCAGCTCGCCGCGCTGCGTCCCGAGCTGGCCGCCGAGGACGGCGTCCGCACGCTGCGCCACCGGCTCGGCGTACGGCCGGTCTACAAGACGGTGGACACCTGCGCGGCCGAGTTCGAGGCAACCACGCCGTACCACTACTCGACCTACGACTCGGAGACCGAGGTGGCGCCCTCGGCGCGGCCGAAGGTGCTGATCCTGGGCTCCGGGCCGAACCGGATCGGTCAGGGCATCGAGTTCGACTACTCGTGCGTGCACGCGGTCCAGGCGCTCCGGGCCGTGGACTACGAGACGGTGATGGTCAACTGCAACCCGGAGACCGTCTCCACCGACTACGACACCGCCGACCGGCTCTACTTCGAGCCGCTGACGTTCGAGGACGTGCTGGAGGTCTGGCACGCCGAGGACTCCTCCGGCAAGGCCGCCGGCGGCCCCGGCGTGATCGGGGTGATCGTCCAGCTCGGCGGGCAGACGCCGCTCGGCCTGGCCCAGCGGCTCAAGAACGCCGGGGTGCCGATCGTCGGGACCTCCCCGGAGTCGATCCACCTGGCCGAGGAGCGCGGCGCGTTCGGCGCGGTGCTGTCCCGGGCCGGGCTGCGCGCGCCCGCGCACGGCATGGCCACCTCGTACGACGAGGCGAAGGCGATCGCCGACGAGATCGGGTACCCGGTGCTGGTCCGTCCCTCGTACGTGCTCGGCGGGCGCGGCATGGAGATCGTGTACGACGACGCCACGCTGCGCGACTACATCGGCCGGGCCACCGCCATCTCGCCGGACCGCCCGGTGCTGGTGGACCGGTTCCTGGACGACGCCATCGAGATCGACGTGGATGCGCTCGTGGACGCCGACGGCGACGTCTACCTGGGCGGCGTGATGGAGCACATCGAGGAGGCCGGCATCCACTCCGGCGACTCGTCCTGCGCGCTGCCGCCGATCACCCTGGCCGGCTCGCACCTGGCCCAGGTGCGCCGTTACACCGAGGAGATCGCCCGCGGCGTCGGGGTGCGCGGCCTGCTCAACGTCCAGTACGCGCTGCAGGGCGACATGCTCTACGTGCTGGAGGCCAACCCGCGTGCCTCCCGTACCGTGCCGTTCGTCTCGAAGGCCACGGCGGTGCCGCTGGCCAAGGCGGCGGCCCGGATCGCCCTCGGCGCCACCATCGCGCAGCTGCGCGCCGAGGGGATGCTGCCGCCCACCGGCGACGGCGGCACCATGCCGGCCGACGCGCCGATCGCGGTCAAGGAGGCGGTGCTGCCGTTCAAGCGGTTCCGCACCCCCTCCGGCAAGGGCATCGACGTGCTGCTCGGCCCGGAGATGAAGTCCACCGGCGAGGTGATGGGCATCGACACCGGCTTCGGGCAGGCGTTCGCCAAGTCGCAGGCTGCCGCGTACGGGTCGCTGCCCACCGCCGGGAAGATCTTCGTCTCGGTCGCCAACCGGGACAAGCGCGGCATGATCTTCCCGATCAAGCGCCTGGCCGACCTGGGCTTCGAGATCGTGGCCACCACCGGCACGGCCGAGGTGCTGCGCCGGCACGGCATCGCCTGCGAGCAGATCCGCAAGCACTACGAGTCGGGTGAGGGTGCGGACGCGGTCTCGCTGATCCTCGGCGGGGACGTGGCGCTGGTGGTGAACACGCCGCAGGGCTCCGGCGCGAGCGCCCGCTCCGACGGGTACGAGATCCGCAGCGCCGCGGTGAGCGTCGACATCCCCTGCGTCACCACGGTCCCCGGCGCCGCAGCCGCGGTCATGGGCATCGAGGCCCGCATCCGAGGCGACCTGAAGGTCCGCCCCCTGCAGGACCTGCACGCCGCCCTCCGGGCGGGCGAGTGACCCCGCGCCTGAACGCGCCGATCATGAGGTTGGCGGCGATGTGGATCTCCAAATCCGCCGTCAACCTCATGATCAACGGGGAGAGCGGGCGGGGGGCCGGGGCGTGATCTTCGAGAAGGTGGTGCGGCCCCGGCTGTTCTCGCTCGCGGGCGGGGACGCCGAGGGCGCGCACGAGTGGACCCTGGAACGGCTCGCGGCGGTGTCGCGGCAGCCGGCCGTTCTCGCGGCGCTGCGACGGGCGTACTTCCGGTCCGCGCCGCGCACCGTGTTCGGGGTGCGCTTCCCCAACCCGGTCGGGCTGGCCGCCGGGATGGACAAGAACGGACTCGCGTTGCCCGCCTGGCCGGCGCTGGGCTTCGGCTTCGTCGAGGTCGGCACCGTGACCGCGCACGCCCAGCCGGGCAATCCCCGGCCCCGGCTGTTCCGGCTGCGCGACAGCGAAGCGGTGATCAACCGGATGGGCTTCAACAACGCGGGCGCGGCGGCCCTCGCCGACCGGCTGGCGGCGTTGCCGCGCCCGCTCGGCGTACCGCTGGGCATCTCGCTCGGCAAGTCCAAGGTGACCCCGCTGGACCAGGCGGTCGAGGACTATCTCGACTCCTACCGGGCGCTCAAGGGACACGGTGACTACTTCGCCGTGAACGTGTCCTCACCGAACACCCCGGGGCTGCGCTCGCTTCAGGACCGGTCCCACCTGGACGCGCTGCTGGCCGCGCTGGTGGGGGAGAAGCCGGTGCTGGTGAAGATCGCCCCAGATCTCACCGAGCCGGCCGTGGCCGAGCTGCTGGAGGTCTGCCTCGACCGGGGCGCCGCCGGGGTCATCGCCACCAACACCACGCTCGCCCGGGACGGGCTGGCCCCGGCCGACCGGGCGCGCGGCGCGGAGACGGGCGGCCTGTCCGGCCGGCCGCTCACCGTGCGGGCCCGGGAGATGGTCGCCTTCGTGCACCGGGAGACCGGCGGGCGGCTGCCGGTGATCGGCGTGGGCGGCATCCTCGACCCGGACGACGCGACGCGCATGTTCGACGCCGGCGCGTCCCTGGTCCAGCTCTACACCGGCTTCATCTACCGCGGCCCCGCCCTGACGAGAGCCATAACCCGGACCACCCACCCCTGACCCACCCCTCTCTTCCTCGCGATCTTGCACTCGCGGCCCCGGCACACCCCCTCATTCCGGGCGCGGCAGGGGCAGCAACCGCAAGATCGCGGGGGAAGAGAGGGGGCGGCGGGGAGGGGTGAAGGAGGAGACGTGACGCCTGAGGAGATTCTGGACGCGGACCGGCGGCACGTGTGGCATCCGTACGCCGCGATGCCCTCCGCCGGCGCGCCGTACGTCGTGGACAGCGCGCAAGGGGTGCGGCTGCGGCTGGCGGACGGGCGGGAGCTGGTCGACGGCATGTCGTCGTGGTGGGCGGCGATCCATGGCTACCGGCACCCGGCGCTCGACGCCGCGGTGACCGGCCAGCTCGGGCGGATGAGCCACGTGATGTTCGGCGGGCTCACCCACGAGCCGGCGGTACGCCTGGCGCGCACGCTCGTCGAGCTGACCCCGGACGGCCTGGAACACGTCTTCCTGGCCGACTCCGGCTCGGTGAGCGTCGAGGTCGCGGTGAAGATGTGCCTGCAGTACCAGCGGGCGCGGGGACGCCCGCAGCGCCGCCGGCTGGGCACCTGGCGGGGCGGCTACCACGGTGACACGTTCCACCCGATGAGCGTCTGCGACCCGGAGGGCGGCATGCACCACCTCTGGGGCGACGTGCTGCCCCGGCAGGTGTTCGCGCCGGCGCCGCCGTCCGGCTTCGACGCGCCGCCCGACCCGGCGTACGAGGCGGCTCTGGTGGACGCCGTGGAGCGGCACGCCGACGAGCTGGCCGCGGTGATCGTCGAGCCGGTGGTCCAGGGCGCCGGCGGGATGCGGTTCCACCACCCGCACTATCTGCGTGTACTGCGCGAGGTGACCCGGAAGCACGGCATCCTGCTGGTCTTCGACGAGATCGCCACCGGCTTCGGCCGGACCGGGAGGATGTTCGCCGCCGAGCACGCCGGGGTGGCCCCGGACGTGCTCTGCGTCGGCAAGGCGCTCACCGGCGGGTACCTGACGCTGGCCGCGGCGCTCTGCACGCCCGAGGTGGCGCGGGCGATCTCCGCCGACGGGGTGCTGGCGCACGGACCGACGTTCATGGGCAACCCGCTCGCCTGCGCGGTCGCCAACGCCTCCCTGGAGCTTCTGCGGGCCGGGGACTGGGCCGGCCGGGTGGCGGGGATCGCCGAGGGCCTGCGGGCCGGCCTGGCGCCGTTGCGCGGCGCGCCCGGCGTGGCCGACGTACGGGTGCTCGGCGCGATCGGGGTGGTGCAGCTCGACCACGAGGTGGACCTGCCCCGGGCGACCGCCGCCGCGGTGGCGCAGGGGGTGTGGCTGCGCCCGTTCCGGGATCTCGTCTACACCATGCCGCCGTACGTCTGCGACGCCGCGGACGTGGCACGGATCGCGGCCGGGGTGGCCGCGGCGGTGAAGGCCGGCTGAGCCCGGCCGAGTTCGACAGGGCGCGACGGGAAGGCCGTCGCCGGACACGCCCAGGCGGCCCGGGGCCGCGGGGAGAGGAGAGACGCGATGGAGACGTTCGGCGCCCGACTGCACCGGGCCGTGGCGGAGCGAGGGCCGCTGTGCGTGGGGATCGATCCGCACCCCGGGTTGCTGGCCGGCTGGGGGCTGACCGACGACGTCGACGGACTCGACCGGTTCTGCCGCACCGTGGTGGAGGCGATCGGGGACCGGGTGGCCGTGGTCAAGCCGCAGTCGGCGTTCTTCGAGCGCTTCGGCTCGCGCGGCGTCGGGGTGCTTGAGTCAACTATCCGACAGTTGCGAGATCTGGGAGCGCTCGTTCTGCTTGACGTGAAGCGCGGCGACATCGGCTCGACGGTGGCCGCGTACGCGTCGGCGTACCTCGATCCATCCAGCCCGATGTATGTCGATGCGGTGACCGCGAGCCCCTACCTGGGAGTAGGTTCACTCGCGCCGATGTTCTCCACCGCAGCCGAGCACGGTGGCGGGGTCTTCGTCCTGGCCCTCACCTCGAACCCGGAGGGCGCCTCCGTGCAGCGTGCCGTCGGGGCCGATGGGCGCACCGTCGCGCAGACCGTGATCGACGAGATTTCCCAGCTCAACCGGGGTGCGGAGCCGCTCGGAAGCTTCGGTCTGGTGGTCGGCGCGACGGTCGGCGAGACCGGTCACGACCTCGGCTCCGTGAACGGTCCGCTGCTCGCTCCGGGCCTGGGCGCGCAGGGCGGCACGCCCGCCGGGTTGCGCACCGTCTTCGGCGCCGCGCTGCCGTCGGTGCTCCCGTCGTACTCCCGGGAGGTGCTCGGCGCGGGACCGGACCCGGACGCTCTGCGCGCCGCCGCCGAGCGGGCGCTGGCCGAGTGCCGGAGCGCCCTGGACGTCGTAGGCTGACTGACGGCTCGGTCACTTTCCGTTGATCATCGCGCGCCCACGTTGCCGAAATCTCCGTTGACCGCTAGTTTTCCCCGCGCTGGGAACCACGGACCCCTTTGGTTGCCAGCGACACCACGTTTCACAGATGCGGTGGGGCGCTCCGCCCGCCGTACTAGGGACCTGAGGAGAACTGGTGCCGCTCCCGTCACTGACCCCCGAACAGCGCGCTGCCGCGCTGGAGAAGGCCGCGGAGATCCGCAAGGCCCGCGCTGAGCTGAAGGAGCAGCTCAAGCAGGGCAAGACCACCCTCGCCACCGTCCTCGAGCGGGCCGAGTCCGACGACGTCGTGGGCAAGCTGAAGGTTTCGGCCGTGCTCCAGGCGATGCCGGGCATCGGCAAGATCCGGGCCACCCAGATCATGGAGAAGCTCAAGATCGCGGACAGCCGTCGCCTGCGCGGCCTCGGCGAGCAGCAGCGCAAGGCTCTGCTCGGGGAGTTCGCCGCGAACTGAACGGCCCGCCGTGTAGAAACAAGCGGTGAGCACGGATGACGAGGCGCGCTCGGCGGCTCGGCTCACTGTCCTGTCCGGTCCCTCCGGGGCCGGCCGGAGCAGTGTGGTCGAGGCGGTCCGGGCGCGCCTTGCGTCTGTCTGGGTGCCGGTGGTCGCCACCACCCGGCCGCCGCGCCCCGACGAGCGGGACGGCGTGGACCGCGTCTTCCTCGACGCGCCCGCCTTCGACCAGCTGATCGCCGCCGGGGAACTGCTGGAGTGGTGCCGGATCGGGCCGTACCGCCGGGGCGTGCCCCGGGCCGAGGTACGGGCGCGGCTCGCCGCGGGCCGGCCGGTGCTGCTGCCGCTGGACCTGGGCGGCGCGCTCGCGGTACGGGCGGCGGCGCCCAGCGCCCGGCTGGTGCTGCTCGCGCCGCCGGCGTACCGGGCCGACCCGGACGTCGCGGCCCTCTTCGCCCACGCCGTGGCACACGACCACACCGAGCGCGCCGCGGCGGAGCTGGTAGGATTGCTCGGTTCGTCCTTCCTGGCTCCGGCCCGACCGCCCGCGGGCGGCGCACGAGACGCAGAGGTTTAATTCGTGGGATCCATCGCCACCAACCCCGAGGGCATCACCAACCCGCCGATCGACGAGCTGCTCGAGAAGACCACCTCGAAGTACGCGCTGGTCATCTTCGCCGCCAAGCGCGCCCGTCAGGTCAACGCCTACTACAGCCAGCTCGGTGAGGGCCTGCTGGAGTACGTCGGCCCGCTGGTGGAGACCACCCCGCAGGAGAAGCCGCTCTCCATCGCCATGCGCGAGATCAACGCGGGCCTGCTCACCGCTGAGCCGACCGACCAGCCGTAACCGCGCCCGCGCCGATGCCCGCCGAGATCGTCCTCGGGGTCGGCGGCGGCATCGCCGCCTACAAGGCGTGTGAGCTGCTCCGGCTCTTCACCGAGTCGGGTCACCGGGTCCGGGTGGTGCCGACCGCCTCGGCGCTCCGTTTCGTCGGGGCGCCGACCTGGGCGGCCCTGTCCGGCCAGCCGGTGGCCGACGACGTCTGGTCCGACGTGCACGAGGTGCCGCACGTGCGGCTCGGGCAGCACGCCGACCTGGTCGTGGTCGCCCCGGCCACCGCTGACCTGCTCGCCAAGGCCGCCCACGGCCTCGCCGACGACCTGCTCACAAACACGCTGCTGACCGCGCGCTGCCCGGTGCTGCTGGCGCCGGCCATGCACACCGAGATGTGGGAGCACCCGGCGACCGTGGCGAACGTGGCCACGCTGCGCTCGCGCGGCGTCCGGGTGATCGAGCCGGCCGTGGGGCGGCTCACCGGGCGGGACACCGGCAAGGGCCGGCTGCCCGACCCGGCGGAGATCTTCGCGGTGGCCCGCCGGGCCCTGGCCCGCGGCGTCGAGGCCGAGGCCGACCTGGCCGGCCGGCACGTGGTGGTCACCGCCGGGGGCACCCGCGAGCCGCTGGACCCGGTCCGGTTCCTGGGCAACCGGTCCTCCGGCAAGCAGGGGTACGCGTTCGCCCGCGCCGCCGTGGCCCGGGGCGCCCGGGTGACGCTGGTCGCGGCCAACGTGGCGCTGGCCGACCCGGCCGGGGTGGACCTGGTCCGGGTGGGCACCACCGAGGAGCTGCGCACGGCGACGCTGGCGGCGGCCGTCGACGCGGACGCCGTGGTGATGGCCGCCGCGCCCGCCGACTTCCGGCCGGCCAGCTACGCCACCGGGAAGATCAAGAAGTCGGACGACGGTGTCGCGCCGACCATCGAGCTGGTCACCAACCCGGACATCGCCGCCGAGCTGGGTCGCGTCCGCCGCCCCGGCCAGGTGCTGGTGATCTTCGCCGCGGAGACCGACGACGCGGAGGCCAACGGCCGGGCCAAACTGGCCCGCAAGGGAGCCGACATGATCGTCGTCAACGAGGTCGGCGTGGACAAGGTCTTCGGCGCCGACACCAACGCGGCCACCGTGATCGGCGCCGACGGCGCCGTGCACCGGCTGGCCGAGCAGCCCAAGGAGGCCCTGGCCGACGCCGTCTGGGACCTCGTCTGTCCGCGGTTGCCGTCACGTTCCTGACGGTTGGTCGGCCCGCGTTCAGGGGGTCGCGGCGGAACGAGGATGGCTAAACTGCCGCCGAGCGACCTTTAAAAGTCTTCACATGCTTAGGAGTGCCGTGACACGTCTCTTCACGTCCGAATCGGTCACGGAGGGCCACCCGGACAAGATCGCCGACCAGATCAGTGACGGCATTCTCGACGCGCTGCTCGCCCAGGACCCGCACAGCCGGGTCGCGGTGGAGACGCTGATCACCACCGGTCAGGTGCACGTGGCCGGTGAGGTGACCACGAAGGCGTACGCCGACATCCCCACCATCGTCCGGGAGACCATCCTCGGCATCGGCTACGACTCGTCGAAGAAGGGCTTCGACGGCGCGTCCTGCGGCGTCAGCGTGTCCATCGGCGCCCAGTCGCCGGACATCGCCCAGGGCGTCGACAACGCCTTCGAGCTGCGTACCGGCGGATCGGAGAGCGCGCTGGACGCGCAGGGCGCCGGTGACCAGGGCATGATGTTCGGCTTCGCCTGCTCCGAGACGCCCGAGCTGATGCCGCTGCCGATCGCGCTGGCGCACCGGCTGGCGCGCCGGCTCGCCACGGTCCGCAAGGACGGCACCATCCCCTACCTGCGGCCGGACGGCAAGACCCAGGTGACCATCGAGTACGACGGGCTGCGCCCGGTCCGGCTCAACACCGTCGTCGTGTCCAGCCAGCACGCGGCCGACATCTCGCTGGAGTCGCTGCTCACCCCGGACATCCGGGACCACGTCATCACCCC
Source organism: Micromonospora sp. WMMC264 (assembly GCF_027497275.1). NCBI lineage: Bacteria > Bacillati > Actinomycetota > Actinomycetes > Micromonosporales > Micromonosporaceae > Micromonospora > Micromonospora sp. WMMC264. The sequence continues at coordinate 3,414,508 of NZ_CP114907.1, read as the reverse complement.
GGAGCTGGAGGGCCTCGGCCTGGAGACCGAGGGCTACCGGCTGCTGGTCAACCCGACCGGGCGCTTCGAGATCGGCGGCCCGATGGGTGACGCCGGCCTGACCGGCCGGAAGATCATCGTGGACACCTACGGCGGGTACGCGCGCCACGGCGGCGGCGCGTTCTCCGGCAAGGACCCCTCGAAGGTCGACCGCTCGGCCGCGTACGCGATGCGCTGGGTGGCCAAGAACGTGGTCGCCGCCGGGCTGGCCGAGCGGTGCGAGGCCCAGGTCGCGTACGCGATCGGCAAGGCCCACCCGGTGAGCCTGTTCATCGAGACGTTCGGCACCGAGACGGTGCCGGTCGCCTCGATCGAGAAGGCCGTCGCCGAGGTGTTCGACCTGCGCCCGGCCGCCATCATCCGGGACCTGCACCTGCTCCGCCCGATCTACCAGCAGACCGCCGCGTACGGCCACTTCGGCCGGGAGCTGCCGGACCTGACCTGGGAGGGCACCGACCGGGCCGCCGACCTCAAGTCGGCCGCGGGAGCCTGACCGCCGCCACGCGCCGCGACCGGCGACCCGCGCAGGGGTCGCCGGTCGCGCGCGTCTGCGTGGACGTGCCCCTGCCGCATCTGGACCGCCCGTTCGACTACCTGGTGCCGGAGGCGCTCGACGCCGAGGCGCAACCGGGGGTACGGGTGAAGGTGCGCTTCGCCGGGCAGCTGGTCGACGGCTGGCTGCTGGAGCGCGCCGAGTCCTCCGCGCACCCGAAACTGGCGTACCTGGAGAAGGTCGTCTCGTCGGTGCCGGTGCTCTCCCCGGAGGTGGCCCGGCTGGCCCGCGCGGTCGCCGACCGGTACGCGGGCAGCCTCGCCGACGTGCTGAGGCTGGCGGTGCCGCCCCGGCACGCCCGCGCCGAGAAGGCCGTCACCGCCGACGCGGACGCGCCCGCCGACCCCGACGCGCCCGCGGACGCCAGGCCGGGAGGCCGGGCGGAGGTGGACCCGCGCGGCTGGCGGGACTATCCGGCCGGGCCGGCGCTGCTGCGGGCGCTCACCGACGGCCGGCCCGCCCGCGCGGTCTGGTCGGCGCTGCCGGGGGAGGACTGGGCCGGCCGGTACGCCGACGCGGTGGCCGCCACCGTGGCCGGTGGCCGGGGCGCAGTGGTCGTGGTGGCCGACGCTCGTGACCTGGACCGGCTCGACGCCGCCCTGACCGCCGTCCTCGGCGCGGGGCGGCACGTGCGCCTCACCGCCGCCGACGGCCCGGCCCGCCGCTACCGGGCGTTCCTGGCCGCCCGGCGCGGCGACGTGGCAGTGGTGATCGGCACCCGGGCGGCCATGTTCGCCCCGGTGGAGCGGCTCGGCCTGGTGGCGATCTGGGACGACGGCGACGACCTGCACGCCGAGCCCCGCGCGCCCTACCCGCACGCCCGGGACGTGCTGCTCACCCGGGCGCAGCTCGGCGACGCCGCCGCCCTGGTCGGCGGGTACGCCCGCAGCGCCGAGGCGCAGCTGCTGGTGGAGACGTCCTGGGCCCGGGAGGTGGTGGCCGACCGGGCGGTGGTGCGCGCGCGTACCCCGGCCATGGCGCCCACCGGCGACGACCCGCAACTGGCCCGCGATCCCGGCGCGGCCTCGGCGCGGCTGCCGAGCCTGGCCTGGACCAGCGCCCGGGACGCGCTGCGCGCGGACCTGCCGGTGCTGGTGCAGGTGCCGCGCCGGGGTTACGTGCCGTCGGTGGCCTGCGCCGACTGCCGGACCCCGGCCCGCTGCCCGCACTGCGCCGGGCCGCTCGCGCTGCCCTCGGCGCAGGGCACGCCCGCCTGCCGCTGGTGCGGCCGGGTGGCCGCCGCGTACGCCTGCCCGGAGTGCGGTGGGCGGCGGCTGCGCGCCTCGGTCACCGGCGCCCGGCGCACGGCCGAGGAGCTGGGCCGGGCGTTCCCGGGCGTGCCGGTGCGGACCTCGGGGCGGGAGGAGGTGCTCGCCACGGTGCCGGGCGGGGCCGGGCTGGTGATCGCCACGCCGGGCGCCGAACCGGTGGCCGACGGCGGCTACGGCGCGGTGCTGCTGCTCGACTCCTGGGCGCTGCTGACCCGGGCCGACCTGCGGGCCGGTGAGGAGGCGCTGCGGCGGTGGATGGCCGCCGCCGCGCTGGCCCGGCCCGGTACGGCCGGCGGGCGGGTGGTGGTGGTCGCGGACGGCGCGCTCGCGCCGGTGCAGGCGTTGCTGCGCTGGGACTCCGCCTGGTTCGCCGCCCGCGAGCTGGCCGAGCGGCGCGAGCTGGGCTTCCCCCCGGCGGTGCGGATGGCGAGCGTCACCGGCGTCGCCGAGGCGGTCAGTGACCTGCTGGACGGCGCCCGGCTGCCGGACGGCGCCGAGGTGCTCGGGCCGGTGCCGGCCGACGAGGGCCGGGAGCGGATGCTCGTGCGGGTGCCCCGGTCCCGGGCCGCCGCGCTGGCCGAGGCGCTGCACGCCGCCGCCGGCCAGCGCAGCGCCCGCAAGGCGGCCGATCCGGTACGCCTGCAGGTCGATCCGCTCGTGCTGTTCTGACCGGCCGCCGCCGCGTGACACTGCGCACGCGGCCCCTCGCGCACGGTCGTGAGCTGGGGTTTGCCGCACACCTGGTCCGGCAATTGGGTAGCGGGCGGTGATAGCATCGCCCGTCATGCCCAGCCGCGCGGTTTCCCCGCGCGGGACGCGGCGCGGCGGGTGCCAGAGCACGTCGGGCCGACACTCGATGTCGTCAGTCAGCCGGTGAGCAGGGGTGGACCAGTCGTGACCGTTCGTCAGTCGATCGTCTTCAACGGTGACCTCGGCAGTGGCAAGAGCACCGTCTCGGTCGAGATCGCCAAGCGGCTGGGGCTGCGCCGGGTCAGCGTCGGCGACCTCTACCGCCAGATGGCCCAGGAGCGGCAGATGACCGCTCTGCAGCTCAACCTGCACGCCGAGCTGGACCAGGCGGTCGACGGCTACGTCGACCAGCTCCAGCGCGACATCGCCGCCTCCGGCGAGTCGCTGGTCATGGACTCCCGCCTGGCCTGGCACTTCTTCACCGACGCGCTCAAGGTGCACATGATCACCGAGCCGACCGAGGCGGCCCGGCGCGTGCTGGCCCGCCCGTCCGGCCCGGCCGAGAGCTACACCTCGCTGGAGGAGGCGCGGACCAAGCTGCGCGAGCGCAGCGAGAGCGAGCGGGGCCGGTTCATCGTCCGCTACGGCGTCGACAAGGCCCGCCTGCGCAACTACGACCTGATCTGCGACACCACCCGGGCCAACCCGGAGCAGGTCATCCAGCACGTCATCGACGTCTACGAGGGCCGCCTCGGCGCGGACGTGCTGCGCGCCGGTCAGCCGCTGCTGCTGCTCGACCCGACCCGGGTCTACCCCACCGAGGACGTGTCCGCGCTGCGGGGCCTGTGGGACGCCGACCTCGCCGCCGAGCTGGCCGAGAGCGGTGAGGAGCCGGAGCCGCTGAGCATCGGCTACACCGGCGAGTACTTCTTCGTCGTCGACGGGCACCGGCGGCTCAGCTCGGCGGTGCGCGCCGGCCTGCCGATGGTCCCCGCCCGGCTGGTAGCCGAGGTGGACGAGCCGGTGGTCGGCGGGATGAGCGCCGTCGAATTCTTCACCACGCAGGCCCGGCCGGGGCTGATCCACGACTGGGAGGACGCCCACGGCATCACGCTGCCGCTGCCCGAGCACGCGCTGCTCGACGGCGGCCCGGTGCTGGCCGGGGAGCCGGGCGCGGGCGCCTGACCGCGGTGGATACCGCCGTCTCGCCGTGACGGGTTGACCACCCTCGGGCGGCGCGGAGCATGATGGGGGTCTCCGACGCCTGGGGAGGCGGACCGTGGATCCTGCCGACGCGCTCGCGCTGCTGATGTCCCCCGAGGGTCGTGTCGACCCCTACCCGACGTACGAGCTGCTGCGCGCGCACGGCCCGGTGGTCCAGGCCGGCCCGGTCTTCTTCGTGGTCACCGGGTACGCCGAGGCCGACGCGATCCTGCGCGACGCCCGGTTCGGGGTGCTGGACGACGCGCTGCGCGACCAGTTCATGCCCGGCTGGCGGGAGAGCCCGGCGATTCTGTCGATCTCCCGGTCGATGCTGCGCACCAACCCGCCCGACCACAGCCGGATGCGGCGGCTGGCGGCGGGCGCGTTCACCCCGCGCCGGATCGCCGCCATGCACGACGTGGTGCGGGCGCAGGCCGACGAGCTGGTCGACGCGATGCTCGCCGCCGAGGGGCCGGTCGACTTCATGGCCGGGTTCGCGTACCCGCTGCCGGTCGGGGTGATCTGCGCGCTGCTCGGCGTGCCGGCGGCGGACCGGCCGTTGTTCCGGCGCTGGGCCACCGACCTGACCGGCGTGCTGGAACCGGAGATCACCGAAGAGGAGCTGGCGGTCGCCGACCGGGGCGCGAGCGAGTTGCGCGCCTACTCCACCGAGCTGGTGGCGGCGCGCCGTCGGGCGCCGGCCGACGACCTGACCAGCGCGCTGGTGCAGGCGCACGACGGCGGTGACCGGCTCTCCGGCGACGAGTTGCTGGCCAACCTGATCGTGCTGCTGGTGGCCGGCTTCGAGACCACCACCAACCTGCTCGGCAACGGCCTGGTGGCGCTGCTGGAGCACCCGCGCGCGGCGGCGACGCTGGCCGAGCACCCGGAGTTCGCCCCCGGGTACGTCGACGAGCTGCTGCGCTACGACTCGCCGGTGCAGCTCACGTCCCGGATGAGCACCGCGCCGGCCCGGTACGGCGACGTCGACCTGCCGCCGGAGAGCTGGGTGATCGTGATGCTCGGCGCGGCCAACCGTGATCCGCGCCGCTATCCGGAGCCGGCGCGCTTCGACCCGTGGCGTCCGCAGGTCCACCCGCTGTCCTTCGGCGCCGGGCCGCACTACTGCCTCGGCGCGGCGCTTGCCCGGCTGGAGGCGCAGGTGGCGTTCCCGCTGCTGCTGCGCCGGCTGCCCGGCCTCGCCGTGGCGGGCCGGCCCGAGCGGCGCGTCCGGCTCACGCTGCGTGGTCACGCCACGCTGCCGGTGCGCGTCGGCCGGGAGGCGTCCCCGGTCACCGTTCCCGGTACGCCACCCGGGGCGGCCGGGCCGACTCCGTAGACTGGACGCGCATCGTTCGACCCAGACAAGGAGCCACGCCGAGTGACCGTCCAGCCCATCCGTCTGTTCGGCGATCCGGTGCTGCGCACGCCGGCCGACCCGGTCGTCGACTTCGACGCCGAGCTGCGCAAGCTGATCGCCGACCTGACCGACACGATGCGCGAGCAGAGCGGCGCCGGCCTCGCCGCGCCGCAGCTCGGGGTGGGCCTGCGGGTGTTCACCTTCGACGTCGACGACGTCCTCGGCCACCTGGTCAACCCGGTGCTGGAGTTCCCCGACGAAGAGGAGCAGGACGGCCCGGAGGGCTGCCTGTCCATCCCCGGGCTCTACTTCGACACCAAGCGCCGGCAGAACGTGATCGCCAAGGGCTTCAACGGCTACGGCGACCCGTTGCAGATCGTCGGCACCGGCCTGATGGCCCGCTGCGTGCAGCACGAGACCGACCACCTCGACGGCGTGCTCTTCGTCGACCGGCTCGACCCGGCCGGCCGCAAGGAGGCCATGAAGGCGATCCGGCAGGCCGAGTGGTACGACCAGGCCGCCCCGCCCACGGTCAAGCTCAGCCCGCACGCCGCCGGCAACCCGTTCGGCCTGGGGCGGTGACCCGGATGCGCCTGGTCTTCGCCGGCACGCCGGCCGTCGCCGTACCGGCCCTGGACGCGATCGCCGCCTCCGGGCACGAGCTGCTCGCCGTGGTCACCCGCCCCGACGCCCCGGCCGGGCGCGGCCGGGGGCTGGTCCGCTCGCCCGTGGGCGCGTGGGCCGACGCGCACGGCGTCGAGGTGCTCACCCCGGCCCGCCCGCGCGAGCCGGAGTTCCTCGACCGGCTGCGCGAGCTGGCGCCGGACTGCGTACCGGTGGTCGCCTACGGCGCGCTGGTGCCGCCGGTGGCGCTGGAGATCCCCCGGCACGGCTGGATCAACCTGCACTTCTCGCTGCTGCCCGCCTGGCGCGGCGCCGCGCCGGTGCAGCACGCGGTGCTGCACGGCGACGAGGTGACCGGGGCCAGCGTCTTCGAGCTGGAGGAGGGGCTGGACACCGGCCCGGTCTACGGCACGGTCACCGACGAGATCCGCCCGTCCGACACCTCCGGCGACCTGCTGGAGCGGCTCGCGCACTCCGGCGCCGGGCTGCTGGTCGCGGTGCTCGACGCGATCGGCGCCGGCACCGCCCGCGCCGTGCCGCAGCCGGTCGACGGCGTCTCGCTCGCCCCGAAGCTGACGGTCGAGGACGCCCGGGTCCGTTGGGGCGACCCCGCGTTCGCGGTGGACCGGCGCGTCCGCGCCTGCACTCCCGCGCCCGGCCCGTGGACGACGTTCCGCGACGACCGGGTCAAGCTCGGTCCGGTCACGCCGGTGGCCGACGGCCCGGAGCTGAAGCCGGGGGAGCTGCACGTGACGAAGTCCGGTGTGCTCGTCGGCACCGCCACCACGCCGGTGCGCCTCGGCGAGGTGCGCGCCGCAGGCAAGAAGGCCATGCCCGCCGGCGACTGGGCGCGCGGCGCCCGGGTCACCGCCGGCGAGGTGTTCGCGTGACGGGGCCGTCGCGCGAGGACCGGCCCGTCGAGGGCGAGCGTCAGCGGGGGTACGGCGACCGGCAGCGCGCCGGTGACCGGCGCGGCGAGGAGCGGTTCGGCGACCGGCAGCGTTCCGACCGGCAGCGCTCCGAGCGGCCCGGCGGCGACCGGCGCGGCGGGGACCGGTTCGGTGGCGACCGGCGCGGCGGGGACCGGTTCGGTGGCGACCGGCGGGGCGGGCGTCCGGCCCGTCCGGCCGTGGACCTGCCCCGGCAGGTCGCCTACGAGGCGATCGCGGCGGTGCACCGCGACGACGCGTACGCCAACCTGGTGCTCCCGGCGATGCTGCGCGAGGCGGGGCTGACCGGCCGGGACGCCGCGTTCGCCACCGAGCTGACCTACGGCACGCTGCGGCACACCGGCACGCTCGACGCGATCGTGACCGACGCGGCCGGGCGGGACGTGCAGCGCATCGACCCGCCGGTGCGCGACGCGCTGCGGCTCGGGGCGTACCAGATCCTGCACATGCGGGTGCCCGCGCACGCCGCGGTGTCGTCCACCGTGGACCTGGTCCGGTCGGTGGGGCCGGGCGCGACCGGGTTCGCCAACGCGGTGCTGCGGGAGATCACCAGCCGGGACGCGGACGCCTGGGTGGCCAAGCTCGCCCCGGCGCAGGAGACCGACCCGGTCGGGCACCTCGCGCTGGCGTACAGCCATCCGCAGTGGATCGTGCGGTCGTTCGCCGAGGCGCTCGGCGGCGACATGGGCGAGACGACCCGGCTGCTCATCGAGGACAACGAGCGCCCGCCGGTGCACCTGTGCGCCCGGCCGGGCCTGGCCGACCCGGTGGCGCTGGCCGACGAGGTGGGCGGCGCGCCCGGCGCGTTCTCGCCGTACGCGGTCTATCTGCCCGGCGGCGCGCCGGGCGACCTGGCGGCGGTGGCCGACGGCCGCGCGCACGTGCAGGACGAGGGCTCCCAGCTGGTGGCGGACGCGCTGGCGGCGGCGCCGCTGGACGGCCCGGACGGCCGGTGGCTGGATCTGTGCGCCGGTCCGGGCGGCAAGTCCGGTCTGCTCGGCGCGCTGGCCGCGACGCGGGGCGCGCGGCTGACGGCGGTCGAGGTGGCCGAGCACCGGGCGCGGCTGGTGGAGCAGGCCACCCGCGGGCTGCCGGTGACCGTGCTGAACACCGACGGGCGCAGCGTGGGCAGCGACCCGAAGCTGCCGGAGGGGCACTTCGACCGGGTGCTCGTCGACGCACCGTGCACCGGGCTGGGCGCGCTGCGCCGCCGGCCGGAGGCGCGATGGCGTCGCCAGCCGTCAGACCTGCCGCCGCTGACCCGGTTGCAGCGTGAGCTGCTGACCGCCGCGTTGCGGGCGGCCCGGCCGGGTGGCCTGGTTGCGTACGTGACGTGTTCGCCGCACGTGGTGGAGACGCACGTGACGGTGACCGAGGCGGCCCGGCGCTGCGGCCTCGGCGTCGATTTCGTCGACGCGCGGCCGCTGCTGCCGGCCGGCATGCCGGGCCTGGGGGACGGCCCCACGGTGCAGCTGTGGCCGCACCGTCACGGCACCGACGCCATGTTCCTGGCGGTCCTGCGCCGGAACTGACCCACCTCTCGCAGTCGACCAAGGAGTTCGTGTCCGCCGTGCCCGGACACGAACTCCTTGCTCGTCATGCGGAGAAATGGGGAGCGATGGAGCGTGTGCGGCATCCCGGTGGGGGGAGGGGGCCGGTGGGATGTGACAGCCCGTTGACTGTCCGATCGATGCATGTAACTGTTTCGACCACCGGTCCCGGCACCCCGCCCGCCGAACCCCCACGAGGAGTCTCCATGAGACGCAGAACGCCGACCACGAGCCTCGCGCTCGCCCTCGTCGCCACCCTGACGACGGCGAGCCTGGCCGGCACCGCCTCCGCCGCGCCCGCGCCGGCCGCCGCCCCCGCCCCGGCCGTCGCCGCGCTCGCCGCGCCGGACGTCTCCCTCAGCAACATCCAGGCCCACCTCACCCAGTTCAACTCCATCGCCACCAGCAACGGCGGCAACCGGCGCGCCGGCTCGGCCGGCTACACCGCGTCGGTCAACTACGTGAAGGGCAAGCTCCAGGCGGCCGGCTACACGGTCACCGAGCAGAACTGCTCCACCTGCACCTACCCGGGCAACAACCTGATCGCCGAGTGGCCGCAGGGCCCGTCGGACCAGGTCGTCATGTTCGGCGCGCATCTGGACGGCGTGGCCGCCGGGCCGGGCATCAACGACAACGCCTCCGGCTCGTCGGTGCTGCTGGAGAACGCGCTGGTGCTGGCCGCGCAGAACCCGACCATGACCAAGCGGGTCCGGTTCGCCTGGTGGAACGGCGAGGAGCAGGGCCTGCAGGGCTCCAAGCACTACGTCAACCAGCTCAGCTCCACCCAGCGCGGCTACATCAAGGGCTACTACAACTTCGACATGGTCGGCTCGCCGAACGGCGGCTACTTCATCAACCGGATCACCTCGGCCACCGCGGCGCCGCTGAAGGCGTACTGGGACTCGTTCGGCATCTCGCCGGAGGAGAACACCGAGGGTCAGGGCCGCTCCGACGACTACTCGTTCGCCAACGCCGGCATCCAGACCTCCGGCTACGCGGCGGGCGCCAGCTACACCAAGACGTCGGCGCAGGCCAGCAAGTGGGGCGGCACCGCGGGCGCGGCGTACGACGGCTGCTACCACCGCTCCTGCGACAACACCAGCAACATCAACACGACCATTCTGAACCGGGCCGCGGACGGCGTCGCGTACACGATCTGGGCGCTCGCGGTCGGCGGCGGCACACCCGCCAACGACTTCTCCGTCTCGGTGAGCCCCACCTCCGGCAGCGTCGCCCGGGGCGGCTCCACCACCGCCACCGTCAGCACCGCCACCACCTCCGGCAGCGCGCAGACCGTGGCGCTGTCCGCCAGCGGCGCCCCGAGCGGCGTGTCGGTGAGCTTCAGCCCGTCCTCGGTCACCTCGGGCGGCTCGTCCACCATGACCGTCAGCGCCTCGTCGACGGCCACCACCGGCACGTTCACGCTCACCGTGACCGGCACCGGCTCGGCCACCCGCACCGCCAGCTACACGATCACCGTGACCGGCGGGAGCGGCGGCTGCACCGGCGGCCAGCTCATCGGCAACAGCAGCTTCGAGTCCGGCACCACGCCGTGGACGGCCAGCTCCGGCGTGATCACCAACAGCTCCAGCCAGGCGGCCCGCACCGGGTCGTACAAGGCGTGGCTGAACGGGTACGGCTCCTCGCGTACCGACACGCTGTCCCAGTCGGTCACGCTGCCGTCCGGGTGCAGCAGCTACACGTTCTCGTTCTGGTTGCACATCGACTCGGCCGAGACGACCAGCTCGACCGCGTACGACAAGCTCACCGTGCAGGTCGGCTCGACCACGCTGGCCACGTACTCGAACCTGAACAAGGCCACCGGCTACACCCAGCGCACCTTCAACCTGGCCGCGTACGCCGGGCAGACGGTCACGCTGAAGTGGACCGGGGTCGAGGACTCGTCGTTGCAGACCAGCTTCGTCGTGGACGACGTGACGCTGCAGGTCGGCTGAGCGGACACGGGCGGGGTGGGCGCGGCCCGCCCCGCCCGTGGCTCAGGTGATCGGCAGCGCCTTGGCGCCCGCGCCCTTCACCGAGCGGGTCAGCGTCCGGTCGGAGACCCAGAGGAAGCACTGCACGCCCCGGTCGCCGTCGCGCCACTGCTCCGCGTACGGGTGGTAGATGATGGTGCCGGCCCGGTACTGCATGTTGCCGTCGTCGGGCAGCTTCGCGTACTTGGCGATCAGCCCGCGGCACGCCTTGTGCGTACGCAGCGGGGTGCGCTCGAACTCGGCGTAGCTGATGTCCGGCGCCTGGTAGACGCCGACGAACTCGGCGTGGTGCTTCGCGGTGCAGGCCACCGGCCGCATCTCCTGCACGTCGTCCTTGCTCATCTTCGGGTTGAAGCAGCCCAGCGCCAGCTTCGAGCCGGGCTTCAGCGCGCCCCGCAGGCTGCCGGTGCGCTCGGCCACGTCGCCCTGGTCCAGATCGGTCACCTCGGCGACGTCGCAGCGGTACCAGCGGGCCCCGCCGGACCAGGCGAGCGCCGAGGGGAAGACCACCGACAGCCGCAGCCGCCCGGAGCGCCAGTCCCCGCCGAGGGCCTGGGTGACCTGGCGGGCGCAGTCGCCGTGCGCGGCGCGCATACCGGCCGAGCCGGTGCGCGGCGGGGCGGAGCGCTCCGCCTCCGGGCCGCTCATCGTGCCGACGTGCAGCGTCTCGGCGCGGTGGGTGGCGGCGCAGTCGACCGGCTGGTAGCCGCTGAGGTAGCCGACGTCGGCGACGGTGGGGTGACAGGCCCCGGTGCTCGGCACGAAGCCGACCGGCGCGGCGAACGCGGGCCAGTCGTCGGTCAGGTCGCGGTCCACTCCGGCCGGCGCGGCGCAGCCGCCGAGCGCCAGCGCCGCCACCGTTGACACGGTGACCGCCACCCACAAACGCCGCATCGCGACAGACCTCCCCGTGCGTCCGGAGCCGACCGGCCCCCCGGTACGCCTCGGCGGTGCAGCATACGGCAGCCGATCAGGTCACCGGGAGCCCCTCAGGACCGGCGCCGCGCACCGATCGGTTGAGCTTGCGGTCGTCGCTCCACAGGAAACAGCGCACCCCCCGGTCGCCCTCCTCCCACTCCCGCTGCGACGGTGGGTAGTAGATGGACCCGGCCCGGTACGGCAGTTCGGCGTTGTCCGGCACCTCGGCGAACTGGGCGATCAGCGTCATGCAGCGCCGGTGCGTGGTGGGCGCGCCCTTGGTGAACTCCGCCCAGCTCATGTCGCGTTCCTCGTACACGCCGACGAACTCTGCGCGGTGCGGCTCGGTGCAGAGCACCGGGGCCATGTAGTTGAGGTTCTTGCCGATCAGCTTCGGGTCGAAGCACCTGTGCACGAGCGGGTTGTCGCCGACGAGCGCGCCGCGCAGGCTGCCGACCCGGTTGATCGGACGGGTGTTGTCGATGCTGTCGGTCTCGGCCAGGTCGCAGCGGAACCAGCGCGCGCCGGCGCCCCAGGCGGCCACAGTCGGCAGCGCGATGTTCAGCGTGAGCCGGGCGGCGTGCCAGTCCCCGCCGATCATCTCCCGGGCGCTCCGGTCGCACTCCGCGCGCGCGGTCCGCAGCGCGGGGGTGCCCGGCTCGGGGCGGTCGCCGAGCGTCTCCGGCCCGGTGAACGTGCCGACGTGCACCGTCTCGGCCAGGTGGCTGCCCGCGCAGTCGACGGTCTCGTACGTGGCGGCGGCCACCACCGTGGTGAGCCGGGGCAGGCACGCGTCTGTCGCCGGTACGAACAGCCGCGGCGCCGGCAGCGCCGCCCAGTCGTCGATCAGGTCGCCGTCGGCCCGGTGTGTCTGAGCGCAGCCGGCGAGCACCGCAGTCGCGGCGCCGGCCAGCGCGAGCACGTGGAGCCACCGTCGCATCGTCCGCCCCTTCCGGGAGAGATGGCAGCCGGTCGCCATAGGCCCGACCGGCGTCCCCCGCGCCCGGGCGTGCAGCATACGTGACCGTCCCTGTAGGAGTTTCGTCATCTTTCAATCGATCGGCTAGTCACCGACGACTATTCGTGCCATTTTCCGCTCCGGACGGCCCGATGGTGCACCACGGGTGACGGAAGGCTCACCACCTGTCGCTCCGGGAGCCGTGCCGCGACCTCCGGATCACCGCGTTCGTACACTGGCCCGGTGACCGTACCGCCGCCGATCGTCGCGCCGAGCATCCTGGCCGCCGATTTCGCCCGCCTCGCCGACGAGGTCCGTGCCGTGGAGCCCGCCGCCGACTGGCTGCACGTCGACGTCATGGACAACCACTTCGTGCCCAACCTGACCATCGGGCTGCCGGTGGTGCAGAGCCTGCGCGCCGTGACCGAGATCCCGTTCGACGTGCATCTGATGATCACCGATCCGCGCCGCTGGGCGCCCGGGTACGCCGACGCCGGGGCGTACAACGTCACGTTCCATGCCGAGGCGTGCGACGACCCGGTGGCGCTCGCGAAGGATCTGCGCTCGGCCGGGGCGAAGGCGGGCCTGGCGATCGACCGGGACACCCCGATCGAGCCGTACCTGGAGCTGCTGCCGAGCTTCGACACGCTGCTGATCATGACGATCAAGGCCGGTTTCGGCGGCCAGCGGTTCCTGCCGCAGCTGCTGGACAAGGTGCGCGCCGCCCGCCGGCACGTCGACAGCGGCCACCTGGAGCTGCGCATCGAGGTCGACGGCGGCATCGCCGCGGACACCATCGAGCAGGCCGCCGCGGCCGGGGCCGACGCGTTCGTCGCGGGCACCGCCGTCTACGGCGCCGACGATCCCGCGGAGGCGGTACGCCGCCTGCGGGGCCTGGCGGAACGTGCGATGACCGGGGCCTGAGATGGACGCGGCCGGCGAGCGCCCCGACGTCATCCTGGTCGTCGACGACGACGAGGACATCGCCCGCTTCGTCGAGTTCAACCTGCGCCTGCACGGTTTCGAGGTGCTGCACGCCAGTGACGGCCAGGAGGCGCTGGAGATCATCGAGCGGCAGCGGCCCGACCTGGCGGTGGTGGACCTGATGATGCCGCGCGTCGACGGCCTGGAGCTGACCCGGCGGCTGCGCGCCGACCCGATGACCTCCGCGCTGCCGGTGATCATGCTGACCGCCAAGGGGATGACCCAGGACAAGGTCAACGGGCTCAGCGTCGGCGCCGACGACTACCTGGTCAAGCCGTTCGACACGCTGGAGCTGGTGGCCCGGGTCAACTCCACGCTGCGGCGCAACAAGGAGTTCCGCGAGGTCTCGCCGCTGACCGGCCTGCCCGGCAACAGCCGGATCCGGCGGGAGATCAGCGACCGGGTCCGCAACGGCGTCGACTACGCCGTGGGCTACATCGACATCGACCGGTTCAAGAGCGTCAACGACCGGTACGGCTTCGTGCGCGGCGACGAGTTCATCTCGGCGCTGGCCCGCAGCCTGCACCGGGCGGTGGTGTCGATCGGGCTGCCGCCGGCGTTCCTCGGGCACGTCGGCGGCGACGACTTCGTGATCGTCTGCGCGCCCAGCCAGGTCCGGCCGCTGACCAGCCGGGCCGTTGTCGACTTCGAGAAGGCCGCGGACGCGCTCTACGACGCCACCGACCGGGAACGCGGCTTCGTCGAGCTGAAGGACCGGCGCGGCAACATCCGCCGCGCCGCGCTCGTCACGCTCTCCATCGGGGTGTCGCTGTCCGATTCCGGCAAGCGGTTCACCGACCCGCTGGAGGCCATCGCGGTGGCCTCGGAGATGAAGACGGTGGCCAAGAGCCAGCCCGGCTCGTACGTGGCGGTGGACCGCCGGCGCGGCGTCACCTGAGCGCTCCTGTGAGGTAGCTCGCCTCTGTGGCGCGCACCCGGCCGGAACGTGTAAGACTTCCCGTATACCCACCACGCGCTGGCGGGGCTCGGTGAAATTCCGAACCGGCGGTGATCCACGGTCCGACCGTGGTAAGCCCGCGACCCGGACGGCTTCGGCCGGACGGTGGACCTGGTGAGAATCCGGGGCCGACGGTTGGGGTGCGGCTCGTCCGCCCCCAGACAGTCCGGATGGGAGACAGCGCGCGGAACGGGGGAGGCCCCTGCCGGCCGCTGAGCACCCTCAGCCGCCGCGTGGGCTCCCCGGGGTCGGCGACGCCGTCCCCGGGTTCTCCGCCGCCGCGTGTCCGCGGCTTTGTGGCCGCTGCTCCCGAACCCGCCCGCGCGCGACCGGCGAGCGGGAGGACAGACGGCCATGGCGAGCGTCTCCGTCGACGAGGCGATGCGTCGTGCCATCGAACTGGCCGCGCGCGGCCTCGGCGCCACCAGCCCCAACCCGGTCGTCGGCTGCGTGCTGCTCGACACCGACGGCGAGGTCGTCGGCGAGGGCTTCCACGCCTACGCCGGCGGCCCGCACGCCGAGATCGTCGCGCTGGCCCAGGCCGGCGCCCGCGCCCGCGGCGGCACCGCTGTGGTCACCCTTGAGCCCTGCGACCACACCGGCCGCACCGGCCCCTGCAGCCACGCGCTCATCGCCGCCGGGGTGGCCCGCGTCGTGGTCGCCGTGCCCGACCCCAACCCGGTCGCCTCCGGCGGCGCGGCCACGCTGCGCGCCGCCGGGGTCCAGGTGACCCTCGGGGTACGCGCCCAGGAGGCCGAGGCCGGCAACGTCGCCTGGCTCACCTCGATGCGCCGGGGCTGGCCGTACCTGATCTGGAAGTACGCGGCCACGCTCGACGGGCGTTCGGCCGCCGCCGACGGCACCAGCATGTGGATCACCTCCGAGGCGGCCCGGATCGACGTGCACGCGCTGCGCGGCACCGTCGACGCGGTGCTCGCCGGGGTGGGCACCGTGCTCACCGACGACCCCCGGCTCACCGCCCGCAACCTGCGCGACGGCACCCTGGCCATCCGGCAGCCGCTGCGGGTCGTGGTGGACAGCTCGGGGCGTACCCCGGCCGAGGCCCGGGTCCGCGACGGCGCCGCCCGCACCTGGGTGGCCACCGCCGCGGAGGTCGGCGCCGGGCCGGACGGCCGGGTCGACCTGGCGGCGCTGCTCGCGGAGCTGCACCACCGCGGCGTGCGGGCCGCGCTGCTGGAGGGCGGGCCGACGCTGGCCGGCGCGTTCCTCGCCGCCGGCCTGGTCGACAAGATCGTCGGGTACGTCGCGCCGAAGCTGCTCGGCGCCGGCCCGACCGCGCTGCTCGACGCCGGCGTGAGCACCATCGCCGACGCCATCGATCTGGAGATCACCGACGTTACGCGGGTCGGTCCCGACCTGCGGATCACCGCGCTGCCCCGGAAGAGGGAGGCCTGACATGTTCACCGGCATCGTCGAGGAGCTGGGCGAGATCGTCCGGAGCACCGAGACCGGCGACGACTCCGCCCTGGTCGCCATCCGTGGCCCGCTCGTCACCTCGGACGCCCGGCACGGCGACTCCATCGCGGTGAACGGCGTCTGCCTGACCGTTGTCGACGTCGACGGCGGGGTGTTCACCGCCGACGTGATGGGCGAGACGCTGCGCCGCACCGCGCTGGGGGCGCTGCGCCCCGGCGACCCGGTCAACCTGGAACGCGCCGCCGCGCTCAACAGCCGCCTCGGCGGGCACCTGGTGCAGGGCCACGTCGACGGCGTCGGCGAGATCGTCGCCCGGGAGCCGGCCGCGCAGTGGGAGACGGTCCGGTTCCGGCTGCCCGACGGGCTGGCCCGGTACGTGGTGGAGAAGGGCTCGATCACCGTCGACGGCGTGTCGCTGACCGTCGCCGAGGCGGGCGACGACTGGTTCTCGGTCGGCCTGATCCCCACCACGCTCAAGCTCACCGTGCTCGGCACGAAGCAGGTCGGCGACCCGGTCAACCTGGAGGTCGACGTGCTGGCCAAGTACGTCGAACGGCTGCTCGGCGACCGCGGCGCGGGAAGCGTGCGGTGATGGGCCCGCTCGGCTGGCTGCTCGACGCCCAGGTGCACGTGGCCGGCTCGCCGGTGCTGGTCCGGGAGATCGTCGGCAACGGCTTCGGGCTCGCCTCGGCGCTGCTCGGGCTGCGCCGGGTGGTGTGGGCCTGGCCGGTCGGCATGATCGGCAACGCGCTGCTGCTCACCGTGTTCCTCGGCGGCGTCTTCGTCACCCCGCAGGCGCACGACCTCTACGGCCAGGCCGGCCGGCAGGTCTTCTTCTTCGCCGTCAGCGTGTACGGCTGGTGGCGCTGGTCGCGCAACCGGCGTGCCGGTGGCGGGGACGAGCCGGCCGTGGTGCCGCGCTGGGCCACCTGGCCGGAGCGGCTCGGCCTGCTCGTGGCCGCCGTCGTCGGCACCGCCGCCGCGTACCCGGTGCTCGCCGCGCTGGGCTCGTGGGGGCCGCTGCCTGATGCCTGGATCCTGGTCGGCAGCCTGCTCGCCACGTACGGCATGGCCCGCGGCTGGGTCGAGTTCTGGCTGATCTGGATCGCCGTCGACGCGGTCGGCGTACCGCTGCTGCTGCGCGGCGGCTTCTACCCGTCGGCCGCCATGTACCTGGTCTACGGCGCGTTCTGCGCGGCCGGCCTGTACAGCTGGTGGCGCACCTCCCGGGCCGTCGCGACCGCGCCCGCCCCGATCCCGGCGACGTACTCGGAGGCAGTGGCATGACCACTTTCGGATCGATCGAGCAGGCGGTGGCGGACATCGCCGCCGGGCGCCCCGTGGTCGTGGTCGACGACGAGGACCGCGAGAACGAGGGCGACCTGATCTTCGCGGCCGAGCTGGCCACCCCGGAGCTGGTCGCGTTCATGGTCCGCTACACCTCCGGCTACATCTGCGTGCCGCTGACCGAGGACGAGTGCGACCGGCTCGACCTGCCGCCGATGCACCACACCAACCAGGACCGGCGCGGCACCGCATACACCGTGACGGTGGACGCCCGGGAGGGCGTCAGCACCGGCATCTCGGCCGCCGACCGGTCGCACACCATCCGGCTGCTCGCCGACGCCGCCACCGACCCGACCGACCTGGCCCGGCCCGGCCACGTGGTGCCGCTGCGCGCCCGCGCCGGCGGGGTGCTGCGCCGACCCGGGCACACCGAGGCGGCGGTGGACCTGACCCGGATGGCCGGGCTGCGCCCGGCCGGGGTGCTGTGCGAGCTGGTGAACGACGACGGCACCATGATGCGCCTGCCGGACCTGGAGAAGTTCTGCGCCGAGCACGGCCTGACGCTGGTCACCATCGCGGACCTGATCGCCTACCGGCGGCGCACCGAGAAGCAGGTCGAGCTGGCCGCCGAGGCCCGGATGCCCACCCCGTACGGCGTGTTCAAGGCGCTCGGCTACCGCGCCGAGCACGACCCGGCCGAGCACGTCGCGCTGGTCATGGGCGACCTCGGCGACGGGCGGGACGTGCTGGTGCGGGTGCACTCCGAGTGCCTCACCGGCGACGTGTTCGGCTCGCTGCGCTGCGACTGCGGGCCGCAGTTGCAGGCCGCGCTGGCCCGGGTCGCGGCCGAGGGCCGCGGCGTGGTCCTCTACGTGCGCGGGCACGAGGGCCGGGGCATCGGCCTGCTGCACAAGCTGCAGGCGTACCAGCTCCAGGACCAGGGCCGCGACACGGTGGACGCGAACCTCGACCTGGGCCTGCCGGCCGATGCCCGCGACTACGGCACCGGCGCGCAGATCCTCTACGACCTGGGCGTCCGCTCGATGCGGCTGCTGACGAACAACCCGGCCAAGCGGGCCGGGCTGGAGGGGTACGGGCTCACCGTGACCGGCCGGGAGGGGCTGCCCGTGCGGTCCAACCCGGAGAACGTGCGCTACCTGCGCACCAAGCGGGACCGGATGGGTCACCTGCTGGACGGACTGGACGAGGTGACCGAGGCGCCGATGGGCCGCCCGGTAGCCGGTGACGAGATCGGAGCGTAGGGCGATGGCGGGTTTCGGGGAGCCGGGCGTGAGCGCGGTGGACGCCGCCGGCATGACTGTCGGCGTGGTGGCCGCCCGCTGGCACGGCGAGCTGACCGACCACATGACCGAGCGGGCGGTGGCCGCCGCGCAGGCGTGCGGGGCGCGGGCCGTGGTGGCCCGGGTGGCCGGCTCGGTGGAGCTGCCGGTGGTGGCCCAGGCGATGGCCCGCCGCTTCGACGTGGTGGTCGCGCTCGGCGTCGTGGTACGCGGCGCGACGGCGCATTTCGACTACGTCTGCCAGTCGGTCACCGAGGGGCTGACCCGGGTGGCGCTGGACGAGGGCAAGCCGGTGGCGCACGGGGTGCTGACGGTGGACACCGTCGAGCAGGCCCGGGACCGGGCCGGGCTGCCCGGCTCGGCCGAGGACAAGGGCTGGTCGGCGACGGTGGCCGCGCTGGACGCCGCCCTCGCGATTCGCGGCCTGGACGCCCAGTCCGCCCACCGCGTCGGCTTCGCCTGACCCACCCGGCCCGTCACCAGCAGCGGCTGGAAGAATCGCCTTCCGTGAAGACGTTCGAGGAGTTGTTCGCCGAGCTGCAGGCCAAGGCCGCCGCCGGCACCCCGGGCTCGGGCACGGTCGACGCGCTCGCGAAGGGCGTGCACTTCATCGGCAAGAAGGTCGTCGAGGAGGCGGCCGAGTCGTGGATGGCCGCCGAGCACGAGGGCCCGGAGCGGGCCGCCGAGGAGATCTCCCAGCTGCTCTACCAGGCGCAGGTGCTGATGCTCGCGACCGGTCTGGAACTGAAGGACGTCTACCGACATCTGTGAGTGCCCGTCCGCTGATCATCCGATCGAACGAAGGAGCACTCCCATGCTGCGTGTCGCAGTACCCAACAAGGGCGCCCTGGCCGAGAAGGCGGCCCAGATGCTGCGCGAGGCGGGCTACCGCCAGCGCACCGACCCGAAGGACCTGGTCTGCCGGGACGAGCCCAACGACATCGAGTTCTTCTACCTGCGCCCCAAGGACATCGCCACCTACGTCGGCTCCGGTGACCTGGACGTCGGCATCACCGGGCGGGACCTGCTGATCGACTCCGGCGCTCCGGCCGAGGAGGTGGTGGACCTCGCCTTCGCCCAGGCCACCTTCCGGTTCGCCGCCCGCCCGCAGGACGTGGACGACGTCCGGGATCTGGGCGGGCACCGGATCGCCACCGCGTACCCGGGTCTGGTCGAGCGGCACCTGGCCGAGCTGGGCGTCAAGGCCGACGTGATCCGCCTGGACGGCGCGGTGGAGAACGCCATCCGCCTCGGCGTGGCCGACGTGGTCGCCGACGTGGTGGAGACCGGCGCGACGCTGCGCCAGGCCGGCCTGGTGGTGTTCGGCGAGCCGCTGCTGCGTTCCTCGGCGGTGCTGGTCCGCCGCGCCGGCACGCCCGGCGGCACCCAGCACGAGCAGCTGCTGCGCCGGCTGCACGGCGTCCTGGTCGCCCGGCGCTACGTGATGCTCGCCTACGACGTGCCGGCCGGCCTGCTCGACCGGGCCAGCTCGCTGACCCCCGGCATCGAGTCGCCGACGGTCTCGCCGCTGCACCGGGAGGGCTGGGTCGCGGTGCAGGCGATGGTGCTCCGCGACGACGTGCACCGGATCATGGACGAGCTGTACGAGCTGGGCGCCCGCGCGATCCTGGTCACCAACATCCACGCCTGCCGCCTGTGAGGCCGCTGCCGCTCCCGGCCGCGCTCGCGGTGGTCGTGGCCGGTGGTGTGGCCTCCGCCGCCCAGGGCGTGGTCAACGCCGAGATGGGGGAGCGGACCGGCGCCCCGGTCCTCGGCGCGGTCGTCAACAACCTCGGCGGCTGCCTGCTGGTGCTGGCCGGGATCGTGGCGTTGCCGTCGATGCGCGCCGGGCTGGCCGCGTTGCGCCGCTCCGGCCTGCCCTGGTGGACCTACCTGGGCGGGGTGGGCGGTGCGGTGATCGTGCTGGTCGCGCCGGTGGTGGTGCCCGTGCTCGGGGTGGCGGTGTTCACCATCGCCCAGGTGGCCGGTGGCAGCCTCGGCGGCCTGGCGGTGGACCGGGCCGGGCTGGCCGCGACCGGGCGGATGCCGCTCACCGTGCCCCGCGTCGGCGGGGCGGTGCTCGGCGTCGGCGCGGTCGCGCTCGCCCAGCTCGGCCGCCCGGTCGGCGAACTGGCGGTCGGGCTGGTGCTGCTCTGCGTCCTGGGCGGGCTGGCGGTGGCGACGCAGTCCGCGCTCAACGGCCGGGTCGCCGCCACCGTGGGCCCGGCCGCCGGGCTCGCCGTCAACTTCGCGGTCAGCACCGTGGTGATCGGCGCGGTGGCGGCGCTGACCGGCGCGCTCGCGAGCCAGCCCCGCTGGCCCGGCCAGTGGTGGCTCTACGTCGGCGGCCTGCTCGGCGTCGGCATCGTGCTCTCCCTGCTGGTCGGCGTACGCGCCGCCGGGGTGCTGCGCACCGGCCTGGCGCTGGTGGCCGGGCAGCTCGGTGGCGCGCTGCTGCTGGACCTGGTCCTGCCCGGCGGGCCCGGCGTGCGGCTGCCGGTGCTGGCCGGCGCCCTGCTCACGCTGCTCGCCGTGGTGGTCACCAGCCTGCGCCGGCGCGGCCCGGACCGTGTGGCGGCCGAAGATGCGCGCGAACCGGATGGCAGACTGGTCGGGTGAGCGATTCCGTGGTGACCGTGCGACCCCGCCGCGTCCGGGTCGTCTGCTGGGTGTCGGCCGTCACGCTGTTCGTCGTGTTCAGCCTCGTCGCGACGTCGCTGACCGGCGCCACCGGCAACGGCTACGGCACGTTCCAGCGCGGCGACCAGTTCGCCATGATCGGCCTGGGCGTGTTCGGTGCGCTCGGCTTCCTGCTGTTCACCCGCCCGCGCGTGGTCGCCGACGCCAAGGGCGTCCGGGTGCGCAACGTGTTCAGCTCGTACGAGCTGCCGTGGGAGGTGATCCGCGGGGTCCGGTTCGACAGGGGCGCCCCGTGGGCCAGCCTGGAGCTGCACGACGACGACCTGCTGCCGATGGTCGCGTTGCAGGCCGCCGACAAGGAGAGCGCGGTCGAGGCGGTCCGCGCGTTGCGCCGGCTGCACCAGGCGCACCTGGCGGCGCTGTCCGCCGGCCAGTCGGCACCCCGCTGACCAGCGAGCCCGGTTTGGGCGGGCCTGGGCCGAGGGTGTAGTGTTGCGGAGTCGACCAGACTGCCCCCGTCCCTGACGCGCGGGCGGTCGTGAAGCGGAGCGCCCGCTCCCACCCGAGTCGCCGCCACGGTGGCCGGGTCCGGTCCCCGGTTTCGGGCACGTCCCGGCGCCGGATGCGCGATCCTGTGATCGTGCCGACCGGTCGAGTGGGCCCTGGCATACGCCGGGGCCTTCTGCTTTCCGGGTCGGCTCCCGCCCGGGAGCCCGCGGAGTCGGCACCGTAGGAGACTCGACTCGAGGAGGCCCCATCAGCGTCGAACCACGCGTGAACGAGCAGATCCGGGCACGTGAGGTCCGACTGGTCGGCCCTGAGGGTGAGCAGGTGGGCATCGTCCCGCTTGAGCGCGCCCTGCAGCTGGCCGCGGACGTCGACCTGGACCTGGTCGAGGTTGCGCCGATGGCGCGCCCGCCGGTGTGCAAGCTCATGGACTTCGGCAAGTTCAAGTACGAGAGCGCACTCAAGGCGCGCGAAGCGCGGCGTAACCAGCAGCAGACCGTCATCAAGGAGATGAAGCTCCGGCCGAAGATCGACCCGCACGACTACGAGACCAAGAAGGGTCACGTGGTGCGGTTCCTCAAGGCCGGCGACAAGGTCAAGGTGACGATCATGTTCCGCGGTCGGGAGCAGAGCCGCCCGGAGCTGGGTTACCGGCTCCTGCGCCGGCTCGAGTCCGAGATCACGGACCTGGGATACGTCGAGGCCGCTCCGAAGCAGGACGGCCGAAACATGATCATGGTTCTCGCTCCGCACCGGGCCGTCAAGGCCTCCGCGGTCGCCGCCACGGCGTCCCGCGGTGGACCGCGCGACCGGGCCGCGGAGGAACCGGCCGCTCCGGCCGGCGAGACCCCGGCGGCCGGCGACACCGCAGCAGCCGGCGAGACCGGTACGACCGCTGAGACCAGCGGCCAGTAACAGGGGAGAAGACGTTCCAATGCCGAAGATGAAGAGCCACACGGGTATGGGCAAGCGGGTCAAGGTGACCGGCAAGGGCAAGATCGTTGCCCAGCAGGCCGGCCTTCGCCACAACCTGGAGAAGAAGCCCAGCACCCAGACCCGTCGGCTGACCGGCACCGTCGAGCTGGCCAAGGCCGACGTCAAGCGCATCAAGAAGCTGCTCGGCCGCTGACGCGAGCCACCTGAACCGAAGAAGGAGTTGAGATGGCACGCGTCAAGCGGGCTGTGAACGCCCAGAAGAAGCGTCGTACCCTGCTGGAGACCGCGAGCGGTTACCGCGGTCAGCGCTCCCGGCTGTACCGCAAGGCCAAGGAGCAGGTGCTGCACTCGATGCAGTACTCCTACCGGGACCGTCGCGACCGCAAGGGCGACTTCCGGCAGCTCTGGATCCAGCGGATCAACGCCGGCGCCCGGGCCAACGGCCTGACCTACAACCGGCTGATCCAGGGCCTGCGCCTGGCCGGCATCGAGGTCGACCGGAAGATCCTGGCCGACATGGCCGTCAACGACGCCGCCTCGTTCGCGGCGATCGTCGAGCTGGCCCGCGCCGCCGTGGCGGCCGAGGGCACCGGTGGCGCCGCGGCTCCGGCCGCCTGACCCACCCCGTACGGCAGATCGAGGCGTCTCCCATGCAGTCACATCCGCAGGGGAGGCGTCTCGACGCCGTTCCCGGACCGTTCACCCCGCGTACCCCCAGGGTCGTGGCGGCCCGCCGGCTGCACCGCCGGCGCGACCGCGACCAGGCCGGCCGGTTCCTGGCCGAGGGGCCGCAGGCGGTCCGGGAGGCGCTGGCCCGCGCCGGCACCGTGGTCGAGCTGTTCGGCACCCCGGCGGCGCTCGACAGGTACGCCGACCTCGCCGCCACGGCCGCCCGGGCCGACGTGCCCGTCTCCGAGGTGACCGACGACGCGCTGGCCGCGCTGGCCGAGACCGTCGCCCCGCAGGGCCTGGTGGCGGTGTGCCGGCACCTCGACGTACCCCTGGCGCAGGCCGTGGCGCGCGGACCGCGACTGGTCGCGGTGCTCGCCGGGATCCGCGACCCGGGCAACGCCGGCACCGTGCTGCGCACCGCCGACGCGGCCGGGGCGGGCGCGGTGATCTTCGCTGGCGAGGCGGTCGACCCCTACAACGGCAAATGTGTGCGGGCCTCCGCCGGCAGCCTCTTCCACGTCGACGTGGTGCGTGCCGCCGACCCGCTCGCCGCCGTCGAGGCGCTGCGGGCCGCCGGCCTGAAGATCTTCGCCACCACCGGGTACGGCGACAGCGACCTGGACGACCTCGCCGACGCCGGAAGGCTGGCCGCGCCGACAGCGTGGCTGTTCGGATCGGAGGCGCACGGCCTGCCCGAGGAGCTGACCGCCGCCGCCGACGCCCGGGTCCGGGTGCCGCTGCACGGGCGCGCGGAGAGCCTGAACCTGGCTGCGGCTGCCGCTGTCTGCCTGTATTCTTCCGCCAGAGCACTGCGTGTCCCCCGGGGCACGCGAGAGACAGCAGGGGAGTCCGCCTCGTCATGAACGCGCCACGGCGTTCGTTTAGCCAGCCCGCCGGTGTCGGCGGGCGGCGGGCCTGACCCTTCCCCCTGCACGACTCCCCACCGGCGGGCTGCGGCGAAGCCGCGCGTCCGTAGACTCGCCTAGCCACCCGTGAGGGTCGGCGCCGCCGTGAGGGAGTGCCCGTTCACCATGAGCTACCGCAACGATCCGTACGACCCGAAGCAGGTCGCCCTGCTCGACCCGGACGCCCTGGCCGGAGCAGTGGCCGACGCCGAGAAGGCGTTCGCCGACGCCACCGACCCGGACGCGCTCACCGCGCTTCGCCCCGCGCACCTCGGCGACCGGTCCCCGGTGTCGCTCGCGCGCCGGGAGATCGGCGCGCTGCCGCCGGCCGCGAAGGCCGACGCCGGCAAGCGGGTCAACGAGGCCCGCCGCGCCATCGAGAGCGCGTACGCCGCCCGGCAGGAGATCCTGGAGCGCGAGCAGGCCGAGCGGGTGCTGGTCGAGGAGCGGGTCGACGTGACCCTGCCGTACGACCGCCGGCCGCGCGGCGCCCGCCACCCGCTGAGCGTGCTGATGGAGCAGATCAGTGACCTGTTCATCGGCATGGGTTACGAGGTGGCCGAGGGCCCCGAGGTCGAGCTGGAGTGGACCAACTTCGACGCGCTGAACATCCCGGCCGACCACCCGGCGCGCGGTCTGATGGACACGTTCCACATCGCACCCGAGGGCAGTGGCCTGGTGCTGCGCACCCACACGTCGCCGGTGCAGGCGCGCACCATGCTCAGCCGCAAGCCGCCCATCTACGTGGTGGTGCCCGGCCGGGTCTACCGCACCGACGAGCTGGACGCCACCCACGCGCCGGTCTTCCACCAGGTCGAGGGCCTCGTGGTGGACAAGGGCATCACCATGGCGCACCTGCGCGGCACGCTCGACCACTTCGCCCGGGCCATGTTCGGCGAGGGCGCGAAGACCCGCTGGCGGCCGCACTACTTCCCGTTCACCGAGCCGTCGGCGGAGTTCGACGTCTGGTTCCCGGAGCACCGGGACGGTCCGCAGTGGGTCGAGTGGGGCGGCTGCGGCATGGTCAACCCGCGGGTGCTGCGCGCCTGCGGCATCGACCCGGAGGTCTACTCCGGATTCGCGTTCGGCATGGGCATCGACCGGACCGTGATGGTCCGGCACGGCGTCAGCGACATGCGGGACATGGCCGAGGGCGACGTGCGGTTCACCCGCGCGTTCGGCGCCTGAGCTACGGGAACGGTGGTTTAACAGTCATGCGAGTTTCTGTCAGTTGGCTGCGCGAGTACGTCGACCTGCCGGCCGACCTGCCCACCGGCGACCTGGAGCAGGCGCTGGTCGACCTCGGCATCGAGGTCGAGTCCGTGGTGGACCTGCGCGAGTCCGTCACCGGCCCGCTGGTCGTCGGCGAGGTACTGGAGATCGAGGAGCTGACCGGCTTCAAGAAGCCGATCCGCTTCTGCCGGGTCGACGTCGGCGCCGCGAACGGCACCGGCGAGCCGCAGGAGATCGTCTGCGGGGCGCGCAACTTCGCCCAGGGCGACAAGGTCGTGGTGATCCTCCCCGGCGGCGTGCTGCCCGGCGGGTTCGCGATCGGCGCGCGCAAGACGTACGGGCGCAACTCCCACGGCATGATCTGCTCGGCCCAGGAGCTGGGACTGGGCGACGACCACTCGGGCATCGTCGTGCTGCCCGAGGACGTCAAGGCCCAGCCCGGCGACGACGCCCGGCCCGTCGTCGGCCTGGACGACGTCGTGGTCGAGATGGAGATCACCCCGGACCGCGGGTACGCGCTGAGCGTGCGCGGCATCGCCCGGGAGCTGTCGCACGCGCTCGGCGTGCCGTTCCGCGACCCGGCCGACGCGCCCGCGCCCGGCGCGACCGCCGAGCCCGCGTACCCGGTGGAGGTCCGTGACCCGGTCGGCTGCGACCGGTTCGCGGCGCGGATGGTGCGCGGCGTCGACCCGACCGTGGAGACGCCGGGCTGGATGCGGCAGCGGCTCACCGTGGCCGGCGTACGCAGCATCTCGCTCGCCGTCGACATCACCAACTACCTGATGCTCGAACTCGGCCAGCCGATGCACGCCTTCGACGCGGACCGGATCGCCGGGCCGCTCGTGGTGCGCCGCGCCGAGCCGGGGGAGAAGCTGACCACGCTGGACGGGGTGAGCCGCTCGCTGTCCGCCGAGGACCTGGTGATCTGCGACGACACCGGTCCGATCTCGCTGGCCGCGGTGATGGGCGGCGAGACCAGCGAGGTGCTCGCCTCCACCACGAACGTGCTGTTCGAGGCGGCGCACTGGGACCCGGCGACCGTCGGCCGTACCGCGCGGCGGCACAAGCTGTTCAGCGAGGCGGCGAAGCGGTGGGAGCGGGGCGTCGACCCGGCGCTGCCGCTGGTCGCGCTGGACAAGGCGGTCCGGCTGCTCACCGACCTCGCCGGCGGCACGGCCGGCGACGAGGTGCTCGACATCGACCACGTCGCGCCGCGTACGCCGGTGACGCTGCCGGTGGACCTGCCGTCGCGGCGGGTCGGCGTGTCCTACTCGCCGGACCGGGTGGTGGAGCTGCTGGAGCAGGTCGGTTGCACAGTCACGCGCGGCGTGGACCGGCTCGCCGAGGACCCGGGCACGGCCGGGGTCGGCTCCGGCGCGGGTGAGGTGCTGACCGTGACGCCGCCGAGCTGGCGGCCCGACCTGACCGACCCGGCCGACCTGGTGGAGGAGGTGGTACGCCTCGACGGCTACGACCGGGTGCCGTCGGTGCTGCCCACCGCGCCGCCCGGCCGGGGCCTGACCTGGCAGCAGCAGCGCCGCCGGGCCGTCGCCCGCTCGCTCGCCGAGCGCGGCTACGTCGAGGTGCTGGCGCAGCCGTTCGTCGCGCCGGAGCTGGTCGACCAGCTCGGCCTGCCCGCCGACGACCCGCGCCGCCCCGCGGTACGCCTGGCGAACCCGCTGTCGGAGGAGGAGCCGCTGCTGCGCACCACGCTGCTCGGCCCGCTGCTCGGCATCGTCAAGCGCAACGTCGGCCGGGGCCAGCGGGACGTGGCGATCTACGAGATCGGCACCGTCTTCCACCCGCGTCCCGGCGCCGGCGCCCCGCCCGCGATGGGCGTGGACCGGCGGCCCACCGACGAGGAGTTCGCCGCCGCCGACGCGGTGGTGCCCGCCCAGCCCCGGCACGTCGCGGTCGCGCTGACCGGCGAGATCGAGCCGGCCGGCTGGTGGGGCGCGGGCCGCACGGCCGGCTGGGCCGACGCGATCGAGGCGGGCCGGGCCGTGCTCGACGCCGCCGGGATCCCCGCCGACCGGGTGACGGTACGGGCCGGGGAGCGCGCGCCCTGGCACCCGGGCCGCTGCGCCGAACTGGTGGTGGACGACGTGGTCGTCGGCCACGCCGGTGAGCTGCACCCGGCCGTGCTGGCCGCGCTGGAGCTGCCCCGGCGTACCAGCGCCATGGAGCTGGACCTGGACGCGCTGCCCGCCGCCCCCCTGGTCGCCGGCCCGACCATCTCCACGTTCCCGCCGGCGCTGATCGACGTGGCGCTCGTGGTGGACGACGCGGTGCCGGCCGCCGAGGTGCGGGCGGCGCTGGTCGAGGGCGCGGGCGCGCTGCTGGAGGACGTCCGCCTGTTCGACGTCTACACCTCCGAGCAGCTCGGCGAGGGGCGCAAGTCGCTGGCGTACAAGCTGACGTTCCGCGCCCCGGACCGGACCCTCGCGGGCGAGGAGGCGGTGGCGGCGCGCGACGCGGCGGTCGCTGTCGCCGCCGAGCGCTTCGGCGCCACCCTGCGCGGCGCCTGAAAGGAGGGGCCCCCTCTTAACGCCTCCGGTAGAGGAGGGGGCCCCTTTTAACACCGCGCGCACGCGAGCCGCCCGTGAACGTCGTCTCATGGCTATGCAGCGCGCCGTATGACCTTGCGATGAGGTCGCCCCGACCGGTACCCTTCTCTGCATAGTCATGCGGAGGTGGGTATGGGCATTCGAACAGTGGTGGCCGGGGCGAGTGGATACGCCGGGGGCGAACTGCTGCGCCTGCTCGCCGGTCACCCCGAGTTCGAGCTGATCGCCGCCACCGCGCACACCCAGGCCGGTCAGCCGGTCACCGCCGTACACCCGCAGCTCGCCGGCCTGGACCTGGTCTTCGCCGCGACCGAACCGGCGACCCTGGCCGACGCGGACGTGGTGTTCCTGGCCCTGCCGCACGGGCAGTCCGCGGCGCTCGCCGCGGCGCTGCCCGACACGGTCAAGGTGGTCGACCTGGGCGCGGACCACCGGCTGCGCGACGCCGGCGCCTGGTCCCGCTACTACGGCGGGGAGCACGCCGGCGCCTGGACCTACGGGCTGCCCGAGCTGCCCGGCCAGCGCGCCGAGATCGCCGCCGCGTCGCGGGTGGCCAGCACCGGCTGCTACGCGGTGGCGACCACGCTGGCGCTGGCGCCGCTGATCGCCGCCGGCGCGGTACGCCCCGACGACGTGGTGGTGGTCGCCGCCTCCGGCACCTCCGGCGCGGGCCGGGCCGCCAAGACCCACCTGCTCGGCAGCGAGGTGATGGGCGACCTGTCGCCCTACAAGGTGGGCGCGCACCAGCACGTGCCGGAGATCAAGCAGGCCACCGGCGCGACCGGCCTGTCCTTCACCCCGGTGCTCGCGCCGATGCCCCGGGGTATCCTGGCCACCGTCACCGCCGTGCCCACCGGCGACGCCGACCCGCGCGCGGTGCTGGCCGCCGCGTACGCCGACGCGCCGTTCGTGCACGTGCTGCCCGAGGGCGCGTGGCCGCACACCGCCGCCACCGCCGGCTCGAACGCCTGCCACCTCCAGGCGACCGTGGACGTCGACTCGGGGCGGGTGATCGTGGTCAGCGCGATCGACAACCTGGGCAAGGGCGCGGCCGGCCAGGCCGTGCAGAACGCCAACCTGATGGTGGGTCTCCCCGAGACCACCGGTCTGTCCGTGTTTGGAGTGGCCCCGTGAGCGTCACCGTCCCCCGTGGGTTCCGCGCCGCAGGTGTCGCGGCCGGGCTGAAGTCCTCCGGCGCGCCCGACGTCGCCCTCGTGATCAACGATGGCCCGGACGCCGGTGTGGCCGGTGTCTTCACCGCCAACCGGGTCAAGGCCGCGCCGGTGCTGTGGAGCCAGCAGGTCGTGCACGGCGGCGTCGTGCGCGCCGTGGTGCTCAACTCCGGCGGCGCGAACGCCTGCACCGGCCCGGCCGGCTTCCAGGACACGCACGCCACCGCCGAGCACACCGCCGCCGCGATCACCGCGGCGAACGCGCGGCTCATCGTCGGCGCGGGCGAGGTCGCTGTGTGCTCGACCGGCCTGATCGGCGAGCGGCTGCCGATGGACAAGCTGCTTCCCGGCGTACGCGACGCGGTGCGCGGCCTGTCCCGCGACGGCGGCCCGGCGGCCGCCGAGGCCATCATGACCACCGACACCCGGCCCAAGACGACAGTGGCGCAGGGTACGGGCTGGACCGTCGGCGGCATGGCCAAGGGCGCGGGCATGCTCGCCCCGGCCATGGCCACGATGCTCTGCGTGCTCACCACCGACGCGGTGGCCGGGCCGGACGCCCTGGACGCCGCGCTGCGCGCCGCCACCCGGATCACGTTCGACCGGATCGACTCCGACGGCTGCATGTCCACGAACGACACGGTGCTGCTGCTGGCAAGCGGCGCGTCCGGGATCGAGCCGACCGCCGAGGAGCTGACCGCCGCGGTCACCGCCGCCTGCCACGACCTGGCCCAGCAGCTCCTGGCCGACGCGGAGGGCGCGACGAAGGAGGTCGCGATCGAGGTGGTCGGCGCGGCCAGCGAGGACGACGCGGTCGAGGTGGGCCGCACGGTGGCCCGCAACAACCTGGTCAAGACCGCGCTGTTCGGCAACGACCCGAACTGGGGCCGCATCCTCGCCGCGGTCGGCACCACCACCGCCGTGTTCGAGCCGGACGGCGTCGACGTCGCGGTCAACGGCATCTGGGTGTGCCGGGGCGGCGCCGCCGCCGAGGACCGCGCCAAGGTGGACCTCACCGGCCGCGGCGTCACCGTCCGGATCGACCTGCACGCCGGCGTCGACACCGCCACCATCTGGACCAACGACCTGTCCCACGCGTACGTACACGAGAACTCGGCCTATTCCACATGAACTTGAGTGCTGACCTCACCCGGGCCCAGGCCAAGGCCGCCGCGCTGATCGAGGCGCTGCCCTGGCTGGCCCGCTTCTCCGGCGCCACCGTCGTGGTCAAGTACGGCGGCAACGCCATGGTCGACCCGGAACTGCAGCGGGCGTTCGCCGCCGACATGGTGTTCCTGCGCTACGCCGGCCTGAAGCCGGTGGTGGTGCACGGCGGCGGCCCGCAGATCTCCGCCATGCTCGGCCGGCTCGGCATCGCCAGCGAGTTCCGGGGCGGCCTGCGGGTCACCACCCCGGAGGCGATGGACGTGGTCCGGATGGTCCTGGTCGGCCAGGTCGGCCGGGAACTGGTCGGGCTGATCAACGCGCACGGCCCGTACGCGGTCGGCCTCTCCGGCGAGGACGCCGGGCTGTTCACCGCCGTGCGCCGACCCGCGTACGTGGACGGCGAAGCGGTCGACGTAGGCCAGGTTGGTGACGTGGAGTCGGTGAACGTCTCGGCGGTCACCGACCTGATCGCCGCCGGCCGGATCCCGGTCATCTCGACAGTCGCGCCGGACGCCGACGGGGTGCTGCACAACCTCAACGCGGACACCGCCGCCGCCGCGCTCGCGGTGGCGCTGGACGCCCGCAAGCTGGTCGTGCTGACCGACGTCCCGGGCCTTTACGCCGACTGGCCGGACACGTCCAGCCTGGTCAGCGAGATCACCGCGGACGACCTGGCGAAGCTGCTGCCGTCCCTGGAGTCGGGCATGGTCCCGAAGATGGAGGCCTGCCTGCGGGCGGTGCGCGGGGGAGTGCCCGCCGCGCACGTCGTCGACGGCCGGGTCGCCCACTCCACGCTGCTGGAAGTGTTCACGTCGGAGGGCTTCGGAACCATGGTGATCGACTCATGAGCACGCTGGTGCAGCGGTGGAACGCCACCATGATGGACAACTACGGCACGCCGCCGCTGGCGCTCGTCTCCGGCTCCGGCGCCGTCGTGACCGACGAGACCGGCCGGGAGTACGTCGACCTGCTCGGCGGCATCGCCGTCAACGCGCTCGGCCACGCCCACCCGGCGGTGGTGGCCGCCGTCAGCAAGCAGGTCGCGACGCTCGGGCACGTGTCGAACCTGTTCGTCGCCGAGCCGCCGGTGGCGCTGGCCGAGCTGCTGCTGGCGCTGGCCGGCCGCCCCGGCCGGGTGTTCTTCGCCAACTCCGGCGCGGAGGCCAACGAGGCGGCGTTCAAACTGTCCCGGCTCACCGGCCGCCGGCACGTGGTCGCCACCCACGGCGGCTTCCACGGCCGGACCATGGGCGCGCTGGCGCTGACCGGGCAGCCCGCCAAGGCCGACCCGTTCCGCCCGCTACCAGGCGACGTGACGCACGTGCCGTTCGGCGACGCCGACGCGCTGGCCGAGGCGGTCACCGACGACACCGCCATGCTGATCATCGAGCCGATCCAGGGCGAGAACGGCGTGGTCGTCCCGCCGCCCGGCTACCTCGCCGCGGCCCGGCGGATAACCGCCGCGCACGGCGCGCTGCTGGTGCTGGACGAGGTGCAGACCGGCATCGGCCGGACCGGCCACTGGTTCGCCCACCAGGCCGACGGCGTCGAGCCGGACGTCATCACGCTCGCCAAGGGCCTCGGCGGCGGCCTGCCACTGGGCGCCTGCCTGGCCTTCGGCCGGGCCGCCGACCTGCTCACCCCCGGCTCGCACGGCACCACGTTCGGCGGCAACCCGATCAGCTGCGCCGCCGCGCTCGCGGTCGTCTCCACGATCGCGCACGAGGGCCTGCTCGACCACGTCAAGCGCGTCGGCGAGCGGCTGCGGCGCGGCGTCGAGGCGCTCGGTCACCCGCTGGTACGCGAGGTGCGCGGCGCCGGGCTGCTGCTCGGCATCGTGCTCGACCAGCCGGTCTCCGCCGCCGCGGCGGCAGCGCTGCGCGACGCGGGTTTCCTGGTGAACCCGGTGCAGCCGGACGTGATCCGGCTCGCCCCGCCGCTGATCCTCACCGTGGCGCAGGCCGACGCCTTCGTCGCCGCGCTGCCCGCCGCGCTGCCCGCCGCCGCGCCGCACCCTTCCACCGACGCCGCAGCGACCGCCGACGACGCCGCGTCCGACGCCACGACCCCGACGGAGGCTCCCGCATGATCCGCCACTTCCTGCGCGACGACGACCTCACGCCCGCCGAGCAGGCCGCCGTGCTCGACCTCGCCGCCCGGATGAAGACCGACCGGTACGGCCACCAGCCGCTGGCCGGACCGAAGTCGGTGGCGGTGCTGTTCGACAAGCAGAGCCTGCGGACCCGGATCTCGTTCGACGTGGGCATCGCCGAACTGGGCGGGCATCCGCTGGTGGTGGACACCCAGGTCACCCACTTCGGCCGCGGCGAGACGCTCGCCGACGCCGGCCGGGTGCTGTCCCGCTACGTCGCCGCGATCGTGCTGCGCACCCACGGCGACGACCGGATCGCCGAGGTCGCCGAGCACGCCACGGTGCCGGTGGTCAACGCGCTCACCGACACGTACCACCCCTGCCAGATGCTGGCCGACCTGCTCACCGTGCGCGAGCGCTTCGGCGGCACCGCCGGGCGGATCCTCGCGTACGTGGGCGACGCGGCGAACAACATGGCCCACTCGTACCTGCTGGCCGGCGCGACCGCCGGGATGCACGTGCGGATCGCCGGTCCGGCCGGGTTCCAGCCGGACCCGGAGATCGTGGCCCGCGCGGAGAAGATCGCCGCCACCACCGGCGGCTCGGTCCAGGTGCTCACCGACCCGGCCGAGGCGGTACGCGGCGCGCACGTCGTCGCCACCGACACCTGGACGTCGATGGGACAGGAGTCCGACGGGCTGGACCGGATCACGCCGTTCCTGCCGTACCAGGTCAACGCCGCGCTGCTCGGCCACGCCGACGCCGACGTGATCGTGCTGCACTGCCTGCCCGCCCATCGGGGCGAGGAGATCACCGACGAGGCGCTCGACGGCCCGCACAGCGCGGTGTTCGACCAGGCGGAGAATCGGCTGCACGCCCAGAAGGCGCTGCTGACGTTTCTCCTGGAGGAATCCGCATGACCGCTCCGCTGACCCGCGCCGCGCGGCACGCCCGCATCGTCGAGCTGATCCGCGACACCCCGATCCACTCGCAGACCGAGCTGGCCGACCTGCTCGCCGGCGACGGCATCCAGGTCACCCAGGCCACGCTGTCGCGGGACCTGAAGGAACTGGGGGCGGTGACCGCGCGCGGCGGTGACGGGCGGGGCGTCTACCTGATCCCGGAGGACGGGCACCGGCCGCTGCGCGACGCCGAGGGCGCGCCGGCCCGGCTGGTCCGGCTGCTGCGTGAGCTGCTCAACGGCGTCGACTCCAGCGGCAACATCGCGGTGCTGCGCACCCCGCCGGGCGCGGCCCAGTACCTCGCCAGCGCGCTGGACCGGGCCGGCCTCACCGAGATCGTCGGCACCATCGCCGGCGACGACACCATCCTCGTCGTGGCCCGGGAGGCCGACGGCGGGGCGGCGCTGGGCGAGCGGCTCGCCGCCTGGGCCCGCCGGGACGACACAGTCGAAGGGAGCACGACGTGACCGAGCGGGTCGTGCTGGCGTACTCCGGGGGCCTGGACACCTCGGTCGCCATTCCGTACCTGGCCGAGCAGACCGGCGCGGAGATCATCGCGGTGGCGGTCGACGTCGGCCAGGGCGGCGAGGACATGGCCGTGATCCGGCAGCGCGCGCTCGACTGCGGCGCGGTCGAGGCCGAGGTGGTGGACGCGCGCGACGAGTTCGCCGCCGACTACTGCCTGCCGGCGATCCGGGCCAACGCCCTCTACATGGACCGGTACCCGCTGGTGTCCGCGCTGTCCCGGCCGCTGATCGTCAAGCACCTGGTCGCCGCGGCGCGCGCCCACGGCGGCACGATCGTGTCGCACGGCTGCACCGGCAAGGGCAACGACCAGGTCCGCTTCGAGGTCGGCCTGGGCGCGCTCGCGCCCGACCTGAAGGTGATCGCCCCGGCCCGGGACTTCGCCTGGACCCGGGACAAGGCGATCGCGTTCGCCGAGGAGAAGGGGCTGCCGATCGACGTGTCGGCGAAGTCGCCGTACTCGATCGACCAGAACCTGTGGGGCCGCGCGGTGGAGACCGGCTTCCTGGAGGACATCTGGAACGCCCCGGTCGAGGACCTCTACGCGTACACCGTCGACCCGGCGTCGGAACGCGACCCGGACGACGTGGTGCTCACGTTCGACGCCGGCGTCCCGGTCGCGATCGACGGCGAGACGGTCACCCCGTACGAGGCGATCCGGGAGCTGAACCGGCGCGCCGGGGCGCACGGCGTGGGCCGGCTCGACATGGTCGAGGACCGGCTGGTCGGCATCAAGAGCCGCGAGGTGTACGAGGCACCCGGCGCGGTCGCGCTGATCACCGCCCATCAGGACCTGGAGGCGGTGACAGTCGAGCGGGACCTGGCCCGGTTCAAGCGCGGCGTCGACCAGCGCTGGGGTGAGCTGGTCTACGACGGGCTCTGGTTCTCGCCGCTGAAGCGCGCGCTGGACGCGTTCATCGACGACGCCCAGCGGCACGTCAGCGGCGAGGTGCGGCTGCGGCTGCACGGCGGCCGGGCCGTGGTGACCGGCCGGCGTTCCGAGGCGAGCCTGTACGACTTCGGCCTCGCCACGTACGACACCGGTGACACGTTCGACCAGTCGCTGGCGAAGGGTTTCGTGCAGTTGTGGGGCCTGCCCAGCCGGATGGCGGCGGCGCGGGACGCCCGGATGGGAGGAGTCTGATGGGGGGCACCACAATGGGTGGGGTGGACGACAAGAGCCTGACCGAGAACAGCGCCCCCGCCAACCGGACGAGCCTCTGGGGCGGCCGGTTCGCCGGCGGCCCCGCCGAGGCGCTCGCGCGGCTGTCGGTGAGTGTCCAGTTCGACTGGCGCCTCGCCCCGTACGACATCGCCGGTTCCCGCGCGCACGCCCGGGTCCTGGCCGGCGCCGGCCTGCTCGACCCGGACGAACTGGGCCGGATGCTTGCCGCGCTGGACGACCTGGAGGCGGCGTGCGCCTCCGGCGCGTTCCGCCCGACCATCGACGACGAGGACGTGCACACCGCGCTGGAGCGTGGCCTGCTGGAGCGGCTGGGCAGCCTCGGCGGCAAGCTGCGCGCCGGCCGGTCCCGCAACGACCAGGTCGCCACCGACCTGCGG
Source organism: Micromonospora sp. WMMC264 (assembly GCF_027497275.1). Classification (NCBI taxonomy): domain Bacteria; kingdom Bacillati; phylum Actinomycetota; class Actinomycetes; order Micromonosporales; family Micromonosporaceae; genus Micromonospora; species Micromonospora sp. WMMC264. The sequence continues at coordinate 3,379,490 of NZ_CP114907.1, read as the reverse complement.
CTCTACCTGCGTGACCACGCCCGCGGGGTGGCGGCCCGGCTGGTCGAGCTGGCCGAGGCCCTCGTCGAGCAGGCGGAGCGGCACGTGGACACCGCCGCGCCGGGCATGACGCACCTGCAGCACGCCCAGCCGGTGACGTTCGGGCACTGGCTGCTGGCCCACGTGCAGCCGCTGCTGCGCGACCTGGAGCGGATGCGGGACTGGGACGAGCGGACCGCGATCAGCCCGCTCGGCGCGGGCGCGCTGGCCGGGTCGGGGCTGCCGCTGGACCCGGTGGCGGTCGCCAAGGAGCTGGGCTTTCGTACCTCGTTCGCCAACTCGATGGACGCGGTCGCGGACCGCGACTTCGTCGCCGAGTTCCTGTTCGTCACCGCGATGATCGGCGTGCACCTGTCCCGCCTCGGCGAGGAGGTGGTGCTCTGGACGTCGCAGGAGTTCGGCTGGGTCGAGCTGGACGACGCGTTCGCCACCGGCTCGTCGATCATGCCGCAGAAGAAGAACGCGGACATCGCCGAGCTGGCCCGGGGCAAGTCCGGCCGCCTGGTCGGCGGCCTGATGAGCGTGCTCACCATGCTCAAGGGCCTGCCCATGACGTACGACCGGGACATGCAGGAGGACAAGGAGCCGGCGTTCGACGCGGTCGACACGCTGGAGCTGCTGCTGCCCGCGCTGGCCGGGATGATCTCCACGATGACGGTCCGGGTGGACCGGCTGGTGGCGAGCGCCCCGTCGGGTTTCTCGCTCGCCACCGAGGTCGCCGACTGGCTGGTCCGGCGCAACGTGCCGTTCCGCGACGCGCACGAGATCACCGGCAAGCTGGTGGCGCTCTGCGCGGCCCGCGACTGCGCGCTGGACGAGGTGTCCGACGCCGACCTGGCCGCCGTCAGCGAGCACCTGGACCCTTCGGTGCGCGACGTGCTGTCGGTGCGTTCGGCGCTGGCCGCCCGCATCACGCCCGGCTCCACCGGCCCGGGTCCGGTCGCCGACCAGCTCGCCGCCGCGGCGGACAAGCTGACCGGCTGGCGCGAGTGGGCCGCCGAGCGGGTCGTCCCCCGCTGACCTGCGGCTGATCCGGGGGCAGGCACCCGCCTGCCCCCGGATCACACCGGTCAACCGGTGGGGCGCTCGCGCTTGGGGAGCTTCGCCACCACCGCGTCGTACGACCCGTCGACCGCCTCGACCAGCTCGTCGTCGGAGATGCCGCCGGAGAGCCGCAGCGTGTTCCAGCCCGACCGGCCGATGTAGGGGGAGGGGCGCGCGTCGGCCGGGAACCGGTGCAGCCACTCGTCGGCCACCTCGCGGGACGCCCCGCACTTCACCCCGACCCGCGCCTCACCGTCGGGCGAGCCGAGGAACGCGAAGATCCGGCTGCCCACCTTCACCACCTCGTCGCCCTCCCACGGCCGGTCGAGCCAGGCTCCCGGCTTGGCCAGGCAGTAGGCGAGCATCTCCTCGCGCGTCATCGCGTCCTCCCCGTGCCGTCGTCGGGCACAGTCTTGCCCGCGGCTGTGACAGTGCGCGCCGCCGGTCAGTCGCCGGTGCCGGTGCGGACGGTGAGCCGCTCGTAGCGCTGCCGGGCCGCCTGGGCGCTGCCCAGCCCCAGCCCGAAGGCGATCGCCTGCCAGGTCATGCCCCGGCCGCGGGCCACCTGGAGCAGCCCGGCCTCCAGTGCGTCCACCTCGGAGCGCACGTGCGGGATGAGCGTCAGCGCGGCCATCAGGTCGGCCTGGTCGACCGGCTCCTCACCCTCGTCCAGCTCGGCGCCCCCGGCGAGCGCCATCACCAGCGTGGCCGCCTCGTAGGCGTCGGGCACGTCGGGGTGGGCGTAGCGACGGCGGCGGGAGTTGGTGCCGGCGTGCCGCTCGGCGATCCGCAGCAGCGCCGCGTAGTTGCGGTGCGCCCGTGCCTGGGCAGCATCCGGAGCGGTGAACGGGTCGTTGTCCACGGTGACCATGTCGTCCATCCCACACCCAAGAATGGCCCGTTGTCAACACCCCGTTGAAAGCCCTTCGTGTAAAACACCGTGACCACAACGCATGGTGAAGGGTCGGCGCGTCATGCCACCACAGACGCGCCGCGGGGTGTCCCGGGTTGCCCGGAACGGCCGATTCAGGCCGGCGAGTTCCGCACCGGGGCGGCCGGAGCGGGCCGGCGACGCGGGGTGTGCCGCCGGTAGACGCTCACGCTCGGCTCGTCCGCCAGCCAGAACCGCCACGGCAGGTCGTGCGCGGCGGCGACCCCGACACGCGGCCCGGCGACGATGTGCGCCGGGTCGACCGGGCTCGCCGGTGGCGTCAGCAGCAGCGGGCCGCTGCCGTCGATAGCCGAGGTGCCGTTCGCGTCCCGCCCGATCCCGAGCGCGGTGACGAGCCGGGCCGGCCCGCGGGCCAGATCCCGGTCGGCGGCGCGCGGCCTGCGCTCGCGGGCGGTCTCGACGCCGCCGACCACCTCGCCCGCGCGCAGCAGCACCGCCGCCGCCTCGCCGTCGCGCCCGCAGACGATGTTCGCGCACCAGTGCATGCCGAACACGAAGTACACGTACACGTGCCCGGCGGGCCCGAACATGACCTGGTTGCGCGGCGTCGGCCCGCGGTGGGCGTGCGACGCCGGGTCCTCGCCGGTGCCCGCGTACGCCTCCACCTCGGTGAGGCGTACCGTGACGCCGCCGGCCGACACGGTCCAGCCGAGCAGCGTCCGCGCGGTCTGCGCTACCTGCGCGGCGGGCGCGGAGAGCCAGGGGTACGTCATCGCGGCAAGGGTAGTCGGTGGGAGGCGCGTGATCCGGGCCACGCCGGGGCGGGCGGCCACCGGAATAGTTGACTCGTCAAATATGTTGTGAGGAGCGATCCCGGGCCGACCGGTCCGGACCCCACGCGAGGAGCTGGTCATGCAGTTCGGAGTCTTCACCGTCGGTGACGTCACCCCCGACCCGACAAACGGGCGACTGCCGTCCGAGCGTGAGCGGATCAAGGCCATGACCGCCATCGCGCTCAAGGCCGAGGAGGTCGGCCTGGACGTCTTCGCCACCGGCGAGCACCACAACCCGCCGTTCGTGCCGTCGTCGCCGACCACCATGCTCGGCTGGATCGCCGCGCGCACCGAACGGCTGCTGCTGTCCACCGCGACCACGCTGATCACCACCAACGACCCGGTGAAGATCGCCGAGGACTACGCGATGCTGCAGCACCTCGCCGACGGCCGGGTGGACCTGATGATGGGGCGCGGCAACACCGGGCCCGTCTACCCGTGGTTCGGCCAGGACATCCGCAACGGCATCCCCCTGGCCATCGAGAACTACGACCTGCTGCGCCGGCTCTGGCGCGAGGACGTGGTCGACTGGAAGGGCCGGTTCCGTACGCCGTTGCAGGCGTTCACCTCGACCCCGCGCCCGCTCGACGGCGTGCCGCCGTTCGTCTGGCACGGCTCGATCCGCAGCCCGGAGATCGCCGAACAGGCCGCGTACTACGGGGACGGCTTCTTCGCCAACCACATCTTCTGGCCCAAGGAGCACACCCAGCGGATGGTCGGCCTCTACCGGGAGCGGTTCGCGCACTACGGCCACGGCTCGCCCGACCAGGCCATCGTCGGCCTCGGCGGGCAGGTATTCATGCGCCGCAACTCCCAGGACGCGGTACGCGAGTTCCGCCCCTACTTCGACAACGCCCCGGTCTACGGGCACGGCCCGTCGCTGGAGGAGTTCACCCGCGAGACGCCGCTGACCGTGGGCAGCCCGCAGCAGGTCATCGACCGGACGCTGGGCTTCCGCGAGTACGTCGGCGACTACCAGCGGCAGCTGTTCCTGATCGACCACGCCGGCCTGCCGCTGAAGACGGTGCTGGAGCAGCTCGACCTGCTGGGCGAGGAGGTGGTACCGGTGCTGCGCAAGGAGTTCGACTCGCTGCGTCCCGCGCACGTGCCCGAGGCGCCCACCCACGCCGGCCTGCTTGCCGCCCGCGACGCCGCGCCGGCCGACGGGGAGCAGCGATGACCAGCCGTACCCTGGCGGTCGTCTCGGCCGGGCTCGCCCAGCCGTCGTCCACCCGTCTGCTCGCCGACCAGCTCGCCGCGGCCGCCCGCGACGAGCTGGCCGGCCGCGGCGCGACGGTGGAACTGCGCACCGTGGAGCTGCGCGAGCACGCCCACGACGTGGTGAACCACCTGCTCACCGGCTTCGCGCCGGCCGCGCTGCGACAGACACTCGACGCCGTGGCGGCCGCCGACGCGCTGATCGCGGTGACGCCGATCTTCAACGCGTCCTACAACGGGCTGTTCAAGTCGTTCTTCGACGTGATCGACCGGGACACGCTCGCGGGCAAGCCGGTGCTGATCGGGGCGACCGGGGGCACCGCCCGGCACTCCCTCGCGCTGGAGCACGCGGTCCGGCCGATGTTCACGTACCTGCGGGCGGCGACACTGCCCACTGCGGTGTTCGCCGCGCCGGAGGACTGGGCCGGTGACGATGGGGACAGCGCGTTGCGGTCCCGGATCCGCCGGGCCGCCGCCGAGCTGGCCGAGCAGGTGGACCGCCGCCCGCCCGCGACCGGCCCGGCCGACCCGTTCGCGCTCACCACCGACTTCGCCGACCTGCTCGCCGGCCGCGACCCGGCCTGACGCCGGGGGCGGTGCGGCGCGGAGGCGACCGCTACCGAGCGTTACCGTCCCGGCGAAACCACGCCGGAAACTCGATATGACTGAGAGGCATATTTATTTATGCCTCTCAGTCATATCGCTCGGAAGACATCTCTCGCGCCGGGCGGCCCGGCGGACAGGGCCGGCGCGGGGCCGCCGCCCGCGAGGCGGCTCAGTCGTCGGCCGGCTCGGGCCGGTGGGCGACGAGCACCGGGCAGTGGGAGTGCTGCACCATTGCCTGGCTGACCGAGCCGAGCAGCAGCCCGACGAAGCCGCCCCGGCCCCGGGAGCCGACCACCACGAGCGCCGCGTCGCCGCTGGCCTCGACGAGCGCAGTCTCCGGCGAGGGGGAGGTGACGGACCGCTCCGTCACCCGCAGGCCCGGATGCGCCGACCGGACCCGGTCCGCGGCCTCGGCCAGCAGTCCCGCCGCCTCGGCCCGCTCGGCGGTGGAGGCCTCCGCCGCGACCTCGGGCGCCACCGCGCCGCGTTCCGGCGACCGGACGTGCATCAGCACCAGCTCCGCGTCGCGCCGCTCGGCCTCGTCGGCAGCCAGCTCGATCGCGTACGCGGCCGAGTCGGAGCCGTCCACGCCGACCAGCACCGGCCCGTCCACCGGAATCGGCTGCTCTTCCGGGCGGACGATCAGCACCGGGCAGTGCCCGTGCTGCGCGAGCTGCCCGCTGACCGAGCCGAGCAGCAGGCCGGCGAAACCGCCCACGCCCCGGCTGCCCACCACCACCAGCTCGGCGCGGCGGGACTCCTCGACCATCGTCGCGCCCGGACCGCCGGCCACCTGGCGCACCTGTACCCGCAGGCCCGGGTGCCGCTCGGTCAGGTCGGCGGCGACCGACTCGAGCATCTTCTCCGACTCCGCGGTGGGCGCCGGCACCCCCAGGTCGTACGGGTTGAGCGGCACGCCGTAGCCGAGCGGGTGCAGGTAGCCGTGCACCAGCACCAGCGGCCGGGAACGTGCCACGGCGGTCGCGGCAGCCAGGTCGGCGGCGGCCAGGCTGGACGGCGATCCGTCCACTCCCACCACGACGGGTCGGTTCATCAGGTCTGTTCCCTCCGGTCGGCTCAGGCCATTGTGGCGGTCCCGGCGGCGCCGGGACCGCCGAACCGGGGTCAGCGTTCCCGGCCCCCGCGGTGCCGGACGACGGCCAGCGGGCTGTGGCAGTGGTGCAGCACGGCGTGGCTGACCGAGCCGAGCAGCAGCGAGCCGAGGCTACCCCGCCCGTGCGCGCCGACCACCGTCAGCTGCGCCCCGACGGACTCCTCGACCAGCACCCGGGCCGGCGTGGCGGCGGCGACCAGCTTCGGCCGCACCGTGACCTCCGGGTAGCGCTCGGTCCAGCCGGCGACCGCCTCGGCCAGCACCCGCTGCTCGTCGGCGCGCAACTGCTCCGGCTCGTACGCCAGCGGCAGGACGTCGCCGAACGCCTCGCGGTAGCTCACCGGCTGCGGGTACAGCCAGGTGTGCACCACCACCAGCTCGGCGTCGCGCGCCGCGGCCTCGGCGAACGCGAACCCGACCGCCTCGTCGGACAGCGCGGAGCCGTCCACGCCGACCACCACCGGGCCGTCGGCGCGGGCCTCGCCCCGGGCGACGAGCACCGGGCAGTCCGCGCGGGCGGAGAGCTGCACCGCCGCCGAGCCGACCAGGAGTTCGGCGAAGCCGCCCAGGCCACGGTGGCCCAGCACGAGCAGCGCGGCGTCGCGGCTCTCCCGCAGCAGCACCACGACCGGCCCGCCGTCGACCACCGCGCCGGTCACCGCCAGCTCCGCGTCGACCTTGCGGGCCTCGTCCACCGCCTCCTCGACCAGCTTCTCGGCCTCCTGGCGCAGCTCGATGTCGGGCAGCACCGGGGCGACCATGCCCAGCGGCGTGCCGACCAGCGGCCACAGGAAGGCGTTCACCACCCGCAGCGGCCGGTGCCGCAGCACCGCCTCTCGTGCGGCCAGCCGTACCGCGTCCAGCGCGGACGGGGAGCCGTCCACGCCCACCACGACGGGGGCACCGGTCCTGTCGGTCATCACGTCCTCCTTCGGTTCCCCCTCAGCCTGCGCCGACGGCTCCCACCTGGGCAGAGTCGATCCGCCCGGCACAGCCGGGACCATCGGCCCCTACCGGCCGGGCCGTTCGCGAGGTGGAATGGGAACCAGTGCTCCCTCCTGTCGATCCTGGAGGCGCGATGACCCCGCTGGAGATGCTCCGCGTCCACCCCTTCCTGGCCGGGCTGCCCGACGAGTGGCTGCCCCGGCTCACCGGGTACGCCCGCCCGGTGGTCTGGCACCCCGGGCACCGGCTGTTCCGCGCCGGCGCGCCGGCCGACCGGTTCTGGCTCGTCCGCGGCGGCCAGGTGGCGCTCGACTTCCCGGTGCCGGGCCGCGGCGACGTGGGCATCGAGACGATCGGCCCGGGCGGCGTGCTCGGCTGGTCCTGGCTGTTCCCGCCGTACCGCTGGCAGTTCGGCGCGGTCGCCACCCAGCGCAGCACCGCCGTCGAACTCGACGCCGACGGGGTACGCCGGCTGATGGAGTCCGACGACACGCTCGGCCGCCAGCTCACCAGCCGGTTCATGAGCGTGGTGGTGGACCGCCTCCAGGCGTCCCGGGTCCGGCTGCTGGACCTCTACGGCTACCCGACGGCCGCAGCCAGCTGAACCGGCGCGCGGTCAGGTGACGGTGAGACCCCGGGCGGCGAACTGACCGCGTACCCGGGTCAGCAGGTCGGCATCAGGCGGCTCGGTGTCCGCCAGCGGGAACGTCAGCCCCAGCTCGGCGTACTTGTGCGCACCGAGCCGGTGGAACGGCAGCACCTCCACGCGCTGCAGCGTGGCCAGCCCGGCCGCGATGTCGGCCACCCGCTCCACCTCGTCGACCGCGTCGGTCAGGCCGGGCACCAGCACGTACCGGATCCACATCGGCGTACCCCGGTCGGCCAGCCGTTGCGCGAACCGCAACGTCGGCGCGAGCCGGCCGGTGCCGGTGACCCGGCGGTACGTCTGCGGGTTGCCCGCCTTCACGTCGAGCAGCACCAGGTCGGTGGCGTCCAGAAGCGTGTCGTCGGCGCGGACGCCGAGGAAGCCGGAGGTGTCCAGCGCGGTGTGCAGGCCCAGGTCGACGTGACAGCGCCGCAGCAGCTCCCGGGTGAACGCCGGTTGCAGCAGCGGCTCCCCGCCGCTCACAGTGACGCCGCCCCCGGCCACCTGGATGAACCGGCGGTACCGGCCGGCGAGCGCGACCATCTCGTCCACGCTGCGGCGGCGGCCGCTGCGGCCGTACCAGGTGTCCGGGCTGTGGCAGTAGCGGCAGCGCAGCGGGCAACCGGCCAGGAAGACCACGAACCGGGTGCCCGGCCCGTCCACCCCGACCGAGGTGTCCCAGGAGTGCACAGCGCCGGTGACGCACCCCGGCGCCGCCGCAGTCACCTGCGGCGGCGCGGGCGGGCGGCCGTTCACAGCGACCCGTGGAAGGTCCGCGACACCACGTCGCGCTGCTGCTCCGGCGTGAGCCGCACGAAGTTCACCGCGTACCCGGAGACCCGGACGGTGAGCTGCGGGTACCGCTCCGGGTGCGCCATCGCGTCCAGCAGCGTGTCCCGGTCCAGCACGTTGACGTTGAGGTGGAACCCGCCGGCGTCGGCGTAGCCGTCGAGCACCCCGGCCAGGTTCGCGATCCGCTCGTCGCGGGTGTGGCCCAGGCCGTCCGGCGTGACGGTGCCGGTCAGCGAGATGCCGTCGCGGGCCGCGTCGTACGGCAGCTTCGCCACCGACAGCGCGGACGCGACCAGGCCGTGCGTGTCCCGCCCGTTCATCGGGTTCGCCCCCGGCGCGAACGGCTCACCGGCGCGCCGCCCGTCCGGCGTGTTGCCGGTGTGCTTGCCGTACACCACGTTCGAGGTGATGGTGAGCACCGACATGGTCAGCTCCGCGTCGCGGTACGTGCGCTGCCGGCGCAGCTTCTCCGCGAACGTCTCGACCAGCCACACCGCGATCTCGTCGGCCCGGTCGTCGTCGTTGCCGTACGTCGGGAACTCGCCCTCGACCGCGTAGTCGACCGCCAGCCCGGACTCGTCGCGCAGCACCTTGACCCGGCCGTACCGGATGGCCGACAGGCTGTCCACGGCGACCGACAGGCCGGCGATGCCGGTGGCCATGAAGCGGCGCACCGGGTGGTCGTGCAGCGCCATCTCCAGCCGCTCGTAGGCGTACCTGTCGTGCTGGTGGTGGATCACGTTCAGCGCGTCCACGTACGTCTGCGCCAGCCAGTCCAGCGTGCGGTCGTACGCGGCCAGCACCTCGTCGTAGTCGAGCGTCTCGCCGCCGCCCGGCGCGGCCGGCGGGGCGACCTGCGCGCCGGACAGCTCGTCGCGGCCGCCGTTGATCGCGTACAGCAGCGCCTTCGCCAGGTTCGCCCGGGCGCCGAAGAACTGCATGTCCCGGCCGACCCGCATGGCCGACACGCAGCAGGCGATCGCGGTGTCGTCGTCGTACGCCGGGCGGATCAGCTCGTCGTTCTCGTACTGGATGGCGCTGGTGTCCAGCGACACCTGGGCGCAGAACCGCTTGAACCCCTCGGGCAGCCGCGGCGACCAGAGCACCGTCAGGTTCGGCTCCGGCGCCGGGCCGAGGTTGTACAGCGTCTGCAGGTAGCGGAACGTGGTGCGGGTGACCAGCGGCCGGCCGTCCGCGCCCATCCCGCCGAGCGACTCCGTGACCCAGGTCGGGTCGCCGGAGAAGAGCTGGTCGTACTCGGGGGTGCGCAGGAAGCGGATGATCCGCAGCTTGATCACGAAGTCGTCGATCAGCTCCTGCGCGCCGCTCTCGTCCAGCCGCCCCTCGGCGATGTCCCGCCGCAGGTAGGCGTCGAGGAACCCGGCGGTGCGGCCGAGCGACATGGCGGCGCCGTTCTGCTCCTTCGTGGCGGCCAGGTAGGCGAAGTAGAGCCACTGGATCGCCTGCGCGCCGGTGACGGCCGGGCGGGAGATGTCGAAGCCGTACGAGGCGGCCATCTCCTTCAGCTCGCCGAGCGCGCGGATCTGCTCGGCCAGTTCCTCCCGGTCGCGGATCACGTCGTCGGTGCTGCGCCGGTCGTCCAGCGCCGCCTTGAGCGCGCGGCGCTCCTCGATCAGCCGGTCCACGCCGTACAGCGCGACCCGGCGGTAGTCGCCGATGATCCGCCCGCGTCCGTACGCGTCGGGCAGGCCGGTGATGACGTGCGAGCGCCGGGCCGCGAGCACGGTCTCCGGGTACGCGTCGAACACCGCGTCGTTGTGCGTGCGGCGGTACCGGGTGAAGATCTCGTGCACGCGCGGGTCCGGCTCACGCCCGTACGCGCGCAGCGCCGTCTCCACCATCCGCAGCCCGCCGGCCGGCATGATCGCCCGCCGCAGCGGCGCGTCGGTCTGCAACCCGACGATCAGCTCCCGCTCCCGGTCGATGTACCCGGGGGCGTGCGAGGTGATCGTCGACGGGGTGGCCGCGTCGACGTCGTACACGCCGCGGCGCCGCTCCTCCGGGAACATGTCCCGCAGCCGGTCCCACACCGCCAGCGTGCGCGGCGTCGGCCCGGTCAGGAACGAGGCGTCCCCGGTGTACGGCTCGTGGTTGTGGCGGACGAAGTCGGCCACGTCGACTGTCTCCTGCCACGCGCCGGCGTGGAATCCGCGCCAGGGGGCCAGGGGTTCGGTGGCGGTCATGTCGGTCCCTCTCCGGGCGTCGGCGGCCCGGTCCCCGCGGGTGCGGGGACCGGGGGCGGGGGTCAGGGCTGGAGCACGAGCCGGGCGGCGACCCGGCCGGCGAGGACGTCGTCCACCGCGTCGTTGATGTCGTCCAGCTTGCGGGTCTCGTAGACGACCCGGGTGCGGCCGGCGGCGTGCAGCGCGAAGACCTCGGCCAGGTCGGCGCGGGTGCCGACGATCGAGCCGAGCACCGTGATGCCCTTGAGCACCGTCTCGAAGACGGGCAGGGTGACCGCGTTGTCGGCGGGCAGCGACACCAGCACCAGACGGCCGCCGCGGCGCAGCGAGCGGTGCGCCTGCTCGATCACCCGGGGGCTGGCGGCCAGCACGATCGCCACGTCCACGCCGCCCAGCGCGGTGATCCGCTCGACCGGGTCGGTGGTGGCGGCGTCGACAGTGTGCGCGGCGCCCAGCGACGTGGCCAGCTCCAGCTTCTCGGCGGTCACGTCCACCGCGACCGTCTCGGCGCCGAAGATCTGCGCGTACTGCTGGGCGAGGTGACCCAGACCGCCGATGCCGAAGATCGCGACCCGCTCGCCCGGCCGTACCCCGGCGACCTTGACGGCCTTGTACGTGGTGACGCCCGCGCAGGTCAGCGGCGCGGCCTCGAACGGGTCCACGCCGTCGGGCACGCGGACCGCGTAGCGGGCCGAGGCCACCGCGTACTCGGCGTGCGCGCCGTCGATGCTGTAACCGGTGTTGCGCTGCGACTCGCACAGCGTCTCCCAGCCGGTCACGCAGTACGCGCAGGTGCCGCAGGCCCAGCCGAGCCAGGGCAGCGCGACCCGGTCGCCGACGGCGTGCTCGGTGACGCCGGGGCCGACCTGCTCGACCAGGCCGACGCCCTCGTGACCGGGTACGAACGGCGGGGTGGGCTTCACCGGCCACTCGCCGCGGGCTGCGTGGATGTCGGTGTGGCAGAGTCCGCTGGCTTCGACGCGGACCAGGATCTCGCCCGGGCCGACCTCCGGCACGGGACGCTCGGTGATCTCCATCGGACGGTCGAACGCGGTGACGACACTGGCGCGCATCGGGGGCCTCCCTCGGTCTCGTTCTCACCCTCAGCGTCGTCGGTCCGGGCGCCGCCGGGCAGGGGCGCAGGACCGCGGTGACCCGGGACCAACGGCCCCTCCGCCGAGAGCCGACGGGAGAACGGCGGTACGGCCGCCGGTGACGTACCGGCGGCCGTACCCCTGGGTGCTCAGCTGTCGACGACCAGGCGGCGGGCCCGCAGCACGCGCGCCCACCATGGCCGGTCGTCCGGGCGCAGCCGGGGCGCCGGCAGGCCGCGCAGGCTGACCCAGCCGCCCGGCCCCATGGTGACGGTGCCGACCGACGGCGGACGGCGCCGCGACCACACCGCCACGGCGGCGGTGAGCGCGGCCACCGCGAACGCGCCGGTGGCCGCGGCGACGAGCTGGTCCGGTTCGACCACGCGCCGGTAGCGGACCCGGCCGCCGGCCGCGACGAACACGCCGACCGGACGGCCGTCGCGGTGCACCGGCACCAGCGCGGCGTCCCCGGGCAGCTCCAGCACCGGGCCGACCGGCCCGGCCGGGGTGGGGGTGGGCGTCGTGGGCGGAGTCGCGGCCTGCGGTGGCGCCGGGCGGGGGACCGGCGCGACCGCCGGACCGGTCGGGTTGAAGATGGCGGTCATGACGCTGCCCTCCTAGCGGGAGTCGGACTTCTCGGTACGGGCCTCGACGGCGGCCCGGCCGGCGGCCAGCCGCGCCACCGGCACCCGGTACGGCGAGCAGGAGACGTAGTCGAGCCCGGCCGCGGCGAAGAACCCGATCGAGTCCGGGTCGCCGCCGTGCTCGCCGCACACCCCGACGGTCAGGTCCGGCCGGGCCGCCCGCCCCTCGGCGACGGCGAGGCGGACCAGCCGGCCCACGCCGGTGGCGTCGATGCTCTCGAACGGCGACACCGGGAAGATCCCCCGTTCCAGGTACGTGGAGAAGAACGCCCCCTCCACGTCGTCCCGGGAGAACGCCCAGGTCATCTGCGTCAGGTCGTTGGTGCCGAAGGAGAAGAAGCGCGCCTCGGCGGCGATGTCCCCGGCGGTCAGCGCCGCCCGGGGCGTCTCGATCATGGTGCCGATCGGGATCTCCGGCGCGTCCGGCACCCCGGCCAGCACCCGCCGCGCCTCGTCCGCCACCGCGGCGAGTTCCCGCACGTCCCCTACCAGCGGCACCATGATCTCCGGGCGCGGGTCACCGCCGGCCCGGACCCGCTGCGCGGCCGCCTCGGCCAGCGCCCGCACCTGCATCGCGAACAGACCCGGCACCACCAGCCCGAGCCGCACGCCGCGCAGCCCCAGCATCGGGTTCGTCTCGTGCATCCGCCGTACCGCCGCCAGCAGCACGCCGTCGTGGCCCGGTTCCTCGCCGCGCGCCTGCGCGCCCGCCACCCGGGCGGTCAGCTCGGCCAGCGGAGGCAGGAACTCGTGCAGCGGCGGGTCGAGCAGCCGCACCGTGACCGGAAGCCCGTCCATCGCGGTGAGCAGCCCGACGAAGTCGGCCCGCTGCAACGGCAGCAGCGCGTCCAGCGCCGCGCCGACCTCGGCCGGGCCGTCGGCCAGGATCAGCCGCTCGACCAGTTCCCGGCGCTCGCCGAGGAACATGTGCTCGGTGCGGCACAGACCGATCCCTTCGGCGCCCAGCTCACGGGCCCGGCGCGCGTCGTCCGGGGTGTCGGCGTTGGCGTGGACGCCGAGCGTGCGTACCGCGTCGGCGTGCCCGAGCAGCCGGTGCACGGCGGCGACCAGCGGGTCGGCCTCCGGCCGCAGCTCACCGGTCAGGTACCGGGCCACCGGGGACGGCTGCACCGGCACCTCGCCGCGCCAGATCCGCCCACTGGTGCCGTCGATCGAGATCACCTCGCCGGCGCGCACCACCTGCTCGCCCACCGTGAACTCGCCGCGCTCCACGTCGATGGTCAGCGCCTCGGCCCCGCAGACGCAGGTCCGGCCCATGCCGCGGGCCACCACGGCGGCGTGCGACGTCTTCCCACCGCGCGAGGTGAGCACCCCGGCCGCGGCGATCATGCCGGGCAGGTCGTCCGGGTTGGTCTCCGGCCGGACCAGGATCACCGGCCCGGTGGACGCCGCCGCGGCGGCCGAGTCGAAGACCACCCGCCCGACCGCGGCGCCGGGGGAGGCGCCGACGCCGACGGCGAGCGGCTCGGGCGCGCCGGCGGCGTCGAAGGCCGGGAACATCAGCTGGGCGAGCTGCGCGCCGGTGACCCGGGTGAGCGCCTCGTCGGCGGTGATCAGCCCTTCCTCGGCCAGCTGCGCGGCGATCACGAACGCCGCCGCCGCGGTGCGCTTGCCGACCCGGGTCTGGAGCATCCACAGCTTCCCGCGTTCGATGGTGAACTCGACGTCGCACAGGTCGCGGTAGTGCCGCTCCAGCGTCGCCATGATCTCCCGCAGCCGGTGGAAGCTCACCGGGTCGAGGTTCGCCAGCTCGGTCAGCGGCACCGTGTTGCGGATGCCCGCCACCACGTCCTCGCCCTGCGCGTCGCTCAGGTAGTCGCCGTACACGCCGGGTGCGCCGGTGGCCGGATCACGGGTGAACGCCACCCCGGTGCCGGAGTCCGGGCCGAGGTTGCCGAACACCATCGCCATCACGTTGACGGCGGTGCCCAGGTCGTCCGGGATGCGCTCCTGCCGCCGGTAGATCCGGGCCCGCTCCGAGTGCCAGGACTCGAACACCGCGCGCACGGCCAGGAACAGCTGCTCGTGCGGGGCCTGCGGGAAGTCGTGCCCGACGTGCCGGGCGAAGATCTTCTTGTACGTGTCGACCAGGTCGCGCAGCTGCCCGGCGCCCGGCCCGCCCGGACCGGCGGTGGCCCGCAGCGCGGCCAGCTCGTGCTCGAACTCGTCGCCCGGAATGCCGTGCACGGTGCGGCCGAACATCTGGATCAGCCGCCGGTACGAGTCCCACGCGAACCGCTCGTCGCCGGTGCGGGCGGCCAGCCCCGCCACGGTGGTGTCGTTGAGCCCGATGTCGAGGATCGTCTCCATCATCCCCGGCATCGAGTACCGCCCGCCGGAGCGCACCGCCAGCAGCAGCGGGTCACGCGGGTCACCCAGCCACCGGTCCAGCCGCGCCTCCACCTCCCGCAGGTGCGCGTTTATCTCCTCGTACAGCCCGGCCGGCGGCGCCCCGGTGGCCAGGTACGCCCGGCACGCGTCGGTGGTGACGGTGAACCCGGGCGGCACCGGCAACCCGAGACGGGTCATCTCGGCGAGGTTGGCGCCCTTGCCGCCGAGCAGGTCGGCCTGGCTGCGGTCACCCTCGATGAAGTCGTAGACGTACTTCGACATGGTCCGGCCTCCTCGACTGCGTCGTTGCACCTCCTTGGTAACCGGGCCGGCCGGCCGTGCGGCAGGGCCGGACGGGACACACACCGGGCCGGAGGTCCCGACCGTGTCGGAGGGGGCCCGTATCGTTCCGGCCGTGACAAACGAGGTGCTGCTCCGCCCGGTGCGCGACGACGACCTGCCCGCCTTCTTCGCCCACGAGCAGGACCCGCAGGCGAACTGGATGGCCGCGTTCGGCCCGAAGGACCCGTCCGACCGGGCCGCGTTCGAGGCGCACTGGGCGCGCATCCGCGCCGACGCGCGCATCGTGAACCGCGCGGTCACCGTCGACGGCCGGCTGGTCGGGCGGGTGGCGGCGTTCCCGGTCGGCGAGCAGACCGAGGTCAGCTACTGGATCGACGCGGCGTACTGGGGGCGCGGCCACGCCACCGCGGCGCTGCGCGCGCTGCTGCGCGAGGTGCCGCACCGGCCGCTGCACGCCCGCGCCGCGAAGGACAACGCCGCCTCGCTCGCGGTGCTGCGCAAGTGCGGCTTCGTCGTGGTCGGCGAGGACTCCGGGTACGCCCCGGCGCGCGGCGCCGAGGTCGAGGAGTACGTGCTGGAGCTGCCCGCCGAGGGGCCTGACCAGGCAGACCGCTAGTCTCCCCGGGTGAACTGGCTGGAACTCGTCGGCTGGGCCGGCTCCGCGCTGCTGGTCTGGTCCCTGCTGCAGACCCGGATCCTGCGGCTGCGTGCGCTCAACCTGGTCGGCTGCCTCATCCTGATCGGCTACAACACCGCAGTGCAGGTGTGGCCGATGGTGGGGCTGAACGTGGTGCTCGCCGTGATCAACGTCTGGTACCTGCGCAAGCTGCTGGCCACCCGGCACGACGAGCAGACCTACCAGGTGGTCGAGGTGGGCACCGGCGACGCCTTCCTGGCGCACACGCTGCGGGTGCACGCCGCCGACATCGCCCGCTTCAACCCGGGCTTCCGCTGGGACGCCGACGCCGACGACCGCTCGGCGTTCCTGGTGGTACGCGCCGACGAGGTGGTCGGCGTGATGCTCTCGCACGCCGAACCGGGCGGCGTGGCCCAGATCGACCTGGACTACGTGACCCCGCCGTTCCGGGACTTCACCCCGGGCGAGTTCGTCTACCGGCGCAGCCGGCTGTTCACCGACCGGGGCTTCCGCCGCGTGGTCAGCCCGCCCGGCATGGTCGCCCCCTACTACCACCGGCTCGGATTCCGGCCCGAGGGCGGCGCGTACGTGCTCGACCTGCCCGTACCGGCCTGAGCCCCGGCCCCCGGCGGGTGACACCGGGGCCGGTCATGATTCAGCGGCGGGCCCGCGGGGCACAGAGGGGCCACGCCGACCGGATCTGCCGGCCGGCGGGTCGGCCGTCGGCCGGCCCGGATCGGGTCGAGGGAGATAACCGGTCGTGCAGAGCTACTGGAGCCAGCTGGCCCTGGTCGGTGTGCTGGTGATCCTCAACGCGGCGTTCGCCGGCAGCGAGATGGCCCTGGTGTCCCTGCGGGACAGCCAGGTGCAGCGGCTGGAGCGCAGCGGCCGGGGCGGACGGACACTGGCCCGCCTGGCGAAGGATCCGAACCGGTTCCTGGCCACGATCCAGATCGGCATCACGCTCGCCGGGTTCCTCGCGTCCGCCGCCGCCGCGGTCTCGCTGGCCCGGCCGCTGGTGCCGCTGCTCAGCGTGTTCGGCAACGCCGCCGAGACCGTCGCCATCGTCGCGGTGACGCTGGTGCTCACGTTCGTCACGCTGGTCTTCGGCGAGCTGGCCCCGAAGCGGATCGCGATGCAGTCGGCCGAGCGGTGGGCGCTGCTGGTGGCCCGCCCGCTGGACCTGCTCTCCAGCATCACCCGGCCCGCCGTCTGGCTGCTGGGCGCCACCACCGACCTGGTGGTACGCCTGTTCGGCCTGGACCCGAAGGCCGAGCCGGACGAGATCGGCCCGGACGAGCTGCGCGACATCGTGGCCGGCAACCACGGCTTCACCAAGGAACAGCGCACGATCATCGCCGGTGCGGTGGAGATCGCGGACCGGCAGTTGCGGGCTGTGCTCGTACCCCGGTTGCAGGTCTTCACGCTCGACAGCGGCACCACCGCGGAGGCCGCGCGGCTGGTCCTGGCGGCGACCGGCCACTCCCGGGCGCCGGTGGTCCGCCACGGCGGCCTGGACGACGCGGTCGGCGTCATCCACCTGCGTGACCTGGTCGGCGTCTCCGACGACCGGCCGGTCGACGAGATCGCCCGCCCGCCCATGCTGCTGCCCGACTCGCTGCCGGTGGTCGACGCGCTGCGCCAGTTCAAGGCCGAACGCCAGCACATCGCGCTCGTGGTCGACGAGCGCGGCGCGGTCGACGGGATCGTCACGCTGGAGGACATCCTCGAGGAGATCGTCGGCGAGATCTACGACGAGACCGACCGCGACCTGCGTTCCGTGCGCACCGAGCCGGACGGCACGCTGGTGCTGCCCGGCACGTTCCCGGTGCACGACCTGACCGACCTGGGCGTGGAGCTGCCGAACCGGCCGGCGGGCGACTACACCACCGTCGCCGGGCTGGTGCTGATCTGCCTCGGGCACATTCCGACGGTGGCGGGGGAGCAGGTCACCGTCGACGGCTGGGAGCTGGCGGTGGCCGACGTCGACCAGCGGGCCATCACCGAGGTGCGTGTCCGCCGGCGCGGCCGCGGCGACGACTCCCCGGACGACGACGCCGCGGACGACGCCGGCGAGCCGGCCGACGCCCCGGAACTCGACGAGGCGCGCCGCTGACGGACGGCGTCCGGCAACTCGGCCCTCAGCGGCGTCCGGCCGGCGGGCCGAACGGGAAGCCGGGCACCGGCGGAAGCAGCTGCACCGCGTCGGCGGGCACCTGACGGGTGCTGCGCCCGACCAGCCGGGCCACCATCCGCAGCAGCCACGGCCCGGACGGGTGCAGCTCCGGGCCGATCAGGCGGCTGATCACCCGGGTCCACCAGTGCCCGGCGACGATCACGTCGGTGATCCGCAGCCGGTCCGGCGGCCACCCGCCGCGCACCACCACGTCCACCACCCGGCCCAGCCGCCGCCCGTGCAGGTCGTAGGCGGTACGGCCGAGCAGCTCACCCGCTCGCACGGCCGGACCCGGGAATGTGCTCGATCAGGTGCCGGCGCAGCCACGCCTCCACCGGCGACGGCGGCAGGTCCGCCGCCCGGCAGCGCAGCCGCACCGCGCTGTCCACGTGGGCGACCTGCGACAGCGGTACGCGCAACGGCGGCACCGGCGGGTCGTCGGTGAACCGGTCCGCCACCGCCACGAGCAGCCGACCGACCCGCCCGCCGATCCGCTCCCCGAGCGCCCCCTGCCCGGTGAGCAGGCTGTCCACGTACGGGAAGCCCTCGTCGTCGACTGCGAACGCGATGTCGTCGACCCGCCCGACCAGCCGCCCGTCCACGTCGACGATCTGCCGGTCGAGCAGCCGCTTGGCCAGCTGAACCCTCATGGACCCATCCCCGTCATGATCGCCAGTGGGATCGCGGCCACCGACGCCGCGACGATGAGCAGCAGGAACACCGCGCCGAGCAGGTTCATCCAGCGCCCGTTGACCCGGTCGCCGAGGTACCCCCTGTCGTTCGCGACCACCAGGATCGGCAGGTACGTCAGCGGCAGCACCACAGCGCTCAGCACCAGCATGTACTCGGTCAGCCGCACCGGGTCCACGGTCGTCATCAGCATCACCACGCCGAGCAGCAGACCGACCAGCAGGACGCTGTGGAACCGGGCCGCCTCCCGGGGGCGGACACGCTTGCCCCACTGCCAGCCGAAGTACTGCGCCGCCGCGTACGCCGCCGACAGGCCCGTCTCCAGCGCCGCGCCGAACGTCACCGCGAAGAACGCCAGCACGGCGGTGGCCAGGCCGGCGCCACCGAGCGCCGTGGCCACCGGCCGCGCCACCTCGTCGAGCGTACTGAGCGACACCCCGGACGGGTGGTAGGCCACCGTCGCCACGGCGACCAGCGAAAACGCCAGGAACCCACCCACCGGAAAGCCGATCAGCACGTTCGACCGGGCCCGCGCCAGGTCCGCCGCGCTCCAGCGCTCCTCGACGCCGCCGGAGGAGAAGAAGAACACCTCGTACGGGCTCACCGTCGAGGCGAACAGCGCCACCGCCACGAACCAGTACAGCGGCCAGCCGTGCCCGGCCGCGCTGATCTGCCACGCGCCCTGCCCGAGTTCCGGCCAGTCGGTCGGCAGCGCCACCAGCGCGACCGCGAACACCAGCAGCGCCAGCCCGGCGAGGCCGAAGATCCGCTCCATCAGCTCGAAGCGCAGCCGCCACAGCACCAGCCAGACGGCCAGCGCGGCGAGCGGCACCCAGAACAGGTGACTCACCCGGGTGGCCAGTTGCAGCGCCAGCGCCACCCCGCCCAGCTCCGCGGCGAGCGTGACCACAGTGACCAGCCACGACGCGACCAGGTTGAGCAGCGCCACCCGCGGCCCGAGCCGCTCCCGGACCAGGTCGAAGACCGCCCGCCCGCTCACCGCCGCGATCCGGCCGGCCATTTCCGCGTACGCGCAGATGCCGACCACGCCGGCCAGCAGCACCCAGGTGTGGGCCATGCCGAACAGCGCGCCGGCCTGACTGGCCGCCACCAGGTCACCGATGTCGACGAAGCCGCCGACGGCCGACAGCACGCCGAGCGTGGCGGCGAACAGCTTCCTCACGTCGGTTCGGGAGCGGACGATCTCACCGAGGCGACGATATCGGCGTCAGTGCCCGGTTTCGGGCGAATGCGTCAGGAGGCGGTCAGGTTTTGCAGGCGCACCTGGCCGCGGGCCACCAGCCGGCCGTCCGCGTCGGTGATCTCCACGAGCCAGAGCTGCTGGCTGCGGCCCCGGTGCACGGGCGTGCCGACGGCGGTCAGCTCGCCGTCGCGCACCGCGCGCAGGAAGTCGGTCTGGTTCGACACCCCGACCACGTTGCCCTTGTCGCCCAGCCAGAGCGCGCCGCCGATGCTGGCCGCCGTCTCGACCACCGAGCAGTAGACGCCACCGTGCTGGATCCCGTACGGCTGGTGCAGCTCCGGGCGCACCTTCCACCGGATCACCACCCGGTCCCCGCTGACCTCGTCGAACGTCAGGCCCAGCAGGGCCACGAAGCCACCGGTCAGGTTCGGCATGTCCACCGCGGTTCCTCCTCGCGTTCGACGGCGCCGCCAGCCTAGTCGGCCGCACCTCGGCAAACCCGGTACGGCCCGGGTCCGGTAATGGGGGAGAATCGGTGACCGTGACCGACAGCAACCTCCCGCAGGGGCGGGACTCCCTGACCGACGACCTGCTGTGGCGGGGCCTGATCCAGGACTCGACCGGCCTCGACGAGCTGCGCGACCTGCTCGGGGGCGGGCAGGCCACGTTCTATGTGGGCTTCGACCCGACCGCCCCGAGCCTGCACGTCGGCCACCTCATGCAGGTCCTCACCGCGCGCCGGCTCCAGCTCGCCGGGCACCGTCCGCTGCTGCTGGTCGGCGGCGCCACCGGCCAGATCGGTGACCCGAAGGAGAGCGCCGAGCGGACGCTCAACTCGCCCGACGTGGTCGCCGGCTGGGTGGAGCGCATCCGCGAGCAGCTCTCGCCGTTCGTCACGTACACCGGGGAGAACGCGGCGCAACTGGTCAACAACCTGGACTGGACCGGCGAGATGTCGGTGGTGGAGTTCCTCCGCGACGTCGGCAAGCACTTCCCGGTGAACAAGATGCTCGCCCGTGAGGTGGTCAGGGCGCGCCTGGAGACGGGCATCAGCTTCACCGAGTTCAGCTACCAGCTGCTGCAGGCCAACGACTTCTTCGAGCTGCACCGCCGGCACGGCTGCCAGCTCCAGTACGGCGGCTCCGACCAGTGGGGCAACATCACCGCAGGGGTGGACTACGTTCGCCGGCGCGGCGCCGGGCCGGTGCAGGCGTTCACCACCCCGCTGGTGACGAAGTCCGACGGCACCAAGTTCGGCAAGAGCGAGTCCGGCGCGATCTGGCTCGACCCGCAGATGACCAGCCCGTACGCGTTCTACCAGTTCTGGGTCAACGCCGACGACCGGGACGTCAGCCGCTACCTGCGGTACTTCAGCTTCCGCTCCCGTGAGGAGCTGGAGGAGCTGGAGAAGGCGACCGCGGAACGCCCGCAGGCGCGCCTGGCCCAGCGGGCGCTCGCCGAGGAGCTGACCACGCTGGTGCACGGCGAGCGGGAGACGGCCCAGGCGGTCGCGGCGAGCCAGGCGCTGTTCGGGCGGGGCTCGCTCGACGAGCTGGCCCCGGAGACGCTGCGCGCCGCGCTGACCGAGGCCGGCCTGGTGCGCCTCGACGAGCTGCCGGACGTCGCCGGCCTGCTCAAGGAGTCCGGCCTGGTGCCGAGCATGAAGGAGGCTCGCCGGGTGATCGCCGAGGGTGGCGCGTACGTGAACAACACCCGGATCTCCGAGGTGGACGCCACCGTGTCGGCGGACGACCTGCTGCACGGCCGGTACCTCGTGCTGCGCCGGGGCAAGCGCTCGTTCGCCGGTGTCGAGCTGCGCGGATAGTCCGTTGTCGACAATGTGACGCGGGACGCGCCCAGCGGATTTGACGATCACTCCGCTGGGCGCGTAACTTTCTCTCTGCCAGCGCGGAACGGACGAAACAGGCGAAAGACCTGGAAGGCCGGAGCGCAGGACCTGAGAACCGGGTGGTGCCCCGGATTCGCCGGGAGGCGGATTTGGCGAGGCGGAACCGACCGGGTAAGGTTATCGGCCGGCAGGGAAACGGACGAGCCAGCGGGAAACCGCGGGCGGCCGGCCTGCCGAATTCCTCGGAACGACCGACGGAAGTCGGTTGAATCGGGGTGCCCGGTAAAAAGGTGATGCACGACAAACCGGTTGACACCGGTTTGACACGGCAGAAACCACCGGGTAACGTAGTAAAAGTGCCCGGCGCGAGAGCGGCGGGTGGTTGAACGAAATGCCCCGGCTGGGGGTTCTGCTGATGCGGGGCCTGGTGGTTGGTGTGTGGTTGTTCTTTGAGAACTCAACAGGGTGCTTGTAAAGCCAGTGCCAATTGTTTTATACCCCGGACTGGTGGCTATTCTTTGGAATGGTTGCTGGTTGGGATTCCTTTGGCAACACTTTTGTTGCCAGGATGCTGTTCGACAAAGTTTTTGTTGGAGAGTTTGATCCTGGCTCAGGACGAACGCTGGCGGCGTGCTTAACACATGCAAGTCGAGCGGAAAGGCCCTTCGGGGTACTCGAGCGGCGAACGGGTGAGTAACACGTGAGCAA
>NZ_CP114907.1:400000-3355000 GCF_027497275.1 Micromonospora sp. WMMC264 | reverse complement strand
GCGTTTTTAGTCGCATGCTCTAGACCCGAAGCGGAGTGATCTAGCCATGGGCAGGCTGAAGCGCGGGTAAGACCGCGTGGAGGGCCGAACCCACCAACGTTGAAAAGTTGGGGGATGACCTGTGGTTAGGGGTGAAAGGCCAATCAAACTCCGTGATAGCTGGTTCTCCCCGAAATGCATTTAGGTGCAGCGTCGCGTGTTTCTTGCCGGAGGTAGAGCACTGGATGGTCTAGGGGGCCCACAAGCTTACCGAAATCAGCCAAACTCCGAATGCCGGTAAGTGAGAGCGCGGCAGTGAGACTGCGGGGGATAAGCTTCGTAGTCGAGAGGGAAACAGCCCAGATCACCAGCTAAGGCCCCTAAGCGTGTGCTAAGTGGAAAAGGATGTGGGGTCGCATAGACAACCAGGAGGTTGGCTTAGAAGCAGCCACCCTTTAAAGAGTGCGTAATAGCTCACTGGTCAAGTGGTTCCGCGCCGACAATGTAGCGGGGCTCAAGCACACCGCCGAAGCTGTGGCATTCACATTTTAACTTCGCCTGGCCTTGATGCCAGGTGCAGGTGTGTGGATGGGTAGGGGAGCGTCGTGCCGGGGGTGAAGCAGCGGGGTGACCCAGTTGTGGACGCGGCACGAGTGAGAATGCAGGCATGAGTAGCGAAAGAAGGGTGAGAAACCCTTCCGCCGGATGACCAAGGGTTCCAGGGCCAGGCTAATCCGCCCTGGGTGAGTCGGGACCTAAGGCGAGGCCGAGAGGCGTAGTCGATGGACAACGGGTTGATATTCCCGTACCCGCGAAAGAGCGACCCTGACGAACCTCGTTGTGCTAACCACCCAAACCGGCCAAGACCTTCGGGTTGAGGTTGGGGAGCGTGGGAACCTGGCGGGTAGTAGTCAAGCGATGGGGTGACGCAGGAAGGTAGCTGAGCCCGGCCGGTGGTTGTGCCGGGGTAAGCGTGTAGGCCGTGTCGTAGGCAAATCCGCGACACATGGGGCTGAGACGTGATGCCGAGCCGATTCAGGTGAAGTCAGTGATCCTATGCTGCCGAGAAAAGCCTCTAGCGAGTTCTTAGCGGCCCGTACCCCAAACCGACACAGGTGGTCAGGTAGAGAATACCGAGGCGATCGGGCGAACTGTGGTTAAGGAACTCGGCAAATTGCCCCCGTAACTTAGGGAGAAGGGGGGCCGGAGACGTGAAGCCCCGCGCGGGTGGAGCGTTGTATGGCCGCAGAGAGCAGGGGGAAGCGACTGTTTACTAAAAACACAGGTCCATGCGAAGAAGTAATTCGATGTATATGGACTGACGCCTGCCCGGTGCTGGAACGTTAAGGGGACCTGTTAGCCCGCAAGGGCGAAGCGGAGAACTTAAGCGCCAGTAAACGGCGGTGGTAACTATAACCATCCTAAGGTAGCGAAATTCCTTGTCGGGTAAGTTCCGACCTGCACGAATGGCGTAACGACTTCCCCACTGTCTCAACCACAGGCCCGGCGAAATTGCAGTACGAGTAAAGATGCTCGTTACGCGCGGCAGGACGGAAAGACCCCGGGACCTTTACTATAGCTTGACATTGGTATCTGAATTAGCTTGTGTAGGATAGGTGGGAGCCGGTGAAGCCTATACGCCAGTATGGGTGGAGGCAATCTTGAAATACCACTCTGGTTGATTTGGGTATCTAACTTCGGACCGTTATCCGGTTCAGGGACAGTGTCTGGTGGGTAGTTTAACTGGGGCGGTTGCCTCCTAAAGGGTAACGGAGGCGCCCAAAGGTTCCCTCAGCCTGGTTGGCAATCAGGTGTTGAGTGCAAGTGCACAAGGGAGCTTGACTGTGAGACTGACAGGTCGAGCAGGGACGAAAGTCGGGACTAGTGATCCGGCACTGGCATGTGGAAGCGGTGTCGCTCAACGGATAAAAGGTACCCCGGGGATAACAGGCTGATCTTCCCCAAGAGTCCATATCGACGGGATGGTTTGGCACCTCGATGTCGGCTCGTCGCATCCTGGGGCTGTAGCAGGTCCCAAGGGTTGGGCTGTTCGCCCATTAAAGCGGTACGCGAGCTGGGTTTAGAACGTCGTGAGACAGTTCGGTCCCTATCCGCCGTGCGCGTAGGATACTTGAGAAGGGCTGTCCCTAGTACGAGAGGACCGGGACGGACGAACCTCTGGTGTGCCAGTTGTCCCGCCAGGGGCACGGCTGGTTAGCTACGTTCGGAAGGGATAACCGCTGAAAGCATCTAAGCGGGAAGCTCGCTTCAAGATGAGGTATCCCACCCACTTTGTGGGGTAAGGCCCCCAGCTAGACGACTGGGTTGATAGGCCGGAAATGTAAGCCCGGTAACGGGTTCAGTTGACCGGTACTAATAGGCCGAGGACTTGACTACCAAGCTGCTACGCGTCCACTGTGCAACTCTGAACAAACGATCACCCACAGGGTTGGTTGACATGTTCATAGAGTTACGGCGGTCATGGCGGAGGGGAAACGCCCGGTCACATTCCGAACCCGGAAGCTAAGCCCTCCAGCGCCGATGGTACTGCACTCGGGAGGGTGTGGGAGAGTAGGACACCGCCGGACAATCTTCCAGTCGAGGGCCGCCCCAGCAGGGGCGGCCCTCGACTGCGTTAGCGTTCTCGGCGGAAACGCCATCAGGAAGGATGTACCTGTGAGCTCAGGACCCCAGGGCGGGGACCGCCCCCGTCGTTACGAGGATCGCGCCGACCGTGGCCAGGGGCGTGGTGACGCCGGCCGCGACGGCCGTCGCGATGACCGTCCCTCGTACCGGGGTGGCCGCGACGACCGCCCGGGCGGCTTCCGCGGTGGTGACCGTGACAGTGGCGCCCGTGGTGGCGACCGTCGCGAGGGTGGCTTCCGCGGTGGTGACCGCCGTGAGGGCGGCTTCCGTGGTGGTGACCGCCGTGAAGGTGGCTTCCGCGGTGGTGACCGCCGCGAGGGCGGCTTCCGCGGTGGTGACCGCCGCGAGGGCGGCTTCCGCAGTGGCGATCGCGAGGGCGGCTTCCGCGGTGGCGACCGCCGTGAAGGCGGGTTCGGCGGTGGTGAGCGTCGCGAGGGCGGTTTCCGTGGTGGCGACCGTGAGGGTGGCTTCCGGAGCGGAAGCCGTCCGGGCGGCGACCGTCGTGAAGGCGGGTTCCGGGGCGGCGACCGTGACAGTGGCGCCCGTGGCGGCGACCGCCGTGAGGGTGGCTTCCGCAGTGGCGATCGCGAGGGCGGCTTCCGCGGTGGCGACCGCCGTGAAGGTGGTGCCCGTGACGGCGGGTTCCGGGGCGGCGACCGCCGTGAGGCCGGCACCCGCGACGGCGGCTACCGCGGCGGCGACCGCCGTGAGGGTGGCTTCGCCGGTGGTGACCGTCGGGAAGGCGGTTTCCGCGGTGGTGACCGTCGTGAAGGCGGCTTCCGGGGCGGCGACCGTGACGGCGGCTTCCGCGGCGGAGAGCGCCGTGAGGGTGGCTTCGCCGGTGGTGACCGTCGGGAAGGCGGTTTCCGCGGTGGTGACCGTCGTGAAGGCGGCTTCCGGGGCGGCGACCGTGACGGCGGCTTCCGCGGCGGAGAGCGCCGTGAGGGTGGCTTCGCCGGTGGTGACCGTCGTGAAGGCGGTTTCCGCGGTGGTGACCGTCGTGAAGGCGGCTTCCGGGGCGGCGACCGTGACGGCGGCTTCCGCGGCGGAGAGCGCCGTGAGGGTGGCTTCGCCGGCGGTGACCGTCGTGAAGGCGGTTTCCGCGGTGGTGACCGTCGTGAAGGCGGCTTCCGCGGTGGCGACCGCGAGGGCGGCTTCCGCGGCGGTGACCGCCGTGAGGGTGGCTTCCGGAGCGGTGACCGTGACGGCGGTTTCCGCGGCGGTGAGCGTCGTGAGGGTGGTTTCCGCGGTGGCGACCGTGAGGGCGGTTTCCGGGGCGGCGAGCGTCGTGAAGGCGGCTTCCGCGGTGGTGAGCGCCGTGAGGGCGGTTTCCGTGGTGGAGACCGTGAGGGTGGCTTCCGGGGCGGGGACCGTCGTGAGGGCGGCGAGCGTCGTGAGGGCGGGTTCCGCGGTGGCGACCGCCGCGAAGGCGGCCACCAGGGTGGCGACCGTCGGGAGAGCTACGCCGGCGGCGAGCGCCGCGAGGGCGGCTTCCGCGGCGGCGAGCGCCGTGAGGGTGGCTTCCGCCGCGACGACCGGCGTGACGACCGTCGGCCGGGCGGCTTCCGGGGCGAGCGGGACGGTGAGCGCCGTGGCTACGGCGAGCGGCCGGGCGGCGACGACCGCCGTGGCAACTTCGGTCCGCAGCGGGAGCGCCGGGACGAGCGCGGCGAAGGGCGTACCGGTGAGGCGCCGGAGCTGCCGGACGAGGTCGTCGCGAGCGACCTCGACTCGGCCGTCCGGGCGGAACTGCTCTCCCTCGCCAAGCCGGTTGCGGAGACGGTTGCCCGGCACCTGGTCGCGACCGGGCTGCTGATCGACGAGGACCCGACGCTGGCGCTGGCGCACGCCATGGCGGCCCGCCGGCTCGCGTCGCGGATCGCCGCCGTGCGGGAGGCCGTCGGACTGGCCGCGTACCACGCCGGTGAGTGGCAGACGGCCATCGCCGAGCTGCGGACGTACCACCGGATGAGCGGTCTGCAGAGCCACCTGGCCGTGCTGGCCGACTGCGAGCGGGCGCTGGGCCGGCCGGAGCGGGCGATCGACCTGTTCCGCGGTGCCGACCGGGACAAGCTCGACCAGGCCGTCGCGATCGAACTGCTCATCGTGGCCGCCGGCGCGCGCGGCGACCTCGGGCAGAAGGACGCGGCCGTGGCGATGCTGCAGGTCCGCGAACTGACCGGCGACTCGACCGAGCCGTGGGCGGCGCGACTGCGTTACGCGTACGCGGACGCGCTGCTGGCGGTGGACCGGCGCGAGGAGGCGCGGGAGTGGTTCTCCCGGGCCGCCGACGTCGACTCCGAGGGGGAGACCGACGCCGCCGAGCGGCTGCTGGAGCTGGACGGCGTGGTCATCGAGGGCGACGACGAGCCCGAGGACGACGCGGACACGTCCGAGGCGTCGGCCGACGATGACGATGACGATGACGATGACGATGACGATGACGACGACGATGACGACGACGACGATGACGATGACGACGACCGTGAGGACGACGCGCGGCTGACCGACGACGAGCTGACCGACGCCGAGGCCGGCTCGCTCGCCACCGGCACCCCGACCGCCGCCACGACGTCCGAGGACACCGCCACGTCGACCGCGGACACCGCCACGCCGGGCAGCACCGTCGCGGCTGCGGACGCCACCGACGTCACCCCGGCCGACAAGGCCGCCGCCGACCGGCCCGCACCGGGCGACGCCGCGTCCGGCGAGGGCGAGGCGGCGGAGCGCCGGTGACCGGGTACGGCGGGGACACCGCTACCGGCGCGGACCAGGGGCGACCCGTCCGCGCCGGAGCGGCCGGCCGGCTGGTCGACGCGTACTCGCTTGTCGTCTTCGACCTGGACGGCGTCATCTACCTGATCGACCGGCCCATCCCGGGCGCGGTCGAGGCGGTCGGCCGGCTGCACGCCGAGGGGCGCGCCGTCGCGTACGCGACGAACAACGCCTCCCGGCGCTCCAGCGAGGTCGCCGACCTGCTCACCGGCATGGGCGTTCCGGCGCAGCCGGCGGAGGTGCTCACCTCCGCGGCGGCCACCGCCGAGCTGCTCCGGGACCGGCTGCCCGAGGGGGCGCCGGTGCTCGTGGTCGGCGCGGAGGCGCTGCGGGCCGAGCTGCGCGCGGTCGGCCTGCGGCCGGTGTCCACCGTCGACGAGGAGCCCGCCGCCGTGGCCCAGGGCTACGGTCCGCAGGTCGGCTGGTCCGACCTGGCCGAGGCGTCCCTGGCGGTACGCGCGGGCGCGCCCTGGTACGCCACGAACACCGACCGCACCCTGCCCAGCCCGCGCGGCCCGCTGCCGGGCAACGGCTCGCTGGTCGCGGTGCTGCGTACCGCGCTGGGCCGCGACCCCGACGTGGTGGTGGGCAAGCCGGAGCCGGCGCTGTTCACCACCGCCGCGCGCCGGGCCGGGGCCGGGCGCACGCTCGTGGTGGGGGACCGGCTGGACACCGACATCGAGGGCGCCCGCCGGGCCGGGCTGGACAGCCTGCTGGTGCTCACCGGGGTCAGCGACGCCGCCGAGCTGCTGGCGGCGCCCGAGGAGCGCCGCCCCGCGTACGTCTCGTTCGATCTGGCGGGGCTCTTCGACCCGGACGCGGTGGTGGCGGTGCCGGGCCGGGCGACCGCCGGCGGCTGGTCGGTGGCGGAAGCCGGCGCGGACCTCGTGCTCGACGGCGCGGGACCGCCGCTGGAGGCGCTCGCCGCGCTCTGCGCGGTGGCCTGGTCGGCGTCGGCCGGGCCGCGCGTGCGGGCGCAGTCCCCGGCGGCGGCGGAGGCGCTCGCCGCGTTCGGCCTCGACGGCTGAGCGGCGAAGCGCCTAGAGCAGCTTGCGGAGCTTCATCAGGTCGAACGGGTTCGCCTTGATCGAGACCCGCCGGGACGCGACCGCCGACATCACGTCGAGCCGGCCGTTCACCAGCGCGACCAGGTCGTCACTGCCGGTGCTCAGCGCGATCTTCGCCTTCGGGTCGTCGCCGTCGGCCAGGTCGACCAGCCGCCCGCCCTCCAGCCGCCCGTGGAACGCGGTGCCGAGATCGGTGATCCGGCAGGCCAGCGTGCGGTCCAGGTCGATGCGTCCCTGCGCCTCGGCGTTGCGGTCCAGCCGCGCGGCCAGGTCCTGCAACGCCTGCCGGCACTCGTCCACGCTGGCCACATCGTCTCCTCACCACGAACCACGCCGTTTCCCGGCACCGTACCGCAATGGGGCGTCCGGGGTGCCCGGTAGCGTGGCACCTGCACACCTCGCCCCGCGGAAGGACTCAGGCATGCAGGACGCGTGGCGCGCCTACCTCGAGCTGGCCATGGGCCTGACGGAGGCGCCCCGGAAGAAGGCACAGGACGCGGTCATGCGCGTCGTCGGCCAGGGTGGCGCGACCGCCGCCCAGATCCAGACGCTCGCCGAGGAGCTGGTGGCCACCGGCCTGGCGAACCGGGAGTCGCTGACCAAGCTGGTCCGCTTCGAGGTGGACCGGGCGCTGGGCGCGGTCGGGCTGGCCACCGCCGACGAGGTCGCCGAGCTGACCCGCCGGGTGCACGACCTGGAGCGGCAGCTACGCGAGGCGCGCGGCAACCTGGGGCCCGGCGAGACGCCGCCCGCCGGATCGTCCGAGCCCGCCGCCGCACCGGCCGGGACCGCCACCGCGCCGTCCGGTGCGACCGTGCCGCCGACCGCCGAGTCCGCGGCAACGGCGCCGACGAAGGCGGTGGCGAAGAAGACGGTGGCCAAGAAGGCGATCGCGAAGAAGCCGCCCGCCACCATGGCCCGTACCCCCGCCGACGGCTCGCCCGCCGCGCCCGCCCGGCCGGCGAGGAAGGCCACCGGCCGCCGGGCGGCCGGCTCGTGACCGCGCCGCGGCCCGGTCCGCCGCCGGGCCCGCGGCCCGGACCACCCCCGGGGGTACGCCCCGCGCCGGCCGAGGAGGTCGGCGAGGCGCGGCACCCGGCGGTGGACGCCGCGGTGCTCGGCATGGCCAACGCCGAGGCGCTCGCCCCGGCCGACCAGATCGCCCAGTACGAGGCGGCGTACGAGACGCTGCGCGAGACCCTCGCCACCATCGACCAGGCCTGAGCAGAGGCGGAGACACACCTGATGGCTCGTCGTACCCGGCTGGACGCCGAACTGGTCCGGCGCGGGCTGGCCCGCTCCCGGGAACAGGCCGCCGCGCTCGTGGAGGCCGGTCGCGTCCAGCTGCGCGGAGTGCGGGCACGCAAGCCCGCGGCGATGGTCGACCCGGCCGATCCGCTGCTGGTGACCGGAGAGGACCCGGCCGACGAGTACGTCTCCCGGGGCGGCCACAAGCTGGCCGGCGCGCTCGCCGCGTTCGCCCCCGGCGGGCTGACCGTCACCGGCCGGCGCTGCCTGGACGCGGGCGCGTCGACGGGCGGGTTCACCGACGTGCTGCTGCGCGGCGGCGCGGCCGAGGTGGTCGCCGTGGACGTCGGCTACGGGCAGCTCGCCTGGTCGCTGCGCACCGACGAGCGGGTCCGGGTGTTCGAGCGTACGAACGTGCGTACGCTCACGCCGGAGGCGATCGGCGGCCCGGTCGACCTGACGGTGGCCGACCTGTCGTTCATCTCGCTGCGTCTGGTGCTGCCGGCGCTGGCCGCGTGCACCGGCCCCGGCGGCGACCTGGCGCTGATGGTCAAGCCGCAGTTCGAGGTCGGCAAGGAGCGCGTCGGCGCCGGCGGCGTGGTCCGCGATCCGGCGCTGCGCGCCGAGGCGGTGCTCGACGTGGCCGCCGCGGCCGCCGGGCTCGGCCTCGGCCTCGCCGGAGTGGCGGCCAGCCCGCTGCCCGGGCCGAGCGGCAACGTCGAGTTCTTCGTATGGTTGCGCGGGGACGCGCCCGCCGCGGACCCGGAGCGGGTCCGCGCGGTGGTGGCCGCCGGCCCGCAGGGCGCCGCCACCACGGCGGCCACGACCGAGGAGGTGTCCGGGTGAGCCGCACCGCGCTGCTGGTGACGCACACCGGCCGTCGACGCAGCACCGAGCACGCCCGGGCGGTGGCCGCCGACCTGATCGCCGCCGGTTTCGAGGTGCGGGTGGTGGCCGAGGAGGCCGACGACCTGGACCTGCCCGGTGTGGTGCCGGTGACCGGCCCGGAGGCGGCCGAGGGCGCCGAGATCGTCTTCGCGCTGGGCGGGGACGGCACGTTCCTGCGCGCGGCCGAGCTGGCCCGTCCGACGAAGGTCCCGTTGCTGGGCATCAACCTGGGCAAGGTCGGCTTCCTCGCCGAGGCGGAGATCGACGACCTGGACACCGCGGTACGTGACGTGGTCGAGCGTAACTACAGCGTGGACGAACGGCTCACGCTGGACGTCACCGCCGAGTTCGACGGCGGGCCGACCATCGAGTCGTGGGCGCTGAACGAGATCAGCGTGGAGAAGGGCGAGCGCGCCCAGATGCTGGAGCTGCTCGTCGACGTGGACGGCCGGCCGCTGTCCCGGTACGGCTGCGACGGCGTGATCTGCGCGACCCCGACCGGCTCCACCGCGTACGCGTTCTCCGGCGGCGGGCCGGTGGTCTGGCCCGAGGTGGAGGCGCTGCTGCTGGTGCCGATCAGCGCGCACGCGCTGTTCAGCCGCCCGCTGGTGACCGCGCCGACGTCGACGTTCGTCATCACCGTCGACCCGTTCACCACCCTCGCGGTGCTCTGCTGCGACGGCCGGCGTGTCTACGACCTGCCGCCGGGCGCCCGGGTCACGGTGCGCCGGGGCACGTTGCCGGTGCGCATCGTGCGGTTGCGGGCGCGTCCGTTCACCGACCGGCTGGTGGCCAAGTTCGACCTGCCCGTCCAGGGCTGGCGGGGCAACCGTCGCTGACCGACGGATCAGCGGAAACCTCCGTTCGGACCACCGGTCCGGGCCGCCGCGCACGTTACGGTGGGCGTACGGGCCGCGATGAGGTGAGTCCGGGTGCGGCGGTGAGGCCCGCCGCTTCCGGATGCGTGGCCCGGATGTCGCGGGCTCGGCCAGGGGGTGGTCGGGGCCGCGACGGTCGGGACGCCGGAGTGTCGTAGCCGGCCGCGGCGGGCGGACCGGCGCGCCGCGCCCGATCGGGTGTCGACCCCGGTCGGGCGGACAGGTCGTGCAGCCGCCGCCGGAGGAAGCGGCGGCGCGCGAGCTGGGCGACGCGATCTCCGGCGTCCCGGCCCTCTACCGCGCTGCGCTCGTGTCCACCTGGCGACATGTCGCCGGTACGGCGGCCATCAGGTCGGCCGGCCGCCGTGCACCAGTGGGCAGGTCGCGGTGCGACCGTCCACCACGGCCGGTCGGCGGCCCAGCCGCTGCGCGAACTCACCGGCCCGGGCCGTGTCCGCCCGTACCGGGCTGCGGTGGAGCTCCTCCTCGTCCGGGGTCGGGTGCCCGCGGCTCGACCTGCCGGCTGGTCAACTGTCACACGGCGGGGCTACTGTCGGGTGCTGTGCTGGAAGAGCTGCGCATCACCGGACTGGGCGTCATCGAGGACACCACGCTGCCGCTGGCCGCGGGGATGAACGTCATCACCGGCGAGACCGGCGCCGGCAAGACCATGGTGGTGACCGGCCTCGGCCTGCTCTTCGGCGGCCGCGCCGACGCCGGCCGGGTGCGCGCCCAGCCGGGCCGCGCCGTGGTGGAGGGCCGGCTGCGCCTCGGTGGGCGGGTGGCCGAGTCGGTGCACGCCCGCATCCTCGACGCCGGTGGTGAGCCCGACGAGGACGGCTCGCTGCTGCTCAGCCGCACCGTGACCATCGAGGGGCGTTCCCGCGCGCACCTGGGCGGGCGGGCCATGCCGGTGTCCACGCTCGGTGAGGTCGGCGAGCAGGTGCTGGCCGTGCACGGCCAGTCCGACCAGCTGCGGCTGCTGCGCCCGGCCGAGCAGCGCGCCTCGCTCGACCGGTTCGCCGGGCCCGAGCACGAGAAGCTGCTCGACGCGCTGCGCGAGACGTACGCCCGGTGGCGCACCGTCGTCGACGACCTGGCCGACCGGCGGCGCAACGCGCGCGAACGCAACCAGGAGGCCGACCTGCTGCGGCTGGGCCTGGACGAGATCACCCGGGTCGATCCGCAGCCGGGGGAGGACGACGAGCTGAAGGCGGAGGCGCAGCGGCTGGAGCACGCCGAGGGGCTGCGTACCGCCGCGCAGGTGGCGCAGCAGTGCGTGGCCGGCGGCGTCGAGGCGGCCGACGACGCGCCGGACGCGACGGCGCTGCTGGGCACCGCGCGGCGCACGCTGGAGGCGCAGGCCGGCACCGACCCGGCGCTGGGCGAGCTGGCGGCCCGGCTGGAGGAGGCCGCCACGCTGGTCACCGACGTGGCCGCGGAGCTGTCCACCTACCTGGCCGCGCTGGACGCCGACCCGGCCCGCCTGCAGACCGTCTACGAGCGGCGGGCCGCGTTGCGCGGGCTCACCCGCAAGTACGCCGACGACGTCGACGGCGTGGTGGCGTGGGCCGAGCGGGCCCGCACGCGGCTGTCCGATCTGGACACCTCCGACGAACTGCTGGACGAGCTGGACCGCGAGGCCACCCGGCTCGCCGGTGAGGTGGCCGACCTCGCCGGCCGGGTGTCGGCGTCCCGGCGGGAGGCCGCGGTCCGCTTCGCCGAGGAGGTCACCGTCGAGCTGGCCGGGCTGGCCATGCCGCACGCCCGGATCGAGGTGGCGGTGCTGCCGCGTCCGGCGGGCCGGTCCGAGCCGAGCCTGCCGGTCAACGGCGTCGAGACCGGCGTCGGCGCGGACGGCGCCGACGAGGTGGAGCTGCGGCTGCTGGCCCACCCGGGCGCGCCGGCGCTGCCGTTGCAGAAGGGCGCCTCCGGCGGCGAGCTGTCCCGGGTGATGCTCGCCATCGAGGTGGTCTTCGCCGGTTCCGGCGGCCCGCCCACGCTGGTGTTCGACGAGGTCGACGCGGGTGTCGGCGGTCAGGCCGCGGTGGAGATCGGCCGCCGGCTGGCCCGGCTGGCCCGCAGTCATCAGGTGCTCGTGGTCACCCACCTGCCGCAGGTCGCCGCGTTCGCCGACCGGCACCTGGTGGTGGCCAAGGACACCGGTGGAGCGGTCACCACGAGCGGGGTGCGCGTGGTGGAGGACACCGAGCGCGCCCGGGAACTGGCCCGGATGCTCGCCGGTTTGCCGGACTCGGATCTGGGTATCGCCCATGCCGAGGAGCTCCTGGCCGTGGCGGCCAAGGAAAGGCGTCCGTGATACCCCGATTGTGAGCGCAAGCACACCGGCGCGGGTTCCGGTGTGCTTCCCTGGGTAGGCGGCCCTGCTCAGGCATGTCGCGACAGCAAAACCTGCCTCACATGCCAGGATGGTCACGATGCGTCTACCCATACTGCGCCGGAGCCGGAACCCGGAGCCGGGCTCCATCGTCGGCACCGCGCGCCTCGACCGCCGGACGAAACGGCTGGTCGGGCGGCTGCGCCCCGGCGACATCGCGGTCATCGACCACGTCGACCTGGACCGGGTGGCGGCCGACTCGCTCGTCGCGGTGGGTGTGGCGGCGGTGCTCAACGCCAAGCCGTCGGTCTCCGGCCGCTATCCCAACCTCGGCCCGGAGGTGCTGATCTCGGCCGGCATCCCGCTGCTGGACGATCTCGGCGAGAGCGTCTTCGAGCAGGTCCGCGAGGGTGACCGGGTCCGCATCGAGGGCAACACCGTGTTCGTCGGCGAGGAGCCGGTCGCGCACGGCACGCTGCAGGACGCCGAAACCGTGGCCAAGTCGATGGCCGACGCCCGGGAGGGCCTGTCGGTGCAGTTGGAGGCGTTCGCCGCCAACACGATGGACTACCTGCGGCAGGAACGCGACCTGCTGCTCGACGGCGTCGGCGTGCCGGAGATCCAGACCCAGATCCAGGGCCGGCACTGCCTGATCGTGGTGCGCGGCTACGACTACAAGGCCGACCTGGACGTGCTGCGCCCGTACATCCGGGAGTTCAAGCCGGTGCTGATCGGCGTCGACGGCGGGGCCGACGCGCTGGTCGAGGCGGGCTACACCCCGGACATGATCATCGGCGACATGGACTCGGTCACCGACGACGTGCTGCGCTGCGGCGCCGAGGTGATCGTGCACGCCTACCCGGACGGGCGGGCGCCCGGCCTGGCCCGGGTCAACGGGCTCGGCGTACCGGCGATCACGTTCCCGGCGGCGGCCACCAGCGAGGATCTCGCCATGCTGCTGGCCGACGAGAAGGGCGCGTCGCTGCTGGTGGCCGTCGGCACCCACGCCACCCTGGTCGAGTTCCTGGACAAGGGGCGCGGCGGCATGGCGTCGACGTTCCTGACCCGGCTGAAGGTGGGCGGCAAGCTGGTCGACGCCAAGGGCGTCAGCCGGCTCTACCGGCAGAGCATCTCCGGTTCGTCGCTGCTGTTGCTGGTCCTGTCGGCGGTGGCCGCGATGGCCTCCGCCGTGGCGGTCTCCACCGTCGGGAAGGCGTATTTGGGCGTGGTCTCCGAATGGTGGGACAATTTCGTGTTCCAGCTCGGCCAGCTCTTCTAGCTCCCCCGACGATCAAGAGGCTGCAAGCGTGATCAACTTTCGCTACCACGTGGTGTCCCTGACCGCGGTGTTCCTGGCGCTGGCGATCGGCCTGGTGGTCGGCACGGCCGCCCTCAACGGGCCGGTCGCCGACTCGCTCCGGGAGAACGTCAACGGCCTGCGCAAGGACAACTCGCTGATGCGCCAGTCGGTCAACAGCATGCAGAAGCAGCTGGAGACCGAGGAGGACTTCGCCGCCGAGGTGGCCCAGCTCGTCCTGCCCGGCAAGCTGACCGGCCGCCGGGTGCTGGTGCTCACCCTGCCCAGCGGCCGCGACCAGGCCGAGGGCGTGGTGAAGATGCTGCAGACCGCCGGCGCGGACGTCACCGGCCGCATCGACGTGCAGGACAAGTTCGTCAACCCGGACAGCAACAACAACCTGCTGGAACTGGCGGTCACCGCCCGGCCGAACACGTCCCCCGCCATCAACCTGCCCGGCAACGGGCACGGCGTGGAGACCTCGAGCGCGCTGCTGGCCAACGTCCTGGTCGACCGTCCCGCGGGCACCCCGGCGGCCAGCGAGACCGACCGGCGCACGGTGCTGGAGCAGTACGCCACCGCCGGCTACCTCACCCCGGCGGACAAGATCTCCACCGCCGCCGAGGCGGTCGTGATGGTCACCGGCCAGCCGTACGTGGACAAGGACTCGGCCAAGAAGGACGAGTCGGTGGTGAAGATCGCCGTGGAGTTCGACCGGGCCGGCGCGCTGGTGGTCGCCGGCATGGGCTCGACCGGCGGGAACCTGGTCTCCGTGGTCCGCGGCGACCCGGTGCTGTCGCAGACCATCTCCACCGTCGACAACGCCAACACCGTGCAGGGCCAGCTGGCCACCAGCCTCGCCCTGGCGCAGCAGCTCACCGAGAAGAAGACCGGCCAGTACGGCGTGGGCGACAACGCCACCTCCCGGGTGCCTACACTGCCCCGGTGACCGCTGCGGGCCGCCCGGTCCGTGCCGCGTCGCGTTCGAAGTCCGGATCGAGGAGGTCCCGTGAGACTGGGTCGGCTGCTCGCCGTGGGCGCGGGCGCGCTGGCCGCCCGCTACGTGCTGCGTCAGACGCGCACGTCGCCCGGCGGCCCGGCGCTGGAGCGCACCAACTACCGGGGCCGCACGGTGACCCTGGCCGCCGGTCCGGCCCTGGCCGTCGGCGCGGCCACCGGAGCCGCGCTCGGCGCCGGTAGCGCCCCGGCCGGCGCCGCCGCACTCGTCGCCGGGCTCGGCGCGGGCGCTGTCGGCCTCTACGACGACGTGGTCGGCGCGCGCCCCGAGCAGAAGGCCGCCAAGGGGTTCGCCGGGCATCTCGCCGCGCTGCGCGAGGGTCAGGTCACCGCCGGGATGGTCAAGGTCGCTGGGGTGGGCGTGGCCGGGCTGGGCGCCGCCGCGCTGCTCGCCGCCGACCGGCGGGTCGCCGCGCATCCGCGCCGCCGGCCGGCCGGGGCGTTCGGCCGCGGGCTCGACGTGCTGCTCGGCGCCGGCGTGGTGGCCGGCACCGCCAACCTGGTAAACCTGCTCGACCTGCGGCCCGGCCGGGCGCTGAAGTCCGGCATGCTGCTCGGCGCGCCGCTGACCGCCGGCCCGTACGGCGGGCTCGCGGCGGGCGCTGTCGGCGCCTCGGCCGCGCTGGTCGGCGACGACCTCGGCGAGCGCGTGATGGTGGGCGACAGCGGCGCCAACGCGCTCGGCGCGCTGCTCGGGGTGAGCCTGGCCGCGCGTACCGGGCCGCTGGGCCGGGCCGGCGTGCTGGCCGTGCTCGCCGCGCTCACCGCCGCCAGCGAGAAGGTCAGCTTCACCCAGGTCATCGCGTCCACGCCGGGGCTGCGGCACCTCGACGAGCTGGGCCGGCTCCCGGACTGACGTGACGAAACCGGCTCCTCTCGCCGCCGCCGGCCGGGTCGCCGGGGCGGCCGCCCTCATCGCCGTCCTCACCGTCCTCAGCCGGCTCGCCGGCTTCGGCCGCACCGCCGTGTTCACCTGGATGCTGGGCCCCACCGACCTCGGCGGCGCCTACCTGGTGGCGAACTACGTCCCGAACTTCATCTTCGAGATCGTCGCGGGCGGGGCGCTGGCCAGTCTCGTCGTACCGTTGCTGGCCGGCGCGGTCGAGGCCGGTGACCGGCGTGCGGTGGCCGCCACCACCGGGGCGCTGCTGACCTGGACGCTGACGCTGCTGGTGCCGCTGGCGGTCCTGGTGGCGATCTTCGCCGACCCGCTGCCGGGCCTGATCGGAGACGGTCTCAGCGAGGCGCAGCAGGCGTCCGGGGCCCGGATGCTGCGCGTCTTCGCGCCGCAGCTGCCGCTCTACGGCGTGGGCATCGTGCTCACCGGGGTGCTCCAGGCGCACCGCCGTTTCGCCTGGCCGGTGATCGCGCCGCTGCTGTCGAGCATCAGCGTGATCGGCGTCTACCTCGCCTTCACCGCGACCGAGGGGCGGCAGGCCACGATCGGGGAGGCCGGACGCGGCGGCGAGCTGCTGCTGTCCGCCGGCACCACGCTCGGCGTGGTGATGCTCTCGCTGTCGCTGCTGATCCCGGTGCGCCGGCTACGGCTGCGGATCCGGCCCGGCTACCGGTTCCCGGCCGACGCCCGCGCCCGGGTCGGCGGTCTGGCGCTCGCCGGGGTGGTCACCGTGACCGCCCAGCAGATCGCCCTGGTGGTCGCGCTCAACCAGGTCACCTACGGCCGCACCGGCGACGTCGTCGTCTACAACCTCGCCCAGACCGTCTACTTCCTGCCCTGGGCGGTGCTGGCGGTTCCGCTGGCGGTGGCCGCGTACCCGACGCTCGTCGCGGCCCGGGCCACCGGCGACGAGCGCGCCTACCGGGAGACCCTGGCCCCGGCGGTACGCGGAGTGGTGCTGCTCAGCCTGCTCGGCGCCGCCGCGCTCGTCGGCACCGCGATCCCGGTCGGGCACTTCTTCTTCGCCGACCCGCTCGATGCGCGTACCGCGGCGGTCGGGATCGCCGGGTTCGCGCCCGGCCTGGTCGGCTACGGCCTGTTCGCGGTCCTCACCCGCGCCCTGTACGCCCGCGGCGAGACCCGCGCGGCCACCGTCGCGACCGCGCTCGGATGGCTCAGCGTGCCCGCGTTCGCCCTCCTGTTCGCCCAGGCGCTGCCGCTGGCCGACCGGGTCCTCGCGGTGACCCTGGCGACGTCGGCCGGCATGGTGCTGCTCGGCGCGCTGCTGATCGTCGCGGTCCGGCGTGCCGCCGGCGGCGAGGCGCTCGCCGGGATCGGCCGGGCCGGCGCCGCCGGACTGCTCGCCGCAGTGGTCGCCGGAGCGGGCGGGGCGGCCGTCGCGGCGGGACTCGCCGGGCTCGGTGACGGCACCCCGACGACACCGTGGGCCCTCGCGCAGGGCATGCTGTCCGGGGTCGTGGTCGGTGTCCTGTTCCTCGCCGTCGCCTGGCTGACCGACGCCCGCGACCTGCGGCCGCTGCTCGCGACCGTGACCCGCCGGCTGCGCCGGCGACGCCCGGCCGGTGGGGACGGCCCGCCGGCGCAGCAGCACCCCGGCGAGCGGGGCGACGGAAAGGAGACCGTTTCCTCATGACGGACGCCTCGCCCGCACCGCGCTGGCCCGGGTCGGTGGCCCTCGTGCTCGCCTCCAGCACCGGCGGGGTCGGGCAGCACGTGCGCTCGATCGCCGGGGGACTCACCGAGGCCGGAGCGTCGGTGCTGGTGTGCGGACCGGCCGCCACCGAGGAGCAGTTCGGCTTCACCGGCGTCGGCGCCCGGTTCACCCCGGTGGAGATCCCGGCCAGCCCCACGCCGGGCGACGCGCGCGCGGTCACCGCGCTGCGCCGGGCGCTCGCGGTCACACCCGTCGACGTGGTGCACGCGCACGGGCTGCGCGCCGGCCTGGTCGCGGCGCTCGCCCGCCCCACCGCGCCGCTCGTCGTCACCTGGCACAACGCGGTCCTCGCGAAAGGGCTGCGCGGCGCGGCGTCCCGGCTGGTCGAGCGGATCGTCGCCCGGTCCGTGCGGGTCGCGCTGGGCGCCTCCGCCGACCTGGTCGACCGCGCCGCCGCGCTGGGCGCCGCCGACGCGCGCCTGGCCCCGGTCGCCGCGCCCACGCTGCCGCCGCCGGGCCGCCGCCGCGCCGCCGTCCGCGCCGAGTTCGGCGTGACCGCCGACCGCCCGCTGATCCTCTCGGTGGGCCGGCTGCACCCGCAGAAACGGTACGACGTGCTCATCGACGCCGCCGCCCGCTGGCGCACCCGTACCCCCGCCCCGGTCGTGGTGATCGCCGGCAGCGGACCCGCGTATCTGCCGCTGGCCGCCCGGATCTCGGCCGCCCGCGCGCCGGTGACGCTGCTCGGGCACCGCACCGACGTGGCGGACCTGCTGGCCGGCGCCGACCTCGCCGTGGTGACCAGCGACTGGGAGGCCCGGCAGCTGTTCGCCCAGGAGGCGCTGCGGGCCGGCGTACCGCTCGTCGCGACCGCCGTCGGCGGGCTGCCGGAGCTCGTCGGCGACGGGGCCGTGCTGGTGCCGCCCGGGGACGTGGACGCCGTCGACGCGGCGGTGCGCGACCTGCTCGACGACCCCGTACGCCGGGCCGAGGTGGGCCGGCGCGGCCTGGCCCGGGCCGCGACCTGGCCCACCGAGGCGGACACCGTGGCCGCGCTCGCCGACCTCTACGCCGAGCTGACACCGCAGCACTCCGCCGGGAACCGCTGATGCTGCGCCGACTGACCCCGGTCCTGCTCACCCTGGTCGTGGTGGCGCTGGGCATCACCGCGCTGGCCGCCCGGCCGGACCGCGGCGCGGACCGGCCCGGCGCCGACTTCGTGGTCCTCGTCGGCGCGGCCGGCCTGCGCTGGGACGACGTCGACCCGGAGAACACGCCGACGCTGTGGCGGATGGCCGAGCAGGGCGCGATCGGCTCCCTGTCGGTGCGGTCCGCGCACCGGCCCACCTGCCCCGTCGACGGCTGGCTCACCCTCGGCGCCGGGAACTTCGCCGCCTGGCCGGGCGCCCGTCCGGGCGGTGGCTGCCCGGCGGCCGGCGTGACTGTGGAACGGCCCGACGGCATCGGCGCGAACCTGCCCGACCAGCCCAGCGTCGTGGCGCACAACCAGGAACAGCTCGCCTGGGGCGCCAAGCCCGGCGCGCTGGCCGAGTCGGTGCGCTGCTCGGTGGCGGTGGGGCCGGGCGCCGCCGTGGCCGCCGCCCGTCCGTTCGGCCGGGTCGACAGGTACGCGCCCACGCTGCCCGAGAACCCGGCGGAACTGCTCGGCTCCTGCGTGCTGAGCATCGTCGACGCCGGCACCGTCGACGACGACGACCCGGCCGTACGGGCCGCCCAGGCGCGGCAGGCCGACGCCCGGCTGGCCCGGGTCCTCGCCGCCCGGCCGCCGCGCTCACTGGTGCTGGTCGCGGGCGTCTCCGACACCGACAACCCGGCGCGGCTGCACGTCGCGATCGCCGACGGCCCCGGCTGGACGGGCGGCTGGCTGACCTCGCCGAGCACCGCCCGATCCGGCTACCTGCAACTGGTCGACCTGGCCCCGACCGTGCTCGCCGTACTCGACCGGCCGGCCCCGGAACGGGCCTTCGTCGGCCGTCCCGCGGTCACCGCCGACGACCGGCCCGACGACCTGCGGGCCGCGATCGAGGCGTCGGCCGACGCGGACCGGGAGGCCGCCGCCCAGCGGCGCGTCGCCGGCTGGTTCTTCACCCTGCTCGCCGCCGCCCAGCTGGCCCTCGCGGTGGCGGTGCTGCCGCTGCTACGCCGGGCCCGCCGCCTCGCCGGCCCGCACGGACCGGAACCGGTGTCCCGGCGCGTCGTCGCCGTGGTGGAGCTGCTGCTCATCGCCGCGGCGCTGGCCGTGCCCGCGGCGCTGCTGGCCGACGCCGTGCCCTGGTGGCGCGGCAGCCACGCCGGCGTCTGGTACGCCTCGGTGACCGCGCTGCTCGTCGTCGGCGGCACCGCCCTGGTCCGGTTCAGCCCCGGGCACGAGCGCACGCTCGGCCCGCTCGGCGCGGTCGCCGGGCTGGCCACGCTCGTGGTCGGCGTGGACGTGCTCACCGGCTCCCGGCTGCAGCTCAACGGCGTGGTCGGTTACTCCGCGCTGGAGGGCGGCCGGTACGCCGGGCTCGGCACCGTCGGGCTGGGCGTGTTCGTCGCCGGATCACTGCTGTGCGGCGGCTGGCTCGCCCAGCGGTTCCGCAAGGGCTGGCGGCCGATGGTGATGGTGGCCGTCGGCGGACTGGCAGTGGTGATCGTGGGCAGCCCGTACCTGGGCGCCGACTCGATCGGCGCGATCGCGCTCACCGCCGGCGTCAGCGTCGCCGCCGCCATCTGCACCGGCGGCTGGCTCACCGTGAGCCGACTGGCCTGGGCCACCATGGCCGCGCTCGCGGTCACCATCGGCTTCGCCCTGGTCGACCTGGGCCGTCCCGCCGACGAGCGGGGAAGCCTGGGCCGGTTCCTGGCCGCGCTCGGCGACGGCACCGGGGGGCTCACCGTGCACCGCTCCGGCGACTCCAACATCCAGACGCTGGTGAACAGCCCGCTCACCGTGCTGGCCCTGGCCGGGGCGGCGCTGGTCTGGCTGGCGCTGCTGCAGCCGTGGGGCGGCCTGATGCGGCTGTTCGGCATCTACCCGGCGATCCGGGCCGCGATGGCCGGCACCGGCGTGGCCGTCGGGCTGGGCGGCGTGCTGGGCGGCTCGGCGCTGGACGTGGCCGGCGCGGCGGCGGCGCTCGTGGTGCCCATGGCGGCGCTGTCGGCGCTGCGGGTGCTCGACCACTCCACCGACCGTACGCTGCCCGACAGCGGCCGCCCTGGCGGCGAGACGGACGCGGTACCACCGGGCGGCCCGGACAGCCCTTCCCGAGGCGGCCCCGCTGGCGACGGCCCGCCTGACGGTGCTCCGTCGGCCGGTGACGGTGCTGGCGACGGTGCTGGTGATGGTGGGTCGGCGGGCGACGCGGCCGGTGACGGTGTGGGCGATCCGGGGGAGGCCGGGGAGCCGGCCGGACCGGGTCGGCAGGGCCCGGCCGGCACGGAAACGCCGAACGCATCGCCCGGCGCCGGGGCGCGGGTCCCCGCACAGCCGACCCCGGCCTCCTCGGAGGTCCCCGCCGGCTGACCGGCCCGCGCTGCCCGCGCGGGCGTGCCGCCCCCCGCCGCGCCCTCGCCAGATCGGGGAGGTGGCGGGGTCAAGGCCCTGTGGAAGGCACCACATCGGCGGGGTGGTGTCGATCAAGGGCCCGGACGGGCACGGAAGAGCGCCGCACGAGGGCCGGCACGGGCCTCACGTGCGCCGACAGCGGGTGCGACGCCGGCTCACGGTCCGGATGGTGTTACCGTGGAATCCCGTGGATCGCGTGATCACTTGTCTGATCGGCACGGCGGTTCGCACGACCGCTACGGACGACACGGGAGCAGGCCTTGGCCCCTACAGCACGGACGACCAGGCACATTTTCGTCACCGGGGGCGTCGCCTCCTCGCTGGGTAAGGGCCTCACCGCCTCCAGCCTCGGCAGTCTGCTGACCGCGCGCGGACTGCGCGTGGTGATGCAGAAGCTCGACCCGTACCTGAACGTCGACCCCGGCACGATGAACCCGTTCCAGCACGGCGAGGTCTTCGTCACCGAGGACGGCGCCGAGACCGACCTCGACGTCGGGCACTACGAGCGGTTCCTCGACCGGGACCTCTCCGGCAAGGCGAACGTCACCACCGGCCAGATCTACTCGGCGGTGATCGCCAAGGAGCGGCGCGGGGAGTACCTCGGCGACACGGTGCAGGTCATCCCGCACATCACCAACGAGATCAAGGCCCGCATCCGCGGCATGGCCGACCCGGACGCCGACGGCCAGGTGCCCGACGTGGTGATCACCGAGGTCGGCGGCACCGTCGGCGACATCGAGTCGCTGCCGTTCCTGGAGTCGATCCGGCAGATCCGCCACGACCTGGGCCGGGACAACTGCTTCTACCTGCACGTGTCGCTGGTGCCGTACCTGGCGCCGTCGGGCGAGCTGAAGACCAAGCCGACCCAGCACTCGGTGGCGCAGCTGCGCAGCATCGGCATCCAGCCCGACGCGCTGGTGCTGCGCTGCGACCGGGAGATTCCGGACAAGGTCAAGGAGAAGCTGTCGCTGTACTGCGACGTCGACC
This sequence comes from Micromonospora sp. WMMC264, assembly GCF_027497275.1. Classification (NCBI taxonomy): domain Bacteria; kingdom Bacillati; phylum Actinomycetota; class Actinomycetes; order Micromonosporales; family Micromonosporaceae; genus Micromonospora; species Micromonospora sp. WMMC264. Next base: position 3,333,739 of record NZ_CP114907.1, on the reverse strand, counting down.
GGGAGGCGGTCACCGCCGCCCCGGACGCGCCGAGCATCTACGACATCCCGAAGGTGCTGCACCGGGAGGGCCTCGACGCGTACGTGGTGCGCCGGCTCGGCCTGTCGTTCCGCGACGTCGACTGGACCCGCTGGGACGACCTGCTGGAGCGGGTGCACCAGCCGCGGCACACGATCACCGTCGCGCTCGTCGGCAAGTACGTCGACCTGCCCGACGCGTACCTGTCGGTGAGCGAGGCGATCCGGGCGGCCGGGTTCGGCCACCGCGCCCGGGTGAAGCTCAAGTGGGTGCCCAGCGACGACTGCGTGACGGCGGCCGGCGCGGCCGCCGCGCTGTCCGGCGTCGACGGCATCGTCATCCCCGGCGGCTTCGGCGTACGCGGCATCGAGGGCAAGGTCGGCACCGCCCGGTACGCGCGGGAGAACGGCATCCCCCTGCTCGGCCTCTGCCTCGGCCTGCAGTGCATGACCATCGAGGTGGCCCGCCACCTGGCCAACCTGGACGGGGCGAACTCCCTGGAGTTCGACGAGGAGGCCGTGCACCCGGTCATCGCCACCATGGCCGACCAGGAGGACATCGTGGCCGGCCGCGGCGACCTGGGCGGCACCATGCGGCTCGGGGCGTACCCGGCGAAGCTCGCCGAGGGGTCGATCGTCGCCGAGGCGTACGGCAGCACCGAGGTCAGCGAGCGGCACCGCCACCGGTACGAGGTGAACAACGCCTACCGGGACCAGCTCACCAAGGCGGGGCTGACGATCTCCGGCACCTCGCCGGACGGGCGGCTCGTGGAGTTCGTCGAGCTGGACCGCAACCTGCACCCGTTCTTCGTGGCCACCCAGGCGCATCCGGAGCTGAAGAGCCGCCCCACCCGCCCGCACCCGCTGTTCGCCGCGTTCGTCGGCGCCGCCGTGGCGTACTCGCAGGCCGACCAGCTGCCGGTGGACCTGGACGGCGCGGCGAAGAAGGCCGGCCGCGGCGGCGGCGCCAAGGCCCAGGCCAAGTGAGCGGCGTCGAGCACCGGTACGAGGTGACCGCGCGCCGCCAGATCTGGTCCGGCCGGATTTTCTCCGTGGTCAGCGACGACGTCACCATGCCCGGTGGCGGCGAGGCGACCCGGGACTACGTGCGGCACGTCGGCGCGGTCGCCGTGGTGGCGCTCGACGACGCCGGTCAGGTGGTGCTGATCCGCCAGTACCGGCACCCGGTCGGCCGGCACCTGTGGGAGCTGCCCGCCGGGCTGATGGACGTCGGCGGCGAGGACCTGGCCGCCGCGGCGCTGCGGGAGCTGGCCGAGGAGGCCGACCTGACCGCGGCGCGCGTGGACGTGCTCGTGGACCTGCACAGCTCGCCCGGCTTCTCCGACGAGGTGGTCCGGGTGTTCCTGGCCCGCGAGCTGGCCGAGGTGCCGGCGGAGCAGCGGCACGACCGGCACGACGAGGAGGCCGACCTCCAGGTGGTCCGCGTGGACCTGGACGAGGCGGTGCGGATGGTGCTGGCCGGTGAGATCACCAACGCGTCCTGCGTGGCCGGGCTGCTCGCCGCGGCCCGCGCCCGGGAGACCGGCTTCACCGAGCTGCGCCGGCCGGAGGCGCCGCTGCCGCGCTGATCGGGAACCGACGACGAAGGGGCCGCGCGGCGCTGTGCGCCGGGCGGCCCCTTTCCGTTGCGGTGGTCAGTCGCGCAGCGGGCGGCCCTGCCCGTCGACACCGCCGTTGACGAGGATCAGGATGCCGTCGACGAGGCCCCAGATCGCGCCGATGCCGCACGTCACGAGCGTGACGATGAGCTGGATGACACCGGTCTTGGTGTCGCCCATGTAGAACCGGCCGATGCCGAAGCCGCCGAGGAGGATCTGGAGCACACCCGCGACGACCTTGCTCTTGTCCGAGACGCCCTGCGGGTACTGCTGGTAAGGAGTGGTCATGAGCGGACACAATAGTGATCGACTCGCGTCCTGTCGGCCCCGGCACCCCGGTCGTGGAAGGATATTTACCGAACTCTGTCCTGTCGGCTGATGACGTCTCCACCGGCCAGCCTGGCCCATGCCTGACACACCGTCAGCACCAGCGGGCACCGGATGTCACAGTGTCGCCGTCCGTGGGCTTCCCACGGCTCTAGACTGCCGCCGGCGGGACCGGTGTACCGCGCCGGCAACGGAGCCGGCGCGGCGCCGCGCAGTCGGGGGTGAGCAGCCCCGGAGGAAGGTGTCTGCATCGTGAAGGTCGGAATCCCCCGCGAGGTCAAGAACCACGAGTACCGGGTGGCGATCACGCCCGCGGGCGTCAACGAGTTCACCCGCCACGGCCACGAGGTCTTCGTCGAGGCCGGCGCCGGCGTCGGCTCCAGCATCACCGACGACGAGTTCGCCGCCGCCGGCGCGAAGATCCTGGCCACCGCCGACGAGGTGTGGGACACCGCCGAGCTGGTCCTCAAGGTGAAGGAGCCGATCGCCGAGGAGTACCACCGGATGCGCGAGGGACAGGTGCTCTTCACGTACCTGCACCTGGCCGCCTCCCGCGAGTGCACCGACGCGCTGGTCAACCGCAAGGTCACCGGCATCGCGTACGAGACGGTCGAGCTGCCCGACCGGTCGCTGCCGCTGCTCGCCCCGATGTCCGAGGTGGCCGGCCGGCTCGCCCCCCAGGTGGGCGCCTTCTACATGATGCGCACCGGCGGCGGGCGGGGCGTGCTGCCCGGCGGCGTCTCCGGCGTGTACGCGGCCAAGACCGTGGTCATCGGCGCGGGCGTGTCCGGCCTCAACGCCGCCGCCATCGCGCTGGGCCTGCAGTCCGAGGTGCTGCTGCTGGACAAGAACGTGGCCCGGCTGCGCTCCGCCGACGCCATCTACCGGGGCCACCTGCAGACCGTCGCCTCAAACGCGTACGAGATCGAGCGGGCAGTGCTCGACGCGGACCTGGTCATCGGCGCGGTGCTGGTGCCCGGCGCGAAGGCCCCGAAGCTCATCTCCAACGAGCTGGTCTCCCGGATGAAGCCGGGCAGCGTGCTCGTCGACATCGCCATCGACCAGGGTGGCTGCTTCGAGGACTCGCGCCCGACCACGCACGCCGACCCGGTCTACAAGGTCCACGACTCGATCTTCTACTGCGTGGCGAACATGCCCGGCGCGGTGCCGAACACCAGCACCTACGCGCTGACCAACGTCACCCTGCCGTACGCCCTGGAACTGGCCAACCAGGGCTGGCAGGCGGCGCTGCGCAACGACCCGGCGCTGGCACTGGGCCTGAACACCCACGCCGGCAAGGTCGTCTACGGCCCGGTCGCCGAGGCGCACGGCATGGACGTGCTGCCGCTGGACGAGGTGCTGAGCTGACCGACGCCGCCGTGCGCGCGGCCGGCGCGGAACCCGCGCCGGCCCTGCGCCGCGCGGTCCGGACGTACCTGGACCACCTCACCGTCGAGCGCGGGCTGTCCGCGAACACGCTCGCCTCGTACCGCCGGGACCTGGACCGCTACCTCGCCACCCTGGCCGCCGCCGGGGTGGACGACCTGGCCGCCGCCGGGCCCGCGCAGGTCGAGGCCCACCTGGCCCGGCTGCGCGCCGGCGACGACGACCACCCGCCGCTCGCCGTCTCCTCCGCCGCCCGCGCCGCCAGCGCGGTACGCGGCCTGCACCGCTTCGCGCTGCGCGAAGGGCTCACCGGCGCCGACCCCAGCCGCGACGTCCGCCCGCCCGCGCCGCCGCGCCGCCTGCCCCGGGCGCTGCCCGTCGACGCGGTCCTGCGGCTGCTGGAGGCCGCCGGCCCGGCCGACGGCACCGGCGACGCCGCCGCCCGCGCGCTGCGCGACCGGGCGCTGCTGGAATTCCTGTACGGCACCGGCGCGCGCATCTCCGAGGCGGTCGGCGCCGCCGTCGACGACCTCGACCTGGACGCCGGAACCGTGCTGCTGCGCGGCAAGGGCGGCCGGACCCGGCTGGTCCCGGTCGGCGGGTACGCGGCCGACGCGCTGCGCGCCTGGCTGGTCCGGGGCCGCCCGGCGCTGCTCGCGGCCGGACGCGGCACCCACGCGGTGTTCGTCAACGCCCGCGGCGGCCCGCTCACCCGGCAGGGCGCCTGGGCCGTGCTGCGCGCCGCCGCCGCCCGGGCCGGCCTGCCGGTCGACGGCCCCGACGCGGTCTCCCCGCACACGCTGCGCCACTCGTACGCCACGCACCTGCTCGACGGCGGCGCGGACGTGCGCGTGGTGCAGGAACTGCTCGGCCACGCGTCGGTGACCACCACCCAGGTCTACACACTGGTCACCGTGGAACGACTGCGCGAGGTGTACGCGACAGCGCATCCGCGCGCCCGCTGAGCGCCGACGTGGCCGGCCCTGGCCGACGGGCCGCCGACACGCCGACCCGCTACCGAACGCGCTGCTGGCCGGTGGCGTACAGTCGGCATCGGCGCGGGCCTCCAGGTGCGACGGACCGGGGGTGCGCAGCGGCGCCGCGAGGGACGTCGGACGGCTCCGACGCCGGGTGGTCGTCGGGAGGGGGCAACGAGGACATGGCAGGAAACGGTGACCGTGCCGAGACCTGGACGTCGGAGCTCCGTGAGCAGCAGGCGACGCTCGGCGCCGATCTCGGCCCCGCCGACCCGGCCGCGTACACCATGCGCAAGCCGATCCCCGAACCCATGCCGACCGACCGGCACGGCCCGGCGCGGATCATCGCGATGGCCAACCAGAAGGGCGGCGTCGGCAAGACCACGACGACCATCAACCTGGGCGCGGCCCTGGCCGAGTACGGCCGCAAGGTGCTGCTCGTCGACTTCGACCCGCAGGGCGCCCTCTCCGTCGGGCTGGGCGTCAACCCGCACAACCTGGACCTGTCGGTCTACAACCTGCTGATGCAGGACGACGTCACCGCCGAGGACGTCCTGATCAAGACCGACGTGGCCGGGCTGCACCTGCTACCCGCCAACATCGACCTCTCCGCCGCCGAGATCCAGCTCGTCAACGAGGTCGCCCGGGAGATGGCCCTGGCGCGGGTGCTGCGCACCATCCGCAAGGAGTACGACTTCATCCTGATCGACTGCCAGCCCTCACTGGGCCTGCTGGCGATCAACGCGCTCACCGTCGCGCACGGCGTGCTCATCCCGCTGGAGTGCGAGTTCTTCAGCCTGCGCGGTGTCGCGCTGCTGCTGGACACCATCGACAAGGTGCGCGAGCGGCTCAACTTCGACCTGGAGCTCGAAGGCATCCTCGCCACCATGTACGACAGCCGCACCACCCACTGCCGCCAGGTGCTGCAGCGGGTGGTCGAGGCGTTCGGCGACAAGGTCTACCAGACCGTCATCACCAAGACGGTGAAGTTCCCCGAGTCCACCGTGGCCGGCGCCCCGATCACCACCCTCGACCCGGCCTCCTCCGGCGCCCGCAACTACCGGCAGCTGGCCCGGGAGGTCATCGCCGCCCAGGCGGACCGGTAGGGCGCACGCCGGCCGCCCGCCGCGTCGTCTACGGTTTCCCGGTGACCGCACCGCCCCTCGACCCGCCACACGGCGCCGGCGACCCCGCCGTAGCCGCGGAGCTGGCCGCCGAGGTCGACGGTGTGGTGCCCGCCGACGCGGGCACCGGCGAGCAGACCAGTGGCTTCACGGTCCGGCTGGACAACTTCACCGGCCCGTTCGACCTGCTGCTCCAGCTGATCAGCAAGCACAAGCTGGACGTCACCGAGGTGGCGCTGCACAAGGTCACCGACGAGTTCATCGCGTACCTGCGGGCGATGGGCGACCAGTGGGACCTGGACGAGACCAGCGAGTTCCTGCTCGTCGCCGCCACCCTGCTCGACCTGAAGGCGGCCCGGCTGCTGCCCTCCGCCGAGGTGGAGGACGAGGAGGACCTGGCGCTGCTGGAGGCGCGGGACCTGCTGTTCGCGCGGCTGCTGCAGTACAAGGCGTACAAGGAGGCCGCCGCGCACATCGCCGAGCTGGAGGCGGTCGGCGGACGGCGCTACCCGAGGGCGGTCACGCTCGAACCCCGGTACGCCGAGGCGCTGCCCGACCTGGTGCTCGGCATCGGTCCCGAGCGGCTGCGCAAGCTCGCGGTCAAGGCGATGAGCCCGAAACCGGTGCCCGAGGTGTCCATCGCACACGTGCACATGGTCCGGGTCAGCGTCCGCGAACACGCCGGCATCATCGCCGACCGGCTGCGCCGCGCCGGGATCGCCACGTTCTCGCTGCTCTGCGCCGACTGTGAGATGACGCTCGAGGTGGTGGCCCGGTTCCTGGCGCTGCTGGAGCTGTACCGGCAGGGCCTCGTGGCGTTCGTGCAGGAGCAGGCGCTGGAGGAGCTGACCGTCCGCTGGACCGGCCCGGTCGACGGCGAGGCCGAGCTGACAGTCGACGAGTACGCCGGCAGCCCCGAACCCACGACCACGTCCGTCCCCGCCGCACCGGCCGACGCCGCGGCTGCTCCGGCCGACGTCGGCGCCGGGGTGAGCGACGCCGCCGTGCCGGGCGACGTCGCCGCAGATGCCGCATCCGACGCCGCCGTGCCCAGCGAGACGGCGGACGAACACGCACCGACGCAGGAGTGAACGGATGAGCGACCAGGAACGCCGCGACTCCCTGGCCGACCAGGCCGCCGCATGGGTGCCCCCGTGGGAGCGTCCCGCCCCGCCCCGGCCAGCCCCGGACGATTCCGACGCACCGGCCGAGCACCCGGACCCCGACATCCCGGACACCACCGATTCCCGGGAAGCAGATCTCGACGCGACACCGGATTCCTCGGCGGATCTTGGAAGCGAAGGGCCCTCAGAGGGGCCCATTCCTTCCAAGATCGCCACGGTTCAGGGGGATCTTGGTACGGGGACGCCCCTCGGAGGGCGGGACCGTACCAAGATCTCGGGAGAGGCCGGGACGGACGACGCCGGGGGAGACGTCGGCCTGCCCGCGCGGGACGCGGCGCCGGGGGCGGGTGGGGGAGCGGGTGCTGAGGGCGTACCCGCCAAGCGGGGACGGCGGCGGGCCGCGCCGGAACCGGTGCCCGCGCCGGTCCTGGACGACGCGGAGCTGCGCGGCGCCCTGGAGGCGATCCTGCTCGTGGTGGACCAGCCGGTCAGCGAGCTGGTCCTGGCCGAGGTCCTGGAGCAGTCCCCGGAACGGGTCGGCGCGATGCTCGACGAGATCGCCGCCGGATACACCGCCGCCGGGCACGGGTTCGACCTGCGCCGGGCGGCGGGTGGCTGGCGTCTCTACACCCGGCCGGAATACGCCACCTACGTCGAGCGGTTCGTACTGGACGGGCAGTCCGTGCGGCTGACCCAGGCCGCGCTGGAGACCCTCGCCGTGGTCGCCTACCGGCAGCCGGTGACCCGTTCGCGCATCTCGGCCATCCGGGGTGTCAACTGCGACGGGGTGCTCCGTACCCTGGTGGGTCGCGGCCTGGTCGAGGAGTGCGGCACCGAAGCGGACAGCGGCGCCTACCTCTACCGGACCACCACCATGTTCCTGGAGAAGCTGGGGCTGAACTCGGTGGACGACCTGCCGCCCCTGGCCCCGTTCCTTCCCGACGACGTAGAAGAGCTTGCCGATGCGACGCGATGACCGTGCCCCGAAGCCCGACGCCCCCGTGTACGAGGGCGCCGAGCGCCTGCAGAAGGTGCTCGCCGCCGCGGGGGTGGGTTCCCGGCGCGCCTGTGAAGACCTGATCTTCCGGCGCCGGGTCACCGTGAACGGGCGGGTGGCGCAGCTCGGCGACAAGGCCGACCCGGCCCGCGACGTGATCGTCGTCGACGGGGAGCGGCTCCAGGCCGACGTCCGCCTGGTCTACGTGGCGATGAACAAGCCGCGCGGCGTGGTCACCACCATGGCTGACGAGAAGGGCCGCACCGAGCTCGCCGACTTCATCGGCGCGCGGCTGGAGCAGCGGGTCTACCACGTCGGGCGACTGGACGCCGACAGCGAGGGCCTGCTCCTGCTCACCAACGACGGCACCCTCGCGCACAAGCTCATGCACCCGTCGTACGAGGTGCTCAAGACCTACCTCGCCGAGGTGGCCGGGCCGATCCCGCGCAACCTGGGCAAGCGCCTCGCCGCCGGCGTCGAGCTGGAGGACGGGCCGGTGAAGGTCGACGGGTTCAAGCTGGTCGACACGCTCGGCAAAACCGCCCAGGTGGAGCTGACCCTGCACGAGGGGCGCAAACACATCGTCCGGCGCCTGATGGCCGAGGTGGGACACCCGGTGTCCCGCCTGATCCGTACCTCGATCGGTCCGATCAAGCTCGGCGACCTGCGCACCGGGCGGCTGCGGCGGCTGACGAACGCGGAGGTCGCCGCCCTGTTCAAGGCCGTGGGTGACTGACCCGCCGATCGGGGTACGGCTGCCGGTAGGCTTCGACGCGGTCCGCGGGCCGGCGCGTGCCGCCCGGCGGGACGCCCGCGCGGCGCGGGCATGATTGACGACAGAACCATCCGCTCAACGGCGCCCGGGAATCCGGGCGACCCGCGAGGTACGGGCTGAGGAGGACAACGGTGGAGGAGAACGTACCGGCCGGGCGATGTGTGGTCGCTGTGGACGGGCCGTCCGGTTCGGGGAAGTCCACCGTGTCGCGGCGGCTGGCCGCGGGCCTCGGCGCCCGCTACCTCGACACCGGCGCCATGTACCGGGCGCTGACCTGGGCGGTCCTGCGCTCCGGCGTGGAACTCACCGACGCCGAGTCGGTGGCAAAGGTCGCCGCCGAGGCCGACCTGCGCATCGGCACCGACCCCCAGGGGTACGCCGTGACGGTCGACGGCACCGACGTGTCCACCGCCATCCGCGGCGCCGAGGTGACCGCCGCCGTGTCAGCGGTGGCCGCCGTCGCCGCCGTACGCGAGCTGCTGGTGGACCGGCAGCGGCGGGTGATCGCCGACGCGGGCCGGATCGTGGTCGAAGGCCGGGACATCGGCTCGGTGGTCGCGCCGGACGCGGACCTGAAGGTGTACCTGACCGCCTCCGAGGCGGCGCGCGCGAAGCGGCGCAGCGCCGAGGACGCCGCCGACGTCGCGGCGACCGCCGCGGACCTGGCCCGCCGGGACCGCCTCGACTCGACCCGCAAGGTCAACCCGCTGCAGCAGGCCCCCGACGCGGTGGTGCTGGACACCACCGAGCTGGGCATCGACGAGGTAGTGGCCCGCCTGCGCGAGATGCTCACGGAGCGGGGTGCCGCGTGAGTCAGGATTTCGAAGGCTGGGTGGAGCTGCGCGAGCCGGAGGTCGACTCCGGTGAGCCGGCCGGCCCGCAGCCCGTGGTGGCCGTGGTCGGCCGCCCCAACGTGGGCAAGTCCACGCTCGTCAACCGCATCATCGGCCGCCGGCAGGCGGTCGTGGAGGACATTCCCGGCGTGACCCGGGACCGCGTGCCCTACGACGCGCAGTGGAACGGCCGGGCGTTCACGGTGGTGGACACCGGCGGCTGGGAGCCCGACGCCAAGGACCGGGCCGCGGCCATCGCCGCCCAGGCCGAGACCGCGGTGGCGACCGCCGACGTGGTGCTGTTCGTGGTGGACGCCATGGTCGGCGCCACCGACGTGGACGAGGCCGCGGTGAAGATGCTGCGCCGCAGCGCCAAGCCGGTGATCCTCATCGCCAACAAGGCCGACAACACCACCATCGAGATGGAGGCGACCTCGCTGTGGTCGCTCGGCCTCGGTGAGCCGTTCCCGATCTCGGCGCTGCACGGCCGCGGTTCCGGCGACCTGCTCGACGCCATCCTCGACGCGCTGCCCGAGGCGCCCGCGATCGTGGAGAACCGGCCGCGCGGCCCACGCCGGGTGGCGCTGGTCGGCCGCCCCAACGTCGGCAAGTCCAGCCTGCTCAACCGCTTCTCCGGCGAGGAGCGGGCGGTGGTCGACTCGGTCGCCGGCACCACAGTGGACCCGGTCGACAGCCTGGTCGAGATCGGCGGCGAGACCTGGCAGCTGGTCGACACCGCCGGTCTGCGCAAGCGCGTCGGCAAGGCCAGCGGCACCGAGTACTACGCCAGCCTGCGTACCGCCTCGGCGATCGAGGCGGCCGAGGTCGCCGTGGTGCTGATCGACTCCAGCGAGGTGATCAGCGAGCAGGACCAGCGGATCCTCACCATGGTCGTCGAGTCCGGCCGGGCGCTGGTCATCGCGTTCAACAAGTGGGACCTGGTCGACGGCGACCGCCGCTACTACCTGGACAAGGAGATCGACCGCGAGCTGCGGCGCATCCCCTGGGCGATCCGGCTGAACCTGTCCGCCAAGACCGGCCGCGCCGTCGACAAGCTCGCACCCGCGCTGCGCAAGGCCCTCGCGAGCTGGGAGACGCGGATCCCGACCGCGCAGCTCAACCAGTGGCTCACCGCGCTGGTCCAGGCCACCCCGCACCCGGTACGCGGCGGACGCGCCCCGCGCATCCTGTTCGCCACCCAGGCCGGGGCGGCGCCGCCGCGGTTCGTGCTGTTCACCACCGGCCCGCTCGACGCGGGGTATCAGCGCTTCGTCGAGCGCAAGCTCCGCGAGGAGTTCGGCTTCGAGGGCAGCCCGATCGAGATCTCGGTACGCCCGCGCAAGAAGCTCGGCCCCGGCGGCCGGGGCAAGGCCCACGGCTGACGCGCTCTCTGCTTGCCGCTCTTGGTGTTGTCGCGCCACACCCTCCTAGGATGCTCTAGGGGGTGTGGCGCGCGGCGCGGGAGGGGCCTCTGCGGACGGTGCGAAGATCCTGCGCTAAGCTGTACCGGCTGCCGCAGGGGAGACCCGGCGGGGGGCATCGGGACGTGGCGCAGCTTGGTAGCGCACTTGACTGGGGGTCAAGGGGTCGTCGGTTCGAATCCGGCCGTCCCGACAAAGAAAAAGCCCTGACCAGCTGAAACACTGGTCAGGGCTTTGATTTTCTTCGATGGAGATTTGAACCGCCCCCCGAAAACCCCCCGTTTACGCGGTGCGGCAACCAAGTTCGTCATCGGTGTGCATCGTTCTCTCCTGGCGGCGGTCCTTGGTTGCTCGGGTGGCTGCCGAGCCGTTCGAGGATGCCGGACACGTCTGGGGCTTGTACCGGCTTGGCGATGTAGTAGGTGTCGGTGACCTCCTCGCTGGAGTGCCCGAGTTGCGCTGCCGCGCTCTTGGTATCGATCTCCTCCTTGATGAGGGTGGCGACGGTCTTTCGGAAGGTGTGCGGGGTGACCCAGTCGAGGTCGGCTTCGGCGCGGGCCTGGCGCCACTGACGGCGGACGTTGTTGGGGGAGAGCCAGGTGCCTCGTCGGGAAGCGAAGATCGCGTCGTGGGGGTTGTCCGCGGCGGTGAGTTTGCGGGCCATGAGCATGCCGACCGCGAACCGGGGGAGGACGACCCTCCGGTAGCCGGCGTCGCTCTTGGTCCAGGGCTGTCGGAAGAAGCCCTGGCTCTTGATGAAGACCAGCGTTCCGCAGATCGTCAGGGTTGGTCGTTCGGCGGCGAGGTCCAGGTCCTCCCAGCGGAGGGCCAGGATCTCGCCGATACGGGCGCCGGTGGCGAGCATGAGGTCGACGACCTCGGCCAGGTCGCCGCTGTGCCGAGGCCCGGGCTTACCAGGGATCGGTCGCTGCCATTCGCGGATCGCCGTACGGACGGCTTGGAGTTGCTCGGCGGACAGGACGACGACGGTGCGACGGGGTTTGCGGAGTCGGCCGGTGTCGCGGACCGGGTTGGTGGGGATGGCGCCGTGGCGTATGGCCAGAGCGAACATCTGACTGAGTACCACCTTCACGCCTTTGGCGGCTGAAGGGCGGTCCTTGGCGATGTCGCGCAGGAACCGGTCGAGGCGTCCGACGCTGGCTTCCCGGATTCGGAGGTTGCCGAGGGCGGGCAGGATCGAGGTGCGAACGCTGGTCGCGTATCGGTGGATGGTCTGTGGCGCGATGCGTTCCTCGGCGGTGATCTCTTCGACCCACAGTTCGGCGAGGGCACTGATGCGCGTTTCGCGGGTGATCTCGTCGTCGGTGGGGGTGGCACGGTCTCGGAGTTTGACCTTCAAGGCCCGTTCGGCGGCCGGGCCTGTGGTGTCGGTGGCCTCGATGTCGCGGGTGATGCCGTCGTAGTCGCGGAACCGGGCGCGTGCCCGGAATCTCTTCGGACCGAGTTTCTCGATCCGGATTTTTCCGGAGGTGCCGATGGCCAGTTCAGGTCGGGCCATGGTTCACCGCTCCGCGTCGGTGTGGTCTTCGAGCCAGCGCTCGACCTCGCTGCGCCGGTAGCGCAGGGTGTTGCCGACGCGGATGGCGCGAGGGCCCTTGCCTCGGCTGTGCCAGGCGTAGAGGGTGTTCTTGGGCTTGCCCAACCAGGCCGCGAGGTCGTCGATGGTCAGGAGTGGGTCTGGTCGCCATTCGGAGGCGGCGGGGCCGTTCATCGCCGGTCCAGGACGTCGGTCGAACCGGGCTGCCAGCGCCGCGTCGTGCGGTTGGCAGTTGGCCGGCGTGCGTCGGCACCTGGTCTGGATCCCGGGCCGGTTCGGGGTCGGGGCGGGCATGGATCATGCCTCCTTTTGTTGGCCCGGCGCTGCTGGGGCCGGGGGTGAACGGGGCCGTCGCTACGACCCGCGGGTGCGACATCTGACAGCTGTGGCCGTCTATCCATCCGTTGCGTCCCCCAGGGGTCAAGCCAAGGGCTGGGCTCGTCCTCGAAGAGGCATCGCAGGCTCTGTATCGATCGCGGACGGACGGTGTCCCCCTGGTCCTGCGGACCGCTGGATGGCGGACAGAGGGCGTCAGTCGAGCCCTCGCTCGCCAGTTGCGAGACGCGGTGCGTCTCCGTACCGAGCTGGGTGTGGAAACGCGCGATCCGGGTCGCGGTGCTCGCGCACCCGGTCATCTCGATGCAGATTGGGAAGCTCTGGAGTGTTCTCATCGTCAATTGCCTTTCGGTCAGGCTGATGTGTGGGTTGGTGCTGGTCGTGGTCTGCGATATCCGGGCGCGTGGAACCGGTGACCTCCTTGCTCCAGAGGGCATGCGCGGATGGCCCACCGAGCAGAGAGGCTCGGCAGGCTGGCTCGATTGAATGGACGGCCCGCCGATCTCGGCGGGCCGTCATCTGTTGGAGCGCTGCCTGGTGCTCACCCCGGTGGCGCCGTCATTTGCCGGACAGCGGTGAGTCCCGAGGGCTAGCGCCGGTGTTTGCTCTGACGACGCGTCAGGCTGTGTGGCTGCTGCCCGCGAGCCGGCGCAATGCCTGCCCGGCACCGGGGTAGGCGAGCCGCAAGGTGTAAGCGGCGAGTTGAACGGCCCACCAGGTGAGGGCGACGAGGTAACCGACCAGCAGAGCGCTGCTGGTATCGCTGGTGAAGACGATGGCGTAGCCGATGGCGAGCCCAGGGACCGTGATGGTGCGGGTGGTGCGGCTTCGGCTGGTGGTCAGGGCGGTGGCGATGCCGAGCAGTGCTGCTCCGGCGCTGCCGATGAGGCCGGGCATGCCAGTCAGGTCGACCGGTGGGGTGAGGGTGATCGCCGCGCGCATGAGACAGATGCCGGTGGCGGCGATGGCGGCGGGCAGGGCCGCCGGACGAGTGCGCGCGAGCCAGTAGGACAGTTGCCGAGCCGCAATGCGGGGAGCGGTGGCGCCGATGATCGCGGCGCAGACAGCGAGGGGGAGTGCGGAGCCGAGCGTCCATTTCAGGTATGGCTCATAGCCGAACTGGACGGCGGTGCCGGTGGCGAGGCCGTAGAGGGCGGCGGCGGTTGATCCGCCGACGGCGGCGGCGAGGTATCCGCGTCTGATGAGGTGGCCGGTGGTGGGTCTAGAGGTGGCTGCGTCGGTGGTGCCGGCGAGCCAGGTGGTGGGGGCGAGGTGCGCCACGGCGAATGCGGTGAGCATGGTGAGGGCACCGGCGACGCCCAGTTGAGGCAGGGAGAGGCGGACGCCGACGACCTGGACGGAGTAGGTCGTGACGATGTCCGCGGTGAGGATGGTCTGTAGGAGCACGGTGAGCGAGCAGACGCCGAGAATGATGGCGCTGGTCAGGTCACGGACGCGGAGCCGAACTCGTGGCAGTGCGGTGTCGTTGGCGGTGCTTGCTGTCTGGTGATGGGCTGCGGTGAGCGCGAGGGCGCCGTCAGCGAGGGCGTGGGAGTGACCGTCGAGGGCGATCGGAGTGTGCCCGGTGACGGCCGCGAGGCGTTCCTGTAGGCCCGGGATTGCTCTGGCTTCCCGGTGGATCACGTGGCTGAGGTGCTGCTGGCTGATGTCGGCGGCGTCGAGGATGCCTTGGACGGCATTGGCGGCCTCGTCGAGGAGAGGCTGCGCTGCGGCGGTGACGTCGTCGCGGGTCAGAACGGCCGGTGGGCGGGGCGAGGGCAGGAGAACGGGTGCGCGTTCCTGAGTTGAGAGGGCGGTCCTGGCCTGGCGGATGGACTCCAGTAGTGCCGCGTCGGCTGGCTCGGGTATGGCCTGTATTTCGGGTCGTTGTGACGGGTCGTCCGCGATGCTGCGGGTCAAGAGGTGCTGCGCGAGGTCTCGGTCCAGGTCGCGGCTCGGGCTCACCTGGCGGGTGGCGAGTTCCCGGTACCCGTCGCGGCTGGCTTGCAGGACGGTCAGCGTGATGGGACGCCGCTCGGCGTCGCAGATCAGCAGACATGTGCCATCCGGGGCGTGGCCGGCGGTCGCGTAAGCGGCGAGTGCTGCTGGCGCGGTGACCATGGCCGGTGCGGGGAGGCCTGCCCGGGCTGCCGCGTCGGTGAGATGCCCCCGTCGGCGCGGTCCCCAGGCCGACGGGATGGTCACGGTCAGAGCGGCGACCGGTACGGCGACTTGGCGGACTGCCTGGTCAGCGACGTACCACAGCTGCCCGGCGAGCAGCTGTACGGCGTCCACCGGCGGCTCGGCGTCAGCCGCGTGCAGGAGGTCCACCGGGTCTCGGATGAACCGGTGACCTACCGAGGGCTCCGGCAGCCCGTTGACGCCGGGGTGAAGTTGACCGGCGGGGTCGATCACGATGCCGTGCGGCATGACGATGCGGCCGTTGAGCAGGACGGGGATCCGGGTGCCATCGCGGTCGACGGTGGCGGCGATTGCCGACGACGTGAGATCGATCGATAGTCGCGTGCCCCCGCTTGGCATGCGAGGCAGTCTCTCCCGACCGGGGCGTAGATCGTCAACCACGTTCTCATCCCGTGATCCATTGTGCGCGCATGGTGAGAATCCTTCCTGAGGAGATGGCCCTCGATGGGTATCGCCGTGTATGCGAGAGGAAAGGGATCTACCAAGCGGGGGGACGGACAGGATGTCGCAGCAATCCCCGGACAGCGGCAACCGGCTAGCCGAATACGCGCGTCCCACGGTGTACGTCCCGCCCGCGTCGACACCGCCGCGCCACACAGCGGGGCGGGTGTCCTCCGTGATCCGACCGGTCCGGGCCACCGTAGCCACGGTCGTGTTCCTGGCCGGGGTACCGGCGCTGCTGGTGTCCCTTGACGGGAACCCGCTGCGGAGGTGGCCGTCCTGGACGCAGGTGGTGGCATGGTTCGATCAGCCGAACGAACGGTTCACCTCGACCGTCCTGGCCGGCGCGGCCGTCTGGGCGGTGTGGCTGTTGTGGGCCGTGCTCGCGCTGCTGCTGATCGCCGAGATGATCGCGCTGGCGACCCGATGGCGGATCCCGGTGCTACGGCTTCCCGCACCACTGCACCGGCTCGTGTTCGGCCTGGCCGGCACCGCGGCCATCGCCGTCACCTCCGTCGGCCAACTGAACACCGGCGGCGCTCGACCACCGGCGGCCGTCGACGCGGCCGAGGCAGTAGCTGTTCCTCAACAAGCCCTCGCCCAGGGGCCGGCACTGATTCAGGTCGGCAACACCCGCTACCTGTACACCGTCGAGCGACACGACACCCTGTCGAAGATCGCCAAGCAGTGGCTCGGTGACGCCGGCCGCTGGCCGGAAATCTGCCGCATGAACAAACACCGCCACTTTCCCCAGGTCGGCGGCACACTGCGTGACTGCGACTTGATCTACCCGGGCTGGGAACTGCGGCTACCCGCCGATGCCCAACCCCCACAGACCGCCATCCCGGGCCGCCGCCCGCGCTCACCGCGACCCGGCCCCGTCGCCCCATCCCCACCGCCGAACAACCCGCCGGAAGCCCTGCAGCCCACCGATCCGCCCACGGAAAACCATGAGACGGCCGCCGCGCCCAGGAGCTCTTCGCCGACCACATCCGCCGCACCGGATCCCGGGTCACCCACCGACGCTCCCACGCGGCCTTCGTCCTCGCCGGAAGCCAACGGCGCGCAACACCCGCAGGACACCGACCACCAGCGGGGTCTGCAGCTGACCTCCGCGGAGTGGCTGCCCTGGTCCCTCGCCGCCGCCATCAGCGCGGCCGCAGTCCTGGTGTGGCGGCAGCGCCGGCGCCGCTACACCGGTGACCCCCACGACGATCCACCCACCGACCTGCCGCCCTCGGTGGCCGAACTGCGCCGTGCCGTGGCCCGAAACCCCGACCTCCCGCACCCCGACGACGGGGCACCACTGGCCACCCTTGTCCCGCTGCCGTCCGGTGGCCTCGGCCTCGTCGGCGACGGCGCAGCTACCGCCGCACGCGCCACCCTCGTAGCAGTACTTGCTTCCGGCGACCCACAACACCCCAACGCGCGCGGCGAAGTCGTCATCGACGCCGCTACCCTCACCACGCTGCACGGCACCGAAATGACGACCGTCAGCTCATGGCCGCGCCTGCACATCACCGACACCCTCGACGACGCACTCACCACGATCGAGACCCTGCTGCTGCACCGCAGCCGCCTACTCGACGAACAGACGTTGACCGACCCCGATGAGCAGCAACAACCGAAGGCTCCGGAAGTGGAGGTTCTGTCTCCGGTCGTCCTCATCACAGAGACACCAGCCGCAGCAGCCGCAGCCCGCGTCAAAGCGGCTCTAGCCGCGGGCGCCAGCAGGCAGGTATTCGGGGTACTGCTCGGTGAGTGGCCCCCCGGCGTCACCATTGACGTAGCGCCAGACGGACAGACCACCCTCATATCCGGTCGGCCAGCCGAACCGCTACCGCCGCGCCTACCCGTGCTCGAACCCACCACAGCGATCCAGACCCTGACCACGCTGCGAGAAGCACAAACCGGAGAACCTTCAGCGACAACCTCGCCAGCTGAGCCAACCAAGGTCATTGCCCTGCAGGCCAGCCGCAACGCCACCGCACCTCAGGACCAGCCCGCGCCGACCCCAGCCCTCTCCGACGGCGTCGCCGGGAAGGCCCGACTTCGAGTGCTCGGCCTGCCGCGGATCGAGGACATCACCAAACCGGGCCGACCGTTGCGCGCCAAAGCCCTCGAACTCGCCGTCTTCCTGGCCTGCCACCCCGACGGCGTCACCACCCGCGACATCGGCGAATACCTCGAACCTGACGCCCGCCTCAGCCAAGCAGACCAGCGCGTACACACCAACGCCTCAAACCTGCGACACGTCCTCGGCCGTGCCGGCACGGCCGAGACGAAGAACGCCTACGTCATCAAAACCGCTGGCCGGTATCGACTCGATCCGACGACGGTCGACGTCGACGTGTGGACTCTGCGTGACCTCATGCGCCGCGCCAGCATCGCCAGCGGACCGCGACGCCACGAACTGTTGACCGCCGCCTGTGCACTCTACAACGCGCCACTGGCCGCGGGGCAGGACTACGAGTGGCTGCAGCCCCACCGCGAGACCGTGCGCCGCTGGGGCACCGAAGCCCACCTACTCCTCGCCGAAGACCTGCTCAAGCCAGACCCGCAGGCCGCATCTGACCTGCTGAACAAAGCCATCGTCCTAGACCGGTACAACGAAGCCCTTTACACCAAGGCTATGCACGCCCGGCACGCCCTCGGCGATGCGGACGGCATTCGTACTCTTCTGCGCGCCCTGACGAGAGTGCTCGCCGACCTCGACGCTCAACCGAGCGAAGAAACAATCGCCCTAGCCGTCCGGCTCGGTGCAGAGTTGACCCGTGGGTGACCCGAACACATGAGAATCCGCGCGGCGGCGATGCGGATCCGTACCGGTGTGAACGGCACGGAGGACACCGACGGAAAGGTGGCGGGCGATGATCTCCTCCGGTGAGGCGAGCGAAGGATCAATCTTTCAGCATTAGCAGAACGCTCCTGGGATTGGGGCGGTGGACGAGACCACGACGTTCCAGTTCTTTGACCACTGCGGTACGAATGCCTTTGACCTCGCGCCCTATTGAGGCGGAACTCTTCCATCATCCACGGATAGAGCGGCTCGCGACAGACCCGGCACCCATCCTCAATCGTGGCGTGTTCCTGAATGAACTGGTAGACGGCCTCCGCGTATTCGGACGTCCGCGGCATGAGTTCCTCCTCCGAGCCCAAGTCGGAAGCTACAGCTACGCCTAGCCGATCGGTATCGTTCTCGTGGCGGATTTCCGAGAGCCGTGTCCGGCGATCCTGCAGCTTGGCGGTCGAGCCTCCGCTGGCTCTCGCGCCCAGCCATGCCTCCTGTCCTGCTCTTCTGCCGCCCTCAGAGTGGGCAGCCGGCGGGAGGCATGTGCGCGCCGGTCAGCTCACGGCGGGACCGTCGAGACAGCCGACTTCGGTCGAGCCCGAAGCGACGCGGACGTAATACCCCCAGTGGCGTAGGACCAGCGCGACCTTTGTGGCGCCGACTGGGTTGGCGGAGTGGACGTTGATGACGCCGACGTCAAAGTGGCGCTTGTCGAAGGCCGCCCGTTCCAGGACCTCCACGACCGGCCAGATCGTGTCATCCCCGCCGAGGTCATGGTCCAGCCACAACTCGTCCAAGCGCCGGTCTCGGTACCGACCAAGGAGCTCAACTCCGGCGTCGCTGGTGCGGGCCACCTCGGCGGTGCGGCCATCCACGAACGAACGTAGGTCATCCACCAAGACGATCATTCGGTCAGCGTTCAGTCGATGATGATGCCTGGCACCGTCGCGATCCGGCATTCGGATTAGCCGCGACCCGAGGGCCAGTGAACGCCCACCGAGCACTCGTCGTGAGTAGCGGACTTAGGCCGTCGAGTTGCACTTGAGGTCGTTGGTTGAGCAGGCGCGAGGGCTACGATGGTCGACAAGCGGCATCCGGCGGCATCGACTGTCCCGCACCCAGGAATGTGCCCTTCTCAAGCAGGCTCCTGAACGATCCGTCGGA
This sequence comes from Micromonospora sp. WMMC264, assembly GCF_027497275.1. NCBI lineage: Bacteria > Bacillati > Actinomycetota > Actinomycetes > Micromonosporales > Micromonosporaceae > Micromonospora > Micromonospora sp. WMMC264. The sequence continues at coordinate 3,314,647 of NZ_CP114907.1, read as the reverse complement.
TCTTGGCGATCTGGTCGTTCCAGCTGCTCAGCTGAGTGATCTTGACGACGTCGCCGGTCTGCGGTGCTTGGATGATGAGTCCTTCGCCGAGGTACATGCCGACGTGGCGTGGGTGGGCCGGGGTGCCGTTGCTGCCGGGGATCAGGATGAGGTCGCCGGGTAGCAGGCGGGTCGGGCTGGCTACTGGTGAGCCGGCGTTGGCTTGGTCGGTGGTGACGCGAGGAATGGAGATGCCGGCTGCTCGGTAGGCCGCTTGCATCAGGGATGAGCAGTCGCACTGTTTGTGGGGGTCGTTGGAGTGCGGGTCGGTGCACGAGCCGCCGAAGTGGTAGGGCGTGCCGAGCTGGGCAGCGGCCCAGAACACCGCGGTTGTCACCGCTGGCGAGGTGTCGGAGGGCAGCGTGAATCCGGCAGGTAGGGCGGCCAGTGCATCGGGGGTGCAGTCGGCGAGGGTGCTGGTGAGTTGCTCCATCAGGCGGAGGGCATCGTTGGTCCATGTGGCGTACGCATCGGGGAAGGCCGAGGCTTGGACCGCCTGGGCGACCTGGGTGAGCGGCATCGACTCCCAGCCGGGGATTGTGAGGAGCTTGTCGAAGAACTTGCCGGCCTGATACGCGGGTTCAGCCAGTTGTGCGACGGTGCCCCATCCCTGGCTGGGGCGTTGTTGGAACACCCCGATGGAGTCGTGGTCGTTGCGGGTGCCTAGATGGGGCAGGTTGCGGAGGCGGGATTCCTGCATGGCGGTGGCGACGGCGATGACCCAGCCCCATCGAGGGACGCCTTTGGTGACGCCGGTGTCGATGATGGTCGCGGCTACGTCAACTTGCTCGGCATCCCAGGCGCCGACGGTAGGCGGTCGCCCGGCGGGACGCATGGTGGGTGTGGCGGCGATGCCGCACCCCCTGGAGTCGCCGCCCATGACGGCCGTCAGCAGGAGCATGGGCAGGCCGAGGCAGGCAACGACGACGAGGCTGACAATGCCGGTGATGGCTCTAGTCATGGCGGCGGCCTCTCAATACGGCTGGGGATGGCTGATCGGACAGGGACAGTCGGGAGCGCTTGTCGGCGGTGGAGCGGACAGGTGCGCGGAGGGCTTCCAAGGTGGTGAAGCGGAGAATGACCGTGGGCCCCCACGTGGGCGGCCCACCTCGAGCTGCTCGATCAGCCGATGAACGTGAGGCGCGTCAACACCGGCTGGCCTCAGCCCCTGTACCTCGGTTGTGCCTGGACCGGTCCTTGGCCGTCTGGTGCTGGGTGGTGTGGCGGTAGATCGCGATGCATCGGAGGATCAGCTCGTGTGATGGCAGGGTCAGTAGCCGCTGCCGTTTGTCCTCGCGAAGCTTGTCCCAGATGAGGACGGTGACGCTGGCGGACCACACGTCCACAAGCACGCCGTCGATTTTGGCGTACTGCCGGGCGGCGAGGATGCGTCGCAGTGTGTCGATGAGCGTGGCGTCGCCCGGCGGGTGGTTGGCGTCGTCGGGGCGGGCGGCCTCGGGCAGCAGGGTGTAGCAGTCCTCGCAGGTGTCCCCGATGCGCGGCGGGTGGTCGGTTTCCCACCGCTGCACATCGGTGGCGGGTAGGCCACATACCGACTGTCGCAGGTCGCGGGGGTGGCGGAGATGGCCGGTCATCGGCGGGTTCTCTGGTTTGCGCCGAGTCTTCGGGTGCGGGGCTGTGTCATCTGAGGTGTCCGTTCCTTCGATGCCGGGGCAGCGGCGCGGGTGACCGCTGCCCCGGCGGCTATGGGTGTGGCGGTCAGATCTTCAGTAGGTCGAAGGCGGCGACTTTCAGGTCGCCGGTGTTGCCGGTCAACACCCGGTTGGCGCGGACGAGGTCGTTCTTGGCGGGCTGGTAGTGGTCGAGGTATTCGGTGATGGCCTGGTATCCGGCCCACCGGCTGCCGGTGATGGCTTTCTGGGTGTCGGCCTCGCGGATCAGGTACTTGAGGGTGCCGAGGCGTTGCTTGGCGTTGTTCTTGGCCTGCTCGGACGCGGTGTCCTTGACCGGCCATACCTGCGCGACGACGTTTTCGAACTCCCGCATGGTCAGCTCCGCGTTGAGCATGCGTTCGGCGGCCTTCTCGAAGGTCTCCATGTAGGTCCACATCAGGCCCAGGGCTTCGCGGGCCTGGCTGATCTGGGAGTTGACGTTGGAGGTGTGCCGGAAGGTGTAGTGGCCGACGGCGTGCTGGAAGGCGGCGCGTTGGGTGTTGGCGCAGACCACCCGGATCGGGCTGGCGTCCACCCGCAGGGCGGCGCTGCCGTCGTGGGAGGTGGTGCCGATGAGGTACAGGTCGAGGCGGTCCACCCCGGCGATCTCCATCGCGTCGGGCAGCTTCATCGTGACGAACACGCTCTTGCCGCGGCGCAGGCTGCCGGCGGTTTCGAAGTGGGCGCCGCCGACCTGATCGACGAGCCGGTCGAGCATCTCGGCACACTGCTCGTTCTGGACGACCGTGTAGTCGGTACCGACGATGCCCAGGTATTCGGTCTGGCCGGTGACCGGGTTACGGCGGACGGTCATCCGCTTGTCGTCGGCGGGAACCTGCACCTCGACGCCGTTGACGATGTCGATACCGACGGTGCGGATAGTGCGGACGCCCCAGTCGCCGAGGCGGGCGGCGGCCATGATCTCTTCGGCCTTCATCGTTTCCTGGGTGACGGTGCCGAGCTGGTGCCAGGCCGACAGGCGTGCGCTGGCAAAGGCAGTCGTTCCGTCGGTGAAGGTCTCGAGTTCGTGCGGCACGGATTCTCCTCTCGATGCGCTGGCGGGGGCCGAGCACGCGGCTCGGCCCCCGCAGGGAAGTGGCGTTGGTCAGGACTGGTCGGTGCTGCCCGCGTCGGCCTCGACGGGGTTGTCGCTGTCGGGTTGCGCCGGGTGGACGAAGGTCAGCGGCGCGTCGGAGACCAGGAGGATCCGACCGCCGGCGGCGGCCTTGGTGCAGTTGTTCCGCACGGCCCCGGAGCTGATAGCGCGGCCGAGTTGGCTGGCGAGCACGGTGGCGATGTCCTGCGGGGTCATCTGCTGTCCGGGGTTGGCGGCCAGGACGTCGAGGGTGAGTCTTTCCAGTTCGCCGCGGCTGAACGGTGGGCTGCCGTCGGCGTTGACGGTCCCGTCACCGCGCGGGCCCGTGCTGCGGGCGACGCGCGGCGTGCGGCCGGGTGCGCGCAGCGGCAGGGCGACGACGTGGGTCTGTCCGTCTTCGTCGACGACGTGCAGCGTGCCGTCCGGTCGGATCAGGGGCAGCACCGCCGCTGCAGCGATCGGCATGCTCGTGTGGCCGCGGATGACCTGGGAGCACAGCGGGCAGCGGGGCGGCTCCGGGTTCGGGTCCACCTCACTGGCTCTGGTCGGGCCGGCGACCCACCGCTCTGGTAGGCCGGACAGTCGACGGGCGGCGTCGGCCTGTTCCATCGCGGTCAGCAGCCGGGACGCGGTGGCGTGTCCGATGCCGCTTTCGGCCACGATCAGGTCGATGGTGGTGCCGGCGTCGCCGTAGTCGGCCAGGACTCCCTTGATGGCCATGACCTTGCGGTCACCGGGCCGCGCCGGCTGCACCGCAACGACGGCGGAACTCTCACCGGTCTCGCTGCTGTCGTCGTCGCGTCCGCTGCTGTCGTCGTGATCGGTCTCGTCTCCTGCCTCATCCGGCGCCTTGTTCGCGTGGTCGTCGCGGGATGGATCAGCCGCGCCGCCGTTGGCAGGTTCGCTCGCCGAGGTGTCGAGATGCGATCCGATGAGCTGCTCGCTCTCGTCCGCGGCGGCGGTCTGCTGGTCGCCGAGGTCGACGGCAGCGTCCGGTTCCGCAGCGGCGGCGCCGTCTGGGGCGGGCAGGGCCCACCGGGTGGACGAGCCATCGGCCGCATCGGCGTCGGTGTCCACGGGCACGATCAAGCCGGCGTCGGCCAGGGTCTTGAGTGCCTTGTCGGTGGTCGAGCGCGCTTTTCCGGCGCGGTCGGCCAACTCGTGGACATCGCCCTGGCCAAGATCGGTCAGGGCGTCGAGGACAGCCTGCGCTGCAGGCGTCAGGGACAGGTCTTTCATGGGGTTCCTTCCTTGGGGACGTAGTTCGGAAAGCGGCGCGAGTGAGGCCGCCCGGATGGTGAGCCGGATCGCGGGTGGCAGCCGGGGCGGCAGGCGCGCGTCGGGAGCGCCGTGCCGTGCGAGGTGTGCCATTCGTCGCCCGGTGAAGGGCGCCGCGATGAGACCGGTCGATTACCGGCCAGAGGTGGCGGGCGCGCCTGCCGCGGGCTGCAGCATGTAGAGGCGGCCCTCGGTGCGGTCCCGGTAGACGCCGGCGTCGCAGTGGGACAGCCGCACCGAGCTGACGCTGCCGGGCGGCCGAAACCGGACGTCGGAGCCGCCCACCCTGACGTGGGCGATGTGTCCGGCGAGGTTGAGCGCGCGGCAGGAGTCGGTATGCGGCAGAACGACCAGCACGGTGTCGCAGGGGTCGACGTAGCGCCGCCGTACCTGCTGCCCAGGGTGGGTCAGCGCGTAGGCGGTCCGCGTCTCGTCGCCGATGAGGGCGTCGATCCGAGCGCGAGTGTGGCCGTACTCGCCGGCCAGGTTCTGGATCGTCTTCGCCGAGCCCGTGATGGCGGCGGTGGATGCGTGTAGGTCGTCTTCGTTGAGGAGTCTGGTGCGCAGGTGGTCGACGGCGAGCAGCAGCTCGTCGCGTAGGTGGCGGAGAGCGTCGGCGGTCTCGGGTAGGTGCGCGGCGGCGGGGATGGGGTCGACGGCGTGTTGGTCGAGAGTGCGGCCGGTCGCTGCGGTGATCCACCGCTCGACCAGGTTGTGGTGCGGCATCACGCTGCTCCGTCAGTCGGTGAGGTGGGCGAGTTCGGCGGGGGTGAGCTGTGCGGGGGTGCGGTTGTGCCAGGCGTCGGAGTGGCGCAGGTGCCACCAGCGCAGCAGCGTCCGGCAGGCCGAGGTGAGCTCACCTCGGATCGGCAGGGAGTACACCGTGGCGAGCGGGACCTGATGCGCACGGGCGACGTAGGCGGTCGGCGCCCATCCCCGTTCGGTGTGGGTGACCTCGCCGACGATGCGCTGCGGGTAGGGGATGTCGAAGGCGGTGGCGGCTTCGGCGTCGGGTATCACCAGCCACGTGTCCGGATCCTTGCGCCGCAGGGTCGCCACGCCACGCGACGGGTCGCAACGCCGCAGCAGCACGTGTCGCTCGTCGCCTTCGTTCATCGGCCGGTGGTTGCGCCAGGCGCGGTAGCAGGCAGTGAGCGTGACGCCGAGGACGGTGTGCCGCTCGCGGGCGGCGAGAGCATCGGTGACGACCTGGTGGTGACCGGGGAGGTACAGGCCGGCGTGCGCAGCCAGTCCTCGTCGGCCTGTTTCGGCGAGTGCACTCAGTCGGGTGAGGGCCTGGTCGAGGTTGGTGGTGCTGTCGGTGAAGTCGAGCGCGGTCTTGTGCAGGAGGCGGGCGAGGTCGCCGATCGGTTCGGCGGTGGCGGTGTCGTGGCGCCACTGTTGCTCGGGGAGGACGTCGTTGGTGTCGGCGGCGATGCGCCGCAGCACCGGGTCGGTCAGGAACATCAGGGGTCTCCTTCCAACGGTGGGACATGGCGAAGGCCGGTCGCAGCGGGGCTGCGACCGGCCGTGGTGTTTCGGGTCGGGGGGTGTCAGGTGATGGTGACGGCGCACAGCCGCGCGCGTGGGTCGAGGTGGCGCAGGTAGGCGCAGGCGTCGTTGAGGAAGCGGAACCGGTCGGCGACGGAGCCGCCTGCCGGGGTGAGGAGGCGGCCGTCGGTGGTGATCAGCGCGTCGCCGACCAGGGCGATGCGCCAGTGCAGGCCGGTGTAGGTGGCTTCGCCGGCTTGGTAGGCGGGCAGTTCGTATGGGTCGAGGTGGTGGGCGAGCATCGCCAGGACGCGGGGTTGCTGCTCGAAGCGTCGGCGGGCCTCGTGGGCGCTGACCTTGGCGGGATCGGTGTGGTGTTGGGCGAGGTAGTCCTCGAACGGCCGGGCCGGGGGAGTGGTCGCGGCGATGTGGGTGTGCCAGGCACGCCAGCGCAGGGCGGCGTCGTGTGCGGCGGTGGCGGCGGTGCCGGTCAGGTCGAGGCGGCTCTTGCGGCCGCCGGCGGCGATGGTGATCGCGCCGAAGCGGCGGGCGGCGTCGAGCAGGTAGTAGCCGATGAAGCGGGTCAGCCAGCCGATGAGGCGGCGGTGTCGGACGCGGTAGCGGCGCGACGGCGTGCCGTTGGCTTGCAGGAGGTCGTGGACCTTTTCGGAGGCGGCGAACCAGTCGGCGTCCTGGCCGGGGGCGAAGCAGACGGTGATGACCTGGTCGGTGAGGGACGTGTTGGTGAGTGCGGGCATGACGGGGTGCTCCCTTCGCGAAGGCGCGGTTCGACTGCGGGTGTGGTGGTGCCACCGGCATGCGGCGTCTGTGGCGGAGTGCTGCCGGGAAAGGTGCGGGGCGGGATCACGGGGCCGACCGGATGGTGGGCCGAGGGGTGACCCGCTGGCGCGGGCAGATCCGGGAGAACAGACGGGCTGCGGTGCGAACAAAAGAGAAGAAGCTGCACCGTAGCGTCGTGACCTGACAGCACGCCCTCGACCAGCAATCGTGATCAAGTGCTTCACCTGCGTTGACAGGTTCCGGCGGGTCGGCTGACAGGTCGTGTCAGAGGACGAAGACTCCGTCGTCGAAGTTGGGGTTGTCCGCCACCGGCTGACCGTGGTCGGTGGGTAGCTGCGCGAGTCCGACTCGGCCGGTGGCGCCGACCGGCAGCCACACCGCTTCGGCTGGGTCCGTCTCGTGGGTGGCGGTGGCGACGAGGACGTCGCCGCGTCGCCCGCGTAGGAGCCGGTGCAGGTGTTCCTCCCGGGCGGCGCTGCCGAGCCAGAACAGCACCGGGTACCGGATGCCGACGCGTCGGGTCAGGGTGGCGTAGCGGTCGAGTTTGCCGATCAGCCGGCCCAGCGGTTCGGTGCCGGTGTCGGCCTCCAGCCAGAACCCGGCGCTGGCGCCGGCGGCGGTCCAGATGCCGTGGCCGTCGGCGGTGATGGTGCGGAACTGCCGGGTGGTGGTGCGCTCCGACCACCACCGGTCCAGACGCGCGTCGGGGTGGTGCCGGGTGTGGGTCTTGAGCCGGACGAAGAACTCGTTGATGGTGAGTAGGTGGGTCAGGGTCGGGCTGGCCGACACCCGTTGCACGGCTTGTCGGCTCGCCCGGGCGGTCGGTTCGGGTCGTTCGTGGGCGGCGGCCTGGAACCGGTGTCCGTTGTGGCCGAGGGTCCAGTGCCACGGCTGGCTGCCGCCGCCGGTGCGCGCGAACCGGAACCGTTCCAGCAGGCCCAGTCCGTACAGCTCGCTGAGGCGGATCTGGCAGGTACGTCGGGCCAGGAAGAACAGCTGGTGGATCTGATCGGTGGTCAGAACGTGATGGTCGTCGAGGAGGTGGAGCAGCTGCCGGTCCCGGCTGGTGATGTGCGGGTAGATGGCCAGCAGGTCAGCAGAGCGTGATTGCGGCATGGGGTACCCCTGCAGAGAGATTCCCGGTAGGGAGTCTGGACGAGTTGATCTCGCGGACAGACCGGAGGCAGGCCAGGCACGGGCAGGTCAGGCACCTGACAGACGGCTGGGGGAGGGCTCGGGTGCGGTCTCGTCTCGCCGACACCCCCAAACGAGCCCTCACCGCAGCACCCGGACGAGGCCCGAAACGAGCAGGCCGTTGCTCAGCGCTCCCGGCTGGACATCCGCCGTTTCATCGCCGAGCGGGCGACCTGCTGCATCGGCGGCTCACCGTCGGCGCGGCGGTGCGCGGCGGCGCACTCCTGACGGATCGCGGTCGCCTCACCCACCACCTCCGCCGGCGGGTTGGTGGTGAACGTGAACGAGGGCAGCTCCCGGTTGCCGACCAGCAGCCGCGCGGCGGCGGTGTAGACGTCGAGGTGGGCCAGATCGTGCTCGTCGAGCTCCGGTTTGGTGTGGCGCGACAGCTCCCGGGCGTCGGCCGGGTCGACGTTGAAGAACAGCTTCGACCGGGCGTTGGCGGACACCGCCGCGGCGACATCCTTCGGCAGCTGCGCCAGGTCCTGGTGCGCCAGCACCAGACCCAGCCGGAACCCTCGCGCCTCGGCCAGCATGTCCCCGACCGAGCCGGGCAGGGTCAGGAAGTTCTGACACTCGTCGACGTACAGCACGGCGTCGCGGCGCTGGTCCTCCGGGATGCTGGCGCGGGCGATGGCGGCCTGCCAGACGCGGGCCACGATGAGCGAGCCCAGGATCCGCGTCGTCTCCTCCCCGAGCACCCCCTTGGGCAGCCGGCACAGCAGCACCCCGCCGTCGAGCACCCGGCCCATGTCGAAGGAGCTGTGCGCGTTGCCGATGACCGACTTGACGAAGTCGCGCAGCAGAAACGCCCGTAGCCGGGCGAGGACGGGGGCGATGACCTGCCCGCGGAACTGCTCGTTGATGCCGTCGTACCAGACCCAGAACCCGCCGAGACCGTCCGGGTCGTCCAGGCCGTGGGTGAACCGGGCCCGGAAGTCTTTGTCCTGCAACAGCGACGGCACCAGGCTCAGCGTCGGTTTGGCGTGGCGCATCAGCGTCAGGCACGCCACCCGCATCGTGTCGTCCATCCGCGGCCCCCACTGCCCCTGGAAGATCTTCGCGAAGATCCCCACCAGGTTGTCCACCGCCAGGTGCGGATCCCCCCGGTCATCGAGCGGGTTGAAGCAGCCGGGGTTCTCCTGGTCCGGGTCGATGATCACGATCTTGTCCGCGGAGGTGGCGGGGAGCCGGTCGAGGATGTCGGTGATTAGGTCTCCGCGCGGGTCGATGACCACCGTGCCCCGGCCAGCTTTGATGTCGCCGAGGATCATGTTCAGCAGCAGCGTGGACTTCCCGACGCCGGTCTTGCCGACCACGTGCACATGCTGGCGGGCGTCGGTGACGGTCAACCCGACCTTGTGGCGGCCGATCTGGGCACGGCCGAGCATCTTGACGCCACGCCCACCGCCGGGGACCTGCACGGGCGCCGGCACAGCCTTCGCTCGGGCGCGGTCCAGGCCGGGCACGGCGAGGTCTTGCGGCAACGCGGCGAGGGCCGCGAGTTCCGCCACCGTGGCCAAAAACCCCCGCCGCAACCGGCGCCCGGCGAGGGTGGCGACCGGATGGGGCATCTTCATGCGCCGCAGCCGGTTCGGGCCCGTGTACGTGGCGGCGGCCGAGGCGATGGTGTGCCCCAGCCCGATCAGCCGTTCACGGGTCTGCCTGGCCCGCCCCGCATCCGGTGGTGTGGTGTCCGGGTCGCGGGCGACGGCGAACCGGACCGCGATCTCGAAGTGCGGCACCCGCACCGCCTTGTCCACGACCGTGCGGGCCTCAGCGGCGGCCACCGGATCCCGCTCGGCCACCCGACCCACCACAGTCGAGCCGCGCGGCGACCTGGACGGGCCGGGCGTGAACACGTCGAGCAGCCACAGCAGCGGCTCGACAGCCAGTCTCGCCATGCCCGACGCCGCCCGCGCGGCCAGATCCGGCTGCCCGTGCGGGTGGGTGGCGGCCGTTGTCGCGGCCCGGCGGGCGGCGCGGACCCGGCGGGCTCGCGCCGGCCGGGCGAGGACCTGCACGCAGGCGTGCTCGCGGGGGCCGACCCCGGCGCCGGCGGCGAGCAGCGCCCGCAGCGGATCGGTGTCGTGGTCGCTGCGCAGCGGCAGCCCATCGGGGTACTGCGGCCAGTGCCCCCCACCCACCCCCTCACCGACCTGCGGCGGGATCGGCGCGGCGGCATCTGTGGTGGTGATGGTGGCGGCGGGCCAGGCCGCGCGGACGGCGGCCTCGACCGCTCCGGGCGGCACCGTGCCGGGCACCCAGACCCGGATGGTCAGCGCGCGGCCGGTCCACGTGTACTCCCAGCCGACATGCGGGTAGCCGAACACCCAGCGGCGCCACACCGACGGCGTCAGGACGCCGGTGAGGGTGGTCCAGAACGCTGCGGCGGCCTCGGCGGTGACCTGCGGTGGGGCGGCGACGGTCAGCCATCGCGCGCCGGCGGTGAACCGCCGGTGCCGCCAGGCGAGCACCTGGTCATGCCCGAACGCCGCCGCGACAACGATCGCGGCGGCGACGAAGGCCAGCCACGGCCGGGCGAGCACCCAATGCCCCATCTCGGCGGGCCAGCCCGGGGTGGCGGTCACTCGGTCTCCCCGATGCCCGTGACGGCGATCGCGTGCTCCGCGGCCGACCCGACGCTGCGGAACGGGATCCGCGACCTGCCCGCGACGAGCAACCCCTCGCCCCGGGGCGCGGCCAGCAGCAGCCGCGCCTCACCCGCGGTGAGGTTGAACGCCTCCACCACAGCGTCGATCGACTGGGTGCTCTGGCGCATCAGGACCTGCGTCGCGGCGTTGGACACCACGGCGAGCCCCAGGTCGGTCGACAGCACATCAGCCGCGTCCTGCGTGACGACGCACAACCCCGCCGACCGCTTTCGGGCCGCCTTCGCCATCCGGAACAGGAACCGCGCGCCCTCGCCGTCGCGCATCAGCAGCCACGCCTCATCCACCACCACCAGATGCCGACCCCGGCTAGCGCCGGCCGGCGGGGTGTCGATGCCCGACCAGATCGAGTCCAGCGCCAGCAGCGTGCCGATGGTCCGCAGCTCGTCGGGCAGGTGTCGCAGCGACCAAACCACCAGGTGCCCGTGCGGGACGGTGGTGGTGGGCCCGTCGAACAGGCCGGCGAAGTTCCCCACCGTCCAAGGAGCGAGCCGGGCGGCCAGCTGCCCGGCGGCCGGATCATCGTCCCCGGCGAGCACCTCGGCCAGGTCACGCAGCAGAGGAGCGGGCTTCGTCCAGGTGCCCGGGTCGGCGTTGATTCCGGCGCGGGCGTAGGTCGCGGTGATGGCCCGGTCCAGGGCGGCGCGTTCGGCCGGCGGCGGGGCCGCGCCCAGCATGACCGCGATCAGCGTATGCAGGTACAGGCCGCGTCGGGTGAGCGTGTCCGGCCGCCGGTCGTCGGGCAGGTCGAGCGGGTTGACGCGCACCCCGGGCACGCCCAGCTGCACCACCGTCCCGCCGACGTGGTCGGCCAACGGCGTGTACTCGTCCTCCGGGTCGATGACGCTGACGGTCGTGCCCTGATACAGGTTGCGCAGAACGTCGAGCTTGACGAAGTAACTCTTACCCGCCCCGGAGCGGGCGAGGACGACCGAGTTGTGGTTGTCCTGCGCCCACCGGTTCCACACCAGCACCCCGTTGGAGGTCGTGTTGACCCCGTACAACACCCCCTCCGCCAAGGGAGTGCTGCCGGGTGTGGGGGCAGGGAAGTCCGCGGAGGCGAGGGGAAACGCCGCCGCGAGAGCGGTAGTGTCCAGCACGCGGCGCATCCGCAGCGGGTCCACCCCGACCGGCAGAGTCGACAGCCAGCCCTGCTGATGGCGGAACGTCGCCGGTTGCAGATCCAGCAGCACGCTCGCCGCAGCCGCCTTCACACCGGCGGTGAGGGCGGCGAGGTCGTCGAGGGTGCGGGCGTGCAGAGTGACGTAGATGCCGACCTCGAACAGCTTCGCCGCCCCGCGGGCGACCCGCTCGGCCAAATCGGCGGCATCAGCTGCGGCGGCCTCGACCATCGGGTCGCCCAGCCGCCCGGCGTCGGCGTCGAGCCGGCGCGAGGATTCGAGGCGGGCGCGTTGCCGCTTCAGCATCGGCGCGGCCAACTGCGGCACCACCGGGTCCAGGTGCACGGCGACGTCGACGCGTCCCGGATAGGACAGCAGCGGGTCGAGCCACGCCGGGCCGACCTCCGCCGGGTAGCCGCACACGACGTAGGTGGCGGCGTAACCGTCACCAACCCGCACATGCGACGGGGTGAGCGACAACGCGGCCGGCGACGGCATGCCCTCTACGCCTCGGACACTCTTCTTGGGGATTTTCCACAGGTTCATGTGCTGCTCCGCAGAGTGATGGGGACGCCGGGCACCGCGCGTGGGCCGGGCATCGGTGGGGAGAACGGGTCGACCGCGCCCGCGAGCGCGGCGCACACCGCAGACCCGTCCAACACGGCGGCGTGCACGCCGAGCCCGGACAACGCCCGCACCGCGGTGTCGCCCGCTCGCGCGCCGGTGACGACCGCGAGTACCTGCCGGCGCAACGGATCACGCTCGCCGTCAAGGTCCAGCAAGAACGCGGCGTGGTCCTCGGCGGCGGCCTGCAGCGCCCGGTGCGGCAGGCGCCGGACGTTATCGGCGACAGCATGCGCGTGTGCGGCCAGGTCGTGGCGCTGCGCGGCCACGACGATCTGCGCCGGCCCGGTCAAGCCGTTGAGGAACCGGCCGAACCCGTCCAGCAACGCGCCCTGCTCACCGCCGGTTCGCAGGTGAATGTTGGTGGTGCCGCAGGCGATCACCACCTTGTCGCTGCCCCCGCTGGTGAGCACACCAGCGGGGCTGACCGCCGTCACCGGCGACCGCAACAGCGCCGGCACGATCGGCTTCCCCTCCACGGCCGCGCCCGGGACCGCGCCGGCCGTCCCGGGTGTCAGCACGCGAGGGCTGTGCGAGAGCGTGAAGGCGTGCCGCAGCCACACGTCCAAGGGCAGGCCGTCGCGGCGGCCGAGCGCCACCACGACCGCGACAGCGAACACGACAGCACCGCCGACGAGCCACACGGGCCGCGGCAGCAGATGCCCGAACGAGCGGTAGACACCGGCAGCGGCCAAGCCGACGCCGCCGATGATGCCGAGCTGACGGAAGGTGAGCCCGAACGCGACCCGGTCCGGCTCGTTGACGTTGGCCGGCACCACCGCGTGCGGCGCCGCCTCATCCAGATTGTTCATTGATCACTCCGGGCTGGGGTAGACGCCGGGCATGTGGCGGTAGGGCGGGCGGCTGGGGTTGCTCGACGCCAGCGGCGTGCGCCGGACCGGGGCGGCTCTGAGTCGGCCCAGGTTGCGGGTCATCCCCTGCAGGGCCACCGTTCGCAGGACGACGCCGCCGATGCCGACGCTGCGGCCCTGCTGACCGGAGAACCGCCGCACCAGGCTCGGAACCTTGACCGTCATCCACAGCACGACGACCACGAGCAGCAGGTTCAGGTTGTCGGAGCCAGGCAGGCCGAGCAGGACCGGCAGGTTCCCCCGCGGATCGATCACCAGGTTGACGCCGGCCGAGAACGTGACCGCCTGGAGCGTCGGGGTGGCCAGACAGCCCAGCGCCGACCGCCACCACAACTGCGCGACCCCCTCGGTCCAAGGGGTCGCGTGGCAGGCCAAGGCCACCGGCGCGACACCGGCCAACACGACCAGCACCGCGATGCGGGTCAGCCAGCCGCCGACGAGCAGGAACATCAGCACCACGATCAGCAGCCCGATGATCAGCATCAGCAGGCCCGAACTCGGGTCCTCCACCGCGGAAGCGAGCCGCGCCTTGACGAACGTGACCGCCTCGGTCGTCGGGGCGTCCACCCCGGCAAGCGACGTGGTCAACGCGTTCGCCACCTCGATGAGCACGCCGGTTAACGGAACCGCGAACGCCGACAGGACCAACCCGACCACGAGCCGCGGCACAAGCTGCTTGACCGTGTAGCGGGTCTCGACGGAGTCGCCCAACATGACCGCGGCGCCCGCGGCGACGATCGCGAGAATGAAGCAGGCGTCGACCACGAGGGCGCTCTTTCCGGCGATCGACTGCACCTGCGGCAGCCCGGTCACATCCGGCGACACGAAGATCGAGGACGTCAGGAAAGCCAGCAGCCCGCCAAGGAGATCGATCACCCGTTCCGCGAGCCAGCGGACCAGATCGTTCATCAACCAGGTGGTCATCCTCAGCCGCCGAGGATGCCCTGCAACACCTGCAGGATCACCGGGGCCAACACCGCCAAGGCGTAGCCGACCAACGCAGACTTGAAGTTGCCCTTGGCCTGCTCGACCTGGGCCGGGTCACCGCCGGCGGCCATGTACCGCAGACCACCAATGACCAAGAACATCGTCGCGACCAACGCGATGATGCCCATGATCCAGCCAGTGATGTTGGAGACGACCTGATTGAGCCATTTTCATCGTGATCAAGGGGCCTGAGCAGGTAGGCAGGGGCGTGTCGATGCTCCAGATAGGACGAAGCTCCCGGTAGGACAGCAGTCGACCAAGACGCACTGCCCAGCACAGGAGCTTCGTTGCTGACCTATCCTGCCAGCATCCCGCTGTCCACGCGTAGCCTGACCCGCCTGACCGAGCTGATCCGTGGTCGGCGCCGCACGCTCGGCGGCCGCTGGCGCCGGCTGCCTGCGCAGCAGCAGGCGCTGATGGCTCTGGCCCACCTGCGCAACGGCGACACCCTCACCCGGCTGGCCGCCGGCTTCGCCGTGTCGGTGGCCACCGTATGGCGCTACCTGCGCGAGGCCGTCGACCTGCTCGCCGGCTGCGCCGACGACCTCACCGCGGCGATGCGTCGAGTCACCCGGTTGGCGTACGCGATCCTCGACGGCACGCTGATCCCGATCGACCGGGTCGCCGACCAGCGGCCCTACTACTCCGGCAAGCACAAGCGACACGGCGTGAACGTGCAGGTCCTGGCCGACCCGGCCGGGCGGCTGGTCTGGGCCTCACCCGCCCTGCCCGGCGCCGTCCACGACCTGACCGCCGCCCGCACGCACGGCCTGATCGACGCCCTGACCAGCACCAACGTGCTGACCTTCGCGGACAAGGGCTATCAAGGCGCCCGCGGCGCCATCTGGACCCCGTTCAAACGCCGCCGCACCCGACTGTCCCGCCGGCAGAAGTCCGTCAACCGGCACCACGCCAAGATCCGAGCCCTCGGCGAACGCGCCGTCTCCACGCTCAAGACGTGGAAGATCCTGACCAAACTCCGCTGCTGCCCACGCCGCGCCACCCCAATCGTCCAGGCCATCCTCGTCCTCCAAGCCGCCGAGGAGGCCCGCTACCCACGATGAAAATGGCTCAGTAATGGCTATCCGCAACCTACGGACAACCCCGGCCGGAGCGCCGAGCTCTACCGAAGGAACCGCTACGCCGATTCGCCGCGCCACCGGGCACGCCGGGGCTTCTACCAGCTCAGCGCCCCCCGTCCCGGCCACGACGACAACCCGACGCTGGGCACCGGCGCGTACGCACTCGACCAGTCCAGACACGTTGGCTGCTGTCCGTGTCCGCACCCATCGCCGGTACCAGGTAGGAGGCGGCTCGCATGTTCGGAAGACGAGCGACCGCCGCCGAGCAGTACGACATACCGAACATGGACGTCGTCCGCCGCGAGACGCGACGCCTCGACGACCCGAAAGCCGACTACCCCCTCGCCGTCCAAGCCCGCCAAGCGCGGCAGGCGGGCGCCCGCCGCGCCGGTCACGCCAAAGCCGCTTAGCCCTGTCCACTGGCTTCGACAGGGCTGTCGCTGTCGCATATCCGACCGCTGAGGAGGAGAACTAAGATGGCCAGCACGATCACCGTTCTCTTGACCGCAGCACGATCACCGTCAACCGCGACCAGCTCGTCATTGCGATGCTGCTCCGGATGGAATACGACGTCGACCAGGGGGCCGTCCGAAACGCGCTCGTCAATGAGCATGACGTCCCGCACCAGGAGGCGATCTACCTGATGGTGGCCGCCCGGATCTGCGCTGAACGCGGCATCGAACCTTGAACCGACTGACCGAGGAGAACTCGCTGTGTGGCGAATCTTCGAGCCCCGCGAGACGAGCCGTTGGGCAACGCGCGAGATTGTGGACCGGAATGGCTGACGACCGGCCACGCTACGAGATTCCTGGCCTGCCGCCGCTGCCACCGCCCCGCAAGAACATCGCCGACCCCACCATGCTGCACCACGCGTACCGGCGTCAGCCCGGCTACCGGCCACCCCCGGCACGTCGGCCGCTGCTCGATGACAACGCCCGCATCTCGGCGTGGACCGCTTCAGGCGTACTCGCCCTAGTCGTGCTGACGGTGTTGGTGTTCGCGGCACCGATCCTGCTGTGCCCGCTGCTGGTGGTGGCCCTGCTGGGGTGGGGCACCTGGCTGTACGTGAAAGGGTGGAGGCCCCGGCAGCGCCTGCTGTAGCCCTCCGACGTAGCGAACCCTGGTCTCCCACCCGTTACCTCCATAATCGTCCCCAGCCGGGGGCCCTCGGTCGCCCGGCCCGGTATGACTTTCATGCCCCTGCCTGTCGGATGATCCGGGGGTGTTGTCGCCGGGTCGGGTGGCGTCGGCGGACCGCTGATAGGGACACGACCATTCGTGTTGGGGTAGGTCTTTCGCACCGTGGCTGCCGAGTCAGGGTCTGGGTCCAGTCCCGGCTACGCCGGCGTCTCTGTCGGCTATCCGTCACGCGCTGGCGAGCAGCGCCTTCGCGTAGTGCGATGATCAGGTGGGGCGGGCGCCAGGGGAGTACGGTCGCGAGTCCGGGGCCCTGCTGGGCACCATCGCCGTCGGTCTGGCTATCAACATCGTGACGGCGCGAACGGACAGCTGGCATGGGCCGTGGCGGTTTGTCCTTGACTACGCCTACCTGTGGCTTCCGCTCTGCGTTGTCGTGTGGCTTGGCTGGCGGTACTTCCTGCACCGCCGGACGGCGATTACGTGGCGGAGCACGGAAAGCCCATACCCGGGCCTCGCGCCGTTCACGGTGGAGCGCGCCAGTGTGTTCTTTGGCCGCGACCGCGAGGCAAGCGACGTACTGCATCGCCTGGAGCGCTCGGGGCCGGCGCCGGCAACCCGGATCGTCGCTATCGTCGGCCCGTCGGGAGTGGGCAAGTCGTCGCTGATCCGCGCGGGCGTCATCGCTGGACTACCACGGCGGTGGACCGTGGTGGGTCCGCTTCGCCCGGCTGCCGACCCGTTTATGAACCTCGCCGCAGCCTTGGCGGATGGCCCGGCCGCTGTGCTGCAG
This sequence comes from Micromonospora sp. WMMC264, assembly GCF_027497275.1. Taxonomy (NCBI): domain Bacteria; kingdom Bacillati; phylum Actinomycetota; class Actinomycetes; order Micromonosporales; family Micromonosporaceae; genus Micromonospora; species Micromonospora sp. WMMC264. Next base: position 3,297,787 of record NZ_CP114907.1, on the reverse strand, counting down.
ACGGCGCGGCTGTTGCGCGAGGAAGCCGCCGCTCCGGAAGCTCCGCTGCAGGTTATGCCGAGCCTCCTCAGCCTCGCCCGCGGACCTGTGCTGCTCGTCGTCGATCAAGCCGAGGATCTGTACACCCTGACCGACGAGCACGACCGGGCCCTGTGGTGGAGCCTGCTGACCCGCACGCTGACGGTGCTGCCGGAACTGCGCTTGCTGGTGGCGATCCGGCCCGAGTTCCGCCGCCGGCTCACCGAGCAGCAAGCCGGCTTCATCACCCGGCCTGTCGCCATCGGTCTGCTGGATCCGGCCCGCATCCGACAGGCCATCGCGGGGCCCGCCCGGGCTGCAGGACTCACGTTCGAGGACGATCTCATCGACCGCATGACCGCCGACGCCACGGTCGGTGACGCGCTTCCCCTGCTCAGCCACCTGCTACAACGTCTACACCTTCAGTCTGACCGCCGGCACATCACGGTGGCCCAATACGAACAGGCCGGCGAGGTGGGCGGCGCCATCGCAGCTCACGCTGAACAGATCTACGAGTCGCTTACCGTGCGGTACCCCCGACACGCCGTCGACTCTGCCCTGCTGCGCGGCATCGGCCTGGAAGGCAAGGAAGCCGTACGACGGACGATCCGTCGAGCCGACCTTGATACCACCGCCGCCCACATCCTTGAGGAGTTCAGGGCAGCCCGCCTGATCATCGACGTCGACGACGGCACCTGCCTCGAACTGACCCACGACGCCCTGCTCCGCCAGTGGCACCGACTCGCCGCTCTGATCAACGCCAACGAGGAGCGCCTGCACCGCATCACCCAACTCGAACACCGCGCGGCAGCGTGGCAAGCGAACCCACAGACAGACGACCTTTTGCGCGGCCAAACCCTCGCCGATGCCCTTGCGCTGGCCGCCGAAGTGCCCCTCTCCACCGCAGCCCGCCACCTGCTCGACGCCTCCCAGGAGACTGATCACCAGCACCGCGTCCGACAGTCCGAGCGCGTTGCCGAGTTCGCGCAACAGGTGCGCCGACAAGACCACGAACTGGCCGTGGCGCTCGCCAACACCGCGCTGCACGAGCTGCCACCCACCCTGGCAGCGACGATGACGCACTGGGCCCTGACCGCCGCACCGCAAACCCGGCGCCTTACCATCGGACACACCACCGGCATCACCTCCGCCGTCTGGCTGCCCGACAACCAGGGGTTGCGCACCGCCGACAAGATGGGCCGCGTCTGCACCTGGGACGACGCTGGCCGCCTCACCGGGGTCGCCTTCGCCGCTGACCCAGAAGCATGCGGTCAGACCCTGCTCAGTGCCACGGGAGCCCTTGCCCTCACAGAGCGCGATCGAGCTGTCATGCTGTGGCGTGTCGCAGACGGCCGTAACCTGGGCAGACGGCGGGGGAGTCTTCTGGCGTCATTCGACTCGTTTTCGTGGGGAGGTGATGCGTGCTTCGCGGGAACCTTCGACTACCGCGCCGTTGACGTCTACCGCCTCAAGGACGACGTCCCCAGATTGGTCACCAGCATCCCTGCCACGAACGTTCACGCCACGGCATGGTCTCCTCAAGGCGACCGGCTGGCCATCGCCTCAGACGGTCTGCTGCTCGTGATCGGCGTCGGCGAGCAGACGTCGGAGATCCTGCGACAGCAGGTAGCGTGGTCAAAACCGGTGTTGTGCTGGGCGCCCGACGGCATCCGCCTCGCTGTCTCAGCCGCCCCGGCTTTCACGCTACGCCGCAGCGACATCTTCGTGCCGAAACTGCGCACGCTGTGGATCTACGACACTGACACCGGCCAAGCCGCCGAAAGCGCGCCCCCCGGCTTGGCCGGAGCAATGGCGTGGTCGCCCATCGGTGATGTCATCGCCTGCTCCGTCAATCGAACACGACACCGAGACCGGGTGGCGCTGATCGACGTAGGCACAGGCCGGACAGTCGAGCGGCGGGCACGTCCTCACCAAATAAGCACGATCGCGTGGTCCTCCGATGGCAAGCGTATCGGCCTGGGAACCTCATTCCATAACGTGGAGATCTGGGATGTTGTCGACCGAAGCTTCCACCGCATGCCTACCGGAGAGCTGCAGCGAGTCTCTTGGTCGCCTGATCTCGAGCGAGCCCTCGTAAAGCGGACCGGAACGCCGCCAGAGATCATTGAAGCGGCTAAAACGTTGCCGCCCCTACCGCTCGGAGGCGATCATTGCCTGTCGATCGCGTTCTCGCCACTGGGAGACCTGGTCGCCACTGCTAAGCAGGAGCAAGTCACGGTATGGGATGCGAGATCTGGTGTCCTCTACGCACAATGGGGTGCTTGCCCGCGACGAATGCCGAAACGCATTCCGGCATCAACGCCATTTCCGTGGGCGTATGGACTTGCCTGGTCTGGAGACGGCACCCGGCTGGCCGTCCACACACATTGCTTCTACGGCAGAACGCCAGCCGCAGTCTCCGTCTGGCACGTCGGTAAAGCGCAGCGCTTAGCAGTTCTCGAAGGGAGCGAAGAGAGCACAGGGAAGATTGCTTGGTCGCCGGACTCAAGTTTCATAGCTGCAGTCGTCAGCAAATACACCGTGAGCCTCTGGCGAGGAGATGACTACACATGCATCCATCGATGGCAAACCGATGGGTCGGGTAACATAGCGGCTCTGGCCTGGTCGGATGACTCCACCAAACTCGCGGTTGCGGTCGGCAGCCAGATCGAGATCTGGGGCGTAGCGCAGCAGCGCGTCAGCGTGCGTTGTATCGGGCATATGGGCAAGGTGCAGCACTTGAGCTGGTCGACCGACGGGCACCGGCTGGCAAGCATTAGCGATGACCATGTGCTCTACCTCTGGGGCGCCCAAGACGGACGACCGCTTGGCGTAGTCGACATGTCGCACGGGATCGTGCGGAGCCTGTCATGGCAAGACGCTCTCGTTGTCACCTACGGCGACGGCATCATCATGAGCTGGGACGTATGCGATGGCCTCGCGATGACTTCCACCGGAAGCGGTGAGCCTCGTGCGCTCAGCGCTGAAGAACGCGACCGTTACGGCTTGCCCGCGACGCCAGTCGGCTAAAAGCTCGCCCAGGTGAGATTGTCGGGATTCAACCGGGGCCTGGTCGACTAGGTGGCGCGTAGATGGACGACGGCGTCGATGACGTCGTGCCGCACGAGCTGTTGTCGGCCCGGTCTCGCTGGAGCGTGACGTGGCACCGGTTGAGCCATGCCACCTGGTGGAGTTACGGCACAGGTCGTCGATTGGACCGGTAGCGTCGGTCGGAACCCTCTTCGAGCGGGTGCCGTTGCGGATGTGTTCGACCTCGTGCCGGCTTGGTCACGTTTCTCGTAGCCGAGGTGCTCGGTCATCTCCTCGTTCAACGCCACCTTGAGGAGCGCGATACGGCGCTCTGTTCAACCCAGTGGGTAAGGCGCCAGCTGCACGGCAATTACATTGAGCCCTTTTCATCCTGTTTAGCGGTTGGCTTCGACGTGGTGCAGAACGAGGATGGCCTGCACGATCGGGGTTGCTCGCCGTGGGCAGCAGCGCAGCTTGTTCAGGATTTTCCAGGTCTTGAGGGTGGCGATCGCGCGTTCGCCCCGGGCGCGGATCTTCGCGTGGGCGAGGTTCACGGTCTTCTCCCGGCGTGACAGCTTCGGCCGGAAGCGGCGTCGCTTGAACGGGGGTGCGCACGCTGCCACGGGCGCCCTGGTAGCCCTTATCGGCGAAGGTCATCACGTCTGCCGTGGTCAGCGCCTCGATGATGCCGTGGGTTCGGGCTGCGGTCAGGTCGTGGACCGAACCGGGCAGCGCCGGCGAAGCCCAGACGAGCCGGCCAGCGGCATCGGCGATGACCTGCACGTTCACGCCGTGATGCTTGTGTTTCCCGGAGTAGTACGGCTTCTGGTCAGCGACCCGGTCGATCGGAATCAGGGTGCCGTCCAAGATCGCGTACGCCAGCCGGCGGATCCGTTCCATGGCGGTGGCCAGGTCGTTGGCGGCCGTCGCGAGCAGGGATATGGCTTCCTGCACGTAGCGCCAGGCGGTGGCGACGCCGATCTGGAAGCCGGCCGCGAGTCGGGTGTAGGTGTCGCCGTTGCGCAGGTGAGCCAGAGTCAGTAGCGCCTGCCGGCCGGGGTCGAGGCGTCGCCACCGGGAGCCGCGCTGCTTGCGGTGGCCGCGGATGCGTTCGGCGAGGTGGTTCAGGGTGCGGCTGGACAACGGAATCGTGGCGGGGTAGGACAGCATGGCGAGGCTCCCGGTCGGGGCTTCGAGTCTTGGTCGACAGCTGTCCTACCTGGAGCCTCGCACCCATCGATCACCGAGCCTGCCACACCCGCCTTGAGCTGCAAGACCAGCTTGGAAAGGGCTCAGTGATCAGTCGGCTTCCTCGTCAGCTTCGGCCAGAAGTTGCGCGGCGTGGGTTGCCGCCCAGGACTCGGCAGCCGTGAACGCTGCCTTGAGGTCCGGATCTGTCTCAGTGCTTGCTGCCTGTGCGGCGGCCGCGCGGGTCTTGTTGAGCTCGTCGGACACGCCGTTCGAGTATCCCCATGAGCGGAGCGTCATGGCGTCCGAGATGTCGGCGAGCGCACGCGTCGGCAGATCGTCGTTCACGCGGCGCGCCCTGACGAGAATGGCCCTGGCCAAGTCAAGATGGTGCAGAGGCCACGTGGCGACGTCTCGGAGTGCCGACACCATGTCCTTGAGTGCGGCATCGTCGAGCCTATCGACGGCGGCGGCGAGATGTTGAGCCTGAGCGGTCGTCATGCCATCCCCCATGGCGATGGAGACGACAATTGATGCGTGCGCGGCTTCGCCGTGATGAGCGCGGTCGACCATCCAGTGCGCGAGCGCCTCGGCGTTTCGGCCGAAGGCGCCCGCGAAGCCGTCGACGTCTGTCGGCAAGCGGCCGCCGTCGCCGTGCAGGTTCTGAAGATGGTCTAGAACCAGGCGTGGGTAAGTGAGTGCAATGCCGGCGGCGATCTGCTGAACGGTGTAATCGTCCCAGCCTGCGTAGTTGATCAATTCGAGGATTGCTGATGCGTCCTCTTTGCTGAGGGTCTGGCCCCAGCTGAGCCCGGCGTAGCCGCATGCGCTCTCCAGTGCGTTTGTTAGCGCGTGCGGTGAAGCTTGTTCGCTGAGCAGAAGGCGGGCCGTGGCGGCCGGCGCGGTAGCGAGCAACTTGTGGCTGCCCATCATGTACCGGTTGCGTAGCTCAGGCTCGGCTTCCGCTATGCCCTCGCGGTGGATCTTCACGAAGGGTGCCCCGCGGTCCGTCCAGGCATACGTGGCGAAGGCGTTGCCGATGGCCAGGCGCACCTCCATGCGGTAGCTCGAAGCGTCAGCCAGCCAAGCGAGTAAACCGGTCTCGTCGTAGTCGGCCCAGGCATCCAGCAGCTGGTGCAGACTCTGGTCGAGGACCGACGCCGGTCCGTCGGCGATCTCCCGAACCACGTGAGGGAGGAGATCGGATCTCTGCTTGCCGAACTCCCGCCAGACGCCCCACAGCGTAGGTGGCCTAGGTGCGGCCAGCTCGACCTCTACCGCGCGGGCGCGGAGCGTACGCACCAACGCAGGGATGCTGTAGGACGTAAGCCTCGTGACGACCTGCGCGACTGTATGCTCCTGCATCGCAATCCGCTCCTCGATCCTGACTCGGAGCTGTTCGCGGTGTTCTGCATCGATCTCGTCCTGCCGCATACCGGCTTCACGGGCGGCTCGCGCTTCTTCCGCCGCCCGTAGCTTATTGAGCGTTGCAACCGTCACTCCGCGCCGGGTCGGGAAGCCTCGGAACGTGCTGAGGAGGACGTCTGCCAGGTCGTCGTCCCGGTTGTCGAGCGACGTCACGAGAGTCAGAGCAGCATGGCGAACACGTACCGATCGAGCATGCTCGGCTGTCCAGCCAATCTCGTGGCGGATCAATCGGCGGACCACGGCACTGCCGGTGGAAACAGCCGCCCTCTCCAAGGTCGTCAGCGTGGCGAGATCATCCTCTTCCCAGTCCAGGACCTCTTTCCTGGTTACTTCCCGGTTGGCCGGACCTGCCGGTTGACGGACCGCTGTGCCGAGAAGGCGAATAGCCTCCCCGGCTCGGCGCAGGTCGGTCCCGCTTGCTTGTCGGAGAAGAGTCGATCGGATCGAGTCCCGGATCGGGCGTGCCCAGGCCGCCGAGACGGCGTACGGGCGAAGTGAGATGCGTCGGCGGGTTTCTGCGACGGTCCGGGTGCCATCCTTTGCCAGCAGGGGACGTAGCGCGAACATCGGCGTCGCGTGCTGCGGGTCGGTCGCCTGAGCGAGTTGCTTGTCGATCCACGCCACGATTCGGGAGGGGAACGACGGGTCTAACATGTCGCCGATGCTCGCGAGCTGGTCCTTGATGACCCGGGCAGCATGGCCCGGGTGCTGGTTTGGCGGCCGTGAGTCATCGCGGTGTAGCGACCAGAGCGCGTCGAGGACCGTTTCGAGCGTCTCTGGGGCGCTGGCAGCGCACTGCCCGTACAGCTCGGGCATGAGCCAGAGAACGTGCCGTGAGTCCTCGACTCGGTAGAAGAACGGGTGGGCGGCTACAGCGTCGGGGACCGGTCGGTCATGCTCCTGCAACCGGACCCGGAGTTCCTCCAGCACTGTCAGGAACGGAACTGGCAGGGTGGTCGCCAGGTTCCGAAGCCCACGAAGCGCTCGATGTAACTCGACGGGTTCGGCAATGCGGAGCCGGTCCGCCACCGACTCCCAGATCGGCCCGATGACCGATGGCCCGTGCCGTCGAACGAGCCGCCAGTCGAGTTCCGCGAGCGTGGTCACGAGCCGGTTGTCGGAAGGGCTACCGAAGGCCTCCCAGAGTTGTTGAGCGAAGCCGGTCGCGTGGCGCCCGACCGCGGCCTCGGTCTCCAAGATCTCGTCTGCAAGCACGTCGGGGACTACGCGGGTCAGTCCGCTGCGCGTCACTAGGACGCCGCGATCTTGCAAGCTTTGGCAGAGGCGCAGCAGGTCGCCCGTGTCCAAGTCGATGAATCGGGCGATGTCTGTGCGCAGTGTGTCGTCGGTGTCGTCGATGGGGCTGAGAGCCGCGAAGACGGCGAGTGCTCGTCGTACGGTGCGGTTTGGTAGGCCTTCCAGCTCGCCGGTGGCAACCTCTTGGTACCGGGCGAGAACCTGCTGGCGAAGGGCGTCATCGGCCTTCAGGGGCGCTGTCAACCGGCCGCTACGGATCAGGTTGATGCCGATGACCGCCACGTGCGGAGAGTCAACGGCTTGGCCGGCGAAGTACTCCTGCGCCGCTAGGGTCAGGTCGAGGTCATCGGCGATGCTCGCGACCAGCTTGCGTGCGTCCCGCCAACTCAGCTCCTCGACCGGGATTGTCTCGACCTGAGCCGGCGCAAACCGGGCGTTGATGATCTCGGCCTGCACGGCGGCAACCCCAGACGCCCGGGAGCCGAGGACAACCTGCGTGCTCTCCGTCAGGCGCGTGTAGGTAAGTAGCGCTGCGAGGGCGGCCGGGTCACGGTGTGCGTCGTCCACCAGTACCACGGCCGGCGTGTGCGGAAGCTCGTCGATTGCCCCCTGGTCAAGGCTGCGTCCGGGCGAAAGGCAGACGACCGGAACCTGCGGGTTGGCCTGCTCGAACTCTGCCAATGCTTCAGTGAGCAAACGGGTCTTGCCGCGGCCTCCAGGGCCGGCGACAACGACGACCGTCGGGAAGTCCGCTGATCGGTCGAGTGCAGTCCGAAGCGCGGCGAGCTCCGCGTCACGTCCGATGAGGGGTCCACGGTCGTTGAGCAGCGCGTCCTCCTTCATGCGATCTGCGGCAAAGGTGTCGATACTGAGAAATGCGTCGGTGCCGGGCACACCAAGAAGGAACTGCCGGGTCGGCCGGTCCCACGTCGCATCAAGGACGTCCCGTCGCTTATGCAAAGGGAGGTCGTCCAACATGCGTCCAAGGGCGCGCTGATCAAGTAGCTGCCAGTCGGGGTGCTTCTTGATCTCCCTTCTGGCGTCGCGCGATGCCTCGCCAGAGAAGACCAGGTAGTACTCGTCAGCCTGAAAGGTGCAGACGCGCACGACTTCCCGGACGTCTGCCGGCGTCAGCTTGTCGTATCGCTTGCACTGCCAAGCGGCGGTCTTTCCGTCGCTGTAGTCACCTTCGAAGTCGATGCCGTCCTGGGAGTCGCCTCGCCGGCCCCAACGCTCTACCCGGGTTATCCGACGAGCCGAGCCCGGACAGAACCGGTTCGCACTGAGCAGACGCTCGGTAAAGTCCTCGAACTCGTACTCGGAGAGGCTGGGGGTCGGGGGCAACCGGGGATTCTTCCCCGGCAGCGGACCATTCGCAGGCATCGGCCCCCTCCCACGCTGCGTAGCATGATTTTCTGGCGATATCGACATCTCTGGCTCGAAGCAGGATATCCCTTGCCAAGGTTGCCGCCTGCTCGCGGTGCGATGCGGTGACGGGCTGGCGGCGGGGTCGCTTCAACGGAGATGGAGCGCTGCTGCATGCCACGTACAAGATCCCTTCCTCGGGTCCGAATCCGAAGATGGGTTCCGAACGACTACAGGTCCGATCTCGGCCTGCCCTTTCACACGTCCCAACCGAGCTTGTCCAGTGCTCGCCTCGCCAAGCGGCGCCGGTTCGACCATGAAACGTCGTAGCTGTCGACGTCGGAAGCGCCGACGGTCCCCACCCGGGCAGCAGCAATTAACTCGATGTCAGACGCAGCCGCAGTATCGTCAGGCGCCGGCACCACCTTGATGCACCGCTCCGTCCGGAAGTTGTCGATCTCCCACCGGGCTGACCCGTAGAGAACCTTGATGATCTTCGAAAAGGTCATGCCCGTCTTGCTGCCACCAACAGCGGCGCGTCTACTCCCAGCCGCACAAGTCAGACACCGTCACGACTTTGCCGGGGTCCTGAGGGTAGCCGTTCTGGTGCCTCGGCCTCGTCGGCGCCGACCCGCAGCCCAGTCTGCCGCGCGGTCGCGCGAACTATTCGGTGTACCCGCAGGCTGGGAGGGCAGTGCCTCGAAGCCATCCGGCACGCCCTATTCCTCGGCGCCACCGGAAGCACCAGCCTTGCACCGGCTCCACACCCCACGTCTAACGACGGCCCGAGAGGCGAGCAGCGGTGTAGCAATAATTGTCATTCTGTGGGCCATCGCCCAGTAGTCGCTCTCGCGACGGCGTTCCGCGGTAGTCATGGAGGGTCTGGCGTCACCGTCGGCGCATGATCGCGTAGACCATCCTGCTGCTCGCGAACTCGGAGATTGTGATCAGTTCCCAGCCGAATCGCTCCAGCACCTCTGCGGCGGCGACGGCCTGCGTGACCTGGTCACCGCCCACGCCGCGATGCGACAGGACGGTGAGAAGCCGGTACGGGTAGACGCGCAGGTCGACACTGCCGCCGAGGACCGCGTCGGTGGTGACCGTTCTGGTGCGGGCGATCTGCTCCGGTGTCTCACGGGCGGCCATACGTGAACCCTAGTCGTCGCTTGCGCGGACAGTCGCGTTCGGTGACAGCGGGTATGTTCGGGTCGTGTCTACCTCGGTCCGTCTCCCGGCCGTCGCCGCTGCCGTCCTGCTCGCCGTGGCGGTGGCTGGCTGTGACAACGCCGATGATGGTCCAATCGCGGCGCCTACCCCGCCATCTGCCTCGGCTACCGGCGTCACGGCCAGCCCGACAGCACCTGCCGAACCGGCGTACACCGCGGATGGGCTGGACCTGTGCGCGAGGACGGATGTGAAGGTCGTGGCGGACCTGGCGCCCGAGGTGACGCGCGAAGATCCGCGGCCGCCGCTGGCTCGGCCCGGTGCCGCCTGCCTGTTCGAGATGCGAACGAAGGCTGGCTACCAGGCGAATCTTCGGGTCGAGGCGTCGACGCTTGCAACGGCCGACGAGGCGCGGCAGCTGTATCGCGGGACGCGGCGGGCTACGGGGATGACGCCCGCCGGAGTTGTGCCAGGGGTGGGGGAGGAGGCGGAGGCTTTCACCAAGCGGTCGACCCCGGGGTTCAAGTACGCCGAGTACATGGTGCACGCGCGTACCGGCAACCTGGTGGTGAAGGTGTGGCTCGCCGTCGGCGGCGAGTCTTACGTTGCGAACTCGGCGCTGGCGGAGAAGTCGTTGACGATTCTGCGGGCCACGCAAGCGGCGGTGCCGACGGCCTGAGCGGCCTTGGCTCGTCCCCCCGAGACCACTGCCTTTTGGCGTGAACGCCCACGCTTGCCGGGTAGCGCACGCTGTGGCCTCTGGAGAGGGGCGCCTCGTGCTGGGTCAGTCCCGAACGGCTTGCGGCCACTGGCTTCCGGGTAGCTTCGAGTAGTCACCGACCTGGGTGGCGATGTCCCGGATGTTGCCGAGGGCGTCCATGAAGCGCTGCCCGACGGTGAGCAGGGTGTTGAGGCCGGCGCTGACGAGGTCACCGACCGATTTGGCGAGGGTGGAGATGGCCCAGGGGATGTCGATGACGGTGCTGGCCTCGGTGGCGGCCTGCGCCAACTTGCCGGCGAGTCCGGTGACGATCTTGGCCAGCTCGACGGCGTAATCGACGTTCGAGCGGGCGATCTTGAACAGCCATTGGCTGATGAACTCGGCCTTCAGCACCGACTCGTCGATCGCGGCTTTCTGCTTGGTGGCCTTGGCGTTGTAGGCGATCGCCGCGTCACCGCTCCACTTGGCGATGTTGTCGCTGCGCGGCTCGGTGGCGGTGAACGACAACTCGGAGACGGGAGTCTTGACGTCGTTGACCCACCGGAAGCTGACGTTGATCAGCGACAGCACCGGCACCTGGCGTTCCAGCGCGTGGTCGACCTGGTCGAGCAGCGTGGTCATGGCCCGGCGGGTGGCGTCGAGGTTCTGCTTGATCCACCACAGTCCGGCGGGTCCGAGAAGCCACCTGTGCTCGTTGACGCGTTCCACGATGTCGTTGAAGGAGCCGACGGCTCGGTCGATGCCGGAGCGGATCTGGTCGAACGCCTTGTTGAACGGCTCGCCGTACTCAAGGTCTCTGCTTGCGGGCTGCACCTGCACTGCCTTCCATAATCATGCGCGGTAGATCTTGTCGAGGTCCAGGGAGACGACCTCGTCGGCCCGGTCGTACTCGTCAGCGATGCGCCGCAGCGTCGCGCCGATCTGATCGAACTCCGTGACGGCACCGCTCAGGATCCGCACCATGAACGTGTGGAAGTCCCGGTAGGAGCCGGCGTGCAGGACCACGCTCGCGTCGCCGATGAAGAACGCGGACGGCTCGAGATGCAGCTGTTCGGCGGCTGTCTTGACCGCCGCGATGCTGTCGGACATCGCCAGCCACTTCTTGCCCTCGTCGCGCAGCGCGTCGGTGATGACCTCCAGGTCCTTCATCGTCGCGCCTCCGTCTCTCCGGGACGGGCGAGCTCGTAGGTCCGGAAGAGTGATCGAGCCTCGAACCGGAGTTGTTCGGTGTCCATGCCGGCGACGCGCGCCGTGTCTGAGGTGATCGCCGTGATGCCCGCGCCGCGCAGGTGAAGCGTCAGGCATCCGTGCGGACTGGAGATCGTCCGTTGCTCGGGCTGCTCCGGTGCGTGGGACAGTCGGGCGAGTTCGGCGTCGATTTGGTGCAGGGCGCCCCACGTGCGCTGCAGCCAGAGGGCCTGGTCGAGTTCGGGCTCCGTGCTGGTAGCTGGCGGCTGTGGTGGTCGAGCCAGGGCGGGCTGGTCTGGCTGCAACTCCTCGAGTGCGGTGGTTTCGAGGAGGCTCCCCAGCGCGCAGGTGTATGCCTCGTAGACGGCATCCCCGATACGGGTCACACCGGCCTGGCGTCGCCAGTCGCGGCTGATCGTCACGTCGTCCACTTGTCCGGCTCTGGTGAGGAGCAGGCTGACAGACGCTGTGCGGTCCTGGCCGGAGTGGAGCCTCGGCGCGGACCGGGTAGCGGACTCGTCGACAGCTTGCGCGGCGTTCGTGCGCAGTGCGTCGTCGTCGCCGAGGAAGTCGAGGTTCGCCAAGGACAGCCGAACGTTGGCTCTGTCTCCGAACATCAGCCTCAGCCCCCGCGAGATGGCCAACGCATACGGTGATTTGCTCGTTACGGCGCAGGGGACACCGTACGGGAAACGCGAGAACCTATGGGGGTGGGTCACTCGGCTGGCCTTGAGGCAGTCTTGGTAGCCCTTGCGCCAGAGGCCGAGGATGGACTGGGCATGGATGCGACGCTGACCGCCAGGGTGGCAGCGGGTGTGCCGGCGGCGGTAGGCGGGGAGGGAACGGCGGTGGATGCCCGTATGCGGTGGAGGCTGGCCGTCCCGCTGATCGGCCTGAGCCTGCTGATGGTCATCCCCGCCATCGCTGGCACCTGGGTGTTCTGGTTCGAGTTCGGGAACACGTATCGGGCGCTGAGCGTCGTCGTCTGTGTGCTGTTGCTGGCTCAGTTGGGACTCGCGGTATCGATCGGCGTCCGGCCGACACGGGACGTGCCCTCGCTGCGGATCGGGTTGATCGCGCTCGCGTTCGTGCTGGCCTGCGGAGTCGCCGCCGTCCGCAGGTCCCTTTGACCGCTCCCACAAGGGTGGGCTGCGGCGCGAGGCGGGGATTGGAATTGGCCGCAGTTGCGTCACACGGCCGGCCTGCCGTCTTCTGTTTGCGACGGTGGTTCGTGCAGGCGTGGACGGGCCGTTGCTGGTTATGCGGGATGGCCGTTGCTGGTCCAGGTGATCGCGATGGTGGTGTGTGGGCGGGGGATCAGTAGTCGCCGGTGGTTGGTGGGGCTGGGTGCGGTGCCGGTGGGGTAGACGGCGATGTGCGGGCTGGGTTGGTGTCGGTGGTGGCGGTCCCAGGCGGCGATGAGGTCGAGCATGTGGCCGGTGAGTGTGGTGGCGTGGGGTCCGTAGCCGTGGGTGCCGAACTGCCAGGTGGTGTGGTCGAGTTGGCGGGTGGCGAGGTAGGCGATGCTGTCGGCGGTGAGCAGGGCTGGGCAGGCCACCCAGTTCTGCGGTGCCAGGTCGGCGGTGCGTTGCCGGTTGACGGCGAGCAGACCGTGAGGGTGGGGTTGGCTGGCCAGCCACAGGTGCAGGGTGTCGAACGGGGTCGCCGGTGGGGTGGTGACCGGTGACCAGGCGTCGTGACGCGGTCCGTCGAGGGCGGCGGGCAGCGCGCGGAGATCCAGGGCCTCGGTGACAGGGTCGTCGATGAATACGGTGACGTCGTCGCCGCGTAGGTGGTGTGGTGTGACGGGGTTGGCGCCGGCGCCTTGCATCGGGACGAAGCCGCAGACGAGGGCATTGGTGGCGACGAGGTGTACGCCGTCGCGGACGAGGGTGAGGCAGCGGGTGTGGCCTCGCATCCGCAGCGGGGCGACGAGGACGCCGTCGGGGGCGAGCTGGTCGGTCCAGGCGGGTGGGATGTCGCTGGTCTCGACGGTGACGATGATGGCGTCGTACGGGGCGGCCGCCGCCCAGCCTTCGTCCGCGTCGGCGTGCACCGCTGCAACGTGCGGGTAGCTGGCGGTGTCGAGGGCGGTGCGGGCGTGGGCGGTGACGGCGGGGTCGATGTCGATGCTGGTGACCGTGCCGTGTGGGCCGACGACCTCGGCGATGAGCGCGGCGTTGTAGCCGCCGGATCCGACCTCCAGCACGCGTGCGCCGGGTTGAAGGTGGGCGGCGTGCAGCATGGCGGCTTGGAGCCACGGCGCTGAGATCGAACTGGTCGCCTTGCCGTCCGGGCCGCGGCGGGTGACCACGACGTCGTCGGCGTACGCGGCCTCGACACTGATTCCCGAGGGCGTGAACAGGTGGCGGGGGACCCGTCTGAAGGCCGCTTCCACGGCCGGTGAGGTGATCGCACCGTCGGCGAGCAGCTTGTCGACCAGTCGAGCGCGAGCCGTCTCCGTGAGCTCGGTGTCGAGCGGATCGGCCATCGTTGGCTCCCTGCGGTTCGGGCGCTCAGCGCGCGAGTTCATCCCTGACTTGGGTGGGCCGAGATCCTGGGGCGTGGGGTGACCTTGTCCAGCCTGCCGGTTGTCAAGACTGCCGGGCCCTTGGCGGTGGCTCACGGCCTTGAGCTATGCGCCCGTGGGCTCGGTGGATCGCCCAGTCGCCGGTCCATTGGGCGAGGTCCTGTACCCAGCGCTCGGTGTTGTGTCGGGCCTTGGTCGCCCATTTCGCGGCGTTGGCCGAGGCGAAGTGGTTGAGCACGTCAGCGCTTGTGGCGGTCCAGGCCGGGAATTGCCCGAGCCAGTCTTCGGCTTGGTCGGCGGTGTGGCCGCTGCCGATCAGCCATTGGACGAGTAGTGCGAGTTCGACCCAGGCAGCTGCTTTGGTGGCCCAGGCCCAGTCGACGATGCGCAGGCCGTGCGGTGTGATGATCAGGTTGGTCGGGTTGAGGTCGGAGTGCACGAGTGTCCCGCCGTGCATCGCCGGGTGCGTGAACCCGAGCCGGCCGGCAGGGGTGAACCACCGATCGCCCGGCGCCGGCGTCTGCTGAAGGTCTTTCAGGGCGGCGGTGAGCAGGTCGAGATCGGGGCTGTCGGGGGATAGGTCGGGGTGGGGGCCGGCGAGATGCTCGGTTCCCACAACCAGCCAGCCATCGGCCTCGAAGTGCCACCGCAGCGCCGGCGGGTACCGGTCGACGGCTTGGGTGACGGCCAGCTCGTAGCGCAGCGACTGGACGGCCCATTCGCCGCAGGCCGCTTTGACGAAGACCGGTCCGGACGGGGCGGTGACGGTCGAGGCGATCTGTGCGTGGTTGCCGTCGGGTGCCGGGGATGCCTCGAACGCTCCACCGACCTGGTCGGTGATCCTGGTGATCACGCTGCGGGGCAGGGTCGTCCAGTCGCTGCGCATCAGGTTCTCCTGTTACCGGCCGGGTTGCGGCGGGTTCGGCGGACAGCAGGACTCGGCCTCACCGCCCCAGAATTCCATGTCGATCTGGTAGCCGGTGTCGTGCAACGCCGCGAGGGTGTAGGTGATGGCGGTGCCGTCTCGCATGGCTTCGGTCAGGATCGGCCGGTGGTGCACGTAGTGGCCGGCGATCTGGTGGCAGGCGGCGGTGTAGGGCTCGCTGATCTGCAGGAGGGCGTGCCAGACGGCGTCGACCGGTCGGGTGGGCACGACCCGGTAGGACTCGCCGGTTGGCAGGAGCATCCCGAAGTCGGGCTTGCCGGCCTGGCTGGCGTGGGCCTTCAGGAAGACCAGGAATTGCCCGACCGCGCGCTCGGCGTAGGTGTGGCTTACCTCCTGCCGGGCGGCGAAGTAGCGGGTCAGCTTGTCGAACACCTCGGTCGACACGAGCGTGCGCGGGTCGTGTGCGACGGTCGTGACGGGTTTGTCTGCGGTGATGCTCAAGGTTCCTCCTTGATCGCGAACGGGGATGAGCGCGCATCACGTCGCCGTCGGGGCGGTGATGCGAGCGTTTGTCGTGCGGTGATGTAGAGGGGACGTCGCGGCCAGCCGTCGCGGAGGTCCTCTCACCAGCGGCAGGCTGCGGTGTTTGCTCACTGCTGCTTCAGGATTGATCTTCGGAATGGGCCCCAGGCCACGAAGCGGTCGAACATCTCCTGCGGGCTCGGCCCGTCGTGGGGGTTGAGGTGGAACAGGTCACGCATCGCCTCGAACATCAACCCGCTGAGGTAGATCGAGAGCGCAGGGAGAGCCGATTCGTACTCCACTTTCAACAGCAGCCGGGCCTGCGGGCACGGCCACGCCTGACCGCATGCCCGGCATGCCCACGTCGGCCGCAGAGGGGTGTGAGGAGGCGTTGTCTCCGTGCGGTAGCGCGGCCGATCTGGCGTCGGGCCGGCGCCCGGCGTCTGCAACTGCGACGACATCACCGACAGCTCCTGGGTGCTCGCACCTGCCACTCCTGGCAGGGTTGCTCGATCGGGCCCGTTCGACGGCCAGAGCCGGCCCACGTTCGTAGATCCATGAGGAAGTACCTCTTTCCTTCGCCGTTGTCGGTAGGCGGTGGCGATGATTCGGTGGCCTGGTGCTGCAGTGGCTACGCGTCGCAGCTCGGGTGACCCCTGCTGCTGATCGCGCCTGCGACGGTGGAGGTTGGTGGCCGGCCGGTCAGGGTCCGACGGGGCGCCGGCGTAGGTGGTGTGGCCGCGTTCGAGGATGAGGACGTACGAGAACAGGCCCGCCCGCCGGCCGGTCAGCCGCTCGTGCACGGCGAGGACCTCGCCGCCTTGCGGGTCCACCAGGAGCTGCGAGATGGATCCGTCGGCGGTGACGGCGAACGTCAGGCCGGTGCAGCCGACGAGGTCGTTGCTCTGGCCGCGGTCGGTGATGCCGGGGATGTCGGCGATGACACGCAGGCTCGTCGTCCGCAGGTCCTGGTTGAGGTACTGGCTGCTCACGAGCGCGACGACACCGCGGATGAGCATCCGCGAATAGGCGAGGTCGGTGGCCAGTTCTCGGGGCGCTACCGCCCCGGCCAGCACGTCCGTGTCTTCCAGGAGTGCTTCGGGCAGGTATGGGTGCAAGCCGCCGGGCAGGTGCTCGTTCGTCTTCCTCGGCGCCTCGCCGGGTGTGGTGTCGACGGGGTCGGCGAGGGCGGTGAGCCGCTGCCACGGGGTCAAACCTGGCCCGGCGGCGCTGGGGTGCGTGGTGGCGGATCGGCTGCCGGCGACCGTGGGCGCGGTCGACGCGGGCCTCGGATGGCCGGGGGAGCTGGCGAAGCAGTCGGCGAGCAGGACGCTGCCGACCAGGTTCACCGCCAGGCGGGTGGGGACCGTCGACGGGAGCATCACGGTGTCGGGGGTTCCTTCCTCGTGGTTAGCGGTAGATGGCGGTGGCGAGGTCGCCGACTGCGGCGTCGACGGCGGTAGTGATGTCGCGCACCGGCCGGTGGTGTTGGTCGGCGATGGCGCGCAGCTGGGCGGCGACGGTGGTGGTGTCGTCGTGGAGATAGAGGTGGTCGGTGAGGTTGAGGGCGACGACGAGTCCGGCGAGGGCGGCGGTGTGGTTGTCGGGTTGCTCGCGGCCGTCGGCGAGGTAGCGCAGGCGAGCGCGCGCGATGACGGGCCACCGGGTGTGGGTGGGCAGGTAGGTGTCGGCGCGGATCAGTCCGCCGAGTCGGCGGTGGCTGGTGTGGCGGAGGATCCCTGCGGCGTGCAGGCCGGCGCGGGTGCGTTCGTAGAGGTCGTCGGCGAACCCGCGCAGCCAGTGGCGCAGCGGTGGGGCGGGCCGGGTGTGGCGCAGGCTGGTGAGGGCGGCATCGGTAATGAGGTCGCCGACGGGCCGATCGAGGTGCAGCCGAACCCGCTGCTCCCCAACCTGGCCGTGGCAGTCGAGGGTGGTGCGGCCGGTGAGGACGAGGTCGATGAGGACGGCGCCGGCGAGACCGAGGGCCAAGGCTTGGCGGTGGATGTGGGGTTGGCCGGTGTCGTCGTTGTGGGCGAGCAGGTACAGCTCATCACGCAGCGGCAGCCCGGGCACCGAAGCGGTCATCGCTGCCCCAGGGTGAGGCCGCGGAGCCGGGCGTGGGCGTCTGCGTAGGCGGGCTGCGGCTGAGGGAGGTGGGCCTTGTCGATCGCAGCCAAAACCGTGTAGTTGGGGTCGCAGACGTTGCCGATCGGCGCCCGGCCGGCTTGGGAAATGAGCTGGTAGGCGTCAAGGGTGTCCAGCCCGCACAGGTCGGCGGTCCAGGTGGTGAGGTCCTGGTGGGCAATGCGGTAGGCGTCCTCGAGTGGTCGGGCGCAGCCGACGGACATGATCGCGGTGTCGCTTTCAAGCCGCGGCCACGCGGTGGGAAGGCCGCCCTTGATGACCTCGACGGCGAGGGTGGTGACGGTGGCGATCTCCACCGCGACCCCGCACGCCTCGCCCTCGCCTTGGCGGGCGTGTCCGTCACCGAGGGCGAGGAGCGCACCGTGGACGTTGACGCCGAGGTAGAGGGTGCTGCCGGCGCGCAGTTGCGGGGTGTCGAGGTTCCCGCCGTAGTAGTCCGGGACGATCGTGGCGCGGACTTGCATCGCGGCGGGGGCGACGCCGATCGTGCCGATCATCGGATCCAACGGCAGCTCAACCCTGTGGCCACTGGTGGTCGCGCGGTACCGCACGACGCCAGCGGTGGGGTCGATGTCGTAGACCCAGACGCGCTCGTCGAGGGGTGGCTGGAGGGTCGCGGTATGCGGGGTCGAGGTCAGCGCCCCGAAGTACGGGAACGTCGCGGACACACCCCACTCCCGGGCCGGAACGATCGAGGCGATGTGGACGGCGAGGGTGTCGCCGGGTTCGGCGTCCTCGACGAAGAACGGCCCCGACACCGGATTCAGATACGGCATCGCACACACCTGCGACGGCAGATCCGCCAGCCCTCGCACCCGTCCGCCGAAGCAGTCCTCGGTATGCACGCTGAACACGTCACCAGAGCGCACATGCGCCACCGGAATCCGCCCGCCGAAGGTGTAGGCCAACTCGTCACGCGCCGGCCGATACGTGAAGTGACTTCCGGAAGACATCGTGGTCACACCCGCTCCAGGTCACGAGCGGACCGCTGCACTGGCACCAGGCCCGACAGCGACGGGCGGCGGCCGGTGGCGTAGAGACCGGCGAGCACGACGACGCCGAGAGCGAGCCAGGCCAGGCCGAGGCGCTGCGCGGCGATGTTCGCGTTCACCACCACGTAGGCCAAGATCGCGAACCCGATACCGGGCATGACCAGGTGCGCCCACCAGTTGCCGCTGCGCCGCCGGATGAGGTGGTGCACGACCACGGAGACGTGCAGGACCAGGAACGCGACCATCGCCCCGAAGTTGATCAGCGATGACAGCAGCGTGATCCCGTCAGCGCGGGTGGCCATGTACAGGCCCAGGGCGAGGGACACGACGCCGGTGAGCAGGGTGGCGTTGATCGGCACGTTGCGCCGTACCGACACCTTCGCCAGAAACGCCGGGAGCTGCCGGTCGCGGGCCATCGCGTACAACAGCCGGGACGTCGCCACCTGCGCGACCATCGAATTCGGCAGACCCCACGCGATCGCCGTTGCCACCGCGCACAGCGTCGCCAGCCAGCCACCGCCAGCCGCCGCGGCCGCGCCGTAGAAGGCAGTGCCGTTCGGATCACCCTGCGCTAGAAGCACGCCCGGGTCGGGGACGAGCATCGCGGCCAGCCACGTCTGGGCGATGAACAACACCCCCGCCAGGACGAGGACAGTGGCCATCGCGCGGCCGATCTGCCGAGAACCGCCCTTGGCCTCCTCGGCCAGCATGCTGATGCCGTCGAAACCCAGAAAGCTGAGCACGGCGATCGACACCGCCCCCGCCACCACCGACCAGGTGAACGTGTCGGAGTTGTAGAACGCGTCCCAGCTGAACCGGCCCCTGCCCGAGGCGAGAGCCCAGCAGGCGACGCCCAGGAAGACCGCCAGGATGATCAGCTCGCCGACGAGCATCACCCGGGTCACCATCGCGGTCATGCGGATGCCGACCGAGTTGACGATCGTGTTGACCGCGACGAATCCCAGCAGCCACAACCACACCGGCACCGCCGGCACGGTGGCATGCATCGCCACCGACGCCACCAGATACAGCAAGCCCGGCACGAGAACGTAGTCGAGCAGGATCACCCAACCGGCCAGAAAACCGACCGGCGCGCTGATGCCCCGGCCGGCGTAGTTGTAGACGCTGCCCGACATCGGGAACGCCTTCACCATCTGCGCGTACGAGAACGCGGTGAAAACGAGGGCCACCACACCGACCGCGTACGCCAGGGCCACCATCCCGCCGGAGCCGGCGTACACGCTGCCGAAAATCGCCATCGGCGCGATCGGCACCATATACACCAAGCCATACGCGACCAGGTCCCGGAATCGGAGGCGACGCGCCAACTCCTGTGTGTAGCCGTAACGCTTCAGCTCATCATGATCCGGCATCCGGGATCTCCTCAGATTTCGTCAATCAATCATCGGTACCTGTGCCGCCGGGAACGCCGTCCGTGATGGGCTTGGTGGTAATGCGTTCGGGCCGAAACGCGGAATGCGCTATCGGCGACGAGAGTGACTAAAGGCGAATGCGCTCGAGGTCGGCAAGGCTCATCGTCAACGTCTGACAATTCCTTGACAAGACGCCCCTTCATTGGCGGTCGGGGTTGAGGATCACGCACTCGTGCTGGGGCATACCATCTCGTTGTCGATCGGCTCCTCAACGCGGCACTTGGCTGCAAGGTCATAATCAGCCTCGGCCAGCTCTAGGTCACGGACGCGGAATCGCAGGTCACGCGAGTTCGGACCACCTGCGAGTGTGATGTCGGAACTTTGTCGGAGATTGTTGGAAGAAGCCGCTGGTTGGCCTACGTATCGCGATCCTGCACTACAGTGCTCCCAGGCCACCGCGTCTCGCCCCTGCGCGAGCGTCCGTACTAGTCGGGAGTTGCTGATGCCGAGCGTGCCACCGCAAGACGTGGCCAATGTCTGGAGCGCCCTTGGTCAGATGCTTGCGCGCAGCCGCAAGGCCGCTGGTTACACGCAAGAGACGTTTGCGCCACTGGTGAGGTATGGACGGAGCACGATCGCCAACGTGGAGACCGGTCGGCAGCGCGTAGGGCGTGACTTCTGGACCCGGAGCGACGAATTGCTGGGAACCGACGGCAGGCTGTCCCGGGAATACGATCGTATCCGACTCGCCGGCACCCAGCGCGTGCGGAACGGCGTGGCTGCCATTCAGGAATTCCAGGCGGCTGGGGCGCCGTCGTACTCCTCCAAAGCCGGGGAAATGCTCGCGCGCACGTCCGGAACCGACTACCTGATGGGCGAGTGGAACAGCTTCTCCACGCTCACCAGCATGCTGGCCCAGCAGCGCCAGGCCGTGTCGCCCGACGCGCTACTCGGTCTGATCGAGGCCCACCGAGATTGCCTGTCCACGCTATACCGCAAGGCCGGTCGTGCGCCCATTCGTACTGATATCGGAGCGATGCTCGCCGAAGCCTCGATCGTCGCCAGCCGGTTGTGGAGCGCACAGGGCAACCGAACCGTCGCGCTTGCTCACTGTGCCTACGCTCGCCAGCTCGGCGACAGGCTGGGCAACCACAGGGTCAGCGCGACCGCACGCATCTTCGAGAGCAACCTTCACTCGGAAGCCGCCACACTGATCGAAGCAGACGGTGACATTATGATTGGCCTGCGACTACTCGACGAGGCCGCCCGCGCGTCCACCGACCTCAGTTCCGCCGCACGAGCTCGATTAGCTGCCGAACAGGCCCAAGCCTTCGCCGCCCTGCGACTTCCACGCGAGGCCACGGCGGCTTTGAAGCGGGCAGAAGAAGCCGTCAACGATCTGTCTCCTGTTGACTGTGTCGGTCTCTACAGCGACGACTGGAGCGGCGCCCGCCTCCTCGTCTATGCGGGCACATGCCATCTCCTCCTTGGCCAGCCCTGCCAGGCCGTGACCGTGCTCGAAAGCGCGGTACAGATGCTGGAACACGACCACGCCAACGTCAACGTCGCCTTGGCAGCAGCCGTAGACCTCGCCAGCGCCTACGCCGAGGCCGGCGAACTTGAACAGTCCTGCACCCTGCTTGGCCGCACCTACGACCGGCTAAAAGCAGGCGGAAACCATCGAGGCATCGCTCGAGCCCAACGAGCCCGACAGCGGTTGGCACGATGGCTTGACGAGCCAGTTGTCCTCGAACTCGAGGAGCAGATGGCCGCCTAACAAGCAGCTGACGACCCGCCCGCACTCAACAACGAACTGACGGCGGCCACCACCGTCATCGGGTTAAGACTCTCTAGTACCACGTCAGGCTCGTAGGAGACCAGCTCTTGACGCCCAAGCCGGTGAGCGACCACAGCGATACGAAAGCCGGCGTGACGTGCGCATGCGATGTCGTTAGGCGCATCCCCGATGACGATCACTTGAGCAGGATCGAGTGGAGCACCGTAGATCGCGGAATAGCGCTGCGTTACGACCGCCGGAAGCTGAAAGCGATCGCGAGCGTCCGATCCGAACCCGCCGATGCGAAGATCAAGAAACTCATCCAAGCCCGCCACGTGCAGCTTCACGTCGGCGGCCGAACGCAGATTCCCGGTCAGCACGGTCTGGATGAAGCCACGCTCGTGCAATTCCGCGATGCTCGCCACGGCACCTGGATACGGCGGCTGAACCTCAGCCAACTCCTGCCGACCCTCTTGCATGACCGCGGCAATGGCCTGACGAAAGGCGGGTATGCCCGCCTCCGCAGCTGACGGGTCCACGCCCGAAGCGATCGCCGTGTCAACGGCGATCGACTCGTCCGTATACCCATGCACCTTCTTGTCAGGGAAGACAACCTCGGACTCCGCGATGCCGTACGCCCGAGCGATCGCGCGCGTCAGCCAGCGCAAATCAGCGGGTATGAGCGTCCCGTCAACGTCCCAGATGACCAAGCCGACGCTGCTGTGGTTCATCGAAGCATCGTCGCACAGGCTCCGGCAGCTGCCCCCGTCGAGCATTCCGGGGTGGCGGCCGGCCGGTGGCGCATTGTCGGCAGGAATGCCCGCTGAACAGGCACTCGACGTCGCGGCAGCAAAGGATGGGGCCGTGGTGTGTCAGGTGGCAGCCGGACTCGGCGGGATTGGCAAGAGCCAACCCGCCGCTGGTTTGGCCCACCGGCTGTGGTCCCGTGGGGACTCAGGTTCCCCCGGTTGCCGAAGGGTCTCTACAAGATCCGGAGCGGTTCACAGCTCAGTGCAACGTCTCACGAGAGACGTAGCGTCGGGAGCGGGATCCGGTCCACGCGCTCCGTTCAAGCTGCTCGATCGTCGTCACCGCGGTCGATGTCGGGTCCGAGTACAGCCATTCGTACTCCCCGGTCCTGACCCCGGCCGTCCGGTTGGGTAGCGGTCTGCCTTGAGCCGTCGGCTACCAGCCGGACCAGTGCCATCGGCGGATATCGGGCCATCGGGCGGGAAGGGCAGTGCCAACAGCCCACCGAACGCTACGGTTCCTTCATGTGAGGCATAGGCGATCCAAGTAAGGCCGTTATCGCTCCATACGCCCTCGGCGCCGGTATATCGAGGCGCGAACAGATCGACGTCCACCAGGTAGTCTGCGCCGTATTCACGCAGCTCAGCGATCCGTCGGCCGCCCGCTTCCTGTAGCACCTGACGAACTCGGCCGACACCCTGCTCATCCCACATGTACGCCTCCTGCAGCACCAGAACCTCGTCTGGCAAAGGAGCTGCCAGCATCGGGTGCCAGGACAGACCCTGTAGCCCCCATCGCTCCTGCAGGCGTTGCCGCCAGCCCGACGACTCCTCGGCCGTCAACACGCGGCGATATCCCAACGGCTCGACGTCGATGTCGGATTCCGAAGTCCAGCCGCGGATGGCGGCAGCGAACATCTGGCGCTCGTCACGGATCACCTCGGCCTCGTCCTTGCCTTGTGGATTGATCAGCGACTGGGCGTCGTTGGCCGCGCGGAGCAGCGCGGCCGAGAGGTCGGCAAAGTCGGGTAGACGCTCTGGGTCAAGCCGTTCGACCTGTCCAAGCATCGCCTCGATGATGTTGTATCTGGGGAAGATCCGCCGAGCCTCCCGCGTGTAGTGGTAGCCGTCCATCGCCCGGCCCTGGTTGGGCAGCTGCGCGTACACGCCGTTCAGCTCGTCGTACCTCCGCATCAGGTATTGGCGGGCTGCCTGGTGCAGTATCTCGGGTTCCACCCAGCGATTCTGCCGCCGGGTCGGCCAAGCGCGCTCCCTGTAATCCCGCGCGTGGCCGACCGTCACAGCGAGCGGTTCTCACTGCCGAATTGCCTCTTGAAGATCAAGGCGCCGCGCGAGCGCGGCGCAGGCCCACCGCGCTCGGCCTGCTGGCGGCCTCCGGCCGGCATCGGCCGACCCGGTGGTCCATGCCCTGCCTCAGGGATAGATCTGAACGACGCCGTCCGAGGGATCCAGGGTCGACTGGCTATCTCCGGCCATCGGTATAGCGCGGCGCCGGCGGTGTACGCCAAGTTGATGCCGGTGTCATCGACGAATACCCGACTGACCGCGGGATGCACGGTACGTGGCTGAGGTATCGGAGTGAAGCGTCACCCGCAGAACGTCGCGACGCCGTACCGATCGCGTGGGTGGCCGGCTGCCACCGAGGTCGGGGCGATCGGCTGCCGCGCCGCTCCGCGGCTTGCCACCGGGTACCGGGCCCAGGCGCACGGTGAGCCAGCGACACGGCAAGCCGCCCCCGGCCCGAACGGCCGGGGGTGGTAAGCCGCGCGCCGCCGGGCAGCCGCGCGCCCACCACGCGGCCGTGCCAGCCACGTGCCAGTAGCTGGTGTCCCAGTCGGTCAGCAGCGGTCATGATCGGGCACGACGGCACTGCCCCTGACCAGGCGTTCCGGACAGATCAGGTCAGCCGGAAACGATCTTCCAAACTGACGGTGTGATCGATGCGCCATCGGGGACGACTAGTGTTCGCCCATGACTCCCGCGCATCTAGCTGTAGAGCATGAGGACTTGGCCAGGCTGCGCGGTCTCCTCGACCCCGGATGTGACATCGAAGATCCGGATGAACAGAGCTTCACCCTTTTGCTGCACGCGATTGACGTCGAGAGAGACGGGGCGTACGAGGCAGGAGATCTGTTGCAGGTCTCAGCAACGGCGTTCCTCCTCGCGCGCGGCGCCGATCCATTGCGACGGCACTGCTCGGGACTGACGCCACTCGATCACGCGGAGATCACTGGCCACTGGCTCGCGGCCGAGGTAGTCCGGGCATGGATAGCCCGGCGGACGGAGACCCACCCTGACGGATTGCTCCGCGTGGCTGTACTGCCATCAGTACAGCCAAGCCGGCCGACGGAGACGGCCCGGGGTCGACGCGAGACGACACGGCGAGCAGCTCAACGGCGGTCACTGACGCCGGCGGACAGCAGCCTTCATCTTTGCAAGGCCGGGGTAACGCCGACCGAAGTACAGCAGCGAAGTACAGCAACCCACCGACCCGCAGCACCGCGCGACGGACCGTCATGCACCGGTCCACGGCGCGGGCGACCCAGCCGGACTCCATCGCCTAGAGCTACGGATCAGACGGCGGCTGAATAGCCGTCGGTACTGCAAAGCGTGTCTGGAAAGCTGCGGGGTTCAGTGCTGGCAGTGAATGTCTGGTCTGTTGGTGGATGTTTTCCCGGGCAGCGAGGTGCAGTGTATCGATCGGCGGTTTGTCGGTGGGAGGTTGTTGTGGCTGTTGGTCGGGGCGCTGATCGGCTGGGGCGGCGGGGCCTGGTGGTGGTGGGCGCCGGTTTGCTGGTTGCGGCTGGCGTGACGGCCGCATTGGCGAATTTTGTGCCGTGGCTTGTGGCTGCGGCCTTGGGTGCAGTGTCTGGTGCCGCTGGCCTGTATGGGGGCGTGTTGTGGCAGCGCCGGGGTGAGCTCTTGGCGCGGGAGGCTGCGTGGCGGGATGTGACGCTGGCCAGCGTGGACGGTGCAGATCGAGCTGGCGTCGACGACGGCGGTGTGCTGGCGTTGCTGTCGGCCGGCCGGGCATTGGTCCCCTACAGCGTGTTGCACGGTCCGCTGCTGCGGCGGGTGTTGCGCTGGGCGGACGGGCAGGGCGACGTGGTGGAGAGAGTGCTGTATGTCGATGGGCCGGCGGGGGTGGGCAAGACGAGGCTGCTGGTGGAGGCGGCGGGTCGGAGTGCTGCTCGGTGGGGCTGGGTTCGGCGGGGGTGTGGAGCGGAAGCGGTAGCGGCGGCTGTGGGTTTGGGTGGTTCGGTAGTGTTGGTGTTGGACGATGCCGAGACGCGTGATGATGCGGCGGCGACGGTTACGGCGTGGGCGGCGCTTGGCGCATTGGAGGTCCGTCTGGTGCTGGCCGGCCGGGTCGATGCCGTGTGGTGGCCAGCGATCCGGGGCGGGCTGCCGAGTGATCTGGTGTCAGAGCTGCCGTTCCGGGCCCAGGTGACGGTGCCGCCCATCGTGGGTGACGAGAAGGCCCAACGCCAGATGTTTGCCCAGGCGCTTCGTCACTTCACCCCGGAGGGGGAGCCGGTGCCGTCGGCGGTCTGGGTGCCGGTGCGGCCGTCGCCATCGATTGCGTTGTTGCATGGGGGTGCGGCGTGGGCCGCGGTGACGAGCGCGAGTGGGCAAGTAGATGCTGCTGAGACCGTGGCCGGTGTGTTTGCGGTGGAGCAGGAGCGGTGGCAGGCGGCGGCCGAGCGGGCAGGACTCAGCGCTTTGCCGCAGGAAGTGTTCGGGCAGGCGGTGGTGCTGGCTGCGCTGGTCGGTGCGCCGGACGCGGCGATGGCGCGGCAGTTGCTGGCGCGGCTGCCGGCGCTTGCCCGGGCAGGTAGACCGGGTCGGGAGTCGGGGCGGCTGGCTGAGTGGCTGCGTGGGCTGTACCGACAGCAGGATCCGGACTGGCTAGCGCCGTACTTACCCGCAGTGTTGTTGGAGGGCTACGTCGCCGACCTGCTTACCGGCACGCCGGTCATGGCCGTGGCCGTGAGCGAAGCCACGAGCGGCGACCTAAGCCGCGCTAGGCGGGTCCTGACCCTACTTAGTCGAGCGTCGGTCCACACGAGCGCCGCACTGCCGGCTGTTGCCATGCTGCTGCGCCATGACCCGGTACCGATGCTCACCGCGGCGATCTGCGTGGCGAGCGAGATGCAAACACCCTTCGATGCGTTGATCACGGAATACCTAACCGCCGATAGCACACGCGCGCTCACCGCCGCGCAGATTCACCAGCTGTACGACCTGATTCCCGATCACGCGCAGCGACGGGTGCTGGCTACTACGACGAGACGCTTGCTGCGCCTCTACCTCAATCACCCAGACGTTGACGTCAATGATCCGCACACTCTGCAGATCCGCAACAACCTCGCGGACATCATGCGCTGGCAGGGCCGTTATGCCGAGGCTGAGACCGGGTACCGCGAGGTGCTGGCCGCCCGAATCCGGCTCCTCGGCGCCGATCACCCCGACACCCTGAGCACTCGCCACCACCTCGCGGTCGTTATGCAGGAGCAGGGCCGTTACGCCGAGGCTGAGACCGGGTACCGCGAGGTGGTGGCCGCCCGAATCCGGCTCCTCGGCGCCGATCACTCCGACACCCTGAAAACCCGCAACAACCTCGCGGTCGTTATGCAGGAGCAGGGCCGTTACGCCGAGGCTGAGACCGAGCACCGCGAGGTGCTGGCCGCCCGAACCCGACTCCTCGGCGCCGACCACCCCGACACCCTGAGCACCCGCAACAACCTCGCGATCGTTACGGCGGACCAGGGCCGTTACGCCGAGGCTGAGACCGAGTGCCGCGAGGTGGTGGCCGCCCGAATCCGGCTCCTCGGCGCCGATCACTCCGACACCCTGAAAACCCGCCAGGGCCTGGCGGTCGTCATGCAGGAGCAGGGCCGTTACGCCGAGGCTGAGACCGAGTGCCGCGAGGTGGTGGCCGCCCGAATCCGGCTCCTCGGCGCCGATCACCCCGACACCCTGAGCATCCGCCACAACCTCGCGGTCGTTATGGCGGAGCAGGGCCGTTACGCCGAGGCTGAGACCGAGCACCGCGAGGTGCTGGCCGCCCGAACCCGACTCCTCGGCGCCGATCACCCCGACACCCTGAAAACCCGCCAGGGGCTGGCGGTCGTTATGGCGGAGCAGGGCCGTTACGCCGAGGCTGAGACCGAGTGCCGCGAGGTGCTGGCCGCCCGAATCCGGCTCCTCGGCGCTGACCACCCCGACACCCTGAAAACCCGCCAGGGGCTGGCGGTCGTTATGGCGGAGCAGGGCCGTTACGCCGAGGCTGAGACCGAGTGCCGCGACGTGGTGGCCGCCCGAACCCGACTCCTCGGCGCCGATCACCCCGACACCCTGAAAACCCGCCACAACCTCGCGGTCGTTATGGCGGAGCAGGGCCGTTACGCCGAGGCTGAGACCGAGTGCCGCGAGGTGATCCGGCTCCTCGGCGCCGATCACCCCGACACCCTGAAAACCCGCCAGAGCCTGGCGGTCGTCATGGCGGAGCACGGCCGTTACGCCGAGGCTGAGACCGAGCACCGCCAGGTGTGATACCGAGTACCTCGAAGTGCTGGCCTTGACCCTGTTCTCTTGGTGCGACCGGCGGTGGCGCCGACCCTGCGCGCGCAGGCGCTACGAGCTACTGCACCACTGTCTAGGGCAGCAAGGAGGCAGCGAAAGGCCCGCCTGAGAGTGACGAAACCCGCCAGCGGGTGGCGTGGTAGCTGAGCCGAACGGCATCGGACGACAGTCGACGGCAGCGGGCGTTGCGCCGCAACGGTGTTCGGGACGAAGAGGTCTGGCCGTCCAGCCGTCCGTACAGCCAAGCCAGTCGACAAACGCGGTCCGAAAACGACGACGGACGACATGGCGAGCAGGCCAGCGCCGTTCGTCGACGTTGGCCGACAGCAGTCTTGATCTTTGCAAAGCAGGGGAGCGGGGCGTGCCCGTTCCGTGCCCGATCGGGCGGGTGTCGAGGGTCAATGGCGGTCAGCTCCGGGGCGTGCAGGCCGGTATGGAGGTTAGGCCGTTGCCGAGCGACTTCCGCCCGTGTCCACACTTCCAAACCGCGTGTGGCCGGTTTGAGTTCCCCCGCTTTGATGGAGCGGTGGTTACCTGCTGCCGGCTGGTGCAGGGGCGGCGATAGTTGGTTCGGCTGGTTCGGTCTGTCGGCTGTGCCAGGCGGTCTCGACGATCAGGTTGTTGGCCACCGTCGCGCCCGGAATTGCAGGTGTGGTGCCAGCCTGAGACTCGCACTCTAGGACGTCGGATTGTCGCTGATTGCCGGTTCGTCGCCATCTCGACAGGCGCGATCGGCGGCGGGGCAGCGGACCGGCGAGTTCGCCGGGGGCGGTGGTGCGGACAGGGAACGGTTGTGGTCAGTGTTCGCGGGAGCCTTTCCCGCTCTTCGCAGTGGTGACCATCGATGGACATGATGGGGCGAGATGGTCGCTGTCCACGACCGATGACCGAGGAGGCCCTCATGCGACTCACCCGACGACTCACCACATCTGCGTTGGCGCGGCGTGCCCTGACCGGCGCAGCGGCCGTGATGGTCGCCAGCGCCGGCCTGGTCGCCGTCGACGCCGCGGTGGCTTCGGCGACACCTCCCGGCATTCCGTCCAAGGCGAGCGCCCAGTCGCAGCTCAACGCCCTGACGGTCAAGAGCGAGGGGTCGACGAGTGGGTACTCCCGGGATCTGTTCCCGCACTGGATCACCATCAGCGGGGCCTGCAACACCCGAGAGACGGTCCTCAAGCGCGACGGCACGTCCGTGGTCACCAACAGCAGCTGCGCGGCGACCTCGGGCCGCTGGTACAGCCCCTACGACGGCGTGACCTGGACCGCGGCCTCCGACGTCGACATCGACCACGTCGTGCCCCTCGCCGAGGCGTGGCGCTCGGGTACCAGCGGGTGGACTACCAGCCGGCGGCAGAGCTTCGCAAACGACCTGACCCGCCCGCAGCTGATCGCGGTGACCGACAACGTGAACCAGGCCAAGGGTGACCAGGACCCGTCGACGTGGCAGCCGCCGCTGTCGTCGTACCGGTGCACTTACAGCAAGATGTGGATCACCGTGAAGTACAACTGGGGGCTGAGCCTGCAGTCGTCGGAGAAGTCCGCCCTGCAGAGCATGCTGAACACCTGCAGCTCCTAACCGCACATACCCGCCTCGGAGCCTGACCGCTGCGAGCGCCGACGAACGGCAACGCCTGAACCGCGAGTTGCCGCCGCGCCTGCGCAGCCCGTGAAATGGCGGTATCGACGGGCTGGAGGGCGGGTCGCTATACGGACCCGGCCTCCAGCGCCGCCGTGCCATCGGGCGAGGCGCTGATGGCCGCCAGTTGGGCCGTCCCCCGGTGGGGCGGCAGCACCGTCGCAGGCCCACACGGGGCTGCCGTCGGTCCATACGACCGCCGACTCGTCGACGGCGTGCAGCAGGCCGTCGTCGGTGACTCACAGAACGGTCAGGCGCTGGGTCATCACAGCCACCGGGGCCAGGAGCCACCAAGGCTCTGCCGTCAACGCCACGTCCCGATGCCCCTCTCACGCCGGTCCGGGCGCCGTGCCGAGTACCTGCTGGTAGGTGTCGATCGCGGCGAGCAGAAGCCAGTTCGGGTAGAGGTTCCAGGCCGGATCGAATAACCCGGCGTGAGGATCCAGGCAGTAGTGGACGACGGCGCGTCTCTCGTCGTTGCGTTTCACGATTGTCTGCTCGTCGCTTCAGCACCAGGCGGATCGCACGCTATGACCGCCGGCGAGGTGCGGTCGGCGCAAGGTACGAGATCCGGGGCGGCTCGACGAGCATTTCCAGTTGCGTCCCTTGAGCAGGGGCCGTCATGCGCTGACCGCGAAGTGCTCGACGATCACCCTGTGTGTCTGTGGATAAGGTGCGTGTCGTCCACAGGGGCTTCCAGCGGCGTGGGGGGAGGCCCGACGATGCCTCAGCAACGTACGGTCACCGCAGCCGCCATCTACCTGGCCCGCTACCACATCTTGGCCCACTACCCACTCGACTCGCTGCTCAGCCGCCTCGCCGGACAACCAATCAACATCCTTGAAGCAGGGCGCCACCTCACCGCCCTAATCCGAGCGGAAGGCCCACGTACGCTGCCAGCTGGACTCCCATCCAAGGGGCGACGCTCGTACGCGGTCTGAGCGAGACAAATCCGGACCGGTCGTCTCGGAGCCAGGTGGCCATTGCCTTGACGTGGTTGCGGAGTCGATCAGGAAGCTGGCCTGACGGCCTACACGGGAATTCGAGATGGCCGTTGACGGTTTGTCGCGCGACGAGGTCGCACAGGTGTTTCCGATGACGGTCAGCTCTGGAGCTCTGGACCGGCTGGCCCGACTATCGGCCCTTGTACCGACTTTAGAAGATGTTGATCTGCCTGTTGTGGTCGCCGATCTGAACGCCCCGCACTCCGGAAACGCGCACGTCGTATTCGCGTCCGCGCGGCGTCAGCAGAGCGAGCAGATCCCGGGCCGCCTTCTGGACCTCTTGATCTTCGGTCGCTCCGGAGTTGGCCAGATCTCGGCTGATCTCCTTCGCCCACCGTTGTGTGCCGGGCTTCTCAGATTTCAGTGCCCGACGGGAGAACTGGTGGACCCGGCGAACTATGAGCTTCATCAATGATCGGTAGGCAACGTCTACCACCGCGAGGTCGGTGGTCACTCCGGCCTCCAGAGCCCGCAGGATGGTAGTGAGACTCTCCTGCCGCCATGAGGCCAAGGCCTCGCGAGTGGCCACGGTGTACGGGTGTTCGACGCCGAGGATGCGTTCTCGGTCGATCAAGAGCCGCCCGAACTCGGCAGCGGCGCCGGCAGCGTCGCCCGCTAGCCCTCGCCATCGGGCATAGTTGCTGCGGGCCGCCAGGGTGTCGGGGTGGTCGGGGCCGAGGATGCGCGTCTGGTCGGCGAGCAACTGTTCGAACGCCGCGGCGGCGCCGGCCGCGTCGCCCGCCTCGCCGCGCGAGAACGCCAGGTTGTGACGGGTGGACAGGGTGTCGGGGTGGTCGGGGCCGAGGATGCGCGTCTGGTCGGCGAGCAACTGTTCGAACGCCGCCGTGGCGTCGGCCATGCCGCCGGCCTGGCCACGCCAGAACGCCAGGTTGCTCCGAACCGTCAGGGTCCGCGGGTGGTCATGGCCGAGCACGCGCAGGAAGTCGGATAGGAGCGCTTCGAAGGCCACGACGGCACCCGCAGCGTCCCCGGATTCACCACGCCACCGGGCGAGCCTGTTTCGCGTGGACAGGGTGTCGGGGTGGTCGGGGCCGAGGATGCGCGTCTGGTCGGCGAGCAGCCGCTCGAACGCCGCCGCCGCGCCATCCGCGTCGCCGGCCTCCCCGCGCCACAGCGCCCCGTTGGCCCGGGTGAGCAGCGTGTCGGGGTGGTCGGGGCCGAGGATGCGCGTCTGGTCGGCGAGCAACTGTTCGAACGCCGTCGCCGCGTCACCCGCGTCGCCAGCCGCGCCCTGCCAGAACGCCTGGCTGCTCCGTGCGAGCAAGGTGTCCGGATGGTCGGGGCCGAGCAACCTTTCCGTGTTCGTCCGCAGGTCAGCGTAGTAGTCGTGCGCTCCGGCGACCAGGCCGGCCTCGCCCAGGCTCGCCCCGGTCCTGAACAGCACCGGATGGGTTCGTTCACGACCTCGGAGGTCACGCCAAAGCAGCGAGCCGGTGACGCTGATCAGGGCTGTGGCGTTCGCCCGGAGGTAGTGGCCCAGTCCGGGGTCCCGTTCGAAGTCCGGCCACAGCTCCACCAGCGCGTCCGCGGCCGTGGTGGCGATCCGGTGCAGATCGCGTCCCAGGATGTTCTCCCGGATGATGCGCTGGATCACCGCGTGGATCCGCAGGGTCGACTGCCCGTCGCCCACGCCAGTGGTGGCCAGGCTGAGCCGATGCAGGGCGCGCAGCGCGTCGTTGACGTCGTCCGGATCAACGTCCGGCTCGCGATCCTGTCGGTAGTACTCGTGGCTCGCCTGTGTCGTGAACACCGCCATCGGTATGCCGTGGGGATCGAGCACCGACGCCAGCCGCAGAACGAGGCTTGCCCGCCCCGAGGTCGCCATGTCAGCGGCCGCGATCGACAGCGTCCAGGCGTGCGCGACCGGCATGAGCTGCTGGTCCGGCAAAACACCGGGATGCAGCCGGGACAGCGGACGGCGCGCGAGCCGGTCGAGGTAGCCGGCGCAGGAGAGACCCTGGTCGACGATGTACGCGGCCGCCTGCGCCAGGGCGAGCGGCAGATGCCCCAGCTCGGCGGCGAGGCGGTCGGCCTGCTCCAGCCGGGCCGGGTCGTCGCCCAGCTGGCGGGTCAGGTACGCCCGCGCCTCTTGCGGGGTAAACACGTCGACGTTGATAACGTGGCGGCCGCTCAGGAGCGCGGCGTCGCGGCGGCGGGTGGTGACGACGGTACGGCCGGTACGGGTGGCGGGCGGCCACAGGCTGTTGAGGTGCTGCGGATCGTCGAGGTTGTCGAAGACGATGAGCCATCGTCTCGTCGTGGCCGTGAGCCAGCTCAGGAGCCGCGCCGCACCCTCCTGCGGGTCGGCGTCGTTGGCTCCGGAGACAACCGCCGCCGCTCGGGCGTAGGATGAGACGATTATCTGGGGGTCGGTGGCGGTGATCCAGATGAGTAGGTCCAGTTGACCCTCCGACAGCATCCGGTGCGCGAGATTCGCCGCGATCTGCGTCTTCCCGATGCCGCCCATACCGGACAGGATCTGCACGACCACCGCGGTCTCACCGGCGCCGACGGCAGCGAGGGCCTGGTCCGCGGGTCGCGGCTGGCGTCCGGACGTCAGCGGGGGAAGCACGCCGATCAGCACCGGCCACGAGGTCTGGGGACGGTCGGCGACGCTTGTCACTGCCCAGGAGTAATCGCCGGTCTGCACCACGCCCACGCCATCAGGTATGCGGACCGCCGGAGTCGCCGGCTGCGGCGCGGGCGGCTCGGGCTGCTGCCGGGCACGGCGCTGCAAGGTGCCGAGTGCCTGCTGGACCTGGTGCCGACCGAGGTCGGTGATCGCGGCGAACGGCGTGCTATCCACTGCGAGCCGCTCGTCGCCGTCGCCGGGGACGAGCACGGTGAACCGTCCGCCGCCGGCCGACATGCGGCGCTGCACCGCGGCGGACACTCGCGCGAAGAGGTCCTCAGCCTCAATTGTCTGACTGACGGTCAGGGTCGCGGCCAGCAGCTCAGGTACACCGTCGACGAACCGGTACAGGCCGCGCCGGCTGTCCTCGACCTGGAGGAGTCCGCTGAGTAGGAACTCGGCCAGGTGGGCGGGATGCGCCGGCCGGAACATGTCGTGCTGGACGTAGCGGATCACCTCGAGCTGCGGTGTGCCGAGCGCGACGTACCGGGCGAGCTGGAACGCCTGCCGTGATGCGACGGCCCGAAAGTCGCGAATCCGCTGCTCCGCCGTGGGCTGCACCTCGGGTAGGCCGGAGGGATCGTCGGGAACCACATCATCCGTGCCGGTCACCGCCATGGTGACCGGAGGGCCGCCGGCGATCAACGTCGTCCATCGTCTGAGCCACGTGCTGTCGGCCTGAAGGACCGGGATCAGCGTGCCCTCGGGCTCGGCACAGCCACCGAAGGGCACGAAGCCCAGCTCGGCGTTGGGCGCGCAGGGCCGTAGCGCGCGGAGCGTACCGGCCACCGTGGGCGCCCCGGTGCGCGCCCACAGACGCTCGGGCAGCGGCTGAAGGATCGCCACCGGCCCGCGTTCCGCCAGGTCGCGCAGCAGCCGACCGGCGGCGCCGGATTGCCAGACGCTGCCGACGCAGTCGCTGATCACGATGACGAGGCGGCGGTTGCCCGGATCGACCAGCCGGCGCGGCGACATCGGGTCGCCCTGCCCGTCGGCCAGCACAGCGGCGCCGTCCGCGCGTTCACCGAGCGTGTAGCGGGCGACCTGCCGGAACACGCCGGACTCCCGGAGGGTCGCGACGATGTCGTGTGCCATGTCCTGCCAGATGGCCATCGAGTCGTCGTCGTCGACCAGCAGCACCACGTCCAGCCACAGCTCCTCGGGCGGCAGCATCACCGCCGGCCATCGGGCGCCGACGGGCTGCTCGGCCGCGCACCGCGCGGTGGCCTCCTCGTCCAGCGTGCCCAGGCCGGGCATGGTCACGCGCCGCTTCAGCGGGCGCAGCGCCCGCTGAAAAGCGAGCCGGTCGCCGAGCGCGATCGGCTTGGGGATCTCACCGAGTCGCGCGGCCCGGGTCTCGCCCGGGGAGTAGCGAAACACATGCGCCTCGACAGCCGGCCGCGGGCCGCGCGCCGCCAGCCCGGGGGCCGGCTCCGGCGGAGCCCAGTCGGGCAGGGGAGGACGGGTGGTCTCTCCCCCCGGCGGCGCCGGCGCCAGCGCCGCAGCCGAGCGTAGCGAGATCTGGGTGGCCAGCCACAGCGTCTCTGCGAGTTCCCGCGGAGTCGGCTCCACGCCGGACCGGCGGTGAAGTAAATCCCGGAGTCGGCCGAGGCTCACCGGGACTCCAGTGGCGTCATCACCGCGGCGGCCAGGACCTCGCGCGCTTCCTCCTCTTCGAGCTGGACGGCGTGGACGAGATAGATGGCGTTTAGCAGCTGGTCGGTCGCGAGCGAGGACGTCGCACGGCCGTCGAGGAACTGCTTGATCACAGCGGCGCTCTCCGGGGTCATGCCTGGAAGGTGCGCGGCCACGATCTCCTTCAGCTTGCCCTCGCCCGGCGGTGCGACCTCGACCTGGACGCAGCGGCGCAGGAAGGCGGGCGGGAACTCGCGCTCACCGTTGCTGGTCATCACCACGATCGGGAAGCGGCTGCAGCGGACTCGGCCGTTGTGGACGGCCACCGGCTGTCGCCCGTCGATCGTGGCGACCCGCGTCTCCGCGTAGCGTTCGGGTTGGCGCAGCAGCTCCGGGATCTCGAACTCGCCGTCCTCGAAGATGGTCAGTAGGTCGTTCGGCAGGTCGAGGTCGGCCTTGTCGACCTCGTCGATCAGCAGGACCCGCGGTCTGCGCCGGGGCACCAGCGCGGTGCCGAGAGGACCGAGACGGAGGTACTGGCCGAGATCCTCGTCCGGTGCGGGAGCAGTGCCCTCCTCCGGGCGGCTGGCCGCGTACAGGCGAGCCAAGGGATCGTACTGATAGAGGCCGTCCCGTACGGTGACGCGGCTGGTGATGTTCCAGCGGAGCACCCGGCCCAGGCCCAGCTCGTGCGCGATCGCGGTGGCCAGCGTCGACTTGCCGGTGCCCGGCGGGCCTTTCACCAGCAGCGGGCGGCGAAGATAGAGAGCGGCGTTCACCAGGCGTACCGTCTCGGGATCGGGCCGGTAGCGCATGCCGGCGCGCTGTTCCTTCTCCCGTGTCTCTGGCACGAACTCCGGGTCCTCGTCCGGCTCCGGGTCAGGCGCGAAGGTCCGCCACGGTGGCGCCGTGGGAAGTCCGTCGATGTGGTCGTGTTCCTCGCCGGTGCCCCGGTAGACGTACCAGGCCTCATCGTCCGGCACTGCGCCACCTCATTTCGCGAAGGCGAGCGGGATGATCCGCCGCCGGGTGTCGTCGCGCAACAACGTGATCCCGTTGCCGCAATGCACGTCGGTCGCCTGGGCGGCCTGGATCCTCAGCTCCCGGACTGCCCGGGCCACCGAGTCGACGGTCACCGCCTGCAGGTGCTCGGCGAGCTCGACCGCGAACCGCCCGCCCGCGCAACCGGCGCCGCCCTCATGAGCTTCCGCGGAACACGGCGGCCGGCGCCAGATCAGCACCGGTGGACCGGCCGCGACCGCGGCCCTCACGTAATCGGCGGCCGCCCACCGACCGGCCAAGCTGATAACGAACGGCCCCTGGTCCTCGCGGAGCCAGGCCTTGAAGACGCCCGGATCGCTGGGCTCGTGCCGGCAGTCCCTGCCACGCAGCGCGCCGCCAAGGCGGCGCCCGGTGTCTCGCAGACTGCGGGCACGCCGGCCGAGCGACACCGGGTTGCGATGGCGGAACCAATCTAGGTCACGCACCACCACCGGCCGGGAGACACCGAGCGGCGTGTCGTCGTCGGTGTGGTCGATCCATTCATCCACCGGCTCGGAGAGAAACGCCCGGGGCAGAACAAACTCGATCGTGATCGTCTCCACGCCGATTGGCATGACATCCAGGGCCTCGCTGATTGCGCTCTCGACACGTTCCTGCCAGGCCTCGTGGACCAGCCCTGTGCCGGTGACCACGGGTTCAGTCAGCTCGCCGTCTGCTTGGACCGTCCACACCGTTAGGTCGTAGGCCTCCTCACCGGTGTTGGCGGCCGGCGCCAGGCAGACCACGATGGCGCCGTCGGTCTCCGGCGCCGCGGCACCCGGCGGCTCACCGTCGAAGAGATGATCGGCGACCCAGTGCCGCGATTCGGTGGCGCCGAGCTGCCAGAGAAAGGCGGCGAGCCGGCGGCTCATGTCATCGTGGCTGGTAGACATGACCTCCACGACGAGTGCTTCCGCGGCGGCCTGGACCGTATCGACGTGGTCCGGGAAGCCGGGCACCTCGGCGCGCAACGCCGCGAGGCACCGGCTGACATGCGCCGGAGTCACGGAGGCCGCGCGCAGCGCGGAGCGCAGTTCCGCGTACGCACGCGGGCCGAACGGGCCGAGCGGGATCACCTCGTCCAGCATGGGAACGTGCCGCACCAGTTCCGCGATCGGCACCATCACCCCGATCCGGTGTTCTTCGTCCCCGGCCGCCTTGATCATGCCGACAACCTGGCCGGTGCCGGCATGCACGGCGGCGGCGCCGCTGAAGCCCTCCTGTAGCCAGATCCCGATGTCGTCCTTGGCGTCGAGCTGGACGTTGCGGCCCAGCATGCGATGCAGGCTCGCGGTAAACCTGGTGGCGTTGACGCCGCTGCGCTCGAAGTCCTCCGGAAAGCCGTACGAGGTCAGGTCCTGCCCGGAGTAGAGATCGATTGACGTGTGCGGGCCGAAGCGGGCGGGCTCCACCGTCACTGCCTCGGTCAGTTCGAGGACGGCGATGTCCGCCGCTTCCGCCGTCTCGGTCCACCAGGGACCGCTCGTCACCACCTCGGCTCGCCGCGGCGTCGGCGAGTCGCCCAGGACGACTTCGGCCTTCCTGTGCTTCGCGACCACATGGGCGCAGGTCAGCAAGTGTCGTTCGCTGACCAGGAAGCCGCTGCCGCGCGTCACTCCCGGGACGTCGACACGTGCACGCCACAAGCCCTTCGTCATTCGTCGTCGGACTCCGCCCCGCCGTTACCCACCTTGCCGGACCAGGCCAGCCGGACGACGAGGTGGCCCTCGCCGGCGACCTTCGCCAGCACAGCGGCGCCCGCCTCGGCCTTGAACTTCACGCCGAACTCTAGCTCGACCTGATCCGGCCCGCAGGTGCCGCCGCGGAAGGCGTCGAGCGCCTTGAACGCCATAGTCCGGACGTCACCGAGGGCCTGTTCGAACGTCTCCTGAGCCTTCACTATCGTCCCGTCGAAGGCGACGTCGCTGAAGCCACCTTTCGGCCGCTCGATCTCGACCAGCACCGTGCTGCCGTCGTCTGACTGGATGCGCATGAGTTCGTCGGCCACGTGTCGGTCCTTCCGGAGTGGCTGAGGCGAGGCACCCGACGTTAATGGCCGTCACCGCCGGCGAGCCATACCCCGTAGTGTCGATTTTTCGTCAGTCTCGCGGCTTGGATGCGGCGGCGGCCGTTTGGCCGGGTGGCCGATGAAAAACGTAAGCCCGGGTACCTGCGCAACGCCAGCCGCTACCTGTGGCACGTACTGAACGGCTCCTACCGGCCACTTCTGAGGAGTGAATACAGGGAGCCTGGACCCTGAATACCTCGGCAGGCTTCCAGTGGGGCCCGAAAGGCTTCCTAGCTGCCCAGGGAACCTCAGGGCCTGGCAACCCCTCGATCCAGGTGAGCGCCGAACCGTTCGCTGTCGAGTTCATCTCGGCGGTAGTAGGTGGGGGAGTGGCTGCAGAGTTGGCAGGCGAGGACCAGCGGCTGGCCGATCCGTCCGGGGGGCCTCTTGCCGCAGCACAGGGGCAGGCTTTCGATCTCGGGGGCTTCCGCTTGGGCGACGACTGCGTCGTATCGCCGCTCGCAGGCTCGTTCCGCAGGCCCGTCGCGGCGTGGGATGCTGCCGGTCTCGGCCAGGTCGAGGGTTCCGCCGCGTTCGGAGGTGACGGTGGCGTGGGCGTCGGCGGGGATCCAACTGACGCGGTCGCGGTGTCGGTACGGCAGCCAGGTGCCGTGCAGGATGCCCTCCAGAAGATGGTCCAGGTGTGGGCGTGGGCCGCAGGGGAACATCGCGGTTGTGGCGGCCTTCTGTCGGCTGTAGCTGTGCGGGTTCAACGTCGGGTACAAGTGCAGGCGGCCACACGGTCGGGCCTTGCGGGTGACGGGGCAGCGGGTGGTGCCGGTCCAGAGGTCCGCCCAGCCGCACCGCTGCGTCTCGAATGTGATCGCGCCGGCGCCGATCTCCAGCCGTGTCTCGGATAGGTACATGCGGTGGTCGTCGAGGGCTGGCACGGAAAGGTGCGGTACCGGGTGCAGGAACGCGATGTCACCGGCGCCGCGGTCGGTGGTCCACACCACCCGGTCGCCGGCTTTGTGGAGCGCTCGCTGCCGCGCCCGAATGGTCCGGGG
The DNA here is from genome assembly GCF_027497275.1 of Micromonospora sp. WMMC264. Classification (NCBI taxonomy): domain Bacteria; kingdom Bacillati; phylum Actinomycetota; class Actinomycetes; order Micromonosporales; family Micromonosporaceae; genus Micromonospora; species Micromonospora sp. WMMC264. The sequence goes on along the minus strand of NZ_CP114907.1, from coordinate 3,258,803 downwards.
AGTCTCTTTGGAGTGTTGGACCTCGCCGGCCACGGTCAGGACCGGACCGATGGCCAGGACGTCCGGCCGGCGGCGGGCGCGTGGCCGCCACACCTCGACTTCCACGGTGCCGCCGACGGACTCCCATGTGCGGGCCTTGCGCTCTTTGAGCGCCTTGTGGGTGTCGGTCTCGGGCTGGTGTTCGGCGTGGGGTGAGCGGCCGTTCTCGTGGCGGAATATTGGCCCGTGCTGACCTTCGACGAAGGTCAGCCAGACCGGTGCCCGGAGGAGCCCTCTTTGTGCCTGATGGCGCATGCAGAGCAGGCAGAGCAGCTTCTCGCCGCCTGCGCCGTGGGGACGGTCGTTGGCGAGCCGTTCGCGTAGATCGGGTTGGTGGGGATGTCCCCAGAGCGGGAGTCGCGGCTGCAGCTCGACCATGGCCGGCACGTAGAACACGCCATCGTTGAAGGTGAGCGGATCGACTTGCTCCCAGACTGGTCGAGACATGGATCCCCCTGGTGCTGGTCATACATGCAGTCGCCGAGTTTGGCGAGTTACGTACCGCCTACCGAGAGTATCGACCACCGGCAATATCTGGTAGCGAAGCGAGCCTCCCTTGGTAGACGCTCGATCCCGGGCCGCTCTCGCGGACCGAACTTGCTGTGCGGAAGACCGACTGGACTAATGCCGATGTCCTCGAGCAGGCGGGGATGCCGTTCGATGAGCCGAGCGAACCGGTGCCTGACCGCCGCGTCGAGCACCGGTCGCGCCTTCCGCTGCAACGCGGTCCGCAGCTGCGCCCTGCCGTCGTTCGCAGGAGCAGGTCCGGCGGGTCGGCACCGGCACTGAACTCAGCCGTCAGGAGCGGGCTGGGCGAGCGTTGCCGCCGGAGCAGCTGCCAAGCTCGATCGACTGCATTGCGGCCGGCCGGGTCCGCGTCGGATGCCGCCACGATGCCGCCTGCGGCGCCGGGCAGCTCACGCAAGATCGCGGCCTGGTCCTCGGTCAGCGTGGTGCCGCACGGCGCGAGCGCGACCACTCCTGGCCGGCCCGACCGGATGTTCCTACGGCGGACCCGGTGTGGCTATTGTGGTTGGCCATGGACCACGCCGAGAGCTGGGACGCCGAGACGATCAGCGACGCGCTGGACTTGTTGCAGGACATGGTCTTGTGGGATCTGGTGCCCGAGCGGTGGGAGCACATCGGACTCTTGCTGAGCCGACTCGAGGTGGCCCTCGCCACTGGTGAGGCCGACGAGGCTCGCGACGTCGTCGTCCAGCTGGAGCTGAGCGGGCCCGTACGGGCGAATCGGATCGGTTCGGCTGAGAAGAGCGGCATCCCGGAACCGATCCTCGAGCGCCGGAACACGCTCGTGCATTCGCTAACCGGGGAACGAGACCTCCAGGGCAGGGACCAACAGGACACGTCGCGGACGGGGGTCGGCCGTGGCGACCGACCCGATCGCTGAGCAGGAGTTCGTCGCCCACCTGTTCGCGCCGCTCAGCGGGCCTGACGCCGAACTCGCGCTGCATCAGGTGACGCTGCTGTGGGAAGCCTGTCGTACCCAGATGGGCATGACGCGCACGATCGACGGCACCTCGCTGCCCCCTGACTTTCCCGTCGATGTGCACATGCCAGAGGGTGCGCTTGCGGGACTTCAGGACCCGGCCGTCAACTTCCAAGCCATCGCGCGACGGGAGCACGACGTCCTGAACGTCTCGCTGGTGATGGCCACACCGCTGGCGCCACCGATGAGGCGGAATCGGGTCGGCGCTGCGGTCCCGCCCGGGTGGATCGAGTACAGCCGGTGGTGGCAAGGCCTTACCGCGGGCGGCGTCAGCGCTCTGCTCGGCGGCGCCGCCATCTATCAGGCCAAGTCGGCCGAACCTGAGCAAGCCGATGTGCGCGCGGCGTTGCCGGAGCAGGAAGATGACGGCGAACAGTGGTGGACGAGGAAAACGGCCGTTGATCACTTCACCGTCTGTGAGGTCACACCAGGGGGCGACCGCGCGCTGCGGCGACTCGTCGTGCTGGGCCGACCCGACGAGGACGACCGCCTCAGCCGGTTCACCTGGAGCTCCGGCGACGTGCTCCTGCCGCCGCTGGGCCGCTATCTGATGCACGCTGCGAAACTGCGCTACGCGGCCCGCGTCCGTGGGGACGGGAGCCGGCTGGATCGAGTCCGAGACCGCGCCGCCACCCGCATGGACCGGATCGTCGAACTGTTGACCGTCGGAGACTCTCTCGCGGACGAGGCGAACGGACTCGCCGCCGACGAGGCCGCCGTGATCGGCACCCTGCAAGCGCTCAACAGCATGCGGCGCAGCGTCGACATCGCGCGCGAGAACATGACGTCAGCCATGGCGGAGCCACTACCCACCGATCGGGCCCTGGCATCGGCGTTGACGCAGTGGCTCGACGACGACGTCTACTTCTTGGAACAGGTCCGCATCCGGGCGGAACGGACACGACAGCTGCTCCCGACTTCGGTGGATCCGGCACCCCCGCGCTCGGCAATCGTCGTGCCTTCCGCGCAGCCGGCACCGGCGCAGCCCATCACGATGGAACAACGGATGAGTTTCGGGGTCGACGTGGTCGCGTACACCGGCCGTACCGTGCTGCAGCAAATCGAGGTACAGCGGCGGCTGGCGAAGATCGTGCGACGGGTCCTCGAGGACATCGGCCTGGCACTGCACGACACCGATCATCAGGACGCTGGTGACGGCATGACGGTCGTGCTTCCCGCGCACATCCGGCCGCACCTGGCACTTCCGAAGCTGCTCAACGGCTGGAGCGCGCTAGTGGCGGCCGACAACGCCATGCATCCGGAGGATCGGATCCGGCTGCGTCTGTCGGTGGCAGCCGGGTCGTTCCATGCGGCGGCGATCGGGATCACCGGCGCCACGATCATCGAGATCACCCGGCTGCTGGACAGTGAGGCCCTGCGCAGGGCCGTCACCGATCATTCCGACGCAGACCTCGTGGCTCTGATCTCAGACCGTCTGCACGCGGACGTCATCGCCGAGGGGCATCCCGGCCTAAACCCGGGCCATTTCACGCAGCTGCGGGTGCGGGCCACGTCGTATGACGGTCAGGCCTGGCTCTGGCTCGGCGGTCCGGTACCGCCTCGGACGCCGGAGAAGCCGCCGGATCTACCTTCGCCGCACGCACCGTGGGATGAGCCGAAGCGCGATCTGTTCGTCATCCACGGCGACGCTGAACGTGCCCGCAAGGCGCTCTTCGATCTTCTTCGCGATATCAGGTTGCGACCTCTGGAATGGGATGATCTGGTCGCCCAGACCGGCAGCGTCGCCCCCGAGCGCAGTGCGGTGCTCCGGCAGGCGTTCGCCAACCACACCGCCGCGCTGGTGCTCTTCGCGCCCGGTCCCGGCGGGTCACCCGACGTACTCGCCGGCATGGCCTTCGCATTGCAGCCCGACCGCACGGTTCTGGTGCGGCTGGGTGGGGCGGTTCTCCCGGACGAGCTCAGCGGCCGGATCGCCGTCCATCTCGATGGTGCCAGCAGTCGCGGCCCTCACCAGCTGGCCCAGCTGCTGCGACGTCTCGGTTACGCCGTCAAGACGGACGGCACGGACTGGCTGGACACGGACCGGTTCAAGGACTTCTGAAACGTCCACCACCCCGGTAGACGGCGGCAGAAAGTGCAAGCTCGCGGGGTTGGGGCGTGACGGGCGGATCGGTGCGGTGGATGCCCTACAGGGAGTCGAGGAACGCCCGCAGCTCCAGGTGATCAATTCTGGCGAAATCCGTCGGTCGCAGCACGATGCGGAGCTGACTGGTGCGCAGGCGTTCACGGGACGCGGCGACGAACGACAGAAGGATGAGCCGCACGATCGACTGCTGGTCCAGCGCGTCCACCCGGGCCAGGGCCGCTCCGGTAACCGGCATGGCGAGTGGCTGCCGCCCGCCATGTTCTTCCACCGCGTCCCACAGCCGGGAGAGGCTGTGCCACAGGACATCCGTGGAGGAACGTGCGACCAGACCGCCGGACATCGTGCTGTAGGCGACACAGAAGAAGCGCCGACGTGGGATGCCCAGCACGGCCACGGCTCCGAGCGGGTAGCGCTCTAGTTTGCCGTGGGCCTTGTCGGCCCGGAGCACCGTCGACAGGATCGGCGTACCGGCCAGCGCGGTCCGCAGGTCGGCATCCAGCCGATGCAGGTCGCCGTCGTACTCACGCCGGAGGAACTGTGCCTGGAGACTTCCCTCGTCCACGATCCGGCTGTCACTCGGATCGGTGTCGAAGACGTCGGTGAACCCGACGACCAGATGTGAGTCCTTCTGTTCGAACAGGTCTCCCGGGACGATCTCGACCCGGCACCGGGGATGGTCAAATGAGCGAGCGATTATCGACTCCGGACGGACGCGGAGCAGCCCGAACCCGACTGATCCGGCGACCATCACGACGGCGACCAGACCCGCACGTCCGGGGACCGGTGAGCGATCCCACACCGCCTGGTAGGACTGGGCCAGCAGGGCGAACGCGCCGAAGGCGGCGAAGGACTGAGTGGCCCAGATACGCACTGCCCGCCTGGTCATCGACTGCCGCCCATGCCTCGATCCTCCTCGAGGACTGCAGCATGTCGCAATGGCTCGTCCGACTGCGGTGTCAGAACGTGCGGTCGTACGCCGCCAGGTTCTTGAATCGGTCGACGTCCAGCCAATCGGTGCCGTTCGTGTTGACGGCACATCCGGCGCCCTTAAGGCGTTGGACGATCTTGTGGAGGCTCTCGACCGTGCCGTCGAAGTGAATGGTGTTGAGACCGGCCAGGTCGGAGACCGGGCGCAGGGTGCCGATCTCGATGATGACCGTGCGGTCGCGCTGGAGTGCCAGCGCCATGCCGGCCTCCAGCAGGACATTGGGGCGGACCTGACCGGTGAGTTCTCCCTCGAATGCCCGGTCGCCGCGGTCGCGCAGACTCTCGTGCAGGATCGCACCGTCATCGGGGGTCATCAGGACGACGGCGGCCTGATTGGTCTCGAAGGCCTTGGCGAGGACCTCGCCCATGTACGGCGACGGGCCGCCCGTGGTCCGTACGACCTCCTCCCAGTCCAGCGGGTGCAGGTCGATGGACTGGAGGAAGCGCCACAGCGCCCGGCGTGCCTGCCCGTCCCGGCCGTGGATGACGAAGACGTCGCGGTTGTCGGGCATGAGCGATGACACTCCTGTCGGTTCCGGACGGAGGCGAGACGGGGAGAATAACCCGGGCGGTACGCCAGCGTGGGTGCAGGCTCAGGTCAGCCGTCCGCGGTGTCCGGCCATGCGGTAACCACCCACGGCCCGTAAACGTATGCCGGGCGGCGCGCCCACCGCTTCTGTACTGCGGACAGCGCCGCCGCTGGTGGGACCCCTGCGGCCAGCTCCGCGTGGTAATCGCTCATCAGAGCGGGCGCGGTGGTGTCGTTGACCGGCCACAACGGCGCGGTGACGACTGCGGCGCCGGCCAGCAGGAAGGCGGTCGCGGCGCTCAGAGCCTCGTCCGGCAGGGCCGCGCCGGTGAGCGCGGCGTCGCAGGCGCTGAGTACGACATGGACCCGCCGGCGTGCCGAGTGCGCGCGCAACCCCACGCGGATCGGTGGTCGGACTCGCAGCACCGTCTGCTGCGGGTGGTCGACGTCGACGTCGCAGTGACAGGCCAGGTGCGCGATGTCAGCGGCGAGCAGGCCGTCGAGCACGGTGTCGTCGGCGAACACTCCACCGGTCGCGGCATTGCGGTCAATGCGCGTCACCGCGCCCGCGTGCCGGCGAGCCACCCGTGCCGCCTCGCGACCCGCGGCCGGGATCGGCCGGTCAGCCGGGCTGGTGTCGGCCCACACCACGACTCGGGGCGCGACGGCCGGGGCCTTGGCTGGGGGTTTCCGGCTGGGGGCGGTGGCCCGGATCAGCAGGATCGGGTCGTAGGCGCCCAGCGCGGCTCGTTCGCCCGGTACGCCGCAGGTCGTGAGCGGCAGCCAGGCCAGCCGTCCCAGCGGGAGCACGGCCAGCCGTCCGGCTGTGGCGACCAGCGGCAACAGCGGAGCCACCAACGAGTCTAGGGTCCAGGCGGCGAACTGGTCAGCCGCCTCCAGCAGGATCGGCATCGCGTCCGGGCTGTCCTCGGCACGGCGCAGCGCCTCACGGAAGCGGCTCGCCTGATCCGCCACGGCCGGTTCGATCGCCTGCGGCAGCTCCGCGTACTGGGCGCTCCCGTTCGGCGCGACCAGGACCGCTACGCCGCCGGCTCGGGTACAGCCGAGGAGCAGCACGTGCCGGTCCATGTCTGCGGCTGCCGCCACGATGCCGGCGAACGACACGGTGTCCGCGTGGATGCCCGTCGCCTCGGCGATCAGTGTCGCCGACGCCTGTTCCAGGTGAACGGCGGCCGCCGCGGCATCGCCGGCCCGGACCGCGGCCAGGGCGGCGAGCGCGCCAATGCCCTGCACACCCGAGCGGGCGCGTTCCTTGTCGGGATGCCGTGGCCGCATCCCGGTCAGCGTCCCGGCGGCCTCCAGCGCGGCCCCGAACGCCTGCTCCGCCTCTGGCCACATCCCCACCCGCCAGGCGATGTCACCGAGCCGCCTGCCGGCCACCACCGCCAGATGCGGGTACCCGGCACCGAGCACCTCATCGAGCAGGTCGGCGGCACGTTGCAGAGTTTCCATGTCGGTACGGCCGCGACGCAGATCGAGGTCGAACCGGTCCTGCAGCCGGGCGCCGAGGTTGAAGGCGATCGTCGCCGTCATCGACCCCTCGATGTCGTCCTCGGCCCGGTCTGCCGCAGCTAGTGCCTGTTGCAAGCGGTCGATGGCGTGCGACAGCGCGTCCTCCGCGCCGTCCTGTTCCCATCGATCTGTCAGCCACATCGCCCAGTTGTTCAGGTACAGCGCCAGGTCCGGAGAGCCCTCGCGGCTGGCGGCGACGGCCTGCTCGGCGTGCCGTTCGGCGGTGACGAGATCGTCCCGGCTGCCGCGATGGTGCGCTCGAGCCGCGTGGAGGCGGCCCGCGCTGTCGTGGCGCGCCGCGAGGTCCCAGCTGTCGAGGGCGGTCGCCTCGACAGCCTCCTCTGCGAGTGCGATCGCCCGGTCGAGGTCGGCGGGTTCGGCACGAAGCTCGAATCGGGCCAGTAGGTTGTTCGCCTGGTTGTTGAAGACGGCGGGGCGGGTGTCCCGGTCCACGCCCTCGGCCAGCACGCGATCGAGAAGTGTGATTGCCTCGTCCAGGTCAGTGCTGTCGCCGCGCAGGTCGTAGCGCTCGGCCAGCAGGGAGGCGAGATTCGTGGCGTACTCGCCGTCACGCCCCTGGCCGCGGACGAGGTCCAGAGCCGCGCAGGCATCGGCGATCGCGGCGGCGAATCCGGGCTGGTCGCCACGCAGTCGTGCCATGACCGAGCGCACTGTCGACCGGACAGACAATGCCAGGACCCGATCCGCGTCGACGGTCGCCTCCCGCACCGCGTTCTGGGCGGACACCGACGCCTCGGTGAGGGCGTCCCGCTCGCCGGTCCACTCGTAGCGGGTGAGCAGCACCGACGCCAGCAACCGGTGCAGAGCCACCCGGACCGTGGCGGTGGCGGGGCGTCCGACCGTGATCGCGGACCGGGCCAGCTGCTCGGCAAGGGCGAGGAGTTTTCGGTCGTAGCGCTGCTCGGCGGCCTCGGCGACCAGGCCGGCCACGTTGACCATCTCGGGACCCGCCGTCGCTGGCTGCAGGCCCGCGGTCACGGTCCGCAACGCGGCGTCGAGCCGGCGCCGGTCGCCGCCGCGCCGCCAGAGCTGCAGGTGGACTCCGGCCAGCGCGGAGATCGCCACCGGCCTCTCCGGATCGTCGGTAGTCGCCGCCATGAGTGCGTCCTCAAGCAGCTGCCGGGCCCGATCGAGGGAGTCCGGCTCGCCGGGCACATCTGATCGTGCGGCGAGGCGGCCGGCGAGGTTGGCGGTGGCCTCGAGCCGGCCAGCAGGCGGTGAGGCCGCCCAGACCCGCTCGGCGATTGCGCAGGCTTCCCTGAGGTCGGCGATCCTGCAGTCGCGCCGGTAGCGGTCCATCAGGTCGATGCCGAGGTTCGTGGACAGGTCGAGACGCATCGACGCTGGAACCTGAGCACCGAGACCTTCCAGCGCCTGCCGCCTGATGCTGATGGCGTTATCGAGTTCACCGTCGCCCGCCCACGACTCGGCCAGATCGTCCATCGCCGAGACCCAGGCTTCGCTTCCGGTGGTGGCTGCCCGCACCGCCGCCGCCAACGCCATTCGATCGGGCACCGCGTCCTCCCGCTGCTACGGTCGAGAATAGACGGAGCGGCGGACACCGGCGAGTCTCGGCGACAATGCCGGGATGGAGGATGCTGACGAGGTGCTGCTGACCGCGCTCGCCGACCGGGTCCGGTCGTTCGTGGAGAACCACGACGGTGCCGTGGTCACCTCCGACGAGGCGCTGTCCGACGCGCGATCGGTGGTGCAGGCCGTGCGTGCCGGTCGTTTCGATCAGCAGGGCGTCGCCAGAGCGCTGTACCTCGTGGCAGCGCTGCACTGGGCCCGGTATCGGGTGCTACCGCCCGGTCGGCAGGAAATCGACTACCTGGCGGCCAAACAGTTCTTCGGTTACATCGCCCCGCTGTCTCCCGAGCGGGTGCCGCTGCCGCTCTGGCCGGTGCTGGGCCTGCACCCGGCGGGCGACAGTCCCGATGACCCGGCCGCCGTCGAGCGGCGGATCGCGGCGCTGGCTCAGTGGGGCGCCGCACTGGCCGCACGCTATCGGCACCGGCCGCAACCCGGCGATGCCGATGATGCTGTACGCGCCTACCGCGAAGCCGTCACGCTGGCACGGACGGCCGGTGACCCGCAGACGCCGGTGCTGGTCGCCAACCTCGCCGGTGCTCTGATGCTGCGGGGCTTCGCGGACCTCGCGATACTGGATGAGGTCATTGCCTTGATAGACGAGGAGCTGCCCGGCGCGGACGAGCGGGGAAGGCACATCCTGTCGTCCAACCTGGCTGTCGCCCTGCGACACCGGTTTCAGCTCACGCGTCGGCACGACGATCTCGCTCGATCGGCGGACCTGGCTCGCAGGCGGGTCGAGCTGACGCCTGCCGGCGACCCCTTACGAGCCGGCGCGCTGTCGACTCTCGCAGTCACACTGGGCAGCCTGTTTGAGATGACCGGGCGGCCGGCGGACCTGACAGCGGCGGTGACGGCGGCGCGAGAGGCGGTGACCGCCCGAGATACCGACCGCATGAGGCGTGCCGGTCACCTCACCAACTTGGGCAACCTGCTGCGGATCCGCTACGAGCAATACCGGCACCGCGATGATCTCAACCAGGCGATCACTGCGGGTGCCGAGGCGCTCGACATCGCTCGGGACCACCATGAGGCGGCAGCGATGTGGTCGAACTACAGCGCGGCGCTGCGGGAGAGGTTCCGGCTGGCCGGTGATCACGCGGATCTGGAGGCGGCCATCGACGCGGCACGTCATGGTCTTCGTGCGGCGCGGGCCGGTAGCCCCCACGTCGTGCCGTGCGCCATCCATTTGGGCTGCGCCCTGCTGGACCGTTATCACGCTTCAAACAAAGTGGGAGATGTCCGTGAGGCGGTCGACATGCTCCGCACAGCGCTCGCCGCAGTCGAACCAGAGCACCGATTCTACGGCCCGGCGTCGGTCAACCTCGGCATAGGGCTCCGCGCTTTGTTCGGATGCACCGGCGATCGTGCCGACTTGGACGCCGCCGTCGACGCCGGCCGAATCGGGCACGCCACCCTGAACACGGATGACCCCTCCCGAGCTCTTGATGCGCTGAACCTAGGCCAATCGCTGATGGCCCGCTTTCAGCAGTCGACGGACACCGCCGACGCCAGAGAGGCCGCCGCGCTATTTCGCGAGGCCGCCGAATCGGTCTCCGCCCCCGCGAAGCTCCGCCTGGACGCCGCCCGCACCTGGGCGGATCTGGAATCAGATCTGCAGTTCGGCAGCGCTCAGAACGTGACCGCCTATCGGACAGCGGTCGAACTGCTGCCTCTTGTCGCCTGGCGCGGCCTGCCGACGACCGAACGCGAGGATCTTGTGGGTGCGTACGCCGGCCTGATCGACGACGCGGCGGCCGCCGCGATCGAGGCGGGCCGCCCTGAAGAGGCCGTCGAACTGGTCGAAGGTGGCCGAGCAGTGCTGTGGGGGCAGTGGCTTGCCACCCGCGGTGACCTCTCCGAGGTGGTTGCCGCGTCCCCGGAGCTTGGCGCGCAGCTGCAAGCCCTGCGTACGGTGCTCGACCGCGACCCCGGTGTGTCTCCCGCCGACCCGCGAGCCCACGAGCAACGGATGACCGCCGCGCAAGCGTGGGAAGCTGCGGTGACACGGGCACGTCGGCTACCGGGTCTTTCCCGTTTCCTCAGGCTGCCGACATTCGAGCAACTGCGTGCCGGGCTTCCGGACGGCACCACGGTCGTTGTCACCGTCAGCCGGCACCGCTGTGACGCCCTGCTTCTGACCAGACGCCACAGCGTACGGGTCGTCCGGCTGCCCGACCTGACCTTCGACGACGCGTACGACCTGACCAACGAACTGCTGCGCGCCCATGAGGCGGCCGACGCCGGCGGTGACCCGGCCACCCACGAGAAGGCCGTCACCACGATGCTGTCCTGGCTGTGGCGGACCGTGGTCGCCCCGGTGCTCGCCGAGATAAGCCCACCTGGGCCCGACCACCGCATCTGGTGGTGCCCCACCGGCCCGTTGACATTGCTTCCGCTGCACGCCGCCACCAGCATCGACGGCCGGGAGAGCGCCTTGGACCGCGTGGTCTCGTCGTACGCGCCGACGGTGCGCGCACTTACCGAGCGCCGCGAGCCGGAAGCCACCACGTCGGTCACCGATGTCCTCGCCGTGATCCAGCCAGCGACTCCCGGATCGGATCCGCTGCCCAACGCCGTCCGTGAACTCGACGCGCTGCGTGAGCTGACCGGCGGAGATCTCACTGAGCTGGTGGGCACGCGGGCCACGCGCGCAGCGGTCGTCGCGCAGGTCGCTGAGCACCGGGTCGCACACTTCAGCTGTCACGGCATACAGGATCTGCGGAATCCCGACCGCAACGGGCTCGCGTTGCACGACGGATTTCTCACTGTGGCGGATCTGCGCGCCGGTGCGCCCGCGCTGCGCGGTGACCTTGCCTTCCTCTCGGCCTGCAAAACGGCCGTCGGCGGGGTTCGGCTGTTGGACGAAGGGCTGACTGTCGCCGCAGCGCTGCACCACGTCGGATACCGACGAGTCATCGGTACGCTCTGGTCGGTGTCCGACCGGCGGGCCGCCGAGGTCAGCATCTCCGTCTACCGCCGCATCGTCGTGGCCGGCCGGCTCGAGTCCTCCGCGTCCGCCTGTGCCCTGCAGGAGACTCTACGCAGCATGCGTAAACGCTTCCCGAGGAATCCGAGCATCTGGGCGTCCTTCGTGTACATCGGGGTGTGAGAGCTTCATCGGTCAGGCACCGAACATTGCAGCCGTATACCCGTCACCCACGATGGTCAGGCCTGCCCACAGGACCGGCGGAGCCGTGCGATATCGGCTCAGATAGCCAAGCTGCACCGCGCGCAAGGCGTCGACCGGCGCAAGGCCAACCGCCAGTCGCTGGTAGAAGGCACCCAGCAACGTGGCGGTTCTCGTTCCGGCAACATCAACCGTACCGGCAAGCACCCAGCGTGCACCGGCCAGCAGCGCCGCAGTGGGCAGGCCGAGCGGTTCCTGCACTCCGCGCAGATCGAGCCGCCCCGCCCAGCATGCGGGCATCAGCACCCCGTCCGGAAGCCGGCAAGTGAGCAGCTCCGCCGCGGTCAGCGGGTCGTCCGGTGCCAGCAGCAGCGCCTGACCGAGCCCGCTCGCAGCGGTTCCGTGCATGCTGAGCAGCAGTCCCGCCGAACCGCCCGCCTCCACCAGGGCCGGACGTACGGCTGTGCGGGGCAGGAACCGTGCTCGCGGGAAGGCCTCTTGTAGCAACTCCCTCTCGCGCTGCGTACCGGGCAGATCCGGGTCGAGGTACGCGCAGAAGCCCGAACCGGTACGCGGCGGCCGCCGGCGCAGGGAGGTCCACAGCGTGATGGACGGAACCACGACGATGCGGGCCAACTCCGCCAGGTAGCGCGAGCCCAGGCGGACCGCGGCCACCGGCACCGGGCCGAGAAGCCCACCGGTCGATACGACTAGCGCCGGTTCCTCGCCTGCGGTGAGCACCTGCGCCAGTCCCGGCGGGATGATCGCCGAGCCCAGAGCGGCCAGCTCGGCGTCCTGGACGACCGCGGCCAAGCCGGGCTCAGCGGCGTGGTACCGGTCTAGCCAGGCCCGTAACTCGTCGCTGATACGTACCTCGTCCACCCGTGGGGTGCCATCGGGCGGCAACCAGACGCGGCTGCAGATCGTGGACTCGTCCTCCAGCACGTCGACGATGAGCGCGTGCCCGCCCGGTGGCAGCGTGGCCAGTGTCTCCGCCAGGTCGGCCGGTTGCGGGGTGACGGCGCGGCGCAGCTCTGTGGTGGTCGCCCGCTCCAGCCGTCGGTACAGCTCAGGCAGCTGCGGGGTGTCGCGCGCCAGGGCGATGGCATCGACGAGCTCGCGCAGCTCATCGCTGAGGCGTGCGCCGCTCTGCACGAACGCGGACACCGCCTCGGCTCGGGCCGCCGTCGCCACGGCGAACGCCGCCGGACCGTCGCCTGCGCGTGCGGCGCAATGCATTGCAAGAATGTAGGCTTGCCGCTGATCCCGGTAAAAAGTCTCGCGGTCATCCGGGTCGGACAGCCGGCGGCCGGCCTTCTCGGCGAGCGTGAACGCGATGACGGCGTGATCCCGGGCGGCCAGCACTTGGTCGTCGAGGATGAGTTGATACGCAAGCTGGTAGTGCGCGATCGAGGCGGCGCTCGGGTCCCGATCGGCGTCCAGCGGCAGCACCGCCTGTTCAAGCAACTCGATGGCCGAGGCCCGGTCACCACGATCGCGGGCCAGCATTGCCCATTCCAGAGCGGCCTGGGACACGTCGCGGGCATCAGGGTCGTCGCCGTACGGCAATGCCGCCAGCCGGTTCTCCGCCGCGGCAAGATTGCCGGTCAACCGGTCGAGCCGGGCCAGGTGGATCTCGCAGAGCATGCGATTGCTCGGCTCGCCGTCGCCGAGACGCAACGCCTGCTCGAACCGGCGGCGCGCGTAGCCAGCCGCGCCAGGATCCTCTGGCACGTCGAGCAAACGCACCTGCCCGAGTCGCCGCGCGGCGTGCGCCGCGCCCAACGCCCTTCCGGCCCGCAGATATTGGGCGAAGGCCCGCTCGTACGCTCGGCGGGCACCCGTCGTGTCACCCACCTGTTCCAGCACCGCACCGAGTTCCCGCTCGGTGTTGGCCACCCCGATCCTGCGACCGAGCTCGGCATACCGCTCCCTGGCTTCGGCCAGCGATTCCCGGGCCTTGTCGAAGTCCCGAGCGATACGCGCCGACACGGCGACGCGATGACAGAGATCGGCCCGTAGCTGCTCGGTCCGGTCCGAGGGCGGACAACGCCACAGCACCTCCGCGAGCTCGGTCAGCCGCTCTCGTGCCTGCAGAAATTGGTAGCGCTGATGTGCCACCGCAGCCCGCTGTGCCAGAACCTGCCCTGCCCGCAGCCAGTCGTTGTGGTGTGCCGCAACTTCGCCGGCTTGCGCCAGCAGCTGTTCCGCGTCCGCGAGCCCTCCGCTATTGCGTTCCAGGATTCCCGCCTCCAGCAACGCCTCAACCCGGAGGTCCCACAGCCGGTCGTCGGCGGCAGCCAGAGCGATCACCTTTCGGTAGCCGGCGGCGGCCTCCGCCCGATGTCCCTGGGCAGCGAGCACCCAGCTCCACTCCAGTAGGATCCGAGCCCGCGTGCGGGACGCAAGACCCTCGCAGTCGACCCACGGGCGTAGCAGCCGTTGCGCCTCACCAAGCTCATGCCGGTCGACATGTGCAGCGGCTGCGCGCCACGCCATGAGCGCTTCGTCGTTGATGGCAGCCACCTCCGGTCGCGGCTCGCGGTGTTGCTCGACGATATCCACGAAGCGTTCCTCACTGTCGCCTGCGGCATCATCTGCTGGCGCCGACTCCAACGCTTAAAAAGTTAGGAGCTCCAAGGGCCGAAGCTCCGGGCTCCGCCTGCGGCTCAGGATGCAGCGCCGATCGGCTGTGAGTCGCCGGCACCACCCATCGTCAGCCGGTTGGCGCTCGCTATCGGGGCACCAGTTGCACGCTACCCTTGATGGCGATTATGGATGTCCGGTTGTCGTCGCCCTACCGACACGAACCCCCATGCCTGCGGCCAGCGTGTAGCGATGGGTAGGGGCGCGCCGTTCCCTTGGTGACGAGTGTTCTGCGAATGGGGGAGCGGGACGCGCTGGACTGGCGACGCCCTGTCGGCCCCCGTTTACCCCCCGAAAACCGCCGCGCGTGGTTGACAACCAGTGACAAGTAGCGATCATCGCTTGATCATGTCTGCGCAGCTCAGCGTCTACTTCTGGCAGTCAATGACAAGGTTGAGTTGGCTACGGACGGTAACAAGGGGTCGTCGTGGTCGGCAGGGAGCAGGCAGCGCCGGTCACTGGGCATCAGCGGGTCACCGAAAACGATTAGCGCAGGTCCTGGATGTCCTACATAGAGCCTTTTCAAGCTGATCTTGCAGCTCAGGACGGGTGTGGCGGGTCCGGTGATCGATGGGTGCAAGGCTCCAGGTAGGACAGCTGTCGACCAAGACTCGAAGCCCCGACCGAGAGCCTCGCCATGCTGTCCTACCCCGCCACGATTCCGTTGTCCAGCCGCACCTTGAACCACCTCGCGGAACGCATCCGCAGCCACCGTCAACAGCGCCGATCCCGGTGGCGGCGCCTCAACCCCGGCCGTCACACGCTGCTGGCTCTGGCCCATCTGCGCAACGGCGACACCTACACCCGAATCGCGGCCGGCTTCGAGATCGGCGTCGCCACCGCCTGGCGGTACGTGCAGGAAGCGGTAGCCCTGCTCGCGGCGGCCGCCGATGAGCTGGCCACCCCCATGGAACGGATCCGCCGGCTGGCGTACGCGATCCTGGACGGCACCCTGATTCCGATCGACCGGGTCGCCGACCAGCGGCCGTACTACTCCGGGAAACACAAGCACCACGGCGTGAACGTGCAGGTCATCGCCGACGCCGCTGGCCGGCTCGTCTGGGCTTCCCCGGCGCTGCCCGGTTCGGTCCATGACCTGACCGCAGCCCGGACCCATGACCTGACCGCAGCCCGGACCCACGGCATCATCGAGGCGCTGACCAGGGCAGACGTGATGGCCTTCGCTGATAAGGGCTACCAAGGAGCTCGCGGCAGCGTGCGCACTCCGTTCAAGCGGCGCCGCTTCCGGCCGAAGCTGTCACACCGGCAGAAGGCCGTCAACCGGACCCACGCGAAAATCCGCGCCCGCGGCGAACGCGCGATCGCCACCCTCAAGACCTGGAAGATCCTCAACAAGCTGCGCTGCTGCCCACGCCGCGCGACCCCGATCGTGCAGGCCATCCTCGTTCTGCACCACGTCGAAGCCAACCGCTACGCAGGATGAAAAAGGGTTCTTCTGCTGGTTTCGTGGGTCGTTGGTGATCATCTTGTGGGTAGGTGGGGTCGGTGGCCGCCGAGGCTGAGCATGGCCATGGCAATGAGGGCTTCGGATGAGTGGAAGCCGAAGGCCATGCGGGTGATGAGGCGGATCTTGGCGTTGACGGACTCGATGCGGCCGTTGGACAGGCCATGGGTGATGGCGGCGATGATCTGGTCGCGGTGACGGGTGACGCGTCGTTGTAGGTCGATGAAGATGTCGATGCGGCTGCGGCGGGCCCACCCGATCCATCGGTCGAGGGCCTCGACTGCGGCTGTCGGGCTGGTCTTGGCCAGGGTGAACACCAGTCGGAGTCCTTCTTTCAACGCCCAGGCCCGGTGCAGGCGGGGGTGGGTCTTGGCGATCCAGGCGAGTTTGGCCTGCTGGGCGTCGGTGAGGTTCTCCGGGTTCTTCCATAACGCCCAGCGGGTGTTCTTCAACTGGCGGGCCGTGCCGACGGCGACGCCGCGACGGCCGGCGCCACGGCCGGTGGCCTCGTTCCAGGCTTGGCGGCGAACCCTGTCCACGGCGTCGGTGGCCCAGGCCACGACGTGGAATGCATCGGCGCAGCGCACGGCGTTCGGGCAGCGCCGTCGGATAACGGTGGTGATCCAGTCCGCGCCGTCGGCGGACACGTGCGTGATCTTCGCGGCCCGCTCATCGCCGAGCAGGTCGAAGAACGCGTTGAGGGTCGCCGCGCTCTTGCCGGGCGAGGCCCAGACCAGCCAGCCGGTGTCATGATCGACCACCACGGTCAGGTAGCGGTGGCCCTTCTTGTAGCTGATCTCATCGATGCCGATACGGCGCAGTCCCTCAAGGCGGTCCACCACGGCACCGGTGTCGGCCCACACCCGCGCCACGATCGCCCCGACGGTGCGCCAACTGATGCGCATCAGCTGCGACACCGCCGACTTCGCGGTATGCACCGCCAACCACGACACCATCTGGTCAAACGCCCGGGTGTGCCCTGCCCCATGCCGAGCCCACGGCACTGCCGCGACCACAACCCCGTGCTCCGGACACGACACCCGCGGCACGTGCGCCTCGATCACCGCTCGCACCACGCCCAGATCCAACGCCCGCCACCGACGACGAACCCCAGCGTCATAGCGGGCACACCGCCGACGACAGTGCGGACACCGCCGCGACGCGCCCTTACGCACCCGCACCCGAGCCACCACCACCGACTCGACCGGATCGAACTCCACGCCCTCGACAACCGCCTGCTCGACCCCGAGCAGCCCAGCCCATACCCTGGCAGAACGCACGCCGTTCTCCCGCCCATCAAGTTCTGACCTTCGACAAGCCAGAACCTAGGCAGGACAACGGCGTGCGCCATCAACGACGCACCGAACCACCCACAGATGCGTCACAAGACCCTGAAAAAGGCTCTCTGATGATCAATGACAAGTTCGGGACCGTCACTTTCGGTAAGAGGGGGTCAGGGGTTGACAACAGATGACAAGGCTCGATGAAGTGCGAGAGTAGGAGGTCATCGGTTCAAGTTCCCCGCCGATCGGGTACACCGCCACGAGGCGCCGACGATCTTCGTTCCTACCTCCACGTAAGCGATCGTAGTCGCTCCCGTGCACGAGTACCCACGCGGCCGACCAGTCGCGTCATATCCAGGTCATGCTCCTGTGCCAGGATGATTCGGTATTACGCCTACATCAAGCTCCCGTACGAGTTCAGGCCTGACGGTTGGTGTAAAAAGTCGCC
This sequence comes from Micromonospora sp. WMMC264, assembly GCF_027497275.1. NCBI lineage: Bacteria > Bacillati > Actinomycetota > Actinomycetes > Micromonosporales > Micromonosporaceae > Micromonospora > Micromonospora sp. WMMC264. Next base: position 3,241,518 of record NZ_CP114907.1, on the reverse strand, counting down.
ACTGATGGCGAGCGGCCGCGCCAGCCCGCCTTTCTGGCCGAGGAGACGCTGCTCTGCGAGACCACCGCTGTTCGTCGGGGTCGCGGCCGACAACCAGCAAGACCAGCGGGTCCAGTACCCAGACCCGCCCGTTACGGCGGGCCACGCCCCGCACCTGCAACTGCCGAAGAGTCGATGCAACATCAGTCCCGACGCAGGCTGAAATTGCCGCCGGGGGAGGCAGCGGAAGGGCTCGGATACCGGACGCTTGGGCAGCCCGCAACAGCCTGAGCTCCGGTGCAGTCATCCTGTCGATAACCGTACGGACGTCTGCGAGGAGCCGATCCAGTTGCGGTCCGACGTCAATTTGGGCGGCCTGGGACACATAGGACTCGGCGCCTTGCCGGTCCATCAGGCGCTCGCCCACGGCCGTAAGCGCGCCGGCGTTGCCGCCCAGAGAACGGATAACCAACTCACGTGCGGTGCTGTCCATGACGTCGTCAGGCACGCGGTAGTGATCCAGTACCGCGACGGCATCAGCGAGCGGCAACGGGCCCACCCGGACGACCGGAAGCATCCCCCGCGTGACGTCCTCCCGCCCGATCAGGATCACCTTGGCGCTGGGATGCGCCGCGAGGAGCAGGGCATCGATAGGGTCTAAGTCGGCGTCCTCCGGGATGTCATCGATCACCCACAGACTTTCCGGTGTGCTTCGGATCGCCGGAGACGCCGAGCCGGTGGAGCGCATACTCAGCCAATGCACCCCGCCGGGGTAGGCGGAGCTGAATCGCCACGCATAGGCGGTGGCGAGTGCTGTTTTTCCCGCGCCGGGTAGGCCGCAGATCCAGGCGACCGAGCCGCACTCCGCCTCGACGACCATTGGATAGTCGGCGGCGTGAAGGGCGCTATGGAGATCCCATAGCTCGCGCCAGCGCCCGGTGAAGTGCCGCAGGTGCACGCGCTGAGCGAGTGCCGGGCCACCACGGTGCCTAGGCTGCACCTCGCCGATGGTCGATTCCAGTTCGGAGGTCCGCTTCGATATCTGCAGAGCGAGCTCCGCGACGGGCTCGTGCGTGCGGAGGAACTTCGCATCCGCAAGGTGGACCGGCCTCAGGTGGTCCGTGCCCGGTTCCGGGTTGATTACCATGATGCGCCCGCAAGGGTCACCCTCGCATTGCCCGGCCAGGAAGGCCGACATCAGCTCCTGCTGGCACGCCGGCCGGTCGGCATAGCGTCGGGAGAAATAGGCGACAAGCGCCTTGGCGCGACTCAGAGCGGCCGCGATGGTATCGGTGATGCTGGCGAACGGCTCGATGTCGTCCTCGTCAAGGAAGACTTGCAGGCCCAAAGTGCGCAGCTGCAGGGCGAGCTTGCGGCCAAACGGTCGATCCGGCCCGCAGAATGAGAGGAATACGTCGTAGGTGGGTCCGCTCACGGGACAAGACTCCAACAGCGAGGCTGCCGCCGCCACCGAAACAGCCGTTACATCGTTCCCAACGGAAGAGGTAACGGCGAAGGTTGCCCCTTCTTCTCATCGGCGCGTTGGTCGGCCATGATGAGGGTCAGCGGACCCTTATCGTCGGCGGGAGGCGCGCGTGGACGACCTGGCGTCCTTCGGACAGAGAGTGCGCCAGCTGCGAACCGATGCCGGTCTGTCCATGCGCGTGCTGGGGGAGCAAATCCACTACAGCAATGCCCAGATCAGCCGGATCGAGCATGGACGGGTGCCGCCTTCGACCGAGTTCGCCGTCGCGTGCGACCGAGTCTTCGGCACGGGCGACGAGCTGACGCGGGCATCGGCCGCCCTGGCGCTGCAAAGCAGGCGCACCGAGGCGGCAGCCATCTTCGACGTGCCTGCGGCGCCGCGAATGTTGATCGGCAGAGATGCTGAGCTGGAGAGCGTAGTGCAACACCTTGGCGCCGACATGGATCGACGGACGGCACGGGTGTGCGTCCTGCACGGCATGGGTGGAGCGGGCAAGACGGCGATCGCGCTGACGGCCGCGGAGCGCCTCCGCCCCATCTTCCCCGACGGCGTCATGCATCTCGACATGCTGGGATACAACTCGCACCATGAGCGGATCGAGGAGGCCGAGGCGCTCGACCGCATCCTCCGGCGTTTGGGTGTGCCGGGCGAGCTGATACCCCGCACTAGCGACGACCGCGGCTCCCTGCTCCGCCAGCAACTCGACGGTCTCCGCGTGCTCATCGTCCTCGACAGCGTCGCGGATGCGGGCCAGGTCGCGCGGCTCCTGCCGCCCAGTGGCCATTCCGCGATGCTGATCACCAGCCGGCAGTCGTTGACCCCGCTGGCTGCCACGTTCCGGCAGCACGTCACGGCACTGGAGCCGCCCGCGGCCGTCGAGCTGTTCACCTCGGTCGCAGAGTTAATTCCGGGTATAACCGATCGCGGCGACCCTGCGATGATTACAGAGATCGCCGAGCTCTGCTGCAAGCTGCCGCTCGCGCTGTGCATCGCGGCGTCGAGATTCCGGGATAACCCGGTGCGGCGCCTCGAGGACGTGGCGGAGAGACTCCGCGACCCCTCCGTGCGGCTGCGTGAACTCGACGATGGGTCACGGAGCATTAGTAATGTGCTGGCCGTGTCCTTCGCGACGCTGTCGGACACCCAACAGACCATGCTTGGTGTCATCGCGCTCCATCCCGGTCTACGGGTGGACGCGCGGGCGGCGGCCGCCCTGAGCCGGATGACGGTGACGCAGGCCGAGGATGTACTCGACGAGCTGATTCGGTCGGAAATGCTGGAGCCGCACTCGGTGGGCGCCTACCGGATGCATGACCTGCTGCGGGACTATCTGCTTGGTCCGGGAGACCATGCACTGTCGGCGAGGGAGGTCGCAGCCGCCCGTCGGCGACTCTTCCTGTACTTTCTGCATGCGGTCGCTGCGGCGGAATCGCTGATCGACGAACACCGGTTCCGACTTCCCATCGAGCCGTGCGAGCCGGCCATTCCCGTTCCGGCGTTCCCACATGCCGACGCCGCCCGCCAGTGGCTGCACCGCGAGTCCGACAACGTGCTGCCGCTGCTCGCCGCGATGGACGTCGGCGGCGAGGATGTGATCTGCTGGCAGTTCGCGTACTACCTGCGCGGCTTCTTCTACGCCACTAAGCAGTGGGAACTCATGGCCGCCTGCTCTCGACGAGCTCTTGAGCCGGCGCGTCGCACCGGCGACCCCAGGGCCATGGCCGTCACGCTCAACAATCTTGGGCTGGCCTTCTCGCAGCTCGACCGCAAGGAGGAGGCCACCGATCTCTACGCGCAGGCACGCGCCCAGTTTGCCCTGGCAAACGATCCCTACGGGGAGGCTAATGCCGTCGCCAACCATGGCTGGCTGGCCCACGAGATGGGCGAGCATGCGACGGCGATCGAACTCGCCAAGCAGGCGTGGCACTTCTATAACGACCGCGAACGCCCGTACAACGCCGCAATCGCCTTGGATTGCATCGCCCGGTGCGAGAAGGAGCTCGATCTTCTGGAGGACGCCGAACGGCATTTCTTGCAAGTCGCTCGGGGCTTCGCCGATCTGGACCTCAGTCAGGGTGACAGGGCTCAGGTGCTGTCGCACATCGGCGAGACCCGGTTGCGCCTCGGCCGACTCGACGCGGCCGCGGAGAGCTACGAGGAAGCCGTCCGTCTAGCCCGGTCTGGGAAGGCTCTCCGGGAAGAAGCCGTCGCCTTCGAAGGCCTCAGCCGCACGGCCGCCGCCCGAGGCCGCGTCGTCGATGCCGACGGACACCGTGCGGCGGCGCTGGCCCTCTACGAGAAGATCGGCGCGGCAGAGGACGCCCGGCGGATTCGCGACGAGGCCGCAGCGGCCGGCAACCCGCAGGACGCGGTGGAAGAACCGTCCCACCGCGCCTTAAGCATTCTGGTGATCAACACGGAATGGTCGTCCCGGCACGGCGGCTTGAGCACGCTGAACCGCGAGCTCTGCCGGTCGATGGCATCGCAGGGCGCGGAGGTCTACTGCTCTACGCCCTCCGCCTCCGATGAGGAGAACGAAGACGCGGCTCGCGCCCGTGTGAGCCTGGTCCACCCACCTACGTCCTCAAAGTATCCAGACGCTGTCCTGACACATCCGCCGGAGCTTCCCCCGGGTGTGGTGCCCGATGTCGTCATCGGTCATGGTCGCCAGACCGGCGAGGCTGCGCGGCTGGTGGGTCGTCACTACCCCGGTGCGAGGCTGGTGCACTTCTTCCACGTCATCTCGGACCAGGTGGAGTTCGAGAAGGAACATGAGCCCGACATCGACCCGATGGACACCGCCGAACAACGGTTCCAAGAGGAGCTGGAGATCGTCCGAAACTCGGATCTCGCCGTCGGCGTCGGTCCCGTACTTCACAAGTATCTTCGTGGCCGGTTGCGCGGTCCCCGCCATGGGAAGGTCAGGACGCATCGACTCGACCCCGGCTTCGACATCGCGGAGCAGGCCCTTGAGCCACCCGACCCGGGTGATGACACCGTGCGGGTGTTGCTGTTCGGCCGCCTCAGCGTGCGGGAGTCGAAGGTCAAGGGTGTTGACATCGCCGCCGCAGCGCTCGGGCATGTCATGCGGCAGCGCGGAACTCGCGGCCCGGACGTCGAACTCGTCCTCCGTGGCGTCGAAGCTGGCGAAGGGCAGAATCTTAAGACCACCGTCGAAAAGTGGGCGGGCCGGCCGCCGTCGCTACGCGTTCAGCCCAGGCCATACTCTGCCGACAAGAACACCCTCGAGGACGACTTGCACCAGGCGCACGTCGTCGTCATGCCGTCGCGCGCCGAGGGCTTCGGACTGGTCGGCCTCGAAGCGGTCACCACCGGCATTCCCGTGCTCATCAGCGACCGCAGTGGTTTAGGGCGGCTCCTCCTGAACGCACAGTCCAAGCTTTCCGTGGACCTATCGAACCGGGTGTTGCCTATCACCGGAGACCCACAGGCCGACACGGTTCGATGGGGTGATGCAATCGCGTCAATCCTCGACCACCCGAAACTGGCATTTAGAACAGCGGCTGACCTACGCGCGGAGACAGCGCGGATGTGGACGTGGGCCGCGGCCGCAGCCGAGCTTCTCGCGGCCATCAGAGCGCAGGTGGACCGCTGATCTGTCCACAGAGGGCACACCCTGCCCGCTCCGACCAGTCCTCCCGGTCGAGGTCGCCGGGGCTGAGCTCGCGCTGGCCGAGCTCGACCCTGGCGACGATGCGGAACCGCCATAGCGCTTGGGCAAACGGGTGGTACACGTCGTGCAACTCGGTGGTGGACACCATGACGCCCGATCGCACCGCGTTGCGGATGTCGATCAGCCGTCCGAAGGCCGCCTCGCCGCTGACGACCAAGGCTGGACTGCCCGACATGAGCAAGCGTTCCCGCACGCCGTATAGCCCGGACTCGTGGACCGCCGCGGATGCTGCGACCCGCCGGCTGGCGTCGCCAGACGGTGTGCGAGCTACCTCGCGGAGGGCTGCGTGGGCGGTATCGAGAGCCAGCGCGAAGTCGACGTAGGTCTTGAGGCGGTCCGACTCCCGGTCGCGGCGGCGTTGGCCGCGGTCGTTGCGCGCGCCGGCTAACAGCCCGCCGCCTAGGGCGATGACCGCGCCCAACGCAGTGCTGACGACGGGTATCCAGCTTGCCGCAGCCATAACAGCATCATTCCGTACGCCGGCCGCGCTGGACACCAACGTGCGCCGGCACCTGCTCGCGCGACGCAGGGAGACCTGGGCGCCAGGTTGATGCCCCCGTTTACCCGCCCGCGTTGTTGGAGCGGTGGTTACCTGCTGCTGGCTGGCGCAGGGGTGGCGATAGGTGGTTCGGCTGGCTCGGTATGGCGACTGTGCCAGGCGGTCTCGTACTCGTTCGGGCTGAGGTAGCCCAGCTCTCGTTGGATGCGGCGGGTGTTGTACCAGCCGTCGATGTAGGCGAAGATCGCGTTCTCGCCTCCATAAAAGCGGGGGCGGCTCATCCTGCGCCGGCTGGCTGCTCGGCCCGGGCCGAGGTGCAGGTGGTGGCGTTGACCGGGTTGGTTCGTGCCGGCCAGGGTGCTGCCGTCGCCACGTACCTGGATGACGACGCGCCGTTGGCCCTGGCCGGGTCCGCAACCTAGGTATGGACGCGCGGGATCGTTACCGCGCAGGCTTCCCCAGGCCGTCGAGCCGATGGGGCGATCGCCGCCGCTGACCGACCCCAGCTCGGTGGCGGACGCCCTGCTGCTGCTTCGACTGCTCGACCACGAGAAGCTGAAGGTCCAGGCCCAAGCGGCGCGAAGTCTGCGGCCGCTGGCCGCGGTCGTGGTGGGAGAGGTGGCGACGTTGCTGCGGGATCCATCAAGCAGCGGATGCGGCAGGTGACGGAGCGGCTGCGCCAGATTGTCGGCGCGCTGCCGCCAGCCCTGCCGTGGAAGCTACTCCGGAACGGCCGGGTGGACGGTGGCGCGTCGGCTGCGAACTTCTGCGCGGTCGTAGGGCTGGCGTGGAGTTGCCGGCGGCGTTGAGGTCGCGCGTCGGGCCCTCGAACTCGAAGGCTACAGGAGGAACTTGCACTGACGATGAGCGCGTCTATCGGCACGCCGCTTACTGACCGAAGGAGTTCTGTACCTCCGGAGCCGCCCTCTGCATCGCCTCGTTGAGGACGTCCGCCTGCTCAATCGTCTGCATCAGTCGCCTCCTGCAGGGTGAATCGGCGGCCTGCTCGGGCCGCCGATTGATCAGCATAGAAGCGCTAATACTCCAGTCGCACTTTCATGATTCAGAGTTTCAGCAGCTCAGCGGCATGATCGACGTCCGGGTTATGTCGTCCGCGTAGCTGCGGATGTCGATGCTATTGGACGGATGTGTGGCTTGGTCGCACCGTCTGTCTGTTGTGGTCGATCGTACGGCGGGCAGGCTGCGGTGCTTGTGTTGATCGATGAGATCGTGGGCTGGCGGGCGGGTTTGGATGATCTGCTGGCGCGGTTCGCGCACCGTTTCGGGCGGGCGGAGCCGCGCCGGCAGGCGCTGGCGTACCTGGTCGGGTTGCTGTCGCCGTTGGCGAGCAAGAACGGCTGGACCCTCGCCGAGGCCGCCGGAGATACCACGCCGAATCGGATGCAACGGCTACTCAACAAGTCTGCGTGGAACCCGGACGCTGTTCGCGACGACCTGTTCGCCTACGTGGCGGAACATCTCGGCCATGACGACGGGGTGTTGATTGTCGACGAGACCGGGTTCCTGAAGAAGGGGGTCAAGTCGGCTGGGGTGCAGCGTCAGTACTCGGGCACGGCCGGGCGGACGGAGAACTGCCAGCTCGGGGTGTTCCTTGCCTACGCCGGGCCGCAAGGGCGCACCCTGATCGACCGGGAGTTGTATCTGCCCCGCCGCTGGTGCGACGATCCCGCCCGCCGCACCGAAGCCGGCATCCCCGCCAGCGTCGGGTTCGCCACGAAACCCGCGCTGGGGCTGCGGATGCTCGAACGCGCCGTCACCGCGGGCCTACCAGCGAAATGGGTGACCGTTGACGAGGCATACGGGCAGGACTCGAAGTTCCGGACGTGGCTGCAGCAGCAGCGCATCGGTTACGTCCTGGCCGTGCCCTGCAACCAGCGGGTCCCGACCACGGTGGGCAGTTCCCGTCCGGATGTCCTCGCCGCGAACGCGCCGGCACTGGCGTGGAAGCGGCGCAGTTGCGGCGACGGCGCCAAAGGGCCGCGACTCTACGACTGGGCCGTGGCCTCCCTGCCCGGCACGGTTGACGGCTACGGCCACTGGCTGCTGATCCGACGCAGTATCACCGACCCCACGGACCTGGCCTACTACCTGTGCTTCGGCCCCGTAGGCACCCTCGACGAGGACCTGATCCGCGTGGCAGGGACCCGTTGGGCGATCGAGGAGTGTTTCCAGACCGCCAAGACCGAGGTCGGCTTGGATCACTACCAGGTGCGCCGGTACGGCGCCTGGTACCGGCACATAACTCTCGTTCTGTGCGCCCATGCCTACCTCACCGTCACCGCCACACAGGCCAAAAAGGGGGCACCGAATCCGATGACGGCCTCATTCCCCTCACCCTCGGCGAGGTCCGACGTCTCCTGGCACACCTGATCACCACCACCCGACCCTTCGACCACATCCATCGATGGTCACGATGGCGACGACGACACCAATACCGCGCCAGAAGAGCCCACTACCAGCGAAGACTCCGGCTCCACCAGGTGCGGCTGGAGTACTAGAACAGATACGCCGGATTTACACGAACGGGCACTCGCTACCCACAGTGACCAGACCAATCCAGCTTACGCTAGACGTACACACCCGCTGCCTATCAAAGATCTTGGCCGTCGCGCTTCACGCTAGGGCTGTCCTCGCACCACTGAACGGTGAGCACGACAGGCAGCCTGGACGAGGAGACAGCGATGACAGCTCGCGATGTGATCGGCATAGGGCTGATGATTCTTGGCCCAGTTGTGCCACTGCTGGCACTATGGCTACGGCTCCGCTTCCGACTGCAGCAGGAGCGGGAACGGCGCAACTACCTGCAGGCGGCTACCGCGCTGCCAGCCGGGAGCCGGGTACAGGACCAGCGTGAAGACGGTACCCGGCTCATCCTCGACGTCGGGAACGCAACCCGAGACGAGTGCTGATGAACGATGTCCTGGAACCTCCCGACGAAACGGGACGGTCGTTGCCCACGACTGCGGCCGGTGTGCCAGCTCGCCACGACCCCGACACGCCACCGGTCGACGTCGCCGCCTACAGCGCCTTCTACCGCACAGAGGTCAAAGCCCTGGTCAACTTCCTGCTTTGGATGGGTGCCGGACTCGCCGACGCCACCGACATCGCCCAGGAGACGATGATCGAGGCATATCAGAGCTGGCCGTCGATCCTGCATCCCCGCGCGTGGACCCGGCGCGTTGCGTCCCGCCGATACGGCCGTCGACGCTTCGGCCAAGAGGTAGCCATTGAGCCGGAGCGCCTCAGCCCTCTGCTTCCCGCATGCGCGGACATCTCCGCCTGGGAACAGCGACATGAAGTCCTGCGGCTTCTGGCCATGCTTCCGTGGCGGCAACGACAGGTCATTGCATGGACGTTCGACGGCTACCGGCCGCAGGAGATCGCCGACGAACTAGACATCACACCGGAGGCGGTACGAGCCAGCCTGAAGCTCGCCCGCCGTGCGCTCGCCGAACAACTCGGCCGGGCGGAGGAACCATATGAACCACGATGAGCTGTTCACCAGCCTGCACGCCACCACCGCAGCCGAACTCGACGGCCTACTCGATATCGAAGCGGGCCTGCGCGAGGCCCTCGTCGCCGCCCAACACACCCGAACCGGCCATGACCTGGACCTTGATATCGAGGCAGGACTCCGCGCCGTCATACCTCCCCCGGAGGTAGCCACACCCTCTCCGGCCACGCGTCCCGAACAGCCCAGCGCGACACCCGACCGGCCAGAATTGCAGGGTGCGGTCGCCGCTTGGCTGATGTCGTTTGACAGCGCCAGCCGTCTAGCTCTCCGAAACCTCCCGGCCATTGCCGCGTTCGCTCTCATCCTGGAGATCACCAACGCGGCGGCAACCAACCGAGTTGTAGCCCGCGACCCCGACCCCGCCCTCGCCCGCGACCTCGCCCGCAACCTCGGCCTCGCCCTCGACCTCGCCCGCGACCTTGCCCGCGACCTCGGCCTCGACCTCGCCCGCGACCTCGCCCGCGACCTCGCCCTTGCCCTCGACCTTGCCCGCGACCTCGCCCTTGCCCGCGACCTCGCCCTTGCCCGCGACCTCGCCCGCGACCTCGCCCTTGCCCTCGACCTCGCCCTCGACCTCGCCCGCGACCTTGCCCGCGACCTTGCCCTCGACCTTGCCCGCGACCTCTACCTTGACCCCGACATCGACGACGACCCCGGTCTCGCCCTCGCCCTCGACGACGACCTCGCCCTCGACGACGACCTCGACCGTGACTGTGTCCGCGACCGCGTCCGTGCCCTCGACCGCGCCCGGCATGATTTCACGGGCGCCGATCTGAGCGATGTGGATTTGCGTAGGATGTCGCTCACTGGCATCCGCTGGTCGATGGCCACTAAGTGGCCATCGGACGAGTGGCGGGATCAGGCTTTGCTGAACTCGCGGGATCTGGGCAACGGGACGTACGAAATCCGGGATGGCACCACGAACGTTCCCACCTACAGCACCTGAGCAAGCGCTCGCGCGGCAACCTATGTCCGCTGGCATGGTTGAGGCTGGCGTACCCCGCCCTGCCTGCTGGCGCGGCGAGGCAAGATCAGCAACCACAGTCAGTAACAGCAGCAGCCCTTCCTCGTAGAACTCGCACCAGCCGAATTCGCGACCCTGCTAGGTGGCCGTTGATCTCCGCTTGCAGTACGGCGGTGAACACGTCGTTGCCCTGTCCAGGTGAAGATGGCGGCAGGACCGATGTATAGACGGCCAAGCGTGGCGGACGTTCAACGTTGGCCCCCCCGTTTACTCCCCGAAAACCCAGGCCGAATGTTGGCGAAGAGTGACAAGATCCGGTGAGGCCTTAGCGGCATACTTGCAGCTCAACGACCATCTCAGGCAATAAATGACAAGCCCACTCCGGCTACTTTCCGTTACAAGGGGTTTTGACAACCAATGACAAGTCCTGAGGGGACTCCACAAGAGGTTGTCTTGGGTTCAAGTCTCTCGTTCCCCTGAACGCTCGGTGCCGAGTCGGCGCCGCGGAAGGTGTGGCGCGACGAGCTTGGCCGTGGCGTACTGCAGCGAGCAAAAGTCGCGGCCAGCTTAACTCCGCAGCCTTGCCCTGTGCGGATCTGCGCTGGGTGTGGCCGTTCCTGCGGGTCGTTCGACCAGATCTGGCGGGGAAGCTGGTGAAGGCGAGGAGGTCGTCGCGGGTGGCGTCGAGGTGTTCGGCCGCGGTGGAGAACTTGGCTTCGATCGTGGTCATGGCCCGGGCGAATTGGGCGTGCACGGCGTCGGTGTCGGGTTGGTCGAAGATCGTGCGGACGAGGGTGGCGATCCGCGGCTGCGCGGACTTCGGTGCCCTGGTCAGCAGGTTGCGTAGGTAGTGGGTCCGGCACATCGGCCGCGCAGTGCCGCTGATCGAACTCCGGGGTCTTAGTCACAGGATCCGAGTCCAGTTTCGGCCACGGCTGGTGTCACTGTCGGCTATCCGTCACGGGCTGGCGAGCAGCCCTTTCGCGTAGTGCGATGACTAGATGAGGCGGGCGTCAGGGGAGTACCACCGCGAGTCCGGTCCTGACGATGGTCTCATCCGCTTACCCTCGGCGAGGTCCGACGTATTCAGGCATCTGATCAGCGTCACCCGGCCCTTTTGACCACATCCATCGATGGCCGCGATGGCGACGACGGGACCATTGCCGCGCCAGAACAGCCCACGACCAGCGAAGACTGCGACTCCACCAGGTGCGGCTGGCGCTGGACAGCCTGGCGTTATACCCGAGTGGGCGGATCGGTTGGAGGATCCTCTGGTGGCGACAGCTTGGTATGCGCGGATGGCGGACATCCCCGGTATCCACTTCGCCGGCAGTCCGGGCGTCGATCGTGCGCGGCTTCGCAGAGCCCACAGCCGTCCAAGAGTCGTGTCAGGTCAGCTGTCCTGGCCTTCTGTGAGCGGTCAGAGCTCGGCGTCGCCGGCACACGAGCGAGCGTTCGGCCAGGAGGAACCCAGTCGCATTGAGGATCTTGTTAGGTGGGTATGGGAGGGTTTGGAGCTGCCCGGTGTCCCGTCGGACTATCACTTTCTTCTGCAACACGCGGTCGAGAAGCTGTGGTCCCGTCGGATTGAGGCGCCGGCGGCTCTGTACCATCTTGAGGTTTTCAGTGGGCTCGACTTGGCGCTGCTGGAGGCAGCCCCCGAACTCGCCCGCATCGACCGTCCAGGGGAAGGCCCGGAATTCTTCCGTATCACGAGCCTTGAGCGGCTTCTCTCGCTGCTGGAGCGGGAGGGAGCGCTGCGGGACGCGGTGGCCTTGAGCCGACGGGCGTCACGATTCGGCGATCGTTACCGCCTTGTGGAGTTGGAGGCCAAGCTCTCGGTGTTGGATAGGGAGGCGCGGTGATCGGCGGCCGGCTTGTTGATCAGGTGCGTGGTCAGTCGTTTCTTGAGGACGCTTTCGTACGTTGGGTCTTGACGCCAGCAGCGCGACCGGGCATCGCCGCGCACATCACGGCGCAGTTCCCGGTCACGGTGCCTGATCACAGCTACCAAGTGGATTTTGTGCTGTCCGGATCGAGTCTGCGTATTGTCGTCGAGCTGGACGGATACGCCTACCACAGCGACCGGGGGGCATTCGTCCATGACCGGATTCGGCAGAATGACCTGTCCGGGCTGGGTTTCGTCATCTTGAGGTTCTCGTACGATGCGATCCGGGACCACACCGCCCTGTGCGTCCGGCAGCTGCAGGAGGTTCTGCGCCGGGATCCACTGCTGGCCAACTACCTCGTCGAAGATCCACTCGTCCCAGTACCCGAGGACATGGCCGCGGATCCGCTCGGCCTGCTCACACCACCACCGCAGCGGGCATCGGCTGACTTCGGATATTTTGACCGTACACGCTTCCGTCTCGATCTGAGTCCGCTGCGGGCCTGCCAGCGGGAGGCGATGATCGCACTGGCGAACTACTACCGCCGCGGAGAGACGAACGCAGCCTGCGTTATGTCAGTCGGCGCTGGCAAGACAGCCTTGGGGGTGGCAGCGGCAATGGCCTTCACCCGGCGGCGTGCCTTGATCGTCACCCCCGGACGGGTGATCCGCGGGGCGTTCGCCACCGCACTCGACGCGGACAGCGCGGGTAACGTCCTCTACACCTTGCCTGGTGGTCCGCTTCTTCGCGGTGCCCGTGGGCCGAAGGTAGCCGTACTAGACGCGGCGAGCGGGTCGATCGGCTCGGCAAGCCGAGCCGATCTTCTCGGCGCCGACATTATCGTGACGAACTTCCATGCGCTGAATGCTATCGGTGCTGCCCAGGATTTGCTGGCCAAGCTTGAGCCGGACGATATCGACTTCATCGTCGTCGACGAGGCGCACATCGCGGCCGCCAGGTCCTATCAGCGCCTGTTCGACCGGTTTCCGCAGGCACGCCGGCTGCTGATGTCCGCTTGCTTCACGCGTGGGGACGGCAAGGCCGTGCGTGCTGATGTCGTCTACCGGTATCGGCTAATCGACTCGATCGCCGACGGCCATGCCAAGCACCCGCAGGTGCACCGATTCACCCCGGATGTCACCGAGACCACGTATGAGATCAACTGGCTGGACGGTCGCCGGGAGCAAATCATCGGCAAGGACCAGCTTCTCGAGGTTATGCAGGACGAACGTAAGCTCGCGCGCATTACCGCTACCTCCGAGGAGCCTATCCACCACGTCATGCGCAACGTCGCCGACTGTCTAGCCCGGCAGACCGCTGCGCTCGCCCCGGTACGACCTCGTGTGCTGTTCGCCGCGATCGGGCAACGCCATGCTGAGCAGGTCTCGCGTATAGCCAATGCTTATGGGATCGCCTGCGACACGCTGCACCATTCGATGACCGAGGCGGCGATCACGGCGACCCGAGCAAGGTATGAGGCCGAGTCCGGCAATCTACAGGGCATTGTGCAGCTCAGGATGCTCGGGCAGGGCTACGACCTTCCGGCAATCAGCATCGTGGTGCCGATGCGTCCGTACGGCAGCTTCGGCGAGTTTTACCAGTTCCTTGGTCGCGGCGTCCGCACGGTCCGCTACCCGGAGGCTGCCTCTCGCAGCGAGCGTCAATACCTGGATGTCGTCTACCACGGCGAGCTCGGCCTCGACGAGCACATGGAGACACTGCGCCACGAGAACGACATGGACCCGCACCCCACCGATCCCGATCTGTTCGGTGACGCACCGGTGCCAGACAGCACCAGGACGTACGGCGCGGCTGAAAAGACCGCGCATCAGGCTCCCTTCGATGCCGAAGTCCTCGCAGAGACTGGTCACACGTATCAACAGATCCTCCACGACACCGCCGCCGTGGAGGCACACCGCGACGAGCGGGAACTGGACGCATACGCCCAGCGATACGCTGCCTATGCGGCGGCCACACCGAACCCGCGCCCGTTCACCCAGTTCGTCGAGATCATGCGAGACCTGCATGGCTGAACAAAGCCTCGCCGCACTCATCGCCGCCGCACCGACACCCGACGACGTTCGCCATGCCGAACAGGCTGCCGGACACGCTGACCGTTTCCGCAGTATCGACCAACTCACCGCCCGACTCACGTCAGCGGCATTGAGCGGCCACAAGATCGCCAACATCATCCGCGGAGCCCGGGGCGAAAAATTCGCTGACACCCTTTCCTTGACCCTGCTTACCGACCCGGAACGCAGCGATCTCGCCGAGCTTTACACCCTCACGAAGCAGCAAGCACGCGGTGCCTGGTTCTTGCCCGAGCGAGCGGCACTCAAGGCCGGTGTGCTGAACCAGGCCGCATACCACCGCAGTAACCCCTGGCATGCCCTCACGCTCGCAGCCGACGACACGGCGAGAGTCAGCCTCGGCACCAACCCGGACGCACTTGCTGCCTGGGCCCAGCTGATTCCATTTCTGGAAACGGTCCTGACACCGATCACGTTGCGGGCCGCCGGCTCCACGGCGTCTCCCGAGGAACAGCGGACCGAATGGGTCCGCATCGAGCACGTCTACACCGGCCTAGGGATCGACGCAGCCACGCTCCAGATGTTCGGTTACGGCGGCGGTTGGGCCGCGCTGGACCGTGCCGCCCAAACTCGCACACGCCTGCAGTTACTCGACATGATCGCCCAGCACAACCTCGCCGACGTCGCCGCGCGTTACCGTGCCCACCGCATCCAACAGCTGACCATGGCAGTACTCAAGAAAGGCCGTAACGGGACGCCCCTGGCACGCCAAGCGATGACCAAAGCCCTCCAACCGACGCTGGCCGCCTACTTCGGTGGTGACTGGCTGGCCTACCTGGCCTACCTCGGACTGCCGCCGAGCCCGAATGAGCAGCTAATCCCTGCGCTGCCGAAACCGAGGCTGAAGGTCGAAGGCGCGGCTAAAATCGCCGCGGTCGCCATCAAGCACGATGCTGCGGCGAGCGAGATCGAAGCCATGCTCGCCGCGTTCATGGGCCAGAGTCACGCCGTCTCACCCGTCACCGCACGAGTCAACGTCCTGACTCGTTGGTGGACCGAGTTCGACGCAATTCACGCCTGCCACCGCGCCGGCCAGCACACGCTCTGGGGGCTGGTCGATGAAGGCCACACCTCAACCGAGGATGTCAACGGGCCTACAGCCAATCTCTACCGTCGCATACTGAGCAACGAGCTGCTCGCCGACATCGATCGACTCTGGGACGGCGTTACGCTCCCGCGCTGGCCCGACACCATCGTCAGCGAGCCCTACCCACACCGGCTGATGGCGGACACGCTCGGACCCGCCGTGGACTTCTGGCACGGCGTCGCCCTCACCGCCTGGTACGTGTGCGAAGGCCCCACCTCACGGACGTCGATCGCTGGGCTCGCCGCCTACCATCAGCGGCAACTGGCCGCCTTGAACTCGGCGGGAACCCCCGTCCACCCAAGTCTCTTCGATGACCTTCTGCACGCCGAGGCCCGTCTCGGACCCCCGCAGGCGATCGCATCCCACTCGTACGAGCTGCCACTGCCCAACGGAATCGTCGGCATCCGATTCAGCAACGGCGGACAACGCCGCGACGGGTTCGAGGGCCTACGCGACGTGATTACCCGACACCGCCGGGGCTGGAGCCACACCTACCTTGACGCCTACCTCAGACACCGCTGGAGCGACGCGCTCACTACCGTCTCCCGGAACCTCCAGATCCACATCGCGGCGAAGGGCAAGCAGCCCACATTCCGTCAGTTCGCCAAGATGGCCGCGCCCACCGCCAATCACTGGTTCAACGGAAACCTCACCGACTTATACACAGCCATCGGCGAGAAAGCACCACAGGTGACGCGACGCCAAGACCTTCTCCCCGGCACCGCCTACACCCTCGTCCATGCCGTCTACCAGGGCCTCGGAGGCAGGTACCACAACAACGACCTGCGAATCACCGACTATCCCGAAGCCCGTCGATACCACCAGATATCGCGCCTGGCGTCAGCAAGCCCCTACTACGTGCAGATCTCCGAGGCCCTCGGTCGGCCGCCGACCCCTGACGAGTTCGGTGCCAACCGACACGAGTGGGACTGGTCCAACGGACTACAACAGGGGTGGCCCCTGTACGAGATGGCGGTCAAGAGAGCAATCGCTACCAGCTGATCACGACCTCGGTTCGAGGACTACGAGACGCGGCGCGTCATCGATCGAGCAGACTGCAGCACCACCAGCGCGGACGCGACCTCGGAGGTGACCCGAACGGGCCCGGGAACCGTACAGTTCAAGTAGGTGATCGTCAACCGATCGGGATGGCACCAACAACGCGTAACCCGAGGTGGGCATCGGTTTGTGCCGATCCCGATACAAGCCCATGCCCGACACTCCAGGTCAAGCCCCAACTTCGAGGCGCTGGTATTCGAGGTGACTCGAACCCCAACAGGCGCTGACTGTTCCCGTTGAAGCCTCGGCGATACATTCTGTGCATGCGTGACTACGGTGGCTCCGGACTCGTCGCGTACCTGCCGCAGGACGAGTGGCACCGAGTGCAGAACACCGGGATCCCCGTCCGCTTCGAGCCCCGCGCCGTGCTCCTGCGCCAAGGCGACACTACCCAGCACGTGCATGTGGTCGTAGCTGGGTGCGTGAAGATTGTGCGGTCGGAGGGTGACGGTAGCCGGTCGATGTTGACACTGCGGGCCGCTGGCGACGTCGTGGGTGACCTGGCAGCCGTTGATCTGCAACCTCGGTCTGCCACCGTCACTGCCCTCACCACTACGGTCACCCGGCTGCTGACTGGCCCGAAGTTTCGTCGTCTTCTGACCCGGCCTGCGTTCGCTTCGGGCTTCACCACCTATACGGTGAGCCGATTGCGCAGCTCGGACGCTCAGCGTTCAGCGCTGGCCGTGCTGCCGGTTCGGGAGCGGCTGGCGCGGGCGCTGCTCCAGCTCAATCGGGAGAGCCGGCGCGCTGACGGGCAGCCCGCGATCCGGCTGTCGCAGGCAGAGCTCGCCGAATTGGTCGGCGCCTCACGCAATGCGGTCGTCGCCGAGCTGAGCGCCCTGCGTGAGGCCGGCATTGTCGTGACCGGGAGGCGTGAAGTCATCATCGTGGAGCCTGCTGCACTGAGCGGCCGGTAACACGGTTTCCGCCCAGAACTGGGCAGAGAGGAGCGCGGTCGGGCTGACGCTGAGGGGGTCCCGTTATCGAGAAGGGCCTTCCGTGGAACACATTCCGTTCGAAAGATCAGTCGATCTGCCGCCGTACCGCGCGATCCTGGCGGTGGACGCCAAGGGCTTCACCGCCGAACCAGGCAGCACCCATGAGGCGATCAGCAGAAACCTGCTGGACCTGGTCGGCGACGCCCTGAACGGCGCCGGCTTGCGGGCCGAGTGGGAACGACCGGCGTTCCTCGGCCCGACCGGCGACGGCTTCGCCGTCGGGCTTCCCACACACGTTCTGCCTTACCTGGTAGACCCGTTCCCGCGCCTGCTCCAACAGCGCCTCGCCGAGCATAATCGGCAGGCGCGGACACGCCTCCAGCTGCGGGTCAGCCTGCACGTCGGGCCGTTGCCGGCTGACCCGGAGAATCCCCACTGGACTGGCAACGGCGACTCGCGCAACGACACCCACCGTCTGCTCGATTCCGCGCCGGTGAAGGCCGTACTCGCCGCGGCCAGCCCTCGCGTGACATTCGTGGCGTGCATCTTCTCTGACCGCGTCTTCGAGGATGTCATCGTCGCTAGGTACGCCGGCATGCAGCACGCTCATCCAGAACTTCGCGCCCTCACCACCCGAGCCGGCCCACAAGCCGAGGACATCCTTCTCGCCATCGAGGGTGACCCCGATCGCGGCGTAGAACGGCCGGTTCGCCACCTGCCCGTCACGCACCTTGACCACGATCGCGTCGATGAACACCGCCGCGTAGATCTCATCCAACGGGCGATGCGACCAGTCGGTCATCTCCTCGATCACCTTGTCGGTGATCCGCGAGATCGTCTCCTTGCTGACCGAAGCGCCGTAGATCTCGGCGAAGTGCGCGCTGATCTCCCCGGTCGTCAAACCCTTGGCATACAGCGACAAAACGACCTCGTCGACCCCTGACAGGCGCCGCTGCCGCTTGCGGACGATCTGAGGCTCGAACGTGCCTGCCCTGTCCCGCGGCACGTCGATCTGCACCGGTCCGCTGGCCTCGGTCAGGACCGTCTTCGACCGGCTGCCGTTGCGGACGTTGCCCGACCCGGCACCGGCATGCTCATGCTTCTCATAGCCGAGATGATCGGTCATCTCCTCGTTCAGCGCGGTCTCCAGGACCGTCTTGGTCAACTGCTTGAGCAGCCCGTCCGGGCCGGTCAACGACAGGCCCTGTTCCTTCGCGGCCCGGACCAGCTCGGCGGCGGCCTTCGCCTCCGCCGACGGCTCGGGCCGCTTCTTCCGTCCGGTCTGGTCGTTCAGTGTCGCGGTCATCACGGCACCCTCCTCACCAGGCACAACGCCCGGCAGGTCAGGCCGGAAACACCGTTAGATCCACACTCCCCCAGCGGCGCGGGATACTCCGTCACCTGCGCAGGATGGATGAGGCACGGTTGCGGCACGTAACCCTCATGTTGGACCGCGGCGGGTTGCGGGGCAGAGGCGAGCACGTCGGTGATCCGGGTCGAGGGGCGCCAGAACAGCGCCGTCTTCGGGATCTGCTGCTCGGGGTGGTCGAACGGGCACCACAGCACCTGCATCATGTCCGCCTGCTTGGGCACACGCAGGTGGGGCACGTCGCCAAGATAGAGCTGGGCAACCGGCAGCATTGCCACTGGCTCCTCGGGCCAGGGACAGCCACGATCGATGCGGTCGACGACCTGTTGCTCCTGCGGCGTGAACAGCGTGTCACCGGTGGGACGGTTGTTTGCAGCCGTCATGAGCTGCCGCAGCAGTCTCACGTCCTGCACCGTTGTCGCCGGTTGGCCGTGGGGGTGGTGTGGACCGTCGCAGTACGGCCACGCCTCGCCGGCCGGCCGGTAGCAGGGCCAACAGGCCTACATCCGAGCCTGCCCCGCTCAGGGGCGGCGTGGGTGGTGGAAGGCCGGCGGCGGCCAGGCCAGCCGCACGGCCAGGGCAGCATGGACGACAAGCAGGATCATCCCCGCCCAAGCCGTGAGCGGGCAGCGGGACGCGCTGGGCGTCGGCGAGGCGCGCCTCCCGCAGCGGCCCGTACGCCTGGTCGGTGGGATCGCAGATCGGCCCACCGCCGACGACCTCGCGCTGCCACCGAGGCATCGACAGCGCGATCGATGAGGAGTGAGCGCGCTGTCCGTAGTCCTGCATGAGAGTTTGCTTGTGCCACGAAAGTTCGGGTTCGCGGTCAGCTCGCTCAGTGCCTGCCTTGTCAAATGCCTTGCCGTGGTGGCGCACGCCCTGCGGGTGTCGGAGGATGGCCGCATGACAGCTGTCAGCGTTGTGGGTGAGATGGATATCGAACGGGCGGTCGTGGTCCGTACTGGTATGCGACCCCCCGGCGCGGGCGACGGCTGGCTGGTCACGGTTGACGAGGACGGCGAGGTCGTAGCTGCCGCGCCGGCTGATTGGGTCAAGTCTGATGACCCGATGGCGGAGCGCGACATCATCGTGGTGGACGCTGCGTGCCCGGTGGCCGCGGCCCTGAACAGTCCGGCGTTCGCTGAGGCTCGATGGCCGCCGACGGTGGTGGTGCACGCCGGTGACGGGATCGTGGGCGTCTGGGCCGATGAGGACCTGGCGGATGTCTGGCCGCACCGTCTGGATCGCGGCAGTGTGGATGTCGGGCTTCCAGGCGAGGTGCTTATCCCACGCTTGCGTCGACGTTGCGGATTCCGGGATAAAGCCCGATGTAGCGAACGTCGCGACTTCGTGGTCCGGCATGACAGGGCCGTTCCGTGCGGGAACCCCGACGGGCTCGCCGAGCACAACTTCGTCTGGTGATCGCATGATGAGTGCGGCCATAACCCGGGTGTCCGGCTGGCTCGCCGTCCGTGACATCGTTTCCCTCCTGGTGCCGACGCTGGCATTCGTCGTGTCCGTGTTGGCATTGGTCGCCCGGGCGGCCGGGTGGGCAGAGACCCGGGCGTGGGTCAGACAGCTGGACGGCCTGCAAGTGACGCTGCTGGGCCTCGCCGGGGCGGCCACGCTGCTCGTCACGGTATTGCTATTGCAGTTCTGGCTGCTGCCGCTGACCCGGATGTATGAGGGCTATTGGGGTTCGCTCCGCTGGGCGCAGGCCTGGGCCCGCAGGCGTCAGGTGCGTCGCTGGGAGCTGCTGTCGGGGGAGACCGGTTACCGAACCATGTATTCCCGCTTCCCGCTGGACCGGGAGGACATCATGCCGACACGTCTCGGCAACGTGTTCCGGGCGGCCGAGGGGTATACGCAGGACCGCTACGGGATGGATGCAGTCTTCTTCTGGCCCCGGCTCTACCCGCTGCTTCCCGAGCCGCTGCGGGTCGAACTCGCCGGGCTCCGGTCGGTGATCGACCTAACTCTGGTCTCGGCGACTTTTGCCGGTGTGTTGTCGGTTCTGGTCGTCGCATTCGCGGGCGCCGCCGATCTGGGGTTGGCCCGCACGCTGCTGCTCGCCACTGCTCTGCTTCTGCTCTTCCGGCTGCTGTACCTGTGGTCCGTCTCCGCCGCCGCCCGGTACTGCGAGCTGGTGCGGTCGGCCTTTGACATCTCAAGGCGGACCCTGCTGGCCGCCTGTGGCGTCCGCCTGCCGGCGACGCTAGAGGAGGAACGACAGTTGTGGCAGGCTCTCGGGCAGCTGCTGTATCGAGGTGGCGTGGGGGAGGACCTGGAAGGTGTGCTGTGGTTCAAGGCCGACCCGCTGTAGCGTCAGGGGCCGAGGTGCACGAACGGCGCCCAGATCGAGGGCTTGTTCGGGTAGGCGTCTCGCAGCCGGCGGACAGCGTGGTGCAGGGCACGCGCGGGGGAGCCGACCCTGGCTAACTCGCGGTAGAAGTCAGCGGCCACCTGCGGCCCGACGTGATCCGCGGCGCCCCACAGCGTACCGATCACATGTCTGTATCCCGCCGCTTGGAAAGCCGCAGCGAGGTGGTCGCCGGCTCCGACGTCGCGAGGCGAGGCATTCGCCGAGTGGCATGCCGACAGGTAGGCCAGTTCGGCGTCTACTGGGGTGAGCCAACCGAGCCGGTTGACGGTCAGTACATTGTTCGACAGATAGAGCTGCGCGGGTCGCCCGCCCGCCGGCGGCGTCCCATGGCAGACGAAGTGGACTCGGTCGTGCCCGGGCAGCTGTCCGGCCACGGAGTTGATGGTGGCCTCGGCGTCCTTTAGTGAGCTGGTCAGCCAGGGATCCAGCTCGGCCAACTCCTGCGCGGCGTATCGCAGCATGGCCGCACCGTCAATCTCCGATACCGCGACAGCGAGCATCCTGGGATCCTGGTTGCTCGGACGGTGGTCACGACGGGCGTACTGCAGCATGCCCAGAGTCGTGGTGTAGGACGAAACGACACGGTCCAGAACGTAAGGACCACCCGGCCGACCGGCGGCGTGCAGCGGCAGCATGGCCAGCAGGCCAGTCGGCACCCACCAGATCCGTGGCGGCTCATCGGAAGGTTCACGGTCGAACGGGTGGATCTCTTTTAGGACAGGCTCCGCCACGCTATCCCACAACCAGGCCTGTACCTCCGTGAAGGTGTCTGCGAGCCGGGTACGATCCCCCTTCGACAGATGCCCACTCTGAACGGAGAGAATGGCAAGCATCATCCGCCGGGCCAGCTTGTCGATATCCTCCAGTTTCAGGCGTGGCAGGTCGACGGTGGTGACGCGCCCGTCGCCGACGATCAGCGCGGCGCACCCCAGTCGGCTGATGTTGATCACCACCGCGTGGCCATCGGGCACCGCAGCCAGCAACGTGGACACGTCGGTCCGCAACCGCCACGGCTCGTCGGGCACCGCGCGGCGAACCTTGAGTTCGAAGTCCTCCCAGCGCGCCGCGATCTCATAGCGGGTGTCCTCGGACAGGACTTCGCTGCTCAGCTCCTCGCTTAGCCGTTCGCACTGCTGCATGAACGCTTCGGCGGTGGTGTGGCTGGCCAGGTCGAAGCCGCTGAACCTGGCACGTACGCGTTCCTGTGCGATGGCGAGCATCGAACCAAATGCCTCGATGAAGTCGCGCGGGATCTCGCCGCTCATTCCCTTCCCATACGCCTGGATCGCGTCTACCAGTGGCACCATCTCTTCGGCCAGGTCCGGTCTGTGGGCTCGTAGCCAGCGCAACTGCTCACGCAGCTGCAGGGTCTGGCCGATCCGGACTCCGCGACCTTGCTCCAGCAGAGATAACGCGCTCTCGGGGCGGTTCAACGCCAAGGCGCAGGCGGCGCCGTCCTCCGCCGCGCCGAACCAGCGCTGCTCCTGCTCTCGACGGTCGTCCGGTTCCAGCGGCTGCCGGGCCTCGGCGGCGAGGAGGTCCACGGTGGTGCGGTAGCTGTCGACCGCCAGCGCGAACTGGCCCGCCGAGGCAGCCGCTTTTGCCAACAGGTACGCGGCGTCCGTTCGGTCCGCCGCCGGGGAGGCGGGATCGTCCGCGACCGGGCGAAGCAGGCGGATCACGTCCTCATCGTGGCCGGCCCGCGTTTCGAGCAATATCGCCGCGAGCCGCGTCCGGTGCCGCTTTGCCACTATGGAACGGTCTTCTTTCTCGATGAGGTCGCGTAGCAGGCGGATAGCCTCCTGCGCGTCGTCCGGCCGCCCCCGACGGCTCAGGCTCGTCGCCAGCAACAGGTTGATCATGCGCTGGGTCGGCCCGTCGGCCTTGGTGCCCACCCGGCGCGCGACCAACGCGTGGCGAGCCGCGTCGATCGCCTCGTCGGCATGCCGGTGGTTCCCCGTGGCCTCATCGAGCCGTGTGAGGACAAGGGCGAGGAGAAGCCACCAGCGACCCGCAAGGCCGGCGTTGGCCTCGCGGGTCATCTTCCGGAATCCGTCGGCGAGCGTGGTCAGCGTCTCCGCGTCGAGGGTCGAGGCAGTCAGGATGATCTCCATACCGTCATCGGCCCCTTGCGGCGACAGCCCACCCTCGACGTACAGTTTTCGCAGTAGATCCACTGACGCGCGCAGGTCCTCGACGTTGCCGGTCAGCTGGTAACGATCAAACATCCAGAAGGCGAGGTACTCGCGCGGTTCCGGCGCTCCCGGATCACGACGCGTGGCCGTCCGCGCGTCGCGGATCGCCTCGACGAGGTCCCGCAGGCGCCCGGTTAGGTCGAATCGTCGACGCATCACCACGGCGCGCTGAATCCACAGCCGAGCCGTCGCCGGGGATCGATGGCCGAGCTCGTCAATGGCCGACCGCAGCCGCGTAGCCACGGCGTCGATGACACTCCGATCCTCGGTCAGGGCCGCGATAATGCTGGCCGCGTCGAGCCATTCCCGTCGAAGCGACGCCGACACGTTCTCGTCATACGCGGTGATGGCTTCCTCGAGCAGCCGGGATGCGCTGCCGATATCGTCTCGCAGCACGAGCGCTCCCATCAGGACCAACCTTGCCCGCAGCATCACCTCTACGCTCGATGCGGTCCCGACCAGCGGTGCCGCGATGCTCACGGCTGCTTCCAGATCATCGGGGTGACCTGAGTCCCCAAACCTGGTCAGGTGACATCTCGCCAGCTCGACGAGCAATGGATCGTCTAGCCGTCGGAACCGACGCCGCAAAAGGATTATCCTGCGGCCAACGGCTCCCGGCGGTGGTCGATGTCTCCGCTGTCGCCACCACCGCATGAGGATCTGCGGCGGGTCGACATGCAGCCGCAGATGGCTCAGATAGTCAACGATCTCCGCAGGAGCGGATAGTTCGCCCAGCTCTGCGGCACGCTCGTAAGCCTCCGTGCAGGCCATCAGCTCGCTTAGTGCCGTCCCGCCTGACGTGTGCAAAAATTTGGACCAGCGGAGTTCGCCGATGCGCAGCAGCACCTCCCGGTCGGGGCGACGTTCCCGCGTTGCCCGCTGGGCGATCGCTTCCAGAGCTGCAAGGTGGCGATCGGTCGGATCGTCCAACGCCAGCATGCGAAACCGGCTGGCGACGACCCGGGGGACCGCGTCGATGTCGTATGCGGTGAGCCAAGCCAGGATGTGCAGGGCGTTCTCATGCGCGCGATGGGCGAGAACGGGGTTATCGCTGGCTACGACGTCCGATAAGCGGAGGTAGAAGTCGGCCAGGGTGGCGAGTTCCTCGGTCACCTCGGCGAGATCCGGAAGCGCCGAGAGCGAGTCGAGCAGTTCATTCGCGGTCGCTACTGCTTCCGCCGTGATGACCGTGCATGAGCGCAGCGTCGCTGCCGCAGCTCGGACTCTCGCTACCATCCGCCAAGCCGACATGTGCGAATCGTGACGTCAGTCAAGGGGTCACGTCAATGCCCACAACCGGCTGACTGAGACGAGCTGCTGGCTCATGCTCGGAGAACAACATCACTGCCGTCATCAACGGGGCAAAAGATGCTGAGTCTGAGAGCAACGGGCGCGTCGACCATCATCCGGGATCAGACATCCAGCAGTCGTCCGCCTCCTAGCTGCCGGGGGAACCTCAGCCCTTATGGCCGACGAGGATGAGTTCGCCAGTAATCAGAGGCGGTACGACTATCCACGAGACCTCATCACGCGCGCGGAGGGGACCGCCGAGTGGCTGTCGACTGCGCTGTGCGTCGGTGTGGAACCCTTCGGAAGCCGCTTCCGCACATGGCTGGGCCAGGTCGGTTGAGCTTGGCTCTGGTATTGGACAAGCTGCCGAGGCCAGAGGGCGCACGCCTCACCGGTTTCCCATCTCGCAGGGCGCTTGACCTTCTGTAAGGCGGGGTCGCCCGCGTGCCTCTCTGAGGGCATGATGTGGCGGTGGTTACGGAGCAGGAGGCGAGAAGCATCGCAGCGGCGGTGCTGCAGGAGATGTCCTCGTTTCCGGACGTGCCGCCGCTTGCCATCGCCGATGTGAAGGAGCGCCCGGCCTTCTGGGTGTTCCACTACCAGTCGGTGCGGTACATCGAGACTGGATCCTTCCTCGACTCCGTCATGGGTAACGCGCTGATCCTTGTGGACCGGAAAACGGGGCAGGCCCACCACACGGGTACGGCTCGATCGATCGACTGCTACGTCGCTGAGCACACCAACGGCCGACACGCCTGCGCACTCTGCGCCTCCCCGCAGCCGTAAGCCCGAGCCCTCTTTGGGAGCCACGCGTCGGAGCGGGGGATGCGCGATGCCTCGAAGGCGGGCGATGGTGTGCTGGTGTGCCCGCGGCGACGTCCCGTAGGAGTAAGAGGCCGCTATTGGTGGGGAGCACGGTCTCTGCCGAAGCACCGCAGCTGCCGGCGCCTGCTCCCGCTGTCGGCTCAAGTGTCGTGATCCCGCTCGGTGTAGCCGTGTGCGAGTAGCGCGGCTAGGAGTTGCGTGTTCCATGTCCGCTCATCGGCGTCGTGCCATCGGTGTTGCCGTGGGCATTGCCAGTTCGGTACTGGTTCTTCGGGGAGGAAGCATCCGCCGAGCGCAAGCTCGCCTGCGGCTGCGGCCTTCCTGGCTTTCGGTGCCGGGAGGCCGAAGAGCAGAGGGACGCCCGCGGCGTGGGAGTCGGGACAACTCGGAATCACCTCGTCACGGTACCGAGCCCGCCTCATTTCGATCCTCGCAGCGTTCGCCTCCTTTGCCCCGTCCCGTGGGTTGTCGTCGATCTCTACGGTGTGGTTACGGGGGTACGGCAGGGGAGGGCGGCTATGGGCATCTGTGTCGTGTGTCGGGCGGATCAGCGTACGGTGGTGCTCATCAGCAGTTGGGGCGTTCCGCACGGTGCCTCGGGGCACGAGGTCAACTATCGCTGGAGCAGCGTGGTGGCCTGCCCGGAGTGTGGTGTTGGACTTCTGGTGCGCTTTGATCACGATTGCTTCCACCCGCCGTGGGAGGAGCCGTGGGACATGGACTGGTCGTGGCCGGTCGACGTCGACGGGGTCCAGCGGCTGATGTCTGCCCTCGTCGGGTGCCCGGAACCGCTGCAGCCATCGTGCGAATGTCCCGCGCACCGCAGCTTGCGGGATACCACCGAGAGGCCGCCACCGCGTGAGGTCCCGGTGACGATCGTGTTGACCGAGGACGGGCTGCCGCAAGTCCGGTCGGTAAACGATCTATAAGGCTGGCACGACCGGTGGATAGACGGTCAGACGTGGCGGACGTTGAACCTGGCCCCCCGTTTACCCCCCGAAAACCCAGGCCAGTTGTTGGCGAAGAGTGACAAGAGCCGGTGACGTATTAGTGACGTCCTTGCAGCTCAACGACCATCTCAGGCAAGTAATGACAAGCCCGCTTCGGCTACTTTCCGTTACAAGGGGTTTTGGCAAACAATGACAAGTCCTGAGGGGACTCGACAAGAGGTTGTCCTCGGTTCAAGTCAGGCGGCGTGGGTCATCGCCGGTGGATTGTGCGAGTGACCGGACGCCCTAGGCGCTGAGCGCCCCGTCGGCTCGCGCGGTGCTCAGTGGCGGGGCTATGTGGAACGTCAAGGTCGGGGAGGTAGGAGATCCGGCGAGCTCGGCCAGCCGGTCTCTCGCCGGCCAGTGGACCGGCGGCTGCCTCATGAGCGGAGCTTGCACGACCAGACGCATCGGACCGCTACGACACCGGGGCGTTCTGCATGGGATGTTTTGAGCTCGCGGCGTTGCTGGAGCGTCGCCGCGGAGAGCTTCTGGTCCGGGTCGGCTCGGCCGTCAGAGTGGAAGATTATGCCTTCGCCGATCAGGACCTCACGGCAGGTCTGGGTGATGGTGGGATCGGCCCATCGGAAGCCGTCTGCCGGCTTGCCTGTCGAGGTCAGGACGCGGTGAGCACCGTAGGGGCGGTCGAGACAGCTCGCGATGTGTTGGCCGACGCTGATAGCTGGGAGTGCGATGATTTGCGCAATTTCCCCGTAGTTGGTCCATTCTCCTGGACGCAGTTGCGCTATCAGTTGATGTAGGTCGGTCCAGTCTCGAGTGTTCCTGCCGTAAGCGAGGGCTGTCAGGTCTACGCCGGCCTCGGTGACCCACCAGTTTAGGGTGCATCTGGAAACTCTTCCGGGCTCATGCCGTCTTCGAGGAGGCGTCCTGCTTCGTCGTGTCGGCCGAGTTCGCGGAGCATCCAGGCAAGAAACTCCCGCGCCGTTCCGGTTTCGTCGCCGGCGGCGATTTCTTCCTTGTACAGATGGACCGCCTCGTCGATCCGGCCCTGCTGCTTCAGCACAGCGACGTAGGCGGGTCTCAAACTCTCGTTGCCCCGCTCGACCGCTAGCCGCAGCAGCTGTTCCGCTTCATCGATCCAGCCCCACCGCCGGTAGGCCCGTACGAGCGTGGCAAAAGAGCCGCGCAGTCCACCGTCAACCGCGTTGACGAGTAGCTCTTCTACCTCATCACGACGCTTGTGGCGTTCGAGCAACTCTGCCAGCTCATCCAGAACCTCTCCGTGGCCTGCTGAGGCGCCCTCACGCCACACCTGTTCTGCTTCCTCGGCTCGATTGCGTTCGACGAGGAACCTGCCCAGCGCGAGGTAGATCTTGTGACCGGCCCGTATCGCCTCCCGCAGCACCCGTTCGGCGTCGCCATAACGCCGGTGCTCGACGAACAACTGGCTCAGCTCGTACACCGCGTTGGTGTCGCCTGCGGCGATGTCACGGCGCAGCGATCGCTCCAGCAGCCTCATGGGCACGATCCGGCGACGCCCAAGCCGCGCGACCAGCTCTCCCCGAATAAAGGACCGGCGTCGGCGCACCACACTGTGCCACAGCCGCAGCAGATCTGCTCCGCCGCGGCGGTCGTCAATGGTGGAGATCAGCATAATGCCGGCTATGTCGTCAGCGTCGTCGATCATCGCTCGGCGCCACAGTTGCTCTGCCTCGTCGGCGTCGCCATAGTCGGCACAGATCAGCGCGAGTCCCACCGTGCCGTTCGCGTCACCGGCGGCCACAACGTCGCGGTACAGGTCTTCCGCCTCGTCGACCTCGCCTTTGTTGGCGTACAGGCTCGCTAGCCTCCACCGCGCCTCAATGCTGTCGTAGAGCGCCCGGGTGTAGAGGTTCTCAGCGAACCGCAGCAGGGCCCGAGCCTCTGCCGCGGCACCGAGACGGCACAGGTCCTCGGCGTTCGATGCGTGCTCGGCGTACGCCTCCCAGGCCGAGGTTGGCGGTACTCGGGTGCGCCGGGTGTGGCCGCTGTGCTCGACGAGGTAGTCGGCCACTTCCCATCCGTCGATTACGCCGGGCCGGGACGCGACCGGGTACAAAACCTGGGCCGCGCCGCGCAGCTTGGCGCGGGCGTACGCGAGCGCGCCGGCCAGCCAGTCACCACTCGCCGCGGCAAGCTCTCTGGGCTGCAGGTAGCCGACCACCGCGTCGCTGAGGAACTGCTCGGTCAACGGCGTGAGCAGACCCATGCGTCGCGCGTCGACCGCAGCGGTGATCACCGCCCGGTGCAGCGGGTTCGGTGCCTGCTCCCAGCGGCGCATCAGTTGCGGCGCGGCGGCCAGCACCTGCGTAACCCCGAAGGCCTTTGACCGCAACACCATGCGGAGCCGCGGGTCGTCCGCCGCGATCAACTGGGCACACTGCCGCTCCACCTTAGTGAACACTGCGGCAATGTCGACGACTCTCGCGAGCGCGAGCAGTTCCCGCTGCCGAGCGTACAGGTCGGGTTCACCGCTGTCGGGGATCGTCGTGTAGGCGTGGTACCACTGAGGCCAGACCGTCGCCACCACGACCGCTCCCGCCCGCAACAGCGCCCGGATTGTCGCCGCGGACAGCCCGTTGTCACCGTCGAGGAACGGCCGCAGCTCATCGAGCCACACCACCATGTGGCCCGTCGGTGCCACGGTCAGCGTGCGCACATCGTCGGCGCTGCTTGGCTGGGTCAGCCACCAGTCCGGCAGGGTAGTCGCCGTGGCCTCGTACAACGTACGAGTCTTGCCAGCCGACGAACCGCCGACCAGCAGGACGAAGCATCCTCGGTCGGCGCCCGCCGCCAGGACCGTGTGGAGCTCTGCGTCGGCGTCGCGGCGGACATACGGGGGCACCTCACCGCCGTCGCCGGCAACCCGGATCGCCGGGTGGACGCCGAGGTATCGCGGCTGTGCGTCTCGGACCCGCACGGCGCCCGGTGGCCGTCGCTGCTGCGCGGTCCTCGCCCGCTGCCACGCACCTACCCAGGTGGGTGTGTCGGGGGCAGAAACATTGCAGACGCGCAGCCAAGTCAGTAGCTTTTCGCGGGTCGGAAGCCGCTTGCCTCGGGAGATCTCTCCGACGGTGCTCTTGCCGAGCTTGGCGATCGAGCCGTCGATGACTCGGCCGTCGCGGCTTCGCAGCTTGTCTGCCTGCGCCTCCATTGCCTCGTACGAGAGTCCCGCTCGCAGACGCAGCGTTTCAAGGCCTTCGCAAAGGTCCACCTGGTTGTGAATCGCGGCAGGGTCCACTGGGCCGCGCTGGACGCCCTGCCTCACCTCCGGCCCACCTCCGTGACCTGATCCTGCCCCGGCTTTGACCGTCAGCGTACGTGCGTCCACGGACCAGTGGTGCCGTCGCGCGCCTCCGTTTCCCTCCGGGAACCTCCGAGAGCGTGGTCGGAGGGTAGCCGCGCCAGCTGGACTGATGACATCCGTAGCGGAGCCGGCCGGCCCGACCAACAACCGTAGGAGATCTGATGTCGCAGTGGATCCTGCTTCTCCAGGCCGCCGGGCCCGCCTTCGCCCTTCTCGTCGCGCTCGCGAACCTTGCTACGGCGGTGATCGCCGCCCGGCCTCAGCGGCGGAGGTCCCGGACTAGGCGGTGACAGGTATCGCCTCCGGGGCACTTCCCGAATTGGCATAAGCAGCGGACGGCGGCCACCGAGCCCGGTGGCCGCCGTGGAACGGAAGCCCGCGCTCGGGAAACACCTGCTGCCTACGGGCTAGCCCCTAGCGGCCTGCGTCCCGGCCATAACCGCCAGCGAGAGTGGCTCGAGAGGGGTCTGTCTAGCCCGAAGTTGGTCTGCCCTCCTCGCCGGATGCCCCTTTCCCGGCTCCGCCAAGGAGAAGCCCTTGCCCCCCGGCCCCGCCCTCAGCATCTGCGCCAGTCGTCATCGCGATCGATCCTCATAAGGCGTCTTGGACCGCCGTCACGATCGACAGTCGACTTCAGCCCCTCGCCGCGATCCGCGTCGAGGTCAACCGCGACGGCTATCGGCAGCTGCGCCGCTTCGCCAGCCGCTGGCTGCACGCCGTCCGGGCGGTCGAAGGCGCCACCGGCCTCAGCGCCGCGCTGACCCCCAAACTGACCGCCGACCACATCGACGTGGTTGACGCGTCCGCGAAGCTAGCCGTCGAGTCCGGCTGCTCTCGACCGGACACGGCCGCAAAACGGACCAGGCCGACGCTCTGTCGGTCGGCATCGCCGCGCACACCGCAACTCGCCTCAACGCCGCCGTCATCAACGAAGCGATCGCCACCCTTCGGTGTCGTACCGAACACCACGATGACCTGGTCCGCACCCGAACCCAGACCATCAATCGGCTGCACGCGCTGCTCGCCCAGCTCATCCCCGGCGGGACTGTCCCGCGGACTCACCGCCGCGGCCGCAGCCACCGCGCTGCGCAGCATCCACCCGCGGGCCATGCTGGCCGCACCTTGGGCACGGTTGCCGTTAAGTGCTCAACAGCGACCCTGTCCGCCGCTGTCGCAGCTTCAGGCCCCACCCTGACCAATCTGCACGGCATCGGAGTTGTCCTCACCGCGAAGATCCCGGCTCGCTCCGGCCCCTGGGGCCTGTGGATCTAAGTGAGACAGCCCCGCCCCTGGCCCCGGTGGTGGGATGCGGTCAGGTCAGGCTGTTGAGGAGCTGGCCGGCCACGGCGTTGCCTCGACCGTGGAGGCGGGCGAGGATTTGCCGGCCGTTGTCTGCGGTGGGGCCGGAGCCGCGCAGCGGGTTCGGGGTGCGCGTGAAGATGGTGACCAGGAACTCGGTGACTGCGATTTCCATCCGCTCACTGGTGGGGCTGGAGGAACGTTCGCGGGCGGCGAGCCAGGCGACGGCGTCGTGGACGAACGCTGCCGCGGCTGGCTCCTGGAAGAAGCGGACGGCCGCGTAGGCGAAGTCGTTGTGGCCCATGTGCGTGCCGAACCACGTCGACCACGCTGGCACGGCTGCGCGGATGGTGGCTGTCTGCTGCTCGCTGACCGGCGAGTGCCCCCACTCGCTGAGGCCGGCGACGGCGAGCGCCAGGAGGCCCCTGCCGGAGTGGCCCTGCCAGGTGCTGGCGGTGGTGGCGAAGTGGAGCATGTCTGCGACTAGGGTGGGGAAGGCTTCCGGCCACGCGTCCTTCGTACAGGCGGTTTTCCAGACCTGGCTGAGGTAGTTGTTCACCCAGGAGGGCGCGGTGGCGCCGAGGGTGAGGACCGGCTCCCAGATCGTCCGGGCCTGTGTGGCGTTGGCGCTGATCGTGATGTCAGCGAGTAGGTCAAGAGCGCTACGTTCCTCGTGGTTGGGGTAGCGGGGGGAACGACTGGCGGCCTTGGTCGGGGACAGCCCTGAGGCGAGGT
Source organism: Micromonospora sp. WMMC264 (assembly GCF_027497275.1). NCBI lineage: Bacteria > Bacillati > Actinomycetota > Actinomycetes > Micromonosporales > Micromonosporaceae > Micromonospora > Micromonospora sp. WMMC264. The sequence goes on along the minus strand of NZ_CP114907.1, from coordinate 3,209,906 downwards.
ACGCCGCGAGGTCGGCGGCGAATTCGACCGCCCGGGTTCGCGTGAGCGTATCCGCCGCAGCAGTAAGGGCTGTGAAGTGCGGGCGGGAGGCGACGAGGTAGCCGAGGTCGAGAATGCGCGGTATGCGGGAGCGGTCGTCGCGAGCGTCGGGAAATCTGGTCGCGAGGGTGGAGGCGATCCAGTCCGCCAGCCGGGGCACCTCGGCGGGCAGGCCGCCGTTGGCAAAGGCGTCGAATGCGGCCTCCGCGGCCGCCTCCAGCTCCGGAAGGCCGTCGATCGGGCCGTTGCCGGGATCGTCGTCCTCTTGGTCCAGGTCGAGTCCATCGGCTTCCTGCGGGTTGATGTCGGTGTCGAAGTCGAGGTCGTCGGCTACTTCAAAGTATGGGTCGATGTCGTAGTGCGACATCGGCAACCGCGCGCGGTGCAGCGTCAGGTCCTCGAGCTGGCGCAGGTCGTCTGCGAGGCGGGGGTGTGTGGCGGCGAGTCGCATCACGGTGGTGAGGGTGAGGCGGTGGGGAACGAGCAGCAGCCGTGCGATGGCCGCGCGCACGGTGACGTCGTCGGGGATCTCGGCCCACAGGGCGGTGAGCGCTTCGGCGCAGAAGACGTCCCATTCATCCTCGGAGGGGCTGTCGGGGTATGCGCCGGACCGCGTGGCGGTCGGGTCGGTGAGGGGACGCAGTAGTGCGGCCTTGCACCACGCCTCGCGGTCGGGGTGCTTCCGCAGCCAGTCGCGGGCGCACAGCACCAGCCACGCCGCGTACCCGCACCGCAGGTCCTCCACACCGCTAATCGAGCTCGGCGACGCAGCGTCTGGGGCGAGAGCGTCGAGTTGGGGCTGGACGCTGGCCCACTGCTCCTCGAGCTCGGTGTCGCTGGGGCGGACCTGGTCGGAGATGTTGCGGCGCATGGTGTGGGCGAACATCATCCAGGCGCGATCGCGGTCGAGGTGGTCCCGCATCTCGCGGGGTTCTTCCTCAAGGGCTGCCGGTGGAGTGTATACGAGGTAGGTTCTTCCGTCCGTGGCGCGGACGGCGCGGTAGTTCGCGATATCGGTCGCGGCAAGCATCACCCGCCACCGGTGGGCGTCTGTCCCGGCCCAGTGCTTTCGGGCGGCGGTGAGCTGCTCGACGAGCCGGCCGGTAACGAATGCCAGCTGCACCAGCTCCAGGAGCGGTGTCTTGCGGTGGTCCATGGTGTGCCACTTACGGGCTCGCTCAGCTCGGGTGGGATCCATGACGAGCGGGAGCACGCTGAAGGAGCGCATCGCCACGCTCATCCGGTCGTGGTGGAGCAGGTCGGCGCTGGTGACCAGGGGAGCAAGCGGGCCTTCCAGCAGTGCAGGAGTGTGGCGGGCGATATTGGCGAGCAGTCCCCACGTCGCGACCGATCGGCTGCCGGTGAGTTTGACGAGGAGCGTGGTGATGTCGCGGCCGTCGTCGAGGGCCTGGTAAAGGTGGGCCTCCAGGGCCATCATCGCCGCCGCCAGGATGTCCGGCACGCTGTGGCCACCGTGGCTCCAGGCCAGGACGGTGGCGTCACCGACCAGCGCGACGGGGGCGCCGTCGATGAGCAGCTCGAACGCCGGCCGCTCCTGCGTGGGTTCCTGGCCGCCTGACACCGGGGCGTTGCGGGTGCCTCTCCAATGGGTAGTCGCGTGCTCGACGAGGGCGAGCACCACGTCGACGCCCTGCGGTTCAGCGTTGATGAGCATCGCGCGGAACGGACCGCACTCTGGGATCGGATCGAAGGAGCGCGGGGCGCTGGCGATGCCGAGGCCATTACGCAGCCGGTGATGGACGTAACGGCGGTATTGGCGGTCGGAGTCGACGGCAGCCCGCAGCACCAGGTCCCGGGCCATCTGCGCGGACGCCGGCAGCAACGGCATCACGGTGTCGACATCGAGCAAGGCTGCACGGAGTCTCGTCTGGCCGCGACGCTGGCGGCCACTGATCTGGCCGCTGTGCTCGAGCTGGCTGTCAATAGGGGGCAGCAGCGCGCCGAGGAAGGTGGCGACGGCGTCGGGTTCGACCGCGCCGGCGGCGATGACGCACCGCCACAGCACTGTCTCGACCGTGTCGTCGAAATCGCCCCCGCCGTCGATGTGCGCGACGATGTACCGTCCGACCGCCAGGCCGATCACGGCAGCCTGATCGCGGGCCGGCCACGTGTCGGGGGCGCATCGCAGCCACAGGTCGGCGATCGCGGCGACCTCCGGGGCGGCCGCGGCGACTGCGGTCTCATGCTTCGCCGCTAGGACGCGTAGGACCGGAAGCCACAGCGGCCATACCGGCAGCCGCGACTGGGCGGCGGCGTACACCGCCACGTCCGGCATGTCGGCGAGCACAGTGATCCAACCGGAGTCCGGCACGGTCGCGGAGAACCTGAACCTGCGCAGCAGCCGTGCCAGCAGAGCGCTGTCGGCGGCGAGGCGCGACCACAGATCGCCCAGAAGCCGGTCGGCGTCGTGGGCGTAGAACACCGCGTCGAGGTACAAGTCCGCCACGAGCGGCTGGTCGGCGGCGTCCAGGGCAGACCGGTCGGTTTCCCACCGGTCGACACCGTGCTCGCGGAGCACGCCGGCGGCGTACAGGCGGATCGCTCGGTGCCACGACGGCAGCGCCGCCTTCTCCGCGATCACGCCGATAACGTCGTCACGTGAGCGCAGGTAATGCAACAGCGTCCAGTCGTCGAACAGATCATGGGCGAAGGAGACCCGGCCGTCGACCTCGGCGAGGATCCCGTCGACGCGTAGCTGGTCGACCAGTCCAACGGCGTCGACCGGGAGGTCGTCCAGGGGAGTCTGGGCCCGCAGACGGTTGGCCTGCTCGACGGCGATCCGCCGCAGCAACGTCTGGCGGGTTGCGCCGTTCGGGCCCGCTCCGGCCAACCGCTGCCACCACAGGCCCGCGATCGACGGCTCGTCACGGATAGCGGCAACCGTAGTCTCGGGTATCCGCAGCACCAGGTCGAGGACCTTCGGGCGCCGCACGACACCACGGAGCCCACCAGCGACGACCACCGCGGCCAGGTCCGGGTGCCCGCGCAACACCAGATTGACGTCGGCGTCAGACAGGTCTCCCATCACGAGCGGGGCGGCCTGCGGGCCGTTGGCCTGCACCAAGCGCTCCGACACTCGGGGGAACTCCGACTGCTGCGAAGTGATCAACAACCGGATCCGGCCGCCGGTGTCGGCCGTGAGGCGCGCCAGGGCAGCCGTCGCGGCGAACGGCTCGTCGGTGTAGACCCGGTCGAGGCCGTCGACGACGACGCGGACCTCTCCGGGGGCAAGCGTAAGAACTTCCTCCAGGCCCCGAGTCAGCCCCAGTCGCGCGCCGACGCCGGCCTCGAGGTCCGCGGCCGACAGCCAAACCGCCCGGTGCGCACTCGGAGCGGTCAGCCACCTCTTGGCCGCCACGGTCTTGCCGCAGCCCGACGGCCCGGACAGCACGTTGACCGCCCCGGCGTTGGCGAGCACGGCGGTCACGTCCTCACGGACCAGGATCACGTCGTCGCCGAGCCGGTCCCGGACCCGGGCCGTCATGTCGGTGGTGTGCGCGGTGAGAAGGCTCCAGTCAGGGGTAACATCCGGGCGCAGCTGGAACGTGAACTGCGCGCCCAGCCGGCTAGCCAGAAGCTGCCAGGTGATTGCCCCGCCTTTGGGCCGCAGGTCGGCGACCACCTCGAGCAGCGCCGTCCACAGGTCCACGGCCTTTCCGGCTTGCTGCGGGACGAGCGCGGCGCGGCACCGCCGGATCGCGTCCGCGATCGCCTGGGAGGTAGGGGTGAGGAAGTCTAGACGCAGAGGCAGAAGCGAGGCCAGCAGCCGGGCGGGAGAGGAGTCGACGTCGATCCCGTGCTGCTTGGCGAGCTCCGTCGGACACTTCGCCGACTCCCACAGCGAGCGCTTGACCTCGTTGAACGCGCCAGGCACGCCGATCCGCGAGGCGATGCCAGCCTGGTCGGCCTCGGCCTCCCCGATCAGCTCTGCGAGCTCGACCCAGGTGCCCTGCGACGCAGATCCTGACACCAGACCGACCCGGTCTGCAGCGCCCTGGAACCTGTCGGCAAGGATGTCGCGCCAGGCAACCTCCACGAACTCCGTGTGCAGCCTGGCTCCGGTCAGCATGTCGAAGGACTTCACCGACGCCGACCACCGCGGCCCACCGGCCGCGTCACCGGTGACAACGATGTCGTCGAGGAAGAACCCCGACGCACTGCCCTGGAACCGCACCTCCACCGGGACCGCGACCCCGACGCCCAGCGGCATCTCGCCAGCGGCCATCCCAGCGGCGAACCACGCACCAACCTGGTCTTCGAAGGTGAAGCCGCCACCGCCCGTGATGAACGCCGTCGCCACCGACCGCCCGTCCCACGCCGAGATGCTGGACATCGTCTGAGGCTACCGGCCCACACCCGCCCGGCCGCTCGGCTGCCCGAGACGAGCCACCCCACTCGGGACCACAGTCGTGTCGAGCGCCGATGGATCTTGATTGCGCAGGCCGGTCGAGCGCGGAGTTCACCGTGACCTTAAGCGACTAAGAAGAAAAGACCACATCGTGCTCATGTTGGAGCTCACTGGCTCCCAGATCGCCCGCTCAGGCACCCAGGCCGTCAGCACGGGTCGACCGTCACTCACCTCAAGAAGAGTCAATTGTCAGTAGTCGACGGGCTGGGCCCAATATCGCCAGTCTCATCAGCGGTCCACAAGACTCCCGCCGCCGGTCCAAAGAGCGCCACGCATGAGATGCTTCTCGGCCTTGCCCTGGGGCCGGTCGTCGTGCCCCGGTCGTAGATGCAGTTGCCCTAGCCACCGCCGTCAGGTACGAGGTTGCAGCGCGGCCTCCGACAAAAGGCCTCAGGGCCGTTTCTGACACCGCTGCAGTGCCTGTTCTAGGAGCAACAGGGCGGCGGCAGCCCCGGCGGACGCGATCAGGCCAGCCCAAAAGGCCCGGAGTGCGGTGCGGTCCTGACTATAGGGATCGTGTAGCCGGTAGGAGATTGGACCTATGCCCGCACCAGCCTTTTCCCATTCCAGCTTGTTCGGATGCGTCGTGGGCGGCATCGTCGAGGCAATCTCCCGGCCGTTCAGAACATCTTCTCCAAGGCTGAAGCGCAGAGCGGAGATCGACAGATACCGCAGCTTCCGTCCGGATTGCACGTCGGCAAACTCGCCGAAGACGCCAGTGTAGTCGGCCGCGACGTCACCCACGGCCCGAAGCCCGCCCCACTCCTCATCTGTGACTCCGATGGGTGCGAGGCGCACCATCTCGTCCCCGCCGGGGCGCTCTACCTCAGGGCTCCGGTGAGGAATGAAGATCTGTGTGGGGGCGTCATCTTCTGCCGACACAGTCCCGGTGATCACCACTGCGGAGGCAGCATCGTAGCCGACCAGGGAGTCAATCGGAGCGATGATCTTGTCGCCTGATACCGATCCGATCTGGCCACCGTACCGGTACTCGATGCGAGTGGACCCGTTACGGCCGGCGTCGACGCACCGTATGCGGTCGGCTTCCTGCACTACCTCGAGTGCGGATCCGCAGAACAGGCTACGGTCCAGCCGCATATCAGGGAAGTACTGTCCGGATGCGACGACGTACCATTGGCTACCGGCCGCGTCCTGCGAGAAGGTCAATTTTAGGAGTAGTTCGCTGACGCCGTCGAAGCCCGTCGGCCACATCTCAGCGCTGACGGCAGCGTGCGGCGTCGTGCCTACGGGGCGGCCAGTGGTGCTGTCAAGGCTGCGTGCCTTGGCGTCGATCAGCAGAAGAATTCCACCTCTCGGCGCGGCCGGGACCGGTCCGCTCATGCCGGGGTAGGCGCTGATGAACAGCGGATATGCGACCAGTACAGAGATCACCGCCACAGCCGTCAAAGGCAATGCCCAGACCAGCCAGAATCCGCGATCGAATCGACGAACGACTACGGGAGACGCTTCGACCGGAGAAGATGCGTCAGTCGGCCACACCGGCGCGAGTTCGGTCGTCGCAGGGCTGTTCCTGACCGCGGGTCCCGGTGCCGGGGTCGAAGCGACGCGCGTCATGCTGCGCAAGGCCCAAGCAGTAGCTGAGACTACGGCACCAACTGCCAGAGCCGTCCTCAACCTATGCCTTGTTCGCTGCACCGCGTGACTATAGTCCGGCGCCGATCGCGCCGCCGCTCCCGCGGCGGCAGTTCTGAGGACTCCTGAACCTTCGACCGCGACCGCCGCCACCGCGTGAGGTTCCATTGACGAGTTGACCGAGGACGGGCTGCCGCAGGCCGGTCGGTACGCGATCTATGAGATGTGCAGGGCTCGGCCGGTGGGCGGTCAGACGTCGCGGACGTACAACCTTGGGCCCCCCGTTTACCCCCCGAAAACCCCGGCCAGATGTTGACGAAGAGTGACAAGGGGCGGTAGATGGATAGCGATGTCGTTGCAGCTCAACGATCACCTTAGGCAAGTAACGACTAGCCTGCTTCGGCTACGTTCCGTTACAAGGGGTTTTGACAACCAATGACAAGTCCTGACGGGACTCGACAAGAGGTTGTCTTCGGTTCAAGTCCACCTTCTCTCAAGGAGGGTGGTCCTGGGCAAGTGCCGTGCTGCCACGTTAGTCGATGCGCGTAGGAGGAGTGAATACAGGGAGCCTGGGCCCTGAATGCCTCGGCAGGCTTCCAGCGGGCCCGAAAGACCTCCGAACTGCTGGGGGAACCTCAGGGCCTGGCAACCCTTCGATCCAGGTGGGCCGGACCGTTCCTCCGCAGGCGCCGCACCGACCCGTCCTCACGGCTCCCGGACCACGGATGGAATCCCGACGGAGCGCCGAAAGTCGTCGATCGCCGGCCACGCGAGGTCGGGCTGGACCGCCACGCGGGACCGTGCCTGGGCGAGCCGTTCGATCGGCGGGCCGCCGGAGATCGGCCCGAGCGCGCGCACGGTCGTCTCGGCGTCCTCGGCGAAGGCCCGCAGCAAGGTGGCGGCGAGATAGAGGTACGCCTGGGTCTGCACCATGACCGCGGCGACCGGGTCGGTCCGGTCCACGGACGGCATGTCGGTGCAGGCCCTCTCCAGCAACTCCGCCGTCATCGGCACGTCGTGCACGAGCAGGATCCACCGCACCGCGTCGCGCTGCCCGGTGGCCCCCGTCTCGGCCGCCCGGACCTGAGCACGGAGGATGCTCGCCGCGTCTGCGGCCACCAGCTCGACGGTCAGCTTGTCGATGTCCCACATCCTGCGCTCGGAGCTGATCGTCGCCAGCGCCATCACCTGTCGGAGCAGCTCGCGGGGCCGGCCGGCAGACAGGACGTGACACAGCCACAGGTAGGGCTCCGGTAGGCTGAGACCGCGTAGCTGAAGGAGCTTGCCGGCCTCGGCGACGGTCAGTGGCCCGACCTCGATGACGAGGTCGAAGGCGCTGTCGAACGCGGTGCGGACCCCGAGAGCCCGTCGGTCGAACGCGGCCAGCGCATCCTCGGACACCGCCACCAGGAAGTAGCAGCCGCGGACGCCGAACACCGATTTCAGGTCGTTGATGAACCGCTCCGCGTCCTCTACCGACCCGATCTTGTCGAGTTCGTCGACGCCGATGATGATGCGCTGCCCGCGACGGCGGCGTTCCAGGGCAGCCTCGTACAGCATGTCGCGGAAGAGCGCGACCAGTTCGGGGTAGGTGCGAAGCTGCTCGGTCCGTTGGACCTGTCCCTCCGCGCTGAGGTCGAGCCCGCCGGGGACGGTGAACTTGCCGCCCGCCTTCCGCGAGAAGACGGACTGGAACCGCAGCGTCCGCAGGTGATGCTCGGCTGCCGTCGCCGACGGGCTCGGCGTCACCGTGGACCGACGCCGCACCAGGTCGCGCCAGAGGCGCCACAGCATAGGGGTCAGGATCAACAGGCCGCCCAGGACGTACGCCGGCACCCGCGGCGCCTGCCACATGGCCAGTAGGGCCGCGCGGATGCGGGGACCGAGGACCACGACGACGATCAGGGCGACGCCGGCCAGGACCACGGCTGCCGGCAACAGCACGCGGATCCGTGACCGCCACCGGTGCGCCGCCGGCTGGGCGGGCGAGGGCGCGCCGAGCCGTACGCAGGTCTCCGCGAACAGGTGCACGAGGAATTCACGCCGGTCGTAGGTGGTGGGTGCCTGCACCAAGACGAGCACGTCACCCTCGGTGGCTCGGAACTGCTCGGTGCAGTACCGCTGGAGCAGCGTGCTCTTGCCGGTGCCGCGCGGGCCGCTGACGCCGATGCTGGCGCCCTCGAGTTCCCGCAACGCCCAGGCGACGCGACCATCGGCCGCGTTCTCGACCAATTGCTCGGCGCGGCTGACGTCGCCCAGCCGTCCTGGGCTTAGCACGGGCAGTCGCAACGAGTTCCGGTCGCCGCCCTGCCCGAGAAAGGGCCACACCTTCGGCACGATCCAGTGGCGGGCCATCGCCACCAGCCAGTCCTCGCGGGCTTGGCGGGCCGCCTCGTCGTAGCGGCGGGTCGCCGGTGCGGGTTCCGGCCATCGTGACGGGTCGTCGCTGCACAAGCGGCGCCACGCGTCGGCGGCCTGGCGCGATCCCACCCACGACAGGCCAAATAGCGAGGCCGCGACGGCGGCCGCCACGACGAGGGACTCCACCCCCGGGAGGCGCCGGAAGGACATGCCCGCCAGCGTCAGCAACGCCGCGATCGCCGCGACCATGACGGCCAGACAGGCTGAGAGTATGCCGCGGCGCCCCAGCCGGTCCGCCACGCGAGCGACGACTCCACACAGCATGATCGTGGCGACGGCGGCGATGACCGGCGTGGTCAGCGGGGAGATCCGCAACGACCAGAGCGCGTTGCCGAAAGCGAACACCGTCACCGCAAGCGCCAAGCCGGCGAGCAGCCCGTACACGCTGTTCAACCGCGCCCAGGCCGTTACCGCCGCCGCCACCAGCTGACCACGTGCCTGCTGGAACCGATCGTGGTGGGCCGCTCCGCTCTCCAGGACGGCGGACGGGTCGGTGGTGATCTCGCGCCGCACCTGGTGCTCCAGCATGCGACGACGCTCGTCCGGAGCCGGGGCCAGATACTCGGTCACCTCGGGCAACGCCAGGAACTGCGCCAGCAACTCGTCGGTCACCGCCGCCGCAGGCCCGCGCCGCGCGTTGGCGTGACGAATCAGCGCGTCGCGCATTAGGGCGTGGCGGAACCGATAGCCGTCCCTGGTCCGGGTCAGCACTCCGGCACGGTGGGCGTCGGTCAGGAGCCGTTCGAGCCGCAACGGCATTCGGCCCCGGGCCGCCAGCCGCAGCCGCGTAACCGTGTACTGTCCCCACGCGCTGGCGTCGAACACCGCGAGCAGCGGCACCATCACGGACAGGACAGCCACCGCGACCGGTGGCCGGGAGCCGGGTGCGGCCGAGAGCAGCACCCCACCGAGGCCGGCGGCGCACAGGGCGCGAAGGGCCACGCCGAGCCGGTCCTGTCGCAACGACGGGTGCGGGGGCGGCGGCCGGCGCGGGTGCCGACCGGTGACCATCGCGACGACCATCGTCGCGGCGCCGGCACCGGTCGCGAGGTTCACCGCCAGCGGATGAGCGGCCACGAAGGGCAAGATCGAGTTGGCCCCGGCGGAGAACGCGAGCAGCCCGACGGCGATCACCGTGCCGCTGGCCGCTTCGACGGCCGCCCGGACGAGGTCACCCCAGCCCCACCACGCGACTCGGCGAGGTCTCGGCTGGCCCTCGATCAATCCGCCGCGCAGAGTCAGCACGATCACCGCGGCCAGAACGAGAGCGGGGGTGACGCTGCGGGCCAGAGCCGCCGTGAGCCCGAGAAGCAGCAGGGCCCGGACCGTGCGGATCGCGGCGGTGGCGGCTACCGCACCGCCCGTCTCGGCCGCGAGTCGCCACCAGACGATCTCGTTGGGTGGCTGGGCGCTGACCGCGGCCAGCTCCGCCAACCCGGTGCGGGTCCGCTCGGACAGGCATTCGAGCATCCGCTCGACCACCACACCCGCCGGGTCCGGCTGGTCGAGCAGCTCGCGCGGATCCGCAGCCGGGTCGCCGTACGCGTCCCGCGCGATCCCCGCGAGCAGCGGCGTCCCCAGCGTCTGCGCCAGCGGTCCGCCCGGATCGGCGGCGATCTCGGTGAGAACGGGGCCCCAACGGTCGGCGGTCGCCGGGTCCTGGACGAGAAGGGCGGCGACATCGTCGCGCCGCAGAGGCATCAGCTCGACGACCATGGCCCGTGGCTGAGCCATCGCGCTGATGTTCGCGAACTCCGCCGTACGGCAGGTGGCGACGTATCCGGTGCGTAGCCGGTCGAGGGCCGAGATCGCCCCGGACCGCTGCGGTTCGGGCAGCTCGTCGAGCCCGTCGATGAGCGGAAGCACGAGGCCACGCCGAACGAGGTGGCGCGCGCTGGCGGTCTCGTCGGACGTTCCCAGCATGCCTGTGGCGACGAGGGTCCGTACGACGAATGTCTCCGGCGGTTCCTGGTCGGGCTCCCAGGAGGCCGCCGGGCACAGAAGCGGCACCGGCCGTCGCTCGGCGTGGTCCGACAGTAAGATGCTGCCGAGCATGGTCAGCAGGGTCGTCTTGCCCGACCCGGGCCCACCGACGATGATCATTCGGGTCATCCGTGTCGATTGCGCGAGCGCGGCCAAGTCGACGATGCCACCGCCGAGGTCGGGATCCGCTGTCCAACGCAGCGGCAGTCGGGAGCCCCACCCGTCGGTCGCGATCTGCGTCTGCGCCCGGAAGGACCCTTTGGCGGCGACGGTCAGCCGTCGGTGGACTGCATCGCCCTCGCCGGCCGGGTCCTTCGGTGACCGGACTGCCAGCAGGGACGCTGCCAGCCCTAGCAGGCCGAACACGGCGCCGATGACGCTCGCGAGCTGATCGCCGATGCGGAGGTCGACAGTTGTCAGAACCTCCCAGGCGATGCCGACTACGGCGGCGCCAAGCAGAGTGAGCAGCCAGGTCCGGCCCCGCCTCACGTCGCCGCTCCAGTGACCGCCGTCGACCTCACACGGGACAGTATGCGAGACCCGGCACCGTCCGTGGGGACGAGTCGAGCGGGGCTGAGGGTTGACGAGGTGGCAGGCAGGCGCGGCGCCGCTCCCGGACTGGACGCAGCCCTCCCGTACCCCCAGGCTTCGGTCTCGGCCATGTCGAGGGTGCCGCCGCGGTGGGCTGTGGCCGTGGCGTGTGTGTTAGCGGGGGAACCAACTGACGCGGTCTCCGTGCCAGTACGGCAGCCATGACCACCTGCAGGATGTCCTCCAGCAGGTGGTCCTGCCCGACGTAGCCTAGATAGCAGTTGCCTTCAATCTCCAGATCTGGCAGAATCTCCGAATCTGGAGATTGGGAGATGTGGAGATTTTGTGCGACGGATCGAGATTGATGATGAGGTGTACGCCGAGCTAGAACGAAACGTCAAGGGCTTTGAGCAGCCGAACGACGTCCTCCGGCGACTGCTGTTGGAAAAGGGCCATTCGAGAGCAGCGGTATCGGGGATGCCCAACGCAGCCGCTCCGTCAATCCCAGGAGCCCTCACGGCCCTCATCGAGAAGGGACTCGTGCAGGCGGGGGACACTCTGAGCCACGTCCAGGTCCGAAAGGGACGGCGCTTCGCCGCGATCATTGAGGCCGACGGTTGGATCAGGACGGACCTCGGTAGATATAAGGAGCCCTCGCCGGCGTTGGGCAAGCTGACGGGTACATCGATCGACGGCTGGGCGTACTGGGTTCATGACACAACGAAGCAGTCGCTTCGACAGTTGCGCGCGAAGAGTGGCGGAAGCGGCCGCGGAGGCCACTGAGGCAGTATCGGTCGTCCGTCTGCGAATCCCGCCGGCAGACGTCGATGACTCGTGCGCCTCCCTCCTGGCACCCAGTGCCTGGAGGGGTGGCGGTTTCGAGCCACAGTCGGGAAGCGGAGTGCACTGTCGCGCCACGCCGTCGACAGCTCTCTGAATCGATTACAGGAAGGAAGCAAGGAGTGGCTTCCGCGCTCACGCCGGCAAGAGAGCCGCAGCATGCGGTTCTGCAAGCAGTGTACGACCACTTCCGTAGCTACGCCGTCTGGCCAGAGTTCGACCGGGTGGACCGCCAGCTGTGGCGTGCGATGAAGATCGATGTAGCCCAGGCGGTCGTCGACATTCCCCCGACCTTGCTCATGACTAACGCGCCCCGGGGCGTCGCACCCAGAGGCCGCGACGTGATGCGGCTGACGCTAGCCGGCATCCAACGCTGTGACGGAGGCCGGGACGACGTCGAACTGTTCCTCCGTACTCTCCGCTGGTTGGCGCGCTACGAGGACACGCACGACCCTGAGCCGGGTGAGACCACGGTGACCGTCAACCGGACCATGGTTTCCAAAGCTCTCCGCGTGCCTCTTCGTGACACCGGCCGACTTCGTCGGCTCTCCGAGATGCTCTACTGGGAGAGATGGGGTGGAGAGGGTAGCTGGCGAGCACCCGACGGCGACGATTGGAGCGTCAAGGTCGGTCGGGATGTCAGGCACTTCGCACGGGTGAAGAGCGTTGAGGACTTCGCGAAGGCGACGACAGGCTGGCTCGAACCTCCTTCGCCCCCGGCCATTGAGTTCCCCTCCGAGAAGCCCAACGCCACTCCTAACGAGCCGGGCAGCTACATCGATGAGCGGATCTTCGACCTCGTCAAGCAGGCCCAAGGAACGCGATGGGACACGACGAAGCTCCTCGAACTCCTACGAGAGCTCAACGACAACTACCGCGCCGGCAATGCGTACGCTGCACACGCACTGCTACGCGCCCTTCTGGACCACGTGCCACCGCTGTTCGGACAAGCGTCATTCGCCCAGGTCGCTAACAACCACCAGTGGGGCCGAACCGATAGCCGGTACGTCAGGCGTCTCGTAGCATTCCGCGACCAGGCCGACGATGCGATGCACCGGCAGATCAGTAAGCTGCCCTGCCTGCTGTCCATGGAGGACATGCCGGCCCGCGCTGCGGTCAACCGCTTGCTGGCAGGCTGTGCACATCAACTGGCCTGAGGTCGAGTCGAGGCCGCCCGGCAGCGCCGCGGCGACCAGCAGTGGAGGCTGCTGTTCTCCGGCATCGCGGCCGGCAACGGCCACGGCCACCCCATGTACCCGACGGAAGCCTCACGTGACGCCGCCGCCTTCACCTAGCCATACCGATACACGCTGGTCAGGGCCGAACGCTACGACGACGCTGACTTCTGCGGCCCCTGCGACGCGCCCCGCTGCTGTCATATGGAACGTTTCCAGCACTGGATACGGCACATGGCCCCGCGGCAACGGCGAAGCCTGGACCCCTTCGGATAGCCCGACGGCCTCTACCCACGGACGCGGCCAAGCTTGCCATGAACCGGCGACCGTTCGGTCGTCTTCGCGGTCGACCTTCGCGATTTCCCCGAAGGTCGCATCAGGGCTTCGGCCCGTCCAGCATTGTCAGACGGCGGTGAGACGATCGAACCGTGACGTTGATCGATGAGATTCGTAACCCGTCGTCCTCGTTGTCGACGTTCCTGCGTCACCGGCTGCCCGGACGAGAGCGCGTAGTGAACCGCTGGGCGCGAGAGCTGGCGTCGGCCGCACCGGTGCCGGCCCCCGTGACTCTCGATCCATCTGACCGCCCGCGACTGGGGGCGGCCTTCGAGATGCGGGTCGGCTTCGACCTGGCAGACGAGGCTCCGTATCCGGAGCTGCTGCCGATGCTGCCACCGGGGGAAGCGACGCGCGTCTTGACCGCAGCCGGACTTCACAAGGTCGACGTTCCACCGTCAGCCAACGAAGAGTTCAGCAGCTGGGGGAGACGTGCCCACTGGGATCCCCGTGAGGCGGGCAGGCAGCTGCACCGGGACGCGTGGAACCTGTCCGAGTTCGCCGGCTTGCTCCGTAGGACGCGCCAGCCCGACCGGCAGCAGTGGCAGGGCCTGTACCGCATCATGCAGGAGAAGGTATGGCCGAACGCCTTTCCCGCCAGCGTGGCCGAAGCGATGGCCGCTCTCTGGCACGCCTACCTCGACGATGGCCGTCAGGGGTTGGTGCGACTCGGGACCCCGCGTACGACCCAGCCTGTGTTCGACGATGCCTTCGCGGTCGGAGACCTCGTCCTCGGCGGCTGCCTAGTCGACATCAAGGTGTATGCCGATCCCGCACCGGGACTGCAGGAATTCATGGATCAGCTACTGGGTTACGTCCTGTCCGACTCAGCTGACTCCTTTGCGATCCGGTCGGTAGGGTTGTACCTCGGCTGGCACGCCCACCTGCTGACGGCTGAACTTCCCGAGATCATTGGCTGCGAGCCAAGGTGTTTGGTGCAATCGTTGATCGGGCTCCGCAGCGAATTCCGAACCACAATCCGCCATGAGGTGCAGCGCGCGCACTTCTTCAAGCACGGCACACCCCAGGAGGGTGGACTCGGCAATGCCGTAATGCTGTAACCGGCCGCGAAGGGAGCAGCAGCTCTGGTTGAACCTTCCTCCGGTGAAGCCCCGCCGGCCTGCTTTGAGCAGCCGGGATACCGCGAGCCGGACGGCGGCAACCGGCTGCTGAGAACGGACGATCTGGGTGGGTGGACCGTTCGGCACATCTGGTCGCGGCGTCGACCGCTGTGGTCGTAGCGGGGAAGGATTCGCCACCCGCTTCGGAGGTTTGTGCTACTGGTGCGTCGGAGCCTCCCGCTGGGCAAGCACCTCTTGATCACGATGCGCCAGTGGAATTCGACCTGGACAACTGGATACGCCGCGAGCGAGACGGCTGGTCGTCCGGGTGGACCGGTGAGTGGTCGTCGTCGCCGGTGCGGAACCGGGTCTCGGCGGCTCGACCTGTCCAAAATCCGACAGCCATTCCTAGCGGTGGCGCTCGATACGATGAGTGGCTGTGCTTCCGACGGCGGGTGAGGAGAGACCGTGGACGACGCCCTTGACGAGCTGGTGAAGTCTTCTGCGAACTTCGGGTACCTGGTCAAGCACGAGCCCGTGCTGGCGTTCGACGGGGCTAGCGCCGAGTCGTACATCTACACCGATCCTGATGCGGCGATGTTCAAGGCGCGGCGGTTCCTGGAGGCGTTGTCGAAGAAAGCCGTCTCTGTCTTCGGCGTCAGCTCTGAGGCGAAGCGGCTCTACGACCGCATCCTTGACCTGCAGAGGGCAGGTGCCATCGATAAAGACATCCAGCACCTGTGCGATCTGATCAGAAAGGCCGGCAACCAGGCGGTGCACGGGCACATGAGGGATGTGCAGGTCGCCCTACAGGTCGTGCGGCATTGCTTTGACCTTGGCCTGTGGCTGCACAACACGATCGTCGGCGCCCAGGAGACAAAGGTGTTCGTCCCGCCCCGGGCGCCTGACCTGGTGCCATCGCCGCGCGACGCGGACGGCCCGGCAGCCCTGCAAGAAATCCGGGGCATGCTGGCGACGTACGAGCGCCGTCTCGTGCTCCTCGAGTCGGAACGCGAGGGCAGCCCCGCACAACCTGCTAGCAGCCTCGCCCCGATTGCAGCGGCATCTATGAAGCGGCAGGCCTCGCTTGGTGAGGCCTTGCGGTCGGCAGAGGACCGGCTTGAGAGCCGGCGAAACGAACTGCACGCCCGGCTCGACCAGCGGGTCGGCGAGGAGATCGGTGCAGAGTCACGACATGACGAGCTTCGCCAGAACGCTCAAGCTGCGGCCGATCTACTGAGGGAGGAGGCTGAACGTCTCGACGGCATCGCTCAAGAGCTGGCGGAAAGCAAGGATGGCCCGGGAGACTCGATCTCCGTCCTCAACATTGCCGGTGATAACTCCAACAACTTCGTGGTCGGCAAGACCTACGGGAGCACGGTGAACACCACCTTCGGTCCGGGCTGGAGGCGCTGATGGCCATGGAACCGAGCGTGGCCGCCGTTGGCGGCGACAAGTCGAACAACATGGCCGTGGGGGTGCTTTACCACACCACTCTCATGAGCAGCGGGCGAGTGGGATGGCGGCTGGTTGACCAGATGCTGGTGACAAAGGCCAGGTTCACGTCCTACATCCCGGCCAAGCCGATGGATGAGTTCATCAAGGCTGAGGCAGCACTGGACGAGTACGGCCTCGCGATCCTGGAAAACCACCGGGGTACCGGGAAGGAGACCGATGCGATCCGGCTGCTGTCGGCCACCTCGCCGGTATCGAGGTCCGTGGTGGATGTATACGAACTGCTTCCGGACTGGGAAGGAGCGCCAAGCACTAGGGACTTCCCGCTGAGTTCTGATACGAGGCTCCTGCTCGACCTCAGCGACGTGACCGAAGAGATTCCGGAAGCCTTCGCGGATGAGCTCATGGCGTACGCGCGGAACCTGAGGGAGCTGAATTCACAGATTGTTGTCACTGTGGCCGACAAGGTGTGGCAGCGATGTCGGTCAAAGCTTCGCGGCCAAACCGCGACCATCCCTCGGCGCCGGGCAAGCTCAGTAATCCGCGCGCACTTGACTTTCCATGATCATCGGGAGGCGCTTGGCCTGCTAGAGCAGGATGCCGTCCGGGCGTTCGTCGCGGAGTTGGATGAAGGCCGAACAAGCCCGGACTATGCGGTGAAGGTGGCCGATCGGCTCCGGCTGGTGCGGACGGTGGCCGACATCGACCGGACGATTGGTGAGCTCCGCAAGTGGCGGCCATACATCGACCAACAACTCGACAGCAGGAAGCCCGATTGGGCCGACCGCCGGATGCTGTTGATTGCCGCGGCAGTGCTCAACGGATGTCCTTCGACCGCTGTCGCCGCCGCGTCCCGGGCATTGGCGACGGCGTTGGGGCACGAGAGCGTGCCGCTGTTCAAGGCGCTTGAGTCGGAGGGTTGGTCAAGGCGGCTGCGGGAGATCGGGGCGACCGTCGCCGACGACTGCACGTGGATCGACCGGGACAAACCCGGTGTCGACTACGCAATCTTCGAATGGCTATGGAACGAGCACCCAGAGCTCCGGGTACCGGTCCTAAAGTGGACCCGGGAGCTCGTCACCGACCCGAAGACGAAGAAGCATGCTCGTCGTGTCATCGGCGTCATTGCCTACGTTGCGGGCGAATGCCGCAGCGTTGATCTGCTGGAGGCGCTTTACGCGCAGCTGAAGAGCCCGCGAGCGGAGGCATACCGCGGGCTGGTAGAAGAGGCTGTCGAAGGCCTCCTCTTCCACCCGGCGGCCGCAGCGCTGACTCAGGAGCGGCTCTGGCGATGGGCGTACCGCGGTGATCGAGGTGCATTCCCTTCGCTTGCATTACTGTGCGGTGGCCGTCTAGGGCGAGAGCATCCGTTCGTAGCGCTGGCCCGGCTACGCCATCTGATAGCTCGCGCCGAGCTTCCGGAGCATCGCGCTGCGGTCGCCGCCGCCCTGCGAGGACTGGCTCGCGAGCCCCGACTGAGGCAACCGGTGCTGGCAAAGGTCGTGTCTTGGGCCGAAGACAACTTTGCTTCTGGCCTGATCATGCTGCTCGACGCGCGATGCGACGGCGGCGTGGCCGACCTGCTCGTTCGAGACGCCGGAGATAATGTGGCCGCGTTCGATCTCCTGGTGAGAGCATGGGATCTCCTGAGTTCCGACGATGACCAAGACCGAGTCGCCGAGCTCACGGCGGGCTGGAGCGTCGAGCGGGATCTGGGGCGTATCGATGCCCTCACACTGGCGCGCGTGTGGGAGCCCATCGTGCACAAGGTGTTTTCCGGATCGCCGGAGGCCGTGTTCATTTCGGCGATGACGCCCGAGACGAGGGCCGACACTTTGCAGTACGTGATGAGTCGGAGTGCGGCGCCACACGTCAACGGATTCGCCTTCGGTGCAGCGGCATTTCCGGTCGAGGAGACCCACCCGCGTGAGAACCTGCATCGAGACACCTGAGACCGATGGCGGGTCGAGTGCCCCAGCGAAAAAGACTGCCACATTCGTGAGAGAAGCGGGATCTTCTTGAGGCCAACAACGGCGCCGGGCGGGAACATCGCCCGCTCCTCTCGGCGCGGGTAGGTTCTGGGCGGCGGGGCCCCGGCGCGGCGGAACCTGTGTTTCGGCCCCCGTTTACCCCCCGAAAACCCGAGCTAGTGGTTGACAATCAGTGACAAACGTCGGCTGCCGAGCGGTCGTGTCGGTGCAGCTCAGCGCCCATCTCTGATAACCAACGGCAAGGCTGTGACCGCTACGGACCGTAACAAGGGGTCTTGACAACCAATAATAAGTCCTGAGGGGACTCGACAAGAGGCTGTCGTGGGTTCAAGTCCCTCGTGTTGGTGGTCTTTGCGGTCAGACGCCGGCGAGGGTGAGTAGTCGCTCCATCTCGGCCACGGGGAGCGTCGCCGCCGCAGCCGCCGCGTGCGCCACCCATTCGCTCGAATCCGCGAGCAAGACGCGACGCACGTGGACCGTTAGGTTCGGGTGGCCGGCGACTTCATGGCGAACCGTGCTGTCCGGGTCGGTGGCCAGACGTCCGGCCAACTCGACGGGCAGATCCGGATCTCGGGGTGCTAGGCATCGCATGCGCGGGTCCGGGTCGGTGGCGAAGCGGCGTAGGGTCTGCGGCGGGAAGGTGAACACGTCGGCCGGACGCCAGCGCGTCTTGTTGTCCGGCCCGAACTCACGGTCGATGCGTTCGGCTGTGGCTGGGTCCACCAGGTGCGGGGCGTGCGTGGCCATGCTGGTGCGTACGCCCCTGTCGTCGTCGTTGAGCAACCGGATCACCGCGTCGGCCGGCAGTGTTCGGCCGCGTGCAGCGGAGCGCCGGAAGCAGATGTATGGCGAGGACAGGTGCGGCAGTGGGTCTGCGGTGATCCAGTCCAGCCGAAGGTGCTGCAGCTCGGCGACGGCCATGTGGTCTTCGACCAGCTGCAACAGCGCAGTGTCGTCGAGTTCGTCGTCGAGCAGGTAGGCCAGCGGGCGGTCGCCCTGCTGGATCTGCGTATAGATCCGGTGGCGTACCGGCTCGGGTGTGTCCCGGCGGCTGAAGACACCCACGCGGACGTTCGCGCTGGGATCCTCGGCGAGCACGTCCCGTACTCCTGAGGGAAGCTGTGGGTGTTCGGCGACCTGCCGGCGAACATGGTGGTCGGGGTCACCAGCCAACCGTTTGGCCAGTTCCGGGGTCAGGTCTGCGTGGCGTACGGCTCCGGCGCGGGTGACCGGATCGGCAAGCAGTCCCGCCACGAGGTCGGGCGGCGGTACCGGATGCGGTAGCCGGGCGTAGTAGGTCGAGCAGGCAGCCGCACGAACCTCGTCGACGGAGTCGGTGAGCAGGAGCCGCCGGACCGGTCCGGGGGCCTGCGTCCACCACCGTGCGAGGGTGGCCCGGACCGGCGGGTCAGGGTCCGTGGCGAGCCGGGCGAGCAAATCGGCCGGTACGTCGTCGCGTTCGGCGAGGTGTCCCCGTACCAGCCTGTCCGGATCGTCGATGAGTCGCTCGTACAACTCGCGGGGCGCGCCACGGGCGCCGACAACCAGGGCAGCCCGGACGGCGGGATCGGCGTGGGCAGCCAGCCGCATCCGGACGGCGTTCGGCAACTGGCGGTTGAGCGCAAGCGAGTGCAGCAGCCAGTCATGACCCGAGGCGAGGACCTCCTCGATCATGTCCGGGGTCAGGTCGCGCTTGGCCACGTGGCCGAAACCGCGCCGGTAGCGCACCAGCCGGCGGACCAGCCCGGTCGGCAGCGCCGGGTTCTCGGCAAGACCGTCGAGCACCTTCGTCAGGTGGACCGGCGTTGGCTCGTCTTCAGCCATCCGCCGCCCCTTCCAGATCCGTTGCGCCCCGTAACGAGTCTCGCAGGTGCAGTACAGGCGGGACCGCCCCGGGCTCCGTGTCGTTTTCGTTGTCGAACCGTCCGCTGTGCCAGGTCCCCATGAAGCCTCCCAAGATCGGTTGCGCCGCATTTCCGCACCGGCCATCGACAGGACTCCACCGAACACGAAGGCGGCTATGGTGCCCGCATGGCGATCGACAGGTCGAGGCAGCGGCGGCCGGAGACGGCATCGTCCGACCTCGACGCGTACCTGAGTGAGTTCCGGGCGGGCGGCAATTCGATCGCTCGGGTCTTTCATGCCGTGTGTGCGGTGCGGCGGTCGGAGTTCGGCATGAAGTAACCCCTAATGGCCGGACACAGTGTCCGGTCGCAGGGGGTCACCTCAGTCCTCAAGACTGCGCGGTGCGACGCGCAGATGGGTTGTGCCCGTAACTCAGCCACCGTCATCCAATCCGATGGCGAGGTCGGGCGTACACCTGACACTCACTGGTCCGACAAGATGTCGATCTCTGCGGTGAGTCGCGCTGACATCACCGATGCGACCCTCGTGCCTGGCGCGAAGCCGACTGGCTCGCACGGGGTCCGCGACAAGCGGCGCACGGCGCTCCGTGATCGTTACGGACGAAGGCATGGCCACCCCAATCCTTACCAGGCTGGCAAATCGACAACTGGCGCCGCCCCGGACATGGTGGAGGATCGATCGACGACAGGTTACGGGTCATGAAGGCACGGTCACTTCTCTCCGTTACCACGGCAACGACCCTCCTTGCCGGCTGCGGCACCAGCGACGGCACGCCAACACCCCGGGAACCCATCTCGCAGGCCAGTTCGGGCGCGCCTGCCACAGAAACCCCGACCGCTGCGGACAGCTCGCCATCCCCGACTGAGGGCCAGGGAGCGGCTCGGCTGAAGATCGGCCAGACATTCGCCGGTGCTGGATGGAAAATCACCGTTTACTCCGCGAAATATGGCGGAAAGGCCGACTCTGAGCCCGACAAGGGCAAAGTGTGGGTGCCGGCCGATGTGAAGCTCTGCAACGTCACTACGGGGGAGAGCCTGCCAACGCCGAGTTGGAGTTCCTGGCAGCTCAAAACCACCGACGACCACCAACTGCAGCCCGCCGACATCACTCCCAAACCCCGGGAACCTGCCCTGCCCTACTCCGCCGCAGTCCTGCCAAAAGACTGCGTGCGTGGCTGGCTCACCTTCGAGCTGGATAAGGGAAGCAGGATCAAGGAGATCCGTCTCATCGAGGACCAACTGCTCGGCCCAGGGCCGACCGTAGCGATCTGGGGCTAAGGGGTCGGGCGACGGACAGCCAGGCGTGGACGGCCATGGACAAGGTGATGTGGGCGTACCAGGTTCGCCAGTCGCGGACCTGGTACTCGTCGAGGCTGGCTTCGTTCTTGGCCTCTTGGAAGCATTCCTCAATCGCCCACCGGGCCGTAGCGATGCGGCAAGCCAATCAGGCGGGTGCGGCGGAGCCGTAGTAGACGTAGCAGGCTATCTCGCCGGTGGTGATGCTGTGTCGGACGAGTAGCCAGTACCCGCGGCCGGGCCGCCAGCCGATCCGCTGCAGGCTCGGCGGCCTCGGACGCCGAGGCCGCGAAACTCCGATGACGTACACACCTTCCTCGACCGGGTCGCCGGCGACATGACCGCCCTTTACGGCGCCATTGCCGCCAGCCACCGGAAGACCGCCGTCATCAAGGACGCGCTGCGCCACTGGCACTCGGACCAGGCCGGCGACCGGGACGCCCGGGGACAGGAGTGGTGACCCAGCGGCACGTCATCCACCTGCTGATCGTAGCCAACGACCTGCCCACCGCGCAGCGCCTAGTCCGGGTGGTCGACCGCCGGTCTTGCCGCTGACTGAGACAGGCGGACCACGTTCTCTATATAGGACATCCAGAACCTGCGCTAATCGTTTTCGGTGACCCGCTGATGCCCAGTGACCGGCGCTGCCTGCTCCCTGCCGACCACGACGACCCCTTGCTCGCGACAGCTGCGCCGGTGAGCGGCTCTACGTCGGGCGTGGCATCGGGCGGCCGGCGGGCAGGTTCTGCTAGGCGGTGTCTTCAAAGGATCTTGGTGTCGGATGATGTAGCGCGTGGGTCGTCGCTACGAGTTGTCTGACGTCGAGTGGGAAGCGCTGTCGCGGTATCTGCCGTCGGCGCTGACCGGCGGGTGCTCAACGGGATCGTGTGGAAGATCCGGGCCGGGGCGGCGTGGCGGGATGTGCCTTCCCGCTACGGATCCTGGCAATCGATCTACACCCGTTTCCGCAGGTGGGCCCTGGACGGCACGTTCGAGCGGATGCTCGCTGGGGTCCAGGCCGACGCGGACGCGTCCGGGGACATCGATTGGCTGGTGTCGGTCGACTCCACGATCGTGCGAGCTCACCAGCACGCAGCCGGCGCTAAAGGGGGCGCCGGGAATCGGACGAACCACAAGATCACGCCCGCGGTCGAAGTCGAGGTGGACTGACCACCAAGATTCACCTCGCCTGCGACGGCCTCGGCCGGACCCTGGCGTTCGTGCTCTCTGGTGGCAACGTCAACGACTGCACCCGCTTCGCCCACGTCATGGCTGCCATCCGTGTCGAACGGGTAGGAACCGGCCGGCCACGGGTCCGCCCGGACCACGTCATCGCCGACAAGGGCTACAGCTCCAAGGCCATCCGGTCCGACCTGCGCCGACGAGGCATCGGACACACCATTCCCGAGCGCGCTGACCAGCGGGCCAACCGCCGCCGACGAGGCAGTCGGGGCGGCCGGCCGCCGGCCTTCGACAAGCAGCTCTACAAACGGCGCAACGTCGTCGAGCGCTGCTTCAACCGGCTCAAGCAGTGCCGCAGCGTCGCGACCCGTTACGACTGTGAGGATGATCGGGTGCCGCCCGGGGCTCGGGTCTGACCCGCGTTACGACCGGCCCTTTGGTGCCTTGAGTTTGATCTGTCGACTCGGGTCCCGGGTGGTGCTTGCTGCCGCCGGACCGGCGGGACGTGTCCCGATAGGGGCCTTGCCGCTAACAAGGCGCCTTCACAGTCCTGACCGCCCCTGCCGGCCCGGCGACGGCCATCCGTTCCCGAGCCATCAGGAGCCGAACAACCGTGACCAGCATGTCGCACCCGCCAGTGGCCCAACAGCATGACACCGCCGTAGAGATGGTCCTCGGCGTCGACACGCACAAGGACGTCCACGTCGCGGCGGCCGTCAACATCCACGGCGTTCTGCTCGACAGCCGTAGTTTCCCCACCACCGCCGAGGGCTACCAGGCGATGTTGGACTGGGCTCTGGCGCTCGGCCCGATTCGGCGAGCCGGGGTGGAGGGCACGCATTCCTACGGTGCGGCGTTGACTCGCCACCTACTGACCGCAGGAATCGGCGTCATCGAGGTCAACCAGCCGGACAAGGCCCACCGGCGTCGCCGCGGCAAGACCGACGCCATCGACGCCGAAGCGGCAGCTCGAGCGGTCCTTTCCGGAAGGGCTACCGCCCTCGCCAAGGCAGGCGACGGCCATGTCGAGCGGGTACGGCTCTTCAAGCTGGCCAAAGCCTCGGCCACCAAGTCGCGAGTGCAGGCGATCAACCAGCTCAAAGCCGTCCTCGTCGGCGCCGACCCGGCGCTGCGCGACTCGATGACCGGACTCAGCAACCCCAAGCTCATCCGCCGATGCGCCGACCTCGAGCCGGGCCAGCCAGACACCCCCGCAGCAGCCGCCGCCTACACCCTGCGCCTGCTGGCTCGCCGGATCATCGAACTCACCCGCGAAGTCGAGGACCTCAACCAGCGGATCACCGAGGCCATCAACGCCCACACACCCGAGCTGCTCCAGCGTTACGGCGTCGGCCCCGACACCGCAGCAGCTCTGCTCCTGGCCGCAGGCGACAACCCGCAACGGCTCACCAGCGAAGCGTCCTTCGCGGCCCTCTGCGGAGTCAGCCCGATCGAGATGTCCTCCGGCAAGACCCAGCGACGCCGGCTCAACCGCGGCGGCGACCGCCAAGCCAACTCAGCCCTCTACATGATCGTCATCGCGCGACTTCGCTGGGACCTGCGCACCCGCGCCTACATCGACCGACGCGTCAGCGAGGGCAAGACCAGACGCGAAGCGATCCGGTGTCTGAAACGCTACGTCGCGCGCGAGCTCTACGACCTCATCGCCCGGACACCTCAGCCCGCCAGCCGGACATCGACCGCTTGACATCCATAGGGGCATCAAGACCGCGACGTCGTACCAGGCCACCGTCACCATCGCCGCGCTACTGCAATGGTTGTAACTCTTTGAAGACACGGCCTAGCTCAACCCGTTGCCGAGACTACACACCCTCGTGTGGCCGAATGCTGGTGCTTCGTGGGACGGCGCAGGTGAGCATCTTCGGTAGTCTCACCAGCAAGCCGATCGATCTTGTGGGGAGCATCGTGGGGTTCCAGACGCC
The DNA here is from genome assembly GCF_027497275.1 of Micromonospora sp. WMMC264. Taxonomy (NCBI): domain Bacteria; kingdom Bacillati; phylum Actinomycetota; class Actinomycetes; order Micromonosporales; family Micromonosporaceae; genus Micromonospora; species Micromonospora sp. WMMC264. The sequence goes on along the minus strand of NZ_CP114907.1, from coordinate 3,185,766 downwards.
GCAATACAAGCTATCCAAGCTTCTGGACCAGGCTGGCATCGGGATCATTCAGCTACCGGACTTTCAGCGTGGATACAAGTGGGACGAGGAACGGATCCGATCCCTGCTCGTCACCGTCACACTCGGTCACCCGCTCGGCGTCCTCATGCTGCTGCAGACTGGCAACGACCAGGTGAGGTTCAAGCCGAAGGCCCTGGAGGGGACGGCGCCCGCGACCGGAAAGGCCGAGCCGGACCTACTCCTGCTCGACGGTCAGCAGCGGCTGACGTCGCTCTATCAGTCGCTGACCGGGACCGGGGTGGTCGACACCGAGGACGTCCGGAAGAAGCAGGTCAAGCGGCGGTTCTACATCGACATCGTGCGCGCGCTCGGGGATCCGGCTCGTCGGGATGACGCCGTGGTCGCGCTGCCTGGTGACGGCATCGAGCGGACCAACTTCGGTAAGGACATCAAGCTCGATGTGTCGACGCCGGAGAAGGAACGGGAGCAAGGCTACTTCCCGTTCCGCCTGGTGTACGACCAGCCGGGCCAGCTCGACTGGCTGTGGCAGTTCCCGGGTGCCACCGGGGATGCGGCCGAGCGAATCGCTCTCATTCAGCGTTTCCAGGCCGAGATCCTCACGCCGATGCAGAGCTACGAGATTCCTGCTATCGAGCTCGACAGACTTACGACCAAGGGCGCGGTTGCCACAGTCTTCGAAAAGGTGAACACCGGGGGTCTACCGCTCAACGTCTTCGAGCTGTTGACCGCGACGTTCGCCGGCGACGCAGCCTACTTCGCAGAGCACGGCGACGACTTCCGCCTCAACGACGACTGGCAACTCACCGAGCAGGTCATCGCTGCGCATCCGGTGCTGCAAGGAATCCGCAACACCGACTTCCTCCAAGCTGTCACCCTTCTCGTGACCGCAAACGGTACCTCCTTCACCTCCGCCCGCAAGGAGGACGTACTCCGCCTGGAGCTACGCCAGTACCTGCCGTGGGCCGAGAAGATCCGGGCGGCGCTTGTGTGGGTGGCGCAGTTCCTCAGGGACGAGCACATTCACCGGGCGCGCGATATCCCGTACCCGACCCAGCTGGTGCCGCTGGCCGTGATCCGGGTGATCCTCGGTGAGGACGCGGACGTGCACGGCGTCCGGAATCGGCTGCGCCAGTGGTTTTGGTGCGGGATCCTGGGTGAGCTCTACGGCGGCGCCACCGAGACCAGATTCGCCCGTGACGTCGACCAGGTTCCGGCCTGGGCCCGGGCAGCAGTGTCCGGTGACGCGGCGGAACTGCCGGTCACGGTGTCGGCAGCCACCTTCGCAGAGTCGCGGCTGCTCTCACTGCGCACTCGTCAGTCAGCCGCCTACAAGGGCCTGCATGCCCTCCTCATGGCCCGCGGAGCGAAGGACTGGCGCTTCAACCAGACCTTCGACCACACCCACTACGTGGCCCTCGATGTTGACATTCACCACGTCTTTCCTAAGAAGTGGTGCGACGACAACAAGATCGACCCGAACTTGCGCGAGAGCATCGTCAACAAGACGCCGTTGGCGGCGAAGACCAACCGCCTCATCGGGGGCGCATCGCCGGCGAGCTACGTTCCGAAACTGGAAGCAGCCGCCGGCATCACCACCGAAGAGTTAGACGGCATCATCGGCGCCCATCTGATCGACACGGCGGCCCTCCGAGCCGCCAACTTCCAGCGCTTCTTCCTCGCCCGCCGACGGGCGCTGCTCGAACTGGTGGAGCTGGCCATGGGCAAGCGGGCGCAGCGGGACGTCGATGCCGGGGAACTGAGTGGCGGCGACGAGGCTCCCGAGGCGTTCGCCCCAGAGCGCGAGGACCCCGAAACCAGCGACGAAGCCCCAAAGGACGAGACTGACTGAACGCTCAGACGCCAGGGGCAGCCCAGCGACGTTCACGCAACGAGCGAGGCAAGGACCGACGACTCGCTGCAAGGCCATCCATCTGCCGATTGCAGCCGACCTGCCTGCCGCGCAACGCCCAGCGTTGGCAGGGGGCCCGGCTGCTCGCCCTGCCGAAGATCGAACCCGGATCGCCGTCTCCACGCAGGACGATCAGAACTGGTGTGGTTGCGTTTCCGTGGGGCACTGATGCCCAGGGGGCGGCGCTGTCTGCTCCGCCCCGGGCACGATGGCCCCTGCGTCCGTCGCCTCTACAGGTGAGCGCTCGAGTGCTGGTCCTCGGCGACAGCGGCACTTGGCGACTGTTGACGTGCTCGCCTTTCCGCCTTCTGCGAGACCGTGATGGGTGACCGTCACAGCCAGATAGGAACCGCTGCGGTGCCCGCATCCCTCGATCGCCCTGTAGGCCGATTCAGGTCCAGCCGGCCACGCACTATAAGGGCTTTACGTTCACGCTGGTCGTGACGCATGCGACAACGGCATGGTAATGCTCGACGGAATTCCGATCAACGCCGCGCCCGACTACGACCAGGCGGATGGATGGTTGGTGACAGCCGAGGTTCGCGTTGCCACCGTCAACGAGTCCCGGCTCCAGGTGTCGAAGCGCCAGGCTGCGCTGTGCCGTGAGCCGGCTTTAGGCCGACGGCCAACATATGAGCCGCCGGCACTAGGAACAGTTGGCGGAGACCAGCCTTCGATCTAGCGAGGGGTGTTGCCCTGCCGTCGACGATGCGAGCATCACCTGATGCTGACCAATGGTGGACACCTGTTTGGCGCCTTTGGCATGTTCTGGAACGCCGATGAGGTCTCCTGGAGCCCCGGCTCAGGTCCGAGCGCCTGGCAGTTGCTCGGTCGCCAGTACCGGAACGCGGGGAGCATCCGCCTGTGCGATTTCCGGCGAGCCCGCGGTGTCTACATTCTCTTTGACGATTTCGGCCCAGTTTATGTCGGCTTGGCTCGCGGACGCGGGGGACTCGGAGGGCGCCTCAAGGACCACCGCTCAGATCATCTCGGTGGCACATGGTCTCGCTTCTGCTGGTTCCCTTCGACGACGTGATGGAGGGAGAGCTGGAGGGTTGGAAGGTCATGAACCATCGTGATCGTCCGGTCCCAAGCACGGACGAGACCGTTATCCGCGAAGTCGAGGCGCTCCTCATCACCGTGCTGGGTGCCCGCCGTCAAAACCAGATGAGGTTCCATGCGGCACAGCGGTGGCTGCAGGTGACCGAGAGCGAGGCAGCGACGATAGCGGAGCGGGGTGTTGTAGATCCCAAGGGGTTCACCTTCCGGCCGACGTACAGCTATTGACGCCCTCGTCAACCCATGTGACCGGCGCGTCCGGCTGCCGGCCTGGGATGCCAGCGGCCTATCGCTCAGTTGGACGTGGCGAACGGCCAACCTTGGCCCCCGTTTACCCCCCGAAAACCCGAGCCAAGTCTTGGCAAACCGGGGGAACCCCACGTCTTCGGGATACGCGCTGTCAGGTAGGCGTCAAATCGCTGGTTCAGAATCACGCCGATCCCGATGGTGGCCACATGGAGTCCGCAGCCGATTGCGCAAGCCACGGCTGGAGCATCGTCACCTCGGCCTCCACGAACTCACAGTTCGCCGGGGCTCTTGCCGGATTTGTCTTCACTGGCATCGTCGTGCTGTTCGCGATGCGTGGGGCCCGCTACACCCACACGCTGGCAGTCCTGGCCCCGACCTTCGTCATGCTGGGATTCGACAGCTACATCTTCAGCCACGTCACAGGCAGCGCAGGCGACGATCTATGTGCGCGTGTGTGGACAGACGGCATGTTCGCCAGCGGCATGCTTGGCGTCGGTGCCGCAGGCGTCGTGACGGGCGCATGCTGGCTGCTCGCAGCACACCTGGACAATCCCGAGCAGCCATCTGGCAGCAACACGGGCCAGGAGTCCGCAGCAGCAGAGGCCGGCAGCATTAATCTGCCGTGGCTAGCGGCCATCATCATGTACGGCGTCACGGTTGCCATCGTCCTTCTTTTGGCGATGACCGCCGACCACTACCTGCGCGTCGTCACGCGTGAGGACGACAGCGCATGGCTGCTGGCGATCTGGTCCGTGCCGGCCCTGGTCCTGATGGCCATGATCGTCCTTGCGCTCATTCGCCGCCGGCGTGGACAACTACCCGAATGGCGAGAGGGGAAGGGCAAGGTCTTCTGGCAGCGGTCCCTGCGTTTCGCGGTATACGGGATGCTCCTCTACGCGGTTATCACACCAGTTGTAGCTGGGCTCTTTGCAAGCGCTTCGGATGCCTGGTGGGGAAGCCCCGGGCCAGGGACGATAGTGCCGACCATCGGTATCGAACTCGTCGTGGCCTCGGTCCTGCTGGTAGCTCTCGTGCTCGCGGCACCACCCATGCCCGTGTCGCGAACTTCTACAGGACAGCAACCGTCGGCCGTCCCCACCCAGCCACCTCGTTCTCAGGCACCCGACCGGCCGCACCCATCGGGCCAACCTGCCTCGACAGCAGCAGGACCGGTGCTCGAAGATGAAGGTGCGGACGCGGTCCCTACGGAAGCGGGAAGCGGCTAGCGCTAGGCAGGGGCGGCTGATCAAATCGCGCACGAGTTTCGTGGTCAGGATGCGGAGTCGGCTAGCGCGGTGACCTCATGCTTCAAGGCGGTACGAAGGTTGTCCGCAGCGCTGTCGCTGATGACGGTGATGTTGGCCGCCGTGGCGCTTCCGCCGATGGTGACGAACCGCACCTTGGGATAGGTGGGCGCGGCGGCCACAACGGCGTCGATCTGGGCGGGGCCGGTGGCTATGACGAGGCCGCATTTGCTGCCGGCCAGCGACGCCACGTGGTTTCGGGCGTTGTCGACCGTTTGCGGGCCGTTGACCGCCAGGTACTGAACCTTGACGAGGCTGGAGACCGAGGCTTCCTGCATGGCGGCCCAGACCGGCTTGGCCGCATCGTCGCTGACGCCCGCGTGGTCGGTGAGCAGGCATGCGGTGGCGTTGAGGTATTCCCGCTGGCGGGGCTCGGGATCGGGCCACAGCATCCAGGTCGTTGCGACGGCTGCGAGGAAGAGGCCCAGTGCGGCCAAGGCGATCCGCCTCGGCCACCCGTCCGGCAGCAGCGCAGCCGGGCGCCGTCGGGATGACAGCTCCTGAAGCCGCCGTCGCCGGTTTGCTGCTGCGGGGCGCGGCCGTAAGCGGTTGGACACCGGCGCACGCTAAGGCACCTGAGGTTCGAAAACAAGATCTTGCGCCGACGTCATCGGCAGGCGAGACTTCCCGAGCTGTTTGATCATCTTCAATAGTGGAGGGCCCATGAGGCGCCGGATCGCTGTCGTCACCACGCTGGCGCTGGCGCTGTCGTTGGGTGTGCCGCAGGGAGCGGTGCCCGAGCAGGGCGGCTTTCCACTTCCGTCACTGTCGTCGTGGTTCCGGCAGTTGCCGGCATGGGCGGCCGTCACCGGCGTGCCGGTGCAGAAGTCGGCTGGTGGCGCCAAGAACCGCGACCACTACGTGTCGGCGGAGCAGACTCGGGCCGACGGCGGACAGGGCCGGGCGCCTGGTCGAGGGCGCGGCGCAGTCGACGCCGAGGTTCCCGCACCGGATCCGAAGAAGCCGTGGACGGCGCCGGTGCTGTCCGGCGAGAACAGCTTCAACGAGCAGACCAGTAAGCGGGTGCCGCAGCGGTCGAGCGCGCGGTACGACGAGTTCCAGAACGCTGACGGTTCGTTCACACGTCGGCTGTACGGAGCGCGGGTCAATTTCAAGGACAAGAGCGGCACCTACCAGCCGATCGACACGCAGCTGACCCGCCGGGACGGTCGGTGGGCGATGCGTGCCAACTCCATCGCGGTGGACCTGGCCCCCCGGGGTGCCGCGGATGCCTCCGATCCGTTGGCTTCGGTGACGACCGCGTCGGGTCATTCGTTGGCCTACGGGCTGGCCGGGGCGGCGGAGGTGCCGGCGATCGTTGACGGCTCCACGGCGACGTATCCGGAGATCCTGCCGTACACCGATGTCGAGCTGGACACCTTCGGTGACGGTCTCAAGGAGACCCTGATCCTCAAATCGCCGATGGCGGGTAACCAGTGGGTCTTCCCGCTTCGGCTGAAAGGGCTGACCCCGCAGCTGCGGGCTGACGGTTCGATCGCGTTGCTGAACGCGAGCGGCGATGTCGCGTTGCGGGTGCCGCAGGGCTACATGGAAGACTCCAACGTCCACCCCAGGTCCGGTGCGCCGGCCCAGTCGTCCGCTGTCGCCTACGAGCTGATCACGGTCGACGGTCAGCCGGCGCTGCGGGTGACGGCGGACGCGGCGTGGCTGGCCGACCCGGCTCGCCGGTATCCGGTGCGGGTCGATCCGTCGACGTGGGACACCATCGACACCGGTGACGTCTTCGTCGACAACGATTCGAGCACGACCAACCACAACACCAACGATCTACCGGTCGGGACCTGGAACAACGGGACGTCGGTCTCCCGCTCGTTCATTCACTTCGACGAGTTCGACAACGACGGGTTGGTGGGTACCCAGATCAGGGCTGCGAAGCTGTTCCTCTACCACACCTGGTCATGGAGCTGCGGCGACAACACCCCGTTCTTCGTGCGGCAGATTCACGAGCCGTGGACCGTCGATTCGCTGACCAACAACGCAGGCCTCGCCGCAGGTCCAACCTTCGGCACCGCGATCGGAACGTTGACGATCACGAACAACTCGCCGGCGTGCGGGAACACGTCGGGGGACCGCAGCGTAGGCAGATGGTGGTCGGTTCCGCTCGCGGTGACGACCTTCAACGCCTGGTCGACCCGGGACATCGGCAACAACGGCCTGGCGATCACCGCGTCGGAGACCAGCTCCACCGGCTTCAAGCGGTTCACCTCCGCCAACTACGGCGCGGCGTACAAGCCCTACCTGCAGCTGACCTACGACTACAACGAGTACCCTCAGGTCAACGAGCAGTATCCGGGCTACGGGCAGGCCACGCAGACCTTGACGCCGGAACTGCTGGCCGACGCGCACGACCCGGACAAGTTCCCGAAGTCCCTGCAGTACAAGTTCATCGTCTATGGCAGCGACGGTAAAACTCAGATCGCCACCTCGAACTGGCTTACCAAGAAGTCGTGGACCGTGCCTTCCGGCGTACTCAGCTGGGGTGAGTCGTACTACTGGACGGTGCAGGTCTCTGACGGCCTGCTCACCAACGCCGACGCCTTGACGAAGCACCTGCTGGTCACCCCAGTGCCACAGCCGTCGATCACCTCCGGGCTGTCGCAGAACTCGGGCCGCGGGTTCGACCCGAGCATCGGCAACTACACCACCGCGACCCGGGACGCGATGGTGAACACGGTCGGCCCACCGCTGGAAATCGTGCGGTCGTACAACAGCATCGACCCGCGCAGTGGTCACGCGTTCGGTGCCGGCTGGTCGACCATGGCCGACGCCCATGCGATTGAGCGGTACGCCAACGGGACCACCACCGTCAACACCGTCGTGGTGACCTACCCGAACGGCCGCCAGATGGCCTTCGGCCGCAACGGCAACGGCACGTTCTCGTCACCAGCCGGACGTACGACCACGCTCTCGACAGTCACCGGCGGCTACAAACTGGTGGAGAAGGACGGCACCAGCTACGAGTTACTGAGCTCCCAGGGCTCAGGCCGGTACGCGGTGACCAAGGTCAAGGATGTCTCCGGGCGAGCCCTGACGTTCACCTACACCAACGGCCGGATGACCAAGATGACCGCCGCGTCGGGACGGACCTTGACGCTGAACTGGGCCACCCCACCGGGAGCCAGCGCGCCGCACGTGGCATCGGTCAGCAGCGATCCCGTCACGGTCAACGGTCAAACCGCGCAGAACACGTGGACCTACAGCTATTCCGGCGACGCGCTGACCCAGGCCTGCCCGCCGACGTCCAGCACGCAGTGCCACACCTACAGCTACACCGGCGGCTCTCTCTACCAGACCGCGGTGAGCAACGCCCTGCCCCATTCCTACTGGCGGCTGACCGAGACCAGCGGCACGACCGCCGCGAGTTCCGTGCTGGAGAACGCCGGCGCCGACAACGGCGTCTACAGCAATGTGACCCTCGGGCAGCCCGGTCCGCTGGCGGCCTCAACGGCGACGGCGGCCGGTTTCAACGGCTCCTCGTCGCGGGTGTCGGTGCCGGCCAAGCTCGTCGGCGACGCCTCCGCGCAGGCGATCAGCATGTGGGTGAAGACCTCCGGCGGCGACGGTGTCCTTTACGGCCAGTCCTGGGAACCTGCCACGGCGAGCGCCGCCAAGGGGGCTTACAACCCGACGTTGTACATCGGCTCGAACGGGAAGCTCGTGGGCGGGTTCCCCACCGCGCCGACGCCGGGCACCGCCATCGGCAGTCTGCTCGCGTACGGGCAGGGGCAATGCCTGGAGGTGCCCGGGAACTCGTCGGCGAGCAATGTTGTGCTGGCGCTGGGCCCCTGCACCGGCGCGGCGAACCAGCAGTGGACCTGGACCGCGGACCGGGAGCTGCGCGTGACCAGCGGCGGCTCGGTCAAGTGCGCGGGCGTGTCCGGCGGCGCCACCGGTAACGGCGCGGACCTCGTGACCTGGGCCTGCACCGGCGCGGTCGACCAGAAGTGGGACGTGCGGGCCAACGGCCAAATCATCAACGACAACTCCTACAAGTGTCTGGACTCGGTGGGAGACGGAACGCAGAACGGCGCCGAGATGCAGATCTGGGCCTGCGGCCGGTTCAACCAGGCGGACCAGTCGTTCGTGGCGCGGACGCACAACCCGATGCAGTCACCGGCCACCGTCGCGGACAACCAGTGGCACCACGTGGTGCTGTCAGCATCGGGCAACAAGCAGCAGATGTTCGTCGACGGCGTCCAGGTGGCGCAGCAGACCGGCATCGCCGTCCAGGACATGAGCCCGGTCTACTCGTATGTCGGTACGGGGTTCCTCGGCGGCGGCTGGCCGAACCAGTCACGCGGCAGTACGGTCAGCAATCTCGGCACGGCGGACTATTTCACCGGGTCGGTGGCGGAGGTGGCGCTGTTCGACACGCCGGTCACCGAACAGATGGTCGGTGAAATCTACCGGGCCAGGACGCCGGTGACCCCTCTGACGGAGGTGCGGCGTCCGTCGGGCAACGCGACCGCGCAGGTCTCCTACGATGGCGTGACCGGCCGGGTCAGCCAGATGACCGACGGCAACGGTGGCGTGTGGCGTCCGCTCCCGGCGTCCGTGGCCGGCACCACGAAGATCTACGAGAGCGCAGTGCTGGGTGGCGTCCCGTCGAACTACTGGCGTTTGGCGGAGACCGGCACGGTCGACGCGGTCAATGAGATCAACGGAGACGTCGCCAGCTACAGCTCGGTCACGCTCGGCAGCGCGCCCGGGCCATTCGGGTCGTCTGCCCCGGCGGCATCCTTCAACGGCACATCCTCGTACCTGAGCTTGCCGGGCGCGGAGATCCCACCGGCGACCGCCGATGACCGTTCGATCGGGTTGTGGTTCAAGACCAGCAGCTCCGCCGGTGGCGTCCTGGCCGGATTCCAGACCAACGCGCTCGGGCAGAGCGGGGACGCCCAATGGCTTCCCGCGCTGTACGTCGGGGTCGACGGAAAGCTGCGCGGCACCTTCTGCTACTGCAATGGTGCCGGCGCGATGACCTCGACCACCACGGTCAACGACGGCAAGTGGCACTCGGCGGTGCTGACCCGCACGGCGACCGGGCAGGCCCTGTACCTCGACGGCAAACAGATCGCCACCAAGACGACGACATCGACGGAGACCCGCACCCTGGGCTACGGCTACATCGGCGCCGGAAAGATCAGCACCCATTGGCCGTCCACCCCGACGAACCTCAACGGCCACTTCAACGGACAGATCGCCGAGGTCGCGTTCTACCGCTCCTCACTCGACACCAAGCACGTCGAGACGCAGTTCAAGGCCCGGGACGCGGTGAAGGCCGCCGCCGTACCGGGAGTCACCTACACGGTGGTGCACCCGGACGACGCCCAAAGCAAGGACGTGCACGACCTGCAAGCCGGGCGCAAGGTCGCCGAGGTCGACACACGCGGCTTCGCAACCCGATTCGGCTACAGCAGCAAGGGCTACCTACGCACGGTCACCGATCCCAACGGCAACATGACGATCAACGAGCACGACGTGCGCGGCAACGTCGTCTCCACCACCACCTGCCAGGACCGGTCGGCGAACAAGTGCTCGACGAGCTATTCCACCTACTACCCGGATGCGACCACGCAGAGCCCTCCGGCGAACGTGCTCAACGACCGGTTGCTCGAGAAGCGGGAAGCAGGGTCGACTTCCGCGTCCGACAACACCTACCTGACCACCTACACATACGACCCCGTCACCGGCAACCGCACCGCCACGACCGACCCGCTGGGGCGCAGGACAACCGTCGTCTACACCGACGGCACCACCGTCGCGGCGTTCGGGGGCGGATTCGCTCCGCCCGGCCTGCCGTCAACGATCACCAAACCGGGCGGTGGCGTGGTGCGCATCGTCTACTACACCAACGGCGACATCGCCGAGGTGACCGACCCGGCAGGCCTGGTCACCCGGTACGAGTACGACCAGCTGGGGCGCACCACCAAGGAAATCGACATCGTCGGGGGCGTTCCCCGCTCAACGACCGCCTTCAAGCACGACGCGCTGGACCGGGTGGTCGAGCGGACGGATCCAGCGACCACCAACCAGGTCACCGGCGCGACGCACACACCGGTCACCACCGTCACCTACAACGAGGACGGTTTACCCGTATCGGAGACCGTGTCGGACAGCACCGGCGGGGACGCACCGCGAACCGTGACGTACGGCTACGACAGCCACGGGAGGCGGGTGACCGAGACCGACGCCAACGGTAAGACGCTGACCCTCGGCTACGACCCGTACGGCCGGGTGCACCGGCAGACCCACGCCGACGGCAGCATCCTGCGCACCGACTACGACGCCATCGGTAACGAACTCGCCGTCGTGGTGGAGAACTACACCGGAGACCCGAACGATCCCTCGCCGCCGGCAGACCTGATCGTCAAGTCGATGGCGTACGACCCGGCCGGCCGCCTGGCGTCGGTGACCGACGCGATGGGCTGGAGGACCGACTACACCTACACCGACAACAACCTGCTCGCCACGGTGACCCGGAGCGACCCCGGCACCGGCGCGTCGTTCACCCAGGAGAACAACAGCTACGACGCCGCCGGCAACCTGGTCTCGCAGATCACCAACAACGGGCTCACCAGGACCGATCGTACGTATGACGCGGCCGGCCGGGGCCTGACCGTGACTCTGAATCCGGGTGGACTCAACCGCACCACCACCCACACCTACTCGGCCAACGACGACGTGCTGTCCACGACCCTGACCCAGGGCGGCACCTTGGTCGGCGCCTCGGAGGCCCTGTACGACCCGCTAGGCCGGGTGCTGTCGAACACGACGTACACCGGCAACGCGGTAACGCCGGTCGGCCGGTGGATGCTTGACGAGACGACCGGCGGCAAGGCCGCCGACTCGACCGGCAACAACGCCGGCATGCTGCCGGCCAGCGGAGTCGGCTGGTCCACCGACCACGGCGGCTCGGCGCAGTTCGACGGCACCAGCGCCATCGAGACGGCGGGCCCGGCCGTGGACGCCACCGCGGGGTTCACCGTCGCGGCATGGGTCTACTTGACCGACGGCACCGCCAAGCACAAGGTCGTCGCCGCGCGGGGCGTGATGCAGGACGCCTTCTCGCTCGGCTTCGACGACGCCACCGTCGAGTGGCGGTTCAACATGAAGGACTCCGACACCACCAGTTCGCCGGGCAAGGCCGCCAAGACCTCAGCGGCCGGGCAGCTGAACACCTGGACTCACCTCGTAGGTACTTACGATCCCGCCTCCGGCACGATGAGCCTGTACGTCAACGGGGTGCTCAAGCACACCACCACCGCCACCACGACGTTCACACCCCGCAAGTCGATGCTCATCGGCGCCGGCACCTGGAACGGCGCCTTGGAGAACTTCTGGCAGGGCCGCGTTGACGACGTGCAGGTCTACTCGCGGCCGCTGAGCGGCAGCGAGGTGGGACAGGTGCGCTCCGGCGCCCTGCCGGCGGCGGACGCCCGGGTGATCCGCACGAGCTACACCCTGGACACCGACGGGTCGATCACGTCGACAACCAACCCGAACGGCGACACCACATACGTGACGAACGACGAGGTGGGCCGCGCCGTGGTCACCACCTCGCCAGCGGCAAGCACCGTGACGGGAGAGCAGGCGCCCGTCACCGCGGTGTCGACGGTTCGACTCGGCTACAACACCTTCGACGAGCTGACCGAACAGCAGGACCCCAACGGCAACGTGACAGTTGTCCGCTATGACGCCGCGGGCCAGCCGGTGGAGACACAACTGCCTGCCTACACCCCGCCGGGCTCGTCCACCCCGATCGTGGCCAAGACAACCAACGTCTACAACGCCGTCGGACAGGTGGTGTCCACCTCCGACCCCCTCGGCGCGGAGACCTCGATCGTCTACGACCAGCTCGGTCGCACCGCAAAGGTCACCGCACCCGACGGCGGCGTGAGCCGCTTCGAGTACAACCTCAACGGCGATCTGCTGTCACAGACCGACCCGACCGGGGCCAAGGGCACCGCCACATACGACTACCTGGGACGCACCGTCACCTCCACCGAGGTGGTGCGCCAGACCGGAAAGGCCCACACGACCACCTTCGGGTACGGGACCGGACCGTGGCCGACGTCGATCACCTCGCCGACCGGCGTGGTCACGACGCAGTCCTACAACACCGCCGGTGAGCAGATCAGCGTCACCGACGGGGCCAGCAACACCACGACCACCCAGTACGACGGCGCCGGCCGCCCGATCAGGGTCACCGCCCCCGACCAGACCTACCAGACCATGGCGTACGACCTGGCCGGGCGTGCGATCAACGCCAAGTCGTACTCGCCTGGCCCGACCAGCGCGGCGGCCGACGACGTGCTGTTGCGGACGGTGTCCAGCCAGTACGACGCCGCCGGCAACCTGGTAGCGGCCACCGACGCGCGGGGCACGACGAAGACGTTCGCCTTCGACGCGCTCGGACAGATGGTGTCCCAGACCGAGCCGATCAGCGGATCCGACCAGATCGTCTCGACGTTCGGCTACGACCTGGCCGGCCGGCAGACCCGGTTCACCGACGGCCGGGGCAACAAATTCATCACCACCTACAACCCGTGGGGCCTGGTCGAATCGCAGATCGAGCCCGCCACGACCGCCCATCCGGCACTCGCCGACCGCACATTCACCATGTCGTACGACGCGGCCGGCCAGCTGGTGCGACTGGACTCACCGGGCGGGGTGAGCGTCACCTCGGAGTACGACGACCTGGGCCGGCTGGTACGCAGCTCCGGCGCCGGCGCGCAGACGACGACGGTGGACCGCACGTTCGACTACGACGCGGCAGGCCGGATGACGTCGTTCGTCGGTTCAGCGGGCCAGACCACCGTCGAGTACGACGACCGCAGTCTGCCCGTGACCATCGGTGGGGTGTCGGGTGCCTCGTCCTACACCTACAACGGCGACGGGGCGCTGACCTCCCGCACGGACGCGGCCGGAACGACGTCGTACACCTATGACACGGCCGGCCGCCCCGCCACGGTGGTCAACCCGACCGCGGGGACGAACCTGACCTACGGGTACAACACCCTGTCGCAGGTGTCGTCGATCACGCACGGAACCGGCGGCAACGTCCGGTCGTTCAGCTACGACGAGCTGCACCGCATGACAGCCGACGAGCTGAAGACCAGCGCCGGCACCAGCATCGCCAAGATCCAGTACGGGTGGGACCTCAACGACAACGTCACCTCGAAGACGACCATCGGACTCACCGGCGCGGCAGCCAACACCTACACCTACGACCTGGCCGACCGGCTAATCGGCTGGAACAACGGCACGAACCCCGTGGTGTACGCGTACGACAAGTCCGGCAACCGTGTTCAAGCGGGCAGCAAGACGTTCACCTACGACGCGCGCAACCAGTTGCAGTCGTCGTCGGACGGGACGAGCTACGAGTACACGCCGCGGGGCACGCTCACACGCACCAGGTCTGGCGGCCAGGACACGACCACCGTCACCGACGCGTTCAACCAGGTGTGGTCGCAGGGCGCGCCTGGCGGTGCGGCCTCCACCTACACCTACGACGGCCTGGGCCGGCTCATCCAGCCGAACCTGACGTACACCGGTCTGAGTAACACGGTGGCCGGCGACGGCGGCGCGGTGTACGTGCGCGACGCCGCGGACGGGCTCGTAGGTGTCGCATCCGGCGGTACGCAGCGTTACGCCTGGACCGATCTGCACACCGACGTGGTGGGCGAGTTCACCGGGACGGGCACGGCCCTGACCGCGTCGGTCGCGTACGACCCCTGGGGCAAGGTCCTGTCCAGCACCGGGATGCTCGGCAAGCTCGGCTACCAGTCAGAGTGGACCGACCAGGGCACCGGCCGAGTCAACATGTGGGCGAGGTGGTACAACCCAGAAACCGGCGCTTTCGACACCCGCGACGATGTCACGCTCAACCCCACTCCCAGCTCCGGGGCGGCGAACAGGTTCGCGTACGCGGAGGCGGACCCGCTGGGCAACACCGATACCACCGGGCATGCGGTGGACGGCAAGTGCGGCCAATACGACTACGCGTGCGAGCTGAAGAAGTACGACGCCGCGATCGCCCAATACACCCGTGACCTCACGCAACACCAGCGAGACGTCAAGTTCGCCGGCGAGGAGATCGCCCGGCAGGAAGCCGACTACCAGCGGGCAGAGCGGGAGAGCCAAACCTCACTGTTCGACATCCTGCTCCAGGTCGGTGTCGGGATGCTCCTCGACATGATCGGCTGGACATCGCTGATGGGGTGCCTCGACGGAGGCGTCTGGGACTGCATCGACCTCGCCACCAACTTCCTCGGACCGATCAAGGCATTCAAGATCGGTAAGTCGCTGTTCCGGGCGGTCGACCGTGCCTTCAGCGGATACCGGATGTGGAAACGCATCGTCGAGGGCGCACGCACGATGATGCGCCGCGCCCAGGACCTGATGAATCAGGCCCGAAAGCACCTCAACGACCTCATGCAGAAGGTGCCCAAGAAACCCAAGCCTCCCAAGAAGAAGCCCAAGCCACCGGTCAAGCCGAAGCCCAAGCCGAAGCCCAAGCCGAAGCCGAAACCCAAGCCGTCCAAGCCGGCCACGCCGCCGAAGGCGAAGCAGGCGCCGAAGCGGCAGGAGAAGCCCGAACGGTCCTCGTCAAAGCAGAACCGGCCCGAGCACCAGCGTGATCGAGATCGTGTTCAGGACAACGAGCCGAAGGCCGCCGCATGCGCTGTGCACAGCTTCGACCCGGACACCCTGGTCCTGATGGCCGACGGCACCGCACGACCGATCGCTGAGGTCAACATCGGTGACACGGTAGCCACAACCGACCCCGCCACCGGTGAACACAGCGACCAGCAGGTGACCCTGCTACACGCCAACCGGGACACCGAGCTGACCGACGTGACCGTGTCGGCAAAGCCTGCGGACCAGGCGACGAGGTCCACCGGTGAGGGTGAAGGGGAACGCAGTACCCGCGGACCGACCGGATCGGTTCTGCACACCACCGCGCACCACCCCTTCTGGGACGCCACCACCGGCGACTGGATCGACGCTGCCGACCTGATCCCGGGCGAGTCGACCCTGGTCGGGCCCGAGGGACAGATCCAGTACGTCACCGACGTCCGCAACTTCACCGGCGCCAAGGTGATGCGGGACCTCACCGTCGCCGTCACCCACACGTACTATGTAATCGCCGGCAACACGTCAGTCCTCGTACACAACAACGACGGCTGTCTTGAGGTCACGGCCAATGAGAAGAGCTACTCCATTTCTCATGGCGAGAGTGGGAGTGGCGTCATCGCAGACCTGGACGACGATGGGATTCTCACGCTGATGATGCAGCGCAATCAGGGATCGCCGATCTCAGGCCGCGAAATGTTCGACCGCGTAATGGAACACTTTGGTGATCGTGTGAATGGAGTGCAGGGCTACTGGGTGTACGGCGACAACCTGGCGGCCTTTAACGCCGCGGTAAGAGGGGGGGATCCACTGCGCTCAGCCGCTCGTGGCACATGGACTGGCCGTCAAGCAGCGAGATATGGGTTTACGCGAGTGAAGATCCTGGTGGCTGACGAGAACCTGGACGGCTTCACGAGGGTCTCTGCAATGTTCAGGAGAGAACGAGGATAAGGTGGCCGAGCCCCAAGGTCGACTGAGCGAATTAGTAAATAAGATGCGAGGGGAAGGTGTAGACCCGCTAGGTGCCGTACTCCATCTGAAAGAAGAAGGGCTTGTGTCGCCTGGTCAAGAGTTTAGTGCGGCGTATGCCCTACGAATGGGATATGGACTTTCGGTAATCCAGCTGCATGAAGTTGTCGGATGGCTGAAAGGCGAGCGCGTTCTGGAGGACCTGAGAAAGGCGCTGTGCGCCAGTGGCGAGTAACTCTCTTCCGCGATGAATTCGGATTGGTGCTCCGCTGAGAGTGGTTGCGGTGTCCGATGGTTTGCCATGGTGTATCAGGTTTTCAGTCACGGCTGTGGTCAAATCGCCGGTCCGTAGGATATGCGTATGAGGCGCTCGCCGGCCATAGCGCGGAGGCAAGCGATGAGGCCTTGGCCGTGGCGGCGGCGATGTGTCTATATCGAATCAGCCCCATTTTCGGCGGGGGTGACAGCGATCTCGACCTGGCTGCTCTGGAAAGAGTCGATAAATGGGGGTCGACCCATTTTTTGGAAACTGTCCGGAATGTATTTGACGGGTTGCGTGACGGTCGGGGCGATGACATCGACGAGGAAGAGCCCGAAGCTGTAGCCGAACTTCAGCGCATGGCAGCTGCAGTGGTGCGGGGCTTGTTTGCCGAGGAATCGAGTATTGCGGAGCTGGCCGATCTCGTCTCGACAGTGAGTCTCGATATCGGTCAGGAGTTCGATGGTCGTATCAGCGAGGTGGATGAGGAGTCCGGGCCGAGATTCTTCCCCGCCAGGAACTTTCCTGATCTCACGCCTCTGGAGGCTGCGGAGATCGTTGATCAGATCGAAGTGTTGGTGAATCTCTCCGCTGGGCAGCCCGCGAACAGTCGGAGGGTGCTGGAGATCGCGAAGAATGGTCGCAAACGAAACGGCGAAATCCTTGAAACGATTCGGCGGCGGAAGGCTAGTTGAATCAGCGCGGGTAAGGCCCGATGGCATGCGGCGGCGGGCCGCGACCTAGAGCTCCTAACGAAATGATGAGCCATTTTCATCGTGATCAAGGGGCCTGAGCAGGTAGGCAGGGGCGTGTCGATGCTCCAGATAGGACGAAGCTCCCGGTAGGACAGCAGTCGACCAAGACGCACTGCCCAGCACAGGAGCTTCGTTGCTGACCTATCCTGCCAGCATCCCGCTGTCCACGCGTAGCCTGACCCGCCTGACCGAGCTGATCCGTGGTCGGCGCCGCACGCTCGGCGGCCGCTGGCGCCGGCTGCCTGCGCAGCAGCAGGCGCTGATGGCTCTGGCCCACCTGCGCAACGGCGACACCCTCACCCGGCTGGCCGCCGGCTTCGCCGTGTCGGTGGCCACCGTATGGCGCTACCTGCGCGAGGCCGTCGACCTGCTCGCCGGCTGCGCCGACGACCTCACCGCGGCGATGCGTCGAGTCACCCGGTTGGCGTACGCGATCCTCGACGGCACGCTGATCCCGATCGACCGGGTCGCCGACCAGCGGCCCTACTACTCCGGCAAGCACAAGCGACACGGCGTGAACGTGCAGGTCCTGGCCGACCCGGCCGGGCGGCTGGTCTGGGCCTCACCCGCCCTGCCCGGCGCCGTCCACGACCTGACCGCCGCCCGCACGCACGGCCTGATCGACGCCCTGACCAGCACCAACGTGCTGACCTTCGCGGACAAGGGCTATCAAGGCGCCCGCGGCGCCATCTGGACCCCGTTCAAACGCCGCCGCACCCGACTGTCCCGCCGGCAGAAGTCCGTCAACCGGCACCACGCCAAGATCCGAGCCCTCGGCGAACGCGCCGTCTCCACGCTCAAGACGTGGAAGATCCTGACCAAACTCCGCTGCTGCCCACGCCGCGCCACCCCAATCGTCCAGGCCATCCTCGTCCTCCAAGCCGCCGAGGAGGCCCGCTACCCACGATGAAAATGGCTCAATGTTGGGCGTGTCCTCGGGACGTGAGGATCGTTCTGTCTGAACGTGAGGAGGGGTGAGCAGCCGCCGTGGATCGTCTCGGACGAACTCTGGGCCGAGGTCGCACCGCTGCTGCCACCCCGCCCGGCCCGACGTCATCGGTTCCCGGGCCGCAAGCCTCTCGATGATCGCAAGGTGTTGTGCGGGAGCTTGTTCGTGCTCTACACCGCGATCCCGTGGGAGTACCTGCCTCAGGAGCTTGGGTTCGGGTCGGGCATGACCTGCTGGCGCAGGTTGCGGGACTGGAATGACGCCGGCGTGTGGCAACGACTGCATGAGGTGCTGCTCGGCAGACTCCGGGCCGCCGGGCAGTTGGACATGTCCTGGGAGGTGATCGACGGCTCCCACGTCCGGGCGCTCAAGGGTGGCCCAAAACCGGTCCGAGCCTGGTCGACCGCCGCAAGCCAGGCTCGAAACACCACATCATCACCGACGCGGGCGGCATCCCCCTCGCCACGGCACTGACCGGCGGCAACCGTCACGACGTCACCCAGCTCATGCCCCTGGTCGACAAGGTCCCCCGCATCAAGGGCATCCGCGGCCGGCCCCGGCAGCGACCCGACCGCATCTACGCCGATCGCGGCTACGACTACGACTGCTACCGACGCGACCTCAGGGCCGAAGGCATCACCCCGGTCATCGCCCGACGCGGCACCGGCCACGGCTCCGGACTCGGCACCCGCCGGTGGATCGTCGAGCAGACTATCGCCCTACTGCACTGGTTCCGCCGCCTGCGCATCCGCTGGGAGATCCGCGACGACATCCACGAAGCGTTCCTCACCCTCGCCGGCGCCATCATCTGCTGGCACCGACTCCAACACTCGAAGCGTTAGGAGCTCTTAGGGTGGTGGGAGCCGCCCCCGCAGCGGGCCGGCCGTCCGTCCCTCGTTCACACCACGGGAGAGACACCTTGACCTCCACGTTTGCCCGACGGTTGACGGGCGCGGTCGGCCAGGTCGCGTTGGGCGCGATGCTGCTCGTTGCCGGCATCGCCCACCTGACAGTCGCGCGCCAGGAGTTCTTGGCGCAGGTGCCCTCCTGGCTTCCGCTCGACGCCGATCTCGTCGTCGTCGCCTCCGGAGTGGTCGAGATCTGTCTCGGGTTGGCCCTGCTCGCGGCTTGGAGACAGCCCGTACGTGGCCTCACGGGAGCGGTCGTAGCGGCCTTCTTCGTCGCGGTCTTCCCGGGCAACATCGCTCAGTTCACCGAAGGGCGTGACGGATTCGGCCTGGATACCGACGCGGCACGGGCGGTCCGCCTGCTCTTCCAGCCGCTGCTCGTGGTCTGGGCGCTTGCCGCCACCGACGGGGTTTCAACGCTGCGCTCACTGCGCCGTCGTCCCTGACACACGAGTCGAATCCAACGACGTCGTCAGCCCGTGTGCCGATCGCTCCCTGGGTGCCAGTTCCAGATCGTCTCTGATGACGACCATGTATGCCCAGATGCCGTCGCCGCACCGACACGAACCCCCATGCCTGCGAGCAGAGTGTCACGATGAACGGGGTGGGCCGTTCTCGACGGTCGCGACTGCGGCGACCGGGTGGACGCCCCGGACTTTGACGGGTGCGCTGTTGATGGGGGACCGGGGTGCCGTGGACCTGGTGATGACCTGTCGTCGCCCCTCGTTTACCCCCCGAAAACCTCCACTCATGATTGACAATCAGTGACAAGTGGCGATCACCGCATGATTGCATCTGTGCAGCTCATCGACCAAATGCGACAACCGATAGCGACGTTGCGGTGGTTACTTTCGGTAACAAGGGGTCGTCGGTTCGAATCCGGCCGTCCCGACAGGATGAAGTGGCAGGTCAGAGGGCTCGTCCGAAATATCGGGCTGGCCTTTCCGGCTTTCTGGGGACCACTTCGGTCAAGTGCGCCTTCTAGTAGCGCTCCTTGACCGCCGGTCAAGTCTCAAGCGTCCAGCCGGCATGCCTGCCGAGTCGTTCGCTAACTGGATCAAGGAGCGGCGCGAGCGCGGTGCCGCTCGCGGTCTGCCCTGCAGGCGGCCTTCGGCCGTCCTCGGCGCCCGCAGCGCTACATGCTGTCGTCCCGAAGTCGGTAAGCGGCGGCGAGGTTGTTCCGCGACGTCAGCGTGTTCGGGTGCTCGTCACCCAGCACCCGCTCACGCGCGGCCAGCGTCGCCTCGTACAACGGGATCGCCTCACCCAACCGTCCCGCCGCTTGATAGGCGTAGGCGAGGTTGTTCCGCGACGTCAGCGTGTTCGGGTGCTCGTCACCCAGCACCCGCTCACGCGCGGCCAGCGTCGCCTCGTACAACGGGATCGCCTCACCCAACCGTCCCGCCGATTGATAGGCGTAGGCGAGGTTGTTCCGCGACGTCAGCGTGTCCGGATGCTCGTCACCCAGCACCCGCTCACGCACGGCCAGCGTCGCCTCGTACAACGGGATCGCCTCACCCAACCGTCCCGCCGCTTGATAGGCGTAGGCGAGGTTGTTCCGCGACATCAGCGGGTCCGGATGCTCGTCACCCAGCACCCGCTCACGCACGGCCAGCGTCGCCTCGTACAACGGGATCGCCTCACCCAACCGCCCCGCCGCGTCGTAGGCGACGGCCAGGTTGTTCCGCGACATCAGCGTGTCCGGATGCTCGTCACCCAGCACCCGCTCACGCACGGCCAGCGTCGCCTCGTACAACGGGATCGCCTCACCCAACCGCCCCGCCGCTCGATAGGCGACGGCCAGGTTGTTCCGCGACGTCAGCGTGTTCGGGTGCTCGGCACCCAGCACCCGCTCATACGCGGCCAGCGTCGCCTCGTACAACGGGATCGCCTCACCCAACCGTCCCGCCGCTTGATAGGCGGCGGCGAGGTTGTTCCGCGACGTCAGCGTGTCCGGATGCTCGTCACCCAGCACCCGCTCACGCACGGCCAGCGTCGCCTCGTACAACGGGATCGCCTCACCCAACCGTCCCGCCGATTGATAGGCGTAGGCGAGGTTGTTCCGCGACATCAGCGTGTCCGGATGCTCGTCACCCAGCACCCGCTCACACGCGGCCAGCGTCGCCTCGTACAACGGGATCGCCTCACCCAACCGTCCCGCCGCTCGATAGGCGGCGGCGAGGTTGTTCCGCGACGTCAGCGTGTCCGGATGCTCGGCACCCAGTCCTGCGACGGCAGCGGCGATGACGTCTTCGCCTTGGTCGATAGCCCCCGGATACGACCCTTGAGCGGTGTAGTGGTACGTCACGCCATTGTTGACACCGACCACGCGAGCGCCCAGGTCCTCGCTCATCTCGGCGATCACACCGAGCACTACTCTCGCGTGCGGGGCGAGCACCTGCCACCCCTTCCAGTCGGCAGGATCAGCCGGATTCAACCGCGCGCTCGTGGCCGCGACCAGGCTGGCCGCCGCGGCGATCAGCGTCGGTCGTTGCCCGTCGCGCGCCGCCCGCCAGCGGCACACCTCGGCCACCAGCGGATGCACCATCAGCCCATCACCAGAATCGTCCACTCCGACCGGCGCACCGTCGACAAGGCCCACCGCCCGCAGTCCAGCCAGCCCGGCCGCCATCTCCGCACGACCCTCATCCCCATCGGGAAGCAGCCCTGCTTCCGACAACACGGACGGGTCCAGCATCGGCACCGGCACCACCGAGCCCGGCCCCAGAAACGACAACACGCGCAACAGAGCGCGCGCCCTTACCCGACCCTGCCGCTCTAGGGCGTCCAACGAGATCTCCCACGTCGACATGATCAGCCGACGCGGATCCTGCTCCCCCCACCCCGGCGCACCCTCATCCACCACTCTCAGCGAGCGATCCGTCAACAGACGCAGGTAGTCCTCCAGCCCTACCTCGGCCATGCCCGAACCCAGATATGACCCTGCCAGGTGCACTGCCAACGGCAGCCGGCCCAACCGATTCGCCACCGTCGTCGCCGCCTCAATCAGGTTCGGCTCGTCCGTACGGCCTATCCGGTCCAGCAGCATCAACGCCGCCGCGCGCTGGTCCAACTCACTCAGCGGAAACCACCCTGCCCGATGCCCCCACACCGCCCGATCAGTCACTCGGGTGGTCACCACGACGACGCCGGTGCCGGCAGACCTCAACCAACCGCTACCACCGGCCACACTCGTACCGCCCGGGGCCAACACTTCAGGCGCGTCGGCATTGTCAATGACCAACAACCACCGGCCGGACAGTCGACTCAGCCGACCCCACACCACCCCCGCTAACGCCAGATCCGAATCGGCGTCCTTTATCTCATCTGCCGGCGCCCCCGCCTCCCGCGCCAAGGCCGACATGCCGGCCACCAATGTCGCCCTGTCCATCGCAGACACCCACCACACCCGCCAGCCAGACGCCTGGGCCTCCCGCGCGGCCGCCAACGCCACCGTGGTCTTCCCGCAACCACCCATCCCCACCAAGACCCGAACCTGCGGCGAATAGACAGCAGTCGGCGCCAGGAGGTCACTGACTACACTGTCGCGTCCCCGGACGACCACCGGCAGCTCCCCCAGCGGCGCATCCACCACACCAGCACCGCTAGGTAGGCCAACATCATCTGGGGCCGGCGATACGTCGACAACGGAATCGGCCACAAGTGAAGAGCCAGCGCTACGAGCATCGCGCTCGCGCTGCACCAACACCACCATGACGCTCAACATCGCCAGTACCACCGTCAGGACCAACACCGAAGGGAACGGATAGTCCTGGATCACGTACAGGCCCCACGGCCAGCGCCGCTCATCACTGCTCGCCGCGTTGACTGCCAACGCCACCACTGTGGTCACGACCGCCACCAAAACCAGCACCAGAACGAACAACAGGGCCACAAACCACCGCGACCACGGCTGACCCCGAAAGCTCACTGTCACTCCCCGACACGACCAAATCACCAAAAGCCGACCGCTCATTGAACCGCATCTCTGAGCAACGACCCATCCGCCAGCAGACCCAGCGAAACCCGCCCAACGGCCGACCACCACAAGCCAGACGTTGCCACGCCGCATCGCGGCTTGCCGCTGTCTACTGGAGTGCGTGCGCGGAGAGCCGGCGACACGGCTTACCGCCCTCAGCCCGAGAAGCCGGGGGCGGTCAGCCGCTCAGCGTCCAGGGACCAGGCGGGGACCACACGGCCTGCGCGATGGCGCGCGGCACGACGTTGACCGCACGCCCTGATCTTGGGGTTAGCGTGCGTGACGTGCGTGGACGTGTGGCGAATCGTCCTGGGGGTCAAGGGGTCGTCGGTTCGAATCCGGCCGTCCCGACAGTAAACAAGCAGGTCAGGGCCTTGATTCACTTTGGTGGGTCGAGGCCTTCTTGCTGTTTCGTCTCACAATTCATCACGTACGCGCGTACTGCTGAATTTCGTGTCACGGGAGTCGGCCGAACAGGCCCGATTCCAGGTGCTCAGCGGCGACCTTGAGGTGGCTGTTGTCCGGGTGGACGTAGACTCGCTTGGCCAGCGTGCCGCCGTCCGCGTGGCCCGGCCTGGTCGTCGCCGCGTTGAACAAGGCCGCCGTCACCCGCGGCGGCGATGTCACCGGAGTGATCTTCCACAGCGACAGGGACAGCGAATACTGCTCGGCCGACTTCGCCCGGGTGTGCGCCCGCTGGAAGGTACGCCAGTCGATGGGCCGGGTCGGCTCGTGCTTCGACAACGCCGTCGCCGAGGCCACCTTCTCCACCATCAAGGTCGAGTACGTCCACCGTCACCAGTTCCGCACCCGTACGGAAGCCCGGCTGAAGATCGCCACCTGGATCACCGACCTCTACAACTGGCGCCGCCGCCACTCCGTCTGCGGCGGACACTCGCCCATCGACTACGAACGCCCAGAGACCCTCGCCCTGCAGGCCCAGGCCGCATAACGGAGCCCTCCACGGTTCCAGCTAGAGGGCGGAGATTGAGCTGGGAGCTCGTTCTTGCCGAGCTAGCGCGCGTATCACGTTCAAGGAGCCGTGTCGCCAGGCCGCGAGGCTGATCAGCAGCTGGATTGTCGCTTCAGTCGCTGTCTGCCGAGGGCGGCCCGTCTACTGCCCCTGGTCGACGAGATCCCGCCGATCAAAGGCATCCGCGGCCGACCCGGACAGCGACCGAAACGCATCTACGCCGACCCTGGCTAACGGCGACCGCGGCGGACGGGCTCGGCCTGAGCTGGCGCCAGGTTGATGCCCGGGCGCGGTGGTGGCGGGTCGCCGGCTGAGCGCGATAGACGCTCACCTCGAGCTCTCGCCCGATATACGGCCGGGCGGTGGCTTGCCGCGCACAGGACCTGAGCGAGAATGGGCCAGTTCGAACTCTGCGCAACCCTGGAAGGACCCTCCCTTGGCCGGTGGACTCGTAGCCCTGCTGGATGACGTGGCGGTGCTGGCCCGAGCCGCTGCCGCGTCGATCGATGACATCGGGGCGGGCGCCGCGAAGGCCGGCGCCAAGGCTGCGGGCGTCGTCGTCGACGATGCTGCCGTCACGCCGCAGTACGTGCGGAGCCTGGCGGCCGAGCGCGAGTTGCCGATTATCAAGCGCATTGCCCTGGGGTCGCTGCGCAACAAGTTCTTCATCATCCTGCCGGCCATGCTGCTGCTCAGTCAGTTCGTGCCCTGGCTGCTCACTCCGATCCTCATGCTCGGCGGCGCCTACCTCTGTTACGAAGGCGCGGAGAAGGTGTGGGCCAAGATCGCCCATCACGATGCCCACGGCGCGGGCGAGGAAAAGGTGCAGGACGAGACGATACTGGTGTCCGGGGCGGTACGAACCGACCTGATCCTCTCGGCGGAGATCATGGTCATCAGCCTCAACGAGGTGATCAATGAGGCGTTCTGGTCCCGCCTGGCGATCCTGGCGGTCGTCGCCGTCGTCATTACCGTCATGGTGTACGGCGTGGTGGCCCTGATCGTAAAGATGGACGACGCCGGGCTGCGCCTGTCGCAACGTTCCGGCGCCGTCGCCACGTTCGGCCGCGGTCTGGTGAGGGCGATGCCGGTAGTCCTCACCGTGCTGACGGTGGTCGGCACCGCGGCGATGCTGTGGGTGGGCGGGCACATCCTGCTGCTAGGCACGAACGAGCTGAACCTGCACTTCCTGTACGAGGCCGTGCACCACGTGGAGGTCGCCGCCCACGACTCCACGGGTGCGCTCGGCGGGCTCGTCGGCTGGCTCGTCAACACGGTGGCCAGCGCGATCCTCGGGCTGATCGTCGGAGCGCTGGTCGTGCTGGTCATGACTCTCACGCTCCACCGCCGCAAATCCAAGCCTGCGGCTGCGACCGCGGCGGCCACGACTCGTACTGACGGCACCATCCCCGCCCAGCCGAGCCGTGCAGCTCAGCGTCGCGACGACCCTGCGGACCGAGCGCCGCGCGGTTGACGCACATCATCGCCACTCGACTGCGGGGTCAGGCGTTCTGGTGCTGAACCGCGCTTGGTACTCCAGCCGCACCTGGTGGGGTCGGAGTCTTCGCTGCTAGTGGGCCGTTTTGGCGCGGTACTGGTGTCGTCGTCGCCATCGTGAACTACCGAATCGGCATCCGGTTCGACCGGATGCTGGAAGCGGCCCAACGTCGGCGGAGCCGGGCGTTGAGAGCTGGGCGAATAGATCGCAGGCACTCCCGGAGTCGGGATGTGCCGTTCCGGAGTCAGCGCTCGACGCCGAACTGGATGCCGTCTCGGCCATCAGCGTACGGCGATCAGAACGGGCGAACCGCGGGCGGCATACCTGGGAAGTCCGCCGACTCGCTCACCGACGCCCACTTCTCGACGTCGTCGAGCGCTGCACGGTAGGCGCGGGTGAGGTTGCGAACCGCCTCGGCGCCGAGCGGGAGCCGGAGCGGCGCGTCGGGTGTGTCGAGCATGTTCCGGATCACCCGGGCGGCTCGTGCCGGGTCGCCCTCCTGGATGCCGTCGGCTCCCTCCATGTTCGCGCGCACGGCACCCGTGACCCCCTCGTAGATCGAGCTCTGCCGCGCTGTGTTGAGCACGTCCGCGGCGTTGAACGCGGTGCGGAATCGACTGGGCTCGACGATGAGGACGCGGATGCCGAACGGTGCGACCTCGCCCGCCAGCGCCTCCGACCAGCCCTCGAGCGCGAACTTGCCGGCTGAGTAGCTGCCGACGGCGGGAAACGACATCCGCCCGCCCTGGCTGCTCATCTGCACGACCGCACCAGAGCGACGTTCCCTCATGTGGGGCAGCACGGCACGCACGTAGGCGGCCGGGCCGAACAGGTGCTGCTCGAGCATGGCCCGCAGAGCAGCGTCCGTGATCTCTTCGGCGGCGCCGACCTGTCCGGCGCCCGCATTGTTGACGAGCACGTCGACGCGCCCGAACACCTCCAGCGCCCGCTGCACGACCCCGGCAGCTCCGGCCGTGTCGCGCACATCGTGCGCGACGGCGAGGAGCCTATCCCCGTACCGCGCCTTGAGCCCGTCGAAGCGGTCGGCCCTTCGCGCGGTCCCGATCACATGCTCGCCAGCCTGGAGTGCCGCCTCGGCGAGCCCCAGACCGAGGCCGGAACTCGCGCCCGTGATGATCCATGTTCTCGTCTCGGCTGTCGTGGTCACGGCCCCGACACTAGAGCTTCGAGCGCGCTTGAAAGCAAGCCGCGCTCAGGCTCCGGAGGCGACGAGTGGTCCCGCCCGCTTGATCCTCTGCGCGACGATCTCGGTTTCGACGCTGTGCACGCCGGGGAGCGCACCGCGCACCGTTTGCGTTTCAGGCTGGAAACCGAGTTGTCGGTAGACCTCGGCCTTGTCGGCTGGGTCGGCACAGTGAGACTGAACTGGTTGCCGTAGAAGGCGCGGTGGGGTTCGCCGGCCACGACGGCGCAGGGTAGGCCCGCGAGCCGTGGCTCGGACCGCTATCTGGTCCGGCGAAGCCGGCCCGAGCTACGGCTTGCGATCAGGCCGTGGCCCGGGGGGCGTGGTCAGGCACCTGAATTCGGAAGCGGGCTGTGCTGTGCGGGTTCCTGCGGTGTCACCGTGAACCCGGTCATGGCCAGCGAGAGCAGGCGGGTCGCTGTGGTACCGGGGTCGCGGTCGTTCTCGGTCGCCAGGGCGATCCCGGTGACCAGCGTCGACAGGTCGCCGAAGGTGACGTCGGGCGCCAGCACTCCGGCCTCGGCGGCCCGGCGTACCAGTGGCTCACCCGCCTCGGACAGTTGGTCGGACGCGCAGTAGACGCTTTCGACGCGGCCGCGGTTGAGCGCCTCGGCCAGGCCCCGGATCGTGGCGGCGGCCCGCGTCATCTCGATCAGGAATTCGACGAGCGCGGCCCCGGGGTCCGGGTTGCCCACTAGTTCGCCCGCGCGGGCGCAGAGGGCGTCGATGCGCTCCCGGAAGACGGCTTCGAGCAGGGCGTGGCGGGTCGGGAAGTGGCGGCGGACCGTGCCGGAGCCCACCCCGGCGGTCCGGGCGATCTGTTCCAGCGACGCGTCGGCCCCGTGCTCGGCAACCGCCTCCGCTGCCACCGCGAGCAGAAGTTCGTAGTTGCGGCGTGCATCTGCGCGCATGTCTCACCTCGGCGTTGCTAAGCGGCGGGGTCCGCCGTATCTTAGCAAGCATAAACGGCGGGCCCCGCCGTTTCTTGGGTCGAGGAGTGTCCATGTCTGATCGAGCACCAGTACTGGTCACCGGCGCTACCGGCCAGCAGGGCGGGGCAACCGCCCGCGCCCTGCTCGCCGCCGGCGTCCCGGTGCGCGCCCTGGTCCGTAACCCTGCTGCCGCCAAGGCCGCCGCAGTCGCCGCCCTCGGCGCCGAGCTGGTCACCGGCGATCTCCGCGACCCCGCATCGCTGGTCCCGGCCGCCCGGGGAGCCCGCGCCGTCTTCTCCGTACAGATGCCGGAGCTGCGCGGCGACACCTGGGACTTCGAGAGCGAACTCGCCCAGGGCGTCAACCTGATCGAGGCCGCGCTGGCCGCGGAGGTCCCGCAGTTCGTGCACACCTCGGTGTCCGGCGCCGGGCGGCACGAGGACGCCCCCGGCTGGACCGACGGACGCTGGGCCGCGATGGAGCGCGTCTTCCTGCCCAAGGCCGGCATGCAGGAACGCGTCCGGGCCGCCGGCTTCGACCGGTGGACGCTGATCAAGCCGGGCTTCTTCATGGAGAACTTCCTGCCCGACCTGGCCTACCTGCTGCCGCGGGGCATCGCGGGCGGGCTCGCGACGGTCCTCCGGCCGCAGACCCACCTGTCGCTGGTCGCCGTCGACGACATCGGTCGCGCGGCCGCAGCTGCCGTCGCCGACCCCGACCGCTTCCACCGCGTCGAACTCGAACTGGCCGGCGACCACCTGCCGATGACGGAAATCGCGAAGATCATCGGTGAGTCGCTCGGCATCGACGGCACCGCTCCCGACATGACCGAGGCGGAAGCGCTTGCCGCCGGCATGCCGCCGTGGGCCACCACCTCCCACGAGTTCTTGAACGTCGCCGGGCAGCCGGCCCGGCCGGAGTTCGCGCGCGCCCTCGGCATCCCCCTGACCCCGTTCGCTGAGTGGGCCGACCGCCACCTGCGCCCCCTCCGTCAGGGCTGACGCCAAGGCTTGGTCATTGTCACGCCCATGGACACGCCGTCCGGTCCAAGTCGGCGAGTTTGTCGGCCGCGACGTGAGCGATCGGTCGAGTTCGACATCGTCGACGAGCCGCCGACGGCCGTCGACGTTGCGCGGAGCATTCGCATGAGTCACCGGACGACCTCCCCACTCCGGTTCCGTGGCGCGATCAGCCCCACCGATGGAAGCAGCATGAGCAGGGCAAGCCCAGTCAGGAGAGAAGCCACCCACACGGGGCCGAGGTCACTGGAATCCGACAGCGTCAGGGCCGCAAGTGCCGGGCCGGCGGCGGCTCCTATGTTGAGCGCGGCGGTTGCGTAGGAACCTCCCATGGTGGGCGCTTCGGATGCTGCGTAGAGCACCCGCGCGATGAGCGTGCTACCCACCGCGAAAGCCAGGATGCCCTGGACGAAGACGAGGATCAGCAGCAGTACGGGGTGTGTGGCGACGAGTGCGAGTGCCAGCCACCCCAGGAACAGGAGGGGAGCGGCCACTCCGAGAATCGGACGAGGGCGCCGGTCGGAGAGCCGCCCGGCGGCAGTGACGCCGATGAACGATCCGATGCCGAACACGACCAGGGCCAGCGGTACCCACACCTCGTCCAGTCCTGCGGTCTCGGTGACGACGGGTGCAAGAAAGGTGAACGCCGCGAAGGTCCCGCCGTTGACAAACGCTCCGAGCAGCATTGCCACGAGCAGTCGGGGCTTTCGGAGTTGCGCGAGTTCGAAGGCCAGAGACGCGCCGGCGGCGGGCCCTTCCGCTGTCGGCTCCGAGCGGGGCCGGATCCCCGCGAGGATGCCGACAGCGGCGGGGACACACAGCAGCGCGACTGCCCAGAAGGTCGCTCGCCACCCCATCGCGGTGCCGAGCAGCGCGCCCGCCGGCACGCCTGCGACGACAGCGATCGTCGTACCGGAAAGGAGGGCCGCCAAGGCACGCCCCTTCTGGTTCGGGGCCACGAGACCGGTCGCGGTGGTGAGGGCGACGGCCAGGAAGCCGGCGTTGGCAACCGCAGCCAGGACACGGGTTGCGAACAGCACGGAGAAGGACGGGGTTGTCGCGGCGACGACGTGGCAGAGAGTGAAGATCGCCACGAATCCAAGGAGCGTGGTCCGTGCCGGCCACCGACGTGCGAAGGCAGCCATGAGGGGTGAGCCGACGATCATCCCGACCGCGAAGGCGGAGGTGAGCAGCCCGGCGGACCCGACGGAGACATCGAGGCTCGTGGCGATGTCGGGCACAAGGCCCGCGAGCATGAATTCAGAGGTGCCCATGGCGAAGACGGCGAGGGCAAGAAGATGGAGAGCGAAAGGCATCGAGTTGCTCCGAGGCATGAAACGGACAGAAGGCGTCTCGTCACCACGGCCAACCCGGGGGTCGAACAACCGCCCACACGTATGCGGTAGTGGGCGGGAGGCTGGAACCTCAGTGGTTCAGGGGCTGACGGCGTGGCCGAAAGCCCCCGAAGTGTCCGACTCGGGGCTCGACATGGACGCCACTTTACCGATGGCTGCCCGGCTCCCGCACATCCATTTTCGATGAGGCAGGCCGCGCGACAGCTGCCTGGTTCGGCCCATTCCGGTAGACGTTGCGATGGCCACGCGATGCTGAGTGGCTCCGGGGCTTGAAATCCTACTTGCTCAGTAGGAAAATTGATCCATGCTGCTTGTTCGGCTGTTCACCTCCCGCCGGGTCGTCGACCTGATGCGGGTCGCCGCGCAGCTCTGTCGCGTGGCGACCCTTCCGGCCTGAGCGGGCGCTCGCTGCCTCTCGGTCCTCGTCCCGCCGGCTCGCGTCCGGCACCTCCGCGCCCGTTTCCGAGCGGCCGCACGTCAACGAGAGGGATCCGTCATGAACAGTGAACCCGCACCGTCCGCACCCCCCGACGCCGCACGACCCACCCGCGCGTTCGCCGACGACTGGCAGGAGTGGCACCGCCGGCACGAGGAGGCGCGGGCGGACCGCCACGGCTTCCTCGCCGTGGCCGGACTGCACTGGCTCACCGCGGAGCCGCAGCGGTTCCCCGGTGTGCCCGGGGAGTGGCGCACCGGGACGGACGGGCCGGTGGTGACCCTCGCCGACGACGAGGAGATCGTCGTCGACGGCCGGCGCATCCGGGAGAGGCATCAGTTCGGGGTGATCGCCGAGCGCGCCGGGATCACCGTGGAGATCGACGGTGGTGTCCTCGAGGTGGCCCGGCGGGGTGGGCGCGACATCCTCCGACCCCGACGCCCCGACCACCCGCTGCGGACGCGCTACCGGGGTACCGCCACCTTCCCGCCCGCCGAGCGGTGGGTGCTCCAGGGGCGGTTCGTGCCGTTCGAGCGTCCCCGGCCCACCACGGTCGGCGCTGCCGTGGAGGGGCTCCAGCACATCTACGACGCGCCCGGCCGGATCGAGTTCTGCGTCGACGGGCTGCCGCTGAGCCTGACCGCGTTCAACGGTGTGACGCCCGGCAGCCTGTCGGTGCTGTTCACCGACACCACCTCCGGCATCACCACCTATGGGGCCAACCGGTCGCTGGCCGTCGGTACGCCGGACGAGCAGGGCCGGGTGACGCTGGACTTCAACCGGGCCGTCAACCTGCCATGCGCGTACACCGACTTCGCGACGTGCCCGCTGCCACCGACGGAGAACCGGCTGCCGGTCGCCGTCGAGGCCGGGGAGAAGATTCCGTACGAGCGGCTGGCGGCCGACCCCGCCGCCCGTTCCTAGCGCTCCGCGCCCACACCACTCGGGAGGAACGCCCATGACCTCGTCCGCCGACGACCCGATGGACGCCGACGCCGACGCGCTACGCAGGTTGCTGCGCCACCAGGCCAGCACCGTCACTGTGGTCACCGCCCCCGGTGCGCCGCCGGTGGGCTTCACCGCGACATCGTTCACGTCGGTGTCGCTGACGCCGCCGATCGTCTCGTTCTGCCTGAACCTCGGCTCGTCCACGTGGCCGACGCTGGCGCAGGCCCGGCACGTGGCGGTGCACCTGCTCGCACACGGCCAGCACAAGTTGGCCCATACCTTCGCCACGAGCGGCATCGACCGCTTCGCCGCTCCGACCCGCTGGCGGCCCGGGCCGAACGGACTGCCGATCCTCGACGGCGCCCTGGCCTGGCTGGCGTGCCGGGTCGTCGACCGGGTGGTCGTCGGCGATCACGCGGTCGTGCTGGCCGAGCCGGAGTTGCTCCGGCACGCCGATGTCGGCTCCCCGCTGCTCTACCACCGGGGTCGCTACGCCGGTCTCGCGGACGCTCCGGACGGCACGGCCCGTCGCGCCGCCGCCTGACCATCGGGCCGGCGTCTTGCGCCGGTCGTCGTCGACAGGGTCGCCACTGTGGGCCACCTGTCGGGAACCCGGCGAGGACCGAAGGAGGTCGTATGCGTGCGATCGTCGCCGCTCCGGGCACCGTCGACGGGTTCCGGGTGACCGATGTCCCCGAGCCCGAATGCGGGCCGGGGCAGGTGCTGGTCGAGGTGCGGCATGCCGCCGTCAACAACGGCGAGATCCGTCACCTCGACCTCTGGCCGGCCGGACAGGTGCTCGGGCACGACGCCGCCGGAGAGGTGCTGCGCGCCGCCGAAAGCGGCACCGGTCCCCGGGTGGGCGACCGGGTGCTCGCCTTCGGACCGGGCGCGTGGGCCCAACTCGCGGTGTTCGACCTGGACAGCGTCGCGGTGGTGCCCCCCGATGTCGACCTGTCCGAGGTTGCCGCGCTGCCGATGGTCGGCCTCACCGCGCTGCGGACGCTGCGTGAGTCCGGTCCGCTGCCCGGGCGTCGCGTACTGATCACCGGGGCGTCCGGGGGAGTGGGCCGAGTTGCCGTCCAGTTGGCTCGGCACGGGGGCGCGTACGTGATCGCCGCGGTCGGGTCGGCGTCCCGGGGCGACGGGCTGGCGGCGCTGGGGGCCGACGAGGTGGTGGTCGGCCTGAAG
Source organism: Micromonospora sp. WMMC264 (assembly GCF_027497275.1). Classification (NCBI taxonomy): domain Bacteria; kingdom Bacillati; phylum Actinomycetota; class Actinomycetes; order Micromonosporales; family Micromonosporaceae; genus Micromonospora; species Micromonospora sp. WMMC264. The sequence continues at coordinate 3,153,190 of NZ_CP114907.1, read as the reverse complement.
GCTGTCGGCGACCCGGTCGACGTGGTGCTGGACACCGTGGGAGGCGCCCAGCTGGTGGCTGCGTGGGGTCTGCTCGCGCCGGGCGGGGTGCTGCACAGCATTGGCTGGGCCTCCGGTGAGCCGGCCGTCTTTCCGGTGAACTCGACCTTCGCCCCGGGCGCGTCCCGGACGCTGCGGTCCTTCGGCGACACCACCGCCCCGGCCGCCGATCTGGCGCTGCTGGTGGACCTCGTGGCTCAGGGGGCGCTGCGGGCGCCGATCGGCTGGCGCGGATCGTGGCGTCACCTCGGGGGCGCGATCGAGGCGCTGCGGGAACGACGGGTGCCGGGCAAGGTCCTGCTCGATCTGGACTGACTGTGACGCGCAGCGGTGAGTGCCCGGCGGATCGGTCCCGGCCCGGAGCGGGTCTAGGTCGACCCGCCGGACACATTCGGATCGGGCAAGTGGGAGATCGACGGGTGGGAGAGCAGACGGCGCTCCCGGCGGGGACCGTCCGCCTCCACGAGCGGCCTGTCGGACACATGTCAGCGGGGAACCGACGGAATCGCCGACTGCGGGTCGACCCCGGCGAACGCCAGCCCGATGACGAAGCCGGCGACCTCCTCCAACTGTCGTACCCGGTCGAGCGTTCCGAGGACCGCGGGAACTCCACCGACGTCTCGCACGAGCGACCCGACGACATCGAGTGCGCGCTCGTCGTCACCGCACATGGCGACCGTGACCGGTCCGGCATCGGGCGTCACCCACCGCTCGGCCGGGAAGAGATGGAAAGCCTTGACCACGTGCGCGCCGGGTGCGAGGGCGGCGATGTGGCCGGCGGCCGACCGGGCGGGTTCCGTCCGGAGGGTGCCGACACCGTGCTCGACGGCGTTCGTCGGGTCGATCAGGGCGAGGCCGGCCAATGCGCCGGCGGGCCCGCCGGCCGCTGTCAGCATCTCGGTGATGCCGTCCCAGTGGACCGCGAGCAGAACCGCGTCGGCGCCGGCGGCGACCGTCGGTACGGGCCGCGCGGTGCCGCCGATCCGGTTCGCGATCGCTTCGGCGGCGGCCGTCGAGCGACCCCCGATGATGATGTCGTGTCCGGCCCGGGCCCAGCCGGTGGCCAGTGCCGTGGCGAGGTTGCCGGTGCCGAGGATTCCGATCCGCATACCGTCACGCTAGGCAGGCCGACGCGCACCGGATGGTGCATGTCGGGCGTGCCAGGATGGGCGTATGGGTGACGGCGACCTCTGCGAGGAACTCGTGGCTGACTGCCGGATGCGGATGGCGACGGACCTGTTCGCGCACACTTGGGATGCGGTCGTGCTGGCCGCGCTGGCCGAGGGCGCCCTCCGCCGCCGCTCACTGCGGGCACGCATCGGAGGAATCAGCGACAAGGCGCTCACCGAGGCCGTACACAGGCTGGTCGGCAACGGCCTGGTCGAGCGGCGGTTCTTCCCCCAGGCGCCGCCCCGGGTCGATTACGCGCTCACCGATCTCGGCCGCAGCTTCGCCGACGGCCCGATGCGGGCGCTGGGCGTCTGGGTCACCGAGCATGGCGACGAACTGTTCGAGGCGCAGGAGCGGCTCAGCGCGTCGTAGCACCGCGAACGGCCCGGGCCGTTCGCGTACCCCACCCACTGAACCGCCCGGAGTCGTCGGGGTCGGCGATGACCTCAACCGGCGGTTCAATGCGCTCTTTGGTGACGTGGGCCAGGACTCAACGGGAAGCCCGTCACTGTGACGGGGCCGTGAGGTTTCCATACGCCCATTGGCGTGGACGCTACGTGCCTCGCGCCGGGTCGTGCTCACTCCAGCCCTGATCGAGGATCCGGAATCCCGCGTCGAGCATCGGATCGGTGTCACTCGTCACGAGTAGCTGGATCTGGAGGGCGAACCGGGCGTAGATCCGGATGTCGTCGCTCGGCTGGGACAGGCCGAGATCCTCGGTGATGGCTGCGACGAGTGCGTCCTCATGGCGGAGCCACATCCGGGAGGCGTACTCCTGGAGGGCCGGTGTGGCTTCCATCAGCGACATGACCCGGCGGCGGAGCGGCGCTTCCTCGCCGGACCACATGGCGACGAATTCGGAGCGGTAGTGGGCCTTCAGCGCTTCCGAGATCGAGAGGCCGGCCGGCCGCTCGCGCACGGCGGCGACGAGTCGCTCGCGTTGCGCGTCTTCCTCGTGGAAGAGGAGTGCCTCCTTCTGGGGGAAGTGGGCGAAGACAGTGGTGGGGGAGACGTCCGCCTGGTCGGCGATCTCCCGCACGCTCACCGCGTCGAAGCCGCGCTCGAGGAACAGCTCCTGCGCAGCTCGCAGGATCGCGGCCCTGGTCATGGCCTTCTTGCGCTCGCGCCGCCCAGTTCGATTCGGCTCCCTTGCCATGCCGTCATCGTACAACTCTGACCATGATGGTATTGACACCAAAACTGGTATCACTACACTTCCGTAGTGATACCAGGCTCCTCTGCCCCTGCCGACCTCGCCGAAGGGCTCCCGGCCATGACACAACTGGTGAAGGCAACGCCGAAGGCAACCGTCTCTGCGGCGTACCGGAGCGGCCAGCGCCAGCCCGCCGGGGCAGCGCTCGCCGCCGCAGCAGCGATCTTTCTGCTGCTCGAGTTCGTCGCCGCCGCGGCCTGGCGGAGCCCGCCCTACAGCTACACCTACCACTACATCAGCGACCTCGGAGTCCACGGCCCGTTGACCGCGTTCGGCCAGTACATGTATTCGCCCCTCTGGTGGGTCATGAACACCGGCTTCTTCCTCTTCGGAGTCCTGGTGTTCATCGGTGTCGCCCTGCTCAACGGCCTGCGAGGCTGGCGCCGGGGGGTCCTGCTCGGCATGGCCACCCTGGTCGGTGCCGGCGGCGTCGTGCTGGCGCTCTTCCCCGGCGACGGCGAAGCCGACCGGCAGGGCACTGTCGACTTCCACGGTTTGGGCGCCATGGCCGCCATCGTCGGCGGCAACATTCTGATCATCGTGCTCGGGCGCATGTACCGAGACCTCCGCATCGGCAGGAAGCCCGGGAAGGCCATGGTCATGCTCGGCGCCTTCGGACTCGTCTCCACGGCGGCTTTCCTCGCCGTCGCCGGCTCAGGGGCCAACGTCTTGGTCGGCCTCGTCGAGCGCTGCGCCGTCTACCCGATCCTCATCGGCCTCATCTCCGCAGGGGTGTCCATCTGTCGCCGCAGCTACCGGGACACTGCCGCGCTCTAGTTCGCGGCCGAGAGGGAAGAGCACCTGCCGTGGTCGCCGGCGACCACGGCAACGGGAGTGGACATCATGCACCTGCTGACGGTCTGGCATGCCTTCCACCAGGCTCGGGCAACCCGCCGGGCCATTGACTGGTTGCTCGACAGATGCCTGATCGATGACGCTGCCGCGAGCCGCTGTCGGACCGAGCACCCTGACCCGGACGTGCCGTGAGTCGAACAGGCCAAGAAGACGGGGGCAGCAGAGCAGGGTGATCGAGCCTATTCGACTTCTCGGAGCAGGGCGGTCCGCCATGCAGAGACGCGAGCCCGCATGTCGGCGACCTCATGCGATGCCAGACCGTAGTCGGTGAAGTCTTCGTCGTCGAAGCGGTCGACGTGGCGAAGCATCGCGGCGAACACGCTCCGGTCGAATCCGTCGTCGGCGGCGTGCGCGAGGTCGCAGAGCTGGTCGAGGGTGTACCGGCCGCTGATGGCGGCATCGATGTCGAGGAAGTCGCGGGCGGCTGAGTCGCAGGTCGATGTCGGCGCGGCGACGCCTGGCGCGGCGGGCGCCTGCTCGTGCTAACCTACCAATCGCTTGGTTGGTTGATACGGAAGTCATGCCGGCTCCCAGACGCACGCCGGGGGAGCCGCCTCACTACGCAAGGAGACCTCGCGATGGAGGTACTCGTGGTCGGTGGAACCGGCATGATCGGGGTCCACACCGCCCTTCACCTGCGCGACCGGGGAGACAACGTCACCGTCGCCGCCCGAGGGACGGTCGACGCGGACTCACCCGTCGCCGGCCTGCCCGTCCTCCGCGGGGACTACACCCGCCAGACCTTCACCCGCCAGGACCTGGCCCCCTTCGACGCGGTCGTCTTCGCCGCCGGGCAGGACGTACGCCACCTGCCCCGGGACGCAGACGAGGCCACGTTCTGGAAGGAGACCCAGAGCGAGGGGGTGCCGGCCTTCGCCGCCCTCGCCAAGAGCGCGGGCGTCTCCCGTTTCGTCCAGGTCGGCAGCTACTACCACCACCTGCGACCCGACCTGGCCGACTCCAGCGCCTACGTCGCCGCCCGCCGCGACGCCGACGAGGGTGCCCGGGCGCTGGCTGACGACTCCTTCACTGTCTGCACTCTCAACCCGCCCTCGATCATCGGTGCCATCCCCGGCGTCACGGCAAAGCGCTACCGCCGCATGGTGTCCTGGGCGGCCGGCAACGAGCCGCAGATCCCCGACCACGCGCCGGCCGGCGGCACGAACTACATGTCGGCCCGGTCCCTGGCCGAGGCGATCGGCGGCGCGCTCGACCGTGGCGCGGCGGGCGCGGCCTACCTCGTCGGTGACGCCAACCTGACGTTCACGCAGTTCTTCCAGCTGCTGGTCGACGCGGCCGGGGGCAACCGCACCATCGCCGAGCGCGACGAGCCGCACCCCTTCATGCCCGACTCGATGATCGTCCAGGGTCGCGGAAACGTCCTCGCCTATGAGCCGGATTCGGCCGAGACCGCGCTGCTCGGCTACACCCGCGGCGACTGCGAGCGCGCCGTCGCCGAGCTCGTCCAGGTCGTGCGCGCGGCGACCGCTCGCGCGGCGTGACCGGCCTCGGCGCGGCCGACCTCACCGCGCTGCGCGCGCTCTCCGAGACGTACGCCGCAGCGGCCGACGACCGCGACGCGGCAGCGATCGGCGCGCTGTTCGTCCCGGACGGCGTCCTGGTGGTTCCCGAGCCGCCGGCGCACCTCGGCCCGCACGTGCCCCACGTCGGCCGCGCCGCTGTCGTGGCCGCGTTAGGGGCGCTCGCCGGCACCCTGGCGACGACTCACGTCGTGGCCGGGGCGCGCTACCTGCCGACGCCGACCGGGGCCCGTGGCCGGGTTCGCGGCACGGCCCACCACCTGGTCCCCGGTCGCGACGGGCCCTCGGACGTGGTCTGGTTCCTGCACTACGACGACGAGTACGCGCGTACCGGCGAAGGATGGGCCTTCACCCGTCGCGCGGTGACCGTCAACTGGATCGAACGCCACCGCGTCTCCGTGACCCGGGCCGACGAGGAAGGAACCGGCAGATGAGCGCCACCCGCAGGCTCGAGGGCCGGATCGCTGTCGTCACCGGCGGCGCCCTCGGGATCGGCGGCGGCATCTCCCGCCGTCTCGCCGCCGCTGGCGCCCACGTCGTCCTCGTCGACATCGACGGGGAGGCGGCGGCCGGCACCGCCGCCGACATCCGGAGTGCCGGCGGCGAGGTCGAGGTCGTCCTCGCCGACGTACGCACCGCCGACGGTGTCGCCGCCGCGGTCGCCGCCGCTGCGGCCGTCGACTCGGGGCGGGTCGACGTGCTCGTCAACAACGTCGGCGACTTCCGCCCGGCCGCCAAGACCTTCCTGCACTCGACCCCGCAGCAGTGGCAGGCGCTCTACGAGATCAACCTGTGGCACGTGCTCGCGATGACGCATGCGCTGCTGCCCGGCATGGTCGATCGGGGCCATGGCGCCATCGTCAACAACTCGACAGTCGAGGCCTTCCGGGGCATCCCGGCGTGCGCCCCGTACTCCGCCTACAACGCCGGGGTCAGCGCCTTCACCAGGAGCCTCGCCGTCGAGGTCGCCGGTCACGGGGTACGGGTCAACGCGATCGCGCCCGACCTCGCCGACACGCCCCAGACACCGGCCGCGGCGATGCTGCGCGGACGCGACCCGGAGCTGATCCGTACGTGGATCCCCGTCGGCCGCTTCGGCGAGCCCGACGACTATGCCGCCGTGGTCGAGTTCCTCGCCAGCGACGACGCTCGCTTCGTCACCGGGCACACGATCCCCGTGGACGGAGGAACCCTGGCGGCCTCGGGCTGGTACGCGCGGACCGACCGCAAGGGCTGGTCGAACATGCCCAACGAGGCCTGACCGTGGACGCCGGGGCTCGTCGCCGGGTCCCGGCGTCCACGGCAGTGCTCAGTCGCGGCGGTCGAGACCGAAGAGCTCCGCTGCCGCGGCGAGCTGGTCGAGGTACTCGGCCAGGTCACGGTGCCGGACGACGAGGTTGACCACGGTGGCGCCCGCCTCGCCGATCCGGCCGACGAGGTCCAGCGCGGCCTCGGGGGCGCCGGTCGGGTCGAGGCGGGCCGGAGGCGTGATGACGACGTCGAACCCCTCCGGCAGGTCGTGCTCGGCGAGCATCCGCGGCAGCGTCTCCAGGTCCGGCCCGCGATACGTGACGGGGGCCGGCGCCCATCCGTCGCCCAGGGTGACAGCGCGCCGCAGGGCACGCCTGCTGTGGCCACCGACCCAGATCGGGACCTTCTGCTGAACCGCGTGCGGGCTGATCACCTGCTCGGTGAAGTGGTAGTACTCCCCGTGGTAGGTCGCGAGCTGTACCGACAGGGACGCCCGCAGCGCCCGCAGGGCGTCGTCGGCCCGTGGGCCACGGTCGGCGAACGGACGCCCGAGCAGCGCGAACTCCTCCTCCAGGTTGCCGACGCCGACGCCGAGGACGACCCGCCCGCCGCTGAGGTGGTCGAGGGTGCCGTACCGCTTGGCCAACTCGAGCGGATGGTGCAGCCCGAGCACGAGCACGTACGGCAGGAAGCGGATCCGCTCGGTGATCGCCGCGAGGTACGAGAACGTCGCGACCGGGTCGTAGAAGCGTTCACCCCGGGCCAGCCCCGGTGACACGCTGACGTGCTCCGGGCAGGTGAAGAACTCGTACCCGAGCCGGTCGGCGGTGGTGAAGACGGTGCGCAACTCGGCGACCCCGGCCTCGGCCTCCCACGGGGGCCGGGGCCCGGAGTCGGCCAGGACCGGGGAACTGAGGCCGATGCGCACGGCCTCAGGCCTCGGATTCGACGGCGCGGGCGAGGAGATCGCGGCCCTCGTCGGTGCCGTCGAGCTGGCGGTTCCAGCGGTGGGTCACCTTCCAGCCCTCGTCAGTGCGGGTGAACTCCCACCGGTTGGAGCCGGTACGCCAGATCCGGTAACCGTTCTGGTCGGGGGCGCTGAGCACGAGCTGCGAGTAGTTCGTCACGACGGCCCGGTCGCCGTCGACGACGATGTGCGGCAGCCCCATGAGGTGGGCGGCGCCGTTGTTGATCAGGGCCTGGTGCCGCTCACCGTTGACCATGCCGCGCAGCGCGTCCCGGCCGTTGAGCACGACCGGGAAGGTGTCGTACACGCCCTCCTCGGTCCACAACTGGGCGGTGATCTCGGCCGAGCCGCTGTCCACGGCGGGGCCGTAGCTGGCCACGATCCGCCAGAGGGCGAGCTGGTCCTCGGCTGCGGCGAGGCGCCGTTCGGCCTGTTCGAGGCGAGCCTCGAGCAGGGCGAGCCGGTCGGGCTGCGAGTCGCTCATGGTGGGTTCCTTTCGATCGGGTCTCGTCGGATGAACCGGTCGGCGGCCGGTCAGGCCGGGTTCGTCTCGAAGCGTTCCGGGGCGAGCTCGCGCAGCGCTGCCATCTGCTCGAGGTGGTGGGCGGCCGAGGTGGCCACGAGGCTCGCGTTGACAGCGGTCGCCCCGACGGTGTCGGCCGTGCGCAGGTGCGCGCGGGAGCCGTCCGGGTCGCCGAGCGGGTCCAGCGGCGGGATCTGCAGCACGAGGTCGAAGCCGTCCGGGCGTTCCACGGATTCCCAGATGCGGGTCAGCTCCCGCGGTCCGAGGCCGAACGGTGCCCATCCGGTGCCGTACGTCACGGCGCGGCGCAGCGAGCGGCGGGTGCGCCCGCCGATCCACATCGGCACCGTGGTGCGCGGCGCGTGCGGTTCGACGACGAAGTCGGTGAACGTGAACCGGGGCCCCTCGTGGTGCGGCACGGCCCTGCCCCACGCCGCGCGCAGGGCGGTGATCGCCTCGTCGGCGATCGCGCCGCGCCCGGCGAACTCGGCGCCGAGCAGGTCGAACTCCTCTTCGAGGCTGCCGACCCCGATCCCGAGGACGACGCGGCCGCCGCTGAGCAGGTCGAGGGTGCCGTAGGTCTTGGCGAGGGCGAGCGGATGGTGGTAGCCGATGACGACGACGTTCGTCGCGAGCCGGACGCGGCGCGTCGCCGAGGCGAGGAACGACAGCGTGGCCACGGGGTCGAAGTACGTCGCGCCCCGCTCGGCGGCGATCGGGGCGGGCACGGCGACGTGCTCGCTGCAGGTCAGGTGGTGGTAGCCCAGGTCGTCGGCGGCGCGGGCGACGGCCAGCAGCGCGCCGCCGACGTCGGGGCCGGACAGGACGTCCCGTTCCCAGGCGGCCGCGGTGCGCGGATGCTGGACGACGACCGGGGTGAGCAGCCCGATGCGTGCGGTCATGACAGGGTCTCCGATCCGGCGACGCCGCGCGTCGCGCTTGTGGGGCCGGCGTTCGCGGGCGGGATGGTGGCCGCGGCACTGGTCGGGATGAGCCGGAGGCGTTCGAGCAACGCGCCGAAGTCCTCGTCGTCGTCCGGGTCGAGCGGCAGCCCGAGCCCGAGCCCGTCGGCGATGCCGCCGTACGCCTGCCCGAGCACGTCCGGCAGCTCGGCGTAGGTGCCGTGCGGGATGAGGGCGGCCAGGGTCTCGTCGTCGAGGACGGTGGCGAGTCCGGTCCAGCGCCCGGAGGCGGCCATCGCGGCGAGTCGTTCGCCGACCCGGCCCAGGCCGAGCCGGTCCAGGGTGGTGCGGTAGGCGGGAGTGGAGAAGAGGAACGCCAGCTCCTGGCGGGCGGAGTCGCGGCTCGCGGCGAGCGCGGCCGGCGTCGGACCGGTGATCGACTTGGACACCACGACGACCCGCGGGATCCCGGCGCGTCCGGCCCGTTCGGCCCCGGCGCGCAGCGCGGGGAGCACGACCGTGCGCAGGTGACTCGGGTGCGAGTTGGTGGCGTGGGTGACGAAGCCGTCGGCGAGCTCGCCGGCCACCTCGCAGACGCGCCGGTTGACCCCGCCGGTGTACAGCGCCGGGGCCGCGGTCGGCAGCGGGCCGGGGTTGAAGTACGGCTGCAGCCGGGTGAAGCGGTAGTGGCTGCCCTCGTGCTCCAGGGGCTCACCGGTGCTGAACGCGGCGAAGATCGCCCGGATCGAGGCGAGGTAGTCGCGCAGGTTCTCCACCGGCCGCTCCCACGGCACCGAGAAGCGCCCGACGATGTTGCCGCGCACCTGGGTGGCCAGACCGAGCTGGAAGCGGCCCTCGGAGAACCGCGCGAGGTCCCACGCGGCGTACGCGGTCACCATCGGGCTGCGGGGGAAGGCCAGCGTCATGCTGGTGCGTACGGTGATCCGGCTGGTGTGCTCGGCCGCGAGCAGCGCGACCGCCAGGGAGTCGTGCGTCGTCTCGGGGATGTGCACGGTGTCGAAGCCGAGCCGTTCGATGCGCGCCACGACCGCGGGCACCTCGCGCAGCGCCGTCGTCGGCGGCAGCGTCGTGGTCAGCTCCATCCGGGTGGCGGGTGTCTGTGGCGCCGTCATGGGATGCGGCCCGCCAGGGTGGCGTCGACGACCTCGTCGCCGTTGACGATCCGGGCGAGCTTCTCCAGCCGGGGCGCGCGCCGCAGGTGTGCCCCGCCTTCGACGGGCAGGCACGCGCCGGTGATCCAGGAGGAGCCGGGACCGCAGAGGAAGCGGACCGCGGCGGCGACGTCCTCGGCGCGCCCGATCCGCGACAGGGGCTTCTCGGCGACCGTCGCGGCGGCCAGTTCGGGGTCGGCCAGCAGCCGGCCCGGGTTCTCGCCGTCGGTGGCGACGATGCCGGGGCGTACCACGTTGACCCGTACCGCGAGGTGGCCGAGTTCGTCGGCGGCGACCCGGACGAGCGCTTCGAGCGCGGCCTTGCTCACCGAGTACGACGGCATGAACGGGAAGGAGTGCCCGCCCGCGCTCGACGAGGTGCACACGATCGCACCCCCGCCGCGCGCGGCCAGGGCCTGCCCGCCGTACCGGATGGCGTGCAGCGCCGTGGTGACGTTGCGCCGGAAGTCGTGTTCGAGGGTCTCGGCGTCGAGGGCGAGCAGGGGACGGAAGGTGCCGCCGCCGACTGTGGTGACGACCGCGGCCAGCGGGGTCTCGTCGGCGGCGCGTACCGCTGCTGCCACGTCCTGTTCGTGGGTGGAGTCGCCGGCGCTGATCCGTACCGGTGGTGCTCCGGGGGCGGCTGCGGCGATCGTCCCGGCCGCCGCCCGCAGCGTCGCCTCGGTCCGTCCCATGATCGTCACGGCGGCGCCGTCGGCGGCCAGCGCGGCGGCGATGGCGCGGCCGAAGCCGCCGCCCCCGCCGATGACGAGCGCGCCGCGGCCGGCGAGCGGGCCGGGTGCGGCGCTGCTCGGATGGGGATCGGTGCTCATGCCTGCTCCCGCGACGCTCGGCGGAACTTCTCCCGCGTGGACGGGTCGTCCATGAGGACGAAGGTGCCGGTGGCCGTGACGCACGTCAGGTCCCCGACGCGCAGTTCGCCGGAGCTGCGCACCTTGCGTCCGTCGCGCCCGTCGTGCCGGGCCAGGATCGTGATCGTCGAGCCGATCGGGATGGCCGCGCGGAACGAGATGTCGAGCCCGACGGTCACCGCGGCGTATCCGGCGCGGGCGTTGGCGATGCCGAGGGCGTGGTCCATCAGCATGGCCGAGGTGCCGCCGTGCACGTGCCCGGGTGGCCCTTGGAAGGCAAGTCTCAGGGTGACCTCCCCGCGTAAGGAACCGTCCGGCTCGACCCAGAGGGACACCGGCGGCGACAGCGGGTTCTCGGTGCCGCCGGCGGGGTCGAAGCGGCCCGGGCCGGGCTGGCGCCACATCGTCGCGATCCGCTCGGCGAGGTCCGGGGCGTGGGCGTCGATCCGGGCGGTGAGCGCGTCGAGGTCGGCCACTATCGCGTCGGCGTCGGGGTCGACGGCGCCGCCCGCGCGGGTGATCGCGTCGATGAGCCGGCGGGTGGCCGAGGCGACCGCGTCGATGCCGGTGTCGCGGGGCTGTGCCGTGGCGAGGGGGGCTTCCACCGTGCGGACTCCTTTGGCCGGCCGGACATCAAGCAACCAAGCGCTTGCTTGATGCGCACCTTAGCGACCTGATCGCGTGCTGGCAACGGTTGCCCGCTACGCGCCGCCCCCTTGTCGATCATGCTGCCGATCGCCTATTGACGTGCCCGCACGCTGCCACCTACGGTTCCCAATCGAGCGCTTGTTTGGATCGCGAACGGCCGCAACACCGCCAGTCTCGGGCGCGGATGCCGATCAGCTCCGGGCAGGCGCTCCACACCAGCGCCGCCATCCATCACCTCCATGACCATCGCGCCCGCACGGCCGCCGCCGAACGGCCCGGCCGCCCCCGGGAACCCGCCGGGTGACCCGCGGAGCCGCTCCCGCTCTCGGGCCGAAGGTCAGGAAAGGACCATTGTGTCTCGCCTCCCGCGTCGCCGACGCCTCGCCGTCGCCGCGAGCCTGCTCGCCGCCACCCTCGTCGTCGGAGCCTGCTCCGCCACCGGAACCGGCGACCCCGGTGCCACCACGGGTGAGATCGACCCCGACGCCGTCCTGCGGGTGAGCGCCTCGTCGCCGTTCCAGAACCTCGACCCGGCGCAGCCGGCCCCCGGCGGCTACCCCTACCTCACGCTGATCTACGACCGGCTCACCATGGTCGACTCCACCGACCAGGTCGTCCCCGGCCTGGCCAAGAAGTGGACCTACGCCCAGGACGGCTCCTACCTCGAACTCGCCCTGCGCGACGACGTCAAGTTCCACGACGGGACGCCGTTCGACGCCAACGCCGTCAAGGTCAACATCGAGCGCGGCCAGACGCTGCCCACGAGCACCATCAAGCAGGACCTCGCCAGCATCACCGGCGTCACGGTCGTCGACGCGCACACCGTGCGCCTCAACCTCAAGCCGGGCACCGGCGCCGTGCTCCCCTCGGCCCTGGCCACCGCCGCCGGGATGATGGTCTCGCCCAAGGCGATCGCCGACGGCGTCGACCTCAAGCGCGCCCCCGGCAAGGCCGGCTCGGGCCCGTACGTCGTCACCGAGTTCATCCCGAACGAGAAGTACGTCGTCAAGCGCGCCGAGGGCACCTACTGGGACCCCAACGCCGGGCGCCTCGCCGGCATGGAGATCACCCGGGTCCCCGAGGGCGCCACCCGGCTCAACGGCGTCATCAGCGGTCAGACCGACCTCAGCTTCGTCTCCTCGGCCAACGAGATCACCCAGGCCCGCCAGCTCGGCGAGGACGGCCAGCTCAAGGTGACCACCCGCCCGTTCCGCAACGTCCTCGGCATCCTGCTGCGCGCCAACATGGGCGACCTCAAGGACAAGCGGGTCCGTGAGGCAATCGCGCGCTCGGTCGACCCGGCCGCCATCCGCGCGCTCTTCGCCGACACCTGCACGCCCACCCGCAGCATCTACCCGGACAGCCCGTGGGAGGACCCGGCGGCGACCTACCCGTACGAGTTCGACCTGGCCAAGGCCAAGGCGCTGATCTCAGAGGTCGGCGGGGCGAAGGTGTCGATCAGCTTCTCCGCCGGCACCAACACCGAGCAGCCCGCCACCGCCATCCAGGCCGCCATGTCCCAGGCCGGCATCGACGCGAAGCTCAACCCGACGCCGAACTCCGAGACCGAGGCCCGCTTCATCGCCGGCGACTTCGAGCTCGAGGTGTCCAACACGTTCAACCCGCGTCTCGACCCGGCGGGCACTGTGGACAACTACCTCCTCGGCAACTACAAGCTCGCCACCGACCCGGAGGTCATCGGCCCGATCGCGGCCAAGGCCGCCGACCCCCGCTCCAGCGTCGAGGAGCGCGCCAAGCAGTACCACCAGTTGTGGGAGCGGCTGTTCAGCGAGGCGTGGTTCATCCCGATCTGCAACCTCACCAGCGCCACCATCGCCTCCCCGAAGGTCGTCGGGGCCGAGCAGCTGCCGTGGACCAACCTCGGCCTGTTCGACCTGCGGACCGTCGCGATGACGAAGGGCTGAGCGTCAGGTCCCCGCCGTCCGCCACCGCGCGCGGCCGACCCGAAGAAAGGTAGCCAGAGCCAGTGAACCGTCCCACCGCAGCCACCCCGCTCCTGCCCGCCCTGTCCCGCCTGCTCGACGAGCAGCCGGACCTGACCCTCACCCTCGCCGGCGCCCCGTTCACAGTGGCCGAGCTCGACGCCGCGTCGCGTCGCCTCGCCGGCTTCCTCGCCGACCGCGTCGCGCCCGGCGACCGGGTCGTCGTCCTCGCCCGCAACGGCCGCCTGGCCCTGCTCTCCTGGTGGGCGACGACGCTCCGCGGCGGTTTCGTCGTCCCGCTCAACACGAGCAACCGCGGCGCCGTACTGGCCCACCAGGTGCTCGACGCCGACCCGGTCGCGATGATCGTCGAGGACGAGTTCGTGCCCGTCCTGGACGACGCCCTCATCGGCACGGAGCTACGGGTGCCGGTCCTCGTCGGCGCCCCCATCCGGCCCGCCTCGGGCCCGGCGCCCGCCTGGGCCACCGAGGTCGTGGACTTCGACGCCGCCGTCGCTGAGGGCTCGGCGGTGACGACCACCCCGGACCTCGACGCGTACGCCACCAGCCACCTCATCTACACGGCCGGCACGACCGGGCCGTCCAAGGCGTGCATGGTCAGCCACGGCTACGTGGCGAACATGGCCCGCCAGATGCACGAGAACCTCGAACGCCGCGCCGACGACGTCCTCTGGACGGCGATGCCGCTGTTCCACATGGCCGCCGTCGGGCACGTGATGGGTTCGCTCCAGCTCGGCTCGGCCATCGACCTCGCGTCGCGCTTCTCGGTCCGGGGCTTCTGGAACGAGATCCTGCGTAGCCGCGCGACGATGGCCGCGCTCATGGGCTCGATGCTGCCGATGATCGCCGGCGCTCCCGACTCCGAGGCCACCCGCGAGGCCTACGGCCGGCTGCGCGTCGTGTCCGGCTCGCCGGTCACCGCCGAGCTCGCCGCTCGCTGGACGGAGCGCTTCGGCGTCGAACGGGTCGGCTCGGGCGCCTACGGGCTGACCGAGGCCTGCCTGATCACCCTCACCCCACCCGGGGGCTACCGGGCCGGGAGCGCCGGCAAGATCAACGACTCCTTCGAGGTACGCATCGTCGACGAGCACGACAACCCGCTGCCCGTCGGCGAGGTCGGCGAGATCGTCGCCCGTCCCAACCGTCCGGCGATCATGTTCAACGGCTACTGGCGTGAGCCGGAGAAGACGCTGGAGGTCTTCCGGGGACTGTGGTTCCACTGCGGTGACTACGGCCGCCTCGACGAGGACGGCTACCTCTACTTCGTCGACCGGGGCAAGGACTACCTGCGCCGCGGCGGCGAGAACATCTCCAGCTTCGAGATCGAGGGCGTCGTCGCGACCCACCCGGCCGTCGGGGAGGTCGCCGTCCACGCCGTCCCCTCCCCGCTGGCCGAGGACGACCTCAAGGTGACTGTCGTGCCCGCGCCCGGCGCCCAGATCGACCCCGCGGAGCTCTTCGAGTGGCTGCACCCGCGCATCCCGCGCTACGCCGTGCCCTCCCACATCGAGGTCCGCACCGAACTGCCCAAGAACGCCGTCGGTCGGGTCCTCAAGCGCGTCCTGCGCGAGGAGGGCGTGACCGCGCGGACGTGGAGCACCGACCCCCGTGCCGTGACCGGCCTCCCGGTGCCGGCCGGCACCCGGGAACAGGCGTGAGCGGCGTCCCCGGCCAGCGGTTCGAAGGGCCGCTGGCCGGCCTGCGGCTGCTCGAACTCGGTGGGCAGGGGCCGGTGCCGTTCGCGACGATGATGCTCGCCGACATGGGTGCCCAGGTGGTCCGGGTGGACCCACCCGGCGAGCCCGACCGGCGGGAGCGCGCGCAGGTCAACGCGATCGACAGGGGCCGTACGACAGTCACGCTCGACCTGAAGTCCGAGGCCGACCGGGCGCTCGTGCACCGGCTGCTCGCCGACGCGGACGTGCTGCTCGACCCGTTCCGGCCCGGGGTGCTCGAACGTCTCGGCCTGGCCCCGGCCGAACTCGCCGAGCGGTACCCGCGCCTGGTCGTGGCGCGGATGACCGGCTGGGGCCAGGACGGCCCTCTCGCCGCGGCCGCCGGGCACGACCTCAACTACATCGCCGTCTCCGGGGTGCTCGACACGATCGGCCTGCCCGACACCGGCCCCGTCGTGCCGCCGATGTATCTGGCCGACTTCGCCGGCGGCGGCATGATGCTGGCCTTCGGCGTGCTGGCCGCACTGCAGGAGCGTGTCTCCTCCGGGCGTGGGCAGGTCGTGGACGCCTCGATGCTCGAGGGCAGCGCGCTGCTCACCGTCGTCATCCACTCGATGCTCGCGCGGGGCGCCTGGAACCTCACCCGTGGCACGAACTACCTCGACGGCGGGGCGCACTTCTACCGGGTGTATCGCACCGCCGACGACAGGTTCATGTCCGTGGCGGCCATCGAGGCGAAGTTCTACCGCACGTTCCTGCGTACCCTCGGCCTCGATCCGGAGGACGGGCCGGCGCAGTTCGACGAGTCGGGGTGGGCCGGCTGGGCCGAGCGGATCGCGTCGGTCTTCGCCGGCCGCACCCGGCGGGAGTGGACCGGCGTCTTCGAGGGCGTCGACGCGTGTGTGCATCCGGTGCTGGACATCGCCGAGTCGGCCGAGCACCCGCAGATGCGGGCCCGGGGCGCCGTCGTCGAGGTCGAGGGGATCGCCCAGCCGGCCCCGACGCCTCGTTTCTCGCGTACACCCGCGGGGGTCCCACGGGCCCCGCGCCGGCGTGGTGAGGACACCGACCGGGTGCGCTCGGCGCTTGCCGCGAGCAGCCCATGGGAAGCGTTGTCAAGGCCTTGACCTGCGGCAAGCCTCACTCTACGCTTCGACCAAGCGCTTGCTTGTTTGGTGATTCGCGTTTGACGACGGACGAGACGGAGCAAACGTCAATGACGACTCAGGCCCCGGTGGCCCGAAACTCGGGACCCGCCGTCTTCGCCGACATCGTGCGGGCACGCACGGGCGACGACCACCCCGGCCTGCTCTTCGAAGGCCGTACCATCACCTGGGGCCGGATCGTGCAGGAGGCCGCCGACCGGGCCGCGGCACTGGACGACGTGCCCCGGCCCGACGGCAGGCCACTGCACATCGGGCTGCTCCTGGAGAACACCCCCGACTACGTGTACTGGATCTGTGCCGCCGCGCTGGCCGGCGCCACAGTGGTCGGGATCAACCCGACCCGGCGTGGCGCCGAGCTGGCCCACGACGTGCGGCACACCGACACCGACCTGCTCCTCACCGAGGACCGCCTCGCCGGCCTCGTCGACGGGCTCGACCTGGGCATCCCCGCCGGGCAGGTGCGCAACATCGACTCCCCGGAGTACGCCGCCTGGCTGGCCCGGCACGCCGGCGCGCCGGTACCCACCGACGAGGTCGACCCGCGCGCCAACCTGCTGCTCATGTTCTCCTCCGGCTCGACCGGCGCCCCCAAGGCGGTCATCTGCTCCCACGGGCGCCTCGCCGCGGTCTCCGAGGCGCTGCTGGCCCGCACCGAGCTGACCCGCGACTCGGTCAGCTACCTGGCGATGCCGCTGTTCCACGGCAACGCCGTCATGCTCAATCTCGGCCCGGCCATGGTCTGCGGCGCGACGATCTGCATGGTCCGCAGGTTCTCCGCGTCCGGCTTCGTACGCGACGTGCACGAGCACGGCGTCACCTACTTCAACTACGTCGGCCGGGCACTGGCCTACATCCTGGCCCGGCCGGTCGACCCCCGCGACGCGACGAGCACGCTGCGGCGCGCCGTCGGAACCGAGGCCTCGGCCGCCGACATCGCCCGCTTCGCCGAGCGCTTCGGCGTCGTCATCTCCGAGGGCTACGGCTCCAGCGAGGGCGTCATGCGGATCAACCGCACCCCTGAGACGCCCGCCGAGGCGCTCGGTGTGGCCGTCGCCGGCGCCGAGATCAAGGTCATGAACGAGGAGACCGGGCTGGAGTGCCCGCCGGCCCGGCTCGACGGGACCGGGCGGCTGCTCAACGCCGACGAGGCCATCGGCCAGCTCGTCGGCGTCGGCATGGCGGCGAAGTTCGAGGGCTACTACAAGAACCCCGAGGCCGCCGCCGAGCGGGTCCGCGGCGAGGACTTCTGGTCCGGGGACCTGGCCTACCGCGACACCGACGGCTACTTCTACTTCGCCGGCCGCTCCTCGGACTGGATCCGCGTCGACAGCGAGAACTTCGCGGCCGGCCCCGCCGAGCGGATCATCGAGCGCTGGGACCGGGTGGCGGTCGCCCCCGTCTTCGCCGTGCCCGACCCGCGTACCGGCGACCAGGTCATGTGCGTGATCCAGCTGCGCAGCGGCGCCACCTTCGACCCCGAGGCGTTCACCGCCTTCCTCGACGAGCAGGCCGACCTCGGCACCAAGTGGCGGCCCCGCTTCGTGCGGATCGTCGACCAGATCCCCAGCACCGGCAACGGCAAGGTCGCCAAGCAGATCCTGCGCCGTACCGCCTGGGTCACGACCGACCCCGTCTGGGTCCGCGACGGCGCGTCCACCGCGTACCGCCCGCTGACCGAGGCGGACGTCCGGGACCTCGAGAAGCAGTTCGCCGACAACGGACGTGCCGCGCTCCTGCCGGCCACCTGACCTGCCGGCCCGCCCGGCACACCGACTGGCGCCCACGCCCCGAGAATGAGGAACATCCATGTACCTGGAGTACACGCCCGAGCAGCGAGAGCTGAGCAGGGAGCTGCGAGCCTACTTCGCGCGCCTGCTCACGCCCGAGGTCCGCGAGGCGCTCGGCGGCACCAACGAGGACCGCCCGGCCTACCGCGAGATCATCCGTCAGATCGGCAAGGACGGCCTGCTCGGACTCGGCTGGCCCACGGAGTACGGCGGCCAGGGCCGCCCGGCGATCGACCAGTACATCCTCTTCGACGAGATCAACCGCGCCCAGGCGCCGTTCCCCTTCGTCACCATCAACAACATCGGCCCGATGCTGATGCGCTACGGCACCGAGGAGCAGAAGCGCGCCTACCTGCCGGGCATGCTGACCGGCGACGTCATCTTCGCCATCGGCTACAGCGAGCCGGGCTCCGGCACCGACCTCGCCTCGCTGAGCGCCCGGGCCGAGGCGACGCCCGACGGTGGCTGGGTCATCAACGGCCAGAAGGTGTTCACCAGCGGTGTCAGCCAGGCCGACTTCGTCTGGATGGCCGTGCGCACCGACCCCGCCGCCCCGAAGCACAAGGGCATCACCATCCTCATCGTGCCGACGTCGGACCCGGGCTTCAGCTGCACGCCGATCGCCACCAGCGGCATCACCCACACCAACGCCTCCTACTACGAGGACGTACGCGTCGGCCCCGAAGCCCTCGTCGGCGAGGTCAACGGCGGCTGGCGCCTCATCACCGGCCAGCTCGGTCACGAGCGGGTGGGCCTGGCCGCGATGGGCGGGCGCACCGAGCAGCTGTGGACCGACGTCGCCGCGTGGGCCGCCGAGCCCGACGCCGACGGCAACCGCGTCCTGGACAAGCCGTGGGTGCGCACGGAACTGGCCCGCGACTACGCCGAGCTGACCGCGATGCGCCTGCTCAACTGGAAGATCGCCGTCGTGGGGGAGGGCCAGAACCCGGCGCCCGCCGCCGCGTCGGTCGCCAAGGTCTACGGCACGGAGACCCACGACCGGGTCTGCCGCAACCTCGTCTCCGTCGTCGGTCCCCGCGCGACCCGGCGCGCCGGCGCGCCGGACGCCGTCCTCGGCGGACAGCTTGAGGCGTACACCCGCGGCTCCTACATCAACACCTTCGGCGGCGGCACCAACGAGGTGCTGCGCGACATGATCGCGGTCGCCGGTCTCGGCATGCCGAGGAAGGGGCGTTCCGCATGAGCACCACGACGCAGGCCCCCGCCTCCGAAGCCACCGACCAGGACGCCTTCCTCGCCCGTCTGCGCGAGTTCGTCGGCCTCGAGGCCACGCCCACCCGCTACGCCCAGGACGCCGTCAACCAGGCGATGATCCGGCACTTCGTCGAGGCGATGGGCGACGAGAACCCCGTCTACGTCGACGACCGGGCCGCCCGGGACACCGGCCGCGAGGGCGTCGTCGCCCCGCCGCCGATGCTGTCCACCTGGCTCATGGTCGGCTACAAGGCCCACACGGCCGCCGCCGCGGGCGCCGCGCCGGACACCCCGATGGCCCGGCTGCTCGCGCTGCTCGCCGACGCCGGCTTCGTCGGGGTCGTCGCGACGAACGACGAGCACGAGTACGTGCGCGAGCTGCGCCTGGGCGACGAGATCAAGATGACCACTGTCATCGAGGACGTCTCCCCGCGCAAGACCACCGGCCTGGGCACCGGCCACTTCATCACGACGCTGCGCACCTACACCGACCAGAACGACGAGGTCGTGGCCCGCCAGCGCTTCCGCATCCTGCGCTTCGACCCGTCCGGCGCCAAGCCCGCGGCGCCGGCCGCCGCCGACCCGGCGCTGCGGCACAAGCCGTTCATCCTGCGCGACAACGCGTTCTGGTTCGCCGCCGCCGCGCAGCGTCGCCTCGTCATCCAGGCCTGCACCGACTGCGGCACGCTGCGCCACCCGCCCGGCCCGATCTGCCCGTCCTGCCACTCGTACGCGTGGCACGAGGTGGAGGCGAGCGGCCGGGGCACCGTGCACAGCTACGTCGTCAGCCACCACCCGAAGGCGCCCGGGTACGACTACCCGCTCACCGTCGTGCTCGTCGACCTCGAAGAGGGCACCCGTCTGGTCGCCGACTTCGTCGGGGACGCCGGCGAGGTCGAGATCGGCATGCCCGTGCAGGTCGACTGGCTCGACTACGACGAGAACCTCACGCTGCCGCGTTTCCGGGCCGCGACCTCCGCATCGGAGCCCACAGAAGAGGAAGGGAACTGATGGACTTCCAGCTCGCCGAGGAACAGGTCACGGTCAACGACCTGGCGCGCGACGTGTTCTCGCGCAACGGCGACCCGCAGCGGCTCTTCGACATCGAGGCCGGGCCGGACCGCTTCGACCGCGTCCTGTACCGCGACCTGGCCGAGTCCGGCATCCTCGGGCTGCCCGTGCCCGAGGAACACGGCGGCGCCGGGCTGGGCCTGTGGGAGATCGCCGGGGTCTTCGTCGAACAGGGCCGCACGCTCGGCACCGTCCCGCTGTGGGAGACCCTCGTCGGCGGCGTCCTGCCGCTGCTGCGCTACGGCAACGCCAAGCAGCAGGCCGAGTGGCTGCCCCGCGTGGCCGCCGGAGACGCGGTCCTCACCGTGGCCGTCGACGACCTGACCGACGCCCGGCCGTACGGCGCCCGCGTCCGCGCGCGGTCCGGCGCCGAGCCCGGCGGTGACGGGGTCACCCTGAGCGGCACCGCCGTCGGCGTCCGCTCGGCGCACCTCGCCGACGCGATCGTCGTCCCGGCCACCGACGAGGCGGGCGCGGTCGGGCTGTACCTCGTGCCGACCGCCGGACCCGGGGTACGCCGGGACACGTTCGAGCGCACCGACCGCGGACTCGCCTCCGACGTTCACTTCGAGGACGCCGCCGCGGCGCTGCTCGCCGAGGGCCCCGAGGAGGACCGGCTCGACTGGCTGCTGCGCCAGGTCTGGACCGCGGTGGCGGCTCTGCAGAGCGGCATCAGCCAGGCCGCCGTACGCCAGGCCGCCGACTACACCTCGGGCCGTGAGCAGTTCGGTGTGCCGATCGCGACGTTCCAGGCCGTCGCCCACCAGCTCGCCGACTGCCACATCGACACCGAGGCGATGGAGGTCACCTACCTCAACGCGCTCTGGCGCGAGACGACCGGGCGGCCGTCCCGGGCGGCGGTGCACGTCGCGAAGTACTGGGCCGCCGAGGCGGGCGACCGCGTCGCGCGCACCGTGCAGCACGTGCACGGCGGCATGGGCGCCGACGTCACCTATCCGATCCACCGTTACATGCTCTGGACCACGCAGCTGGCCAACACCGCCGGCTCGGGAGCCTGGCACCTGCAGCAGCTCGCGGACCTCGTGGGCGAGGGGGAGCAGCTGTGAGCGGCACGCAGATCACCATCGAGCAGGTGAGCCCCGGCGACACGCTGCCGGAGCTCGAGATCCCGCTGACCCGGACCGTCATCGTCGCCGGCGCCCTCGCGACCCGCGACTACGAGGACGTGCACCACGACCCGGCCCAGGCCCAGCGTCGCGGCACCCCCGACACGTACATGAGCATCAACCACACCAACGGGCTCGTCGGCCGCTACGTCACCGACTGGGCCGGCCCCGCCGCGCGCATGGTGCGCCTGAGCACCCGCCTCGGGGTGCCGAACTTCCCGGGTGACGTGATGCGGCTGACCGGTGAGGTCGTCGGCGTCGAGGAGGACACCGTGCGCGTCGCGGTGCGTGGCATGAACAGCAAGGGCGGGCACGTCGTCTCCGAGGTGACAGTGCGCCTGCCCCGCGGATCGGAGCAGTGACGTGACGTCCACCTTCCTGTCGGGTCGCACCGCGGTCGTCGGCATCGGCGCGACGGAGTTCTCGAAGAACTCCGGCCGCAGCGAGCTGCAGCTTGCCGTCGAGGCCGTCTCGGCCGCCCTCGCCGACGCGGGCCTGAGCCCCGCCGACGTCGACGGCATGACGACCTTCACCATGGAGACCAACCCGGAGAACATGGTCGCCCGCAGCCTGGGCATCCCCGAGCTGAAGTTCTTCTCCCGGATCCCCTACGGCGGCGGCGGCGCCTGCGCACCCATTCAGCAGGCCGCCATGGCCGTCGCGAGCGGGATCGCCGACGTCGTCGTGGCGTACCGCGCCTTCAACGAGCGCTCCGGCGTCCGCTTCGGGCAGGGACCTCCGCCGGCGAAGACCCAGGCCACCTCGGACAACGAGTACCGCTCCTGGGTCAACCCGTACGGCCTGCTCACCCCGGCCCAGCACACCGCGATGTTCGCCCGCCGCTACATGCACACGTACGGCGCGACCAGCGAGGACTACGGCCGGGTGGCGGTGCTCGCCCGCAAGCACGCCGCGAACAACCCCAGGGCGTGGTTCTACGGCAAGCCGCTCACGCTCGAGGAGCACCAGGCCTCGCGCTGGATCGCCGAGCCGCTGCACCTGTTCGACTGCTGCCAGGAGACCGACGGCGGTCAGGCGATGGTCGTCGTCAGCGCCGAACGCGCCAAGGACCTGCCCGTCACCCCGGTCTACATCCGGGGCGCGGCCCAGGGCCTGGGACCGGACCAGTACCAGATGGTCAGCTACTACCGCGAGGACCTGACCCGGATCCCCGAGGTCGAGCTCTGCGCCCGGCAGTTGTGGGCCCAGTCGGGGCTCGGTCCCGCCGACATGGACGCGGCGATCCTCTACGACCACTTCACGCCGTACGTGCTCAACCAGCTCGAGGAGTACGGCTTCTGCGGTCGCGGTGAGGCCAAGGACTTCATCGCCGACGGCAACCTGGAGGTCACCGGCTCGCTGCCGACGAACACCCACGGCGGCCAGATCGGCGAGGCCTACCTGCACGGCACGAACGGTGTCGCGGAGGGCGTCCGCCTCGTCCGGGGCACCTCGACCAACCAGCCCGACGGCGTCCGCAACGTCCTGGTGACGGCGGGCGTCGGCGTTCCCACCAGTGCACTGATCCTCTCCGCGGAGGGCTGAGACGCCGGCCACCACCACAGCTCCGAAGGCCGTCAGCGACCCACGGATCCCGCCCGGCAGCGGCCGGAAGGGACAACACCACCTCTGATCAGCCGGAACGACTCGGCTCGTGTTTAGGAAGGATGAGAATGGGCGTCACCATAACGGCCCGCAAACGTGTGGTCGCGTTGATCAGCATCGGGGCTCTCGCCCTGGCCGGCTGCAGCTCGCCGGACAACTCCGGCAGCGGCAGCAGCGCCGCGCAGGGCGAGATCGACACGTCGGCAGTGCTCAAGTTCGCGTCGGCGGGTCCGTTGCGCGACCTCGACCCGGCCCTGCAGACGAGCTACGGCGCGTGGGGCTACCTGTTCCTCGTCTGGGACCGGCTGACCATGCTGGACAAGGACGACAAGATCGTGCCGGGCCTGGCCAAGGAGTGGAACTTCGTCGAGGACGGCAGCGTCCTGGAACTCAAGCTCCGGGACGACGTGAAGTTCCACGACGGCACGCCGTTCGACGCCGAGGCCGTCAAGGTCAACATCGAGCGCGGCAAGACGCTCGAGGGCTCGACCCTCAAGAGCGACCTCGCCGACATCGAGTCGGTCGAGGTCGTCGACGCGACGACCGCGCGCCTCAAGCTGGTCAAGGGCAAGGGCGTCCAGCTGCCCGCGTCCTTCACCGGCACGGCCGGCATGATGGTCAGCCCGAAGGCGATCAAGGACGGCGCCGACATCAAGAACAATCCCGGCACCGCCGGGTCCGGCCCGTACATCGCCACCCAGCTCGTCCCCCAGGAGAAGCTCGTCCTCAAGCGGGCCGACAACTACTGGGACCCGAACGTCGGCCGTCTCGGCGGCATCGAGCTGCAGCGGGTGCCCGACGCCGCCGCCCGCCTCAACGGCCTGCAGAGCGGCCAGGTCGACCTGGCCCCGCTCAGCTCGGCCGGCGAGATCGCCACGGTGGAGAAGATCGTCACCCCGGGCAGCGGTCTCCAGCAGCACCAGGTGAAGTTCAAGAACGTCGTCGGCATCTACCTGCGCGCCAACAAGGGCGACCTCGTCAAGCCGGAGGTCCGCCAGGCGATCGCCCACGCGGTCGACCCGGAGGCGATCAGCGCGCTCTTCAGCGGCTACTGCACGCCGACCCGCCAGGTCGTGCCGGAGACGGACCCGAGCCGCATCCCGAGCTACACCTACCCGTACGAGTTCAGCGTGGACAAGGCCAAGGCCCTCGTGCAGCAGGCCGGCGGCGCCAAGGTGTCGGTCACCTTCGCCGCGGGCACGAACGCCGAGCAGCCCGCAAACGTCGTGCAGGCGTCCCTGCGGGCCGCCGGCGTCGACGCGACGCTCAACCCCGTGCCCAACACCGAGAACGAGCCGCGCTTCATCGCCGGCGACTTCGAGCTGATGGTCGGCACGTCGTGGAGCCCGAAGGCCGACCCGGCGGCGACGGTGAACACCTACATGCTGAACACGTACAAGCTCGCCGCGGACCCCTCGCTCATCGCGGGCAAGGCGGCCGAGGCCGCCAACCCCACGCTGCCGATGGACAAGCGGGCCCCGCTGTACCAGGACATCTGGAAGACGACGCTCGAGCAGGCCTGGTTCGTGCCGCTGTGCAACCAGACCAACGCGAACGTCTCGAAGGCGAACATCGTCGGCACCGACAACATCCCGATGTCGAACATCGGCATCTGGGACCTGCGCCACATCGCCGTCAAGAAGTAACCGGTCGCTCCTGACCACCGGTGGCGTCGCCGCCGGACCACCCGCTGCGGCGGGGGCCGGCGGCGACACCACCGGCCTTGCCGGCACCAGGCCGTGCGAGGCGCAGTCCCAGGCACACGCTCAGAGTCGAGGTAGGACATGATCCGCTACGCCAGCAGGCGCTTGCTCGCGGCAATACCCCTGCTGTTCGTCGTCCCGCTGCTCGTCTTCGCCCTGATCGAACTCGCTCCGGGCGACCCGGCCGTCGTCCTGGCCGGCGACGAGCCGACCCCGGAACGTGTCGAGGCGATCCGCGAGGAACTCAACCTCAACGCTCCGGTCCTGGTGCGCTACGCCATGTGGGTCGGCGACGTCCTGCGCGGCGACCTCGGCACGTCCTTCCTGTCCGATCAGACAGTCATCGAGCTGCTGACGCGGCGAATGGCCACGACGATGTCGCTGGTGCTCGTCGCGATGATCTTCGCCGTCGTGCTCGGGGCCACCCTCGCCCTCGTGGCCACGCTGCGCTCCGGTGGCATCGTCGACCGGTTCGTCAACGGGCTCGCCTCGATCGCGATCGCCATCCCGGGCTTCTGGTTCGGCCTCGTGCTCGCCTCGGTCTTCGCGGTGGGCCTGCAGATGTTTCCGGCGTTCGGCTACCAGCCGCTGGCCGACGGCTTCTGGCCGTGGCTGTCGCACCTCGTCCTGCCGGGCATCGCCCTCGGCCTGCTACCCGCGGCCGAGGTGACCCTGCAACTCCGCTCGGCGCTCGGGCAGGTCATGAAGTCCGACTACGTCCTCAACGCCGAGGCCAAGGGACTGTCGCGATCCAGCGTAGTGTTCAAGCACTCCCTGAAGAACGCGTGCATCCCCGTCGTCACCGTCCTCGGCTTCCGCGTCGCGGAGGTCCTCGCCGGGTCGGTGACCATCGAGATGATCTACAACATGCCGGGCCTCGGTCGTACCGCGATCGAGGCGGTGCAGGGCCGTGACATCCCGGTGCTGCTCGGCTTCGTCCTGTTCAGCACGACTGTCGTCGTGCTCGTCAACCTCATCGTCGACATCTCCTACGGCTACTTCAACCCGAAGGTGCGGTCATGAGCGCCAACCAGACCCCCTCGGCTCCGGCGCCGGGGAACGACTCGGGCCTCGCCGAGGTGCCGGCGGCGGCCATCGGCACGGGCGAACCGGAGCCGGTCGCCGCCCCCGGCATCCTCAAGAGCATCGTGCGCCGCCCCGCGACGATCGCGGCCGGCGTCTTCCTGCTCGTGCTGACCTTCATCGCGATCTTCGCCCCGGCCCTGGCACCGTACGACCCCGACGTGCAGAACCTGTTGCTGCGGCTCCGGCCGCCGAACGCCGAGCACTGGCTGGGGACCGACGACTACGGCCGGGACGTGCTGAGCCGGCTCATCTTCGGCGCGCGGGTCTCGCTGTGGGCGGCGCTGCAGGCCGCGGCCGTCGCGCTCGTCCTCGGTCTGCCGCTCGGCATGATCGCGGGCTACCGCGGCGGCTGGGTCGACGCGATCCTGACCCGCATCATGGACGCGCTGATGAGCGCCCCGTCGCTCGTGCTGGCCATCACCATCGTCGCGGTCCTCGGCGCCGGCATCACCAACGCGATGCTCGCCATCGGCCTGGTCATGGCCCCGCGCTTCTTCCGGGTGGCCCGCGCCGGCACGATGGACGTGCGGCACGAGACCTACATCGAGGCCTCGATCGCCCTGGGCTGCAGCACCCTGCGGATCGCGGTGCGGCATGTGCTGCCCAACGTGCTGCCGCCGATCATCCTCGTCATCTCGGTGTCGCTTGGTACCGCCGTCGCGGCCGAGGCGAGCCTGAGCTTCCTCGGGCTGGGCGTCCAGGCCCCCGCGGCCAGCTGGGGCTCGATGCTCTCGACGGCCTCGTCGAACATGCGCCTCGCGCCGTACCTCGTGTGGCCGCCCGGCGTGATGATCTTCCTCGCCGTCCTCGCCTTCACCTACGTCGGTGACGGCGTCCGTCGCGCCCTCGTGCGCACCCGCTCGGGCAACTGACCGTCCGGCAACCACCAGGAGCTGACATGGCACGTGAAACGGCGCCCGCCGGCACCAGGACCGACGCCACCGGCGGAACGGCGGACCTGCTGCGCGTGGAGAACCTGAGCGTCGAGTTCCCCTCGCCCTCGGGCGGCTGGCAGACGACCGTCCAGGACGTCTCGTTCTCGCTCAAGCCGGGCGGTTCGATGGCCCTGGTCGGCGAGTCCGGGTCGGGCAAGACGGTGACCTCCATCGCGGTGATGGGCCTGACCGGGGCGACCGGAGGACGGATCGCCTCGGGCCGGATCGTCTTCGACGGCGTGGATCTCACCGCGGGCACCCAGAAGCAGTGGCGGGACCTGCGCGGCCCGGGCATGGGCATGATCTTCCAGCAGCCGATCCGCAGCCTCAACCCGGCGTACACGGTCGGGGACCAGATCGCCGAGTCGGTGCGCAAGCACCTGGGCATGAACCGCAAGCAAGCCCGGGCCCGTGCCGTCGAGATGCTCGACATGGTGCAGATCCCGCGGGCGGCGCAGCGGATCGACGACTACCCGCACGCGTTCTCCGGCGGCATGTGCCAGCGCGTCATGATCGCGATGGTCATGGCGTGCAACCCGCGCCTGCTCATCGCCGACGAGCCGACGACGGCGCTCGACGTGACGGTGCAGGAACGGATCCTCGAACTGCTGCGCGACCTGCAGGAGCAGACCGGGGTGGCGCTGCTGTTCGTCAGCCACGACCTCGCGGTGGTGGCCGAGCTGTGCCGGGACGTCGTGGTCATGTACGCCGGCGAGGTGGCCGAGAACGCGCCCTCGGAGCAGTTGTTCTTCCACCCGCGGCACCCCTACACGTCCGGCCTGATCGGCTCGATCCCGAAGCCGGGCCTGAGCACCGACCGGCGGTTGCGCGCGATCCCCGGTGGCATCCCGGCGCCGGGCGCCTGGCCGCACGGGTGCCGGTTCAGCAGCCGGTGCGAGTTCGCCGTGCCGGGCCGGTGCGACGTGGCCCACCCCGGCCTGGTCCGTCTCGACGGCGCCGCCGAGCACCATGCGCGGTGCGTGCGGGCCGCGGAGCTCTCTCTGGATGGAGTGACGGTCTGATGAGCCTGCTCGAAGTCGAGAACCTCACGAAGTCGTTCAGCGCCGGCCGGGACTGGCTCGGCCGGCGTACGAAATGGTTGAACGCGGTCAAGGGGGTGAGCTTCACCCTGGAGCGCGGCGAGTGCCTCGCCGTCGTCGGCGAGTCCGGCGCGGGCAAGTCGACGGTCGGGCGCATGGTGCTGCGCCTCATCGAGCCGGACTCCGGCTCGGTGACCTTCGACGGGATCGACGTGCTGGCCACGAAGCCGAAGCAACTGCGCGCGCTGCGCCAGCGGATGCAGATGATCTTCCAGGATCCGTACAGCTCGCTCGACCCGCGGATGACGATCAGGGACGCGGTCGCCGAACCTCTCCTCGTGCACACCGACAAGGACCGGGCCACGCGGGAGAAGGAAGCCGTCGAGCTGCTCGACAAGGTCGGCATCGGCTCGCGCTACCTGGAGCGGTACCCGGCCGAGCTGTCCGGCGGGCAGTTGCAGCGGGTCGCGATCGCCCGGGCGCTGACGATGAAGCCGAGCCTCATCGTGTGCGACGAGCCGGTCGCGGCGCTCGACGTGTCGGTCCGGGCGCAGGTGCTCAACCTGCTCCGGGACCTGCAGGAGGAGCTGGGTCTGGCGTACCTGTTCGTCTGTCACGACCTGGCCCTCGTCGAGGTCATCGCCGACCGGGTCATGGTGATGGCCGCAGGTGAGGTGGTGGAGACGGACACGACGGACCAGATCTTCGCCAACCCGCGGCAGGAGTACACGAAGAAGCTGCTCGCGGCGATCCCCGTGCCGCTGCCGCGCGACGCGCAGGGCAACCGGCTCGTCGCGCCCGGAAGGGTGGGCTGAACGGTGACCGGAACGACGGAACCGACCCGGACGCAGCTGCTGGCGCGGTTCGCGACCACGCGCGACGAGGAGATCCCCGAGTCGGTACGCGACTACGGCCGGCTCGTCCTGCTCGACTCGCTCGTCTGCGGGCTGGCGGCGGTGCGGTTGCGGCGCAGCCGCATGGTCCAGCGGGTCGCGGCCCGGTTCGGCGGCCCGGCCGAGGCGACCGTGTTCGGGCTGGAGCAGCGGGTCGCGGCGATCAACGCCGCGCACGCCAACGCGGACATGATGAACGCGCTGGACGCCGACGACACGTTCTTCAACTCGGCGCACTTCGCGGTGTTCGGCGTCGCGGCCGGTCTGGCGGAGGCCGAGCGGCTGCACGCCGACGGCGCGAGCCTGCTGCGCGCGAGCATCATCGCGTTCGAGATCAACGCGCGGCTGAACCTGTCGACCTCGCTCATGGCCTTCGAGGACGGCCAGTTCCGCTGGTCGCCGTTGTCGTCGCACGGGTACGCCTCGATGGGCGCGGCCGCGGCGTGCGCTGTCGTCGGCGGCTGGGAGCCGGAGCGGCTGGCCCACGCGCTCGGCCTGGTCGCCTGGCTGGCCCCGCCGGCGAAGAACTCCTACATGGCCGAGCGGCGCTCGTTCAACGCGTTCAAGTACGGCCCGTACGGCGCGATCGCGCACGCCGGGATGCTCGGCGCGGCGCTGGCCGAGGAGGGCTACACCGGCGACCTGGACGTGCTGGACCGCACCCCGGGCTTCATCGAGGCGATGGGCTTCCTCGGCGGCGAGCGGCACGAGATGGTCGCCGGCCTGGGGTCGAAGTGGTGGATCACCGAGACGTCGCTCAAGCCGTACCCGACGTGCCGTTTCACCCACGCGGCGCTCGACGCGATCCGCGCGTTCCCGGGCACCCACGGGGTGCCGGTGTCGCAGATCGAGTCCATGGAGATCCGGCTGAGCCCGGCGGCCTACCGGACGTTGCAGTTCCGGGAGCCGGCCCCGCAGATCCCGGACACCGCCGTCGCGCCGCTGGACGGCGCCTTCAACATGCCGTACGCCGCGGCGCTGGCGTTGCTCGGGCACGCACCGGGACCGCAGTGGTACGACCCCGAGCGGCTGGCCGACCCGGCGGTGTGGGACCTGGCGCGCCGGATCACGACGGCGCCCGACCCGGTGCTCGACGCGGAGTGGGAGGCCGACCTCAGGGAACACCCGGGCGGCCAGATCCGCCGGACGCGGGGCGCGCTGACGATCCGGGCCGGCGGCCGGGAGTACGTGGTCGAGTCGGACTTCGCCCAGGGCGACCCGTGGGACGACACGACGCGGGCGGACTGGGACTTCGTGAACGGCAAGCTGGCCTCGTTCTGCGACGGGATCCTCGACGCGGGCGCGCAGGAGCGGCTCGTCGAGGTGGTCCGGGGCATCGACGACGTCGCCGACGTCACCGAGACGCTGTCGCCGCTGCTGGCGCGTGCGCGGTGAGCCGACGGATCGGCGCGGAGACGAGGTCGTTCGCCTCGTACGGCCGGTCGTGGCTGATCGTCATCCGCGGGCCGCGCGGGATGGCGTTCGACCGCTTTCTCGTGCGACGGACCGGGTTCTCGCTCGTGTCGTTGCAGTACGCGCTGGCGGGCAGGTTCCCGTACCACCCGACGCTGCTGCTGACGACTGTGGGCCGTCGCTCCGGGGAGCTGCGCGACGCGGCGCTGCCCTACGTGCCGTACGGGAAGGATCTGGTGGTCGTCGGCTCCAAGGGCGGCGGCCCCAAGGACCCCGCCTGGGTGGTCAACGCGCGTCACCACGAACTCTGCTGGATCGTCCTGCGGCGCAGGACGGTCCCGGTGCGGGCGCGGGTGACCGACGGCGAGCGCGACCCGGAGCTGTTCGCGCACGTCGTGGCGCGCAAGCCGAACGTGGGACGCTACGCCGAACGGGCCGCCGGCTTCGGGCGGCAGATCCCGCTCGTCGTCCTGACCGCCGTCTCGGGTGAGCCGCTCGCCTGAGCGGCTCAGCCCGTGGTGAGGACGATCCGCCCGACGAACTCGGACGCCTCCAGCCGGTCGTGCGCGACAGTGGCCTGCTCGAGCGGGTACGTCGCGGCGATCGCGGGGGCGGCGGTCACGGCCGAGAGGGTGAGCGCCTCGCGTAGCTGGCCGGCCACCGCCTCGGGCCCGGGCCGGCCGATGCCGCGCAGCGTCCAGCCCTTGACCATGAGGCGACCCAGGTGCAGGTGGGCGTGGCTGTCGGCGGTGACGCCGCAGGTGACCAGCCGGCCGCCGGGGGCGAGGACCTTGAGCACGTCGGACCAGAGGGCGCCGCCGACCGACTCGACGATGACGTCCACCTCGCCGCCGGGCAGCGCGGCACGCAGGGACTCGACGACGTCGGGGCGGTAGTGGTCCACGACGTCGAGCGCGCCGAGGGCGCGTACCGCGTCGGCCTTCGCCGGGGCGCTGGTGCCGAAGACGCGCGCGCCCAGGTGGTGGGCGTACTGGACGGCGAAGGTGCCGACCGCGCCCGCGGCGGCGACGACGAGGACCCGGTCGCCGGGGCGTACGCCGGCGAGGTTGACGACCGCGTCGTAGGCGGTGCGTCCGGCGGTGGGCACCGCCGCGGCGTGGACGGCGTCGAGCGCGGCCGGTCGCGGGAAGCAGTGCGTGGCCGGGACGACGGCGTACTCCGCGTGGGCGCCGGTGGTCAGCCCGACGACCGCGTCGCCGGCGGTGAAGCCGGTGACGCCCGGACCGGTCCGCACGACGGTGCCGGCGACGTCCCGGCCGAGGATGGTCGGGCCGGTGACCGCCATCCCGTGGGTGCCGCGACGGATGTAGGTGTCGACCCGGTCCAGGCTTGCCGCCTGGACCCGCACGAGCACGTGACCGGGGCCGGGCGCCGGGGCGTCGAGTTGGCCGAGGCGCAGGCTGTCGGGGGAGCCGGAGTCGACGACGTAGCTGGCGAGCACGCGATTCCTCTCAGGGCAGGGCGATGGTGGCGGAGGCGATGACGTGGTCGCCGAGGCTGTTGGTGCCGCGGACGTCGACGGTGACGTGCGTTCCCCCGTCCGCCGGCTGCAGGCCGGTGACGACGCCGTCGAGCGTGCAGGTGTCGCCGGGGTGGTTCTGCGCGGCGAGGCGGGTGCGGAAGTCGACGACGCGAGCCTCCGGTCCGGCCCAGTCGGTGAGGTAGCAGTTGACCAGCGCGCTGGAGCCGAGGATGTTCATGTAGACGTCGCGGGCGCCTCGTTCGAGGGCGGCGTCGCGGTCGAGGTGCACGTCGTTGAAGTCGAACGTCGCGGTCGCCAGCGCCGCGATGGACAGCTGGGTGACCGGGATCGGCCAGGGGGCGAGGCGTTGCCCGATGCTCACGTCGGCCCCGGTGCGGGTGCTCGTGCGGCGTTGCGGCCGGGGGGCGGTGAGCACCGGCAGGATCGCACCGTCGCGGGTGCGCCGGTGCGCCACGACGACCGGCATGCCGTCGTGCACGAGGTCGGGGCGCAGGTACGCGACGTCTCCGGTGAAGCGGGTCCCGTCGGCGAGGTCGGCGCTACCGACGAGGTAGGGGCGCTCGTCGAGGGGGGCGGCGGCGTAGCCGGGTTGCAGGTGCGCGGTCAGGGTGCCGGTGGTGCCGGCCGGCGGCAGGTCGACCGGGGCGGCGGCCGGGCGTACCGGGCGGGCGAGGCGGTCCCCTGACCTCGCCGGGCCCTCGGTCCGGGTCGCCGGGTTCCAGCGGAGCATCCGCAGGACGACGCGCCCGACCGGCTCGCCCTCGACGGTGCGGTAGTCGCTGACGAGGTCGACGAAGTGGCCCCGGCCGAGCCGGGTGGACTTCTCGGGGGAGACCGCGCCGATGGAGGGGAACTGCTCCAGGTGGTCGCCGGGGCGCAGCGGGCGTACGTAGGTGTGCTCCGTCTGCACCGCGGCCACCGAGGTGAACCCGCGCGTGGCGAGGACCTCGTTGACCCGGTCGAGGCTCTCGGCGTGGCGGTGAGCGCGCCTGTTGCCCGGCAGGGTCCACATGTTCAGCGAGGTCGCCGGGGCCACGATGCCGCCCCAGACGGAGCGGGCGGCCCACCGGGGGTCCTGGTACGCGGGGTTCTCGTCGCCGACGGCGTCGCACCAGACGCGGATGGCCGCTTCGGTGATCGCGTCCTTGGCCCGGCGGGGCGGGTCGGTGAGGCCGATCAGAGCGTCGAGTCGGGCGCGGAAATCCGCGTCACTGCCGGTCATGGGGCTCCTCTTGCGGACAACGATGTCAACCAAGCGCTTGCTTGACCATATGACCGGCGCTGCCCTAGGGTCAAGGCTCGAAACACCGGCCGCGCCCCGGCGGCGACACCGGACCGATCGTGCGTCACCAGCGCCCCGACCCGCGAAGAGGGCCGAGATGCTCCCCAGCACCCCAGCGACAGCCACCCGAGCCTTCTTCTCGTTTCCGAAGGTGACCGACCCCGCCCGCCATCGCGACTACAACGCCTGGCATCAGCTCGACCACCGCCCCGAGAACCTCGCCCTGCCCGGCGTCGTGCACGGCGACCGCTGGGTGCGTACGCCCGCGTGCGAGCGGCTCGGCAGCTACCCCGATCCCGCCCTCGCCGGCAGCCAGTACATGGCGATGTACTGGTTCGCCGAGCCGGCCGCGGACGCGGTCGCGGAGTGGACGGATCTCGGCGACCGGGCGATCCACCAGGGCCGGCGTCCGGAGCTGGCCTGGACCGAACGGCCGATGACCCGGATGTTCCGGCCCGTCCAGGGCCACGTCGCCCCCCGGGCCCTCGTCACCCTCGCCGCGCTGCCGTTCCGGCCCCACCGCGGGGTGTACGTCGAGGTGAGCCGGGTCGAGACGTCCCAGCGCCCGGACGTGGCCGACCTGTCCCGGTTCGAGCACGAGACCCAGGTGCCCGACCTGCTCGCGCGCGACGGCGTCGCGGGCGTGTGGACCTTCCGCAGCGCCCCGAGCCGCAGCCGCCCCGACGGACCCGTCGTGCGGATCCGGCTCACCTACCTCGAAGCCGACCCGGTCGAGTTCGCGCGGGCCCTGGCCGCGGACCCGCCGGCGGCCCCGCCCACGGCGCTCGCCGGCACGGCCACCCCGCTGTTCACCGGGCCCCTGGCCACCATCACACCCTGGGAGTGGGACTGGTTCGACGAGTCCGCCACGGCGACGGACCGCGTGGCATGAGCGAAGCCACCGCCGGACTGTTCGAGCGCTACGGGCCCTGGGCCCTGGTCGTCGGCGGTTCCGAGGGGGTCGGCGCCGCGTTCGCCGAGCAGCTGGCCCGGGCCGGCCTGGGCATCGTGCTCGTCGCCCGCAAGCCCGCGCCGCTCGGGGAGACCGCCGACCGGGTCCGGGCGCACGGGGTCCCGTGCCGCGTGCTCGCCCTGGACCTGCTCGACGCGGACGCGACCGCCCGGATCGTCGAGGCCGTCGCCGACCTCGACCTCGGCCTGCTCGTCCTCAACGCGGGCGCGAACACCTACCGCAGCCGCTTCGTCGAGGCGGACCTCGCCCGGGTCCGGGCCGTCATCGATCTCAACGTGACCCGCCCGCTCGAACTCTGCCGGGAGCTCGGCGCCCGGCTCGCCGCACGCGGCCGCGGCGGCATCCTCGTCGTCGGCTCCTCGGCCGGCTACCTCGGCCACGCCGACATCGGCGTCTACGCCGCCGCCAAGGCCTTCACCCGGATCTTCACCGAGGGCCTCTGGCTCGAGCTGCGGCAGGTCGGTGTCGACGTGCTGCACCTGGTGCTCGGGCTCACTGCCACCCCCGCCATGGCGCGCGCCGGCCTCGACCTGACCGGCGCGGCCGACCCGGCCGACGTCGCCGCCGAGGGGCTGGCGGCCCTGGGCGCCGGCCCGGTGCACGTGGTGCGCCAGCAGGCCGAGGTCGCCGCGCGGCGCTCCGGACCGGACCGGGCCGCCCTCGTCGCCGGCAACCACGGCGGGATGCGGGCGATGCTCGGCGGCCCGGGCACCGACCCGAGCTGACCGGCCGCGTTCACTGCGTGACGGTCCACCCGCCGTCGACGACGAGCACCGCCCCGTTGACGTACGAGGCCAGCGGCGAGAGCAGGAAGAGGATCGGCCAGGCGATCTCGTCCGGTGTGGCCATCCGGTGGCTCGGCACCCGGGCCAGCACGGACTGCCCCGTCGGGGACCCGGCGAAGCCCCGCAACCTCGGGGTGTCCACCATGCCGGGTGCGACCGCGTTGGCCCGTACGACGTCGGCCCGGTGCGCGGCCAGGTGCCGGGTGTAGCCGACGATCGCTGCCTTCGCCGCGCTGTACCAGTCGGAGGCGGTGCCCACGACGGTGCCGGCGACCGAGGCGGTGTTCACGAGGGTCGCCCCGGGCGGGGCCTGTTCGAGCCAGGCCCGGGTCACCGACCGTACGCTGCCGACACACAGCCGTACGGCGTGGTCGAAGTCGAGTTCGGTCGCCGAGGACGGGCCGGCGTTGTTGACGAGGTGGCGCACCGGCCCGTACGCCGAGCAAGTCGCGGCGAGGGCCGCGCGCACGGCCGCCTCGTCGGCGACGTCGACCACGTGCGGGTCGACCACCCCGCCCGTCGCGCGGACGGCGGCGCTCACCGTCGTGAGGGCGGCGGCGTCGAGGTCCCACGCGGACACCACGAGTCCCTGGGCGGCGGCTGCTACCGCGGTCGCCGCGCCGATCCCGCTGCCGGCACCGGTCACGACGACGACGTCGCCCGTGCGGAAGCCGAGCCGCGGCACGTCGGCGCCGACCCCCGGCCGCGGGTCACCCACAGGGGCGCCCGGGCTCGCCGGCCGGGTCCGGCCCGGCCTCCGCAGCCGGGCCGCCGGGCGGCCACGGGCTGCTGATCGGGTCGGAGGCGTCGCGGGCTCCCCGCAGTGCCGCCTCGGGGATCGGCCACTGGCCGGCGAGGTCGTCGACCCGCTGCCACTCCGAGACGGTGCGGCGTTCCTGCACGCGCCACTCGCCCGCGCGCCGGGTGACCAGGTCGACGTAGCGGAACCCGCTGATGATGTTGCCGCGTGGCGGCTCGGACGTGCTGCGCTGCAACGCGATGCCGTACGTCTCGGCCCGGGCGCGGTCCGGGTCGGCCGGGTCGAGTTCGACCAGGATGTTCGTCAGGTAGTGCATCGTCATGGTGCGTCGCGCCACGAGCGCGAAGACCGTGTCCAGCATCGTGTCGCGTTCGGCGGTGGTCCCGCCGAGGGTGATCCGGGCGTCCGGGTGGAAGGCGCTCGCGGCCAGGCCCCGGTCCATCCGGTCGATCCCGCGTGCATAGCGCAGCAGGGCCCGTTCGACGGCCCGCTCGGCGAGCAGCGCGTCCAGCTCGACCGGGAGGGACCGCGACGGTTCAGACACCGAAGCCTCCGTCGACGTCGAGCTTCTGCCCGGAGATGAAGCCGGCCCGGTCGCTGGCCAGGAAACAGGCGGCCTCGGCGATGTCGAGGGCACTGCCGAACCGCCGCAGTGGAGTCGAGGACCGGGCGACGGCCAGGGCGCGCTCGTCGAGGTCACCGGAGGAGATCAGCCGCTCGGCCATCCCGTCGGTGAGCATGCCCGGCCCGACGCAGTTGAACCGGATGCCGAAGCGGCCCTCCTCGTTGGCGAAGGCCCGTACGAGCGCCTCGACCGCCGCCTTCGGCGCGGCGGACAGGCCGTCCCGGGCGGGATAGCGCGTCGTCGCCGCGGTCGTGATCGCCACGACGTTGCCACGGCTCTGCCGCAGGGCCGGGAGACAGGCCGAGACCAGCGTGAAGAAGGCGGTCGTGTCGTTTGCGACCTGCGTGGCGAACTGCTCGGGGCGCACTGTGGACAGGTGCCGCATGGGTACGTGCGGCCCGGCCGCGTGCACGACCGTGTGCAGCGGTCCGCGTCCGGTGAGCTGCGCCACGAGCGCGGCGGTGGCCTCGGCGTCGGTGAGATCGAGGTGGTGCGCCGAGTGCGTGCCGGACGCGACGGGCGGCAGTTCGTCGAGCACCTGCCGGGCGGCGTCGGCGTCGCTGCGGTAGGTGATCGCCACCGCCGACCCTCGGCGCGCCAGCTCGCGGGCGATGACCCGGCCGAGGCCGCCGGTGCCGCCGGTGACGAGCGCGACGCCGGCGCGGTGGACGAAGTCGGCGGGCACGGGCAGTGGCGCCGTGGGCACGGTCGGGGAGGACTGGTCGGTCACGACAACTCCTGAGGAGGTGGGAGGGCCGGGGGAGGTCAGGTCGCGGGGAGGGGGTCGGCGCGTCCGCGGCGCAACCACAGGAGCACGGTGGCGGCCGTGGCCAGGCATGCGGCGGCGTACAGCAGGAACGCGGTCGTGGAGCCGAGCCACGTGCTCAGCCCGCCGAGCAGGAGGGCGCCGAACGGCATGCCACCCCAGCCGAGGAAGTAGAGGCTCATCACCCGGCCGCGCTGCGCGTCGTCGACGACCTTCTGGACCACCGTCTGCAGGGTCACCATGGCGCCGATGCTGAACGTGCCGCACAGCAGCGCGGCCGCCGCGAGCACGGGCACCGTCGTGGCGGCGCCGAGCAGGGCGTTGCTCAGGCCGAGCAGAACGAGGGTGACAGCGGCGTGCCACACGGTGGCGATGCGCTCGGAGAGGCGGGCCACGACGAGGATCCCGAGGAGCGAGCCCAGCCCGGTCAGCGCCACGAGCACGGGGAAGACCGGGTCCGGGTTGTCAGTGGTCGCGGCCGCCCGGACGGGGAGCTGAGTGGTGAAGGCGCACCCGAAGAACGCGTTCACCGCGACGATGACGAGGCAGAGCGCGGCCGGGGGACGCTCGCGGGCGTGCCGGATCCCGGCGCGTACCTGGGTGGTCAGGCTCTCCCGGGCCACCCGGACGGCCGGCGGGATGCGCCGGGTGCGGACCGCTACCGCGGCGGCGGCCGCGGCGAGAGTGAGCGTCGCGTACATCACGAACGTGCCCAGCGGTCCCCAGGCCACGAGGATCAGCCCGGCGACCGCGGGGCCGATCGAGCGGGCGAGGTTGAGCCCGGCCGCCTGGATCGGGACGGCATGGCCGAGCGCCTCGGCCGGGACGGTGTTTGCCACGAGTGCCTGGGTCACGGGGGACAGGAAGCTGATTCCGGTGCCGGCGAGGAAGGCGAGCCCGAGCATCACGGGCAGGGCGACGATGCTGGCCGCGATCGTCGCCGCGCAGACCCCGGCCAGGACGGTGGTCGCCAGGAGCACGCCGATCTGCAGCCGCCGCCGGTCGACCGCGTCGGCCAGCACGCCGGCCGGGATGGAGAAGAGCGTGAACGGCACGAGCAGACAGAAGAAGAGCGCACCCATCGTCGCCGGGGTGGCGTCGCTCTCGATCAGCACCGACTGGAAGGCGATGTTGCAGCCCCAGTAGCCGGCCTGGGACAACACCAGGGTCAGGAGTACGAAGCGGAAGTCTCGGAATTGCAGGGCCGAGAACATTTTCACGTCTTTCGCCATCCTTCTATCGTTTCCGGGACCCTACCAAGCGCTTGCTTGCATAGCTAGTGCCGGGTGTGGTTTTCTTCCCGTACCTCGAGTGAAAGGGCGTGCCGTGAGCGGCTTCTGCGCAGGACGAACGGTGATCGTGACCGGTGCCGGACAGGGGCTGGGCCGGGTCCACGCCCTCGAATTCGCCCGGCAGGGCGCAAACGTCGTCGTCAACGACATCGACAGCAGCCGGGCGGCGGCCCAGGCCGTCGTCGACGAGATCCGCGCCCTGGGCGGCCGCGCGGTCGTCAGCACCGGCGACGTCAGCGACTGGGCCTACGGTGAGCGCCTCGTGCGCGAGACGGTCGAGACCTTCGGCGGGCTGCACACCCTCGTCAACAACGCCGGCATCAACCGCGACCGGATGCTTGTCAACATGAGCGAGCAGGAGTGGGACCTGGTTCTGCGGGTCGACCTCAAGGGACACTTCGTCCCGATGCGCCACGCCGCCGCCTACTGGCGGGACGAGGCCAAGGCCGGCCGCCCGGTCGCCGCGCGCGTGGTCAACACGTCCTCCGGCGCGGGGCTCATGGGCAGCGTCGGACAGGGCAACTACGGCGCCGCCAAGGCCGGGATCGCCGCGCTGACCCAGATCGCGGCCGCCGAGTGGGCCCGGTACGGCATCGTCGTCAACGCGATCGCCCCCTCGGCCCGTACCCCGATGACCGAGGCCGTCTTCGCCGAGGCGATGGCCGCCCCCGCGACGGGCTTCGACGCGATGGACCCGGCAAACGTCTCCCCGCTCGTGGTCTGGCTCGGCTCCGACGCCGCGCGGGCCGTCAGCGGCGCCGTCTTCGAGGTCGCCGGCGGCGAGGTCTCGCTCGCCGACGGCTGGCGCCACGGGCCGGCCGCCGACAAGGGCGGCCGATGGGAACCGGAGGAGCTCACCGACGTGGTCGCCGACCTCATCGCCCGCTCCGAGCCGCCGACCCCCGTCTACGGTGCCTGACATGGGTGCGCCGGTGAGCGACGAGCAGTTCCGGGCCGAGATCCGCGGCTGGCTCCAGGAGGCCCTGACCGGGCCGTTCGCCGAGGCGGTCGGCACCGGCGGCGAGGGACGCGAGCACGAGGCGCACGAGCTGCGCCGCGAGTGGGAGCGCCACCTGGGCCGGGCCGGCTGGATCGGCCTCTCCTGGCCCACCGAGTACGGCGGTCGCCCGGCGACCCTCGCCCAGCAGGTCATCTTCCACGAGGAGTACGCCCGCGCCGGCGCGCCCGGCCGGCTCGGGCACATGTCCGAGCAACTGCTCGGCCCGACCCTGCTCGCGTTCGGCACGCCGGAGCAGAAGGCCCGCTTCCTGCCCCGCATCACCAGCGGCGAGGACATCTGGTGCCAGGGCTACTCCGAGCCCGGCGCGGGCTCGGACCTCGCCGGGGTGCGCACCCGCGCCGAACGCCGGGGCGACCACTACGTCATCACCGGGCAAAAGGTGTGGACCTCGCTGGCGCACCTGGCCGACTGGTGCTTCGTGCTGTGCCGCACCGATCCCGGCTCGACCCGCCACGCGGGCCTGTCGTACCTGCTGGTGCCGATGAATCAGCCCGGCGTGACGGTGCGCCCGATCACCCAGCTGACCGGCACGAGCGAGTTCAACGAGGTCTTCTTCGACGAGGCCGTCGCCGCCGTCGAGCACCGTGTCGGCGCCGAGGGCGAGGGCTGGAAGGTCGCCATGGGCACGCTGGGCTTCGAGCGGGGCGTGTCCACCCTCGGCCAGCAGATCGGCTTCCGCCGGCGCCTCGACGCCGTCATCGCCCGGGCCCGCTCCAACGGCGCCTGGCAGGAGCCGGCGCTGCGTGACCGCCTCGTGGACGCATACATCGGGCTCGAGGTGATGCGGCACTCGGCGGT
Organism: Micromonospora sp. WMMC264; assembly: GCF_027497275.1. NCBI lineage: Bacteria > Bacillati > Actinomycetota > Actinomycetes > Micromonosporales > Micromonosporaceae > Micromonospora > Micromonospora sp. WMMC264. The sequence goes on along the minus strand of NZ_CP114907.1, from coordinate 3,113,550 downwards.
GCGGCTGCTCGCGTCCGCCGGTGAGGGGCTGTCCGGTCTGGAGGCGTCGATCTCCAAGCTCCAGTGGGCCACGTGGAACCGCTCGCTGGGTGAGCTCGCGGTCGACGTCGAGGGGGCCGGGGCGCTGCTCACCGGGCCCGGGTACGAGCTGGACGACGCCCAGACGCACTTCCTCTTCAGCCGCGCCAACACGATCTACGGCGGCTCCAACGAGATCCAGCGCAACATCATCGCCGAGCGCCTGCTCGGCCTGCCCCGATGAGGTGAGGACGATGACCGGAACGCCCGAGGACCTCGCCGAGATCCGTGCCTCCGTGGCCGAGGTGCTCGACGGGCAGGCCGACCTGCGCCGAACCCACGAGGTCATGGTCGGGGAGCGGGGCTACGACCCGCTGCTGCACGAGTTGCTCACGGCCGAGCTGGGCCTGCTCGGCCTCGTCGTACCGGAGCACCTCGGCGGCCTCGGCCTGGACGTGCCCGCCGCGACCGCCGTCATCGAGGAGCTCGGGGCCCGGCTCGTGCCGGGCGCGCTCGCGACGAGCCTCACCGCGATCCTCGCCGCCCGCGCCCTCGGCCGGAGCGCCGAGCCCCTGCTGGCACGCGTCGTGGACGAGCAGCTGACCCTGGCCGTCGCGCTCGCCGAGGACGGCGCGGGCTGGGATCTCGGGCAGACCGCCACCCGGGCCACCGGCGCCGGGGACGAGTGGGCGCTGACCGGGACGAAGACCCTCGTCGCCGGGGCCGAAGCCGCCCGGGTCGTTCTCGTCACCGCCCGCAACGAGGGCGGTGAGCTCGGCGTCTACGCGGTGGACCGGGCCGCCGACGGGGTGGACGTGCGGACGCACATGACGCTCGACCAGACCCGTCGGCTGAGCACCGTGCGCCTGCGCGAGGCCGCCGCCACCCGGGTCGACGCCCCCGGCGGCGACGGTGCCCGGGTGCTGCTGGACCACGTACGCGCGATGCTCGCGCTGGAGTCGGCGGCCGCCGCCCGCGCCTGCCTCGACCTCACCGTCGACTACCTCAAGGTGCGGGAGCAGTTCGGCCGCCCGATCGGGTCGTTCCAGGCCCTCAAGCACCGCTGCGCCGACCTCGCCGTCGCGGTCGCCGGGGCGCGGGCCACCGCCGACCACCTCGTCACGACGTTGCGCACCGGGGCCGCCACCCGCTCGCACGACGCGGCGCTGGCCAAGCTCGTGTGCGCCGACACGCTGATGACCGTCGCGGCCGAGGCGATCCAGTTGCACGGCGGCATCGGGTTCACCTTCGAGCACCACGCACACCTGTTCTTCAAGCGCGGCAAGTCGGCCCAGCTGCTGGCCGGCTCTGCGGCGGCGGTCCGCGCCGAGGTGGTGGCGCTCGCCGGCCTCTGAGCGAGGCGCCGAACTCCACGGCAGGCAGGAGCGGAGGGGCCGCACCGAACCGGTGCGGCCCCTCCGCCGTACATGCCCCGCGCGCTCAGCCGAGCGGACCGGCGCCGGGCGGCTGGGCGGCCAGGTGCCGCGACGGGATCTCCCCACCACCGTCGACGACGATCTCCGTGCCGGTGACGTAGGCGGACAGCGGCGAGACGAGCAACAGGCAGGCCGCGGCGATGTCGGCCGGGGTGGCCATCCGCCGCATGGGGATGGTCCGCGCCACGCGGTCCTGCCCCGCCTCGTCGCCGTAGTAGAGATGCGACAGCTCGGTCTGCACGAGACCCACAGTCACCTGGTTGACCCGTACGGCGGGCGCGAAGTCGAGCCCGAGGCACCGGGTCAGCATCGTCAGGCCCGCCTTGGCCGCGGCGTACGCGGCGGTGTCCGGGGCCGGGTTGGCTCCGGCGACCGAGCCGATGTTGATGATCGTCCCGCTGCCCTGACGCTGCATGACCTCGTTGGCCTGCTGGGCGACGTAGAACGGGGCGAGCAGGTTGAGCGTGACGACCGCCGAGACGAAGCGGGGGGACACCGTCGCGGTGTCGGCGCTCGGTGCGCCACCGGCGTTGTTGACCAGGATGTCGAGCCGGCCGAACCGGTCCACCGCCGCGGCGACGAGGGCCTTGGCCTGCTCCGGGTCGCGTACGTCCGACTGGACGAAGACGGGCGTGCGTCCGTCGATCCCGGGCAGTTCCTCGGGCTCGCTGCGGCCGCACACGAGCACCCGCGCCCCGGCCCGGAGGAAGGCGCGGGTGATCTCGGCGCCGATGCCACGGGTGCCTCCGGTGACGACGGCGACCTGGCCGGTCAGGTCGACGCCGCCGGGCGTCGCGGGGGAGTGGGTCATCAGAGCCTCTCGATGATCGTGACGTTGGCCTGGCCGCCGCCCTCGCACATCACCTGCAGGCCGTAGCGGCCGCCGGTGCGTTCGAGCTCGTGCAGGAGGGTGGTCATCAGCCGGGCGCCGGTGGCGCCGAGCGGGTGGCCCAGGGCGATCGCGCCGCCGTTGACGTTGACCCGCTCCGGGTCGGCCCCCGTCTCCTGGAGCCAGGCGAGCACGACCGAGGCGAACGCCTCGTTGATCTCGAACAGGTCGATGTCGTCGATCGACATTCCGGTGCGTTCGAGCGCGTGGGCGGTGGCGGGGATCGGGGCGGTGAGCATCAGCACCGGGTCGTCGGCGCGTACCGACAGGTGGTGGATCCGGGCGCGCGGGGTCACGCCGTGCTCGGCCACGGCCTGCTCGCTCATGACGAGCAGGGCCGCCGCGCCGTCGCAGATCTGGCTCGCCACGGCGGCGGTGACCCGGCCGCCGGGGGTCAGCGGGTCGAGGGCGGCCATCTTCTCCAGGCTCGTGTCGGCGCGCGGACAGGTGTCGGTGTCGACGTCGCCGACGGCGCGGATCTCGCGGCCGAAGCGGCCCTCGGCGATGGCCCGCAGGGCCCGCTCGTGGCTACGCAGGGCGAAGCGCTCCATGTCCTCCCGGCTGACGCCCCACTTCTCGGCGATCATCTCGGCCGAGCGGAACTGCGAGATCTGCTCGTCGCCGTAGCGCTCGCGCCAGCCGATCGACCCGGAGAAGGGGTCGTCGAAGCCGTACTGCTGACCGGTGAGCATCGCGGCCGAGATGGGGATGGCGCTCATGTTCTGCACGCCCCCGGCGACGACGACGTCGTTGACTCCGGCCATGACGGCCTGGGCCGCGAAGTGCACCGCCTGCTGGCTCGAGCCGCACTGCCGGTCCACTGTGACGCCGGGTACGTGCTGCGGGAGGCCGGCGGCGAGCCATGCGGTGCGGGCGATGTCACCGGCCTGTGGGCCGATGGTGTCGACACAGCCGAACACGACGTCCTCGACGGCGCCGGGGTCGATCCCCGAGGAACTCATGAGGCTGGTGAGCGCGGCGGCTCCCAGGTCGGCGGAGTGGATCTTGGCGAGCGCGCCACCGCGTCGCGTGACGGGGGTGCGGACGGCGTCCACGATGTATGCCTCTGCCACCGGGTTCCCTTCCTTCAGATGCCTCACCGGTCGGTGCCGCCGGCGTCGCTGCCGCTAGTCTAGCAAGCGCTTGGTTGGTAGTCTGTGCTTCGTTTCCGACAAGTGACCGGCTCCGCGTGAGGAGATGTGCGTGAGTGACGTGTTGACCACGATCCCCGCACTGCTGCGGCAGGCCGCGCAGGACGCCGCCGAGCTGGAGGCCCTCGTCGACGGGGACGTGCGGATGACCTTCGCCGAGCTCGACGCGGCCGTCAACCGGTTCGCGCGGGCCGCTGTCGCGCACGGTCTCGAGCCGGGGGACCGCGTCGTCGTCTGGGCCCCGAACAGCGCCGACTGGGTCGTCAGCGCCCTCGGCGTGCTGGCCGCGGGCGGCGTGCTGTGCCCCGTCAACACCCGCTTCCGTGGTGCGGAGGCACGGTCCGTCATCGCCAAGGTCCGGGCCACGATGGTCGTCCTGGACGACGCCTTCCTGGACACCCACTACCTGGCCGCGCTGCGCGGCGACGGGCCGTCACCGGCGGTCGGCCGCCCCGTGCCACTGTTGCCCTCGGTGCGTACCGTCGTCGACCTGTCCGCCACCGGCCGCGAGCAGACCGATCACGGCGTGTGGTCCCTGGCGGGCTTCACCGCGCTGGCCGACCAGGTCGACCCCGGAGTCGTGGACGAACGGATCGCCGCCCTCGCCCCGGAGGACGTGTCCGACATCCTGTTCACCTCCGGCACCACCGGCTACCCCAAGGGCGCGATGGTCTCGCACGCCTCGAACCTTCGCGTCGACCGGGAGTGGGCCCGACTCGTCGGGCTGCGGCGAGGCGACCGCTATCTCATGGTCAACCCGTTCTTCCACAGCTTCGGCTGGCGGGCCGGCATCCTGGCCTGCCTCCTCACACGCGCCACGATCATCCCGGTCGCCGTGTTCGCCGTCGAGACCGTGCTGCGTCTCATCGAGCAGGAACGGGTCACGGTCTTCCCCGGCGCGCCCACCGTCTACACGTCCCTGCTCGAACACCCCGACCTCGGCAGGTACGACCTCAGCTCGGTACGCCTGGCCGTCACCGGCGCCACGATCGTGCCAGTGCCGCTGCTGCGCCGGATGCGCGAGGAACTCGGCTTCCGCGACGTCATCACCGCCTACGGCCTGACCGAGACGTGCGGCACCGCTACCGTTTGCCCGCCCGACGCCGGCCTCGAACGGATCTCGACCAGCTGCGGGCGGGCGATCCCGGGCACCGAGTTGCGGATCGCCGGTCTCGACGGACAGCCGCTGCCGGCCGGCGAGTCGGGCGAGATCCTCGTGCGCGGCTACAACGTGATGGCGGGCTACTTCGAGGACCCGGACGCCACGGCGCAGGCCATCGACGAGGACGGCTGGCTGCACACCGGTGACGTCGGCTGGGTCGACGAGGACGGCTACCTGCGCATCACCGACCGGATCAAGGACGTCTACATGGTCGGGGGCTTCAACGTCTACCCCGCCGAGGTCGAGCGGGTGCTGTCCGAACATCCCGCCGTCTTCGACGTCGCGGTCGTCGGGGTCCCCGACGCGCGGATGGGCGAAGTCGGCAGCGCCTTCGTGCAGACCGTTCCCGCCTGGACCGGTGACGAGTCGGCGCTCGCCGACGAGCTCGAGGCGTGGTGCCGGGAGCGGCTGGCCAACTTCAAGCGCCCGCGCAGCTTCACCGTCGTTGCGGCGCTGCCACGAACCGCGAGCGGAAAGATCCAGAAGTTCAAGCTCACCGGGTGAGCCCGGCGTTGCGCTTCGTGCGGGCGCACCGGCCCCGGTGCCCTGCTCGCCGGCAGGCCCGACGCCCCGACCAGACCTGACACCGACGGCACCGCCGTCACGGGCGCCAGCCCGAGAACCGGAGGACACCAATGCAGGACGCAGTCATCGTCGCCGCGGCGCGCTCGCCGATCGGCCGTGCCTTCAAGGGGTCGTTGGCCTCGATGCGGGCCGACGACCTGGCCACCCAGATGGTCCAGGCGGCCCTGGCCCAGGTGCCGGCGCTCGACCCGGCCCAGATCGACGACCTCATGCTCGGCTGCGCGCAGCCGGCCGGCGAGCAGGGCTGGGGCCTCGCGCGCGTCGTCGCTGTCGAACTCGGGCTCGACCGGGTTCCCGGGACGACGGTGCAGCGGTACTGCGCGTCGAGCCTGCAGACGACCCGGATGGCGCTGCACGCCATCCGCTCCGGTGAGGCCGACGTGCTCGTCTCCGCCGGGGTCGAGGCCGTCTCGCGCTTCGCCGCCGGCAAGTCCGACGGCATGCCGGACACGAAGAACCCGATCTTCGCCGCGGCGGGGGAGCGCACCGCCACCCGCGGACGGGGTGGCGCCGGCCCGTGGACCGACCCACGCGACGCGAATGAACTGCCCGACGTCTACATCGCGATGGGCGAGACCGCGGAGAACGTCGCGAGCCACCGCGGTGTGAGCCGCGCCGAGCAGGACGAGTGGGCCGCCACGAGCCAGCAGCGGGCCCAGGCCGCGATCGAGTCGGGCTTCTTCGCCACCGACATCACGCCGGTGACCCTCGCCGACGGCACCGTCGTGGCCACCGACGACAGCCCTCGCGCCGGAGTGACGGCCGAGTCGCTGTCCGGCCTCAAACCGGCCTTCCGGCCCGACGGTACGGTGACCGCGGGCAACTGCTGCCCGCTCAACGACGGCGCGGCCGCCCTCATCATCATGTCCAGCCGCAAGGCCGCCGAACTCGGCGTCACGCCGCTGGCCCGGATCCTGTCCACCGGTGTCTCGGCGATCTCGCCGGAGATCATGGGTCTCGGCCCGGTCGAGGCGTCGAGGCGGGCCCTCGCGCTGGCCGGGCTCTCGATGGCCGACATCGATCTCGTCGAGCTCAACGAGGCGTTCGCCGCTCAGGTCGTCCCCTCCATCTCGGACCTCAAGGCCAACCCCGAGCAGGTCAACGTGCACGGCGGCGCGATCGCCCTGGGCCACCCGTTCGGTCAGACCGGAGCGCGGATGACGACGACGCTCATCAACGGGCTGCGGGCGCGGGACGGCCAGTTCGGCCTCGAGACCATGTGCACGGCCGGTGGCCAGGGCATGGCGATGGTCATCGAGCGGCTCTCCTAGGCGGGTGTGTCGACGTCCCCGGTCGAACCGGGGACGTCGACAGCCGGCTCATGCCACCACGCCGAGTGGGTACGGCCGGGCGCGGATCAGTGCCGGGGCAGCGCCGCGGCGAGGGCCGCCGCCCGGCCGGCGACGGCGGCCGCCTGCTCGGCGAACGAGGCCGCGGTGCGGTCGCCGCCGCTCATCGCGCCCTGCGTGACCCTGGTGTACACGCCCTCGAGGATGCACGCGGTCTTCCACCAGTTGTAGGCGACGAAGTAGTCGATCCGCCCCGGGTCGGTGCCGGTGGCGAGGCAGTACCGGGAGAGCAGTTCGTCCCGGGTCGAGAAGCCGGGCCGGACCGTGGCCGGGTCGTGCAGCGCGCGGGCCGTGTCGCCGGCCTGCGCCCAGTAGACGAGCAGTTGGCCGACGTCGGCCAGCGGGTCGCCGACGGTGGTGAGCTCCCAGTCGAGTACGCCCTGGACCCGCCATCGCGAGTCGAGCATGCAGTTGTCGAGGCGGAAGTCGCCGTGCACGATCCCCGAGCGGGCCTGCTCGGGCGCCGCGGCCACCAGGTGCTCGTGCGCGGTCTGCAGGTCGGGCAGGTCGCGGATCCTGCTCCGCTGCCAGTTCTCGTGCCAGCGTCCGAGTTGCCGGGTGAGGTAGTCACGGCGGCGGGCCAGGCCGCCCAGTCCGATGACCTCCGGGGCGAGTCGGTGCAGGGCCACGAGAGCGTCGACGAGCGTGGGGCCGATGAGCGCGCGGTCGGCCTCGGTGGTGAGCCGCTCGACGTCGGCGGGGCTGCGCAGGATCACGCCGTCGAGGTGCTCGAGTACGACGAGAGGGGCGCCGGCCACCTCGCCCGTCTCCTCGACGGCGAGCACCCGCGGCACCGGGAGGTGGCCGTGCAGACCGCGCAGGATCCGCGCCTCGCGCAGGACGTCGTGCGCGGTGGCCGGCTGGTTTCCGAGCGGTGGACGGCGCAGCACGACGACGTGTCCGGCCGCGTCGGTGGTCCGGTAGGTCAGGTTGGAGCGCCCTCCGGCGATGACCTCGTGCCGGAGGTTGCCCTGCAGCTCGGGCACCGCGCGGCCGAGCCAGGCGTCGACGCCCACCGGGAGCCCGGCGTGCCGGGTGGGCTCGATCGGGGCCGGACCTGTCCGGGCGTGACCTGCTGCCGTCATGGGGGCGCCTCCTCTTCCGGGCACCACCCTAGCAAGCGCTTGGTTTGTCCGCGCTCAGTCGCGGGCGAGAATGCCGTCGAGGAACACCGAGACGAAGTCGTCGGCGAAGTTCGCCATGGAGTACGACGGGGTCGGCTTGAACCAGCGGACCGAGAGCCACAGCGCGTCGCGCAGCATGCCGTGCAGCACGCGTACCGGGATGTCGTTGCGGAAGTCGCCCGTGGCGATACCGGCCTCGAGCACCTGGATCCAGGCCCGCTGGATCGTGGCGGCCGCCTCGCGGATGTGCTCGTAGCCCTCGATCTTGGGCAGGTAGCCGCTCGAGTTCTGGTAGATCTCGGTCGCGTGCGGGTGGGCCTCGATGTTGGCCAGCGAACTGGTGACGAGCTTGCGCAACTGGGTCGCCGGCTTCTCCTCGGAGGCCAGGACTTCGCCGTAGCGGTAGGTCAGGTCGGTCAGGTAGTCCGAGATGATCGCGTTGACCATCTCGTCCTTGGACTTGAAGTGGTGGTACAGGCTGCCGGAGAGGATCCCGACCGAATCGGCGATCTCGCGGACGGTCGTGGCATCGATTCCTTTGGCTGCGAAAAGGTGGGCGGCGTTGTCGAGGATGACCGAGCGTCGGTCCTGGGTCGTCGACATATGGGTGCTCCCGGTTCCTCGAGCAAATGTGTTGGTCAAGCGCTTGCTTTATATCACTTCGATGCCTTCAGCATGATAAAGCCAGCCTCCCTTGACCGGGGTGCTGGCAATGCCTAGGGTAGCGGCCAACCAAGCGCTCGTTCGGTGCCCGGAGCCCGCTGCGGATCCCGATCAGCCGAGAGGGGCTGCCCGATGCCCGACCCGAGTCCCGCCGTCCCGTCCGGGCATCCGTCCGCCGCCCGGTCCGACCGGGCAGCCGGCCTGCTCGCCGGCCGTGTCGTCCTCGTCACCGGTGCCGCCGGCGGGCTGGGGGCGGCGTACGCGCGCGGCATCGCCGCGGCCGGAGGCCACGTGGTCGCGGTCGACGTCGACGCGGACGGACTCGAACGGCTCAGCGGGCAGATCGCCGCGGCGGACGGCCGGGGCTCGATCCGGGTCGCCGACGTCGCGGACTGGGCGAGCGCGCACGACGTCGTGCGTGACTGCCTCGCCGAGCACGGCAGGCTCGACGGCCTCGTCAACAACGCCGGCGTCTTCGCCATGGCCCGCGCCGGCACCGAGTCCGAGGCCACTGTGCGCCGGATGCTCGAGGTCAACGTGCTCGGCGCCGTCGCCTGGGGCGACGCCGCCATCGCGGCGATGCGCGCCCAGGGGCACGGGGTCCTGGTCAACGTCACCTCGGGCGAGCAGATGGGCCGTGCCGAGACGGCCGTGTACGGGGCGACGAAGGCCGCGATCGCCACGCTCACCTACGCCTGGGCGGCCGAACTCGCCGACGTCGGGATCCGCGTCAACGCGATCTCCCCGAACGCCCAGACCCGGATGGCCGAGGTGCTCGAGCGGTTCCGCGGCGTACCGAGCGGGCAGAACGCGGGCATCGCGCCCGAGGCCAACGTGCCGCTGCTGCTCTACCTGCTCTCCGACCTCAGCGCCGAACTGACCGGCCAGGTGCTGCGCTCCTACGGTCCCGAACTCATGCTGACGACCCACCCGGCGCTCGCCGAGCCCGTGCTGCGGCACACGGCGTGGACCCCGGAGCGCATCGCCGAGGCCGTCACGGCGCGGCTGCGACCGCACCTGGCGCCCCTCGGGGTGCGCCGGGCGCGCATCGAATACCTCGACTGACCCGACGTCCGAGGCTGACCCGACGTCCGAGACCGATCCGACGTCCGAGACCGACCCGACGTCCGACCCTCCGGACGACCGCCGAGCCGACAGGAGCCCGATGTCCGCCACGACCAACCCGGTCTGCGTCAGCGGCATGGCCGCGATGTCCTGGGCCCTGCCCGAGGAGATCGCGATGTACCGGCGTACCGGTACCGACCTCGTCGGACTCCAGCGCAGCAAGGCCGTCTCCTTCGGCGTGACGGCGCTCGGCGACCTGCTCGCCCGGCACGACGTACGGCTCGGTTACCTCGTGCACAGCTTCACCGCCCATCCGGACGACGAGCCGGGCTGGGCGCAGCAGGTCGCGGCGTTGCGGGACGGCGTCGTCGACGCCGGTCGGCTCGGGGCCGACCTGGTCTACCTCACCTCGGGCCCTTCGGCGCACCTGACGTGGGAGGAGGCGGCCGACCGGTTCGCGGAGCGGATCGCTCCGGTCGTGGCCACCGCCCGCGAACACGGGGTGCGTCTCGGTGTGGAGAACACCCTGCCGGTCAAGTGCGACCTCAGCTTCACCCACACCGCGCGCGACGCCGTCGCCCTGGCCGACCTCTGCGGCATCGGCATCTGCCTCGACCTCTACTGCTGCTGGCAGGAGCGGGGCCTGACGGAGCTGATCCGCGACCGGGTCGGTCAGGTCGAGATTCTGCAGGTGTCCGACTTCCGGGTCGGCACCTCGACCTTCCCGAACCGGTGGGTGCCCGGGGACGGCGACCTGCCGATGGCCGGTCTGCTGGCGAGCGTGCTGCGGGCCGGCTACACCGGCGTCGTCGACGTCGAGTTGCTCGGCCCGGCCGTCGAGGCCGAGGGCGCCGAGCCGGCGCTGACCCGTTCGGTCGCGTGGACGCGTGCGCAGATCGCGGCGGCGCGTCCCTGAGCGCTCAGGGCGCGTCCGCCCATCGCGGCGCGCGTTTGGCGACGAACGCGGCCGCGCCCTCGGCCGCGTCCGGGCCGGCGAGCAGATCGAGGGTCGCGAGCCTGTTGACCGCGGCGAGATCGCCCACGCGGGGGTCCAGGCTCAGGTGCATGAGCCGCTTGGTCGCCCGCACCGCGGCGGGGGAGTGGGTCGCGATCCGGGCGCCCAGCTGCAACGCGCGCGGCAGGACCTCGTCGGCCGGGACCACGGCGTTGACCAGCCCCAGCTCGTGGGCCCGGGCCGCGGCAAGCGGTTCGGCGGTCAGTCCGAGTTCCAGCGCCACGGCGACCGGCAGGCGACGCGGCAGGTCGGTGCCGCCCTCGGTGGCGGCGATGCCGCGCCCCACCTCGGGCAGCGCGAAGTAGGCGTGCTCGGCCGCGACGACGAGGTCGCAGGCGAGGGCGAGTTCGAAGCCGCCGCCGACGGCGGGCCCGTTGACCGCGGCGATGACCGGCTTGCGGTAGCCGCCGCGCAGCAGCGTCAGCGGGCTGCGGGCCACGTCGACCAGGCGTCCCTCGGCCGCGGCGCGCAGGTCCATCCCCGCGCTGAAGGACAACTCGCCGGTGCCGGTCAGCACGATCGCGCGTACGCCCGGGTCCGCGTCGTACCGGAGCAGGGCGTCGGTCATCGCCAGGAGGGTGTCGGGATCGAGGGCGTTGCGCACCTGCGGCCGATTGATCCTGACGACTCCCACCGCGTCGATGCGCTCGCGCACCACGGTGTCCATCTTCCGCCCTCCTTGGCCACAGGGTCTTGACCCTTCCCCTGGGGCTGTTAGTGTACCAACCAAGCGCTTGCTACATGGCGACCCGGCCGTGGATGCCCGGCACGCGACTCGCCCTTCGCGCTGCTCACCACCGCTCGGGCAGTGCTCCGACAGACGCAACGATGAGGGACACATGGCCGACAAGACTCTGACCGCCCGCGACGTCGTGTCGCGGCTCGAATCCGGGATGACCATCGGCATCGGGGGCTGGGGCTCACGGCGCAAGCCCATGGCCCTCGTGCGCGAGATCCTGCGTTCCGACCTCAAGGACCTGACCGTGGTCAGCTACGGCGGGCCGGACGTCGGGCTGCTCTGCGCCGCCGGCAAGGTCAGGAAGGTCGTCTTCGGTTTCGTCTCCCTCGACAGCATCGCCCTCGACCCGCACTTCCGCGCCGCGCGGCAGAACGGCGCCGTCGAGATCGCCGAGTACGACGAGGGCATGCTCCAGTGGGGGCTGTACGCCGCCGGCATCCGCCTGCCCTTCCTGCCGACCCGCGCCGGGCTCGGGTCGGACGTCCTGAAGCACAACCCCGACCTCAAGCTCGTCCAGGACCCGTACGGCACCGAGCGGCTCGTGGCGATGCCGCCGCTGCGCCTCGACGCGGCCCTCGTGCACATGAACCGCGCCGACGCCCAGGGCAACGGCCAGTTCCTCGGGCCCGACCCGTACTTCGACGACCTCTACTGCCTCGCCGCCGACCAGGCCTTCATGTCCTGCGAGCGGATCGTGCCCACGGCTGAGCTGAGCGCCGCCGGGCACTCGGCGACCATCAAGATCAATCGCCAGCTCGTCGCCGGTGTCGTCGAGACCCCGAACGGCGCGCACTTCACCTCCTGCGCCCCCGACTACGAGCGCGACGAGGCCTTCCAGCGCGAGTACGTCAAGGCCGCCGGCGACCCGCAGGCCTGGGCCAAGTTCGAGCAGCGGTACCTGTCCGGTACCGAAGATGACTACCAGGCGGCCGTCGCCGCCCGAGCCGAGGAGGTCGCATGAGCAGCGCCGCCACCGAGTCCGTGGACCAGCCCACGGGCAGCGCCACCACCGCCGACGCGCCGGTGACCCGCGCCGAGTACTGCGCGGTCGCCGTGGCGGACACGTTCGCCGGCGACGGTGAGTCCATCGCCAGCGCCTTCGGCACGATCCCGGCCATCGGCGTCCGCCTCGCCCGGCTCACCGTCGCCCCCGACCTGCTGCTCACCGACGGCGAGGCCCACTTCGTCTCCGGCTCCTGGGAGATCGGCGCGGACCCGCACGCCACCGAGGGCGTCGTCATCGAGGGCTGGAGCCCGTTCCGCACCATCTTCGACCTCGTCTGGCACGGCAAGCGGCACGTCATGATGATCCCGGTCCAGATCGACGGACACGGCAACACCAACATCTCGGCCATCGGCGACTACACCCGGCCCAAGGTCCAACTGCTCGGCGTACGCGGCGCCCCCGGCAACAGCATCTACCACCCGACCAGCTACTGGGTGCCCAACCACTCCACGCGCAGCTTCGTCCGGACCGTCGACATGATCTCCGGCGTCGGCACCGACAGCGCCCGGGCCGCCGGCCCGGCCGCGATCGCGCACCACGAGCTGCGGCGCGTCGTCACCAACCTCGCGGTCCTCGACTTCGGTGGCCCCGACGGCACGATGCGGCTGCTCAGCCTGCACCCCGGCGTCACGCTCGACGAGTTCCACGCCGCCACCGGCTGTGCCGTGCACGTCGAGGGCGAGGTCCCGGCCACCCGCGAGCCGAGCGCCGAGGAGCTGCGCCTCATCCGCGAGGTCATCGACCCCCGCTCGCTGCGCGACCGCGAGATCCCGGCATGAGTCAGGGCCGCGGGATGCACCCGACGCTGCGTACCCGGGCGACCGACCTGTTCGGGGTGCGGTACCCGATCGTCCAGACCGGCATGGGCTACGTCTCCGACGTGCGCCTGACCACCGCGACGGCCAACGCCGGTGGACTGGGCATCCTCGCGGCCGGCCTGCTCTCCTACGACGAGCTCGTGGAGGCCGTCGAGCAGATCCAGGCCGGCACGGACGCGCCGTTCGGCGTCAACATCCGTGCCGACCAGCCGGACGTCGTCAAGCGCATCGACCTGCTCATCTCGGCCGGCGTCAAGGTCGCGTCCTTCGCGCTGGCCCCCAAGCAGGAACTCATCGCCAGGTGCAAGGACGCCGGCCTCGTCGTCGTACCGTCGATCGGCGCGCGCCGCCACGCCGAGAAGGTCGCCGCGTGGGGCGCCGACGCCGTCATCGTGCAGGGTGGTGAGGGCGGCGGCCACACCGGCGGGGTGCCCACCAGCCTGCTGCTGCCCCAGGTCGTCGACGCCGTCGACATCCCGGTCATCGGGGCCGGCGGCTTCTTCGACGGCCGCGGCCTCGTCGCCGCGCTCGCCTACGGCGCCGAGGGCGTCGCCATGGGCACCCGCTTCCTGCTCACCAGCGACTCGCCGGTCCAGCCGTCGGTGAAGGACGTCTACCTGTCCAAGACGGTCAACGACACCGTCCTGACCCTGCAGGTCGACGGCGTGCCGCAGCGCGTGCTGCGCGCCGGCACGATCGAGGAGCTGGAGCGCACCTCCGCCGCCGGCCGGCTGCTTCGGGCCGTACGCAACGCCTTCGCCTTCCAGAAGTTGTCCGGCACGCCGTGGGGCGACATGGTCCGCGAGGGCCTGGCCATGCGCAAGGCCCACGACCTGACGTGGAGCCAGGTCGTCATGGCGGCAAACGCTCCGATGCTCTACCGGTCGGCCCTGCTGGAGGGCAGGACCGACCTCGGCGTCATGGCCACCGGCCAGGTCGTCGGACTGATCGACGACGTCCCGAGCGTCGCCGAGCTCATCGACCGCATCATCGACGAGGCCACCCGGACCCTCGACCGGCTCGGCGTGTCCGCGCCGGTCGCGTCGACCCCGGCCGGGCACAAGGAGGAGTAGTCATGGGAGCACTGCAGGGACGCGTCGTCGTCGTCACCGGTGCCGGCCGCGGCCTCGGCCGTGAGCACGCCCTGCTCGCCGCCGCCGAAGGCGCCTCGGTCGTCGTCGCCGACACCGGCGCCGCCGCCGACGGCACCGGCAGCGACCCCTCTGTCGTCGAGGCCGTCGCCGCCGAGATCACGAACGCCGGCGGGCGGGCCGTGGCCAGCACCGCGGACGTCGCCACCACCGAGGGCGCCCGCGAGCTGCTCGCGCTCGCCCGCGACACCTACGGACGCGTCGACGGCCTCGTCAACAACGCCGGCATCCTGCGGGACCGGATGTTCGTCAACATGAGCGAGGACGACTGGGACGCGGTCATCCGTGGCCAGCTCCGCGCGACGTTCGCGCCGTGCCGGGTGTTCGCCGACCACTGGCGCACCGAGTCCAAGGCCGGCAACCAGCCGGTCGCCTCGATCGTCAACGTCTCGTCGACCTCGGGCATCATCGGCGCCGTCGGGCAGACGAACTACGGCGCGGGCAAGGCCGGCATCGCCGCCCTCACCGTCATCCTCGCCCAGGAGATCAGCCGCTACGGCGTACGCGTCAACGCGATCGTCCCGGTCGCGCGTACCCGGATGACCCAGGACCTGCCCGGCATCGGCGAGATGGTCGCCGCCCCGGCCGACCCCGCAGTGTTCGACGTCTACCACCCGGGCAACGTCTCCCCGCTCGTCGCCTGGCTGCTCACCGCCGACGTGCCGGTGACCGGCGAGGTGTACTACGCCAAGGGCGGCGAGATCCGCCGCTGCGCGCCGTGGAGCTACGACTGGACGATCGACAAGGGTGCCCGCTGGACCGTCGAGGAGATCGCGAAGGAGATGGCCGCCCGTGTCTGACACCGGTCACACCGACGTCGCCGACTGGGCCGGCCCGGCCCACGGGCTGCTCTCCGGGCGTTCGGTGCTCGTCACCGCCGCGGCCGGCACCGGCATCGGCTTCGCCACGGCGCGCCGCGCCGCGGAGGAAGGCGCGCGTGTCGCCGTCAGCGACCGTCACGAGCGCCGCCTCGCCGCGTCGGCCGACGAGATCGAGCGCCTCACCGGGACCCGGCCGCTCGCGGTGCCCTGCGACGTCACCGACCAGGCCCAGCTCGACCACCTCATGGACACCGTCGCCGCCGAGTTCGGCGGCATCGACGTGCTCGTCAACAACGCCGGCCTCGGCGGCACCGCGGCGGTGCAGGACATGACCGACGAACAGTGGGACTCCGTCCTGTCGGTGACCCTGACCTCGACGTTCAAGGCGACCCGGTCGGTGCTGCGGCACATGATCCCGGCCGGCAAGGGGGTCATCGTGAACAACGCCTCCGTCATCGGCTGGCGCGCCCAGAAGGGGCAGGCGCACTACGCCGCGGCCAAGGCCGGAGTCATGGCGCTGACCCGCTGCGCGGCCCTCGACGTCGCCGAGCACGGCATCCGGGTCAACGCGGTGTCCCCGAGCATCGCGATGCACGCCCATCTGGCCAAGGTGACCAGCGACGAGCTGCTCGCCCAGCTCTCGGCCCAGGAGGCGTTCGGCCGGGCCGCGACGCCGTGGGAGATCGCCAACGTGATCGTCTTCCTTGCCAGTGACTACTCGTCGTACATGACCGGCGAGGTCGTGTCCGTCTCGAGCCAGCACCCGTGACCACCCGCTGCGCGCCGGCGACCGTGCCGGCTCGCAGCGGACCAACGAAAGGAGCACGTCGTGGCCAACCCCGACGCGCAGGGCGTCACCGGCGCCCCCTTCCGGCTCGACGTCGAACGCGGCAAGATCCGCGAGTTCGCGCTGGCCACCGGAGCGGCTGACGCGGACTACCTGCGGGAGGAGAACCCGGTCGTACAGCCGACGTTCCTCACGACGACGTTCTTCTGGCAGGGCGAGGACTCCAACCCGTGGTCCGCGGTTGAGCTCGACCAGCAGCGCGGCCTGCACGCCGAGCAGCAGTACACCTTCTTCGGCGAGCCGCCCCGCGCCGGCACCCGGCTCACCTGCCAGTCGCGCATCGGCGAGATCTACACCAAGGTGGGGCGTCGCGGCGGGGAGATGACGTTCGCCGTGATGTACACCGACTTCCACGACGAGACCGGGCGTCTCGTCGCCCGCGCCAAGCTCACCGGTGTCGAGACGGCCCGCCCGCCGGTCACCGGGGACGGAGCGTCCGCATGAGCGACACGACGGCCACCGCCGGGCCCCGTACGACAGAGGTCGCCCTGCCCGTCCCGGCGACCCCTCCGGCGCGCACGTACGGCCCGGTGACCCGCACCGACTTCGTCCGCTACCAGGGTGCCTCGGGCGACATGAACCCGATCCACCACGACGAGGTCTTCGCCAAGGCGGCCGGGTTCCCGAGCCCTTTCTCGGTGGGCATGTGGCAGGCCAGCCTGCTCGGCACCTACGCCACCGACTGGCTCGGCGGCCCCAACGTGCGCGACTTCCGCATCCGGTTCCTGGCCCAGGTGTGGCCCGGCGACGTCCTCACCCTCGACGGCGTTCCGCTGCGCACCTACGTGCTCGAAAGCGAGGACGGCCGTGAGGGCCGCGTCGACGTCGAGCTGACCTGCCGGCGGCAGAGCGGCGACAAGGCCGTCACCGCGTGGGCGACATTCGTGCTGCCCCTCGACGTCGCCGTCGAGGCCGGCGAGCGGCCCGAGACCACCGAGGAGCAGGGATGAACCCCACGAGCCACCCGTCGGTGACGACGACCGTGCACGCCGACGGGATCGCCGAGATCGTCGTGGACAACCCGCCGGTCAACGCGCTGCCGGTGGCCGGCTGGTTCGCGCTCGCCGCCGCCCTCGACGCCGTCGGCGCCGACGAGTCGGTGCGGGTCGTGCTGCTGCGCGCCGAGGGCCGCGGCTTCAACGCCGGCGTCGACATCAAGGAGATGCAGCACACCGACGGCTTCACCGCGCTGCTCGGCGCCAACCGCGGCTGCTACGCCGCGTTCAAGGCCGTCTACGAGTGCCCCGTCCCGGTCGTCACCGCCGTCCACGGCTTCTGCCTCGGTGGCGGCATCGGCCTGGTCGGCAACTCCGACGTCATCGTCGCCTCCGACGACGCCACCTTCGGCCTGCCCGAGGTGGACCGCGGCGCCCTCGGCGCGGCCACCCACCTGTCCCGGATGGTGCCCCAGCACCGGATGCGCGCCATGGTCTACACCTCGGCCACCGCCACCGCCCAGGAGCTGCACGCGTACGGCTCGGTGCACAGCGTCGTACCCCGGGAGCGGTTGCGCGCGACGGCGCTCGCCGTCGCGACCAGCATCGCCGAGAAGGACCCCACGGTGATCCGCGCCGCCAAGGCCTCGCTCAACGGCATCGACCTGTGGGACGTCAACCGCAGCTACCGCTTCGAGCAGGGCTTCACCTTCGAGCTCAACCTCACCGGGGTCGCCGACCGGATCCGCGACGAGTTCGCCGGCACCGACAAGGCGGCGCGCCCGGGCAGCGAGGGCTGAGCCGTGCGGTCGATGGTGGTGCGCGAGCTCGGCGGTCCCGAGGTGCTCACGGTCACCGACGGGCCGCAGCCGCAGCCCGGACCGGGGCAGGTGCTCGTCGACGTCGCCGGCGCGGGGGTGAACTTCCCCGACGGCCTCATCGTCGCCGGCACCTACCAGACCAAGCCGGAGCTGCCGTTCGTGCCCGGCTGCGAGGTCGCCGGCACGGTCGCGGCGCTCGGCGACGGGGTGACCGGCCCACCCGTCGGCACCCGCGTCGTCGGCTTCTGCGGCATCGGCGGCTACGCCACCCAGGTGCTCGTCGACGCGCGCATGGTCCACCCGTTGCCCGACGGCGTCGACCTCGTCGAGGCGAGCACGATCCCCGTGGTCTACGGCACGTCCTACCACGGCCTCGTCGACCGGGCCCGCCTCGCCGCCGGCGAGACGCTGCTCGTGCTCGGCGCCTCCGGCGGCGTCGGCCTCACCGCCGTGCAGATCGGCAAGGCCCTCGGCGCGACAGTGATCGCGGCCGCGTCGAGCGAGGACAAGCGTGAGCTGTGCCTGACGCACGGCGCCGACCACGCCATCGGCTACGACGACCTGACCGCGACGGTGCGCGCGCTGACCGGCGACGCCGGCGCCGACGTCGTCTACGACCCCGTCGGTGGCGACGCCGCCACCGCGGCGCTGCGCGCCCTCGCGTGGGCCGGGAGGTTCCTCACCGTCGGCTACGCGGCGGGCACGATCCCGCAGGTCAAGCTGAACCGGCTGCTGCTCACCGAGGGCGCGGTGCTGGGGGTCCTCTGGGGCGCCTGGGCAAGGCGCGACCCGGCGGCGAACGCCGCCAACATGACGACGGTGCTGGAGTGGATCGCCGCCGGCCGGCTGAGGCCGCACGTCAGCGAGGTCTTCCCGCTGGAGGAGGCCGCCCGCGCGCTCGGCACGGTGCTGAACCGTGGCGCTCGCGGCAAGATCGCCCTCCGCACGAGCACAGGCAAGGAGTGACGGTGGCTGACGCGACCGACCTGACCCGGATGGACCTCGGCCCCGGCCCGCGCGCGAGCGAACTGCTCGCGACGTTGCGCACGTTCATGACCGAGCACGTCTACCCCGCCGAGAAGGTGTACGCCGCCCAGCTCGCCGCCGCGGCCGGCGAGAACGGCGGGGTGTCCCACGTCCTGCCGCCGGTTGTCGAGGAGCTGAAGGCGACGGCGCGCACGCTGGGGCTGTGGAACCTCTTCCTGCCCGACCTGTCCGGCCTCACCAACGTCGAGTACGCCTACCTGGCCGAGGAGACCGGACGCTCGCCCTACCTCGCCCCCGAGGCGATCAACTGTGCCGCGCCGGACACCGGCAACATGGAGCTGCTGCACATGTTCGGCACGCCCGAGCAGAAGCAGCGGTGGCTCGCCCCGTTGCTCGACGGCACGATGCGCTCCGGCTTCTCGATGACCGAGCCGGACGTGGCCTCCTCCGACGCGCGCAACATCGCCACCTCGATCGTGCGTGACGGCGACGAGTACGTCATCAACGGACGCAAGTGGTGGACGACCGGCGCCGCGGACCCGCGCTGCGCCGTCCTCGTGCTGATGGGCAAGACGGACCCGGAGGCGGCCGTCTACCGGCAGCAGTCCATGATCCTCGTACCGGTCGACACCCCCGGGGTGACGATTCTGCGGTCGCTGCCGATCTTCGGTTACCACGACCAGCACGGCCACTGTGAGATCCGGTTCGACGACGTGCGGGTGCCGGTGACGAACCTGCTCGGCGCCGAGGGCGAGGGTTTCGCCATCGCCCAGGCCCGCCTCGGCCCGGGCCGCATCCACCACGCGATGCGCTGCGTCGGCATGGCCGAGCGGGGCCTCGAGCTGATGGTGCGCCGGACGACGGCCCGCGAGGCGTTCGGCGGCCCGATCTCCGACCAGGGCGTGGTGCGGAACTGGATCGCCGAGTCCCGCATGGAGATCGAGCAGGCGCGCCTGCTCGTGCTCAAGGCGGCGTGGCTCATCGACCAGGTCGGGATCCAGGGCGCCGCGACCGAGATCGCCGCGATCAAGGTCGTCGCGCCCCGGGTCGCCCGCAACGTGCTGGACCGTTCGATCCAGGCGCACGGCGGCGGCGGGGTCACCGACGACTTCCCGATCGCCCGGATGTGGGCGAGCGCCCGCATCCTCGGCATCGCCGACGGCCCGGACGAGGTGCACCTGCGCACGGTGGCGCGTACGCAACTACGCCGCTACCGCGACACGCCGGCGACGGTTTCCGCCGGGACGGGACGGGACTGAGATGGATCTGACCTGGTCGGCACAGGACGAGCAGTTCCGTGCGGAGGCCCGCGACTGGCTCACCGCGAACGTACCGCGGCAGCCGCTGCCCTCCGGGGACACCGCGGCGGGCTTCGCCGCCCACCTGGAGTGGGAGCGGGCACTGCACGCGGACCGGTGGTCGGTCGTGTCGTGGCCGCAGGAGTACGGCGGCCGCGAGGCCTCGATCTGGCAGTGGCTCATCTTCGAGGAGGAGTACTACCGGGCCGGCGCGCCGCAGCGGGTGACGCAGAACGGCATCTTCCTGCTGGCCCCGACGATCTTCGAGTTCGGCACCAAGCAGCAGCAGGACGAGCTGCTGCCGCGGATGGCGGCGGCGCAGGACCTGTGGGCCCAGGGCTGGTCCGAGCCGGGCGCGGGCAGCGACCTGGCCGGGATCACGTCCCGGGCGGTACGCGATGAGCAGGCCGGCGGGTGGCGCCTGAGCGGGCAGAAGACCTGGTCGACCCGGGGCGCGTTCTGCACCCACCTGTTCGGGCTGTTCCGTACCGACCCGCAGGCGCAGCGGCACCGCGGACTGACGTACTTCCTCGTGCCGCTGGACACCCCGGGCGTGACGGTGCGCGGGTTCGACCGGCTCGACGGTGACGAGGGCTTCGCTGACGTGTTCTTCGAGGACGCGTTCGTACCGGACTCGGCGGTCCTCGGCGGCGTCGACCAGGGCTGGTCGGTCGCGATGTCGACGACCGGCTCGGAGCGGGGACTGACGCTGCGCTCACCGGGGCGTTTCCTCAAGGCGGCAGCCGCGCTCGTGGCGCTCGCGGGCGAGCGGGGCGAGGCGGCGACCGACCTGCTCCGCGACCGGGTGGCGCGCTCGTGGATGCAGGCGCACGCCTACCAGCAGTTCACGCTGGCTCAGGTCACCGACATCGTCGAGGGTCGTCCGTCCGGCGCACGTTCGAGCCTCAACAAGGTCTTCTGGTCCGAGCTGGACATCGCGTTGCACGAGACGGCGCTGGAACTGCTCGGCCCGGACGCGCTCGTGGACGGCCCGTGGACCCGCGGCTACCAGTTCTCGCTGTCGGGCCCGATCTACGCGGGCACCAACGAGATCCAGCGCAACATCATCGCCGAGCGCCTGCTCGGCCTGCCGAGGAGGTGATCAGGCGTGCGTTTCGCTCCGAGTGACGAGCAGCGGGAGCTGGAGGCGGTCGTCCGTCAGGTGCTCACCGACCGGTGCCCGCCGCAGACGGTACGCGCCGGAGCCGGATCGGCGCAGGTGGCCGCACTGGCCGAGAGCCTGGCCGGTCTCGGCGTTGCGGGGCTGCTGGTGGCCGAGGACGACGGAGGGCTGGGCGTGGACGAGAACCACCTCGTGTCGGTCTTCGCGCAGATCGGGTACGCCGCCGCGCCGCTGCCGCTCACGGCGACCCTCGCGGTCGCCCCGGCGGTGCTCGCCGCGGGCGCTCCGGACCTGCTGGCGAAGCTCGTCGACGGGAGCCTCACGGTCGGCGTCGACCCTGCGGAGACCGGGCATGTCGCGTTCGGTTCCGGTGTCGACCTGGTGCTGCGTGGCGGCTTCGGTGGGACGGGGCGCATCGAGATTCTCGACGTGTCCGACGCGGCGGTCTCGACGTCGCCGTCGGTGGACGTCGCGCTGGACCTGACCGGGTACGCAGGCGCGCGGCTCGTGGCGGCGGTGGACGACCCGCAGGTGGTGCGGCTGGCCTGGGAGCGCGGAGTGCTGGCGACCTCGGCCGAGCTCATCGGGCTGTCCCGGCGGATGCTCGACCTCACTGTCGAGCACGTCCGCACCAGGGAGCAGTTCGGGGTGCCGATCGGCAGCTTCCAGGCGGTCAAGCACCACCTCGCCACGGCGCTGCTGCACCTGGAGTTCGCCGTACCGGTGGTGGCGACGGCCGGGTTCGAACTGGCCGCGGGCGCCCCGGGCCGGCTGCGTTCCCTGGCGACGGCCAAGGCGCTGGCGTCCGAGGCGGCGCACGTCGTGGGCCGGGCCGCCCTGCAGTGCCACGGCGCGATCGGTTACACGACCGAGTACGACCTGCACCTGTTCCTCAAGCGGTCGTGGGCTCTGGAGTCGTCGTGGGGCAGCGCCGCCTGGCACCGGTCGGCTCTGCTGGACGACCTCGGTGTCGGCCTGACCGGCGTGCGCCCCGCGTCCTGACCGCCGGCCCCGCGCGACGTACACCGACCCGTGAGAAGGAGATCCAGATGAGCGAGACCAGCGGCGTGGACCCGCAGGCGGCGGCGGAGGTCGTCCGGTACGAGACGCGGGGGCCGGTGGCCGTCGTGACGATGAACCGGCCGGAGTACCGCAACGCGCAGAACTCGGCGATGACCTACGCGCTCGACGACGCGTTCTACCGCGCGGCCGCGGACGACGAGGTGAAGGTCATCGTCCTGGCGGGCGCGGGGAAGCACTTCTCGGCCGGCCACGACATCGGTACGCCGGGCCGGGACATCGACTCGTCGTTCGACAGGCGGGCCGGACTGTGGTGGGACCATGTGGGCAAGGCCGGGGCCGACAGCCGGTTCGCCCGGGAGTCCGAGGTGTACCTCGGGATGTGCCGCCGCTGGCGTGAGCTGCCCAAGCCGATGATCGCGATGGTGCAGGGAGCGTGCATCGCCGGGGGCCTCATGCTCGCCTGGTCGTGCGACCTGATCGTCGCCTCGGACGACGCGTTCTTCGCCGATCCGGTCGTCCGCATGGGGATCCCCGGCGTCGAGTACTTCGCCCATCCGTGGGTGATGGGTCCGCGCTTCGCCAAGGAGTTCCTCTTCACCGGCGACCGGATGCCGGCGGCGCGCGCCGCCGAGCTGGGCATGGTCAACCGGGTGGTCGCCAGAGACGAGCTCGAGGCGGAGGTCATGGGGCTCGCCGCACGGATCGCGCAGATGCCGCGTCTGGGTCTCGCGCTGACGAAGAAGGCGGTCAACCAGGCCGAGGACCTCATGGGCCTGCGGGACGGAATGGATTCGGTGTTCGGGCTGCACCACGTGGCCCACGCGCACAATGCCGAGGTGGGCAGTGACTCCCTCGGTGGCCAGGACGCCCGGAGCATGCGTGACGCCGCGAGACAGGAAAGGTGATCGAAGCGATGAATATCGTCGTACTCGTCAAGCAGGTGCCTGATTCGGGCGCGGACCGCAGCCTGCGTTCTGACGACAACACCGTCGACCGCGGTTCGGCGAACAACGTGATCAATGAGATGGACGAGTACGCCATCGAAGAGGCGTTGAAGATCAAGGAAGCGCATGGTGGTGAGGTCACCATCCTGACGATGGGTCCGGACCGGGCGACCGAGTCGATCCGTAAGGCGTTGTCGATGGGCCCGGACAAGGCCGTGCATGTGGTGGATGACGCGCTGCACGGTTCCTGCGCGGTGGCGACCTCGAAGGTCCTCGCCGCGGCGCTCGGGCAGTTGGGCGCCGATCTGGTCCTGTGCGGTGCGGAGTCGACCGACGGGCGGGTGCAGGTGATGCCGCACATGATCGCCGAGCGGCTGGGTGTGGCCGCGCTGACCGGCGCGCGGAAGCTGACCGTGGACGGGTCGGCCCTGACGGTGGAGCGGCAGACCGAGGAGGGTTACGAGGTGGTGACCGCCTCGACCCCGGCTGTGGTGTCGGTGTGGGACACGATCAACGAGCCGCGGTACCCGTCGTTCAAGGGCATCATGGCGGCGAAGAAGAAGCCGGTGCAGACGCTCTCCCTGGCCGATGTGGGTGTGGCCGCGGCGGAGGTGGGCTTCGACGGCGCCACCAGCGCGGTGGTGGAGCACTCGAAGCGGCCGCCGCGTTCCGGCGGCGAGAAGATCACCGACGAGGGCGACGGCGGCGTGAAGCTGGTCGAGTTCCTCGCCTCCGAGAAGTTCGTGTGAGAGGTCACTGACATGTCTGAGGTTCTCGTCGTCGTCGAAGCCACCCGGGAGTTCGGCGTCAAGAAGGTCACGTGCGAGATGCTCACCCTCGCCCGCGAGCTGGGCACCCCGAGCGCCGTCGTGCTCGGTGGCGCCGGCGCGGCGCAGGCGTTGAGCGGCAAGCTGGGTGAGTACGGGGCGGAGAAGATCTACGCGGCCGAGGGTGAGGAGATCGACGGCTACCTGGTGGCCCCGAAGGCGACTGTGGTCGCCGACCTCGTCGCGCGGGTGCAGCCGGCGGCGGTGCTGCTCGCTTCGTCGCAGGAGGGCAAGGAGATCGCCGCGCGGCTGGCGGTGAAGCTGGACAACGGCATCCTGACCGACGTGGTCGGCCTGGCCGCCGACGGCACCGCCACCCAGGTCGCGTTCGCCGGCTCCACGATCGTCAAGGCGAAGGTCACCAAGGGTCTGCCGCTGGTCACCGTCCGGCCGAACTCGCTGAACCCGGTCCCGGCCGCGGCCAGCCCGGCGGTGGAGCAGCTGACCGTGTCGGTCACCGACGCGGACAAGCTCGCCAAGGTCGTGGAGCGGGTCGCCGAGCAGAAGGGCTCCCGCCCCGAACTGACCGAAGCCTCCGTAGTCGTGTCCGGCGGGCGGGGTGTCGGTAACGCGGACAACTTCAAGCTGGTCGAGGAGATCGCCGACCTGCTCGGCGGCGCGGTCGGCGCGTCCCGCGCGGCAGTCGACTCCGGCTACTACCCGCACCAGTTCCAGGTGGGCCAGACCGGCAAGACCGTGTCTCCGCAGTTGTATGTCGCGCTGGGTATCTCCGGGGCGATCCAGCACCGGGCCGGCATGCAGACCTCGAAGACCATCGTCGCGGTGAACAAGGACGCCGAAGCGCCGATCTTCGAACTCGCCGACTACGGCGTGGTCGGCGACCTGTTCAAGGTCGTCCCCCAGGCCGCCGAGGAGATCCGCAAGCGCAAGTGACACAGTCGTGTCGGTCATGCTCTGGATGGAGGACGGCGAATGGTGGGGGCAGCAGCGATGCGGGTCGAGCCCGATGACGTGACGTCGGACTGGACGCGTCCGGGCGTGTTCGAGGTGGCCGCCGGGGTGTACCGCATTCCGCTGCCGCTACCGCAGGACGGTCTGCGATCGGTGAACGTGTACGCCCTGGCCGGTGACGACGGCCTCGTGCTGGTCGACTCGGGCTGGGCCATCACGGCGGCCCGACAGACACTGGATGCGGCCCTGGCTGCACTGGGCGCGGGCCTTGCGGACGTGCGCCGGTTCCTCGTGACGCACGTGCACCGCGACCACTACGCGATGGCGGTGGCCGTACGGCGCGAGTTCGGCACCACGGTGAGCCTCGGCGAGGGCGAGGAACCCTCTATCCGCGAGCTGTCGACTCCGGGCCACCGGCCGATGTCCGAACACTGGCAGGCGCTGACGCGATGCGGTGCGGGCGAGATCGTCGAAGCGCTGCGCGCGCGGGCCGAGTCGGCGCGGCATGATCCGACGGACTGGGCGGCACCGGACGACTGGCTGGCCGGGGGGACCGACGTCGTCCTACCGACCAGGACCCTGCGGGTGGTGGCGACCCCTGGACACACCCGTGGGCACGTCGTCTTCCTCGATCGCGACGCGGAGCTGATGTTCACCGGCGACCACGTCCTTCCGCACATCACACCGTCCATCGGCTTCGAGGCGGCGGCCGCGGCGCTGCCACTCGGGGACTACCTGGATTCGTTGCGGTTGGTCCGGTCTCTGCCCGACCAGCGGATGCTGCCTGCGCACGGCCCGGTCGGCCCGAGTGTCCACGCGCGCGTCGACGAACTCCTGCACCATCATGCGAAGCGACTCGACCAGGCGTGCGGGGTCGTGCGTGACGCGACGACGGCTTACGAGGCGGCGGGTCAACTGACCTGGACCAGGCGGGAGCGTGCCTTCGCCGACCTGGACCTGTTCAACCAGATGCTCGCCGTCACCGAGACGGCCGCCCACCTCGACCTGCTGGTGGCGCAGGGGCGGCTGAAGGCTGCCGACGTCGACGGAGTG
Organism: Micromonospora sp. WMMC264; assembly: GCF_027497275.1. Lineage (NCBI taxonomy): Bacteria > Bacillati > Actinomycetota > Actinomycetes > Micromonosporales > Micromonosporaceae > Micromonospora > Micromonospora sp. WMMC264. Next base: position 3,087,788 of record NZ_CP114907.1, on the reverse strand, counting down.
CGCCGCTACGCCCCGGCGTGACCGCCCGGGATCTTCCAGTCGAAGCCGGACGATCTCCGTCGAGCTGTTCTCGGCGAATTTCCTGCGTCCGCGCAGGGTTTCCGTCCTACTGGTGGCAGCGCCAATCAGCCAGTGCCGACCAGGGAGGGGCTCGATCATGAAGGTCGTCGTCATCGGTGGCAGTGGGCTCATCGGCTCCAAGCTCGTGAAGATCCTCGATGCCAGGGCCACGAAGCGGTGGCGGCGTCGCCGAAGGCCGGCGTGAACACGCTGACCGGCGAAGGAGTGGCGGAGGCGCTGACCGGCGCCGGCGCCGTCGTCGACGTGTCGAACTCGCCGTCGCTGGAGGGCAGCGCCGCGTTGGAGTTCTTCGAGACGTCCACGCGCAACCTTCTCGCCGCCGCCGCGGACGCCGGGGTGGGTCACTACGTGGCGCTGTCCGTCGTGGGTTCCGAACGGCTTCCGGACAGCGGATACATGCGGGCGAAGGTCGCCCAGGAGCAGCTCATCGCGGCGTCCGGGCTCCCGTACTCGCTCGTGCACGCCACCCAGTTCTTCGAGTTCCTCCAGGGCATCGTCGACGCCGCCACGGACGGCGCTACCGTGCACCTCGCGCCGGTGCTCATCCAGCCGATGGCAGCGGACGACGTCGCCGCCGCAGTGGCCGAGGTCGTGGTCGGCGCGCCGACGTACGCCGTGGTCGAGGTCGGCGGCCCGGAGCAGTTCCGCCTCGACGAACTGGGACGATCCGTCCTCGACGCTCAGCGGGATACTCGTTCGGTGGTGGGTGATCCCGGCGCCCGCTATTTCGGTGCCGCGGTGGCCGAACGCTCGCTGGTTCCCGCCGACGGCGCCCGCATCGCCGGTACGCGCCTGGACGAGTGGCGAACACGGACGAGTAACGGTCAGTGAACCGGCGCGCTACGTGGGACTGAGGGTGCGTTCACGTGGGCGCGGAGGGCCGGTGCGCCAACAGAAGTGGGACCGGCTCAGCGCGGTGAGTTCCAGTGCCGGAACAGCTTCTGCACCTCCGCGTGCCAGCGGACCGCGCCGTCGATCCAGCCGGAGCCTGGCTGACCAGTGGTGGCATTGACGACCAGCGCAGGTAGGGAAGGCTCTCCGGCGGCGGTGCACTCCTCGGCCACCCGGGCCAGAACGTGGCGCATCTGGTTGCGGAGATCCACGCCGGCCATGCCGATCGCCTGGCCCAGTTCGCCGTAGGTCAGCAGCGACCGTCGCATCGCGGCGATGATCAGTGCGGCACGTGCCATCCGGACCCACTGTTCCCGTTGCTCGCTCGGCATGCCCGCCAGCGTGGCACCCGCATATATCGTGATCGACCCTTCGAACGGGTCGCCGTGGGCGGCCGTACGGGCAGATCGGCGTCGCCCGTGACCTGCCGAGGACATCGCCGCTCCGCTTCTGCGCCGTAGTCCGGCCCAGATGCCGATACCCGATGCCGCTGTCGTGCGACAGACCGAGGAGGCACTCGCATCGGCAGAGCGAGCCGGAGGCTCGCCAAGCATCACGTGAGACGCATCCCTTTGGACGTGGCGTTTTCGATTCGTTGCCGCTGGCGACCGCTTCCTGGACGTCGTTCGTTCCAGGTGCTGGCGGCTATTCTGAGCGCAAGGCGTTCCGGTAGCTGCGGGACCCTACGCTCGGGTGTCACTTCGCAGCCGTGAACGTTCAGCCAGTTCGTAGTTCCACTGTTCGGTGGAACGTAAGGGACCGCGGCGGTGTCGACAATCGTTTGTACGCCCTCCCATTGGAGCTGCCGTGCAGCAGACGCCCGATCCGCCGGATCCGTTCGTTAATCCGCTTGGAACCGACGCGGCGACGCCTTCAGGGCGACCCCCGGCGCAGTATGCGGCCAGGGCTCCCGGGAAGGGCATGAGGGTAGGGATCGTCCTGTCGGTGGCAGTTGTCGGTGGTCTCTTCCTTTGCTGCATCGGCGGAGGTGCTCTCTCCGCTGTCGGCCTTCTCCTCGGCGGGGCGTCACCTTCGCAACCTGCCCCAGCCTCCCCTACCATCGAGCGAACGCCAGCACCGAGTACGCGCACGCCCGAGCCGGTTCGCACCACCGCTCTGCCTACCCCGTCGGCCACGCCGCCTTCCACGCCACCGGTAGGGGCGAGTCGCCCAGCGAGTACAAGGCAAGTGCTGCCTGCCTACGACATCTTCGAGCGCCGAGACGTCAGTTCCGGCTCCGGCGCTCGCCGTCTAGCCCTGCGGGTGGAACTGCACGTCTACCCCGTCAGCGTTCAGCAGGTCATCGACGTCGCGACACGTATCGTGGAGAACCACAGAGGGCAGGGATGGCAGGCGCTGTCGATCGTGATCACATACGACCGACGTGAGGTGTCGCCCAGTTACGCGGCGTTCGAATGGGCGCCTGAGGGGCGTTGGGCGGACGCCGCCAAAGGGGACGCCGCCTCTTGGCAGGGCTACCAGCTCCACCAGGCCATCGTCCGCGACAAGCTGAGCCAGCCGGACAAGTGTCGAGTCCCGTCCGCGCAGGCATACGGGCTCAGCGGGGAGTTCAACCAAGCAACACAGGACAATGTCGAGGTCAGCGAGGGAGCGGTGCTGGCGGATATCGCCAAACGACATCGCATCTCGACCACTCGCGCTGAGGAGTTGGTCTTGACCGTCGAGGACTGGACGATGTGCTGACTCGTCCAGGTCATCCTGATCACCAGTAGGCGGAGTCGACCGGCGCATCAAAGCGCCTGGATGTACGGTCCTTCGTCATGAGCTATGACCTGATCTTCGTACCCCGAGGCGACGACCAGTCCTGGGAGGACGCCCTGGAGGCGGCGGCGGAGGCCGACAGCGACGAGCGTCCGCGCGCCGAGGCGTGGAACCGGATCGTGGCGGCGGCGCGGCAGGTGCTCGGTGAGGTCTCCGTGTTCGAGGGGGCCGACAACTACGAGCTGACGCACGAGCCGACCGGCGTCCAGGTCAGCTACTACGCGGACGAGGTCAGTGTCACCGTGCCGTACTGGTACCGGGGCGGTGACGCCCGGGCCGTCGTCGCGGCGGTGCACCAGCTCGGCGCGGTCGTCGAGGCGGTCACCGGTCTGTCCGGCTACGACCCTCAGGTGGAGCTGCCGTTGGCCGAGGCCGCCGCGCGGCCGGAGCTGGCCGTCGCGGCCTTCGACGAGGTCGCCGAGTCCTTCGCGAGGCGCGGGATCTCCAGTCCTAGCAACGGCTGAACGCCTGCCTGCACGCCGGCAGGTCGCAGTGGCGGGGCGCTGTCGGATCGGCTGCGGCGTGCGACGCTCGTGGCGTGCGTACCGTCTTCGTCTTCCCGGCCATGGCGCAGGCCGCCGTCGTCGCCCTGCTCGACCGGCTGTCGCCGGATCAGAGACATCCGTGGCTGGTGGACGGATGCCTGTACCCGGATCTGACCGGCGAGGACGAGCACCTGTACGCGGACTGGGAGCCGGCGGCGGTGCGGGCCCTGAGCCGCGCCCGCGGTGACCGGCCCAGGTGGGCGGTGCAGGTCGACGTCTCAGGCCGGGTCGACGGGACGGTGGAGGTCCGTCGCCTGACGTTGACGCTGCTCGGTCGGGGCGGCGGCGCGATGGACGACTACTCCGACCATGTCTGGACGGCGGAGCAGATCGCCGCTGACGCGACTGTGGACGGGCTGCGCTTCTTCGACTTCAGAGGCCACTACGAGCGGAACCGGCTCGCCCGGTAGCCGGCCGACAGGAATGTCAGAAGAGCAGCACGAGTTCCTGGGCCAGCATGTCGGTCCAGGTGCGCCGGGTGAAGTTGCAGCCGGTGTGTTCCACGAACTGCCGCAGCGTGCGTACCGGGCCGATGCCGAGCCGGTCGACCGGCGGCGTGTGCAGCATGTAGAGCACCCGCCGGCGGCTCAGCTCCTCGTAGCGGGCCCAGTCGGACTCGACGTGGTCGCTCCAGTGCCGCGGCTTGTCCTGGCGGATGTAGTAGTGCCACGCCAGCACCTCGGTGGGATGGAACAGGTCGTAGCCCCATGTGTAGGCGCGCAACGCCAGGGTGATCTCCTCACCGTGGAAGTAGATGCCCGGGTCGTACGGCACCTCGACGGCGAACGAGCCGGGCGCGAAGAGGAAACCGGCGGCCAGGAACAGCGCCGGTTTGGGTGGTACGCCGGGCGCCGCCCCCTCGATGGGACGCTGACCGAAGACCGGTATGCCGAACGCCGTCCAGTCGGTGACCACGATCTCGGCCGGCACGCCGTCGCCGGTGAACTCCCGCTCGGGCTCGTAACTCGCCGGGTACGCGGTCAGGACCGGCTTCGCCGCGCCGGTCTCCCGCGCCATCCGGATCAGCCGTGTGTCCCAGTCCGGCGCGAACCGGGTGTGGCTGTCGACCTGCAACAGCCAGTCCTCACCGCGGTACCGCTGGAACGTCTGGTCGCGTGCCCAGCAGGCGCCCCGGCTGTCGCGGGCGTCGTACTCCTGGACGTCCACGCCGGGCAGGTCCCGGATGGCGGAGATGTCCTCGTCGCCGAGGTGCTGCCAGCAGACCGCGACGCGGACGTCCTGTGGGCGCGCCGCCTTCGCCAGGCAGTCCAGCACCGTCGGCACCAGTTCCCGGTCCCGGTACGACGCGATCGCCACGAAGATCGTCATGCGTCCGGCGCCGCCGGCACGAGGGCGTACGACTGGAACAGCAGGGCCAGCGCGCGGTGCTCGTCGGCGGGATCGGTGACCGGCAGCAGATCCCCGCGCGAGCGGATGTGGGCCAGCAGGTCCGGTTCCGGCGCCAGCCCGTACGCCTGCAGGTAGTAGGCGACCGACTCGGGCCACAGCCAGCGGCCGTCCGTGCGGTAGGTCATCGGCACGACCCGGCCGCGTTCGGGCCGGACCACGTCCGGTCCCCGCGCGGTGGTGGCCAGCACCGGGGTGCCCGCGTCGAGGTACGCGGCCACCCGGGCCAGTTCCGGGCCCGACAGCCGCTCCCGGTCGGGCGCGAAGCGGGCCCCGTCGTCGTCCACCTCGTCGTGGACCCGGGCGATCCGCAGTGGCTCGGCGTCCCGGTCGGCCCAGAGCAGCGCGCCGGATGCGCGGGCCGCCGCGGCGTACGGCGGAAGCTTGTCACCGGAGCGGTACACCTCGACCAGCGGCGCGGTGAGCCCGGCCCCGGCGAGCGCCCGCATCACGTTCGCCGCCGTCACCGCCTGCGGCCCGTTCGCCTCCAGCACGTACACCGGCGCGGGCGGGATCACCGAGGCCGCCCACTCCGGGGCGATCCGCCACGCGCGCCACAGCGCCACGGCGTCGGGCTGCCGCCGGACCGCCGCGACGGCGACCCGGTCGGTGTCGTCCATCAGGCCCTCGCGGCCGGTGAGGTCCGCCAGCGGCGGCACCCGCCCACCGAAGACACGCGGATCGGGTACGGCCGAAGCGAACGTGAACGCCAGATCGAGGGCCACGGGCGGCTCGGGCAGGGCCACCGTGCCGGTGTCGGCGAGCCGCAGCCGCGCCTCGGCCAGCATCGCGTCGGGGACCTGCCCGCCGAGGCGCAGCAGCGCGATGTGCAGCTGCTCCTGCTCCGTCATTCCCGGCCTCCTCGCGTCCTCGTCGGCGGCGCTCGGCGCATTCGACCACGCCGGGTGCCGTGGGCGCCGGTCCGGCCGGACGGTCGTGCCCTAAGGACACCCCGACCGAAGCCGTTCGTGCATCAGCGCGGCCAGCCGGCGCGTACCAGAGCGGCGAGCGCCCGGTGCACGGCGACCGCGTCGGCCGGCGGCCCCGGCTCGGCCCGGCGCAGCCGCAGGTGCCGGCGCAGGCCCTCGTCGGCCAGCGCGCCCTCGTCGAGCACCCGGTCGGCCAGGTCGGCCGGCCAGATCCACGCGCCGTCGGTGCGCAGGCGCTCGGTCAGCGCGGGGGCGGACCGCAGGTAGGTGACGAACGGCGCGATCTCGTCGTCGTCCAGTGGGAGCCGCCCGTCTCCGTCGGCGGCCACCCGGACCTCGCCGGGTGGCCGCGGGGCCCAGATCAGCGCCGACCGGGACCGGGCCGCCCACTGGTACGCGGGCAGCGGCAGGCCGGGCCGGTAGACCTCGACCGGCACGGCGTGACCGGCGGCGCCGAGCGCCCGCTGTCCCCGGTCGGCGACGTCGGGCAGCTCGTCGTCGGGCAGTGTCGCCTCGACCAGGTAGACGCGCACGGCGCTCGCCGTGTCGCCCGGCCCGGCGGTGATCCGCCAGCAGCGCCACACCCCGGCGGTGTGCGCCGGGTCCAGCACGTCGAGCAGGGCCCGGTCGAGGTCGTCCACGTTTCCGCCCGCGGTCTCGTCCACGACGAGCGGCGCGGCGGTCGCGTACAGCGGCAGGTCGGCCGGCGGGAACGGGACGAACGGGGTGCGCGGCTCGGTGTCCACGTCCTCGTCGGCCGCCGGGTCCGGCGGCAACGGCGTCTCCGGTGGCAGCAGCGCGGCCAGCGCCGCGATCTCCGCCGCGGACTGCGGGAACGCGCCGAGCAGCCGGGCCGCGCAGGCGCCCCGGTCGCCGTCGGCGAGCAGCGCGCGCAGTGCGACGAGGTCGTCGTCCGGGAGGCGGCCCGCGGCGCGCAGCAGGAGCAGGTGCAGCGTCCCGGCGCTCACGGCGCCGCCTCGCGCAGGAAGGCGGCGGACAGGCGGGCCGGCGCCGGGCCGCCCGGGTTGACCAGCGCGTCGTACGCGCCGGCCGCGGTGGCCAGTTCCGTCAGGTCGAGCAGCCGCCAGCCGGGCGCCGGCACCCGCTCCCGGTGTGCCGCGCTCGTGGTGACCACCACGCAGCTCCCGTCCTCGGGATCGGGCACGACGAGTGGCCGCCCGTCGCCGTTCGTCGCCAGGTGGAACGTGGCGTCCCGCAGGACCGTGAGCAGGTCCGCCGGCTCGGCCTCGCCCGCCGCGGTCAGGCGCAGCAGGGCGTCGGCCGGGTCGGTGGGGGAGTCCGGGAAGCGGGGACGGTACTCCGGGTTGCTCCGGAACCGGCCGACCTCGCCGTCCGGGCCGACCGGCCACATCCCGACGACCGCCTCGAACGGCGGCTCGTCGTCCTCGCCGTCGGTCCACTCCGGATCGAGCAGCAGAAGGAACTCGGCGTCGCTCACCCGGCGGCCTCCTCGTCGGCGGGCAGCAGGGCGTGCCAGACGATCGCGGCGGCCAGCCGTACCGGCTCGGGACCGTCCGGGTCGACGAGCAGGTCGATGCCGTCGGGCAGCAGTTCGGCGAGCTCGGCCAGCTCGACCGGGCGCCACAGCGGGGCGAACGTGTCCGCGCGCGTGGCCGCCGAGGTGGCCACCACCACGCAGGGCATGTCGTCGAAGGAGCGCACGACCAGCGGCCGGCCGTCGCCGTTCATCGCGAGGTCGAGCCGGGCGTCGCGCAGCGCCGACCCGATCCGCTCCACCGGTTCGTCGCCGCGCATCATCCGGTGCAGCAGATCGGCCAGCGGTGGTCCGGGCGGGGAAGGCCGGTCCGTCATGGTTCCTCCAGGTGGCGGGCGGTCCGCCGCGACAGTCCTGCCGGTCGCGGCGGACCGTCCGGGCTCAGGCGAACGGGTCCGGCGCGGCCGGAACCGGCACCGGGGGCAGCCCCTCCCGTTCGGCGTACTCGTTGAGCCAGCGCTCCAGCGGCGGGCCGGACGGGGCCACCCAGGGCTCGGCGCCGTTCTTCGGCACCACGAGCGGGCCCACCGCGAGCGTGTCCATGATGCTGCCGGTCTCGGTGGCCCGGACCGTGTTGAACGGGTACACCCAGCACCAGGCGTACTCGGCCGGGGCGTCCGGGGCGAGCAGCGTCAGCGGCTGCGCCGGGTTCTCCAGCCGGCGCAGCGCGTCCTGCGCCCGGGTGCGGGCGTCGTCGGCGTCCATCAGATTGTCCTTGTCTGTCGATGGTGGTCGGGCAGGGTGCCCGCCCCGGCCGCGGTGACGGCCGGGGCGGGCGGTGGGTCAGCGCCGGGGTACGGGGTCACGCTCCAGCCGCATCTGCGAGTCGTCGTCCCCGGCGGGGACGACCCGGCCCGCCGCGTCGTACGCGAACCGCGTCACCGCCTCGCCGGTGCGCCGCTCCACGACCCGGCCGAGCAGGTCGTACGCGTAGTGCGTGACAGCGCCGGTCGTGTCGGTGCGCTCGACGAGCTGCCCGGCGGCGTCGTAGACGTACCGCTGGGTGCGGCCGTCGAAGTCGGTCTCGGACACCATCCGGCCGTTCGGGTCGTACGTGTACGTCCACGTCGCGCCCGCCGGGTTGGTGACCCGGACCAGCCGCAGCTCGGTGTCGTACGCGTACTCGGTGCGGTTGCCCTCGTCGTCGATCTCGGCCGTGACCAGGTCGAACGCGCCGTACTCGCGGATCGTCCGGCGGCCGGTGGCGTCAACCCACTCGACCAGGTTGCCCTCGCCGTCGTAGCGGAACTCCTCGACCGAGCCGTCCGGGTTCTCCCGCCAGGCCAGGTCGCCCTCCAGTGTCCAGCCGAACTCGGTGAGACCGTTGTCGTCCTCGATGCTGAACAGGCGGCCGAGCGCGTCGTAGGCGTACTGCGTCTCGCCCTGCCCGGTGCTCACCGAGGTGATCTGCCCGGCCGGGTCGCGCACGACGGCGGTCGGGCCGACGTGCGTGGTCGTGCCCCGGCCGTCGGCGGCCGGCTGCTCGTACCGGACCACCTCGCCTGCGGCGTCCACCTCGGCGACCATCAGGCCGTCCGGGCCGAACTGACGGTTGCGGGTGCTCCCGTCGAAGTCGGTCCAGGACACCGCACGACCGAGGTCGTCGTACGTGGTGGTGGACCGGCTGCCGTCCGGCCGGGTGACCGCGACCAGCCGCCCGAGCGCGTCGTACTCGCTGGAGGTGGTGCGGCCCAGCGGGTCGGTCGTGGACCGCAGGCGGTACGCCTCGTCCCAGACGTTGCGCGTGGTCGCGCCCAGCGCGTCGGTCTCGGCGACCACCTGGAAGCGGTCGTTGAGCTCGTAGACGCGCACCGCGCCGAGCGAGTCGGTCACCACGGTGCGGCCCGGCTGGTAGTCGAACCGGTAGCGCAGGTAGCCGCCCTTGCCGTCGGTGGCGACGCACCGGCCGGCCTCGTCGTAGGTGTACGTGTACCACTCGCCGTTGCGGTCCTCCCAGCGCACGAGCCGCCCGTCGGCGTACGTGAAGCGCTCGGGGTCGCCCGAGGAGTTCGTCACCTCGATCAGGTTCAGGTCACCGTCGTAGCCGAACCGCGACGCCGCCATCAGGTCACCGGCCGCGTTGGGCAGGGAGACCATCGTGATCAGCCCGGTGGACGAGGTGAACGCGACGGTGGCCCCGGTCGACGACAGCAGCTGCGTCGGCGTACCCCGGCGGTCGCGCTGGATCGTCCAGCTGACGCCGCCGTCGGTGACGTCGGTGAGCAGCGACTCGGTGTCCGACGCCGCGGCGAACAGCAGGCTGCGGCCCGACGTCGGATCGGTCAGCAGCCAGCCGCCGCCCACCAGCCGGCGCAGCGGCAGCGTCCGGCCGGTCTCCGGCTGCGCCACCTCGCCCTCGGCGGGCAGCGGGTAGGTGAGCAGCGAGCCGTCGGCGGCCAGGTAGCGGACCTGCTCGCCGTCGACGATGATCCGCTGGTCCAGCGTGGAGGCCCAGGCCCGGCCGAACGACCGGCCCCACCGGTAGTCGGAGCGGTAGGTCCGCTCCAGCGTGAGCCCCGGCAGGACCGCGTCGGTGTGGGTGAGGATCATCCGCCCGGTGGTGACGTCGATCGGGTCACCCACGGTGGGCGTCTGCGCGGTGGTCTTCGCCACCGCCTCGGGCGCCACCCCGGCGAACGTCTCGGTGGTCGGCGAGAAGTCGGCCATGTCGACGTCGCTGTCGGCGTCGCGGACGGAGGTCATGTCGACGTCGGAGTCGGTGTCGCGGACCGAGGTCATGTCGACGTCGGAGTCGGCGTCGCGGACCGAGGCCATGTCCACGTCCGAGGACGGGGCCGGCTGCGGGTCGCTGGTCCGGATCAGGACGACGGAGCCGTCCGGGCCGATCTGCGGCAGCGTGGCCAGGCCCGGCACCTGCGAGTCCTCGAACGTCACGCGGCCCTGCGAGTCCTTCGACACGTTGACCACGTGGCCGACGGCGCCGGGGCCGTCGGTGCGGAAGCCGACGATGCCGTTGGTGCCGTTCGGCATGGCGCCGAGCGCGTCCATCAGACCCTGGAGGGTGCCGACCTCCTCGGTGGTGCGGCCCGGGTACTGCTTCTGGATGTCGCTGAGCGCTCTCGGGTGCGTCTGCGGCGGGATCTGGGTGATCAGCCCGGACTGCTTGTAGCTGTCCACGGCCATCGTGAGCGTGACGCAGTCGTTCTGATTGGCCGCGTCCCGGCCCTGGTGGATCTGCCGCAGGTGCCCCCGGTCCGCGTCGTCGAGCGTCGCCAGGTCGGCGGCGGTGTTCGCGGTGCCGCCGTGCGAGTTGGCCGCCAGGATCCGCAGCGTCGACCCGTTGCTCAGCGGGACGTCGCGGGACAGCGCGTCCCGGAAGGTGTCGAGGATCCGGGACTGCGCCGCCGGGTCACCCTGCGCGGCTGCCAGTTGCTCGGCCAGCGGCGTCGTGGTGTCCGCCGACGGCGTGGCGGAGGCGGCGCCGAGGCTCGCGGGAGCGCTCTGCGGCCCCTGGAAGCCGTACGCCTGACCACCGCCGCGCCGGTGGCTGCCGCCGCCGGGACGGCTCCGGTCCCGCGGGCTGCGTGACCTGTCGCTGCGGTCGCGGCTGCCGCTGGGCTCGCCGTCGACCGCCAACGTGCGGGCCGCGGTTCGCTGCGGCCGGCGTTCACCGGTGATCAGCTGATCTGGCCGGGGGCGCTCCGACGGCGGTACGTAGTCCTCCTCGCTGGCGTAGCCACGACGGGCGGGGCCGTACCAGTGACCGACGTCCCCCCAGTAGCGCCGTGCGCGCCCGCTCCGGGCCAGTGAGTGGATCTCCTGGAGCGCGTTCGCCGCCTCGTGCCGCTCCTGGCGGTAGCCACGGGCCTGCTCGGCGAACGCGACAACTGTGGCGAACTCCCGCCCGGCGGTGCTCTCGATGGACTCCAGGGCGGTGAAGCCGCGCAGGTAGTTCGCGATCTGGCCGGCGGTACGGCGGCCGCCGTCGGACTCCGCGCCGATCCGGTCGCCGAGGCCGCTCGTCCCGTCCGCATGGTTGTACGGGCGGCTGCCGATCATCGGCTCGTTGAAGTGACCCTCGCGGTTGCTGCGGGGACCGGTACGCGGGCGGTGACCGGTCCGCGCGTACATGTCGGCGCGGATGCTCTCGAAGCTCTGGTGCGCCGTCGAGGACGTGTCGGCCAGCGCCGTCTGCGGGGCGAAACCGACGGTGTCGAACCAGGCCTGGGCCTGCGCGGTGACCTGACCGACCGGTGTGCTCAACGGCGGCGGCGACGGGGTGTCGCGCTCCACGTACACGTGGGTGACGGTGCCGTCCGCGTTGCGCCTGGTCTCCCGCACCCAGACCGGCATGCCGTACAGCGCGCTCGGCGGGGGCGGCGCCGCGGTCGTGGGCAGGCTGCTGGGCGTCTGCGCGGAGGGAACGGCGAGCGCCGGCTCCACCGCGGCCATCGGGTGGGGCGTAGCCGGGGCCGGCGTGCAACTGGTCAGACCCAGCGGGTCGGCCACGGTCAGCGGGTCGGCGACGTACGCCGTCGGGTTCGGGCCGCCGGTCAGACCGAGCGGGTCGGGGCTGACGTACCGGCCGGTCGCCGGGTCGTAGTAGCGGAACCGGTTGTAGTGCAGGCCGGTCTCGGCGTCGACGTACTGGCCGGGGAAGGCCAGCGGCGTCACGGTGCGGTCCGCGCCGCGTCCCCAAAGGTCACCCCGCGACCACCAGCGCAGCCCGCCGCCCGGCTCGACCAGGTGGGTCGGGGTGCCGATGCTGTCGGTGATCACCGCGCGGAGCGTGCCGCCGTCGGTCTGCGCGACCGGCACCGGCGCGTCCGGCCGGTAGTCCCACGTGGTCGTGGTGGTCGCGCCGGTGACGTCGCGGTGCGTCTGCTCCAGCATCAGGTCGCCGGACCAGGCGAAGCACACCTCCTCCAGCACCCGGTCGCCGTCACCGAGGCGCTGCTTGGCGATGCGCCGGCCGAAGCCGTCGTAGCGGTAGCGCCAGCGGTCGCCGCCGGGGGTGACGGCCAGCACCAGCCGGTCCTCGGCGTCCCACTCGAAGCGCCACGCGCCAGCGGCGTCGACCCGGCCGGTGAGGCGGCCCTTCGCGTCGTAGGAGAACGTCGCGTCGTCGGAGCGCACCAGCATCGTGCCGGTGAACTCCCAGCGTCCGCCACCGGCGCCGACCAGGTTGCCGGCCTCGTCGTAGTCGTACCGCTGCGGGACGTCCCCGTCGACGGCCCGGATGCGGCCGGTGTCGTCGGCGGTGAAGGACTGGTCACCGGCGAGCGAGTCGGCGATCGCGGTGACCCGGTCGGCGGCGTCGTAGCTGTAGCGGCGCTCGGCGGCGTCGGCGATCTGCTGCCCGGTGAGCCGGCCCGCCGCGTCGAAGGTCTGCCGCAGCGCGACCAGGCCGCCGACGGTCCGGCCGATCTCCCGGCCGGCGTCGTCGTGCGTGAAGCCGAGCAGGTGCTCCCCGGCGGTCAGGCGCTCCGGGCGGCCGGCGGCGTCGAACGTCCACCGGCTCGACCGGCCCGACGGCGTGGTGCGCGTCGCGACCGCGCCGGAATCGGTGTACGACGTGTGCACCGTCCGGCCGTTGATCGTCTCGGACAGCACCCGGCCCTCGGCGTCCCGGGTGAACCGCACCTGCGCGTCCGGGCTGAGCACGGCCGCGACGTGACCGTCGGCGTCGTACTCGACGCGGGTGACGGCGTCACCGACCCGGCGTTCGACGACCCGGCCCAGCGCGTCCCAGCGGTAGTGGGTGACGGTGCCGGCGGCGTCGGTGTGCGCGACCAGCTGTCCCGCGTCGTCGTGCTCGTAGCGCTGGGTACGGCCGTCGAAGTCGGTCTGCCCGCACAGGCGGCCGGCCGCGTCGTACTCGTAGCGCCACGTCCGGCCCGCCGGATTCGTCACCCCGACGAGCCGTAGTTCCGTGTCGTACGTGAACTCGGTGCGGTTCCCCGCCTGGTCCACCCGGGCCGTGGGTAGATCGAAGGGGCCGTACTCGAAGCTCACCGCCCTTCCTGAGGCGTCGATGACGTCCACCAGATTCCCTTCACCGTCGTAGAACCACCGTTGCGTGGAGCCGTCCGGGCGGACCCGCCACGCGAGGTCCCCCTCGGCGGTCCAGCCGTACGTCGTGACCGCCCGGTCCGGGGCCCGGGTCGCCCGGACCCGTCCGAGCGCGTCGAACTCGATGCCGCCCGCGGGCGCGGGCCGGGGCGGCGGGACCCGGTGGGTCGAGCCGTCCGGCAGGGTGACCGTGCGCGCGTCGTGGTCGAACCGGGTGACGCGCCCGAGCGGGTCGGTGCGCGACAGCAGCCGGTTCGCCGCGTCCCACTCCTGCCGGGTGGTAGCGCCCAGCGGGTCGACGATCGCGGTGACCTGGCGGCGTTCGTTGATCTCGTACCGGGTCACCTGGCCCAGCGAGTTCGTCACGGACGTGACGCCGTCGTCGTACCGCAGGCGGTAGCGCAGCCAGTCACCGGCGCCGCCGGCCCGCACGCAGCGGCCCGCCTCGTCGTAGTCGTAGCCGAACCACTCGCCGTTGCGGTCCTGCCAGCGCACCAGCCGGCCCGCCTCGTCGTAGCGCAGCCGCGTGGCGTGGCCGGAGGAGTTGCGTACCTCGACCAGGCGCCGCCGGTCGTCGTAGCCGAAGGTGGGCAGGTGGAGCGCCTCGGCGGCGGTGTCGCCGGCTGCCCGTACGTGCGCGCCGACGACCAGGCCACCGGCCAGGTGCGGCACCACGACCACGCCGGAGGTGCAGGTCAGCAGCTCGGGGGTGCCGTCGGCGGCGCGTTCGACGTGCCACCCGACGTCGTCGCTGACCACGTCGCTGAGCCACGAGTCACCGTGCCCGGTGGCCGGGGCGAACAGCAGCCACCGGCCCGGCTCGGTGAGCAGCCAGCCGCCGCCGGTCAGCCGGCGCAGCGGCCCGCCGGGGCCCAGGACCGGCCGGGCCTCGTCGCCCTCGGCGGGCAGCGGGTACGTGTGGACGGAGCCGTCGGCGGCCAGGAACCGCGCGTGCGTGGCGTCGGTGACGACGCGCTGGTCCAGCGTGGAGGCCCAGGCCGGGCCGAAGCAGCGGCCCTGGCGGTAGTCGGATCGGTGGGTCCGCTCCAGCGTGAGCCCGGGGAGCCGGGCGTCCACCTCGGTGTAGATCACCCGGCCGGTGGCGACGTCGACCGGGTCGCCGACGAGCGGCGTCTGCGCGGTCGGCGTGGCGACGTCCTCGGCCGGCACGTCCTCCGGCGGGACCGGCTCCGGCGGCCGGGTCACCTCGGCCTCGTGCGCGTGGTGGGCGTCCCACCAGGCGCGCTCGGCGTCCGTCACGGCCCGCTCGGCGGCGGCGACGTCCTCCGGGTCCGCGTCGGCCCGGGACGTCAGGCCGTCCCGGCGGGCCGTCGTCTCGGACAGCGTCTTCGCCGCGTCGGCGACGGCGAGCGCGGACGCGCGCAGCCCCGGGGGGAGGTCCCGGCCGGTGACGGTGCGGGCCGCCTCCTCGTCCAGCCGGACCACGTAGCCGCCCGGCACCCGGACCTCGGCGCCGCCCCGGTGCTTGCCGGCGGCGTCGCGGGAACGCGCCACGAAGCGGAACTCGACGTCGTACTCCACCGCCGCGGTGAGCTTGTCGTCCGGATCGGTGCGCCGGGTCGGCTTGCCGGTCGTGCTGACGGTGACCTTGCCCTCGTCCTTCACCTGGCGGGCCGGGTCGGTGCGGTAGAGCTGCTGCTCGACGAGGGTCGCGGCGTTCACCGCGTTGAAGGCGTCCCGCTCGCCGACCTTGCTCGCGCCGCCCGGATGACCGACGCCGCCGACGACCAGCGGCCCGGCCGTCCTCAGCGCGAACGAATGAGCGCTGGTCTGCTCGTACTCGGTGTCGGCGCTGCGCTTCGCCGAGCCGCCGATCTTCACTGTGGCGTCCGCGCGCAGCAGCTTCGGGCGGGCCACCAGGCGGGCGTCGAGGAACAGGTCGCGGCCCAGCCGGGCCGGCATCGGCAGCGGGAATGCGCCGGCCAGCATGGCCGGCAGCGCCTTCATCCGGGTGACGGTCAGGGCGTCGCGCAGCGCTGCGGTGACGTCGCGGCCGGGTTCGACGCCCGAGGCGACGAGCGCCTGCCGGGCCGCTTCGTGCAGGTCGGGCAGGCGGACCAGGACGTCCTCGACGGCGAAGCGGCCCGGCTCGGGCAGTGGATCGAAGCCGGTGGCGGCGCGCCACACCTGCCGCCCCGCATCGGTGGTCTGCCCGGCGGGTACCGCCGTGACCGGCTCGGAGACGGCCTGCGACCGGCCCGGCGTGGCCGAGTACGTGGTGACGTCGCGGACGGCCCGGATCGACACGCCGTCCTCGGGCAGCCCCTTGCCGGTGACGGTCATGGTCAGCCGGACCGCCCCGCGGAACGTCGGCACCGGCCCGGAGACGGTGAGCGTCTGTTCGTACGTGCGGCCGGCGCGTTCGGTCGCCTTGGTGGCCCGGTTGTCGAGGGCGGCGGTGCCGGTGAGGCCGGCGGCGACGGTGCCGGAGGCCGGGCCGTGCCCGGTGGTCCGGGTGGCGTCGTCCTCGACCCGTTCGGTCTCGGTGCCCTGCGCCCGGGCGGTCAGCGTCACCTGCGCCGCCGTCCGGGAGGTGGTGCGGGTGTGCGCCTCGCCGACGACCGAGCGGTCGGTGACCGACAGCTCGTCGACCACGTCGATGCCGGTGAAGCTCGGCTCGCCCATCGGCTCGGCGGTCAGCGTGATGTGGTAGGTGGAGCCCCGGAAGCGCCGCTCCACCCGGATCGGCTCGCTCCGGCCGCCGTTGAGCGCGTCCGCCAGGTGCAGGTGGGCGGCGCCGAGGAAACCGGAGCTGCCGAGCCTGCGTACCGGGTCGAAGGGGCTGCGGTCCTGGGTGGACGGCAGGATCGCCTGGGCGAGTTCCTCGCCGGCCGCCCGGGCCAGGGCCCGCCGCAGGTGCGGGATGCGGTCGGTGAGGTCGACGTGGGTGGTGGCGCCGCCGATGCCGAACGAGCGTTGCGGTCCGGGCCGGAACGCGGGTTGTTCCCCGTCGTGCGGGGTGCCGGGGTCGGCCGCGGCCTCGTCCTGCCGCTGCTGTTCCTGCCGGACGAGCTCGCGTTCGCGCCGCTGGTGCTCGGCCTGTACGGCCCGCTGGCGCTCCTGCGCCTGAAGCAGCGCCTGGGTGGCCTCGTCGTGCGTCGCGGTCAGCTCGGCGAGCTCGCGCCGGTGCCGCTCCTGCAGCGCGGCGAAGGACTGGTCGACGAGCCGCCGCTCCGCCTCGCCGACCTCGCGGCGCCGGCGTACCCGGTCGACGTAGTCGGAGGCGTCGCGGCGTTCGGTGTGCTGCCGCCGCAGCAGTTTCCCGCGCTCGGTGGCCTGTGCCCGCGCCATCCGGGCGCGCTGCTCGCGCTGGTCGGCGCGGACCGTCTCGGCGTTCTCGGCGTGCCGCAGTTGCAGCCGCACGTCGGCGCTCCGGTGCCGGCGGGCCCGGTCGCGGTCCTGGAGCCGCTTCAGCTCCGCCGGCGTCATCCGCATGACGACAGCGCCCGGCAGGGTGAGCCGCCGGCCGGCGCGGCGGGCCGGGGAGGCGGGCCAGAGGCCCAGCGGAAGCAGGTTGGTGTCGTGCCGCGCCTCGGCGACCACCTCCGCCTCCACGTCGACCCGCACCAGCAGCTCGCGTTCGGGCCGGCCGCCGACGCGCAGCTTCGAGATCCCCGAGACGCTGCGCTCGCTGATCCGGCCCCAGGCGCGCCGCCACGGCGTGACGGACAGGACGACGGCGCCCGCCGGCCGGCCGGTGCTGCCGCCGTGGTCGGCGGCCGGGCCGCTCACCGTGGCGACGCCGGTCGCGGAGAGACTCAGCTCGACCGAGCGTCCGTGCGTGGTCTTGCGCGCGGTGCCGCTGGCGAAGGTCCGCTTGATCCGGGCGAACTCGTCCGCGTCGTCGAGCACCACCGGGTTCGTCGGTCGCAGCCGTACCCGCACGTCGGCGCGGGCGTCCGCGGCCCGGCGGCCGTGCCACAGGTTGCTCAGCGCCAGCGGCCGGCTGAACAGCTCGGCGTCACCGGTGAGGCGCTCCGGCGACAGCTCGTCCGCGACGACTGTGGAGATCCGGCCGTCCTCGGCGGTGTAGATGTCGTCGCCGCTGGCCTCGTGCAGCGTGTCGACCACGGCTTCCTGCAGCCGGCCGGCGCCGACGAAGGACTCCACCCGGCGTCCGTCGAGGTCGTGCGGTCCGCCGGTCATCCGGCTCAGCGGCGGCGGGTACGCGATGGTCTGCTCGTCCCGGACGGCGGGGCCGGGCTCGGGAGCGGGGCGCTGCCGGGAGACCCGCGTCTCGGGAACGAGCATGCGCACGTCGAGGCGGTGGGTGCGGGGGCGCTGCTCGGACGTCGCGACGACGGTGGGCACGTCCCGGCCGTACGCCCCGACGGACAGCTGCCGGCCCGCCTGGTTGACCCGCACGCTGGACCGGGTCGTGACGGTGAGGTCGAGGGTGGCGGCGAACTGGCGCAGCCGTACCCCGGTGGGCTTGCCCTTGTCGTCGAGCGCCGGTCCGTGGCTGCTCTCGGCGGCCTGCCGGCCGGTGATCGCGCTCTCGTCGGCGGCGCTCCAGGTGACGGCGGCGCGGGGGCCGCCGATCATCGCCGAGGCGGCCTGGCCGAGCGGGCCGAGGATGCGCGGCTCCAGGCTGATCTCGGCCGACGTGCTGCGGTCGCGCCCGCCGGTCACAGTGGACCGGGCGTCCTGTTTGGCGTCGGCGCCGACCTTGTCGTGGTCGAGCAGGTCGCCGTCGGACACGTCGCCGAGGGTGCCCCGGATGGTCACCACAGTGACGTGGTCGTGGAACGTGCCGGTGCGGATCAGCGGGATCTTCAGCCCGGGGCCGACGATCCGGTCCGCCAGGTGGCGCAGCTGGTCGGGGGAGAGCTGGGTACGCAGGTCCGCGTCGCGGCTCAGCGCCGCCTGCAGTTGCGGGGTCAGCCCGTCGGCGAGCCGCGGGTCGTCGAAGTGCCGCAGCATCTCGTCCCGGGTGGCCAGGCGGAACCGGTCGTGACCGGGCACCGACCGCACCGCTTCGGCGACCGTCTCGTAGAGCCCCTGGTCGCCGAACCGGGTCAGGTACGCGCCGCCGAACGACTCGCCCCGTTCGATGCGGGCCGGCGCGAAGTGGGTCCGGGCGGCGCCGCGCCGTCCGTGCCATTCCCGGCCGCCCGGGTCGAGCGCGGTGCCCGGCAGCCGGTCGCGGGTGGTCCACTGGAGCGCCTCGACGGAGCCGGCCAGCATCCGCGGCGGACGGCCCAGGACGCGCACCTGGACGCCGTACTCGACGCGGTACCGCACGGCGGGAGCGGTGCCCGTCACGGTCTGCTTTGCGCCGGTCCGCTCGGTGATCGTCCGGCTGACGCCGGACTCCCGGCTGCCGCCGACCCGGGGCGCGACGACCAGGCTGAGCGGCCCTGCGTCCACACCGGGACCGGCGGTGCCCCAGACACCCCACAGCCGCTTGGCGGTGGCGCCGCCGGTGCTCTCGGCGGCGAGCGCGGACGTGTCGACGTGCGTGATGCCGTCGACGCTCTCCACCTGCTCGACGCGGCGGGCGACCAGGCGCACCTCGACCTGCTGGCTGCGGCCCGGGAAGAAGCGCCGCCAGCCGGTGCGCGCGCCGCGCGGCAGCGAACCGGACCGGACCCAGCCGTCGTGCCGGTTCGCCGGGTCGGTGACGACCGTCGTCGGCAGCTTGCCGGCGAACGCCGCGTCGCTGAGCAGCTTCTGCACGGCCGGACGGCCGGGCGCGCCGATGCGGACCAGGTCGCCCATGCCGTCCTCGGCGAGGATCGCCTCGACCTGCTCGAAGAACGTGGCGCCCGGATCGGCCGGGCGGCTGCGTACGCTCTCCACCGCGAACCGGGCCGGCACCGGTCCGTCGAGCGCCGGGCCCGCGGCCGACGGCGCGGTCGCGCCGACCGGACGCAACCCGGTCGGTACGGCGAGAGCGACGGTGCCGGCGGCCTGGACCGGTCCGGTGTCGGGGCGGCCGGGCCGGACGAGCCGGGCGACGAAGCGGATCGGCACTGTCACTTCGGCCAGGTCGCTGACCTTGACCGTGGTGGTGGACGTGTAGGTGCTCTTGTGGGCGGTGGAGTGTTCGGTGGTGGGCGCCGTCGGCACCGAGCCGCCCGCGCCGACGATCACGCCCGGCAGCGCGGTGACAGTCGCCTTCGGCTCGACGTGCCGGTCCCGGGTGTGCCGCAGCGTGTGGGTGAGGTTCTCCCGGGTCTTCGTGGTGACCTTGCGCGGGTCGTCGTGCACCCGGTCGACCGTCAGCCCGTCCCAGTCGAGGACGGCGGTCACCACCAGTTCGGCGGGGCGGCCGCCGACCGTGACCGGGTAGGGGCGGCCCGCGCCGAGGAACTGGTCGATGTCGTCGCGGCTGTCGGCCTCCACCGCGGCGACGACGTCGGCCGGCAGGCGGGGGTCGAGGGTCCGCAGCGCCGCGCCGAGCGCCGCGTCCCGGGTGGCCCGTAGCTGCTCGGCGAGGCCGAGGGTGCGGCTGTCCCGCAGGTAGGTGGGCAGGCGCCGGCGTACCGCCTCGGGTGACGGCAGCGCCGTCTCGCCCTCGGTGGTCAGCGCCGTGCCGATCTGTTCCGGGCCGGCTTCGGCCGGGGTCGCCTCGCCCGTCGTGGCCGCGTCGGTGCCGGCCTCCGGCGCAGAGAACGGCGCCAGCCCCGCCGGTGCGGTCTCCACCAGCAGGTCGGCGGGCGGTTCCAGGTCGGAGTCGGCGTCGTCCTGCGGCGTCGTCGCGTCCGGCGCGTCGGCCGGCGCGGGCGACGGGGTCCGGGGCGGCACGCCGAGCCGCTCGGCCAGGTCGTAGACGTCGTTGAGTCGCTCCTCCGACCCGGTCAGCGAGTCGTGGGCCTCGTCCATGTGCGACAGCGCGGCCGTGTGCGCGGCGTACGCCCCGGGCGCCCGGGACGCCACGTCGGCGACCAGGCGCTCGGCCTGGGCGGCGATGTCGCGCCGGTCCCGGACCGCGGTGGGCAGGTCACCGAGCGGGGCCAGCTCGGCGGTGATCCGGTCGAGGTCGGCGCGTCGCCGCGCGGTCGCGTTGACCGCCGGGTACGCCCGCAGCAGCGCGTCCGCGAGCGCCAGGTCCCGTCGTGGGCCGGGCGGGAGGCCGAGCGCCGCGGTGGCGTCGGCGGCCGCCCGGGCGGCCTGGTCCGCCCAGTGCCGGGTCTCGGCCCGCAGGGCGGCGAGCCGGTCGTGCCGCTCCCGCAGGAACCGCAGGTCCGCGTCGGCGCGCGCCGCCGTCGACTGCGCCCACGCGGCGTCGTCGCGCAGGTCGCGTACGGTCGCCACCTCGGCGGCCGAGGCGGCGAGCGAGGCGCGTACCCCGGCGTCCCGGTCGCGGATGTGCTCCTCGGTCCGGCCGGCGATCTCGCGCAGCCGCCGCGCGTCGGCCGTGTCCCCGGCCCGGGCCGCCGCGTCGACGCCGGCCCGCGCCAGCTTCGGTGCCTCGTCGGCGCGCTGGTCGAGCTGGAGCTGGCTCTCCGACAGGTCGGCCACCCGGTTCGCCGCGTCGCGGTGCAGCCCGGCGGCGCGCCGGTGCGTGGCGTCGGCCCGGGTGGCGTCGTCGAGGGCCGGAGCGAGCGCGTCGAGCGCCGGCCGGGTCCGGGTCTCGACCTCGGTGGCGTCGGACCGCGCCCAGGCGGAGAGCTGCGCGACGGACCGAGCCGTCCGGTCGGGGTCGACCTGACCGACCGGGGTGTACGCGTCGAGCACGTGCGACAACTCGGTGACGGTGAGCCGGGCGGGGTCGGTGGGTGACGCCTCGAACTCGACGAACCGGGTGTCACCGGTCGGCGGGGTGAGCGCTTCGCCGTCCGGGCCGCGACTGTCGCTGCCGGTGACGATCGCGTGTCCGGTCGACCCGGCCCACACCACGCCGCCAGGCGCGATGATCCTGGTGCCGGGCAGTTCGCGGGCGAGCTGCGCGGCGAAGCCGTCCCGGCGGTCGGTGCCGCTGTCGCAGACGATCAGGACGATCGGGCGTCCCTGCCAGCGGTCGTGGTCCTCGCGGATGCGCGCGGCGAGCTGCGCCGGGGTGATCCGGGCGTCGCCGACCCGGATCGCGTCCGTCTCGCCGTGTCCGAACACGTGGTAGCGGTCGGGCCGGTCCGGGAAGTCCCGGGCGGTGGACCTGGTGGCGCGGTCGTCGGGCGCGGCGAACACCAGGCCGGAGTCGACGGCGCCGCCGGTCGTGGCGCTCGTGGTCGTGGTCGTGGTCGTTGTCGTGGTGGCGGTCGGCGCGAACGTGGCGAGGCCGTCGTCGCCGAACATCCCGAAGTCGCCGGACTCGCTGTCGCTGTCGTCGCCGGTGTCAGCCGCCGGGGGCGGCGGGGGCACGTACGGCGCGTAGGTGACCCCGCCCCACGCGTCGATCGTGCGGACCAGCGCCAGCCGGCCCTGCGGCTTGGCGCCGCGCACCTGATACTCCCGGACCGGGCCGCCCGCCCCGTCGTGCACGGTGAGGTGCACCCGGCTGCCCCGGGCGGCGGCGAACTCGACCACGTCGTGCGCGTTGCCGATCCGCTGCCGTTCGGCGTCGTCGATCGGGGCGCCGCGGCGCTGCGTGCCGGGGTCGGGTGCGAGGGCCGCCCGCACGAAGTGCCCGTTGTCGTACGGGCGCTGCTGCCGCATCGCGGCGGCGTCGTCCAGCACGATCGTGTCCCGGCCCGCCCGCAGGGTGTCGATCCGCAGGGTGTTCGCGTCGGCGCCCGGCAGCCCGGCGGCGATCGCGTCGTAGAGGGAGCCCGGCTGCCGGCTGAGCCCACCACGATCGGCGATGGCGGTGGCGGCGGCGAACTCCTGCTGGATGGTCCCCGAGTCGTTCGACGTGGCGACCAGGTGCGCGGCGACGAGGCGCTGGCTGGTCGGCAGGCCCACGGTCCGGGCCGGCTTCGACGGGTCCAGGTCGGGGTCGACGGTGAACTCGCCGCTCGGCTCCGGCGCGGGACCGGACCCGGGCGGCGGCAGCGAGACGGTGGTGACGAGCCGGTTGTGCGGCTGCGCGCCGAGCTGCTGGAGCTGCTCCGGCGTCAGCGACTCCTGCCACGTGCGCGGCGGCTCGCCCGGGGCACGCGCCACCCCGGCACGGCGGGGCGTCACGTCGGTGGGGGCGGCGAACGGCTTGCCGGCGGCTCTGTCGGGCTTGCGCAGCTCGGCCCGGTACTCCTTGAAGCCGGTGCCCTCGGTGTAGAACAGCTGCCGGTTGGCGTTCGTGGGCACGGCGTGCGACTGGGGCAGGAAGTTGCCGGCGGCGAAGTCGGCCGCCAGCCGGGACAGGTCGGTGGGCGTGGCGGCGCCCACGAAGTCCGTCATGAACCCCAGGTCGCGGTCGGGGTGCCTGTTGTTCTGCGACTCGACCTGGACATCGGTGGTGAGGACGTCCGGGGGCAGGCCGGCCGGCGTCGCCGCGCCGTGGGCGACGGCCAGCTCGTCGCCGTACGCCTGGTGCAGGCTCTCGGCCAGCAGGAGGAACTCGGCGCCCGCGTCACCGAACCGGACCTCGGGCCGGCCGAGGACGAGCAGGCCGTCGACGAAGAGGTTCGGCTCCGGCGAGTACGGGAGCATGGGGTGGACGGTGGCCTGCCGGTCCCGGGAGCGCATGTCCTCGTCCACGGCCGTGGCGAAGTCCCGGACGAACTTCTCCTGCCCGGCCTCGGTGGCGAGCTTGCCGAGCCCGCCGTGGACGGCGGCCAGCTTCTGTCGCTCGATCCCGAGTTCCTTGCGCGCCTCCCGGTCGTCGCGCGTGGCGAGTTCGGCGATCCTCGCCTCGTGGTCGCGGGCGCGTCGTTCCAGCCGTTCCCGGGTCCGCCGGACCAGATCCGCGGCGTCGCCGACCCGGTAACCGCCGGAGATCATCAAGGGCCGGGCCGGGGAGTCCGCCTGCTGCCCGGTCGCCTCCGGGTCGAACCGGGTCGCCCGGTCGACGCGGTCGAAGACGTGGGTGCCGTCGGCGACCGTCCGGGCGCCCCGGTCGAAGTCCTGGATCGAGACGTACGGGTAGCGGCGGTCCGCGCCGTCCGGGCCGCCCTGCGCGAGGCCCCGGATCGCGGCCACCGTGTCGGGATCGCGCAGCACCTGGTTGCGGGTGCGGCCGTACGGGAACTTGTCGTTCTTCGTGCCGACCGCGTAGCCGTTCACCGCCACCGGCACGTCGAGGCTCTCGGCGAGCCGGGCGGCCCGGGCGACAGCGTCCCGGAACGCCAGGTCCGGCACCTCGGCGGTGGTGTTGACGCCGAAGACGAACGCGACCCGGGTGCCCGGGGCGAGGCCCTCGGTGACGGCTCGGACCACCTCGGGGATCTGGTCGACGTCGGCGGCCGGGAGCATCGAGTTGACGACGAACCCGATCGGCGCCGCCTCGGCCTTCAGGTCGATCGTCGCCTGCCGGTAGTTGCCCGGGTCGACGTCGCGGGTGTGCCCGGTCAGCTCGTCGAACCGCGCGTTGCGGCCGCCGGGCACCCGTACCGGCTCGAACCGGGCCGGCCGCGTCCGTGGCGGCAGCGCGCCGCGATCGGGCGAGAGCACGTCGTGCCGCAGGCCGGCGATCCGCTCGACGCCGCGGGCCAGCAGCCGCGGCTCGTTGCCGGGCTGCGGCGTGGTGGTCGCCATCAGCGAGTTGTCGTCGCGGACCAGCGCGCGCTCCAGGGCCCGGCCCGGTATCGCGTACTCGTCGCGCAGGCCCAGGAAGTGCCCGATCTCGTGCGCCAGGTCCAGGTCGGACGAATGCGTCGACCAGGCGGTCTGCGTGGTCGGCGACGGAGTGCCGTGCAGCGCGACGACGGCGTGCGCCTCGCCGGGCCGGGTCACGAACTCCACGGTGACGTTCAGCTGGTCGCGGTCACCGATGCGGAAGCCCTGGTTGTAGATCCGGTCGACCGCCTCGGTCACCCGGGTCTCGACCTCGTCCCGGGCGGCGGCGGCCGTGGCGTCGCGCGCGTCCAGGAAGACCTTGACCGTGAAGTCCTGCACGTTCCGGTCGCCGAGGTCGAGCACCCGGTGGTCGTACGCGATGCGGTTGTCGACCGCTTCGAGGCGCAGGCGGGGGCGGCCGGCTGCCGGAAGGGGCAGACCGGCCCGCTCGTAGGAGCGCGCGACCACGTCCGGAACCCGGGTGTCCGGACTCGGGTCGCGGACGATCACGTCGTACGCGCTGGTGTTCGCGATCCGGTGCGGCGCGGTGTCGCGCTGCTCGTGGCGCGCCCGGGCGATCTCGTCGCGGGTCTTGGGTACGTCGAGCCGGGCCGGCGGGGTCCCGGCCGTGCGGGCGGTGGTGTCCACCGGGGGCGCGCCCGGCGCGGCCTCACGCGAGCGGGCCTCCGGGTCCAACTTCAGGCCGGTGACCGTGGCGAGGGCCTGGTCGACCTGGTCGGAGCCGGTCTGGCCGAGGGCCTGCTGCCACCCGTCGAAGTACGTGCGGACGCTGCCGTCGTCGTCCTGGACGAAGTCCCGCACCGTGGCGGGATCGCCGCCGTGCCGCAGGTACTCCGACGCCGCCAATAGCCGGTCGCGGCCTTCGCCGGAGTCGGTCCGGACCGACGCGGGCCCGTGCTCCCACGGCCGGGTGTCACCCGCGGACGCGGTCACCGAGAGCGTGGGCTTGCCCGCCGCGAGGGACTCCTGCCAGGTGTTGGCGCCTTCGGTGACCACGAGCGTGGCGCGGTCGCGGAGCCCGGCCATCTGCTCCGGCGAGACCCGGGGCAGCGCCGCGACGTGGACGTCGGGGTTGCCTGTCGTGAAGCTCCGCCCGGCGTCGCCGACCACCAGGACGACAGTCGGCCGGCCGGGCCGGGCGGCGGCGGCCAGCCGGCCGACCACGTCGCTGTGCTTGGGAGTGGCCTCGGTCATGCCGTAGTAGACGAGCACCACGTCGGTGTCCGGGTTGTCGACCAGATTCGCGAGAGCGTCGGCCCCGGGAACGCCGGTGGCCCTGACTACCTCGGCGGCGGCCGGCGGCGGGGTGGCCGGTGGCCGGCCACGGTAGGTCGGAACACCGGGCAGGATCTCGTCCAGATTCGTGACCGTCCCGTCCGCGCTGCGGAACTGACGGGGGTACTTGTCCCACAGGAACGGCTGGAGCGTGAGCACGTCGTGCTTGCCGTTGTGGGCGTCGCGTAGCCCGCGCTCCCAGTTCTTCTGGAACCACTCCTCCTTCTTCTCCTCGCTCACCTCCGAGCCGTCGTTGTTCTTCGCGTCGACGGCCGGCAGGACGATCAGGGCGGCGCCCGGAGGTAGCGTTTCGGCGCGGACCAGGTCGAGGCGCAGGCCCTGGCCGACTTCCTGAGCGGTTGTCTCCGCCTCTTTCCGGAACGACGGCTGCAGCTCCCGTCGCCAGTCGGGCAGATCGCTGCCGCCGGCGCCGGGCCACTGCCTCTCCTTCCAGTCCCGCTCCTTGCGTAGGTCGTCGGCGGGCGTCTGTATCCGCCCCTCGCCCGGGTCGACGGGCTTCTGCTGCGGACGCATGACGACGTTCATCCCGCCCCGGCGACCGGTCCACTCGCGGTGGAACAGGTCGTACGAGCCCACCGGGCTGTCGAAGTCGGCCTGCCGGCCGAGCTGCCCGGCGTAGTACGGCGTCTTGTTGCTGGGGTAGGTCAGCACCACAGTGCCCTGGTAGCCGGTCGCGGCCAGCCCGTCGAGCATGGCGACCGTCGCCGCCTGGTGGCCCAGGCCCGGGGAGCCCTGGTCGAGGACGTGCACCATCTGGTACTTGTCGGTGAGCGCTCGCCCGATCGCCGTCGGCACGGGCTGCTGCCGGGGTGGCAGTGTGGCAGCGGAGAGGTCCGCCCGCTGTGGGGCGGTGTTCCGGGTCGGCGCTCCGGCCGGCCGCGGCGGGCGGCCGGGCGCGGCCGGTGGTGGCGGAGGGCCGGGCACCCCGGGGGGAGGCGGCGGCACCGGGGCGATGGGTGGCGGTGGTGGCGGGGGCACCGGGGCGACCGGCGGTGGCGGCGGCGGTGGGGGAACCGGAGCGGCCTGCGGTTCTGACGGTGTCGGGGCCGGCGCACGCGACGGGACCTGCGGATTCGGGTACGGGTCCGGCGCCTGCTCGCGCGTCGCCGATGGGATCGGCAGTTCGCGTACCGGTCCCGCGGTCAGCGCGGCGTCGTGGATCGTCGCCAGATCCTCGGCGGTGAGGTAGTCGACCGGCCCGGTCGAGGTCGCGGCCTGCTCCGACGACGTCGGCAGGACGTCGACCTCGAGACCCATCACACCCGAACGGTCCACTGTGGTGAGCAGGTGTTCGTCGGCCTGGTGACCCTCCTTGGCGCCGAGGTAGTGCATCACCTCGTGCACCATCACGCTCAGGCGGTCGCCGGTGTTCCACAGATGCTGGTCGGAGCGGACGCCGGTCTCGGAGGTCACCTCGACCGGCGGGTTGCGGCGCGGATCGGCCTGCCAGTCGCGGGTCATGCCGTCGCGCCACGGCGGCGTGTCGACGATCAGGTCGATGTGCAGCAGCCGCCCGTCGGGCAGCGTGTACCTGTCGTTGACCATCTCGTCGACGGTGCGCTGCACGGCGTCGGCGAAGTCCCGCAGCTCCTGCGGGGACATCCGGTCGTTCTTCGAGACCAGATCCAGGTGTACGTCGAACGACCGGTAGTCGCGTCCGTCGGCGGTGAACTCCCGCGTGGTGAAGTCGATTGTGGTGATCTCGCCGCGCAGCAGGTGCGTGCCGGGGACGACGGTGTCCTTCCACGGGACGTACCGCTCGGTGCGCAGCCGTTGCGGCTCCGCGTTCGCCTTCGCCCGCTGGAACTGCGGGCTCGGCGTGGCCCGGCCGGGCGTTCCGGTAGCCGGGGTGACGGGTTGAGTCGTTCCCGGGTCGCCGGTCCGGGCCGGGCCGGGGTGGGAACCGGCCTGCGCGAGGTCGTCCCGGCCGCCGGTGTGGTCCGCGCCCACCGGGGCGTGGGCGGTCGTCGCACCCTCCACGGTGACGGCTGGACCGTCGGTGGTGACCACCGGCCCGGTCGGTGTGGACGCCGCAGTCGCGGGTGCCGGGGTGGCCGGCGCGTCGATGCCCCCTGCGGGACCGGTCGCCGGTGGCACGCCGACCGCAGCGACCTCGACCGAGACGCCGCCCGCCTGCTCCCGTACCGGTGGCAGCACAGGCGCGGCACCGGTGCTGTCGGCCCGCCCCGCCGCGGGCGTGGCCGCCGACGGCGGGTTCGGCGAGGACGTAGCGGTGGCGGGTGCGGGCGGGGCGGCCGACGGCGTGGCCGGGGAGGACGTAGCGGGGGACGGCGCGGTCGTGGACGGCGTCGGTCCGGCCGGGGCTCCCGGTGGGGAGCCGGAGGTGGCGGGCGGCTGCGTCGCCGACGTCGACGGCGTGGTGGTGTCGAACCCGGGCAGCCCACCACCCGACGTCGAGACGTCCGGTCCGGCCAGGGTGCCGTCGCGCGTCGTCGCGGCGTCGGTGACCACCGTCGCGGGGGCGGCCGAGGGCGCGCCGGTGGCGGTCGACGGGCTTGCGGTCGCAGTACCCGTCGAGTCGCCGCGCGCGGACCTGTCCCCGGTGGAGACCGGGGCCTCCGTCCCGCCGGCCGTGTTGCCGGTCCCGGCGGGGTTGCCGGCGCCCTGGCTGCCGGTGCCGTCGCGACCCGCGGCCTGACCACTCGCGACCGGGCCGTCGGCGCCGCTCTGCCCACCGGCCGTCGCGCTTCCAGCGCCGGTCTGCCCACCGGTGGCCGAACCCCCACCCACCTGGACGCCCGGGCTTCCCGCGCCCTGCTGACCCGGCCCCTGACTACCTGGACCCTGACCGGCACCGCCCTGACTCCCGGCGCCTTGACCCCCGGAGCCCTGACCCCCGGAGCCCTGGATGCCGCCGACCGAACGGCCCGGACCGGAGTCGCCGGCGGCGCCACCGGCGGCGCCGGAGCCGTCGGCGGGCAGCCCACCGACGCCCTGGTTCCCGGCGCCGCCGTGACCTGCGCCCGTCCCGGTGGGGGAGCCGACGGGCGGGGGAACCGGTGGTCCGTCCACGCTCGTCGGCGGCGGCGCGGACGGCGTGGTGGTGAGGCTGTTCGTCTCGATCTTCGGTGGCGCCTTGGCGCCCGCGCCGGGGCCGTAGCTGTTGCCGACCACTGTGGCGTAGTGGTGCGCCATCCCGCCGATCAGCGAGGAGGACATGGTGGCCCACGGGTTGAATCCACCGCCGCCGACCATCATGGTGAACAGGCCCTCGAACAGCGTCTCGGCGAGCGCCGACAACCCTTCCCGGGACAGGATGCTGTCGTTGATCTTCGGGAAGAACTTGCCGCCGATCATCTGTACGCCGCTGACGCCCGCGCCGATGAAGGCGCCACCGGCGAACGAGATCGCCAGGTCCTTGTAGTCGAGGGACTTGCGGTTTCCCTCGATGATCTGGGTCACCTGGGCGGCGGCGCTCTGCCAGAGTTCCTCCAGGCCCTCCTGGAACGCCTCCCAGGCCAGCCGCATCAGCATGTGCCGCAGGCGCTGCCGGAACAGGTCGATCAGAGCCTTGACGATCTCCTGACCGATCTTGATCAGGGCGGGAACCGCCGCCGCGCCGAAGCCGGAGGCCAGCGCGATGGCGATCTCGACGACTTGGGTGAAGGCCGCGATGACGATGTTGTACTGGGTGTTCTCCGAGTCCAGTGCGAAGTTGTACGCCGATCCGCCCAGCGCCAGCGCGATGTTGCCGCCGGCCGGCACGTTCTTGGTGATGCCCACCTGGTACTGCTGGAACGCGTCCATCGCCGGGCCGGACAGGCTGCCGGCCAGCCCGTAGCCGAGGTTGGCGGTGGCGCCCATCCCGTTGAGGATGGTGCTGCTGAGCGCATACAACTCGTCGCCCATTGCGCGAAGGGCGGTGGGGTCGGCCTTCGGGTACTCCTCACCGACGGCGACGAGGATCAGGTCGTACGCCCACTGCCACTGCGGGTCGTTGGGGATGTGGAAGTCGGGCATGTGCTACCGGCGACGGGTGGTGGGTGGCTCAGGCGCCGGTGATGATCGGCGAAGGCGTGCCGTCCGGCGCGTAGCTCAGGTACAGCGGCTGGTAGCCGGGGACGGTGGGGTCGGCGGCCGGGTTCTCCTTGACGACGAAGAATCGGCCCTGTCCGGGATCGATCTCCCTGCCGTCCGGGGTGGTGACAGGCGTTCCGGCCAGCGGGGTGATCGAGTCGTAGAGGTTCGCGTCCACCCGGGTGCTGCCGTCGGCGAACGGGTTGAGCGCGATCAGCCGGTACCCGTCGGGCAGTGGCCGGCCGCCGACGTGCGCGGTCGCGTACTCCGGCTTGGAGAAGTAGGACGAGATGGCCGGCGTGGCGGCGGTGACCGGGATCAGCGGCTCGGCGGGCTCCACCGGCAGCAGCGGCGTGCCCTGCTGCCGCGGAAGGAGCCCGGCCTGCTCGGGGACCGGCTCGCCGGCCGCCCGGCGGCGGGACAGCAGATGAGGCCGGCGCGGCTCACCCTCCGCGGCAGGCTCCGGCACGTCGCCGGTGACCGCCGCCCGCATCGGGTACGCGGGGCGCCGCAGGCCGTCGAAGTCCTTTGCCAACATCCGGCTCACGTCTGCGGCGGCCTCGTCGGCCTCGCGGTACGCCCGGCCACTCTCCTTCAGGCCCTCGGCGGTGTAGTGCAGGGTGCCCTTGACGCCGCCGATGATCGCTTCGAGGTTGTCCATGCCCTGCAGGAACTTCTCCGAGAACTCCTTGCCCATGTCGTCGTCGCCCCAGGCGTTGGAGTACCGGGCGCGCAGCGCGATCGCCTGGGCGAGGTAGGACTCGTAGAGCTGGACGTGCGACTCGTACGCCTTGCCGAGCCCTTCCACACCGTCCGGGTCGACCCACAACCGGCCGCCGGGATTGTTGCCGGTCATTCGGGTCCCCGGGTCAGGAGTTCCCGCACGCTCGTCACCATGCGCGGCTCCTTCGGCAGGAACGCGTCGGCGCCGGCCTGGCCCCGGACCAGCTTGTGGGCGTCGACACCGTCCGGCAGCATCGGCGCCAGCACGTCGGCCGCCTGGTTCATGACCTGTTCCTTGGCGTCGGCGTAGGTGTCGAGGACGAGCCGGGTCAGGTCGGCCGTGGTGAGCCGCTTGTGGGCGCCGGTGGGGAACTGGATGTCGGTGAGCACGCCGTTCTGGCCGACGGTGACGCTCACCTCGCGGCGCGGTGACGACGCGGTGGCCGAGAGCGCGCTCATCCGGGCCTGCATCTCCGTGAGGCTGTTGCGCTGCCGCTCGTACTCCTGGAACAGGCCTTCGATGCGCTCGCTGTAGTTCACGACGGACCACTCCCTCGACGTCGCCGTCAAGTGAAGACGGCGCGGCCGTCGCGCCGGAACTCCGGCCGGGCATCAGTGCATGAAAGTGCAACCACTTTTCCCGGCCTCCCGGCCGTCGCCGCCGGGCGCGGGGGCGCTGCCGTGCAATGTTGGGTGACGTTCGGACATGGCGGCGCGACGAAGTTGCGCCCGCACGGGGCGGCGGATCAACACTCTTCCCTGCCACCTTTCCCTGACATGAGGAGTCCGGCCGTGACGATGCCGAGCGTCAGCACCACCGAAGCGGGTATGCAGCGGGCTGCCCAGGAGTTCTCCGACAAGGCCACCGAGTTCACCAGCCAGCTGCGCGCGGTCAACGGGCAGATGGCCGTCCTGATCTCCTCCTGGACCGGCCAGGCGTCGCAGGGCTTCAACCAGGCCATGGACAACTGGGAGAACGCGTTCCAGCGGGTCATCAACGAGCTGCTGAACATGCTCGAGGTCATGGGCGTGACCACCAAGGGCTACCAGGCGGCCGAGGACGAGGCGTCGAGCGTGGCCAGCTCCTTCGGCGCGGCCCTGCCGGGCATCTGAGCCGTACCCCCGATCCCTGATCTCCCGAGAGGACTGACGTGTCCAACTACACCTTCGACTTCGTGCAGGCAGACGCCGTGCTGACCGACATGCACCGCATCAACGGCCAGATCCAGTCGTCGCTGGAGGAGATGGAGCGCACCGTCGAGGCGAGCCTCGCCCAGTGGACCGGTGCCGCCCAGCAGCAGTACCACGTCTCGAAGGTGGCCTGGAACCAGGCGGCCGACTCGATGGTGGGCTACCTGGAGCAGGCCCGGCAGACGCTGCTGCGGATCTCGGACAACTACGGCACCACCGAGCAGCGTCACGCCATGATCTGGAACGACGTCCGCGGCGGTTGATCCGCCGGGCGGCTGCCGCGGACGCGGCGCGGCAGTCTCCGTCGTCCGTCCCCGGCCCGGTGAGCTAGACGACCCGGGCCGCTGGGGTCTGCGCCTTCGTCCCGCCGCCGTCGACTCTCGAGTGGAGTGATCTCCTTGGCCCGCATTGACTGGGGATACGCCAGCCCCGAAGCCATCGCCGCGATGAACGCCTACGGCATGGGCGACGCCGCCATCGGGAAGCCGGAAGGCACCACTCAGGCGGCGTACGACTCCTGGATGGCCTTCTACAACAAGCACCAGAACCGGCGCACCGGCGTGGATTTCGACAGGTGGAAGGACGAGGTCCGCGCCGAGCACCCGGAGTGGATCGAGGCCCGCGAGTGGTACGACAAGAACATCCTCGACATCGACGGCTGGCGGAACCTCGTCAAGGAGTACAAGGCCAACATCACCGACCCGTCGAACGTGAAGCCGCCCGCGTTCACCGACAAGCCCGACTGGATCGACGAGACGAAGACTCCGACGAACTCGGGCTTCACCCCGCCGGGCATCAGCCCGACGTTCAAGGGTGACACCGCCTCGACCAGCGGCGTGGCCGTGAACACCGCCGCGCTGGAGTGGTTCGCCAACGAGGTGCTGGGCCGGATCACCGGTCCCGGGAACATCCTGCTCACCACCGTGGACCAGTTGAACGCTGTCGACCCGCGGCCCGGGGCCTTCGCCCGCGCGGAGGTGCTGCGGCAGGCGGTGGTCGGGGCGACCGCCCAGGACGGCGGCGTCAAGGGCGACACGAAGGACATGCTCGTCGACATGAACACGGCCCTCCTCGCCGTGCAGCACGCCCTGCTGAAGATGGCCGCCCAGTACAAGAACCTCGAAGAGCTGAACTCGCTGACCACGGAGAAGCTCAACGAGGTCATGGGTGACTCCTTCAAGGGCCTCGACAACCTGAGCACGTACGGCCAGAAGATCATCAAGACCGACGGCAACTAGCGCGGCCGGGCGGTTCTCGCCGCTCGCGAAGAGGGACGGGGCATGGGCAACGGTCTCGGTGAGAGCAAACTCGACGGGTGGAACGACCCCGCGGAGGAGGCAGGGACCTTTCCGCCGAAGGTAATTCCCGTCGGTGACCTGTACGACTACCGGACCTGGGCGACCGAGACCCGGGGCTGGCGCAAGCTCGAGGCCGCGGTCAACGGGGGCGCCGCGGTGTTCAGCGAGGCGGGACTGCAGTACGCAGCCTCCCGCGTCAACGTCGCGTCGGTGGTCGAGGCGGCGCGGGCGTTCCAGGCGACGCAGGACCTGCTGATCTGGCTGGAACAGACCATCCGTACCGCTGTCGCCTCGATGGTCGGTGACGACAAGGCGTGGCAGGGACCCGCGGCCAGCGCGTTCCGCGACAAGATGAACTTCTACGCGGACCTGCTCGGCAAGCAGGCCGAGCACCTCGCCGGCGGCAAGGTCCCGGACTCCGACACCGCGTCGAACGCCATCAACTCCTCCCCGAACCTCACGTCGCTGCCGTCGCAGCTCTACGACGCGGCCAACCACCTCTCCTGGGCCCAGCAGACGATCGCCTACCTGGACGGCGAGTGGGCGAGGATCGCCTCCCAGAACGGCGTCGGCAGCGGCAGCGGCCCGGTGCCGATCAGCGGCACCGAGTACGAGAAGCCGATGGCGCAGCAGATGGCCGAGGTCGTCCACACCGTCGCCGAGCAGTACCGGATCACCACCGACAAGGCGAAGACGGCCGGGGTCACCATGCCGACGCCGAGCATCAGCATGCCTGCGACGTCGCCGTTCCCGACGCCGAACATCACCACGATGAACCTGTCGGCGCCTCCGACGCTCACCCCGCCGGTGTTCACCACGCCCTCCATCGGCGGCATCACCACCGCGCCCCTCACCGCGCCGCCGAACATCACCGTCCCCACGATCACGCCGCCGAACCTCGGCGGCATCGGCGGGCCGGGTCCCGGCCAGGGCCCGGGGACCGTCACCCCGCCGTCGTTCTCCGGCCCGGGCGAGATCGGCGGCCCCACCCCGGGCGGAGGTGGCGTCGGCGGCGGGCTGCCCGGCTTCGACGCCCCGGCGTTCAACGGCCCGGGCGGTATCGGCGGCGGCGGGCTGCCCGGCGGCGGCGTACCGGGCGGGTTCGTCCCCGGGGCGGTGCCGCCGGGGATCAAGCCACCGGGCTCGGCGAATCTCGGCGGCGGCGGTTCGGTGAAGCCGCCGTCGTTCTCCGGCCCGGGCGAGGTCGGCGGTCCGAAGCCCGGAGGCGGAGTCGGCGGGGGCGCCGCCGGCGGCGGGTTCACCCCGCCCGGCGTTCCGGGACTCGGCTCACCCGGCGGCGCCGGCAACGGCGCCGGCGGCAGCCCCGGGCTGCCGGAGAAACCGGACGCGAACGGGCTGCTGGGCAACGGCAAGGACTTCACTCCCGGCGCGATCAGCGGCGTGGACATCCCGGCCGCCCCGGGCGGCGCGGTGCCCGGTGGCGGCGGCTTCCAGTCGCCGATGATGCCGGGCATGCCCGGCGCCGGTGCTCCCGGCGCCGGTGGCGGCGGCGCACCCGCCGTTCCCGAGGCGCCGGACGCCAAGGGCCTGGTGGAAGGTGACGCGGCCGACTGGCAGTCGCCCGGGTTCGACGGCGTGCAGGTTCCCGGCGCGCCGTCCGGCGTGTCGTCCGGCGGCGCCGGGCTGGGCGCGCCCATGCCCGGCATGCCGGGTCCGGCAGGAGGCGCGAACGGTTCCGGCGCCACCGAGTCGCCCGACGCCCGAGGGCTGGTCAGCGGCGACGCCGACGACTGGCGGCCCGGCGTCGACGCCGGCGTGCCGGACGGGTCCGGGGGCGCGCCGGCCGGTGGCGACGGGCTCGGCGGCGTCGACGGGCCGCAGCTTCCCGCCACGTTGCCAGTGGCCTCGGACGTCGGCGTCGACTCGCCGGTGGCGACGGCGCCGGCCGGCATGCCGATGATGCCCGGAGCGCCAGGCGCCCCCGGCACGGGTGCGCCCGCCGGTGGCGTGCCGGACGCGCCGGACGCCTCCGGGCTGATCGAGGCGGATCCCGGCGACTGGAGCCCGCCGGCCCCGGACACCGGAGCGCCGGACGCGCCGTCGGGCGCGGGAGCCGGTGGCGCGGGACTGGAGACGGCGGTCCAATCCGCGCCGGACGTGCCGCCGCCGGTCGCTGGTGACTCGTCCACCGACGGGGTCGCCGTACCCGAGGTGGTGGTCCTGCCCGGCCGGACGGAGGCGACGCCGGTGGCCGTCGGGACGCTGCCGCCCACGCCCGCCGGAACCACACCCCCGGCCAGGCCCGGCGCGTCCGGTCCGGTCCGGCCCGGCGAGGCCGGCCGGACCCCGGCCGCAGCAGCGGGCTGCTCGCCGGACGCGGACGTCGCGGCGGGGGAGTCGCGCGACGGCGCCGAGCCGCCGCGTGCGTCCGTACCCGAGGCGGTCGCGCCACCGACAGTGATGGAGGCGCCGACGGCGGTGGAGCCGCCCACCGGTGAGGCGGGCGGCGGAGAACCGGACGAGGCGCGCCGCAAGACCGGCGGCGGCGTCCCGGTGGCGGACGTCGAGACCGTCGTGCTCCCCGGGGCGCTCGGGCCGGCGGCCGCGGGCGCGGTGGCCGGTCTCGCCGGCCGGAGCCCACGGGCGGGCGGCCCCGCCGACCCGGCCCGGGCCGGCACGCTGCGGCGTCGCTCCGGACGCGACGAGGACCGGGAGCCCGCGGAGAGCGCCGACCCCGCCGCCGGGCTGCGCGAGGACGACGCCGTCTGGGGCGGCGACGGCGACACCCGCCACCACCCGGCCGACGACCACGTCCCGCTGGTCCGGCCGGACGAGGACCCGGACGACAAGGCCGGGTGGGACGACCTCAGCGACGCCGACTGGCTGACCGGCGCGCCCGCCGACCAGGGCACGGAAAGGTGAGCATGTCCGAGACACCGGGGCTCCGGCGTGCCGTGTGGCGACGGGTCCCGCCTGCGAAGGCGACCCGGCCGGCCGACGGCACGTCCGACTTCTTCAGCGCCGACCTGGACAAGATGCGCCGCTGCGGCGAGCCCGCGGCCAGCGACGCGGAGTTCATGGAGGCGCTCGCGACGGCGGAGAAGGAGGAGGCCGAACGCGCCGAGGCGTTCTGGGCCGAGCAGGAGCGGCGCCGCAAGGAGGAGCAGGAGCGGGCGGAGAAGGAGAAGAAGCGCCAGGCCGAGGAGGACGACGACGTCAAGGTGACCGAGCGCTACCGCAACGACCGGTACGCCGTGAAGCTGCTGCGCCAGGAGAACACCGCCTGGGGTGGCGACGACGCCGGGGTGGGGCGGCTCGGATGAGTACGGTCACCGTCAAGCGCCCGCCCCGCGCCACCGGCCCGGAGGCGCCGGAGGGCTCGATCGAGCTCCAGGAGCCGCCGCTGATGGCCGAGGAGGCCCCGCTCGACTTCCGCTCGTTCGCGATGGTCGTGCCGATGGGCCTCGGCATGGGCGCGATGCTCGCCATGTTCGGCCTCTACAACCGCGCCCCGATCATGTACGTGATGGGCGGCGCGATGGCCGGCGGCATGCTGCTCATGGGCGTCATGCAGATCGGCCGCGCGGCCGCCGAGCGTAAGCGCAAGATGCGCGGCGAGCGCCGCGACTTCCTGCGCTACATCGGGCAGCTGCGCAAGCAGGCCCGGGACGCGGCCGACCAGCAGCGCCGGCACGTCCTGTGGAACAACCCGCAGCCGGGCTGGCTGTGGTCGATCGCGATGGGCAGCCGGCTGTGGGAGCGCCGGCCCAGCCACGACGACTTCGGCCGGGTCCGCATCGGTCTCGGCCGGCAGGCCGCGATGCTGAAGTTCAACCCGCCCTCCACCAAGCCGATCGAGGACCTGGAGCCGCTGTCGTCGATCTCGCTGCGGCGCTTCTCCGAGGCGTACCGCACGGTGTCCGGCATCCCCACCTCCGTCGGACTGCCGAGCTTCACCAGCGTCGAGTTCGAGGGCGCCATCGACCCGGCCATCGACCTGGCCCGCGCCATGGTGGCGCAGCTGGCCACCTTCCACGCCCCGGACGAGCTGCGGATCGCCGTGCTCGCCGCCGAGGTGCACCGGGGCCCCTGGGAGTGGGTCAAGTGGCTGCCGCACAACGCGCACCCCACCGCGTACGACGCGGCGGGCCCGGTCCGGATGTTCGCCGGCAGCCACGACGCGCTGATGGACATGCTCGGCCCCGAGATCACCGACCGGGGCGACCACGACCGGGCCGTGAAGCCGACCACCAGCGAGCCGTTCCTGGTGATCGTCGCGCACCTGGTGGACCTGCCGGACAGCTCCCGCCTGCTCGGCGCGGGCATCCGCAACGTGGTGCTGCTCGACCTGACCGGCGCGATGCCCGGCGGCCCGAAGGTGCTGAGGCTGACCGTCACCGATGACACCGTGGAGTTCCCGGCCGGCGCGACGACCGGCACGGCCAGGCGCGACGGGCTCGACGAGACCCAGTGCGAGGCCCTGGCCCGGATCATCGCGCCCAAGCGGACCAGCGGCACGCTGGAGGTCTCCGACGAGCCGCTGGACACCAGCTTCGAGCTGACCACGCTGCTCGGCATCCGCGACGCGATGACCTTCGACGTGCAGGCGCTGTGGCGGACCCGGACCCCGCAGCGCAACCGCCTCATGGTGCCGATCGGCGTCACCGAGGAGGGTGAGGTCATCGAGCTGGACCTGAAGGAGTCCGCGCAGGGCGGCATGGGACCGCACGGCCTGCTCATCGGCGCCACCGGCTCGGGCAAGTCGGAGCTGCTGCGTACCCTCGTCTGCGGCCTGGCCGCGACGCACAGCTCGGAGATCCTCAACCTGGTGCTCGTCGACTTCAAGGGCGGCGCCACGTTCCTCGGCATGGACAAGCTGCCGCACACCTCGGCGGTGATCACCAACCTGGCCGACGAGCTGCCGCTCGTCGACCGGATGCAGGACGCGCTCAACGGCGAGATGACCCGGCGGCAGGAGATGCTGCGTGCCAGCGGCTACGCCTCGCTGTTCGACTACGAGAAGGCGCGCGGCAACGGCGCGCAGCTCGTGCCGTTCCCGGTGCTGCTGATCATCGTGGACGAGTTCAGCGAGCTGCTGTCCAGCAAGAGCGAGTTCATGGACCTGTTCGTCTCCATCGGCCGCCTCGGCCGGTCGCTCGGCGTGCATCTGCTGCTCGCCTCGCAGCGGCTGGACGAGGGCCGGATCAACCGGGTCGAGGGACACCTGTCGTACCGGCTGGCGCTGCGCACGTTCTCCTCGATGGAGTCCCGGTCGGTGATCGGCGTGGGCGCGGCGTACGAGCTGCCGCCCGAGCCCGGCAACGGCTACCTGAAGATCGACACCACGAACCTGGTGCGCTTCAAGGCGGCGTACGTCTCCGGCGCGTACACCGGAACCGGCCGCCTCAGCGGCGTCGCCGACGCCGACGACGAGCTGGCCGACGACGTGGTGCCGTTCACCACCCGGCAGGTCGCCGCGCGCCACGACCCCGGCCGGGACCGCCCGGCCGAGCAGGCCGAGGAGCCCGGCGTGGACGCGGGCGGGCCGAGCCTGGTCGAGGTGCTGCTGGACCGGCTCGCCGGCTCCGGCCCGCCGGCCCGCCAGGTCTGGTTGCCACCGTTGTCCAGTGCGCCCAGCCTGGACTCGCTCATGCCGAGCGTGCTGCCCGACCCGGTGCGCGGCATGACCATCGACGACCCGCTCGTCCAAGGCGGTCTGCGGGTGCCGGTCGGCGTGGTGGACCGGCCCGCCGAGCAGCTGCGCGAGCTGCTGGTGGTGGACCTCAACGGCGCGGACGGCCACGTCGGCATCGCCGGCGCACCGCAGAGCGGCAAGTCGACGCTGCTGCGCAGCCTGATCCTCGCGCTGTCGCTGGCGAACACGCCCCGCGAGGTGCAGTTCTACGGCCTCGACTTCGGCGGCGGCGGTCTCGCCTCGATCTCCGGCCTGCCGCACGTCGGCTCGGTCGCGACGCGGATGGAACGCGACCGCGTCGTCCGTACCGTCGAAGAGGTCCTCCAGGTCATGGAGAAGCGGGAGGCGGAGTTCGCCCGGCACGGGCTCGACTCCATGTCCAGCTACCTCGCCAAGGTCGCCGAGGGGGTGATCGAGGACAGCTTCGGGCACGTCTTCCTGGTCATCGACGGCTGGTACACGATGAAGCAGGACTTCCAGGAGCTGGAGCAGAAGTTCCAGGAACTCGCCTCGCGCGGCCTGTCCTTCGGCGTGCACGTGATCGTCACCGCGACCCGCTGGTCGGAGCTGCGCACCTGGATGCGGGACCTGCTCGGCACCAAGCTGGAGCTGCGGCTCGGCGACGCGATGGAGTCCGAGCACGGCTCCCGCAAGGCGGCCACCGTGCCGAACCAGGTCGGTCGCGGCCTGACCGGGGGCGCGCTGCACTTCCTGGCCGCGCTGCCCCGGATGGACGGCAGCTCCGCGGTGGGCGACCTGGCCGAGGCGACCAAGTCGGTGGTCGAGGAGATCGGCACGTTCTGGCCCGGCCCGACCGCCCCGCCGGTACGGATGCTCCCGGCGCACCTGATGGTCGAGACGCTGCCGCCGCCCGAGTCCGAGTTCAAGGTCGTCATCGGCCAGGACGAGCAGCGTCTCGCCCCGGTCTGGCACGACTTCATGGCCACCCCGCACATGCTGGTCTTCGGCGACAGCGAGACCGGCAAGACCAACATGCTCCGGCTCGTCCTGCGGGCCATCCAGCAGCACTACCCGCCGGAGCGGGCGAAGGTCGTGCTCGGCGACTCACGGCGCGACCTGGACACCGCGATCGGCGCCGCGTACCAGGTGGGCTTCGCGTTCACCGGCGACAAGATGTTCGAGCTGGCCGGCCAGACGTCGGTCTCGATGAACCGGCGGCTGCCAGGGGCGGACGTCTCGTCGGAGCGGATGCGCAAACGCGACTGGTGGGAAGGGCCGGAGCTGTTCGTCATCGTGGACGACTACGACCTGATGACCAAGGGCACCGGCATGGGCTCGACGCTCGACCCCCTCCTGCCGTTGCTGGCCCAGGGCACCTTCATCGGCCTGCACGTGATCGTGGCCCGGAGCACCTCCGGCGCGATGCGGGCCATGATGGACCCGGTGATCCGGCGCATGTGGGAGCTGGGCACGCCCGCCACGCTCTTCTCCTACCCCAAGGAGGAGGGCAAGTTCCTGGGCGAGGCGAAGGCCCGCCAACTGCCGCCCGGGCGCGCCCAGCTCGTCACCCGGCGCGGCGTACGTCTGATGCAGACCGGTTTCGTGTCGGACACGGCCCGATGAGAGAGGCTCGCTGGTGAGCGCAGCGCTGAACGACCAACTGTGCCGGATCACCGTGGTCGGGCCGGCCCGGCGGGCCGACCTGGCCGTGCCGGCCCGGATGCCGGTGGCGAACCTGATGCCGCTGCTGGTGCGGCACACCACCGACCTGTCCCGGGTTCCCGACGGCGACGTGCCCGACGAGTCGTGGGTGCTGCAACGCCTCGGCCAGGCGCCGTTCGAGCTGTCCGGCACGCCGGAGAGCCTGGACTGGCTGGAGGGCGAGGAGCTGCACCTGCGCCCCGCGCAGGACCCGCTGCCCGAACTCGACTTCGACGATCTCGCCGAGGGCGTCGCCACAGTGGTCAACCGGCGGGCCGACAGGTGGCAGCCGGAGTACCGCCGGGTGCTGTTCCTGGTGCTCTTCCTGGTGGCGATGGGCCTGATCGCCGCCGTACTCGTGGACCGGGGCCCGGTGCTGCCCCAGGTGATCGCCGGCGCGGTGCTCGCCGCCGGCCTGTTCACCGCCGCGATCGTCAGCGCCCGCCAGCAGACCGACGGCGCTTTCCCGCTGCTGTTCGGCGGCGGCGCGGCGTTCTTCGCGGCGGTCGCCGCGTCCAGCGCCGTCGACGGCGACCCCGACGGCGTCGCCTGGAACGGCGACGCCGCGCTGGCCGCGGCCGTCGCGATCGTCACGGTCACCGCGTTCCTGCTGGTCGCGCAGCGTACGGTCACGCCGGTCATGCCGTTCGCCCCGCTGCTGATCGTCGCGCTGACCGCCGCGATGGTGGTGCTCGTGCTGCTGGCCGGCGCCGGGTTCCAGCTCACCGCGCCGAAGGTCTCCGCCGTCGCCGTCTCGGTGATCCTCGTGCTGATCGTGATCGCGCCCCGGGCGGCGGTGAAGCTGGCCCGGCTGCGCGGCCCGCAGCTGCCCAAGACCGGCGCCGACATGTCCTACGACATCGAGCCGGAGGACTCCGACCTGGTCAAGGCGCGGGCCGACGAGGCGGACACCTACCTGACCGCCTGCATGACCGCCTCCGCGCTGGTCCTGCCGGTGCTGCTGCACCACACCATGCAGGTACCGGGCTGGTCCGGCTGGACGCTGGTGCTCGTGACATCGAGTGCAATCCTGTTGCGCTCGCGTACCTTCTTCGGTTTCTGGCAGCGGATCGCCCTGGTGGCGGCCGGTACCGTCGGCTATCTCATGGTGGCCCTGATGTTCTCCGACACGCTCGCCCCGACCGGCCGGTACGTGCTGCTCGGCGGGCTCGTCGCCCTCCTGGTGCCGCTGGTGATGGCCGCGCTGCGGCCGTGGCCGCGGCGCATGCTGCCGTTCTGGGAGTACACCGCGGGTGGGCTGGACGTCGCCACCGGCCTGGTCGTGCTGCCGGTGCTCGCCCAGGTGCTGGGGCTCTACGCCTGGGCCCGCGGACTGTTCGGGTAGCCGACCGTGCAGACCCAGCGCGACCATGTGCACGCCCACCAGTTCATGATGGGCCGGCTGAGCTCCGCCCTGGTGCAGGGCGACCCGTCGACGGCGGAGATCCCCGGTCGGCGCGCCGTCACCGGCCTGGCCTTCGGCGTGCTCATCAGCGTCCTGGTCGTGGCCGGGTTCGCCGTCTACGGCTGGATCGTGCCCGGCGGCAGCAAGGCGTACACCAAGGCCGGCGTGATCCTGGTGGAGAAGGAGAGCGGCACCAGATACGTCTACCTCGACGGGATGCTGCGGCCGACGCCGAACCTGACCTCGGCGATGCTGATCCAGGGCGGCTCCGCCACCGTGAAGCTGATCTCCCAGGAGTCGATCAAGGACGTGCCGCGCGGACCGTCCATCGGCATCGACGGCGCGCCGCAGTCGATCGCCACCGGCTCGATGGTCGCCGGGCCGTGGCTCGCCTGCCTGCCCGGATCGGTCGCCGACACCCCCGGCGACCGGCTCGGCCTCAACCTCGACCCGCGTGCGGAAGCCACCGCGGTACCGGCCGACCGGTTCGTGGTGGTCCGCGACGCCGCCGGGCCGACCTACCTGGTGACCGCCGATCGCAAGTTCCGGGTCGGCGACCCGGCCGTGCTCGTCGCGCTCGGCGCCACCACGACCCGCCGGGTGCCCGCGCCGGAGAACTGGCTCGCCTTCCTGCCCGACGGGCCGGCCCTGACGCCGGCCACGATCCCCGGTGAGGGCCGGTCCGGCCGGGTCGGCGACCGCACGTACCCGGTCGGCACGCTGTTCCGCCAGCAGCCCGACACCGGCGCGGAGCAGCTGCTGGTGCTGCGCAGCGACGGCCTGGCCCCGCTGAGCCGCACCGAGTTCCTGCTCGCCACGGCCACCACCGGCGCGAAGGCGGTCGAGCTGACCGCCGCCGACCTCGCCGCCGCGCGCATGTCGACCGACCGGTCGCTGCTGACCCGGCTGCCCGACCTGACCGGCCTCACCCCGCAGGAGCCCGCCCCGAACGCGCTGTGCCTGCGGCAGAGCGCGGTGGACGGCACGCGGTTCGCCAGCACCGCCGTCCTCGTCCCGCTGGACCGCTCCGGCGTCGGCCCCGCCGGGCAGGCGTCGGTACGCACCCGGCCGGGCAGCGGCATGGCCGTGCTCCCGGCGCCCTTCGACTCGGACAGGGTGGCCCCCCTGCCCACCTACATCGCGGACGACGGAAAGGCGTACCCCGTCGGCGACCAGGACTCGGCGAAGGCGCTGAAGCTCGACCGGGTCCCGCACGTGCCCTTCCCGAAGGAGTTGCTCGCGTTGCTGCCGCAGGGCCCGGCGCTGAGCCTGAGGGCCATCGCGGCCGCGGAAGTGGGGTAGGTCGACCATGGCGACCCGGATCCGGGACCTGTTCGGCGGCGGCAAGGACCGCCCCGGCGGCGTCGTGCAGCACACGGTCGGCAACGCACTCGTGGTCCACGCCGAGGACGCGATCAGCCCCGAGGCGCAGTCGCTGGCACTGTCCATGATCGAGGACGCGGAGAACGACGTCGTCGTGCTCGACCTCGGCGACGGCATGCCGATCAGCGCGTGGGAGTCGATGGCCGGGGTGCTGCCGCGCCGCCGCCGCGGCATCCGCCTGGTCGCCTGCGGCCGGCACGGCAACTCCGCGGCGATGGCTGGGCAGTGGCTCTCCGAGCGGCTCAACCGCACCGTCATCGCCCCGGACGGCGACCTGGTACGCGGCTCGGCCGGCACGCTGTTCGTCCACTCCGTACCGGGCAGCGGCTGGGTGCGGTTCCGGCCCGGCCGCCCGCCGGCCTGGGACGCGAAGCGCTACCCGACGCCGACGTGGGACCGGGCCGCCGTCGACACCCGCCCGTCCAGCGCCGTCGCCGAGATCGAGCCGATCCCGGCCGGGGTCTGGATCCACAGCAACCGCGACCCGCAGGTGGTCGACCCGCAGCGGCGGCGGCTGACCGCGTACGTGCCGTGCCAGGCGGAGACCATGTCGGTGCTGCTGGGCTGCCCCGGCACACCGCCGCTGTCGCTCGACGACGTGGTGCGCTTCTGGCGCGGACTGGACGAGGAGCACCGGCAGCGGGTGCGCTTCGTGCAGTTCGGCGAGATCCGCATGCCGGAGGGCGAGGCGTTCGGGCAGGCGCTCGCCGACCTGCTCAACACCGAGGTCACCTGCTACACCGGCGTGCCGATCGGCAGCCCGCAGAAGTACGAGATCCGTACCGTGCTGCCGGACGGCGCGTTCGGCTGGGCCCCGTACGCGCTGGAACTGTCCTACTCGCCCCGGGCGCACCCCAACTCGCGGGCCCGCCGTCCCACGGTGCTGCGCCACCGTCCGCCGCTGACCGGCGCCGAGGAGCTCGCGCCCCGCGTCTACTGGTTCGCCCCGGGCGCGGTGGTCGAGGTGGTGCAGAGCGGGCTCTGGGTACGGGCCACCGCCGAGCCGAAGAACGCCGAGCAGGTTCGGGCCGCGATGCTCGACGCCCGCAGCGGCACGCTTGTCTTCGACGACACCGTCCACGCCGCCGCCGAGCGGATGCGGGAACTGGCGGCCGACCTGGCCGCACGGGTGGACGGCATGGCCGGCACCGCCCGGACGCTGATGCCGGCGTCGGTGCTCGTACCCGGTGCGAAGCCGTCCAGCCGGGCGCAGGTGGTCGTCGACCTGGAAGCGGAGACGCGCGCGATGGTCGGCCCCGCTCCGATGCCGGCGTACGTGGAGGTGGCGCCGCCCGCGCCGGTCGCCCCGGCGTCGGCGGACAGCGTGGTGGTCGCCGGTCCCGCGCCGGTGACGTCCGAGCGGGACCCGCTCGCGAGCACGCCCACGCTGCCGCCTCCGCCGGCGGTGCCGCGCCCGGTCGCGCCCGGGGTCCCGGCGTTCCCCACGCTGCCGCCTCCGCCGGTGCTGCTGGTCGCGTCCGAGCTGCCGGCCCCTCCCGTGGTGCCGTCCGGGTCGGATCTGCCGGCGCCGCTCGTGCCGGAGCTGCCGCCGCCACCCGTGGCGTTCGCGTCGGATCTGCCGGCGCCGCCCGTGGTGCCGCCTCCGGTCGAGCCGGTGCTGCCGGCCGCCCCTGGCGAGCGGGCCGTCTCCGGTCCGCCCTCCGCCGTGCCCGCTGCCGCCGGCCCGGCACCCGTCCCGCCTGCGGCCCTGGCCGGGCCGGTCCCCGCCGGCCGTCCGATCCCGTCCGGCGGGTCAGGGGAGTCGGCGGGGCAGAACGGGCGGCCTGCGCTGCCTGAGCCGATCGTCGCCGCCGAACCGGTGGTAACGGTCGAGCCCGTCGAGCCCGTCGAGCCCGTCGAGCCGGTCGGGTCGCTCGGGCCGGTCCCGCCGGTCGGGTCGGTCGCCCCGGCCGAACGAGCCGGAGCGCCCGAGCCGGTGGAGCACGCCGATCCGCTGGTCCACGCCGAGCCGTCGGCGCACACCGAGGCCACCGGAGGAGGGCTCACGGAGGCCGGCGGACAGGACGCCGCGCCCGGCGCGTACCCGATCCCCGAGCCGCCCACGATGCCAGCCGGCTTCGGCGAGCCGGAGCCGCCGACCATGCCGGCCGGT
The DNA here is from genome assembly GCF_027497275.1 of Micromonospora sp. WMMC264. Classification (NCBI taxonomy): domain Bacteria; kingdom Bacillati; phylum Actinomycetota; class Actinomycetes; order Micromonosporales; family Micromonosporaceae; genus Micromonospora; species Micromonospora sp. WMMC264. The sequence continues at coordinate 3,043,198 of NZ_CP114907.1, read as the reverse complement.
TTCGGCCAGGCGCTCGCGACGCCGCCACCGGTGGCGCCCGGGCCGGTCCCGCCCACCGTGCCGTCGCTGACGGTCCACGCCGTCGATCCGATTCCCGCAGCGGCGACTCCGGCCACTACCTCGGCTCCGGCGACCGCGTCGGGAGAGGTCGAACCATCGGCCGCTGAGGCCGGGCCGCCCGGCGAGGCCGAGCCGGCCGACAGCGCCGAGGCCCGGGTGCAGCCGGTCCCCTCCGCCGGCGCGGGCGCGCTGCTGTCGGAGAAGAAGGGGCTCGCCGACGAGCGGGCCTGGCTGCGCCGTACGCTCAGCCGCGAGTTCGACGTGATGGCCAGCTCGGTGTCCCGGATCATGTCGCAGCACCCGGGCATGCAGGGCTCCGGCGTGTCGACTGAGGACGTGCTCGCCGACTCGGTCGCGTTGCGGCTCTACCTGACCGGCCGGGGCCCGGGCGTCGACGCCGGCCTGCGTTCCGGTCGCAAGGGCCCGCACGTGCCGTTCGCGCGCTGCGTGGTCGCCGGGGTCTCCCGGATGCCGTCCTTCCGGGGGACGACCGTCTACCGGCTGTCCCCGACCGACCGGGAGTGGGAGCTCTACCAGGACCGCCGCCTGGTCACCGACTGGAGCTTCGTCAACGCGCTCACCCAGCCGTGCGCGACCGAGGACGGCGACACCGACGTGCTGATCTGGTCGATGACGGCCCGCCGTACCAGCCTGCTGGAGCCGGAGGGGGACGAGCACGTCGAGGACCGGGTGCTGTTCCTTCCGGGCACGAACTTCAAGGTGCTGGACCAGCGCCGGCCCGCGGCGGGCGAGCGCGGCGCGGTCCTGCTGCGGGAGATCGGCGCCAACGAGATCGACGACACCGGCCGGGTCGACTCCAACCGGGTGTCGCTCGACGAGCTGGCGGTCACGTCGCTGCGGCGCAGCCTGGACCGGTGGGCCACGGCCGAGCCCCGGGAGCGGATCGGCGCCGGGGCCCGTGGCCGTCTCCGGGTGCTGCCCGGACTGGACCGGAAGGGGTGACGCCGTGAGTCGGCAGGTTCTCGTGGTGGGAGACCGTAAGGCGGGCTCCTATCCGACCATCGGCTCGGCGCTGTCCCGGGCCGAGCCCGGCGCCACGATCGACGTCCACCCCGGCCGGTACGTCGAGAAGCTGGTGGTCGGCGACCGGGTGACGATCAGCGCCGTCCAGCCCGGCACCGTCGAGGTTCATGTGGAGGAGGGCAGCGTCCTCGTCGTCCGTGGCGAGGGCGCCCAGCTGCGCGGCATCACGCTCAGCAGCGCCGACACGACGCTGGCGGCGGTCGACGTGTACGCGGGCGAGGTGGCGCTGGACGACTGCCGGGTCAGCGGCGCCTCCTGGGTCACGCTGCTGGCGCGGATGCAGGGCACCGTGGCGCTGCGCGGCTGCGACGTGACCAGCTCGGCCGGCGCGGGCGTGGTGGTGATGTCGGCCGGGTCCAGCACGATCGAGGACACCGTCGTCCACGACGTCGCCACGAGCAGTGTCGTGGCCGGGGAGAGCAGCGCCCTGACGCTGCGCCGCTGCCGCCTGCGCACGGCCGGCGCGAACAGCGTCTGCGTGGGCGGCGACGCCCGGCTCACCGTCGAGCAGTGCGAGATCGCCGGGGCGGGCAAGCCGGCTCTCGTGGTCGAGCAGCGGGCCTGGGCCCGCATCCGCGGCCTGACCGTCACCGGAAGCGGGAACGTCGACGTCTTCGTCCGCGGCGAGGCCGACGTGCAGATCAGCGACTCGACGTTCACCGGCGCCGCGGTGCAGTCGGCGCACATCGCCGAGGGCGCGTCGCCGTCGTTCCGCAACTGCGTGTTCGGCGGGGCCGGGCACACCGCCGTGCAGGTGCTCGGCGCCGGACGGCCGACGTTCACCGACTGCACGGTCCTGGACTCGCCGGTCGGCGTCGCGGTCAGCGGCGGCGCACCGCGTTTCCTCGGGCTGACGGTCCGGGGCACGCGGGAGCACGTCGCCGTGCTCGCCGGTGAGTCGACGGTCGTGCTGCAGCGGCTGCGGGCCGAGATCACCGCGGGCGCCGGGGTCCTGGTCCAGGACGGCGCGTCGCTGGAGGGCGCCGACCTGGCCGTCGACGCCGGCGACGCGACAGCGCTCGCGCTCACCGGTCCCGCGCGGGCCGTCGTGCGGGAAGCCCGCTTCACCGGTACGGGGGCCGCCTGCGTGCGGGTGGGCCCCGGCGCCGACCTGACGCTGCGCGCGGCCCTGCTGCGGGGCTCCGGCGTACTCGTCGAGGGTGCTCTCCAGATGGGCGACAGCGAGATCGCCGACGCGGCCCGGGACGGCCTGCGGGTGACCGGCGCGGCGGCGGTCACCCAGGTCCGGGTGCGCCACGCCCGAGCGGACGGTGTGGTGTTCGAGGCCGGGTCCCGCGGGTCGGTCACCGACGGCGAGGTGCTGGGCAGTGGCGCGGCCGGCATCGGCGTGGACACCGAGGAGCCGGTGGCGCTCACCCGCTGCGTGGTGCGCGACAGCGGCGGCGAGGACGTGCGCCGCTCGCCCGGCGCCACGCTGACCGTCGACGCGCTGACGGTGGGCCGCCAGCAGGCCACGCCGCCCCCGGTCCCCGGCCCGGCGCCCGTCCCGCCGGCCGGCGACGACGGTACGGCCGAGGAGAGCGGCGGCGACGAGCTGAGCGAGCCGTTGCGCCAGTTGAACGGCCTGATCGGTCTGCGCGGGGTGAAGCAGGAGGTCACCGCGCTGATCAACCTGATCAAGATGTCGCAGGTGCGGCTCCAGATGGGGCTGCCGATGCCGCCGATGAGCCGGCACCTGGTCTTCGCCGGCCCACCCGGTACGGGCAAGACCACAGTGGCCCGCCTCTACGGCTCGGTGCTCAAGGAGCTGGGCATCCTGTCCAAAGGCCACATGGTGGAGGCGGCGCGGGCCGACCTGGTGGGCCAGTACATCGGCTCCACCGCGATCAAGACCACCGAGCTGGTCACCAAGGCGCTCGGCGGCGTGCTGTTCATCGACGAGGCGTACACGCTGTCCAGCGGCTCGGGCGGCTCGGGCCCGGACTTCGGGCAGGAGGCCATCGACGCGCTGATGAAGATGATGGAGGACCACCGCGACGAGCTGGTGGTGATCGTCGCCGGGTACTCGGAGCTGATGGAGCAGTTCCTCGCCTCCAACCCCGGTATGGCGTCGCGCTTCACACGCACCATCGAGTTCCCGAACTACTCCGTCGAGGAACTTGTCACCATCACCTCCAACCTGGTCAGCAAGCACTACTACGAGCTGACCGACGACGCGGTTGACGCGCTGACCGCGTACTTCACCCGGGTGCCGAGGAACGCGACGTTCGGCAACGGCCGGGTCGCCCGCAAGCTGTTCGAGGCGCTGATCAACAACCAGGCGTCCCGGCTGGCGGCCCACCCGCCGACGAAGGACAACGAGCTGAACCGGCTCACCGCCGCCGACGTCGAGCCCGAGCTGGCGCTGCTGGAGGACCTGCCGGTCGAGCCCGGTGAGCAGCCCGACGCGGCGACCGACCCGACCGGCGCCATCAACGCGGCCCGCAGCTGGAAGCGGATCTGCGGGCTGGTCGGCGGGCAGCGGGTGAAGGAGGCGGCCGGGCAGACGCTGTTGCAGTTGTGCGAGGGACGCAACCGCAGGCGGGGCCCGGGCCGTACCGGAAACGTGCTGATCGGCGGCGCGGCCGGCAGCGGCCGCGGCGAGTACGCCCGGCTCTACGCCGCCTGCCTGTCGGAGCTGGGCCTGGTGCCGGTCGGCCAGCTCGTGCGGGTGAGCACCCGCCGGGAGCTGGCGCCGCAGTGGCCGGGGCAGGCCGCCAGCCTGGTGACCGCGGTCCTCGACGACGCGGCCGGGGGCGTGCTCCAGCTCGACTACGTCGACGACGGCTCCGGGGTGGCGCCGGAGATCGCCGAGGCGCTCGTCGCGCAGATGCGTTCCCGGCTCGGCGACCCGGTGGTGGTGCTGACCGGCGAGGAGCCGGCGCTGGCGAGCCTGCGTGCCGCGGTGCCCGCGGTGAACGAGGTGTTCGGCCAGCAGTGGTCGGTGCCCGAGCTCAGCACCGACGAGCTGGCCGAGATCGTGCTGCGGCACCTGGTGCGGCGGGGCCACGAGGTCCCCGACGACGTCCGGGAGGCGCTGGCCCGGATGGCCGGTCAGCTGCCCGGGCGCACCGTCCACGCCGCCCACCAGTTCTCGCTCGCCCTGACCCGGCGCACCGGCTCCCGCACGCTCGCGCTCGCCGACCTGGCCGTGGCGCCGGCCGCGGTCGGCGAGCGTCTCGGCGGCCTGGCCGCCGTCGGCTGACGGTACGCCCGCTTCCCGTAGAAAGGTCCTCGCATGCAGCCCGAAGCCAAGCCGATCCCGCCCTCGTTCCAGGAGTTCATGGAGAACGCGCAGCGGCTCGAGGACCAGATGCGCGCCGCGCAGACGGAGCTGGAGAAGGCGATCGTCACCGGCCGCTCCCAGGACGGCACGGTCGTGGTCATGGCCAGTGGCCTGGGCAAGGTCCAGGCCGTCCGGGTCGACCCCCGGGTGTACGAGCAGCGTGACGCCGCGTCACTGCAAACGGCGATCATGGAGGCGATCCAGGCCGCCGCCGCGAACGCCGGGAAGCTCGCCACGGAGAAGATGGGTCCCGTCGAAATCAATCTTCACTGACTGAAAAAAGTCTGACCAGCGATTACGTGCCGATCTTCACGGGTTGCCGCGCCTCGCGGCACCACTGTGGAGATTTCCTGAAGGAGTCTCCACGAGACTGTCAGCCCCTACTGACAGTGATGGAGATGGCTGTGGAGCAAGTTGCCGTCTTTGTGCACGCGCCGGACCCGCTGACCCACACCGGGCTGACCGCCCACCTCCGGTCGCGGTCGGACGTCACGCTGCTGGACAGCGCGGACCGGACCCGCGCGCAGGTGCTGATCGTCGCGGCGGACCGCCTCACCACCGACGTGATCGCCATGCTGCGCCTCGCCGCGACCGAGATCGGCGCGCCCGTCGTGCTGATCACCACCGACATCAGCGAGCAGGAGCTGCTGACCGCCGTGGAGTGCCGGGTGGTGGCGGTCCTGCCACGCGCGGCGGTCACCGCCGAACGCCTCGCGCACAGCGTGCTGGCGGCCGCCTCCGGCGGCGGCGTGCTGCCCCCGAACCTGGTGGGCGAACTGCTCAAGCACATCGAACGGCTCCAGCGCGACGTGCTCAACCCGAACGGGCTCAACGCCTCGGGGCTCACGGCGCGCGAGATCGACGTGCTCCGGCTGATGGCCGAGGGCTTCGACACCAACGAGATCGCCGACGAACTGCGCTACTCCGAACGTACGGTGAAGAACGTCATCTACGGCCTCAACCACCGCCTGAAGCTGCGCAACCGCTCGCACGCGGTCGCCTACGCCCTGCGCTCCGGCATGATCTGAGGTGATCACCCGCCACACCGTCGGGAACGCCCTGGTGCTGCACCCCCGGGAACGGATCAGCCCGGAGGCCCGTACGGTCGCGCTGTCGGTGGACCCGGATCCGGACAACGACATCGTGATCCTCGACTTGCAGCACGAGTTGCCCTTCGACGTCTGGGACACGGTCGCGACCGAGCTGCGCCGGCAGCGCCTGCGCCGGGGCATCCGGCTGGTGGTCTGCGGCGCGCGCCCGGAGACCGGGGCGCTCGCCGGGCAGTGGCTCTCCGACCGGCTGGGCCGGCCGGTGATCGCGCCGTTCGGGCGGATGATCCCGGGCGCGGCGGGGCTGCTCTTCGTGCACGGCACGGACCTCGGCGGCTGGGTCTGCTACCGGCGCGGCCGGGCGCCGGCCTGGCAGTCGAAGCGCTATCCGGCGCCGGCCTGGGACGGCGCCGCCACCGACCACCTCACCATCAGCTCCACCTGCGCCGTGGAGCCGCTGCCGGGTGGCGTCTGGCTGCGCGACAGCCGCGACGAGGCGACGATCGCCACCCACGGCGGCCGCCTGACCTCGGCCATGGCGTGCCTGCCGGACGCGATGCCGGTCCTGGTGGGCTGCCCCGGCACCGCCCCGCTGCGGCTCGACGACGTCGCCCGGTTCTGGCGTGGACTCGCGCCGCAGGGCCGCGAGCACGCCCGCTTCATCCACTACGGGCCGGTAGCGCTGCCCGACGGCGAGCAGTTCGGCCAGGCGCTCGCCGAGGTGCTGGGCTGTGCGGTGCGGGTCTTCACCGGCGTGCCCACCGGCCGCCCGGACGACCCGGCCATGTTCACCGTCACCGCCGACGGTGGTCCCGGCTGGCAGGTCTTCGCGCGGGAACTGGCGTACGGTCCCCGGACGGCGCTCGGGGCGGCGGCGACGCCGCGCATCCTCAGCCACCGCGCGCCAGCGGAACTCGGCGAGCCGGTCGGTCCCGGCGTCTACCAGTACGCCCACGACGCGGTGGTCGAGGTGATCCCGTCCGGGCTCTGGCTGCGTGCTCCGCTGCCGTCCCGCGACGCCGACCGGATCCGTGCCGTCCCGCTGGACCCGGCGCAGGCCCGGCTGGTCGTGGACGACCCGGCGCCGGCGGTGGCCGACCGCCACCGGGAACTGGCCGCCGACCTGGCTGCACGGCTCGACCCGGCCACCCGCGGGCGTACGGCGGTGCGTCCGTCCTCGTCGGTGGCGCCGGCCCGGGAACCGGCCCCGCCGCACGGGGCGCGCCGGCACGCGGCGGTTCAGGCCCTCGTGCCCCCGGTTCCCGCCCCACCGCCGGTCGACCTCACCGTGGCCGGCCCGGTCGCCGCGCCGGTGGCCCCCGAGGTGGCCGTGTCCGCAGTGACTGACGCACATGCGGCCCGACCCGCAGTGTCCCGAGGAGACGCGCCCCGTCCCGCCGTGGCCGGAGCGGCCGCGGCCTTCTCCGCCTTGGCCGGGGCGGAGGCGGCCTTCCTCGGCGTGGCCGGGGCGGGTGGCGGGGGCGTGACCTGGGCGAGCGCTCCGACGATGGCGCTGCCGGTGCACCGCCCGACGGTGGCGCCCGCCCGCTTCCAGCGCACCCCCGTCGACGAGGCGCGGGGCGTACGCCCCGGTCCCGACCTCGACGAGGAGCGGGCCTGGTTCCGCCGCGCGTTCCGGCGCCAGATCGCCGCGCTCGCCGCCGACGTCGCCCGCGTGCTCGCGGCGCACCCGGCCCTGCCCGACGGCGCGGACGCGCTGGAGTACGCCACAGCGGTCCGCCTCTACCTGACCGCCGCGGGGGACGGCGTCGACCAGGCGCTGCGGTCCGCCGAGCCGGGTGGTCACGTGCCGTTCGCCAGGTGCGTGGCCGCCGGTACGCGCCCGCTGCCGGTGCACAGTGGCGTCACGTACGCCGCCGCCGACCTGACCCGGGCGGACCTGCGCCGGATCGCGCAGCGCCGGGTGCTGACCGACTGGGGGTTCACCAACGCGCTCGCCGAACCGCCCGCCGACCTGCCGGGAGACGTCGAGGTGCTGATCTGGTCGGCCACCGGCCGGCGCACGGGCGCGCTGGAGACCGGCGACGGCGTGCCGTCCCGCGTCCTCTTCCTGCCCGGCACGGCCTTCGCGGTGCTCCAGGTGCGGGAGCCGGCCGCCGGGGCTCCCGGGCGGCTGCTGCTGCGTGAGCTGTCCGCCGGTGACGCGGCGGCCGACGGGCGGGCGCGGTACGACGCCATGGCCCTGGCCGCCCTGGACCGGCACGTCGCGGGCGGCGCCGGCCCCGGCACGCCGGTCCCGCCGGCTGCGGCGCGCCGCTTCGTCGGCGTCCCCGGGCTGCGCTGAGCGCTAGCGGCCCAGGCCGTCCAGGAACGGCGCTAGCCGCCCAGGCCGTCCAGGAACGCGGCGAGCGTCTCCCGCTGCTCCGGCGCGCACCGGCCGCTGGCCAGGGCCCGGCGGAACAACTCGCGGGCCGGCCCCGGCGCCTGCCGGAACAGCTCCTCGCTGTGCGCGACGAGCCAGCCCACCTGCCAGTCGTCGACCTCGGGCGGCCCGGCGAGCAGGTGTCCGGCGACCCGGGCGGCGGCGCTGCCGTTGTCCGCGAGCGCCTGTGCCGCGTACCGGTGCAGGGTCGGCCGCAGCGCGGCGGGGATGCTCCCGGCGAGCGCCCGCCGCAGCACCGGCTGCCGGAACGCCAGCTCGCGGCCCGCGCCCACGAGAACTGTCGCGGCGACCGCCTCCTCCAGGTCGGCCATCAGGTCGAACGGCGTCCGCCCGGTGACCGCGGCGAGGTCGGCGACGGCGAACTCGTCGCCGAGCAGGGCCGCGTACCGCAGCGCCTCCCGGGCGCCGGGGGAGAGGTGGTCGAGGCTGGCCCGGACGGTGTCCACGAGCGAGCGCGGCATGCCGTCGGCCCGCGCGTCGACCTCGGCGAGCCCGTCGACCACCCGTACGCCGTCCTCCGCCACCAGACCGCTCACCAGCTCCCGCGCGTACAGCGGGTTGCCGCCGGTCAGCGGCGCGAGCGACCGCAGCGTGGCGCCGGGCGGGACACCCACCGCGGTGCCGAAGATCTGCTCGATGTCCGCCCGGGGCAGGGGAGCGAGCCGGATCAGGTGCCCGTCACGTGTCGCCACGCCCCGCCGCAGCCGGGCCAGGTCGCGGCGGCCGGGCTCGGGCCGGGTCGTCGCGACGAGCAGCAACGGCAGCCACCGGGTCAGCGCGGCCAGCCGTTCCCAGGCCAGCAGGCTCGCCTCGTCGGCCCACTGGAGGCGCTCGACGGCCAGCACCAGCGGACCGGCGGCGGTCAGCCGACGGACGTGTGCGAGCACCCGGTCGAGCGCCGCGCCCGGCTCGTCGTGCGGTACCGCCTCCTCGCCCAGCGCCGCCCGCATCACGTGCAGCGGGATACGGCTGCTCAGTTCCTCGGCGACGCCACGCGCGACCCGCAGGCCGAGGGTCCGCGCCTCGTGCAGCGCCGCGTCCAGCAGCGCGGACTTGCCGATGCCGGGCTCACCCTCGATCCACACGATCGCGCTGCGTCCCTCGCGCGCCTGACCGAGCAGGCCGCGCAGCAGCTCCAGCTCGCCGTCGCGTCCGACGAGGCGGCGGCGACGCGGCGCGACCGGACGGGCGACGACGGCGACCGCGGCGGTCGGTCCCGACTCGGTGAGAATCCGGCTCTGCAGCTCGCGCATCGCCGTACCGGGCTCGACGCCGAGCTCGTCGGCCAGCACCCGGCGCGCCGCGTGGTAGACGTCGAGCGCCTCGGTGCCGCGACCGGCCCGGTGCAACGCGCGCATCAGCAGCTCGTGGAACGGCTCGTGCAGCGGGTGGTCGCGGACCAGGGCGGTCAGGTCGGCGATCGGGCTCTCGTCACACCCACCGTCGAGGATCAGCCGGGCCCGCCGCTCCGCCGCGGCGATCCGCAGCTCCGCCAGGCGGTGCCGGTCGAGCTCCGCGAACAGCGCGGCCACGTTCGCGTACGCGTCGCCGTGCCACAGCGCGAGCGCCTCGTCGAGCAGCGCCACCGCCTCGCCGGGCCGGCCCGCGGCGGCGGGCGCCTCGGCCGCCTCGCACAGCGACACGAACCGGTCGGCGTCGAGCGCGCCCGGTTCGAGCCGCAGCGTGTAACCGGCCCGGCCGGACAGCAGCCGCCCGCCGGCCGTCCCCAGGCTGCGCCGCAGGCCGGAGACGTACGTGTAGACGTTGCCGGCAGCGGCGCGGGGCACGGAGCCGCCCCACAGCGCCCGGATCAGCTCGCCCCGGGTGACCGGCCGGTTGGCGTTGGCGGCGAGCATCGCGAACAGGGCCCGCCGCCGGGCCGGTCCCAGGTCGATCTCGGCTTCGCCGCGCCAGGCGCGTACCGGCCCCAGGACGTTGACGCGCAGGTCTGTCACGAGCGGCCGACGACGGCCTGCCCGGCGCTGCGGGGCGGGTCGTCGGAGCCGGCGATCCGGCTCATCTCGGCGCGCGTCGCGGCGTCCCCGGTGTGCGCCGACACCCAGATCGCCTCGGCCCGGGCGGGAAGGCCGCAGCGGTGCAGCACCCGGGCCAGTTGCGCGGTGAGCAACTCGCGGGACGACGCGGAGAGGCCCGGTGAGGCGACGGCGTGCCGCAGCACCGCGATGGCCGGCGCGGGGGCGGCGGCGCTGAGCTGCGCGGCGTGGGCGGTCAGCCATCCCTGCACCCAGGCGTCCACCGGCACCGGCCCGGCCAGCAGCTGGCCGGCGACCCGGCCGAGGTCGCCGCCGGCCTCGGCGATCCGCTGCGCGAACTGCCTGTGCATCAGCACCCGCAGCGCGGTCGGGATCGCGCCGCGCAGCACCCGGCGGATCACCGGGTGCCGGAACCGCAGGCGGCGGCCGTCCTCGACGAGCACCCCGGCGGCGAGCGCCTCCTCCACCGCCGGGACGAGCTGCGGCGCCGACTTGCCGGTGACCGCGGCGAGGTCGGTGACCAGATAGTTGTTGCCCAGGAACGCGATCGCCCGCAGCAGCTGCCGGGTGTCGTCGGCAAGCGGTTGCAGGTGCCGGTTGACGGCTTCGGTCAGCTCGGGCCCGGGCGTGTCGGCGGTCCGGCCGTCGCGGTCGGCGAGCACGAGCTGGCGGAGATAGAACGGATTGCCGGCGGCGGCCGCGACGAGCGCGCGTACGGTGTCCGCGCCCGGGCCGGGCGGGCGGGTCCAGGAACGCGCCAGCCGGGTCGCCGTGTCGTCGTCCAGCGGGCCGAGTTCGACGAGCGCGGTGCCGTTGCGGGGCAGCACCCTGCGCAGGAGCCGCACCTCGTAGCCGGCGGGCACCGGGCGGCAGGCGGAGACGAGCAGCAACGGCAGCCGCCCGGTGAGGTTGTGCAGCGCGTGCCAGACCAGCAGGGACAGGTCGTCGGCCCACTGGAGATCGTCCAGGACGAGCAGCAGCGGCCGTTCGGCGCAGCGCGCCACCACGAACCGCTGGACCGTGTCGACGACCGTCATGGTCGGTGGCGCCCCGCCGGAGCAGTCGTGCAGCGAGGCGGGCAGGCCGGCGTCGTCGCCCAGCGACAGGCACTCCAGCATGATGCTCAGCGGCATCCGGTACGCCAGCTCGTCGCCGACGCCCCAGCCGACCTGGACGCCGAGCGGCGCCGCGTCGCGCAGCCCCTCGGCGAGCAGTGCCGACTTGCCGATGCCCGCCTCGCCGCTGATCCAGACGCTGCCCCCGCGCCCGGCCGCGAGCGCGGTGACCGCCTGCCGCAGCCGGGCCAGCGCAGCCGTACGCCCCTGGAAGCCGGGGAGTGAGGGCGGCGCCGGGATGTGTCCGCGCGTTGCGGTGGGATCGGTGCCGAGCATCTGTTCGTGGATCTGGCGGACGGCGGCGCCGGGCTCGGTGCCCGACTCCGCCACCAGACGGTCCCGGAGAGTGGCGTAGAGCGCGCGTGCGTCGGCGGTGCGGCCCTGCGCGGCGAGCGCCCGCATGGTCACCGCGTACAGGCTCTCCCGGCCGGGGTGGCGTTCGACGAGCGAGAGCAGGCGGTCGACGACCTCGGCGGCGCGCCCGAGGCCCAGCATCAGCTCCGCCCGCCGCTCCACCGAGGTCAGGTACAGCTCGCCGAGCCGGGCACGCTGGCTGGCCGCCCGGGGCCCGGGGACGCCGACCAGCGCCTCGTCACCGCGCCACTCGGCGAGCGCGGCGTCGAGCGCGGCCAGCTCGCCGGCCACGTCACCGGCGGCGCGGGGCGTGCGGGCGCGTTCGCGCAGGCGCTCGAAGCGGTGGACGTCGACGGCGTCCGCCGCGACGTGCAGGCGGTAACCGCCACCCTCGGACGTGAGCACGCCGCCGGAGGACCAGCGGTCGCGATCGGGTTCGAGCACCCGGCGCAGCGCGGAGACGTACGTGTAGAGGTTGCCCTGCGCGCTGGCCGGCGGTCGGTCGCCCCAGACGGCGGCGATCAGCTCGTCCTTGGACAGTCCCCGCTGCGGGGTGAGGGCGAGCGCGGCGAAGACGGCCCGGCGCTGGGCCGACCGCAGCGTCAGTTCCTGCCCGGCGTACGTGACCCGGAGGGGGCCCAGCAAGCGGATGTCGAAGCCACTGCACTGTGCCGTCATGCCGTCCTCGTGGTGACCCTGTCCCGGTGACAACCATCCGGGCGGAACCCTAGCTCACCCATCCACTATGTCAACTTCGTCGACATGGCCGGAACCCTTACGGCACATGGCATTTCGGTGCGCCGCGCGATCGCGGAAGGCCCCTGCCGATCGCGCTAGCAGGGGCCTTCCGGCGGCGGGCGCGCACTGGCCGCGACGGCGGCCCGGCACCTGCCCGGTGCCCGGCGAGACGTTACTCACCTCCCGCCGGGCCGGTCGCCGCCGTGTCAGTCGCGTCTCAGCTTCCGGCGCACGTGACGGTGGCGCCGCTGCCGTTGCCGGCGCCCTGGAATCCGAAGGTGGTGGTCTGGCCCGCGCCGACCTGCCCGTTGTAGCTCTGGTTCGCCACGGTGACGGTGCCGCTGGTGCCGCTGGGCACACCGTTCCACAACGAGCTGATCGACGCGCCGCCCGGCAGGGCGAGCGTCACCCGCCAGCCGGTCAGCGCGGTGGTGCCGGCGGTGACGGTGACGGTGGCGACGAACCCGCCGTTCCACTGGTCCTGCACCACGTAGGCGGCCGAACAGGACGGGCCTCCGCCGGGCGGCGGCGTAGTGGGCGGGGGAGTCGTGGGCGGCGGCGTGGTGGGGGGTGGCGTGGTCGGGGGTGGCGTGGTGGTGGGCGGCGGGTCGAGCGTCAGGTTCTTCTGCTGGACCGTCCACTGGGTGCGGCACAGGCCGCAGTCCGGGCCGACGAAGTTGGCCCCGGCGCCCACGTCGCCCTTCAGGCGCCACTTCAGGTAGAGCACCGCCACCCGGCCGAACTCGCCGCCGTTGGGCTGGTCGTAGGTGCCGCCGTGACCGACGTTCAGGTTGCCCATGAACGCGGGCAGCCCGGACGGCAGCTTGCCCCAGTCGTCCATGGCGTTGGGGTAGGCGATGTCGCTGGGCCCGCCGATGAAGTACGCGATGGGCTTGGTCAGCCGGCGCAACTGGTAGTCGTCGGCGTCGTTGAGCAGCCCGCTGCTGAAGATGCCGGTCGTGGTGACGCGCGGGTCGTTGGAGACGGCGTACGCCTCCAGGCCGCCGCAGGAGAAGCCGGCCACGGCGATCTTCGTGGTGTCCAGCCGGTTGAAGTACTTGCTGCCCGACCGGGAGTTCTCCGCCACCGCCCAGTCGATGGACTGGGTGAGCATCTGGGCGTTGGTGGAGCCGGAGCCGTTCGGCGCGCCGTTGGCGATGGCGAGGAAGCCGTGGGAGGCGATCTCGCGGAGGAAGTTGCCCTGGGACAGGCCGTTGGCCGAGCACGCGCCGTTGCCCCAGACCAGGATGGGAAGGCGTTCGGACGGGAGGGTCTGGGGCCGGAAGATGGTGTGGTTGGCCAGGGTGGACGAGGTTTCGTAGTCGGCGGGGTAGGGGCCGGAGCCGCCGATCGCGGCGCCCGCGGGCGCCGCGCCGAACGTCATGGTCACAGAGGCGGCCGAAACGACGGCGGCCGCCAGTCCCGCGTAGATTCTCGATCTCCTTCTCATGGATCCTCCAGCGACTGACGCGTAGGCGCCCTTGGTGGTGTCGGTGTGCGGTTACTATCACCAGCGTAACGAAAAGTGTCAATGTAACGTCCGCTGTGTGGACGCGACTTCGCGCTGGTCGACCGGGGTGGCGGCCTGAGTGACGCATGCCGCCGTCCGCTCCGAGAGGCGGAGATCCTCTCGACTCGCTTCGCCTTTCCGGGTACGTCGGCACATATCGAGGAACGCCTAATACGCCGAGGCGTCCACCCGGCTCAATTGCCGAATTATCGGTCTTCCGGATCGCGTTCGCCCGCCCGGTGGTCGTGCCGGCGTTGCCCGCCCCTCCGCGCCGCAACAGACGAATCCGGACCGGCCGCTTCAACTCGTCGCAATCGCCTGAAGCGCTCAAATCCCTACGCAGGGCGCCTTGCCTTCGTGCGCCCGGTGGTATAACGAAAAGTTTTCATTGACGTCAATTTCCTGCGCGCCGTACTGTTCGCCTTTCCATAGGCCGTCTAACACGGGGGAGGGCCAGTAGTGGCTCCTGCGCGCGTGCCGAAATCCGGTGCAGTCAAGGACTGCGCCAACCCGAGAAGTGCCCGATGGGGCCGCCTGACGGCCTTCGCCATGGTGGCCGTACTGACCGTCACCATGAGCGACGTCCCCGCCGGACGGGCCGAGGCGGCTCCGTCGCCGAAGGCGCCAGCCGAGGTGCTGGAACGACCGGACGAGATGGCCGCCCTGGTCACCGCACGGATGACGGGCCAGCAGGTCCGCGTCACCGGCATGACCACGGAGACCGCCGAGTACGTCGCCCATCCCGACGGCCATGTCGAGGCCAAGGTTCACGCCGGCCCGGTGCGGATCCGGCAGAACGACACGTGGGTTCCGGTCGACCTCACACTCCAGACGGCGGCGGACGGCTCCGTGCGGCCCCGGGCGCACCCCGCGGATCTGCGGATCTCCGGCGCCCGCAAGGACGGTGGTGAGCTGGCCGCGGTCGGCGTCGGCGACGGCCGGTTGACCATGGGCTGGCCGGGTGCGCTGCCGGCGCCGATGCTGACCGGCAACCGCGCCACCTATCCGGAGGTGGCCGCCGGTGTCGATCTGGTGGTCGAGGCGACCCGGACCGGCTTCGCCCAGTTCCTCACGGTGAAGAACCGGGAGGCCGTGGACCGGCTGCCCGCGCTGACGTTTCCGCTGACCGGCAAGGGATTCTCCTCGTTCACCCAGGACACCTCGGGCGGACTGGTCCTCAAGGACGCCAGAGGCCGGGCGGTCGCTGCCGTACCGGCGCCGGAGATGTGGGACGCCCGGCGGACTCCCGGCACGGACGAACCGGTCCGGCGGGCGGTCGTGGCGGCCAAGTCGGAGCGGCCCGCCAGCCGCCTGGCCCGTGCGACCGGCGGTCTGGTCATGCGGCTGAACCCGGACCTGGCGTGGCTGAAGGATCCGGCCACCCAGTACCCGGTGACGATCGACCCGCAGATCAACCCGCTCTACACGACGTTCGACACGTATGTGAAGGAGGGCGACAACGTCGACCGGGGCGGAGCGAACGATCTTCAGCTCGGTCTTCTGTCCGGCTCGCCCAACGTCAAGGCCCGGTCGTTCGTCCACTGGGGTGTGTCCGCCCTGAAGGGCAAGCAGATCACCTCGGCCACTGTGAACTTCTGGAACTTCTGGTCGCACACCTGCACCGCCACCTCGTGGGAGATCTGGACCACGGGTGCCGCCTCCTCGGCGACCCGGTGGGGATCCCAGCCGACCTGGGTGCAGCAGGAGGCCACCTCCAACCAGACCAAGGGTGGCACGGCATGTGCCGACGGCTGGGTGAGCATCAGCGGCACGTCCTTCTTCCAGCGGGCGGCCAACGCCAACCAGTCCACCGCCTACATGGGCGTCCGCGGTACCGACGAGACCAGCCTGAACAGCTTCAAGCAGTTCCGCTCCCGCAACGCGACCGACAGCAGCCAGGTGCCGTACGCGGTGGTGAACTACAACTCGTACCCGACCGTCGGCACCCGTTCCACGGTGCCGGCCACCGCCTGCGTGACCGGCGCCTCCCGGCCGAAGGTCAACACCGCGACTCCGCAGCTTCGGTCGGTCGTCGCCGACGCCGAGGGGTCGACGGTCAAGGCCGAGTTCGAGTGGTGGACGCTGGCCGGCACCACCAAGCTCGGCAGCGCGATCACCGGTACCGCCGCCTCCGGCTCGACGTTCGCCACCACCGTGCCGTCCGCCGCCCTGACCCACAACACCTCGTACAAGTGGCGGGTTCGTGGCAATGACGGGACGGTCAACGGCGCCTGGTCGGCATTCTGCGAGTTCACCGTCGACACCTCGGTCGGCAGCCCGCCGATCGTCAGCTCGACCACGT
Organism: Micromonospora sp. WMMC264; assembly: GCF_027497275.1. Taxonomy (NCBI): domain Bacteria; kingdom Bacillati; phylum Actinomycetota; class Actinomycetes; order Micromonosporales; family Micromonosporaceae; genus Micromonospora; species Micromonospora sp. WMMC264. Next base: position 3,027,342 of record NZ_CP114907.1, on the reverse strand, counting down.
ACCCGGAGAACCAGTGGGGCGGTGACGCGAACGTCGCCGGCAGCTTCACCTTCGACGCCAATGGCGTCGCCGACGCGGCGGCCTACGAGTACAGCCTCGACCTGCAGACCCTGAACAAGGTCGTCAACACCGCGACGCCGGGCGCCAGCGCGACGGTCAGCATCACCCCGTTGACACCGGGCTGGCACAACGTGTGGGCGCGTACCCGCGACTCGGCCAACAACGTGACCGAGGTGCGCAGCTACCCGTTCAAGGTGGGCAACGGCGCGGTCACCTCGCCGAAGGTCGGCGACGTCACAGGGGCCAGGGTGGCGCTCGGCTCGACTGCCGCGCCGTCGTTCGGGGACGCCACGTACCAGTGGCGGCGTGCCGGCTCGGACGCCTGGGTCGCCGTCCCCGCCGCCCACGTGACCTACGCCGCCGGCGGTGGCGCCGTCACCTGGCCCGTCGCCCTCTCCGCAGGGGTGGCCCCCAAACTGAACTGGGACGTCGCCGCCACCCTCGCCTCGGTCGACCCGGCGAGCATCCCGCGGGACGGGCCGGTACAGGTGCGCGCCTACTTCAATCTGAGCAGCAACGGGGCTCCGGCCGACAACGTGAAGTTCCGGTTCGACCGGAACCTCGCCTCCGCCGACACCGCTCAGGTCGGTCCGGGTTCGGTCAACCTGGTCACCGGCAACTACCAGATCAGCCAGCAGGACGCCTCGGTGAACGACCTTTCGGTCACCCGCACCTACAACAGCCGCCAGCCGGGCGGGGTGGATCCGATGTTCGGCCCCGGCTGGGTCTCCAGCACGGCGGTCTCGACCTCGGAGGCGCCGTACACCCGGCTGACGGTGTACGGCAGCATCGTCCAGGTCGGGATGCCCGACGGTTCGACGATCGGCTTCGCCAAGGCGACGAGCGCCGGCACCACGTTCGAGCCACAGATCGGCGCCGAGTCCTACAAGCTGACCTACAGCACGACGGGTAACGTCTACACGCTGACCGACGGCAACGGGAACGTGGTGACCTTCGGGCGGAGCTCGACCGACCCGGCCGGCGTGTTCACCCCGACCGCCTCCCGGTCGCCCGGGTCGGGGACCACCACCACGTACTCGTGGCAGAAGGTCACCGTCGGCGGGCAGGACGTCATGCGGCCGACCCGGGTGCTCGCCCCCGTGGCCGACGGCGTCACCTGTACCACCCTGGTGCGTGGCTGCCGGGCGCTGAACTTCACCTATGCCACCGGTACGACCGCCACGGGAACGGCCGACGGCGCCTGGGGCGACTACACCGGGCGGGTGACGCAGATCAGCCTCACCGCGTGGGATCCGGACCTCGCCACCCCTGCGATGCGCACGGTGACCCTCGCGCGTTACTCCTACGACAGCGCCGGGCGTCTTCGTGCCGCGTGGGACCCCCGCGTGGACTGGACCGACGGCAGTGGCGCCCACTCACTGCGCACCACGTACGCCTACGACTCGAACGGAGTCATCACCTCGCTGGCGCCGCCGGCGCTGGAACCCTGGCAGTTCACCTACACGACCCTGCCGGACGACCCGGGAGCGGGCCGGCTGTCGAAGGTCACTCGTTCGGCCCTGACGGCGGGAACGGCGGTCGAGACGGTCGTCTACCGAGTGCCGGTCTCCGGCAGCGGAGCGCCGTACGACCTGTCGCCCACCCAGACCAACCGGTGGGGTCAGACCGAGCAGCCCACGGATGCCACAGCGGTGTTCCCACCCACCCAACTGCCGACGGGTAACCCGGTGACCGGCACGCTACCCGCCTCCTACGAGCGCGCCTCGGTGACGTACCTCGACGCCAACGCCCGCATGGTGAACGTCGCGCAGCCGGGTGGACACCTGACCACCACCTGGTACGACGACTACGGCAACACGGTACGTCAACTCAGTGCCGGCAACCGCCGTCGCGCCCTCGACGCCTCGGCGTCCGACACCGCCACGGTGGAGGCGGCGACAGCCGCCTCGCTCTCATCCGTCAGCGTCTACTCCGAGGACGGACAGCAGCTCGTCGAGACGTTCGGACCTGAGCACGACGTGCTGCTGTCGTCGAACGTCGTCGTCCGGGGCCGGGCACACAGCCGGCACACGTACGACGAGGGCGCGCCCGCCACCGACATCCCCTTCAACCTGACCACCACCACGAGCTCCTCCGTCAGCTACGTCAACGCCGGCCAGACCGTCGACGCCGACGTGCGCACCACCACCACGCAGTACGACTGGGATCTGCGGAAGGCGATCGGATCGACCGTCGACCCGGACGGTCTGGATCTGACGACGTGGACCCGATACGACTCCGCGGGAAGGGTGACGTCGAGCACCATGCCGTCAGGCGGAAGCGTCGACACCACCGCGGCCACCAAGACCAGCACGTACTACACCTCGGCGGCCAACTCGACGTACCCGGAATGCGGAAACCGTGCCGAATGGGCGGGGTTGCTGTGCCGGACGGAGCACGCCGGCACGTCGCCGGCCTCGGCTCCGCTGCGGGTGACGGTCCGCACCTACGACCTGTACCAGCAGGTCCGTACCCTGGTCGAGAAGACCAAGGCGGGTGCCCAGCTCCGCACCACGACGGTGACGTACGACGCCGCGGGGCGGGTGCGGGGCACGACGGTCACGACCGCGGCGGGTCTCGGTACGACGGTGGACACGTCCCGGCTGGAGTACCACCAGCAGAGCGGCCTGCTGGCGCGTACCCAGTCGATGTCGGGGTCCACAGTCCTCGCGGAGGTGGTCCGCGGCTATGACAACCTCGGCCGGGAGACCTCCTACCAGGACAGCGACGGCAACGTGTCCACCAGGACGTACGACGTGATGTCGCGGGTGGCCGTCGCCGACGACGGCAAGGCCACTCAGACGTTCGAGTACGGCACAGCCGGCGAGGCTCGCGGTCTGGCGACGAAGCTGATCGACAGCCAGGCGGGGACGTTCACCGGTCAGTACGACCCGGACGGCGAGCTGATCAGCGAGACGTGGCCGAACGGCATCGTCGCGGAGACGGCCGGCGACGAGGCCGGTAACACCGTGGAGGTCTCCTACCGCCGCCCCGGCTGCGGGCAGGCCGACTGCACCGTCTACCGGGAGACGGCGGCGTTCAGCCCGCACAAGCAGCAGCGGAGAAGCACGTCGACGTTCTCCCAGCAGCATTACGACTACGACCAGGCAAGCCGGTTGTCGACCGTCCGCGACACCGTCTCGGGCGCCTGTTCCACCCGGGTCTACCAGTTCGACAACGCCAGTAACCGGACCCAGCGGGACAACTACGCCGCCGGTGGCGGTGGCGTGTGCCAGAGCAGCACGGCAGCGTCGACCCGGACCTGGGAGTACGACGACGCGGACCGGCTGATCTCCTCGGGCACGTCGTACGACCTGCTGGGTCGTACGACAGCGGTGGCGGCCGCCGACACCACCACCGGCACCGCCGCGACGGTCGGCTACTACACGAACGACATGGTGCGGCAGATCGTCGCGGGAACCACGCAGGCGGAGTACACCCTCGACGTCATGCTGACGAGGTTCCGCAGGGTCCAGACCACGTCAGGCGCGGTCGTGACGGTGCAGACGCATCACTACGCCGACGACAGCGACGCTCCGAGCTGGACTTCCGAGGGCACGTCGTACACGCGCAACCTCTCCGGTCTCGGTGATGCCGTCGGCATCTATCTCGGCGCCTCGGGCACCGTCGACTGGAAGCTGCGCAACCTGCACGGCGACTTCGTCGCCACCATCCAGGGCGCCGCGACAGGCATCTCCGCGGTGCACGAGACCGACGAGTTCGGGATGGCGCGCACCGGCAGCGTGTCGGCGGGCCGCTACGGCTGGCTGGGGGCCGCCTTCCGGGACGGGGGGAACCCGGCCGGCCTCGTGCTCATGGGCGTGCGGCTGTTCAACCCGGCGACCGGGCGCTTCCTGACGGCCGACCGGGTCTACGCGGGGTCGGCGAACGCGTACGAGTACGCGAATCAGGATCCGGTCAACGAGTCGGACACCTCCGGCCTGGCCGTGTGCCGTTGCTACATCCCCGGCTGGGCCTGGACGGGATACCGTGCGTCGTACATCCGGTGGTCGAGGGTCCTGTACACGTCTCCCTGGTACGAGAGCCAGCTGAACTGGCTCGGTCGTGCGCTCATGGACGTCATCGGCGACGAGGCGTGGCTGGACTTCCACCGGATGCAGATGCAGTACCGGACCCGCGACGTGGAGCGGGTGAACTGCGTCGTGGTCAAGAGGTACGGCTGGGGCGATTTCAAGGTGTATTCCGTGCGCTTCACCTACACCGACTATCAGTATCGGGCACGGATCAAGTACCGGTACAAGTACACGAAGTGGATCACGCCGTGGTTCTACGGCTGGTGGCTGACCTACCGGTCGAATCACTATCGTAATTACCACACTGGATACTATTGGACGTGATGATGGCCAGGAGGACGACCACGACGGGTTCGCCGACGGTTCAGGGTGACGCTCCTGAGCCTCGACGCCCTCGCTCACCGAGGGCCCGTGTGGCCCTGACCGGAGTGGTGCTGATTCTGGTGCTCCTCGCGTACGTGTCGCTGGAGGCCCTGATCTACGATCCGGTGTTCGGCAGCGGCCCGTTGAGCGACGTGCTGGGGGTGGTTGTTCCGTCCCTGTTCGTCGTCGCGGTCGCCCCGCTGGTCTCCTACCGCCGTCGCGACGCTGTCGCCTGGCTGTTACCGCCGCTGGGTCTGCTCCTGACCGCACGGCTGGCGTGGCGCCTGACCCTGCTGCCCTACCGGGACTGGCCGCCACGCCCGGAAGAAGCTCGCCGGTGCCGCCGGGCGCCGGTGGGTGCTGACGAGGGAACCACCCTGTACCAGCTCGAGGGGTAACGGGGAGGACAGAGGCAGTGGCGCGGGTGCGGTCGTCGACCGCACCCGCGTCGCGTCTCGGCCGGCGCCCGCGCGCTCAGCATCGACGTTCCGCCCGGCGCCGTCAGGCGTCGGTCGCGTCGAGCCGCTTCTGCAGCCGGTCGAGGCGGTCGAGGACGTCGTGCATCATCACGCGCAGGACCGTCGTGTCGGCGTCGCGTCCGGGCAGCATCCGCCCGAACGCGACGCCGTAGTAGAGGGCGGAGAGCGCGGCGGGCGTGACGACGGCGCTCACCCCGGTGCGGCGCAGCGCGGCGCCCGCCTCGCCGTCGTCGCGCAGCAGCCCGAGCAGCAGGTGGCTGCCGGTGGTGACGGCCGAGGCGTGCGCGGTGGCCTGCTCGGCGGCGGCCGCCAGCACCGCCCGGGTGGCCGGCGAGGTGGCCGGCTCGGTGGGCGTCGCCGTGGTGGCGGGGGTCTCGCCCAGGGCCGCGCGGATCGTGGCGGCGGGGAAGCCGAGCAGTTCGACGGTGTTCAACACCAGGCTCTCGCCCTCGTCGAGAAAGGCCCGCAGCAGGTGGACCGGCTCCACCGTGCCCGCGCCGGAGGCGGACGCGAGGGCGTACGCCTGGTGCAGGATCGCCGCCACGTGGTGGTTGGCGGGCGGTGTCAGGGTGAGCCCGGCGGGCAGCGCCCGGGTGGTGGGTGTCTCGTGAGTCGCGCCCACGGCGCCGTCCAGCGCCTGGGTCAGCGCGGTCTGGCAGATCCGGGAGACCGGCAGTCGGGCGTCTCGGACGCGGTCGGCGAGGGCGTCGGGTAGATAAACGTTGACCTTGGGCACCTGACCGATCCTGTCACGCGGGGGCCGGGCCGGGCACCCCTTGATCGCCTACATTCCCTAGGGTTATAGTAGGGTTATGCCCGCGCTGCTGACCACCCGACGAGCCCTCGACCAGGGCCGTACCTCCAGCGCGCTCTGTCGCCGCTGAGCCCCACCGGCTCGCTTCGCACACGTCGCCTCGTCGTGCCCTCCTGGGCACGGCCGACTCCTTAAGGCCCGACACGCCATGACTCAGCACGACCCTGTCCAGAAAGCCCGCGTCGACCTGACCGCCGGCATCAACAAGCTCTTCGCCGCCTCGGCCATGTCGGCCAGCGGACACGGCAACATCAGCGTCCGGATTCCCGGCCACGACGACCGCCTCCTCGTCAACGCCGGGGAACTGCTGCGCCCGTGGCCCGCCGACGACCTGCGGGTCGCGGCGCCCGCGCTGCGCACCGTCAACGACGACGTCGTCGTGGTCGGCCTCGACGGGACCGTCCACGAGGGAACGCCCAGCCCGTCGGTGGCCGCGATCCTGAAGATGCACATCGGCGTCTACCAGGCCCGGCCCGACGTCAACGCCGTCATCCACACCCATTCGCCGTACGCCACCAGCTACGCCCTCGCCGGTGTGTCGCTGCCGGCCCGGTACGAGGCCCTGCTGGTGCACGGCCAGCCGGTCGACATCCCGGTCGCGCCGTGGGCGCCACGCGGCACCGAGGAGGCGGTGCGGTCGATCGCCGAGACGTTCGCGGCGCACCCCCGCACGTACGCGATCCTGCTCGGCAACCACGGCCTGCTCGTCGCCGGCGACTCCGCCCGGCACGCCGCGAGCCTCGTCGTGGCGATCGAGGAGGCGGCCGTCTCCAGCATCGGCGCCGAGCCGCTCGGCGGCCCGGCGCCGTTCCCCGACCACGTCCACGACCTCGACCTGCGCCTGCGCTTTGAGGAGCCGACCGCATGACCACCCGTAGCCGCCGGATCGCCGGCGCCCTCGCCGCCGTCCTGCTCACCACGTCGCTCGCCGCCTGCGGCGGGAACGACGAGCCCGCCGCGGCGAGCGCCGACGGCCTCACCACCGTCCGGCTCGCCTCGTCGCCGCTGGGCCACCTCGCGCCCATCTACCTGGCCCAGGAGCGCGGCATCTTCGCCAAGCACGGCCTCAAGGTCGAGGTCGACACCGAGACCTCCGACCTGACCTCCGTGCCGGCCGTGCTGGCCGGCAAGGTCGACTTCGCCACCGGCGACCTCACCACGCTGATCGTGGCCCGGTCCAAGGGCCTCGACGTCAAGGCAGTGGTGCCGGCGTCCGCGTCCACCGGCAAGGAGGGCGCCGACTACGGCGCCCTGGTGGTCAAGGGCGACTCCGGCATCACCAGCGCCAAGCAGCTCGAAGGCAAGACCGTCTCGGTCAACGTCCTCACCAACATCGCCGCCGCGGCGGCCCGCGAGGCGGTCCGCGCCGACGGCGGCGACCCGACGAAGGTCAAGCTCGTCGAGATCCCGTTCCCGCAGGCGCCCGCCGCGGTCAGCACCGGCCGGGTGGACGGCGCCTGGGTGGTCGAGCCGTTCCTGTCGGCGGCCAAGGCACAGGGCGCGGTGCCGGTCGGCTGGGGATTCACCGACCTGGCGCCCGACCTCACGGTCTCCGCCTGGTACGCGGCCGGCTCCTACACCTCGAAGAACGCGAAGACCGTCACCGCGTTCCGGGACGCGGTGCGGGAGGCGTACGCGTACGCCCGCGACCACGAGGACGAGGTGCGCGCGAAGATCCCCACGTTCACCGAGATCAAGCCGGAGGTGGCCGCGAAGATCACCCTGACCGGCCTGCGTGACGAGGTCAGCCGGCAGGCCGCCGAGAAGCTCGCCGGCTACGCCCAGCGCGACGGGCTCATCACCACCACACCTGACCTCGACGAACTGATCCTCAAGTGAGAAGGGGGTGGCTCGGCGCCCTGGGCCTGGCGGGCGCTGCAACGACCTACGAGATCCTCGCCCGCCTGTTCCTCGACCCGGCTTACGTGCCGCCGCTGAGCGCCGTGGTTCCGGAGGCGCTGCGCCTGCTCACCGAGGAACGGTTCTGGACGGCGACCGGCCGTACGCTGGCGGCGGTGGCGGTCGGCCTGGTCATCGCGCTGGCCGCCGGCATCCTGGCCGGGTTCGCGCTCGGCTCGGTGCCCCAGGTGCGCCGGGCCACCTCCTCCACTCTCGACTTCCTGCGGCCGGTCCCGTCGATCGTGCTGATCCCGGTCCTGGTGCTCGTGCTCGACGTCCGGCAGATCACCGTGCTGCTGGTCGCCGTGTCCTGCTTCTGGATCGTCGTGTTCCAGGTGCTCTACGGCCTGCGTGACGTGGACCGGGTGGCGGTCGAGACCGCCCGCGCCTTCCGGCTCGGCCGGCTGGCCCGGATCGTGCACGTCACCTGGCCCACGGTGCTGCCGTACCTGGGCACGGCGCTGCGCCTGATCGTCTCGGTCGCGCTGGCCCTCGCACTGACCGGCGGGCTGGTCATGGGCGCCGCCGGGCTCGGCGAGATGATCTGGAGCAGCCAGGAGTCCGGCGAGTCCACCGGCATGTACGCGCTGGTGCTGCTCACCGGCGGGCTCGGCATCGGCCTCGACCAGCTCGCCCGGCTGGCCGAGCGGCGGCTGCTGCACTGGCACGTGGCGACCCGCCGGGAGGCCCTGGCATGAAGGCCCTCGGCTACGCGCTCGGCCTGCCCGCGGCGCTCGTGGCCGCCTGGTGGGTGGCCAGCGACGGCAGCACCAACGTGTTCCTGCCGCCGCTGCGCACGATCGTCGAGGCGTTCCGGGACGTGTGGTTCTCCGACACGTTCGTCCGCGACGTGGTGCCCAGTCTGTGGCGCCTCGCCGCCGGCTACACGATCGCGCTCGCCGCGGGCGTCGTCCTCGGCTTCGTGATCGGGCGGTGGGCGGTGCCGCGCGCGCTGACCGGCCCGCTGCTGGCGTACTTCCGGGTGCTGCCCGCCCCGGTGCTGATCCCGGTGCTGCTGGTGGCGGTCGGCATCGGCGACACGACCAAGCTGGTCGTCATCACTGTGGGCGCGGTCTGGCCGATCCTGCTCAACACCGCCGACGGCGTCCGCGCCGCCGACGAGGTCGGGCTGGAGACCGCCGCGGCGTACCGGCTGCCGCGCCGCACCCGGCACCTGCTGGTGCTGCGCGGCGCGAGCCCGCAGATCTTCGCCGGCGCCCGGCAGGCCCTCGGCCTGTCGATCATCCTGATGGTGGTCAGCGAGATGCTGATGAGCACCGACGGGCTCGGCTTCACAGTGGTGCAGTTCCAGCGCAGCTTCGCCATCCCGCAGATGTGGAGCGGGGTGCTGCTGATCGGCCTGCTCGGGTTCGGGCTCGCCAAACTCTTCGAGCTCGTCGAGCGGCGCGCGTTGCGCTGGCATCGCGGCCACACCGGACAACTCACGGAGCGACCATGACCTCCCTGCTCGAGATCGCCGGGATCGGCAAGACCTACCGGGCCCGGGAACGCACCGTCGAGGTGCTGACCGCGATCGACCTGACCGTCTCCGAGGGCGAGTTCGTCGCGCTCGTCGGCCCGTCCGGCTGCGGCAAGACCACCCTGCTCAAGATCGTCGCCGGGCTGCTGCCGGCCACCGTGGGGCAGGTCCGGTTCGGCGGCCGTCCGGTCACCGAACCGCCGCCCGGCCTCGGCGTCGTCTTCCAGGAGTACGGCCGCAGCCTGTACGCCTGGAAGACGGTCCGGCAGAACGTCGAGCTGCCGCTGCGGCACCTGGACCTGAGCCGGGCGCGGCGGCGGGAACTCGTCGCCGACGCGCTCGACGCGGTCGGACTCGGCGCGGCCGGCGACGCGTACCCCTGGCAGCTCTCCGGCGGCATGCAGCAGCGCGTCGCGATCGCCCGTGCGGTCGCCTACCGGCCCCGGCTGCTGCTGATGGACGAGCCGTTCTCCGCCGTCGACGCGCAGACCCGCGCCGACCTGGAGGACCTGGTAGCCACGCTGTGGAAGCGCTACGGCATGACCATCGTCTTCGTCACCCACGACATCGACGAGGCGGTCTACCTCAGTCAGCGCGTCGTGGTGCTCGGCGCCGGCGTCTCCGGCGTCCAGGCCGACATCCCGGTCGACCTGCCCGCCGACCGGGAACAGATCGGCACCCGTTCCTCCGCCCGCTTCGGCGAGCTGCGCACCCGAGTGTGGACGCAGGTCCGCCGTACCCCCGAGAGCGAGATGGTATGAGCAACGCCCGATGGACCGACACCGGCGGCGGCGAGGGCCCGCTGTGGTCCTTCCGAGTCGGTGAGGTCGAGGTCTTCCCGATTCGCGAGGTCGACTACTTCGTGGACCCGGCCGAGTTCTTCCCGCAGCTGGCGACCGAGTCGTGGACCGACGGCGCGTTCTACACCCGGGAGCCGTTCACCCACGACGGCCGGATCCTGCTCAACCAGGAGGCCCACCTGCTGCGTACGCCGGACCGGCTGATCCTGGTCGACGCCGGCGGCGGCAACGGCAAACCGCGCAACGGCGGCGTGTTCGACCGGGCGGACCGGCCGTTCCTGGAACAGTTCGCCCGCGCCGGGGTGTCGCTCGGCGACATCGACACCGTCGTCTTCACCCACCTGCACGTCGACCACGTCGGTTTCGCCACCAGCGCGGACGGCCGCGGCGGCTGGGAGCCGACCTTCCCCAACGCCCGGTACCTGGTGGTCCGGGAGGAGTTCGACTGGTGGACCGGCCCGGACGGCGCGCGGGCCATGCAGCGTACCGGCGACTACATCGCCGACAGCATCCTGCCGCTGCGCGACGCCGGGGTGCTCGACCTGATCGAGGCCGACCACGTCCTGTCCCCGCACGTGCACCTGGTGCCCGCGTTCGGTCACACGCCCGGCAACGTCTACCTGGTCGTCGAGTCGGCCGGGCAGCGGGCGTTGTTCGCCGGCGACATGCTGCACCACGGCGTCCAGCTGGAACGGCCGGAGTGGAGCATCCGCTACTGCGTGGTGCCGGGCGACTCCGCCGACCAGCGCCGCCGGTTGCTGGAACGGGCCGCCGACTCGGGTGACCTGCTCGTGCCGGCGCACTTCCCGTTCCCCGCGGCCGGGTACGTGCGCCGGGCCGAGCGCGGCTTCACCTACACGTTCCTCGACGTCTGATGCTCATCGCCGACTTCCACACCCACCACGCCTGTCCGGACTATCCCGCGGTGCTGCCGCACAACGCCACCGGCGTGCTCGCCGCCCGCTGGGCCGACACGGCCCGGCGCGTCGCCGACCTCGACGGCCTGCTCGCCGAGTCCGGCCGGCACGGCGTGGACCTGCGCGTCCTGAGCGCCCCGCCGGCGATGGTCACCCCGCACGGCGAACGGACGCGGCCGGACGATTTGCGGCGGCTCAACGACCACCTGGCCGCCGTGGTCGCCGCGAACCCGGGCCGCCTCGCCGGGCTCGCCACGATCGACGCCTTCGGCGGCGACGCGGCCGCCGGGGAGGTGGTCCGGGCCGTCCGCGAGCTGGGCCTGCCGGGCGTCGTCGTCGACTGCGCCGCCGCGGACGGGCGGCTGCTCGGCGACCCGGCCGCCCGTCCCACCCTGTCCGCCGCGGCCGAGCTGGGTGTGCCGGTCTTCGCGCATCCGATCAGCAGGTCCACGCTGACCGCCGAGTTCGCCGGCCTGGGCCGGCTCGGCACGTCGCTGGCCCGCGGCACGATCAACGCCGCCGCGCTGCTGTCCCTGCTCACCGGCGGCGCCCTGGCCGCGCTGCCCGGCCTGCACGTGGTCTTCCCGATGCTCGGGGTGGCCGGCCTGGCGCTCGCCGCCGCCACCGACGAGGGCGCGTTGCTCAGCGCGCCCGGCCGTCGCGCCCACGTGTACGCCGACACCATGGGCTTCGCGCCGTCGGCGATCCGCTTCGCCACCGACCTGCTCGGGGTCGACCACGTGGTCGTCGGCGGGGACTGGCCGGTCGCCGAACGGGAGACCACCCGGGAGCGGGTCGAGGCGGCGCTGCGCGGCGCGGGCCTCGACCCGGACGAGCGCGCCCTGGTGGCCGGCGGCAACACGCTGCGCCTGCTGGGCCGCGGCTGACGCGCCGATCAGGCCGGCGCCGATCCCGTCCCCGCCACGGCCAGCGGGGCCGCGCCGAACGACACCGCGAACCGCTTGCACCAGATCGACACGCTGCGCAGCCCGTCCAGGTCCACCGACGCCGGGATGTCGTACGCCTGGTCGCCGATGTTGCCCTTGAGGCGGCCCAGTTCCACCCAGCGGCCGTCGTCGAACACCTGCCAGCCCGCGCGGCCCTGCTGCACCTTCCGGTCGGTGAGCCAGACCCGCAGGTCGGGGCCGTCGGAGGTGTTCAGGCCGCGCAGCAGCAACTGACGGCGGCCGTCGGCGAGCCGGACCAGCTGCGCCCGGCCGGACGTGTCGTGCTCGTGGGTGACGAAGTCACCGGCGGCCAGGACCACGTCGGCGGGCGGCCCGCCGGTGGCCGGCGGGCCGCTCGTGCCGGCCGTCGGCGGCTCCGTCACCGACGGCAGCGCCTCGCGCACCTCGCGGTCGGTCACCAGCCGCCACGGCTGGAACAGGTACAGGCTCACCCCGAGACCGGCGACCACCACGACGGCGAGCACCGACAACACCACACGTCTTCTGCCCATGCCGTGAACCGTAGGGCCGTTCCCGGCCGGAGGATCTTTCCGTCCGCTTACGGCCCGACCGCGGGCCGCCGCGCCGGGACGCCGATGGGTAGCGTCGGGCCCATGGAGCGCTACGTGCTCGTCGTCGACGACGACCGGACGGTCAGCGACGTCGTCCGCCGCTATCTCGAACAGGACGGCTACCGGGTCCGGCTGTCCTTCGACGGGGCGGACGCGCTCGTCGCGGCCGGGGAGCAGCCGCCCGACCTGGTGGTCCTCGACCTGATGATGCCGGGCCTCGACGGCATCGAGGTGTGCCGGCGGCTGCGGCGGAGGCTGCCGGGGCTGCCCGTCGTCATGCTCACCGCGCTCGGCGACGAGGCCGACCGGGTCGCCGGGCTGGAGGTCGGCGCGGACGACTACGTGACGAAGCCGTTCTCCCCCCGGGAACTGGTGCTGCGCATCCGGTCGGTGCTGCGGCGCACGGCCCGCGACGACCGGGGACCGGCCGGGGTGCTGCGCGACGGCGACCTGACCGTCGACGCCGGCCGGCGGGTCGCCGAGCGAGGCGGGGAGCCGCTGGCGCTGACCGTGCGGGAGTTCGACCTGCTCGCGTTCCTGCTGGCGAACCCGGGTCGCGCGTGGTCCCGGGCCGAACTGCTGGACCGGGTGTGGGGCTGGCGCTTCGGCGACCAGTCGACCGTCACCGTCCACGTCCGGCGGCTGCGGGAGAAGATCGAGGACCGCCCGGCGCAGCCGTGCCGCATCGTCACCGTGTGGGGCGTCGGCTACCGCTACGAGCCGCTGGAGTCCCGGTGAGCGAGCTGCTGGTCATCGGGTCCTACGCCCTGCTGGCCGGCGCGGTCGTCGGCGCGCTCGGCGTGGGCGCGCTGCGGCTGGTGCGCCGCCGGTCGATCCTCGCGCACATCGCGGTGCTGCTCGCGGTCACGATCGCCTCGGTGACGGCGGGCGTCACCGCTGTCGCGCAGGCCATGTTCCTGTCCGCGCACGACCTGCAGGTGGTTCTCGTGACGGTCGCGGCGTCCGCGGCGGTCAGCCTGGCCGTCGGTGTGGCGTTCGCCCGCCGGCTGGCGCGGGCGGCGGTCTGGGCCGACCAGGCCCGGCAGCGGGAACGGCAGTTGGAGGCCGGCCGCCGCGAACTGGTCGCCTGGGTCTCCCACGACCTGCGGACACCGCTGGCCGGTCTGCGGGCGATGGCGGAGGCGCTGGAGGACCGGGTGGTGGACGATCCGGCGACGGTGGCCGAGTATCACCACCGGGTCCGGGTCGAGACCGACCGGATGACGCGCCTGGTCGACGACCTGTTCGAGCTGTCCCGGATCAACGCGGGCGCGCTGCGGCCCGCGCTGTCCCCGGTGCCGCTCGGCGACGTCGTCTCCGACGCGATCGCCGCCACCGCGCCGCTGGCCGCCGACCGGGGGGTGCATGTGCTCGCCCCGGAGACCGGCTGGCCCACGGTCCGGGCCGGCGAGGCCGAACTCGCCCGCGTCGTCACGAACCTGCTCGTCAACTCGGTGCGGTACACGCCGCCGGACGGCACGGTGCGCGTCGACACCGGCCACGACGAGGGCGACGTGTGGTTCGCCGTCTCCGACACCTGCGGCGGCATCCCCGAGGCGGACCTGCCCCGGGTGTTCGACGTGGCGTTCCGGGGGACCCGGGCCCGCACACCGGCCGGCGCGGACCAGCCGGCGCCGGCCGGTGGCGGGCTGGGCCTGGCGATCGTGCGCGGCCTGGTCGAGGCGCACGGCGGGCGGGTGCACGCGCACAACGTCACCGGCGGCTGCCGGTTCGTCGTCCGCCTCCCGCCCGCCTGACAGCCGCCGCGCCCGGTCAGGCGGCGTCCGGGGGACCGGTCTGCGTCAGGCGCCCGTCGGCGAGCCGCAGCCAGCGCTCCACCCCGATCGCGGCGAGGAACCGCTCGTCGTGGCTGACCACGAGCAGCGCCCCCCGGTACGCGTTCAGCGCGCTCTCCAACTGCGCGACGCTGAGCAGGTCGAGGTTGTTCGTCGGCTCGTCGAGCAGCAGGAGATGCGGGGCCGGCTCGGCGCCCAGGACGCAGGCCAGCGTCGCCCGCAGCCGCTCGCCGCCGGAGAGCACCCCGGCCGGCAGGTGCGCCCGCGGGCCGCGGAACAGGAAGCGGGCCAGCAGGTTCATCCGCTGCGCGTCCGGGGCCTGCGGCGCGAACGCGGCCAGGTTCTCCGCCACCGTACGGTCGGAGTCCAGCAGGTCGAGGCGCTGCGACAGGTACGCGATGCGGCCGTCGGCCCGGGTGATCCGGCCCTGCTCGGGTTCCAGGTCGCCGTTGATCAGGCGCAGCAGCGTGGACTTGCCCGCGCCGTTGCCGCCGAGCACGGCGATCCGCTCCGGTCCCCGGATCGTCAGGTCGACGCCACCGGTGGCGAACAGCTGCCGGTCGCCGTACCGGATCTGCGCTCCTTCGGCGGTGAGCAGCGTGCGGCCGGCCGGCACCTCGGTGGCGGGCAGCTCCACCGAGATCCTCTGCTCGTTGCGCAGCGCCCGCTCGGCCTCGTCGAGCCGGGCCCGGGCGTCGTCCACCCGCCCGGAGTGCATCTCGTTCGCCTTGCCGGCGGCCACCTGCGCGTCCCGTTTCATGCCACCGGCGACGATCCTCGGCAGCCCCGCGTTCTTGAGGTTGCGGGCGGCGTTGCCGGCCCGGCGGGCCGCCCGCTCGCGGGCCTCCTGCAACTCCCGCTTCTCCCGCTTGAGGTCCTGCTCGGCGTTGCGGATGTTCTTCTCCGCCACCTCCCGCGCGGCGCGCGCCGCCTCCTCGTACGCGGTGAAGTTCCCGCCGTGGAACCGCACCTCGCCGCGGTCAAGCTCGGCGATGCGGTCCATCCGGTCCAGCAGCGCCCGGTCGTGACTGACCAGCAGCAGGCAGCCGGTCCACTGCTCCAGCACGTCGTAGAGCCGGTGCCGGGCGTCGAGGTCGAGGTTGTTAGTGGGCTCGTCGAGCAGCAGCACGTCGGGCTGTTTGAGCAGTTGCGCCGCCAGGCCGAGCGAGACGACCTGCCCGCCGCTGAGGGTGTCCAGCCGCCGGTCGAGCGCGAGGTCGCCGAGGTCGAGCCGGTCCAGCTGGGCGCGGGTGCGCTCCTCGATGTCCCAGTCGTTGCCGATGGTGGTGAAGTGCCGCTCGTCGGCGTCGCCGGACTCGATGGCGTGCAGCGCCGCGATCAGCGGGGCGATCTCCAGCACCTGCGCCACGGTCAGGTCGCCGGACAGCGGCAGGCTCTGCGGGAGGTAGCCCGGCACACCGTGCACCGTGACCGACCCGGCGGCGGGCCGCAGCTCACCGGCGATCAGCTTGAGCAGCGTGCTCTTGCCGGCGCCGTTCGGCGCGACCAGGCCGGTCCGGCCCGCGCCGAGGGTGAAGGAGAGGTTCTGGAAGACCGGGGTGTCGTCGGGCCAGGAGAAGGTCAGGTTCGAGCAGACGACGAAGGAATCGGACATCAGGAAGACGACCTCGAAGATGAGGGCGGGCGGACCTCAGCCGCCCGGCGGGGGACACGGTCTCGGGGTACGACGACACGACCACGGCGCCTGCCTGTGGTGGGTCACATGTCCGGTCTCACCCGGAGATGTCGTCGTCACCCGCCATGTCTGGTCTCCCTGCCTGCCTGATCGCCACTGGATCACTCCGGTCCACCGTAGCACCGGCCGGTGCCCGGCGCGGGCGTGCCGGACCGGCGTCCGCGCGGCGGTCCGCCGCGCCGTGCGCCCTATGCTCCTGGCCATGTCCCAGGTGACTGCGAGCCGCTGGTTCGGGCCGGCCGGATCCTCGACCGGCGACGCCCAGGTGTTCGTCTTCCCGTACGCCGGCGGCGTCGCCGCCTCCTTCGCGCAGTGGCGGGAACTGGCCGCGCCGGAGCTGTCGGTGCAGGTCGCGCTAATGCCGGGCCGGGGCGCCCGGCTGCACGAGCCACCGGTGGACGACCTCGCGGAACTGGTGGACGCGCTGGCGACGGCCGTCGCCGAGCGGGCGTCCGGGCCGTTCCTGCTGTTCGGCCACAGCCTGGGGGCGCTGGTGGCGTTCGAGGTGACCCGGGAGCTGCGCCGCCGGGGCGCGCCCGCACCGCTGGCGTTGCTGGTCGGCGGCGCGGAGGCGCCGGGGACCCGGCTGGTACGGCGGCGCGTCCACGACCTGGACGACGCCGGTCTCGTCGACGCGCTGCGCGACTTCGGGGCCACGCCGGCCGCGCTGCTGGCCGACCGCGACCTGATGGAGCTGATCCTGCCCGGGGTGCGGGCCGACTTTGCGCTGTCCGAGCGGTACGCCTATCGCCAGGGGCCGCCGCTGGAGGTGCCGGTGCACGTGCTGCTCGGCGACGGGGACGAGCACGTGGACCCGGAACGGGCCGCGGGGTGGGCCCGGGAATGTGTCACCGAGCCGCGATGGCACGTCTTTCCCGGCGGGCATTTCTTCCTTACCGACCATCTGCCGGAAATCATCGACCTAATGCGACACATCGTCGTCAGTCACACCCCTGTGGCGGAATAAGCGACAAAGAGCAGGTAAGGACTCGTACCCGCGCCGGACCTTCCACAATGTCCGGTATTCGACCTGGTGAGTGGCCGAGAAGCGGTGTTAAAGTTCGCCATCCGTTCGCCGAAGGGACGTCGCTGACGAGGCGGCATACTGTCGCGTGCGCCGAGGTGTTCATGAGCCGGCCGTACCTTCCGTCCCTGGTCCTACGCGATTACCTGCACACCGTGGCGACCCTCCACCCGCAACTGCGCGAGCTGCTCGACTTCGGCCGTCCCGGCGCGGACGCGGCCCTCGCGGAACTGGCCGGCACGGTCAGCGAGTTCGACACCGACTCCACCGGCCGGGGCGATTCCTATCGCCGGGCTCAGCGGGACACGCTCGTCCGCTGGACCGGTATGCGGCGGCTGCTGGACCTCGCCACGCCGGACGCAGCCGCTCCGGTCACGCTGATCCTCGACGTGCTCGGCGGCGACGGCACGGTGGCCCGCGCCGCGGGCAGCCAGTCGGCCTGCTTCGAGTCCAAACTCGCATTCATCACCGGCGACCTGTCCGGCCACATGGTCGACAAGGCGCTCGCCCACGGCCTGCCCGCCGTCCGCCAGGCCGCGCACTTCCTGTTCCTGCGCGACGCCGGCGTGGACGCGGTGCTGCTGGCGTACGGCACGCACCACATCCCGGCGGCCCGGCGGCCGCAGGCGGTGGCGGAGGCGGCCCGGGTGGTCCGACCCGGCGGCCGGATCGTGCTGCACGACTTCGACGAGTCCAGCCCGATGGCCGGGTTCTTCGGCGAAGTGGTGCACCCGCACGCCGCCGGCGGCCACGACTACCGGCACTTCAGCCGCGCCGAGCTGACCGGCCTGTTCACCGCGGCCGGGCTGCCGGTACGCGTCCTCGACCTGTACGACCCGCTGATCGTGCGCGCCGACAGCGCCGAGTCGGCGTCCGCGGGCATGCGCGACTACGTCGGCGACATGTACGGCGTGCGCGACTACTTCGCGACGCTCACCGACGACGAGGTGTGGCAGCTGCTGACCCGCCACTTCGACCACACCCGCTACCTGGCCGGGATCGGCCGCGACGACGTGCCGGCCCGTCCGCTGGTCTACCGGGCCGACGGGCAGTTCGTAGCCGAGGTGCCTCGGATGGCGATCGTCGCGGTCGCGACGAGGACGCAGGTAGCGCCGTGACCGGCCCGAGCCACCTGACCGGCCCGCGCTACCTGACCGACCTGGTGCACCGGCCCGCCGGCGCCGGCGGCGACCGGCCCGCGATCGTCGGCCCGGACGGCGAGCTGAGCTACACCGCGCTGTGGGAGCGGGCCGGCGCGACGGCCGAGCTGCTGCGCCGCGCCCGCGTGCGGCCGGGTGACCTGGTGGGTCTCTACCTGCACCGGTCCGCCGACTATGTGACGTCGCTGCTGGCGACGCTCGCGGTGGGCGCGGTGGCGGTGCCGGTCGACCCCGAGCTGCCCTCCGGCCGGGCCGAGCAGATGCTCGCGGCGGCCGCGCCCCGGCTCGTCCTGTACGCCGACCGTCCGCCCGCCGTCGCCGCGCCCGCGTCGACCGGGTGGCGGGACGTGCGTACCGCGCGGGCCGGGTCGACGGCCGACCTGACCGATCGCACCGGCTGGCTGCCGCCGGGCGAGCACGCCGCGCTGGTGCTGTTCACCTCCGGCTCCACCGGCCGGCCGAAGGGCGTGGTGCTGCACCACGCCGGGCTGGTCAACCGGCTGGCCTGGGGTCACGAGTGGTTCGGCTTCGGCGCCGACGACCGGGTGCTGCACAAGGCGTCGATCGGATTCGACGCGTCGGTGCACGAGATCCTCTCCCCGCTGATCGCGGGCGGCGCCGTGGTCGTCGCCGGGCCGGGCCTGCAGTTCGACAGCCTCGGGTTGGTCCGGCTGATCCAGCGGGAGGCGGTCACCACCGCGCACTTCGTACCGACCATGTTGCGGCACGTGCTCGACGAGCCGGAGTTCGCCGGCTGCCTCACGCTGCGGCGGGTGCTGTGCGGCGGCGAGGCGCTGGACATGCGGCTGGTCCGGCGGTTGCGCGAGGTGCTGCCGTGCGGGCTGTTCAACGGGTACGGCCCGAGCGAGACGTCGATCAACGTGTCCTACTGGGACTGCGCCGAGCCGTACGCGGGCAGCATCGCCCCGATCGGCCGGATCATCGACGGCGTCACCGCCCACGTGCTCGGCGACGACCTGCGCCCGGTGCCCGAGGGCGGGACCGGCGAGCTGTGGATCGGCGGGGTCGCGGTCGGGCTGGGCTACCTGCGCGACGACGAGCGGACGGCGGAACGTTTCCGCGCCGACCCGGCGCGGCCGGGCGCGCGGCTCTACCGCACCGGCGACCTGGTGCGGATCGCGCCGCAGGGCTTCCTGGAGTTCCGCGGCCGGGCCGACGACCAGGTCAAGATCCGGGGGGTCCGGGTGGAGCCGGGCGAGGTGGCCGCCGTGCTGCGCGAGCATCCGGCCGTGCACGACGCGGTGGTGGTGACGGTCCCGGACACCGACGACGGCCCCCGCCTGGTGGGGTACGTGGTGCCGCAGCCCCGGCAGGCCCCGGCGGTCGGCGGGCTGCCGCGCTTCCCGCTGCCGAACGGCATGGCGGTCACCGCGGCGTCGCCGGACGAGGCGGTCTTCCTCTACCGGCAGATCTTCGACCAGGCCGAGTACGCCCGCTTCGGCGTCCGCGTCGGCGACGGCGCCGTGGTCGTCGACGTCGGCGCCAACATCGGGCTGTTCTCGCTCTGGGCGTCCCGGCAGGCGCGCGACGTGCGACTGGTGGCGGTCGAACCGAACCCGGACACCCTGCCGTACCTGCGCGCCAACCTCGGCCTCTACGCCGGGTCGGCGTCGGTCGTCGAGGCCGCCGTGACCGACGCGGCGGGCACCGCCGAGCTGACCTCGTTCCCCGAGCTGAGCTACCTGTCCGGCCTCGGCGCCGACCGGGCCGGCGTCGCCTCCGACCTGGTCCGGTCGCACTACCGCAACGGTGGCGGCGACGCCGACGAGACCGAACAGGCGGCGCTGCTCGCTGACGCCCGCCGCCGCCTCGCCCCGGTGGCGCACGTGGTGCCGACGGTGACGCTGTCGGACCTGCTGGACCGCTTCGGGCTGGACCGCGTCGACCTGCTGAAGATCAACACCGAGGGCGCCGAGCTGAGCGTGCTGCGCGGGCTGCGCCCCGAGCACTGGCCCCGCATCCGCCAGGTCTGCCTGGAGGTCGAGCGCAGCAGCGTGACCACCCCGCTGGTGCGCGAGCTGCTGTGCGCTGCCGGGTTCGAGGTCAACGACATCGGCGACTGGAACGTCGGCGCGGACGCCGACGTCAGCTACGTCTACGCCGTACGGCCGCAGGACCCGCCGCCCGCGGCGACGCCCCGGGACGAGCCCGCCGACCACCTGCTGACCACCGGGCTGCTCCAGGGCTACCTGGCCTCGGCGCTGCCGCCCGCGATGCGCCCGGACCAGATCGTCCTGCTCGACCGGCTGCCCCGCCTGCCCAACGGCAAGGTCGCGCGGCTGGAGCTGCCACCACCACCGCCCCGGCCCACCGGGCCTGCTGCGGAACCCGGCGGCGGCGCCCTCACCGACCGGCTGCGCGAGGCGTGGCGGGCCACGCTCGGCGTCGACGCGGTGCACGACGACGACACGTTCGTCGCGCTCGGCGGGCACTCGCTGACCGCGCTGCGGATTGCGCTGCGGGTACGGGAGATGGCCGGGCTGGAGGTGTCTCCGGCGAGCTGCCTGCGCGCCGGGTCGTTCGCCGACTGGGTCGACCGGGTCACGGAGGCGGGACGCGATGTCAGCCCGGTCCGCTGACGCGCGGCACGTCGTCGTGGTGGGCGCCGGCCGGCTGGCCCGCTCGCTGTGCCACGCCCTGGCCGCGACGCCCACCCCGGCGCCGCTGCGCGTGACGGTCCTGGCGCGCGACCCGGACGCGGCGCTCGCGCTCGCCCGCGCCGCGCGGGTGCGCGCCACAGGCGCCGGAACCCTCGTCGCCGTCACCGCCCGGCCGTTCACCGCCGAACCCGGCGCCGATCCGGGGGAGGGGTACGCCGCCGACGCCGCCTCGATGGCCCGGCTCCGGCCCGACGTGCTGGTCTGCGCCGCGTCCGCGCAGTCGCCGTACGAGCGGGCGGCGGCGCCGTCGGCCTGGACGGACCTGATCGCCGCGGCCGGCTTCGGCGTGACGCTGGCATTGCAGGCCGAGCTGGTGTCCCGGCTGGCCGCCGCGCTGGCCGGCGGCGCGCCCGGCGCGACGCTCGTCAACGGCGCGTTCCCGGACGCGGTCAACCCGCTGCTCGCCGCACGGGACCTGCCGGTGCGCTGCGGCATCGGCAACGTGGCGACGCTCGCCGCGTGCCTGGACGCCGCGCTCGGCCGTCCCGGCCAGCGCCGCCTGGCGGTGCTCGGCCACCACGCCCACCTCGCCGCGCCCGGCCCGGACGACGAGGACACCGCCGAGGTACGCGCCTGGCTGGACGGCCGGCCCGTCCCGGACGTCACCGGGCTGCTCGCCGGCTACCGCGCGCTGCCCCGGCCGGAGCTGAACGCGCTCGCCGGGCACGCCGGGGCCGCCCTGGTGGCGGCGCTCGCCACCGGCGACGAGGTGACGGCGAGCCTGCCCGGGCCACTGGGACTGCCGGGCGGCTATCCGGTCCGGCTCACCGGCGGCCGGACCGAGCTGCGGCTGCCGGCCGAGCTGCCGATGGCGCAGGCGGTCGCCTGGAACACCGCCGCCGGGCGCCGCGACGGCGTCGAGGTCGGCGGCGGCCACGTCCGCTACCCGGAGCGCGCCCGGGTGGCGCTGGCGGCGTACCGGCCGGACCTGGCCGGCGGCTGGCACGCGAGCGAGCTGCCCGAGATCGCCTGCCGGTTCACCGCCCTGCGTGACCATCTGCGAACGGTGCCGCCGGCGCCGGCCCGGAGTGTGTTGGAGGAAGCCCGATGACCGTGACCACCCCGGCCACCCGCAACATGATCACCGACTACTACGACGTCGTCGCGTCGGCGGTGCGCAAGTGCGGCGCGGTCCCCGGCGACGCGCCCGGCACGCCCGGCTTCGCGCCCGGCTTCGACCTGCCCGAGCTGACCCCGCAGGTACGCGAGTTCTACGCCGCCGCCACGGTCAGCTGGTCCCCGCTGGGCCACTACGGCGGGCACGACCTGACGATGCTCGACCTGACCGCCAACCCGGGCACCCGGACCACGAAGACGTTCGCCTCGATGGTGATCGTCGCCCGCGCGGTGGAGCACATCCGGCGTACCGGCGAGCGGCTGTGCATCGTCACCCCGACCTCCGGCAACAAGGGCGTCGCGCTGCGCGACTCGGTGGCCCGCGCGTACGCGGCCGGGCTGGTGACCCCGGAGCAGCTGTCCATCGTGGTGCTGGCGCCGGCGGCGACCCGGCACAAGTTCCGCCACGACGCGCTCGCCGACGATCCCGCGACCCGTGCGGTGAACCCGCTGCTGCGGTACACCGGCGCGGACCCGGAGGGCGTAAAGGCGCTCGGCCGCGCGTTCGTCGACGAGTACGCGGCCACCGCGTACGACAAGCGCGGCGTCACCCTCTGGTACACGCTCGACCTGCGTAACTACCTGGTCGCCGACGCCGCCCGGGCCGCCTTCGAAGCCGACGTGTCGCCCGCCGCCGGTTCCCGCTGGCACGCGCACGCCGTGTCCAGCGCGTTCGGCCTGCTCGGCTACAACCTGGGCCGCGACGTGCTGGAGGCGGCCGGCGACGCCGACCCGGCCGACCGGCCCGGTTTCCTGCTCGTGCAGCACCTCGGCACGCCGGACATGGTGCTCAGCCTGCGCCACGGCTCGTTCGAGCGGGACCACTGCCCGGCGTACACGCTCGACGAGAGCCGGGGCGTCTGGACGCAGGACGCCGACCTGCGCTTCCCGGCCGTCACCGACGACCCGGCCGAGGTGCTCGACCCGACGTTCTACACCCATCGCCCGGTGACCTCCCCGGCCATGAACGCGCTCATCGGACGGCACGGCGGCGACGGCATCGTGGTGTCGCGGCGCGAGTGCGTGCGGCGCTATCCGGTCGCCCGGCAGTGGCTCTCCGCCGCCGGTCTGACGCTGCCCGAGGACCCGGCCCGGCTGCGGGAGTGGTCGATCCTGATGGCGCTGACCGGCGTCTGCAACGCCGTCGACCGGGGCCTGGTGCCGGCCGGGTACGAGATCGTGGTGCACGGCACCGGCAGCTACTGCGACGACTTCCGGATCGCCGAGGCCGACGCCGAGGTGTCCACGCTCGCCGACGTGGTCGCCGCCGTCCTGGACCAGCGGTGAGCCCGTCTCCGCAGCCGCTCGGCCTGCCGCCGCGGGTCGCCGCCGGGGCGCGCGCCGCGGGCGTCGACCCGGCCGCCGTCGTCCTCACCGCCACCGCCCTGGTGGTACGCCGGTACACCGGAGCCCCCGCGGTGACGCTGCGGCACGGCGACGACCCGGTGACGCTCGACCTGACCGCCGACGCGCCGATCCGGGAGTTGTGCCGGTCGCTGTGCCCGGCGCCGCCGGACCACCCGGTCGACGCCACCGTCGAGGTGAGCCCCGACCTGGTCGGCGTCACCGTCTCCGGGCTGCCCGCCGCGTACGCCGACGACCTCCGCGCCGACCTGGCCGACGTCCTGTCCACGCTGGACCCGGACGCCTCGTCGGCGGGGTTGCTGCCGTCGGCCCGCTACGAGCGGCGTCCGGCGCCGGACCTGTGGCGGCTGCACGGTGGCGACGGCACCGAGGCCGATCGGGTCCGCGGCGACACCATCCCGGCCGCGTTCGCCGCGGCGGTGCGGGCGTACCCGGACAGGCCGGCGGTGCTCGCCGACGACGCGACGGTGACCTACCGGGAACTCGGCGCGGCAGTCGCCGCGACCGCCGAAGCGCTGGCCGGGCCGGGTGACGTCACGGCGCCGGTGGCGGTGCTGTGCCGCCACGGCGTCGCCACGATCACCGGCATCCTGGCGGCGCTGGCGTCGGGGGCGCCGTACGTGCCGCTGGACCCGGCGTACCCGGCGGCCCGGCTGGCCGCGATGCTGCGCGACGCAGGCGTCCGGGCGATCGTCGCGGACCCCGGCCACGAAGAGCGCGCCGCCACGCTCGCGGCCGCCGCCGGGCTGGAGTTGCCGGTCGTGTCGTTGCGCCGGGGCGAGGCCGGCGTGCCGGTGCCGGCCGGGCCCGCGCGCCCGGACGACCCGGCGTACGTGCTCTACACCTCCGGGTCCACCGGGAAGCCGAAGGGCGTGGTGCAGAGCCACCGCAACGTGCTGTTCGGCGTCCGCAACCACGTGCGCAACTTCGCCGTCCGGCCGGACGACCGCACGAGCGTGCTCACCTCGTTCGGCTACGACATGGCGGTCACCGACACGTTCGGCGCGCTGCTGTCCGGCGCCGCCGCCGTCCCGGTCGACGTCCGCACGCACGGCCTCGGCCACCTCACCGGTGCGCTCGCCGGCCGGGGCGTCACCGTCTACCACTCCACCCCGACCGTCTTCCGGTACGTGATGGCGAGCCTCGGCGAGCACGGGCGGCTGCCGTCGGTCCGTGCGGTCGTCCTCGGCGGCGAGGAGGTCACCCGGCACGACGTGACGCTGGCCCGGCGGTCGTTCGCGCCGGGCGTGGTGTTCGTCAACGGGTACGGCACCACCGAGATCAGCTTCGCCGCGCAGCACCACCTGCCGCCGGACGCCGACCCGGGGCGGGCAGTCGTGCCGATCGGGCACCCGCTGCCGGGCGTCGAGGTGGTGCTGACCGACCCGGCCGGACGCCCCGCCTGCCTCACCGGCGAGGTGGTCGTGCGGACCCCGCACGTCGCGCTCGGCTACCTGGGCCTGCCGGAGCTGACCGCGGCCCGGTTCACCGAGCACGACGGGGTGCGCGCGTACCGGACCGGTGACATCGCGCGGCGGCTGCCCGACGGCACGCTCGTCTACCTGGGCCGCGGCGACCGGATGGTGAAGATCCGCGGCTACCGGGTGGAGCTGGGCGAGATCGAGGCGTGCCTGGCGGCGCTGCCGGGGGTGGCCCACGCGGCGGTGGTGGCGCGACGCGGTGCGTCCGGCGCGGGCGAGCAGGAGATCGTCGCGTACGTGGTCGGCGCCGCCGGTACGGTCGTCGAGCCGGGAGCGCTGCGGGAACGGCTGGCCGGTGTGCTGCCGGACTTCATGGTGCCCCGGGCGGTGGTGGCGGTGCCGGAGCTGCCGATCGGCCCGACCGGCAAGCTCGACCAGGCCGCCCTGCCCGACCCGGACGCCGGCCGCCCGGACGCCGGAGGGCCGCACGCGGGGCAGCCGGCCGCCGGCCGCCCGGATGCCGGGGGACCGCCGGCCGGGCCGGTCGAGCAGACCATCGCGGCGGGCTGGTGCACGGTGCTCGGACTGACCACTGTGGGCCGCCTGGTGAACTTCTTCGAGGCGGGCGGGCACTCGCTCCAGCTCGCCCTGGTGCAGGGGTACCTGGAGGAACACCTCGGCCGCCGGGTGCCGCTGGCCCGGCTGGTGGAGTTCCCGACGGTGGCGGCGCTGGCCGCGTACCTGGAGACGGCCGGGGACGCCGCGGGCGTACCGGAGGACGGCCGGCTGACCGCGGTCGGACGCCGGATGGCCCACCGTGCCGCCGCGCGGGCCGCCGGCGGCGGGGAGGGACGGGCGTGAGCGAGGACGACCGGATCGCGGTGGTGGGCCTGGCCTGCCGGGTGCCCGGCGCGGACGACGCACCGGCGCTGTGGCGCAACCTGCTGTCCGGGGTGGACTCGGTGCGCCGGGTCCCGGCCGGGGAGGGCGCGCCGGGCGGACCGGACTGGGTGTCGGCGTTCGGCCGGCTCGACGACCTGGAGGGCTTCGACGCGGACCTGTTCGGCTATCCCGCCGCGGCGGCGGCGCTGCTCGACCCGCAGCACCGGCTGTTCCTGGAGGTCGCCTGGCACGCCCTGGAGGACGCCGCGATCGACCCGGACCGCGACCCGGCCCAGATCGGCGTGTTCGCCGGATGCGCGCCCAGCCGCTACCTGCACCACCACCTGCTCGGCAACCCCGCGCTGGCCCCGGCGGCTGGCACGCTCGCCGAGGACTGGGACGACGCGCTGACCGGCTCCGGCTGCGACTATCTGCCGACGCGCACCGCGTTCGCGCTGGGGCTGTCCGGCCCGGCCGTGGCGGTCCAGACCGCCTGCTCGACCTCGCTCGTCGCGGTGTGCCAGGCCGGGCAGAGCCTGCTGGACTACCGCTGCGACGTGGCGATAGCGGGCGGCGCGGCGGTGGTCTCGACGCGGCAGGCCGGTTACCGGCTGCGGCCGGGCGGGCTGCTGGCCACCGACGGGGTGTGCCGCCCGTACGACGCCGCCGCCACCGGGCAGGTGTTCGGCAACGGCGCCGGGGCGGTGGTGCTGAAGCGGCTCGCCGACGCCCGCGCCGACGGCGACCACGTGTACGCCGTGCTCGCCGGGTGGGCGGTGAACAACGACGGCGCCGACCGGCCCGGCTTCACCGTGCCGGGCGTGTCCGGGCAGGCGGCGGTGATGGCGGAGGCGCTGGCGTCGGTCGGCTGGGACGCGGTCGACGTCGGTTACCTGGAGGGGCACGGCACCGGCACGCCGGTCGGCGACGCGATCGAGGTGGACGCGCTGGCCCGGGTACGCCGGGGCGCCCGCGCTCCGCTGCTGCTCGGCTCGGTGAAGGGCAACCTCGGCAACCTGGACGCCGCGGCGGGCGTGATTTCCCTGATCAAGGCCGTGTACGCGGTCCGCACCGGGCAGGTGCCGGGTACCGCGCACTTCACCGGTGCGCACGACGACGTCGACCTGGCCGCCGCGGGCGCCGAGGTGGACGCGCAGACTCGGCCGTGGGCCAACGAGCGGCGCGCGGGCGTCAGCTCGTTCGGTCTCGGCGGCACCAATGCGCACGTGCTGGTCGAGCCGGCGCCCGCGACGGACGCGCCGG
The DNA here is from genome assembly GCF_027497275.1 of Micromonospora sp. WMMC264. Taxonomy (NCBI): domain Bacteria; kingdom Bacillati; phylum Actinomycetota; class Actinomycetes; order Micromonosporales; family Micromonosporaceae; genus Micromonospora; species Micromonospora sp. WMMC264. The sequence continues at coordinate 3,000,573 of NZ_CP114907.1, read as the reverse complement.
ACGCCGGGGCACCCGGCCCGGTGGTGCTGGGACTGTCCGCGGGCAGCCCGGCGGCGCTGCGGGAACTGGCCCGGCGGCTGGCCCTCCGGCTGGCCGACGGCGACCTGGCGGTGGCCGACGTGGCGCACACGCTCGCGGTGGGACGGCGGCGGCTGGCGTACCGGGACGCGGTCGCCTGCGCCGACGCGGAGGAGGCGGTGCGCCGGCTGACCGCGCTCGCGGCGGGCGACCCGGCCTCCGACGACGACGCCGCAGTCCGCGCCTGGCGCGCTGGTGACGAGCCGGCCGTCCCGCCGGGCCGGCGGGTGCCGCTGCCCGGCTACCCGTTCCGGCGGACCCGGCACTGGATCGAGGCACGACGATGACCGTCCGCGACGATCAGCGCGACCAGCAGGTCGGTCCCGAGCTGCCCTACCCGCAGGTGTGCCTGCCCGACCTGGTCGCGGCGCACGCCCGGCGGCGTCCCGGCGCCCCGGCCGTGGTGCAGGGCGACCTGACGCTCAGCTACGCCGACCTGGTCGGCCGGGCCGCCGCGCTGGCCGCGTCGCTGCGCGCCCACGGCATCGGCGCGGACGACCTCGTCGGCGTCTGCGTGGACCGTCGCCCGGACCTGGTGGTCGCGCTGCTCGGCGTGCAGGCGGCCGGCGCCGGGTACGTCCCGCTCGACCCGGCGCTGCCGCCCGGACGGTTGCGCGAGCTGGCCGCCGAGGCCCGGCTGCGCGTCGTCGTGGGTACGCCCGCCGCCGAGGCGTTCACCGGACGCACCGTGCTGGACGTCCCCACCGGCACCGCGCCCTGGCAGCCGACACCGGCGACGCTCGGCACCAACGCGTACGCGATGTTCACGTCCGGGTCGACCGGGCAGCCCAAGGGCGCGGTGATCGAGCACCGGGCGCTGACCGAGAAGGTCACCTCGATCGCGGAGTTCTCCGGGTTCGACACGGCGACCCGGTGCCTGGCGTTCGCCTCGATCGGGTTCGACGCGTCGGTGGTCGACATGCTCGCCCCGCTCGCCGCCGGGGGCACCGTCGTGCTCGCCGGTGACGCCGAGCGGGCCGACCCGACCCGGCTCTACCGGATCTGTGCCGAGCAGGCGGTCGACGTGGTGGTGCTGCCGCCGCCGATCCTGCCGCTGCTGGACCCGGTCCGGCTGCCCGGCGTGCGGCTGGTCGTCACCGGCGGCGAGGCCACCGGCCCGGAACAGGTCGGCCGCTGGACCGCCGGCGGGCGCCGCTTCGTCAGCGTGTACGGCCCGACCGAGGCGACGGTGCTGGTGACCTGGTTCGAGGGCAGCGGCGACTGGACCCGGCCCATCCCGATCGGCCGGCCCGCCGCCAACCACCGCATCCACCTGGTCGACGACGAGCTGCGCGAGGTCGGCCCGGGGGAGATCGGCGAGGTGCTCGCCGGTGGGCCCGGGCTCGGCCGCGGATACCTCTTCGACGCCGCCCGCACGGCGGAACGGTTCCTCCCGGACCCGTTCTCCGGAAAGCCCGGGGAGCGGCTCTACCGCACCGGTGACCTGGCCCGGTGGCTGCCGGACGGGAGCCTGGAGTTCCTCGGCCGGGCCGACCGGCAGGTGAAGATCCGCGGGCAGCGGATCGAACTGGGCGAGGTCGAGGCGGTGCTGCGCCGCCACCCGGACGTCGACCTGGCCAGCGTCCAGGTCCGCGCCGGCGCCGGCGGTCAGGAACTCGTCGCGTACGTGGCGACCGGCCTGGACACCGCCGAGCTGCGTGACTACTGCGCCCGGCTGCTGCCGCCCGCCGCCGTACCGGCCCGGATGCACACCATGCCCGCGCTGCCGATCACCATCAACGGCAAGATCGACACCGAGCGGCTGGCCGCGCTCGACCTGGCCGGACCGGCCCCCGTGCCGTCCGGCGAGCCGCCCGCCACCGACACCGAACGCCTCGTCGCGCAGGCGTGGGCGGCGCTGCTGGACGTGCCCGCGGTCGGCCGCGACGACGACTTCTTCCACCAGGGCGGGCACTCCATCACCGCGATGCGGCTGGTCGCCGACCTGCGCGAACGGCTGGGCCGCGACCTCGCCATCGAGGACGTGCTGGTCGGGCGGACGCCACGCGGCATCGCCGCCCGCGCCGACGCAGCCGCCGGAACCGGCCCGGCCCCGGTCGTCCGGGGACGGCCACCGGCGCTGTCCCCGGCACAGCAGCGGCTGTGGTTCCTCGACCGCTACTTCCCGGCCGCCGCGTCGGCGTACAACGTCGCGTTCGCCGAACGGATCACCGGCCCGCTCGACGTGGCGGCGCTCGCCACGGCGCTCACCGCCGTCGCGGACCGCCAGCAGGTCCTGCGCTGGCGCATCCCGGAGCGCGACGGCGTGCCGTACGCGGTCGCCGACCCGTCCACACCGGTGCCGCTGCCGGTACGCGACCTCGCCCCGGGCACCGACCTCGCCGGCCACCTCGCGGCGAGCGCCGCCACACCGTTCGCGCTGGGCACCGACACGCTGTGGCGGGCCGAGCTGATCCGCACCGGCGACGGCGAGCACGTGCTGGCCGTCTACGCCCACCACGCCGTGTTCGACGGCTGGTCGCAGTCGCTGTTCTACGCCGGCCTGGCCGCCGCGTACCGGGCCGTGCTCGGGGACGGGCCGCCGCTGCCGCCGCTGCCCGCCACGTACGGCGACTACGTGGCCTGGCGCGCCGACCGTGCCCGGCGTCGCGCCGCCGCCGACCTCGACTGGTGGCTGGACCACCTGACCGGGGCGCCGGTGGTGCTGCGGCTCCCCGGTGGACGGGACCGGCCGGCCGAACAGACGTACACCAGCGCGACGGTGCGTACCCGGCTGGACCGGGCCGCCACTGCCGCGCTCACCGACCTCGCCGCCGGGCTCGGCGCGACCCCGGCGGCCGCCGTGCTCGCCGCGTTCGCGCTGGTGCTGGCCCGGCGTACCGGCCTGCCCGACCTGGTGGTCGGCACACCCACCGTGGACCGGCGGGCCGCCGACTTCGAGCCGATGGTCGGCTTCTTCATCGAGATCGCGCCGCTGCGGCTGCGCCGGACGCCCGGGGCCGGCTTCGCCGCGCACGTCCGCGCCGCCTGGGAGGAACTGCTCGCCGCGCTCGCCCACCCGGAGGCGCCTGTCGAACGCATCGTCGGCGGCCTCGGGCTGGGCGGCCTGCTCGACCGCAGCCCGCTGGTGCAGGTGCTGTTCAACATGTACACGTTCGACGAGCCCCGGCTGGACCTGGCCGGACTGTCCGCCGAGCCGGTGCCGGTGCCCGCGCCCGGCTCACCGTTCGACCTGACGCTCTACGGCATCACCCGGGACGGGCGGCTGCGCGTGGAGATCGTCTTCAACCCGGACGTCTACGGCGAGGCCCTGATCAGCGACGTGCTCGCCGACGTCGAGCGGTTGCTGCGGGCCGGCGTCGCCGACCCGGAGCGGCCGGTGGCCGAGCTGCCCGCCTGGACCGCCGTCCCGGCCGGAACGGCCGACGACGTGCCCCGGGCCGCCCGGGTGAACCGGGCCGGAGGCCGCGCCGGGGTGCCCGCCGCCCGCCCGGCCACCGCCACCGAGCGGCGGATCGCCTCGGTCTGGTGCGACGTGCTCGGCGTACCGGAGGTGGCCGCGACGGACAGCTTCTTCGACGTCGGCGGCGGCTCGCTCGCGGTCGCGGTCGTGCAACGGCAGCTCAACCGGCTGCTCGGCACGAATTTGCGGGTCGTGGACCTGTTCCACCACCCGACCGTCCGCGCGCTCGCCGCGCACCTGGACAGCCTCGGTGCGCCCTCGTCCGGCGAGGACGCCGAGGACGAGGCGGTGGAACGCGCGGCGCGCCGGGGCGCGCTACGCCGCCAGCGGGTCCAGCGCCGCCCGGTGGTGGAGGAGGAGCCGCGGTGACGTACCTGGTCCCCCTCGGCGACACCGGCTGGTCGGTGTGGCGGGACGTGCTGCTGCGCAGCGCCGGGTTCCCCGCCGACGGACTGGACCGGTTCGCCGCGCCGGACTGCGCCGACGCGGCCGACCGGCATCTGTCCGGCGAGCTGGACGAGACGGCTTTCAGCGCCGCGTACGCCACCGCCGTCCGGGCGTCGTCGGCGGCGCTGTGCGGGATCGCCGCCGACCCGCTGTTCCGTGAGGCCGTCGCCTGGCAGAACCCGGAGGCGCTGGTGGCGCTGGACGGGCTGCTCCGCGACGGCCCGGACGCACCCCGCAACGTGCGCCGCCGGGGCCGGGAGAACGTCGTCGCCGGGTACTGGCAGCGCTACGTCGCCAAGTGCGAGACCATCGGCTTCTTCGGGCCGGTGTGCTGGGGCACCGTGGCACCTGGTGCGCCCGGCGTCACCGCCGTGCCCGGCCCCGGACTGCTCCGCCGCCGCGCCGTCCACCTCGAACACTGGGCGCTCGCCGCGTACGCGGACCGGCTGGCCGCCGACCCGCAGGTCCGGCAGTGGCTGGCCCCGGTCCGGGCGCCGCACGTCCACCTGGCGGACCGGGTCGTGCACCGGCCGGCCCAGCGCCCGGAACCGGTGTCGCTGAGCGAGTCGATCGCGCTGTGCCGGTGCGACGGCACCCGCCCGGCCCGGGACGTCGTCGACGACCTGGTGCGCGACGGGCAGACCGGTGTGCGCCGCGCCGCAGAGGGGTTCCTGCTGCTCGCGCAGCTCGTCGAGCGAGGGCTGCTGCGCTGGGACTTCGACCTGCCGCAGGGCTTCGCCGCGCAGGAGCACCTGCGGGAGCGGATCGCCGCGATCGGTGACCGGGAGTGCCGCGCGCGGGCGCTGGCCGGGCTGGACCGGCTGGCCGCCGCCCGCACCCGGGTCGCCGACGCCGCCGGTGACCCGGCCGCCCTCACCGCCGCGCTGTCCGCGCTGGACGCCGAGTTCACCGCGCTCACCGGGTTGCCGCCGCGCCGCCGGGCCGGGCAGAACTACGCCGGGCGGGCGCTGTGCCACGAGGAGACCGCACGCGACGTGGACCTCACCGTCGGCGGCGGCCTGCTCGACTCCCTGGCCCCGGCGCTGGACCTGCCGCTGCGGGCGGCGCGCTGGCTCACCGCCGAACTGGCCACGGCGTACGGCGACGCGCTGCGCGACCTGTACGACGACCTCGGCGGCGACGGGCCGGTCCGGCTCGGTGACCTGTGGTTCGTCGCGCAGGGGCCGCTGTTCGGGCCCGGTGACCGGCCGGTGGACCGGGTCGCGGCAGAGTTCGCCGCCCGCTGGGAGCGGGTGCTCGGACTGGCCGGACTGCCCGAGGGAACGACCCGGGTGGAGTTCGCCGCGGCCGAGCTGGCGCCCCTGGTGGCCGACGCGTTCCCGGCCGGCCGTCCCGGCTGGAGCGCGGGCCGGGTGCACAGCCCCGACCTGCAACTGTTCGCCGAGTCACCCGAGGCGCTGGCCGCCGGCGAGTTCGGGGCGGTGCTCGGCGAGCTGCACGCCGCGTACGCCACGTTCAACGCCGAGCTGTTCACCCACTGCCACCCCGACGTGGACCGGCTGCGGCGCGCGTACGCGGCCGACCTGGGCCCGGGACGGCTGCGCCCGCTCTACCCGGTCGACTTCCCCCGCGTCGGCGGGCGGTTGTCCGCGTCCCTGCACGGGCCGGACGACCACCGGCTCGCGTTCGCCGACGCGCCCGGCGCGCCGCGCGACCGGCTCGTGCCGGCGAACGCGGCGATCGTGTCCGAGGTGGACGGCGTGCTGGTGGCGACCGGCCCGGACGGCACGCGCTGGCCGCTGGTCGAGGTGTTCTCCGACCTGATCGCGGTGCACGCCGGTGACGCGTTCAAGCTGATGACCGACCGCCCGCACAGCCCCCGGGTGACAGTCGACCGGCTGGTGCTGGCGCGGGAGACCTGGCGCACCACGGTCGGGGCGACCGGCCTGGCCGACGCCGTCGACCAGGCGCGGCGCTACCTCGCGGTACGCCGGTGGCGGACCGCGCTGGGCCTGCCGGAGCGGGTCTTCGTCCGGGTGGCCACCGAACTCAAGCCCACCTACGTGGACCTGACCAGCCCGCTCTACGCCAACCGGCTCTGCCTGCTGCTGCGCGCCGCCCGGCGGTCCGGCGGCGACGACGTGACGGTGACCGTGTCGGAGCTGCTGCCCGCGCTCGGGCAGGCGTGGCTGCCCGACCGCGCGGGCCGCCGCTACGTCAGCGAACTGCGCCTGCACATCAGCGATTCGGCCGAGCCGGAGGTCATGGCGTGAACGAGACAGTGGAGCCGATCGCGATCGTCGGGCTCAGCCTGCGCGTGCCGGGGGCGGCGTCGGCGGAGGAGTTCTGGCGCAACCTGGTCGTCGGCGCCGAGTCGCTCACCCGGTTCACCCGAGCGGAGCTGCTGGCCCGGGGCGTCGCGGCGGAGCAGCTCGACGACCCGGCGTACGTGCCGGTGGCCGCCGTGCTCGACGGCGTGGACCGGTTCGACGCGGAGCTGTTCGGGCTGAGCCCCCGCGACGCGGAGCTGACCGACCCGCAGCAGCGGTTGTTCCTGGAGCACGCGCACGCCGCGCTCACCGACGCGGGCTGCGACCCGGCCCGCTACGACGGCGAGATCGGCGTGTACGCGGGCGGCAACGCCGACCTGTACCAGTGGCTCAACGTCCGGCGGAACCCGCGTGCGCTCGCGGACGCCGGTGAGCTGCGCGTGTCGCTCGGCAACAAGCCGGACTACCTGGCCAGCACCGTCGCGTTCCGGCTCGGCCTGCGCGGCCCGGCGATGACGGTGCAGACCGCCTGCTCGTCGTCGCTCGTCGCGGTGCACCTGGCCGCCGAGGCGCTGCGCAGCGGCGAGTGCGACACGGCGCTGGCCGGCGGCGTGTGCGTGGAACTGCCGCACGGCGTCGGGTACGTCGCCGACGAGGGCTACACCTCCGCCGACGGGCACTGCCGCCCGTTCGACGCGGACGCCGACGGCACCGTCTACGGCAGCGGCGTCGGCGTGGTCGTGCTCAAGCGGCTCTCCGACGCGCTCGCCGACGGCGACGACATCCGGGCGCTGGTCATCGGCAACGCGGTGAACAACGACGGCTCGGCCAAGGCGAGCTTCACCGCGCCGAGCGTCACCGGTCAGGTGGAGGTGGTCACGCAGGCGCTCGCGGTGGCCGGCGTCGCCCCGCGTTCGGTCGGGTACGTCGAGGCGCACGGCACCGGCACCGTCCTCGGCGACTCGATCGAGCTGGCGGCGCTGAGCACGGCGTACGGGCGGCGCACCGCCGAGCGCGGCTGGTGCGGGGTCGGCTCCACGAAGGCCAACATCGGTCACCTCAGCGCGGCCGGCGGCGTGATCGGCCTGATCAAGACCGTGCTGTCGATGCGGCACCGGCTCATCCCGCCCACCGTCAACCACGACCGGCCGCACCCGGACATCGACATCGAGGCGAGCCCGTTCTACGTGGTGTCCACGCTGACCAAGTGGGAGCCCGAGGACCAGCGACCGCTGCGGGCCGGCGTCAGCTCGCTCGGCCTCGGCGGCACCAACGCGCACCTGGTGCTCCAGGAAGCGCCGCCGCGCGTACCCCCGGAGCCGGATCACGGCGGCGGCGAGCTGCTCCAGGTGTCCGCCGCGACGCCCGACGCGCTGGCCGCTGCTTGTGCCCGGCTGGCCGAGCGGCTCACCGGCGCGCCCGATGTGGAGCTGCGCGACGTGGCCCACACGTTGCGGGAGGGCCGGCCGGCGTACCGGCACCGGGCCGCCGTCGTCGCTGTCGACCGGGCCCGGGCGGCGGCGGCGCTCACCGACCCGAAGCGCCGGGCCGCCGGGGACGCCGCGACGCCGCCCCGGGTGGGCCTGCTCCTGCCCGGGCAGGGCGCGCAGCACCCCGGCATGGGCGCGCACCTGGCCGCTACCGAGCCGGTGTTCGCCGCCGCCGTGGACGAGTGCGCCGCGATCCTCGGCTGGGACGCGGGCGAGATGATCTTCGACGCCGGACCGGGCGCGGACGAGCGGCTGGCCGGACCGGCGGTGGCGCAGCCCGCGCTGTTCGCCGTCGAGTACGCGCTCGCGGCGCTGTGGCGGCACTGGGGCGTCACGCCCGCCGCGATGATCGGCCACTCCGTCGGCGAACTGGTCGCCGCCACGGTGGCCGGGGTGTTCGACCTGCCGGACGCGCTGCGGCTCGCCGCCGCCCGGGGCCGCCTCGTGCAGGCCGCGCCGGAGGGCCGGATGCTCGCCGTGCAGCGCGGCGCCGACGAGATCGCGCCGCTGCTGCCCGACGGTGTCGCGGTGGCGATCAGCAACGGCCCGCACACCTGCGTGGTGGGCGGCGCGCCGGAACCGGTCGCCGCCGCCGAGGTCCTCCTGCGCGAACGCGGCATCGGCTGCACGCCGCTGCGGTCGCCGTACGCGATGCACGTGCCGCTGCTGACGGCGGTGCGCGACGAGTTCGCGGCGCTAGTGGCGGCGGTGCCGCGCCGGGCGCCGGACCTGCCGGTGTTCTCGGCCGCGACCGCCGCGCCGTTCACCGACGAGCAGATCACCGACCCGGCGTACTGGGCCGACCAGCTCTGCCGGCCGGTGCGGTTCGGCGCCACGGTGGCCGCGCTCGCCGCGACCGGCGCCGCCGACGACTGGCTGCTGCTGGAGTGCGGCCCCGGCCGGCAGCTCGCCGGTCTGGCCCGGCTGAGCCTGCCGGCGGGAGCCCGGGCGCCGCTGCGCACGCTGCCCGCGCCGGGGGAGCGGCTGACCGGCAGGCAGACCGCGTACGAGGCGGCGGGCCGGCTGTGGACGGCCGGGGTGCCGGTGCGACTGCCCGCCTCCGGCGCGCCGCGCCGGGTGCCGCTGCCCGGCTACCCGTACCAGCGCGCCCGGCACTGGATCGACCCGGAGCCGGTGGCCGCGCCCGCCGGACCGGCCAGCGACGAGCGGTACGACGACGGCGTGGTCGAGGTGCCGGTCTGGGGTCAACTGCCCGACCTCGCGCCCGTCGAGGCGCCCGGCCCGCTGCTGTTGTTCGCCGCAGGGGAGCGCGGCACGGCGCTCGCGGACCGGCTGCGCGAGCGCGGCGTGGACGTCACGGTGGTACGTCCCGGACCGGCCTTCGCGGTCCGCCCGGACGGCTACCGGCTGCGCCCGGCCAGCGTCGCCGACCACCAGCGCCTGCTCGACGAGTGCGCCGACGACGGCCGGGCCGCCCGGATCGTGCATGCGTGGGCGCTCGACGGCGACCCGGCCGGTCCGGACGCCGATGCCGTGGCGGCGGCCCAGGAACACGGGTACCTCGCGCTGCTGACGCTGCTGGAGGCACTGCCTGCCGCCGACGTGGCGCTGGACGTGGTGACCGCCGGGACGGCCGACGTGACCGGATCCGACCTGCTGCGCCCGGAACATGCCACAGTCGCCGGGGTGGTGCGCTCGGTGCCGCTGGAACGTCAGGGACTGCGTTGCCACTGGGTCGACGCCGACCCGGCCGACCCGGGCGCGGACGCGCTGGCGGACGAGCTGCTCGGCGCCGAGCGGGCCGAGGCGGTCGCGCTGCGGCTGGGCGGGCGCCGCTGGACACGCGGGTTCACGGCCGCGCCGGCGCGCCGGCGTACCGGGCCGGCACTGCGCGACGGCGGGCGCTACCTGATCACCGGCGGACTGGGCCGGATCGGCGGGGCGTTCGCCGCCGAACTGGCCCGCCGGGGCGCGCGGCTGGTGCTGGTCGGCCGGACCGCCCGGCCGGACCTGGTCGAGGCGCTGGAACGGGCCGGGGCGCAGGTGCGCCACGTGCGTGCCGACGTGACAGACGTGGACGCGCTGCGGGCGGTACGCGCCGACGTCGAGGACGACCTCGGCGGACTCGACGGCATCGTGCACGCCGCGCGGCTGCCCGACACCGGACTGTCCACCGGGTCGCGGCCGGCCGAGGCGACAGCCGAACTGCTGCCGAAGGTCACCGGCGCGCTGGCGCTGCGTGCGGTCTTCGGCGACATGCCGCTCGACTTCGTGCTGCTCAGCTCCTCGGTGACCGCGCTCGCCGGTGGCCTGGGCCGCGCCGACGACACGGCCGCCAACGCGTTCCTCGACGCGTACGCGCGCAGCCCGCACGGCTGGCGGTCGCCGGTGCTGTCGGTGGCCTGGGGCGCGTGGCGGGAGGAGGGCGTACCCGACCACGACGGGCTGGCCCCGGACGCGGCGGTGCGGGCGGCGCTGCGGGTCCTCGCCGAGGGGCGGACCGGCTCGGTGGCGATCGGCGCCTACACGGTGGGGGCGGTCGCCGGGCACGAGCGGCGGCTCGCCGCGACCACGGCGGCCACCGCCTCGACGGTGACCGCCGCCGACGGCGACCTGCAGGACACCGTCGCCCGGATCTGGCGTGACGTGCTGGGCGTGGCCGAGGTCGGCCCGCACGACGACTTCTTCCGGCTCGGCGGCACCTCGCTCGTGGCCGCGCAGCTGGTGCTGCGGATCCGGCAGGCGGTGGGCGCCCGGCTGTCCATGCGGGTGCTGTTCGACGCGCCCACCGTCGCGGCGATGGCCGCCCGGATCGAGTCGCTGCGCGCCGCCCCGTCCGCCTCCGCACCTGCCGAGGCGCCCATCCCGCGTCTGCGCCGACCGGGACGGCCGGGATGACCGAGTCGCGCCACGACGTCACGCCTGTGGACGACGTCTACACCGTTCCCGCCTCGTACGCCCAGGAGCGGGTCTGGTTCACCGCCCAGCTCAGCCCCGGGCAGCCGCTGTTCACCATGACCGACGCGGTCACCCTGCCGGCGGGCGCCGGGCCCGAGCAGGCGCTCGCCGCGCTGCGGACGGTCACCGACCGGCACGAGGCCATGCGCACCACGCTGCGCCTGCACGACGGGCGGCTCTACCAGGACATCCACTCCACGGTCCCGGTGGAGCTGCCGGTCACCGACCTGTCCGCGCTGCCCGAGCCGGAGCGGGACGCCGCCCGCGCCCGGATCGTCGCCGAGTACGCAGGTCTCGACCTGCCGATGGACGCCGCCCCGCTGTGGCGGGGCCGGCTGCTGCGGCTCGACCCGGACACCTGGTGGCTGCTGTTCGCCGGGCACCACGTCGTCCTCGACGGCACGTCCCTGCTCCACCTGCGCGCCGAGCTGACCGAGCTGTGCGCCGCCGCCGTCGCCGGCCGCGCGCCGGACCTGCCCGAGCTGCCGATCCAGTACGCCGACTACGCGGCCTGGGAACGCGACCGCCTCGACGGCCCCCGCTGGGACAAGCTGCGCGAGTACTGGCGGGAGACGCTGACCGGGCTGTCGGCAGTGCACGCGCTGACCACCGACCGGCCGCGCCCGGCGACGCTCACGTTCGACGGCGCCGACGTCCGCCGCACGCTGCCCGGCGACGTGACGGCGGCGCTGCCGGAGCTGTCCCAGCAGGCCGCCGCGACCCCGTTCATGGTGCAGCTGGCCGCCTACGTGGCGCTGCTGCACCGGCTGTCCGGGAGCGACGACGTGGTGGTCGGCATGCCGGTGGCCGGCCGGGACCGGGCCGAGCTGGAACCGCTGCTCGGCATGTTCATGAACATGCTGGTGCTGCGCGTCGACGTGTCTGGCGATCCACCGTTCCTGACCCTCGTCCGCCGGGTCCGCCGGGTCGTGCTCGACGCCTGGGACCACCAGGACATGCCGTTCCAGAAGCTCGTTGAGGAGCTGGCGGTACGGCGCGACCCGGGCGTGCCGCCGCTCTACCAGCTCACGTTCCACCACCTGCCCACCGGCCGGGGCGAGGCGTTCGGCGGCGCCATGGACGACCTGTCGCTGGAGATCGCCGGGGACGAGCTGCGGCTGGAGTACCGCACCGCGCTGTTCGAGCGTGCCGCGATGGAGGCGTTCGCGGACCGCTACCTGCTGCTGTTCGCCGCCGCCGTGGCGGCGCCCCGGACCCGGGTCAGCGCGCTGCCGGTCATGCCGACGGACGAACGCGCCCAGGTCGTGACCGGCTGGAACGCCACCGCCGCCCCGGTGCGCCGGACCACGCTGGCGGAGCTGTTCGACGCCCAGGCCCGGCGCACGCCGGACGCGGTCGCGCTGGTCGACGGCGACACCCGGATGACGTACGCGCAGTTGTCCGACGCCGCCGAGCAGGTGGCGTCGCGGCTGGTCGCGCACGGCGTGGGACCGGAGTCGGTGGTCGCGATCCACGAGCCCCGCTCCCGCCGCCTGATCGCCGGGCTGCTCGGCATCCACCGGGCCGGCGCGGCGTACCTGCCGCTGGACCCGGACCACCCGCCGCAGCGGCTGGCCTTCATGCTCGCCGACGCCGGCGCCGGGGTGCTGCTGGCCGACGAGCTGCCGGACGGGCTGACCGTCCCGGGCACCGTGCTGCCGCTGACCGCGCCGGACCGGCCGAGCGCCGCCGCCGGCACTGCCGCCGGGCCGGGGAACGCGGCGTACGTGATCTACACGTCGGGCTCCACCGGACGGCCGAAGGGCGTGGTCAACGAGCACGCCGCGATCGTCAACCGGCTGGACTGGATGCAGGACGCCTTCGCGCTCGGACCGGACGACGCGGTGCTGCACAAGACACCGATCGGGTTCGACGTGTCGGTGTGGGAGGTGTTCTGGCCGCTGCTCGTGGGCGCGCGGCTGGTGCTCGCCGCGCCGGGCGGGCACCGCGACCCGGCGTACCTGCGGGAGCTGATCGAACGGGAGCGGATCACCACGGTCCACTTCGTGCCGTCGATGCTCGACGCGTTCCTGTCCACGGCCGCCCCGGCCGGCCCGGCCCGCTGCGGGTCGCTGCGGCGGATCGTGTGCAGCGGCGAGGAACTGCCCGCCGACCTGGCCCGCCGCGCCGTCGCCGCGATCCCGTCCGCGGCGCTGCACAACCTGTACGGGCCCACCGAGGCGGCGATCGACGTCACCGCCTGGGCGGCCACCCCCGACGCGCTGACCGGCGTGACCCGGGTGCCGATCGGCGGGCCGATCCGCAACGTGCGGACCTACGTGCTCGACGAGGCGATGCGCCCGGTGCCGGTCGGCGTGGCCGGGCAGCTGCACCTCGGCGGCGTGCAGGTGGCCCGCGGCTACCTGAACCGCCCCGGACTCACCGCGGGCGCGTTCGTCCCCGACCCGTTCGGCGAGCCCGGCGGCCGGCTGTACGCCACCGGCGACCTGGCCCGCTGGCGTACCGACGGGACGCTGGAGTTCCTCGGCCGCATCGACGACCAGGTGAAACTGCGGGGCCTGCGGATCGAGCTGGGGGAGATCGCCGCGGTGCTGCGCGAACAGCCCGGCGTCGGCTCCGCCGCCGTCGTCGTGCGCGGCGCCACGCCCGCCGAGCAGCGTCTCGTGGCGTACCTGACGGGCGAGGCCCCGGACCCGGCGGAGCTGCGGGCGGCGCTGAAACGGCGGCTGCCCGAGTACATGGTGCCGTCGGCGTTCGTGACGCTCGACGCGCTGCCGCTGTCCGCCAACGGCAAACTCGACACCGCCGCGCTGCCCGCACCCTCGTCCGGCGTCGCCCCCGCGCAGCGCCGTCCCCCGGTGACCCCGGTCGAGCAGACGGTTGCCGCCACCTGGCGCGACGTGCTCGGCGTGCCGGAGGTCGGCCTGGACGACGACTTCTTCGAGCTGGGCGGTCACTCGCTGCTGGCGATCCGGATGCTGGCGCTGCTGCGCGAGGCGTACGGGCAGGTCGACGTCGGCGTGATGGACGTGTTCGCGCACCCGACGGTGCAGGGGCTGGCCGCGCTGATCGACGCCCCGGCGGACGGGGAGCGGCAGCGCCCGCTGCTGTACGAGCTGACCCGGCCGGTCCCGGCGGACCAGCGGGTGCGCTCGTACGTGTGCGTGCCCTACGGCGGCGGGCTCGCCAGCATCTACCAGCCGCTCGCGGACGCGCTGCCGGCCGGGCACACGCTGTTCTCCGTGGCGATCCCCGGCCACGACGTCGGCGTCCGCGACACCGAGCTGCCCTTCGACGAGCTGGTCGAGCGGTGCGTGGCCGAGATCCAGGAGCGGGTGGACGGCCCGCTGGTCCTGTACGGCCACTGCGTCGGCGGCGCGCTGTTGACCGGCATCGCCCGGCGGCTGCACGAGCGCGGACGTCCCATCGAGGCGATCTACGCCGGGGGCGTGTTCCCGACCGCCCGCCCGGACAACATGCTCGGCCGGCTCGTCGACTGGGCCGACTCCCGGGGCGCGGACCGGCGGTACGAGACGTTCCTGCGCTCGATCGGCGCGGAACTGGCCGACCTGGACCCGGCGCAGGTCGACCGGTTCGTCCACCACGTACGGCGGGAGGCCGCCGAGGCGCAGGAGCGGTTCACCGAGTGGCTGGACGGCGAACCGGTGCGGGTGCCCGCACCGGTGATCTCCGTCGTCGGCACCCACGACGTGCTCACCGAGTACTACGAGGAGCGGTACCGCGAGTGGAGTTTCCTCGGCGAGTCCACAGCGCTCGTGGTGCTGGACGAGGCCGGGCACTACTTCGTCAAGCAGCGGGCCGAGGCGCTCGCCGAGGTGCTCACCCGCACCCATCCCCGGCTCGCCGAGCCGTCCGCCGCGCCGTCCGCCGCGCCACGACAGCTCGCCGGTGACGGCTGGGCACTGGCGGCCACCAGCACCGATCCGGTCACCGCCGAGACCGGCGTGCAACCGGGCGTACGCCGGTTCCTGGCCATCACCGCCAGCCAGCTCATCTCGTCGACCGGGTCGGCGCTGACCCAGTGGGCGGTGCCGGTCTGGGTCTACCTGGAGACCGGCTCGATGCTGTGGTTCGGCCTGTCCGGGGTGATCGCGTACCTGCCGGCGCTGCTGACGCTGCCGGTCGCCGGCGCGGTCGCGGACCGGTTCGACAGGCGCCGTGTGCTGCTGGCCGCGTGCGCGACGGCGGTGACAGCGGAGGCGCTGCTGGCGCTGCTGCTCTGGACCGACCGGCTGGGGCTGGCGGCCGTCTACACGCTCGTGTGCGTGCTCGGCGCGGCGTCGGTGTTCCAACGCATCACCTACCTGGCCGCGATCCCACAGGTGGTGCCGAAGCGCTATCTGGGGCACGCCAACGGCATCGCGCAGCTCGCGGTCGGGCTCAGCTCGCTCGCGGTGCCGCTGCTGGCTGCGGGTCTGCTGGCCGCGATCGGCCTGGCCGGCGTCCTGGTCATCGACATCGTCAGCTACGTGGTGGCGATCGGTGTGCTGACCGCGGTGCGGTTCCCCGACCTGCTCGGCCGGCGGCGCAAGGAGCCGTTCCTGGCGGAGCTGATCGGCGGCGCGCGGATGACGTGGGCCGAGCCGGGCTTCCGGGCCATGCTGGGCTTCTTCTCGCTCTACAACCTGTGCCTGGCGAGCCTGCTGCTGGTGCCGCCGATGGTGCTCGCGTTCGGCACGATGGGCCAGGTCGGCACCGTGGCGTTCGCCGAGGCGCTCGGCGCCGTCCTCGGTGGACTCGCCATCGCGGTGTGGGGCGGCCCGACCCGGCGCCGGATGCCCGCGCTGATCGCCATCGCGTTCGGCGTGGCGGTCAGCCTGGTGCTCAGCGGCGTCCGGCCGAGCCTGCTGCTGGTGGCGCTCGGCAGTTTCGGCGTGGGGCTGGGCCTGGGCCTGCACAACGGCATCTACCTGTCGATCATCCAGGTGAAGGTGCCGCAGCGGTTCCACGGCCGGGTGCTGGCGATCATCCAGACGCTGACCTGGGCGACGCTGCCGCTGGGCTTCGCCGTGCTGGTGCCGCTGAGCGGGTCGCTGCTGGAACCGATGTTCGCCCCCGGCGGCGCGCTGGCCGGCAGCGTCGGCGCGCTGATCGGCACCGGCCCCGGCCGGGGACTCGGGTTCGCGTTCGTGGTGTCCGGGCTGGCCCTGGCCGTGGTGGCGCTCGGCGCCTACGGCGTACGCCGGCTGCGCCGGTTCGACACCGAGACCCCCGACGCGCCGGCGGACGCCACCGAGTGGCTACCGCACCTGCGCCGGGTCGACGATCTGTAGCCGCAGTTCCGAGGCGTACGCCCGGCCGGCCCCGTCGGTCAGCCAGGCGTCGTCCGGGCCGGGCAGCAGCTCGGTGACGGTGAGCCCGACGCCGCCGCCGCCCTTGGCGTGCGCGCCGCGCAGCAGCGTGCACAGCAGCCGGGTATAGACGCCGCTGGTCAGGTCCACATAGCTGGGTTTGAGTTCGGTGTCGACCCGCACGAAGATCCGCTCGGGCAGGCCGAGCGCGAGCCGCCAGCGCCGTACCGCGAGGTAGCGTTCCCGCTCGCCCTTGACCGTGTGCAGGCCGGTCTCGCCCACAGTGGTGCGCCACGTCTCGCGGACCAGCACCAGGTCGTCGACGGTGACGCGCGGCGTGCGCCCGGCGTTGCCGGCCAGCTTCCACGTGTCGAACACCTGGTAGTCGAACAGCGGCGCGAACACCTCCAGCAGCGGCCACCGCCGCCCGTCGTCGGCGTGCGCGGAAAGAGTGCCGTCGTCGTCCGGCCGCACGGTCAGGGTCGTGATCGGCACGAGGCGGTCCGGGTCGGCGCCGGGCGCGTCGACGAACCCGAGCTGGGCGTCGGCGGGCCCGTGCAGCCACTCCGCGATCCGGGCGGTGTGCCGGGGCCAGTCCACCGGCGGCAGCAGCCGGACCCGGCCGCCGGGCAGGTCGGCGCGCATCCCGTCGCGCAGCCGCTGCGGGTCCGGGTGCCCGTACGCGAAGAAGTGCGTGTCGAACGCGGCCAGCGCCACGTGCAGCTCGCCGAGCACGACTGTGAAGTCGCCGCGCAGCAGCGCCGCCTCGTCCGGCGCGCACACGTGCACGTCCGGGCTGTGGATGCGGGCGGCGGCCCAGCCGGGCGCGTCGGCGGGGAACGCGGCGGCGACCCGCTCGGCCAGCGCGGCGGCGTCGAACCGCAGCTCCCGGGCGTCGGTGTCGGCGTCGGCCAGGCCGAGCACCGTCGACCACCGGGCCAGGAACTCGGCGGTGACGGCGGCGGCGGGCGGGTCCGCCCCGAACACCACCGCCTGCGCCAGGAACCACAGGTCGGCCACCGGCACGTCCGCGGTGGCCGACTCCGCCGCCAGGTCGCGGTACAGGGCGGCCAGCGCGTCGGCGTACGCCTGCCCGATCGCCGCGGTCAGCCACCGCGCCGACAGCAGCAGCGGTTCCAGCGGCGCGAGCCGTGCCAGCAGCGCGTCACCGAAGCGGACGTCCAGGTCGCGGACCGTCTCCAGGTGGCACAGCGTGCGGCCGGCGTACACCTCGCCGGGCTGCTGCCGCGCGTCCCGGCCGGTCAGTTCCACGAACCGCCGGTCCAGCGCGGACATCGCCGCGGCCAGCGCGTCCGGGCCGTCGGCGGCGGCCACCGCGTCGCGCAGGTCGCTCACCGTCGCGAGGTCGCCGAGCACCCGCTCGCGGACCGTGTCGTCGCCGATCGCGGCGAGCTGCTCGCGCAACGCGTCCTCGGCGGTGAGGTCGACCGGCAGGTCGAAGCCGATCCGCAGCACGCCGCGCCCGGCCAGGTCGTCGAGCTGCGCGTGCACGTCAGCGGCCCGGCGGAAGCCGCTCGCCGGGTCCGCGAGCAGCGCGGCGACCAGGTCGGCCACGCGGGGTCCGCACCGCGCCAGCGTGAGCAGCGCGGCGGTCGCCGCCGGGAGCGTCTGCGGTGGATGGTGCGGGCGCCGCAGCACCCGGTCGCGCAGGCTCAGGTGCGGGCCCAGCCGCACCGGCAGCCAGTCCCGCACGCCTGGCCCGCGGGCGAAGGCCTCCGCGAGCGCGTCCAGGCCCCACCGCTCCAGGAACACCTTCCGGGTACGCGTCAACGCCGCGCCGGGACGCACCGTCGCGATCGGACCGCTGCCGCCCAGCTCGGTCCAGCAGATCGGGCCGAAGAAGCCCACCGTGTCGTTCTTCAGGCAGTACCGCTGCCAGTACTTCGCGACGACCTCCTCCCGGTGCCGCCGGCGCAGGTTGCGCGGGGCGTGCGGGCCGTCGCGCCGGATCGCGTCGACGGCGAGCAGGACCGCAGGGTTCTGCCAGGTCAGCGCCGTACGGAAGGCGTCGTCGCAGGCGATGCCGTAGACCGTCTGCCCGAGGTCGGCCGCGGCGGCGTCGAACGCCGCAGCGAACTCCGCGGCGTCGCCGTCCCCGCGCAGGTGCCGGTCGGCCGCCTCCGCGAGCGCCGGAGCGGCGAACCGGCTCATCCCGCCGGCCGGAAAACCGGCCGACCGGAGCAACGCGGAACGCCATACGTGCCAACGGGTTCCGGGCAGGGACGTGAGATGCTCTCGGGGCATGGGGGAATGGTAAGCAGCGGCGGATCTGCGGCGGGACGGTCGAGCATGAGCTTCGGGCTGGTGTCCTTCGGTGAGGCGCTCGGCGACCCGGCGCCCGTCGCCGACGTGGTGGCGCAGTACACCGACGACGTCAACCGCGTCCTCGGCTACGGCTACCGGCGGGTGCACCGCGCCGCGCCGGACGTCGGCCTGACCGACCTCGCCGAGCGGGCCGCCCGCCGCGCCTTGGACGCCGCCACGCTGCCCGCCGCGCGGGTGGACCTGCTGGTGCTCGCCGTCACCGACCTCACCGAACACCTCTACTGGGACGCCGCCGCCGACCTGGCGTACCGGCTCGGCGCGGCCGGCGCCGAAGCGGTGCTGCTCACCCAGGCGTGCACCACCGGCGTGCTCAGCCTCGACACCGTCGCCGGCAAGTTCGCCACCCACCCGGAGTACGACACCGCGCTCGTGATCGCGGCCAACCGGACCTGCGAGGCGTACTGGAACCGGATGGAGACCCAGCCGATGGTGTTCTCCGACGGCGCCGTGGCCACAGTGGCCCGGCGCGGGCACCCCCGGCTGCGCTGGCAGGTCACCGAGGCCGCCACCGACGGCCGCTACGCCGGGTTCTACCGGCTCGACGGCGGTGGCGCCGCGGCGCCGTTCGCACCCGGCGCCGAGCCGCCGGCCGCCCGCGACGTGTGGCACGTGATGGAGTTCTTCGACTACGACCCCGAGCAGTTCGCGCAGTACGCCCGCCACCTCGACGAGCGGATGGTGCGGGTCACCGAACGCGCCTGCGAGCGGGCCGGCGTCACCGTCGCCGACCTGGCGCGGCTGATCCTGGTCGCCGACAACGAACGCGCCATGACGTCGCTCGCCGAGGCCCACAAGGTGCCGCCGGAGCGGACCAACCGGGCACTGGCGGCCGAGTACGGGCATCTCGGCGCGGCTGACCAACTGTTCGGGCTGAGCCGCCTGCTCGACGCCGGTGAGCTGCACGAGGGCGACCGGGTCGCGTTGATCTCGTTGGGCCGGGGCACCCACTGGGCCTGTACGATCATCGAGGTATGAGCATGTCCAGCCGGCTGGTGCGGCTCGTCGCCGACGTGCTGGAACTGCCCGTCGACCAGGTCGACGCGCAGACCGGCCCCGCGACCACCGCCGCGTGGGTGAGCCTGCGTCACCTCCAGATCGTCGTGGC
Organism: Micromonospora sp. WMMC264; assembly: GCF_027497275.1. Lineage (NCBI taxonomy): Bacteria > Bacillati > Actinomycetota > Actinomycetes > Micromonosporales > Micromonosporaceae > Micromonospora > Micromonospora sp. WMMC264. Next base: position 2,981,260 of record NZ_CP114907.1, on the reverse strand, counting down.
CGTCGAGGACGCGTACCGGATCTCGCTGACGCCCCGGGAGATCCGGACCGTGCGGTCGGTGGGCGACCTGCGCGCGCTGCTCGCCCAGCGGGGCGTGCCGGAGTGAGCGCCGCGCCGGCCCCGCTCGACGACGCCGACCTCGACGCGGGGCTGCTCATCCGCCGCTTCGAGGAGCACCTGCTGCGCCTGTACGCCGACGGTCACCTCGCCGGCACCACGCACACCTGCCTCGGCCAGGAGTACGTCCCGGTCGCGCTGGCCCCGCTGCTGACCGGGGACTTCGTGTTCAGCAACCACCGCGGCCACGGGCACTACCTGGCGCACTGCGGCGACCCGGAGGGCCTGCTGGCGGAACTGCTCGGCCGCGACGGCGGGGTGTGCCACGGGTACGGCGGCAGCCAGCACCTGCGCCGGGACCGGTTCCTGTCCACCGGCGTGCAGGGGGAGAGCCTGCCCGCCGCTGTCGGCGTGGGACTGCACCTCAACCGCACCGGGCAGGACGCGATCGTGGTGGCGTACATCGGCGACGGGACCTGGGGCGAGGGTGCTGTCTACGAGGCGCTGAACATGGCCGCGCTGTGGCGGGTGCCGCTGCTCGTCGTGGTCGAGCACAACCGGATCGCCCAGTCCACCCCGACCACCGCGCAGCTCGCCGGCACCATCGCGGGCCGGGTCGCCGGGTTCGGCATCACCGTCAGCGAGTCCGGCTCGTTCGACCTCACCGAGGTACGCGCCGCCGCCGCGCCGCACGTCGAGCGGGTCCGCGCCACCCGGACGCCGCACGTGCTCGTGCAGCACACGGTCCGGCTCGGCCCGCACAGCAAGGGCGACGACACCCGGCCCGCCGACGAACTCGACCGGCTGCGCCGCCTCGACTGGCTCCAGCGGTACGCCGAGGCGTACCCGGAGCGGTTCGCGGCCGCCGACGCGCGGGCCCGGCAGCGGGTCGCGGAGGTCTCGGCCGAGGTGCTGGCCCGGCCGCTCGCGCGTGGAGCGGCGGCGTGACGCGCGCGGAACGGGTGAGCCGCAACCTCAACCGTGCCCTGCACGCGCTGTTCGCCGCCGACGAGCGGGCCTGGCTGCTGGGGGAGGACGTCGCCGACCCGTACGGCGGGGCGTTCAAGGTGACCCAGGGCCTCGCCACCGCCTACCCCGACCGGGTGCTGTCGACGCCGCTGAGCGAGAACGGCATCACCGGCGTCGCGGGTGGCCTGGCGCTGTGCGGCGACACAGTGATCGTCGAGATCATGTTCGGGGACTTCGCCGGTCTCGCCTTCGACCCGATCCTCAACCTGATCACCAAGTCCGTCGCCATGTACGGCGAGCGCACCCCGATGCGGGTGGTGATCCGCTGCCCGGTCGGCGGCGGGCGCGGCTACGGCGCGACGCACAGCCAGAGCCCGCAGAAACACTTCATCGGCATCCCGCACCTCGCGCTGTACGAGCTGTCCCCGCTGCACGACGCGGCCGACGTGCTGGCCGCCGCGCTGCGCCGCGACGAACCGGCGATGCTGTTCGAGGACAAGATCCTCTACACCCAGCGGCGGTACGTGGACGGCCGCGTCGACGACCGCCTCGCCTTCGAGTCGCGCGGCGCGGACGGCAACTGGGCCCGCGTCCACGACCCGGACGCCACCGGCGCGCCGACGCTCGTCATCGCGCCGGGCGGGGTCGCCAACCGGGCGATCGCCGCCGCCACTCGGGCCGCCGAGCGGGGACGTACGGTCGAGGTGCTGGTCCCGGCACGGCTCTACCCGGTGGACGTGGACGGCCTGCGCGACCTGCTCGCCGGCGCGCACGGCGTGATCGTCGCCGAGGAGAGCACCGCGGGCGGCACGTGGGGGAGCGAGGTCGCGGCCCGCCTGCACGCCGAGGCGTGGCCGCTGCTGCGCGGCCCGGTCGAGCTGGTCAGCTCCGCCGACCGGGTCATCCCGTCCGCGCCGCACCTGGAACAGGCGGTGCTGCTCGGCACCGACGCGATCCTGGACCGGATCATGCGCCTGCCCGCCGCGCCGGTGGCGACCGGCTACCGGGGCGGACCGGCTGACGCCCCGGCGACTCCGGCCGGCGTGTCTCCGGGCGTGCCCGGCGCGGTTCCGGTTCCGCGCACCGACCCGTCACCCGTCGATCCGCCGCCCTCCGCTCCGACGACGGCGGCGCAGGCGGGCGTCCCGGTGGACGTACCGCGGCTCAACCCCAACGACGACAGCTACGTGCTGCTGGAATGGCTGGTCGCGGACGGCGCCACGGTGGAGGCCGGCGAGCCGGTCGCGGCGGTCGAGACGTCCAAGGCGATCGAGGAACTCGCGGCGACGCGGGCCGGCGTGCTGCGTCAGGACGTGGCAGCCGGCGCCGACTGCGCCCCGGGCGCTCCCATCGGCCGGATCCTGCCCGAGTCGGCCGTGCCCGCCCCGCCAGAGCCGCTGGGCTCGCCCGCTGCGGCGTACCCGGAGCAGGTGGAGGCCGTGGGGACGCGGACGGCGACGCCGGGACGGCCGCTGCCACCGGCGCAGCGCCGCATCGCCGACGTGGTGTCCACCTCGCACCGGGAGATCCCGGTGGCCTTCACCGCCGTGCGCGTCGACGTGACGGCAGCGCTCGCCTATGCCCGCCGCGCCGCCGACGAGACCGGCGCCACGGTCGGCCTGACCGAGGTCGTCATCGCCGCCGTGGCCGCGCTGCACGAGCGGTTCGGTGCCCTCTACGCCCGGCTCACCGGCGACGGGCTGGTGGTCGACGCGGAAGCGCCGTCGATCGGGCTCACCGTGGACGTCGGCACCGGACTGTTCCTGCCGGTGATCCGCGACGCGGCCGGACTGGACCTCGGCGACCTCGCTGACGCCGTGGTCGCGCTGCGGATGAAGGCGCTGCGCGGCCGGCTCCGCGAGGAGGACATGGCCGGCATGAACTTCCTGGTCGCGCTCAACGACACACCCGGCGTCACGGTGTCCCGGCCGATCATCCCGCCCGGCGTCACCTGCGCCCTCTCGGTGCCGGACGTGCACCGCGAGGTCGTGCTCGACGGCGACGGCGGGGTACGCGAGCGGGCGGTGGCGGACCTGGGGCTGGCGTACGACCACCGGCTCGTGAACGGGGCGCAGGCCGGGGCGTACCTGGCCGCGCTCGGCGAGGTGCTGCAACGCTGACCGGCACCCCGGATCGGCCGCCGTGCGGTCGTCGCAGCCGCTTCGTCCCCGTCCGGCGCCGGCAGCGACGTCGGCCCCGGCGGCGTGCCGCACCGGTGGGCAGGCGCGTGACCTGCGTTACCTCTCGCCGAGACGGGAATGTGATCACCGGGGGCGCATTTGACTCACTGTGTGAGTGCCGCACCCTCCCGCGCCCGGTCGCACGACCGGGCCGGGACGCCCCAGACGACCGATGCCACCCCGACGCCCACCCCGGGTGACCTGATGAGCCGCAGCCAGCGCCTGAGGCTCGTGCTCGTCCTCGGCTCGCTGATCGCCGTGGGTCCGCTGACCATCGACATGTACCTGCCCGCGCTGCCCGCGATCGTGGCGGACTTCGCGACCACGTCGGCGGCGGTGCAGTTGACGCTCACCGGGACGCTCGCCGGGCTCGCCGTCGGCCAGTTGCTGATCGGGCCGCTGTCGGACGCGGTCGGGCGGCGCCGTCCGCTGATCGCCGGTCTGCTGCTGCACATCGTGGCGTCGGCGCTGTGCGTCGTCGCCCCGAACGTCGCCGTCCTGGGCGTCCTGCGGGTCGTGCAGGGCCTCGGCGTCGCCGCGACCGCAGTGGTCGCGATGGCGGTGGTGCGCGACCTGTTCAGCGGGTCGGCGTTCGCCACCATGCTGTCCCGGCTGCTGCTGGTGATGGGCGCGGCGCCGGTCCTCGCCCCGACGCTCGGCGGTGGTGTGCTGCGGTGGACGGACTGGCGTGGCGTGTTCGTGGTCCTGGCCGTCTTCGGGGTGCTGCTCGTCGTGCTGGCCACGCTCGCGCTGCCGGAGACGCTGCCGCCCGCGCGCCGCCAGCGCGGCGGAGTCGTGGCGACAGTGATGAACTACGGCGGGCTGCTGCGCGACCGCGTCTTCGTCGGCCTGGTCCTGGTGGCCGGCCTGGCCATGGCGGCGCTGTTCGCGTACGTGGCCGGCTCGTCGTTCGTCCTCCAGGACGGGTACGGCCTCAACGAGCAGGAGTTCGGGCTGGCGTTCGGGGCGGGCGCGGTGGGCCTGATCGGCGCGACCCAGTACAACGTGCGGCTGCTGCGCCGCTACTCCTCCCAGTGGATCCTGGTGGCCTCGCTGGCGGGGGGCACGGTGGCCGGGCTGGCGCTGCTGGTGTTCGCCGCGACCGGCTTCGGCGGGCTGCCCGCGCTGCTGGTGTCGCTGTGGTTGGTGCTGGCGGCGGCGGGTCTGGCCATGCCGAACGCCCCGGCGCTGGCCCTGTCCCGCCACGGCGAGGCGGCCGGCACCGCGTCCGCCCTGCTGGGCGCGGTGCAGTTCGGCGTGGGCGCGGTGGCGGCGCCGCTGGTGGGCGTGCTCGGCACCGGCGCGGTGGCGATGGCGCTGGTGGTGGCCGGCGGGATGGTGGCGGCGCTGGCGGTGCTGCTGGTCGTGGTGCGGCCGTCGCAGCTCGCCGGCCTGGAGGCGGATCCGGCGGTCGCGGTCGCGCACTGACGGACCGTCCGGCGCGCGGGATGCGGGCAGCGCCTACGCTGCTGCCATGACCGCCCCGGCCCGCATCCTGGTCGAGGGGATCCACGGGTCCGGCAAGTCGACGCTGGCCGCGCTGCTGGCGCAGCGCTACCGCCTGCCCTGGTATCCGGTGGACGATCTGCTCTGGGAGCCGGGCTGGGTGGAGGTGCCGGTCGCCGAGCAGCGACGGCGGATCGCGGAGATCTGCCGACGTGACCGCTGGATCCTCGACGGCGCCTACCACGGCTGGCGGGACGTGGTGCTCGGCCGCGCCGACCTGGTGATCGGCCTGGACTACCCGCGCGGGGTCTCGTTCCGGCGGCTGCTGCGGCGTACGCGGCAGCGGCTGGCCAGCGGCGAGGAGATCTGCAACGGCAACCGGGAGTCGTGGGGAAGCGTGCTGTCCCTCGACTCGGTGCTGGTGTGGCACGTGACCGGGTTCGGCCGGGCGCGCCGGCGCCTGCGGGCCTGGGCGGCCGACCCGGCCGGACCGCCGGTGCTGCTGTTCACCGACCCGGCCGCCCTCGACGACTGGCTGGCGCGCGGCAGCCGGGTGCCGGACCGGCGCGGGACGTGACTACATCGGAAAACGGCCGCGACGCCACTGCCAGTGGCGGCCGGCCCGCAGGTGGTCGATGACCGCGCGCTGGAGGACGGTGCGGCGGGGCAGCCGGTCCAGCGGCGTGTTCAGGCTGCGGAAGACGAAGCGCAGCACCTCGACGTCGCCGTCCAGCCCGTCCATCTGCTGGTAGGGCTCCAGCGTGAACCGCCGCTGGAACCGGACGATGTTGGAGTCCGCCGGCAGGTATTCGCTCAGTTGTGGGTCGAGCAGCCAGGAGCCACAGGAGAAGGCGGTGTAGCTCTCGTCGGGGAAGTGGCGCGGGAAGAACGCCCGGGCCCGGTCCAGCGACGCGTCGACCGCCGCCGGGGTCAGCGGCCCCGAGTCGGGGATGTGCAGGTCGAGGGCGCCGGTGTCGCCGCGCTGGTGCTGCAGGCGGCCCAGCTCGTAGAGGCCGCCGCGCGCGTGCAGCGTCAGCCATGCCTGCATGACCGGCCAGCCCTCACCGTGCATCCGCCGGTCGACGGCGAGGTTGTTGCCCAGGTCGGCGAGCGTCGCCCAGGAAACCTCGTCGGGCACGCCGTGGTCGGCGTGGTACGCCCGGACGACGTTGACCAGTGCCAGGTACGCGTAGGCGTAGAGGTGCCGCCAGGCCGGTCCCCGGTCGCGGGGCAGCGCCGGGCCCGGCGGCAGCCAGGCGAAGCCGCCGAGGTCGGCCCGGACCAGGGCGATCGAGCGGTCGAGCAGCCAGCGCAGCTCCGGGGTCCACAGTGGGGACTCCGGGTCCGGCCAGCCCGCCATGATCTCGGCGGCGTCGTCGGGGCGCACCGCGAGCCGCCGCAGCAGCGCGGGCGCGTCCGCCCGGGCGGGCAGCGGCGCGGAAGGCCGGTCGCCGGCGAGCCGGCGCACCCGGTCGATCTCCTCGGCGGGCACGCCGAGCCGGCCGGCGACGTCGTCCACGTCCATGGGGACGACGCTACCGGCCGGCGCGCGCGCCGACAGCCCCGTGCGGCGTCAGCGCCGTTGCTGACACGGCACGCAGAAGCGGGCCGCGGGCCGGATCTCCAGGCGGGCGGTCGGGATGTCCTGGCCACAGCGCTCGCAGACGCCGTACGTGCCGTCGGACATGCGCTTGAGCGCCTGGGCGGTGTCCGCGACGCCCTGGCGCGCGGCCTCGATCAGCCGGCGCAGGGTGTCCGGGTCGTGACCGCCGTGGTCGGGCTGCCGCGTGTGCAGCGTCAGCTCGGTGAGCTGGTCGGTGTACTCGTTGAACTGCCGGTCCAGCAGTTCCCGCAGGGTGTCCGTGCGGTCGTTCAGGGCGTGCGTCATGATCAGGCGCTCCTTTCCGGGCGGCGCTGGGTGTCGTGCGGGTGGCGCAGGGCCGAGACAGCGGCCATGCCGGCGCCGGTCAGGGCGGCGGTCCGGGGTGAGGCGGCGCGGTGGACGGCGGCGCCGAGCCTCGCGACCAGGCGCGCGGTCACGTCCGGCCGGGTCGCGCCGTCGCCGATGACGATCGCGCCGCGGGCCAGGGCGGTGCGGACCAGGGGCCGCAGCGCCGGGTCCTGCCGCAGCTCACGGACCAGCCGGGCGGCGGCGTCGGCGAGCATGCCGGCGGTCGTCGCGTGGTTCAGGTCGCGGGTGCCGACCTCGGCGCGGCGGGCGGCGACGACCCGGCCGTCCTCCAGCAGCGCCACCTCGGTGAGCTGCGCGCCGATGTCGGCGAGCAGCAGGGTGCCGGCGGCGGCGCCGGCGCCGATGGCGCCCGCCCGGACGCTGTCGAGGAACAGCAGCCGGGACGGCGCGAGGACGGCGGCGAGCACGCGGCGCGTCGCCTCCTGCTCGGCCGGCGCGGCCAGCACCGGCCGGCAGGCGACCACGAGCGCGCCGACCGGCACCGACGCGCGGTGGTCACGCAGGATGCGTCGCAGCTCGGTGACGCAGGCCGGACCGTCCACGATCCGTCCGCGCCGCACGACCGGGCTGCGCAGGCCGTGACCGAGCGGGACGCTCAGCGTCCGGCCCGGACCCAGCCAGATCCGCAGCAGGCTGCTGCCGAGGTCCACGGCGATCGGCGCCGCGTCGGCGCCCACCGGCGGGCGGGTGGTGTGGGAGCGGCCGATCAGCAGACCGGTACGCGCCGGAGAACGGACGACGGTGACGGGATGCGGCATACCGACCTCTTTCGGATCAGGTGCCCAACCGGGCGGTGGACGGTGCGGGGGAGGGGCGTGGCCGGGGGCCGGGGCCGGATTCGCTCGACGGCGCCGGCGGCCGGGGCTCAGGCGCGCCGCGGGTCGCCGCTCGCGGACCGGGACGCGACGAAACCGGCGAACACCGGTGGTGAGGCCATCGACGTGCGGGTCATGGTCACCACCTCCTCGCTACTCGGGTACCGCCTCGGACCTCCAGCTTCGCCCGGAATGCGGCGCCCGGCATTGCGCACGACCGGCCAACAAAGGGCCGAATGATTGCCGGTCACTGGACAACCGGTCCGGGCACCCCCCGGAGCTATGGTTGACCCGAGGAGGTTGACGTGATCATCGAACGCACGATCCTCCCCGGCATCGGGGTCCGGCACACGCTGACCACCGACGAGGGCCGCCGCATCGGAGTGATCGACTACCAGACCGGCGGCCGGCGCGACATCGTCCACGACGACCCGGACGACCCGGACCGGATGGTGGCTCTCAGCCTCACCCGCGACGAGGCGTCGGCCCTGGCGAACCTGCTCGGCTTCCCGGAACTGGTGGCCGTTCCCGCCTGAGCGTCACGCCGGCAGCGGCCTGAGCGTCACGCCGGCAGCGGCTTGCGCGGCCAGTCCAGCGCCCGCGCGCCGAGGACGGCGGCGTGCAACGTGAACCGGTCCCGTGCGTCGGCGGGGTCGTACCCGCTCAGCGCCCGGACCCGGGCCAGCCGGTAGGTGACGGTGCGGACGGAGACGTGCAGCCGCCGGGCCGCCTCGGTGCTCACCTCGCCGCAGGCGAAGTACTCGTTCAGCGTGTCCAGCAGCGGCTCGGCGCCGCCGCGCGCCTGGGCCAGTGGCGTCAGCACCGCCCGGACGAGGTCCACCATGGCCGGCTGGTCGCGCAGCAGCACGCGGTAGATGAGCAGGTCGTGCGCGTCGATCACGGACGTCTCGGAGTGCAGCCGCCGCGCCGTGGTCAGCGCCTCCCGCGCCTCCTCGTAGGAGCGGGCGATGCCGTACACGCCGGGGTGCGGGCGGCCCACCGCCACCTGCCACGGCCGGCCCCGCACCAGGCGGTCCAGCTCGCCGTGCATCAGCGTGCCCAGGTTGCCGGCCGGCCCGCGGCCCCGGTCGGTGGCCACCGGGTCGGCCGGGGCGATCACCACGAGCAGCCCCTCCTTCGTGGCCACCAGCACGTCCCTGTCGCCCAGCCGGTCGAACACGGCCCGTTCCAGCGCGCTGATCGCCGCCTCCGTGTCCGGCAGGCGGCGACCGGGCGCGGCGAGCGCCACCTGGTGTACGCGGGCGAGGTCGAGCCCGAACGGCTCGGCCCGTTCCACCAGCCCGCCGAGGTCGGAGTCGCCGCGCAGCAGGTCGTCGACGAGTTCCCGGCGCAGCGACTCCTCCCGCCGGACCAGTTCCCGCCGGGCCACGGCGTAGCCCTCGGCGAGCGTGGCGACGGCGGTGTCGACCACCTGCAGCACGGCGTCGGCGGCGGCGCGCACCGCCTCGCTGTCGTCGGAGCGGTCCAGGTGCGGAAACTGCCGCCACACCCGCCGCGCCGCGGACAGGTAGAGGCGTACCGCGCGTCCGGCGGACACCCCCTGCTCGGCCGCGCGCCGGCCGAGGGCGCCCACCGCGTCGAGTTCGGCGCGGCGCGGACGGCGGCCGGTCACCGCCGCGTCGGTCAGCAGCCGCAGGTAGTCGCCGAGCAGTTCCACGGGTACGCCACCGGCGTCGGCGCTCGCCGCGCGGGCCACCTCGGCCAGCCACTGCTCGTCCTCGCCGCCCGCGGCCGGCGCCGGCCGGCGGACGTTGTCGGTCATCGCGGTCTCCCCGTGCCGGGCCGGCACCCGATGCCGGCCCACTGCGCCCAGCGTAGGCCGGGGGTCCGGCGCCGTCGGGCGCGACCGGCCCGCGCGGTCCGTCCGGGAGCGGGCGCGCCCGTTGTCATGCCCGCGACGGCGGGCCCGGGTCGACCACGAGCGCCGGACCGGTCCGCCGCCCACCCCGGGGGCCGCGGGTCAGGCGCCGCGCCGCCCCCGCCGGGTCGTCGTCGGCTGCCACCTGATCGAGTACGCGCACCCAGCGCTCGCCGTGCGCGTCGGCGACCGCGGCGGCGACCGCGGCGACCCGCCGGCCGGTGACCGGCGACGGCGTCGCGCCCCCGCCCGGTGACGCGGACCCGGCCCGGGCAGTGGACCCGGCCCGGGCAGTGGACCCGGCCGGTCGAGTGGACCCGAGCGCCGGACCGGCCGGCACTCCGGCGAGGGCGGCCCGGTCTGCGGCGACGGTGATCAGGTCGGGCGAGCCGCAGCGCGCCGCCTCCACCGCGCCGGACCGGTCCACACGCACGATCGTGGCGCGCAGGTGACCCGCCGGGGCGAGGTCGCGTACCGCCTGGTCGAGCACCCCGGCGAGGCGCTGCGGCGACGCTGCCGGCCGGGCGTGCCGGCGGAACGTCTGCTCGATCGCCCGCCGCCCGGCGGGCGTGTCCAGCGCGGCGCCGGTGACGGTGCCGACCAGGGCGAGAAGCCCGCCGCCGCGCAGCGGGACGGCGGCGCCGATCTCGCCGGGCGAGCCGCAGACCGCCAGCGCGGCGCTTCCCGGGCCGGCCGGCACGGTGAAGACCGCGACGTCCGTGGGCCCGGCGGCGCGCGTCACCGACGCGGTCCGGGTCCGTCGGCGGGCCCACGCCAGCAGGGGCACAGCGGTCAGGCTGAGCGTGGAGGCGAGCAGCGCCTGCGGGTCGCTGCGGTGGCCGGGGATCACCGGTACGAGGACCGACGCCACCACCAGCACGCCCGCCCACGCCGACACCAGTGCCGCCACCCGGGGCCGGGCCGAGACGCCGAGCAGGCCGGGCAGCAGCACCCAGCCGATCGGGGTGCCGACCTCGGCGACGCCCATCAGCACCGCGTTCCCGGTGGTGCCCGCCAGGGCGGCTCGCATCGGCAGCACGCCCACCACTCTATCCGGGCCCCCGCCGTACCGGCCGAGACCCAACCTCACTCCTTACCCTGTGCGGGACCCGGACGACACGACACGAGCGCGTGATTCTCTCGACATACCGTCGTGCCGCCTGGCCAGTTAGGGTTGACGTACCGAGCGTCGATCTTGAGGAGTGTGTGTGCTGGTTCTGGTGGCGGTCCATGCGCTCGCAGCCGTGATCGCCCCCGTGCTGGTACGCCTACTCGGTCGACGCGCTCTCTACGTCCTCGCCGCCGTTCCCGCCGCGGCGGGAGTCTGGGCACTGACCCGCACCGAGGAGGTCCGCGCGGGCCGGCCGGTCGTCGAGACGGTCACCTGGGTGCCGCAGCTCGGCCTCGACCTGGCGCTGCGGATGGGCACGCTGTCCTGGCTGCTGGTGCTGCTCGTCGGCGGCGTCGGCGCCCTCGTGCTCGTCTACAGCGCGCGCTACTTCCACTCCGACGACCCGAGCCTCGGCCGGTTCGCCGCGGTGTTCGTCGCGTTCGCCGGCGCGATGCTCGGCCTGGTGGTCTCCGACGACCTGCTGCTGCTGTACGTGTTCTGGGAACTGACCACGGTCTTCTCGTACCTGCTGATCGGCAGCGACCCCACCAAGCGGGCCAGCCGGCGCGCCGCGATGCAGGCGCTGCTCGTGACCACGCTGGGCGGCCTGGCGATGCTCGCCGGGTTCGTCATGCTCGGCCAGCACGCCGGCTCGTACCGGTGGTCCGAGATCGCCGGGAACCTGCCGGAGGGCGGATACCTCACCGCCGCGCTGGTGCTCGTCCTGCTCGGCGTGACGAGCAAGTCGGCGATCTTCCCGTTCAGCTTCTGGCTGCCGCGCGCGATGGCCGCGCCCACGCCGGTCAGCGCCTACCTGCACGCCGCCGCCATGGTCAAGGCGGGCGTGTTCCTGGCCGCGCTGATGGGCCCGGCGGTCGGCCAGGCCACCGTGTGGCGCGCCATCCTGCTCGGCGGCGGCCTGATCACGCTGTTCCTCGGCGGCTGGACGGCGCTGCGGCAGGTCGACCTCAAGCTGCTGCTGGCGTACGGCACGGTCAGCCAGCTCGGCCTGCTCATGGTGATCCTCGGGGCGGGCACCCGCGACACCGCGCTGGCCGGCGCCGCGATGCTGCTGGCGCACGCCCTGTTCAAAGCCACCCTCTTCCTCGTCGTCGGCGTCGTCGACCACGTCACCGGCACCCGGGACCTGCGCGAGCTGAGTGGGCTGGGCCGCCGTGCGCCGGTGCTCGCGGCGGTCGCCGGGCTCGCCGCCGCCTCCATGGCCGGGCTGCCGCCGCTGTTCGGCTTCGTGGCCAAAGAGGCAGCGCTGGAGGCGTTCCTGCACGGCGGGCCGGTCGAACTGCTGGTGCTCGCCGGGGTGGTGGCCGGTTCGGCGCTCACCGTCGCGTACACGTTGCGTTTCCTCTGGGGCGCGTTCGCCGCCAAGCCCGACGTGCCCGACACCCCTGTCGAACGGATCGAGCCGGCCTTCCTCGGCCCGGCGGCGGTGCTCGCCCTCGCCGGCCTCGTGGTCGGGATCGCCGCTCCGGCGGTGGACCGGGTGCTCGCCCCGTACGCCGACCAGTTCCCCACCGCCGATCCCGGCTACCACCTCGCGCTGTGGCACGGCCTGACGCCGGCGCTCGGCCTGTCGGCGCTGGCCGTCACCGGCGGCGTCGGGCTGTTCCTGTTGCTGCAGCGCCGCCGCCCGCGCCTGCTGCGGCTGCCCTTCGACGGCGCCACCGGATACGAGCGGCTGGCGAGCGCGGTCGACCGCGCGGCGGTGGAGCTCACCGGCGCCACCCAGCGCGGATCCCTGCCGTTCTACCTCGGCGTCATCCTGCTGGTGCTGGTGATCCTGCCGGGCGGGGCGGTGCTGGCCGGCCTGCCCTGGGCGCAGCGGTTCCAGCTCTGGGACACCCCGCTGCAGGCCGTCGCGGGAGCGGTGGTCGTGGTCGCCGCGCTGGTCGCCGCGCGCGCCCGCCGCCGGCTGACCGCCATGATCCTGGTCGGGGTGACCGGCTACGGCACGGCGCTGCTGTTCATCCTGCACGGCGCGCCGGACCTGGCGCTCACCCAGTTCCTGGTGGAGACCGTCACGATCGTGATGTTCGTGCTGGTGCTGCGCCGCCTGCCGCGCCGGTTCTCGGCCCGCCCGATCCGCGCCACCCGGCAGTTCCGCGTGGCGCTCGGCGTGGCCGTCGGCGTGGTCACCGCCGGCATGGCGTACGTCGCGGCGGGCAGCCGGGTGGCCACGCCGATCTCGGTCGGCTTCCCGGACGAGGCGGTCTCCTACGGCGGCGGCAAGAACGTCGTCAACGTGACGCTCGTCGACATCCGGGCCTGGGACACGATGGGCGAGATCGCGGTGCTGGTGGTGGCCGCCACCGGTGTGGCCAGCCTGATCTTCCGCGGCACCCGCGCCCTGGACCTGCGCAGCGGCATCCCCGGCGTCGGCCGGCAGCAGTCGTCGCGCCCGCGCTGGCTCACCAGCGGCGCGACGTCCCGGCAGCAGTCGGTGATCCTCCAGGTCGTCACCCGGCTGCTCTTCCACGCCATCCTGCTGTTCTCCATCTACCTGCTCTTCTCCGGCCACAACGCGCCGGGTGGCGGGTTCGCCGCCGGGCTGGTCGCCGGTCTCGGGCTCGCGGTGCGGTATCTGGCGGGCGGGCGTACCGAACTCAACGGCGCCGCACCGGTGGACGCCGGCTTCGTGCTCGGCGCGGGACTGTTCGTCGCGGTCGGCACCGGCGTCGCCGCGATGCTGCTGGGCGGCGAGTTCCTGCAGAGCGCGACGCTCGACTTCCACCTGCCGCTGCTGGGCCACGTCCACTTCGTCACCTCCGTCTTCTTCGACGTGGGCGTCTACCTCATCGTGGTCGGCCTGGTGCTGGACATCCTGCGCAGCCTGGGCGCCGAGATGGACCGCCAGGAGGAGGACGACGAGCAGGAGACCGAGCCGGCCGGCGTACGGGAAGAGGAGCTGGTATGAGCCCGAACATTCCCAACCTGGTCTACATCCTGGTGATCGGCGTCCTGTTCGCCACCGGGGTCACACTGCTGCTGGAACGCAGCCTCACCCGCGTCCTGATGGGGGTCATCCTGCTCGGCAACGGCGCGAACCTGCTGCTGCTCACCGGCGGCCGGGCCGGCGGCCCGCCGATCGTCGGCACCTCCGCCCAGGAGGACATGGCCGACCCGCTGCCGCAGGCCATGGTGCTGACCGCGATCGTGATCACGCTCGGCATGACCGCGTTCCTGCTCGCCCTGGCCTACCGCAGCTGGCACCTCAACGGCCACGACGAGGTGCAGGACGACGTCGAGGACCGCCGCATCATGGAACTGGCCGACCGGGACGAGGGCCCCGGCACCGCCGACGCCGACACCGCGGACGGCGGCCCCGCGGACGGCAGCCCCGAGGCTCGGGTCCTGGCCGAGGCGGAGGGCGGCCGATGACCTGGCTCGTCCCGCTGCCGGTGGTGATGCCGCTGCTCGGCGCGGCCCTCACGCTGCTGCTCGCCCGGCGGGCCCGCGCCCAGCGCTGGGTCAGCATCGTCGTGCTCGCCGCCACCGTCGCCGTGGCGGCACTGCTCCTGGTCCAGTCGTCGCTGGACGGCCCGCTCGTGGTCGAGGTGGGCGGCTGGGTCGCGCCGATGGGCATCGTGCTCGTCGCCGACCAGCTCGCCGCGTTGATGCTCGTGGTGTCCGCCTCGGTCACCCTGTGCGTGCTCGTCTACTCCATCGGGCAGGGCATGGCCGACGGCAACGAGGAGACGCCGCTGTCGGTCTACCACCCGACCTATCTCGTGCTGACCGCCGGCGTGTGCAACGCCTTCCTCTCCGGCGACCTGTTCAACCTCTACGTCGGCTTCGAGATCCTGCTGGTCGCCAGCTACGTGCTGCTGACGCTCGGCAGCACCGAGACGCGGATCCGGGCCGGCACCACGTACGTCGTGGTCAGCCTGCTCTCGTCGCTGATCTTCCTGGTGGCGATCGGCCTGGTCTACTCCGCCACCGGCACGCTGAACCTGGCCCAGCTCGCCGACCGCCTGGACGCGCTGCCCGACGACATGCGCCTGGTCCTGCAGGGCATGCTGCTGCTCGCGTTCGGGATCAAGGCGGCGGTGTTCCCGCTGTCGGCGTGGTTGCCGGACAGCTACCCGACCGCGCCCGCGCCGGTGACTGCGGTCTTCGCCGGCCTGCTCACCAAGGTCGGCGTGTACGCGATCATCCGGACCGAGACGCTGCTGTTCCCCGGCGGCCGCACCGCCGACCTGCTCATGGTGATAGCGGCACTGACCATGGTGGTCGGCATCCTCGGCGCGGTGGCGCAGTCGGACATCAAACGACTGCTGTCGTTCACGCTGGTCAGCCACATCGGCTACATGCTGTTCGGGGTCGGCCTGACCACCCCGCTCGGCCTGTCCGCGGCGATCTTCTACGTGGTGCACCACATCACCATCCAGACCACGCTGTTCCTCGCCGCCGGCCTGGTCGAACGACGCGGCGGCAGCACCGCGCTGGACCGGCTCGGCGGGCTGGCCCGGTTGTCACCGCTGCTGGCGTTGCTGTTCTTCGTACCGGCGCTCAACCTGGCCGGCATCCCACCGTTCTCCGGGTTCCTCGGCAAGCTCGGCCTCGTGCAGGCCGGGGTGGACGACGGCGGGTTCCTGGCCTGGGCGCTCGTCGCGGGCGGGCTGCTGACCAGCCTGCTCACCCTCTACGCCATCGCCCGGGTGTGGAACCTGGCGTTCTGGCGGGCGCCGCACCCGGACATGCCGGAGGCCGGCGACGCCGACCGGGCGGCCCGCACCGGCGGCGCCGAGCAGCCGCACGAGGGCGCCTCGCCGGCCGGGGCCGTGCTGCCCCGGCTGATGACGGTGCCGACCGCCGCCCTGGTGGTGCTCGGTCTGGCGCTGACAGTGGTGGCCGGGCCGCTGTTCGAGATCAGCACCGACGCCGCAGACGACCTGCTGCGCCGTGCCCCGTACGTGGAGGCCGTGTTCCCGGAGGGACCGCCGTGACCAGTCAGCCGAAAGCGCCGCTGACCCCCCGCGACCGCTGGCGCAACCGCGCGATCGCCGTGACCGGCCTGGTCACCGTCTGGGTGCTGCTGTGGGGCACCTTCAGCTGGGCGAACGTGATAAGCGGACTGGTGGTCGCCGCCGTGTTGCTCGTGGTCTTCCCGCTGCCCCCGGTGACCTTCGCCGGCCGGATCCGGCCGGTGCCGCTGCTGAGATTCCTGGCCCGCTTCCTGCGCGACCTGGTGGTCGCGTCGGTCCAGATCGCCTGGCTGGCCGTCCGGTCCAGACACCCGCACTCGGCGATCATCGCGGTGCCGCTGCGGGTGAACACCGACCTCAACCTCACCCTCAACGCCGAAGCCCTGTCGCTGGTGCCGGGCAGCCTGATCCTGGAGGCCGACCGGCGTACCGGCACCCTCTACGTGCACGTCATCGGCATCCGCAGCCTCGACGAGGTGGAGCGCTTCCGGCAGAGCGTGCTGGAACTGGAGGGGCGCATCGTCGCCGCCGTCGGCTCGGCCGAGGAACTGGACCTGATCCGTCGATCCGCACCCACCGGCCCGTCCGGGTCGGTCGAGCTGGAAGGAGCACCGACGTGACCGTCGTCGCCGTGATCGTCACCGCGCTGCTCGTCGCGGCCGGTGGGCTCACCCTCGTCCGCATCATCCGTGGGCCGTCGATCCTCGACCGGGCCGTCGCCACCGACGTGCTGCTCGCCGTCGCGGTCGCGGCCATCGCCACCGAGGCCGCGTACAGCCGGGACGCCACCGCGCTGCCGGTGCTCGTGGTCCTCGCCCTGGTCGGGTTCGTCGGCTCGGTGAGCGTCGCCCGCTTCGCGGCTCGGAGAAACCCGAAATGACGCTCGACACGATCCTGGACACCGTCGCCGGCATCTGCCTGATCGCGGGCGCCCTGCTCTGCCTGGCCGCCGGCATCGCGCTGATCCGCTTCCCGGACGTGCTGTCGCGGATGCACGCGGCGGCCAAGCCGCAGGTGCTCGGGCTGCTGCTGGTGCTGCTCGGCTGCGCGTTGCGGCTGCGTACCGGGGTGGACATCACCACGCTGGTCCTGGTGGGCCTGTTCCAGCTCGCCACCGCCCCGGTCGCCGCGCACATGGTGGGGCGGACCGCGTACCCGCACGACGACATCCGGCGGGACCTGCTGATCACCGACGAGTTGGCCGGCGACATCGACCGGATCCGGGCGGACCGGGCCGGCGAGCCGCAGGACACGTCGCCGGCCCGCACGTCCTGAGACTCCGCCCCAGCGTCGAGGCAGGGAGCCCATGAGCGGCACGGTCTACGAGAACGCCCGCATCCACACGCTCGACCCGGCCCGCCCGCGCGCCGAGGCGATGCTGGTCCGCGGCGAGCGGATCGTCGCCGTCGGCGACCTCGCCGAGTGCCGGGACCGGGCCGGCGGCGGCGCGCGCCGGATCGACCTCGGCGGGATGGCCGTGCTGCCCGGGCTGATCGACAGTCACATCCACGCCGCGTCCTACGTACGCGGGCTGGACCAGGTGGACCTGCGCGGCACGTCGAGCCTCGACGAGGCGCTGGCCCGGATCGCGCGGCACGCCGCCACGCTGCCGCCGTACGCCTGGCTGTTCGGTGGCGGGTGGGACAGCAACAGGTGGACCCGGCCGGTGCAGCCGACCCGTACCGACCTGGACCGGGTCTGCCCGGACCGCCCGGCCGCGCTGCCCAGCGTCGACGGCCACACCATCTGGGTGAACAGCGCCGCGCTGGCCCGCCTCGGCATCGACGCCGCCACCCCCGACCCGCCCGGCGGGCAGATCGCACGCGACGAGCACGGTGAGCCGACCGGCATCCTGCGCGAGGCGGCGGCCGACGCGGCGTACGCGGTGGTGCGCTCCCCGCACGCCGGTGACCTGGTCGCGCAGTTGCGCGCCCACCTGCCCCGGCTGCTCGCCGCCGGCCTGACCGGCATCCACGACCTGGACGGGCAGGACGCCCGCGCCGCCTACGAGACGCTGTACGCCCGGGGCGAGCTGCCGCTGCGGGTGCACAAGACGATCCCGGCCACGGCGCTGGACGAGGCGATCGACAGCGGCTGTGCCACCGGCGACGGGGACCGGTGGCTGAGCACCGGCCCGGTGAAGATCTTCACCGACGGCGCGCTCGGCTCGCACACCTGCCTGATGAGCGAGCCGTACGACGGCGAGCCCGGCAACCACGGCATCGCCGTCACCCCGGCCGAGGAGTTCGAGCGGCTGCTGGCCACCGCCGCCGGGGCCGGCATCGCGGTTGCGGCGCACGCCATCGGCGACGCGGCGAACCGGATGGTGCTGCGGGCGTACGCGCGCTGGCGCGATTCGGCCGGGCCCGGCCCGGCGGCGCGGCTGCGGCACCGGATCGAGCACACGCAGCACCTGCTGCCCGAGGACGTGCCGTTGCTCGCCCGCTCCGGGGTGATCGCCTCGATGCAGCCCACCCACTGCACCAGCGACATTCCGCTGACCAGCCGGATGCTCGCCGGCCGGGACCTCGCCTCGTACGCCTGGCGCAGCCTGCTCGACGCCGGGGCCGTCGTGGCGTTCGGGTCGGACGCCCCGGTGGAGGACCCCGACCCGTTCTTCGGCGTGCACGCCGCGGTGACCCGGCAGCAGCCCGACGGGACCCCGCCCGGCGGCGTCGACCCGCACGAGCGGCTCGACCTGGACACGGCGCTGCGCTGCTTCACCGGGGCCGGCGCGTACGCCTCCTACGAGGAGCACCTGAAGGGGCGGCTGCGCCCCGGCATGCTCGCCGACTTCATCGCGCTGCCCACCGACCCGTACCGGGTGGAGCCGGCGCGACTGCGGGACCTGACAGTGGCGCTGACCGCGGTCGGCGGCGTGGTGCGCTGGCAGCGCTGACCGTGTCCCGCCCGGACGCCGCTGTCCGGGCGGGACACGGCTCTCAGGCGCCCTTCACCCAGCCGAGGCTGAACCGGGCGAAGTAGATGCCGCCGGTGTCGCCCACCTCGTACAGGTTGCCGACCGTGCCGTCGGCCAGCACCGCCATCGTCGAGTAGCCGGCGCCGCCGGGCTTGACCAGTGCCCGCGCCGGCCAGCTCGCGCCGTCGTCGGTGGACAGCCGTACGGTGAGGTCGTTGCGCGCGCTCGGGTGCGCGTTGTTGCTGAACAAGGCCGTGCGGGTCCGCACCGGCGCCCGGTTCGCGCCGACCTCGGACGGCCGCAGGTAGGACATCTCGTCGGCGTTGCACAGCGGGTCGGTCAGCAGCGTGCTGGCCGTGGCCGCGCCGAACGTCGCGGCGCCGTCGGTGGAGGTGGCGTAGAAGCGGCTGCGGGTCGAGTTGTGCCGCATGTTCTGCACGATCGCGCCGGTGCCGCGCTCGATCGCCTTGCTCTCGTTGATGTTCCCGCCGGCGGATCCGCCACGGCGCCAGGTCGCGCCGTTGTCGTCGCTGTAGATGTTCGCGGCGTGGCTGGTGCCGGCCGAGTCCCGGTAGGCGATCGGCTGGATCAGACGGCCGGTGCTGGTCTGGATGCCGTGACCGGAGGAGAAGAACACCTGCCGCCAGGTGGGGTCCTTGACGGCCGGGTTCAGCTCGACGGGCGCGCTCCAGGTGGCGCCGTTGTCCCGGCTGGTGATGTAGCGCAGGTGCATGCTGTTCGGGTCGTCGGCGGTGTTCAGGCCGGAGCCGCCGGACCAGAAGCTGATGCCGGGCCTGGGGGAGTAGGTGAAGAAGCAGTAGACGACGCCGGTGGCGCGGTCCACGAGCAGGCTGGGGTCGCCGACGCCCTCGCTGGTGGTGGGCGGGGCGTGGATGACCCGGGGCTGCTCGAAGGTACGGCCGCCGTCGGTGCTGCGGATCATCACGATCTGGATGTTGTTGGTGCCGCCGCCGAGGTCGTACGAGCCGTTCACGCGGGCGTCGGCGACGGCGATGACGGTGCCGTTGTTGGTGACCGCCAGGCCGGGGATGCGGACCGAGGCGACGGTGCCGTCGTACCGGCCGCCCGGGCCGTTGAGGTCGCGGATCACGGTCTGCGTGGTGAGCAGCGTGGTGCTGGTCATCTGCGGGTTGCCGGTGGCCAGGTCGCAGGAGGTGGTGCCGCGCAGCGTGGTGTCGAAGCCGGGGGCGGTGACCCGCAGCGTGTACGGGGCGCCGGCGCCGACGGTCCAGTAGTGCAGGTAGTTGCCGCCGGCGGCGATGGTGCGGGTCCACGGCGAGCCGGTGCGTCCGGGCCAGGTGACGGTGAAGTCCCGGGCGGTCGTGGTGCGGTTCTCCAGCGCGAGCTGGAGGCGGCCGTTGGTGCAGTCGAAGCTGGTGAGCGCGGACATGCCGGTGCCGCAGTGGAAGAGGCCGGAGGTGGTCTCGTCCAGGCCGGTCGGGGTCGTCGTGCGCAGCGTGTACGGCGTGCCGGGGGCCAGCGTCCAGTACAGCTCGGCGGTGCCACCGGCGGCGACCGTGCGGGTCCACGGCGAGCCGGAGCGACCCGGCCAGGTGACTGTGTAGGTCTGGGTCGTGGTGCTGCGGTTGTCGAGGTCGAGCAGGAGCCGGCCGGCGGTGCAGTCGGCGCCGACGGTGGCGGTCACGCCGGCGGGGGCGGCGTGGGCCGGGGTGGCGGGGAGCACCGTGAGCAGGCCGAGGAGGACGGCCAGGACGGCGGTCACCCGGCGTGGTATCGCACGGACAGGGGGCACGGGGGATTCCTTCCGGACGGGTGGGGGATCGGAAGCGATGGCATCTGACGTCGGACGTCCGATGTTGGGTACGTACGCTAAGCCGATCGATGGGACCCGTCAAGGAATCGGACGATGTGGACCGTGCACAAAGGGCGCGCGCAGGCCGGCCGGTCCGCGGCCGGCCTGCCGGTGTCCGGTCGCCGGGTCAGGCCTGGGCGGCGCGGGCGATGCTCGCCCGGATGGGCGCGTAGTGCTCGGCGATGGCCGAGCGCAGCGCCGCCGCGTCCCCGGCGGTGAGGGCGGCCACGATGGCCTGGTGCCGCTGGGCGGTGATGACCCGGTCCTCCGGCTCGGTGCGCAGGGTCGGCGCGACGATGGCCTGCACCTGCCAGAACGCCTCGGTCAGCTGGACCAGCAGGTCGTTGCCGAGCGGCTCCATCAGCTTCAGGTGGAAGGCCCGGTCGACGTCGAGGAAGTCCTCGCCCTGTGCCGCCCGGCTGCGCATCTCGTCGGCGAGCGCGGACAGCTCCGACCGGTGCTCCTCGTCCAGGGCGTCGATGACGGTGGCCGCCAGCCCCTGCTCCAGCGTCTGCCGGATGTCGACGACCTGGGCCAGTACGTGGTGGTCGTCCTCGCCGCTGAGCAGCCCTCGGAACGTCAGGCTCTCCACCAGGGCGTTGAGGGACATCCGGCCGACGAACGTGCCGTGGCCGTGGCGCACCTCGACGATGTCGAGCGCGGAGAGGATCTTGACGGCCTCGCGGACGCTGGAGCGGCTGGCGCCGACCGCCTCGCACAGCTCCGTCTCGGTGGGCAGGAGATTGCCCGGCTTGAGGCGGTTGCGCAGGATGTACTCCTTAATCCTGGTGGCGACCTCCTGCCGGCGAGGGCTCGGCCGCTCGGCGCCGCGTAGCGGACTGGCGTCAATGGTCGTCATCTGCCCCTTGCCCTTCGTTCCCGAATCTGACACCCTCACCCTACCGGCATCAGACGTCAGACGTCATACACCTTACACCTCACATCCCCGGCGCGAGCGGCGACGCGAGCGCATGAAGAGCCTATGGAGGCATCTACGTGAGCACCACCGGTAAGTCGCGGAGCTGGCGCGTGCCGCGCCGCCGCGTCCGCCCCCTGGCCGTCGCCTCCCTCGGAGCGACCCTCGCCCTCGGGCTGGTGGCCTGCAGCGGCGGTCCCGCCTCGACCAACGCGGTCAGCGGCGGGAAGGCGGGCACGTCGATCGAGGCCACCCTGGCGTTCACGCTCTCCAGCGGTTTCGACCCGGGCAACGCCTCCTCCGCCGTGGCGACCGCCGTCAACCAGCACGTCTTCGAGGGTCTCGTGGACCTCGACCCGATCACGCGGGAACCCTACAACGCGCTGGCCAAGAGCGACCCGACGCCCGGCGCCGACGGCCTCACGTACACCGTGACGCTGCGCGACGGCGCGAAGTTCTCCGACGGCACCCCCGTCACCGCCGAGGACGTCGCCTGGTCGTTCACCCGCGTGCTGAAGCCGGCGGACCCGAAGGCGCCGCCGCTGATGCAGGGCTTCGTCTCGTTCCTCGACAGCGTCACCGCCAAGGACGCGGCCACCGTCGAGTTCAAGCTGAAGTACCCGTTCGCCCTGTTCAGCGAGCGGATCTCGGTCATCAAGGTCGTGCCCAAGGCCAAGACCGGTGACGCGGCAGCGGCCAAGGCGTTCGACACCGCGCCGATCGGGTCCGGCCCGTTCAAGGTGGACAGCGCGTCCAAGGAATCCGGCATCAAGCTGAGCAAGAACGAGACCTACAACGGCCCGCGCCCGGCCAAGGTCGAGACGATGACGTGGAACACCACCACCGAGGCGTCGGCCCGGGTGTCGGACCTGCAGGGCGGCCGCGTGCAGGCCATCGAGGCCGTGCCGTACCTGAACGTCGACTCGCTCAAGGACAAGTACACGATCGACGTGAAGCAGGCCTTCAACCAGGTCTTCCTCATGTTCAACAACGCCGCCGCGCCGTTCAGCGACAAGCGCGTCCGCCAGGCCCTGCACTACGCCATCGACAAGGACGCGGTCATCAAGACCGCGCTCAACGGCTACGGCAGCCCGGCGACCAGCTACCTCGACGAGGGCAACAAGGCGTACCAGAAGGCCGCCACCGTCTACGACTACAACCCGGACAAGGCCAAGGCCCTGCTCCAGGAGGCCGGCGTCACCAACCTGTCGTTCCGGCTCGACACCACCGACAACTCGGTGGTCAAGGACGTCGCCCCCCTGGTCATCGAGCAGTGGAAGAAGATCGGCGTCAACGCCACGCTCAACACCGTGCCGTCCTCGGCCATCTACGGCGACATCGTCCCCAAGGACACATTCCGGGTGCTCATGGCCACCGGTGACCCGAGCGTCTTCGGCGTCGACACCGACCTGCTGATGCGCTGGTACTACTTCGGCGAGACCTGGCCGGGCCAGCGTTACCGCTGGAGCGACGCCAACCGCAAGGCCATGGGCGACCTGCTGGACAAGGCCGCGCAGACCTCCGACGAGGCGGCCCGCAAGGCGCTGTGGAAGCAGGCCCTGGACATGGTGGCGGACGACGCCCCGCTCTACCCGATCCTGCACACCAAGGTCGTCACCGCGTACGACCCGGCCAAGCTCGACGGCTTCTCGGGCGCCTCGACCACCGGCCTGTACTTCCTGGGCACCGGCCGGACCGGCTGAGCCCACTCGGGGCTCCGCCCCCGCCTCCGTCCCGTCCGGCCGCACGTGACCCGTGCGGCCGGACGGGACGCCCCGGCGCCCCGCCACGAGAAAGAGAATCCATGCTGACCGTCCTGAACCTGGTCGCACGACGATTCCTGACGCTGATCCCCCTGGTGCTGGGCATCACGCTCTTCGTCTTCGTGATCATGCAGTTCTCCCCGATCGACCCGGCGCTGTCCGTCCTCGGCGACCAGGCCACGCCGGCGCAGGTCGAGGCGTTCCGCGCCGCGAACGGGCTGAACGACCCGCTGCCGCTGCGCTACCTGCACTTCCTCGGCGACCTCGTCCGCGGCGACCTCGGCATGACGTTCCCGCCGTCGGTCCCGGTCGCCGAGAAGATCGCCATGGCGTTGCCGCTGACCATCCAGCTCACCGCGCTCGGCGTCGTCGGCGCGCTGGTCATCGCGCTGGCCCTCGGCATCCCGGCCGCCCTGTACCGGGACCGCTGGCCCGACCAGGTCATCCGGATCGTCTCCATGGCCGGCATCGCCACGCCTTCGTTCTGGCTGGCCCTGCTGTTCATCCAGGAGTTCTCGGTCCGCCGCCCGATCTTCCCGACCGGTGGATACGTCAACCCCGCCGACTCGGTCGGCCTCTGGCTGCAGTCCCTCGCGCTGCCCGCGCTGGCGCTGGCCGTACCGGTCGGCTGCTCGCTGGCCCGCATCGTCCGCACGTCGATGGTCGAGGAACTCGACAAGGACTACGTCCGCACCGCCGTCGGCGCCGGACTGCCACCGCGCGTGGTGATCGGCCGCAACGTGCTGCGCAACGCGCTGGTCAACCCGCTCACCGCGCTCGGCCTGCGGATCGGCTACCTCATCGGCGGCACCGTCGTCATCGAGGCCATCTTCTCGCTGCCCGGCATGGGCACCCAGATCATGAGCGCCGTCCAGCAGAACGACACCGCGCTCGCCCAGGGCACCGTGCTCACCATCGCGCTGTGCTTCGTCCTGGTGAACCTGGTCGTCGACATCCTCTACCTCTTCGCCAACCCCCGACTGCGCGGAGGCCACTGATGCGCCGGTCCCTCACCACGCGGCTGTCCCGCCCCGGCATGGCCTTCGCCCGGCTCGGTCTCGCGGCCCGGTTCGCGCTCGGCTTCGTCGCGCTCATCGTCGTGGTCGGCGTGCTCGCCCCGCTGCTGCTGCGCCACGACCCCACCCAGACCGGCCTCGGACCGGCGCTGACCGGCCCGAACGGCGACTTCTGGTTCGGCCTGGACAAACTCGGCCGCGACGTCTTCTCCCGGCTGGTCGCCGGCACCCGGCGCTCCCTGATCGTCGGTTTCGGCGCGGCCGGCATCGCGCTGGTGCTCGGCGCGATCCTCGGCGCGCTCGCCGGCAGCAGCCGCACCGTCGTCGACGAGATCATCATGCGCTGCCTCGACGTGGTCATGGCCTTCCCCACGATCGTGCTCTCCGCGCTGCTGATCATCTCGTTCGGCAAGAACAGCCTGCTGGTCCTCGTCATCGCGATCGGGTTCGTGTTCACCCCGTCGGTCGCGCGCATCGTCCGCGCCAACGTGCTGTCCCAGTACGGCGAGGACTACGTGGCCGCCGAGCGCATCATCGGCGCCCGCCGCCCGCACATCCTCTGGCGGCACGTCCTGCGCAACTGCGCCGCCCCGATCCTCGTCTTCGTCACCGTCATGGTGGCCGACGCGATCGTCTTCGAGGCGTCCCTGTCCTTCATCGGCGGCGGCCTCGCCCCGCAGGAGGCGGCCTCCTCGTGGGGCTCGGTCATCGCCTTCGGCAAGGAGATGGTGCAGATCGGCGGCTGGTGGGCCACGTTCTTCCCCGGCCTGCTGATCCTGCTCACCGTGCTGGCGCTCAACGTGCTCTCCGAGGGCATGTCCGACGCCTGGGCCGCCCCGGCCGCGCGCCGCGCCACGTCCACCACCAGCGGTGACGCGCTGGAGCAGGCGCAGCCCGGCACCGGCGAGGTGGTCGAGCTGCCCGGCCTGGCCGAGGCGGCGCAGCGGCTGCGTGAGCGCGCCCGCCCGCTGCCGCAGGGCAAGCCGGTCCTTCAGGTCAGCGACCTGTCCATCGGCTTCGAGGGCCGCCACCGCGGCGTCGACATCGTCGACGGGCTCACCTTCGACGTACGCCCCGGCGAGGTCGTCGGCCTGGTGGGGGAGTCCGGCTCCGGCAAGTCGCTGAGCGTCCTCGCCGTCATGGGTCTGCTGCCGCAGGGCGCCCGGGTACGCGGCGAGATCCGCTTCCAGGACACGGACCTGCTGAAACTCAACGCCAAGGGCCGCCGCGCCCTGATGGGCCGCGAGATCGCCATGGTCTACCAGGACGCGCTGTCGGCGCTGAACCCGGCGCTGCGCGTCGGCGCCCAACTCGCCCAGATGATCCGCCGCGGCGGCACCCGCTCGGCCGAGGAACTGATGCGGCTGGTCGGGCTGGACCCGCGGCGCACGCTCGCCGCGTACCCGCACGAGCTGTCCGGCGGGCAGCGGCAGCGCGTGGTGATCGCCATGGCGCTGTCCCGCGACCCGAAGCTGATCATCGCGGACGAGCCGACCACAGCGCTCGACGTCACCGTGCAGGCCCAGGTGATGGCGCTGCTGCTGGAGCTGCGCGAGCGGCTCGGCTTCGCCCTCATCCTGGTCAGCCACGACCTCGCCCTGGTCAGCGACGTCTGCGACCGGGTCGTGGTGATGTACGGCGGGCAGATCGTGGAGACCGGCGTGACCGCCGACGTGATGGAGGCGCCCGCCCACCACTACGCCCGCGGGCTGCTCGGTTCCGTCCTGTCCCTGGAGACCGGCGCGGAACGGCTCACCCAGATCCGCGGCGTGGTGCCCTCACCGGCCGACTTCCCGAAGGGTTGCCGGTTCTCCGACCGCTGCCCGATGGCGACCGAGATCTGCCGGGACACCGCGCCCACCATGGCGGGCACGGACGGCCACGGGTACGCCTGCCACCACCCCGCCGTCACCGTCAGCGAGAAGGAGCCGGCCCGATGAGCGCCACCGCCGAGCACCGGCCGATCGCCGAGCTGAGCGACGTGCACGTGGTGCACGCCGCGCGCGGCGGCGGCATGTTCAGCCGGGAGAAGGTCTACGCGCTCACCGGCGCCGACCTGGTCATCCGGGCCGGCGAGACGGTCGGCATCGTCGGCGAGTCCGGCTGCGGCAAGTCCACCCTCGCCAAGGTGCTCGTCGGCCTGCAACGGCCGACCGCCGGCACGGTGTCCTTCGCCGGCAAGGACGTGTGGTCGATGACCGCCACCGAGCGGCGCGAGCACATCGGCGCCGGCGTCGGCATGATCTTCCAGGACCCGGCCACCTCACTGAACCGCCGGATGCCGGTACGCGACATCCTGCGCGACCCGCTCGACGTGCACCGCCGGGGCACCCGGCAGCAGCGCGAGCAGCGGGTGACCGAGCTGATGGCCCTGGTCGGCCTGCCCCGCTCGGTCGCCGACGTGCTGCCCAGCCAGCTCTCCGGCGGCCAGCGCCAGCGGGTGTCCATCGCCCGCGCGCTGGCCCTGGAACCGGGGCTGGTCATCGCCGACGAGCCGACCAGCGCGCTCGACGTGTCGGTCCGCGCGCAGATCCTCAACCTGCTGCTGGACCTCAAGGACCGGCTCGGCCTGGCCATGGTGCTGGTGTCGCACGACATCCAGACCGTCAAGCGGGTCAGCGACCGGGTCGTCACCATGTACCTGGGCCGCATCGTCGAGCAGACCCCCGCCGACCTGCTGCCCGAGGGCGGCCGGCACCCGTACACCCGGGCGTTGTTCTCGGCCACGCCGGGCCTGCTCTCACCGATCGAGCCCATTCCGCTGGTCGGCCCGGTCCCGTCGGCGACCCGGCCGCCGAGCGGCTGCCCGTTCCGGACCCGCTGCTGGGCCGCCACCGACGGCTGCGCCGTGGACATGCCCGCGCCGCGCCCCGCCGAGGGCGCGGGCCACGAGTTCCGCTGCCACCACCCGGTGCCCGCCGGCACCGCCAACACCGAACTGGTCGCGCTCGCCACCTCGGCGACCGGCCGCACCACAACTGAGTCTGTCGAGGAGAACCTGTGACCACCCCAGCCCCGCGGTTCGCCGGAGTCGTGCCGCCGGCCGTCACCCCCCTGACCGAAGAGGGCGAGGTCGACGTCCACTCCCTGGAACGGCTGGTCGAATGGCTGCTCGACGCCGGCGTCGACGGCATCTTCGCCCTCGGCAGCTCCGGCGAGACGGTCTTCCTCACCGACCGGCAGCGGGACCTCGCGCTGGAGACCATCGTCAAGACCGCCGGCGGCGCCGTGCCGGTCCTCGCCGGCTGCATCGAACCCACCACCCGCCGGGTCGTGGAGCGGGCCGAGGCGTCCACCCGGCTGGGCGCGGACGGCCTCGTCGTGACCGCCCCGTTCTACGCCATCGTCGGCCCGCACGAGATCGAGCGGCACTTCCGCGCCGTCGCCGCGGCGGTCGAGCTTCCGCTGCTGGCGTACGACATCCCGGTCTGCGTGCACAGCAAGCTCTCCGTCGACCTGCTGACCCGCCTCGCCGCCGAGGGCGTGCTGGCCGGCGTCAAGGACTCCAGCGGCGACGACGTCGCGTTCCGCCAGCTGGCGCTCGCCATCGCCGAGCACGCGCCGGAGCGCGACTTCAGCCTGCTCACCGGCCACGAGGTCGTGGTCGACGCGATGATGCTCGCCGGTGGCTCCGGCTCGGTGCCCGGACTGGGCAACGTGGACCCGGCTGGATACGTGCGACTGCACCGCGCCTGCGTGGCCGGCGACTGGGCCGCGGCCCGCCGGGAACAGGACCGCCTGACCCGGCTGTTCCGCATCGTCGACGCGGCCGACCCGGCCACCTCGGCGGGCGCCACCCGGGGCGTCGGCGCGTTCAAGACCGCGCTGTCCCTGCTCGGCGTCATCGCCGGCAACGCGGTGTCGCTGCCGCTGCGGCCGCTGGACGACGCCGAGACGGGCCGCGTGCGTACCCAGTTGGAACTGGCCGGGCTGCTCTGACCATGCCCGAGGTGAGCACGACCGGTCTGGTCGCCGCGCTCGACATCGGCGGCACCAAGACCACAGCCGCGCTGGTCACCGCCTCCGGCGAGGTCGTCGGCCGGCACACCGCGCCGACGCCTGGCCGCTCCGGCGCCGCCGCGGTGCTCGACACCGCCGCCGGCCTGGTCGAGAAGCTGCGGGCGGACGCGCCGGGCGTCGTACGGGCGCTCGGCGTCGGCAGCGCCGGCGTCATCGACAGCGGCTCCGGCCTGGTGCTGTCCGCCACCGACGT
This sequence comes from Micromonospora sp. WMMC264, assembly GCF_027497275.1. Taxonomy (NCBI): domain Bacteria; kingdom Bacillati; phylum Actinomycetota; class Actinomycetes; order Micromonosporales; family Micromonosporaceae; genus Micromonospora; species Micromonospora sp. WMMC264. The sequence continues at coordinate 2,953,226 of NZ_CP114907.1, read as the reverse complement.
GCTGACCGGATGGGCCGGCACGGACCTGCGCGGCGACCTGGCTCGGCGTCTCGGTGTGCCGGTCACCGTGGTCAACGACGTGCACGCCCACGCGCTGGGCGAGGCGCGTCACGGCGTCGCGGCCGGGTACGACACGGTGCTCTACGTCGCCGTGGGCACCGGCGTCGGGGCGTCGTTCGTCCTCGGCGACACAGTGCTCGCCGGTGCGCACAGCGCGGCCGGGCACGCCGGGCACCAGCCGTCGGCGTACGCCGGAACGCTGCCCTGCACCTGCGGCGGGCGCGGGCACCTGGAGGCGATCGCCGCCGGGCCCGCGCTCACCGCCGAGTACGTCCGGCGTACCGGCCGTCCGGTGGCCGACCTGCGGGCCGTCGCCGCGCTCGCGGCGGACGGCGACGAGACGGCCCGCGACGTCGTCCGGCTCGGCGGCACGGCCGTCGGGTCCGCCGTCGGCGGCCTGGTCAATGTGCTCGACCCCGCCGCCGTGGTGATCGGCGGCGGCGTCACCGGCCTCGGCGAGCCGTGGTGGCGGGCGCTGCGTGACGCGGTGCCCGCCGAGACGCTGCCCGCCCTGGCCGGTGTGCCGGTCCTCGCCTCCACTCTCGGCCCCGACGCGCCGCTGCTCGGCGCCGCCTCGCTCGCCTGGAAGGTCTCATGAACTCCCTCGTCGACCAGCTCCGCCACCGCCTGGTGGTCTCCTGCCAGGCGTACCCGGGTGAGCCCATGCGCGACCCGGACACCATGCGCCGGGTCGCGCTCGCCACCGCCCGCGGCGGCGCCGCCGGCATCCGCGCGCAGGGACTGGCGGACATCGCGGCCATCCGCGCGGCGGTGGACCTGCCGCTGATCGGGCTCTGGAAGGACGGCGACGACGACGTCTTCATCACCCCGACGCTCGAACACGCGCTCGCCGTCGCCGACGCCGGGGCGCACGTCGTCGCGCTCGACGGCACGTCCCGGCCCCGCCCCGACGGCCGTACGCTCGCCGAGACGATCGCCGCCGTGCACGAGCGCACCGGCGCGCTGGTGATGGCCGACTGCTCCACGTTCGACGAGGGCATCGCCGCCGCCGCTGCCGGCGCCGACCTGGTCGGCACCACGCTCTCCGGGTACACCGCGTACACCACAAAGGGCGACGGGCCGGACCTGGACCTGGTCGCCCGGCTCGCCGCCGCGGTCGACGTCCCGGTGGTCGCCGAGGGACGCATCCACACCCCGGAGCAGGCCGCGCAGGCGCTGCGAGCGGGCGCATGGACGGTGGTGGTCGGCACCGCCATCACCCACCCGAGCACCATCACCGGCTGGTTCGCGTCCGCCGTACGGGAGGCCGCGTCGTGCCGCTGACCGACCTCGACCTGGCCGGCTGCCTCGCGTACCGGCCGGAGCTGGACGTGCCGGCGGACCTGGACGGATTCTGGGCGCGCACGCTCGACGGCGGCGGCGACCCGGCGGCGGCGGTCTACGAGCCGGTCGACACCGGGCTGACCCAGATCCGGACGTACGCGGTCACGATCCCCGGTTTCGCCGGTGAGCCGGTACGCGGATGGCTGCACCTGCCCGCCGGTGCCGACGGGCCGCTGCCCTGCGTGGTCGAGTACCTCGGCTACGGCCGGGGCCGCGGCCTGCCGCACGAGAAGCTGTTCTGGGCGGCGGCCGGTTTCGCGCACCTGATCATGGACAGCCGGGGCCAGGGCTGGAGCGCCGCCACCGGCGGCACGCCCGACCCGCACCCCTACCCGGCCGGCACCGTGCCCGGCTTCCTCACCCGGGGCGTCGCCGACCCGGCCGAGCACTACTACCGGCGGCTCATCACTGACGCGGTCCGTTTCGCCGAGGCCGCCCGGCGGCACCCGGCCGTCGACCCGCGTCGGGTGGCGGTGACCGGCTTCAGCCAGGGCGGCGGCCTCGCCCTGGCCGTCGGCGCGTTGTGCCCGGACGTCGCCGCCGTCATGCCGGACGTGCCGTTCCTGTGCGACATCCGCCGGAGCGTGCGCGTCGCCGGCCCGGACAGCCCGTACGCCGAGGTCGTCGAGTACCTCGCGCTGCACCGCGACCGCGCCGACCAGGTATTCCGCACGCTGTCCTACCTGGACGCCGCAGTGCTCGCGCCGCGCGCCACCGCGCCGGCGCTGTTCTCCATCGCCCTGCGTGATCAGGTCTGTCCGCCGTCGACCTGCTTCGCCGCCTACCACCGCTACGGCGGCGACAAGGACGTGCGGGTGTACGAGTTCAACGACCACGAGGGCGGCGAGGCGGCACACCAGCGCGAACAGCTCACCTGGCTGCGCGGGATCCTGGGCGGCTAACGGGCCCGTTCCACCACGTAGTCGGTCAGCTCCAGCAGGAAACGGCCGTCCTCGGTGTCGGCGGCGGCGCCCAGCGCCCGCTCACCCTCACGCCGGGCCGCGAGCGCGAGATCCCGGGCGCTGCGCCGCGCCGACTCCACACAGTCGTACGCGAGTAGCCGCCCGTGCAGCCAGCGCACCTCGGCGTCGGTGCGCTGCGCGCGGGTACGGCTCAGCAACCGCACGAGCCGTTCACGTTCCTCCGGTGTGCACCGCCGCATGAAGTCGATCAGGATCAGCGTGCGCTTGCCCTCCCACAGGTCACCGGCGATCTCCTTGCCGTACCGGGCGTAGTCGCCGGTCAGGTTCAGCGCGTCGTCCTGGATCTGGAACGCCGCGCCCAGATACCAGCCGTACCGATCCAGCACGTCGACCGCGTTCTCCCGGCCGGTCGCCACGAGGACGCCGGCGCGGCACGGGTAGATGCACGTGTACCAGGACGTCTTCTTCAGGCACATCCGGTAGTAGTCGTCCGCGTCCAGGTCGCACACGTTGTCGCGGATCCAGCCGATCTCGATCGCCTGCCCCTCCAGCGAGTGGCGCATCATCAGCTCGGTCTCGGTGAACAGCCGCCACGCGATCCCGGAGCCGAGCGCCGCCCGGTTCGCGGCCAGCCGCCGCAACGCCAGCAGGTTCGTCATGTTGCCGACGTTCAGCGCCACGCCCACGCCGTACTCGGCGTGCAGCGTCCGCCCGCCGCGCCGCTGCTCGCTTTCGTCCTGGATGTCGTCGTGGATGAGGAAGGCGTTGTGGAACAGCTCCACTGTCACCGCGGCGTTGAGGCCCACCGCGTCGCCGCCGCCGAACGCCCGGCACGTGGCCAGGCACAGCGCGGCGCGCAGCCCCTTGCCCCACCGGCGCGGATACTCCGCGACCAGGTCGTAGAGGTAGCGTGGGCCGCCGTCGGGCACGTCGTCGAGCAGTGCGCCGAGGGCCAGCCCGCGATAGCGCTCCAGCATCCGTTCCACGTGCCCGCCGGCCACCCCGGCGGTCGGCGCCATCGCGCGGCTACCGGTCCGTCGGCCGCTTCGGGGCCGGCGACGCCAGCCGGTCCGCGAGCCCGTTTGCGACCTCGGGGGCCAGCCGCGCCAGATTGAGTACGGTGTCCAGCGCGTCGTGCGCGTCCGACGTGTACCGCCGGATCACCTCACCGCGCTGGTCGTCGGCCATCTTCAGCTGCCCGACCACGGTGTCGATCAGGGCGTGCCCGTCGGTGCGGACCCGCGCGACGAGTTCGTCGAACGCCTCCGGGTCGACCCGGCGGCTCTCGGTCAGCTTCTCCTCGAGTCGCCGGGCGCCGGCCAGCCCCGCCGCGAGTTCCTCCTCCAGGACCGTGGCCGCGTGGGTCACGGTCTCCGAGGTCTCCTCGGCCACCTTCTCGAAGCGCTCGTTCGTGCGCTCACGCTTGCCGTGTGTCATGGGCGAAGTGTCACCGGACCAGGCACGACGCACCAGGCGAGTGTCGCCATGGTGACTGAGCGTGGCCGACCCGGGCAGCTTTCGCGACTGGGTACGGGTACTCAGCGCAGTACCGTCCCGTCGCTCATGTGCGGGCGCGGCGGCGTCGACAGGATCCTTGTCATGGCCGAGACGCTGCACCGACACGCCGCCTTGCGTACCGTCGACACGCCGCTGCCCGCCGAGGCCGCGCTGGCCCCCGCCGGCCGCGCGGTCGCCGCGCTGGCCCGGCTCATCGCCCACCACCCCGCCGGCTGGAGGTGGCTGGCCCGGCGCCACCACCCGGTCCTCGACCGGCTCGCCGCCGCGAACGCGCGGTCCACCTGCGTCCGCGCCGCCCGGCGGGTGCCCGCGTACCAGGCGTTCCTGCGGGCCCGCCCGGGCGGGCTGCGCCGCCGGCTGCGGGACTTCCCGGAGACCGACAAACGTGGGTACGTGATGGCGTACGACGCCTCGGCCCGGTGCCGGGACGGGCGGATGCCGGAGCGGGGCGTGGTGGTCGACGAGTCGGCCGGCTCGTCCGGGCGGCCGTTCAACTGGCCGCGCGGCGAGCGGGAGCTGCGGGCGGTGCACCGCGACATCGCCGGGTACACCGGGCTGGCGTTCCCGATGCGTCGACCGTTCGTCATCAACGCGTACTCGATGGGCGCCTGGGCGACCGGCACCACGACCGGCGCGGCGATGGCCCGGATCGCGACGGTGAAGAACACCGGCCCCGACCTGGGGAAGATCGTCGACACGCTGCGCGAGTTCGGCCCCGGCCACGACTACCTGGTGACCGCGTACCCGCCGTTCCTCAAGCACCTGCGGGACCGGCTCGACGCCGAGGACTTTCCGTGGTCGCGGTACCGGATCTTCGCCAGTTGCGGCGGCGAGGGGATGACCGAGGCGTTGCGCGACTACCTGGAGCAGCGGTTCGTGCGGGTGCGGTCGGCGTACGGGGCGTCGGACCTGACCATCGGCATCGGCGCGGAGACCCGGTTCACGGTCTGGTTGCGGCGGCGGCTGCGCACTGACGCGGGACTGCGCGCGGAACTGCTGGGCCGCGGCGAGCAGCGGCTGCCGATGGTGTTCCAGTACAACCCGTTCGCCACCTACCTGGAGACCAACGACCGGCGGGAGCTGCTCTGCACTGTCACCGGCCCGCACGTGCTCCAGCCCCGGCTGCGCTACAACGTCGGCGACGAGGCGCTGCTGGTGCCGTACCGGCGGATCGTCGAACTGGCCAACGCCGACCCGGTGCGTCGCGCCGAGTTCCGTACCGCGGTGGCCGAGGAGCGGATGACGCTGCCGTTGCTGCTGTTGTTCGGCCGCAGCGACTCCACCGTGTCCTACCTGGGCGCGAACCTCTACCCGCAGGACGTCGAGTACGGCCTCTACACCGGCAACCCGTACGCCGCCGAGATCAACAGGTTCTGCCTGACGCTGCACGAGGACGCGGCGCTGGAGACCCGGCCGGTGATCCACGTGGAGCTGCGCCGCCCGCTGGACGCCGCGGCCCGCGCGGCGCTCACCGACGCCTGCCGCGACGGGGTACGCGCGCACCTGACCTCGGTGTCGCGGGACTTCGCGCAGTCCCTGGTGGAGGACCCGACCGCCGGTGACCTGCGGGTGGAGCTGCACGAGCCGGGCGGCGGCCCGTTCGCCGCCATGCAGAAGATCAAGAACGTCTACCTGGTGAGGTGAGCGATGCGTACCCGTGACTTCTCCCGCGCCCCGGCCCAGGCCCGCGCCGGCGCCATGTTCATCGGCGGCACCCGGTACGCGAACCCGCTGGTGCTGCTGCGCCTGGCCCCCGACTGGATCCGGATGGTGCGCGACATGCGCCGGATGTCCGGCTACTGCTGGCACACCGTCTACTGGCAGTTCCCGCTGACGCTCGGCACCATCGCGTTCTTCACCGACCGCGACGCGCTGCTGCGCTTCGCCCGGACCCGGCACCACCGCAAGCTGATGATGTGGCTGACCGACGGCAACCGCAACGCCACGGCCGGGTTCATCCGCCTCTACACCGCCTCCCCGGACGGCTACTCAAACGGCGCGTGGCGGGCCGAGGACGGCGCGATGGGCCACATCGAGCGGTTCACGCCGCTGGGCGCGGAGACCACCGGACCGGCGGTGCGCCGGTGACCGGCCACCGGTTCGAGCGCGTGACCGGCCGGCGCGGCCTGCGCGACTTCCTCGCGCTCACCGACCGGCTGTACGCGGACGAGTCCCGCTACGTGCCGACGCCCCGGCAGCAGATCCGCCGCTGGTGGCGCGACGGCGTGCCGATGTACGTGCTGCGCGACGCCACCGGCGCGGTGGTCGGGCGGACCACGCTGCACACCGACGCCGACCTCGACGCCAAGCTCGGCCGCCGGTGCCAGTTGTTCGGGCTCACCGAGTTCACGCCGCACGCCGCCCGGCCGCTGTTCGACGCGATCGCCACGTACGCCACACCCGGCCGGGACCTGCTGTTCGGGCCGGTGGCGCTGCTGCCCAACCAGGCCGGCGGCGTGATCACCTCCGGGTACGCCGACCGGGGTTTCGTGGACAGCGCGTGGAACCCGCCGCACTACCCGGACGCGTACGAGGAGAACGGGTTCACCGGGCGGTTCGTCTCCGACACCTGGATCTGCCCGGTGCCGCCGCCGACCGGACCGCCGCCCGCGCTGGGCGTCCAGCCCGACGGCTCCCGGCTGGACCTGCACCGGGGGAACAGCCGGCGGCTCGACGAACAGCTCGACCTGCTGCGCGGGATGCTGAACGACTCCTTCGCCCAGCTCGGCTACTACACGCCGATCTCGGCGGCGCAGTTGCGGCGGCAGACCGACGGGCTGGCGTACCTGCTGGATGACTCGCTGCTGCTCTACCTGACCCGCGACGGGCAGCCGGTGGCGTTCGTGCTCTGCGTGCCCGACATCAGCGACTTCCTGGTAGCGATGCGCGGCGACCTGAACCCGGTCAACCAGCTGCGGCTGCTGGCCACCCGCCGCCGGTACCGGCGGGAGGCGGTGCTGATCGTCAAGGGTGTGGTGCCGCGGTTCCAGGGGCGCGGCTACCAGCGGCTGCTGTCGGAGCACCTGCACCGCAACCTGCACGTCGGCGGATACACGGCGCTGCGCAGCACGTACGTCGGGCGGGACAACCCGGCGTCGGCCGCCCAGTACCGGCGCCTCGGCGGACGCCCGCTGCACGGCTACACGTTCTACGCCAGGGAGCGGTGAGCATGGACCTCGCCGCGTTCCGCGCGCTGGAGCCGCTGTGCTGGCGGGCGCCGAGCGCGCACAACACCCAGCCGTGGCGGCTGCGCTACGAGCGCTGGGCGATCACCGTCGGCTGGGACCCGGCCGACACGCTGCCCGCCGGCGATCCGACCGGGCGGGACCTGCGGCTGTCGCTCGGCGCGTTCGTGGAGACCTGCCTGATCGTCGCCGCCGACGCGGGGTTGCGGCTGGACTGGGCCGCCGACCACGACGAGTCGGACCGGCGGGTGGGGCGGCTGCGTCCGGCCCGGCAGCCGTACCGGACGCCGTTTTGCGCCGCCGACGTGTGGGATCGGCGTACCCACCGGGGCCGGTTCACCGGCGGCCCGGACGCCGACGTGGTCGCGGCCGTGGACGCGGTCGCCCGCCGGGCCGGTGGCGCGGCCCGCGTGGTGCCGGCGGCCGGGCGGCTGCGCGCGCTGCTGCGCACGGCCGACCGGCACGTGTACGCCGACCCGTCGGTGGTCGCCGAGCTGCGCCGCTGGCTGCGCCTGGACCGGGCGTGCCCGCGCTACCGGAGCGACGGGCTCAGTGACAGCTGCCTCGGGCTGGGCCGGGCGGCGGCCACCGGACTGCGGGCGGCGCTCGCGGCGTACCCGGCGTTGCGCCCGCTGGGGCTGCCCCGGCTGCTCGCCGCCGCGGGCGGTGATCCGCTGGCGCAGGGCGGCGGGGTGCTGGCGCTGATCGCGCCGCCCGGTCTGGACGCGGCCGGGCAGGTCGAGTTCGGACGCGTGCTGATGCGGATGTGGCTGACGCTGCACACGGCCGGGCTGGCCGCGCACCCGCTCAGTCAGCTCGTCGACGTCGCAGCCACCCGTGGCGCGCTCGGCACGCTGCTGGACGTGGCGCCGGAGCGGATCGTGCACGTGGCCCGGGTGGGGCGGCCGGCCGCGCCCGCGCCCCGCTCGGCCCGGCGAGTGCGCCACGGATCGCGTCTGTTAGCGGTAACACCCCTTGACGCGATGTCACTTCATCCATGAGAGTCCATGTTGGCCGACGTGTCGCCCGGTCGGGAGCCCTGGGCGCGGAGTGGCAGGAACGCGGCGTCCGGGTGTGCGAGGCGCAATCTGTTAGCGATAACAGAGCAGCCGCGCACCCGGACCCGCCTCTGATCCGCGCGGTTGGGAGAAAAGCATGTCTGAAGTGACACGACGCAACGTCATCAAGGCCGCAGCGGCCGGCACCGGCGCCGCGCTGGTGCCGGCCGCCTGGAGCGCCGCCGCCCGCGCCGGCTCGGCGGCGCCGGCGCAGGTGCTCGCCGCGAACGACCTGGCGCTCTGGTACGACGAACCGGCCGGCACCGACTGGCTGCGCGCCCTGCCGATCGGCAACGGGCGGCTCGGCGCGATGGTGTTCGGCAACGTGGACACCGAACGGCTCCAGCTCAACGAGGACACCGTCTGGGCCGGCGGCCCGTACGACTCGGCGAACACCCGGGGCGCGGCCAACCTGGCCGAGATCCGGCGTCGCGTCTTCGCCGACCAGTGGACCTCGGCCCAGGATTTGATCAACCAGACCATGATGGGCAGCCCCGGCGGTCAGCTCGCCTACCAGACCGTCGGCGACCTGCGGCTCTCCTTCGGGTCGGCGAGCGGGGCGACGCAGTACAACCGGACGCTGGACCTCACCACCGCCACCGTCACCACCACATACGTGCTGAACGGTGTCCGGTACCAGCGGGAGGTGTTCGCCAGCGCGCCCGACCAGGTGATAGTGCTCCGGCTGACCGCCGACCGGGCGAACGCGATCACGTTCTCCGCCGCGTTCGACAGCCCGCAGCGGACCACCGTGTCCAGCCCGGACGGCGCGACAGTCGCGCTGGACGGCATCTCCGGCTCGATGGAGGGGGTCAACGGCTCGGTGCGGTTCCTCGCGCTGGCCAACGCCGCCGTCACCGGCGGCACGGTGAGCAGCTCCGGCGGCACGCTGCGGGTGTCCGGCGCGACCAGCGTGACGGTCCTGATCTCGATCGGCACCAGCTACGTCAACTACCGCACCGTCAACGGCGACTACCAGGGCATCGCCCGCAACCGGCTGAACGCCGCCAAGAGCGTCGACGTCGACCAGCTCCGCACCCGCCACCGCGCCGACTACCAGGCGCTGTTCGACCGGGTCACGATCGACCTGGGCCGCACCGCCGCCGCCGACCAGCCCACCGACGTACGGATCGCGCAGCACGCGAGCACGAACGACCCGCAGTTCGCCGCGCTGCTGTTCCAGTTCGGGCGGTACCTGCTGATCTCCTCGTCGCGGCCGGGCACCCAGCCGGCGAACCTGCAGGGCATCTGGAACGACTCGCTCACGCCGTCCTGGGACTCGAAGTACACGGTCAACGCCAACCTGCCGATGAACTACTGGCCGGCCGACACCACGAACCTGTCCGAGTGCTTCCTGCCGGTCTTCGAGCTGGTCAAGGACCTCACCGTCACCGGCGCGCGGGTCGCCCAGGCGCAGTACGGCGCCGGTGGCTGGGTCACCCACCACAACACCGACGCCTGGCGGGGCGCGTCGGTGGTGGACGGCGCGTTCTGGGGCATGTGGCAGACCGGCGGGGCCTGGCTGAGCACGCTCATCTGGGACCACTACCTGTTCACCGGCGACCTCGGCTTCCTCCAGGCCAACTACCCGGCGCTCAAGGGCGCCGCCCAGTTCTTCCTCGACAGCCTGGTCGCCCACCCGACGCTCGGCTACCTGGTGACGAACCCGTCGAACTCGCCGGAGCTGGCCCACCACGCCAACGCCAGCGTCTGCGCCGGACCCACGATGGACAACCAGATCCTGCGTGACCTGTTCGACGCCGCGGCCCGGGCGAGCGAGGTGCTCGGCGTCGACACCACGTTCCGGTCCCAGGCGCGTACGGCCAAGGATCGGCTGCCACCGAGCCGCGTCGGTTCGCGGGGCAACGTGCAGGAGTGGCTCGCCGACTGGGTCGAGACCGAGCGCACCCACCGGCACGTCTCCCACCTGTACGGGCTGCATCCCGGCAACCAGATCACCAGGCGGGGCACCCCGGCGCTGTACGAGGCCGCCCGCAGGACGCTGGAGCTGCGGGGCGACGACGGGACCGGCTGGTCCCTCGCCTGGAAGATCAATTTTTGGGCCCGGCTGGAGGACGGCGCCCGCGCCCACAAGCTCCTGCGCGACCTGGTCCGCACCGACCGGCTCGCGCCGAACATGTTCGACCTGCACCCGCCGTTCCAGATCGACGGCAACTTCGGCGCCACCTCGGGCATCGCCGAGATGCTGCTGCACAGCCACACCGGGGAGCTGCACCTGCTGCCCGCGCTCCCCAGCGCCTGGCCCGCCGGGCAGGTCGCGGGCCTGCGCGGCCGGGGCGGCTACACGGTGGCGCTGGCCTGGAGCAACAGCCAGGCCGACGAGATCAGCGTCCGCGCCGACCGCGACGGCACGCTGCGACTGCGGTCCCGGCTGTTCACCGGCGCCTTCACCCTCACCGACGTCACCGACGGCAGCACACCGGCCACCACCCGGCCGGAGTCCGACGTCGTGGCGCTCACCGTCCGCGCCGGCCACACCTACCGCGCGGTCCGGCCGGGCGTGACCCCCTCGCCGACCGTGACAACGACGCCGACGTCCACGCCGTCACCGACCCCGACCCCGACCACCAGTTCCCCGGCGCCGTCCGGCGCGCGTGCCACGTACGCGATCACCGGCTCCTGGTCCGGCGGCTTCCAGGCCGAGGTCACGGTGACCGCCGGCGCCACCGCGATCCGCGGCTGGACGGTCTCCTGGACGTTCCCGAACGGTCAGGTGGTCAACCAGATCTGGAGTGGCACGCACACCCAGAGCGGCGCGAACGTCACGGTGCGCAACGTCGACTACAACGGCTCGGTGCCGGCCGGCGGCTCCACCACGTTCGGCTTCATCGGCACGGCCGGCGGCACCAACAACCCGCCGACGAACCTCACCTGCACCACCACCTGACCGCTGACGCGCCCCGCCGCGGCAACCCGGCCGGGGCGGGGCGTGCCGACGGTCAGGCCAGCAGCGTCTCGCGCAGCCGCGCGCCCAGGTTGAACTCGCCGACCACCCGGGGACCGGCCGGGTCGTACACGGCGATGCGGTGGTTGCGGCGCATCATCTCCCGCACCGCCGGCGGCAGCCGGGGCGGGTCGTCCATCGTCGCGAGCACCCGCGCGCCGGTGCCCATCAGCCGCTCCACCAGCGACGCGCTGTCGGTGTCCACACGCACCCGGCCGAACTCCCAGCCGGCCGTGGTCAGGTCGAGCACCTCGAACAGGCGCGTCACGAACGGCTGCGGATCGGTCACCTTGTCCAGCCGGTCGGCCCGCCCGCCGACCGCCGCCACGGCGCCGGCCACCTGCGCGTACGGGTGCAGCCCGCTGGGCAGCGCGCCGAGCGGCCAGCGCAGCGCGGGCCCGGCCTCCTTCCACAGGGGCCGGTAGTTGCGGCGGTGCACCAGCAGCCGCCGGCCGGTACGCCGGAACACCTCGTGCGCCTGGCCCAGCAGGTCGGCGTGCGCCTGGTCGGCGGCCTCGCAGACGATCCCGGCGGCCACCACGAGACCGTCGTCATCGGACAGCAGCCGGGTGATCGCGTCGGCCTGCTCCGGGAACCGGAGGCGGGCGTGCGCCCCGTAGGACTGCCGCACGTCCCGCAGCAGCTCCTGCTGACGTGTCGGGTCCAGTTCGACCCGTCCGCCACCGAGCAACCGCTGGAGCCAACCCATCGCGCCTCGCTTCCGTCGCCGTCTGCGGACCGGGCAATGCTAGTTCGTCGGCCGATGCTCGTATGGTGACGGGGTGACCGATCGATCCCTGACCCTGATGGCGGTGCACGCGCACCCCGACGACGAGGCGACGAGCACCGGCGGAATCCTGGCGCGCTACGCGGCCGAGGGCGTGACCACTGTGCTCGTGACCTGCACCGACGGGGGGTGCGGCGACGGCCCCGGCGGAATCAAGCCGGGCGACCCCGGGCACGACCCGAAGGCCGTGGTCGAGATGCGCCGCGCCGAGCTGGCCGCGAGCTGCGAGGCGCTCAAGGTGACCCACCTGGAGACGCTCGACTACGGCGACTCCGGGATGATGGGCTGGGCCACGAACGACGCGCCCGGCGCGTTCTGGAACACGCCGGTGGCCGAGGCGGCCGGCCGGCTGGCCGAGCTGATCCGGCGCTACCGTCCCGACGTCGTCGTCACCTACGACGAGAACGGCTTCTACGGCCACCCGGACCACATCCAGGCCCACCGCATCACCATGGCCGCCGTCGAACAGACCGGCATCCCGGCCAAGGTCTACTGGACCACCGTGCCGCGCAGCGCGTTCCAGCAGTTCGGCACCGTCATGCGCGAGATCGGGGTGGAGTTCCCCGAGCCGGAGGCGACCGACGAGATGCCGGCGCTGGGCCTGCCGGACGACGAGATCACCACCTGGGTCGACACCAGCGGCTACGGCGGGCAGAAGTTCGCGTCGCTCGCCGCGCACGCCAGCCAGGCGGAGAACATCTTCTTCCTGCGCCTCGGGCAGGAGCGGTTCACCGAGCTGATGGGCATGGAGACGTTCGTGCGGGTGCGGGACACCACCGGCGCGCCGACGCCGGAGGACGACCTGTTCGCCGGGCTGCGCTGACCGGCCGCCGGCCCGGTCCGGCGGGCCGTCGGCCGGGCCGCTCATCTCAGGCCGCGACGGTCTGCGCGGCCAGGTGCGCGAGCACGACACGGACGTCACCGCCGGTGTCGGCCATGACCTGACGTTGCCGGGTGGCGCCGGTGCCCTCGCGGCGCACCCGGTCGATCTCGCGCCGGACCAGGTCCAGATCGCCGTGGCGGGTCAGCGCGGGCGTGACGATGCCGAGCATGTCGTCGACGAGGTCCCAGGCGGGCCGGGGCCGCCCGGTGCGCAGGTCGACCAGGTCACCGTCCACGCCGTCGTGCGCGGCCCGCCAGTGCGCGGCGGCGACGAGGCAGTCGCGGATGCGCTGGGCCGGCACACCGTCGCGGATGTCGTCGATCGCGGTGGCGACCAGCGCCCGGACCAGCCCGGCGATCAGGACGGTGTCGTCGACTGTGGGGCAGACGTCGCCGACGCGGATCTCCACTGTGGGGTACGCCGCCGACGGCCGGGCGTACCAGTAGACCATCGCGGCGTCGAGCATGATGCCGGCGGTGATCAGGTCCCGGACCGTGGCGTCGTAGTCGGCGGCCGAGTGGAAGTGCGGCGTCGGCCCGATGCTCGGCCACCGTTCCAACTGCATCGAGCGCCAGCTGGCGTGCCCGGTGTCCCGCCCGTCGTGCAGCGGCGAGTTGGTGGTGAGCGCCTGCACCACCGGCAGCCACGGGCGCAGGTGGTTGCACACCTGCACGGCCAGCTCCCGGTCGGGTACGCCGACGTGCACGTGGCAGCCGCAGACCGCGGGGTCGTGCGCCACCGGGCCGAACCGGCGGGACATGTCGTGGTAGCGCTGCTCGTCGGGCACCGTGCGGTGGACCTCGCAGACCGGCGTGGCGCCGACCGCCACCAGTCGCGCCTCGGCCGCCTCGGCCGCCTCGGCGGCCGCTCGCCGCAGCGTGACCAGGTGCTCGCGGAGCCGGCCGAGGTCGGGGCTGACCGGGGTCACCATCTCCACCATGCTGTGCCGGAACTCCTGCCGGCTCTGCTCGCGTGCGGTCCCGGAGAGCGCCTCGCGGACCCGGTCGGCGACCGGCATGCTCTCGCCGGTGACCGGGTCCAGCAGCAGGAACTCCTCTTCCACCCCGAGGGTCAGGACGGTGGGGATCTCCGGTGTCGGGGTGGTGGCGGTGGTGGTGGGCCGCGGCCTCACCGACGGCTCCACCGGCACGGAACGGTCGGCAGCTCGTCGTGAGGCGGGATCATGTCTCGACGGTACGAGGGCGGAGGCCGGCCCGAGGCCGTTTTCCGCCGACCACCGCCCCCACGGGTGGCGGCACGCAGAGCGGCAGAATGACGAGGTGACCTCACCTGGTGTCTCATACGGCGACCTCGACCTGCTTGCCGACGCCGGACGCTGGCACGACCTGCTGAGGTTCGCTGCCACAGTCGAGGCGGGGCCGGTCGACCAGCGGCGGGAGACGGCCCACGTCGTGGCATTGGAAGCGCCGGCCGGGATCGCCGCCGCCGCAGCCGAACTGTTTCCCGACGACGACAAGGGCGTCCCGGGGCCCCTGTGGGAGGTGGTAGCCCAAAACCACACGTGGCGAGAACTGACCCCACATCTGGCCGACCCACGCACGCGGCATCTGACAGCCCACACTCGCGTGCTGCACGGCGAGGATCTCCGGGCGGCCGCCGACCTCGATCCACAGCTGCTCGATGCCCCGCTGTGCCTTCAGCCGTGGGAAGCCGCCAACTGGTACAGCACCTTGGACATCCCCGAGTACGACCGGTCCGGCAGCTCGGGATGCACCATCTGGGCCTGTCCAAGCCAGTTGGCCGACCCGAAGCCGCTACCTGTGACCACTGTACGGCCGGCACCGCACACCGCGGTGGCACTCCTCGACGGCCTGTCACCGGCCACGCAGGCGTACGCGTTCCACGGCACCGCATGGGAAGCGGCCTCGATGGTGGCCACCGACCGTGCCAGGATGCCCAGGGGTCAACGGTGGCAGGGCCTGCGGGGCCGCGAGGGATCACAGGTTCGCTTCGCCGATGTCTACCCCAGCTTGGTGCACCTGGCCACCGGCGAAGGGCCTTACGCGCGTCGGACCGGACAGGCGCTGGGACGGACAGCTCTCTGGAAGGCACTCGCCGCCATGGCTGACGTGACCCCTGCCGCAGGTCCGGGCAGCGTCAGCGCGCTTGTCAAACGTCTGCACTGCGTCGTCTGGCAGGAGCCCGACGACGAGATCTGGTACCTGCACCTGGCGATGGAAGACCCTGCGCAGGGCATCGCCTGGGTCATCACCGGCAACGCCTTCGACTGACCGGACAACGCGGTCAGCGCCTCGAAGCAGCGGCCATGTCGGCTATGAGCCGAGCATGACCGCCGTCCGTGAGGTCTACCAGCCTGTACCCGAGATCAGCAGTGATTCTGTTGATCCAGGTCAGCGCCGTGTTCGGTCTCAGCAGTCGTAGTACATCGCGAACTCGTGCGGCGTGGGCCGCAGGCGTACCGGGTCCACCTCGTTCGTGGTCTTCCAGTCGACCCAGGTCGAGATCAGGTCGTCGGTGAAGACCCCGCCGTCGAGCAGGTAGTCGTGGTCGGCCTCCAGCGCCGCCAGGGCCTCGGTCAGGGAGCCCGGGACCTGCTTGACGTCGCCCCACTCCTCCGGCGGGAGGTCGTAGAGGTCCTTGTCGATCGGCGCCGGCGGCTCGATCTTGCTCTTGATGCCGTCGAGGCCGGCCATGAGCATCGCGGAGAAGGCGAGGTAGACGTTCGCCGACGGGTCGGGGACCCGGAACTCGACGCGCTTGGCCTTGGGGTTGCTGCCGGTGACCGGGATGCGGGTGCAGGCGGAGCGGTTGCGCTGGGAGTAGACCAGGTTGACCGGGGCCTCGAAGCCGGGGACGAGGCGGCGGTAGGAGTTGATGGTGGGGTTGGTGAAGGCGAGCAGCGAGGGGGCGTGGTGCAGGAGGCCGCCGATGTACCAGCGGGCGGTGTCGGACAGGCCGGCGTAGCCGGTCTCGTCGTAGAAGAGGGGTTCGCCGCCGCGCCAGAGGCTCTGGTGGGTGTGCATGCCGGAGCCGTTGTCGCCGAACAGCGGCTTGGGCATGAACGTGGCGGTCTTGCCGTGCGCCCACGCCTCGTTCTTGATCAGGTACTTGAAGAGCTGGAGCTGGTCGGCCGAGTGCAGCAGCGTCGAGAACCTGTAATTGATCTCGGACTGGCCACCCGTGCCGACCTCGTGGTGCGACCGTTCCACAGTGAACCCGGCATCGACCATCCGGCGGACCATGCTGTCGCGCAGGTCGGCGTAGTGGTCGACCGGGGGCACCGGGAAGTAGCCGCCCTTGTAGGCGGTCTTGTAGCCGCGGTTGCCGCCCTCCTCGATCCGGCCGGTGTTCCAGGCGCCCTCGATCGAGTCGATGTAGTAGAACGACTGGTGGGCGGAGGTCTCGTGGCGGATGGAGTCGAAGATGTAGAACTCCGCCTCCGCGCCGAAGTACGCGGTGTCGGCGATGCCGCTCGCCGCCAGATACGCCTCGGCCTTCTTCGCCACGTTGCGCGGATCCCGGGAGTACGCCTCCCTGGTGAACGGGTCGTGGACGAAGAAGTTCAACGCGACGGTCTTCTGCGCGCGGAACGGGTCCACGAACGCGGTCGCCACGTCCGGCAGCAGCAGCATGTCCGATTCGTGGATCGACTGGAAGCCGCGGATCGACGAGCCGTCGAAGGCGAGCCCGTCGCTGAACACGCTGTCGTCGAACGACTCGACCGGCAGGTTGAAGTGCTGCATCACGCCGGGCAGGTCACAGAAACGTACGTCGACGAACTTCACGTCCTCGTCGGTGAGGTATCGCAGGAGTTCCTCGGAATTGGCGAACACACGTCCTCCTGGCAGGCGTCGTTGATCCTGGCCACGTCCCGTGGCCGGACCGCCCGGGGACATGGCCCGTACCGCCACCGTACGACGGCGCGCCGTGCCCGGCTCGCCAACCGCCCATCCGGGTTTCCTACGCCACAGGCCGGGTAGTCGCGGTACCCGGCGGACCGCCCGGGGGAGACGACGCGGCGGGAGGTTGGCATGGTGGGTGCTCCGCGACTGACCGGTGGGCGCTGAGATGTGCGGGATCAGCGGTGAGGCCAGGTTCGACGGGGTCACCCCCGACACCGACGCGGTGAACCGGATGACAGCGGCGATGCGCTCACGCGGCCCGGACGGTGAGGGCGCGTGGGACGACGGCTGGATCGCGCTGGGGCACCGCCGGCTGACAGTCATCGACCTGTCCGAGGCCGGCGCGCAGCCGATGGTCCGCGACGACCTCGGCCTGGCGCTCGTGTTCAACGGCTGCGTCTACAACTACCCGCAGCTGCGCGACGAACTGCGCGCCGCCGGGCACACGTTCCACAGCACCAGCGACACCGAGGTGATCCTGGTGGCGTACGCGCAGTGGGGGGAGCGGTTCGTCGACCACCTGGTCGGCATGTTCGCCGTGGCGCTGGTGGACCGGCGTCGCCGTCGCCTCGTGCTGGCCCGCGACCGGCTCGGCATCAAACCGCTGTACCTCGCCGAGTCCCCGGGCCGGCTCCGGTTCGCCTCCACGCTGCCGGCGCTGCTGGCCGGAGGCGACGTCGACACCGGCATCGACCGGGTCGCGCTGCACCACTACCTGTCCTGGCACTCGATCGTGCCGGCCCCCCGCACCATCCTGCGCGGGATCCGCAAGCTGCCCCCGGCCACCGTGCGGGTGATCGACGCCGACGGGCACAGCCGCGAGCGCGTCTACTGGCGGCCCGAGTACCGGCGCGACCGGGCCCACGACGGCATGGACGCCGCCGACTGGCGGGCCGCCGTCGGGGACGCGCTGCGCACGGCCGTACGCCGCCGGCTGGTCGCCGACGTGCCGGTCGGGGTGCTGCTCTCCGGCGGCCTCGACTCCAGCATGATCGTCGCGCTGCTCGACGGTGCCGGGCAGCACCACCTCCAGACGTTCAGCATCGGGTTCGACAGCCGCGGCGACGAGGCCGGCGACGAGTTCCACTACTCCGACCTGGTCGCCCGCGCGTTCGGCACCGACCACCACCGCATCCAGCTCTCCGACGGCGATCTCGGCCCGGCCGTACGCGCCACCGTGGCGGCCATGACCGAACCGATGGGCAGCCACGACGTGGTGGCGTTCCACCTGCTCTCCGAGCAGGTCGCCCGGCACGTGAAGGTGGCGCAGTCGGGCCAGGGCGCCGACGAGGTGTTCGCCGGCTACGGCTACCACCACCGGCTCGCCGACGCGGCGCGGGAGAACGCCGCGGCCGAGTTCACCGCCGCGTTCTTCGACCGCGATCACGCCGAGCTGAACCGGGTGGTCGACCCCGCGTACACCTGTGAGCGCGACGCCAGCGGCGAGCTGGTCGCCGCGGACCTGGCCGCGCCCGGCGCGCAGACCGCCGTGGACGCGGTGCTGCGCCTGGACACGCACCTGATGCTGCCCGACGACCCGGTCAAACGCGTCGACAGCATGAGCATGGCCTGGGGACTGGAGGTGCGCACGCCCTTCCTCGACCAGGACCTGGTGGCGCTCGCCGCGGCCTGCCCGCCCGAGCACAAGCTGGCCCAGGGCGGCAAGGGCGTGCTCAAGGAGGTGGCCCGGGAAGTGCTGCCGGCCGAGGTCATCGACCGGCCCAAGGGCTACTTCCCGGTGCCGGCGCTGCGCAACGTCGACGGGCCCGTGCGAGAGTTGGTGGTCGAGGCGCTCAGCGCGCCCGAGGCACGCCGGCGCGGGTTGTTCCGCCGGGAGTACGTCGACGAGCTGCTGGCCGAGCCGGACCGGGCGCAGGCCGCCGCCGGCAGCAACAAGCTGTGGCAACTGGGCCTGCTGGAGTTGTGGCTGCAGTCGCACGGCGTGAGCTGAAGGGCCGCCCGGCCCGGGGCGGCGAGAGGAGCATGGTGAAGTTCGTCATCGAGAGCGAAGCCGACGGCACCGTGGGGTTCACCGTGGTCGGCGGCGACGGGCGGGTGCTCGCCACCGGGCAGCCCTGCCCGGACAAGGGCGCGGCGCTGGCCGCGGTGGGTGAGCTGATGCACGGGCTGGGTGAAGCCTGCATCGAGGACCGGACGGGGGCGACCGCCGGGCCGGTGGCCGGCACCCGGACCGAGATCGGCGACGACCTGTCCGACATCGGCCGCTCCGGCATCCCGCCGGTCTGAGGCTGCTTCCGTGGCCGCCCTCCGGGGCGGCTGGAACCCGCCCGGTCGGCCGGGCGGGTTCGTGCGCTCACTGCTCGTCGTCGAGCACGTCCGTGTGGCCGTCGCGGGTGACGGTGGGCGGGAGGTGCTCGTCCGGCTGGGGCGCCTCGGCCAGCGTGTGGTGCGGGTCGCCGTCGGGCGAGAACAGCACCCGATCGGTCTTGCGGGTCTTCTCCTGCTCCTCCTCCGGCTCAGTCACCGCGTTCTCCCTCCGCTCACCGGCGCCCCGGGCAGGCCACCTCGCCCCACGCTATGCGCCGGACGGGCCCCGGGAGCGGGTTTCCGCCCGACGGCCGCCCTGCGGTCATAGGTCCGGCCGGTGGCGGTCCGAACCGTGCGGTCGACTGAGGCTCGCGCACGCCGTCGTGGCCGGCGTGCCGATGTCCGACGCCAACCCCTGATCGTCCCGCCGCGTCGGCCCTTGGTCGTCCCGCCGCGCTAGCCGTCGCCGTCACGGAGAGTAGCGCCGAAGCTGCGCCCGCATGGTTCACCTCGGGCCACTTTGCTCTGCAGTCATCGACGCGGCGGTGACTCACGGCTACCGCTGCGTATGAGGCTGCAGAGCAAAGTCGCCGAAGAGGCAACAGCCTCGCCGACGACTGGTCGAATATTTTTCCTGCTCAGGTGTGGTGCGCCCGGAAGGGTGGTGCATTCGCCGAGGAAACCGCCTCTCACTCACTGTGACGAGGTGCTGGATGGGGTCGAGGTGACGGAAAGTCACGCCCTCGGTCCGGGCGCGGGGCGCTGAAGGCGGTGAAGCGGCAGCCGGATAAGGGTCAGGCAGCCCGCCAGTCGCGCACCAGGGCGGCCACGGTGGCGTGCCGCGCGTCCGGGTCGGCGCGCGTGGCCCGGTCGACGACCGCGCGTTCCGCGGTGGTGCCGCGCCAGCCGGACGGGCCGTCGAGCAGGTGGTGCAGCGTACGGCCGAGCGCGTGCACGGTGGTGCGCTCGTCGATGGTCGCGCCCCGGGTCAGCTCCTCCGGCGACAGGTAGCGGCGGGACCCGGGCAGCCGGTCGGAGTCGAGCACGAACGCCCCCGGCCGGTACTCGTCCAGGTCGATCAGCCACATCCGGCGGGCGTCGAAATCGTAGAGGAAGCAGCCGTCGTAAAGGTCGACAGCCACGTACCCGGCCGCGCTCACCGCCACGTGCGCGTCGAGGATCGCGTCCAGCGCCGCGCGTACCTCGGCGAGCGGGAGCCGCTGGAAGCGGGCCAGCCCGGCCCGGTCGCTGCCGTGGACGGTGGCGTGGTTGAGCACGACGCCGTTGCGCCACGGGTACACGACGGTCGGGCCGTCGGCGCCGTCGCGTACCAGCTCGGGCCGCACGAGCGCGGGGTGCCGGACCGCGGCGTGCAGGCCCAGGGCGCGGGTCAGCGACTCACGCGCCGCAGGCGTCGCGGCCCGCTTGACGAACCAGCGCCGGCCCGCCGCCTCCACGCCGTAGGAGACGCACCCGGAGTCCTGGTCGCCGAAGACCACGAACGCGGCGGCCGGGTCCAGATCCCACACACGTCGAGGCTACGACGAAGCAGGACCGCGCCGGCCGCCGGAGTCAGTCCACCACCTCGATGACGTCGGCCGGCGCGCGGCGGGGCGCCGGCGGCAGCTCGGCCTCCGGGCCCCAGCCGACGCGCACGATCAGGTACGGGCTGCCGATGCCGGCGAGCAGGTCACGCATCATCCGGCGCGGCCAGGCCAGCTCGACGGCGTCGCTGAGCGGCGCGCTGGCCAGCCCTTCGGCGGTGGCGGCGAGCAGCAGCGCCGACAGCGCCTCGCCGCCGCGCAGCCAGGCGGCGGGCTCGTCGCCCTCGCCGAACAGGATCAGGTACGCCGCGCCGCGGTCGAAGTCCGTGCCCGCGCTGAGGCCGGCCGCCCCGCCGGGCGCGTAGTCGCGCAGCGGCACCCGCCGTGGGGAGGGCCGCACGGCGGTGGCTGCGGGCACTCCGTCGCCGCTGCCCGCCGGCCGGTTGGTCCACCGGTTCAGCTCCTCCCGGTACGCGGGGTCGGCCAGCTCCGCCTCGGCGGCGCGGCCGGTGGACACGGCGAGCATCGGCATCTGGTCCGGCCGGACCACGTGCAGGTGGGCGCCCTCGGCTTCGACGGCGTCACCGAGCCGGGCCAGCACCGCCTCCGGCACCGGCCGGTCGCCGTACGCCCGCCGGTCGGTGCGGCGGCGCGGGATCGCGTCGACGAGCCGGCCCGCCGGCACGTCCAGGTCGATCGGGCCGGTCGTGCGGATCCGGGCCAGCAACGACGGGTCGGACGGGTCGGGCAGCCGCTCGACCACCGCCGCCCAGCCGAACGCCGCCAGCGACACGCGCGCGTGGTGCAGGGCGGCGCCGCAGCTCAGCATCAGCAACCGGCCGTCCGGGTCGGTGTGCGTGAGCTGCCGATCCGGGTCGCCGCGCAGCTCCAGCGCGTCCGCGGTGATCCGCCAGCGCCAGGGCTGGGTGTTGAACACCGACGGGGCGTGCAGGGACTGCCGGGCGGCCGCCTCCAGCACCCGTACCCTCGGGTCCTGGCCGGTGCGGGTCGGTGTGCTGTTCATGGCGGCCCTCCTGGTTGCTCGTCCCCTTCCGACCCTGCCCGCCGCCGTCGCGGCCGGACAGGGCCGGAGGTCCCGGCCGCACCGGGCCGTGCGCCCCGGCGCGACGTCAGACGGCGTCCGCCTCCGGGGGTACGGCCAGCGCGATCGTGAGGTCGAGGACGGCGGCGGGGTCGAGCAGCCGGTCGCCGAACAGCTCACGGAGCTTGCCCATCCGGTAGCGGACGGTCTGCGGATGCACGAACAGGTCGGCGGCCACGTCGTCGCGGCGTCCCTGGTGCAGCAGCCACGACCGCAGCGTCTCGGCCAGCCGGTGCGCGGTGGCCGGGGGCAGCGCGGCCAGCGGCGCGAGGGCCTGCGCGCGCAGGTCGGCCAGCGCCTCCGGGTCCACGCTGAGCAGCAGCGTGGCCAGGTGACGCTCAGTGTCGACCGGCCCGGCGTCCGGCTCGCCGAGGCCGAGCGCGAGCGCCCGCGTGGCCCGCTGGTACGACGCGGCGACCCGGTGCCAGGGGCGGGCCGGGCCGAGCACCGCCCGGTGCCCGTGCAGCAGCCGGGTGAGCTGGCGGCGCCGGCCGCCGTGCATGTCCGGCACCAGCAGTACGGCCAGCTCCTCGACCGGGTTCATGCCGGGCAGGTCCTCGCCGCTCTCCAGCGTGTGCGGGCTGAGCAGCGCCAGAACGGCGCGCAGGTGCCGGCGGGGCAGCAGCACCACCGTCAGCGTCTGCGGCGGCGGCCAGTCGGCGCGCTCCGCGCTGCGCCGCAGCGACTCCTCCGGCTCACCGGCCAGCAGCTGCTGGGTGAGCCGTTCCAGGCTGCGGCGGCGCATCCGGCCGGCGCTGGCCAGCTCGTCGGCGTGCCCGGCCACGCTCGCCGCGGACAGCTCGTCGATGTACGCGAACATCAGCTCGGCGAACTCGGCCACCGTCTCGGCGGCGAGCCCGCTGCGCACCGTCGTGGTGGACACCTCACGCCAGGCCACCCGGGCGCCCACCCGGTACGCGGCCAGCAGCGCGTCCATGCTGCGCCCCGAGCGGGCCTCACCGCTGCCCAGCGCGTACGCGGCCTCCAGCGCCGGGGCCAGGGGAGTGCTCGGGTCGAACGCCTGGGTACCCTCGATGAGCTGGAGGAACGTGCCGAGCGCGATGCGTACCGCGTTTTCGATCTTCGCCCGCATGGCGCCGGTGAGCGCGCC
Source organism: Micromonospora sp. WMMC264 (assembly GCF_027497275.1). Lineage (NCBI taxonomy): Bacteria > Bacillati > Actinomycetota > Actinomycetes > Micromonosporales > Micromonosporaceae > Micromonospora > Micromonospora sp. WMMC264. Next base: position 2,930,594 of record NZ_CP114907.1, on the reverse strand, counting down.
GGAGTAGTCCGGCACCTCGGCGGTGATCGCGGAGACGGTCCGTTCGGCGACCATCGGCAGCCGGCCGCGCAGCGTCGCGGCCATGCCGGCCTCGAGGTTGAGGTGCGCGGCGCGCTGCCCAGTGCCGGCCTCCAACGTCATGTTGTTCCCTCCGAACAAAAACCCGCGACCTTTTCACCTTTGCTGGTCAAGATGTTATGCGATCGGGCGGTCACGCTGGTCATATGACCACAACTGCCTCCCGCCGCCCTCAGAAGGTCACCTTCCGGGACAGGCTGCTGCGGCTGGCCGGAACGGTCACCACGCCGGTGCTGCCCGACGACTATCTCGACCTGATCGCGCCGCTGCGCGCCGGCGCCCCGCTGCGCGGCCGGATCGTCGCCGTCCGCCCGGAGACCCGGGACGCGGCCACGCTGGTGATCCAGCCCGGCCGCGCCTGGCAGGGCCACCTGCCCGGGCAGTACATCCGCCTCGGCGTCGACGTCGACGGCGTGCGCCAGTGGCGCGCGTACTCGGTAACCTCCGCGCCGGACGCCCCCGACGGCCGGATCAGCGTCACCGTGAAGGCCATCCCCGACGGCAAGGTCAGCAACCACCTCGTACGCCGGCTCCGGCCCGGCACGCTGATCCACCTCGACCAGGCCCAGGGCGACTTCGTGCTCCCGAGCGCGACGCCCGAGCGCGTCCTGTTCGTCACCGCCGGCAGCGGCATCACCCCGGTCATGGGGATGCTGCGCTCCGGGCTGGCCGACCGGGCCGACGTGGTGCTCGTGCACTCCGCGCCCACCCGCGACGACGTCATCTTCGGTACGGAACTGCGCGCGCTCGCCGACCGCGGCGCGCTGCGGCTGGTCGAGCGGCACACCGACACCGACGGCCTGCTCGACGTCGCCGAACTCGCCGCCCTGGTGCCCGACCACCTCGACCGCGAGGCGTGGGCCTGCGGCCCGATCGGCATGCTCGACGCGGTCGAGGGGTACTGGTCCTCGAACGGCCTCGTCGAACGGTTGCACACCGAGCGGTTCCGCCCGACGGTGATCACGCCGGGCGAGGGAGGCACGGTGACCTTCACCGGAGCAGGGGTGACAGTCGAGTCCGACGGCGCCACCACCCTGCTCGACGCGGGGGAGAACGCCGGAGTGCTGATGCCTTCCGGGTGCCGGATGGGCATCTGCTTCGGCTGCGTCGTACCGCTGCGCCAGGGCGCCGTCCGTGACCTGCGCAACGGCGACGTCACCACTGCCGTACCGGGGGACGGCGTGCTCGTCCAGACGTGCGTGTCGGCCGCCGCCGGTACCTGCGACATCGATCTCTGACAGGAGCCACCCACGTGACCGTCATCCAGAAGAAGGCCGTCAACCCGATCGCCCACCTGAGCGCCGAGGACATCGAGATCATCGGCAAGGAGTTGGACGCGATCCGGGACCGGGTCCTCGCCGACCGGGGGGAGCGGGACGCCCGCTACATCCGCAAGGTGGTCAAGACCCAGCGGACACTGGAGATGAGCAGTCGCGCGGTGCTGTTGTTCTCGCTGTTCCCGCCGGCCTGGATCGTCGGCACGGCCGGCCTCACGGTCGCCAAGATCCTGGAGAACATGGAGATCGGGCACAACGTCCTGCACGGCCAGTGGGACTGGATGCGCGACCCGAAGATCCACTCCACCACCTGGGAGTGGGACCACGTCTCCCCGGCCGACCAGTGGAAGCAGTCGCACAACGAGCTGCACCACCGCTACACCAACGTCGTCGGCAAGGACAACGACCTCGGGTACGGCATCATGCGCGTCGACGAGGACCAGCCGTGGCACCCGATGCACCTCGGCCAGCCGCTGTGGAACCTGATCAACGCCATGTTCTTCGAGTACGGCATCGCCGCGTACGACATGGAACTCGGCGACCACCTCAAGCAGCGCAAGCTCAAGGACCCGAAGTTCCGGGCCAAGGCCCGGGCGGTCGGCCGCAAGATCCGCCGCCAGGTGCTCAAGGACTACGTGGTGCACCCGCTGCTGTCCGGCCCCTCGTTCCTGACCACGCTCGCCGCCACGTTCACCGCGAACCTGCTGCGCAACGTGTGGAGCCACTCAGTGATCATGTGCGGGCACTTCCCGAACGGCGTGGAGACGTTCGAGAAGACCTCCATCGAGGGCGAGACGCGCGGCGAGTGGTACCTGCGCCAGATGCTCGGCTCGGCCAACATCAGCGGCAGCCGGCTGCTGCACATCATGACCGGCAACCTGTCGTACCAGATCGAGCACCACCTCTTCCCCGACCTGCCCAGCAACCGCTACCAGGAGATCGCGCCGCAGGTACGCGCGCTGTTCGACAGGTACGGCCTGCACTACACCACCGGCCCGCTGCCCAAGCAGGTCGCCTCCGCGTGGTGGAAGGTCATCCGCCTGTCGCTGCCCAACCGCAACGACAGCCGGCAGCCGGTCGCCCCGGCCCCGCTGGTCTCCTCCGGCACGGCCTGACCGGGGCCGTTCGGTGCACGGCCGGTGAACTTCCACCGGCCGGCGCCTGACCAGCCGCTGCACAGTCGGTATCCGCGCAGCTCAGAGCGGTCTTCGCGGCCGTCGTGACAGCCCCGCGTCCCCGTACACTCGCGCCCGTCCGGGCGTACGGGTGAAGGGGTGGAACGCCGATGCGGCGCGTGGTCATGCTCGTCGACAACGCGGTCGAGGGTGACTCGCGGGTGCAGAAGGCGGCCCGCTCGGCCGCCGACGCCGGCTGGCACGTCACGCTGATCGGCTGCGCCCACGTCGACGCCGAACGCCGCTGGCGGCTCGGCGACGCCGAGGTACGCGTCCTGCCGCTCGCCGCCGTTGCCGCCTCGGGCCGTGACGCTGGTTCGTGCGACGGCTCCGGGCTGCGTGGCGTGTCCGGTCTGCGCGGTGTGTCCGGGCTGCGGGCTCGGCTGGTGGCCCGGGGCGGACTGCCGTTGCGCGCGGCGCGGCTGGCCCGCCGGCCCGTCGAGCACGCCGAGGCCCGTTTCTGGCGGGCCCGGCTGCGCGACGGGGCCTGGCGGCGGCTGGAGCCGGGCCTCTGGGACTACGAACGGGCCGCCGGACCGGTCGTCGACGACCTGCGCCCCGACCTGATCCACGCGCACGACTTCCGGATGCTCGGCGTGGCCGCCCGCGCCGTGGACCGCGCCCGCGCCGCCGGACGTGACGTCAAGCTGGTCTGGGACGCGCACGAGTGGCTGCCCGGTGCGCGGCCGCGTCGGGACAACGCCCGCTGGCTGCCCGCCCACCTCGGTTACGTCCGCGAGTACGTCGGTCACGCCGACGCGGTCGTCACCGTCTCCGACACGCTCGCCGACCTGCTGGTACGCGACCACGCCCTGCCCGAACGCCCGACCGTGATCCTCAACGCCCCGATCGCCGCCACCACGGAGACATCCGCTCCCGATCTGCGGAAGCGCTGCGGTCTGCCACCGGACACGCCGCTGCTGGTCTACAGCGGGGCGATGGCCGTGCAGCGCGGCGTGGACACGGTGGTCGAGGCGTTGCCGCTGCTGCCCGGCGTACACCTGGCGCTTGTCGTCGCCGACCCGGCTGCCGCCTACGTCCGCCAGGTCGTCGCCCGCGCGGACCGGCACGGGGTGGGGGACCGGGTGCACGTGCTGCCGTACGTGCCGCACCGCCAGCTCGTCGCGTTCCTCGCCACCGCCGACATCGGGCTGATCCCGTTGCACCACTGGCCCAACCACGAGATCGCGCTGATCACCAAGTTCTTCGAGTACGCGCACGCGCGGCTGCCGATCGTGGTCAGCGACGTCCGCACCATGGCCGAGACGGTCCGGGCCACCGGCCAGGGCGAGGTGTTCCGTGCCCGCGACGCCGCCGACCTGGCCCGCGCGGTGCGGGCGGTGCTCGCGGACCCGGCCCGTTACCGCGCCGCGTACGAGGGCCCGGACTCGCCGCTGCCCGGGTGGACGTGGGAGGCGCAGGCCGAACGCCTCGACGCCCTCTACCGCCGCCTGCTCACCCCCATCCGCTGACGCCCACCGCCCACCGCCCACCTCCCGCTTCCCGCCTCGCTCGGGTGGAACACCACGGGTGTCTCCGGCCCGTTTTGACACCCATGGCGTTCCACCCGCACCCCGGGGGCGGCATGGTCAACTCCAGCTCGGCGAAGTGGCGGCATCCGAGGGGCGCCGACCCCGCCATTTCGGGGGAGTGGTGTTGATCATGCGAGGGCGGGCGGGCGGGCGCGAGGGCGGGGATGCCCCGGAAAAGGGGTGGGCGGGACAGGGGCGGCCGGGCTAGCGTCGATGTATGCAGAGCAGGCGCAGCCTTACCGCCGCGGCCGCGCGAGCTTCCCGCTCGCCGGTTGCCGCCGCCTGACCTGCCCCACACCCACGCCGGCGACCGGAAACGGTCCGCCGGCGTCGTCGTGTCGACGCCAACGCGCGCGGCGGGCCGTCCGGTCACCCGTACCCGGAAGGCACCCGCCATGACACCCGACGACATCACCCGGACGTTCCTGGACCACTACCACCGGCACGACCATCAGCGCGCGCCGGAGAGCTCACTCGTTCCGCCGCCCGGTGACCCGGTGCTGTTCACCACGTCCGGCATGCACCCGCTCACGCCGTACCTGCTGGGGCGCCCGCACCCGGGCGGGCGGCGACTGGCGAACGTGCAGCGGTGCCTGCGCACCACGGACCTGGACGAGGTGGGCGACGACACGCACCTGACCGTGTTCCAGATGCTCGGCTCGTGGTCGCTCGGCGACTACGACATCGTGACCAGCCTGCGCTGGGGCTTCGACCTGCTCACCGACGGGTTCGGCATCCCGGTGGAGAGGCTGCACGCCACGGTCTTCGGCGGCGGCAACGGTGAAGGGCCGGACGACACCGCGCGGGACACCTGGACCAGGCTCGGTGTGCCGGTGGAGGCGCTGGGCGAGGACAACTGGTGGTCCAACGGCCCGACCGGCCCCTGCGGACCGGACTCGGAGATCTTCGTGTGGACCGGCGACGGCCCGTCCACCGGCACGCCCAGCAGCGACGCGCGGTGGGTGGAGGTGTGGAACCACGTGCAGATGCGCTACCACAGGCACCCCGACGGGCGGCTCACGCCGCTGCCGCACTCGAGCATCGACACCGGCATGGGCCTGGAACGGCTGGAGATGGTGTTGCGCGGCGACCGGTCCGTGTTCACCGGCGACGGGCTGCGCCGGTGGGTGGACGCGGTAGGCAACTGGGGCCTGCGCGACGAGGACCTGCGCGTGGTCGCCGACCACCTGCGGTCCGCGGTGGTCGTGCTCGGTGACGGGGTACGCCCCGGCAACACCGGCCGCGGGTACGTGCTGCGGCGGCTGCTGCGCCGCGCGCTGACAGTGCTGTGGCGCGACGACCCGGCGCGCAGCCTCGACGGGCTGCCGCCCGAGCTGTACGCGGACACGCTGCGCCGCTTCCGTCAGCCGGTCGACGTCGGCTCGCTGCACGCGACGCTGGTGGACGAGGAGCGCCGCTTCCGCGGGCTGCTGCGACGCGGACGGCCGCTCGTGGACCGGGTACGGGAGCGCGGCCCGCTGACCGAGCGCGACTACCACTGGCTGCACGACACCCACGGGCTGCCCCGCGACCTGGTCGACGGCCTGCTCGCCGAGACGAGCTGAGCAGCGGCCGGGGGAGCGGGCCGGGCGGGCACCAGCCGGGGAGCAGCAGCCGGCTCAGCGGTGGCCGCCCGGCCGGGCCGGTGCCAGACTCGGAGGCGGACGCCACGCGAGGGAAGCGGACGCCGCCGTGAGGAGAGGGCAGCCGATGACCGAGGTACGGCCGGACGAGGAGACGGTGCCGCTGCTCGGCGCCGAGGTGCGCATCGCCGACGCGGCGGGGCTGCTCGCCGCCGCCGTCGACGGGCCGGTGGAGCTGATGGTCGACGGCGACTTCCCGGCCCCGGTGCGGGAGGCGCTCTGCACCGTGCGCGCCGACACCGCGGACGGGCAGCCGGCGCACCGCTTCGAGGCGTACCTGCGGGTGGAGAGCAGCCCGGCGGGCCTGCTCGCTCTCGGTCTGGCCGGGCCGGTCGGCGTGCTGCTCGCCGAGCGGCTGGCCGCCCGCGGCGGCGACGGCCCGGCCGCCGCCGTGGGCCGGATGGCCGCGGAGGCCGGACGGCGGATCTGGCCGCGACCGGTCGCCACGCTCGCCGCGCCGCCCGGCGACGAGGCCGGCCGGGAGGTGCTGCGCGTGGCCCGGGAAGCCGGGCTGCGGCCCCGCGTCGACCAGGACAACGGCACGGTACGCATCCACGCCGACGTGCCAAGCGCCGACGTGGGTCCGGCGCACCTGACGGCGATGCTCGGCCTGCTGCTCCAGGCCGTACGCGAGCTGTCCGGCGACAGCGACGAGCCGACCGTGCTGCGCGGACGGACGTACGTCGTGGGGCGGCGACCGGTGACGACGGCGGCCGGGCCGCGCAGCGCGACCGTGACCCTCGACCAGGTCGGCGGCCTGCCCGACGTGGTCGCGCAGTTCCGCGAGGTGGCGGTGTCGTTCCGGCACCCGGCAGCGATGGCCCGCTGGGGCGCGCGCCGGCCGCAGGGCATCCTGATGTACGGGCCGCCCGGCACCGGCAAGACCATGCTGGCCCGGGCCCTCGCGAACGAGATCGGCGCGGACTTCGTGGAGATCCGCACCCCGGAGATCCTGGACAAGTACCTCGGCGGCTCGGAACGCAACATCAAGCGCATCTTCCGGGAGGCGCGCCGCTACCGGCGGCCCACCGTGATGCTGTTCGACGAGTTCGACTCGATCATCAGCTACGCCGGGGCGGGCGGCGACGCGGCCAGCCAGGCCGTCAACGCGGTAGCGGGCATCTTCAAGCAGGAGATGAACACGCTGTTCGAGGAGAACCCCGACGTCATCGTGGTGGCGACCACCAACTTCCCGCACCGCGTCGACGCCTCGCTGATCCGCTCCGGCCGATTCGACCTGAAGATCGCCATTCCGGCGCCGGACGAGAACGGACGCGCGGAGATCCTCACCAAGATGATCCGCGAGCTGATCGACCGGCACGAACGGCCCGGCTTCACAATGTTCGCCGACGACCTCGACCCGGCCGCCCTCGCGGCCGACACGGCCGGGCTGACCGGCGCGGACCTTCGCGAGGCGCTGCGCCGGGTGCAACTCGCCAAGGCGCTCCGGGAGGCGGCGGAGGGTGCGCCGCCGGCTCCGATCGGTCAGGATGACGTGCGGGAGGCCGTCGCCGGGTTGCGCCGCGGCTGACCGGAAGGAGTCCACGTTGTCCTCGTCCGATCTGCTGCTGTCCCGCCGCGACCTCACGTTCCTGCTGCACGACTGGCTGGACGTGACCCGGCTGACCGAGCGCCCCCGCTACGCCGAGCACACCAGGGAGACCGTCGACGCGGTGCTGGACCTCGCCGCCCAGGTGGCCGCCGAGCGGTTCGCCCCGCACAACCGGGCCGCCGACACCGGCGAGCCCACGTTCGACGGGCAGCGGGTACGGACCATCCCGCAGGTCAAGGCCGCGCTGGAGGCGTTCGCCGAGACCGGGCTGCTCGCCGCCACCATGGACGAGTCGGTCGGCGGCCTGCAACTGCCGCACACGGTGGCCGCCGCCGCGTTCGCCTGGTTCCAGGCCGCCAACGTGGGCACGTCCGCGTACCCGATGCTCACCCTCGGCAACGCCAACCTGCTGCTCGCCCACGGCAGCGCCGAGCAGATCGACACCTGGGTACGCCCCATGGTCGAGGGACGCTTCTTCGGCACCATGTGCCTGTCCGAACCGCAGGCCGGCAGTTCCCTGACCGACCTCACCACGCGGGCCGAGCCGCAGGACGACGGCACCTACCGGATCGTCGGCACCAAGATGTGGATCTCCGGCGGCGACCACGAACTCGCCGAGAACATCGTCCACCTGGTCCTGGCCCGCATCCCCGGCGCGCCAGCCGGCGTGAAGGGCCTGTCGCTGTTCATCGTGCCGAAGGTGCTGCTCGACGACGACGGCAACCTCGGGCCGCGCAACGACGTGGTGCTGGTCGGCCTCAACCACAAGCTCGGCTACCGGGGCACCACCAACACGCTGCTCAACTTCGGCGAGGGCGTGCACCGGCCGTACGGGCGGGCCGGGGCGGTCGGGTACCTGGTGGGGCAGCCGCACCAGGGGCTCGCGGTGATGTTCCACATGATGAACGAGGCGCGCATCGGCATCGGCGCCGGCGCCACCGCGCTCGGCTACACCGCGTACCTGAAGTCCGTCGCGTACGCCCGGCAACGCCCGCAGGGCCGCCCGGTCGCCGACAAGGACCCCACCACGCCGCAGGTGCCGATCGTGGCCCACCCCGACGTACGCCGGATGCTGCTGGCCCAGAAGAGCTACGTCGAGGGCGCGCTCGCGCTGGTGCTCTACTGCGGACGGCTGCTCGACGAGCAGAAGACCGCGCCCGCCGAGGCCGACCGTGAAAGGGCGCAACTGCTGCTGGACCTGCTCACCCCGATCACCAAGAGCTGGCCGGCGCAGTGGTGCCTGGCCGCCAACGACCTGGCCATCCAGGTGCATGGCGGGTACGGCTACACCCGCGACTACGACGTCGAGCAGCACTGGCGCGACAACAGGCTCAACGCCATCCACGAGGGCACCCACGGCATCCAGGCCCTCGATCTGCTCGGCCGCAAGGTCACCATGCGCGACGGCGCCGCGCTGGAACTCCTGCTGGAGACGATCCGCGGCACGATCAGCCGGGCGTGGAAGGCCGACGGGTTCGCCTCCGAGCTGGCCGGGCAGCTCGCCGCCGCGGTCGACCGGATCGCCGTGGTGACGCGGCGGCTGTGGGCGCCGGGCGATCCGGAGCTGGCGCTGGCGAACGCCTCGGTCTACCTGGAGGCGGTCGGGCACGTGGTGATCGCGTGGATGTGGCTGGAGCAGGTGCTGGTGGTGGAGGCGCTGGGGTCGCCGGACGGGGCCGAGGGGGAGTTCCTGGCGGGGAAGAGGCAGGCGGCGCGGTACTTCTACCGGTGGGAGTTGCCGAAGGTGGGGGCGCAGTTCGACCTGCTGGAAGGGTTGGACCGGACGACGCTGGACATGCGCGAGAGCTGGTTCTGAGCCGTCTGTGGGTCGGGCAACGCCAGCCCTGCCGTCACCACCAGAGCCACTGAGCACCATGTCGGTGCCGCCTGGTCGTCGGGATGGTGTTGACCATCCCATCACCGCGATGTCCCTTCGCAGCGTTACGGCATGCGGCTCTCGTGGCCTGACGTTCCCTGCTGGTCCAGACCGCGTGGACGAACCAACGCGGGGGGCCTCCGCCCCCGGCCAGCAACCGCAGGCCGGTTCGCGGGGAGTGTGGACCGTCTTTGTCCGTACGAGACATGGTCGCCCCTTCGCAGTCGCGGGCGCGGCCATCCGGGGGTGAACGAGCCTAGGCTGTGCGCCGTGGAAGGAATGGCGTTGCTCCTGCTGTGCCCCTGCGTGTTCTTTGTGTTGCTGTTCTTCGCCGTGACCGTGATCCTCTGGTTTCAGACCAAGCCGGGCAGCCGGTAGCTGAATCGACCGTCGGAATGAGGGACGGCAGGGCCTCCGGCCCGAACCGGAGCCAGTTCTTCCGATGCCGCGTCGAGGCTCAGCGAACCGCATGACTTGTCGTATCCGATCGTTAGGATCATTCGCCATGACTCGCACCACGCCGCCGCGGCCGCTGGACATCACGGCACTCTTCCCCGAGGTGAGGGAGTACTCAGCGACGGCCACGCGGCTGCATCCCCGGCCCGGTACGCCGACGGCCGCCGACAGTTCGGTTGGTGGCCCGCTGCTCTGGCCGGCCGATGAGGCTTGGCCAGTGTGCACAGATGGCGATGCCCACTACATTTTCCGGCTCCGGACGCCGGCGACGGTCCGCCGCAGCCGGGAGATCTACGCGGCGGCGCAGGCCCGTGCCGACGCGACGGGCACTCGTTACGCCCTGACCGACGAGGAGCGAGCACAGTTGCCGGGTCTCGACTTCTCCGAGCCGCACAGCCTGGTGAACCAGCAGATCTCGCTGGTCCCGGTGGCGCAGCTGTACCGCCGGGACGTTCCCGACTTCGCCGGCCCCGACGGCGCCGATCTGTTACAGGTGCTGTGGTGCCCGCTGGACCACCCCGAGGAGGGCTACAACCCGCGGGTACGGCTGTACTGGCGGCGCAGCGCCGACGTCAGCCGGCCCTTGGCCGCGGCTCCCGAACCCCCCGTCGTCAACGACTCCTATCTGCCGACTCCCTGCATCGTGTACCCGGAACAGATTCGCGAGTACCAGTACGGCGGACTGCTGCCCGAGGAACTCGACGCCCGGATCACCGCCTGGGAGGAGACCGAGGAGGAATCCGACAACGAGGAGGGAATCAACTATCAGTCCGACCTGTCACTGGCGCCGGGCTGGAAAGTGGGCGGCTTCGCTAATTGGTCGCTGACCGACCCGCATCCGATGGAGTGCACGGAGTGCGGCATCGCCATGACGCTGCTGTTCACCGCCGATTCCGGCGAGTGGCACGGATCGGGCGACAGTTGGCGGCCGGTGGAAGATCCGGCGGAGGCTATGCCCAACCCCACCGATGTATCCATCGGCAGGGGTTATGCCCTGTACATCTTCCGCTGCCCGGTCTCGTTCGATCACCCACCAGCCACCGCCATGCAGTGATCTCTTCGAACGTCGGCATCCGAAACGGCGCACTACTTTCGGCAGATGTGGAAGCCGGAGGGAGCCGGGCGGCAGCCGACGTCTATGTCAGGCTGGGCGGACTCAGCCACGCCACCGGTGCGCCGTTGAGAGCGGCGTCAGCTAGGCGCTGGGCGGACGGTGTCTTGAGTGCCGCCTGCGAGCTGTCGATCCAGCGTTGAACGTCCGCGACTCCCTGATGCCGGTACTCGACCGCTTGGACGAGGCACTCCAACTTGTCAGCGTCCCGGGCCACGACCGCTTCCAGGGTTTCGCCGGCCTCGTACTCGGCGACGGCAGCTTTGATCAGATCGGCTACGGCGGGCGGGCAGTCGGCGACCTGGTCGGCGGTGACGGCGGTGTTGGGCGCAGCGGTGAGGTAGCGCTTGGCGATGTGGGGGATGTCGGTGATCCGGGTTTCCTGCGTGTCGTGCAGGATGCACAACATCGAGACGCGAGCCGGGTCGGCGCCCTCCATGGCTGCGAGCATCATGCCGATGAGCGCCGTGCGGAACGAGTGCTCGGCGATCGACTCGGGGTGCTTCACACCGGCGAACCACCAACCGGTCCGGGCGGCGCGCTTGAGCACGCCGGCCTCGAAGATGAAGCTCATGGCTCCTGCATGAGGATCGTTGTCCACTGGAAGTGCCCTCTCACCCGCTGAGCTCGTCGACACCGCATCCCCCTCGCCAGTCGTCAGTCGATGGGGAGACGGTAGACCAGGTCATACCGGCCGCCTGGTAGCACGATGTCGGCCGTCTCCACCGGCGTGCCGCTCGCGGTGTAGGTCCGCTCGATCGTGTGCACGAACGTGCGGGCCGGCAGGTTGAGCGCCTCGACCTCCTCCGCGGTCGCTGATCGAAGGCTGACGCGCTCCACGACCTCGTCGACCCGCACGCCGATGGTGTCCATGCGTGCAACGACGCCCTTGATCTCTCCGTCCTCGGCCCACTCGATCGGAGTGCCCTCGGTGACGGCAAGGGGCTCGTACGACACGGAGAGTTGTATCGGTTCGCCGTCGGCGAGGAAGCGGTATGACGTGCGCATCACCGGCGCTCCCGGCTCGATGCCGAGCCGGGCGGCAATCCGCTCATCGGCCTGCTCGTGTCGGCTGTCGTGCTCCCAGGTGCCCTGCTGTCCGGCGCCGGCTGCGTCGCGCGCGAACGGGGAAGTCGGGCCGTCACCGGAGCGGACGTCGCGGCTACGGGCGTGACGGACCAGTCGGGTGGTGTCTCGGACGTATACGCCGGATCCGGCGCGACCCTCCACGATGCCCTCGCCCTTCAGCACGGCGATGGCCCACTTGGCGACGGTCCGGCTCACGTCGTACTGGCGCATCAGGCCGGACTCGGACGGCAACTTGGCTCCAGCGGGAAGTTCTCCGGACAGGATCGCGGCACGTAGGTCGGCGGCGATAGCCAAGTAGGCAGGCGGCATTGGCATGTCGGCGGCACCTCCGGTCAGCTCAACCAGTCGACCACAGAGCGCGGGGGAGCAGCAGGTAGGAACCCCTCGACGTCAATGCGAGAGCACCGATCCACGTACACTGGCGCACGGTATGCCGGCGCACCGGCCGGTGCCGAAGTCCCAGCCCTCGTCCTGGGAGGCAGGCGAGACATGGCGAGCAAGGCCGACACGATCGGCGCCCGGGTCCGCTACTGGCGGATGCGTCGTGGCGGGATGAGCCAGGCCGTCCTCGCCGGGCTCGCCGGGGTCAGCCAGTCCTACATCTCCCAGGTCGAGTCCGGCCGTAAGACGATCGACAGAAGATCCACTTTGGTCGCCGTCGCCGCCGCGTTGCAGGTCACTGTTGCGGACCTGCTCGGTCAGGGCACCGAGACGGGTGACCCGGCACGCGAGCGCGCGGCGGAGTGCGTGCCGGCGATCTGGTCAGCGCTGATCGAGATCGAGGACGGTGAGCGGCGGCCGTCGACGCGTACCCGCGAGGAGTTGGTGGCGGGCATCGCGCGCAGTGAGCAGCTTCGCCACCGCTCGAACTTCCCGGCCATGGCCCAGATGTTGCCCGGCCTGCTGCTGGAGGCGGCTGCGGCGGGCGGTCCGGCGCTCGCGCAGGTGGCGTACCAGGCGTCGGCCTGCCTGCGGCACCTCGGGTACCGCCACCTGGCGTTGAACGCGGCGCGCGTGGCGGTGACGGCGGCCGAGGACGTGGAGGAGGCAGCGTGGCTGGGCGCGACCCGTTTCGCGTACGCGCAGAGCCTGCCGATCGAGTCGGCGCCGCTCGCCGCGCGGGCTGCTGACCGGTCGCTCGCGGAGCTTCAGTCCGCTGCGTCCGACGAACGGGTCCGGCAGATGCTCGGCCAGTTGCACCTGTCGGCGGCTCTGGCCTCGACAGTCAGCGGGCGTCTCGACGCCGCGCGCGACCATCTGACCGAGGCCGCCCGGGAAGCGGCGACCCTGGGTGACCCGGCTGACGGGATGGGGTTCAACGGCTGCGGGTTCGGGCCGACGAACGTGACGCTGTGGGAGATGTCCATCGCGGCCGAGTCCGGCGAGCCCGGCCGGGTCATCGAGCTGTCCCGCACGGTACGGCCGCAGGTGCTGGCGGCGTCGATCCGGCAGATGTCGTACTGGCTCGACCTCGGGCGGGCACTGGCCGATTCCGGTCGCCGGGACAACGAGGCGATCGCGGCGTTCGTGCGTGCGGAGCAGGCCGCGCCGGTGCCGTTCTCTCTCAACCCGCTCGCTCAGGACGCGGTCGTCGCGATGGCGCAGCGGGCCAAGCGGCGGGCCGTGCCGAACGAGCTGCGTCTGCTGGCCGGGCGTCTGGGCATCAGCCTGGCGGCATAACCAGCGGTAATTTCTCCATCACCATGCGGCCCTAGTGTCCGTTTTCGGGTGAGGAAACGCCTCATCCTGCCGGGCGCGACGCCGCACTCCCTTGTGAGGTGATCCGTCGCGCCGGAGCGGACGGAGGTGGTGATGGGCGGTCGGAACCGTTGGCGCCCCACGGGCCAGGAAGCGCAGAAGGCCGAATGGGAGGCGGCGAAGCGGAGAGCCCTCGGGCTGGCTGAATCGGATCACGCGCAGACAGCGCCCGGTGAGTCGGCAGCGGCGCAAGCGCCGCATCGGGATGCCGACGTCGCACCCGCCAAGCCGCGCCTGCCGTACGAGGGCTACCTCCTCGCGGTCGCGTCGACGCTCGTACGCCGGCATCGCCCGGCCTGGTCGTGGCGGAAGTGGCGGTGGGTGTGCCGCTGCGGTGCGGAGCTGCCGTGCCGGAACCGCCACCGCGTACCGATCAATCGCGGTCACTGGCCGCCGCAGGAGGACCAGTGAGGACTGCGGAACAGGCGATCCTGGCAGTGCATGTACGGGGTCTGGACGGGATGTGCGTGGGTTGCCGGCTGTGGTGGGCGCGGCTGACTCCGTACCCCTGCTGGCAGGTCGCGTGGGCGACCAGCCGGCAGGCGCGCGCGAGCGTCGCCCGCTTCCTGGGGGTGCGCGGGTGAGCACCCACGGGCCGGTGCTGCCGGTCTGGACGTGCGGCGGGTGCGGTGCGCCGTGGCCGTGCGCGACGCGGCGGCGGGAGCTGCTTGCGGAGTACGAGGGCGCGCCGGTGTCGCTGGCGGTGTACCTGGGGGCGCAGCTCGTGCGGGCGACGGCGGATCTGAGCTGGGCGCCGGCGGGGACGCTGCACCGGCGGTTCCTGGGGTGGCTGCGGTGAGCGTGCTGCGGGCCGGCGACGAGAAGTTCCACTACAGCGACGGGTCGCACCGGTGGACGGCGCCGGATCCGGAGTACGACCAGGAGGTGTGGGAGGAGCAGGTCCGCCAGCACAAGCTGGGGCACCTGCGCAACGAGCGTCCGAGGGTACGCATCCGCCGGATCGGGTGACGGGTGCGAGACTGGGCCGGTGACTCACCCGCTCGCGCGCCGCGTCTACGACACCTGCCACCTCACCGGCCGGTTTCATCTCCGATCCGGGCAGGTCAGCGACGAGTACTTCGACAAGTACCTGTTCGAGGGGAAGCCGGAGCTGCTGCGCGAGGTCGCCGAGGCGATGGTGGCTCTGCTGCCGGAGTGCGACGTGCTGGCCGGGATGGAGATGGGCGGCATTCCGCTCGCCACGGTGATGTCACAGCTGACCGGGCTGCCGACGGTCTTCGTGCGTAAGCAGGCCAAGGAGTACGGGACCGCGAAACTGGCCGAGGGCGGTCGCGTGAGCGGTCTGCGGGTCGTGGTGGTCGAGGACGTCGTGACCACCGGAGGCGCGCTCCTGACCTCGTGCGGACAACTACGGTCCGTCGGTGCCCAGGTCGAGACGGTGGTCTGCGCCATCGACCGCGAGCAGGGTGGCCGGGAGAACCTGGCGGCCGAGGGGCTGCACCTCCGCGCCGCCCTCACCCGTCGTGATCTTGAGGCATCGCTGACGGCGTGAAGCTAGGGCTGCTCCGGGCCGCTGCTGGCGTTGTACGAGTTCTTGGCGGCGACCACTGCGGCCTGGATGTGCTCGGGGTCGACGCCGTGGACGTTGAGCGGCGGGTGCAGACGCCGGACGAGTTCGGCCTCGATGACCGTTGGCTCGGCATCCTCCGCCCAGGTCAGGCGCAGGTGCTCGTGCATCCACGCGGTCAGCCGTTTCTCGTCCTCGGGGATGAGGACGACGCGGTCGGTCCAAGTGGTCCGGAAGCCCTCGGACACGAGAAGACCGGCCAACGTGCGGCGCAGCGTCGAGCTGCCCGACCGTCGTAGATGGTTGCGCAGGATCCGGCCCCGCAGGCTGGTGGCCCGGCCCAGATAGAGCATCCGCCATGACGGATCGGTGTCGTTCGGCGGTCCGGGGAGGTCGGGGAGGACCGAAGGAGCAGCCCACCAGGCGTAGACGCCGCCACCACGGGCGAGCCGCTTGACGGCGACGTCGAGCGCGACCGGCGGGCCGGTCAGCAACCGCAGGGCCTCGTCGACCCGCTCTTCGTCGGTCGGGACGTCGGCGGGTCGCCGTTCGGGGAAGGTCACCGGGACCATCCTAGGCGCTCGACCGGTCGAGATCGGGTGGGGATGCGCTCCGCACCTGGACACCGGCAGGGTGATCAGCAGGCGACTTTCATGACCTGCTCAGCCGGCGGTGCCGAGGGACCGAGCGCCCGCCCGATCTGCGGCACAGGAGTGCGCTGCCGGCCTGTGCGTGCGAGCGCGACGGTGCGCTGCGTCACGCAGCCGATGCTAGGTTCGCCCGCATGACGGTGCAGATCACGGCCGGGGAGTTCCACGCGGCCGACGGTGTCGAGGACTGGCGCTGCCTCTACCACGTGGTCTCGGCGTATTTCCGCACCGGCTCGCTAACCAAGGGCATAGCGTTCGTCGATGAGATCGGCCGGCTCGCCGGTGGCGCGGAGCAGCAGTACGTCAACGTCGATCTGCGTCATGTCGGCGTCACGGTGTCCCTGTTGTCGCGCGACGTCGCGCTGGCCCGGCGGATCTCGGCTGCCGCCAGGGATCTGGACATCCCCGCCGACCCGACCGCCGTGCAGCTCGTCAACGTCACTCTCGACGCGCTGGTCGGCGCGGACGTGCTGCCGTTCTGGCGGGCGCTGCTGGGTTACCGCCAGATCGACGACGACTATCTGGCCGACCCGGCGCGTCGGGGTCCGGGCTTCGGGCTGCAGCCGATGGACGCCGGGCGCCCACAACGCAACCGCATGCACCTCGATGTCGCCGTCCCACATGATCAGGCCGAGGCCCGAATCGCCGCCGCGTTGGCTGCGGGTGGCCGGCTGGTCTCCGATGCGCACGCACCGAAGTGGTGGGTCTTGGCGGACATCGAGGGCAATGAAGCGTGCGTCGCCACCTGGGTCGGCCGATAGTGGTGGCCCTCTCGAAGGCTGGACCATTGGCCACACTGACGGCATGACGACGGTCGTGCCGATGAGCCCCGCCCATCCGGCGTTCGATCAGGTAGCTGCTCTGTTCGACGACTACCGGGTGCACTACGGCCAACCGTCGGCCACGGAGGTCACCCGCTCCTGGCTGCACGACCAGATCGCACAAGACCGGATCTCCGCCGCTGCCGCCATCCGAGCTGATCACGTCCGCGGCTTCATCACGGTCACGGTCACGCCGGCATCGCTCAGGCTGGGCACCTCGTGGTCGATCCGCGACCTCTACGTGGCCCCGCACCATCGCCGTAGCGGCATCGCGAAGGCCCTGCTCCAGCACGTCATCCGCAACGCCCGTGCCGCCGGCGCGCATCGCGTGTCGCTCCAAACCGAGACCGACAACATCCCCGCCCTGGTGCTCTACACCGAGATCGGCTTCAAGCCCGTCACCGGCCTGGAACTACTCAACCTCACCTTCGACCCCACCCTCCAAGATCCGGGAGACAGGGCCTAGACGTCGCGCCGTGGCCTTGCGCGACGCGGCGGCGGGAGCTGCTTGCGGAGTACGAGGGTGCGCCGGCCCTTTCCGCCTGGTAGAGGGTCGGTGGTGCGTGGGACGCTCCCGTCATGCGTATCGCCGAGCACATTGCCGCGCTGGATGAGGAAGGCGCCCGACTGGCAGAGGCGGCGGACCGGGCGGGCCTGGACGCACCCGTGCCCACCTGCCCTGGATGGCAGGTCCGTGATCTGCTGCGCCATGTCAGCGGCGTCCATCGCTGGGCCACGGGCCACGTCATCACGGGGCGCCATCAGCCTTACTCCAGTCGCGAGGAGGCGGAGTTCTTCGCCGCAGTCGAGGACGACGAGCTGCTGGACTGGTTTCGGGAGGGCCACCGCGCACTCGTGGACACGCTGGCAGCGGCTGACGAGAGCGTTGAATGCTGGACGTTTCTGCCCGCGCCCTCGCCGTTGGCGTTCTGGGCACGTCGCCAGGCTCACGAAACCGCGGTACACCGTGCCGATGCCGAGTCGGCTGTCTCAACGGTTCCCTCCTGGGCCCCCTCCTTCGCCGCTGACGGCATCGACGAACTGCTCAATGGCTTCTTCGGGCGGCCCGGTGGGCTTCTGGTGGCCGATCCACCCGTCAGCATGGCTCTTGTGCCGACTGATATCGACGCGGGATGGACGCTCTCCATCGAGCCGGCCGGGCGCCGCCTGGTAGCCGGTGAGATGCCGGCCCAGTTGACCGTCGTGGGACCTGCGTCCGAGCTCTACCTCCTGCTGTGGAACCGGAGTGGGACCGAGCGCCTCGAACTACGCGGGGACGCGGCCGTCTTGGATCTCTGGCGGGCAAAGGCCACGATCACCTGGAAGTGACGCCGTCATCCCGGCGAGGTCAGCCCGGTGCCGCCCACCGTGGTCCCATCCGCTCGTCGACAGACCCGGACGGGTGAGACAGGCGGGGAAGCGGCAGGCGGCGCGGTACAGCCCCCACATCACCGGCTCACGTCATTCCGCAGGCACGATACGGAGGTTCAGCAGCATGTCCTCGAAGGCCTCGGGTCCGAATCGCGCCGCCACGATGTGCACCGGTGAACACGCCATGTCCAGCGTCACGTCGCCCACGGGACGCCTCTCGACGCCGGTCACCACCAGAGTCGTCTCTCGCACTGTCACGTCCTCGATCGTGACGTCATAGCCGAGCACAGGACGGTCCCCGACCGAGAGAATGACGACCGTCTCCTTCGCGAGGTCTACCGGCGGCGGTGGCGGGACAGGCTGCCGTCCGGCATTGATCGATGCCCAGTGCTGCGCCCACGATCCCGATCGACGAATCAGGAACAGGCCGTAACCTCGTGCGGTGTCGGCCTTGGCCTGCCCGTGGTACAGCGTGCGAAAGGTCCCGGCACGTCCGGACGATCTGCTCACCCGCTGACCCTACTGGCGCTGACCCTCGGAACAGCTTCCGTCTACGTCCGGCGGCTCGGGCGCGAAAGTGTTCGGACGGTTGGTGCGGCACGTCGGTGGCATGAGTACACCCTCGGTCTTGAGCCGGGCTCCCCGCCGTCAGGTAACTCTGTCGCCGTGTCGTGCCGGGCCTGGCGACAATGGTCACCGGACAGCGATACGACGAGGGTCGAAGGGTGTTGCTGGAGTGGGTCGACGGTTGGGCGGACACGAATGGCCGGTGATGGTCAGCACCGTTCACCTCGGGCGCCATCGGTACCGGGTCATGCGGCCGGCACGACCGCCGGGGTTCGCCGGTCTGTACGAGGGCCCTCTTGGAGCCCAGTTCTGCCTCGACAAGGAAACAGCGACGCTGTTCGCTCTGGCGTGGGGACTGGCTGCCCGGTCGCCGCACACGATGGTCTATCTTCCCCTTCGTCGCGCGACACGTCCCCACCATCACAGCTGGGGGCGCCCGCTCGACCTGGTGTTGCTGCATCACCGCCTCGCGTTCCCGCCGTCGCGGTGGAAGCAGGTCCGTTCCCGGTTGGGGACCGGCCGGCCACACACCGTGGTGCTACCCGCTCAGGCGTGGCCGGCGCGGTTGACCGCCGATCACCGGCGAGTCCGGTATCGAGAGTTCCGCGATCATCTGCGGTGGGACATCGCCGCCGACACGTTGGTGCTCACCGGCAGCCGCGAAGCGTTCGAGTTGGAAGCCGACCAGGTCCGCGCCTTGGCCGAGGAGTGCCCCGCCCATCGCGCTCGCATCCCAGGCACGCCGGTGATGCCGGGGGTCCGGCAGTGGCCGGCCACGGCACGCAACTCGCGGCAGATCCGTATGGCGGCCCGCTTGGCAGCCCGGGGAAGGGGGGCTCGTGCTGGGAACGCCGATGCATGTGCCGGTGGATCTACTCCTACAGGTACCGCTGCTACGCACCGTCTGACGTCTTTACGAGCGCTGTGTCGGCTCGGCGTGGTGATCGAGCTGCCGTGAGTACTCCGGGACGATGGTGTTCGTACCGAACGACGGACGTGTGCCGGACATGCTCACCGAGCAGCCAGCATCCGTGCGTGAGCGGCTGTTTCGAAGCGAGCTGAAGGTCGTCCAGGGCATCGCGGATGCCATCGATCTGTCCGAAGTGATCAGGCCGCCTTCCGGGTCGAACGGGTCGGATCTCTTGACTCTTGACCCGGTCGAGGGCCGACCCTTCCCGAGTGACGTATGAGGAGCACGACCAAAGATCAGTCCCGCTCGCGATCGACCTGGAGATGCTGCGGCCGGTGCTGCGCGCCGGCTGGGGAGCGGACACCTGCGACCCGCACGACCTGGAGGATTGGCACGCCGGCAACCCAGCCCGTGGGCAGTGTGGGGTGACCGCGCTGATCATTCAGGACCTGCTCGGCGGAGAGCTGATCCTCGGCGAGGTCCACGCCGGAGACGCCAAGGTCGGCCACCACTACTGGAACCGGCTGGCCGACGGCCGCGAGGTGGACCTGACTGCCGACCAGTTCCAGCCGTCGGAAGTCGTTGTCGGCGGTCAGGTTCAGCAACGCCCGCCGGGCCCACCCGTCCGGTGCCGCAGGCAGTACGAGATCCTGCGGGACCGGGTCTTCGTCGCCCTCTACGGTGCCGCACCCCGTTTGCTCGTTCCGGACGGGATGCGAGGCTGACCGCGTGGCTTACCGAACGCCCGCCCTCCGGTGACGCCCGCATGAGCCTGGTGTCGGCGTTCGTACCGATCTGGATCCTCACCGCTGTGGGTTACGGGGCCTGTCGCTGGGGCCTGCTGGGCGAGTCGGCGGCGTCGGTGCTCGGCCGGTTCGTGTTCCAGCTCGCGATGCCGGCCGCCCTGTTCCTGGCCCTGGCCCGGATGCCGCTGTCCGGGTTCGCCGGCCGCTCGCTGCTCGCCTTCGGGGTGAGCACCGTCGCCGTGGTCGGGCTCGGGTGGGTCGGCGCGAGCCGGCTGTTCGATCGCGAGCCCGGCGAACGGCCGATCTGGGGCATGGCCGCCGGGTACGTGAACTCGGCGAACCTCGGCATCCCGATCGCGACGCAGGTTCTCGGCGACGTGTCGTTCCTGGCGGTGGTGGTGCTGCTGCAGGTGCTGGTGGTTGCGCCCGTGATCGTGGTCGCGCTGGACCGCCGCAGCGACCCGGCCGGGCGGGTCCGGGTGCGCCGGGTCGCCTCGCTGCCCGTACGCAATCCGGTGATCCTGGCGTCGCTGCTCGGTGTCGCGTGCTCCGCTGCCGGTCTGCGTCTGCCGTCGGTGGCCGTCGCGCCGCTGACGCTGCTTGCGGGCGCCGCGGCGCCCGCCGCCCTGGTCGCGCTCGGCGCGTCGCTGCACCCCGCGGCACCGTCGCGGGCGGAACCGACCGGGCCCGGAGAGCTGGCCGCGATCAGCGCGCTGAAGCTTGTCGCACAACCTGTCATCGCGTACGCGGCCGGCCTGGCCCTGCACCTGTCCGCGCCGCAGTTGCTCGCCGTGGTGGTGTGCGCGGGCCTGCCGACGGCGCAGAACACGTTCATCTTCGCCCAGGAGTACGGCGTCGGCGAGGCGGTCGCCAACCGGGCGGTGGTGGTGACGACGACGCTGTCGCTGGCCACGCTGGCTGCGGCGGCGGCGCTGCTCGGGTAGCTACCGCTCGGCGGGGAACCGCCTCCACTGCCCCTCGGAGACGACCTCGACCGTGCCGTCGACCACTGTGATCGCCGTCTGGTCGTCGATCGCGTACGCCGGACCGGCGACCTCGGCCGCCCACTTCTCGGCGTTCGCCATGGTGTTGTCCGGTTCGAGGCCCAGGTGCGGGAAGATCGAGAAGTCGACGAGCCCCAGCGTGCGGTCGTCAGGCGCGGACTGCCATTCGACGAATTCCCTCCCGACACGCGGGGTCAGCACCATGCTCCCCGCGCTCAACCCCACCCAGACGGTGTCAGGCAGCGACGGCAGCAGGTCCGCCAGCCCGGACTGCCGCATCCAGTGGCACAGGTACGTCGCGTCGCCGCCGTGCACCAGGATGACGTCCGCCTCCCGTACCCAGGGGACCCACCGCTCCTGGCCGATGCTCGGTAGCGCGGTCAGTTCGAGGACGCCCAGCGACTTCCAACCCAGGCCGGTCATCGGTAGCGGCGTCTGACCGGTGATGAAACGCCAGGCCGAGGCCGGCCCGCCCATCGGGTAGGCGGCCGTGGGGATGCAGAGCGCGTTGGACTCGGCGACCGGCCTGCCCAGCAGGCCGACCAGCGCATCGTGAATGCTCGGGTTCTGAACGCCCGCGGATGTGAGAAGAAGCTTCACGCCTACCTCCGGTGGCAGCGGTTGGGTGCACGGGAATCAGACCGGGCACCGTATCGAAACTCATCGCCGCACGTCGCGTCACTCGCGGATCTCCATCGCCGCGACCAGGCCGTCGTCGAGGCGGTAGACGTGCGTGACGGTGTGGTCGGCGAGCTTCGTTCCGGCTTTGTCGTGCACCACCTGATGAACGGTGACGGCGATCCGGCCGTCCGGCTCCGTGCGGAACGCGGTCGGTGTGACGACGGGTTCGAGCTGGTTCCACTGCCGCCGCCAGTAGGCACTCACCTGGTCCCGGCCGCTGAGGACGCCCCCTTCCCAGCCGTTGGGCCACGAGACGTCGGGCGTCATGGCGGCCAGCAGCGTGGGGATGTCACGCCTGTTGAAGGCCGCGTAGAGGTTCGTGAGCAGGGCCTGGGAGGTAGGGCGTCTCGGCGAATCCACGGAGCCAGCATGGCCGGTGGGTGAGACCTCGCGCAGACGTCTTAGCGGTCAGCAGAACGCGAGCAGACCCGGACGGTAGGGACGCAGCCCCACGGCGCGCCACGACCGTCCCGTTGTGATCTCCGCCCACCTGCCGGCGCGTGCCCACATCTGCTCCTCGAAGGCGCTGCGGCCGGCCGTCTCGCGCCATGGGCTCACCGTCTGGTGCGGATGCGTCGTACCTCGACGTAGCGGCGGATCTTCTCCGCGGTCCCGCAGTCGTCCATGCTGCACCAACGACGGCTGCGGTTCTTGCTCTCGTCGATGAACAGGAAGCGGCAGCCCGCGCATCGCTTGATCCGATCGAGCGCACCCGTGGTGAGAAGCTGGACCGCAGCATGGACCACCGGCCGTAAGGGCCGGGCAAGCGTGTGGTCGTCCCGCCAGGACCATGCGAATGTCTTCCCGCGCATGAGCTGTGCGTGGGCGAGCGCGTCGGCTTCGTCGTCGCGCAGCCGGGTCAGCGCCGCTGCGCCCGGGTCCTCGCCGGCGGCCAGTGGCCGGAACACCTCGTCCAGGTAGTCACGGGTGCGAAGTGCCTGCGCGAAGACGGTGTGGGCGCTGTCCGGACTGCCGCGGGACAGCCGGCGCAACGCCGCCGCCTGCGTTTCGGTGAGGGTGCCCGCGTACACGCTCCAGGCGATCAGCTCGGCGTAGCCGGTGAGCACGTCGTCGTCCGGAGGCCCGACGGGTGGGCCGGCGCGGGTGTTGAGGAAGTCCAGCGCGAGGTCGCCGCCGACCAGGCGCATCCGCGTAACCCTTGCTGTTTCCATCAAAACCGACTTTACCAGTTGCCCCGTGACGAGGAGCCTTCCTAGAGTGTTTCCGTCATAGCCGGTTTAGGGGGTAACAATGGGCCAGGCGCACGCACACCGGCGGGCAGTGGGCGCGCTGATCGGCCTCGCCGGCGGAACGTTCCTCTACACCGCAGCCGAGGCGCTGCCGATCGGGCTGCTGTTGCCGATGGCCGTGGACCTGGCCGTTCCGCCGTCCCAAGTGGGCATGCTCGTCACCGTGTACGGCGCGGTGGTGATGGTCGCCTCGGTCCCGTTGACGGCGCTGGTGCGCAGAGTTCCTCGCCGACGGCTGCTGTCGGCGCTCCTGGCCGGCTTCGTCGTCAGCAACGCGATCACGGTGTTCGCGAGTACGTTCACCATGCTGATGGCAGCCAGGGTCGCCACCGCGGCCACTCATGCGTTGTTCTGGGCGGTCGTCGTGCCGACCGCGGCTGAGCTGTTCCGGCCCGGACTGCACGGACGGGTGGTCGCGATCGTGTTCGCCGGCGGCAACGTCGCCCTCGTCCTGGCCGTGCCCGCGGGCACCTGGCTGGGTGAACGTGCCGGCTGGCGGGCATCGTTCCTGGCGGTGGCCGGGCTCGGTGTGCTCGTCTTCGCCGTGGTGGCCTGGTTGCTGCCGTCGACGGGGCCGGCACAGGGACACGCCGGCCGGGGCAGAACCCCCGACTCCCGCCGGTTCTGGCTCCTGGTCGTCGTGGCCGTCCTGTCGACCGCCGGCGCCATCGCCGGCTACACCTACATCGCCCTGTTCGTCACCGAGGTCACCGGACTGCCCGCCGCGTCGATGGCGACCATCCTGCTGGCGCGCGGCGTCGCCAGCGTCTTCGGCATCCTCGCTGCCGGAGCGATGGTCGACCGCAGCCCGTGGTCCGCCCTGGTCGCGACGGTTGCACTGCAGTGTGTGGCGCTGCTCGGCCTGTACGCGTTCGGCCACCACCCGGCGGTTGCCGTCGTCCTGATCGCACTCGCCGGCCTGGGGTTCGCCGCGTTCACCGCGGCGCTCGGCGGCCTCGTCCTTCAGGTGGCGCCCGGCCGCTCCGATCTCGCCGCCGCGACGCTGTCCGCCGCCGTCAACGTCGGCATCACCGGCGGCGCCTTTCTCGGGGCCCTCGTACTGGAAAGCCACGGTGCCGCCGGCACGATGTTGATCGGCGCCCTGCTCGGCGCTGTCGCCCTCGCGCTCGCCCTCGGCGAACGACTCATTCCGCCGCCGCACAGCAAGGGCGGCGCGGCCTTTCGTGAATCGATCCCGGCGGGGCGTCGGCGGTGACGGCGGGGCGTCCGCGATGCTGTGGGCGTGGAGTACGTGTCCAGAGTGCCGCGACCGCCGCTGGACGAGCTGATCGACGACCTCTACTACCTGGAGGGCGCGCCCCCGTACCCCCGGCTGACGCTGCCGCCGATGCCGGCGGCGCTGCTCATCGTCAACCTCGGCGCGCCGTTCCGGGTCCGCGGCGGCACCGACGTCGAGACCACCGGGTACGCCGACGGCTGCGTGATCACCACGCCCACCCGCGCGTTCGAGTTCGGTTACCCGCGCCCGACCCGGTCCGTCGGCGTACACGTCAAGCCGTGGGGCCTGGCGCCGTTCCTGCCGATGCCGGCGGCCGAGCTGTGCGACCGGCCCGTGACGCTGGAGCAGGTCTGGGGCCGGCCCGCCGTCGCCGAGCTGCGCGACCGGCTGGCCACGGCCGACGGGCCGCACGAGATGCTGACGCTGCTCGAGGAGGAGCTGAGGCGACGGCTGTCCGATACCACCGGCCTGGGGCTGGTCCGGCACACGAGCGGCGTCATCGCGGCGACCAGCGGCGCGGTGCCGATCGGCAACCTGAGGACGGCGGCCGGTGTCAGCAGCACCCATCTGACGCAGCGGTTCAAGGAACTCGTCGGCGTCACACCGAAGCGGCTGGCCCGCACCTACCGCTTCGCCGCCGCCGTGTTCGCGATCGACCCCGCCCGGCCGGTCGACTGGGGCGAGCTGGCAAGCGACGCGGGCTACTTCGACCAGGCCCACTTCGGCCACGAGTTCCGGGCGTTCACCGGCCTCACCCCGACCCGGTACGTCGAGGTCCGGCGGCGGTTCCTGCGCGAACACCCCGGCCACGTGATCGACGGCTGGTCGCTGCCGGCCGATTGATTTCCTACAAGAACGGCGGCCCGCGACCCGCTAACTTGGGGACCACCCAAGGAAGGGGAGAACCGGCGTGGGCACTGTGGTCCTGTACAGCTCGGTGTCGGTGGACGGCTTCGTCGCGGACGACAACGACCAGCCCGGGCCGCTGTTCGACTGGCTGACCAGCGGTGACGTTCCGCTGGACGGCAGCGGCGCGTTGCGGGTGTCGCAGACGTCCCACGACTACGTCCGGCCGTACTGGGATCAGATCGGGGTGACCGTCGTCGGGCGGCACGTCTTCGACCTGACCGACGGCTGGGACGGGACGCCGCCGAGCGGCATCGACCACGTGGTCGTCGTGACCCACCGCCCGCCGCCCGAGGGTTGGAACCCCGGCGCGCCGTTCCACTTCGTCGACGGCGTCGAGGCGGCAGTGGCCAGGGCGCAGGAACTTGCGGGGGACCGCATCGTCGAGGTCGCCGCCGGTGACGTCGGCGGCCAGGCGCTCGCCGCGGGACTGGTCGACGAGGTACGCATGGACGTCGTACCCGTCGTGTTCGGGTCTGGCAAGCGCTTCTTCGGGTCGGTCGACGCGCAGCACCTGCTGGAGGATCCGGACGTCGTGCTCCCGGACGAGCGGGTGCTTCACCTGCGCTACCGGGTGCGCCGCTGACCGAGCGCGAACGCGGCGTCCGATCCCCGCCGGACAGACGGCCCGACGTCGACCAGGCTTCCTCCCCATGAACAACGCACTCGACGGCAAGGTAGCTCTCGTCACCGGTGGTGGCCGTGGCATCGGCGCGGCGGTGGACCGGGCGGCCGGGGAACTGGGCCGGTTGGACATCCTGGTCAACAACGCGGGCGCGTTCCTGCTCGGACAACTGGAGCAGCTGAGTCTCGACGAGTTCGAGCAGACAGTCGCGGTGAACGTCCGGGCACCGTTCGTCGCCTCGCAGGCCGCGGTGCGCCACATGTCGGCGGGCGGGCGGATCGTCAACATCGGCAGCAACACGGCCGAGCGGGCGGTCTTCCCGGGCTTCTCGCTCTACGCGATGAGCAAGACCGCCCTGATCGGTCTGACCAAGGCGCTCGGGCGCGAACTCGGCGGTCGAGCGATCACCGTGAACCTGGTGAACCCCGGCGCCACGGACACCGAACTGAACCCGGCCGACGGCCCGAACGCGGACACGATCAACGGGTTCACCGCCCTCGGCCACTACGCGCAGCCGGCCGACGTGGCCGCCGCGGTGGCGTTCCTCGCCGGCCCGGACGGGCGTTACGTCACCGGCGCGACTGTGAACGTCGACGGCGGATTCACCATCTGACCATCGGGAACGGCCAGGGTGATGACCGGAAGGACGGCTGCGGCGGGGGAGAGTTCTCCCTTTTCCGCTGGCGCGCGCTGGGCAGCGCGGGTACACCTGGGCGGTGATCCTCATCCAGCGGGTCCGCGTCCGGTGGACCGCCGACGCTCGCGGCGCGCCTGCGGCGAACGCCCGCCGTGGCCTGGTCCGCGCGATGCCGCTGCCGCGGGCGTTGCCGGAGGGCGAGGTGGTCGTCCACGACGTGCTCGCCGACCAGGCGGCCGGCTACAAACACCGGGACGGGGTACGCGCCGGAGGCGTCGCGCTGGCCCGCGAGGCCGGGCTCTGGCTCGGGCGTGACCGGGCGTCCATCGTCGTGGACCGGCTGCCCGGGACGGCAGCGTTTCCGCGCCCGTCGGCGTCGGCGCGGCTGTTCACGCTCGCCCCCGGGCAGGTCGGCCGCTACCGGGCCAACTTCCGGTTCACCGGCTGCGGGTGCGCCCCGAGCTGGTACTACGAGGAGTGGCTGGTGCACGTCGGACACGGTGCGGTGGCATCCTTCGGCGCGCCGGACCGCGACGTCGACCACCGCGTGCACCTGTACGGGTAGGCGTCAGCTGTCGAACCAGACGACGAGTCGTACGTTGTCCTCGCCGTGCCGTTCGGCCAGCTCGCGCATGCCTTCCAGCACCGCGCGCAGCGCCGGGTCACGCTGCAGCGCATCGCTGTTGGACAGGCGCTCCACCCGCCACATCACGTTTCCCGAGCGCCATTCGGTGCCCTCCGGGTAACTGCTGCCCCGGTGATCCGCGTGCTCGCCGGCTACCTCGCGCCAGGCTCGCCCGTGCCGGGTGGCCTTGCTCCGGTAGCGCGGTCCCTCAGCGGTCAGGTCGTACACGTGGATCCGGTCGTCCATCCGGGGGGATCGCGCGTTCCAGTCGATGCGTGCCACCTCCGCCCACGACACCCACGTGGGGTCGTGATGGCGGTCGGTGAGGTGGCGAGCGCGCAGGTTCGCGCTGACGTCGTCCGGCAGGCCACGGCCGGGCGCGACCGGCTCGAACCCGGCGTAGTTGCGCACACCGAACAGCAGGCCGAAGGCGTCGTAGTTGGTGGAGACCTCCCGCAGGCTGATGTCGGTCAGCTCCCACGGCGAACCCGTACCGTGCGGCCGGATCTCCACCCCACCCCAGATGTCGGTACTCACGTCGCTCCACCCCCGCAGCCGAGACGGTTCGATGTCCGCCACGACCATCGCACCCGGCGGCAAGGCGCCGCAGCCCGGACCTGACTGCTGCGGGGCGGCGCGGTGGCTAGGCTGTGCCGGTGCGGAAGGCGGGGTCCCGGGGTGACCGTCATGGTTGACGCGGACGACGTGCGTCGGGTGGCGTTGTCGCTGCCCGACGTGGTCGAGATCGACAGTGACGGCTTCGACTTCCGGGTCGCCGGCAAGGGGTTCGTCTGGTCCTATCCCGAACGTACGCCCGGGAAGCCGCGGCGCATCCGCACCGACATCGCTGTGCTGTACGTGGGCGACGAGGCGGAGAAACAGGCCCTGCTCCTCGGCGAGCCCGACCTCTTCTTCACCACCCCCGCGTACGACGGGTTGCCCCTGGTCATGCTGCGGCTGGCGCGCGTCGGCGTCGAGCGTCTGACGGAACTGGTCACCGACGCGTGGCGGATGCGTGCCCCCGGCTCGCTCACCGGTGAACCCGGCGCGTGACCCCGCACGCTATCCGTCGAGGATCTGCTCCCGGAGGATGTCCGCGTGCCCGCAGTGCTGGGCGAGCTCGCGCAGGACGTGGAGATACACCCAGCGCAGCGGAAGCGGCCCCCGTCGGTGCCCGGTGAGCATGTCGTCCAGACCTCGCGTGGAGGTCGCCCGGCGTGACGCGTCCCGAGCGTCGCGGTAGGCCTGCCGGACCCCGGCGATCGTGTCGCCGTCGTCGAGGAGGAACGAGTCCTCCGACCGCTCCGGGATGCCGATCTCGGCGCGAGACCGGCCCGTGACGGCTTCGTCGAACCAGACCTTCTCGACGAAGGTGGCGTGCTTCACCAGACCCAGCAGCGTGGTGCGGGAGGCCACCAACGATCGGCGCGCCTGTTCCTCGGTCAGTCCGTCCAGGCAGCGGTCGAGCGCGTCGCGGTGTTCGTCGAGAAACGCCTCGAACTGGGCCTGGATCGGCTGCGCGACGACTTCGGCGGAGAAGGTGGGCGGGAAGGACGGCATGGACGCAGCATTCCAGATCGGCGGCCGGATGAGCGCGGGGTGTATCAGGCGGGTCGCTGACGAACCGCGACGATCTCGGCGTGGTGAGCGACCGCCCAGTCGGCCAGCGCGGAAAGCGGCTCCAGAAGGCTGACACCGAGTGGCGTCAGCCGGTACTCGACGCCCGGCGGCACCGTCGGAAACACCTCACGCTCGACCAGGCCGTCGCTTTCCAGCGCACGCAGTGTCCGGCTGAGCATGCGCGGGCTGATGCCCTCCACGGCGCGGTGCAACTCGTTGAACCGGTGCGGATGCCGGCCGAGCAGGGTGATCAGCAACAGCGTCCACTTGTCGCTCACCCGCCGCAGCAGGTCGGTGACCGGACAGCGGTCGTACTCGCCGGCCGGAACCGGCACCGGCAGCCGATGATCGAGCAGCGAGGCACTCACATCGGTGTCACCTGTGGACATGAAAGTGCCTTCTTTCGCCTCCGCCGGCCTGCTGCCCAGGATGGGGCAGGTCGATGAGCACACGATAAGGGGGCGACGTGGGCGTCGTGGTGGTCAGTGGCGGCACGAACGGAATGGGGCGTGCGTTCGCCCTGGGGCGGGCCGAACGTGGCGACCGCGTCCTGGTGCTCGGCCGCAACCGTGCACGTGGCGAAGCGATGGCCGGCGGCCTGATCGCCTTCCTTCCGGTCGACCTGTCCAGCACGGCCGAGACGCGGCAGGTCATCGAGCACATCCTCGGCGAGCACCAGGTCGTGGACGCGTTGACGCTGTTCGCCAATGCGGTGACGCCGCGTCGCATCGAGACGGTGGAGGGACTGGAGCGTACGTTCGCGCTCTACTACGTCAGCCGCTACCTGCTCAGTTTCGGTCTGCGTCCGGCCCTGGACCGGGCGACCCGGCCGGTGATCGTGAACGTCGCCGGTGTCGGGGTCACGAGAGGCGAGGTGCGCTGGGCCGATCCGCAGATGAGGGAAGGCTACTCGGCCGTTGCCGCCCAGTTGCAGGCCGGGCGGGCCAACGACCTGCTCGGCGTGGGCTTCGCCCAGCGGTCCGGTAGCCGCGCCCGATACGTGCTCTACCATCCCGGGTTCACCAGGAGCGGTGACCGTAGCGCGCTCCCGTTCGTGGTAAGGGGGCTGCTCGCGGTGGCGGCGGCGGTCGCCGCCCGGTCCGTCGCGGACGCGGTGGCGCCGATTCACCGGTTCCTGGACGCGCCGCCGACCGCGCCGGTGACCGCCGTCGACCGGGGGAAGCAACTTCCGCCCGGTTTCCCGACCCTCGACCCTCATGACGCCGAGCGGTTGATGGACCTCACGGAGAGGCTGCTGCGGTGAGGCGCCGCGCCGACGCTATGGCCGGAAGTAGTCGGACATCATGCTGCTGACCCACTCCGGCTGCCGGACGTCCGTGGGGACGAACTCCACCAGCACCGGCTTCAGGTCGATGACCGGCGTGCCGGACACCGCGTCGAGGCCCACCACCGTCAGTTCCCGGCCGTGGACCGACTCGATGCGGCAGCACGTCACGCCGATCCGGTTCGGCCGACGGGGACCACGGCCGGCGAACACGCCCATCGGCGGCAGGTCGGCCCGGCCCCGGTAGGGACGGGGTTCGCGGTGGTCGCCGCCGTCCGGGAACCGGTCGAAGACGAACACGACCTCCACGTGCGAGAACTCCTCCAGGCCCTGCAGGCACGCCTCGCCGAAGCCCTCGTCGACGACGATCGTGCTGCGGACGGCGCCCCAGTTGTCGCTGTGCTGGATGTCCGTCCGGTCGTTGCGGACCGTACCGATGGGGGTGATCTCGAAGCTGGGCATGCCCGGAGAGTAGTTCCGCGCGGCTCGTCACGGGGGCCCACGAGCCGGACCACCGGCGCTAGGCTCATGATCATGGACGTTCTCCGATACGCGGCGTTCACCGCCGACCCGGCCGGCGGCAACCCGGCCGGTGTCGTGCTGGACGCCACCGGGGTGGATGACGCGGAGATGCAGCAGGTGGCGGCGCAGGTCGGCTACTCCGAGACGGCGTTCCTCCTGCCCGGCGAGGGCGGGCGGTTCACGGTGCGCTACTTCAGCCCGAAGGCGGAAGTGCCGTTCTGCGGGCACGCGACGATCGCGTCCGCGGTCGCGTACGCGCAGCGGCACGGCCCCGGCGCGCTGCACCTGGACACCCGCGCCGGACTGGTCGAGGTCGCCACGAGCGTGCAGGCCGACGGCACCACCACCGCCACGCTCACCAGCGTCGCGCCGCGCACCGTACCCCTTGCCGCGGGCGACCTCGCGGCGCTGCTCGCCGCGTTGCGCTGGTCGCCGGACGATCTCGACGCGACGCTGCCGCCGCGTGTCGCGTACGCCGGGGCGTGGCATCCGATCGTGGCCGCCGCGACCCGGCGGCGCCTGGCGGACCTGGACTACGACATTGCGGCGCTGAGCGCGCTGATGACCGAGCGGGACTGGACCACGGTCGACCTGGTGCATCGCGAGTCCCCGCTGGTGTTCCACGCGCGCAATCCGTTCCCGCCCGGCGGCGTGGTCGAGGACGCCGCGACCGGGGCGGCGGCCGCCGCGTTCGGCGGTTACCTGCGCGAGATGGGCCTGGTGCGGCCGCCCGCCACTGTCACCGTGCGGCAGGGCGAGGACATGGGCCGCCCGAGCCTGCTCACCGTCGGCATCCCCGCCGATCCCGGCGCCGGGATCGCGGTGACCGGCACCGCCGTGCCCATTCCACCCGCTGAGGCGGCCCAGTGAGGCCGGACCACTACGACGGCTTCGCCGAGCGGTACGCCGCGGAGAACGAGTCCAGCCTGTTCAACGCCTACTACGAGCGGCCCGCGATGCTGGAACTCGCCGGGGACGTGCGGGGCCGGCGGATCCTCGACGCGGGCTGTGGCACCGCCCCGCTGTCCGAGGCGCTCGCCGCGCGCGGGGCCGTCGTGACCGGCTTCGACGGCAGCCCGGCGATGGTCGAGCTGGCCCGCGAGCGGCTCGGCGGGGACGCGACGCTGCTGGTGGCCGACCTGGGCGCGCCGCTGCCGCTCGCCGACGGCGCGTTCGACGACGTGATCGTGTCGCTGGTGCTGCACTACTTGGAGGACTGGACCGCGCCGTTGGCCGAGCTGCGCCGTGTGCTGCGTCCCGGCGGCCGGCTCCTGGTGTCGGTGAACCATCCGATCGGGTACGAGGTGGCGTTCCCGGACGCCGACTACTTCGCCGTCGCGAGCTGGTCAGAGGAGTACGACTTCGACGGGCAGCGCGCCACGCTCACCTACTGGCACCGGCCGCTGCACGCGATGACGGCGGCGTTCACCGACGCGGGTTTCCGGCTCTCGGTGATCAGCGAACCGCCGTTCTCGCCCGACACGCCGCGCGAGCTGCTGCCCCCGGAACTCGACGGCCGTACGGCCTTCCTCTGCTTCATCTTCTTCGTTCTCGAAGCGCACTGAATCCGAGCGGCGCATAACGTCGAGCGGCGTATAACGTCGGATCCGGGTCGGCTCGTTCGTAGGACGGGTGAGAGGCGGCCGGACCGGCCGCCCGGACAAGGGAGTCATGGCATGCCGCGGTACCTGATCTCGTTCAACGACGGCGCGATGGACCACATCCCCGCGGAGGAGATCCCCCAGGTGGGCAAGGACGCGCACGCGGTCATCCAGGAGGCCGTGAACGCTGGCGTGTTCGTGTACG
This sequence comes from Micromonospora sp. WMMC264, assembly GCF_027497275.1. Classification (NCBI taxonomy): domain Bacteria; kingdom Bacillati; phylum Actinomycetota; class Actinomycetes; order Micromonosporales; family Micromonosporaceae; genus Micromonospora; species Micromonospora sp. WMMC264. Next base: position 2,898,253 of record NZ_CP114907.1, on the reverse strand, counting down.
GCACCGGGCTCGAACGCCAGCAGGCCAGCATCGTGGACACGGACGGGGTGGTCACCGACGGGCCGTTCCCGGAGACCAAGGAGGTCATCGGCGGGTTCGTGGTCCTCGACGTGGCCTCACGCGACGAGGCGCTGAAGTGGGCCGCCAAGATCGCCGTCTCGTGCCGCTGCGCCCAGGAGGTCCGGGAGGTCATGCCCGACCCCGAGACGGAGGCGATGCTCCGCGCGGCGGGCCGCTGACCGGTCCGATGTCGACGCGACGACGGTGGGCGGGGCACCCGGACGGAGGCCATGCCTACCATGATCGCTAGCCTCGTGCGGTGAAACGTGAACTCGCCGCGCTCTCCCTGCTGTTCGTCGTCTCCGCGTGTGCGCCCTCGGAACCCACGCCGTCGACGTCCGCCACCCCGTCGTCGTCCGCGTCGGCCTCGGCCGCTCCTCAGGCCGGCTCGACCGCGCCCGCGGACAAGGTCGCGGCCGGTGCGTGCAACATGGTGGCCCGGGTGGTCGAGCAGCAGGACGTCCGCTTCACCTCGAACTCGCCGATCGCCATGCGTGCCCGCAAGGCGGCCGACCCGGGCGTCCGGGACGCCGGCGAACGGCTGGCGGTGGCGGCGAAGGAATCCGGGGACATGTTCGTCCGCAACGACCCGAACGAGGACACCGGCCCGGTCGACGCGCGTATGGCCGAGGCGCAGCGCGGGCTCCTGTCCGCGTGTACGGCGCTGTTCGGGCCGCAGCCGTGGCCGTTCGCCCCGTCGCCGACACCGACCACCTGAGCCGCGGCGCTGATGCCGGCTCATGCCGGGCCGGCGGCCCCGGCGATGGCGAGTGTGTGCTGATATTCGCGCCAGTGGGCCAGCTTGCCGTCCCGGGTCCGCAACACCCCGATGAACGGCGCGGACGCGGTCACCCCGGTCACCGTGTGCGTGCCGACGAGCTCGTACTCGACCACGACCACCTCGGGATCGGCGGTCTCGTGTACGACCACGCCGCGGCACTCGTCGAACCGCACCGGGAACGACGCCCGGCCCGCTCGCGTGTACTCGAGAACGGACTGCTTCCCCTCGGTGCGGGTCGGGTGGCCGGGCACGGCGAAGGGCGTCTCGATCACCACGTCGTCGGCCAGCGAATCCGCCTCGAAGGTGGGCAGGTTCGCCAGCCACCTGGCGCGCATGCTCTCGAAGATCTGCTGTGGTGTCACGTCGGCCTCCGCGATAATGAGTCATGACTCGACTTGTGGCTCCGAGAATAATGAGTGGAGACTCACTTTGGTAGAGGGTCCGCCCCTGCGCGCCGACGCGCAACGCAACCGGGCACGCATCCTGGACGCCGCCGAGGCGGTCTTCGCCGAGTTCGGCGCCCGCGCCTCCACCGAGGAGGTGGCCCGCCGGGCCGGCGTTGCCATCGGCACGGTCTTCCGTCATTTCCCCACCAAGGAGGACCTGCTCGCCGCGCTCATGAAGCGACTGCTCGCACAGCTCACCGAGGAGGCGGGACGACACGACCTCTTCGGTTTCTTCAGACACACGGTGGCCCAGGCCGCCGCGAAGAAGACGGCAGTCGAACTGCTCGCCGGATCCGGCGTGGACATCCGGCTCCCGGATGCGGTAGGTCACCTGGAGGAGGCGATGGGCAGGCTGCTGCAACAGGCCCAGGCCGACGGAACCGTCGCCGACTCGGTACGGCTACCCGAGGTGATGGCGCTGCTCACCGGCATGTGCCAGGGCGCGCTGCACGGCGGATGGGACGAGCACCTGCAAGCCCGGACGCTGGCGGTCGTCTTCGCCGGCTTCGAGCGCGGCTGACGGTCCGGGATCACACCGCGATAAACCGGTTGGCCCCGCCCGGCGAGCGCTGTTACCTTGCCGGTGGCCGTGCCGGAGAACGAGGGAGGTGGTACCCGTGACCGCAGTATCGACATGGGTGCTCCCCTCGGGGGTCACGGCCGGGCGATAGGTCGTCCGGGAGCGCCGTCGCACTCCCGAAAGGCACGACCATGCGCTTCACCTCCGAACAGCGCCTCGCCGACGGCGTCCGCGAACGCGAGTTCACCCTCGGCGAGATCCCGGGCATCCTGTGGACGCCCGCCTCCACGTCGGCGCCGGCCCCGCTGATCCTGCTCGGCCACCCCGGCGGACTGCGCCGGATGTATCCCCGCCTGGCGGCCCGGGCGCAGGGCTGCGTCGAACAGGGCTTCGCCGCCGCCACCATCGAACTGCCCGGCGGTGGCGACCGGCCCGCGTCCGCCGCCGCCGAGCAGGCCCGCGCCGATCTGCGCCGGGCACTGGCAGCCGGCGAGCGGGTCGCCGACGAGGTGGTCGACCGGCTCGTCCTGCCGCTGGTGGAGGAGGCGGTACCGGAGTGCCGGGCCGCGCTGGACGCGCTCCTCGCGCTGCCCGAGGTCGGCGGCCCGGTCGGGTACGCCGGCGGGGTGATCTCGATCGGCGTACGGCTGGCGGTGGTCGAACCGCGCATCGTGGCCGCGCTCCTGTTCGCCGGAAGCTTCGTGCCGCGCGCCATCATCGAGGAGGCCCGGCGGGTCACCGTCCCGCTGCACGTCCTGTTGCAGTGGGACGACGAGGGCAACGACCGGCGGATGGCACTGGACCTGTTCGACGCCTTCGGCTCGGCGCAGAAGACGCTGCACGCCAACATGGGCGGGCACACCGGCGTCCCGTGGTTCGAGGGGGACGCCGCGAACCAGTTCTTCGCCCGGCACCTGAAGGCGGGCCCGCCGGTGGCAGCCTCGGCGGATCCGGGGGAGCGGACACCGTCCAGCCAATAGGGTGATCGCATGGCGCCCGTGACCGGACTGGACCACGTCGTCATCGCCGTGTCCGACTGGCGGGCCGCCACCGACTTCTATCGCGACGTCGTCGGCGCCGAGGTGATCGGCGTCGGCGGCGACCGCGTCGCCTTCCGGATCGGCCCCCACCGGTTGAGCGTTCACGGGCCGGGTCTTGACCTCGGCGGCAACGTGGCCCGGATTCCCGTCCGTCCGGGCAACAGCGACATCTGTTTCGTCTGGGCCGGGCCGATCGAGGAGGCGGTGGCGCACCTGCGGCGGCACGACGTCGAGGTGGAGACCGGACCGGTCCGGCGGGCCGGCGCCGGTGGCACCGGGACCAGCGTCTACTTCCGCGACCCGGACGGAAGCCTGCTGGAGTTCATCTCCTACCAGGAGAGGCCGTGACCGGTCAGAGCGGTGACACCACCAGCTCGACGTGCCGGGCCTCCGTCGCGTCGTCCACGGCGAACTGCAGCAGCCAGCGGCCCGGCGCCAACTCGATCTCGTCGTTGTCGTCGGCGTCGCCGACGTAGAGCCGCCCGGACGGGACGTCCAGTGTCACCTCGTACGGGTGCCCCGTGACGCGCTGCGACGTCACCCGGATGTCGAGGGTGACATCTGCCTCTCCCTCGTCCGCCACGGCGGCGGAGGCGACCACGACCGCGACGTGGTGAGTCGTGGCGAACACCGGCGCGTCCCCGGCATGGAAGTCGATGTCGAAGTCGGTCTCGCAGAGGGCGTCGCTGAGGTAGACGGCACCCAGTGGTAGGGGCGGACCCGGCGTACGCGTCGGTCGTCGGTCACGCGGGCCCGCCGACCGGCGGCGCCCAGGTCGGGCGCGGGATCAGACAGAACGGGTGACCGGCCGGGTCGGCGTACACGTGGTCGCCCGCCAGCCGCCGCGCGCCCAGCGCGAGCACCGCCGTACCCACCGCCTCCTGGTCGTCGACCATCACGTCGAGGTGCATCTGCTGCGGCACCGCCGGATCCGGCCACGTCGGCGCAACCAGGTCGGCGACGCGCTGGAACGCCAGCCCGGACGCCGCCGTACCGGCCGACACCACGGCGAAGTCGTCGTCCGCGTACGTGATCGGGTTGCCGAGGACCGCGCTCCAGAAGCGTGCCTCGGTCATCGGATCCGGGCAGTCGACGATCAGGTGGTGGAGTCTGCCGAGCGGCATCGCGATCGCCTCGTCAGCTCAGCCGCAGGTCGTGCTCGGCGAGGGCGGCCTCGATGGCGCCCAGCGCCTTCGGCCCCATGCCGTGCAGGCGGGCCAGCTCCGCGCGCGGTACACCGGCGAGCCGGCGCAGCGTGGTGTAGCCGGCCGCGGTCAGCGCCCGCGTGGCCGGCGCGCTGATCTTCGGCAGGCGGTCCAGGGACGACGTCATCGCCCGATGCTAGACCGCCACGGTGCGGCTCGCCTGCCCGTCCTTCGGCCCGTCAGGGACGGAATGGGGGAAAGACCCGACGGGCATATCGGGGCGTTTCCGTATGGGACTCGGGTGGGACGCCGCTGAAGAATCGACAGGCATCCAAGACACCGGGAGGTGCCGTGTTCCGACGTACCGTGGCCGTCGCTCTGGCCGCGCTCACCGTCCTGGCGGGACTGCCCGGCGCGGCGCGCGCCGGGCTTCCGCCGCAGCGGCTCGTGTGGAGCGAGTGCGCCGACGACCTGCCGGACGTCCCGCCGGATGAACGCGTGCGGTGCGCCCGGCTGCGGGTGCCGGTGGACTGGGCCCGGCCGCACGGTCCGACGGTCGACCTCGCCGTGGCACGCCGGTCCGCGCGCCTGCCGGAGCAGCGGGTGGGCACGCTGGTGTTCGGGCCGGGAGGCCCCGGCGACTCGGGAGTGGAACGGATCCGCAAGGGCGACCGGTTCAGCGACGAGTTGCTGGACCGGTTCGACCTGGTCAGTTTCGACCCGCGTACGGTCGCCCGCACCGCCGCGCCGGTCTGCGCCCCGGATCCGGCGCTGCGCAAGCCGGCCGTCCCGCTGACCGGTCAGGCCGACTTCGACGCCGCGGTGGCCTACAACCAGGCGCTGTGGCGCAGGTGCCGTCCGACCAGCCCGGTGTTCGACCACGCCGACACGCTCAGCACCGTCCGTGACCTCGACGCGTTGCGGCGGGCGCTGGGGGAGCGGCAGCTGTCCTTCCACGGCAGCTCGTACGGCACGCTGCTGGGCCAGCAGTACGCCGAGCGGTACCCCGGCCGCGTGCGGGCCGTCGTGCTGGAGGGCGTGTTCGACCACAGCCTCGACGTGCGCTCCTTCGTGCGGACGCAGGCCGCCGCGTTGCAGGACTCGTTCGACGAGTTCGTGTCCTGGTGCGACAGGTCGCCGGAGTGCGTGCTCCACGCACGCGACGTGCGGGCGGTCTGGGCGCAGGCGCTGGCCCGCGCGGACCGGGGCGAGTACGCCCCCCGTACCGCCTTCGACGTCACCGCTGTGGCGCTCGGCCTGCTCGCCGGTCCGCGTTGGCCGCAACTCGCGGTGATCGTGCGGGACATGGCCGCCGGTACGCCGCCACCGGAGGTGAATCTCCCGGTCTCCGTCGCGGCGTTCTGCGCGGACTGGCCGGCGCAGGTACGCGACTACGCCGCGTACGCCGGCGTGGTCCGGGACGCCCGGGCCGTCGCCCCGGACGTCCGGTACGGCGCCGGCCTGCTGGCCGTGCAGACGTGCCTGGGCTGGCCGTCCCCGGTCCGCAACCCGCCGCACGAGCTGAACGTGCGCACCCGCACGCCGCTGCTGCTGCTCAACGCCCGGCACGATCCCCGGACCGGCTACGCCTGGGCCGTGAACGTCGCCCGGCAACTCGGCCGGCACGGACGCCTGGTCACCTACGAGGGCTGGGGCCACGGCACCTACCAGCGCACCGACTGCACGACCGCGGTGGTGGACCGGTACCTCGTCGACCTGACCGTGCCCGCCCCGGGCACACGATGCCCGGCGAGCTGACCGCTGCTGGACCGCCGGTGCGGCAGGTTGACGCGACCGCCGGACAGGCCGGCGACGCAACACGTACAGCCGATCAATACCTCGTCAACGGTCGCCGAGCAGTCCGCGTCCGGCCATGAAGGCGCGCAGCGTCCCGGCGTCCTCGGCGGACATCAGCCACCGGGGGATCACCGTGGCCGGCATCCGTCCCACGTACACGATCCAGAAATCCGGGGTCTCGGTGACCCGCTCGACGCCGTCCCAGGCGATGCCGCCGGACTCCGAACCGCTGCGCATCATGATGTTACGGTCGTCGATGTCGTAGCCACCCTCGACCGCGTAGCCGCCGGACCGGCGTCGGGCCCGCCACCGCACCCACGGCGCGTACAGCATCGACAGCACGCCGGCCACGATCAACGCGGTCCACAGCGACGCGAAGCGGCCACCCCGCTCCGACGCCTGCGAGGCGATCCAGCCGATCACCCCGATCGCGGCGAGGGCCGCGCCGATGTAGCCGAAGCGGCGCAGCCGGGCGGCGGCCAGCGCGGCGGCCACGCGGGCCGGATAGGCGGGGTCGGCCGGTACGGCGAAACGGATCTGCACGCCCGAACGATAGTGCCCCGCCCGCCTGTCCCGGGCCGGACCCGCGCCGGTAGCCGGTCAGATCCGGCGCAGCACCAGCGTCACGAACCCCAGCACGCCGCGGTATCCGCGCAGCCACTGGTCCCGGTGCTCCCGGGCGGTGGCGAGCGCGCCGGCGGCATCCGGGTGACCCGGGTTGTCCAGTGCCCACTCGGTCAGCGAACCGGTCCACGACCACTCGTAGTCGTCCCACTCGGCGGCGTCGCTGACGTGCGCGTACACCGGGGTCCAGCCGGCCTGCTCGGCGGCCGCGACCAGACCGGCGAGGTCGGTGTGGTCGTCGGGTTTCGCGCCCAGCGCCGCCAGCGCCTGCGGCGTCGGCGGCACCTGCCAGAACCCCTCACCCACCATCAGGACGCCGTCGGCGTTCACGTGCCGGCCGGCCAGTTCCAGCGTCTCGCCGAACCCGCCGAACGCGTGCGTCGACCCGACACAGAGCACCAGGTCGTAGTCGCCGTCCGGCACGTACGACCGGGCGTCGCGCTCGTGCAGCGTGAGCCGGTCGGCGAGGCCGCGCACGGCGGCGGCCTCCGTGGCGCGTTCCAGCGCGTACGGGTTGAGGTCCACGCCGTCGGCGTGCCCGTCCGGGTGGTGCGCGAGGGCCTGTAACGCCCAGGCGGCCTCCCCGCAGCCCAGGTCGAGGATCCGGGCCGCCGGCCGGCGACCGGCCCGGCGCAGCAGCCGGTTGACGTTGACGCCGGAGAGCGGCGCCGCGATCGGGTGGTGCGAGTGCGCGATGCTGCTGAGCCGTTGACGGTCCATCGCCGCAGTCAACACGAGCACAGCCGGATTGTCGTGCCGGTCAGGCGCGGCAGACAATCGTCGCGTCGTCGGTGGCGACGCCCCCGCGTGCCTCCGCCGCCCGGACCCGGGCGATGACCTCGGCCGGGCCGGCGGTCTCCAGCAGGCGCAGCAGCCCCGGCCAGTCGGTCAGGCCGAACGTGTCCACGAGACGGCTCGCGCCGTTGCTGAGCAGCGCCGCGCCGGTCACGTCGTGGGCCGGGCACTCGCCGGTGACCGCCTCGGCCACCACCGCCGGATCGTCCTTGGCGACCCAGAAGCCGCCGGGGCTGTTGCGGCGGGACCGCAGCTCCATCAGCAGCCGCCGGTACTCGTCGCCGCCCTCCGGCACGTCCTTCAGCCGCTCCTCGAAGGCTCGGGCGATCACCACCTCACGCGGATCGTGGGCGACGACGGGATCACCGGCCGCCCGGCCGACCAGCGCGACCGCGTCACCGAGGACCAGGTGCTCGACAGTCCCGCCGGAGAACCGCAGCATCGCCACCGCGGCGAACGGGCTGATCGGGTGGGCGACGTCGCAGGTGTCACGGTGCTGGTCGGTGACCCGCTCGATGCCCTCGGCCAGCACGTCGCGCAGGCTCCGCTCCTGCGCCAGCGCACCGAGCAGCGCACCGCCGAGGCGGGTCGCGTACCAGGCGATGCCGTGACGGCAGACCTCGTCCGCGCCGGTGATGCCGCCCGCGCCGTCGACCAGGACCAGGCCGCAGGGGACGGCGCCGGCGAAATCCTCATTGGTACGGCCCGGATGTCCCGCGTCGGTCGCCATCGCTACCCGCATGCGCCTCATCATGCCCGGGCCGACCGGAACGCGATGTCCCTCGCGGCTTGATCTGAAGCGTGGTTGAGGTCCTAGCGTCGTGCTCACCCGACCACCGCCGGAGGTAGAGCATCATGACCACACAGCACCTGTCCGACGCCGAACTCGCTGGCCAGCCGGCCGCCTACTGGACGGGCGTCGCGTACGAGTCGCTCATCGCCTTCACCCGCGCCCAGCACGCCACGCACGGCTTCACCCAGCCCCAGTTTTGGCTGCTGCGCAACCTGTCCCCGAACGACCTCCTGCCCGGCGGCGGCGGACTGACCGTCCCCGAACTGCGACACGCGATGCGCTCGTATCTACGGGCCGAGGACGACCTGGACGCCGAGGCGGAGGTGCTCCGGGAACGCGGCTGGCTGACCCGCGACGCGGACGGCCGGCTACGGATCACCGAGGCGGGGGAGGACGCCCGGCTCCGCCTCAAGCAGCACGCGCCGGGGATCCGGGCCCGCATCCACGACGGCGTCGACGACGCCGACTACGTCACCACCCTCAAGGTGCTCCGGCGGATGATCCGCAACACCGGCGGCGCCGTTTAGCGCACCGGCCCGGCTCAGGACGCCCGAAGCCTGCGGATCGCCAGGCGGGCTCCCTGGTGGAGCAGCACGCCGGCACCGGTGTTCGCGACGGCGAGCACGGCCGCGCCGAGCAGCCCCGCGCCGACGTCCGTCACGCCGGTCGCGACCAGCAGGACCGGCCAGCCGAGTACCACAGCGCCCACCAATCCCCGGCGCTCGTGCTGTGGGGCCGGCACGACGCCTACTTCGACGTGGACAGGTGCTCGCGCAGCATCGCGCGCTGGACCGGATGGACGCGCACCTCTTCGACGGCGGCCACCTGCTGCTGGAGACCCACGCGGCCGAGTGCGCCGCGCTCCTGCGCGCGTTCGTCCGGGACCACTCGTGAGCCGGGACGCGGGTCACGGCGTGGCCGGCGGCTTCGCCTTCTGCGGGTGGAACGTCTCGTGGCGGGCCAGCATGGCGACGAACTCACCGATCTTGCGTTCCCGGGTCTCCGCGCGCTTGACCGCGTTCAGCCGGTGGATGAGCGCGAACCTGTTGGCGCTGGTGAGGACGTCGAGCATGGCTTGGGCGGCGGGCTCGGCGGCGACGGCGGCGAGCAGGTCGGCCGGCAGCTCGGCCTCCGACGGAGGAGCGTACGCCGCCGCCCACCGGCCGTCCGCCTTCGCGGCCTCCACCGCCGCGCGGCCGGCGGGTGTCATCCGCCCCTGCTCCTCCAGCCGGGCCACGTGCGCGACGTTGCGCTGCGACCAGGAGCTGCGGGCCCGGCGCGGGGTGAACCGGATCCAGGAGCTCTCGTGGTCACGCTTGCGGGCCTGCCCGTCGATCCAGCCGAAGCACAGCGCCTCGTCGACCGCCTGCTGCCAGGTCAGTGTGGTGAGCGTGCCGCCCTTTCGGGTCAGGGCGAGCCAGACGCCGGGCGACGTGTCGTGGTGGGCGGACAACCACGCGCGCAGCGCCTCCGCGTCGGGCACGATCAGCTCGTCCAGCTCGGCGGTTCCCATGGCCGGAAGGCTATGCCACGGGTACGACGCTAGGGCCGGGCGTGCGGCTCAGCCGCCTGCTGCTCGCCGTCGGGCGACGGATCGGCCGCTCGCCGCAGCCGCCGTCCGGCCACCAGCAAAGCCACGCCTGCGCCGGTGAGCCCCGCGCCCATCAGCCCGCCCGCGACCCCCGCCGCCGGATCGCCCTCACGGAACGCGTACGCCACGGCCGCGGTCAGGATCGGCGCACCGAGGGAGATCGCCATCCACCCGCCGAGGATGTCCTCCTTGTCGGCGAAGGCGTTCGTACTGATCAGGAAGATCAGGATCATGGCAGCGGCGAGGCCGACGAGTAACAACGCCGCGAGGATCAGCGCCGGGTCGCGGGGGAGCAGCCCGGCGGCCGCGGCGAGCACGTAGATGATCGCCGCCGCGATGAGGTTCGCGAGCACGTTCGTCATCACGTTCGCAACGAACCTCCGCAGCCCGCCGCGCCCGGTGCCGGCCGGCGCCGTCACGACGTCCGCGAATCGTGCGACCGGCGGGCCGCCAGCAACTCGTCCAGGTGCGCCTCGCTCCACGACCGGGCGGCCGCGACCAGCGTCAGCAGGCTTCGCCCCAGCGGCGTCAGCGCGTACTCCACGCGCGGCGGGTTCTCGTCGTAGGCGGTCCGCGTGACCAGGCCGTCGCGTTCCATCGCCCGCAACGTCTCGGCCAGCACCTTCGGCGTGATCGTGCGCAGCGGCGCCCGCAACTCGGTGAACCGGCGCGGCCCGTGCTCCAGGCACAGCACCACCATCGCGGTCCACTTGTCGCCGATCTGCAACGGCATCATCCGCGACGGACAGGCGGGGTGGAACATGTCCGGATCGAGCGGCGTCACCGCCCGAGCGTAACCCGGTACCGTTGCGGTAACCGGCACCCCGCGTCCTACCGTCGCGCCATGACCAGCATCGCCGTCTTCGGCGCGGGCGGCCGGGCCGGCCGCGCCGTCACCGCCGAGGCCCACCGCCGCGGCCACCGCGTCACCGCCGTCGTCCGCGACCCCGCCCGCCATCCCGACCTCACCTCCGCGGTACGCGGCGACGTCACCGACCCGGAGACGGTCACCTCCATCGGGTACGGGCACGACGCCGTCGTCCACGCGGTCAGCCCGGCCTCCGGGCCGGACGCGCTCGCCGCCGCCGGCCTCGATCCGGAGTTCTTCGTCCGGGCAGCCGACGCGCTGCTGCACGGCCTGGCCCGCGCGGACGTGCCCCGGCTCGTGGCGATCGGCCTGTTCGCCACCCTGATCGACGCGCACGGCCGGCCCCTCTACGACGACCCGGCCGTGCTGCCCGCCGAGCTGCGGCCGTTCGCGCTCAGCCACGCCGCCGGCCTGGACCGGCTCCGCGCGGCGGACACCACAGTCGACTGGCTGGTGCTCACCCCACCCGCCGCGCTGGACGTGGCCGGTACCCGCACCGGCCGGTACCGCCTCGGCGGCGAGCGCGCCCCGGCGTCGGCGCCCCTGTCGTACGCCGATCTGGCGGTGGCGGTGGTCGACGAGATCGAGTCGCCGCGCCACCATCGGACGCGGGTCTCCGTGACCGGTGACGGCCCGGCCTAGCCGCCCGCCGCATTGTGCCGCGCCACCAGGTCCGGCAGCTCGTGCAGCGAGTCGATGCGGAACAGGCACCGGTCGGCCACGTCCGGCATGTCGAGGATGTGCCCCCACGGTCCGCGCCGGATCAGGCACGCCGACATGCCGGCGGCCATCGCGGGCGCGGCGTCGTTGTCCGGCCGGTCACCGACGTACAGGATCGCCGCCGCGTCGCCGCCGCTCTCGCGGACCACCCGGTCGAAGAACTCCGGCGCGGGCTTCGACACGCCCCAGGCCGCCGACGTGCCGATCACGTCCACCGGCAGGTCCAGCGTCCGCAGCGTCGCCTCGGCGTGCTCCGGCTGGTTGCCGGCCAGGCCGACGCGCAGACCCTGGTCCTTCAGGGCGGTCAGGCACGCCCGCGCGTCCGGGTACAGATCCTCCTCGCCGAACGACTCCGGGTCACCGGCCGCGACCCGGCGGGCGAGTTCGGCGGTGAGGTCGAAGTCGGGCCGGAAGGCTCGGAACACCTCCTGGTAGTCCAGCCCTCGGGCGATCACCGCGCCGAAGACCGCGGAGAACGTGTGCCGGGGTACGCCCAGCCAGTCCGCCCACGTCGCGAACTCGCGCGTCTCGTCGAGGATCGTCCCGCCCACGTCGAAGAAGACCGCCCGGATCATCAGCGGATCGTACTGTCGTTGATCAGCCAGTGGGGGGCGCCCGGGTGGCGCAGACTGCCCGCATGAGCGCCGCCTTCCTCCCCGAACCGCCGCAGAGCCCGGCGGCGAAAGCCGCGTACGAGGAGGACCTCTCCTCCGACGGCTACGTCAACAACCTCACCCGCGTCTGGTGCTGGCGACCCGACGTGCTGATGTCGTTCCAGAACACGCGCGCCGAACTGCTGTCCGCGTCCACGCTGTCCGCGCGTGAGGTGGCGGTGCTGGTCTCCGCCACCGCAGCCGCGCGGGGCGACTCGTACTGCTCGCTGGCCTGGGGCGTCCGGCTGGCCGGGATGAGCGACGAGGAGACCGCCGCCGCGGTGCTGCGCGGCGACGAGGCGGCCCTGTCCGAGCGGGAGACGGCGCTGGCCGACTGGTCCCGCCGGGTCGTGACGGACCCGAACGCCACCACCGAGGCCGACACCCAACGCCTGCGCGACGCCGGCCTGAACGACCGGGAGATCTTCGAGGCCACCACGCTGATCGCGTTCCGGCTTGCCTTCTCCACAGTGAACGACGCGCTCGGCGCGCGGCCGGACGCGCAACTGGTGGAGAACGCGCCGGAGCTGGTCCGGGAGGCGGTCACGTTCGGCCGCCCGGCCTGAACGAGCGGATCGCGGCCCTCGACCGGCCGGCCACGGGGCAGCGAGCCCGCACGCGAGCGGAGATCATCATCTGGTGACCGACACCGCCGCGTACACGTTGGCCGTTCCGCCGTTGTTCGCCGCACTGGCTCCGGCGAACGACGTCCTGATCGCCGGCGCCGGTGGCGGCTTCGACGTCTACGCCGGCCTGCCGCTGGCCCTGGCCCTGTGGCAGGCCGGCAAGCGGGTGCACCTGGCCAGCCTCTCCTTCTCGGAGCTGGAACTGCTCGACCGGCAGGTGTGGGTGGACGAGCACGTCGCGGCGATCCGGCCGGACACCCTCAGCCCCGACTGGTACTTCCCGGAGGGGCACCTGGCCCGCTGGCTGGCGGGCCGGGACCTGCCGTCGACCGTGTACGCCTTCCCGCCGCTGGGCGTGCAGGCGCTGCGCGAGGCGTACCGGCACCTGGTCGACCGGCTCGACGTCGACGCGATCGTGCTCGTCGACGGCGGCACCGACATCCTGTTGCGCGGCGACGAGAGCGGCCTGGGCACCCCGGTGGAGGACATCACCAGCCTGGCCGCCGTGGCCGGGCTGGACGTGCCGATCCGGTTGGTGAGCAGCCTCGGTTTCGGCATCGACGCGCACGACGGCGTCAACCACGTCGAGGTGCTGGAGAACCTGGCCGCCCTCGACCGGGAGGGCGGCTACCTCGGCGCGCTGTCCATTCCCGGCTCCAGCCGTGAGGCGGTGCTCTACCGAGAGGCGGTCGCGCAGGCCCAGGCCGCCACCCCGCACCGGCCGAGCATCGTCCAGGGGCAGATCGCCGCCGCCACCGGTGGCGCGTTCGGAGACGTACGGTTCAGTCGGCGCACCGGCGACGGCGACCTGTTCGTCAACCCCCTGATGGCGATCTACTTCTCGGTCGACCTGCCCCGGCTCGCCGCCCGCTGTCTCTACCTCGACCGGATCGAGAACACGATCGGGCGGCGCCAGGTCATCACCCGCATCGAGGCGTTCCGCGACGAGCTGCGGGCCGCCCGCGTGCCCCGGGCGTATCCGCACTGACAGTCACGGCTTGTCGTACCGGTGTGGGAGGGTCCGGGCATGACGACGTTCGTGCTCATCCACGGCGGCGGGGGCAGCGCGTGGGACTGGCACCTGCTGGTTCCCGAGCTGGCCGCCCGGGGTCACGACGCGGTGGTGCCGGAGCTGCCGATCGGAGACAGGTCGGCGGGGTTCGCCGATTTCCACCAGGCGGTGATCGAGGCCGTCGGCAACCGGGACGACCTCGTAGTGGTCGGGCACTCGTACGGCGCGTTCACCGCACCGCTGGTCGCCGACCGGCTGCCGGTGCGCCTCCTGGTCCTGCTCACCCCGATGATTCCGCGGCCCGGCGAGAAGCCGGGGGACTGGTGGAGCAACACCGGCTACCGCGAGCCGGACGGGCTCAGCGAGGAACAGCAGTTCTACAACGGCGTGCCGGCCGGGATCGTCGCCGAGGCGCCCGCGCACGCGCGGGAGCAGGTCAGCGCGGAGTGGGACGAGCCGTGGCCGCTCGCCGCCTGGCCGGCCGTGCCGACGAGGGTGCTCATCGGCCGCGACGACCGGTTCTTTCCCGCCGACTTCCAGCGCCGGGTGGCCGCCGACCGGCTCGGCGTGGTGCCGGACGAGATCGACGGCGGCCACGCGGTAGCGCTCAGCCGCCCGGGCCCGCTCGCCGACCGGCTGACTGCCTACCTGGTGTCCTGATCCCGCCTCGCCGTGATCCGTCCGGCCCCTCCCGACGACATGCTGATCAGGAGGGGCGAGGCGCCGTGCGGATCCGCGACTGAGGGTTCACGGCGGCTGTCCGGTCTCTCCGAGGCGGTGACGGCCGGATAGCCGCCGGGGTCAGCTGCCGGCCGGCGCGGGTGAGACGGGTAGGGGCCGGCGGCGCCGACGCGTGAGCAGGCCGAGGACGAGATCGACGACGAGGAAGCCGAGCAGGGTGACGCCGAACCAGGGCAGTGCCCAGCCGAGTGCCAGGGTGACCGGTACGCCGAGCAGCAGCGCCCACCACGGGAGCCCGCGGAGGCCACCTCGGGCGGGCGGTGAGCCGAGCGGGGCGCGACGGCCGGCGCGGGTGGGGCGGCGCTGCCACCACATGCGGTAGCCCCAGACGATGACGCAGAGCAGACCGAGAGCGAGCGCCGCGAGCAGGATCTGGTTGATCGGCCCGAACAGGATTCCCATGTGGGCTTGGATGCCGAGGCTGCTGAGCTGCGCGAGGAGCGGCCAGTCGGCGAAGTCGCTGCGGGCGGTGACCGCGCCGGTGGTGGGCTCGACGGCGATTCGATCCTTCGCGACCGGCCAGGCGTTGTCGACCTGGGCGACGGTCCAGGCCAGGCCGGGCTCCGCGGCGGGGCTGATCTCCACCGGTCCCGAGAGTCCGGCGCTGCGCGCGGAGGCCAGCACATTGTCGTAGGACGCCGGATTGTCCGCCGTGCCGGTCGCCGCGCCACCGTGCTGATGCTCACCGCCGCCCGCGGGCGGGGCCACGCCGTCGACGGTGGTGGAGAGTTCCGGAGTGCCGGCGCGCAGGGTGTCCAGGCCGGTGCTGAAGTTCGCGCCGGCGTACCGGGACCAGGTCAGGCCGGTGGCGGAGAGGAACAGCAGGCCGACCGCGAGCCAGACACCGGTGGTGGCGTGCCAGCCCCGGGTACGGCGAACTCCCTTGCGGGCGGTCAGGTCCGGTATGAGCAGGTGTGTCGTCCGGGCGCGGGTGGCGCTGCGGCGGCGCCACCACAGGATGACGCCGCCGAGCACGAGGACCCACAACCAGCTGGCGGCGATCTCGGAGTAGTGCCGGCCGACCTCGCCGAGGTGCAGGTTGCGGTGCAGGTCGTCGAGCCAGGTGGTGGCGGGGGTGGAGCCGAACCAGGTGGTGAGCTGCCCGGTGACCTCGCCGGTGTACGGGTCGACATAGACGGTGTGCTGCTTGTCGCCGAGTTCCTCGAGCGAGAACACCACCTGGGTGGTCCGGTCGCCGGTGCCGGGCACCACGGCGGCGATGGTGCCGTCGGGGTGCGCCGCCCGCGCGGCGGTGACCTGTTGGGCGAGGGTCTTCGGCTGGTCACCGACGGTGGCCACGGTCAGCCGGTCGCCGTAGAGGGCCTGGTCCAGCTGCGGGGTGATGGTGTACGCCAGGCCGGTCAGGGCGGCGACCAGCAGGAACGGGGCAACCAGGATGCCGGCGTAGAAATGAAGCCGGGTCAGCAGCGCGGCGAACGGCGTGGGCTGGCGGCCCGGCCGAGCGGCCGGCGCGGCGGTGGAGGTGTCCGGCGCGGGATCGCCGGACAGTTCGGTGACGGACATCGACTACTCCGATCGAAAATATCGGCTTTTGGTTCGGGGTGGCTCGTGCCCGTCGAGCCGTGGGCTGCCCGGCTGCCGTGTCCCGATCGAGTAGTCGGTCAGGTGTGTCAGGAAGTTCCCTCGTCCGCGTAGATCTTCGGGTTGTCGTCCGGCGCGGTGCCAGGACGCCTCCGCGTGCCGACGGCGGCGAAGGGGCCCCGTGGCGGGCCGACTCGCGCCAGGGTGCCGTCAAGGGATCACCCGGTGCCGGTTGATCAGGGCTGCGACGTCCGCCGGGCCAGGTGGACCGTGATGTCGGCGGTGACCTCGACCGCGCCGGGCAGCACCTCGCGTACGCGGTGGAACACCTGCTCACGTACGGGTGGCGGCAGTTCGAGATAGGCCGAGACGGTCGACAGGAGACCGACGAAGTCGTCGGCACTCATCGTGATCCGCCGCGCGATCTCCGACTGGCGTACGTCGGTGAACCACTCGGAGGCGTGCAGCTCGGTGCCGGGCCACTGCATGCCGGCCTCCGGCGGCGTCCCGTCCGGCGACGGGATCTCGTCGTCGGCGATGAACTCGGCTCGGGCCGCGGCCACCGCGTCGCGCAGGGCCGGGTCGGCCAGCCGCAGCGGCCCGCCGAACGAGGCGAACACACCGTCGGACGCGAGCAGCCCGGCGATCCGCTCCCACCGTCGGTCCGGGTCGGTCCAGTGCAGCGCCGCCGCCGCGTACACCAGGTCGTGGCCCTCGCCGGCGCGCAACTGCTCGAACGCGGCCTGCCGGACCCGCACCCCGGCCGGGACGTGCCGGCGCAGTTCGGCGAGCATCGCGGAATCCGGGTCGGTGGCGGTGACCGCGATGCCGCGCCGCGCGAACAGCCGGGTGGCCTTGCCGGTCCCGGCGCCGATCTCCAGGGCGGTCCGGACCGGCCGGTCCGCGTACGCCAGCACCAGGTCGGCAAGCTCCTCGGGGTAGCCGGGCCGGAATCGCTCGTACGCCTGCGCCGCCGCCCCGAAGCTCAACGCGCGATCCGGCATGCCGAGCATCCTCCCACGATCAGGCTGCGCCCGTGACGTGCGCGGCGACGGCGTCGGCCACCTGCTCGGGCGGGACGGTGGCGTCGATCAGCTCGGCGTCGGTCACCGACGCGAACGTGTCCAGCGCCCGGGCGACGTGGTCGTGCCGCCAGCCGCACGCGCCGGACTCGACCTGGTCGGCGTCGATCCGGGCCCGCAACCGGTCCTCGGGGAGCGTGAGCACGACCTCGCGGACGTCGACGCCCGCGGCGCGGATGCCGCCGAGGATCTCCGCGCGGTACGCCGGGACGAGCAGGCTCATCGGCACGATCCAGATGCCCGGGTGGTGCCGGTCCAGGCCGGTGACCGTCTGCACGACGAGGTGACGCCACAGGGGCAGGTCCTGGAAGTCGCCGGTCGGCGGGGTGACGAACGCGGTGAGCATCGAGCCGAGGAACTCCGGGTCGAACAGCCGCGCGTCCGGAAGCGACTCCGTGAGCAGCCGCGCGGTGGTCGTCTTGCCGGCACCGAACGCGCCGTTGAGCCAGACGATCACGCGATCATGATGCCATCACGCGGCGAAGTCGACACCCGCGAGCGGCACGCCCCGGTACGCGGCGAGGCGCTCGGCCTCGGCGACGACCGCGTCGCGGGTGCTGCCGGGGAGCTTTCGCCACGGCTGGACCGCGACGGTGAACGACCGGCCGGACTTGCGGGGCCGCCACGTGCCGGCCAGCTCCCCGTCGGCCAGCACGGCGCCAGGGCGGCCCAGCACCGGCCACAAATCCTTGGCGCGGGCCGCGTCCGGCACGAGCGTCGCCCGGTCCTTCGCCTGGAGGAACAGGTCGAACGGGCCGAGCAGGCGGGTCGTGCTCACCTCGGCCGACGTCAGCGCCGCCTCGTCGGCGGCGAGCAGCCAGCGCGTCTCACCGTCGACGCTCACCTCGACCGCGTCGCCCGGCCAGCGGGCCTTGACCTCCTTGACCGGGGCGTCGAGGTAGTCGGCGACATGCTTCGGGGTGGCCGGGCCGAGCAGCCGCAGGTAGGCGCGGATGAGCTCGAACCGGTCGCCGGGCGCGGCGGCCGGACGGAACCCACGGATGCGTTCCAGGACCGGCGGCGACGTGTCGAGGCGCAGCTCCAGCCCGGCGCGTACGGCGGCGAGCCGGAACGGCATCTCGTAGAGGTGGATCGCGTCGCACGGCCGGCAGTGCCGCAGGTAGGGCTCGGGCATCACCTCGGCGAGCCGCCCGGAGACCTCGCCCTTGACCGTCGGCGTGCGGACGATCTCCCGCATCCGCGCGGCCACCTCGTCGAGCGCGGCGACGATGCCGATGCCCGCGGCCTTCAACGGCTTCGCCGCGTCGTAGATGCGCTTGCCCGCGTCGGCGTCGGAGAACGGCTCGACCGCCGTGGCCACCGCGCCCACGTCGGCGCGGCGGTAGAGGTGCGGGGCGCCGCGTACGGTCCAGAGCATGACCACGTCGTCACCGGTCAGCGAGGTCACGTCGACCCCGCGCGTCGCCAGCGCCCAGCGGCCGCCGTCGGGGCCGGTGTCCTGCACGCCGATGTCGAGCACGGCGGTGTCGGCGAGCGAGCCCTG
The DNA here is from genome assembly GCF_027497275.1 of Micromonospora sp. WMMC264. Lineage (NCBI taxonomy): Bacteria > Bacillati > Actinomycetota > Actinomycetes > Micromonosporales > Micromonosporaceae > Micromonospora > Micromonospora sp. WMMC264. The sequence continues at coordinate 2,879,913 of NZ_CP114907.1, read as the reverse complement.
CGCCCGGTCGAGCTGCTGGGCGCGCACGCGGAAGGCCAGCACCTGACGTCTGTCGACCATCGCCACAGCGTAGGCGCCGGCACCGACACGTCCGGCCGTCGGTGGAACGCTGTGGGTGTCTTCGGCCCCGTTTGACACCCATGGCGTTCCACTCGCCGTCCGCGGGCCCTGGGGGACTGCGTCAGCGGGCGGCGAGCAGCCGTTCGCGGACCTCGCGGCGCAGGATCTTGCCGATCTGGGAGTACGGCAGCTCGTCGACGATCACGACCCGGCGCGGCACCTTGTACCCGGCCAGGTGGGTGCGGCACGACGTCCGGATCGCCTCCGGCGTGGCGGCCACCGCCGGGTCGACCACCACCGCGGCGACGACCTCCTCGCCGTCGTCGGTGGGCATGCCCACGGCGGCGGCCTCGCGTACGCCGGGGACGCGGCGCAACGCCTCCTCCACCTCGGACGGGTAGACGTTGAAGCCGCCGGTGATGATCAGCTCCTTGATCCGGTCGACCACCGTGACGAAGCCGTCGGCGTCCATGGTGACGATGTCGCCGGTGCGCATCCAGCCGCCGGGCAGCAGCACCTTCGCCGTCTCCTCCGGCCGGTGCCAGTAGCCGGAGAACACCTGCGGGCCGCGGACCAGCAGCTCACCGGCCTCGCCCGGGGCGCGGTCGCGGCTCGGGTCCTCCGGGTCGACGATGCGCACGTCGGTGGAGGGGAACGGCACGCCGACGGTGCCGGGCCGGCGGGTCGGCGCGACCGGGTTGCCGACGGTGATCGGGGACGTCTCGGTCATCCCGTACCCCTCGACCAGCAGGCCGCCGGTCACCTGCTCCCACAGCTCCACGGTGGCCGGTGGCAGCGACATCGCGCCGGAGATCGCGTACCGGATGGAGGTGAGGTCGACGGCGCGTTCGCGGGCGGCGGTGGCGAGCTTCGCGTAGACCGGCGGCACCGCGGGCAGGAACGTCGGCGGGCGGCGGCGGACCGCGTCGAGCACCTGGTCGGCGTCGAAGCGGGGGAACAGCACCAGGGTGGCCCCGATGCTGACGGCGAAGGTGAGGCAGAGCGTCAGCCCGTATGCGTGGAACAGCGGCAGCACCGCGTACACGGTCTCCTCGCCGTCGCGCAGGCCGGGAACCCAGGCCCGGCCCTGCGCGGCGTTGGCGCGCAGGTTGCGGTGGGTCAGCACCGCGCCCTTGGGCTCGCCGGTGGTGCCGCCGGTGTACTGGAGCAACGCCACGTCGCCGGCCTCCGGCGCGGGATGCCCGGCGGGCAGCGGCCCGGCCGCGGCGACCAGGTCCGACCAGGCCAGGGCGCCCGGCGCGGGGGCGGTCATCGCGGCGCGGGCGGCGCGGACCTTCGGCAGCGGCGCCCGCAGCGCCCACCGCTTGAGCCGCGGCAGCGCCGCGGTCAGGTCGACCGCCACCACGGTACGCACGGCGCCGCGTCCCGCCACCAGCGGCGCGACCTTGTCCCACACGATCGCGACGCCTGCGCCGTGGTCGGTGAGCTGCCGGTCCAGCTCGTCGGCGGTGTAGAGCGGGTTGTGCTCGACCACGACCGCGCCGAGCCGCAGCACGGCGTAGAAGGCGACCACGTGCTGCGGGCAGTTCGGCAGCACCAGCGCCACCCGGTCGCCCGGGCCGACGCCGAGGCGGCGCAGCGCCTCGGCGGCGCGGGACACCTGGTCGGCCAGCTCGGTGAACGTGGTGGTGGCGCCGTAGAAGTCGAGCGCGACCCGGGGCCCGAACCGCCCGGCCGCCTCGGTGAGCAGGTCGACGAGCGAGCCGTCCGGCTCGGCGATCTCGGCCGGTACCCCCGGCGCGTAGCTACGGGTCCAGGGTCGCTGGGCGGTCGCGTCCATCGCCGTTACTCCTCGTCGCGCGGATGACGACCCCAGCCTAACGTGACCGGGCGGTAACCTACGCTAACGTAGGTTGCCGGGTAGGTCACACCTGCGCAGGTCAGTGCCGGCGTGTCGAATGCTGGTGCACCACCCGCCGGCCCTTCACGATGCCGACGATGATCACCGCGGCGAGCGCGATCACGCCGATGATGACGAGCCAGCGGACCGCCTCCAGCAGCAGCCCGAGCAGGATGATCACACCGGCGACCACGCCGACCACCCAGAGCAACGCACGCATGTCCCAGCCTCCCGTCGTACGGTCGGCCGCCCGCTTTCCCGCTGGCCCTACGGCCATGCGTGGCCCGGTGGATCAGTGCCGGGCCACGTACACGGTGTTCGCCGCCTCCCGGCCCTGCAACGGGTTCGGGAACCGGACGACGTGCGCCACCGAGGTCGGGAACACAGCGGTGAGCGTGCGCTGGAACTCCGGGTCCGGCGGGTCGTTCGACCAGAGCGCGAAGACCCCGTCCGGGTGCAGCAGCGCGGCCAGCCGGCGCAGCCCGTCGACCGTGTAGAACGCGGCGTGGCTCGGGTGCAGCACCTGACGGGGGGAGTGGTCCACGTCCAGCAGCACCGCGTGGAAGCGGCGGCCCGGCTCGTCCGGGTCGAAACCGCCGTCGGCGACCGCGGCGAAGAAATCCGCCCGGACGAACCGGGTACGCGGATCGGTGGCCAGCCCGGCGGTGAACGGCAGCAGGTCCCGGCGGTGCCAGTCGATCACGTCCTCGATCGCCTCGACCACGAGCAGCGAACGCACCCGGGGATCCTCCAGCGCGGTCCGTGCCGTGTAGCCGAGGCCGAGCCCGCCGACCACCACGTCCAGCTCCGTGCCGGTCAGCGCGGCCAGTCCGAGCCGGGCCAGCTCGATCTCCGCCACCGGGAAGGCGCTGGACATGAGGTACTCGTCATCGAGCTTCACCTCGTACACCTCGGCGCCCAGCGCCGGGTCGCGCCGCCGCCGCAGGCTGATCTCGCCGATCGGCGTCTCCCGCCAGGCCAGTTCCTCGAAGCGCGCGCCCACCCGGTGTCCTCTCCGCCGATCCGTCCCCGGATGCTACCGGCCGGTGCCGGCCCGGCCCGGCGAAACCACGGCGCGTGGCGCTCAGTCGGCGGGGCGGGTGGCCACCACGACCGTGTCCAGCGCGTCCACGGCGCCGCCGTCGCTCGTCGGGACCGGCCGGCGGGTGGTCTCGGCGCGCTGGACCCGCAGCCCGGCCAGCCCGTCGACCACCGCCTCGGGCGTGAGCAGGACGGCGGGGTCCTGCGGGCCGCCGGTGCCACCGGTGAGGTTGGCCAGGTCGTGCCCGACCACCACGAGCGTGCCGCCGGGGCGCAGCGCGGACTTCGCCGCCGCGAGCACGCCGGCGAACTCGGCGGCGGGCAGGTGCAGGTAGCTGATCAGCACCAGGTCGTAGCTGTTCGGCACCGGCCGGTACGCGGTCACGTCCGCTACCCGCCAGTCGACCGTCACGCCCCGCGCGGCGGCCATCTGCCGCCCCCGCTCGACGGCCACCGTGGAGAAGTCCACCGCGTTCACCCGCCAGCCCTGACCGGCCAGCCAGACCGCGTTGCGTCCCTCGCCGGCCGCGATGTCCAGCGCCGACCCAGGAGTCAGCCCGGCGACCGACTCGACCACGAAACGGTTGGGCTCAGCGCTCCACACCAGCCCGGGCGTGTCGGCGTACCGGCTGTCCCAGGTGCTGCTGTCCACTGTGTCCCCTTCCACGGCGGGCCCACACCGCCATGGTGACCGTACCGGCCGCGGCAAGCGCTCCCACGGTGAGTCCCCAGATCAGCGGCAGCTGCTGGGCGAGCACGAACACGCCCATCACCACGACGAACCAGCCGAAGCCGCGACGCAGCACGTCGGCCGGGATCCGCCCGGCGAGCCGGCCACCGAGCAGGCTGCCGACGACCGCGGCGGCGGTGACCGCGCCGGCCAGCCCCCAGTGGATCTGCACGCTGGACAGGTAGCCGGCCAGGCCGGCGAACGACTTCAGCGCGATGACGACCAGCGAGGTGCCGACCGCCACCGGCATCGGCAACCCGCCCAGCAGGGCCAGAGCCGGTACGACCAGGAAGCCGCCGCCCGCGCCGACCAGGCCGGTGACCAGCCCGACGACCACGCCGTCCCCGACCACCCGCAGCATCGGCAGCTCGTGCGGCTTCGACCGGCCCTCGGTGGACCGGCGGCCCCGGAGCATCGCGACCGCGGTGGCCAGCATCATCAGCGCGAACCCGGTGAGCAGGACGCTCGCCGGCACGAACTCGGCCAGCCGGCCGCCCGCGTACGCGCCGGTCATGCCGGCCACGCCGAAGATGAGCCCGGTGCGCCAGCGGACCCGGTTCGCGCGGGCGTGCGGCAGCACGCCCACCGCGCTGGTCACGCCGACGACGAGCAGCGAGGTGGCGATGGCCTCCTTCGCGGGCAGGTCGGCGACGTAGACCAGCAGCGGCACGGCGAGGATCGAACCGCCGCCGCCGAGCAGACCCAGCGTCACGCCGATCAGCACCGCGCCGGCCAGCGTCAGCGCGAGGGTGGTCACCTGCGGCTCCCGTCGCGCAGCTGCCCCACGATCGTGTCCAGGTCGCAGCTCGCGCCCCGGTTGTACGGCAGCTTGCTCAGCAGCATGCCCATGGCGCAGGTGTTTGTGAGCGCGGCGAACGTGAGGCCCGCGCCGATGAACGCGGCGACCCACTTCAGGCCCGGCACGAACACCGACCCGAGGATCGCGGCGAGCACGATCGAGCCGGCGACGAGACGTACCTGGCGCTCCAGGTCCCAGCGGGCCCGGCCCTGGTTGACCGGCGCGTTCGTGGCCTGCCAGGCCAGCATGCCGCCGTCGAGCACCTTGACGTTGGGCAGGCCGACGGTGCCGAGCGCCTGACCGGCCTGGCCGGCCCGGACGCCGGAGCGGCAGATCAGCACCACGTCCTCGTCCAGGTGGCTGCGCAGCTCCGCGCGGTGCTCCCGGAGCAGGTCCAGCGGCACGTTGTACGCGCCGGGGATGTGCGCCGCCTCGAACTCACCGGGCGTGCGCACGTCGAGCATCCGGGGCGTACGGCCGGCGGCGATCAGTTCGCGCAGCGTCGCCGCGTCGATGGTGGTGGGGGTGGTCGTGGTCATGCTCTGTCTCCTCCAGCGGGTGTTTTCGGGCAGGGTCGAACGCCGGCCGGCGCAGGGGCACGCCGGCCGGGCGCTCGGGGAGAGGTCAGGCGCTGGGCGCCATGCGTACGCCGGCCGCCTCGGCCCGGCCGTACGAGTCGTCGATCAGCACCACGTCGCGGCCGGCGTTGGCGAGCAGGGACGCGGCGGCGGTGGCCCGGTAGCCGGAGCCGCAGTGCACCCAGACCGTCCCGGCGGGGATGTCGGCGAGCCGCTTCGGCACGTCCGGCAGCGGCACGTGGACCGCGCCGTCGATGTGCCCGGCCGTCCACTCGCCTGTCATCCGCACGTCGAGGACGACCTGCGGCTCGGGCAGCCCGGCCGGCGTCTTCCCGGCCTGCGCGGCGGCCAGCGCGTCGAAGTCGGCCACGGCCATCTCGCGCAGCTGCGACGGGTCGCCGGTCCACTGCTCGGGCTCGCCGGTGGCCTGGGCGGCCGGGCGGTCGATGCCGATGCGGACCAGCTCCCGCTGGGCGTCGGCGACCTGCTCCGGGGTCTGCGCCAGGAACGTGATCGGCACGCCCCAGTCGATCAGCCAGCCGAGCCATGTCGACATCGGCCCGTCCAGGCCGAGGCTGACCGTGCCGGCCAGGTGCGAGGCCGCGTACGCCTTTCGGTGGCGCAGGTCGACCACCCACTCGCCGGCGGCGATGCGACGGCGCAGCTCGTCGGCGTCGGCGCGGGCCACCGGCGTGAGGTCCACCGGGGCGGGACCGGCGGCGTTCGCCACGCCCATGTGGGCGTAGTACGCCGGGTAGGCGTCCAGCCCGGCCAGCGTCTCGGTGACGAACTGGTCGGCGGCCAGCCGCAGCACCGGGTTGGCCTGCTTCTCCCGGCCGATCGTCGACTCGGGGGCGTCGGCCTGGCTGGCCGAGCAGAAGCTGCCGAAGCCGTGCGTGGGCCACACCTGCGCGCCGTCGGGCAGCAGGTCGGCCAGCTTGCGCGCGGAGGCGTGCTGGTGGTGCGCCAGCTCGTGCGCGTACTGCTGGCCCAGCAGGTCGGTGCGGCCGGTGGTGCCGAACAGCAGCGAGCCGCCGGTGAACACGCCGGCCGGCGTCCAGTCGCCGTCGCGCTCGTCGAGCACGTACGACAGGTGGTGGAACGTGTGGCCCGGGGTGCCGAGCACCCGCAGCCGCATGGTGTCCGAGACCGGCACGGTGTCGCCGTCGGAGACCGGCGTGCGGTCGAACTCGACGGTGTCGGCGGCGGCCACGAGGTACTGCGCGCCGGTGATCCGGGCCAGCTCCAGGCCGCCGGAGACGTAGTCGTTGTGGATGTGCGTCTCCACCACGTGGGTGATCCGTACGCCCTTGGCGCCGGCCAGGTAGAGGATGCGGTCGATGTCGCGCTGCGGGTCGACCACGATCGCCACCCGGCCGTCGGAGGCCAGGTAGCTGCGGTCGCCGAGCGAGGAGGTCGCGATGACGGACACGTCGAGAGTCATGTCGTTTCCTCTCATTGCCTATATACCCCGGGGGGTATGTGTGGGACAGTCTGCGGCCCGGGTTCTCCGGGCAGTGGTTTACCCACCCGCGCCGTGGTCACACGGCGCGGGCGGGGCTCAGCCGGTCGGGCGGGCGGGACTCAGTCGGTCGGTCGGGCGCCGTCAGGCCAGGGACAGGAAGAGCTTCTCCAGCTCCTCCTCGGTCATCTCCGGCTCCTCGCCGGCCTGGCGGGCGGCGTCGCAGTAGCGCATGCCGGAAGCGATGATCTTGAAGCCGGCCCGGTCGATGGCCTTGGAGACCGCGGCGAGCTGGGTCAACGCGGCGCGGCAGTCCTCGCCGTTCTCCATCATCTCGATGACGGCGTTGAGCTGCCCCCGGGCGCGCTTCAGCCGGGTCAGCGCCTCGCTGGTCATCTCGGGTCGAAGATTCACGTCCCACCTCCTGCGCTCGAACATACCCCAGGGGGTACCACTGTCGCCACCCCGATCAGACGCCGGCCTGGGCCCGGACCTCGTTCATGTCGAGGTCACGCACGGCCCGGATCAGCTCCTCCAGCCCCGCCGTCGGCAGAGCGCCCGGCTGGGCGAACACCAGCACGCCGTCCCGGAACGCCATGAGCGTCGGGATCGACCGGATCTGGGCGGCCGCCGCGAGGGTGGGCTCCGCCTCGGTGTCGACCTTGCCGAAGACGATGTCCGGGTGCTGCTCGCTGGCCTTCTCGTAGACCGGCGCGAACGCCCGGCAGGGACCGCACCAGGCGGCCCAGAAGTCGACCAGGACGATGCCGTCCCGGTGGACGGTCTCCGCGAAGTCGGTGGTGGTCAACGCCACGCTGGCCATCAGTGCCTCCGTTGATTCGGGTTCTGCATGTGTAACACACCCCCGGGGGTATCCATTCCGGGTGGGGTGGTCCTGGCCGCCTTGATCGACTCCAGCTCGGGGAGGTGGTGGGGTCCGGGCCGGTGAGGGACACGCAGGGTCGCCGGGGCATCGACGGAGCGCTTATCCTGTGCGCCGACCATCCCGGCGGGAAGGGACACGATGGCGTCGCGGCAGGACCAGCTGCACTCGTACCAGTTCACCGTCCAGCGGGCGGTCGCCGCGCTCGTCATGCGGGAGACGGACCCGCCGCAGTCCCCGTTCCGCCGGCTGGCCGGCGCCGGTCTGGCCAGCGTCCTGGTCGCCGCGATCGCGCTCGGCGGCGTCGCCCTCTACGGCCTGTTCACCGGCGGCGGTGACTCGTGGCGCGAGACCGGCGCGGTGATCGTGGAGAAGGAGTCGGGCGCACGGTTCGTCTACCGCGACGAGAAGCTGCACCCGGTGTTGAACTACGCCTCCGCGCTGCTGATCATCGGGGCGGAGCAGCCGAAGACGGTGCTGGTCGGCCGCCGCGCCATCGAGGGGGTGCCGCGCGGTCTGCCGCTGGGCATCGCCGACGCGCCGGACTCGCTGCCCGCGCCGAACCGGCTCGTCCGCGACGCGTGGACGCTCTGCTCCACGGATGAGGGCGAGACCGGGCGCGGCGCGGCCCGGTCGGTGCTGCTGATCGGGCGGCAGGCCACCGGCGGCCGGGCGCTCGGCGACCAGGGGCTGCTGGCACGGCACCCGGACGGCGGCCTGCACCTGCTCTGGCACGACCGGCGCTACCTGCTGCGCGACACCGACCGGGTGCTCGCCGCGCTGGCCGCCACGCGGGAACGGGCGGTGCCGGTCGCGGCGGCGCTGCTCAACACGCTGCCGGCCGGTGCCGACCTGGTCCCGCCACCGGTCGGTGACCTCGGTGAGCCGTCCGAGCGGGTCACCGGCGCGAGCGTGGGTGACGTGTACCTGGTGCGCAACTCCGGTGGCGGGCGGCAGTACGCGGTGGCGCAGCGCGGCGGGCTGGCCGGCATCACCGAGTTGCAGGCGGCGCTGCTGCTGGCCCGCACCGGCCAGGGGGAGCCCGAACCGATCACGCTCGGCCGGTTCGCCGCGCTGCCGAAGCTGCCCGGTCTGGTGCCCGGCGGGCCGACCGCGCCGCCCGCCGTACCGCCCCGGCTGGCCGCCGCCGAGAGCGGTGCGATCTGCGCGCGGGCCGGGGACGACGCCGGCGTACGCGAGATCCGCGTCGGCGTCACCGCGCCGGACCTCGCCGCCGCCACGCGGACGCCCGGCGGCCGGGCCGGGCTCGCCGACGAGGTGGTGGTGGAGCCGGGACGTGGCGCGCTGGTGGAGGCGGTGTCCGCGCCGGGCGCGACCGGCGGCACGGTCTGCGTGGTCACCGACCTGGGGCGGCGGTACGCGCTGACCGGCGCGGACGTGCCGGGCATGCTCGGCTACGCCGGGGTGCGTCCGGCGCGGCTGCCGGCGGGCCTGGTGGACCTCCTGCCGGCGGGCAGCCCGCTCGACCCGGAGGCCGCCCGCACTGTCGCCGCACCCGCGTGAGCCCTGGTCGGCAGGAGAAGGGTCAGTCGGCGGGGCGGCGCAGCACGCTCACCGCGAAGTCGGCGTCGTCGCGCCAGGGGCGCAGGTCCCAGGTGGCGAAACGGTGCTCGGGGCGCAGTCCGGCGGCCACCGCGTCGGCGTCCAGGTCGCCGACCGGGTAGCCCCGGTCGGTCGCGAAACCGACCACCACCAGGCCGTCCGGGCGCACGTGGGCGGCGACGCGGGCCAGCACGTCGCGTTCGGTGCCGGGGGCGACGAAGACCATCACGTTGCCGGCGAGCACGGCGGCGTCGAACGGCTCGGCCTCACCCTGCGCGGCCAGGTCCAGCTCGGCCAGGTCGGCGACCAGGAAGCGGGGGCCGGGGTGGTCGGCGCGGGCCGCCTCGACGAGTGTCGGGTCGGCGTCCACGCCGACGGCGTCGTGCCCGCGTGCGGCGAGCGCGGCGGCGACCCGGCCGGTGCCGCAGCCGGCGTCCAGCACGCGCGCGCCCGGCGGTACGAGCGCGTCGAGCAGCCGCGCCTCACCGGACAGGTCGGCGCCTTCGGCGGCGAGCTGGCGGAAGCGGTCCACGTACCACTGCGAGTGGCCGGGCTTCGTGTCGGTCACCCAGCGGGTCGGCTTGCCCATGAGGCCACCGTAGCTGATCTTGTGGCGGCGGGTCAGGCGAGCGCCAGGAACGTGCCGGCGGCCAGCGGTCCGCCGAGCGCGACGCCGGCCAGCACCTGCGGCCAGGTGTGGTCGACCAGCCGTACCCGGGACCAGCCGACCGCCGCGACGAGCGCCCAGCCGAGGTTCGCCGCCGGCCCGGCCAGCGGCACCAGCACGGCGACGGTGGCGGCGGCGACCGCCGCGTGGATGCTCAGCTTCCACCAGTGGTTCACCAGCGCGCACGCCGCGCCGACCACGAAGACCACCACGATCACGGCGAACAGTTCGGCGGGCGCGCGGACCGCCGCCAGCAGCAGCAACCCGGCCGCGACCGAGGCCAGCCCGATCGACAGCGGCCGGGCCCGCTGGGTGCGGTCGCCGACGTGCCGGTCGGTGAGCCGCCCCCGGCGTACGCCGTGGACGAGCACGCCGATCGGGATGACGGCGCAGAACGTGAGCGCGATGCCGCCCCAGAGCAGGAACTGGCCCGCCGAGCGGCTGACCCGGGCGGCGGCGATCAGCGGCAGCGCGGTGACCAGGACGGTCGGGGCGAGCGCCTCGGTGAGCAGCCGGGCCAGTCGGGTGCCGGCCGGTCGGTCCTCCCGTGATGCTCGCACCCGATCATCCTGGCACGGACGCTCAGCCCTTCTCGGCCCCGCTGGTGAGTCCCTCGGTGAGCATTCGCTCCCCGGCGAAGAACAGCACCACGATCGGCAGCGTGAGGATGACCGAGCCGGCCATCAGCACGGTCTTGGGCACCTCCACGCCGTCGGCGAGCAGCGACAGCCCCAGCGACACGGTCCACCGGTCGGGCCGGTCGACCAGGAACAGCAGCGCGAACAGGTACTCGTTCCAGGCGATCATGAAGTCGTACAGCGCGACGGCCATCACCGACGGCGCGGCGAGCGGCAGGCTGACCCGGCGGATGATGCCGAGCCGGCCGGCGCCGTCGATCGCCGCCGACTCCTCGAGGCTGACCGGGATGGTCTCGAAGTAGTTCTTCAGCATGTAGACCGACACCGGCAGGGTCTGCGAGATGTAGACGAGCACCAGGCCGGTCAGCGACCCGCGCAGCCCGGCCCGGGTGAAGACCACGAACAGCGGGATCGCGATGACTATCGACGGGAACAGGTAGACCGCCAGGAACAGCGCGCTGACCTGGCGTCGGCCGAAGAACCGCAGGCGGGACACCGCGTACGCGCCGGGAATGGCGATCACCAGGGTGAGCGCGGTGGCGGCGAGCGCCACCAGGCCGCTGTTGCGGATGAACGTGAGGAAGCCCTGGCCGCCGTCGGAGACGGACTTCAGCACCTCCGCGTACGTGGCGACGGTCAGCTCGCCGAACGGCACCCACAGCGAGCCGGGGTCGAGCAGCAGGCGTTCGATCGGGCGTACCGACAGCACCAGCATGTACCAGAACGGCAGCAGCGTGACCACCAGGAACCCGGCGATCACCAGCCGGCGCAGCCAGCGCAGGCTGACCGTCTCGATCCGGTCCCGGTCCATCACGCCTCCCGTCGCGCGCCGAAGAAGCGCAGGTAGATCGCCACGAACACGAGCAGCACCACGGCGAGCACGACGGCCTGGGCGGCGGCCGCGCCGATGTCGGTACGGGCGGTGAGGAACTGGTAGACGCGGACGCTCACCACCTCGGTGCCGGCCGAGCCGCCGGTGAGCAGGTAGACGTCGTCGAACTTGTTGAACGTCATGATGAACCGCAGCACGCCGATCAGCGCGATCACCGGCATGAGCTGCGGCAGCAGGATGTGCCGGAACCGCTGGGTGGGTGTGGCTCCGTCGACCCGGGCGGCCTCCTCCAGCTCACCGGGCACCGCCTGGAGCCGCGCGAGCAGGAACAGGAACGCGAACGGGAAGTAGCGCCACGCCTCGAACGCGATCACCGTCCACAGCGCGGTGGACTCCTGCGACAGGAACGGCACCGGCTGATCCCAGCCGAGGAAGCGCTTGCCCCAGTCGTTGACGATGCCGAGCTGCGGGTCCAGCATCACCTGCCAGACGAACGTCATGGCGACCACCGGCGCCACGTACGGCAGCAGCATCGACGCGCGGACCAGCGTGCGGCCCCGGAACGGCCCGCGTACGGCCAGCGCCGCCACCAGGCCCACCACTATCGAGCCGGCGGTGCCGCCGACGCTGTAGAGCACTGTGGTCCAGAGCGTGTCGGCGAACCCGGGGGTGTGCAGCACCCGGTCGATGTTGTCCAGTGTCAGCTCGCCGAACAGGCCGGTCTTGCGCAGCGTCGCCAGGCGTACCCGCTGGAAGGCCAGCACCACCGTCCAGACGATGGGTATGCCGATCACCGCGAGCACGACGAGCAGGGTCGGGGCGACCAGCGCGAGCCCGGCGCGGGACTCGCGGCGGCGCAGCGTCAGCGGGCGCCGGCCGGGTCGGCGGGACCGCTCCGGGGTGGGGGAGCGGCCGGCCTCCGGCGCGGTGGTGGTCAATTGACGCCCTTGGCTATCGCCTCGACGTCCTTGCGGGCGCGTTCGGCGGCGGCGCGGGCGTCGGACTTGCCGCCGACGACGTCGGCGAGCGCCTTGGGCACTGGTAGTTCACCCAGGATGGCGCCGACGAGCTTGCCCTGGTTCTCGGTCAGGCCCCAGCGCTGGAACGTGTCGGGGCTGCGCCGCAGGGTGGCGAGCACGTCCTCGCCGTAGACCTCGGACAGTGGCTTCTTGGTGTCCACGCCGGCCGGGCTGGTGTTCCAGGCGGTGCGGAACTTCTGCTTGTCCTCCGGCGTGCCGGTGCGCACCGGGAAGCGCCCCTCGGGGGACATGCCGAACCAGCGCGGGTAGCCGTCGGAGAGCATGTACTCCACGAACGACTTCGCCGGGTCGGCCGCGCCGTCGAGCACCGACCAGGAGCTGACCTCGCCGTACTGGGCGGGCTCGGTGCCGTTCGGGCCCTTGATCGCGGTGACGAACCCGCTGTTCTTGGCCAGCCACGCCGGGTCGGACTGGCACTGCGGGCAGGTGGGACGGGCGTCGGCGCGCAGCCCGGCCAGCTCGTCGAGGATGAACGGCGACCAGATCAGCATGGCCGCCTTGCCGGCGAAGTAGGTGGCCCGGGTGGTGTCGACGTCCTGGGCGCCCTTGACCGAGTTGTTGCGCATCAGGTCGCCGTAGAAGCGGAACGCCTCGACGCACTCGGGGGAGTCGAGAACGACCTTGCCGGAGTCGTCGGTGAGCCGGCAGTTGTTCGCCAGCGCCAGGTGCTCGAACGTCTGCTGGGTGAACACGTCACCGGGGGCGGTCGCCGCGGTGATGCCGGCGACGCCGCCGGTGTTCAGCTTCGCCGCGGCGGCGGCGATCCTCTCGTACGTGTCGGGCGCCGGCAGGCCGGCGGCGTCGAACAGGTCCTTGCGGTAGACGAGCAGCTGGCCCCACCCGTCGCTCGGTACGGCGAGCTGCGTGCCGCCGTCGCTGGTGAGTTCCAGCGCGCGCGGGGTGAACGTGTCCCGGCCGAGCCGTTCGACGACGGCGCCGTTGGCGTCGGCGTCCACCAGCTCGTTCGCGGACAGCGTGCGCACCCCGGCGAGCGAGACCGAGCCGACCACGTCGGGCAGGTCACCGGCGGCGGCGCTGGAGGCGATCAGGGACGGGAACTGGTCCTCGTTGACGGTGACGAGGTTGACCTTGACGCCGGTCCTGGCGGTGTAGTCGGCGATGATCGCCTTGGTGGCGGCGACCCGGTCCGCCACGTCTTCCAGGCTCCAGACGGTGATCCGGGAACTGTCGGATTTCTGCCCGTCGTCGCTGCATGCGGCCACGCCGGTCCCGGCCAGTGCCAGGATCAGGCTGATTGCGAGCCGCCGTGTGGAGGGTGATGACATCGGTGGCACTCCTCTCGAAAGAGTACGGCCTGCCGCTAATACCCATCGATTCGTCAATGTAATCACATATGCCCATTTTTTGGGTTAGAATCGAGGCCGGCACTTTCTTCGGAGCGACGCCATGAGCAACTGGGTTGTCTCTCTGGCCGGGCCCCGGCACGTACGCCTGGAGCCCTGCCCCGCGGACCGGCTCGGTCCGGGCCAGGTCCGCGTCCGCACCCACTACTCGGGCATCTCCGCCGGCACCGAGCTGACGCTCTACCGGGGCAGCAACCCGCGACTGCGCAAGGACTGGGACGCCGGCGCCCGCATGTTCGTGCCCCGCCAGGCCGGGTCCGCGTACCCGGTGGTGGGTTTCGGTTACGAGGAGGTCGGCGAGATCGTCGAGGTCGCCCCCGACGTCGCCGGGCGGCGGCCGGGCCAGCTCGTCTGGGGCATCTGGGGGCACCGCGCCGAAGCGGTGCTGCCCGCGGCGGCGGCGCATCCGCTGCCGCCCGGCATCGACCCGCTCGCCGCCGTCTTCGCCCGCCCCGGCGCCATCGCGCTGACCGCGGTGCTCGCCGGTGACCTGCACCTGGGCGACTGGGTGGGCGTCTTCGGGCAGGGCGTGATCGGGCTGCTCGGCACGCGCCTCGCGGTGCTCTCCGGCGCCCGCGTGGTCGCCGTCGACCGGATGCCCGGGCGGCTCGCGCACGCCACCGGGCTCGGCGCCCGCCGGACGGTCGACGCCGCCGCCGAGTCGCCCGCCGCCGCGCTGCGCGCCGAGAGCGGCGGCCGGGGCGCGGACGTCTGCCTGGAGCTGTCCGGGTCGTACCCGGCGCTGCACGAGGCGATCCGGGCCACCGCCCACGCCGGCCGCGTCGTCGCGGCCGGCTTCTACCAGGGGTACGCCCACGGGCTGGAACTCGGCGAGGAGTTCCACCACAACCGGATCCAGCTGGTGGCCGCCCAGGTCTCCGGGCCGGACCCGGCGCCCGGTACGGCCGGCCGGTGGTCCGGGACCCGGATCGCGGACACGTTCATGGACCTGGTGGCCGAGGGCAGCGTCGACCCGCTGCCGCTGGTGAGCCACGTCGTCGACGCGGGCGCGGTGGCCGACGCGCTGGCGTTGCTCGACCGCGGTGACGGTGACGTCCTCCAAGTGGTGCTGAGGTTCTGATGGACATTCCGCTCGCCTGCCAGGAGCAGTTGCTCCCCGGCGCCGACCTGATCGGGAAGTACGCCCTCGCCGTCTCCCTCGGCTACCAGGGCATCGAGCTGCGCGGCCGGGGTGACCTCGCGCTGGCCGGGCGGCTGCCGGAGCTGCGCCGCGCCCGCGCCGCCGGCGTGGTCATGCCGACCGTCTGCGTCGAGATGGACCACTTCGTCGGCGACTTCGACCCGGGCCGCTCCCGCGACGCGGTGGACAACCTGCGCTCGCAGCTCTCGGTGATCGCCGAGCTGGGCGGCGTCGGCGCGATGACCCCGGCCGCGTGGGGCATGTTCTCCCGCCGGCTGCCCCCGTTCGAACCACCCCGCTCGGCCGACGACGACCGGCGGGTGCTCGTCGACGCCCTGGGCGAGCTGGCCGGGCACGCCCGCGCCGAGGGGGTCACCGTGTTCCTGGAACCGCTCAACCGGTACGAGGACCACATGGTCAACCGGCTCGACCAGGCTGTCGAGCTGTGCCGCGCGGTCGGGTCACCGGCGCTGCGGGTGGCTGCCGACACGTACCACATGAACATCGAGGAGGACGACCCGGACGCCGCGCTGCGCGCCGCCGCGCCGTACCTCGGGCACGTGCAGGTCAGCGACTCCAACCGGCACCAGCCCGGCGCGGGGCACCTGGACTGGGCGGCGCTGCTGGCCACGCTGGACGCGATCGGCTACACCGGCTGGCTCGCGCTGGAGTGCCGGCTGCGCGGCGAGCCGGTCGCCGCGCTGCGCCAGGCCGCCACCGCGCTGGCCCAGGCCCGTCCCCGGCGGGCCGCCGCATGACGCTGACCACCGGGGTACGCGCCGACGCCGACCGTCACGCCCGGCTGCGCCGCCTCGCGCTGGCCACCCTGGACGCCAACTGGGAACACGACCACACGGTGCCCTCCCGCACGCTCTACCCGCACCAGTGGAGCTGGGACTCGGCGTTCATCGCGATCGGCCTGGCACACGTCCGCCCCGACCGGGCCTGGCGGGAGCTGCGGACGCTGTTCGCCGCGCAGTGGATCGACGGGCGGGTGCCGCACATCGTGTTCAACCCCGCCTCCCGTGCCGGGCCGTACTTCCCCGGGCCCCAGTTCTGGGACTCGGCCCGCGCCGACGGCGCCCCGGCCCGCGCCACCTCCGGCATCGTCCAGCCGCCGGTGCACGCCCCGGCCGCCTGGCTGGTGCACCGCCGCGCCTCCTCCGAGGCGTCGGTGGCCGCGCTGCGCCGGCTCTACCCGAGGCTCGTCGCGCAGCAGCGCTACCTGACCGGGCGGCGCGACGCGGGCGGCGGCGGGTTGGCGTCGATCGTGCACCCGTGGGAGTCCGGACTGGACAACAGCCCGGCCTGGGACGCGCCGCTGGCCGCGGTGCCCGCCGACGAGGCGGTGATGCGCGCGTACCGCCGGCACGACACCGCGCACGCCGACGCCGCGCAGCGCCCCACCGACCTGGACTACGCGCGCTACGTCGCGCTGGTGGAGTCGTACCGGGCCGGCCGCTACCGGGACGAGGGGCTGCTCGGGCGGCATCCGTTCCTGGTGGAGTGCCCGCTGGTGAACGCCGCGCTCGGCGTCTCCGAGTACGCCCTCGCGCGCATCGCCTCGGTGATCGGCGCCGACCCGGGGCCGCACCGGGACCGGGGGGCCCGGATCACCGAGGCGATCGTCACCCGGCTCTGGGACCCGGTCACCGGCACGTTCCGTCCCCGCGACGTGCGCGCCGACCGCCTCGTGCCGGCCCGTACCGTGCTCGGGCTGATGCCGCTGGCGCTGCCCGAACTGCCCGCCGCGCAGGTGTCGGCGGTGCTGGCCGAGGCGTGCTCGCCGCGTTTCGGGCTGGCCGCCCGGATGGACCGGCCGCTGCCCACGTACGACCGCACCGCCCCGGACTTCGAGCCGCTGCGCTACTGGCGCGGGCCGAGCTGGATCAACACCGGCTGGCTGCTCTGGCAGGGTCTGCGTACCCACCGACGGGCCGACCTGGCCGCCGGACTGCGCGAGTCGCTGCTCGACCTGGTCGACCGGGCCGGCTGCCACGAGTACTTCCACCCGGACACCGGCGCCGGACTCGGCTCACCGGCGTTCAGCTGGACCGCCGCGCTGGTGCTGGACGCGCTCGCCCAGGAGTGACACCGGTGGGCGCCGGGTGGACCGACGCGGGCCGGCCAGGCTCAGGCGACGCCGACGCGCAGGGCCGCCATCGGGGCGTCGTCGATCGCGTAGCCGAGCGCGTCGACCACCTCGACCACGCCGCTGACCTGCCGGGCCAGCCGCACCGCGAGCTGCGCCGTGGAGCGTCGCTCCACCTGCCCGGTCAGCGTCACCACACCCCGCTGCACCGTCACGTCGACCACGCCGTCGCGGACGCCGAGGCTGCGCCACAGCACCTCCTCGACCACGTCGCGCCGGATGCCGGCGTCCGGGCGCAGGTGCACCTTGAGCAGGTCACCGCGGGTGACGATGCCGACCAGGCGGCCGAGGTCGTCGACCACCGGCAGCCGCTTCACGCCGCGCGTGTCCATCATCCGGGCCGCCTCCACGATCGTGGCGTCCGGGGTGATCGTGACCGGCGGAGCGGTCATCAGGTCCGCGGCGAGCGTCGCACCGGCCTTCGCCTGCGCCTCGCGGCGGTGCCGGTCGGGCAGGATCCGCCGCTCCCGGGGCTGGCCCAGCAGCTCCACCTTGTACATCAGGTCCGCCTCGGACACCACGCCGAGCACCCGCCGGGTCTCGTCCACCACCGGCGCCGCCGTGACGTGCCGGTCGGTCAGCACGTCGACGATCTCCCGGTACGCCGTGCCCTCCCGTACCGACGCCACGTCCCTGGTCATCACGTCCTGCACCTGCCACGTACGCATGGCGAACCTCCCTGTGTCCGCCCCCGACGCTAGGCCGCGGCGACGGGGGAGGAGCAGGGGCGCAATGACCAGGTCAGGGGGCCGGAGGTCCCGAATCACCCAGCTGCTACCGGCTCGGCGACCTCGTCCAGGGGCGGCTCGGCGGTCAGTAGGGCGGCCGGCACCGGCTCGACCGCCACCCGGCAGTCGTGGAACGTCGGCGCCTCGCCCAGGTCGGTGTCGCGGACGCCGGTGACCGCGTTGACGGTGGAACGCCCCGGGCTGCGCCGCGCCCAGTACGCCTTGTACGTGAACGCGCACCCCGGCCGGGTCGCCTCGTCCACCGCCACCGCGGCGAGGAACGCGCCCCGGTCGTTGTGCACACGTACCGCGTCGCCGTCGGCGAGCCCGTGCGCCGCCGCGTCGGCCGGGTGCAGGTGCAGCCGCGGCGGCCCGGCCCGGCGGGTGTGCCAGGGCAGCGACGCGAACGTGGAGTTCATCAGGTAGCGGTTGGCCGGGGTGAGCAGCGTCAGCGGGAACCGGCGGGCCAGTTCCGGGTCGGCCGCCTCGGCCGGTGGCGTGTACCCGGGCAGCGGGTCCACCCCGAGCGCGGCGAGCGCCGGGTCGTGCAGCCGGGCCCGCCCGTCCGCTGTGGGGAAACCACCAGCGGCGTACGGCGCGGAACCGACCGGCACGCCGGTGAGCCGGGCGTACGTGCGTTCGCGCAGCTCCTCGTACGTGATCGGCGCGCCGGCCAGCAACTGCCGGGCCAGGTCCTCGTCGCTGTCCGAGAACGCCGGATGGTCCACGCCCAGCGCGGCGGCGATCCGCCGGAAGATCTCGGTGTTCGGCAGCGCCTCGCCCGGCGCGCGGGTGACCGGCAGGTTCAGCGTCGTGTAGTGGTGCCCGTAGGACGTCTGCAGGTCCAGGTGCTCGGGCTGCATGGTGGCCGGGAGCACCACGTCGGCGTAGTCGCAGGTGTCGGTCCAGCGCTGCTCCAGCACAACTGTGAACAGGTCGGCGCGGCCCAGCCCGGTGAGCAGCCGGGCCTGGTCCGGCGCGGTCGCCGCCGGGTTGGCGTTGAACACCACGAGCGAGGTGACAGGCGGGTCGGCCTCCCCGGTGAGCACGGTGGCCAGCCGGCTCATGTTCAGCGTCCGGGCCGGTGGGGCCGGCATGCCGGCGGGCCGGATCACCGGACCGTTGTCGATGCGGTGGTGGCCGCTGGTGGTCACCAGCGCCCCGCCGCCGGGGTACCGGAAGTCGCCGGTGACCAGCGGCAACGCGCAGATGGCCCGGATCGCCTGCCCGGCGCCGTGGTGCCGTTGCAGGCCCAGCCCGACGCGGATCGCGGTGGGCCGGGTGGTGGCGATCCGCTCGCCGAGGCGGCGTACCACCTCGGGCGGCAGGCCGCACTCGGCGGCGGCCCGCTCCACCGGCCAGTCGTCGAGCCGGGCGGCCAGTTCCGGCCAGCCGGTGGTGTGCGCGGCCAGCCACGCCTCGTCGGCCGCCCCGGCGTCGCGGACGTGGCGCATCAGCCCGAGCGCGAGCGCCGCGTCGGTGCCGGGTAGCGGCGCGACGTGCTCGTCGCTGCGGGCCGCCGTGTCGGTGCGCAGCGGGTCGATCGTCACCACGTACGCGCCGCGCTCGCGGGCCTGCTGCACGAACGGCCACAGGTGCAGGTTGGTTACCAGCGGGTTGGCGCCCCAGAGGACGATCAGCTCCGCCTCGACGATCGACTCCGGTTCGAAGCCGACCGAGGCGCCGTACAGTGAGCGCAGCGCCGCCCGCGCCGCGGCGGTGCAGATGGTGGTGTCCAGCCGGGACGCGCCCAGGTGGGCGAAGAGCCGGGGCCCCATGGTCCAGCCCTGGACCAGGCCCATCGTGCCGGCGAAGTAGTAGGGCAGCACCGACTCCGGGCCGTGGAGTTCGATGCTGGCGCGCAGCCCGGCGGCCACCCGCTCCAGGGCCTCGTCCCAGCTCGCCGGCCGGTACGCGACCCGTCCCGCGCCCTTCGGGCCGGTGCGGACCCAGGGCGTGGTGAGCCGGTCCGGCCCGTTCACCGCGTCCAGGTAGCGGTTCACCTTGCCGCAGAGCGCGCCCCTGGTGAACGGGTGGTCACGGTCGCCGCGCAGCCCGACCGCGACGCCGTCGGAGACGGTGAGCTGCCAGACGCAGGTGTCGGGGCAGTCCAGCGGGCAGGCGCCGGGGTGGGTGGTGACGGGGGCCATGGGCCGGATGTTACTCCCGGTTCGTGGTACGGCAGCCACTCGTGGTGACCGGCCGCGGGCCGGGGCGTTTGGCCGGGGTGGGGGCGGGTACCCGCCGGGGCCGACCGGTGCGGGCGTGGTGCCCGCCGGCGGCGAGGGGAGGGGTGGGATGCGGTTCCCCCTGTTCGTCGAGGCGGTGGCGCGGCGGTCCGAGTTGCCGTCCGACGAGGCCGCGACCATCTCCCGGGCGGTGTTGCAGACCCTCGCCGAGCGGGTCACCGCGGACGAGGCGGCCGACCTGGCGGCGCAGTTGCCGGACGACGTCGGCGGCTATCTGGAGCCGGGTGGGATCGCTGTGACCGGCGGCGCGGTGGACTTCCTGTACCGGGTGGCCGAGCGTGCGGCGGTGGATCCGGCGGTCGCCGAGGTGGGCGCGGTGGCGGTGCTCGCCACGCTGCGCGACACGGTGACGGTGGGGGAGTTCCAGGACCTCGTCGCGCAGCTTCCGAAGGGCTTCGACGCGATGGTGGACCCGATCCCGCGGCCACCCTACGATGTCTGAGCAGGCTCCCCGCGATCCGGGTTGAGCTGCGGCACCGGGGCCGCTCCGACGAAGATTCGACTGCCAGAAAGTATTTTCACCGTAAAATAACTCGTCGGCGTTCGCGTACGCTGTAAAACGTCTACGCGCTAGAGGGATGATCGGACGGATTCCTCCGTCCGAGGTTCCAGGACGTCTTCCTCCCTTCGGCTCAAGCCGCATCGATGCTCTTCCGGCGCGGTGATTGAGCAATATTCTGCTTCCAATGTGAAGTCCTGGGGGGGATCAATGATCACATTCGTCGATTGCTGCGTGCCTGTCCTCTGTGGAGCGTATCCCGCTTCCTGACATGGCGGAGCCGATGATTATCAATCGTTTCGGCGCGATCACGGCAGTACACGGCGGACGTCCGGCACTTCTCGGTGAGACCCACGAGGTCACCTACACCGAGCTGGCCGGGGCGGCCGGCGGGCACATGGCCGTGTTCGCCGCCGCGGGCCTGCGTCCCGGAGACCGGATCGCGCTGCTGACCGCGCACGGCGCACCGACCGTCGCGGCGCTGCTCGGCGCCCTGGCCGCCGGGTGCGCGTACGTGCCACTGGACCCGGGCTTCCCCGTCGCCCGGCTGCGCCACATGGTCGACGCCGCCGGCGTCACCGCCGTCGCGTGCGCCGCCGAGCACCGCGACCTGGCCTCGGCGCTGGCCGGCGAGCGTCCGGTCGTGCCGCTGGACGAGGTGCCGCCGGCCCCGCTGCGCCCGGTTCCGGCCGAGCCGGACGCGCTGGCGTACGTGCTGTTCACCTCCGGCTCCACCGGCGTGCCCAAGGCGGTCGGGCAGACCCACCGCAACCTGGCCCACGTCGTCGACAACCAGATCGCCGCACTCGGCGTCGGACCGGACGACCGGCTCAGCCTGCTCGCGTCGTTCAGCTTCGACGCCGCCATCCCCGACCTCTACCCGGCGCTGCTCACCGGCGCCGCCGTCGTCCCGGTCGACCTGCGCCGCCAGGGACTCGCGTACGCCGTCGAGCAGCTCGACCGGCACCGCGCCACGGTGCTGCACTGCACGCCCACCGTCTACCGCTTCCTGCTCGACACGCTCGGCGCGCGCCGGCTGGCCACGGTGCGGGCGGTGCTGCTCGGCGGCGAACAGGCCACCTGGACCGACGCGGCCCGCGGCCGGGACCGGTTCGCCCCCGAGTGCGTGCTGGTCAACGGCTACGGCGCCACCGAGATGACGTTCGCCGCCCGGCATCTGCTGCCGCTGTCCGAGGTGAACCCGGGCGCCCACGGGCCGCTGCCGGTCGGCACCGCGTTCCCCGGCTACCGGCTCGACCTCGCCCCGGACACCGGCGAGATCGTCGTCCACAGCCGGCACCTCGCCCCCGGCTACCTCAACCAGGACAGCGACCGCTTCGGCGTCGACGCCGACGGACTGCGGTCGTACCGCACCGGTGACCTGGGCCGGCTGCTGCCCGGCGGGGAACTGGTCTGCCTCGGCCGGCTCGACCGCCAGGTCAAGGTACGCGGACACCGCGTCGAGCTGACCGAGATCGAAGCGGTGCTGTCCGCCCAGCCCGGCGTCGCCGGCGTCCGCGCGATCGTGCGCGACGGCGAACTGCTCGCGTACGCCCGCCCGGCCGGCGCCCGCCCCGACCCGGCGGCGCTGCGCGCCGCCCTGACCGCGGAGCTGCCCGACTACGCGGTGCCCCGCGCGGTGGTGGTGGTCGACGAGTTCCCGCTCACCGTCACCGGCAAGGTCGACGAGCGGGCGCTGCCCGACCCGGTGACCGAGGTGCCCGCCGACGCGGCGCCGGCCACCGAGACCGAGCGCGCCGTGCACGACATCTGGTGCGCGGTGCTCGGCCGCGACGCGGTCGGCCGCACCGACAGCTTCTTCGACGTGGGCGGGCAGTCGCTGCTGCTGGGCCAGGTTCAGCAGCGCCTCGCCGAGCGGTTCGGCGTCCGCCTGCCGATGCTGCGCCTGTTCGACCACCCGACCGTCGCCACCCAGGCGGCGCTGCTCGACGCCCCGCCCGAGGCGGTCCGCGCCCCGGTGCTGCCCGCGCCCGCCGCGCCGGTACGCGCCGCCCGCGAGTACACCGGCGACGAGATCGCCGTGGTCGGCCTCGCCGGCCGGTTCCCGGGCGCGCCCGACGTGGCCACGTACTGGTGGAACCTGTGCACCGGGGTCGACTCGGTGCACGACCACACCGACGAGGAACTGGCCGCGCTCGGCGTCGGGCCCGGCCTGCTCGCCGACCCCCGGCACGTGCGCGCCACCGGCCGGCTCGACGGGGTGGCCGACTTCGACGCCGAGTTCTTCGGCTTCGGCGCCGACGAGGCCGCCCGTACCGACCCGCAGCACCGGCTGTTCCTGGAGACCGCCTGGGAGGCGCTGGAGGACGCCGGGCACGACCCGGCCCGCTTCCCCGGGCTGGTCGGCGTCTACGCCGCCACCTCCGTCAACCGCTACTTCCTGTTCCACCTGATGGACAACCCGGCGGTGGTCGGCGACGTCGACCCGGACGACTGGGAGGCCCGGCTCGTCGGCCGCCAGCTCACCGACCACCTGCCCGGGCAGGTGGCCTACCGGCTCGGCCTGACCGGCCCGGCGATGGCCGTGCAGTCCGCCTGCTCCAGCTCGCTCGTCGCGGTGTGCGTGGCCGCGCAGAGCCTCGCCGACTACCAGTGCGACCTGGCCCTGGCCGGCGGCTCCACCGTGATGTGGCCCCGGCACCGGGCGGGCGGGCTCGTCTCGCCCGACGGCCGGTGCCGCGCCTTCGACGAGGCCGCCGCCGGCTCCGGCTTCGGCTCCGGCGCCGGCGTGGTCGCCCTGCGCCGGCTCGCCGACGCGCAGGCCGACGGCGACCGCATCTACGCGATCCTGCCCGGCTGGGCGGTCACCAACGACGGCCCGGACCGGGCCGGCTTCGCGGTGCCCGGCCCGGCCGGGCAGGCCGCCGCCGTCGCCGGCGCGCTCGCCACTGCCGAGGTCGCGCCGGGCGAGGTCCGCTTCGTCGAGGGCCACGGCAGCGGCACGCCGCTCGGTGACGCCATCGAGGTCGCGGCGCTGCACGAGGTGTACGCGGGCGCCGCGCCCGCCGAGTCCACAGCGCTCGGCTCGGTCAAGACGAACATCGGTCACCTCGACGCCGCCGCCGGCATCGCCGGGCTGATCAAGACGGTGCTCGCCGTCCGGCACGGGGTGATCCCGCCGAACCTGCACTTCAGCCGCCCGCACCCGGAGATCGACCTGACGGCCGGACCGTTCTACGTGCCCACCAAGGCGCGGGACTGGCCGGACGGCGCGCGCCGGGTCGCGGGGGTCAGCGCGTTCGGCCTCGGCGGCACCAACGCGCACGTGGTGGTGGAACAGCCGCCACCGGCCGAGCCGGCCGACCCGCCCGGCGAGGGGCCGTGGCTGCTGCCGGTCTCCGCGCGTACCCCGGCGGCGCTGCGGGCCGCGTTGACCCGCCTGCGGACCCACCTGGCCGGCGCCGCCCCGGCACTGTCCGACGTGGCCGCCACGCTGGCGCTGGGCCGGCGGGCGTTCGCGCACCGGGCGGCGGTGGTCGCCGCCGACCTGCCGGCCGCGCTGTCCGCCCTGGACGTGTTGCTGGACACCGACGCCCGGATCGCCGGCGACGGCGGTCCGCTGCGCGAGACGGCCGCCGACTGGGTCGCCGGGCGTGACGTCGACTGGCACGAGCTGCACCCCGACGGCACGGTGCGTCGCACCGGACTGCCCACCTACCCGTTCCAGCGCCGCCGGCACTGGATCGACCCCGTGCAGAAAGGTCCGCGGTGAACTGGTTCGTCTCCGCCGGAAGCCGACCCGAGGCCCCGGTGCGATTGTTCTGCCTGCCCTACGCCGGTGCGGGCGCCAGCGCGTTCCGGCGCTGGGCGTCCGAGTTCGGCGAGAGCGTCGACGTGACGCCGGTGCAACTGCCCGGCCGGGAGAACCGGATCACCGAGGACCCGCGCTTCAGCGTCGCCGAGGTGGCCGACGCCATCGCCTCCCGGGCCGACCGCCCGTACGCGATCTACGGCCACTCGATGGGCGGACGGCTCGGCTTCGACGTGGTCCGCGAGCTGCGCCGCACCGGCCGCCCGCTGCCGCTGCGGCTCTACGTCGGCGGTGCCCGCGCCCCGCACGTACGCACCCCCGGCCCGTTCGACGGGCTGTCCCGGGCGAGCGACGACGAGCTGCTGCGCCGCCTCGGCGAGGGCGGCGGCCTCCCCGCCGAACTGCTCGACCACCCGGAGCTGGTGGAACTGCTGCTGCCGCTGCTGCGCGCCGACTTCGGCCGGGTCGACGACTACCGCCACGTGCCCGGCGAGCCGCTGCCGGTGCCGATCGTCGCGTTCGCCGGCCGCACCGACCGGGCGGTCACCCGGGACCAGAACGCGGCCTGGGCCGAGCACACCGCGGCCGGGTTCACCCTGCACGAGCTGGACGGCGGGCACTTCTTCCTGCACGACCGGCTGCCCGAGCTGGCCGCGCTGATCCGCGCCGACCTGACCGCCGCGCTTTCGGACCCCCGCGCCGGCACGCCGGACGCGGGTCCGGACCCGGTGCGCGCCGCCGGCCGCGGGACCGCCGGCGCCGCGCACCGGGTCCCCCTCGGCGACACCGGCTGGTCGGTGTGGCGCGACGCGGTGCTGCGTACCACCGGGTTCCCGGCCGACGGGCTGGAGCTGTTCAGCGCGCCCCGGGCTGCCACCGCCGCCGACGAGCTGCTCGCCACCGGCGCGGGCGCGGACCGGTTCGACAAGGAGTTCGAGGAGGCGCTGCGCTCCGGCGCGCAGCGGTTCACCGCGCTGGCCGCCGATCCGCTGCTTCGCGAGGCGGTCACCTGGCAGAACCGGGGCGCGCTCGTCGCGTTCGACGGGCTGGTGCGCGGCGGCGCCGACGCGGCCCGCAACGTACGCCGCCGCGACCGGGAACGGGCGCTGCTGAAGTACTGGCAGCGCTACTGCGGCAAGAACGAGACGGTCGGCTTCTTCGGGCCCAGCTGCTGGGTCACAGTCGATCCGGCACAGCCGGAAGTTGCCCGGGTCAACCCCGGCGACCGGTTGACCCGCCGACGCTGGGTGTGGTTCGAGTCGTGGGCGCTGACCGCGTACGCCGACCGGATCGGCGCGGACCTGGCGGTCCGCCGCTGGTGGCCACCGATGCTCCGGCCACACCTGGCGGTCCGGGACCGGGCCGTGCTGCGCCCCGGACGTCCGCCGCTGACGCTGACCCCGGTCGAGGCCGGGCTGCTGCGCGCGGCCGACGGGCGGCGCCCCGCCGCCGACCTGGTCGCCGACCCGGCGATCGGGCTGCGCCGCCCCGAGGACGGCTACGCGCTGCTCGACCGCCTGGTGGAGCGCGAACTGATCACCTGGGACGCGGCCCTGCCGGTGAGCCCGGACGCCGAACGGGTGCTGGCCGACCGGATCGAGGCGATCGGTGACGAGCCGGCCCGCGCCGCCGCCCGCGCCGGGTTCGACCGGCTGCGCGCCGCGCGCGACGAGGTGGCCGCGGCGGCCGGGGACGCGGAGCGGCTGCGCGCCGCGCTGGACGCGCTCGACGCCACGTTCACCGAGCTGACCGGCGTGCCCGCGGTACGCCGGGCCGGACAGATGTACGCCGGGCGCACGGTCTGCTACGAGGACAGCGCCCGGGACCTGGACGTGGTCTTCGGCGCGCCGCTGCTGGCCGAGCTGGCCGCCCCGCTGGACGTGCTGCTGCGCGCCGCCCGCTGGCTGGCCAACGCGCTCGCCCGCGCCTACCTCGACGTGCTGCGCGGCCTGTACGAGGAACTGCGCGCCGAGTCCGGTGGCCCGGTGCCGCTGGCCGACCTGTGGTTCCTGGCCCAGGGCATGTTCTGGGGCGACGGCGAGCGGCCCGTCGACGCGGTGGCGGCGGAGTTCGCCGCCCGCTGGTCCGGGCTGTTCGGCCTGGACACGCTGCCCGCCGGCAGCACCGACGTACGGCTGCGCGCGGCCGACCTCGCCGACCGGATCGACGCGGTGTTCCCCGGCGCCGGCCCGGAGTGGTCCAACGCCGCCATCCACAGCCCCGACCTGCAGATCTGCGCCACCGACGCGGACGCGCTGCGGCGCGGCGACTACACCGTGGTGCTCGGTGAGCTGCACGCCGCCTGGTCGTCGTTCGACTGCGCCGTGTTCACCCCGTCGCACCCGGACGTGGAGCGGCTGCGCGACGCGCTGGCGGCGGACCTCGGGCAGCGGCGCGTCCGGTTGCTGTTCCCGGCCGACTGGCCGCGCCGGACCAGCCGTACCGCCGAGTCGCTGACCGGCCCGACCGACCGGCACCTGGCGTTCCTCGACGCGCCCGGCGCCGACCCGGCCCGCGTGCTGCCCACCGTGGACCTGGTCGTCGACGACGTCGACGGCGAGCTGGTGGCGACCGCCTCGGACGGGCAGCGCTGGCCGCTCACCGAGATCTTCGCCGAGCCGTTCAGCGCGCACGCCGTGGACGGCTTCAAGCTGGTCGCCGCCGCGCCGTACACGCCCCGGATCACCGTGGACCGGCTGGTGCTGGCCCGGCAGACGTGGCGGACCACAGTGGGCGACAGCGGCCTGGCCGTCCCGAACGGGGAGCGCGAGCGCTTCCTCGCCGTCCGGGACTGGCGCCGCCGCCTCGGCCTGCCCGAACAGGTGTACGTCAAGTTCGGCACCGAGACCAAGCCCTGCTTCGTCGATCTGTCCGCGCCGGCGTTCGCCACCACGCTCTGCGCGATGGCGCGCGCCGCCCGGGTCGACGGCGGCGACGACGTCTCGTTCACCGTCAGCGAGATGCTGCCCGCCCCGGAGCAGGCGTGGGTGCCCGACGGGCAGGGCCGCCGCTACTTCAGCGAGCTGCGCCTGCACATCACCGACGCCCGGCGGGAGGACCACCGGTGAGCCATCTGGTGCCCCTGGGCGACACCGGCTGGTCGGTGTGGCGTGACGTGGTCCTGCGGACCGCCGGTTTCCCGGCCGCCGGGCTGGACCGGTTCGCCGCGCCGGACTGCGCCGCCGTCGCGGACGCGCTGCTCGCCGGCGACACCGGCGCCGAGGTGTTCGACAAGACGCTGCGCGAGGCGTTCGCCGAGTCCTCCGCGGTGGCCGGCGAGCTGGCCGCCGACCCGCTGCTGCGCGAGGCGGTGACCTGGCAGAACCCGGACATGCTGATCGCGCTGGACGGGCTGCTGCGCACCGACCCGCAGGTCCGCAACGTGCGCCGCCGCAAGCGCGAGCTGAGCCTGCTGCGCTACTGGCAGCGCTACTGCGGCAAGGCCGAGACCATCGGCTTCTTCGGCCCGGTCTGCTGGGGCACGTTCGACACCACCCGGCCCGGCGTGCACACCGTGCCCGGTGCCGCGCTGGTGCACCGGCGGCGGGTGTACTTCGAGGCGTGGGCGCTCATCGCGTACGCCGACCGGCTTGCCGACGACCTGGCGGTGCGCCGTTGGTGGGCGCCGGCCCTGCAACCGCACCTGACCGTCGCCGGCCGGGAGCTGCGCTGGCCGCTGCACCCGCCGATCGCGCTGACCCCGGTCGAGGCGCTGGTGCTCGGCGCCTGCGACGGGCGTACCCCCGCGGTGGAGCTGGCGCAGCGGCTGTGCGACGCCGGCGACGTGCACAGCGCCGACGACGTCTACCTGCTGCTGGACCGGTGGGTCGAGCGCGGCCAGCTCAGCTGGGGCGCGAACCTGCCGATCGCGCCCGACGCCGAGCTGGTGCTCGAAGCGCGGATCGCCGCGATCGGCGACGAGCCGGTCCGCGCCGCCACGGCGGCCGAGTTCGGCCGGCTGCGCGCCGCCCGCGACGAGGTGGCCGCGTCGGCCGGCGACCCGGACCGGCTCGGCGCCGCGCTCGCCGCGCTCAACGCCGAGTTCACCGCCGTCACCGGCCGCCCGGCCACCCGGCACAGCGGGCAGATGTACGCCGCCCGCACCGTCTGCTACGAGGAGACCGCCCGCGACCTGGAGTTCCGCATCGGGTCGGCGGTCATCGACGCGCTCGCCGAGCCCCTCGCCGTGGTGCTGCGTACCGCCCGCTGGTTCACCGGCGAGGTGGCCGCCCGCTGCGGTGAGGTCTTCACCGAACTGCACGAGGAACTGGCCGCCGACGGCCCGGTGCGGCTGGCCGACCTGTGGCTGCTGGCCCAGGGCACGCTCGTCTCCCCGGACGGCCCGATCGGCCGGGCCGGCGCCACGCTCACCGCACGCTGGGCCGAGCTGTTCGGCCTGGCCGACCTGCCCGAGGGGCAGCCGGAGCTGCGGCTGCGCGCCGCGGACCTGACCGACCGGGTCCGGGAACTGTTCCCGGCGACCCGACCCGGCTGGCCGTCGGCCCGGCTGCACAACCCGGACGTGCAGCTGTGCGCCGCCTCGCCGGAGGCCGTCGAGCGGGGCGACTTCCTGCTCGTGCTCGGCGAGCTGCACCCGGCGTCGGTCGCGTTCGACAGCGCGGTGCTCAGCCCGTTCCACCCCGACCCGGCGGCGCTGCGCGCCGACCTCGACGCCGACCTGGGCCCGGTCCGGCTGCGGGTGCTGTGGCCGGACAGCTTCCCCCGCCGCACCACCCGCACCACGTACGCGCTGACCGGCCCGGCGGACCGCCAGCTCGGCATCGACACGGCGCACGGCGCCGACGTGGACCGCCTGGTCCCGGCCACCGCCGTGCTGGTCGAACGCACCGGCGACACGCTCACCGCGGTCTTTCCCGACGGCGCCCGCTGGCCGCTGATGGAGGTCTTCGCCACGCTGCTCGGCTCGCTGCTGCTCGACGCGTTCAAGCTGCTCGGCGCCGCGGCGTACATGCCCCGGATCACCATCGACCGGCTGGTGGTGGCACGGCGCACCTGGCGCACCACGGCCGGGGCGTGCGGGCTGGGCGGCCACCCCGACGAGACCTCCCGCTACCTGGCGGTACGCCGCTGGCGCGCCGAGACCGGCCTGCCCGAGCGGGTCTTCGTCAAGGTCGGCACCGAGATCAAACCCTGCTACGTGGACCTGACCGGGCCGCTGTACGCGCAGTCGCTGTGCGCCATGGTCGACGCCGCGCTGCGGACCGGCCCGGACGTGCCGGTGGTGGTCTCCGAACTGCTGCCCGCCCCCGCCGAGGCCTGGGTGCCCGACGCCCAGGGCCGCGGCTACGTCAGCGAACTGCGCCTCCAGATCACCGACCCGGCCGAGCACCTTGGAGCACTCCGGTGACCGACACCCTGACCGTCAGCGCCGTCCACGGCACCGACCTGCCCTGGCCGGACGCCACCCTCGCCGACCTGATCACCGCGCAGGCGGCCCGCACCCCGGACGCGGTGGCGGTGCGCCAGTGGGACACCCGGCTCACCTACCGGCAGCTCGTCGACCGGGCCGCCGGGGTGGCCGCCGCGCTGCGTGAGCACGGCGTCGGCCGGGGCGACCGGGTCGGCGTGTGCGGCGCGCGTACCCCCGACCTGGTGACGACTGTGGTCGGCGTGCTGCTCGCCGGCGCCGCGTACGTGCCGCTGGAGCCGGGCGGCCCTCGGGCCCGGCTGCGCGGCATCGTCCGCGACGCGGGCGTCCGGGTCGTCGTCGGCGACGCGGCGGCGGCCGAGTTCGGCGACGAGCCCGGCGTGACGGCGCTCGGCCTGCCCGGCCCGGCCCCGCTCGCGCCCTGCCCGGCCCGCCCCGGCGACCCGGCGTACGTGCTGTTCACCTCCGGCTCCACCGGCCGCCCGAAGGGCGTGCTGACCACCCACCGCAACGCCGTCGAGTTCGTCACCGGCGTGAGCGCGCTGACCGGCGCCGACGCCTCGATCCGCAGCCTCGGCATCGCCTCGCTCGGCTTCGACGCGGCCACCATGGACCTGTTCGTGCCGCTGACGCTCGGCGGCGCGGTGCAGCTGCTCGGCGCCGACGACCGGGCCGACCCGGTCCGGCTGGCCCGGTTCGTCGCCGAGCACGAGGTCACCTGGGGCTTCATCACCCCGACCGTGCTGTCGCTGCTGGACCCGGCCGGGTTCCCGTCATGGCGGGTGCTGCTCTGCGGCGGCGAGGCGGTCCCGGCCGAGCTGGTCGCCCGCTGGGCGCCGGGCCGGCGGTTCCTCAACGGCTACGGCCCCACCGAGACCACGGTGCTGGCGGTCACCTGCGACCTCACCCCGGCCGACACCGACCCGATGCCGATCGGCCGGCCGTTGCCCAACCACCGGGCGTACGTGGTCGACGCCGACCTGCGTCCGGTGCCGGCGGGCGAGACCGGCGAGCTGCTGATCGGCGGGCCCGGCCTGGCCCACGGCTACCTGAACCGGCCCGGCCTGACCGCCGAGCGGTTCGTGCCCGACCCGTTCGGGGAGGCACCGGGCGAGCGGCTCTACCGCACCGGCGACCTGGTCCGGCAGGGCCCGGACGGCCGGATCGTCTACCTGGGCCGCGCCGACCGGCAGGTCAAGGTGCGCGGCCAGCGCATCGAGCTGGGCGAGATCGAGGCGGTGCTGGCCGCATGCCCCGGCGTCGAGCGCGTCGCGGTGGAGGCGGTGCCCGGCCCGGCCGGCGCCGAGCTGGTCGCGTTCCTCACCCCGGCCGGCGCGCCCGGCGACGACGAGCTGCGGGCGTACGCGCAGACGCGGCTGACCACCGCGATGCTGCCGGCCCGGACGGTGCGGCTGGACGCGCTGCCGGTCAGCCCGGTCACCGGCAAGCTGGACCGGCCGGCGCTGCGCGAACTGGCCGCGGCGACCCCGGCCGCAGTCGCCGACGCGTCCGCCGACGACGACCCGGTGACGGCGGCGGTCCGGCGCGTCTGGACCCGGCTGCTTGGCGCCGCGCCCGCCCCGGACAGCGACTTCCTCGCCGCCGGCGGCAACTCCATCGCCGCGATGCGGCTGGTCGCGGCGCTGCGCGCGGAGCTGGGCCGGCAGGTGGACACCCGGGTGCTGTTCGCCGACCGCACGTTCGCCGCGCTGGTGGACCGGGTCCGCGCCGCCGACCCGGCCGACGCCGACGGGCTGACCACCGGCAACCCGCCGACGCTGTCCCCGCCGCAGCGGCGGCTGTGGTTCATGGACCAGCTCGCCCCGTCCAGCGCGCCGTACAACATCGCCGTCGCGCACCGGCTGCGCGGGCCGCTGGACGTCGCCGCGCTCGGCGCCGCGCTGCGGGCCGTCGCCGAACGGCACGACGTGCTGCGCTGGCGGATCCCGCAGAACGGCGGCGTGCCGTACGCGGTCCGCGAGGAACCCACCGACGTGGCGGTGCCGGTGGTCGACCTGACCGCCGCCGCCGACCCGGACACCGAGCTGGCCGGCATGCTCGCGGCCGGCGCCGGGCACGCGTTCGACCTGGCCACCGGCCCGCCCTGGCAGGTGACCGTGTACCGGCTCGCCGCGCAGGAGCACGTGCTCGCGGTCACCGTGCACCACGCGGTCTTCGACGGCTGGTCCGAGGCGCTGCTCTACGACGAGCTGGCGCTCGCGTACGCCCGCGCGCTCGGCCGGTCCGTGCCGGGCCGCCCGCCGCTGCCCGCCACGTACGCCGACTACGCCGTGTGGCGCGCCGACCGGGACCGGCGCCGCGGCGAGACCGACCTGGCCTGGTGGACCGCGCACCTGGCCGGCGCGCCGACGGTGCTGGACCTGCCCCGCGACCGGCCCCGCCCGGCCGTGCAGACGTACGCCGGCGCGGAGGCCGCGGTACGGCTGGACGAGGCCGCCGACCGGGACGTGCGCGACCTGGCCGCGCGGCGCGGCACCACAGTCGCCGCGGTGCTGCTGGCCGCGTTCGGCGAGCTGCTGCGCCGGGTCACCGGCGGCGACGAGCACGTGCTCGGCGCGATCGTCGCCGACCGGCGGCTGGCCGCGTTCGACGAGGTGATCGGCTTCTTCATCGACACCGTGCCGGTGCGGGTCCGCTCCGGTGGCGCGAGCTTCGCCGAGCAGGTCGACCGGGCCGCCGCCGAGCTGCACGAGGTCACCGCCCACCCGGGCGCGCCGCTGGAACGCATCGTGGAGGCGCTCGGCGTGGGCCGGGACACCTCACGTGCCCCGCTGGTGCAGGTGCTGTTCAACGTGCTCAACTTCGCCCCGCCCCGGCTGGCGCTGACCGGCCTGGCGGCCGAGCCGGTGGCGGTGCCCAAGCCCGGCTCACCGTTCGACCTGACCGTCTACGTGGTGGAGCGTGACGGGCGGGCCGGCGTCGAGGTGGTGCACAACCCGGACCTGTTCACCGCCGAGCGGATCAGCGCGCTCCTGGCCGACCTGGCCGCCCTGGTCGGCGCGCTCGCCGCCGACCCGGACGCGCCGGCCGCCGAGGTGGCGCCCGAGCTGCCCCGCCCGGCGGTGCGTGTGGCCGCGCTCGGCGCGATGACCGTCGCCACCGCCGAACCGGCCCGCGCGCCGCTGCCCACCGGCTCGGACGCGCTCACCGGCACCGAGGAGCTGATCGCCGGCATCTGGCGCGACGTGCTCGGCCGGGACACCGTCGGCGTCACCGACAACTTCTTCGACATCGGCGGCCACTCGATGGCCCTGGCCGCCGTGTACGCCCGCCTCACCGAGGCCACCGGCCGCTCGATCACCATGCTCGACCTGTTCCGCCACCCGACCGTGCGGGCGCTCGCCGCCAGCCTGGACGGGGCCGCCGACCGGCCGGAACTGGCCC
The DNA here is from genome assembly GCF_027497275.1 of Micromonospora sp. WMMC264. NCBI lineage: Bacteria > Bacillati > Actinomycetota > Actinomycetes > Micromonosporales > Micromonosporaceae > Micromonospora > Micromonospora sp. WMMC264. Next base: position 2,847,060 of record NZ_CP114907.1, on the reverse strand, counting down.
GCGCCGCGCTGCGCGCCGCCGCCCGGCGGGGCCGCGCCCGCCGAACCCCGCCGCCACGCCGACCTCACCCGTGACGCGATCCCTTGTGAATGAAGGAACCCCCATGCAGAACGACATTCCCGCCGACGACGGCGTCGAGCCCATCGCCATCGTCGGGCTCGCCGCCCGCCTGCCCGGCGCGGCCGACGTCGACGAGTTCTGGCGCAACCTGGTCGACGGCGTGGAGTCGACGACCGAGCTGACCCGCGAGGAGCAGCTCGCCCGCGGCGCCCAGCCGCAGGAGGTCGACGACCCGGGCTGGGTCAACCGTGCCCCGCTGGTGGACGGCTACGACGAGTTCGACGCCGGCCTGTTCGGGATGACCGCCCGCGAGGCCGAGATCACCGACCCGCAGCACCGGCTGTTCCTGGAGACCTGCTACACCGCGCTGCAGGACGCCGGCTACGACCCGGGCCGCTACGACGGCGCGGTCGGCGTGTACGCCGGTACCGGCGGAAACACGTACCTGCACCGCAACGTGTACCGCAACAAGCGGGTCGGCGGGAACCCGCACGGCGCGGTGTCGCTGGCCACCGGCAACTCGCCGAACTACGTGGCCACTAACGTGTCGTACCGGCTGGACCTGCGCGGACCCAGCATGACCGTGCACACCGCCTGCTCCACCTCGCTGGTCGCGTTCCACCTGGCCTGCGAGGCGCTGCGCAACGGCGAGTGCGACATGGCCCTGGCCGGCGGCGTCAACATCGAGCTGCCGCACGTCGGCTACCTCGGCATGGACGGCTTCACCTCGCCGGACGGGCGGTGCCGGCCGTTCGACGCCGCAGCGAACGGCACGGTGTGGGGCAGCGGCGTCGGCGTGACGCTGCTCAAGCGGCTCTCCGACGCGATCGCCGACGGCGACCACATCCGCGCGGTCGTGCTCGGCAATGCCATCAACAACGACGGCGCCGGGAAGGTCGGCTTCACCGCCCCCAGCATCGACGGGCAGACCGAGGCCATCGCCCAGGCCGTCGCGCTCGCCGGCGTCGACCCGCGCAGCATCAGCTACGTCGAGGCGCACGGCACCGGCACCGCGCTCGGCGACCCGATCGAGGTCGCCGCGCTGTCCGCCGTCTACGCCAAGGACACCGACGAGCGCGGCTGGTGCGGCATCGGGTCGGTGAAGTCGAACATCGGCCACCTGAGCCAGCCCTCCGGCATCGTCAGCGTGATCAAGACGGTGCTGGCGATGGAGCACGGGCTGATCCCGCCGACCATCAACTACGAGTCGCCGAACCCGGCCATCGACTTCGCCGACACCCCGTTCTACGTGGCGAACACGCTGACCAAGTGGGACACCGACGGCGGGCCGCGCCGGGCCGGCGTCAGCTCCTTCGGCATCGGCGGCACCAACGCGCACGTCGTGCTCCAGGAGGCGCCGGCGGCGGAGCGGGACGAGCCGCCGGCCCGCCCGGCGCACCTGCTCCAGGTGTCGGCGAAGACGCCGACCGCGCTGGACGTCGCCGTGCGCCGGCTCGCCGAGCACCTGGAGGGCGGCAGCGACGTGGCGCTCGCCGACGTGGCGCACACGCTGCGCGTCGGCCGCCAGACGTACGCCCACCGCGCCGCCGTCGTGGCCGGGGACCCGGCGTCCGCCGCCGCCGCGCTGCGCGAGCGGCGCAAGGGCCACCGGGGCGTCGCCGACGGACCCGCCCCCCGGGTGGCGTTCCTGTTCAGCGGCCAGGGCTCGCAGTACGCCGGGATGGGCGCCGAACTGTACGCCCAGGACCGGGCGTTCGCCGCCGCCGTGGACGAGTGCGCCGACCTGCTCCGCCCCGAGCTGGGCCTGGACATCCGGGACCTGATCCTCGGCCGCGACCCGGACGCGGCGGACAAGCTCACCGAGACCCGGTGGACCCAGCCCGCGTTGTTCACCGTCGAGTACGCCCTCGCCGTCGCGTGGCGGGCCGCCGGGGTCGTCCCGGCCGCGATGATCGGCCACTCCATCGGCGAGTACGTGGCCGCCACGCTTGCCGGCGTGCTCGACCTCGCGGACGCGCTGCGCGTGGTGGCCGCCCGGGGCCGGCTCATGCACTCCCTGCCCGCCGGTTCGATGCTGGCGGTCACGCTCGACGAGTCGGCGGTGGCCGACCGGCTGCCTCAGGGCCTGTCGGTGGCCACCGTCAACGGCCCCGGCACCTGCGTGGTGGCCGGCGAGACCGCGCTCGTGGAAGAGTTCGCCGCCAGTCTGGGCGGCAAGAACAAGTCGAAGCTGCTGCGCACCTCGCACGCGTTCCACTCGCCGATGATGGACCCGATCCTGGACGAGTTCACCGCGCTGATGGCCACCGTGCCGCTGCGCGCCCCGGCGGTGCCGTTCCTGTCGAACGTGACCGGAACCTGGATCACCGAGGCGCAGGCCACCGACCCGGCGTACTGGGCCGCGCACCTGCGCCGCCCGGTCCGCTTCGGCGCGTGCGTGGCCACGCTGCTCGCCGAGGGCACCTGGGCGCTCGTCGAGTGCGGCCCCGGCCGGCAACTGGCCAACCTGGCCCGGATGCAGGTCGCCAAGGCCGGCGAGGCGCAGCGCGCGCTGACCCCGCTGGGCAGCCTGCCCGGCGCGGGCGAGCCGACCGGTGACCTGGCCGCGCTGCTCGGCACGGCCGGCGCGCTCTGGTGCGCCGGGGTGCCGGTGCGCCTTGCGGCCGACCCGGCGGCGCGGCGGGTGCCGCTGCCCACGTACCCGTTCGAGCGGCGCCGCTACTGGATCGACCCGGACCCGGAGCAGGAACTGGCCGCGGCGCCCGTCGAGACCGGCCCCCGGCCGCTGCCGGAGTGGTTCGCGGTGCCGGTGTGGCGCCAGGCCGCCTCGGCGCGCGCCGTGGAGCCGCTGGGCCGCTGCCTGGTGCTGGCCGACGGTCCGCGCGGCGAGGCGCTCGTGGCCGCGTTGCGCGCCGCCGGCGACGACCCGGTCGAGGTACGCGCCGGCGAGGCGTTCACCGCCACCGCGAGCGGTTTCCGGCTGCGCCCCGGCGTACGCGCCGACGCCGAGGAGCTTCTCGCCGCGCTCGGCGCCGACGTGCCCCGGCGGATCGTGCACGCGTTCGCGCTCGACGGCGAGCCGGCCGGCACCGACCCGGCGGCCGCCTGGGCGGCGCAGGAGCGCGGCTTCTTCGGCGCGCTGCACCTGGTGCAGGCGCTCGCGGGCGCCGGTGTGACCGCCGACGAGGCGGGCGTACGCCTGGACCTGGTCACCGCTGGCATCGGCGACGTACGCGGCGACGACCTCGTCCGCCCCGAGCACGCCACGCTGGCCGGCCTGGCCCGGGTGCTCCCGGCCGAGCTGCCCGGCCTGACCGTGCGGCTGCTGGACACCGACCCGGCCGCGCGCGGCGTGGCCGCCCTGGTGGCCGAGCTGCGCAGCCCGGTCGACGCCGAGCACCCGGAGGTGGCGCTGCGCGGCGACCGCCGCTGGCTCGGCGGCTACGAGCAGGTGAGCGTCGCGGCCGAGGCGGAGCCGGGCGTGCTGCGCGAGGAGGGCCGCTACCTGATCACCGGCGGTCTCGGCGGCATCGGCGTCACCCTGGCCGAGGACTTCGCCCGCCGGGCCCGCGCCAAGCTGGTGCTGCTGGCCCGCTCCGGGCTGCCCGGGCGCGACGAGTGGGACGGGCACCTGGCGGTGCACGGCGGCGCCGACCGGGCCGGACGCGCCATCGCGGCGATCCGCCGGATGGAGGCCGCGGGCGCCGAGGTGCTGGTGCTCGCCGCCGACGTCACCGACGCGGACGACCTGCGCCGGGTCCGCGACGAGGCCGAGCGGCGGTTCGGCGGGCTCGACGGCATCGTGCACGCCGCCGGCCTGCCCGGCGGTGGCATGGCCGAGATCAAGGAGCGCGACGAGGCGCAGCGTGTGCTGGCCCCGAAGCTGGCCGGCACGCTCGCGCTGGCCCAGGTCTTCGGCGACCTGCCGCTGGACTTCGTCGTGCTGTGCTCCTCGATCACCGCGGTGATCGGCGGGTTCGGCCAGGTCGACTACTGCGCCGCGAACAACTTCCTGGACGCCTTCGCGCGCTCCGGCACCGGGTTCCGCGCCCCGGTCGTGTCGCAGAACTGGGGCGGCTGGGCCGAGGTCGGCATGGCGGTGGAGACCGCCGCGCCGGCCGCGTTCCGGGCCGCCGGGCGGGACACCGTGACCACCACGGTCACGCACCCGGTGCTGACCACGATGGTCGCCGGGCCGGACGGCACGGTGCTGCACGGCCTGGTCGCGGCCGACACCCACTGGCTGCTCGACGAGCACCGCATCGGCGGCGTGCCGGTGGTGCCGGGCACCGCCCACCTGGAGTCGGTACGCGCGGCGGTGGCCGCCGCGCTGCCCGCGCCGGGGCCGGACGCCGCGGTCGAGCTGCGCGACGTGGTGTTCCTGGAGCCGTTCTCGGTGCCGGACGGCACCGTGGCCCAGTACCGGGTCGAGCTGACCCCGACCGAGGACGGCACCGACTTCACCGTGGCCAGCCTCGCCGCCGGCCAGGCGCGCGCCCACGTACGCGGCAGCGCCGGGTGGACCACCGAGGCGGCCCCGCCGGCCGCCGTGCCCGCCGTGGCCGGACGGCGGGTCGACGACGACGCCTCGTTCGGCCGGGGACGCACCAGCATGCTGACGTTCGGCCCGCGCTGGGCGGCGCTGGCCGAGCACCACCTCGCCGACGGCGAGGAACTGGCCCGCGTGCAGGCGCCCGCCGCCGCGCTCGGCGACCTGCCCTCGTGGGGGCTGCACCCGGCGCTGCTGGACGTGGCCACCGCGTTCGGCCGCGGCCAGGGCTCCGGCACCTACCTGCCGCTGTCGTACGGCCGGATCGTGGTGCGCGGCGCGCTGCCGGCGACGTTCCACAGTCACCTGCGGCACCGGCCCGCCGCCACCGACGAGGTGGTCGCCGCCGACCTGTCGCTGCGCGACCCGGACGGGCGGGAACTGGTCGCGATCAGCGACTTCGTGCTGCGCCGGGTCGACCAGGACGCGGTCACCGGCAACCTGGCCGACGCCCCGGCGGACGCCGACGCCCCGGCGGCGGTGACCGAGGACATCCGCCCGGTCGACGGCGCGGAGGCGTTCCGGCGCAGCCTCGCCGCCGGGCTCGGCGCCCAGGTGGTGATCGCCACCCGCACCGTCGCCGACATCCGTCGCCGGGCCGCCCGGGTCACCACCGACAGCATCGCCGAGGAGACCGACGCGGCGGCCGGCGCGACCGCGGCCACCGGCGGCGGCTCGGCCGCACCCGGCACCGAGCTGGAGAAGACCATCGCCCAGGTGTGGCGCGACGGTCTCGGCGTCACCGACATCGGCGTGGACGACGACTTCTTCGCCCTCGGCGGCAACTCGCTGGTCGCCGTGCAGCTGATCGCCGCCATGCGCAAGGCGACCGGGGTGCGGCTGCCGATGCGCAGCCTCTTCGAGACCCCCACGGTGGCCGGCCTGGCCGCCCGGATCGAGGAGCTGCGCGCCGAGGCGCCCGCCGACCAACCGGCCGCCCCGGCGGCGATCCCGGCCATCCCGCGGCTGCCCCGCGGCTGACATCCGACGGAACAAGGAGACACCGCACCATGAGCGAGACAACCGCGACGCTGCCGGTGGTCGTCGAGAACGACGGCCGGCCGCTGACCGACCTCATCGCCGCCCGGCGCGCCGAGCTGCGGGACACCCTCGTCGCCAGCGGAGGGCTGCTGTTCCGCGGCTTCGACGTGGGTGGCGTGGACGGCTTCGACCAGGCCGTACGGGCGCTGGCCGGTGAGCCGCTGACCTACACCGAGCGCTCCTCGCCCCGGCACTCCATCAAGGGCCGGGTCTACACCTCGACCGACTACCCGCCGGACGAGGAGATCTTCCTGCACAACGAGAACTCGTACCAGGCGCGCTGGCCGCTGACGCTGTTCTTCTACTGCGTCACGCCGCCGGACAGCCAGGGCGCCACGCCGCTGGCCGACGTGCGCCGGGTGTACGAGCTGATCGACCCGGCGGTACGTGAGGAGTTCGTCCGCCGCCGCTGGATGCTGGTGCGCAACTTCCACGGCGACTTCGGCACCCGCTGGCAGGAGGTGTTCAACACCGAGAGCCGCGCCGAGGTGGAGGCGTACGCGGCGGACAACGGGATCACCGTGGAATGGGTCGGCAAGGACGGCCTGCGTACCCGCGCGGTCCGGGACGTGGTGCACCACCGGCCGGGCTCGGACACCCCGCGCTGGTTCAACCACGCCACCTTCTTCCACCTCAGCACGTTGCCCAAGGACTACCAGGAAGGGCTGCTGGCCATGTTCGGCGCCGACGGGCTGCCGTCGAACACCTACTACGGCGACGGCGGCGAGATCCCCGCCGACGTGATGGACCACCTGCGCGCCGCCTACCGGGCGGCCACGGTCCGCTTCGACTACCAGCGCGACGACGTGCTGGTGGTGGACAACATGACCGCCGCGCACGGCCGGGAGCCGTTCACCGGCCCCCGCAAGATCGCCGTGGCGATGGCCGAGCCGCACACCCCCGACACCGCAGGAGCGAACTGACATGGCCGAATCCCGATTCCTGGTCGTCCGCAACGACGAGGAGCAGTACTCGATCTGGTCGGCCGACCGCGAGCTGCCCGCCGGCTGGCACGACACCGGCTTCGCCGGCAGCCGCGAGGAGTGCCTGGCCCACGTGGACGAGGTCTGGACCGACATGCGTCCCCGCTCGGTGCGCGAGGCCCTCTCATGACCCAGGAGTGGACGTTCCCGGCCTCCTACGCCCAGGAGCGGGTGTGGATGGCCAACCAGCTCGACGCCGGGTCGCCGGTGTTCAACGTCTCCTTCCCGTGGATGTTCCCCGGCGACGTGGACGCCGAGACGGCCGGCGACGTGGTCAACCGGGTGATCGCCCGGCACGAGGCGCTGCGTACCCACCTGCGGGTCGACGACGGCGCGCTGGTGCAGGTCGTGCGCGCCCACGAACCGGCGCCGCTGCCCGTCACCGACGTCACCCATCTGCCCGCCGGTGAGCAGCGCGGCGAGTTCGAGCGGATCCGCGGCGAGATGGCGCGTGCCCCGATCCCGATGGACGCCGCGCCGCTGTGGCGGGCCCGGCTGATCCGCATGGAGGACGGGCTCGCGCTGGCGTTCGTGGCGCACCACGCCGTCTTCGACAGCCACTCGGCGGTGCTGTTCCACCACGAACTGGTCGCGTTCTGCGAGGCCGCGCGCACCGGCGCCGAGCCCGCCGTGCCCGAGCTGCCCATCCAGTACGCCGACTTCGCGGTCTGGCAGCGCCAGCAGCTCACCGGCGAGGAACTGGACCGGCAGCTCGCCTTCTGGACCGGCCACCTGGCCGGAGCGCCGCCGGTGATCGGCCTGCCGCTGGACCGGCCCCGTCCGGGCCAGCTCGGGTTCGCCGGTGACGAGGTGCGCTTCACGCTGCCCGACGGGCTGCTGGACCGGATCGGCACGCTGGCCACCGGCGCGCAGGCCACCCCGTACATGGTGCTGCTGGCCGGTTTCGCGGCGCTGCTGTCGCGGATCTCCGGCGACACCGACGTGGTGGTGGGGGTGGCCACCGCGGGACGCGACAACCCGGAGCTGGCGCCGCTGATCGGCATGTTCGTCAACCCGGTGGCGCTGCGCTGCGACGTCTCCGGCGACCCGGCGTTCGCGGCGCTGCTCGGCCGGATCCGCAACGGCCTGATCGACGCCATGGAGCACGGCCAGGCGCCGTTCCAGAAGATCGTCGAGGCGGTCGACCCGCAGCGGGACCCGTCGGTGCAGCCGATCTTCCAGACCGCCCTGAACTGGATCCCGGACTCCGGCCTCGACCCGGTGGAGCTGGGCACCACGAAGGACGACCTGGCCTTCGACATCACCACCGGGGAGTGCCGCCTGGTCTACCGGACCGAGCTGTTCGACCGGGAGACCGCCGAGGCCGTGGTGCGCCGCTACGTGCGGCTGCTCGCCGCCGCCGTCGCCGAGCCGCAGCGCACCGTCGCCGCGCTGCCGCTGCTCACCGACGACGAACATGACCTGGTGCTGGGCGCCTGGAACGACACCGCCCACGACGTGCCGGCGACCACTGTGGTCGACGAGGTGCAGCGGCAGGCCGCCGCCACCCCGGACGAGCCGGCGCTGGTCTGCGACGGCGCGACGCTGCGCTACGCCGAGCTGAACACCGCCGCGAACCGGCTGGCCCGGCTGCTGGTGGCGCGCGGGGCCGGCCCGGAGACCCGGGTCGCGCTGGCCCTGCCCCGCTCCTGCGACCTCGTCGTGGCGATGCTCGCCGTGCTGAAGGCCGGCGCCGCGTACGTGCCGGTGGACACCACGTACCCGGCCGGGCGGATCGCGTACCTGCTCACCGACGCCGCGCCCGCGCTGGTGGTGGCCGACCCGGACACCGCCGCCCTGGTGCCCGGCGACGCGCTGGTGCTCGACGGTGAGGTCGGCTCCGACCAGCCCGGCGACGACCTCACCGACGCCGACCGGGTCGCCCCGCTGCGCCCCGAACACCCCGCGTACGTGCTCTACACCTCCGGCTCCACCGGCCGGCCCAAGGGCGTGGTGGTCGAGCACCGGGCGGTGACCGCGTACCTGGCCTGGGCCCGGGCCACCTACCCGGGGCTTTCCGGGGTGGCGCTGCTGCACTCGCCGGTCTCGTTCGACCTCACCGTCACCGGCCTGCTCGGCACGCTCACCGCAGGCGGCACGGTACGGCTCGCCGCGATCGACGAGCCCGCCGCCCGCGCCGGTGGGCGGCCGACCTTCCTCAAGGTCACGCCGAGCCACCTGCCGCTGCTCGACGGCGAGCTGTCACCGACGACCGACCTGGTCATCGGCGGCGAGGCGCTGACCGGGGAGCAGCTCGCCGCCTGGCGGGCCGCGCACCCCGACGTGGCGGTGATCAACGAGTACGGCCCGACCGAGGCCACTGTGGGCTGCGTCGCGGCCCGCATCGCCCCCGGCGAGCCGGTCGGGTCCGGCCCGGTGCCGATCGGCACGCCCACCTGGAACACCCGGGCGCTGCTGCTCGACACCGCGCTGCGCCCGGTGCCGCCGGGCGTGGTGGGGGAGCTGTACGTCACCGGCACGCAGCTCGCCCGCGGCTACCACGAGCGGCCCGGCCTGACCGCCGAGCGGTTCCTGCCCTGCCCGTACGGCCCGCCCGGCGCCCGGATGTACGCCACCGGCGACCTGGCACGCTGGCGCGCCGACGGCACGCTGGACTACCTGGGCCGCCGCGACGACCAGGTCAAGGTGCGCGGCATGCGGATCGAGCTGGGCGAGGTCGAGGCGGCGCTGCTGGCCCACCCGGACGTACGGGCCGCCGCCGCGGCGGTCCGCGCCGACGGCGGCGAGCCGATGCTCGTCGGCTACCTGGTGGGCCCGGCCCACGAGGACTCGGTCCGCGCCGAACTGGCCCGCGAGCTGCCGGCGCACCTGGTGCCGGCCGCCCTGGTCCGGCTGGACGCGCTGCCGCTGACCCCGAACGGCAAGCTGGACCGCGCCGCGCTGCCCGCCCCGGCGACGGCCGAGACGGCGCAGGACAGCTACGTCGCGCCCCGCACCGAGGCCGAGGCCCTGGTCGCCGAGGTGTACGCCGACATCCTCCAGGTGGAGAAGGTCGGCGCCCACGACGACTTCTTCGCCCTCGGTGGCAACTCGCTGCGCGGCATGCGGGCGATGGCCCGCATCCGCGCCGAGGTGGACGTGGAGCTGCCCATGCGGGCGCTGTTCAGCAGCCCCGTGGTGGCGGACCTGGCCGCCCAGATCGAACAGCGGATCGCCGCCGAGCTCGACGGCCTCTCCGACACCGAGGTCGCCGCGCTGCTCGCGGCGGAAGAGGGAACCAACTGATGACCGACCTGAAGGATCCGGCCCGCGAGGCGGCCCGGCAGGCGCTGATCGCCCGACGGCTACGCGCCCGCCAGACCGCAACCGCGGCCCGGATCACCCCCCGCCCGGCCGGCGCCGAGGTGCCGCTGTCCTACGCCCAGGAGCGGGTCTGGTTCATGGACCAGCTCGCCCCGGGCGAGGCGGCGTACCACATCGCGGTGCCGCTGCGGGTGCGCGGACCGCTCGACGTGGACGCGCTGCGCGCCGCCCTGACCGCGCTCGCGGACCGGCACGAGTCGCAGCGCACCCGCTTCCCGGCCGACGCCGACGGCCGCCCCACGGTGGTGATCGCGGACACCGCGGACGTGCCGCTGACGGTGGTGGACGCGCCCGACGAGGCCGCCGCGCAGGCGCTGGTCGAGGCGGCGGCGGCCGAGCCGTTCGACCTCGCCGAGGGGCCGCTGCTGCGGGCCCTGCTGATCCGGCTCGCCGCCGACGACCACGTGCTGTTCCTGGCCCAGCACCACATCGTCGGCGACGGCTGGTCGGTGGACGTGCTGCTGCGTGACCTGATCACGCTCTACCGGGGCGGCGAGCCGCCCGCCCTGCCGATCCAGTACGGCGACTTCGCCGTCTGGGAGGCCCAGGAGCTGGACGGCACGCAGGCGCGGGCGCACGTCGACTACTGGAAGCAGCGGCTGGCCGGCATCACCCCGCTGGAACTGCCGCTGGACCGGCCCCGCCCGGCCACCCAGACCTACCGGGGCGACTTCGTCGAGTTCCAGCTCGACCCGGCCGCCACCGAGGCGCTCAACACGCTCACCCGCGACAGCGGCGGCACGCTGTTCATGACGTTGCTCGCCGCGTACCAGGTGCTGCTGGCCCGGCACTCCGGCCAGGACGACTTCGCCATCGGCGCCTCGGTCGCCGGACGGTCCGCGCCGGAGCTGGAGAACCTCGTCGGCATGTTCATCAACATGCTGCCGCTGCGCGCCGACCTGGGCGACGACCCGACCTTCGCCGAGCTGCTGGAGCGCACCCGCCGCACCGTGCTGGACGGTTTCGAGCACGCCGAGGTGCCGTTCGCCAAGGTCGTGCACGAACTGGGCCTGCCGCGCGACGTCAGCCGCTCCCCGGTGTTCCAGGCCATGTTCGTGCTGCAGAACTACGAGATGGGCCGGTTCACCGGCGTGTCCCGCACCGACGAGGTCACGTTCACCTGGACCCCGATGGAGTTGCGGGCCACCCGGTTCGACTTCGAGCTGCACGCGGTCGAGACCGTCGACGGGCTCTGGGGCAAGCTGGTCTTCAACACCGACCTGTTCGACCGGGCCACCGTGGAGCGGATGGCGCAGCGGTGGACCGCCCTGCTGGACGCGGTCGTCGCCGCGCCGGACACCCCGGTCTCCCGGCTGCCGCTGCTGCCCGCCGCCGAGCAAGAGCTGCTGGCCGCCTGGAACGACACCAGCGCGGACTTCCCGCGCGCCGAGACGCTGCACGGACCGATCGAGGAGCGCGCCGCGGCCACCCCGGACGCGGTGGCGGTCACCATCGACGGGCACAGCCGCACGTACGCCGAGCTGAACGCGCAGGCCAACCGCGTCGCGCACCGGCTGCGCGCGGCCGGCGTCGGCCCGGAGACCCTGGTCGGGGTCTGCGCGGAACGCTCGGTGGAACTGGTCGCCGGGCTGCTCGGCGTGCTCAAGGCCGGCGGCGCGTACCTGCCGCTGGACCCGGAGTACCCGGCCGACCGGCTCGCGTTCATGGTCGGCGACGCGGACGCGCCGGTGGTGCTGGTCCAGTCGCACCTGCGCAACGTGCTGCCCGACACCGGCGCCACGGTGCTCGAACTGGACGACGCCGTCGTCTGGGCCGGCCAGCCCGACACCGATCCGGCGCCGGCCGCCGGGCCGGAGCACCTGGCGTACGTCATCTACACCTCCGGCTCCACCGGCCGCCCGAAGGGCGTGCCGAACACGCACCGGGGCATCGTCAACCGGCTCGACTGGATGCAGAAGACGTACCGCCTCGGCGCCGACGACGCGGTGCTCCAGAAGACCCCGGCGAGCTTCGACGTGTCGGTGTGGGAGTTCTTCTGGCCGCTGCGCACCGGCGCGCGCCTGGTGCTGGCCAAGCCGGGCGGCCACAAGGACGCCGGCTACCTGCGTGACCTGCTGGTGTCCGAGCGGATCACCACCGCCCACTTCGTCCCGTCGATGCTCACCGTCTTCCTCGCCGAGGACGGCGTGGAGGCGGCCACCGCGCTGCGCCGGGTGATCTGCTCCGGCGAGGAACTGCCGCTGGCCTCGGCAGCCGACTTCACCGCCCGGCTGCCCTGGTGCGGCCTGCACAACCTGTACGGCCCGACCGAGGCGGCCATCGACGTGACCGCCTGGGCGTGCGAGCCGGACCGGCTGGCGCAGGTGACCAGCGTGCCGATCGGCGCGCCGATCGCCAACCTGCGGCTGCACGTGCTCGACCCGTCCGGCGCCCAGTGCCCGGTCGGGGTGGCCGGCGAGCTGCACATCGGCGGTGTCGGGCTGGCCCGCGGCTACCACCGCCGGCCGGCGCTGACCGCGGAGAAGTTCGTCCCCGACCCGTTCTCCGCCGAACCGGGCGCCCGCCTCTACCGCACCGGCGACCTGGCCCGCTGGGTAATCGGCCCGGACGGCGCCGGGGTGATCGAGTTCCTGGGCCGCATCGACCACCAGGTCAAGCTGCGCGGCCTGCGCATCGAGCTGGGCGAGATCGAGAGCGCGCTGCGCGACCAGCCGGGCGTCACCGAGGCCACGGTGATCGTCCGGGAGGACAGCCCGGGCGACAAGCGGCTCACCGCGTACCTGGTGGGGGCGGCCGAGCACGCCGCGCTGAAGGCGGCGCTGAAGGACACGCTGCCCGAGTACATGGTGCCGGCCGCGTTCGTCACGCTCGACGCGCTGCCGCTGACCCCGAACGGCAAGCTGGACCGCAAGGCGCTGCCCGCGCCGGTGGTCACCCGCGAGGCGTCGGTGGCGCTGGTCGAGCCGCGCGACGACACCGAGCGGGCGCTGGCTGCGATCTGGTCCGAGGTGCTCGGCGTGGACACGCTGGGCATCGACGACGACTTCTTCGACCTGGGCGGGCACTCGATGCTCGCCACCCAGGTGGTCGCGAAGATCCGCAAGGCGGAGCTGGGCGGCCGGGCCGTCGGCGTGATGGACCTGTTCCAGCAGCGCACCATCCGCGACCTGGCCGCGTTCATCTCCGGCGACGCCGCCCAGGAGGGGCCGCGCCGGCTGCTCTACGAGCTGACCAAGCCGATCCCGGCGGGCAAGCGGGTGCTGACGTACGTCTGCGTGCCGTACGGCGGCGGCAGCGCCATCGTCTACCAGCCGCTGGCCGACGCGCTGCCGGCCGGGTACGGGCTGTGGTCGCTGGCCATCCCCGGCCACGACGTCGGCCTCACCGAGGACGCGCTGCCGTTCGAGGAGCTGACCAGCCGGGTCGCCGACGAGATCCTGGAGCGGGTCGAGGGACCGATCGCCCTGTACGGCCACTGCGGCGTGGGCAGCGCGATCGTCGCCGAGGTGGCCCGCAAGGTCGAGGCGTCCGGCCGGGACTTGGAGGCCGTCTACATCGGCGCGATGTTCCCGTTCGCCCGCCCCAAGGGCGTCTTCTCGGCGGCCCGCAACAAGCTGGAGCAACTGCGCAGCAACAAGCACTACGCGAGCTGGCTCAAGTCGATGGGCGTGGACACCGACGAGCTGGACCCGGAGCAGGCCGACCGGATCATCAGCAACATGCGGGCCGACTCCCGCGCCTCGGAGGAGTACTTCACCCGGCTGCTGGACAAGCAGGCGACGAAGCTGCGCGCGCCGATCATCTCGGTGGTCGGCTCCGAGGACCCGGTCACCGACTACTACCGCGAGCGGTACACCGAGTGGCAGTTCCTCAGCGACACGCTCGGGCTGGTCGTGCTCGACCAGGCAGGTCACTTCTTCCTCAAGTACCGTGCCGAGGAACTGGCCGAGATCGTCACGCAGGCGCACCCGGCGGTGGTCGCCGGTGACATCGGCGCGCTGAGCCCGCAGGCGCGGGGTGAGGACGCCGGCTGGGCGGTGGCGGACACGCTGCGCGTGGGCGTGGCCCGCAAGGCCAGCACCGCGGTCAAGCCGAGCATGGGCCGCTTCCTGGCCATCACGGTCGGGCAGCTCGTCTCCAGCACCGGCTCCGCGCTGACCGCGTTCGCGCTGCCGATCTGGCTGTTCAACCGCACCGGCTCGGTGGCCGACCTCGGTCTGCTGTGGGCGCTGGCGCTGATCTGCGGCGTGCTCATGCTGCCGGTCGCCGGCGCGCTGGTGGACCGGGTCAGCCGCCGCCGGATCATGATGACGGCCAGCTGCTTCGCCGGCTCCATCCAGCTGGTGCTGGCCAGCCTGCTGTGGACCGACAACCTGGTGCTCTGGCACATCTACCTGCTGGTGGCGCTGAGTTCGGTGGCCGGGTCGTTCCAGCGGATCGCGTTCCAGTCGGCGGTGCCGCAGCTGGTGCCCAAGCGCTACCTCGGGCACGCCATGGGCATCACCCAGCTGTCCACCGGTGTGGCCACGTTGCTCATGCCGGCGTTCGCGGCCGGCCTGCTCGCCACCATCGACCTGAAGGGCATCCTGCTCGTCGACGTGGCCAGCTACGTGCTCGCGGTGCTCACGCTCGCCGTGGTCCGCTTCCCGGACGCGCTCGGCTGGCGGCCCCGGGAGCGGCTGCTGGTGGCCATCGCCAACGGCATGCGCTACTCCTGGCGGCACCGCGGATTCCGGCTGATGCTCGGCTACTTCGCGCTGGGCAACATCTTCCTGGCGCCCGCGCTGGTGCTGATCACCCCGTTGGTGCTGTCGTTCGGCAGCCCCACCCAGGTCGCCCAGGTCGCGCTGGCCGAGGCGGTCGGCGCGGTGCTCGGCGGCATCCTCATGTCGCTGTGGGGCGGGCCGCGCAAGCGCCGCATGATCGGCGTGCTGATCGGCAACCTGGGCACCGCGATCGGCTGCATGCTGATCGGCCTGGACGCCTCGGTGGCGATGATCTGCGTCGGCTTCTGCTGGCTGGCCATGTCGATGACCACCGCGCAGTCGATCTACGCGACGATCGTCCAGGTGAAGGTGCCGCAGCGCTTCCACGGCCGGGTGTTCAGCCTCAACCAGACCATCTCCTGGTCCACGCTGCCGATCGGGTTCGCGCTGCTGGCGCCGGGCGCCACCGCGCTGTTCGAGCCGATGCTCGCGCCGGGCGGGGCGCTGGCCGGCACGGTGGGCGCGGTGATCGGCACCGGACCGGGCCGGGGCATCGGGTTCGCGTACATCTGTTTCGGCGCGGCGCTGGTCCTGGTCACGCTCGGCGGGTTCGCGATCCGGCTGCTGCGCCGCTTCGACATCGAGGTGGAGGATTCCCTGCCGGACGACCTGATCGGCGCCCAGGAGCGTGAGAAGCGTCTGGCCGCCAAGGCGGAGAAGAAGGAGCTCGTCTCGGTCTGACCCCGCCTCCCATCCGGTTGATCAAGGAGTTCGTGTCCTTTCCGGGCCTTCCGGCCGGCACGAACTCCTTGATCATCGGGGGTAGCATCGGTGCGATGGGCGAGGACGTCACCGACGCGCTGCTGCGGGAGATGGGGCGCCTCGATCCGTGTGTGGCGGTGGTCGAGGCCGGTGAGCAGGACGTCGACGGGCTCACCGACTACAGCCCGGAGGGTCACCAGGCCCGCGCCGATCTCGCCGCGCGCGCCCTGCGCCGGATCGAGGCGCTGCCCGCCCCGAGCCCGCTGCACGAGCACCTCGCCGAACGGCTGCGCGCCCGGATCGCCTTCCACGACGCCGGGGAGGACCTGCGGGAACTGCACGTCGCGGCCACCGGCCCGCTCCAGCTCATCCGCCAGTGCGTCGAATCAGCGGTGCCGGGCCGCGACGCCGGGCGCGCGGCCTACGAGGACGGCTGGGCCCGCGTCGGCGCGCGCCAGGCCGCGATCCCGGCATCCCTGGACGGGTACGCCCGCAGCCTGCTGGTCGCCGCCGAACGTGGTCACCTGCCCACACGACGCCAGGTGGACCTGGTGACGCAGCGCTGCCGCACCTGGATCGACGAGGACACGGCGCTCGTGCAGCGCTACGGCGACGGGCCGCAGCGCGCGTCGTTGCAGGCGGCGGCGCGGGACGCGCGGGAGGCGTACCGGAGGTTCGCCACGACGCTCACCGCGGACCTCGCGCCGCTCGCGCGCGACGACGAGGCGTTCGGCCCGGCGCGGTACGCCCTCTGGGTGCGGACCTTCCTCGGCACGGAACCGGACCTGCGCGAGCTGTACGAGTGGGGCTGGGACGAGTTCACCGCCATCGAGGCGGACCTGGTCGCGGAGGCGAGAGCCCTGGGTGGCACCGTGCCCGAGGTGCTTCAACGGCTCGACCGCCCCGACGCGCCAGGTGTGCTGCGCAGCCGGGACGAGTTCGCCGCCTGGCTCCAGGAGCTGCTGGAGGCCACCACCGAGCGGATGCACGGCACGCACTTCGACATCCCCGCGCCGCTGCGCCGCATCGAGTCCCGGGTCACCACGTCGGGCGGCACCGCCTACATCGCGCCGTCGCGGGACCTGACCCGGCCGGGCCGGGTCTCGTGGCTGCTGCCCGACGGTCAGGAGCGCTTCCCGACCTGGTGGGCGTACAGCACCGCGTACCACGAGGGCGTCCCCGGCCACCACCTGCACCTCGGCTCGGAGGCGTGCCGGGGCGGCCCCGGGCAGCGGCTGAACCTGCTCGGCGGGCTCTCCGGCGCCCAGGAGGGCTGGGCCCTGTACGCCGAAGGGCTGATGGACGAACTCGGACTCTACGAGCAGCCGGGCGCCCGGCTGGGCCACCTGTTCATGCAGTTGCTGCGGGCGGCCCGGGTGGTGCTCGACATCGGCCTGCACCTGCGGCTGCCGATGCCGTCGGGCAGCACGCCGTGGACGCCGCAGGCCGCGCTGGACCTGCTGCGCGACCGCTGCCACCAGGGCCCGTACGCGCCACTGGAAGTGGCCCGGTACCTGGGCCGGCCCGGGCAGGCGCTCACCTACAAGGTGGGGGAGCGGGTGTGGCGCGACGGACGCGCGGCGTTCCCCGGCGACCGGCGCGCGTTCCACAACCGGGCGCTGGAACTCGGCTCGCTGGGACTGGACCAGCTCGCGAGCGCGCTTCCCGCCTATCCGGCCTCGTCGGCGGGCAGCTCCTCCGGGTCGGCCACCCAGGCGGAGTAGACAGGCAGCGCGTGCCACGGGCCGCCGGCCGGGTCGGTGGTCACCGCGACCACCGCGTACGGGTGACCGAAGCGCAGCTCCGCGACGCGGGCGACCCCCTCCGGCGGCAGCGCTGTCGCCCGGCCGAACGCGGTCACCGCGGCGGCCTCGAAGCCGTAGCGGCCGAACCGGGCCACCGCGGACTGCGCGGCGTCGAACCTCGGCCCGGTCAGGCCCAGCAGCTCGCCGAGCGCCCGCGCCGCCGCGTCGAAGCCGAACCCGGGCGCGGTCAGGTCGTGTCGGCTCTGCGCCGACCAGCACGGCAGCACCGCCGTGGCGCGTTCCTCCCGGCCGTCGTCCGCGTACGTCCGGGTCGGCTCCTCCCGCAGCGTCCACAGCGGCGTCTCGCCCAGCGGCAGGTCGAACAGCGACCGGCGGCCCGGCATGGCGTCCGGCAGGAGCGCGGCGGCGCTCGCCAGCTCCTGCGCGGCGGCCAGCACGTCTGCGGCGGGCACGTCGGGCGCGGCGGCCACCGACACCACGAGCATCCCCGCGCCGTCGTCGCCGGTGCGGGCCGGCACCGCGTGCGCCGCCACGTCACCGGCCCGGTCGGTGGCCGCCACCCAGCACCGGTGCCCGAACGGCGGCGTACGCAGCACCCGGCTCAGCCGGCCCGACCAGGCGCTGCCCGCGCCCAGCTCCGCGCCGGGGGCGGTGTCGAACGGGTCGGCCCACGACACGCGGGTGGCCAGCGCGTTGGCCAGGAGCAGCAGCGTGTCCGGGGTGACGTCGACGGGGAAGCTGTCGATCAGCCCGCCGGTACGCTCCCGGGCCCAGCCGTCCAGCGTGGCCTGGTCGGGCAGCGGGCCGCGTTCGGTGTTCTCCGGCAGCGCGGCCCGCCACGCGGCCAGCTCCGGCGCCGGAGCGCGCTCCCACAGCGCGGTGGCCGCGGCGACCATCGGGTGCGGCGCGGCGAGCAGCGCCCGGGCCTCCGCGGCGGCGTCGTCCGGGTCGGCGTCGAGCGCCTCGGCCAGCGCCGCCCGGGTCTCGCCGGTGGCGGCCGGGCCGGTCAGCGCCAGCAGCAGCCACGCGCCCAGCGGCGAGGCGACGTGGTGGGTGTCACCGGCGGCGCGGTGCAGCCGCTCGGCGTAACGGGCCAGGGGTGCGTGCAGGGGAGTCACGGCTCCACTCTGCCCGCTCACGCGCCGGGTGGCACGCCCGCGCTCAGGACCACAGCTCGAACGGCTCGTCGATCTCCTCGCCGGCCAGGAACGCGGGCAGCAGTTCGGGCAGCCGCCCGGGATAACAGCGCGGCCGCTCGGCGAGCACCTCGGCCAGCGGCCACCAGCGGAACCCGAAGTAGTCCTCCACCTCGTAGTCCAGCCGCAGCGCCTCGTCCACGTCCGGTCCGGGGCCGGGCAGCCGTACCGCCACGATCACCTCGTCCTGGAGGTGGCGGCGCTGCCGGTGCCGGAAGCTGGCCCGCCGCCGCCACGTCGGCGCGCCCACCTCGTCCGGGCCGATCGCGATGCCGGTCTCCTCGCGCAGTTCGCGGACCGCCGCCTCCCGGTACGTCTCGCCCGGGTCCAGCCCGCCGCCGGGTAGCTCCCACCACACGCCGAGGTCGGGGTGGTCCGGGTCGCGGGTGTGGAACAGCAGCAGGTGGTCGGTGGCGTCGAGCACCACCAGCCGTACCGCGCTGCGCTCGAACACCGGCAGATCATCGGGTAGCCGCACGCCCCCAGCGTAAGGAAGGGCCCCTTATTAACGCCTCCGGTAGTAGAGGGGCCCCCTATTAACAGGGAGCATCCCGCACGGCCACCGCAGCGCCTGGCACGCCAGGTCGCACCACACCGCGTTCGCGGAGCGCGACCAGGCCGGGTGGCTGGCCGGGAACGAAGACGCCTACGTCGTTAACGCCCTACCTCGGCCATGTCTTGTATCGGCAGCTTTCTGCCGCCAGGCGGTGGAGCGAAGCACGAGCGCGGCAGAGTTGATCTTGCGGCGTTCGGCTTCGCACGAGCCTCGGGGAAGCCGAGCCACCAGGGCTCTCGCTTCCCGTAGCAGCTCCCACGCGGTCGACTCTCTACCGGTACGCATCGCGGCGACGAGGTTCGCGAGGTCGACGTTCAAGCGGTTGCGAACCAGGTTCTCCTTGGTGGGCAAAGGTCTGCGAGAGGAGGGGCTACCGAGAGGATCTCGGACAGGGCGCAGATCCGCTGTGAGACCGCCGGATATCAGGTGCACCCGTCGTGCTTTCATGTCATCTCCTTGTGTCGCCGGTCGCATGCATCCTTCCGGCGGTCGTCACAAATTCGCGCGTGGAAGCGGGTCGGGCTCGGGTACCGCGAGTGCCCTGCGGGCATTGCGGGCGTTGCGCGAACGGCTGTGACGCATCCAGATTGCGACGTCGAGCAGACGCAAGAGGCTGATTGAGTCGCCGCCTGCTGGGCGGAGGTCCTCTATCTGCTGTCGGAGGGTGGATTCGGTCAGCGCGGCCCCAAGTGTCATCCAGAACTTGTTCTTTGGCGGAGCCAGCACCCGAAACACGACGCTGTCATGGATGGGCACGAGCCGGGGCCGCTTGCGGGCAAGAAGCTTGCTCGCGATCACTGGACCTACCCCCGGCAGTCGGTCCAACCAATGATGCAAGGCTGTTGCTGACTGCAGGACGTCCGGACCGGCAGTCCACAGATCCAGATCAGTGGGGATCGCAGCGAGTGCTGCCGTGACCTGGTTGCCGGCAGCGAGAAGCGCACGGACGGCGAAGGGCTGCCAGGAGATGTCCAATAGCGTGGTTGCGAGCAGGTCGTCAAGGGTGAGCACACAAGGGGGGTTCTCGCCGAGCAGGTCGAACAACGTGCCGGCGAACGGTCCATCGGGGTCGAAGTAGGCAGCGACGAGGCCGTTGACGCCGGGGTCGGCGAGCACATCGCGGATCCGGTTGCGGACTTGCTCCTCAGCGTGCATCGCGAGAGGGTTACACAGCGTCGGCGTCACACACATCGATCATTCAGGTCGGAGAGATGGCCGGATCGTCGGCTGCCTCGCGCTTCGGCCGCAAGGGCGCTTCGGGAACACCTGCCGGTCGGCGGCGTCGGTCGGCCACAAATCGCTGCACACCTGTGAACAGTCCAGAGCAACGGGCGCCGTCCACCCGACCGGGCGACCCGATTCCCGGGCGGTCGTACCCCGGCCGATAGGCTGCCCGCCGTGGCAGGTCTGTTGAAGAACGTGGCGTCGCGGCTCGGCCGGATCACCCGGGCCGTGCCCGCCCCGCCCCGCCCGGGCGCGCCGATCCCGGCTCAGGTCGCGCGCCGCCGGCAGGTCAACGCGCTGCAGCGCCGCGAGTTGTCGTACGCGCCGGAGCCGGACGGCCAGGCCGACCCGGGCGAGATCGTCTGGACGTGGGTGCCCTACGAGGACGACCCCCGCCAGGGCAAGGACCGCCCGGTGCTGGTGGTCGGACGGCACAGCCGCACCCTGTTCGGGCTGATGCTGTCCAGCCAGAGCGACCGGGACGGCCAGCGGCACTGGCTGGCGCTCGGCCCGGGGGAGTGGGACCGGGACAACCGGCCCTCCTGGGTGCGCCTGGACCGGGTGCTCACCATGCGCGAGGACAGCATCCGCCGCGAGGGCGCGGTGCTGGACCGGCCACGGTTCGACCGGGTCGGGCAGGCGCTGCGCGCCGGCTACGGCTGGCGCTGACCGCGCGCCCGGAACCCACGCCAGCCAGGTAGCCGCGCCGGCCGGGCACGCGGACCGACCGGCCATGCTGATTAACTGAGCACACGGACCGGCCGGGCACGTGGGCGCTCTGGGCCGGGCCGGTCAGTACTCCGCGACGAGCTGCCGGGTCGGGCGGGCCGCGCCGAGCGTCTTCGCCTCGTACATGGCGGCGTCGGCGCGGCACAGCGCGTCGGTGAGCTGCGTCGGGCAGTGCACCGGCGCGAGCCCGACCGAGGCGGTGACCTGGATGCTGCGCGCGCCCAGCGGGATGGGCGCGGCGAGCGCCTCGCAGAGCCGCCGCGTGGCGTGCTCGATCCACCGGCGGTCGGCCGTGGGGCTGGCCAGCAGGCCGGCGAACTCGTCGCCGCCGAGGCGGGCCACCAGGTTGTTGCCGGCGAACGCGGCGAGCCGCTGCGCGACGCTGATCAGCACCTGGTCGCCGGCGGCGTGCCCGTAGCGGTCGTTCACCTGCTTGAAGTTGTCCAGGTCGAGCACGACCGCTACCAGTGGCTGGCCGGCCGGGTCGGTGAGCAGGGTGGCTGCGAGCCGGAAGAACGCGCGGCGGTTGGGCAGGCCGGTGAGCGGGTCGTGGCTGGCCGCGTGCCGTTCGGCGGCCAGTTCGGCCTGGAGCAGCTCGATCTCGGCCTCGGCGCGTACGGCGCGGCGGCGCAACTGCCAGGCCGAGATGAGGGCCCCCGCGGCGGATATGCCGGAGGCGACGGTCATCGGATCCGGCACGCGCGTCCTCCTCACCGCAGTCCCCTAGCCGCGCGCGGCGGCATCCGGAGGCCGGGTTCGGGTCACCGAATGTGAGCGACCCGGCACACCGTACGTTTCGGCTATCATGCTCTCCGTCCATTGCAGATGCAATAGCAGATGCACGTGCATCTCACTCCTCAGTCGACAGACGTCGCCACCCACCGCTCCTCCCCGCGGCCTCGGCTGGCTCATCCCGAAGGACGCCCATGCAACAACCGCCGAACGGTGTGCCCGTGCCCGAGCTGCCCCCGATGCGCTGGTCGAAGAGTCGTCGCAGCAACCCCAGCGGCAACTGCGTCGAGTTGGCCGAGCTGCCCGGTGGCACCGGAATCGCGGTCCGAAACTCCCGGCACCCGGAGGGCCCGGCGCTTATCTACACAGTGGACGAGATCGCCGCCTTCGTGCTCGGTGCGCGCGACGGCGACTTCGACCACCTGATCCCGCCGTCCCGCACACGGGACTGATTAACCGCTCCGGAGGAGTTCACCTCACTGTCGGTTCATGGCATGCTTACTCGTCGGCCGGGGGGCGCCCGGCCGGGGCAGTCGGGATGCGAGGGCGGTCAGGTGGCGACGGTGCCCGTCGAGGGTGGTCCGACAAGCGGGCCCACCGTGCTGCGCATGTTGCTCGGTGGGCAGCTGCGGCGACTCCGTGAGAGGGCCGGGGTCAGCCGGGAGACGGCCGGCTGGGAGATCCGCTCCTCCGAGTCGAAGATCAGCCGGATGGAGCTGGGCCGCGTCGGCTTCAAGGAGCGCGACGTGGCCGACCTGCTCACGCTCTACGGCGTGACCGACGCCGGCGAGCGCGAGTCGCTGCTCAAGCTCGCCCGGGACGCGAACAGCCCGGGCTGGTGGCACCGCTACGGTGACGTGCTCCCCGCGTGGTTCCAGGCGTACCTGGGCCTGGAGGCCGCCGCCGCGCTGATCCGCACGTACGAGGTGCAGTTCGTGCCCGGGCTGCTGCAGACCGCCGCGTACGCCCGGCAGGTGATCCTGCTCGGGCACCGCGGCGCGTCGGCGGCGGAGCTGGACCGGCGGGTGGAGCTGCGGATGCAGCGCAAGGAGCTGCTGCGCCGCAGCAACCCGCCGCAGTTGTGGGCGGTGCTCGACGAGGCGGCGCTGCGCCGCCCGATCGGCGGGGCCGCGGTGATGCGCGAGCAGCTGGACGCGCTGATCGAGGCGACCGCCGCGCCGCACGTACGGCTGCAGATCGTCCCGTTCTCCGCCGGCGGGCACGCCGCGGCCAGCGGGGCCTTCAGCATCCTGCGCTTCGGCGACGCGGACCTGCCGGACATCGTCTACATCGAGCAGCTGACCAGCGCGATCTACCTGGACAAGCGCGACGACCTCGAGTTCTACGCCGAGGCGATGGAACGGCTGTGCGTGGAGGCCGCGCCGCCGGAGCGCACCCGTGAGCTGCTGGCCCGCCTCCGCGACGAGCTGTACCCGGCCTGACCGGGCCGGCGCCGGGCAGTACCATGATCCGCACCGGAGACAGTGGACGGTGGGACCCGAGTCGTGGAGGTGGCCTTGACCAGCGACGCAGCAGGGACGGCGCCCGTTTCCGGGCCGCCCGGCGACCGGATCGACACGACAGTGGCGCACCCCGCCCGCCGGTACAACTACTGGCTCGGCGGCAAGGACAACTTCCAGGCCGACCGGGACTCCGGCGACGCGATGGCCGCCCGGTTCCCGACCATCCGGATCAGCGCGCTGGAGAACCGGCGGTTCCTGCGCCGCGCGGTGCGTCACCTGGCCGGTGAGGCGGGCATCCGGCAGTTCCTGGACATCGGCACCGGCATACCCACCGCCGACAACACCCACGAGGTGGCGCAGGCGATCGACCCGCGCGCCCGGGTGGTGTACGTCGACAACGACCCGATCGTGCTGGCCCACGCCCGCGCGTTGCTGACCAGTTCGGCCGACGGCGTCACCGCCTACCTCGACGCGGACCTGCGCGACCCGGAGCGGATCCTGGCCCACCCGGACCTGCGCCGCACGCTCGACCTGTCCCAGCCGGTGGCGTTGATGCTGCTGGCGGTGCTGCACTTCGTGCCCGACGGCGAAGACCCGTACGCGCTGGTCGACACGCTTCTCGACGCGCTGCCCGCCGGCAGTTACCTGGCCGCCTCGCACGCCACCCACGACTACCTTCCGGCGGAGGTGGCCGCCGAGGCGAAGGCGGCGGCCCGGGGCGGTGGCCCGCACGGCGTGATCAACCTGCGCAGCCGGGAGGAGGTCGTACGCTTCTTCGACGGCCTCGAACTGGTCGAGCCGGGCATCTGCTCGGTGGCCGAGTGGCGCGCCGACGGCGAGCCGGAGCCGCGGCCGTCCGTGGTCGACGTCAGCATGTACGGCGGGGTCGCCCGCAAGCCCTGACGCGGGCGGAAGAACGCCGGAACACGGACGAAACGGGGGCGCGGGTTGGTGCGGCCGGTGCCGCGCATGGCAGCCTGGTGAATTATGTCGCCGTTCACGCCCGCCCTGCGCCTGCACGACCGCTACGTCCTGCGTGAGCGCATCGGCCTCGGCGGGATGTCCGAGGTGTGGCGCGCCGACGACGAGGTGCTGCACCGGCCCGTCGCGGTCAAGGTCCTCGCCGGGCAGCTCGCCGCCGACCCGCAACTGCGCGCGGTCATCCAGCGCGAGGCCCGCGCGGCGGCGCGGCTGACCCACCCGCACGTGACCCAGGTGTACGACTACGCCGAGGCGACGCTTGCGGGCGGCGTCGTGGTCCCGTACCTGGTGATGGAGCTGGTGGAGGGGCAGACGCTCGCCGACCGGCTGGCCGGCGGGCCGCTGGCCTGGCCGGACGCGGTCCGCACGGCCGGGCAGGTCGCCGGGGCGCTGGCCGCGGCGCACCGCATCGGCGTGGTGCACCGCGACATCAAACCGGCGAACGTGATGCTCACCGAGACCGGCGCGAAGGTGCTCGACTTCGGCATCGCCGCGCCCGCCGGCCCGCACCCGGTCACCGGGCAGACCGGCGTGCTGCTGATGGGCACCCCCGCCTACTTCGCCCCGGAACGCCTCGACCCGGGCCCGGCGCATCCGGCCGGTGACGTGTACGCGCTCGGCGTGCTGCTGTACCGCAGCCTCACCGGCCGGGCCCCGCTGCCGGTGCGCAGCTGGGACGACGTGCTGGAGGTGCGGCGCACCCGGCCGCCGGTGCCGCCGCCGCGGGTGCCCGGCCTGCTGCCGGAGATCGCCGACCTGGTGCTGGCCTGCCTGGACGTGGACCCGGCGCGGCGGCCGAGCGCGGCCCGGCTCGCCGAGCGGCTCGGCGCGGGCCGCCCGGTGGATCCGCCGACCGCGATCCTGCCCACCGTGGCGCCGGTGACGCGTTCGCCCACCCTGGTCGAGCGGGTTCCGGCCGCCACGGCCCGCCCGGTCGCGCCGGGGCGTCCCGGCGCGCCGCCGCGTCCGGCGGTCTCCTCGAACCGGCTGTTCGGGCTCCTGGTCGCCGGCGCCGTGGTGCTGCTGCTCGCGGTGGTCGGCTCGCTGGTGTGGGGTGACGGCCCCGGCGCCCCGCCGGCCGCCGCGCCCACGACTGGCCCCACGACCGGCGCCGCCGAGGCGCCCGCGCCCGAGCCGAGCAGCGCGGCGCCGCCGTCGACGGCGGCCGAACCGGTGACGCTGCGGCAGCTCGGCGACCGGTTCGACGAGCTGCTCGACCGGGCCGAGTCGATCGGGCTGATCGAGCGCAAGGTCGCCGACGACCTGCGCAAGAAGGTCGCCGAGCTGGACCGGGGCAAGCCGAAGGACCGGGAGAAGCGGGTCGAGGACCTGCGCGAGAAGATCGACGACGCGGCCGAGGACGAGAAGATCGACCCGGTCACCGCCACCGCGCTGCGCAAGCTGCTCGACGGCTACGAGCGGCTGCGCGGCGGCGACGAGGGCTGAGTGTCACCGCAGCGTGGCGGTGACCACCTCGCCGGTGTCCGTGCCGGCGCGGGCCACCGGCTCACCCGCCGGTGACCAGATCCCCGAACCACCCGCGGCGCGCGCGTACCCGCCCCCTGTCGACCCGGCGAAACTCGCCGTCGCCACCCACACGCCGTGCGCGGCGGCGACCCGGCGGGCGCGTTCGTCGGGCACCGCCGCGTCGTCGGCCGACTCCAGCACCCCGGCCAGGTAGGCGTCCGCGCCGAGCGCCACCGTCGCCGCCGCGTGCTCCGGCGTGCCGGTGTCCTTGCAGACCGCCAGGCCCAGCCGCCAGCCGTCCACATCGAGCACCGCCGGCTCCCGGCCCGGCCGCATGTGCTGCGGCTCCGCGCCACCCAGGCACATCTTCCGGTACGCCACCCGCACGCCCTCGGCGTCGATCGCGAGCACCCCGATGTGCGGTCCGGGCACCGGCGCGCCGGCCAGCGCCAGCGTCCCGGTCTCGGCGCACGCCGCCCGCAGCGGTGCGAGCCGGGGATCGGCCGGGTCCAGCGGCGCGGCGTCCAGTTCGTACCCGGTCAGTGACATCTCGGGGAAGAGCACCACGCGGGCGGCGGCGGCACGCACGGCGTCGGCGTGCCGTGCCGCGTTGCCCGCGACGTCGCCGGAGCGGGTGAGCGGCTGGGCGACGGCGATCCGCAACGGCGTACGCATGGCGTACACGATAATGGTTTCCATGACGCGTGGTCGTCCGCAGCTTCGCCCCGTAACGTTGGTCGGATGATCGGAAACGCACAGCTGCTCGCCGGCCCCCGGGTGAGCGCCGCGCGGGCGGCAGAGCCGTCCGGTGACGGAGTGACCGGCTGGGTCACCGGCCTGATGGAACGGCTCGGCGGTCCCGGCGCCGGCCTCGCGGTGGCGCTGGAGAACCTGTTCCCGCCCATCCCCAGCGAGGTGATCCTGCCGCTGGCCGGCTTCACCGCGAGCCAGGGCAAGATGAGCCTGGTCGGTGCGATCGTCTGGACCACGATCGGGTCGATCGTGGGCGCGCTGGCGCTCTACTACATCGGCGCGGCCCTCGGGCGGGACCGGATGCGCGCCCTGGCCGAGCGGCTGCCGCTGATCAAGCTGGAGGACGTGGACCGCACCGAGGCGTGGTTCCTGCGCCACGGCGTCAAGGCGGTGTTCTTCGGCCGGATGATTCCGATCTTCCGCAGTCTCATCTCCATTCCGGCCGGGGTGGAACGCATGCCGGTGCCGGTGTTCCTGCTCTACACCGCGCTGGGCAGCCTGATCTGGAACACCACGTTCGTGCTCGCCGGGTACTTCCTCGGCGAGCAGTGGCACGTGGTCGAGGCGTACGCGGGCACGTTCCAGAAGATCGTGATCGTGGCCGTGATCGCCGGGTTCTGCTGGTTCGTGGTCAGCCGGGTCCGCCGCTCGCGCCGGAGCGCCCTCGCGGCGGAGGCGGCGCCGGCGCCGGAATCGGCGCCGGAGTCGGCCCGGCAGGGCACCGTCTACCGCGGCGGCTGGTACGGCCGCGAGGAGGACTGAGCCGGGCAGGGCGGATAGAGCGGGCGGGTGCCGGCCCCGGCGGCCCGGGCGGCCTGGTCGCTGAACCGGCAGCCGAAGTCCGGCGCCGCCACCGCGCGCCGGTCGGTGACCGCGTCGCCGGCCGGGCGCTTGCCGGTGCGGACCCAGCGGGTCAGGTCGTCCCAGGCGGCGCCGGCCTCGGCCGGGCTGAACTCGCAGTGCTGCGCGGTACGCACGGCCCGCTGCACCAGCAGCCGGGACCGGCCGTGCCGGGCCACGTCCCGGGCGTACGCCTGCTCCATGCCGAACGGCACGAACAGGTCACCGAGGCCGTGCAGGCTCAGCACCGGCGCGGTGGGCCGCCCGGCGATCCGGGGCACCTCGGTCAGACTCGGCGAGAGCCGCTGGCGCAGGTTCTCCGGCGCGACCCGCTGCACCGTCGCGTTCAGGTCGACCGGCTGGTTCGGCGCGTACCTGGTGAACAGGTTCGTGGCGAGCTGGCCGGGCCGCCGGGCGGGGGAGCCGTCCGCCTCGCTGACCGCGATGCCGAACAGGAAGTCCTTCCAGACCGCGAACGCGGCGTCGGCGCCCGGCCGCGGCCCACCGGAGCGCTCCACGGTGACCGCGCGCAGCTGCTTGCCCAGGTCGTTCGTGGTGTCGGGGCCGCCCGGAGCCAGTCCGGCCAGGCCGAGCGTGACCTGGATCCGGGGCACCGCCGAGGTCAGGTAGTCGGGCGGCGTCGGGTACGCGCGCACCCCCGCGAGGGCCTGCGCGACCAGGTTGTAGTCCAGGAAGAAGTCGAACAGCTCCTGGTCGCCGAGCACCCCGCACATCGGCAGCGCACCGGCGTAGAAGCCCGGGTACTGTTCCAGCGAACGGCCGATGACGTGACCGCCCATCGACACCCCGGCGATCAGCACCCGGTGCGGGCGCCGGACGGTACGGCTGAACAGGTCGGCCAGGGCGCGGGTGCTGCGCACGCCGGAGCGCACGTCGTAGCCGTTGCGGTCGTACGACGACGACGCCCACGCGTACCCCTGGGTCACCAGGCGCTGCCGCAGGTCGAAGCCGGGCGGCTCCGGCGACAGCTCGGTGCCCTGGCCCCGGTAGCCGTGCGCCCACATCACCAGCTCGCCGTTCCAGTGCTCGGGGATCTCGATGACGTACCCGGCGTTGGCGTGCACGCCCTGCCGCACGGTGGTGGCGGCGCCGCCGACGACAAGTGGCGGCAGCGGCGGGTTGACGATGGTGTAGCCGGGCAGCGGGCCGCTGCCGTCGTCGCGGCCGGTGGCGGCGGCGGGGGCCGCGCCGGTGAGGCCGAGCGTCAACGTGAGGGCAGCGCCGACGGCGAGCAGCCGGCGGCGGACGGGTGAGGGCTGCATCGCTGCTCCCCGGGGACGGGTGCCACCCCGGGACGGGGGCGACGACGCGGGACGGATGCCTACCGACCGGTAGCGCCCTGAACCTAGGCCGGGCGTCGAGAGCTGTCAATCACTGACCGACCGCTCGGTCAGCGTCCGTCCCGCCGTCCGCTCACACCAGGCCGTGCGCCAGCATCGCCTCGGCCACCCGCCGGAACCCCTGGATGTTCGCGCCGGCCACGTAGTCGCCGGGCAGGCCGAACTCCTCCGCGGTCGCCCAGCACCGGTCGTGCACGTCCCGCATGATCTCGCGCAGCCGCTGCTCCGACTCGCCGAACGTCCACGTGTCGCGGCTGGCGTTCTGCTGCATCTCCAGCCCGCTCACCGCCACGCCGCCGGCGTTGGCCGCCTTGCCCGGCGCGAACCGCACCCCGGCCCGGCCGAGGATCCGCACCGCCTCCGGCGTGGTGGGCATGTTCGCCCCCTCCACCACCGCGACACACCCGCCGGCCACCAGCGCGGCGGCCTCCGCGCCGCCGATCTCGTTCTGCGTGGCGCAGGGCAGCGCCAGGTCGCAGGGCACCTCCCAGACGTTGCGGTCCGGGACCGCCACGGCGTTGCGCGCGTGCTCGGCGTACTCGGCCAGCCGTCCCCGGCGCTGCTCCTTCAGCTCCCGCAGCAGCGCCAGGTCGATGCCCTTCTCGTCGACCACGTAGCCGCCGGAGTCGGAGCACGCCACCACCGTGCCGCCGAGCTGGTGCACCTTCTCGATCGCGTAGATGGCGACGTTGCCGGAGCCGGACACCACCACCCGCTTGCCCTCCAGGCTGTCACCCGCCTGCCGGAGCATCTCGTCGGCGAAGAACACCGCGCCGTACCCGGTCGCCTCCCGGCGCGCCTGCGCGCCCCCGTACGCCAGGCCCTTGCCGGTGAGCACGCCCGCGTCGTACCGGTTGGTGATCCGCTTGTACTGCCCGAACAGGTAGCCGATCTCCCGGCCGCCCACCCCGATGTCCCCGGCCGGCACGTCGGTCTGCGGGCCGATGTGCCGGTACAGCTCGGTCATGAAGCTCTGGCAGAACCGCATCACCTCGCGGTCGGAGCGACCCTTCGGGTCGAAGTCCGCGCCGCCCTTGCCGCCGCCGATCGCCAGGCCGGTCAGCGCGTTCTTGAAGATCTGCTCGAAGCCGAGGAACTTCACGATGCCCAGGTAGACCGACGGGTGGAAGCGCAGCCCGCCCTTGAACGGGCCGAGCGCGCTGTTGAACTCCACCCGGAAGCCGCGGTTCACCCGTACCCGGCCCTGGTCGTCCTCCCACGGCACCCGGAAGATGACCTGCCGCTCGGGCTCGCAGATCCGCTCGACCACCTCGGCGTACTCGGGATGCCGGGCCAGGGCCGGACCGATGCTCTCCAGTACCTCGCGGACCGCCTGGTGGAACTCGGGCTCTCCCGGGTTCCGGGCGACCACGCCGGCGAACACCGACTCGACGGTCTCCGGCATCACGGGCACCTCCTCTCGCCTGGGCCGCAGACCTGCTGGCCTGCGTCGCCCCAGGATACGAACGGTCTGCGCGATCAGGTTCACTGGTCGCCGTGGACGCCACCATCTGGACAACGGCGCGGGACGCGCGCGCCTGGCTGGACGCCGCGAACGGCCGCGGCGACACCGAGCTGACCTGTCGCATCCTCAAGATCGGCGAGGAGGCCGGCGAGGTCGCCGCCGCCTGGATCGGGATGCTCGGGCAGAACCCGCGCAAGGGGGTGACGCACACCCGCGAGGAGGTCGCCGCCGAACTCGCCGACGTGGCGTTCACCGCGCTCGTCGCCATCGAGAGCCTCGGCCTGGACGCCCACGCCGTGCTGACCACGTGCGCCGACAAGGTGCGCTCCCGTACCGCTGCCACGGAAAAGGAGTGAACCGACCGGGAAACGGACACGTATGACCCGTTGGGGACCGGCGAGAGGGGATGACCATGACCACATCCGAGGATGAGCCCGGCCTGACCCGACCCCGCTGGTCCGGCGCGGCCCGCCTGCTGGCCGCCGCCGCCGCGCTGGTGGTCGTGCTCGGCGGGGTGGCCGTGGCGGTGACGCTGTCCAACCCGGGCCGCCTCGGCGTGGTCTTCTCCGGCGGCGCGCCGCCGTCGCCCGCCACCGGCGCCGGAGGTGTCGGCGCGGCCGAGGCCGCCGGAGCGCAGACGCTCGCCGAGCCCCGGGGCGGCCGGCAGCGCGCCGAGTTCGAGCTGGCCGACGGTCTGACCAGGTTCACCTTGCGGGCCGCCGACCTCGGCGACGACCTCTACCGCATCGACGTGCCGGAGGACGGCGGCGTCACGCCGCGCCCGCAGATGGTCGGCGACCGGGTCCGCCTGCGGGTCGAGGAGAACGGCCGTCGCGGTCCGGCCGCCGTGGACGTCGTGCTCAACTCCCGGGTCACCTGGCGGCTGCGGCTCGTCGGCGGCGTCAGCGAGCAGCGACTCGACCTGGGCGACGCCCGGCTCGCCGGGATCGACCTGGTCGGCGGCGCGTCGCGAACCCGGCTGCTGCTGCCCCGGCTGAACGGGTCGCTCACCGTCCGGATGACCGGCGGGGTCAGCGAGCTGACCGTCACCGTGCCCGGCGGGCCGCCGGTGCGGGTGCGCGTCGCCGCCGGGGCCGGCTCGCTGACCGTCTACGACGAGCGGCACGGCGGGATCGCCGCCGGTGACCTGGTCAGCTCACCGGGCTGGGACCGGGCGGCCGAACGGCTCTACCTCGATCTGGCGGCGGGCGCGAACGCGGTGAGCGTCACGGCGGACTGAGCGTACAGTCGGGGCGGTGGACCGCACCGAATCCCTGCCCGCGCAGACGCTCCCGCCCGGCGTCGGCCCGACCGACCCGGGCAGCGTGCTGCTGCCCGGGCACGACGTCCCCCTCGGCCGCTACACCACGGTGCGCCGGCTGCTGCCCCAGCGGCAGCGCCGGATGGTCGGCGCGTGGTGCTTCGTCGACCACTTCGGGCCCGACGACGTCGCCGACCGGCCCGGCATGGAGGTGCCGCCGCACCCGCACACCGGCCTGCAGACCGTCACCTGGCTGCTCGACGGGGAGATCCTGCACCGCGACAGCCTCGGCAACGTCCAGCCCATCCGCCCCGGCCAGCTCAACGTGATGACCTCCGGGCGCGGCATCGCCCACTCCGAGCGCTCCCCGCTGGTGCACCCGCCGCTCATGCACGGCGTACAACTCTGGGTGGCGCTGCCCGACCCGGCGCGCGCCGGCGACCCGGACTTCGCCCACCACGCCGACCTGCCCCGCTTGCGCGACGGCGACCTGGACGTCACGGTGCTCGTCGGTGAGTTCGGCGGGCAACGCTCGCCCGCCGTCGTGCACACCCCGCTCGTCGGCGCGCAGCTCGAGGCCCGCGGCGCGGCGCCGGCCACGCTGCCGCTGCGCCCCGACTTCGAGTACGCGCTGCTGGCCATGTCCGGCGCCGCCGACTGCGACGGCGTGGCGCTGGCCCCCGGCGCGCTGCTGTACCTGGGCCTCGGGCGAAGCGCGCTGACCCTGAGCGCCGAACCGGGGACCCGGCTGCTGCTGCTCGGCGGCACCCCGTTCGACGAGCCGCTGGTGATGTGGTGGAACTTCGTCGGCCGCTCGCACGAGGAGGTGGTGGCCGCCCGGGAGGACTGGATGGCCGGCCGCCGCTTCGGCGTCGTCGCCGACGACGCGGCGCCGCCGCTGCCCGCGCCCGCGCTGCCCACCACCCGGCTCAAGGCCCGCGACCGCAGCGGCGGCGTACGCGGCTGACGGTCGTACCCGAATGCCGGGCCGTCGCCTGGGTAGTCCGCGGCATGCCGACAAAGACCGCCCCGCGCGACGTCGCGGACAAGAAGCGGCTCGCCCGCCGGCTCGCCGGGGACGGCCGCGGGTTCGCCGAGTGCTTCGGGTTCCGGGTGACGAACAACCCGGCCCAGCTGTTCCAGGTTCTCTACCTGTCCGTCCTGCTGGCCCGCCGGGGCGACTTCCACCGCGCGATCGACGCGGCCACGGCGCTGCGGGACGCCGGCTGGGACACGGCGGCGCGGATGGCCCGCTCGCGCCACGAGGACCGGGTACGCGTGCTGCGCGCCGCCGGGCTGCGCGGCGACCTGGCCGGGCTCGCCGACACGCTCGGCGACCTGGCCCGCACGGTCGTCGACACGTACCGGGGCGACCTGCGCCGGCTGCGCACCGCCGCGCGGCAGGACCCGGCGGGGGAGCGGCGGCTGCTGACCGCACTGCCCGGAGTGGACGACGAGGTGTGCGACCTGTTCCTGCGTGAGGCGCAGGCGTTGTGGCGCGAGGCGGCGCCGGTGGCCGACCGTCGAGCGCTCGCGGCGGCCCGCCGGCTCGGCCTGGGCCGTACCGCCGGTGACCTCGCCGGGCTGGCCGGCAGTGGTGAGTCGGAACAACTGTCGTGGCTGGTCGGAGCGCTGGCGCGAGTGGAGCTGGAACGCCGGTACGCCGAGGTGACCGCCTGAGCGCGTACGTGCGCCCGGACACAGTTCCGCGAATCTCACCCGTTCGGCTGATGTTGCGTCGTATGATGATCGTGGCAGCGATGCCCGCCCGGTTCGGGCGAACATCTCACCGCCTCGCGGTCGCGACCCGGTTCGGGCGTGAACCGCGGGGGACAGGTGCTGCGTGGCGCCCCAGGTCGCGGTTCGTGACCCGGGGCGCTCGCCTGTCCGGGCTGCGCGACCGGCCACAGAGGAGCCCAGCTTTTCCGCACGCGCAGAGGCCGGCGGCCGTGTCGCCCGCCGGCTCTCCCGCCGTGCTCAGATGCCGCGCAGGTGCTGCGACACGCGCGGGTGGTTGTCCCGGGCCTGCGCCGCGCGCTGCGAGCGGCTCACCTCCGGGGCCGCGTCGATGCCGGCCGAGCGGGCCACCTCGGTGCCGTTGGCGTAGTCCACCGGGGGCAGCGCGCGCAACGCCCGCAACACGTCCGGCGGCGCGCCCTCCCGCTCCGCCTCGCGGATGACGTCGTCCTTCCCGGCCGGGTAGTCCAGCGCGGACAGGTACTCCAGGACATCCGAGTAACTCGCCATCAGTCGGGCTCCTCGCGGCAGTAGTTGGGGTCACGACCGGGCGGCGGTTACCCGCCGCGCCGCCGCTCACGCCCGCCGCCACCGGAAAACCTGCCGCCCCGTCGCAACCGTTTCCGCCGCGCCGGGGCGGGTAGCCGCGCTGGGCGCACCGAAGGGGGTACCACCGATGCACTACCTGACGTTCGTGGGCCGGGTCGCCCGGCTCACCGGCACCAGCGAGGACCGCGCCGCCACGCTCACCGCGGCCACCCTGGAGACGTTCGCGCAGCGGCTGACCGGTGGCGAGGTGCTTGACCTGGCCGCGCAACTGCCGAAACCGCTGCAGGGGCTGCTCAGCCCGTACCCGCGGGACGAGGCGGCCGAGCGGTTCGGCGCGGCGGAGTTCGTGGCCCGGGTCGCCCGCCGGGCGGACTGCGACGAGAACACCGCCCGCGACGCCGTACGCGCGGTGTTCACCACGCTGCGCGAGGCGATCGGCGGCGGCGAGTTCCAGGACGTCGTGGTCCAGTTCCCGCGCGACTACCGCGACATGGTGGAACCGGCGCTCGCCCCGGCCGCCGCGCGCCGGCGCTGACCGCCCACGATCAGGCGATCACACCGGCCGCCCGCAGCGCGGCGATCCGGGCGGCGTCCACCCCCGCCTCGGCAAGGACCTCGTCGGTGTGCTCGCCCGGCCCCGGCGGCGGGCGCCGCACACTTGTCGGGGTGGCCGAGAAACGCGGCGCGGGCGCGGGCTGGGTGACCCCGTCCGGCGCGACGAAGGTGTCCCGGGCGCGCAGGTGCGGGTGCTCGGGCGCCTCGGCCCAGTCGAGCACCGGCGCCACGCAGGCGTCAGTGCCGGCCAGCAGCTGCGTCCACTCGTCCCGGGTACGGGTGCGGAACAGCCGCGCCCAGGCGGCCCGCAACGCCGGCCAGTTCGCCGGGTCGTCCCGGTCCAGCGCGTCGCCGCTGTCCGGGGCGTCGTCGCCGTCCAACGGGAAACCGGTGAGCCGGACCAGTTCGGCGTAGAACTGCGGCTCCAGCGCGCCGACCGCCACGTACCGCCCGTCGGCGCACTCGTACGTGTCGTAGAAGGGCGCGCCGCCGTCGAGCAGGTTCACGCCGCGCGGATCCTGCCACAGCCCGATGCCGCGCAGCGCGTGGATCTGGGTGGCCAGCACCGAGACGCCGTCCACGATGGCGGCGTCGACCACCTGGCCGGGCGCGCCGCCGCGTACCGCGTACAGCGCCGCGACCACGCCCAGGGCCAGCATCATGCCCCCGCCACCGAAGTCGCCGAGCAGGTTCATCGGCGGCACCGGACGCTCACCGGCCCGGCCCACCCCGTGCAGCGCCCCGGTCAGCGCCAGATAGTCGATGTCGTGTCCGGCGCTGTGCGCGAGCGGGCCGTCCTGCCCCCAGCCGGTCATCCGCCCGTACACCAGGCGCGGGTTGGCGGTGAGGCAGTCGTCCGGGCCGAGGCCGAGCCGCTCGGTCACCCCGGGCCGGAAGCCCTCCACCAGCGCGTCGGCCCGGGCGGCGAGCGCCAGCACCAGGTCACGGCCCGCGGGCTGCTTCAGGTCCACCGCGATCGAGCGGCGGTTGCGGTTCAGCAGGTCGCCCGGGAACGCGCCGAACCCGCCGCCGCCGGGCCGGTCGATGCGCACCACGTCGGCGCCGAGGTCGGCCAGCATCATCGCCGCGAACGGCCCGGGGCCGATCCCGGCCAGCTCGATCACCCGTACGCCGGTCAGCGGTCCCTGGACTGTCACCTGCGTCACCATAGGGGCCGCGGTGACCAGGCGCCATGCCCTGAACCGCCGCCCAGTCTGTTGACCAGGGCAAGCATCCGTGTCCCGACTTGGCGTCCGGTCCGGCGGTGACCTAGCCTTGTCCAGGCGAGGGGAGTACTTCCCAAAAATCATTCCGGTCAGTACGGCAAGCCGCCGAGGCGAGCCCCGGGTGGTTGCCCACGGAAACGTGGGTGAAGGAGACCTCGAACATGACACGGTGTTCGAGGAGGTTCCATGCCCGAATTGTCCCCGCTGGCTGCGGCCGAACTGTCGTCGGTCGGCACGCCCACGCTGTGGGCGGTGACGATCGTCGGCGTGCTCGTGCTGCTGGTGCTCGACTTCCTGGTCACCCGCAAGCCGCACGAGGTCTCCATCCGTGAGGCCCTGGGCTGGTCGGCCTTCTACATCGCGCTGCCGCTGGCGTTCGGCGCCTGGATCTGGTCCCGCTGGGGCAGCCAGCAGGGCATCGAGTACCTCACCGGCTACCTGGTCGAGAAGTCGCTGTCGGTCGACAACCTGTTCGTCTTCATGCTGCTGCTCGCCGCGTTCGCGGTGCCCTCCGTGCTGGCCCAGCGGGTGCTGCTCTACGGCATCGCGGGCGCCCTGGTGCTGCGCGGTGTGTTCATCGCGCTCGGCGCCGCCGCTCTCAAGACGCTCGACTTCGCCTTCCTGCTCTTCGCGCTCATCCTCGTCGCCACCGCGGTGAAGCTGCTGCGCGACGCCCTCAGCGGGCACGAGCAGGAGGTCGACATCAACAAGATGCGGTCGGTGCGGCTGCTGCGCAAGGTCATGCCGGTGGTCGACGAATACCACGGCACCCGGATGACCATCCGGCAGAACGGCCGCCGGGCGCTCACCCCGTTCGCGCTCGTCGTGGTCGCGGTACTGGCCACCGACATCGTGTTCGCCGTCGACTCGGTGCCCGCCGTCTACGGCATCACCGAGGACCCGTACCTGGTCTTCGCCACCAACGCCTTCGCGCTGCTGGGCCTGCGGGCGCTCTACTTCGTGCTGCACGCCGCGCTGAGCCGGCTCGTGCACCTCAGCTACGGCCTGGCCGTCATCCTGGCGTTCATCGGCCTCAAGCTGGGCCTGCACTGGGCGCACGGCATCTGGGAGGGCGTGCCGGAGATTCCGACGCTGGCCTCGCTCGGCGTGATCATCGGCGTCCTGGTGATCGTCACCATCACCAGCCTCCGGGCCACCCGCAACAGCGGCGACGGCCAGCGCACCGTCGTGCACGAGGTGCAGGGCGGAGGCGGCGCCTGACTCGGTGGGAACCGCTGCCCCGGCACGGCCGGCGGTGGTACGACTGACGGGTGGGAATCGTCTCGCCGGGCTTCCAGGGCCGGCCCCGTTCGTCCGCGACCGACCTGCCGCCGGGGCAGTACCTCACCGAGGACTTCCCGGTGCTCTCCGCCGGCCCGACGCCGCGGGTGCCGCTCGACACCTGGGAGTTCGTGCTGACCAGCGAGACCGGCGCGGAGTACCGCTGGTCCTGGGACGAGATGATGGGCCTGCCGCAGGACACCCCGACGGTGGACCTGCACTGCGTCACCCGCTGGTCCAAGCTCGGCACCACCTGGCAGGGCGTCTCCCTGGACACGCTGCTCGACGGCGTCGACACCACCGCCCGGTACGCGCTGGCGCACTCCTACGGCGGCTACACCACCAACCTGCCGCTGGACGACCTGCGTGGCGGGCGGGCCTGGGTGGTGCACACGTACGACGGGGGGCCGCTGCCGGCCGAACACGGCGGCCCGGCGCGGCTGCTCGTGCCGCACCTGTACCTGTGGAAGTCGGCGAAGTGGGTGCACGGCATCCGGCTGCTCGTCGACGACCGGCCCGGCTTCTGGGAGACCGCCGGCTACCACGACTACGGCGACCCGTGGCGCGAGCAGCGCTACCAGGGCGACTGAGGTGACCGCGCAGGCGCAGGGCCGCCGCGTCGCGCCGCTGATGTGGCGGGTGGCCCGGCTCGTCGAGCGGCGGATCGAGACGCCCACCGCGCAGACGCTGGTGCTGGACGTGCCCGGCTGGCCCGGCCACCTGCCCGGGCAGCACGTCGACCTGCGCCTGACCGCCCAGGACGGCTACCAGGCCGCCCGGTCGTACTCGCTGGCCGGCCCGGCCGACGGCGAGCGGATCGAGGTGACGGTGCAGCGGGTGCCCGACGGGGAGGTGTCGCCATACCTGACCGACACCTACGCCGAGGGCGACCCGATCGAGGTGCGCGGACCGGTCGGCGGCTGGTTCGTCTGGCGTACCGACGAGACCGCGCCGGTGCTGCTGGTCGGCGGCGGATCCGGCGTCGTGCCGCTGATGGCGATGATCCGCGCGCGCCGGGCCGCCGGCAGCCGCACCCCGTTCCGGCTCGTCTACTCGGTGCGCACCCCGGACGACGTCATCTACGCCGACGAGCTGCGCCGCCGCGCCCGCGACGACCAGGGCCTGGACGTCGCGTACGTCTACACCCGCGCGGCGCCCGACGGCTGGCGCGGCGAGCCGCACCGGATCGGCCTGGCCGACGTGAACAACCACGGCTGGCCGCCGGACCTGGAGCCGCTCTGCTACGTCTGCGGCCCCACCGGATTCGTGGAGACAGTGGCCGACCTGCTGGTGGGGCTGGGCCACCCGACCCGGCGCGTGCGGACCGAACGGTTCGGCCCGACCGGCTGACGACCCGAGGAGAGCGGATGACCGACCTGTCCTACCTGGATGGCAACATGCTCGACGGGCCGTTGCGCGAGGTGTTCGCCGTCGACCTGAGCGCCACCACCGGGCGCTGCGACACCTGCGGGATGACCGGCCCAATGGCCGGGCTACACGTCTACTCGCACGCCCCGGGCCTGGTCGGGCGATGTCCCGCCTGTTCCGGAGTGATGGTGCGCCTGGTCCGCGCGCCGCAGCGGGCCTGGCTGGACCTGCGCGGCACCACGTACCTCCAGGTGCCCATGCCGGCCGAGCCGGCCTTCCGCGCCGCGCCCTGACGTCTGCGCGGGGCCGTGCCCCGCTGTCTGCGCCGCGGCTGGACCGCGCCGGCCGCGCCGGCGCAGCCGCCCGACGAGCTGCCCGACGGTCACCGGCACCACGGACAGGACGAGCTGACCGTTGCGCCCGTCGACGGTGGCCGCGACCGCGTACAGCCGGGCGCCGTGCCGCAGCAGGCGGGGCCGCCCGGCGGCGAGCCGGGGCGCGCGCACCGCGGCCCCGCCGCGCCCGTGGCCGCCGTCCACCTCGGCGCGTACCGGATGCCGCCGGCCGCCCGCGCGGCTCGCGGCCAGGAGCCGGTCGAGGGGGAACTCCGTGCGGACCGTGCGGCCGGTCGGGTCGCCGGCGTCGACCCGGGTGGCGCCCACGACCGCACCGGCCAGCAGCCGCACCGGTCCCGCCTCCGCGGCGAACCGGGGGTACGGGCTGCGCGCGGTCACCGTGAGCGTGTCCCCGTCGGCCCAGCTCACGTCGACGGCGTCCAGCCGCGCCAGCCAGCCGGCGCGTACGTCGGTGACGTCCGACCAGCCGGCCGGGGCGCCCGGATAGCCCGCGTGCCACCGGTCCCCGGCGAAGACCGTCGCCGGCACCCCCCGGCCGGTGTCCTGCTCGATGACCGCCAGCAGCTCGTCGACCCCGCCCGCGGTCACCGCGCCCAGCCGCAGCCGGGCCTCGATGCCGAGCCGGTCCCGCACGCCGTCCGTGACGTGCTGCCGCACCAGCCGGGCGACGCTGCTGTGCACCAGTTCCTGCGTGGCCCGGTCCAGGTGCCGGAAGTCGTCGCCGACCAGGTTCGCCAGCTCCAGCCCGACGTGGCGGCACAGCACCGCGTCCCGGCGCGGTCCCGCGGGGATCAGGCCGGCGACGAACGCGAACAGCCGCTCCACGCTGACCAGGCGCTGCTCGACCCGGCTGTGGTAGGTGATGTTGCGGGCGTCCAGGCGGCGCACCGCGTGGTAGTAGTCGTAGTCGCCCAGCACCGAGATCCGCCGGGCGTGGTAGCAGGCGGCCAGCGTGAACGGCTGGTCGCTGAGGACCGGCATGTCCTCCGGGAAGCGCAGCCCCAGCCGGTCGACCAGTTCGCGCCGGAACAGCTTCGTGTTCGCCAGCGACCAGGGCAGCGCCGAGTCGAACAGGCTCACGTCGACCGCGTTGCCGTCGGCGAACACGTCGGAGAAGACGTGCCGGCCGTTGACGCCCACCACCCTGCCGAGCACCACGTCCGAGCCGTACCGGTCGGCGGCGGCGACCAGGCGTTCGAGGGCCTCCGGGCCGAGCCGGTCGTCGGAACCGACGAAGAAGACGTACCGGCCGGTGGCCAGGTCCAGTCCCCGGTTGCACGGCGCGGCCGGACCACCCGAGTTGGGCTGGTGCGCCACCCGTACGGTGCCCGGGTACCGCGCGGCGTACCGGTCCAGCAGGCGGCCGCTGCCGTCGGTGGACCCGTCGTCCACCGCCACGATCTCCATCCGGTCCGGCCCGATTGTCTGCCGCAGCAGCGAGTCGAGGCACTGCCGCAGGTAGCGCAGCGTGTTGTAGACCGGTACGACGACACTCACGTCGGGGCGGTTCGTCGCCTCCTCGGCTGCCACTGCTGCTCCTTCGCGCTCGCCCGGACGGTCCGGCGCGACCCAGCGTGGTGGAGCGACCCGTCCGGGTGACGACACCCGCGTGACGACGAGGTGACCGGACGGCAGCCGTTGGATACGCCGAAGGGCCCGACCCCGTGGTGGGGGTCGGGCCCTTCGTGTTCGGTCAGGAGCTGTAGCCGCGGCTGGCGATCCAGCGGGCGAGCTCGTCCACGTCCATCCGGTAGGAGGCCTGGTTCGGGTTCGCCGAGTCGGCGATCGTCACGACCTTCCCGCCGTCGCGGTAGCCCACCACGCTGATGTAGTGGCCACCCTCGAAGGAGTGGGCGTTGCCGTCGGTGTCGGTCGCGGTGCCGGCGATGTTGGCCACCACGGCACGGCCGTCGTCGACGGTCTTGACCACGTCGGCGCGCAGCTTGTCGACCTTGTCGCGGTCGCGGGCCTTGTCCACGGGGATCTCGGTGGACTTGTAGACGTCCTTACCGGTCTCCTTGTTCAGCACGGGGGTGATGTCGTTGATGGAGTTGGTGCCGGCTTCGGTGGTGCCCATCTCGCGGGCCATGGCGTGCACGTCGATGTTCTTGCCCTGCACGCTCAGCGCGTTGCGGGCGGCGGCGGGGCCGCAGAAGTAGAAGTTGGGCTGGGCTTCGTAGCGGACGTCCAGCTCGCGCTCGCCATGACCGCTCTTGCGGTCGGCGACGATGGCGGCCTTCTCGGCCGGGGCGGCGTGGGCGGCGATGGCGGGGCCGGCGATGCCACCGGCGGTGGCGACGACACCGGCAGCGGTCAGAACGGTCTTGCGCAGCAGAGTGGTAGCCATGATGGTTGCCTCCCTGAAGTGGGGGATACGCGGCGGGGGTGCCGCGAAGGGGGAAAGTCTTGGGGGGTGCCCGTGGAGGGGCTGGCACGCGGGCGGCCCGGAAGGGGCCTGCTCGTCGCGGCTCGGGGGATGTAACGACCTGCGGGCCGGGGATGATTCCCTCCGACCGTGGCTGCCAGCCGGGGGGTGACCGGTGGCGTGGGTCTGGGGATGTAACCACGACCGGACCGGGGCCATTCCCGGGGACGGCGGCGTGCCCGTCGCTCGGGGATGTAACGACGTCCGGGCCGGGCCGATTCCCTGACCTGGCGACCCGCGCGGGGGTGCCGGGCGGCTGGTGTTCGGCGCTCGTCCCGGTGTCCCGGGGTCAGCCATGTACAACGCCCCGCGCCCACCACCGATTCCACCCTGACGGTGGCACCGACCACAGCCCCGCAACACAGCGAACCGGGCACCGACGCCAAACGACCGGCCCGCACATCGCCGACGGGTCCGCTAGCTCAAGAGCCCTCAAGATCCACCATGTGTGCGCGATCTTGCACTTATTGCCCCGGCAAACCTCGCAAAACAGGCAAGCCTTGGGCGGTAACTGCAAGATCGCGTGGGCGTGGGCGTGGGCGCGTCCGAAGGGTGGATTGGCGGTCTTGCCGATCGGGACGAGACCTCGTGCTGGGCGAGATCTTGGAACGAAACGGCCCCTATAGGGGCTGTCATGTCCCGGGACATGTGTCAACGGGAAGTCCCGATAGATGTGTCAGGGGTTGTGGATCGTGGGGGTGGGGGTGAGGGGGATGTAGTTCTTGTCGGGGTTGAGGTGGAGGTAGCCGATGGGTTGGCCGTCGGGGTGGTAGATGGTGACGTGGTTGTTGTCGCGGATGGCGGTGACGGTGGTGCCGGCGTGGGTGGTGCCGACGCTGGTGCGGTGTCCGGCGACGGCGATGGCGCCGTTGCTGGCGACGGGGCAGTGGTGCAGGGTGGCGTCGGTTTGCAGGGGTGGGCTGGTGGGTCCGCCTAGGGTGGGTGCGTGGGTCCAGGCGTGGGCGGGTGTGGTGCGGTGGGGTAGGGCGCTGTGGCGGCGTTGGGTGTTGTAGTAGCGGCGGTAGGTGTCCAGGAGTGTTTGCAGGGCGGTGAGGGTCTGTGGTGGGGGTTGGGTGCTCAGCCATTTTTTGAGGGTTTGGTGGTGGCGTTCGACCTTGCCGCAGGTTTGTGGGTGGTAGGGGCTGGAGTTGATCGGGCGGGTGCCGTGGTCGATCAGGGTCTGCACGAAGGTGGAGATTGATCCGGGTCGGGTGCGGCGGCTGGTGAACGCGATGCCGTTGTCGCTGAGCACGATGGCCGGCACGCCGTAGGCGGTGAACGCCTGTCTGATCGCGGTGATCGCGGCTCGGGCGGTCTCCGCGGCGGCGGCGTGGCAGGCGACCAGGGTGCGGGTGCAGTCGTCCAGGACGTCGAAGACGACGACAGTGCGGCCGTCGGCGAGTTTCACTTCGGTGGCGTCGATCTGATAGCAGTCGCGGGGCCGGGCATAGCTGAAACGCCGCCACGAGCTACGCGGTCGTTTAGCCGGAGTAGCCACGAGCAGGT
This sequence comes from Micromonospora sp. WMMC264, assembly GCF_027497275.1. Classification (NCBI taxonomy): domain Bacteria; kingdom Bacillati; phylum Actinomycetota; class Actinomycetes; order Micromonosporales; family Micromonosporaceae; genus Micromonospora; species Micromonospora sp. WMMC264. The sequence continues at coordinate 2,804,916 of NZ_CP114907.1, read as the reverse complement.
CATGCCGGGCCAGCACCCGGTTGACCGTCGAGCGTGACGGCACCGACCAGGACGCGTCGGTGCGCCGGCGCACATCGTCCAACGCGTCTCGGATGAAGTCAGCCCCGTTGTCCGGGCCCAGTTCAGCGCGCAGTTTGCAGATCCACGCGTCCACCTCCGGCGGCGTGACCCGCGGACTGGTACGCGGCCGCCGGGATCGTTCCTGCCACTGACCCTCGGCCCGGATACGTGCGCGGTGCCGGTACACCGTGCGCACCGACACCCCGTGCTCACGCGCGAACTCGGCCGCGTTCACCCGAACCCCCGCCGCCAGCAGCGCGTCCAGCAGGTTCATCACATGCCGCCGAGAAGCCATGCCCGGCAGCACATACCACCCGACCCAAGATCCCTACCACGTGACACATGTATCGGGACTTCAACGCTGACAGATGTCATGGGACTGAACAGCCCCTATAGGGGCGCGTTCCTTCCAAGATCTCTTGTGGTCCTGAGGAGTGGAACAGTGCTCCCGGTGAGTAGGACAGCGGGTGGCGGAGCTGACCCGGGTGGGGCGGAGTGGGGGCGGTGGCCGAGAGTGGGACGGTGCGATATCTGCGCAGCGACGGCCGCGTCGCCATCCGCCGCCCCCGCCCCGCCGACGAGGCGGAGTTCGTCGCCGCCGCCCGGCGCAGCCGTGATCTGCACCATCCGTGGCTGTCCGCGCCGGACGACACGCAGCTGTACGCGGCGTACCTACGCAAGATCCGGCGGCGGGACAGTTCCGGGTTCCTGTTCTGCGACCGGGAGAGCGGTGAGATCGCCGGGTACGCGAACATCAGCGGCATCGTGCGGGGCGCGCTGCGCGGCGGCTACCTCGGATACGCGGCGTTCCGCCCGTACGCCGGGACCGGGCACGCCTCGGCCGGGGTGTGCCTGGTGATCGGGTACGCGTTCGGGCCGCTGGGGCTGCACCGGCTGGAGGCGAACATCCAGCCCGGCAACGAGCCGTCGAAGCGGCTGGCGCGTCGGCTCGGCTTCCGGCTGGAGGGCTTCTCCCCGGACTACCTGTTCATCGACGGCGCGTGGCGCGACCACGAACGCTGGGCGATCACCGCCTGACGCCCGAGCCGCGCCGCCGCCGAACCGAGCAGCCCCAGCTGCCCGGCTTCGGGAAGGCGACCGGGCTGTGGTGCCCGGCCCGGTCCACCGCCCGCACACCGAGGAACACGTTGTCCTTGGACAGGTCGACGGTCACCTCGGTGACGTCGCCGACCGGCAGCACCCCGCGGCGGAGGCGGTACATCCTCGCGTCGATCGCGAGGAATGTCCATATAGCCGCTGATGGATGGATCTTGGGTACGTTTGTCGCAGGTCTGCCCGGGAACGGCAGCAGGCATGACGAAACCACGTGTGGTGATCGTGGGGGCCGGGTTCGCCGGGTACCACGCGGCCAAGACGTTGCGCCGACTGGCCCGCGACCGGGCCGAGATCGTCCTGCTGAACACGACCGACTACTTCCTCTACCTGCCGCTGCTGCCCGAGGTGGCGGCCGGCGTGGTGGAGCCGACCCGGATCGCCGTGCCGCTCGCCGGCACGCTCGACGGCGTCCGCGTGGTGGTCGGCGAGGCGGACCGGGTCGACCTGCAGAACCGGTGGGTCGGCTACCGCTCGATCGAGGGCGACCACGGTCAGCTCGCGTACGACCGGCTCGTGCTCAGCGTCGGCAGCGTCAACAAGCTGCTGCCGATTCCCGGCGTGACCGAGTACGCCCACGGCTTCCGCGGCCTGCCCGAGGCGCTGTACCTGCACGATCACGTGGTCCGGCAGATCGAGCTGGCCGAGCTGACCGACGACCCGGCCGAGCAGCGGGCCCGCGCCACGTTCGTGGTGGTCGGCGCCGGCTACACCGGCACCGAGGTGGCCGCGCACGGGCAGCTGTTCACCGACCGGCTGATGGCCCAGCGCCCGCACCTGAAGGTCCGGCCGCGCTGGATGCTGCTCGACCTCGCGCCCCGGGTGCTGCCCGAACTGGACCGGCGGATGTCGGTCACCGCCGACCGGGTGCTGCGCAAGCGCGGCGTGGACGTGCGGATGAACACCTCGGTCGCCGAGGCCACCCCGGACGGGGTGATGCTCACCGACGGCGAGTACGTCCCGACGTGCAGCCTCGTCTGGTGCGTCGGCGTACGCCCCGACCCGTTCGTGGCCGAGCTGGGGCTGCGCACCGAGAAGGGCCGGCTGGTGGTCGACGAGTTCCTCAACGTCCCCGGCTTCCCGGAGGTGTTCGCCTGCGGCGACGCCGCCGCCGTGCCCGATCCGACCCGCCCCGGGCAGGTGTGCGCGATGACCGCGCAGCACGCCCAGCGGCAGGGCAAGCTGGCCGCGCACAACATCGCCGCCTCCTACGGGCAGGGCGTGCGCAAGTCGTACAAGCACCACGACCTGGGCTGGGTGGTGGACCTGGGCGGCAAGGACGCGGCGGCGAACCCGCTGAAGGTCCCGCTGGCCGGGCTGCCGGCCAAGGCCGTCACCCGCGGCTACCACCTGCTCGCCATGCCCGGTAACCGGCCCCGGGTCGCCGCGGACTGGGCGCTCGACGCGACGCTGCCCCGCCCCGCCGTGCAACTGGGCCTGGTCCCGGCCAACGCGGTGCCGCTGGAGAGCGAGTCACCGGAGCTGGCCCGGCGGCGCTGAGCGCGTACGGTCACCCGCCGGCCGGCCCTCACCCGCCGGCCGGCGGCCGCTGCGCCGGCTCGCCGCCGGCCGGCTCCGGCAGTGCCTGCCGCCCGGCCGGCACGAACTCGCGCAGCAGCACCTGCGCGATGCCGGCCGCCGGGATCGCCAGCAGCGCGCCGACCAGGCCGCCCAGCTCCACCGCCAGCAGCAGGCTGACCAGCACCGTCAACGGGTTGAGCCGCACCGCGCGGGCCATGATGACCGGCTGCAGCAGATGGTTCTCCACCTGCTGGTAGACCACGAAGAAGACGAGCACCACGATGCCGGCGGTAGGGGAGTGCACGAATCCCGCCCCGGCCGCGGCGATCGCCCCGAGCGTGGCGCCGACCAGCGGGATCAGGTCCACCACGGCGACCGTCAGCGCGATCACCGCGGCGAACGGCACGCCGAGCAGGAACAGCACGACGAACGTCAGGCCGCCGCAGATCACGCTGATCAGCACGTTGCCGCTGAGGTAGCCGGTGACGATCCGGGACGAGTCACGGCCGATGCGCCGCAGCCGCCGCGCCGGGCCGTCGCCGACCAGCCGCAGCGTCGCGGCGACGATCTTCGGCGCCTCCAGCACCATCAGGTACGCCAGCACCACCACCGTGACCAGCGCGGTCACCGCCTGGGCCACGCTGCGGACCACCCCGACCGTCGGGTCGCCGAGCCGCGAGCCGAACCGGCGCAGCTGGCCCGGCTCGGCGTACCGGAGCAGGTGGAAGCGGTCCAGCAGCCGCCCGACCGGTCCCCGCCCGGCCTGGGCCTCGCGCACCAGCTCCGGCAGCCGGTCGGCGAAGCGGGCCACCTCGTCCACCAGCGGCACCAGGATCAGCGCGCCGACCGCGGCGAACAGCGCGAACGCGGCCAGGAACACCAGCAGCGTGGCCAGCGCGCGGCGGCGTACCCGCCGCTGCAGGCGGTCCACGAGCGGTTTCAGCGCGACCGCGAAGAACACCGCCACCAGACCCCACACCAGCACCCGCCGGGTCGCCCAGACCAGCGCCAGCCCGACCACCGTGGCGAGGACCAGCCCGATCACGACAAGCGTCCGGCGCGCGGTGGACCGGTCGTCGGCGGTGCTCATCCGGCGCGGCTACCCGCCGCGCGGGGCGGAAAACCCGGCTCAGCCCAGGTCGGCGTCGGTGACCGGGAGGGCGCCGGCGGCGAACGCGTCGAGCGTCGCGTCGTGCAGCACGGTTCCGGGCACCGGATCGGCGGCGGCCCGGGCGGCGAGCCGGCGCGCCGGCAGCCGTCCCGGCGTGGGCGAGGCGGCCAGCACCACGTTGCCGTACCGCCGTCCGCGCAGCATCCGCCGGTCGGCCACCAGGCAGACGTCGGCGAACACCGCCCGCAGCGTGGCCACCTGCCCCCGGGTGTGCGCCAGCGGCGGCAGGTCGGTGAGGTTGATCAGATAGATGCCGTCCGGGCGCAGCACGCGGGCCACCTGCGTCGCGAACTCGACCGCCGCCACCTGCGGGGGCATCCGGGCCGCCCGGTACACGTCGGCCACCACCACGTCGTACGCCCCGGACGGCGCCTCGGTGACCGCCTCCCGGGCGTCACCGATCGCGACCACCACCTTCGGCGGCAGCGGCGGCAGCTTCCGCCGGACCAGGTCGACCACGCCCGGGTCCCGCTCGATCACCCGCTGCGCGGAACCGGGCCGGGTGTGCGCGAGCCAGCGCGGCAGTGTGAGCGCGCCCCCGCCCAGGTGCAGCGCCGTCAGCGCCGCGCCCCGCGGGGCGGCCAGGTCGATCGCGGCGGCGATCCGCCGCACGTACTCGAAGTGCAGGTACCGGGCGTCGGCCACGTCCACGTACGACTGCTCGACCCCGTCGGCCAGCAGCGTGCGCCCGGACGGGCGGGCCGGGTCCACCACGATCTCCAGGGTCTCGGTGTCGTCGTGATCCACGGCGGCACACGGTACCGCCCGGCCACGGGTGGCCCCGGCCCGCGGGGGACCGGGACCGTTCCGCCGCCGGGTCAGCCGGCCGCCATCCCGGCGCCGGCCTCGTCGACTGCCGCGTCCACCCGGTGCGCGAGGTCGACGTCCGCCGCGGTCACGCCGTCGACCTGCTGTGTGCGGACCGTCAGCACGGCGTTGTCCGGGTCCGGCCGCCCGATCTGCGGCGCGCGCCCGGCCTCGGCCTTGAGCTGGTCCAGCCGGTCGAGCACCCGGTCCAGGTTGCCGCCGGGCAACTCGATCGTGCGCACCAGCGACCGCCGGTCGCTGGACCAGTAGGGCAGCGCCGCGAGCGCGTCACGCAGCTCCGGCTCGGTCAGTGGCGCGGTGGCCGAGGACGCGCCCACCAGGCCGCCGCCGAAGTCGGTCGGCCCGAGCAGGTCACGCAACTCGTCGGGTACGCGCAGCGACTCGACCAGCTCCGCGTCGGCCTCATTGAGCGCGGCGAGCGTCGCCTCGGCCTGGTAGCGCGCCTGCTCCGGGGTGAGGCGGCTGTAGCGGCCGACCTCGGCCAGGAACCCGGGCAGGTCGCGGCGGGGTTCCATGCCGTAGACCGGCACCACGTCGTGCAGGGTCAGCGGCACCGCCTCCAGCAGTCGCTCCCGTTCCACCTCGTCCAGCGCCTGGGCCAGGGCCAGCACGGTGCCCTCCGCGGCGACCTTGGCCGTGGTGAAGTCCACCCCCGCGCGCCGGCTCACGTCGTCGACGAGATCCCGGTAGCTCATCGAGACCCCGGGTGACGGCGTCGGGTCCGGCAGCGGGCGCTGCTGCTCCGCGACGGCGACCGGCGGCGGCGCGGGACCGCCGCGCGTGGTGTCCGGCTTGTGCCGTCCGGCCGGCGGCGGGCCGGACCGGTCGTGCCGGTCCAGCGAGGTGACCTGCTTGGACGCGCTCAGGCTGGCGCCGGTCTGGCTCGGCCGCAGCCCTCGCTCGCGGGCCTCGCGGGCGAGAGCCCGGCGGCGCTGGTTGTCGCCCTCCATCTGCTTGCGCATCGTCGCACCTCGTTCCTGGTCGGTTGCGCTTGCGCCGACCGCGTTCCCGGCGCTGCCGGGAAGCTAACGGGAGGCCCGCCCGGCGGAGGCTTCACTCGCTGCGGGTGAGGAGCGCTCACCCCGGCGGGCGGCAGGATCGGATGGACCGGACAACTTCCGACGCACGCGGAAGGGCAGGTCGACATGAAACGGATCGTGGAGATCGTCCCCGCCCGTCCCGGGTGGTACGCCCGCTGGCGGATCGGCCCGGACGTCACCCGCTGCTACCCGGTGACCCTCTGGGCGCTGCTGGAGCACCACGACGGCACCGGGCGTGAGGTGATCGGCGTCGACTGCGTCGGGCAGTGGCCGGGCGCGGACGACGACGGTGCTACCGGAGACTTCGTCCGTTACCTGTTCCAGACGCCCGATTCCGGCGCGCCGGAGGACGCCGAGGCCCCGATCGTGGGAGAGCCGCACACCACCGGCCCGCGCCGGCAGGCCGCGCCCGCCGCCTGAGCCATCCTCCCGGCCCCCGGCCCCTGGTCCCAGGGCCGGGGGCCACCCCTTCCCGGCAACGGCGTGCCGCGCGGTCAGCCCACCTCGCGGGCGCCGCCGGTCACGTCGCGGGGCGGGGCGGCCAGCAGCTCGGCCAGGCCGGTGCGGTCCAGCAGATGCCGTACCTGCGGATTGGTGTTGCGCAGCCGGACCGCGCCGGTGCCGGAGCGGTGGATCACCACGAGCGCGCTCAGCCCGGACGAGTCGCAGAGGACCACGCCGCCGAAGTCGAGCTCCACCTCCTGGCAGCCGTCGCGGCGAAGCCGCGCAACGGCCTCGACCAGTTCCGGGGCGGTGTCGTAGTCCAGCTCACCGGCCAGCCGCACCCGGACGGCGCCGGCGTCGAGCCGGTCCACCTCGATGGTCAGCATCTGGGAGGGCACGCTCCCATGTTCCCAGCCGGACCCCGGCGGGAAACCCCCGGGGTCACGCGGAGGCGGCCGAACCCGTGGCGGGCGGCCCGGTCCGGTCGTCGACCGGCGCACGGTCGAGCAGGCCGGTGACGCCGGTCAGGTCGAGAATGGTCTCCAGGAACCGCGGGACCGCGCGCAGCTCGATCCGGGTGCCGACCTGCTGCCCCTCCCGCCAGGCGTGCACGATCACGGACAGGCCGGTGCTGTCCAGGAACAGCAGGTCGGCGAAGTCGAGCACGAGCGTCGCGGGACGCCCGGCGAGCAGCCGGTCGACCTCCGCGCGCAGCGGCGCCGCGGTGGCGTAGGCCAGGTCGCCGCCGACGCCGATCACCGGGACGGCAGGGTCGGAACGATCCACGGAGATGCTCAGCGGGGTCGCCTCGGACCTTCTGCGTTGAGGAACCACCATCACGCCTTTCCGCACGCTGCCGGTCGGGCAGGGATGCCTGGATCGTAACAACAGCGGCACCGCCCCGCTGGGCGCGCGCGGGCCGCCCCAGCAGCGTCGGCTGGGTGGCGGTACCGGCATACCGGCGTAGTGTGGGGCGAAGAGATGTGGCCACAGGCGCCGTGCGGCGCCCCGGGGGTGCCGACGAGGAGAGTGGGGCTCAGCTGGTGACTGCTGCCGACGTCAGGGGTGCCGACCCGGGCGACGGACGGATCTCCACGCCGAGTGCCGCACGGGTCCCGGCGTGGTCCGCCGCCGCTGCGGCGACGCCTGCCCTGCCGCCGCTGGCAGCCGACCGCGGCCCCGCCGTCCCGGACTGGTCCGAGGTCGTCGAGCACTTCCGGGAGGGCCTTGTCGTCTGCGACGCCGACGGTGTCGTGCGGCACGTGAGCCCCGTCGCGGAGCGCCTGGTCCCCGAGGTGACCGCCGGAGAGCTGCTCGCCGCGGCGGGCGTGGACGCGCTGCGCGGCGACGGCCCGGCGGAGTTCACCCACCACGGGCGACGGCTGCGCGTACGGCCGGTCGCGCTGTCCGGTCACCGGCGCTGCTGGTACGTCGAGGACGTCACCGAGAGCGTCAGCCGGGCCGACGCGCTGCTGGCCGAGCGGGCCCGCTCGGCGTTCCTCGCGGTGGTCGGCGAGAAGCTCGGCAACCCGCTGCACCCCGACCGGGCGGCCGCCGCCGTGGTCCGCCTCGCCGTGCCGACGGCGGCCGACGTGGCGGTCCTGGTGCTCGCCCCCCGCTCCGGCCGGTCCCGGTGGTGGCGGGCGGTACGCGCCGACGACCAGGCGCCCGTGGTGGACAGCGGCGTGCTGCCCGCCCCGGCGCTGCCCGTGGCCATCGAGGCCGGCCTGTCCGGCGCCGAGCCGCACGAGCTGGACTGGCTGGTCGAGCAGGCCGCCGAGGCGGGTTGGCTGCCGGGTCTGGACACCTCCGGCGCCGTCGCCCGGGTGGTGCCGCTGCCCGGCCGGGATGCGCCGGCCGGCGCGCTGCTGGTGGCCCGCCGCGCCGACCGCTGGTACGACGAGGCCGATGTGGACCTGATCCGCGCGTTCGCGGCACGGGCCGGCGCGGCGCTGACCACCGCTCTGCTCTACCGCGACCAGGCCGAGGTCGCCGACACGCTGCAGGCCAGCCTGCTGCCGGTCGAGCCGGCTCCCGCGACCGGCGTGCAGTGGGGCACCGCGTACCGGCCCGCGCAGGCCGGCCTGCGCATCGGCGGCGACTTCTACGGTTCGCACCAGCTCATCGACGGCGGGTCGGTCTTCTTTCTCGGTGACGTGTCGGGCAAGGGCGTGGAGGCGGCCGTCTTCACCGGCCAGCTGCGCCAGTGCCTGCAGGCGCTGCACCGGGTCGAGAGCCAGCCCGGGCGGCTGCTGAAGCTGCTCAACGACGCGCTGCTGGAGACCACCCAGGCACACGGGCAGGGCCGGTTCGCCACCATGGTCCTCGGCGTGGCGCGTCCGCACCGCGACGGCGGCCAGACCCTGACCCTGGCCGGTGGCGGGCACCTGCCCCCGCTGGTGCTGCGGGAGTCCGGTGACGTCGAGGTGGTGCCGTTGCGCGGCATGCTGATCGGCGTGGTGCCCGATCCCCGCATCGGCGAGGTCACCGTGCGCCTGGCGCCGGGGGAGACCTGCCTCTTCTACAGCGACGGCGTGACCGAGGCGCGGGGCGGCCGGCGCGGCGACGAGCAGTTCGGCGCCGAGCGGCTGCTCAACGCCGTGGCCGGCTGTAACCGGATGCCGGCGCCCGCGCTGGCCGAACGGGTCGAGCAGGTGACCTGTGACTGGCTCGCGCACGGCGACCACGACGACATAGCGGTGCTGGCGCTGCGGGCGACCGGCCCGGCCGGGCGGGCGCCCCGGCACCTGCACGCGGTGCCGGAACCGGCCGCGGCCGAGCTGACGAGGGAGTGGTCCGCGTGACAGTGCCGACTGTCGGGGTCGATGCGGGTCACGCCTTCGCCCGCTACCTCCAGTGCCTGGCCGACGCGGACGAGTCCGCCGCCGTGGCGGTGGCCGTGGGGCTCCTGGAGGCGGGCGTGCCCGCCGAGCGGGTGCTGCTCGACCTGGTCGCGCCGGCGCAGGCCGAGGTGGGCGAACGGTGGGCGCGCAACGAGTGGAGCGTCGCCGAGGAGCACGCCGCCACGCACATCAGCGAGCGGGTGGTGGCGGCGGTGGCCGCGTACGCCGATCCCCGGCCGACGCGGGGACGGATCGTGATGGCCTGCATGGACGGCGAGTGGCACGCGCTGCCGGCCCGGCTGGTGGCCGAGGTGCTGCGGTTGCGCGGCTGGCAGGTCGTCTTCCTCGGCGCCAGCGTGCCCGCCGCCCACCTGGTCTCCTACCTGCACCGTTACGACGCGGAGGCGGTGGCGCTGGCCTGCGCGCTGCCGATGCGGCTGCCGCACGCCCACCGGATGGTGGAGGCGTGCCGCCGCTCTGACGTGCCGGTGGTGGTGGGTGGCCGGGGCTTCGGCGAGGACGGCCGCTGGGCGCGTGTGCTGGGTGTGCCGTGGGCGCCGGACGCGCCGGCCGCGGCCGACCTGGTGGCCGACGAGCGGGCGCTGCGTGCGGCGCCGCCGGCCCGGCTGGACCACCTGGCCGACGACGAGTACGCCAGCCTGGTCAAGCGGCGCGGCGAGTTGATCGACAGCGCCCTGGCCGACCTGCGGGAGCGGGTGCCGTCGGTGTCCGGCTACACCCCGGCGCAGCTCGACTCCACGATCAGCGACCTCGGTTACATCGTGGACTTCCTGGCCGCCGCGCTCTATGTGGACGACGGGACGCTGTTCACCGCGTTCGTCGAGTGGCTGGTGGAGATCCTGGTCAGCCGCGGGGTGCCGGCGGGGGCGGTCGGCCTGACGCTGGAGCACTATGGACAGCAGTTGCGCGACTTCCCGCGCGCGGCCGGTTTCCTCGACCGGTCCCGGGCTCTGGTCGGCGGCCTGTCTGCGGCGGGCCGCTGACGGCACCCGGGTGGGCCGTCCCATATACTTGCACTACTGCAAGCGTTCGCCTGCGGTGGGGAGCGAGGGGGGCCAGGGTGACGTTCACCGTCACGTACGCCCAGCGGGACGGGGGCGGTGTCTGCCTCCGGCTCGCCGGTGAGCTCGACCTGGGCACGGCCCCCGAGCTGAACTCGGCGATCGACCGGCTGATCGCCGAGGGACAACGCGAGCTGCTGCTCGACCTCGCCGAGCTGACCTTCTGCGACTCCACCGGCATCGCCGCCTTCGTGCGCGGGGACAATCTCGTCGCCGCCGACGGCGGCTGGCTGCGCCTGACCGGGGCGACCGGCCGGGTGGCCCGGGTGCTGCAGGTGACCGGGCTGGCCGAGGTGCTCCGGTACGCCCGTGACACCGTCGACCCGGCCGCGCCGGCCGCCTCCTGATCCGGTACATTTCCCCGCCAGCAACCGGCCGTGCGGCCGGCCGCCCTCCTCGAGACAAGCAGGTAAGACGATGGGTCAGAGCAGCCCGAGCCCGGTTCGCATCCTGGTGGTGGACGACGATCCGGGTGACGTCCTGATGATCGAGGAGGCGCTCGCCGACTCCGACGTCGACAAGGTCATCGACGTGGTCGCCGACGGTCAGGAGGCGATGGAGTTCCTCCGGCGCGAGGGCCGGCACGCCGAGGCGCAGCGTCCGGACGTGATCCTGCTGGACCTGAACATGCCCCGGATGGACGGGCGGCAGGTGCTCGGCGAGGTCAAGGGCGACGAGAGCCTGCGGACCATCCCGATCGTGGTGCTGACCACCTCCAACGCCGACACCGACGTGGTCAGCAGCTACACGTTGCAGGCCAACGCGTACGTGACCAAGCCGATCGACCTGGACGACTTCAACGACGTGGTACGCCGCATCGACGAGTTCTTCGGCCGGGTGGTCGTGCTCCCGAAGCACCAGTAGGTGCGGGAAGTCCGGGCCTCCGCATCCTGAACATTTTGTGGGAACGGCCCCGCCCGTGAGCGACCGGCCCGCAGGATCGGCAGTGGGGACGAACACCGGCTGCCTGGGGGGCGACGCATGAGGTTCTCGGTGGTGGAGACCGGATACGACAGGCGTCAGGTGGATTCCTGCCTCGACGAGCTGAGCCTGCGGCTGGGGCGGCTGGCGGCGCGGGCGGAGGGCGCCGCCGGGGCCGGCCGGGAGTGGGATCAGATCCGGTCCGACGCCCTGCACCTGTGCGACTTCCTGCACCGGCGGACCGCGCCGGTCGAGGGCCCGGAGGCGGCCCGCCCGTCGCCGGCCGAGCGGGAGGCCGCCGAGCTGCTGGCCACCGCCCGCGCCGAGCTGGAGGCCGCCCGCGAGGAGGCCCGCCGGTTGCGGGAGGAGGCGTACGCCGACGCTCTGCGGGCCCGCCGCGAGTTCGAGGCGGCCCTGCTGGCACGGCGTCGCCGCGAGTCCCGGGTGGACGAGATCCTGGCCGGCGCGCGCGGCGAGCGGGTGCCGGTGGACACCCCGACCGCCGCCGCGGGCGTGCGGCCCGGCGCCGCCTGACCGGTCCGGGTCAGGTCAGCGCCGCCACGATCGTCGCGGCCCGGTCCTCGTGCCGGGCGTACGCGTCCGGGTACGCGGACACCTGCACCGCCTGGGCGGCGGCGGTGACGCTCATGTCCGCCCAGCCGGGCACCTCGCGCAGGGCGGTGTAGAAGGCGCGGGCCGCGTACGAGGGCCGCATGAGCTGTGCGACGGTGCCCCAGCCGCTGCTGGGGCGCTGCTGGAACAGCCCGACCGAGTCGTGGTCGGAGCCGCTGCCCTGGTGCGGGTGGTCGAACGACTCCGGGAGCACGTCGCTGGCCAGGTTGTAGAGGTTGCTCTCCTGCATCGCGGTGGCCACCGCCACGACGAGCGCCCGGCGCGGCATGCCCATGTCCCGCCCCACGTCCACGATGATCTTCGCGTTGTTCATCTGCCGCTGGTCCAGCCCGGCGACCGGCCGCGGGTTCTTCGGGCGGGCGGGCTTGCGCGGCGGCTTCTTCGTCGACGCGGACGGGCTCGGCGTGACGGCCGGGGCCGGCAGGACCGGCGCGGCGGCGGCTGGTGGCGCTAGGCGGCTGAAGTCGCGGGAGGCCCGCTGCTCGGCGGCGGCCCGGTCGGCGACCGCCTCGCGTACGTCCAGCCGCGCGGGGCCGGTCTCGCCGACGCCGGCGACGCCGATCAGGCCGAGGCAGCAGGTGACGCCGGTGGCGACGGCGATCCGGCCCGGTACGGAGCGGGCCGGGCCGCGCCGGGGCGGCTCCGGGGCGCGGTGACGCCCCACTCTCCGTTCGGCTGATGCCGGGTCAATCGTTCGGCGAACCGGGCGGTTGGCGCGCAGCGGCTGGTGGGAGGGGTGGTCGGGAGGCACCCGCCGAGGCTAGAGAGCTTCCGGGCCGTTGCCATCGGGGTGATTGGTGGCATGCGCCACAATCTGCCGGATTCGCGGCCGACAATCCGTGCGGGAGATCATGAATCGAGTGAACCGCGCGTACCCGGAAGATGCCTCATGTCGGTTTAAGAACCGGAATTCGGACGCGAGCGCGCGTGTCCCGCCTCGCGCGCCGGCCTCCACCGTTCGGGGGAGGCCGGCCTGGTCGGCCGACCCGCCCGGCGCGGCGGTCCGCCGACCACCGGCATCGACCACGCCGGATGCGCCCGGTAGCTGTGGATCATGGTGAGGCCCCGGCGCGGCGACCCGGACGCTCGTTACGATTCCGACGGTGACCGAGCAGAAGGCCGACGAGCGTGGCCCCGGAGAGCCGTCCGGCCGCCGGAGGCGGCGCGGACTCGTCGTCATCGCCTGCGCCGGGCTGCTCGCGGCGCTGCTCGCCGGCCATCGGGCGGTGCCGAACGTGCACGGGCTGGGCAGCCTGCTGGACAGCGCCGTTCCGCTGCTCGGCCTCGGCGTACCGGTGCTCGCGCTCGCGGCGCTGCTGCGCCGCTCCCGCCCGGCGCTGCTGGCGGTGCTGCTGCCGGCGCTGGTCTGGGCCGGCCTGTACGGGCGCGCGTGGCTGCCCCCGGCGGCCGGCGCGGCGGGCGCCTCGGTGCGGGTGGCCAGCCAGAACCTGCGTGTCGGCAACCCCGACCCGGCCGCCACGGTGGGCGCGCTCGCCGGCGACGGACCGGACCTGATCGGGCTCCAGGAGGTCGCCGACGGTGACCGGGTGGCGCCGGTCCTCGCCGGCCGGTACCCGCACCGCGCGGTGGTGTCGACGGTCGCGCTGTGGAGTCGGTGGCCGATCCGGGAGGCGCACGGCATCGACACCGGGCTGGGCTGGGACCGCGCGCTGCGCGCCGTGGTGGCCGCCCCCCGGGGCGACCTGACCGTGTACGTCGTCCACCTCGGCTCCGCGCGCGCCGGGCACACCGCCACCCGGGACCAGACCGTCGCCGCGCTGGCCGACGCCGTACGCGCCGACCCGGCGGAGCGGCTGCTGGTGCTCGGCGACCTGAACACCGCCACCACCGACCGGGTCTTCGACCCGCTGACCCGGCTGCTGCGCGACGCTCAGGCCGAGGCCGGGCAGGGATTCGGCTTCACCTGGCCGGCGGAGCTACCGGTGACCCGACCGGACCACGTCCTCTACCGGGGACTCACCCCCACCACTGCCGGGGTGCTGCACACCCCGGACAGCGACCACCGCGCGGTGACCGCTGGCTTCCGCTGGTGAGCGCTCAGTGCCGGCCGTTCTCCGCCGGGGTCACCGTGAGCCGGTGCCGGCTCGGGTCGCCGCTGGAGAACGGCCAGAGCCGGTCGGCGTACGCGACCAGGTCGGCCAGCTGATCCCGGGTCAGTCCCGCCGAGGAGATCTCGGCGTGCACGTCGGCCCGGTAACGGCCGTCGTCGTCGCGGCCCAGTTTCGCCTCTGCGGTCACCTGCACGGTGTGCGCCTCGTCGGTGATCTCCCCGGCCGCCTCCACAGCTGCGTGGTGCAGGCAGGAGGCGAACGCCGCGGCCAGGAGCTGCTCCGGCGTCAGACCGGTGCAGTGCGGCGCCAGCGGGGACGCCAGGGCGGAGGAGAGACCGCCGTCGTCGGTGCGTACGTGACCGCCCGCCGCGGTCGCCGTGGCCGTCTCGGCCAGCCAGGAACTCGGATCCGGCATCGCGTTCCTCCCGTCACTCACCGGACCGCGTTCCCGGACCCCGAGCAGCGAAACCGCGCCCGGGCGGGCAGTAGGAGCGCTCAGCCGACCCGGCCGCTCGGCGCGGCGTCGACGGCCATCGCCTCGGTGGCCTCGGCGGCCGCCCGGCTGGTCCACGGCGAGACCTGCTCCGCGCGCTGGCGGGGCAGCACCGCGCTCATCGGCACGTACACCCGGGCGTCCACCGCCTCGGCCAGCAGCAGCGCGGCCATCGGGCTGGTCGGCCGGGCCGCCGGGTCGGCGTCGAGGCAGCTGCGGCACAGGTCGGCCACCTCGGGCGGCAGCCCGGGAACGTCGGGCAGCGGCCGGGGCTCGGGCCGGCGTCCCCCCGGCCCGAGCAGCCGGGTGGTGCTGTCCGCCTCGTACGGCAGGTGACCGGTGAGGCAGTAGTAGAGCAGCACGCCGAGGGCGTACATGTCGGCGGCCGGGGTGGCGGGCTGCCGGTCGAGCTGCTCCGGCGCCAGATAGGCGGGGGTGCCCACCACCACGCCGTCCGGAGTGTGGTCCGGCGCGCCGGCCGGGGTGGCGATGCCGAAGTCGAGCACCTTCACCCCGCACGGGGTGAGGATCACGTTCGCGGGCTTCACGTCCCGGTGCACGATGCCGTGCGCGTGCGCGGCCGCGAGCGCGGCGCACACCTCGGCGCAGACCCGCGCCGCGATCCGCCAGTCCAGCGGCCCCGCGCGCAGGTGCGCGGCGAGCGTCTCGCCCTCGGCCAGCTCCATCACGATGTACGGCGCCGGCCGGCCGTCGGGCAGCGTGGCGGTGCCGAAGTCGTGCACGCTGGCGACGTTCGGGTGCACCAGGCGAGCCGCCGAGCGCGCCTCGGCCCGGATCCGCTCCACCGAGCCGGCCTCGCCGTCGAGCCGGGGCGAGATCAGCTTCACCGCGACGGTCCGGTCCAGCACACGGTCGTGCGCCCGCCAGACCTCCGACATGCCACCCAGGCCGGCCCGCTGTTCGAGCTCGTACCGCCCGCCCAGCGTCCGCATCGCCCACTCCTCGCCTCGTCCGGTGTGCCCTCCGGTCCCGCTACCCGGCCCCGGAGCTGTGCAAACCGGCGGGGGTTTCCATTCCGGCGGGGTAGCTTCGCGGCGAGGGGTCGACACAGGGAGGGCAGCGGTGGCTTCGGTGCGCGTACGGTTCGTCGGCGGTCCGGCCGACGAGCTGACCCGGGACCTGCCCGCGGGGCCGGACGGCGGGCCACCGCCCCGGTGGGTGCTGCGGCATCCCGAGGAGCCGGCCGAGGGGGTGGCCGACCACCTCTACGAACGCGACGAGCACGCCGCGGCGGGCGGCTGGACCATGCGGTACGTGCACACGTTCCCGTTCGGCGCGACCGAGTGAGACTCAGCCCGCCCGGACGCCGGTGGTGGCGAGGATGACCGAGGCGACCAGCTCCGGATCGTCGTGCATCGGCACGTGGCCGCAGCCGGGCAGGTCCAGGTGCCGCGCGGCGGGCAGCCGGGTACGCGCCAGCGCCGCCTGCCGGTAGGGCAGGATCCGGTCCCGGGTGCCCCACGCCACGGTGACCGGCACCGTCGGCGCGCCCGCGTAGGCGTACCCCCGGCCGGCGCGCGCGACGGCGCGGAACGCCCGCGCCTGGCGCAGCGCGCGGGCGTCGGCGACCGCGTCGTCGAGGGTCATCCGGTTGGGCCGGGCCAGGATCATGCCCATCGCCAGCATCCGCAGCGCGGGCGCGGCGAACAGGCGGCGCAGCACCGGCTCGGGCAGCCGGGCCGCGTTGCGGTGCAGGGCGAGCACGGTCAGCGCCCAGCGCAGCTCGCGGGCGGTGCAGAACCCGGCCGGGGACAGCGCGGTGGCCGAGGAGACCGCGCCGAGCGCGGCGAGTTCCAGCGCGATCGCCCCGCCGAGGCTGTTGCCCGCGACGTGCGGGCGATCCAGCCCGAACGCGGCGAACAGCTCGACCATGGCCGCGGTCAGGCCGGGCATGTCGGCGGGCAGCCCGGTGGCGGGCACCGGGGAGCGGCCGAAGCCCGGCAGGTCGACGGCTATCACGTCGTGCGCCTGCGCGAGCCGGTCCAGCACCGGCCGCCAGGCGCCGCCGTGGTGACCGATGCCGTGCAGCAGCACCAGCGTGGGCCCGGCGCCGCGCCGCTCGTAGACGACCTCCACCGGCGCGGTCACGGCCGTCCCTGCGGCGTGCTGGGGCCGAAGCCCCGCCCCAACGCGCGGGCCTGTTCCTCGATCAGCGGCACGGTGGCCCGGGCGGTGCGGCCCACCAGCCGGTCGGCCAGCGGACTGACCAGCACCGACCGTACGGCCTGCACGCCGGCGACGGCGCGTGGCACGTACACCCGGCGGCTGCGCCGCTCGATCGCCCGGACGAACGCCTCGGCGCACTCGGCCACCGTCGTGGTACGCCGCAGCGGCCACGGCAGCTTCGTCAGCGCCGTTTCGAAGGCCGGCAGGTCGGCGCGCGCCTCGCGGACCAGGTCGGTGTCCACCCACGACGGATGGGCGGTGCCCACCGCCACGCCCCGGTGCGCCAGCTCCAGGCGGATCGCGTTGCCGAACTGCTCGACGCCTGCCTTGGAGGCGCAGTAGGCGGCCATGCCGGGCAGCGCGGCGAACGCCGCGGCCGAGGACACGATCAGCAGGTAGCCGCCCCGGTCGACGAGCGCCGGCACGGTCGCGGCGGCGGTGCGCATCACCCCGATCAGGTTGACCTCGACCGTACGCACCAGCGCCTCGACGTCGCCGACGGCGATCGTGCCGCGGTTGGCCACCCCGGCGTTCGCGACCACCGCGTCGATCCCGCCCAGCGCCGCCACGGTACCGTCGACCGCCTCGGCCAGCGCCTGCTGGTCGGTGACGTCGGCGGCGAACCAGGCGTGCCCGGGACCCAGCTCGGCGGCGAGCGCGGCGAGCCGGTCGGGTTCCAGCCCGACCAGTGACAACCGAGCGCCGCGTGCGGCGGCGAGGCGGGCGGTGTGCTCGCCGATGCCCCGGGCCGCGCCGGTCACCAGCACCACCTTGCCGGCCAACCGGCCGGAAAAACGACCGTCGATGGACATGCCGGGAAGTTACCACCGGGTAGCCCGGGTGTGGAAGACCCGGCCGGACCTGCCCGGATTCGAAGTCGGCCGGCGCGCACAGCTGGTACACAGGATCGGGACAGCCCGGCGACAGCGGGTCCGCCCACGATGGGGGCATGGTCATGAACGGGCAGGCCGCGCAGGGCCGCATCGAGCTGCACCGACCGGACGGCGAGCCGGTGCGGGTGCTCGTGGTCGACGACGAGCCGACGCTCACCGATCTGCTCGCCATGGCCCTGCGGTACGAGGGCTGGCAGGTCGCGACCGCCGGCAACGGGATGGCGGCGATCAGCACCGCCCGCCAGTTCCGCCCGGACGCCGTGGTGCTCGACGTGATGCTGCCCGACCTGGACGGCTTCCAGGTGCTGCGTCGCCTGCGCGAGGAGTCGCCGAGCGTGCCGGTGCTGTTCCTGACCGCCCGCGACGCCGTGGAGGAGCGCGTCGCCGGGCTCACCGTCGGCGGCGACGACTACGTCACCAAACCGTTCAGCCTGGAGGAGGTCATCGCCCGGCTGCGTGCGCTGCTGCGCCGCTCCGGCTTCGCGGTCGCCGCCCGCCAGGAGGCGGTGCTCACCGTCGGCGACCTCACCCTCGACGAGGACAGCCACGAGGTACGCCGAGGCGACGACCTGATCACGCTCACCGCCACCGAGTTCGAGCTGCTGCGCTACCTGATGCGCAACCCGCGCCGCGTGCTCAGCAAGGCGCAGATCCTCGACCGGGTCTGGAACTACGACTTCGGCGGCCAGGCCAACGTGGTCGAGCTGTACATCTCGTACCTGCGCAAGAAGATCGACGCGGGCCGCGCGCCCATGATCCACACGCTGCGCGGGGCGGGTTATGTCCTCAAGCCCGCCGAGTGACGCCCGCGGCCGGCTGCGCCGCCGCCTGGCCGGCTGGTCGCTGCGCCGCCGGCTCGTGCTCTCCGTGGTGGCGCTGCTCGCGCTGGTCAGCCTCGGCATCGGCGGCCTGACCACAGTCGCGCTGCGGCACTTCCTGATCAACCAGATCGACAACCAGCTCACCTTCGGCGACCGGCGGCCCGCCGACTTCGAACGCTGGGCCCGGCGCGGCATCGACCCGCCGCGCCCGGACCAGCGGCCCACCCCGCCGAACTCCGACGAGGTCGCGCCGGACCCCCCGGGCGGCTTCCCGCCAGGCTCCATCGCGGTCCGGGTGCCCGGCGCCGCCGAACCCGTCGGCCGGGTCCGGTCCGAGAGCGGCGGCAGCGAGGAGGTGCCCGCCGCCGACCTGACCGCGCTGGCCCGCGTACCCGTCGGCGACCGCCCGCGCACCGTCGTCGTCGGGGACCGGGGGGACTACCGCGCGGTCGCGCTGCCCTCGCCGCGCGGCGACGGCGACGTGCTGGTCCTCGCGATCCCGCTGGCCCAGGTGGACGACACCGTCATGTGGATGATCGTCGCGCAGGCCGGGGTGATCGGCGCCGGCCTGGTCATCGCCGGCGCCCTCGGTCTGCTCATCGTGCGGGTCACGCTGCGCCCGCTCAACCGGGTCGCCGCCACCGCCGCCCGGGTCACCGAACTGCCGCTCGATCGCGGTGAGGTCGCCCTGTCGGTGCGGGTCCCGGCCGCCGACACCGACCCCCGCACCGAGGTCGGGCAGGTCGGCGGCGCGCTCAACCGGATGCTCGGCCACGTCGCCGCCGCGCTCTCCGCCCGGCAGGCCAGCGAGACCCGGGTACGCCAGTTCGTCGCCGACGCCAGCCACGAGCTGCGCACCCCCCTCGCGGCCATCCGGGGGTACGCCGAGGTGGCCCGCCGGGGCCGACAGGAGGTCCCGCCCGACGTGGCGCACGCGCTACGCCGCGTCGAGTCGGAGAGCACCCGGATGACGAGCCTCGTCGACGACCTGCTGCTGCTGGCCCGGCTGGACTCCGGCCGCCCGCTCGCCGCCGAACCGGTCGACCTGACCGCCACGGCGGTGAACGCGGTGAGCGACGCCCACGTCGCCGGCCCCGACCACCGCTGGCAGCTCGACCTGCCCGACGAGCCGCTCACCGTCACCGGCGACGCCCACCGGCTGCACCAGGTGCTGGCGAACCTGCTCGCCAACGCGCGGGTGCACACCCCGGCCGGCACCACCGTCACGGTCCGGCTGGCGCCCGCCGCCGGCGGCGTCGAGCTGCGCGTCACCGACGACGGACCGGGCATCCCGGAACAGTTGCAGCCGGAGGTCTTCGAGCGGTTCGCTCGCGGCGACAGCTCCCGCTCCCGCGCGCAGGGCAGCACCGGCCTCGGCCTGGCCATCGTCGCCGCCGTGGTGGAGGCCCACCACGGCCGGGTCGACGTGGTCAGCCGGCCCGGCCACACCGCGTTCACGGTCTGGCTGCCCGGATCCACAGCAGACGCATAGGTCACTCACGGCAGCGGGCCAGCGGACGCTCCGAGGCTTGCCGGCATGGACAGAACCGAGAGCCTGCCGACCCCGCCCACGGCCGGTCCACCCGGCGCCGAGCCGGCCCCCGCGCCCGTACCGGAGGAGACCCGCGCCGACCGGTGGGCCCGCCCGGCGCTGCTCGGCCTGCTGGCCGCCACCGCGTTGCTCTACCTGTGGGGTCTGGGCGCCTCCGGCTGGGCCAACGCCTTCTACTCGGCCGCCGTGCAGGCCGGGTCGCAGAACTGGACCGCGTTCTTCTACGGCTCGTCCGACGCGGCCAACTCGATCACGGTGGACAAGACCCCGGCCTCGCTCTGGCTGATGGCGCTCTCGGTGCGGATCTTCGGCTTGAGCAGCTGGTCGATCCTGGTGCCGCAGGCGCTGCTCGGCGTCGCCTCGGTCGGCGTGCTGTACGCGACGGTCCGCCGCTGGTACGGCCCGGCCGCCGGACTGCTCGCCGGGACGGTGCTCGCGCTCACCCCGGTGGCGACGCTGATGTTCCGGTTCAACAATCCGGACGCGCTGCTGGTGTTCCTGCTGGTCGCCGCCGCGTACGCGACGGTGCGCGCGGTCGAGACGGCGAGCACCCGGTGGATCGTGCTGACCGGCGTGCTCGTCGGGTTCGGCTTCCTCACCAAGATGCTCCAGGCGTTCCTGGTGATCCCGGTCTTCGCCGTGGTCTACCTGCTGGCCGCGCCGACCGGCCTGGGACGGCGGATCCGCCAGCTCCTGCTGGCCGGGCTCGCCGTGGTCGTCTCCGCCGGCTGGTGGGTGGCGATCGTCGAACTGGTGCCGGCGAGCGCCCGCCCGTACGTCGGCGGCTCGCAGAACAACAGCATCCTGGAGCTGACGCTCGGCTACAACGGCCTGGGCCGGATCACCGGCGACGAGGTGGGCAGCGTCGGCGGTGGCGGCGGACGGCCCGGCGGCGGTGGACCGTTCTCCGGTCAGACCGGGCTGCTGCGGATGTGCGACACCGAGGTCGGCGGGCAGATCTCCTGGCTGCTGCCGGCCGCGCTGATCCTGCTGGTCGCCGGGCTGTGGCTGGCCGGGCGGGCACCGCGTACCGACCGGACCCGGGCCGGTCTGCTGCTCTGGGGCGGCTGGCTGCTGGTCACCGGACTGATCTTCAGCTTCATGTCCGGGATCTTCCACGCCTACTACACGGTCGCCCTGGCTCCGGCGGTCGGCGCGCTGGTCGGCATCGGCGTCACAGCGCTGTGGCGGGCCCGTGCCGGCGCCGCTTCGGCTGCACCTGGCCCGGCCGCAGCGGCCCGGTGGCGTGGGTTCGCCGCCACGCTTGTCCTGGCCGCCACGCTGGCGGTCACCGCCTGGTGGTCCTGGCACCTGCTCGGCCGCACCCCCGACTGGTACCCCTGGCTGCGCCCCACGGTGCTCGCAGTGGGCCTGACCGCAGCCGTCCTCCTGGCCGCACAGGCGTTCCTCACCACCGGCCCCCGCCGGCCCGTCCCGCCCTCCCCGCCCTCTCCCGCCTCCCCGCCCCCTCCCGCCTCCCCGCCCACCCCGTTGATCAAGGAGTTTGTGTCCGGGAACGGCGTTCAGGCTGACGCAAACTCCTTGGTCAACTCCGGCATTGGGGTGGCGGCGGGGCACCGGGGCGGGTTTGCCGGGCGGGTCGTGCGGTGGCTGGTGCCGGTGGTGTCCGTCGCCGGGATCGCGGTGGCGCTGGCCGGGCCGGCCGCGTACGCGATGCAGACCGCTGCCACCCCGCACACCGGCGCCATTCCGAGCGCCGGACCGGCCGGAGCGGGGGGCTTCGGCGGCCCGGGTGGCCCGGGCGGGCGGATGCCGGGCGGCGGGGACGGGCAGTTCCCCGGTCGCCCGGGCGGCGGGAACGGGCAGTTCCCGGGCTTCCCGGGCTTCCCGAACGGCACCGGCTCCAGCGGCACGGGTCCGGACGGCACCGGCCCGGACGGCGGGGCGAGCGCCGGCGGATTCCCCGGCTTCCCGGGCGGTGGTTCGGCTCCGGGCGCGCCCGGCGGCACCGGTCAGGACGGCGGCGCCGGTCCGGAGGGTGGCACGGGACCGGACGGCCGGGGGCAGCGTGGCGGCGGCATGGGCGGGCTGCTCGACGCCCGCGAGCCGAGCGCCGAGATGACCGCGCTGCTCACCGCCGACGCCGACGACTACACCTGGGTCGCCGCCACGGTCGGCTCGAACAACGCCTCCGGCTACCAGCTGGCCACCGGGCGGCCGGTCATGCCGATCGGCGGCTTCAACGGCAGCGATCCGTCGCCGACGCTCGCCCAGTTCCAGCGGTACGTCGCCGACGGGCGGATCCACTACTTCCTCGGCGGCGGCGGGTTCCGGGCCAACGGCGGCAGCAACGCCTCGGCCGAGATCGCCGCCTGGGTCGCCGAGAACTTCACCGCGACCACCGTCGACGGCGTGACCGTGTACGACCTGAGCAGCGGAAAGCAGGGCTGAGCGATGACTGACACGTACGCGCCCCGGGCCGCCGTGCGGGCCCGGCCCGCCGCCGGCAGCGCGGTGCTGGACGTGGTGGTCCCGGTCTACAACGAGGAGACCGACCTCGGTCCCTGCGTCCGGCGGCTGCACGCGCACCTGACCGCGCACTTCCCGTACCCGTTCCGGATCACGGTGGCCGACAACGCCAGCGTGGACGGCACCCCGGAGGTCGCGCGGGCGCTCGCCGACGAGCTGCCCGAGGTGGGGGTGCTGCGCCTGGACGAGAAGGGCCGTGGGCGGGCGCTGCGCGCCGCGTGGTCGGCCTCGCCCGCGCCGGTGCTCGCGTACATGGACGTGGACCTGTCCACCGACCTGGCCGCGTTGCTGCCGCTGGTGGCGCCGCTCATCTCCGGGCACTCGGATGTGGCCATCGGCACCCGGCTGGCGCGGACCAGCCGGGTGGTCCGGGGCGCCAAGCGGGAGGTGATCTCGCGCGGCTACAACCTGCTGCTGCGCGGCACGCTCGCGGCGCGGTTCTCCGACGCCCAGTGCGGGTTCAAGGCGATCCGCGCCGACGTGGCGGCCGAGTTGCTGCCGCTGGTACGCGACACCGGCTGGTTCTTCGACACCGAGCTGCTGGTCCTGGCGCAGCGGGCCGGGCTGCGCATCCACGAGGTGCCGGTGGACTGGGTGGACGACCCGGACAGCCGCGTCGACATCGTCGCCACCGCGCTGGCCGACCTGCGGGGCATCGGCCGGCTGGGCCGGGCGCTGGCCACCGGGGCGCTGCCGCTGGCGCAGCTGCGCGCCCAGCTCGGCCGGGGACCGTTGCCGGCCCCGCCGGCGCGCGTGCCGGCCGGACTGCCGCGCCAGCTCGTCCGGTTCGCCGCGGTGGGCGTGGCGAGCACGCTCGCGTACCTGCTGTTGTTCCTGCTGGCCCGCGGACCGCTCGGGGCGCAGCCGGCGAACCTGCTGGCGTTGCTGCTCACGGCGGTGGCGAACACGGCGGCCAACCGGCGGCTCACGTTCGGGGTCAGCGGCCGGCGGCACGCCGGCCGCCACCACCTCCAGGGCCTGCTGGCGTTCGCGCTGGGCCTGGCCCTGACCAGCGGCTCACTGGCCCTGCTGCACGCCGCCACACGCCCGAGCCGCAGCCTGGAGCTGGTGGTGCTGGTGGCGGCCAACCTGGCCGCGACAGCCCTGCGCTTCCTCCTGCTCCGCCTGGCCATGCACCACCGCCCCTGACCCACCCCGAACACCCCGTCGATCATGAGGTTGGCGGCGCGACACGCCGGGCGCCGGCACCGTCAACTTCATGATCGACGGGGCGGGTGGCAGGGTTGGGGGCGTGTACCGGGAGTGGGGGGCGGCGGGGGTTCCGGGCGCGGTGCTGTGGGGCAGCGTGTCCGGCGGGGGTGAGACGCGGGTGCTGCCGGACGGGTGCCTGGACCTGCTCTGGTCCAGCCGGTCCGGGCTGCTGGTGGCCGGTCCGGACCGCACCGCGCACCTGTCGCGGTCCGCGCCGGGGGACCGGTGGATCGGGCTGCGCCTGCCGCCGGGCACCGGCCCGGCCGTGTTCGGCGTGCCCGCCGAGGAGCTGCGCGACCGCCGCGTACCGCTGGCCGACCTGTGGGGCCGCGCCGCCGCCGAGGTGACCGAGCGGGTCGAGGCGGCGCTGGCCGCGCCGGGCGACGAGGCCGCCGGGGTGCTCACCCGGGTCGCCCGCGACCGGCTGCGTGCGGCCGGCGGCCCCGACCCGGTCGGCGCGCGTGTCGCCGCCCGCCTGGCCGCCGGGGCCACCGTCGCCGCGACCGCCGCCGAGGTCGGCCTCGGCGCGCGGGCCCTGCACCGCCGCAGCCTGACCCTGTTCGGGTACGGCCCGAAGACGCTCGCCCGCATCCTGCGGATGCGCCGGGCGCTGGACCTGGCCCGCGCCGGCGCGCCGCTCGCCGAGGTGGCCGCGCGCAGCGGGTACGCCGATCAGGCCCACCTGACCCGCGAGGTGCGGGAGCTGGCCGGGCTGCCCCCGTCGCGGCTGCTCGCCCCGGCCACCGCCTGACCGGCCGCCTTTCAGTCGCCCGCCGGCAGCGGGGCGAACAGGTCCACGCCGTTGCCGTCCGGGTCGTGCAGGACCGCGTACCGCTGGCCCCAGAACGCGTCCCACGGGGGCAGCTCCCCGTGGTGGCCGGCGGCGGTCAGCTCGGCGTACCAGCGGTCCACCTCGGCCGGGTCGGCGCACCGGAAGGCCAGGCTCATCCGGTTGTTGCCGCCGGACGGGTCGAAGTCGGGGTGGAAGCTGCGGATCACCTCGACCGTGTCCCAGGCCAGCCGTACGCCGTTCGGCAGGGTGACCTCCACGTGCCCTTCCGTCTCGGCGCCGGCCGGGATCGGCAGCCCCAGCCGCCGGTAGAAGTCGAGTGTGCGGGCCATGTCGGTGACCACGGCCCCGACCAGATCGAACTGCGGTGTCATGGCGTCACGGTAGGCGCGACCGGTCCGGCCCGTCTTGAACGGATCGGACGGGGGACGAGTGGCCGGTGTGGCCCCGCGTGCGACGCCCGAGGCGTTACGGTGGGGGACAAGTCCGGTGCGAAGCACGAAAGCTCGCATTCCGGGCGCGCACTGACGACCGGCGACGGAAGGAAGCAGCCGTGACCCACCTGGCCTACCTGGACGCGGGATCGGGCAGTCTCATCGTGCAGGCGGTGGTCGGCGGCGTGGCCGGAGTGGCCGTGGCCGCCAAGCTCTACTGGCGCCGCCTGGTGTCCCGGTTCCGCCGTCAGCCCAGCGACCAGGGCCCCACGGCGTGACGGTCCCCGACGCCGGCGTCCGCGTCGAGCCCGGCTCCTTCCGCGACCCCGGCAACCGGGTGTTCCACCGGGGCGAGGAGGTGCTGCGCGGGCTCGACGAGCGCTCCGCCCGGGACTGGCGTGCGCTGTCCGTCACCGACTTCTTCCGCCGCGCGGCCGAGCGGGGGCAGATCGTCGCCACCGAGGAGCTGACCCCGACGCCCGTCGACACGCGGTGGGCTGCGGTGCTGCGGCACGAGCGGATCCCGTTCGTCTCGCACCCCTACGAGTGGTCGTACGCGATGCTGCGCGACGCCGCGTTGCTGCACCTCGACGTGCTGCGCGCCGCCCTGGAGGCCGGCTTCACCACCAAGGACGGCTCGGCGTACAACGTGCAGTGGCGCGGCGCGCGACCCGTCTTCATCGACGTCGGCTCGTTCGAGGCGCTGCGCGACGGCGAGCCCTGGGCCGGCTACCGGCAGTTCTGCCAGACGCTGCTCTACCCGCTGCTGATCCAGGCCCACCTCGGGCTGGACTTCCAGCCGTTCCTGCGGGCCCGCGTCGACGGCGTCGAGCCGGACCAGATGCGCCGGCTGTTCGGCGGCGCCCGGCGCTGGCGCGCCGGCGTGCCCACCCACGTGCACCTGCACGGCGCGATGCAGGCCCGCAACTCCGCCGCGAGCACCACCGACGTCCGCGCCCAGTTGCGCGCCGCCGGCTTCTCCCGCGAACTGGCGCTGGCCACGGTACGCGGGCTGACGAAACTGGTCCGCCGCCTCGACCACCGGCCCGGCGACAGCCACTGGGCGGACTACCAGCGCACCTGCGCGTACTCGGTGCCGGACCGGCAGGCCAAGGAGGAGTTCGTCGACCGGGCGGTGGCCGCCGTCGGTGGAGGCTCGGCGCTGGACCTGGGCGCCAACGACGGCCGGTACGCCCGCATCGCCGCCCGGCACGCCACGCACGTCGTCGCGGTCGAGCAGGACCCGGCGGTGGTCGACACGCTCTACCGCGCGCTGCGCGACGAGGGCGAGACGCGGATCCTGCCGCTGGTGATGGACCTGGCCGACCCGTCGCCCGGCGGCGGCTGGCGCGGCGTCGAGCGGGCCGCGTTCGCCGACCGGGCCCGCGCCGACGTGGTGCTCGCCCTGGCCGTCGTGCACCACCTGGCGATCGGGCGCAACGTGCCGCTGCCCGAGGTGCTGGACCAGCTCACCGCGCTCACCGCCACCGGCGGCAGCCTGGTGGTGGAGTTCGTCCACCCGGACGATCCGATGGCCCGCCGCCTGCTCGCCAACAAGCCCGACGGCCTGTTCCCGGACTACCGCCGCGACGCCTTCGAGGCGCTGCTGGCCCGCCGGGGCCGGGTGGTCGCCCGCACCGAGCTGCCGTCCGGCACCCGGACGCTCTACCAGGTGGTGGTGGGTGGCTGAGCGCACCCTCGCGCCCCCCCGGGACCACACGGCCGGCCCGGACCGGCGGGAACGCCCGCCCTGGTGGCGGTCCGAGCTTGCGCGGCTGGCGGAGGTGACGGCGCTGGTCGGGCTGGTGGTGACCCAGCCGCTGCTCGACGTGCTCGGCCGCAGCCCCGACTTCTTCCTGTTCCACCGCGCGTCCCGGGGCGACGTGCTGCTCCTGGTCGCCCTGATCGCGCTCGCGCCGACGGTACCGTTCGCGCTGTTCGGCGCGCTGGCAGTGCCCGCCGGACGCCTTATCCGGGCCGCCGTGCACACCACCTTCGTCGGCCTGCTGCTCGCCGCGCTGGCCGTCCAGGTCGGCCGGCACGTCACGCCGCTTCGGGGCGTACCCCTGCTCGTCGCCGCCGGTGTGGCCGGAGCCGCCGGGGCGGCCGCGCACCGGCGGTGGCGGGCGCCCCGGCGGGTGCTGCGGGTGGCCGCCGCCGGGCCGCTGGTGTTCGTCGGGTTGTTCCTGTTCGCCTCGCCCGCCTCGGCGGTGGTGCTGCCGCGCGGCGAGGGCGGCGCGGCCGGGATCGCCGGCGCGGGCGCGCATCCGCCGGTGGTCATGATCGTGCTGGACGAGCTGCCGCTGGTCTCCCTGCTCGGCCCGGACGGACGCATCGACGCCGAGCGCTACCCGAACTTCGCCGCGCTCGCGGCCGGGTCGACGTGGTACCCCAACGCCACAGGCGTCAGCGGCTGGACGCCCTACGCGCTGCCGGCGATGCTCACCGGGCGCTACCCGGAGCAGGGCGCGGCGCCGCACTACTCGCAGTACCCGGACAACCTGTTCACCGCGCTCGGGGGCCTCTACCGGATCAAGGCCGAGGAGAGCATCACCCGGCTCTGTCCGCCGAGCCGCTGCGAGCAGGCCACCACGCCGGAGCAGGGGCTCGGGGTGCTGGTCCGGGAGAGCGGCAAGCTGATGGGCCGGATCGCCGCGCCGGTGGACAGCCGCGTCGACCCGGAGGACTCCTACCGCGAGCGGACCGCCGCCGAGGCCGGGCTGGACGCCGCCGAGCCGGTGCCGGACGACCCCAAGTTCCGCTGGGACACCCTCGACGACAACCAGCCGGCCCGGTTCACCTCGTTCCTCGCCGGGCTGCGCCCCGACCCCCGGCCCACGCTGCACTTCCTGCACCTGCTGATGCCGCACTCGCCGTGGGCGTACCTGCTGTCCGGGGCGCACTACGCCGCACCGGAGGACCTGCCCAACGACGGGACCGGCTGGGTCGACCTGGCCCGCGCCCGGCACCTGGCCCAGCTCGGCTACACCGACCGGCTGATCGGCGAGACGCTGCGGACGCTGCGCGCCACCGGCCTCTACGACAAGGCGCTGGTGGTGGTCACCGCCGACCACGGGGTGAGCTTCCGGCGGGACTGGCAGGGGCGGGGGATGGACGCCATCGAGCACGCCGCCAACGAGGTGGCCTGGGTGCCGATGTTCGTCAAGGAACCCGGCCAGCGCGCCGGCCGGGTGGACGACCGCAACTGGGAGCACGTGGACCTGCTGCCCACGATCGCCGACGAGACCCACATGCGGGTGCCCTGGCAGATGGACGGCCGGTCGGCCAAGGCGGCCCCGCGCGAGCGAGCCGACAAACGCTTCTACGACCGCCCCGGCCAGCCGGTGACGATCACCGGCGGGGTGCCGGCCCCGCTCCCGCCGCCGGCCGCTGATCCGCTCGTCGGGACCCGGGTCGGGAACGTGCCGGTGGGCGGGTCCGCCACGGTGGCGAACCGCGACGCGTTCGACGCGGTCGACCCGGCGCGCGGCGGCCTGCCCGCGCTGGTCTGGGGGACGGTCCCGGACGACGTGCCCGACGGGACACGGCTCGCCGTCGCGGTGAACGGCACGGTCGGGGCGGTGGCGCCGGTGGTGCCCCCGGACGCCGGTGGCCGGCGGTTCGCAGCGTTCCTCCCCGACGACCGGCTCTTCGCCGCCGGCGCCAACCGGCTCGACCTCTACCGGGTCGGCGACGACGGGGCGCTGCGGCGGCTCACGCTGTCGTGACGGGCCCCCGGCCGGCGCCCATGGTCGCGCTCCCAACCGGTTTCCGGACCGCCTGGCCGGGAAACAGGTGACGCACACCTCACCCCGAAACCATGACGAGCGGTGTTCTCCGCGCCGTGATTACGGTAGAAGCGAAGGCAATTCAACGAAGATCTTGCCGGCGAAGCGAGGAACAGATGACGGAAGTCAAGCTCGACCACCCCGGTGGGCAGCTGTCGATGCCGGTGCAGTCCGCGGTTGAGGGCCCCGCCGGGATCGGGGTGAGCAAGCTGCTCAAGGAAACCGGGATGACCACGTACGACCCCGGTTTCGTGAACACCGCGTCCTGCTCGTCCGCCATCACCTACATCGACGGTGATGCCGGCATCCTGCGGTACCGGGGTTACCCGATCGACCAGTTGGCCGAGAAGTCCTCCTTCCTGGAGGTCTCCTACCTGCTGATCTACGGCGAGCTGCCGACCCAGGCGCAGCTGTCGGAGTTCAGCGAGCGGATCCGGCGGCACTCGCTGCTGCACGAGGAGATGCGCCGGTTCTTCGACGGCTTCCCCCGTGACGCGCACCCGATGGCCGTGCTCTCCTCGGCCGTCAGCGCCATCTCCACCTTCTACCAGGACAGCCTGGACCCGTTCGACTCCGAGCACGTGGAGATGTCCACGGTGCGGCTGATGGCGAAGGTCCCGACCATCGCCTCGTACGCGTACAAGAAGTCGATCGGGCAGCCGCTGCTGTACCCGGACAACTCGCTCGGCTACGTCGAGAACTTCCTGCGGATGACGTTCGGCGTGCCGGCCGAGCCGTACGAGGTCGACCCGGTGGTGGCCCGGGTGCTGGACATGCTGTTCATCCTGCACGCCGACCACGAGCAGAACTGCTCCACCTCCACCGTGCGGCTGGTCGGCTCCAGCAACGCCAACCTGTTCGCCTCGGTCTCGGCCGGCGTGAACGCGCTGTTCGGCCCGCTGCACGGCGGCGCCAACCAGGCCGTGCTGGAGATGCTCCAGAAGATCCAGGCCGACGGCGGCGACGTCCGCTCCTTCGTGCAGAAGGTGAAGGACAAGCAGGACGGCGTGAAGCTGATGGGCTTCGGGCACCGGGTCTACAAGAACTACGACCCGCGTGCCGCCATCGTGAAGAAGGCCGCCCAGGACGTGCTCGGCCGGATGTCCAAGCCGGACCCGCTGCTCGACCTCGCGGTGCAGCTGGAGGAGATCGCGCTCGCCGACGACTTCTTCGTGTCCCGCCGGCTCTACCCGAACGTGGACTTCTACACCGGCCTGATCTACAAGGCCATGGGCTTCCCGACGAAGATGTTCACGGTGCTGTTCGCGCTGGGCCGCCTGCCCGGCTGGATCGCACAGTGGCGCGAGATGATCAACGACCCGGAGACCAAGATCGGTCGCCCGCGGCAGATCTACACCGGCGCCACCGAGCGGGAGTACGTCCCGGCCGACAAGCGCTGAGCGTGCAAGGAAGGGCCCCTTCTTAACGCCTCCGGTAGAGGAGGGGCCCCCTTTTAACACGCGGACCACGAAGGCCGCCGACCCGAGCAGGGTCGGCGGCCTTCGTCGCGTGCGCGGGGGTGCGGGGCGTTAAGAAGGGGCCCTTCCTCTACCGCAGGCGTTAACAGGGGGCCCTTCCTTCACCGCAGGCCGGCGGCGGTGAGGAGGTTGCCCTCGGGGACGCGCGGCGTGGGCCGGCCGTGTGTCATGCGGTGCTGGGCGCGGGCGGCGGTGAACGACGGGTCGCCGGCGATCGCGGCGGCGTACGCGGCAGCCGTGCGGGACGCGATGGCCGCCCAGCCGTACCGCTCGTGGACCATGGCGCGGGCCCGCCGGGCGAGCACGCGGGCCCGGTCCCGGTCCGACAGCAGCGCGTGCACCGCCTCGACGAGCCCGTCCGGGTCGTGCGGGGCGAACGTCATCCCGGTGACGCCCGGCTCGACGATTTCGGCCAGGCCGCCGGTACGGGCCACTGCCAGCGGCGCGCCCGCGGCGGCCCCCTCCAGCGCCACCATGCCGAACGGCTCGTAGATGCTGGGCACCGCGAAACAGTCCGAGGCGGCCATCACCGCGGGCAGGTCGGCGCCGCCGAGGAACCCGGGCATGCTGACAGTGGCACCCAGCCCGAGGCGGTGCACCTCGGCCTCCAGGTCCGCCCGGTACGGCCCGTCGCCGACGATCACCGCGCGCAGGCCGGGGTGCCGGTCGCGCAGCCGGGGCAGCCCGGCCAGCAGGTGCTGTACGCCCTTCTCGTACACCAGGCGGCCGGCGAACGTGACCAGCGGGCCGTCGGCGGCGAACCGGGTCCGGGCGGCGGCGACCGCCGACGCGGGCACCCGCCAGCGGTGCGGCTCGACGCCGTTGGGCACCACGTCGACGCGGGCGGCGTCCACGCCGAACAGCGCGCCCACCTCGTCGCGCATGTAGCCGGAGCACACGATCACGCGCCCGGACTCGCCGGCGAGCCAGTGCTCGACGCCGTGGATGGTGCGGTTCATCTCCTCCGGCAGCCAGCCCTGGTGCCGGCCCGCCTCGGTGGCGTGGATGGTGGTCACGAGCGGTACGTCCAGGTGCTCGCGCAGCGTCATCGCGGTGTGCGCGACGAGCCAGTCGTGGGCGTGGATCACGTCGTAGGCGCCGGAGGAGGCGGCGCGCAGCGCGGCCCGCGTCAGCGTGTGGTTGAACGCCATCGTCCAGGCCAGCAGTGACCCGGTGGCCAGGGGGAAGGTGACCGGGTCCTCGGCGGCGCGGACGATACGGACGCCGTCGGCGTACTCCTCCAGGGGAGCGCCCTCGGCGTGGCGGGTGACGACCGTGACCTCGTGCCCGGCGGCGGCCAGCGCCACGGACAGCGCGTGGACGTGGCGGCCGAGTCCGCCGACGAGCACCGGCGGGTACTCCCACGACAGCATCAGGATGCGCCGGGTCCGGGGCCCGGCCCCGGCCGGCGACGGCGGGGCCGGGCGGGAGGTGAGAGTGGGCCGGTGGAGCCGGTCCGTCGCGGTGGCGGGCTGCGCGCCGACCCGCAGAGTGGTCACGTCGATCTCCGTCCATGCAGGGTGAGGCACGCCGGCAGCGGTGGCGGCGTCGAGCGGTGGTCAGGAGCGACCGGACGGCCGGCCGGGCGCCGGCACCAGCTCGCCGACGACGGCCTGGCCGGATACCGATCGCGGGCCACCGGGAGGGTGCTGACGTCGATCGGCAACCGGAACCGTCCAGTCACCCTGCCAACCTACTGTGCCGGATCCTCTCGCGCGCGGTGAGCGATCCTCATCACTCTCCGACGCCTCCGCGCACATGGGACGGTCACGGGAACGGGTGCGGATACGGGTTGATCTCCTCCGGGGCGAGCGGTTCGGCCCGGTGTCCGAGCCGGACCGGCAGCTCGCGCAGCCGGGGCAGGTCGACGCGCCGGTTGCGGTGACCGAACGTCATCGGCAGCAGCCCCGGGATCAGCACCTTCACGCTGGTGAGGCCGACGGCCTCCTGCTCGCGGGCGGTCTGGTCGACGACCACCACGTCCAGGCCCTCGTCGAGGTAGCGTCCGGTCACGTGCCGCAGGTCGTCGAGCAGGTCCGCGGCCGGGCGGTAGCGCGCCGCCGGTGGGAACGCCTCCGCCATGGACCGGATCTCGTCGCGCTCGTACAGGAACGCGAAGCGCGGCCAGGCGTCCGGGTCGGCCGCCGCCAGCAGGTGGTCCTCCATGGTCCGGACCAGGTCGGAGTCGGCGACCAGGCCGGGGGCGGTGGTGTCCTCGGCGACCATCTCCCGGGTGGCCTCGGCGACGCTGGCGAGCTCCACCAGCGCGGACCACAGGGCGCGCTCCGGGTCCAGGTGCGCCCCGGCGCCGCAGAACGCCCGGGGACGTCCCGGCCGCACCTCGTCGTCGACGAGCATCAGCCAGACCGCCGGGACGCCTTCGGGCATGGTGATGTCGAAGACGTCCAGGCGGCTGCCGGTGGTGCGCTGGATCCAGTCGACGAGCACGCGGGTCATCGGGTCGGCGGAGGTCATCGGGTCCACGCGCGGCACCGGTAGCCGGGCGTACCAGGTGGACAGGAAGGCGTCCCGTTCGGCGACTTCGAAGATGCCGTGCAGGATCGCCTCTTCGAGGTTCGCGCCCAGCGCGCAGCCGTTTGAGCACTCCGGACCGAAACCCGTGCCGTGCGAGCCGTAGTAGGCGAAGGTCTCCGGCACCAGCACCGGGCCGCCGCGCCGGAACGAATAGGCGTACACCCATTCCACGGGCCGGTCCGGGTCGTATGCGACCGCGTGGTCGTCGGGCGGCGCGGGCGGCAGCCCGAACTCCGTCGGCTCGACGGCCCGCCGCGGTCCGAGCTCGCGGAACGAGGCGCGGGTGACGGTACGGCGGGCGCGTGGCACGTTGCCGCCGAGCCGTTCCAGCGCCTCGGCGACGGCGACGGCCACGCTCGCCGGGTAGGTGAAGGTCCGGCCGTAGCCGGCCAGTTCACCACAGCACAACGGGCCACCGATCGCGCCGGCGAGGACCATCGGATGGTTGTGGTGGACGGTGATCGACGACAGCAGCCCGGTCTCCTCGTCGTGCAGCGCCGCCAGCAGGGCGAGGTGCTCGTCGGGAAGGCTGCGGGCCCGGTAGTCGTCCGGTGCCCGCTTCGGCCGGGACGTCAGCGTGAAGGTGCCGGCGGCCGGGCCGTCGTCCGGCAACGGGCCGCACACCGGGCAGCCGGGTTCGGGGACGAACCGGTGCCGCTTGACGGCCATCGAGGCCGTGGCGACCTCCAGCACCGCTTCCGCGCACCGGCCGTCGCCGCCCTGCGCGACCCGGCGCAGCTCGTCGGCCACGAGCGCGGCGACCGCGGCGCGTACCGGCGGGCCGAGGACGGGCCGGGCGGGCTGCACGGTGCCGTCGTAGAGCCCCTGCCACAGCGCGGACCGGTGCGGTGTCCCGGTGGTCCGCGCCCGGCGTTGCCGCACCTGGAGGCAGTGGTGGCAGCCCGGCCGGCCGGGTGTGACGAACGGGCCGATCCGTACGCCGCGCGGCGTGGTGTACACCGGCAGGAAGGACCGGCCGGCGTCGGCGGCAGCCCGGGCGGCCACGTCGACGTCCTCCGGTGGCCCGTCGACGACGAAGACGTCGACGTCGGTGACCGGGGCGGCGCCCAGCGCCTGTTCCACCGCCCGGCGCAGGGCGCCGGCGCCGAGGATCCGCAGGCCGGGACGCGGCGCCACGTCGGACGGGGCGGGGACGGCCGGTGTGGTCGTGACGTCGGTCATGCGCTGCTCCCCGCTCGTGGCGACCACGCCGCCCTGATCATGAACGGCATCACCCGCTGCGCCCCGGGCAGCGAGTCGGCGGGCCGCACCAGCAGCGACCGTCCGTCCCGTGCCAGCTCGCGCAGCAGCGGCGGCAGCGCCGTGTCCCAGTCGTGGCCGCCCACGTCCGGCCCGATCTCGGCGCCGTCCGGGCGGCGTCCGGTCAGGACGGCGACCGCCGCCTGCATCGCGTTCGCCAGGGCGGTGTCCGTGTCGGTGGCGCAGCTGCGGGCGACCCATCCGCCGCCGACGGCGACGAACACGGTCGGGGTGCTCGATCCGTCGTGCCACGCCCGCGGCTCGTGGCCGAGGAGGGCCAGCTCGTGTGCCATGACGCGGGTCGGCTCCGGCCA
Organism: Micromonospora sp. WMMC264; assembly: GCF_027497275.1. Classification (NCBI taxonomy): domain Bacteria; kingdom Bacillati; phylum Actinomycetota; class Actinomycetes; order Micromonosporales; family Micromonosporaceae; genus Micromonospora; species Micromonospora sp. WMMC264. Next base: position 2,770,941 of record NZ_CP114907.1, on the reverse strand, counting down.
CCGCGCCCGGTCGAGCCAGCCGCCGGGCGGCCCACCGTCGGCGACCTCGGGTGGGGTCGCGGCCGCGCGTCGCAGTTTCAGGATCGCCCGGCCGCGCGCCTCCGCCCAGGTGTGACCGCCGGCGATCACTACGCCGTCCGGCCGTGCGTCGACGACAGCGCCACGCGCGGTGTCCCACCACACCGTGGCGGCGTCGCCGGCGCAGGCCCGGGCCGCGAGCGTCTCCAGTGCCGCCGTGGCGGCGCGCAGCAGCGCCTGCTCCCGGCTTGCGCCGACGGCGGTGAGCAGCCGCGGTGCGCCGCCGGCCAGGTCCACGACCGTCGCCTCGACGCAGCTGACCGAGATCTGCGAGTGGGCGCCGGTGTCGATGGCCAGCAGCGGGCCCAGCCGCGCGTCGACCAGGAACGGCATCCGGGCGACGAACTCCTCGACGCCCACCGGCGTGCGGGCGGCCATCGCGTCGACGTGCGCGGCGAGATCGGCGTACGGGGCCGGGGGCCGGCAGGAGCGGCAGCGGGGGTGCACGTCGAGCAGATGCTCGCTGGTCACAGCGGTTTCCAGGTCCACGCGGGTCATCCGGTTCGTGGCGGTGGTCTCCGCTCCCATCCGGTGGCGCAGGTACGCGAACCCGAGCGCCGCGCCGATCAGGCCGCAGACCGGCGCCGACAGCCACCCGGACGTCGTGTCGGGCTCGTCGGCGTCACCCGGGGGGAGCCCGGCGCCCTGCCGGCTGAGCAGGCCGCACTCCCAGCAGCCGCCGGTGACGCCGCCGCCGGTCGGGCCGATCCACGCCTCCGCGCCGCCGGGCACCGCGTGCAGGACCGGCACCCCGATCGCCCGGGCCGCCCGGTTCAGCCGCGTCGCCCGCCCGGCCATCGGACGGGCGGCGCAGTGCAGCACCGCGTCGTACCCCGTCAGCAGGCCGGCGAGCCCCTCGTCGGTGTCGAGGGCGGCGGCCGCGTCCAGCAGCGTCAGCCCGGTCGTCGGATCCTCGGCTCGACGGCGCTGCACGATCCGCCGGAAGCCGTCGCGTTCGGTGCCGGTCTCGGTGGTCTCGACCAGCGAGGCCGTACGCAGCCCGAGTTCGAACAGCGTCTGGACGAGCGCGAGCATGCCGGCGCCGGCGCCGACGAGCAGCACCCGCCCGTCGCGGAACGCCTCGAAGCGGCTCAGCGGCGCGTCGGTGACGTGCTCGGCGAACGCGATCGAGTCCCGGTAGGTGTCGAGTTCCCAGTCCCGCAACGTGTGTGGCGGCTCGCTGTCGAGGTCGCGGGCGATGCCCCGCCGCACCAGCATCCGGACCAGGTCGGTGACGAGCTGCCGCTGCGCCGGGGGCAGACCCGCGGTCAGCGCCTCCACCGTGCGGGTGCCGTCCAGATGCGGGGCGAGCCGCTGCACGAGGCCGTACGCCGACGCGCCCGCCAGGTGCGTGCCGGCGAGTCCCGTCTCCAGGTACACGCCGTCGTCGACCGGCACGTACATCAGGTCGTCGCGGAGCTTGACCCTCACGCGGCCCCCTCCTTCCGCAGGTGTCCCATCCGCACCGCGACCGCGCGTCCGGCGTCGGTGAACGCCTGCCGGCCGTGCAGGTACCGGGAGTTGTCCACGACCAGCACGTCACCGGACCGCCACGGCACCGCCACCGTCAGCCGCGCGGCGACGTCCGCGGCGGTGGCCACGAGGTCCTCGGGCACCGGCGCGCCGGTACCGGAGCGCACCCGCAGCCGCCGGTCGTGGTACTCGCCGGGCTGCGGGCGGCTGATGAACAGCGAGTTGCAGAACGCCGGCACACCTTCGAAGAGGGTCGGTGGCGTGCACCGGGTGCCGAAGCCGACAGTCATCGCGTCCTCGTCCACGTCGATGTGGATCGACTCCCACGGCCGCAGGTACGGCTCCCACTGCCGCAGCATCCGTTCCGCCGCCTCCGGGTCGGTCGTGCCGCACATCCGCTGCCACACCGGTGTGGGCAGCTCGCTCTCCCAGCGCAGCGTCAGTTCCTCGCAGGCGGCGCGGACCGTGGCGGGCAGGGCGGCCAGCAGCGCGAGACCGTCGCACAGCGTCGTGGCCCCGCCGTCGGCGGCGGGCCGCTCGCACCGGAACATGAGCAGGTCCGGGGCGCCGGGCGCGTACGACGCCTCCCGGTGCAGCGGCATGCCCTGCGTTCCCCGGGTGACTGTGGTCGTCGTCGGGTCACCGCCGATCACGTCCCGCTCGTCGTGGAACCCGCCCTGGTACGGCGACGCGGTCATCAGCGCGTCGCCGAGCGCGACGTAGTCCTCGTGCCGCCACCCGCCGCGCAGCAGCACCGCGCCGTGCTCGGCGACCGCCGCGAGCACCGCGTCCGGCGTGGGGGTGCCGACGAGCGCCGGAACGTCCTGTTCAGCCATGAGGGTTCCCTTCGGTGAGATGGGCCGCCAGCACCCCGGGACGCGGCGCGGGCGTGCCGACCAGCAGTTGTGTCAGCGGGGACGCCCCGTCCGGCAGGCCGAGCCGGGCGGCGACCGCGTCGGCGGTGAGGCCGCCCAGCGCCCGGCTCGCCGCGCCGGTCGCGGTGGCGGCGAGCCCGGCCAGGTGAAGGGCCACACCGGCGAGCAGGTGCAGCCGGTGGAACGAGGCCGGGGAGAGCTGGTCGACGGGGCGGCTCCCGGCGTGCACCAGGTAGAGGGTCGCGCCGCGGGTGACCATCCGGCGGTCGACCCGGTGCGGGTACGCCGCCGCGTCGTCGGCCGCTCCCGGCGGCCCGGTCGGCACCAGCCGGTGGTGGTGCGGCTGGTAGCGGTACGCGTCCGCCGGGATGCCGTCGACGGCCCGGGCGAGGCACCAGATCTCCGGGTACAGCGGCTGCCGGGCCAGCGCCGCCAGGGCCGGCGAACTGGCCCGGCCGGCGGCGCAGGCCAGGATGTCGGCGACCTGCCCGGCGGTCAGCCCGGGGCCGAGGTTCGCGGTGGAGGCGCGGCGGGCGGCTGCCGCGACCAGGTCGAGCGGCCGGGCCGGCGGCAGGTCCAGCGCCCGGCCCGCCGCCGGACCCACCGGAAGGCGGTCCGCCGGGAGGCGCTGGGCCGGGACGCCGTCGGCCGGAAGGCGGTCGGCCGAGGGCGGCTCGGCGTCGGCGTGCCGGTCGTACCTTGCCCGGTGCAGCGCCACCGCGCTCGGGTGGGCGGCCTCGTGGCCGAGCCGGTCGTGGTCCAGCCCGGTCGCCGGGGGCGGCCCGCCGGACGCAAGCGGTGTCCCGGGGACGTCCGCGTGCGCGGGGAACTCGATCGCCGCGTAGAGGGCCTCCAGTTCGGCGTCGAGTCCGAGCAGCTCACCGGCGAGCGCCGGATCGAGGTCCAGGCGCGGTGTCGCGTCCACCGGCGACGTGAGCAGCTGGGCCAGCAGGACACCGGAGTCGACGATGCCCAGCCGGTAGCCGAACGCCCCGTACTTGCTGGTGTTCTTCCACGGCCGGTGGGTCAGCAGCAGCGCGTGCCGGGGCGCCGCCGCGACCCCGAGGAGCCGGTCGAGCCGGGCGGCCGGGCTGCCCGGGCGCAGCAGTTCCAGGCAGTGGTGCGGCGGGTCGTAGTGGTAGACGCCGGCCGCGAGGTCGGGGGAGCCGGCCCAGGCGAGGTAGATCTCGTTGGGGTGGAACGCCCCGCCGGAGGGCACCGACCGGCGCAGCGTGTGCCAGCCGGGCAGCAGCCGCGACGGCGTGGGCGTGTCCGACGGGGCGCCGGTCAACGCGGACAGTCCGGCCAGCGTGATCGTCTCCGCCCGGCGTGGCGCGTACCCGAGCAGCATCGCGCTGAGCCGGTCGAGGCAGCCGTCGCCGAGCGGCACGGACCCCGGGCCGGGCCACCGCAGCGGCCGGCGGGTCGCGCCCGGGTACCGCTTGCCGCACGGCGGCAGGTACGCCGTCGGCTGCCCGGTGTCGTCCCGCACCGCCGCCAGGTACCGGCCGGTGACGCCGGCCCGCGTGGCTGCCATCTCAGCTGCCCGCGCTCTCGTACCGGCGCAACCCGGCCCGGAAGATCGCCCACGCCCCGGCCGCGCAGGCCGCCGCGACGACCGGGGTGAGCGCGCCCGCAGTGGTCGAGGCGCCCTTGTCCAGCAGCGCGGCCGTCGGGAAGTAGCCGACGAACGCGACGGGTACGAGCGTCAGCAGCGAGCGCAGGCCGGTGCCGTACAGGGTCAGCGGATAGCGGGCCAGGTCGCCCAGGGTGTGCACGCTCGCCGCGAGCGAGCTGGACGGGCTCAGCAGCCAGAAGACGACAGCGTTGGTGGCCAGGTTGACCGCCAGCTTGACCAGGACTCCGCTGGCGAGCAGCACCACCGCCCAGAGCACCGTCAGCGGCGTCCAGGCCAGGTCGAGGTGGACGGCCGCGGCGCCGAGCAGCGCCGCGCCGAAACCGACGTTGCCGAGGCCGTTGAACCCGACCGCGTTGCCGGTGACCTGGAGCACCACCGGGTAGGGCCGGACCAGCAGGTAGTCCAGCAGGCCGAGGTTGACCAGGCCGCCGAGATGCCAGGTCCCCTCGAACAGCAGGGAGCCGACGCCCTCGGCGAGCATCACCATGGCGCAGACGTACAGCACCTCCCAGCGGGTCCACCCGCCGAGCGCGGTCACCTGCCGGAACACCATCACCACGAAGACCAGCCCGGCGAGCTGACCGAGCACCGTCGCCCCGATGGTCAGGAGCGCGTCGGCGCGGTACTCGAGCACCGCCCGCAGATGCGCGCCGAGGAGCCGGCGGTAGATCCGTGCCTCGTGCATCATCGGCCGGTCACCCGCCGTGCGCGGTCAGCCGCCGCACGCCCGCGGACCACAGCAGCCGGGCCGCGCCCCACAACACCAGAACCCAGAGCAGTTGTACGCCGATCAGCGTCACCGCCTCGGCGCCCCGTACCTGCCCCAGGTAGATCAGCGCCGGGGTGGAGACGATGCCGGGGAACGGGGAGAGCTGGCAGACGACCTGGAGCCAGCCGGGGAACAACGCGATCGGCACCAGCGCCCCGGAGAGGATGTTGGTGACCGCCACCCGGGACAGGCTCAGCCCGTGGAAGTTGCCGGTCCAGAAGCACAGCAGCCCGACGAGGTAGACCAGGCCGAACTTCAGCGGCACCACCGCCAGCAGGCTGAGCAGGAACAGCCCGGCCTGCCCGGCGGCGGGCAGCGCGGCGCCGCCGAACGCCGACACCAGCGTCGCCGCCATCACCGCCACCGTCAGCACCTCACCGACGACGTATCCGAGTGACAGCGCGAAACGCGAGAGCTGGTAGTCGATCGGCCGGACCAGGTCGAGCGCCACGGTGCCGTGCAGCACCGGGCCGGCGATCTGCGCGTCGGTGAAGCTCGACAGCAGCGCCCCGGTCAGGAACGCCACGACCAGGTAGCCCTTCATCTGCTCCCAGGACAACCCGCCCACCTCGCCGCCGGCCGCGCCGGCGAAGACCGCCTGCCAGACCGCGAACAGCGCCACTGTCTGCACCACGACCCCGGTGAGCTGGAGGAGGAACTCGCCCCGGTAGATCAGCAGCGTCGACCAGGACATCCGCGCCAGCGTCAGGTACGCCCTCATGCCGGCACCGACGGGCTCAGCTCGCCGGCGTACGCCCGGCGCACCACGTCCTCGATGGACGGCTCGTCGATCCGGATGTCCACCACCGGCGCCTGACGGGCGACCACCGAGACGATCTCGCCCGCGCCGTACGCGCCGTGGTCGAACGTGACGGCGATCTGCCGTGCCGACCCGTCGTGGACCAGCCGGACGCCCGGCAGGTCGGCGTCGAGGTCGCCGTGCCAGTCGGCGCCGAGCGTCAGGTGCACGGTCCGCTGGTCGGCGACCAGCCGGCGGACGGCGTCGATCGAGCCGTCGAAGATGATCCGGCCCCCGTCGATGATCACGAGCCGGCGGCAGACCTGCTCGATGTCACCGATGTCGTGCGTGGTCATCAGCACCGTGGTCCCGCTCGCGCGCTGGGCCCGCAGGAAGTCCCGGACGGCCTGCCGGGCGACGATGTCCAGCCCGATGGTCGGCTCGTCGAGGAACACCACGGGCGGTGCGTGCAGCAGCGCGGCGGCCAGGTCGGCTCGCATCCGCTGGCCGAGCGAGAGCTGCCGGGCGACCACCGGCAGCAGCCGGCCGAGCCCGAGCAGCGCGTCGAACTCCTCCAGGCGTGCCGCGTACCGGGCCCGGGGGATGCGGTGGATGTCGCGCAGCAGCGCGAGGGAGTCGCGGACCTGCAGGTCCCACCAGAGCTGGCTGCGCTGGCCGAACAGCACGCCGATGTTGCGGGCGTTGGCGTGCCGGTCGCGGTGCGGGTCGAGGCCGCAGACGCGTACCCGCCCGGCGGTGGGGTGCAGGATGCCGGTGAGCAGCTTGACCGTCGTCGACTTCCCGGCGCCGTTGGGCCCGACGTACGCGACCGCCTCGCCGGAGGAGATCGACAGGTCGACGCCGTCGACCGCCACGTGCTCGACGTGTCGTGGCCGTACGAGATGGCGCAGCGAGCCGCGCAGGCCCGGCTGCTTGTCGGCGATCCGGAACCGCTTGGTCAGGCCACTGGCCTCGATCACTGGCATCGGCGTTGTCGTTCCCGGTCAGCCGGCCGCGACGGCGGCACGGTGGTGCGGGCGCAGCCGCAGCACCGTGCCGAGGCCGTCGACCTCGGTCAGGGTGGTCTCGAACGCGGCGCCCATGACCCGGCCGAGGTAGCCCAGGCTCGCCGGGTCCGGGTCGAACCGCGCCGAGAGCTCCGCGCCGGTGGAGACCAGGTGCACCTCGTCGGCGAGGGCACCGGCGACGTTGACGAACTGGCACAGGTCCTCCCAGTAGAGGTACCGCCAGAAGTCGACGCTGACCACGGCGTCCAGGCTGTCCGCGGCGACCGGTGGCCTGATCCCGACCAGGTGGAAGTTGGCCGGACCGGCCGGCGCCCCGTAGTCGTAGGTCAGCGCGCCGTCGGGCAGCCCGGCCTCGGCGCTGCCGGTGCCGACCCACAGCACCCGGTCGCCGGGCAGGCGACCGGCGAGCCGCTGCACCGCCGGCCCGATCCGGCACCAGGAGCGGCGTACGCAGTCGTCCATCGCCCGGCGGTAGTGCACCACCCGCTCGGCCGCGCGGGCCACGTCCACCGGCCCGGCGAACTCCCACTCCACGACCGGGTACTTGAGCGCGACCCGATCCAGGTTGTCCATGAAGTCGTTCCAGTTCTGGATGACGTTGCGGTGGTGCGGCAGGTGGTAGACGGCGGCCAGATCGTCGTAGGCGAAGTTGCGGTTGAGTACGCCGAGGTGCGCGTGCACCCGGTAGAAGAGCTCCATGTCCTCCAGGCCCCAGCGCAGGCCGAAGCCCTCGTCGAAGCCGCCGACCGCCTCGAACACGTCCCGGCGCACCGAGGCGTTGTGGGTGAAGCAGAACAGCCACCCGGCCAGCAGCCAGTCGTCGCCGGACGGTCCCTCCTCGGTCCCGAACCGCATGTCGCCGCCGCCGCGCCCACGCAGCCGGGGTACGGGCATGGTCGGCTGGTCGGCCAGCGCCGCGTGCACGTGCTCGATGCCGGTCTCGTCGCGCCGGCCCATCAGCACCGCCGGCGCGGACGGGTCGCGGTGGTGGTCGAGGTGGCGGCGCAGCAGGTCCGGCGTGGCGTACGAGTCGGCGTCGAGGAACAACAGCAGCGGCGCGGTCGCCCGGCGCGCGGCCTCGTTGCGGGCCGCCGCCCGGCCGCCGCGCTCGGGCCGTTCGACGAAGTGCAGGCGCAGCCCCTTGCCGGCGTCGGCGATGCCGGAGTACTGGCTGCCGTCCCCGCCGTCGCGGACGACGATGACCTCGAAGCGGTCCGGGTCCAGCGTCTGACGCCGCAGCGACCGCAGCGTGAGCTCCAGGCAGGGGGCGTCCGCGTGGGTGGGGATCACCACGCTCAGCTCGACGGCTCGACCGGGTTCAACGCTCATCTGACGTACCTCTCCGCTTGTCCCACGAGCCGGGCCACCGGCCGCGCTGACGATGGGACGGAGCCGCCGGCGATCGCCGGCGGCTCCGCGATGATCAGTGGCAGTTGACGCAGCACCACTGGATCGGCCGGCCCTGGCACGCGGCGCCGCCGCAGGAGCCCTTGCCCATGGCGGACGGGTCGGTCAGCGTGATCCCGCCGCCCGTCGGCATGGCGTACAGCCCTGCCGACGCCTCGTCGCCGGCGCCCGACCAGGAGACCGCTGTGGTGTCCAGGTCGGACAGGTCGATCGACAAGTTCCTGCTTTCACCCATCGATTCATCCTCTTTTCGGATCGATGTGGACAGTGGAACGAAGCGTAGGCCGGTACTGGCGGGATTCGCACCGCGCTGATGTAACAGGGAGATAAAGCGAGGCGGAACCGTCAATTCGCGCAGGTGAAGGCCGGTCGGGAACGGAAAGATTCCGGGCGGTGACGCGGCGTAGTTCCGGGATCCACTATTCGAGACGCCCAGGTCAGGTGGGGTCGAACGATGAATCACCGCATCAATTGCCTCCTTCTCCGATCGCGTGAAGACGATGTAACGAGAAGATTAAGTAGGGGAAGGTGTCAATGAATGCGGGCGACCCTCTATTGTGAAGTGACCTGCTTATTCGCCGACCCCGGCTATGGAATGCCGGGACGGGTGGCCCCGATCGCCGCAGGCGGGCCCGAACGTGACATCCGGCCCCACGAGGGCGGATTTCGGTTACCGTCCGAACGGGTGGATTGACGAGGCGTACGACTGGGCATCACCGGCGTGCGCATCGGCGGCCCCCTGTCCGCTGCGCTCACGATCATGGGCCGAAGGAGCGACATGCAGGTCTGGCCGGGCGAGAGCTACCCCCTCGGCGCCACCTACGACGGGATGGGCACCAACTTCGCGATCTTCTCCGAGGTGGCGGAGAAGATCGAGCTCTGCCTGTTCGACGAGTGGGACATCGGCACCGAGCGCCGGGTGGAGCTGCGCGAGGTCGACGCGTACGTCTGGCACGCCTACATCCCCGGCGTCGAGCCCGGCCAGCGCTACGGCTACCGGGTGCACGGGCCGTGGAACCCGGCCGAGGGGCTGCGCTGCAACCCGCACAAGCTGCTGCTCGACCCGTACGCGAAGGCGGTCGACGGGGAGATCATGTGGCACCCGTCGGTCTACGACTACGAGGTCGGCGGCGACCCGGACCGGATGAACACCGAGGACTCCGCGCCGTACATGCCGAAGTCGGTCGTGGTGAACCCGTACTTCGACTGGGGCAACGACCGGCCGCCGCGCACCCCGTACCACCACTCGGTGATCTACGAGGCCCACGTGCGCGGGCTGACCATGCGCCACCCGGGCATCCCGGAGGAGCTGCGCGGCACGTACGCGGCGATCGCCTCACCGGTGATGATCGAGCACTTCAAACGGCTCGGCGTCACGGCGGTGGAGCTGATGCCGGTGCACGAGTTCGTGCACGACCACCGCCTGGCCGACCTGGGGCTGCGCAACTACTGGGGCTACAACACCATCGGCTTCTTCGCCCCGCACCACGGCTACTCCGCGCTGGGCCGCCTGGGCCAGCAGGTGCAGGAGTTCCGGGGCATGGTCAAGGCGCTGCACGCGGCCGGCATCGAGGTCATCCTCGACGTGGTCTACAACCACACCGCCGAGGGCAACCACCTCGGGCCGTCGCTGAGCTTCAAGGGCATCGACACGCCCAGCTACTACCGGCTCTCCGAGGACGACCGGCGCTACTTCGTCGACTACACCGGCACCGGCAACAGCCTCAACGTCCGCAGCCCGCACTCGCTGCAACTGATCATGGATTCGCTGCGTTACTGGGTGACCGAGATGCACGTCGACGGCTTCCGGTTCGACCTGGCGGCCACGCTGGCCCGCGAGTTCTACGAGGTGGACCGCCTGTCCACCTTCTTCGAGGTGGTGCAGCAGGACCCGGTGGTCGGCCGGGTGAAACTCATCGCCGAGCCGTGGGACGTCGGCCCCGGCGGCTACCAGGTCGGCAACTTCCCGCCGCAGTGGACCGAGTGGAACGGCAAGTACCGCGACACCGTACGCGACTTCTGGCGCGGCGAGCCGGCCACGCTCGCCGAGTTCGCCTCCCGCATCTCCGGCTCCGCCGACCTCTACCAGGACGACGGCCGCCGCCCGTTCCACAGCATCAACTTCGTCACCTGCCACGACGGGTTCACGCTGGCCGACCTGGTCTCCTACAACGACAAGCACAACGAGGCGAACGGCGAGGACAACCGGGACGGGGAGAGCCACAACCGGTCCTGGAACTGCGGCGTCGAGGGCGAGACCGACGACCCGGGCGTACGCGCGCTGCGGGCCCGGCAGCGGCGCAACTTCCTGGCCACGCTGATGCTGTCCCAGGGCGTGCCGATGCTCGGCCACGGCGACGAGCTGGGCCGCACCCAGCGCGGCAACAACAACGCCTACTGCCAGGACAGCGAGATCGCCTGGGTGGACTGGGACCGGGCCGACGACGAGCTGCTGGACTTCGTCCGCCGGCTCACCGACTTCCGCAACCGGCACCAGGTGTTCCGCCGCCGCCGGTTCTTCACCGGCCTGCCGGTGGGCGGCCGGGCCGCCGGCTCCGGACTGCCGGACCTGGCCTGGTACACCCCCGACGGCCGGGAGATGACCGGCGAGGACTGGGGCAACGACTTCGGCCGCTCGGTGGCCCTGTTCGTCAACGGCGACGGCATCGGGGAACGCGGCCAGTACGGCCAGCGCCACCGCGACGACTCGTTCCTGCTGCTGTTCAACGCGCACGACGCGCCGCTGGACTTCACGCTGCCCGGCGAGGAGTTCGGCAGCCGGTGGGAGTTGGTGATCAGCACCGCGGAACCCGACCCGGAGAAGACGACACTGGTCGAGGCGGGCGGCACGGTCTGCGTGCCGGACCGCTCGCTGCTGGTCCTGGAGAGGACGGCCTGACCCATGCCCGACACCCCCCGCTCGACCTACCGGGTCCAGGTGCGTCCCGGCTTCGACCTGGACGCCACGGCCGAGCTGGCGGGCTACCTCGCCGCGCTCGGCGTCACCCACCTCTACACCGCGCCCCTGCTCACCGCCACGCCCGGCTCCACGCACGGCTACGACGTGGTGGACCACCGCGCGGTCAACCCGCAGCTCGGCGGCGAGCCCGCCCGGGCCCGGCTGGTCCGGGCGCTGCGCGCGGCCCGGCTGGGCCTGGTCGTGGACATCGTGCCCAACCACGCCGGCGTCGCCCGGCCCGAGGCCAACCCGGCCTGGTGGGACATGTTGCGGCGGGGACGCGACTCGGCGTACGCGCGCTGGTTCGACATCGACTGGGACCGGGGGCGGCTGCTGCTGCCGGTGCTCGCCGACAGCGCCGACGCGCTCGACGACCTGAAGCTCGTCGACGGGGAGCTGCGCTACCACGAGCACCGCTTCCCGGTCGCCGAAGGCACCGGCGACGGGACGCCCCGGCAGGTGCACGACCGGCAGCACTACGAGCTGGTGAACTGGCGGCGCGGCGACGCCGAGCTGACGTACCGCCGGTTCTTCGCCGTGTCCGACCTGGCCGGCCTGCGGGTGGAGGACCCGGAGGTGTTCGACGCCACCCACGCGGAGATCCTGCGCTGGGTCGACGCCGGGGAGGTCGACGGCATCCGCGTCGACCACCCGGACGGGCTGCGCGACCCGGCCGGCTACCTGGCCCGGTTGCGCGCCGCCGCGCCGCAGAGCTGGCTCGTGGTGGAGAAGATCCTGGAGTACGGCGAGGACCTGCCGGACTGGCCGGTCGACGGCACCACCGGCTACGACGCGCTGGCCGCCGTGTCCGGGCTGTTCGTCGACCCGGACGCCGAGGCGGACTTCACCGCGCTCGACGGCCGGCTCACCGGCCGGCACACCTCCTGGGCGGACCTGACGCACGCCACCAAGCTGGAGGCCGCCACCCGGCTGCTCGCCGCCGAGCTGACCCGGCTGGCCGCGCTCGTGCCGGAGCTGCCCGGCGAGCAGGTCCGCGCCGCCCTGGCCGAGCTGGCCGCGTGCTTCCCGGTCTACCGCGGATACCCGCCCGAAGGCGCCCGGCACCTGGCCGCCGCCCGCAGCGAGGCAGGCCGCCGCCGTCCCGACCTGACCGGCGTGCTCGACCAGGTCACCGCCCGGCTGCGTGACCCCGGCCACGAGCTGGCCGCCCGGTTCCCGCAGCTGACCGGCGCGGTGATGGCCAAGGGCGTGGAGGACACCGCGTACTACAGGTGGAGCCGGTTCGTCGCGCTCAACGAGGTCGGCGGCAGCCCGGCCCACTTCGGTGTGCCAGCGGCCGAGCTGCACCGCTTCGCCGCCGCCCGGCACGTGCGCTGGCCGGCGAGCATGACCGCGCTGTCCACCCACGACACCAAGCGCGGCGAGGACGTCCGCGCCCGGCTCGCGGTGCTGTCCGAGCTGCCCGGCCGCTGGGCCGAACGGGTCGCCGACTGGATGTCGCGCGCGCCGCTGGCCGACCCCGCGCTGGCCCACCTGCTCTGGCAGACCGCCGTCGGGGCGTGGCCGATCGAACGGGAACGACTGCACGGGTACGCCGAGAAGGCCGCCCGGGAGGCGTCCGTCACCACCAGCTGGGCCGACCCGGACCCGGGCTTCGAGCACGAGCTGCACGCCCTGGTCGACCGGATGTACGACGACCCGGAGCTGCACGCCCAGATCACCGCGTTCGCCGCCGAGATCACGCCGCCCGGCTGGTCGAACGCGCTCGGGCAGAAGCTGGTCCAGCTCGCCATGCCCGGTGTGCCCGACGTCTACCAGGGCACCGAGCTGTGGGAGAACTCGCTCGTCGACCCGGACAACAGGCGGCCGGTCGACTTCGCCGTACGCCGGGACCTGCTGGCCCGGCTCGACGCCGGCTGGCGGCCCGCGGTGGCCGCCGACGGCGCGGCCAAGCTGCTCGTGGTGTCCCGGACGCTGCGGCTGCGCCGCGACCGCCCGGACCTGTTCGGCGGCTACCGGCCGGTGCCCGCGCGCGGCCCGGCCGCCGCGCACGCGGTGGCCTTCGACCGGGGCGGGGCGGTCGCGGTGGCGACCCGGCTGCCGCTGCGACTGGCCCGCTCCGGCGGCTGGCGGGACACGGCGCTGTCACTTCCCGTTCACGAGTGCACCGACTTGTTCACCGGACGGGTCTACAGTGGTTCTGAGCTGCTCCTTCATGATCTGCTGAGCACCTACCCCGTCGCCCTCCTCGCACCCACCGACTCTGTGGAGGCCGCCGCATGACCGAGTTCACGGTGTGGGCGCCCGAGGCCGCCCGGGTGCGGCTGCGCCTGCCCGGCGTCGCCGATCACGCGATGCGTCAGGCGCCGGACGGCTGGTGGCGGGTCGAGGTCCCCGGCGCCGGGCCCGGCACCGACTACGCGTTCCTGCTCGACGACGACGCCCAGGCGCTGCCCGACCCCCGCTCGGCCTGGCAGCCGGCCGGGGTGCACGGGCCCAGCCGGCTCTACGACCACGCCGCGTTCGCCTGGACCGACGCCGCCTGGACCGGCCGGCAACTGCCCGGCAGCGTGCTGTACGAGCTGCACATCGGCACGTTCACCCCGGAAGGCACGTTCGACGGGGCGATCGCCAGGCTCGACCACCTCGTCGACCTCGGCGTGGACATGGTCGAGCTGCTGCCCGTCAACGCGTTCAACGGAGAGCACAACTGGGGCTACGACGGCGTCTGCTGGTTCGCGCCGCACGAGCCGTACGGCGGCCCGGACGGCCTGAAACGGTTCGTCGACGCCGCCCACGCCAAGGGCCTGGGGGTGATCCTCGACGTCGTCTACAACCATTTCGGGCCCTCCGGGGCCTACGCGCCGCGGTTCGCGCCGTACCTCACCGAGCAGAGCAACACCTGGGGCCGCACCGTCAACCTGGACGGCCCGCACTCCGACGGGGTACGCCGCTACATCGCCGACAGCGTGCTGGGCTGGCTGCGCGACTACCACGTCGACGGGCTGCGGCTGGACGCCGTGCACGCCATGCCGGACGGCCGGGCCGTGCACTGGCTGGAGGAGGTGGCCGCCGAGGTGGAGGCGCTGTCCACGCATCTCGGCCGGCCGCTGTCGCTGATCGCCGAGAGCGACCTCAACGACCCGCGCCTGATCACGCCCCGCGAGGCGGGCGGGTACGGCCTGCACGCGCAGTGGAACGACGATGCCCACCACGCGCTGCACACGCTGCTCACCGGCGAGCGGCAGGGCTACTACGGCGACTTCGGCTCCCTGGAATGCCTCACCGACGTGCTGACCGGCGGGTTCTTTCACGCCGGCACCTGGTCCAGCTTCCGCGGCCGCAGCCACGGCCGCCCGGTCGACAGGCAGCGCACCCCCGGCCACCGCTTCGTGGCGTACCTGCAGAACCACGACCAGATCGGCAACCGGGCCACCGGCGACCGGATCTCCGCCACGCTGTCGCCCGGGCTGCTGCGCGTCGGCGCGACGCTGCTGATGACCGCGCCGTTCACGCCGATGCTGTTCATGGGGGAGGAGTGGGCGGCCGCCACGCCGTGGCAGTTCTTCACCAGCCACCCCGAGCCGGAACTCGCGACGGCTGTCGCCACCGGCCGCAGACGCGAGTTCGCCGACCACGGCTGGGCCACCGACGACGTGCCGGACCCGCAGGATCCGCAGACGTTCCTGCGGTCCCGGCTGGACTGGGCCGAGCTGGACAAGCCCGAGCACCGCGAGACGTACGACCTCTACCGGCGGCTGATCGCGCTGCGCCGCTCCCGGGCCGACCTGTCCGACCCCCGGCTGGACCGGGTCGACGTCCGCCACGGCGACCGGTTCCTGGTGATGCGGCGCGGCGACACGCTCGTGGTGGCGAACCTGGCCGGCCGGGCGCAGCGGATCAACCTGCCCGGGGTGGTACGCCGGGTGCTGCTCGCCACGTCCGAGGGCGTCACGGTGATGCGCGACGGGATCGAGCTGCCGCCGGAGTCGGCCGCGATCGCGGCGCTCTGACCGCCCCCGCGGCCCCGCTCCCGCGGCCCCGCTCCCGCGGCCCCGCCCCCGGGCCTCCGGCCCTCGGCGCCGATCTTGGAGTTGTGGCGCCTCGAAGGTCGCGCATGCCGGGTTTGCGAACCACCACAACTCCAAGATCGGCGGGGTGGGGAGCGGTGAGTTCGTCCAGGCAGCGCGGTCCTACCTCCGACGACCCGGCCCCTGGAGGTTTCATGTCCGACACGCTGACCCGCCGTGAGCTGTGGGCGCTCGCGCACGCCGAGCGCGCTGCCCTCGCCGACGACCTCGCCGATCTCGACGCCGCGCAGTGGGCCCGACCCTCGCTGTGCGGCCGGTGGACCGTTGAGGAGACACTCGCGCACATGACCGCGGCGGCAAGCGTCGGCCGGGCCCGCTGGGTCGCCAGCGTGCTCGGCGCCCGGTTCGACTTCGACCTGCACAACGACCGCCGGCTGGCCGAGCACCGGGGCGCCGACCCGGGGGAGACGCTCGATCGGTTCCGGCGGATCATCGGCAGCACCACGTCGACGTTCGGCCCGACCGAGGCGTGGCTCGGTGAGGTGGTCGTGCACGCCCAGGACATCCGGCGGCCGCTCGGCCTGGCCCGGACGCCCCCGGTCGAGGCGGTGACGCCGGTCGCCCGGTTCTACGCCGGGCGGGACTTCACGGTGGCCGGGCGCAGCGCGATCGACGGCCTGCGGGTGGAGGCGACCGACGGGCCGTTCACCGCCGGCGACGGCCCGCTGGTCAGCGGCACCACGCTGGCGCTGACGATGGCGATGGCCGGGCGGGCCGCGTACTGCGACGACCTCACCGGGCCCGGTGTCCCCACGCTGCGGGAGCGCTGCACGCCCGTGTGACCACGGCGGGTGCCCGGGTCACGGCTTCGGCAGCGTCAGGATCTCCGCGCCGTCGTCGGTGATGGCGATGGTGTGCTCGCTGTGCGCGGTGCGGCAGCCGGTCGCGCTGCGCAGCGTCCACCCGTCGGCGTCGGTGACGAGCGTGGCGGTGTCCGCCATCACCCACGGCTCCAGCGCCAGCAGCAGCCCGGGGCGCAGTTTGTACCCGCGTCCGGGGCGGCCGGTGTTCGACACGTGCGGGTCCTGGTGCATCGTCGACCCGACGCCGTGCCCGCCGAACTCGGTGTTGACCGTGTAACCGGCCGCGGTGAGGACCGATCCGATGGCGTGCGAGAGGTCGCCGATCCGGGCGCCGGGACCGGCGGCGGCGATCCCGGCCTGCAACGCCCGCTCGGTCGCGTCGATGAGCGCGACGCTCTCCGCGGGCCGGGCGTCACCGACGAGGAAGCTGATCGCGGAGTCGGCCACCACTCCGCCGAGGCTGACGGCCAGGTCGAGGCTCAGCAGGTCGCCGTCGGCGAGCGTGTAGTCGTGCGGCAGGCCGTGCAGCACCGCGTCGTTCACCGACGTGCAGATGTAGTGGCCGAACGGCCCGCGCCCGAAGGACGGCTCGTAGTCGACGTAGCAGGACTGCGCCCCGGCCTCGACGATCATGCGCTGGGCCTGCCTGTCGATGTCGAGCAGGTTGGTGCCGACGGTGGTGCTGCTCCGGAGGGTCTGCAGGATGTGGGCGACCAGGGCGCCGGTGTCCCGCGCCCGCCGTACGTCGGTGGGGCTCAGGATCTCGATCATGCGGGCGCCTTCCTCACGCGACCAATAAGTATCCCGGTCATGTTATCCCGGTATTAGAATCTCGGCATGGTCCGGTTGCCCCTCACTCCCGCCGAGGTCGAGCGCGGGCAGCGCCTCGGCGCGCTCCTGCGCCGCGCCCGGGGTGAGCGATCCATGCTGCTCACCGCGCTCGACGCGGGTGTCTCCCCGGAGACGCTCCGCAAGATCGAGTCCGGCCGGGTGGCCACCCCGGCGTTTCCCACCATCGCCGCCATCGCCGACGTCCTCGGCCTCTCCCTGGATGCGGTCTGGTCGGAGATCAACCACTCCGACGAGGTGGCGCGTCTCGCGCCGTCCGAGCGGCGCCTCGCCTCGTAGGGCAGCCCTCTCGACGGGGTCGAGCATACCGAGTATGTAAGATTCCGCGCATGCCACCCTCGCGTCGCGCCGTCGCGCTTGTCGTTCCCGTCGCCGGTTTCCTGCTCGGCTTCCTGGACTTCGTCTGGATCAAGTGGGTGCCGTTCCCGTTCGCCGAACTGGGCAACTCCACAGCCACCTGGGCGGTGGCCGCGTTCGCGCTGGGCTGCTGGATCCGGTCGGGCGCGGTGCGTGCCGCCGTGGCCGCCAGCGTCCTGCTGATCGTCGCGGTGCCCAGCTACTACCTGGCGGCGACGCTGCTCCAGGGCGACGACCTCGCCGTGATCTGGGCGCTCACCTCGTTCGTCTGGATGGCGTTCGGCGTGGTGGCGGGCGTGGTGTTCGGCGTCGCCGGCATCTGGGCGCGGACCGACGGATGGCGGCGCGTCGTGGGGACCGCGCTGCCGGTGGCCGTGTTCGTGGAGGAGGCGCTGCGGTTCGCGCTGAAGTCCGGGTCCTACCCCGGAGCCTGGTGGAACGTGGCGATCGACCTCGGGCTGGCGGTGCTGCTCGTGGTGCTGATCGGCCGGTCCGCCCGGGTGCGGCTGCTGGCCGCCGCGGTGGCGCTGCCGCTGGCCGCGGTGGGCGCGCTCACGTTCGCCGCCGTCGCGGGGAGCTGACCTGCCCCGCCGCCGAGGCTGCGAGCCACCCCGCCGGCCGAGGATGCGGGCCACCGCGTCGGCCGAGGCGGCGGACCACCGGCCCGACCGGGATCGGCGACAATGACCCGAGAACGGCGTGGTCCGGATGACGGGGGAGGAAACGGATGATCCGACGGCAGGTGCTCACGGCGGCGATGCTCACGGCGACGGCCCTGGTGGCCGGCTGCACAAAGGACCGGCCCGAAGCCGCGTCGCCCACCAGCGCCCCGACCGCACCCGCCGCGTCGGCGACGCCGAACGCCGAGCCGGTGCCCGCGCCGGCCGAGCTGGCGGCGCTGGAGCGGCGCTTCGGCGCCCGGATCGGCGTCTACGCCGTCGACACCGGCACCGGCCGCACCCTCGCGCACCGGGCCGACGAGCGGTTCGCATACGCCTCGACGTGCAAGGCGCTCGCCGCCGGCGCGATGCTGGCCGCCACGTCCGACGCCGACCGGGACCGGGTGGTCCGCTACCGGCGCGCCGACCTGGTGGCGCACTCACCGGTGACCGAACGGCACGTGGAGACCGGGATGACGCTGCGGGACGCCGCCGAGGCAGCGGTGCGGTACAGCGACAACACCGCCGGCAACCTGCTGTTCGACGCGCTCGGCGGCCCGGCCGGCTTCGCGCGGGCGCTCCGGGATGTCGGTGACCGGGTCACCCGGCCGGTCCGTATCGAGCCGGAGCTCAACGCGGCCACGCCCGGCGACGAGCGCGACACCAGCACGCCCCGCGCGCTGGCCGGCTCGCTGCGGGCGTACACGTTGGGTGAGGCCCTGCCGCCCGCGGACCGGGACCTGCTGTTGAGCTGGATGCGGGCCAGCACCACCGGCAGCGGGCTGGTCCGGGCCGGCGTGCCGGCCGCGTGGCAGGTGGCGGACAAGTCCGGCACCGGCGGGTACGGCACCCGCAACGACATCGCCGTGGTGTGGCCGCCGGACTCCGCGCCGATCGTGCTGGCGGTCATGTCCAGTCGCGGCAGCCGCGACGCTAAGCCCGACGACACCCTGGTCGCCCAGGCCGCGCGGGCGACGGTGACCGCGTTGCGCTGACGGGAGGCCGGCTCAGGGGATGGGCCATTCGTGCACGGGCCGGTTGCTGTGCATCAGGTCGACGTAGTGGCGGACCACCTCGCGCAGCGCCGCCGGACGGTCCAGGTGGTCGGCCGACTCCAGCCGGTGCAGCGTCTCCACCTGCCAGGTCGCGCCGTTGCGGCTGGTCAGGCAGCGCTGCTCGACGATGCCGAGCAGCCGGTCCCGCTCGGCGGGGTCGAGGCCCCACCGGTCCAGCCCGTGGTGGGCCATCGGCAGCAGCCGGCGCAGCACCAGCTCGGTCACCGGCAGGTAGCCCAGGCCGGGCCAGTACACCTGGGCGTCGATGCCGTGCCGGGCGCAGGCGTTGAAGTTCTCCTCGGCCGCGCTGAACGACATCTGCGACCACAGCGGACGGTCGGACTCGGCGAGCGCCCGGACCAGGCCGAAGTAGAACGCGCCGTTGGCGACGGTGTCCAGCACCGTCGGCCCGGCCGGCAGCACCCGGTTCTCCACCCGCAGGTGCGGGCGGCCCTTCAGCACGTCGTAGACCGGCCGGTTCCACCGGTAGATGGTGCCGTTGTGCAGCCGCAGCTCGGCCAGTTTCGGCACGCCGCCGCTGTGCAGCGTGATGGCCGGGTCCTCCGGGTCGCAGACCGGCAGCAGCGCCGGGAAGTAGCGCACGTTCTCCTCGAACAGGTCGAACACGGAGGTGATCCAGCGTTCCCCGAACCACACCCGCGGGCGTACGCCCTGGGCCTTGATCTCCTCCGCCCGGGTGTCGGTGGCCTGCTGGAACAGCGGCACCCGGGTCTCGCGCCACAGCTCCCGGCCGAAGAACAGCGGCGAGTTCGCGCCGAGCGCCACCTGGATGCCGGCGATCGCCTGGGCCGCGTTCCAGTAGTCGGCGAACTGCGCCGGGCTGACCTGGAGGTGGAACTGGGTGCTGGTGCAGGCCGCCTCCGGGGTGATCGTGTCGGCGGTGGTGGCCAGCCGCTCCACCCCGCTGATCGCGATCGGCAGGTCCTCGCCCCGGGCGGCGAAGATCTGCTCGTTGAGCAGCGCGTACCGGGGATTGGCCGACAGCGTCTCGGCGGTCAGATGCTCCGGGCGCAGCGTCGGCAGGATGCCGACCATCACCATGTGCGCGCCGACCGTGCGGGCCTTTTCCTCGGCGGCGTTCAGGCTGGCCCGCACGTGTTCCTCGAACGCGGCGGTGCCGGTGCCGGCCAGCCGGCGCGGCTCGACGTTGATCTCGACGTTGAACTGGCCCAGCTCGGTCTGGAACGCCGGGTCGGCGATCGCCTCCAGCACGTCGGCGTTGCGCATGGCCGGGTCGAAGTCGTCGTCGACCAGGTTCAGCTCGATCTCCAGGCCGGTCATCGGCCGCTCCACGTCGAACCGGGACTCGCGCAGCATCTCGGCGAACACGTCCAGGCACCGCCGGACCTTCTCGCGATAGCGGGCCCGGTCCTCCCGGCTGAAGGTACGCACGCCGACGTCCTCGCCCATGGTCACCACCCTGTCACCGTTGGTTCTTCCCAACCTCGCACGGAGTGGCGGGTCAGGAAAGGTCCGCCAGACCCTTTTCTGTACCCCGTGGCGGCCCCGGTGATCCCCGTCGCGGGGCAGCGGGTTCCGTCCGGGCCGCCCGGCCCGGGCGGCTAGCATGGCCGCCGACGGCGCGAAGGGGAGTGGCTGATGCGCGACGGGTGGATCCGGGCGTTCGTGGTGGCGGCGTTCGCCGAGGGCTGCTCGTGGGCGGCGCTGCTGGCCGGCATGGCGGTCAAGTACGGGCCGCCCGGAAACGAGATCGGCGTGAAGATCTTCGGCCCGATCCACGGCGCGTTGTTCGTGGTCTACGGACTGCTGACGCTCGTGGTGGCCCGGCGGCGCCGCTGGACGCTCGTGCAGACCGGGCTGGCCCTGGTCAGCGCGGTGCCCCCGTTCGCCACAGTGCTGTTCGAGCGGTGGGCGCGCCGCCGGGGCCTGCTCGACGCGCCGGCCCCGGTCGCGCGACCGCTCACCCCCGCCGGTCGCTGACCGAGGCAGGGTCCTCCGCGAGGAAACCGGCCAGCACGTCGGTCAGCTCCCGCGGCGCCTCCTCGGCCATGTGGTGCCCGGACGGGATCGAGGCGGTCCGCACGTCGTCGGCCCAGTCCCGCCAGATCGCGGCCGGGTCGCCGTACAGGTCGACCATGTCGTCGCGCTCGGACCAGGCGAACAGCACCGGGCAGCCGATCCGGCGTCCGGCGGCGCGGTCCGCGTCGTCCGCCGCCCGGTCCGGACCGAGCCCGGCCCGGTAGTCCTCACACATGGCGTTCACGGTGGCCGGATCGTGGATGGCGCGGCGGTAGTCGGCGTACGCCTGCTCGCCCATCTCCTCCGGTGAGCCGCCGTACCAGGCGTCCGGATCGGCGTTTATCACCCGCTCGGCCGGTTTGGCGAGCTGGCCGAGGAAGAACCAGTGCCACCAGCGGGCGGCGAACCGGGCGTCGCAGCGGGCCAGCGCCTCACCGATCGGCACCCCGTCCAGCACACCCAGGCGGCTCACCCGGTCCGGGTGGTCCAGGGCGGTGCGCATGGCCACGTACGCCCCGCGGTCGTGTCCGACGACGGCGGCCCGGCGGTGGCCGAGCGCGTCGAGCAGCCCGACCACGTCGGCGGCCATCGCCCGCTTGGAGTAGACCGTGTGCTCCGGGTCGCTCGGCGGCTTCGACGAGCCGCCGTAGCCGCGCAGGTCCGGGCAGATCACCGTGTGCCGCGCGGCCAGCCGCGGCGCCACCCGGTGCCAGGTCGCATGGGTACGCGGGTGCCCGTGCAGCAGCACCACCGGCGGCCCGGAGCCGCCGTGGCGTACGCGCAGGCGCACCGCGCCGGCGTCGATCTCGGTGAGCGTGAATCCGGCGAACATGGCCGCAGCGGTGCCCGCCACCGGCGACGGGGAAACCTAGGTCAGCGCGGAGCAGGCGGCCACGCCGAACAGCAGCACGGCGCCCAGCACGGCCTGGAGCAGCAGCGCCGGACCCAGGTGCGACCAGAGCGTGGCGGTACGCGGGGTGAGCAGTTGCCCGGTGGTCAGGTTGACGATCCGCTCGATCCGGGGCGGCAGATCCTCGTCGCGCTGCGCCCGCAGCGTGAGCTGGACGTGGTCGCCGGGGTGCAGCGCGCTCTGCGGCAGGTGGCCGTGCAGC
Source organism: Micromonospora sp. WMMC264 (assembly GCF_027497275.1). Taxonomy (NCBI): domain Bacteria; kingdom Bacillati; phylum Actinomycetota; class Actinomycetes; order Micromonosporales; family Micromonosporaceae; genus Micromonospora; species Micromonospora sp. WMMC264. The sequence goes on along the minus strand of NZ_CP114907.1, from coordinate 2,749,086 downwards.
TCGACCTCGACCAGCCGGCCGGCGGCGTCGCGGACCCGGACCGGGGTGACCAGGAACTCCGGCCCCTTCTTCAGCTCCTTGAAGCTGCGCCGGGCCCCGCCGCCACCGTTGCTGAGCAACGCGCGCACCACCTTCAGCAGCAGCCCCACCACCCCCGCGGCGGTCAGCACCGCGACCAGCGCCGGCTGCCCGACCCGTACCTCCCGGGCGTAGCCCTCCATCAACCGGACGAGACGTCCGGTGACGACGCGCTCCGCCGGGTGGACGACGCGACGGGTATGCAGCTCCGTGTCCATGTTCACCACCGAGAGTTCCGATCCGTGCACATATGGTATCGACCCGTGGAGTTGAACGACGTGAATGAACACCGGTCACGCCCGGGCGGCCGGCAGGTGAACTCCGCCGGGGCGCGGGTATGCGTGCGGCCGAGCCGGAAAGGGGTCGAGCATGCAGCTGTCCTTCCTGCGCCCGCTCTACAACCGTCCCGGGCCCTGGTGCTCGGTGTACATGGACGCCTCCCGCGACACCCAGGACGCGCGAGCGCAGGTCGACCTGCGCTGGCGGGCCCTCAAGGGCGATTTGCTGAGCCAGGGCGCCGACCCGGTCACCGTCGAGGCGGTGGAGGAGGTCGTCCGCCGGCACCAGCCGATGCCCGGCGACTACGGGATCGCTGTGTTCGCCACCCGGGGCCGCGTGGTGCTCACCGAGTACCTGTCCGCGCCGCCGCTGCGTGACCTGGCGAGCTGGTCGGCGCTGCCGCACACCATGCCGCTCGTGGCCCAGCGCGGCGAACAGGTGGCCTGGGTGCGGGTGCTGGCCGACCGGACCGGCGCGGACGCGATGGCGGTCAGCGCCGGCGGCGTGCCGCGCCGCGCCCACGTCACCGGCGGACAGAGCCGGCAGCTGCGGCGCGTACAGCCGGGCGGCTGGTCACAGTCCCGCTACCAGCGCGCCGCCATGGAGGCGTGGCACCAGAACGCCGGCGACGCCGCCGCGGCCACCGCAGACCTGGCCGAGCGGGTCGGCGCGGACGTCGTGGTGGTGGCCGGGGACATCCGCGCCACCGGCATGATCGCCGCCCAGCTGCCGGAACGGTGGCAGGACGTGCTGGTCCGCACCGACGCCGGCGCCCGCGACGTCGGCGCGGACGACACGCTGATGGACGACATCACGGCGCAGACCGTCGCCGAGGTCGCCGACCGGCGCGTCACCGCCGCCCTGGACCGCTTCGGCGTGCAGGAGGACGTCGGGGCCGGCCTCGACGCCGTGGTCTCCGCGCTGCAACGCAACCAGGTCGACACCATGCTCATCGTGGACGACCCGTCCGCCGACGGCGAGCTGTGGGTGGGCCCCGAGCCGACCGAGATCGCCACCGACCCGGGGCAGCTGTCGGACATGTCGGTGGCCGACCCCCAGCGGGTACGCGCCGACGCCGCGCTGCTGCGCGCGCTGATCGGCACCGACGCGGACCTGACGGTGCTCGCGCCCGAGGAGGCGCCGGAGCTGACCGACGGGGTCGGCGCGGTTCTGCGCTACGTCGACGCGAGCACGCCCGGGCGGGGTAATGGCTGAGCGCATCGTCGCCGACCTGGTGGTCGAACGCCTGCGGGCCTGGCGGGTGCCGCGGGTCTTCGGCTGTCCGGGCGCGGCGATCGCCCCGCTCGTGGGCGCGCTCGACGACGCGGGCGGGGACCCGGCGTTCGTCCCCGCCCGGCACGAGGAGACCGCCTCGTACATGGCCACCGGGCACGCGAAGTTCACCGGCGGCGTCGGGGTGTGCCTGGCCACCCAGGGGCCCAGCGCGGTGCACCTGCTCAACGGGCTCTACGACGCCAAGCTGGACAGCAAGCCGGTCGTCGCGATCGTCGGCGAGGACGTCACCGGCCCGCTCGGCGGCGCGCACGAGGAGATCGGGCTGAGCCGGCTCTTCGGCGACGTGTGCAACCAGTTCGTCCGCTACGGCCGCCGCCCGGAGCAGGTGCCGGCGCTGCTGGACCAGGCGTTCCGTACCGCCGCCGCGACGCGCAGCCCGACCTGCGTGGTGCTGCCGCGCGCGTTGCAGGTCACCGCCGTACCGGACCTGCTGCCGCAGACCGCCGGAGTGGTCACCGCGACGCCCGGCGAGCCGCTGGCCCGGGTGCTGCCGCACGACGCCGACCTGGACGCCGCCGCCTCGCTGCTGGGCAGCGGGCAGCGGGTGGCGATGCTGGTCGGCCAGGGCGCGCACGGCGCGGCCGAGGAGATCGTCGCGCTCGCCGACCGGCTCGGCGCGGGCGTGGCCACGTCGCTGCTGGGCAAGCCGGTGCTGGACGAGCGGCTGCCGTTCCACACCGGCGTGCTCGGCGAGGTCGGCACCACCGCCGCCGCGCAGCTCATGGGCGGCTGCGACACGCTGCTGATGATCGGCACCAACGATCCGTGGACCGACTGGTTCCCGATGCCCGGCCAGGTACGCACCATCCAGATCGACATCGACGGCCGGCGCGTCGGCACCCGCTACCCGGTGGACGTGCCGCTCGTCGGCGACACCGCCGAGACGCTGCGGGCACTGCTGACCCGGGTGCCCGACCAGCCCCACCGCGAGTGGCGCGGCATGGTGGAGAAGATGGTGGACCGGTGGCGGGAGACCGCCGCCGAGCGGGCCGCCACGCCCGCCGAGCCGGTCAACCCGCGGCTGGTGCTCCACGAGCTGTCCGCCCGGCTGCCCCGGCACGCCTCCGTCGCCGTCGACGTTGGCTCGGTCGTCTACTGGTACGCCCGGCACCTGGAGCTGCCACCGGGGGTGCAGGCGCGGCTGTGCGGCACGCTCGGCTCGATGGGCTGCGCGCTGCCGTACGCGGTCGCGGCCAAGCTGGCCCGCCCGGACGAGCCGGTGATCGCGCTGCTCGGCGACGGCGCGATGCAGCTCAACGGCCTGGCTGAGCTGATCACGGTGGCACACCACTGGACGCGGTGGCGCGATCCCCGGCTGATCGTGCTGGTGCTGAACAACCGGGACCAGTCCGGTGTGGGCGGCGGGCGTACGCCCGGGGGACGACGCTCCGACGTGCCGTACGCCGGGTGGGCGCGCCTGCTCGGGCTGCACGGCGTACGGGTGGACCGGCCGGACCTGGTCGGCGCCGCCTGGGACGAGGTGCTCGCGGCCGACCGGCCCGCCGTGCTGGAGGCGGTGGTGGACCCGTCCACGCCGCTCGACGTGCCCGAGCCGGCGCTGGCCGACCTGCGCGGCCTGGTCGCCGACGGGGACGCCGCCCGCCGGGTGCGGGAACGGGTGATCCAGACCGAGGCCATCGCGGCCGACGAGATCGTCTAGCGGCATCCGGGCGGCCCACCCTCTCTACCCTCGCGATCTTGCAGTTCCGGCCCCCTGAGTGCCCGGTTCAGGACGGTTTTCCGGGGACCGAAGTGCAAGATCGCGGGGGAGGTGGCAGGGGGGTCAGCGCTCGCGGTCGCCGGGGCGGCCCGGAGACGTCTCGATACTCGGGCGTGACCAGCGCGAAGTCGTTGCGTTCCGGCGGCGGTCCGTCCCGGTACGGGGGTGATGGTCGCCGCCGGGGTGCTCCCGTCGTCGGGCATGCGCCGTGCAGTGCCCGTCCCGGTCCGGCCCATACCCGCCCGTGACGGCGGGCGCGCGGCGCGACGGCGTACCTGGGTGCCGCGGGCGGTGCGGCCACCGGGCGGGCCTTGGTCCTGCCCCGTGGGGAGATGCCCCGTTTAGACCCCAGAGGGACGGGAAGCCGGGCCGCGTGGTGAGCGAACGAGTCGAACGGGCCGGCGGCGCGGGACTGCCCGCCGAGCGGGTGGTGGCGGCCGGCAGCGCCGCCCGGACCCTGGTCGCCGCGACCGCCCGGGCGCTGCGCGGCGACGACTGCGGCGACCTCGGCCACCCGGGCGCGCTGTCGCGCCTCGGTGGCGCGCCCGAGCCGGTACGCCGGGCCGCCGCGTCGCGGGCCGCCGGGCGGGCCGCGCTCACCGCCGCCCAGATCGCCGCCGTGGACGCCGAGCGGGTGGCCGGATGGTTCACCGGACAGTACCCGGACCGGCGCTGGCCCGGCGTGGTGCTCGGTTCACCGCACGGCGCCGCCGCCCACCTCGCGGTGGCGCTCGGCGTGCCGTGGTTGCCGGCCGGCTTCGAGATCACCGCCCGGTGGAGCCGGGGGGCGGTGGACCGCCCGGACGCCGCGTACGCGCACGGCGCCACGCTGGCCGCCCGGCTGCTCGACGCCAATCCGCGCGTGCACGTACGCCAGGTGCACTGCCCGGCGAGCCGGGGCGCGGCGGCGGGCGCGGTGGTGACGTTCGCGGTGCGCTGGCGCACGCTGCCGAAGGCGTACGCGCGTTTCCTGGCCGACCGGCTGGAACCGGCCGCGCCGGTGCTGCTGCTGCACGACGCCCGCACCTGGCCGGTGCGCGACGGCGGCGACGGGCACAGCTTCCAGACCGGCTGCCCGGCCGGCGGGCTGGACCCGGTCGACTTCCACCCGGACGCCCGCGCGCTGGGTCAGGTGCTGCGCGGCGCCGGCGGGGACGAGTCGCGCTGGGTCACGCCGGAGGTCACCGTCGCGGGCGCGTTCGCCGAGCACGGTGTGGAGTCCGGTTTCGAGCACGACGCCCGGTCTGCGGGGGACCGGCACGGGCACCCGCTGCACCGGGTCGTGGTGCCGCAGCCGGACGCGCTGAGCGCGGTGACCGCCGACCTGTACCGGCGCTGGCTGCGGCGGGCCGGCAAGACCGGGGACCGGCTGGTGGTGGAGTGCGGGCGGCTGCTCGATCCGGGGCAGGTGCTGCGGGCCGGCCTGGTGCCCTACTGGTGCGAGAACGCCACCGCGCGCCGGGTCGCCGGCGTCGAGTGGTGGCTGGCCGGCAGCGAGCCGTTCAGCTCGGTGGACGTGCTGCCCGAGCCGCCCGGCCTGCGCTCGCCCGCGCACGCGGGCCTGCCCCAGTGGCTGGCGGTGGCCGGTTTCGGGCGCAAGCGGCGGGCCCTGGACCGGGGTGCCGCCCGCGGCTACCCGGTCGCCTCGGTACCCACCCGACGTGCCACGGAGGTGTTGCGCAACCAGCCCTGCGACCTGCCCACGCCGCCGCCGCTGCGGGCGGCCGAGGCCCTCACCGCGCTGCGTGACGCGGGCGCGCACCAGGGCCTGCTGGTCTGCTGAACCGCCGTCGGGACCGGCTGCCGGGCAACCTGGCGAAACTTCCTCGCGATCCTGCGGTCCGTGATTGAGTACCTACGGAGCGGGAAGACCGCTCGCCGCGGAACGGCCCACGACGCCGTGCGGCGGACGGCCACCGCCTTCGACGTACTCCGTCACGTAACCCAACTTCCTCACCCGGTGCGTGGTCCGACCACGCGCACGACCGGTTACGACCGGGCGGGGACCTTCGGCGAGGGGGGCGCGGATGTTCGGACAGACCACCACACCCACACCACCGACCACCGACCGGGGTCTGGAGGACCTGGACGCCGCGGCGCTCGCGTACGCGGCCCGGATCGAGGGACTGCCACCGGAACGGCGGCAGGAGGCGCGGGACGACCTGGTCCGGTTCGCGCTGCCGTTCGCCGGCCGGCTGGCCCGGCGCTACCGGGGACGCGGCGAGCCGCTGGAGGACCTGGAACAGGTGGCCCGTCTCGGGCTGGTCAACGCCGTCGACAGGTACGACCCGGAACGGGGCTCGTTCACCGCGTACGCGGCGATCACCATCGTCGGCGAGATCAAACGGCACTTCCGTGACCGCACCTGGGGCGTGCACGTGCCGCGCCGGTTGCGCGACCTGATCCTCGAGGTCGGGCAGGCCACGGCGACGCTCACCAGCGAGCTGTCCCGCGCCCCCACGGTGGCGGAGCTGTCCGCCCGGCTGGAGACGCCGGAGGAGGAGATCCTCGCCGCGCTGGAGTCGGCCGCCGGCTACAGCCCGGCGTCGCTGAACGCGCCGGTCGGCGGGGAGAGCTCGGCCGAGTTCGGTGACCTGGTCGGCGAGTCCGACCACGCGCTGGAGTCGGTGGACGACCGGGTCACGGTCAGCGGCCTGCTGCACCGGCTGCCCTGGCGGGAGCGCCGCATCCTGGCGATGCGCTTCTACGGCAACCAGACCCAGGCGGAGATCGCCGCCCGGTTCGGCATCTCGCAGATGCACGTGTCCCGGCTGCTGTCGCGGGCGCTGACCTGGCTGCGTCAGGCGATGCTGGCCGAGGCGCCGCCGCCCTGGCAGAACGGCGCCGCCGAGGCCGAGCCGGCGAAGGCCCGCATCTCGGTGAAGCAGAACGGCGACCGGGTGGTGGTCGAGGTCGGCGGCGAGGTCGACCGGGCCGGCGCGGACCAGCTGCGCCGGGCCGTGCTCAAGGCGGTCACCGGGCAGCCCCGCGAGGTGGTGGTGGACCTGGTCGGCGCGGGTGGCTTCGACGCCGGCGGGATCGCCGCGCTGATGGCCGGGCGGGACGCCGCCGCGCGTACCGGGGTGCCGCTGCGGCTGACCCGGGTGCAGCCGGCGGTGCGCCGCTCGCTGACCGCTGCCGGACTGCCGGCCGCCGACTGACCCGCCGCACGCACGTACCGCGCCGGCTCCCACCACGGGAGCCGGCGCGCGGCGTACGCGACGGGGGCCGGCACCCGCACGGCGCCGGCCCCCGTCGGGTGTCTCAGTTCTCCGGGGTGTCCCCGTGCCCGCGCGGGTGCCGCCACCTGTCGTTGGGCTGGTCGTCGCGCTCGGCGTTGAGCGCGCTGTCCTCCGGCTCGTCGGTCTCCTCGAAGCTGGGCCGGCGTACCTCCTCCGGCACCGGCACCTCCACCGGCCGGGCGCCGGACTGCGGAGCGGGCTGGTAGTCCACCGCCTCGGGCGCCCCGTACGCGCCGCCGGCCGACGGGGACTCCGGCAGGTGCCGCTCGTGGCGCAGCTCCTCGCGGAAGCTCTGCGGCGGCTTGGTGGTGCGCTGCGGCAGGTCGCGGCCCAGGTCGGAGACGAGCGGGCCGTACTTGAGGTCGAACGCCGGCCGCTCGGAGCGGATGCGCGGCATCCGGTCGAAGTTGCGCAGCGGCGGCGGGCACGTGGTGGCCCACTCCAGTGAGTTGCCGAAACCCCACGGGTCGTCCACGGTGACCATCGCGCCGTACCGCCACGACTTCCAGATGTTCCAGATCACGAACAGGGTGGACGCGCCGAGGACGAACGAGCCGATGCTGGAGATCGTGTTCAGCGTGGTGAAGCCGTCACCGGGCAGGTAGTCGGCGTACCGGCGGGGCATGCCTTCGTTGCCGAGCCAGTGCTGCACCAGGAACGTGGCGTGGAAGCCGACGAACATGGTCCAGAAGTGCATCTTGCCCAGCCGCTCGTCGAGCAGCCGCCCGGTCATCTTCGGGAACCAGAAGTAGAGCCCGCCGAACGCGGCGAACACGATGGTCCCGAACATCACGTAGTGGAAGTGCGCCACCACGAAGTAGCTGTCGGTGACCTGCCAGTCCAGCGGCGGGCTGGCCAGCAGCACCCCGGTCAGGCCGCCGAGCAGGAACGTCACCAGGAAGCCGACGGCGAACAGCATCGGCGTCTCGAACGTGATCTGTCCCTTCCACATGGTGCCGATCCAGTTGAAGAACTTCACGCCGGTCGGCACCGCGATCAGGAAGCTCAGGATGCTGAAGAACGGCAGCAGCACCTGCCCGGTGGCGAACATGTGGTGCGCCCAGACCGTCATCGACAGCACCGTGATGGCGATGGTGGCCAGCACCAGGCCGGTGTAGCCGAAGATCGGCTTGCGGGAGAACACCGGAATGATCTCGGTGATGATGCCGAAGAACGGCAGCGCGATGATGTAGACCTCGGGATGGCCGAAGAACCAGAACAGGTGCTGCCACAGCATCGGCCCGCCGGTCGTCGAGTCGTACACGTGCGAGTGCAGGAGCCGGTCCGAGGCCAGCGCCATCAGCGCGGCCGCCAGCAGCGGGAACACGAAGATCACCAGCACGCTGGTGAGCAGCGCGTTCCAGGTGAAGATCGGCATCCGGAACATGGTCATGCCCGGGGCCCGCAGCGTCACGATCGTGGTGATCAGGTTGACCGCGCCCAGGATCGTGCCCAGGCCGGACACGGCCAGGCCGACCACCCACAGGTTCCCGCCGACGCCGGGGGAGTGCTGCGCGGTGCTCAACGGCGTGTACGCGGTCCAGCCGAAGTCCGCCGCGCCGGCCGGGGTGGCGAACCCGCCCACGACCATCAGCGCGCCCAGGAAGTAGAGCCAGTACGCGAACGCGTTCAGCCGGGGGAACGCCACGTCGGCGGCGCCGATCTGCAGCGGCACCAGGTAGTTGGCGAACCCGAAGAACAGCGGCGTCGCGAACAGCAGCAGCATGACCGTGCCGTGCATGGTGAACATCTGGTTGTACTGCTCGGGCGAGACGATCTGCATCCCCGGCCGGGCCAGCTCCGCCCGGATGACCAGCGCCAGGATCCCGCCGACGATGAAGTACGCGAACGACGTGATCAGATAGAGCAGGCCGATCTGCTTGGCGTCGGTGGTGCGCAGCAACCGCCACAGCGCGTTGCCCTTCACCGCTTCCCGTACGGGCCCGGGGAAGCCCCCGAACCGGGCCGGCGCGAGGATCGCGGGCCCCCGGTCTCGTGCCGGTTCCGTGACTACCCGCTTGGGCATGGCATCTCACCCCGTGTGACGACAGACAGGACGGGCGGGCGTACCCGGCCCACTGCCCATGTAACCAGGCGAGAGCGGAGAATTCGGTCAATTAGCGGGGAGCATGGCCCAGACGACCTTGCCGGCGCCGACCGGGGTGCTGCCCCAGCGCTGGGTCAGCTCCCGCACCAGCATCAGCCCACGGCCCCCCTCGGCGCGCGGGTCGCGGCTGGTCGCGGCGCGCGCGTCGGCCGGGCTGCCGTCCATCACCGCCACCCGCAGGTACGGCCGGCGCAGCGTCAGCGTCACCTGCATCGGGGTGCCGGCGTGCCGCACCACGTTGCCGACCAGCTCGCTGAGCACCAGCGAGGCCGGGCCGGCCAGCTCCGGCACGTTCCACCTGCCGCACGCCTCGGTGACCAGCTCCCGCGCCCGCCGGCAGGCCCCGGCCACCGGCTCCAGCCGCGCCCGCAGCCGGGGCGCCGAATCCGCGCCGGCCAGCGCCGCCGCCTCGGCGCAGTCCCGGCGCACCGGCACCACCCGGCAGGCGGTGGTCTCGTTCAGCCAGGCCGCCGTCTCGGCGCAGGGCGCGGCGAGCACCATCGGCACCGCCGGCCAGTCGGCTGCGCGCCGCGCGGCGGCGGCGAAGACGGACAGCGCCAGCGGCTCGCCGACCTCGATCTCCTCCAGGTCGACCACCAGGGCGTCCGGCTGCGCGGCGAGGCACCGGTCCAGCACCTCGTGCACCGCGCGCATCGTGCCCAGGTCGAGCGCGCCGGCCAGCCGTACGACAGTGACCGGCGACTCGTCGCGGACCTCGCACCTGATCCGGGTCACCATCGCCGTCCTCGTTTCCGTTTCGTCGGGGAGGGTTGCCCGGCCGCGGCGGTCGCCGCCTCCCGCAGCCGGAGGACTACGGACGTACCCGGGCCCCCGGCCCCCGAAACCGGGCATCCGGGCCGCCGGGGCGCAGGTCAGCGGCGGTCGCCGCGTCGCGACGCGAGCAGCCCCAGGACCAGCATGGCGGCGCCCAGCAGCAGGTGCAGCCAGGCGTCGGCGCGGTTGACCGCCAGCACGTTCGCCGCGTCGCGCCGGTCGACCGCCAGGCCGGTGAGCCACAGCGCCAGGTAGACCGCCCCGGCACCGACCAGGAACGCGCGGGCCCCGGCGACGGTACGGGCCAGCGCCAGCCCGGCCACCCCGAGGACCAGGTGCACCAGGTTGTGCACGACCGAGACCTGGAACAGCCCCAGCAGCCGGGCGCCCGACCCCGGGCCGGCGAAGCGCAGATCCGCGTAGTCGCTGGTGATGCCGGGCACGAAGCCCAGCGCGCCGAGCAGCAGCAGGAGCACGGCGAACCCGGAGGCGATCCGGCGCACCGGCGCCCGGCCGTCGGCCGGGTTGCGGCGCGCCCGGGAGTGCGCCATCGAGTTCGTCACGCCGGCCTCCTCGCCACGCGGGGAGCGACGGTTTCCCGGGCCCGGCGCGGGCAAACGCCGGGCCGGCGGCGTACGTCAGGCGGGCTGCAACGGCTGCGCCGCGCCCTGGCGGACCCGCTCGTACAGCTCCAGGTAGCGCTGCGCCATCCGGGCCGGGGTGAACCGGCGCGCCGCCTCGCGCCGGCACTCGTCCGGCTCCAGGCCGCCGGCGGCGAGAACCAGGTCGCCCAGTTCCTCCTCGACGCCGGTGAGCAGGCCGGTGCGGCCGTGCTCGACCAGCTCCGGCAGGCAGCCCCGGGCGGTGGCCACCACCGGCGTGCCCAGCGCCAGCGACTCGACCACAGCGGTGCCGCCCGGCTCCTCCCAGCGCAGCGGGAACAGCGACGCCCGCGCCGAGGCGACCAGGTCGTCGCGGTCCCGCCCGGCCACCGTGCCGACCCAGCGCACCCGGTCGCCGTCGACGTACGGCGCGACGTGGTCGTGGAAGAAGCGCACGTCCGGGTTCTGCCGCGCCTCGTCGCCGGCCGCGGCGAGATCCTCCGGCCGGTGGTACGGCCCGACCGGCCCGGCCAGCACCAGCGGGAAACCGGCCTCGTGGGCGAGCCGCGCGCCCAGGTCCTGCCCCTTGCCCGGGTTGATCCGGCCGAGGATCACCACGTGGTCGCCCTTCGCCACCGAGGCGTGCCGGTCCGCGTCCACCGCGAGCGGGGTGGACAGGTGCACGTGCCCCACCGAGTGCGCGCGCAGCGCCTCCGGCGCGCGGGCCAGCTGCGACGCGGACACGCCGTTGACCCGTACCCGGTCGCCGCCGTCGAGGTTGCCGTACAGCTCGGGGTGCTTGGCCAGGTCCCAGTGCAACGTGTGCAGCGCGGGCGGGGCGTCCGGGCCCATCGCCGCGAGCGTGGCCAGCCCGACCGCCTCCACGTGGTCGTGCACCAGGTCGATGTCGTCGCGGGCGTGCAGCGCCCGCACCACCCCGGACAGGTGCGCCTGGGACACGCCGCAGACCTGGTTGTACGGCCGTTGCAGCGCGTGGAACTGGCCGTCCGGGAAGACCGCGATCTTCTCGTCCACCGGCAGCGTGCTGCTCTCCACCGAGGCCAGCACCACCCGTACGCCCAGTCGGCGCAGCTCCGGCACGAGCGTGGCCACCACGTTCTCGATCCCGCCGTAGCCGGGCGGCGGCACGGACAGCCACGGACCGGCGTTCATCAGCACGGTGAGCGTCATGCGTTGTTCCTCCTCGCGCTCACGCGGCCGCGACCCGGCGGCGGCGCGGGATGCGGTGCCGCAGTTGCGCCAGCGGCGGGCGCTCCTGCACCGACACGTCGTTGACCACGACCTCGCGGTCCAGGTTGGGCAGCGCCTCCGAGCCGCCGCGGCGGAACTGGGTCAGCAGCGCGCCCGGCATCACCCCGGGCGCCGCCCAGCCGCGCCGTTGCAGCCGCGACCAGGCGGTCAGCATGATCTGCGCGGACATCCGGCCCAGCGCCGCGGTGTCCTGGTGCCGGTGCTTGCGCTCGCCCAGGTCGACCTGGGCCAGCGCGTCCAGCCCGACCAGCTCCAGCAGGTCGATGAGCATGGCTGTCTCCACCCCGTACCCGGTGACGAACGGCACCCGCTCCAGCACCCGGCGGCGACCGGCGTACTCGCCCGCGAGCGGCTGCACGAAGCCGGCCAGCTCCGGCCAGAACAGGTTGAGCAGCGGCCGGGCCATCAGCTCCGTCACCCGGCCGCCGCCGTCGGGCTCCACGCTCGTCGCGCCGACCAGCGGCCGGTGGTAGAAGCCCTTGACGAAGTCCACGCTCGGATCGGTGAGCAACGGCCCGAGCAGCCCGGTCACGAAGTGCGGCCGGAACTCGCGCAGGTCGGCGTCGACGAACGCGACCACGTCCCCCTCGGCCGCCGCCAGCCCGGCCCAGAGCGCGTCACCCTTGCCGGTCAGCCGGGGCAGCCCGCGCGTCATCGCGTCCTGGCTGACCACCTCGGCGCCGGCCGCGCGCGCCACCTGCGCGGTCCGGTCGGTGGACCGGGAGTCGACCACGATCAGCTCGTCGACCAGCTGCACCCGGTCCATCAGGTGCTCCCGGACCGTCGCCACGATCGCGCCGACTGTGGCCTCCTCGTTGCGTGCCGGCAGCACCACGCTGACCCGGCTGTTTCCCTTTGCCCGGACCAGTCGCTGCGCCGGCCAGTCGGCGGCGGTGCTGGTGCGGTACGTGGCCCACGCCTCCACCACAGGTGAGACGGTCGAATCTGATTCCCGCACGGGCACCCCCATTAGTGGTGGAATCGCGAACCATGGTTTTCCCAATCCCGCATCCGCGCTAACCGGATCTTGCCTGACAACCTGATCACCAGGTGCGTACCGGGCGGTTCCGGGCAGATGAACGTTGCGTTGCGCCCCTCGGCGGCGTTTCGGGCGCGGCCGCCGCGGGGAGTGGTGACCGCAGTCTTCCAGTCGTGGCGAGAGGGTTGGTCGGATGCGTACCTGCCGGGTGGGACTGGTCGGAGCCGGCGGGGTGGCGCAACGCCACGCCCGGGTGCTCACCGGCTTCGAGGACGTGGAGCTGCTCGGCGTGACCGACGTCGCGCCGGACGCTGCGAAGGCGCTCGCCGGCACGTACGGCGGCCGGGTGTTCCGCGACGTGGAGGAGCTGCTCGCGGCCGGACCGGACGCGGTGTACGTCTGCGTGCCGCCGTTCGCCCACGGCCCGGTCGAGGAGGCGGTGGTCGCCGCCGGGGTGCCGATGTTCGTGGAAAAGCCGGTGGCGCTGGACCTGGAGACCGCCGAGCGGGTCGCGGCGCTGGTGGAGCAGCGCGGGCTGCTCACCGGCGTCGGGCACCACTGGCGCTACCTGCACGTGGTGGCGGAGGCGCGGCGGCTGCTCGCCGGCCGCCCGGTGCGGATGGTCAACGGCGCCTGGCTGGACAAGGTGCCGCCGGTGGCCTGGTGGGCGCGGCGGGACCGCTCCGGCGGCCCGGTGGTCGAGCAGGCCGCGCACGTGCTGGACCTGGTCCGGCTGCTGGCCGGCGAGGCGGTCGAGGTGAGCGCGTACGGCGACGGCAGCCCGCCGCCGGTCGACGGCGCCGACATCGACTCGGTGACCGCGGCCACGCTGCGCTTCGGCTCCGGCGCGGTCGGCACGCTCGCCGCGTCGTGCGTGCTGGGCTGGAAGCACCGGGCCGGCGTGGAGATCCTCGCCGACGGGCTGGCGCTGTGGCTGGCCGAGGACGGCCTGACCGTCCGCGACGGCGACGGCGAGCGGCACCTGCCCGCCGACCCGGACGGCGCGCGGATCGCCGTCGACCGGGCCTTCATCGACGCCGTTCGTGGTCTCGGCGACGACGTCCGGGTGCCGTACGCCGAGGCGCTGCGCACCCACCGGCTCGCGCTCGCGGTGGCCGAGTCGGCGCGTACCGGCCGGCCGGTGGCGCTGCCCACCGGGCCGGCGTCGCGGCTGACCGCGCCGGTCGTGGACGCGGGGGTGGGCGTCGATGCGTGACCGCGTGGTGGTGGTCGGCGGCCCGGGCCGGGTCGAGCTGGCCGAACTGGACGCGCCGGAGCTGCGCGAGGGCACGTTCCGGGTGGAGACGCTCTACAGCGGCGTGTCCGCCGGCACCGAGCTGAGCTTCGTCAAGGGCACCAACCCGTACCTGCACGTCACCTGGGACGCCGCGCTCGGACTGTTCCGGCCCGGCGGGGCGAGCACGCCGTACCCGGTGACCCGGCTCGGCTACATGCAGGTCGGGCGGGTGGTGGAGAGCCGTACCCCGGCCGTCGCGGTGGGCGAGGTCGGGGCCATGACGTACGGGCACCGCAGCGGCTGGGTCGCCGACCCGCTCACCGAGCGGTTCGTGCCGCTGCCCGACGACCTGGACCCGCTGCTCGGCGTGTACGTCGCGCACATGGGCCCGATCTGCGCCAACGGGCTGCTGCACGCCGCCGCCGACCTGTGCGGCGCCGACGTGCGCACGCTCGGCGACGGGGTACGCGGTCGCCGGGTGGCGGTGGTCGGCGGCGGCGTGGTGGCGCTGCTGACCGCGCTGTTCGCCCGCCGCCACGGCGCCGCCTCGGTGGTCGTGGTCGACCCGACGCCGGCCCGGCGGCAGGTCGCCGAGGCGCTCGGCCTGGACACGCTCGACCCGGACGCGGACGACCCGGCGGTGGTGCTCAAGACCCGGTGGAACCACGCGGCCGGGGACCGGGGCGCGGACGTGGTCTTCCAGTGCCGCGGCCAGGACTGGGCGCTGCAACTCGCGCTGCGCCTGCTGCGACCGCAGGGCACGGTGATCGACCTGGCGTTCTACCAGGCCGGTGCGGACGCGGTCCGGCTCGGCGAGGAGTTCCACCACAACGGGCTGTCGCTGCGGTGCGCGCAGATCGGCCGGGTGCCGCGCGGCCTGGCCCCCACCTGGGACCGCGAGCGGTTGTCCGCGGAGACGGTGGAGCTGCTGCGCCAGTACGGCGACATGATCCGCAAGCACCTGATCTCCGCCGTGGTCCCCCTGGACGAGGCCCCCGCCCTGCTGACCGACCTGGCCCAACGCCGCCGCACCGAACTCCAGGCAATCCTGACCCCCTGACCCCCCCTTTTCCAGGGCGTCGATCATGAGGTTGGCGGCGACAAAACGGACGCCGGACGCCGCCAACCTCATGATCGACGGAAGCGGACGGGGCGGGCGGAACCCGGCGCGCGGCGGGCGGGGGTCACAATCGGCTCCGGTTCGCGTACCGTTGCCGCTCATGGGTGTGTCGCAACGGTTGAAGACCAGGTTCCGCCGGTTCCTCCAGCGCCCGGGGACGACTGTCGACCTGGCTCCGCTGGAGAAGCTGCTGCCGGCGATCGAGGCGCGCGAGGCTGACCTGGAGAAGCTCTCCGACGCCGAGCTGACCGAGGCCGCCGGCCAGGCGTCGGGGTACGAGGAGATCTGCGCCATCGGGCGCGAGGCGGCCCGGCGCGGGCTCGACCAGCGCCCCTACGACGTGCAGCTGCTCGGCGCGATGGCGCTGCTGTCCGGCAAGGTCGCCGAGATGGCCACCGGTGAGGGCAAGACGCTCACCGCGACCGTCGCCGCGTACGGCCACGTGCGGCTGGGCAACGGCCCGGTGCACGTGCTCACCGTCAACGACTACCTGGCCCGCCGCGACGCCGAGTGGATGACGCCGGTCTACGACCTGCTCGGGCTCAGCGTCGGCTGGGTCAACGAGGCGTCCACGCCCGACGAGCGGCGCGCCGCGTACGCCTGCGACGTCACCTACGTCTCGGTCAGCGAGGCCGGCTTCGACTTCCTGCGCGACCAGCTCGTCACCGACCTGGCCGACCGGGTGCAGCCGCCGCTGAAGACCGCGATCGTGGACGAGGCCGACTCGATCCTGATCGACGAGGCCCGGGTGCCGATGGTGCTGGCCGGCGCGGTCGGCGGCGAGCAGGACCCGGTGCACGCCGCCGCCGCGCTCGTACGCGGGCTGCGCAAGGGCAAGCACTACACGGTCGCCGAGGACGGCCGCAGCGTCGCCTTCACCTCGGTCGGCCTGGCCACCGTCGAGGCCAAGCTCGGCGGCATCGACCTGTACGACGAGGAGCACGTCGGGCAGCTCTCCGCGGTGAACGTGGCGCTGCACGCGCACGCCCTGCTGCACCGCGACGTGGACTACATCGTCCGGGACGACTCGGTCGAGCTGATCGACGAGATGCGCGGCCGGGTCGCCCAGCGCCGCCGCTGGCCCGACGGGCTGCAGGCCGCGGTCGAGGCGAAGGAGGGCCTGGACGCCACCGCCGAGGGCGAGGTGCTGGGCACGATCACCGTGCAGGCGTACATCGCGCTCTACCCGACGGTCTGCGGGATGACCGCGACCGCGGTGCTCGTCGGCGACCAGCTCCGCGAGTTCTTCGGCCTCGAGGTCGCGGTGATCCCGCCGAACACCCCCTGCGTCCGCGAGGACGAGCCGGACCGCATCTACGCCACCCGCGCCGAGAAGGAGGAGGCGCTGGTCGACGAGATCACGCGCTGCCACGAGGCGGGGCGGCCGGTGCTGGTCGGCACGCTCGACGTCAAGGAGTCCGAGGGGCTGGCCGCCGCGCTGAACGCCGCCGGCGTGTCGTGCGTGGTGCTCAACGCCAAGAACGACGACGAGGAGGCCGGGATCATCGCGGAGGCCGGCGCGTACGGCGCGGTGACGGTCTCCACGCAGATGGCCGGCCGGGGCGTCGACATCCGGCTGGGCGGCAGCGACCAGGCCGACCGGGACCGGGTGGCCGAGCTGGGCGGTCTCTACGTGATCGGCAGCGGCCGGCACGACAGCCGCCGGGTCGACGACCAGCTCCGCGGCCGGGCCGGGCGGCAGGGCGACCCGGGCGGGTCGGTGTTCTTCGTCAGCCTGGAGGACGACCTGGTGGTCCGGCACGCCGGCGACACCGTGCCGGCCTCGCCCCGGATGAACGCCGACGGCCTGGTCACCGACCCGCAGGTCGACTACGCGGTGGAGCACGCCCAGCGCGTCGCCGAGGGCGTCAACCACGAGATCCACCGCAACACGTGGCGCTACAGCCAGGTGATCGAGCAGCAGCGCAAGGCGCTCGCCGAGCGCCGGGAGCGGCTGCTGACCAGCGACATCGCCGCGCTGATGCTGCTGGAGCGGGTGCCGGAGAAGGCCAGCGAGATGGACGAGGACCTGCTCGCCGACGTGGCCCGCAAGATCGCCCTCTACCACCTGGACCGGCTCTGGGCCGACCACCTGGCCGAGCTGTCCGAGGTCCGCGAGGGCGTGCACCTGCGGGCGCTGGGCCGGCTCGACCCGCTCGACGAGTTCCACCGCAGCGCGGTGCCGGCGTTCAACGCGCTGGTGCCCGAGATCGAGACGCGGACCGTGGCCACGTTCGAGGAGACCGAGTTCGACGAGGGCTGGGAGCCGGACTCGTCGAAGCTGGTGCGGCCGAGCGCCACCTGGACGTACCTCGTGCACGACAACCCGTTCGGCTCGGAGCTGGACCGGCTGATCGCCTCGGTGGGCCGGCGGCTCATCTCCGGGTCGCGCTGACCCGCGCGGAAAGGCCCTTCCCGGCGCGACCGGGAGGGGCCTTTTTGCGCGGTTTCGCCCGCGGTCTGGGAGGGTAGTAGGCCGAGGCCCGGCCACAGGAGGGACGGACATGGGACAGGCAACGGCGCCGAGCGGGGACATCGGGTGGACGGTGGAGGCCACGGCCCGGTGAACCTCGACACGCGCCAACCCATGATCGACAACCTTGGTGTGCTGGAGACCGCCGCGCTGCTGCGCGAGCTGACCGCCGGACTGATCGGCGCGGCCGGGTTCGACGAGGCGCTGGACCGCCTGGTCCGCATCGCCCGCGACGCCGTACCGGCCGTGGACAGCTGCGGCTTCACCGCGCTGCGCGCCGGTGAGCCCGCCGGCGTGGCCGCCTCCGATCCGGAGCGGGCCGAGCTGGACGACCTGCGGCACGGCCCGGACACGCCCGCGATGACAGCGATCCGCCGCCGGGAGATGATCACCGCGGGCGGGCTGTCCGGCGACCCGCGCTGGCCGGTCTGGAACGAACGGGCCCGCGCCCTGGGGGTGCACGGGGTGATCTCCGCGCCGGTCGACATCGACGAACAGGTCATCGGCGCGATCAACCTCTACGCCGACTCGCCCGACGCGCTGACGCCCCGGCACCAGCTCACCGCGATGCTCCTGGCCGAGCACGCCGGGCTGCTGCTGGCCGCCGCGCGCGACCGCGAGCGGGCGGCCACCCGCGCCGGTCAGCTCGACGACACGCTGCTGGCCGAGGGGGTGGTCGGGCAGGCCGTCGGCGTGATCATGACACAGCGCGGCTGTCCCGCCCCGGAGGCCCTGCGGGTGCTGCGCAGCGCGGCGTCCTCGCTGGACATCCCGCTGCGCGAGGTCGCCGAGCGGCTCGTGCTGACCGTCTCCCGGCCCCGGGACAACTGAGCGACAGTCGTTTCACCCCGCGGCGCCTCGGGTAGCACTCTGGACTGGTGAGCTGCGCGGACCTGGGGAGGAAGCGATGCAGAGCCGTCTACGGGTGCAGGGGCACCCCATCCAACCGATGCTGGTGACGTTCCCGTTCGGCCTGTTCGTCTGTGCCGCGGTCTTCGACCTGGCCGACGTGGCGGGCGGTCCGGCGTTCCTCGGTGAGGTGGGCTACTGGACCGCGGTGGCCGCGCTCGTCGCGGCCGGGCTCACCACCGTCGCCGGAATGGTCGACCTGTGGGACGTGCGGGCCGGCCGGACCAGCCGGACGGTGCTGATGTTCAACCTCGTCAACGCCGTGATGGCGGCGCTGTTCCTGCTCTCCTGCCTGATCCGGGCGAGCGCGCCGCAGCGGGGCGCGACCGGTGTCCTGCTCGCCGCGGAACTCGTGGCGCTCGCCGTCGGCGCGGTCGGCGTGGCCCTGGGCGCGCGGCTGATGCAGCAGTTCGACCGGGTCACCGAGCCGGCCGGGTTCGAGCCGTTCGCCGACGTGCCCGCCGGTGCCACAGTCGAGATCGCCCGCCCGCGCCCGTACTGACGCCGGCCGAAATCCGTTGCCGCGGTCGGCGCGGAGCGGCAGGCTCGCGGGCATGGTCGGGACGTTCGAGGAACTGGTAGCCGAAGCCGAGGCGGCGCCGGTCGAGGGCTGGGGCTTCGACTGGCTGCGCGGCCGCGCCACCGAGGAGCGCCCGCCCTGGGGGTACGCGCGACTGGTCGGCGAGCGGATGGCCGCCGTGAAGGCGGCGCTGGACATCGACACCGGCGGGGGAGAGGTGCTGGCCGAGGTGCCCGCGCCGCCGCCGCTGCTGGTCGCCACCGAGGCGTGGCCGCCGAACGTGCCGGTGGCCCGGCGCAACCTTCGCCCGCTCGGCGCGACAGTGGTGCGGGTGGGCGACCGCCCGCCGCTGCCGTTCCGGGACGCCGCCTTCGACCTGGTGGTGAGCCGTCACCCGGTGCACACCTGGTGGGACGAGGTGGCCCGGGTGCTGCGGCCCGGCGGCGCCTACCTGTCCCAGCAGATCGGCCCCGGCACGATGCGGGAGCTCAGCGAGGCGATCCTCGGGCCGCTGCCGCCGCCGGAGCACCGCCACCCGGAGGTGGCGGTCGCCGACGCGCGGGCCGCCGGGCTGAACGTCGTCGACCTGCGCGAGGCCACGCTGCGTACCGTCTTCCACGACATCGGCGCGGTGGTCTGGTTCCTGCGCAAGGTGGTCTGGACGGTGCCCGGCTTCACCGTGGGCCGCTACACCGACGAGCTGCGCCGCCTGGACGAGCGGATCCGCGCCGACGGACCGTTCGTCGCGTACGCCCGCCGCTTCCTCATCGAGGCGCGCCGGGGCTGAGCGGGCCGCGCCGGTGGGCGGCGGCGTGGTGCGCGGCCAGCACGTCGGCGCCGAAGTCACCGGCCGGGCGGCGCAGCACTGTGTGCGCGTGGTTGCCGTCGTCGGTGGTGTTGTCGTACTCGATCAGCAGGTCCTCGCCCTGCACCCGGTAGTAGTGCCGCCGGCCCGGCTCGACCGGCCCGGCCCAGGCGAAGTGCAGCTCGCCGCCGTCGAGCCGCTCGGCCTCCCGGGCCGCCAGTTCCGGCGGGAGCCGGTCCAGGTAGAGCGCGACCAGCCGGTCCAGCAGCGCCCGGCCGGTCGGCCGCAGCCGCCCCCGGGGTACGCCGGGCGGGTCGAGCCGGCCGGGGGCGGTGGCCCGGGTGGCGCTGATGATGTCGGCGGGCGCCTCGTCGGCGATGATCGCGGCGGACCGGCCGCCCGGACCGAGCGCGTCGAGCAGCTCGCGGGCCAGGTCCTCCTCCGGGCCGAGCGGCCGGGTCACCGGGCGGCCGGCGTGCCGGACGGTGGCCGGGTTCGCGCCGAGGAAGACCGGCGCGGGGGAGACCCGGTCGTCGGCGACGGTCATGCTCACCGACAGGTGGTGTCCCTCGAACCGCCAGGCCCAGTCGTCGTCGCGGTCCGGGTCGCCGAAGACGGCCACCCAGTAGTCGCCGCTGTGCCGTCCGCGCCGCCAGTTCTCGGCCCGGTCCAGCACCTCCTCCAGCGCCATCACGGTCATGGCCTGCGCGTACGCGGCCGGGCTGAGCGCGGTGGCGAGCAGCCGGTGGGCGGCCTTGCGGGCGTCGACGTCCAGGCCGGCGAGCGCGACGCCGGGCCGGGGCCGTGGCCGGTACTCCAGCCAGCGCCGGGCCGGCTCGTCGTCGAAGGCGTGCCGGGCGGCGTCGCGGGCCGGCTCGTCCAGCGCGGCCAGGAACGCCGCCGCGGCCGCGCGCATCTGCTCGGGTACGGGATCCTCCACCGTCTCTGTATACCGCCTGGGGCTCACTCGCGGCGCAGCAGCGCCAGCATGTCCGGCAGCTCGAAGAACCGGGCGGTCTCGACCGCCGACGGGCCGCCGTGGTCCGGGTCGGCGCCGGCGTCCAGCAGCGCGCGGACCGCCGCCTCCTGACGCCGGAACACCGCCGCGGCGAGCGCGGTCTGCCCCCTGTCGTTCACCCGTGCCGGGTCGGCGCCCCGGGCCAGCAGCGCGGCCACCGTGTCCGGGTGGGCGTGGTACGCGGCGAGGATCAGCAGCGTGTCGCCCTTGGCATTGGTGAGGTTGACCGGTAGCCCGGCGTCCACGTTGGCGGCCAGTTCCTCGGTGGCGCCGGCCCGGGCCAGGTCGAACATCCGGTGGGCGAAGGCGATGGTCTCGTCGTCGAGTTCGTCGGGCATCCGCCCAGGCTATGGCGTCGCGGCCGGACGCGCCTGGTAGCTTGCGCAGCCGGGCACGGGAGGCGCGCGCATGGACGATCGGGTGTACGTGGGCAACGCGGCGGTGGACGGCGCGACCGACGCGGGCTGGCTGCTGGGCCACTTCAAGCCGGCCGGGGACGTGCGGCACAGCACCGACGTCGAGGTGAAGTGGGGCGTGCACCCGGCGGGGGAGAGCCGGTCCCGGTGGGCCACGGGTGAGCGGCGCACCGCACTGCTGGTGCTGATCAGCGGCGCGTTCCGGATCGAGCTGCCGGACCGCACGGTGGTGTTGCGCGCGCCCGGTGACTACGTGGTGTGGGGCCGGGGCGTGGACCACTCCTGGTACGCCGAGCGGGAGTCCACGGTGCTCACCGTCCGCTGGCCGTCGGTGCCCGGTTACAAGGTGGATCCGCCGGTCCTGCGCTGAGCCGCGAGCCGGCGTCCCAGCATCTGGTATTACCTACTTAACCGATAGGCTTTGCCGTCTAAGCTGTGCGGGTACATCCGCTCCGCACCGTGAGGACGTCCCGCCGATGACCAGCACCGCTCCCGCCGATCTGCTCGCCGTCGCCGCCCGCTGGGCCGACCCGGACGGCTGGCCGGTGCCGCTGTGCTTCGACGCGTCCGAGCGGTGGTACGCCCGCCTGGACGCCGGCGACGAGCACGAGGTGTGGGCGCTGAGCTGGCTGCCCGGACAGGGCACCGGCCTGCACGACCACGGCGGCAGCGCCGGCGCGTTCCTGGTCGTGGCCGGCGTGCTCACCGAGGAGACGGTCAGCGGCGCGCGGCTGCGCCCGCACCGGCTCGCCGCCGGCGCCGGGCGGCGCTTCGGCGTACGGCACGTGCACCAGGTCACCAACCACGGCGACCAGCCCGCCGTGAGCGTGCACGTCTACCGGCCGGCGCTGACCCGGATGACCCGCTACCGCCTCGTCGCCGGCCGGCTCCGGATCGCCGAGGTGGCCGAGGCCGGCGTGGCCTGGTGACCCACCCCCGCAACCCCGACGAACGGAAGGACGCCACGATGGCGCAGACCCCCACCACCGCAACCGAGCGCTGTCCGGCTCCGCCACCCGGCTCGCGGGGCATCGACGAGATCCTCGCCGCCGCCCGGGCCCGCCTGCGCCGCCTCGACCCGGAACAGGCGCACCTGGCGTGCCGGGCCGGGGCGCTGCTGGTGGACATCCGCCCGGCCGCCCAGCGCGCCGCGCAGGGCACCGTGCCGGGCGCGCTCGTCGTCGAGCGCAACGTGCTGGAGTGGCGCTTCGACCCGCGCTGCGCGGCCCGGCTGCCGCAGGCCGTCGACTACGACGTGCCGGTGATCGTGCTCTGCCAGGAGGGCTACACCTCGTCGCTGGCCGCCGCCGCGCTCCAGGACATCGGCCTGCACCGGGCCACCGACGTCGTCGGCGGCTTCGCCGCCTGGCACATCGCCGGACTGCCCACGCTCGGTCCAACCCCGCCGACCCGACCCTCGTCCGCCGCGCCCCCGGTCACCGCCGGTGGGGCGCTCCGCTGACCGTCCCGCCACACCGGCGGGGCGGGGCGACCGCCCGCACAGGAGGCTCCCATGTCCGTCGTCGCCCTCACCACCCGTCCGGCCCGATCGGGCCGCCCCGACCGGGCAGTGCCGCCCCGGCCGCGTACCGCGCCGACCGTGACCATCACCCTCGACCTGGGCGCCGGCCCACTGACGCCGGGCCTGGCCCGCCTGGCCGAGCTGCTGGACGAGCTCGCCGCCTCCGGCGAGGCGCTGGTGAGCCCGGACGAGCACCGGGCCGCCCGTACCGTGCTCGACCTGCGCCGCGCCGCCGCCGCGCCACCGCCACCGGCCGGCGGCGGCGTGCGCATCCTCACCGGCACCCGCCGGGTCCGGCTCGGCGACACCGAGATCACGCTCACCCGCATCGAGTACGACCTGCTGCTCTTCCTCGCCGAGCACCCGCGCCGGGTGTTCACCCGGCTGCAACTGCTCGCCAACGTCTGGGGCTACGAGCACGCGGTGGCCCGCACCGTCGACGTCCACGTCCGCCGGCTGCGGGCCAAGTTCGGGCCGGACACGCCGCTGGTCACCACCGTCTACGGCGTCGGCTACCGCCTCGCCGACGACGCCGCGATCACCGTCGACCGCGACGCCTGACCCGCACTTCCCGCACGCGGCGCACCCGGAGAACCGGGTGCGCCGCGTTCACGTTCAGGACGCATCCGCCATTGTGAACCGCCGGGGAGACCCCCCGTACCAGCCCGAAACGACGCTCTGCTGTAATCAACGGGCCTCGCACGCAGAGCGAGCGCACGGCTCCGATGTGTTCGTCAAATGTCACATTCATGCAACGCAGCCGCCTCTTGACCCTCGCAGAGACGCCGGGAAGCATCGATGAGGCGGCGTCCCGGGCCGTGGGGAGATACCCGGACCAGCCCAAGGAGGACCATGTCGGTCAGCCCCGCCTCGTCGCGCGCCGGATGGCATACGTCCCAACCCGCGGTCCCCGGTCGTCCCCCCGGCGGCCAGCGTCGTCCCGCCAACACCGCCGCGCCCATGCTCACCGTCACCCTGAACATCCCACTGGCCTGTGAGGAGTCGCTCACCCCGGCCGCGCGCCGGCTGCTCGACGCCGCCCGCGAGATGCTCGAACGCGGCGACGCGGTGGTCAGCGCCGCGGTTCCGGCCGAGCGCCGGCCCGACGCCGTCCCGGCCGGCCGCGCGCCGTCCCGGCCGCTCGCCCCGACCATCCCGACCCTGCACATCCTGGCCTCGTCCCGGTCGGTGCTGCGCGACGGCGAGCCGCTGCCGCTGACCCGGCTGGAGTTCGACCTGCTGCTGCACCTGGTCGCCCACCCCCGCCGGGTGTTCACCCGCCTGCAACTGCTCAACGCGGTCTGGGGGTACGAGCACGCCGGCGTCCGCACCGTCGACGTGCACGTCCGCCGGCTGCGCGGCAAGGTCGGCGTGGACGTCCCGCTGGTCACCACCGTCTACGGCGTCGGCTACCGGCTCGCCGACGACGCCCGCGTCACCATCGACCGCACCGGCTGACCGGGACACCCACGCGCCGATCGCCGCCGGACGGAGCCCCGACCGCCCGGAGGTATCAGGTGGTGACCCGCCCGCCCGCGCGGCACGATGGTCCGATGCGTGTGCGCCCGATCAGCCCCGACCGGCTCGTCACCGAGCTGGCCGGGCGTCTCGCCCGCACCGGGACGCCCGGCCGGCTGCGGGTCGCCGTGGACGGCCCGCCCGCCGCCGCACCGGACACGCTCGCCGAAGCCCTCGTCGACCCGCTGCGCGCCGCCGGCCGGCCGGTGCTGCACGTACGCGCCGACGACTTCCTCCGCCCCGCCTCGGTCCGCCTGGAGCACGGCCGCACCAACCCCGACGCGTACTACGAGGGCTGGCTCGACGAACCCGGACTGCGCCGCGAGGTGCTCGACCCGGCCGGCCCCGACGGCTCGGGCCGGCTGCTGCCGTCGCTCTGGGACGCCGCCGCCGATCGGGCCAGCCGGGCCGCGTACGTGGATCTGCCGCCCGGCGGGGTGGTAGTGGTCAGCGGCGCGCTGCTGCTCGGCGGCGCGTTGCCGTTCGACGTCACGGTCCACCTCGTGCTGTCCCCGGCGGCGCTGGACCGGCGTACCGACCCGGCGCTGCGCTGGACGCTGCCCGCCTTCGCCCGCTACGCCGACGAGGTCGACCCCGCGTCCTTCGCCGACGTGGTGGTCCGGGCCGACGACCCGCGCCGCCCCGCGCTGGTCGAGGCAGCCTGACCAGCGGCTACGGACTCACCGGAAACACTCAGGAAACAGCCGGTTTGGCCCGCCGTGGGCGGGGGTAATCGCCCGGCTCACAGAGCACGGGTGATCTCGTCGCCCGGGCATCCACAGTCGGACCGGGGTCCGGGGCGCTGGCCGCCCCGGTCCGGTATGAGGACGTAGGAAGGCAGGCAGCGATGCTCGTCCACGACACGACAGCCACCGGCCGCTCCCAGGCGGAGGTCGACCAGATCCGGCAGTCCCTGCGGTCGCGGTACGACGAGCTGACCGCCGAGTACGAGCAGACGCTGGCGCAGAGCCACGTGCTGCGGCTGGTCGAGGTCGGCGACACCGCCGGCGACGACCAGGCCGACAGCGGCACCAAGACCGCCGAGCGGGACACCGCGCAGTCGCTGCTGCGCACCATCCTGGACCGGCGGGCGCAGTTCGAGCACGCGCTGACCCGCCTGGACGAGGGCACCTACGGCTTCTGCGAGGGCTGCACCGCCCCGATCCCGGTGGAGCGGCTGGAGATCTTCCCGTCCGCCACCTCCTGCGTGGCCTGCAAGCAGACCCGGGAGCGGCGGGCGGCCTGACGCCGATGCGGTTGCCGGTCGGTCCGCCGACGCGATGAACTCCTGCCATGGGTGAGATCAAGGTGGGCACCGCCTCGTGGACCGACCGGACCCTGCTCGACTCCGGCTGGTATCCGGACAGCGCCGACACGCCGGAGCGCCGGCTTTCCTACTACGCCCGGCAGTTCCCGCTGGTCGAGGTGGACGCCACCTACTACTCGCCGCCGGCCGAGCGCACCGCCCGGCTGTGGGCCGAACGCACCCCGGCCGGGTTCACGTTCAACGTCAAGGCGTTCAGCCTGCTGACCGGCCACCCCACCCGCGTCTCCGCGCTCTACAAGGACCTGCGCCCGGACACGGACAAGCGCAACGTCTACCCGGACGACCTGCCTGCGCAGGCGTACGAGGAGGTGTGGACGCGGTTCCTGTCCGCCCTGGACCCGCTCGTCGAGGCGGGCAAGCTGGGCGCGCTGCTGTTCCAGTTCCCGCCCTGGTTCACCATCAAGCGGGACAACAAGCAGTACCTGCTGGAGGTGGCCCGCCGGTGCGCGCCGTTGCGCCCGGTCTTCGAGTTCCGGCACGCCTCCTGGTTCGACGGCGACAACGCCGAGGAGACGCTCGGGTTCCTGCGTGAGCACGCGCTGCCGTTCGTCTGCGTGGACATGCCGCAGGGACACAAGTCGTCCGTCCCGCCGGTGCTGGCCGCCACCGCGGACCTCGCGATGGTCCGCTTCCACGGGCACAGCGACAAGTGGACCAGCAAGGACATCCACGAGAAGTTCGGCTACGACTACTCGAAGCGGGAGCTGCGCGACTGGGCGCCGAAACTGCGCGAGCTGGCCGGCGAGGCCGAACAGACACACGTCCTGATGAACAACTGCTACCGCGACTACGCGCAGCGCAACGCCACCACACTCGCCGGCCTGCTGGACGCCTGATCGGCTCACCCGGTACGGGTGAGGCCCGCTCACCCGCCCCCGCCGCAGCATGGACCGTGGGCGCCGGCTCGGGCGCCGCGACGAGGAGGTGGGTCATGACGGTACGGGTGGTGGCGGATCGGCGCCGCGGTGGCGTACTGCACGTGGTCGGCAGCTCCGAGGCGCCTCGGCGGGCCGAACGGGCCGGCCGGTTCCGTCCGACCCGGCTGTGGCGGGGGCCCAGCGGACCGCCGCGCCGCGCCGAAGACCGACGCTGGGAGACCGACGCACGGGGGTGATCCCGATGGCCGAACAGATGTTGTCCGCGTTCGAGTCCTCGCTGGACAAGACGAACGTGATCCTCAAGGAGATCGAGTCCGCGTACGGCTGGCCCAAGGAGCAGCGCAACCAGTCCTACGCCGCGTTGCGTACGGTGCTGCATCTGCTGCGGGACCGGATGCCGGTGCAGGAGAGCGTCGAGTTCGCCCAGCAGTTGCCGGTGCTGGTGCGGGGCGTCTACTTCGACGGCTGGCAGCCGGAGAACGTGCCGATCAAGCTGAACCGGGACGACTTCCTGTACGAGGTGCGCCAGGGTTTCCCGTACGACGTCGAGGGCGGCGCGCAGCGGGTGGTGCAGGTCGTGCTGGACACGTTGCGCCGGCACGTCACCCAGGGCGAGTGGCAGGACGTGAAGTCCACCATGCCGAAGGATCTGCGTCAGCTCATTCCCTGACCCGGCGCCGGCCCGGCCCGTCCCGCCCCCTCGGCGGGGCGGGCCGACGGCGTCCCGACCGTCGCCGCGCCCTACTGAAGGTTGATCTGGAACACCTCGAACGTGGCGCCGAACCGCGCGCCGAGCCGGCGTCCGGCCGGCCGGGCCATGCCCTCCAGGAACTCCTCGGCGTCGAAACCGCCGTCGCCGAGTCCGGTCAGGTACGCCCCGTGCGCCCGCAGCGACGCCACGCCCTTGTCGAACGTGTCGGTCACGTCCACCCCGTGCCGGGCGGCCGGCGACCCGGCCGCCCACACCTCGCGGACCCGCGACCACGGCTGGATGCCGTCGGTGAGCTGCTCCGGGAAGATCCACCGGTTGCCGGCGTCGCGGACCGCGTCCAGCGTGGCCCGGCCGCAGGCGATGTGGTCGGCCTGGTTCAGCGCGTACGCCCCGTCCCAGGTCTCCCGGAAGTTGTTCGTCAGCACCACGTCCGGCCGGTGCCGGCGCACCACGGCGGCGATGGCCCGGCGCAGCGGCACGCCGTACTCCAGCAGCCCGTCGGGCAGGCCGAGGAACTCGACCACTGACACCCCGACCACGGCGGCGGAGGCGCGCTGCTCCTCCTCGCGTACCACCCGGGCGCGCTCCGGCGTCATCCCGTCGATGCCCGCCTCGCCGCTGGTCAGCAGGCAGTAGACGACCTCCTTGCCCTGGGCGGTCCAGCGCGCCACCGCGGCGGCGGCGCCGAACTCCAGGTCGTCGGGGTGCGCCACCACTGCGAGCGCCCGCTGCCAGTCCTCGGCAAGTGGGGTGAGCGGCTCCGGCTGCGTCACGTGGACCTCCTCGCACGTCGTCCTCCCGTCATCCTGGCATCCGCCGGTCCCGGACGCTTGCCCCGCGAACCGTCCGTACGACGGTGTCCGGGCGTCTACGGTGTGGTTAGAGAAGATCGGGCGTGGGGTACCACCCGCTGCACACGGACCCCGGCACCACGCGGGGCGGCACACCGAGGGAGCACCCATGGCATTGAACGACGACGACATCCAGAGCAGCGGCGGCAGCGGCCTGGAGGGCCCCGCTGACGGCGGTGCCACCCCGGGGCAGCACGACGGTGGCGCGGACGGCGGCGCGGAGGGCCCGGCCGACGGCGGCGCGACTCCGGGTCAGCACGACGGTGGCGCGGACGGCGGCGCCGAGGGTCCCGCCGACGGTGGCGCGACTCCGGGTCAGCACGACGGTGGCGCGGACGGCAGCGCGGAGGGCCCGGCCGACGGTGGCGCGACTCCGGGTCAGCACGACGGCGGCGCCGACGGCAGCGCCTGACACATGAGCACGCACGTCGACCCGCCGGGTGGCCACGGCCGCCCGGCGGTTCCGCTTTCCGCCGCCGAGGCGCTTGCCCGGTGCGTCGCGGTGGAGCCGGCCAAGTTCGCCGCCGACCACTGGGGGCGAAGCCCGCTGCTGTCCCGCGCCGCGGAGCTGCCCAGCCCGGACGGCTTCACCGACCTGCTCAGCCCCGCCGACGCCGACGAACTGCTCAGCCGCCGCGGCCTGCGTACTCCGTTCCTGCGGGTCGCCAAGGACGGCCGGCTCGTGCCGGCGGCGCGGTACACCGGCGGCGGTGGCGCGGGCGCCGAGATCGGCGACCAGGTCCTCGACGAGAAGGTGCTGGCGCTCTACGCCGACGGCGCGACGCTGGTGTTGCAGGGCCTGCACCGCACCTGGCCGGCGATCGTCGACTTCGCCCGCGACCTGGGCATCGCGCTGGCCCAGCCGTTACAGGTGAACGCCTACCTGACCCCGGCCGGCAGCCAGGGCTTCGCCACCCACTACGACACCCACGACGTGTTCGTGCTCCAGGTCGACGGACGCAAGCACTGGCGCATCCACCCGCCGGTGCTGGCCGACCCGCTGGAGCGCCAGCCCTGGGGCGGCCGGGCCGACGAGGTCTCCGCGACCGCCGAAGGACGCCCCGAGCTGGACGTGGTGCTCTCTCCGGGCGACGCGCTCTACCTGCCGCGCGGCTGGCTGCACAGCGCCCAGGCGCAGGAGTCCAGCTCGCTGCACCTGACCGTGGGCATCCGGGCGCTGACCCGGTACGCGGTGGTCGAGGAACTGCTCGCGCTGGCCGCAGAGGACGCGCGGCTGCGCGCGAGCCTGCCGTTCGGGCTGGACCTGGCCGACCCGGACGCGATCGAGCCGGAGCTGACCGAGACCGTCGAGGCGCTGCGCGACTGGCTGCTGCGGGCCGACCCGGCGGCGGTCGCCGGCCGGCTGCGTGCCCGGGTCTGGCCGGCCGCCCGCCCGGCGCCGATCCGGCCGCTGGCCCAAGCCGAGGCGCTGGCCCGGCTGAACGCGGACAGCGAGGTCGCGGTGCGCGGCGGCCTACGCTGGCAGCTCACCCCGGCCGCCGACGGACGGGTCACGCTGCGCGTGCCCGACCGCACGCTCACCCTGCCCGGCACCTGCGAGGCGGCGCTGCGCGCGCTGCTCACCGGCGAGGTGACGAGGGTCGGCGACCTGCCCGGCCTCGACGACGACGCCGACCGCCTGGTGCTGGCCCGCCGGCTGCTAAAGGAGGCAGTCCTGGTTCCCGCCTGACCCGATGATCATGAGGTTGACCGGCGGCGCGACGGCGTGTCGCGCCGCCAACCTCATGATCGGCGGCGGGTGAGGGGCGGCGGTCAGCGGGTGTAGGTCACCGTCAGCAGGAGCAGGGTCGTCGCCAGGCCGGAGACGGCCACCAGGATCATCGGGCGTGGGGTCAGCACGGCGTGGCGGCGGTCGGCCAGCAGCCGTGCGGGCGCCAGCCCGATCACCGGGCCGAGCAGCGTCACCACCAGCGCCAGCACCGGCAGACCCACCGCCAGGTCACCGCTGGCGCCGGCCGCCAGCGCTCGCGCCGCCACCCCCAGCGCGTACGCCACCAGCGCCCCGCCGATGCCGCAGGCGATCAGCAGCGGATTCACCGAGCCGGGCAGCTCGCCCGGGGCGCCGGTGCGCTCCAGCAGGTCCCGGACCGCGCGCAGCAGCGGCACCGGGTCACCGGCGGCCCCGCGTACCGGGCCGGGCGGGTCACCCAGCCGCCGGGCGCCCACACCGAGCCGGGCCCGCAACTGCGTCCACAGGTGAGTGACCTCGCCGTCGACCCGCTCCACCATCCGGGACGCCTCGGCCACCTCCGTCTCGGCCTGCCGCATCTGCTCGGTGGCCTCGGCGACCGCCCGGTCCGCGGCGGCCACCTGCTGGTCGTACCAGGTGTGCGCCTCGGCCCGCTGGGCGGCCACCCGGGCGGTCAGCTCGGCGAGCCGGCGGATCTGCGCGCTGTACGTCTCACTGGTAACCGGTTCGTTCATCGGGACGGACCATAAGGGATGATCACCTGTCCGGTGCGGTGCACCGCCCGGTCGAAGTAGAGACCGCGCCACGGCCGGGGATACCAGTCCGGCCCTCCGCTGCCCGGATACAGCGAGGAGCCCAGCTCACCGCCCTGCACGTCGAGCGCCACCCAGGCGCCGATCTGATCCGTGCGCGCGCCCGCGCCGCCCAGGTCGGCCCGCATCCGGGCCACGCCCCGCCACCAGGCCAGCACGTGCGTACGCCGTTCCGGCCCGTCGTGCAGGATCCGGCGCAGCTGCTCCAGCCCGGTGCGCGTACCGGCCTTGCCGGCGAGCGCCGCCGCGGCCGCGTCCACCGCGTACAGCAGCAGGAAGTGCGGGGTACGCGACGCGCCCGGCGCGCCCAGCCCGTCACCTGCCTCGGCCATCAGCTCCGGCACCGTCTCCTCGTCGTACCAGGAGGCGTCCCCGGCCAGGTCCTCGTAGAGCGCGCGGGCGGCCGGGTCGGCGTCCGGGTCCAGGCAGGCGATGGAGAAGCGGGCCGCGCCGGGCGGGTACTGCCGGGCCAGCGAGCGGGCGGCGGCGTCGAGCACCGCGCACGCCTCGTCCACCCGGGTGCCCAGCACCGCCAGGTTGCGGCCCGGGGCGCGGGGCAGCCGCAGCGCCGCCGAGCGGGCCTGCACGTCGATGATCTCGCCGAGCAGCGCCACCGGGTTGCGCGGGACGCCCTGCTCCGGCGCGGTCAGCGCGCGGAAGTCCGGCGCGTCGGCCAGCTTCGGGATCGCGTCGCCGTCGAACAGCCGGGCCGGCGCGGCGTCCTGCGGGCGCATCCGCCACAGCCGGTGCTGAAGCTCGCTCCACGTCTCCCAGTCGCTGGCCGACGGGATGCGGGCCACCTCGTTCCCCTCGGCCAGGCCCGACTCGGCGTTGATGACCGCGTGGTGGCGGGGCAGCGACTGCGCCGCGTCGTTGCGCTCGGCCAGGATGCGCAGCGCCTTCGGCAGCGCGATCCGCAGCGTGAACTGGGCGACCAGCGCAGGCCGCCCCCACAGCGCCTCGATGCCGCGCACGTCCTGGGAGGCGAGCACCAGGTGGATGCCCTGCGACCGGCCCCGCCGGGCCAGGTCCTCCAGCAGGTCGGCGGCCTCCCGGGCGACCACGTCCCGGCCGGCGAGCAGCGCCTGAAACTCGTCCACCACGGCCACGATGCGTGGCCAGTGCCCGTCCGGGTCGACCGCGCGCAGCTCGGCCAGCTTCGTGACCTCGTGCTTCTTCGCCGCGTCGGCGCGGCGGCGCAGCTCCTCGGCGAGGAAGCGCAGCAGCGCCAGGCCGAACTCCCGGTCGGTGTTGACGTTGATGCCGACCAGCCGCATGTGCGGCAGCCAGCTGGGGTCGCGCCGGCCCTGCGCGAACCGGGCGAAGGACACGCCCTCCTTGAAGTCCAGCAGATAGAACTCCAGCTCGGCGGGGGAGTAGCGGGCCGCGAGCGCGCCGATCCAGGCGAAGATCAGATTGGTCTTGCCGGTGCCGGACGGGCCGCCGATCAGCGCGTGCGGCGGGTAGTCGCCGAGCGTGAGCAGCACCTGCCGCCCGTGCGGGCCCTCGCCGACCGGCGCGCTGAGCCCGTGCGACGAGTCCTCCCGCCAGTACTCGTCCGGCGGCGGGAGCAGGTCGGTGAACGGCGTCGGGGGAGGGCCGGCGGCGACCCGGGAGGCAACCGCGCGGCAGGTCTCGGTGACCAGCGCGGGTGGCGGCGGCGCGTCGAGCCGCACCGGCAGCCCGGCCACCCGGGCGTCGTCCGGCTCGACCACGATCCGGGTGACGGTCGGGTCGTCGGGCAGCTCGATGCCGCGGACCACCAGGTGCACGCCGCACGCGGCGCCGGTGCGTACCACCCGGTCGAGCTGGCCGCGCTCGTGCCGGGACAGCTCGTCACCGCCGAGCAGCACCGCTACCCGCCACGGCTCCGGGCGGCGTCCGGTGGCGGCGGCCAGGTCGCGCAGCGAGGCGTACTCACCGGCCAGCACCGTGGCGTTGATCCGGCGGATCTGCTCCACCAGGTCGTCCAGCAGCCGGCCCAGGCCACCCGGTCCGACGAACGTGAGCAGCCCGGCGGTGCCGAGCGGGGCGAACCCGGCCAGCCCGCCGCCCAGGTGCTCCGGGTCGTAGCCGTACAGCCGCACCGCGCCCGGGTCGGCGCGGCCGACCGAGCGCAGCAGCAGCGCCGGCACCACCGCCGCCAGGCCGTCCCGGTCGCCGCCGGCCAGGTGCGCGTGCCCGGCGTCGAGCAGCGGCACGAGCGCGGGCACCGGTTCGGCGCCGTCGAGGCGTACCGTGCCGACCCGCAACGCACCGGGCGGCTCGGACCGGCCGGCGGGGGTGGCCTGCCAGCGGTCCCAGGGCGCGGACGCCGCGCCCGGCGCCTCCCGCTGCGCCGCGGCGGCGGCCCGGCGGGCCAGCTCCGCGAGGCGGGCGGTGTGCCGGGCGTCGATCTCGGCCAGGCGCCGGTCGCGGGCCGCGCCCACCCGGGCGGGCACTGCAGCGGCGGCTTTGCGGGTACGCGCCAGCCGCTCCCGGCTCGCGGTCAGTTCCGCCTCGGCGGCGGCGAGCCGGGTACGGGTGGCGCCCAGCGCCTCGGAGAGCATCCCCCGGACCCGCGTCACCAGTTGCGTGCGGACGTCAGCCACGGGACGTCTCCCGTTCGTCGGTGTCCTTCGGCAGGTCCCGGCCGAGCCGGTCGAGCAGCACCCCGGTTAGCACACCGGCGGTGACCGCCGGGTCGGCCGCGTGCGGCTGCTCCGCGTCGTCGTCGCGGCGCGGCGGGGGCATCCGGCACACCCGGGTCAGCAGCGTGTCCAGCACCGGCCGCGGCAGGCCGGGCAGCAGGTCACGGACCCGGGACTCCAGCGCGCCGCGCAGCCGGGGCAGGTCGTCCGCGCGGGGCGGGTGGCCGAGCAGCTCACCGGCCAGCTCGCGCAGCAGCGGCGGGGCGATCGCGGCCAGCCCCAGCCCCACGTCGGCGTGCGCGCCGCGCAGGTCGCGGTGCAGCCGGTCCCGGTCACCGGAGCGGACCCCGGCGACCACCCGGCGCAGCAGCTCCCGGGAGTCCCCGACGCGCTCGTCCGGCTCGTCGGGCGATCCCTCCCGGCCGCCGGTCAGCTCCGCCACCCGTACCGCCCACCAGCGCCGTACCGCGGGTTGCTCGCCCGGCTCGGGCGCGGCGCCCGGCGCGGGCGGCGCTTCGCCGCGCGGCGTGTCGTGCCTGGGTGGCCGCTCGCCCGGCGGGGCCGGCGGCGCGCCGTCGGGGGCCAGCCCGATCGCGGCCAGGTACGCGGTGAGCTGTTCCTGCGCCACACGCAGCGCGTAGCCGGCGGTTTCGGCGTGCTCGGTGGCCGAGGACAGCTCCGGCACCCCCATCGGGTCGGCCGACTCCTGGCGTACCCAGCGCAGCCGCTCCTGCGCCTGGCCGAGCTTCTCCAGCGCGGCGGCGAGCTGGGCGAGGGGCAGGTCCTCGGCGGCGGCGCGGACCTGGGCGCCGATGTCCTCGACGATGGACACGGCCCGGCCTCAGAGCGTCGCGACGTAGAGTTGCGCCTGCTCGACCGCGACGAGTGTCGCGGCGAGACACTCCTCCAGCTCCTGGCTGGCCTGTGTCAGCGAGGCCTGGGCCGCCTCGACCGTCTCGTGGCCGCTGCCCTCCAGCGCGCCGGCCAGGGTCTGCTGTGCCTCGGCCAGCTTCTCGCCCGCTGCCTGCACCGCTGTCTGGCCGTCACCGATCTGCTGGAGCGCGACATCGATGGCGGCCTTCAGCTCGGCGACGCTCGCCACGGAACCTCCTGGGGGCAAAAGAGATCTCCATTACAACCCATCGGAACGAGTGGGCGAGCATCCACCCTCAGGCGGTTGTCGCCCGCGTGTCCGGTTGTGGCCCTGACGTGCGCGAAGACCTCGCCGCCGGTCCCGTCGGCGAGCCCGCCGGTCCCGTTGACGGAACCGGATGATCTAGCGGCCGAGCCAGCGCGGGCCGCGTACCTCCGCGCCGAGCGCGGTCACCCGCTCGCGCAGCTCCCGGTCGGCGGTGACCACCACCCGCCGCCGCTGCGGCGCGGCGGCCACCAGCTCCACCACCGTGTCGTCGCCGGAGCCGGGCGCGGACACCACCTCGACGCCGGGCGCCGAGGTGACGTGCCGGGCCGCGCCCTCCACCACCAGCACCACCTGCACCGGCGGGGGTAGCTCCGGCGGCAGGCCCGCCTCCCCGACGGACGCCAGCGCGTCGCGCAGGCGGGCGGCCGCGCCGGCCCGGTCCCGCCACCAGCCGTCCGGGCGCGAGCCCACCACGTTCGCGCCGTCCACGACCAGCAGCGGTCTGCTCTCCATGCCCTCAGCCTGCCATCCGGTCGCGTTTGTCGCGCCGACCGCCGGGTAGCCACCGCCGACCGTGCCGCGCGTGCCGGGTACCGGTCGTGCCGACCGACTGCGGAGGACGATGATGATGGGACCGGGTGACTTCGGCAACGACCCCTGGGACGAGTTCCTGGCCCGATACTTCGGCCGGGGCGAGGGGGGACGCCGACCGGCGCACCGGGTCGACATCACCCGACTGATGACCGCCGACGCCCGGGAGATGCTGGCCGACGCGGCCCGCCGGGCCGCTCAGAAGCACAGCAACGACCTGGACACCGACCATCTGCTCTGGGCGGCGTTGCAGCGCGAGCCGCTGCGCGACCTGGTACGCCGGGCCGGCGCCGATCCGGACACGCTCGTCAACGCGCTCGGCGGGCGGGGTGAGGGCGCGCCCCGGGGCGAGGTGCCGCCGAACCTGTCGCTGACCCCGGCCGCGAAGCGGGCGCTGCTGGACGCGCACCAGCTCTCCCGCGCGATGGGCGCCAACTACATCGGTCCCGAGCACATCCTGATGGCGCTGCCGCTGAACCCCGAGTCGCCGGCCGGCCGGATGCTCGCCGCCGGCCGGATCCAGCCGGAGTCGTTGCAGGCGGCCAGCGCCGAGCGGGGCGCGGCCGGCACGCCGCGCCCGGACCGCGGCACCCCCACCCTCGACCAGTACGGGCAGGACCTCACCGAGCTGGCCCGGATGGACCAGATCGACCCGGTGATCGGCCGCGCCGACGAGATCGAGCAGGCGGTGGAGATCCTGTCCCGGCGGACCAAGAACAACCCGGTGCTGATCGGCGAGGCCGGTGTCGGCAAGACCGCGATCGTGGAAGGGCTGGCGGAACGGATCTGCGACGGCGACGTGCCGCAGACGCTGATCGGCAAGCGGGTGATCCAGCTCGACCTGTCCGGCCTGGTCGCCGGCACCCGCTACCGGGGCGACTTCGAGGAACGCCTGAAGAAGGTGATCGACGAGATCCGCGCCCACCGCGACGAGCTGATCATCTTCCTGGACGAGATCCACACGCTGGTCGGCGCGGGCGGCGCCGGCAGCGAGGGCGGGATGGACGCGTCGAACATGCTCAAGCCGGCCCTGGCCCGCGGCGAGCTGCGGGTCATCGGCGCGACCACGCTCGACGAGTACCGGCGCAGCATCGAGAAGGACGCCGCGCTGGCCCGCCGGTTCCAGCCGGTGCTGGTGCCCGAGCCGAGCGTGGAGGACACCGTGGCGATCCTGCGCGGGCTGCGCGACCGGTACGAGGCGCACCACCAGGTCCGGTTCACCGACGAGGCGCTGATCGCCGCCGGTGAGCTGTCCGACCGGTACGTCACCGACCGGTTCCTGCCGGACAAGGCGATCGACCTGATCGACCAGGCCGGCGCGCGGGTGCGGCTACGGACGCGCACTCCCGCCGAGGACGTGCGCGAGCTGGAGCAGCAGCTCGAGGACACGCGCCGGGACAAGGAGCAGGCGGTCTCCGACGAGCAGTACGAGCGGGCCTCCGCGCTGCGCGACCGGGTCGCCGAGCTGGAGGACCAGGTGCGCCGCGCCCGCGGCGACGAGGGACCCAACCACGTGCCCGAGGTGGGGCCGACGGAGATCGCCGAGGTGGTCTCCCGGGCCACCGGCATCCCGGTCACCCAGCTCACCGAGGAGGAACGCGACCGGCTGCTGCGCCTGGAGGGGCACCTGCACGAGAAGATCATCGGCCAGGACGACGCGGTCAGCGCCGTCTCCGAGGCGGTGCGCCGCTCCCGTACCGGGCTGGCCGACCCGAACCGGCCGATGGGCAGCTTCCTGTTCCTCGGCCCGACCGGCGTCGGCAAGACCGAGCTGGCCCGCGCGCTGGCCGAGGCGCTGTTCGGCGAGGCGGACCGGATGGTCCGGGTGGACATGAGCGAGTTCCAGGAGCGGCACACGGTCAGCCGGCTGGTCGGCGCGCCGCCCGGGTACGTCGGCTACGAGGAGGCCGGCCAGCTCACCGAGGCGGTCCGCCGCCGCCCGTACGCGGTGGTGCTGCTGGACGAGATCGAGAAGGCGCACCCGGACGTGTTCAACATCCTGCTCCAGGTGCTCGACGACGGCCGGCTCACCGACAGCCAGGGCCGGACGGTGAACTTCAAGAACACCGTGCTGATCATGACGAGCAACCTCGGCTCGGAGCTGATCACCGGCGCCCAGCGCACCGTCGGCTTCGCCAGCGGCGCGCCCGGCCAGCAGGAGAGCGACGAGCTGCGGGAACGGCTGATGCGCCGGCTCCAGGAGAACTTCCGCCCGGAGTTCCTCAACCGAATCGACGAGGTGATCATCTTCCAGCGGCTGGAGGCCGAGCAGCTGCGCCAGATCACCGGGCTGCTGCTGGAGGAGACCCGCCGCCGCATGCACGCCCAGGACATCCAGGTCGACTTCAGGACCGCCGGCGTGGACTGGCTCGCCGAGCACGGCTACCAGCCGGAGTTCGGCGCCCGCCCGCTGCGCCGGGTGATCCAGCGCGAGGTCGACAACCGGCTGTCCCGGATGCTGCTGGAGAACGAGATATCCCCGGGGCAGAAGGTCATTGTCGACGCCCGCGACGACCAGCTGGTATTCGACGTCACCGCCGGTGAACGCGGGCACGCGGCAGCCACCACGTCTCATCCCCGATGACCGGCGACGGTCCGTTCCCACGGGCCGGACCGCCTCGTCACCGACGGATCGAAAGGGCGGACATGACCGAACCCGAGGAGGTCCCCGACGGCGACATCGGGGCCGGTGAGCCGATCGAGGCGGCCCCGACGGCGAACCCGTCCCGGGTGCGGGTGCCGCCGGAGGGCCTGAAGCAGCACACACCGAACGAGGGCGAGCCGGCATCCGGGCCGCCGCCGGCAGAGGAGGCGTGATGGCACGCGAGGCGCGACTCGACCCCGAGGTCGAGGTGATCTGGGACGACTTCCACGCCGAGGTGAACGTGTCCTCCGAGACGCTGCGGCAGTGGCTGCTGACCCGCGGCTCGGGGGAGGAGGCGTTCGGCCCCGGCCCGGACCTCGACCTGCCCGAACCCGGCCGGCAGATCCTCGCCGTGCTGCGCAAGCGCAAGGTGGACCTCACGCCGGAGGACATCGAGGTGATGCGCGAGGCGATCACCCGGATCCGGGAGCTGACCGCGCAGCGGCCACGCCGGGGCAACGCCGACGACGAGTGGCGGCACGCCCTGCTCGACCTCGGCCACGACGTCCTGATCGAACGCTGAGCCGGTACGCCGGCGCCCGGGCGGGTCACCCACCCGGGCGCCGGCGTCTACTCCGACTCCAGGCTGGGCAGCCGCAGCCCGGCCGCGTCCGCCGCGGCCAGCAGGTCGTCCCGGGCCCGCTCCGCACGGCTGAGCAGGTTGGCGTACTCGGTGACGTCGGCCGGGTCCGGCACCTCCGGCAGCCGCCGCAGGAACGCCTCCACCTCGGCGGCGGCGGTGGTGTGCGCGGTGGCCGCCTGACGCAGCAGCTCCCGCTGGTCGGCGGCCGGATACAGATCAGTCATGTCGCCGGTGTTACCCGGGTTCAGGCGATTCGCACCCCGCCGGTGCCGTTGGGCTGCACGCCGAACTCCGGGTGCGCCAGCAACCAGCCCAGATAGTCGGGATGGTTGGCCAGCGCGTCCGTGTACGCCGCCACCGCCGCCGCCAGCACCGGGTCGGCCACCGCGGCCGCCGGCACGTCCGGGTGCCAGCCGAGCAGCAGCCGCCAGCGCAGCGGCGAACCGGCCAGCCGCCGCGTGACCAGCCCGGCGACCGGCCGGAACGTGGCCTGGCACAACGCCACCGCCTCGCCCGCGTCCACCAGCTCCAGGGCGGCCCGCACGTCCGCCTCGTACACCTTCTTGGGGGTGAAGCCGGCGCGGGCGCACGCGGCGGCGAAGCAGTCGCCGAAGCAGCCGTCGCCCGGCGCGGCCACCCACCGCTCGTGACTCAGGTCGACCAGGTCGATCTCGGCGCGACCGGCCAGCGGGTGGGTCTGCGGCAGCAGCACGCAGATCGGCTCCACCGCCACCTCCCGCCAGCTCAGCCCGAACCCCGCCGACGGCGTCGAGTCGCCGCACACCCCGGTGAGGGCGAAGTCGAGCCGGCCGCCGGCCACCATCTGCGCCAGCTCGTCCACCGACCACGAGGCGTACGTGGTGATCTGCGCGTCCGGCCGCTCGGCGGCGAGCCGGTGCACCAGCCGGCCCATGATCGGGCTGTTCACCCCGCCGAAGCGGTAGCGGCGCAGCGGGTCGCCCGCGCCGGCCATCCGGGCCGCCTCGTCCCGCAGGCCCTTCATCGCCGGCAGCAGCACCCGCGCCCGGTCCAGCACCAGTTCGCCCA
Organism: Micromonospora sp. WMMC264; assembly: GCF_027497275.1. Lineage (NCBI taxonomy): Bacteria > Bacillati > Actinomycetota > Actinomycetes > Micromonosporales > Micromonosporaceae > Micromonospora > Micromonospora sp. WMMC264. The sequence goes on along the minus strand of NZ_CP114907.1, from coordinate 2,710,272 downwards.
GCGCGGTCGGGCGGGCGCCGCGGCGGTCCCGTTCGAACAGCGGCCCGCCCAGCGCCCGTTCGATCCGCTGAAGCTGGGCGGTCAACGCCGGCTGGGCCAGGCCGAGCGCCGAGGCGGCCTTGGTGACGCTCCCCGTCTCCGCGATCGCGCAGACCACACGCAGGTGTCGCAGCTCCAGATCCATACCGTGACGGTAGGACCACGAACCGATACGCGAAAGGGGCGATCGGCTCAGCTCTGGCGGCGGTGTTCCAGGTCACTCAGCCGGGTACGCCGTCCGGAGACCGCGTCGCGCACCTTGTCGAGCACCCCGACCGCCGGCTCGACGATCTTGTTCCAGGGCGGGGTGGCCGGCGTGCCGGGGTGCGGCCGGGTCGGCGCCGCCTCCTCCGCGATCTCCCACCGGTTGCCCAGCCGGATCAGCTCGGCGTCGCTCGCCACCTCCCGCAACGGCGTGACCAGCGCGGCGACGCGGCTGACGTGCCGGCGCACCCGCTCGGCCACGTCGGCGACCGCCGGGTCGTCCGCGCCGGACAGCTCCTTGAGCGCGGTCAGCAGCCCGGCGTCGGCCTCGATCTCCCGCTCCACCAGCTCGACGGCGTCCGGCATGGCGGCCCGGGCCGCCGGGAACAGATACTGCTCCTCGGCCGACAGGTGCCGGGACACCGCGGCGGTCAGCACGTCCAGCACGTCGCGCCGCTCGGCCGCCGTCAGCGCCGCGTCGCTGACCCGGTCGGCCAGCCCCAGCAGCGCCCGGTGCTCGGTGTCCACGAGGTCGGCCACGCTTCGCCCACCCGGCCGGTACGCGTCGTCGGCGGCGGGCGGCAGCGGCGGCAGCGGGACGGTCATGGGGCCCTCCTCGTGACGGCCGGGGTCGATGTCCCGGGCGCCTCCGCCGGTACCCGGCCGGGAGATCCACGAAACCGCGGAGCGCACCGACGGCCGCGACGACCCCGCCTGCTGATATAAGGAAGCGATGACGAGCGACGCCCTCCCCGCCCGGCCCGACGCCACCGACGAGGTCGTGGACCTCTGCCGCGACCTGCTGCGCATCGACACCACGAACACCGGCGACAACGACACCAGCGTGGGGGAGCGGCGCGCCGCCGAGTACGTGGCGGAGAAGCTCGCCGAGGCCGGCGTCGACGCCGAGATCCACGAATCCGCCCCCGGCCGGGCGAACGTGGTCGCCCGCATCCCCGGCACCGAGCCGGGCCGCGACGCGCTGCTCGTGCACGGCCACCTCGACGTCGTGCCCGCCGACCCGGACGAGTGGTCGGTGCACCCGTTCTCCGGCGAGATCCGCGACGGCTACCTGTGGGGCCGCGGCGCGATCGACATGAAGGACTTCGACGCCATGGTCCTCGCCGTGGTCCGCGGCTGGCAGCGCGCCGGCGTCCGCCCCCGGCGCGACATCGTGCTCGCGTTCACCGCCGACGAGGAAGCCGGCAGCGACTACGGCGCGCACTTCCTCACCCAGCGGCACCGCGACCTGTTCGACGGCTGCACCGAGGCGATCGGCGAGGTCGGCGGCTTCTCCTACTCGGTGGACGAGCAGCGCCGGCTCTACCTGATCGAGACCGCGGAGAAGGGCATCGACTGGCTGCGCCTGCACGCCAAGGGCCGGCCCGGTCACGGCTCGATGATGCACGACGACAACGCGGTCACCGCGCTGGCCGAGGCGGTCGCCCGGATCGGCCGGCACCGCTTCCCGGTGGTGATGACCGACACCGTACGCGCCTTCCTGGCCGAGGTGTCCGACGTGCTCGGCATCGAGATCGACCCGGACGACCCGGAGACCGCGATCGCCAAGCTCGGCCCGATCGCCAACATCATCGGCGCGACCATCCGCAACACCGCCAACCCGACCCGGCTGGCCGCCGGCTACAAGGACAACGTCATCCCCGGCCGGGCCACCGCCACCATCGACTGCCGCAGCCTGCCCGGGCAGAGCGAGGAGCTGGAACGGCAGCTGCGCGAGCTGGTCGGGCCGGACATCGCCATCGAGTACGTCCAGCGCCAGCCGGCCCTGGAGACCACGTTCGACGGTGACCTGGTGGCGGGCATGTCGGCCGCGCTGCGCGCCGAGGACCCCGGCGCCCACCCGGTGCCGTACATGCTCTCCGGCGGCACCGACGCCAAGGCGTTCTCCCGGCTCGGCATCCGCTGCTTCGGTTTCGCGCCGCTGCGGCTGCCCGCCGACCTCAATTTCTCCGGCCTGTTCCACGGCATCGACGAGCGGGTTCCGCTGGACGGACTACAGTTCGGCGTGCGGGTTCTGGACCGCTTCCTGCGTACCTGCTGACCGCGCCCACAGCGGCGCCGTCGGCACGGAACCCTCCCCCCATCGCGAAGGGACTGCCACACATGACCGACCAGCACGGTGAGCTGGATGCCGCCCTCGAGCGGGTGATCGACGCCGCTCGCGCCCACCTGGCCGCCGTCCGGGCCGCTCAGGGCCGGATCGACGACGACGCCGTCTGGCAGGCGTACGTCGCGTTGAACAACGCCTCGTTCGCCTACGACGAGCAGCTGCTCGACGCGTTCGGCGAGGTGACGCCCTGGGACGTGGAGTCGATCGACCCGGACGAGGCCGACGAGCGCTTCGGCGCCGTGGAGGGCGGCGAGCCCACCGACCCGCACCCGCGGGTCATCTCGGTGCGGCAGCGGCGCGACTACCGGGTGCCGAGCGTCGCCGCGCTGCTGCGTGCCGCCGAGGCGGCCCGCCGCGACGGCACCCCGGAGGACGACGAGCCGGCCCCGGTGGAGGGCGTCGGCGAGGCGGTGCTGGAGCTGCTGCAGAGCGGCGACGGCTCGCTGTCCGCGCTGGACGTGCCGGAGCTGGAGCCGCTCGACGGCGTGGTCATGGTCAGCGAGGTCGGCACCCCGGTCGACCTGGAGTCGTTCGACGACGACGACCCGGTCGGGCCGTTCCAGCCCGCCGCCGACGACCGGCTGGTCGGCCGGCTCGACGAGCACCCGTTCATGGAGCTCGACGAGGAGCACGACCACGCGCACTAGGCCGTGCGCGTCCCCGGGGCGGCGCCGCGTCGCGCGGCCCCGGGGACGGGCCCGTCAGTACGACAGGCCCGGCTGCGGCTTGTTCACCAGGCGGCGCCGCAGCACCACCTGCCGCGTGCCGTCCCGGTAGAGCCGCACCCGGGCCAGCTCCCAGCCGGAGAACTCGGCCTGGATCGCCAGCTGCGCCGCGGCGGTCAGCCGATCGACGTTCGAAGGCAACCGCAGCGGCGCGTATTCGTAGTCCATGCCCCTATGCTGCCCAGGTCGCGGGCCCTCCGCCACCCCCTGACGGTGACCCGGACCGCCCCGCCGCGGCTCATCCGTCGCGCTCCGGGTAGCCCACCGGCACCGCCGACACGTCGTCCAGCGCCGTGACGATCTCCTCCGGCAGCGTCATCCGCTCCACCTGCAACGCGCCGAGCAGCTGCCCGACGGTCCGGGCGCCCAGGATCGGCGCGGTCACGCCGGGCCGGTCCCGCACCCAGGCCAGCGCCACCTCCAGCGGCGACACGCCGAGCCCGCCGGCCGCGATGGCGACCGCCTCCACGATGCTGGAGCAGCGCGGCTCCAGGTAGGTGGCGACGAACCGTTCGAAGTGCGGCGACACCGCCCGCGAGTCGGCCGGGCGGCCGTTGCGGTACTTGCCGGTCAGCACGCCCCGGCCCAGCGGCGACCAGGGCAGCACGCCCAGCCCCATCCCGGCGCAGGCGGGCAGCACCTCCCGCTCCACGCCGCGCTCCAGCAGCGAGTACTCCACCTGCGCGGCGACCACCGGGGCGCGCCCCGGCCAGGCGGCCTGCCAGGCGGCGGCGCGGGCGGTCTGCCAGCCGGAGAAGTTCGACACGCCGACGTAGCGGGCCTTCCCGCTCGACACGGCATGGTCCAGGGCCGAGAGCGTCTCCTCCAGCGGCGTGTCCGGGTCGTACCCGTGCACCTGCCAGAGGTCGACGTGGTCGGTGCCGAGCCGGCGCAGCGAGGCGTCGAGCGTGCGCAGCAGGTGCCCGCGCGAGCCGTCCCGGCGGCGGCTGCCCGGCCGCAGCCCCGCCTTGGTGGCGATCAGCAGCTCGTCGCGGTCCACCAGGCTGCCCAGCAGCGAGCCGATCACCGATTCGGCGTCGCCGTCGGCGTACACGTCCGCGGTGTCCACGAGGTTGCCGCCCGCGTCGAGGAAACTCTTCAGCTGGGCGGCCGCGTCGTCGGCGTCGGTGTCGCGTCCCCAGGTCATGGTGCCGAGCGCGAGCCGCGATACCGCCAGCCCGCTTCGGCCGAGCGGTCGCTGTTGCATGCGTGAACCTTATTTCGAACCCGGCGTCACGGATATCCTCGCCGCAGTCAAGTTCCCGCGCGACATCAGACCGGTGTGACATGTTCGGGTGAGCCGGACGTCGAGGGCGCCACGCTCATTGCGTAACCTGATGCGACCTGTGGTGCGGATGGCGGGAGGATCAGTGCGACTCGGGCTCAACCTCGGATACCAAACGGCGTGGAGCACGCCGTTCGACCACCTGGCATTGGCCCAGGAGGCGGACCGGCTCGGCTACTCGGTCGTGTGGGCCGCGGAGGCGTACGGCTCGGACTCGCCGAGCATCCTGTCCTGGATCGCCGGACAGACGGAGCGGATCGACGTCGGGTCGGCGGTCATGCAGATCCCGGCCCGCTCGCCCGCCATGACCGCGATGACCGCGGCGACCATCGACACGATCTCCGGCGGCCGGTTCCGGCTCGGCCTGGGCGTGTCCGGCCCGCAGGTCTCGGAGGGCTGGCACGGCGTGCGGTTCGCCAAGCCGCTGGCCCGCACCCGGGAGTACGTGGACATCGTCAAGCTGGCGGTGGCCCGCAAGGAGGTCGCGTACGACGGCGAGCACTACACGCTGCCGCTGCCAGACGGCCCGGGCAAGGCGCTGCGGCTGGGCTTCCACCCGCCGCGCGAGCACATCCCGATCTACCTGGCCGCCGTCGGCCCGAAGAACCTGGAGCTGGCCGGCGAGATCGCCGACGGCTGGCTGGCCGTCTTCTACTCCCCGGAGTTCGCCGAGGAGCACCTCGCCTCGGTCCGGGCCGGCCGCGCCGCCGCCGGCAAGGAACTGGCCGGCTTCGACGTGGTGCCGTCCGTGCCGGTGGTGGTCGGCGACGACGTCGCCACCTGCGCCGAGCTGGTCCGCTGGTACGCCGCGCTGTACGTCGGCGGCATGGGCAGCCGCAAGCAGAACTTCTACAACCAGCTCGCCACCCGGATGGGCTACGGCGACGCGGCCCGCGAGGTCCAGGACCTCTACCTGGCCAAGCGGCAGCGCGACGCGGCCGCCGCCGTACCGATGGAGTTCATCGACCGCACCTCGCTGCTCGGCCCGAAGGAGCGCATCGCCGAGCGCATGCGGGAGTACGCCGCCGCGGGCGTGACCACGCTGTCGGTGTCGCTGTTCGTGGCCGACCGGGAGAGCGGAGTGCAGACCCTGCGGACCGTCGCCGAGGCGCTGGAGCTGTCCGGAGTCGGGGAGTGACCTGGATCGAGGCCATCGTCCTGGGCCTGGTCCAGGGGCTGACCGAGTTCCTTCCGGTGTCCTCGTCCGGGCACCTGCGGATCACCTCGGAGCTGTTCTTCGGCCGGGACGCGGGCGCGTCGTTCACCGCGGTGACCCAGCTCGGCACCGAGGCCGCCGTCCTGATCTACTTCGCCAAGGACATCTGGCGGATCGTCCGCACCTGGTGCCTGGGCCTGTTCGACCGCTCGGTGCGCTCCAGCCTCGACTACCGCATGGGCTGGTACGTCATCGTCGGCACCATCCCGATCGGCATCTTCGGACTGATCTTCAAGGACCAGATCCGCACCGCCGGCCGCAACCTCTGGCTGATCTCCTGCACGCTGATCATCGGCGCGGTACTGCTCGCCTTCGCCGAGTACTGGGGCCGGCAGACCCGTACGCTGGAGAACTTCCGGATGCGCGACGGCGTGGTGATGGGCTTCGCCCAGGCCGCGGCGCTCGTACCAGGCGTGTCCCGCTCCGGCGGCACGCTGACCGCGGGCCTGCTGCTCAACCTGACCCGGGAGACCGCGGCCCGCTACTCGTTCCTGCTGGCCATCCCGGCCGTGGTGATCTCCGGCGTGTTCAGCCTGCCGGACGTCTTCGAGCCGTCCGCGCCCGGCACCGCCGCGCCGAGCGTGGCGCAGATGGTGGTGGCGACGCTGATCGCGTTCGCCGTCGGGTACGCGGCCATCGCCTGGCTGCTGCGCTACGTCGCACACCACACGCTGTACGTCTTCGTGCTCTACCGGGTCGCGCTGGGCAGCCTGGTGATCTGCCTGCTGGCCACCGGCACGATCAGCGCCACCTGACGCTGTCATGCGAAAGGCCGGCACCCGATGTTCGGGGTGCCGGCCTTTCGCTTGTCTCAGCTGTTCCAGTGCTCGGCGACCAGGTCGGCGGCCTGCTGCTCCCACTGGGCGTAGTGGTCCGGGTACGCGGAGACCTGGACGGTCTGGGCGGCGACGGTCAGCGGCATGTCGCGCCAGCCGTCGACCTGCTTGAGGCCCTTCAGGAACGCGGTCGTGGAGTATTCGGGGTCGGTGATCTGCTCGACCGTGCCCCAACCGCTGGAGGGGCGCTGCTGGAACAGGCCCTGCGAGTCGTGGTCGTTGCGGTCACCGAGGTGGCCGAGGTTTTCCAGCTTCGACTCCTGCAGGGCGGTGGCGATGGACACGACGGCGGCGCGTTCGTCCATGCCGGCCTTCTTGGTGGCGGCGATGATGGCCTTGACGTTGGCGGTCTGCTCGTCGTCGAGGTCGATGTGGGACTGGGTGCCCTGCACGCCGTGCGGGATCAGCGCGGCGCTGTCGAGCTTCGCGGCCTGGGTGGTGGTGACCGCGGCGTTGCGGGTGGTGGGGGTGCTGGTGTCGTGGTTGAGGGGGCCGGCGGCGAGGCCACCGGCGACGGTCAGACCGGCGATACCGAGGATGCTCTTGCGCAGGATCGTGTTCATGAGGGGGCTCCATTCGGGGGTCGACGCACCCGGGGGCGAGTGCGTGGGCACCGTCAGGCGCTCAAGAAGTCTTCGGGGGGATCCGGCTCGCTGCCCGTGGCTGCGGGGGCCGGAGACATGTCCAACGACCGCCGCCCCGGGATCATTCCGGGGGCGCCGGGGGACGCTGCTGCGGTCGTTCACCAGGTATAACGCCCCCGCCCCGCCACCGATTCCGCCACCCGGGTGTCCCCCACCACCCCGAAACCAGACACCCACCCCACCCGACACCCCGGCTCACCCTCCCGTGACCCGGAAGCGTCGATCATGAGGTTGACGGCACCTCGTGTCCGGTTTGTCACCGCCAATCTCATGATCGTGTGGGAGGTCGGGTCGCCGACGGCAGGGCTCGCCGGAGATCTTGGTACGGAGCGGCCCCTACAAGGGCTGTCATGTCCCGGGACATGTGTCAACGGGAAGTCCCGATAGATGTGTCAGGGGTTGTGGATCGTGGGGGTGGGGGTGAGGGGGATGTAGTTCTTGTCGGGGTTGAGGTGGAGGTAGCCGATGGGTTGGCCGTCGGGGTGGTAGATGGTGACGTGGTTGTTGTCGCGGATGGCGGTGACGGTGGTGCCGGCGTGGGTGGTGCCGACGCTGGTGCGGTGTCCGGCGACGGCGATGGCGCCGTTGCTGGCGACGGGGCAGTGGTGCAGGGTGGCGTCGGTTTGCAGGGGTGGGCTGGTGGGTCCGCCTAGGGTGGGTGCGTGGGTCCAGGCGTGGGCGGGTGTGGTGCGGTGGGGTAGGGCGCTGTGGCGGCGTTGGGTGTTGTAGTAGCGGCGGTAGGTGTCCAGGAGTGTTTGCAGGGCGGTGAGGGTCTGTGGTGGGGGTTGGGTGCTCAGCCATTTTTTGAGGGTTTGGTGGTGGCGTTCGACCTTGCCGCAGGTTTGTGGGTGGTAGGGGCTGGAGTTGATCGGGCGGGTGCCGTGGTCGATCAGGGTCTGCACGAAGGTGGAGATTGATCCGGGTCGGGTGCGGCGGCTGGTGAACGCGATGCCGTTGTCGCTGAGCACGATGGCCGGCACGCCGTAGGCGGTGAACGCCTGTCTGATCGCGGTGATCGCGGCTCGGGCGGTCTCCGCGGCGGCGGCGTGGCAGGCGACCAGGGTGCGGGTGCAGTCGTCCAGGACGTCGAAGACGACGACAGTGCGGCCGTCGGCGAGTTTCACTTCGGTGGCGTCGATCTGATAGCAGTCGCGGGGCCGGGCATAGCTGAAACGCCGCCACGAGCTACGCGGTCGTTTAGCCGGAGTAGCCACGAGCAGGTCATGCCGGGCCAGCACCCGGTTGACCGTCGAGCGTGACGGCACCGACCAGGACGCGTCGGTGCGCCGGCGCACATCGTCCAACGCGTCTCGGATGAAGTCAGCCCCGTTGTCCGGGCCCAGTTCAGCGCGCAGTTTGCAGATCCACGCGTCCACCTCCGGCGGCGTGACCCGCGGACTGGTACGCGGCCGCCGGGATCGTTCCTGCCACTGACCCTCGGCCCGGATACGTGCGCGGTGCCGGTACACCGTGCGCACCGACACCCCGTGCTCACGCGCGAACTCGGCCGCGTTCACCCGAACCCCCGCCGCCAGCAGCGCGTCCAGCAGGTTCATCACATGCCGCCGAGAAGCCATGCCCGGCAGCACATACCACCCGACCCAAGATCCCTACCACGTGACACATGTATCGGGACTTCAACGCTGACAGATGTCATGGGACTGAACAGCCCCTACAAGGGCGGGAACGTACCAAGATCTCCGGCGTGCGCCGCTACCTCAGGAGATCTTGGAAGGAAATGGCTCTCATAGGGGCCCAAATCTTCCAAGATCTCCGGCGGAGTGCCGCGCGAGACGAACGAGCCGCGCAATACGACGGGCGATCACGATCGGCGGGGACGGGGTGTGAGGGCGGGAAAGGTCGGCGTCGTGGCGGGACGATCACCGTCGGGGCGTACCGCCTAGGGTGGTCTGCGTGGCGACCCTTCTGCTTCTGCGACACGGCCGGACCACCGCGAACGCCGACGGCGGCCTGGCCGGGCGGCAACCGGTCGAGCTGGACGACACCGGCCGGGCGCAGGCGACGGCGGTGGGCGCACGCCTCGCCGGGCTGCCGCTCGCGGCGGTGGTGACCAGCCCGCTGATCCGCTGCCGGCAGACCCTGGAACTGGCGCTGCCGCACGCCGAACCGGTGGTCGACGACGGGCTGATCGAGTGCGGGTACGGCGACTGGGAGGGGCAGTCGCTGAAGAAGCTGGCGAAGGAGCCGCTCTGGCCGGTGGTGCAGCAGCACCCGAGCGCCGCCGCGTTCCCGCAGGGGGAGTCGATGGCGGCGATGTCCGCGCGCGCGGTGGCGGCGGTACGGGCGTGGGACGCGCGGGTCACCGCCGAGCACGGACCGGAGGCGGTCTGGCTCGCGTGCAGCCACGGTGATGTGATCAAGGCGATCGTGGCGGACGCGCTCGGCGTACACCTTGATCTTTTTCAGCGGATCGTGGCCGACCCGGCGTCGGTGACCGCGATCCGCTACACGCCGCTGCGGCCGTTCCTGGTCCGGCTCAACGACACCGGCGGCGACCTGTCGGCGCTGGTCCCGCCGCCGCGCAAGCGGCGCCGGCGCGCGGCGCGGCCGGCCGAGTCGGACGCGGCGGTCGGCGGGGGCGCGGGCGCGGCCGGATAGCCGGCCCGGCGCGGCGCGTTCGCTCTGGGCGGATTCGGCGTCGGTGGGCTGCGCGGCACTTCCACGCGCCGGATAGGGTCGTGGGTATGACGCACCAGGTGCACGCCTTCGAGCCGCCGGAGCGGTTCGTCGCCGGTACGGTCGGCCCGCCGGGGGAGCGCACGTTCTTCCTCCAGGCGCGCGGCGGCGGCCGGCTGGTCAGCGTGTCGCTGGAGAAGGTCCAGGTGTCGTTGCTCGCCGAGAAGCTCGAGGAGCTGCTCGCCGAGGCGCAGCGCCGCTTCGGCGTGCAGCTGCCGGAGGCCGCGCCGCCGACGGGCGGCGACAACGAGCCGCTCGACACCCCGGTGGACGAGGAGTTCCGCGTCGGCACGCTGGGCCTGGCCTTCGACGTGGACACCGCGACAGTGGTGATCGAGGCGATCGCCGTGGGCGAGGCGGAGGTCGAGGTCGAGCTGGGCGACGCGGACGACGACGCCGACGAGGAACCGGACGAGCCGGACGACGACCTCGACCGGCTCCGGGTCCGGCTGACCCCGGAGGCGACCCGCGAGTTCATCGAGCGGGCCAAGCGCGTCGTCAACGCCGGCCGTCCCCCCTGCCCGTTGTGCGGGCAGCCGCTGGACCCGGCCGGTCACCTCTGCCCTCGGAACAACGGCTATCACCGGTGACGTCGTCGGAACTGCAGCCCAGACAGGACGGCGCCGAGGCGCTGCGGCTGCTCGCCGACGGTGAGCTGACCCTGGAGGGGCGGCTTGTCGACGCCTCCAACGCCACGCTGCGCGCCGTCGTCGCGCTCGGCGACGTCACCGCCCACTGTGTCTACAAGCCGGTACGCGGTGAGCGCCCGCTGTGGGACTTCCCGGACGGCACGCTCGCCGGCCGCGAGGTGGCCGCCTACCTGGTGTCCCGGGCCACCGGCTGGGACCTGGTGCCCCCCACGGTGTTGCGGGACGGCCCGTTCGGTCCCGGCTCGTGCCAGCTCTGGATCGACGAGCCGGACGACGCCGAGCCGCTCGTCGGGTTCGTGCCGGCGCGGGAGATCCCGCCGCGCTGGTTCCCGGTGGCCGCGGCCCGCGACGACGACGGCGCCGCGTACGCGCTGGCGCACGCCGACGACCCCCGCCTGGCCCGGCTCGCCGTGCTCGACGCGGTGATCAACAACGCCGACCGCAAGGGCGGTCACGTGCTCGTCGGCCCGGACGACCGGATCTACGGCGTCGACCACGGCGTGAGCTTCCACGTCGAGGAGAAGCTGCGTACGGTGCTGTGGGGCTGGGCCGGCCGCGAGCTGCCGCCGGACGCGGTGGAGATGCTCGACGGCCTGGCCGGTCAGCTTCGCGGCCCGCTCGGTGAGGAACTCGCCGAGCACCTGACGATCGGCGAGACGGCGGCGCTGGCGGCCCGCGTCGAGCGGCTGCGCGGGACCGGCCGGTTCCCGCTGCCCCCCGAGGAGTGGCCGGCGATGCCCTGGCCGCCGATGTGAGCCGCTGTCGCGTTGATCACCCGTAGGGCGGCACCTGAGCGTCTGACGGATCGTTAGGCTGGCGGTCATGGAGTCTTGGGCGGGACACGAGGTGCCGCGGCTGCCCGGCGAGGGCGTGCCGCTGCGGTTGTACGACTCGGCGCGGCAGGGCGCCCATCCCAGCCGGCCCGAGGGCGCGGCCTCGATGTATGTCTGCGGCATCACCCCGTACGACGCCACGCACCTGGGGCACGCCGCCACCATGATCGCGTTCGATCTGGTGCAGCGGATGTGGCGCGACGCCGGCCTCGACGTGCGGTACGTGCAGAACGTCACCGACATCGACGACCCGCTGCTGGAACGCGCCGAGCGCGACGGCGAGGACTGGAAGGTCCTGGCCATGCGGGAGACCGCGCTGTTCCGCGAGGACATGGAGGCGCTGCGGATGATCCCGCCGGCGCACTACGTCGGCGCTGTCGAGTCGATCCCGGAGATCGCCGAGAAGGTGCTGGTGCTGCTCAAGGACGGTGCCGCGTACCGGCTCGACGACGGCACCGGCGACGTCTACTTCGACATCTCCGCCGCCCCGCGCTTCGGCTACGAGTCGAACCTGTCCCGCGAGGAGATGCTCGAACTGTTCGCCGAGCGCGGCGGCGACCCGGAGCGCGCCGGCAAGCGCGACCCGCTCGACCCGCTGCTGTGGCGCGGCGCCCGCGAGGGCGAGCCGTCCTGGCCCGGCGGCGAACTGGGCGCGGGCCGCCCCGGCTGGCACATCGAGTGCACGGTCATCGCGTTGAACCTGCTCGGCGACCGGATCGACGTGCAGGGCGGCGGCAACGACCTGATCTTCCCGCACCACGAATGCTCCGCCGCGCACGCCGAGCGGCTCACCGGCGAGGCGCCGTTCGCCGACCACTACGTACACGCCGGCATGATCGGCCTGGACGGCGAGAAGATGTCGAAGTCCCAGGGCAACCTGGTCTTCGTGTCCCGGCTGCGGGCCGACAAGGTCGACCCGATGGCGGTGCGGCTGGCGCTGATGAGCGGCCACTACCGCACCGACCGCTCCTGGACCGACGATCTGCTCACCGAGGCGCGGGAGCGGCTGGGCCGCTGGCGGCGGGCCGCCGCCGCGCCGGCCGGGCCGTCGGGGGCGGCGTTGCTGGCCGAGGTACGCGAGCGCCTGGCCGACGATCTGGACACGCCGGGCGCTCTGGCGGCGGCTGACCGTTGGGCCGACGGAGCGTTGAACGGCGTCACGGACGACCCGGAAGCCCCGGCGCTGTTCACCGACACGGTCGACGCGCTCCTGGGCATCGCCCTGTAGCCGTTCCACCCGGCCGCCCGCGCACCCGTCCCTCGCTCACCCGTCCCCGCCCCCGCGCCGCGCCTCGTCCTCGCGCCGCTCCCGCCTCGCCTCGCTCCCGCCTCGCCTCGCCGATCTTGCACTTGCGGCCCGCGTTTTCGCCGTTTCGCCCCAGTTCGCGGGGTCCGAAACCGCAAGATCGCGTCGCTCGGCGGGCGGGTGGAACGTGACGGGTGTCTCGAGGGCGGTTTGACACCCACGGTGTTCCACCCGGCACGACGCGACCCGGGGGGCTCCGCCCGGGCGTGGCCGTTCCGGGAGCATGTGTGCGCCGGCCCCGCCGGCACGCCTCGGCGATCTTGCACTCGCGGCCCCTGGAGCGTCGGAAATGCGCCGTCTGCCGGGGCGGAAAGTGCAAGATCGCCGGGGCGGGGGCAAAGCGGTCAGCCCAGGACCAGTCCGGGGTCGGGGTCCTGGTCGGGAGCCGGGGCGGGGATCCTGTACTCCTCGGTGAGCGTGGTCATCGGGCCGGGCCAGGTCGCCTGCGCGACCTCGATCGGCTTGCGCCGCTCGTCGTACGCCACGTGCAGCAGGTGCAGCACCGGCGTGTCCGGGCGGATCTGGAGGATCTCCGCCTCCTCCCGGCTGGGCTGGCGCGCGCTGATCGTGTCGGTGGCGGTGACGTACCGCCGGCCGGTGACCTCCTCGGCCTCCTGGTAGAGCGGGCGGCCGAACGCCTCGGCCCGCTCCAGTGACGTGCCGGCGGTGTCGGCGGGCAGGAACCAGGACGCGCCGACCTCGACCGGGGAGTCGTCGGTGCGTACCAGGTGCCGGCGGCAGAGCAGTTCGGTGCCGTCGGCGACGCCGAACGCGTCGGCCACCTCGGCCGGGGCGGGGGAGCGGCCGACCGAGACGAGTTGCTGGCGGTACCGGGCGGCCAGGTCGGTGTGGTAGCCGCGAAAGCCGCCGTACCGGCCCCGGGACAGGCGGTTGAGGCGGCGCCGGGTGCCCCGGACGTACGTACCGGAGCCGGGTTTGGTGATCAGGATGCCCTCGACCCGCAGCTGGTCGACGGCGCGCTGCACGGTCTGCTTCGCCACGCCGAACATCTCGGCGATGGCCGGGATGGACGGCAGCCGCTCGCCGGGACCCCAGTCGCCGCGGCGCACCTGGGCCTTGAGCTGCGCGGCGATCTGCCGGTGCGGGAACTCGGCCGCGCCGGGGTTGATCTGCATCCGGGCCTCCTCAGAACAGCTAGGTTCCTAGGATGCCCTAGAGGGTGTGACCGCGCCACCCCGGACACGCAGAAGCCGGGCCCCGGCAGGGGGACCCGGCTTCGACGGGAAACGGCTACCAGGAACCCGCTGTCGGCCCGGCAGAACCGCCGCGGCGACGCAGGTACTTCTCGAACTCCTGGGCGATCTCGTCCCCGGTCAACGGGGTGATGCCGGCGTCGCCGACCCGTTCCTCCAGCTCACGCACGTACTCGCCGAGTTCCGCGTCCTGCTCGGCGGCGCTGCGCACCCGCTGCTCCCACTCGGCGGCCTCCTCGGCCAGGTCGGCCATCGGCACCGGCAGGTCGAGCACCTCCTCGACCCGGTGCAGCAGCGCCAGCGTGGCCTTCGGGCAGGGCGGGTTGTTGGCGTAGTGCGGCACGTGCACCCAGAACGACACCGCGTCGACCTCGGCGCGGGTACAGGCGTCGTGCAGCACGCCGACGATGCCGGTCGGCCCGTCGTACCGGGTGGGGGTGAGCTGGTAGCGCTTGGCGGCGTCGGCGTCCGACGCGCTGCCGCTGATCGGCAGCGGCCGGGTGTACGGCACGTCGGCCAGCAGCGCGCCGAGCAGCACCACCCGCTCGACCTCCAGGCTGTGGCAGATCTCCAGCACCTGCTCGCAGAACGTCCGCCAGCGCATGCTCGGCTCGATGCCCCGGATCAGCACCACGTCCCGTTCGGTGCCCTCCGGGCTGGCCACCATGAACCGCGTGGTGGGCCACTCGACGCGCCGGGTCTCCCCGTCGGCCATGGTGATCGTCGGACGGCTGACCTGGAAGTCGTAGAAGTCCTCCGGGTCCAGCTCCGTCACCTGCCGGGCCTGCCAGACCTGCTCCAGGTGTTCCACGGCGGCGGTGGAGGCGTCGGCGGCGTCGTTCCAGCCCTCGAAGGCCGCGATGGCGACCGGCGAGCGCAGTACCGGCAGCCCGTCGAACTCGGTCACGCCGTCACCTCACCCTGCTCGTCGGGCGCGGCGTCGCCCCGTCGCACTGTCGCACCCCTGTTGTCCTTCACGTCCGCCAGCCTACGTGCCGCCGACGGGGCCGGCCCGTCGGCCGCGCCGGTCGCCGAGGGTGACCACCCGGGCGAACCGGCGCAAAGGCGTACGCCGGTCGGCCGGGCAGTATGTGGGAAGGCCCGGTTCGGGTGAGTCTGGCGTACTCGGGCGCACTAACCTGGGCCATGTGCCTATTTCGTTGCGTGACCTGCTGGCCGATCGGATCCTGATCGCGGACGGCGCGATGGGGACGATGCTCCAGGCCGCCGATCTCACCCTTGACGACTTCGACGGCCTCGAAGGCTGCAACGAGATCCTCAACGTGACCCGGCCGGACGTGGTCCGCGGGGTGCACGACGCCTATCTGGCCGCCGGCGCGGACTGCGTGGAGACCAACACGTTCGGCGCGAACCTGCCCAACCTCGCCGAGTACGGCATCCCCGGCCGCATCCGGGAGCTGTCCGAGGCGGGCGCGCGGATCGCGCGGGAGGCCGCCGACGAGTACGCGACGCCGGAGCACCCCCGGTTCGTGCTCGGCTCGATGGGTCCGGGCACCAAGCTGCCCACGCTCGGGCACGCGAGCTACGCCTCGCTGCGCGACGCGTACCAGGAGAACGCCGCCGGCCTGATCGCCGGCGGGGCGGACGCGCTGATCATCGAGACCTGCCAGGACCTGCTCCAGGTCAAGGCGGCGGTGGTCGGGTCGAAGCGGGCCCGCGCCGAGGCGGGCCGGGACGTGCCGATCATCTGTCAGGTGGCGGTGGAGACCACCGGCACGATGCTGCTGGGCAGCGAGATCGGCGCGGCGCTGACCGCGATCGAGCCGCTCGGCGTCGACCTGATCGGGCTCAACTGCTCGACCGGCCCGGCGGAGATGGGCGAGCACCTGCGCTACCTGGCGCAGCACTCGCGTATCCCGATCTCGGTGATGCCGAACGCGGGCCTGCCGGTGCTCACGGCCGACGGGGCGTACTTCCCGCTCAGCCCGGACGAGCTGGCCGACGCGCTGGAGCGGTTCGTCACCGACTACGGCGTGGGCCTGATCGGCGGCTGCTGCGGCACCACCCCGGAGCACATCCGGGTGCTGGTGGAGCGCCTCGGCGGGCGGGCGCCGGTGGCGCGGGAGCCGAAACCGGAGGCCGGCGTCTCCTCGATCTACCACCACGTGCCGTTCGCCCAGGACGCCAGCATCCTGATGGTGGGGGAGCGGACCAACGCCAACGGCTCGAAGGCGTTCCGCGAGTCCATGCTCGCCGGGGACTGGCAGGCCTGCGTGGAGGTCGCCCGCAGCCAGGCCCGGGACGGCTCGCACCTGCTCGACCTCTGCGTCGACTACGTGGGCCGCGACGGCACGCAGGACATGCGGGAGCTGGCCGGCCGGTTCGCCACCGCGTCGACGCTGCCGATCGTGCTGGACTCCACCGAACCGGCGGTGATCGAGGCCGGCCTGGAGATGCTCGGCGGCCGGTGCGTGGTCAACTCGGTCAACTTCGAGGACGGCGACGGCCCCGACTCCCGCTACGCGCGGGTCATGCCGGTGGTCAAGGAGCACGGCGCCGCCGTCGTGGCGCTGCTCATCGACGAGGAGGGCCAGGCCCGCACCCGCGAGTGGAAGGTACGGGTGGCCTCCCGGCTGATCGACGACCTGACCGGCCGGTGGGGGATGCGCCGGGAGGACATCCTCATCGACGCGCTGACGTTCCCGATCGCCACCGGGCAGGAGGAGACCCGCCGCGACGGCATCGAGACGATCGAGGCGATCCGGGAGATCGCGGCCCGTTATCCGGGCGTCAACTTCACCGCCGGCATCTCCAACGTCTCGTTCGGCCTCAACCCGGCGGCCCGGCAGGTGCTCAACTCGGTGTTCCTGCACGAGTGCGCGCAGGCCGGGCTGACCTCGGCGATCGTGCACGCCAGCAAGATCCTGCCGATGTCGCGGATCCCGGACGAGCAGCGCGAGGTGGCGCTCGACCTGGTGTACGACCGGCGCCGCGAGGGCTACGACCCGGTGCAGCGGTTCATCGAGGCGTTCGAGGGCGTGGACGCGGCGTCGGCGCGCGCCACCCGGGCCGAGGAACTGGCCGCGCTGCCGCTGGACGAGCGGCTCAAGCGGCGGATCATCGACGGTGAGCGCAACGGCCTGGAGGCCGACCTGGACACGGCGATGGCGCAGGGGCGTACGCCGCTGTCCATCATCAACGACCTGCTGCTGGACGGCATGAAGGTGGTCGGCGAGCTGTTCGGCTCCGGCCAGATGCAGTTGCCGTTCGTGCTCCAGTCCGCCGAGGTGATGAAGACCGCGGTGGCGTACCTGGAGCCGCACATGGAGAAGACCGATGACGACGGCAAGGGCCGGATCGTGCTCGCCACCGTCAAGGGCGACGTGCACGACATCGGCAAGAACCTGGTCGACATCATCCTGTCCAACAACGGCTACGACGTGGTCAACATCGGCATCAAGCAGCCGATCAACGCGATCCTCGACGCGGCCGAGGAACACCGCGCCGACGCGATCGGCATGTCCGGCCTGCTGGTCAAGAGCACCGTCATCATGAAGGAGAACCTGGCCGAGATGGCCTCCCGCGGCGTGGCCGAGCGCTGGCCGGTGCTGCTCGGCGGTGCGGCGCTGACCCGCGCGTACGTGGAGGACGACCTGCGCTCGATCTACCCGGGTCAGGTGCACTACGCCCGCGACGCGTTCGAAGGGCTGTCCCTGATGGACCGCGTGATGGCGGCCAAGCGCGGCGGCGCGCCGGTGATCGACCCGGAGCGCGAGGCGGCGCTGGCGGCCCGCCGGGAACGCCGCGAGCGGCAGCGGGCGCAGGTGCGCGAGGCACTGCCCGAACTGGACGACGCCTCGGTGCGCTCCGACGTGGCGGTGGACGTGGCGGTGCCGAAGCCGCCGTTCTTCGGCACCCGCGTGGTCAAGGGCGTGCCGCTGGCCGACTACGCGGCGCTGCTGGACGAGCGGGCCACGTTCCTGGGCCAGTGGGGACTGCGCGGCGCACGCGGCGGCAAGGGCCCGTCGTACGAGGAACTGGTCGAGACCGAGGGCCGGCCCCGGCTGCGGTACTGGCTGGACCGCCTGATCTCCGACCAGGTGCTGGAGGCGGCCGTGGTGTACGGCTACTTCCCGGCGTACTCCGAGGGCAACGACCTGGTGGTGTTGGACGAGAACGGGCACAGCGAGCGGGCCCGGTTCTCCTTCCCCCGGCAGCGGCAGGAGCGGCGGCTGTGCCTGGCCGACTTCTTCCGGCCCAAGGGCGACCAGCTCGACGTGGTGGCGTTGCAGCTGGTCACCGTGGGGCAGCCGATCAGCGAGTACACGGCGAAGATGTTCGCCGGCAACGAGTACCGCGACTACCTGGAGGTGCACGGCCTGTCGGTGCAGCTCACCGAGGCCCTCGCGGAGTACTGGCACCGGCGGATCCGCGCCGAGCTGGTGCTGCCCGGCGGCGGCACCGTGGCCGACGACGACCCAGCCGACCTGGCGGGTCTGCTGCGCACCGACTACCGGGGCTGCCGGTACGCGTTCGGCTACCCGGCCTGCCCGGACCTGGAGGACCGGGCGAAGATCGTGGAGCTGCTGGGCGCGGAGCGGATCGGGGTGCAGTTGTCCGAGGAGTTCCAGTTGGTGCCGGAACAGGCCACCGACGCGATCGTGGTGCACCACCCGGAGGCGAACTACTTCAACGCCAAGTGATCGCCGTAGGCGCTCTGACCTCCGGTGGAGCGCCTACGGCAAGCTCCAGCCGTTAGAGGTGGACCAACGGTGCCGAACCGTGACCATGCAGCCTCGAACCGGCGGAACAACGCCGCCCTTACTCATGTGGTCGGTGTGCCGTCACGTGTCGTAGAGGCCGTCCCACGGCTCGTGGAACCCTAGGCGATCCGGATACAGCTCGACCCAGTCGACGTGGCTGCCGTCGCCCGCCCGGTCGCCGGACTCGTCGACCAGACCGAACACGACGCCGTCCTGACGGGTCTGGAACAGTTGTACGGCGATGTCGCCGTACGACCTGCCGGGCAGGCTCGCGAGCAGCCCGTCGAGTGCCTCGCTCAGCGCGCCTCGATCCGGAACCCGCGTGATGGTCGAGCTCCGGTACGTCCCGTGGTGGTCGAAGAGGTGCACGTACGCGTGGTGGTCCCACGCCGAGGCGAGGAACAGCCCTTCGTCGTAGCGGCCGATCGTGTCCGTCCGGTGGCCGGGCTCGTGCGCGATGGGAATCAGCCGGGGTACGGGCACCCGGTCACCGTAGCGGACGAGCGCGGGGCGCCCGCCGCGACGGCGGACGCCCCGAAGCGTCGACGTGCCGGTCAGCCGATCAGCGTGACCGAGTAGTCGTACGTCGTCCCGGTCACCGAGTACGTGGCGGTCTGCCCGTTCTCGCAGTACGACACGAAGCTGCTCGGGGTCCGCGTCGCGCCGGCCACCGCGTCGACCACCGGGCGGACGTCGGCGCCGACCGGCAGCGCGGTGGTGGTGAGATCGATCGTCCGCGACTGGTTGATCGGGTAGTTGTCGGTGTTCGCCGTCTCCAGGCCGTTGCTCGCCTGAACGCTGAAGGACATCACGAAGGCGGCGTTGTTCACCACGGCGATGCGCTGAACGCAGGGTTCGGCCTGCGCGCTGGCCGCGGAGGCCCCAGCCAGTGTCGATGCACCGGCGGCGAGCGTCCCGGCGAGTGCGGCTCCGACGAGCCTGGCGCGGAAGGTCATGGTGTCACCTCTCGGTCGAACGTGGCGCCGGGCGCCGACTGGCGGTGCCCGGCGTTCGGTCCATATCGGAGTGCCCGCACGTCTTCGATCGAACCCTGCGAATCGAGAATGTTTTGTGGCCCGGCCCACTCACCGGGAGCGGAGTGTCAGTCGGTCCTCGCGCCCAGGCTTCGCGTCAGGGCGGGGATCATCACCGCCGCCGCGAGCAGGTGCAGAGCGACCAGCGTGACGCTCGTCGTGGCGGCGGCCCCGACGAGGAACGGCGGCGCCAGCGACAGCGCGGTCAGCGCCACCGCCGTCCACACGAACCGCGACGCGGGACGCGCGCTGAACCGCAGCAGTACGGCGGCGATGACGACCCCGACGAGCGAGAAGAAGCCGGTCACCACGGTGAATCCGCCGAGCGGGATGGCCTCGTCACCGCCGTCCGGGATCGCGAAGTCGACGCCGGCGGCCCGCGCGAGCGCCGCGCCGAGCGTGGTTGCAGTCATCGCGACGAGTGTGGCGACGACGCCGGTGACGGCGAGCCGCCGGAAGCTGTGCGAACGGCGAGAGCCCACGCCGGTGTCGGTGCTGCTGATCATGTCGCTCCTCCAGAAGTCGGGGGTCAGGATCCGCACCGTCGCGGTACGGCGGCCGGGGTTGCGCAGCGCGCGTACTCCGGTGTCGCGCAGCCAGAAACCGGCGTCGCGGCGCAGGACCGGCCCGGGCGCGCCGTCGCGCAGCTCCAGCTGCACCCGTCCGCGCGTGACCACGCCGTACGCGTGCTGCCACTGGGCTGCGACCACCGCGACGCGCGCGCCGCCGGGCAGCGCGAGCGTCCGCACCGGCACTACGGGGTACGGTCGGCCGGCAGGCGCTCGGGCAGCCCGAGGCGCGGGAACTGGTCGGCGTGGAACGTGACGATCTCGGTGATCGCCCCGCCGGTGACGCGCAGGGCGTCGACGGTGAGCGGCAGGTACGCGCCGTCGCTCTCCTGCCACAGGTAGAACGCGACGGCGGGCTGCCGGTTCACGGCGGTGGGCACGGCCCGCATGCTGCCCAGGCTCTCGAAGCCGTCCGCGACCCAGTCGGCGACCACCGCGTCCCGGCCGATCTGCAGCCCCGGGGTGGGAGGCATCGAGCAGCGCACGTCGTCGCGCAGCATGGCGGCGAGAGCGGCGACGTCCTTGGCGACGGCGGCGTCGGTGAAGCGGCGTACCAGCTCGCGGGTCCGGGTGTCCGCCTCGTCGCCGGTCCAGTCCTGCCGCTGCGCGGGCAGGTGTTCCCGCATGCCGGCGCGGGCGCGCTGCAACGCGCTGTTCACCGAGTTGACCGAGTCGCCGAGCAGCTCCGCGACGTCCTTGGCCGGCCAGCCGAGCACGTCGCGCAGGATCAGCACGGCACGCGGGCGTGGCGCGAGGTGCTGCACCGCGACCAGGTACGCCAGCTCGATCGTCTCCCGCGCCACCGCGACGGCTTCCGGCTCGTCCGCGCCGGTCGCGGGCAGCTCGTCGAGCAGCCGGTCCGGGTAGGGCTGCAGCCACCGCACCTCGCCGCCGGTCGCCGGCTCGGGACGGCACTTGGCCAGCAGGTCCAGGCAGGCGTTCGTGGCGATGCGGTACAGCCAGGCCCGGAACGTGGAGCGGCCGGCGAACGTCTCGCGCCGCCGCCAGGCGCGCAGGAACGTCTCCTGGACGGTGTCCTCGGCGTCCTCGAACGATCCGAGCATCCGGTAGCAGTGCACGTGCAGCTCCCGCCGGTGCCGCTGCGCCAGCCCGGCGAACGCCGGCTCGTCGACCTCACCCAGATCGCGTACGCCCAGCTCCGCCCGCCGTGGCTCCGCACCCATCACGTCATCCTCCCGCGTCGTCGTGTCCCGTCGTCTGTGTGACGGGAACGGGCGGGAAAACTCATCACCGCGCCGTCAGCTCGTGCGCGGCGCGTACATGATGATCGCGACGCCGACCAGGCAGATGGCCGCGCCGGCGAGGTCGTAGCGGTCGGGCCGAAACTTGTCGACGACCATGCCCCAGGCGAGCGACCCGGCGACGAACACGCCGCCGTAGGCGGCGAGGATGCGGCCGAAGTTCGGGTCCGGCTGGAACGTGGCGACGAATCCGTAGGCGCCGAGCGCGATCACCCCGGCGGCGATCCAGAGCAGGCCGCGGTTCTCCCGCCAGCCCTGCCACACCAGCCAGGCGCCGCCGATCTCGGCGAGCGCGGCGAGCAGGAACAGCAGGATGGACCGGACGACAGTCATGCGTCAGACCGTAGCCGGGCGCGAGGGTCGCGACGCCCGGCGCGGCGACACCTGCGGCCCGCCCGGTCCGCAGGCGTGATCACCGGCCGCCACCTGCGGCGACGTCGGGAATACGGCTGTGCTCGGCGGCCCGGCGGACTACCGTCACCGGAGTACGGGCCGACGCCGGACCAGGCGGCGCGTCCACGCCCCCGCCGTCGGCGTTGACGTGGCGGAAACGCCCGAGGGCGAGCATGGGTACGACGAAAGGGGCGGACATGACCGACGAGGTGACGTCGCAGGTCCCGCCGGACCCGGCTCCCGTGCTGAGCGCGCCCGCCGGCACCGGGCCGGTCGGACCACCGAGCAGCCTGGACCTGTGGGCGCGTGCCCAGGTGCTGCACCGCTGCTTCGGCGACGACGACGGCGAACCGCACATCATGCGCGGCCTGGACTGACCACGCCGCTCAGCGCACCGTCACGCCGGCCCGCGCCAGCGTCTCCCACCAGGACGCGAGGTCGGGCACCGGCTCGGCGCGGGCGGTGAGCTCGTCCAGCCGCCGCAGTTGTTCCCTGCTCGGTGACGGTGAGACGGTGGCGCCCACGCCGACCAGGGCGTACCGGTGGCCGCCGACGGTGAGCAGCATCGTGCCGAAGATCGTTCCCCGGGCCTCGACCTGCCCGACGGGCGCGGCGAACACCTCCGCGCCGTGCCGGTCGCCGGCCCGCAGCCAGCCCTCGTCGAGGGTCATCAGCACCGGCACGCACCGCAGGCCGTTCCAGAGGCTACGTCGCCAGTAGACAATTCCGGCGTACGACGGGTGCGGCTCCATCCCGGCGACGGTACCCGGGCCGATCCAGCGTGACCGGCGCGGGCGCCCGGGAGGCCGTCGCCTGGTGAACGTTTCCCGGCGGCCGTGCGTGTGAGCCGGTGAGCATCACCGGCGTCCGCCGGGGGTACTGCTGCGGGACACGGGTACGAAAACCGGGAGGTCATGGTGGGGGACAGGGCGGGACGTCAGGGGCGCGGGCCGATCGCCGGGCTGGTGGTGGCCGCGCTGGTCGCGGCCGGCTGCATGGCCGGCGGCGTCGACCAGGGCGAGCCGCAGCAGCCCGTACCCCCGCGCAGCGCGCAGCCCGAGTCGCAGACCACCCGGGCGGACGGCACCACCAGCGTCGCCGAATTCAAGCAGGACATCGAGGACGCGGTCCGGCTGGCCGAACGGTACTGGGCGCAGCAGTTCCGCGCCTCCGGTCAGCGTTTCACCCCGATCCGGCGGGTGGTGCCCTACAGCCGGGAGGGCGAGGTGGCCTGCGCCGGGCAGGCGCTGCCCCGCAACAACGCCGTGTACTGCTCGGCCGGCGACTTCATCGCCTACGACGTGAACTGGTCGGTGGCGGCGTTCCGGCAGATCGGCGACGCGTTCCTGTTCTACCTGCTCGGCCACGAGTACGCCCACGGCATGCAGGTGCGGCTCGGCATCCGCTACAACTTCACCATCCAGCAGGAGCTGCAGGCCGACTGCATGGCCGGGGCGTACCTCGGGGACAGCGTGCGCGCCGGGGTGCTGGAGCTGGAGGACGGCGACCTGGAGGAGTTCCGGGAAGGGCTGCTGGCGGTCGGCGACGACCCCGACCAGCCGTGGTTCGCCGAGGGCTCGCACGGCACCGCCGAGCAGCGCAGCGATTCGTTCTTCCGGGGATACGAGAAGTCGCTGGGCGCGTGCGGTCTCGGGTGATGCCGCGGGTCACCAGGGGCGGGGACGGTGACGGGCGGGCCCGGCGCGGCTGGCAGGATCGGCGGGGTACCCGTATCGAAGGAGGCCCCCGCTGAGCAGCAAGCACCCCGCCGCCGTGCTCTTCGACATGGACGGCACCCTGGTCGACAGCGAGAAACTGTGGGACGTCGCGTTGCAGGAACTGGCCGCCGTGTACGGCGGTGTCCTGTCCGACGACGCCCGCCGCGCGATCGTCGGCACCGGGATGGCCGACGCGATGCGGATCGTGCACGACGACCTGGGCCAGCCGGAGCGGGACGTGCAGGAAAGCGCCGACTGGATCAGCGCCCGGATCCTGGAGCTGTTCCGCACCGGGCTGCAGTGGCGTCCGGGCGCGCTGGCGCTGCTGCGGGCGGTACGCGACGCCGGCATCCCCACCGCGCTGGTCACCTCCAGCGGCCGGTCCCTGGTCGAGGTGGCCCTGGACACGCTGGGCCGGGACAGCTTCGACGCGGTGGTCTGCGGCGACGAGGTGGACGCGGCCAAGCCGCACCCGGAGCCGTACCTGACCGCCGCGCGTCTGCTGGGCGTACCGGTCGAGCGGTGCGTGGCGATCGAGGACTCACCGACCGGAGTGGCGAGCGCGCTGGCAGCCGGTGCGGCGGTGCTGGCCGTTCCGGCCGAGGTGCCGCTGGCGCCCGCCGACGGCGTACACCAGATGGAGAGCCTGCTCGGGGCGGACCTGGAGCTGCTCGCGGCGCTGCTCAACCGTTAGGAAGGGCCCCTTCTTATGCACGAGGCGTTAAGAAGGGGCCCTTCCTTTCACGTCAGTCGTGGGCGATGGCGCCCAGGACGTTGATCCGCGCGGCGCGGATCGCCGGCAGCACCGCCGCGACCACGCCGATGATCGCGGCCAGGATCAGGAACGTCACCATCTGACCCCACGGCAGGATCAGGTCGGTGATGCCCTCGTCCTTGAGCGCCTCCACCACCGCCGCGCCGAGACCGGTGCCGACCACCACGCCGAGCAGCGCGCCGAAGATCGAGATCACCACCGCCTCGACCGTGATCATGCGCATGGTCTGGGCGCGACGCAGGCCGATCGCCCGCAGCAGACCCAGCTCCCGGGTGCGTTCCAGCACCGACAGCGCGAGCGTGTTGATGATGCCCAGCACCGCGATCACGATGGCCAGCGCCAGCAGGATCTGGATCATCTGGAGCAGGGAGTCCAGCTGACCGGTCTGCTGCTCGATGAACCCGGCCCGGTCGGCCACCGACACCTCGGGGCTGTCCGCCAGCAGCCGCTCGATCTGCGGCTGCACCGCGTCCACCGACGTGCCGGGGGCGAGCTGCAGGAAACCCTGGATCGGCTGCGGGATGGCGAAGTCCGCCGTTGCCTGCGGCGGCAGCGTCACCGGGTTGGTCAGCTGTGAACTCTCGTAGATGCCGCTGACCGTGTAGGTGCGGGCGTCGCCACGGGACAGCTGCACCGGCACCGTCGAACCGACGCTGAGGTTGCGTGCCTTCGCGGTGTCCGAGCTGACCAGCATCTGGTCCGGCGCCAGCTTGCTGATGTCACCGGCGGCGGCCTTCGCCCCGAAGATCTGCTGCAGCGCGGCCACGTTGCTCGACACGGCCACCCAGGTCCGCTCGCCGCCGACCACTGCCATGTCGCCGTACTCACCGTCGACCATCTGCACGCCCGGGATCGCCGCGGCCTTCTCCAGGACCGCCGGGTCGAAGCTCGCCGGACGCGGCCCGGACGTGGACCCGGAGATCACCAGCTCCGCCTTGATGGTGTCCTCGGCCAGCGCGCCGATGCTGCCCTTGGCCGAGTCCAGGATCACCGTCACGCCGGTGACCAGGGCGATGCCCACCATCAGCGCGGCGGCCGTGATCGCGGTACGGCGCGGGTTGCGGCCCGAGTTGAGCCGGCCCAGCTTGCCCGGCACCGACCAGGAGAACATCGCGCCGAGCAGCGAGACCACCGGCCGGCTGATGATCGGGGTCAGCAGCGCCACCCCGATGAACGCGAACAGCACGCCGCCGAGGATGGTCGCCAGGGTGCTGTCGCCGGCGTGCCCGCCGAGACCGAGGAACAGCAGCACCGCGCCGATGCCGGTGACCACGGCACCGCCGATGGTGACCTTGGTCAGCGGCCGGTCCGGCGTGGCGACGTCCTGCATCGCGGCGATCGGCGGGATGCGCGAGGCGCGCAGCGCGGGCAGCAGCGCGGCGACCACAGTGATGAGCATGCCGACCGCGAACGCGCCGATCACCGCCGAGGCGGGCACGCCCAGCCCGGCCAGGGTGAGACCCCCGGCGAGCTGACCGAACAGGTACGCCAGCAGCGCGCCCACGCCGATGCCGGCGGCGAGCCCCAGCACCGAGGCGATCAGGCCGA
The DNA here is from genome assembly GCF_027497275.1 of Micromonospora sp. WMMC264. Lineage (NCBI taxonomy): Bacteria > Bacillati > Actinomycetota > Actinomycetes > Micromonosporales > Micromonosporaceae > Micromonospora > Micromonospora sp. WMMC264. The sequence goes on along the minus strand of NZ_CP114907.1, from coordinate 2,684,469 downwards.
CCGCGAGCGCCTCCAGCACCACCGAGCCGATGACCTGCTTGCCGCTGGCCCCGATCGCGCGCATCAGGGCCAGCTCACGGGTGCGCTGCGCCACGATGATCGAGAACGTGTTGAGGATCAGGAACGTGCCGACCAGCAGCGCCACCGCGGCGAACCCGAGGAGGATCTTGTTGAAGAACGACAGCCCTTCCTTGAGGCCGGCCGAGGCGTCGGCGGCGAGCTGCTCGCCGGTCTTGACCTGGTAGTCGGCGCCCAGCGTGCGGGCCAGCTCGTCGCGCAGCGCGGCCGGCGTGGTGCCGTCGGCGGCCTGGACGCTGATGTTGCTGAACACGTCCGGCTTGCCCAGCATCAGCTGCTGCGCCACCGGGGTCGTGAAGTAGACCTCGTTCGCGCCACCGATCGAGTCCCGGCCGCCGCTGTAGCCGAACACGCCGACGAGCGTGAACTCCTTCTTCGGGGCGAGGGTCAGCACGCCGACCCGGTCGCCGACCTTGACCTTGCCCGCCTCGGCCAGCGCGGCGTTGATCACGATCTCGTCGTCGGCCTGCGGGCCGCGGCCCTCGCGCAGCTCCAGCAGGTCGCTCTCACCGAGCCAGTTCTGGCCCAGCTGCGGCGGGCCGAACGAGGTGACCACCTTGCCGTTGCTGCCGATCATCCGGGCGCCCTCGGCGGCCACCACGCCCTCGGCGTCGGCGACACCGGGCACCGCCTTGACCCGGTCCAGCACCGACGCCGGCATCGGGGTGCTCAGCGGCATCCCCTCCGCCGTGGAGACGTCGATCTTCGGCTTGGCCTCGACGCTCACGTCGACCTCGGCGTACGCGTCGGCAAAGACCGCGTCGAAGGAACGCCCGAGCGTGTCGGTGAGCACGAACGCGCCGGAGACGAACATGACGCCGAGCACCACCGCCAGCCCGGACAGCAGCAGGCGCAGCTTGCGCGCCAGCAGGCTCTTGAGCGTTGCCCGCAGCATCAGTTGCCCACCTCGACCGGGGCGTCCAGCTTCTTCATCGTGTCCAGCACCGTCTCGGCGGTCGGCTCGATCAACTCCGAGACGATCTGCCCGTCGGCGAGGAAGACCACCCGGTCGGCGTACGCGGCGGCGGTCGGGTCGTGCGTGACCATGACGATGGTCTGGCCGTGCTCGCGTACCGAGTTGCGCAGGAACTTCAGCACCTCGGCGCCGGAGCGGGAGTCCAGGTTGCCGGTCGGCTCGTCCGCGAAGATCACCTCGGGGCGGGCCACGAGCGCCCGGGCGCACGCCACGCGCTGCTGCTGGCCACCGGAGAGCTGCGCCGGGCGGTGCCCGAGCCGGTCCCGCAGGCCGACCGTGTCGATCACGACGTCGTACCAGGCCGGGTCGGGCTTGCGCCCGGCGATCGACAGCGGCAGCAGGATGTTCTCCTGCGCGGTGAGCGTCGGCAGCAGGTTGAACTGCTGGAAGATGAAGCCGACCTTGTCCCGGCGCAGCTTCGTCAGACCGGCGTCGTTGAGACCGGTCACAGTGGTGTCGCCGATCATCACGGTGCCCTTGGTCACCGTGTCCAGACCCGCGAGGCAGTGCATCAGTGTGGACTTCCCGGAACCCGACGGCCCCATGATCGCGGTGAACCGGCCGCGCTCGAACTCGGCGCTCACCCCCCGCAGCGCGGCGACCTGCGCCTCGCCGCTGCCGTACACCTTCCACACATCGTTCGCCCGGGCCGCGGCCTGCTCTTGGCCTACCGTCGCGGTCACGTCATGTACCTCTTCCGTCTGTCGTTCTCAATGCCGCACCGCCCCCGCTGGTCGGTGCGGCGGAATCCATCCTCGGGGTCGCGAGCCCGAAAGCCCTCCGACCTGGGGTGGAATCCGTGCCGATCTTCCGGTGAGGGTCGACCCCCATCCGGGCTCAGGGTGACCCCTGACCGGCAGGCGACGCCGACGCTAGAGCCTCACCCGGCGTGATGGTCAACACATCAGCCCCGCCGCTGGTCACGGTAGGTGACCCGCGCCACCTCACCGCCCCGGACGAACCAGACCCGTCTCGTACGCGAGCACGACCGCCTGGACCCGGTCGCGCAACCGTAGCTTCGTCAGCACGTGCCCGACATGGGTTTTCACAGTCGTCTCGCTGACCGACAGCACCCGGGCGATCTCCGCGTTGGACAGACCGCGCGCCATGTGGGTGAGCACCTCCCGCTCCCGGTCGGTCAGCGGGTCCAGCGCCCGCGCCGGCGCGGCGGCCGGATCGGGCAGCAGCTCGGCGAAGCGGTCCAGCAGCCGGCGCAGGATGCGCGGAGACATCGCCGCGTCCCCGGCCGCCACCGTGCGGATCGCCGCGACCAGGTCCTCAGCCGGCACATCCTTGGTCAGGAACCCGCTGGCGCCGGCCCGCAGCGCCCCGACGACGTGTTCGTCCTGCTCGAACGTGGTGAGCACCAGCACCCGCACCGGTAGCCGCGCGGACACGATCGCGCGCGTCGCGGTCACCCCGTCCATCCGCGGCATCCGGATGTCCATCAGCACCACGTCGGGCAGCAGCCGCCGCGCCAGGTCCACCGCCTCCGCGCCGTCGCCGGCCTCACCCACCACGTCCAGGTCGTCCTCCGCGCCCAGCACCATCCGGAATCCGGTACGCAGCAGCGGCTGGTCGTCGGCGAGCAGAACCCGCACCGGCCGGGACACGGCGCCGTCGGTCATGCGTCCCCCTCGTCGTCCGGGCGGCGGTCCGGCCGGGACCCGTCGGCGCCGGCACGCGCGCGATCCGCCCGGCGTGAGCCGGGCCGCGGTAACCACCGTAGAGGTCACCGGTCGCGCGGTCGCCGATCAGGCCGCCCCGATCCCGCAGGTTGGCCGGGCTCCGCGCGCTCAGGCCCGCGCGGGATCGCAGGCGCTCTGCGTCCTGGGTCCGCGCGGGATAGCGGGCGGTCTGCGCGCCGGTCATGCGCGGAATGGCCCGCCGGTCCGGGGCGGTCCGGCCAGGCGTCAGCCCGGGCGCCCTGCGGCCAGCGCCGAATACTCGACGGCTGGGGCCGGAGGTTACTCGTCGGCGCCGGGCGCCACCGGGCGGGAGCGGGCGTCCACCAGCGGGTCGGGCGCGGCGGCGGCCGCCGGGAACGGCGGCGGCGTGCCGCCGTAGCTCGGGCACAGCGCCTGGTGGCTGCACCAGTCGCACAGGCGGCTCGGGCGGGGCCGGAAGTCCTGCCGGGCGGTGGCCTGCTCGATCGCCCGCCACAGCGCCACCACTGTGCGCTCGAAGCGCACCAGCTCGTCGGCGTCGGGGGCGTAGTCGCAGACCTCGGCGTCCTTGAGGTAGAGCAGGCGCAGCACCCGCGGCACCACGCCCCGGGTACGCCACAGCACCAGGGCGTAGAACTTGAGCTGGAACAGCGCCCGCGCCTCGAACGCCTCGCGCGGCGCGCCGCCGGTCTTGTAGTCGACCACTCGCAGCGCGCCGTCGGGCGCCACGTCGAGCCGGTCGAGATAACCCCGGATGAGCAGTTCGTCGTCCACCACCGCGGAGATCAGCGCCTCGCGCTCGGCCGGCTCCAGCCGGCGCGGGTCCTCCACCGCGAAGTAGCCGTCCAGCAGCGCCGTCGCCGACCGGAGGAACTCCTGCGGACCGGCGGTGTCGCCGTCGGCGAACAGCGTGGCCAGCTCCGGCTCCTCGGTGACCAGCCGGTCCCACTGGGGAGCGACCAGATCGCCGGCCGACTCCGGGGTGCGGGCGGCGGCCGGAAGGTCGAACAGCCGCTCCAGCACGGCGTGCACGAGCGTGCCCCGGGCCTGCTCGACAGTCGGCCGCTCGGGCAGCCGGTCGATGCTGCGGAACCGGTAGAGCAGCGGGCAGGTCTTGAAGTCGGCCGCCCGGGACGGCGACAGCGACGCCCGCACCGTGACCGGCGCCGGTGCCGTCTGGTCGCCGTGGCTGTCGATCATCGGTTCCGCCGTCATGCCCGGAAGGTTAGGCCACGCCTGTGACACCGCCACCGTCGCCGCACCGGAGCATGATCGGATCTCCCTCTCAGTGACCGCGGCGGCCCGCCGCGCACGCTCACGTAGCATCGAGCCGGTGCAGCAGCGGAGCCGAGGACCCCGCCGGCCGGGGCTCAGCCTCGGCCGGGTGCTCGGGGTGCCGCTGCGCGTCGACGCCTCGATGCTGCTGCTCACCGTCGTCGTCACGGTGCTGTACGCGGCGCTGGCCCGCCGCCAGCTCGACCTCGGCCCGCTCGGCGGCTACCTGGTCGGGTTCGGCTTCGTGGTCTCGCTGCTCGGCTCGGTGCTGCTGCACGAGCTGGGCCACGCGCTGACCGCCCGCCGCTACGGCATCGGTGTGCGCGGGATCACGCTGGAACTGCTCGGCGGGTACACCGAGATGGACCGCGACGCACCCACGCCGCGGATCGAGCTGCTGATCTCGCTGGCCGGGCCGGCCGTGTCCGCCGTACTCGGCGCCGGCGCGGTCGCCGCCACCCTCGCGTTGCCCGCCGGCACGCTCGGCCACCAGCTCGCCTTCCAGCTCGCGGTCAGCAACGTCGTGGTGGCGATCTTCAACAGCCTGCCCGGTCTGCCGCTGGACGGCGGGCGGGCGCTGCGCGCCGCGGTGTGGGCGCTCACCCGCGACCGGCACCGCGGCACCGAGGTGGCCGGCTGGGTCGGCCGGGCCGTCGCGCTGGGCACGCTGGCGCTGGTCGTGGTGCTCACCATGCGCCGGGCGCTGGCCCCGCTGGCCCTGCCGCTGCTGCTGCTCGTCGCGCTGACGCTGTGGCGCGGCGCCGGCCAGTCCATCCGGCTGGCCCGTATCGGCCGCCGCCTGCACCTGGTCGACCTGGCCCGGCTGGCCCGCCCGCTGCTGCCGGTGCCCACCGGCACGCCGCTGGCCGAGGCCCAGCGCCGCCGCGACGAGGCGGCCACCCCGCACGCGGCGCTGGGCGTCGTCGACTCCGCCGGCCGTACCGTCGCCGTGGTCGACCCGGCGCGCGCCGCCGCCGTACCCCCGGAACGGAGGCCGTGGGTCGCGGTGGACGAGGTGGCCCGCGACCTGTCCGCGGTGCCGGCCCTGCCGGTCGGCGCGGACGGCGAGCGGGTCCTGGAGACCGTACGCACCCACCCGGGCGCGCAGTACGTCGTGACGGCAGGCGAAGATGTGGTCGGCGTGCTGCACATCGCGGATCTCGCCCAGCTCCTGGAACCCAAACGGAAGACGAACACGTGACCGTAGAGATCTCCACCGTCCCGGCGTTGCCCCCGGTCCACCGCGGGCCGTTCCGGCCGGGCGACCGGGTCCAGCTGACCGACCCCAAGGGCCGGATGCACACCGTGACGCTGGAGCCCGGCAAGGAGTTCCACACCCACCGGGGGATCCTCAAGCACGACACCCTGATCGGCCTGCCCGACGGCAGCGTGGTCACCACCGCCGGCGGCGGCACCGCGTTCCTGGCGCTGCGGCCGCTGCTGTCGGACTACGTGCTCTCCATGCCGCGGGGCGCCCAGGTGATCTACCCGAAGGACTCGGCGCAGATCGTCGCCATGGGCGACATCTTCCCCGGCGCCAAGGTGCTGGAGGCCGGCGCCGGGTCCGGCGCGCTGTCCTGCTCGCTGCTGCGGGCCGTCGGCACCGAGGGCGAGCTGCACTCGTTCGAGCTGCGCGACGACTTCGCCCAGATCGCCCGCCGCAACGTGGAGGCGTTCTTCAACGGCCCGCACCCGGCCTGGAACCTGCACGTCGGCGACGTCGCCGACTGCGCCGAGACCGGTTTCGACCGGATCATCCTGGACATGCTGACCCCGTGGGAGATGCTCGACATGGTCGAGCGGGCGCTGGTGCCCGGCGGCGTGCTGATCGGCTACGTGGCCACCACGCCGCAGCTGTCCGAGCTGGTCGAGGCGCTGCGCGAGCGTGGCGGCTGGACCGAGCCGCGCGCCTGGGAGTCGCTGGTGCGCGACTGGCACGCCGAAGGGCTGGCGGTCCGCCCGGACCACCGGATGATCGCTCACACCGCGTTCCTGGTCTCCGCCCGCAAACTCGCCCCCGGGGTCACCGCGCCGCCGCGCCGCCGCAAGCCCAGCAAGGGCGCCGAGGCGTACGCGCAGCGCCGCGACGCCCTGCGCGCCGCCGCCGCGGCCCGCGCGGAGCAGGAGCCGCAGGAGTCCTGACCCCCGACGCGCGGGCGCGCGCGTACGGGCGGATCATGTGTGCCGGTGGGCACGACACCTGAGCGGGTGGAGACGGTGGCATGAGCGAGCGGATCGGGGCGCGCGTCGGGCGGCGCGCCCGTGCCGGTGACCTGGACCGGTGGCAGCACGGCGGCGCGGCCCGGTGGGAGGCGGCGTGAGCAACCCCGGTTACGGCAACGGTGACCTGCCCGCCGTCTTCCCGGACTGGTCGCCCTACACCGACCTGGAGTCGGCCGCCCGCGCGTACCTGCGCGACCCGGACATCGCGCTGGAGGCGCTCGACGGCGTGCTGCGCGGCGCCTCAGTGCTCGGCTTCACGCTGGAACGGTTCGTCAACGAGGTGAACGGCGTGTGGCAGGAGGTCGTCGTCTGCGACGGCAGCCGGCTGGTGCTCTGGCACGGCGAGGACGTGCCGCCGGGGGAGGGGCCGCCCGGCGCGATGACCTCGTCGCTGCGGGTGGTGCCGCTGTCCACCGTCACCGAGGTCGGCTGCCGGCGGCGGCTCATGCGGGCCGAGAACGGCACCGTACGGGTCGACAGCATCGACGTGTACCTGCTGCTCAGCTCCCTGGACGAGGCGCCGCCCAGCGACGAGGTGGCGGGTGCGCCCCGGCACGACGCGCTGCGTTTCGGCAAGACCCTCGACGACGGCGGGGCGGGGCAGATCGCCCGGCTGGAGGAGTTCGCCCGGCTGGTCGCCTCGGTGGTCGGCCGGCCCCTGCTCTGAGGCGGACGAACGACGGGCCGGGGACGTGTGGTCCCCGGCCCGTCGTGCAGCTGTCCGGGCCTCAGTCGTCGGCCTCCGGGCCGGCCACCTCGACGCCGTCGCTGCCGCGCACGACGTGGATGCACTCGCCCGGGCACTCCTTCGCCGAGTCGATCACCTCGAGGCGCAGGTGTTCCGGCACGTCCACCCGGGCGCCGGGGGCCTGCCGCAGTTCGCCGTCGGGGCCCTTGACGTACGCCAGGCCGTCGACGTCGAACTCGAAGACCTCCGGCGCGTACTGCACGCAGAGCCCGTCACCGGTGCAGAGGTCCTGGTCGACCCAGACCTGCAACTGGTCGGTCGCGACGTCGGTCACGAAGCACCCCCCATGTTCTCCCGTCCCACGCTCCGACGGTACCCGAACGCCCGTACCCACCCCGCGACCAGCCCTTCGCGATCAAGCTTCGGTGACGAGCGCGTTGCTGTGGACCGAATCGGGCTCATAGCGGCTAGTGTTAGGTCAGAACGTTCAAGCCCCCCGGGGAGGTGGGACGTGGCACGCAGCGACGACGCGGACTCGCGCGCCGCACGGTGGGAAAAGGAAGCCCACGATCTCTCCACGCAGGTCGCGTTCCTGCAAGAGGAACTCGCTCTGGTGCGGCGCAAGTTGACCGAAAGCCCTCGACACGTCCGGCAGCTCGAAGAGCGGCTGGCGGCCACCCAGGCCCAGTTGGCGCGGCTGACCGAGAACAACGAACGGCTCGTGAGCACCCTCAAGGAGGCTCGCGCGCAGATCGTGACGCTCAAGGAGGAGATCGACCGGCTCGCCCAGCCACCGAGTGGCTACGGCGTCTTCCTGGCCAAGCACGACGACGGCACGGTGGACGTGTTCACCGGCGGGCGCAAGCTCCGGGTGGCGGTCTCGCCGTCGCTGGAGGCCGACGAGCTGCGCCGTGGCCAGGAGGTCCTGCTCAACGACGCGCTCAACATCGTCGACGCGTTCGGTTTCGAGCGGGTCGGCGAGGTCGTGATGCTCAAGGAGATCCTGGCGGGCCCGGACGGCGCGCCGGGTGACCGGGCGCTCGTGGTGTCGCACTCCGACGAGGAGCGGATCGTGCACCTCGCCGAGACCCTGATCGGCAGCGCGATCCGGGCCGGCGACTCGCTCATGATCGAGCCCCGCTCGGCGTACGCCTACGAGCGGATCCCGAAGAGCGAGGTCGAGGAACTGGTCCTGGAGGAGGTGCCCGACGTCAACTACGAGGACATCGGTGGCCTCCAGGCGCAGATCGAGCAGATCCGCGACGCGGTGGAGCTGCCCTTCCTGCACTCCGACCTGTTCCGTGAGCACCAGCTCCGGCCGCCGAAGGGCATCCTGCTCTACGGTCCGCCCGGCTGCGGTAAGACGCTGATCGCCAAGGCGGTGGCCAACTCGCTGGCCAAGAAGATCGCCGAGCGGGAGGGCAAGGAGCGGCACACCAGCTTCTTCCTCAACATCAAGGGCCCGGAGCTGCTCAACAAGTACGTCGGCGAGACCGAGCGGCACATCCGGCTGATCTTCCAGCGGGCGCGGGAGAAGGCCGGTGAGGGCACTCCGGTGATCGTGTTCTTCGACGAGATGGACTCCGTGTTCCGCACCCGCGGCTCCGGCGTCTCCTCGGACGTGGAGAACACCATCGTCCCGCAGCTGCTCAGCGAGATCGACGGCGTGGAGGGCCTGGAGAACGTCATCGTCATCGGCGCCTCCAACCGGGAAGACATGATCGACCCGGCGATCCTGCGTCCCGGCCGGCTCGACGTGAAGATCAAGATCGAGCGGCCGGACGCCGAGGCGGCGAAGGACATCTTCTCCAAGTACATCCTCGCCGGCCTGCCGCTGCACGCTGACGACCTGGCCGAACACGGCGGCGACGCCCAGGCCACCGTCGCGGCGATGATCGACGCGGTGGTCCTGCGGATGTACTCCGAGACCGAGGAGAACCGCTTCCTCGAGGTCACCTACGCCAACGGCGACAAGGAAGTCCTCTACTTCAAGGACTTCAACTCCGGCGCGATGATCCAGAACATCGTCGACCGGGGCAAGAAGATGGCCATCAAGGAGTTCCTCACCTCCGGCCGCAAGGGGCTGCGCCTGCAGCACCTGCTCGACGCCTGCGTCGACGAGTTCCGGGAGAACGAGGACCTGCCCAACACCACCAACCCCGACGACTGGGCGCGCATCTCCGGCAAGAAGGGCGAGCGGATCGTCTACATCCGCACGCTCGTCTCCGGCGGCAAGGGCGCCGAGGCCGGACGGTCCATCGAGACCGCCAGCAACACCGGCCAGTACCTGTAGTCCGACCCTGCGACGAAGGCCCGTGGCGCACCCGCCACGGGCCTTCGCGCGTACTCAGGGAAGCCGCCACACCGGACCCGGCGCTGCCGCCACGCCCCCTCGGCGCGTCACGCCGACTACGCTCGACATGACGGGGACCGGGACGGCGAGCGGGAGCGGGCAGGTCGATGAGCGTCAGAAGGATCATGGGCACCGAGGTCGAGTACGGCATCTCCGTGCCCGGTCAGGCCGGAGCCAACCCGATGGTCACCTCCTCCCAGGTGGTAAACGCCTACGGGGCGCGGCCGGAACTCAACCGGGGCGGCCGGGCCCGCTGGGACTACGAGGAGGAGTCGCCACTGCGCGACGCGCGCGGGTTCACCTACTCCGGCGCCGCGTACGACCCGGCCGAGGCGCTCGCCGACGAGGACCTCGGCCTCGCCAACGTCATACTCACCAACGGCGCGCGGCTCTACGTCGACCACGCCCACCCGGAATACTCCACGCCCGAGGTGACCAACCCCCTCGACGTGGTCCGGTGGGACAAGGCGGGGGAGCGGGTGATGGCCGAGGCGGCCCGGCGGGCGGCGACCATCCCGGGCACCCAGCCGATCCACCTGTACAAGAACAACACCGACAACAAGGGCGCCAGCTACGGCGCGCACGAGAACTACCTGATGCGCCGGCAGACGCCGTTCGCCGACATCGTGGCGTACCTGACGCCGTTCTTCGTCACCCGGCAGATCGTCTGCGGCGCCGGGCGGGTCGGCATCGGCCAGGACGGCGGCCAGACCGGTTTCCAGATCTCCCAGCGGGCCGACTTCTTCGAGGTCGAGGTGGGGCTGGAGACGACGCTCAAGCGGCCCATCATCAACACCCGCGACGAGCCGCACGCCGACGCCGACAAGTACCGCCGGCTGCACGTCATCATCGGCGACGCCAACCTCTCCGAGATCTCCACGTTCCTCAAGGTCGGCACCACCGCGCTGATCCTCACCATGATCGAGGAGAAGGCGCTCGGCGCGGACCTGGGCATCGCCGACCCGGTGGGGGAGCTGCGCGCGGTCAGCCACGACCCGTCGCTGAAGCACCTGATGCGGATGCGCGACGGCCGCAAGCTCACCGCGCTGGACGTGCAGTGGGCGTACCTGGAACGGGTCAGCTCCTTCGTGGACGACCGCTACGGCAAGGACGTGGACGCGCAGACCGCCGACGTGCTGCGCCGCTGGGAGAGCGTGCTGGACCGGCTCGGCCGCGACGCGTTCGAGTGCGCAGACGAGCTGGACTGGGTGGCGAAGCTGCGGCTGCTGGAGGGCTACCGGGAGCGGGAGAAGCTCGGCTGGGGCTCGCACAAGCTGCAGCTGGTCGACCTGCAGTACTCCGACGTGCGGCCGGAGAAGGGCCTCTACCACCGCCTGGTGCAGCGTGGCTCGATGAAGACGATGCTCAGCGACGAGCAGACCCGCACCGCGATGACCGAGCCGCCGGAGGACACCCGGGCCTACTTCCGGGGCCGCTGCCTGGCGCAGTACGCCTCCGAGGTGGTCGCCGCGAGCTGGGACTCGGTCATCTTCGACGTGGGCCGGGAGTCGCTGGTGCGGGTGCCGATGATGGAACCCGAGCGGGGCACCCGGGCGCACGTCGGTGAGCTGTTCGACCGCTGCGAGAGCGCCAAGGATCTGCTGGAGACGCTCACCGGCGGGTGACCCGGATGCCGGAAGGCCCGTCGGGTGCCGGAACCGGGCGCGCGGCGGGCCTTTCGTCGCTCCCGCGAGGTAAGTTGATCGCAGGCGATCGTGGAGGAGGCACCACCATGGCGACCCAAGAGGGTGGGCAGACCCAGTCCGGCAAGTCCCGCGAGGAGGTCGACGAGGTCACCGCGGAGGCGAACCCCGAGGTGGCCGAGCGGCACGCCGAGATCACCGAGGACGTCGACGACCTGCTCGACGAGATCGACTCCGTCCTGGAGGAGAACGCAGAGGAGTTCGTGAGGGGATACGTGCAGAAGGGGGGTCAATGAGGCTTATGTCCGATTTGCCGGAGGCTTCGGACAAGCTTTGCCCCCAGTGCCGCCGCTCGCTTCCCGCGTCGGCGTTCCACCGTAATCGGCGTCGTCCAGACGGGCTGGCGTTCTACTGCAAGACGTGTGCCGCTGCTCGCTCAGAGGCGAGTCGCCGGAAACGTGGCATCGCGCCGCAGCGAAGGGCTGCCGTGCCGGTAGCCGACGGCCTCAAGTGGTGCCCCGACTGCGAGCAGATCAAGCCCGTTGACGATTTCCCCCGAACGACCAACGCCAGCGGTCGGCACAGCTACTGCAAGCCGTGCCACATCGCCCGCGGTAACGAGACGAAGCAGCGACTCTACGGCGGCAATCGCGAGTACCACCTGCGCCGCCGCTACGGGGTCGGGGAGAAGGAGTTCCAGGAGCTCCTGACCGAGCAGGGCGGCGTGTGCGCGATCTGTCGGCGCCCCGATCCGGAACATCTGGACCACGATCATCGCACCGGATGGGTGCGCGGGATACTCTGCTTCAACTGCAACGGTGGTCTTGGCCAGTTCAAGGACAACGCCGACGTCCTGGCCAGGGCGATCACGTACCTGAGAGGAACCACGTGGCAGCGGGTTTTGATCCATCCGGGCGTCTTCCAGATGTGTTCACCAACGCGGGGACGTCCTCCTTCACAGCGTTCCTGAGCAAGGTGGCCCCCGAGATGCTGCCCGGCCGTCGGCCGCTGCCGCCCGGCATGGCCGCCGACATGGCGCCGCACGCGACCACCATCGTGGCCATCTCGGCCGCCGGTGGCGTGGTCATGGCCGGCGACCGGCGCGCCACGATGGGCAACCTGATCGCCCAGCGCGACATCGAGAAGGTGCACCCGGCCGACGCGTACTCGCTGGTCGGCATCGCGGGCACCGCGGGCATCGGCATCGAGCTGATGCGACTGTTCCAGGTGGAGCTGGAGCACTACGAGAAGATCGAGGGCGCGATGCTCTCGCTCGACGGCAAGGCCAACCGGCTCGCCTCGATGATCCGCGGCAACCTGGGCGCGGCCATGCAGGGCCTGGCCGTGGTCCCGCTGTTCGCCGGTTTCGACCTGGCGGCGAGCGACCCGGCGCGGGCCGGGCGGATCTTCAGCTTCGACGTGACCGGCGGCCCGTACGAGGAGACCGGCTACGACGCGATCGGCTCCGGCTCGCTGTTCGCCAAGTCGGCGCTGAAGAAGCGGTTCCGGACCGGCCTGTCGGTCGAGGACGCGACGCGGCTGGCGGTCGAGGCGCTCTACGACGCGGCGGACGACGACACCGCCACCGGCGGTCCGGACCTGACCCGGCGGATCTACCCGGTCGTGATGACCGCTACCGCCGAGGGCACCCACCGGCTCACCGACGCCGAGACGGCGGCGATCGCGGAGAGCGTGGTGGCCGGCCGGATGGAGAACCCCGGCGGCTGAGGCCGATCCCACCGTCCACCGAGTCAGCAGTCCCGCAGAAGGAGAACCGCCGCCGTGGCCATGCAGTTCTACGCCTCGCCCGAGCAGATCATGCGCGACCGCTCCGAGCTGGCCCGCAAGGGCATCGCCCGGGGCCGCAGCGCGGTGGTCCTGAGCTACGCCGGCGGGGTGCTCTTCGTCGCCGAGAACCTGTCCAGCACGCTGCACAAGGTCAGCGAGATCTACGACCGGATCGGCTTCGCCGCCGTCGGCCGGTACAACGAGTTCGAGAACCTGCGTCGCGCGGGCGTGCGGATGGCCGACCTCAACGGCCTGAGCTACGACCGGCGGGACGTGACCGGCCTGGCGCTCGCGAACGCGTACGCGCAGACGCTTGGCGCGATCTTCACCGAGCAGTCGAAGCCGTTCGAGGTGGAGATCTGCGTGGCCGAGGTGGGCGCCACGCCCGAGGACGACTCCCTCTACCGGGTGACCTACGACGGTTCGGTGAACGACGAGCCGGGCCGGATGGCGATGGGCGGCCAGGCCGAGGCGATCAGCGGGGTGCTGAAGAACGAGCACCGGCCGGAGATGTCGCTGTCGGAGGCGGTCCGCGCCGCCATGAAGGCGCTGAGCAGCGTCGGCGGCGAGGGCGGCGCGGCCCGCACGATCGCCGCGAACCAGCTGGAGGTTGCGGTCCTGGACCGGCGCCGGGTGGGGCGTACGTTCCGGCGGGTCACCGGCGCGGCGCTGACCGCGCTGCTGGACGGTGACGCGGAGGCCGACACCGCGCCCGCGCCGGGCCGGGCGAAGACGCCGACGGTGCCCACGGAGGAAGCGAAGAAGCCGACCACGTCGGCGGGCTCGGCCGATCTGGAGGGCAACGCGGAGGACAAGCCCGCCGAGTGACACCTACGCGAAAGACCCCGTCGCCGCGTCGCGGTGGCGGGGTCTTTCGCGTACGGGAGGCCGCCGGCTTGCGGTCCGCGTGGGGGAGATCGCAAGCGGTGAGCGTCGGCGATGCCCATCGGAGGCTCCGGGCGGCTAATGTCTCATCATGGAGCGGCGAATCTTCGGCCTCGAAACCGAGTACGGCGTCACCTGCACCTATCGCGGGCAACGCCGACTGTCCCCCGACGAGGTCGCGCGGTACCTGTTCCGGCGGGTGGTGTCGTGGGGCCGGTCGAGCAACGTGTTCCTGCGCAACGGCGCCCGTCTCTATCTGGACGTGGGCTCGCACCCGGAGTACGCGACGCCGGAGTGCGACTCGGTGACCGACCTGGTGGCGCACGACCGGGCCGGTGAGCGGATCCTGGAGGGGCTGCTCGTCGACGCGGAGAAGCGGCTGCACGACGAGGGCATCGCGGGTGAGATCTACCTGTTCAAGAACAACACCGACTCGGCCGGCAACTCGTACGGCTGCCACGAGAACTACCTGGTGTCCCGGCACGGCGAGTTCGGCCGGCTCGCCGACGTGCTCATCCCGTTCCTGGTCACCCGGCAGTTGATCTGCGGCGCGGGCAAGGTGCTGCAGACGCCGCGCGGCGCGGTCTACTGCCTGTCGCAGCGGGCCGAGCACATCTGGGAGGGCGTCTCGTCGGCGACCACCCGCAGCCGGCCGATCATCAACACCCGGGACGAGCCGCACGCGGACGCGGAGCGGTACCGCCGGCTGCACGTGATCGTCGGTGACTCGAACATGAACGAGGTCACCACGCTGCTGAAGGTCGGCACCGCCGACATCGTGCTGCGGATGATCGAGGCGGGCGTGATGATGCGGGACCTCACGCTGGAGAACCCGATCCGGGCGATCCGCGAGGTGTCGCACGACATCACCGGCCGGCGCAAGGTGCGGCTGGCGGCCGGCAAGGAGGTCTCGGCGCTGGAGATCCAGCAGGAATACCTGGCCAAGGCGACGGAGTTCGTAGAGCGCCGGGGCGGTGACCAGACCGCGAAGCGGGTGGTCGACCTGTGGGGGCGGGTGCTGCGCGCGGTCGAGACCGGCGACCTGGACCCGGTGGCCCGGGAGATCGACTGGGTCACGAAGCTGAAGCTGATCGAGCGGTACCAGCGCAAGCACGACCTGCCGCTGTCGCACCCGCGGGTGGCGCAGATGGATCTGGCGTACCACGACCTGCGGCGCGGGCGCGGCCTGTACGGGCTGCTGGAGCGTCGCCGCGAGGTGGACCGGGTGGCCACGGACCCGGAGATCTTCGAGGCGAAGGAGACGCCGCCGCAGACCACCCGGGCGCGGCTGCGCGGCGAGTTCATCCGGCACGCCCAGGAGAAGCGGCGTGACTTCACGGTGGACTGGGTGCACCTGAAGCTGAACGACCAGGCGCAGCGCACGGTGCTGTGCAAGGACCCGTTCCGGGCCTACGACGAGCGGGTGGAGCGCCTGATCGCCAGCATGTGACCGCCCACGGGCGGCCGGTGCCCGGCACCGGCCGCCCGTGGCACGGGTAGGCTGTCGTCGCGATGAACACTTCCGAATCCGCCGGTCGCCCCGACCGTGAGACGTCCTCCGGCCGCGACGGCGGCGAGAAGCTCAACTGGATCGATCGCCGCCGGGAGAAGATCCGGGCCGAGATCGAGCGCAACCGGCGCGGTGACTACACGGTCCCGACGTGGGTGCTGGCGGCGGCGCTGGTGCTGATCGTCGGCGGATGGCTGGCGTTGATCCTGCTGCTCGGCTGAGTTCGGCTCAGTTGTACGGCATCCGGGGGAACCAGCCGAAGCCGAACATGGCCGGCACCCGGATGTCCCAGTAGATGACGGTGAAGACGCCGAGCGCGACGAGCAGCGCTCCGGTGACGGCGGCGGCGCGGCGGGGGTCCGCCATCCAGGCGAGGAAGCGTCCGCGGCTGATCGCCACGGCCAGGGCGAAGACGGCCGTGACGAGCAGGATGTTCCCGAGGGACTGCAGCGTGAACGCCAGCGCCCCGTAGAGCGGGTTGCCGGTGTCGACGGCCCAGTGGAACAGCTTGTTGAACATCGGGTAGGGGCGGCCGACGAGGAACCCGCCGACGAGCGCGCCGATGGTGATCACCCGGGCGACGGGCCGGTGCGCGAAGATGTCCGGCACGAGC
This sequence comes from Micromonospora sp. WMMC264, assembly GCF_027497275.1. Classification (NCBI taxonomy): domain Bacteria; kingdom Bacillati; phylum Actinomycetota; class Actinomycetes; order Micromonosporales; family Micromonosporaceae; genus Micromonospora; species Micromonospora sp. WMMC264. The sequence continues at coordinate 2,668,770 of NZ_CP114907.1, read as the reverse complement.
TTGAGCGCGGCGAGCCCGAGGTAGGTGAGGGCGAGTCCGATGACGCCGAAGACGACCGAGGACTGGATGAGGCGTACCGGGACGGTGCCGACCGTCTCGGTGGACAGCTGGGGCAGCCGGTCGCCGAGCAGGACGCCGATGATGCCGTAGGCGGCCGAGACGACGACCATGCCGAGCGCGAGCCAGCCGACCGGGCGCAGCAGGGCGCGCAGCGCGGACCGGGTGCCGCCGGCGGGGTCGGCGCCGGAGACCTGGCTCATCGGCCCGACCGAGGCCGCCACGGCGATGTTGCAGGCGGTGAAGGTGCCGGCGAAGCCGGAGACGAAGGCGAAGAGCATCCCGGCGACGGCGCCGGTGATGGCGGTCTCCTTGGCGTCGTGGCCGAGCACGGTGTTGGCGACGTTGTCGCCGATGACCTTGTCGACGAGCTCGAAGGACCACAGGACGGCCAGCAGCACGCCGGCTGCCGCGCTGATCAGGGCGAGTCGGAGGGGATGCGGCGGGCGGTGGGTGGAGATCCTGGCGTCGGGGGCCGCGTTCGGGAGTTGTCGCAGTGCCATGGGGGGTCGCCTCCTAACGGCGGCCAGCCGCGTTTCCCGCGCGGCTGCCTGGCGCGGACGGCGGTGACGGGTTGGCCGGAGTCGATTTCCCGGACAGTATGGGGAGGCCGCGTGGGGCCCTGGTTCTTCGATCATGCTGACCTGTCTCCGGTGTCTGGCCCGGGCGGCGGGGGTGGCGGCACTCTGGACGGCGGGCCGCCGGCGTGACCGGGCCGGCACGGACAGGGGAGCGTGACGTCATCGCACACATCGATCTCGGGCTGGACGAGAAGGCCTATCCGGGCATCCAGGGGCCGCTGCGGTTCCGTCCGGAGACGGCGAAGCCGCTGGGCGAGCTGGCGGAGGTGCTGTTGCGCGCTCCGCATCCCACCTTGACGCCGGGGGAGCGGGAGCTGATCGCGGCGTACGTCTCCGGCCTCAACGACTGCGACTTCTGCTGTTCGTCACACGCGGCGTTCGCCGCCGCGCAGCTGCCCACGGGGATGGAGTTCGTCGACCGGGTGCGCGCGGACGTGGCGACCGCGCCGGTCGGCGCGAAGCTGCGGGCGCTGCTGCACATCGCCGCCGCGGTCCGGCGCAGCGGCCGGGAGGTCACCACCGAGCTGGTGGAGGCGGCCCGCGCGGCGGGCGCCACCGACCTGGAGATCCACGACACGGTGCTGATCGCGGCGGCGTTCTGCATGTTCAACCGCTACGTCGACGGGCTGGGCACGTGGACGCCGCAGGATCCCGAGGTGTTCGCGCGGGCCGCCGACCACCTGGTCGCGAACGGCTATCTGGCGATCTGAGGGCGGCGGGGCTCAGCCCAGCAGGCGGGCCGCGTGGCGGCCGGCGGCAGCGGCGGCCAGGAAGTAGGCGTGGTCGGCGTCCAGGCCCCGGCCCATCGTGGACAGGCCGACCGGGCCGGCCCGCAGCGCCGCGTCGAGGCCGTCGGTGGGCACTGTGACGATCGTGTGCCGGTCGGCCAGCGGCGCGAGCGCCGCGGCGACCTCCGCCGCGAGGGCGGGGTCGAGGCCGTCCGGCACCACCAGCTCCGCGGGGGCCAGCGCGACCCGGCCGTACGCGGTCAGGCTGTGGTGGGAGACGCCACGGTGCCGGGGCCGGGCGTCGGCGTCGGAGATGCGCAGCGAGCCGACCGGGCGCCCGCCCAGCGTGGCGACCGCGTTGACGGCCTCGCCGACGGCGACGCCGGAGAAGCCCCAGCGGGTTCCGGTGCCGAGGTTGCCGGGGCCCTGGGCGACGATCGTCAGGTCCGCGCCGAGTACGTGCCGGGCGGCGAGCAGGCCGCTGTGCAGCGTGCTCGCCTCCAGGTCGCCGCCGAACGCCTGGCCCACGCTCACCGTGCCCACGAGGTGACCGGCCAGGCCGGCCAGGGTGCGGGAGAACCAGGCGGGCAGCGCCCCGCCGTCGGTGAGCACGTACGCGACCCGGGCGTCGGGCGCGTCGGCGCGTACCCCGGCCAGGATCGCCGGCAGCGCGGAGTGCAGGTCGGCGGTGACCACCGGCATGCCGTCGACCGACTCGGCGGCGGCGAGCAGTTCGTGGTGCGGCGACGCCTCCTCGTCCACGCCCAGCAGGATCGGCTGCAGCGGCGTGTAGCGGGCCTTGACCAGGTGGCCGGCGTCGCGGCTGTCGCCGGCCTGCGGCGGGTCGGCGGGCAGCCGGTCGGGCAGCGCGACGACCAGCGCGTAGCCGCCGGTGCCGAGGCCCATCAGCAGCGCCCCGGCGTTGAGCAGCACCCGGTCGCCGGGCTCGGGCTCGCCGACCAGCGCCGGGTAGGCCAGGGCGCGCATCCGGACGCCGTCGGGCAGGTCGACGTCGAGTTCGACGGCGCCGGACCACCGTCGCCGTACCGCCGTGACCGTGCCGGACCGCCATCGCACCATGCGGTGCACGGTATCGGCCGGGGTGCGGGCGGGCCGGGGGCGGGTCAGGTGTCGCCGTCTAGCGGGCGACCCGTCTCGTCCTGGGTGGTGCGGGCGGGCCGCCCGGCCGTGCGGGAGCGGGTGGGGTCGAGGAAGACGTACGCGATCTCCGGGAAGCGCCCGGTGAGCCGGAGTTCGGCCTCGTCGGCGGCGGCCTCGATGTCGGCGCCGGTGGCGTCGTCGTGGAAGTCGACCTTGGCGGCGACGAGGATGTCGTCGGGGCCGAGGAACATGGTCATCAGCGTGTCGATCCGGTCCACGGTCGGCACGTCCGCGAGCTCCCGTTCGATGCGCCGGTGCAGCCGGTCGGAGACGGAACGGCCGACCAGCAGCGAGATGTTGCTGCGGGCCAGCACGACGGCGACCACGAGCAGCAGCACGCCGATGAGGATCGAGGCGATCCCGTCGTACAGCTCGTCGCCGGTGAGGTGGGACAGGGTGAGCCCGGCGGCGGCGATCAGCAGGCCGACCAGCGCGGCGCTGTCCTCGAGGAAGACCGCCTTGACCGTGGTGTCGGCGGTCAGGCGCAGGTAGCGGCGCGGGGTGGTGCCCCAGCGGCGCGACTCGCCGCGCACCTGCCGCACCGCCCGGGCCAGCGACACCGACTCGATGGCGAACGAGACCGCCAGCACCACGTACGCGACGAGGTACTCGCCGCTGTGCTCGTGCACCAGGATGGTGGTGACGCCGTGGGTGATGGCGAAGCCGGCCCCGGCGACGAAGGTGAACAGCGCGGCGAGGAACGCCCAGACGTAGCTCTCCTTGCCGTACCCGAAGGGGTGCCGGGTGTCGGCGGGCCGCGCGCCCCGGCGCAGCGCCAGATAGAGCAGCACCTCGGTGGTGGTGTCGGCGAGCGAGTGGGCGGCCTCGGAGAGCATCGCCGCGGAGCCGGAGATCAGGCCCGCGACCAGCTTGGCGACGGCGATGGCGAGGTTCGCCGCGCCGGCCACCACGACGGTGCCGACGCTCTCGGTCTTGACCTCCGCTTCCACCATGCGCTCACCCTATGACCGGTCGATGCCCGTCGCCGGTCGGGAACACCTCCGCGCCGCGCCGCGCGGGTGCCCGCGCGCCATGCGCGGGCTGCTAGCGTTTGCACGTGTCCCGGACCCGTACCGAACGCCTGGTCAACCTGGTGATCTGCCTGCTGTCGACGCGACGCTTCCTGACCGCCGCGCAGATCGCCGCGACCGTGCCCGGCTACGAGCACGACCCGGACGACGCCAAGGACCACGAGGCGTTCCAGCGCAAGTTCGAGCGCGACAAGGCCGAGCTGCGTGAGCTGGGCGTGCCGCTGGAGACCGGCACGGCGAGCGTCTTCGACGCCGAGCCGGGCTACCGGATCGCGCCGCGCGCCTACGCGCTGCCCGACATCCCGCTCGAACCGGACGAGGCCGCGGCGGTGGGCATCGCCGCGCGGCTGTGGCAGCACGCCGGGCTGGCCGCTGCCGCGTCGTCCGGGCTGGCGAAGCTGCGCGCCGCCGGCATTGACGTGGACCCGCAGGCCACGCTCGGCCTGGAGCCCATGGTCACGGTCGACCCGGCGTTCGCGCCGCTGACCGCCGCTGCGCGGGACCGCCGCGAGGTCAGCTTCGACTACCGGGTGCCGGACCGGGACGCGCCCACCCGCCGCCGGGTGCAACCGTGGGGCGTGGTCTGCTGGCGCGGCCGGTGGTACGTGGTCGGTCACGACCTGGACCGCGCGGCGACCCGCTGCTTCCGGCTGTCCCGGGTGGTCGGCACGGTCCGGGCGACTGGCGAGCCGGGCGCCTACGAGCCGCCCGTCGGCGTCGACCTGATCAGCCACGTGGCCCGCTGGTCCGGGCCGGTGGAGCGCACCGGCCGGGCCACGGTGCTGGCCACTCCGGGCCGCGCCGCCGGGCTGCGCCGCTGGGCGGTGGAGTGCCAGGCCGGCCCGGACGGCGACCGGCTGGTGCTGCCGTACGCCGACGCCGACTACCTCGCCGGCCAGATCGTCGGGTACGGCCCGGACGTGCGGGTCCTGGAGCCACCGGAGGTACGGGAGGCGGTCATCCAGCGGCTGAAGGAGGTCGCCGCCCGGCACGACGAGCTGGCGACCGCCGGGGGTGCCCGGTGACCCGCCCGGCGGCCCGCGCCGGCCGTGCCTCCGCCGACCGGCTGGCCCGGCTGCTCAACCTGGTGCCCTACCTGCTGGCCCGCCCCGGCATCGAGATCGCCGAGGCGGCGCACGACCTCGGGGTGACCGAGAAGCAGCTCCGGGAGGACCTGGAACTACTCTGGGTGTGCGGGCTGCCCGGCTACGGCCCCGGTGACCTGATCGACATGGCGTTCGACGGCGACCGGGTCACCATCACCTACGACGCCGGCATCGACCGGCCGCTGCGGCTCACCCCCGACGAGGCGCTGGCCCTGGTGGTGGCGTTGCGGATGATCGCCGAGACGCCCGGGGTGGCCAACCGGGAGGCGGTCGAGCGGGCGCTCGCCAAGATCGAGAACGCCGCCGGTGACCTGGCCGGCGCGCCGGTGGAGGTCCGCCTGCCCGGCGACAGCGCCCGGGTACGCGAGCTGCGCGCCGCCGTCGAGCGCGGCCGGGCGCTGCGGATCACCTACTACACCGCGGCGCGGGACGAGACCACCGAGCGCACCATCGACCCGCTGCGGATGCTGATGGTCGGCGGCCGGGCGTACGTGGAGGCGTGGTGCCGCCGTGCCGAGGCGGTGCGGCTGTTCCGGGCCGACCGGATCGACGCGGTGGCCGAGCTGCCGGAGCAGGCGGTCGTGCCGCCGCAGGCCCGCCCGCACGACCTCAGTGACGGCGTGTTCCGCCCGTCGGCCGACCTGCCGCTGATCACGCTGCGGATCGGCCGGGGCGAGCGGTGGATCACCGAATACTATCCGTGCGAGCGCGTCGAGGCCGACGGCGAGCAGTGGCTGGTGTCGCTGCGCGTCACCGACCTCGGGTGGGCCCGGCGGTTCGTTCTCGGGCTGGGCCCGGAGGTGACTGTGGTCGCCCCGGCCGAACTGGCCGAGCAGGTACGCGCCCAGGCCGTGGCCGCGCTCGACGCGTACGCGACCCCGGCCGGCACCGCCGACCCGGCGGCCGCCGGCGTCACCCGATAGGCTGACCGCCGTGGTGAAGTGGATCGTGCTCGGAGTCGTGCTGTTCGCGCTTGTCGTCCTGGCGCTGGCGGTCCGTCCGGTGGTGAGCCGCCTGCCCGGGCTGCGCCGTTCCGCGCTGGCGTTGCAGCGCCGGGCGGCCGAGGCGGAGTCGCTGCGTGCCGCCGCCGAACAGCTGCAGGCGCGGGCCGAGTCGCTCCAGGAACGGATCGTCGTCGCGCAGGAGCGGATGACGTTGATCAAGGCCAAGCGCGGCGACTGATCGAGGGCCCCCGGCCCGGTGAGCGTCGTTTGCGCGTAACCGGGCGGTTGCGCGCAGAAATGCGCGGACCTGGACGGTTGACGGGACACTTCGGGTTGGTCGAAACTTCACCGATCGGGCCCGCACCAGCAGGCCCACCGGGGTGGCAAGCCGCTGCGACGCACGTACGATGGGCGGCGACCCACCCTCACCGACACAGAGCGACTGGAGCTTCCCATGGGTGCCCTCAAGCCGTGGCACATCGCCGTACTCGTGGTCGTGCTGATCCTGCTGTTCGGCGCGAAGCGGCTCCCCGACGCGGCCCGCTCGCTGGGCCGGTCCCTGCGGATCATCAAGGCCGAGACCAAGAGCCTGCAGGACGACGACCGTGACCTCGCCGAGAAGGCGGACGCGCAGGCCGGCTACCAGCCGCTCCCGCCGCAGCAGCCGGTGCAGGGGCAGCCGTACGCGCAGCAGCAGCCGTACACGCAGCAGCCGTACGCGCCGCAGCCGCAGCAGCCGGTCGCTCCGCCGGCCGACCCGGTGCAGCGCGTCCGCGAGAACTGATCCGAGAGGGCCTCAACCACCGTGGCCTTCGGGTTGAAGAAGCGCGGCCCGAGCAACTTCGCGCGGGCCGCCGACGGCTCGATGACGCTCATCGAGCACATCCGGGAGCTGCGCAACCGGCTGTTCCGGGCGTCGCTGGCGATCCTGGTCGGCTTCGGCTTCGGCGTCTGGCTGTCCGGGCCGGTGCTGCACATCCTGCAGAAGCCCTACTGCGACCTGCCCAAGGCGCGGTTGATCGACGGCAACTGCAACTTCGTCCAGCTCGGTCCCGCCGACCTGTTCCTGCTGCAGATGAAGGTGGCCCTCTGGGTCGGCCTGATCATCGCCGCGCCGATCTGGCTCTACCAGCTCTGGGCGTTCATCGCGCCCGGCCTGCACCGGCACGAGCGGCGGTACGCGTACTTCTTCACCGCGCTGGCGGCCCCGCTGTTCGCGGCCGGCGCGGTGCTGGCGTACTTCGTCACGTCCAAGGGCCTGGAGTTCCTGCTCAACGTCTCCGGCGGCGGCGACGTGACCACCACTCTCGACATCACCCGCTACGTCGGGTTCGTCACGAACCTGATCCTGCTGTTCGGGGTGGCGTTCGAGTTCCCGCTGATCGTGCTGATGCTCAACTTCGTCGGCCTGGCCAGCGCCAAGCGGCTGCTCAGCTGGTGGCGGGTGGCGGTGTTCGTGTTCTTCGCGTTCTCCGCCGTGGTCACGCCGACACCCGACCCGTTCGGCATGACCGCGCTGGCGATCTGCCTCTGCGCGCTCTACTTCGCCGCGGTGGGGGTGGCGTTCATCAACGACAAGCGGCGCGGTCGCGGGCGTGAGGTCTACGCCGGCATCGCCGACGACGAGGTGTCACCGCTGGACCTGTCGACCGAGCCGGTGCCCGCCGGGGGCCGGATCGAGGCGTCCGAGCCGATCGGGGCACCCGAGCCGGTAGCGGCGCCGAAGCCGATCGAACGCCGCTACGACGACATGACCTGACCGACCCCGCTCACCCGGACGCCGTCCCCACCGCACGGGGGCGGCGTCCGCGTTTCCGCAGCCGCCCCTCGCCGCCGCGCCGAGTGCCCTCCGCCGACCTTGAACTCGATGCCCGCGCGACGGCCCGCCCTCACGTTGACCATGGACTTGCTGCCCCTCGGATGACCGGTTTCCGCACTTTGCCCGGGCAGGAAGTGCAAGATCGCCGGGCCGGGGCCGGGGCCGGGGCCGGGGCCGGGGGCGGGGGTCAGGTGATGCGGCGGGCTGTGCCGGGAGGGGCGGCGGGGACGGCGTCGGGGTGGAGGATGGCGGCTATGGTCTCGGCGCCGTCGACCAGGCGCGGGCCGGCGCGCACGATCAGCCCGTCCGCGTCCAGCGCCCACACCTGCGCGCCGGGGAAGCGCCCGGCCACGCCGACGGCCTGCTCGGCCGCGCCGTCGAGACGGAAGCCGCACGGCGCGACCAGCACCACGTCGGGTCGGGCGGCCCGCAGGGCGTCCCAGGTGGTCGGGCCGGAGCGGGCGCCGCGATGGGTGCCCACCGGCTCGCCGCCGGCCACGTCGACCAGGTCGGGAATCCAGTGCCCGGCGCCGAACGGCGGGTCCACCCACTCGACCACCGCGACCCGGGGCCGGGGCCGGCCCGCCACCGCCGCGCGGACCGCCGCGAGCCGGGCGCGCAGGCCGTCGACAAGGGCCTCGGCACGGTCGGGCACCCGGGCCGCCACGCCCACCGCGCGGATCGACTCCAGCACGTCGTCCAGGGTGTACGGGTCCAGCGACAGCACCTCGGACCGGCACCCGAGGTGGTCCACGGCGTCGGCGACCCGGCCCGAGGGCAGCGCGCAGACCCGGCACAGGTCCTGGGTGAGGATCAGGTCCGGGTCCAGCCCGGCCAGCGCCCCGGCGTGCAGCGTGTACAGGTCGGCTCCGGCCGCGACCTGCGCCCTGACGTAGGCGTCGATGTCGCCGGGACTCATGCCCCGGGTGTCCCGGCCGCCGACGACCACAGTGGTGCCCGCCCGGTACGACGCGGGCACCTCGCACTCGAACGTGACGCCGACCAGGTCGTCGCCGAGACCCAGCGCGTACACGATCTCGGTGGCGGAGGGAAGCAGGGAGACCAGCCGCATGCCGCCATCATGCCGGTCCCGCGGACCGCCCGGTGCGCGGGCACATCGGGCCGCCCTCGGGCCTTGCCGCGACGCCGTACCCGCTTAGACTCTGCTGACTCCGCCGAGCCCCCCGGGCGGTGTGCCGGGGTGCGTCGGCGCCCCGTTCCGGTCAGTCCGTCTGACCTGCGCTCCGGAGAACCCGATGAAGAGCCGTACCGCCGCCGTCCTGACCGTCCTCTGCGCGGCCACCGCGCTCACCGCCTGCGGTGACGACGAGCCCGCGCCGAAGGGCCAGCAGGTGCCGGTGACCGCCACCGACACCAGTTGTGAGGTCACCACCACGCTGTTCACCCCGGGCACCGTCACGTTCACCGTGACCAACCGGGGTCAGCAGGCCACCGGGGTCTACGTCTACGGCCGCGAGGGCGACGCCTTCACCAAGGTGATCGCCGAGGTGGCGGACGTGCCGGCGGGCCGTACCGGCGACCTGCGGGCCTCGCTGCAGACCGGCACGTACGAGGTGGCCTGCAAGCCCGGCCGGCAGGGCGACGGCGTGCGTACGAAGATCACCGTGTCCGACGACGGCAACCTGGCCAGCGCCGCAGCCGAGGTGGCCTACGACCGGTCGGTGACGATCGAGCTGACCGACGACGCGATGACCGGGGTGGACGCCCTGATCGCCGAGCCCGGCGAGAAGCTGGCGTTCAAGGTGACGAACAAGACCGCCGGGGCCCGGACGCTGTACGTGCTCAACCCCGACGGCAAGCGGGTCGCGGAGATGAAGGCGGAGGCCAACGGCACCGCCGAGACGGTGGTGACGCTCGGCGCGGCGGGGGACTGGTCGCTGAAGGTCAAGGGCGACGGCGTGCCGTCGGTGAGCAAGCGGCTGGTGGTGCGCTGAGGCGGCCGCGAAAACACCATCGATCCGGCTGCATCCACCGGGGACGGTGCGGGCGAAGCATTGGTCGTGACGACAGTCACGGACCTGGTCGCTTCGACGAAAGGCTCCCCGATGAACATCGCTCGTCTCGCCGCCCGGCTGGCCGTGGGCGCCACCGCGGCGGCGGTGGCCACCACCGCCGTCGCCGTGCCCGCCCAGGCCGGCGCCAAGCAGCCGGGCACGCGGTCGCTGGCCGCCGTGCTCACCGCGGACAAGAGCGGCTTCGACCGCAACTCGCGGGACTTCGACGTGCTCACCAAGGCGGTCCTGACGGTGCTGCAGGCCAAGCCGGACTCGCCGGTGAAGGTGCTCACCGACGGTACCGTCGCGCTGACCGCGTTCGTGCCGAACGACTACGCGTTCCGCGAGCTGGTCCGGGACATCACCGCCGCGAAGAAGCTGCCCGGGGAGAAGGCCGCGTTCGACGCGGTCGCCGGCCTGGGCGTGGACACGGTGGAGGACGTCCTGCTCTACCACGTCGTGCCGGGCGCGACGATCGACCGGAAGGCGGCGCTGAAGGCGGACGGCGCGGACCTGACCACCGCGCTCGGCGCCACCGTCGAGGTGGACGTGAAGCGCTGCTGGTACGGCCGCGAGGTGCGCCTGGTCGACGCCGACACCAGCGACCGCAACGCCAAGGTGGTGCGGTACGACATCAACAAGGGCAACAAGCAGATCGCGCACGCGGTGGACCGGGTGCTGCGCCCGATCGACCTTCCCTGAACCACCCCCGCCACGGCGCCCGGCACCCCCTGCCGAGCGCCGTCGGCGTGTGCCGCCCACCCGCCGTGTGACCTGGCTCTGGTGGGCGGCGCGAGCCGTGCCGTACGGTGCTCGCCGTGACCGCGCACGATCATGTCCCGCCCGGCCCCGTCGCCGTGCTCGCCAACCCGACCGCCGGCCGGGGGCGGCACCGCGGTCTGCTGCCCGGGATCCTGGAGCGCCTCGCCGGAGCGGGCCGCCCGGTCGAGCTGCTGCGCGCGCGTACCCCCGAGGAGGCGGAGGCGGCGTGCCACGCCGCGGTCGCCGGCGGCGCCGGGGCGCTCGTCGCGGTGGGCGGCGACGGCACGATGCACCGCGCGTTGCAGGCGGTCGCCGGCACCGATGTGCCGTTCGGGCCGGTACCGGCGGGCACCGGCAACGACTTCGCGGTGGACACCGGCTTCCCGGCCGACCCGGTGGCCGCGGTCGAGGTGATCGCCGACGCGCTCGCCGCCGGCCGTGCCCGGTCGGTGGACCTGGCGCGGCTGTCCCGGCGCGGCGAGGCCGACCGCTGGTTCGGCGCGGTGCTCGCGGCGGGCTTCGACGCGATCGTCAACGAACGCGCCAACCGGATGCGCTGGCCGCGCGGCCCGCGCCGGTACGACCTGGCGATAGTGGTCGAGCTGGCCCGGCTGCGGCCACGCCGCTACCGGCTGGTTCTCGACGGGGTGGCGCAGGAGGTCGACGCGGTGCTGGTCGCGGTGGGAAACACGGCCAGCTACGGCGGAGGCATGCGGATCTGCCCGGACGCCGACCCGCACGACGGCCTGCTGGACGTGGTGGTGGGCGGGCGGTTCGACAGGCGCACGCTGATGCGGGTCAAGCCGCAGATCTACCGGGGCACCCATGTCACGCACCCGCTGGCGCGCGTGTACCGGGCGCGGACGGTGGAGCTGGCCGCCGAGGGGATCACCTCGTACGCCGACGGGGAACGCTCCCTCGACCTGCCGGTGACCGTCACGGCCGTGCCGGCGGCGCTGCGGCTGCTGCGCTGACCGCCGCCACGCCCTCGGCGTCCGGTGGGCCGGGAACGGGCGGCGGCGCGGTGGACGGGGCGGCGGCGCGGACCGCGCCGGCGCTCGCGGCGACCACCAGCCCGATCGCGAGCACCTCGACCGGGTGCAGCGCCTGGCCGAGCACCAGCCAGCCGGCCACCGCGGCGATCGCCGGGCCGAGGCTCATCATGACCGCGAACGTCGCGGTGGGCAGCCGCCGCAGCGCCGCCAGCTCCAGGCTGTACGGCAGCACGGAGGCGAGCAGCGCCAGCCCGGTACCGAGCCCCAGCACCACCGGGTCGGCGAGGCGACCGCCGCCGTCGGCCAGCCCGAACGGTAGCGTCAGCAGCGCCGCGACGGTCAGCGAGAGGGCCAGCCCGTCCGCGCCGGGGAACCGCGCGCCGATCCGCGCCGAGCAGACGATGTACGCGGCCCACATCGCGCCCGCCGTCAGCGCCAGCGCCGCGCCGACCGGGTCGAGCCGGTCGAACCCGCCCTGCCCGAGCAGCGCCACCCCGCCCAGCGCCAGCGCGGCCCAGAACCAGGCCGCCGCCCGGCGCGCGCCGAACACCGACAGCGCCAGCGGGCCGAGCACCTCCAGCGTCACCGCCGGACCGAGCGGGATCCGCTCGATCGCCTGGTAGAAGATCGAGTTCATGCCGGCCAGGGCCAGCCCGAACGCGACCACTGCGGCCCAGTCCCGGCGCCCGTACCCGCGCACCCGGGGGCGGCACACCACGAGCATCACCAGCGCGCCGATGGTCAGCCGCAGCGTCACCGCCCCGGCCACCCCGGTACGCGGGAAGAGCAGCGCCGCCAGCGCGGAGCCGAACTGCACCGACAGCGCCCCGCCGAGCACCAGCGCGACGCCGCCGAGCCGGCCCGGCGCACGCGGCGGCAAGGGGTGGACACCGGTCATGCCCCTGACCGTAGCCGGTGCGCCGGGACGGGTTCGCGCCGCTGGCGGGGTGTGCGCTCAGCCGACCCCGGCCAGGTCGAGCACCGCGCCGAGCCCGTTCGGGCGGCCGGCGTCGGCGCACGGCAGCACCAGCACCCCGCACCCGGCCGCGACCGCGCCCGCGTCGGCCGGGGTGTCGCCCACCATGAGCGTGCGCTCCGGGTCGACGCCGAGCATTCCGCAGGCGCGCAGGAAGATGCCCGGGTCCGGCTTGCAGCGCCCCACCTCGTACGACAGCGCGTACGCGTCGACCAGCCCGTCGAGATCCCAGGCGGCGAACAGCGGCCGCAGGTCGAAGCCGATGTTGCTGACCACCGCCACCTTCACCCCGGCGGAGCGCAGCGCGCCGAGCACCGGCTCGGTGTCCGGGTACGGCACCCAGCCCTCGGGCACCAGCACCCGCTCGTAGAGCGCGTCGGCGAACCCGTCGATGCCGGTGTCCACCGTCTCGGCCAGCCCGGTGTACGCGCCCCGGTGGGCCTGCGGGTAGAGATCGCGGTCGGCCCACAGCTCGGCCAGCCGGGGCGGCACCCGGGCCGGCAGCGGGCCACCCGCGCGCCCGGCGGTGAGCAGCCGGTCGGCCAGCGACGTGGCCCGGATCCGGTCCAGCTCGACGCCGCAGGCGGACGCCGCGGCGAGCACCCAGGTCAGCGGCTCCTCCACCTGGGCGAGCGTGCCGTGGAAGTCGAAGAGCACCGCCTCCACGGGCCGGCGGGACGGGCGCGGGCCCACGACGTCGTCGGCGCCGCTGGCGGCATGGGGCAGTTCGGTACGGTCCGGCACGTCGTGCACCCTACCGACCCGCTCCGACCGTCCTGCCGGATGGCCTTGACCGGTACTCGTCGGCCGTACCGATTAATCTTGGATCCATGTCGAGCCCCGCCGAGCGGTACGCCGCGGCGCGCCGCCGGGCCGCGCAGGCCTCCGCCTTCCCGGCCCTGGACGAATTCTCCCTGGATCTCGGGTTCGATCTCGACGACTTCCAGCGCGAGGCGTGCGAGGCGCTGGAGCGGGGCAGCGGCGTGCTGGTCTGCGCGCCCACCGGCGCCGGCAAGACCGTGGTGGGCGAGTTCGCGGTGCACCTGGCGCTGCGCGGCCGGCCCGGCGGCGACGCGCCTGCGGCCCGGCGCAAGTGCTTCTACACCACGCCGATCAAGGCGCTGTCCAACCAGAAGTACCACGACCTGGTGGACCGCTACGGTGCCGAGCAGGTCGGCCTGCTCACCGGCGACAACGCGATAAACGGCGACGCGCCGGTGGTGGTGATGACCACCGAGGTGCTGCGCAACATGCTCTACGCCGGCTCGGCCACCCTGGAGGGCCTGGCGTACGTGGTGATGGACGAGGTCCACTACCTGGCCGACCGGTTCCGTGGCGGGGTCTGGGAAGAGGTGATCATCCACCTGCCCGAGTCGGTCACGCTGGTGTCGCTGTCGGCCACCGTCTCCAACGCCGAGGAGTTCGCCGACTGGCTGGTCACCGTACGCGGCGAGACCGCCGTGGTGGTCTCCGAGCACCGCCCGGTGCCGCTGTGGCAGCACATGCTCGTCGGCAAGCGGATGTTCGACCTGTTCCACGACGCCGACGCGGCCCGCAAGCACGACGTGCACCCGGAGCTGCTGCGCTACACCCGGGACACGATGCGCCGGCTGGAGCTGGGCGAGGGCCGCAGCGCCGGCCCCGGCGGCGGCCGGCGCGGCCCGCGTTGGCGCGGTCCGATGCGCCCGGACATCGTCGACCGGCTCGACCGGGAGGGGCTGCTGCCGGCGATCCTGTTCATCTTCAGCCGGGCCGGCTGCGACGCCGCAGTGCAGCAGTGCCTGGCCGCCGGGCTGCGCCTGACCTCCCCTGAGGAACGCGCCGAGATCCGCCGGGTGGTCGAGTCCCGGGTCACCGCCATCCCCGGCGAGGACCTGTCGGTGCTCGGCTACTGGGAGTGGCTCGACGGGCTGGAGCGCGGGCTGGCCGCCCACCACGCCGGCATGCTCCCCGCGTTCAAGGAGGTCGTCGAGGAGCTGTTCGTCCGCGGGCTGGTCAAGGCCGTCTTCGCCACCGAGACGCTGGCGCTGGGCATCAACATGCCGGCCCGCTGCGTGGTGCTGGAACGCCTGGTCAAGTTCAACGGCGAGGCCCACGTCGACCTCACCCCGGGCGAGTACACCCAGCTCACCGGCCGGGCCGGCCGCCGGGGCATCGACGTCGAGGGCCACGCCGTGGTGGTCTGGTCGCCGGAGACCGACCCCCGGCACGTGGCCGGGCTCGCCTCCACCCGCACCTACCCGCTGCGCTCCAGCTTCCGGCCGTCGTACAACATGGCCGTCAACCTGGTCGGCAGCGTCGGCGCGGCGCCGGCCCGCGAGCTGCTGGAGTCCTCGTTCGCGCAGTTCCAGGCCGACCGGTCGGTGGTCGGTCTGGCCCGGCAGGTGCAGCGCAACACCGAGACGATCGAGGCGTACGGCGCGGAGGCCGCCTGCCACCACGGCGACTTCGACGAGTACTTCGCGCTGCGGGTGGCGATCGCCGACCGGGAACGCGCCATCGCCCGGCAGGGGCAGAGCCAGCGCAAGGCGGCGGCTGTCGCCTCGCTGGAGCGGCTGCGGGTCGGTGACGTGATCCGGGTGCCGTCCGGGCGGCGGGCCGGCCTGGCGGTGGTGCTGGACCCGGCCACCGGCGGGTTCGGCGAGCCCCGGCCGCTGGTGCTCACCCAGGACCGCTGGGCCGGGCGGGTCACCCCCGGTGACTTCACCACCCCGGCGGAGGTGCTGACCCGCATCCGGGTGCCGAAGCACTTCAACCACCGTTCGCCCGCGGCCCGGCGGGACCTGGCGGCGGCGGTCAGCGGCACCGGCCTGGACCGGCACGGCGGCCGGCGGGGCGGCCGGTCCCGTCAGGCGGCGGGGGAGGACCACCGCCTCAGCCAGCTCCGCGTCGAGCTGCGTGCGCACCCGTGTCACGCCTGCCCGGACCGGGAGGAGCACGCCCGCTGGGCGGAGCGGCGGCGCCGGCTGGAACGCGACACCGAGGAGCTGCGTCAGCGGGTGTCCGGGCGGACCGGCTCGCTGGCCCGTACCTTCGACCGGATCGTGGCGTTGCTGACCGCGCGCGGCTACCTTGCCGCCGACGGTGAGGTCACCGACGCCGGCCGGATGCTGGCCCGGATCTGGACCGAGGCGGACCTGCTGGTGGCCGAGTGCCTGCGCCGCCGGGTGTGGGACGGCCTGTCCCCGGCCGAGCTGGCCGCCGCCGTGTCGGTGGTGGTCTTCGAGGCCCGGCGGGACGTCGACGAGCGGGCGTCGTTGCCGCGTGGCGGGGTCGCCGACGCGGTCGACGAGACGCTCAAGCTGTGGGGCGACATCGAGGCCGACGAGGCGGCGCGCGGCCTGGCGGTGACCCGCGAGCCGGATCTCGGGTTCGCCTGGCCGATCTACCGGTGGGCGCGCGGCGAGGCGCTGGCCAAGGTGCTCGCCAGCGGGCACCAGATCGACGGGGAGATGCCGGCCGGCGACTTCGTCAGGTGGGCACGACAGGTGGTCGACCTGCTCGGGCAGGTCGCCGACTCGGGTGGCGCTTCGGCCGAGCTGCGCGGCACCGCACGGCAGGCCATCGCGGCGGTCAACCGGGGCGTGCTGGCCTACCACGCCTCCGCATAGGGTCACTTTCGGTCACCGGTCGCCGGGAATCGACGCACCTCTGCGTCACGGCGCTACCACCCCGCGAATTGTCGGGGGGTCGATGTGCGCCCTGGTCAGGGCCTATCCCATCATTGCCCGGGGCGCCGTGGGTCGCGCTGAGCCGAGGTTGAGGGAAGGGCGTCGTGGGCGAGATCAATCACTTCGAGTACGGGTGGATCACACCCGCGCTCAGCTACGCGTTGTCAGTGCTCGGCTCGGCGCTCGGACTGGTCTGCGCCGGGCGGATCCGGACCGCCACCAGCGGCGGCCAGCGCGCCTGGTGGGGCCTGCTCGCCGCGTGGGCGCTGGGTGGCACCGCGATCTGGGCCATGCACTTCATGGCGATGCTCGGGTTCGCCGTCTCCGGCACCCGGATCCGCTACGACGTGCCGCTGACGGCCGCCAGCACCGCGATCGCGGTGGCGTCGGTCGGCATCGGGCTGGCGATCGTGGGCACCGGCCGGCTCGCCGCGCCGCGTCTGCTGGCCGGCGGGTTCTTCACCGGCGCCGGGGTGGCCGCCATGCACTACACCGGCATGGCCGCGATGCGCCTGGACGGCTCGTTCGGCTACGACCCGCTGCGGGTGACGCTGTCGGTGGTCATCGCGATCGTGGCCGCCACCGTCGCGCTCTGGCTGGCGATGACCGTCCGGCGTGGGCTCGCCATCGCCGCCTCGGCGCTGGTCATGGGCATCGCTGTCAACGGCATGCACTTCACCGGCATGAGCGCGCTGTCGGTGCACCTGCACGAGAGCCGCGGCCCGGCCTCCGGCACCGAGGTGAGCGGACTGCTGGTGCCGATCGTGCTGGCGGTGGTCTTCGGCGTGGTGGGGCTCGTCTACGCGCTGCTCGCCGCGCCTTCGGACGACGACCGGGCCGGGGCCGCGTACGTCAGCTCGCGGCTCGGTGACGCGCCGCGGACGGTCGCCGCCGAGCCCGCGCCGGACCCGGTGGGCCTGCGTGCCCGGTCGACGCTGGCGCAGCCCGGCGCCCAGTTCCCGAGCCGCCGGAGCACCGACCGCCCTTCGTGATCAACTGATCACGATCGGTCGCCCGCCAGCGCGTCGACCAGGCGGCGGCAGGACCCGGCCAGGTTCCAGCGCTGCGCCAGCTCCAGCAGCCGCTCCGGGTCGGCGGGCGACGTCGGCAGCGTCGGGTCCAGCTCGGGCAGCGGCACGTCGGTGGCGACCCGGACCACCTTCGGCGCCACCGCCAGGTAGTCGCGGGCGGCGTCGAGCTTGGCGCGCAGCCCCGGGGCGAAGCCGGAGCCGGGGTCGTCGAGCGCGGCCAGGATGCCGTCGAGCCCGCCGTAGCGGTCGATCAGCCGGGCGGCGGTCTTCTCACCCACCCCGGCCACGCCGGGCAGGCCGTCGCTGGGGTCGCCGCGCAGCGCCGCGAAGTCGGCGTACCGGTCGGCGGGCACGCCGTAGCGGGCCCGCACCGCCGCGTCGTCGCAGTCGTCCAGCTTGGCCACGCCCCGCCCGACGTAGAGCAGCCGCACCGGGCGCGCGTCGTCGACGAGCTGGAACAGGTCGCGGTCGCCGGAGACCACCTCGACCGGGCCGGGCTGGGTCACCGAGAGCGTGCCGAGCACGTCGTCGGCCTCGTAGCCGGTGGCGCCCACAACCGGGATGCCGAGCGCGTCGAGGACCTCCAGGATCATCGGCACCTGCGGGGACAGCGTGTCCGGCACGACCTCGCCGCCCTCGGGCGCGACCCGGTGCGCCTTGTACGACGGCAGCAGCTCGACCCGCCACGCCGGCCGCCAGTCGTGGTCCATCGCGCAGATCATCCGGTCGGGACGGCGGGTGCGGACCAGCTGGGCGAGCATGTCGAGGAAGCCGCGCACGGCGTTGACGGGCTGGCCGTCGCCGGTCTTCGCGGCCGACTCGGGAATGCCGAAGTAGGCGCGGAAGTAGAGGCTGGGGGAGTCGATCAGGAGGATCGGCTGTCGGTGTGCCACGGCGACAAGCCTTCCACAGCCCTCTGACGAGATGGGGGAGGCGACCGCCGGAGCGGAAACCCGGGCGCGCGCGGGTCCCCGGATGCGCAGACTGGCGGGGTGAGCTTCGTACCCGGCCTGACCCTGGCCCGCCGGTTCCACGACGAGGTGGTGGGTCCGCTGCTGGCGCGGCGGCTGCCCGGCCTGCGGTACTCCGCCGGTCTGCTCGACGGCGGCTCCGAGCTGCTCGGCCTCGACACGCCCCGCTCCACCGACCACGACTGGGGTCCGCGTACCCAGGTCTTCGTGGACAGCGCGCACGACGTGGCGCCGGTACGGGCGGCGCTGGACGCGGACCTGCCGGCGCGGTTCCTCGGCTGGCCGACCCGGTACGCCGGCGGCCCGGCGGTACGGCTCGGCACGGTGCACGCCGACGGCGACCGGCACGGCGTGAGCGTGGACGAGCTGGGCGCGTGGCTGCGGGACCGGCTGGGCGCCGACCCGCGCGCCGGCATGTCGGTGGCGGACTGGCTGGCGACGCCGACGCAGCGGCTGGCGGAGCTGACCGGGGGAGCGGTGTTCCACGACGGGCTCGACGGGGCTCTCACCGCCGCCCGCGCCGCGCTGGCCTGGTATCCGGACGACGTGTGGCGGCACGTGCTGGCGTCCGGGTGGCAGCGGGTCGCGCAGGCCGAGCACCTGGCGGGCCGGTGCGCCGAGGTCGGCGACGAGCTGGGCAGCCGGGTGGTGGCCGCCGGGCTGGCCCGGGACCTGATGCGCCTCGGGCTGCTGCTGCGCCGCCGCTGGCCCCCGTACGCGAAATGGCTCGGCACGGTGTTCGCGACGCTGCCGGGCGCGGCGCCGGTGGTGGACGGGCTCGCCGCCGCGCTCGGTCCGGGCGAGTGGGCGGTCCGCGAGCCGGGCCTGGTCCGGGCGCTGGAGACGGTGGCCGGCTGGACCAACGACGTCGCGCTGGCGCCGGCTGTGGACCCGGCCGCCCGGCCCTTCCACGACCGGCCGTTCCTGGTGCTCGACGCGGGCCGCTTCGTCGAGGCGCTCCGCGCCGCGATCACCGACCCGCGGCTGCGCGACCGGCCGCCGATCGGCGCGGTGGACCAGTACGTCGACAGCGTGGACGTGCTCACCCACCCGGACCGCGCCCGCCGGGTGGCCGCGGCGGTTGTCCGTCCGCCGGGCGCGGCCTAGACTCCGATTCGAGTCGCATCGATCCGCGACTGTCTATCTCGTCTCCGAGGGTCCGGGCCGCCCGTCGCAGGCGCCTCGCCGGCGAGGACGCCGCTCCGTGCGGCGTTCCCACCACCGAGGAGAACAGCATGCTGTCCAAAATGAGCAGACTCCGGCTGCTCGGCGCGGCGCTCGCCGCCGCCGGGCTCGCCGTCGGAGCGGCGCTCGCCGTCCCCGGGCCGGCCTCGGCCGCCGCGCTGACCGAGGTGACGAACTTCGGCACCAACCCGAGCAACCTGCGCATGTACCTGTACGTCCCGGACACCGTCGCGGCCCGTCCCGGCCTGCTCGTGGTGAACCACTACTGCACCGGCAGCGGCCCGGCCATGTACTCCGGCACCCAGTTCGCGTCGCTGGCCGACCGGTACGGCTACATCGTCGTCTACCCGTCGGTGACCCGCAGCAGCAAGTGCTTCGACGTGTCCTCACCGCAGGCGCTGCGCCGCGACGGCGGCAGCGACCCGGTGGGCATCAAGTCCATGGTGGACTACGTGCGGCAGCGCTACCCGGTCGACTCGCAGCGGATCTTCACCACCGGCACCTCGTCCGGCGCGATGATGACGAACGTGCTGCTCGGCGACTACCCGGACGTGTTTCGCGCCGGGGCGGCCTTCGCCGGGGTGCCGTTCGGCTGCTTCGCCACCACGAACGGCTCGGAGTGGAACAGCGAGTGCGCCAACGGCCAGGTGCTGAAGACCCCGCAGCAGTGGGGCGACCTGGTGCGCAACGCCTACCCCGGCTACACCGGCCCGCGTCCGCGGATGCAGATCTGGCACGGCACCAACGACGAGACGCTGCGCTACCCGAACTTCGGCGAGCAGATCGACCAGTGGACGAACGTGCACGGGCTGAGCCAGACGCCCGACTACACGGACAGCCCGCAGTCCGGCTACACCCGGACCCGCTACGGCGGCACCGGCGGCACCGCGACCGTCGAGGCGATCAGCATGCAGGGCGTCACGCACAACCTGCCGGTGGACGCGGCCCAGGCGATCCGCTTCTTCGGCCTGGACACCGTGCCGCCGACCAGCCCGCCGCCCACCACGGCCGTCCCCACCACGCCGCCACCCACCACGCCCCCGCCGACGACGCCCCCGCCCACCACGGCGCCGCCGCCCACGACGCCGCCGCCGTCGGGGGCCTGCCGGGTCGGGTACGTGGTGAACGCCTGGAACAACGGCCTCACCGCCTCGGTGACGATCACCAACACGTCCACCACGGCGATAAGCGGCTGGAGCCTCGCGTTCACGCTGCCGGGCGGCCAGACGATCACCGGCGGCTGGAACGCCACCTACAGCCCCACCAGCGGCGCGGTGACCGCCCGCAACGTCTCCTACAACCCGGTGATCGCACCGGGCGGCTCGGTGGACATCGGCTTCCAGGCCACCCACACCGGCAACGCCGGTAAACCCGGCTCGTTCACGCTCAACGGAAGCCCCTGCACGGCCGCCTGATCCGCACGCCAGTACGCCGAGGTGGCGGCATCCCGGACACGGTGATGCCGCCACCTCGGCGAAGCGGTGGCGACCACGCGGGACCGGGCATGAGCACCGCCGCGGCGGGTACCCGTACCGGACGGACACCGGCGGGAACCGAAGGAGCGGATATGAAGGTCCGAAGCTCCCTGCGCGCACTCAAGCGCAAGGCCGACTCGATAGTGGTCCGGCGCCGGGGCAAGCTGTTCGTGCTGAACAAGTCCGACCGGCGGCAGAAGGCCCGGCAGGGCTGAGCCCGATGGCGGACATCCTGATCACCGGGGCCGGCAGCGGGCTCGGCCGGGGCGCGGCGCTCGGGCTGGCCCGCGCCGGCCACCACGTGATCGCCGCGGCACAGATCTGGCCGCAGGTCCGCGAGCTGCGCGCCGAGGCCGAACGGGCCGGCGTCGCGCTGGACGCGATCAAGCTGGACGTCACCGACCCGGCCGACCGGGCCGCGGCCGCCCGCCACCGTGTCGACATCCTGGTGCTCAACGCGGGCCTGCAGGAGGCCGGCGCGGTGGTGGAGATCCCGATGGAGCGGGTCCGCCGCTCGTTCGACGTGAACGTCTTCGGCCACCTGCACCTGGCGCAGGACCTGGTGCCGCCGATGCTGGCCCGGGGCGCCGGCAAGGTGGTCTGGGTGTCCTCGGCGGTCGGCGTACGAACCCGGCCGTTCATCGGCGTCTACGCCGCCACCAAACACGCGATCGAGGCGCTCGCCTGGGCCATGAAGGGCGAGCTGGAACCGCGCGGCGTCCGCGTTGCGGTGATCAACCCCGGCCCGTACCGGACCGGCTACAACGACACCGGCGTGGAGACCATGTCCCAGTGGTGGGACGAGTCCACCGCGCTGCTGCCGCGCCCTGACTTCGGCGACTACCTGGGCCACCAGCGCGACCCCCAGGAGATGATCGACGAGATGGTCCGCGCGGTGCCCGCCGACGACGGGCACGCGTACCGCACCACGTGCCCGCCGTCGCTGCGCGAGCAGCTCAGGGAGTTCGAGTCGCAGGTGTGGGACGCGACGTCGTGACGGCGGTGTCCGGGATGCGCTCCGGGTGGGCACCGCCGGTCAGCCGGGCCGCGGCGAAGCCGACCAGCGGACGGTAGATGCGCACCGAGTCGGCGAGCGCGGAGAAGTGCGAACCCGCGTTGTCGGCGTGGTAGCGGGTGGCGATGTCCACCTGTTCGACCGGCAGCCCGGCGCCCACCGCGCGCAGCAGCACGTCCATCTCGTACTCGAAGCGGTCGCCGGGGACGGTGACCAGCCAGTCCAGCAGCCCGGCCGGGTACGCCCGCAGCCCGGTCTGGGTGTCCCGCACGTCCCGGCCGGTCGCCAGCCGGAACGCGACCCGGGTCGCGGCGTTGCCGAACCGGCTGCGCGCCGGCACCTCGCCGTCGAAGCGGCGCACGCCGAGCGTCATCGCGCCGGTGGCGCGCATCCGCCCGGCCACCCGGCACACGTCCTCCACGCGGTGCTGACCGTCGGCGTCCACACAGGTCACATCGTGTCCCGGGTGGCGCGTGGCGGCGTACCGGAAGCCGGTGCGCAGCACCACGCCCTTGCCCCGGTTGACCCGGCGGCGCAGCACCTCGGCGCCCCGGTCGCGGGCCGCGCGCAGCACCCCGGCTGCGGCCGGGCCGCTGCCGTCGTCCACGACCAGCACCCGCGCCCCGGGCAGCGCGGCCCGCAGGTCGGTGACCAGCGGCGGAAGCCGGTCACCCGGCCGGTACACGGGCACGAGCACGAGCACTGGACCTCCCGGGGTGGACTCGCCCGCCGGCACGGTCCGCCGGGTCGATCGAGGAGCGTCGTACCCCGGGCCCGCGACCGCGAATCACCGCCGGGGCGTGAGGCGTCCGATCCGGTCGGCCGCGCGGCTCAGCGCGCGCTCGCGGCGCAGCGACGCCTCCGGGGTACGCACGCCGAGATAGCCGAGCCGGCTGAGCGCGCGGACGGCCCGCTCGCGCCGGGCCGGCACCGGGTCGGGCGCGGTCACCGGCACGTCGGCCAGCGCCGGGCCGGTCAGGCCGAGCACGCGCGCGGCGAGCAGCCGGACGCGGGGCAGGTGCCACGGGTGCGTGACCAGCCCGAGCGGGCGCCGCGCGGTGAACTCGGCCGCGCCGAGCAGCCCGTCCTGCACGGTGTGCGCCAGGTTCTGCAGCGTGGTGCGGGACCGGGTCTCGGCCGCCGACCGGGCGTACGCGTCGAGGCCGGCCTCGCGCGCCAGCGCCCGCATCAGCTCGCCCTCCCGGAATCCGGGCGGCGGACCGGGCGCCCCGGCCGGGCCGTGCGGCCAGCCGCCGGTGAACACGACCCGGGCGCCGGGCGCGCGGCGGAACTCGTCGGCGTGCGCGCGGACGTACGCCACCGCGGCCTCGGTGCGCGCGATGCTCTCGGCGGTGAGCCGGTAGCCGTCGTCGCCGGCCACCACGCCACGCCCGAAGACCAGCAGCACGGTGGCGGTCGGCGTCATCCCCTCACCGTACGTGTCACTCCTCTTCCGGGGGCCAGGGCGGCGTGCCGACGCCGGTGATGCGCACCCCGCCCCACGGGTCCACCTCGGTCAGCCGGGCCCGGGTGACCCGCTCGCCGATGCGGATCTCCACGTCGCGGCGGCCGGAGCGCAGCAGCCGCACCAGGCGTGGCTCCGGCTCGACGCGCCCGGCCCAGTGGTAGCGGCCGTCGACCGGCTCGAACCGGCCGCCGGCGTGCAGCCGTACCGGGGTGCCGGCGATCTCGGCCGTGCCCTGCCAGGTCACCTGTCGATCCGTTCGTGCGCGCGGGTCAGCTCCGGCGGCAGGTCCGCGCCCCGGCGGACCCCCTCGATGCCGCTCCACAGCAGCGTGGTCAGGTACTCGGTGAGCGCGGACCGGTGGATCGGCTGCCCGTGCGTGGTCCACCAGTCGCCGACCGCCTGCACGAACCCGACCAGCCCGTACGCCCACGGCTCGGCCGGTCCGGCGTCGAGACCGAGCGCGCGCAGCCGGTCGCCGATGACCCGGGCCAGCCCGGTGGCCACCTGCCGGCTGGTGCCGGCGACCACCTGCTGGATGCCGGGATGGCCGGACTCGTGCACCAGGAACCGGTAGAGCGAGGGCTCGAACTCCACCACGCTCAGGTACGCGTCGATCGTCGCCTCGACCAGCGCCCGCTCCTCGCGGACCTGCTCCACGGCGGGCGCGACGGCGGCCACCACGCGCGCCGCGACCACCTCGCTGACCGCGAGCCAGAGCTGCGCCTTGTCGGCGAAGTAGCGGTAGAGCACCGGTTTGCTGACCCCGGCGGTGGCCGCCACCTGGTCCATGTCGACGTTCGGGCCGTGCCGCAGCAGCGCCTGCACGGCGGCGGCGATCAGTTCCTGGCGGCGCTGTTCGCGGTGCTCCGCCCAGCGGTCACGCCGCCCTCCGGACCGTGGCGGGGACGGCTCCGGCGAGGGGTCGGGGCCATTGACATCGGTGGTGGTGCGTCGCATGCTACCACTCGTAACAGTTACTGGAAGTTACGTCAATATGGAGGGGTCATGGCCGGATTCCCGCGCGAGGCGGTAGCCGCCCGCCTCCTCACCGCCTCCGTGCGTACCAGCTACGACCCCCTGGTGGACGTCGACTGGTCGGCGCCGCCAGTGCCCGGCGCGTACTGGCTGCCGCCGCAGCGCAGCAGCCTCTACGGCACGCCACTGTGGGACGGGCTGACCGAGGAGCAGCGGGTCGAGCTGACCAAGCACGAGGTGGCCAGCGCCGCCAGCGCCGGGATCTGGTTCGAGACGATCCTCATGCAGATGCTGATCCGGCACTACTACGACGCGGATCCGACCAGCCGGCACGCCCAGTACGCGCTGACCGAGGTCGCCGACGAGTGCCGGCACTCCATCATGTTCGGCCGGCTCATCGAGGCCACCGGCGCGCCCGTCTACCGCGCCGAGCCCGTCGACCACCTGCTCGGGCGCTGGCTCAAGGCCACCGCCACCGGCCCGCAGATGTACGCGGCCATCCTGATCGCCGAGGAGATCCTCGACTCGTTCCAGCGCGAGATCATGGCCGACGAGTCGTTGCAGCCGCTGATCCGGATGGTGTCGCGCATCCACGTGGTGGAGGAGGCCCGGCACGTGCGCTTCGCCCGCGACGAGCTGGCCCGGCAGGTGGAGGCGGCCGGGCCGGTCGCGCTCACGTACGCGCGGCTGGTGATCGGGCGGGCCGCGTACTCGATCACGCGGCGGCTGGTGCACCCGCGGGCGTACGCGTCGGTCGGGATCGACCCGGCGGCCGGTCACGCCGCGGCGCGGGCCAACCCGCACTGGCGGGCCACGCTGCGCTGGTCGGCGCAGCGGATCGCCGAGCATCTGACCGAACTGGGTCTGGTGGCCGGGCCGGGCCGGCTGCTGTGGCGCCGGGCCGGGTTGATCGAGGGCTGACCGGCGGCGACCCGAAGGGGAAGGATCGCCGCCGGCCGCCCGGTCAGGAGGTCGGGAAGTTGTCGGGGGTGCGGATCCGGTCGCGCATGTACGCGCCGGACTGCGTCAGCACCGACGTCCCGCTGAACGAGCCGGACGCGCACGTGCCCGGCCGCAGCGCGGCCGAACCCTCGGGGGCGTCGGAGAACGTCCAGTTGGCGTAGCTGATCTTCAGCCGGTCGAGCAGGTCGAGCCAGGCGTTGCTGCTGGCGACGTCGACGGCGCCGTCGCCGGTGTAGGTGACGGTGCCGAACTCGGTGACGAACAGCGGCAGCCGGGAGGCGGCCCGCTGCACCTCGTTGCGGTAGTTGTCCTGGTGCGAGGCGGCGTAGAAGTGGAACGTGTACATGATGTTCTGCGCCCGCACCGGGTTGTTCACGATCTCGTCGGAGTTGCTGCCGTCGGACACGCCCAGCGAGGACCAGCCGCGGGTGCCGACGATGATCACCGCGTCCGGGTCGTTGGCCCGGATCACCGGGATGACCTGCTCGGCGTAGTTGCGGATGGTGGACCAGCTGACCCCGTTGGGCTCGTTGGTGATCTCGTAGATCACGTTCTTCTTGGCCGCGTTGCGCGCGGACACGTTGGCGAAGAACGTCTTGGCCCGGTCCAGGTTGTACATCGGGTCACCGGGGGTCAGCGTGTGGAAGTCGATGAGCGCGTACATGCCCCGGGCCTCGGCCTTGTCCACGAGCGTGTTCACCTGGGCGGTGAAGCCGGCCGGGTTGGTCTCGTAGCCCTGCTCCTGCACGTACATCGAGATGCGCAGCAGGTCCGCCTGCCACTCGTCGGCCAGCACGTCGAGCGAGGTGTCGGTGTAGCAGTTGGCGAACCACTGCAGGCCGTGGGTGCTCATGCCGCGCAGCTGGATCGGCCGTCCGTACTGGTTGCAGAGGTTGACCCCGCAGACCTGGAGCTGGCCGTTGATCGCGACCGGGGTGGTGCCGGTCGGCGGCGGCGTCGTGGGCGGGGGAGTGGTCGGCGGCGGGGGCGTGCTGGGCGGCGGGGTGCTCGGCGGGGGCGTGCCGGTGCCGCCGGTGCAGACCGTGCCGTTGAGCGTGAACGAGGTGGGGTTCGGGTTCGACCCGGTCCAGGAGCCGTTGAAGCCCACAGTGGTGCTCGCGCCGGTGCCGAGCGCGCCGTTGTAGTCCGCGCTGCGCGCGGTGACCGAGGAGCCGCTCTGCTGCCAGGTGGCCGACCAGCCCTGCACCACGCGCTGGCCCCCGTCGGGGAAGGTGAAGCCCAGCGTCCAGTTGCTCACCGGGTCGCCGAGGTTTGTCACCGCGACGGTGGCGGTGAAGCCCCCGGGCCACGAGTTGGTGGTGTAGGTGACGGCACAGCCGGTCGCGGCCATCGCGTTCGGCGACGGCAGGACGGCCGTCGCGGCCAGGGCGAGCGCGCCGACCGCGCCGCCGACGAGCAGGTGCCGCCGGGACGGGCGGGGAATCGAGAACATGCGGGAAGGTCCCATCGCTTGATGGTGATCGGACGGTGCCCGTCGTGAACCTGCCCGGAAAGCCCGACGCGGCGGCCTGGGGGAGCGCTCCCAGGGCGAGCGTAGAGGCGGATGTCGATCCGTGCAACAGCCGGTGGCTCAGCGGCCGCCGCGCCGCCCACCGTAGAGCCGCAGCGCGTTGCAGACGTCGAACACGCCCGGCACGTCCCAGGCCAGCTCGGCGGCGACCAGGCGGGTTTCCGGATCGGCCACCAGGCCGGCGAGGATCACCACCCGGTTCTGCACGGTGACGGTGATCTGCTGCCGCCGGGTGGTCCAGTCGGCGCTGAGCCGCTGGGCGACGAGCGAGGCGAGCCGGGTGTCCGCGTCGTCGGGCTCCGGCTCACGGCCGGTGTACGGGAACTCGGGGTACGGCCAGGGCATCACCACGGGGAGGGCTCCTTCTGTTCGGTCATGACCGCGCGCCGGGACGCGGATCCCGGCGCCGGGGCGCGGCCGTCGACGACTGTGAAGACGCCGTCGAGCCGCATCGTGTGCAGCACGGTGAGCACGAAGCGCGACGGCGACAGCAGGCACAGCCGGCGGCCGTCGCGCCGGGCGTCCTGGTGCGCGCGCACCAGCAGGCCGAGCCCGGCCGAGTCGATCACCTCGAGCGCGGACAGGTCGACCAGTTCGCGGTCGCCGCGCACGGAGCGTTCCGCGATCGCCCGGCGTACCGCCTCGGCGGGATCGACGTCGCCGGCGGCCGGGGTGCCGGCCACCTGCTCCAGGTCCTCGGTGCCCAGGCCGTCCTCGGCGACCGTGGCCCGGACGCTGCACCGGGGGCAGTGGTGCGGGCCGGACGCGAAGGGCGAGCCGACCCAGTCGTGCTCGAACACGAGCGTCCACACCACCTCGGCGTCGGGCAGCGTCGCGCCCGCGCCGGTGACGCTGTCGCCGCAGCCGTCGCAGATGAGCATCATCAGGTGGTCCGCGGGGACGACTGTCACACCTCCTCCTTCCGCCGGGCGCCCGGATCGGGCGCCTGCCGGTCCGCGCCCGTGCCGCCCGCCGTCACCACCGCCAGCACGACCGCCACGGCCGCGAACGCGGTCTGCGTCACCAGGGACAGCAGCGGCGAGGCGTCGGGGCGGCGGTCCACCAGCCCGACCACGATCGCGCCGAGCAGCGCGGCGGCCACGCCGAGCGCCAGCGTCAGCCAGACCGGGACGGCCTTGCGCCCCGGCACGACGAGCCGGCCCACGCCACCGACGGCGAGACCCACCACGAGTGCTCCGACGAGCGTGCTTCCGGTCACGGCCCCTCCTCAGCGGGGTGCGGACGCGACCCGGGCCCGGCCGCGCGCGGCCGGACGGGGCGTGTCGACGACGGGTACGGCGCCCAGCCCGGAGGTCTGCAGGATGCGCCGGATCCGTGGGTGCGGGTTGCTCAGCGTGAGCACGCCGTCCTGCCGCGCCAGCCGCCGGTGCACGTCCAGCAGCAGCGCGACCGCGGCGGCGTCCACATGCCGGCACCCGGCGAGGTCGATCGTCAGCTCGCGGGGGCGCAGCGCGAGGATGCGGTCCAGCACGTGCGCGACCTCGGGCAGCCCGGCGAGGTCCAGTTCGTCGGTGATGTCCACCCGCACGTGCGGCACGGCGGACTCCGGCGGGGACGGCAGGGTAGCGGGCATCAGGTCGCTTCCGTGGCGGGTTCAGTGTCGATCCCCACTCTGCGCAGCGATCTTGGAGGTCCCCGGACGGTTGTATGACGGTTCGATGACAAAAACCACGAACGGCCCACGCGGTTGGGCTACCCGTGCCCGGCCGGTCATGATGCCCATATGACGGCCGTACTGGTGATCGAGGACGACGACCGCATCCGGCTCGCGCTGCAGCTCGCCCTGGAGGAGGAGGGCTACGAGGCGTACGGCGCCCCGACCGCGGAGGACGGGTTGCGACGGCAGCGGGAGAAGCCGTCCGACTACGTGCTCGTCGACCTGATGCTGCCCGGCATGAACGGGTTCGACTGCATCCGCCAGCTGCGCCGCGACGACGACGTGCCGGTCGTGGTGATCAGCGCCCGCGACGACACCCACGACATCGTCGCCGCGCTGGAGGCCGGCGCCGACGACTACGTGGTGAAGCCGGTCGCGATCAAGGAGCTGTCGGCCCGGCTGCGGGCGCTGCGCCGGCGGGTCCGCACCGTGTCCGGGCCCGCCCCCGCCCAGTTCTTCGGCGAGCTGGAGATCAGCGCCGAGGCCGGCGAGGTGCGCCGCTCCGGACGGCCGGTCCCGGTCACCCGCACCGAGTTCCGGCTGCTCTGCGAGCTGGCCGAGCACGCCGGCCGCGTGCTGTCCCGCCAGCAGCTGCTCAGCCGGGTCTGGGGCTACGAGACCGGCGACGAGCGGCTCGTCGACGTGCACGTCGGCCGGCTGCGGCAGAAGATCGAGTCGGACCCGGCGAACCCCCGCCACCTGGTCACCCTCCGCGGCCTCGGCTACAAGCTGCAGCGATGACCCGTCCCGGACTGCGCGCCCGCGTCACCGCGGCGTTCGCCGTCGGCGCGTTGCTGCTGTCCGCGCTGATGGCCCTCTTCTCGTACGACCTGACCCGGCGCTCGCTGCTCGACGAGCGGGAGCGCACCGCGGTGCGGGTCGCCTACTACGACGCGGCGGTGGTCCGCTCCGGCCTGGACACCGGCACGCCGGACGTGGTGGCGGTGCTGCGCTCGCTCGACACCGGCAGCGCCCGGCGCCCGCTGCTGCACCTGCCCGACGGCTGGTACGCCCGCACCGCCGACGTGGGCGCCAGCTCCGTGCCGGTGGAGTTGCAGCGCATGGTCGCCGACGGCAAGCCCGCGGTGCAGCGGATCCGCCTCGACGGGCAGCCCGCGCTGCTGGTCGGCGTGCCGCTGCCCGGCGCGCTCGGCTACTACGAGCTGACCTCGCTGCGGGAGGTCGAGGAGACGTTCCAGGTGGTGGGCCTGGCGCTGATCGCCGTGGCGATCATGGTGGCCGGGGCGGGCGCGGCGCTCGGCTGGTACGCCACCCGGCACAGCCTGCGGCCACTGACAGCGGTCGCCGACGCGGCGGAACGGATCGCGGGCGGGGACTTCGCCACCCGGCTCGATCCGACCACCGACCCCGACCTCACCCGCCTGTCCAGCTCGTTCAACGAGATGGTCGACAAGCTGGTGCACCGCATCGAGCGGGACCGGCGCTTCGCCGCCGACGTGAGCCACGAGCTGCGCTCGCCGTTGCAGACGCTGGCCGCGGCGGCGAGCGTGCTGCACCGCCGCCGCGAGCACCAGGACGAACGCACCGCCACCGCCGCCGGCCTGGTGGCCGACGAGGTGACCCGGTTCCAGCGCCTCGTCGACGACCTGATCCAGTTGGCCCGCACCGAGCAGCCGGCGCACCGCGAGACGGTCGACGTGGTGGAGCTGGCCCGGGCCGCCTGCCGGGAACGATCGCTGCCGGAGAGCCTGGTGCAGGTGGCAGGCGACGTCCCGCACGAGTGGTGGGTCGACCGGCGCCGGTTCGCGCAGACGCTGCTGAACCTGGTGGAGAACGCCGAGCGCTACGGCGGCGGCCCGGTCGCCGTACGCCTGGGCGGGGGCGACGGCGTGGGCGTGCTGGAGGTCGACGACGACGGACCGGGCGTGCCGCCGGGCGACCGGGAGATCATCTTCGACCGGTTCGTGCGGGGCCGGGCGGCGCACGACCGCGCCGGCACCGACGGCACCGGACTCGGCCTCGCCCTGGTGGCGCAGCACGCCGACGCGCACGGCGGGTCGGCGCGGGTGCTGGACCGCGCGCCCGGCGCCCGTTTCCGGGTCGAGCTGCCCGGAGCGCTCCGGTGAGCCGGCGGCGGCTCGCGCCCGCCCTGCTCGCCGTGGCGCTGCTCGCCGGCTGCGGGGTGCCGGTGGACGACGAGCCCCGGCTCGTGCAGACGCCGCCCGGGGCCTTCCCGACGCCTGCGGTGTCCTCGACCGCCGACGGGGACGGGCGGGTGGACGAGCCGTTCTGCTTCGTCCGGGACGACGGCCTGGTCGTGGTCAACCGCCGGGTGGACGGGCTGCCCGGGGTGGACACGCACCTTCAGCACCTGCTGGCCGGTCCCGGTCCGGGGGAGCGCCGCCAGGGGCTGTCCACGGCGCTGCCGGGCACGGTGGCGGTGGCCGGGGCCACGCTGGCCGGCACCGTGGCGACAGTCGACGTGCGCCAGGCCGGTGAGGAGACCGGCCGCAACGACGAGGTGCTGGCCTTCGGGCAGATCGTGTGCAGCCTCACGCAGCGACCGGACGTGTACAGCGTCGCGTTCCGCCGCGGCGGGCAGCCGCTGGAGGTGCCGCGCGCGGACGGAAGCCTCTCGGTGCTGCCGCTCACCGCTGCCGACTACCGCCCGTTGATGCCACGCTGATCGCCGCTGCTCGCCTCTATGTCCGGATATGACGCTAAATCTCCATCGTCCGTTCGGTTGATTTGGCCATGGCCTTTGGTCTAGTGTGGCTGGCACGACCGGTGTGGGAGGCCACCCGTTCTCCGAGGACAGGAAGGGCAGCATGACCACGATGACCATGGCATCGACCGCGACCGAGGTGCAGCGCGCGCCGCAGACCGGTGAGGAGTCCCGTGCCAGCGAGCTGATCGCGGCGCTCGCCGCGCTGCCCGCCGGCCACCCGCAGCGGGCCGCCCTGCGCAACCAGGTCATCGAGGCGTGGCTGCCGCTGGCGAACCACCTGGCCGCCCGCTACAGCGGGCGCGGCGAGCCGGCCGGCGACCTCGCGCAGACCGCCGCGCTGGGCCTGATCAAGGCGGTGGACCGGTTCGACGCCTCGCGCGGCGTCGACTTCGCCGGCTTCGCCATCCCGACGATCCTCGGCGAGATCAAGCGGCACTTCCGCGACCGCACCTGGAACATCCGGGTTCCGCGCCGCCTGCAGGAGCTGCGGCTGCGCATCTCCGAGGCGAACAGCACGCTGACCCAGACGCTCAACCGGGCCCCGACCGTCGCCGACATCGCCACCCACCTCGACGTCACCGAGGAAGAGGTGCTCGAAGGCCTGGAAGGCGCCCGCGCCTACAACGCGGTGTCGCTGTCCACCCCGATCGGCGACGGCGACAGCGCCACCGAGCTGGGCGACACCCTCGGCGCCGAGGACAACGAGTACGAGCTGGCCGAGCTGCGCGCCTCCCTCGGCCCGGCGCTGGCCACGCTCGACGAGCGGGAGCAGAAGATCCTCACGCTGCGCTTCTACGGCAACCTGACCCAGAGCGAGATCGCGGCCCGCGTCGGTGTCTCCCAGATGCACGTGTCCCGGCTGCTCGCCCGCGCCCTGACCAAGCTGCGCGGCCAGCTCACCGAGGCCTGAGCCACACACGTACCGCGACCCCCGCCGGCCCGTGACGGCGGGGGTCGCGTCGTGTGTCACCAGCGCGACGGCGGTGGCGGCGGCACCAGCGGCGGACGGTCGTCGCAGGTGATGGTGTTCGGCAGCAGCCACGGGGCCAGCCAGCCGCCGTCGTTGCCGCCGAGGTCGGTCAGGGCAAACTCCGACCCGGCCGGGGTGAAGTGGAACGACCCGCAGTTGTTCACGCCGACCGCGCCCACGTTGCGGGCGTCCACGTTCGCGAAGCTCGCCCCGCCCGCCGTACGCGCGCTGACCACCGACGTCCCGGCGCCGTCGACCCGGATGTCCCGGAAGCGGACGTTGTCGATACGGACGCTGTCCTTCACCGGCAGTCGCTGACCAGCATGATCGCGTTGTAGGTGCTGTCCAGGTACGCGTCGCCGCTGACCAGGATGTCCGCGTCGATGCTGCGGTCCAGCGCGTAGAACCAGATCGCGCCGAGGCCGATGTTCCAGTTCAGGTCGTACGTGCCGGCCCGCAGCGCGGTGTTGCCGGTGATCCGCAGCCGGCCGGTGAACGGCTCCGCCCCGAACCGGGAGCCCACCTGGATCGCGCTGCCCTCGCGTACCGGGTCGGCGACCAGGTTGTGCGCGACGGTCAGGTCCGCGCCGCCGTACAGCGCGATGCCGTTGGCGAGCACCGGCGACTGCACCGTGTTGTACGCGAACGTGTTCGACGCGTTCGCCGTGCCCTCCGACCACATGGCGAGGGCGTCGTCGCCGCTGTTGCGGACCACCGAGTTCGTCACCGAGGAGCGGGTGACGCCGGTGTGGAGGTTCAGCCCGTCGGCGATCTGGTCGGCGATCACGGTGTTGGTGACCCGCAGCCCGGTCATCGGCCCGTCGAACCACATGCCGACCTTCGTGTGGTGCAGGTAGAGGCCGTCGATCGTGCTGTGGCTGAGCGCCCCGCCGATGGCGTTGACCTGGTCGGTGTCGATCCGCTCGCGTACGTCGCCCTCGATCGCGAAGCCGGACAGGTGCACGTCGCTGCTGCCGCCGTCGGCGGCGTCGCGGCCGTAGAAGCCGACGCCGGTGTGCCGGGAGCCGTCGGGCGCGGGCGTGTCCAGCGTGACCTCGCGTCCCCGCACGATCGTGTACCAGCTGCCCGCACCGGCGATCGTCACGTCGTCCACGACGATGTGCCGGTTGACCTGGTAGGTGCCGGGCGGCAGGTAGAGCGGGCGGTCCACCCGCCGGGCGTACGCGACGGCCCGGTCGAGGGCGTCTGCGGACTCCCGCCGGCCGGTCGGGTCGGCGCCGAAGGACAGCGCGTTCACCGCGCGGGGGACCACGCGCGGCGGCGCGACCAGGTGCGCGTCCACCAGGTCGATCACCGTCCACGCGGCGGCGGTGCCGCGCGGCGCGGTCAGCCGGACCACCTCACCGGCCCGATGGGTACGGCCGAGCAGCAGCCGCTGCTCATCGTAGAAGTGGTGCGGCCGGAACGGCTTGCTGATCACCGGCGCGGGCGTGGTGGCCGCCGGCACGCAGGAGCACTCGGTGATCCACCAGTCCGGGTGCAGCAGGTCGGCACCGGGGTCGTTGGTGAACGGGTACTGGTTGTAGAGCCAGGCGTACTGCGAGGTCAGCGTCATGGTGCGGGCGGGCGCGTGCCCGACGGACACCCGCAGCGGCGCGGTGATCCCGCCGCCGCCCGGCGCGTCCGGGATGCTGTAGCGCACGGTCAGCGCGTTCGTGGGCCGGGGGAGCGTGAGTTCGACGTGCTGGCCGGGCAGCAGGCGCACGGCGCGGCGGCCGGACGCCTCACCGGCGAGTGTGTACGCCGACCGGTCCGGCCCGATCACGGTGCCGGTGGTCCGGCCGTGTTCCGCCTCCTGCTCGACGTAGTCCACTGTCGCCCCGCGCCCGGCGACGAGCGCGGGGTCCAGCCCGGCGCGGGTCACCACGGGGGCCGGTCCGCGCGGCGGGCCGGCCGTGGCGGCGCCGGGCGGTACGAGCAGGGCGGCGGCGAGCGCCGCCGCGAGGATCCTCGGCACGCTCCGCGACATCGGAGCACCCACTTTCTCGGGGGACGGGTGGCCTCGGCGGCGCAGGCCATCGACAAGGGCCCTCATGTTATTCCGGTGCTCTGTTGCCTTTCACGCATCAATCTGCTCGTATCTTTCGGACCTCTTGTCGCCCGTCCTGGCAAGAACCGACCCGTCCGGCTGTTCATTTCTTGCAAGAATCCGACGTACGATTGCCGCCGTGACGAAGCGCCTGACCGAGGTGGCCCGCAAGGCGGGCGTCAGCGAGGCGACGGTGAGCCGGGTGCTCAACGGCCGCGGCGGCGTGTCCGAGGCGACCCGGACCGCCGTGCTGACCGCCCTCGACGTGCTCGGCTACGAGCGCCCGAGCAAGCTGCGCGGCGAGCGCGCCCGCCTGGTCGGCCTGGTGCTGCCGGAGTTGCAGAACCCGATCTTCCCGGCGCTGGCCGAGGTGGTCACCGGCTCGCTCGCGCAGCGCGGCTTCACCCCGGCGTTGTGCGCCCGCACCATCGGCGGCGTACCGGAGTCCGGGTACGTGGAGATGCTGCTCGACCACCAGGTCAGCGGCGTCATCTTCGCCGGCGGCTCGTACGCGCTCGCCGACGCCTCGCACGAGCACTACCGGCGCCTCACCGACCGGGGCCTGCCGGTGGTGCTGGTGAACGCCGGCGTCGAGGAGCTGGGTTTCCCGCGCGTGTCCACCGACGACGCGGTCGCCGTCGAGCAGGCGTACGGCCACCTGCGCTCGCTCGGCCACGACCGGATCGGCATGGTGCTCGGCCCGGCCGACCACGTGCCCTCGCGCCGCAAGCTCGACGCCATGGTCCGGGCCGCCGGCTGGGGCGAGGACCGGTCCATGGTGGAGCGGTCCAGCTTCTCCATGGAGGGCGCGCGGGTCGCCGCCACGAAGCTGATCGAGCGCGGCGCGACCGGCATCGTCTGCGCCAGCGACGTGCTCGCGCTGGGCACCATCCGGGCCGCCCGGCGTTTGGGCTGCGCGGTGCCGGCCGACGTCTCGGTGGTCGGCTTCGACGACTCGGCGTTCATGACCTGCACCGACCCGCCGCTGACCACGGTGCGCCAGCCGATCGAGACCATGGGCCAGGCCGCCGTGGACCTGCTGGTGACCCAGATCGAGGGCGCCGGGGTGCTGCACGACGAGCTGCTGTTCGAGCCCGAGCTGGTGGTACGCGGCTCCACCGCCCCCGCCCCCCGCCGCTGACCCCGGGGCCCACGCCGCCCTCACGCCGCCCCCCACGCCGCCTCACCCCACCCCACCGCATCCGTCGATCTTGGAGTTGTGGTGCCCGGAATGCGGCACTGATGCCGGTATCTGAGGCGCCACAACTCCAAGATCGACGACACGGCCGACTGGAGCCGCGTCCTTCCGAGGCCAAGTCGAATTCTTGCGTTTGTCAGTCGGCATCTTGCTGGGTTCGGTTCGCGTCGCTACAGTGACTCCACTCACACCTGACCCGGGGCGCGGTTTCCGGAGGCAGGGCGCGTGCCGGCTGCCGTTCCACCACCAGAGGCAGCCGCGCGGTCACCGCACATCAGTGAAGGCCATGGATACACCCGTTCCCGAAGGGATGGACAGATGTCCGTACCGCAGTATCGGAAGGTCGCGGCGCTCGCGCTCGCGACCGGCCTCGGGCTCAGCCTTGCGGCGTGCTCCACCAAGAGCGACGACAGCGGCGACGCCGGCGGCAAGGTCACCATCACCGTCGACTGCCAGCCGGTCGGCGCGCAGAAGGAGCTGCTGAAGAACTGGAACGACGACGTCGCCGAGTTCCAGCGGCAGAACCCGGACATCGTCGTCAAGAGCGTCAGCGTCGGCGAGCAGTGCAACAACCCGCCGGACTTCACCGCCCGCCTGGCCGGCGGCACCGTCACCGACGTGTTCTACGGCTACATGACCGACCTGCAGCAGGTGCTGGACTCCGGCCAGGCGATGGACATCGGCCAGTACGCCACGAAGGACACCATCCCCACCTGGGACAGCGTCGACCCGGCGCTCAAGGAGGTCTTCACCGACGGCGGCAAGCTCTACGCCGTACCGGTGAAGAACTACTCGATGGGCCTGATCTACAACAAGGCGCTGTTCCAGCGGGCCGGGCTCGACGTGAACAACCCGCCGAAGACCTGGCCGGAGGTGCGGGCCGCGGCCAAGAAGATCTCCGCGCTCGGCGACGGCATAGCCGGGTACGCCGAGTACAGCGCGGGCAACACCGGCGGCTGGCACTTCACGTCGCTGCTCTACTCGCAGGGCGGGCAGGTGCTCAGCGCCGACGGCAAGAAGGCCGACTTCAACAACGCGATGGGCAAGCAGGTCCTGCAGAACCTCAAGGACATGCGCTACGGCGACAACAGCATGGGTGCCCGGCAGCTGCTCCAGTGGGGTGACCTGCTCACCAACGCCGGCGCCGGCAAGGTCGGCATGTTCATCGGCGCGCCGGACGCGACCCAGGCGATCGTCAGCCAGTTCCAGGGCAAGTACCAGGACTGGGCGATGGGCCCGCTGCCCGGCCAGGACGGCCCGGCCAAGGCCACGCTGGGCGGCGGCGAGGGCTACTTCTTCAAGAAGGGCCTCAGCCCCGAGCAGGTCAAGGCCGGCCTGAAGTGGCTCGCCTACCAGAAGCTCACCCCGGGTAAGGGCCAGTTCGACTACGTGCGCGCCAAGCCGCAGAACTACCCGGTCGGCCTGCCCCAGCCGCTGCTGTTCACGAACGGCAGCGACGCGCAGAAGCAGGAACTGGAGCTGCGCAAGGCGAACGCGAACGTGGACACCACGAACTTCGCGGTCTTCGAGGCCAACCCGGTGCCGATCAAGGGTGAGCCGCGCAACGCGCAGGCGATCTACGCGGTGCTCGACGCGGCGATGTCCGGTGTGCTGACCAACCCGAACGCGAACATCGACGCGCTGCTCAAGACCGCCGAGGACAAGGTCAACCAGCTGCTGGCCGCCGACAGCTGACCCGACCGGAGGTGGGGCCGGCGCACCGGCCCCACCTCCCCGAGCACCGCAGGAGTCGCCTTGGCGCTCACCACCGCCCCCGGCGCCACCCGCCGTCCCGGCCCCGTCGCGCCGACGCCGTCGCGTACCGCCGGACGCCGCGCCGGTCTCGGCCGCAAGGTCCGGGACAACCTCACCGGGCACACGTTCCTCATCGGCGCTGTCGTCTGCTTCGCCGTCTTCTCCTGGCACCCGATGGTCCGCGGCGTCGTGATGAGCTTCCAGCGCACCCGCCGCGGCGAGACCACCTGGGTCGGCTGGGACAACTACAGCCGGATCATCGCCGATCCGAGCTTCTGGACCGCCTGGAAGAACACGTTCGTCTTCACCGGCCTGGCGCTCGTCCTCGGCTACCTGGTGCCGTTCTTCGTGGCGATCCTGCTCAACGAGCTGCGCCACGCCAAGGGCTACCTGCGGGTGCTCGTCTACCTGCCGGTGATGCTGCCGCCGGCGTCCGCGCTGTTCCTGTTCAAGTTCTACGCCTACGACCCGAGCGAGGCGGGGCTGTTCAACGCGGTCCTCACCGCGCTGGGACTGCCCACGTCGGAGTGGATGCAGTCGCCCACCATGACGATGCCGGCCATGGTGATCGCGTCGACCTGGATGAACATGGGCGGCGCCGTGCTGATCTACCTGGCCGCGCTGCAGAACATCCCCGGCGAGCTGTACGAGGCCGCCGAGATCGACGGCGCCGGGGTGTGGCGGCGCATCGTGCACGTGACGATCCCGCAGACCCGGCTGATCCTGGCGCTGCTGGCGATGCTCCAGATCGTCGCCACCATGCAGCTGTTCATCGAGCCGCTGATCCTCGCCAACGGCGCCGGTACGCAGGACTCGGCGACCTCCGTGGCGTACCTGATCTACCAGCACGGGTTCTTCCAGAACGACCTCAACGGCGCCGCCGCGCTCGGCGTGATCATGCTGGTGGTGCTGGCCGGGTTCTCCGCCGTCTACCTGCGACTGACCGCGAGACAGGACTAGGACATGGCCGCCGACAGCACCACCCGTACCCTCATCTCCCACGCCCAACTGCGCCGCGGTCGCGGCCGCGTCCTCTACTGGGCCGTGCTCACCGTGGTCGTGGCCGGGTTCACGCTGGTGTTCCTCGGCCCGCTGTACTGGATGGTCACCGGCGCGCTGAAGTCCGGCCAGGAGATCGCCCAGACCCCGCCGACGCTGTTCCCGCGCGACCCGCAGCCGGGTAACTACGTCGACGCCTGGACCAACCTGGATCTGGCGAAGCTGCTGTTCAACACGTTCTACTACGCCACCGGGGCGGTGGTGTTCCAGCTCGTGTTCGACACCGCCGCCGCGTACGCGCTGTCGAAGCTGCGTCCGGTGCTGGGCGGGTTGATCCTCGGCATGATGCTGGCGACGCTGATGATCCCGGCGATGGTGCTGATCGTCCCGCAGTACGTCACGGTGATCGACCTGCCGATCGTGCACGTCAACCTGCTCGACTCGCCGTTCGCGATCTGGCTGCCGCTGGTGGCGAACGCGTTCAACATCTTCCTGCTGAAACGGTTCTTCGACTCGATCCCGGAGGACCTGATGGCCGCCGCCGTGATGGACGGCGCCACCCCGCTGCGCACGCTCTGGTCCATCGTCCTGCCGATGTCCCGCCCGATCCTCGGCGTGGTGGCGATCTTCGCGGTGACGGCGGTCTGGAAGGACTTCCTCTGGCCGAAGCTGGTCATGCCGTCGCCGGAGACGCGGACCGTCAGCGTCGGCATCTACGCCTTCGCCGGTGGCACCCCGATGAACGTGGTCATCGCCGCGTCGGTGATCGCCGCCATCCCCACCGTCGTGCTGTTCCTGATCTTCCAGCGCAACATCATGTCCGGCCTGACCACCGGCGGCCTCAAGGGCTGACCGGGCGCCGCCCGCCGCCGGCCGTACCGCCCGCCGCCGCAGAACCGACCCCGCAGAAAGCAGGTGCCCGTGTCCATGGCCGACAACAGCCCGTGGTGGCGCTCCGCGGTGATCTACCAGGTCTATCCGCGCAGTTTCGCCGACGGCAACGGCGACGGGATCGGCGACGTCGCCGGCATCCGGTCCCGCCTGGACCACCTCGCCGCGCTCGGCGTTGACGCCATCTGGTTCAGCCCCTGGTACCCGTCGCCGATGGCCGACGCCGGCTACGACGTGTCCGACTACCGCGACATCGACCCGGTCTTCGGCACGCTCGCCGAGGTGGAGGCGCTGATCGCCGAGGCGCACGCGCTCGGCATCCGCAGCATCGTCGACGTGGTGCCCAACCACTGCTCCGACGCGCACCAGTGGTTCCGGGCCGCGCTCGCCGGCGGGCCGGGCGCGCCCGAACGGGACCTGTTCTGGTTCCGCCCCGGCCGGGGGCCCGGCGGCGACCTGCCGCCCACCGACTGGACCGGCGAGTTCGGCGGCCCGACCTGGACCCGCACCACCGACCCGGACGGCACCCCCGGCGACTGGTACCTGCACCTGTTCGCCCCGCAGCAACCCGACTTCAACTGGGACCACCCCCGGGTCCGCGAAGAGTTCGAGGACATCCTGCGGTTCTGGTTCGAGCGGGGCGTGGACGGCATCCGCATCGACTCGGCCGGGCTGCTCGTCAAGGACGGCACGCTGCCGGAGGTCCACCCGGACCGGCCGCACCCGTTCCGCGACCAGGACGGCGTGCACGACGTGTACCGCGCGTGGCGGCGCATCGCCGACTCGTACCCGGGCGGGCGGGCACTGGTCGGCGAGGTGTGGCTGCCCGACCGGCAGCGGTTCGCGAACTACCTGCGCCCGGACGAGCTGCACACCGCGTTCAACTTCGACTTCCTCGGTTGCGCCTGGGACGCCACCGCGCTGCGGGAGAGCATCGACGGCACGCTGGCCGCGCACGCCCCGGTCGGCGCGCCCGCCACCTGGGTGCTGTCCAACCACGACGTCACCCGGCACGTCACCCGGTACGGCCGCGCCGACACCCGGTTCAGCTTCGCCGCCAAGCGCGAGGGCATCCCCACCGACCTGGAACTGGGCACCCGCCGGGCCCGCGCCGCCGCGCTGCTGTCCCTCGCGCTGCCCGGCGCCGCCTACGTCTACCAGGGCGAGGAGCTGGGCCTGTGGGAGGTCGAAGACATCCCGTACGAGCTGCGGCAGGACCCGATGTGGGAGCGGTCCGGGCGGGTCGACCCCGGCCGCGACGGCTGCCGGGTGCCGCTGCCCTGGCAGGGCGACACCCCGCCGTTCGGGTTCAGCCCCGACGGCGCCGCAGCCGCGCCGTGGCTGCCGCAGCCGGCCGACTGGAAGGACCGCACGGTCCGCGCCCAGACCGGTGACCCGCACTCGATGCTGGAGCTGTACCGGGCCGCGCTGGCGCTGCGCCGCACCGAACCCGCGCTCGGCGACGGCACCCTGGCGTGGCTGCCCGCACCGCACGGCGTGCTCGCGTTCGCCCGCGAACCCGGCTTCACCTGCCTGGTCAACCTCGGCGACGCGGCCGTGCCGCTGCCCGCGCACGACGAGCTGCTGCTCGCCAGCGGCCCACTCGACGACGACCGGCTGCCACCGGACACCGCGGTCTGGCTGCGTACCCGATCGGCCTGACCGCGGCGCCGGCGGCCCCGTCCCGCCGCCGGCGCCGCCGAACCACCCGGCGGCCCGTCCCGGCCGCCACAGACGCCGCGCACCTGGGGAGGAGGAAGGAGAGGCAACGCCGCACGGGGGGATCTGGCCACCGACGAAAGGGAGCACACCCCGCATGGCCGAGCACCGCACCGCGCACCGCCACCGCAGCACCGGCGTGGCCGCCTTGGCCGCCGCCACGCTCGCCGCCTCGACACTCGTCGTCGTGGCGCTCACCACGACCGCCACCCCGGCGTACGCCGCCGGACTGTCCCCGTTCGACATCACCGGACGCGGCGCCACCGTGCCGTTCCGCGAGCAGGAAGCCGAACAGGCCACCCACAACGGCACGAAGATCGGCCCCGACCGGCGCTACGGCACGCTGCCGTCCGAGGCGTCCGGCCGGGAGGCGGTCATGCTCGACGCCGTCGGCGAGTACGTCGAGTTCACGCTCACCGCCCCCGCCAACGCGGTCACGTTCCGGTACAGCCTGCCGGACAAC
Source organism: Micromonospora sp. WMMC264 (assembly GCF_027497275.1). Classification (NCBI taxonomy): domain Bacteria; kingdom Bacillati; phylum Actinomycetota; class Actinomycetes; order Micromonosporales; family Micromonosporaceae; genus Micromonospora; species Micromonospora sp. WMMC264. The sequence goes on along the minus strand of NZ_CP114907.1, from coordinate 2,627,898 downwards.
GCCGCCGGCACCGGCCGCGACGCCACCATCGACCTGCGCGCCAACGGCACGCTGGTCAAGGCGGTGCCGGTCACCTCCCGGTACGGCTGGTACTACGGCGGCTACCCGTTCAACAACAACCCGGGCGACACCAACCCGCACCACTTCTACGACGAGACCCGGACCATGTTCGGCACCACGTACCCGGCCGGCACGAAGATCCGCCTCCAGGTCTCCTCGACCGCCCAGTCACCCACGTTCACCATCGACCTGGCCGACTTCGAGCTGGTCGGGGCGCAGATCACCAAGCCGTCCGGCGTGCTGGACGTGGTGACCGACTTCGGCGCCGACCCGACCGGCGCCACCGACTCGACGGCGAAGTTCCAGGCCGCGGTGGACGCCGGCAAGGCGCAGGGCCGGGCGGTGTGGATCCCGGCCGGCACGTTCACGCTCTGGGACCACGTGGTGGTCGACGGCGTGACGCTGCGCGGCGCCGGCCCCTGGTACTCGGTGCTCGGCGGCCGGCACCCCACCGACCGTAAACGCGCCGCCGGCATCTACGGCAAGTACGTGCCGGGCGGCGGCTACTCCGGCGAGATCCGGTCGCACGAGGCCGGTGGGCCCAGCCGCAACGTCACGCTGCGGGACTTCGCCATCATCGGCGACATCCGGGAACGCGTCGACGAGGACCAGGTCAACGCCATCGGCGGCGCGATGAGCAACTCGGTGGTGGACAACCTGTGGTTGCAGCACACCAAGGTCGGCGCCTGGATGGACGGGCCGATGGACAACTTCACCATCCGCAACAGCCGCATCCTGGACCAGACCGCCGATGGGGTGAACTTCCACTGGGGCGTCACCAACTCCACGGTGACGAACACGTTCGTCCGCAACACCGGTGACGACGCGCTGGCCATGTGGGCGCAGAGCGTGCCGAACGTGGGCAACTCCTTCACCCGCAACACCATCGGCGTGACGATCCTGGCCAACCACCTGGTCACGTACGGCGGGCGGGACATCACCATCGCCGACAACGTCACCGCCGACTCGGTCACCAACGGCGGCGGCATCCACGTGGCGAACCGCTATCCGGGCGTCACCGGGCCGACCGCCGTGGCCGGCACGATCACGGTGGCCCGCAACACGCTGATCCGCAACGGCAACTCCGACTACAACTGGCAGTTCGGCGTGGGCGCGATCTGGTTCTCCGCGCTCAACGAGCCGATCCAGGGCGCCGCGATCAACGTCACCGACACCGACATCCTGGACAGCTCGTACGCGGCGTTGCACTGGATCGAGGGGCAGACCAGCGGCATCTCGTTCGACAACGTCCGCATCGACGGTGCTGGCACGTACGCGCTCCAGGTGCAGGCACCCAGCCAGGTCCGGTTCACAAACGTGCGGGCCACCGGCATCGCCCAGTCCAACCCGATCCACAACTGCGTCGGCAGCGGCTTCCAGATCACCCAGGGCGCCGGCAACTCCGGCTGGTACACGCCCACCCCGTACTGCGGGCCGTGGCCGCAGCCGCAGTGGGGCAACGGACCGTCCAGCCCGCCGCCCACCAGCCCGGCGCCGACCACGGCAGCGCCGACGACGGCCCCGCCGACCACCGCGCCGCCGACCACACCGCCGCCGGCCGGCGGGAACCTGGCCCTGGGCCGCCCGGCCACCGCCACCAGCACCACCCAGACGTACGCCGCCGGCAACGCCGTCGACGGCAACCCGGCCAGCTACTGGGAGAGCGCCAACAACGCGTTCCCGCAGTCGCTCACCGTCGACCTCGGCACGTCCCGCACCGTCGACCGGGTGGTGCTGAAGCTCCCGCCCGGCTGGGAACGGCGTACCCAGACGCTGTCCGTGCTCGGCTCCACCGACGGCTCCTCGTACAGCACGCTCGCCGCGTCGGCGGGCCGCGTCTTCGACCCGGCCGTCGGCAACACCGTGCCGATCGCGCTGCCGTCCGGCGACCGGCGGTTCGTCCGGGTCACCGTCACCGGCAACACCGGCTGGCCGGCGGGCCAGCTCGCCGAACTGGAGGTGTACGGCGGCGGCACCACCACACCGCCGCCCACCACGACCCCGCCGCCCACCACCGCGCCACCGACCGGCAACCTGGCGGCGGGCCGGCCGGTCGCGGAGACCAGCCACGCCGACGTGTACGGCGCCGCCAACACCGTCGACGGCAACGCGAACACCTACTGGGAGAGCGCCAACAACGCCTTCCCCCAGTCGGTGACGGTCGACCTGGGCAGCGCCCGGCCGGTCGCCCGGGTGGTGCTGAAACTGCCCCCGTCGGCGGCCTGGCAGACCCGCACCCAGACCGTGGCGGTGCTCGGCTCCACCGACGGCTCGTCGTTCTCGACGCTGAAGGCGGCGGCGGGCTACACGTTCGACCCGGCGGGCGGCAACAGCGTGTCGATCGCGCTGCCCGCCGGTGACCGCCGCTTCGTGCGGCTGACGTTCACCGGCAACACCGGCTGGCCGGCCGGCCAGCTGTCCGAGTTCGAGGTGTACGCCTCCTGACCCGGCGCGGCGGGGACCATCCCCGCCGCGCCACCGCACCCCCACCCCCGAACGCCTCTCCACCTCCCCCGGGAAGAAGGTGTCCGTCCACCATGTCCAGACTCCGTACCGGAATCGTCGCGGCGCTCGCCGCGGTCGGCCTGGTCGTCACCGCGGCCCCCGCCCCACCGGCCCTCGCCGCCGGCGGCCCGAACCTCGCCGCCGGACGCACCGCCACCGCCAGCAGCGTCAACGGCCCCTACGCCGCGGCCAACCTGACCGACGGCAACCAGGGCAGCTACTGGGAGAGCAGCGGCGCGCTGCCCCAGTGGGCCCAGGTCGACCTCGGCACCAGCCGCGCCGTCGACCAGGTCGTGCTGAAGCTCCCTGCCGCCTGGGAGGCCCGCAACCAGACGCTGTCCGTGCAGGCCAGCGCCGACGGCAGCGGCTTCACCACAGTCGTCGCGTCCGCCGCCCGGACGTTCAGCCCGGCCGCCGCCAACACCGTGACGCTCGGCTTCACCGCCACCGACGCCCGCTACCTGCGGGTCCTCATCACCGCGAACACCGGCTGGGCCGCCGCTCAGCTCGCCGAACTGGAGGTGTACGGCGCGGCCACCTCCTCGACCAACCTGGCGCTCGGCCGGACCATGACCGAGAGCGGCCACGCCGACGTGTACGGCGCGGGCAACGCCAACGACGGCAACGCCGGCACCTACTGGGAGAGCCCGAACAACGCGTTCCCGCAGTGGATCCAGGCCGACCTGGGCGCCGCCACCAGCGTCAACCGCCTGGTGCTGCGGCTGCCGTCCGGCTGGGGCGCACGCACCCAGACGATCACCGTGCAGGGCAGCACGAACGGCTCCACGTTCGGCACGCTCGTCGCCTCCGCCGCGTACGCGTTCGACCCGGGCGGCGGCAACGCCGTGACGGTCACCGTGCCCACCGCCTCGACGCGGTACGTGCGGCTGCTGTTCACCGCCAACAGCGCCTGGCCCGCCGGGCAGCTCGGCGAGCTGGAGGTCTACGGCCCGGTCACCGGCGACACCCAGGCGCCGAGCGCGCCCGGCAACCTCGCGTTCACCGAGCCCGCCACCGACCAGGTGCGGCTGACCTGGACCGCGTCCACCGACAACGTCGGCGTCACCGGCTACGACGTGTACGCCAACGGCGTGCTGCGCACCACCGTCGGCGGCACCACGCTGACGTACACCGACACCCAGCCCGCCGGGACCACCGTCTCCTACTACGTGCGGGCGCGCGACGCGGCCGGAAACGTGTCGGCGAACAGCAACACGGTCACCCGCACCGGCAACACCGGGGACACCGTCGCGCCCACCGCGCCCGGCAACCTGGCCTACACCCAGCCGGCGAGCGGGCAGATCCGGCTGACCTGGACCGCGTCCACGGACAACGTGGGCGTCACCGGCTACGAGGTGTACGCCAACGGCACGCTGCGCACCACCGTCAGCGGATCCACGCTCACCTACACCGACAGCCAGCCGGACAGCGCGACCGTCTCGTACCACGTGCGGGCGCGCGACGCCGCCGGGAACGTGTCGGCGAACAGCAACACCGTCACCCGTACCGGCAGCAGCACCGGCGGCACGAACCTGGCGGTCGGCAAGCCCGCCACCGCGTCGTCGATGGTGCACGTGTTCGCCGCCGCCAACGCCGTCGACAACGACGTCACCACGTACTGGGAGGGCGCGCCCGGCGCGTACCCGAGCACGCTCACCGTCGCGCTCGGCGCCAACGCCGCGATCAGCGCCGTCGTCGTGAAGCTCAACCCGGACCCGGCGTGGGGCGCGCGCACCCAGACGTTCCAGGTGCTCGGGCGGGAGCAGTCCGCGTCCGGGTTCACCAGCCTGGTCGGCTCCGCCACGTACTCCTTCAACCCGAACAGCGCGAACACGGTGACCGTCCCGGTCTCCGCGACCGCCGCTGACGTCCGGCTCCAGTTCACCGCGAACTCCGGCTCCTCCAACGGCCAGGTCGCCGAACTCCAGGTCATCGGCGTCCCGGCGCCGAACCCGGACCTCACCGTCACGGCGGTCACCGCCTCGCCGTCCGCGCCGGTGGAGACCGACGCGATCACGCTGTCCGCCACCGTGCGCAACGCCGGCACCGCGGCCTCCGCCGCCACCGACGTCAACCTCTACCTGGGTACGACGAAGGTCGGCGCGGCCGCCGTCGGCGCGCTCGCCGCGGGCGCGTCGAGCACCGTCTCGGCGAGCATCGGCGTACGCGACGCCGGCAGCTACCCGCTCACCGCGAAGGTCGACGAGTCGAACGCGGTGATCGAGCAGAACGAGGCGAACAACTCCTACACCAGCCCGACCCCGCTGACCGTCAGCCCGGTCGCCAGCTCCGACCTGGTCGCCTCCGCCGTCACCTGGTCACCCGGCACGCCGAGCGCCGGCGCCACCGTCTCCTTCGCGGTGACGCTGCGCAACCAGGGCACCATCGCGTCGGCGAGCGGCGCGCACGGCATCAACCTGACAGTGCGCGACCAGTCCGGCGCGGTGGTCCGCACGCTCACCGGCTCGTACAGCGGCACGATCGCGGCCGGTGCCACCGCCGGACCGGTGTCGCTCGGCACGTGGACCGCCGCCAACGGCCGGTACACGGTGCGGGTGGTGCTCGCCGACGACGGCAACGAGCTGCCGGTGAAGCGGCAGAACAACACCAGCGACCGGGCGCTGTTCGTCGGCCGCGGGGCGAACCTGCCGTACGACGCGTACGAGGCCGAGGACGGCACGACCGGCGGCGGCGCGCAGGTGATCGGCCCGAACCGCACCATCGGCGACCTCGCCGGGGAGGCGTCCGGCCGCCGCGCGGTCACGCTCAACACCACCGGCGCGTACGTCGAGTGGACCACCCGCTCGGCCGCGAACGCCCTGGTGGCCCGCTACTCCATCCCAGACGCGCCGGGCGGCGGCGGGATCGACTCGACGATCAACGTCTACGTCAACGGTGTGCTGCACAAACCGATGAGCCTCACCTCGAAGCACATCTGGCTCTACGGCGCCGAGGCCGGTCCCAGCGACTCGCCGAGCGCGGGCGCGCCCCGGCACCTGTACGACGAGGCGAACGTGCTGCTCGACACCACGGTCCCGGCGGGCAGCCGGATCCGGCTCCAGAAGGACCCGGCGAACAGCACCACGTACGCGATCGACTTCGTCAACACCGAACTGGTGTCGCCGCGCGCCAACCCCGACCCGGCCCGCTACAAGGTGCCGACCGGGTTCAGTCACGCCGACGTGCAGAACGCGCTCGACGCGGTACGGATGGACACCACCGGCACGCTGGTCGGCGTCTACCTGCCCGCCGGCACGTACGAGACGGCGCAGAAGTTCCAGGTGTACGGCAAGGCGGTGCAGGTCGTCGGCGCCGGCATGTGGTACACCCGCTTCCAGACGCCGCGCAACCAGCAGAACACCGACGCCGGTTTCCGGGTCGAGTCCTCGGCCAGCGGCTCGACCTTCGCCCACCTGGCGTTCTTCGGCAACTACACCAACCGGATCGACGGTCCCGGCAAGGTGTGGGGCGAACTGAAGGACGTGGACGACCTGACGCTGGACAGCGTCTGGGTGGAGCACACCGTGTGCGCGTACTGGGGGGTGAGTGTGGACGGGCTGACCATCCGGGACAGCCGGTTCCGCAACACCTTCGCCGACGCCGTGAACATGACCAACGGCAGCACGAACAACCTGGTCACCAACTCGGAGGGCCGCTCCAACGGCGACGACGCGTTCGCGTTGTTCTCCGCCACCGACCAGGGTGGCTCAGGCGGCAACCACGGCAACGTGTTCGAGAACCTGACCGCCACGCTGACCTGGCGGGCAGCCGGGCTGGCCGTGTACGGCGGCTACGACAACGTGTTCCGCAACCTGTACATCGCCGACCAGCTCACGTACTCGGGCATCACAATCAGCTCGCTGGACTTCGGCTACCCGTTCGTCGGGTTCGGCGCCAGCCCGCCCACCCGGTTCGAGAACATCTCGCTGATCCGCTCCGGCGGGCACTTCTGGGGCGCGCAGACGTTCCCGGCGATGTGGTTGTTCTCCGCGTCGAAGGAGTTCCGTGGCATCCGGGTGAGCGACGTGGACATCGTCGATCCGACGTACTCGGGGATCATGTTCCAGACCAAGTACAACGGCAGCCAGCCGGAGAACCCGATCACCGACACGGTGCTGACGAACGTGTCGATCTCCGGCGCGCGGCGCAGCGGCGACGCGTTCGACGCGAAGTCCGGCTTCGGCATCTGGGTCAACGAGATGCCCGAGGCAGGTCAGGGCCCCGCGGTCGGCGCGGCCACCTTCACCAACCTCCGCCTGACCGACAACGCCCAGGACATCAAGAACACCACCACAACCTTCACGATCACCCGCAACTAACCTCGCGGCCTCTCCCACCCCCGCGATCTTGCACTTTCGGCCCCCGCGATGCCGGATTACTCCTGGTATCAGGGGGCGCGAACTGCAAGATCGCGGGACGGGACGGGACGGGGCGGGACGGGGCGGGGCGGGCGGCGAGGGCGGCACGGCGATCTTGGAGTTGTGGCGCCTCTGATAGTGGGGCGAAGCCGACAAGCTGTGGCACCACGAGTCCAAGATCGACGGAGGGTATAAGGCTGCGCGGTCAGTGGGGGAGGGCGGTGGACAGGCGGCGGATCGCCTCGTCCATCTGCTCGGGTGGGGCGGCGGCGTACGTCAGGCGCAGGTGCGGGGCGGGGGGTTCTGCGGCGTACCAGGGGCGGCCGGGGAAGACGGTCACCCCCGCTGCCGCGGCAGCCGTGGTCACCGCTACGTCGTCGGTGTTGTCGGGCAGGCGTACCCACAGGTGCAGGCCGCCGCGCGGGACGTCGCGCGGCGCCAGCTGCGGCAGGTGGCGGTTCAGTGCGGCGAGCAGCGCCTCCCGGCGGGCCCGCAGGTGCACGCGCAGGCTGCGGCGGTGCCGGTCCCACGCGGGCGCGGTGAGGAACTCCAGCGCCGCTTGTTGCAGCGGCCCGGCGACGAACAGGTCGTCGAGCAGGCGGGCGGCGCGCAGCCGGGCTCCGGCCGGTCCGCGTGCGCCGAGCGCGGCGATGCGCAGGCCGGGCGCTGCCGGTTTGGTCAGTGAGCGCAGGTAGACGACGTGTCCGTAGGGGTCGTCGGCGGCCAGCGGTGGCGGGGCCTCCCCGTCGATGGTGAGGTCGCGGGCGTAGTCGTCCTCGATGAGGAACGCCCCGGCGTCGCGTACCGCCTCGGCGACCTGGGTGCGTCGTGCGGGGGAGAGCGTCGCGCCGTGCGGGTTGGCGTGCAGCGGCTGGCAGTAGAACAGGCGGGCGCCGGTGCGGGCGAACGCGGCGGCGAGCTGGTCGGGGCGTACCCCGTCGGTGTCGGCGGGCACCGGCACCACCCGCAGCCCGGCGGCGCGCGCGGCGGCGAGCGCGACCAGGTAGGTGGGGGATTCGACGAGCAGCGTGTCGCCGGGTGTGGTGAGCGCCCGCAGCGTGGTGGAGAGCGCGGCCTGCCCGCCCGGGCAGATCACCATGTCCTCGGCGCGCAGGCCCCCGCCGGCCGCTCGGGCGAACCAGGCGCGCAGGTCGGCGCGTCCCTCGACCGGGCCGCGCTGCCACGCCGCCGGTTGCCGGGCGGCGCGGGCGAGCGCCGCGCCGAGCGCGGCGGCCGGCTGGAGGTCCGGGTCCAGGTAGCCGCCGGTCAGCGGGATCGCGCCCGACGGCGGTAGCGCCAGCAGCGCCTGCATCTCCTCCTCGCCGTCGCGCCGTGAGCCCAGCGCGACGGTCTGCCACGACAGGTCCGGCCGTGGTGGGTCGGCGCGCCGGTTCGCCACGTACGCGCCACGTCCCGGCCGTGTCTCGATCAGGCCGTCGGCGACGAGCCGCCGGGTCGCCTCGGCGACGGTGACGGGGGAGACGTGATGGTGGGCGGTCAGCTCCCGTACCGACGGCAGTCGCGTGCCGGGGACGGCGTCCGCCGCCAGCGCACCCAGATGCCGGACGACACGCTCGATAGCGCTACCATCATTCATGACAGCACAGAGTAGCGCTACTGCACCAACGACGGTAACGGTGGGAGCGGGCGGCGGGGTTGCCCTCGGCGCGCTGGGCGTGCTGGCTTTCAGCATGTCGCTGCCGGCCACCCGCGTCGCGGTGCACACACTCGACCCCTGGTTCGTCGCGTTCGGACGGGCCGTCGGCGCGGCGCTGCTCGCGTGGGCCTACCTGCGGTTCACCGGCGCCCCACGCCCCACCCGGGACCAGTGGCGACGGCTGTCCATCGTCGCGCTCGGCGTCGTGGTCGGCTTCCCGCTGTTCACCTCGCTGGCGCTCACCACGCAGACATCGGCGCACGGCGCGGTGGTGGTCACCGTGCTGCCCGCCATGACGGCGGTGTTCGCGGTGCTGCGGGCCGGGGAACGGCCGCCGCCGCTGTTCTGGATCGCCAGCATCGCCGGACTGGCGCTGGTGCTCGCGTTCCTCGCCGCCGGCGGCTCGATCCGCGGGACGCTGGCGCCCGCCGACCTGTACCTGCTCGCCGCCGTGGTGCTCTGCGGACTCGGGTACGCCGAGGGCGGCCGGCTGGCCCGCGAACTCGGCGGCGCCCGCACGATCTGCTGGGCGTTGCTGCTGTCGCTCCCGGTCACCGTGCCGGTCACGGCGGTTGCCGCTTTAGTCCACCCGCCGCACGGCGGCATCGCCGCCTGGGCCGGGTTCGGCTACCTCACAGTGGTGTCGATGTTCCTCGGCTTCTTCGCCTGGTACGCCGGGCTGGCCCGGGGCGGCATCGCCAAGGTCGGCCAGATCCAGCTCGTCCAGCCGGTGCTCACGCTGATCTGGTCGGCACTGCTGCTCGGCGAGGCGGTCACGCCCGGCGCGCTCGTGGTGGCGGGCGCGGTGCTCGCCTGCGTCGTGCTCATCCAGCGCACCCGGGGCGGCGCGACACCGTCGCGCGCCCCGGGCCGGTCGCCCTCAGCAGGGCGCGATGGTGCCGGTCACGCTGGAGACGTACGCGTGGCTGACGAAGTGTCCTGACGCGAGGCGGTTCCACTGGGTGGTGGTCCGGTACGGGCCGCTCACCGACTGGCCGCTGACCGAGCACTCGATCGGCACGTCGGCGTACGTGGCGGCCAGCCCGACGACCGGGTTGCTCGTGCTGGGACCGGAGCGGATGTTGAGCGGCCCGCTGCCGATGCGGCCGCGGGTGCCGGTGCCGGTCCAGAGGTAGGCGACGTCGACCCAGGCGTTGTCGGTCAGCAGCAGGCCGTCCCAGAACGTGCCGTCGGCGAGGTCGATGCCGGCCGGGCTGCCCACCACCCGTCCGAACTGGTCCCGCCCGCCGTTGTAGCCGCTCTGGTACGCCGCCTGCGCCTCGGGCCGGCCCTGCGGCAGGTCCTTCCACATCTCCCGGGTGCTGCCGGGATTCCAGTAGTCGTCCTTGGTGTTCCACGGTCCGACGTCCCAGACCGGCGCGTACTCGCAGCGGCTGCGGGTGGTGGTGCAGACCCGCACGGTGTAGTCGCCGGTGTTCTTCGGCGCGAGTCCGTGGAACGAGGGCAGCGCGACGAAGTGGTCCCGGGAGACGATCACGTGCCCGTTGGCGGTGGTGCCGCCGACCAGGCCCTCGCGGGTGGCGTACACCCGGTAGGTGAGGCCGGGCGTGGCGGCCGTGACGGCGGCGACCGAGTCGGCGGTGAGCCGGACCGTGCGCAGGCTGGGCGCGGCGGACGGCCGGTCGGCGGTGAGGACCACCCGGATCTGCACCCGGGTGACCGGCTGGTCGAAGACGGCGGCGCCGGTCACGGCCCGCCATTCGGTCCACGCGCCCGATCGCCAGCCGCGCGCCGCCACCTCGACGGCGCCGTCGCGGGCGGGGACTGCGACGACGTCGGCCCGGACCCGGTTGGCCGGTGCGGCGAGTGAATGCGGCGCGACGAGCAGCGTGCCCTCGGCCGCGATGCCGCGCCGGGCCGCGGGCCGGTACGCCGGGTCGGCGAGGCGCAGTTCCGTGCCGGTCCAGTGGACGTTGACGTCGTCGGAGTCGACTACGGCCAGGTCGGCGCTCCAGGTGTTGCCGGTGGCCGGTGCCGCCAGGGGCGCGGCGGGGGCCGGGGAGGCGGCCAGGACGGCGGCGACCGCGCCGGCGACGACCGCCGGGGTGCGGGTCCTGCGGGATCGGGACATGGCGCTCCTCGTGGGGGCGGAGTTAGACGGATGTCGATGTGAGGGTGAGGTGCAGGCAACCATCGATCTCGCCGCCCGTCAAGGTGGCGTCCCCGGCGTCCGGCCGTCCTGAGCAGTGCAAAAAACCTGCAAACGCTACCTCTTGCCCTGAGCGAAAGCGCTTTCATACGATCGCGTTACATCGATGTTTCGTTTGCGGCCCGGGCATCGCAGATGAACGACATCCGCCGGCGACGCGCCTGATCGCGTCGCGGCTCCGCACTATTCCCATTCGGTTTGCTGCCGCGGCTCGGCGGCAATTCCCGCGTGCTCGAAAAAGGAATGAGGCGACATGAGAAGACCAGTCGCGCTGCGACTCCACGCGGCACTGGCCACGGCGGTCGTCGGTATCGCCGTCGCCGTGGCGCTGCCGTCCCCGCAGGCGTCGGCGGCGGCCGGCAGCGCCACCGGCTACGCCACCCAGAACGGCGGCACGACCGGCGGCGCGGGCGGGCAGACCGTACGCGCCACCACCGGCACCGCCATCCACGCCGCGCTCTGCGGCCGGGCCAGCAGCAGCACCCCGATCATCATCGAGGTGACCGGGACCATCAACCACGGCAACACCAGCAAGGTCTCCGGATCGAGCTGCAACACCGCCGACGGCGTGATCGAGCTGAAGCAGATCAGCAACGTCACGATCATCGGGGTGGGCAGCGGCGCCGTCTTCGACCAGCTCGGCATCCACATCCGCGACTCCCGCAACATCATCATCCGCAACGTGACGGTGCGCAACGTCAAGAAGTCCGGCTCGCCCACCTCCAACGGTGGTGACGCGATCGGCATGGAGAGCAGCGTCCGTAACGTCTGGGTCGACCACGTGACGCTGGAGGCGTCCGGCGGGGAGTCGGAGGGCTACGACGGCCTGTTCGACATGAAGGACGACACCCAGTACGTGACGCTGTCGTACAGCATCCTGCGCAACTCCGGCCGCGGTGGCCTCATCGGATCGAGTGAGAGCGACCGCGGCAACGGCTACATCACGTTCGAGCACAACCTGTACGAGAACATCGACTCCCGTACGCCGTTGCTGCGCGGCGGGATCGCCCACATGTTCAACAACCACTACAACGGGCTGCACGAGTCGGGCATCAACTCCCGGGCCGGCGCACGGGCCAAGGTGGACAACAACTACTTCCGCAACTCCAAGGACGTGCTCGGCACGTTCTACACCAGCGAGCGCGGCACCTGGCAGGTCGGCGGCAACATCTTCGACAACGTGACCTGGTCCTCGCCCGGGACCGACAACTACCCGGCGGGTCCGAACGTGACCTCGACGACCACCGTGAGCGTCCCGTACTCGTACCGGCTCGACGCGGCGAGCTGTGTGCCGGACATCGTGCGGCAGACGGCGGGCGCGAACACCGGCCTGCGGGTGTCCGACGGCAACTGCACGCCGCAGTCCCCGGCGCCGACGACGCCGGGGCCGACCACGCCCGCACCGACCACGCCGCCGCCCGGGACGACCACCCCGCCGCCGTCCGGCGGGACCAACCTGAGCCTCGTCTCCGGCGCCGGCGCGGACGGGTCCAGCAAGGCCGACGGCACCAGCTACGGCAACGTGCGCGACGGCAACCTGAGCACCTACTGGTCGCCGTCGGGGTCGACCGGCACCGTCTCGATCAAGTGGGGCTCGGCCACCACCGTCTCCCGCGTGGTCATCCGCGAGCCGTCCGGCACCTCGGGCTCGATCGGGTCCTGGCAGCTCGTCAACAACGACACCGGGGCGGTGCTCGCCTCCGGCAGCGGGGCCGGCCAGATCACCTTCGGCGCGACCTCGCTGAAGAAGATCAACTTCAAGATCAACAGCTCCAGCGGTACGCCGAGAGTCGGCGAGTTCGAGACGTACGCCGGCTAGCAGGTCACACACGAGCGGGGGCGGCCGATCCGGCCGCCCCCGCCCTTGTTCGTGTCCCCGGTCAGAGGGTGAGCACGACGGTGGAGATGCTCCGCGCGCCGACGTTCACGGTGACCTGGTTGCCGTTCACGCCGACCGGCTGGCTCGCCGCGCTCGCGTTCTGCGACGTGGCCACGTACTCCGCCCGGCTGACGTTCTGCGGCGCCTGGATGATCGCGTTGTTCACCGCGCTGGTGGACCGGTTGAGGATCACCAGCGTGACCTTCCCGTCGCCGGAATAGGCGGTCACCTCCAGCGGCGACGCCTTGGAACTCTTGGTCAGGGCGACCCGCTGGTAGCCGGGACGCACGTACTTCGCGTACTGCGAGAACGCGTACCCGCGCTTGAGCGGCGCGCCCGCCACGGTGCCGTACGCGGACTCGCCGTCACCGATGAACGAGTAGTAGCGCTTGCCGTACCACCAGACGTACGCGCTCCAGTTCGACTCCATCGACTTGTGCACGGTGCGCATGATGTCGTCGAGCGTCTCGTTCCAGGCCGCGGCGTTGGCCGGGTTGCCCCAGATGCTGGAGCCGCCGCCGTCGGCCTCGTGCAGGTTCCACTCGGTCATCCACACCGGCTTGTTGTACTGCTGCGCCAGCGTGTACGGCTTCAGCCGGCCGGACGCCTCGGTGCCGTAGAGGTGTCCGCCGATGTAGCCGATGTTGTTGCGGGCGGCCGCGTCGTTGAGCGTCGGGTCGGTGTAGCCGTAGTTCAGGTTCACCGCCTCGGCGACCATCAGCTTGGTGTTCTGCACCTTGGCGCCCTGCTCCCGCACGAAGGTCTGGAGTTCGGTGCCGCTCCAGTCCATCGAGTCGTAGTCAGGGTGCCAGTCCGGCTCGTTCTGCACGGACGTGACGTCGATCGTCACACCCTGGTTGCGCATGTACTGGACGTAGCTGTTGAGGTGGTTGGCGTAGTCGTCGTAGTAGTCGGTGCGCAGCTTGCCACCGTTGATCCGGCTGTTGTTCGTCTTCCAGGCCGCCGGGGCGGTCCACGGCGACGCCATGATCTTCACGTTCGACCCGTACGACTTCGCCGTGCGCAGCGCGCTGACCTGGGTGCCCCACTCGCCGGACACCGGCGAGATGCCGGTACGCACGATGGACAGGCCGAGCTGGTTGGGGCCGAGCCCGACGAGCGTCTGCGTCTCGGCCGTCGACCAGGCGCCGCCCCAGATCGACACGGCGGCGCCGAACCCGTCGATCGTCTGGTAGCGGCTGGCGGTGTTGACGGTGATGTCCGCCGCCCCGGTCGGCGGCGGGGTGCTGGGCGAGGTGGTCGGCGAACTCGTCGGTGACGTGGACGGCGAGGTGGACGGCGACGTGGACGGCGACGTGGGCGTCGTGCCGCCGGTGCAGGTCACCCCGTTGAGCGCGAAGCTCGTCGGCGCGGGGTTGCTGCTGGTCCAGGCCCCGTTGAACCCGAACGACGTGCTGCCGTTCGTGGGGATGGACCCGTTGTAGTCGACGTTGCGGGCGGTCACCGCCGCTCCGCTCTGGGTGACGGTGGCGTTCCACGCCTGGGTGACGGTCTGGCCGGCGGCGTAGGACCAGGTGAGCGTCCAGCCGTTGACCGGGTCACCGAGGTTGGTGACCGTCACGTTCGCGCCGAAGCCGCCCTGCCACTGCGACGACACGGCGTAGGTGACCGCGCATCCGGCGGCTGCCGCTCCGGCCGGCAGCGCCGCGGCCATCGCGGTGGACGCCAGCAGGACCGCGCCGGCCGACAACACCGCGGTACGGGTCGTTCTGTGCCTTCTCATGCGACCTTCCTTCCTGGACGGTCCGGCTCAGCGCTGGAGGGTGAGCAGTCCGGGGCGGTAGGGCAGGAGGCCGTAGTCGCCGCCGGAGTTGGGGGAGCGGCCCTGGTAGAGCAGTTGGAGGTTGCAGGGGTCGACGGTGAAGGTCTGGTCCGCGGTGGTGCGGATGAGTTCGCCGTGGCTGATGTCGTTGGTCCAGGTGGCGCCGCTGTTGGCCTTGCCGGCGAACGGGTTGGACTCGGTGGCGGCCTGCGGGGTCCAGGAGCCGTTCAGGCTGGTGGCGGTGAAGGACCGGAAGTAGCGGCCCTGGGAGCCGATGGCCTCGACGATCATCAGGTAGCGGGTCTGGCCCTGCAGCTTGTAGACCTGCACGGCTTCGAACAGGTTGTTCGTGCTGTCGGACATGATGGTGGTGTAGTTGGAGCCGAAGCTGCCGGGGAAGTTTCCGATCGGCATGCTGGAGCGGTAGATCTTGCCGTTGTCACCGGCGAAGAACAGGTACATGTTCTGGTCGTCGGCGATCAGGGTCTGGTCGATCGGGCCGGTGCCGGAGCCGGAGATGCTGCCGGTGAACAGCGGCTGCGCCGACGACCACCCGTTGGGGTTGGTGGGGTCGTTGGAGGTGCGGTAGGAGAACGCGGTCGGTCCCCACTGGTACGCCAGGACCCAGATGTTGCGCGGCGCGAAGTAGAACAACGTCGGCGCCACGGTCCCCGACGACATCGCGTTCTGGCTGGCCGACGCCATCTGCGACCAGTTCGAGAACAGACCGAAGTTCATCGACCCCCACCTCGTGCCGGTGTCGTGGGTGGTGGCGTAGACCAGGTGCTGCCCGTTGTAGGGCACCACCGTGAAGTCCTTCAACGACACCCAGCCCGACCGCGGCTGCGCCAACGCGCCGGTCGAGGACCACCGGTACGACGACGGGAGACTGCAGGTGTTGCCCGGCGGCGGCGTCGTGGGTGGCGCCGTGGTCGGCGGTGCCGTGGTGGGTGGCGCGGTGGTGGGTGAGCCGGTCGGGCCGCCGGTCGGCGTGGTGCCGCCGGTGCAGGTCACGCCGTTGAGCGCGAAGCTGGTCGGCACCGGGTTGCTGCTGGTCCAGGAGCCGTTGAAGCCGAACGACGTGTTGCCGTTCGTCGGGATCGACCCGTTGTAGTCGACGTTGCGCGCGGTGACCGCGGACCCGCTCTGGGTCAGGCTCGTGTTCCACGACTGGGTCACCGTCTGCCCGGCGCCGAACGACCACGTCAGCGTCCAGCTCGACACCGGGTCGCCGAGGTTCGTGATGGTGACGTTGGCGCCGAAGCCGCCCTGCCACTGCGACGAGATCGCGTAGTTCACGGAGCAGCCCGCGGCGGCGGCCCCGGCGGGCAGCTGCGCCACGGCGACCGACGCCGACGCGAGCAGCGCGGCGCCGGCCGACGCCAATATGGCATTGACTGACCTGGATCTGGACATGAATTGACCTCCTGCGGGGGCGGCGGCTCTGGCATTGGCGGTGGCGATTGTTTTGTGAGCGTTAACAGCCGCGTCAGGGATGTTACGGGAGCGCTCCCATGCGCTCAACAACCCATTTCCGCACCCACCGAATCAGCGCGGCCCCCACCCGCCCGCCCCGGACGCGACGATCATGAAGTTGACCGCGTCCAATGCGGACAAATCCGCGGCCTAACTTCATGATCAACGGCGTGGAAGGGAGGGGAGAGGGGTGGGGGCGTCAGGCGGGGGTGCAGGGGGTGTTGTCGGCGGTGCACGCGACGGGGGCGTCGTGCTGGGGGTCCGGGTCGCGTACGTCGAAGCGGATGGTGGCGGACTCGCCGCCCGGCAACGCGCCCCCGGTGAAGGTGACCACGGTGCCGTCCTGGGTGGCCTCGGCTCCGCTGACACTGCCCACAGTGGCGCCCTCGTGCAGCGTCACGGTGACCGTCCAGCCCGGACGCGGTGACGGGCCGGGATTGCGCAGCACCACCTCGCCCCGGTAGCCGAAGATCCGGTCGTTCACCGTCTCGTAGGTGGCGCTCAGCGGCGTCGCCGCCACGGTCGAGGGCGTCGCGCTCGGCGTACGGCTGGGGGTGGGTGACGGCGTCGGCGAGGGCGACTCGCTGCGGCGGCTGGCGCTGGGCGTGGGCCGCGCGGTCGTGGGGCGCGCGGAGGGCGTCGCGGTGGACGGCATGACGAGTGACGTCGTGGGGGCCGGCGCAGCCGGGGCGGGCGGCTCGTCGCCGGTGGTCCATACCGTTGCTCCGGCTGCCGCGGCCAGCAGCGTGACCGCGCCCGCCGCGAGCAGCGCCCGGCGCCGTCCGGGCCGGCGGGGTTCGTCGCCGAGCAGCCGGACCACAGGCAGTTCGGCGGTCAGCCCGCCCTCGGCCCGGCGCAGGTCCACGTTCTGGAACGCCAGCCAGTCCAGAATGGCCGGCAGCCGTCCGGTGACCGCCTGCTCGTGCTGCTCGGCGCGGGCGTCGGCGTCCCAGTCGCCCTCTTCGAGCACCTCGCGTACGGACAGCCGGGTGCCGTGTGCGGTGGGGGCCAGGTCGCAGGCCAGGCGGGTGGCCCGGTCGGCCTCCCGGCAGCGGACGACCAGCCGGTGCGGCGCGCGCAGCTCGACGGTCTCGACCTCGGTGTCGGTGTCGTAGCCCGGCAGCGCGGCGGTGGCGAGGATCCACCGGTCGGACCCGGGCGCGCTGTCGGTGAACCACTTGGCCAGCAGCGCGCGTTCCGTCAACGCCCGCCAGGTCCGGGCGGGCGGGTGGAACAGGTCGACCTCGGTGACGATCTCGATCACGCGGAGACTCTAGGGCCTGTGTCAAGGTCGGTGCGGGGCGCTGTCGCCGCCGTCGTGCCAGCGGGCCCGCCAGGCGGCCTCGCTCTCCTCGGCGCTCGACTTCTCCTCGTGCATGAGCCGGCGCAACGCGATCCGGGAATCGGCGAAGATCACCAGCTCGGCCGCCACGAGCGCCACGCAGATCGCGGTGAGCAGACCCAGCGCGCCGAGCGCCGGCAGGTGCCGCCCGACCGGCAGCGCCACGGCGAGCAGGACCACGGCGCCGACCCGGGTCCAGGACAGCGTCCGCAGCGCGCGCCACTGGAACGCCATGTTCGCGGCGAAGTAGACGAGCACGCCACCGAAGAGCAGCGGCACCGCCGGGCCGTGGCCGCGCTCCATCGGGCCGCCGGCCGGGTCGGTGACGATGCGGACCAGTTCCTCGGCGCCGATCGCGAACAGGATCACCCCGGCGATCATGGGCAGGTAGAGGTAGGCGTACGCGTCGCGGGCAAGCGCCACCCGCGCGTGACCCTGGGTGGCGTGCAGCGCGATCCGGGCGGCCGGGCCGATCATGTCGAAGTGCGCCCACCAGAGCGCGGCGGTGAACAGGATGCCGAAGATCGCCGCCGGGATCGCCGGCCAGGTCACCGGCTGGCCGAGCAGGTTGCCGCCCACGCCGACCGAGATGACCGACTCGCCGAGCGCGATGATCAGGATCAGGTCGTACCGCTCGGTCCAGTGCTCGGCCGAGGTGATCTTCCAGCCGTCGGTGCCGGCCAGCAGACCACTGCTGTACTGGATGGCCACCACGGCGATCCACAGTCCGTCGCGCAGCCACGGGCCGACCTCCGGGGACACTCGCGGCGGCAGCAGCGCCGCCACCAGCAGCAGGGTGGCGGTGACCAGCGCCTCGGGCAGGAACAGCCGCAGCTTGTGCCGGGCCGGCGGGTCGTCGCGCGTGGCGTACCAGTACAGCGCGGTGTGCACGGCCCGGATCACCACATAGCTGATCGTGACCAGGATCGGCCCGGCGCTGCCCTGTTGCAGGTCGCCGAACGTCTGCGGCAACGCGAGCGCGAACGTGAACAGCGCGATCATGCCGACCACCATGAGGATCGGCACGAAGCCCTCGCCGAGGCGCAGCCGGGCGGCCACCGCGCTGTGCACCACCCAGCACCACCACAGCACGGCGAGCACCAGCAGCGCGTGCAGCAGTTCCCCGGGGGTCACGTTGGCGGCGGTGGCCCGCGTGATGATGAAGAAGGACACCACGAAGACGAGGTCGAAGAAGATCTCGAACCGGTCGACCCGGGTGGCGGGGGCGACGCCGGTCGCCGGCCCGAGCCCCTTGCGCCACCGGTCGCCACCCACCGGGCGAGTCTGTCAGCCCAGGTCAGGCAGGGTGCCGCTTTCGCCGGCCATTCCACCGGTCCGACCGGGCGGCGGGCGGGGGAGTGCTCAGCCGGCAGCCGGGGCGGCCAGGGCGAGCACGTCGCGCAGCACGTCGCGCAACGGGCGCCCGGGGCGCTCCAGCCACTCGTGGGCGGCAATCCGCAGGGACGCGAGGAACGTCGCGGCGATGATCCGGGCCCGCAGCGCCGCGTCCGGTCCGGTCAGCCGGCGGGCCAGCTCCGCGGCCATCTCGCGCTCCAGCGCCGCGTACGCGGCGACCTGGTGGGCGGCCAGGCTCGGGTGACCGTGCAGTCGCCGGCGCCGGTTGAGCCAGGGCTCGGCCGGGTCGTCGTAACCGTCCTCGGCCTGGGCCAGGGCGGCCCGGGTCAGCGCGGCCCACGGTGGCAGCTGCGGCGGTTGTCGCGCGACCAGCGCGAGGAGCCGGCGCAGCCGCAGCGTGTCGCCGTGGAAGAGGGCCTCCTCCTTGCCGCTGAAGTAGTTGGAGAACGTGCGCCGGGAGACGTTCGCGGCGTCGGCGATCGCCTCGACGGTGATCCGGTCGGGGCCGTGCTCGACGGCGAGCGACAGCGCCGCCTCGTGCAGCGCCTGCCGCGTGGCCGCCTTCTTCCGCTCGCGCAGCCCGGTGCACTCCTCCATGCGACAAGCCTAGGTGACCCATTTCTCAATGGGCAAAGTTGCCCGACGGGCAAGGTTTAGTGTTGATTGCTTGAGGCAACGAAGCGGCCAACCCGCATCGACACATCTGGAGGACGCGCGCATGAGCGCACCCACCGTGACGGCTGAGGCCGCCCCGATGAGCAAGCGGAAGACGCTGGAGGCGCTCAGCGGTCTGCTGCTCGTGCTCTTCGTGGCCATGCTGAGCAGCACCGTGGTCTCGACGGCCCTGCCGAAGATCATCGGAGCGCTGAACGGATCGCAGACGCAGTACACCTGGGTGGTCACCGCCACCCTGCTCACCGCGACCGCGACCACCCCGATCTGGGGCAAGCTGGCCGACCTGTTCAACAAGAAGCTGCTGATCCAGATCGCCATCGTGGTGTTCCTGGTCGGGTCGATCGCGGCCGGCTTCGCGCAGAGCGCCGGGCAGCTCATCGCCGCCCGCGCGTTCCAGGGCATCGGCGTCGGCGGTCTCCAGGCGCTGGTCCAGGTCGCCATCGCGGCCATGATCCCGCCGCGTGAGCGGGGCCGCTACAACGGCTACCTGGGCGGCGTCATGGCGCTGGCCACCGTCGGCGGCCCGCTGCTGGGCGGCCTGATCGTGGACACCTCCTGGCTCGGCTGGCGCTGGTGCTTCTTCGTCGGCGTACCGGTCGCGGTGGTCGCGCTGTTCCTGCTCCAGGTCACCCTGAACCTGCCCACCGTGCGCCGGAAGAACGTCAAGATCGACTATCTGGGCGCCACGCTCATCGCCGCCGGCGTCAGCGTGCTGCTGATCTGGATCTCGTTCGTCGACGACTCGTTCGCCTGGGCCTCCTGGCAGACCGGGGCCATGGTCGGCGGCGCGGTGCTGCTGCTCGCGCTTGCGGTCTGGGTGGAGGCGCGGGCCGCCGAGCCGGTGGTGCCGCTGCACATCGTCCGGGAGCGCACCACCGCCCTGGCGATCCTGGGCAGCCTCGCGGTCGGCATGGCGATGTTCGGCGGCGCGGTCTTCCTCGGCCAGTACTTCCAGATCGGCCGCGGCTACAGCCCGACCGAGGCCGGTCTGCTGACCATCCCGATGATGGTCGGCGTGTTGATCTCCTCGATCGTGGCCGGCCGGATGATCACGGCCACCGGGAAGATCAAGCCGTACATCGTGTTCGGCGCGGTCGTGCTGGTCGTCGGGTTCGCCATGCTCGGCACCATCGACCACGAGACGTCGCTGGTCTTCGTCGGCCTCGCGATGTTCATCGTCGGCGTCGGCGTCGGCATGACCATGCAGAACCTGGTGCTCGCGGTGCAGAACACGGTCGCGCTCAAGGACATCGGCGCGGCCAGCGCCAGCGTCGCGTTCTTCCGCTCGCTCGGCGGCACCATCGGCGTGTCGGTGCTCGGCGCGGTGCTCGCTCGCCGCGTCAGCGACCGGATCACTCACGACCTCGCCGCGGCCGGCATCCCCGCCTCAGGCGGAGGCGGCGGCAGCACGCTCAACCTCGACGCGCTGCCCGAGCCGGTACGGCAGATCGTGCGGGCCGCGTACGGGGACGCAACGGGGCACATCTTCCTGATCTCGGCCGCCATCGCGGTGGTGGGTATCGTGGCGGCGCTGCTGCTGCGCCCGGTCACCCTGCGTTCCAGCCTCGACCTGCCGGACACCGGCCGGTCGGTGGCGGTGGGAGCGGACGCCGTCGACGGCGCGCCCGCCTTCGACGAGGTGAGCGTGGACTCGGCCGGGCGGGAGGAACGCGCCCGCCGCTGAGCCCGTACCCCCAGGGCCGTCGCCGACCCCGGCGGCGGCCCTGATCCGTGCCATTAGGCACCGAAGGAGGAGTCGTGGACATCACGCGGGCCGCGCCGCCGCGCCTGGCCGCATGGCGGCGGGCCGCGCGTGAGCTGGCGCTCGTCGCCGTGCTCTTCCTCGCCTACAAGGCGGGCCGGCAGGTGGTGGCCGACCACGCCGAGGTGGCGGTCGCCAACGGCGAGTGGATCTGGCGGCTGGAGCGGCTGCTGCGCCTGCCCGCCGAGGCGGCGGTGCAGGGGCCGCTGCTGTCGCACGAGATCCTGATGCGGCTGGCGAACAGCTACTACGCCTTCGTCCACTTCCCGGCCACCGTGCTCTGCCTGGTCTGGCTCTGGCTGCGCCGCCCGGCCCACTACCTGCGGCTGCGGCGCGCCCTGGCGGCGCTGACCGCGGTGGCGCTGGTGCTGCACGTGTGCGTCCCGCTCGCGCCGCCCCGGCTGACCGAGCTCACCGGTCTGGTCGACACCGGCACCCGGTTCGGCCCGAGCGTCTACGGACCGCCCGACACCGACCAGCTCAGCAACCAGTACGCGGCCATGCCGTCGCTGCACGTGGGCTGGGCGCTGGCGATCGCGCTGGCGCTGATGGCGGTCACCACCGGACGCCTCCGCTGGCTCTGGCTGCTCCACCCCCTGGCGACAGCGCTCGTGGTGGTGGTCACCGGCAACCACTACTGGCTCGACGGGCTCGTCTCGGTCGCGCTGCTCGTGGCGATCCTGGCCGTGCTGCCCCGGCCCGCGCCGGACCGGCCCGCGCTCGTCGAGGCAGCCGGACCGGTGCGCCCGCACGTGGTGCCGGCGCCGCGCCGCGCCGGCCACCACCGGAACCCGCGGGTCCCGGCGGCGGCCGACGCGCGGCTGCGCCCTCCCGGGCGGGGCTGAGGGCCGGTCAGCGCAGCGTGCAGACCGTCCCGTTGAGGCGGAACGCGCCCGGCGGCACGTTCGGCCCGCTGTACGCGCCGACGAACCCGACGGTCGTGCTCCCGCCGTCGGCGGCGAGCCGCCGGTTGTCGGCGGTGGGCGTCACCCGGACGTTGCGGCCCTGCTGGTCCCAGGTGGCGCTCCACCCGCTGCTCACCTGCTGCCAGGCCGTCGGCCAGGTCCAGGTCAGCGTCCAGCCGTCGACGGCCTTCGCGCCGGTGTTGATCACCTCGACGTTCGCCACGTACCCGTTGCCCCAGTCGTTGTCGTCGTTGAACCGCACCGCGCAGGAGCTCTCGGCGGGGCTGCCGGTGGCGAACGTCAGCGGCGGGGACGACCAGGAGACCCGCCCGGCCGTGTCCCGGGCGAGCACGTTGACCGTGTAGCGGGCGCCCGGTTCCAGGTTGCCCACCGTCAGCGACGTGCCGGCGGTCTCGCCGAGCTGCTCGCTCACCGCGCCGTACTGCCGGTGCACCTCGTACTTGGCGATCGGGGACGCGCCCGGCGTGGCCGCCGGCCAGGAGATGGTCGCCGCACGGTCGGTCACCGCGCCCGCCGTCGGCCGGCCCGGGGCGCCGGGCCGCCCGGCCGAGCTGCCGGCCGGTCGCAGCACGAGCGTGGTCAGCGAGTACGGCGGCAGCGTGCGCACGGTGGCGCTGCCCGAGCGGTCGGTGCTGATCCCGGTCGCGCCGTTGGCAAGCGTGTGCACTGTCGGCGCCTCGTCGGCCGGGGTGAAACCGGCGTAGTCGAGTGCCACCGGGTGGGCGTTGTCCGGGTCCTTGTTCAGCAGCAGGACCGCGACGCTGCCGTCCGGCCGCCGGACCGCGTGCGCGGCGACCAGCGGCTCGTCGGTCCCGGCGCGGACGAGCTGGTCACCGGGCCGGGCGAACAGGTTCATCATGGACAGCGCGTGGTACGGCGCGAACGGGGTGTTGAACGCCGGCTGACACACCTCACCGTCGCTGGTGCAGTTGCCGCTGGACAGCAGCCCGAAGTCGCCGTAGTCGGTCTGCCCGGCCACCTCGGAGACGGTGCCGATGCCGTTGTGCACGTTCCACCACTGCACCGTGAAGACGCCCTGCTCCAGCAGGCCGCTGTAGGCGTCGGCCAGGAACAGCGCGCCGGGCGCGGTGGTGCGGCCGGCGTCCACGTTCAGCTCGGTGAAGCTGATCCCGATCCGGTCCGCGCCGGGGCCGGCGTACCTGGCGATCTGCTGGCGCAGCAGCCAGGCCGCCTCGGGCAGGTGGTTGGTCCGGGCCAGCGAGTCGGCGGCGTTGCCGCCGGGGTACCAGTGCACGTCCACGAAGTCGATCTTCGGGCCGGCGAGGGAGAGCACGGTCTGGTTCCACGGGCCCGGGTCGGAGCCGGCGGTGATCCCGTCCGGCCAGTTGCCGGGCATGGTGAGCACCGCGCCGACCTTGATGCTCGGGTCGACCGCCTTCATCGCGTCGGCGTACTCGATCACCAGCCGCGCGTACTGGGCGGCGCTCTTGTCCGGGTGGTCGTCGGCCTCCCAGGCCGAGCCGTAGTGGCCGTTGCCGTAGTTCTCGTTCCCGACGGTCCACCACTTGGCGCCGTAGCCCTTTGTGACGTTGGCGTACCGGACCCAGGCGGCGGCCTCGGCGGGCGTGCCGGTGCCGTAGTTCGCGATGATCATCGGCTGGGCGCCGACGCGGCGGGCGCCGGCCATGAACGTGTCGAAGTCGGTGTTCGGCGCGACGTAGCCGCCGGGCGCGGTGTGCGTCTCCCAGTGGTAGATGTCGGCGTACGAGCCGCCGGGGTAGCGCAGCATCTTCACACCCGCGGCCTTGAGCAGGTCGGACGTCTCGGCGCTGCCGAGCTGCGAGTCCCAGATGGCGTGGTTGACGCCGAGCGCGGTCTCCGGGACCGTGGCCAGCCCGGCGCGGGTGTTCACGGTGACGGTGACCGGGTCGGTGGGGTCGGCGGCGGCGACCGGTCCGCCGACGGTGCTGAGCGCGGTGGCGAGCAGCAGCAGGCTGGCCGCGAACGCGGTGGTTCTCCTCATGCGGGGGTGTCCTCCGGGGAGTGGGACGACGAGGCGATGCCCGGTCTGCGTCGTCCTCCCGGACGCCTGGCGGCGGCGGGATGCCCAGGAACGACGATCGGCTCCGCGCGGCGAGCCATCGACGAGGATCATACGCCCGGCGTCGGGGAGTGCAGGGCTTAATTTATAGACAGGAGTCTTTACTGTAAACAATGTTTAATTTATGTTCGGGGCACCTTCCGTTCCCCCTGAAGGAGTTGCCACCATGCGTCGAAGAATCACCCTCCCGCTGCTTACCGCAGGAGCCGTGACCGGCACGCTGGCGCTCGCCGCGCCCGCGCAGGCCCACGGCTACGTCTCCTCGCCGCCCAGCCGCCAGGCGCTGTGCGCGCAGAACCGGGTGCCCGACTGCGGCCAGATCAAGTACGAGCCGCAGAGCGTCGAGGGCCCCAAGGGCCTGCGCAGCTGCCACGCCGGCATCGCCCAGTTCGCGGTCCTCAACGACGACAGCCGCAACTGGCCGGCCACCTCGGTCGGCAGCACCGTCACGTTCACCTGGGTCAACACCGCCCGCCACGCCACCGCCAACTGGGAGTACTGGATCGGCGGCACCCGGGTCGCCGTGGTCGACGGCGGTGGCCGTCAGCCCGGCGCGACCGTGTCGCACACGGTCAACCTCGGCGGCTTCTCCGGCCGGCAGAAACTGCTCGCCATCTGGAACATCTCCGACACCGCCAACGCCTTCTACTCCTGCGTCGACCTGCAGATCGGCGGCGGTGGCGGCAACCCGACCCCGTCGCCCACGCCGACGGCGGCGCCGACCACCCCCGCGCCCTCGCCCACGCCCACCCGGACCAGCACGCCGGCGCCGGGCGGCACGTGGACGGCCGGACGGGCGTACCAGGTCGGCGACACGGTGACCTACGACGGCCGCACCTACCGCTGCCGCCAGGCGCACACCGCCATCGCCGGCTGGGAGCCGCCGAACGTGCCGGCGCTGTGGCAGCAGATCTGAGCCCGCGTACCCGCGCGGCGGAGCCGGCCGGTCCCCGGCTCCGCCGCGCGTCCGCGGCGCTGCTCGGCGTGGTGCTGACCCTGGCCGGATGCGGCGGCCCGCCCGCGGCCGATCCGTCCCCGCCGGTCCCGTCCGCCACAGCTTCGGTCTCGGCCGGCACGGACGCCACGGTCAGCGGGATCGACGCCCTGTTCCTGGCCATGATGGTGGCCCACACGGAGCAGACACTGGAGATCGTCCGGCTCGGTCTGGACCGCGTCACCGACCCCCGCATCCGCACGCTGATCG
Source organism: Micromonospora sp. WMMC264 (assembly GCF_027497275.1). Classification (NCBI taxonomy): domain Bacteria; kingdom Bacillati; phylum Actinomycetota; class Actinomycetes; order Micromonosporales; family Micromonosporaceae; genus Micromonospora; species Micromonospora sp. WMMC264. The sequence goes on along the minus strand of NZ_CP114907.1, from coordinate 2,602,683 downwards.
ACGCCGTGCGGGCCACCGAGACCGACGAGCTGGCCACCATGCGCGTGTGGCTGCGCGACGCCGGCCCGTCGGCCGCCGCCGCGGCCGCCCGGCACGACCACTCCGGGCACAGCGACGCCGCCGCCGGACTGGCCCGGCTGCGCGCCGCCGCGCCCGCCGACGCCGACCGCGTGCTGGTCGACGTGCTGAGCCGGCACCAGCGCACCGCGGCCGACCTGGCCCGCGCCCAGGTCGCCGCCGGCACCAGCGAGCGGGTACGCGAGCTGGCCCGCCGGATCGAGCGCTCCCGGACCGCGGAGATCGAACTGATGGGCCGGATGGGCTGAAACAGCGCGCTGGCAGGCCTGCGAGCTGCCCGGACGTGTGATGACCTTCGTCACGTCGCCGGAGCGCCCACAGCCCCGCCGAGGTTCACGAATCGGCGCGCAACCACCCTTTTCCGTGAGCCGCCGGCCCGCCGTACGGCCGTGCGCAGGCCCGGGACGCCTCGTCCGTCGGCATAATTCGCCCCGGTCTGTCGCCGGTCGTGGTTAGGCTTCCCGCCGGACGTCGCCCCGCCGCGCGTTCCGCCCGCGCCCGGACGGTGCGTGGCGACCCCCACCGCCTTCGGCAGCCGAACCGGATCCAGGAGACCGTTAGTGACCCAGCAACCCGTCGCGACGTCGACAAAGCTCGACGCCGCGGTGCTCAAGGTGGCCGGCGTCGTCGTGCTCGGCGCGATCATGTCGATCCTCGACGTGACAGTCGTCAGCGTGGCGCTCCCGACGTTCCAGAGCGAGTTCGACGCCTCGTACGCGCGCGTCGCGTGGACCATGACGGGCTACACGCTCGCGCTGGCCACGGTGATCCCGCTCAGCGGCTGGGCCGCCGACCGGTTCGGCACGAAACGCCTCTACATGGTGGCGCTGGCGCTGTTCACCATCGGCTCCGGGCTCTGCGCCACCGCCGACTCGATCGGCGAGCTGATCGCCTGGCGTGTGGTCCAGGGCCTCGGCGGCGGCATGCTCATGCCGCTCGGCATGACGATCATGACCCGGGCCGCCGGCCCGCACCGCATCGGCCGCCTGATGGCAGTGCTCGGCATCCCGATGCTGCTCGGCCCGATCACCGGCCCGATCCTCGGCGGCTGGCTGATCGACGTCGCCAGCTGGCACTGGATCTTCCTGATCAACCTGCCGATCGGCGTGGTCGCGCTGATCTACGCCCAGCTCGCGCTGCCGAAGGACAACGCCGAGCCGTCCCAGGCGTTCGACTTCCTCGGCATGCTGATGCTGTCGCCGGGTCTGGCCCTGTTCCTGTACGGCATCTCCACGCTGCCCGAGACCGGCACGATCGCCGACACCAAGGTCTGGCTGCCGATGCTGGCCGGCGGCGCGCTCGTGGTCGCCTTCGTGGCCTACTCGTTCCGGCCCCGCCACCCGCTGCTCGACCTGCGGCTGTTCCGCAACCGCAACCTCACCATCGCCTCGATCACCATGTTCGTGTTCATCATCGCGTTCATGGGCGCGGGCCTGCTGTTCCCGAGCTACTTCCTGCAGGTACGCGGCGAGACGACGCTCGCCGCGGGCCTGCTGATCGCGCCGCAGGGCATCGGCGCCATGCTGACCATGCCGATCGCGGGCACGCTCGCCGACCGGGTGCCGGTCGGCCGGACGGTGCCCTTCGCGCTGGTGCTCATCGCGGCCGGGTTCTTCACCTTCACGCAGCTCGGCACCGACACCTCGTACTGGCTGCTCTGCGGCTCGTTGTTCGTGATGGGCCTCGGCATGGGCGGCACGATGATGCCGATCATGACCTCGGCGCTGAAGACGCTCAGCGCCGCCGAGGTGGCGCGCGGCTCCACGCTGGTCAACATCCTCCAGCAGATCGGCGGATCGATCGGCGCCGCGATCATGTCGGTCATCCTCACCAGCGAGCTGAACGGCTCGCGGCCCATCCCCGGCGTGACCGACCCGGGCACCGGCGCCCCGCTGACCGAATCCCAGCTCGCCATCGCCGCACAGCAGCGGCCCGAGCTGATCCAGCAGTTCCCGGTGCCGCCGTCGCTCATCGAGCGGGGGCTCGACTACGCCGCGGGCGCCTTCTCGACCACGTTCTGGGTCGCGTTCGGGCTGGTGCTGCTCACCTTCGTCCCGGCCGCCTTCCTGCCGCGCCGGCGTGAGCCGTCGCACCTGCTCGACGGCGAGACGGGCGAGGACAAGCAGCCGATGGCGCTGCCGATCCACTGACCGCCGTGACCGGGGCCGGACGCCTGAGCGTCCGGCCCCGCGCCACATCGGTGCGGTGCCGCCCGCCGTGCCGGGTGGGCGCGTTGTCGGCCACCCGCCGGTGTCCTCGCGCTGTCGGCCCGCCCGGCCGTGTCGGCGTGGCTTTCGCCGCCGGGACCGTGCCGGCGGGGCCAACCCGCCACCGGGGCCGTGACGAGCGCCTACGATCGGCACAGGGGGCCGGCGGGGAGAGGCGGGCAGCGTGAGCGCAGACGACGCGCAGCGGTCGGCGCGACGGCGTAACCGCATGCTGCTGGCGGGCCTGCTCGCCGTCGTCGGGCTCATCCTGCTGCTGCTCGGGCTCACCGTCGCCAGCGGCACCGTGGCCGGCGTCGAGGTGGTGCTGGCGCTGCTGCTCCTGGTCAGCAGCTACGCGATCCAGCGGCTGGCCCGCCGCGAGACCGTCTACCGCGACGAGCGGCGCTGACCGGCGCGGCGGTCCGGCCGGGCTAGGCTGCCAGTGTGGATCACGAAGACCGGATCGCGCTGTTCCTCGACTACGAGAACCTGGCCCTGGGCGTACGCGACCACCACGGTGGTGGTGCGTTCGACTTCCGGCCGATCGCCGACGCGCTCGCCGAGCGGGGGCGGGTGGTGGTGCGCCGGGCGTACGCGGACTGGTCGTACTTCGACGAGGACCGGCGGATGCTCACCCGGTCGCACGTCGAGCTGATCGAGATCCCGCAGCGCATGGGCGCCTCCCGCAAGAACGCCGCGGACATCAAGATGGCTGTGGACGCGGTCGAGCTGGCGTTCGAGCGCGGCTACATCTCCACGTTCGTGATCTGCACCGGCGACAGCGACTTCACCCCGCTGGTCCACAAGCTGCGCGAACTCAACAAGCGGGTGATCGGTGTGGGGGTGGAGAAGTCCACCTCGGCGTTGCTGCCGCCGGCCTGCGACGAGTTCCTCTACTACGACCGCCTCGAAGGCGTCGACGTGCCGCCGCCGTCCGCCCGCCGGTCGCGTCCGGCCCGGACGGCGCCGCCCGGGCCGGTGGCGGAACCGGTGGCGGAGGTCGCGCCGGAAGCCGCTGCGGGCGAGGAGGGGCGGGCCCGGGACGTCGACACGCTCGCCGTCCAGCTCGTTCAGACGGTGGCCGGCATGCAGGGCAGCTCCAGCGGTGACGTGACCGCGTCCGCGCTCAAGCGCGCGCTGCTGCGCAAGGACCCGACGTTCAGCGAGTCCGACTACGGCTTCCGTACCTTCGGCGAGCTGCTGCGCCACCTCGCCGCGCGCAACGTGGTGGAGCTGGCGGCGGGGCCGGCGAAGGGCGACCCGGAGGTGTCGCTTCCCGAACAGGGCGACCGGGACGTCGCGTTCGGGCTGCTGCGATCAGTGGTGGTGGACCTGGCCGGGGAGGGCGGCGCGGTCGCGCTGTCCGGGCTGAAGGACCAGCTCCGGCGGGCCCGGCCCGACTTCAGCGAGAAGAAGCTCGGATATCGCAGCTTCCTGCAGTTCTGCAAGGCGGCCGCGACGGGCGGCGCGGTGGAGCTGCGCTGGAGCCCCGAAGACGGCGACTACCTCCTGACCCCCCATACCCCCTGATCCCCACCCCACCCGCCCCTCGCCCTCCCCGGCCCCTCACCCCCGCGATCTTGCACTTGTGGCCTGCTCAAAGCGGGGCGAAGCCGGCATCTTAGGGGCGTTAAGTGCAAGATCGACGAGGGCGAGGGCGCGATCACCGCGAGGGTGGGCGTGGCGACGCCGAGGGAAGGGCGGCGGGGAAGTGGGAGAGCGGCGAGCGTGGGGCGGGGTCAGGGGAGGGTTGCGTCTTGCTGGGCTGTTGCGCCGGAACCGACGGCCAGGCCGAGGTGCAGGCCCACCAGGTCCAGGATGCTCGGCTCGGCGGATGCGGCGGACGGGCTCGGCTCCGCTGTCGGATCGGGCTCGCCGGTCGGAACCGGATCAGCCGTCGGGCTCACGCTCGGCGCCGGTGTCACCTGGCCTGCGGGTGGGTCGGACGATTCGACGATCACGGGCGTACGGCCGCTCACGTGCGTCGACGGGGATCCGGCGGCAGGTGGCGCGGTGGTGGGGACCCGATCACCCGAACCGGCGGCCGGAGGTCGCGGCGCGGGCCGGGGCGGCCGGGACGCGGGGGGAGACGACGGGTTGACCGGGGTCGCCACGGGCGGCACTGACGAAACGGCCGGTGGGGGTGCGGTCGCCGGGTGGGTCGCGGTTCGGGCTGCCGGGTCGGTCTGCCCGGCGGTCGCGGTCCAGGTGCCGGCGGAGGTGACGCCCAGCAGTACGGCCATCGCTGCGACGCCCGCCGCGGCCAGCCGCTGGGGGAGCGCCCGTTCGGCGGGGGCGTCCCACGGCCCGAGTGGCCGGGGTGGGCGGGGCCGGGCGGCCCGGTGGGCGGACCACAGCGCCTCGACGTCCTCCACCACCGCGGTGCGCGTACCGGTGGCGTCGGCGTGGGCCAGGGTGAGGTAGAACCGGGCGTTCGCCGCGCCCGGCGCCGGCACGCGCAGACCCGCCGGTGCGCCGCCGTCCGTGCCGTGCAGCAGGGTGACCGGACGGCCGGGGTGGTGCCCGAGTCCGCGCAGAGTCGGCAGGGGCCACTCCCGGCCGACGCCGGGCCCGGTGAAGGCGACCCGCCGGTCGGTCACCACGGCGGCGCCGCTGGCGATCACGCGCAGCCCGGCCGGTAGCGGGCCCTCGGCCGGGTCGAGACATCCGGCGAGCGTGCCGTCCGGCACCGGCAGTCCGGGTAGGTGCCGGGCCGTGGCCTCGACGAGGTCGACGGTGGGCAGGATGCGGTAGACGACCTCACCGTCGTCCAGTGGCACCGGTAGCGGGGTGCCCGTCAGGACGCACCCGTGGAAGCCGGCCGCCTCGATCCGCAGCCGGTCGAGGTGCTCCGCGCGCCGCCGCCAGGCCCGCGCCGCCGTCTCGTACGCCTGGCGCCGGCGCTCGTTCTCGCGCCGCGCCCAGGACAGCCGCCGCCGGAGATGAGCCCCGATCGCGTCGGGTCGCCTCGCCGTCACACCTGGTACAACGGCCTGCCCACTGCGCGGATACGTGAGTGCGGCTATCGTCCGGTTTGGCGGTGGTATGCCCGCGATTACACTTCGGGGCATGCCGCGGATCGTCCAGTTGCTGGCCTCGCCCGTGCACCGGTACGTGGGCCGCCCCGCGGACGGGCCCGCCCCCGCGCCGCCGGGTGAACTGGTCGAGCGGGTGGAGGTGCGCGCCGGGCTCGGCATCGTCGGGGACCGCTACTTCAGCCGCCCGGCGCACCGGCAGGCGAGCGTCACGCTGATCGCGCGGGAGTCGCTGCCGCCCGGGGCGGACCTCACCCAGCTGCGGCGCAACGTGCTGACCGACGGCATCCCGGTGGACGAGCTGGTCGGCCGGGTGCTCACGCTCGACTCCGGCGACGGTCCGGTCCGCCTGCGGGTGCACCGGGCCGCGCCGCCGTGCGCCTGGCTCGACGTGGTGGTCGCGCCCGGCACCTGGAAGGCGATGCGTCGCCGGGGCGGTGTGCGCTGCGCGCCGCTCACCGACGGCGTCCTGCGGGTCGGGCCGGTCACCGTCTCCGTCGACGACGACTGACCCGGTTCGGGAACTTTTCCCGCCCGCCGGCCGACCAACCGGAGGTCGCCGACAGTCAGGCCCGGTGGCAGGAGGGACGCCAGGGATGAACCGAGCGGGCAGCGGATCCGTACCGTCGGGCATGACGATGTCGGGCCGGCGGGCCGGCCGAGGATGAGCCCGGACGCCGACGACGAGCAGGTGACCGGGTGGGCCCGGAGCGCCGCCCGTGGTGACCGGCTGGCCGCTGCCGCGTTCGTCCGTGCCCTCCAGGCGCCGGTGTGGCGGTTCCTCGCCCACCTGGCCGGGCCGGCCGAGGCCGACGACCTGGCCCAGGAGACGTTCCTGCGCGCGCTGCGCAGCCTGCCCGGCTTCGCGGGCCGGTCGTCGGCGCGTACCTGGGTCTTCACCATCGCCCGCCGGGTCGCGGTGGACCACGTGCGGGCGGCGACCGCGCGGCCCCGGACGGCCGCGCTGGCGGACTGGCAGGCCGCCGCCGAGGCGGCCGGGGCGGTGACCCGCGGCGGGGACGACGGGGTGGTGTTGCGCGGGCTCATCGCGGCGCTCGCCCCGGACCGCCGGGAGGCGTTCGTGGCCACCCAGGTGCTGGGCCTGTCCTACGCCGAGGCCGCCGAGGTGTGCGGCTGCCCGGTCGGCACGATCCGGTCACGGGTCGCCCGCGCCCGGGAGGACCTGGCCGCCGCCTGGTCCGGCGACGTCCGTGACCGCCGGGCCCGCTGACACCCGCGGGCCCCGGCCGTCCGGCGGTTCAGGCCGCGCGCCGGTTGCGGGCCTGTGCGGGGTACGGGCCCGGCTGCACCAGCCGCAGCGGCGCCGGCGCGGCCGGTTCCTCGGTGCGCAGCGCCCACCGCGATCCGCTCGACCGGCCCCGCCCGGGCGGCGTGTCGCCGGGGCGCCAGCCCGGCCGGGACAGCACCAGCATCACGGCCCAGCCGACCAGCAGGAAGCCGTGGCTGACCAGCCGGGTCATCGCGACCTGACCGGTGATCAGGTCGTTCACCGACAGCAGCACCAGCGTGGCGACGAACGCGCTGAGCATCGGCAGCAGGCCGGACGGCGTGGTCCGGCGTGCCGCCACGTAGAGGAACCCGGCGCCGACTGCTACGTTCCACGCCGCCGACTCGTGCCACAGGTGCTGGCCGGAGGTGTGGGCGTGCGCGACCACCGCCTCCCGGCCGATCTGGGCCAGGCCGAGTACGAGCTGCACCGCGCCGAGCAGCCCGAGCGCCCCGCGCAGTCCGAGCGCGATCCGCTGGCGGCGGCTCGGCCGGGGCGGCGGCGCGGCGGCGAGCACCGCGTCGACCAGGTCGGGTACGCGCGGGGCGAGCTGCGTACGGGCCCGCCGGGTGACCGCCGCGGCCGAGTCGAACCAGCCCCGGCAGCCGGCGCAGCCGGTCAGGTGCGCCTCGGCCGCCTCGATCTCCGAGCGGGACGCCTCACCGTCCAGCTGTGCCGACAGGATTTCCCGCCACTGCTCACACGCCATACAGGGATAGTCGTCGGGAGGGGCGCGCTGGTTCCCGGCGGGGTGCCGGTCACGCCGCCGCGGCCGCTGACCGTTCCGCCCACGCGTGCAGCGCGTCACGGTCGCCCGCCGAGTCCAGGTTCAGCGCAGCCTCGATCAGTGCCAGATGGGTGAACGCTTGCGGGAAGTTGCCCAGCGCCGTGCCGTCGGGCGCGCGTTCCTCCGGATGCAGGCCGAGCGGCCCGGCCCGGCCGGCCAGCCGGTCGAAGATGTCCCGCGCCTCGCCGTGCCGGCCGGCCAGTACCAGCGCCGAGACCAGCTCGAAGGAGCAGAGCAGGAACGCCCCCTCGGTGCCGGGCAGCCCGTCGTCGGCCCGGTAGCGCCGGATCAGGTCGGGCGCGACGGCGAGGTCGGCGCGGATCCGTTCGACGGTGGCGACCACCCGGGCGTCGTCGCCGGGCAGGAACCCGACGAGCGGCATCCGCAGCAGCGAGGCGTCCGGCTCGGTCCCGCCGTACGCCATGACGAAACTGCCGGCGCGCTCGTCGTACCCGCGGTCGAGCACCTCGGCGTGCAGCGCGTCACGTTCCCGGCGCCACCGGTCCACCGGCGCGGCGCCGTCGCCGAGCAGCCCGGCGAGGCGGATGCCCCGGTCCAGGCAGACCCAGGTCATCACCTTCGAGTAGACGTAGTGCCGGCACGGGCCGCGGATCTCCCACACCCCGTGGTCCGGTTCCCGCCAGCGCTCCGCCATGGTCTCGACGTGCCGCCGCAGCAGCGCCCACTGCGGGCCGGTCAGCTCGCCGGTGAGCAGCTGGTAGGCAAGCGCCGCGTCGAGGATGTGCCCGTACGTGTCGAACTGGATCTGGTTCGCCGCCTCGTTGCCGACCCGCACCGGCGCCGAGCCGGCGTAGCCGGACAGGTGCGGCAGCTCACGCTCCTCGGTGGCGTGGCCGTGGATGCCGACGAGCGGCGCGAGCGGATGCTGCCGCGCGCAGATGCCGAGCAGGAACCGCAGATAGCGGCGGCCCTCCTCGGCGTGGCCCAGGCGGAACAGCGCGAGCAGCAGCAGCGCCGCGTCCCGGTGCCAGGTGAAGCGGTAGTCCCAGTTGCGGACCCCGCCGATCTCCTCGGGCAGCGATGTGGTCGGGGCGGCCAGCAGCGCGCCGGTCTCGTCGTAGGACAGGCCGCGCAGCACCAGGGCGCTGTGCCGGACCGCGCCGGCCGCGAAGCCCGTGTAGTCGCCGCGCGCCGACCACGCCCGCCAGCTGTCGGCGGTCCGCTCGGTCAGCTCCTCGGCGTCGGCGAGGGCGGGCACCGGGTCGGCGTACCCGAGAAGCAGCGTGGCGTCCTGCCCGGCGCGCAGCTCCGCCTCGGCGACGAGCGTGCCGCCCTCGACGGTGACCGGCAGGTCGGTGCGCAGCCGCAGCGGCGTGCCGTCGGCGTGCCAGCCGGTACCGTCGCGCCGCCAGCGCACCGGGCGTGCCCCGTACCCGGGGCGGGGCGTCAGCTCGGCGCGGACCCGCAGCACACCGTCGGTGACCCGCAGTCGGCGCACCAGCACCCGCTCGGCGTGGATCGGCCGGTCGGCGGCGCCGGGCCGGACCGCGAGCAGGTCCTCGCCGGCCGCCGCGCCGGACGGGGCGGCCCAGCCGTTCTCCAGCACCAGCGTGTCCGGCCGGTAGCGGCGCCGCGGCGCCGGGCAGCCGGCGACGGTGAGCGTGAACCGGCCGCCCGCGTCCCGGTCGAGCAGCCGGGCCGCGACCGCGTCGCCCGCCGCGTCCGGTACGCAGAACCACTCGACCGCCCCGTCCGGCGCGACCAGCGCCGTGGTGTGCGTGTCGGACAGGAACGCGTACGCGTCGATCGGCGGGAACGACGGCGGCGACTCGGGCACGGCGGTGACTACCCGGGGCGGGCACGGGTAAGCGGGTCGGGGAGGGGCCGCTGTGACACGCGAGTTCGTGAACTGGTCCGGCAGTCTCCGCTTCACACCGGCGGACCGGGCCGAGCCCGCCGACGAGGCCGAGGTACGCGCGCTGGTGCGCCGTGCCCGCGAGAGCGGCGCGACCGTCCGGCCGGTCGGCTCGGGGCACTCGTCCAGCCCGCTGGTGCGTACCGACGGGATCCTGCTGAGCCTGGACCGGATGGCCGGGGTGATCTCCGACGACGGGCGGGTCGCGACCGCGTGGGCCGGCACGAAGCTGCGGGCGCTGGGCGAAGGGCTCTACGACGCCGGGCTGGCCATGGACAACCTGGGCGACGTCGACTACCAGTCGATCGCCGGGGCGACCGCCACCGGCACCCACGGCACCGGTCTGGGCTTCGGCAACCTGAGTACCCAGGTCACCGGCGTACGCCTGGTCACCGGCACCGGGGACGTGCTGGACGTCGACGCGCGGCGCAACCCGGAGCTGCTGCCGGCCGTCCGCCTCTCCCTCGGCGCGCTCGGCGTGGTCACCCGGGTCACGCTCGACGTGCAGCCGAGCTACCAGCTGCACCGCCGCTCGTGGTGCGCGCACCTGGACTGGACCTTGGACCATCTCGCCGAGTTGCAGCACACCAACCGCAACATGGACTTCTACTGGTATCCGCGCAGCGACCAGACGCAGATCCGCGTGATCAACCGCACCGACACGGACGCCGCGCCGGACCGGGCACAGCCCCGGCTGCCGGACGGCGAGCCGCGGCAGAGCCAGGTCGGGCCCACCCACCGCACCATTCCCCGGCACCGGGAGCTGCGCTTCGAGGAGATCGAGTACATGCTGCCGTCGGAGGCGTTCCCGGCCTGCTTCGCCGAGGTACGCCGCCGGGTGCGCGACCGGCACCGCCGGGTGGCCGCCTGGCGGGTCCTGGTCCGCACCATCGCCGCCGACGACATCTGGCTCAGCAACGCCTACGGCCGCCCCACCACCACGATCGCCTGCCTGCAGAACACCTCGCTGCCGTACGACGAGTACTTCCGGGACATGGAGGCGGTGTTCCGGCACTACGGCGGACGCCCGCACTGGGGCAAGAAGCACTGGCTCGGCGCGCGGGAGTTGCGTCCCCTCTATCCCCGCTGGGACGACTTCCAGGCGGTGCGCCGCCGGCTCGACCCGGACGGGGTGTTCCTCACCCCGGACCTGGCCCGGCTGCTGGAGGAGTCGTGAGCGCGCCGGTCGGCGCCCGGGTCTGGGTGGTGCCGGGCGGGCACGTGCCGTTCCCCGCGCACGGCCCGGAACCGGCGTTCAACGCCTTCGACCAGCTCTGCGTGCTCAACGCCGCCGACGAGGACGCCGAGCTGGAGCTGGACTTCTACTACCAGGACGTCGAACCGGTCGGACCGTACCGGCTACTGGTCGGCGCCCGCCGGATCCGGCACGTACGGGTGAACGACCTGATCGACCCGGAGGCGGTGCGACTGGACCGCCCGTACGGCTGCGTGCTGCGTTCCCCGGTCCCGGTGGTGGTGCAGTTCCTGCGCCAGGACACCCGGCTGCCCGGCGTGGTGGCGCTGACCGGCACGATGGCGTACCCCGGGTGAGGTTCGGGCGGGCGACCGCGGGTACCCGGCCGCATGCGGGATGCCGTCGACCGGGTACGCGACGCCGGGCGGTCCAGCCGCCGGCGACTGGGCACGTACTTCATCGTGGCGGTCCAGGCCGGCCTCGCGGCCACGCTGGCCTGGACGGTGGCCCGCGAGGTGCTCGGCAACCCCGACCCGACGTTCGCGCCGGCCGCGGCGGTCAGCGTCATCGCCGCCTCGCTCGGCAACCGCACCCGGCGGACCGTGGAGCTGGTGGTCGGGGTGGTCCTCGGCATCGTCGTCGGTGACCTGCTGGTGCATCTGTTCGGCACCGGGCCGTGGCAGACCGGCGTGATCGTGTTCCTGGCGGTCTCCGCGGCGGTGCTCGTACGCGGTACCGGCGCGCTCGTCACCCAGGCCGGCGGTACGGCGGTGCTGGTCGCCACGCTGACCCCGGTGTCGCCCGACCTGGAGCTGCCCCGGACCCTCAACGCGCTCGTCGGCGGCGCCGTCGGCCTGCTCGTGGTGCTGGTGATCGCGCCGCTGAACCCGCTGCGCGCGGTCCGCCGCGTGGCAGACCCGGCGCTCGACACGTTCGCCAGTCAGATGACCGCGTCGGCGGAGGCGCTTGCACACGCCGACGTGCGCGCGGCCGACGAGGTGCTGGCCCGGATGCGCGCCGCCGAGACGGAACTGGACCGGATCGACGAGATGGTCGGCGCCGCCGACGAGGTGGTCCGGTTCTCCCCGGTGCGCTGGCGGCGACGACGCGCCCTGGCCGCGTATCGGCACGGCGCCGAGCACCTGGACCGGGCGTTCCGCAACAGCCGGGGCATGGTGCGCCGCATCGGCACCGCGTTACGGGACCGGGAGCCGGTGCCGCCGCACCTGCCCGCCGCGCTGGAGCACTTCAGCGAGGCGATTCGGCTGCTGCACCGGGCGTTCCTGGCCGCCGAGGAGCCGGCCGCCGCCCGGGAGCGGGTGCTGCGCGCGGTCCGCGACGCGGGCGAGGCGTGCCGGCAGGAGATCGGCTTCTCCGGCACCATCGTGGTCTCGCAGTTGCGGACCGTCGCCAACGACCTGCTGCGTGCCACAGGCGTGCCGGCGGACGAGGCCCGCCGTCAGGTCCGCCGCGCGGCAGCGGCCCGCTGAGAGGGCCACTCACGCCTCGGTCAGCAGGGTCTTCTGCACCTTGCCCATCGCGTTGCGGGGCAGCGCGCCGACCAGCCGCACCTGCCGGGGACGCTTGTGCGCGGACAGGTGCCGCGCCACGAAGTCGATCAGCTCGGCCTCGGCCACGCCGTCGCCGACCACGTACGCGGTCACCTGCTGCCCCAGGTCGGGGTGGGGCGTGCCGACCACCGCCGCCTCCCGCACACCCGGGTGGGCCAGCAGCGCGTCCTCCACCTCGCCGGCCCCGATCCGGTACCCGCCGCTTTTGATCAGGTCGGTGGCGGCCCGGCCGACGATGCGGTGGACGCCGTCCGGGTCGACCGTGGCGACGTCGCCGGTGCGGAACCAGCCGTCGGCGGTGCGACCGGCTGCGTCGGCGTCCGGCCGGTTCAGGTAACCGTCGAACAGCGTGCCGCCGCGTACCTGCAGCTCACCCATGGCCGCGCCGTCCGCCGGCAGCGGGTCGCCGTGCTCGTCCCGCACCCGCGTGTGCACGCCGGGCAGCGGCACACCCACGGTGCCGGGCCGCCGGGGACCGTCCGCGCGGGCGCTCACCGTCACGAGCGTCTCGGTCATGCCGTACCGCTCCAGCGGCCGGTGCCCGGTCAGCCCGGCCAGCGCCGCGAAGACCGGATCGGGCAGCGCCGCGCTGCCGGACACGAGCAGCCGGGCGCCGCGCAGCGCCCGCGCCGCCGCGGGTTGCGCCGCGATCCGCGACCAGATCGTGGGTACGCCGAAGTACAGCGAGCCGCCCGCCGCCGCGTACCGTTCGGGGTGGGGACGGCCGACGTGGCGCAGGCGGCTGCCGACGCGCAGCGGGCCGAGCACGCCCAGCACCAGCCCGTGCACGTGGAACAGCGGCAGCCCGTGGACCAGCAGGTCGTCCGGTGTCCAGGCCCAGGCGTCGGCGAGCCCGTCCAGGCAGGCGGCGACCGCGCGGCGGGACAGCATCGCGCCCTTGGGCGCGCCGGTGGTGCCGCTGGTGTAGAGGATCAGCGCGGTGGCCGCCGGGTCGGGCTCGGGATGGCTGGTGTCCGAGCGCCGGGCCAGGTCCAGCGGCACGAGCGGCGGCGAATGGGCTTTCCGTGTGCCCGGCGCCGCCAGCAGCACCTCCGCGCCGGAGTCACGCAGGATGTGGTCGCGTTCCATCGGTCCGGCGTCGGGCGGCACCGGCACCACCGCCGCGCCGGCGAGCAGCCCGCCGACCACGCCGACCACCGTCTCCAGGGTCGCCGTCGCGGGCACCGCCACCCGGGCCGCGCCGCGCAGGTCGTCGGCGACCGCGGTGGCCGCCCGGCGCAGCTCCACCCAGGACAGCGAGCGGTCCTGCACCCGGATCGCGCCCGGGCGCTCGTCGGTGGCTTCGGCGAGCCGGCTGAGCAGCGGCACGGGCACCCCTTTCCGGTACGTCCCCGAGGCGACCGTAGCCGGACGGCCCACCCCGGCCGGGTGGGCCGTCAGGAATGTGTCATCGTGGTCGGCGGCGAGAAAGGGGTCGGCATGTCGGATCCGTTGCACGGGGTGCTGGTCGCCGACTTCTCCCGCATCCTCGCCGGACCGTACGCGACGATGCTCCTGGCCGACCTCGGCGCGGACGTGGTCAAGGTGGAGTCACCGGGCGGCGACGACACCCGCGGCTGGCGGCCCCCGGTCCGCGACGACGTCTCCACCTACTACCTGGCGGTCAACCGCAACAAGCGCTCACTGGTGCTCGACCTGACCGACCCCGGCGACCTGACGCTGGCGCACCGGCTGGCCGACCGGGCCGACGTGCTGATCCAGAACTTCCGTCCGGGCGCGCTGCGCCGCTTCGGCCTCGACCACGACACGGTCACCGCCCGCAACGCCCGCCTGGTGTACGCCTCGATCAGCGGCTTCGGCGCCGCCGGGGGCGCCGACCTGCCCGGGTACGACCTGATGGTGCAGGCCGCCGCCGGGCTGATGAGCCTCACCGGGGACGCGGACGGCCCGCCCTACAAGGCCGGCGTCGCGGTGTTCGACGTGATCGCCGGGCTGCACGCGGCGGTCGGGATCCTGGCCGCGCTGCGGCACCGCGAGGAGACCGGGCGCGGGCAGCACGTCACGGTGGACCTGCTCTCCTCGGCGCTGTCCGGGCTGGTCAACCACACCAGCGCGCACGTGGCCGGGGCCGCGCAGCCGCACCGGATGGGCAACGCGCATCCGAGCATCGTGCCGTACGAGCCGCTGCCCACCGCCGACGGCGAACTGGTGGTGATCGCCGGCAACGACGGGCAGTTCCGTACCCTCTGCCGGGTGCTGGGCGTGCCGGAGCTGGCCGGCGACGCGCGGTTCCGGCGCAACGCCGACCGCGTTGCGCACCGCGACGAGCTGCGGCCGCTGCTGGTGGCGGCGCTGTCCCGGCGCGGCAGCGCGGAGTGGTTCGGCGAACTGCGCGCGGCGGGCGTGCCGTGCAGCCCGATCAACTCGGTGGCCGAGGGGGTGGCGCTGGCGGAGGGGCTGGGCCTGGAGCCGGTGGTGACGACCGGCGGCGTGCCGGGGATCCGCAACCCGATCGGCCTGTCCGGAACCCCGCCGCGCTACGAGCTGCCGCCCCCGGAGCTGGACGAGCACGGCGACCAGCTGCGCGCCTGGCTCGCCGCCCCCTGAGCCGGGCGCGCGGTCAGAGCGTCTCGACCAGGCGGAAGCGTTCCAGCACGGCCATGGTGTCGTCGTCGACGGTGAACGTGGGGTCGCCGAGCCAGCCGCGGTAGTCCTCGCCGTGCCAGAACCGCTCGTGGCCGGCCCGCCAGGCGGCGACCGACTCGTAGCCCTCGCCCTCGTCCCGCGCGTGGTCGAGATCGACGTCGCCGAGGCGGGCGACGCGGACCTCGACCAGCTCGATCACCGCCACCGGCCGACTGTCGGAGTCGATGACCGCCGAGCGGCTGCCGACGGCCGGCAGTGGCTCGCCGTCGATCTCGTAGTCCTGGACCAGCGCGGTAGTGGTGCTCTTGCTCCCGTCGAGCACCGCGGCGACGAGCTGGTCGCGCAGCGGGCCGGGGAAGGCGAACTCGAACGTGGGCAGCGCGGCATCCATGCCCGGCAGGCTAGCCGTCGGCGGCGGCGCGGCGCGCGGAGAATTGGAGGCGGAACCGGCAGCCCGCTCAGCCGGCCGGCGGCAGCAGGCGGTCCAGCCAGCCCAACAGCACCCGCTCGTACTGCGGGCTGACGCTGTCCAGGTCCTCACCCTCGCCGAGCGTGGGCGCGTGGTCGCAGCCCGCCAGCCGGGCCACCGTCAGCTCGGCGTCGCGGGCCGTCCGCCGCCACACCTCGAGGCTGTCCTCGATCGGGATCCAGGCGTCCGTCTCGCCCCAGCAGAGCAGCACCGGGCAGGTCAGCCGCGCCAGCACCGGCGCCGGGTCGTAGTCCATGTCGGTCCACGTGCCGGGCGTGGCGGGCAGTTCCTCGGGCAGGGACGCCAGTGGGAACCAGGGGTGGCGCACGGCGACGTCCAGCTCCGCCTGCGCCACCGCGCGTGGCACGTCGCCGCGCAGGTAGTCCTCGGCGAGCGCGCGCAGCCGGGTCAGCTCCACCACGTCGGCCGGCCCGTACCCGTGCCGGCGCAACTGCTCAGCGGTGCCGTAGCGCATCTGCCTCGCGGGGCTCACCCCGCTGCACCCGACCAGAACCAGGAAGTCGACCGGGTGCCGGGTGGCGGTCAGCGCCGCCGCCCACGCGCCCTGGCTGAACCCCCACAACCCGACCGGGACCGCCCCGACGTGCCGGCGCAGCTCGGTGAGCGCGGCGGAGGCGTCGTCGGCCTGGTCGGCCAGCGGCACGTCGTGCCCGTCGACGCGGGGGCGGCGGTCGTAGCGCAGCACCGCGATCCCGGCCCTGGGCAGCAGCCGGGCCAGGTGCGCGTACAGGAAGTGGGAACGCTGCCCGGCGTGCGAGCCGTGCAGCACCACCAGGCCTCCCCGTACCGGCGCGGCCGGCAGGTCGAGGACCGCGGGCAGGCCCGCCGTGCCGATCGTCGTCTCCATGCCGGGCAGTGAACCACCAGCCGTCCCGCCCCGTGGTCCCGGCCGCCGGCCGCGACGCCCGCGTGCGTACGCTGACCAGGTACGCAGCCGCGACCGTGGAGAACCGCCATGACCAGCCCCGCATCCCGTACCGTCCGGGTCGCCCGCCCCGGCGACGTGGCCGCCCTCGTCGACCTGATCGAGTCGGCGTACCGGGGTGAGCGCAGCCGGCAGGGCTGGACCCACGAGGCGGACCTGCTGGCCGGGCAGCGCACCGACCCGGACATGGTCGCCTCGGCGGTCACCGCCCCGGACGGCGTGGTGCTGGTCGCCGAGCAGGACGGTGACCTGCTCGCCTGCTGCCAGCTGGAACGCCGCGACGACCACGTCTACTTCGGGATGTTCGCGGTGGCCCCCGGCCGGCAGGGCGGCGGCCTGGGCCGGGAGCTGCTGGCCGAGGCCGAGCGGTACGCGACGCAGCAGTGGCATGCCGGTGAGATGCGGATGACCGTGATCGTCCAGCGCGACGACCTGATCGCCTGGTACGAGCGGCGCGGCTACGTCCGCACCGGCGAGCTGAGCCCGTTCCCGTACGGCGATGAACGCTTCGGCGTGCCGCTGCGGCCGGACCTGGCGTTCGAGACGCTGCGCAAGAAGCTCGGCTGATTCAGCCGGGCCGGTCGACGAGGGCGACCAGCTTCTTCGGGGCCAGCACGCAGTAGCTTTCGGTGAGCAGCTCGGCGACCTCGGTCCAGTCCGTGTCCGCGTCGAGTCGCAGGCCGACCACGTCGGCGGCCCAGTCCGGCTTGAAGAAGTGCGGCCCGGCCGCGAGCAGCCCGGCGATCTCGTCGCCGGGGGAGCGGAACGTCATCACGCAGACCGGCTCGTCGGTCGCCGCGGCCCGTGCGTACGCGGCCTGGTGGCCGGGGTCGACGGTGAGCACGTGGGCGAACGTGCGGCCGCGCACGCGCCACCGCACACCCACCCAGGCCGGCTCCTCGTAGGCGTCGGGCAGGCCGAGGCAGACCGGGCGCAGGCGGTCGAGGTGCTCGGGCGGAACGTCTCCGGGACCGGTCATGCCCGCACGCTAGCCGCAGCCCCCGACATTCCCGCCGTACCGGCGTGGCGCCCGGTCGCCGCGCGTCCGGCGGAGAAATGTCAAGCCTGGGAGTACCACGACGATGAGTTTCGGCGAGGCCCGCGGTCAGTGCAGGGAAGACACCTGGATGGAGGACGAGACATGAGCGGCGTACGGGTACTTGTCGGCACGCGCAAGGGCGCGTTCATTCTGACGTCGGACGGCAAGCGCGACGACTGGACCGTCGACGGACCGCACTTCGGCGGATGGGAGATCTACCACCTCACAGGTTCACCCGTCGAACCGGACCGGCTCTACGCGTCCCAGTCCGGCGGCTGGTTCGGGCAGCTGATCCAGCGTTCGGACGACGGCGGCCGGAACTGGACGACAGTCGGCAACGACTTCG
The DNA here is from genome assembly GCF_027497275.1 of Micromonospora sp. WMMC264. NCBI lineage: Bacteria > Bacillati > Actinomycetota > Actinomycetes > Micromonosporales > Micromonosporaceae > Micromonospora > Micromonospora sp. WMMC264. The sequence goes on along the minus strand of NZ_CP114907.1, from coordinate 2,585,239 downwards.
CCTACAGCGGCGAGGTCGGGCAGCACCTCTGGTACGACGGCACCCCGCGCCCGTGGGAGTTCAAGCGGATCTGGCACCTGGAGCCGTCCCGCCACGACCCCGACACCGTGTACGCGGGCGGTGAGGACGCCGCGCTCTACCTGTCCACCGACGGCGGCCAGAAGTGGTCCGAGCTGACCGCGCTGCGGCAGCACCCGACCGGCCCGTCCTGGCAGCCCGGCGCGGGCGGGATGTGCCTGCACACGATCATCCTCGACGCGGCCGACCGGGACCGGATCTACGTCGCGATCTCGGCGGCGGGCGCGTTCCGCAGCGACGACGGCGGCGCGAGCTGGCTGCCGATCAACAAGGGACTTCGTTCCGGCGAGATCCCCGACACCGACTCCGAGGTGGGGCACTGCGTGCACCGCCTCGCCCAGCACCCGTCCCGGCCGGACACGCTGTTCATGCAGAAGCACTGGGACGTCATGCGCACCGACGACGCCGGCGGCAACTGGCGGGAGATCAGCGGCGACCTGCCGACGGACTTCGGCTTCCCGATCGCGGTGCACGCGCACGAGCCGGAGACGGTCTACGTGGTGCCGATCACCAGCGACTCGCTGCACTACCCGCCGGAGGGCAAGCTGCGCGTCTACCGCAGCCGTACCGGCGGTGAGCACTGGGAGCCGCTGACCGAAGGGCTGCCGCAGTCGCACTGCTACGTCAACGTGCTGCGCGATGCGATGGCCGTCGACACGCTCGACCCCTGCGGGATCTACTTCGGCACCACCGGCGGTCAGGTCTATCACTCGGCCGACGGCGGCGACACCTGGGCGCCGATCGTGCGGGACCTGCCGGGCGTGCTCTCGGTCGAGGTCCAGGTGCTGCCGTGATCCGGGTGGTGCTGCCGGCGCACCTGAAGAACCTGGCGCACGTCACCGGCGAGGTACGCGTCGAGGTGGCCGGGCCGCCGACCCAGCGGGAGGTGCTCGACGCGCTGGAGGCCGCGTACCCGATGCTGCTCGGCACGATCCGCGACCGGCACAGCGGGAAGCGCCGGCCGTTCGTCCGCTTCTACGCCTGTGAGCTGGACCTGTCGAACGAGTCGCCGGACGAGCCGCTGCCCGAGGAGGTCGTCAAGGGCAAGGAGCCGTTCATCGTGCTCGGCGCGATGGCCGGCGGCTGAGCGCGTTCGGCCGGGAACCGTGCTCGCCGCGGCCACGTCTGACGGCCCATGACCTTTCGCAGATTCCGGACGATCGGATGGACGCTGGCCGCCGCGCTGGCCCTCGGTGGCTGCACCGCGTCACCGTCGGCCGATCCGCCGCCCACCGGCCGGCCCGTTCCGGCCGGTGGGTTGCGGCTCGTCGCGTTCGACTCCTGCGACGAGGCGCTACGGCAGATCCGGGCGGCCGCTCGGGCGGCGGTGGGACCGTGGGGTCTCGGGCCGGGCCGCGACCTGCTCCGGTTCGGCGCGGAGGCCGGGGCCGACAGCGGCGCCCAGAAGGCGGCCGGGCCGGCGTCCACTCCGGACTTCTCCGGGACGAACGTGCACGAGGCCGGCGTGGACGAGCCGGACCTGGTCAAGACCGACGGCCGGCGCATCGTCACGTACGGCCGGGGCGTGCTGACGGTCGTCGACCCGGCGACCCGCCGGCAGACCGGCCGGCTGGCGCTCGATCCGGCCGCCGACCGGTTCTCCGGGCAGGAGGGCAGCCTGCTGCTGCACGGGGACCGCGCGCTCGTGCTGCTGCGCGCCGGAAGGGTCCCAGAGTCCACGGTGCCCGGTCGGCGTCCCGCACCCGGCGTGGTCGGGCAGGCCCGGCTGGTCCTGGTCGACCTCGCCGCAGCGCCGCGCGTCGTCGGCGAGTACCGGGTCGACGGCCGGATGGTCGACGCACGGCAGGTCGGCGCGACCGCCCGCATCGTGATCAGTTCCGGTCACCGGCTCGAGTTTCCGCAGCAGCCGGGGGAGCGTACCGACGCGCAGCGGATCGCCGCGAACCGCGCGGTCGTCGACAAGGCCACGCTCGACGACTGGCTGCCCCGCTACGAGATCCGCGACAGTGTCCGCACTGTCGGCAGCGGTCGGGTGGGCTGCGACCGGGTGAGCCGGCCGGCCGGCTTCTCCGCCGCCTCGACGCTCACCGTGCTCAGCTTCGACCTGGCCGCGTCCGCGCTCGGCGCCGGTGACCCGGTCACCGTGTTCGCGGACGGCGACACCGTGTACAGCAACGGTCGACGCCTCTACGTCGCCGCCGACCAGCGCTGGCGGACGTGGCGCGCCGCGTCACCGGAGGCGCGCGACGTCAGCACCGAGATCTATCAGTTCGACACCGCCGCGGGCACGCCGCGCTTCGTCGCCGCCGGGTCGGTGCCCGGCTGGCTGATCAACCAGTACGCGCTGTCCGAGTGGGACGGTCACCTGCGGGTCGCCACCACCACCGGCGACACGTGGAGGCGGGAGAGGTCCTCCCAGTCCGGCGTCTACGTGCTGCGCGCCGACGGTCCCACGCTCAAGCGGGTCGGCGCGGTCACCGGCCTCGGCAAGGGCGAGCGGATCTTCGCGGTGCGGTTCGTCGGCGGCACCGGATACGTGGTCACGTTCCGGCAGACCGACCCGCTGTACGGCGTGGACCTGCGCGACCCGGCCGCGCCCCGGGTGACCGGCGAGCTGAAGATCAACGGGTATTCGGCGTACCTGCACCCGGCCGGCGACGGCCGCCTGATCGGCGTCGGCCAGGACGCCACTGACGAGGGGCAGGTGACGGGCACCCAGGTGTCGCTGTTCGACGTCGCCGACCCGGCCCGGCCCACCCGGATCGCCCAGCACCACGTCGCCCGTGGCTGGTCGGAGGCGGAGCACGACCCGCACGCGTTCCTCTACTGGCCGCCGGAGCGGCTGGTGGTGATCCCGGTGATGCAGTCGGGCGTGGACACCGATGGGCCCGACGGCACAAAGCGCCCGCCGTTCGGTGGTGTGCTGGCGTTGCGGCTCGGCGACAAGGGATTCACAGTGGCCGGCGCGGTGGACCATCCGGGGAGCCTGGCCGACGGCGGCGAGCGGACGCCGATCCGCCGCTCACTGATGATCGACGGTGTGCTCTGGACGCTCTCCGACGCCGGTCTCAAGGCGACCGCCCTGGCCGGCATGACCACCCTGGCCTGGGTGCCGCTGACCTGACATCGGCCGGACCTCGCCGCGCGCGTGGGCGCGCGACGAGGCCCGGCACGTCACTGTTCCAGCGCCGCCTCGGCCGCCGCCACCTGCGGTCCCACCCGCGCCGCGTACGCGACGACGCCGCCGAGGAGGAACGTCGTGGCGGTGACCGCGGCGATCCGGTTGCCCGGCTCCTGCGCCATCCACAGCGCCGCCTGCCGCCATTCCGGCCCGCCCGGCGCGGCCATGAAGGACGCCATGGCGGCCCAGGCGGTCGGCGCCTGCCAGGCGGCCCGGGCGCCGGCCAGCGCCGCGCCGAGGCCGACCAGCCCGATCAGCCCGGCCGTGTTGCGGGCCAGCACGTCCAGCGGCCCGAAGTCGGCGCCGAGAACGCGGGCGGCGGCCAGCAGACCGACCACCACCACGCCGTACCCGAGCAGGTGCCCGGCCCGGCGCGGCGCCCACTGCCACGCGGCGGTGCGCTCCAGCGCCGGGTCGTTGCCGGCGAGCGTCGGCCCGAGCGGCGCGACCGCCAGCGCGGTGGTGAGCACGGCGAGGCCGGCGGGCACCTCGGGGCGGTCGGTGAAGCCGGACCAGGCGACGGCCATCACGGCGACCGCGATAGCGGATCCGGCCAGGGCGGCGGGTAGCCGGCGGGACCGCACGTACAGCGGCAGCCAGCGGGTCACGGCGCGGCCCGTCCGGTGAGCGCCGGCATCAGGTCCGGCTCGCAGCGCGCGGCGGCGTCCCGCAGCGCGGTGATGCGCCGCAGCTGCTCCGGCTCGGGCAGCGCGCGCAGTTGCCGCACCCCGTCCCGGATCTCCTCCTGCTTCTCGTCGGCGTACCGGTATCCGGTCCAGGAGTCCCACAGCCGCACCGTCTCGGCGTCGAGCAGCCAGGCCGCGGCGATCGCCGGGGCGATGTCGTCGCCGCTGCGCCCGCAGCCGTACCACATGGTGCCGCCGCCCAGGGCGATGCGCTCTGCCACGTCGGCGGCCTGGCCGGTGTCCGGGTCGACCTCCAGGAGGAACTGCACGGTGCCGGGTGCCGGCTTGGGCCGGTGCCACTGCTCGCTGTCGTTGCTGCCGACGGTGTCCAGCCGCACTTCCACCGCGCGGGCCGGCGCGTTCGGCAGCTTTGCCAGCGCCTTGAGCCCTCGGCGGGCCTCGGGAGTGATCTCGGGCAGCAGGTGCGCGTTGACGGCGGTGACGCACACCTGCGGCGTGCCGTCGGCGCAGACGAAGCGGCGTGCGTCCGGATCGAGCTGCCAGATCCCGGTCGGGCCGGGCACGCCGATCAGCAGGAGACCCGCCACGCCCCCGGCGAGGCTCGCGAGCGCCCCGGCCCGGACCGGCCACGACCGGCCCGCCGCCAGCAGCAGCCCGGCGAGGACCAGCCCGACGCCCAGCGCGAGGCGGCTGAGCAGCAGCCGGTCGGACAGCGTCTCCCACGGCGTGTCCGGCGGCCAGGAGATCATCAGGGAGGCGTTCGACAGCCGGCTGGTGCTGCCCGGACCGCCGAGCATGGCGGTGCCCTCCTGCGCGACCAGGCCGGCGGCGGCCAGCAGCGGCGGCAGCAGCGGCGAGGACCACAGCCGGCCGACGGCCACCCCCACCCAGGCCGCGCCCACCAGCACCAGCACGTCGGTCAGGGGCCCGGCGAGTCCGCGTACGCCGAGGTAGGCGCCGTCGAAGGCGACCACCGCGCCGGCGCCGGCGAGCACGAGCAGGTGCGCGGCCGCGACGGCGACGCCGAGCGCGGTCATCGCGGGCAGCGCGCGCTGCCAGCGGGGCCGGCCGGTGCTGTTCATCAGCTCGTCGGCGCGGGTACGCCGGTCCCGGCGGCCCAGTACCGCGCCACCGGCCAGCGACAGGGGCATCAGGAGGAACATGCCGGAGGAGTGGACGTAGCCCAACCGCAGCCACTGTCCCTGCCAGAAGCTGTACATGCTGGCGGCGCCGAGGATCCCGATGATCAGGAGCAGGACCGCCACGGTCGGCGCGTTGGAGCGGCGCAGTTCGACGCGTACCTGTCGGATCATCAGGCGCTCCGGTGCTGCTGGAGGAGGTACGAGTAGCCGCGCTCGGCGGGGCTGTCGCCGACACCGCCGGTCTCGCCGTGGCGGACCAGGTCGGCGGGCAGGCCCTGGAACACGCGGGTGCCCTGGTCCATCAGGATGACGTCGGAGCAGGCCGCCACCACGTCCTCCACCAGGTGGGTGGAGACCAGCACGCAGGCGTCCGCGCCGAGTTCGCGGATCAGCTCACGGAACTCGACCCGCTGTTCCGGGTCCAGGCCGACTGTCGGTTCGTCGAGCAGCAGCAGGTCCGGTTCGTTCACGATCGCCTGGGCGATGCCGGCCCGGCGCAGCATGCCGCCGGACAGCGACTTGAGCTTGGCGTCGGCCCGGTCGGTGAGGCGTACCCGGTCGATGGCCCGCTGGGTCGCGCCCGGCACCGCCGAGGCCGGCATCTCCCGCAGCCAGGCCACGTACTCGACGTACTCCCGGACGGTGAACCGGGGGTAGTAGCCGAACTGCTGCGGCAGGTAGCCGAGCCGGCGGCGCATCGGCCGCAGCTCACGGGTTGTGGCGGCGTCCGCGCCGAGCAGCCGCAGCGTGCCGCCGTGCGGTTTGACCACTGTGGCGAGCGCGCGCATCAGGGTGCTCTTGCCGGCGCCGTTGGGGCCGAGCAGCCCGTGCACACCGGTGCCGAGCGTCAGGCCGAGGTTGTCGACGGCCAGGTGCCGTCCGGCCTTCACCGACAGTCCCACCGCCTCGATCCGCCAGGCGTGCCGGGTCGGCGCCACCTCGTCGGCGCTCACTGCGCGTACCAATGTCGTCTCCTTCTCGGGGCAGGGTCGTCCGCGGCGCCGGCGGGGCGCCGTGGCGTGGTTCCGGGGGGCCGGCGTCAGCCGGCGGGCCGCCGCAGGTGTTCGGCGCGCAGCGTGGTCAGCACGGTGAGCACGACGGCGGCCGCCGCCCAGGCGGGCATGGTCGCGGGCCGGAGCAGGGCCTCGGTCGTGGCGGCGGCGCGGGCCGCGTCGGCGGCGCCGGTGAACGACATGGCCGCGACCGCTGCGAGCCAGCCGCCCCCGAGGAGCGCGGCGGCCAGCGGCACCCCGACGCGGCTGCCGAGCAGCAGCGTCGCCGCGGTGAACGTCAGGCAGGGCAGCAGCCACAGCGCGGGGTTGCGGCCGACCGCCAGCCCGGCCACCGCGAGCACGGGCGCGACCAGGAGCAGAACCGCGAGGGTACGGCGCAGCAGCAGTTCCAGCCCGGCGCGGGCGGTGCCGGCGACCACCTCCCAGTTCGGATTGGCGCGTCGGGACCAGGCCACCGCGAGCCCGGCCAGCGGCGCGACCGGCGCGAGCAGCAGCACCGTCGAGGGCTGCTCGGGGTAGTTGCGGTCCAGCAGCACCGCGGCGAGGATCGCCGTGCACGTCATCGCCGCCCAGGCCAGCAGCGACCAGTCGGTCCAGCGCAGCCACCACCGTCGCAGCGGTCGCCGGGGCACCGGTCGCGGCCCGGTGCGGGCCTGTGCCAGGATCGCCTCCCGGGCGTCGCCGAGCAGCGCCCGCAGCGGCGGCGCGGCCAGCTCGCCGAGCCGGTCGCGGCACTCGGCGCAGCCCTCCAGGTGCACCTCGATCGTCCAGGCGGCGGCGTCGTCGGGGCTGCCCGCCGCGTACGCGACCAGTGCCGGCGGGGGAACGTGAGCGGTCATGCCAGTGCCTCCCGTAGCGCGTTGCGGGCACGCCGCGCCCGGCTCTTCACGGTGCCCTCCGGCACCCCCAGCAGGACCGATGTCTCCCGGACGGTCAGTCCGTCCAGGACCATCGCGGCGAGCACCGCCCGCAGTTCCGGGGCCAGCGCGTCCAGCGCGGCTCCTACCTCCGAGCCGAACGACCCGGCGAGCGCCTCGTCCTCGGCGGCCGGCGCGCTGCGTACCGGAAGCACGTCGGTGGGCACCTCCTGGACGCGGGCGCGGCGGCGCAGCGCGTCGACCAGGCGCCGGGCCGCGATGGTCCAGATCCAGCCGGCGGCCGAGCCGCCCGGCGCGTCCGATCCACCGGAGCGCCGGATGCCGGAGAACGAGCCGGCGGCCCGCCACACCGTCAGGTACGTGTCCTGGAGGACCTCGGCGACGATGCCGTCGTCCGCGCAGCGCCGCCGCAGCCGGATCGCGAGCCACGGCGACGTACGCCGGTACAGCTCGTCGAACGCGTCGAGATCGCCGCGTGCGACCCGCCGCAGCAGCCGCTCCTCGTCCTGTTTGCTTCCTCCCACGCCTAGATGGTCGTTCATGGCCCCTCCGACGGATCACGGCGCGGCGTGACCTGGGTCACACCGCGCCGTGGGCGGGTGTCCGTCACTGCGCGGCGGCGAACGGTCCCTTCGGTCCGAACGCCAGCGCGGCGAACCGCTCGCCGATAAGCCGGTCGGCGGCCGGGTCGGGGTGCAGCTCGTCGGGCAGCGGCAGCTCGGCGTAGTCGGCCTCGCCGTACAGGTCCAGCCCGTCGAGGTAGTGCAGGTTCGGGTCCGCGCCGGCCCGGGACGCCACGATCCGGGCCAGCTCGGCGCGGATGACGCGCAGCGTGAGCCGGCCGGATGCCACCTCGGCCGGGTCGCCGGTGGCCCGGAACCGCACCTTCCCGTCGATGAACTCGACAGCGCCCGGGCCGGGCGTGTCCTCCTGGATCGGGCACAGGATCGACGACACGACGAGCAGCGGCGTGTCCGGGTGCCCCTCCCGGATGGTGTCCAGGAAGCCGTGCACGGCCGGGCCGAACGCCCGCAGACGCATCAGGTCGGCGTTCACCACGTTGATGCCGATCTTGACGCTGATCAGGTCGGCCGGGGTGTCGCGCATCGCGCGGGCGGTGAACGGATCGAGCAGCGCGCTGCCGCTGAACCCCAGGTTGACCAGCTCCACGCCGGCCAGCGTGGCGGCCACCGCCGGCCAGGTGCCGGTGGGGCTCTCCGCGTCCGAGCCGTGGCTGATCGAGCTGCCGTGGTGCAGCCAAACCCGGCGGTCACCCGTGTCGACCGGCTCGACCGGCGCATCCGTGCGCAGCGCCACCAGCTCGGTGATCTCCCGCTGCGGCAGCCAGATCACCACCTCCTTGTCGGTGGCGGGCAGGTCGGTGAAGCGCACCGTGCCGACCGGGCCCGGCTCGATGCCGGACGTGCCGGTGGCCAGGTCGATGGTGAGCACCTTGCCGCCACCGGCGGTGGCCTGACCGGCGAGGCGGCCGTCCACGACCAGGTCGTAGCGGCCGTCGGGACGCGGCCCGGTGCCCCGGTAGACCATCTTCATCGGCAGCACGTCCAGCTCGACGGTGGTGGCGCGGGTGCGGAACACCAGCCGTACGCCCGAGGGCATCGCCTCCGCCGTCGTCAGCTGCGGGTCGATGTTCTGCGCCCGGGCCCACGCGGGCAGCCGGTGCGGCAGCACCCCGTCGGCGGTCTGTTCCAGGTCGAGCGCGCCGCGCAGCAGGTCGGAGGTGATCGGAGTGGTGAGGTGCGGGGATGCCATGATCCCGATCCTGCCCCCGGATCCGGGGGACCGGCCACCTGATTTATCCGACAGGCCGGACTCATGACACTGAGTCAGTCGGTGAGCACGAGATCCACGTACCGGGCGGTCATGGTGGCGAGCACCTGGTCCGGGTCGGTGGCCCACACCTCGGCGTTGAAGATCTCCACCTCGACGTCGCCCGAGTATCCGGCGGCCTCCACCGCGCGGCGCAGCGGCGGGAAGTCGATGTGCCCGTCGCCCATCATGCCGCGCCCCAGCAGCACGTCGGCCGGGAGCGGGGTGAGGAAGTCACAGATCTGGAAACTCGCGATCCGCGTCCCGGCGCGGGCGATCTGCCGCCACACGTCCGGATCCCACCAGACGTGGAACGTGTCCACCACGACGCCGACCTGCTCGGCCGGGAACGCCTCGGCCACATCGAGGGCCTGCCCGAGCGTGGACAGCACGGCCCGGTCGGCGCAGTACATCGGGTGCAGCGGCTCCAGCGCGAGGCGTACCCCGCGCGCAGCCGCGTACGGGGCCAGCTCGGCCAGCGCGTCGGCGACCCGCTGCCGGGCGCCCGCCAGGTCACGGGAGCCGGGCGGCAGCCCGCCGACGACGAGCACCAGGCAGGCGGCGCGCAGCGCGGCGGCCTCGTCGATCGCGCGCCGGTTGTCCGCCAGGGCCGCGGCCCGTCCAGCGTCGTCGGCGGCGGTGAGGAACCCGCCCCGGCACAGCGACGACACCCGCAGCCCGGCGTCGGTGACGAGCCGCGCCGCGGCCGGTACGCCGATCTCGGCCACCGGCTCGCGCCACAGCCCGATCGCCGGGATGCCGGCGCGCACACAGCCGTCGACCGCCTGCGCCACCGACCAGCGTTGCGTGGTGCGCTGGTTGAGCGACAGCCGGGCCAGCCGGGGATCGGCGCTCATCCGGGCACGCCCGCCACGTCCAGGTACGCGCGCATCCGCTGTGCCGCCAGCTCGGGGTCGAGCAGCAGCCCGGCGGCGTCGGCCAGCCGGAACGCCTCGACCAGGTGCGGGACGCCGCGCCCGCCGTGCAGGCCGCCGACCATGGTGAAGCCGGGCTGTCGGCCGTTGAGCCAGGACAGGAACGCGATGCCGGTCTTGTAGTACGGCGTCGGCGGGGCGAACAGGTGCCGGGACAGCGGCACCGTCGGGTCGAGGATCGCCCGGAACCCGGCCCTGTCGTCCGCGTCGAGCCGGGCCAGCGCGGCGGAGGCGGCCGGGGCGATCGCCGCGAACGCGCCGAGCAGCGCGTGGCTGAACCGTTTCCCGTCGCCCTCGATCAGCTCCGGGTAGTGGTAGTCGTCGCCGGTGTAGACCTTCACCGTCGGCGGCAGCAGTTCCCGCAGCCGCACCTCCCGCCCGGCGTCGAGCAGCGACACCTTCACGCCGTCGACCAGGTCGGCGTGGGCGTGCACCAGCGCGGCGAACGTGGCGGTGGCCTCGTCCAGGTCGGTCGAGCCCCAGTAGCCGGACAGCGCCGGGTCGAACATGTCGCCGAGCCAGTGCAGCACCACCGGCGCGCCGGCCTCCCGCAGCACCCGCTCGTAGACGCGCAGGTAGTCCTCCGGGCCGGTGGCGAGCGCGGCGAGGTGCCGGCTGGCCATCAGCACCGGCGTGGCGCCGTACCCCTGCACGACCGCGAGCTGCTCGGCGTACGCGGCGACGACCTCGTCGAGCGTGCGCGGGACGCCGGTGAGCTGGTCGGTGCCCACCCCGGCGACGATCCGCCCGCCGCAGGAGGCGGCCTCGGCGGCGCTGCGCCGGATCAGCTCGCGGGTGGCCGTCCAGTCCAGCCCCATCCCGCGCTGCGCGGTGTCCATCGCCTCGGCCACGCCGAGCCCCCACGACCACAGGTCGCGCCGCACCGCGAGCGTCGCGTCCCAGTCCAGGCCCGCCGGGCGGCCGGGGGAGTTGTCGGCGTACGGGTCGGCGACGACGTGCGCGGCCGCGTACGCGATCCGGCTGGCCGGCGGCGCGGACGGCCGCTGCCAGGCGGGCGGCTCCCGTAGCGTCAGCTTCTCGGAGCCGCCGTCCGGCGCCGGCAGCGTGATCTGCGTGCTCACCGGGGGATCTCCTCGATCGTCACCCGCCGCCCCTCGCGGGCCGAGCGCAGCCCGGCCTCGGCGAGTTGCACGCCGCGCGCACCGGCGAGGAAGTCCCACGGGAACGGCTCGTCGTCGACGACGTGCCGCAGGAACGCCTCCCACTGCACCTTGAACGCGTTGTCGTGCTCGCCGTTGTCCGGCACTGTCTGCCACTGCGCGCGGAACGGCTCGGTGACCGGCAGGTCGGGGTTCCACACCGGCATCGGGGTGACGCCCCGGTGCTGGATGCGGCAGTCGCGCAGCCCGGCGACAGCGCTGCCGTGCGTGCCGTCGACCTGGAACTCGACCAGCTCGTCCCGGTGCACGCGGACCGCCCAGGAGGAGTTGATCTGCGCGACGATGCCGCCGGCCAGCTCGAAGATGCCGTACGCGGCGTCGTCGGCCGTGGCGCGGTAGTGGCCGCCGTTCTCGTCGACGCGCTCGGGGATGTGCGTGGCGGTGACGGCGGTGACGGCGGTGACCGGGGCGATGATCTGCTCCAGCACGTAGTGCCAGTGCGGGAACATGTCCAGCGTGATGCCGCCGCCGTCCTCGGCGCGGTAGTTCCAGCTCGGACGCTGCGCGGCCTGCCAGTCGCCTTCGAACACCCAGTAGCCGAACTCGCCGCGCACCGACAGGATCCGGCCGAAGAAGCCGCCGTCGACCAGCCGCTTGAGCTTGCGCAGGCCGGGCAGGAACAGCTTGTCCTGTACGACGCCGTTGCGGACGCCCTTCGCGGCGGCGAGCCGGGCCAGCTCCAGCGAGGCGAGGAAGTCCTCGGCGAGCGGCTTCTCGGTGTAGACGTGCCTGCCGGCCTCGATCGCCGCCCGGATCGCCTTCTCCCGCGCGGCGGTCACCTGGGCGTCGAAGTAGATCTGGTGGGCGTCGTCGGCGAGCGCCGCGTCCAGGTCGGTCGTGTACGCCGACAGCCCGTGCCGCTCGGCGATCTCGGCCAGGCGGCCCGCGTCGCGGCCCACGAGCGTCAGCTCGGGCCAGATCCGGCTGCCGTCGCGCGCGGGCACGCCGCCCTGGTCGCGGATGGCCAGCAGGGACCGGACGAGGTGCTGCCGGTAGCCCATCCGCCCGGTGACGCCGTTGAGGATGATCCCGACGGGTGTGCGCTCCACTGTGCCCCTCCCAGCGCTGAATGCGCTTTCAGTAAGCGCTTTCAGGGTGCTACCGTAGCCACGCCGGAACACCGGGTCAAGACGTTCCGCAGGGAGACTCATCGATGCCGCACGTGACGCTGGAAGACGTGGCCAGAGCGGCCGACGTCTCACTGGCCACCGCCTCCCGGGCGCTCAACGGGCGGCGGGTCACCCCGCACCTGCACGACCGCGTCCTGGCCGCCGCCGCGCGGCTCGCGTACACCCCGAACGCCCACGCCCGCGCGCTGGCCGGCGCGTCGCACCGCAGCGTCGGCGTGATCTGCCACGACGTCACCGACCCCTACTTCGCCGCCGTCGCCGGTGGCGTGATGCGGGTCGCCGCCGACAACGACCTGCTGGTCATGCTCGCCAGCACGTTCCGCGACCCGGAACGCGAGATCGCGTACGTGTCGATGCTGCGCGCCGAACGCGCCCCGGCCATCCTGCTCATCGGCTCCGGCTTCGAGGACCCGCGCTGGGACCGCGCGCTGGCCGCCGAGCTGACGCCCTACCTCGACGGCGGCGGCCGGGTCGCCGTGGTCAGCCGGCACCGCAACCTGAAGGTCGACAGCGTCCTGCCGGAGAACCGGGCCGGGGCCGCCGCGCTGGCCCGCGCGCTGCTCGGCCTCGGGCACCGCCGCTTCGCCGTGCTCTCCGGCCCGTCCGAGCTCACCACCGTCGCCGACCGGTTCGGCGGGTTCCGCGACGAGCTGGCCGCCGCCGGCGTGACGCTGTCCCCGGCGGCGGTGGCCGAGGCGGAGTTCACCCGTGACGGCGGCTACCAGGCGATGACCGAGCTGCTCGGCCGTGGCCTCGACGCCACCTGCGTGTTCGCGCTCACCGACGTGATGGCCGTCGGCGCGTACGCGGCGCTGCGCGACCACGGGCTGTCCGTGCCCGGCGACATCTCGGTGGCCGGCTTCGACGACATCCCGATCGTCCGCGACCTCACCCCACCGCTGACCACAGTGGCGCTGCCGCTGCGCCAGCTCGGCGAGAAGGCGATGGAGCTGGCGCTCACCGAGAACCCGGGCCGCCGCCGGCGGATCACCCGCCTGCCCGCAGAGGTGGTGCTGCGGGCCAGCACCGCGCCGGCCCGCGCCTGAACCCGGCCGGTAGGGTGCCGTCATGATCGAGGATGCCCCGTGCCGCTGACGAACCCCTGGCTGACCGGGCCGGCGCCGACGAGGAAGCTGGACCGGGACCGCCTCGCCGAACGCATCCTCAACCTGCTGTCGTCGCAGAACATGTGCGTGCTCGCCACAGTCGGGCCGGACGGCCCGCTGGCCACGCCGGTGCGCTACTACCCGCTCGGCTTCACGCTGATGTTCACCGCCGCGCCGCGCTCGCCGAAGATGCGCAACATCGCCGCCGACCCGCGCGTGTCGGTCGGCGTCTTCGCGCCGCTGGTCGGGCTGGCCAGCAGCCGCGGCGCGCAGGTGTTCGGCACCGCCCGGGTGCTCGGGCCGGAGCATCCGGACCGGGCCCACCACTGGGCCGCGTTCCGCTGGGAGAGCGAACACGCCGAGCGCGGCCGGTCACTGGCCGAGCCGCCCGAGGACCCGCTCGTCGTGATCGAGGCCGACCGAATCGTCTACACCGAACACTGGCTGCGCCGCGAGGGCTACGCCCCACGTCAGCACTGGCGCCGCTGACGCCGCCCACTGTGCGCCGGTCCCGCTACGGACCGACGGGGGAGCGGTTGGCGCGCAGCAGATTGCCGGCCAGCCGCAGGTCCGCGCCCTCGACCCGGGCCAGCACGTCGATCCGCTCCACCGTGACGTGTGACCACAGCGGCTCCGGAAACGCCGCGCGCAGCGTGCCGGCGTCCAGACCCCAGCCCTGGCCCGCCTCCGGCGACACCGCCAGCACGAACACCGCCCCGCCGGGCGCGGTCAGGCGCGGCAGCAGCGCCAGGTAGTCGCGTACGGCGGCGCCCCGCCGGTCCAGCGAGTGCAGCAGCCCGGAGTCGAACACCGAGTCGTACGGCGCCGGCGGCACCGGGATCGCCGTGGCGTCGCACACCTCGAAACGCGCCGGCAGTCCCGCCTCGGCGGCCCGGGCCCGCGCCTGACCGATCGCCACCGCCGAGATGTCGACACCCGTCACGTCGAGACCGCGGCGGGCCAGCGCGAGCGCCAACTCCCCGGTGCCGCAGCCGACGTCGAGCACGCGCGGCCCGCGTACCCCGGTGTCGAGAACCTCGGCGAGCGCCGGCTGCGGACCGCCGATCTCCCACGGCGGCCGTTCGGTGTCCCGGTAGAGGCGGTCGTAGTGGACGTCGTCCGGCTCGTCGGTCATCGCGTACCCCCTCGGTCGGCGCGGCCACCCCCGAGCGTGTCACGCCCGGCGGCCGTCCGTGCCCCGCCGGGGGTCAGAACCGCAGGCGGCGCAGGTAGCGGTAGCCGACCTCAGCGGTCCGTTGCGGCGTCACGTCCGGCGTGTCGTTCTCCACGATGTACTCCAGCACCTGGTGCCCACGGAAGATCCGCGCGAAGTCGATCATCCCGGTGCCCAGGTCGGCCATGTCGCCGGTGGCCGGGTCGCGGTCCTTGACGTGGTACTGCAGGACCCGCTGCGGCGCCGAGCGGATCACGTCGAGCGTGAAGCCCTCCGGGTCGGCGACGCCGTCGCCGGAGGTGATGCCGCCGGTGACCGCCCAGTAGATGTCGATCTCCAGGTGCACCAGTCGCGGGTCGAGTTCCTCGGTCAGCACGTCCCACGGCCGGCGGCCGTTGCCGAAGTCGATGGTGAACTCGTGCGCGTGGTTGTGGTAGCCGTACCGCAGGCCCGCCTTGCGCGCGGCGGCGGCCTCGACGTTCATCTGCTCCGCCCAGCGCTTCCAGTCGTCCTCGCGGTCGGAGTTCAGGTACGGCACCACCATGAACCGCTGGCCCAGCGTACGGGCGTCGGCGATCTTCTGGTCCAGCCCGGCGGCGTCGGCGGCGATGCCGTCGTGGCTGGAGCTGGCCTTGATGCCGATGCCGTCCAGGAAGCGGCGCAACTCCTGGGCGGTACGGCCGAAGTAGCCGAGCGCCAGCTCGACCCGGGGGTAGCCGATGCGGGCCAGGTGCGCCAGCGTCGCGTCGTAGCCGGGGGAGCCGTTGAGCGCGTCGCGGACCGTCCAGAGCTGGAGGCTGATCATCTCCTTCGGCACCGGGCGCCGGCCGTGGTGGTGCCCGCCGGCCTGGGCGGCCGTCGCGCCGAGCCCGGTGGCGAGCCCGATCCCGGCGAGCGCCGCCAGGGAGCCGCGCAGCAGGCCACGCCGGTCAAGTGACTGTTGCAGCGCGGCGTGTCCGTCATGTCCGTAGCACATGGTCGCACTCCTTCGTCGCCTGTGCGCTGACGCTACAAAAGCTATGTCGATATGTCTATGGCTTCTGGTGCTCTGAATCGAACTTTCGGTCGATGCTGCGGAAAGTGGGGGCTGCGTGTCGCCGGTGCCGCGTGGCAGGCTCGGGGAGTGGCCGCATACGACGTCGCCCTCGTCCTGCTCGTCGACCGGACCGGCGCGATCCTCATGCAGCACCGCGACGGCAACGCGCCGGTGTCTCCGTACCAGTGGAGCCTGCCCGGCGGCAGCATCGAACCCGGCGAGACACCGGAGCAGGCCGCCCGGCGCGAGCTACTGGAGGAGACCGGGCTGACCGCCGGGGAGCTGCACCTGCTGTGGAGCGGTCCCCGCCCGCACGAGGACGGCTTTGCGCACACGGTCACCGTGTACGTCTTCCGCGGCACCACCGACGCGCGCCAGGAGGACGTGGTGCTCGGCGAGGGACAGGCGATGGTCTTCGTGCCCCGCGACGAGGTGCTCGACCGCGACCTGGCGGTGAGCGCGGCGAAGGTGCTGCCGCTGCACCTCGCGGAGACCGCCTAGCCCTCGGTCAGCGCCCCGGCGAACACACCGGCGAACCGGGGGAGCAGCTCGTCGTCCGGCAGATGGTGCGGGTTGATCTCGGTGACCGACAACCCGGCGAAGCGCGGGCTCGCCACCAGCTCCGCCAGCGTCACCGCCGCCTCGTCCAGGCTCAGCCCGGACGGCTCCGGCACGTCCGCCAGCGGCGCGTCCACGAAACGCAGCACGTCCACGTCGAAGTGCACCACGAACGCCTCGGCCGCGGCCTCGGCCACCGACCGGGCCCGGCGCGCCGCCGCCCGCGCGTCGGCGTGCACCTCATCGGCGGGCACGTACGCCAGCCCCAGCTCCGCCACCAGCTCCCGCTCGTGGTCACCCCGGGGCAGCGAATCCCCGTACACCACCACGCGCTCCGGCGACAGCAGCGGCACCACCGGCCCGATGCCCGCCACCTCAGGCAGCGTCCCCGGCAGGCCCAGCATGTGCGCCAGCCCCATCGCATCCAGGTTGCCGTTCGCGCGGGTCACCGGCGTGTAGAGATCCGGGCCGCCGTCCACGTACACCAGCGCGGGCGACATCCCGGCCCGCGCGCACCCGGCGACCAGGCCGACAGTCACGGTGCAGTCGCCGCCGAGCACCAGCGGCACGCGGCCCCGGCCCAGCGCGCCCGCGACCCGGTCGGCCACCGCCGACGCGACGGCGGCCACCGCGCCCGCGTTCTGCCCCCTCGGGTACGCCGGATCGGGCCGCCACCGGAAGCCCGGCACGTCACCGCAGTCCTCGACGTCCGCCCCGTCGCGCAGCAGGTCGAGCAGGCCGGCGGCGCGCAGGGCGGCCGGGGCGCGCTCGACACCCGGGGTGTGCGCGCCGGCGCTCGACGGCGCGCCGACGACCGTCCACTGACGATGATCCATCGCCCCACCCTAACCGCGTGTTTCAGCGCAGCACGAGCAGATCGAGGGCGTCGACGACCGGGCCGTCGACCGTCCTTGCTGCCTCGCGTAGCCGCTGGATGCCGGCGGCGTACTCCGCATCGGTGATGAGCTGAAGCGGCGTGTGCGCCTCCCGGCGCAGGCCGGCCGCCGCCTCCCGCAGCGAGGGTGCGGTGATCTGCGGGACCGCCTCGACCGCCGCGGTGGCGAAGCCGGCGGCGGCGAAGGCGGCCCCGACGTCGGCGATGCTCGGGTACGTGTCCAGCACGCGGACCGCCTCCGGGAAGTAGTCGAACAGCGTGATCGCCTCGTGCCTACCGGCGAACGCGGACCGGATGAGCACCGGGGCGCCGGGACGCAGCACCCGGCGCAGCTCGCGTGCCGTCGCGGCCAGGTCGGGCACGTGGTGGATGACCGTGGACAGCCAGGCGCCGTCGACACTGCCGCCGGCCAGAGGGAGGTGCCCGGCGTCGCCTGCGACGAGTGGCGCGAACACACAGCGGGCGCGCATCGCCGCCGACGGCTCGACGGCGACCACCTCGACGCCGGGAAACCAGTCGGTGAACGCGCGTGCCCAGCTACCCGTCCCGGCACCCAGGTCGAGCAGTCGCATCCCGGAGCGCGGGGTGAGATGCCGGGCGACGGCGGCCCGCCAGGCCGTGAGACCGTCGTCGGTGAGGTGCCGGGTCGCGGCGAACGCCTCGGCGTCAGCGTCGTGGTACGCAATGCGGGCCATACTCGACAGCCAACTCCCCGGCGGGCCGCCGAGGCAAGACACTGTGGCGGATCGGGCTCGGCTTCGGAGAGGGGCAGGGGTGCGATATCGGATCCACTTCGAGGCCGAGCTGCCGGCGGACGCCCTCCGCCGGTTCCTGCTGACGGAGTACGGCGTCGCGCCGGAGAGCGTGTACGTCGGTCGGGTCGAGGACCGCGCCGTGGACGATCCGCGCCCGGTGGCGATGCTGACGCCGCCCGACGCGGACGAGCGATTCGGCTGGATCCTCACCGGCGATACCGAACTGGCCGCCGCCACCGACCACGGCGAGCGTGATCTCGCGGTCACCCTCGCCCGCGAGTTCGGAGTATGGGCGCTCGTCGACGACGGCAGCATCCACCCCGACCGGTGGCTGCTGGTCAGCACCGACGGCAGCAGCGGCCGGGTGCTGACCGACTCCGACGCCGCCGCCGACGGGGACCTGCGGATCGTGCACGCGCTCGAACCGATCAGCGGGGAGCCGCAGCTCGCCGTCGTACCGCCGCCGGACTGGGCCCGCGACCGGTGACCCGGCCGTGCCCCGAACCGGCAATTCCCAGGGAATTATGAACCGCCGAGCTGCTCGTAGATCGTCTCGAGGCCGCGTTCCACGCGGATCAGCGAGCCGAGCCATGCACGGGTCTCGGCGTCCGTCGAGTACAGGATCGTGCCGCGCATGCCTCGCGTCATCAGCACCTTGTAGGTGTTACGGATCAGGCGGTCCGCCTCCGCGTCACTGAGCGACTTGCGGCTACGGAAAGCCGGATCCTTCGACTCCGCCCGCTGGGTGACGAGCCGTCCGCCCCGGGCGACCAGGTCGGGTCCGAGGATGACACCGGACCACTCGTACTCGAAGCCCTGTGCGGTGTACACGCAACCGACCTGGCCGAAACCGTGCGAGTCGGTGGCCCAGAACGCGCTGCCCGGCGCGTCGCCGACGCTGCGGTCGCTCTTGACGTTCCAGGGACGCGCCCAACCACCGATCCGTACGTCGGCCACCAGCGAGTCGTCCGGCCGTGGATCGCTCCACGGCCAGCAGTAGCCGGCCGACATGCGCGCCGTCTCCCCGGCTTCCTGCTTCGCGGCCAGGAAAGCCTCCATCTCCTCCGGCGAATCCGCCAGCCGCAGGTCGAAGCGTCCGTCTCCGGCCCACACCGACGGCT
This sequence comes from Micromonospora sp. WMMC264, assembly GCF_027497275.1. Classification (NCBI taxonomy): domain Bacteria; kingdom Bacillati; phylum Actinomycetota; class Actinomycetes; order Micromonosporales; family Micromonosporaceae; genus Micromonospora; species Micromonospora sp. WMMC264. The sequence continues at coordinate 2,566,618 of NZ_CP114907.1, read as the reverse complement.
TGCCGCCGTCGAGGCCGAGCAGGTCGACGACCCACTCCTCGTACGCCTCACTGCCGCCGCACCGGAACTGGTCGTGCAGTGACACCACCTCGATGTCCAGATCGAGCTGTTTCGCGTACGTGGAGATGACGTCGACGTTCCCCAGCTCGCCCGGCTTGACCACCTGGTGCTCGTCGAGCAGGAAGACCGGTACCCGGGCCGCGGCGATGAGTTCATCGATCTGCGGCCGGGCACGGTCCCGCTTCGCCTTCGGCGTGAACCGGTTGACCGACGTCTCCCTGATCCGGTGCGCCTCGTCGCAGATCAGCACGTCGAGGCCGTTCCGCTCGGCGGTCATGAAGCTGTTGAAGTAACCGAACAGGTTCTTCAACCGGGTGGAGCCCTTGCCCGCGTAACGCCGCAGCGTCTGGGTAAACGAGCGGGAGCCCGTGGCGTGCATGACCGAGCGCTGCTGCCGGGCGAGCTCACCGAGCACCGAGAGTGCGATGACGCTCTTGCCGCTGCCGGGCCCGCCGGCCACCACCACTACCGACTTGCGGTCGGCGCTGCGCGCACGTTCCACGGCGTGCAGCACCAGCTCGTACGCCAGGCGCTGCTCGTCGAGCAGGGTGAAGTGGGACCGGTCCTTCAGCTCGGCGGCGGCGTAGGACAACAGGCGCTTGCTGGGGCGTACCGAACTGGTGAGGAAGCGATCCGCGGCGGCCGCGCCGGAGCCGGGGGCCAGGTGGCTGCGCAGGTAGTCGAGGAACCGGCCGCGGCGCTGCTTGGTGAAGATCCGGCTCTGCTCCGTCGCCCGCCGGGCGAAGAGGTCGTCGATGTCACGGTCGACGGCGTTGTGCAGGTAGGCGGCCCCGACGATCGGGTTGTGCGAATGGGCGAGCGCCCCGAGGAAGTCCGCGAGGTATTCGCAGTAGTCCTCGACCTGCACCCCTGGATGCAGCCGAGGGGTGGCGGCGTGCTCGACCAGGACCAGGCTCTCGGACCCCTCGTACGACTCGACCCGCGACCACTGCTTCAACTCCACCACGACGTAGGAGTCCTCGGCCGTCCTCGGATGTGTCCCGGCGAGGACGACGTCGATCCGCTTGCTGGTCAGCGGGAGCTGGTACTCCACCAGCATCTCGACCTGGCCCAGACCCGCGTCGGCGAGATCCTGGGCTAGCACCGGCAGGCTCCGCTCCCAGGACCGCCGTTCGGAGGCGCTCACGTTGTGCCCGATGTGCTCCGCGATCCGGTCGGCGAGGGCGCCACCGGCCGCGTAGCGCAGCAGTCCGTCGGCGGAGGTGCGAAAGGCTGACACGACTTGCCCCCGGGCAGCACGAAATGATCGTGCGCATGGGGGGCGTGTCCGGCGACGACCGGAAGCCCGTCGTTACGCGCTTGTACGGGTGGACTGTAGCGGAGAGATCATCCGCATGGCACGCCCTGCTACCGCTTGGCCGGCGAGCCCTTGACGTCTTCGGCGGGATACCGGACGGCGACCTCGGTCAACTTGGCGAGGGCGGCCTCCGTCAGGTCGATGCCGAGGACGTCCGCCAGCCTCGTCAGGTAGATCATGACGTCGCCGATCTCCGCTCGCACGCGTGCGCCCGCCTCGCGGTCGTCCATCACCGTGGCGGCCTGCTCCGGGGTCAGCCACTGGAACTCGGCGACCAGTTCCCCGACCTCGCCGGCCAGTGCCATCGCGAGGTTTTTCGGCGTGTGGAACTGCTGCCAGTCTCGTTCCTCCGCGAACGCCCGAACGCGGGCCGTCAAGTCCTCCATCCCCGCAGTCTGACACCGCTCTCGGCAGCCCGAGAACGGGCTTCGCCCCACTACCTGCGGCGGCGTGCGCCCGGATCTCCGCGGCTTCCCCCGTGGCGGTGCCGGCGTCGGCGAAGGGGAGGATGTCGTGGTTGGTGGCGTGGCGGACACCGATGGTCGTCGATTGAGGGTCGGCATCACGAGCGTGCGCCACGTAGGGTGGGCTTCGGACGTCTCCCCGTAACCGGAGTGCATCTTGAGCCTCAAGTACTACCTCTACCTGTCGCATCTCAAGATCGGGCTCCTGGCGGCGCAGGTCGCCTCCTCCGCGCAGCACGAGACCGAGCTCGCCGTGGACCTGAAGGTCGTCCGCTACAGCCGCAAGGCGGTCCTGCCCGAGCGCCACGACCTCGACAAGCTGGAGAAGGTCATCCGGCACCTGCAGGACGCCGACCAGATCGGCGCCGCTTACGAGGAACGCCCCTACGTCCAGGCCTGTCTGGAGATGCGCTGGCAGGTCTTCCCGACCGCCGGCATCGTGGTCTTCGCGGGGACGCTCGACGACCAGGTCATCGTCCTCGGCGGGTCGGCGTCGCACGTGGTCGGTGGCGGCGACGCAGAACCGGTCGGATCGGTCCCGCCGTACCTGTTCCGCAAGCTCCAGGAACTGCGAGCCGACCCAGGCGAGTTCGACGACGAGCGCTTCCACGAGTCGCTGGCGCAGATCGGAGCCGCGCTCCCCGGGCCGGCGCAACGGGTCGAGTTCGTCGCGAAGCGACTCGCCGAGAAACCGGGCCCGAACGGCACGCTGCTGGGCAGCCCGATCTACGTGGCGCTCGTCGACTAGGGCCTCGGCGTGGACGCGGGGCAGGTCATCCGGTGGCGGCCGGGGGAGACCGTCCTCGACACGTTCCGCATCGAGGAGGTCGTCGAGACCGGCGGCACGGGGTTTGTGTACCGCGCCCATCACCTCGCCTGGGGCGTCGACCTCGCGGTGAAGACGCCGCGCCCGGACCTGGCCTCAGCGCCCGGGATCCTCGACCTGCTTGCGCAGGAGGCGCAGGCCTGGACCGATCTCGATCCCCATCCGAACGTGGTCGGCTGCAACTACGTGCAGCGCGTCGGCGCGTACCCGGTGATCTTCGCCGAATGGGTCGCGGGCGGTGACCTGACCGCGGCGGTCCGGGACGGGCGGTGCCGCGACCTCCCGCGGGCCCTGGACGTCGCGATCCAGATGCTGCGCGGCATCGGCCACGCGCACGCGGCAGGTCTGGTGCATCAGGACATCAAGCCCTCAAACGTCATGTATGACGGCGAGACCGCACGGGTGACCGACTTCGGCACGGCCAAGGCGAAGGCGTCCGTCTCCGCGCCCCCGCAGGGTGGCGACGAGATTTCGTACGCGACGCTCGGCGGCTTCACACCGCAGTACTGCTCGCCGGAACAGGTCGATCCGGAGGGCCGGATCGGCCGGGCCAGCGACATGTGGTCCTGGGCGCTGACGGTGATCGAGCTGCTGCACGGGCGCCGGCTCTGGAAGTGGGGACACGACGGTGCGGATGCGCTGGCGTCGCTACGCGGCGATCTCCCGCGGCCGCTGCGCGACCTCCTGTCCGGCTGCCTGGTGCGCGACCCCCGGTCGAGGATCGGCGACACCGCCGAGGCGGAGGCCGTCCTGCTCAGCGTCTACGCGGACTGCGCATCTGGTCCCTACCCGCGCCCCGACGAGGTGTCGCCGTCTCTCCAGGCCGACGGCTTGTCCAACAAGGCGCTGTCCCTGTGGGACCTCGGCGACCAACGCCGCGCGATCGAGATGTTCGAGCGGGCCAAGGCGATCGACCCGCACAACGTCCGCGCGGTCTACAACCACGGGCTCCTCAAATGGGCCGACGGTTTGGTCACCGACGAGATCCTCCTGTCGGAACTGCGCGCCACGGGCGACTCCTGGGAGGCGGACTACCTGGCCGCGATGGTGCACATGGAACGCGGTGACGGCGTCCTCGCGGCCCGGCACCTGGCTGAGGCGGACCGCAAGCATCCGGGATCGCCGGAGATCGCGGCCGCGCGGGAGCGCTGTGCCCGACTGGAGCCGAGGGGCACGCTCGAGGTGTTCGGGCAGCTGTCCGGCCAGGTGGTCGCGATGGCCTGCGATCACGACGCGACACACGTGGTGGTGGCCGAGAGGTCAGGGCGGGTGCGGGTCTGGGACGCCTTCGCGGGCCGGGTGGTCGCGGAACTCGCCGCCTCCGGCCCGGCTCCCGTCGACGTCGCGATCGACCACGCCGGAGCGCGGATCCTCGTCTGCTACCAGGACTCCCGCGTCGAGCGGTGGCGGCTCGCCGGCGGCACGGCCCACCTCGAAGGCCGGCTGGACGGAGGAACAGCCGTGGCGCTCAGCCCCGAGAGTGGCTTCGCGGCTGTGGGTACGGCCGACGGCCGCGTCCTCGTCTTCCGCACCGACGCGTGGAAGCCGGTCGCCGGCATCCGCCCCCACGACGGCACTGTCACCCGGGTGATCCTCGGCCCGGACGCCGAGGTGTGCGTCTCCGCCTCACTGGGCCGTCCCGGCTCCGCCGTCGACCACCGGGTGGAGCAGTGGTGGCCCCTGCGGGACACGAGGATGCGGGGCCTGCACATACCCACCGACGAGATGGACGGCGACGGCCAGAAGGTCGCCCTGGCGCCGGACGGGTCGACCGTCCTGAGAACCGGCTACCAGTCCCTGACCGTGGTGGACATGCGGGTCTGGGACGAACCGCGACGGTGGGAGATCCCCTGGCTGACCGGATACCGCATGCTCGGCGTCTCCGGCCGGGCCGGCTGGGCTCTGCTCGACCCCGGGACCGGAGACCTTCAGGTCCTCGAACTCGCCATCCGCCGATGCGTCCGCACCTTCCCGAAGGACTGGGCGCGGGGCTCACGCCGCGACGCGACGGCGTTCAGCGGGGACTGCGGCTACGCCGTCATCGCCGAATCGCACGGCTACAGTGGCCAGACCTCGCTCTCCCGACTACCCATGCCGCTCAGCGGACACCTCGCTCCGCGGTCGTACGCGCCGCCCCGCCCGGTCGGTGCCCTCGCGCGCGACGAGCGGGCGTTCGACCAGGTCATGGAGCGCGTCGAGGCGATGATCGCGGCCGGAGAGGATCGGCGCGCAGCGGACGCGATCCGCGAGGCGCGTGCCGTTCCCGGCCACGAACGTCATCCGCGGCTACGCCGGGCCTCCAGGGCCCTGGGCCGGAACCTGCGGCGCACCGGATTGACCGGCATCTGGCTGGAGCAGGAGCTGTCCGATGTCATGCTCACCCGTGGCACCTTCGACATCGGCGCCTCCGGCCGGTTGTTCGCCTTCCCGGCCAACGTCGACGAGGTCGAGATCTTCGACCTGGAGACGCTGGAGAAGGCAGGCGGGGTCACCAAGCGGCGGAACCCGGCCGTCAGCCTGTCCTTCGCCAGGGGCGGCCGGGACATGATCATCAGCTACTCGGACGGATCGGTCGCCTGCCACGACACCAGGACGTTCCAGCCCCGCTTCAAGGTGGCCGGCGCACTGCCTCGCGACGACGGGAACACCACGCTCGACATCTCGGGCGACCTGTTGGCGGTCGGCTTCGGCCACGGGTTGGCGACGGTGTGGTCGCTGGAGGCGGCTGCCTGCGTCGCGACGGTCCGCACCGGACCCGGCACGATCGTCGGCGTCACGGCCGACGAGGCGTCCCGCTCGATCGCCGTGCAGCTGCGAACCCACGACACGGCCGCCGTGGAGGTCCGGTCGATGGACACCGGAAAGCCCGTGAAGACCTTTGCGGACGTCGACCCGCACACGGAGATCCGGTTCGCCTCCGGGATGCTGCTGCTGGCCGGGATGACCCGCCTGACCGCGTGGCGACCGGGTGACAGGCGCCCGTCGTACCAGCTCGACCGGGTCAAGCACAGCTCGTCGGCGGCGTTGGCCTTCACGGACTCCCGCCGGCTCGCCGTCATCGCCGGGCTGACCGGCTTCGTCGTCTGGGACGCCGCGAGCGGAGAGCCGGTGTTCGACGGGAGGGCTCTCGACGACCCGGCTGGACGCCTCTCCGGGGTCGAGGAGGTGGTGGTCTCGCCCGACGGGAGGTTCGCGGTGGCCGGAGACCCGGGAGAGCAAACCGTCGACGTCTGGGACCTGCGCGCCGGACGCCGGATCCGCTCACTGCACGGTCACCACGCCCAGGTCACAGCGATACGCGCCGACGACGCGTTCGGCACCGTCGTGACCGGCGACCACCAGGGCAATGTCCGCATCTGGGGCCTCGATTGGGACTACGGAGAGTGATCCGATGACCGGACGCCGCCAGCGCGATGAACTGCGAGCCGCGTTCCTGGCCAACCGCGAGCGCGTCAGAACCTGGCTCGACGCCTGGGAGATTCCCGAAGTCGTGTGGACCGACGAGTTCAACGAGATCCCTCTGCCCTGGGTCGTGCGGGAGCAGGACAGGGAGAGCTGGCTCAAGCGCCACGCACCCTTCCTGGACGCGTACGACTGGTTGTTCGTCGGACGGCCGCTGACCCCGGGGGTCCGCGAGGTGCGGGCACTGTGGCACTTCGGGCCGGCACACCGGTTCGCGGAACTCGACCTGACGATCACCAGCGTCTGCGACCCCGAGTACCTGGCGGAGAAGCTGACCCTGGCGGTTCACCACGCCGGCTTGAAGGGCTGGCGTGACGCGGACGCGCAGCCGCTCTATCAATGGCTCGTCGAGGGTGTGCACACGATGCCCCTCGGCAACGGCGTGCGGGGCAGCAACCGTTCGGGGTTCGTCCTGTTGCGTTTCACCCGCTTTCCGACCTCCGACGGCGACGTGATCGTGCGTCTGACCGCCGCGGAGACCGATCGCGCCCTGGACGGCTCACCTCTCGACGACGATGGTGTGTCGGTTCCTGGCGGGTAGATCAGGTGACCAGGCCGGTGCGGTACGCGTACACCACCGCCTGCACCCGGTCCCGCAGGTCAAGCTTCGTCAGGATCCGTGACACGTACGTCTTCACCGTCTCCTGGCTGATCACCAACCGGGCCGCGATCTCGCTGTTCGAAAGCCCGTCGGCGATCAGCCGCAGCACCTCCAGCTCACGCGGCGTCAGCCCCACGTCCTCCGGCGCGCCTTCGGCCGGGCGGATCCGCGCCGCGTACCGGCCGACGAGCTGCCGCGTGACCTCCGGGGCGAGCAGCGCTGCGCCGGAGGCGACGGTGCGGATGCCGTGCAGCAGCTGCGCCGGTGGGGCGTCCTTGAGCAGGAATCCGCTCGCGCCGGCGCGCAGCGCCTCGTAGACGTACTCGTCGAGGTTGAACGTCGTCACCACCAGCACCTTGACCGGCTGGGCGATGCCCGCGCCGGCCAGCAGGCGGGTGGCCTTGATGCCGTCGAGCACCGGCATGCGTACGTCCATCACCACCACGTCGGGCCGCAGGCGGCCGGCGAGGTCGACAGCGGCTCGGCCGTCGCCGCACTCGCCCACCGCCGTCATGTCCGGCTGCGCGTCGATGATGGTGGTGAATCCGGTACGGATCAGCGCCTGGTCGTCGCAGACCAGCACCCGGATCGGCGTGGTCACGACGCGCTCCCGGTGGGGATGCGCGCGCGGACGACGAAGCCGTCGCCCGCCCTGCCCCCGGCGTCGAACTCGCCGCCGAGCACCGAGACGCGCTCGCGCAGCCCGGCCAGGCCGCGTCCGCTTCCGCCCGGACCCGCGGCGCGCGGGCCCGGGCCGTCCGTGCTGATCTCCACCGTGATCTCCCGGTCTCCATGGTGTACGTGGACAGCGGTGGGGCGGCCGTGGGCGTGCTTCAGGGCGTTCGTCAGCGCCTCCTGCACCACCCGGTACGCGGCCATCTCCGCGCCGCCGGTCACCTCCGCCGGGGTGCCCTGCTGCGTGAACTCCACCGGCTGCCCGGCCTGCCGGGTCTGCTCCACCAGGGTGTGCAGCTCGCCGACCGACGGGGCGCGTGGCTCCGTACCGTGGTCGGGGTTGAGCACGTCGAGCAGCAGCCGCAGGTCGCCGATGGCACGGCGGCCGGTGTCGGTGATGGCGGTCAGTGTGGTGTCGAGGCGGTCGGGCGCGGCGGTCAGGTAGCGGGCCGCCTCGGCCTGCACCACCATCGCCGTCACATGGTGGGTGACCACGTCGTGGAGTTCACCGGCGATGCGGGCGCGTTCGGCGGCGCGGGCGGTGTCGGCGACGTGCCGGCGGCGTTCGGCCTCGGCGACGCGGTTCTGCCGCAGCCACGACCCGGTGCCCCAGGCGAGCGCCAGCAGCAGGTAGAACGTGGTGAACCCGACCACGCCCTCGGTCGACCCCTGCCGATCCAGCACGACCGCCAGACCGATGTACGCGAGGGAGCCGGCGAGCACCGTCGTACGGCGGCCTCGGTCCAGGTGGGCGCCCGCGCTCACCAGCGCGACGGCGAGCGCGGCGCCCGCGAAGGTGTGGTAGGCGCGCACCTGATCGAGCGCGAAGCCGAGTGACACCAGGGCGAGGGACAGCGCCGGGCGGCTGCGGCGCAGCGCCAGCGGAAGGCACTCCAGGGCGATCACCACGACTGTCAGCGCGTCGAACGGCCGGGCGGGCAGATCGCCGAGCTGCGTACCGATGCCGCGCAGTGGTGGGGTCACTGCTGCGAGCGCGATCACCAGCGCGAGCGGGAGGTCCCGGACCGTGACGGGCCAGTGCCGCCACGAGTCCTGGAGCATCCGTCGGGTGATCATCAGGAGACCGTAACGCTCTCCGCCGGGGCCTCGGCCGCGCGGCGGCGCCGCGTCACGATGTGACCACGGCGGTGCGCCAGCCAGAGGAAGACCACTGTCAGCGCCGCCCCGGCAGCCACCGTGTAGAGGCTGCCCTCCGGCCCGAAGCCGCCGCCGCTGAGCAGCGTCGAACCCGACGTGGTGGCGTCCAGCAGCCCTTCCGATTCGCCGTTGCCGGAGACGACGAGGCCGAAGATGCCGCCGGCGGCGAAGTTCCAGCCGAAGTGCAGGCCGATGGGTACCCACAGGTTGCGGGTCGCGGCATAGCAGGCCGCCAGCATGAACCCGGCCTCGATCGTGATGGCGGTGGCACCCCACAGGCTGGCGTCCGGGTTCAGCAGGTGCATCAGGCCGAACAGTACGCCGGTCAGCAGCAGCGAGAGCCACGTACCGAGCCGTTCCTCGACCAGGCGGAACAGCAGCCCGCGGAACATCAGCTCCTCGGTCACCGCCGCGGCGGCCATGAACCCGACCATGCCCACCGCGCCGGACACCGAGCCGATGCCGTGCACCTGATAGCCGCCCATCAGGGCGATGTTGACGATGACCGCCGCGAACATGGCGAACCCGATCAGCACCCCGCGGTTGAGCCGGGCGGCCGCGCCGCTCCGGGCCAGCTCGGTGACCTCGCGACGCTCGGTACGACGCACCACCCACCCGTACACGATGATCGCGGCCGCGGCGGTCGCGGCGCCGAGGATCAGGCTGAGCACGGCGTTGTCCTGTGCCGCGACGACCGCAAGGCTGCCGACGAGACTGACCGCGACGACGGCCAGGAACTGCTTCACCACACGCATGACGTTTCCTTCGAGAGGTCCGCGGCCGGAGCGCCACGGTTCACCTGGAACGCTATGGATTCGCAGGCCGGGAAACGTCACCGCGCGGTGGACACTTGCGGGTAGCTCCCACGGGGGACAGGCGCGGCGGTCGCGGCGTTTCGGGGCGTGCCCTGAGCAGAACGGCTGGCCTCGGGACGGTCGCGGCGGGCAGGCTGCCGGCATGGCGACGGGCTTCGGCGGTGAGGTGGCGACCTACTACGCACGGCATCGGCGCGGCTATCCGCCCGAGGCGGTCGACGCGCTGGCGGCAGCCTTCGGTCTCGGTCCTGACGACACCGTCGTCGACCTCGGCTGCGGCACCGGTCAGTTGAGCATCCCGCTCGCCGACCGGGTGGGCGCTGTCGTCGGCATGGACCCGGAACCGGACATGCTGGCCATCGCCCGGCGTGCCGCCCTGGACCGGGGGACCGCCAACGCCACGTGGGTGCTCGGGAGTGACGCTGACGTGCCCGCGTTGTCCCGGCTGCTCGGCGAGGGGAGTGTCGGTGCGCTGACCGTTGCCGTCGCCATTCACTTCATGGACTGCGACGCCCTGTTCGAGGCGGCACGGCCGTTGTTGCGCTCCGGCGGTGGAATCGCGGTCGTCACCAACGGCGAACCCCTGTGGATGCAGGACACCGAGTGGTCGATCGCGCTGCGCGGATGCCTGGAGCGGATGGTCGGCCACCCGGTCACCGGAAGATGCCAGACCGACGAGGATGGGCGTCGGCGCAACCGGGAGGCGCTCGTGGGGGCCGGATATCGGTACGAGGAGACGTCGGTGCGGTACGACGCCCCGCTCACCGTCGACGACATGGTCGGCGGTGTCTTCTCCGCCATGTCCGCAGAACGGCTGCCTACTTTGCATCAACGTGCGGAGTTCGCCGCCGACGTACGCGACGCTCTCGGCGAGGTGGATGTGGTGACCGAGCGGGTCATCGTCAGGTTGCAGTGCGGGATCCTCGGCTCGTAGCCGATTCCCGACGGGATTCAGCTATGTCACGAGGCGGTAGTTGGGGATGCCCCTGGTGCGTTCCTCGATCGGGGCGGCAGTGGACAGGGCCGTCACTCCGGCGGGAACCGGTGCCCGCGAGACGTGGATGCCCTCCAGGCAGGTGTCGCACCAGAACGAGACGTAGCCGTACCCAGCGCCGGGCGGCGTGGTGAACACCATGCGCAGGGTTCGGTGACCGCAGTTCGGGCACTGGTGGTCGGACTCGGCGGGCAGGGCGCGGTAGACGACCTCGTAGACGTCCAGCCACTCGTCGAATGAAGCCACCAGGGGGTTCCTCCGGTCTGAGTGGTTGGTTTCCCAGCTAACTCGCGACGAGCATGCGTTCCGGGAAGTCGCCCCGGTCGCGCCAGGCATTGACGATCTTGGCGGTGATGGCGCTGGCGGCGGCGTTGAAGTCGTCGTCCTCGACTCGTGCCTGCAACGTCTGCGGGTCGATGACGAGGATGCGATCGAACCTGTCCTCAAAACCAAACGCATACCGCACCTCGTCCGCCGGAGCCTCGATCCGACGGGCGGCCACCATCATGCCCATGTCGCCCTTTCCGACCATCCTTACTCCGCGGGCAAGCTGTGAGTCGCGGCGACGAGTTCTCGGAGATGTGCCACCACAACAGATTTCTGGGCTGTCTCCGGCAGATGCTGTTCACCCGCCGTGACCAGACCCTCGCGCAAATGGGCGACGACCTCGCGCTGGGCTTCCGGCGACAGGTCATCCAACCGGAATGAACCGAGGTTGTTGTCGACGATCTCTTGAAGATGCGCTGCGGCGTCTCTGTCAGTGAGCCGAGCGATCAGGAACTCCACGGTCCAGTCGAATAACCCTCCGGTCGCTGTCCAGTCGACCCCGGGCCGCAGAACGACGAGGCCGGCCACTACTGTGCTGCCGACTGTCCGTCGCCACCCGTGGTGTCGACCTTCTGGATCTTGTCCGGCGTCAGGGCCACAGCACTGAGGGGCCGGCCGTCCTGATCGGCGAACTCCACCTCATAGGCGAGGTCGGGGCGGTGGAACACGCGCACGATGGCACCGACCGCTCCGGCGGGGAGATTCTCCTCAGGCACGGCATCCCTGAGTTCTACCAGCTCGTACGGGTCCACGATCAGTGGCGGAGACGGGCGAGATACTCTTGCCAGGCGTCCCGATCGACCGCGTCCGGTGACGTCCCCGAGGGAAACCAGGTGGACCCGAGATCCGGATCCCAGGCGGCGATCAGCGTGTCGAGACCCGCCACCAGCACAGCCGGCCACAGCCGCGCCGCGGAGAGCTGCTCGAAGACGCGGCGGGCTTCACGCAGTTGGACATCCCGGTCTCTGCCCGTGTACCCGAAATCCCAGAGGATCTCATAGGCGTCCAGGAGCGACTGCTCCTCCGGGACGTTGGAGGGATAGGCGAGATAGTTGCGGGCAACCTCGCCGCCGACCTCCCCGCCTGGGCCGCACTGCGCGGGACGGCTCAAATAAATGCCTCCCTCAGGACTGATCGAAGCTCGCAACCCGATCGCCGAAGCAATCCTGTCGGCCACCGCTTTCGGCTCCTCCGCAGCGTGGAGAAAAATGTGTTCCAAAGTCGACATGTGCGACACCAGACTAGTCGGGAAGCGTGATTATTCGGTTGTCGCCGAGGATGATTCGGACCTGGCCGGGCATGGCGCTGCCGTGCTGTCTGTGCTGACCCAGCGCTCGTGCGAAACCCCGCCGGGCCTCCTCCTCGCTCAGGTTTACCGGGCGTCCGTCGATGACCGCGTTGCCGCCGCCGGTCTGGTCGACCTGCTTACCGGCGGCCATGATGTTACGGCGTACGGCTTCGCTGCTGGAGCGGTCGAGGGTCTTGAATTCGGTCACCACGCCGGGATCGTCTGGACCGGACCGCACCATCGAGTCCGGATTCTTGAGCTTGTACAGGCTGTCGTCACGTTCCCGTGGATGGACCATGTCCCCTTCCTCGGCGAGGCGGTCACCGACCGCTCTTTCCTTGTCGTCGAACAAGCCGCGAGGGTCATTCACCTCGGGCCGGAAGTCGGCGCCGAGGGGACCATGCTGCTTGCCCGGGTCGAAGTCCGGGGGCCTCGTCGGGTGACCGTTATGGCGCCCGGGGCCACCGCTGCCAGGAGTCTTCTCCGGTCCGGCGGACGAGAGGCGGCGCAGCGCCTCCTTCAGCTTGCCGATCAGCTCACCCAGCCGCCGCATCTCCGGAATCAGCCGCCGCAGACTTGCCAGCAACCCCCGCAACAACCGCCCGATCCGCGCCGCCCACGACGCCACTGTCGTCGTCACCTGCTCCACCACGAGCGGCGTCGCCAGCCCCGCCGTGGCGACCAGTTCGGCCGCGTACACGATCAGGCGGGACACGCAGGCGGCGATCGCGTCGCGGACCAGCAGCCGCACTGCAGCGACCAGGCCGGCGGCGCCTTCGGTGATCGCGGCCATCGCCTCGGCGCCTTGCGCGAGCCCGGTGATTGCCTGCTGCTGTTCGCCCGCCCAGCGCCGGTAGCCGGTGGCGGCGGCGCCGGTCCAGCCGGCGACCTCGGTGCGTACGGCGTGGGCCAGATCGGCGGCGTCCTCGCGCAGGGACGCGGCGACGTTGCGCCAGGTCTGCGCGTGCGCGGTGATCTCGGCGGGGTCGCCGGCGAGCCAGTCGAGGGCTTCGCTGAGCGGCTTGACGTGTTCGATGAGCCAGGCGATGCCGTACTGGAGGAGTGCTCCGGCCGGGTCGGACACGAGCGCGAGCGCGTCGAGGCCGGCGCTGACCACGCCGAGGCTGCCGTCGATCCAGCTGCCGGTGCGGACGCCCTGGGCGATGAGTTCGATGTCCTCGCAGATCCACACGCCGGCCCAGGGACTCGGACCGGAGTCCGCCGCGGCGGCGACCAGTGGGTTCGTGGTCACCGCCGCTGCCGTACCCGGTCGAGCAGGTCGGCGGCGTGCGCGTCGGAGGCGCGGTAGCGCTCGGCGCTGGACCGCAGCTTCCCGGCGGTGTCGCGGACCGACGTGGCGGCGGTGCCGATGCCGTCGGTGAGCGTCCGCTGGAGACCGTCGAGCAGGACCGGCATGATCGCGCAGAGCTGCCCGTACGCGTCGGCGCCCAGCCTGACGTGCTGGCCGGCCTGCCGGGCGGTGTCGATGCTGTCGGCGCAGCGGCGGAGGTGTGCGGCGTGCGCGGTCAGGTCGTCGGGGTCGACCTGGAGGCCGTCACCGGGCGGCATCCGGCATGCCCGGGTCGGGGCCGAGCCGCCGCTGGTGGGACTCGACGATCGCCTGCCCGGCCGGGTCGTCCGCGCCGAGTGCCGCGGTGGTGGCCTCGGTGAGCCGTCGCAGCAGGTCGGCGCGGGCGTCCCGGGTGACGGCGAGAATCTGCCGGGCGGTGTGTGCGGCGGAGTGCTGCCGGACGCGTTCGTCCAGCCGCAGGTCGGCGAGCAGCCCGGACGAGTCGACGGTGACCTCAACCAGACCGTCGGCGCTGCGCGCGATGCCGGTCAGCGTCTGGGTGCGGGCGGACAGGTCGCGGGCCCGTGCCGCCCGATCGGCCAGGGACGACTCCCACTCGTCGAGCCGGCGTGCCGCCGCGTCCAGCGCGGCCTCGTCCGCCCACATCACGACCCTCCCCAGGGGACAGTGGTGAGCGCCACGCTACCAACCGATCGCGCTGCGTGTGTGCCCCGCCGAGGCATGTGAAGCGGTTCGGCCAGGCAACTGCCGCCGCGGCCGGTAACCGTCCTCAGTGAACCATGTCGCCGCCGTCCCGGTGGGCCACCCGGATGATGGCCGCCACCGACCGGTCCACGTCCGCCTCCGTCGTGGTCGCGTTCGACACCGAGATCCGCATCAGCCGCCGCCCCCGCCACGTCGTCCCGCCCACCCAGCACGTCCCGTCGACCTGCGCTGCGGCCACCACCCGGTCGGTGCGCGCGTCGTCGCCGAACCCGACGAGCACCTGGTTGAGCACCACGTCGTTCACCACCTCGAACCCGGCTCCGGCGAGCCCGTCGGCGAACCGGCGCGCCAGCGCGCAGCACCGCTCGACAAGCGCGCCGACGCCGTCGCGGCCCAGCTCCCGCAGGCCTGCCCAGACCGCGAAACCCCGGGCGCGGCGCGAGGACTCCGCGGTCAGGTCCGCGCCCGCCGGCACACCACCGGAACCCACGAGGTACGCGGCCGCGAGCGACATGGCCGCCGTATGCGCGTCGGGCCGGGCGCAGAACGCGAACGCGCTGTCGTACGGCAGGTTCAGCCACTTGTGGCCGTCGCAGGCCCACGAGTCGGCGTTCTCCAGCCCGTCGACCAGGTGCCGGGTCGACGGGCTGGCAGCCGCCCACAGCCCGAACGCGCCGTCCACGTGTGCCCAGCCGCCGTACCGGTGGACCAGGTCGCAGGCCCGGCGCAGGTCGTCGCACGCGCCGGTGTTCACGTTGCCCGCCTGCAGGCAGACGATGGTCGGGCCGGGACCGGCGTCGCGCAGCGCCGCTTCCAGGGCGTTCGGGTCGATCGCGCCCTGCGGGCCGGTCGGCACCAGGCGCAGCGCGTCGGTGCCGAGGCCGAGCAGCCGCAGCGACCTGTCGATGGTGGCGTGCCGTTCGGCCCCGGCGAACACACGCACCGCCGGCGCGCCGGCCAGGCCGCGCCGCTCCACGTCCCAGCCGGCGTCGGCGAGCACCTGGTGGCGGGCGGCGGCGAGCCCGGCGGTGTTCGCCGCCTGCGCGCCGGTGACGAAGCCGACGGACGCGGTCGCCGGGATGCCCAGCAGCTCTTTCAGCCAGCCGCCCGCTGCCGTCTCGGCGGCCACGGCGGCGGGGGAGGTGACCGCGTTGAACGCGATCTGATCCCACCCGGCGGCCAGCATGTCGGCGGCGGTGGCGGCCGGGGAAGCGCCGCCGACGACGAAGCCGAAGTAGCGGGGACCGGCGGTGGCGACCAGGCCGGGTTCGGCGGCGGCCACCAGGTCGGCGAAGACCTGCTCGGGCGGGGTGGGCGCGTCCGGCAGCGGACCGGCGAACGCCTCGGTCAGCGCGGCCTGGTCCACGGGTACGCCGACCGGCCGCTCCGGCAGAGACCGCCGGTAGTCGGCCGCATGGTCGGCGGCGCGCCGCAACAGGTGCCTCAGCTCGTCCATCGCCGCACCCTAGCCCCGGTCGCCGCTCCCTTCGAGGGCGGCGTCGAGGCGGTCCAGGTGTGCGGCCACCGGCCCGACGGTGAGCAGACCGCTGCCCGCCCCGGCCACCTCGCCCGCCGCCGGGACGAGCGCGTCGCGCGCCCGGAGCGTCGCGTCCCGGTCCCCGAGCGCCACAGCGGCGCGGCCGGTGAGGCACCACAGCGCCTCCTGCAGCAGGTCACGCGGCGGCGCCGGGGTGCGGCGCAACGCCCTGGCTGCCTCGTCGCGCCGGTCCGCGGCGAGCAGCAGCAGCGGGCGCGTCCAGGGCGCGTACGGGCCCCAGTCGGTGTCGGCCGGGAAGTCGGCGGGCCGGTCGTGCCACACCCGCAGGCACAGCAGCGCCAGCGGCAGCAGCCCGCGTTCCACGCCGGGCATCCCGCAGCCGGCCAGCCCGGTCGCCCACGACCGGTACGCCGCCTCCGCATCCGGGTACGCGGCGCCGGTGGCGGCGGTCCGCATGGCCCGGTAGCCACCGGTGAACACACCGACGAGGGGGCTCTCGTGCCGGGCGGCGAGCCGGTCCGCCGCCTCGGCGTGCGCGTCGGCGGTGGTGAAGTCGGCGAGCGCGCTGCGCGCCTGCACGCGGATCAGGTGTCCGAGGATCTCCACTGTGGCCAGGCCGTGCCGGGCGGCGAGCGCGACCAGTTCGACGCCGACCGCGTCCCGCTGCGGGGCGAGCCCGGCCCGCTGGAACGTCTGCATGTAGACGCCGTTGAGCGCCTGGGCCAGCAGCGCCGGGTCGGCCACCCGTCGGGCGATCGCCTCCGCCTCCCGCGCGGCCTGCGCCGGGCCGGGTGACGCCGTACCTCGGGACTCGATGGCGACGGTGGCCAGCAGCCGGGCGCGGGTCGCCGCCGGCGCGTCCGGGCCCAGCCCGGCCAGGGCCCGCTGTGCCGCCGCGACGACCCGGGCCGCCTGCGCCGGGTCGTCCGAGCGGGTCCAGATCGCGGGTACGTCGTATCCGCCGATCACCCGCGCGGTGAACTCCGGGTCGCCCAGCTGCTCGGCGGCGGTGATTGCGGCTTCGCGCTGGTCCCGGGCGGCCTCCAGTCCGCCCGGCCCGGTCACCGCGAGGCTGCGCAGCAGGCCGACAGTGGACTCCAGCCGGGCCCGCGCGCCGGGCACCACGCTGCGCTCGTACGCCGCTGCGGTCTCGGCCCAGACGCGCGCCGCGCCGGTCGGTTCGGGTTCGGTCTGGCGCAGCAGGTCGGTCTCCAGCCGCCGCAGTCGGGGTCCGGGGTCCAGCCCGAGCTGGTCGCGCAGCAGTTCCCGGGCGCGGCGCAGCACGGCGAGCGCGTCGGCCTGCCGCCCGGCCCGGTAGAGCGCCGACGCCAGCAGCGCCCACCCGTCCTCCCGCCACGGGTACGCGGCGACGTGCGCGTCGAGATCGGGTACGGCGTCGGCGGCCCGGTCCAGCGCCAGCAGCGCCTCGGCCCGCCGCTCCACGGCGGTGAGCCGGATCTGGTCGAGCCGGGACCGTTCGGTGTGCGCCCACGGCTGGTCGAAGTCGGCGTACGCGGGCCCGCGCCACCAGCCCAGCGCCTCGTCGAGCCGGTCGAGCGCGGCCCGGGGCAGCGCGTCGGCCACCGCGTTGACGGTGTCCTCGAACCGCCAGGCGTCGACGGCGCCCGGGTCGGCGCGCAGCGCGTACCCCGGTCCCTCGGTGACCAGCAGCCGGGCCGGCTCGCGTGGCGGGCGACGCGGTTCCAGGCGGCGGCGCAGCGCCGCGACGAATGTGCGGACCGCGCTCACCGCGCCGGCCGGCGGGTCGTCCCACAGGTCGTCGACGATCTGCCCGACCGGCACCACCCGGCCCCGGGCGGCGACCAGCCGGGCCAGCACGGCCCGGTGCCGGGGCCCCTTCAGGTCGACCGGCTCACCCGCGTCGTCCCAGGCCGTGACCGGACCGAGCACACCGAAACCGACAGGCACCGACCCTCCTCGACAGGGGTCACCGTATCGCGCTCATCGGTTGCTCATCGGGCGCCGCCACGCTGGTCAGGTACGACGAGACGAAAGAGGGATCGAGATGAGCACCACCATCGCGGGATTCGACTACCAGCGCGTTCCGGTCGCCGAGGGCGTGGCGCTGAACGTGGCGGTGGGCGGCTCCGGCAGCCCGGTCGTGCTGCTGCACGGCTTCCCGCAGACCCACCTGATGTGGCGGCACGTCGCCGCCGACCTGGCGGGCGAGCACACGGTGATCTGCCCGGACCTGCGCGGCTACGGCGCCAGCGACAAGCCGGCCGCTGCCAGCGAGGACACGTACAGCAAGCGGACCATGGCCGCCGACGTGGTGGCGGCGGCCCGCGCGCTCGGACACGAGCGGTTCGCGCTCGCCGGGCACGACCGGGGCGCCCTGGTCGCGGTCCGGGCCGGCCTGGACCACCCGGACGCGGTCACCCACTTGGCGTCGCTGGACGTGCTGCCCACCCTCGACATGTGGGACGTGCTGCACGGCGCGTCCGCGTCGGTGGCGTTCCACCTCTACCTGATGGCCCAGCCGCCCGGCCTGCCCGAGCAGATGATCGCGGCCAGCGCTGACGCGTTCTTCGGGCACTTCCTCGACGCCTGGGCGGGTGACCCGGCGGCCATGCCGGCCGACGTGCGCGCCGAGTACCTGCGTGCCTCCGGGGAGGCGGTCGACTCGATCGTCGCCGACTACCGGGCGTCGGCCGGGATCGACGTGGCGCACGACCGGGCCGACCGGGACGCCGGGCGGCGGCTGGCCATGCCGGTCACCGTCATCCAGCAGGACTGGGGTGCCGCGCTCGGCTACGACGCGGCGGCGGTGTGGCGGGCCTGGGCGCCGGACCTGGAGCACCGCACCACCACGGCCGGGCACTTCATGGCCGAGGAGGCGCCGGGCGAGATCGCCGAGGCGCTGCGCGCGCTCCTCAAGCGCTAGGTACGGCGGTCCGGGCGCGCGCCACGCGCCCGGACCGGCCGCCCCCGTCCGCTCAGCCGGCCCGTCTCCGGACGTGCCACAGGCCGAGCGCCGCCAGCAGACCGGCCGCGCCGAGGTGCAGCGCCAGCTCGATCCACTGGAACGTCCAGAACCGGTGGTTCGGCTGGTAGGCCAGGTCCACGTGCAGGTCGAGCTTGCCGAGGCAGACCGCGGTGTCGCCGAACGTGCCGGTGGCGCCGGTACGCGGCGGGTCGCGGAAACAGGTGCCGAACACGGCGTCGGAGAGCTGCCGTCCGTCGGCGGTACGCAGCGGGCTGATGTCGGTGACCCAGGCGCCCGGCACGTCCAGTCCGCCGACGACCGGCGAGCCGGTGATGCTGCCGAGGTTGCGGGCCCGGTTGACAGTGTCGGCGGTCATCGGCACGGTGACCCGCTCCGGCGGCAGGTAGTGCGGGCGCAGCAGGTTCGGCACCGCGAGCTGCGCCAGCACCACGGCCAGGAACACCACTGCCATGGCTGGGAGGGTGCGGCGCAGCAGCAGCCCGGCGACGACGCCGAGGACGAGGCCGAACACGGCGTACCCGACCGGTGCGACGCCGCGCGCGCCGAACAGCACGGTGCTGAACCGGTCGCCCGCGACCCGGTCGACGGGCGAGGCCGCCCAGGTCAGCAGCGCGCCGAGCAGCCCGGCGACGAGCGCGGCGGCGGCCGACAGCACGGCGAGCTTGACCGCCAGCCAGCGGCGGCGCGGCACGCTCTGGTTCCAGACCAGCCGGTGCGTGCCCTGCTCCAGTTCCCGTGCGACCAGCGGCGCGCCCCAGAACGCGCCGATCAGTGCGGGCAGCAGCGCGAACCCGCCGGCGAGGAACAGCATGGTCTGCGCGTACCGGTCGGGCAGCCGGGCCGGGTCGGGCACGGCCCGGATGTCCGCGCCGAGGCGCAGCAGGTAGGCCCCGGCCAGCACCAGCAGGACCGCGCCGGCGAGCGCCGGGAGGCGGAACTGCCGCAGCGTCATCCGGATCATCCGGTCACCACCGGGTGGGCGGCGGCCCGGGACAGGTACGCCAGCACCAGCTCCTCCAGCGTGACCGGCGCGTCGTCGCGTACCGCCGGGCCCCGGACCACGACGCGGCCGGGCTCGGCCCAGACCACCTCGGCCCCGGCGGGCGTGGCGGCGGTCCGGTGGTGGGTGGCGAGCAGGTCCGTGACCGGCCCGGCCACCTGGACCCGGGCGGCGCAGAGCACGACCAGGTGGTCGCAGACCTGCGCGACGTCGCCGAGCAGGTGCGAGGAGAGCACCGCGCCGGCGCCGAGTTCCCGCACGAAGCCGGCCAGGCCGTGCATGAACTCGCGGCGGGCCAGCGGGTCCAGCGCGGCGGCCGGCTCGTCGAGGATGAGCAGGTCGGGGCGTTTCGCGGCGGCCAGCGCCAACGCCAGTTGCGCCCGCTGGCCGCCGGAGAGCCGGCCCGCCTTCTGCGCCGGATCGAGGCCGACCTCGTCGATCCGCCGCCGGGCCAGCGCCGCGTCCCAGGACGGGTTGAGCCACGCGCCCATCCGCAGGTGCTCGGCGACGGTGAGGGAGGCGTAGACCGGTGTGTCCTGGGCGACGAATCCGACCCGGGCCAGGTGCGCGGCGTCGGCGGCCGGTGGTGCGCCGAGCACCGTCAACGTGCCGGAGGTGGGCGCGATCAGCCCGCAGGCGAGTTGCAGCAGTGTGGACTTGCCGGCGCCGTTGGGGCCGACCAGGCCGACCACGTGGCCGCGCGGCACGCTCAGGTCGCAGTCGGCAAGCGCGGTGCGGCGGCCGTACCGTTTGGTCAGCCGCTCGGCGTGCAGGGCGAGTGGTGGATGCATGCGGCTCATCCTGGGCACGGCGGGACCGGCGGGCATCGGTCCGGAGCACGGTCCGGCGCGCGGCCGACCCTACTTTCGGCCGGTTCGCGGCGGCCCGCGATCTCCTAGCGTGCTGGGCATGGCTGGTGAACGGTTCCCCCGGGTGGCGGCGACGGCGGGGCTTGCCGTGGTGCTGCTCGCCGCGATCGGCGTCCAGGCGGTCGCGATCGCCGCGAGCTGGGGGCTGCGGTACTGGCTCGTGGGCGGCGCGGCCGCCGTCGTGGTCGGCGTGCTGGCTCTGGTACGCGACAGGCAGCGCGTCGTCACGGCCACTGCCGGGCTCGTCGTCGCGGCGTCGGCCGTTGCCGCCGCCCGGCTGTTCGACCTGCCCACCGAGCCGGGGCCCACGCTGGCGCTGGCGTCGGCGGTCCTGGTCGGATCGGCGGTACGCGCGTTGCCGCCGCTGCCCGCCGGGCTGATCGCCGCCGGTGGTCTCGTGGTGGCGGCCGGGGCGTGGGCGGTGGCCCGGCCGGGCGCGGGCGGGTCCGGGGTGGTGGCGCTCAACTGCCTGTGCTGGCTCGGCGGGGTCGCCACCGGGCTGAGCCTGCGGCTGCTCGACGAGCGGGCCCGGGCCACTGCCGAGCGGGTACGCCGCGACGAGCGACTGGAGCTGGCCCGGGAGCTGCACGACGTGGTGGCCCACCATGTCACCGGCATCGTGGTGCAGGCGCAGGCCGCCCACCTGGTCGGACGGCGGGATCCGGCGCGCGTCACGGAGTCGCTGGCCGGGATCGAGGAGGCCGGCGGCGAGGCGCTGCGGGCCATGCGCCGCGTGGTGGGGGTGCTGCGCGACACCGATGACGCGCCGCCGGCCTCGGCCGGTACCGAGCAGATCGAGGAGCTGGTCGAGCGGTTCCGCCGGCAGGGCCCGCCGGTGCGGCTGCGCCTACCGGGGGAGACGGCCTGGCCGCCGGAGGTCACCAGCACCGTGCACCGGATCGTCCGGGAGGCGCTGACCAACGTGGCCCGTCACGCCCCGCACGCCGGGCAGGTCACTGTGGACGTGGCGCGGGAGCCGGACGCGGTGGTGGTCGAGGTGACCGACGATGCGCCCGGCGGGCCCGCCGAACACCGGGGCGGATACGGCCTGGTCGGCCTGCGTGAGCGCGTCGAGGCCCTCGGCGGGACGCTGCGCGCCGGTCCCCGCCCCGACGGCGGATGGTCGGTGCGGGCCTCCGTGCCGTGCGGGAGGCCGTGATGGCGATCCGGGTGCTGCTCGCCGACGACCAGGCGATGGTCCGCGGCGGGTTGCGGCTCATCCTGGAGGACCAGCCCGACATCACAGTGGTCGCCGAGGCGTCTGACGGCGTCGACGCGGTCGCCCAGGCCCGCCGGCTGCGCCCGGACGTCTGCCTGGTGGACATCCGGATGCCGCGGCTCGACGGCCTCCAGGTGACCCGGGCGCTCGCCGGGCCCGAGGTGGCCGATCCGCTGCGGGTCGTCGTGGTCACCACGTTCGACCTGGACGAGTACGTCTACGGCGCGCTGCGCGGGGGAGCGGCCGGGTTCCTGCTCAAGGACGCCGGTCCGGCGCTGCTGGTGGAGGCGGTGCGGGCGGCGCACCAGGGCGACGCGCTCGTGTCCCCGTCGGTGACGGTCCGGCTGCTGCGGCACCTGGCCCCGCCCGCCCCGCCCCGCGACGAGCGCCGCCCAGCGCTGTCCGAGCGGGAGATCGAGGTGGTACGCGAGATCGCCCGGGGCCGTACGAACCTGGAGATCGGCGCGGAGCTGTTCATCTCGCTGAGCACCGTAAAGAGCCACGTCTCGGCCGTGCAGACCAAGCTCGGCCTGCGCAACCGTACCGAGATCGCGGTCTGGGCGTGGGAGCACCGCATCGTCGACTGAATCCGTTGGCGGACGGACTACCGTACGTTGTACGGTAGTGGCCGTCGTCAACGGAGGGGGACAGACGTGGAACACGCGATCCTCGCGGATGGCCTGCGCAAGCGGTACGGGGACGCCACCGCGCTGGACGGATTCGACCTGGCGGTGCGACCGGCCACGGTCTGCGGACTGCTCGGCCCGAACGGCGCGGGCAAGACCACAGCCGTACGCATCCTGGCCACGCTGCTGCGCTTCGACGCCGGGCGGGCCGAGGTCGCCGGCTACGACGTGGCCGGGCAGGCCGACCGGGTGCGCCACCGCATCGGCCTGGTCGGCCAGCATCCGGCGGTGGACGAGGCGCTGAGCGGCCGGGAGAACCTGGTCATCTTCGGCCGCCTGTTCCACCTGGACCGGGCCGGGGCGAGACGGCGGGCCGGTGAACTGCTCGACCGGTTCGGGCTCGCCGACGCCGCCGACCGGCCGGTACGCACGTACTCCGGTGGCATGCGCCGCCGCCTCGACCTGGCCGCCGGCATGATCCTCGCGCCGTCGGTGCTGTTCCTCGACGAGCCGACCACGGCGCTGGACCCGCGCGGGCGCAACGAGGTGTGGGAGGCGGTACGGGACCTGGTGCGCGCCGGCACCACGGTGCTGCTGACCACGCAGTACCTGGACGAGGCCGACCAGCTCGCCGACCGCGTCTGCGTGCTCGACGCCGGGCGGGTGATCGCCGAGGGCACCCCGGACGCGCTCAAGTCCCGCCTGGGCGGCGACCGGATCGAACTGGTCGTCCGCGACGCCGCCGACCTCGCCACCGCCGCGCGCCGGCTGCGCGCGGTGGCCCGCTCCGAACCGGCTGTCGATCTGGACCGGCGGGCGGTCAGCGCCCAGGTCGGCGAGCGGGCCGGTGCGCTGACCGAGGTGCTGCGCGCACTCGACGCCGACGGCGTGGGCGTGGCCGACGTGGCGCTGCGCCGGCCCACTCTGGACGAGGTGTTCCTCCAGCTCACCGCCACGTCCTCCGCCGCCCGCACCGGCGTGGAGGTGACCGCGTGACCGCGACGGTGAACCCCGCGCGCCGTGCGTCGCTGGCCGGTGACGCCCTCACGTTGACCGGGCGTGCGCTGGCGCACTGGCGGCGCGAGCCCGGTCCGCTGATCGGCTCGCTGGGCTTCGACATCCTGATGGTGCTGATGTTCGCGTACCTGTTCGGCGGCGCGCTCCAGGTGCCGGGCGGCGGCAGTTACCGCGAGTTCCTGATGCCCGGCATGTTCGCCATGACCATGGTCTTCGGCATCAGCCTGACCACCATGGCGGTCTCGGCGGACCTGGACCGCGGCGTCACCGACCGGCTGCGGTCCATGCCGGTGTCGCGGCTGGCGCCGCTGCTCGGCCGCGCTGTCGCCGACCTGATGTTCGCCGTGGTGACGCTCGCCGTCATGCTGCTCGTCGGCCTGGCCGTCGGGTGGCGGGCACGCGGCGACCTCGGCGACACGCTCACCGCGTTCGGGCTGATCCTGCTGCTGCGGATCGCGCTGGTCTGGGTGGGCGTCTTCCTCGGCCTGACCGTGCAGGGACAGAGCGCGGTCACGGCCGTGCAGACGCTGGAGTTCCCGCTCGGTTTCCTGTCCAGCGCGTTCGTGGCGCCGTCCACCATGCCCGCGTGGCTGGGCGCGGTCGCCGAGTGGAACCCGCTGTCCGCCACCGTCGGCGCCACCCGGGAGCTGTTCGGCAACCCCGGCTGGGGCGGCGACTCCTGGGTGGCCGCGCATCACCCGCTGCTGGCGGTGCTCTGGCCGCTGGCGCTGATCGCGGTGTTCCTGCCGCTGTCGCTGCGCCGCTACCGGGCGCTCAGCCGCTGAGCCGGACCCCGGGGGCGGCCGTGCGTCGCCCCCGGGGCACGGGTCACGGCCCGGTGAGCACGACCAGCTCGCCGGTGGTCCGGGTCATCGCGACGTACCGGTCCACCGCGCCGGAGATGCCGTCGCCGAAGGACTCCGGGTCGACCAGCACCACCAGGTCGAACTCCAGCCCCTTCGCCAGCTCCGGCGTCAGCGACCGGACCCGGTCGGTCGCCGGGAACCCGGGATCGCCGATGACGCACGCGACGCCCTCGGGATGGGCGGCGAGCCAGCCGTCCACCACCGCGCGCAGCTCGGCGCGGTCGCCGTACCGCACGGGCGCGCCGTCGCGGATGGACGTGGGCACGTTGGCGTCCGGGAGCACGGCCCGGATCACCGGCTCGGCCGCCGCCATCACCTGCGCCGGGGTGCGGTAGTTGACCGTCAGCGTCGCCACCTCGACCCGGTCGAACCCGGCCCGCGCCAGCCGCTGCGGCCACGACTCGGTGAACCCGTGCCGCGCCTGCGCCCGGTCGCCGACCACGGTGAAGCTGCGCGACGGGCAGCGCGCCAGCAGCATCTGCCACTGCGCGTCGGTCAGCTCCTGCGCCTCGTCCACCACCACGTGCGCGAACGGCCCGGCCAGCAGGTCCGGATCGGCCACGCTCAACGCGCTGGAGTCGACCAGGCTGGTGCGCATGTCCTCGCCGTACAGCATGGTCATCAGACCCTCGCCGTCGTCGTAGGCGTGCGACGCGATCAGCGCGTCGACCACCGTGTCCATCTCCGCGCGCTGCGCGGCCAGCACCGCCTCGTCGCGGCGCCGCCGCAGCGACGCCTCCGGGTCGCCGACCCGCCGCCGGGCCGCGTCCAGCCACGGCAGGTCCGCGACCGTCCAGGCCCGGGCGTCGGCCCGCCGCAGCGTACGGATCTCCTCGACGCTCAGCCAGGGCACGCACCGGCGCAGGTAGGCCGGCACCGACCACAGGTCGGCCACCACGTCGAGCGGGTCGAGCAGCGGCCACGCCCGGCCGAACGCGGTCACCAGTTCCCGGTCGCGTCCCAGTGCCCGGCGGACCGCCTCCTCCGGCTCGTCCCCGCGGTACTTCTCCACCAGGATCGTGACCAGTTCCTCCCACACGTCGTCGCGGGCCTCGTTGTGCCCGACGCCCGGGCCGGCCGCCTCGAACGCCGTCGCCCAGTCGTCGGCGGTCAGCCGCAGCTCGGCGTCCCCGACCCCGACAGTCATCCCGGTCGCGGGCGGCTCCTCGTAGAACCGGACCGCGGCGTCGACAGCCCGCACGACGTCCGCCGACGCCTTCAACCGGGCCACCTCCGGGTCGGTCTCCGGCGCCGCCGCCGCGCCCTCCGGCACCAGGTCGGCCAGGGTGCAGATCTGCACGTCCTCCTCGCCCAGGCTGGGCAGCACGTCGGAGACGTAGTTCAGGTACGGCTGGTGCGGCCCGACGACGAGGACCCCGCCGCGGCGCTCGCCGAGGCGCGGGTCGGCGTGCAGCAGGTACGCGGTGCGGTGCAGCGCCACCACCGTCTTGCCGGTGCCGGGACCGCCGTCCACCACCAGCGCGCCCCGGGAACCGGCCCGGATGATCGCGTCCTGGTCGGCCTGGATGGTGCCGAGCACGTCACGCATCCGCGCCGACCGGGTCGCGCCCAGGCTGGCGATGAACGCCGACTGGTCGTCCAGCGCGGCGTGCCCGGCCAGAGCGTCGGCGGTGAACACCTCGTCCCAGTAGTCGGTGATCCGCCCTCGGCTCCACCGGTACCGGCGGCGGCTGACCAGGCCCATCGGGTCGGCGTGGGTGGCGCCGAAGAACGGCTCGGCGGCGGGGGAGCGCCAGTCCAGCAGCAGCCGGCCGCCCGCGCCGTCGGTCAGGCCGAGCCGGCCCACGTACACCGGTTCGCCGCCGTCCGCGCCGACCATCCGGCCCAGGCACAGGTCCAGGCCGTAACGGCGCAGCGTACGCAGGCGCGCGCTCAACCGCCGGACCTCCTCGTCCCGGTCGACGGCCTGCCGGCCCCGGCCGCCGGCGGACCGGCGCGTCGCGTCGAGCCGGTCGGTCAACTCGGCGATCGAGCGGCGCAGGCTGTCCGCGATGACGGCGAAGTGCCGCTCGTCGTCGGCGATCAGGTTCGGGTCGGCCTTGGCCGACAGACGCTCGGGAAGATCGAAAACGCTCGTGGCAGGCAGATTCAACTCGTCTCCGATCACGGGCACGGCCGAGCCTCCGCTCTTCGCGGCTTTTCGAATGCCTCGGCAATGGGTTACGGCCGGCAATTCTGCGCCACCACCCGGGGCTTGCCGCAAGACCGGGGGTGCGCTATATGTTGGTAGTGGCGGGAGAACCCGCCATTCTTTTTGCCCGAACAATTCTCGCGGCTTTTCCCGGCGTCCCGCCGACGGCCCGCGAACGGCGTGGCCGGTAGGATGACGGCACCATGTCGAAGGAGCGCCGGCGCAAGGCCGATCCCGCCCGCAGCCTGGCCCTTCTCTGGCGCACCCGGGAACCGGCCAGCCGCGGCGCCGGTCCCGGCCTCAGCGTCGACCGGATCGTGCGCACCGCGATCGAGATCGCCGACGCCGAGGGCATCGACGCGCTCACCATGCGCCGCGTCAGCGAGGCGCTCGGCGTGGGCACCATGTCCGTCTACACGTACGTGCCGGGAAAGGCGGAACTGCTCGACGTCATGGTGGACGCCGTTCTCGGTGACCTCCCGCGCCCGTCCGACGTGCCGGGTGGCTGGCGGGGCCGGCTGGAACGGATCGCGCGGGACAATCTGGCGCTCTACCGGTCCCACCCGTGGCTGCTGCGCGCCGAGACGACCCGGCCGGTGCTCGGCCCGAACGTGCTCGCCAAGTACGACTACGAGCTGCGCGCCGTCGCGGACATCGGGCTCGACGACGTGGAGATGGACGCGGTGCTCACGCTCGTGCTGGGGCACGCCAAGAGCGCGGCGCGGGTCGCGCTGGACGTGGCCGAGCTGGAACGTGAGACCGGGATGACCGACGACCAGTGGTGGCAGACGCACGGGCCCTGGCTGGAGAAGTTCATGACCGCCGGCAGTTTCCCGCTCGCCGCGCGGGTCGGCACGGCCGCGGGCATGGCGCACGGCGCGGCGTACGGGCCGGACCACGCCTTCGAGTTCGGTCTGCAGCGGGTGCTCGACGGCATCTCGGTGGTGGTCGCCGAACGTGCCGCGGGTGAGCCGGAGCGCGGGAAGACCTTGTAATCCTACTGGTTAAGTAGGAAACTCTCCGTGGGGTCGATGAGCCTTCGGCTGCCCTCCCTCGCCCGCGCGTACCCGTAGGAGCCCTCCATGAGCAACGCGCCCACGCCATCCGAACCGCCCACCGCAGGCACGTCCCGGCTCGCCTTCAGCGAGGACTGGGCCGCCACTGTCCTCGGCCTCGCGCTGCTGCTCCTGGTGCTGGTCGGCGTCATCCCCGCCGGGCTGGTGCCGTGATGGCCGCCGCACCGGAGCCCGCCGTTCGCAGCAACGCCGCCGGGCCGCCCGCGGCCTCCACCGCGGACGCCCCAGCCGCCGCGACCTCAGTGGACCGACCGGACGGTACGCCCGCGGACGCGCCGCCCCCGGCCGACCTGCGCTCCGGCGCGTTCTGGGCCTGGACCGCCGTGGGTCTGCTGGTGGTGCTCGGGCTGGCCGCGCTCACCCGCTACCTGGAACAGAACGTGCCGGTCTGGGCCGAGGGCAGCGCGATCGAGGAGGTGGCCGCCGCGATCGAGTACCCGGTCTACGCGATCCTGCTCGGCCTGCTCGGCAACCTGGTCGTCACCGTGACCGGCCTGCGCGACCGGATCTCCGCCGCGTTCCGTACCGAGTTCTTCATCAAGACCGGCCTGGTGCTGCTCGGCGCCTCGATCAACCTCGCCGTCATCGCGAGCGCCGCCGGTCCCGCCATCGCCCAGGCGCTGCTGCTAATCAGCGGCGTGTTCCTGTTCACCTGGTGGCTGGCCGGGCGCTTCGGCCTGGACGACAAACTGCGGGCGCTGCTCGCCTCGGCCGTGTCGATCTGCGGGGTGAGCGCCGCGATCGCCGCCGCCGGCGCGGTCCGGGCACGCCGGGAACAGCTCGCGTACACGGCCAGCCTGGTCATCGCGTTCGCGTTGCCGTCGATCTTCCTGCTGCCGTGGCTGGCCGACGTGCTCGGCCTCTCCGACGCGGTCGCCGGCGCCTGGATCGGCGGCAACATCGACACCACCGCCGCCGTCACCGCGGCGGGCGCGCTCGCCGGTGAGGACGCGCTCCAGATCGCCAGCATCGTCAAGGTCACCCAGAACGCGCTGATGGGCGTGGTCGCGGTGGCCCTCACCGCGTACTTCGCGCTGCGCGTGGAGCGCCGCCCGGACACCCCGCGGCCGGGGCTCGGCGAGCTGTGGCGTCGGTTCCCGAAGTTCGTCCTCGGGTTCGTCGCCGCCTCGGTGATCGCCACCTGGTACCTCGACGTCGCCGGGGCGGACGGCAAGGCCACCATGGCGATCGTCACCGACCTGCGGGTCTGGTTCCTCATCGTGGCCTTCGTCAGCATCGGCCTGGAGGTCCGCGTGTCGTCGCTGCGCGAGGCCGGCTGGCGGCCGGTCACCGTGTTCGGCGCGGCCACCGTGTTCAACCTGGTGCTGGCGCTCGGACTGGCCTCGGTGCTGTTCCACGGCTTCACGGTCTGACCGGCTGGACCTGGGCTCGTCGAGCTGGCCGGTGGTGTCCCGGGCCCGGCACGTCGCGGTGCACCTGCTCGGGCACGGCCAGCACGAGGTGGCCCGGAGGTTCGCCGCCAGCGGGATCGACAGGTTCGCCGAGCCGACCCGCTGGCGGCCCGGCCCGGAAGGGGTGCCGGTCCCCGACAACACACTGGCCTGGCTGCTGTGCCGGGTGGTGGACCGGGTCGTCGTCGGGGACCACGCCGTCGTGCTGGCCGAACCGGAACTGCTGCGGCACGCCGACGTCGGGTCGCCGCTGCTCTACCACCGGGGCCGGTACGCGGGCCTGGCCGACACGACCGACCCCGGCGACCGCCGCTGCGCCGCCTGACCGACCGTCGCTATCGTGGCCGCGTGATCACCTGCGTCGTGCACTACACGATCGACCCCGCACAGATCGAGGCGTTCGAGCGCTTCGCCCGCACCTGGATGCGGCTGGTGGCACGGCACGGCGGCGTGCACCACGGCTACTTCCTGCCCGCCGAGGGCGCCAGCGACCGGGCCGAGGCGCTGTTCAGCTTTGAGAGCCTGGCGGCGTACGAGCAGTACCGGGCCCGGTTCGGAGTGGACCCCGAGTTCGTCGCCGCCGACCGGATCCGCGACGAGTCGGGCTGCGTCCTGCGGTACGAGCGCACGTTCATGCGCCCCCTCCTGCCCACCGACTGACACCCCGGCCGGCCCGGCTACCGAGGCGGGTTCGGGCCCTCCGCTGCTGCGGCGTAGCGGCGGGCCAGGCGGGCGAACGCCTCCCGCAACTCGGGCGGCCCGACCACCTCGATGTCGGCGTCGTAGCGGCCGAGCAGGGCGGCCAGCCCGGCCCACGACCAGCCGCCCTGGGTCAGACGGCAGCGATCGGGCCCCAGCTCCTCGACGATGCCGTCGCGGGTCCACGCGGAGACCGTCCGGGCGGGCAGGTCGAGGATCACCTCGCCCCGGCAGGGCCAGTCACCCGGCCCGGTGGCGCCCTTGAACCGGCCGGCGATGTACGCCGCGACGTCCCCGCCGGGCAGCTCGCGGGGCGTGAACCGGGGGCCGGTGGGCGTACGCGGGCTGATCCGGTCGACCCGGAACGTGCGCCAGTCGTCGCGGTCCAGGTCCCAGGCCACGAGATACCAGCGCCCGCCCCAGGTGACGAGGTGGTGCGGCTGCGCGCGGCGCGGCGGCGCGTCGGGAGCGGACGCCGACACCGAGTCGTAGTCGAAGCGCAGCTCCTCCCGGGCGTGCACGGCGGCGCTGAGTGTCATCAGCAGTCCCGGCTCCACGCGGGCCGCGGCGGGCGTGCCGGCCCGTTCCACGGCGATCACCCGCAGGGCGTCGACCCGGTGGCGCAGCCGGGGCGGCATCACCTGCCGGACCGTGGTCAGCGCCCGCGCGGCGGCCTCCTCGATGCCGGTCACGCCGGTGGCGGCGGTCTGCAACGCCACGGTCAGCGCGACCGCCTGCTCGTCGTCGAAGAGCAGCGGCGGCAGCGCCGAGCCGGCGCCGAGACGGTAGCCGCCCTCCGGGCCCTTGGTGCTCTCGATCGGATAGCCCAGCTCCCGCAGCCGGTCGACGTCGCGGCGCACGGTACGCGCGCTGACCCGTAACCGTTCGGCGAGCAGCGCGCCCGGCCAGTCCCGGCGGGCCTGAAGCAGGGACAGCAGGGAGAGCAGTCGCGCGGAAGTCGTCGGCACGACACGCATTCTGCCCGCAGAAGAGGACACATCCTGACCGCTATGCCTGCGAGTGTGGGCCCGTACCCGATCAGGACCGGAAGGAACCGATGACGATGACCGGCACCACCACGACCCCCACCACCCTGGACGCCGAGCGGGCCGACCTGCTGGCCGAGCTGGCCGAGGCGCGGAACATGCTGATCAACACGGTGCGCGGCCTCACCGACGAGCAGGCCGGGCAGAAGCCGACGGTCAGCGCGCTCTGCCTGGGCGGCCTGATCAAGCATGTGACGTCCACCGAGGAGGCGTGGCTGCGATTCGTGGTCGAGGGCCCGTCGGCGATGTCCTTCGCTCTGCCCGAAGGCGTCACTTGGGAGGACTTCATGGCCGGCAAGGCCCGCGAGCTGCCGCAGTGGGCGATCGAGCGGGGGCGGGACTTCCAGATGCTGCCCGGGGACACGCTGCCGGCCATCCTGGACCGCTACGCGCGCGTCGCCGCCCGTACCGAGGAGATCGTGGCCGGCGTCGAGGACCTGTCGGCGACCTGGCCGGTGCCGGACGCGCCGTGGAACGAGCCGGGCTCGGTCCGCAGCATCCGGCGGGTGCTGATCCACGTCATCGCCGAGACCACCCAGCACGCCGGGCACGCGGACATCCTGCGCGAGAGCATCGACGGGCAGACCACCACCTGAGCCGGCCGGGGCACCGGCGCCGCGGGGCGCCGGTGCCGGCCCGGCCGTCAGCCGGTCGCCGCCCGGCCCATCCGGGTCACCGCCTCGGTGAGCACGGCGGGGGAGGTGGCGAAGTTGAGCCGGACGAATCCGGCGCCGCCGGCGCCGAAGACGTGCCCGGAGCTGAGCGCCACCCGGGCCCGGTCGAGGAACATCCGCGCCGGCCCATCCAGATCGCTGGCCACCCCCGGGCCGTCGCCCGCCTCCGTGGGCACGCCGAGGGCGCGGCAGTCCAGCCAGGCCAGGTACGTGCCCTCCGGCGGCCGCCACGACACCGCCGGCAGGTGCTCGGCCAGCAGCGACCCGAGCAGCGCCCGGTTGGCGTCCAGGCCGTCGAGCAGCCGGTCCAGCCACGGCCCGCCGGCCCGGAACGCGGCGGTGTGCGCGAGCACGCCGAAGTGGCTCGGGCCGTGGCTCACCTCCTCCGGCATCCGGGCCAGGTCGTCGGCGGCGTCCGGCCCGGCAACGGCCAGCGCCGCCTTGAGCCCGGCGAGGTTCCACGCCTTGGACGCCGACAGCAGCGCGAACGCGTTCTGGGCGCCGGGCACCGTCAGGTACGGGGTGAACCGCGCACCGGGTAGCGCCAGCGGCGAGTGGATCTCGTCGGAGACCACCCGGACGCCGTGCCGGGCGGCCAGCTCCGCGACGGTGGCCAGCTCGTCGGGCCGGTGCACCACGCCGGTCGGGTTGTGCGGGTTGCAGAGCAGGAACGCCGGCCGCTCGCCGATCGCGCGAGCGCGCCGGAACGCCTCCTCCAGCGCGGCCGGGTCGAGCCGCAGGTCCGCGCCGAGCGGCGCCTCGAGCACCTGCCGGTCGGCGTGCGTGACGAACGCGTAGAACGGCGGGTAGACCGGGGGAGTGACCACCACCGCGTCGCCCGGCCCGGTGACCAGGCGCAGCACCTCGACCGTGCCCATCATGACGTCCGGCACCAGCGTGGTCCGGCCGACCGGGAAGTCGGCCCAGCCCCACCGCTGCGCGGCGAACCCGCCGACCGCCTCGGCGTACCCGGTGCCGTACGCGTAGCCGGTGTCGCCCAGGTCGACCGCCCGGCGCAGCGCCTCGGCCACCGGCGGCGCCAGCGGCACGTCCTGCTCGGCGACCCACAGCGGCAGCACGTCCGGCGGGTACAGCCGCCACTTCACGCTGGTGCGTGCCCGGAGCTGGTCGAGTGTGAGCTGGGTGAGCGGGTTGCCGTCGTCGGCGGAAACGACCATGCGGCTCACCCTAGGCGCGTCCTACCATCGCCCGATGGCCCACCCGGCGTACCCGCTGCGCACGACCCGGCTGCTGCTGCGCCCGGTGACGCTCGACGACCTCGACGACGTGCACGCCTGGCAGCGCCGCCCGGACGTGGTCCGCTGGATGGCGGGCGCCGCCCCGCGTACCCGGGCGGAGTCCCTGGCGTCGGTGACCGCGATGGCCGGCGAGGACGCGCTGCGCGCGGAGGGCGACTGCCTGACGCTCGCCGTGGTGCGCGACGGGCGGGTGATCGGCGCGGTCGAGCTGGTGTGGCGCAGCGCCGCGGACCGCACCGCCGAGCTGGGGTACGTGTTCCACCCCGACCACGGCGGCCGGGGGCTGGCCACGGAGGCGGCCGGGGCGCTGCTGGACTGGGGTTTCGGCGAGTTCGGGCTGCACCGGGTGGTGGCCCGCTGCCACGCGGACAACGAGCCGTCGGCGCGCCTGATGGCCCGGCTCGGGATGCGGCGGGAGGCGCGGCACGTGCGCAGCTACCGGTTCCGGGGCGGGTGGGCAGACCAGCTCGTCCACGCGATCCTGGCCGACGAGTGGCGTGGCCGCTGAGCGGCCGGATCAGGAGACGGTGACCGGATCGCCGACGCGGATCTCGCCGGTGGTCTCCGGGACCAGCCGGACGCCGAACCAGGTCTTGCCGTCGTGGCGCCGGTGCCGGGCCAGCGTGCGGATGGGCTCCTTCCCGCTGGCGAGGGTCTGCGGGTCGATGAGCGTCACCGAGCAGCGGTCGCAGCGTTCGGAGACCCGGAAGTCGACGGCGCCGATGCGCACCCGTGTCCAGCCGTCCTCGGCGAACGGCTCGAACGGCCCGTCGAGCACCACAGTGGGCCGGAACCGGGCCATCGCCAGCGGCTCCGGGGCCGGTTCGCCGCGTTCCAGCGCGCCCTCGACGATCCAGTCCCGCAGCCGCCGCAGCGACGGCGCCGTGGCGACCAGCAGCGGTCCGGCGTCGGAGAGGTTCAGCGGGTCACCGGGCCGGCCGCCGTGCTCGGCCGACATCGGGCGGCGGCGCGGGTCGTCCAGCCAGGCCAGCCGCACCGGCCGGCCCAGTCGCGCGGAGAGCCAGTCGTGGGCCTCGTCGGCGGCGAGCCGGACCGTGTCCAGCCGGGACACGTCGGTCGGGACGAGCGGCCCGTCCACCGGCTCGGCGACCGTCAGCGACGACCCGTCGCGGTCGGTGAGCGTGATCGACCCGGGCCCGGGCGCGGCGGTCAGGCCGAGCAGCGCCGGAAGGGCGGTCGAGCCCACTTTGCCGCCGTCGGGACGCAGCACCACCCAGCGGCGGTCGTGACGCAACCCCCACGGCTGGACCTCGGCCCGGTCGACGTCGACGCCGCCGAGGGACTTGACCGGATACAGGTGGGCCGAGACCAGACGCGTCATCGCCGCTCAGCCGATCTTCGGGGTGGCGCGGTCGATGATCGCGGACAGGTCCAGTCCGCCGGGTAGCGTCCCGTACGCCTGGCCGTGGTCGCCGCCGAGCCGGGACGCGCAGAACGCGTCGGCGACCGCGGGGTGGCCGTGGCGTACCAGCAGCGCGCCCTGCAGCACCAGCGCCAGTCGCTCCACCACGCGCCGGGCGCGCAGCTCCAGGTCGGTGTGGTCGGCCAGCTCGTCGCGCACCCGGCGCACCGCGGCGTCCAGTCGCGCGTCCGCGCCGGCCGCGGCGGCCACCTCCGCCTCGTACGCGGCGAGGACCTGCGGTTCCCGGGTGAGCGCGCGCAGCACGTCCAGCGCGGCGACGTTGCCGGAGCCCTCCCAGATCGAGTTCAGCGGCGACTCGCGGAACAGCCGCGGCATGCCGGACTCCTCGACGTAGCCGTTGCCGCCCAGGCATTCCAGCGCCTCGGCGGCGTGCCCCGGCCAGCGTTTGCACACCCAGTACTTGCCGACTGCGAGGGCGAGGCGCTTGAACGCGGTCTCGCCGTCGTCGCCGCGCGCCGACCGGTCGGTCGCGCCGGCCAGCCGGATCATCAGGACGGTGGCGGCCTCGGACTCCACGGCCAGGTCGGCCAGCACGTTGCGCATCAGCGGCTGGTCGGCCAGGTAGTCGCCGAACGCCCGGCGGTGGGTGGCGTGGTGCACGGCGGTGGTCACGCCGTGACGCATCCCGGCCGCCGCGCCGATCACGCAGTCGAGCCGGGTCAGGTTGACCATGTCGATGATGGTGCGCACGCCCCGGCCCTCGTCGCCGACGCGCCACGCCACCGCGTGCTCGTACTCGACCTCGGCGGAGGCGTTGGAGCGGTTGCCGAGCTTGTCCTTGAGCCGCATCAGCCGCATCGGGTTGCGGGCGCCGTCGGGCAGCACGCGGGGGACCAGGAAGCAGGTGAGGCCGCCGGGCGCCTGGGCGAGCGTGAGGAACAGGTCGCACATGGGCGCGGAGGTGAACCACTTGTGCCCGACGAGCCGGTAGCTGCCGTCCGGCTCGGGGCGGGCGGTGGTGGTGTTGGCGCGTACGTCCGAGCCGCCCTGCTTCTCGGTCATCGACATGCCGGCGAGCAGCCCGCGCTTGGTCTGCGGCGGGCGCAGCCCGAAGTCGTAATCGCGGGTGGTGAGCAGCGGCTCGTAGCGGTCGGCCAGCTCCGGGCTGTGCCGCAGCGCGGGCACCGCCGCGTAGGTCATCGAGATCGGGCAGCCGTGCCCGGCGTCGGGCCGCCACAGGTAGAAGCCGGCCGCCCGGGCCACGTGCGCGCCGGGTCGGTCGTCGGCCCACGGCGCGGCGTGCAGGCCGTGCCCGACGGCGGTACGCATCAGCTCGTGCCAGGACGGGTGGAACTCCACCTCGTCGATCCGGTTGCCGTACCGGTCGTGGGTGCGCAGCACCGGCGGGTGCTCGTTGGCGAGCCGCCCGTGTTCGGCCGCCTCCTCACCACCGGCGAGACGGCCCAGCTCGTGCAGGCCGGGCAGCGCCCATTCGGCGCCCTCCCGGGTCACGCCGTCGCGCAGTGCCGGGTCGTCGGCGGTGTCGTGGCCGACCATCGGGGGGACCTGGTTGACGACCTCGTGTGTGGTCACGGCGGCAACTCCCAGCGCGGTGGCGGATCGGGTCGGGGCCCGGATTGAACCACCGTTCACTCCGCACCGGCAACACCGATCGACCAGTCATTTTGGCTGGATTCGTTTGACATCATCCGGCTCGGAGACAAGACTCGCCGAAACTTTCTTTTGTCCGGGAAGTGGCAAGGGGGGCCTGTGTCCAGGAACAAGCTCGGCGC
This sequence comes from Micromonospora sp. WMMC264, assembly GCF_027497275.1. NCBI lineage: Bacteria > Bacillati > Actinomycetota > Actinomycetes > Micromonosporales > Micromonosporaceae > Micromonospora > Micromonospora sp. WMMC264. The sequence continues at coordinate 2,531,055 of NZ_CP114907.1, read as the reverse complement.
GTTCGGCGCCGCACTCATCCTCACCGTCGGCGTCCTGTCCGGATGCACCGGCGGCGAGGCGGTCGACGTCGGCGGCGGGGGGAACGCCGGCGGCGAAGGCGGAATCCTCAACGCCGCGATCGGCGGCGAACCCGACCAGCTCGACCCGCACAAGACCTCGGCCTACTACAGCTTCCAGGTGCTGGAGAACGTCTACGACACGCTCGTCGAGCCGGACGCCGACCTGAAGATGGTGCCGTCGCTGGCGACCAAGTGGACCACCAGCGACGACCAGCTGACCTGGACGTTCACGCTGCGTGAGGGCGTGAAGTTCTCCGACGGGTCGCCGCTGACCTCCGAGGACGTCGTCTACTCCTTCGAGCGGATCATCAAGGAGAAGCTGAACAACGCGTACAAGTTCGCCACCGTCAAGTCGGTCACCGGGCCCGACCCCGCGACGGTGGTGGTGACGCTCAGCGCGCCCACGCCGAACCTGCTCGCCAACCTCGGTGGGTTCAAGGGCGTCGCGATCGTGGAGAAGTCCAACGTGGAGTCCGGCAAGGTGAAGACCGCGCCGGTGGGCAGCGGCCCGTTCACGGTGGCCGGCTACACCTCCGGCGACAGCATCAAGCTGGTGCGCAACGACGCCTACTGGGGTGAGAAGCCGAAGCTCGACGGCGTCACGTTCACCTTCGTCAAGGACCCCACCGTGGCGCTGCAGAACCTGCGCAGCGGCCAGGTGCAGTGGACCGACAACCTGCCGCCGCAGCAGGTCAAGTCGCTGCAGGACGGCGACGACCCGGTGGTGAAGTCGGCGGCCTCCACCGACTACTGGTACGTGGCGCTCAACGAGGCCCGCAAGCCGTTCGACAACCCCGAGGTGCGGCGCGCCATCGGGTACGCCCTGGACCGGGAGGCGATCACCAAGGCGGCGAAGTTCGGCCTGGCCACCGTCAACCAGACCGCCATCCCGAAGGACAGCGCGTTCTACTACGACTACGCGCCCTACAGCCACGACCCGGGCAAGGCCAAGCAGATGCTCGGCCAGGCGGGCGTGAGCAACCTGACCATGGACCTGATGGTCACCAGCGAGTACCCGGAGACGGTCAGCGCCGCCCAGGTCATCGCCGCGCAGCTCAAGGACGTCGGCATCACCGTGAAGATCCGTACGCTGGACTTCGCCCAGTGGCTCGACGAGCAGGCCAAGGGCAACTTCGACGGGTTCATGCTGGGCTGGCTCGGCAACATCGACCCGGACGAGTTCTACTACGCCCAGCACCACAGCGGCGGCACGTTCAACTTCCACAAGTACAAGAACCCGGCGGTGGACAAGCTGCTGGACGACGCGCGCACCCAGACCGACCAGGGCGCCCGCAAGCAGGCGTACGAGCAGGCGGCGAAGCAGATCGTCGACGACGCCAGCTACCTCTACCTCTACAACCCGGACGTGGTGCAGGGCTGGTCGAAGAAGGTCTCCGGCTACGAGGTGCGCACCGACCGGGCGATCCGGTTCCGGTCGGTCGCCCTGGCCAAGTGATGGCCCGCTTCGTCCTGCGGCGGGCACTCCAGTCGGCGGTCGTGCTGATCGGCGTGACCCTTGTGGTGTTCCTGCTGCTGCAACTCGTGCCGGGCGACCCGGTCCGGGTGGCGCTCGGCACCCGGTTCGACCAGGAGACGTACGACGCGTTGCGGGAACGGGCCGGCCTCGACCAGCCGCTGCCGGTGCAGTACGCCAGCTACCTCGGGCACGCGCTCACCGGTGACCTGGGGGTCAGCTTCCGCACCGGCCAGCCGGTGAGCCAGATCGTGCTGGAACGGCTGCCCGCCACGCTGTCCCTGGCCGTCACCGCGGTGCTGTTCGCGCTGCTGGTGGCGTTCCCGCTGGGCATCGTCGCGGCGGTACGCAGCGGCTCCGCCGTGGACCACGCCGCCCGCGTGTTCAGCCAGTTCGGCGTCTCGGTTCCGGACTTCTGGATGGGCATCATGGGCATCCTGCTGTTCGCCGGGGTGCTCGGCTGGCTGCCACCGTCGGGTTACGTGGCGCTGACCGAGGACCCCGGCCGGTGGGCCACCCACGTGGCGCTGCCGGCGGTCACCGTCGGCCTGGTCACCGCCTCCATCCTCACCCGGTTCATCCGCTCCTCGGTGCTGGAGGTGCTCTCCGCCGACTACGTGCGGACCGCCGAGGCGAAGGGGCTGCGCAACCGGGTGGTGATCGTGCGGCACGTGCTGCGCAACGCGCTGATCCCGGTGGTGACTGTGGTCGCCGTGCAACTGGCGAGCCTGCTCGGCGGCGTCATCGTCATCGAGGTGCTGTTCGCCTGGCCGGGCATCGGCCGGCTCACCTTCGACGCCGTGCAGGCCCGCGACTATCCCGTCCTGCAGGGCGCGGTGCTGCTGGTGGCCGCCCTGTTCCTGCTGGTCAACCTGCTGGTGGACATCCTCTACGCCCGCCTCGACCCGAGGATCACGGTCAAGTGAGCGCCACGACCGAGAGCACCGGACGCCGTGTGCTGGACGCGCTGCGCCGCGACCCGCTCGCCGTCGGCGGCACCATCGTGCTCGTCCTGCTGGTCGTGGTGGGCGTGGCCGGCCCGTGGCTGGCCCCGGCCGGCGTCAACGACGTCGACGTGGACCAGATGCTGCGCCCGCCCAGCGGCGCGCACCCGTTCGGCACCGACGAGCTGGGCCGCGACGTGCTCAGCCGGGTGCTCGTCGCCGCCCGCGTGTCACTGCAGGTCGGCGCGGTCAGCGTCGGCATCGCGCTGGTCGCCGGGGTGACGCTCGGGCTGCTCGCCGGCTACTACCGGGGCTGGCTGGACAGCATCCTCATGCGCTGCATGGACGTGCTGTTCGCGTTCCCGGTGCTGCTGCTGGCGGTGGCCATCGTGGCGGTGCTCGGCCCCGGCCTGCTCACCGCCATGGTCGCCATCGGCGTGGTCTACACGCCCATCTTCGCCCGGATCACCCGCGCCGGCGTGCTGTCCGTACGCGAGCAGGTGTTCGTCCGGGCCGCCGTGTCCATCGGCGCGTCCGACCTGCGCATCATGCGCCGCCACGTGTTGCCGAACATCGCCGCGCCGCTGATCGTGCAGACGTCGCTGTCGCTGGCGTTCGCGATCCTCTCCGAGGCCGCGTTGTCCTTCCTCGGCCTCGGCATCCAGCCGCCCGCGCCGGCCTGGGGCCGGATGCTGTTCGACGGGCGCGGCTTCGTCACCGACGCCTGGTGGCTGGGCGTGTTCCCGGGCGCGGCGATCTTCCTCACCGTGCTGGCGTTCAACCTGGTCGGCGACGCGCTGCGGGACGTGCTCGACCCGCGCCAGCTCACCCTCGCCGAGGCCCGCCGGAGCACCCCATGAGCGAGCGCACCGAACGCATGCCGAGCCAGCGCCAGCGCCCCAGGACCGACTCGACGGTGCTGTCCGTGGACGACCTCACCGTCACGATCGGCACCCGCCGCGGCCCGGCCCGCGCCGTGGCCGGCGTGTCCTGGCAGGTACGGCAGGGGGAGACGTTCGCCCTGGTCGGCGAGTCCGGCAGCGGCAAGAGCATGACCCTGCTCGCGGCCACCGGCCTGGCCCCGCGCGCCGCGACGGTCACCGGCCGGGTGCGGCTGCTCGACCACGAGCTGACCGCGCTGCCCGACGACCGCCGCCGCAGGCTGCGCGGCCGGCACGTCGGGTTCGTCTTCCAGGACCCGATGACCTCGCTCAACCCGGTGCTGCCGGTGGGCCGGCAGGTCACCGAGGCGGCCGAGGAACACCTCGGGCTGACCCGCCGCGCCGCCCGCGACCGGGCGGTGGAGCTGCTGGAGCTGGTCGGCATCCCGTCGGCCGCGCGGCGCGTCGACGCGTACCCGCACCAGTTCTCCGGCGGCATGCGCCAGCGCGTCGCCATCGCCATGGCGCTGGCGTGCGAGCCGGACCTGCTGATCGCCGACGAGCCGACCACCGCGCTGGACGTCACCACCCAGGCGCAGATCATCGAGCTGGTCGCCGACCTCCAGGCGCGGCTGGGCACCGCAGTCGTCTGGGTCACCCACGACCTGGGCGTGGTCGCCGGCATCGCCGACACCGTCGCGGTCATGTACGGGGGACGCATCGTCGAGCAGGGCCCGGTCGACGCGGTGTTCGACACGCCCACCCACCCGTACACCCGGGCGCTGCTGGCGGCGCGGCCCGACCCGTCCCGGCGCGGCGAGGACCTGGTCGCCATCCCCGGCGCGCCGCCGAGCCCGCTGGACCTGCCGGCCGGCTGCGCGTTCTGGCCGCGCTGCCCGGTTCGCGCGGACCCGCGCTGCGAGCACGAGCTGCCACCGCTGACGCCGGTCGGCGACGGGCACACGGTCCGCACCTTCTACCGTGGAGAGGCCGGATGAGCGACGACACCCCCGACGTGATCGCCGAGCTGGACGACCTCGCGGTGCACTTCCCGACCCCGGCCGGAACGGTCCGCGCCGTCGACGGCGTCACGCTCGCCGTGCACCGGGGCGAGACGCTCGGGCTGGTCGGCGAGTCGGGCAGCGGCAAGTCCACCGCCGGGCTGGCGCTGCTGCGGCTGGTCGACCCGAGTGCCGGGCGGGTCCGGGTGGCGGGCGCGGACGTGACCCGCTGGTCCCGGCGCCGCCTGCGCGCGACGCGCCGCCACGTGGCGATGGTGTTCCAGGACCCGCAGGCGTCGCTGGACCCGCGCCGCACCGTCGGCGACAGCATCGCCGAACCTCTTGTCGTGCACCGGCTCGCCGCGTCCCGCACCGCCCGGCGGGAGCGGGTGGCCGAACTGCTGGACCTGGTCGGCCTGCGCGCCGACACGGCCGGCCGGCATCCGCACGAGCTGTCCGGCGGCCAGCGCCAGCGCGTCGGCGTGGCCCGGGCGCTGGCCGGCGAGCCGGATCTGATCGTCCTGGACGAGCCGATCGCCTCGCTGGACCTGAGCGTCCAGGCGCAGATTATGAACCTGCTGCGGCGCCTGCAACGCGACCTCGGGCTGACCTACCTGTTCATCGCGCACGACCTGGCCGCCGTGGAGCACATGAGCGACCGGATCGCGGTCATGTACCTGGGCCGCATCGTGGAGACCGGCCCACCGGAGCGGATCTACCGACGCCCGGCGCACCCCTACACGGCGGCGCTGCTGTCGGCGGTGCCGGTGGCCGATCCCCGGGTCGAGCGGCAGCGCCGCCGCATCGTGCTCACCGGCGACATCCCCAGCCCGGTGGACCCGCCGAGCGGCTGCCGCTTCCGTACCCGATGCCCCCAGGCCCGCCCCGCGTGCGCCGAGACCGATCCGGCGTTGGCCGAGGTGGGTCCGGGCCACGAGGCCGCGTGCCTGTTCCCGCTAGACGGCGAGCGCGACGGCAGCCCGGGGGAGGAGGGCGGCGCGACGGACCGCGCCGACGTCGCCGGCACGGCGTAGGCTCACCGCCGATGACGTTCACCACCCGGCCGACGTTGCGCGGCACGTTCGGCATGGTCTCGTCCACGCACTGGCTGGCCAGCCAGTCCGCGATGGGCGTGCTGGAGCGCGGCGGCAACGCGTTCGACGCCGCCGTCGCGGCCGGGTTCGTGCTGCACGTCGTGGAGCCGCACCTCAACGGCCCGGCCGGCGAGGTGCCGGCGATCCTCGCCACCGCCGCCGACCCGGCGCCGCGGGTGCTGTGCGGCCAAGGTCCGGCCCCGGCCGCCGCCACCGTCGCGCACTTCCGGTCGCTGGGCCTGGACCTCGTGCCCGGCGCCGGCCCGCTCGCCGCCGTGGTGCCCGGCGCTGTCGACGCGTGGCTGCTGTTGCTGCGCGACCACGGCACCCGCACGCTCGCCGAGGTGCTGGAACCGGCGATCGGCTACGCCGCCGCTGGCCACCCGCTGGTCGGCGCCGCCGGGCAGACAGTCGCGCGGGTCCGGTCGCTGTTCACCGACCACTGGCCGACGTCCGCGCGGCTCTGGCTGCGCGACGGCCGCCCACCCGCGCCGGGGGAGATGATCACCAACCCGGCGTACGCGGACACGCTGCGCCGCCTCGTCCACGCCGGACGGGCCGCCGGTGCGGACCGGGAGGCGCAGATCGAGGCGGCCCGGCGCGCCTGGCGGGAGGGTTTCGTCGCCGAGGCGATCGACCGTTTCAGCCGGCTGCCGTTCCGCGACTCCAGCGGGCGCGCCCACGCCGGGCTGGTCACCGGCGACGACCTGGCCGGGTTCTCGGCCACCTGGGAGGCGCCGGTCACGCTGGACTGGCGCGGGCACACGATCGCCAAGACCGGCTTCTGGGGGCAGGGCCCGGTGCTGCTGCAGACCCTGGCCGTCCTGGACGCGCTCGACGACCCGGCGGTCTACGATCCGTCCAGCTTGGACGGCATCCACGCGCAGGCCGAGGCGCTGAAGCTCGCGTTCGCCGACCGGGAGGCGTGGTACGGCGACACCGACGTGCCGGGTTCCGCGCTGCTGTCGGCCGGCTACGCCCGTTCGCGGGCCGCGCTGATCGGCGACCGCGCCGACACGTCGCTGCGTCCCGGCAGCCCGGCGGGCAGCCCGCCCCGGCTGCCGTCGCACCTGCGGGCCGACGCGGACCGGCGGGCCGTCCCGCAGGACCCGAGCACCGGCGAACCGACGGTACGCGCCGACGGCGTGACCCGCGGCGACACCTGCCACGTCGACGTGGTGGACCGGTGGGGAAACATCATCTCCGCCACGCCCAGCGGCGGCTGGCTGCAGAGTTCACCCACCATTCCGGAGCTGGGCTTCCCGCTGGGCAGCCGGTTGCAGATGTGCTGGCTGGAGGAGGGGCTCGCCTCGACGCTGCGGCCGGGGCGGCGTCCGCGTACCACGCTCAGCCCGACGCTCGTGCTGCGCGACGGCGAGCCGGTGATGGCCTGCGGGACGCCCGGTGGCGACCAGCAGGACCAGTGGCAGCTGCTGTTCCTGCTGCGGCATCTGGCCGGCGGGCAGGACCTGCAGGAGGCGATCGACGCCCCCACGTGGCACACCACGAGCTTCCCGGCGTCGTTCTACCCGCGCGAGGTCGAGCCCGGCGTGCTGGTGCTGGAGGACCGGATCGACGCGGATGTGCTGGCCGGCCTGCGCGCAAGGGGCCACACCGTCCGGCTGTCCGACCCGTGGAGCCTGGGCCGCATGTGCGCGGTCACCCGCGACCCCCGCACCGGAGTCCTGTCCGCGGCGGCGAACCCCCGAGGCGCCCAGGGCTACGCCGCAGGCCGCTGACCCCTCCCGCGCCCCTCCCTTCCTCGTCGATCTTGCACTTGCGGCCCGGGCACAGCGGTCATAACGGGCGCTCCCGGGGCAGCAAGTGCAAGATCAACGGGGTGGAGGGCGGGGCAGCAGGGGTCAGTCGTTGATCCGGGTTATGTTGCGGATCTTGTTGGCGGCGTCCAGGGCGGCCACCTTGTACGCCTCGGCGAGGGTCGGGTAGTTGAACACCGCGTCGAGCAGGTAGTCGACGGTGCCGCCGCAGCCCATCACGGCCTGCCCGATGTGGACGATCTCGGTGGCGCCGGTGCCGAACACGTGCACCCCGAGCAGCCGTCCGTCCTCGGGTGAGACGAGCAGTTTCAGCATCCCGTACGAGTCGCCGACGATCTGCCCCCGGGCCAGTTCCCGGTAGCGGGCGATGCCCACCTCGAACGGAGTGGACGCCTCGGTCAGCTCCTCCTCGGTCTTCCCGACGAAGCTGATCTCCGGGATGGTGTAGATGCCGATCGGCTGCAGGTCGGACATCCCGCGGGCCGGTTCGCCGCAGGCGTGCTGGGCGGCCAGCCGGCCCTGCTCCATCGACGTGGACGCCAGCGCGGGGAAGCCGATCACGTCGCCGACCGCGTAGATGTTGTCGACGGCGGTGCGGTAGTTCGCGTCGACCGCGATCCGGCCGCGATGGTCGGCGGTGAGCCCGGCCGCGTCCAGCGCGAGGTCGTCGGTCTGTCCCTGCCGCCCGGCCGAGTACATCACCGTGTCCGCGACGATCTTCTTGCCGCTGCGCAGGACGCAGAGCGCTGCGGTGCGGTGCTTCTCGACGGCGGCCACCTCCTCGCCGAAGCGGAAGGTCACCGACAGGTCCCGCAGGTGGTACTTCAGCGACTCGACGATCTCCTCGTCGCAGAAGTCGAGCATCCGGGGGCGGCGCTCGACCACCGTCACCTTGGTGCCGAGCGCGGCGAACAGCGAGGCGTACTCCATCCCGATCACCCCGGCGCCGACCACGACCATGCTGCGCGGGACGGCCTGCAGGTTGATCACGCCGTCGGAGTCGACGATGGTCCGGTCGTCGAAGTCGACGCTGTCCGGTCGGGCCGGGCGGGTGCCGGCGGCGACGACCGCCTTGTCGAAGCTGATCCGGGTCTCCCGGCCGGAGCCGGCGTCCACCCAGACGGAGTGGGCGTCGGCGAACCGGCCGGTGCCGGTGATCAGCGCGACCTTGTTGCGGGCCAGCTGGTCGCGGATCACGTCGGTCTGCCTTGTGATCACGTGCTGGGTGCGGGCGGCCAGGTCGGCGACGGTGATGTCCTCCTTGACCCGGTAGCTGCTGCCGTAGAGGTCGCGCTGGCTCAGCCCGGTCAGGTAGAGGACCGCCTCGCGCAGCGTCTTCGAGGGCACGGTGCCGGTGTTGATGCACACTCCGCCGAGCATGTCGCGGCGATCGACGATGGCGACGCGGCGGCCCAGTTTGGCAGCGGCGATCGCCGCCTTCTGTCCACTCGGTCCGGAGCCCAGCACCAGCAGGTCGTAGTCATACACGAGCGCCAGCCTCGCAGGGTCTCGCAACCCGCGCCAGCGGCAGGGCTCCGCGCCGGGGGTGGAAACGCGGAGCCCTGCCGGGTCAGCGGCCCTGCAGGGAGCGGACGTTGTCGCCGAACGTCCAGCCCTTCGACCCGTCCCAGTTCACCGACCAGGTCATCAGGCCCTTGAGGCGGCCCTGGTAGGTGTTCCACGCCTGGGCCACCAGCGCCGGGCTCATGTACCCGCCGCCGGCGCCGACCTGCGCGGGCAGCCCGGGGACCTGTCGGTCCAGCGGTACGCGGACGGTGGTGCCCTGGATGACCAGGCCGGCGTCGAGGCAGTTGGTCTGCGCGACGAAACCGGCGACGGTGCCGGCCGGGTACGAGTCACCGGCGCAGCCGTACATCGAGCCGTTGTAGTACTGCATGTTGAGCCACCAGAGCCGCCCGTTGTCGGCGTACTTCTTGATGACCGGCAGGTACGCGCCCCAGATCGAGCCGTAGGTGACGCTGCCGCCGGTGACGTACGCGGTCTCCGGCGCCATGGTGAGCCCGAACCCGGCGGGCATCTGGGCCAGCACCCCGTCGATGATCCGGATCAGGTTGGCCTGCGAGGGGGAGAGCTGGTTGATGTTCCCGCTGCCGGTGAGGCCGGTCTCGATGTCGATGTCGATGCCGTCGAAGTTGTGCCGCTTGAGGATCGGTACGACGGTGGCGACGAACCGGTCGGCGACGGCGCTGGAGCTGAGGTCGATGCCGGCGGTGGCGCCGCCGATGGACAGCAGCACGGTGAGTCCGGCGGCCTTGGCCTGGCACACCTGGGCGGGGGTGGGCACCTTGACGCCGGCGTCCATGCCGTCCTCCCAGAGCACGGTGCCGTCGGCGCGGATGACCGGGAACGCGGCGGTCACCACGTTGTAGCCGTGGCCGGTGATCCGGGAGTCGGTGATCGGGATCCAGCCGAGGCCGGGGTGTACGCCGTTGGCGGCGCCGTCCCAGTTCTCCCAGTAGCCCTGCAGCACCTTGCCGGTCGGCCGGGACCGCAGCGCGCAGGTGTCCCCGCCCGGGGTGGTCGGGCTGGACGACACGGTCGGCGTGGGGGAGGGCGTCCGGGTGGGGGAGACGGTCGGGGACGGGGACGGCGAGGGCGTCCGGGTGGTGGGGCTCGGCGACGGCGTGCCGCCGGTGCAGGCGCCGAGGTCGGTCCAGAGCGCCGGTACGGCGGCCGGGTTCCAGCCCGCGCCGGCCGGCGGGGTGTGTGTGACGAGCGCCTGGTACAGCCGGCCGGCGTAGGTGGCCCGGCTGCCGGCGGTCCAGGTGACGCCCTCGGCCCAGGCCGGCGCGTCACACGCGACGAGCGCGCCGACGGCGCCGGTCGTGGTGGCGGCGGTGGCGGGCAGGGCGGCGGTGGCGGCGAGCAGCGCGACGCCACCGAGCAGTGCGGTCATCCCGCGTCCGAGTCGCATTGACATACCTCCTCATCGATGCGCCGGAGGTTATCAGTTAACTTTGTTAAGTGTAAATGCGCAGTACGCTGTCACCGCTTGGTTCACGGCGTGAACGCAGACGAACGCAGGTCGCCGTGGGCGGCCGGGAAGGGACGGCGGCGGACGTGGACGCCAGACGCACCACGGTGCGCGACATGCGCCGGGCCAACCGGTCGGTGCTGCTGACCCGGATCTGGCTGGACGGTCCGCTCAGCCGGCACGAGCTGGGCCAGTCCACCGCGCTCAGCCTGGCCAGCGTCAGCAACCTGGTCGGCGAAATGATCAACGAGGGCCTGGTCGAGGAGGCCGGCTCGGTCGAGTCCGACGGCGGCCGTCCCCGCGTGCTGCTGCGCGTCGCCCCCGGCTACGGCTACCTGGTCGGCGCCGACGTCGGCGAAACCCGCGTCCAGGTCGAGCTGTTCGACCTGAGCATGACCGCGCTGGCCAAGGCCGAGTACCCGATCGCCGCGACCGGGCCCGACCCCGAGCGGGTCGCCGCCCACCTGCGGCACGGCCTCGCCGCGGTCACCGAGCAGGCGGGCGTCGACCCGGCCGCGGTGCTCGGCTTCGGCGTCGCCGTCGCCGGCACGGTCGAGCGCACCGCCGACGCCGTGGTGCACGCCCAGACACTCGGCTGGGACGGCGTCCCGCTCGGCGCGATGCTGCGCGCCGACGTGCCGGTGCACGTGGACAACGGCGCGAAGACGCTCGGCCAGGCCGAGATGTGGTTCGGCGCCGGCCGCGGCGTCCGGCACGCGGTGGTCGCGCTGGTCGGCTCCGGCGTCGGCGCGAGCGTGGTCGCCGACGGCGTCGGATACCGCGGCGCGCACAGCAGCGCCGGGGAGTGGGGCCACACCACCATCGTGTACGGGGGCCGCCGCTGCCGCTGCGGCAACCTCGGCTGCCTGGAGGCGTACGTCGGCGCGGAGGCGGTGCTGGACCGGTTCCGCCAGGCCAACCGGGGCCGCCCGGCGCCGGGCGCGGACGAGGAGACCGCCTTCGGTGAGCTGCTGCGCTCCACCAGCGGCACCGCCGCGAAGGTGATCGACGAGACGGTCGGCTACCTGGGCGCCGGGGTGGCGAACCTGGTGAACCTGTTCAACCCGGAGCGGGTGGTGCTCGGCGGCTGGGCCGGGCTGGCCCTGGGCGAGCGGCACCTGCCCGCGATCCGCGAGGCCACCGCGCGGCACGCGCTGCGCCAGCCGTACGCGCAGACCTCGATCGAGCTGTGCCGGCTCGGACCGGACGCGGTCGCGATGGGCGCGGCCACCCTGCCGATGACCCGGCTGCTGCGCGACGGCGGCGTGCCCCGCGACCCGGCCGCCCGCCCGTCCCCGGCGTGGGGGCCGGCCCGCCGTCACTGACCGGCCCGGCCCCCACGCCGGCGTCAGCGCCGGCCGCGTACCCGCCGCACGGTGTCCCGGTACCACAGCGCGCTGCGCTTGGGGATGCGGCGCTGCGTGTCGTAGTCGACCCGGACGATGCCGAACCGCTTGTCGTATCCGTACGCCCACTCGAAGTTGTCCAGCAGCGACCAGGCGAAGTAGCCGCGCACGTCGGCCCCGGCCGCCCGGGCCCGGGCCACCGCCCGCAGGTGCTCGGCGAGGTAGCCGACCCGGTCGTCGTCGGCGACGAACCCGTCTGCGTCCGGCTCGTCGTCGAACGCCGCGCCGTTCTCGGTGATCACCATGGGCGTGCCCGGGTAGTCGCGGTGCAGCCGCACCAGCAGGTCGGTGAAGGACTCCGGCACGATCTCCCAGTCCATCGCGGTACGCGGCAGGTCACGCCGGACCACCCGGCGTACCGGCTTGCCGTCGTCGTCGCGGTCGCGGCCCTGCTCGTCCACGCCGGAGTGCAGCTGCCCGAAGTAGAAGTTCACGCCGAGCACGTCGATCGGGGTGGCGATGACGTCCAGGTCGCCGTCCTCCACCGGAATCCGCACGCCCTCGGCGGCCAGGTCCGCGATCACGTCCTGCGGGTACTCCCCGCGCAGCACCGGGTCCAGGTAGAGCCGGTTGCCCAGCCCGTCGGCGGCCCGCGCCGCGTCCCGGTCGGCGGCGCTGTCGGTCGCCGGGTCGGCGGTGGCCAGGTTCAGCGTGAGGCCCAGCTCGATCGGCGCCGAGGCCGCCTCGCGCAGCCGCCGCGTCGCCAGCCCGTGCCCGAGCAGCAGGTGGTGCGCCGCGGCGATGCCGTCACCCAGGTTCCGCCGGCCGGGGGCATGGTCGCCGTAGGCGTACCCGAGCATCGCCGAGCACCACGGCTCGTTGAGCGTGGTCCAGGTGCGGACCCGGTCGCCGAGCGCGGCGAAGACCAGCTCGGCGTAGTCGGCGAACCGGTACGCGGTGTCCCGGTTCGGCCAGCCGCCCGCGTCCTCCAGCTCCTGCGGCAGGTCCCAGTGGTACAGCGTCACCCACGGCTCGACGTCGCGGCCGAGCAGCTCGTCCACCAGCCGGTCGTAGAAGGCCAGCCCGGCCACGTTCGCCGGGCCGCGCCCGCCCGGCTGCACCCGCGGCCAGGCCACCGAGAACCGGTACGTGTCCAGCCCCAGGTCGGCGATGAGCGCGACGTCCTGCGGCATCCGGTGGTAGTGGTCGCAGGCCACGTCGCCGTTGTCGCCGTTCGCCACCGCGCCCGGCACCCGGCAGAACGTGTCCCAGATGGACGGCGTGCGGCCGTCGGAGGCCACCGCGCCCTCGATCTGGTACGACGACGTCGCCACCCCCCACCGGAAGGTCGGCGGCAGCGTGTCGATCGGATCCGGACCGGCGACTGACGACGGGCGGGTGAGGTCGGTGTCCATGGCTCTCCTCGCGGGTAGCGGGTGGTGGTGTCGGGCGGGTCAGCGGGACAGGGGCGCGACGGCCGGGTGCAGCCGGCACGCGACGGCCCGCGCCGGGTCGTCGACGTACGGCGCGCCGAGCACCGGCACCTGCTCGTCGCACCCGTCGAACGCCTTCGGGCAGCGGGGGTGGAACGCGCAGCCGGACGGCATGGCGCGCAGGTCCGGCGGGGAGCCGGGGATGCCGGTCAGCTCCCGGCGCGGACCGTGCAGCGCCGGGAACGAGTGCAGCAACCCCTCGGTGTACGGGTGCAGCGGCTCGGCGTACAGCCGGGCGGCGGGCGCCTCCTCGACGATCCGGCCGCCGTACATGATCGCGATCCGGTCGGAGAACTCGACCAGCAGCGACAGGTCGTGGGTGATGAACAGGACCGCGAAGCCGAGGCGTTCGCGCAGCTCGGCGAGCTGGCCGAGGATCTGCCGTTGCATCACCACGTCCAGCGCCGTGGTCGGCTCGTCCATGATGACCACCTGCGGTTCCAGCGCCAGCGCCATGGCGATCATGACGCGTTGCCGCATGCCGCCGGAGAGCTGGTGCGGGTAGCTGTCCAGCCGGTCCGCGGAGATCCCGACCAGGCGCAGCAGCTCCTTCGCCCGGGCCAGCCGGCTCGCCGCGGTGCTCTTCGGCTCGTGTGCCCGGATCACGTCGAGCAGCTGGGTGGAGACCTTGTGCACCGGGTTCAGCGAGTTCATCGCGCCCTGGAACACGATCGACGTCTCCGCCCAGCGGAACTCGCGCAGCTTCGCCGGGCTGAGCGTGAGCACGTCGACCGGCGGGCCGTCGGCCGAGTGGTAGATGACCTGGCCGCCGCTGACCACGCCGGGCGGGGGCAGCAGCCGGGTCAGCCCGTAGGCGAGCGTGGACTTGCCGCTGCCGCTCTCCCCGGCCAGCCCGAGCACCTCGCCGCGGTGCAGTGTCAGGTCGACGTCGCGGACCGCGCGCACCGCGTCCGCGCCGACGCCGTAGTCGACGCACAGCCCGCGGATCTGGAGCACCTGGTCGCTCATGAGGTCGCGTCCTCTCGGGTGGGGTCCGCCGGCCGCCGCATCGGGACCGGCGCCGGATTCGGCGCGAGCACCGGGGTGAACCCGACGCGCATCGCGACGGTGCGACCGTCGGCGGTCCGGATCCGGGTCCGGCCGCCGGTGCGCAGCCGGGGGCTGACGAACTCGTCGATGCCGAAGTTGATCAGCGCGAGCGCGGTGCCGAGCAGCGCGATGGCCAGCCCGGCCGGCACGAACCACCACCAGGCGCCCTGCGCGAGGGCCTGCTGTCCCTGCGCCCAGAACAGGATCGTGCCCCAGTTCCACGACGAGACCGACGAGACGCCGATGAACGCGAGGGTGATCTCCGACATGACCGCGAAGATGACGGTGCCGACGAAGCCGGAGGCGATGATCGCGGTCAGGTTGGGCAGGATCTCGAAGCCGATGATCCGCCAGGTCCGCTCGCCGGTGGCCCGCGCCGCCTCGACGTAGTCGCGGCGGCGCAACGACAGCGTCTGGGCGCGCAGCACCCGGGCGCCCCAGGCCCACGACGTGAGGCCGATGATGAGCGCCACGAGCGTGTCGCTGGCCTGGTCGACAAGGGACGTGACGATGATGATCAGCGGCAGCGCCGGGATCACCAGGAACACGTTCGACACCGCCGACAGGCCCTCGTCGGCCGCGCCGCCCAGGTAACCGGCAGTCACGCCGATCAGGATGGACAGGATCGTGGCGAGCACGCCGGCGGTCAGGCCCACCACCATCACGCTGCGCGCGCCGACCAGGATCTGGCTGAAGATGTCCTGCCCGAGGTGGGTGGTGCCGAACCAGTGCCGGGCCGAGGGTGCCTGGAGCACGTCGGCGCTGCGCGCGTCCGGGTCGTACGGCGCGATCCACGGTCCGATCACCGCCAGGAGCACGTACACCCCGAGGACGGCGAGGCCGGTCGCGGCCTTGCCGTTGGCGACGAAGCGGAACCGGCGGCGGCGGGCCCGGGCCGAGGGCTGCGCCATCGCGCCCTGGCCGGGGATGACCTGCTCGATGCTGGA
The DNA here is from genome assembly GCF_027497275.1 of Micromonospora sp. WMMC264. NCBI lineage: Bacteria > Bacillati > Actinomycetota > Actinomycetes > Micromonosporales > Micromonosporaceae > Micromonospora > Micromonospora sp. WMMC264. Next base: position 2,515,992 of record NZ_CP114907.1, on the reverse strand, counting down.
CGGGGAGAGTGTCATCGCTCAGCTCTTTCGGGTCCGCGGGTCGAGGAGCAGGTACGCCACGTCGGCGAGCAGGTTCGCCACCAGCACCGAGATCGTGATGATCAGGAAGATGCCCTGCATGAGCGGGTAGTCCTTCGACCCGACGGCCTGGAAGAGCTGGAACCCCAGACCCGGGTACGAGAAGACGATCTCCACGAGCAGCGTGCCGCCGACGATGAAACCGAGCGACAACGCGAACCCGGACACGTTCGGCAGCAGCGCGTTGCGGGCGGCGTAGCTGAGCGCCACCCGGCGCTCGGAGAGCCCCTTGGCGTGCGCGACGGTGATGTAGTCCTCGCTGGCGACAGTCACCATCATGTTGCGCATGCTGAGGATCCAGCCGCTCATCGACGACACCAGGATGGTCGCCGCGGGCAGGATGCTGTGCTGGATCGCGCTCGGGATGAAGTACGCGTCGAACGCCGGCACCAGGCCCGGCTCGTAGCCGCCGGAGGACGGGAAGAAGCTGCCCGGCCCGGCGAACAACGCGATCGCGACCAGGCCCAGCCAGAAGTACGGGATCGAGGACAGGAACGTGGTGGCCGGCAGCAGTCCGTCGATCCAGGAGCCGCGCCGCCAGCCCGCGCCGACGCCGAGCGCGGTGCCGAGCAGGAAACTCACGATCGTGGTGACGCCGACCAGGCCGACCGTCCACGGCAGGCTGCTGCCGATCACCTCCGACACCGGCGCGGGGAAGAACGTGAACGACAGTCCCAGGTCGCCGCGCAGGAGCTGTCCCCAGTAGGCGACGTACTGCTCCCACAGCGAGCGGTCGGAGTCCAGCCCGAACAGCACCCGCAGCGACGCGATCGCGTCGGCGCTGATCCGGCCCTGGTTGCGGGAGATCAGTGACTGGACCGGGTCGCCCGGCACCATACGCGGGATGAAGAAGTTGAGCGTGATCGCCGCCCAGGCGGTGAACAGGTAGAAGGCCACCCGTTGCAGCAGGAACCTCACCGGGCCGTCTCCGTTCCGGCCTGTTCCGCGTTCTCCGCCTTCTGCGCCGCGACGGTCTCGGCGTCGAACAGCCAGCACGCGGCCCAGTGCCCGGGCGCGTCGTCGACCGGGATCGGCGGCGGCAGGTCGGTGGCGCAGCGCGGCATGGCCGCCGGGCAGCGCGGGTGGAACCGGCAGCCGGCCGGCGGGCGGATCAGGCTCGGCGGCTCGCCGTGGCCCCGCTCGCCCGCCGCCGCGCCGTCGCCGCCCGCGCCGGTGATCCGCTCCGGGTCCGGCGCCGATTCGATCAGCAACCGGGTGTACGGGTGCGCCGGCCGCTGGGTGACGGTCTCGCTGTCGCCGCCCTCGACCATTCGCCCGGCGTACATGACGATCGTCTCGTCGGCGAAGTAGCGGGCCGAGGCGATGTCGTGGGTGATGTAGAGGATCGCCAGGTCGAGCCGGTCCTTGAGGTCCTGCAGCAGGTTGAGCACGCCCAGGCGGATCGACACGTCGAGCATCGACACCGGCTCGTCGGCGAGCAGCACCTCCGGGTCGGCGCCGAGCGCCCGCGCGATCGCGACGCGCTGGCGCTGCCCGCCGGACAGCTCGTGCGGGAACGCGTCGAGGTAGCGCTCCGGCGGGGTCAGGCTGACCCGGGTCAGCAGGTCGGCCAGCGCCTTGTCCAGCCCGTCCGGCCCGGTCCCGGCGTTGCCGTGGATGCGCAGCGACCGGGTCAGGTGGTAGCGGACCGTGTGCACCGGGTTCAGCGAGGCGAACGGGTCCTGCAGGATCAACTGCACCCGCCGCACGTACGCCCGGAACCGGCGTCCGCCGCGTACCCGGGTCGAGCGGCCGTGCAGCCGGATGTCGCCGCCGGTGCGCGGGTAGAGCTGGGCCAGCAGCCGGGCGACTGTGGACTTGCCGGAGCCGGACTCGCCGACCAGCGCGGTCACCCGGCCACGGCGCAACTCGATCGATACGTCGTCGACGGCGTGCACCACCGCCGGGGTCCGGGAGAGAAGGTCACGCAGCCGCCGGCGGACGGGGAAGTGCTTGGTCAGGCCGACGGCCTCCAGCACCACCTCGTCGGCCGGCGCCGGTGCGCTCTCGGTCAACGTCATGCCGAATTCCTGTCTGGGGTTGCCGGTAGCGAGGGGCGGGCGCCGCCGGCCCGGCCGGGCGATCGTGGCCGGGCCGGCGGCGCCGGGTCAGCCGTTGGCCGGCTTGAGGTGCAGCACCACGTCCACCGCGTTGGGCTGGGTGGGCTGGAGAGCGCCGTACGGGTTCGAGTCGTCCGGCCAGCCGACCCAGTTCTTCGTGCTGTACGCGCCGCCGATGTTGTCCGCGCCGACCGGGATCATCGGCATCTGCTCGACGAAGATCTTCTGCAGGGTCGCCAGTGCGGTGGCGCGGGTGGCGTCGTCGGTGGCGTTGGCGTACGACACCAGCGCGTCGGTGGCCTCCTTGCTGTCGAACCGGCCGAAGTTGCCCGCCGGGGAGGCGGTGCCGATCGGCTTGAGCACACGGCCGTCCATGATGGTCCGGTAGATGTCGTACGGCGTGGCGCCGCTCTCGGTCCACCGGAACGTGGCCTCGAAGTTGCCCTGCTCGACGTTGCGGAACCAGGCGTCCTGGTTGGCCTTGTCGATGGTCGCCGCGATGCCGATCTTCGCCAGGTTGCCCTTCACGATCTCCAGGCTGGTCTGGTAGTCCGACCAGCCGGCCGGGTCGGTCAGCCGGATCGTGACCGCCTTGCCGCTGCGGTCCTTCAGCGTGTTGCCGTCCAGCTTGTAGCCGGCGCCGGTGAGCAGCGCCTTGGCGCCCTCGACGTCGACCTTGTGCTCCTGGCCCTTGTACTCGGGCGCGATGAACGAGTCACCGGCCGGACTGGGCAGGCCGGTCACGCTCTTGACCTCGGGGTGGAAGTAGCCGGCCTCGGCGGTGGTGAAGATGTCCGCGCGGTCGATCACCATGTTCATGGCCTTGCGCAGCGTCGGGTCGTCGAACGGCTTCTTCGTGGTGTTCAGGTAGAGACCGTGGATGCCGAGCACCGGGGGCGCCCACATCTTGTGGTTCTTCTGGTCCTTGGCCACGAACACGGTCTGGTAGTTCGGGATGAAGACGAAGCTCCACTCCGCCTCGCCGTTGGCCAGCGCGGTGGTCTGCGCGCTGTTGTCGGTGTACGAGGTGTACCGCAGCTCCTTCACCTTCGGCAGGTCCTGCCAGTAGCCGCTCTCGCGCACCGCCAGCGTCATGCTCGCCGGGGTGAACGACTTGAGCGTGTACGGGCCGCTGCCGACCGGCTGCTTCACCGGGTCGCTGGCCGGGTCGGCGATCTTCTCCCACAGGTGCTTGGGCACGATCGGCACCCGCCACAGCACCTTCTGCTGGTTGACGAACTGCGGGCTGGCCATCGAGATGGTGACCTCGTTGCCGCTGGCGACGGCGTCGGTGTACGGCACGCCCTGGTCGTTGATGGCCGGGAACTTCTTCACCAGGTTGTAGGTGAACGCGACGTCCTCGGCGGTGACCTTCTGCCCGTCCGACCAGGTCGCGTTCTCGCGGATGGTCACCTTCACCGACTTGTAGTCCGACGACCACTCGGCCTTGGTGGCCAGCCACGGCTTGAACGGCTCGGCCGGCTTCACCGGGTTCCACATCATCAGCGGCTCGTAGATCTGCCACCGGTAACCCAGCGAGGCGGCGGCCGAGGTGGTGAGGAACGGGTTGTTGTTCTCGGCCTGCGGGCCGTTGGGCATGCCGACGCTCAGCACCGTCGCGGCCTGGCCGCTCTTCTTGTTCGCGTTCGGGCTGTCGCCGCACGCGGCGGCGGTGGTGACCATCGCGCCGGCCAGCGCGAGGGCGAGGAGTTGCCGTCTTCTCATGGAGGTCTCCCTCGGTGGTCCCGCATTCCTCGGGCGGGATGTGGTGGATGGAGGGTGTGCGGTGGAGCCACCGGCGGGCGGGCCCGCCGGCGTGGTCGCCGGGTACGGCGGGGTGGGTCAGGTGACGCCGGTCGAGTCGCGGGTGGTGAAGCCGGTGGGGATGACGGTCGGGCCCTCCGGCAGCGGGGTGCCGGCGAGGTGGGCGATGAGCAGCCGGGCGGCGGCCGTACCCATCTCCCGCAGCGGTTGGCGCACGGAGCTCAGCGGCGGGTGGGTGTGCCCGGCCAGCGGCAGGTCGTCGAAGCCGACCACCGCGACATCCTGCGGGACGCGCCGCCCGGCGTCGCGCAGCGCCTGCAGCGCGCCGGCGGCCGACAGGTCGTTGTGGGCGAAGACGGCGTCGAAGGGTACGCCGTCGGCGAGCAGCCGCCGCACCGCCGCGCGCCCGCACTCGAACGTGAAGTCGCCCTCCACCACCCGGCCCGGGTCGATCGCCAGGCCGGCTTCGGCGTAGGCGCCGGCGAACCCGGCGAGCCGTTCCCGGGTGCAGCCGAACCGGCGCAGGCCGGTGACGACGAGCGGCCGCCGCCGTCCGAGCGCCAGCAGGTGCGTCGCGGCGGCCCGCGCCCCGGCTTCGTTCGTGGTGCGCACGGACGGGAAGCCGGGTTGGTGTCCCCGGTCGTCGATGAGGATGACCGGCAGGCCGCGCCGGTGCAGCTCGGTGATGTAGTCGAGCGTCCCCTCTGGTTCGACCACGAGCAGCCCGTCGAACGACTTGGCCGACACCTGGGAGGCGAAGCGGCGCATCGACTCGTCGCCGTGGGTGCAGGTGAACAGCAGCATGCCGTAGCCGGCGGCCTCGACCACGTCGGCCGCGCCCTGGAGCACCTCGCCCATCCAGGGCCAGGTCAGCGCCGGCACCAGCATGCCGACCACCCGGGTACGCCCGCGGGCCAGCCCGACCGCGCGGGCGCTCGGCACGTACCCGAGGTCGTTGATCACGGCGCGGACCCGGTCGGCGGTGCGCAGGTGCACCTCGCCCTTGCCGTTCAGCACCCGGGACACCGTCGTCTTGCTCACCCCGGCGCGGGCGGCGACGTCGGCGATCGTGATCGGCACGTGGCGCTCCCGGGTCGAAGGGATGAGCGGGATGTTTCGGAACCGGTTGCGGAAGCGGTTCCGTGGCAGTCAACCCAAGTGGCGCGGGTCACGTCAATCACAGATGGGTAACGATGTATAGCTAAGTTCGAGCCGTGAAAAAAGCGCCCGGGCTGCGTCTGCGCCGATCCGCGCGATGAGCAGGGTCGATGCCTTCCGGCCCGATAGCGCCTGGTCCGAAGTGGAGGTTCAGGGGCGGGCGTACACGTCGCCGGAGTTGGCCTCGTCCGGCAGCGTCCCCAGGTACGCGGCCACCTCGGCGGCCGGCCGCCAGCCCGGCAGCGCGAACGTCGTCTCGTCACCGATCGCCACGGTGAAGCGGGTGAACCCCAGCGCGGTGAGCCGGTCCAGGCAGCGTGCCGCCGCCACCCGGGCGATGGTGGTGAACTCGAACGACAGCGCCGGGACCGGCCGGCTCAGCCCGGCCAGCACGGCGTCCTCGAAGCCCTCCACGTCGATCTTCACGAACGCCGGCACGCCGTACGCGGCCATCAGCGCGTCGAGCGTGGTGCCGGGCACCACGATCTGCGCGTCCCAGGTCTCGCCCGCCCAGCCGGGCGCGCCGTCGGCGGCGCGGACGAACCCGGGGGAGGCGGTGGAGACCGTCGGGTTGGCCGAGTTCACGTGCAGTCGCACCGGCCCGGCGGTACGCCCGCACGCCGCCTCGACCACAGTCACCTGTTCGTCGCCCGCGTACAGCTCGCGCAGCGCCCGCGCGCACAGCGGCTGCGGCTCGACCGCCACCACCGTCGCGCCGAGCCGGCGGAAGCTGCCGAGCCGGTCGCCCACGTGCGCGCCGACGTCGAAGACCAGGTCACCGGCGTGCACGAGCGGGGCGTAGAACCGGTCGAGCGCGGCGTCGCGCGCCGGGTCGCCGTGGTAGAAGTCCAGCGACCGGCGCAGTCCCGACATCGCCGGGTCCGCCTTCAGCCTCTCGATCACCCCGTCCCGCACCCTCCCGACGCTAGCCAGCGAGGCGTTGGTGCGAGCCGCATTCGCATCCTTCGGCGGCCAGCGCCCGCCAACACCCCATCCTCCTAGGATGCTGTAGGGATGGTGAGCCCGGCCGCTCACCGCGAACGGGGAACTGGCCGCTGGCGCGCCTTCGGTGCTCGCGTTCGTTACCTGCGAGATCTTGGTACGAGACGGCCCTCGGAGGGGCGACTCCGCACCAAGATCTCCAACCCGTCTCGTGTTGCGGGACGCCGATCTCGGTTGCCGAGAACGTTGCGGTCGTCCTCGGGTGCGAACGTCAACTCGCCGCGTAACCGTCGCAGAGTGGAACGCCATGGGTGTCAAACAGGGCCGGAGACACCCATGGCGTTCCAGTGGCGGGTAGACCCCGCGTGGCGAGGAGGGGTTACGGGTTCTCGACGACCTCCTGGCCGAGCGGCCACAGCGACGCCGGGACCAGCTTGAAGTTCGCCACGCCGAACGGGATACCGATGATCGTCACGCAGAGCGCGACGCCGGCGAGGATGTGCGACAGGGCCAGCCACCAGCCGGCCAGCACCACCCAGAGCACGTTCGCCAGGCCGGAGGGAAGCCCGGCGCCCGGCTTGCGCACGATGGTGCGGCCGAACGGCCACAGCGAGTACGAGGCGAGCCGCAGCGAGGCGACGCCGAAGGGGATGGTGACGACCAGGACGAAGCAGACCAGGGCGGCGACGCCGTAGCCGAGGGCCAGGACGAAGCCGCCGCCGAAGACGAGCCACAGCAGGTTCAGCAGAAAGCGGATCACCACTCCATGGTCGCTCGTGCCCGCAAGCGCGCGCATATCGGCGCGAGCGGCGGGTAGAGGAGGGCGTGATCGAGCCCGAGCCGTCGTGCCTGTGACCCCTGTCGCTCCGGCGGCGCGCCGGGAGTTCCGGGAGTCGTACGAGCGGCTGCGCCGGTACTTCATCGTGGCGCTGCTGCACCGCGACTTCCTGGCCGGTCGCCTGCATCGCGCGGGCCCGGGCGCGGGAGGCCGCCGAGCAGGCCGGCCGGGCCCGGGCGGCGGGCCTCGGCTTCGATCATCAACCGGACTCCCGCGCTGGCCCAAACGACCGTTAAGCTTCGGTTGTGGGAACCGACGATCTGTACCCGGCCGGGCGACTCGCCGAGGCCCAGCGCGCCGCCGCAGCGGCGGGCCTGGATGCGCTGCTGCTCACCCCGGGCTCGGACCTGCGCTACCTGACCGGCTACGACGCCCGCGAGGGGGAGCGGCTGACCTGCCTGGTGCTGCCCGCCGAGGGTGAGCCGACGCTGATCGTGCCGGTGCTGGAGCGGCCGGACGCCGAGGCCGCGCCGGGCACCGGGTACCGGATCGTCGACCACGCCGACGGCGCCGACCCGTGGCCGCTGGTGCGCGCGGCGCTGCCCGGCCCGGTCCGCGCGGTGGGGCTGGCCGACCGGATGTGGGCGCAGCAGGTCCTCGCGCTGCGCGACGTGCTGCCCGGCGCGGCGCAGCGGCTCGCCTCCGACGTGCTGCGCGAGATGCGGATCCGCAAGTCGCCGGCCGAGGTGGCGGCGCTGGCCGAGGCGGGCGCCGCGATCGACGCGGTGCACCTGCGGATGGCCGAGTGGCTGCGTCCCGGCCGCACCGAGCGGGAGGTCGCCGCCGACCTGGCCGCCGCGATCCGGGCCGCCGGGCACGCCACTGTCGACTTCGTCATCGTCGCCGCCGGCCCGAACGGCGCGAGCCCGCACCACGGTGTCTCGGACCGTCCGATCGGCGTCGGCGAGCCGGTGGTGGTCGACATCGGCGGCACCATGCCGTCGGGCTACCGCTCCGACTGCACCCGCACGTACGTGGCCGGTGGCCCGGCTCCGGCCGAGTTCGTGGACTACTACGCGGTGTTGTGGGAGGCGCAGCGCGCCGCCGTGGCCGCCGTCGCGCCGGGCGTGACCGCCGAGGCCCTCGACGCGGTCGCCCGCGACGTCATCACCGCCGCCGGTTTCGGCGACACCTTCCTGCACCGCACCGGTCACGGCATCGGCCTCGACGGCCACGAGGAGCCGTACGTGGTGACCGGCAACCCCCGGCCCCTCGAGGCCGGCATGGCTTTCTCGGTCGAACCCGGGATCTACCTCGCCGGGCGGCACGGCGCCCGGATCGAGGACATCGTCGTCTGCACGACGGACGGCGGGCAACGGCTCAACACCACCCCCACGGAGCTCATCGCGCTATGAACGTCGACCGGATCCTGCCCACCGACGAGGCCCACGACCTGCTGGACCTCGCCACCGAACTCGCCGACCGGGAGCTGGCCCCGGCCGCCGCCGGTTTCGAGACCCGCGCCGAGTTCCCCCGGGAGGTGCTGCGCACGCTGGGCCGCGCCGGGCTGCTCGGCCTGCCGTACGCCGAGGAGCACGGCGGCGCCGCCCAGCCGTACGAGGTGTACCTGCAGGTGCTGGAGATCCTCGCCAGCCGGTGGCTGGCAGTGGCCGAGGCGGTCAGCGTGCACACGCTGTCCTGCTATCCGGTGGCCCAGTTCGGCACCGACGAGCAGCGCAAACTGCTGCCGGACATGATCGGTGGGGAGCTGCTCGGGGCGTACTGTCTCTCCGAGCCGCAGGGTGGTTCGGACGCGGCGGCCCTGACCACGCGGGCGGTGCGCGACGGCGACGAGTACGTGGTCACCGGCACCAAGGCGTGGATCACGCACGCCCGGGTCGCCGACTTCTACAACATCTTCTGCCGCACCGGCGGCCCCGGCCCGAAGGGCATCTCCTGCCTGCTGGCCGACCGGGCCACGCCGGGCATCCACCCGCAGGCCGCCGAGCGCACCATGGGCCTGCACGCCTCCCCGATCGCGCAGATCGCGTTCGACGACGCCCGGGTGCCGGCGGAGCGGCTGATCGGCGGCGAGGGCGCCGGGTTCACCATCGCCATGTCGGCGCTGGACTCCGGCCGGCTGGGCATCGCCGCGTGCGCGGTGGGCCTGGCCCAGGGCGCGCTCGACTACGCGGTCGGCTACGCCCGGGAGCGGCGCCAGTTCGGCCGCGCGATCATCGACTTCCAGGGGCTCGGGTTCAACCTGGCCGACGCCGCCACCCAGATCTCCGCCGCGCGGGCGCTCACCCTTGCGGCCGCGCGGCTGCGCGACGCGGGCCGCCCGTACTCGATCGAGGCGGCGAAGGCGAAGCTGTTCGCCACCGACATGGCGATGCGGGTGACCACCGACGCGGTGCAGGTGCTCGGCGGCGCCGGGTACGTCGCCGACCACCCGGTCGAGCGGTACATGCGTGAGGCGAAGGTGCTGCAGATCGTGGAGGGCACCAACCAGATCCAGCGGCTGGTGATCTCGCGCGCGCTGGCCAAGGGCTAGCCTGTCGCGGTGACCTTCCCCCGGATCACCGCCGACCCCGACGTCATGGGGGGTGCGCCCTGCGTGCGGCAGTCGCGCATCCCCGTGGCCACCCTGCTGGCCATGATGGCCGAGGGCATGTCCGTCACGGACATCCTCACCGACCTGCCGTTCCTGGACGAGGAGGACATGGCGGAGGTCCTGAACTACGCCGCGGACGCGGTACGCGACCGGACGGCGCGCTGAGCGTCACCACGGCGGGCCGGGTGCGGCGGGAGAGCGTTTTACCGGCTACTGTGCAGCGCGTGGAGGAGATCGACCGCGCCATCGTCGCCGCGCTGACCGGGGACGGTCGGCTGTCGTACACGGACCTGGCCGAGCGGGTGGGCCTGTCGGTGTCGGCCGTGCACCAGCGGGTCCGCCGGCTGGAGCAGCGCGGGGTGATCAAGGGGTACGCCGCGCGGGTGTCGTTCGAGGCGCTGGACCTGCCGCTGACCGCGTTCGTGGCGATCCGGCCGTTCGACCCGTCCCAGCCGGACGACGCGCCGGAGCGGCTCGCCCACCTGCCCGAGATCGACTCGTGCTACTCGGTGGCGGGGGAGGACTTCTATCTCCTGCTGGTGCGGGTGGCCGGCCCGGCCGACCTGGAGCGGGTGCTGCAGGAGATCCGCACCTCGGCGAACGTCACCACGCGCACCACTGTGGTGCTGTCGACGCCGTACGAGAACAGGCCGCCGAAGATCAGTGGCGAGCTGACCGGCCGGGGTCGTCCGCGCCCGTCGGCGGAGCCGGCAGGTTCCACCGCCTGATCACCCGCCGGCCGTGCTCGTGCCCGAGCACGCTGAGCGTGGCGGTGTCCAGCCGCAGCAGCCCGCCGGCCGACGGCGGGAGCCCGATCCAGCGTGCCCCGAGCACCCGCAGGCTGTGGCCGTGCCCGACCAGCGCCACGTCGCCCTGCTCCAGCAGCGGCGCGACCCGGTCCAGCACGCGGTCCAGGCGGGCGCCCACCTGTTCCGGTGACTCCCCGCCGGGGCCGCCGTCGGTCCAGATCGACCAGCCGGGCCGCTCGGTCTGGATGTCCGCGCTGGTGCGTCCCTCGTACTCGCCGTAGTGCCATTCGGCGAGATCGGGCTCGATCGCGTCGACGGCGAGCCCGGCCAGAGCGGCGGTGCGGGTGGCGCGCTGCCGGGGGCTGGACAGCACCCGGGCGAAGCGCCGGCCGGCGAGCAGGGGAGCCAGCGCGCGGGCCTGCCGCTCGCCGTCGGCTGTCAGCTCCAGGTCGGTGTACGAGGTGTGCCGGTGGGCGGCGCTCCAGGTCGTCTCGCCGTGCCGGATCAGCAGGATCTCGTTCACCGGCCCAGTCAACCACGGTGGGTCGGCGTCGGCCGGGCGTCCAGCCTTCAACCTATTGTCCTAGGACGCATTACGCGATGTGCGCAGCACAACAGCGTTTCACCCGACAGTCACCGGGGACGCGACAAGGGCAACGCTCAGCCGGAACGAGGAGGGCGACATGAGCTTCACCGACAAGGCGAAGAACAAGGCCCAGGAGATGAGCGGAATGGCCAAGGAGCGGATCGGCGACGTGACCGACAACGAGCGGTTGCGGGCCGAGGGCGCCTCCGAGCAGAGCGCGGCCCGGGCCCGGCAGGCCGGGGAGCACGCCAAGCAGGCGGGCCGCGACGTCAAGGACGCCTTCAACAAGTGAGTACGCGGAACGGCGGGCCACCTCTGCGATGAGGTGGCCCGCCGTTCGGGTGTCCGGGGTCAGTCGTCGCGGTGGGCGAGCCACCAGGCCTGGCCGGCCTCGGGCAGCGTGTCGATCGGGTCGTAGTAGGCGTAGCGCTTGTTCAGCGCCTCCAGGTCGGCCGACTCGATCGAGGTGCGGTAGTTCTTCGTCCAGTACGAGATGCCGCGCTCACGGTCGTAGTCGGTGAGCATGTGCACCCACCGCTTGCCGACGAACGGCACGTCGCAGACGATCCGCGGGGTGGCGTAGCCGGGCAGGTAGCCCATGATGTCGTGCTGGAGCTGCTGGGCGTGCCACACCGGGACCCGCCAGTGCTCGGCGTTGGGGATCATGTCGCACATGTAGAAGTAGTACGGCAGGATGCCCGCCTCGCCCTGCAGCGCGAAGCACAGGTCGAGCAGGTCGGCGCTGGTGGCGTTGACGCCGCGCATGAGCACGCCCTGGTTGCGCACGTCGCGTACGCCGACGTCGAGCGCGGTCTGAGCGGCCTTGGCGACCAGCGGGGTCAGCGACTGGGCGTGGTTGACGTGGGTGTGGATGGCCAGGTTGACGCCGCGGCGGGCGGCGGTGCGGGCGACCCGTTCCAGGCCCTCGACCACGTCGGGCTGGAGCCAGTGCTGGGGCAGGCCCATGAGCGCCTTGGTGGCGAGCCGGATGTCGCGGATCGTCTCGATCTCCAGCAGGCGCATCAGGTACGACTCGAGGTTGCGCCACGGCACGTTGGCGACGTCGCCGCCGGAGACGACCACGTCGCGTACGCCGGGGTGGGCCTTGAGGTAGGTGATGTGGGCGTCGTAGCGGTCGACGGGCTTGAGGGTGAGCTTGAGCTTGTCGACGGCGGGGGTGGAGTTGCCGACGAGGTCCATGCGGGTGCAGTGGCCGCAGTACTGCGGGCAGGTGGAGAGCAGTTCGGCGAGGACCTTGGTGGGGTAGCGGTGGGTGAGGCCCTCGGCGACCCACATGTCGTGTTCGTGGAGGCTGTCGCGGCTGGCGTACGGGTGCGACGGCCAGTCGGTGCGGCGGTCGGAGGCGACCGGGATCATGTAGCGGCGGATCGGGTCGGCGAGCAGCGCCTCGGTGCTCATCGGCTCAAACGGCACCATGGTGTTGAGCATCTGCGGCGGCACCAGCATGGACATGGTGGCCAGGGCCTTCTGGTCGGCCTCCAGGTCGGCGTAGAAGGTCTCGTCGACGGTGTCGCCGAGGACGGCGCGCAGCTGCTTGATGTTCTTGACGCAGTTGACCCGCTGCCACTGGGCGCTCTCCCACTGGTCGCGGGTGACGTGGCGCCAGCCGGGGAAGCGGGTCCAGTCGGGTTCGACGAGGGGCGCGCGGCGGTATTCGTAGGGCTGTCCGGCGGCTGGGACGGCGGCCGGCGCGTGGCGGGGCGTCGGGATGGTCTCCACCGGTTGGGTCTGGGTCACGGCCCCTCCTCGTCAGTGTGCGGGTTGATCAACGGATGCGTAGGCTACTGGAAAATCTGCGGTGAAGAAATTAGTCTGCCGTAAGTTTTCCCGCGATGCGAGTCCTGACCAGGGGTTCGGGCGGCTGGACATAGGGGGTCGGCGTGACGTCACCGGTGGGACTGCACCGAGTCGTGGAACCGGCGGGGGTGCTCCCGCAGGCGGCCTGGCGGCTGGACCCGGACCCGCGGATCGCGGCGAACGAGGTGCGGATCCGGGTCGAGCGGCTGAACCTGGACGCGGCGAGCTTCCGGCAGCTGGCGGAGAAGCACGGCGGCGACGGGGAGAAGGTCCGCGCCGAGGTGCTGGAGATCGTGTCGACCCGGGGGAAGATGCAGAACCCGGTGACCGGTTCCGGCGGGATGCTGATCGGCACCGTCGAGGAGGCGGGCCGCCGGTCGCCGCTGGGGCTGAAGCCGGGCGACCGGGTGGCGACGCTCGTGTCGCTGACGCTGACGCCGCTGACGATCCTCGACGGGCTGGCCCGCTGGGACGGGCGCAGCGAGCAGGTGCCGTGCGACGGGTACGCGATCCTGTTCGCCCGGTCGATCGCGGCGGTGCTGCCGGCGGACCTGCACCCCGAGTTGTCCCTCGCCGTGCTGGACGTGTGCGGGGCGCCGGCGCTCACCGCGCGGGTGGTGGCCGAGCAGGTGGCGCGGCGCTCACGTGAGGGTGATCCGCGTCCGGTGTCGGTGGCGGTGATCGGTGGGGCCGGCAAGAGCGGGTCGCTGTCGCTGGCGGCGGCGCGGCGGGCGGGCGCCGCCCGTACCGTCGGGGTGGTTCCGGTGGCCGCGGAGCGGGACGCGCTGGCGGCGGCCGGGCTGGCCGACGTGGTGGCGCTGGCCGACGCGCGGGATCCGGTGGGGCTGTCGACGGCGGTGACGACGGCGCTGGGGGTGCCGGCGGACGTGACTGTGGTGTGCGTGGACGTGCCGGGGTGTGAGCACGGCGCGGTGCTGGCCACGGCGGACGGCGGTACGGTGATCTTCTTCTCGATGGCGACGAGCTTCGCGGCGGCGGCGCTTGGTGCGGAGGGCCTGGCGGCGGACGTGACGATGCTGGTGGGCAACGGGTACGTGCCGGGGCACGCGGCGCTGGCGCTGGATTTGTTGCGGACCGAGCCGGGGGTGCGCGGTCTGTTCGAGGCGCGTCTGGCGGCAGACTGAGACCATGACGAACCCCTCGACGCTGTATCGCGGTGGAGTGCTGCACTGTCCGGCCGACCCGAGCGCGACGGCGCTGCTGGTGCGGGACGGGCGGATCGCCTGGTTGGGCACGGACGCGGAGGCGCCGCGGGCGGACCGGGTGGTGGAGCTGGGCGGTGCGCTGGTGACGCCGGCGTTCGTGGACGCGCACGTGCACGCGACTGATACCGGGTTGGCGTTGTCGGGGCTGGATCTGTCGGCGGTGCGGTCGGCGGGTGGGCTGCTGGAGGCGGTGTCGGCGTTCGCGGCGGGTCTGCCGGGTGACGCGGTGGTGCTGGGGCACGGCTGGGACGAGTCGGGCTGGGCGGATCCGGTGTTGCCGGATGCGGCGGCGCTGGACCGTGCTGCGGGTGGGCGGCGGGTGTATCTGTCGCAGGCGTCGATCCATTCGGCGCTGGTGTCGGCGGCGTTGCTGGCGGCGTGCCCGGAGGTGGTGTCGGCGGCCGGGTACGAGGCGTCGGGGTGGTTGCGGCGCGACGCGCACCATGTGGTGCGGGCGGCGGCGTTCGCGTCGGTTTCGCGGGCGCAGCGGGTGGCGGCGCAGCGGCGGGCGCTGGCGCACGCGGCGTCGCTGGGTGTCGCGGCGGTGCACGAGTGCGGTGGGCCGGACATTTCCGACGAGGAGGACTTCACCGGGCTGCTGGCGATCTCGGGGGCCGGGGTGCCGGAGGTGTACGGGTACTGGGGTGAGCTGCTGGGTGCGGCGAAGGCCCGGGAGCTGGGCGCGGTGGGTGCGGGTGGTGACCTGTTTGCCGACGGGGCGCTGGGGTCGCGGACGGCGCACGTGTCGGCGGCGTACCTGGACGGTGAGGCGGGGGCGTGCGGGCACGGGTACGTGTCGGCGGAGCAGGTCCGTGATCATCTGCTGGACTGTGCGGCGCACGGCTTGCAGGGCGGGTTCCACGCGATCGGGGACGCGGCGATCGGCACGGTGCTGGAGGGTTTCGGGCTGGCGGCGCGGTCGCTGGGTGTGGACCGGTTGCGGGCGGCGCGGCACCGGGTGGAGCACGCGGAGATCATGAGCAAGGCGTTGATCGCCGGGTTCGTGGAGTACGGGATCGTGGCGTCGATGCAGCCGGCGTTCGACAGGTTGTGGGGCGGCGCGGGCCGGATGTACGAGTCGCGGCTGGGGTTGGCGCGGTCGCTGGAGTCGAATCCGATGGGCGCTATGCACGGGGTCGGGGTGGCGCTGGCGTTCGGGTCGGACTCGCCGGTGACGCCGCTGGATCCGTGGGGTTCGGTGCGGGCGGCGGCGGCGCACCACAACCCGGCGCAGCGGATGAGTGTGCGGGCGGCGTTCGCGGCGCACACGCGCGGCGGGTGGCGGGCGGTGCACCTGGACAACGAGGGTGTGCTGGCGTTGGGGGCGCCGGCGACGTTCGCGGTGTGGGACACCCCGGCGGGCGTGGAGCGGGGGCTTCCGGTGGTGCTGGCCGAGGATCCGGAGTTGCGGGGCGCGGATGATCCGACGCCGCTGCCGGTGTGCCGGACCACTGTGTTGCGCGGTGACGTGATCTATCAGGAAGGGTCTTCGTGACAGGCAAGCTTGGGCTGGATCCGGCGTTGGTGGCGCGGGCGCGGGAGTTGGCGCGCCGGGCCGGGCAGCCGGTGGTGGATCTGGCGCGTAGCCACACCACGGTGTCGGTGGAGCGGGCGGTGCTGCGGCTGGCCGGGGTGACCGGCGCGGACCCGGACGGCATTCCGTGGGTGAACCGGCTGGTCGACGCGGTGGTCGCGGACGTCGGGTTGGGGCACGGGGTGGCGGCGCCGGTGTTCGACGCGCTGGCGCGTGAGGGCATCGCCGATGTGACGTTGCTGGCGCAGAAGGCGGCGGCCGGGTCGGTGCGGTTCGCGCAGCCGTCGGGGAAGGCGGCGACGGCGGCGCGGCGGGCGTCGCGCAAGGCGGTCGCGGCGGGGATCCGCAGCATCGACCGGCGGCGTGCGGAGCGGGACCGCTTGGTGAAGCGGTTCGGGGATCCGGCGCGTCGGCCGTGGATCTACCTGATCGTGGCCACGGGTGACATCTACGAGGACATTCCGCAGGCGCAGGCGGCGGCGCGGGCCGGCGCCGATGTGATCGCGGTGATCCGGTCGACGGGGCAGTCGCTGCTGGACTACGTGCCGGAGGGGGCGACCCGGGAGGGGTTCGCGGGCACGTACGCGACGCAGGAGAACTTCCGGCTGATGCGGGCGGCGCTGGACGAGACGTCCAAGGAGCTGGGCCGGTACGTGCGGTTGACGAACTACGCGTCGGGTCTGTGCATGCCGGAGATGGCGACGCTGGCCGGCCTGGAGCGGCTGGACATGATGCTCAACGACTCGATGTACGGGATTCTGTTCCGTGACATCAACCCGATCCGCACGTTCGTGGACCAGCGGTTCTCGCGGCAGGTGCACGCGCGGGCGGGGATCATCATCAACACCGGTGAGGACAACTACCTGACCACCGCTGACGCGGTGGACGAGGCGCACACGGTGACGGTGTCGCAGCTGCTGAACGAGTTCTTCGCGCACGAGGCGGGGCTGGCGGACTGGCAGCTGGGGCTGGGGCACGCGTTCGAGATCAACCCGGACGTGCCGGAGTCGTTCCGGTTGGAGTTGGCGCACGCGCTGCTGGCGCGGGAGTTGTTCCCGGACGCGCCGTTGAAGTGGATGCCGCCGACGAAGCACATGACCGGTGACGTGTTCCGGGGCAACCTGCTGGACGGGTTCTTCAACCTGGTGGGCACGATGACCGGGCAGGGGATTCTGCTGGTGGGGATGATGACCGAGGCGGTGGTGACGCCGTGGCTGTCGGACCGGGACATCGCGCTGCAGAACGTGCGGTACGTGCTGGGCGCGGCGGGCGGGTTGCACGAGGACTTCGTGCCGGCGCCGGGCGGGTTCATCCAGGCGCGGGCGCACCGGGTGCTCGGTGAGGCGGTGGATCTGCTGGAGCGCATCGGGGACCAGTCGTTGCTGACGGCGATCGCCGAGGGCACGTTCGGGATCATGAAGCGGCCGGCGGACCGCGGGAAGGGCCTGGACGGCGTGGCCCGGCACGAGGCGGACTACTACAACCCGGCCACGGAGATCCTGGAGCAGCCCCATGAGTGAGAAGACGGTTGTGCGGCCGTACGGGGACACCACCGGTGACGGCATGGTGCAGGTGTCGTTCACGTTGCCGGTGCCGCACGACAAGCGGGCCGAGGGCGCGGCGGTGCAGCTGGCGAACAAGATGGGCATGGACCCGGCGATGCTGGTGCACGCCAAACCGATCGGTGACGGGTTCACGTTCTTCGTGGTGTACGGGCGGGTGAACCACCTGGTGGACCTGGCGAAGGTGCAGGTGGTGGAGCGTGACTATCCGCTGCTGTCGGCCAAGGAGGTCAACGCGGTGGTGAAGCGGCGGCTGCGCCGCAAGCTGTCGGTGGTGGGCGCCTGCATCGGCACGGACGCGCACACCGTGGGCATCGACGCGATCCTCAACGTCAAGGGCATCGCCGGGGAGAAGGGCCTGGAGTACTACCGGGAGCTGAAGGTCACGAACCTGGGCGCGCAGGTGAGCGTGCCGGAACTGGTCGAGGCGGCCCGGCGGGAGCGCGCCGACGCGGTGCTGGTGTCGCAGGTGGTGACGCAGCGCGACGCGCATCTGCACAACACGCGGGAGATGTCGGCGGCGTTCCGGGAGGCGATGCCGGCCGGGCGCCGGCCGCTGCTGATCGTCGGTGGGCCGCGGTTCGACGAGACGATGACCGGCGAGCTGGGCGTGGACCGGATCTTCGGGCGTGGCACCACTCCGGGCGAGGTGGCCAGTTACCTCGTCCACGCTTTGATCACCTCCAGGAAGGCGAACGTCGCATGAGCGATCCGCGTGTCGGTCTGACAGTCACCCACCGCCGGTACGTGCCGTACTCCCACGCCCACTACGCGGGGAACCTGGTCGACGGGGCGTACGCGCTGGGGTTGTTCGGGGACGTGGCGACCGAGGTGTGCATCCGTACCGACGGTGACGAGGGGTTGTTCGCCTCGTACGCGGACGTGCAGTTCCGGGCGCCGATGAAGGCCGGTGACGTGCTGGAGGTGACGGCGACGGTGACCCGGGTGGGTACCCGCAGCCGCACGATCGACTTCGCCGCGACGGTGGTGTGCCGGGGCCGCCCGGACAAGGGCGAGTCGGCCGCCGAGGTGCTCGACGAGCCGATCGTGGCGGTCACCGCGACCGGCACGGTGGTCGTGCCACAACGGCCGTGAGCGCCGTCGTCTGCGCCGACGTGGGGTCGACGTACACGAAGGCCGCGGTGGTGGACCTCGACGGCGGCCGGCTGGTCGCGGCGGCGTCGGCGCCCACCACTGTGGGCACTGATGTGCTGCACGGCCTGGACGCCGCGGTCGGCGCGGCCACCGCGTCGGCCGGGGTCGCTGAGGCGCCCTGGTACGTGTGTTCGTCGGCCGGGGGTGGGCTGCGCCTGGCGGTGGTGGGTTACGAGCCCCTCGTCACCGCTCAGGCGGGCCGGCGGGTCGGTCTGTCGGCGGGCGCGAACGTGGTGCACGTGGCGGCGGGACGGTTGTCCGGGGCGGACGTGGCGGCGTTGCGGGCGGCCCGCCCGGACGTGGTGCTGCTCGTCGGCGGCACCGACGGCGGCGATGCCGAGACGGTGACGCACAACGCGACGCGGCTGGCGAAGGCCCGCTTGCGGGTGCCGGTGGTCCTGGCGGGCAACGCCGACGTGCGCGACGAGCTGCACGCGCTGCTGGCCGGCGCGGGGGTGCCGGTGACGGTGGCGGACAACGTGCTGCCGCGCATCGGGGTGCTGGAGCCGTCGTCGGCGCGGGCGGCGATCCGGGAGGTGTTCCTGCGGCACGTCATCGGCGGCAAGAAGCTGTCCCGGGGTACGCGGTTCGCGCGGCTGGTCCGCGCCGCCACCCCCGACGCGGTGCTGACCGGCGTGGAGGTCCTCGCCGGGACGCTCGGCGGTGACCTCGCGGTGGTGGACGTGGGTGGCGCGACCACCGACGTGTACTCGGTGCTCACCCCCGACGAGCGGGACAGCGGCCCGAGCCAGGAGGTGGCGGGGACGCTGTGGCGGGCCCGCACCGTCGAAGGTGACCTGGGCATGCGGTGGAGCGCGCCGGGTGTGGTGCGTGCCGCGGTCGAGGAGCGGCTGCTCGACGCGGCCGAGGAGGCGGATCTGGCGGCCGCGGCGGCGGTCCGGGCCGCCGACCCGGGGTTCCTGCCCGCCGGTGACGCCGACCGGGCCGTGGACCGGCGCATCGCGGCCCTCGCGGCGACGGTGGCGCTGCGGCGGCACGCGCGTGGGGCGGCGACGGGGGAGCGGGCCGGGCGGGACCTGCGGGAGGTGAAGCTGCTCGTCGGCTCCGGCGGGGTGCTGCGGCACGCCGACCCGGGTGACGCGGCGGCGGTGCTCGACGCGGTGCTCACCGACCACGCCGGCGGGTGGGCGTTGCCGCGGGCGGCCCGCCCGGTCGTCGACGTGGACTACGTGCTGGCCGCCGCCGGGTTGCTCGCCGACGATCATCCGGGTGCGGCGGCGGCGATGCTGCGGCACCACCTCGGCGCCTGAAGCAGGCTCAGGAATCGAGACGCGCCGACGCGACACGCCGTGTCGCAACACACGACAGGCCCGGGTGGGTTGACAGCGGCGGGGGTCTACGCCGTACCGTCTTTGAGTCCTACCACGGGAAGCGGCTGTTGTTCGCTTCGTCCCTTCGTCCGCTGGCCGAGCGACCGGAAGGTTGCGGCGGCCAGGTCCAGCGGGCGGGGGTCGGCGGGGCGGCGCGAACCGGCCGCGGTTACCGGTGTACGGGCAAGGTGAGAGGCACGGCCAGTAGACAACGGCCAGGCGGGGGCAGCCAGTCCACGTCGGGTCGGTCCGAAGGTCGGCGCTGATCGTCTTCGCCCCACCGGCCGGGAAGGGCCTGGGAGCATCGGGGCGCGGCTTCGGCCGCGCCCCGATTTCATCCCCCCGATGCTCCCCGTGTCAGCGGCCGAGCCGCCGGTAGCGGCGCACCGCCGCCGGTGCGGTCACCGCGATCAGCGCCAGCGGCCAGGCGACCGCCAGTTCCAGCGCGTGCCGGGCCGGCCACGAGTCCCCGCTCAGGCCCGGGTTGCCGAACAGGTCCCGGGCCGCCGCCACCGTCGCCGACAGCGGATTCCACGCGGCGATCGCGCCCAGCCAGTCCGGCATCAGCTCCGGCGCCACGAACACGTTGGACAGGGCGGTCAGCGGGAACGCCAGCGGGAACACCACCACCGCGACCGTGTCCGGGTTCGGCACGAGCAGCCCGAACAGGATGCCCACCCAGGTCATCGCGACGCGCAGCAGCAGGATCAGCGCCACCGCCGTCAGGGCCGGGCCGACTCCGTCGCGCCACTGCCAGCCCACCAGCAGCCCGCACACCACCAGCGTGGTCATCTCCAGGCACGCGCGTACCAGGTCGGCGCCGGCGCGGCCGGACAGCAGCGCCGAACGGGCCATCGGCAGTGACCGGAACCGGTCCACCACGCCCCGGCCGGCGTCCGCCGCGATCGCCGACGCGGTCGCGCCGAGCCCGTAGAGCATCGTCATCACGAACACGCCGGGCAGCAGGAACTCCCGGTAGTTGCCGCCGCCCGGCACGGACATGCCGCTGCCGAACACGTAGCCGAACACCAGCACGAACATGATCGGCAGGCTGAAGTAGATGATGATCTCCTCCGGGGCGCGGACCACGTGCCGCATGTTCCGGCCCGCCATCAGCCACCCGTCGGTCAGCGCCCTCACGACGCCACCTCCATCCGCTGCGCGTCGAACCGGCCGCCGGTCAGGCGCAGGAACGCCTCGTCCAGCGTCGGCCGGCGCACCAGCACGTCCTCCACCGCCACCCCGGCGTCCTCCAGGGTCCGCAGCACTGTCATGAGCACGGCGATCCGGTCGGCCACCGGCGCGTCGACGCGCCGCAGCTCCGCGTCCACCGTCACGGCCGCGCCGGTGGCGCGTTCCACCACCGCCGCCGCCGTGGGCAGGTCCGCCGCGTCGCGGACCATCAGCTCCAGCCGGTCCGCGCCGATGCGGGCCTTCAACCGCTCCGGGGTGCCCTCGGCCACGACCCGGCCGGAGTCGATGACGCACACCCGGTCGGCGAGGTGGTCGGCCTCCTGCAGGTACTGGGTGGTCAACAGCACGGTCGTGCCGTCGGCGACCAGTTCCCGCACCGCCGACCACAGACCGTTGCGGCTGCGCGGGTCCAGGCCGGTGGTCGGCTCGTCGAGGAACAGCACCCGCGGCGGCACCACCAGGCTGGCCGCCAGATCCAGGCGGCGGCGCATCCCACCGGAGTAGCCGCCCGCCGACCGGTCCGCCGCCTCGGTCAACCCGAACCGGTCCAGCAGCTCCTCGGCGCGGTCGCGGGCCCGGCGCGCGGACAGCCGCCGCAGCCGCCCGAACAGCACCAGGTTCTGCCGCCCGCTGAGCACCTCGTCGACCGCCGCGTACTGCCCGGTCAGGCTGATCGCCTCACGGACCCGGTCCGGTTCGGAGGCCACGTCGTACCCGGCCACCCGGGCCCGGCCGGCGTCGAACCGCAGCAGCGTGGTGAGGACCCGCACCGCAGTGGTCTTGCCCGCCCCGTTCGGGCCGAGCACCCCGTACACCGTGCCGGCCGGCACGGCCAGGTCGAAGCCGTCTAGGGCGGTGGTGCGGCCGTACCGTTTTCGTATCCCGTCGGCCAGTACGGCCGTCGTGTCGTCGCTCATGCCGGCAAGCGTCACCGCCGGCGCTGACCGGGCGCGCACCGCGCGCGCACCGGGCCGGTCATCGCCCGTCGACCAGCGCCAGCGCCCGCTGCCGGGGCAGGCCCGCGCCCCGGGCGTACGCGGTGGCGAACGCCGCCTCACCCAGGTGTTCCCGCAGCTCGACGGCGGTGGGTGTGCCGGCCGGGGCGTCGGCCGCGCCGGTGCCCGCCAGCAGCGCCGCCGCCGCGCCCAGCAGGCGGGCCGCCGACTCGGGGTCGCCGTCGCGCAGCAGCGGCCCGGCCAGCCCGTCCGCGGCGGCGGCCACCACCGGCACGTCCCACACACCGACGCCGGCCGTGAGGACCTGCCGGTAGTAGGCGCGGGCCGTAGCCGGGTCGCCGGTGGCGTCGGCGAGCTGCCCGAGCGTCACCAGCGCCGCCAGCCGCACCACATCGGCGCCGAACCAGCCCGACGGGCACTGCGCGACCGCCCGTTCGCACAACGCCCGCGCCCGCCGCGGGTCGCCGTCGCGGCGGGCGATCCCCCCGAGCCCCAGGTACGCGGCTGCGACCAGCTCCGGCGCGCCGGCCGGACCGGCGATGCGCCGCACCCGCCGGAAGTCCTCGGCCGCGCCGGTCAGGTCACCGGCGGCGAGCCGCCCGTCGGCGCGGGTCCGCAGCAGCTCCGCCAGGTCCAGGGTGGAGCCGAGCTGCTCGGCCAGCTCCAGCGCCTCCGCCATCGGCGCGGCCGCCGACGCGACGTCACCGGTGCGGTAGGCCGCCTCGGCGCGGGTGGACAGCGTCACGATCATGCCCCAGCGGTCGTCGAGCGCCCGGAAACCGGCGAGCGCGCCGTCCAGGTCGGCGTGGGCCTGGGCGTGACGGCCGTGCAGCAGACCGACCATCGCGGTGCCCAGGCGGCCCAGCGCCCGGCTCCACGGGTCGGCGCCGAGCAGCCGGTCCCGGACGGCCCGCTCGTGCAGCGCCGCCGCGTCCTGCGGCGACGGGGGCCCGCTGGCCATGCCGGACAGGTAGAGCAGGAACGGATGCCGGGGCGGCCGGGCCATGGTCCACAGGATCCGCGACGCGGCGTCGACCTCGCTGCGTTCGCCGCCACCGGCGAGCGTGGCGATCAGCAAGGCCAGCGCGTATTCCTCGGCCAGGCCGTCGGGTGGGCCGTCGAGCCGGTCGACAAGCCGCCGGGCCGGCGCCGCGCCCTCCCCGCGCAGACCCCGCAGCCACCAGTAGAACGCCAGCGCCGCGACCAGCCGCAACCCGGTCGCGGTGTCGGCGCGCCGCAGCGCCGCGTGCAGGTCGTCGCGGGCGGCGTCGAGGCGGCGCAGCCACCGCTCCTGGCCGCCGCCGCGCAGGCCCGCGTCGCCGGCCTGCGCCAGACCCAGGAAGTACGCGGCGTGCGCGTCGCGGATCCGCCCGGTCTCGCCGTGCTCGGCCAGCCGGGCGGCGGTGAACTCGCGGATCGTCTCCAGCATCCGGTAGCGCCCGCCGGCCGCCTCCACCAGCGACTTGTCGACCAGGCCGGTGAGGGTGTCCAGGACGTCGCCGGCGTCCGGGCCGCACACCGCCTGCACCGCGGCCAGGTCGGCGGCGCCGGCGAACACGCTCATCCGGGCGGCCAGCCGCCGCTCCGGCTCGTCGAGCAGGTCCCAGCTCCACCCGACGACCGCCTCCAGCGTGCGGTGGCGGGGCGCGGCGGTGCGGTCGCCGCGGCGCAGCAGCCGGAACCGGTCGTCCAGGCGGGCCGCGACCTGCGCCACCGGCAGGGCCCGCAGCCGCGCCGCCGCCAGCTCCAGGGCCAGCGGCAGCCCGTCGAGGGTACGGCAGATCCGCAGCACCGCCGGGGTGGTGTCGGCGTCGAGCGTGAACCCGGGCGCCACGTCGGCGGCCCGGTCGGCGAACAGCCGCACCGCCGGGTACGCGGCCGCCGTCGCCGGTGCGCTCGGCGCGTCCGGGGCGGCCAGGCCACCGACCGGGCACAGTGCCTCACCGGTGAGGCCCAGCGGCTCCCGGCTGGTGGCCAGCACCCGCAGCCCGGGAGCGGCGGCGAGCAGCCGGGCGGCCAGCCGGGCCGCGTCGTCGATCACGTGCTCGCAGTTGTCCAGCACCAGCAGCAGACGCCGGCCGGCCAGCGCCGCCACCAGCCGGTCGGTGAGGTCCCGGGGCCCGCCCGGGGCGCGCAGCCCGGCGTCGCGCAGGTCCAGCGCGGTCAGCACCGCCGGCGCGACCGGCGAGCCGGGCGCGACAGCGGCCAGCTCTACCAGGCACACCGGCCCGTCGTGCCGGGACGCCGCGGTGGTGGCCAGCCGGGTCTTCCCGGCGCCGCCGGGGCCGTGCAACGTCACCAGCCGCGCCGAGGCCAGCAGCTCCTCGACGCGCCGCAACTCCCGTTCCCGGCCGACGAAGCTGGTCAGCGGGGCGGGCAGCCGCGCCGGCGGCGCGGGGTCGTCGCGCAGCAGCGTGGCGTGCAACGCGACCAGCTCCGCCGACGGGTCGGCGCCCAGCTCCTCGGCCAGCACGCGGCGCGCGTCGGCGTACGCGGCGAGGGCCTCGGCGCGGCTGCCCGCGCCGTGCAGGGCGCGCATCAGCAGCCCGTGCAGCCGCTCCCGCAGCGGATGCGCCGCCACCAGGGTCCGCAGCTCGGCGATCAGCGGCGCCCCGGACGGCGCGAGCGCCAGGTCCGCCTCGACCCGGTCCTCGATCGCCGCCAGGCGCAGCTCGCGCAGCCGGGCCGCCTCGGCGTCGGCGAACGGCGCCCCGGTGACATCCGCGAGGGGTTCGCCGCGCCACAGGTCCAGCGCGTCGCGCAGCAGCGCCGCCGCGCCGCGCGGATCGCCGTCGGCCAGCGCCGCCCGTCCCGCCCCGGCCAGCCGGGTGAACCGGTGCACATCCACCCGCTGCGGGTCGACGGCCAGCCGGTAACCGGCCGGACCGAACTCGATGCGCGCGCCGGGCAGCAGCCGCCGCAGCCGCGACACCTGCGACTGCAACGCGTTCGCGGCCTGCTCCGGCGGCCGGTCGCCGTAG
This sequence comes from Micromonospora sp. WMMC264, assembly GCF_027497275.1. Lineage (NCBI taxonomy): Bacteria > Bacillati > Actinomycetota > Actinomycetes > Micromonosporales > Micromonosporaceae > Micromonospora > Micromonospora sp. WMMC264. The sequence continues at coordinate 2,491,506 of NZ_CP114907.1, read as the reverse complement.
ACGCCGTCGATGAGCCGACGCGGCGGCACCGTGCGGTCGGCGTCGAGCAGCAGCAGCACCAGCAGGGCACGCAGCCGCTCCCCGGCGACCGGGAGCGCGCTGCCGTCGGCCGCGTACGCCTGGGTCGAGCCGAGCACACCGAACCGCATGGGCCCGATTGTCGCCTGTCGCCGGTACCGCCCACACTCCCCACCCGCCGGTCACAGGTGACGCCGGCGCCATTCGGACTGCTCCCGCTCGGCGGCGACCTGCTCGTCCAACGCGGTCCGGCGCACCTGACGACGCCACGGGTCACCCGCGCGCAGACCGAACAGCACCAGGAAGACGCTGACCGCCGCCAGGATCGCCAGAGCGGCCACCACCGGCAGCCGGCCCGCCCACGGCAGCCCCACCGCCAGCACGAGCACCACACAGGTGGCGACCGCCGGAATCCGTTGGGTCGCCCGCACCGCCAGCGCCAGCAGTCCCAACATGTAGATGACCACCCCGGCGAACAGCACCCGGCTGTCCAGCTCGGCGGCGTGTTCCCACCAGGGATCGCCGTGCGGGTGGGAGATGACGGTGAGGTAGCGCTTGAGCCCGAGGGCGAACAGGATGATCCCGGTGATCAGCGGCAGGTGCAGGTAGGCGTAGGCGTCGCGGGCGAGCGCCGCTCGTGCCCGGACGTCGCGGGTGCGATGCAGCCGCTGCTCCAGCGCGGGTGCCAGAGTGTCGAAGTACAGCCACCACAGGGACGCGATGATGGTGACGCCGAGCACCGACGCCACGATCACCGGCCACGTGGCCGGCAAGCCGGCGCTCAGCTTCGGTCCCAGCCCGAGCGAAATGATCGACTCGCCGAGCGCGATGAGCAGGATCAGCGCGTATCGCTCGGCCCAGTGGGCGGCGGACACGACTGTCAGCCCGGCGCTGGGGGCGAGGCCCCCGGAGGTGTACTCGATGCAGACCGCGGCCAGCCACAGCGCCAGCGGCAGCCACCTCCCCCAGGGCTGCTGGGGTGACTCGGGCAGTGCCTTGGTGGCGAGGATCAACGCCACGCTGGTCAGCGGTGGGAGACCGAGGCGCAGGGCGGTCCGTCCGCGGCGGCTGCTGCGGGCCAGGAACACCAGCACCTGGGCCGCCCGGATGATGAGGTAGCAGCAGGCGAACAAGACCAGACCGGGCGGACCGGACTGCTGCTGCGCCTGCTCCTCGGCGAACGCCGACGGTGTGCTCAGCGTCAGCACGAACAGCGCGGCCACCGTCACCGAGCCGACAAGCGGCATCACCCCCTGGTCGGTGCGGACGACGTTGCCCAGGGCGGCGAAGGACACCCAGCACCACCACAGCAGCAACAGCAACAGCAGTCCCGCCAGCAACGACCTGCCGCTCAGGGTTTCGGAGAGGACGTTCGTGACGTTCAGGAACGCGAACACGAACACCAGGTCGTAGAACAACTCCACCCGGGTGACGCGCGAGCCGGGCGCGGTCGGCAGGACACGACCCCGTCCCCGCTCAGCGTTCATGCTGCCGAGCATGGCAGCGGGCCCCGCCCACCGAGGCGCAGTTGCCCGATCGGTGGCGCAGGGGCGCGGGCCGACGGCCGGTACGGGCGGGTAGCCTTCGGCCCGTGATCGTGGGGAGAAGCCGGTGACGACGCTGGAGCAGGAGCAGTCGCGCACCGTCGCCGACGGGGCGCGTCCCCTGCCGCTGACGCTGGCCGTGCCGGCCGCCGTACTGGCCGGGGTGGCGCTGCTGCTGGCGTTCCCGCCGTACGGGATGTGGCCGCTCGCCCCGGTCGGGGTGGCGTTGCTGGCGGCCGCCGCGCACCGGCGGCGGTTGCGGGCCGGCGCCGGGCTGGGTTTCCTCACCGGGGTGGCGCTGTTCGCGCCGCTGCTGGAGTGGACGAACCTGCACACCGGCTACCTGCCGTGGGCGCTGCTGTCGCTGCTGCAGGCCGCCTACCTGGCGCTGCTGGGCGCCGCCACCGCCTGGGTGTCGCCGCTGGCCGACCGGCACCGGGCGGCATGGCCGCTGCTCACCGGCGTGTTGTGGGTGGGGCAGGAGGCGCTGCGCGACCGCACCCCGTTCGGCGGGTTCCCGTGGGGGCGGCTGGCGTTCAGCCAGGACACGTCGCCGCTGCTGCGGCTGGCCGCGCTCGGCGGCGCGCCGCTGGTCACGTTCGCGGTAGCGGTCGCCGGCGGGATCCTCGTCGCGGTGGCGTGGCGGGACTGGCGTCGCGCGCCCGGGCAGTGGCGGCCGGTGGCCGGGCTCACCGCCGGGCTGGTCGCGCTGCTCGCCGCCGGCCCGGCCGTGCCCGCCGAGGTACGCGGCGCGGACGGCACCGTCACCGTCGCGATCGTGCAGGGCAACGTGCCGCGCCTCGGGCTGGACTTCAACGCGCAGCGGCAGGCGGTGCTCAACAACCACGTCGACGCCACGCTGGAACTGGCCGAACGGGTCACCCAGGGTGGGCAGCCCCGCCCCGACCTGGTGGTGTGGCCGGAGAACTCCAGCGACATCGACCCGCTGCGCAACCCGGGCGCGGGCCAGCGCATCGCCCAGGCCGCCGACGCGATCGGCGCGCCGATCCTGGTCGGCGCGGTGCTCGCCGGCCCGGAACCGGGGCAGGTGCGCAACGTGGGGCTGCTGTGGCGGCCCGGCACGGGCGTCGACCTGGACCAGACGTACGTCAAGCGGCATCCGGTGCCGTTCGCCGAGTACGTGCCGCTGCGATCCCTCGCCCGCATGGTCAGCTCGCAGGTCGACCGGGTCAGCTCCGACTTCGTCCCCGGTGACCGGCCCGGCGTGGTCGACGCCGGCGCGGCGGTCCTCGGCGACGTGATCTGCTTCGAGGTCGCCTACGACGGGATCGTCCGGGACACCGTGACCGGCGGCGCGCAGCTGCTGGTGGTGCAGACCAACAACGCCACGTTCGACGTGGCCGAGGCCCGTCAGCAGCTGGCCATGGTGCGGTTGCGGGCGGTGGAGCACGGCCGGGCCGCGTTGATGGCCTCCACGGTCGGAGTGTCCGGGTTCGTTACCCCCGACGGGCGGGTAGACGGTGCGACCGGGTTCAACACCGCCGCGGTGGTGGTGCGGCAGATGGAACTCGGCGACGGGCGTACCCCGGCGACCACGGCCGGGGTGTGGCCGGAGGTGGCGCTCACGGCGCTGGCGGTCGCGGCTCTGGCCGGCGCGGCCGTGCTGCGCCGGCGCCGGGAGGCCACTCCCGGCTGAGCCGACGAGCGGGAGGCGGTGCGACGGTGGCGGTGACAGCCGACAGGCGGACGGCCGGCCACCCCGGGGTGGGGCGGGTCCTGGTGGTCATCCCCACCTACAACGAGGCCGACAACGTCGAACGGATCGTCGCCCGGGTACGCGCGGCGGCGCCCGCGGTGGACGTGCTCGTCGCCGACGACAACAGCCCCGACGGCACCGGTGCGATCGCGAACCGGCTCTCCGGGGACGACCCGCGGGTGCACGTGCTGCACCGCGAAGGCAAGGAAGGGCTCGGCGCGGCCTACCTGGCCGGTTTCGCCTGGGCCCGCGCACGCGGCTACGACGCCGTGGTGGAGATGGACGCCGACGGCTCGCACGCGCCGGAGGACCTGCCGGCGCTGCTGGACGCCGCCCGCGACGCCGACGTGGTGATCGGCTCCCGGTGGACGCGCGGCGCGCGGGTGCTGAACTGGCCGTGGCAGCGGCTGCTGCTGTCGCGGGTCGGCAACCTGTACGCGCGGCTCGCGCTGGGCATGCCGGTCAGCGACGCCACCGGCGGCTACCGGGTGTACCGGCGCAGCGCGCTGGACGCCATCGACCTGGATTCGGTGCGCTCCCAGGGGTACGCGTTCCAGGTGGAGCTGTCCCGGCTGGCGCACCGAGCCGGGGTACGCATCGTGGAGGTGCCGATCACGTTCGCCGAGCGGGAACACGGCGACAGCAAGATGAGTCCGCTGATCGTGGTCGAGGCGCTGTGGCGGGTCACCCGCTGGGGGGTGCGGGACCGTTTGGCGACCGCGTCCGCCCGCCCGGACGCGCTCGCCCGCTGGCCTTGAGCCGAGGCGTGTCATGCTTGAGGGGCGTGATGACCCCGGGCGGATGAGGTGAGATGCGCCGAGGACTGAAGTACGTACCCCCGGCCCTGCTGCTGTTGGCGCTGCTGGAGCTGACCGTTTTCGTGCTGGTCGGCCGGGCTGTCGGGTTCGGCGCGGCGGTGCTGCTGGTGTTCGGCGCGTCCCTGCTGGGGCTGGTGCTGCTGCGCCGCGAGGGCATGCGGGCGTGGCGCGGATTCCGCGCGGCGGCGCAGGCCGGCCGTCCACCGGGCCCCGAGGTGACCGACGGGCTGGTCGGGCTGCTGGGTGCGCTGCTGCTGGCGATGCCGGGCCTGGTCAGCGGCGTGGTGGGCCTGCTGTTGCTGCTGCCGCCGATGCGCCGGCTGGCCGGTGGCGGGGTGCGCCGGGCCACCGAGCGGCGGGTGTCGTCGATGGTCGCCGGTGACCTGTTCGGGCCACGGCGGGTACGGGTGTACCGGGGTGCGCCGCAGCCGACCCCGCAGCCCACACCGTCACCGTCGCCGGGTCCCGCGCCGACGCCCCAGCCGGTCACCGACCCGGGCAAGGCCATTGAGGGCGAGATCGTAGACCGCTGACGCGCTGCGCTGCGCCCACGCGGTGCCACGCCATCGGCCTTGATCGACTCCACTTCGCCGAGGTGGTGGCATCAGACCGCGCCCGACCCCGCCACCACCCCGAACTGGCGGCCCGTCCACAGACCCGGCACCCCGGTTTGCCCACATGCGGCGGATCGGCCGCCCACGGTCTCCCCACCCGCCCCATGATCGACACCAGTTCGGGGAGGTGGCGGTATCAAGGCACCTGCGATACCGCCACCTCCCCGAAGTGGCGACCGCGCCCCGCCCGGGCAACGGAAACGCCCCCGGGTGATCCCGGGGGCGTTTTCGGTCATGCGGGAGATGCTCAGGCGCGACCGCGACGGGTCCGGACCTCCTGGAGCCGCTCGGCGAGGATGTCCTCCAGCTCGGCGATCGAGCGCCGCTCCAGCAGCATGTCCCAGTGGGTACGCGGCGGCTTGGCCTTCTTCTGCTCCGGCTCGGTGCCGTCGACCAGGCGGGCGACGCTGCCGTCGAACTTGCACTCCCAGGTCGTCGGGACCTCGGCGTCGACGGCGAACGGCACCTCGAACTGGTGGCCCTTGGCGCAGAGGTACTCGCGGGTCTGGCGCGGCGCGAGCTCCGTGTTGCGGTCGGATTCGTAGCTGACCGCGCCCAGCCGGCTACCGCGCAGCATGCGCTCGCCCATGATCGACTTCCCCTCGTCCGTGGTGCTGGTCTTCAGGTGTAACGGCCGGTCACCGTTCGCCCATTCCCCACCCACGTCGGCAGGGCCGTACGCGGGTCGGAAGAACCAAGGGTAACCGGCCATGACAGCTGCCCGGCGGGGTCGTCCCCGGCCGGGCCGAATCGGTGGAGTGTTTCGCCTGTCAATGGGGATGTTACCCACCTGTTTGCGTGCCGGAGGTGACGATGAGCAGTGACGCGCCGGTCGGGGCCCGGCCACCCGCGGGCAAGACCTTCTTCGGGCATCCCCGTGCGCTGTCCACGCTCTTCCTCACCGAGATGTGGGAGCGGTTCAGCTTCTACGGCATGCGGGCGATCCTGGTGCTGTACCTGACCGCCGCGGTCGCCGACGGCGGACTCGACATCGGTGAGTCCAGCGCCAACGCCGTGTACGGCACCTACAACGCCATGGTCTACCTGATGGCCCTGCCCGGTGGCTGGGTGGCGGACCGGCTGATCGGCGCGCGACGCAGTGTGCTGTGGGGCGGCGTGGTGATCGCCGCCGGCCACTACGTGATGGCGATCCCGACCGGGTGGAGCGTGTTCGCCGGCATGGCGCTGATCGTGCTCGGCACCGGCCTGCTCAAACCGAACATCTCCACCATGGTCGGTGACCTGTACGAGCGGGACTCGCCGCGCCGCGACGCCGGGTTCTCGATCTTCTACATGGGCATCAACCTGGGCGCGTTCATCGCGCCGCTGATCACCGGCTTCCTCGGCGAGAAGATCAACTGGCATCTGGGGTTCGGCGCGGCAGCGGTCGGCATGACCTTCGGCGTACTCCAGTACGTGCTGGGCCGGCGCAACCTCGGCGACGCCGGTGCCCGCCCGGCGGACCCACTGCTCGGCGCGGACCGGCGACGCGCGCTGACCCGCATCGGCGTGGCCACAGGGATTCTGCTCGCGGTGCTGCTGGTGCTGCTGCTGGCCGGCTGGTTCACCGTCGACACCGTGGTCAACCTGCTCACCGTGGTGACGGTGCTGGTGACAGTCGGCTACTTCGCGCGGATCCTCACCGACCGGGAGATCAGCGGCACCGAACGCAGCCGGATGAAGGCGTACGTGTGGCTGTTCGTGTTCGCCGCCTCCTTCTGGCTCATCTACGACCAGGCCGGATCGGTGCTGAACATCTTCGCCGCCGACCAGACCGACCGCTCGGTGGGCGGGTTCACGTTCCCGGCGTCCTGGCTGCAGTCGGTGAACCCGATCCTGATCATCATCGGCGCGCCACTGGCCGCCGCGCTGTGGCTCAAGCTCGGGCACCGGGTGTCCACGCCCACGAAGTTCGCGGTCGGCCTGGTGCTCAACGGTCTGTCGTTCGTGCTGATGGCCGCCGCCGCGCGGGCCGCCGTCGGCGGCGACCTGGTCTCACCGCTGTGGCTGGTCGCGGTGTACGCGATCCAGGTGGCCGGCGAGCTGTCGCTGAGCCCGGTCGGCCTGTCCGCCACCACCAAACTGGCCCCGGTCAAGTACGCCAGTCAGATGCTGGGCCTGTGGTTCCTCGCCACCGCCGTCGGCGACGCGATCGGCGGCCAGGTGGCCCGGCTGGCCGGCGCCTGGTCGCAGCCGGTGTACTTCCTGACCTTCGGGCTGGCCTCGGTGGTGCTGGGCCTGGCCGCGGTGATGTTCACCCGTCAGATCCGGACCCTGATGGCCGGCATCCACTGACCTGGCTCACACCGACGGAGTGGGCGGCAGTGGCAGCGGCAGGCCGGGCAGCCCGTCGATGCTGGTGGCGACGTGGTCCTTGCCGGCGAAGTACGCGCTCAGCGACGTGTCGTCCTCCCGCGCGAACCGGCGTTCGTGCAGGTCGCGATCGGCGTCGTAGGTCATGAACGGCACCGCGTAGCCGCACGTGTCGCGGATCAGCTCGGCGTGCGCCACGATGATCGCCCGCAGGCCGTGCGGGCCGGGGTCGATGTCGGGGAAGTGCCGCAGCAGGCCGGGCCAGCGCGGGTCGTCGCGGAACACCGGCTCGCCGCGCCCGTGCACCCGCACGATGTTCGGCGGGCCGGCGAACGCGCACCACATCAGCGTGATCCGGCCGTTCTCCCGCAGGTGGGCGATGGTCTCGGCGTTGCTGCCGGCGAAGTCCAGATACGCCACCGTGTGCTCGTCGAGCACCGCGAAGCAGCCGCGCAGCCCTTTCGGGGACAGGTTGACGGTGCCGTCACCGGACAGCGGGGCGGTGGCGACGAAGAACATCGGCTGCGCCTCGATGAAGTCCCGCAGCCGGCCGTCGATGCGCTCGTATGTCTTTCCCATGCCCCGATCCTCGCCGCCGGCACGGGTCCGGCGCTGCCCCCTTCCCAGCCCGTGGCGGTCAGCCGGTGCGGGTGCCGAGCCGCGCCAGCGCCGTCGCCAGGTCACTGACCTGGTCGGCGAGCTGCCCGGCGCGCCGCTGCGCGGCGTCCCGGTCCGCCTCGATCACGGCCGTGCGCGCGGCCAGGTCGGCCGCCCGCGCCTCGGCGGCGCTCGCGGCACGCCGCGCGTCGGCCAGCTCCGCGGCGAGCGCGTCCCGCTCGGCGGTACGGGCCGCGGCCTGCTCCACCGCGGCGGCCACGTCGGCACGGAACCGCTCTACGGCAGCGGCAGCTTCGGCGCGGACCGCCTCGATCGCCGCGCTCGCCTCGGCGCGGGCCCGCTCCAGCGCCGCCTCGGCGTCGGCACGTACCGCGTCGGCCCGGTCCCGCTCGGCGCGCGCCGCCCGCGCTGCGGTGGCCTCGGCGTCGGCGCGTTCGGCGGCGGTCCGCGCCGCGCGCTCGGCCTCGGTGGCCCGCCCTTGCGCGGCCTGCGCGTCGGCGCGCGCCCGGTCGGCGTCGGCGCGGGACTGCTCGGCCCGGTCCAGGGCCTCGGCGGCGGACCGGGTGGCCCGCTCGGCGTCGGCGCGGGCGGTGTCCCGTTCGGTGGTCAGCTCAGCGACGCGGCGGCGTTCGGCGTCGCGCTCGGCGCGTACCGTGCGCAGGTCGTGCCGGGCGGCGTCGCGGTCGCGTTCGGCCTGCACCCGCAGCGCCTGCGCCGCGCCCGCCTCGGCACGGGCCGCGTCGCGGGCGTCCTCGGCGGCGGCGACCCGCTCGGCGGCCGTCGCGGCCGCCGCCTCTGCCCGCTCGGCCCGGTCGGCGGCGGCGTCGCGTTCGGCGTACGCGGCGCGGGCCTGCTGCCGTTCGCGGGCCGCTGCCGCGGTCGCGTCCTCGGTCTCGCGGCGGGCCTCGTCGCGCTCGGCGTGCGCGGCCGCCACCTGCGCGGACGTCTCCGCGCGCAGCTCGGCGAGCTGCCGTTCCACACCCGCCGGGGACAGCTCGGCGTGCAGCGCCTCGGTGAGGGTCTCGACGATCTGGTCGAGCCGGTCCACCGCCTCCCAGGTGCGCGCCACCTGCCCGGGCAGGCCGGGGGAGTTGCGGTGACGCATCCGCGAGTTGCGCGCGGCCCGCTGGCAGGCGCCGTCGTTGTCCCGGCAGTAGCGGAACGGGCGGCCCGCGCCGACGCGCTGCGGCACGTCGCGCCCGCAGTGGGCGCAGGGTCGGGTGTCGGTGGCGGGCTCGGCGTCCATCGGGGGCGAAGTCTATCCGGCGGCGTCGGCGCGGGCCGCGCCGTCGAGGGTGTAGCGGCGCTGCAACAGCACCGCTACCACCATCACGGCGGCGGGCAGCAGCCCGAAGCCGTAGCGCAGCGCGTCCAGCGCGGCCGGGGACTGGGTCACGGTCTGCCCGGCGGTCGAGGCCACGAACCCGCCGGCGGCCAGGCACAGCGCGTACGCGTACGGGCCGAGCGCCGCGCCGGTGGCCTCGGTGGCGGTCCACACCCCGGTGTACGTGCCGGCCCGCTCGGCGCCGCCGCCCGCGCGGATCACGTCGGGCAGCATCGAGAACGGCAGCAACTGCATGCCGGCGAAGGCAACCCCGAGCACCGCGACGGCGGCCACCAGCACCGGCAGTCCGGCGGGACGGCCGATCGCCAGCACCAGCGACCCGGCGGCGAACGCGGCCTGCGCGGCGAGCAGGGCGCGTTGCTTGCCGATCCGCCGCGCCACCGTCAGCCAGACCGGGGTCACCAGCAGCGCGGGCGCGACGAACGCGGCCACGAGCACTGTGGTGAGTCCGGGGCGGCCCAGCTCGTACTCGGCGTAGTAGGGCACGCCGGCCAGCACGAGGTGGGTGGTGGTGGACATGGCCAGGTATGCGCCGACCAGCCAGCGGAACTGCCGGTCCCGCAGGCTCGCGGCCAGCGCCCGCCACCCGCCCGGACCGTGCGGCGGGGCCGTGTCGGCGGCGGTACGGCGCAGCCGGCCGATCCCGGCGACGCCGACCAGCATCGCGGCGAGCATCCCGGCCGCCAGCACCACGCCCATCAGCAGGTAACCGTCGCGGGTGGCGTCGTCGCCGCCGGCCAGCAGCGGCGCGAGCAGCCCGGAGACCAGGATGCCGAGCGTCAGCACCACCATCCGGAACGCCATCAGCCGGGTCCGCTCGTGGTAGCCGATCCGCAGGTCCGCCGGGGTCGCCAGGTAGGGCACCTGGTACGCGGCGAACAGCAGGTTGCCGGCGACGAAGAACACCGCCACCCAGCCGGCCGCGGCGGCGCCGGTGAGGCCGCCGGGCACGGCGAACAGCGCGGCGAACGCCAGCGGCAGCGCGCACCCGGCCAGCAGCAGCCGTCGGCGGTGACCCCGGCGGGCCTGCTCGACGTCGCAGAGGTGCCCGATCCACGGGTGCAGCAGCACGTCGGCGATCTTCGGCAGCAGCAGGGTGAGCCCGGCCAGCCACGGGGCGACCGCCAGCACGTCGGTCAGGAAGTAGAGCAGCAGCAGCCCGGGCACTGTCACCCAGACGCCCATGCCGAGTGAGCCGGTGGCGAACCCGGCGAGCGGGCCGCGTGGCAGGGTGAGCGCGTCGGAGCGCTGATCCAGCCCGGTCATCGCGGCCTCCTGTCCTCGGGGCACGCCGCCCCCAATCCAACGGTTGCTGGATTGTAGGGGGAACAATGGCCGGATGACCATGCCTCGCCGCCGGCCCGGTCGGCCCCGCCGCGACGACCAGCGCCCGACCCGTGACCTGGTGCTCGCCGCCGCCACCGCGTTGTTCGCCGAGCGGGGCTTCGACGCGGTCAGCGTCCGCGACGTCGCCGCCGCGGCCGGGGTGGACGCCGCCACCGTGGTGCACCACACCGGCACCAAGGCGCAGCTCTACGACGCCTGCTTCGCCCGGGTGTTCAGCGCCGAGCGGGAGGTCATCGAGGCAGCCGGGGAGCGCGCCCGGGCGGCCCTGTCCGCCGGGCCGCACGACGCGCTGCGCGCGCTGCACGACCTGCTGGACGTGTTCGTCGACTTCCTGGAGGACCGGCCGGAGACCACCGCGTTGTGGCTGCGCCGCTGGCTGGAGCCGCAGCGGCACGGCGAGCTGGACCGCCGCTACGCCGCGCCGCTGTACGGGCTGGTCGAGGAGCTGCTCGTCGCGGCGGCCGAGGCGGGCGCGCTGACCGAGCCGACGCCGCACGTGACGGTGCGTTCCCTGGTCTGGACGGTGCACGGGCACGTGGTGGCCCTGGCGGCTGGGACCGGCTCGGGCGCGCGCGAGCGGCGGGAGTTCCGGGCGTTCGTGCACCGCTTCCTCGACGCGCTGTACGGCGGCGCCCGGCCTTGACGCCGGCCCGCGCTCCGGGGACTATCCATCGGTCGTTGGATTAAGGAGGCGGGTATGGCCACACCGAGGGTCGCTGTCGTCGGCGCCGGAGCCGCCGGGCTGGCCACGCTGAAGGCGCTCGCCGACGCCGGCATCCCGGCCGTCGCGTTCGAGGCGGCCGACACGCTCGGCGGCCTCTGGGTGTACGGCGCGCCCGGCTCGCCCGCGTACCGGACGCTGCACCTGAACACCAGCAAGGGGCGCACCGAGTTCGCCGACCACCCGATGCCCGCCGACTGGCCCGACTACCCCGACCACACCCGCGTCGCCGGCTACCTCGGCGACTACGCCGACCGGTTCGGGCTGCGCGAGGCGGTACGGTTGCGCCACACCGTCGAGCGGGTCACCCGCACCGGCGACGGCTGGCGGGTACGCGCCACCGGCCCGGACGGCCCGGTCGCTGTCGACGTCGAGGCGGTGGTGGTCGCCAACGGGCACAACCGGGTGCCGAAGCGGCCCGAGCCGTACCCCGGCGAGTGCGCCGCCGAGCAGATGCACAGCCACGACTACCGAGGGCCGGAACAGCTCGCCGGCCGACGGGTCCTCGTCGTCGGTGGCGGCAACTCCGCCATGGACATCGCCGTCGACGCCTCGTACGCCGCCGCGCGCACGCTGCTGTCGCTGCGCCGCGGCGTCTGGGTGGTGCCGAAGTACCTGCTCGGCCGCCCGTCGGACACGCTCAACGGCGCGCTGGCCCGCCGGCTGCCGTGGCGGCTGCGGCAGCGGATCAGCCAAACCATGATCACCACCGCGGTCGGCCCGCCCACCCGGTACGGGCTGCCCGCACCGGCGCACGGCTTCCTCCAGGACCACCCGACGCTGTCCGACGCGCTGCTGTCCCGCCTCACCCACGGCGACATCCAGGCCCGGCCCGGCATCGCCCGCTTCGACGGCGACCGGGTCGAGTTCACCGACGGCCGCCACGACGAGGTCGACCTGGTCGTCTGGTGCACCGGCTACCGCGTCGAGATGCCGTTCCTCGACCCGGCGCTGCTCGGCGACGGCCCCGACCGGCTTCCGCTGTACCGGCACGTGTTCCACCTCGACGCCCCCGGGCTGGCGTTCGTCGGGCTGATGCAGTCCACCGGCGCCGCGTTCCCCCTGGTCGAGGCGCAGGCCCGGCTGGTCGCCGCGCGCCTGGCCGGCACCTGGACGCCACCGGACGCGGCCCGGCAGGCCGCCGCCTGCCGCGACGAGCTGCGCGCCGCCACCGCCCGGTGGGGGCAACGCCGCCCGCACATGCGCGTCGACTTCGACGTCTACCTGGCCGAACTGGGCCGCGAACTGGCCGCCGGCCGGCGCCGCGCCGGAGCGGCACGATGAACGCCCCGGGACGGCCCCCGGCCGAGGACGCGCAGCGGACCGGATCCGGCGCGGCAGGCCGAGGCTCGGCCGCCGGATCCGGCACGCCGGGCCGCAGCGCCCTGGCCGGACGACGCGTGCTGGTCACCGGCGCGCGTGGCACATTCGGGCAGCACCTGGGCGCGGCGCTCACCGCCGCCGGCGCGCACGTGGTCGGGCTGGACCTGCACGCCGACCCCGATGCCACCCCTGCGGTGCTCGGCGTCGACCTGACCGACCCGGCCGCGACGCCACCGGCCGTGGCCGCCGCGATCGACCGGCTCGGCGGACTGGACCTGCTCATCAACAACGCCGGTGTGGGCGGGCCCGCGCCCGCCGAGCTGCCGCCGGACGAGGTGGTACGCCGCCAGATCGAGGTGAACCTGCTCGCCGCCTGGCGTACCACCGCCGCCGCGATGCCGGCCCTGGAGGCCGCCCGCGGACGGGTGATCTTCGTGGCCAGCCGGATGGCCGTGCTGCCGCTGCCGCTCGCAGCCGCGTACGGGGTCAGCAAGCGGGCGCTCGTCGCGTACGCCGACGCGCTGCGCCACGAAGTAGGCACCCACGTCGGCGTCAGCGTGGTCTACCCGAGCATGGTCGCCTCCCCGATCCACGACAGCACGGTGGCGGCCGGGCTGTCGCTGAGCGGAGTGTCCCGCCCGGAACCCGTGGAGGGAGTGGTGGCGGCGATCCTGCGCGCCGCGACCGCCCGCCGCGCGCCACGGGACGTGGCCACCACCCGGCGCGGCCGGATCGAACTGGCGCTGGCCCGGCACGCCCCGGCCCTCGCGGACCGGATCGTGCGCCGTACCGTCGCCGGAAGGCTGGCCGCCGGTGACCTGGACGGTGCGGCGCTGGCCGAGGGCATGGTCCGGCGGCACCGGCAGGACCGCCGGTAGCCTGCTCGCCATGGCCGTCTCGCCCTACATCGCCCGGCTGCGCCGCCACATCGGCCACGACCTGCTCATGCTGTACGGCGTCAGCGGCGTGGTCACCGACGACGCGGGACGGGTGCTGCTGGCCCGCCGGGGCGACAACGGCCGCTGGTCGATCCCGGCCGGCACCGTCGACCCGGGCGAGCAACCAGCCGACGCGCTGGTGCGCGAGGTCCACGAGGAGACCGGCGTCGAGGTGGCGATCGACCGGCTGGCAGGTGTCGCCACCCACCCGGTGGTCTACCCCAACGGTGATGCCTGCGAATACCTGAACGTCTGGTTCCGCTGCCGGGCGATCGGCGGCGCGCCGACGGCCGACGGTGACGAGTCGCTGGCGGTGGCCTGGTTCGCCCCGGACGCGCTGCCCGAACTGGACGACTGGGCGCGGCTGCGGATCGGCACCGCGCTCACCGACGACGCCCCGCCCTGGTACGCCGCGCCGGGCGAGAGCCACCCGGCGCTGCACCAGCCCGACAACCTCTAGCCGAACACCACCTCGCACGGCCGGCCCGGAACCAGATCCACCGCACGGCGGTCCCCGGGCGCGTGCACCACCACGCGCTGCGCCACCGGCGACACCAGCCGCGCCCGCACCCGGCCCGGCGCCCAGCTCAGCTCCTCGACGGTGACCCGGCCCCGGCAGGTGACGCCGCGCAGCGTCCCGGCGGGCAGATCGGGTAGCGGCGCGGGCAGCAGCCGCAGCGTTCCCGGGCGCGACTGCACCAGCGACTCGATCAGCACCGCCGGCAGCGTGTGCGCGGCGTCGGCGTTGTACGTCCTCCGGCCCGGGTTGTGCGCGCTCATCAGCGACCGGAAGAACATGTCCGTGCCGAGGATCTTGCCCAGGTTCGCCGCGACCAGGTCGCCGTCGCGCAGCCGCGCCGCCGCCAGCGCCCGGTGCAGGCTGCCGTGCGCGGAACCGTCCTCGTCGCCGCGCAGCGTCAGCGCCCGGTGCGCGGCGGCGGCCAGTTCCGGGGTGTCGTCCGGGTTGATCTCGTCGAGCGGCCACACCGGATACAGGTGACTGATGTGCCTGTGGTTCTCGTCGCCGGTGCTGCCGGTCCACGCCCACTCGGCGAGCGCGCCGCGCCCGTCCACCAGGTAGCCGGGCGGCCGTACCCCGGCCCACCGGTCGGTGCCGGTCACCTCGGCGGCCAGCCGCAGCGCGTGCCGGGCCGCGGCGACGTCCATGGTGGCGTTGACCGCGACCGGCGCGGTCCGGCCGGTGTCGTCGTACGGGCCGGTCTCCGGCGAGTACGACGGCACCAGCGCCGGCTGCCCGTCCACATCGGTGAGCACGTCGGCGAAGAAGTCCGCCACCTCGGCCAGCCACCCGGCCACCTCGCCCAGCGGCTCACCGGTGACCAGATGATGCTCGTGCAGCGGGTGCAGCAGCCAGTCCGCGCCGGCCAGCCACGCGGTGAACGGCCAGTCCGGGTGGACGTGGAACAGGTGCCCGTGCTCACCGTCGGTGCGGCTGGGCGCCAGCAGCCCGCGCGCGCCGTACACGGCCCGCGCGTTGGCGCGCCAGTCGGCCACCTGCGCGGCGACCAGCCGGGCGTGCGCCGCTGTCACCTCCGGCAGCGCGCCCACGTTCGCCCCGGCGAGCTGGAGGTTCAGATTCGCGTCGGTGGTGAAGTCACCGGCCCACGCCGCGTCCCACGAGCCCAGCCACAGCCCGGTCAGCCGGGGCGGCAGCACCCCGCTGGCGCTGAACAGCAGGTACCGGCCGGAGTGGAACAGCCGCTCCAGCAGCGCCGGGTCCAGCCGGTGCGGCGCGGCGGCCTGCCGGGCCAGCAGCTCACCCACCGGCAGCGCCCGGTCGGCGGCGGACACGCCGAGGTCCAGGCCGACCCGGGTGTACGGGCCGCGATGGCGCGGCGCGTGCCGGGCCAGCAGCGCGGCGTAGTCCCCGGCCAGCGCGGCGAGCCGCCCCTCCGAGTCCCGGGTACGCCACGGCGGCGCGTCGGGCCGGTCGACGAGCGTGGTGAGCAGGGCCGGTCCGCGTACCCGCACCCGGTCGCCGTCGACGCTCACGTCGCCGCGCAGCAGCGTCAACCCCTCGAACCCGTACGCGCCGCCGGCGTGCGGGTAGCGGGCGCGTACCCGCAGGTACACCAGCCCGTCGCGGCGGTACGCGGCCTGCTCGTACACCACGTCGGCGGGCCGGCCGGGCAGCTCACCGGTCACACCGACCACGCAGTCGCCCTGGTCGAGGTGGAGCACCGCCACGCCGTCGGCGCGGGAGACGAAGCAACGCCGCCGCCCGCCCGACCACTGCACCTCCACCTCCCCGGTGGTGAAGTCGGTGTCGCGCCGGTAGCCGCGTACCGGTCCCGGCGGCGCGTCGACGGTGAGCGCGTACCCGGGGTGGAACGACTGGGTCCACTCCAGCTCCCGGCCGCCGGTGAGCAGCCGGGCGGCCTCGGCACGGCGCCCGGCGAGCACCAGCGCGCGGATGTCCGGCATCAGCGCGGCCAGCTCGGGCGCGCGGGCGTCCCGGGCGCCGTTCGGCAGGACGAGCCGGTGGTGGTTCACCACGATCCGCTCCGCGTACGGCTGCCCGTGGACCATGAGTCCCAGCTCGCCGTTGCCGGTGAGGAACGCGTCGGTCCAGTCGGCGGCCGGCGCGGTGTCGTGGACGCGGTGCACGGTCACCGGCGGGCGCTGGTGTCCCGCACGGTGAGGTGCGGTTCCAGCAACGTCACCTCCGGCACTCCCTCGCCGCTCAGCCGCCGCATCAGCAACGCCACCGCCTGCCGGCCGACCTCCTCGGCGGGCACCGGTACGCAGGTGAGCGCGGACTGCTCGGCCAGCTCGTCCGGGCAGATCGCGACCACCGACACGTCGCGCGGCACCCGGCGGCCGAGCAGCGGCAGCGTGGCCAGCACCGGCCCGACCGCCGACTCGTTCTGCACCACCAGGCCGGTGACGTCCGGGTGGTCGGCGAGCAGCGCCTCCAGGTCGCGGCGTACCGCGGCCGGTCCCTCCTCGCAGGGCCGGGTCACCGCGTCGACGCCGAGCCGCCCGGCGGCGGCGCGTACCCCGGCGCGGGTGCGGTGGGCGAACCCGGTGCCCCGGTCGTAGACCGCGGCGGGCGCGCCGAGCAGCGCGATCCGCCGGTGCCCGGCGGCGGCCAGGTGTTCCACGCACAGCTCACCGGCGCGCCGGAAGTCGAGGTCCACGCAGGCCAGCCCGGTGCTGTCGGCGGGGTGCCCGATCAGGACACCCGGCAGCGCCAGTTCCCGCAGCAGCGGCACCCGGGAGTCCTCCAGCTCGATGTCCATCAGCAGCACGCCGTCGACGAGTGCGCTGCCGGCGATGCGGTGCAGCCCGGCCGGGCCCTCGTCGGCGGTGACCAGCAGCACGTCGTGGTCGTAGCGGCGGGCGGTGGTGACCACTGCGGTGGCGAAGCGCATCACCACCGGCACCTGCATGCCGGTACGCAGCGGCAGCACCAGCGCGATCACGTTGGCGCGGCGACTGGCCAGGGCGCGCGCCCCGGCGTGCGGGTGGTAGCCCAGCGCGCGGACGCTGTCGAGGACCCGTCCCCGGGTGGTGGCCGAGATGGTGCGTTTGCCGCTGAGCACGTACGAGACGGTGCTGGCGGCCACTCCGGCGTGCCGGGCCACGTCGGCGATGGTGACCTGCTCGCCGGGGACGCGCCCGCTCACCGGGCGGCTCCACAGCTGCGGTCGGCCGGGGCGACCGTCGTGGCGTCTCCGGTCACGGCGAGCGCGCCGACGATCCGGATGTCGCGAGCGGACCGGCCCACCAGCACCGAGTGGACGGCGTCCTCCACCACCATCGCCGCGCGGGTCTCGTCCCACCAGGCCAGATCGGCGGTACGCAGGCGCATCGTCACCCGGGCCGCACAGCCCGGATCGAGCGTGACGCGGGCGAAGTCGCGCAGCTGCCGCAGCGGCTGCTTGACCCGGGAACGCCGCTGCCGGGTGTAGAGCTGCACCACTTCGGTGCCCGGGCGGCGGCCCGTGTTGGTGACCTCGACGCTCACCTCCACCTCCTCGCCGGCACGTGCCGTGGCGGTGCTCAACCGTAGGTCAGCGTAGTCGAACGCGGCGTAGCTGAGCCCGTGCCCGAACGGGTACAGCGGCTCACCCCGGTGGTAGAGGTAGGTGCTGTCCGCGCCGATGACGTCGTAGTCGAGCAGGTCGGGCAGTTCGGCCGTGTCGGCGTACCAGGTCTGGGTGAGCCGCCCGCCCGGGTCGGCGGCGCCGAGCAGCACGTCGGCGAGCCCGTTGCCGTGCTCCTGTCCACCGTGGGCGCTCCACAGCACCGCCGGCAGATGCTCCTGCGCCCAGCCGGTCGCGTACGGGTAGCTGCTGGTCAGCGCCAGCACGGTACGCGGGTTCGCGGCGTGCACCGCGCGCAGCAGCTCCTCCTGGCCGGTGGGCAGCGTCAGGTCGGCCCGGTCCTCGGTCTCCCGGCCGTTGACCATCGGGTGGTTGCCGAGCACCACCACCGCCACGTCGGCGGCGGCCGCGAGCGCGGCGGCGTCGGCGGCCCCGTCGGCGCGCAGCGTCACGGTGAACACGGCCGGGTCGCCGGTGGCGACGCTCAGCCGCCCGTCAGGTGCGACGCCGACGTGCCGTCCGGTGGCGAGGTGACGCAGCAGCGCCGTGCCGTCGGGCCGGTGGTCCAGGCGGAACGTCTCGCGTACCACCCAGCCGCCCGGTCCGTCGCGGTCGGCCACCAGGGCCCCGGCGTCGTCGGCGCCGACGTACCGGCCGGTGTCCACGGCGCGTAGCGCCACCACGTCGCGCCCCCAGTCGACCACCTCGAACTCGGCCGCGGTGTCGCCGAGCGCCAGCGGGCCGTCGCCGTCGAGGCGTACCGCCCGGTCGCCGACGTGCAGCGTGACCCGGTCCGTGCCGGGGTGGGTGGTCACCTCCGGCAGCCGTCCGAGCAGCCCCGCGTAGGCGCTGATCGTGTACGGCGGGGTGCCGCTGTACCAGTCGGTGAGCACGGTGTCGGCGAGCGGTCCGAGCACCGCGACGCGGGTGCCGGGGCGCAGCGGCAGCAGGCCGTCGTTGCGCAGCAGCACGACCGACTGGCGGGCGGCCTCGCGGGCGAGTTCCCGGTGGGCGAGGCTGTCGAGCGTGTGGGGCGGCACGTCGTCGTGGGGGTCCGGGTCCAGGTCGCCCAGGCGCGACCGGACGGACAGGATCCGCCGTACCGCCCGGTCCACGTGGGAGGGCTCGATGAGACCGCGGGCCAGCGCCTCGGTGAGACGTTCCACTGTGGGGGCGCTGTCCTCGTCGTCCTCGGTGAAGCTGTCGATCCCGGCGCGCAGCGCGGCGGCGAACCCGGCGACGTGGTCGGGCAGGTACTCCTGCACTCCGGCGATGTTGCCGACCGCCCCGGCGTCGCCGACGACCATGATGTCGCCGTCGGCGTAGCCGCGCAGCTCGCTCTCGATGAGCGGGCTCAGGTGCGCCGGTACGCCGTCGACCAGGTTGTACGACGCCATCACCGCGACCGCCGCGCCCGCTGCCAGCGGGGCGCGGAACGCCGGCAGCTCGTACTCGTGCAGCACCCGGGGTGGCAGGTCGCTGGACGTGGTGGCCCGGTCGGTCTCGTTGTTGTAGCCGAGGAAATGCTTGAGCGTCGGCGCTGTGCGCAGCCGGATCGGGTGGTCGCCGCGCAGCCCCATCGCGTACGCGGTGGCCAGTTTGCCGGTCAGCCACGGGTCCTCGGACCAGCCCTCCTCGTTGCGTCCCCAGCGGGGGTCGCGCAGCGGGTTGACCACCGGCGCCCACACGTTGAGGCCGACCCGGACCGGGTCGGCGCGGTGCTTGACCCGTACCTCGTCGCCGACGGCGGCCCCGACCGCCCGGATCAGGTCCGGGTTCCAGCTCGCGGCCAGGCCGATCGCCTGCGGGAAGACGGTGGCGGTGCCGAGCCACGCGACGCCGTGCAGCGCCTCGGTGCCGGTGCGGAACGCGCGCAGGCCGAGCCGGGGCACCGGCGCCTGCCACTGGTGCAGCAGGCCGAGCTTCTCCGGCAGCGTGAGCCGGGCCAGCAGGTCGTCGAGACGGTGGGGGACGGGGTCGGTCATGGTGGGCGCCTCCGGTCGGCGTACGGGCCGCCGCCCAGCCGTCGAAGCGCTTCGACGACCGTGCCGGTGACGGGGCGGCGCGTACGCGAAAAAGGGTGGTGGTCGGTATCGGCAGGGTCGGCCCGGAGCGGTGGTGAAGCGCTTCGACAACCGCCGAAAAACACGCCGCTTTCGCAGGTTGCCCGGTCCCGGAACGCGGCGCTACCGAGGTTGACACCTTCCGGCCGGTGCGGTCAAGGGGTCACCCGGCGGGCAGGCGTCCCGCCTCCACTGTGGCCAGCGCCGCGGTGGCCCCGCCCAGCGCGCCGGCCGCGGACCCGAGCGTGCTGGCCTCCAGCCGCACGCCGGGCGGGACCGGTGTACGGGCGGCGAGTTCGGCGTGGGCGGCCGGCAGCAGCCACGGCGCGAGTGCCGCCAGGTGCCCGCCGACCACCACCACCTCCGGGTCGAGCAGCCCGGCCAGCACCGACGCCGCCTGGCCGAGCAGCCGGCCGATCTCGGTGAGGCCGGTGCGTACCGGCTCGTCCCCGGCGCGGGCGAGCGCCTGGATCCGTTCGATCTCCGGCAGGTGATCGGTGACCGGGCCGGCGTCCGGCAGCAGCCGGCCGATCACCGCGTCCACGCCGAGCAGCGCGGTCAGGCAGCCGCGCCGCCCGCACGCGCAGGGCGGGCCGTCGGCGGCCAGTGGCAGGTGCCCGATGTCGCCGGCGAAGCCCCTGCCGCCGCGCAGCAGCCGCCCACCGCTGATCAAGCCCGCGCCGATCACCGGCCCGCCGGTGAGGTGCACCAGGTCGGCCGTGCCGGCGTACGGGCCGTGCCGCTGCTCGGCCAGGACGGCGAGGTTGGCCTCGCTGTCGACGGTGACGGGGAAACCCGGATCACGCAGGGCGCGGCGCAACGCGGCGGCGAGCGGTACGCCGCGCCAGCCGAGCGCCGGGGCGACCGGCACGTCGCCGTCGGCGTCGACCAGCCCGGGCACGGCCACGGTGAGGCCGAGCACGGTGCGCTCGGCGCCGGTGACGCGGGTGACGGCGCGGCGGGTCAGCGCCGCGAGCGCCTTCACCGTCTCCTCGGCACCGGCGGTGGCGGCGGGGAACGCGCGCCGCCACGTGAGCACCGGGTCGCCGCCCAGCCCGGCGGCCACCGCGACCAGCTCGTCCGCGCCGACGCGCAGCCCGAGCCCGACGTAGCGGGCGCCGTCGAGGACGAGCATGGTGGCGGGGCGGCCCACCCGGTTCTCGGTCAGCCCGGTCTCGCGCAGCAGCCCGTGTTCGATCAGCTCGGCGACCAGGCTGGAGACGGTGGCCTTGTTCAGCCCGGTGTGCGCGGCGACGTCGGCCCGGGAGCAGGGGGCGTGGCGGCGGACGTGCCGGAGCACCGCGGCCCGGTTCGTCACCCGCACGTCGCCGAGGTCGGCCGTCGGCCGGTCGATGCTGATCACGTACTGCCCGCCTCCTGCGCCCGGCCCTGGGTTCGGCTAAAGCTTAAACTAAATAGGCGCGATCCCGGCCGGGTGGGCCCGGCCGGGGAACCACGGCACGAACGGCGTCACGGGGACCGGCTCGCCGTCGAGCACCACCCGGCGCGGCGGGTCCGTGCCGACCACGCTGACCTGCCGCACGTCCAGCGGCCCGTCGACGCGTACCCGCAGCGTGTCGCCGTCGCGCACGGCGGTGACCGTGGTGTCGCCGTCGGGGTCGCGCACCACGCTCACGCCGTCGACGCCGCCCCAGGCCACCACCGTGACGTCCCGGAACGGGCCGGTTCCGACCGTCGTCGCGGGCGCCACAGTGGGGATCAGCGCGCCGTGCCGCACGTACAGCGGCAGCCGGTCCAGCGGCACGCTCACCCGCAGGTGCCGTCCGCCGGTGTGCCGCTGCCCGGTGTACGCGTCCAGCCAGTCGTCGCCGGTCGGCAGGTAGACGGTGCGCTCGCCGGACCTGTCGAGCACCGGCGCCACCAGCAGGTCCGGGCCGAGGCGGTACTGGAGGTCGGCGGTCCAGGCGGCCGGGTCCTCCGGGGTGTCGACGAGCAGCGCGCGCATCATCGGGCTGCCGGTGCGGGCGCTGTCCACTGCCGCCGACCAGAGGTACGGCAGCAGCCGGTAGCGCAGGCGCAGCGCGTCCACCGCGTGCCGTTGCGCCTCGGGCGGGAACTCCCACGGCAGCCGGCTGGTGGTGCCGTGCAGCCGTACCAGTGGTGAGAGCGCGCCGAACTGGGTCCAGCGCACGTACAGGTCCGGTTCGGGGGTGCCGTGGAAGCCGCCGGTGTCGTGGCTCCAGAACGGCACCCCGGACAGCCCGTGGGACAGACCGCCGCGCAGCGTGCTGGCCATGCCGGGCCAGGTGGCGTTGACGTCGCCGCTCCACTGGGCGCTGTGCCGCTGCCCGCCCAGGTACGACGAGCGCGCCCACACGGTGCGGTGCCCGGCCACCTCCTCGGTGACGTCGGCGACCGCGTCGTTGAACAGCAGCGCGTACACGTTGTGCAGCTCGACGCCGGTCATGCCGTTGTGGGCGACGGCATCGGCGGGCACGCCCTCGGCGAAGTCGGTCTTGAACACGGCGACGCCCTGGGCGAGCAGCGGGCGCAGCAGGTCCTGGAACCAGCGCACCGCGGCCGGGTTGGTGAGGTCCACGATCGCGCAGACCGGGTAGCTGCCGTGCCACGTGTCGGCGACGTACGTGCTTCCGTCCGGGCGGCGCAGGAAGTAGCCGGCGGCCTCGGCCTCGGCGTAGAGCGGGCTGCCGGTCATCAGGTACGGGTTCATCCACAGGCACACCCGGAAGCCCTGCTCGGTGAGGTCCTTGAGCATGCCGTCGGGGTCGGGGAAGGCGTCGGTGTCCCAGCGCAGGTCCGACCAGTGTCCGGCGACCTGCCAGTAGCAGTCCAGGTGCAGCACGTCGCAGGGGATGTCGTCCGCGCGGATGCGCCGGGCCCGTTCCAGCACGCGCTGCTGGCTGTCCGGGAAGAAGCCGGAGGAGATCCACGCGCCGAACGCCCACCGCGGCGGCAGGTACGGCCGGCCGGTCAGCGTGTCGAGCCGGTCGAGCACCTGCGCCGGGGTGGGTCCGGCGAGCACGTAGTAGTCGAGCAGGTCGTCCGGGACGAGGATCTGCACGCTGCTGTGCGTGCTGGCGCACATGTCGAACTGCACCGGCAGCCCGCTGTCGACGAGTACGCCGTAGCCGCGGTCGGACAGGTAGAACGGCACGTTCTTGTGCGACCGGTCGGACTCGCCACCGAAGGCGTCGAAGTTCCACATCAGCGGCCGCTGGCCACGCTTGTCCAGTGGGGTGAACTTCTCGCCGAAGCCGACGAACCGCTCGTCGCCGGGCGCCATGAAGCTCTCGTGCCAGGCCACCGGCTCCCCGTCGACTGTGGAGCGGCCCAGCGGCAGCGTGCGGCGGCGGCCGCTGATGTCGCGGGTGCCGGCGTCGGAGGCCAGCAGCAGTCGTCCGTCCGGAGTGTGGAACCGCAGTCCCCACGGGTCCAGGCTCAGATCGGCGACCATGCCACCGGCCGCCACCCGGACCTGCCCGTCGGCGACGGTCACGGTGGCCGGGTGGGGTTGCGGGTGGACCAGTGTCAGCGCCGGTGCGGACCGGCTGCGTACCGAGGGGTCGTCGGCGAGGCGTACCCGGATGATCCCGTCCCCGGCGGCCTCGACGCGCGTGACCAGCGTGCGGCCGGACGCGCAGGTCGCGGTGAGCGTGACCCCGTGCGCGTCGGTCGCGGCGACCTCGGCCCGCAGCACGTCGTCGGCGCCCTCCTCGCCGGGGGCGCGGACCGGCAGGTCGGGCGGGTCGGCCACGAAGGTCTCGTACGGGACCAGCGGCGGGCGGTACGGCATGGGCGTCTCCTCGCGGCGTCCACGGGCGGTCCCGCCAGTTTCTTTGGAAGCCCAACTAACTGTCAATGATCGACGCCATTGACTTTCCTTCTCACCTGTTCCTATTTTGGCCGGGATGACAACTAAAGCGCCGTGGAGCGACGGGCGGCTCTGCTACGGCGGGGACTGGAACCCGGAACAGTGGCCGCCGGAGGTGTGGCGCGAGGACATCGCCCTGATGCGCGCCGCCGGGGTCAACCTGGCCACCGTCGGCGTGTTCGCCTGGTCCCGGCTGGAACCCGAACCCGGCCGCCACACGCTCGACTGGCTCGACCGCGTCCTGGACCTGCTGCACGCGAACGGCATCCGCGCCGCCCTGGCCACCCCCACCGCGTCGCCGCCGCCGTGGTTCTCGCTGCGCCACCCGGACGCGCTGCCGGTCACCGCCGACGGCGTCCGCCTGACCCACGGCAGCCGCGACACCTACTGCGCCGCCGCGCCCGCGTACCGCGACGCCGCCCGCAGCATCGCCGAGGTGCTGGCCGCCCGGTACGCGCACCACCCGGCGCTCGCGCTGTGGCACGTGCACAACGAGTACGGCACCACCTGCCACTGCCCGCACACCGAGGCGGCGTTCCGCCGCTGGCTCACCACCCGCTACGGCGACCTCGACGCGCTGAACGACGCCTGGGTGACCAGCTTCTGGAGCCAGCACTACTCCGACTGGGCGCAGGTCGGCACGCCCCACGCCACGCAATATCTCGCGAACCCCGGCCATCTGCTCGACTTCCGCCGCTTCTGGTCCGACACGCTGCTGTCCGCGTACACCGAGCAGCGTGACCTGCTACGCGCGGCGAACCCTTCGGTGCCGGTCACCACCAATTACGTGCTCGGCGACTGGGTGCCGGTGGACCACGCCCGCTGGGCGCACGAGGTCGACGTGGTCGCGATCGACCACTACCCGTCCGCGGTCGGCGCGGGCGCGCAGGAGCAGACCGCGTTCGCCGCCGACGTGGCCCGCGGCTGGGCCCGCCACGGCGCCGGGCGGCCGGCGCCGTGGCTGCTGGCCGAGAGCGCGCCCAACCAGATCCACGTCGCCGGGCGGATGCACACCAAGGAACCCGGCCGGATGACCCGGCACAGTCTTGCCCACGTCGCACGCGGCTCCGCCGGGGTGATGTTCTTCCAGTGGCGCGCCCCAGCCGGCGGCGCGGAACGCTTCCACTCCGCCGTGGTGTCGCACGCCGGGGCGGACACCCGCGTGTTCCGCGAGGCCGCCGACCTGGGCGCCGCGCTGGGCCGGCTCGCCGGGACCGCGCCGGGCCGCGTCGAGGCGGGCGTGGCCATCGCGTACGACGCGGCGAGCGGCTGGGCGCTGCGGCACCCGGGGATGCCCCGCGCCGGACTCGACCACCCTGGCGAGGCGGCTGCCGCGCACCGGGCGCTGTGGCACGCGGGGGTCACCGCCGACGTGGTGCCGCCCGGCGCCCCGCTCGACGGTTGCCGGCTGCTCGTGCTGCCCGCCCTCTACCTGGCCTCGGACGCCACAGTCGACTGGGTACGCCGGCACGTCCACGCCGGCGGGCACCTGCTGGTGACCTGGCTCAGCGGTGTCGCCGACGAGCACGCCCGGGTACGCCTCGGCGGCTACCCGGGCGCGTACCGGGACCTGCTCGGCGTACGGGTGGAGGAGTTCCACCCGCTCGCCGACGACGAACACGTGCCGCTGACCGGCGGCGGGACCGGCCGGATCTGGTCCGAGACGGTGCACCCGGCCGGCGCGGAGACGATCAGCGCGTACGCCGGGGGAGTGCTTGACGGCCGTCCCGCGATCACCCGGCACCGGATCGGTGACGCGTACGCCTGGTACGTCTCCACCCGCCCCGACGACGACACCTATCGGCGGTTGCTCACCGAGGCAGCAGGGCTCGCCGGTGTGACCCCGACCTGTCCCGGAGCGCCCGAGGGTGTCGAGGCGGTACGCCGCCACGACGGCCTGCTCTACCTGCTCAACCACACCGACCGGCCGCAGCGGGTGCCGGTCACCGGGCTCGACCTGCTGACCGGCGCGACGGCCGACGGCTCGTTGACGGTGCCGCCGGGTGGTGTTGCGGTCGTGCGCGAGGAGCCGTCGTGACGTCGCCCCGGCGGCATGCGTTCGTGACGGACGGCTTGGGTGCGCGTACCCCGGTCAGGGGGTGGCGACGGCGGCGCGGGAGCGGTCCGCGGCGATCCGCACCGCGAGCGCGGCAAGCACCGTGCCCATGACCCACCGCTGCAGGCGCGCCCAGCCCGGCCGCCGGGTGAGGAACGCCGACACCGAACCGGCACTCAGCACGATCAGCGCGTTCACGGTGAGCGCCACGACGATCTGGGTCAGGCCGAGCAGCAGGCTCTGCACCGCCACGTGCCCGCGCGCCGGGTCGACGAACTGCGGCAGCAGCGACACGTACAGGATGGCGATCTTCGGGTTGAGCAGGTTGGTGACCAGGCCCATGGTGAACAGGCGCCGGGGCCGGTCCGGCGGCAACGGCGTCGGGGTGAACGCCGACGTGCCGCCCGGGCGCAGCGTGCGCCAGGCCAGCCACAGCAGGTACGCCGCGCCGGCCAGCTTCACCGCCGTGTACAGCGGCGGGACCAGCACGAACACGGTGGCGATGCCGGCCACCGCGGCGGCCAGGTAGACCAGGAACCCGGCTGCCACCCCGAGCAGCGACACCAGTCCGGCCCGCCGCCCCTGGGTCACCGAGCGGGACACCAGGTAGACCATGTTCGGCCCGGGCGTGAGCACCAGACCGAGCGCCACCAGGGCGATCCCCATCACCGCGCCGACTGTAACCATGTCGCCTCCCCGTTGCCGACCGTGAACCGGACCCTACGCCCACCCGCCGACACCCACCGCCCCGCCGCGCCCTCACCCCTGCTCCCACTCCGGCGATCATGAGGTTGACGGCGACAAATCGGTCACCGACGGCCGCCAACTTCATGATCGCCGGAGTCGGGGGTCAGCGCGGGGCGGGGGCGGTGGGGATACTTGTCGCATGTCGATCGTGCTGTCCGCGCCGGCGACCGCGACCGCGCCCGCCCTGCTGCTGCGCCCGTGGCGCGACGGTGACGCCGACGCGCTGATCGAGGCGTACCGGGATCCGGTGCTGCGCGCCTGGACCAGACATCCGGTGACCGGACCGGCGCAGGCGCGGGTGTTCCTGCGCCGCAGCCACCAGGGCTGGGCCGCCGGGCACCGGTTCATGTTCGCGGTGCTGGAGGAGGAGCAGGTGGCGGCCTGCGTGGTGCTCAAGGACGTCCGCCCGGGCCGCCCGGCCGCCGAGGTCGGCTACTGGACGGCCGCGCCGGCACGGGGCCGGGGCGTCGCGCCACGCGCGGTGGAGGCGGTCACCGGATGGGCGTTCGCCCGGTTCGCCGCCACCGGGCTGACCCACCTGGAGCTGCTGCACCAGGTCGACAACCCGGCGTCCTGCCGCGTGGCGGAAAAGAGCGGGTACGCGTTCGCCGAGGTCCTGCCGGCCCGCGCGCCGTTTCCCCGCGACGGCCACCGCCACGTCCGCCACCTGCCCTGACTGTCCGGCCCGCCGCTGCTCTCATGAGCCGAGCAGGCGCAGCAGCACCGCCCAGCTCCCGACCAGGCAGGCCGTCGCCACAGCGAGGTCGATGAGCCAGTCGCGCACGCCGGCGCCCCCTCACCCCGGGGGCACGCTACGCGGCGGTCCGCGCGGGAACAGCTCGGCCCCGCGCAACGCTGACTCTTGTCGGACGGCGGCGGCTACCGTGGGTACGGGAGGTGACGGCGGTGACGACAGCCTGGGAGGCCGCGGTCGAGGCGCAGATCCGCTCGGCCCAGGAACGCGGCGAGTTCGACAACCTGCCGGGCGCCGGCAAGCCCATCCCGGGGCGCGACACGCCCTACGACGAGGGCTGGTGGATCCGCAGCTTCATGGAGCGCGAGCAGATCCCGTCCGACCTGCTGCTGCCCACGCCGCTGCAGCTGCGCCGCCGCATCGAACAGCTTCCGGTCGAGCTGCGTGACCTGCCCACCGAGGAAGCCGTCCGCTCGTACGTGGCGGCGCTCAACACCGAGGTGGTGGCCTGGCTGCGTACCCCGACCGGGCCACGTGTGGTGGTCCGCCCGGTGAACGTCGAGGACGCGGTGCGCGGCTGGCGTGCCGATCGGGAACGGGCCGCGCCGGTCGTCACGACGTCGGAGCCACCCCGTGCCGCGTCGGCCCGTCCGCGCCGTCGTTGGCGCTGGTGGCGCCGCTGAGCGTTCAGGGGCGCGCCGCCTGCCAGGTCCACGAGGTGCGTCGTGGCCGGTCGCCGAGCGGCGCGCGGCCGGTCAGCCACAGCAGCACCGGCGCCGGCCTGCCGTCGGGCGCATCCGGGAACAACCGGCTCACCACCCGGGCGCACAGCTCGGCGGGTGGCGACCAGTCCAGGCCGAGCCCTCGGGTCAGGTCGTGTGTGTGCAGCAGGATCTCGGCCACGCCCATCGCGGCGAAGCCGCCCGGATCGCAGGGGCCGAAGTGCCACGCCCGGTCGTTCGGGCTCGCGGCGTCGACAGTGGCGGCCAGGATCCCGGCCGCGGCCGCCGCGACGGTGAGCACCTCGGCGGGCGCGGCGTCCGCGTGTACCCGCAGGTCGTACGGGAGGTAGCCGCCGTCGGGCCGGCCGGACACCTGACCGGCGTACGCGATCAGGTCGTGCGCGATGTGCGCGGCCGTGGTCCAGCAGGACCAGTCCAGGTCTCCCGCGCGTACCGTCCAGTCCCGGTCGGCGGCGGGCCGCAGCACGGCGGTCGTCGCCGCGGCGGCGGCGCGGAGGTCCGCGCCGTTCACAATCGCCGCACGCGCAGCACACAGGTGAGCATCGGCAGCGTGAACTCGCCGTCGGCGGTCTCCGGCCGGCTCGCCAGGTACGCGCGGATACGGTCGAGCGTCTCCGTGCGCTCCCGTTCCGGCATGACCAGCATCCCGGCCCGGGTGGCGAGCGTCGCCACGAGCGAGTCGGCGGTCCGGCGCTGCCCGTGCGGGAACTCCGCCTGCTCGGGCGAGCCGAACCGGGCCCCGCCGGTCTTCGGCAGGTGCATGGTCGCCGTCGCGTCGCGCCAGCTCGCGGGCGTGTCCCGGGGGCCGATGGCGGCGCTGCCGCTGACCGCCGCGAGCCCGGCCACCCAGTCGACCCGGTCGTCCACGACGTTCCACAGTCCGGCCAGGACACCGCCGGGGGAGAGGACGCGGGCGATCTCCGGCCCGGCCACGGCCATGTCGAACCAGTGCATGGCGTTGCCGGCGACCACGGCGTCGACGGAGGCGTCCGGCAGCGGGATCGCCTCGGCGCTGCCGGACAGCGCCCGTACGCCAGGCAGGGTGCGGCGGAGTTCGGCGAGCATCGCCGGGTCCGGCTCGACGGCCGTGACGTCGTCGCTCACCTCGGCCAGCGTGGCGGTGAGCTTGCCGGTGCCCGCGCCGAGGTCGAGCACCCGCGCACCGGGCGCGGGTTCGAGCGCCCACCGCAGGGCGGCCCGCGCGTAGTCGGGCCGGTGTTCGGCGTACGCGGTGGCCGCTGCGCCGAACGACGAGGAGTGCCGGCGTCGTGCGTCTTCGTCCATCGGGTCACCCTATCGACGGGCCGGGCTCCTTGACGTGCGAAGCATACTTCGTGAATAATGGATCGTAGTTCGAGGGGGAGTACCCGAGGATCCACGCATCGCCGTCAGTACGGGCCCGGCCCATCCGGATCCCGGCGGTGCAGCCACCGCTGTCAGTGGCCCGGGGAGACCTTCGTCCAGCAGCGCCGGCACCCCGCCGGCCCGGGGCGAGAGGTCTCCCTTCGGTATGTCCGTGTCCCTGTGGATCTGGGCCGTACTCATGCTGGCGATCGCGGCGATGCTCGCCGTCGACCTGTTCCTGCACCGCGACAACCACGTCATCGGATTTCGTGAGGCAGCGGTCTGGTCCGGCATCTGGATCGCCGCCGGTCTGCTCTTCGGCGTCGTCCTGTGGGTCTGGCAGGGCGGTGACGTGGCAGGCACCTACTACGCCGGCTACCTGATCGAGAAGGCGCTGTCGATCGACAACGTCTTCGTCTTCGCGCTGATCTTCAGCTACTTCGCCGTGCCCGCCGCGTTCCAGCACAAGGTGCTGTTCTGGGGTGTCATCGGCGCCCTGGTGTTCCGGCTGGTCTTCATCTTCGTCGGCGCCGAGCTGCTGGAGACGTTCTTCTGGACCGCGTACGTGTTCGGCGCGTTCCTCGTCTACACCGGCTACAAGATGGCGTTCCGCCACGACGAGCAGACCCCGCCGGACCGCAACCCCGTCGTCCGGCTGGTCCGCCGGGTCGTTCCGACCGACCCCGCATTCCACGGTGACAGGTTCTTCGCCCGGATCGACGGCAAGCGGGTCGCGACGCTGCTGTTCGTGGTCCTGATCGCGGTGGAGACCACCGATCTGATCTTCGCGATCGACAGCGTCGCCGCGATCCTGGCCATCACCACCAGCACGTTCATCGTCTGGACCGCCAACGCCTTCGCCATCCTCGGCCTGCGCAGCCTCTACTTCTGCCTCGCCGGGCTGCTGCGCCGCTTCGTGCACCTGCACTACGGCCTGGCCGTCCTGCTCGCCTTCGCCGGCGTGAAGTTGATCCTGTCGGAGACGCCGGTCGGCAAGCTGCCCATCCCGGTCACCCTCGGCGTGATCGTGGTGACGATCGCGGTGTCGATCCTGTGGAGCCTGCGCAGCACCCGCGGCGCCGTTCCGGACGGCCATTAGGGTGTGTCGAAGTCGGTCACAGCCATTCGTTGTCGGCGCCGAGGTTGAACCATCCATCGGAGACCTCGCCACATTTCGATCTCCGACACGCCGAGCGGTCACTCCAGCTCAGGCACCATCGCCGTCTGAGCTGTCATGCAGTGGCGCAGAAGTCCGACGGGCGGCGGCCCCGACGTGACAGCCGCTGCCGACGCCTACCGGACCGGTGACCAGTAAGTGAGGGATGCGCTTGATCGACTCCGTCCGTCGAATCGCTGCGGCTCTGGCACGGCTTGCACCGCCGTACGGGCCGCTGGAGCTGCCACCGCCGGTCCCTCTGGACGAGCCGCTCGACGACATCGCCCCCGGTTACGCCGAGTTCCTCCGCCTCGCCGACGGGGCCGACTGTGGAAGCACCGGCGACATGCGGCTGTGGTCGGCAGCATCAGTGCGCCATACACCGTGGATGGCCGACGACCTGCCGGGCGGTGCTACGCGCTGGTGCGTGGTCGCGGACGTCCTGCAGAATCCCGTCTTCGTTGAGCGTGCAACCGGCGAGGTGTGGTGGTTCTCCGACCTGAACATCGTCTGGTACACCGACAGCGACCTTGCCAGTTTCGCCAAGCTGGCCGACGACGTTGCCGGGTTCATCGACCACCTCATCCTCGGTCCTGGGTACGTCCAGCACCTTTCCACCGGGCGAGACGACCCGTGGCTGGAGGCGCTGTCGACCAGCGAGTGAGGTGCGCCCAGCACTACTGACTTTGACACCGCCCCAGCGCACTACCATCTGCGCATGGGCTCGGGCGGCGGGACGTCTGTCGAAGCCGTGTTCTTCGGCACCACGACCGTCTGGCTGTCCGACGGGGCGTCCGGCATCCTGATCGACGGCTTCCTGAGCAGGCCCTCGCTGCTCCGTGTCGCGTTCGGTCGCGTCGCACCCGACCTCGGGCGGATCACCGGCGCTCTCGCCCGGGCCGGGGTGACCCGTCTCGACGCGCTCTTCGTCGCCCACTCCCACTACGACCACGTCATGGACGCCCCCGAGATAGTCAAGCATCTCGGGGGCAGGCTCTTCGGTTCCGAGTCGACCCTGAACGTGGGGCGTGGCGCGGGCCTCGCCGAGGAGTCGATGACGCGCATCGCGGACGGCGGCGAGCACACGGTCGGCGCGTTCACCGTGCGTGTGCTCGCCGCCGTCCACAGCCCCGGCAACAGGTTCCCGGGCACGATCGACGAACCGCTCGTCCCACCGGTCAGGGCGAGCAGCTACCGCGACGGCGGGTGCTTCTCCTTCCTCATCACCCATCCCGGCGGCTCGCTGCTGATCCATCCGAGCGCCAACTTCGTACCCGGCAAGTTCGACGGGCTCGACGTCGACGTCCTCTACCTCGCGACAGGCGCTCTGGGTGTTCAGCCGCGGCGGTTCCAGGACGACTACTGGCGGCACGTGGTGGAAGCGACGCGGCCCGGCCTCATCGTGCCGATCCACTGGGACAACTTCTTCGTGTCGCTGGACCGCAGGCTCCGCCCGCTGCCGCCCGTCTTCGACAGGTTCGCCGTGACGAAGGCGTTCCTCGACCGCAGGAGTGCGGAGGCCCGGATCCCCGTACGGTTCCCCGAGCCCTTCGAGGTGACCAGGCTGTTCGCGAGGTAGGCGTCAGCGGAACCGGTCGACGGTGACGGGAAGCATCCCCTGCTCGCGCATCCGAGTCGTCAGACCGTACAGCAGCACACCTACGGCCTCATCGCGGTCGCCGAGAAGGTCGCAGGTCACGTCCAGTCCCCAGGCGGCGCCCGCGGCGACGCGGCGCAGATCCCAGCGGAAGGCGTCGCCGCGGACCTGTCGGCGCGCCGATCCCAGGACACGCGTGCCGGGATCCGCCGGGTCGTCGGTGATCGGCATCTGCCACGCCTCGCCGAGTGCCGTGAGACCGTCCGGGCTCAACTCGCCGGCGAACAGGATCCGGTAGACGCGCGTCTCGCGGAACCCCGGCCGGGGTCCGGAGTCGCCCAGCCGCAAAGGGGGCGGCTGAGGCGGAGGGGCGCCGAAGCACTCCCGCAGCGTGTCCTCGTCCGGCAGGTCCGCGCCGCAGAGATCTCGATAGAGCGCCGCCGCCGCGTCGCGGTCGACGGGCGTCACCCGCTCGCGTAACCCGGCGTCCGCACGTAGCCGCCGACTGGTGGCCGACGCCTCGTGCCAACGCCCCTCGGACCGGATCCAGCCAACGCTCACCAGCCCGGCGGAGGAGTAGTCCGCCGCGAGCAGGAACTCCTCGGCCAACAGTCCTTCCGGCGCGCCAGCGGCGTCGTGCAGCACGTAGTAGTGCAGTGCGGGAGGTGAGCCGGCCATCTGGCGCGCGGGGGATGTCGTCGTCACCCGTGGATTGTCGAGCAGGCCGGGAGCCGACGGTGTTCGGCTCGCCGAACACTTTCGGTGCCGCGACGATTATCGGATTACCGGTAACAGTAATCGACCTACCTGGCCGGTCAAATGGGACGAATCGGCACTACACCATAATGACAGTTATGTGCGGGCGGGTTCAGAGGACCGCTGTCGGCGTACGATCACGCCACCGCAGCCGATCCCAGGGAGCAGGCGATGGTGTTCGACGCGACGCTGACCCGGATCAACGACGGCGTACAGATGCACCACCAGCACGGCCGACGCGAGGACGCCCGCGACTTGTTCGCCCGGATCTGGGACGAGATCGGCGGGGAACAGGGTGATCCACTGCACGTCTGCGTCCTCGCCCACGCGATGGCCGACGTGCAGGACGACGCACGTCAGGAGCTTGTCTGGGACCGGCGGGCGCTCGCGGCGGCCGACCTGCTCACCGACGAGCGGGTCGCGCAGGCCGGGGTGCCGATGTCGGTCGCCGGGCTGTACCCGTCGCTGCATCTGAACCTGGCGGAGTGCCACCGCAAGCTCGGTGAACTCGACCAGGCGCGGGACCATCTCCGGCGGGCCCGGGACGGGATCGGGGCGCTCGGCGACGACGGCTACGGGAAGCTGATACGAGGCGGACTGGACCGGCTGTCGCAGGAACTGTCCGCCGGATAGACCGCAGACGAATGGCTAGCGGCCAGCGTTCGTCGACGGGGTGACCGCGGTGACGACCAGGTCGACGATGCCGTCGGCGTAGTCGTCGGTCAGCGGGCCGTTGCGCAGCAGCCAGCGGTGGTACAGCGGGCCGAACAGCAACTCCACCACCAGGTCAAGCGCCGCGTCGGGGCGTACCTGGCCAGCCTCGCGGGCGGCCTCCAGCCGGGCGCGGACCGCATTCAACTGAGGACGGAGCAGCCGGTCGCGCGCCTGGGCGGCCAGTTCCTCATCGGCGAGCGTCTCGATGGTGATGGCACGCGTGGTGGCGGACAGCCGGGGATCGGCGAACTCGGCGACTGTGGCCCGGAGAACCGCACGCAGATCAGCCCGTAGGTCACCGGTGTCGGGCAGCGCGATCACCTCCGGCATGTCGTCGGCGAGCGCGTCCAGGATGACCGCGCCCTTGCCGCGCCACCAGCGGTAGATGGTCTGCTTGCCGACCCCGGCGCGGGCGGCGATCGCCTCGACGGTCAGGGCCGAATAGCCGGTCTCGGTCAGCAGCTCCAGGGCGGCGGCGAGGATCGCGCGGCGGGACTGCTCGTTGCGGCGGGTGGGCTGCGGAGTCACAGCGGCAGCCTACCGCGAGACGAGACGTATCGTCTTGACGGAGGTGGTCGTGCCATGCTCTGCTGGGCAAGCGAGACGGGACGTCTCGTCTCAGCAGAGATCAGGAGATCACTTGCCGCACATCGCCATGGTCAGCATCCCGTTCCACGGGCACGTCAACCCGAGTCTGGAGATCATCCGTACCCTGGTGCGGCGCGGCCACCGGGTCACGTACGCCAATGACCCCGCCTTCGGCGAGGTCATCCGGTCAACCGGCGCGGAGCTGAAGGCGTACGCCTCGACGCTGCCCGCTGACGGCGGCGCCGGCATCGACGACCCGATCGCGCAGCTCACGCTCTTCCTCGACGACGCGATCGCCATGCTGCCGCAGCTGCGGGCCGCCTACACCGACGACCGGCCGGACCTGTTCCTCTACGACATCGCGGGCGCGCCGGCCCGGCTGCTCGGCGAACAGTGGGGGATTCCGGCCGTTCAACTGTCCTCGACGTTCGTGGCCTGGGACGGCTACGAGCAGGAGATGGCATCCGCTGTGGAGGCGATGCGGGCCGATCCGCGCGGCGCCGACTACTACCGGCGGTTCACGGCATGGCTGACCGCGCAGAGTTCGTCGGTCACCGACAGCATGGCGTTCCAGGGGCGGCCGGTCCGCAGCCTCGTCCTGCCGCCGGAGGCGCTCCAGCCGAACGCCGACCGCGTGGACCGGTCGGTCTACAGCTTCGTCGGCCCGGTGCTGGGCGACCGCGCCGAGCAGGGTTCCTGGGTACGACCGGAGCACGCCGGGAAGGTGCTGCTCGTCTCGCTCGGCTCCGCCTTCACCCGGCAGCCCGAGTTCTACCGCCGCTGCGTCGCCGCGTTCGGCGACCTGCCCGGCTGGCACACCGTCCTGCAGATCGGCGAGTACGTCGACCCGGCCGAACTCGGTCCCGTCCCGGACAGCGTCGAGGTCCACCGGTGGGTGCCGCAGCTGGCCGTACTGGAGCAGGCGGATGCCTTCGTCACCCACGCCGGCATGGGCGGCAGCAGCGAAGGTCTCTACTGCGGGACGCCGATGATCGCCGTACCGCAGGCGGCCGACCAGTTCGCGAACGCCGAGCAGCTGGCCGCGCTCGGCGTCGCCCGCGTCGTCGACTCGGGCACCGTCACCGCCGCGGAGCTGCGCGAGACGTTGCTCGCCCTCACGTCGGACCCGGCCGTGGTGGCCCGCAGCGCCGAGCTGAAGCGGCAGGCCCGCGCCGCCGGTGGTGCCGACCGGGCCGCCGACCTGATCGAGGCCGAACTGGCCGCGGTACGGGGCGGCGCCGCGAACAGCGGGTGAGGCGTGGTCGCGGCGGGATGCCGCCGCGACCACGCCCGGTCAGTCCTCCGCCAGCACCGTGAAGGTGAATGCGGTGCTCGTCGGACGCTTCAGCGGGATGTCGCACTTGACCCGGCGCAGCACCTCGGACCGGGTGAGGCCGAACCGGTGGGCGATGAGCCGGTCCGGGCGCACCGGCACCGGGTCGTCGAACGTGACGTTCACCTGCACCGGCCACCCGTCGAGCGGCACGACCGGCGCGTCCAGGCGCCACGCTCCGGTCCAGTCGAGGGTGAAGTGGCAGCGCCGGGCGAACGCCGGGTCCAGCAGTGTGGCCGCCACCAGGTCGGGATCGTTGAGTTGGTGGCCGTGCAGATCGGTGGGATCGAACGAACTGACCGCCGCCCGCTCACGGACGGTGAGCTTGCTGGTCCGGCCGCAGGACACGCAGTGCACCAGCAGCCAGACGTCCAGCAGCTTGCCGTTGGCGTTGACGCGGAACCGGCCCCGGGCGGCGGTGGCCGTCTCCGCCCGGCAGATGACGCAGCGCAGCGACAGCAGCGGAAGGCGGGTCCGGCGTACGACCCAGGGCAGCACCATATGAGGTTGGGATGACATGGAGACCTGATCTCTGAAGACCTGACGCGAGGCCGATTACGCGCGGCCTCGGACGCTGTGGCCGGGCGCGCGAGGGCAGCCCGGGGAGCCGTCGCGCAGGCGACGGCTACAGGCGTGGGGAACGTGTCAGGGTCAGAGAGCAGGAGGGGTCACGCGGAATCGTCCTTCTTCGCTGCGACAGGAGTGCGGGAAACGTACGGGACGTCCGGAACCGCTCTCAACCCGTTTTCCGGGACCGCTGCGTCACGCATCACTTCACTGACTAAAAGTTTGCACTGTCTGCAAGATCGCTCGTAGGGTCGTGGCGTGACCACCGACCAGAGCCGCCCCGGCCTGCGTGACCGAAAGAAGCGGCAAACCCGCGCCGCCCTCAGCGCCGCCGCGCTGCGCCTGGTCGCCGAGCGCGGCCTGGACCAGGTGACGGTGGAGGAGATCAGCGAGGCCGCCGACGTGTCGGCCCGCACCTTCTTCAACTACTTCCCCAGCAAGGACGAGGCGCTGCTCGGCGACCAGCCGACCGACCGCGAGGTGCTGGCCGCCCGCATCGTCGCCGCGCCGCCGGAGGTGTCCGCGTTCGACGCGCTGCGGCTGGCCTTCGGCGACGTCGTCGAAGCCGTCGAGGCCGACCGGGAGGTGTGGCTGCTGCGGCTGCGGGTCATCGCGGCGAACCCGTCGCTGCTCCCGCGGCTGATCAGCGGCAACGCCGAGACCGAGCAGGTGATCGTCGCGGCGGTGGCCGCCCGGCTGGGCCTCGACCCGTGCCACGGCCACCCGACGCTCGTCACCACTGTCGCCGGCGCGATTCTGCGCACCGCCCTGATGCAGTGGGTCGAGCGACCCGACACGACGACGCTGCGCGAGCTGACCGCCGAGGCGTTCGCCGCCGTCGCCGCCGGCCTGCCCGATCCGTCCTGACCCCTCCCATCCGTACCGGCCGTGGCCGCCCGCCCGCGCACACGACAAGGAGTTCGATGACCACCGCCACTGTTCCGCCCGCCGAGACGGGTACGCGGATGTCACGCCGGGAGATCCTCCAGGCGTTGTCCGGCCTGATGGTCGGCATGTTCGTGGCGATCCTCGCCTCGACGGTGGTGGCGAACGCGCTGCCCCGGATCATCGCCGACCTCAACGGCAGCCAGACCGTCTACACCTGGATCGTCACCAGCGAGCTGCTGGCGATGACCGCGACGGTGCCGCTGTGGGGCAAGATGGCCGACCTCTACAGCAAGAAACTGCTGATCCAGTCGTCCCTCGGCCTGTTCGTGGTCGGCTCGCTGGTCGCCGGATTCACCCCGAACGTCGAGGTGCTGCTGCTCAGCCGGGTCATCCAGGGCATCGGCGCGGGCGGCATGACGGCGCTCGCCACGATCGTCATGGCGGCCATGATCCCGCCGCGTGAGCTGGGCCGGTACGCCGGCATCTTCGGCGCCGTCTTCGGTGTCGGCACCATCGCCGGCCCGCTGATCGGCGGCGTCCTGGTCGACACGTCCTGGCTCGGCTGGCGCTGGTGCTTCCTGATCGGTGTGCCGTTCAGCCTGCTGTCCATCGCGCTGCTGCAGAAGACGCTGCACCTTCCGGTGGTCCGCCGCAGGGTCCGCATCGACTGGCTCGGCGCGCTGCTGATCACCTCGGGTGTGTCCACGCTGCTGATCTGGTCGTCGCTGGCCGGGAACAAGTTCGACTGGGCCTCGGGCTGGACCGCGCTGCTGGTCGGCGGCGGGCTGGCGCTACTCGCGCTCGCCGTGTTCGTCGAGTCCCGCACCGAGGAACCGATCATCCCGCTCGGCATCTTCCGCAACCGCACCGTCAGCCTCACCACAGTGGCCAGCATCCTGGTCGGCGTGGCGATGTTCGGCGGCACGGTGTTCCTGTCGCAGTACTTCCAGACCTCGCTCGGCAAGTCGCCGACGGTGGCCGGCCTGATGAGCCTGCCGATGGTCCTCGGCCTGTTGGTCTCCTCGACCGTGGCGGGTCAGCTGATCACCAAGTACGGCCGGTGGAAGATGTTCCTGGTCGCCGGCGCCGCGGTGATGACCGTCGGCATGCTGCTGCTGAGCACCATCGACGCGAACACGAGCGTGCCGATGCTCTCGGTGTACATGGCGGTGCTGGGTGTCGGCGTCGGCATGCTGCTGCAGAACCTGGTGCTGGCCGCGCAGAACGACGTGCCGGCCGCCGAGCTGGGCGCGGCGACCTCGGTGCTGACGTTCTTCCGCAGCATGGGCGGCGCGGTCGGGGTCAGCGCGCTCGGTGCGGTCCTGGCCAACCGGGTCACGTCGCTGACCACCGAGAAGCTCGGGCCGCTGGCCACCGGCGGCGGATCGGCCGAGGTGCCGGATCTGTCGGCCCTGCCGGAGCCGGTGTTGCGGATCGTGCAGGAGGTCTACGGCACCGCGACGTCGGAGATGTTCCTCATCGGCGCGCCGTTCGCGCTGCTCGCCCTGGTCGTCGTGCTGTTCATCAAGGAGAAGCCCCTGAACACGCTCAGCGGTGACGAGCGCCGGGTCCGTGAGGAGGCGGCGGCCGCCGGGATGCACTGATCCCGCACGGTCGAGCGTGGGGCCGCCCCCGGGAGTCACCGGGGGCGGCCCCTTGTGCGATTTGCGGTCAGCGTTCCGTACGGTCGTTGATCTCGGTGCCGGACTCGCCGGGCATGGCACCGATCGACTCCTCGGCGGCCCGGCCGCCGGTGCTCTCGTCGCCCTGCTTCAGCGAACTGCGGGGCAGCCCGGCCAGGTGAGCCGGGTCCTCGATCGGCTGGGGCGGCCACTGGTCCTGCGTACCGTCGGTCACCCCGGCGCGGCGCAGCGCCTCGACCAGTTGGTCCGGCGACAGGCGGTCGACCTCCTGTATCCCGGCCCCGCGCGCAATCGCCTGCAGTGTCTTCAGGTCTTCGCTCACGAATGTCTCGGCCATGCCCGAGCCTTCCCGCCCCTCAAGACAAGGAAACCGGCGGGCCTGCCACCGCCGGGTCGATCATGAAGTTGTACCGGACAAACCGGGCGCCGGACACCGTCAACCTCATGATCGACGCGAAATGGGGGGTTCGGTCAGCGGCGGGCGGGTTTGCGGGCGGGGCGCGGGCGGTCCCGGTCCGGGTCGATCCCCACCTGGACGGCGAAGGCCGGGTCCACGGCCAGCAGGGGGCGGGGGCCGAACAGCGCCATTCCGGTGAGCAGCGTGTCGGTGTCGCGGCCCTGCCAGACCGGGCGGCGCTCGGGGTCGAGGTCGGCGTGCTCGCGGCGCAGCCGCCGCAGCAGGCGCCGGGCGGCGGACCCGGTCTCCGGCACCTCGGTCAGCCACCAGCCGCCGAGCGCGGTGGCCAGGCAGCACAGCAGGAGTCCGGCGACCGAGGCGGGACCACCGGCGGAGCGCCCCTCGACGGCGCTGTCCACGAGCCGGGTCAGCCCGACCGCGGCGACCGCGAACAGCGGCACCGTGCCCAGCGCGATCCGCCGCCGCTGCGCGCGGGTGAGCAGCCAGCCGTCGCGGACCAGCCGCCCGACCGTACGGCGCAGCGCCCGGCCCACCTCCGGGTCGGCGAGCACCGCGGCCCAGGTCTGCGGGCGGCGCAGCGCGCTGTGCAGGGCGCGCACCAGCGCGGGCGAACCGGCCGGGGGACGCCCCTGCGCGTGCAGGGTGGCCAGCTCGCCGATCTCGACGCCACCGGCGCGGCGCAGCGCGGCCACCCCGAGCTGGCAGGCCAGCAGCGCCCGATCGGTCAGGTACGCCAGCTCGACCCGGTCGGGCGTCGCGCCCCGGGTACGGCGGCCGGTCAGTTCGCGTACCGCGATCGCGATCGCGACGGCCACGGCGACCGCGCCGAGGTAGTCGAGGAGGAAGATCGACCCGCTGACTCCCCAGAGCATGGCGGCAAGTATGTCAGGAGCCGTGCCGTACCTCGGAGTCCCAGATCTGCGACCACGGGCGGCGCAGCCCTCGGGCGACGAAGATCGGCTCGCCGTTCTCGTCGTTGTCGACGTCGACCCGCTGGTCGACCCGGCCGGCCTCGGTGACCTCGGTGAACCAGGCGCGCAACCGGTCCGGGCGGGACCAGCCGACGACGATCACCACGTCGGCGTCGTCGGGCGGCCGGCCGAACGTGGCCATGCTGTTGTGCCCCGAGTACGCGCGGGGCAGTCCCCGCTGCGGCCCGTACCGGGCCAGCGCGCCGGCCTCGCCGTAGTTGCCGGTCAGCACCACCGCCCGGTCCCGCTCGGGCGGGGGCAGGGCGCGGTGCACGGCGGCGACCGAGTCGGCGAACTCGGGCCAGCCGATGGTCTCGCCCGCGTCGTAGTTCGCCGCGACCACGAACCCGGGCAGCCGGTCGGCGGGCAGCGTGGGCAGCAGCAGCACCGCGCTGCTCGCGGCCATCAGCACGGCGGCG
Source organism: Micromonospora sp. WMMC264 (assembly GCF_027497275.1). Lineage (NCBI taxonomy): Bacteria > Bacillati > Actinomycetota > Actinomycetes > Micromonosporales > Micromonosporaceae > Micromonospora > Micromonospora sp. WMMC264. The sequence continues at coordinate 2,451,570 of NZ_CP114907.1, read as the reverse complement.
GTGACCAGCAGCGCCTGCCGGATCCGGGGCGCGCCCCGCCGCGCCCATTCGACGGCCGGCACCACCCCGGCGGCGGTGAGCACCAGCAGCAGCGGCGCGTCGTAGTAGCCCTTGCCACCGGCCACCACCACGATCGCGACGACGACCAGCCAGGCCCAGGCCAGCGACCGGTACGCCGCCCAGTCCGGCCGGCGCAGCAGCGCGACCAGCCCGGCTACCCACACCGGGACCGCGAACGGGCTGATGATCAGGAACTGGAGCACCACGGCGTCGATCCGGCCGCTGTAGGAGCTGTCGCCGCCGGCGATCGACGCGGCGACGTCGAGCTGCGGGAAGCCGTGCGCGGCCTGCCACGCCGCGTACGGCACGGCGAGCAGCACGGCGACGCCCGTGCCGGCGAGCACCCACCGGTCGCGCAGCAGCCGGCGCGGCCCGGCGATCAGCAGACCGGCGACCAGGCCGACGCCGAGCAGGGCGGGCAGCGGCTTGTTGAGCAGGCCGACGCCGAGCGCGAGCCCGGCGCCGAGCGCCCACCGGCTGTCGCCGGTGCGCAGCATCCGCACCACGCACAGCGCCGCGGCCAGCCACACCAGCAGGTCGACGCTCGTGGTGCTGAGCAGGTGGCCGCCGGCCAGCACGATGCCCGAGGCGGCGGCGAGCACCGCCGCGGCGCTCTGGGTGACGCGGTCGGCGCCGAACTGCCGGGCGATGGCGGCGACCAGCACGACCGCCGCGCCGCCGATGAACGCCGACGGGGTACGCAGCACGACCAGGTTGCCCGGCGCAATCGTGTCGGCCAGCCGGGCCAGCGCCGGCACGAGAGGCCCCTGGTCGACGTAGCCCCAGTCGAGGTGCCGGCCGCACAGCAGGAAGTACAGCTCGTCGCGGTGGTAGCCGTAGCGGCCGGCGAGCGACAGCAGGACAGCGGTGAGGACCGCGCCCACCACCAGGGGCGCTGCGGTACGCGGACCGGCGGGCGGCGGGCCAGCGGGCGCGGCGGCCTGGCTCCGATCGACGTCGGCGACTGATTCGGCCACCTGCCCATGATGGACCGCACCGGCGGGCCGTCGATGCCCCGTGACCCTCGGCCGGGTGGACGGAAACCGGTGGCCGGACGGCCGGGGCGACGGTTAGCGTGCCCGGCGATGAGGATTCGTGACTACGCCGACGCCGACTGGGACCAGGTCTGGCCGATCTTCGCCGACGTCGTGACCGCCGCCGACACGTTCGCGTACGACCCGGAATGGTCGCCGGGGACGGCGCGCGAGGTGTGGGTGGAGCGGCCGCCGGGGCGTACCTCGGTCGCGGTGGAACACGACGGCGCGGTGCGCGGCACCGCGAAGATGGGCCCGAACCGGCCCGGGCCGGGGTCGCACGTGGCGACCGCGAGCTTCATGGTGGCGGCGCACGCGCGCGGCGGGGGCGTGGGCCGTGCGCTGTGCGAGGACGCGTTGGACTGGGCGCGGCGGCAGGGCTTCGCCGCGATGCAGTTCAACGCCGTGGTGGAGACCAACACGGCGGCGGTGGAGCTGTACCGGCGGCTGGGCTTCACGGTGATCGGCACCGTGCCGGAGTCGTTCGCCCACCCGACGCTGGGCCGGGTCGGGCTGCACGTCATGCACCGGCGGCTGTGACATCGGCGGCCGGAAAACGCCTGGCCGGACCGGGTGGGTTGCTGACAGGCTGCCCGCCATGACCGCTCATGCCCTCGCCGGGGCGCTCGCCGACGAGCGCCGCCGGACCGTGTTCGCCGCGATCGTGCTCGGCGCCCGGGACCTGTCTGCCGTGGTGGCCCGCACCGGGCTGCCGGCCCGCGACGCCGCGGTGGCCGTACGCCGTCTCACCGACACCGGTGTGCTCGCCGATGACGGGGATGGGCTGCGGGTCGACGCCGAGCGGCTGCGCGAGTTCGCCCGGGCCGGGGCGGCGTCTCCGGCGGCCCCGGCGGCGAACCCGCGCGAGACGATCCTGCGCACGTTCCTGCGTGACGGCGCGCTGACCCGGCTGCCCGCGCAGCGCGGACGCCGCCGCGTGCTGCTGGAGCACATCACCGAACGCACCTTCGAGCCGGGACGTCGTTATCCGGAGCGGGAGGTGGACGACGCGCTGCGCCGGTGGTGCGAGGGCGGCGAGGCCGACCACGTGACGCTGCGCCGCTACCTGATCGACGACATGCTGCTCACCCGCGAGCAGGGCGTCTACTGGCGGACCGGGCCGTGAGCGGCTGGAGCACGCACGTCGTACGCCCGGAGCAGCCGGACGCGACGCTGGTGCTGCGCGAGTACATGGCGGAGATGGTGCGCCGCTGGTACGGGCGTCCGGAGCAGCCCGGTGAGGTGGACGCCGCGCTGGCCGAGGACCCGAGCGACGACCTGGTCCCGCCGAGCGGGCTGCTGGTGCTGGCCCGCCGCGACGGTCGCCTCGCCGGGTGCGCCGGGCTGCGGTGGCAGCCGGACTGGGCCGAGCTGACCCGGGTGTACGTGCGCCCGGAGCACCGTGGCGCCGGTGGTGGAGCGGCGCTGCTCGCCGCGGTCGAGGCGTACGCCGTCGGTGGCGGGGCGACGCGGATCCGGCTGGACACCCGCTCCGACCTGGTCGAGGCGCGGGCCCTGTACGCCCGGCACGGCTACCGGGAGATCCCCGCCTTCACCAGCGGCCCGTACGCGCAGCACTGGTTCGAGAAGTCACTGCCGGCGCGAGTTGACGACGCGGCGCGGGCGCGTTAAAACAGAAACCAGGAACTTGAGTCACCAAGACTCAACTTGAGACCTTGGGCCAGGAGAACCGAGGAGGCAAGAGCCATGTTGATGCGTACCGACCCGTTCCGCGAGATCGACCGGATCGCCGAGCAGTTCTTCGGCACCGCCGCCCGGCCCGCCGTGATGCACCTGGACGCCTACCGCGACGGTGACCACTTCTACGCGGCGTTCGACCTGCCCGGCGTCGACCCGGACAGCATCGACTGCACCGTCGAGCGCAACGTGCTGACCGTCCGCGCCGAGCGCCGCCGCCCCAGCGGCGAGAACGTCGAACTGGTCGCCGCCGAGCGTCCGATGGGCACGTTCACCCGGCAGCTGTTCCTGGGCGACACGCTCGACACCGACCGGCTGGAGGCCGGCTACGAGAACGGCGTGCTGACGCTGCGCATCCCGATCGCCGAGCGCGCCAAGCCACGCCGGATCACCGTGGCCACGCCCGCCGAGGGCAACGGCCGCCGCCAGCTCACCACCGCCTGATCGTTCACGCCGACGCGGGGGAGGCCGGAGTGCCGGCCGACCCCGCGTTGTCGTACCAGCGCGCCTGATCGCCAAACCATCCGCAAGCTGAGAGCCTTTCTCACATGCTTCGCCCCGAGGTGCTGCCGCGCGCCCGCACCGCCGCCCTGCCCGCCGGCCCGGCCGACGTCACCGAGGCGTGGCTGCGCAACCGGCGGCTGTCCGAGCACACCCGTGACGCGTACCGCCGTGACGTCACCGGCTGGCTGAGCTGGTGCGCCGAGCGGGGGCTCGACCCGCTGCGGGCCACCTTCCTCGACGTCAACGCCTACGGCCGGGAGCTGGAGTCCACGCCGCGCGGGCGCGACGGCCGGACGCTCACGCCGGCCACCGTGGCGCGCCGGTTGTCCGCGTTGTCGAGCTGGTACGACTTCCTCGCCAAGCTGGGCGCGGTGACCGCCAACCCGGTGTCGGCGGCGGACCGGCCGCGGGTGGACCGGGACCACTCCGCCACCGTCGGCCTCACGCCGGAGGAGGTCGACGCGCTGATCGCCGCCGCCGAGACGGACACCGGCCCGACCGCCGCCCGCAACCGGGCCGCCGTCGCGCTCCTGGCCGACCTGGGGCTGCGGGTGGGGGAACTGGTCGCGCTGGACGTGTCCGACCTGGGCACCGAGCGCGGTCACCGCAGCGTCCGCTTCGTCGGCAAGGGCGGCAAGGTACGCCGGCGCGCGCTCACCCCGGGCACCGCGTACGCCCTCGACGCCTACCTGACCGCGCGGGCCGAGGCGCAGGGCGTGACGGTGCCGGAGCTGACCGGTCCGCTGCTGGTCACCGCGACCGGCGGCCGGCTGGACCGGCATGCCGTGTTCCGGCTGGTGCGCCGCCTCGCCCAGCGGGCCAGGATCGCCGCCTGGGCGAAACTGTCGCCGCACTCACTGCGCCACGCGTTCGCCACCACGGCCCGCTCCGAGGGGGTGCCGCTGGAGGACGTGCAGGACGCGATGGGGCACGCCGATCCGCGTACCACCCGCCGCTACGACCGGGACCGACACAACCTGGACCGCGACCCGGCGTACGCGATCTGGGCGGCCCGCGCCCGCCGTCGCGGCTGAGCCGTCGCGCGGACCGGTCAGCCCTGCGGGCGGGGGCAGAGGCAGAACGGCTGCCCGATCGGGCGTACCGGCAGTCTGCCGCCGCCCCCTGACATCTTCGGCCCGTCACGGGCGCGCGGCGCAACCGCCTGCGCGGCGCGTTCCGGTTGCCTACCGTCGACGGTGATGGGCAGGCAGCAGGAGTGGCACCACACGGCCCGGCGGCGCCGGCCGCTACGCGCGGGCGTGCTGATCGCCGGTCTCGGCGTGGGCACCTGCCTGATCGGGGTGGCCGGGCTGGCGGTGTGGAACGCGCAGGTGGTGCTCCAGTCCGACGGGCCGGTCCGGGAGACCGCCGACGGGTTCTTCCGCGACGTCGCCGCCGGGGACACCGACGCGGCGTACGAGCGGCTGTGCGCCGAGGCCCGGGGCAGGTGGAGCAAGGCCGGCTTCGGCAGTTGGGTGCGTACGCCGCCGCAGGTCAGCGGCTACGAGATCGTCGACGTGTCGGTGGCGACCCGCTCCGGCAAGCCGACCGGGACGGTGATCGTGCGGATCAACCGTGACGGCGGCGGCAGCGAGGAACGTGAGTTGCCGATCGTGTCGGAGGGCGGGTCGTGGCGGGTGTGCGGGGACCCGTTCTGAGGCTCAGGCGCGGGGGCCGAGGTCCCCGGAGCGGTAGTGCCGCCGGCACAACACCTGGTAGCGCACGTCGGCGGTGTCCACGGTGTCGCCGATGACGACCTGGGCGCCCTCGCGGACCACCGCGCCCTGCACGACCCGGGCGTTGAGCAGCCCTTCCCGCCCACACCAGCACAGCACCTCGACCTGGATCCGGGCCACCTCGTCGGCAAGTTCGAACAGCCGCTGCGCGGCCGGGAACAGGCAGGAGCGGAAGTCGGTGGCCAGCCCGAAGGCGTAGACGTCGACGTCGAACCGGTCGACCAGTTCGGCCATCTGCTCGACGTGTTCGAGGTTGTAGAACGACGCCTCGTCGCAGATCAGGTAGTCCACCCGTACCCCTTCGGCCCAGGCGTCGCGGACCAGGTCGCGCAGGTCCAGGTCGTCGGTGACCTCGACGGCCTCGTGGGCCAGGCCGATGCGGGTGGTGACCTGCGGGCCCAGCGAGCGGTCGATGCGGGTGGTGACCAGGCCGCGGCGGCCCTGGCGGGCGTGGTTGTGGTTCATCTGCAACGCCATGGTGGACTTGCCGCAGTCCATCGGCCCCCAGAAGAACTTCAGGGCGGCGGCGTGCAGCGGCCGACCGTCGACGCCGCGGGCGGCGGCGCAGCCGGCGGCTCGGTCGTCGCCCGGCCCCGGCAGGGGACGGGCCAGGCAGGTCGGGGCGGCGTCGTCGGTCACGTCGGGGCAGCCTAGTCCATCGACGCCGCCGGATCCGGTCCGCGATGATCGACCCGTCAGAGCACCCGGGGCGGGGTGTTGCCGGCGGCGATGATGGCCCGGCGCATCGGCACGGCGGCGAGCAGCGCGAAGCCGACCACGAAGAAGATCAACAGCGACACCAGGCCCACCCGGTACGACGAGGTCAGCTGGAACACCAGGCCGAACGCCAGCGGGCCGAGCCAGCTGGTGCCCTTGTCGCTGATCTCGTAGAAGCCGTAGTACTCGCCTTCCTTGCCGGCCGGGATGAGCTGGCTGAACAGCGACCGGCTCAGCGCCTGGCTGCCGCCGAGGACCAGGCCGATGCAGCCGCCGAGGATCATGAACGGCACGGGCGCCTCGGCCGGCAGCCGGAACGCGGCGATGATCACACCGGTCCAGAGCACCAGCGACAGCAGCACGGTCTTCCAGGCGCCGATGCGCTTGGCGAGCGCGCCGAGGGCGAGCGCGCCGCCGAACGCGAGGAACTGCACCAGCAGGATGGTGACGATCAGCGTGCTCTGGTCCAGTCGCAGCTCCTCGGTGCCGTACTGGCTGGCCAGGGTGATGACGGTCTGGATGCCGTCGTTGAAGACCAGGAACGCGAGCAAGAAGAACAGCGTCAGCGGGTACGTCTTGAGTTCGCGCAGGGTGCGCCCGAGCTGCCGGAACCCGTCGGTGAGCACATTGCCGCCCGCCTGCAGGGCGGCGGCGGTGGGGTGCTCGCGCAGCCAGCGCAGCGGGACCAGGGTGAACGCCGCCCACCACACGCCGGCGGACACGATCGACCAGCGGGCCAGGTCCAGCGTGCGCTGGGCGTTGCCCTCCTCGCTGAGCATGGTGACGGCGACGAGGTTCAGCGCGAGCAGCAGACCGCCGCCGAGGTAGCCGATGGCCCAGCCGCGGCTGGAGATGCCGTCGCGCTCGTCCGGGCCGCCGAGTTGCGGCAGGAACGAGTTGTAGACGACCACGGCGGCGCCGAAGGAGATGTTCGCGACCAGGAACAGCGCGCCGCCGAGCAGGTAGCGCTCACCGGTGACGAACGCGAACGCGATGGTCGCGCCGGCGCCGGTGAACGCCGCCGCGGCGAGCAGCCGCTTCTTGTGCGCCGACCGGTCGGCGATCGCGCCGATCACCGGCAGCACGAACACGGTGAGGAAGACCGACAGCGAGATCAGGTACGGGTAGAACGAGCCGGCGGCGACCTTGACGCCCAGCGGGTACACCGCGCCGTCGCAGCTGTCCGCGCCCAGTTCGCAGCCGGCGGCCAGCTCGGTGACGGTGGTCAGGAACGGCCCGAGGAAGACCGTGATGACCGTGGTCTGGAACGCGGAGTTCGCCCAGTCGTAGAAGTACCAGCCGGTGCGCTCGCGGCGGGTGCTGCCCGGTCCGGCGGGGTCGGCGACGGCGGGGGTGACCGTATCGGCCATCGGGGGTCGTCCTCGGGGGGTCAGGCGGCCCAGTGGCCGCGGCTGCGGTAGACGTCGCGGAGCACGCTGACGTGATCGGTCATGATGCCATCCACACCAAGATCAAGTAAGTGGTGCATCTGGGCGGGTTCGTCGATCGTCCAGACGTGCACGTGCAACCCCATCCGGCGGCAGTACGCGAGGAACCGCCGGTCCACCACCGGCACCCGCCCGAAGGAGACCGGGACCTGCGCGGCGACCACGGACGGGGGCAGCCGCACCGGTCGCCCGTGCAGCGAGGCCAGCCGCAGCCGGGCCACGCCGCGCATGCCGAGGCTGGTGGCGACCGTCGGGCCGGCCAGCGCGCGCAGCCGCGACAGCCGGGCGTCGCTGAACGAGGCGAGCAGCACCCGGTCACCCGCGCCGGCCCGGGTGACGGTGGCGACCGTGGGCGCCACGCCGCCGTCGGACTTGACGTCGATGTTGAACCGCACCTGCGGCCAGGCGTTCAGCACGTCGTCCAGCCGGGGCACCAGGGCGGCCCCGCCGACGCGCACCGAGGTCAGGTCGGCCCAGCGCAGGTCCGCGATGCGACCGGGCTCGCCGGTGACCCGGCGCAGCGTCGGGTCGTGGAAGACCACGGGTACGCCGTCGGCGGTGGCGTGCACGTCGGTCTCCACGTACCGGTAGCCCAGGGCGACGGCACGGGCGAACGCGGCGGCGGTGTTCTCGTCGCCGTCGGCCGCGCCGCCGCGGTGGGCGAACGCCAGCGGCGCGGGCGCGTCGAGGTAGCCGTGACGGGGCTGCACGCGGGCAGTATGCCCGGCCCGGGTGGCGCGCACATGGCCGGGCGATGAAATTACCTATCGTTCCCTATCGTGACTAAGATAGGGTGCGATGAGTAGCGACATGTATTCGGTTGAGCAGGTCGCTGACCTGCTCGGGCTGCACGTGCGAACGGTGCGCGGCTACATCCGGTCCGGTCGGCTGCGGGCCACCCGGATCGGCAAGCAGTACCGGATCGCGCGCGCGGACCTGGACGCGCTGACCGGCCGGCCGGCCGTCGCGGCCACCGGACCGGCGGCGGAGGTGTCGAGCGTCCTGCGGCTCGACGGCGTCGACCGGACCGCCGCCGACCGGCTCGCGACGCTGGTGCTGGCCGGCGTGAACACCCACCACGACCCGGACCGTCCGCTGCGGGTGCAGACGGTCCACGACGAGGAGCGGCAACGCATGACCATCATGATCCTGGGCGACCTCACCGCCACCGCCGACCTGCTGCGCCTGGTCGACGGTGTGCTGGGCGGCGGCAACGACCTGCTCGGCGGCGGCCGTGACTGACCTGATGCAGGAGCGCGCCGGCGTGGCGGTGCTGGTCTGCGATCCGGACGGCCCGCCGATCGCCACCGAGCGCGACGCGCTGGACCTGATCGGCGCGGCGTTCCTCGGCGCGACTGTGGTGGCGGTGCCGGCCGAGCGGCTCGACCCCGGCTTCTTCACGCTCGGCACCCGCTTCGCGGGCGAGGTGATGCAGAAGTTCGTCAACTACCGGCTGCGCCTGGCGATTGTCGGCGACATCACCGACCACATGGAGCGCAGTGGCGCGCTGCGCGCGCTGGTGGCCGAGTCCAACCGCCACGACCAGGTGTGGTTCGTGCCCGACCTGACCGCCCTCGACGCCCGCCTGCGCGCCACCCCCTGACCCCCGTCGATCTTGCGATTGCGGCCCTCGTTCGGGGCGGTTTGCCGGGTTCAGCCGGACAGCAACTGCAAGATCAACGGGGGCGGGCGGGGGCGGTGGCTGCGTCGCGGGTTCCGGGGGGCGGGTAGGGCTGCTCGGCGAGCAGCCGGGCCAGGTGGGCGCTGTTGAGCGCCAGCGCGGCGGTGGTGCGGCCGGTCGTGTCGGGTTTGGGGCGGGCGTCGACGTAGTCGGTCTTGTGCAGCGCCTCGCCGACCCAGTAGGTGGCCCCGGCGGCCGGGCAGGTGAACCCCACCTCGTTGAGGGCCTGCTGCACCTCGGCGATGGTGTGGTGCGCGCCGTCCTCGTTGCCGACCACTGCCACCCCGCCGACTTTGCCGTAGGTACGCAGGCGGCCCTGGTCGTCGGTCTCGGACAGTTCGGCGTCCAACCGTTCCAGGACCATCTTGGTGACCGACGAGGGCTGACCGAGCCAGATCGGCGTGGCGATGATCAGGATCTGGGCGGCGAGCAGCTTGGCGCGGATGGCGGGCCAGCCGTCGCCGGCACCCTCGTCGACGGAGACCCCGAAGCGCACGTCGTGGTCGACCACGCGGACGATCTCGCCGTCGACACCCTGATCGGCCAGCGCGTCGAGCACCTCCTGACCGAGCACCTGGGAACTGGACGTCGCCGGTGAGCGCTTCAGGGTGCAGTTGAGGACGAGTGCTCGAACAGCGGTCATGGCCGGATCCTCTCCGCCTCGGGATTGCGGGACTTGATACCCGCCTCCGGGGCCGGGATGCGTCAGCCGGGGCGGTGGCGGCGGTGGGCGCGGGCGGTGTCGACCGGCCGGCCCGGGTCGACGTGGCGCGGCAGGTCCGGCTCGTCGGGGCGCAGCGGGACCAGGTCGTCGGTGATCGCGTCGATGATCCGGTCGGTGGCGTGCCGGGCCGCGCCGGGAGAGCCCGACCGCAGGTCGTCGATCGGCACCGGGGCGCCGAAGTGCACCCGGATGGCGGGCCGGCGAACGAGCGCGCGGGCCACCCCACGCAGCATCCCCTTCGGCGCGCGGTACGGCAGCACCTCGTGCGAACCCCACTGCGCCACCGGTACGACGGCGGCGCCGCTGGCGAACGCGAGCCGGGCCGTGCCGGTCTTGCCCCGCTCGGGCCACATGCCCGGGTCGAGCCCGATGCGTCCCTCCGGGTAGACGAGCACCACCGAGCCGCCGGCCACGGCCTGGGCGGCGACCTCCAGCGAGCGGTGCACGGCGGCGGTGCCGCGGTCGACGCGGATGTGCCCGGCGCGGCGCATCAGCGCCCCGATCACCGGGGTGCGGAACAGGCCGCCGGTGGCCATGATCCGTGGCGCGACGTCGCGGACCCGGCAGGCGGCGGCGAGCACGACCGGGTCGAACGGGCTGATGTGGTTGGCGGCCAGGATCAGCGGGCCGCGGCGCAGCGCGTCGGGCACGTCGCCGGTGACCTCCAGCCGGCCGACCAGCCCGACGGCGGCGCGGGCGAGCGTCTGCGCGCCCCGCCACAGCAGCGGCGCGCGCCAGAGGGTGCTGTTCATCAGTGCTGGATGGTCGCACGTGCAGGGGTGGCGGTGGGAGCCGGTGGGGGTCCTCCGGCAAGGGTGATCAGGGTCATTGGTCCCGGGCCGGGTGGGGCCCTGCGGCCCTGCTGCTTTCGCTACGACGCCGAGTAGTATCTACTACGTCTCGTAGTATGCACAGCTGGGGGTTTTCTGGTGGACGCGTTGGACGTCGCCCGCTGGCAGTTCGGTGTCACCACCGTCTACCACTTCTTGTTCGTGCCGTTGACCATCGGCCTGTCCGTGCTGGTGGCGATCCTCCAGACCATGTGGCACCGCACCGGCAACGAGCGGTACCTCAAACTCACCAAGTTCTACGGCAAGCTCTTCCTGATCAACTTTGCGATGGGTGTGGTCACCGGCATCGTGCAGGAGTTCCAGTTCGGCATGAACTGGAGTGACTACTCCCGCTTCGTCGGTGACATCTTCGGCGCGCCGCTGGCCATCGAGGCCCTTGTCGCGTTCTTCCTGGAGTCCACGTTCATCGGCCTGTGGATCTTCGGCTGGGACCGGCTGCCCAAACGCCTGCACCTGGCCGCGATCTGGGCCGCCGCGATCGGCACCAACCTGTCGGCGTACTTCATCCTCGCCGCCAACTCGTTCATGCAGAACCCGGTCGGCTTCCGGATCAACCCGGAGAGCGGCCGCGCCGAGCTGACCGACTTCGTCGCCGTGCTTACCAACAAGGTCGCCCTGGTCACCTTCCCGCACACGCTGGCCGGCTCGTTCCTGGTCGCCGGGTCGCTGATGGTCACCGTCGGCCTGTGGCACGTGATGCGCAACCGCGACAGCGCCGACACCGGCGCGTACCGCTTCGCCACCAAGCTCGGCTCCTGGGTCGTCCTGATCTCCTCGGCGCTGGTGATCCTCACCGGCGACATCCAGGGCAAGATCATGACCGAGGTGCAGCCGATGAAGATGGCCGCCGCGGAGGGCCTCTACACCACCGAGAGCCCCGCCTCGTTCTCCGTGCTCACCGTCGGCAGCCTCGACGGCAGCCGCGAGATCTTCGCTCTCAAGATCCCGTACCTGCTGTCGTTCCTCGGCACCGGCGACCCCAACGGCACCGTGCAGGGCATCAACGACCTCCAGGCCCAGTACGCCAGCCAGTACGGCCCCGGCAACTACGCCCCGATCATCCCGGTCACCTACTGGAGCTTCCGCTTCATGATCGGCTTCGGGCTGGCCGCCGCCGCGATCGCGCTGCTGGTGCTCTGGAGCCAGCGCAAGGGCCGCACCCCCACCAGCAAGTGGCTGCTGCGCGCCGGCCTGGTCATGCCCGTGCTGCCGCTGCTGGCCAACTCCTTCGGCTGGATCTTCACCGAGATGGGCCGCCAGCCGTGGATCGTCTTCGGCGAGATGCTCACCCGTGACGGCGTGTCCCGCAGCGTCTCCTTGACCGAGGTCCTCACCTCCTTCACCGCGTTCACGCTCATCTACGCCGTCCTCGCGGTGGTCGAGTTCAAGCTGCTGGTCCGCTATGCCCGCGCCGGCGTCCCGGACGTCACCCCGCAGACCGACGACGACGACACCGACGACGCCGAGCGCCCGCTGGCGTTCGCCTACTGACACCCCGGAGCCCAACCGTGGAACTGACGACCGTCTGGTTTCTCCTCGTAGCAGTGCTCTTCACCGGCTACTTCATCCTCGAAGGCTTCGACTTCGGCGTCGGGATGCTGCTGCCGGTGCTCGGCCGCGACGACCGGCAGCGCCGTGTCCTGATCAACACCATCGGCCCGGTCTGGGACGGCAACGAGGTGTGGCTGATCACCGCCGGCGGCGCCATGTTCGCCGCCTTCCCCGAGTGGTACGCCACCCTGTTCTCCGGCTTCTACCTGCCGCTGCTGCTCATCCTGCTGGCCCTGATCGCCCGCGGCGTCGCCTTCGAGTACCGCCACAAGCGGCCCGAGGCGTCCTGGAAGCGCCGCTGGGACCAGGCCATCTTCTGGGGCTCGGCGATCCCGGCCGTGCTGTGGGGCGTGGCGTTCGCCAACATCTTCCGCGGCGTGCCGCTGGACGCCGACCACGAGTACGTCGGCGGGCTGCTCGACCTGCTCAACCCGTACGCGCTGCTCGGCGGCCTGACCACGCTGGGGCTGTTCCTCACCCACGGCGCGGTGTTCCTGGCGCTCAAGACCACCGGCGACATCCGCGAGCGCGCCGGCGCCCTCGCCGTCAAGCTCGGCGTCGGCACGGCCGTGGCCGCCGTGGCGTTCCTGAGCTGGTCGCTGACCATCCGCTCCAGCGCCGCCGCCGTCGTGCTCGCCGTCGGCGCCGCCCTCGCCCTGCTCGGCGGTCTGGCCGCGGCCAAGGTACGCCGGGAGGGCTGGGCGTTCACCGGCACCGCCGTGGCGATCGCGCTGGCCGTGGCGACGCTGTTCGCGGCGCTGTTCCCGAACGTGATGCCGTCCACGCTCGACGCGGCCGGCACGCTCACCGCCACAAACGCCGCGTCCACCCCGTACACCCTGAAGATCATGACCTGGGTGGCGGTGATCTTCACGCCGATCGTGCTGGCGTACCAGGGTTGGACGTACTGGGTGTTCCGCCGCCGGATCGGGGTACAGAACATTCCGCAACACTGATCGACCTGTGGGCGCAGGGGCGCGGGGCCGGTGCGAGGGGGTCGCACCGGCCCCGCGGGGCGTTCAGCGCGCCTCGCGCAGCTCCGCCAGCCGCGCCTCGATCTCGGCCAGCTCGGCGCGCAGCTTCTCCGCCTGCTGCTCCGCCTCGGCCCGCTCGGCGGCGAGGATCTGCTCCACCGCCTCCTGCACCCCCGGCACGTCCACCAGCGCCACCATCCGCAGCGCCTCGGCCGGCTTCACCACGTACGGCCGGGCCAGCGCCTTCGTGCCCTGCTGCGCGGCCACCGTCCACTCGCCCTCGGCGTACGCCAGCGTCACCGTCAACCCCGGCGGGGTCTTCGGCTTCGCGGCCTTCACCGCCCGCTTCGCCGGCTTCGGCTCCGCCTGCGGCGCCTCGGTCTTCGGCTCCTCCCGTCGTGGCGCCGGCACCCGCGGGGTGTCCAGCACGAACTCCGGCTCCGGCGCGGCCGGCGGCTGCTCCGGTTCCGGCTTCGCCTCGGCGGCCGGACGCCGCCCGGCGCCCTTCGGCGCGACCGCCACGTCGGCGGGGGAGAACGGCAGCTCGTCGCGGCCGAACCGCACCACCACGAACTCCTCCGACGCCTCCGGGTCGGTCAGCTCCACCACCTGCCCGATCTGCCCGGCGATCTGCCCGGCCGCCTCGGTGAACACCACCCGGGGCTTGCGGCCCGCCGCGAGCGCCTCCCGGATCCCCTGAACCTCGTCAGTGGACAAACCCTGACCCGCCATCACGCCCTCTTCCGTACACCTGTTTGACGCAGCCTTGATACCAGCCGGCTGCGACACCACGATGATCAGCCCCCGAGGGCCCGCAACGCCGCGTCGGCGTGCTCGTTCATGCTCAGCTCGCTGCGCACCACGGCGAGGACCCGCCGGTCCGTGCCGATCACGAACGTCATCCGCCGCGTGCTCAGCGGCCCCAGCGGCAGCCGCCGCCGCACCCCGAACGCGTCCGCCACCGCGCCGTCGACGTCGGAGAGCAGCGGATAGTCGAACCCGTGCCGGCGGGAGAACTCCGCCTGCCGCTGCACCGGATCACGGCTGATCCCGACCCGCTGGGCGCCCACCGCGGCGAACTCCGCCGCCAGATCCCGGAAGTGACAGCTCTCCGCCGTGCAGCCCCGCGTCATCGCCGCCGGATAGAAGAACAACACCACCGGCCCGGCGGCCAGGAACTCCGACAGGCGACGCGGCGTCCCCGTCTCGTCCGGCAGCGTGAAATCCTCGACCAGGTCACCGACACCCAACGCGTTACTCATGACGCGAGGATATGTAGACATCGGCGATGCGGCTCCGTCGTACCCGGCGAGCGGCGGGGAGGCACCGCCGCACGACGCGAAGGACCGACAGTGAAGTACGTCATCATGATCCACTCCAACCCGGAGCCGTGGGGCCACCCCACCTCCGAGTATCTGGCCTCCTACCAGGAGCTGCCCGCCGAGGTACGGGACCGGCTCAACGCCGACTTCGAGCAGGTGCTGACCGAGCTGCACGCCAACGGTGAGCTCGTCGTCGGTGAGGCGCTCGCCGACCCCGCCACCGCACGGCTGTACCGGTGGAGCGACGGCGCGCCGCTGGTGACCGACGGCCCGTACTCCGAAGCCAAGGAACACCTCGCCGGGTTCTTCCTGATCGACGTGGAGGACCAGGCCCGCGCCGAGGCCGTCGCGGCGAAGTTCGCCGGGCCGGGGGAGACCGTCGAGCTGCGGCCCCTGATGTGGCCGGGCGGCTCCGATCAGTAGCGCCACAGCGCTGGCGGACGTGTGGCGCCGGGAGGCGCCGCACGTCCGCGCCGCGCTGCTGCGCCGCTACGGGCACCCCGACGCCTGCGAGGACGCCCTGCAGGACGCGGCGGAGGCGGCCGCCGCCAACTGGCCGCGCACCGGCGTCCCCGACGACCCCCGCGCCTGGCTGATCCGGGTCGCCGCGCGGCGGCTGATCGACCGGATCCGCGCCGACGCGGCCCGTACCCGCCGCGAGCGGCTCGACGCGGCCCGGCAACCCGACGCAGGCCGCGTACCGCCCGTCGACGACACGCCGGTGACCGGCGCCGACGACACGATGCGGCTGCTGTTCCTGTGCTGCCACCCGGCGCTGAGCCGCCCCTCACAGGTCGCGCTGACCCTGCGCGCGGTGGCCGGCCTGCGCGTCGAGCAGATCGCCGCCGCCTACCTGGTGCCGGCCCGGACCATGACGCAGCGGCTGAGCCGGGCCCGCGCGACGCTGCGCGAGGCGGGCGCCCGGTTCACCATGCCGCCGCCGCACGCGCTGCCCGCCCGGGTGGCCGCCGTGCTCGACGTGTGCCACCTGGTGTTCAGCGAGGGCTACACCCGCACCTCCGGCGACCAGCTCCTGGACGTCGCACTCGCCGAGGAGGCGATCCGGCTCACCCGCCAGGTCCACACCGCGCTGCCCGAGCACCACGAGGTGACCGGCGCGCTGGCGCTGATGCTGCTCACCCACGCCCGGTCGCCCGCCCGCACCGACGCCGCCGGTGACCTCGTGCCGCTGGCCGACCAGGACCGCTCCCGCTGGCGCGCCGACCTGATCGACGAGGGCGTCGCGCTGCTCGGCCGGGCCCTGCCCCACGGCCCGGTGGGCCGCTACCAGCTCCAGGCGGCCATCGCCGCCGTCCACGCCGAGGCCCCGACGTTCGACGACACCGACTGGCTGCAGATCAGCGTCCTCTACGACATGCTGAGCCGGGTCGCCCCCAGCCCGTTCGTCACACTCAACCAGGCCGTCGCCGTGGCCATGGCGCACGGCCCCGACGTCGGGCTGGCGCTGCTCGGCCCGCTGCTGACCGACCCGGCCATGCGCGGCCACCACCGGCTGCACGCCGTCCGCGCCCACCTGCTGGAGCTGCACGGCGACCCGCAGGCCGCCGCCGAGCACTACCGGCTGGCCGCCCGGCTCACCGGCAGCCTGCCCGAACAGCGCTACCTCAACCGGCGGCTGGCGCGCCTGACCAGCGACTCCTGATCGCGGTCACCGCCACACCCCGGCCACCTCGGCGGCCACCGTGTCGGCCTGGGCGAACCCGGCCCGCGCCGACGCGGCCCGCCGCGCCGGATCCAGCACGTTACGGCCGATCGCCGTGCGCGCCGCCCGGTCCGGCGACACCACCGCCACCCGCGCGCCGGCCGCCCGCAGCGCCGTCACCTGCGCCGACAGCCGCGGCATCGGTCCGACCGCCGCACGGGTCGGCGCCAGCACCACCACCCGCTCGCACCCGGCCGCCAGGTCCGCGTTCACCGGCGACCGGACGCCGCCGTCGACGAAACGCCGGTCACCGATCGTCACCGGCGGCCAGACCCCCGGCACCGCGCAACTGGCCCCGACCGCGTCCACCAGCGACGCCCCGCTGTCCGCGTCGAACACCACGAACTCGCCGGAGGCCGCGTCCACGGCGGTGACCAGCAGCCGCGCCGCCGGCCAGTCCGACGACGGCAGCCGCGCCGCGATCACCGCCCGCCGCGACTGCTCCGACGGGGTACGCGCCGACAACGCCATCGCGCCGATACGCGCCCGGGCCCGCGCCGCGTCCCGGCCCCGCCCACCGGCCCACGCCCAGCGCAACAGCACCCCCGTCCCGAGGCGCGCCGGCACCTCCTCGCGGGGCGGCCGCAGCTGCGCCTCGTACAACTGCGTCACCGGCGTACCCGAACGCACCTGCGCCCCGACCACCGACCCGGCCGACGTGCCCACCACCAGCTCCGCCTCGTCCAACCGCAGGCCGTGCCCGGCCAGCCCGGCCAGCAGACCCAGCTCCCAGGCCACCCCGGTGACCCCGCCGCCACCCAGCACCAACGCGCGCCCCATGTGACAGTCCTCTCCACCCCGGATGGTCCCGCCCACGGTAACGTCGCCCCCACCGCAAGGCAGGGGAGAATTGCATTGACCTCCGTCACCATCGTCACCGGGGGAGGACGCGGCATCGGCGCGGCCACCGCCCGGCGGCTCGCCGCCGAGGGCCACGACCTGGTCATCGGCTACCGCGCCGACCACACCGCCGCCGAATCCGTGGCCGCCGACGTGCGCGCGGCCGGCCGCCGCGCGGTCACCGTCGCCGCCGACACCACCGACCCGGACCAGGTACGCCGCATCTTCGACGCCGCCGACCGGCTCGGCCCGCTCACCGGCCTGGTCAACAACGCCGGCGTCACCAGCCCGATCGGCCCGTTCACCGACCTGCGCGTCGACGACCTGCGCGAGGTCGTCGACGTCAACCTCATCGGGTACGTGCTCTGCGCCCAGCAGGCGGCCCGGCGGCTCACCCGCGGCGGCGCCATCGTCAACGTCTCCTCCGTCGCCGCCACGCTCGGCTCACCCGGCGAGTACGTCCACTACGCCGCCGTCAAGGCCGCCACCGACACCCTCACCGTCGGGCTCGCCAAGGAACTCGCGCCGCACGGCATCCGCGTCAACGCCGTCGCCCCCGGCATCATCCGCACCACCATCCACGCCCGCTCCGGCGTGCCCGACCGCCCCGACTCCGCCGCCGGGCGGATCCCGATGGGCCGCGCCGGGGAACCCGAGGAGGTCGCCGGCGCGATCGCCCACCTGCTCGGCCCGGACGCCTCGTACACCACGGGCGCGGTCCTGCGCGTCGGCGGCGGGCTCTGACACGACGGCGGCCCGGGGTGTCCGCCCCGGGCCGCCGCCTCGCCTTCTGCGCTACTGGGTGAACAGCTTCGCCGCCGTGATCACCGTCTGCACCACCCCGTAGCCCAGCAGCACCGACACCACCAGCCACGACACCACCAGGCGGGTCCGCTGCCCGCCACCGCTGTGCTCGTTCACGATCCGCTCCTCTCCGTCGGCCCCTGCGCTGTCCCGTCCCGCCCCGACGCCGGCTCGTGGTAGCGCTCCGGCACCGGCCGCACCAGCAGGTTCGCCACCAGGCCGACGGCCAGCACGCCGACCATCGTGAACAGCGCCGGCCGGTACGCCGCCGCGGTCAACGTGCCCGGCTCGCCCTGCGCGTCGAGGAACCCGTTGACGATCAGCGGCCCGGCCACCCCGGCCGCCGACCACGCGGTCAGCAGCCGGCCGTGGATCGCGCCCACCTCGAACGTGCCGAACAGGTCCCGCAGGTACGCCGGAATGGTCGCGAACCCGCCGCCGTAGAACGACAGGATCACGGACGCCAGCAGCACGAACAACGCCGTCGAGGTCTGCCCCACCAGCGCCAGCAGCAGGTACAGCACCATGCCCACACCCAGGTACACCACGTAGATCGGCTTACGGCCGATCACATCCGACGTGGACGACCACACGAACCGGCCCGCCATGTTGAACAGCGACAGCACTCCCACGAACCCGCCGGCCGCCGCCACCGACACCGCCGAGGTCCCGTTGTCGCGGAAGAAGTCCTGGATCATCGGGCTGGCCTGCTCCAGGATGCCGATACCCGCCGTCACGTTGCAGAACAGCACCACCCACAGCAGCCAGAACGACCGCGTCTTCAGCGCGTTGGCCGCCGACACGTTCGCCGTGGTCACCAGCGGCTTCTCCGCCACCGTCGACGGGTCGAAACCGGCCGGCCGCCAGTGCGGCGCCGGCACCCGCACGTTGAACACCCCGAACATCATGATCACGAAGTAGCCGATGCCGAGCGTCACGAACAGCCACACCAGCGCCGAGCCCGACGCGGTGGAACCGCTGTCCGACGGGTCGTACCCGGCGTCGTAGAACGACAGCAGCTGCCGGGACAGGGGAGATGCCACCATCGCCCCGCCACCGAACCCCATGATCGCCAGCCCGGTCGCCAGCCCCGGCCGGTCCGGGAACCACTTGATCAACGTGGAGACGGGGGAGATGTACCCGATCCCCAGACCGATCCCGCCCAGCACCCCGTACCCCAGGTACAGCAGCCACAGCTGCCCGGTCGCGATGCCCAGCGCCCCGACCAGGAACCCCGCCGCCCAGAAACACGCCGACACGAACATGGCCTTACGCGGCCCGTTCGCCTCCACCCACGTACCGGCGACCGCGGCCGACAACCCCAGCATCACGATCGCGATGCTGAAGATCACCCCGATCGCCGTCTGACTTGTGTCGAAATGCGCGATCAGGGAGTTCTTGTACACGCTCGTCGCGTACACCTGCCCGATGCACAGATGGATCGCCAGCGCCGCCGGAGGAATCAGCCAGCGGCTGTACCCCGGCGGCGCGACGGTGTGCCGACGATCGAGTGCGGAAAGCATCGTTGCTTCCTCCGTCCAGAAGGCGAGAACAGCCCGTTCATGCCCCCACCGCACGCTGCGCCCAAACCCGCCCCGCGCCCGGCGGTCGAAACCCTGAGCCGAACGGTCACCGCGGTCCCGGCCCGTCATCACCCCACCACGGGCCGTCAGCCCTCGCCGGGGATGCGACCATGAGCAGGTGAAGATCCTGTCCATCCAGTCGTCGGTCGCCTACGGCCACGTCGGCAACTCCGCCGCCGTGTTCCCGCTGCAACGCCTCCGACACGAGGTCTGGCCGGTCCTGACCGTGCACTTCTCCAACCACACCGGCTACGGCGCCTGGCGCGGCCCCCTGCTCGCCCCCACCGACGTCGCCGACGTCATCGCCGGCATCGCCGACCGCGGGGTGCTCGGCACCGCCGACGCCGTGCTCTCCGGCTACCAGGGCGACCCCGCCGTCGGCGCGGTCATCCTCGACGCCGTCGCCCAGGTCAAAGCGGCGAACCCGGCCGCCCTCTACTGCTGCGACCCGGTCATGGGCGACGTCGGCCGCGGCATGTTCGTCCGCCCCGGCATCCCCGAGTACCTCCGCGACACCGTCGTCCCCCGCGCCGACATCGTCACCCCCAACCAGTTCGAGCTGGAGTTCCTCGCCGGCCGCACCACCGACACCCTCGACGACCTGCTCGCCGCCGTCGACACCGTCCGCGCCACCGGCCCCCGGCACGTCCTGGTCACCAGCGTCCTGCACGGCGACCTGCCCGCCGGGCACCTGGAAGTCGTCGCCGTGTCCGACGAGGGCGCCTGGGCCGTCACCACCCCGCTGCTGCCGATCGCCCCCAACGGCGGCGGCGACGTCACCGCCGCCCTCTACCTGGCGCACCTGGCCACCACCGGCTCACCACAGACCGCGCTGGAACGCACCACAAACTCGATCTAC
Source organism: Micromonospora sp. WMMC264 (assembly GCF_027497275.1). Classification (NCBI taxonomy): domain Bacteria; kingdom Bacillati; phylum Actinomycetota; class Actinomycetes; order Micromonosporales; family Micromonosporaceae; genus Micromonospora; species Micromonospora sp. WMMC264. Next base: position 2,431,461 of record NZ_CP114907.1, on the reverse strand, counting down.
GCGGTACTCGAGGCGACCCTCGACGCCGGCACCCGGGAGCTGCAACTCGTCGCCGCCCAGGACGCCATCGCCGAGCCGCCCACCCGGTTCACCGCCCGCCGGCTGCGCTGACCGCCGCCCGGGTGCACCAGCGGCCCAGGTGCACCCGGGCGGCGACTCGCCGCTCGAACAGGTGGACGACACCACCGCCCAGCAGGCAGGATGCGGACGTGTCACCGCACCAGGGCACCGACGACCCCGCGTTCGCCCAACGGCTGCGCGACCTGACCCGGCTGCGCCGCGTCCGCGACCGCATCGACCGCGAGTACGCCAGCCCCCTCGACGTCGAAGCCCTCGCCCGCGGCGAGCACATGTCCGCCGGCCACCTCAGCCGCCAGTTCCGCCAGACCTACGGCGAGTCCCCGTACTCGTACCTCATGACCCGCCGCATCGAACGCGCGATGGCCCTGCTGCGCCGTGGTGACCTCAGCGTCACCGATGTCTGCTTCGCCGTCGGCTGTCAGTCCCTGGGCACCTTCAGCACCCGGTTCACCGAACTCGTCGGCGAACCGCCCAGCGCCTACCGCGCCCGTCACGCCCCCGACACCGCCGAGCCGCCCCCGTGCCTGACCAAACAGGCGACCCGACCGATCAGGAATCGAGAAGCCCGCACCGGCCGGCCACCGTTAGCGTGACCACCATGACGATCACCATTCACTACACGTTCCTGCCGCACACCGACGCCGACGCCGCCATCGCCTTCTACCGCGACACCCTCGGCTTCGAACTGCGCAACGACGTCGGCCAGGGCGACACCATGCGCTGGCTCACCGTCGGCCCACCGAACCAGCCCGAGACCGGCATCGTCCTGCACCCGCCGGCCGTCGACCCCGGCATCAGCGACGACGAGCGCCGCACCATCCTCGAACTCATCGCCAAGGGCAGCTACGGCGCGCTCACCCTCGCCACCGACGACCTCGACGGCCTGTTCGACCGGCTGGCGGCCAGCGGCGCCGACGTGGTCCAGGAACCCACCGAACAGCCCTACGGCGTACGCGACTGCGCGTTCCGCGACCCCACCGGCAACCTCATCCGCATCAACGAGCGGCGCTGACGGCGCCCGCGGCGGACGCTGGCTCGACCGGAACACCCGACCCGGACGGAGAGACCATGAGCGAGGCCACCACCGGCCTGCACCGCGCCGACAGCCACGACGTCATCCGCGTCCTCGGCGCCCGCGAGAACAACCTGCGCGACGTCCACGTCGAACTGCCCAAACGCCGCCTCACGGTGTTCACCGGCGTGTCCGGCTCCGGCAAGAGCTCACTGGTCTTCGGCACCATCGCCGCCGAGTCCCAGCGCCTGATCAACGAGACCTACAGCGCCTTCGTCCAGGGTTTCATGCCCACCCTGTCCCGGCCCGAGGTCGACGTCCTGGAGGGCCTCACCACCGCCATCATCGTCGACCAGGAACGCATGGGCGCGGACCCACGCTCCACCGTCGGTACCGCCACCGACGTCAACGCGATGCTGCGCATCCTGTTCAGCCGCCTCGGCGACCCCCACATCGGCCCGCCCAACGCCTACTCGTTCAACGTCCCTTCCGTACGCGCCGCCGGCGCGATCACCGTCGAGCGGGGCCCCGGCAAGACCCAGACCAGGAAGGGCACCTTCAACCGCCTCGGCGGCATGTGCCCCCGCTGCGAGGGCCGCGGCGCGGTCACCGACTTCGACCTGACCGTCCTCTACGACGAGAAGTTGTCCCTCAACGAGGGCGCCATCACCATCCCCGGCTACAGCATGGACGGCTGGTACGGCCGCATCTTCCGCTCCAGCGGCCTGTTCGACCCGGACAAGCCGATCCGCGACTACACCAAGCGGGAACTGAGCGACCTGCTCCACAAGGAACCCACCAAGATCAAGGTCGACGGCATCAACGTCACCTACACCGGCCTGATCCCCGCCATCAGCAAGTCGATGCTCGCCAAGGACGTCGACGCCATGCAGCCGCACATCCGCGCCTTCGTCGAACGCGCCATCACGTTCACCACCTGCCCCGACTGCGACGGCACCCGCCTGGCCCCCGAAGCCCGCTCCTCGAAGATCAACGGCGTCAGCATCGCCGACGTCTGCGCCATGCAGATCAGCGACCTCGCCACCTGGGTACGCGACCTGCGTGAACCCTCCGTCGCCCCGCTGCTCAAGGCGCTGGGGGACACCCTCGACTCGTTCGTCGAGATCGGCCTGGGCTACCTCAGCCTCGACCGGCCCGCCGGCACCCTCTCCGGCGGCGAGGCCCAGCGCACCAAGATGATCCGCCACCTCGGCTCGTCCCTCACCGACGTCACCTACGTCTTCGACGAACCCACCATCGGGCTGCACCCGCACGACATCGCCCGCATGAACAACCTCCTGCTGCAACTGCGCGACAAGGGCAACACCGTCCTCGTCGTCGAACACAAACCCGAAACCATCGCCATCGCCGACCACGTCGTCGACCTCGGCCCCGGCGCCGGCACCGCCGGCGGCACCATCTGCTACGAGGGCACCGTCGCCGGCCTGCGCGCCAGCGGCACCACCACCGGCCGCCACCTCGACGACCGCGCAACCCTCAAGGACAAGCCGCGTACGCCCACCGGCGCGCTGCCGATCCGCGGCGCCCGCACCCACAACCTGCGCGACGTCGACGTGGACATCCCCCTCGGTGTCCTGGTCGTGGTCACCGGCGTCGCCGGCTCCGGCAAGAGCAGCCTCATCCACGGCTCACTGGCCAGACGCGACGACGTCGTCAGCGTCGACCAGACCGCCATCCGCGGCTCCCGCCGCAGCAACCCGGCCACCTACACCGGCCTGCTCGACCCCATCCGCAAGGCGTTCGCCAAGGCCAACGGCGTCAAACCCGCCCTGTTCAGCGCCAACTCCGAAGGCGCCTGCCCGACCTGCAACGGCGCCGGCGTCATCTACACCGACCTCGGCATGATGGCCGGCGTCGCCAGCACCTGCGAGGACTGCGAAGGCAAACGGTTCCAGCCCGCCGTGCTCGACTACCACCTCGGCGGCCGCGACATCAGCCAGGTCCTCGCCATGTCCGTCGACGAGGCCGAGATCTTCTTCAGCGACGGTGAGGCCCGCACCCCGGCCGCCCACACCATCCTCGACCGGCTCGCCGACGTCGGCCTCGGCTACCTCACGCTCGGCCAGCCGCTGACCACGCTGTCCGGCGGGGAACGCCAGCGCCTCAAGCTCGCCACCCGGATGGGGGACAAGGGCGGCGTGTACGTCCTGGACGAACCCACCACCGGCCTGCACCTGGCCGACGTCGCCCAGCTGCTCGGCCTGCTCGACCGGCTCGTCGACGCGGGCAAGTCCGTCATCGTGATCGAGCACCACCAGGCGGTCATGGCGCACGCCGACTGGATCATCGACCTCGGCCCGGGCGCCGGTCACGACGGCGGCCGGATCGTCTTCGAGGGCACCCCGGCGGATCTGGTGGCCGCCCGGTCCACGCTCACCGGCGAACACCTCGCCGACTACGTCGGCGCCTGACCGGCGCGCCCGCTGAGACCCCCGGCCGCGCCGCGGACCTCAGCGGGACAGACCGGCCATCCGGGCCGGCGGCGCCGTGCCGGGCTCCACCAGGCCGCACTGGTACGCGGCCACCACCGCGTGCGTCCGATCCCGCAGCCCCAGCTTCGTCAGCACCCGGCTGACGTGCGTCTTGACAGTCGCGTCGCCCAGCACCAGATGCTCGGCGATCTCCCGGTTCGACATCCCGTACGCCATCAGCACCAGCACCTCCCGTTCCCGCGGGGTGAGCCGGCGCATCTGCACCGGGGTGGGCAGTCCCGGGTCGGGCCGGGCGGCGAGGTCGTCGAGCAGCCGCCGGGCCACCGCCGGATCCAGCCACGCCTCGCCGTCGGCCACCGCCCGGATCGCCGACACCAGCTCGGCGGGCGCGGCGTCCTTGAGCACGAAACCGGACGCGCCCGCCCGCAACGCGGCGTGCACCGCCTCGTCCACGTGGTACGTGGTCAGCATGATGATCCGTACCGGCTGCTGCGGGTCGTCGATGAGCTGCTCGTCGGCCATCAGCCTGGTCGCGGCCAACCCGTCGGTGCCGGGCATCCGCACGTCCATCAGCACCACGTCCGGGCGCAGCCGCCGACTGACCTCCACGGCCTGCGCCCCGTCGTCGGCCTCGGCGACGACCTCGATGTCGGGTTCGTTGGTGAGCAGCATCGCGAGTCCCGCCCGTACGAGCGGCTGGTCGTCGGCGAGCAGCACCCGGATCATGAAGGCTCCCGTCGTCGGCGGCCGGGACAGTGGCCCCACCACATGATCATCGACGCCGGCGGCGGCGGCCACCCTGATGTCGCACAGCGGACACGCCGTTCACCCGACAGCCGGCGCCCCGCCGTCACCGGAGGCCGCCACGAGGTCGCCGTGCTGCGCGACCGGCAGCGTCGCGCTCACCCGGAACCCGCCCTCGGCACGCGGCCCGGCGACCAGACGACCGCCGACACGCTCCAGCCGCTCGGCGAGGCTGGCCAGCCCGTTACCGGTCGACAGCCCCGCCGCCGCGCCCGCCTCGCGGCCCGAGCCGTCGTCGTCGACCCGCAGCAACAGCACCCGCTCCTGCCACCCGAAATGAACAGTCGCGCAGGCCCGCCGGCCGACGTGCTTGAGCGTGTTCGTCAGGCTCTCCTGCACCGTCCGGTACGCCGCCAGCTCGATACTCGGATCCAGCGGCCGAGGGCTGCCGGACACCGACATCGTCACCGTCAGCCCCGCGCACCGCATCGACGTCAGCAGCACCTCGATGTCGTCCAGCCGCGGCTGCGGACCCGGCTCACCGTCGCCCACCGGCCCCGACTCAGCCCGCATGACCGCCAGCAGCCGCCGCAACTCCGCCATCGCCTGCTGCCCGGCCTGCTGAATGTGCAGCAGCGCCTCCCGGGTCCGCTCCGGATCGGACGCGCTGATCCGCGCCGCGCCGGCGGCCTGCAACACCATCACCGTCACCGAGTGGGACACCACGTCGTGCAGCTCCGCGGCGATCCGGCGACGCTCCAACGCCACCGCCTCCGCCCGCGCCACCCGCCGCTCCCGCTCCAACTGGGCCACCCGCCGCCGGTGCCGCCGCACCACCGACCCGGCCGCCCACGCAGCCGCGTAGATGAGCGCGAACATCAACGCGGTCACCACGAACTCCCCGGCCCGCGCGCCCGCACTCGGCTCCACCCGGAACGAGTCGAACGCGCTGAGCAGGCTCCGCGCGCACGCCGCCGCGTACGCCGCCGCCGACACCACCAGCGGCCGCAACGCCGCCACCGTGTACAACGCCACGATCAGGCCCACCCACGGCCGGTAGTCGTGCAGCAGGAACCACATCGCCACGCCGTGCGCGCACTCGAACGCGAACACCGCCACCGGCGCGCGGGCCCGCCACCACAGGGCGCCGACCGACAACACCGCGGCGAGCACCTGCAGCCACTGCCGGGCCGGGCCGACCGGCTCGCTCTGGATCACCACGGACGACGCCGTGAACAGGTCGAGCAGGCCCAGCACCGGCAACAGCAGAAGATCGTGACGCCACCACCTCGCCGCCCGCGCCGGGGCGGACGGCGCCACCGCACCGGTCACCGACGTCATCGGCGGATCAGGAGTTTTCCGCGGGGCAGCCGATGCCGAACAACCGGCACGTCCAGGACAGCGGCGAGCCATCGTCGTCACCGCCGCCGTCACCGTCCGGCGACGGCGTGGCCGCGCCCACCCGGTGCGTGGTCACCGGCACCGCCGTCCGGCCCGGCGCACCCGCCCGGCCCGCCCCCACCAGCACGACCGGCGCCACGACGTCGGCCGCCGCGTCCGCGGCCACCCGCCACCGCCCGTCCGCGTCGTCGGCGAGCATCGCCAGCACCCGCCGCACCGCCAAGGCATCAGTGCCGTGCCCACCGGGAACCGTCGCACCGGCCAGCGACACCATCACCAGGTCCGCCTCGTCACGGTGCAACACCGACACCTCGGCGACAGCGAGCGACCGCGCGTCCCCGCCGGCCACCCCCACCAGACGCACCGCGTCGCCGGAACGCGCCCGGCCCGCACCCACCGTCCTCAGCAGACACCGCCGTCCGTCCAACGGCACCCCACGCGCGACGGTCACCCACCCCGCCGGCCGCTGCGCCTGCAGGAACACCACCACCGGCGGCGACTGGACCTCGGTCCTCATCACAGACCTCCACAGAAGGAAATGCGGGCGAACAGCCCGCGTACGCGAGAAATTCTGGTCCACACCGGCCCGCCGGACGTCCCCGTACCGGGTGACATCCGGTGTCCACTTCCAGACGGACCCCCGACGTCCACCACCGGGCCGGGACGGACCCCGAACCTCGCCCCACGGCCGGACGCCAGGACCGGCCGGCTACCACCACGATGGAACCAGTCCAGGCGACAACGGCAACACACCGAACCGCCCCGGACACCCAACCCATCGTCACGGCCGCGAGGTTTGCCATGCCCACGCCCGGAGCGTTCCTGATCGCCGACCCGGTCCACGTCGACTCACCGGCGTACGTCGCCGACACGGTGAGCCGGTTCCCGCTGGCCGACCAGACCCCGCCCGACGGCTGGCGCGTCGCCGAACACGGCGGCTGGATCATGTGGCACCCGCCGCAGGCGCAGCTGCCCCAGCAGGGCTGGAAAGTCCACGTCTCGGTGAACCTCGACGACGCCGCCGACGTCCTCGACCTGGTACGCGACCACTGCGTGACCCACCGGGTCGCCTTCAAGTTCCAGCGCAGCTGCCGCCTCGCCCTGGTCAACAACGAGAAGTACGCCCACCGCGCCGGCAGCGGCAAACTCGCCGCCCTCTACCCGGCCGACGACACCGCCCTGCGCCGCGTCCTCGACGACCTCGGCGCCCGCCTCGCCGGCTACCGCGGCCCGTACGTCCTCAGTGACCTGCGCTGGCACGACGGCCCCCTCTACCTGCGCTACGGCGGATTCGCCGAGCTCTGGTGCGTCGACGGCGACCAGCCCGTCCCCGCCGTCACACGCCCCGACGGAACCCTCGTCCCCGACCGCCGCGAACCCGTCTTCACCGTGCCCGACTGGGCCCCCGTGCCCGACTTCGTCGCCGAGCACATCGCCGCCGTCGCCGCTGTCGACGCGCAGACGGACGACGAACCCCCGTACCGCATCGAGGAAGCCCTGCACCACTCCAACGCCGGCGGCGTCTACCGCGCCACCGACCTGCGCGACGGCCGCACCGTCGTCCTGCGCGAAGCCCGCCCGCACGCCGGCCTCGACGGCGCCGGCACCGACGCGCTCACCCGCCTGCGCCGCGAAGAGACCATGCTGCGGCGGCTCGCCGGCCTCGACTGCGTCCCACAACTGCTCGACCGCCTCACATGGTGGGAACACCAGTTCCTGGTCGAGGAGCACATCGAGGGCGACACCCTCCAGCACCACCTCGCCATGCGGCACCCGCTGATCCACCCCGACCCCACCCACCAGGACCTGACCGACTACACCACCTGGGCACTCGACGTCATCGACAAGGTCGAAGCCGCCCTTGCCCAGGTACACGCCAGGGGAGTGGTCTTCGGCGACCTGCACACCGCCAACGTCATGATCCGCCCCGACGGCCGCGTCGTGCTCGTCGACTTCGAACAGGCGTACCTGACCGACGAGGACTTCACCCCGTCACTGGGCGACCCCGGCTTCGCCACACCCCGGATCCGCCGAGGCACCGCCGTCGACACCTACGCGCTCGCCTGCCTACGCCTCGCCGTCTTCGTACCGCTGACACCACTCGCGGCGCTGTGCGACGAGAAGTTCGACGACCTCCTCACGGTCGCCCGACGCTTCCCGCTACCGCCCGGCTACCTCGACCGCATCCGCGACGACCTGCGCACCGCACTGCACCCACCCGCGCCCGGCCGCCGCCGCGTCACCCGCCACCAGTGGTCCGCCGACCCGCGCCAGCTGATCGAATCCCTGGCCGCCGGCATCCGCGCCACCGCCACACCACACCGCACCGACCGGCTCTTCCCCGGCGACCCCGGCCAGTTCCCGCACGGCGGCGCCACCCTCGCGCACGGCGCCGCCGGCGTCATCTGGGCACTCGTCAACACCGGCGTCGACTACCCCGAACGCGACGAACACCTCGACTGGCTCACCCGCGCCGCCCACCGCCTACCCGCCGCCCACCTCGGCCTCTACGACGGCCTCGCCGGCATCGCCGCCCTCCTCGACCGCACCGGACGCCACGACGACGCCGACGAACTGCTCGACCGATGTCGCACCGGCCTGCACCACCGCTACGGCCCCGGCCTGCACAGCGGCCTCGCCGGCATCGGACTCGCCCTGCTGCGCCCCGGCCGACCCGCCCCCGACGACGCCCTGCACATCGGCGACCGACTCGCCCGCACCCTCACCGGCGACACCACGCAACCCGTACCCGAACCCACCCGCCCCGGCCTGCTCCACGGCTGGTCCGGCCCCGCGACCTTCCTCACCCGCCTGCACGAAACCACCGGCGACCCCGCCTGGCTCCGCGCCGCCCGCACCGCCCTGCGCCGCGACCTGCAACACACCGTCCGCGACGACAACGGCAACCTCCACGTACGCGACGGCGCACGACGACTGTTCTACCTCGACGAAGGCAGCGCCGGCATCGCCGTCGCCGCCCACACACTGCTCCGCCACGGCGAACGCCAGTGGCTGCGCGACATCGTCACCACCGTCCGCCGCACCATCGACGTCGAATTCGTCCTGCTGCCCGGCCTCTTCCACGGCCGCGCCGGACTCCTCGCCACCGCCGCCCTGCTCACCGACGACCCACCGCGCCGCGCCACCCCGCACCGCCCCATCGGACTCGTCCGCGACGACGCGCCCCACCACGTCCCCGCGCACCTGACCCGCCTCGCCTGGCACGCCTACGCCCTCGACGGCCACCTCGCGTTCCCCGGCGACACCCTGCTGCGCATCTCCACCGACCTCGCCGCCGGCGGCGCCGGAATCCTCTCCGCCATGCACGCCGCGCTGCACCGCACCGCCGTGACGCTGCCCTTCCTCGACGCGCCCACCCACGTCGCACCCAACGGCCACCTCCTCGCCGCGAGCTGAACCCGCCCGGCGCCCACAGACCCCGTCGGAACCACCGACGGCCAACCCACCACACCCGAAAAGGAGGTGAACCCCCATGACGAAGCTCCTCAACCTGCAGGCCATGGCCACGCAGAACGGCACCCGCCACGCGGTCCCGCCGCAGTCCAGCAGCATCAGCATCGCCTGCTGCAACGGCTGAGACGGCAGTGGCGAACGGGCCACCAGCCCCAGCCACACCTGATCCGCCTGGCGACCCGGGCGGGCGGCCACCGCCCGCCCGGGTCCGTCGTCAACCCGGCCCGGTGAAGCCGGCATCCCGCCCGCCACCACGCACACGGAGCCCCCATGCCGCCCACCGGCCTACGACACAACCGCGACTTCCTCCTCATCACCGTCGCCCGCACCGCGTCGAAACTCGGCACCCAGGTCACCGCCGTCGCCACGCCGCTGCTCGTCCTGCTGACCACCGGCTCCGCCACCGACGCCGGCCTCGTCGCCTTCGCCGAAGGAATCGCCCTGGTCCTCGTACTCCTGCCCGCCGGCCTGCTCGCCGACCGCCGCGACCGGCGCATCCTCATGCTCTGCTGCGACGCCGGCGCGCTGCTCGCCGTCACCGGCGTCACCGTCCTCGCCCTCGTCGGACACGCGCCAGTCCTGCTCATCGCCGTCCTCGCCGCCGCCACCGCCGGCCTCGGCGCCGCGCTGCAACCCGCCGCCGCAGCCGCCACCCGCGCCGTCGTCCCCGCCCGCGACCTGCGCACGGCCACCGTGTTCAACGAGACCCGCAACGGCGTCGTCCACCTCGCCGGCCCACCGCTCGGCGGCTTCCTGTTCGGCCTCGCCCCGGCACTGCCGTTCCTCGTCGACGCGCTCTCCTACGCCGTCTCCCTGGCCGCCGTGGCCCTGCTGCGCGGCCCACTCGGCCGGTCGGCGACCACGCCGGGGGAGTCCCTGCCCCGGCAGGCCGTCGCCGGGGTCCGGTTCCTGTGGCGGCAACCGTCGCTGCGGTTCACGCTGCTCTGCGGCGCCGTCCTGAACTTCGCGTTCGCGGGCGTCCTGCTGGCGATCATCGTCGTGCCGGTCCGCAACGGCGCCTCCGGCCTGTCCGCCGGAACCGTCATGGCATGCGTCGGCCTCGGCGCCGTCGCCGGATCACTCGTCGCGTCCTGGCTGACCGCCCGGGTACCCACCCGCTGGCTGATCCTCGCCGTCGTCTGGGCCTGCGCCGTGCTGACCGCCGCGATGGCCACCACCGACAACGGACTGGTCCTCGGTGCGCTGGCCGGCGCCTGCGTCCTGGTCGTACCGGCCGCCAACATCAGCATGCTGACCCTCCAGACCCTGCTCACCCCCGGCGACCTGCAGGGGAGAGCGAACGCCGCGACCAGCTTCATCGCGCTGATCGTGGCGCCGTTCGGCCCGGCCCTGTCCGGCCTGCTGATCGACCGCGTACCGGCGCCGGTGGTGTTCGGCAGCTTCGCGGCCGTCATGCTGGCGCTCGCCGTCGGCGCGGCCGTCGCGCCCGCCGTACGCGCCATGCCCGACCTGCGGGCCGTCGAGGAAGCCCCGGAGCCCGGCGAGGCCGAGCGCCGCGACCCGCAGCCGGTCTGAGCTGATCTTCGTACCGGCAGGCAGGGGAGAGGTGCTGGTCTTTCCGGGGACGTTCGGATGATCACGAGAGCGCCTCGCCCGTGCCACCATGTAGGGCCCCTCCCAGGACAGGCCACAAGGGACGAGGTGCCGGCATGGAGCTGCGTAGGAGCCGAGAGAAGCTGTGGAGGGGCCTCACGGTCTTCGGAGTCGGCGTGCTCCCGCTGCTGTACCACACTTCCGCGTCGACCGGACGATGGATCCTTCTCGGCCTCTGGCTGGTGTCGGCCGGCTTGTTCGTCGCCTACCAGCTCAGGCCGTTCCGGTTCCGCATCGGAGCCGACGGACTGGATCTGCGGGTCGCCGGGCTCAACCGGCTCGTGGCATGGGCCGAGATCGACGCTGTCGTGCTCGACCAGCCGCTACCGTCCCGTGGCCGGAACCAGAGAGCCGCAAAGGTGCTGCTGGTGCCGGCCACCGCCGCGACGATCGACCATCCGCTCACCAGCCGGAGCCCGGTCGACGGGCGGCCGGCCCTGAAGCTGCTCGACCTCGATCAGGTGCGGCAGCCGGCGGACGACGTGGCGGACGCCCTGGCCCGGTTCGGGGCAGGGCGATTCGCAGACGTCCGGCAGCAGGCCCCGGAACTGTCCGACGACGCGGATACGCCGGACACGGAGGCCCTGACGTTGTTGGCCGACCTGACACCGCGAGTCCAGAAGGCGCTCGACTCGGGGCAGGTGTCGCAGCGGCAGGCGGTCAAGGCAGAGGTGGACGCGGCACTCGCGAGACTGCAGGCCGGAGGTCACCAGCCACGGCTGGCCGCGCTTCTGAAGGTCATGTCGGACACCCTCGGCGAAGACGTAAAGCCCTCCTGAGCCGCGATTCGATAATGCACATTATGTCAAGTAGAGCTCCGGCGCGCCTCCCCGGACGTCCTCGCGAGGCGGCTGACCTTCCGGGGCTTGGAGGTCCGGCCGGCTGCCCCGTCGCACCGCACACCTAGGCGCGGCCCGCCGACGCCGCACTCTCAACCCATCCACCGCTCCGGCGATCATGAGGTTGGCGGCGACAAATGGGACAGCATCCGCGGTCAACTTCATGATCGCCGGAGCAGAGAGGGCACCGGCCCCTTTCACCGCCCTCCCTGCTCCGGCCGAGTGCCGACAGGTGTGGCTGCCGCCGCCAGTACGCGGATGTGGCTGCATCGGAGCGCCCGGGTTGCCGCCACCTCGGCGTAGTGGAGTTGATCATCGACTGAGCGGGCCGCGCTCCCCCTCGAAAGGACCCCCTGACGGGAACGCGAGAATCATGCATAATATCCCTTATGCATGACAAACCGGACGAAACGGTAGGCGCTCTGATTGAGGAGTTCCTGACCGCCCGGGCCACCCGCAAGCCCTCCCCCCACACCTTGGCCGCGTACCGGAGGGATCTGACCGCAGTGGCCGAGCTGATCGCCGCCGACGGCGACGCCACTCCCCTCCCCCTGGACCGGGTCGCGGTCAGCTCCCTCTCCCCCAGGGTCATGCGCGCGGCGTTCGCGCGGTTCGCCGCTCCCCGCGCGGCCGCCTCGGTCCATCGTGCCTGGTCGACGTGGAACAGCTTCTTCACGTTCCTGGTGGCCGAGGGCGTCGTACCGGGCAATCCGATGCCGGCGGTGGGGCGGCCCCGTACGCCGCTTCCCCGACCCAAGCCGCTCCGGGGCGAGGACACCCCGGAGGAGCTGCTGGCGGCGGTGGCCCGGGCGGAGGGCCGGCAGCGTGACCCGTGGCCGGAGCGCGACCTGGCGGTGCTGGCGCTGGCGTTGTGCGCCGGGTTGCGCCTGTCGGAACTGCTGGCGCTGCGGGTGTCGTCGGTGGCGGGGCGCGACGGCGAGCGGCGGGTGGACGTGGCGGGCAAGGGCGGGCGGCCGCGTACGGTGCCGATCGAGGATGCCGTGGACCGGGTGCTCACGGGTTATCTGGACAGCCGGCGGCTCCGGTTCGGGGCGCGCAGTGTGCGGCCGGACTCTGCGTTCCTGGTGGACCGCCAGGGTGAGGCGTTGCGGCGGGGTGGGCTGCAGTACCTGGTGGAGTCGTGTTACCGGCGGGCGGGCATCGGTGACCGGGTGCCCCGGGGCGCGCGGTTGCACGCGCTGCGGCACACGTTCGCGACGCGGTTGGCGGAGGACGGGGCGAGCGCGGCGGAGATCATGCGGTTGCTGGGGCATGCGTCGTTGGCGTCGTCGCAGACGTACATCGAGGTGACGGCGGGTCAGCAGCGGGCGGCGGTGGCGGCGAACCGCACCAATCGGGCGTTGTCGGGGTTGGCGCCGCGGCGGTGAGGGCCGCGCGGCGGTCTGCCGGGCTGGCAGGATCGGGCGGATGCGGGTGGGTGTGGCGCGGGCGGTGGCGGCCGGGTGGGTACGGGAGCGGATGCGCGTCGATCCGGCGATCGAGGGGGCGTTGTTCAGCGGGTCGACTGTGGGGTTGCCGGACGACGCGTTGTTGCCGCCGTGGTCGGACGTGGACGTGTTGCTGGTGCGCCGGGAGCCCGGTGCGAAGGTGGGCAAGTTCGTGTATCGGGGGGTGCTGCTGGAGGTCAGCACGATCACGTGGGCGGAGTTGGGCGGCCCGGAGGATGTGCTGGGGTCGTGGGTGTTCGCGCCGATGTTGCGTACCGATGGGGTGATCGCGGATCCGTCGGGCCGGTTAGGCGCGGTGCGGGAGCGGGTGGCGGCGGCGTTCGCGGATCCGGTGTGGGTGCGGGCGCGGTGTGCGGGTGTGCGGCGGCGGATCGAGGCCGGGTTGCGGGCGGTCGACGCCGAGCGGCCAACCGCGGAGCAGGTGTTGGCGTGGGTGTTCCCGACGTCGTTGCTGGCGGTGTGGCCGGCGGTGGCGGGGCTGGTGGATCCGACGGTGCGGCGGCGGTACGTGCGGGCGGAGCGCGTGTTGTCGCGGTTCGGGTTCGCCGATCGGTATCCGGGGTTGCTGGACACGCTCGACGGCGGCGGGGTGGGGTTGGATCCGGCGCGGGTGCGGGCGCATCTGGCCGGGTTGGCGGTGGTGTTCGACGAGGTGGCGCGGTTGCCGCGGGAGGGGTTCGCGTTCGGGGCGGATCTGGGTGCGGCGGGGCGTCCGGTGGTGTTCGACGGTGCGGTTGAGCTGATCGGGGCGGGCCGGCATCGGGAGGCGATGTTCTGGATGCTGGTGACGTACGCGCGGTGTCATGTGGTGTTGGGCACGGTGGCACCGGAGCGGGAGCGGGCGTTGCGGCCGGCGTTCCAGGCGGTGCTGGCGGATCTGGGTGTGGCGTCGGCGGCGGATCGGCGGCGGCGGGCGGACGGTCTGCTGGCGGCGTTGCCGGGGTGGCAGGCGGTGGTGGATGCGGTGGCGGCGGAGGCTGTGGCAGGCTGAGGGGGAACGCGACTGGCGGCACGGGGATGGGTGAACCATCGGGGAGCTCGTCGTGGGGGTCGACCGCCTGGGCCCCTGCGGGCGAGGTGTCGTATGTCTTCTGCGCGGTTGTTGCCGGGTGCTCCGGTGGCGGAGCGGGTGTTGTCGGAGGTCGCCGCGTCGGTGGCCGAGTTGCGTGCGGCGGGGGTGACGCCGGCGCTGGCGACGGTGCTGGTGGGTGACGACGACGCGAGCGCGGGTTATATCCGGATCAAGCAACGCCAGGCGGCGGAGTTGGGTTTCGTGTCGCCGCACGTGCATCTGCCGGCGTCGGCGTCGCAGGCGGATCTGCATGCGGTGCTGGCGGATTTCAACGCGGACGCCACGGTCCACGGGGTGCTGGTGCAGTATCCGATCCCGGGTCATCTGGACTACGACCGGGCGTTGGCGGTGCTGGATCCGGACAAGGACGTGGACGGGATGCATCCGGTGAACATGGGCCGGCTGGCGTTGGGGTTGCCGGGTCCGTTGCCGTGTACGCCGGCGGGGATCGAGGCGTTGCTGGCGTTTCACGGTGTGCCGGTGGCGGGGCGGGAGGTGGTGATCCTGGGCCGGGGTGCGACGTTGGGTCGGCCGCTTGCGATGTTGCTGGCGCAGAAGCGGCCGACGGCGAACGCTGCGGTGACTGTGGTGCACACGGGGGTGGCGGACTGGCCGCGGTACACGCGGCGGGCGGAGATCCTGATCGCGGCGGCGGGGGTGCCGGGGATCGTGCGGCCGGAGCATGTGCGTCCGGGTGCGGTGGTGGTCGGTGGTGGGGTGCGGTACGAGGGGCGGCGGTTGTTGCCGGACGTGGACGAGTCGTGTGCCGAGGTGGCGGGTGCGATCACGCCGCGTGTGGGCGGGGTGGGTCCGACGACTGTGGCGATGTTGTTCCGTAATGCGGTGGAGGCGGCGCGGCGGCAGGCCGGGCTGGGTTGAGCGTCAGCCGAGGTCGACGACGAGGGGCCGGTGGTCGGAGATGGTGGCCAGCGGTGTGTGGACGGCGGTGACGGGTGGGAGCCGGTCGAGGGCGTGCCGGTCGGCGAGGATGTGGTCGAGTTGGACGCGGGGTTGCCCGGCCGGGTAGGTGGGGCGGCGGGCGAGGGGTCGCCAGCGGGTGAGCGCGGCGGCGGGTCCGGCGGGCAGGTTGAGGTCGCCGAGCAGGATCCGGGGTGCGGGCAGGGTGCGCAGGGCGCGGATGACGCGGCGTAGTTGCCAGATGTTCCAGCCGGGGACGAAGGACAGGTGGGTGGCGGCGACGGTGAGGGGGCCGTGGGGGGTGTCGAGGACGGCGGCGAGCACGACGCGGGGTTCGTCGCGGAGCAGGATGAGGCCGCCGCCGGGTCCGGGTGCGTAGATGGGTGAGCGGACGGGGGCGGCGCGTAGGCGGGTGACCTGCCAGGAGCGGACGGGGTGGCGGCTGATCAGGCCGATGCCGTAGAGGGGTTCGCCGTGGCCGTCGTCGTCGTGGGTGAGGGGGCGGAACTGTTCGCCGGGGGTGCCGACGACGGCGGCGGCGAAGCGGTGGTGGTCGGCGTGCAGGGCGCGGGCGGCCAGGGCGGTGAGGTCGAGTTTGCCGCTGCGGGTCTGGTCGCGGTCGACTTCCTGGAGGGCGAGGACGTCGGCGTCGAGGGCGGTGACGGCGGCGGTGAGCCGGTCGGGGTCGACGAGTCCGTCGGTGAGGGATCGGCCGTGCAGCAGGTTGAAGGTGGCCAGGCGCACCTGGACACCCTACGTCGTCGTGGCAGTCTTGCCGGGTGCTGAGGCTGTTGTGCTGTTCGATGCTGGTGTTCGTGGCGGTGGGGTCGGTGGGGGTGTGGTTGCGGCGTCGTCGGGGCCGGTGAGGCTTGCCACAGGTGGCGTTGTCGCTGGTGGCGGGGTGGGCAGAATGCGGCGGTGGATGCCCTGTCGTTGACGACGTTGCTGACCGCTGCCCTTGTCGCGGGGTGGGTGGACGCGGTGGTGGGTGGCGGTGGTCTGTTGTTGTTGCCGGCGTTGCTGGTGGCGGCGCCGGGTGTGCCGGTGGCGACGGCGTTGGGCACGAACAAGCTGGCGGCGATTTTCGGTACGTCGACGGCGGCGGTGACGTATGCGCGGCGGACGAAGCTGGACTGGGGTGTGGCGGGTCCGGCGGCGGGGTTGGCGGTGCTGACGGCGGGGTTGGGTGCGGCGCTTGCGGGTGCGGTGCCGGGTGGCGCGTACCGGCCGGTGGTGCTTGTGGTGCTGGTGGCGGTGGCGGTGTTCGTGATGGCGCGGCCGTCGCTTGGTGTGGTGTCGTCGCCGCGGCGCACGCCGGGGCGGGTGGTGGTGGCGGTGGCGGTGGCCGGGTTGGGCATCGCCCTGTACGACGGGTTGATCGGTCCGGGCACGGGCACGTTTCTGGTGTTGGCGTTCACGGCGATTCTGGGTTCGGATTTCGTGCACGCGTCGGCGATGGCGAAGGTGGTGAACGCGGGTACGAATCTGGGTGCGCTTGTGGTGTTCGGGTTGACGGGGCACGTGTGGTGGGCGTTGGGTGCGGCGATGGCGGTGTGCAACGTGGTGGGGGCGGCGGTGGGCGCGCGGATGGCGTTGCGGCGGGGTGCGGGGTTCGTGCGGGTGGTGCTGCTGGTGGTGGTGCTGGCGTTGGTGGCCCGGTTGGGTTACGACCAGTGGTTGGCGGGCTGATCGCGGTGGCGGTGCGGGCGGAGCACGATCGGGCGGTGCTGGCGGGTCTGCTGGGCCGGGATCCGGTGTTGCACGCGTACCAGTTGGGTGATCTGGACGATTTCTTCTGGCCGTACACGTCGTGGTTCCGGCGTGGCGACCAGGTGGTGTTGCTGTATCACGGGGTGGAGTTGCCGACGTTGCTGGCGTTCGCGGCGCCGGATCGGGTGCCGGAGTTGGCGGGGTTGCTGGCGGAGGCGGCGCCGGTGTTGCCGGCGCGGATGTGGGCGCACCTGTCCCCCGGGCTGGAGGCGGTGGTGGGCCGCTGGTTCGTGGTGTCTGAGGCGGCGGCGCATCACCGGATGGCGTTGACGGATCCGGGTCGGTTGGCGGCGGTGCCGGCGGTGGGTGAGCCGTTGGGGCCGGCGGACGCGGCGGAGCTTTCCGGGTTGTACGCGGTGGCGTATCCGGGGAACTGGTTCGATCCGCGGATGCTGGACACGGGCCAGTACGTGGGGGTGCGGGAGCGGGGCCGGCTGGTGGCGGTGGCGGGGGTGCACGTGTTCTCGCCGCGGTGGCGGGTGGCGGCGTTGGGGAACGTGACGACGCATCCGGACGTGCGGGGTCGGGGTCTGGGCGCGGGGGTGGTGGCGGCGTTGTGCGCGCGGCTGCGCACGTCGGTGGATCATGTGACGCTCAACGTGCGGGCGGACAACGCGGCGGCGGTGCGGCTGTACGAGCGGTTGGGGTTCTCCCGGGTGGCCGGGTTCACCGAGTGCGCGTTGACGTCAGCGGCCGCGGCTGGGTGAGTCGAATCGGCCGGCGCGGATCTCGCGCAGGGCCCGGCGGCGGGTGTCGCCGCGCAGGGTGTCGACGTAGAGGCGTCCGCGCAGGTGGTCGGTCTCGTGTTGCAGGGCGCGGGCGAGAAAGCCGCTGCCGGTGACGGTGAGGGGTTCGCCGTGCTGGTCGTAGCCGTGGGCGGTGGCGTGCAGGGCGCGGGGGGTCGGGAAGTACAGGCCGGGGATGGACAGGCAGCCCTCGTCGTCGTCCTGGAGTTCGTCGGACAGTTTCAACGTGGGGTTGATCATGTGGCCGCGCCGGCCGTCGGCGTCGTAGACGAACACCTGGGCGTTGACGCCGATCTGGGGCGCGGCGACGCCGGCGCGTCCGGGTGCGCCGAGCAGGGTGTCCATCAGGTCGGTGACGAGGGCGCGCAGTTCGGCGTCGAAGCTGGTGACGGGTTCGCTGGGGGTGCGCAGCACGGGGTCGCCGATGATCCGGATCGGGCGCATAGTCATGTCCGGAAGGCTATCCGTTGCTTACCGCGCGGTGGGGGGCACCCGCCGGGGCGGCGACGCTCGTAGGGTGTGCGGACACCGACGCTGGGAGGCCGCCGCATGTATCCGCCGATCGAGCCGTACGCCCACGGGATGCTGGACGTCGGGGACGGGCAGCGCGTGTACTGGGAGACGTGCGGCAATCCGGACGGCCGGCCGGCGCTGGTGGTGCACGGCGGCCCGGGTTCGGGCGCGGGCGCGGGGTGGCGGCGGCTGTTCGACCCGGCCGCGTACCGGATCGTGTTGTTCGACCAGCGTGGCTGTGGGCGCAGCACTCCCCTGGCGTCGGATCCGGCCACGGACCTGTCGGTGAACACCACCGGGCATCTGCTGGCCGACATGGAGGTGCTGCGCGCGCACCTGGGGATCGGCAGGTGGCTGCTGTGCGGCGCGTCGTGGGGGTCGTCGCTGGCGCTGGCGTACGCGCAGCGGCACCCGCAGCGGGTCACCGCGCTGGTGCTGTTCAGCGTGGTCGCCAACACCAGCCGGGAGATCGAGTGGTTGACCCGGGACATGGGCCGGGTGTTCCCGCAGGAGTGGGCGCGGTTCCGTGACGGGGTGCCGGAGGCCGACCGCGACGGTGACCTGTCGGCGGCGTACGCCCGGCTGCTCGACGACCCGGACCCGGCGGTGCGGGAGCGGGCGGCGCGGGACTGGTGCGACTGGGAGGACGTGCACGTGTCCCTCGCGGGCGGGTACGCGCCGGATCCGCGGTTCGCCGATCCGGTGTTCCGGTACGGGTTCGCCCGGCTGGTGACGCACTACTTCGCGAACCGGGGTTTCCAGCCGGACGGGCAGGTGCTGCGCGACGCGGGCCGCCTGGCGGGGATTCCGGGGGTGCTGGTGCAGGGCCGGCTGGATGTCAGCGGCCCGCCGGACATCGCGTGGCTGCTGACCCGGGACTGGCCTGATGCGCGGCTGGAGATCGTGGAGTCCGGCGGGCACGGCGGCGGGCACGGCATCAGCGAGCGGGTGGTCGCCGCCCTGGACGCCTTCGCCGCCGGCCGGTAACCGCCGCGCACGGCCGCTACCGGCCGGCGGAGCCGCCGCGAGCGGGCCGGCCCGTCAGCCGGCGAGCAGGGCGCGGATCGGGGCGGCTTTGGCGGCGGCCTCGGCGACCTCGGCGGCCGGGTCGCTGTCCCAGGTGATGCCGCCGCCGGCCCACAGGTGCAGCAGGTCGCCGTCGGCGGCGGCGGTGCGGATGGTCAGGCCCAGGTCGAGCCGGTCGGGTCCGACCCAGCCGAGCGCGCCCATGCTCGCGCCGCGTCCGACCGGCTCCAGCGCGGCGATCTGCGCCAGCGCGGCGCGTTTGGGCGCGCCGGTGACCGAGCCGCCGGGGCAGACCGCGCGCAGCAGGTCGGCCAGGCCGAGGCCGTCGGCGGGCGCCGCGGACACCGTCGACTCCGCCTGCCACAGGTCACACCAGCGGCGTACGGCGAACAGCTCGTCGACGCGCACCGAGCCGGTGCGGGCGACGCGGGCCAGGTCGTTGCGTTCCAGGTCGACGATCATGACGTGTTCGGCGCGTTCCTTGGCGGAGGCGAGCAGCTCGCGGCGGCCGGCGGGGGTGGCCGGGCGGGTGCCCTTGATGGGGCGGGTGACCAGGCGGCCGTGTTCGACGGCGATGAGGGTTTCCGGGGAGGCGCAGCCGAGCGCCCAGCCGGGGCCGTGCAGGGTGCCGCCGTAGCGGGCGCCGGGTAGCGCGGCGAGGCGGGCCAGCGCCGGCCGGGGGTCGCCGGTGTACGGGGCGGCGGCGTGGCCGACGAGGTTGGTCTGGTAGACGTCGCCGCGGGCGATGGCGGCGCGGACCGCGTCGACGGCGGCGGCGTGCGCGGCCGGGGTCCAGCTGTCGCGCCACGGTCCGAGCCGCCACCGGGTGTGGGCCGGTGGCGGGGTCGGCGGGGGCCGGTCGGTGTGGTGGTAGACGACCACGACCAGGTCGGGCAGCGTCGGCGCGGGGCTCGGCGCGCCGGGCGACACGCCGAGGGTGTACGCGCCGGCGGCGGCGGACAGGTAGAGCGCCGCGCCGCAGACCGCGTCGTCGGGGTCGTGGCGGCCGGGGCGGGTCAGGTCGTCGCGGGTGACGCCGTGCGCGGCGAGGAAGCGTTGTGCCAGGTCAGCGGGGTCGCCGCCGTCGGTGGCGGACCAGTTCAGGCGGGCCGTCTCGACCAGTCGGCGACGGCATCCGGGCGGGGCGCCGGGGGTATCGACCTCCACCTGTGGGAGCGCTTCCACAACGTCTGGCCCGTTACGGGTCATCCGTTCAGCCCATTCTCGGTGAACAAGACGCATCCTTGCTCGTTGCCGCTCAGTTTTCCTTGGTACTGTGCGTCACTGGTCATGTGAACCATGACACAGTGCCCCCACAGTCCGGAGAACCCGATGTGTCAGCACCAGCCCACCTGCCCCTCCGCCGACGCGACCGACCGCGAGGCCGCCCGCGTCCTCGCCTGCTTCCCTGAGCAGGGCTGGAGCCTGCTCTGCAACGGTGTCATCGTCTTCGAGGACACCGGTGAGCTGCTCCCCGACGGACGCACCATCGCCCCGCACCGGGGTCCGGCCCGTCACGCTCTCGTGGCCTGAGCCATCACGCAGCGTCAGTGAGCGTACGCGCCGGTCATGACCGGCCGGCGCGCCGGCCGGGGCGGCGAGAGCCCACCGCCCCGGCGTTCGCCGCTCAGTCCTCGAACGCCTCCGGCGCGGGACACGAGCAGACCAGGTTCCGGTCGCCGTACGCGCCGTCGACGCGCCGCACCGGAGGCCAGTAGCGGCCCGCCCGGTCCACGCCCGCCGGGTAGGCGCCCACCGACCGCGGGTACGGGTGCGGCCACTCGTCGGCCGACACCATCGCCGCGGTGTGCGGCGCGTTGGACAGCGGGTTGTCCCCCGCCGGCCACTCCCCCGAGCCGACCTTGTCGATCTCCGCCCGGATCGCGATCATCGCGTCGCAGAAGCGGTCCAGCTCGGCGAGGTCCTCACTCTCGGTCGGCTCCACCATCAGCGTCCCGGCCACCGGGAACGACATCGTCGGCGCGTGGAAGCCGTAGTCGATCAGCCGCTTCGCCACGTCGTCGACGCTCACGCCGGTGGCCTTGGTCAGCGGACGCAGGTCCAGGATGCACTCGTGCGCGACCAGGCCCTTGTTGCCGGCGTACAGCACCGGGAAGTGGTTACGCAGCCGCGCCGCCACGTAGTTCGCGGCCAGGACGGCCACGCCGGTGGCGCGGGCCAGCCCGTCGGCGCCCATCATCCGCAGGTACGCCCACGGGATCGGCAGGATCCCCGCCGACCCGTGGTTGGCCGCCGAGATCGCCGGCCGCCCGTCGGCGCGGGCACCGAGGGGGTCGCCGGGCAGGAACGGCGCCAGGTGCGAACGCACCGCCACCGGCCCGACGCCGGGGCCGCCGCCGCCGTGCGGAATGCAGAACGTCTTGTGCAGGTTCAGGTGCGACACGTCCGCGCCGAACCGGCCCGGCTTGGCGAACCCGACCAGCGCGTTGAGGTTCGCGCCGTCGACGTACACCTGACCGCCGGCGTCGTGGACCTTCGCGCACAACTGCGCGATGCCGGTCTCGTACACGCCGTGTGTCGACGGGTACGTCACCATGATCGCGGCGAGCGCGTCCCGGTGCTTGTCGATCTTCGCGTCGAGGTCGACCAGGTCGACGTTGCCGTCGGCGTCGCAGCCGACCACCACGACCCGCATGCCGGCCATCACGGCGGACGCGGCGTTGGTGCCGTGCGCCGACGACGGGATCAGGCACACGTCGCGGTGGGCCTCGCCGCGCTCGCGGTGGTAGCCGCGGATCGCCAGCAGCCCGGCCAGCTCACCCTGCGACCCGGCGTTGGGTTGCACGCTGACCGCGTCGTAGCCGGTGACCTCGGCCAGCCAGCCCTCCAGCTGCGCGATCAGCTCCCGGTACCCGGTGGTCTGCGCGTGCGGCGCGAACGGGTGCAGGTGCGCGAACTCCGGCCAGGTGATCGGTTCCATCTCGGTGGTGGCGTTGAGCTTCATCGTGCACGACCCCAGCGGGATCATGCCGCGGTCCAGCGCGTAGTCGAAGTCGGCCAGGCGGCGCAGGTAGCGCAGCATCGCCGTCTCCGAGTGGTGGCTGTGGAACACCGGGTGGGTGAGGAACTCCGACGTGCGGGCCAGCCCGTCCGGCAGGGCTGCGTCCACCTCGCCGTCGAACCCGTCGACGCCGAACGCCGCCCACACCGCCTGCAGGTGCGCGGGCGTGGTGGTCTCGTCGCAGGAGATGCCGACCCGGTCGGCGTCGACCAGCCGCAGGTTCACGTTGCGCGCCGCGGCGGCGGCCACCACGTCGGCGGCCCGGCCCGGCACGGTCGCGGTGACGGTGTCGAAGAACGCGACGTCCGCGACCTGAACGCCGCCGGCGCGCAGCCCGGCCGCGAGCCGCGCCGCCGCCTCGTGGGTACGCCGGGCGATGGCGCGCAGCCCGTCCGGGCCGTGGTAGACGGCGTACATGCCGGCCATCACGGCGAGGAGCACCTGCGCGGTGCAGATGTTGCTGGTCGCCTTCTCCCGCCGGATGTGCTGCTCGCGGGTCTGCAACGCCAGCCGGTACGCCGGGTTGCCGTCGGCGTCGCGGGACACCCCGACCAGGCGGCCGGGCAGCATCCGCTCCAGCCCGGAGCGCACCGCCAGGTAGCCGGCGTGCGGGCCGCCGAAGCCCATCGGCACACCGAACCGCTGGGTGGTGCCGGCGGCGATGTCGGCGCCGATCTCGCCCGGCGGGCGCAGCAGCGTCAACGCCAGCAGATCCGCGGCGACGGTCACCAGCGCGCCCACGCCGTGCGCCGCGTCGACCAGTGCCCGGTCGTCGCGGACCGCGCCGGACGCGCCCGGGTACTGCAGGTGCAGGCCGAAGAACTCCGCCGGCAGCTCGTCGCGCTCCACGTCGATCACCCGCACGTCGATGCCGAGGGGCTCGGCGCGGCTGGTGATCACCGCGACGGTCTGCGGCAGCGCGTCGGCGTCGACCACGTACACCGGGCTCTTGCTCTTGGACGCGCGGCGCGCGAGGGTCATCGCCTCGGCCGCGGCGGTGCCCTCGTCGAGCATCGAGGCGTTCGCAGTGGCCAGACCGGTCAGGTCGGTGACCATGGTCTGGAAGTTCAGCAGCGCCTCCAGCCGGCCCTGGCTGATCTCCGGCTGGTACGGCGTGTACGCGGTGTACCAGGCGGGGTTCTCCAGCACGTTGCGGCGGATCACCGCCGGGGTGTGCGTGCCGTGGTAACCCAGACCGATCATGGACACGGCGACGGTGTTGCGGGACGCGAGGGCGCGCAGCTCGGCGATCGCCTCCCGCTCACTGGCCGGGGCGGGCAGGTCCAGGGTGCCGTGCCAGCGGATCACCTCGGGGATCGCGGCGTCCATCAGCTCGTCGACGGAGCCGTAACCGACGGCCTCCAGCATCCGGCGCTCGTCGGCCGGGCCGGGGCCGATGTGCCGGTCGGCGAACTGCTCTGCGGTCATGCGCTGCGCTCCTTGGGGGGCGAGGTCGACGGGTCGGCCTCCCCCTGAGTCGCGCTGACGCGCTCCACAGCGCCTGCCCACGTGGTCCTTTTGCCTGAGAGGTTCCGGGGAGAATCTGCCCCTTCGGCGCCGCCGGGATCGGCGGTCTCTCCCACGTGGGTGGTACCGGCACCCCCAACGCTACCAGCGGGCGTGTTTCCGGCTCATGTCCCGGGGTTGTCGATCACACCGGCGCCGGGGCCGCCGCGCACCGGTCCGCCAGCGCGCGCAGGGTGGCGCCCAGCGGCGCGTCCAGGCGCAGCGTCGCGTAGGTGTCGCCGCGGGTGACGCCCTGGTTGACGATCGCCACCGGGATGCCGTGGCGGGCCGCGCGCAGCACGAACCGCCGCCCCGACATCACCGTCAACGACGACCCCAGCACCAGCAGCGCCCGGGCCCCCTCCACCAGTGCGAAACAGTCGGCCACCCGCCGCGCGGGCACCGTCTCGCCGAAGAACACCACGTCCGGTTTCAGCATGCCGGTGCCGCACAGCGCGCAGTCGACGGTGCGGAACCCGGCCACCGCCTCGTCCGGCAGGTCCACGTCGCCGTCGGGGTTGACGTGCGCCACCCGCGCGTCGAAACCCGGGTTCGCCTCCGACAGGCGCCGGTGCAGCTCCTCGCGGCCGGTGGCGTTGCCGCAGTCCAGGCACGTCACCTCGTCGAGGCGGCCGTGCAGTTCGATCACGCCGGTGGCGCCGGCGGCGGTGTGCAGCCCGTCGACGTTCTGGGTGATGATGCCGCCGAGCAGCCCGGCCGCCTGCAGCCGCGCCACCGCCCGGTGCCCCTCGTTCGGGGCGGCCCGCGCGATCATCTGCCAGCCCAGGTGGCTGCGCGCCCAGTACCGCCGCCGCGCCAGCGGATCCCGGGTGAACTCCTGGTACGTCATCGGGGTGTGCCGGCGGGACGCGCCGCTGGGCCCCCGGTAGTCCGGAATGCCCGACTCGGTGGACAGGCCCGCGCCGCTGAGCACCACCACGTCCCCGGCGGCCACCAGCCGCGCCAACGCCTCGAACGCCTCACTCACCCGTCCATGGTCCCTCGCCGGACCCGCACCTCCCACCCGGACGCCCGGCGGGGCGCGCCCGGCCGGGCTACGTTGATCGCATGCGCGTCGTCATCGCCGGAGGGCACGGAAAAATCGCCAAACTGCTGGAGCGGGAACTGGCCGGCCGCGGAGACACCGCGCTCGGGCTCATCCGCAACCCCGACCACGCCGCAGCGCTACGTGCCGCCGGCGCCGAACCGGTCGTCTGCGACCTGGAACACACCGACGTCGACACCCTCGCCGCCCACCTGGCCGGCGCCGACGCCGTCGTGTTCGCCGCCGGCGCCGGACCGGGCAGCGGCGCCGCCCGCAAGGACACCGTCGACCGTGGCGCCGCAGTGCTGCTCGCCGACGCCGCCGCACAAGCCGGCGTACGCCGCTACCTGCTGGTCTCCTCCATGGGCGTGGACGACGCACCCGCCGACGGCACCGACGACGTGTGGGCGGCGTACCTGCGGGCCAAGAAAGCCGCCGAGGACGACGTCACCGGCCGGGACCTCGACGTGACGGTGCTGCGGCCCGGCCGGCTCACCGACGACGAACCCGAAGGCCGCATCACGCTGGCCCGGCACGTCACCGGCGGCGCGATCAGCCGCGCCGACGTCGCCCGGGTCCTGCTGGCCCTGCTCTACGCCCCCGGCACCGCCGGGCACACCCTCGAACTGGTCAGCGGCGACACCCCCATCGCCGAAGCGATCACCGCCGTCACCACCTGAGCCGTACCGCCCGGCCCGCCGCACCGCAGGCCGGGCGGTACGGTCACCGCTGATGCCGGGGCAACGCCGGCTGCGGCGCGCCGCCACCAGCCGCCGGCAACTCCCGGGAGATCCGCTCCATCGTGCGCGCCAACTGCTCACTACCGTCGTCGAGATGCCGCGCCGCCGCCTGCATGTGGGAGATCATCATCTCGCCGAAGATCCGCAACGCCTCCCGCGTCGCCACCGAGTCGTCGAAGCTGCCCCCGGCGGCGCTGCGGTACTCCGCCACCGCCCGCTCGGCCTCCTGCTTCGCCTCCTCCGCCGCCGCCCGCATGTAACTCTCGTACTGGGTACGGGCGTACTCGGCCACCCGGCGCGCGTAGTCGTGCGCCTGCGCGATGATCTGCTCGGCCTCCCGCTGCGCCGCCGACAGCAGGTTGACCTCCTTCGCCGCCGGCGCCGCCGGCGCCTTCTCCGCGCTCGGGATCACCCCGTGCCGGTGCAGCTCCAGATGGTCGTTGAGGCGCTCGTTCTCCGCCCGCAGATCCCCCACCTGCGCCGCCAGCAGATCCAGCTCGTCGGCCACCTGCAACCGGAACCGGTCCACGTCCGCCGGGTCGTACCCGCGCCGGGTGAACGCCGCCGACCCGAACTCCCACCGACGCACCCGGTCCGCGGTCAGCCGCACCTGCACCGGACCCGACACGTGCTGCGAGTCATAGCTGCTGATCGGGCTCGCGCTCACCGGATCACCTCTGTTCGCGACTGCGGGGCTCGCAACCCCGGCTCACTCCTCGCGCTCACCGGATCACCTCTGCTCCCTCGGAACCGGCCACCGTCCGCCAGGACGGGCCGTACCAGTGCTTGCCGAAACCCTCGTGGTGCAGCTGGCCCGGCTGGTAACCCGCCGCGGTCAGCGCCGCCACCGAATCAGCGACCATCTCGTCGGACCCGCACACATACACGTGCCTCGACCGCCAGTCCCCGTCGGCCAGCACCCGGTCGGCCAGCCGCACCATCTCCCCCGGCCGCTGCGGATCCGATCCGGCCACGTACGACACCCGCAACCACGGATGCGTCGCCGCCAACTTGTCGATCGCCTCACTGTCGTAGAACTCCGTACGCGAACGGGCCCCCACATACAGGTCGACCCGCCGCCCGGAACCCTCCGCCGCCACCTGCTCCACCAGCGCCTTCACCGGCGCCCAGCCGGTCCCGGCGGCCAACAGCAGCAGATCCGACGACCCGGCCTGCCACAACGTCAACCGCTCCCCCACCGGCGACGCCAGATGGATCTGATCACCCGCCGCGCACCCGTACACCAGACGCGACGACACCACGCCACCCGGCGCGGCCCGCACGTGCAACTCCACCGTGCCGTCCGAACGCGGCGCGTTCGCCGGCGAGTAGTACCGCCACGACCGCACCGCCGGATGCGACACCCCGATCGACTGCCCCGGCCTGAACGGCAGCAGATACTGCGGGCGCACCGTCAGCACCGCCACGTCGAACGTGCGCTGCTCGTGCGACAGCACCTCCGCCACCCACCACGGCGGCGACTGCGACTCCGCCGCCTGCGCCCCGTCGGTCATCACCTGCGCCACCAGGCCGTACGCCGCGGTCCAGTCGGCCGCCAGCTCGTCGGTCCACGCCTCACCGCAGAAATGCCGCAACGTCGCCAGCAGCGCCTCACCGACCGCCGGATAGTGCTCCGCGCGCACCGCGAACTTCCGGTGATCCGCGCCCAGGTCCCGCAGGAACCCGACCAGCTGATCCACCTGGTCCACGTGGGACACCACATGCCCCAGGGCCGCCACCAGACGATCCCGCTGCCCGGCCATGTTCGTCGGGAACATCTGCCGGGTCTCCGGATGCGCCAGGAACAGCGTCGAATAGAAGTAGAGCGGCACCTGGTCGCCGTGCGCGGCGACCAGGGACCAGCTCTGCTTCAGCCGTGCCGCGTCCACGCTCAGGCATCCCCCGCCGACACGACCTGATCGCGGACCTGCCCGAGCACGACCTGCACGTCGGCGATCACGTCGGCCGGCACGCCCAGCTCCACCAGCGTCGCCGTCAGGTGCTCACCGACCTTCGCGTAGTGCTCACCCGGAATGTTCAACGGCTGGTGCGCCTCGGCCAGCCCACGGCCGGCGTACTCGTTCGGCCCACCGAGCACCACCGCCAGCATGAGCGCCAGGTGCCGCCGCTGCTCCACCATGTCCACCCCGGTGAAGTAGCCCGCGAGATCCGCATCGGCCAGCACCTTGTCGTAGAACAACTCCACAGCGGCCTTCACCGCCGCCGCGCCGCCGATGCGCTCGTAATGGGAGATCGGGGTGGTCTCGCTCGTCACCGTCATGCTCGGTCCTTCCACCAGGGGTCCGCGGGCAGCGCCGCGTCAGGGGCTCACCGTCCGGCGCGCGAAGTCACACAGCGTTCCACCGTGACGTCGACACGCCGACGATCGGAACGGACGATAGCGCGCCCCCCACCACGCTTCACGCCGCCCCTGTCCCGATCCCGAGAACCGTCAACTACGGACAGTCAACAACAGCCGCGAATTCGATGAACACACCGCAGTCAGCCGAGCACCCCCGGTCAACCCACAACGCGTACCGTCCCTTTCGGACATTGCGCACCGACCAGCCGCGACCTGCGGATACACCGACCGGGCCGCGCCCGACCACCGGACCGGGCCCGCCCGGCCCGCGCACAGCACACCCCGTCACCAAAACACGAATCGCGCCGCACCCTTTTCGGGCGCGGCGCGATCCCGTCAACGAGACGCGACGCAGGTCACCCGGCCCGGCGCCGCGCCCGACGCGCCGCTAGCTCGTCACCCACCGCGTCCGCCTCCGGCTCCACCGCCGGAGCAGCCGGCTCCTGCCCACCCACCGGCTCCGCCGGCAGATGCGACAACGAACCCTGGATCTCCTTGAACGCCCCACCGATCGCGATGCCGAACACGCCCTGGCCGCCCTGCAACAGGTCGACCACCTCCTCCGGCGACCGGCACTCATACACAGTCGTCCCGTCGGAAATCAACGTGATGCCCGCCAGATCATCCACCCCACGCGACCGCAACGCCTCGATCGCCTTCCGAATGTTCTGCAACGACACCCCGGCGTCCAGCAGCCGCTTCACGACCTTCAACACCACCAGGTCGCGGAACGAGTACAACCTCGACGTCCCCGAACCCGAAGCATCACGCACACTCGGCACCACAAGCGCCGTACGCGCCCAGTAGTCCAACTGCCGGTAACTGATGCCCACCGCCGAACACGCGGTCACACCCCGGTAGCCGACCTCACCGTCACCGACCGACTCAGGCCCCACACCCGCCTGCTGCTCCGCACCCGGACCAGGATCCCGCGGCTCGTGCATCCGGACCAACCTCCCCGCGTCCGTGGCGGTGCCGCGCCGACTCCCCGTCACGCGCACCCCTCGACACGGCAACCCTATCGCCGCCGCCCGCACTTCACCCGCAGGAGACACCGCGACACGCCGCGCGACCGCCCGGCACCAACGACACACGGCGGCCAGCCATCACCCACAGTGACAACCACCGCCGCGCCGACCCCGGCCACCCGGCCGGGCACACCTCAACCCGCGAAGTCCTCCGGACGCACCTGATCCAGGAACTCCCGGAACTTCTCCACCTCGTCCTCCTGCTCGTCCGGAATCACGATCCCCGCCTCGCCGAGGACCTGCTCCGCACAACGAATCGGAGCGCCGACCCGCAACGCCAACGCGATCGAGTCACTCGGCCGCGCCGACACCCGCACCCCGTCACCCAGCAGCAGATCCGCGTAAAAAACGTTGTCCTTCAACTCGGTGATCTCCACCGCCCGCAACGGCGCCTGCAACGCCGCCAGCACATCCCGCAGAAGATCATGCGTCAACGGCCGGGCCGGCTTGACCCCCTGCTGCTCGTAAGCGATCGCCGTCGCCTCGACCGCGCCGATCCAGATCGGCAGATAGCGGTCCCCCTCGACCTCCCGCAGCAGGACGATCGGCTGGTTGCTCGGCAACTCCACCCGAACTCCGACCACGCTCAGCTCGCGCACCGCCGCCTCCGTGTCGTCGTCACCTTGCACCGCGCCCCTCCCTGCACGGTACACGGACCAGGACACAGGAGTCCCACACGCTACGTGCACCACGCCTCGCCGGAAGGGCTTACCCCGGCAAGCCTACGACACGCTCCCCCGACCAGATCTTTCCGCGCCACCCCACGACGAAGGGCCGGGCGTCCACGACACCCGGCCCTTCGTCGACAACCTCACCGGCCCAACGTCGACCGCAGCCCCACCCGCACCAACGCCGCGTGCAACCGCTGCGACAACGCCACCAGCTCCCGCGCCGTCTCCGCCGCACGAGCCCGCGCCGCCGGATCACTCTGCCGCGCCAACGGCGCCACAAGCTGCGCGAACAAACCAACCTCACGATCCGCCGCCGACCGGTACGCCCGCAGATGCCGAGGCTCCAACCCGTACGCCGCCAGACCCGCCACCGCACTCGCGATGATCAAAGCATCCGCGTCGTACCACCCCGGCGGATCCGACACCAGCACACCGAGCCGCTCCAACTCCGCAAGCGTCGACTCGTCCACGCCGCTACGCGAGATCAGCCCCGCCCGGTCCAGCCGCACCTCCGACGACTCGACCGAATCCACCGGCTCCCGGCCCGGCACCTCACCACCCGGACCCACAGCCACCAGATTCGGCCGCCCCCGCCCCGGCGACGGACCAGAACCGTCCCACTCGGCCAACTGCTCCCGGATCACCCGCAACGGCAGATACTGATCCCGCTGCGCGGTCAACACGAACCGCAGCCGCGCCACATCGTCCCAGCCGTACTTGCGATAACCCGCCGGCGTCCGCTGCGGCTCCACCAGGCCCTCGGCCTCCAGGAACCGCAACTTCGAGATCGTGACGTCCGGAAACTCCGGCCGCAACTGAGCCAGCACCTCGCCGATACTCATCAGCGCAGGCGCCCGCCCAGCCCCGGACGGCGTCGAAGCCGCAGGCTCGTTCACCCCCGGCCGGCCTCACCCTCCGGGCGCGGACCGGCGATGAACACCACCCGGAACTTACCGATCTGCACCTCGTCACCGTTGCTCAACGTCGCCGCCTCGACCCGCTCACGATTCACGTACGTGCCGTTCAGGCTGCCCACATCCCGCACCGTGAACGTCCCACCGTCCCGGTGGAACTCCGCGTGCCGACGCGACACCGTCACGTCGTCCAGGAAGATGTCACTGTCCGGGTGCCGCCCACTCGTCGTCACGTCGTGGTCCAACAGGAACCGGGCGCCCGCGTTCGGACCCCGGCGAACCACCAGCAACGCCATACCCGGCGGCAAAGAACCGGACATCCGGCTCGGCACCACATCGGTGTCCGGCCCCTCCAGCACTTCGTCGAGCGAACCGAGATTGAGCGTCGAAGTGACGTCGAGCGGGGGGAACTCGTCGTCTGGGCGCGTCATGGGACCACCTCACGGATCTGTTCGGTCGGCGTCAGGAAATGGCGGGTCTGGCCGCCGGGCAACACCACACCCGGCGGCTGGCTCCCCGTGCCCGGGAAGGCGCATTCCGCAACGCTCAAACTATTGGTTCTCGGTCGACTGGGCGAGCCTAGCCAGCGCCGAAATGCAGGGCAACCGGACGCGCGGAACCACGCCGCCGCCCGGAACAGCACGAACTCAGCTCTCGGTGAGCTCGCGGTACGCATCAGCGGTCAACAACCCCTCGACCGCCGCCGGATCATCCGGAGTGATCTCCACCAACCACCCCGCACCGTACGGATCCGTGTTGATCACCTCAGGGGTGTCGGCAAGCGCCTCGTTGCGCGCCGCCACCGTGCCGCTCAACGGCGCGTAGATCTCCGACACGCTCTTCGTCGACTCGATCTCGCCCAGCGACTCGCCCGCCGCCACCACCGAACCGGAGTCCGGCAGCTGCACGAACACGATGTCACCCAGAGCGTCCTGCGCGAAGTGCGTGATACCGACGCGGACGACACCACCGTCACCACCGACCACCCACTCGTGCTCGGCGGTGTACCGCAGATCCTCAGGAATCACCAACTGCGTCCTTCGTCATCGGTGCACCGGAAAAACCGGCGCGGCCGCGCCCGGTCAGGAAACCGGCCGCGCGTGGTCCAGCTTGATCGGCGCGTGCAGCTGCGAAACCTCCACAACCTCACGATCCTCGGAGGTCACGTTACCGCCGCCGTCCCGCACCGATGCGACCACCCCGCCAGGAATGTTCAACGCCGTACGCATCGTCGCCGGATCCCCGATCACCATGATCGTAAACGGACCCGTCAACCGCCGCCCGTCCACCACCAGAACACCATCGGCCCCGTCCACGAAATACGTCGACGCGATGATCCGCACCGCCGAACCATCAGCGCCCTGGATCTGCATCGCCTCCGCGCCCGCACCCCGCAGCTCCTGCACCGCGTCCAGGATCCGCGTCGACGACACCGCCTTCGCCGGCCCCGAGAACCGCACCTCCAGCCCCGGACCCACCGCCGGCAACGTACCCGCCAGGATGCCCAGCTCGTCCGCCCGCCGCGTCGCCTCCTCCAGCGCCGCCTGCCGACCCTGCTCACCCGAGCGCAACTGCCGCTGACTCTCCTCCAGGGCGTCGATGTCCTGACGCAGCCGCCGCTCCCGCGAATCCAGATCCGACGAGATCCGCACCAGATCCTCCTCCCGCGTCGCCGCGAGCGTCGGATCCGTCGACGTCGTCTTCAACTGCACCACGAGCGTGAAACCCAGCAACGCCAGCAGCACCGCGATCATCAGACCCGCCGAGGAGAACCGCCGCGACCGCGACGGCCGCGCCACCGCACCCGGCTCCGGCTCGGACTCCGGCACCGCCTCCCGCTCCGCCGGCTCCGACGACTCATCCGGCGCCGGCTCCACCGGCGCCAACGGGCTCAACTCGTCCGGATCGGGCGCGTCCGGGCGCGGATCCGGCTCACCCGCCGGACCCGACGGCCGCTCCGGCTCCACCGGACGCGGCCACCCCGTCCCCGTCTCCCTGTGTTCCTCACTCATCGCCACAAACCTACGCCCGGAACAGGTGCCGACGGATCGCCGCCACATTTCCGAAGATGCGCACCCCGAGCACGACCACCACACCCGTGGACAACTGACCACCCACGCCCAACTGGTCACCCAGGTACACGATCAACCCCGCCACCAGCACGTTCGAGATGAACGACACCACGAACTGCTTGTCGTCGAAGATCCGGTCCAGCTTCGCCCGCACCCCACCGAACACCGCGTCCAACGCGGCCACCACCGCGATCGGCAGATACGGCTGCAACGCCGCCGGCACCGTGGGGTCCAGATACACCCCGAGCACCACACCGGCGAGCAACGCCAGCACCGCGATCATCGGCCACCTCCCGAGGGGCTGGAAGAACCACCCGGGCCGGACGACCCGGGACTCGACGAACCGGCAGCCCCCGAACCCGACGGACGCGGACTCGGACTGACCGAAGGCTCGGCGTAGCGTAGCCGCGGCTGCGGCGCCGCCGGCAAGGTGAGGTCGTCGACCCGCTTCACCCCGAACGACAGCCCCGTCGTCCGCGCCACCTCACGCATGAGCGCCGCCGCCCGGCTCTCGTTGAACCGGTCCCGCATCGACCGCGGCCCGATCGCCTGCACCTCGTACGGGCCCGTCACCGGCCGGTAGTCCACCAGG
Organism: Micromonospora sp. WMMC264; assembly: GCF_027497275.1. Lineage (NCBI taxonomy): Bacteria > Bacillati > Actinomycetota > Actinomycetes > Micromonosporales > Micromonosporaceae > Micromonospora > Micromonospora sp. WMMC264. The sequence continues at coordinate 2,398,377 of NZ_CP114907.1, read as the reverse complement.
ATCGCCTCACCCGCCGACCGGATCGTCGACGTCGCGGTCAACCGCTGGCCGTTCACCGCCACCGCCTCGGCGCCCGCCGCCCACAACGCATTGGCCACCTTCTGCAGATCCGAGTACAGCACCCGGGACGGGCCCGCGTCCCCGCTGGTCACGCCGTCCTGGTCCGCCGTCGCGTCGGCCAGCCGCACCACCACGCCGTCACCGCGCACCCGAGCCAGACCGGTGCCCGCCTCCAGCGTGCGCAACCGGGACGCCTGCGAACCGCTCAGCGCCGCATCCCGCTGCCGGCCGACCTCCTCGCGCAACTGCTCGGCCCGCTCGGTCAACCGGTCGGTCGCCGCCTCACGCCCCTTGATCTCGGCGATCAGCCCCGCCCGCGCCGTCGCCCGGCTCGGCTCCTCCGCCATCGTCTCCCGGTACGCCACCGCGAACAGGAACCCGATCACCGCCAGGACGAGCAGGCTCACCGGACGGCCCAGCACCTGCCGCACCCGCGACATGCCACCCGCCGCCCGGCGCGCCGCCGCGTCCCCGTACCCCGGGTCCAGCGGATTGCGGAACAGCTCGGTCAGGAAGTCCGGCGCGTACACCCGGCTCGACGGGTCGCGCTCCTTCTCCGCGTCGCCGGACGCCGGCCCGGTCACGCCGCCACCTCCGCGCGCCGCGCCCGCATCTGCCGTACGAGACGGCTCGCCTGCACCACGTACATCGCGCCGGCCACCCAGTAGAGGACCAGACCCCACCAGCCCAGGCCCCAGCCGATCGCGCCGGCCGCGGTGCCGATGTCCGGCACGGCGTCGGCCAGCAGCAGGATCGGGAACGCCGCCAGCAGCAGGAAGGTGGCGGTCTTGCCCACGTAGTGCACCGGCGGCGGGCCGTAGCCGTAGCGGCGCAGCACCCCGAGAGAGACCAGCAGCAGCAACTCGCGGGCCAGCAGCGCCCCGGTGAACTGCCAGGGCACCACCTCCCGCGCGGTGAAGGCCAGCAGCGTGGCCAGGATGTAGAGCCGGTCGGCCAGCGGGTCGAGCAGCTCGCCGAGCCGGCTCACCTGCCCCAGCCGGCGGGCGATCCAGCCGTCCACCCAGTCGCTGGTGCCGCCCACGGCGAGCACCACGATGGCCGCGACGTCGGCGCGGACCACGAGGAACAGGTAGAGGAAGATCGGCACGCCGACGAGCCGGACGAAGCTGATCAGGTTGGGCAGCGTGAGGACGCGGTCTCCCACGACCGTGGCGTCCCCGGAATCCGGGTGCTCCGCTGGAGCCGGCCGACGCGACACCGAACCCTCCCTTCGCAGCACGGTCCGGCAGCCGGACGAGCGGCCGCTGGAGGGACGTGCGCGTTGCCGGCCGGTCAGACGCCGGCGCCCTCTGTGATCCCGGGCTGGGACCTCCCCCGACGCGGCCGGTGATCACCGGCCGCTCAGTTGCGCTGCCACTATATCGGGCTCCCCCGCTTCGGCCGCTGGCCGCGCTGCGCCGTTGCTCAGTGTTGTGAGGGTGGGGACCGTCACAACCGCTATGGCATCCTAGGACACTAGCTGACCATCACGGCCGTTGGTCAGGATCAGCGCCGGGGTGGGACTCAGGCGGTGCGGGCGGTGGAGTCGGAGCCCGCCTGCGGCGCGACCGCCGCGGCGGCCTGACTGAACGCCACGAGCGCCAGCAGCAGCTCGTGCTGCGCACGGTTGGGCATCCGGTCGAGCACCGCCTGGACCGCACGGTGCCGCCGCTGCTGCAGATCGCGCAGCAACGTGTCCGCCGCCGCGGTCGGGATCAGGCGCACCTCTCGCCTGTCACGCGGGTCGGCCACCCGGCGCAGCAGGCCGACGGCCTCCAGGCGGTCACAGAGCCGGCTCGCCGACGACGGGACCACGTCCAGCAGCTCGGCCAGCCGGTTCACGTTGGTGTCCGGATGGGACACGATCAGCGACAGCACCCGCAGCTGCGTCGGCGAGACGCTGACGGTGTGCCGTGAGGTCGCGGAGTCGAGCACACCGATGAGCGCCTCGGCAGCCGACTCGATGGCCGCGGCAAGATTCGGAGGTCGCTCCACCCGCTGTCCCCTGCGATCGTCCCGCTCGTGTTCGCTCCGCCGCCCCGATCACTGCCCCGTGACGTCGTCGGACCGGCCGGAACCGCGCCAGTCCAGGCAGACGACGACCGCGTCGTCACGGAGATCCGCGTCGGCGTGGTACGCATGCAGTTCGCGCATCACCGTACCAACTGCCTCGGTCGCCGGCTGCAGCCGAGTAGCCCGCATCGCGCGCGCCATGGCCCGGACGCCGTACGGCTCCTGCCCGTCGGGCTCCGCCGCGTACACCCCGTCGCTGACCACGAAGAGACGATCGCCCGGCTCCAGAGTGAACTCCTGCACGTCGTACCGGGTCTCGGCGAACATGCCCAACGGCAGTTGCTGCTCCAACGCGATCGGGGTGACCCGCCTCCCCCGCAGCCGCAGCAGTTGCGGGGAACCGGCGTCCACCGCCCGCACCACGCCCCGGCGGCTGTCCAGCTCCAGCAGCAGCGTGGCCACGTGCCGGCCGCCCCGGTGCTGGTAGTAGATGGTGTCCGAGGCCAGCTCCGCCTGCTCGACCAGGCTGCCGCCGGAACGCCGGGCGTTGCGCATGGCGTTCACCGTCATCGCCGTGAGCAGCGACGCGGCCAGCCCGCTGCCGGTGCCGTTGAGCACGGTGAGGGTGAGCCGCTCACAGTCCACCGACCAGTCGAAGTGGTCACCGCCCACCGTGTACGCCGGTTCGAGCTGCCCGGCCAGCAACGCGTCGCCGTGGCGCACGCTGCGCCCCGGCAACAGGTCCCACTGCATCTCCGCAGCCATGCTCAGCCGTTCCCGCCGCCGGGCGCGGCGGTACCTGTCGGTCTCCCGGTCGGCCGCGCGGATGGCCACGGCCAGCTCGCCGGCGGCGTCCCGCGCCGCCTCCACTGTGGCCGCGTCCGGGTCACCGGGCAGCTCGACCATCAGGACGCCGAGCCGCTCCCCCCACACCGACAGCGGCAGGTAGGCCCGGCAGCGGCCGTCGTCGATGATGTCCAGGACCGGCTCCTGGCTGCTGAAGCAGCGTTGCGCCACGGTGTGTGCCGGCAACGGGCCACCGTCGGGCACGTCCGGGTCGAGCACCGGCCAGAGGCCGCTGGCGCGGTAGTCGGCGACGAACACCTCCGCCCGCGCGGCCCCGAGCGTCTGGCGCAGCACCGCGTCCGCGGTCTCCACCAGCTGGTCGGGTGGCGCCGTGCGCAGGGCACGTGACACCGATCCGGACGCCTCCGGCATGCTCATCCTCCGATGACGACTATTGCTACAGAGCAAACATCATACGAAGGACCCCCGACCGCCGAACGGCCCGCCTCGACCGGCGCGGCTCAGTCCGCCGGCCGCAGCGCCAACGCGCCGTAGAACGCGTCCGGCACCGGCTCCGGCTCACCCTCGGGCCGCCACCGGGCCACCGGCACGACGCCCTCGTCGGTGGGACGCCAGCGGCCCAGCAGCGGCGCGAACCGCTCGGGCGCGCGCATCCGGAACGCCGGGCCCATCATGGCCAGCGCCTGCGGATGCCCGGCCAGCTCCTCGCTGTCGAAGTCGATCGCCAGCCGGCTGCCCGGCGCAACCGCCCGGTACAACTCGTCCAGCGTACGGGCGAGCGTGTCGTCGTCCAGGAACGCGGCCAGCCCGAGGAACACCACTCCGACCGGCCGTCTCCCCCACCCCGGCACGAAACGGTGCAGCTGCGCCCGGTCGACGGTGCCGATGTCGGTGGCGTCGCCGTGGCCGTAACCGGCGCGGTCACTGCCGGCGAGCAGGCGCTGGCCGAGCCGGACCGTCTCCGGGTCGACGTCGGTGTAGAGGACCGTCGCCTCCGGTGCGACCTCGTGCACGTTTCCGCAGGTGGGCACGCCCGCACCGAAGACCAGGAAGCCGTCCACGCCGTCGCCGGCCATGACGCGCACGGTCCGGCCCAGGAAACCGCGCAGCGAGCGGAAGATCGCCGCGCAGGGCCCGTACGCCGCCTCGAACGCGGCGGCCGCGGCGACGTCGACCGGACGGTGGTGCCGGCCGCCGAGCCAGTAGTCGATCATGCGGGCGGTGCTCGGTCCGTCCGGCTGATCCATCGACGGGCCTCCCTCCCTGGGCGCTGTCCGCCAGCGTACCGACCGGGCGACCGGCGCGGTATCGCCCCGGGCCGGTCCCGCCGGCCGCGATACTGGCCGCGGGAGCGCCGGCCACGAGGAGGTACCTGGTGAACTCCGCTGACGGTGCGGCCGTGGTGGTCGGGGTGGACGGCTCCGAGCCGGCGACCCGGGCCGTGCTCCTGGCCGCCCGGGAGGCCGCCCGCCGCAACCGGCCGCTGCGAGTGGTCCACGGATTCATCTGGCCGCTGCTGGGCGTACCGGTGGCCGCTCCGGCCGGGGCGCCGCCGCACGCCGGCCTGCGTCACCAGGCCGAGCAACTGGTCGCCGACGCGGTCAACGCGGCCCAGGCGCAGGAGCGCGGGCTGCGCATCACCGGCGAGATCATCGACGGGGAGGCGGCCGCCGTGCTGATCGGCGAGTCCCCCACCGCCGCGCTGATCGTGCTCGGCGACCGGGGTCTCGGCGGGTTCGCCTCGCTGGTGATCGGCTCGGTCGCGCTGCAGGTCACCGCGTACGCCGACTGCCCGGTGCTGGTGGCCCGGGGCGCCGCCCGCGACACCGGCCCGGTGGTGGCCGGGGTGGACGGCTCCGCGCTGTCCCGCGCCGCCGTCGAGTTCGCCGCCGAAACGGCGTCCCACCGCGGCGCCCCGCTGCGTGTGCTGCACGCCCACCCGGGCGGCCGGTCGGCGCAGGCCGACGAGCAGGAGCGGGTCCTGGCCGAGTCGGTCGCCGGCGTCGCCGAGCGCTGGCCGGACGTGCCGATCAACCGGGAGGCGGTGCGGGCCCGCCCGGTCACGGCGCTGACCGAGGCGTCCCGGGACGCCCAACTGGTCGTGGTGGGCCGGCAAGGCCGCGGCGAGCTCAGCGGCTTGCTGCTCGGCTCGGTGAGCCAGGGGATCCTGCACCGCGCCGCGTGCCCGGTCGCTGTCGTCCGCGCCCCGGCCTGAGCGCACGGTTGGCCCCGGCCCGGGCGGGTAGACGGGTTCGTCAGCCGACGGCGACCCGAGGAGGCAGTGATGGCAGGACCCCGTCCGGGCAGCAACGCGTACGACAAGCAACGGGCACGGCTGCGCGACCTCGTCGAGCAGTCCGGGCGCGCCACCGACAAGGAGGCCAACCAGGTCGCCAACCGGATCCTGCAGGACGACCGTGGGCAACGCGGCGTGGTCCGGGGCGAACGGACCTACGGCCCCAAGGGCAACCGGGAACCGGGTGACCCGAAGTGAGAGCGGCATCCGCCGTCGACGGCGCCATCGCGGGCGCCGTCGGCAGCGCCGTGCTCAACGCGGTCTCCTACCTCGACATGGCGCTGCGGGCGCGGCCGGCGAGCAGCACCCCGGAGTCGGTGGCCGGACGGCTGGCCGACGTCACGCACGTCGACCTGGGCCCCGGCGACGAGGCGGCGAACCGCCGTTCCGGTCTGGGGCCACTGCTCGGGTACGCCACAGGCATCGCCGCGGGGGCCGCGTTCGGTCTGCTCGCCGGACACCGGCGGATCCCGTTGCCGCTGGCCACGGTGCTGCTCGGCGGTGGGGTGATGGCCACCTCGGACGGCTCGATGACGGTGCTGGGCGTGACCGACCCGCGTACCTGGCGGCGCGCCGACTGGGTCTCCGACCTGATCCCGCACCTGGCGTACGGGCTGTCGGCCGCAGCCACCTGGCGGCGGCTGCGGCCGGCGTCGGCTCGCGGTTAGCTCTCGTCGTCGGCAACCGGCTCACCGGCCGGGCCGTACGGCGACACCTGACCCTTCGGAACGGGTCGTCCCGCGTCGGCGTTCGACGTGCCCCGGCTCCGCGAACGGCCGCCCGCCTGGGTGGCCGTCTTGCGGCTGTCCTGGCTGGTGGCGCCGAGATCGTTCCGGCGCAGTTCCTCCTGCTGCGGCTTGACCACGGCTCTCTCCTTCCCGGTGGGGCGCACGGCCGTCGGCCGCGCACCAGACAGGCGTACCCGTCGCCGCCCGGCGCATTCCGGATCGGCGCGGGGGTCTGGCCGGGGCCGGGACGGGTAAGCCGGATGGATGCCAGACGATCGCAACGTCGCGCGCGCCCTGCTGGACCGGCAGTCCCGCACGTACGCGGAGGAGGCGGGGATCACCCTCGCCGACCGGCCCGGCCCGCTCTACCAGTTGCTGGTGCTCACCACGCTGCTGAGCACCCGGATCCGGGCGTCGGTGGCGGTGGCCGCCGCCCGGGAGCTGTTCGCCGCCGGTTACCGCACCCCGCAGACGATGGAGGCGGCGAGCTGGCAGGACCGGGTCGACGCGCTGGGCCGGGGCCACTACCGGCGCTACGACGAGCGGACCGCGACCATGCTCGGCACCGGCGCCCGGCTCTGCCTGGACCGCTGGCACGGCGACCTGCGCCGGCTGCACCAGGAAGCCGGCGCCGACCGGGCCGCGCTGCGCCGGTTTCTCACCGAGTTCCCCGGCATCGGCCCCACCGGGGCGGACATCTTCCTGCGCGAGGCGCAGTCGGTGTGGCCGGACGTGCGCCCGTACGCCGACCGGCGCACGCTGGCCGGGGCGAAACGGCTGGGCCTGCCGGCGAGCCCCGGCGACCTGGTCGGGCTGGTCGGCGAGGCCGACTTCGGACGGCTGGCGTCGGCGCTGGTGCGGGTGGCGCTGGGCGAGGAGTCGGCCGGCGAGGTGAGCCGCAGCGCCGCCACTGCCCGTTGAGAGTGCTACTTGGCCGGCCCGGGCTTGGTCAGGTTCCAGGCCAGCAGCGAGGCGAGCAGCGCGAGCAGCACCACACCGCCGGAGACGCCGCCCTCCCCGCCGCTGTCGCGGCTGCCCGAGAAGCCGAAGTAGATCACGGCCAGTCCGGCCAGCACGGTGATGAACGTACGCAGTCCCCTGTCCTTCACGCCCGCACCGTACGACCGGCGGCGCCGCCCGGGGCGGGGATCGGGCGGCCGTCCCCCGTCCGGGTGTCAGTCCGTCTCCAGGTCGTCCAGGGAGATCGCGTGGGTCATCAGCCAGCGGGCCAGCGCGGCCATCCCGAACAGCCACAGCGGCGCCGACTCGGTGGGGCCGTTCGTGGCGTAGATGGCGAACCTCAGGTCCGGTGCGCGGTACGCCTCGATCCGCCACTTGTGGTTCTTGTCCCGCCAGACCGCGGAAGGGTCCATGGCGTCACGGTAGGTGACCGGAGCGGGCGGGCGACGCCTGTTGCGTCAGCCCGGCGGGCGGAGCACCTCGCGGGCGTCGTCGGGCAGCCGCCGGGTGGCGCCGCGCCGGTCCAGCAACTCCAGCAGCGGCACCGCCACCCGGCGGGTGGTGCCGAGCGCCTGCCGGGCGGCGCTGAGCGTGAACGGCTGCGGCAGCCCGGCCAGCACGCGTACCGCGTCGTCCGGGGCGCCGGGGAGCAGCACCACGTTCTCGGCGAGCTTCAGCAGCGCGCCGGCCCGGACGGCGGCGCCGATCTCGCGGGGGCCGAGCCCGAGGTCGGCCAGGTGGTGCGCCTCGGGCGCCTGGAACGGTCGGTCGCCGTACTCGGCCCGGACCCGGTCCACCGCCCGCGCCACCGGATCGGGCAGCGTGTGCTGCCCGGCGGCGGTGACCAGGCCGTCGCGCAGCCGCAGCGGCGGGCCCAGCAGCGCCGTCACCAGCGCGCGGTCGGGCAGGTCGAGCCGGTGCCGCAGCACGTCGACCGGTACGCCCGCGGCGAGCGGATGCTCGGCGGTGTACCGGGTCACCTCCTCGGTGAGGCGGCGGCCCAGGTCCCGCCAGTGCTCCGGGTCGGCCAGCCACTGCCCGGCCACCGGCGTCGCGGTCGGCGGCACGCCCATCCGGGTCAGGTCCCCGGCCCGGATCAGCAGCCGCCGGCGCAGCTCCCCGGCCAGGTCCGGGCGCCCGTCCAGCCCGGCGAGCACGGCCGCGCGGGCCGCTGCCGCGCCCCGGCGGCGCAACGGCGGCGGGTCCACGTCCAGCACCGTGACGCCACCGCAGACGTGGTGCCGGCCGGGGTCACGCAGCAGCGCCCGGTCCCCGATGAGCAGCGGCAGCGGCCGGGCCAGGCGCAGCCGGACCGTGTCCGGGCCCAGCGGCCGGACCCGGGCAGGCACCGCCGCCGAGCCGGCGTGCAGCATGAGCGTGGCCGGCAGGTCGGCGGCCGGGTCGCCGGACAGGCGCACGTCGAGCAGGTCGGTACGCCCGAACCGGCCGGGTGTGAGCAGCGCGTCGCCGCGCCCGACGCGGTCCCGGGGCAGGCCGCGCAGGTTCACCGCGACCCGGGCCACCGCCTCGACGGCGGTGTGCGCGGCGCCGAGGGAGTGCAGTCCGCGTACCCGCACCGCCTCGCCGGTGCCGGCCAGCTCCAGTTCGTCGCCGACGCGCAGCCGGCCGCCGCCGAGCGTGCCGGTGACCACGGTGCCGCTGCCGCGTACCGTGAACGCCCGGTCCACCCAGAGCCGCACCGGCGCGTCAGCGGCCGGGTCGGGCAGCCGGGCGGTCAGGCGGTCCAGGGCGGCGCGCAGCTCGGGCAAGCCGGCGCCGGTGACCGCGGAGACCGGCACCGCCTCCACCTCGCCCAGCGACGTCGCGGCGATCTCCGTGCGGGCCCGCGCCGTCGCCGGTCCGGGGTCGGCGAGGTCCGCGCGGGTCACCGCGAGCAGCCCGTACGACACACCCAGCGCGTCCAGCGCGGCCAGGTGCTCGGCGGACTGCGGCATCCAGCCCTCGTCGGCGGCCACCACGATCAGCGCGGCCGGGACCGGGCCGACACCGGCGAGCATGTTCGGCACGAACCGCTCGTGCCCGGGTACGTCGACGAAGGCGACGGTGCCGCCGGAGGGCAGCGTGGTCCAGGCGAAGCCGAGGTCGATGGTCATGCCCCGGCGGCGTTCCTCCGCCCACCGGTCCGGTTCCATCCCGGTCAGCGCCCGCACCAGCGTCGACTTGCCGTGGTCGACGTGCCCGGCGGTGGCCACCACCCACATGCCGGTCAGTCCTCCACGCTCAGCACGGCCACACGGACCCGGTCGTCGGCGCCCTCCGGCACGGCGCGCAGGTCCAGCAGGAGCCGGCCCTGCAGCACCCGTCCGAGGACCGCCGGGTCGCCGGCGCGCAGCGGCTCGGCGTACCGCTCGGGCAGGCTCAGCGCCCACGAGTCCAGCTCCACGCCGGGCGCCCCGCCGCCGCCGACGACTGCCGCGCTGGGCACCACCTCGGCCTTGCAGCCGTCCTCACCGAGCCGGTCACGCAGCCGCTCCACCCGCTCCCGCAGCCGGACCGGGTCGGCGTGCAGCGCGTCGCGGGTGGGCGTGGTCGGGGCGTACAGGGTGGCGGCGAGCGCGGCGAGGGTGAGCTTGTCGACGCGCAGCGCCCGCGCGAGGGGGTGCCGGCGCAGCCGGTGCACCAGGTCGGCGTCGCCGAGCAGCAGACCGGCCTGCGGGCCGCCGAGCAGCTTGTCGCCGCTGGCGGTGACCAGGTGCGCGCCCGCGCGCAGCGTGGTGGCGGCGTCCGGCTCGTCGGGCAGCAGCGGGTCGGGCGCGAGCAGGCCCGACCCGATGTCGACCACCACCGGTACGCCGAGCGTGGCCAGCTCGGCGACCGGCACCGCCGAGGTGAAGCCGGTGACCACGAAGTTCGACGGGTGCACCTTCAGCACGAACCCGGTGTGCTCGCCGATCGCGGCTTCGTAGTCGGCGCGCGTGGTGCGGTTGGTGGTGCCCACCTCGCGCAGCCGCGCGCCGGTGCTGGCCAGCAGGTCGGGCAGGCGGAACCCGTCGCCGATCTCGACCAGCTCACCGCGGCTGACCACGATCTCCCGGCCGGCGGCGAGCGCGGTCGCGGCCAGCGCCAGCGCGGCGGCGCCGTTGTTCACCACGTGCACCGCCCCGGCGTCGGGCACCGCCGCGGCGAGCGCGTCCAGCGCCTCCCGGCCGCGCCGCGCCCGCCGTCCGGTACGCAGGTCCAGCTCCACGTCGGTGTGCCCGGCGGCGGCCACGAGCGCGTCCACGGCGGACGGGGCGAGCGGGGCACGGCCCAGGTTGGTGTGCAGCACGACGCCGGTGGCGTTGAGCACGGCGCGTGGCGTACGGCCGGGCAGGTCGGCGAGCGCCGCGTCGCGTACCTGATCGGGGGTCAGCTCGCCGCGGCGGGCGCGGTCCTGCGCGCTGACGATCGCGGCCTTGACCCGGTCGCGGCCCAGCGTCACGGCGGCGGCGGCCAGCGCGGGATCGGCGAGCAGCGCGTCGGTGCGCGGCACCCGCCGTCGCGGGTCGACCTCACGCATCGCGCACTCCCGGGAACGGTTTGGCGGAGACGGACGGGAATCGAACCCGCCTGGCCCGGGTCCCGGACCACACCGGTTTTGAAGACCGGGAGGGGCACCAGCCGCCTGAACGCCTCCACGCAGCAGTCAACCACAGCGGACGGGAGGCCGCCCGGGGAGGTGTCAGACCTGGTCGGCGGCCCGCCGGTCGGCGCGTTCGCGCTGCGGCACCACCGTGTACCGCGGATCGCGTGCCGAGGCGACGCCGCCGTGGAAGATCCCGAACCGGGTGCACACCGACGCGGCGATCAGCGCGCCGCCGGACAGCGCGGACAGCACCCGGCTGCGGCGACCGACCAGCGCGCCGACCACACCGGCGGCGGTCAGCGCGCGGCCCGCGCGCAGCAGCTTGCCGGGTGTGCCCTGCGTGTAGGGCTCGCTGAGCAGCCCGAGCCGGTTCTCCACCCGGTGCGAACCCCACAGCTCCATCGCCGCGCCCGCGACCGCGAGGCGCCGCGCCGGACCGGCCTGGGCGCAGGGCGCGGCCACCAGCCCGACACCGGCGCCGCTGGCCAGCGCGCTGCCCGCGAAGATGGCCGGCAGTTCCGGGTACGCCTCGTGCCACGACGGCACCGCCGTGTCCGCCAGCAGCACCCCGGTGTACGTGGCCAGCGCGGGCGCGGTGACGGCGGCGACCACACCGGCGGTGTGCCCGGCCGGGGGCAGCAGCCGGCGGCCGAGCCCCAGCACGCCGCGCTCGGGCAGCAGCGGCGCCGCCTCGGCGATCGCGGCGAGCCCGGCGGCCGGGCCGAACACGCTGAGGATCCAGGTGCCCACCGACATCGGCGAGGTCACCTTCGCCACCCGCAGCATGTGGTGGAACCGGGACGGCCGGCCCAGGTCGTTGACCAGGAAGTACGTGCTCGCGCCCACCGCCGCCAGGGCGGTGACCCGGCCGGCGCGGCGCAGCGCCGGGCGGCCGGTGAGCTGCCCGCCCGCGGCCAGCAGCGACGAGCCGGCCGCGAGACCGCCGGTGAACAGGTACGCGGCGATGTCCCACCGCCACACCGGCGGCTTGAGGACGGGCCGGCCGTAGTAGGAGGTGAACTCGGCCGGCGGCACGTTGAGCTGCTCACCACCACCCTTGCCGCGCCGGCGCGGGGCCGCGTCGCGGGGCGGGTGCGGGGCCAGCCGCGCGTCGCGGGAACCCGCGTCGGTGCGTCCCACGCCAGGACCGGCCGCGGTGGCCCGGCTGCCGTTCTCCCGCTCGGCGGCGCCGCGGTCCTCCGGTCCCGTGGACAGGCGCTCGCGGAAGCGGCGGAACAGGTCACCGACCGGGCGGTCCGGGCTCACGACGATCCTCCGACGAACGCGGCGACGGCAGCCGCCGCCATGGCCAACGCGGCGAACCCGGCCCGCTTCCACATCTTCGGCAGGTCCCGGGTGGTGACCACCGGGTCCGGCGGCAGCCCGTACACCTCCGGCTCGTCGAGCAGCAGGAAGAACGCGCCGTCGCCGCCCACGCCGTCGGTCGGGTCGTGGCCGTACAGCCGCGCCTCCGGCACGCCCCGCTCGTGCAGCGCGGCGACCCGAGTGGCGGCCCGTTCCCGCAGCTCGTCGAGCGGGCCGTACTGGATCGACTCGGTCGGGCACGCCTGCGCGCAGGCGGGCGTCATGCCCGCGCCGATCCGGTCGTAGCACAGCGTGCACTTCCACGCCCGGCCGTCGCCCTTGCGCTGGTCGATCACGCCGTACGGGCAGGCGGAGATGCAGTAGCCGCAGCCGTTGCAGATGTCCTCCTGCACCACCACCGTGCCGAACTCGGTGCGGAACAACGAACCGGTCGGGCACACGTCCAGGCAGGCCGCGTGCGTGCAGTGCTTGCACACGTCGGACATCATCAGCCAGCGGAAGTCGGTGCGGGTCTCCGCGCCGCTGTCCCGCCCGGGCGGCTGCGCGCCGGGCATGCCGAGGAACTCCGGACCGGCCGCCATCCGCGCCGCCGCCTCCGGCCGCCCCGGCGGCAGACCGGGATTCGTGCCGGTGTCGGGGGCCGTGCCCGCGCCGACCGCCGCGGACGCGGGGCTGGTCGCCGGGCCGGTCGGGTCACCGGCGAACGGCGGCGTACGGTGCCCGGCCGGCCGGGGCTGCTCGATGAACGCCACGTGCCGCCACGAGTTCGCGGTCAACGCGCCGGTGTTGTCGTACGACATGCCGAGCAGGTCGAACCCGGAGTCCGGGACGCCGTTCCACTCCTTGCAGGCCACCTCGCACGCCTTGCAGCCGATGCAGACGCTGGTGTCGGTGAAGAAGCCCATCCGGGGCGGCGCTTCGACCCAACCCGCGTCGGGGGCCGGGTCCAGCGGACCGTACAGGCTGTTGGCGTCAGGCATGCGGCTCCCCGTCCTGGTGCGCGGCGGGCGACTGCTCGTCGGTGCTGCCGGCGGCGTCGTCCCCGCCGGCCGCGTCGGTGGTCACCAGCGGGATCTTCCGGTCCGGCGTCATCCCGGCCCGCCGCTGGTAGTCGCCGACCAGGTCCAGCAGCGGCGGACCGGTGGGACGACGGCCGGGCCGGATGTCGCAGGTGCCGACCTTGCTCTCCTGGATGAGCACGTTCGGGTCCAGCGTGATGCCGAACAGGTCGTTCGCCGAGTCGCCGGTGACCAGACCCTCGGTGCCGAAGTGGTACGGCAGCCACACCTGGTGGATGATCCGCCCGTCCACCCGCAGCGGAGTGAGCCGATCGGTGACCAGCACCCGCGCCTCGATCACCGCGCGGCCGCTGATCAGGTGCGCCCAGCCCAGGTGCGCCAGCCCGACCTCGTCGGCCAGTTCCGGGGACACCTCGACGAACATCTCCGGCTGCAGCTCGGCCAGGCGCGGCACGGTACGGCTCATCCCACCGGCGGTGTGGTGCTCGGTGAGGCGGCTGACCGTGAACACGTACGGGAAGACCTGGCTGTGCGGCTCCGGCGGACTCGGGTTCATCCGGTTGATCGGGTGCTCGTAGATCTTGCGGGTCGGGTTGGCCTGCTGACCGTAGAGCGGGTTGCGCATCGGCGACTCGGCCGGCTCGTAGTGCGTCGGCAGCGGGCCGTCCAGGACGCCGCTCGGCGCGTACAGCCACGCCTTGCCGTCGCCCTGCATGACGAACGGGTCGTCACCGGCGAGCGCGGCCGGCCCGGAGGCGCCCTCCGGCGGCCGGTACGACGGCGGCTTCGTCTTCTCGAAGTCCGGCACGTCGTAGCCGGTCCACTCGCCGGCATCCGGGTCCCACCAGACGTACTTCTTGCGCTCGCTCCACGGCCGGCCCTCGGGGTCGGCGGAGGCGCGGTTGTAGAGCGTGCGGCGGTTCGCCGGCCACGCCCAGCCCCACTCGGCGGCCACCCAGTCCTGCTCGTGGCGGGACCGGCGGCGGGCCGCCTGGTTCACCCCGTCGGCGTAGACGCCGGAGTAGATCCAGCAGCCGATCGCCGTCGAGCCGTCGTCGCGGGCCTCGCCGAACGCGTTCAGCGGGCGGCCGGTCGCCACCTCGTACCCGTTGATCTCCTTGAGCACCGCCTCGGCGCTCGGCTCCGCGTGCGGACCGTGCGTGGGGTAGTCCCAGGCCAGGTCCAGCAGCGCCCGGTCGCGGCGCTCGGTGGAGCCGGCCAGCTTCTCCCGCAGCACGCGGCCGAGGTGGTAGAAGAACCACAGCTCGGAGCGGGCGTCGCCCGGCGGGTCGACGGCCTTCTCCCGCCACTGCAGCAGCCGCTGCGTCTGGGTGAACGTGCCCTCCTTCTCCACGTGCGAGGCCGCCGGCAGGAAGAACACCTCGGTACGGCACTCCTCCGGCACGATCTCACCGGTGGCGACCTCCGGGCCGTTCTTCCAGAACGTGGCGCTCTCGATCATGAACAGGTCGCGGACCACGAGCCAGTCGAGGTTGGCCATGCCGAGGCGCTGGGCACGGCCGTGCGCCGAGCCGACCGCCGGGTTCTGGCCGAGCAGGAAATAGCCCTTCACCTTGCCGTCGATCATGTTCAGGACCTGCTGGTACGTGCCGTGGTCGCCGGTCATCCGGGGCATGTAGCCGTAGCAGAAGTCGTTCTCCGGCGTCGCCGCGTCACCCCAGTACGCCTTGAGCAGGCTCGCCGCGAACGCCCGCGAGTTGCCCCAGAAGCCCTTCTGCCCCGGGTGCCGGATGCTGTCCACCCACCTGTCGAACGTCGGGTGGTCGGCGTGGTGCGGCATCGGCAGGTAGCCGGGCAGCAGGTTGAACAGCGTCGGGATGTCGGTGGAGCCCTGGATGCTGGCGTGACCGCGCAGCGCCAGGATGCCACCGCCCGGACGGCCCATATTGCCCAGCAGCGTCTGGATGATCGAGCCGGTGCGGATGTACTGCACGCCCACGCTGTGCTGCGTCCAGCCGACCGAGTAGACGAGCGCGCCGGTGCGCTCCCGCCCCGAGTTCTCCGTCCAGGCACGCGCCAGCTCGAGGAATTTCTCCTCCGGGATGCCGCACACGCGGGCCACCATCTCCGGCGTGTAGCGGGAGAAGTGCCGCTTCAGGATCTGGTAAACGCAGCGCGGATGCTGCAACGTCTCGTCCCGCGGGGCCTGCGCCGGCACCGGCTCGCCGTGCGACTCGTGCTCCAGCCCGGAAGCCGAGTCACGCTCCTTGCCGGTACCCCGGATCTTGGCGTTGTCCTCCTGGCCCTCGTACTGCCAGCTGGCGTGGTCGTAGGAGCCGGTGTCCGGGTTGTAGCCGGAGAACAGGCCGTCCAGGTCCTCGGTGTCGGCGAACCGCTCGCTGACGATGTTGGCCGCGTTGGTGTACGCCAGCACGTACTCCCGGAAGTCCAGCTCGTTGTCCAGGATGTAGCGCACCACGCCGCCGAGCAGCGCGATGTCCGTGCCCGCCCGGATCGGCAGGTACGTGTCGGCGAGCGCGCTGGTGCGCGTGAACCGCGGGTCGACGTGGAAGACCTTCGCGCCGCGCTTCTTCGCCTCCATCACCCACTGGAAACCCACCGGGTGGGCCTCGGCCATGTTCGAGCCCTGGATGATGATGACGTCAGCGTTGGCGAGATCCTGCTGGAAGTCCGTGGCGCCGCCGCGACCGAAGCTGGTCCCCAGACCGGGGACGGTGGCGGAGTGTCAAATACGGGCCTGGTTCTCGATCTGGAGTGCCCCCATCGCGGTGAACAGCTTCTTGATGAGGTAGTTCTCCTCGTTGTCCAGCGTCGCGCCGCCGAGGCTGGAGATGCCGAGCGTCCGGTTCAGCGGACGACCCTCGTCGTCGACGTCCTCCCAGGTCTCCGCGCGGGCGGCGAGGATCCGGTCGGCGATCATGTCGAGCGCGACGTCGAGGTCCAGGTCTTCCCACTCGGTCGCGTACGGCCGGCGGTAGCGGACCTTCGTCTGGCGCAGCGGGCTGGTCACCAGGCTCTTGCTGGCCGAGCCCTTCGGGCAGAGCCGGCCGCGCGAGATCGGGCTGTCCGGGTCGCCCTCGATCTGGGTGACCTTGCCGTCGGAGTGGAAGACGCGCTGCCCGCAGCCGACCGCGCAGTACGGGCAGACCGAGCGGGCCATGCCGTCGGCGGTCTCGGTGCGGGCGGTCAGCGCGGCGGAGCGCGCCGACTGGGCGGCGGCGCCGCGACCGAGCGGATCGGTGCCGGTGAGTTGCCGGTAGACCGGCCACCCCTGGATGAAGGTCTTCAGACCCACCCGGGCACCCCCTCCGCGTCGAGAACGGCTCTCACCTCTTCCTTCTCACCCTAGGCCAGCCGCCGGAGGCGTGCGAGTCGAGCCCACAGACAGAGCCGCCCCGGCCGAATGGCCGGGGCGGCTCTGGGCGTCGGTGTGCATGTCGCCTCTCGGCGAGTGGCGCGACGCGGCTCCAGCCGAACGGTATTCCGCGAAGGCAATTTAGGTGAGGCCCGGGGACACTGGACACACCGACGCTCTGCACAACGGTACCGGGGTCACGGTTCTTCCGCTCGTTCCTCGTGACCCCGGTCACCGCCGGGTCAGCTGTTCCAGTGCTCGGCGACCAGGTCGGCGGCCTGCTGCTCCCACTGGGCGTAGTGGTCGGGGTACGCGCTGACCTGGACGGTCTGGGCGGCGACGGTCAGGGGCATGTCGCGCCAGCCGTCGACCTGCTTCAGGCCCTTCAGGAACGCCATGGTCGAGTACTCGGGGTCGGTGATCTGCTCGACCGTGCCCCAACCGCTGGAGGGGCGCTGCTGGAACAGGCCCTGCGAGTCGTGGTCGTTGCGGTCACCGAGGTGGCCGAGGTTCTCCAGCTTCGACTCCTGCAGGGCGGTCGCGATCGACACGACCGCGGCGCGTTCGTCCATGCCGGCCTTCTTCGTCGCCGCGATGATGGCCTTGACGTTGGCGGTCTGCTCGTCGTCGAGGTCGATGCGGGACTGGGTGCCCTGCACGCCGTGCGGGATCAGCGCGGCGCTGTCGAGCTTCGCGGCCTGCGTGGTGGTGACCGCGGCGGCGTTGCGGGTGGTGGGGGTGCTGGTGTCGTGGTTGAGGGGGCCGGCGGCGAGGCCACCGGCGACGGTCAGACCGGCGATACCGAGGATGCTCTTGCGCAGGATCGTGTTCATGAGGGGGCTCCATTCGGGGGTCGACGCACCCGGGGGCGAGTGCGTGGGCACCGTCAGGCGCTCAGAGAAGTCTTCGGGGGGATCCGGCTCGCTGCCCGTGGCTGCGGGGGCCGGAGACATGTCCAACGACCGCCGCCCCGGGATCATTCCGGGGGCGCCGGGGGACGCTGCTGCGGTCGTTCACCAGATATAACGCCCCGGCCCCGCAGGCGATTCCGCCGTGCGGGTGTCCCCGACCACCCCGAAATCAGACACCCGACGCAAACGGACACTCCCTCCCCGACACGCCCCGCTCTCCCCACTCCGGCCGTCGCAGCCCGCCGACCGCTCGGCCCGCGCACGCCAACGCCCGGGCGTCCCTGCCGCGTCGATCATGAGGTTGGCGGCACCTCGTGTCCGGTTTGTCACCGTCAACCTCATGATCGTGTGGAAGGTCGGGCCGCCGACGGCAGACCCGGCGGCACAGCGGGGTCCGCGAGAGATCTTGGACGAACGGCCCCCATAAAGATCTCCCGGCAGGGCGGACGTCAACACGTGCACGCGCCACCGTGAGAGATCTTGGAAGGAAATGGCTGCCATAGGTGCCCAAATCTTCCAAGATCTCCGGCCCTGAGCGCTGCCGGCGACAAACCGGACGCCCCACGCCGTCAACTTCATGATCGACGCGGTGTGGGCGAGGAGGGTGGGAAGGGGGAGGCACGGAAGGGAGGGGGGTGATTGGCCGGGTTGGGGTTACCCTGATGCCATGTCGGCCACCGCGCACGCGTACCTCGCCCGGCCCGGGCGACCCGCCGTGGTGGCGCGCACCCTGGACGAGCTGACCGGCCCCACCACCGGCATCGTCGAACTGCCGGTACGCCTCATGTGGAGCAGCGAGCGCGCGTTCGACCTGGCCGACCCGGACGAACTGCTCTGGATGTACGAGAACGTGCTGCGCGAGACGACCCGGGTGGAGGATCTGCGCGAGCTGATCCACGGGGGCACGTTGCGCCGGTTGTGGCCGCTGTTGAACCTGCCCCGGGGCGTACGCCTGGCCTGGGAGGGCCGGCACCGGAGCCTGCGCCCGGCGTGACCCATCCGCACGACTTCTACCGGGAGGTGGCCCGGGTGGCGCTGGCCGCCGCCGGCCCGCACCGGTTCGTGCTCGGCGGCGGTGTCGCCTGGGCCGCGCACGGCCTGGTCACCCGCCCCACCGAGGACGTCGACCTGTTCGCCGACGTGGAGGGCGCCGCCGCGGCCGCGGCCGACGGGGTACGCGCGGCGCTGGAACGGGCCGGCTACCGGGTGGCCGAGGCGGATCCGGGCGGCCTGGGCGAGGTGTTCGACGGCTTCGACCGGGACCTGCGGGACTTCGTGGTGAGCCGGGACGGCCGGCAGATCCGCCTCAGCCTGGCCCGCCTGGACCGGCACCGCAGCCCGGTGGTGATGGACTTCGGCCCGGTGATGGACGTGCGGGACCTGATCGCCAACAAGACCGCCGCGCTGGTGAACCGGCGGGAGGTACGCGACTACATCGACGTCTCCGCCGCCCTGGACCGGTACAGCGTGGCGGAACTGCTGGAGCTGGCCCGGCAGGTGGACCCGGCGCTGGACGACGAGGACGTGCGCGCCGCCGGCCGCTACCTGGACGGGCTGGCCGACCGGCGGTTCACCCGCTACGGCCTGGACGCGCCGCGCATCGCCGAGGTGCGCCGCCGGATGGCCGTCTGGCCCCGCTGAGCAACGGAACCAGACGACCCCGCCGCGCCGCGCCGGACGGACAGACGCCCGAGTCGCGCCGGACCAGACGACCGAGCCGGGACAAACCGGACCGGCCGGCCGGGCGAGCCGGGACCAGAGACGCAGCCGGACCGGACGCTCACTTCGTCGGGCGGCCGCCCGTGACGCCGAGGATCTCGCCGGTGACGTAGCTGGACTCCTGGGAGGCGAAGTAGACGTACGCGGGCGCCAGCTCGGCCGGCTGACCGGGACGGCCCAGCGGCGTGTCGGTGCCGAACTGCTTCACCTTCTCCTCCGGCATGGTGGCCGGGATCAGCGGCGTCCAGATCGGACCGGGCGCGACCGCGTTGACCCGGATGCCCCGCTCGGCGAGGTTCTGCGCGAGCGCCTTGGTGAAGTTCGCGATGGCGGCCTTGGTGGTGGCGTAGTCGAGCAGCTGCGGCGACGGGTCGAACGCCTGGATCGACGACGTGTTGATGATCGTCGAGCCTTCCTTCATGTGCGGCACGGCGAACTTGCAGAGCCAGAACATGGCGTACACGTTGGTCTTGAACACCCGGTCGAACTGCTCGGTGGTGATGTCGAGCAGGCCGTTGTCCTGCGACATCTGGTACGCCGCGTTGTTGACCAGGATGTCGACGCCGCCGAGGTCGCGCAGCGCCTGGTCGACGAGGTCACGGCAGTTGGCCTCCTCGCGCAGGTCGCACCGGACCGCGACGCCGGTGCGCCCGGCCTGCTCGATCAGGGCGACCGTCTCCCGGGCGTCCTTCTCCTCCTCGTCGGCGAGGTAGGTGACGAGCACGTCGGCGCCCTCGCGGGCGAAGGCGATCGCCACGGCCCGCCCGATGCCGGAGTCGCCGCCGGTGATGATCGCGCGCTTGCCGGTGAGCCGGTCGCTGCCCCGGTACGACTGCTCGCCGTGGTCGGGCTTCGGCCCCATCTGCTGTTCGCTGCCGGGCGGCGTCTGCTGCTGCGAGGGCTGTCCCTCACGCTGTCCGTACTGCTCGGCCGGGTGCTGCTGGGTGAACTGGTCCTCGCTCATGTCTGCGCCCCTACCCCGGTGGCCGGAGGGGAAACAGCAGCACCGTGACCGTAGGGGAAACAAAACGGGCCGGTGTGGCGCACGCGACATGTGGTGGTTATGGTGCGCAACGGCGCCCACGAGGCGCGTACCCCCCATTGGAAAGGCACCTCATGACTTCCTCCTCCGGCGCCTCCCGGCGCCAGGTGCTGGCCGTCGCGGCCGCCGCCGCGACCGCTCCCCTGCTGGCCGGCGCGCCCGCCGAGGCGAAGCCGAAGCAGCCGAAGACCTGGGACCTGACGATCCTCGGCACGTCCGACACCCACGGCAACGTCTACAACTGGGACTACTACAAGGACGCGGAGTTCGACGACAGCAAGCAGAACGACGTCGGCGTCGCGAAGCTCGCCACCCTGGTCAACCAGATCCGCGCCGAGCGCAAGGGCAGGGCCACGCTGGTCCTCGACGCCGGCGACACCATCCAGGGCACGCCGCTGGCCACGTACTACGCCAAGCAGGAGCCGATCACCAGCACCGGTGAGACGCACCCGATGGCCCGAGCCATGAACATCCTCAAGTACGACGCGGTGACGCTCGGCAACCACGAGTTCAACTACGGCCTGCCGCTGCTGGCCACCTGGATCGAGCAGCTCGGCTTCCCGGCCCTGGCCGCGAACGCGCTCAACGCGAAGACCGGCAAGCCGGCGTTCCTCCCGTACGTGATCAAGGAGGTCAAGCTCGGCGGGCACGGCGCGCCGAAGCTGCGCGTGGGCATCCTCGGCCTGACCAACCCCGGCGTGGCCATCTGGGACAAGGGCAACGTCGAGGGCCGCCTCGTCTTCGCCGACATGGTCGCCACCGCCGCGAAGTGGGTGCCGGAGATGCGCCGCCGCGGCGCCGACCTGGTCGTCATCTCGGCGCACGGCGGCGACAGCGGCACCTCCAGCTACGGCCCGGAGCTGCCGAACGAGAACCCGACCGCGCTGATCGCCGAGCAGGTCCCCGGCATCGACGCGATCCTGTTCGGCCACGCGCACAACGAGGTGCCGGAGAAGTTCGTCACCAACCTCACCACCGGCGAGCGGGTCCTCACCTCGGAGCCGTCGAAGTGGGGCCAGCGGCTGACCCGGATGGACTTCACGCTGACCCGGGAGAAGGGCCGCTGGACGGTCACCGCCAAGTCGGCCACCACGCTCAACACCAACACGGTGGTCGAGGACCCGGCGGTGCTCGCGGCCGTGCGCGGCCAGCACACCAAGACCGTCGAGTACGTCAACCGCGTCGTCGCGCAGTCCAGCGTGGAGCTGTCGGCCGCCGAGTCGCGGTACAAGGACACCCCGATCCTGGACTTCATCAACCACGTCCAGACCGAAGTCGTCACCGAGGCGCTCGCGGGCGGCGAGTACGCGGGCCTGCCGGTGCTGTCCATCGCCGCGCCGTTCAGCCGTACCGCGGTGTTCCCGCAGGGCGACGTGCGCATCCGCGACGTGGCGGGCCTCTACGTGTACGACAACACGCTGGAGGCGGTCGTGCTGACCGGCGCCGAGGTGAAGGCGTACCTGGAGTACTCGGCGAAGTACTTCGTCACGCTGCCGGCGGGCGCGCCGGTGAACCCGGAGACGATCAGCGACCCGGCGGTGCCGGACTACAACTACGACGTGTTCTCCGGCGTCGACTACGACATCGACATCGCCAAGCCGGTCGGCCAGCGGATCACCCGGCTGGTGCTGGCCGGCACCGACACCCCGGTCGCGGCGGACGCCCGGTTCGTGGTGGCGGTGAACAACTACCGGCGCAGCGGCGGCGGCAACTTCCCGGGCATCGTGAAGACCCAGGTCTACAACGCCCAGCAGGAGATCCGCCAGCTGCTCATCGACTGGGCGCAGGCCAAGGGCGTCATCGACCCGGCCGACTTCTTCGTACCCAACTGGAAGCTGGTGCGCGACGGCGTGCCGGTCTTCTGACCGTGCGGCGACGGGGTCCGGGCCGGTGCCCGGGCCCCGTCAGCCGCCCGCGCGCAGGTGCCACTCCGACTCCCCGCCGACCGGGTCCGGCCGGTCCGGCGGGGTCTCGGTCTCCACGGACCCCGTGAGGTCCTCCGGGCGTACCCGGGCCGGCAGTTCGCCGAAGCGGACGTGCCGCAGGAACGCGTACTCCTCGTCGGTGAACGACTCGGCCGGCTCACTCATGACCGCATTGTGCGCCCGCCCGTCCCGCCGGCGCATCAACCACCACGGCAGGGGTATGCCGCCGCGACGACCGTCGGCGACGAGGTGGAGGAGACATGCGCGCAGTACGGATGACAGCGCCCGGGGTGCTGGAGCACACGGAGGTGCCCACGCCCGAGGCCGGCCCCGGTGAGGTGCTGCTGCGCGTCGGCGCGGTCGGCGCCTGCCACTCCGACCTGCACATCCTCGACGCTCCGGCCGGCGTGTTCCCGATCCCGATGACGCTGGGGCACGAGATCGCCGGCACCGTCGACACGGTCGGCGCCGGGGTGGTCGGCTGGTCGCCCGGAGAACGGGCCGCGGTCTACGGGATCATCGGCTGCGGCCGGTGCCGGGCCTGCCTGCGGGGCGAGGAGAACCGCTGCCGGGTAACCCCGGTCGGCGGCGTCGGGCTCAGCCGCGACGGCGGGCTCGCCGAGTACGTCGTGGTTCCCGCGTCCCGGCTGCTGCCGGTCGGCGACATGGACCTGACCCAGGCCGCGCCGCTCACCGACGCCGGGCTGACGCCGTACCACGCGGTGGAGCTGGCCCGGCCCCGGCTGCGGCCCGGCACCACCTGCGTGGTGATCGGCATCGGCGGCCTGGGGCACATGGGGTTGCAGATCCTGCTCGCCACCACAGCGGTACGGATCGTCGCGGTCGACACCAGCGCCGCGGCGCTGGACCTGGCCGGGCGGCTCGGCGCGCACCACGTGGTGCAGGCCGGCCCGGACGCGGTGGAGAAGATCCGTGAGCTGGTCGGGCCGCCGCCGGACGGCGCGGACGTGGTGCTCGACTTCGTCGGCGCCCAGGCGACCCTGGACACCGCCCGGCAGGTCGTCGCCACCGGCGGTCAGCTGCTGCTGGTCGGCCTGGCCGGCGGTACGCTGCCGGTCCGGCCGGTCGCCGACGAACCGCCGCCCGTGCCGTTCGAGGCCGCTGTGGCGGTGCCGTTCTGGGGCACCCGGGCCGAACTGCACGAGGTGATCGCGCTGGCCCACGACGGCCGGCTGCACGCCGACGTGCAGACGTTCCCGCTCGCGGAGGCGCCGCAGGCGTACGAGGCGCTGCGCCGGGGCGACGTGCACGGGCGGGCGGTCATCGTCCCCTGACCGGGGGCGTTCAGCCGTGCTGGAAGACCGGGGCGAGCACCTCGGCCAGGCGTGCCTTGACCGCGTCGCGGTGCGGCTGCGGCAGCGCCGGGGCGTCCCGGCTCGGCCCGATGCCGGTGTCCAGCAGCACGTACAGCGCCCGCAACGTCCGCATGCTGTTCGAGGCGTGGGCCGGCGTGGTGCCCCGGGGCAGCGCGGCGTAGCTCGCCGAGACCGGTTCCAGCCAGCCGAGCGCGTCGGCGCCGGACAGGCCGGGCCGGGCCAGCACCAGCGCGATCGCGCGGGCCAGCCGGTCGTCCTCCTGTTCGGCGAAGAGGTGCCCGGTCGGCGCGACGAGGCGGGCCGCGGCCAGGTCGAGCATGCTCGCCGGGTCGACCGACGGGTGGCGGCCGAACGTGGCCAGCAGGTCGGCGCCGTGGGCCACCGCGTGCAGCCAGCCGAGCGTCGCGTCGTACCCGCGCAGGTCGGTCTCGGCCGGGTACCAGGCACTGAACGCGGCGAGCCAGGCCGGGTCGAGGTCGCCCCAGCTGACGATCATGTCCAGCACCAGCGGCGCGAACGTGCGGGCCTGGATCTCCGGGTCGGTGAACCGCTCGGCCATGATCGCGCCCAGCTTCGCCCGGCGGCCGGCGTCGATCACGTCCCGGGCGATCCAGGTGCGCAGCACCACGTAGGGCGCGCCGTCCCGGACCGCCGGGTCGGGGTCGCGCAGCGCGGCGGCGAGTTCGGCGACGAGGTCGTCCAGGTCGCGGCCGTCCGGCACCGCGAAGTCGCGTCCGCAGACGAGATCCCAGTCGGTCACCGCGCCAGGTTAACCGGCCACGGCCCGCGCCCTCGCGGGCAGACGGTCGAGCACCGCGAGCCCGGCGCGTACCGGCCGCCGGTCGAGCATCTCGGCGAAGCTCGCCCGGCCCTGGCAGAACCGGACGAACATCCGCCAGCCGGGCGGGCTGGCGAGCATCGCGTGGAACACGTCGGGCCGCCGCTCGAACGTCTCCAGCAGCCGGTGCCCGGCGCGCATCTCCGGCGTCAGCCGCCGGCCGACCTCCCGGGCGTACGCGCCGAGGTCACCGGCGGCCACCGCCTCCCCGGCCAGCCGGCCGGAGCGCAGCGCGTAGCTGATCCCCTCCCGGCTCCACGGCTCCAGCAGCCCGGCCGCGTCGCCTGCGACCAGCACCCGCCCGTGGCGCAGCGGCGAGTCGTCGGCGCGGCAGCGGGTGAGGTGACCGGAGTCGTGCTCCGGCGTCACCCCGGACAGTCCGAGCCGGTCGGTGAAGTCGCGCAGGTAGGCGCGGGTACGGTCGCCGTCGCCCCGGGCCGAGATGACGCCCACGGTGAGCCGGTCGCCCTTGGGGAACACCCACGCGTAGGAGCCGGGCAGCGGCCCCCAGTCGAGCAGCACCCGGCCGCGCCAGCGTTCCCGTTCGGCACCGTCCACCGGCAGTTCCAGTTCCAGGCCGAGGTCGACCTGGCGGAAACGGACACCGACGTGGCGTGCCGTGACGCCGGAGGAGCCGTCCGCGCCGATGACGGCACGGGCGCGCACCACCTCGCCGTCGGCCAGACGCAGGCGTACCTCGTCGGGGTCCTGCTCGACCGCGCGGACCGCGACGCCCTCGCGGACCTGAGCCCCGGCGGCGACGGCGGCGGCGCGCAGCCGGTCGTCGAACTCCTCCCGGCGGATCATCGTGACCAGCGGCGACGGGTGCCGGCGGGTGAACGCGCGCCGCCCGTCGCGGGTGAACGTGATCCGGTCGACCCGGTCGTGGGCGGGCACCTCGAGGCGGTCGGCGACCTCGGCCAGCGAGGTGCCGATCAGGCCGCCGCCGCAGGTCTTGTACCGGGGGTGGGTGGCCCGCTCGACCACGAGCGTGCGGACGCCGGAGCGGGCCGCGGCATGCGCGGCGGAGAGTCCGGCGGGCCCACCGCCGACCACGACGAGATCCCAGATGATCACTGGTGCAGCCTAGGGCACTGCCGTGCCGCCCCGCCCGGCACGACAGTCGAACGGGTGAGCATCATCGCGGCCCGTCCGGGTAACCGCCGGTCGCCGGCCGTCCGCGGGTCGGACGGTCCACGCCGAGGAGGGAAGCGATGCCTCAGGTCCAGCTGTCTGCGGTCGAGGAACGGGTGTACCAGGCGGTGTCCGCGCTGGAGGTGCAGGGACACGTCCCCTACCCGGACCTGATCGCCCAGGAGACCGGGATGACCGAGGAGGAACTGCGCGAGCCGCTGCACTCGCTCACCGAGCGAGGGCTGCTGCACCGCGAGGACTCCCCGATGTCCGGCCTGGACTTCGGGCCGCGGTGGTGCGCGCGCCAGGTGGCGTGATCGGATCGTGCCGGACACCGGGTACGACGATCGGCGTCGCTGGCGCGCGCTGAGCGTCGGCCTGATCGCGGCGTTCATGACGCTGCTGGACGTCAGCATCGTCAACGTCGCGGTGCCGTCGATCGACCGGGCGCTGCACGCCACACCGAGCGACCTGCAGTGGGTGCTGTCCGGGTACGCGCTGACGTTCGGCCTGGTGCTGGTGCCGGCCGGGCGGTTCGGCGACGCGCGCGGGCGGCGTACCGCGTTCGTGGTCGGGGTGGGCCTGTTCACGCTGACCAGCGCGCTGGCCGGGCTGGCCCGCTCGCCGGAGTGGCTGGTGGTGGCCCGGCTCGTCCAGGGCGCCGCCGCCGGTGTGGTGAACCCTCAGGTCAGCGGCATGATCCAGGAGCTGTTCCGGGGCGCCGACCGGGGTCGCGCGTTCGGCCTGCTGGGCGCGACGATCGGTATCTCCACCGCCGTGGGGCCGCTGCTCGGCGGCCTGCTCATCCAGCTGGGCGGCGCGGAGCACGGCTGGCGGTGGGTGTTCTTCGTGAACATCCCGGTCGGGATCGTGGCGATGCTGCTCGGCTGGCGGCTGATGCCGACCCGGGCGACGAACCCGGCCGGGCGGGGCCGCCTCGATCCACTCGGCGTGCTGCTGCTCGGCGCCGGGGTGACGGTGATCCTGCTGCCGCTGGTGCAGCGGGAGCAGTGGCGGGGCCCGGGCAAGTGGTTGCTGATCCCGGTCGGCCTGCTGCTGCTCGCCGGGTTCGCGCTCTGGGAGCACCGGTACGCCCGGCGCGCCCAGCCGCTGTTCGACCTGCGGCTGTTCACGGTGCGCTCGTACACGCTCGGCGCGCTGATCGGCCTGATCTACTTCGCCGGGTTCACCGCGATCTTCTTCATCTTCACGCTCTACCTGCAGATGGGGCTCGGCTACAGCGCGCTCGTGGCCGGTCTGGCGATCACGCCGTTCGCGCTCGGTTCGGCGCTCGCCTCCGCGCTCGGCGGCCGGGTGGTCACCCGGTACGGCCGTCCGCTCGTCGCGATCGGGCTGCTGGCGGTGGTGGCCGGGCTGATCGCGACCGACCTGGTGCTGGCGGGCGGGCCGCACGACAACGTGCCGCTGCGGACCGCGCTGCCGCTGCTCGTCGCGGGGCTGGGCAGCGGCCTGGTGATCGCGCCGAACCAGACGCTCACGCTGTCCGAGGTGCCGGTGCCGATGGCCGGCAGCGGCGCGGGCATGCTGCAGACCGGGCAGCGCATCGGCTCGGCCGCCGGCATCGCCGCGGTGGGCGCGCTGTTCTTCTCCACGATCGCCGACGACCACGGCGACTGGGGTACGGCGTTCCGCCACTCACTGCTGCTCGCCGCCGGGATCATCGTGCTGGCGCTGGGTGCCGCCGTGGCGGACATCGTGGCCGGTCACCGGCGCTCGGCGGGCCGCCCCTGATCGGCGCCGGGCAGCAGCACGGTGGTGAGCAGCCGCCGGGTGCGGCCGGGCCCGGGGCCGAGCGCGGCGTACTCGGCGAACAGCTCGCGGAACCGGGTGACGAACTCGGCGGTCTCGGCGTCGGTGGCGTGGAACGCGTTCTGCCGGTAGCCGGCCACGTCGCGGGCCAGGTCGGGGTCGCCGCGGTCGAGGTAGCCGTCGAAGTCGGCGAGCAGGCCCGCGACGAAGGTGAGGAACGCCTGGCGGTGCCGTTGCGGGCTCATGGCCCGGGCCTCGTCCGGGTCCACCGACGCGGCGGCCTCGTGGAGCCGGTAGCTGCGCTCGACCGCGCCGCGGGCCCGCCGCTCCCCGACCGTGTGCAGCACGCCGTTCTCGGCGAGCGTGGCGACCTGCCGGTAGAGCGTGGCCGGCGGCACGTCGCTCAGCTCGCTGCGCAGGTCGGCGGTGGTCAGCGTGCGGCCCCCCAGGAACGCCTGGACGATGCGCAGCCGGACCGGGTGCATCAGCAGCTCCACGGTGTCGAGTGCCACAGTCGCTCCCCTTTTTGTTATCGCCTCCGGTAATGTTCTCACCGACGATAACAGAACCGAGGAGCGCGCCGATGGCCACCATCGACATCACCCCCGACCGCATCGACGTCCGGCTCACCACCGCCGAGAAGATCTGGGCCCTGCGCGGCGACCTGTCGTTCCCCCGCTCCGCCGTCGCGGGCGCCGTCGTCGTGCCCGACGGGGCGCGCGCCACCCGCGGCATCCGGGCGCCCGGCCTCGGCGTGCCCCGCACGCGCAACGTCGGCACCTGGCGCGGCAGGGCCGGCAAGGAGTTCGTCAGCGTCCGCGGCGGCCAGCCGGCCGTCCGCATCACCCTCACCGGCCAGGCGTACGACTCCCTGCTCATCGGCGCCGACGACGCCTCCACCCTGGCCGCGGCGGTGCTGCCGTGACGATCGACCGTCCGCTCGTCGTCGACTCGGGCGAGCAGCGGCTGTCCGGCACGCTCACGCTGCCCGACGGCGCCGGAGGGCACCCGGTGGCGCTGCTGCTGCCCGGCTCCGGGCCGATCAACCGCGACGGCGACCACCGCCGCCTGCCCCTGGGCATCCAGCGGCACCTGGCCGCAGCGCTCGCCGGGGCCGGGATCGCGGTCGCCCGGTACGACCGGCGGGGCGTCGGCGAGAGCACCGGCGAGTTCCTGCGTACCGGCTTCTTCGACAACGTCGACGACGCGGCCGCCGTGTTCGCGGCGCTGCGCGACGACCCGGCCGTGGACGCCGGACGGATGTTCCTGGTCGGGCACAGCGAGGGCGCGCTCACCGCTGTCGCGCTCGCCGCGCGCGGCGTACCGGTGGCCGGCCTGGTCCTGCTGTCCGCGCCCGGGCGCAGCGGCGCCGAGGTGCTGCGCTGGCAGGCCGGACGACTGCTGCCCACGCTGCCCGCGCCGGTACGCCTGGTGCTCCGGCTCACCCGCACCGACCTGGTGGCGAAGGTGGCCCGCAACCACGAGAAGATCCTCGCCACCGACAAGGACGTGGCGTGGGTCGGCGGGCAGCGGCTCAACGCCCGCTGGTTCCGGGAGTTCCTGCGCTACGACCCCCGGCCGGACCTGGGCCGCGTCGACGCCCCGATCCTCGCGCTCACCGGCGACAAGGACCTCCAGACCGACCCGGCGGACCTGCCGGTCATCGCCGCGCACGCGGGCGGGCCGGTGCGGACCGGTGTGCTGCCGGACGTCACCCACGTGCTGCGGCGCCAGCCCGGTCCGCCGTCGCTGCGGGCGTACCGGGACGAGGCGAAGCAGCCGCTGGCCCCCGAGGTGGTCGAGCCGGTGCTGTCGTGGCTCGCCGCGCACGGCGGCTGAGAGCACGCGAAAGGCCGGCACCCGATCCGGGTACCGGCCTTTCGGTGGTTCTTACTTGTTCCAGTGCTCGGCGACGATCTCGGCGGCCTGCTTCTCCCACTGCGCGTACGCGTCGGGGTAGGCGCTGACCTGCACGGTCTGCGCGGCCTCGGTCAGCGGCATGTCCTGCCAGCCGTCGACCTGCTTGAGGCCCTTGAGGAACGCCAGCGTCGAGTACTCGGGGTCGGTGATCTGCTCCGGCGTACCCCAGCCGCTGGACGGCCGCTGCTGGAACAGGCCCAGCGAGTCGTGGTCGTTGCGGTCACCCAGGTGACCCAGGTTCTCCAGCTTCGACTCCTGCAGCGCGGTGGCGATCGCGACGACAGCGGCCCGCTCGGGCAGGCCCGCCTTCTTGGTGGCCGCGATGATGGCCTTGGCGTTGGCGATCTGCTCGTCGTTCAGGTCCACGTGCGACTGCTCGCCCTGCGGGCTCACGCCCTGAACCGCTGCCGCGGCCGGCTTGGCGGTCTCCGCCGCGTGGGCGGCGACCGGACCGGCGAACACGCCACCGGTGAAGGCGAGACCGGCGATACCGAGGATGCTCTTGCGCAGGATCGTGTTCATGGTGGGCTCCGTTCGGGGGTCGACGCATCCGGGGGGATGCGTGGGCACCGTCAGGCGCTCGAAGTTCTCGGGGGGATCCGGCAGCGCGGGGCGTGCCGGGTGCATCTGCAACGACCGACGCCCCGGGCTTGTTCCCCGGGGGCGCTCCCCGGCGCCACTCCCGTCGCGCACCGGCTTACAACGCCCCCCACCCGCCCACCCCGCCCCGCCGATCTTGGAGTTGTGGCGCCCAGGATGTCCGGTATCTGAGGTATGCGAGGCACCACAATTCCAAGATCGGCGAGAACGGCCGACCCCGGAGGGCCGGCCGTTCGCTACGGGTGGGTCACCAGACCTGCTGGACGATGTCCGCCGCCTGCTCCTCCCACTGCGCGTACGCGTACGGGTAGGCGGACACCTGGACCGTCTGCGCGGCGGTGGTCAGCGGCAGCTCGTGCCAGCCGCCGACGTTCTTCAGCGCGTTGAAGAACGCCTTGCTGGAGTACTCCGGGTCGGTGATCTGCTCGGACGTGCCCCAACCGGACGACGGGCGCTGCTGGAACAGGCCCTCGGAGTCGTGGTCGTTGTACGCGCCGAGGTGACCCAGGTTGTACAGCTTCGACTCCTGCAGCGAGGTGGCCACGCCGATCACGGCGCCCCGCTCCCCCACGCCGGTCTCCTTGGCCGCCTCGACGATGGCCTTGGCGTTGGCGAGCTGCGCGTCGTCGAGCGGGATGCGCGACTGCGCGCCCTCGACGCCGTGCGGCACGAGCTTCTCCTTGGCCGGCCGGTCCGCCCTGGTCGGCAGCTTGTCCAGGCCGGTGGTCTGGCCGGGCTTGACCGCCTCGGTCGAGGTCTGCTTGCCGGTGGCCAGGTCGATGGCGGCCTTGGCGCCGGCGTGCGGGCCACTGGTCACGGGCGCGGCCACGGCGGTGGGGCCGACGGCCAGCCCGCCCAGGACGGCCACGCCCGCCACGCTCAGCAGGGCGCGGCGGTTCTTGGCGACGGCGACGGTCTTCGCGACGGCGGTCTTCGCCACGGCGGTCTTCGCGATGGCGGGGAGCCATCGAGTGAAGTGCTGCTTCACGATGGTTGCCCTTTCGATCGTTACGACGCGCTCCGGGATGAGCGCCCCTCGGGGGACTACCGCCGGGTAGGTGTTTGGGTTCCGACGGTATGGGGGACACAACGAGACCGCAGTGTCGGTCATTCCGGAAATGCCGGGCAGCGCCGAGGCTGCGGTCCAGGTCACCCGCGATTCCGGGCACCCGGTCCGCATCCTGGGTGAAGGGCGAGGAATGGGACGATCAGGGCGAGACGCCGCGCCGGACCAGCGCGTGCCGGAGCTGCTTGAGGTGCTGCAGCGTCACCGCATCGAGGGCCCGGACCACGGTACGGCCGCCGCGCAGCACCCGGTCCGGGTGGAAGTTGAGCGTCAGCCGCTCGCGGCGACGACCTCCTCGTACCGGCAGGCGGCGAGGCGCCCGACGATGACGGCGAGCGCCGCCGGGCGGTCCAGCAGCGTGGCGGACTGGGCGTCGGTGAGGGTGGCGACGGGCACGGACGCGAGTGTCACCGGGGCGGAACGTCGCCCGGCCACACGGTTTTCCGGACCCGTCCGAAGCGGACGGACACCCGGCGCCACCCGGGCGCGGACGGGCCGGAAGACGCCGCACGCGGGCCCGGACCGGACTGCTCCGGCCGGACCCGCGCGGGTGTGTGGTCCTCAGTGGCCCCGGGCGATCCACTCGTCCAGGTGCGGCGCCTCGGCCCCGATCGTAGTGTCGTCGCCGTGCCCGGTGTGCACCACCGTCTCCGGCGGCAGCGTGAGCAGACGGGTACGGATCGACTCGACGATGGTGCCGAAGTCGCTGTACGACCGGCCAGTGGCGCCCGGTCCCCCGGCGAACAGGGTGTCGCCGGTGAAGACCGCGCCCAGGTCGGGCGCGTACAGGCTGCACGCGCCGGGGCTGTGGCCGGGGGTGTGCAGCACCCGCAGCGTGGTCCCGCCGACGGTGATGGTCTGCCCGTCGGTCAGCTCACCGTCCGGGGCGGTGTCCGGGTGCACCATGTCCCACAGCACCCGGTCGGCCGGGTGCAGCAGCACCGGCGCGCCGGTGGCCCGGGCCAGCTCGGGCGCGACCCGCACGTGGTCGTCATGGGCGTGCGTGGCCACGATCGCCACCACCCGCCGGTCGCCGATCACCTGGCGGATGGCCGCGACGTCGTGCGGCGCGTCGAGGACGACGCACTCGGCGTCGTCACCGATCACCCAGACGTTGTTGTCGACGTCGAACGTCTGGCCGTCCAGGGAGAACGTGCCGGACGTGACGGCGTGGTCGACGCGGGCGGTCACGGGAAGACCACCACCGAGCGCAGCACGTCGCCGTGGTGCATCCGGCTGAACGCCTCCTCGACCTGGTCGAGGGCGATCTCCTCGGTGACGAACGCGTCCAGGTCCAGCCGGCCCTGCCGGTACAGCTCGGTCAGCATCGGGAAGTCGCGGCTGGGCAGGCAGTCGCCGTACCAGCTGGACTTGAGCGCGCCGCCGCGACCGAACACGTCCAGCAGCGGCAGGTCGACAGTCATCTCCGGCGTCGGCACGCCGACCAGCACGACCGTGCCGGCCAGGTCACGGGCGTAGAACGCCTGCTTCCAGGTCTCCGGGCGGCCGACCGCGTCGATCACCACGTCGGCGCCGAAGCCGCCGGTGGCGGCGCGGATGGCTTCCACCGCGTCGTCCTCGGAGGCGTTGACGGTGTGGGTGGCGCCGAACTTGCGCGCCCAGTCGAGCTTGCGGGAGTCGGTGTCCACCGCGATGATCGTGGTCGCGCCGGCCAGGGCCGCGCCGGCCACCGCCGCGTCGCCGACGCCGCCGCAGCCGATCACCGCGACCGAGTCGCCCCGGGTCACGTTGCCGGTGTTCATGGCCGCGCCGAGGCCGGCCATCACGCCGCAGCCGAGCAGGCCGACGGCCGCCGGCCGCGCTGACGGGTCGACCTTGGTGCACTGCCCGGCGTGCACGAGCGTCTTCTCGGCGAACGCGCCGATGCCGAGCGCGGGCGTCAGCTCGGTGCCGTCGGTGAGCGTCATCTTCTGCGTCGCGTTGTGGGTGGCGAAGCAGTACCACGGGCGGCCGCGGCGGCAGGCCCGGCACTGCCCGCAGACCGCGCGCCAGTTGAGCACCACGAAGTCGCCGGGTGCCACGTCGGTGACGCCGTCGCCGACCTGCTCGACGATGCCGGCGGCCTCGTGGCCCAGCAGGAACGGGTAGTCGTCGTTGATGCCGCCCTCGCGGTAGTGCAGGTCGGTGTGGCAGACGCCGCACGACTGGATGCGGACCACCGCCTCGCCCGGTCCCGGGTCGGGCACCACGATGGTGGTGACCTCCACGGGCGCGCCCTTGCGCCGCGACACGACTCCCCGGACTTCCTGGCTCACAGTGCCTCCCTTGTTGCGTGCTTCTGCACCCCGAACCTACCGCTGATCATGACCCGCGAACCAATGAAGCCCGCCGGATTGTCCTGGTCATGACCGGGTACCCGGTGTGCCGGTTCTACCAGGTGGGACGGGAGTGATCATGAGGCTGTCGCATGCGCCGCTGCGGGTCGCCATCGGCGCGTACATCTTGAACTCCGGGCTGGGCAAGCGGGGCCTGGAGGGTGAGGCCGCCGCGGGCATGCACGGCATGGCGGCCGGCGCGATGCCGCAGCTGAGGCAGATCCCGCCGGACCGGTTCGCCGT
Source organism: Micromonospora sp. WMMC264 (assembly GCF_027497275.1). Lineage (NCBI taxonomy): Bacteria > Bacillati > Actinomycetota > Actinomycetes > Micromonosporales > Micromonosporaceae > Micromonospora > Micromonospora sp. WMMC264. The sequence goes on along the minus strand of NZ_CP114907.1, from coordinate 2,365,404 downwards.
GCTGCTGTCCCGGGGCGAGACGGCGCTCGGCGCGGCGCTGCTCGCCCCGTTCGTGCCGTCGTTGCTGGCCGGGGCCGCGCTCACCGCGTTCGGCGCGGGGCTGGTGCAGCTCTACCTGAAGACGCCCGGCATGCGGGAGGGCAGCAGCCTGCGGCCGAGCCAGGAGGGCATCGGGCTGGCCAAGGACGTGTGGCTGGTCGGCGCCGGGCTGACGCTGATGCTCGACTCGCTGGTGCGGCACCGGCGCTGAGCCGCCCGCGCCGAAGCCGCTCCGGGCCGGCCGCGTACTCAGACGGGGGCCGCGGCCGTCGCGGCGGCCCGGTCGGCGGCGATCCGGCGGGCGGCGTTGCGGTAGCGCAGCACCTGCGCCGCGCCGAGCGCCCAGAGCAGGAACTGCACGGCGAACGCCCAGCGGAACGCGGACAGCGGCGGCGCGTCGTGCCCGGCCGGGGTGGCCAGGTCGAGCACCAGGCCGACGGCCAGGATCAGCACGATCGAGGCGGCGAAACCGCCGACGTTGACGATGCCGGTGGCGCTGCCGATGCGGTGCACCGGGTTGAACGAGCGGGCGTAGTCGAACCCGATCATCGAACCGGGACCGTTGACCGCGAGCACCACCACGAGCGCCACCAGCAGCGCGTGCGGCGCCCGACCCGGCCACGCCAGCACCACCGCCCACATGCCGGCGGTGCCGGCGGTGATGGCGAAGACCAACACCGAGCGGTGGAACGGGAAGCGGGCGCACAGATGCGCGAGCACCGGCCCGCACACGAGCGTCACCATCGTCATCAGGGTGAGCAGCCCGGCCGCCGCCGTGGGCGAGAAGCCCTGGCCCTGCACCAGGAACGGGTACCCCCACAGCAGCGCGAACACCGAGCCGGAGAACTGCGTGACGAAGTGCGTCCACAGGCCCAGCCGGGTGCCCGGCTCGGCCCACGCCTCGGCGAGCTGGCGGCGCACGGTCGCCAGGTCGGGCGCGAGCGCGGTGGCGTGCTCGGCGTGCGGGGTGTCGCGTACCGCGACGAGGATCATCAGCACCACCGTCGCGCCGAGCGCCGCGGCGGTCAGGAACGCCGGGGTCCAGCCCGCGCGGTGCAGCAGCAGCACCAGGGGTACGGCGCCGAGCACCGCGCCGAGCTGGCCGACGGTGCCGGTGAGCTGCACCAGCAGCGGGTTGCGGCGGCCGGGGAACCAGAACGCGACGATGCGCAGCACGCTGATGAAGGTCATGGCGTCACCGAGGCCGACGAGCACCCGCGCGGCGACGGCGGCCGGCACGTCGGTGGCGACCGCGAAGACGATCTGCCCGGCCACCATCAGCGCGCCGCCGGCCAGCAGCAGCCGGCGCGAGCCGTAGCGGTCGAGCAGCACCCCGACCGGGACCTGCATGGCGGCGTAGACGGCGAGCTGGGCGACGGAGAACGTGGCGAGCGCGGAGGCGTTGATGTGGAACCGATCCGCCGCGTCGACCCCGGTGACGCCGAGTGAGCTGCGGTGGAACACGGCGGTCAGGTACGCGGTCAGCGCCACCGCGTACACCAGGGCCGCGGGCCGGCGGGACACGCTCACCGCAGCGTCCCGAGCATCCGCGCGGCGGTGTCGATGTGCCCGGCGACCGCGTCGCGCCACACCTGCGGGTCGTCGCCGTCGAGCGCGGCGAGCTGGCCGGCGTGCTCGGCCAGGGCGACCTCGGCCCAGCCGGGTGAGAGCCGGAAGCTCGCCTCGCCCATGCGCAGCTGCCGGTCGCGCAGGCGGTGGTACAGCTCGGCCAGGATCTCGTTGCCGGCGGCCTCGACCACGGCGGCGTGGAACGAGCGGTCGGCGCCCATCAGCGCGCTGATGTCACCGGCGGCGTGCGCGCGTCGCATCTCCCCCAGCCGGCGGGCCAGGTCGGCGCGCAACTCGGCGCGGCGGTCCCAGACCCGCTCGGCGGCGTGCAGCTCGACCAGCCGGCGGGCCTCGATGACGTCGGCGATCTCCCGGGCCGACACCGGCCGGATCAGCGCGCCGCGCTTCGGGTAGAGCTTGACCAGACCCTCGGTCTCCAGCCGCAGCAGCGCCTCCCGGACCGGGGTGCGGGACACGCCGGTCGCGTCGGCGATCTCGCCCTCGCTCACGAGCTGGCCGCCCGGGTAGACCTGTTCCAGGATGGCCTGCTTGAGGTGCCGGTACGCCCGCTCGGCGGCGGACGGCGCGGTCCGGCTGGGATGCGTCATGTATCTAAGCTTGCTCCGCGGCTGGTCGCGCCGATCCGGCGCGGGTCCGGGCAGTGGCGCAGGCCACCGCGGGTCAGGCCCACAACTCCCGCAGCAGCGCCTCCACCTCGGCGGTCCGCTCGATCTGCGGCATGTGCCCGGTGTCGCGGAACAGATGGCGGCGCGCGTGCGGCAGCCGGCTGCCGGCGTACGCCAGGTGCGTGGCGGGCAGGATCAGGTCACGGTCGCCCCAGACGAGCAGCGTGGGCAGGTCGAGCGCGGCCACCGCGTCGAGCAGTTCGGCGCGCCACCGCGGCTTCACCCCGCGCCAGGTGCCCAGGTCGCGTACCAGCTCCAGCATCACCCGGGCGGCGTGCGGCCGGCGGGCCAGCGCCAGAGCGGTGGCGATCCGCTCCTCGGTGACGTACGCCGGGTCGAAGAAGATGGCCCGCTCGCTGCGGCGGGCGATCCCCGGATGCGGGCGCAGCAGCAGCGGCGCCAGCGGGCGGATCGCGAGCAGCCGCAGCGCCACCGTCACCTCCCGGCCGAAGCCGGCGCTGTTGAGCAGCGCCAGGCTGGCCGCCCGCTGCGGCGCGTCGACCGCGAGGCGCATCGCCACCGCCCCGCCGAGGGAGTTGCCGACCAGGTGCGCCGGGCCGGTCACCCCGGCCACGTCGAGGAACCGGGCGACCGCGCCGGCCAGGGCGGGCAGCGTGTGCGGCCCGTCCAGCGGCGCGGAGCCGCCGTGCCCGGGCAGGTCCACCGCGAGCACCAGGTGGTCGCGGGCCAGCGCGGCGTGCAGGGCGGTGAAGTCGTCGAGGGTACGGCCGATGCCGTGCAGCAGCACCACGGGCGGCCCGTCGCCGCTGATCCGGCAGCGCACGCGCCGGCCGTCGACGGTGCGCTCGTCGGCCGGCGGGAGGGCCGCTGTCACGCCGTGCGTCCGGGTTCCCGCGCGGCCTCCTCGGCGGGCGTCTCGGCCCGCGGCGCCGGCGCCCCTGCGACGGCCGCCGCCGGGCGGGACGGGCGCATGCCCAGGGCGAGCACCCGGCCGTACCCGGCGGGGGCGACCCGGGCCAGCAGGTCGGGCAGCTTCGCCGACCAGCCGATCAGCACCCGGCCGCGACGCCGCTTCGCGCCGCGCAGGATCGCCTCGGCGGCCTTCGCCGGGTCGATGGTGAGCAGCTTCTCGAACTGCCTGAGCCCGGTCTCGTACTCGGCCCGGTCAACGCCGCTGCCGACCCGGGCGCTGCTGGCGATCCGGGTACGGATGCCGCCCGGGTGCACCGACGTGACGCCGACGCCGTCGTCGACGAGTTCGTGCCGCAGCGCCTCGGTGAAGCCGCGGACGGCGAACTTGCTCGCCGCGTACGCGGCCTGCCCGGCGGGCGCGATGATGCCGAACAGGCTGGAGACGTTGACCAGGTGCGCGCCGGGTTCGGCCTTGAGCGCGGGCAGCAGCGCGTGGGTCAGGCGCACCACCGCCCGGAAGTTGATCTCGACGACCCAGAGGAACTCCTCCACTGTGACCTGGTCGAAACGCCCGCCCAGCGCCACCCCGGCGTTGTTGATCAGCAGCCGGATGCGGGGATGCGCGCGGTGGATCTCGGCGGCGACCCGTTCGGTGGCCTCGGCGTCGGCGAGGTCGACCACGTGCGTCTCGACCCGCAGGTCCGGGTGCGCCGCCGAGATCGCGGCGGCGACCGAGGTCAGGCCGTCGGCGTCGCGGTCGAGCAGGACCAGGTCGGCGCCGCGCCGGGCCAGGCCGTGGGCCAGCGCCGCGCCGATGCCGCTCGCCGCGCCGGTGAGCACCGCGGTGCCGCCGGGAAAGACGAGGTCACGCATCGGTTCCTCCCGAGGTGGCGGCGGCGGGCACACCGGCGCGGGCGAAGCGTACGCCGTCGGTGAGCGGGCCGTGCCGCATCAGGCGTACGTCGCGGGGGTAGTTCTGGTGCAGCCGCCACGGCGCGCGCGGCCCCTGCTTGGGCAGCTGGTCGACGGCGCGCAGCACGTAGCCGGACTGCAGGTCGATGATCGGCGCCAGGTCGTCGGTGTCCGGGGCGAGCGGCGTGACGATCTGCTGGCCGGTCTCGTCGAGGTGGCGCAGCAGCCGGCAGACGTAGGTGGCGACGAGGTCGGCCTTGAGCGTCCACGAGGCGTTCGTGTAGCCGATCGTCATGGCGAAGTTCGGCACGCCGGACAGCATCATGCCCTTGTACGCCACCGTCGAGGCGAGGTCGACGTCGGCACCGTCGACCGCCAGGGTCATGCCGCCGAGCGCGAGCAGGTTCAGGCCGGTGGCGGTGACCACGATGTCGGCGGGCAGCTCCTCGCCGGAGGCGAGCCGGAGCCCGTGCTCGGTGAACGTGTCGATGGTGTCGGTGACCACCGACGCGCGTCCCTCGCGCAGCACGGTGAACAGGTCGCCGTCCGGCACCACGCACAGGCGCTGGTCCCACGGGTCGTACCGGGGCGAGAAGTGCCGCTCGACGTCGTACCCGGCGGGCAGCCGGCCCTTCGCGGCCCGGCGCAGGAACCGCTTCACCACGCCGGGGGCACGCCGGCTGAGCTGGAAGTTGGCCACTCCGAGCGCGACGTTCTTCCACCGCGCCACCGTGTACGCGGCCTTCGGGGGCAGCCAGCGCCGCGCGGCGTCGGCGAACGGGTCGCGCGAGGGCAGCGCGATCACGTACGTGGGTGAGCGCTGAAGCATGGTGACGTGGGCGGCCCGCTCGGCCATCGCCGGCACGAGGGTGACGGCTGTGGCGCCGCTGCCGATCACCACGACCCGCTTGCCGGTGTAGTCCAGGTCGTCGGGCCAGTGCTGCGGGTGCACGAGCGTGCCGGCGTACCGCTCGACGCCGGGGAAACGCGGCGTGTAGCCGGAGTCGTAGCGGTAGTAGCCGGAGTTGGTGAACAGGAACCCGCAGGTGATGGTGACGTCCTCGCCGGTGTCGTCGCGGCGGGCGTGGACCGTCCAGCGGGCGGTGGCGCTGTCCCATTCCGCGCGCACGGCCCGGTGGTGGAAGCGGATGTGCCGCTCGACGTCGTACTCGCGGGCGGTCTGGCGCACGTACGCCCGGATGGAGTCGCCGTCGGCGATGGCCTTCGGGTCGGTCCACGGCTTGAACGAGTAGCCGAGGGTGTACATGTCGGAGTCGGAGCGGATGCCCGGGTAGCGGAACAGGTCCCAGGTGCCGCCGATGGCGCCCCGGGCCTCCAGCACCGCGTAGGTCTTGCCGGGGCACTCGCGTCCGAGGTGGACGGCGGCGCCGATGCCGGACAGGCCGGCCCCGACGATGAGGACGTCGACGTGGTCTGCGGCCATCGGTTTCTCCCGTTCGCACCGGCGGTGGACCGGACACTATCCATCGCCGTCGAGCGCAGTCAACACCGTGTCGAGCTTAATCGACAGGGTGTTGAGCGGGTGTAGCATCAGCCGACATGACCACCGCCCGTACGCCGGCCGGCGCCGCGCCCAGCCGCGGGCGGCGGACCGGCCGCTCCACCGGCGACGAGCGGGAGACCGCGATCCTGGCAACCGCCGAGCGGCTGCTGCGGCAGCGCGCGTTCGGCGACATCTCCATCGACGACCTGGCGCGCGGCGCGGGCATCTCCCGTCCCACGTTCTACTTCTACTTCCCGTCCAAGGACGCGGTGCTGCTCACGCTGCTGGACCGGGTCACCGAGGAGGCCGACGCGGCGGCCGGCGGCGTGTTCGACCGGCTCGCCGAGGACCCGCGCGCCCACTGGCGGGAGCTGATCGCCCGGTTCCACGCCACGTTCGGCGGGCACCGGGACGTGGTGCTGGCCTGCGCCCAGGTACGCGGCACCAACGCCGAGGTGCGGCGGCTCTGGGCCGAGGTGCTGGAACGCTGGGTCCGCGCGGTGCAGGCCGCGATCGAGACCGAACGCGCACGCGGCGCGGCCCCGGACGGGCTGCCCGCCCGGGACCTCTCGATCGCGCTGAACTCGATGAACGAACGGGTCTGGTACGCCACGTTCGCCGGGGACGGCCCGGCGGTGGCCGAGCGGGACGTGGTCGACGTGCTGCTCGACGTCTGGCTGACCGCGATCTACCGGACCACCACCCCGCCGGTCATGCCGTCCGCCGGAACTCCATGATCCAGTTGGTCTCCCAGGCGTGCCCGCCGTCGGTGGAGAACGCCTGCTCCCAGCGGCAGGAGACCGGGGTGATCGCCGACCAGAGGAACCGGCAGCGCACCGGGCGGCCCTCGTCGGTGTCGTCGGCGTGGAACTCACCGACGCCGTCGGTGAACCGGCCCACCACCGGCGGCTGCTCCAGCACGCCCCGCGCGCTGTGCATCCAGTAGATCGACCACAGCCCGGTCGCCGGGTTCAGGACGCGCACGCTGGAGCCGGAGAAGCCCCGGCTGGGGCAGCGCATCTCGTCGAAGCTGCCCGCGCCGTCGAAGAACGAGCGGGCCTCGCTGAAACCGGCGAACTCGTCCCAGTCGTCGCTGCCGACGTGGCGCTGCCGCAGACGCCGGTTGGTCACGTCCCAGGTGCCGACGAGGAAGTCGAAGTCGCCCATCAGAATCCCACCGGCCCCTCGGGCCGGGCGTCGGCCAGGTAGCCGGCCAGGTCCGGCTCGTCCGGCACGAGCACGTGCCGGATCCAGGCGGCGCGTTCGTGCTCCAGCACGCCCAGCTCCCAGACGCAGCCCACCCCGGGACGCTCCAGGTCCACGAAGCGCGCCGGATCGTCGTCCGGGCAGTCGAGCGCAGGCTGCCCGGCGATCGCGATGCGGCACTCGACCACGTTGTCGAAGAACCAGGTGTACGCCAGCAGGTACGCGCCGCTGTCCGCGCCCCGGTGCAGCACCACCCAGCTCGCCGGCGGGGTGCCGCCGTCGGGACCGGGCAGCAGCTTGGGAAGGTACGCGTACGCGGCCTCGACCACACGTGGTTCGAGGCGACGGTCCGGCTGGTCGATGTGGTAGCGCTTGACGTGCCGGCCGGCGACCTCGATCGTCCCCGGCACCGTCAGCTCCTTGTCGTGGAAAGCCATGATCGGGACGGTAGGGGCGGTCCCCTGACAGCTAGTGTCAGCAGAATGCGGGCCAGTCGACTCCTGTCCATCCTGCTGCTCCTGCAGGCGCACGGCCGGCTCACCGCCGCCGACCTGGCCACCCGCCTCGAGGTGTCGGTACGCACCATCTACCGGGACGTCGAGGCGCTGCACACCGCCGGTATCCCGCTGTACGGCGAGGCCGGACACGACGGCGGCTACCGGCTCGTGGAGGGCTGGCGGACCCGGCTGACCGGGCTGACCGCAGAGGAGGCCGACCGGCTGCTCTTCGCCGGGCTGCCCGGACCGGCCGCCAAGCTGGGCTACCAGTCGGTCGTCACCGCCGTGCAGCTCAAGCTGCGGGCCGCGCTACCAGCGCCGCTGGCCGACCGGGCTGCCCGGCTGGAACAGCGGTTCCACCTGGACACGCCGGGCTGGTACTCCGACGGCGACCCGTCGCCGTACCTCGCCGAGGCGGCCGAGGCGGTGTGGCGGGAGCACCGGATCCGGGTGCGCTACCGGGGCTGGCGCGGCGAGACGATCCGGGTGCTCGAACCGTACGGGCTGGTGCTCAAGGGCGGGCGCTGGTATCTCGTGGCCGCCCGCCCGGACCGCGCCGGACCGGCCACCTACCGGGTCAACCAGATCCTCGACCTGGCCCCGCTGGACGAGACGTTCGAGCGGCCCGAGTTCGACCTGCCGGCCTGGTGGCGCGCCCACGTGGTGGCGTTCCGGGCCGGGCTGCACCGCGACGAGGCGCACATCCGGCTGTCGCCGCGCGGGTTCGCCCGGCTGCGCGAGATCGGCAGCGACGTGGTGGTCGCCGCCGCCGAGGCGAGCGCCGGCCCGCCCGACGACAGCGGCTGGGTGCGCGCGGTCATCCCGATCGAGTCGCTCACCCACGCCCACGGCGACCTGCTGCGGCTCGGCGCCGACGTGGAGGTCCTGTCCCCGGAAGAGCTGCGCGCCCGCCTGGCCGAAACCGCCACCGCCCTGGCCGCCCTCTACCCCCCACCTCTCCCTCGTTGATCAAGGAAGGGCGTGGAGGGCATCGGCGACTGTGGACAGGGCTCGGTCGATCTCCGACGGCGGGGTCGCCGCGTACCCGAGGACCAGGCCCGGCGGCTGCGGACGCTGGCCGTGCCAGGACAGCGGATGGACCTTGACGCCCCGGCGCAGCGCCTCCGCCGCGAGCGCCAGGTCGTCCACGTCGCCGGGCAGCGTGACCGTCAGGTGCAGCCCGGCCGCGGCGCCGTGCACCACCGCCCCCGGCAGGTACGCGCGGACCGCCCGGATCATCGCGTCGCGGCGGCGTACGTGCCGGTGGCGCAGCAGCCGCAGGTGCCGCTCCAGCGCGCCCGACTCCATCAGCTCGGCCAGCACGAGCTGCGGCAGCGCCGCGTTGCCCAGATCCGCCGTCCGCTTCGCGTCCACCACGTCGGCGCGCAGCGACGGCGGCACCAGCGTCCACCCGATCCGCAGGGCCGGGGCGAGCAGCTTGGAGATGCTGCCGGTGTAGCAGACCCGGTCGGGGGCCATGCCGCGCAGCGCCGGCACGGGCGGGCGGTCGTAGCGGTGCTCGGCGTCGTAGTCGTCCTCCAGCACCAGGCCGCCGTCGCGCGCCCACCTCAGCAGCCGGCGACGCCGCTCACCGTCGAGCACCACCCCGGTCGGGAACTGGTGCGCCGGGGTGAGCAGCACGGCCGGCGCGCCGGACCGCTCCAGCTCGTCGACGCGCAGGCCCCGGTCGTCCACCGGCACCGGCGGCGTCGCCATCCCGGCGTACGTGAGGTGCTGCCGCACGCCGAGCGAGCCGGGGTCCTCCACCGCGACGGTGCGCGTACCCCGCTCGTGCAGCACCCGCGCGAGCAGGCCGAGCGCCTGGGACACCCCGGCCACTACCACCACCTCGGCCGGGTCGGCGCGGATGCCCCGGTTGCGGGCCAGCCAGTTCGCGACGGCCCGCCGCAGCGCGGGCGTGCCGGTCGGGTCGCCGTAGCCGAGCGCGGCGGGCGTGGCCCGGTGCAGCACGGCCCGCTCGGCCCGCAGCCAGGCCGCGCGGGGAAATGCCGCCAGATCGGGTACGCCGGGCGTCAGGTCCACCCGCGCGGGGGCGGCGCGCAGCGCCTCGAAGACGTCGAGGCCGGGCCGTCCGGTGAACACCTCCGGTGCTCTCCTCGGCTCGGGTGGCCGGGCGCGCACGGCGGCCGGGGTGGCCACCACGACGGTGCCGGCCCGGCCGCGCCCGGCGACCTGGCCGTCCTCGCCCAGCCGCTGGTACGCCTCGGTCACCACGCCGCGTGAGACGCCCAGCTCGGCGGCGAGCACCCGGCTGGGTGGCAGGCGGGTGCCTACTGGCGCGCGGCCGTCGGCGATCGCCGAGCGCAGCCGGGCGGCCAGCCAGTCCGCGCGGCCGCCGGGCGGGGCCTCGCCCACATCGAGCTGGAGGAAGTCCGCGCCGACCGATTTGGACCTCTCGGAAACGACGGCTTTGGCCCTGTCCACCGGACCATTATGGCCAGAGGCTGGACGGGTGACCATCGCCTTCCTGCTGACCGCACTCGTCGTCGCCGTCACTCCGGGCACCGGGGTGACGCACACGCTCGCCACCGCCGTGACCGCCGGACGCCGCGCCGGGCTGGCCGCCGCGGCCGGTGCCACGCTCAGCCTCGTTCCGCACGTGATCGCCGCGGTGACCGGCCTGGCCGCGCTGCTGCGCGCCGGCACCCCGGCGTTCCGCGTGGTGACCTGGCTGGGCGTGGCGTACCTGCTCTGGATGGCCTGGTCGGCGTGGCGCGACCGGAGCGCGTTCACCGTCGACGCGGACCGGCCGCCGCGCCCGGCGTCGGCGGTGTTCCGCGACGGGGTGTTGCTGAACCTGCTGAACCCGAAGGTGACGGTGTTCTTCGTGGCGTTCCTGCCGCAGTTCGTACCCCCGGGCACGCCCGCCGCCCCCGTCCGCATGCTCGCCTGCGGCCTGGTGTTCATGCTGGTCACGCTGCTGGTGTTCGCCGGGTACGCGGTGCTCGCCGGCGCGTTGCGCCGCCGCGTGCTGGCCCGGCCCCGGCTGAGGGCGCTGCTGCGGCACGCCGTGGCCGGCAGCTTCCTCGCCCTGGGCCTCGGCCTCGCGTTCGCCGCCTAGCACTCGCCGACAAGGAGTTCACCAGTGCGTTTCCGGCACTCCCCCGAGATCTGGTCGTCCTTCCCCGAGCTGACCTGCGGCGTCCTGCACGCCACCGGGATCACGCCCGACGCCGACGTCACGCCGCGCCTCGCCGGTCACCTCGACGTAGCCCGCGACCGGCTCGCCGCCGCACCCGAGGGCGGCTTCCCGGAGATCCAGGCGTGGCGGCGCGCGTTCACCCGGATGGGCTGCCCGCCGACGCGCTACCGCTGCGCGGCCGAGTCACTGCTGCGCCGGCTGCGCCGCGACGGCGACCTGCCCCGGCTGCACCCGCTGGTGGACCTCGGCAACGCGCTCTCCGTCGGGTACGCGGTCCCGGTCGCCGTGCTCGACCTGGCCGGGATCGACGGCGACCTGACCGTGCGCCCGGCCGACGGCACCGAGTCCTATCTCGGCCTCGGTGGGGAGTCCGAGCAGCCCGCGCCCGGCGAGGTGATCTTCGCCGACGAGGGCGGACACGCGCACGCCCGGCGCTGGTGCCACCGGCAGAGCGGCGCCTCGGCGGTACGGGCCGACACCGTCGAGGTCCTCGTGGTCATCGAGGCGATGCACGCCGGGGCGGCGCCGACCGTACGCCGGATGCTGGACGAACTGGCGGCGGCGCTGGCCGAGCAGTGGCGCGTGCCGTCACGGACGGCGTTGCTCACCTCGCAGGCCCCGGAGTTCGCCGTGCCCGTCCGGACCGCCTGACGCCGGCTCGGACGGCTCGCTGTGCAGCTCGCGCAGGGCGTCGGCGAGCCGGTCGTCGGCGGTGCCCCACCACTGCCGGGCCAGCTCGACAGTGCGGCCGAGCGAGTCGTCGCCCGCCCGCTCGGCGTGCAGCTCGGCGCTCATCATGCGCAGGAAGCGAACGGTCACGGCATCGGACTCATCGGCTATCACGTCCGTACCCTAGCCACCGCCTCCGACGAAACCGGCGGCCGAGTCGAGGTCGTCCGCCCGGTTGAGGTCGCGGCGCGCGGGTAGTGCTCGGTCATGCCCCAGCGATACGGGCACTACGACCGGGGTCGCGATCGTCACCGGCGCGGACTCCGGCATCGGCGGCCGGGGGCGACCGTGCCCGGCTCAGGGCAGTCAGGCTTGGTCCCTGCTCCGGGCAGGGTCGTCCCCGACCCCGTCGTGGGTCAGGTGCGTTCGTTGCTGCCGGGTTCGCCGGTCGGCACGCCGACCGGTCCGCTCTCCGGGTAGTGGCAGGCGGTGAGCTGCCCGCCGCCGTCCCGGGTGGTCAGCGCCGGTTCTTCGGTGGCGCAGTGGTCGGTGGCTTTCCAGCAGCGGGTACGGAAGCGGCAGCCCGATGGCGGGTTCAACGGGGTCGGGACGTCGCCGGTGAGGCGGATCCGTCCGGCGGGCCCGAGCGTGGAGACGTCCGGAATCGCCGACAGCAGGGCCCTGGTGTAGGGATGCTGGGGCCGGGTGTAGATGTCGTCGCGATCGCCGATCTCGACGATCTTGCCGAGATACATGACAGCGACGCGGTGGCAGAAGTGACGGATGACGGCGAGGTCGTGGGCGATGAACACGAACGCCAGGTCCAGGTCGCGTTGCAGGTCGCGCAGCAGGTTGATGACCTGCGCCTGGATCGACACGTCCAGCGCCGAGACGGGTTCGTCGGCGACGATGAGCTTGGGTTTCAGCGCGAGGGCGCGGGCGATGCCGATGCGCTGGCGCTGCCCGCCGGAGAACTCGTGCGGGTACCTGTTGTAGTGCTCCGGGTTCAGCCCGACGAGTTCCAGCAACTCCTGGACCCGGCGTTTGATGCCGCCGGGTGGGGTGATCCGGTTGACCTGCAACGGCATGGCCACGATCCGCCCGACGGTGTGGCGGGGGTTCAGTGAGGCGTACGGGTCCTGGAAGATGATCTGCAGGTCCTGCCGCAGCGCGCGCAGCTCACGCCGCCCGCCGTGGGTGATGTCCCGCCCCGCGAACATGATGCTGCCCGAGGTGGGTTCCAGCAGCCGCACGAGCATCCGCCCGGTCGTGGTCTTCCCACACCCCGACTCCCCCACCAGGCCGAGCGTCTCACCCGGCCGCACGTCGAAGTCCAGCCCGTCCACCGCCCGCACCGCACCCGTGGCGCGCAGCCCCTGCCGCACCGGGAAGTGCTTGGTCAGTCCCCGCACCGACAGCAGCGGCTCGCCCGCGAGCCGGCTGGCGTCGCCCGCAACCGCCGCCTGCCCGTTCGTCACACCGTTCATCGGGCCACCCCCACCTGCGCGACCTCGTCCCGGTAGATCCGCTCCCGCGCGGCGACCGGCAGATGACACGCCACCAGATGACCCGGCGCACCAGCAGGGCCCAGCTCCGGGATCTCGCTGCGGGACCGGTCACCGTTCACACCGGCCCACCGGCACCGCGGATGAAACGCACACCCCGACGGCAGATTGATCAAGCTGGGCGGGTTACCCGGGATCGGCACCAGGTCCGCGTCCGCGTCACCGTGCAACGACGGCACACTCGACAACAACCCCCACGTGTACGGATGCTGCGGCGCCCGCAACACCCGCTCCACACTCCCGTGCTCCACCGCCCGACCCGCGTACATCACCAACACGTCATCAGCCACCTGAGACACCACACCCAGGTCATGCGTGATCAGAATGATCGCCGACCGGAACTCCGCCTGCAGATCCGCCAGCAGGTCCAGGATCTGCGCCTGCACCGTCACATCCAACGCCGTCGTCGGCTCATCCGCGATCAACAGCTCCGGATCATTCACCAGCGCCATCGCGATCATCGCCCGCTGCCGCATCCCACCCGAGAACTCGTGCGGAAACTGATCGAACCGCTTCCCCGGCTGCGGAATCCCCACCCGGCCCAGCATGTCCACCGCCCGCGTCCGGGCCTCCCGCCGCCCGGCCCTCGGATGATGCACCCGGTACGCCTCCGCGATCTGCCGCCCCACCGAGTAGTACGGATGCAACGCCGACAACGGATCCTGAAAGATCATCGCCATGTCCCGGCCCCGCAACCGACGAATCTCCTCCTCACCCAGACCCACCAACTGACGACCACCGACCGAGATCTCCCCCGAAACGGTCGTCCGCTTCACGTTGTGCAAACCCAGAATCGCCAGCGACGTCACGCTCTTACCGGAACCGGACTCCCCCACGATCCCCAGCGTGCGACCCCGCTCGACAGCGAACGACACCCCGTCCACGGCCCGCACCACACCGTCCTCGGTGTCGAACCGCACCCGCAGATCCGTGACCCGCAGGTACGGGTCCTCGCCGCGTCGCGGCGCCGGAAGCTCCACCATGTCCGTCTCCTCCTCCTCAGCCCAGCCGGACCCGTGGGTCGATCACCGCGTACAGCACGTCGACGACGATGTTGGCGACCACGATGAACACGGCCGCCAGCAGCACCGTCGCCATCACCACCGGCAGGTTGAGGAACTGCACCGCCTCCACTGTCGCCTTACCGAGGCCCTGGAGGCCGAAGATGGTCTCGGTGATGAACGTGCCGCCGAGGCTGGTGCCGATGTCCAGCCCGGCGATAGTGACGATCGGCGTGATCGCCGCGCGCAGCGCGTGCCGGGTGTGCACCTGCCGCGCGGGCAGCCCTTTCGCCCGGGCGGTACGGATGAAGTCCTCCGACAGGGTCTCCAGCATCTGGGCCCGGGACAGCCGGGCGTACAGCGCCGAGTTGAGGAAACCCAGCGTCATCCAGGGCAGCAGCAGCCCGGCCGCCCACCGGGCCGGGCTCTCGGTCAGCGGCGTGTAGCTGGGGAACGGCAGCAGCCCGGTGGAGTAGACGAGCAGGTAGAGCAGGATCAGACCGAAGAAGTAGACCTGCATGGACGCGCCGGCCAGTGTGACGCCGATGGCGGCGCGGTCGAACGCCGTACCCCGGCGCAGCGCCGACACCATGCCCAGGGAGATGCCGAGGCCGAGCCAGAGCACGGCGCCGCCGAGGACGATGCTGAACGTCACCGGGGCGCGCTGCGCGACGATCTCGGTGACCGGCTGGTTGTTGCGGAACGAGTAACCCAGGCAGGGCGCCGGGCAGTCCTGCCGGAAGTCCCCCTCGCCGTAGGTACGGCCGGCGAAGACGCCGCCGACGAAGTCCGCGTACTGCCGGGGCAGCGGCTGGTCGATGCCGAGGCGGCGCTCGACCTGGGCGATGTCCTCGGCCGTGCAGTTCTTGCCGCACATCACCTTCGCCGGGCTGCTCGGCACCGCGAAGAAGAGACCGAATGTGACGAGGCTGATGACGACCAGGGTCAGGGCGGCGACGAGCAGCCGCCGGACGACGAATCGGAGCAACGGGAGCACCTCCCCCGGGTGGGGCGCGGGGACGGCCGCGATGGCAGCCGTCCCCGCGCGGCTGTCACTTCTTCACGTAGATGCCGTTGAGCGAGATGATCCCGAACGCGTCGCTGAGGAAGGCGTTGCCGACCTTCGAGCCGTGCAGCTCGTAGGTGGCGTCGTAGTAGCAGGGCACCACCGGCGCGTACTTCTCCATGATCATGCGGTCGAGCGCCATCCAGCCGGCGTCCTGCTCCGCGGCGGGCAGGGCACGGACCCGGTCGATCTCCGCGCCGACCGACGCCTCGTCGAGGTACGACAGGTTCTGGTTGCCCTCGGCCACGATCTCCCGTCCGTCGTAGACCGGCGGGATGACTGTGGAGCCGGTGGGCCAGTCCGAGCCCCAGCCGGTGAGGTACAGGTCGTAGGGGTTGTCCTTGCGGCCCACCTCGTCGTAGTAGCTGCTGTTGTCGATCGGCTTCATGACGATGTCGAAGCCCATGTCGGTGAGGTTCTTGCGCAGCGCCTCGGCCTGCTGGGTACGCAGTTCCAGGCTGGAGTGGGCGAGCACCAGCTTCGGCCGCTTTCCGGCGAGCAGCTCGGCGGTCTTCGCCTTGTCGCCGGTCACCGGGGCGTTGAACACGTCGTACGGGACGAACCCGGCGGTGGTGGGTGACATCAGCGTGGTCGCGGGTGTCCCGGCGGCCTGGCCGCCGAGCACCTTGAGCAGGGCGTCCTTGTCGACCGCGTAGTTCAGCGCGCGCCGTACGTTCAGGTCGGTGACCCGCTGGGTGTTGATGCTCAGCACCCAGTTGTACTGCGTCGGGCCGCGGACGACCCGGTCGGCGACGCCGGCGCCGGTGGTGCGGGGCAGCACCGACGGCGGCACGTCCGACCAGCTCAGCGCCGCCTGGTCGGCCGGTCCGTCGGCGACCAGCCGCTCGGCGATCTGGGCCTGCTCCAGGCCGAACGTCATCCGGACCGTGTCAGGGTACGCGTTGCGGATCGGGTCGGTCGCCGGATCCCAGTTCGGGTTGCGTTCCAGCTCCAGCGACACGTCGCGCTGGTAGGACTTCACCCGGTACGGGCCGGACGAGAACGGCCGCAGATCGTAGTTGGCGCGGGTGTCCTTGGCGGCGGGCACCGGCGCGCTGGTGGGCAGCGCCGCCGCGTACGGCATGTCGCAGTGCGGCTGCGGGAACGTGAACCGGATGGTCCGGTCGTCGGGGGTGGTGACGCCGTCGGGCACCGGCTTGCCGCCGTCGTACGGTCCCTTGTAGGTGGCGTTGTACGCCCCGCCCGGGTAGAGCCACTGCTGGATGTAGTGCGGGCCCTCGTTGAGGTTCGCCGCGAACGAGCGGGCGATGCCGTGGGCGACATCCTTGCTGCTCACCGGCGTGCCGTCCTCGTAGCGCACGCCGTCGCGCAGCGTGAACTCCCAGACCTTGCAGTCGCCGTCGACGTCCTTGCCGGGGTTGGTGGCCAGGTCGCCGACGAGCAGCAGCTTGCCGGTGCCGTCCTCCTTGTAGCCGTTGAGCGGGCGGTAGAGCATCCCGCCGGCGACCTGCTGCACGTTGACGTAGTTGCGGGCCGGGTCGAGGTGTTCGAAGTCGGCCGGCTGCATGACGGTGAGGGTGCCGCCCCGGGACGCGCCGTCGACGGGCTTCGCCGGGCCCTGGTTGTCGGCGGCCTCGTACGAGATCGAGCCGCTCTGGGTCTTGGTCTTCTGGTCGTCGCCGCCGCTGTCGTCGGGCGTGGGGTTGCAGCCGGCGGCGGCCAGCGCCGCCGCGGCGAGGACACCTGTCAGTGTCCGGGTTCGTGCGCGCACGGTGTGCTCCCTTCGTGCCCGGCGGCCCCCGCCGGCCGGGCGTGTGATGGCCGTGGGGACTAC
Organism: Micromonospora sp. WMMC264; assembly: GCF_027497275.1. Classification (NCBI taxonomy): domain Bacteria; kingdom Bacillati; phylum Actinomycetota; class Actinomycetes; order Micromonosporales; family Micromonosporaceae; genus Micromonospora; species Micromonospora sp. WMMC264. The sequence goes on along the minus strand of NZ_CP114907.1, from coordinate 2,348,859 downwards.
CGGGTGGAGCGGGGATCCAGCGAGTCGCGCAGCGCGTCGCCGAGCAGGTTGAACGCCAGGACCAGCAGGAAGATCGTCAACCCGGGGAACAGGGTGTACCAGGGGTCGCTCGCGACGTAGCCGATGCTGTTGAAGATCATGCGGCCCAGGTCGGGCGTGGGTTCGGTGACGCCGATGTTGACGAACGCCAGCGCCGCCTCGATGGCGATGAACTGGGGCACCATCAGCGAGACGGTGACCAGGATCGGCGCCCAGATGTTCGGCAGCAGCTGCCGCAGCAGGATGTGCGCGGTGCCGGCGCCGGCGGCCCGGGCCGCGTCGACGAACTCCCGCTCCCGCAGCGAGATCACCTGCCCGCGGACCAGCCGTGCGGTGTACGTCCAGCTGAACAGACCGAAGGTGGCGACGATCAGCGCCACCCGGAAGGCCGGCGACGGCGCCTCCCGGTCGGAGTAGAAGCGGTCCTGCAGGATCGGGATGACCGCGAGGGCGAAGATGAGGAACGGGAACGCCAGCGTGAGGTCGATCAGCCAGTTGACGAGACTGTCCAGCCAGCCTCTGGCCCATCCGGCCAGCACACCGACCGCGACGCCGATGCACGAGGCCAGCAGCGCCGAGGTGAACGCGATGAACAGCGACGTTCGAAGACCGTAGACCAGTTGCATCAGGATGTCCCGGCCGCTGCCCGGCTCAAGGCCGAGCCAATGATCGGAACTGATCCCGCCGGCATACCCGATCGGCATTCCGAAATCGTTCAAACGGTCGACGAACTTGTCGGTCGGGTCGATTCCGGTGAGCCGCCCCAGCAGCGGCGCGCCGAGCGCCACCACCGCGGCGACGAGGAGCGTCAGGGCGCTGACCCGGGCCGTACGGTCACGCTTGAGCCGCAGCCAGGCGAGCTGGTTCGGTGACCGGCCGACGAACTCCGCGGCCCGGCCGGCGGGCTCCGGGCCGGCCTGGATCTCCGGGACGGAAATGGTCGCGTCGGCGGCCGTGGTCCGGGGCGGCGGGTGTGAGAGATCGCTCATGAACAGTCCCTCCGACGGGGGCGAAAACGCCCTGCCACCCGACGGTAAAGGGAGACGGAGCACCGGAAAGAATCGTTACGGTAACGGCCGTTCCGGTTGTCGTCCATTGACAACGATCCGGCGTACGGAATGCATCGGCGCAATAACGGGGCGATTTGGTTGTCAGCCTTTCAGGCAGGCGTCACGCTTATTCGGAATGCGTTTACGCGAGGCGCGGAAGCGGTTGTCAGCCGTTCGGGCATTCCCGTACGCCGATGTCACACCGTACGCGCGACGCGGCCCACGGGTGTAACACTTCGTGACTCTTCGCGTTCACACCGTCCACCTAGGGTTCTCGGCGGCCCGGTTGCGCACGACGGACCGGGCCACCCATCGGCCCCGCACCCCGGGGCCCCGACGGAAGGACCACCCATGCCCTTCGCCCGACGTACCGCCGCACTGGCCCTGGTCGCCGCGCTCGGCGCGCCGGCCTCCCCCGCGCAGGCCGCGCCGCGCCCCGGCCCGCAGACCCCCTCGGTGCTGCTGCTCACCGTCGACGACGGCGCCGGCGTACACGCCACGGTGCTGACCTGCGGGCCGACCGGCGGTCTGCACCCCGACCCGATCACCGCCTGCCGGCTCGTCGCCCGCGTCGACGGCGACCTGGACGCGCTCGACGTGGACGGCGCGCCGTGCACCTCCCAGTACGCCCCGGTCGTCGCCCGCGCCGCAGGCTTCTGGCAGAACCGCCCGGTCTCCTACACGCGTACGTTCACCAACCCCTGCCTGATGCAGCGCACCACCGCCTCTCTCTTCACCTTCTGACCCTCCCCTCTCGTTCTGGTTGATCATGAGGTTGGCGGCGGTTGCCGTCCGTTTTGTCGCCGTCAACCTCATGATCGACGGGGTGGGTGGGGTGGGGGTGGGGTGGGTGCGGAGAATGGTGCGGGTGGACGGGGGTGCTGTGGAGGCGCGCACGGTCGGTGGCGGGCGGGAGCTGCGGGCGGACTGTTCGCGCTGCGCCGGGGTCTGCTGCGTCGCGCCGGCGTTCACCGCGTCCGCCGACTTCGCCATCGACAAGCCCGCCGGACGGCCCTGCCCGAACCTGGGCGCCGACTTCCGCTGCGGCATCCACACCGAGCTGCGGCAACGCGGCTTCCCCGGATGCACCGTGTTCGACTGCTTCGGCGCCGGCCAGCACCTCACCCGGCACACGTTCGCCGGCCGCGACTGGCGCGCCGACCCGGCCAGGGCAGCGCGGATGTTCGACGCCTTCGCGGTGTTGCGGCCCCTGCACGAGTTGCTCTGGTACCTGACCGAGGCGGTACGCCTGACCCCGCCCGGCCCGCTGCGCGACGAGCTGACCGCAGTGCTGGACGAGACCGGCCGGCTCGCCGACGGCACCCCTGACGAGCTGCTCGCGCTCGACGTCGACGCGCACCGGGACCGGGCCAACCGGCTCCTGTCCCGCGCCGCCGAACAGGCCCGCGCCGGGAAGGCCGGCCCGGACCGCCGGGGCGCGATGCTGATCGCTGTGGACCTGCGCCGTACGCCGCTGGCCGGGGCGAACCTGCGCGGCGCCTGCCTGATCGGCTCGGACCTGCGGGGCGTACGGCTCGGCGCGGCTGACCTGACCGGCGCGGACCTGCGCGGGGCCGACCTGCGCGGCGCCGACCTGAGCGAGTGCCTGTTCACGCACCAGTCGCAGCTCGACGCCGCGCGCGGCGACCACCGCACGGTCCTGCCGCCCGGGCTGCGCCGCCCGGCTCACTGGTCCCTGACGCTGACCCCGGCCCGCCCCCGCCCCCGGCCACGCCCCCGCCGCCGCCGCTGACCCGCCCGGCCCACCGGTCCGGACACTGGGCGACGATCAAGGAGTTTGTGGCTGGTTCGGGGCCGGATCGGGACACAAACTCCTTGATCAACGGGGAGAAGGGGGCCGGAGGGCGGAGGGGGCGGGGTTTGGTGGGGATGGGGTGGGGTAGGCGGCGCGGACGACTGTTGGTCGAGGGAGGGGCACCGGTGGGATATCGGGCACGCGACGGTGAGGAGCCGGTCGATCCGGCGCACGCCGAGGACGAGGCCGGGCAGGTTCCGCTGGTGCAGACGGCCGCGGACACCGACGTGCCGGCGCCCGCGCCCGGCGTGCCGAAACCGGACGAGGTGACCGAGGACGACGGCTCCGGCATGGCGGGTGGCGCCTCCGGCAGCAGCTCGGGCGGCTCCTCGATGCCGACCCACCCGGACGCGGCCCGCGGACGGGACGCCGCCGGCTGAGCAGGCGCGAGCACCGGCCGGACACCAGGCCACCCGAACGTTTGCCGTCACCCGCTGCGGGCAGGAGTGCGACATGACCAGTGAAGAGTCCTTCGGCCGCGCGGCCGGCGACGAACCCGACGGCGTGACCGCGTACGAGGCGTCCCTGCGCCCGCCGGGCGAGTCCCTGCACACCACCGACGACACCGGTGACGACTTCGCCGACCTGCCCGCCGAGGACCGCCGGTCCGCGCGGGAGGTCAGCCGCGCCGGCTACGACGTCGACGCGGTCTCCGGAACCGGCGACCCGTCCGAGGAGCCGGAGGAGATCGAGGAGGGCCGGCCGCTGCGCTGACGCGTGCGCGGGGCGGCGGCCGTGCCGCTCCGCGCCTCGGTCATGCCCCGGTTCGCCAGCGCGTCCGCGCGTTCGTTCTCCGGGTGCCCGTTGTGGCCCTTCACCCACAGCCACGTCACGTCGTGCCGGGCACAGGCCGCCTCCAGCGCCTGCCACAGGTCGGCGTTCTTCACCGGCTGCTTCGCGGCGGTCAGCCAGCCGTTGCGCTTCCACGAGTTCAGCCAGCCGGTGATGCCGTTGCGCACATAGGTGCTGTCGGTGTGCAGCCGTACCGTGACCGGGCGGGTCAGGCTCTCCAGCGCCCGGATCGCGGCGGTCAGCTCCATCCGGTTGTTGGTGGTCGGGGTGGCCTCGCCGCCGCACAGCTCCCGCTCGTGCCCGCCCCAGCGCAGCACCGCGCCCCACCCACCGGGCCCGGGATTGCCGCTGCACGCGCCGTCGGTCCAGATCTCCACGACCCGGCCGGTCTCCGCCTCCGCCATGCCCGGCAACCTACCGGGTACGCGAGCACGCGGGACCACCCGACCCGCCGCGCGCGGCTAGCGTGCCGGCATGACCGCTCCCCCGGACTTCGCCACCCTCTGCAACTTCCGTGACCTCGGCGGCTGGCGGACCGGCGACGGCCGCACCGTCGCCCGGGGCCGCCTCTACCGCTCCGACTCGCTGGCCAAGCTCGCCGGTGACGACCTGCAGCAGTTCGCGGCGCTCGGCGTCCGCACCGTGATCGACCTGCGCTACCCGTGGGAGATCGCCGACCGCGGCCGGGCCCCGGAGAGCCTCGGCGTGACCTGGCACAACCTGAGCATCGAGCACCGGCCGTACGTGCAGGCCGACATCGATCCCGACGTGGACCCGTGGCGCTACCTGGCCGACCGGTACGCCGAGGTGGCCGAGGACGGCGTGGCCGAGCTGCGCCGGGCGGTCGAGGTGATCGCGGACGGCGAGCATCCGCTGGTGTTCCACTGCGCGTCCGGCAAGGACCGCACCGGCCTGCTCGCCGCGCTGGTGCTGTCCCTGCTGGGGGTGGACGACGACCAGACCGCCGCGGACTTCGCGCTCACCGAGCACGCCACCGACCGGCTGGTCGCCGAGTGGCGGGACCGCAACGGCGGCGCGACACCGGGCTGGCCCGCGTACGGGCGGGCGCCGGCCGAGGTCATCCGGCTGGTGCTGGCCGACCTGCGGGCCGCACACGGTTCCGTGCACGGCTACGTGACCGGCCGGCTCGGTGTCGACGCGCAGACGATCGACGCGCTGCGCGCCCGGCTGCTCACCGGCGACACGGACCCGCTGCCGACCCAGGGCACCACCGGCGCCACGCCGACGACACTCGCCCGCTGAGCGCCGCCGCCCGGCCGAGCACGCAGCGACGGAGAACCGGCGGCCGAAAAGCGAGCGACGGCGGCGCGGCGGTCTGGCACGCTGCGAAATCGTGGACACGCGGTGGGACGGCCTGCGGGCCGAGGTACGGGACACGATCGACGAGCTGGTCTCCTCCGGCCGGGAGGCCGGTGTGCAGGTCGCCGCGTACCTGGACGGGGTCGCGATCGTCTCCGAACACGCGGGGCTCGCCGACACCACCACCGGACGGCCGATGACCGCCGACACGCCCGTGCACGCGGTCTCCACCGGCAAGGGACTCACCGCCACCGTCGTGCACGTGCTCGCCGAGCGGGGACGGCTCGACTACGACCTGCCGCTCGCCGCGGTGTGGCCGGAGTTCGCCCGGCACGGCAAGGACGCCATCACGCTGCGGCACGTGCTCACCCACACCGCCGGCCTGCCCGCGCTGCCCGCCGACGTCACGCCGGAGGACTTCACCGACTGGACGCGCATGTGCGAGCTGCTGGCAGACGCGCGGCCGCTGTGGGCGCCCGGCGAGCGGCTGGCGTACCACGCCTGGACGTGGGGGTGGCTGCTCGGCGAAGTGGTCCGGCGGGTCGCCGGCGCGCCGGTGTCGCGGGTGCTCGCCGACGAGGTGGCCGGGCCGCTCGGCGTGGACCGGGAACTGTTCCTCGCCGTACCGGAGGCGGACCTGGCCCGGCTGGCCCGGCTGGAGGACGCCGGCCTGTCCGCGCTGATGACCTGGGCCGGGGCGAACCTGCCGCACTTCGACGCGGTCGCCCCGCCAGCGGTACGCCCCGACACCGTCATCGGTTCCCGCCCCGACGTGCTGCGCGCCGACGTGCCGTCGGTCGGCACGATGAGCGCCCGCGCGGTGGCCCGGATGTACGCGGCGCTGCTCGGCCCGGTCGACGGGGTACGGCTGATCTCCGCCGCGCGGATGCGGGAGGTGTCCGCCCCTGCGGTACGCGCCCAGGAGTGGGTGTTCGGCCAGGAGAGCACGTTCGGGCTCGGGTACGCGGTCGAGGACGACGGATCGTTCGGCACCGCCGGTAGCGGTGGCAGCCTCGCGTTCGCGTACCCGGATCTGGGGTTGACGGTGGCGGCGGTGCGCAACCGGCTCGGCGCGGGCGACGGCGACCCGATGGAGCAGCTGCGGGTGCTGGTGCGCGACCGCGTCACCGAACGACGCTAGCGGCGCAGGCGGGCCCGCAGCCGGCCGGCCGCGTCGCCGAGCACCGCGCCGGTCATCGGCAGCAGCGGGCTGGACCGCATCACCGCCAGGTCCTCGGCCGGGCTGGTCACGCCGTCGAGGAACCGCAGCACCCGCTCCGCCGGGTTGCGGTCGAACAGCCGCTCGAAGAACTCCACCCCGCCGACGTGCCCCCGGTCCAGCGCGCGCAGCGCCACCGCGTCCATCCACAGGTGCCGCCCCGGGTACGCGGGCGCGGGCACCGGCGGGCGGCCGGCGGCGAGCGCCCGGGCCACCTGGTCGGCCTGGCGCAGCATCGCGGAGAACGTGAACCCGGTGGACGGCCGGGTCGCCCCACCGGCGGTGCCCAGCCGCACCACCCGCGGGCTGGGACGGGGTTCGAACGGGCCGTCGGTCATCGGGATCACGCCGTCCTCGACCTCCCGCACCCGCAGCGCGCTCAGGTCCAGCCCGAGCAGGTCGGCGTAGCCGCGCAGCGCCGTGTCGTAGCCCGCGTCGTCGAGCAGGGCCGGGCCGAACTCGGTGTACTCGACCAGCGCGAACCGGTCGTCGACAGGCAGCACGTACCCGAAGGAGACGCCGCGCTGCGGCTGTGGGGTGCGGAAGTCCATCAGAACGGCCCGCTGCGGATCGAACGTCGGCCGGTCGGCGGCCAGCCACCAGCCCCGGAAGTGCTGCAACCAACTGGTCCGCCCCGGTCGTTTCGGCCGCCGGGGCCGCGAGTCGAGCACCCACCCGGCCCGCACCAGCTCACGCCCCTCCGGGTCGCGGACAGTGACCCGCTCACCGTCGTCGTGCAGCTCCCCCGCCGGAGCGCTGATCCGGACCGCGTCCAGCCGCCGCTCGGCCGCGGCAGCCCGGTCGTAGACCGGGGCGGAGCGCAGCATGGCGTACCGCAGCGGGTCGAGCGTGAGGACGCGGCGGCCGGCGCGCGTGACCACGTCGACCTGCGACCAGCTCGCGCTCAGCAGCGGATCGAGGTCGTCACCGGGCAGGCCCCAGAACGCCCACGTGCGGTCCTGGCCGCGTTTGTGCACCGGGTCGACCACCGCGACCCGCAGCCCGGTCACGCCGTGGCGGTCCAGCGCGGCCAGGACCAGGGACGCGGCGCCGCCGCCGCCGACCAGCGCGAGGTCGACGTCGACCGCTGAGGATGCCTGCACCCGACCACGCTGTCACATCGGCGGGCGCGGCCCTCGGCCGACCCGCGCTCAGGCCACCGGGGCGGGCTCCTGCGGGGCCGGCTGGGCGTAGGCGGCGGCCACCGTCGCCCGGTCGAAGACCCGCCACGTCGCGGCGATCACCGCGACCGCCACCACGAAACCCACCCAGTACGGCGCGGTGATGCCGAACCGGGCCGCCACCACACCGCCCAGCAGCGCGCCGACGCAGTTTCCGCCCGCCGCGACGAACAACGTGGTGCTGCCGACCCGGCCCATCAACGCGGGCGGGGTGAGCCGCTGCCGCAGCGAGTTCGCCACGATGTTCCACAGCGCGCTGTGCGCCCCGAACGCGAACAGCGCGAACCCGACCACGGCGGCGCTGCGGGACGCGGCCAGCGCCAGGTGCAGTCCCGCCTCGACCAGCAGCCCGGTCCGCACCGTCCAGGTGGGCGTGATCGCGGCGATCAGCCGGTCCCCCACCACCGAGCCGAGCACGCCGCCCACTGCCATGCAGGTGAACAACGCGCCGTAGCCGACCGAGCCGAGACCCAGCCGTTCGGTGGCGAGCAGCACCAGCACCGCCACGGCGGCGGTGAGCGTGACGTTGAGCAGGCCGATCAGCACGGTCATGGTGCGCAGCAGCCGCTGCCCCCACAACCAGCGGAACCCCTCCGCGACCTCCGCCCGCGCCGAACGCCGCCCGTCCGGCGCCGGTCCGGCCCGGTACGTCCCGGCGAGCAGCCCGACCAGCACGGCGCTGAGCGCGTACGTGCCGGCGTTCAGGGCGAACGGCAGCGACGCCGCCAGCACGAACAGGAACCCGCCGAGCGGGCCGGCGATCATGTTCTGCATCACCTGGGTGCCGCCGCCCAGCCACCCGTTGGCGCGTTCCAGCAGCGAGCGCGGCACCACCGCCGGCAGCACCGCCTGCGCGGCGGTCCGGAACACCACCTCGCCGGTGTTCACCACGAACAGCACCGCGTACAGCAGCGCGATCCCGGCCCGGTCGGCGAGCATCGCCGCCGCGAGCACGGCGAGCGCGCCGACGCGTACCCAGTCGATGAGCACCATCAGCCGCCGCCGGTCCACCCGGTCGGCCAGCACGCCGCCGGGCAGCGCGAACAGCAGCCACGGCAGCCACGACACCGCCGCCCCGGCCGACACCACCAGCGGATCGTCGGTGAGCGACGCCACGTACAGCGGCGCGGCCACAGTCGCCGTCCCGCTGCCCAGCGCGGACAGCGTGCTCGCCGTCCACAGTCGGGCGAAGCGCCCGCCGAGCCGTTCCCCCGTCACGGCGAGGCAACCTACCAGCGGCGACGAACCCTGCCGACCGGTTTATCCGGGGCGGCGGGAGTTGAGGCGGGCCGCCTGCCGGTTGAGGTGGTCGCGTTCGGCCAGGCTGGCCGCGCGACGGGCCGCGTCGGCGTACAGGCCGGCCGCCCGGTCCGGATCGCCGTCGCGTTCGTGCAGGTACGCGGCCACCGCCGTGTACCGGGGCAGCGTGTCGTCAAGCGCCGCGAGCGCCGCCAGCCCGGCGCGCGGGCCGTCCGCCTCGCCGACCGCGACCGCCCGGTTGAGCCGGGCGATCGGGTTGCCGGTCAGGCGCACCAGCTCGTCGTACCACTCGACGATCTGCACCCAGTCGGTCTCCGCGGCGGTGGGCGCGTCCGCGTGCAGTGCCGCGATCGCGGCCTGGGCCTGGAACTCGCCGAGCCGGTCGCGGGACAGCGCGGTCTGCAGGATGCCCACGCCCTCGGCGATCAGCGCGCTGTCCCACCGGCTGCGGTCCTGCTCGGCCAGCGGCACCAGGCTGCCGTCGGGCGCGGTCCGGCCGGCCCGGCGGGCGTGGTGCAGCAGCATGAGCGCGAGCAGCCCGGCCACCTCGGGATGGTCGATCGCGGCGGCGAGCTGCCGGGTGAGCCGGATCGCCTCGGCGGCCAGGTCCACGTCGCCGGAGTAGCCCTCGTTGAACACCAGGTACAGCACGCGCAGCACGGTGGCGACGTCACCGGGCTGGTCGAGGCGAACCCCGGAGACGGTGCGCTTGGCCCGGCTGATCCGCTGCGCCATGGTGGCCTCCGGCACCAGGTACGCCTGCGCGATCTGCCGGGTGGTGAGCCCGCCGACGGCGCGCAGCGTCAACGCGACGGCCGACGACGGGCTCAGCGACGGATGCGCGCAGAGGAAGTAGAGCCGCAGCGTGTCGTCCACGGCGGGCACCGGGCCGGGCGGCGGCTCCTCCTCGATCAGGTCCTCCCGTCGGCGCCGGGCGGCGTCGGCGCGGACCGCGTCCAGGAACCGGCGCCACGCCACGGTGACCAGCCAGCCCAACGGGTCGCGGGGCGGGTCGGCCGGCCAGACACGCAGCGCCTCGATCAGCGCGTCCTGCACCGCGTCCTCGGCCGCCGCGAAGTCGGCTCCGCGGCGGACGAGGACACCGAGCACGCCCGGGATGAGGCTGCGGAGCGCGACCTCGTCCATCGGACGGATCACTCGGTGATGGTCGGCGGCGCGGTCAGGAACGGGCGCAGCTCCAGCCACTCGTGGATCGGCTTGCCGCCCTGCCCGGGCGCGGCCGACAGCTCGGCGGCCAGTTCGAGCGCGCGCTCGTAGCTGTCCACGTCGATCACCATCCAGCCGGCGATCAGGTCCTTCGTCTCGGCGAACGGGCCGTCGGTGACCGGCGGGCGGCCCTCGCCGTCGTAGCGGACGAACGTGCCCTCCGGGGCGAGCGCCTGGCCGTCGACGTACTCGCCGCTCTCCTGCAGCCGGGCCGCGAACTCCTGCATGTAGTTCACGTGCGCGGAGATCTCCTCCGGCGTCCACTTGTCGATCATCGGCATGTCGGTGACCGGGGTCGGGCCGCCGCGGTAGTGCTTCAGGAGCAGGTACTTCATCTGTGTCTCCTCGTGGAGGGTGCGACCCATTCTGGCCGCGTTCACTCCGGGGACGAAGCCGCCTGCCCGTTCTCGACATCGGTGGTGGAGGAATTTCGAGCGTCACATCGCGTAGGGCATCCTAGGAGGCTAGTTCTGGAGGCCGGGCCGCCTGCCCCCGTCGCGGCGGCCCGGCCCGTCAGGCGGCGGCGCGGCGCAGGCCGGTGATCAGCACCGTGCCCGCGACCAGGTGAAACGCCACCAGTGTCAGCGTCGCCGCGCCCCCCACTCCCCCGCTTAGCGGACCGAGCAGCGACACCAGCAGCACCAGGCCCGCGACCACCGTCCAGACGGTCCGGGCGCGGGCGGTGAGCCGCTCCAGCAGGGCCAGCAGCGCCCAGCCGGACAGCCCGGCGAGCAGCGTGCTCACCGCCACCGCCACCGGCGTCACCCGCTGCACGTCCGAACCGGTGCGCGCGGTCAGCTCCACCCCGGCCAGCGGCACCGCGACCACCCAGCCCAGCAGCGTGGCCACGGTGGCGGCGAGCACCGTCAGCAGCCGCACCCGGCGGCGGGTCGGGCGGGTGGCGGCGGTCGGAATCGTGGTTTCCATCGGTAGCTCCTCGGCATCGGGACGACTGCCGCAGACGCTAGGTCCGGCGGGCCGCTGCGCGGATCGGGCCGCGGAGCGGTTCCCGGCTCCGTCGCCGGACCGATCACCGGCCCGGATCTCCGTCTGGCGACCGATGAGAAGCGGTGCGCCCGCGGCCTAGCATCCGGACATGAGGTGCGCGTCCCGGTCCCGGCTCCTGCTGCTGCTCGACGGCGGCATCGCCACCGTGAGCCTCGCCGTGTGCCTGCTCGCGCTGCTGGCCTCCGACGCCGGCCCGGACACGACCGGCGCGACCGCCGTCGCGGTCGGCCTCGCCGTCGCGCAGGCCGGCTGTCTGCTGTGGATCCGGCGCCACCCGGGGTACGCCCTCGGCGTCGCCGCGCTCGCCGGCGTCGGCCTCGAGGCGCTCTGCCCGCAGCTCGGCTGGCTCGGCCTGGTCGCGGTGCCGATGGCGTACGTGGCCCGGCTGCGCCCGCCCCGGTACTCGCTCGTCGCGCTCGGGCTGCTGCTCGCGCCCACGCCGTGGAAGCTGGTCACCGGCGGCTGGCGGGACCTGCTGCTGGCGGTGACCGCGCTGGGCCTGAGCTGGACGCTCGGCGAGTTGCAGCGGGGCCAGGCGCAGCGGCGTGGCGAGCGCGAACGGCAGGTACGCGCCGCCGAACGGGAGCGGATCTCCCGGGAGCTGCACGACGTGGTGGCGCACCACGTCGCGGTCATCGCGGTGCAGGCCGCCGCCGCCGAGGACGTGTTCGACGAGCAGCCGGAGCAGGCCCGCGCCGCGCTCGCCGCGATCGACACGGCGGCCCGGTCGGCGCTGACCGAACTGCGGGCCATGCTGCACGCGCTCGCCCTCGACGACGGGTCCGAACCGGACGGACCGCAGCCGGGACTGGCACAGCTCGACGCGCTCGCCGACGCGGTACGGGCGGTGGGCCTGCGGGTGACGCTGCGGCGCGACGGCGACGGCGAGGCGCTGCCCGGCGGGGTGCAGCTGTCGGCGTACCGGATCGTGCAGGAGTCGCTGACGAACGCGCTGCGCCACGGTCACGGCACCCGCGCCGACGTGGACGTCGATTACCGCGACGGCGTACTGCGGCTGGAGGTCGTCAACGACGGCCCGGCGCCCGCCCGCCGCCCCGGCACGACCACCGGGCGCGGCATCGTCGGCATGCGGGAACGGGCCCGGCTGCTCGGCGGCACACTCGACGCCGGCCCGCTGCCGGCCGGCGGATTCCGGGTCCACGCCCGGCTGCCGGTGGAGGCGGCCCGATGACGGTACGGGTGGTCATCGCCGACGACCAGGAGCTGATCCGCGCCGGGCTGCGCACAGTCCTCGACGCGCGGCCCGACCTGAGCGTGGTCGGCGAGGCCGCCGACGGCGTCGAGGCGGTCGCGGTGGCGACGCGTACGCGGCCGGACGTGGTGCTGATGGACGTGCGGATGCCCCGCCGCGACGGCATCGCCGCCACCCGCGACCTGGTGGCCGCCGGCAACCCGGCCAAGGTGGTCATGCTGACCACGTTCGACCTGGACGAACACGTCTACGCCGCGCTGCGCGCCGGGGCCAGCGCGTTCCTGCTCAAGGACACCCGCCCGGCCGACCTCGCCGAGGCGGTACGCGTGGTGGCCCGGGGCGAGGCGCTGCTCGCGCCGACGGTGACCCGGCGGCTGCTGGACCGGTACGCCGACCGGCTTCCCGCGCCCACGCCCACCGGTGACGCCCTCGCCGTGCTGACCGCCCGCGAACGGGAGGTGCTGACACTCACCGCGCGGGCACTGTCCAATGCGGAGATCGCCGCCCGGCTGCACCTGAGCACCGCCACCGTGAAGACACACGTCTCGGCGATCCTCACCAAGCTGGGCCTGCGCGACCGGATCCAGGCGGTGGTGCTCGCGTACGACACCGGGCTGGTCCGGCCGGAACCGCCCGTCCGGTAGGCGCGAAACGGACAGCGGACCCAGACACGGCGAAGCGGGACGGCTCGCCGTCCGGCCTGGCCCGGCATGTCCACCCTCCGACGGCGGCAGGGAGCACACCGGACGGCAACGAAGATTTCTCAATTACCCCCAGTGACCGCCGCAACCCTCCTAGTGTTGGCCACACCGGTGCTCGTCACGGAGTTGGCCACCCGAACGACGTCCCACGCCTACAGCGGACGAAAAGTGAGGGAAGACGCGGATGAAGGCACAGTCATTTCTCGGATCGGCGGCGTTCGGCGTGGGCCTCGGCGCACTGCTGCTCCCGGCCGCCGCGCTGGCGGACACCAGAGTCTCACCCGCCGCCACCCCGGTCGGCGGCACCGTCGTGCTGACCACCACGTGCAACCCGAACGCCGGTGACGCGATCTTCCGGGTCACCGGCCCGGACCGGGACCAGAACGTCCGGTCCACCACTGCGGCCGCGGGCGGTGGCCTGAGCGCCGAGCTGTTCACCGCCGGGTTCACGCTCGGCACGTACACCGTCGCCACCACGTGCGGCGACGGCAGCGACGGCGGCAGCGCCACGTTCACCGTCACCCCGATCGGCGGCGCGCAGGCCGGTGGCGGCGGGCGCGACGGCGACACCGGGGTGCTGGTCGCCGGGGGCGTGCTGGCCGCCGGGGCGCTCGCCGGTGGCGCGTACGCGGTCATCCGCCGACGCCGCGCGGGCGCCGTCGCCTGACCGGATCGTCGAGCGGTCCGCCCGCGCCGGAGCACCCGGCGCGGGCGGCACGTCCCTGTCGGACGGAGGTGGGATGCTGTCGGAGTCGCAGCGCCGGTCGCGGTTGCGCACCGCCGTCGTGGTCACCGCCGTCACCGTCGCCGCCGCCACCGGCACCGGACTGGTCTCGGCCGGGCTCGGCACCACGTCGACGCCACCGCCACAGCCCGGCGTCTCCGCCGCGCCCGCCACCGAACGACCGGGTACGGCAGGCCCGGCGCTCCCCCGCGCCACACCGGTGCGGGTGACCATCCCGCGCATCGGCGTGGACGCCGAGATCGTGCCGGTGGCCACCGACGCCGACGGCGCGCTGGAAGTGCCACCGCTGGAACGCCCCGAGGTCACCGGCTGGTACCACCCCGGTCCCGCCCCCGGCCAGGCCGGCAACGCGGTGCTGGTCGGGCACGTCGACTCGCAGCACGGCCCGGCGGTCTTCTTCGACCTCGGCCGGCTGCGCCCCGGCGACACGATCCGGGTGCTGCGCGCCGACGGCCGGACGGCGGCGTTCACCGTGGACGGCGTCGGGGCGTACCCGAAGGAACGCTTCCCCACCGCGCGGGTCTACGGCGGCGACGCGGCTGCGCGGCTGCGTTTGATCACGTGCGGCGGGCGGTTCGACCCGCGGACCGGCAGCTACCCGGACAACATCGTGGTCTTCGCCACCGCTACCCGCTGACGCTCAGCCTTCCAGGTCGGCCAGTTCCGCGTCGAGCAGCTTCGCCAGCAGCGCCACCCGGCCCGGGTCGTTGTCGGCGGTGATGTTCCGGCTGGGCATCTCGACGGTCATCAGCAGGTAGAGGTACAGCCGGTACAACCCGAGCCGCCGCCGCGCCCCGGCGTCGAACGGGAACGGCGCCGCCGCCCGGTAGGCGCGCACCAGCGGGTCGTCCGGCTCGTCCTCGGCGCGGCGGAACAGCAGCGGCGACACCAGGTCCATCAGCGGATCGCCCCACAGGTAGCGTTCGCCGTCGACCAGGCCGGTGAGCCGGGGCGTGCCGTCCGGCCCGTCCACGGCGAGCACGTTGCCGGCCCAGCCGTCGAAGTGCAGCAGCGCCGGACGGCGTACCGCGTCGAGCACCGCCGCGTGCCGCGCCACCAGCTCCCGGATCCGGGACGCCGGCACCGGCAGCGGCACCGCCCAGTCGGCGGCGTCGGCGAGCATGTCGTCCACCATCGCCGTGTACGCGTCCCGCCAGGTAGCCCCGTGCGCCCGGTCGCCGTCGTAGCCGTACCGCTCGCCGGTGACGGCGTGCAGCGCGGCGAGCGCGCGGCCGAACTCCTCGCGCAGCGGCCCGACGTCCGCGCCGGCCTGGCTCAGGTCCCAGAGGGTACGACCTGGTAGCCGCGCCATGATCAGCCAGTCGCCCAGCTCGGGGTCGGTTCCGTGGTGCAGCAGCGCCGGCGTCGGCACCCCCGGTGCGCGGTCGGCGACCAGGCGCAGGTAGTGCGCCTCCGCGCCGACCATGTCCCGCTCGTAGCGCAGCAGCGGCACGTGCGGCGGCGGACCGACCTTGAGCACCACGTCCCGGCCGTCGGTGAGGCGTACCTGCCAGACGGCGGCGAAGCCGCCACCGGTCAGCGGGCCGCAGTCGGCCACCTCGACGCCGGGCCCGAGCGAGGCGGTGAGGTATCGGCGGACCTGATCGGGGTCGAGGACACGCTGAGTCGGACTCACGCTCATGGTCCGGGAAGCCTACTGGGTTGAGGTGTAAGGAGGGGCCCCCTGTTAACGCCTCCGGTAGAGGAAGGGCCCCTTGTTAACACCTCCCCGAGGCTTGGGAGAATCGCGGCATGGCGAGACGGGGTGAACGGACGGCGGCATGCCCGTGCGGCACCGGCCGGCCGTACGCGGACTGCTGCGCCCCGGTCCACCGGGGCGAGGCGACGGCGGCGACCGCGGAGGCGCTGATGCGGTCCCGGTTCAGCGCGTTCGCGCTCGGCGACGCCGCCTACCTGCGGCACAGCTGGCACCCCAGCACCCGGCCCGACCGGCTGGAGCTGGACCCGGGCACGCGCTGGACCCGGCTGGAGATCGTGGAGACCGGTCAGGGCGGCCTGTTCGACAGCGCCGGCACGGTCCGGTTCCGGGCGCACTACCGCGAGGGTGGCCGGGCGGGCGTGCTGGCCGAGCACAGCCGCTTCGCCCGCGAGGACGGCCGCTGGGTCTACCTGGACGCGCTGCCCGAGTGACGCCTCCCCGGCACCGACGCGCGCAGCCTGCGGCGGCGGGTGTTAACAAGGGGCCCTTCCTCTACCGGAGGCGTTAACAAGGGGCCCTTCCTTTCGCCTAGGCCGGGCGCGGGGCGGGCTGGGCCAGCTCGGCGATCTCGCGCGGCAGCTGGGACAGCGCCCGGTTGAACTGGGCGGGCCCGACCACCCGGTGCAGCGCCTGCAGCACCGCCCGCGCGCCGCGCTCGGCGTCGGACGGGGTCGCGCCGGAGCGCTCGGCGACCCGGCGCAGGAACTCGTCATACCCGAAGACCTCCGGGTCCTCGACCCGGGCGCGCGCCAGCAACGGACGCAGCTCGTGCGCGACGTGCGCGGACAGGTCGTCGGCCTCGCCGCCGCTGATCCGTTCGGCGAGCGTGCGCAGCGTCGCCTCGGTCAGCGCGCGGGCCGTCTCGACCGGTACGCCGGCGCGGGCGGACACCCGCGCGTAGAACTCCGGTTCGGCCATCGTCTGTCCTCCCGTCGCAACGGCAGCGTGGCTACCCGCCGCCGGCCTCGGCAAACACCGCCGCTGACCTGGCCCCGGCGACCAGGCGTTCAGGCCAGGGCCCGCGCCGCCGAGACGATCGCGCCGACGCCGATGCCGGCCCGGTCGAACTGCTGGGCGGGGGTGCCGGAGCCGGGCAGCCCGCGTACCGCCAGGTGGTTGACCCGGGATGGTTCGCCCAGGTCGGCGAGCGCCTCCAGCACCGCTGAGCCCAGCCCGCCCTCCGGGTAGTGGTCCTCGACCACCACCAGCCGCCCGCCGGTCTCCACCACGGTCTCGGCGAGGCGCTGCCGGTCCACCGGCTTGATCGAGTACATGTCGATCACGCGCGCGTCGATGCCCTCGCGGGTCAGTTCGTCGGCGGCGGTGAGGCAGAGGTGCACCGTCACGCCGGTGCCGAGCAGCGCCACGTCGCCGCCGTCGCGCACCATTCGGCTGCCGCCGATCGGGAACGGCTCGCCGTCGTCGTAGAGCACCGGGTACTTGCCGCGCGTGGTGCGCAGGTAGGTGATGCCCGGGTGGTCGGCCATCTGGGCGACCAGCGCCGCGCAGGAGACCGCGTCGGCCGGGCTGAGCACCGTGGAGCCGGGCACCGCGCGAAGCGCCGCGATGTCCTCCAGCCCCATCTGGGACGGGCCGTCCGGGCCGATCTCGACCCCGGCGTGCGAGCCGACCAGCGCGATGTCGGCCCGGGACACCCCGGCCATCCGGATGAAGTCGTACGCCCGGGACCAGAACGCGGCGAACGTCGCCGCGAACGGCCGGTAGCCGCGTACCGCCAGGCCCACCGCCGCGGCGGCGAGCTGCTGCTCGGCGATGAACATCTGGAAGAACCGATCGGGGTACGCGGCGGCGAAGCTCTCCGCCCGGGTGGAGTCGCTGACCTCTCCGTCGAGCGCGACCACGTCGGGCCGGGCGGCGCCGAGGGCGCGCAGCGCGTCGCCGTACGCGTTCCGGGTGGCCACCTCCGTCCCGCGCTCGTACCGGGGCAGCTCCGGCTGTCCGTGCTCGGCGGCGGCGGTGCGCGGCGCGGCGGGAGGTTTCGGCCCGGCGACCCGGATCCGGCGGGGGCCGCCGAGCGCCCGTACGGCCCGGTCGGCCAGTTCCGGGTCGAAGGCCTTGCCGTGCCAGGCCGGGTCGTTCTCCACCTCCGGCACGCCCTTGCCCTTGACCGTGCGGGCCAGCACCACTGTCGGCCCGGTGGCCTCGCGTGCCTGCCCGTACGCCTCGTCGATCGCGCCCAGGTCGTGGCCGTCGACGACGATCGCCCGGCAGCCGAACGCCTCGACACGACGCCGGTAGGTGTCCAGGTCCCACTCCAGCTCGGTGGGGCCGCGCTGGCCGAACCGGTTGACGTCCACGATCGTGGTGAGGTTGCGCAGCCCGTAGTGCCCGGCCTTGTCCAGCGCCTCCCACACCGATCCCTCGGCGGTCTCGCTGTCGCCGCAGAGCACCCAGACGTGCGCGGGTGACCGGTCGAGGTACTGGGCGGCGAGCGCCACCCCGACCCCGACCGGCAGCCCCTGCCCGAGCGAGCCGGTGGCGACGTCGACCCAGGGCAGCACCGGCGTGGGGTGGCCCTGCAGGCGCGACCCGGCCTGCCGGTACGTCTCCAGCAGCTCCTGCTCGCTGATCGCGCCGGTGGCCCGGAACACCGCGTACAGCAGCGGCGAGGCGTGCCCCTTGGAGAGGATCAGGTGGTCGTTGCCGGGGTTGCCCGGGTAGGACCAGTCGTAGCGCAGGTGCCGGGCGACCAGCACGGCGAGCAGGTCGGCGGCGGAGAGACTCGATGTCGGGTGCCCGGAGCCGGCCGTCGTGCTGCACCGGATGGCGTCCACCCGGAGTTGGGCGGCCAGCTCCGCCAGCCCGGTCAGGTCCTCGTCGCGCAGTGTGCGCTCTGCTTCCAACGTCACCGCGATCGTCTCCCCGGGGTCGCCGATTTTCCGGACCCACGCTAGGCCGCGAACGCGACCATTGGTCCCTTTTCTGGTGATTCATGCTCGACCGGTGAACAGCCACAGCGCCACCAGCAGGTACGGCAGCACCGCGACCGCGAAGGCAGCCGGGTTGCCGACCGCGCCGGCGAGCAGCCCGTACCCGGCGTAGAAGGCGACGATGGTCAGATCGGTGGCCATCCCGGCCAGCGACGTGACGGTCGCCCGCGCCGACCCGGCGATCCGGGCCTGCAGCCGCACGTCGGCGAGCACCGTGGCGAGCTGGAACGCGGCGAACGCGGCGGCCAGCAGCACGAACCCCGCCGGGTGCCGCAGCAGCGCCCCGGCCGCCGTCGCGCCCGCCGCGAACACCAGCAGGCCCGCGTACCCCCGGTGGGACAGCCGCTCGCCCAGCGGCGCGAGCAGCCCACCCACAGTCATCCCGGCCCAGACCAGCAGGAGCAGCAGCGGTACGCCCACCTCGGCCATACCGGTGTCGGCGGCCAGCAGCCCGGTGTACTCGTCCAGCCCACCCCAGATCGCTGTCACCGCCGCGACCAGCAGCACGGCGGCCCGGACGCGGCGGTCGGCGCGCACCTCGCGCAGGCCCAGGCGCAGGCTGTCCAGCCAGCCGGGCTCGTCGTCACCCGGCGCGGCACTCGCGCGCGGCCCGTCCGGCTCGCCACCTGGAACCGGCGCGGACGATCGTGGGCGGTGTTCCGGGAAGCGGGCCGCGACGGCTGCCGCCAGCAGGCAGGTCGCCACGCTCGCCGCGCCGACCGCGAGGTAGCCGCCGAGCGCGTACGCTGGCCCGGCGAGCACCCCGGACCCGACGGCGCCGAGCACCTCGGCGGTGCGGGCCCGGCCGATCAGCCGGGCGTACCTGTCGGCCGCGCCGAGACGTTCCAGCTCGGTGAAGACCAGTGCCTCCAGCGCGCCCGAGCGCAGCGCGCCACCGGCGCCCCACAGCAGGAAACCCACGGCGAACGCCGGGTAGGACGGCAGCAGCACCCAGAGCGCGAAACCGGCGGCGGCGAGCAGCGGCGCCAGGCACAGCAGCAGCCGGCGCGACACCGTGTCGGCCCACACCCCGGAGGGCACCTCCAGCACGATGCCGGCGGCCGCCCAGAGCACGAACAGCGAGGAGATCTGCCCGACCGACAACCCGGTGTCGGCGAACAGCAGCACGTAGAGCGGGTAGAGCAGGACGAGGTCGGTGAGAAACGCGTACCCGTAGAGCGTCGCCGCCAGGCGGCGGGTCGCGGGTACGCGGGCAGGAGCGACGAGCATGGGACCTTCCCACGGGACGTGACGGACACCGGCCGGAATGCACGGCGTCCGCGGCGGCCCACGGCCTCGTCGCTCAGTAGGGCATCAACATCGCCAGGTCATGCCGGGATCCTATCCGCCGCGAGGCGCCCCGGTGGTCCCCCGGCGGGCACGAGATCGGGGCGGGACCGTGCGGTCCCGCCCCGAGTGTCACTGCCGCCAGGTCAGCGGCGGAACTTCTCCACGTCGGCCTGCGGGATGACCATGGTGGCCTCGCTGTCCGCGGCCTGCTCGGCGGTCGGCTGACGCGGCGTGGCCGGCTGGGTGCGGTCGGAGTCCGCGTACGCCGGAATGTGCTGCGTGGCCTCCGCCGGCACCGGCTCGGTGGCGTCCGCACCGGCGGCGGCCGGGGTGGCCGGGTACGCGGGGACGGGCTGCGTACGGTCCGCCTCGGCGTCCCGGCTCACCGGCTGGGTCAGCTCGGAGTCCGCGTACGGGCCGGTGGCGGCCAGGCGGGCCTCGACGTCGCGGCGCCCGGCCTGGTACGCGCGGGCGTGCGTGGCGATGGTGCGCGACTCCTCCTCGGCCCGGGTCAGCCAGTTCTCCCAGCGGCTCTGCATCGGCCGGACCAGGCCGCCGCCGACGCCGACGACCAGGATGCCACCCACGGTGGCGAGCACCGCGATCAGCACCGGAGTGGTGACAGTGGTGGCGACGCCGATCTGGTTGAGCGCGGCGATGACGCCGAGGCCCAGGATGAACACCGAGGCGAGGTTCGCCAGCACCCGGCCGTAAGAGAGGCCGCCGAGCGCGCTGGAGATGATGTCCTTCACCGCACGGGCGATGGCCGCGGCGACCACCACGATGACGATGGCGACGAACGCCCGGGGCAGCCAGGCGATCACACCGGCGATCAGGTCGGAGATCGGGTTGGGGCCCCAGATGCCGAACGCGAGCTGGAGCGTGACCAGCAGCACGCCGTAGTAGGCGAGCTTGGCGACGATGTCGCTGGCGTCGTACTTGGAGCGGGCCAGCGCGGTCTTGATGCCGCCGCGCTCGACGGCCCGGTCGAAGTGGACCCGCTCCAGCACCTTGTCCACGAGCTTCAGCACGGCCTTGGCGATCAGCCAGCCGGCGATCAGGATCGCGACGAACGCGACCGCCTTGGGCAGGAACAGCATCACCGAACGGAACGCGTCGCCCACCGCGTCCCCGAAGTTGTCTCTCATCGAAGGGCCTCCACGTACGTGGTCCAGGTTTGTTCGGGTGGGGCTACCCGGACCCGCGCGCGGGGAAACGCGGTCAGCCGCCGGGACAGCGGTATCTGACGCGGGTGCCGGCCTGCATCGGCGCCGGTTCGATGATGTTGACGGTGGCCGTGCCGACTGTCGTGCCCACTCCGGAGAACGTCCACTCCAGGGTGAGGGTCGCGGTGTGCTGCCCGCTGCCGACCCGCTCGGTGAGCACCGCGCCGGGCGGGCCGTCCGAGCGGAACCACTGGTAGCGGATCGTTCCGGCGCGCCCGTTGGTCCGTACCGTGGCCACCACGTCCACCGTCACGTCGCACGCGACACCGGCCGGCCGGTTCGCCGCCACCGACACCTGCTCGACCTCCATCGGGCGCAGCCGCTGCCACAGGTACAGGCCGACAGTGAGCAGCAGCGCGGCGGTGAGCAGCGTGGACAGCACCGAGACGACACGCCGCCAGACCGGTCGCGGCCGGATCGGGGGCGCGGTCGGCCAGGGCGGCGCGGGCGGCGGCGTCACCGGCACGCCCGGCCCGAAGCGCAACTCGCCGCCGGGCGCGGGCGCCGGGACGCCGCTGGGCGCCCGCGCGCCCACGGTCCGATCCGGGTACGCCCCGGCGCCCGTCGCCGTCTGCGGCCCGCCGGCCTGGTGCCCATGCGGTACGCCGGTGGGCTGCCACGAGACGGTCGGCTCCACGCCCGGGCCCCTGGCCGGCGGCGCCGGCCGCGGACGCACTGTCGCCTGCCCGGTCACGGTGCCCGGGGCCGGAATCGGAGCCGTTGCCGGAGCCGGAGCCGGACTCAGGTGGACGGTCGGCTCGGCATCTGGCGAGCGGTCCACCTCCGGCCGGGCGAGTGGCACAGTGGGCTCCGCGCCGTCCACGGCCAGCGACACCGTCGGCTCTGCGCTCACCGCAGACAGAGAAACGGTCGGCTCCGCCTCGGCGGCGGCGCGGGGCGCGACGAGGTGGACTGTCGGCTCGGCGGCATCGGCGTCCCCGGGCGGGGTCACCGGCAGGGCGCGGGTCGGCAGCGCCTCGGTGGGCTCGTCGGGCCGGGTCACGCCGGACGTCCCCGGAACGGGCTGCGGTGCTGGGCAGCGGGCACTGTCGTACTCCTAGCCGGGGGTGCAGTCGTGGTAGAGCGTCACGTACACCGGTGACGCCGAGGTGGTCGTGTTGCCGGCGGCGTCGGCGGCGGTGACCCGGATCGGGATGCGGGCGCTGCGCTTGGGCGTGGACAGCGGGCCGAGCGTGCCGGTGAACACGCCGCGGCCGGCGGTGGCCATCCGGACCGTTCCGGTGGCGCCGTCGAGGGTGTAGCCGAAGGTGACGGTCAGCTCGGCCGGGGAGCTGCGGTCGTCGGTGACGGTGGCGGTGACGGTGCTGCTCTTCGCGCCGTAGGGGCAGCCCTTCGGGTCCAGCTCGCCGGGGTCGGCGCGTACCCCGTCCACGACCGGCGCGGTCACGTCCGGCGGTGGCGGGGTGGTGCTGCGCGACGCGCTGGGGGTGGGCGTGCCGGCGCGGGTCGGCGACCCGGTCCGGTCCGGGGTGGCGGACGGCGCGGGCGGCGGTGACGCGGTGGGCGGGGTGGGTGTCGGCGACGGGCTCGGCGTCCCGGCGGCGGTCGGGTCCGCTGTGGGCGCGGTCGTGGTGGCCGGGGCGGCGCTCGCCGGGCCGGTGGGGGCGGCGGCGTCGGTGCCGTCGTTGGCGGCGTAGCTGTAGCCGGCGCCGCCGGCCACGACGGCGGCGGCCAGGGCTCCGGCGGCCAGCGCGGTACGGGTGCGACCCTTGCGGAACAGTCCGCGCCGGCCGGAGCGCGCGCCGAGCGCCGTGTCCGCCACCGCGGTGTGGGCGACGGCGGTGGCCCCCTCGGCCCGCTCGGGGAACGGCCACAGCGCGGCCAGCAGCGCCGCCCGGCGGCCCAGCTCGCGCAGCCCGCGTTCCTCCCACTGCGGGCCGTAGCCGGCGCCGGCCACCTGTTCCAGCAGGCCGAGGAACGCCTCGGCGGACTCGGGCCGCTCGTCGGGGCGCTTGGCCATGCCGTGGCGCAGCAGCTCGTGCACCGGCGGGGGCGCCGCCTCGGCGGGGATCGGCGCCAAGGCGTGCTGGTCGCGCAGCGAGAGCAGGTCCGGTCCCTGGTACGGGGGCCGGCCGGTGAGGCATTCGAAGAACGTGGCGGTGGCGGCGTAGACGTCGCACGTCGGGGCGGCGGGGGCGCCGGTCCACTGCTCGGGGGCCATGTAGCGGGGCGTGCCGGAGACAGTCGTGTCGGAGCCCTGGCCGACCGGCATGGCGATGCCGAAGTCGGCGAGTTTGCTCAGCCCGGCGCCGGTGACGAGCACGTTCTCCGGTTTGTAGTCGCGGTGCACGACACCGCGGGCGTGGGCGGCGGCCAGGCCGGCGAGTGAGCCCTTGAGGACGCAGAGCGCGGCCTCGGGCGTGGTCGGGCCGTGCGCGCGCAGCATCTGGCGCAGCGACACGCCGTCGACCAGTTCCATCACGATGGCCGCGCCGTGCGGGCTCTCCACGTACTCGTAGAGGCGGCTGACGTGCGGGTCGTCGATCTCGCCGAGCAGCCGGGCCTCGGCGCGGAATGCGGTCCGGAACGACGAGTCCTCGCCCAGGTCGCGGACCAGGTACTTGATGGCGACCGGGGTGCCGGTCCGGTCGTGGGTGGCGAGCACGACGCTGCCGGACGCGCCGGCGCCGAGCCGGCGGACCGGCGTGTAGCCGGACAGTTCCCAGCCGCTCATGCGACAGACTCCACCGCGTCCCACGGGCGGGTGTCGGATGCCGCCTCGCTGGTCATTCTCACCGGGCCGGGGCGGCCGGCCATCGGCGCAACGGCTGCTTCCGGCCGCCGGTCGGCGGCCGGGCGCCCGCGCGGCACGGCGCGGCGCGGTAGGTGGTCGGTTTCGGACACACCGCCACGAGTACCAGATCCCGGCAACCACCCTCACCTCGTTGATCATGAGGTTGGCGTGGACAAAAGGGACCGACATCGCCGTCAACTTCATGATCGACGGAACAGGCGGAGGGTGGCGGTCAGAAGCGGCGGGGTGGGGGGATGCCTGCGGGCGGAGGGGTGCGGAGCAGCCAGATCGGGTTGCTGGCGCCCACGATCTCGCCCTCGCGGTCGCGTACCTGGGTGCGCACGTACGTGCCGGCGCCGACGCGCACCGGCTGGTCGTGCCAGCCCGCCCGCAACTGCCGCCACGGGACCCGCCCGACCCGGACCGCCGGAGTCGGGTCCGCGACACCGGCCCGGTCGACCTCGCCGGTGACCACCTCCAGTGTGGCCCCGGCGGGCAGGTCGGTGGCGCGCAGCCGCACCGTGATGGTGTCCTCGGCGAGCACGGCGAGCGCGCCCATGCCGCTGCGGCCACCGAGTTCCAGGTCCAGCGCGCCCCGGTAGCCGGCCAGGTCGGCGAACCACGCCTGCCCGGCGCGCAGCGCCGCGACCAGGTCGTCACGGCCGGTCGAGGCCGCCCAGACGGAGGTGACGTTCCGGTCCCGGCCGGCCCGCCAGTCGGTGCCGTCGTGGTCGTCGGTGACGCCCACGGCGGTCAGCGGGATCGCGTTGCGGGCCGCCACGTCGTACGCCCAGAGGTAGTCCTCGACCGGCCGGCGCCCGATCTCGATCAGGTCGACGCCGAGCGCGTTGCGGCTGACCAGCAGCCGGGCCAGTGACTCGCGGCGTTCGGTGTCCAGCGGATGGTTCCAGCACACCACCCCGCCGTGCGAGTGCAGGAACCGCACCATCTTCTCGGTGGCCTCGACATCGTTGTCCCGGTACGGCGGGGACGGGAAGCTCGGCAGCGTGCCGTCGCCGCCGAACCAGTTGAGGTGCCGCACCATCGACACCTCGTACGCGCGGTGGTGGGTCACGCCCGGGTACGCCCCGTCGTAGCCGCGCAGCACCTCGGCGCGCATCTCCTCGCCGGCCTGCCCGGCGCGGCGGGCGCGGTCGAAGACGAGCCGGTCCACCAGGTACGCGCCGCGCGCGCCTCCTGCCACCGTGACGCCGAGGCGCAGCCCGCGCAGCGAGTTGTCGCCCGCCACCAGGCCGGGCCAGAGCCGCCGCACGTCGGCGAGCAGCTCGAACGTGTGCCGCTGCCAGGCGCCGGCCGGGGCGGGCCGCTCCACGGTGCCGAAACGGCCGTCGACCGAGTGCCGGACCGTGTCGACGCCGCCGAGGCGGTAGCGCAGCACGAGCTGCCCGGCGGGGCGGCCGGGTCCGGCGGGGTGGTGCGACAGCGCGATCTCCACGGTGAGCGTGGCGTCCCGGCCGGCGGCTTCGGGGCGTACGTCGAGGTGCAGCGTGGTGTCGGAGATGTTGGAGGTGTGCGTCCAGTTCCACGCCTTGCCCGCGTACCAGTGGGCGCCGGTCCCGGCGGCGACCAGGCGCAGCGCGCGGCCGGGACCGTCAGGGGCGTCGGGGACGTCCACGAAGTCGGCGGCCGACGCGGTGAGCCGCCCCTCGGTGGCCGGCTGCCACGTCCAGGCCAGCCCGCCCTCGCGTTCCTCCGGGCCGTCGAAGTGGACGACCCGGCGGTGGTCGTGGGCGGCGACCCGGAAGTCGTGGTCGGTCCACCAGAGCACGTCGACGGCGTTGCGGCGGGCCTGGTCGAGGTGGGCGGCGTAGCTGGCCACGCCCTCGCTGAACGAGGCGTGCAGGTGCATCGCCATGCTGATCGGCCGCCGTCCGCGCGGCGCGGGCGGCGGTGGCCGGTCGTTCGTGGCGGCCAGCCCGACCGGCACGCCGATCCCGGCCACCGCGAGTCCGCCCGCCGCGACGAGCACGCTGCGCCGGTCCAGCCGTGCGCGACCTGCCATGCCCCTCCCCCATCCGCCGGGGCCAGCGTACGGGCGGACGGTCAGCGTGGGGGCGCCGCCACCCGGCCGGCCAGCGGCCGCCCGGTCAGACGGCGGATCGTCAGGTACGCCTCGCAGCCGAGGCAGAGCCCGAACGCGGCGTTGAGAAAGGCGGCGGCGAGCGCCGCGCCGGTGGCGGCCAGGCCGAGCGCGGGCATCCCGGCGAGCCAGCCGGCCGCGCCGACGACGCTGAAGACCAGGCCGACGAGCTGGGCGAAGCGCACCGGGGCGACCGGCTCCAGCTCCGCCGGCGGGTCCAGCCGGGGCGCCACCAGGGCGCGGAACAGCAGGCCGTACGGGCCGAGGCGCGGGTTGAGCGCGGTGAGCGCGAACACGACGGCCTGGGCGAGCAGGAGCAGCCCGGAGCCGGTGACGAGGACGATGGCGAGGACGACTGTGGTGAGGACGGCGGCGAAGCGCGGTCCCCGGGGGTCGAGCAGCATGGGGTGGGTCCGTTCGTGCGGGGGCGGTCGGTCAGGCGGGACGGACCGGCGCACAGAGGCTCGCGGCGAGCCGCCCGTGGTCCACCACCCGGCGACGGGTCAGCCGTACGCCGGTCATCGAGCCACCCCGGCGGTGAGCGCGGCGATCAGCTCGTCGCGGTCGGGCACGCCCGCGGCCCGGCGCACGACGCGGCCGGCGCCGTCCACCACCAGCACGGTCGGGGTACGCCACACGTCCAGTTCCCGGGCCGCGTCGAGGTGCTCGTCCACGCCGACCTCCAGCACCGTGACCCCGTCGAGGCGGGCGGCGACGTCGGCGAGGACCCGGCGGGCGGCCCGGCAGGGCGCGCAGACCGGGGCGGAGAACTGCACCAGCGTGCGCTCGCCGGGGCGTACCCCGAGGGCGGTGAGGGTGGCCCGGTGCGGCGCGGCGGCGTCCGATGGGCGCTTCCGGACGGCGCGCAGCCGCCCGTCGTGGCGGCGGCGCCACCAGCCGAACGCGGTGGCGGCCGCGAGCACCGCGACGAGCACGAGAATCCCGGCCGGGCTGGGCGACTGCACGGGTCCAGGCTGCCACGGCCGATCACGACGCGACATGGTCCATCCCGGTCAGCGGACGTGAGATCGCCTACTCCGGCGGTAGGAGCGGCCCGGCGAACGTCGCTTTTGTCCTCTGGCGCGCCGCGCCGCCTTGGCAATATTCTCCACCTCGCGCGCAGCCGTTGGAGTTCCTTTACATCACCCGGCCCCGGCCGGGCCATCGAGGAGGCGGAATGCACTTCGACCACCCCGAGCTGGACCGCCGTACGCTGCTGCGGGCCGGCCTCGGCGCCGCCGCGGTCGCGGTCGTCGGGAGCGAGCTCGTCCGGCCGGCCGCCGCGCACGCCGCGCCGGGCGCGGACCTCGACTGGATCATCGGTTGCGACGAGTGGGCCGCCCGCCCGCCGGCCGATCCGCTGTCGGTGAGCGCGACCCCCACCAACAAGATCATCGTGCACCACATGGCGTTCCCGAACGTCACGGACTACTCCGAGGAGCACGCCAAGCAGCTCGCCCGCGACTGCCAGGACCTGCACATGGACGGCAACGGCTGGTCCGACACCGGGCAGCACTTCACCGTCAGCCGCGGCGGCCACGTCCTGGAGGGACGGCACGGCAGCCTGGACCGGCTGCGCGCCGGCGACCGGCAGATGATCGCCGCGCACTGCCCCGGCGAGAACGGGCGGGCCATCGGCATCGAGAACGAGGGCACCTACGTCACCGAGACGCCGCCGGAGGAACTGCTCGACTCCCTCGCCCGGCTGTGCGCCGCGATCTGCCGGCAGTACGGGCTGCACGCCCACGACATCTTCGGCCACTGGGACTTCCGGGCCACGCTCTGCCCGGGCGCGATGTTCTACCGGGAGTTCCCGGCGCTGCGCCGCGCGGTGTTCAAGCAGCTCGGCACCAGGCTCGGCGACGTGCCGGCCCGCCGCTGGCCGGACATCTGGCGCTTCGTCGGCGGCCCGGTGGTCCAGGTCGCCCAGCGCCTGCTGACGTTCCGCGGCTACACCGTGCCGGTCACCGGCGTGTTCGACGCGGCCACCGTCGCCGCCGTGCAGGACTGGCAGGCGCGCAACGGCATCCCGGTCGACGTCGACGCCACGCTGACCGCGCCGACCTGGGAGACCCTCGCCCCGGAGCTGGACCAGAAGTCCACCGGCGTCCCGGTGGCCGCGGCGCAGTTCATGCTCGCCGCCAAGGGCTACGCCGAGGTGATCGAGACCGGCGAGTACGACCACGCCACCCGCACGGCGGTGAAGGACCTCCAGCGCCTGCACGGACTACCGCCCAACGGCAAGATCAGCACCACCACCTGGTGCGCGCTGGTGGGGGGTGTGGTGCGCCAGTCGTTCCACAAGCACTGACGGCGCACCGGCGGGGAGAGCGGTGGGGGTGGCAACGGTGCCACCCCCACCGCGTCGTTACGGCCGGGATCGCGGCGAAACGTCGGCATTGACGACTGGTGAACGACGGCTATCCCGGACGGCGGTGGTGCCCCGATCATTGCCCGCAGATAGATATGAGTCATTCTCACCTCCGGGCAGGACGCCCGGGCGCGGAGGCCGAGACGCCGTCAGCCGGGCGTACCGAACGGCCCTACTCCGCGTCCCCCGGAGGATCGCCATGCCATTACCCGCCATCCGTGCCCGCCTCGCGGCGCTCACCACCGCCGCCCTCACCGCGAGCGTCCTGACGGTCATCGCGCCGTCACCGGCGCTCGCCGCCACCACGTTCACCCCCGACGACTACTGCCTCGGCCAGTGCGCCGACATCCTGCCGCCCGGGCAGAACGGCAACGCCACGCTCGTGGCGATCCTCGCCCACCAGACGCTCGGCACCCGGCCCGCGCACTCCAGCGACCAGCTCGACGAGTACGCCAACCTGGTCTACAACTACGCCGGGCTGACCGACGAGCAGATCGCCCACTTCTACAACGACGCCTCGTTCGGCGTCCCCGACGCGCAGGTCGAGAGCAGGATCTCGCCACGCTCGGACGTCACCATCGTGCGGGACAAGGCCACCGGCGTCCCGCACGTCACCGGCACCACCCGCGGCGGCACCATGTTCGGCGCCGGGTACGCCGGGGCCCAGGACCGGCTCTGGGTGATGGACCTGCTGCGGCACGTCGGCCGCGGCAACGTCAGCTCGTTCGCCGGTGGCGCCCCCGGCAACCGCGAGCTGGAGCAGAGCGTCTGGGCCAACTCGCCCTACACCGAGGCGGACCTCCAGGCCCAGGTGGACGCGCTGCGCCTCAAGGGCACCCGGGGCCAGCAGCTCTACACCGACGTGGCCGACTACATCGCCGGCATCAACGCCTACATCGACAAGTCGATCGCCGACGACAACTACCCCGGCGAGTACGTGCTCACCGGCGCCGGGAAGCCCAAGCACTTCACCATGACCGACCTGATCGCCACCGCCGGCGTCATCGGCGGGCTGTTCGGCGGAGGCGGCGGCAGCGAGGTCCGGTCCGCGCTGGTCCGGGTGGCCGCCCGCGCCAAGTACGGCCCGACCGAGGGCGACCGGGTCTGGGCGGCGTTCCGCTCGCAGAACGACCCGGAGACCGTGCTGACGCTGCACGACGGGCAGAGCTTCCCGTACGGCGCGACACCGCCCGGCGCCACCAGCGCGGTGCTGCCGGACGCGGGCACCGTGGTCGCCGAGCCGCTCGCGTACGACGCCACCGGCGGGGCCGCCGCCCGCACCGGCAGCAGCGCCGCCACCAAGGACCTGCTCGGCGGCCTGTCCACCCTGCGCACGCACGGCATGTCCAACGCGGTGGTGGTCTCCGGCCGGCACACCACCACCGGCAACCCGGTGGCCGTGTTCGGCCCGCAGACCGGCTACTTCGCCCCGCAGCTGCTCATGCTCCAGGAACTGCAGGGGCCGGGGATCAGCGCGCGCGGCGCGGCGTTCGCCGGGCTGAACCTCTACGTGCTGCTCGGCCGCGGCCAGGACTACGCGTGGAGCGCCACCTCCGCCTCCCAGGACCTGACCGACACGTACGCGGTGCCGCTGTGCACCACCGACGGCACCGCGCCGACGCTGCGCTCCAACCGCTACCTCTACCGTGGGCAGTGCGTGGCCATGGAGGTGCTGGAGAAGCGCAACTCGTGGTCGCCGACGCTCGCCGACTCCACCCCGGCCGGCGCGTACACGCTGCGCGCGCTGCGCACCAAGTACGGGCTGGTCGCCTACCGGGGCATGGTGAACGGGCAGCCGACCGCGTTCACGAAGCTGCGCTCCACCTACCGCCACGAGGCCGACTCGGCGATCGGCTTCCAGGCGTTCAACGACCCGGCGGCGATGGGCAGCGCGGCGGCGTTCCAGGCGTCCGCCGCGAACGTCGGGTACGCGTTCAACTGGTTCTACGTCAACTCGACCGAGGCGGCGTACTACAACTCCGGCGCGAACCCGGTCCGCCCGGCCACGCTCGACCCGAACCTGCCGGCCAAGGCCGAGCCGGCGTACGAGTGGGTCGGCTGGAACCCGGACACCAACGACGCCACCTACGCACCGGCGTCGGCCCACCCGCAGTCGGTCAACCAGGACTACTACGTCAGCTGGAACAACAAGCAGGCGCGGGACTTCGGCGCGGCCGACGGCAACTTCAGCTACGGCGCGGTGCACCGCGGTCAACTGCTCGACGGCCCGGTGAAGGCCGCCATCGCCCAGCGCAAGCTCAGCCGCGCCGACGTCGTCCGGATCACCGCCGAGGCGGGAGTCACCGACCTGCGTGGCCAGCAGGTCCTCGGCGAACTGCTGCGGGTGCTGGACAGCACGCCGGTCACCGACCCGGCGCTCGCCGCCGCGGTGACCAAGCTGCGGGCCTGGCAGCAGGCCGGGTCCCGCCGGGTGGAGACGTCACCAGGCTCGAAGGTCTACCAGCACGCCGACGCCATCCGGATCTTCGACGCCTGGTGGCCGCTGCTGGCGGCGGCGCAGTTCCGGCCCGGCCTCGGCCCCGACCTGTACGGCGCGCTGGTCGACGCGCTGCAGGTCAACGAGTCGCCCTCGGGCGGGCAGAACGCGGCGCGCGACGGCAGCGTGAGCTGGGCGTCGCAGGGCCAGGCGCACAAGGGCTCGGCGTTCCAGTACGGCTGGTGGGGCTACGTCGACAAGGACCTGCGCGCGGTGCTCGGCGACCCGGTGGCCGGCGGGCTCGGGCGCACGTACTGCGGCAACGGCAACCTGGGCGCGTGCCGGCAGGCGCTGCTGGACACGCTCGGCCAGGCCACCGCCGCCCCGGCGGCCACCGTCTACCCGGGTGACTCGTCCTGCGGTGCCGGGGACCAGTGGTGCGCCGACGCGATCGCCCAGTCCGGGCTCGGCGGCATCACCCACCCGTTGATCGGCTGGCAGAACCGGCCCACGTACCAGCAGGTCGTGTCGTTCCCGGCGCGCCGGGGCGACACGGTGACCAACCTGGCGCAGGGCCGTACCGCCACCGCGTCCAGCACGCAGTTCCTGACCAGCAACACCCCGGCCAAGGCGGTCGACGGCAGCCTCGGCACCCGGTGGGCCAGCAGCTACAACGACAACCAGTGGCTGCGGGTCGACCTCGGCTCGGCCCGGACGATCAGCCGGGCGGTGCTGCGGTGGGAGGCCGCGTACGCCACCGGCTACCGGATCGAGGTCTCCGCTGACGGCAACTCCTGGCAGCCGGTGTTCAGCACCACCACCGGCAACGGCGGCGTCGACAACGTGACGTTCGCCCCGGTCAGCGCCCGCTACGTGCGGATGTACGGCGTCACCCGGGCGACCTCGTACGGCTTCTCGCTCTACGAGTTCGAGGTCTACGGACGGTGAGGCGCACGCGACCGGCCGGCGGGAACCATCCGCCGGCCGGTCGCGTGCGTCCGGGCAGGTCAGCCACGCCTGTTCGAACATGTGTGCGAGGATGGCGGGGTGTCGAGCGAGGCCACCATCCTGCACGCCGACCTGGACGCGTTCTACGCCTCGGTCGAGCAGCGCGACGACCCCCGGCTGCGCGGCCGGCCGCTGATCGTCGGCGGCGGCGTGGTGCTCGCGTGCAGCTACGAGGCCAAGGCCCGGGGCGTGCGCAGCGCCATGGGCGGCCGGCAGGCGCGGCGACTCTGCCCGGACGCGATCGTGGTGCCGCCCCGGATGGCCGCGTACACGGCCGCCAGCCGGGCGGTGTTCGAGATCTTCCGGGACACCACCCCACTCGTCGAAGGGCTCAGCATCGACGAGGCGTTCCTCGACGTGGGCGGGCTGCGGCGGCTCGCCGGAACGCCGGCCGCCGTCGCGGCAACGCTGCGGGAGCGGGTACGCCGCGAGGTCGGCCTGCCGATCACCGTCGGCGTGGCCCGGACGAAGTTCCTGGCGAAGGTCGCCAGCGGCGTGGCCAAGCCGGACGGGCTGCTGGTGGTCGAGCCGGAGCGGGAACTGGCGTTCCTGCACCCGCTGCCGGTGGAGCGGCTGTGGGGCGTCGGCCCGGTCACCGCCGCCCGGCTGCGCGAACGCGGCATCCGTACCGTCGGGCAGGTGGCACGGCTGGACGAGCCGGCGCTGGTGTCGCTGCTCGGCGCGGGCGCCGGCCGGCACCTGCACGCCCTGGCGCACAACCGCGACCCCCGGGCGGTGCAGGTGGGCCGCCGCCGCTCCTCGATGGGCGCGCAGCACGCGCTGGGGCGCGGCCCGCACTCCCCCGCCGAGCTGGACGCGGTGCTGGCCGGTCTGGTCGACCGGGTGACCGCGCGGATGCGCGCGGCCCGGCGCACCGGCCGCACGGTGACGCTGCGGCTGCGTTTCGCCGACTACACGCGGGTCACCCGGTCGCACACGCTCGACGAGCCGACCGCGCAGACCGCGCCGCTGCGCGACGCCGCCCGTGACCTGCTGGGCGCCGCGCTGCCGCAGATCGCGCTGCGCGGCGTCACGCTGCTCGGCGTCTCGGTGGCAAACCTCGGCGGCGGGCACACCCAGCTGGCCCTGCCGTTCACCGCCGACCCGGGTCCGGCGCTGGACGCCGCCGTCGACGCGGTACGCGACCGCTTCGGATCACGGGCGCTGACCCGTGGGGTGCTGCTCGGCCGCGACCCGGGCGTCGAGATGCCCCGGCTGCCGGACTGACCGCTCCGCCTCCTCCCCCGGTAGGAGGCGCGCTCCGACCCGGGGTCACGGACGCGGCCTGCGGACGGGCGCGCGGGTCCCGGTCCGCCACCAGCATCTACAGGCATGACTACCGTGCGGAACCGGGCGGCCGGATGGCACCGCCCCCTGATGCTCCTCGTGTCCGCGATGGCGGTGCTCACCGTCGTCGCCGCGGTCGGCGTCGCTGCCGACCCGCGCGTGCTGACCGGCGCGCCCATCTGGGCCAAGCCGCTGAAGTTCGCGATCTCGTTCGTGCTCTACGGCGTCACGCTGGCTTGGATGCTGTCCCTGCTGCCGCGCCGCAGCCGGGCCGCCGAGCGGGCGGCCACACTCATCGTGGCCATGGCGGTGCTGGAGATGACGATCATCGTGGGCCAGGTGCTGCGCGGCACCGCGAGCCACTTCAACGGCGCCACGACACTGGACGCGATGCTGTACAGCGTCATGGGCGCGGCGATCACCGTGCTGTTCGCCGCCCAGCTCGTGCTGGCGGTCGTGCTGTCCCGCCGGTCGCTCGCGGACCGCGCCGGCGGATACGCGGTACGGCTCGGCCTCGCCGTGTCCCTGCTCGGCATGGTCGTCGCGTTCCCGATGGTCATGCGGCAGCCCGCCGGAGCGCCGGCCGGGATCAGCGGCGCGCACAGCGTCGGGGTGCCCGACGGCGGTCCCGGGCTGCCGCTGCTCGGCTGGAGCACCACCGGCGGCGACCTGCGCGTCGGGCACTTCGTCGGGATGCACGCGCTGCAGGCGCTGCCGCTGCTGGCGATCCTGCTCGACCGGTTCCTCGGCCGGCGGCTGGACGGGCTGACCCGGGCCCGGCTGGTGCTCGTCGGCGGGGCCGCGTACGCGGGACTCACGCTGCTGGTGACCGCCCAGGCCCTGCGCGGGCAGCCGCTGCTCGCCCCGGACGCGCTCACGCTCGCCGCGGCGGGAGTGCTGGTGGCGGCCACGGCAACCGCCTCCGCGCTGGTGCTGGCGCGCCGGGCCCGCCGCGCCGGGGTGGTGCTCGTCGGATGATCGGGATCCTGTTCGACCTGACGTTCCTGCTCGCCGCCCCGTTCTGGGCGCTGATGATCCTCGCGCCGCGCTGGTCCTGGACCGCCCGGATCGTCGGCTCACCGCTGATCGTCGCGCCGGTGCTGCTGGTCTACGCCGTCCTCGTGCTCCCGTCGCTCGGAACGGTGCTGCCGGTGGTGACAGCGCCCACCCTCGACGGGCTGCGGCACCTGCTCGGCACCGCAGACGGCGCGGCGGCGGCCTGGGCCCACATGATCGCCTTCGACCTGTTCGTCGGCCGGTGGATCTGGCAGGACGCGCGGGAGCGCGGGCTGCCGGCCCTGCTCACCGCTCCGGTGCTGCTGCTCACCGTCCTGCTCGGCCCGCTCGGGCTGGCCGTCCATCTCGGACTGCTCGCCGTCCGGCGGCGGCGAGCCAACGCGGTGGCCCCGGCCGCGCCGGTTGCCTAGGCTGACGCGGTGGGCTGGGTCGGTCGGCTGTTCGACGCACGCGACACGCTCGCGCGGATCCTGCTGCTGGATCTCAGCGGCATCGGCTACCTGGTCGTCGGCGTGCACGGCCGCCCCGGGCCCACCGGAACGCAGTGGGCGCTGGCGGTCCCGGCGTTTCTCCTGGCGCTGTTGTGCCACCGCCGGCCGCTGCTGAACCTGCTCCTCCAGTCGGCGCTGCTCGCGGCGGCGTTCCCGCTGGTCGACGACGTGATGATCAACCAGGTCGGCGCGAGCTGGGCGCTGCTGGAGCTGACCATGCGGGCCACCCGGCCGCGCACGATCTGGCTCGGCGCCGGGCTGCTCGCCGCCGTCGACCTGACCAATTTGATCGGCGAACCGGTCCGCACAGCGCTGACCGGGCTGTTCGGGCTCGCCGTCACCGTCTGCCTGCCCCTGCTGCTCGGGCTGGTCGTGCGGACCACGAGGGAGCTGAGCCGGCAGGCCGAGGAGCGGGCCGAGGCGGACCGGCGCCGGCGCGAGTCGGAGAGCCGGGCGGCCCGCGCCGACGAGCGCGGCGCCATCGCCCGGGAACTGCACGACGTGCTCGCGCACCACGTCGCGTCGATGGTGCTGCGGGTCGGGGTGGCCCGGCACGTGCTGCCCGACCTGGACCCCCGGGTCGGCGAGGTGTTCGACGACGTGCACGCCACCGGCACGGCGGCGCTGACCGACCTGCGGCGGCTGGTCGCGGTGCTGCGTGACCCGGACGGCGTACGCGGCGACGCCGCCCTGACCGCGATCGAGCCGTCGGCGCTTCCGGCGGCGCTCGGCGCGGCGGTGGACCGGGCCCGGCAGGCGGGCGTGGTGGTGGAGGCCGACGTCGACCCGGCTGTCGGCGCGCTCGACGCGGTACGCGGCCAGGCGGTGCTGCGACTGACCCAGGAGGCGTTGACGAACGTGGCGAAACACGCGGGCGCGGCGGCGCGGGCGCAGCTGACCGTGTCGGTCGAGGACGGCGCGGTGCACTGGGCGGTGTCCGACGACGGGCGGGGCGCGGCGCCGGCCGGGGTGCCCTCCGGCGGCGGCCACGGCATCGTCGGCATGCGGGAACGGGTGGAGGTGCTCGGCGGTCGGCTGGAGGCCGGGCCCACCGGGTCCGGCTGGCGGGTACGGACCGTGCTGCCGGCGGCCGGGCCCGCCCCCGACACGCCCCGCCCCCGCGCGGGCGCGCCGGAGCCGGCGTGATCCGGGTGCTGCTGGTCGACGACCAGCACCTCATCCGGGCCGGTCTGCGGATGCTCTGCGACGCCCAGCCCGACCTCGACGTGGTCGGCGAGGCCGACAACGGCCGGGACGCGATCGCCCTCGCCGCCCGGCTGCGGCCGGACGTGGTGGTGATGGACCTGCGGATGCCCGGCGTCGACGGCATCACCGCGACCAGCCGGATCCTCGCCGACCGGCCCGCCACCCGGATCATGGTGCTCACCACGTTCGGCGACGACGACCACCTCTACCCGGCGCTGACCGCCGGCGCCTGCGGCTTCCTGCTCAAGGACGCGCCCCCGGCCGACCTGCTGGACGGCATCCGCCGCGCCGCCGCCGGGGACAGCCCGTTCAGCCCGGAGATCCTGCGCCGGCTGGTCGAACGCGCGGTGCACGCCCGCGCCGGCGCGCCCCGGCGCGCGGCCGAGCTGACCGCCCGCGAGCGGGACGTGCTGGACCTGGTGGCCGATGGACTGTCAAACACCGAGATCGCCGACCGGCTGCACATCGGCGTGACCACGGTGAAGACGCACATCACCAGGCTGATGACGAAGACCGGCAGCCCCAACCGGGTACGCCTGGCGCTGTGGGCGCGCGGCGGCTGAGCGGCTCACTCCTCGATCGCGCCGCCCACGGCGCGCAGGTGCGCCCGGAACGTCAGCGCCGGGTCGGCCGCGCGGGCCGTCAGGTAGGCGGCGAAGCCGACCTGCGACCGCAGCGACTCGCCGGCCCGGATCCGGTCGGCCTGCCGCCGCTCGGTGTCCCGGATGGACTCGGCCAGGCCGAACAGGTCCCCGGCCCGGTCGGCGGGCACGAACAGCACGCCGTCGTCGTCGGCCAGGGCCAGGTCCCGCGGGCCGACGGTGAACGACCCGACCCGGGCGTGCTCCAGTGCCCCGTCCGGGCGCGGGTCCAGCTCCAGCGGCCCGCTCGGGGTGGCGCCGCGGCTGAACACCGGCAGCCCGACCGCCACCAGGTCGACGGTGTCGCGGTGCGCGCCCCACACCACCAGGCCGGCCAGCCCGGCGGCCCGCGCCTCCAGCACCACCAGGTCGCCGACGCAGGCCCGGTCGGTGCGCCCGCCGTCGTCGACGACGAGCACGTCCCCCTCGGCGGCCCGCTCGATCGCCTCGAGGAAGACGTCCACGCTGCCGACGTGCCGGGCCGGGCGGACCGGCCCGGCAAGCCGCCGCCCGGGCAGCACCGGGCGTACGGCGGCCGGAGCGCACCGGACCTCGACGCCGGCGCGCAGGCAGGCGTCGGCGACGTGAGCGGTGGTCAGCGCGGCGAACCGCGCGACCAGGGCGGCGTGACGGGTGTCCATGGGCCGACGCTAACGAGCCGGACCGGCCGGGGCAGGTGCCAGTTGCCGCCCGGTGGCCTTCGGCGGCGCTCAGCCGACGCGGGTCGGCGGGCGGAACATGTCCGGGCGCCGACCGGGCACGCCCCGCCCGGCCACCCGGCGCCGGACCGGCCGGCTCATCCGGGCCCGGATCGGCGGGCGCGCTTCGGCCTCGCCCGCGCCGGCGGCCCGGCGCACGCTGCCGTTGGCGTCCTCGGCCCGGCAGCCGGTGGCCCGCAGCAGCTCGCTCTGCGCGGTCCGCAGGTCGCTGATCATCGCTTCGCCGTAGGTGCGCACCCCCTGCGACCACGCGCGTCCGGCCAGCTCCGCGCCCTCCCGCACCAACTCCCGGGTGCGTTCCAGGTCCTCGTCGTCGCCGCCGCGGCAGGCCCGGTTCAGCTCCCGCGTGGCCGCGCCGAGGCGGACCACCGCGTCCGGGAGCGCGGGCGGGATCGGCTCGTCGTACTGCAACGCGGTGGCGGAGCGCCGGGCGATCGACCGGGCGTAGAGCACCAGCCGTTCCAGGTGCTGCGTCGCCTCGGCGTACCTGTGGAACTGGGCCCGGCGGCGCCAGCGGACGGGCGCGATGGTCACCACCTCCTCGGCCCCGCTGAGCGCGTCGTTGAGCCGCCCGATGTCCGGCTCGAGTCCGCGCAGGTCCTCCAACGCGCGCTGAGCCTCGTCGGCGTCGCCCCGGGTCAGCGCGTGCGCGACGGCGTCGAGCTGCGCGGTGAGCCCGGCGGTCACCGGCTCCACCGCCTTGCCCAGCACCCGGATCGGGTTGACCGGCAGCAGCAGCGCCACCACGAACAGGCCGACCAGCCCGCCCACCAGCGCGTCGAAGAGCCGGGGCAGTTCCAGACCGGGCTGCACCGGCGCGAGCGTGGCGATCAGCACCGCCGTACCACCGGCCTGGCCGACCAGCGCGCCGCCGCGCCCGGCCACCAGCAGCGCGGTGGCGATGGCGAGCGTGACCACCAGGCCCGTCTGCCAGGAGCCGCTGCCGAGCAGGGCGCGCAGCAGGTCACCGACCACGATGCCGAGGCCCACGCCGATGAGCAGTTCGAACGTGCGCCGGGCCCGCTGGCCGATCGCGGTGGCGATGGTGCCGACCGCGGCGGCCGGGGCGAAGACGTGCCCGCCGGAGCCGAGCAGCCACTGGGCGAGCAGCGCGGCGAGCGCCGCGGCCAGCCCGGCCTGCGCGGAGATCACCAAGGTGATCTCCAGTTGGCGCATCCGGTTCCGGCTGGCCATGCCGCCCTCGGCACGGGCCCGGGCGAGGGCGCTGCCGCCCCGCTCGACCACCCGGTCCAGGGGCGAGCGGACGGTGTCGCGAGGGCGGTCGGCCATGTCGCCGGTTACCCGCACCCGTGCCGGTGAATCGTCCGCCCGGCCCGGCCGGCGCCCGGATCAGCGCCCGAAGGTGCGGTCGAGCAGGTCGAACAACGCGGCCCAGTGCCGCTTCGTGGCCTGCTCGTCGTACATCGGCGTGTCCGACTGGGTGTAGCCGTGGCGGGCGCCGGGATAGACCTCGGAGCGGTAGGTGACACCGGCCGCGTCCAGCGCCTTCTCCAGCACGGCGATCTGCTCGGCGGTCATCGACGGGTCGGCGTCGGCGTGCCCGAAGTAGAGCTCGCCGGTCACCGCGCCGAGGCCCAGGTGCGGGCTGTCCGGCGCGTCGGTGACGACCCGCCCGGCGTGGAACGCGGCCGCCGCGGCGATCCGGTCCGGCAGCACCTCGATCGCGCGCAGCGCGTTCATGCCGCCCATGCAGTACCCGGTGATCGCCGCCGGACCCGGCGCGACGTCCGGCTGGGCGGCGAGGAAGTCCAGGTAGGCGGCGGTGTCCCGGGCCACCGTCTCCGGCGTCAGCGCGGCCATCATCGGCCCGATGCTCTCGAACAGGGCGCCGCGGCGGCTGTCGTCGGCGAGCGCGCCGAGGTCGATCAGCGGGGCGCGTCCGGCGCGGTGGAACAGGTTGGGCGCCAGCACGACGTATCCGCGCTCGGCGATCGTCGCGGCCATCTCCGCCACCCGGGGCCGCAGCCCGAAGGCGTCCATGAACAGCAGGACGGGCGGGAAGGGGCCACCGGAGTCCGGCCGCGCCAGGTAGGCGTCCGCCGTTCCGTCGGGGGTGGGCACGTCCACGGTCGTCGGCTGCACTGTCGGGGCCTCCTTGCTGCGGGTTCCGGGCTGCACGCTACCCCCGGCCCGGCGGCGCCGGCGCCTCGGGCTCGCGACCCGTTTGCCGACGTCCAGCGTGGGAATCCGGCAATCCCAGCGGAGGAAGGCGGCGAGATGGACCAGGATCAGTTCATCGGCGCGGTGGCCCGGCGGTGCGGCGCGTCCGCGGAGCAGGCCACGGCGATCACCCGGGCGACGTTGACGACGCTGGCCGAGCGGATCGACGGCGGGGAGGCCCGCGACCTTGCCGACCAGCTGCCCGAGGCGCTGCGGGCCTACGCGTTCGGCCCGGCCGAGGCGGCCGAGCCGTTCGGGCTCGACGTGTTCGTGGAGCGGGTCAGCGGACGCGCCGACGTGGACGTGGACGCCGCCCGCGACGGCATCACGGCGGTGTTCGACGTGCTGCGCGACGCCGTCGACCCGGCCGCGTACGCCCAGGTCGTCACGCAGCTTCCCGCCGAGTACGGCGACGTGGCCGACCGGAGCGCCCCGTACGTGCGGCGCACGGCGTGAGCGAGGACGCGCTGCGCCGCCCGCCCGAGGCCGACGCGCAGGAACAGCGGCAGGACGAGACGCTCGTCGGGCCACCCGACACGGTCGACAGGGCGGTGCCCGAGGCGAGCGAGGCGGACCTGGCCGAGCAGGGCGTGCTGCGCCCGCCGAGCGACCGGGCGGGCCTGGGCGAGTCGGTGCGCGACGATCTGACCGCCGCCGACGCGGTGGAGCAGAACACGGAGATCCCGCTGCCCGACGAGGAGCACTGGGCCTGACCGGCTCAGTGGTCCGGGCTGTCCGCCCGGGCCATCAGCCGCAGCGCGTTCGGGTCCAGACCGATCCGGACCGGGGTCTGCCCGTACGGCTCGCCTCGACCTCGATGCGGGCCGGCCGGTCGGTGTCCAGCCACAGCTGGCGTACCGCCAGGAACGGCTCGTCGCCGAGCGTGCGGCGGTGGCCGGCCGCCGCGTTGCGCGCCGTCTCGCGCAGCAGCCCGCGCCGGGTCGGCCCACCCACCGGGTACGCGACCAGCAGCCGGTCGTCGGCGGTGGCGTCGGCGGTGATCGGGCGGCCGGCGTGGAAACCGCCGTTTGCCACGTACACCTGATGGGTGGTGAACGTGTGCTCGCGTCCCTCGGCGCGGACTGTCACGCGCAGCGGCCGGTGCCGGGCCAGCAGACCCAGCCCGGTCATCGGGTACGCGAGCCGCCCGGCGGCCCGCTTCAGCCCCGGCGGCGCGGCCTGCATGATGTCGGCGGACAGCCCGATCCCGACGTGGTTGGTGAACCGGGTGTCGCCGATCAGGCCCAGGTCGACGTCGATCACCTTGCCGTCGGTGAGCACCGCGATCGCGGCGTCCAGGTCGAGCGGCACGCCGACGGTGCGGGCGAAGTTGTTGGTGGTGCCCAGCGGCAGCAGACCCAGCGCGACGTCCCGGTGGGCGAGCAGCCGGGCGGCCGCGCCGACGGTGCCGTCGCCGCCGCCGGTGACCAGCAGGTCCGGGCCCAGGTCGGCGGCCTCGGCGAGCACCCGGTCCAGTTCGCCGGGCCGGTCCACCGGGTACGCGCCGAGCAGCGTGAACCCGGCCGCGCGCAGGCGTGCGTGGACGGTGTCGTAGAGCCGCCGGCCACGGCGGGAGTGGGCGTTGACCACCAGCGCCGCCCGCCGTCGTCCCCGGATCGCCGTGGTCAGCTCCTGCTTGCTCCGCACGGTTGCGACAGTAGCCGCCCCGCCCGGCAGCGGTCCGGTCGCGCTGCCGACGTGGACGGCATCGGTTACCGTCGCGACGGCCGTGATCGTCGATCTTCGAGGGTGGATGTCCCGATGAATCAGCCGGCAACACCGCAGGCGCCAGCGCCCCAGCACACCCAGCCGAACCGCCCGGCGCGGACCCTGATCGGGCTGGCGCTGATCGTCCCGGCCGTGATCGCCTGGGTCTGGTCGTACGTCCTGCCCACCCTGTCCACAGTGGCCCGCAGCTTCCAGGGTGACGGGCCGCGCGGCTCGGGCGAGTCGGCCGGTACGGCGAACTACGAGGCCGCCCTCACCTCCGGCTTCGCCGGGCAGGTCGGGTTCGCGGTGCTGCTCGCCCTGATCCCGCTGGCGGTGGCGCTGCTCGCCGCGCCGCTGCTCGCCGTCCTCGCCGACCGGGCCGGCCGGGTCGCCCGCCTGGTCACCCGGGGCGTGCTGGCGCTGCCGCTCGCCGCGTACGCGCCGGTCGCGGTGTACCTCGGCCGGCGCGCCGAGGGCATCGAGGACGGCACCCTCACCCAGGATCTGCAGTCCCCCCGGACGTTCCTCGTCTCGGCGCTGGCACAGGTGACGTTCGGGCTGGTCGTCGCGGTGGCCGCGACGCTGTACCTGAGCGCCCTGCGCCGGCGGGACCCCGACCAGCGGCCCGCGCCCGCCATGCTGACTGTCGGCGGGCTGCTCGGCCTGGGCGTCCTCGCCGCCGCCCTGCAGACCTACACCGCCCCGGTGATCCTGACCGGCGGCGGGCCGCGCGGCGAATCCACTGCGACGCCGGTGTTCACCGCCGTGCAGACCACCTTCCGGACGATGCGCTTCGGTGTCGGGTCCGCCACGTCGACGCTGCTGCTGGTGCTGCTCGGGCTGCTCGGGATGGCCGCGGTGGCGCTCATCCTGGCCACCCGGCTGCGCATCGAGTTCGACGGCTGGCGGGACGGCCCGGCCGTCCGGGAGGCGGAGTCCTTCACCGGCCGCCGGCCGCTGCTCGTCGGGCTGACCGCTGTCGCGCTCGTCGTCGTCCTCG
Source organism: Micromonospora sp. WMMC264 (assembly GCF_027497275.1). NCBI lineage: Bacteria > Bacillati > Actinomycetota > Actinomycetes > Micromonosporales > Micromonosporaceae > Micromonospora > Micromonospora sp. WMMC264. The sequence goes on along the minus strand of NZ_CP114907.1, from coordinate 2,307,178 downwards.
GCGTGACCGTCTGGGCGTCGCTGCCGTGGCTGCGGAACTTCTCCGCCGACACCGGGCCCCTGCCCAAGGGGGTCGAGACGGCGAACCTGTTCGCCAACACCTGGGTGCCGCCGCTGCTGTCCACACTCGTCGCGGTGACGGTCGCGGCGCTGGCCGGGTTCGGGATCGGCGCGCTGCGCCCGCTGGGGCGCTGGAGCGAGCTGCTGCTGGTGCCGTTCGCGCCGTGGTTGTTCGTCGGCGCCGGCCCGCTGGCCATCGCCAATTTCGAACGCACGACGGAGCGCGAACAGCTGGGCCTGTTCCTCGGCCTGGTGCCGCCGACCTGGCTGTCGGTGCCCGCGCTGTTCGCGTTCACGCTGCTGTTCCGGGGCCAGCACGAGCGGTGGCGTTCCGGCGGCGGCGCCGGCCGTACGCTGCTGCTGCCGGCGCTGCCGATGCTGGCCGTGACCGCGTTGCCGACCTGGCTGGCACACGCCCAGTCGCCGTTGTGGTCGATGCTCGTGGGCCGGGGCCCGGACAGCCTCACCGCTCCCGCGCTGGTGCAGATGATCGCCGGCCGCGCCTTCGGTGCCGGGGGCGAGCTTCCGCTGGGCCTGGTCCTGCCGCTGCCCATGCTGATCCTGTTCGTGGTGTTGTTCGTCGCGCTCATGGTCGGCTACCTGGATCGGCTCGCCGTCCGGGTGGGGCGGCGCGGCGGCCCGGACGCGCCGCCTACCGGGGCGCGCGAGCCTGCCGCCAAGGTCACCGCATAGGGAAACCCCCGATTACCGGCGGTGACGTCGCGCCTAGCGTCGCAGGCATGGCAACTGACGCGCTCACACCGGCCCGGACCGCCCGTCTCCACCGCGCCCGCCTGGCGCTGCCCCTGTTGCTGCTCGCCCTGCTCGCGCCGGCCGGGTGCGACTCCGGCGGCGACGTGCTCGACGGAGGCGCGGCCGACACCGTGGCGGGCGAGGACGGCGGCGACACCGACGCGGGCGCGGTGGACGACGTGCGGCCGCCGTGCCCGTTCACCGCCGCCCAGGTCTCCGAACTGGTCAACCGGAAGCTGCGCGACGAGGGCAACTGCTCGTTCGGCGACGGCATCGCCCAGCTGGCGGTCACCACGGCCTCGGCCACCGCCGGCAAGGCCACCTACGACTACCAGCACGAGCAGGCCGGCCAGCAGTACGAGAAGGTCGTCGACCTGGACCGGGGCGAGCGGGGCTACCTCGCGGTCAAGGACGTGCGCGGCGAGGCGGTGCTGATCGACGGCAAGGGCACGTACACGGTGACGATCAGCAGCTTCGGCGGCGGCACCGCCGGCAACGAGCAGATCCTGCGCCGCACGCTCGACGCGATCCCGGCCTGAGCGGGGGCCGGCATGCGAACCCGTCGACTGATCGCGCTCGCGTTGACCGCGATCCTGCTCACCGCGTCCGCCGGTTGCGGCGGCGACGAACCATCGCCCGCCGGTGCCGCCGCGCCCGGCGCGGGCTCGCCGGTCGCGGACCCGACCGGGGAGGCGCCGGCCGAGCCGAGCGCCGAACCGGTGGACGACGCCGCCGGGCCGGACGCCTGCGCGCTGGTGTCCAAGGCCGACGCCGAACGTCTCGCCGGCACGCCCCTCGACGAGCCGGTCGCCGCCGGGCAGTCCTGCACCTACACGGGGCCGACGAGCGGGCCGACCGCCCAGGTCGAGGTGTTCGTGGGCGACGGCGCCAAGAAGTACCTCGACATCGAGCGGCAACTCGAGCACGAGATCCGTGAGCTGGCCGGCACTGCCGACGAGGCCCTGCTCACCGCGGAGGCGTTCTTCCTGCGCAAGGGCGACCTGTGGGTCGCGGTGCGGCTGGTGCGGCTCAACGACCCGCAGGAGAACCGGGCGCCGCTGGAACGGCTCGCCCGTACCGTCGCCGGCCGGATGTGAGGCGGCCGGTGCGCGGCCGTCGGCTGCTCGCGGCCGGCGTGGCGGCGCTGCTGGCGGTGACCGGCTGCGGCGGCCCCACGCCCGGCCCGGCCGACGCGGCCGACGACGGGCAGCCCCGGTACGGGCAGGCGCCGGCGCCCGGGAAGGACGTCACGCTGCAACCGGACGTGGTGCTGGTCGGCGGCGGCAGCCGCACCGTGCGGTCGGTGAGCCCGGACGGGCTGACCTGGCGGCTCGACCCCGGCGCGCGCGACGCCGACCGGCTCGCGCCCGGCCGGGTCATGTTCCTCACCGGACGCGGCGTGGGCCGGGTGCTCGACCTGGCCGAGGAAGGCGACGACCTGGTCGTCACGATCGGCCCGGTCACACTCACCGAGGTGATCCGCGACGGCACGTTCGGCGGGGACGACGTCACCCTCGACCAGCCGACCGTCTACGTGGCCGGCGAGCCGTCGTGGACCCGGGACGCCGCGGCGGCCGGCGGCACGCTCGGCCGATCCCGGCCGCTCGCCGTCGCGCCCGCGCAGCCGCCGCCCGCGCCGGGCGGGCAGGCCGCCGCGAGCGCCCACGGCTACCGGGTACGGACGTTCTGCTGCGCCGGTGGCGTCGGCACGCACTTCACGTACGACGACGGCGGCGTCCGGCTCGCCGGCACCGTCACCCTGACTGTCGGCCGCCCGGCCGCGTCGTTCCACCTGGCCATCGGCGCGGGCAAGGTGACCCGGGCCGAACTGGAGATCGGCGGCGGCTTCGGCATCAAGGTGGACTTCACCGCCGGCGTCGACGGCGGGCAGAACCACCGCAGGACGTTCCCGGTCCCGGTCGACATCGCGTTCCCGATCGGACTGGTCGCCGGCCTGCCGCTGTCGTTCACGGTGAGCCAGACGCTGGAGGTGGCCACCGCGTTCGGCGCGAAACTGGGCACGTTCCGCGGCTCCGGCGAGTACGCCCTGGCCGGCAAGCTCGGGTTCGGCTACGCGAACGGCCAGGTGGGGTCGCGCGTGACGGAGGGCTTCGCGCGCCGGGTGAGCCTGCTCGACTCGCTCACCGGCGTGCCGGTCGGCGTGATGGGGCTGGTCGTCCGGCACGGCGTGCGGTTCACCATGGGGATCAGCGCGTTCCTGTTCACCGCCGGCATCTGGTTCGAGCTGGTCACCTCGTACGGGGCCACGATCGGGTCCGCGCTCGGCGCCCCGTACGCGGTGTGCCGGGGCGTCGGCCTCGGCGTACGGGCGAGGTTCGGCATCGGCTACCGCATCCTGGAACCCGTCGTCCAAGTGATCAACAAGTTCCTCAGCCTGCTCAGCCCGTCCCGGGCGCCCCGGATCCCGCCGATCGCGGCGACCAGCGGGCCGAGTTGGAGCGCCGACGTCTACCGCAACCAGGAGGTGATCCCGCCCGTCTCGATATGCGGACAGGTTCCGGGCTAGGCCGCGCCGACGCTGGGTTCGGGGGCGCGGCTGTGCCACCATCCCGCCATGGACGCCGCACTGGTCGGCCGCGACGCGGTCGTCGAGCGGGTGTGGCGCGCCCTGGCGGCGGGCACTCCGGTGCTCCTCGACGGTCCCAGCGGCATCGGCAAGACGACGCTGTGGCGAGCAGTGCTCGACCACGCCCGGCGCACCGGCTGGCGGGTGCTGTCCGCCGCGCCCACCGAGGCCGAGAGCGCGTTGCCGTACGCGGCGCTGGCGGACGTGCTGCGCCCGCTGGCCGACGCGCTACCGGGGCTGCCGGCGCCGCAACGCGCGGCGGCCGACATGGTGCTCCTGACCGGCGAGCACGACGGCGCGGCGGTCGACGAACGGGCCGTGGGCGCCGCCACCCGCACCCTGCTCGACGCGGCGGTCACGGACGCGCCCCGGCTCCTGCTCGCCGTCGACGACCCGCAGTGGCTGGACCTGCCGAGCGCCCGGGCGCTGCGGTTCGCGCTGCGCCGGCTGTCCCGGTGGCCCGCAGTCCTGGCCACCCACCGCACCGGCGAGACCCCGGCGACGCCGGTGCCGCTCGGGCTGGACGACGACCCGACCGGCCGGCACCCGCTGCTGCGCGCCGACGTACCGCCGCTGCCCGCGCCCGACCTGCACCGCATCCTTCAGGCCCGCCTCGGCGGCACGCTCAGCCGCCCGCTGGTCGAGCGGCTGGCACGCGACGCCGACGGCAACCCGCTGCTCGCCGTCGAACTGGCCCGGGCGGTGCTGCGGCTGCCCCGCCCACCCGCGCACGACGAGGACCTGCCCGTACCGTCGTCGCTGCGCCGGCTGCTCGCCGAGACGCTGCGGGCGCTGCCCGGCCCGAGCCGGGAGGCGGTCCGGCTGGCCGCGCTGCTGACCGTGCCGGACATGCGGGACCTGACTGCGGCGGGCATGCCGCCCGGCGCGCTGGACGCGGCGGAGGACGCCGGGCTGGTCGTGGTCACGCCGAGCCGGATCAGCTTCGCCCACCCCCGGTACGCCGCGGCGGTCCGGGAGAGCATCCCGCCGGGAGCCCGGCGGCGCCTGCACGCGGTGCTCGCCCGCGCGGTCGCCGACCCCGACGAGCGGGCCCGGCAACTGGCCCGGTGCGCTGTCGCGCCGGACGCGGACGTCGCCGCCGACCTGGCCGCCGCGGCGGCCCGGCAGCGCATACGCGGCGCGCCCGCGCTCGCCGCCGACTGGTACGCCCGGGCGGCCGAGCTGACCCCGCAGGCCGCCACCGCCGACCGCAACCGGCGTCGCCTCGACGCGGTGCAGTGCCGCATCGACAGCGGGGACTACGCGGCGGCCGGCCGGGCCGCCGAGGCCGCGGCCGAGGAGCTGACCGGCGCCGAGCGGGGTGAGGCGCTGCTGTTGCGCGCCCTCGTCGCCTGGTGCGCCGACGACCTGGTCACCGCCGTGCGCGTGGCCGAGCAGGCGCTCGCCGCGGCCGGGCCGGACGGCGACCTGGCCGGGCGGATCCACACGCACCTGACGATGTTCCACGACCAGCCGGAGGCCGCGCGGGCGCACGCGCGGGCGGCGATCGCCCGGCTCTCCGACCGCGACGACCACCGCCCGCTGTTCACCGCCGCGCTGCTGCTGTTCTTCTTCCACGAGGTACGCGCCGGTGGCGAGGCGCCGACCGGCCTGCTCGACCGGGCGCTGGCGCTGGAGGCCGGCGAACCGTCCTACCTGGCCGGCTCGGTGCCGGCGATCTGGTGGAAGGCCGTGGACGACCACGACCGGGCGCGGGCCCGGCTGCACCTGATGCTGGACCGGGCGGTGGCGCGCGGGGACGACCCGCTGCGGCACGAGGCGCTCACCCATCTCGGCGAGACGGAACTGCTCGCCGGGCGGTTCGCCGAGGCCGGTACGCACATCGCCGACGCCCGTGACCTGGGTGAGCAGCTCGGCACCGGCCTGGTGGGCGAGAGCTGGCTGGCCGGCATGCTCGACGCGCACCGGGGCCGGCTGGCGCGGGCGGGTGCCACCGCCGCCGGGCTACGTCGCGACGACGACCTCGGCGACGCGTGGAGCCGCCGGCTGCACCACCAGCTCACCGGGCTGGTGGCGCTCGCCTCGGGCGAGTGGGTCACGGCCGCGGCGGCGTACGGCTCGCTCGCGGCCGACCTGGACGGTTCGGGCATCGTCGAGCCGCTGGGGCAGCGGTTCGAGCCGGACTGGATCGAGGCGTGCGTGGGCGCCGGTGACCTGGACACCGCGCACGCGGCGCTGGACCGGCTGGCCCGGCGGCACGCGCGGCTGCCGCGGCCGTGGACGACGCTCGGGCTGGCCCGCAGCCGGGTGCTGCTGGCCGGCGCGACGGGCGCGGACCCGGGCGAGGCGCTGGACGCGCTGACGCAGGCCCGGGCCACGGTGCCGGAGGCGGTGCTGCCGTTGGACCGGGCCCGCTGCCTGCTCGCGGCCGGGCGGGCGTACCGGCGGGTGCGGCGGCGGCGGGAGGCGCGGGCGGCGCTCGACGCGGCGGTGGCCGAGTTCGACGCGCTCGGCGCGTCCGCGTTCGCCGACCGGGCGCGGGCGGAGCTGGGCCGCATCGGCGCCCGCACCCCGGCCCCGACGGCGCTCACCGCGACGGAGGAGCGGGTGGCCCGGCTCGCCGCCCGGGGGCAGACGAACCGGCTCATCGCCGACGCGCTCTACATCAGCCCGAAGACGGTCGAGGCGAACCTGGCCCGGGTCTACCGCAAGCTGGGCATCGCCAGCCGCGCCGAGCTGGGCGCGGCGATGGGCCGGCGTCCGGGCGACTGAGTCGCTCAGGACGCGACCAGGGCGGTCAGGACGCGGCGAGCGTGTCCAGGTGCGCGCCGAGCAGCGCCCGGGCGCGCCCGGGTGGCATCCGCTCGGGGTGCAGCAGCGCGTGCAGCGCGAGCCCGTCGAGCAGGGCGTGCAGCCCGGCGACCGCCTCGGGGTCGGGGGCCGGTTCCCCGGTGAGGAGGCAGACGGCGAACTCGGCGGCGCGGCGGATGCCGTCGTCCGCCTCGGCCATCCGGGATCGCGCGGCCGGGTCGGTCTGGGCGCGCGCGGCGAGCAGCAGCCACACCTCGGCCTCGCGGACGCGCTGCCGGTCCAGCGGCAGCAGGTGTTCCAGCACCCGCTGGGCGACCTCGCGGGGGCTGCCGGTCCGGTCGTCGGCGGCGATCCGCTCGGCCGCCTCGGCCTGTACGTGCTCCATGGCGAACACCAGCAGTTCGGTCTGGGTCGCGAAGTAGTGCCGCAGCGCGCTCGGTGACCAGCCCGCCTCGGCCGCGATGCTGCGCACGGTGGCGGCGCCGACGCCGTCGCGGTAGACGACCCGCCACATCGCCCGCGCCAGCTCGGCCCGGCGCGCGTCGTGGTCGACGATCTTGGGCACGGGCCCTCCGGAACCTGGTCGACGAACGCTGCTACGGTTATCGCACAGCGTACTAAAAAAGGAGGCCGCATGCTCGTGGCAGTGATCGTCGGATGCGAGGTGGCGTTCTGGGTGGTGCTGCTCGCCGGGCTGATCGCCCGGTACCCGCTGCGCCGGCCCCGCCTCGGCGCGGCGCTGCTGATCGCCGTGCCCGTGGTCGATCTCGTGCTGCTGGCCGCCACGATGATCGACCTGCGCCGGGGCGCGACAGCCACGTTCGCCCACGGCCTCGCCGCCGCGTACCTCGGGTTCTCGGTGGCGTTCGGACACAGCATGGTGCGCTGGGCCGACGAGCGGTTCGCGCACCGGTTCGCCGGCGGGCCTCCCCCGCGCCGGGCCCCGAAGTACGGGATGGCGCGGGCCCGGCACGAGTGGCGCGAGTGGGGCAAGGGCATGATCGGCTGGGCGGTCGCCTGCGCCGTGCTGCTCGGTGGCATCGCCCTGGTCGGCGACGGCGAGCGCACCGCCGAGCTGTGGGCGTGGGCCGGCCGGCTCACCGTGGTGATGGCGGGCTGGCTGGTGTTCTGGCCGGTCGCGTACACCGTCTTCCCGAAGCGGGCGCCGCGCGACGCGTGAGGCTCACCCTCCGCCCCCGGCGACCCGGCCTACCGGCTGCTTCGCCGACCGCCCGGCGGCGGACGGCTCGCCGCGCCGATCGACGGCGATCGCGACCAGCAACAGCCCGGCCAGCGCCGCCAGCGCCAGCGGCGGCGGCAGCGCCGTCCCGAGCGCGGCCAGCGGCAACGCCGCACCGGCGACGGCCAGCCGGGCCGCTCCCACCGGCTGACCGGTCAGCCGCCGGAACAGCAGCCGTCCGGCCAGGTAGACGGCCGCGCCACCGAACAGCGCCACCGCGGCCGAGCGGTTCAGCCGGGGCCCGGCCTCCGGGTCGGCGACGTGCTCCAGCACCTGCTCGATGCCGAGCGCCAGGTAGATGACGCCGGCGACGAGCAGCAGATGGGTCTGGCTGTAGGCGTCCGCGGCCATCCGGTCCCGCCGCGCCGCCGGTGCGGCGGCGAGCGCCCGGGCCGCCTCCGGGGACGTGCTGCGGAAGTAGAGCCACCAGAGGCAGACGGTCACCACGAAACCGACGAGCGCCACGGCGAGGACCGACGGCTCGGTGACCGCCGAGGCCGCGCCCACTCCCGCGGCCACCACCGACTCCCCCAGCGAGATGATCAGCACCAGGCCGTACCGCTCGGCGAAGTGCGTCGGGCTGCGCAGCGGCCAGGCGCCCCGGCGGGCGTACGACAGCCGCTGCCCGGCCACCTCGACGGCGAAGCCCAGCACCCACAGCGCCGCGTGCGCGGCACCGTCCAGCAGCGCGCCGAGCAGCAGCGGCACCCAGCCGACGGCGCTGACGCACGCGAAGAACCGGATCCGGGCGCGCAGTTCCGGGTCACCCGCCGCGGCCCAGTGGAACAGCGTCAGGTGCACCGCGCGCAGCACCACGTAGGCCAGCACGACGATCAACGGACCGTCCAGCCCCGGGCCCGGCGTCCACGCCTGCGGCATGGCGAGCGCGGCCAGGAACAACGCGGCCATCGCGACCAGGAACCCGCCGCGCACCACCCCGACGTCGGCGGGCGTGTGGTTGCCCAACCAGGTGTACGACAACCACGCCACCCAGAGCAGCACGAGCAGGAGCAGGCCCTTGGCCATCCCGGCCGGGGTCGGGTGCGGCTCGATCAGCGCCATGATCCGGGTGAGCGCGAAGACGAAGACCAGGTCGAAGAAGATCTCGAAGGGCGTGACCCGACGCTCGTCCGGCCCCGGCCGGGGCGCGCGCGGCCGTCGTCGCACCCGTTCGCGTCCCACGCCCGCCGCCCTCCGCCGGTCCACCTCCTGCGCCGACGGTAGGCGGCGCAGGGCGGGCGATCGGGCGATTCCCGGGATCACGCCGGGCTCGGCCTGCGGTCAGTTCAGCCGACCGCGTCGTCCGGCCAGGCGGCGCGGACCAGCGCGGGCAGCATCTCGCCGGCCGGGCCGCGCAGGTTCACCGCGCAGATCGGGTCCAGCGGCGTCGGTACCGGGTTCACCTGTACCACCGGCGCGCCGAGACGGGCCGCGACGAGCGGGATCTCGGCGGCCGGGTGCACGAGCGCGGAGGTGCCCACCGTCAGCAGCAGGTCGCAGCTGGAAGCCGCCTCGACCGCCGCGTCGAGCGCGGCCGACGGCAGCGCCTCGCCGAACCACACCACCCCGGGCCGCACCGGCGCGCCGCAGTCGGCGCACGCGGGCGGGTCCAGCGGCCCGTCGTGCGCCTCCGGCGCATGCGATTCCGCCCCGCCGTGCGATTCCGCCCCGTCGTGCGGTTCCGCCCCGTCGTGCGGCTCCGGCGGACCGGCGGACGGCGGCAGGTCCGACGGCAGCGGCGCGGGCCGGGCGCAGGCCGAGCAGCGGGGCGCGAACAGGCTGCCGTGCAGGCGTACCGGGGCGGGCACGCCGCCGCGCTCGTGCAGGTCGTCGACGTTCTGCGTGATCACCACGGTCTCCGGCAGCCGGGCCGCGATCGCCGCCACCGCCCGGTGCCCCGGATTCGGTAGCGCCCGGAGCACCCCGCGCCGGCGTGCCTCGTACCAGCCCCAGACCAGCGCCGGGTCGGCGCGGAACGCGGCCGGTGTCGCCAGCTCCTGCGGGTCGTAGCGTTGCCACAGCCCGGTCTGGGCGTCCCGGAACGTCGGCACGCCGCTCTCCGCCGACATGCCCGCGCCGGTGAAGACCACCGGGCGACGCGCGGCGGCCAGCAGCAGGGCCGCCTCGGCCAGCTCCGGCCCGGTCACACGTCCACCGTCAGCCGCACGTCGACCCGGTCACCCAGCTCGATGCCCTCGGCCCGGCGCGCCGCGACCCGCAGCGGCACCACGTACCGGCCGTCCTTGGGCCACAGCGACGTCCGCCAGTCGGTGCCGCCGATGCGGACCGTCACCGGGATCATGCCCCAGCCGTAGGTGACCGACGCCGATGCGGCCTCGATCGCCGCACTCTGCTCGTCGGGCACCGTGACGAAGTGGTACGGCGCCGGGCCGCGCCAGAACCACACCTCGCCGCTGAACGCCAGCTCCATCCGGTCAGGATAGGGGCCGGGACCGACAGAGCCCGAGCAGCCGCAGCCCGGCCGTCGTCACCCAGGCGAACAGCGGGAACACGGCGACACGCTCCATGCCGCCCACGCCGATGCCGGCGTCCACCCGGGACAGGAACAGCACGGTGCCGGCCAGGCCGAGCAGGCCCAGGACCGCGCTGACGGTCCGCAGCTCGCGCAGCAGCGGCGACCGGCCGAGCGCGGCGGCCAGCAGCGCCGCGTTGCCGAGCGCGAAGACCAGCAGCGCGCCGAGCACGTGCAGGTTCTCGTCCACGTCGGCCGGGTAGAGGCCGGCCAGCACGTACCCGGACCCGGCGGCCACTGCCGACGCCACGGTGACGGTCGCGGCGCGGCCCGGGCGCAGCGCCCGGCGCGCGAGCAGCGCGCCGACCGCGAGCAGCAGCCCGGCGGCGACGAACACGGCGTTCATGCCCGCGTGCCACGGTGAGCAGACCGGACGCGGCCGGCTGGTGTCCCACACGCCGCAGGTCACGTTGCCGAGGTCGCTGATGTTGTGCTCGGCCCAGCTGAACCGGGGCTGGTCCCAGGCCAGGCCGACGAGGACGTTGGCGGCCAGGAACGACACGGCGGCGAGCAGCCAGCAGGCGCCCGCGAGACGGTTTCTCACCCGACGAGTGCACGGTCTCGGGGCGCCCCGGCGCACGGGGCGTGGCGGGCCGGTTCGAGGTAGGGCCAGACCTACCCGCGGATGGGGCCTGGATGGCTCGGAAGGGCGGCGGGGTCTGGCTAGCGTCACGGCATGACCGTTGATCACGGGCTGGCGGCAGCGTTGCGCCGCCGCCGCTACCTGCTGTCCGCGTGGCCGTGGCGGGCCCTGGCGTACGCCGTCACGACCCTGCCCCTGGCCGGCACGGCGGCGCTCGGCGCGGCGGTGGTCGCCGCGCCGCTGCTGCTGGTGGCCGGCGCGCTGCGGCGGGGCCGCCCGGTCGACGCCACGGCGCTGGCGGTGCTGGCCGTGCTGGCACTGACGGTGGTGGCGTTCGCGCCGCTGGCCGGCGCGCCGGTGGCGGCGGTCGAGCGGTGGCGCCTCGGCCTGGTCGACGACCGATCGGTGACCGCGCCCCAATGGCGTGGGATCGCCGCCCGCCTCACCACCGCCACCGGATGGCGGGAGGGCGCGTACCTGGCGGTGCTGGGTGTGGCGGTGCCGCTGGCGTACGGGATGTTCGGTCTGCTCGTGCTGCTGGACGTGGCGCTGGTGGCCGGTCCGTGGCTGGCCGGCGGCGAGGACCGCATCGTGCTGATCTGGGCCACTGTCGACTCCCCCGCCGAGGCGGTGCCGTACGCGGTCGCCGGTCTGCTGGCGGTCCCCGCGCTGGTCTACCTCGCCGGGCTGCTCGTCGCGGCCCAGGCGGCGGTGGCTCGCCTGCTGCTCGACGACGCGCCCGGCGGGACGGCGCTGCGCGAGGTGACCCGGTCCCGGGCCCGCCTGGTGAGCGCCTACGAGGCCGAGCGCCGCCGCGTCGAGCGGGACGTGCACGACGGCGTGCAGCCGCGCCTGACCAGCCTCACCCTCCAGCTCGGGCTGGCCCGCCTCGACGTGCCGGACGGCTCCCCGGCGGCGAAGCCGCTCGCGGCGGCGCACGAGCAGGCCAAGGAGCTGATGGTGACGTTGCGCGGGATCGTCCAGGGCATCCGCCCGCAGCAGCTCACCGAACTCGGCCTGGCCGCCGCCGTCGGTGATCTGGCCGCCCGGTCGGTCGTCCCGGTCACCGTGCACGCCGACCTGACCCGCCCGGTGCCGGACCTGGTGCAGACCACCGCCTGGTACGTGGTCTCGGAGACGCTCGGCAACGTGGCCCGGCACTCCGGGGCGACCCGGGCGCAGGTGCGCCTGATCCGCGACGAACGACTGCTGGTGGTGGAGGTGCGCGACGACGGCCGGGGCGGCGCCGACCCGGCGCGCGGCACCGGTCTGACCGGGCTCGCGGACCGGGTGGCGGCGGTGGACGGGCGGCTGCTGCTGTCCAGCCCGCCCGGTGGGCCTACCCTCGTGCGGGTGGAGCTGCCGTGCCGTCCGTGATCCGGGTCGTCCTGGCCGAGGACGAGGTGCTGCTCCGGGAGGGTCTGGTGGGCCTGCTGACCCGGTTCGGTTTCGCTGTGGACGCCGCCGTCGGCTCCGCCCCGGACCTGCTCGACGCGGTCCGCACCCACCGGCCCGATTTGCTGGTGACCGACATCCGGATGCCGCCGCAGCACCGCGACGACGGCCTGCGGGCGGCGGTCGCGCTGCGCGCCGAACGCCCGGACCTCGCCGTGGTGGTGCTCAGCCAGCACGTGCAGAGCGGGTACGCCGCCGCGCTGCTCGACAGCGGCGACGGCAACCGGGTCGGCTACCTGCTCAAGGACCGGGTGGCGGACGTCGAGGAGTTCGCCGCGACGCTGCGCCGGGTGGCGGCCGGCGGCACCGCCGTCGACCCGGACGTGGTGCGGCACCTGCTGCGCCGCCCGCGCGACCCGCTCGGCGCGCTGTCCCCCCGTGAGCGGGAGGTGCTGGGCCTGGTCGCCGAGGGGCACTCCAACAGCGCGATCGCGGCGCGGCTGCACGTGACCGAGGCGGCGATCGGCAAGCACGTGGGCAACATCCTGGCCAAGCTCGGCCTGCCGCCGGACGAGGACACCAACCGGCGGGTGCTGGCAGTGCTCGCCCACCTGCGCGCGGCGGGCTGACCGGGCGCTACAGGCTCATCGGCGCGGGGTCGGTGGCCAGTGCCCGGAACCGCTCGCGCGGGTCGGGCACCAGCCGCCGTTCGGCGAGGTCGAGCAGGCCGCCGACGCCGGACACCGAAGCGACGGGGGTGCCGTCGGCGCGGGTGAACTCCTGGCCGATCCGGAACGTCTTGCCCTCGCCCCAGTGGAACTCGCAGGTCACGTCGACCTCGTCGCCGCCGCGCAGCTCCCGCAGGTAACGCACAGTCACCTCCAGCGCGACCGGTCCGACGCCGCCGGCGATCAGCCGGTCCTGGCCGATGCCGGAGGCGCGCAGGCACTCCCAGCGGGCGTGCTCGGCGTACTGGAGGTAGACCGCCTGGTTGAGGTGCCCCTGCGTGTCGAGTTCGTAGCCGCGTACGGTGACGCGCACCCGGAACGGATCTGCCATGCCGGCAGCCTAACCAGCGGCGCGGACAAAACGGCGTGCGGTCCGGGTCGCGCGGCCCTAACCTGCCCGGCGTGACTCTGGAGATCGTGACCCTGGCGCAGCGGCCGGACCTGGCGCCGCTGCTCGACACCGACTTCGACGGCGCCTGGCCGCCGTTCATGCTCTGGGATCCGATGGGCGCGCTCTACTACGGCGTCGCGCACGAGACGTACCCCGAGTTCGTCTTCGCCGCCGTCGACCCGGCCGAGCCGGGCCGGGCCGTCGCCCGGGGCTACGCGGCGCCGTTGCGCTGGACGGAGGACGAGCTGCCCGACGGCGGCTGGGACCGGGTGATCCAGCGGGCCACGCTCGGGCGGCTCACCGGGTCCACCCCGAACCTGGTGTCCGCGCTGGAGATCTGCGTGCGCCCGGACCGGCGCGGCGGCGGGGTGTCCGGGCTGATGCTCGCGGCCATGCGCGCGGCGGTGGCCCGCGCCGGGTTCGACACGCTGGTGGCGCCGGTGCGCCCGAACGGCAAGGCCGACGCCCCGGACGTGCCGATGACCGAGTACGCGGCCCGCCGCCGCCCCGACGGCCTGCCGGCCGATCCGTGGCTGCGGGTGCACGTGCGGGCGGGCGGGGTGATCGAGCGGGTCGCGCCCCGGTCGATGACGGTGACCGGGACGCTCGCGGACTGGCGGCGCTGGACCGGGCTGCCGTTCGACACCTCCGGGCCGGTGCGGGTGCCTGGTGCGTTGACGCCGGTGCTCGTCGACGTCGACCACGACCACGCCGCGTACGTGGAGCCCAACGTGTGGGTACGCCACCGGCTCTGACCGGGCGTCAGGCCGGCCAGGCGTGACCGATCCCGTCGAGCAGCAGGACCACGCCCTCGGTGGCCGCCTCCCGGTCCCGGGAGATCTCCCGGTACTCCGGCGAGGTGGACCAGCGCTCGAAGTCCTCCCGGCTGTCGAACGACAGCAGCACCGCCTTGTGGTGCGGCCACTCCCCCTCGACCACGCGCGGGCTGGTGTCGGCGGCGAGCAGCCGACCGCCGTAGCGGGCCAGCACCGGCGGGAAGGCGGCGGCATACCTGTCGTAGCGCGCCCGGTCGTGGATGGTGAGCTGCGCGAGGGCGTAGACGGTCACCGGCTCAGGCTACCGACCGCCCGAGCGCTCCGGCCTCGTCCGTCGGGCCGGATCCGCCGCCTCCGCGAGCCGGGTCGACTGTCCGGTGTGCTCTAGCCATTATGGCTCTGACCTGCGAATACTGGTAGCAGGTCCGCGCGGCGTGGGGGAAAGAGGTGGGGCAGGATGATCGAGCAGGAGACCCAGCCGGAGGCCATACCCGAGCCCCGGAACACGCCGGAGGGCGGGCCGTCCCGGCCCGTCACGCCGGTTCCCGGCGCGGTGTGGCAGGTCCGCGTACGGACCAAACTCGACGACCTGTACCAGCAGCTCGCGGTGCTGTCCGCGCGCGACCCCGATCGGGCCGAGGCGCTGCGCGCGCAGCTGTCCCGGGTGGAGGTGGTGCTCGGACGCAGCGGCGTGGTCGAGTGGTTGCGCGGCGGCAACCTGGAGTACGCGTGGCAGACCATCCACTCGGTGGAGCGGGCCATGGTGGGGTTGCGCAGCCCGGACGAGCTGGCCGGGCTGCTGCCGGCGTACCGCAGCGCGGCGGCGCAGGTGCTGCCGGCCGACGACAAGGTGCTCAGCGACCTCGACACCGCGACCGGCGGGGTGCCCGTGGAGTTGCTGCGCGCCCGGGTGCAGGCGCTGCTGCTGCGCTTCCACTCCGCGTCCGACGAGTTCCACGAGTCGGCGCGGCGGCTGCGCAACCGGATGCTGGGGCTGTCGGTGTTCGCGCTGGTGGCGGAGGTCCTCGTGGTGCTGGTGCAGTGGCTCAGCCACGACGTCCGGCTGCTGGAGGCGCCGACCGACGCCGGTGGCGTACCGGCCTGGCGGCTGCTGTTCTTCGTGCTGATCGCCGGGGCGCTCGGCGCGTTCCTCAGCGCGCTGCCGTCGATGATCACGTCCCGGTCCGGCGGGCTGCCCTACAAGCTGCCGTTCCAGCAGGGGCTGCTCAAGCTCGCGGTCGGCCCGCTGGTGGCGGTGGTCGGCATCATGCTGGTCATCGGCGGCCTGGTGGAGACCAGTGTGAGCAGCACCGCCGCGCTGCTGGGCCTGGCCATCGTGTTCGGCGCCGGGCAGCAGGCGGTCACCGCGTTCGCCGACCGGCGGGCGGCCGAACTGCTCGGCCCGGCGGCCAAGAGCTGATCGGGCGCGGGTCACCGGCGGCCCTGGGTAGCCTGATCCCATGATCTTCATTACCGCCAAGTTCCGGGTCCGCCCCGAAGACGCCGACAACTGGCCGCGGATCGCCGCCGACTTCACCGCCGCGACCCGGGCCGAGCCCGGCTGCCTGTGGTTCGACTGGTCCCGCAGCCTGGACGACCCGACCGAGTACGTGCTGGTCGAGGCGTTCCGCGACGACGAGGCGGGCGCGGCGCACGTGCAGTCGGAGCACTTCCGCGAAGCCCAGCGCACGCTGCCGCCGCACCTGGCCGAGACGCCCCGGATCGTCAACGTGACGGTGCCGCAGCAGGACTGGTCGCGCCTGGGCGAGATGGCCGTACCTGGCGACGCCTGACCGGACGGCGCAACTGCGCGCGGGCGGCGCGGCGGGCCGCCCGCGCGGCGGGTCAGGGGATGGTCAGGCCGTAGGCGGCGAGGATCTCCAGGATCGGCTGGTAGTAGCTGGTGCCACCGCTCGTGCAGTTGCCGCTGCCGCCGGACAGCACGCCGAGGACGGTGCCGGTCGCGGCCACGTAGAGCGGTCCGCCGCTGTCCCCCGGCTCGGCGCAGATGTTCGTGCGGATCAGCCCGGTGACGCTGCCCTCGGCGTAGTTGACTGTCGCGTTCAGCCCGGTGACGGTGCCGCACCGCACGCCGGTGGTGGCGCCGCTGCGGCAGACCGCCTGACCGACGTACGCGCTGCCGGCGGCGGTTACGGTGACCTGCCCCGGGTAGGTGTGGATCGCGCTCGGGTGGGCGGCGGTTCCGGTGTAGCGGACCACGCCGTAGTCGTTGCCGGGGAAGCTGCTGCCGGTCCGGCTGCCCAGCACCGTCGTGCGGGCGCTGTCGGCGTACCAGGTGGCGGCGAGGCGCGTGCAGTGTCCGGCGGTGACGAAGTACCAGGTGGCGCCGCTGCGCACGTTCGCGCCCAGTGAACAGCGCCCGCCGCCGCCGTAGATCGCCTGACCGGCGGCGATGAGCGTACGCAGCCGCCCGGGTTCGTGGCGCAGCACCGCGCCGGCCCGGGCCGCGGTCCGGCGCAGCGCGGCCAGCTCGCTGCCGCGTACCGTGTCGTCGGCGGTGACCGTGAGCCGGCCGGTGGCCGGGTCGTGCTCCCAGGCGGTGCCGGGCGTGCGGATCCCGGCGAGCGCGGCGGGCCCGGCCGGTGGAGTGGCGACGCCGGCCCGGGCGACCGCCGGAGCGCCGGTCAGCAGGACGGCGAGGACGAGTACGACGAGCGCGGGTCGGCGCATCCTCCGGGACCTCCTCCATCGTCTACGGTCGATTGGCACAGCATCAGCCCGCGGGCGCGATCCACTCAACCGGCAGAACCGGCGATTCCCGAAACTTCCGGAGTCGCGGCCGGCGGTGCGCGCGCCCGTCCCCCCGCGCCCGCCCTCGGATTCCCGCCCTCCACCCGCCACCGCGTGCCCCGATGTCGACGCATCGAGGTGATTAAGTTTTCGGAACGCTTCCGGTAGGCTCCGGGCAGAGATTCGCTTCGATCCACTCACGATGTGCCGGGGAGTCGCTCCCCGAGTTGGCGCGGCCACCGGGCGACCGCGCGGAGCCGACATCGTGGCGGGCGGTGGCCGAGGCGAGCCGATCCCATTGACAGGCTAGAGAGGCGTTCAGATGGACAAGGTGCTCGCCCGCGGCAGCGGGAGCGCGGCAGCCCGGTCACGCCCGCGGACCGCTGTGGTCGCGATGGTGGCGGGGGCCGCGATGGTCGCCGCCACGATAGCGGTGGCGACCAGCGCCAGCGCCGGCACGACGCTCGGCGCGTCGGCGGCGGAGCAGGGCCGGTACTTCGGCACGGCGGTGGCGGTGAACAAGTTGTCCGACAGCACGTACGTCGGCATCCTGAACCGCGAGTTCAACATGGTCACCGCCGAGAACGAGATGAAATGGGACGCCACCGAGCCGTCCCGGAACCAGTTCAACTTCACCAACGGCGACCGGCTCGTCGCGCACGCCCAGGCCAACGGCATGCGGGTGCGCGGCCACGCGCTGCTCTGGCACCAGCAGCAGCCCGGGTGGACGGGAAGCCTGTCCGGCAGCGCGTTGCGCGACGCGATGATCAACCACGTCACCCAGGTCGCCACCCACTACCGGGGCAAGATCCACTCCTGGGACGTGGTGAACGAGGCGTTCGACGACGGCAACAGCGGCGCCCGCCGCAACTCGAACCTCCAGCAGACCGGCAACGACTGGATCGAGGCCGCGTTCCGTGCCGCGCGCGCCGCCGACCCGGGCGCCAAGCTCTGCTACAACGACTACAACATCGACAACTGGAGCTGGGCCAAGACCCAGGGCGTCTACAACATGGTGCGGGACTTCAAGTCCCGGGGCGTGCCGATCGACTGCGTCGGCCTCCAGTCGCACTTCAACAGCGGGTCGCCGTACCCGAGCAACTACCGCACCACGCTGCAGAACTTCGCCGCGCTCGGCGTCGACGTGCAGATCACCGAGCTGGACATCGAGGGCTCCGGCAGCAGCCAGGCCACCTCGTACGGCAACGTGACCCGGGACTGCCTGGCGGTGGCGCGCTGCAACGGCATCACCGTGTGGGGCATCCGCGACACCGACTCGTGGCGGGCCAGCGGCACCCCGCTGCTGTTCGACGGCAGCGGCAACAAGAAGCAGGCGTACACCGCCGTGCTGAACGCGCTCAACGAGGGCGGCACCCCGCCGCCCACCACCGCGCCGCCGACCAGCACCCCGCCCACCTCGACGCCGCCGACCAGCACGCCGCCGACCAGTGAGCCGCCGACGACGACTCCGCCGCCGACCGGCGCCTGCACCGCCACGATCACCACCAACCAGTGGCCGGGCGGCTTCGTCACCAACGTACGGATCACCGCGGGTTCCAGCGGGCTCAACGGGTGGACCGTGTCGCTCACCGTGCCGTCGGGCTCGGCGGTCACGAACACCTGGAGCGCGCAGGCCAGCGGCACCACCGGCGCGGTGACGTTCCGCAACGTGGACTACAACCGTCAGGTCGGTGCCGGTGGCACCACCGAGTTCGGATTCCAGGGCACCGGCACGGCGCCCTCCGGCACGCCGGCCTGCGCGGCCGGCTGACAGTCGGCGTGACCCGGCACGGGAGCACCGTGCCGGGTCGCGTCCCCGGCGGTCGCCGGCCGGCGACCGTACAGTGGGGCAGGTCCTGTTCCACCGTTTCGTCCGGAAGGACCACAGTGAACCGACGCATCAGGACCGTCCTCGGCGTCGCCCTGGCCGCCACCCTCGTCACCACCGCCGCCCCGGCCCCCGCCGCCGCCCACGACCGCCGCCCGAGCGTGATCGCGCTGCCGGACGGCTTCCAGCCGGAGGGCGTCGCCGCCGCCGGCCGCTACGCCTGGTTCGGGTCGCGGGCCACCGGTGAGATCTACCGCGCCGACCTGATCACCGGGGCGGGCAAGCAGGTCAGCCCCGCCACCGGCACCCCGTCGCTCGGCCTGAAGGTCGACGCGCGGGGCCGGCTCTTCGTCGCCGGCGGCACCGCCGGGGACGCCCGGGTCGTCGACACCCGCACCGGCGCCGTGCTCGCGAGCTACCGGTTCGCCGAGGCGCCGACGTTCGTCAACGACGTGACGCTCACCCGCGACGCCGCCTGGTTCACCGACTCGAACCGGCCGGTGCTCTACCGCCTGCCGCTCGGACACGGCGGCACGCTGCCGCCCGCCGGCGGTTTCACCACACTGCCGCTCACCGGTGACTTCCAGCAGATCGGCACCGGCGTCAACCTCAACGGCATCGCGCCCACGCCCGACGGGCGCGCGCTGATCGTCGTGCAGTCGAACACCGGCACGCTGTTCCGGGTGGACCCGGCCACCGGCGTCACCACCGCCGTCGACGTGCCGGGCGCCACGTTCCTCAACGGTGACGGCCTGCTGCTGCTCGGCCGCAGGCTGTACGTGGTGCAGAATTTCCTCAACCAGGTCGCCGTGGTCGACCTGAACCGCGCCGGCACGGCCGGCGTCGCCCGAGGCGTCATCACCGACCCGGGCTTCGACGTGCCGACCACGGTGGCCGCCGCGCTCGGCCGGCTCTACCTGCCGAACGGCCGGTTCACCACCCCGCCGACTCCGACCACCCCGTACACGGTCGTCGCTGTCGACGCGCGCTGAGCCACGCCGGCCGCCACCCTCTCCGGGTGGCGGCCGGTTCACTCCTCCATCTCCGGCCCGAGCAGGCGGATCTCCTCGATGTCGATGGCCGCCTGGAGCTGCCGCAGCACCACGTCGTCGATCTGCCTGGTGTTGCGCAGCCGGGTGATCTCCTGCCGCTTGTGGTCGAGCACCCGCAACCGCAGCCGGCGGGCCATCTCCCGCTCCCCCTCCGCCTCCTCGCCGCCGGGGTCGCGCGCGGCGGCCAGGTGGTCCTCGTAGTCGGCGCGCAGCCGGTCCACCGTGTCCTGGGTGGCGCCCACGTCGCTGGCGGCCCGGGGCAGCGCCTCCAGGGCTGCCTCGGTGGCCCGGATCCGGGCCCAGCGCACCTCGTCGTCGCGTTCCCGGTCGCCGGTCAGGCCGGCCCAGCTCACGACCGCGGGCAGCGTGGTGCCCTGCACCAGCATGATCAGCACGATCACCACCACGGTCACGAAGATGATCAGGTCGCGTTCGCGCACGTTGCTGCCGTCGTGCATGGTGACCGGCACGGCCAGCGCCGCCGCGAGCGAGACGGCGCCGCGGAACCCGGCCCAGCCCACCGCGGTACGCATGCGGAAGTCGAAGTGCCGCGCCCGGCTCGACTCCCGCCGGTCCGCCCGTTGCAGCGCCGACACCGACAGGTGCACCCAGAGCAGCCGGATCATCACCACGACCAGGGCGACGAGCACCGCGATGCCGAGCGACGCGGCCGGCGAGTGGCTGGTGATGCTGCGCAGTGAACGCGGCACCTGCGTGCCGAGCAGCACGAACAGGCCGCCGTTGATCATGAAGGTGGAGAGGTCCCAGAACGCGAACGCGGTGACCCGGGAGCGGGCCCGGATCACCCGGGGCGCGGCGTAGGACAGCAACAGTCCGGACACCACCACCGCGAGCACGCCGCTGGCGTGCACCGCGTCGGCGAGCAGGAACGCCACGAACGGGGTGAGGATGCTCAACCCGCCCTCGCGCATCGGATCGTCGACGTGCTTGCGGATCAGCACCACGACCGCGCCGACGAGCAGTCCCGCGGCCACGCCGCCGGCCGACTTGCCGATGAACTCGCCGGTGAGCAGCAGCGGCCCGGGCACCGTCCCGCCCGCGATCACGCCGGCCGCCACGGCGAAGAGCACGAGCGCCGTACCGTCGTTGACCAGGCTCTCCGCGCGCAGCGTGGTGAGGATGCCGCGCGGCATCCGTTTGGCCAGGCCGGCCACGGCGGCGGCGTCGGTGGGGGCCAGGACCGCGCCGAGCACCCAGGCGGCGGACGCCGCCACGCCGAGAGCCTGCGCGGTGAACGCGACAGCGGCCATCGTGATGATCACCAGCACGACGGCGAGGCCGATGATCACCACCAGGTTGGCGCGGATCTCGCGCAGGCTGATGACCAGACTCTCCCGGTAGAGGATGGCCGGGAGGAACAGCACCAGCACGACCTCGGGCTCGAGGATCAGGTTGTCGAACGGCGGCAGCAGGCCGATCAGCGCGCCCATGGCGATCAGCAGCACGGGCGGCGCGACGCTGTAGCGACCGCCGATCGTGGTCCCGACGAGCACTGTCGCGCCGAGCACCGTGATCAGCAGGAGTGCTTCCACGCCGTACCCCCGTCACCGTTCCCCCGGGTCCCTACCGTGCCCCACGACGGCGCCCGGACGGGGCGGAATCGGTGATCGTTACTCGAAGCGGGCCGGGTCTCCGGCGCCGCGACGCAGGATCTCCGGCTCCTCGCCGGACAGGTCGACCACGGTGGTCGGCTCGAGCCCGCAGTCACCGGCGTCGACCACGGCGTCGATCAGGTGGTCGAGCCGTTCCTTGATCTCCCAGCCCTGGGTCATCGGCTCGTCCTCGCCGGGCAGCAGCAGCGTGCTGGACAGCAGCGGCTCACCCAGTTCGGCCAGCAGCGCCTGGGTCACCGTGTGGCTCGGCACGCGCGCCCCGACCACCCGCCGGCGCGGGTCCTGCAACCGCCGGGGCACCTCGGCGGTGGCCGGCAGCAGGAACGTGTAGCTGCCCGGGATGACGGACTTGACCTGGCGGAAGACCGCGTTGCTGAGCTTGACGAACTGGCCGAGCTGGGCGAAGTCGGCGCACACGAGCGTGAACGGGTGCCGGTCGTCGAGCCGCCGGATCTCGCGGATGCGTTCCACGCCGTCGCGGTTGCCGATCCGGCAGCCGAGCGCGTAGCAGGAATCCGTCGGGTACGCGATCACCCCGTCGGCGCGCAGCAGGTCCACCACCTGCCGGATCACGCGGGGCTGGGGGTTGTCCGGATGCAGGTCGTAGTACCTCGCCACGACGGCCAGCCTATGCCCGCGACCTGGCGGGCGCAGGTTTGGCCGGGGCGGTTTCCGGAAACAGGTGGGGGCCGTTCACGACAGGGGGACCGAATCATGTCCGAAGCCAGCACAGACCGCGTCACCGACCGCCCCGCGGAGGTGACCGATCCGCTGCTGTGGGACCTGGCCGCCGCGGTGGCAGACGCGCACCAGCCCGACGCCGAACGTGTCTGCGCGAGCCCGAGCTGCGCGGGGGCCGCCTGGCCCTGCGGCGCGTGGAACAACGCGCAGGCGGGGCTGAGCGCCGCCCGGGCGCCCCGGCAGTCCGCCGGCTCGCCGCAGTCCGCCTCGCGGCCCGTCGCCGGACAGCCGGGCGTCAGCCGGCCCGGTGCCGCCGGTGAGCCGGGCACGGCCGCGGCACGGACCGACGCGCGGAGCCTCGCCGCCACCGCCGCCTGACGCAGCGTAGGCACACGGGTCCTCACGCCGCCCCCGGCCGCCTCGGCCCGGGGCGGCGCTCGTGCGCACCGTCGAGCCTGGTCAGCGCGCTTCGTGAGGTGATCGAAGGGTCGGCCGCGTGCGCGGGAGAGCGCTCTCTTCGGTAACAAGACATTGACGGATCCGTAACCCGAACCTTACTGTCCCTTCTCAAGAGAGCGCTCTCACGACTGCTGCACCACCACTCCGTACCCCGCCTTCTCCTCGTGAAGGGGACCTCCATGACCCTCCTGCGGGACTTCTCTCCCGACCCCGTACCCCCGACCGCGCCCGTCCCGTCCCCGGCCCGCCGTCGCGGTCTGCGGGCGACCGCCCTCGTCGCCGCGTCCGTGCTGGCCGCCGGCCTGCTGGGCGCCGTGGTCGGCGGCGGCGGCACCGCCACCGCCGGCGCCGTCGGCGCGGGCAGCTACACCGAGACGCTGCCGCCCGGCGCCCTGCTGCCCAAGGGCTGCGGCGCGATCAGCACCAACCCGCGCATCTTCACCACCGCCGACGCGCCCGCCGGCGCCATCCCCACGAACGACTGGTGGTCGTCGCTGATCTGGAAGCGCAACAACTGCGCCGGCAGCGAGAACCTGCACGCCCACCCGCTGGCGTTCAAGGCCGAGAACAACGGGCTCGGCCTGTCGTACACCACCACGCCCGCCATCAGCGGCACCGCGACCGGCGTCGGCGAGTTCCACTACCCGTACGGCGAGGACGTCCGCGTCGGGATGCCCGGACTGTCGGCGCCGGTGGTCAAGGCCGCCGGCTGGAGCGACTGGACGGTCACCGCCGACTGGAGCGACGGCAGCCGCACCATGCGCGCCACCATCGGCCACGGGCTGCCGTTCAGCTACTACACGGTCAGCGGCGGCACCGCGCAGCTCACCGCCACCGCGACACCCACCGTGTGGCGCAACTCCGGCGCCACCATCGGCTTCACGGTCAACGGCCACGACTACGTCGCGTACGCCCCCACCGGCGCGACCTGGACCGTCAACGGCGCCGGCATCAGCTCGACGCTGGCCGGCAAGGGGTACTTCTCGGTGGCGGTGCTGCCCGGCGGCGGTGACCGGGCCGCCCTGGCCGACACCTACGGCCGGTACGCCCACGCCCACGTCACCGGCACCCGGATGAGCTACACGTACGACCCGTCGGCGGGAACGGTGCGCACCACGTACGCGTTCACCACCACGCCCCGCGAGGGCAGCGAGACGAAGACCGTGGTGGCGCTCTACCCGCACCAGTGGCGCAGCCTCACCGGCGCCACCCCGATCACCCCGACGTACGTCTCGGCGCGCGGCGCCATGCGGGTGCTCACCGGTGTGCCGTCGTTCACCACCACGATGCGCTTCACCGGCGTGCTGCCCGAGGTGCCCGCCGTCGGCGACTCCAGCGGCGCCGACCTGGCCACCGTCACCGGCTACCTGAACGCCGAGCAGGGCAACCCGGAAGGCGTCAGCGGCACCGACACGTACTGGGCCGGCAAGGGACTCGGCCGGGCCGCCCGGATCGCCGAGATCGCCGACCAGCTCGGGCAGACCTCGGTCCGCGACGCGGCGGTGACCGCGATGAAGAACCGGCTGACCAACTGGCTCACCGCGAGCTCGGGCGAGACCGGCCAGCTGTTCTACTACGACCGCAACTGGGGCACGCTCATCGGCTACCCCGCCTCGTACGGCTCCGACGAGGACCTCAACGACCACCACTTCCACTACGGCTACTTCATCGCCGCCGCCGCCACGGTCGCCAAGTTCGACCCGGGCTGGGCCGACGACAGCCGCTACGGCGGCATGATCGACCTGCTCATCCGCGACGCCAACAACTACGACCGCGCCGACAGCCGCTTCCCCTACCTGCGGGACTTCGACATCTACGCCGGGCACGACTGGGCCTCCGGGCTGGCGCCGTTCTTCGCCGGCAACAACCAGGAGTCCTCGTCGGAGGGGATGAACTTCGCCAACGCGCTGATCCAGTGGG
Organism: Micromonospora sp. WMMC264; assembly: GCF_027497275.1. Taxonomy (NCBI): domain Bacteria; kingdom Bacillati; phylum Actinomycetota; class Actinomycetes; order Micromonosporales; family Micromonosporaceae; genus Micromonospora; species Micromonospora sp. WMMC264. Next base: position 2,283,036 of record NZ_CP114907.1, on the reverse strand, counting down.
GTCAGGCCACCGGCGACACCGCCGTGCGCGACGCCGGGGTCTACCTGTGGACCACCCAGTCCGCGGCCATCTCCGAGTACTGGTTCGACGTGTACGACCAGAACTTCCCGGCCGCGTTCGGGCACAAGACGGTCGGCATGGTGTGGGGCGACGGCGGGTCGTACTCCACCTGGTTCTCCGCGGCGCCGGAGATGATCCAGGGCATCAACATGCTGCCGATCACCGGCGGTCACCTCTACCTGGGCGACTTCCCCGAGTACGTCAAGGCCAACTACGCCGAGCTGGTCACCAACAAGGGCGGCCCGCCGACGGTGTGGCAGGACATCATCTGGGAGTTCCTGGCCCTCGGCGACGGCGAGCAGGCGCTGCGCAACTTCCGCGCGAACAGCGGGTTCACCAGCGAGGAGGGCGAGAGCAAGGCGCACACGTTCCACTGGATCCGCAACCTCGCCGCGCTCGGCACCGTGGACACCACGGTCACCGCCAACCACCCGCTGGCGAAGGTGTTCGTCAAGAACGGCGTCCGCACCTACGTGGCGTCGAACATCACCGCCCGGCCGCTCACCGTCACGTTCTCCAACGGCGTCACGCTCGCCGTGCCGGCCGGCAAGACCGCCACGTCCGGGGCGTACACCTGGAGCGGCGGCAACGCCACCGGCGGCGGGACCGTGCCGACCGGCACGCCGACGACCTCGACGCCCAGCCCCACCCCCACCACCGCGAGTCCCACGCCGACCTCCGCCAGCCCCAGCCCGACGGGTACGGGCAGCGCGCTGAAGCCGGTCCGGTACCTGCGTTCGGGCGGCGGGCTGGACGGCAACGCCGGCACCGCCGGCACGGTGAACGTGGCGGCGGCGAACGGCAACCACGACGGCACGCCGACCAACCCGCAGGTGTTCACGGCCACCGGGCTGACCGGCACGTACACCGGCGGAGCGACCGCCTTCGACCTGGCCGTCGACGCCGGCACGGCGATCGGCAACGGCGTCCAGATCCGGGTCTCCTACGACCTGACCGGCAACGGCAGCGTCGAGCGGGTGGAGACCTACCGGTACTTCGCCACCGATCCGATCCCGGGCGCGGAGCGCTACCGGCAGACCCAGGGCCTGCTCTCGGCCACCGGCACGCTGGGCAATCTGTCCGGCGGCACGGTACGCGTCGAGGTGTGGAACGCCATCGGCGGCGCGCCCACGATCCTCGGCGTCGGCAACAGCTCGACGGTCACCTTGCCGTACGGTTCCTGACCCGAAGCTCCTGAACGCGCGACTCCGGCGCCCCGGCCCTCGTGGCCGGGGCGCCGGCTCGATGCGTCCCCGGCCACGACCGCCGTCGCCGGCGGCCCGGCGGGATCAGGCGGTCACGTGCGCGCTGTCGCCCGCTGTCGCGGCGAACGACGTGCCGCTGACCATGCGCGCCGCGTCGGAGGCGAGGAACACCACCAGCGGCGCGACGTCCTCCGGCTCCACCCACGGCACGCCCAGCGGCGTCTTCGCCCGCAGCGCCCCGACCGCTTCCCGCTCCACCTCGGCCAGGTCACCCGACGGTGACTTCCCCGCCTCCACCAGCGCCTGCACGTAACGGTCCCGGTGCCGGGTCAGCGCGGTGTCGACCAGCCCCGGGATCACCGCGTTCACCGTCACGCCGTGCGGCCCGAGTTCCAGCGCGGCGGACTTCATCAGCCCAATGAGCCCCCACTTGGACGCCGAGTACGCGGACCCGTTCGTGGTGCCGTGCTGTCCCTGGGTGGACGACGTGATGACGATCCGCCCGCCGCCGCGCCGTACCAGCAGTGGCGCGAACACCCGCAGCACGTTCGCGGCGCCGGTGAGGTTCACGTCGATCTGGTCGTGCCAGTGCTGGTCGGTCATCTCCAGCAGCGGCGCGAACGCTTGGATGCCGGCGTTGGCGAACAGCACGTCCACGCCGCCGTGCTCCCGCTCGACCGCCTCGGCAAACGCGCGTACCGCCCCGATGTCGCGCTGGTCGGCCACGTGCGCGGACCAGCGGGCGCCGGCCGCCGTCACCCGGCGCCCGGTCTCGGCCAGGTCCTCCGGCGTGGCGGGCGGGAGGTCCAGGATCGGGCTGACCGGCCCGGCGACGTCCATCCCGGCCACGTCCGCGCCCGACTCGGCCAGCGCCACCGCCGCGGCCCGGCCGATCCCCCGCGCCGCGCCGGTGACCACAGCGACCCGCCCCGACAACACGCCCGCAGCCACCGCGTCACCCCTCCCGTGGACTCCCCCTCCCGCACCGTAAGCCCTGCCGTCCCCGCCCCGCCCGCGATCAAGCCCTCGGTACGCCAGCCCAGCTCACGGCGCCCGCTCCCCTCATCCCCGAACTGGTGTCGATCACGCGAAAAGCCGGCACTCCGCGGACGTCGCTACGGCGAGGTGGCCTCGGCCAGCAACTCCAGCACGTGCCGGTACGGTTGCCCGGTCGCCCGCGCCAGCCCGATCTCGCACGTACGGTTCACCGAGGCGTACCCGTCGAAGGCGCGTGCCGTGACGGCGGCGGCCTCGGCCCGGGTGGCCGACGCGGTCAGCTCCGGGTGCAGCAGTCCCCGGTCCCCGGCGAAGCCGCAGCACTGCCAGCCCTCCGGGACGACCACCTCGTCGGCGACCGCGCGGGCCACGGTGAGCAGCGCGTCGTCGAGTCCGAGGCGGACCGACGAGCAGGTCGGGTGCAGCGCGAGCGAGCCGATCCGGCGGCGCACTGTCAGCCGGGGCAGCAGCGTGCCGGCGGTGTACGCGACGGCGTCGACGACCCGCACGTCCCCGGCGCCGTCGAGCAGCCGCTCGAAGCCCTCGGTGCAGGACGCGGCGTCGCTGACCACCGGCAGCGCGCCGTCGCGGCTGGCGGCGCGCAGCACCGGCGGGACGCGGTCGCGCACCTGCCGGTAGCCCTCGGTGAGTCCCTTCGACGACCAGGGGGTGCCGCAGCACAGGTCGCCGATGCCGTCGGGCACGAGCAGGCGTACGCCGGCCCGCTCGGCGAGCGTGAGCAGCGCGGCAGCCACGCCGGTGCCGCCCTGCGCCGGGGCGAACAGCGTGCCCAGGCAGGACGGCACGAACACCGCGTCCGGGTCGTCGGCCGGGTGGGGGCGGCGCGGAGTGCCGCCGCGCGGCAGGTCCCGTTGCCACTGCGGCACCCGGTCGGCGCCGAGCACCGCGCGGGCGGCCCGGGTGGCGGCCTCGGGCAGCGCGGGCGGCAGCGCCCCGGCCAGATCGAGTCCCCGGGCCATGCCCCGGGTGGTGGCGCCCCAGCGGCGGGCCGCGCCGCGCCAGGCGGTCCCCGCCGCCCGGCCGTGCTCCTGCGCGCGCAGCCGCTTGACCAGGTCACCGGTGTTGATCAGCACCGGGCAGGCGGTCGCGCACATGCCGTCGACGGCGCAGGTCTGCACCGCGTCGTAGTCGTAGTCGTCGGTCAGTTCCCGGACCAGCGCGGTGTCGCCGGCGGCCTGCGCTGCGGCGATCTCCCGGCGCAGCACGATGCGCTGCCGGGGCGTGGTGGTGAGGTCGCGGCTGGGGCAGACCGGCTCGCAGTAGCCGCACTCGACGCAGCGGTCGACCTCCTCCTCCACCGTCGGCACGGTCTTGAGGTGCCGCATGTGGATCTCCGGGTCGTCGCTGAGCAGCACCCCCGGGTTGAGCACGCCGTCCGGGTCGCAGAGCGTCTTCAGCTCGCGCATCACCTCGTACAGCTCGTCGCCGAACTGGCGGCGCACGTAGGGGGCCATCACCCGGCCGGTGCCGTGCTCGGCCTTGAGCGTGCCGCCGTGGCCGAGCACCAGGTCGACCATCTCCTCGGTGAAGTCGGCGTAGCGCGCCGGGGCCGCACCGCCGTCGAAGCGCTCGTTGAGCATGAAGTGCAGGTTGCCGTCCTTGGCGTGGCCGAAGATGACGCTGTCGGCGTACCGGTGCCGCTCGAACAGCTCGGCCAGCGACGCGCAGGTGCCGGCGAGCGCCTCCACCGGCACGGCGATGTCCTCCAGCAGCGCGGTGGTGCCGGACGGGCGCGCGCCGGCCACCGCCGCGTACAGGCCCTTGCGGATGTGCCACAGCGCGGCCCGGGCGGCCGGTTCGCCGCTGAGCCGCGCCGGTGCGCTCAGCGGCAGACCGGCCAGCACAGGTCCGGCGTCGGCGACCCGGTCGGCGAGCGCCGCCGCGTCGGACTCCTGCCACTCGGCGAGCAGCGCGGCGTGCCCGCGCACGGCCAGGCCGCGCAGCGTGGCGTCCGCCTTCGGGTCCCGCTGGGCGACCCGCAGGGCGGCGGCGTCGAGCAGCTCGACCGCCGCCGGCCCGGCGGCCACCAGCGCCGGCATCGCGGCCATCGCCGCGCCCAGCGTTTCGAAGACCAGCAGGCCCGTCGCGGCATGGCGGTGCACGGGTACGGTGCGGAACGTCGCCGACGCGACGAACGCGAGCGTGCCCTCGCTGCCCACCACGAGCCGGGTGAGCAGATCGGCCGGGTCGTCGTGGTCGAGGAACGCGTTCACGCCGTACCCCATGGTGTTCTTCATGGCGTACTGGGCGCGGATGCGGCGCACCGAGTCGGGATTGCCGCGTACCCGGTCGCGCAGCCGCAGCAGCCCGGCGTGCAGCGCCGGTTCGGCGGCGCGCAGCCGGGCGTCTGCGTCCGGGGCGCCGGTGTCCAGCACGGTGCCGCTGGGCAGCACGAGGACCAGCGACTCCAGCGTCCGGTACGTGTTGAACTCGGTTCCGCAGGTCATGCCGCTGGAGTTGTTGGCGACCACGCCGCCGACCGTGCACGCGGACTCGCTGGCCGGGTCGGGGCCGAGCTTGCGGCCGTACGGCGCGAGCCGCGCGTTCACCTGCCGCAGCACCACCCCCGGTTGGACCCGCACCCGCCGCCCGTCGTCGAGCACCGTGAGGTCGCGGAAGTGCCGTCGCACGTCGACGAGCAGCCGGTCGGTGACGGCCTGGCCGCTGAGGCTGGTGCCGCCGGAGCGGAACGTCAGCGGGGTGCCGGTGCGGCGGCTGTGCGCCAGCAGCGCGGCGATCTGACCGGCGTCGGCCGGGGTGATCACCGCGCCGGGGTGCAGCAGATAGTGCGAGGCGTCGTGGGCCATCCGCAGCCGGTCCGCGGCCCGGGTCGCCACGCCACCGGGCACCACCGACTCCAGTCCGGCCCGCGTGGACGCGCTCAGCTCCGTCATGATCACCGCACCTCCCCGGCTCACAGTAGTCGCGGTTCAGTCCGCGGTGATCCGGTCCAGCACCCGCCGCTGGAACGCGCGGGCGGCCGGTCCGGACGGCGGCGTGCCGCCGCGGCGGGCCTCGATCGAGGCGCGGATCAGCGCGGCGTCCGGGTCGTCGGCGGCCACCCGCAGCCCGGCGTCGACCTTGCCCAGCCAGACGCCGTCGCGGTGGCGCACCAGCGCGCGGCAGGCGCCGAGCACCGCGTCCTCCGCGCCGGGAGCCGGTGCGTCGCCGGGTGGGGTGGGCAGCGCCAGCCACCAGCGCAGCGCGTCGGCCAGCAGCGCCCGCAGCGCCTGCGGCGACGGGTCGGCGAACACGTCGGCGGCGGGCGGGCCGAGCAGCGTCAGGCCGGACTGGCGCAGGATGCTGCGGTCCAGCGCGTACCAGAACCGCCCGTCGGCGGCGGGCCGGTCGGCCGGGTCGTAGGTGGCGCGGAACGGCATTGTCGCGCCGGTGTTCAGCTCGACCTCGAAGCCGGGCTCCGGGGCGCCGGAGGCGGCCACGTCGCGGCGGTAGACGACCAGTTCCAGGCCGCGCGCCGGGCAGGGCAGCGACCCGTGCCGCAGCCGGTCCACGAGCAGGCGCTTGTCCGGCGCCGGCATCGGCCCGGCGGCCACGAGCGCCACGTCCACGTCGCTGCGCCCCGGCTGGTACGCGCCCAGCCCGACCGACCCGGCGGCGTACGCGCCGACGAGGTCGTCACCGAGCACGTCCCGGGAGCGGCGGACCAGTTCGGCCAGGTAGTCGCGGATGTCGTCGCGCATGCCGGCATCCTGCCCCGGCCAGAACGCGGTCAGTCCGGCGGGTCGGGACAGCACACCGTCAGCGCGCCCGGGACCACCTTCACCTTGAGCCGTTTCGCCTTGCCCCGCGCGCCGCCGTCCAGCTCGTACGTCTTCGGCGCGTCGAACCGCACCGTGATCTTGCGACCGCGGGTGATCCGCACGAACGGCGACTCCTCGGAGCGCCCGGCGGCCATCCGGCCCAGCGTGCGCGCCCAGTCCACCGCGCCGCTGGCGGTGGACACGCCGACCTCCAGCGCCCCGTCGTCCGGACGGGCGTCGTCGAAGGCCGGGATGCCGCCGGTGATGGTGCCGACGTTGCCGAACAGCACGCAGCTCGCCTCGTCGTCGAACCAGTCCGCGCCGTCGACCCGGATCCGGGTCCGTACGCACTCGCCGCGCACGTGCCGCAGCCCGGTCCAGACGTACGCGATCCGGCCGAACCGGCCCTTGAGCTGCCGGTCGGCGTCCCGGATCAGGTCGCCGTCGAACCCGGCGCCGGCCATCACCGCGAAGTGCTCGCCGTTGATCCGGCCCAGGTCCAGCTCGCGCCGGCGGCCGTGCAGCGCGATCCGTACCGCCTCGGGCAGGTCGACCGGGATGCCCAGGTTCACCGCGAACAGGTTGGCCGTGCCGGCCGGCAGGATGCCCATCGGCACGCCGCTGCCCGCGAGCGCGTCGGCGCACCGCTGCACCATGCCGTCGCCGCCCCACACCAGCACCAGCTCGGCGCCGGAGTCCAGCGCCGCGCGGACCCGCTTGGGCGCCTTGCGGCTCTTCGGCACCTCGTACCAGAGCAGCCGCCCGACCCCGGCGGCGACGAGCCGGGAGCGCAGCTCGTCGAGCCCTCCCCCGAACGTCTTCTTCCGATGGGCGACGACGGCGACCACACCGGCCGGGGGCGCGGCGGGGGCGGTGGCCGGGCGCTCGGCCGTGCTCGTGTTCATGGTTCCGCTGTACCCGGAGCGCGCGCGTCCCACGCCTGCGCCCGGCGCGACGCGCCCGAAACCGATTCGCGGCGTACTGTGCCCGGACGGCCACGTTCGGTACAGTGCGGACGATGATCCGCGCCGCCGGGCGCGGATCCGGAGGGTGTGCGATGACGCGACGGATCGGGTGGGTGGCGTACTACACGCTGCGCCTCGGTTTGCTGCTCGGCGGCGTGGCAGCCGTCTGGGGCGCGCACGAGGTGGCGGCCGGCTCGGCCGCCCACGCCGCCGACCGTCCGCCGCTCACGGCCACCGTGGAGACTCTGACCCACACACTCGGCGCGGTTCTCGGCCTGCCCGCGTCCGGGGCCGTCGGTGTCGAGTCCACACCCGCCGCCGCGCCGGCATCCGGCACGACAGCTCCCGCCGCCGACGCCACCGCGCCGAGCGCTGACGCGCCCGGCACGCCCACGTCCGGCACGCCCACGCCCGGAAAGGCCGTGGCGACGGCCCCGGAGGCGGCCCCGGCCGCCACGACGCCGGTCACCGGCCGCGTCGTCGAGGCGGTGGTGACGCCGGTCCGCGACCACGTGCTGACCCCGGTCACCGACGGCCTGCGCCCGGCCACCGACCCGGTACGCGATCACCTGCTCACGCCGGTCGCGGAGGCCCTGCGCCCGCTCACCGGCCCGGTCACGGAGGGCGTGCTCGAACCGGTCGCGGACGTGCTGTCCCCGGTCGTGGAGCCGCTGAGCCCGATTCTCGGTCCGGTCTGGCGGGGCCTGGAACCGGTGGTCGCGCCGCTGGACCCGGTGCTCGACCCGCTCAGCCCGGTGACCGATCTGCTCGACCCACCGGCGGCGTCGCAGCCGGGCCCGGCCGACCCCGCTGACCCGACCGACCCCGGTGACCCGACAGCCCCCGCCGACCCGGCTGATCCGGCTGGTCCGGCTGATCCGGCCGGCACCGCTGATCCGGCCGTGAAGGCCCGCCCGGCTGCGCCGGCCCGCGCGGGCGACAGCGTTACGGTCGCCGCCGGCCCGGTGGCGCGTGCCTTCGCCGTCGAACAACGGGGCGCCGCCGCGCGCAGCGCGACGCAGGCTGTCCGCACGGCGGCCGACTTCGCCCCGACCCCCGTCGCGCCGCAGCCGTACGACGGCGCCAGCCATGCCGGCGGCGCGGTGCACAGCGAGGCGGCCGACGCGGACGCGTGCCGCTGGGGGCTGCCGACGCTCGCCCACCAGTACGGGCGCCCGTCGCACGAACGCCTGCCGGCCTCCCGCACGTCGCGGCCCGGCACCAGACCCGCCTGAGCGGACTTCACAGGACCACATGCGATCCGGAGCACGGGCGTGTCCCGCCCGACTGCCGCGCCTGCGCGGCGGCGCCGTCGTCCGGCGCCCGCACCAGACCCGATCACGCCTGTGAAACAGGAGTTCGTTCATGAGCACAGCCCTGCCCGTCGCCCGCGCCCGGTGGTGCGACATCGGCCGCATCGCCGATCTCGTCGCCGAGGCCCTGATGCCCACCGCCCTGGCGGCCTGGCTCGTCCCCGACGCGCCGCGCCGTTTGCCGGTCCTCGCCGCCGTGGCGCGGATCTGGACCGAACACGCGCTGCTGTTCGGCGACGCGTTCCTGCTGCCCGACGGCAGCGCCGCCACCGTGTGGTTCCACCGCTACCGGCCGATCCCGACGCCCCACCGGTACGCCGATCGTCTCGCCGACGCCGCCGGCCCGGACGAGGAGCGGTTCCGCCGCCTCGGTGACGCGCTCGCCGCCCGGCGTCCGGTCGAGCCGCACAACAACCTGGCGCTGCTGGCCGCTCCCCGGGGCGGTGCGGCGGAGGCGCTCGCCGGGGCGCAGCGCCGGATGGACACCCTCAGCCTGCCCACCTACGCGCACCCGTGCGCCGGGGAGCAGGAGGAGTTGCTGCGGCGGCTCGGCTACACCGCACGGGAGGCCTTCGCGGCCCCGGACGGCACCGAGCTGCGGGCGCTGTGGCGGTCGACGCCGTTCCGTGCGGGCGGCAACGACCGCTGGCCGGTGCGTCACCGCGGCTTCGGCCGCCCGGACCGCGACGGCCGGGCCGCCGACCGGGCGGCGCGCTGACCGGTTGACCGGGCCGGGGCGGCCACCCAGCCGCCCCGGCTCCCGCCCGCCGCCTTCACACAGACGTCGCTGTGCTCGGCCTCGGCGAGCCGGAGGTTGATCCGTTGCCCCGACGTCGTCGGCCGGTGCGGGCGCCCTACCTCGGTTAGCCTGCGAGCCGGGCACGACTTCGCCGAGCGACCGGAGGTAACGGTGCGAGGAACGGGAGAGACCCCGGGGCCGGCCGGCGCCACGACCGCGAGCCCGAAGCGCAAGCGGCGGCGCCTGCCGGTCGTCCTCGCGGTCTGCGTGCTGCTGGCCGGGTGCGGCCTGGTCGCGGGCGGCTACTACTTCGACAGCGTGCCCACGCCCAGCGACCTGAAGCTGCCCGAGTCGACAACCGTCTTCTACGCCGACGGGCGCACGCCGATGGCGAAGCTGGGCGCGCAGAACCGCACCATCGTGCCGTACGACCAGATGAACGACTCGGCCAAGCAGGCGATCGTGGCGGCCGAGGACCGGACCTTCTGGACCAACCGCGGCATCGACTTCAAGGGCGTGCTGCGCGCCGCCTGGGCCAACGTGAGCGGCGGGCAGCGGCAGGGCGCCTCCACGCTCACCCAGCAGTACGCGCGCATCGCCGCCGACCTGCGCGGCGTCACCTACTCCCGCAAGCTGCGCGAGGCGGTCATCGCGTGGAAGCTCGACGACGCGTACACCAAGGAGGAGATCCTCGGCTTCTACCTGAACACCGTGCCGTTCGGCCGGGGCGCGTACGGGATCGAGGCGGCCGCGCAGACGTACTTCGGCAAGACGGTCCGCCGGGACGCCCCACCCGAGCGGCAGCTCACCCAGGCCGAGGCGATGGTGCTCTGCGCCATGGTGAAGCAGCCGGAGGCGGATCCGGCCGACCCCGAGGGCACGCCCGGCTACGACCCGCGCCGCAACGCGCTGGCCAAGCAGAACTCGATCGACAGGTGGAACTACATCCGCGACGGCATGGTCAAGCTCGGCTACCTGACGTCGCAGCAGGCGGCGGACCTCGCGTACCCGGACACGGTCCGGCCGATCGACAAGGACGCGGGCCGGTCCGACCTGGACCGGCCGACCGGCCTGGTGGTCAACCACGTGCTGGCCGAGCTGCGCGGGACCGAGCCGTTCCGCGGCAAGCCGGACGAGGTGATCCGGGACGGCGGCTACCGCATCGTCACCACCATCGACAAGCGCGTGCAGGACGCGGCCGAGGCGGCGGCGGACATCCGCCGGGACACCGCCCCGCGAGCGGTGCGCGGGCAGCCGCGGAACTGGCAGGCGGCGCTGGTGGCGGTGGAGCCGGGCACCGGCCGGGTGCTCGGCTACTACGGCGGCGACAAGGGCTCGGGCGCGGACTACGCGGGCTGGTACTCCGACGAGGACGGCCAGGCCCGCGGCTTCGGCCAGCATCCGCCGGGGTCGTCGTTCAAGGTGTACGACCTGGCCGCCGCCGTGCGCGACGGGATCTCGGTGAAGGAGCGGTTCGACTCGCCGGACACCAAGGAGTTCCCCGCCTCGGGGCGCACCAAGGGCAGCGCGGCCGGGCCGATCCGCAACGCCGAGCGGGCGCCCTGCCAGCCGGACTGTGCGCTGTGGGAGGCCACCGTCGCCTCGCTCAACGTCACCTACTTCGAGCTGACCGAGCGGCTCGGCACGGACAAGGTGATCGAGATGGCCCGGCAGGCGGGCGTGGAGTCGATGTGGGAGACGGTCCGGGGCAACCCCCGGCCGCAGCGCGTCGACCTGCGCAGCGACCCCGCCAACGAGGTGGCGAAGCGGTTCTCCACCGAGGTCGGCATCGGGCAGTACGGCATCACCGTGCAGGACCACGCGAACGGGATGGCCACGTTCGCGGCCGGCGGCCAGCGCGCCGACGCCCACTTCGTCCGGTCGGTGAGCAAGGACGACGAGGAGGTGTGGACCGAGCAGCTGCGCACCACCGACCTCGGGCTGGACCGGGAGGCCGTCGACCAGCTGGACTGGACGCTGCGCCGGGTCCGGGCGGCCAAGCTGGACAACGGCTGGGACTCCGCCGGCAAGACCGGCACCTGGCAGGCCGGGAAGAGCACCACACAGAACGTGCACACCTGGATGGTGGGCTGGACCGGCGCGCTGGCCTCGGCCGTGTGGCTGGGCACCACCGACGGCAAGCCGCTGCGGACCAGCGACGGCAGCTACGACGTGTACGGCTCGACCGGCGCCGCGCCGATCTGGCGGCAGTTCATGACAAAGGCCACCGAGGCGATGAAGCTCGACCCGGGCAAGTACCGCTTCGGTGAGCCGAAGTTTCCCGGCGACACCCCGGAGCCGACCGCGTCGGCACCGCCGCCGTCCACCGCCGCGCCCACACCGTCGGACTCCCCGAGCCCGAGCCCGACCCCGTCGAGCCCCAGCCCGAGCCCGGAGCCGACCGGGCGGCCGACGTCGCGGCCCACGCTGACGCCCACGCTGCCACCGCCGCCCACGATCACGCCGACGCGGACCCGCGGCCCGCGCTGACGCACCCGGCCGCGCGGTGGCGGCCCGCGTGCGGCGGCGTCCTCGCGTCTATGTGCGCCATTCGCGCACATAGGCAACGTCCGCAATTTGCACGGGCCCCCATCCACTGTCGGCAATGTTCGCCCTGATCAGGGCCTATTGAAGATCATGGTTGCCTGGGACGACACGCGCGGCGACACGCCCGACTGCCAGCCGTTGCCCAGGTCACCCATTGCTCACGGCTCGCGCGGCGTGTGATTGTGCACCAGCGAACCGCCGACCCCCGGCGAATCGCGACGGTCGATCTGTCGACCCGGAGCCACGCCGGCAGCTCCGGTGACCGGCCGTCACCCTGCCTCGCACCACCGCGCCGCCCGTCCCCACCGGGCTCGTGCGGCGCGCCTGTAGAACAGGAGCAAACCTCCGTGAAACTCTCACCTCGCCTCGCCGCGCTCACCGGCGCGGCGGCGGCCGGCGTCATCGCCGCCGGCACCGCCGCGGCCGTGCAGGCCGCGCCACCCGGGCCCGCCGCCCCCAACCCGGCCCAGGCCCGAGCGGCCGCCGCCGACTCGACCCGCGCGCTGGTCGCGAACCGCCCCGCCTACCTCCAGGCCGGTTCCGACGACGCGTTCGTCCAGAAGCCGGTCATCTCCTCCGAGGGCACCCAGTACGTGCCGTACGAGCGCACCTACAAGGGCCTGCCCGTGGTCGGCGGCGACTTCGTGCTGGCCACCGACTCCGCCGGCAACCTCAAGTACGCCTCGGTCGCCCAGCAGCGGCCGATCGGCGCCCTCGCCACCACGCCCGCGCTGACCCAGGCCGCCGCCGCGGCCACGGCGCGCGCCCAGCTCAAGACCGTCAGCGCCGTCGAGGGCACCACGCTCGTCGTCTACACGCTCGGCGCCGCACCGGCGCTGGCCTGGGAGACCACGGTACGTGGCACCAGCGCGGACGGCCCGAGCCGGCTCACCGTCGACGTCGACGCCCGTACCGGCGCGGTCCTGCGCAAGCAGGAGCACGTGGTACGCGGCACCGGCACCGGCGCCTGGAACGGGCCCAGCCCGCTCACGCTCAACACCACCCAGTCGGGCTCCACGTACACCATGAAGGACCCGACCGTCACGAACCTGAGCTGCCAGGACGCGGCGAACAACACCACGTTCAGCGGCTCCGACGACGTGTGGGGCAACGGCACCGCCACGAACAAGGAGACCGGCTGCGTGGACGCGCTGTTCTCCGCGCAGACCGAGCACAAGATGCTCGCCCAGTGGCTGGGCCGCAACGGCGCCAACGGCAACGGCGGCTACTGGCCGATCCGGGTGGGCCTCAACGACCAGAACGCCTACTACGACGGCAGCCAGGTGCAGATCGGCAAGAACACCGCCGGTCAGTGGATCGGCTCGCTGGACGTGGTGGCGCACGAGATCGGCCACGGCATCGACGACAACACCCCCGGCGGCATCTCCGGCGGCGGCACGCAGGAGTTCGTGGCGGACACGTTCGGCGCGGCCACCGAGTGGTTCGCCAACGAGCCGTCCAGCTACGACGCGCCGGACTTCCTGGTCGGCGAGAAGATCAACCTGGTCGGCTCCGGCCCGATCCGCAACATGTACAACCCGTCGGCGCTCGGCGACCCGAACTGCTACTCGAGCAGCATCCCGTCGACCGAGGTGCACGCCGCGGCCGGGCCCGGCAACCACTGGTTCTACCTGCTGGCCAACGGCAGCAGCCCGACCAACGGGCAGCCGTCCAGCTCGACCTGCAACAGCAGCAGCGTGAGCGGCCTGGGCATCCAGAAGGCCATCAAGATCATGTACAACGCCATGCTGCTGAAGACGTCGTCCTCGTCCTACCTGAAGTACCGCGTCTGGACGTTGCAGGCGGCGAAGAACCTCTACCCGAGCAGCTGCACCGAGTTCAACGCGGTCAAGGCGGCCTGGGCGGCGGTCAGCGTGCCGGCCCAGTCGGGTGAGCCGACCTGCGCCGGTGGCACCCCGACGCCCACACCGAGCACCACGACCACCCCGCCGTCGGGCGGCTGCTCCGGCAACAAGCTCGCCAACCCCGGCTTCGAGTCGGGCAACGTGAGCTGGAGCGCCTCGTCCGGCGTCATCACCACCGACAGCGGCCAGGCCGCGCACGGCGGCTCGTACAAGGCGTGGCTGGACGGGTACGGCTCGTCGCACACCGACACGCTCAGTCAGTCGGTGACGATCCCGGCCGGATGCCGCGCGACGTTCAGCTTCTGGCTGCACATCGACAGCGCGGAGACGACCACCGGCACCGCGTACGACAAGCTCACCGTCAAGGCCGGCAGCACCACGCTGGCCACCTACTCCAACCTGAACAAGGCCACCGGCTACGTGCAGCGGTCCTTCGACATCTCGTCGCTCGCAGGCACCACGGCGACCATCTCGTTCAGCGGCGTGGAGGACAGCTCACTGCAGACGTCCTTCGTCGTCGACGACACCGCGGTCACCCTGAGCTGACCGTGGCGTAGCGCGGCCGGTCGTCGTCCTCCCGGCGGCCGGCCGCCTCGTCGTGCCGGGCGGTGCCGCGTCGCGCGTGGCCGCCGCCGCGTGCCGGGGCGGCGCCGCGTCGTGCCGGGCCGTGTGCGGTCAGGTCAGGCCGGACGCCCGGCCTGGGACGCCGTGCCGCGGTCGCGGTGGATCCGCGCGGCCGCCTCGTGCATCGCGCGACCGAACAGCTCGGCCTGGTCACCCATGCTGCCGAGCCGGGCGGCGAGCGCGTCGGCGTCGGCCCGCGCCGACGCGCTGACCCGGGCGTCCAGCTCGGACAGCGCGGCGTTGGCGGCGGCGGTGACATGTCCGCAGAGGACGTCGAGGGGCTCGCCGGCCAAGTCCGGGTCGATCGTCACGGAATCCAGCCGGCCGCCCTGAACGGCGACCGCGCGGACTCGGCCGTCGGCTGCGGTGCCCTCGGCGCGCAGCAGGTCGCCCGGCTCGCCGTCGGCGTGCTCCGAGGCCCGGGAGCGCATCGCGGTGAGCGCCTGCTGCGTGCGGGTCAGCAGTTCGTCGATGCTCGCGGCCGCCGAGAACGGATCGTTGGTCATTTCCGCGCTTTCTTCACGTCTGAGCCGATCATCGTGACCCTAGCAACCGGCTCCGACGAATCGCGGTCAGCGGCCGTCACGGGTGGCGTCCGGCGCCGCGAGCAGGCCGGACACCGGCGGCGCGGCGTGTCGCGGGCGGCCGGACGCCCGGCCGGGTCGAACCGGCCGGGCGTCCGGACCAGATCAGCGCAGACGCAGCCGCTGACCGGGGAAGATCAGGCCGGGGTCGTCGCCGACCACTGCCCGGTTGCGCTCGTGCAGGGCACGCCAGCCGCCGTCGACGCGCTGCGCCACGGCGATCTCCGACAGCGTGTCCCCGCGCCGGACCACGTACGTCCCGGCCGACGGCTGCGGCGCCGCAGTCGTCGCGGCCCGCTCCGGCGCGGTCTTGCGCGTGGCGGCCCGCTTCGGGGCGGACTTCTTCGAGGTGGCCTTCTTCGGGGCCGCCCGCTCGGACCGGGTCGCCGCGGCGTTCGCCGAGCCGCCCTTCTTGCCGCAGACCGGCCACGCGCCGATGCCCTGGCCGCGCAACACCTTCTCCGCGACGGCGATCTGCTCGGACCGGCTGGCCAGGTCGGCGCGGGCGGCGTACTTCTGGCCGCCGTAGCCGTTCCAGGTGGCGCGGGAGAACTGGAGCCCGCCGTAGTAGCCGTTGCCGGTGTTGATCTTCCAGTTGCCGCCGGACTCGCAGCGCGCGACCGCGTCCCAGTTGACGCCCGCGCTGGCCGGTGCGGCCGGGCCGAACAGGGTCGCGACGCCGACGGCGGCGCCGGTCACCACCGCACCGAGAGCGGTACGGCGGCTTCGGGCCGAGTATGCAGTTGCCATGTGGATTCCTCCACGCCGACGAGGTGAGCTGTCGGGTTCGGGCCGAGGAGCCCGGCCGCCGGTGGCGGCTTCACCCCGAGGTGACGATGCACCGTGGAACGTGTGGTTCCCCCGCTCCCGCACGAGGTTCGGTTACCGGGGCCGGCGGCGGGATTTGGCGTTTCCGGCCCGCGGTGCCCGCGAATGCGAACGAAACCGACGCTAAGGACGGTTTGCGACGATCGTCCACTTCTTGTGATGGTGTTCACCCGGCCGGGCTACCACCTGTGGAGCTACCGTGGCAGGGCCGAGCAAGATCACGGGAGGGGCGGGACGGATGACCGATCACGGACACGAGCTGACCTTCGGCGGCTTCATCACGCCCGCCGCCGGGCAGCCCGACCAGGTTGTGGCGCTGGCCACGCTCTGCGAACAGGTCGGGCTGGACCTGGTCACGTTCCAGGACCACCCGTACCAGCCGGGCTTCCTGGACACCTGGACGCTGATGTCCTACGTGGCCGCCGTCACCGAGCGCATCCACCTGGCCGGCAACGTGCTCAACCTGCCGCTGCGCCAGCCGGTGGTGCTGGCCCGCAGCGTGGCCAGCCTGGACCTGCTCACCGGCGGCCGGGTCGAGATGGGACTCGGCGCGGGCGCGTTCTGGGACGCGATCGAGGCGACGGGCGGGCGGCGCCTGTCCCCCGGCGCGGCGGTCGAGGCCCTGGACGAGGCGATCCGGGTGATCCGCGAGGTCTGGGACACCGACCGCCGCGGCATGATCCGCGTCGACGGCGAGCACTACCGGGTGGTCGGCGCCAAGCGCGGCCCGGCGCCCGCGCATCGGGTGGGCATCTGGGTCGGCGCGTACAAGCCGCGCATGCTGCGCCTGGTCGGCCGCGCCGCGGACGGCTGGCTGCCCTCCCTGTCCTACCTGCCCAAGGGCCCCGACGAGCTGCCCGCCCTGAACGCGCTCGTGGACGAGGGCGCGCAGGCTGCCGGGCGCGACCCGGCCGAGATCCGCCGCATGCTCAACGTGACCGGCACGTTCGCGCGCTCGTCGGCCGGCTTCCTGGCCGGCCCGCCGGAGCAGTGGGTGGAGGAGCTGGCCGGGCTCACGCTGGAGCACGGCGTCACCACGTTCATCCTCGGCAGCGACGAGCCGCGCGCGATCCAGATCTTCGCCCAGGAGGTCGCGCCGGCGGTCCGCGAACTCGTCGCCGCCGAGCGCACCGCGCCCGGCAGCGGGGCCCGCGCGGTCGCCGACGACACGGCCGCCACCGGCGGCGCGGCCACGCTGGCGGTCACCCCCACCCCCGACCCGGGGGTACGTCTGAGCGCGCGCCGCCCCTGGGACGAGTCGACCCGGCCGACCGCCCCGCCGCCTCCGGCCGGCCAGGTCTACCCACCCCGGGGGCAGGCCGCCGGGCAGCACCTGGTGGACGTGCACGACCACCTGCGCCAGGAGCTGGCCCAGGTGCGCGACCTGCTGGAACAGGTCAAGCGGGGCGCTGTCTCGCCGGGCCGGGCGCGGGCGGCGCTCAACGAGATGACCATGCGGCAGAACAACTGGACGCTCGGGGCGTACTGCGCGGCCTACTGCACCATGGTCACCCAGCACCACGGGCTGGAGGACGCCTCGATCTTCCCGCACCTGCGCCGCTCCGAGGCCGGGCTGGCGGCCGTGCTCGACCGCCTCGAGGAGGAACACGTGGTGATCCACGGGGTGGTGGAGGGCGTCGACCGGGCGCTCGTGGAACTGGTCCACCGGCCCGGCGACTTCACGCAGCTCCAGGAGGCGGTGGACCTGCTCACCGACACGCTGCTGTCGCACCTGTCGTACGAGGAGCACCAGATCGTCGAGCCGCTGGCCCGGCACGGCTTCTTCCCCGGCCAGCTGTGAGGTAGCTGACTTTTGATTTCCTAAGTCAGGGGGTACCGTCGACGCCATGACGGACCTCCTTGCGCAGCGTGACTCCTGGTCCACCGCCAACTGCTCGATCGCCCGGGCGCTGGAGGTGGTCGGCAACCGCACGACGCTGCTCCTGCTGCGCGAGGCGTCGTTCGGCACCCGCCGCTTCGACGACTTCGCGCGGCGGGTCGGCGTCAGCGAGCCCGTCGCCGCCGCACGCCTCAAGCAGCTCGTCGCCGACGGGCTGCTCGACCGGCGCCCCTACCGCGAGCCCGGGCAGCGCACCCGCGACGAGTACGTGCTCACCGCCAAGGGCAGCGACCTGATCCCGGTGCTGGTCGCGCTGCGGCAGTGGGGCGACACGTACGCCGCCGACGAGGCCGGCCCGGCCGTCCGGCTGACCCACGACGAGTGCGGCGCGGCCGTGCACGCCCGGCTGCGCTGCGACGCCGGACACGACGTACCGCCCGGCGAGCTGGCCGTCCTGCCCGGTCCGGGCCTGCTGTCCGCCTGACCCACCTTCCTTTCCCACCCCTCGGAGCGAGACATGAAGATCGCTGGAAGCACCGCCCTGGTCACCGGCGCCAACCGTGGCTTCGGCCGGCACCTGGCCGCCGAACTCGTCGCGCGCGGCGCGACCGTCTGGGCCGGCGCCCGCAACCCGGACACCGTCGACCTGCCCGGCGTCACCCCGGTACGCCTCGACATCACCGACCCCGCCTCGGTGGCCGCCGCCGCGGAGCGGGCCGGTGACGTGACGCTGCTGGTGAACAACGCCGGCGTGAGCACCGGCGCCGACCTGCTCGACGGTGACCTCGCGCAGATCCGGCTGGAGCTGGAGACGCACTACCTCGGCACGCTGTCGGTGGTACGCGCGTTCGCGCCCCGGATCGCGGCGAACGGCGGCGGCACGATCCTGAACGTGCTGTCGGCGCTGTCCTGGTTCACGATCCCCGGCGTCGGCGCGTACGGCGCGGCCAAGGCCGCCGAGTGGTCGATGACGAACGCGCTGCGCCTGGAACTGGCCGGCCGGGGCGTCCGGGTCGCCGGGCTGCACGTGGGCTACATGGACACCGAGATGGCCGCCGCCGTGCCCGGCCCGAAGGCGCACCCGGCCGACGTCGCCCGGCTCGCCGCCGACGGCATCGAGTCCGGCAGCTACGAGATCCTGGCCGACGACGTCGCCCGCCGGGTCCAGGCGGGGCTGTCCGGTGGGGTGGCAGCGCTCTACCCCGCGCTCCCCTGAACAGACCCGTCTCGCCGAGGTGGCGGGGTCAGAACCCGTCCGATGCCACCACTTCGGCGCAATGGTGTCGATCAAGCACAAGCCACGACAACCGCCCGGACACAGCCGATCAACAGCCTTCGACAAGAGCCCGACATCAGCCGACGCTCGCCAAGCGGCGCTCCGTCAGATCCACCCGCTCGACACCTGCGCATTGGGGCCGCCCCGCCGACGCGGGCCCGCAAGACCATCTCCGCCAGAGCCCTCACTCATCTAGAGCCCCGAGCGTCCCTCCAACTGGGATCGATCTTCCTCATTCCGGGACGCCCCAGGTGATCAACACCAGCTCGGCGAAGTGGCGGGGTCAGAGCCCGCCTGATACCACCACTTCGGCGAGCTGGAGTCGATCAAGCGGCAGCCAGCCGCCCGCACGAGCCCGGCGAAGGACTGACCCGACAACCACCCGGATCGACTTCCCGGCGCTTGATCGACACCAGCTCGCCGAGGTGGAGGCATCGGGGGCACCCAGGTACCGCCACCTCGGCGTAGTGGAGTCGATCAAGCGGGCCGGGTCGGGTCGGGCTACAGGCCGCGGGCCAGGCGGTCGGCCAGGATGCGGGTGAACCGGGCCGGGTCGGCCAGCTCGCCGCCCTCGGCCAGCAACGCCATGCCGTACAGCAGCTCGGCGGTCTCGGTCAGCGCGGCCGTGTCGCCGCCCTCACCGTGCGCCTTGCGCAGCCCGGTGACCAGCGGGTGGGCCGGGTTCAGCTCCAGGATCCGCTTGACCTGGGGCACTTCCTGGCCCATCGCCCGGTACATCTTCTCCAGCGTCGGCGTCATGTCGTGCGCGTCGCCCACCACGCAGGCCGGCGAGGTGGTCAGCCGGGTGGACAGGCGAACCTCCTTGACGCTGTCGGCGAGCGCGCCGCCGAGGAACGTGAGCAGGTCGGCGTACTCCTGCCGTTCGGCCTCGGCCTTCTCCTTCTCCTCCTCGGTCTCCAGGTCCACCTGGCCCTTGGCGACCGAGCGCAGCGTCTTGCCGTCGTACGCGCCGACGCGCTCGACCCACACCTCGTCCACCGGGTCGGTGAGGATCAGCACCTCGTAGCCCTTGGCGCGGAACGCCTCCAGGTGCGGCGAGTTCTCGATGGTGGCCCGGTTCTCGCCGGTGGCGTAGTAGATCTCGCTCTGCCCGTCCTTCATCCGCTCCACGTACGCCCGCAGCGTGGTGGGCTCGGCCGGGTCGTGGGTGCTGGCGGCGCGGACCAGTTCCAGCAGTGCCTCGGTGTTGTCCGCGTCCTCCAGCAGACCCTCCTTGACCACCGCGCCGAACTCGGTCCAGAAGGTGCGGTACGACTCGGCGGACATGTCCTTGAGCGTGGCGAGGACCTTCTTGACCAGCCGGCGGCGTACCGCGCGGATCTGCCGGTCCTGCTGGAGGATCTCCCGGGAGATGTTCAGCGACAGGTCGTGCGCGTCCACCACGCCCTTGACGAAGCGCAGGTAGTTGGGCATCAGCGCGTCGCAGTCGTCCATGATGAACACGCGCTTGACGTAGAGCTGCACGCCGCGGCGGCCCTGCGGGGAGAACAGGTCCAGCGGGGCGTGCGACGGCAGGAACAGCAGCGCCTCGTACTCGAAGGTGCCCTCGCCGCGCATGTGGATGGTTTCGAGGGGGTCGGCCCAGTCGTGCGCGACGTGCCGGTAGAACTCCTTGTACTCGGCCTCGTCGACCTCGTCCCGCGAGCGCGCCCAGAGCGCCTTCATCGAGTTGAGCGTCTGCTCCTCGCGGGTGGTGGCGCCGTCCTCGCCGGGCTTGTCGACCGTCATCCGGATCGGCCACGAGATGAAGTCGGAGTAGCGCTTGACGATCTCCCGGATCGTCCACTCGGCGGTGTAGTCGTGCAGGTTGTCCTCGGTGTCGACGGGCTTGAGGTGCAGCGTGACCGAGGTGCCCTGGGGTGCGTCCTCGACCTCCTCGATCGAGTACGTGCCCTCGCCGGTGGACTCCCAGCGGGTGCCGCCGGACTGTCCGGCGCGGCGGGTCAGCAGCGTCACCTTGTCGGCGACCATGAACGTGGCGTAGAAACCGACGCCGAACTGGCCGATCAGCTCCTGGGACGCGGCGGCGTCGGAGGACTCGCGCAGCTTGCGCAGCAGTTCGGCGGTGCCGGACTTGGCGATGGTGCCGATCAGGCGGACCACCTCGTCACGGGTCATGCCGATGCCGTTGTCCCGCACGGTGAGCGTACGGGCGTCCTTGTCGGCCTCGATCTCGATGTGCAGGTCGGAGGTGTCGGCCGGCAGGTCCTTGTCGACGAGCGACTCCAGCCGCAGCTTGTCCAGCGCGTCGGACGCGTTCGAGATCAGTTCGCGCAGGAAGACGTCCTTGTTCGAGTAGATCGAGTGCACCATCAGCTGCAACAGCTGACGGGCCTCGGCCTGGAACTCCAACGTCTCGACCCCGTCGCTCACACCGGCTCCTTCCCTCTGGCGGCTCCTACGGCGGAAAGGATACGAGGGGTGACCGCTGCGGCACGCACCGGCCGCCCCGGAATTCGACTGGTACAACCAGTTGACGGGTTGATGTGTACGGGGCCACACTGCTGCGCATGACCTTCGATCCCGCGCCCCGCGTCTCGGTCTCCGACCACGTCTTCGGCCGGCTGCGCGACGCGATCGTCTCCGGCCGGTACGCGCCGGACGAGACGCTGCCCGGCGAGCGCGAGCTGGCCGGCGCGTTCGCGGTCAACCGGCACGCGGTCCGGGAGGCGCTGCGCCGCCTGCAGCAGCTCGGCCTGGTCCGGGTCAGCCAGGGCGGCGCGACCCGGGTGCTGGACTGGCGGGTCCACGCCGGGCTGGACCTGGCGCTGTCACTGGCCCGCTCCGGTGACGTACTCCCGGTCGAGACGCTGGTGCGCGACATGCTGGAGATGCGGGCGTGCGTCGGGATCGACGCGGCCCGGCTGTGCGCCGAGCGCGGCGACGCGGCCGTCGTCGCCGCCGTGGTCCGGGCCGCCGAGGAGTACGGCGACCTGGCCCCCGACCTGGACCTGATGAACGAGGCGAACATCGCCATCTGGCGGCTGGTCGTACGCGGCAGCGGCAACACCGCCTACCAGCTCGCCTTCAACAGCCTGGTGGCCGGCACGTTCGCGGTCGGTGACGTCCCCCCGGACGCCCGCGCGGCCGAACTGCTCGACGTCGCCGGGCACCGCCGTCTCGCCACCTCGATCGCCTCCGGTCAGGGCGCGGCGGCCGCCCGGCACGCCCGGGAGCTGCTGACCGCGCCGGTCACCCCCACCCCCACCACCACCCCCGGAAGGGAAGCGCGCGCATGATCCCCGCCGTGCTGTACGCCGTCCCGGCGTTCCTGCTCCTGATCGTGATCGAGGCGGTCTCCTACCGCTTCCTGCCCGACGACGACGAGCGCGGCTACGAGCTGCGCGACACCACCACCAGCCTGTCCATGGGGCTGGGCAGCCAGATCATCGGCTTCCCGTGGAAGCTGCTCACCGTCGGCCTGTTCGCGGCGCTGTGGACCGTGGCGCCGGTGCAGTTGTCCCCCGGCGACTGGTGGACCTGGGTGATCCTGTTCTTCGCCGACGACCTGGCCTACTACTGGTTCCACCGCTCGCACCACGAGGTGCGCGTGCTCTGGGCCAGCCACGTGGTCCACCACTCCAGCGTCTACTACAACTTCTCGACCGCGTTGCGGCAGAGCTGGACGCCGATGACCTCGCTGCCGTTCTGGCTCGCGCTGGCCCTGCTCGGCATTCCGCCGTGGATGATCTTCCTGCAGCAGTCGGTCAGCCTGCTCTACCAGTTCTTCCTGCACACCGAACGGATCAGGGTGCTGCCCCGGCCGATCGAGTGGATCTTCAACACGCCGTCGCACCACCGGGTGCACCACGGCTCCAACACCGAGTACCTGGACCGCAACTACGGCGGCATCCTGATCATCTGGGACCGGCTGTTCGGCACGTTCGAGCCCGAGCGGGCCTCCGCGCGCTACGGCCTCACCAAGAACATCGGCACCTACAACCCGCTGCGGGTGGCCACCCACGAGTTCGCCGCGATCTGGTCCGACGTACGCCGGGCCGACTGCTGGCGGCACCGACTCGGCTACCTGTTCGGCCGCCCGGGCTGGCAGCCGGCCCGATGAGGCGCTCCTGGATGCTGCTCCTGTTCGGGCTGGTCGCCGCCGTCGAACTGGTCGGGGTCGCGCTCGACTCGACGGTGCTCCAGTGGCTGGCCAAGCCGCTGCTCGCGCCGGTGCTGCTGGCGTACCTCTGGGCGCGCCGCCGCCGGGTGGACGCGGTGGCGGTCGGCCTTGTCGCCGCCACCGCGGGCGACGTCGCCCTGCTCCTGGAGGGTGACACCGCGTTCCTGGCCGGCATGGGCTTCTTCCTGGTCACCCAGATCGCGTTCATAACCGCCTTCGTCCGGCACCGGCGCACGCCGGTCGTGGCGTGGGCCGGCTACCTGCTCGCCTGGGCCGGGGCGAACGCGCTGCTGTGGGGCATGCTCGGGCCGCTGCGGCTGCCGGTGCTCGGCTACAGCCTGGCGCTGTGCCTGATGGCCGCCGCCGCGGCCGGGGTGTCCGCGCCTGTCGCCGCCGGCGGCGCGTTCTTCCTCGTCTCCGACCTGCTCATCGGCGTGGGCGCGGCCGGGATCGAGCTGCCCGGGCGGGGCCTGCTGGTGATGACCACCTACTGCGCGGCGCTGCTGCTGATCACCACCGGCTGGGTGGCCGCGACCCGCCCGGCGACCGGCCCGGAGTCGCCGCCCGCGGGTACCCTGCTCGCGTGGCCAGGGAGAACGGGCGCAAGCTGATCGCCTCGAACAAGAAGGCGCGGCACGACTACGACATCCTCAAGACGTACGAGGCGGGCATCGTGCTGGCCGGCACCGAGGTCAAGTCGCTGCGCGAGGGGCGGGTGTCGCTTGTCGACGCGTTCGCCCAGGAGCGCGACGGCGAGATCATGCTGTACGGCCTGCACATCGCCGAGTACGGCTTCGGCACCTGGACCAACCACGCGCCCCGGCGCACCCGCAAGCTGCTGCTGCACCGGGTGGAGATCGCCCGCATCCTGGAGAAGCTGCGCGACGGCGGCGTCACGCTGGTGCCGCTGTCGATGTACTTCGCCGACGGCTGGGCCAAGGTGGAGCTGGGCCTGGCCCGGGGCCGCCGGTCGTACGACAAGCGTCAGGCGCTGGCCGAGCGGGACGCGAAGAAGGAGATCGCCCGGGAGTTGGGTCGCCGGCTCAAGGGCCGCGCCACCGGCCGCCGAACCTGATCCGTCCCGTGTTGAGGACAGTCGCTGTCCGCTGGCTCCGGCAGGCTGGACGGCGACCGATCACACGTGCCGCCGGTTCGCCGGCGGGACCGACGGAAGGTGAGCCGAGATGGCCCGCGACGTGCAAATCACCATCGACTGCGCCGACCCGGCGAAGCTGGCGGCGTTCTGGGCCGAGGTCCTCGGCTACCGGGTCCAGGGCCCGCCGGAGGGCTTCGACTCGTGGGAGCAGGCGCTGACCGCGATGGGCGTTCCGCCGGAGCGGCACAACGACGCCTCGGCAGTGGTCGACCCGGAGGGCGCCGGTCCGCGACTGTTCTTCCAGCGGGTGCCGGAGTCCAAGCGGATCAAGAACCGGGTGCATCTGGACGTCCGGGCCGCGCCCGGCCTGACCGGCGAGGCCCGGATGGCGGCGCTGGAGGCGGCGGCCGACCTGCTCGTTCCGCTCGGCGCGACGCGCGTCGGGCGCTTCGAGCCCGCTCCCCCGCTGGAGGCGGGGCACGTGCTGATGACCGATCCGGAGGGCAACGAGTTCTGCCTCGACTGAGACCGAGGAGATTCGACAAGACTCCTTGTACATTACTTCTTGTCGGTCTAGCCTGACGGCATGACCGACGGAACCGGCAACCGGCGCCTCAGCGACCCGCGCGCCATGCGAGCGCTGGCCCACCCCACCCGGCTGCGGCTGCTCGGCGAGCTTCGCCTGCGCGGCCCGCAGACCGTCGGCATGCTGAGCGAGCGGACCGGCGAGGCGGTCGGCTCGGTCAGCTACCACGTCGGCAAGCTGGCCGAGCACGGCTTCGTGACCGAGGCCCCCGAACTGGCCCGGGACCGGCGCGAACGGTGGTGGCGGGCCGCGCACGCCACCACCGACTGGGATCCCCTCGAACTGCTCGACGACCCCGAGCGCCGGCTCGCCGGCAACCTGCTGCGCCAGGCCGCCATGCAGCGCTACGTGGCCCGCTACCAGGCGTACCTGGAATCGGAGGCCGACCTCGACCCGGCCTGGGTCCGCGGCACCACGAGCAGCGACACGGTGCTGCACCTGACCCCCGACGAGCTGGTGGAGCTGCGGGACGAACTGTCCGAGCTGGGCCGGCGCTGGCGGGAACGCGGCGCCGCCGGCCGGCCCGGCGCGGAGATGGTCACGCTCATCTGGCAGGCGTACCGGGGGCCGCGGTGACCCGCGACCGCCGGCCGCTGGCCGGACTGCTGATCGGGCACGCCGTCTCGCTGACCGGCAACGTGCTCACGCTCATCGCGCTGCCGCTCTACGTGCTGGCCGAAACCGGCTCGCCGGGCGCCACCGGGCTGGCCGGCGCGTTCGCCACCGCGCCGGTGGTGCTCGGCGGCGCGTTCGGCGGCGTGCTCGTCGACCGGATCGGCTACCGGCGCTCCAGCGTGCTCGCCGACGTGGTCTCCGGCGTGACGATCGCCGCCGTACCCCTGTTGCACTCCACCGTCGGCCTGCCGTTCCCGGCGCTGCTGGCCCTGGTCTTCGTCAGCGGACTGCTCGACACGCCGGGGCAGACCGCGCGCACCGCGCTGCTGCCGGAGGCCGCGGCGGCGGCCGGGGTGCCGATCGAGCGGGCGGCCGGGTGGGAGGACGCGACCTCGCGCGGCGCCCGGATGATCGGCGCACCCCTGGCCGGCCTGCTGGTCGGCGTGTTCGGGGCGGTGCCGGTGCTGGCGCTGGACGCGGTGACGTTCGCCGTGTCGGCGCTCGTGGTGACACTGCTGGTGCCGCGTGGCCTGCGGCCGTCCGACGACGGGAGCGAGCCGGAGGCCGGCGGCTACTGGCGGCAGTTCGCCGCCGGGCTGCGCTTCCTGGTCCGCGAGCCGCTGCTGCGCGCCATGGTCCTGCTGGTGCTGGTGACGAACCTGTTCGACGCGGCCAAGAGCCAGGTGCTGCTGCCGGTGGTCGCCGAACGGGAACTCGGCGGGCCGGCCGCGTTCGGCCTGCTGGTGGGCGTCATGGGTGGTGGGGCGCTGGTCGGCTCGCTGGTGTTCAGCGCGATCGGGCACCGCCTGCCCCGCCGGGCCACATTCGTCACCGCGTACGCGCTGTGCGGCGCCCCACCGCTGTGGGCGCTCGCCGCCGCGCCGCCGCTGCCGGTGGTGGCCGCCGTGGTGGCGATGGCCGGGCTCGCCGCCGGCGCGCTCAACCCGCTGATGGGCGCGGTCCAGTTGGAGCGGGTGCCGCCGGCCATGCGGGCCCGGGTGTACGGCGTGATCGGCGCGGGCGCGTGGGCGGCCATGCCGGCCGGCGCGGTCGGCGCGGGATTCGCCGCGGACCGGTTCGGCCCGACGTCCACACTGGTCGTGATGGGCGCCTGCTACCTGCTGGTGGTGCTGACGCCGTTGCTGGGCGGCCCGTGGCGGGACATGCGCCGGCCCACAGTGGTGCGGCAGCGCGAGCCCGAGCCCGTCTCGGAGCGCAGGTGGGAAACGCTCTCTTGACATCGACCGACTTCGTTCATACCTTCATCGAAGTCTATTTGTATGGTTTGTTAACCGTTGGGCGGGGCCGGCCGCCGTGACGGTAACGGCCACCACGCCCGCAGGAGGCGCCCCGTGCGCACCATCCGTACGCTCGCCGCCCTGGCGGTGACAGCGGTCGGCCTCACCGCCGCCCTCACCGTCGTCCCCCACTCCCCCGCGATCGCCGCCCCCGGCGCGGTCACCTGGTCCGACGACTTCAACGGCCCCGCCGGCGCCGCGCCCGACGCGAGCAAGTGGCGCTACGACCTCGGTGGCGGCGGCTGGGGCAACAACGAGTTGCAGTACTACACCAACAGCACCCGCAACGCCGCGCTCGACGGCAACGGCAACCTGGTCATCACCGCCCGCCGGGAGAACCCGTCCGGCTACAACTGCTGGTACGGAAGCTGCCAGTACACCTCGGCCCGGCTGCTCACCAACGGCACGTTCGCCCAGGCGTACGGGCGGTTCGAGGCGCGCATCAAGGTCCCGCGTGGACAGGGCCTGTGGCCGGCGTTCTGGATGCTCGGCAACGACATCGGCACGAACCCGTGGCCCGGCAGCGGCGAGATCGACATCATGGAGAACGTCGGGTACGCGCCGTCGACCGTCTGGGGCACGCTGCACGGCCCCGGCTACTCCGGCGGCAGCGGCGTCGGCGCCTCCACGTCGCTACCCGGCGGTCAGGCGCTCGCCGACGCCTTCCACACGTTCGCCGTGGACTGGGCGCCGGACTCGATCACCTGGTACCTCGACGGCGTGGCGTACTCCCGCAAGACGCCCGCCGACATCGGCGGCAACCGGTGGGTCTTCGACCACCCGTTCTTCATGATCATGAACGTGGCGGTCGGCGGCAACTGGCCCGGCTCGCCGGACGGCAGCACCACGTTCCCGCAGACCATGACCATCGACTACGTCCGGGTCCAGGCCTGGGACAACGGCGGCGGGGGCACCGGCGGCCAGATCACCGGGTACGGCAACAAGTGCGTCGACGTGGCCAGCGCCGGCACCGCGAACGGCACCCCGGTGCAGCTCTGGACGTGCAACGGCACCGCCGCCCAGCGCTGGAACTGGAACACCGACGGCTCGGTACGCGCGCTCGGCAAGTGCCTCGACGTGGCCGCCGGGTCCACGGCGAGCGGCGCCAAGGTGCAGCTCTACGACTGCAACGGCACCGCCGCGCAGAAGTGGGTGTTCAGCGCGGCCGGCGACATCGTGAACCCCCAGGCCAACAAGTGCCTGGACGCCACCGGTCCCAGCTCGGCCGACGGCACCCGGCTGCAGATCTGGGACTGCACCGGCGCCGCCAACCAGAAGTGGCGCCGCTGACCGGCGTCCCGGCCCGGGGCGGGCGGCGCACCCGCCCGCCCCGGCGTCACCCGCACCCGCACCCGCACCCGCACCCGCACCCGCGATCTTGCACTTTCGGCCCGAGTCGCGCCCCGAATGTCCCGTTCGCCCGGGCACGAAGTGCAAGATCGCGGGCATGGGGTGCGGCCGGCCCACCCGCCCCCTGCCCGGCGGCCTGCCCGGCCACCCGAACCAGCCACGCGTGTCCGGTTTCCAGGATTCGCGGACCACATCCCGGGACTGCAGTAGATCTTGGTACGAAAGGGCCCCCATAGGGACTGTCATGTCCCGGGACATGTGTCAACGGGAAGTCCCGATAGATGTGTCAGGGGTTGTGGATCGTGGGGGTGGGGGTGAGGGGGATGTAGTTCTTGTCGGGGTTGAGGTGGAGGTAGCCGATGGGTTGGCCGTCGGGGTGGTAGATGGTGACGTGGTTGTTGTCGCGGATGGCGGTGACGGTGGTGCCGGCGTGGGTGGTGCCGACGCTGGTGCGGTGTCCGGCGACGGCGATGGCGCCGTTGCTGGCGACGGGGCAGTGGTGCAGGGTGGCGTCGGTTTGCAGGGGTGGGCTGGTGGGTCCGCCTAGGGTGGGTGCGTGGGTCCAGGCGTGGGCGGGTGTGGTGCGGTGGGGTAGGGCGCTGTGGCGGCGTTGGGTGTTGTAGTAGCGGCGGTAGGTGTCCAGGAGTGTTTGCAGGGCGGTGAGGGTCTGTGGTGGGGGTTGGGTGCTCAGCCATTTTTTGAGGGTTTGGTGGTGGCGTTCGACCTTGCCGCAGGTTTGTGGGTGGTAGGGGCTGGAGTTGATCGGGCGGGTGCCGTGGTCGATCAGGGTCTGCACGAAGGTGGAGATTGATCCGGGTCGGGTGCGGCGGCTGGTGAACGCGATGCCGTTGTCGCTGAGCACGATGGCCGGCACGCCGTAGGCGGTGAACGCCTGTCTGATCGCGGTGATCGCGGCTCGGGCGGTCTCCGCGGCGGCGGCGTGGCAGGCGACCAGGGTGCGGGTGCAGTCGTCCAGGACGTCGAAGACGACGACAGTGCGGCCGTCGGCGAGTTTCACTTCGGTGGCGTCGATCTGATAGCAGTCGCGGGGCCGGGCATAGCTGAAACGCCGCCACGAGCTACGCGGTCGTTTAGCCGGAGTAGCCACGAGCAGGTCATGCCGGGCCAGCACCCGGTTGACCGTCGAGCGTGACGGCACCGACCAGGACGCGTCGGTGCGCCGGCGCACATCGTCCAACGCGTCTCGGATGAAGTCAGCCCCGTTGTCCGGGCCCAGTTCAGCGCGCAGTTTGCAGATCCACGCGTCCACCTCCGGCGGCGTGACCCGCGGACTGGTACGCGGCCGCCGGGATCGTTCCTGCCACTGACCCTCGGCCCGGATACGTGCGCGGTGCCGGTACACCGTGCGCACCGACACCCCGTGCTCACGCGCGAACTCGGCCGCGTTCACCCGAACCCCCGCCGCCAGCAGCGCGTCCAGCAGGTTCATCACATGCCGCCGAGAAGCCATGCCCGGCAGCACATACCACCCGACCCAAGATCCCTACCACGTGACACATGTATCGGGACTTCAACGCTGACAGATGTCATGGGACTGAACAGCCCCCATAGGGACCCTTTCCTACCAAGATCTCCGGACCGCCCTCGGACGAGGCGCCCACGGCGGCCCGGCGGAACGAGCACCTCCCGGCAGCGCCCACGGCGGTGATCAAGGAGTTTGTGTCCGGATCGGGCGCGGATCGGGACACAAACTCCTTGATCACCGCGGAGAGCACGGGGAGATTCGCGGGGGTCAGAAGGGGGCGTCCACGGGTAGTCGGCGGACCTGGGTCAGGTAAGGATCCAGCTCGCCCACCTCGAAGCGGCATGTGCCGATGACGTGCCAGAACTGGCCGCCCGGGTCACCGTCCAGCTTGTACCGGCCGTCCGGGCTCACCGCCGCCCATCCGTCCGGCAGCCCGATCAGCGTGGTCCGCAGCTGGGCGTGCTCCGGGTCGGCCACGTCCCACAGGCGTACGGTGCCGTCGTCACCGGCGCTGGCGAGCAGGCTGCTGTCCGGGCTGAAGTGCACCGACCAGACCCGCCGGGTGTGTGCCGCCAGCGTGCCGTGCAGCCGGCCGGTGACCGGGTCCCACAGCCGGATCACCAGGTCGTCCCCGGCGGTGGCGAGCAGGTTGCCGTCCGGGCTGAACGCGCACGACCAGAGGCGGCCGTCGTGTTCGGTGAGCACGACACGCGGCTGGCCGGTCTGCACGTCCCAGACCACCGCCGTGCCGTCGTTGCCGGCGCTGGCCAGCAGCGTGCCCTCGCTGTTGAAGCCGACCGAGTAGACCCGGTCGGTGTGGTGTTCCAGCGTCATCCGACAGGTGGCGGTGGCGGCGTCCCACAGCCGTACCGTCTGGTCGTCGCACCCGGTGGCGATGGTCTCGCCGTCCGGGCTGAACGCGACGGTGCGCACCCGGCCCCGGTGCGGGGTGAGCGTGGCGAAGTGGCGGCCGGTGCGGCGGTACCACAGGCGTACCGTGTCGTCGTCGTTCGCGGTGGCGAGCGCGTCGCCGTCGGGGCTGAACGCGACCGCCCAGACGTGGTCGGTGTCCACGTTGAGTTCACGCTCGTCGGCGCCGGTGTCGGTGTTCCACAGGTGCACGCCGCCGTCGCCGCTGGGCGAGGCGACCAGCGGCTCCTCGGGGCAGAACACCACGGACAGCAGCCGGTCGGCGGGGCTGGCGAGCTGGCGCAGCAGGCGGCCGGTACGCGGTTCCCAGAGCCGGATCACGCCGTCGTTGCCGCAGGCGGCGAGCACTTCCCCGTCGTCGCGGAAGGACAGCGCGGTGACCCGCCGGCCGTGCCCGCGCAACGTGTGCTGGAGCTGCCCGGTGCGTACGTCCCACAGCCGGGTGGTGCCGTCGTTGCTGCTGGTGGCCACCTGGTTCTGGTCCGGCCGCCAGACCACCGGCCAGACCGAGCCGCGGTGCCGGGTCAGCTCGTGCCGGACCTGCCCGTCGTCGGTGTCCCAGAGCTGGATCGCGCCGTCGCTGGCGGCGGTGGCGAGCAGGCTGCCGTCGCCGTTGAACCGGACGCTGTAGATCGCGCCCCGCTGCCGCCCGAGCACCCGTACCGGCCGGCCGGTCTCGGTCTCCCACAGCCGCAGCGCGCCGTGCGTGTCGCCGGTGGCCATCAGCGTGCCGTCGGGGTGGATGTCGAGGGCGTACACGTCGGCCTCGTGGCCGCGCGGCGAGCGCAGCAGCTCGCCGTCGGCGGCCCGGCGGACCCAGACCCGGCCGTGCTGCCCGACCGCGGCCAGCAGCCGCCCGTCCGGCGTGTGCGCCAGCCGGTAGACGACTTCCGGCTCGCGCACCTCGAACGCCAGCCGGCCGGTGGGGATGTCCCAGCCGCGTACCGTGCCGCCGCTGTCGGCCACCACGACCCGCCGGCCGTCGGGGCTGAACGAGGTGCCCCAGATCGGCGCGGCGTGGCCGGGCCACTCGTGGCGCAGCCGGGCGGTGCGCGTGTCGTACAGCCGCACCACGCCGGCCGCGTCGCCCACCACGAGCCGGCCGCGGCGGCCGTCGGTCAGCAGCGGCCACACCCAGCCGGTGAAGACGTCCTCGATGACGTGCCGCACGTCGCCGTGGTCGGCGTCCCACAGCCGTACGGTGAGGTCGGCCGCGCCGGTGACGAGCTGGTGGGAGGCGGCGTCGTAGCGGACCGCGTACACCCGGGAGCGGTGTCCCTGGAGCGTGCGTACCGGCAGCCCGGTGGCGGTGTCGCAGAGCAGCACACCGCCGTCGTCGCTGCCGACCGCGAGCACCGCGCCGTCCGGGCTGTACGCCGCCGGCACCGGCAGCCGGCCCACCTCGAAGCCGTAGGCGACGCCCACCGCGGGCGGGGCCAGGCCCGGCGCGACCGGCCGGCCCGGCGCGACGACGGCGCCGCGCAGCTCCGGGGCGCGCAGCATGGCCGCGTCGGCGCTGACGTCGATCAGCGCGGTGCGGTGCCAGCTGCTGCCGCCCACGCGCGCGCCGCGCAGGTCGGTACGGAACAGCCGCGCCCCGGCCAGCTCCGCGTCGCGCAGGTCCGCCCCGGCGAGGCGGGCCTGGTCCAGGCGGGCGCCGCGCAGCCGGGCGTGTTCCAGCCGCGCCTCGGTCAGGTTCGTGGCGACCAGCCGCGCGTCGGTCAGGTCGGCGCCGGTGAGGTCGGCGCCGGCGAGTTCGCGGTGCGACAGGTCCTCGCCGCGCAGCACCGCGCCGCGCAGGTCGGCCCGGTCGGGCAGGCGCAGCCGGGCGGACAGCCGCAGCGCGTTGGCGCGCAGCGTCTCCCCCGCCGACTCGTCGCCGAGCACCCGAGCGGTCCAGGCGGTGCAGCGGGCCGGGTCGGCGAGGTCGCCGAGGAACTCGACGGCGAGCGCGGACAGCGACCGCACCGCCAGCGCGGCCGGTTCCTCGCCCCGGTTGATCTGCTCGGCGACGCCCTCGGCGACCAGCCACTCCATGACCGAGGTGTGGATGAACCCGAACAGTCCGTCGTCGGTGCGGACGAGCAGGCTGCCCGCGCCGACCGCGTGCGCCGCCTGCGGGCCGGACAGCCGCGAGTCGGCGCGCCCGGCGAGCTGGCCGGTGGACTCGGCCAGCTCGGCCAGGCGCAGGTACGCCTCGCCGCTCTCCCAGAGCTGGAACGCCAGCCGGCTCACCGCCTGCCACAGCTCGGGGCGGCGCAGGCTCACCGGCGCGCCCGGGATGCCCTGCGTGCGGCGCTCCTCGAAGTCCAGCCAGGACTCCAGGATCTCCCGGTACAGCGCGGCGGCGCTGAACGTGCCACCCGCGCCGGCGACCGCGGCGAGGCGCCCCTCGTCCAGGTTGGCGATGAAGCCGAGCATGCGCGGGTTGCGGGAGAGCCCGAGCAGGTCCTTCACGCCGGCCAGCAGGTCCATCCGCTCGCGGGCGGCCCGCTCGTCGCCGCCGTACCGGTTGCGCAGGAACGCCTCGATCTGCCCGGGGGTGAAGTCCTCCACGGCGAGCACGCGCCGGTGCGGCAGCAGGCCGACCCGTTCGCCGAGCGCGGTCAGCACCTGCGAGTTGGTCTTGAAGTGCTGGGTCCGGCTGCTCACCACGATCTTCGCGTTGCCCTCGGCGGCCTGCAGCAGCGTCTCCAGGTGGTCGGCCGCCCGGTCGTACGTGACCCGGGCGACCAGCTCGTCGAACCCGTCGAACAGCAGCACGATGCGGCCCTGGCGCAGCATGTAGCGGAACGCCTTGAGGTCGATCACCTGCTCGCCGTGATTCGCGAGGTGCGCGGCGACCAGGCCGTCCACGGAGTGTGCCTTGTCGAGCGCGCGCAGCTCGACAAGGATCGGGATCAGGTCGGGGGCTGCGGTGGGCAGCCGCCGGGCCACCTCGCGC
Source organism: Micromonospora sp. WMMC264 (assembly GCF_027497275.1). NCBI lineage: Bacteria > Bacillati > Actinomycetota > Actinomycetes > Micromonosporales > Micromonosporaceae > Micromonospora > Micromonospora sp. WMMC264. The sequence goes on along the minus strand of NZ_CP114907.1, from coordinate 2,249,963 downwards.
AGCGCGAACGTCTTGCCCCGGCCGAAGTCGCCGAGCACCAGCACGAACCGGCCGTCCGGGGCGGAGACGGTCTCCAGCAGCTCGTCCACCACGTCGTCGCGGACGCGCTGGTCGGCGCCGACGAGGTGACGGTAGCGCTGCGGCACGTACTGCCCGGGCGGGTAGAGCCGGTCGGCCTGCAGCCGCGCGGTCTGCGCCGCGACGTAGTCGCGCAGGTCGAGCAGGCCCTGGAACTCGGTCAGGTGCAGCACGCGCACGCCCCGGCGCTGCGCCTCCTCGGCCAGCCCGCGCGGCACCCGGTCACCGTCGTAGACCAGTTCGGAGGCGATGTCCGGATCGGTGGCGTGCACCCGGCGGGCGAAGACGTCCACGTCGGCGGCGGTGGGGGTGCCCACGTGCGCGCCGACGCGCTGCTGGCGGACCACGCCGTCGGCGCGGTAGCTGATGTAGAGGTGCGGCGGGTCGGTGTCGACGCGGCGTACCACCACCCGGTCGTAGCGGGCCTCGCAGACCTCGGCGAGCCGGTCCAGCAGGCGCTGCACCGGGGCGGCGGTGACCGCCACGCCCTGGGTGGCCCCCTCGACGGCCACCGGGCGGCGCGGGTCGGGCACCTGGGCCGGGCCGGCCGCGCCGAACGTCGCCTCGGCGTGCGGCCAGTTCACCGCCGTCAGCGCCCCGGAGTCGAGGCGGTCGTCACGGCCGAGCACCCAGCGGGTCATCCCGTCGCCGCCGAGCCGCAGCACCTGCGCCCGGCCGTCGCGGGGCGCGGCGGCCAGCGGCACCACCGGGTCGACCCGGGCCGACGGCGCGGCGTCGGAGAGCAGCAGGTTGAGCATCGGGCCGACCAGCCGGTTGACCGCGCCGCGGTCGCGCAGCGACACCGGGTCCGGCGGCACCTCGTCGGCGTACGGGCTGCGCGCCCCCGGCGCGTGCGCCATCGCGCCCAGCCGCAGCCAGCCGGACTGCTGGTAGTGGCGCAGCCGCTGGGCGAACCAGCTGGACTGCGCCTCGCCGAGGAAGCCGTACCGGTCCTCCTCGCGGTGGGTGATGGCGATGGTGGAGTTCAGCCCGGCCACCACCACCCGCAGGTCCGGGACGGGGAACAGCGTCCAGGGCTGCTCGCTGTCGAAGATCCGGTCCTCGAGGCCCTGGTAGAGGTCGTCGAACAGGCGCGCGTAGTGCCGCCACTTCGGCCAGAACGGCGGCTGCGGGTCGACGTCGTCGGCCTCGCAGGTCGCGAAGTACGCGCGGCAGGCGGCCATCGTCACGTCGCGCGGGCCGGGCACCACGATCAGGCGGTGCGGCTCCAGCCCGAGCAGCACCCGGAGGCCGGTGAGGAAGCTCAGCGCGTCGGAGAACTCGCGCGGGCTGCCCGACTCGGTCAGGTTGCCGGCGACGACGAGCAGGTCCGGCCGGGGCACGCCGTCGTTCATCAGCAGCGTGAGGTCACCCATCAGGTGTTCCTGCACCTCGCCGGGGGTGACCGGCGCGCCGGGGGTGATCACGCCCCGGCCGAAGCGCGGCCCGGCGACCTGGAGCACGGTGACGGTGTCCCGGGCGGTCGGCGGCGCCACCGCGGCCGGCGGGAACGGCGGCGGGTTGATCGGGGTACGCCGGGCGCGGCGCGGCGCGGGCGCTCCGGCGGCGGGCGCGGCGAGCACCCCGTGCGGGTCGGCCGGGTGGTGCGGGAACGCCGGCTGCCGCATCGGTTTGGCCCGGCCGTCGAGCGCCTCCCGGATGCGGTCGAGCACCCGGTTACGGGCCTGCGCCGGGTCGTCCACACCGACCAGGTCCACATAGGTGATGGTGGCGAGCAGCCCGTCGATCGGGCAGTCCTCGACGCGTACCGTGACGAGCTTGTTTCCGGTGCCGTCGGGGTCGGCGCGCAGCGCGGCCTGCCACTCCAGCTTGCCGTACGTGGAGTGCAGGTAGCGTTCGGACAGCACCGCCACCACGACCTCGGCCTCGCGGACGCCACGGTCCATGAAGTCGATGAAGTTGGTGCCGGCCACGAAGTCCCACGCCTGCAACAGTGTGCGGTAGCCAGCCGCCTCGAACTCCCACGCCAGCCACGTCGCCCAGCGCTCGTCGGCCGGTGAGTAACTGATGAAGAAGTCGATGGGGCGGTCGGACCGGGTGGGGTGCGCGCCTACAGCCACGTGGTCATTATGGCCACCGACGGTCAACAGATCGACACCCTCGGCAGTCCGGATCGGGCCCGCGTCGGGCTCCTGCCGCCACGCCCGCATGTGCGAGGATCATCATTCGTGGAGACCCCCGGCGATCCGCCGAACGCCGTGCCCGACCGTTCCCGCTGGGGCCGCCTGCACGTGCTGGACTGGATCGCGATCGGCCTGGCCGCGGTCGGGCTGGTGTGCGTGCTCACCGGGCTGCTGCCGCGCGCCGACGCCGAGGGCACGATGCGGCGGATCATCCCGATCCTGATCTTCCTCGGCACGGTGGTGGTGCTGGCCGAGCTGACCGCTGTGGCCGGGGTGTTCGACGCGCTCGCGACCCGGGTGGCGGTGACCGCGCGGGGCAGTTTCCGGGCCCTGTTCTGGCTCTGCGTCGGCTTCGCCTCGGTGACCACCATCGCGCTCAACCTGGACACCACGGCGGTGCTGCTCACGCCGGTGATGATCGCGCTGGCCCGGGCGCTGAACGTGCCGCCGACGCCGCTGGCCATGACCACCGTGTGGCTGGCGAACACGGCCAGCCTGCTGCTGCCGGTGTCCAACCTGACGAACATCCTGGCCAGCGACCGGGTCGACCTGGACCCGGTGCCGTGGGCGGCCCGGATGTGGTGGCCGCAACTGGTCGCCGTGGCAGTGACCGCGCTGCTGCTGTGGTGGTGGTACTGGCGTCCGGCACGCGCCGGGGCCGATCCGTTCGACCCGCCGCCGCCGTACGTGCCGCCGGACCGGGTGCTCTACCGCACCGCGCTCGCCGCCTGCCTGCTGTTCGTCGCCGGGATCCTCGCCGGGGTGGAGATCGGCGTCGCCTCCGGGGTGGCCGCCGCGATCCTGGTCGCCGGCTTCGCGGTACGGGCCCGGCACCGGCTGCGGCTCGCGCTGGTGCCGTGGCGGCTGCTGGTCTTCGTGACCGGGCTGTTCCTGGTGGTGCAGACCATCGGCCGGTACGGCCTGGACTCCGTGATGGGCACGCTCATCGGCACCGACCCGGGCGCGGAGGGCGCGCTGCGGGCGGGCGCGGTCGGCGCGCTGTTCAGCAACGCGGTGAACAACCTGCCCGCGTACCTGGCCGGCGAGGCGGTGATCGCGGCCGACCGGCACACCCAGTTGCTGGCGCTGCTGATCGGCACGAACGTGGGTCCGCTGGCCACGCCGTGGGCGTCGCTGGCGACACTGATCTGGTACGAGCGCTGCCGGGCCGCCGGGGTGGCCGTGCCGCTGGGCCGGTTCGTGGCGACCAGCGCCGCGCTCGCCGTGCTCGCCACCACCGCCACCGTCACAGCGCTTCTTGTCGGTCCCGGCGCCTAGCATCGCGTTCATGAGCAACCCGCCCGAGATCGTCCGCCGCTACTTCGCGCTCGCCGGCCAGGCCGACAAGGAGCCCTGGCTCGCGTTGTTCGCCGACGACGCGGTGGTCGAGGACGAGGGCCGCACCCACCGCGGGATCGGGGAGATCCGCGCCTGGCGCGACGGCACGCCGCTGGTGTCGTACGAGATCACCGACGTCGAGCAGACACCCGCCGGGACGGTCGTGACCGCCACGATCAGCGGTGACTTCCCCGGCAGCCCGTTCGCCGGGCTGCGGTTCCGGTTCGAGGAGTACGACGACACCCGCATCCGGCGACTGCGCATCGCACCCTGAGCCGGGGCGGGAAAACCGCTACGGCCCGGCCGCGGGCAGTGGCTACCGTGCCCGCATGACCGCCGATCCCACCCTGCGCTTCTACGCCGACCCGGAGGAGTTCCTCGCCGCCGCCGGGGCGTACCTGGCCGCCGACCCGGTGGTGAGCACCGTCGTCGCCAGCGTCACGCGCCGGATGGCGGCCCGCCGCGCCGAGGGCGTGGCGCTGCCCGAGGACGACTGGTGGCTGGTGGTGCGGGACGCCTCCGGGGCGGTGGTGGGCGCCGCGATGCGTACCGCGCCGTTCCCGCCGCGACCGGCGTTCCTGCTGCCGATGCCGCCGGAGGCCGCCGAGGCGCTGGCCCGCGCGTGGCACCGGCGCGGCGAGCGGGTCCGCGCGGTGAACGGCGCGCTGCCCGCCGCGCGCGCCTGCGCCGAGGAGGTCGCCCGGCTCGACGGCGGCCGGGTCGCTGTCGCCCAGCACACCCGGCTGCACGTGCTCGACCATCTCAGGCCGCCCGCGCCGGCGCCGGGCGCGTTGCGGACGGCCACCGCCGACGAGGTCGACCTGGTCGCCGCGTGGTTCGCCGCGTTCATGGCCGACGCCGACGAGCAGGCGGGCCGCCCGCGCGGCACGAGCGCCCACGAGACGCCCGACCGCGCCGATCTGCTGCGCCGCATCCGGGACGGCCGGGTCTGGTTCTGGACCGACGGGTCGGGCGCTCCGGTGCACCTGACCGCCGCCAACCCGCCGTCGTTCGGCGTGGCCCGGGTCGGTCCGGTCTACACGCCACCCGAGCAGCGCGGACGCGGCTGGGCCGGCAACGCGGTCGCCGAGGTCAGCCGGCTGCTCACGGCCGAGGGCGCGCGGGTGTGCCTGTTCACCGACCAGGCCAACCCGGTGTCGAACCGGCTCTACGCCGGCCTCGGTTTCCGGCCGGTGGTCGACATGGCCAACCTGGCCCTGGTCGACTGAGCCGACCTGGTCCCGGTCGACCGAGCCGACATGGTCCCGATCGAGCCGACGTGGTCCCGGCCGACCGAGCGGGCTCCGGGTCAGCCGGTGAGGCCGAGCGCGGCCAGCCGGCGCGGATCGGCGATCACGTCCACGGCGGCGATCCGTCCGCCGGTGACGGTGAACGCCATCACCGACAGCGGGCGGTCCCCGGCGCTCACCAGCACCCCGGCGGCGCCGTTGACCAGCACCGGCCGGGCGTGCGGGAACAGCCGCCCGAACGTGGTGGCCTGCGCGGCCACCGTCGTCGCGCCGGTGAGCACGACCGTGTGGCGGGCGCGGGCGGTCCCCGCGTCGGAGCGCAGCACCACGTCCGGGTGCAGCACCGCGATCAGCGCGTCGAGGTCGCCGTCGCGGGCGGCGGCGAGGAAGGCGTCGACCACCGCCCGCTGCCGGGTGAGGTCGGGATCGGGGGTGGGCGCCTGTCCGCGTACCCGGCGGCGGGCCCGGCTGGCGAGCTGCCGGGCCGCCGCCGGTGAGCGGTCGACGAGCGGACCGATCTCGTCGAACGGCACCCCGAACATGTCGTGCAGCACGAACGCGAGCCGCTCGGCCGGGCTCAGCGTGTCCAGCACCACGAGCAACGCCAGCCCCACCGAGTCGGCGAGCACCGCGGCATGCGCCGGGTCGTCGGCGTCCACCACCGGGTCGGGCAGGCGTACGTCGAGGGGGTCCTCCCGGCGGGCGGCGCGGGACCGCAGCGCGTTGAGGCTGACCCGGGCGACCACTGTGGTGAGCCAGGCATCCAGGTTGTCCACGGTGGCCGGGTCGGTACGGGCCAGCCGCAGCCAGGTCTCCTGCACCGCGTCCTCGGCGTCGGTGAGCGAGCCGAGCAGCCGGTACGCCACAGCGCGCAGACGCGGCCGCTCCCGCTCGAACCGTTCCGCCAGCCCGTGGTCCATCACCTGAGCCTCCCTCTCCCGCACGTCGTCCCGACCCGCCACAACCGGCCGAGGTGACCGGAGGTGACCACCGTCACACCTGTCACGTCGACGGGTCGGCGCGGGTCGACGTGGCAGCACAGGCGACGGAGGGAAAGACGATGAACCCACAGATCCTGGTCACCGGCGGCACCGGCACGATCGGCCGGCACGTCGTACCGCTGCTGCGCGCCGCCGGGCATCCGGTGCGGGTGCTCAGCCGGCGCGGCGGACGGTCCGGCGGCGGCGTCACCCACGTGACCGCCGACCTGCTCACCGGCGCCGACCTCGGCCCCGCGCTGCGCGGGGTGTCCACGGTGCTGCACCTGGCCGGCGGCGCGAGGGGCGACGACCGCGCCACCGCCCACCTGGCCCGCGCCGCGCACCGGGCCGGTGTGGCGCACCTGGTGCACATCTCCGTGACCGGCGCCGACCGGGTGCCGCTGGCCTGGATCCGGTCCAAGCTCGACGCCGAGCGCGCGGTGACGGACTCCGGCGTCCCGTGGACGGTGCTGCGCGCCGCGCAGGTGCACGACCTGGTGCTGACCATGCTGACGGCGATGACCCGGCTGCCGGTGACGCCGGTGCCGGGCGGGCTGCGGCTGGAGCCGGTCGACGCCGCCGAGGTGGCGGCGCGGCTGGCCGAGCTGACGCTGGGCGCACCGGCCGGGCTGGTGCCGGACCTGGCCGGGCCGCACACCCACGGCATCGGCGAGCTGCTGACCGGCTACCTGACCGTCACCGGGAAGCGCCGCGCACGCCTGCCGGTACGCATCCCCGGGCGGGCGGGCCGGGCGTACCGGGACGGCGCGAACCTCGCCCGGCCCGGTGCGGCGAGGGGCGTGCGGACCTGGACCGACTTCCTGGCCGACCGAAGGCCGGGGTAGCGCAGGTTCGTCTGCAGCGGATCGCGTCTCACCAGCCGACCGAGCCGAGACTGACCGGGGTGAGGCGGCGCACCTGCGGCTCGATCCACTGTGCCGCGGTGACCAGCTTGACCAGCCGGTCGATGGTCTCCGGCGGCCCGGCCACGAAACTGCGCCGGTCCGCCGGGCAGCCGTACCGGTCGTCGAACGTGCCGCCGTCGAGCGCGCGTACCGCCATGCCGGCCTCGGCGGCCAGCAGCATCCCGGCGGGCAGATCGACCGCCTCGGGGCGGTAGCCGACGATGCCGTCGATGTCGCCGCGGGCCAGCATCACCCAGGACAGCAGCGGCGCCCACAGTTGCAGCACCCGCCGCGCGGTGGTGTCGAGCACCACCTTCAGCGCCCGGGCGGTGCTGTCGTCCCGGCGTACCTCGTGCCCCTGGGTCCAGGCCAGCACCGGCGCGGCCGGCACCGGCCGGTGCGCGGCGCGCAGCGGACGGGCGGCCGGGCCGGAGGGGTGCACGAACGCGCCCCGGCCGCGCACCGCCGACCAGGTACGGCCGGCGACCGGGTCGTGGACCACGCCGAGCACCGGCGAGCCGTTGTCGCACAGGGCGATCCCGACCACGTACGCGGGCAGTCCGATCGCCACGTTGTTGGTGCCGTCGAGCGGGTCGACCAGCCAGGCGAAGGCGGTGTCCGGGGCGTACTCGCCGCCCTCCTCGGCGATCACGCCGTGCTCCGGCCAGCGGGCCCGGATCCGGTCGACGATCAGCCGCTCGGCGGCCAGGTCGAGGTCGGTGACGAGGTCGCCGGTGTCGTTCTTGGCCCGGGCGCGCACCTCCCCCCGGGTGCCCCGGCGCAGCAGCCGGCCCGCCGCCTGGGCGGCCTCCACCGCGAACCGGTGCGCCTCGCGCAGGTCGGGCCCGCCTCTGCTCGGCTCCACGTCCATGGCTCCTCCAGCCAGTCAGCCCCGTGCCACCAGTCGCGCGATCTGCCGCGCCATCCGCGCGGTCTCCACCGCGTCGCATCGGTCCCGGCGCACCCGGTGGCTGCGCCCGTCCACCGCGCCGAGGCTGAGGTCGCACGCGCCGGGAGTGGTCCGGCCGAGCGCCACTGTCACCGCCGGCTCACCGGCGTCGACCTCCGAGGTGTGGAAGCCGCCGGCGCGCAGCGCGTACGAGTCGCCGGCCGAGTGCGTCTCCACAGTGGCGGTCATCGCGGTGACCAGCCGGTCGGTGGCGGCCATCTCGTCCACCTCGCCGAGGCTGCGCACCTCGTAGACCCGCCAGGCCGGGTCGGCCGGCGCGTCGTCGACCTCGATCAGCTCGTTGCGGACGGTGCCGTGCAGCACGTGGCTGAGCAGGTCCCAGCTGTGCGAGTGCATGGTGGAGGTGGTCGGGCGCACCGGCGGCGGGTCGGCGGGCCAGGCGTGCACGCAGACGCCGTCCGGGCCGTCGCGTTCCACCGGCAGGCAGGTGAAGCCGAGCGGGTGCCGGACCGCGCGCAGCGACCGCCGCCCCTCGGCGACGTCGTCGAGCACGTCCAGCGCCCAGCCGCGTAGGAGCTCCGGCCGGGTGCCCCGGTCGATCTCCCGTTCGAGGTCGGCGTAACTGGTCATGAGTAGGGGTTCCTCGCCTGGACGGCCTTGCCGATGATGTCGGCGACCTCGCGGTCGCCGAAGGACCGGGGCAGCGTCAGGCCGAGGGCGGTGAACAACCGCCGTACCTGCTCGACCGACGGCTCGTCGTCGAGCTTGACCTGGGCCGCCGCCTCGATCGGCACGCGCCGGCTCTGCCGGCGGCTGTAGTCCAGCTCGATGTTGAAACGGTTGTAGTAGACCTCGCCGCGGTCGATGCGCAGCGCGGGCGTCTGCGGGTTCTCCTGGGTGACGACGACGCAGGAGGAGGAGAGGTCGTAGCGGAACGTGGTCATCTGCGCGGAGAGCCGCACGTCGACAGTGAGCAGACCGGAGCGTTGCAGGTGCCAGCAGGCGGCCAGCACCGTCGCGTACGACTCCTTGCGGGTGCGGTCGACGGTCCACGGCTCGCCCGGCGCGTCCGGGTCGAGGCTGCGCCGGAACCGCGCGTACCGCTCGCAGACCTCCTCGTCGGTCGGGTCGATGATCTCGATGGCGACGGTGAGCGTGGCGTTGCGCCGCCGGGCGTGTTCCAGGCAGTCCGGCAGCGTGACCGCGCGCAGGAAGGTGCCGGTGCCGCCCTTGAAGCTCCACTGGTCGGTGTGCCGCCGGGCCTCGGCGAGCGCCTGCCCGACCTCGCTGCCGTGCAGCACCCGCACCATGGAGACGCTGTCGATGGCCTCGCGGGCCCGGTTCAGCGCGCCCTCCGGGCCGGTGATCTCCCGCATCTGCGGCACCAGTTCGGTGAGCCGGTCGCGGGTGTCCACGATGACCTGGCGGATCTCCCGCTCGGTGGTGCGCCGGCGCAGCCGGTCCCGCAGCACCGCCTGCGCGAGCAGGCCCAGCACCAGCAGGATCGCGCTGTTGACGACCTCCTGGCTGACCGCGTCGTTGGTCAGGCCGAGCACGGCGACCGTGAGGGCCAGGACGAGACCGATGAACGCGTCGAGGTTGGTCACGACCCAGGCGAGCAGGCGCGTCATGACATCCCCCGGTCGACGACGGAACCTCCATGATAGCCCGCTGTCAATGTCACCATCACACCCTGTTTCCGGCCGGCGGCGGCTGCCGGCGGGCGGCGCAGATCAGCGAGCCGCCGAGCCCGGGCGCGGCGCGGGCCAGCCGCCGCGACGCCACCCACCGCCCGCCGGGCAGCCGCCAGCCGACCTCGTTGGAGCGCAGGGCCACCGGCGTGAACCCGGCCCGGCGCAGCGTGCGGCGCAGCAGCGAGGCGGTGAACGGGCGGATGTGCAGCCACAGATAGGGGTGCAGCGGGTCGACCTGGCGTGGCGCGCGGCCGGCGAGGAACGCCAGCCGGTCCTGCACCGGCGCCAGGTTCGGGGTGGTGAGCACCAGCAGCCCGTCCGGCGCCAGCACCCGGTGACACTCCCGCAGCAGCGCCAGCGGGTCGTACACGTGCTCGATCAGCTCCCCGGCGAGCAGCCCGGCGAAGCTGCCGGCGCGGAACGGCAGCCCGCGGGTGGCGTCCAGGCAGACCGGCAGCGCCCGGCCGCCGGTCACCGCGCGCGCCGCGCCCAGCGCCGCCTCGGCCATGTCGGCGAGCACGAGCGGGCCGGGCAGCGCCGCCGGGTCGAGCATGCCGCGCGGTCCGCAGCCCAGTTCCAGCACCGGCCCGCCGCCGGTCACCCCCTCGGTCACCAGCCGGGCCGCGACCGCGCGGCGCACCCTGTGGTACGGGTCGTCGACGTACCCGTCGACCTCCGCGCCGTCGTGGTAGCGGCGGTGGTTGGCGTGCCGGCCGTGCGCCTGCGCGCGGTGCGACGACGTCCCGGTCGGCGGCTCGGCCATCACCCCTCCAGAGCGGACGCCGGCCCCGTCGGCGGCGTCCGCTCCAAGCCTCGCACCGGTCACGCCCGGCGGCGCGCATCCGGTCCGTGATGCGCGCGCCCGGCACGTCAGATCGCCCGCGCCCAGTCCAGCCGGGTGCTGTCGTCGTACTCGTCGCCGGGTATCCACCACTGCTCGCCGAAACCGCTGGTGGACACGATGATGTTGCCGCCGTCGGGGTACTCGTTCTCCGGCGGGATCGACAGCGCGGCGCAGTAGCGGCCGTCCGGGGAGAACACCGGGGACAGGTAGAACCGGGGTTCGTCGGTGAGCTTCTTCAGCCCGGTCCCGTTGATCCGCACCGAGGCGAGCGACTGGTTGAGCGTCTCCAGGTCCGGATACCAGCGGTCGGTGCAGAACACCACGCGCCCGGAGTCGGGCATGAAGACCGGCGAGCCGAACCGCTCGCCGGCCAGCGGTGTGTAGATCGGCCGCGCCCTGCCGGTCGCCAGGTCCAGCACGCGCAGCTGCGGCCCCTCGGAACGGCTGCGCCACCGCAGGGCGATCGAGGAGCCGTCCCGGGACCAGTCCGGGTCGGCCATGGTGTGCCCCTCGACCAGCACCCGGGTGGCACCGGTCGCCACGTCGACGGCGATCAGGCGGTCGTTGTCCTGCCCGGTGACCAGCGCGATCTCGGTGCCGTCCGGCGACCAGGTCGGCGCGCCGTAGCGGACGCCGAACGGGTCGGCGAGCAGCGTGCGCTTCTGGCCGGTGGTCCGGTCGTACACCGCGACGAACGGCTCCAGCGTGCCGTCGCCGGAGCGGGCCGTGTTGACCCAGGCCACGTACCGGCCGTCGGGCGAGGTCTTGGCGTGGTCCCCGTTCGGCAGCAGCTCCCGCGGCGTGGTGCGGCCCGGGTCGACCTGGAGCACACCCCAGCCGACGCTGACCAGCCACGGCCCGTTGACCGGCTCGGCGGCGGCCGCGCCGTGGGACGTGGCGGCCAGCCCGGTCGCGGCGGCCAGCCCGGTCAACGCGGCGGTACGCAGCAGGGCACGACGATTCATTGCGGTCATTCGACAACCCCCGTGAGAGACGTGGCCCCCACCCTCCCGAGTGGATCGATCGACGGGAATCGGGCGAGCGGCCGCTTCACGTTCGGCTGCTCGTCCATCACCGCTGGTGAGACCGGCGAGGACCGGTACGCTCGCCCCGATGACCTCCGACGCCCTGCGCCGCGCCCTCACCGAGCCGGGTGACCCGCCGCTGCTCCCGCTGCCCGGCGTGGCGGTCGAGCTGCTGGCCGCCCTCGCCGCCCCGCCGCGCCTCGGCGCGCACCTGCGGCTGGTGCACGACGTCGCCTGGCACCTGACCGCCGCGTTCGCCGACCGGTTCGCCACGGTGCCGTTCGACAGGCAGGCGGTGCTGTTCGGCGCCGCGGTGCACGACCTCGGCAAGGTCGAGCATCCGGCCGAGCTGACCGGCCCGGGGTCCGCGCACGAGGAGGCGGGCTACCAGTTGCTGCTGCGCTTCGGCGTACCGGAGGAGCGGGCCCGCTTCGCCGTCACCCACGCCGCCTGGCACTCCCCCGGCGTACAGCTGGAGGACCTGATGGTCAGCCTGGCCGACAAGGTGTGGAAGGGCCGCCGGGTCGCCGACCTGGAGCAACTCGTGGTCGACCGGCTCGCCGGCATCACCGGCCAGGAGCGCTGGCAGACGTTCCTGGACCTCGACGACGTGCTCGCCGAGCTGGCCGCCGGCGCGGACCGCCGGCTGGCGTTCCAGGCCGAACATCCGGTGTACGGCTGACGCCGGACCGAGGACGGCGATGAGTCCGGTGCCGGTGCGCGGTCTTCGGTGAGTCGGTGTTCTCCGAGTCTCCGGGAGGAAGCATGAGCACCAGCGAAGCGCGGGGCCGGGTGCGGGCGTTCGTCACCGTGTCCCTGGACGGCTACGTCACCGGTCCGGACGACCACGCGGGTCAGGGGCTCGGTGCCGGCGGCGAGCGGCTGCACTACTGGGTGATGGGCGGGCCGTGGACGTACGACACGCCACGCGAACCCGGTGCCGGCATGACCGCCGAGGACCGCGCGTACTTCGACGAGCTGCTGGAGGGTGCCGGCGCGGCGCTGTGCGGCCGGGGCATGTACGACGCCGCGGGCGCCTGGGGCGGCCGGAACCCGTTCCAGGCGCCCCTGGTCGTGCTCACCCACCGCACCGCCGACCAGCCCGATCCGGACGCCGGTTTCCTCATGGTCGACGGGTTCGACGCGGCGCTGGCGGCGGCCCGGCGTACGGCCGGGGACGGTGCGGTGATCATCGGCGGGGGCGCCGCCGTCATCCGGCAGGCGCTCGCCGCCGGCGTGGTCGACGAGCTGGGCCTGTCCACGGCTCCGGTGGTGCTCGGCGGCGGGAAGCGGCTCTTCGAGGGCTTCGACCGGGACGTCGATCTGGAGATCCGCGCCGTGCACCACTCGCGGTACGCCGTGCACGTCCGCTACGCCGTCACCCGCCGCGCGAGCGATACCGATTGACTTTCGATAGGTTCCGCGCGATAGTCGATGCATGCTTACGGCGCAACGCGCGGTGACACCACTCCGCGCCTTCCTGGTCCTGCTGTTCGCGATCCTGGTGCTGTTCCAGACCATGTCGCTGCCCGGCCAGTTCGCCCACATGGCCCGGGAAGACCCGGACATGGCGTACCTGCGATGGCCCGCCACCGCAGTCACAGTCTTCTGGGTGCTCTGCGTCCAGGTGGTGATCGTCTGCACCTGGCACCTGCTCACCCTGGTCAAGCGCGACCGCATCTTCACCGAGGCGTCCCTGCGCTGGGTCGACGGGATCGTCTGGGCGGTCGCCGCCGCCTGGGTGGTGCTCGTCGGGGTGTTCCTCTATGTGGGCTTCAACGCCGACGACCCCGGGCTGCCGCTGCTGCTGTTCCTGCTGGTCACCGGCGTCAGCGTGCTGGGGCTGCTGATGGTCGTCCTGCGCGCGCTGCTGCGCCAGGCCACCACGCTGCGCACCGACATGGAAGCGGTGATCTGATGCCGATCGTCGTGCGCATCGACGTGGAGCTGGCCAAGCGCAAGATGAGCGTCGGCGAGTTCGCCGAACGCGTCGGGCTCACCCCGGCCAACGTCGCCGTGCTCAAGAACGGCCGCGCCAAGGCCGTCCGGTTCAGCACCCTGGAGGCCATGTGCCGGGTGCTCGACTGCCAGCCCGGCGACCTGCTCGAATGGGTCCCCGACGAGGAGGAGCGATGAGGCACCTGGCCGCCGCCGTGGCGGTGCTCGCCGTCGTGCTCGGCGTCGCCGGCTTCGTGTACGGCGAGGCCGACGACTCCCCCGGCCTGCAACTCCTGTCCGCGCTGCTCGTCATCGGCGCGGTAGCCATCGGCGTACGCGTCGCCCGGCGTACCCGTTAGGGCCGGCGCCCCCTCGACGCCGGCCCTACCGCTCAGCCCTTCACGCAGACGACCTGCTTGAGGTGGGCGACCACCTCGACCAGGTCCTCCTGCTGGGCCATCACCTCGGTGATGTCCTTGTACGCGCCGGGAATCTCGTCCACCACACCGGCATCCTTACGGCACTCCACACCGGCGGTCTGCGCGGCCAGATCCGCCGTGCTGTACGTGCGCTTCGCCTGCCCCCGCGACATCCGCCGCCCGGCCCCGTGCGACGCCGAGCAGTACGCGTCGACGTTGCCCTTGCCGCGCACGATGTACGACCCGGTGCCCATCGAGCCGGGGATGATGCCCAGGTCCCCCTTACCGGCCCGGATCGCGCCCTTGCGGGTCACCAGCACGTCCACCCCGTCGTAGCTCTCCTCCGCCACGTAGTTGTGGTGGCAGGAGATCGGCTCGTCGTAGCGCACGTGCGGGAACGCCTCCCGGACCACCTGGCTCAGCAGCGCGAGCATGACCGCCCGGTTACGCCGGGCGTACTCCTGCGCCCACCACAGGTCCCGCCGGTACGCCTCCATCTCCGGCGTGCCGGCGAGGAACACCGCGAGGTCCCGGTCCGGCAGGTCGGTGTTGTGCGGCAGCCCGCGCGCCACCGACATGTGCCGCTCGGCCAGTTCCTTGCCGATGTTGCGGGAACCGGAGTGCAGCATCAGCCAGACCCGGCCGTCGTCCGGGCCACCCTGCTCCAGGCAGACCTCGATGAAGTGGTTGCCGCCGCCGAGCGTGCCGAGCTGCCGCTGCGCCCGCGTCTCGAGCTGGGCGACCTTCCGGTCCAGCGTGGCGAACCGCCGCCAGAACTCGTCCCAGCCGGCCTGCTCCAGGCCCCGGACCCGCCGCGGATCGACAGCGTCGTCGCGCATCGCGAAGCCGACCGGGATCGCCGCCTCGATTGCCGAACGCAGCGGCGCGAGGTCGTCGGGCAGGTCGGCGGCGGTCAGCGAGGTCCGCACCGCGGACATGCCGCAGCCGATGTCCACGCCGACCGCGGCCGGCGACACGGCCTGCCGCATCGCGATCACCGAGCCGACTGTGGCGCCCTTGCCGAAGTGCACGTCCGGCATCACCGCGACGCCCTGCACCCACGGCAGCGCGCCGATGTTGCGCAGCTGCCGGGCCGCCTGCGCCTCGATCGTGTACGGGTCGGTCCAGACGCGGACCGGCGCCCGGGTACCGGCCAGCGGGGTGAAACCCATCGTCGTCTCCTTGCTCGTGTCCGTCGGAGATTGGTACCCCGGAAACGGAGAACCGCCCTGCTCCGGTGTCGGGGCGGGCGGTTCGCGCGGATCGTCGCGCCGGCGCTAGACGCGCCACCACCCTGGTTGCCACTGCCGTTCCCGGCCCGTGCCCGGTTCGGGCAGCAGGGCACCGGCGCGCGGCGCTTGCCGCTCGGCGCGGGTGCGGTTCTGCTGCGACACGGTGGACTCCCCTGGTGGATCAGATCGACGTTGCCCGCTCACCGTACGGCCGCCACGCACCGGCGGCAACGCGAATTTGCGACAGCACTGAACCTTTCCGCGCACGCGCTGATTACCAGGAGCTTCACGTGAGTGACCAGCGAAAGACCCGTCAGGACGGAACCTGGGCAAGCCTGAGCACGTATTCGAATCCGCGTTTCTGCGCGGGCGAATCCACCATTGGCAGGATCAGCGCCGGTATGCCGGCGGCAACCGATCCGCCGTCGCCGGCGGGATGATCACCGACCATCAGGGTCTGGCCCGGTGCGGCATGGAGGGCTTCGAGGGCGGCGACCCAGATCAGAGGGTCCGGTTTGACGAAGCCGACCTCGTAGGACAGTACGAACGCATCGACATAGCCGTCGAGTCCATGCCGCGCAAAGCATGTGCGGATGTCCCAGCCGACGTTGCTGACGACGCCGATGCGAACACCGCTGTCACGCAATGCGGACAGGGTGGCGACGGTGTCGGCGTACGGCTCGACTGCTTCGGCGTGTGTTTCGTGCATGGCCGATGCCAGCGCCTGGTCCACCCCAGGAATCTGTTCCAGCACAGCGAGGATCGCCCGATCCCAGAATCGCGGGTCCAGATCTCGGGCGATGTGGGCCGGATCCGTGGCCGTCTCCCGCAACAGTTCCGCGAAGTCGCCGGCAATACGGTGCGCCTCGCCGACAGCCAATGTCCGGTCGATCGATGCCGCCGCGTTGCCCACCCAGCGCTCCGAGTCTCTGGCGAACAGAGTCCACGCGAAGTCGAACAGTACTGTCGTCACGCGCCTGGCGGTCATCGCATCACCCTAGATCGACACGGCGCGTCCGGGAGCGGCGGTCGACCTGGATCGGGCCGGGCCAGGGTGCCGGCCTCAGCCGGCCTGCGCGACCGGGTGGCGCCGCATCTCCTCCATGAACGGGTAGCGCGCGGTCAGCTCGGCGAGCGTGATCCCCGCCCGCCAGGCGGCCGCCACCTGCGCGACCTGGAGCAGGTCGGTGGCGTCGCCGCGGGCCTGGACGTCGCCGTCCACCCTCAGGTCGATCATGAAGTAGCGGGCCTGGGAGCCGAGGCTGACGCAGACCACGCCCCGTGGGGAGGTCATCTCGGCGCAGGTGAAGCGGCTGCGCCCCTGCTCGGGCGCGGAGACCGCGCCGACGTCGAGCTGGTGCGCGGCGGCGGTCGCCACGAGCGCGGGGGCGAGACCACCCGGCTCGACCAGGTCCGGGTAGAGGCGCACACCCAGTGCGGCCGACACGTCGCTCATGCCTCACTCCCACTTCCTTGTGACAGAGACCAGCAGCGCGCAGGTTACGGGTGTGTTACCGGCACGCACGGCCATCCTGTCCCGTACGACCGTCCGGGGGCAATAGGAACGCCCTCATCGAACCCCTGCGAGGTACGCTCCCGCCTCATGGCGCACATCCGGTGTGACTTCTTCTCCGAGGCGCTCGGCGTGGGCACCTCGATGACGGTGCTGCTGCCCGACCCGGGCGCCGCCGGGATCGGCATGGCGGGTTCCGGCGCGGACGGTGACCCGCCGGTGCTCTACCTGCTGCACGGGCTGACCGACGACGACACGGTGTGGACGCGCCGCACGTCGATCGAGCGGTACGTGGCGCCGCTGGGGCTGGCCGTGGTGATGCCGCAGGTGCAGCGCAGCTTCTACTGCGACGAGGCACACGGCAACCGCTACTGGACGTTCCTCAGCGAGGAGCTGCCCGAGGTGTGCCGGTCGTTCTTCCGGCTGTCCGACCGCCGGGAGGACACGTTCGTCGCGGGCCTGTCGATGGGCGGCTACGGCGCGCTCAAGTGGGCGTTGCGCCGGCCGGAGCGGTTCGCGGCGGCGGCCAGCCTGTCCGGCGCGCTGGACGTGACCCGCCGCCGCCACCATCCGACCCACCCGGTCGACCCGGCGGTGTGGCACACGGTCTGGGGCGACGACCCGGTGCCGGCGGACGACGACACGGTGGGGCTGCTGGAGCGCTCCGGCGACGACCGGCCGGCGCTCTACGTCGCGTGCGGCACCGAGGACTTCCTGTACGAGGACAACGTGCGGTTCCTCGACGCGGCCCGCAAGCGCGACGTGCCGGTCACCGTCGACTTCGGTCCGGGGGACCACGACTGGGCGTACTGGGACGCACGCATCTCCGACGTGCTGGCCTGGCTGCCGCTGCGCACGCGTTGATCGGCCGGACTCAGACGCCGACGGTGCCGTCGATCGCCTCGCGGATCAGGTCGGCGTGCCCGTTGTGGCGGGCGTACTCGTGCAGCATGTGCAGCATGACCAGGCGCAGCGACACGTCCTCGCCCCAGCGGGCCTGGTGACCTGTCACGTCGAGGGACTCGGCCTCCCGCTCGATGCGCCGGGCGTGCTCGATCTCGCGCTGCCAGGCCTCGAACGCCTCCGCCACGTCGGCGTCGCGGGCGTCGTACGCCTGCTGGAAGTCACCGGTGTCCGACCACACCAGCGGCACGTCCTCGGCGGCGATGACCCGGCGGAACCAGGTGCGCTCCACCTCCGCCATGTGCCGGACCAGCCCGAGCAGGGACAGCGTGGACGGCGGCGACGCCTGCCGGCGCAACTGCTCGTCGGTCAGCCCCTCGCACTTGAGGGCGAGCGTGGCCCGGTGGAAGTCGAGGAACGCGCGCAGCGACTCCCGCTCCCCGCCGAGCAGCGGCGGGCCGATCCGTTCGGTCTCCATGAACGCCCACCCTAGCCGCAATCGATCATGGTGGAACGACCGCGTCACCGCAGCGACGAACCGGCCACCGGGAAGTCGAACCAGGTGTCCGGGTACGGCTCGTCGACGTAGCGGTAGTGCCACCACTCCAGCGGATAGTTCTCGAAGCCCTGCGCGGACATCAGCCGGCGCAGCAGGTCCCTGTTGTTGCGGGCGGTGTCGCTGATCCGCGCGTCGGCGGTGTGGGCACGCGGGTCGAAGCAGTCGAAGCCGGTGCCCATGTCGATCGAATCGTCGGCGAAGCGGCGGCCGGCCGGGTCGGTGCAGGGCACCAGCGGCTGGCCGGGCGTGTACCCGGCCTGCGGGGGCCCGGAGACCGGGACCAGGGTCAGGTCGACGGTGCTGCCCCGGCTGTGCGCGGTGGGCGCGCCGATGTAACCGTCGGCGAACAGCCGGTCCTTCGGCACGGCGGGGTAGAACTCGCCCTTCATCAGCTGGTCGCCGGGGAGTTTCGCCCAGGCGACGAAGTCGTCGGCCGCGCGCTGCGGGCGGTAGCAGTCGTACACCTTGAGGCTGTGCCCGCCGGCGAGCGCGGCGGTCTGCACCCGGTGCAGCGCCTGCGCCGCCGGGCGGGTGAGCAGGCAGCGTGGTTCGGCGTACCCGTCGATCGGACGGCCGACGAAGTTGTGCGAGCCCGCGTACCGGATGTCGGTGCGGACGGTGGGGTCGACGGTGCTGAGGTCCACGAAGTCCGCCGGGGCCCGCGGGCCGGTCGGGGTGGCTGACGGCGGCGCGGACGGCGACGGCGACGGCGCGGGCCGCTGGCAGGCGGCGGCGAGCAGCGCGGTCGCCACGGCCAGGCCCGCCGTCGCGCGCATGCCGGTGCCCATCCGCCGTGTCTACCAGCCCGGGCGGGCCGGCATCGGCGGAACCGGTGGTCAGGCGCCCAGGACGGTACGCAGGAAGTCCACAGCGGCGGCGTCGTCGTCGATGCCGCCCGCCTCGTGGCCGTTGAACCGCCACACCGTCAGGTCCTTGTCGCCCCGGTAGTCGTGGTAGGCGGCGTAGACCGTGGACGGCGGGACGATCTCGTCCATCAGCGCGACGGAGAACCGGGCCGGCGCGGTGGCGCGGCGGGCGAACGCGACGCCGTCGACGTAGCCGAGCGTGCGCAGCGTCTGCTCCTCGCGGTCGCGGTGCACGGCGAGGTAGTCCCGGATCTCCCGGAACGGCGCCGAGTCGGTGATCATGATCGCGCGCGGGATGTCGCAGAGAAACGGCACGTACGCCACCGCCGCGCGTACCGAGGGCGCCAGCGCGGCGGCCGCGAGCGCGGCGGCCCCGCCCTGGCTGTGACCGAGAACGGCGATCCGGTCCGGGTCGACTGCCGGCAGCTCACGCGCGGCGTCCACGGCGCGGACCGCGTCGGTGAGGAAACGACGGTAGTAGTACTTGTTCGGGTCCTCGATGCCCCGGGTGGCCATGCCCGGGGCCTGCGGCCCGGCGGCGGCCACGTCCGGGGTGTCGCCCCGGCTCCACCCCGAGCCCTGGCCACGGGTGTCCATCTGGAGGTGGGCGAAGCCGGCCGCGGACCAGAGCAGGTTCTCCAGCGCGTGGCCGCGCCCGCCGCCGTACCCGACGTACTGCACGATCGTGGGCAGCGGGCCGGATGCGCCGCGCGGCGCCCGCAGCCACGCGCGGATCGGCTGTCCGGCGAAGCCGGGGAAGGTCACGTCGAAGACGTCGACACCGGTCAGCGGCGTCGGCAGCGGGGTCGCCGTCACGGGGTCGCCGCACGAGCGCGCCTGTGCGAGAGTGTCAGCCCAGAAGGCGTCGAAGTCGGCAGGCTCGTGCAGGTCGCTGCGGTAGGTACGGAGTTCGGCCTCGGTCAGGTCGGTGAGCACGCCTCGGTCTTCCTCGTCGTTCGTCGGGGGTGGACGGCGAGCCGCCGGAAGATGACTGGCGCATTTCCGGAACGTTTCCGCAACTCGTGCGAACGCTAGGGCCGGTCCGGCCTGTCGTCAAGCCCTCTGCGTACGGCAAGATGTGCGTGGGGCGGGACGGTCTACCGGTCGGTTCCGGCAGCCGGCGAAGGGAACACGGGTGAGCGCGGACGACGAACGCAGGGTGACCATCACCGCGATCGCACGGGAGGCCGGCGTCTCGGTCCCGACCGTGTCGCGCGTGCTCAACGGGCGGTCCGACGTCGCGCCGGACACGCGGGAACGGGTCGAGGAGCTGCTGCGCCACCACGGCTACCGGCGCCGGGGCAGCCGTACGGTGCGCCGGGCGGACCTGGTCGACCTGGTCTTCAACGACCTGGACAGCCCTTGGGCCGTGGAGATCATCCGCGGCGTGGAGGACGTCAGTCACGCCGCCGGGGTGGGCACCGTCGTCTCGGCGATCCACCGCGAGTCCAGCTCCACCCGGCAGTGGCTGCACAACCTGCGCGCCCGCGCGTCCGACGGCGTGATCGTGGTGACCTCGCACCTGAGCCCGGCCGTGCAGGCCCAGTTGCGCCGCCTCAACGTGCCGGTGGTGGTGGTCGACCCGGCCGCCGGCGTGGCCGCCACCGACGTGCCGGCGATCGGCGCCACCAACTGGACCGGCGGCCTGGCCGCCACCGAGCACCTGCTCAAGCTCGGCCACCGGCGGATCGGTTTCGTGGCCGGCCCGCCGCACCTGCTGTGCAGCCGGGCCCGGCTGGACGGCTACCGGGCCGCGCTGGCCGCTGCCGGTGTGGCCGCCGACGACCGGCTGGTGCAGCCCGGCGACTTCTACCACGCCTCCGGGTTCACCGCCGGTGGCGCGCTGCTCGACCTCGACGAGCCGCCGACGGCCATCTTCGCGGCGAGCGACCAGATGGCGTTCGGGGTGTACGAGGCGGTGCGCCGGCGCGGACTGCGGGTCTGCGACGACGTGAGCGTGGTGGGCTTCGACGACCTGCCCGAGGCACGGTGGGCCTCACCGCCGCTGACCACCGTCCGCCAGCCCCTCGTCGAGATGGGGCGGCTCGCCGCGCGTACCGTGCTGCGGCTGGCCCAGGGTGAGGAGATCGACTCGCCCCGGGTCGAACTGGCCACCGAACTGGTGGTGCGCGACAGCACCGCGGCGCCCGCCTGCCGCTGACCCGGACCGCCGCTTTCAGTCCTGTTCCGGAATTTCCGGCTCGCGCAGAACCGGCCCGGTCGACATGGTGGCGGCGGCCGCCGCGGCGTGCCGGCGCCGCCGCGCCAGCAGCACCGCTCCCCCGGCCGTCAGCACCGCGCCCACCGCCACCGTCACACCGGCGCTGGGCGCGGCGCCGGGGCCCGGCGCGCCGCCACGCAGGTCGGCGTGCCCGGCCAGGGCCGACGCCCCGCCGCCCGCCGGTGGCGCGGTCCGGTCCAGCTCACCCGGCTCGACCAGCCGCCCGACCGAGGCGTCCCGAGGCTGCGCGAATCCCCAGTCCAGCAGCGCGGCGCCCTGCTGCCAGCCCCGCTGGCTGGTCACCTCGGCGCCGAGCAGCGTGACCACGAGCCGCCGCCCGCCGCGCTCGGCGGCGCCGACGTAGGTGTGCCGGGCCAGGTCGGTGAAGCCGGTCTTGCCGCCGATCGCGCCCGGGTACTGGTCCAGCAGCATGTTGTCGTTGGAGATCGCGAACGCCTTCTTGCGCAGCGCCGGCTGGGCCGGGATCTGCGCCGTACGGGTGGCGGCGTACCGGCGGAAGGCCGGGTTCGCGAAGCACGCCCGCGCGATGAGCGCCAGGTCGTACGCGCTGGTGAACTGGCCCGGACCGTCCAGCCCGGACGGGGTGACCGCGTGGGTCTGCCGCGCGCCGAGCCGGTGCGCCTCCTCGTTCATCGCCCGCACCCCGCCGGCCAGCCCGTCCGGGCCGCCGCCGAGGCGGGCCAGCGCGTTCGCCGCCTCGTTGCCGGAACGCAGCAGCAGTCCCAGCCAGATCGTCTCGATCCGGTACCGCCCGCCCTCGACCAGCCCGACCGCCGAGCTGCCCGGTTCCACGGCCAGATCCCCGGCGGTCACGGTGACCTCCCGGTTCGGGTCCAGCCGGGGCAGCATCGTGGCTGCCAGCAGCAGCTTCTGCACGCTCGCGGGCACCGCGTACTCGTGCGGCCCGCAGCCGCCGAGCACCGCGCCGCTGTCCAGGTCGGCGACCACCCAGGAGGTGGCGGTGACCGGCGGCGGCGCGGTCGACGCGGGCGGGACGACCAGCCCGGCGGTGTCCAGCGCCGCGCCGCCGACGGCCCGCGCGGCCGGATCGGGCGCGGGCGGCGGCTGCGGCGGCCGGGTCGACGGGGGCGGCACGTTCGGGCAGGGCGGCGCGGCCGGCATCCGGCGTACGGGCGCGCGGACGCCCGCCACCGCGGGCGTCGCCGACACCGGCACCAGCAGGGCGGCGGCCAGCGCCACGAAGGATCCCCAGGTCCTCATGACCCGGACGCTAGCCACGCCGACCCGAACGGGTCACCGGCTCCGGGATTCGGGCCCCGGCGCCGGGGCCACGCGGTAGGCTCCCCCGCCCGTGCCCGGATCAGCGCGCGGGCAGCCCGTGACCGCTGAGCGGGCCGACGTGCCATCCGCGGCGACGGCACTCGGCCAGCACGCGCGGAAGCGCGGCGACACCGGCCCGCCAGGCGCCCGGCGCGGCGGTACGGGAGGAGTCGTGCAGCAGGATCGTGCCGCCTCCCTCCAGCCCGGACAGGACGGTTCGCGCGACCGTGTCGGCGGTGGCCGTGGCGGTCCAGTCCCGCCCCCAGCAGCTCCACAGCACCGGCCGCAGACGCAGCCGCCGGGCGGCCGTGAGCGCCGCGGCGGTGAGCACGCCGTACGGCGGTCGCAGGAACCGGGGCGCACGGCCGGTCACGTCCGTGACCAGGTCGTACGCGCGGGTCAGGTCCCGGACGGTGCGGGCCGGGCCGCGCAGCAGCAGGTTGTCGTGCGTCCAGCCGTGCACGGCCACCTCGTGGCCGTCGTCGACCAGCCGGCGGCCCAGCGCCGGGTTGCGCCGCAGCATCGCGCCGAGCACGAAGAACGTGGCCCGGACCCGGTGTGCCGCCAGCACGTCCAGGACGTGGCCGGTGGACTCCGGGTCCGGGCCGTCGTCGAAGGTCAGCGCGACCCGGTCGGGCGCCCCGATTCCGTGCAGGCCGGGCAGCCACCGCCGCCGCACGGCGGGCAGCGCCGTGACCGACGGCGCCACCTGCAGCACCGGCAGCGCGAGCGCGGCGGCCCGGGCCAGGGTCGCCGCTCTCATCGCAGACCGCCGGTGGACTGCAGCATCGCGGCGAGTACGGCGACCGCGTCGCCGACCGGGTCCAGCAGCGGGCGGCGCGTGCCGGCCGAACCCGCGGGCGGCGCCCGGCGAGCCGCCTCGGCGACCAGGCCGGCCGGGTCCTGGGACACGTCGTCGTGGGACGGGACCACCGGTGAAGTCCCGATCACCGCCGCGAGCACCGGCCCGAGCTGCTGCGGTGTGCCCGCCCACCGGCTCAGGCCGGCGCGGGCCAGGATCGCGGCGTTCGCACGCCCGTGTCCGGCGATGGGCCGGTACGTGACCACCGGCAGCCCGGCCGCCAGCGCCTCCTGGCAGGTGAGCCCGCCGGCGTTCTCCACCATCACGTCGACGGCGCGCATCAGTGCCGGCATGTCGTCGACCCAGCCCAGCACGTACCGGCCGGCGCCGTGCAGCCGGCGGCGCAGCGCCGCGTTGTGCCCGCACACCACCACCGGGCGGACACCCGCCGCGGCGACCTCGGCCACCGTCGCCGGCACCTCGCCGGCGCCCCAGGAGCCCGCGACGACAAGCGCGAGCACACCGTCGGCCGGGAGGCCGAACCGCTGACGGGCCCGCTGCCGGTCCTCCGGGCCGGGCCGGGCGAAGGCGCGGGACACCAGCGGCTGCACCACCGTGACGTCGGCGGCGTCGGCCTGGCGCGTCTCGGCGTGGCGGACCGCGCAGTACACGTCCACGCCCGGCGCGAGCCAGGTCGGGTGCACCACGAAATCGGTCACGTAGGTGATCACCGGGACACGGAGCCGCCCGTGCCGCCGCAACGGGCCGAGGAGCTGGTTGGCGAACGGATAGGTGGTGACCACGGCCCGGGTGTCGGACGGGATGCGGCGGCGCAGGCGACGGCGCAACGGCCTCAGCAGCGCGCGGATCGCGCGTACGGCCGTCGGTGAGCTGCCGGTCAGCCGGAACAGCGCGTGGTAGCCCCACGGGAGCCGGTGCAGCACCCCCCGGTACGTCTCGCGCACCGCCCGGTGCAGCGGGCGGGGCAGCAGGTGCAGAAGGTTCAGCCGGTCCACCGCGAAGCCCCGCGCACGCAGCCGTTGCGCCAGCTCGTCAGCGGCCCGGTCGTGTCCGGCGCCGATGTCCGCCGAGACCACCACGATCCGGCCCGGGTGCTCCATGCCGGGCGCATACCCACGGAATCGGTGTCCACGCGACCCGCCGGGACACCGGGTTCAGGCGCGGCGGCGTCCGCGGCGGCGGGACCGGCCCCGGCGGGCGGCGAGCACCGCCGCCACCCCGCCGACGGTGAGGGCGAGCAGACCGGCGAGCGGCACGATCATCCGCCAGTCCCCCTCGCCGACGCGGCGCAGCGCGGTGCCGGCCGGCCCCCGCCACGGCGGCGAGACGGTACGGGCCGGCGCGGCGGCGGGAGCGTTACGGGGTTCCGCCGCCTCGGCGTCCCCCTCACCCGGCTCCACCAGCCGGCCGACCGAGGCGTCCCGGGGCAGCCCGAAGCCCCAGTCGAGCAGCTGGGCGCCCTGCTGCCAGCCGCGTACCGGCCTGGCCTCGGCGCCGAGCAGCGTCACCACGAGACGGCGTCCGCCGCGTTGCGCGGCGCCGACGTAACTGTGCCGGGCCAGCTCGGTGAAACCGGTCTTGCCGCCGAGCGCGCCCGGATAGCGGTAGATCAGCTGGTTCTCGTTCTGGATCTGGAACCCGCCCTTCTTCAGGGCGGGCTGGGCCGGGATCTGTGTGCGTTCGGTGAGCGCGTACCGGCGGAACGCGGCGTCGGCGAAGCAGGCCCGCGCGATCAGCGCCAGGTCGTACGCGGTGGTGAACTGCCCGGGGCCGTCCAGTCCGGACGGGGTGACCGCGTGGGTCTGCCCGGCGCCGAGCCGGCGGGCCTGCGCGTTCATCTCGGCGACGCCGGCCTGCGTGCTGCCGGCGCCGAGACGGGCCAGCATGTTCGCCGCGTCGTTGCCGGACTGCAGGAGCAGGCCCAGCCAGAGCGTCTCCACGCTGTAGCGGCCACCGACGAGCAGCCCGACGGCCGAGCTGCCCGGTTCGATGTCGAGGTCGGCGCGGGTCGCGACGGCCACCTGCTTCGGGTCGAGCCGGCTCAGCATGGTGGCGGCCAGCAGCAGTTTCTGGGTGCTGGCCGGCGTGCCGGGGACGTGCGCCCCGCACGCGCCCAGAACGGCGCCGGTGTCCAGGTCCGCCACGAGCCAGGTGCTGGCGGTGACCGCCGGGGGCGCGGGGCTGCCCGGCGGCGCGACCAGCCCGGCGCCGGCCAGCGCCTCCCCGCCCACCGCCGCCTGTTCGGGTGTCGTGGCCGGCGGCGTCGGGCGGGGCGGCCGGCTCACCTTCGGCGCGGGCTGCCGGGGGCAGGGCACGGTGGCGCCGGGCGCGGGGGCCGTCCCGGGGGCGGCCGGCGCCGGTGCGGGTGTCCCGGCGGCGAGCAGGGTGACGGCGGTGACGGCGGCCAGGACCCGGGCTCTCATGAGAAGGCACCATACCGAGCCCGTTGATCAGGGCCGGGTGGCTCACCGGGGCCGTGACGCGGCGCCGATCGCCCGGCCCCGCTCGGTGACCGGCCGGGGGTCAGCGCACGCCGCGCAACCACCATCGTTGCCACGGCGTCTCCACCGCCTTCCGGTGGTAGCGGGACCGGACCCAGGCCACCGCCCGGGCGGGCGGCAGCCCGTCCAGTACGGCGAAGGCGGCGAGCGCGGTTCCGGTACGCCCCACACCGCCGTGGCAGGCCACCTCGACCCGCTCGCCCGCGTACGCGCGCCGCCATGCCTCCCGCAGCGCGTCGAGCGCGTCGGCGCGGTCGGCCGGGATCCAGAAGTCGGGCCAGCGGATGCGCCGGGCGGGCCACTCCGGTTCGGGGCCGGGCGCCAGCAGCAGCGCGAAGTCGGCGGGCGAGGCGGGCTCGGCGACTCGCCGCCCGCGGACGGTGGCGCCCCCGGGCAGCGTGAGCAGGCCGGCCTGATCGGTCCACGGTGTCGCGTCCATGGCCCATTGTGTCGTGTGGCACGGACACGTGAGTGCCCGCCGGACTCCGTCCGGCGGGCACTCACGATCGAGCCGGGTCTTTCCCGGCGCGCCCCGGATCAGCCGAGGCGACGGCGACGCCAGGCCATGGAGGCCAGCAGCAGCACCGCGCCGGCGGCGGCGAGGCCCCCACCGAGCTTCAGCGGCGTGCCGATGCTGTCACCGGTGACCGGCAGCCCGCCGTGGTGCGGGGACTTGGTCGGCCGCGGCGGCAGGACGGTGCCGGTGGCGCTGGCGATCCGACCGGACGTCAGACCGGTGGCGGTGAACGTGTACCGCCCGGGCCGGGTCGGCCGGTAGGTCACGGTGAAGTTGCCGCTGGCGTCGGTCGTCACGGTGAACGTGGTCGGCGCGGGCTGCGGCTGGGCGCGGTTGGGCGTGTAGGCGACCGGCGCCATCGCCACCGTGCTGCCGTCGCTGCGTCGCGCGGAACCGTCGGCCGGGGCGGCCGCGGGCAGGCCCGAGATCGCCACGTCGATTCGGACCGTCTCGTTCGGCCCGAAGTTCGATCCCCGCAGGGTGAACGTCTCGCCGAGCCGGATGGTCGTCGGTGAGACGGTCAGCGACGCGACCTCGGGCGGGTAGACCGGGGGTTGCGGCTGCGCCGCCCCGGCCGCGGTCGGCACGGCCGCTACGGCCAGGCCCACCGTGAGCGCCATGATGATGCGGGATAGCCGCATGATGGTTTCCCTCCTACTGTTCACAGCTTGGTGCGTTGACTACTTGGGTGGTCCATGGGGTGACGGTGGGCGTGTGCACCAGCTCGGCCGTCCCGGCGCCGGTCTGGCCGGTGAGCACCGTGACGTCGAGCGTCCGGGTCTGCCCCGGGCGGGTCTCCACGTTGGCCACCGCCACCTGGCGGCGGCCGTCGGTGCCGCTGCCCATCGCGGTGTCCCTCCCGTCGAGCCGCCCGGTGAGGACGGCGCCCCCGGTGGGCGTGTGGACGGAGACGAAGGTGCGTGCGGTGTACTTGTCGCCGGACAGGGCCAGCCCGGTCACCGACTTGGTCAGGCCCGACTTCGGGGCGGTGGAGTTCACCGTCACCTTCAGCCGCAGCTCGCGGCGCCCGTCCGGATGGCATTCGCCGACCGTCACGGTGGCCGAGAACCTGAGGTAGTAACCGAGCTTCGCGCCGCTGCCGTCGTTGAGGAACACGCCGACAGTCGGCACGGTGTCCTTCTCCGGGAGCTGACCCGCCAGCCGGGTGTCGGCCAGCGCGCGCTGCTCATCGGATCGGACACTCCAGAACAATATCCGACGTTCGCTAATGGAACGACTAAAAACGGTCAAAAGCGACCGAGGGTCGACCGTCTTGGTGAACAACGTGTCGAACACGCCGGACGCGGCCCGGGCGAAGAACACGTCCTGGTCCTTGGTGTCCAGGTCCCGGTACGAGTCACTGAGCAGCGTCCGCACGGCGGTGGCGGCGGCCAGCGAAGGCCCGTCCGGCACGGTCACCGGGCCGACCACGCCGAGCAGGTACGACAGGACCACGGGGTCCACCGCCAGCACGCCGTCCACGGTGGTGCCGGTACGGCGGCGCACCATGTCCCGGTAGAGCGCGGCGGCGGCCGGGAAGTCCGGGCTGAGGTTCACATCCGCCGGATAGATGCCCGGCAGGTCGCCCCAGAGCCGCTTCGCCTCCGCGCCGATCTTGAGTGGTGGGTCGAAGGGACCCATGCCGGCCGAGGTGCCCTGCTTGACCAACCGGACCCGGCCGCCCTCGGCCCGCAGCACCGCGTACGCGCCGAACATGCCGCCGGTGGCGCGCAGCTCGGCCGGATTCTGCGAGACGAGCAGATAACTGCGTGGCCCGTCCGCACCGAGCAGCGGCGGCAGCAGCCGCGCGCCCCGATCCGCCGCCGAGGTCAGCTCGCCCAGTTTGTCCAGCTCCGCGCGCAGCGCGGTGACCGCGTCGCGCACCTGCGCCACGAGGCTGTCCACCGGCACCTGCCGCAACCGCTCGGCGGTGGCCCGGACCGCCTGGTCGGCCGCCGCGACCTCGGCCGAGACCCCGCGCAGGCGGGCCAGGTCCAGCCGGCCCTGCTTCGGCACCAGCGAGGCGAGGTCGACCCGCAGCAGCGTGGGGAACGCGAGCCGGGCCAGGTCGTCCACCGCCACCGAGATCTGCCGCACCGCGGCCAGGTTGTCCCCCGCGTAGGGGGCCTGCTGGCCGGCCCACCAGACCGGATCCCCGGTAGCGCCGCGCGCGGCGGCCGCCTGCTCCTGCAACGCGGCGAGCGTGCGCTGCGCCCGGGCCACGTCGCCGTCGAGCACCTGGGCGCTGAGCTCCTTGGCCAGCCCGGCGGCGTTGACCAGGTGGGCGCGGGCCTGCCAGCCCCGGAACGCCACCCAGCCACCGGCGCTGAGCAGCACCGAGACGACGACCAGCCCGGTCAGCAGGATCCGGCGGACCCGGGCGCGCCGGCGCCGCCGCGAGCGCCGTCGGCGGCCGGGCGAAGGACCGGGTCCGGACACAAAATCCTCCTACGAGACGAATAAGACACTTTTCGCAATCGAGTTGCTTTCTAGCACGGAAAAGGGAGGCTTAGTTGGCTATTCCGCCGCTCTGTCGGCTTGCATCGCTTCTGCGAGTTTTGCTCGCTTCGGCGCCACACCCGCCGCCTCCTGCAGCAGGGCCTCGATCCGGTCCACGCCGGCCCGCATCGACATCTCCCGCAGGTACGCCCCCCGGCCCCGCCTACCCATGTCGATCCGGGCGGCCGCCGGGATGGCGGCGGCCAGCCAGAAGCGGTCGGCGAGCGCCGCCCAGTCCTCCGGCGGGCAGGACAGCCCCGCGCGGGCCCGCTCGACCAGCTCCGCCGTCTCCCCACCGGCGGAGGCGACCACCGGCGCGGCACAGGAGAGCGCGGCCTGGAGCTTGGCGGGCACGGTCCCCCGCAGCTCGGGCAGGTCGCGCTGCGCCACGAGCTGATAGTCGGCGGCCGCGTAGAGCTGCGGCATGTCCACGGCGGACCGTCGCTCGACGAACCGGACGTTGTCGGCGCCGAGCTCGGTGGCGAGCCCCCGCACCCGCCGCTCCTGCGGACCGGAGCCGACCAGCACCAGGTCCATCCGGTCGCCGAGCGCCGCCGCCGCGCGGACCGCCGTCTCCAGCCCCTGGCGCACGCCGATCGTGCCGGCGTGCATCACCACGCAACGGTCGTCCCGCCGGATGAGCCGGCGGACGGCCGGACCGGCCTGGGTCGGACGGAAGATGCGTTCGTCGGTCCAGTTGAGCACCGTACGCACCCGCGCCGGATCGGCCCCGCGGGCGCGCACCAGATCCGCCATGGACGGCGAGCTGACCGCCACCACTGCCGCCTCCCGGTAGAGGCGGCGCATGGCGGCCTCCAGCCGGGCCGGCGCCCGGTCGCTCTGCGCCGGGCCCGGCTCGTGCTCCGTCCAGACGTCCTGCACGTGCAGGACGGTGGGCGTACGGCCGAGCAGCCGCAGCAGCCCGGACGCCGCGAACGTGACCGCCGGGTGACCGAAGACGTAGAGCGCGTCGACGCCCCGCAGCAGGCCCCGCCCGGCGAGCGCGGCGCTTCCGGCGAAGGAGAGCCAGCTCGCGGTACGGGCCCGGGGCGTGCCGTCGCCGCCGGCGTACCGGGGCACCCGGCGTACGGTCAGCCGCTCGCTGTGCGTCTGGTGCCGCCAGCGCTGCCGCCAGCCCGGATAGACGTGGCCACCCGGGTAGTCCGGGAACCCGGTGAGCACCCGTACCTCGTGGCCCCGGGCGACCAGCTCCTCGGCCAGGCTGCCCGGGACGAACGCCGGCTCCGGCGGGAAGTGGTACGACAGGATGCCGATCCTCATGTCCACGCTCCCGGCGCGGCTTGCCGGACGGGCGCGCGGCGCGGCGCGTACGATTCCGGCAACCCCTCTGCGTCCGGCCGCGACAGCCGGAAGAACGCCGTCGCGGCACTCTGCGCCGCGACCGTGCCGACGAGAGGGGTGCAGATGGTCGACGAGGTCCTCTTCGTCTGCCACGCGAACATGTGCCGGTCACCGATGGCGGAGTTCATCGCCCGCCGGATGCTGGCCGGTCTGCCGCTGGCGGTCGCCAGCGCGGGCACCGACGCGATCGACGGCGCCGCCATGCACCCGTACGCGGTCGAGGTGGCCGCCCGGACCGGCGCGGACCCGGCGGCCTTCCGCACCCGGCGGCTGCGCCCCGAGCACCTGACCGGAGCGGCGCTGGTGCTGACCGCGACCCGCCGCCAGCGCTCGGCCTGCACCGCGATGGCCCCGGCCACGCTGGCGCGGACGTTCACGCTCCGGCAGTTCGCCCGGCTGGCCACCGAGGCCCGGGCGGACGAGGCGGAGGCGGGCACGCCGTTGCGGGCGGCGGTGTCGGCCGCCGTGCGCGCCCGGGGGCGGCTGCAACCCGCCGCCCCCGACGTGGACGACCTGCGCGACCCGATCGGCGGCTCGCCGGCCGACTTCCGGCGGTGCGCGGAGGAGATCGAGCGGTCGATCCGCCCCGTGCTCGCGCTCATCGCGACAGCCGGGTGAGTTCCTGCGTCCGGTCGCCCCCGACGGCCTTGGCGCCCCGGCGGCTGCCGGCCCGGTCGGCCGGCACCGAGGGCGCGGCCGGCGGCACGACCACCTTGTACGCCTCGTACTGGTAGGCGTCCGACTTGGCCACCTTGGCCATGTTGAGCACGCAGCCGAGCAGGCGCACCGAGACCGAGCTGAGCGCGTTCGCCGCCGCCGCCACCTGGCTGCGCGAGGTCCGGCCCTGCTGGGTGACCAGGAGCGCGCCGTCGGCCTGCACGGCCACCACCACGCCGTCGGTGACGGCCAGCAGCGGCGCGGTGTCGATCACCACGATGTCCGCCGAGTCCCGCAGCGCCACCAGCAGGTCCGCCATGGACTTCGAGCCGAGCAGCTCGCTCGGGTTGGGCGGGGTGGCGCCGCTGGGCAGCACGAGAAGGGACTTCTCCCCCCAGCGCTGCACCACGTCACCGACCTGGACGTCGCCGACCAGCACGTCGGTGAGGCCGACGCCGCCGTCGAGGCCCAGGTAGTCGGCCACCTTCGGGCGGCGCAGGTCGGCGTCGATGAGCAGCACCCGCCAGCCCGCCTCGGCCAGCGCGATGGCGGTGTTGCAGGCCATCGTGGTCTTCCCCTCGCCCTGCAACGCGCTCGTGACCGCGATGACCCGGGCCGGCTCGTGCACGTCCACGAAGCGCAGGTTCGTGCGCAGTTTGCGGACCGCCTCGGCCCGGGCGGAGGTGGCCGCCGCGCCGACGATCAGCGGCGCCGCCTTCGCGCCGTTCTCGTACGGGATCTCGCCGAGCAGCGGACTGCCGGTCACCCGTTGCAGCGCGGCGCCGTCGCGCATCCGAACGTCGGCCAGCCCGCGCAGCACGGCCAGCGCGGCGCCGAGCAGCAGGCCCAGCACACCGCCCATGACCAGGTTGCGCGTGGGCTGCGGCGAGACCGGGCTGGACGTCACCCGGGGACCACTGACGACCTCGATCTTGATCGGCGGGGCATTGCCGTCCGGCGGCGTCTCGACCTTGCGCACCAGCTCGGTGAACTTCGTCGCGAGCGTCTCGGTGGTCTTCAGCGCCCGGGTCTGGTCGGTGTCGGTGATCGTGGCCTTGAGCAGGACCGTGCCGGTCGTGCTGGCGGTCCGGATCCGGCTGCGCACCTGGTCGGCGGTGAGACCCAGCGGCGCGTCGGCCACCACGCTCTGCGCCAGCCGGTCGCTGGTGAGCAGGTCACCGTAGGACTTCACCCGCTGCTGAAGGAAGAGGCTGCCCTGGTAGGCGTCGGTGACGCCCTGGCTGGGCGTGGTGACGAAGAACGTCACCGAGGCCTCGTACCGAGGTGCCGTCCGGACCGTCACGAGCGCGGCGGTGCCCAGGGCGAGCATCACCGTCACCAACACGATCCACCAGTGGCGTCGGACCAGGCGCAGGTAGCCGAGAACGTCCATCACGCCCTCCCTAGCGACACGCCGGTCTGCCGATGAAACTGCACGAAAGCCCCCTAAAAGCACCCGTACCCGTGCCAGGATCGAATCGCCTATTCACGACGTTACGTGACTTGACGAATGTAAACGACCGAACAGGCACAGAAGGTCTAATCCTTTCAATCCGGATAGGACACAGAGGGCAGCCCATGGATCGTGAAGCCAGCACAGCAGTGCGACCGCACCGCCGGATCACCCACCGCGCCGCCACCCTTTCCCTGTTAACGCTGGACACGGCCGCGTGGTGCGGAGGATTTCTCGGCGCCGCCTGGACGAGGTACGAGTTCGACCTGACCGTCGCCGCCAGCGCCCGTACGCTCGGCCTGGCGCTGGCCTGCGCCGCGCTGTACGCCGCGCTCACGCTGCTGCGCTCCCGGATCTACGGCCGCTACCCGATCGGCAGCTCGGGGGACGCACAGGGGCTCGCCGTCACCGTCGCGCTCGTCGCGGCCATCGGCGCCGTCGCCGTGATGCAGTGGACGCGGCATCCCGTACCGGCCAGCACGCCGCTCGTCGGCGGCGCGGTGGCGCTGGTGGTGATGGCGACCGCCCGCAGCCTGTGGCGTGCCCACGCCGACCGCCGGCCACCCGCCCCACGGAACGCCGAGCGCTGCCTGGTCTACGGGGTGGACGCGGCCAGCGAGCGGCTCGTCCGGGTGCTGCTGCAGGATCCCGACAGCAGCTACCGGCCGGTCGGCCTGCTCGACGACGCGGCCGACAGCCGCGGCCTGCGGCTGGAGGGGCTGCGCGTACTGGGCGGCCGCGAGCAGGTCGGCGACGCCGTTCGGGCGACCGGGGCGACCACCGTCATCTTCTCGATGAGCGGCTCGGACCCGCAGCTGCTGCGCGACGTGCGTACCCGGACCCTGGAGGCCGGGGCGGCGTTCAAGGTGCTGCCGCCGGTGCGCGAGCTGCTCGACCGGCCGGTCGCCGCCACCGACGTGCGCGACGTCCAGCTCACCGATCTGCTGGGCCGGGCGCACCGGGTGGCGGAGCTGAGCGTGGAGCGGGGTGGGCTGGCCGGCCGGCGGGTGCTGGTGACCGGCGCCGGCGGCTCGATCGGCTCGGAGCTGTGCCGGCAGATCGCCCGCTGCGAGCCGGACGAGCTGATGATGCTCGACCGGGACGAGTCGGCGCTGCACGCGCTGCAGATGTCCCTGCACGGGCGCGCGCTGCTGGACGGGCCGGAGCTGATCCTGGCCGACATCCGCGACGCCGAGGGCATCGCCCGGGTGATCGCCGACCGGCAGCCCGACGTGGTGTTCCACGCCGCCGCGCTCAAGCACCTCACGCTGCTCCAGCGCCATCCCGGTGAGGCGATCAAGACCAACATCCTGGGTACGCTGAACGTGCTGGAGGCGTGCCGGGACGTCGCCCAGTTCGTGAACATCTCCACCGACAAAGCGGCCAACCCGGCGAGCGTGCTCGGCTACTCCAAGCGGATCACCGAGCGGCTCACCGCGTACCACGCGCAGCGGCTCAACGGCACCTACCTCAGCGTCCGGTTCGGCAACGTGCTCAGCAGCCGCGGGTCGGTGCTCACCGCGTTCCAGGCGCAGATCCGCGCCGGCGTGCCGGTCACCGTCACCCACCCCGACGTCACCCGCTACTTCATGACCGTCCAGGAGGCGGTGCACCTGGTGCTCCAGGCCGCGACCATCGGCCGGGGCGGCGAGGCGCTGGTGCTCGACATGGGCGAGCCGGTCCGGATCGCGGACGTGGCGCGCCGGCTCGCCGCCGAGGCGGACCGGCCCGTGGAGATCGTCTTCACCGGGTTGCGGCCCGGTGAGAAGCTGCACGAGCACCTGTTCGGCGCGGACGAGGTGGACACCCGCCCGCTGCACCCGCTGATCTCCCACGTCCCGGTGCCGGAACTGGACCCGGACGAGGTGCGGACGCTGGACCCGTACGCGGAACCGGACGAGCTGATCAAGCGACTGGCGGCGTTCTGCGAACCGGCCGGCGCCGCCCTGCCGGCGCTGCCCGGCCAGCGCTGACCGGAGCCGGTGGGACGCCCGCCCACGAGATGGGACGAGCGTCCCACCGGCCCAGCTCGCCGCCGGTCCCGGCGGCCGTTAGGCTTGGAACCGGTGTGCCGGGAAGCCTGGTCGGCGATGGATTCGCCGACCCCAGCTCCCGAACGGACGCCGCATGACCCACACCCCACCTCCGTCGCGCCTGCTCTCCCGCCGCTCCTGGCCGGAGGCCCGGTTCCTGGCCGACGTGCTGCGCACCGAGACGGTCGGCGGCGCTCTGCTGCTTCTCGGCGCCGTGATCGCGCTGATCTGGGCCAACTCGCCGTGGCGCGCCGGGTACACGGAACTGAGCCACTGGGTGCCCTGGCCCGGCGGCGCGGCGCTGCACCTCGACCTCAGCCTGCGCACCTGGGCCGCCGACGGGTTGCTGGCGATCTTCTTCTTCGTGGTGGGCCTGGAACTCAAACGCGAGTTCGTCGCCGGTGACCTGCGTGACCCCCGCCGGGCCGCGCTGCCGGTGATCGCGGCCGTCGGCGGCATGGTCGCGCCCGCGCTGATCTACCTGGCGGTGACGCTCAGCGCCGGCGGCGCCGGACTGCGCGGATGGGCCATCCCCACCGCCACCGACATCGCGTTCGCCCTCGCCGTGCTCGCCGTGGTCAGCTCCCACCTGCCGCAGGGGCTGCGCGCGTTCCTGCTCACCCTCGCGGTGGTGGACGACCTCTTCGCGATCACCATCATCGCGGTGTTCTACACCGCCGACTTCCACCCGCTGCCGCTGCTCGGCGCGCTGCTGCCGATCGCCGCGTTCGGGTTGCTCGTGCAGCGGCGCCGCACCTGGTGGTGGGCGCTGATCCCGCTGGCCGTGACCGCCTGGACGCTCGTGCACGCCTCCGGCGTGCACGCCACGGTCGCGGGCGTGCTGCTCGGCTTCACCGTGCCCGTGCTGCGCGGACGCGACGGCTCACCCGGCCTGGCCGAACGGCTGGAGCACCGCTGGCGGCCGGTCTCCGCCGGCCTGGCCGTACCGGTCTTCGCCTTCTTCGCCGCCGGGGTGACGCTGGTCGGCGTGGACGTGGGCGGCGTGCTCAGCAACCCGGTGGTGCTCGCGGTCGCCGCCGGACTCGTGCTGGGCAAGGTCGTCGGTGTGTTCGGCTCGACATACCTGCTCGCCCGGTTCACCCGGGCCGAACTGGACGAGGAGATCACCTGGGCCGACCTGCTCGGACTCGCGCTGCTGGCCGGCATCGGCTTCACCGTGTCACTGCTCATCGGCGAGCTGGCATTCGGCACGGGCAGCCCGGAGGAGGACGGCGTCAAGGTGGCGGTGCTGCTCGGCTCGCTGACCTCCGCCCTGCTCGCCTCGGTGGTGCTGGTCCGCCGCAACCGGGTCTACCGCCGGATCAGCGAACGGGAGAACCGGGACGCCGACGGTGACGGCATCCCGGACGTCTACCAGGGCGGAGCCGCCTGACCCGCGTCGCGCCGGCCGTCCCCGGAGCGGGAACGGCCGGCGCGACACGGGCCGATCAGTTCAGCTCCGCCACCGCCTCGAAGATCAGCCACAGGCCGCAGATGGCGAACAGCACTGCCGCGCCGTAACGGATCGCCCGCTCCGGCAGGTGCCGGCCGAGCATCCGGCCCACCAGGATCGCCAGCGCGTCCGCGGCGACCATGCCGAGCGTCGACCCGAGCCAGGTGCCGAACCAGCCGTACTTGGTGGCCAGCGTGATGGTGGCGAGCATGGTCTTGTCGCCCAGCTCGGCCAGGAAGAACGCCACACCCACCGCGAGGATCGCCGACTTGCCGCTGCGCTCGGCCTTGCGCTTCTCCTCCTCGGTCAGCTTGTCGCCGCGCAGCGTCCACGCGCCGAATCCGAGGAACGCCAGGCCGGCGATGAGCGAGATCCAGCCGGTGGGCAGCGCGGCGTTCAGGCCGTACCCGATGGCCACCGAGGCCAGGTGCACGATCGCGGTGGCGATCGTGATGCCGATGAGCACCGGCACCGTCTTGAACCGAGTGGCGAATGTCAGCGCCATGAGCTGGGATTTGTCGCCCAGCTCCGCAACGAAGATCACGCCGAAGCTGACCACCAGCGCGACGAGGAAACCCTCCATGTGAACCTTCCCGATCAAGCCGGGAGGAGGAACGGGGGCGCCCTCGACCCGGCTGCGACAGCCTGAGTCGAAGGTCTCGCCCGCCCCGGAGACCGGGGCCGCGTGGCCGGATGCGGAACGCACCAGTGTGTCGACCACGACATTGGGGGCTACTCCCCTTCGCGCAGCCAGCCTAGCCGATCACCCGCCGGGCACGTCAGCGGGTGTGGCCCGGACCACCCGGACCTCAGTCGGCCCGGGCCAGGGTCACCCCGAACAGCCCGCCCGGGTCGGTCCAGAACGCCTGCCGGGTGAACCCGGCGGCGGTCAGCTCGGCCGCGATCCCCTCCGGCCGGAACTTGGCCGACACCTCGGTACGCAGCTCCTCGCCGGCGGCGAACACGACGTCGGTGTCCAGCACCCGCACCGTCGCCGGGCGCTCGGCGCGCAGCCGCATCTCGATCCACTCCCGCTCCGGGTCCCAGACCGCCACGTGCCGGAACGCGTCGACGTCGAAGTCCGCGCCCAGCTCCCGGTTGATCACCCGGAGCACGTTGCGGTTGAACTCGGCGGTCACGCCCGCCGCGTCGTCGTACGCGGGCACGATCACCGCCGGGTCCTTCACCAGGTCGGTGCCGATCAGCAGCCAGTCGCCGGTCTCCAGCGCCGCGCGCATCGCGGTGAGGAACCCGGACCGCTCCGCCGGCAGCAGGTTGCCGATCGTGCCGCCGAGGAACGCCACCAGGCGCCGGCCGCCGGTGGGCAGCCGGTCCAGGTGGCGGGTGAAGTCACCGACGATCCCCCGCACCCGCAGCCCCGGGTACGCGGCGGCGATCTGCTCGGTGGAGGAGCGCAACGCGCTCACCGACACGTCCAGCGGCACGAACGTGCCCAGGTCGCCGTGCCGGGTGAAGGCGTCCAGCAGCAGGCGGGTCTTCTCCGACGAGCCCGACCCCAGCTCGATCAGCGTCTTCGCGCCGGTCAGGGTGGCCACGTCGTCGGCGTGCGCGGCGAGCACGGCCCGCTCGGCCCGGGTCGGGTAGTACTCCGGCAGGCGGGTGATCTCCTCGAACAGCTCGCTGCCCCGGGCGTCGTAGAACCACTTCGGCGGCAGCCACTTCGGCGTCGCGGCCAGCCCCACCCGTACGTCCTCCCGCAACCCACGGTCGAGGTCCCGCTCCTCCAGGTGGATCTCCAGCGGCTCCGCGCTCATCAGGTGTCCTCTCTGTCCTGCCGGTGATGGGAAGAACGTCAGGCGGCGGTCAGCTCCCGCACGTCGAACCGGCCCGTGGACGCCACCACGAGCCGGCCGTCCGGCACCGCCTGCCAGGCCGGGTCGTCGTCGAACGGCTCGGAGGCCAGCAGCACCGAGTCCGGCCCGCGACGCGCCGACAGCGCGTGGCCGCCCGTGCTCGCCACCACCGTCGTACCGTCGGTGAGCAGCAGATTCAGCCGCGAGCCGGGAGCGGCGGCGGCGACCGCCGCGACCGTGTCCGCGACCGCCTCGTCCGGCGGGGCCCCGGCGCGCAGCCGGTGCCGGACCAGCGCCCACAGCAGCGCCGAGTCGGTCGGCACGTCGAGCGTGACCAGGTCGCGCACGGGCAGGCCGGCGGCGAGCGGGACCAGGCTGTCCGGCCAGCCCCGCACCACGCCGTTGTGGCTGAACAACCAGCGGCCCTCGGCGAACGGCGCCGCCGCCGTCTCGTGCAGCGGCATGCCGACGGTGGCGGACCGGACCGCCGCCAGCACCGCCCGCGCCCGCGTCACGGCGGCCAGCTCCGGCAGCGTGGTGTCGCTCCACATCGGCTGGGCCCGCCGGTACCGGACCGGGTCGCCGTCGTCCGGGTACCAGGCGACGCCGAAGCCGTCGGCGTTTATGGTGCCGCCGCCGCGCATGTCACGCGGCGCCCACGACTGGCGCAGCAGGCCGTACGGCGGGTCGAACAGCAGGCTGCCCAGGAGCACGGGTGGACCGAGGTACGCGAGGTGACGGCACATCGGGCCGGCTCACTCCTCCGGGCCGGCGTCACGGGCGCAGCGGAAACCGCTGAAGATCTGCCGCCGGATCGGGTAGTCCCAGTTGCGGAACGTGCCCCGGCAGGCGGACCGGTCGGTGCCGAACGAGCCGCCCCGCAGCACCCTGTGGTCGTCGCCGAAGAAGACCTCCGAGTACTCCCGGTAGGGGAACGCGGTGAAGCCCGGGTGCCCGCGGAACGGCGACGAGGTCCACTCCCACACGTCGCCGACGAGCTGGTGCACGCCCAGCGGCGAGGCGCCCGCCGGGTACGCGCCCACCGGCGCCGGCCACAGGTGCCGCTGGCCCAGGTTGGCGTGCTCGGCGCCCGGATCCTCGTCGCCCCACGGGTAACGGCGGGACCGGCCGGACGCCGGGTCCCAGCGGGCCGCCTTCTCCCACTCCGCCTCGGTGGGCAGCCGCTTGCCGGCCCACGCCGCGTACGCCTGCGCCTCGTACCAGCAGACGTGCACCACCGGCTCGTCGTCGCGGACCGCCGACCAGCGGCCGAACCGGCGGTACGCCCAGCCGTCGCCGTCGCGCCGCCAGTGCATCGGCGCGCTCAGCTCCGCGTCGATCCGGTGCCGCCAGCCGGCCTCGCTCCACCAGCGCGGCTCGTCGTATCCGCCGTCGGCGATGAACGCGCGGTACTGCCCGTTCGTGACCGGCGCGGCGTCGATGAGGTACGCGGGCAGGTCGACGGTGTGCGCCGGGCGCTCGTTGTCCAGTGCCCACGGGTCGGTGGAGGTGCCCATCGTGAACGGCCCGGCCGGCACCCGTACCTCCCCGCCGACCCGGGCCCGGGGCTCCGGCGGGGGCGGCGCGTCCAGCACCGGGGCGCCGGCGCGCAGCTGGTGGGTGGCGAGCATGGTCTCGTCGTGCTGCTGCTCGTGCTGCACGATCATGCCGAACGCGAACCCGTCGGCGACCAGGGGACGCTCGGTGAAGCGGATGCCGTCGAGCAGGTCGAACACCTTGTCGCGGACCGTACGCACGTAGGCGCGCGCCTCGGCCGGCGGCAGCAGCGGCAGCGCCGGGCGGTCCTTCCGGGGCTGCTTGAACGCGTCGTAGAGGTCGTCGATGTCGTGGCGCACCGGTTCGCGGCCGCCGACGTCGCGGACCAGCCACAGCTCCTCCTGGTTACCGACGTGCGCCAGGTCCCAGACCAGCGGCGACATCAGCGTGGAGTGCTGCCGGACCAGGTCGTCGTCGTCCACCGCGTCGGTGAGCGCCGCGGTGCGGGCGCGGGTCCGCTCCAGCTCCGCGGCGATCCGGTCGCGCAGTCGTTCGGCGTCAGTGCCCGGTCGCTCGGTCGTGGTCACCGGTGTCCCCTCTCCGCGGCGGCACGTCGCCGCCGGATCTCTCGGTGGGTCTCCTCGTGGATGGCGGGCGGCAGATCGAGGCGGGGCAGGGCCGTCAGGGCCAGGTCGAACAGCGCCGCCGCGGCGGTCGCCAGCGGGCGCTCGGCCAGTCCGCACCGGGCCGCCGCGCGCCACCGGTCGGCGACCGGCGCGGCCGCCGCCAGCGCGTCGCGGGTGGTCGCCGGGTCGGCGAAGAGCGCGGCCAGGACCGCCAGCGGCACGGTCCACGCCGCCCCGGGCTGTGCGTCCAGGTAGCGCAGCTCCAGGTAGCCGCGCGGGCGCACCGGCGGGAACAGCGTGCTGACGTGGTACTCCAGGTCGTCGGTGGTGGGCGGGCGGGGCAGCGCGCCGGCCAGCCAGTCGGCGAACGTGACGTCCGGCGGCGCGGTCCAGTCCGGGCCGTCGCCGCGTACGCAGAGCAGCGGCGCGGCGAGCGCGTACCCGGTCCAGGCGGCCACCGGATCCTCGTCGGCGCGTTCGGGCGACCACACCGGACGGGTCCGGGCCGGGTCGATGGCCAGCCAGGTGGCCATCCGGGCGGAGGCCCAGCCGGTGGCCCGGCCCGCGTGCCGGTCGGCGGTGGCGAAGGCGGCCAGCAGCGGCGGGCCGACGGCGTGCGCGGCGGCCCACCGCTGCGCGAGGTGCTCCGGCTCGCCCGCGTCAAGGCAGACCTGCAGGCCCGCCGTGCTGTACATCATCGCCCGCCCCGCCGGGCCGCGCCGGTCGAAGGCGCACCGCATGGCCCGGTAGCGGGGGGTTTCCACGACGGGTCGCGGCAGCCGCCAGGGGTCGATGCCGCTACGGCCGAGCACCAGCCCGGCGGCGTCCAACCGGGCCCGTAGCTCGGCGACGTCGGCCTCGGTGGCCAGGACGAGCGCGCCGACAGTCGGTCGCGGCGCGGCGGAGATCTCCAACTGCCCGCCGGGCTCCACGGTCACGGCGCTCGCGCGCCGGAGCTCGTCGGCCGGGCTGGTGGGGTCGAGCGTCACGGGGCTGTGCCGCCCCAGCGCCCTGCGTAGTCGCTCGCGGTCGACCGGCCGGGCCGGGTCCGCGGCGTCGTGCACGGTCCATTCCAGTTCGACGCCGACGAGCGTGGGTGGTCCGGTCTTGAAGCAGATCCGGGCGAGGTGGCCCCGGGCCGCCTGCTCGTCGCCCAGGACGACGGCGCGGTCCAGGTCCGGCGACATCACCATGGGGCGGCTCCTCCTCGGCGACGGACGACCACGGTGTCGCGACGCGCCCGGCCCGTTCGGCGCGGGACGCCGTCACACCATCCTCTGTCTAGCAGACGTGATCCGCTTGCCCGGAGAGATGAATTTTTGTCCGGAATCTGATTGCGCCCCCCGCGCTCAGTCGCCCTCGTCCTGGTCGTCGTCTTCGGCTGGCGGGGTCCCCGAAGGCTCCCCCACCAGATTCCGGCAGTAGCTCTCCACCTGCTCGGGGCCGCCGGCGGCGGCCACCAGGTCGGCGAAGCCGGGCCTGGTCAGCGCCTTCTCCCGCTGCCGCTCCGACTTGACCAGGTAGGCGCGGCAGTGGGCGACGATCCGGTTGTTCCCCGCCGGGGGCGCGGGCGGCGCGGCCGGGACGCTCGGCGTCGACGTCGGCGTCGGCGTCACGTCGCGGGCCGGCCGGGACGCCGCGCCCGACGCCTCGCCGGCCGGTGTGCTCGGCGCCGGCCGCGACGGCCCGGTGGCGGTGGGGCCGGTGACGCCCGGGCCGCTGGTGGCCGGCGCCGGCGGGATCACCGGGTCCGGGTGGCGGTCCAGGCGTACGGCGGCGAAGGCCACCCCGGCGACCGCGGTGGCGGCCAGCCCGGACAGCGCGGCGGCGATCCGCAGGCGCCGGCGCGGCCGGACCGCGGGCACGGGCCCCGGCGCGGGCGCGGCGCGGGCGGCCCGGAAGGCGGCGACCGCCCGGTCCTCGCCGGCGATCTCACCGGCGGTGGCCGGGCCGGCCGCGGCCGACAGCAGCCGGGTCAGCGGGTCGGTCTGCGGCCCCGGTGGCGACCCGGCGCGCGCGGCGTCGAGCAGACGATCGGATTCCGCCCGGTCGGCGGGCCCGCCGGACCGGCGAGGGTGCATGCCGTCTCTCCTCACGTCAGCCCTCCGCCGGCTCGGCCTCGGGCGCGTGCGGCACCTGGCGGTCGGTACGGGGACGCGGCGCGAGGGCGCCCCGGGAGTCGTCCGGGGCAGTGTCCGCCGCCGAGCGCTCCAGCATGGCAGCCAGCCGGCGAAGGCCCCGGTGCGCCGCGGTGCGCACGGCTCCGGCCCGCCGTCCCAGCACCCGCCCGGCGGTCTCCGCGTCGAGGCCGATGACGGCCCGCAGCATCACCGCCTCCGCCTCGGCCGGCGGCAGCGTACGGATCAGGGCCAGCGCGCTCTCGGTGGCGATGGCCTCGCCGGCCCGGTCGGCGGTGTCCGCGTCGGCGGCCAGGTCGTTGAGCGCCTGCACCGGCACCGGCACCGACGGACGCCGCCGCTGCCGGCGCAGATGGTCCATGGCCCGGTTGCGGGCGATCGTGACCGCCCAGGCGCGGAACTCGCCACCGGTGAAGGAGGGCAGGTCGCGGGAGATCTGGAGCCATGCCTCGGAGGCCACGTCCTCGGCGTCGGCGCCGACGAGAGCGGTCAGGTAGCGCAGCAGGGCGGGCTGCAGGCTGCGGTAGAGGAACCGGAACGCCTCCTCGTCGCCGGCCTGTGCCGCGGCGACCGCCTCGTTCAGCTCGGCCGTCACGGTCGCCGTCCGGACCGGGTCGTGTGCGGGCACCGGGCACGCCGGGGAGCCAGTGGCCACACCGCCATCCGCACCCCGCCCCCCGGTGAGTTGATCTGACACTCGCACACGGGTGCGATGAGCCATGGACACTGCCGCGCGGCACGGGCGTCGGCGGACATACGGTACCGACGGCTCGGGGCGGCCGGGAGCCGGGCCGACGCCTGGGAACGCGGGGCGCTCCGGCAAGACCTCAGGGCCGGAGGAAGAGAGAGAAATGTCTACGCCCGTCACCGGCGTGTCGAGGTAACGCAACGTACGGAATCGACGCTCCCCGGCGCAACCGATCGCGGCGGGGCCTGCGGGCGGACAGCGACGTGCTGTCACATTCTGGCCGATCGTGCCGGTCCGGTCACGGTGCGCCGATCAGCGTCCCGGCTGCTGGAACGCCCCGCTGAAGGCTTTCGATCCCGCGCCGAGATCGCGGGAAATACTTCGCGCCCGCTGTGGGTACGGTATGGGGGTGCTGTCCTCAGACGTCGTACTCAGCGGTCGGTACCGCCTGGAAGACCGTGTCGCCACCGGCGGCATGGGCGACGTCTGGCGTGCCACCGACCTGGTCCTCGGTCGTCCGGTCGCGGTGAAGGTGCTTCTTCCCGCCCTGGTGTCCGACCCCGACTTCATCGCCCGTTTCCGTTCCGAGGCGCGGATCATGGCCTCGCTGCGCCACCCCGGCGTGGTCCAGGTCTTCGACTGCGGCGAGGACGAGCTGCCCAGCGGCGGCCGGGCCGACTACCTGGTGATGGAGTTCGTCGCCGGTGAGCCGCTGTCGCGGCGGATCGAGGACGCGGGGTGCCTCGAGGTCGCCGAGACCATGTCGATCGTGGCCCAGGTGGCGCAGGCGCTGCACGCGGCGCACGGGCGCGGCATCGTGCACCGCGACGTGAAGCCGAGCAATCTGCTGGTGCAGGACGACGGCACCGTGGTGCTCGTCGACTTCGGGGTGGCCCGCTCGACCAACGTCACGAGCATCACCAGCACCAACGCGGTGCCCGGCACCGCCCTCTACATGGCGCCGGAGCAGGCCGCCGGCCGGCCGGTCTCGGGCGCCACCGACGTGTACGCGCTCGGCGCGGTCGCGTACTGCTGCCTCACCGGCAGCCCGCCGTTCACCGGTGACAA
Organism: Micromonospora sp. WMMC264; assembly: GCF_027497275.1. Classification (NCBI taxonomy): domain Bacteria; kingdom Bacillati; phylum Actinomycetota; class Actinomycetes; order Micromonosporales; family Micromonosporaceae; genus Micromonospora; species Micromonospora sp. WMMC264. Next base: position 2,206,713 of record NZ_CP114907.1, on the reverse strand, counting down.
CCCGCTGCAGGTGGCCGTACGCCATCTCGACGACGAGCCGCCGGAGCTGCCGGCGGAGATCCCGGCGTCGGTGCGCGAGCTGGTGTCCCGGGCGCTGGCCAAGGACCCGGCCGACCGCTACCCGAGCGCCGCGGCGATGGCCGACGCGGCGCGAGCCGCCCGTACCGACTCGCCGACTGCGACGATGGCGCTGCGCGGCGCGGCGGGCCCGGCGCGGTCCCGCGACGACCAGCCGGCGGTCCGGCCGGGCGCCGCGGTGGCGACGTCGCGGCGGCGGGGCCGGCGCGGCACGCTCGTCGGGGCGCTGGGCGCGGTGCTGGTGGCGATGGGCGCGCTGGGCGCGCTGGTGGCCGCCGCGAACGACACCGCCGAACCGGCCACGAAGATCGACAAGACGGCGCCCGCGGTGGCGCCGAGCGACCCGGCCGCGGAGCCGGTCGTCGACGAGCCGACGGCCGGCGACGACTACACCTACCGGCCGGTCGGCCCGGGCGGCCGGCCGTCGGCCACGCCGTCGGTGACGCCGAGCGCCTCGACGGTCCCGTCGGCGCAGCCGAGCGTCAGCGAGGAGCCGGCGCCCACCGGCGCGCCGACCACCACGCCGCCCAGCACGCCGGCGACGACGGCGCCCACCACTACGCCGGCACCCGAACCGACCACCGCCGACCCCGGCACCGGCGGTGACACCGGCGGGCAGCCGGCCACCCAACCCTGACCCACGACGAGCCGGCCCCGCCCGCGGCGGAGCCGGCTCCTCGTCGTGTCCGGGCGGTGGTGCTCAGTCCGCGCCGAGCGACGCCACCACCGGCCGGGACAGCGCCCGGCGGGCCGGCAGGACCGAGGCGAGCAGCGCGGCCACCACCGCCACCGCGACGATCAGCCCGATCCGCGCCCAGGGCAGGACGAGCGTGAAGTCCCCGCCGATGCGGGCCACCACTGCCATCGCCCCGGCGGCCGCCCCGGTGCCGAGCGCGATGCCGAGCAGCGTGCCGACGAGCGCGGTGAGCACCGCCTCGACCGCCAGCACACCCCGCATCCCGGCCCGGCTCAGTCCGACCGCGCGCAGAACCGCCGTCTCCCGGGTGCGTTCCACCACGGACAGGCTGAGCGTGTTGGCGACCCCCACGAGCGAGATCACCACGGCGAGGCCGAGCAGCGCGGTGACGAACCCCAGCACCAGGTCGACGGTGCCGGTGAGCATCTTCTTGTACGCGGCCTGGTCCATCACGTTCACCGTCGGGTAGCGCGCCAGCACCGACTCGACAGCGGTCCGGGCCTCGTCGACGCTCACCCCGGCGGCCGGATCCACCTCGGCCAGGTAACCGCGCACGGTCGGGAACATGGCGGTGAAGTCGGCGTCCAGCACGTCCACCAGGTGACCGGGGGGCACCGGGCTCCCGGCCAGGATTGGCTCCTCGTCGGCCACCACCGCGGCGACCCGGAACGGCCGCCCGGCGAGCGTGATCGTGGAACCGGCCGTCCAGCCCCTGGTCGCGGCCAGCTCGCGGTGCACCAGCACCGCTCCCGGCCCCAGGCCGGCCGGGTCACCGGCGTCCACCGCGGACAGCGTGCGCCGGACCAGCGCCGGGTGCGCGGCGCGCAGCTGCACGTCGCCGACCACCCGGCTGCGCTGCTCGTGCACCACACCCAGCTCCGGGCGGGCGGCCAGTTCGCCGGCAACGGTGGCCGGCAGGTCCCCGCCGATGCCGGTGACCAGGAAGTCCACGCCGATCCGGGCGTCCACCGCGCGTTCGATGCCGGACTTGACGCTCGCCGCGCCGACCACGAAGGCGGAGACCAGCCCGATGCCGATCACCATGGCCGTCGCGGTGGCGGCGACCCGGCGCGGGTTGCGCACCGCGTTCGACACGGCCAGCCCGCCGGTGGCGCCGAACGCCGCGCGGAACGGCCCGCCGAGCACCCGTACCAGCGCCGGCACCAGCACCGGGCCGAACGCCACGATGCCGCCGAAGGCCAGCAACCCGCCGGCCGCGACCAGCACCACCTGGCCGGTGGCGCCGGCGCCGGCCAGCGCCGCCACACCGGCGGCGAGCGCCAGCGCGCCGACCGCCAGCCGGATCCGCCCGGCCGGACGGACCGGGTTGACCGCCGCGTCGGTGAGCGCGGCCACCGGGGCGACCCGGGTGCCCTGCCAGGCCGGCAGCGCCGCCGACGCCACGGTGAGCAGCGTCCCCAGCCCCAGCGACAGCAGCAGCGTACGCGGGGTCAGGGTGAGCCCGCCGCCCAGCGGCGCGCCGGTGCCGGCGAGCAGCACGCCGAGGCCGCCGGCCACCGCCGCGCCGGCCAGCACCCCCACGACGGAGGCGAGCAGGCCGGTCACCGCCGCCTCGGAGAGCGTGGCCCGGTAGATCTGCCCCCGGGTGGCGCCGACCAGCCGCAGCAGCGCGGTACGCCGGGAGCGCTGGGCGAGCACGATGGCGAAGGTGTTGGCGATCACGAAGCCGGCCACCACCACCGCGACGGCGGCGAACGTGCCCAGCAGCATGCCGAACTGCCGCAGGTCGCGTACCGCGTCGTCGACGGCCGCGTCGAGGATGGCGTCGCGGTCCCGGACCGTCACGTCCGGTCCCACCACGGCGCGGATCCGGTCGGCCAGCGCCGCCGTGTCCACGCCGGGGCGGGCCGCCACCATGATCCGGCCGTAGCCCTTCTCGCCGCTGACGGTGAGCGCGTCCGGGCCGGTCAGCCCGATGTAGGGGCCGCCGACGTCGCGGGAGCTGCCGTCCACGTCGACGGTGCCGACAAGCGTGTACGGGCGGGCCGCGCCGTCGCGTCCGCCGATCGACACCGGGCCGCCGACGGTGAAGCGCTGCTCGGCGACTGTCTCGTCGTCGAGCACCACCTCGCCGGGGCGCTGCGGCAGCCGCCCGGCCACCACGTCGTAGGACTGCAGGGCCGCCTCGGTGGGGACGGCGGCGAGCACCGCGTACCCGAGCACGGGACGGCCGTCGGCGCCCACCACCCCGGCGGAGCCGGTCAGCTCGCCCGCGGCGGCGGCCACCCCGTCGAGGGCGCGTACCCGGTCCACGAGCGCCGGGGGCAGCGGGTCGGTCTCGGCGTACGCGGCCAGGTCGGTGTGTCTGTCGAACTCACCGGCCCGCTCGTACGCCCCGGCGCGCATCCCGTCGGTGAACATCAGCGTGCCGGCGACGAACGCGACGCCGAGCACGATCGCCAGCGAGGACAGCAGCAGGCGCAGGCCGTCGGCGCGGACCTGGCGCAGGGTCAGGCGCAGCATCCCGCTCACCGCCCTGCCGGCGCGACGGCCGGGTCGAGCCGGCTGAGCGCGTCCCGGACCGCGCCGACCGTGGGCGCGTGCAGTTCGTCGACCAGCCGGCCGTCGGCCAGGAAGACCACCCGGTCGGCGTACGCGGCGGCGGCCGGGTCGTGGGTGACCATGACGACGGTCTGACCGAGCATGTCCACCGCCTCGCGCAGCAGCCGCAGCACCTCGGCGCCGGAACGCGAGTCGAGGTTGCCGGTCGGCTCGTCGGCGAAGATCACCCAGGGCCGGGTGATCAGCGCGCGGGCCACCGCGACGCGCTGCTGCTGCCCGCCGGACAGCTCCGCCGGGCGGTGCCCGAGGCGGTCGGTCAGGCCCACCGCCGCCACCACCTGCCCCAGCCACGCCGGGTCCGGGCGACGGCCGGCGATCGCCAGCGGCAGGACAATGTTCTCCTGCGCGGTGAGCGTGGGCAGCAGGTTGAACTTCTGGAAGACGAAGCCGATCCGGTCCCGGCGCAGCCGGGTGAGCCGCCGGTCGTCCAGGCGCGTCAGGTCGGCGTCACCGATGTGCACCGCCCCGGCGGTCGGCCGGTCGAGGCCGGCGAGGCAGTGCAGCAGGGTGGACTTGCCGGAGCCGGACGGGCCCATGACGGCGGTGAACCGGGCGGCGGCCAGGTCGAGGTCGACGCCGTCGAGCGCGACGACGCGGGACTGCCCGGCGCCGTACTCCATGCGCAGCGCGCGGGCGGCGAGGGCGACGCCGGTGGTCGGTGGTGCGGACACTGAGGTGCTCCTGTCGGACACGGTCTTTCTGACAGTTCCGACGCTAGGGGCGGCACCACCTGGTTGATCTCCACCTGCGCGCTCGACCTCGATGCGACGGAGGTCGTCCCCCACCGGGAAAACCCGTACGACCTGAGGCGTACGCCGGGTCAGCCGCCGGGCGTGATCAGGCCGCTCTCGTACGCCAGGACGACCGCCTGGACCCGGTCGCGCAGCTGGAGCTTGGCCAGGATGCGGCCGACGTGGGTCTTCACCGTCGCCTCCGCGACGTGCACCCGGGCGGCGATCTCGGCGTTGGAGAGCCCCTGCGCCACCAGCAGCAGCACCTCCCGTTCCCGCTCGGTGAGCTGGGCCAGCCGGGGATCGGCGGCCGGCGCGGGGCCGAGCTGCCCGGCGAACCGGTCGAGCAGCCGCCGGGTGATCGACGGGGCCACCACCGAGTCGCCCTGGGCGACCACCCGGATCGCGGCCATGAGCTCCTCCGGCGGCACGTTCTTGAGCAGGAACCCGCTCGCCCCGGCGCGCAGCGCGGCGAACGCGTCGGCCTCCGTGTCGAACGTGGTCAGCGCCAGCACGCGGGGGCGCCCGTCGTCGCGCCGGGCACAGATCCGCCGGGTCGCCTCCACCCCGTCCATGGTCGGCATGCGCAGGTCCATCACCACCACGTCGACGGCGACCCGGTCCAGCACCCGCAGCGCGTCCGCGCCGTCGATGGCCTCGGCGACCACCGCCAGGTCGGGCTGGGAGTCGAGCACCATCCGGAACCCGGCGCGTACCAGCGCCTGGTCGTCGACGATCATCACCCGTACCGTCACGCCGCCGCGCTCCCTTCCCCGGTGCCGGCCGCCGGGGACAGCGGCAGCCGCGCCCGCACCCGCCAGCCACCGGCAAGTGTGGGTCCGGCGGCGAGGCTGCCGTCGTACACCCCGACCCGTTCCCGCATGCCGACCAGGCCGTGACCGCCGGACGGCGCCGGGCCGTCGACCGGACGGCCGCGCCCGTCGTCCACGGCGCGGATCACGACGGCGTCGGCGCTCCAGTCCAGCGTCAGCTCCACCGACGCGCCGACGCCCGCGTGCTTGAGCGTGTTGGTCAGGCTCTCCTGCACCACCCGGTAGACGGTCAGCTCCAGGCCGGGGGGCAGCGGCGGCGGCGCGCCGGCGCCGCCGCAGGCGACCCGCAGCCCGGCGGCGCGGAACCGGTCGAGCAACGCGGGCAGCTCCACCAGCGCGGGCCGGCGGTGCGCGGGCCCGTCCGCCGGGTCCGGCTGCGTCGCGGTGGGTTCCCGCAGTACGCCGACCAGGCGCCGCATCTCCTCCAGCGCCGCCCGGCCGGTGTCCGCCACCACCTTGGCCGCCTCGCGGGCGATGGCCGGATCCCGGTCGAGCGTGAACCGCACCCCGTCCGCCTGCACGATCATCACGGCCATGCTGTGGGCGACCACGTCGTGCAGCTCGCGGGCGATCCGGGTGCGCTCCTCGGCGACCGCGGCCCGCGCCTGCGCCTCCCGTTCCCGTTCCAGCGTCGCGGCCCGGTCCTCCAGGCTGAGCACGTAGAGCCGGCGGGTCCGCAGGTTCAGCCCGGCCAGCCAGACCGCGCCGACGATCAGGGCGTAGAAGAACGCGCCCATCCACCAGGGCCCGGCGCCGGGCGTCTGGAGCGCGGCGAGCACCCCGCCGAGCACGGCGACGACCCCGGCCACGATGCCGTCACGGAGCCGGTCGGCGTACTTGACCACGCTGTAGAGGGCGATCAGCACGGCGATGTCGTAGGCGAGCGGACCCCAGCCGGCGATCACCTGGACCAGCGCGAGCGCGGCCACCGCGACGGCGACCGCCGTCGGGTGGGCACGCCGGAAGAACACCGCCACCGCCGCCGCCAGCCCGACCGCGAACGCCGGTACGCCGATCTGGCCGGCGACGTACGCGGAGACGGCGAAGAACACGACCAGCCCGCAGACGGCGGTGTCGAAGGCGATGCCGCGCAGCGGACGGCCGAGGATGAGGCGAGCCACGATTCCCCAGCCTAGGCCCGCTCTCCCCACCCCTCCCCCGCCGCCCCACCTCGCGATGATCATGAGGTTGACGGGCGTCGTCGTCCGATTTGTCGCCGCCAACCTCATGATCACCGCGGGGAGCGGCGGGGGTGCGGGGGTCAGGAGGGCAGGAGGGCTCGCATGCGGGTGATCTCGGCGGACTGCTCGACGGCCACACCGGTGGCGAACTCCTGCATGGCCTGGTCGGCCCCGACCTTCAGCAGGTCGGTGGACATCACGATCGCGCCCTGGTGGTGATCGGTCATCATCCGCACGAACATCCGGTCGAACGCCGCGCCCCTTGCGTCGGCGAGCTGCCGCATCGCCTCGGCGGACTGCATCCCGCGCATGCTGCCGTGGTCGTGCCCCGGCACGTCGGCGGGCAGGTCGCGGGTGCTGAGCCAGGCACGCAGCAGGCCGACCTCCGGCCCCTGGGCGGCGCGGATCCGCTCGGCCACGGCGCGGATGCGGGGGTCGGCGGCCCGGTCGGGGGCGAGCGTCGCCATCTCCAGCGCCTGCTCGTGGTGCGGGATCATCATCCGGACGTACCAGATGTCGAGGCTGTTGAACCGGGGCGTCGACGCTGCCCGCACCTGATCGGGCGCACGGGTGGCGGCCGACTCCCCCGGGCGGCCGGGGACCAGCAGCGGCGGCGCCGAGGTGGTGGCGCTCGGGCTCGGCGCGCCCGTCGCGGCGTTCCCCGCCGCGGCCTCGGGCCGGGTGTCGTCGCGCCCGGCGAGCGCCAGCCCGCCGATCACCACGAGCATGACGAGCGCTGTGACGCCCACCCACACGCGCGCCTGCCGGCTGGTCATACGACGCCTCCTCCGGTCAAGGTGAAGGCGATCCTATACATAGATAAAAGTTCCCCAGTGTGACCCAGGTCACATTGATGACGGTCTCCGATCGGTAAGGTTTGGCGAATCATCATCCCCTTTCGAAGGGTGTTGCCGGTGATCAGCATCCGCACGTCCCGCACCCGCATCATCAGCCTCGCCGCCGCCGGCCTGCTGCTCGCCGGCGTGGTCGCCGCGCCGCCGAGCAGCGCCCAGGAGATCCCCCGCGCCCAGGCCGCGCCGGCCACCGTGGACAGCGCCGTCCCCGGTGTCGACGAGATCTCCAGCAGCCCCAACCTGCGGCAGGTGGCCAACCTGCCGAAGCAGGCGCCGTTCGACACCACCGCAGCCCTCGGCACCGACATCGCCTTCCAGGGGCGGTACGCGTTCGTCGGCAACTACGACGGGTTCGTCATCTACGACATCCTCCGGCCGAGCCGCCCGACGATCGTGTCGCAGGTGCTCTGCCCCGGCTCGCAGAACGACATCTCGGTCCACGGCGACCTGCTCTTCCTGTCCACCGACTCCTCCCGCAGCGACGACTCCTGCGCCAGCACCAGCCAGCCGGCGTCGGTGAAGGAGTCCTGGGAGGGCATCAAGATCTTCGACATCCGCGACAAGCGCAACCCGCGCTACATCAAGTCGGTCGAGACGGCGTGCGGCTCGCACACCCACACGCTCGTGCCCGGCAAGGACAAGCGCAACGTCTACCTGTACGTCTCGTCGTACAGCCCGCGCGCCGACTTCCCGGACTGCCAGCCGCCGCACGACTCCATCTCCATCGTCAAGGTGCCGGTGAAGAACCCCACCACCGCCTCCGTGGTGGCCACGCCGAACCTGTTCCCGGACGGCGGCTACCCGGGCATCCCCGGTCAGTCGTCGGCCACCACCGGCTGCCACGACATCACCGCGTACCCGGCGAAGGACCTGGCCGCCGGCGCGTGCATGGGTGACGGCATCCTGCTGGACATCAAGGACCGTGAGGCGCCCCGGGTGATCGAGCGGGTGACCGACGCCGAGAACTTCGCGTTCTGGCACTCGGCCACGTTCAACAACTCCGGCACCAAGGTCGTCTTCACCGACGAGCTGGGCGGCGGCGGCGCGGCCACCTGCAACGAGGTGGTCGGCCCGAACCGTGGCGCGGACGCCATCTACGACATCACCGGCCGCGGCAACGCCCGCAAGCTGGAATTCCGCAGCTACTACAAGATCCCGCGCGTCAACGCCGACACCGAGAACTGCGTGGCCCACAACGGCTCGCTGATCCCGGTGCCCGGCCGCGACATCATGGTGCAGGCGTGGTACCAGGGCGGCATCTCGGTGTGGGACTTCACCAACTCCCGCAAGCCGACCGAGATCGCCTACTGGGAGCGCGGTCCGCTGGACGCCACGCAGCTGCGTACCGGCGGGTCCTGGTCGGCGTACTGGTACAACGGCCACATCTACTCCAGCGACATCCAGAAGGGACTGGACGTGCTGGAGCTGCGTGACCCGCGTACCTGGCTGGCGCAGTTCCTGCTGGTTCCCGAGCTGAACGTGCAGACCCAGGCGGGCTACCTGAGCTGGTGACCCGCTGACCCGTCCCGGGCCCGGCGCTCCCCTCGCGGGGGCTGCCGGGCCCGGTGCGTTGAGACAGCCCGGAAACCCCTGGCCGCACCGGCCGCCGCGGGCGATCCTGTCCGCGTGAAGAGGTACGTGAGCGACCCGCTCGACGGCGCCGACGTCGTGCTCGTCGGGCTCTTCCCGGCCAAGGACAAGGACTACGAGGCCCGCCTCGACCGGCTCGCCGCCGTGGCCGAGCAACGCGGCGCCCGGGTGGTGGGCCGGTTCGTGCAACGCCGAGGCGTCTCCGACCGGTGGCACGCGCGTCCCGGCGGAGCCACCCGGATGTCCCAGCCGTTCTCCCGCCGGACGCTGCTGACGCACGGCAGGCTCCGCGAGATCGCCGAGGCGTGCCGGGAGACCGGCGTCGACGCCGCCGTCTTCGTGAACACCCTGACGCCGGTGCAGCGGACCGTGCTCGCCGACCTGCTGGGCTGCCTCGTGATCAGCGCCGACGACCTCGGCCGGAGCGGTCCACCCGGCCCGGATCAGCTCATCGGCAGGCGGTAGTCACGGGTGCCGCCACCGGCCGTGACCACCCGCACCTCGCCGCTGCGCAGCCCGTACGTGACCGACCAGCGGGTGTGCGACTGGCGTACCGCGTTCAGCAGCCGCAGCGCCCCGGGCGCGTCGACCACCCCACCGGCACGGTCCAGTTCCTTCGCCAGCACCCCGTACCTGCGGTCCTGGCGCAGTTCCCGGTCCGGCACACCGACGGCCGGCACGTTCGTCAGGGCCTGCCACGGGCCGCTGCGCCGGTCCACAGTCATCTTCCCGTCGACGAACTCCACCACCGCCGACGTGCCGGTGGCGTCGGCCAGCAGGTAGTGCAGCGGCGGCCCGCCGTCGAAGTCCAGGTTGTAGCGCTTGAACACGGCGACCGCCTCGTCCACGGTCGCGGCCGAGTCGAGCACCAGGCGCAGGATGCGCACCGAGCCCACCTTCGGCAGTCCCGGCACCGGCTCGGCGCGCGCCCCGTCGTCGGCGGCCAGCCCGACCGCGAGACCCCGCTCGTTCATGCCGTCGAACGGCAGCAGCGGCGCGTCCAGCAGCCGCCGGTCCCCCGTCGGGTCGGCGGCCACCCCCAGGTAGGAGATGTCGACCAGCGAGATCGAGGCGTACCCGTCCGGCGGGTCGGTGCGCAGCACCAGCGCGGGGTTCGGCTCCCAGTCGAAGTTGCGGGCGAACACCGGCCGCTCCCGGTCGCCGAGCGCGGCGAACAACGAGCAGCCGAACGGGCTCGGCGGCGTCGACCCGGCCAGCCCGGCGGTCGGGTCGTAGTCGCCGTCGTACGTCATCTCGTACATCGGCAGGTCGTCGATCTTGCGGAGGCTGGCCAGCGTCCGTTCGACCTGGCCCGGGTCCTGCCGCGAGGCGGTGGGCGAGCCGGCCGCGGCCGGCGGGTCGGACCGGCGGCTCTCCCCGCAGGCCGTGCCGAGCAGGAGCAACGCGAGCCCGCCGGCGATGAGGGTCCTCCGCATGACAGCGACGCTAGAAGAGGCGTCCGCCGATGTCCATCCGGGACCCGGTCAACTCCGCGCGACGGCGAACATCCAGCAGCCGAAGACGACGTTGCGGCTGTGCAGCAGGTCCACCGCCGGGTCGGCGAACAGCTCCGCGACCACCGCCTCCGGGTCGCCGCCGTCGTGTCGCCGTCCGCCCACGATGCGGCCCCGGCTGTCGTACGCGCGCAGCACCTGCTCCCGTCCGCGCCACTGGACCGGGTACGCCGTCACGTCGTGCGGGCCGGCGCATTCGGCGGCGTGCGCGAACACCGGTCCCACCTCGCGGTACGGGCTCGGCGGCAGCGGCGGGGCGTACCCGAACAGCAGCAGCGTCTCGTCCGGCCGGGCGTCGCGCAGGCAGCAGCGCAGCGGCTCGCCACCGGTGGCGCGCCGGTGCTCGGGCGGCTGCCCGGTGGCGTCGCGGCCGGTGCGGCGCAGCTCGGCGAGCGTCCCGGCGGGCAGCGGGTGGATCCGGAACGCGGTACGGGTGGTCGTCACGGTCCCAGCCTGGCGCGGCCCGGACCGCGGCGCTGGCGGTGATCGGACCTGGCATTCGGGCGCCGCGAGATTGCGCGCCGAGCGGGCACCCGCCGGCCGCGTCCCGCGTCGACAATGGCCGGATGGACGTCGACGACTACCGGACCCACTCCCCGTACAGCGATCCCCGCCACCACGCGGCGCTGCTCGAAGCCGTGCCGGCTGACCTGGCCACCGTCGCGGCGACCGCCCGCAACGTGATCATCCACTACCGGGCCGGCGGGGTGGAGCTGCCGGACGTCCGCCGGGCCGAGGTGAATTTGCGCTGGACGGACCGCATCCTCGACGCCGACCAGTCGCGGTTCCCGCTGCCGCTGACCGCCGAGCGCCCGGCCGCCGAGCGGGTCGCCGGGTGCTGCCGGGACCACACGCTGCTCACCGTCGCGGCGCTGCGCCAGCACGGCGTCCCGGCGCGCAGCCGGGTCGGGTTCGCGAGCTACTTCGTGCCCGGCTGGCACCACGACCATGTGCTCGCCGAGTGGTGGGACGGCGAGCGGTGGGTCTGGTCCGACCCGGAGCTGGACCCGGCCGGCGACCGGCCGTTCGACGGCTACGACATCGACCCGGAGGCCGGGCACTTCGAGTCGGCGGCCCGGGTGTGGCTGGCGCACCGGGCGGGCCGGGTCGACCCGGACACCTACGGCGTGGACCCGTCGCTGCCGATCCGGGGCGACTGGTTCATCCACGACTACGTGCTGCTGGAGCTGGCCCACCGGCACAAGGACGAGGTGCTGCTCTGGGACGGTTTCGGGGCGATGACCGAGGACCTGACCGGCGCCGACCTCACGCTCGTCGACGGGGTCGCCGCGCTGCTGGTGGCCGCCGACCGCGGCGACGCCGCCGCCGGGCGGGAGCTGGCCCGGCGGTACGCCTCGGACGCCCGGCTGCGTCCGGGCCCGACGGTGCACTGCATGGACCCGGTCTCCGGCGTGGCCGCCGACGTGGACCTGCGGCGCTGACCCGGCGGCCTCCTACCGGGGCCACGCGGGCTCACCCGGGCAGGGGCGCCTCGTCGCCTCGGGTGCGGCGCGGGTTGACCAGCCGCCGGACCATCGGCGCGGCGTTCCACCGGGCCGCGCCGACCAGGTCCCGGGCGTGTTCCAGCACGGTGTAGTCGGGCCGGGCCATGCCCTCGGCGATGGCCCGGTCGAGGTCGTTGCCGCAGCGGGTGAGCACGCTGTCGAAGTCACGGCGGACCGGTTCCAGCAGGTCGTAGCCGAAGGAGCGGTGCAGCCGGGCGAACAGCGGCTTGTAGAGGCGGGCCCGCTCGTGCAGGCCCGACGAGTACGACATCGGGTTCTTCGGCCGCTGCCGGACGTAGGCGGGCAGCAGGTCGGCGAAGGCCTGCCGGACGATCCACTTCTCCTGCCCGTCGCGCAGCTTGAGGTCCAGCGGCAGCCGCATGGCCAGCTCGACGACGCTGAGGTCGAGGAACGGCACCCGGGCCTCCACCCCGTGCGCCATGCTGGCCCGGTCCACCCGTTGCAGCTCGGTCCGGCACAGGTTGCGGATCTTGTGCAGGAACAGCCGGCGGGACCGCTCCGGCCCGACCTGGTGGTACATCGGATAGCCGCCGAACAGCTCGTCGGAGCCGTCGCCGGTGAGCACCACCCGTACGCCCAGTTCGCGCAACCGCCGGAAGATCGGCACCGAGACGACAGCGTTGATGATGTCGCCGTACTCGGTCAGCTCGGAGACCCGGATCGCCTCACGTACGTCGGCCAGCCGGATGTCACGGGGGCGCAGCTCGATCACCTCGTGCGGCACGCCGAGGTCGGCGGCGAGCCGCCGGGCGTACGCGACGTCGGGGCTCTCCGGCACGCCGATGGTGACCGCCACGCAGTCCGGGTGCAGTTCCCGAGCGTGCAGCAGCGCCAGCGAGCTGTCCAGGCCGCCGGAGAGCACCACGCCGACGGTGAGGTCGGTGTCCAGCCGGGCCCGCATCGCGTCGGTGAGCGCGACGCGGACCAGCAGGGCCGCCTCGTCCGGGTCGTCGATCACCGGCAGGCCGTCGCCGAGGGTGAGCAGGTCGACGTGCGGGCGCGGCCGGACCGGTTCGCCGGGCTCGACCCAGCCGTGGTGCCCGGGCGCCACCTCGCCGATCGGCGCGCCGTGCCCGACGAGCGCCTTGACCTCGGAGGCGAGGTGCAGGCAGCCGGGCAGGCGGGACCAGTACAGCGGCTTGACCCCGAGCGGGTCCCGGGCCAGGTACGCCCGCCCGCTGTCCCGCTCGACGATCACGAACGCGTACTCCCCACGCAGCCGGCGTACCGCGTTCTCGCCCCACTGGCGGAACGCGGTCAGCACGACCTCGGTGTCGCCGGTGGTGCGGAACTCGTGCCCGAGCCGGGTCAGCTCGGCGCGCAGCTCGTGGTGGTTGAAGATCTCGCCGTTGTAGCAGAGCAGGTGCCGCTCGTCCGGCGACATCCACGGCTGGACGGACCGTTCCCGGTCCACGATCTTCAGCCGCCGTACGCCGGCGAGCAGGCCGTTCTCCTGGCGGGTCTCGGTGACCTCACCGCGCGACGCGAGCGCGGTGAGCATCCGGCGGAACGTGGCCGGGTCGGCCTCGGGGCCGATGCTCAGCGCGATGCCGCACACCGGGTCACACCCCCATCTCGGCCTCGTACGCCCGCCGGTAGCGGCGGCGGGCGTCCGGGGCGAGACACACGTGCCAGGCCTGTCCCTCGTCGACCACGTTCACCTCGCCGGCGTCCTGGCGGGCCAGGAGCAACCCGGCGAGGGCCGAACGGGCGCCGAAGCGCTCGTACCATTCCAGCTCGACATCGGCGGCCCAGCCGAGGCAGTGTCCGCTGGGCACCATCGCGGCGTACCCCAGGCGGCGCAGCCGGTACTGGTGCTCGGCGCTACGGGCCAGGCTGGTCACCCAGAGCGGCGGCGTGCGGTCCGGCGCGACGGCCGCGAACTCCCGGGCCAGGTCGTTGAGGAACGCGATCATCTCGCGGCGGGCCCGGCGGAACAGCAGACCGGCGGTACGCGGGGTGGCGGCCGGAAGCAACCGGCGGCGCGCCGCGCGCAGGCCCCGGCCCACGACCGTGGCGGGCTGCTCCTGATAGCGGAACTCGATCAGCCCGCGCCGGCGCAGCCACTCCAGGTCGACGAGTTCGGCGCTGGTGCGGACCTGGTCGTCGGTGAGGAACGTCGGGGCGTCCCGCCACCAGAGCACGTCGACGCGGGAGAGCAGGTAGATCCGCACCAGCGCGGTGAGGTCCTGCGCCGAGCTGCGCGCGTTTGGCTGGTAGCGGGCCATCTCCAGCAGCAGCGTCTCCCGGGCCCCGATCAGCCCCTGGGGCGTGGCGTCGAGGACGGCGGCGATGGCGGGTTCGCGCAGCCGCTGGTCGAGCAGCACCTGGCGGGCGGTGGCCGACGGCGCGTCGGCGAGCGCGCCCACCTCGACCAGGAGGTCCGCCACCGCCGCCCGGTACGCGGACAGGTCCGGTACGGCGTCGCCGCGCCGGCCGGCTGCGGGCACCCGGCGGGCGGGAGCGGTGGGTGCGGCGGCGGGACCGGGCTGGCGACCGGGGCTGCGGCTGGGCACTCGCATGGTCTCCGTCCCCTCTCGGTCAGGACACGGCGTGATTGGGCCTGCACACACCGTAAAGACCGGAGAAGGCGCGATTCCTCCCATCTCCCCCGAAGTGCCCGATCAGGTGGCGGACGGCGACACCAGGGCCTGCACCTCCTCGTATCCGGGTGGCGCCGGCAGGCCCGCGTCGCGCCCGGCGCCGATCGCGTCGGTCAGGTGCAGCGCGGCACCGAGCGCGGCCCGGAACAGCAGCGATCCGGTGCTGACCCGGGCCACGCCGAGCCGCCCGAGGGCTGCGAGGTCCGGGCCGCCCGGCCGGTACAGCACGTTCAGCGGCAACCCCGCCTCGGCGGCGAGCAGGCCGACCAGGTCGTCCGGCGCGCCCGGCACGAACAGGCAGTCGGCACCGGCGGCCCGGAACGCCGCCGCCCGCCGCCGTGCCTCGTCCAGCGGCGCCGGCACGCCCAGCCACCAGGCGTCGGTGCGGGCGTTGACGACCATCCGCGGCACCGCCGCGCGGACCGCCCCGATCACGGCGGCGACGTGGTCCGCCGGGGCCAGTCGCCCGTCCGGGCGCCCGTCCTCCAGGTTCACGCCGACCACCCCGAGCGCGGCCAGCTCGCCCACGAACCCGGCGACCTGCGCCGGGTCGTCGTGGAAGCCGTCCTCGACGTCCACCGTGAGCAGCGCCGGCAGGTCCCGCAGCCGGTACGCCAGCTCCAGCGTCTCGGCGCGGGTCGCCCTGACGGCGTCCGGTCGGCCGGCGGCCGCCGCCACGCCCAGGCTGGTCGTACCGATCGCCTGATGGCCCCTGGCGGCGAGCGCCGCGGCGGAGGCGTGGTCCCAGGCGTTCGGCAGGAGCAGCGGTTCGCCGGGCCGGTGCAGGTCACGGAATGCGCGGTACCGGTCGGTCATCGGAGGATCACCTCGAGTGGGGTCGGCGGGACGTCAGGGGCAGGGCCGGCGGGACGGCAGCGGCGGCGCAGCACGCCGACCACGCCGGCGGCCAGGGCGAGCGCGTGCCGCTGCCCGGGGCAGCCGCGGGGGCCGGCGCCGAACGTCAGCGCGGCGTTCGCCCGGCCGGCGCGGAAACAGTCCGGCTCCGGAAAGACCGCCGGGTCGCGGTTGGCGGCGTCGAACCGCAGCAGCAGCCGCTCCCCCACGCGCACCGGCTGGCCGTCCAGGGTCAGCGGGTCGGCGGCGACCCGGCGGGTGACCCGTACCGGCGGGTCGAGGCGCAGCACCTCGGCGAGCAGCACGTCGGTCTCGAGCCCGTCCGGCGCGTCGAGCCCGTGCCGGACGGCGGCCACGATCAGCCCGGCGGTGGCGTCGGCGGCCTGCACCAGCAGCCCGAGCCGGTTCGCTGTCACCTCGGCCGGAGCGGGCGGCGACATGGCCAGCAGCGCCGCCACCGCCCGGTCCGCCCGCCGCACCGCCGCCGGGCCGGCGCCCGGGTGGTAGGCGGCGGCCACCGCCGTCACCTCCGCGACGGCCGCCGCCGAGTCGGCCAGCCCAAGCCGCTCCGCCAGCACCACAAGGGGTACGCGCCGAGCCAGGTCACCGGTCACGTCCACCCGGTCGCCGCCGTTGTCCGCGCTCGCGGCGCGGTCGAGGATCCGCCCGGTCAGCCGTTCCGCGATCACGCGCAGTTCCCGTGGGTCGAGCGTGTCGAGCGCCGCCACCCCGACGGCTCGCCGCGCGGCATGCCGGGCCGGCGGGCTGAACCGGCTCACCGAGGCGCGCAGCCATGCCAGGCCACCCTCCGGCGCCTCCTCGGCGGGCGGCACCACGCAGCGGGGATCGGTCAGGACGGAGACGACGTCCGCGTACCGGGTGACCACCCAGCCGCCGTCGTCCGAGGTCGGCGGCCCGCAGGGCGGCGTGCCCGGAGCAGCCGTGATCGTCGGTGAATCCATCACCGGACCGTAGGGCGCCGACAGTTCGGCCCGGACCGAACGATCCGGCCGGGCACACCGGGCGGTCAGCCGCGGGCGGGACCGGTGCCGCGGGGCACGGGCGGGTCAGGCGCGCGCCGGGCCGGTGTCGCGGGTGGCGGGCGCGGCCAGCAGCACCGGGTCGAGCCCGAGCGCCTCGGCCAGCGCGTCCCGCCCCGCCGGGGTGACCCGTACCGCCCGGCCGTTGCCGCGCGCGGTCCAGCCGAGGTCGAGGAAGCGCCCGCACAGCGCCGCCCCGACCGCGCCGGCCAGGTGCGGGCGCCGTTCGGTCCAGTCCAGGCAGTCGCGGACGAGCGGCCGCCGGGTGCCGCGCAGTGGTTCGACGGGTACGCCGAGACGGTCCAGCCAGCTCATGCCGGCCTCGGTCAGCGCGAGGCCGCCGGTGCGGTCGAGCACGCCACGGTCGAGCAGGGCGTCGTGCAGCAGCACGCCGAGCCGCCCGGCCAGGTGGTCGTAGCAGGTGCGCGCGTACGCCAGGGCGGCACCGGCCGACGCGGCGCGCAACGTGCGGGGCGGGGCCGCCGGTGCGGGCGCCCGCGCGGCCAGGTCCTCGACGAGCTGGGCGACGCCCGGGTCTGCGAGGCGGACGTACCGGTGGCGGCCCTGCCGCTCCTCGACCACCAGACCGCCCGCCACCAGCCGGGTGAGGTGGCCGCTCGCGGTGGACGCGGCCACCCCGGCGGCGCGGGCCAGCTCCCCGGCGGTCCAGGCGCGGCCGTCGAGCAGGGCCAGGCAGAAGCCGGCCCGGGTGGGGTCGGCGAGCAGCGCGGCGAACCCGGCGAGTCCGCGTCCGTCGGCACCGGTGGTCATCGGCCCATGCTGACACGGGCACGGTTCGGGCCGCGCCGAACGGTCCGGGGGTTGGGGTCAGATCGCGGTTCCGGGTGGGGACTTCAGGAGGGATGCCGCTTCGGCCGGGTAGCCGCCACGACCCGACCGCAGGGCGATGGCCGCCAGACGAATCAGGTCGATGTTGACGCCGGCAGCACCACTCGGGTCATGCACCTGCAGGCGCACCTCCACACTCACCGCCGTCTCGGCCCAGCCCTGCGCTTCGATGTTGAGGTGGGCGATCTTGTGGGATCGCAGGTGCGGCATGTACGCGAGGGGCGCCATCTGGACCTTGCCGGACGACCCCAGGGCGTTCAGCTTGGACTGCTTCTTGGTGTTCGGGTTCTCGACCAGGTTGCGGAAGTCTTCGGTCCCGCCCAGATTGACCTGGTAGGAGCTGCCCAGGGTGAGGCCGCGCTCCTCGATCAGCCGCAGTAGTGCGTGGTGCAGCACGGAGGTGCCGAACTGGCTGGCCAGGTCGTCGCCGAGCAACGGCACACGGGCTTCCTCGAAACGTGCCAGTAGTGACTCGTGCCTGGCCACCGGATCCGACGTGGTGTTCACGAACGCGACTCCCGCTGTCAGAGCCGCCTCGGCGTAAGCCCGAGCCGTGTCCGGCCGGCCGCTCGGAGCGGAGTAGAGCAGCACCTCCGCCCCTTCCAGCGCGTGCGCCACCCGTTCGACTTCCGTCGAGTCCACCAGGCCACGCCGCACCGTCACGCCGGCGGGCGGAAGTTCGGTGTCGAGGCGCGGGAAGTTGTTGGGCGGCATGAATATCGCCTCGTGGAGATCCTTGCCCACCTTTCGGTCGGACATGGCGAAAGCGGCGACGACGTCGATGTCGCTGACGCCCAGTCCCGCGATCTCTGGCCGGTGGAGCCCTACCAGGCTGCCGGTGTTGCGGTAGAAGGCGATGCCCTGCACCAACGCCGACGTGTTGTTGCCCACACCGACGACCGCCAATCGAACACTGTCGATCATGGGGCGAAGAGTACCCGGATCTGCCCACGCCGGGGGTCCCGGTCAGCGGAACCGACGCCCACCAGCGCCGGGTATGACCTCTCGGTCAGCCGCCGGAACGTGGGCAGGCGGTGGTCAGTTCGCTGATCGTGCGGGTGTCGGCGTCGTAGCTGCGCGCCGCCACGAACGCCCCGGCCGGGCGGCCCGCTCCGGCGACCGCCCGGGCCCGGCGCCGGTCCGCGCCGCCGAAGCGCAACGCCAGGCTCAGGTGGGGAATCCAGCGACCGGGCAGATGCCACGAACGCGCGCCGGACGCCTCGGCGAGCACGTCCCAGACCGCGCCGTGCAGCGCGACGAGCTGCGGCGTCGGATGGACCAGCCACACCAGTGGCGCGCTGCCGTCGAGCACCGCCACCCGGTCCAGCCGCACCGGCAGCGGCAGCGCCGCGTCGCAGAGGTCGGCCAGTCGCTGCTCGGCGCCGGGCGGGAACTCCTCGACGGAGGCGAGCGTCAGGTGCGGCCGGTTCGTCGGGTGCGTGTTGCGGGCCAGGCTGGGCAGCCCGGCGGCGGCGAGCCGGTCCCAGGCAGCGCGAACCGCCGCTTCCAGTTCGGATGAGCAGAGCAGTTCGACCGTCCGCACGTGATCAGGCTAGCCGCCGGCAGCGTGCCACGACGTCCCGTACCTCAGAGCCAGCCGGCCTCGCGGGCGAGCCGTACCGCTTCGGCCCGGTTCGCGGCGCCGAGCTTCTGCACGCAGGCGCTCAGGTGGTTGCGGACCGTCCCGGCGGCCAGGTGGGTACGCCGGGCGATCACCGCGACCGGGGTGCCCAGCTCAGCCAGGCGCAGCGTCTCCAGCTCGCGTGGTGTCAACGGGCACTCGGGCAGGGTGAGCGCGTCGGCCGCGAGCGCCGGATGACGTACCGGGCGCCGGAGTGCACGCGGCGGATCACGTCGGCCAGCGCGCCGCCGGGAGCGCCCTTGGCGAGGAAGCCGCGCACTCCGGCGGCCAGCGCCGGCCGGAGCTGGGCGGGGCGGCCGTGTCCGGTGAGGATCACCGGGGCGCAGCCGGGCAGCGCCCGGGTCAGCTCGGCGGCGACCTCGACCCCGCCGGGCGCCGGCATCTCCAGGTCGAGCACGGCGACGTCCGGCCGGTGGGCAAGCGCCGCGTCCAGGGCCGCGCGCCCGTCGCCCGCGTGCGCCACCACCTCGATGTCCGGCTCCAGGTCGAGCAGCGCGGCGAGGGCGATCCGGATCAGCTCCTCGTCGTCGGCCAGCAGCACCCGGATCATCGCGCCACCGGCACGGTCGCGACCAGGCTGAACACGCCGTCGGCGGCGTCCGCCCGGACCCGGCCGCCGACCGGGGCGAGCCGGTCGGACAGGCCGCGCAGGCCGCCGCTGAGCCGGTCCGGGCCGTCGCCGTCACGCACGCCGTCGTTGCGTACGGTCAGCGTCACCGCCGTGTCCTCCCGGGTGATCTCGATCCGGCACCAGCCGGCCCGGCTGTGCCGCAGCACGTTCGTCCCGGCCTCACGCAGCACCGCGGCCAGGTCGGCGGCGACCGGACCGGGCACCTCGCCGGACGGCGGGACCACAGTCGTGCGTACGCCGCTGGAGCGCAGCACCTCCCCCACCGCGGCGGCCTGCTCGGCCAGGTCGACGGCGCGGTAGCCGTGCACCGCCGCGCGTACCCGGGTCAGCGCCGTTGCGGCGAGCCGCCGCGCCTGCGCCGCCTCCCGGGCGGCCCGGTCCGGGTCGGTCGGCGCCAGCCGCTCGGCCAGCTCGGCCTTCAGCGCGATCACCGTCAGGTCGTGGCCGAGCAGGTCGTGCACGTCCCGGGCGAAGCGCAGCCGTTCCTCGGCGGCGGCCAGCCGGGCCTGGGCGGCCTGCCCCTGCCGGGCCTCGACCAGCAGGTCCCAGAACCAGACCTGGACCCAGGTGAGCGCGGCTATCCCGGCCCCCACCAGGCCGGTGACCAGCAGCGCCGTGGTCAGCGGGCCATCGGTCCACCAGGTGACGGCCGCGGACGCCGCGAGGACGCCGGCCGCCGCCACCGCCGCCACGACGGGCCGGAACAGCAGCGGCGTCATGCCGACCAGTGACGCGCCGAGCCACGCCCAGGTGGGCCAGGAGCCGGCCGCGACCGGGCCGAGCAGCGGCAGGCTGAGCAGCGCCGCCACGGTCAGCGCGGCGTGCCGGCGGCGGCGCGCCGGCACGGGCAGCCACGGCGTGACGGCGGCGTGCAGCACCGCGACCTGGGCGGCGGCGAACACGAGCAGCCCGGCGGCGCCGAGCGCGACGCGTGCCGGGTCGGGTTCGCGGGCCAGTCCGACCGCTGGCAGCAGCACCGTCGTCCACACGTTCGTGGCCAGCGACAGCAGCGTGACCCGCCGGGCCCGGCGCAGCCGGTGGTCCGCCGGATCGACGCTCATGCCCGCTGATCCTAGGGCGTGCACCGGTCCGCCCACTCCTGAGAAACGTCACGGTCGGGCCGTGCGATCCGCACGGTTTCCCGATGACTGACGCGCCTTCTCCGGTGCGCCCGGCGGCGGCAGGGTCGGGGCATGACGGAGATGACTGTGGTCGTACCCCGGCGGTGGGCCGGGTGGGCGCGGACGCGGCACCTGGCCGCGATGGTGGTGGCGATGCTGGCCGGGATGGTGCTGCTCGGGCCGCTGTGGCGGGTGGGCGCGGGCGTGCTGGGCGGCGCGGCGGTGCTGGCGCGGCCGGACGTGGGCGCGCTGGTGATGGCGACGAACATGGCGGCGGGCATGGCCGCGTGGATGTGGCACCGGGGGTACGGGCGGGCCGCCACCGCGGAGATGTCGGCGGCCATGTACGTGCCGTTTCTGCTGCTGCTCCCGCTCTGGTGGGCGGGGTGGGCCGGGGACGACGCGCTGCTGCTCGGCGGCCACCTGCTGATGGTGCCGGCGATGCTGCTGGTGGCGCTGCGGCACCGGCACACGTCCGCGGCGCCGCCCCGCCGACACCCGGTCGCGGCAGCCGTGGCGCGCGGGTGGCCGGCCGGGCTGGCGCTGCTCATGACCGTGGACATGTGGTTCGCGCCGACCGTCTTCGCGCCGTGGACGCTGCTGGTCCTGCCGGCCGGCTACCTGCTGATCGGCACCTGGCGGCGGCAGTGGGGCGACCGGCGCGCGCTGGCCGCGCAGCTCGCCGGGGCGGCCGGGTGGGGCGGCCTGGCGGTCGTGGCGATGGTCGCCTCCGCCGACGTCGCCGGGGTGCTCGTCGGGGTGGGCTGGCTCGTCCACGCCGCCTGGGACGCCTGGTACCACCGCACCGGCGCGGTGGTGCCGCGCGGGTACGCGCTGTGGTGCGCGGTGTTCGACGTCGCGGTCGGTTTCACCACGTTGCTGGCCGTCCTGTCCCGGTGATCCGGCGAGGGCACGGGGCCGCGCCGGACCACCCGGAGGGGACAGCACGCAGGTGGCGCGGCGAACGTTTGGCCCGGTCGCCGCGACCGCCGCGCGGCGGTGATGAAAAACTTGTCGCATGACCGCCGCACCGACCCCGACCGACCCCGCCATTCCCGCCGACGCCGAGGACGCCACCGCCTTCGCGGATCTCGGGCTGCGCACCGAGTTGCTGGGCGCGCTGGCCGCGCTCGGCTACGAGGAACCCACCCCGATCCAGCGGGAGGCGATCCCCCCGCTGCTGGCCGGGCAGGATCTGCTGGGACAGGCGGCGACCGGTACGGGCAAGACCGCCGCGTTCGCGCTGCCGCTGCTGCAGCGGATGCCGGTGGGACGGCCGGACGGCGACCCGGTGTCGCTGGTGCTGGTGCCCACCCGTGAGCTGGCCGTGCAGGTCTCCGAGGCGTTCCACCGCTACGGCAAGGACCTGGGCGCCCGGGTGCTGCCGATCTACGGCGGGCAGCCGATCGGCCGGCAGCTGCGCGCGCTCGACCACGGGGTGGACGTGGTGGTCGCGACGCCGGGCCGGGCCCTGGACCACATCGCCCGGGGCACGCTGCGGCTGGGCGCGCTGGCCACGGTGGTGCTGGACGAGGCGGACGAGATGCTCGACATGGGCTTCGCCGAGGACATCGAGGCGATCCTGGAGCACGCGCCGGCCGGCCGGCAGACGGTGCTGTTCTCGGCCACCATGCCGGCCCGCATCGACGGGCTGGCCCGGCAGCACCTGACCGATCCGGTCCGGATCCAGATCGAGCGGGAGCGGCCGGTCGCCGGGGAGGCGCCCCGGGTGCGGCAGAGCGCGTACATCGTGGCCCGGGGGCACAAGCCGGCCGCGCTGGGCCGGGTGCTGGACGTGGAGTCGCCGACCGCGGCGATCGTGTTCTGCCGCAGCCGCGAGGAGGTCGACCGGCTCACCGAGACGATGAACGGCCGGGGCTACCGGGCCGAGGCGCTGCACGGCGGGATGAGCCAGGAGCAGCGGGACCGGGTGATGGGCCGGCTGCGCGCCGGCACGGCGGACCTGCTGGTCGCCACCGACGTGGCCGCCCGGGGGCTGGACGTCGAGCAGCTCACCCACGTGGTCAACTACGACGTCCCGTCGGCGCCGGAGTCGTACGTGCACCGGATCGGCCGGGTGGGCCGGGCCGGGCGGGAGGGTGTGGCGATCACGCTCGCCGAGCCGCGCGAGCACCGGATGCTCAAGACCATCGAGCGGGTCACCGGCCAGCGGATCACCATCGACAAGATCCCCACGGTGGCGGACATGCGGACCCGGCGGCTGGAGCTGACCCAGGGCGCGCTGCGGGAGAGCCTGCTGGAGGACGACCTCGACCCGTACCGGGTGATCGTCGAGTCGCTGACCGACGAGTTCGACCTGGTCGAGGTGGCGCTGGCGGCGGTGAAGCTGGCGCACGAGGCGACGTCGCCCGGCTCGGACGACGAGGAGGAGATCCCGCAGGTTCCGGTCCGGGGCCCGCGCGAGGGCCGCCCGGAGACCGGTGGGCGGGGCGAGCGCCGGGGCCCGGGCCGTCCGCGTACCGGGGGGACCACCCAGGTCTTCATCGGGCTGGGCCGACGCGCCGGGGTACGGCCGCAGGACCTGGTCGGCGCGATCACCGGGGAGACCCGGATCAGTGGCCGGGACATCGGCTCGATCGAGATCGCCGACCGGTTCTCGCTGGTCGAGGTGCCGCAGGCGGTGGCCGACGAGATCATCTCAGGGCTGCGGGGCACCACGATCAAGGGCCGTAAGGCGACCGTACGCCGGGACCGGGACGGCGACGGTTCCGGTGAGCGCCGCGACCGGGGTTACGAGCGGCGCGACCGGCGCTGAGCGCGGGCGGACACGGCGTCGCCCCGGCCACCGTGCGTGCGGTGGCCGGGGCGACGGCCGTCAGGCCGCGGCGAGCGCCGGGCCGTCCAGCGCCTGCGTGTCGAGTTCGGCTGGGCGCAGCGCCAGCGCGAGCACGTCCGCCACGTCGGACAGGGTGTGCACGGTCAGCGCCTCCCGCACCTGCGCCGGCAGGTCGTCCAGGTCCGGCTCGTTGCGCTTCGGGATGATCACCTCGGTGAGACCGGCCCGGTGCGCGGCGAGCAGCTTCTGCTTCACCCCGCCGATCGGCAGCACCCGGCCGGAGAGCGTCACCTCGCCGGTCATCCCGAACTCGGGCCGCACCGGACGCCCGGTCACCAGTGAGGCCAGCGCGGTCACCATGGTGATGCCGGCGCTCGGGCCGTCCTTCGGTACCGCGCCCGCCGGGACGTGCAGGTGGATCCGCCGCCCGGCCAGCGCGTTCGGGTCCAGCCCGTAGCGCCGCCCGTTCGACCGCAGGTACGACCACGCGATGTGCGCGGACTCCTTCATCACGTCGCCGAGCTGCCCGGTGAGCGTCAGCCCGGGCTCGCCCTCCATGGTGGTGGCCTCGATGAACAGCACGTCGCCACCGGCGCCGGTGACGGCCAGGCCGGTCGCCACGCCGGGCACGGCGGTCCGCTCGGCCGACTCCGGGGTGAACTTCGGCCGGCCCAGGTAGCGGGCCAGGTTCCCGGCGTCCACGTGTACCGGCGCGGCGTCCGTGGCGAGCGCGACGGCCACCTTGCGCAGGATCTTCGCCAGGGCCCGTTCGAGCTGCCGGACACCGGCCTCCCGGGTGTACTCGCCCGCGATCAGCGCCAGCGCGTCGTCGGCGACGCTCACCTCCTCGCCGGTCAGCCCGGCCCGCTCCCGCTGCCGGGGCAGCAGGTGGTCGCGGGCGATGGCCACCTTCTCGTCCTCGGTGTAGCCGTCCAGCGCGACCAGCTCCATCCGGTCCAGCAGCGGGCCGGGGATCGCCTCCACCACGTTGGCGGTGGCGAGGAACAGCACGTCGGACAGGTCGAGGTCGACCTCCAGGTAGTGGTCGCGGAACGTGTGGTTCTGCGCCGGGTCGAGCACCTCCAGCAGAGCCGCCGCCGGGTCGCCGGAGTAGCCGGCGGCCAGCTTGTCGACCTCGTCGAGCAGCACGACCGGGTTCATCGAGCCGGCCTCGCGCAGCGCCCGCACGATCCGGCCGGGCAGCGCGCCGACGTAGGTGCGCCGGTGGCCGCGGATCTCCGCCTCGTCCCGGACACCGCCGAGGGAGACGCGGACGAAGTTGCGGCCCAGCGCCCGGGCGACCGACTCGCCGAGGCTGGTCTTGCCGACACCGGGCGGGCCGGCCAGGGCCAGCACCGCGCCGGAGCCGCGTCCGCCGACCACGCCGAGGTTGCGCTCCGCGCGCCGGTTGCGCACCGCGAGGTACTCCAGGATGCGGTCCTTCACGTCGGCCAGGCCGGCGTGGTCGGCGTCGAGCACGGCCCGCGCCGCGGCCAGGTCCGTGTTGTCAGCGGTACGCGTGCTCCACGGCATCTCCAGCACGGTGTCCAGCCAGGTACGGATCCAGCCCGCCTCGGGTGAGGCGTCACTGGCCCGTTCCAGCTTGCCGACCTCGCGCAGCGCCGCCTCGCGTACCTTCTCCGGCAGGTCGGCGGACTCCACCCGGGAGCGGTAGTCGGCGGAGCCGTCGGGCTCGTCCTCGCCGAGTTCCTTGCGGATCGCGGCGAGCTGCTGGCGGAGCAGGAACTCGCGCTGGGACTTCTCCAGCCCTTCGCGCACGTCGCTGTTGATCTGCTCGGTGACCTCCTGCTCGGCCAGGTGCTCCTTCACCCAGCCGACCAGCAGCTCCAGCCGGGCGGTGACGTCCGGCGCGGCGAGCAGCTCGGTCTTCTGCGCCAGGCTGAGCCAGGGCGCGTAGCCGGCCGAGTCGGCCAGCTCGGACAGGTCCGTCATCCGCTCCATCGCGTCGATCACCTGCCAGGCGCCGCGCTGCTGGAGCACCGAGGTCATGAGCGCGCGGTACTCGCGGGCGAGTTCCCGGGCGCGGCCCGCCGGGGCGGGTTCGTCGAGCGTCGCGGCCTCGACCCAGAGCGCGGCGCCGGGACCGGGCACGCCGGAGCCGATACGGGCCCGGACGAGACCGCGGATCACGGCGGCCGGCTCGCCGCTGGGCAGCCGGCCCACCTTCTCGATCGTGGCGACCACGCCGACGGAGCCGTACTCGCCGTCGAGGCGGGGCACGGCCAGGAGTTCCTTGTCGCCGGTGGCGCGGGCCGCGTCGACGGCGGCCTGGGTGGTCGGGTCGAGGGTGACCGGGATGACCATCCCGGGCAGCAGGACGGTGTCGGTCAGGGGAAGTACCGGAAGAGTTGCCATCGGACACCTGCCATCACGTTGGTTGAGCGTGTCTGGCTCAAGTAACAAAAGGTGCCCCTTGTTCCGGGTTGTGACCCACGCCACTGTCCGGCCTTCCCGACGCCTGTTCGCGCACCGGTCCTCTATTGGCCGCGACGCTTACCTGGCACGACCCGCCGAATGCAAAGAGGCGGGTATTGTTGCGAAATTACCGTGAGGTAAGTCAGACTCTTAGCACACCCCGCCCGACACAGGGAGTAATGGCGATGGCAAGGAAAGTAATCACCGTTCTGACCGACGACCTCGACGGCGGAAAGGCCGATCGGACCGTCGAGTTCAGCCTGGACGGCGTGGCGTACACGATCGACGTGTCCGACGAGAACGCGGGCGTTCTGCGCAAGGCGCTGGACCCGTACATCAGCGCTGGCAGGCGGATCGGCCGCGGCGCCACCGAGGTCGCCCGCGCCACCCGGCGCGCGGGCCGGCCGAGCACCTCGGGAATGGACCGCGAGCAGAACCGCGCCATCCGCGAATGGGCAGCCAAGAACGGGTACGAGATTTCCGAGCGCGGGCGCATCCCGGTGTCGGTCGTCGAGGCGTACAAGAACCGCTGAGCGCTAAACACTCACCGTCGGGTATCCCAGGGTCACGCTGAGAAATCGCAGCGCCCGGCCGGCCTTTTGTGTTGTCGGTGACTTTCATCGGGCTGGAGTCCGACGGCACGAAACTTCTTCCCGGAACGATTCCCACGCTCCCCTGCCGGACCCGCCTCGCGTACCCACCACGCGGACACGACACGGCCGCGGCCACCCGGACGGTTCCCGGGCGGCCGCGGCCGTCGCGTGTCCTCAGTTGACCCGGATGCGCACCACGTCGATGGCGGGAGTCTGGTTCGCCCGCTCCATCATCGGGATGCGGTGCGAGCCGTCACCGGCCCAGACCGCGCACTGCGCCACGCCCGACTGCGCCAGGCCCGGGATCTGGATCAGCACGTCGTCCGGCTGGTTGCCGCCGCGGCCGTCCTCGGTGGCGACGAAGAACGCCGGCACGTCCTGCGGGTTCGGGGGCTGCCGGGTGCTGCCGAGCATCCGGCAGGCGGTGTGGAAGTGGCCGCGCACCAGGCCCTGACCGTTGAGCAGCGAGCTCTCCAGGTAGTAGCCGCCCTGCCCGGCCGCGAGGAAGCGGTCCCGCACCAGGTTCTTGGTGGTCACCCGGAGCGTGAACGGCTGGTTGCGCCGCACCTGGTTCGGGAACTGCGTGATCAGCAGCGACGGGTTGTTCGCCGCGGCGCCCACCTCACCGAACGCGGTGCTGACGCACCGGTTGCCGTTCTGGAAGCCGTCGTGCCCCTGCAGCTGGCTGCCGGAGCAGTCCTTGGCGAGCACGTTCAGCCCGTTGCCGCCACCGTTGTTCTGGCCGCCGCCGTTGTTGTTCCCGCCGCCGTTGTTCCCGCCGTTCTGGCCCCCGTTCTGACCGCCGTTGTTGTTGCCGCCGTTCTGACCCCCGCCGTTCTGACCCCCACCGTTGCCGGGGACGTCGGTCAACGCGCACCGGGCGAACTGGTCCAGCCCCTGCGGGCGCTGGCCGAACCGGCCGATGGCGGTGGCGATCCGGTTCAGCGCCGCGGTCCGCTTGTCCGCGAGCGGACCCAGGATCGCGTTGTTGATGAACTCGCCCCCGTTGCGGCCCTCCGCCGCGAGCCGCCGGTTCGCCTCAGCGATCTGGGACGTCAGCGCCGCCAGTTCTCGATCCACCTCGGCACGGGCCCGGCCGGGCACCTGCGGCAGCCGACCCCGGACGTCCGGGCAGGTCACGGTCGGAGTGCCGGCGCCGGCGCCACCCGCGGTCGTCTGCTGGCACTCGGCCGGCGACATCTGGCCGTCGCCCCAGTGGTTACGGACCCAGCGGCCGTTCTGCCAGGTACGGGTGCTGCTGCCCTGGCCGTCCGGGGCGGTCGCCCCCGGGCTGGCGGGCACACAGGACGCCGAGGCGGCGCGCGTGGTCGTCCGCCGGTCCTGGGCGGACGAGATCTGGGTGACGGCCACGATGCCGCCGAAGACCGCGAGCGTGCCGACCACTGCCAGCACCCGCTTGCTCCGCGCGTTACCGGATGACCGGCGCGCCCGTGTGGACCTGCGCATCGAATTGCTCTCCTTCTCGATCCGGTAGTTGACTGGTGATCCCGGCGGACCGATGAATTCGGGGTGTGAGATCACTGCGACGCTCGGGTCGCGCGTCGATGGCCGACGATGCCCTTTCCGCACCGTCTCCGCGCCGTCCGGGCGCGGCGGGGAAGTCTGCGTCCATTCCCGATGAGGTACGGAGCGCCGTCGGCGAAGGTTCAACCGGAGATCGAAAAAAATCGGGACGTGCCGGGCCGGGGCCGGCTCGGCGCCGCGGCCAGGAAGGATTCAGTCCGCGCAGAGGTGGTCGAAGGCGAAGCCGCCGTCGAAGGAGTCCCGCCGGGCCGCGAGCGCGCGCACCCGACCGCGAAGCTCCTCCCGGTCCACCAGGGACGCCCCGGCGGCGTCGAGATCGCGCAGTCGCTCCCCCAGCGCCATCGCGGCCAGGTCCTCGGCGAGCCGGCCCGGGTCCACGCCGCAGGAGAATCCCCGCGACGTCAGCCGTACCCGCTCCAGCAGGCAGCCGCCGGGCCGCACCTCGACCCAGCACCAGCCCTCCGCCGGGCCGCCGGTCCAGCGCACGTGCAGCCCGCGCACGATCGGGTCGGCGAGCCGGCCGGCCACGTACGCCTCGACCGCCTCGACCCGCGCGAGCGCCCCGAGGTCGTTCACCGGTCCACGCCGGCCGTCCGGCAGCCGGCCGATGATGTCCCGGAAGCCGACCGCGTCCCCGGCGTCCGGGTCGGTGCCCTCGGCGTAGGCCCGCGCGTCCAGGACGTACTCGACGAAGCGGCGGACGTGATCGGCGCCGCGCAGCGTCGGTGACTCGACCCGCAGCAGCGGCAGGCCGACGGCGGCGGACACCGCGTCGGTCAGCCGTTCCTCCCGGCGGGCGGGCGACCCGTCGGACGCGGGCGCGGTGAACCGCACCGCGAAGCGCGGCAGGCCGGTGTCGGCGGCGCCGACCACCAGGTCCAGCGGCGCCCGCCCGGCCGTGCTCCACTGGTTGCCGGTGACCCCCGGCGGACGGCCCTGCACCAGATCGCCGAGCCGCCGGCCGGCGTACCCGACGTGCCCGTGGCGGGTCAGGCACGGCGTCGCGCCGGACGGGACCGGCCGCAGCCAGGAGGCGGTCACGCTGCCGGTGTTCGTCATCTCGCCCCGCCCCCCGTCGTCCGGTCGACGCCCGAGTGTAGGGCGTCGGGCGTCCGCCCCGGCGGTGCGGTGGAGCACGCCGGGGCCCGCCGACCGGTGCGCAGCCGCGTCCGTGCCTCTAGGCTCTGCCCGTGCACAGCGGACGGACCCCGGAGCAGTTCACCAAACGCAGTCTCGTCGCCCTCTCCCACGCCATCGAGCGGGCCGCGCTCGCCGAGGCCGAGGACGGCCCGCTGATCGTGTTCGCCCTGTTCCAGCGGCTGCCGTACTTCGACCGGGAGCGCGAGGTCTACCGGCGCATCGCCGGCCGCGCCGCGGCGACGGTGGTGGCGATGGTCGGCGGCCCGCCGCCCGACCTGCCCGAGCGCACGTACGGCGTGACGCTCGACGAGGCGGAGGAGCTGGCCCGCGAGTGGAGCGTGGTGGTGCTGAGCCCCCGGTTCGGCGCCACCCTCGTGGCCCACGACCGCGCCGAGGCGACGCCCGCGCCGACGCTGGAAGCCGGCCGGCTCTTCGACGGCCGCTGGGGATTCCGCCGGGACGAGGCGCTGCACGAGGCCATCCGGCTGCGCGAACAACTCGCCGAGCGGCTGCCCGCCGAGGCGCGCACGGCGCTGGACGAGGCGATCGCCCGGGTGCGCGACATCCCGGCCGGACCGGGCGAGCCGCGCGCCGAGGCGGCGCTGCGGCTGCTGGCCCGCCGCGCCGACCGGGTCACGCCGCCGGTCCAGCCGGCCGAGGCGTTCCTCGACGAGCCGGGCCTGCGCCGGTGGGCCGGCATGGACGGGGTGACCGCCTCGGGCACGCTGCCGGTGGCGCTGGTCGGCCTGCGGGTGGACGAGCCGCCCGGCTCGCCGGAACGATTCGGCCGGCGCAACGGCGCCCGGGAGGGCCATGCCGTGCTCGCCGCCGTCACCGGCGCGCTGCGCCCGGTCGACCGCGCGCTGCGGGTCGCCGAGAACGAGTACCAGCTCCTGCTGCCCGGGCTGGACGAGCCGGCCGCGCTCGAGGTGGTGCGCCGCCTGCACGACGCGATCGCCGCGCTCGCCAAGTCGTACCCGTTCCTGGTTTACACGATGCACGCGGCGGTCGGGGTGAGCACCCGGCGGCCGCTGCCCACCGCGGACCTGCGCGCCGCCGTCGACTGGGCGGCCCGCAAGGGCCTGCCGGTGGCGGGCCTGCCGCCGGAGACGGCCGACGCCGCGACCGCGCCGGCCCGCTGATCCGCGGTACGAGGGGAGAACACGCCGTGCGGGTGGTGTCGCTGGTGCCGTCGCTGACCGAGGCGGTGGCGGCCACCCGCCCGGAGGTGCTGGTCGGGGCGACCGACTGGTGCACCCATCCGGCCGGGCTGGACGTCGCCCGGGTCGGCGGGACGAAGTATCCGGACCTGGACCGGGTGCTCGCCCTCAAACCGGATCTGGTGCTGCTCAACGAGGAGGAGAACCGGCTGGCCGACGCCGAGGCGTTGCGCGCGGCCGGGGCGCCGGTGCGGGTCACGTTCCCGCGTACCGTGCCGGAGGCGCTCGACCAGCTCGGCGAGCTGGTGGTCGCGCTCGGCGCGCCGGCCGAGCCGCCGTGGCTGACGGCAGCCCGTCGCGCCTGGGCGGCCCTGGGCACGCCGGCGCGCGTCCGCACCGCTGTGGTGCCGGTGTGGCGGCGCCCGTGGGTGGTGCTCGGCCGGGACACGTTCGCCGGGGACGTGCTGGCCCGGCTCGGCGTGGTGAACGGCTGGGCCGGGGACGCGGAACGCTATCCCCGGCCCGCTCTCGACGAGCTGCGCGCCCGGTCACCGGAGCTGGTGGTGCTGCCCGACGAGCCGTACCGGTTCACCGCCGACGACGGGCCGGAGGCGTTCCCGGGGGTGCCGGCGGCGCTGGTGTCCGGCCGGCACCTCACCTGGTACGGCCCGTCGCTGGCCGAGGCCCCGGCGCTGCTCGCCGCCCAGCTCGCGAGCGCCACCGCCTGACCGCGCCGGCACGCTCAGGCAACCGGGGTGGCGTGCACCGGGTCCAGCTCCATCAGCGTGGTGTCGTCCAGGTCGTACCCGATCGCGTTGTGCACGGCGACCACGCCCGCGACCTGTCCGGCCAGGCGACCGGCGAGCTCGACGGCGCTGCGCCGGTCCAGCCGACCGTCCATGGTGACCTCGCCGCCGCGGACCTGCACCGTGACCAGGCCGTCGCGGACCGACAGCACCCGGCGCAGCACCTCGTGCACCACCTCCTCGCGGATCTCCGCGTCGGTACGCAGGTGCACCCGGAGCAGGTCACCACGGGTGACGATGCCGGACAGCCGGCCCAGGTCGTCCAGCACCGGCACCCGCTTGACCGCCTCGCGGTCCATCAGCCGGGCCGTCGCGGCCAGCGAGGCGCGCTCGTGGGTGGTGACCGCCGGTGCGGTCATCAGGTCCCCGGCCACCAGCGCGTCGGCCTTCGCCCGGGCGGTACGGCGCCGCCGCCCCTCGAACACCCGGCGCTCGTCCGGGTGACCGGCCCGCTCCACCTTGTGCAGCAGGTCCGCCTCGGAGATCACGCCGAGCACCCGGTGGAACGAGTCGACCACCGGCACGCCGCTGATCCGCTTACGCACCAGCACGTCGACGATCTCGCGGTACGGGGTCTGCTCCGTCACCGCCGCGACGTCCCTGGTCATCACGTCGGCCACCTGCCACGTCCTCATCACGACCTCCTCGTACCGGGCCTTCACCTGCGACGATAGGCCGCCGCAAACGCCCTGGTCAGGGGCGGCGGACCGGCGGGGAGGGGCCGACCGGACCGGGTACGGACGGGACCAAAGACCCGGTCATCAGGGCACCGGTCGGCCCTGCTCCGGGAGGCGGCTCGGCGGTGGAATGAATGTGCCACCGGGAAGCGCGGTGCGAGGCACAGGAAGGGACGTGGAGACCATGACCGCGACAATCGAGCGGACCCCCGCCGTCAAGCGGACCCCCGCCGCCACCACCGCTCCGGCGGCGCACATCGAGACCACCCGGCAGAAGGCCACCCGGTACGTGTGGGCCGGCCTGCGGCTCGCGCTGGGCTGGATCTTCCTCTGGGCCTTCCTCGACAAGATGTTCGGCCTCGGCCACGAGACCGCGGCGAAGAACGCCTGGATCAACGGCGGCAGCCCGACCAAGGGCTTCCTGGGCAACGCGGTCGAGGGCCCGTTCGCGGACCTCTACCGGAACATCGCCGGCGCGGCCTGGGCGGACACGCTGTTCATGCTCGGCCTGCTCGGCATCGGTGTCGCGCTGATGCTCGGCATCGGCATCCGGATCGCCGCCGTGGCCGGCGGACTGCTCCTGGTCCTGATGTGGACGGCCGTGCTGCCCCCGGCGAACAACCCCTTCATGGACGACCACCTCATCTACGCGGGCCTGTTGGCCGGTCTCGCCCTGGTGGGCGCCGGCAACACCCTCGGCCTCGGCCGGATCTGGGCGAAGCTCCCCCTGGTCCAGCGTCTCCCCTGGCTGAAGTGAACCAGCCCGCTGCGGGGCGGGCGTCGCCGACAGGCGGCGCCCGCCCCCTTCTCGTGTCCCCGCCACGCCGGTGTGCGGGGACCGGCGCGTATCGGCCGGTCGCGATCCGGCAGGATCGACGGTGACCACACCGTCAGCACCGAGGAGACCGTTCATGGACAAGCCCCAGGTCGGCCCGATCGAGGGCGCGCCGCCCGCGGATCTGGTCGTCGAGGACATCACCGTCGGCGACGGCCCGGAGGCCCGCCCGGGCCAACTGGTGAGCGTGCACTACGTGGGCGTGGCCCACTCGAACGGCCGCGAGTTCGACGCCTCGTGGAACCGGGGTGAGACGTTCGAGTTCCCGCTCGGCGGCGGCCAGGTCATCGCCGGCTGGGACCAGGGCGTCGTCGGCATGAAGGTCGGCGGCCGGCGCAAGCTCACCATCCCGCCGCACCTGGGCTACGGCGCCCGCGGCGCCGGCGGCGTCATCAAGCCGAACGAGACGCTCGTCTTCGTGGTGGACCTGCTCGGCGTGCGCTGAGCGCAGCGCCGTTCACGTCGGGCCGTCGGCACTCGCGCCGGCGGCCCGTCGTGTGCCCGGCGGCCCGCTCCCGTTCAGGCCGCGCACGCCACCATCTCGTGGGTGCGGCCGGACCGGTCGTGGGCACGGCTCGGCACGTCCTGCGAGCGGTCGGAGCAGCGCACCGGGAGCACCCGGTGCAGGCCGGTCACCCGCAGCACCCGGGCCACCACCGGGTCGGGGTCGACGAGCACCAGCTCGCCACCGCGGGCCCGGACCCGCAGGTGGGTGGCGACGAGCGCGCGGACCCCGGCGGCGGACAGCAGCCGCACACCCGACAGGTCGACCCGCAGCACCGGCCGCGCCGGCGCGGCCCAGAGCGCGGCCCGGAACGCCGTCACGGTGGCGATGTCGATCTCGCCGACCGGACGCAGCTCGACCACGTGATCGTGCACGTCCATCGCCACGTGGAAGCGCTCAACGCTGTGTACCATGCGGCCAAACCTACCCGGCCCCACCGACATTTCCGGGCCTCGCGGCGGGGGTTCCGGGTACTGTCCGGGAACCGACCCCGAGCCGTCTCAGGGTCATCCCGCAGCCGCCGCGCCACGGGCGCGAAACGCCGTCGGGCACTGCCCTTCGCGACGCCGCCGGGCCACAATGAGCCGATGGCCGTCCCCCGCCCGCGTGCGCCCCTGCTGATCCGGCCGGTCCGCGAGCCGGCGACCGTGCCGCCGCCGCTGACCGGGCCCTGGACGCCCGCCGACACCCGGCTCGACCGGGCCGACCTGCTGCCGTTGCCGGCCGGCGGGCACGGGCCGGAGGACGTGGTGGTCGACGCCGACGGCCGGGTGGTCAGCGGCGACGAGGACGGCCGGCTCTGGTGGTGGCCCGCCGACGCGCCGGCCGGCACCCGGCCCACGCTTCTGGCCGAGACCGGCGGACGGCCGCTGGGCATCGAACGGGACCCGGTCGACGGCGGGCTGCTCGTCTGCGACGCGTACCGGGGACTGCTGCGGGTCGACCCCGCCGGCGCGGTGCACGAGCTGACCGGGACCGCCCCGCCGGTGCACCTGGCCGACAACGCGGCGGTCGCGAGCGACGGCACCGTCTACTTCACCGACTCCTCCGACCGCTTCCCGCTGTCGCACTGGAAGCGGGACCTGCTGGAGCACCGGCCCAACGGGCGGGTGCTGGCCTACGACAGGCGCACCGGGCGCACCGACGTGGTGGCCGACGGGCTCTACTTCCCCAACGGGCTGGCGCTCACCCCGGACGAGTCGGCGCTGATGCTCGCCGAGACCGCCACCCACCGGCTGCTCCGGATCGACCTGCCGGGCGGGCGGGCCACGGTGCTGACCGACCTCCCGGCGTACCCGGACAACATCTCCGCGGTGGGTGACGGGACGTACTGGGTCGCGTTGCCCAGCCCCCGGCTGGCGGCGATGGAACGGCTGCTGCCGCATCCGCGCGTCCGCCAGCTCGTCGCGCTGCTGCCCGGCGCGGTGCAGCCCCGGCCGCGCCGCTACGGGCTGGTCGCGCTCGTTGACGGCACGGGGCGGGTGCTGCGGACGCTGCACGGCCCCAGCGGGGCGTACCCGATGGTCACCGGCGTGCGGCAGCACGGCCGCCGGCTCTGGCTCGGCAGCCTGACCGCGGCCGGGGTGGCCCGCGTCGACCTGGACTGAGCACGGCACGGGGCCGGCCCGCGCGACGCGGGCCGGCCCCTGGGCCGTTCCTCCCCAGGTTCAGCCGCCGCTGTTGCTCCGCGACGGCGCCGGCGCCGGCGCCGACCCGCCGGCCACCGCGCCCGGGTGCGGCGTGGCGCTCTGCGTGGGCTTCAGCCCCGCCGGTACGGGCAGCGCGCTGCCCTTGGCGAACTCGTCCCAGCTGACGTTCCAGGCGGTGAAGCCGTTGCCCTGGTCGAGCTTCACCTCGGTGCCCCGCACTGTCACCAGGTCACCGACCTGCGTGACGCCCATGAGCCAGTCCGCGGCCGTGGCCGACACGTTCGTGCAGCCGTGCGAGGTGTTGGTGTAGCCCTGCTCCCCCTCCGACCACGGCGCGGAGTGGATGAACTCGCCGCCCCAGGTCAGCCGCTGGGCGTCGTCCACGTCGACCACGTAGCCGCCGTTGGGCTCACCCCGGGTGTCGAACGTGGTGTGCTCGTGCTTCTCCATGATCACCATGGTGCCGCTGGACGTCGGCGTGCTCTCCTTGCCGAGACTGACCGGGATCTTCTTGAGCACCTTGCCGTCCTCGTAGACGGTCATCTGCTTGGTCCCGTTGTCGATGTCGAGCGTCACCTGCCGGCCGACCTTGGCGGTCGCGACCCGGTCGGAGTCGCCGATCGCCTCCTTGCCGATGGGCAGCCCCTGCAACGCGCTGCGCACGCTGATCGTCGTGCCCGGCTTCCAGCGGTCCGGCGCCCGGTACTCGGCCTGCTTGCCGTCGGCCACCCACGACCAAGTGCCGGGCTGCGGCGGGTCGGTCTTCACGAACAGCCGGCGCTGCACGTCCGCGCGGGCCTCCTTCGGAATCGGCGGGTCGAATCCGAGCACCACCGGCATCGCCGTCCCGTACGTCTGATTCGGCCGGAAATACAATTCGCTGGTGACGGCCGGTTTGGTGGATTTGGCCATCGTCGTGAACGTCGTCTTCTGCGTGGCGGTCTTGCCGGAATCGCCGGTCGCGGTCACCTCCGCGGTGTACGTCCGGGAATTGGCCAGCGGACGGTCCGGCACCCAGCCGGAGCCGTCCTCGCGCGGCTGGGCCGGTACGGCGTTGCCCTTGTCGTCGGTCAGCTTGACGGCTGTCACCTTGCCGTTGCTGACCTTCGTGCCCACCTCCGCGCTGATCGGCACGTTCTTCGTGCGATCGGCGGGTGTCACGGTGACCGACGGCGGCGACGCCTCGGCCTGTTTCGCCACCGACTTCGGGCCGGCGGTGCACGCGCCGACCGCCAGCGGCGCGGCTGCGACAGTCATCGCGAAAAGCGTCAGTCGGCGCCTCGCAAACATATTTCGCCCCCCATTTCCGAACCCTCTCGCCCACATTCTGTAGGCCCAGGATCACGCCGTGGCACCTTCGGCGGAATTGCTCGGAAAAGGCTGCGGAGAATCGTGCCGGACAGGTAATTCCCGTCCCCGCTTGCGCCGCACGCGCCCTCCGCCCGGTTCCCCCTCACCTACTGCCCGGCCGCCCCCGGGTCCGTCGATCATGAAGTTGACGGCACACGATGTCCGTTTCATCCCCGTCAACCTCATGATCGACGAAGAAGGGGCGGCGTGAGGTTCCGACCCGGCGAGATCTTGGTACGAAACGGCCTCCACAGGGGCACTTTGCTACCAAGATCTCGACCGATCCCACCCACCGGAACAAGGGTCCCGCAAGACGGCCAGCGCTGGACTCCCTCGCTCGCGTCACCCGCGCCGCCGCGGCGATCTTGCAGTTGCGGCCCCGGAGAAGGGTGCGAATCGGGCACGTCGAGGGCCGCAAGTGCAAGATCGCGAGCGGGGGACGGGGAGCCCGGGGCGGGGAGCGGGGGCGGGGACGCGGCGCGGCCCCGGACCTCCGTGGGGAGGGCCGGGGCCGGGAGCCTGACCGGTCAGACGTTGGCGACCAGGAGGGCGGGCTGCTCGACGCAGTCGGCGACGTGGCGCAGGAAGCCGCCCGCCACCCCGCCGTCGCAGACCCGGTGGTCGAAGGTGAGGCTGATCTGGGTCACCTTGCGGACGGCGAGCTGCCCGTCCACCACCCACGGCTTGTCCACGATCCGGCCGACGCCCAGCAGCGCCGCCTCCGGGTGGTTGATGATCGGCGTCGAGCCGTCGACGCCGAACACGCCGTAGTTGTTGAGCGTGAACGTCCCGCCGGTCAGCCGTGCCGGGGGCAGCGTGCCGGCCCGGGCCGCCGCGGTGGTCTCGGCGAGCGCGGCGGCCAGCTCCCGGGTGGTCAGCCGCTGCGCGTCACGCAGCACCGGCACGACCAGGCCCCTGTCGGTCTGCGCGGCGATGCCCAGGTGCACGCCGGCGGACTGGATGATCCGCTGCCCCTCGGTGTCGACGTGCGCGTTGAGCTGCGGGAACTTCCGCAGGCCGCTGAGGCAGATCCGGGCCAGCAGGGCCAGGATGCTCACCGGCGCCTCCGGCGTGGCGGCGTTGATCGCGGCGCGCGTCTCCAGCAGGCCGGTGGCGTCCACGTCGACCCAGATGGTCACCTCCGGAATCTCCCGGCGGCTGCGGGAGAGCTTGTCGGCGATCACCTTGCGGATGCCGGTGAGCGGGATGACCGTGTCACCGTCGCCGGCCGGGGCGAGCCCGACGTGGGCGGCCGGGGCGTCCGGCACCGCGGCCAGCCGGGCCGCCGGAGCAGCAGCGGCCACGGCGGCGTCCAGGTCGGCCCGGCGGATCACGCCGCCCGGCCCGGTGCCGCGCAGCGACGCCAGGTCGATGCCGTGCTCCTTGGCCAGCCGCCGCACGATCGGCGAGATGACAAGCGGCGCCGCCGCCGGTCCGCCGGTCCGCGCCGGGTCGACCGACGCCGGCGCGGCCTCGGGAGCGAGCGCCAGACGCGGCCGACGCCGCCGCCGACCCGAGCCGCCGTGGCCGGTGCCGTAGCCGATCAGGACGTTTCCGGACCCGGCCCGCTCCTCCTCGCGGTAGGTGGCGTGCGGGTCGGGGGCGTCGTCGAGCGGGGCGATGGTGATCAGCGGCTGACCGACCGGGCGTACCTCACCGGCCGCGCCGTGCAGGGCCACGACCCGTCCGGCGTACGGGCACGGCACGTCGACGACGGCCTTGGCGGTCTCCACCTCGACCACGCTCTGGTCCACGGTGACCACGTCGCCCACGGCGACCCGCCACTCGACGATCTCCGCCTCGCTCAGCCCCTCCCCGAGGTCGGGCAGGAGGAAGTCGCGGGTCCCCACAGCCGTGCTCATGCCGCGCTGGTTGGGCATGCCCTCACGGCCCTCGCTCCGCTCGGTGCGTTCGGTCATGCCGCCACCCACCTCGTGTCGGGCTGGTCGTCCCACTGCAGGCGGGCCACGGTGTCCAGCACCCGGTCGACCGAGGGCAGGTGGGTGTGCTCCAGCATCGGCGCCGGGTACGGGATGTCCAGCCCGGACACCCGCAGCACCGGCGCGTGCAGGGCATGGAAGCAGCGCTCCTGCACCCGCGCGGCGATCTCCGCGCCGACACCGGCGAAGCCCTGCGCCTCCTGGATCACCACGCACCGGCCGGTACGACGTACCGAGGCGGTGACCGTGGCGTCGTCGAACGGCACGATGCTGCGCACGTCGACCACCTCCAGGTCCCAGCCCTCCTCGCGGGCGGCCTCGGCGGCGGCCAGCGCCACAGGCACCGCCGGGCCGTACGCGATAAGCGTCGCGTCGGTGCCGGGGCGGCGCACCACGGCGCTGCCGATCGGCGCGGTACGGGCCGGCAGCTCCGCCTCGGCGCTGGTGAAATAGAGCTTCTTGGGCTCCAGGAACACCACCGGGTCGGGGTCGTCGATGGCGGCGCGCAGCAGCGAGTACGCGTCGTCCACGGTCGCGGGCGTGACCACCTTCAGGCCGGGCGTGTGCGCGTAGTACGCCTCGGACGAGTCGCAGTGGTGCTCCACGCCGCCGATGCCACCGGCGTACGGCACGCGGATGACGATCGGCACGCTCAACGCGCCGCGGGTGCGGTTGCGCAGCTTCGCCACGTGCGAGGCGATCTGCTCGAACGCCGGGTAGGCGAACGCGTCGAACTGCATCTCCACGACCGGCCGCAGCCCGGACATGGCCAGGCCGACCGCGAACCCGACGATGCCGGCCTCGGCGAGCGGGGTGTCGAAGCAGCGCTTGTCGCCGAACCGGGCCTGCAGCCCGTCGGTGATCCGGAAGACGCCGCCGAGCTGGCCGACGTCCTCACCGAAGACGACCACCCGCTCGTCGTCGAGCATCGCGTCGGCGAGCGCCGCGTTGAGCGCCTTCGCCATGGTCATGGTGGCCATCAGGCGTCCCCCTCCGCGTCGGCGGCCAGCTCGGCCCGGACCATCTCGCGCTGCTCGACCAGTTGCGGCGTCGGCTCGGCGTACACGTGGTCGAACAGGCTCAGCGGGTCCACTGTCGGCTGGTCGTCCATCCGGCGGCGCAGCGCCGCGGCGTACTCCTCGGCCTCCTCGGCGATCGCCGCGACGGCGGCGTCGTCCAGCACGCCCTTGGCCCGCAGGTACGCCTCGAGCCGGGCGATCGGGTCGCGGTCGCGCCACGCCTCGACCTCGTCGGCGTCGCGGTAGCGGGTCTGGTCGTCGGCGTTGGTGTGCGGCTCCATCCGGTACGTGTGCGCCTCGACCAGGTAGGGGCCCTTGCCGGCGCGGGCGTGCGCGACGGCGCGCTCCAGCACCGCGAGCACGGCGACCGGGTCGTTGCCGTCGACCTGCTCGCTGGGTACGCCGTAGCCGACGCCCTTGTACGCGAGGCTCGGCGCGGCGGTCTGCCGGGACAGCGGCACGCTGATCGCGTACTTGTTGTTCTGCACCAGGTAGACGACGGGCGCCTTGAACACGGCGGCGAAGTTGATGCCCTCGTGGAAGTCGCCCTCGCTGGTGGCGCCGTCGCCGATGAACGCCAGCGCCACGGTGTCGCGCCCCTGGTACGACTCGCCGTAGGCCAGCCCGGCGGCGTGCACGCACTGGGTGGCGAGCGGGGTGCACTGCGGGGCGGTGCGGGTGGCGGCCGGGTCGTACCCGCAGTGCCAGTCGCCGCGCAGCAGCGTGAGCACCTCGACCGGGTCGAGGCCGCGGGCGGTCAGCGCCATCGACTCGCGGTACGTGGGGAACACCCAGTCGTCCTCGCGCAGCGCGAGCACGCCGCCGATCTGGCACGCCTCCTGGCCACGCGCGGACGGGTAGACGGCGAGGCGGCCCTGCTTGGTGAGCGCGGTGGCCTGCACGTCGAAGCGGCGGCCGACGACCATCCGCCGGTACATCTCGCGCAGCGTCTCGACCGGTGGCTCCGGGTAGTCGTCGCGGGCCGGCAGCGGGGTCCCGTCGGGTTCGAGCAGCCGGACCGGTTCCCGCTGCGGCATGAAGCCGGCCGACGGGTCGGGTGCGGCCGGGGTGGTCTTCCGGCGGGTGCGCGGGGATGCCCTGCGGACCGCCTGGGGTGTGGTCGTCACGGCGGGGACCTCCTGGACGTGTGGTGGCCCTATGCTCCCGGTCGTGGATGATTGACTCAACATGCGGGATGAACGCGGGACGAATGGCACGGGAAGGCGGCTGCGGTGAGCCAGGAGACCGGCACCACACCGGGCGCGGCGGGCGGAACGGGACGTTCGGCCGGGCCGTTGGACGAGGTGGATCGGCGGATCCTGCGCGAGCTGGTCCGTGACGCCCGCACGTCCATCCGTACGCTGGCCGAACGGGTGCACGTCTCGCGTACCAACGCGTACGCCCGGGTGGAGCGGCTGCTGCGCGACGGCGTGCTGACCGGGTTCACCGCGCGGGTCGCGCCGGAGCCGGCCGGGCTGGGCACGTCGGCGTACATCGCGCTGACCATCGAGCAGAACACCTGGCGGGAGGTCTCCGCCGAGCTGGCCCGGGTGCGCTACATCGAGCACGCGGCGCTGCTCAGCGGCGAGCACGACGTCCTCGCGCTGGTCCGGGCGCCGGACAACGCGACGTTGCGGGACGTGGTGCTGGACCGGGTGCAGAGCATCGCCGGGGTGCTGTCGACGCGCACCTGGCTGGTGTTCGAGGAGTTCGACGGCACGCAGAGCCCCTGGGACTGACCGCCTCAGCGTTCCGGCGGCGACTCCAGCCCTTCGGCGTCGGCCCGCTCCAGCAGGGGTTCCAGCGAGTACCGCCGCCCGTCCAGCCCGGCGTGCGGGTCGCCGCGGTCGGCGAACCGCGCGGGCATGCTGAGCACGTCGAAGTCCTCCGGGCGGGCGTCGTCCAGCTCGGACCAGTCCAGCGGCGCCGAGACCAGCGCCGCGGGGGTCGGCCGGATCGAGTACGCCGAGGTCATGGTGTGGTCGCGGGCCATCTGGTTGTAGTCGACGAAGACCGGCCGGTCCCGCTGGTCGCGCCACCAGGTGGTGGTGACCAGGTCGGGCAGGCGGCGCTGCATCTCCCGGCCCAGCGCGAGCACCGCACGCCGGCACTCGCCGAAGCTCCAGCGCGGCTCGATCGAGACGTACACGTGGATGCCGCGCCCGCCGGTGGTCTTCGGGTAGCCCTCCAGGCCCAGCTCCGTCAGGAACGCGCGTACCTCGTGCGCCACCGGCACCACCTGCGCGAAGTCGACACCCGGCATCGGGTCGAGGTCGATGCGCAGCTGGTCGGGGCGTTCCACGTCGCCCTTCGACACCGGCCACGGGTGGAACCGCAGCGTGCCCAGGTTGGCCGCCCAGATCACCACGGCCAGCTCGCTCGGGGCCACCTCGTCGGCGGTACGGCCGCTGGGGAACGTGATGTGCGCGGTGCGCACCCAGTCGGGCGCGCCGGCCGGAAGCCGCTTCTGGTAGAACGCGTCGCCCTTGTTGGTCTGCCGGGTGGCCACCTTGGCGCCCTCGAACACGCCGCGCGGCCAGCGTTCCAGCATGGTCGGCCGGTCCCGCAGCGCGCGCAGGATGCCGTCGCCGACGGACAGGAAGTAGTTGACCACGTCCAGCTTGGTCAGCCCGCGCTCCGGGAAGTAGGGCTTGTCGGGGCTGGAGACGCGGACCAGCCGCTCCCCCACCTGGATCTCCTGCGCCGCCGTGGTCGCCACCGTCACACCGTAGCGATCCTGGCCGGGCGTGGGGACCGGCTCACCGGGACTCCCCGGTGACCGACAGCCGGATCCAGGCGTCCACCCAGGCCCGTACCGCCGGTTCGCCGGGGTCGGCGCCGAGCGCGCCGGCCAGGCCGGACACTGTCGCGCCGCAGCGGTCCAGGCCGACCGCGGCGAGCCCGGCCGCCGTCGCGCGCAACCGCTCCGGGAAGGCGGCCGGCAGGTGCCGCAGGCCGGTGTGCGCGGCCTGCGCGAGCAGCGCCGCCGCCGCACCCAGCGCCGCGGCGACCGGGTCGGGCCGGGCGTCGACCGCGCCGGCCAGCCGCCCGTCACCTACCCCAGGCGCCAGATCGGGTACGACCACAGTGTCGGCGACCACCGCCAGCGGCTCGACGACGAGTCCGTCGGCGCCCCGGCGGACTGTCCCGCTGACGTAGCGCGGCGGCCCGTGTGTGCCGTCCAGTGCCGCCGCGAGCGCGTCGAGTGCACCCGGGGCGGCGGCGTGGTGAGTGGCGGTGACGGTCGCCGTGCCGCCGTCGACCCCGGTCACCGTGGCGTGCAGGCGCTGTTCGCCGGCCGCGTACCCGATGGCGCGGACCTCGCCGAGCGCGAGCACCCGCACCGACTCGGCGGCGGTCCGGGGGCGCAGCAACCGGGGCGGCCGTCCGGCCAGCTCGGCGGCGAGCGCGTCCGGGTCGCGGGCGAGCAGGCCCGGCGGCAGACCGGACCAGTCCCCCGCGCCGGGCGTGACAGTGGTGCGGGCCAGCCGGCCGGCGGCGAACCGGAGCTGGTGCGCGGCGCTGCGCACCGCCGACTCGGAGACCACGTTGCCGCC
The DNA here is from genome assembly GCF_027497275.1 of Micromonospora sp. WMMC264. Taxonomy (NCBI): domain Bacteria; kingdom Bacillati; phylum Actinomycetota; class Actinomycetes; order Micromonosporales; family Micromonosporaceae; genus Micromonospora; species Micromonospora sp. WMMC264. The sequence continues at coordinate 2,164,376 of NZ_CP114907.1, read as the reverse complement.
GGCGAGCGCGCCGAGCGTGGCGCCGGTGATCCGCCGCCCGGCCAGCTCGCGCCCGGTGGGCGGGTCGTCGCCGGTGACCGGGTAGGCGCGGCGCAGCACCAGCACCGAGACGGCGGCCGGGTGGGCGAGCACCACGTCCACGCCCACCTCGCCGCCGCTGGACCGGACCCGGGCGCCGAGGCCGGTCAGCCGTACCCGCCGCAGCGGCGTCTCCGCCGGCTCGTGGGTGCCGAGTACCCGCTCCGGCGGGGTGGCCCCGGCGTTGACCACCGCGCGCCGCCGCGCGGGCAGCTCGGCGAGCAGGTCGGCGAGGGTCTCCGGCCGGTACCGGGCGCCGCGCGCGGCGTACGCCTCCAGTTGCCCGGCCAGGTCCTCCACCGCCAGCAGCGGCCAGCGCAGACCGGCCGCGTCGAGGTCCCGCCGGGCCGCCGCGAGCCGGGCGTCCACGCCGGAGCCCAGGTGCGCGACGCCGGTCAGCAGCACGTCGGCGGCCAGCGCCACCGCCGCGTCCAGCGCCGCATGCTCCGTCACGGTGGCCGGTCCGCCGACGCGTACCTGCGCCTCGGGACGGTCCGGGTGTTCCCGGTCGGCCGCCCGGCACGCCCACACGGCGAGCGCGATCGACTCTCCGCCGTCGGCGGCGTCGCCGCGCGCGTACCCGATCTGGCGGGGCACGAGGAACCGGACCGTGCCGGTGGGCAGCTCCACGCGCGGGACCGGGTCGGCGGCGTCCGGCCGGTGGACCACGGCGGTGTAGCCGCGGCGCAGCCGTCGCTTCGCGGCGGCGAGCGCCGGGGCGCCGATCGCGGCGGCCAGTTCCTCGTCGGTGACGTCGCCCGGCGACCACCGCCACGGCTCGCCGCCGGAGCCGGCGTCCTCCCGGCCCGGCGCGGCATCCGTGTCCGGGGCGGCATCCCCGTCCGGCGCGGCCTCCCCGTCCGGCGCGGCCTCGCGTGCCGGGGCGTCGGCGTGCGTGCGCTGGTAGGTCAGCACGACGGTGAGCAGGTGCCGGCACACGCCGGGCGCCGGGCAGGAGCAGATCCCGGCCGCGAGGCCGCCACCCACGGGCAGCGTCACCGTCACCCCGTCCGGGTACGCGGCGCGAACCGCGCCGTCGGCGTCCTCGGTGAGCACCGGCCGCTCACCGGCGTCGACCTCCCTGGTGGCGCGCTTCACCAGGCCCCTGTTGCTCAGCGCGGCCAGCACGTCCGGGGTGAGCGCGATCAGGTCGTCACGGGTCATCCGGTCCCCCTACCGGCCCACGTGCTCGGCCACGAACGCGGCCAGCTCGCCCGGCGTCATCGCGCCCACCGCCGCGCCCACGTCGGCCAGCCGCTGCGCGGTGGCCCGGTCGTACGCCGGGTCGGCCTCCTCGTCCAGCGCGGCGAGCGCCAGCACGTGCGTGCCCTGCTCCACGAGCTGCTGCACCGACCGGACCAGACGCCCGGCGTCCCCGCCCTCGTAGAAGTCGGACACCAGCGCGACGATGGCCCGGCGCGGGTTCTCCACGAGCTGCGCGCCGTACGCGACCGCGCGGGCGATGTCGGTGCCGCCGCCGAGATGCACCTTCATCAGCAGCTCCACCGGGTCGTCCACGTCGGAGGTCAGGTCGACCACGTCGGTGTCGAACGCGACCAGGTGGGTGCGTACGCCCGGCAGCCCCCACAGGCAGGCGGCGGTCACCGCGGCGTGGATCACCGAGCCGAGCATCGAACCGGACTGGTCCACCAGCAGGATCACCTGCCAGCGGTCCAGGTGGCGGCGGGTACGGGAGAAGAAGTGCGGCTGCCGTACGTGCAGCCGGCGCTCGTCCGGCCGCCAGTGCGCCAGGTTCGCCCGGATGGTGCGCCGGACGTCGAAGTTGCGGGCCTGCCGGAACCGGCTGGGTCGTCGCGCCCGGGGCCCGGAGAACGACTGCCGTACCTCGGCGGCCAGCCGCTCGACCAGTTGCCGCACCACCGCCTCGACCAGCTTGCGGGCCAGGCGCAGCACCTCCGGGTCCATCAGGTGCTTGGTGCGTAGCACCGCGCGCAGCAGCGCCGGGTTCGGCTCGACCCGGGCCAGCACCGCCGGGTCGGTGACGACCTCGTGGATGCCGTACCGCTCGACCGCGTCGCGTTCCAGCCGCTGCACCGTCTCCTTCGGGAACAGCCGGGTGATCCCGTCCAGCCAGTCCACAGTGGTCAGCACGGACGGGCCGGACCCGCCGCGCCGCACGTCGCGGCGGCCGAGGTCGGCGTCGCGGCCGTAGAGCCAGTCCAGCGCCGCGTCCCGGCCGGCCGCCTCCGCCGACAGACCGCCCAGGCTGTCCTGCGCGGCGTCGCCGAGCACCAGCCGCCAGCGTTCCCGCATCGGGTCCGTCACGCCCGCTCCCCCTCCCACAGCCCTTCCCGGGCCAGCACCGCGTCGACCCGCTCCTCCACCGCGCGGGCGGCGGCCACCAGCAGCGGGTCGGCGTCCAGCCGCAGCAGGTCACCGGGCGGCGCGTCGCCGCCGTGCAGCGCCTGCACGTGCCGGGCCACCTCCGCCCGCTCCCGGGGCGGGAACCAGCCGAACGCCTGCCGCAGCGCGGGCAACGCCACCAGGAAGTCGTGCGCGCCCATCCCGGCCAGCAGCTCGTCGACGACCGTGAGCAGCGCGGCGTCGCCGGCCACCACCTCCTCGCGGGCCAGCGCGAACAACCCGGACAGCCAGTCACCGAGCGTGTCCGGCGCGGCCACGGCCCGGACCGCGCGGGCGGCGTCCGGCACGTCGCCCAGCGACCAGGCCAGGCCCAGCGCCGCGCCGCGCAGGTCCGGCGGGGCCGCCGCGTCGGCGGCGACCCGCCCGGCCACCGCGAGCGCGCCGTCCCGGTCGAGCCCGAGCGCGGGACCGGCGTGGCGGATCGCGTCCCGGACCGCGACGAGCGCGGCCAGCCGTCCCGGGTCGGCCGGCGCGGCCGTGGCCCGCACGCCCTCGACGAGCCAGAGCGCCCGGCGTACGGCGGCGGTGATCAGCGCGCCCAGCGGTGCGGTTCCGGCGCTGCCGAGGAGCCGGTCGTGCCGCCACAGCGCCAGCGCGACGGCGAGCGCCCGGCCCAGCGCCCGCAGGTCGGTGACCGTGCCGGTGGCGCGGGTGATCGCGGTGAGCGTGCGGGTGGAATGCTCGGAAAGCCCGGCCAGCGCGGTGTCGAACAGCGTCGTGGCGAGCGCGTCGACGTCGGCGCCGAGCAGCGTCATCCGCTCCTCGATCCGGGCGGTGACGGCGTCGGTGACGGTCGGCCCGTACCCACCGGCCTCGATCACCCGGGCGAGCCGGTCCGCCGACGGCGCGGGCGTCCAGCGTTCGGTGAGCAGCGCGTCCGCGCCCACCCGGGGGCCGCTCTCGCGGCTGTGACCGGGTACGTCGAGCAGCCGCAGCCGGTGCAGCAGGCGGCTGCGGGCCAGGTCGCCGGAGACTGTCAGGTCCAGCTCGACCGTCTCCTGCGGATCGATCCGGTGCCGTGCCAGCTCGGCGTCGACGTCGTGCACGAGCGGCGGAAGTGGCGTGTCCGGGTGCAGGCGGCCGACCTGGTCGCCGCTGAGCGCTGCGACCATCTCCACCACCACCGGGTGCGCGCCGGGCGCGAGGGTGCCCCGGGTCGCCCACGGCAGCGGCTGGTCGAGCGCGTCGGTGACCAGCGCGGACACCAGAGCGTCGAGCACGTCGACCCGGCCCGGGTGGGCGTGGCCGCGCAGCCGGGCCAGGCCGCCGGCCATCGTCCGGGCGGCGATCAGGTCGGCGGTGGAGACGGGCTGCCGCCGGGCACGCAGCCGGGCCGCCACCGCCTCGGTGAGCGCCTCCGCGGCCCGGCGCGGCCCGTCCTCCCAGACCCGCTGGTAGTACGCCGGGGACGGCATCCCGGACTGGTAGCCGACGAACGCGTCGAGGCGCCGGAACGAGTACGGCACGAGGTAGCTGCCCGCCACCGCGTCCGGAGCCGGGGCGGGCACCTCCGGCCAGTCCTCGTCCTCCGGTCCGTCGTCCCCCGCCCCGGCGGTGAGCCGGACCAGGGCGGGACGGTGGAAGCCGCCGGTCACCACCAGCACCGGGCGGCCGGCGGCCCGGCGGCGGGCGGCGCGTACCCAGCGGGCCATGTACGCCTCCCGGGCCGTGTCGTCCGCCCCGGCCGCGGACTCGCCGCGCAGCACGTCGAAGTACGTGTCGAGGCGCTCGGCCAGCCCGTCGTCCGGGCCGATCTCGAACAGGTGGTCCCAGAGCGCGTCCACGTTGTCCACGGCGAGGGTGGCGCAGAGCCGGCGTACCGCCTCGGCGTACCGCTGGTCGGCGTCGGCGTACCGGTTGGCGCGGCCGGACAGCGCGGGATGCCACGCGGGCAGGTCGATGAAGCGCAGCTGCGCGCCCACCTCACGGCCGGCGGTCAGCGCCACCCACTCCGGCGAGTACGCGCAGAACGGGCTCCAGGAGACGTGCCGCCGGTTGCCGTCGCGGTGCGCGGTGAACACGGCGATCGGCAGCTCGTGGTCTCCCAGCAACTCGTCCATCCGCCCGTTCAGGTCCGCCGGCCCCTCCACCAGCACGTACGCCGGGCGCAGCCGCGCCACCGTGGCCGCGACCAGCCGGGCGCAGGCCGGGCTGTGATGCCGGACGCCGAGGAAGGTGACGCCGCCGGGCGCCTCGACGGTGCTCACCCGGGCAGCAGGTGCCGGGCGTCGTGCACCGCCCGCCACTGCGCGCCGGAGCGGCGGGACACCTGCTGTTCCAGGTAGCGACGCAGCCGGGCCAGGTCCTCCGCGTCGTCCTTCGCGGCGGTGCCGGCCAGGCAGGCGACCAGGTCGGCGGCGTCGCCGGGCTCGCCGCGCAGGAACCAGCCGCGCAGCCCGACCGCGTGCGCCACCGACACCGCCTCGGCGGTGCTCATCACCGCCGACAGCCGCTCCATCGCGTCGCCGCGTTCGGTGATCCCGGTCCGCAGCTCCCGGAACGTGGTGACCAGCACCTCCAGCAGGTCCCGGCGGGGCGGCGCGGTCACGCCGGAGCGGCGCAGCAACTCGCCCGCCTCGGCCTCCACCAGTTCCAGCTCGGTGCCGAGGTCGGGGATCGGGAAGACGGTCTCGAAGTTGAACCGCCGCTTCAGCGCGGCGCTCATCTCGTTGACGCCCCGGTCCCGGGTGTTCGCGGTGGCGATCACGTTGAAGCCCTCGCGGGCGAACACCATGGCGTCGGCGCCGGGCAGCTCCGGAATGGCGAGCACGCGGTCCGACAGCGGGGAGAGCAGGCAGTCCTGCACCTCCAGCGGGCAGCGGGTGATCTCCTCGAAGCGGACCACCCGCCCCTCGGCCATGCCGCGCAGCAGCGGCGCCGGCACCAGCGCGCGCGGCGACGGACCGTCGGCGACCAGCAGCGCGTAGTTCCACGAGTAGCGGATCTGGTCCTCGGTGGTGGCCGCGCCGCCCTGGATGGTGAGCGTGGAGTCGCCGCTGACCGCGGCCGCGAGCAGCTCCGACAGCAGCGACTTGGCGGTGCCGGGCTCGCCGACGAGCATCAGCCCGCGGCTGGTCGCCAGCGCCACCAGCGCCCGGTCGATCAGCGACGGGTCGCCGACGAACTTGCGCCGGATCCCGGCCGCCGGGTCACCGAGGATGAACCGGCGCGCGGCGCGCAGGCTCAGCCGCCAGCCCGGCGGGCGCGGGTCACTGTCGTTCGCGGCCAGCGCGGTCAGCTCGTCGGCGTACCGCACCTCGGCCGGAGGCCGCTGGGCCCGCTCGACGGCCGGAGGCCGCTGGGCCCGCTCGGCGGTCGGGTCGAGCGCGGTCACCGGGTCACCTCCGCCAGGTCGCGCAGCACCTCGGAGACGGTGACGTCGTCCAGGTCGCCGAGGCGGACCTTGCCGTCGCGCTGGAACCAGCCGCCGTACGGCACGTCGTTGACCCAGATCGCCTCGATCTTCTGGTCGGGGAACATGTCGACGATCCCGACCGCGATGCCGGGGTCGAGGTCGATCACCACCGCCCCGCCGCCGGGGACCTCGCGTTCCAGCCAGCTCTGGATGCCGGCGTCCTGCGGGTCGCCGCGCCGCCAGCCTCGCCGCTCCAGGCTGAGCAGCCGCCCCGCCGGGACCGTGACGCCCGCGTGCCGCCGCAGCAGCTTCTCCGCGCGCTCGGCCTCGTCCAGCCGGTGCACGTCGCGGCCGAGCTGCGGGAACGGCTGGAGGATCTCGTAGTCGGCGAAGACCTCCGCCCAGGCCGGCACCGCCGTGCCGAGGCGCAGCGGGTGCGCGATGGTGACGGTGGCGTCATCCGGCAGCGCGTACGTCTCGTCGTCGACGTCGGCGAGCGTGCGGTCCTCGGCGACCCGGAACGCGGCGCTCACCTGACCGGCGTCGTCCACAGTGGCCCAGACCAGCCGGCGCACGACGTGCCACAGCAGCGGGTGGGACAGGAAGTAGCGGCGGAAGTCCGTGGCCGGCCAGCGCCGCCCGGTCACCATGGCCGTCTCGAAGCGGCGGATCTGGTCGGCGGCGAGCGTGCGCACGTCCTTCTTCAGGCCGGCGAAACGCTTGTGCGCGGCGGGCGCGAGCGTGGCGTCGTCCCGGGCGCCGGGCTTGGGCAGGTCCTTGCGGCGGGCGCCGGCGCCGTCCACCACGTACGGCTTGAGCTGCTCGTCGAAGCCGACGGTGAACCGGCGCGGCCCGTAGTCCAGGACCAGACTGCCGTCGGCGTCCAGCCCGAGGTCGGGCACCAGCCGGTCGCCGAGCTGCTCGGGCGTCAGCCCCAGCCCGTCGGCGACCTCGGTGACCTTGCGGGCCGCCTGCTCCCGCAGGCCGCGGAACTTCACCTTCTGCGAGATGCCGTACAGGTGCATCAGCGCCACGTCGGTGCCGATCTGCGCCAGCACCTCCAGGCCGGTCACCGCCCGGGCGTGCTGGCTCTCGCCCGGCCAGGCCCGGACCAACGGCGCGAGCCGTCGCGCGGTCGAGTCGTCGCCGAGCAGCCCCAGCGCGGTGAACGCCCAGCCGTCCCTCGACGGCGCGCCGGCGGCCTGCCAGCTCTCGAACAGCGCCCAGCCGAAATCCGCCAGGGAGTCGCTGTCGCACGCCGTGCGGACGATCTCCACCCCCGGGTACGGCTCGCCGGGCGCGGAGATGGCGAGCATCGTGCAGAGGTGGCGTACCGCCTCGGCGGGCAGCGCCGCCGAACGGTCCCGCAGCAGCACCTGCGGCAGCACCGCCGGGTCCAGCCACGCCGGCAGGCTCGGCATCCGGGCCGGAAGCTGCGCCAGCGGGTCCGCGTCGAGCATCGCCGTGGCGGCGGCGAGCGCCTCCTCGCCGTGCTCGCGGGCCACGCCGAGGAGCGTGTCGCGGTGTTCGGCGGCGACCAGGCGCAGCGCCCGCTCGGCGGCCCGGCGGCGCGGGCCGGGCGCGCCCAGGGCAGCCGGCAGCAGCGCCCGCACGGCGTACTCCGGGTGCCGCCGCAGCCAGGCCCGGGCGACCGGGCGGGCCGTCTTGAGCCGGTCGAGCCAGTCGGCCATCAGGTCGGCGACCTCGCCGTCGGCGTACGGCAGCAGCACCTCGCCGACACTCTTCGGCGCGGTACGGGCCAGGTGCAGCGCGGTGGGCAGCGCGTCCAGCTCGTAGCGCCCGGCGAGGCGGGACATCCACTCGTCGGCGCCCCAGGACTCGGTGGGCCGCCAGGCCGGCAGCAGCGGCCGGGCCAGTTCCTCGGTGGCCCGGACGAAGAAGTGGATCGCCGCTGACGATCCGGCTCGCCCGGCGGCGACCTCGGCGGCCAGCACGGTCAGGTCGTCACCCCGCCACCAGCCGGACCAGCGGGGCACCACCGCGGCCCACCGCTCCCGCTCGCCCGGCAGCCAGGCCGTGGCGGACCCGGCGGGACGGGCCAGCCCGTCCACCACCGGCGGGGCGGAACGTGGGCGGCGGACCGACCAGGGCGGGGACACCAGCACCGGCGGCAGCCGGTCCGGCCCGGCGGCCGGCAGCGCGGAGGCGTCGTCGTGGATCCGCTCGATCCGCTCCCGCTGTGCCGGGGCCAGCGTCGGCAGCGCCGCCTCGACAGCGGCCGGGTTGGCCAGCACGTGGGCGCGCAGCAACGTCGCTGCCTCCCGCGCAGCCGGGCTGCGCCCCTCGGCGGCGGCGGACAGCAGGCGCACGCCGCGCACCGGGAAGCGGCGCAGCATCTCCGTCACCGCGGGCGGCACGTACCTACGGTCCAGCCGGTCGAGCAGCGCCGCCATCGGCTCGTCGCCGGGCAGGGCCGCCAGCAGCGACGCCAGCCGCTGCCGCGCGTCCGCGCCGGCGTGCTCGTGGTCGAACCATTCGGTCAGCAGCGGCGCGATCGGCGACCCGACCGCCGCGGTGGCGGTGACGATCGGCGCCTGGTCGTACATCAGCCGGTAGACCGCCAGGTGCCCGCTGAGGGCGTGGATCGCGTCCACCTCGTCGACCGCGCCGAGCAGCAGCTCGGCGAGCAGCGGGCCTCCGTCGCGCGCCACGTCGGCGGCGTCCCGGGCCACCCACTCCCGCTCGGTGGGCAGCAGGAACGAGGTGACCACCCGCGTCGCCAACGGCCCGGACCGGTACGGGACCAGCGCGGCGCGGGCCGCGGCGTAGTCGTCGTCGCCGGCCGCCGCGAGATGGGCGCGGACCCGGCGCAGCACGGACTGGCGCAGCCGCCAGTGGCCGTAGTTCTGCGACTTCTCCGCCCTGATGCGGTTCAGCGGCAGCGGGGACATCGACCCGGCGGCAGCCACGGTGATCTGCTCGGTCGCGGCGACGGCCGCACCGGCCGGACCGAGATCGGCGACCAGCAGGTCGCCGAGGGCCAGCCCTTGCTGGTCGCGCCCGTGATAGCCGAGCGCCATGGCCACCGCCGCCACCAGCGCGGCACCGCCCAGCGGACCGGGCTCGCCGTCGAGGTAGCCGCGCAGCGCCGGACCCAGCTCCGGGTCGGTGGTGGCCCGGGCGATGGCGGCGACCTGGTCGGCCACCGAGTCCAGCACCTTCCGCCCGGCGGCCCGCCCCTTCGCGGCGCTGGGCAGGGCCGGGCCCGGTGCGCCGCCCCGGCGCGGGGCCAGCATCCGCCGCCAGCCGGCCGGGACCTCGAACGCGTCCTCGTCCGGCAGGTCGCCGGCGGGCGACGCGGCCGACGGCGTCCCGGCCCGGTCGCTGCCGGCCGAACCAGCGCCGGCCGGATCGGCGACGGTCGCCTCCGGTTCGTGGCTCGGCCCGGCCGGCCCGACGGCCGGCGCGCCGGTGTGCCCGGCGGAGGGCGCGGCGGTCGCCTCGGCGTACCCCTTGCGCAGTTTCTCCGCGATCAGCCGGTCGGCGTGCGCGGCGGCCTCGGCCGGCGAACCCAGCTCCTTGACCTGGGTGCGGCCCTGCGCGCCGAGGGATCCATAGCGGACCGTCACCGTCGCGTCGCGCTGCCCGACCTCCCAGAACTTGGCCGAACCGCCGCCCACGAACTCGAATCTGCGCACACCGTCTCCTTGATCGCCCGCAGTGTGCGGGGACCATAACCGGCGGCACCGACAGCGTGAGAACCGCTCAGGTGATCAGCAGCGCCCCGACGACGATCAGCGGCACCGAGACGAACAGGAAGATGCCGACGCCGGTGAGCACCCGCCCGCCGCCGCCGTCCTCCCGCTCCGGCGCGAGGCCGAACGCCGACCGGGCCGGCAGCATGCCGATGCGGCTCAACGTGAGGTCACCGGTCATCCCGATCACGGCGCCGACGATCATGAACGCGACGCCGAGCCGGTGCGTGAAGTCGCCGCCGCCGACGGCCACCCAGATGCCGACCGCCGCCGCGATCACCAGGACCGCGATCAGGAAGAGCACCAGCGCCTCCCGCAGCCCCCGCACCACAGTCGCCATGTGCGCCTCCCTCGTACCCGGGCCGTCCGTCCCGCGTCGTGGGACATTGTGCCGGGTCGATGCACGGCCGCGCAGTCCCGCGCCGGGCCGGTCCGGCACGGTTATCCCCGGTCGGGCCCGGGTACCGGGAGCCGCATGGCGGAGTTGGCATCGCTCTGGATCGTCCGGCACGGCGAGAGCACGGCGAACGTCGCGGCCACGGCGGCCGAGACGTCCGGCGCCGAACTGATCGACCTCAGCCACCGGGACGCGGACGTGCCGCTGTCGTCCACCGGCGAGGAGCAGGCGCGGGCGACCGGCCGGTGGCTGGCCGGGCTGCCGGACTCGCAACGGCCGGACGTCGCGGTGGTGTCGCCGTACCTGCGGGCGGTGCGCACCGCCGAGCTGGCGCTGCACGGCACCGGGATCCCGGCCAGCGTCGACGAGCGGCTGCGCGACCGGGAGCTGGGCGTCCTCGACGGGCTCACCGGCCACGGCGTGAACCGGCGCTACCCGGAGGAGGCGCGGCGGCGCACCCGGCTCGGCAAGTTCTACTACCGCCCGCCCGGCGGCGAGTCCTGGACCGACGTGGCGCTGCGGCTGCGGGCGCTGCTCGGCGACCTGCGCCGCGACCACGAGGGGGGCCGGGTACTGCTGTTCGGCCACGACGCGCTGGTCTTCCTGCTGCGCTACCTGGTGGAGGGGCTCACCGAGGCCGAGCTGATGGCGCTGACCCGCGAGCACGTGATCGCCAACTGCTCGGTCACCGGCTGGCACGCCGACGACACCGGCCGGCTCGTACCGGACGTGTTCAACGACGTCGCCCACCTGCACCGGCAGGGGGCGACGCCCACCAGGGAGGACGAGGTCAATGCCGAGCCGGTCTGACGTGATCACCCCCGCGCTGCTGCGGGACTGGGCGCTGCCAGTGCCCACCGGCGGCAAGGAGGCGCGCGGCACCGTGCTGGTGGTCGGCGGCTCCCGGTTCACCCCCGGCGCGGTGCTGCTCGCCGGGGTGGCCGCGCTGCGCGCCGGGGCCGGCGTGCTCCAGCTCGCCGCGGCCGAGTCGACGGCGGCGTCGCTGAGCATCCAGGTGCCGGAGGCGCTCGTGGTCGGCCTGCCGGAGACCGGTGACGGCGCGGTCCGCGGCGACCCGGGCGACCTGCTCCACGGCCTGGTCGCCGAGGCCGACGTGGTGGCGGTCGGACCCGGCCTGACCGACATCGAGACCACCGGGGAGCTGCTGCGCCTGGTCCTGGACGCGGCCGGCCGGGAGACCGCGCTGGTGCTCGACGCGTACGCGCTGGGCGCGCTCAGCCACGCCCCGGACCTGCTGGTCGGCTCCGGCCGCAAGGTGGTGCTCACCCCCAACCTGACCGAGGCGAAGCACCTGCTGGGCCGCGATCCGGGCGACGACCTGGACGCCGAGGCGGTGGAACTGGCCGGCCGGTACGACGCGGTCGTCTCGCTCTACGGGCACATCGCGACGCCGGACGGCCGGGCCTGGCGGGAGGAGAGCGGTGACGCCGGGCTGGGCACCTCGGGCAGCGGCGACGTGCGCTCCGGGCTGCTCGCGGGCCTGCTCTCCCGGGGCGCCGACCCGGCGCAGGCCGCCTGCTGGGCGGCGTTCGCGCACGCGGTCAGCGGGCAGCGGCTGGTCCCCCGGTACGGGCGGATCGGCTTCCTCGCCCGGGAACTGCTCGACGAGATCCCGTACACGATCGCCACGGTCTGACGATCCACAGCTCGGCGGGGTGAGGCGTGTAACACCCCGCCGTCGGTGGGCGCTGTTGCGGCGAGGCGTGCAGCCTGCGCGTCTCCACCGGGCCGTACCCCCGTCCAGGGAGCGGCCCGGCCGCACCAACCCCCTGGGAGTCTGTGTGAACAATCTCCGTCGCAAGACACTCGCCGCCGCGTCCGCCGTGACGCTCGGCGCCGGTCTCGCCCTGATCGGCGTCCCGGCGCCGGTGGCGGCCGCCGGACCGGAGACGTCGTACCTGGTCCTCGCCCCGCAGGGCAACGGCACCGCCAAGGCCGCGGCGCGGGTGGCCGCCGCCGACGGCACTGTCGTGGCCGCTTACGACAAGATCGGCGTGCTCGTCGCGCGCTCCTCCGCCCCGGACTTCGCCACCCGCGTGGCCGGTGCCGGCGTCGAGTCGGTCGCCTCCACCGCCGGTCTGGGCACCGCCCTCGACGAGGGCGAGACGGTCGAGGTCCCGGCCGCCGACGTGGTCCGCGCCGCGGGCGACCCGACCGCCGAGCCGCTGTACGGCCAGCAGTGGGACATGGACATGATCCGCGTCCCGCAGGCCCACGCGGTGACCGGCGGCAGCCCGTCGGTCGTGGTGGGCGTGCTGGACAGCGGCATCTCCAGCAGCCACCCGGACCTGGCGACCCAGATCGCCAAGGACAAGAGCACGTCCTGCATCGGCGGCGTCACCGACACCGCCGAGCCGGCGTGGAACCCGACCACCAGCGACCACGGCACCCACGTGGCGGGCACCATCGCCGCCGCGGTCAACGGCGTCGGCGTCACCGGCGTCGCCCCGGGTGTGAAGGTCGCCGCCGTGAAGGTGGTCAACGACGACGGCTACATCTTCCCGGAGGCCGCGGTCTGCGGGTTCATGTGGGCCGCCGAGCACGGCTTCCAGCTCACCAACAACAGCTACTACATCGACCCGTGGCAGCTGAACTGCCGCAACGACGCCCGCCAGCGTCCGGTGTGGCAGGCAGTGCAGCGGGCGCTGCGCTACTCGCAGTCGCAGGGCGTGCTGCACGTGGCGTCGGCCGGCAACGCGAACTTCGACCTGGCCCACAAGATCACCGACACCGGCAGCCCGAACAACGGCACGCCGGAGGAGCGCGCGAACCTCACCAACGCCTGCCTGGTCCTCCCGGCCGAGGCGCCGGGCGTGGTGACCGTCGCCGCCGTCGGCCCGACCGGTGACAAGAGCTACTACTCCTCGTACGGCCAGGGCGTGATCGACGTGACCGCACCCGGTGGCGACACCCGGTTCCGGACCCAGGGCGCGCGCTCGACGTCCACCGACGGCATCCTGTCCACCACCTTCAACACGGCCACCCGTACCAACGGGTGGGGCTACAAGCAGGGCACCTCGATGTCCGGCCCGCACGCCGCCGGCGTCGCGGCGCTGGCGCTGTCCGCGCACCCGGGCATGACGCCGGGCCAGCTCTCCTCGTTCCTGGAGCGCACGGCGGTGGCGAAGTCCTGCCCGGCGGGCGTGTACAACCCGGTGCCGCTGATCCCGGCGGGCCCGAACGCGTACGACGCGACCTGCTCCGGCGGGAAGCGCAACGGGTTCTACGGCGCCGGTGTCGTGGACGCGTACAACGCGGTGAAGTAACCCGTACCCGCGTGGACCGGGCCCGGCGAACGCGCCGGGCCCGGTCTGTTTGTCCTGGTCGGGCCCCGGGTAGGGGGGCAGCGTCAGCCGACTATAGGAGGTAACCGGTGTCCACCGACGCGATCGTCCTGCTCAAGGAGGACCACAAGGAGATCCGCCGCCTGTTCAAGGCCTTCCAGGAGGCCGAGGAGGGACCGGCGAGCAAGCGCGGGAAGATCGTCGAGCAGATCCTCGAGGCGCTGACGGTGCACACCTACCTGGAGAACGAGGTGATGTACCCGGAGGTCCGCAAGCTGGTGCCCGACGTCGAGGACGACATCCTGGAGTCGTACGAGGAGCACCACGTCGCGGACGTGCTCTGCTTCGAGCTGTTCACCATGGACGCCGACGACGAGCGGTTCAACGCCAAGACGACGGTGCTGATCGAGAACGTGCTGCACCACGTCGAGGAGGAGGAGCAGGAGTGGTTCCCGAAGGTCCGGGAGGCGCTCGGCCGTAACCAGCTCCAGGAGATCGGCCAGCGGATGCTCGACCTGCGCCCGAAGGCCCCGAAGACGCCGACCGCCCCGAAGGCGCTGAAGAAGTCCCTCGATGCCGTGGTCGCCTGACACCGGCCGCGCGACGCGAGCGGGACCGCCCCGAGGCAGAGGGGCGGTCCCGCTCGCGTCGCGGGGTTCAGTCGCCGGGACGGGCGGCCCAACCCCGCAGGTCCGGGCCGGGCCGGTAGGATCGGCACGGGCCGTGACTGGCGCGTGGAGATGGAGCACCATCGGGGAGCGGCCTCGTCATGAGGACGCATGCCGAGCGCCTGGGCCTTCCGCACGTCACCTGGAGGTCGCATGTCGCGCAACGCCGAGTCCACCGCCTTCCGCAGCGCGCTGGAGGTCGTCCGCGGCGTCGAGCCGCGCGTCGCCGACGCCATCGCCGCGGAACTGGCCGACCAGCGCGAGTCGCTCAAGCTCATCGCCAGCGAGAACTACGCCTCCCCGGCGACGCTGCTGGCCATGGGCAACTGGTTCAGCGACAAGTACGCCGAGGGCACCGTGGGGCGCCGCTTCTACGCCGGCTGCCAGAACGTCGACACGGTCGAGGCGCTCGCCGCCGAGCACGCCCGCGAGCTGTTCGGCGCGTCGCACGCCTACGTGCAGCCGCACTCGGGCATCGACGCCAACCTGGTCGCGTTCTGGGCGATCCTGGCCGACCGGGTCGAGTCCCCCGCGCTGCGCAAGGCGCAGGCCCGGCAGGTGAACGACCTCACCGAGGCCGACTGGTTCGCGCTGCGCCGTGAGCTGGGCAACCAGCGGATGCTGGGCATGTCGCTGGACGCCGGCGGGCACCTCACCCACGGCTTCCGGCCGAACATCTCCGGCAAGATGTTCGACCAGCGCAGCTACGGCACCGACCCGGCCACCGGGCTGATCGACTACGACCGGGTGGCCGAGGCGGCCCGCGAGTTCAAGCCGCTGATCCTGGTCGCCGGCTACTCCGCGTACCCGCGGAAGGTGAACTTCCGGATCATGCGGGAGATCGCCGACTCGGTCGGCGCCACCTTCATGGTCGACATGGCCCACTTCGCCGGGCTGGTCGCCGGCAAGGTCTTCACCGGCGACTTCGACCCGGTGCCGCACGCGCACATCGTCACCACCACCACGCACAAGTCGCTGCGCGGCCCGCGCGGCGGCATGGTGCTCTGCGGCCCGGAGCTGGCCGACCAGGTCGACCGGGGCTGCCCGATGGTGCTCGGCGGGCCGCTGCCGCACGTGATGGCCGCCAAGGCGGTCGCGCTGGCCGAGGCACGCCGCCCCGACTTCGCCGACTACGCCCAGCGGATCGTGGACAACGCGCAGGCGCTCGCCGACGGGCTGCTGCGCCGGGGCGCGACGCTGGTCACCGGCGGCACCGACAACCACCTGGTGCTCATCGACGTGTCCGGGTACGGCCTGACCGGCCGGCAGGCCGAGCAGGCGCTGCTGGACTCGGGCATCGTGACCAACCGCAACTCGGTGCCGCAGGACCCGAACGGCGCCTGGTACACCTCCGGCATCCGCATCGGCACCCCGGCGCTGACCACCCGGGGCCTCGGCGCCGCGGAGATGGACGCCACCGCCGAGCTGATCCACACCGTGCTCAGCCAGACCACGCCCGGCACCGGCCCGGACGGCGCGCCGTCGAAGGCGAAGTACGTGCTGGACCCGGCCGTCGCCGAGTCCGTCGGCAAGCAGGCCGCCGACCTGCTCACGCCGTTCCCGCTCTACCCCTCGGTCGACCTGGGCTGAGCACCCGACAACACGAAGCGGCACCCCGGGAGAAGGAGTCTCCCGGGGTGCCGGCGGTTACGGGGTCAGCGCAGCGGGCGCTTCAGGTGGTAGCGGTGGACCTCGGTGCTGCCCTGCACGTTGTTCACGTCCTCGGCGGCGGAGACCAGTTCCCAGCCCTCCCGGCCGACCCGGTTCAGGTGCGCGATGGCGGTGTCGCCGTACGCGGTCACGTCGGTGCGTGACCCGTCCGGGCCGTACCACACGAACGAGACGTGGAAATTGCGTCCCTGACCCTGATACCGACGAACGAGCAACGCGTACTCCCAGGCAACCATTGGTCCATTATCAACAGACGAACGGCGTCAGGAAACACGTAGTGTGCCGGAACCCTGACACTCCGGCGTCACGCTGCCGGACATGGTGTCCGTGACCAGCGCGGCGAGCCGGTCCAGCCCGAGATCGATCGACTCCGGTGTGACAGCGCTCACCGACAGCCGCAACGCATTCACCGGCGTGCCCGCATCGTAGAAGTGGGCCATCGGCGTCCAGAGCACGCCGTACTCGCGGGCCGAGCGGTGCAGCAGCGCGTCGTCGACCGGGAACGGGACGCTCACCACCACGAAGAAGCCGCCCGCCGGGACGGTCCAGGTGACCGGGCCGCCGGCCGGGAAGCGCCGGGCCAGGCCGTCGACCAGGTGGCGCAGGTTGCGGGCGTACGCGGCCCGTTCCCGCACGTTCGCGGCCACTAGCGAGCAGTCGTGCGCCAGCAGCGCGCCGCCGATCACCGCCTGGCTGATCGGTGACGTGTTCACCGTGACCATGCTCTTGATCTTCGCGAGGTGGTCGGCGAAGGGGACCACTGTGCCGTCGGCCTCCCCCACCCGCTGGTCGGCGACCACGTAGCCGACCCGGGCCCCGGGCAGCACGGTCTTGGCGAACGAGCCGAGGTAGACCACCCGGCGCGCGGTGTCCAGCGCCTTGAGCGTGGGCCGCCGCGCGGTGCCGTCGGCCGGGAACAGGCCGTACGGGTTGTCCTCGATCAGCAGCAGGTCCTCCTCGGCGGCCAGCTCCAGCAGCCGTCGCCGCTGCCCGGTGCCCATGCTGACGCCGGACGGGTTGGCGAAGTCGGGCATCACGTAGCAGGCCCGGGGCGTCAGCCCTTCCGCGCGGGCGCGGCGCACCCCGGCGCGCAGGTCGGCCAGGTCGACGCCGTCGGGCCCGCCGGCCACCGGGCGCACCGGCAGGTCGACCAGACGGGCCGCGCCGGTGAGCCCGACGTACGTGGGCGCGACAGCGAACAGCACGTCCGCCGGGCCGGTCCGCAGCGCGCGCAGCACCAGGAACATCGCCTCCTGGCAGCCGACTGTCACCACTATCGACTCCGGGTCGACGGTGAGCCCCTCGTCCACGGCGAGGTGCCGGGCGATCAGGTGGTGCACGACGCCCTTGGTCCGGCCGTACTGCAGCAGCGTCCGGTCCACGCCGGCCCGGTCCAGCCCGACGTCCTCGGCGAGGTGGCGGCGGAAGCGGTCCAGGTACGTGTGCAGCACCGCCGAGTCGAAGAACTCCTCGTACGGCCGCCCGGCCGCCAGCGACACCGCGTCCGGGTAGTGCTGCGCCACCTCGTTGAGGAAGTTCATCGAGTTCAGCGCCGGGTCGCCGACACTGCCGTGCAGCGCCGTGACGGCCAGGTCGACCGGTTCCACGTCAGCCTCCGATCCGGGTGCGCAGCCGCCGGGCCGAGGCCGGGTCCGGGCAGCCGCTGAGGATGAGCGCGTCGCGCAGTTCCGCCGCGAGCAGCGCGAGCGCCGCCTCGGCGCCGGCCCGGCCACCGGCGGCCAGGGCCCAGAGCAGCGGCCGGCCCAGCAGCACGCCGTCCGCGCCCAGCGCCAGCGCGCGCAGCACGTCGACGCCGCCGCGGACGCCGCTGTCCAGCAGCACCGCACACCGCTCGTCGACCGCCTCGACCACCTCGGGCAGCACGCTCGCGCTGGCCGGGGCGGCGTCGAGCTGCCGTCCGCCGTGGTTGGAGACCACCACGGCGTCCACGCCGGCGTCCGCCGCGCGGACCGCGTCGCGCGCGTCCAGGATGCCCTTGACCAGCAACGGCACCCGGGTACGCTCCCGCAGCCACTCCAGGTCCGCCCAGCTCAGCGCCGGGGCGAAGACCGCGCCGGTGTGCACCGCCACCGCCGACACGCCGGGGGTGCCCTGGTGCGCCAGGTCGTCCCGGCCGCCGGGCAGGTTCGCGGCGGTGACATGCGGCGGCAGCGCGAACCCGTTGCGGGCGTCGCGCAGGCGCCGCCCGAGCACCGGCACGTCCACAGTCACCATCACCGCCGCGCAGCCGGCCGCCGACGCCCGGTCGAGCAGGTCGGCCACCAGCGCCCGGTCGCGCAGCCAGTACAGCTGGAACCACACCGTCGCGCCGGTCGCCGCGATCTCCTCGATCGGCGTGCTGGCCAGCGTGCTGGCCACGTAGGGCACGCCCGCCGCGCGGGCCGCCGCCGCGAGCGCGGGCTCGCCGTCGGGGTGCAGCAACCGCTGGTACGCCATCGGCGCGACAGCCACCGGCAACGCGGCCCGGCCGCCGGGCAGCGTCGCCTCGGTGGACGGGTCGTCCACGCCGGCCAGCATCCGGGGCAGCACCGCCACCCGATCGAGCGCGGCCCGGTTCGCGGCCAGGGCGGTCTCGGCGCCGCTGCCGCCGTCGACGAAGTCCCACACGTCGGGCGGCAGCACCGCCCGGGCCAGCGCGGCGAAGTCGGCCAGGCTGACCGGCGGCACGAAGCC
The DNA here is from genome assembly GCF_027497275.1 of Micromonospora sp. WMMC264. Taxonomy (NCBI): domain Bacteria; kingdom Bacillati; phylum Actinomycetota; class Actinomycetes; order Micromonosporales; family Micromonosporaceae; genus Micromonospora; species Micromonospora sp. WMMC264. The sequence goes on along the minus strand of NZ_CP114907.1, from coordinate 2,146,107 downwards.
GTCCGCCGCGTCGGCGGGCGGCTGCGTGTCGCGTGCCGGGTCAGCCATGGCCGCCCGCGCCCACCGTGTTCCCGGCCGGGTCCACGCCCGCAGCGGACTCGCCCGCGCCGGGCGTGCGGTCGAGCCCGAACGTGCGGCGCAGGAAGGCGGCGGCCCGCTCCTGGGCCTGCCGTCCGGCGTCGAACACGCCGGGCATGGCGAAGAACCCGTGCACCATCCCCGGGTAGTGGGCCGTCTCGGTGGGCACGCCGGCCTCGCCCAGCCGCTCGGCGTACCGCCGGCCCTCGGCGCACAGCGGGTCGTACCCGGCGGTGATCACGAGCGCCGGGGGCAGGCCGCCCAGGTCCTCGGCGAGCAGCGGAGACGCCAGCGGGTGCGCCGCGTCGCCCGGGTCGGCCAGGTAGTGGCTCCGGTACCAGCCCACCGAGTGCCTGTTGAACAGCATCGGGTCCTCGTCGTCGCCGGGGCGGTGCCCGGGCCGCTGGTCGGTGTTCGGATAGACCAGCAGCTGGGCGGCGAGCCGGGGACCGCCGTCGGCGCGGGCCAGCAGCGTGACAGCGGCGGCCAGGTTCCCGCCCGCGCTGTCCCCGCCGACCGCCAGCCGGTCCGGGTCGGCGCGGAACTCGGCGGCGTGCGCGGCGAGGTGCCGCACCGCGGCATGGCAGTCCTCCACCGCCGCCGGGAACGGATGCTCCGGGGCGAGCCGGTAGCCGACCGTCACGGTCTGCGCGCCGGTCAGGTTGACCAGCCGCCGGCAGATTCCGTCGGCGGTGTCGACGCTGCCGAGGGTCCAGCCGCCACCGAAGAAGTAGACGAGCGTCGGCAGCGGGCCGTCGCCGTCCGGCCGGTGGATCCGCACCGGCAGCGGCCCGGCCGGGCCGGGCACCGTCGTGTCGCGTACCTCGGCGACCGGCTCGACCGCGCCGGAGCCGGCACGGATCGCGGCGAGGTCGGCGGCGCGGGCCTCGGCCAGGGTCTGGGTGTAGAGCGGCACGGTCCCGGCGGCGGCCCGCGCGGTCCGCCACGCGACCACCTGCGGATCGAGTGTCATCCGGCCTCCCCTGTGGTGACGAAGAGCTTGTCGATGCCGCGCAGGAACAGACTCCCGCTGTACGTGTACGGCTGGGTGACGGCCAGCCGCGGGAAGCGCGCGAACAGGCGCGGCAGCGCCAGCCGCCCCTCCAGCCGGGACACCGCCGAGCCGAGGCAGAAGTGCAGCCCGACGCCGAAGGCCAGCGACGGCGGGCCGGGACGGCGCGGGTCGAAGCGGTCCGGGTCGGGGAAGCGGGCCGGGTCGCGGTTGGCGGCGGCGATCAGCAGCAGCACGTTGTCGTCCCGGTCGACCGGCACGCCGCCGAGGTCGACGCCGGCGGGCGCGGAGCGGGCCAGGAAGTGCACCGGGCTCTCCATCCGCAGCACCTCCTCCACGCAGCCCCGGGCCAGCGCGTCGTCACCGGGTAGCGCGGCGGTCACGTCCGGGTGGTCCAGCAGCAGCGGCAGGCCGTTGCTGAACATGTAGACGGTGGTGACGAAGCTGGCGTTGAACAGCACGATCAGGTTACTGATCAACTCGTCCTCGGTGAGGTCGACGCCGCCCGCGTCGAGCACCTCGACCAGCCCGCTGATCAGGTCGTGGCCGGGCGCACGGCGCCGGTGGGCGATCAGGTCGCGGTAGTAGACGCGCAGCTCCTCGGCGGCCTGGTTGGCCCGGGCCAGCCGCTCCGGCGTCTTGCCGGACACGTCCATGTACTCGTCGATCCAGTCGACCCGCTGCCGGTACCAGGCCAGGTCGGCCGGGGGCAGGCCGATGAACTCGGCCATCACCAGCGCCGGGACCGGGTACGCGAAGTCGGCCACGAAGTCCACCTCGTGCCCGTCGGCGCCCACCTCGGCCATGTGGTCCAGGCGTTCGGCGACGACCCGCTCGATCACCGGCTCCAGCGCGACCAGCCGGCGCGGGGTGAACGTCTTCGCGAACACCGCGCGCATCCGGGTGTGGTCGGGCGGGTTGACGAACATCATCGACGTCAGGAACGTCCGCAGGATCTCCTGCTCCTCCCAGCCGGGCGGGAAGCCCTTGTACCAGCCGGGATCGCGCAGGATCTGGTCCACCATGTCGTACCCGCCGGCCACCGCGCTGACGGTGCTGTGCTCGGCGCGGGCCGGAACGGCGTTTATCGGCCCGTGCTCGTGCAGGGCCGCGTAGAAGGGATAGGGGTTCTGCCGGCCCTGTTCGCTGTAGAGCCCGGTCAGGATCTCGCTGACGTCCACTGTCTTTCCTCCCCAGGAAAACGGCGGCGGGGGCGGCGTCGTGTCGACCGCCGCCCCCGCCCGGTGTCACAGTCCGAGCAGCTTCAACGGCACCGCGTTCGCCATCGCCGCGGCTCCGGTGTCGTTCGGGTGGATGTGGTCACCCGAGTCGTACGCCGGCAGCAGCCGGCTGGGCTGAGCCGGGTCGCGCATCACCGCGTCGAAGTCGACGACGCCGTCGAACTCGGCCCGGCCGGGCCCGCGCAGCCAGGTGTTGACGGCCTGCCGGGTGGCGTCCTTCTCCGGCGTCCACACGCCCGGCCCGCCGTTGCCCTCGTACGGCATGAGCGTGCCCGCGATGCTGGTCAGGCCGCGCGCCTGGACCTGCCGGTTGAGCTGGCGCAGCGAGGCGATGATCGCCTCGGGGCTGTCACCGTTCATCCAGATGTCGTTGATGCCCAGGTGGGTGATGACGGTACGCACCCCGGTCTGCGGGAACACGTCCTCGTTGAGCCGGGCCAGCGCGTTCGGGCCCAGCTCGTAGTAGCCGGGGAAGTCGCCCGCGCCGGGCTCGGTGCCCTCGTGGTTGAGCCGGTTGCCGGCCAGGCTGAGGTTGAGCACGCCCGGCGTACGCGGCTCCGGGCGGGCGTCGATCAGCCGCTTGGCGAGCAGGTCCGGCCAGCGGCGGTCGGCGTTGACGGTGCTGCCGTTGCCGTCGCTGATGGAGTCGCCGAGCACCACCACGGAGCCGGGCGTCACCTTGCGCTCCACGTCGATGCCGGACAGGAACATCCAGCAGCAGTTGGGCCGGATGGTGAAGCCGGCGCCGTCGGCCGCCGAGGTGAGGTCGGTGGCGCCGATGAAGTTGGTGACCCGGGACTGGCCGTGGAACGTGACCGGCCCGGTGAGCACCGGGAAGTACAGGGTGACCACCAGGTCCTCCTGCTCGGCCACCGGGAAGGCCACCGGGTCGCTGAGCAGTTCGGCGCCCTTGTTGATGGTCGCCGAGCCGGCGCCGGAGAAGGTCAGCTGGCGGACGCTGGCCGGGACGATGTCGGACAGGTCGTCGGGGGTGGCGGTGTTCGGCCGGGCGATGGTGGCGCGGCCGACCTGGATGGCCTGCTGGCCGTAGAGGTTGGTCAGCCGCACCCGCAGGCGCGGCCCGCCCACCGAGGTCTGCACGGTCATCCGGATGCTCTGGTTGTTCAGGCCGGTCTCGGTCAGGCCCACGGTGTTCCCGCGGGTCACCGCCGCGGCCCAGGTCCCGGCCCACTCGGCGCGCCCGTGCCCGGCGCGGTCGGTGTCGGTCGGGCCGGCGCTCGCGGTGACCGCCGGGGTGGCGGCGATCAGCAGCGTTACGGCGGAAGCTATGACGTGCCATCTCTTCGGGGTCGGCATCGATCCTCCATGGTCGGCAGCCCCGGGCGTGACGCGGTCGGCGGCACCGGCCCGGGCGATGGACCGGAAACTAGCTTCCGGCGGTGACGAGCGTCAATCAACCTGATCGACATGATCAAATGCCCACGTCGCGGGACGCAGCGACGATCGGCTCTGTCCGCGGTGGACCGCCGCTGCCTAGGCTCGGAAGCTGGCGGCGGTGCGGTCGCCGACCTGGCACCTGCCGTCATGTCCCGGCCCTGACCTGGCCGGACGCCGCTCGCGGACCATGATGGGGGCTGCCCGATGACCGACCGGCCGAACTATGTGCACGAGGCGCTGGAGCTCTTCGCCGGCTTCGGCGACCGGGAGGCGCTCGTCGGCGGCGGACGCCGCCTCACCTACCCCCAGGTCGCCGCGCGGGTGCGCGGCCTGGCCGCCGCGCTGCGCCGGCACGGGGTACGCCCCGGCGCGGCCGTGCTGGTGATGCTCGGCAACACGGTCGAGGGTCCGCTGCTGCAACTGGCTCTGCACCTGCTGGGCTGCCGGAGCATGTGGGTCGCCCCGGTGACCTCGCGGCGGGAGGTCGACGAGTTCGTCGCGCTGTCCGCGCCGGAGGCGTTCGTGTACGACCCGCGCGACCCGCAGGCGGTCCAGATCGCGGCCGGGCTGTCCGGCGTACCGGTGCTCTGCCTCGGCCCCGGCGGCGCCGGACCGGACCTGACCGCGACGGCCGGCGAGCCGGCGGCTGAGCTGCCCGCCGACGCACCCGCGCCGGAGTCGTTCCTGCAGACCAGCGGCACCACCGGCACGCCGAAGCTGGTGCACCACCGGGAGAGCTTCTACCGGCAGATCCTCGCCCTGGCCGCCGACTTCCGGGGCGCCGGGTTCCCGCTGCTGCGGCACCTGTCGCACTCACCGATGTGGCTGGCCAGTGGCCAGATCACCACGCTGTTCAACCTGTTCACCGGCGGCGTGCTGTTCCTGCGCGAGCAGTGGGACCCGGCCGCGTTCATCGCGACAGTGGACGCCGAGCGGCTCACCTCCACATTCGTCACCCCGCCGATGCTCTACGAGGTGCTCGACCACCCCGACCTGCCGGGCGCCGACTTCTCCGCCATGTTCATGTTCAACGTGGGCGCCGGGCCCGCCGCGCCCGCCCGGCTGCGCCAGGCCATCGCCCGCTTCGGCCCGTGCCTGCGCATCGTGTACGGCCTCAGCGAGGCGGTGGTCATCTGCGCGCTGCCCGGGCTGACCGAGGACCCGGAGCACCCGGAGCGTCTGCGCTCCTGCGGCCGCCCGTACGGCGACGTGACGGTGGAGATCCGCGACGCCGACGGCAAGGTGCTGCCGCCCGGCGCCGACGGCGAGGTGTGGGTCCGGACGAAGCTGAGCTTCGCCGGCTACCACGGCCGGCCGGAGCTGACCGCGGAGACGCTCGTCGACGGCTGGGTCCGCACCCGCGACATCGGCCACCTCGACGCCGACGGCTACCTCTACCTGGTCGACCGGTTGCAGGACCGGATCCTCACCCGGGCGCGCAGCTGGCCGATCTACTCCCGCCCGATCGAGGACGTGCTCGCCGGCCATCCCGAGGTGCGGGCCGCCGCCGTGATCGGCGTGCCGGACCCGGTGGCCGGGGAGCTGCCGTACGCGTACGTGGTGCCGGCGCCCGGCGCGTCGGTGACCGGCGAGGAGCTGATCGCGCTGGTGGTGCGGGAGCTGAGCGAGACGTGGGCGCCCGGCGCCGTGGAGTTCGTGGACGCGCTGCCGCTGAACCGGTCCGCGAAGGTGGACAAACGGGCGCTTCGGGCCCGGTACGCCGCCGCGCATCCCGCCGACGCCGACTCGCTGGGCACCGTGATCGGCAGCTCGGCATGAACCCGCGCCGGGAGTTGTACACCCTGGTCGGCGCCGACCTGCTGTCCAACCTCGGCACCCGGATCTCCGTGGTGGCCATCCCCTGGCTGGTGCTGGAGACCACCGGCAGCCCCACCAAGATGGGACTCGTCGCGGCGGCGGAGACGCTGCCGTACATGCTCTCCAGCGCGCTGGCCACGCCGTGGGCGGACCGCTTCGGGGTACGCCGTACCTCCGTGTTCGTGGACGCGGCGAGCGCCGTCGCGATGGCGGTGGTGGCGCTGGCCCCCTGGCTCGGGTTCGGCACGCTGCTGGTCCTGGTGGCGGTCGCCGGCGGGCTGCGCGGCATCGGCGACCGGGTCAAGCACGTACTGTTCAAACCGGCCGCCGAGCGGGCCGGGGTGCCGCTGATCCGGCTCACCAGCGCCTACGACGGCCTGGCCCGGGGCATGACGCTGTTCGGCGCGGTGCTCGGCGGACTGCTCATCGACTGGGTCGGGCTGACCCGGGCCATCTGGATCGACGCGGCCACGTTCGCGGTCTGCGCGCTGCTCATCGGCGTGCTGGTCCGGCCGCCCGCGCCGGCGCAACCCGCACCCCGGGAGCCCTACCTGCGGGCGCTGCGCGGCGGCTTCGCGTACCTGCGCACCGACCGGACGCTGATGATCATGCTGCTGGTGGTCTCGGTGTCGAACATGTTCGCCAACGCCAGCGTCGCGGTCTGGATCCCGCTCTGGGTCAACCAGGTGCTCGGCGACCCGGCCGGCTTCGGCCTGCTGCTCGGTGTGTTCTCGGGCGGCGCGCTGCTGGGCAACGTGCTGTTCACGATGTTCGGCACCCGGCTGCCCGCCGGGACGACGTTCGCGGTGGGGCTGACGCTCAGCGGCGCGCCCCGGCTGCTCGCGCTGGCGCTCAGCGACGACCTGGTCGTGGTGCTCGTGGTGACGTTCCTGTCCGGCATCGGCATCGCGGCGGTGAACCCGCTGCTCGGCGCGGCGCTCTACCAGCGGGTGCCGGGCGAGCTGCAGACCCGGGTGCTGGGCATCTCCGGGTCGGTGGCGTTCCTCGGCCTGCCCGTCGGCGCGCTGCTCGGCGGCTGGTCGGTGGCGCTGCTCGACCTGACCCCGGCGCTGCTGGTGATGTCGGTGGTCTGCCTGGTGCTGACCGTGGGGCCGCTGCTGCTGACCCGCGCGTCCCGCCGCCCGGCCCCGGAACCGGCGACCCCCACACCGGTCTGAGCCGGGGTGTCGGTGGGCGGCGGTAGGGTCGGGGCCATGGCGACCTGGGACGACGTGCGGCGCATCGCGCTGGCCCTGCCGGAGACCACCGAGCGCGGCTCGTACGACGACCTGCCCGCCTGGCGGGTGCGCGACAAGATGTTCGTCTGGGACCGGCCGCTGCGCCGCAGCGACCTCGAAGCGCTCGGCGACGCCGCGCCGGACGGCCCGATCCTCGGCGCCCGGGTGCCCGACCTGGGCGCCAAGGAGGCGCTGCTCGCCGACGACCCGGCGGTCTACTTCACCACGCCGCACCTCGACGGCTACCCGGCCGTACTGGTCCGGCTCGACCGGATCGCCGTGGACGACCTGACCGAGCTGATCACCGAGGCGTGGCACACCCGCGCGCCGAAGCGCCTCGCCGCCGCGCACCGGGCCGGGGTCGCGTGAGCCGCCCGGTGGACGCCGTCGTCTTCGACATGGACGGCACGCTCATCGAGTCGCACGAGGTGGTGCCGGCGGCGTACCGGGCGGCGGTGCGGGCCGGAGGCGGCCCGTCGTACACCGACGCCGAGGTCATCGCCGGCTACTCGATCGGCTCACCGTCCGACCTGCTGACGCACCTGCTCCGGCGCCCCGCCACCGCCGCTGACCTCGACCGCTACCACACCGAACTGGCCGCGACGGCCGGGCGGGTGAGCGTCTACCCCGGAGTCGCGGAGATGCTCGCCGACCTCGCCGCCCGGGTGCCGGTGGGCGTGTTCACCGGCGCGAGCCACCGGGCGGCGGAGATCATGCTCGACCGGGTCGGCCTGCTCGGTCACTTCCGGGTCGTGCTCGGTGGCGACCAGGTCACCCGCCCCAAACCGGCGCCCGAGGGCGTCGAGGTGGCCTGCCGGCGGCTCGGCGTGCCGGCCGGCCGGGCCGCGTACGTGGGCGACTCGCCGCTGGACCTGCGCGCCGCCCGCAGCAGCGGCGCGGTGGCGGTGGCCGCCGCGTGGGGCCATCAGTACGATCCGGCCGAGCCCGCCGACCTCAGTCTGTCCCGGCCCGGCGAACTGCTGACCCTGCTGAGCTGAGCCCCTTTTCCCGTGCCGGGCGCTCGGCTAGCCTGCCGATCATGGCATCGACGTTGACCGAGGCGACTGATCCGTGGTGCCTGCGTCCGGGCGAGGCCACCGAGCTGCTGCGCGGGCACCCGTGGCGCCGGTTCGTGGTGCTCGGCGACAGCGTCGCGGAAGGACTGTGCGAGCCGGTCGACGGCTACCCGGACCTCCAGTGGGCCGACCGGATCGCCGCCGAGCTGCGCGCCGTCCGGCCGGAGCTGGCGTACCTGAACCTGGGGCGGCGCGGACTGCGCGCGCACGAGGTGCGGGCCACTCAGCTCGCCGACGCGCTGGCCTTCGAGCCGGATCTCGCACTGGTGGTGTGCGGCGGCAACGACGCGTTCCGGTCCGCCTACGACCCGGACGCGGTCGACGCCGAGCTGACCGCCATGATCACCGCGCTGCGGGAAGCGGGGGCGGACGTGATCACGGTGGGCATGTTCGACGTCTCGCACAGCCCAGCCGTGCCGGAGACGCTGCGCGCGGGCCTGGGCGAGCGGATGCGCCGGCTGTCCCGGCACACCCGGGGCGTGGCCGAGCGGCTGGGGACGCTGCACGTGCACCTGACCGACCATCCGCTGGTGGCCGACCCGTCGCTGTACAGCAGCGACGGGCGGCACGGCAGCGCCCGCAGCGACGCGATAGCCACAGCCGAAACCCTGAAAGTCCTGGCCACCCACCTCCCCCACCCCTGACCGCGCCCTCCCCCTCACCCTCCCCCTTACCCGCGCCCGGCGCCCTCGGCCCGGATCCACGTTGTTGACCAAGGAGTTTGGGGTCGGTCACGCGCCCCGATGAGGACACGAACTCCTTGATCAACGGGGCAAGGGCGGCCGGAGGGAGGGGGTCAGTCGGTTAGGAGGATGCCGGTCAGGAGGACGCCTCGGGCCAGGTTGAGGACCTCGTCGCAGCCCGGGTAGCCGACCCGGGCCAGCGCGCCGGAACCGGTGCGGCCGAACAGGTACGGGGCGAGGCTGTACGGGACATCGGCGGTGACCGTCTCACCGGTCTCGATCTGCACGAAGTCCATCGCCACCCGGTCCGCCTCGTGGTAGCGCTGCAGGATGTTGCCGCCCTCGGCGATCGCCGCGCGCACCCCGTCCGCCCACGCGACAGCCGTCATCTCGCGGCCGATCAGCACCCCGTGCCCGGCCGATCCGCCGGCCGGCTTGGCCACCAGGTCGGCCTGTTCGGCCAGCGCCCGGTCGAGCTGGTCGGCGGTGAGCGCGACGGTGTGCGGCACGTACCGGCGGATCAGCGTCCGGTCGTCCTCCGGCAGCAGGTCCAGATCCTCCCAGAGCCAGGCGTAGTTGAGCTTGTTGCTGAGCAGCCAGGCGGCGCTGCTGACGAACATCGGCAGCGTGCCGGCGGCGAGCGCGCCGGCGACCGCGTCCAGGCCGGGGCTGGGGGTGACCCGGTTCGGCACGAACAGCCGGAACAGGGCGTCCACCGGGGCGCCGCCGACGACCAGGCGGCTCTGCGCGTCCAGACCGGCGGTGGCGACCGGGGCGATGACCAGGTCGATGCCGAACGGGCGGGCCTGGTCGATCAGCGGGGACAGGATCCGGATGAACGTCTCCGGGTCGTCCAGTCCCGGGTAGTCGGCGTCGAAGTCCATCAGCAGCGCCACCCGCGCGCCGTCGGCCAGGCCGAGCGTGTCCCGGATGGCGGCGAACCGCTGGTCCAGCAGGGACGGCGCGGGCCGCGCGCCGTCGAGCAGGTCATGGGTACGGTACAGCTCGGCGTACCGCTGGATGACGGTGTCGGCGTCGAAGCCGCCGCCGAGGCTGCTGTCGATGTTGTACTCGACGATGCACGGCACGCCGCCGGAGAACAGCACGTCCGGCCGGTACGCGGCGAGCAGCCCCTCGTGCAGTTCCTCCTCCGGGTCGAGCAGCCGGGTTTCCCCCTCCGGCACGTCGAGGAGCCGTTGCAGCTCACCGGCGGTACGCGCGCGACGCCGGCAGGCTTCCAAAATGAGCTGGGCGATGCGGTCGCAGACCTCGTTCAGCTCGCCGAACGCGTCGGCGGTGAAGACGGGCGGACGGGCCAGCCGCCACTGCTTGTTGTACGTGGCCCGGCCGTGGAAGATCTTCTCCCAGGCCGCGGCGCCGGTGGTCACCATCGCGGTACGGGTGGACTCGGGCAGGTCGGTCCACGCCTGGCCGAGTGGCGGCCACGTGTAGTTCGGGTCCATCGTTCATCCGTCCTTGAGGGTCAGTTGGATGGCGGCGGTGAGCTGGTCGCGGCCGGGTTGCACGGCCCGGTCCAGGGCCGGGGCGAAGGGCAGCACGGCACCGTCGGGGCGGGTGACCCGCCGGGGTGGCGCGGCCAGCCGGACCCGCTCGACCACGGTGGCGATGATCTCCCCGGCGATGCCGCAGGAGCGGTTGCCGTCGTCGACTACCACCAGCCGCCCGGTGCGGCTCACCGACTCGACCAGGCCGTCCCAGTCGAAGGGGTAGAGCGTGCGGGGGTCGAAGACCTCCACCGACGCCTGCCCGGCGAGTTCCTCGGCGACGGCGAGCGCGTCGTGCACCAGGTGCCCGACGGCCACCACCGTCACGTCGGCGCCGGGGCGGCGGACGATCCCGCGACCCAGCGGCACCGGCGTCAGGTCGGTGACGTCGGCGCGCAGGTCCAGCGCGCCGGCCGGGGCGAAGACCACCACCGGATCGTCGCAGCGGATCGCGGAGACCAGCAGCCCGTACGCGTCGGCCGGGGTGGCCGGTACGACTGTGGTCACCCCGACGTGGGCGAACAACGCGTACGGGTGGTCGGAGTGCTGCCCGGCCCAGCCGGTGCGGGAGCCGGAGCCGGGCACCACGTAGGTGACCGGCACCGCGCACTGGCCGCCGGTCATCAGCGGGAACTTGTGCGCGTGGTTGACGATCTGCTCGAAGACCAGGAACAGCAGCGACGGGATCTGGAACTCCACCACCGGGCGGGCCCCGGCCAGCGCCGCGCCGGTGGCGAAGCTGGTGAACGCCTGCTCGGACAGCGGGGTGTCGCGGACCCGTTCCGGGCCGAACTTCTTCAGCAGGCCGGTGGTGACGTTCGCGGCGGCCACCCGGATGTCCTCGCCGAGCACCACGACCGACTCGTCGCGGGCCATCTCGTCGGCGAGCGCCCGGGTGAGCGCCCTGCGGTAGGAGAGCCGGGGCATCAGCCACCTCCGGTCCGGGCGGTGAGCCCGCTGGCGTACAGGTGGTCCAGTGCGGTCGCCGGGTCGGGGTGCGGACCGGCGAGCGCGTATTCGACGGCGGCGTCCAGTTCCGCCTCGACGGCGGCGTCCACCTCGGCCCGTACCGCCGGGTCGAGTCGCGCTCCGGCGATGTCGACGGGATCGCGGGACCGGCCCTCGGCCACCTCTTCCGGCGGCCGGTAGTCGAGGCGTACCTGATGTTCGAACGTGTGGTGGGCGTCGAAGCGGTAGGTGCGGGCCTCGACCAGCTCGGGGCCGCCGCCGGCGCGCATCCGCGCGACGGCGGCGGCGGTGACCTCGCGTACCGCCTCGGGGTCCTGCCCGTCGACGGCGGCCGCCGGCATGCCGAAGGCGGCAGCCCGCCCGGCGATGGTGCCGGCGACCGCGCCCTCGACCGGCATGGTGGTGGCGTAGCCGTTGTTCTCGCAGACGAACAGCACCGGCACCCGCCAGAGCGCGGCCAGGTTGAACGCCTCCAGCAGCATGCCCTCGTTGACCGCGCCGTCGCCGAAGAAGGTGACGCCGACGATGTCGGCGCCGCGCCGCCGGCGCTCCCACACCGCTCCGGTGAGGATCGCGCCGGCGGCTCCGACGATGGCGTTGGCGCCGAGGACGCCGACGCCGAAGTCGGCGGCGTGCATCGACCCGCCCCGGCCCCGGTTGAGCCCGGTGACCCGGCCGCACAGCTCGGCCAGCATCCGGGCCGGGTCGGCGCCCTTGGCGAGCACGTGCCCGTGCCCGCGGTGGGTGCCGGTGACCAGGTCCTCGCGGTCCAGCGCCGCGCAGACGCCGGCGGCGATTCCCTCCTGACCGAGGTACGGGTGGATGCCACCGACGATCTGTCCGGCGCGGACCAGCTCGATCGCGCGCTCCTCGAAGCGGCGGATCAGCCGGACCGTCCGGTAGAGCCGGAGCGGGTCGGAGCCGGTCACGCCGGACGGCCCTCCTTGACGGCGGCGAGGATGTCGTCCCAGAGTCGGGCGCGGGCGGTCAGCGCGGCGTTGACCGTGTCGGCGCACTCCTGCCACTTGGTGTCGTCGTCGCCGCACAGGTCGGCCAGCATCTGCATGGCCATCGGGGTGTGCTGCTCGCCGTCGACCTCGATGTGCCGCTCCAGGTAGTCGACGAACTTGTTGAGCCGGTTGCTGCGTTCGTTGACGGCGACGACCTGGGTGAACATCTCCGGGATGAGGTCCTCGCGGCCGAACGCGAACGCCGCGGCCTGGCAGTGCACCGGGGTGGTCTCGATGATCCGCCAGGTGGTGCCGGCGAACGCGGCCGACGCCGCGGGTACGCCCGCCGCGCCGAGCGCCTCGGTGACCGGCGTGCCGTCGCGCAGCAGGTCGACGAGCTTGTTCACGGCCGTGGTGTCGGCGCCGGCCTCGGTCATGCCCTGCACGTACAGCTCGAAGTGGCTGATGTAGCCGTCGCCCAGCTCGTCGCTCTCCTCGACCATGACGATGTCGTTGATCAGGCGGCGGCTGCCGGTCGGGCCGGTCGGGATCCACGGCACCGTGACGCAGGTGAGCTGCCGCTGCAGCGACTTCAGCAGGGACATGAAGTCCCAGACCGCGAAGACGTGGTGCTCCATGAACGTGACGAGTGCGTCGTGGGTGTCGAGGTTGGCGTAGAGCGGGTGCTTGACCACCACGTCGCGGCGCTCGGTCACCGCCCGCTCGAGTCGCTCGATGCCCGGGTGCGTCTTACCCCAGTCGTACCGTGACATTGTCAGCCTCCCTGCTGGGCGCGGTCGCGCCAGATGACCGGGCAGTAATCGGGGTCCGCGTAGTCCGGCCGGCCCTCGTGGGTGCGGCGGACCAGCACGTCGTGGTTGTACGCGGCGAGCGTGCCGTCGGAGAGCGGATACTCCCGCCAGGCGTTGTCGCCGTCCTGCAGGTGCAGCGAGATGGCCCGGCGGGGCCGTCCGCTGACGTTCGCACCGCTGCCGTGGTAGGTGCGGCAGTGGTGGAAACTCATGTGTCCCTTGGGGATCACCATGGGGATCTTGCGGATCGTCGCCCCGTTGTACGCCGCGTTCTCGGCGAGCATGACTTCGAGCTGGTCGCGGTCCCGGTCGGCGAAGTGCCGCACCACCGTGTCGTCGGCGCCGATCTCCCGCCAGCGGTGGGAGCCGTCGACCATGGTGATGGTGCCCATCTCCTCGCCGCAGTCGTGGAACGGGATGAACGCGGTGAGCATGTTCTCCGACGACGAGGACGCCCAGTAGTGCTTGTCGAAGTGCCAGGGCACGATGTTCGACGGCTCACCGGCGATCGGCGGCTTCCAGATCAGCGTGGACTGGAAGATGCGGATCTCGGTGGCCTGCGCCAGCCGGGCGGCGACCGCCCCGATCAGCGGTTTGCGCAGAATGCGCGCGATGCCGTCGTGTTCGTGGTGCACGTAGTCGTTGTGCCGCTGCACGTCGCCCTTGGCCGGCTCCCAGTAGGCCAGCTTCGGCGGCCGCACCGGCAGCCGCCGGTCGCGTTCCCCGGCGTAGTAGCTGTCGGTCGCGGCGACGAGTTCGTCCACCTCGTCGTCGGTGAGCAGCTTCTTCGACAGGTACCAGCCGTGCTCGGCGTAGTGCCGGACGTCCTCGTCGGAGGGAAGCAGCGCCTCCTCCTCGGCGGTCAGCCCGGGATCGATGGTGGTCATGCCCCTACCCCTCCGGCCGCGGCAGCAGGGGTCGCCCCCGCCGCGGCCAGCTCGCGTTCCTTGGCCTCGTAGAGCGCCTTGATGTTGCCGCTGCCGAAGGTGCGCGCCCCGCGCCGCTCGATGAGTTCGAGGAAGAGGGTGCGGCGCACGTGCATCGACTCGGTGAAGATCTGCAGCAGCTGCCCGTCGTGGTCGGAGTCGACCAGGATGCTCAGCTCGCGCAGCCGGTCCACCGGCGCGTCGAGGCGGCCGACCCGCTGCTCCAGGCCGTCGTAGTAGGCGCCGGGCGTGCTGGCGAACCGCACCCCGCGCCCGGCGAGCGCGCCGACGGCGGTGACGATGTCGTCGGTGCGCAGCCCCAGGTGCTGCACCCCGGCGCCGGCGTGCCAGCGCAGGAAGTCCTCGATCTGGCCGGGCCGGGCGCTCGTGTCCGGCTCCAGCAGCACCAGCGTGACCTTCCCCGACGGGCTCTGCACCACCTTGGAGTTCATCGCCTGACCGGCGACCTCGATGTGCTCGGTGAAGATGTCGGCGAAGCCGAACACCTTCTCGTAGTGCGCGACTGTCTCGTCGAGCTGCCCCGGCGGCACGCAGACGGCCAGGTGGTCCACCTCGGCCAGCAGCTCGTCGCCGTCCGGCGCGGCCACCGGCTCGATCGCCCCGGGCAGGAACACCTCCGGGTCGCCGCGCCGCTCGACCAGGCGGTGCACCACGTCGCCGAAGCCGCCGACCTCGGCGACCACGACCTCGGCGTCCGCGCCGGTGAAGGTGCGCGGCGGGCTCAGCGGTGTCGCGCCGCGTTCCACCAGTTCCGCGTACGCCCCGGCGGCGTCGTCGACGGCGAGCGCCACCACGGCGATGCCGTCGCCGTGCCGGTGCACGTACGTGGCCGCCGTGTGCTCGGCGGACAGCCCGGTGGTCAGCAGCAGCCGGATGCCGGCCTGGGCCAGCAGCAGCGAACGCTGCCCGTCCAGCCCGGTCTCCGGCCCGCCCTGCCCGCGCAGCCGGAAACCGACGGCGTTGTCGAAGTAGAAGGCCGCCTGCCGGGCGTCTCCCACGTACAGTTCGAGATGATCTATCCCGTTGATGGTCATGGGCTTCCCCTGTTCCCCCCCGTGATCGCGACCCGGACGACGCCCGGGATTGGAGTCCGGTCAGTCCGCAGCCGGGGTGGCGGCCCGGCGGGCCGGCCCGGAGAGCCGGCGCAGGAGCAGGCTGACGTTCTGGCCGCCGAACCCGAACGAGTTCGTCAGCGCGTGGTCGGCCCGGGTCGGCCGGGGCACGGCGCGGACGTGGTCCGCCTCGCACTCCGGGTCCGGGTCGTCCAGGTGGTAGGTGGGCGGCAGCAGGCCACTGTCGAGCGCCAGCGCGGTGGCGGCGGCCTCCAGCACCCCTGATGCGCCGAGCAGGTGCCCGGTGAGCGCCTTGGTGGAGCTGACCGGGACGCCGCCGAGGCCGAACACCTCGGCCAGGGCGATCGTCTCGGCGACGTCACCGAGCTTGGTGCCGGTGCCGTGCGCGTTGACGTACCCGACGTCGCCCGGCCCGATCCCGCCGGCGGCCAGCGCCCGGCGCATGCACGCGGCCGCTCCCGCGCCGTCCGGGCGCGGCGCGGTCGGGTGGTACGCGTCGGTGTTCGCCCCGAAACCGGCGACCTCGGCGTAGCCGCGCACGCCCCGACCGTCGGCGTGCCCGGCGCGCTCCAGCACCAGCAGCGCCGCGCCCTCGGCCAGCACGAACCCGTTGCGCCGCTTGTCGAACGGGCGGCTCGCCTCGGTGGGTTCGTCCCAGCCCCGGGCCAGCGCCCGGGCGTTGCCGAACGTGTCGGCGAACGTGGGAAACAGCGGCGCCTCGCTCGCCCCGCACACCACCACGTCGGCCTCGCCGGAGCGGATGAGGCGTACCCCGTCGGCGACCGCCTGGGCGCCGGAGGCGCAGGCCGTGCCGACCGACGAGCTGTAGCCGCGGATGCCGTGCGCGATGGCGATCCGCGCCGACGGCATGTTCGGCAGGATGCCGGTGAGCAGGTACGGGCTGACCGCCGCCCGGCCCCGGGCGGCCCGCGCCAGCACCTGCCCCTCCAGCGTGGACATCCCGCCGACACCGCCGACGATCACCGCGATGCGCTCCGGGTCGACGTCGCGGCCCACCTCGATGCCCGCGTCGGCGAGCGCCTCGGCGGCGGTGATCAGGGCCAGCAGCACCACCCGGTCGAGCACCTTCGTCTCCGGTCCGGAGGCGACGCTGCGCGGGTCGATGTCCGGCAGCACGCCGGCCACCTCCAGGCTGCCCGCCGCCGGGTGTCCCTCGGGCGGGCGGCGCAGTCCGGAGCGGCCGGTGAGCAGCGCGTCGAACGTGTCCGCCACGCCGCGCCCCGCCGGGGTGAACAGGCCCATGCCGGTGACGACGGCGGTCACGACGGCGCCTCGGTCAGATAGCGCTCGCGCAGCGCCACCTTGCGTACCTTGCCGGTGACGGTGACCGGGATGTCGTCGGCGCGCACCGGGACGATCCGGCGCAGCGTGGCGCCCACGTCCGGGCCCAGCGCGGTACGGATCCGCTCGGTGCGGTCCGCGTCCGGGTCGGCGCCGGCGGCCAGTTCCAGCAGCACGTCGGTGGTGACCGTGCCGTCGTCCGCCTTGACGATCACCACGGTGCAGTCGGTCACGTCGGGGCTGGCGGCGAGGATGCGCTCCTCGGACAGCGCGGTGAAGAACCGTTTGCCGTCGCCCGCCTCGACCGAGTCGACCGCCCGGTCCAGGTGGTAGTAGCGGCCGTCCTCGTCGGCGTACACCAGGTCGCCGGTGAGGTACCAGCCGCGCAGCCGGAACCGGTACGTGGTGACCGAGTCGTTCCAGTAGCCGCGGAACAGCGACGGCGAGTCGATGCCGAGCCAGCCGACCTGCCCGGGCGGCAGCTCGTTGCCGTCGGTGTCGAGCACCGCGACCTTGGTGAACCGGTACGGGCGGCCGACGCAGCGGCCGTACCTTTCGGTGTCGGAGGTGTGCGTGATGTGGAACATCGAGTGGCCCATCTCGCTGGAGCCCAGGCCGTCGATGAACACCGACCCGGGTACCCGGGTCACGCCCTGACGGGTCACCACGTCGCGGGAGCCCACCGCGACCAGCCGCCGTACGTGCGGCTCGTGCGAGCAGTCGCCGGTGTTGAACCACAGCCGCACCGAGTCCAGGTCGTAGCCGGACAGGTCGAAGCGGGCCAGCTCGGCCCAGGTGACGGAGAAGCCGAACACGCCGTCGGGGCGCCACCGCTGGATCGCGTCGAGCACCCGCTCGCCGCCCTGCTCGGAGAGCAGGAACATCTCCGCCCGGTTGCCGAGCGCCTGGTTGACCATCAGCACGGTGGCGGTGTGCGGGGCGGGCAGCGCGTTGAGGATGCGCGTGGTGCCCTGCGCCTGCGGCATGGACAGCAGGTGCCGGGTCGCGGCGAACAGGCTGGCGTGCGAGTGCAGCACCGCCTTCGGCACTCCGGTGGTGCCGGAGGTGTGGGTGATGACGATCGGGTCGTCCGGGTGGTGCCGGTAGTGCGCGGGCGCCGCGTCCGGGTCGCCGCCCCCGGCCTGCGCGGGCTCGCCGAGCATCGGCGCGCCCAGGTCGTGCCCGGCCAGCGCCTGCGCGTGCGCGGCGTCGGCGAGCACCCCGGCGGCGCGCAGCCGGCGGATGTACTCGGCGGCGATCTCGGGGCGCAGCCTGCCGTTCATCAGCGCCGGGATGGCGCCCAGGCGGGTCAGCGCCAGGAACGACAGCACCATGTCGGCGGCCGTACCGGCCCAGACGGCGACCGGGTCGCGGGGTTTCACCCCGCGTTCGTGCAGCCAGGCTGCCCGGGCGGCGACCATCCGGTCGAGCCGGCCCAGGGTCAGCGGGGTCTCGGCCGGGTGGCCGTCGACCTCGGTGTCGAATGTGAGCCCCGGCCCGTCCGGGTCGGCGCCGTGGGCCAGCACCCGGGCGAGCACGTTGCCCGCGCCCAGTTCCGCGTCGGCTGCGAGCGCGCCGCGCAGTCCCTTCGTCCTCATTGACGTGTTCCCTCCCCCAGCAGCACCGCGGTCGCCTCGCCCGGCGTACCGTCCGATGCCAGTTCGATCAGGATCAGCAACGCCTGTGCGGCGTCGCCGTCGTGCAGCAGCAGGTCCGCCTCGGCCTCCCCCTCGGCCCGCGGGTCGCCGGTCGGGCTCAGGCACACCACCGGCCCGTCCAGTCCCCAGCGCGCCGCGACGTGCCCGGCCACGCTGTTCGGCACCGACTGGAAGAAGAACAGCGGCCCGATCCGGTCACCGGCGTCCACCGCGGCCCGGACGTGCGCCGCGCTGGCCGTGTCCCCGCCGGCGCTGACCAGCACCACCGCCGTACCGTTGCCCGGCGGCAGCGGCCCGGTGCCGTAGCGCCGCGCGAGGCACCGCTCGGCCACCGCCACCACGAGAGGCGCGAACGCCGAGTGCACAAACCCCGGCACCCCCGCCGGCCCCTCATCCCCGTCCTCGGGCCACCGCGCCTCCGCGTCGTTGCGCGATCTTGCGGTTGGCGCCCTCTCGGCGGGCGTTGTGCCCGTTTCGCCGGGGCCGGAAGTGCAAGATCGCGGAGGGCTGGGGGTGGAGGCGGTCATGAGGCGCTCACCAGGAGTGCGGTGTTGGCGCCGCCGAAGGCGGCGTTGAGGGTCAGGGCGTGTGCGGTGCGCGCGGGGCGGGGGGCGTCGCGGATGACGTCCAGCGGGCACTGCGGGTCCGGGCCGAGCCAGCCGGCGGTGACCGGCAGCTTGCCGTGCCGCAGGGCCAGCACGGTGACCAGCAGTTCCAGCAGCCCGGACGCCTCCAGCGCGTGCCCGTGCACCGACTTGGTGGAGCTGACCGGCAGCCGCCCGGCGTCGTCGCCGAACACCCGGGTCAGCGCCGCCGCCTCGGAGGCGTCGCTGAACGGGGTGCCGGTGGCGTTGGCGTTGACGTAACCGACCGCGTCCGGGGGCAGCCCGCCGCGGCGCAGCGCCGCCTCGACCGCCCGGGCCAGCCCCAGCCCCTCCGGGTGCGGCTGGCACGCGTGGTAGGCGTCCCCTGCCCGCCCCCACCCGGCCACCGTCGCCACCGTCTCGGCGCCCCGCCGGGCGGCGGCACTCGCCGACTCCAGCACCACGGCGGCCACCCCGTCGCCCAGCAGCAGTCCCTTGCGGCCGGCGCTGAACGGGCGTACCGCGCCGTCGGCGGCGAGCGCCCGCCCGGCGTCGAACAGCGCGTACTGGTCCGGTTCGACCAGGTAACCGGCCGCGACCACGACCCGCTCCAGGTCACCCCGGCGGATCAGCGCGGCGGCGTCGGCGACCGCGCTGCTCGCCGACACGCAGGCGGTGGTGTAGATCCGGGTCCGCCCGCCGAGTCCGCACCGCGCGGCCAGGTGACCGGCCAGCGCCGGCACCGTCGGCGCGTCCCGCCCCTGCGGTACGGGCAGCGAGTGCGGCCCGCCGTGGGTGGCCAGGAACAGCGCCGACCCGGCGCGCCCGGCCCGGTCCAGCCCGGCGGCCCCGGCGGCGGCGTCGATCGCGTCGGCCAGCTCGTCGGCGAGCGTGCCGACGTCCGGCGCTGTGGCCGCCACGGTGACCCGGCGGCCGGTGGTGTCGAAACGGCGCACCGGTCCGAACGCCGGGGCGCCGGTGAGCACCCCGGCCAGCAGCGCGTCCGCGCCCCTGCCGAGGGCGCTGAGCGCGTACGTGCCGGTGATCCGTACGGTTTCCCGCTCAGCCATCTGCGGGAGCGGTCAGCGCGCCGCGGAACACCGCGAGCGCGTCGTCGACGGTGCGGATGCCGGCGAGTTCGTCGTCGCTCAGGTCCAGCCGGCGGTCGTGGCGCTGCTCGACCATGTGCACCAGCCAGGCCAGCTCCATCGAGCCGAGCCGGTCCGGCACCTGGTCGGCGGGTTTCGCGGTCAGTTCGGCGAGCATGCTCACCAGGTCAGCTCGCCCCAGGTCGGGCTGACCGGACATCAGGACTTGTCGCTGTTCGCGGCCACCCGGTCGGCGACCATCGTGGTGAACTCGCCGACCGTCATCAGCGCCAGTTTCTCCGACTCGTCGTCGGCGAACTTCACGCCGTACCGGTCCTCGACGCGGACCGCGAGGTCGGCCAGGGCCAGCGACTCCAGGTCGACGCCGGAAGGGCCGAGCGTGGTGTCGTCGTCGAGCTCGTCCACGTCGTAGTTCATGTCGGCGAGCTGTTCGACGACGAAAGTGCGGACCTGGTCTCGCATGGGTTCAGACCTCTTCTCCGTGTACCGGCTGACGGTGCCCGGTCGGGACACCGTGTGCGTGTGGACCGGCCGGCTCGGACGCGCGGGTGGCGCGCCGCTCGGCCGGGGCGGGTCGGGAATCGGGGTGGATCGGACGTCCGGCGGAAGTCCGGCGATTGCGCGGCTCGTACAGCGGTCCGGTCACGACGCCGCGTCCCGCAGCGCCGGGACCGACCGGACCAGCTTTCCGGTGGTGGTGCGGGGCATCTGGTCGAGCAGCCGCAGCGTGCGGGGACGCTTGAAGCCGGCCAGCCGCTCGGCGATCAGCTTGTCCAGCGTCTCCTCGGTCAGCGAGCCGTCGGCCTGGACGTACGCGGTGATGCCGTCGTCCCAGACCACCACCGCGGCGACGACGCCGGGCAGCCCGGCCACTGTGGCCTCCACCTCGGTCAGGTCGACCTTCAGGCCGCCCACCGACACCTGCGAGTCCAGCCGGCCCTTGATGGTGACCAGGCCGGTGTCCGGGTCGACCACCCCGGCGTCGCGGGTGTGCAGCCAGCCGTCGGCCCACCGGGTCGGGTCGGCCAGTCCGACGTACGGGTTGGCGGGACAGCTGACCCACAGCTCGCCGTCACGCTCGCGCACCTCGATGCCGGGGGCGGGCGCGATGGCGGGGCGGTGCCGCCCGTACAGGTCGGTGCCGATGACGCCGACCTCGGTCATCCCGTACATGTTGCCCAGCGGCACGCCGTAGCGGTCGGTGAAGGCATTGGCCACGGCGGCGCTCACCAGCTCACCGCCGGTGGTCATGCGTTTGAGCTGCGGCAGCGGCCCGGCCGGTGTGGTGGAGGCGAGCAGCCCGATGTGGAACGGCACGCCGAGCACAGTGGCCGGGGTGTCCTGGGCGGCCACGGCGGCGAGGATCGCGTCGCCGCTGAGCCGCTCCGGCGGGCACAGCTCGACGCCCGCGTGCAGCCCGTAGAGCAGGCCGCCGACCAGGCCGAGCACGTGCACCATGCTGGGCAGCAGGATGATCCGCTCGCCGGGCAGCGCGACGCCGTCGATGCGGGTGTAGCGGCGCACCTCGCCGACCAGGTCGGCGGCGGTGCGGCCGATCACCTTGGACGGCCCGGTGGAGCCGGAGCTGAGCTGGATCACCGCGTGCGGGCTGCCCGCCGGGCGGTCGGAGTACGCGCTGACGCCGGCGGTGACGTCGACGAAGATCCGCAGCGCGCCGCCGCCGGAGCGCACCGGGGCGACCACCACCTGCGGGCTGAGCCGGCGCAGCGCCTGGTCGACCTCGTGGTCGGTGAGCCGGTGGTCCAGCAGCACCGCCTGCGCGCCGGTACGCCAGGTGGCGAGCAGGTGCGCCACGTACGCCAGCGAGGGCGGCAGACGCAGCGCGGCGGCGCCTCCGGCGCGCAGCCCGGCCTCGGCGAGCCGGTCCTGCGCCTCGCCGACGAGCCGGCGCAGCGTGCCCTTGTCCACCGGTTCGGGCAGGCGCAGGCAGACGTCGGTGTCGCGGCCGGTGAACAGGATGTCGTCCACCCAGTCCACCGTCGTCGAGGCAGGATCTTCTGCCACGGGATGTGCAGTCACGACCAGCCACCGTTCCAATGAGGAACTGGGCGGATCCGCCCAGCGGGTACGTCGTTCGGGGTATGGCGGAACCCTACGACGACCCTCTTCTGCATCGCCAGATGCAAATGGCTAGATCCAAAACAGCGGCTGGGTGGATTGCTCAGGCTCGATCGGACAGGCAGGATCGGGGCCACGCCGGCAAGGTAGTCCGCCGGCCGCCGGATGCTGTGCGCGCGGGCTCCCGCGCGGACGGCGGGCGACGACGCTCCCGGGTGGCCCCGCTCAGCGCTCGCCCGCCGGTGGGGGCGCGGCGCCGCGCAGCACCAGCGCGCTGTTGAACCCGTCGAAGCCGCGCGCGCCGACCAGCGCGATCCGGCTGCGCGGCGGGCGGGGCTGCCGCAGGAACGTCAGCTCGCAGCCGGGCGCGGGCTCGTCCGGGCCGGCCGAGGCGGGCAGCATCCCGCGGCGGAACGCCAGCAGCGCGGTGGCCGCGTCCAGCGCGGACCCACCCTGGTGCGCCCGGCCGGTCAGCGGCTTCTGGGTGGTCACCGGCGGGGTCCGGTCGCCGAAGACGGCACGCAACGCGGTCGCCTCGGCCCGGTCGTACGCGGGCACCCCGAGCGCGTCCGGCCAGACCACGTCCACGTCGTGCGGGCGTACCCCGGCGCGTTCCAGCGCCAGCCGCAGCGCCCGGGCGTAGTGCGCCGGGTCGGGGCCGGTGGCCGGGTCGGTGGGCGCGGCGTCGTGGGTGGCGGCCCAGCCGGTGATCTCCCCGTAGACGCGCGCGCCCCGGGCCAGCGCGTGTCCCAGCTCCTCGACCACGAAGACCGCGCCGCCCTCGGCCGGCACGTAGCCGCTGGCCGCGACGTCGAATGGCCGGTACGCGGCCTGCGGGTCGGACACGTCGCTGAGCAGGCCGGAGCGCAGCTGGCAGGCGAGCGCGTACGGGCTCAGCGGGCACTCGGTGGCCCCGGCGATCACCACCGGCGTGCCCCGGCGGACGGTGCGCACCGCGTGCGCGAGGCTGTCCAGCCCGCCGGCCGACTCGGATACGGTCACCCCGGACGGCCCCTTGAACTGGTGGCGGATCGACAGCTGGCCCACACTGGCCGCGTAGAACCAGGCGATCGACTGGTACGCCCCGACGGTGCGGGTCGGCCCGCCCCACAGCCGCTGCAGCTCCCGCTGGCCGAACAGGTTGCCGCCGGAGGAACTGGCGAGCGTGACCGCCCACTGGTACGGGTCGGGCGACACCTCGGGCAGCCCGGCGTCGGCCAGCGCCAGCCTGGTCGCGGCGAAGCCGAGGTGGGTCCACCTGTCGGTCTGCACCCGCTGCCGGGTGTCGCTGAACCCGGCCGGGTCGAAGTCGGACACCTCCCCGGCCACCCGGGTCGGGTAGCGCTCCGGGTCGAACAGCGTGATCGGCCCGATGCGCCGGGTGCCGGCCAGCACGGTGTTCCAGTGCGCCTCGGCGCCGATCCCGCTGGGCGCGACCACACCGATGCCCGTCACCACGGCCCGCGCGGTCATGTCGGCACCGCCGCCAGCCGGCGGAACACCATCGCGGACTGGAAGCCGCCGAACCCGCTGCCCACCGACAGCGCCACGTCCACCGGCACCTCCCGCGCCTCGTTCGGCACGTAGTCCAGGTCGCACTCCGGGTCGCGGGTGGTCCAGTTCGCCGTGGGCGGGACCACGCCGTACTCGATGGCCAGCGCGCAGGCGGCCATCTCGATCGAGCCGATGGCGCCGAGCGAGTGGCCGACCATCGACTTGATCGAGCTGATCGGCACCCGGTACGCGGTCTCCCCCAGCGCCCGCTTGAACGCCGCCGTCTCGTGCCTGTCGTTCTGCCGGGTGCCGGAGCCGTGCGCGCTGACGTAGGAAACGGCCGACGGGGCGAGCCGGGCCTGCCGCAGCGCGTCGCTGATCGCCACCGCCATCTCCGCGCCGTCCGGGCGCAGCCCGGTCATGTGGAAGCCGTTGCTGCGGCTGGCGTACCCGGCGACCTCGCAGTACACGTGCGCGCCCCGGCGGCGGGCGTGCTCGGCCTCCTCCAGCACCAGCACGGCGGCGCCCTCGGCCAGGACGAACCCGTGCCGGTCGGCGTCGAACGGCCGGGAGGCGTGCTCCGGGTCGTCGTTGTCCGGGCTGGTCGCGCCGATCGCGTCGAACGAGGCGACGGTGACCGGGGAGATCGGCGAGTCGGCCGCCCCGGCCAGCACCACGTCGGCCTCGCCGTCGGCGACGAGCTGGTGGGCGTACCCGATCGCGTCGATGCCGGAGGTGCAGCCGGTGGAGATGACCTGCGCGGGGCCGTGCAGGCCGTGCCGGCACGCCACGTCGGCGGCCAGGCTGCTGGGCACCAGCGCCTGATAGAGGTACGGCCCGCCGAGCGCGTGGTCGACCAGCCAGTGCCGGCCGGAGTCGCTGACCCGCACGTACTCCTGTTCCAGCGCCATGGTCCCGCCGACGGCGGTGCCGAGCACCACCCCGGCGCGTTCGCGCTGCGCGTCGGTGAGGACGAGACCGCTGTCGGCGAGCGCCTCGGCGGAGCAGGCGAGCGCGAACTGCACGTACCTGTCGGCGCGCTGCCGTTCGGCGAGCGTGATCCCGGCGGCGTCCGGGTCGAAGTCGCACTCGGCGGCGATCTGCGACCGGAAGGGCGACGGGTCGAAGAAGCTGATCCGCCGGGTCGCGGTGCGGCCCTCGGTGATCGTCTTCCAGAACCGGTCCCGGGTGGCGCCGCCGGGCGCGACGACGCCCACGCCGGTGACCACGGTGCGCCGGCCGGTCACGACGGCTCCCGTGGCGGCGGGGCCGCGCTCTCGGTGTCGACGTGGCCGAGTTCCGGGCGCGGGGCGAGCGGTCCGAGGTGGAACACCACCTCGGCGGGCTCGTCGCCGGTGTTGCGCAGCCGGTGCCGCACGTCCTTCGGTACGTAGAGCGCCTCCCCGGCGGCGAGCGGCACCGGCGTGTCGTCCAGGTCGACGGTGATCGCGCCGCGGGCGACGTAGAGGAACTCCTCGCTGTACGGGTGGTAGTGCTCGGCGATCCGCTCCCCCGGCGCGAGCGTGGCCACGCCCATGAATCCGGAGGTGCTGCCGACCGTCTTCGGGCCGAGCAGCACCCGCAGCTCCCCGCCGCGGCGGCGGTCGGCCGGCACGTCGTGGACGGAGACCCGGGCGGTGGTGGTGTCGGTCATCGGGTGCCTCCCGCGTACGCCCGCTCGATCTTCTCCTTGATCACGGCGAGCTGGATCGCGCTGTTGGTGTTGATCCGGTTGGTCATGCCGGCGTTGTCGACCGGTGCGGTCGGCTTCATCGCGAAGTCCTGCGTCCACGTCATCCGGGTGCCGCCGGGGATCTCCTCGTACCGCCAGTGGATGCGCATGTACTCGAACGGCCCGGTCTCGACGCGCCGGGCGTGCACCTCGCGGGTGGCCGGGTCGGCGGTACGTTCGCTGACCCAGCTCCACGCCACGCCGTTCTCGTCGGGGTGCATGGTGAGCCGGAAGCGGACCGTGTCGCCGTCGCGGTGCAGGATCTCGGCGACCGCGTACTCGGTGAACAGCTCGGGCCACCGGGCCACGTCGTTGGTGATCTCCCAGACCAGCGGCAGCGGCGCGTCGATCTCCACCGCGTTCTCGGTGTGCCCGGGCGGATCGGCCTTGCGGGCGACCAGGTCGGCGACGCCGGCGATGCTGAGCTGCCCGGCCTGTTCCGGGATCTTCACCCGCCACCGGTCGGCCACCACCGCGGACAGTTCGAGCAGCGCCAGCGAGTCCATGCCCAGCTCCTCCAGGCTCGCGGCGGGCGTGCTGGCGGCGGCGTCCGGGTCCAGGCCGCAGTGCGTGACCAGGATGTCGGTGATCTCGCGGGCGAGCGGGCGGTCGGGGGCGACTGTCATCGGTTCCTCCAGGTGGTCGGGCCGGCGGCGGGCACGGCGCGAACGGGGGTACGGCCGGCCGGGTCGGCCTCGGCGCGCGGGTCGGGCACCGCCGACCGCAGCCGCGGTACGACGGCGCCGGCGTGGGCGCCGTCGGCCCGCTCGCCGGCCGGGGCGCTGTCGGCGCTCCCGACGGGCCCGTCGGTGGCCACGGCGGGCGGGGTGAGCAGGCGTTCCACCAGGGCGGTGGTGTGCCGGGCGGCCCGGAACGCCGGGTCGCGCAGCACCCGCCGGGCGAACGAAATCGTGGTACGCACACCCGGACCGGCCACGTCGAATTCGGCCAGCGCCCGGTCGAGCCGGTCCAGCGCGGCGTCCCGGTCCGGCGCCCAGACCGCCACCTTCGCCAGCAGCGAGTCGTAGTGCGGGCTGACCAGGTAGCCGGTGTGCCCGTGGGTGTCGACCCGGGTGAACGGGCCGCCGGGCGGCCGGAACCGGTCCAGCCGGCCGGGCGCGGGCGCGAAGTCGCGGTCCGGGTCCTCCACGTTGACCCGGCACTCGATCGCCACGCCGGTCAGCCGGACGTCGGACTGACGCAGGCGCAGCGGGGTGCCGTACGCGATGTGCAGCTGCTCCTGCACCAGGTCCACGCCGGTGACCATCTCGGTGACCGGGTGTTCCACCTGGATCCGGCAGTTGATCTCCAGGAAGTGGCAGCGTTCCGACTCGTCCACCAGGAACTCCACGGTGCCGGCGCCGGCGAAGCCGACCGACAGCGCGCCGCGCAGCGCCACCTCGGCGACGGTGTCCAGGGTGGCCTGCCGCAGCGCGGGCGCGGGCGCCTCCTCGATCAGCTTCTGGTGCCGGCGCTGCACCGAGCAGTCCCGGGTGCCCAGGTGCACGCCGTTGCCCTGGCCGTCGCAGAGCACCTGAACCTCGACGTGCCGGGCGTCGGCGAGGTACCGCTCGACGTACACCCGGTCGTCGCCGAACGCGACCTGCGCGGCGGCGCGGGTGCGGGCGTACGCGCGGGGCAGCTCGGCGGCCGAGCGCACCACAGTCATGCCGCGCCCGCCCCCGCCCGCAGCGGCCTTCACGATCACCGGGTAGCCCACATCGGCGGCCACCTCCTGCGCCTCGGCGACGGTGGGCAGTGTCCGGACGCTGCCCGGCGGCAGCGGCAGCCCGGCGGCGCTCATCAGCGCCCGCGCCGTCGACTTGTCCGCGAGCGCGGCCATCACCTGCGGCGGCGGGCCGACGAAGACCAACCCGTTCTCCGCGCAGATCTCGGCGAAGTCGGCGTCCTCGGACAGGAAGCCGTACCCGGGGTGGACCGCCTGCGCGCCGGTCTGCCGGGCCGCCTCCACGATCGCCGCCGCGTTGAGGTAGCTGCGCCGGCTGGCCGCGGGGCCGATCCGGACCGCCTCGTCGGCCAGCCGCACCGGCAGCGAGTCGGCGTCGGCGCTGGAGTGCACCACCACGGTGCGCACACCCAGCTCCCGGCAGGCGCGCAGCACCCGCAGCGCGATCTCGCCCCGGTTGGCGATCAGCACCTTGTCGAACATCAGCCGTCCTGTCCGGTGACCGGTTCCAGGGCGATCAGCGGCTGGTCGTACTCGACGGGCTTGCCGTCGTCGACAAGCACCTCGACCACCCGTCCGGCCTGGCCGGCGGTCACCTCGTTCATCAGCTTCATGGCCTCGACGATGCCGACCACCTGGCCCGGGCGGACCACGTCGCCGACCGCGACGAACGGCATCGCCCCGGGCTCGGGAGCCCGGTAGAACGTGCCCACCACCGGCGAGCGCACGGCCGGCCGGTCGACCGGCGGCGCCGTCTGCCGGGCGGGATCCTCGATGCGCGCGCCCACCGGTTCGGTCCCGGCGCGCGGCGCCGCCGGGTCGTGCCACTCGACCTCCAGCACCGACTCGCCGCTGCGCAGCCGCACCCGGCGCACCGGCCCGGCCAGGTCCGCGACGAGCTTGCGGGCCTGCCGGCGCAGCCCGTCGAGCACCTGCTCGGACTCCACGTCGGCCATCACGCCACCTCCGGCCGCTCGGCGGCGCGCGCCGTCGCGGCGGGACCGGCGGTGGCCGAGCGGGCCGCCCCGAAGCGGCGGAACCGCTGACGCCGTCGGCGGACCAGCGTGGCGGGAGGCACGGTGAGCAACGGGGCGAGGTTCGCCGCGACCGCCCGGCGCAGCAGCTCGGCCGCGCCGGCCGGGTCGGCGTGCGCGGCCGGCCGCGGCTCCGGCACCAGCTCGTCGACCACGCCGAGGCGGCACAGGTCGGCGCCGGTGAGCCGTAACGCGCGGGCCGCCTGCGGCGCCGCCGAGCTGTCCGGCCAGAGGATCGCGGCGCAGCCCTCGGGGCTGATCACCGAGTAGACCGCGTGTTCCAGCATGAGCACCCGGTCGGCGACCGCGAGCGCGAGCGCGCCGCCGCTGCCGCCCTCGCCGGTGACCACCGCCACCACCGGCGTGGGCAGCACGGTGAGCGCGAGGATGTTCTCCGCGATCGCCGCCGCCTGGCCCTGCTGCTCGGCGGTCACCCCCGGGTCCGCGCCGGGCGTGTCCACGAGCGTCACCACCGGCAGCCGCAGCCGCGCCGCGAGACGCATCAACCGCAGCGCCTTGCGGTGCCCGGCCGGGCTGGCCATGCCGAAGTTGCGGGTGACCAGCTCGGCGGTGGTGTGTCCCTTCTGGTGGCCGATCACCATCACCGGCCGGCCGTCGAGACGGGCGATGCCGCCGACGACGGCCGGGCAGTCCGCGCCGAGCCGGTCCCCGTGCAGCTCCACGAACCCGTCGAACGCGGTCTCCAGATAGTCCAGCGTGGTCGGGCGGCCCGGGTGCCGTGCCGTGCGTACCGTCTCCCACGGGTCGCGGTCCGGCGCGGCGGCCACGGTGCTCACGGCCGGCGCCGGGCGCGGCGCGGGCGCACCTGCCGGCGCGCGGCGGCCGGAGTGGGCGGCGGCGAGCAGCGCGGCGAGCCGGCCGCGCAGCGCGTGCCGGGGCACCACCATGTCCACCTGGCCGTGGCGCAGCAGGTACTCGGCGGTCTGGAAGCCCTCCGGCAGCGTGGCGCCGGTGACCTGGCGGATCACCCGGGGGCCGGCGAAGCCCAGCCGGGCGCCGCTCTCGGCGAGCACCAGGTCGGTGTTTGTGGCGAAGGAGGCGGCCACCCCGCCGTACGTGGGATCGGTGACCACGCTGACCGTCAGCAGACCGGCCTCGCGCATCCCCGCGAGGGCCTGGCTGACGGTGGCCATCTGCATCAGCGACAGCGCGCCCTCCTGCATCCGCGCGCCGCCGGACGCGGTCACCAGCACCAGCGGGACGTCGTCGGCCAGGGCCCGCTCGGCGGTCCGGGTGATCAGCTCACCGACCGCGCAGCCGAGGCTGCCGCCGAGGAAGCGGAAGTCCATCACCGCCAGCGCCACCGGGTGCCCGCCCACCCGGGCGGTGCCGCAGAGCACCGCCTCGTCCAGGCCGGTCGCCGCGCGGGCCGCGCCGAGCCGGTGCGGGTACGGCAGCGCGTCGACGAACTCGATCGGGTCGACGCGTACCGCCCGGTCCGGCAGCGGCGTGAACGAGTCCGGGTCGGCGAGCTGCGCCACCCGGTCCGGCGCGTCGAGCCGGGCGTGCGAGCCGCACTCCGGGCACACGTCCAGGTTGCGGCGCAGCCGCTTGCGGTAGAGCAGCGAGGCGCACCCGTCGCACCGGGACCACAGCTGCTCGTCGCGCGGCGCGGTGGTGGTCACTGAGGCCGCCCGGCGGCGTCGCGCAGGTGGGCCGGGGCGTCGTACCGGTAGAAGCAGTGCGCCATCGCGTCGCGGGGCGAGCGCCAGGTCGGCAGGTACGGCGAGATGTACGGCCGCAGCCGCTCGCTGATCCGGATGAACTCCGGGTGCCCGCGATTGTCCTCCACCGCGCCCTGCGCCGGCGTCTCCGTCTCCAGCAGATGGACGTAGAGATCGTGCAGCCGGTACAGCGAGCGGTGCCGGACACCGACCAGGCCGGGCAGCTCGGTCGCGTCGGACTCGGCGAAGATCTCGGCCACCCGGTCCTCGGCCGTGGGCACCACCTTGGCGACGATGAGCGAACGGTCCATTCGCGGCCTCCCTGCGTACGTCCCGGTGCGCGGCGAACCGGTCGCGCCGCACGGATTGCCACACGGTGCCGCCAGGGCCGTCTACCGGGCGTCAACCGCACCCCATCGCGCCACAAACATGGTGACGCTGCGTTGACGGGAGCTGTGCGTGAGCTATGGGAAGATCACCTTCCGGATTCCGGGCGGCGACACTTTTTCGCAGATCACAGGCGTGTTACGGGTCCGCGCCGGACGGTCAGGTGGCCGACCGACCGTTGACTGAGAGTAACAGGCATTGATATTCTCCGTCTCGGTCAGCCCGGCCACGGTGGAGGTTCCGGACCGTGGTGGAGGCGTTCCGACACCGGCGTCGCGGGCGACGGGCCGGGAGACGACGGTCGGGACGAGGGTTCCGGTGCTGGGGGGTGCGCCGTGTCGGGTGGATCGAGGATGCCGACGGCGGGCGAACCCGCCCCACGGGTGGCACTGCACCTGCTCGGCGGTTTCCAGTTGCTGCACGACGACACTCCGGTGGTCGTACCCCGGGGGCTGCAGCGCGTCATCGCCCTGATCGGCCTGCGCCCGGCTGCCACCCGCAGCCACCTCGCCGGTCTGCTCTGGCCCGAGACCCCCGAGGAGCGAGCGCTGTCGTCGCTGCGGACCGCGCTGTGGCGGCTGCGGCAGGACCCGTGCTGCCCGCTGCGCACCGACGGCGACACCGTCCGCCTCGGACCGACCGTACGCCTCGACGTGGACGACCTGGTGGAGACGGCCACCCGGGTACGCGAAGGCGCAGTCCCCCGCGGCGCTGCCGGCGCCGGACGCCACGACCTGCTCCCCGGCTGGTACGACGACTGGGTGCTGCTGGAACGCGAACGGCTGCGCCAGCTGCGCCTGCACATGCTGGAGGAACTCGCCGGCAACCACCTCACCGCCGGCCGGCACGGCGAGGCGCTCGAGGCCGCGCTGGAGGCGATGGCCGCCGAACCGCTGCGGGAGACCCCGCACCGCCTGGTGGTCCGCATCCACCTGGCCGAGGGCAACGCGTTCGAGGCGGTCCACTCCTTCTACGTCTACCGTGACCTGCTCCTGCGCGAACTGCGCCTGGAACCGTCCCCGGCCATGACCGCGCTGCTGGACGACACGCTCGCGCCGATCCGGCGGGCCAGCCGCCCGGAACCGCCGCCGCCGCCGCGCCGCACGGACCGGGCCGCCAAGGCGGCACCGCCATCAATCCCCCGGGGTACGCGGTGACGGCGAGGTGACAGCGCGACCGGCACGGTGAGCCCAGCACCGCGCGGCAGAGGGGGTCACACGATGAGTCGACTGTTGGTGGTCAGCCGGATCGTGCCGGGCGCACAGGGACGGGTGGCGCAGATCTTCGCCGAGTCCGACGCGACGGAACTGCCCCACCTCACCGGCGTGCGGCACCGGTCCCTGTACTACCTGCACGACCTGTGCGTCCATCTGATGGAGACCGTCGACGTGGCGCCCGACCTGACCGCGGAACTACGCGACCACCCGCTCTACGAGCAGGTGAACAAGCGGCTGTCCGCGCACACCTCGCCGTACCTGCCGACCTGGGACTCGCCCCGGGACGCGGTGGCCGGCTGCTTCTACAGCTGGACCGCCGCCGGCACCCCTGCGCCCGACCGGATCCGCTGACCGGACACGGGCGACGGACGGGGCGCCCCGGAACCACGCACGGCACCCAGGTTCCGGGGCGCCTCCCGGCCGTGCACCATTCGATTCCCGACGCACGCTCGGTCACTCGCCGGCCACCGGCGGACACCACCCGTCCCGCAGTCGCGGCCCGGCACCAGCCTGCCTGTCGTCGTCGGCGCGCGTGTGCGAAGCTGCCCCGAGTCTTTCGCCACCGTCGTGCACGTACATAGAAGGAGGTTGGCCATGCCGTCGAGCTTCGGGCAGTGGCTGTTCGTGATCCTGGCCCTGCTCATCGGACTGGTCGCCGGCTGGGTGCTCTTCGGCCGCCGGCCCGGCGCCCCGGCGACGCCCACGGTGGAGGGCGCCCCCGCGGTGACCGCCACCGTCGACGAGCCGCGTCCGGTCGCCGTGGTCGACGAGCCGCCGGCGACCGCCACCGTGACCGAGCCCGCCCCCACCGAGTCCGCGACCGCCGAACCGGCCGTAGCCACCGCCGCCCGCACCGCCGACGAGCCGGCCGAGTCCTCGCCCGCCGCCTCCGACCCGGTCGTGTCTGAGCCAGCCACCGCCGAGCCGGTCGGGTCTGAGCCGGTCAGCGCCGAGCCCGTCGTTTCCGCACCCGTTGCCTCCGAGCGGGTCGAGTCCGAGCCCGTCGGTGCCGAGCCGGTGTCGCCCTCGGCTGACGCCGGGCCGGTTGCCGCGCCCGTGGCCGACGCCGAGCCGGCTCCGGCCACCGTTGACTCCGACTCGGTGACGGTTCCGGCCACCGTTGACGCCGAGCCGGTGGCGGCTTCGGCAACCCTCGCCGAGGACGAGCCCGCCACGGAGAAGCAGCCCGCGGTCGGCACGGCCGTCGACGCGCCGGCCACCGAGGCCGCGCCGGTCGAGGCCATCGAGCCGGTCGCCGTGCCCGCGCCGCGTACTTCGGTCGAGAATGTCCCGGCCGCGGCGGACACCGACGCGTCGGACGACTTCCGGCGAATCCAGGGCATCGGGCCGAAGCTGGCCGCCGCCCTGCAGGACGCCGGGATCCGCACCTACCGGCAGCTCGCCGAGCTGGACGAGGCTGCACTGCGGCAGACGGTGAAGGCCGCCGGCCTGCGCTCCGCGCCGGGTCTGGCCACCTGGCCGCAGCAGGCGAAGGTGCTGGCGGGTGCCGGCGCTGAGGCCGATCGGGTGCTCCCGGCCGGTACCGAGTAGACGCTCCTCCGTGTTCCGGGCCGGTGGTGACGATCGTCGCCACCGGCCCGGCGCGTTTCCCGCCCCACCAGAACCCCGAAGTGGTGACATCACCGCGCGACCATCAGCCACCACCCGGACCGGTATGTCGGAAAACTGACCGCTTGCGGACAGGCATCGCTACGGTCGGTGAGGGGCCCTCACGGCCCGCCGCGCGAACCGCCACCCGCAGGAGCATGTCGTGCCCACCGCAGCGCCGGAGCCCGGCCGGCGACCGCCGGTCCGCGATCCGGAGGCGCCGCGCCGGGTGACGCTGCTCGAACTCTTCTTCGACCTGGTCTACGTGGCCGCGCTCGCGTTGATCTCACGGCACCTGGTCGGGTCGGTGTCCTGGGAGCGGGCCGCCGAGTCCCTGGTCATGCTGATGGCGATCTGGTGGACCTGGGCGATCACCACGCTGGTCACCGACATCTACGATCCGCAGCGCACCGAGATCAAGCTGTTGATCGTGGCGGTGATGTTCGGCGCGCTGCTGATGACCACCGCCATCCCGGAGGCGTTCAGCTCCCGAGGGCTGGTGTTCGCCGGCACGTACGTGGCGATCCATCTCGGACGCGGCCTGTTCCTCATGCCCGCCGTACGGCGGCACCCGCAGAGCAACCAGCGGGCCCTGCGCATCTTCGTCTGGTTCGCCGTGTCGGCGGTGCCCTGGCTGGTCGGCGCGCTGGCCGCGCACGGCACCGCACGGCTTTTGCTCTGGTTCGGCGCCCTGGCCATCGACTACCTCGGATTCCGGCTGGCGTACCCGGTGCCGGTCCTGGGCGCGGTGCCGGACTCCCAGCGCAACGTGACCGCCGAGCACCTGTCCGAGCGGTACCAGCAGTTCTTCATCATCGCGCTCGGCGACGCCGTGCTGGTCGCCGGCACCGTGTTCAGCCTGCACCACTCCGAGGTGGAGAACCTGGCCGCCTTCACCGTTGCGTTCGCCACCACGCTGCTGCTCTGGCGCATCTACGTGCACAAGTCCGGTGAGCTGCTGCCGCACGCCATCGCCCGGGCCGCCCAGCCGAGCCGGTTCCTCAACACCGCGCCGTACACCCATCTGATGATGGTGGCGGGCGTGGTGACCACCGCGGCGGGCTTCGACCTGGTGCTGCTGGAGCCGACCGGGCACACGCCACCGGCCTGGCTGGCGGTGATCCTCGGCGGGCCGGCGCTGTTCCTGACCGGGCGGGCCGCCTTCGAGTACGAGGTGTTCAGCCGGGTGTCGTCGTCCCGGCCGGGCGGGGTGCTGGCGCTGCTCACGATCGCGCCGGCCGGGTTGTTCCTCGCGCCGGTCTACGCCTCGGCCGGGGCGATGCTGGTGCTGGCCGGGGTGGCGTCCGCCGACTACCACCGCAGCCGGGGCCGCCCGCCGGAGGAGCCGATGCCGCCGCACTGAGCGGGCGCCGCCGGTAATCGGAATCGGCCGCGCCGGGCACCAGCGCGCCGTTTGGCGGATCACCCGCCCGGGGTACATGGCCTCCACCTCGAATCCACCACAACCCCAGTGGAGGCAACTGATGCGCGGCACCTCGATATTCGGCGTCCTGGTCGTCATCTGGCTCATCATCGGTGCCATCGCCGCCGGTCAGCGCGGCTACTACGGCAACGACGAGACGAACTGCGCGGAGGCGGGCACGATCCTGGTCACCATCGTGGCCGGCCCGCTGAACTACATCGGCGCCAACCCGAAGGTGGACTGCAAGCTGCCCGAGCCCTCGAAGTAGACCGCCTCCCGGCCCGCGCCCGCCCGGCGAGCGCGGGCCGTTCCGTGCCCGGGGCGCGGCACGGCACCACCCCTAAGGCGTCCTAGGAGGCTGGGTTTGGTCGGGGTTTGCCCGGCGGAGGGGCGGGAACGGCAGCGGTTCGCCGACGACGGAAACGGAGAACCGGGCATGCGGATCGGCTACAAGCTCGCCTCGGAGGCGTTCGGGCCCCGGGAACTCATCCGGCAGGCGATCCGGGCCGAGGAGGTCGGCTTCGACTTCGTCGAGATGAGCGACCACTACCACCCCTGGCTGGAGTCGCAGGGGCATTCCTGCTTCACGTGGAGCGCGCTCGGCGCGATCGCCGCCCGTACCAGCACGCTCGGCCTCGCCACCGGCGTCACCTGCCCCACCGTCCGCTACCACCCGGCGATCGTCGCGCAGGCCGCGGCGACCATGGCGCTGATCTCCGACGGGCGGTTCACGCTCGGCGTGGGCGCCGGCGAGCGGCTCAACGAGCACGTCGTCGGGCAGGGGTTCCCCAGCGTACGGGGGCGGCACGAGCGGCTGCGCGAGGCGCTGGAGATCATCCGGTTGCTCTGGCAGGGCGGCTACCGGTCCTACGAGGGGCGGCACCTGAAGCTGGAGGACGCGCGGGTCTGGGACCTGCCCGACGATCTACCGGTGATCGCCGTGGCGGCCAGCGGCCGGGAGTCCGCCGGGCTGGCCGCCGAGCTGGGCACCGGCCTGTTCGCCACCGAGCCGAAGGCGTCCATCGTCGACCAGTACCGCAACGCCGGCGGCCGGGGCCCCCGCTACGCCGAGGTGCCGATGGCCTGGGCCGCCGACGAGGAGTCGGCGGTACGCGCGGCGAAGGAGACCAGCCGCTGGGCGGTCACCGGCTGGAAGGTGATGAGCGAGCTGCCGAACCCGGTGAACTTCGACGCCGCCACCACCTGGGTCGAGGACCACCACATCCGCAGCCAGTTCTCCGTCGGCCCGGACGCCGGGCCGCACGTGGAGAAGGCGCGCGCGTACGTCGAGGCCGGCTTCGACCACATCGTGCTGCAGAACGCCGGCCCGGACCCGGACGGCTTCCTCGACTTCTGCGCCCGCGACCTGCTGGCCCGGGTACGCGCCCTCGGGTCGTAGCCGGCGGGTCAGCCGCCGACGTGGATGCCGGGACGGCGGGTGGGATCCGGCTCGGACTTGCGGATGATCTCCCGTACCACCGGCGGCGTGTCGCCCCGGCCGAGGATGAGGTAGCGCAGCAGGTGCGCGATCGGGTTCCCCTCCGACCACTCGAAGTGGCAGTGCGGGCGTACCCCGGTGGCGTCGCGCAGCGCCAGCAGGATCGCGGCTATCGCGTTCGGCGCGGCCGGGCTGCTGGCACGCAGGATCCGGTAGCCGCCGGCCTCCACCCCGTGCACCCGCAGCACCTGGCTGAACTGCGACGGGTCGCTCACGTCGATCTCCAGGAAGAGCACGTCGGCGGCGCCGGGCACCGGGTTCATCGACCGTTGCGCCCGCTCCTTGACCCGGTACTCCTTGACCGACCCGCGCTGCCGCTTGTTGGCGATCAGGTGCAGCCGCCCGTCCCGGGCCACCGACTCGTCGACGAACCGGCGGGCCGCCTCGTCGAACTCGATCCGCTCGGCGCGCAGCTCGGTGGTCCGGGTGACGCGGGAGATCAGCGACACCGCGACGATCCCGGCGATGAAGAACCCGGAGATGGTGATGCCGTCCGGCTTGGCCACCACGTTCTCCGCCAGCGCGTACAGCAGCACGGCGGTGAGCAGCGCGAACCCGGCGCCGGCCGCGCGGCTGCCGGCCCGCAGCGCCGCGATGGTCACCGCTATCGCGCCGGAGACCATCATCGCCAGGATGCCGGTGGCGTACGCGCCGGCCTGGGCGTTGACGTCGGCGGCGAACGCGATGGTGATGGCGACGCTGATCGCGGTGTAGACCAGCACCACCGGGCGGACCGCGCGGCCCCACTCCGGCGCCATGCCGTACGACGGCAGGTAGCGCGGCACGATGTTGATCAGCCCGGCCATCGCCGAGGCGCCGGCGAACCAGAGGATGAGGATGCTGCTGATGTCGTAGACGGTGCCGAACGCCTGGCCGAGATGCTCGTGGGCGAGGAACGCGAGCGCCCGGCCGTTGGCCGGCCCGCCGGGCGCGAACGCCTCGGGCGGGATCAGCACGGTGGTCACGAACGTGGTGGCGATCAGGTAGACCGACATGATCAGCGCGGCGGCGGTGAGCAGCCGGCGGGTGTTGCGGATCCGGGCGGCCAGCCGCTGCTCCGGATCGGCGCCGCGGCCGCGCACCAGCGGCATCATGCTCACCCCGGTCTCGAAGCCGGACAGGCCGAGCACCAGCAGCGGGAACGCGAGCGCGCTGGTGGCCAGGACGTCCCCGGGTCCGCCGGCGTCGGCCAGCCGGCCGGTCCAGTCGGCCAGCGGCGCCGGGTCGGCGGCCAGCTCGGCCACGCCGGCGACCACCACCACCGCGTTCAGCGCCAGGAACACCGCCACCAGCGGGATGGCCACCTGCACCGCCTCGCTGAACCCGAGCAGGAACACGCCGCCGAGCACGAGCAGCAGCGCCACGGTGACCAGCACCGCCGCTGTCCGGCCGTGCGGGAACGCGGCGGGCAGGGCCGGGTTCTCCAGCAGGTGCACGCTGGCGTCGGCGGCGGAGAGCGTGATCGTGATGATCCACGAGGTGGCGACGAAGCCCAGCAGCACCAGCACGAAGACCTTGCCGCGCCAGAACGGCAGCAGCCGCTCCAGCATCGCCACCGAGCCCTGCCCGTGCGGGCTCTCCCGGGCCACGCGGCGGTA
The DNA here is from genome assembly GCF_027497275.1 of Micromonospora sp. WMMC264. NCBI lineage: Bacteria > Bacillati > Actinomycetota > Actinomycetes > Micromonosporales > Micromonosporaceae > Micromonospora > Micromonospora sp. WMMC264. Next base: position 2,109,212 of record NZ_CP114907.1, on the reverse strand, counting down.
CATCGGCAGCATCCCGAGCAGGGTCAGCGCCACGATCAGCAGGGTGGCCAGCGGACTGAGCGCGCCGGCCGCCACGACCGCGATGCCCGGCAGGTAGGACAGCGTGGAGAAGTAGTCGACGCCGGTCAGGCACATCACCTGCCACCACGGGTGCGACCGGGTCTGGTGCTCCCGTACCTCCGGGCCGACCGGTTCGACGCGGTGGGCGAACAGCCACCGGTGCAGCCGGCCGGGCGGCGGGGCCGGACGGGCCGGGGCGGCCACCCGTTCCGGCAGCTCCGGCACGGGACGACCGGACCGCTCGGCGTGGTCGCCGTGCCGGCCGGCCCGGGCGGCCGCGGCGGCGTGCGCCTCCCGGCGCCGCTCCCGCGTACGCCTGGGCTGTTCCGCGTCCCCCGCCTGCCCCATCTGTTCCCCTTCGTCCCCTGGCAAAGACGGTAGGGGTTGTCCCGGTCGCGGCCCGGCCGAACCGGTCAAAGATCCGCTGCGCCGGCGGTCACCGCGTCGCGCAGCGCGGCCGGGTCGGCCACGGTGACGGTGACCGCCGGGTGCCGCAGCCACGGACCGGGCGCCAGTGCCGGCACCGGCTCGGCGAAGCGCAGGCAGACCCCGGCGGCCAGGCCGGCGCCGAAGGTCACCCCGCCGTCGGCCAGCGACAGGTGCGGGCCGATCGCCCGCCACCAGCGGTACGGCCCGCTCAGCTCGGCGCCGGTGACGTTGTCCCTGGTGGTGCGCAGCAGCCAGGGGCCGAACCGGACGAGCAGACCGTCCGGGCCCCAGTCGACCCAGGCCGTGGCGGGACGCACCCCGAGCAGCGCCAGGGGCAGCCGGAAGACCGGGTCGAAGCGGAACGGGAAACGGCGGGTCGGTTCGTCTCGCGGCACGGCGGCGACGTACCCGGTCCGGCGGGGCCGACACCCGCCGGCGGCGTTCCCGCGTCCCGCGCCCGGACGGCGGGACGCGGGAACCCCCCGTCCCGGCTACTGCAGGAACGCCCCGAGGGGCGACAGCAGCAGCCGGCCGAGCAGCGCGGCGTTGTCGTCCAGCCGCGTCCGCTCACACTCGCGGGCCTCCGGGTCGTGGCGGCAGCGCCAGATCTTCTGCGCGTTGCGCCAGGCCACGTTCCGGGTGTACTCCACCAGTTCGCCCTGGTACCAGTCGTCGATGTCACCGTTCACCATGTCGATCATGAGCTGCCAGTTGTCCAGGTAGCCCCGGCGCAGCTGCGGGATCCGCTCGGCGAAGATGTTGTTGATCTCCAGGTAGTCGCGGTGCTGGTCGCTGCCGTCGATCGGCTCGGAGTCCAGGCTGTCGAACGTCGTCACCAGGGCGAACGGCAGGTCGTAGTTGATGTGCGCGTTGACGCCCGCGGCGGCCGAGGGCAGCGGCCGGGCGTCCGGGCCGCGCATCCGCTTGAACAGGCACGCCCACGCCTTCGGCGTGCTCGGGCTGGAGTCGGTCCAGAACCGCAGCGCGTCGAAGTACCGGGCCGCGAACTCCACGTCCAGGCGGGCCAGGAACGCCGGGTCACGGAACCGGTCGTCGTACAGGCCGTCGAGCACGGTGCTGGTGATGACCAGGTAGAGCTTGTTGAAGTCGGCGAGCGGGCAGCTCTCCTCCAGCGGGGGGAGCCGGACCAGCAGATCCTGCAGCTTGGTGAGATGGTCCACGACCGCCGGCACGTCGGCCGGGTGATCGGCGAGCAACCCGACGATGTCCTGGTGCACAGGACCCCAGACCGGTTCGGTCATTTCTCCTCCACGATGGTCGGCGCCCCCACGACGCCACCGGCGCTCCGGCGCACAGCGTGCCAGCCGGCGCCCGCGCGCCGGATCGGTAGAACGACGTATTACCGACGTACGTCTATCCCGGACGGCTGCGCAGGAAGATCGCGCTGGCCTGCACCCGCGTGCGGACCTGCAGCTTGTCGAAGATGTGCGAGACGTGGACGCCGATGGTCCGCTCACTGATGAACAGCCGCTGGCCGATCTCCCGGTTGGTCAGCCCCTCGGCGACCGCCGCGAGCACCTCCCGCTCCCGCGCGGTGAGCGTGGCCAGCTCGTCCACCGCGGGCCCGGCCGGCGCCGCCCGTGGCCGGGGCACCGGCGCGGGGCCGGGCGCGGCGTCCACGGTCACCCGGGCCCGCGAGGCGATGGTACGGATCTCCGCGGTCAGCGGCACCGCGCCGAGCGACTGGGCCATCTCGTACGCCTGGCGCAGCAGCTTGCCCGCGGTGGCCACCCGGCTGCGCCGTCCCAGCAGCGCCTCGGCCTGCCGCAACCGGGAGTACGCCGCCGGATAGGGGTGGTTGCGCCGGTCCCACTCGAGCGCCGAACGCTCCCACAGCGCGGGGTCGCCACGGCCGTCGTCGAGCCGGCTCAGCTCGGCGTCGCAGAGCGCCAGGAACCCGTCGGCGACGTACCGCACCGGCGCGCCCGCGCGGGCGCTCTTGCGGGTCACCCGGTCGACCGCCTCGCGCAGCCGGCGTACCGCGTTCGGATCCGGCTCGATGGTGCGGCCGGCCGCGGCCTCCGCCTCCGCGCGCAGCCCGTGCCAGGCCAGCGTGGCCAGCACGATCACGTCGTCGGACCGGCTCTCGGTCAGGCCCCGCTGCACCGCCTGCCGGGCCAGGTCGTGCCGGCCCTGCCACATGGACAGGCCGGCGCGCAGGATGAGCATCGGCAGCACGTGCCGGGCGCCGCCGCCGGCCAGCATGGTGGCGACCGCCTCCAGGTCACGGTCGGACGCCTCGACGTCGCCGTACCCGACGGAGAGCCGGCACCGGGCCAGCAGCAGCTCGACCGCGTCGGCGCCGGAGGGGCGGTGCCGCAGCGCGGCCGCGACGACCTTCTCCGCCTCGGCCCACTGCCCCACCCGGAACAGCCCGTTCGTCGCCACCGCCAGCAGCCGGGTCTCCCAGGTGCGGCCCAGCCCCAGCTCGGCGACCCGCTCGGCGCCACGGCGGGCCACCACCACACCCTCCTCGAGGATGTTCAGCGGCCCGGTCATCAGGTCGGCCAGGTGCAGGTACGCGCACGCCACGTCCTCCGGGCCGCCGGAGCGCTCGGCGGTGTCCAGAGCGCGGCGCATGACCGCCAGCCCGGCGGCCGGATCCTCCAGGAACGCCTCGCTGAACCCGAGCGCGGCGCTGGCCATCACCACCTCGGAGGTGGAGCCCGGCACGTCGGCGGCGAGCGCGAGCGCCTCCCGGGCCTGCTCACCGGCCTCGGCGTAGCGGCCCAGGTGCAGCAGCAGCTCGGCCAGCCGGGCCGCGGCCGTGCAGCGCTCGTGCGGCGTGCAGTCGGGCGAGGCCAGCACCCGCCGGTACTCCTCCTCGGCCGGCGCGGACCGGCCCGCCGCGGCCAGGTAGCGGGCGCGGCGGATGTGCAGCGCGCAGACCGGCGGCCCGGACTCCTCGGCGGCCAGCTCCTCCAGCAGGGTCAGGGCGCGGGCGTGTTCCCCGCTGTGGTGCGCGGCCTCGGCGGCGTGGCTGAGCAGCTCGGCCCGGTCCACCTCGACCGGCTCGGGCCGGCCGCCGTCGGGCAGCACCGCAGGCGGCTCGGTGGCGAGCGTCAGCGCGGCCGACCAGTGGCGGTGCGCCTCGGCGTACCCGTGCAGCCGCTCCGCCTCGCGGGCGGCGGCCATCGCGGCGGGCAGCGCCCGGGCCGGCTCACCGGCGTGCCGCCAGTGGTGGGCCAGCCGCGCCTGGTGCAGCTCGCCCGGGGCGGCGGTGAGCGCCTCGGCGAAGCGGCGGTGCAGCGCGGCCCGCTCGGCCGGCAGCAGCTCGCTCGCCAGCACCTCGGCGACCAGCCGATGGCGCAGCCGGTAGCCGTCGTCGGCGCCGACCAGCAGGCGGTGCGCCACCGCCTCGCGGACCGCGTCGAGCAGCTCCTCCTCGGGCAGCCGGACCACCTGGGCCAGCAGCCAGTGCTCGACCGGTTCGACGCCCACTGCCACCGCGTGCACCACGGCGTGCGCGGGCTGCGGCAGCGCGTCGACCCGGTCCAGGAACACCTCGCGCACGGTGTCGGAGATGCCGTCGCGGCCGTCGCGCCGGTCGCGGGCCAGTTCCTCGGCCACGAACGGGTTACCGCCGCTGCGCCGCCAGAGCTGGTCGGCGGCCTCCGGCGGCAGCGGCGCCCCGACCACGGCGGCGGCCAGCTCGTCGGTGGCGGCCCGGTCCAGCGGCAGCAGATCGACCACCTGCACCGAGCGCAGCCGGCGCAGTTCGGTGAGGACCCGGCGCAGCGGGTGCGCGCCGCGCAGCGACTCGGCCCGGATCGCGGCCAGCACGGAGAGCTGCAGGTCGCCCAGACCGGCGAGCAGGTAGAGCAGGAGCTGCCGGGTGCTGCGGTCGACCCACTGCAGATCGTCGAGGACGAGCACCAGCGGCCGCCCGCCGGCCACCAGGTGCAGGCCCTGGGCGACGCGCTCCAGCAGCGCCCCGGCGCCGTCCGGGCCGGGCGTCTCCTCGTCGAAGACCTGCAACAGCCCGCGGATCGCCGACGCGGTACGCGCCTCGCCCTGCTCGGCGTCGAGCCGGCGCAACGCCTGGCGTACCGGGTGCAGCGGCGAGGCGTCGCCGATGTCCAGGCAGGCGCCGGTCAGCACCAGGGCCCCGGCCTGCCGCAGCTGGTCACCGACCTCGCTCAGCAGGCGGGTCTTGCCCACTCCGCTCTCACCGGTGAGGAACACCGCCCCGGTCTGCCCGGGCCGCAGGTCGTCGTAGAGCGCCGACCGCAGCGTCGCCATGGTGCCGGTGCGGCCGACGAGCGGTGCGGTGTCCACTTCGCTGGCCATGGGACGCAGCCTAGTCACAGGGCCCCGCACCGTTCTACGGCCTCGGGGTCGGACTCGTACTCCTCGCGTCGACTACACGACTAATGGTTGCGGGTGGCCGACATACGTCGTCCTACCGATCCCCCGAGAACCCGGTGGTGAAAGTCTTCGGAGGTCGTCAGGCACCGGACCAGGGAAAGGGTGGGTGCGATGTTGATCACCACGCCCGTGGTAAGTCGGGAAGCCGTCGTCGCGGCCTGCCCGCCGGTGCCGGAGGAACGCCGCACGGTGACCGTCCTCTTCGTCGACATCGTCGGCTCGACCCGCCTGGTCGAGCGGCTCGACCCGGAGGACCTGCGGGCCTTGCAACGCGCCTACTTCGGCACCGTCGCGTCGGTGCTGCGCCGCTGGCGGGGCGTGGTGGAGAAGTACGTCGGCGACGCGGTGATGGCGCTGTTCGGCGCGTCCGCTTCGGACGGCTTCGACGCGTACCGGGCGGTGCGGGCCGGGCTGGACATCCAGGCCGCGCTGGACCGGCGGCGGCCGGGCGGCGTCCGGCTGCGCGTGCGGGTCGGCGTGGCGACCGGCGAGGTGCTGCTCGACCTGGCCGGCGCCCGCGACGGCGGCCACGGCGCGGCGAGCGGCGCGGTCATCACCACCGCGGCCCGGCTCCAGGAGCACGCGCCGCCCGGTGGCGTGGTGGTCTGCCCGGTCACCCGCGACGCGGTGGCCGGCCTGGTCGAGCAGCGTCCACTGGCCACCATGACGCTCGCCGGCAAGTCGCTGCCGCTGGACGTGTGGCGGGTGACCGGGGCCGCCGGGCGCCGGCCGGCGCGGCATCGCGCCCCGCTGGTCGGGCGACGGCGTGAGCTGGCCACCGCGGCCGAGGAGGTGACCGCCGCGCTCCGGCAGCGACGTCCCCGGTGGATCTCGCTGGTCGGGCCGCCCGGCAGCGGCCGCAGCCGGCTGCTGCACGAGGTGATCCGCGCGGTGTCCCAGGTGGACGGTGTCCCGGTACTCCGGCGGGTGGCGTACTGCCCGCCGTACCCGGCCGGCGAGCTGGCGCCCCTGGCCGACCTGCTCCGCACCCGGGCCGAGGCGCCGCGCCCACTGCCGGGCGTGGCCGTCGACGGTCCGGGCGGCGGGGCGCTGGCCGCGTTCCTGGCCGCGCCGCACGACGACACCACGGCGGCGCGGGCCGTGGTGGCCTGCCGGGAGGCGCTGCTCGGCCTGGCCGCCGACGCGCCCGTGGTGGTGGCCGTCGACGACCTGGACCGGGCCGCGCCGGCGCTGCGCCGGTTCCTGCGCCAGCTCCACGTCGCGGCGAGCGACCGCGGGCTGCCGCTCGCGGTGGTCACCACGTACGGCTCCGGGTCGGCCGACCCGCTGCCCGCCCCGGGGACCCGGCGGATCCCGCTGCGCCCGCTGAGTCCGCTGGAGACCGGACGGCTGCTGCGGCACCTGCTCGGCCACACCGGCCGGCCGGCCGCGCTCGCCGCGCGGCTGCTCCCCCTGGCCGGCGGCAATCCGGCCGTCGCGACCGCGTACGCCCTGACCGACCCGGCGGACGAGCCGGCCGGTGTGCCCTCGGCCGCGCGGCGGCTGGTGGACGCCCGGCTGGACCGGCTGGACGGCACGCACCGGGCGGTGCTGATGGCCGCCGCCGCCCGCGGCGGCCCGGTCGCCGCCGCGACGGTGGAGGCGATGCTCGGCTGGCCCGCCGGCCGGGCCACGCCGGCGCTGCGCGCCCTGGCCGCGGCCGGACTGCTGCGGCCCGTCGCGCCGGGCGGGTGGACGGTCGAGCCGCTGGTGGCGCGGGTGGCCGCGCACCGGCTCTCCCGGGCCGTGCGAGCGGATTTCGCCCGCCGTCTTCGCGCCGCGTCCGGAGTCGGCGACATCGGCGCAATGGCGGACGGCGAGCGCGTCGCCGCCCGGGCCGGTGTCCGGACCGTCGGCGCGGCCGTACCGCCGGGCGTGGCCGGTGGCGGACGCGCCGCCGCCCGGACGGCCGGAGTGGGCGCGGGTCGGCATCCGGCCCGCGTCCCGGAGGACACCGCTGCCGGCTTCGCGCCGGGAGCGGGAGCCGGTGTCCCCGCGCGGGACCCCGACGAGCGGGAACTCTGCCCGCTCGGGGCGGGACGGTCGCGCCGGTCGGGTGGAGGGGCCCGACCGGCGCCCGGCCCGCCGGATCGGAGCGGCGTGCTCCGGGCGGTGCCCGGGCCGTCCTGGGCCGGACCGGCGACGGCCGGCGATCTCGCGGCGTGGCCCGGGTGGCGGACCGTCCCGTTACCCGGAGCCGCGGCGCGGCCTGAGAGGGCGGGCCGCGCGCGGCGAAGAGCCGAGCCCGGCGGGTACGCGACTGGGCTCGCCGCATGACGGCGACGTCCGGGTCGGAGCGGGCACGGGGCCACTCCGGCCCGGGCGGCTCGTCGGGCGGGTCGGAGTGGTGGCCGTCAGCCGCGGGCGATGGTGCGGCTTCGTCCCCGGAACTCCGCCACCACCTCGTCGCCGCGCCGCACCGTGACGTCGTAGATGCCGCTGCGGCCCTGCCGGACCCGCTCGGTGGCGTACGCCTCCAGCACGTCGCCCTCGCGTACCGGTCGCAGGAAGCTGATCTCGCCGCCGGCCGCGACGGTGGCCGGGCCGTGGCTGTTGCAGGCCAGCGCGAACGCGGTGTCGGCGAGCAGGAACACGAAGCCGCCGTGCCCGATCGCGTGCCCGTTGAGCATCGCCGGGGTGACCCGCATCCGCGCCACGGCCGCGCCGTCGCCGGCCGAGACGAGTTCGATGCCGAGCCCCTTGGACGCCACGTCGGCGTCGAACATGTCGTGCGCCGCGGTGCGGCCGCCGTCGTCCGCCATGTCAGCGCTCCCGCCGCTGGTCGACGATGCGGCGCATCTTGCCCATCGACCGTTCCACCCCGTCCGGTTCGATCACCCGCACCGCGACGGAGACGCCGATGGTGTTCTTGACCTGCTCGGCCAGGGCCGCGCCGGCCCGTTCGGCCTCGTCGGCGGCGGCGTCCGCGCGCCGCTCCACGTGGACGGCGAGCGTGTCCATCCGCCCCCGCCGGTCGAGCACGCACTGGAAGTGCGGCGACAGGGCCGGGGTACGCAGGATCAGCTCTTCGATCTGCGTCGGGAAGACGTTCACCCCCCGGACGATCATCATGTCGTCGGTCCGTCCGGTGATCTTCTCGATCCGCCGCATCGGGCGGGCCGTGCCGGGCAGCAGCCGGGTCAGGTCCCGGGTGCGGTAGCGGACCACCGGCATGGCCTCCTTGGTCAGCGAGGTCAGCACCAGCTCGCCCCGCTGTCCGTCGGGCAGCACCTCCCCGGTCACCGGGTCGATGATCTCCGGGTAGAAGTGGTCCTCCCACAGGTGCAGGCCGTCCTTGGTCTCCACGCACTCGACCGCCACCCCCGGGCCCATCACCTCGGACAGGCCGTAGATGTCCAGCGCGTGCATGTCCAGGCGCTGCTCCAGCTCACGGCGCATGTCCTCGGTCCACGGCTCGGCGCCGAAGACGCCCACCCGCAGCGAGGTGGCGCGCGGGTCGACGCCCTGGCGTTCCATCTCGTCCACGATGGCGAGCATGTAGCTCGGGGTCACCATGATGACCTCCGGTTCCAGGTCGCGGATCAGCATGACCTGGCGCTCGGTCATGCCGCCGGAGGCCGGGACGACGGTGCAGCCCAGCTCCTCGGCGCCGTAGTGCGCGCCGAGGCCGCCGGTGAACAGCCCGTAGCCGTACGCGACGTGCACCCGGTCACCGCGGCGGCCACCGGCGGCCCGGATCGAGCGGGCCATCAGCTTCGCCCAGGTGTCCAGGTCGGCGCGGGTGTAGCCGACCACAGTCGGGCGTCCGGTGGTGCCGGAGGACGCGTGCAGGCGGGCGATCCGCTCGCGGGGCACCGCGAACATGCCGAACGGGTAGTTCTCCCGCAGCTCCGCCTTCGTGGTGAACGGGAAGCGGGCCAGGTCGGTCAACTCGCGCAGGTCGCCCGGGTGCGCGCCGGCGTCGTCGAACGCGCGGCGGTAGTGCGGCACGTTGTCGTACGCGTGCCGCAGCGAGTGGCGCAGCCGGTCCAGCTGCAGGGCGCGCAGCTCGTCGACGCCGATCCGCTCGACGGGATCCAGCTCGTCCGGACGAGGGGTGCGGTCCTGCACGGCTTCCTCCTGGCGCGACGGGCCCCGGGCACCGCCGCGCCGGGCGCTGCCGCCCACCGTACGCCCCTCATCCCTCCCCCACCCCCCGCCCCCGTGATCTTGCACTTGCCGCCCCTCGGGTGTCTGCTTCGCGCGCAATGCCGGGGCTGGAACCGCAAGATCACCGAGAGCGGGGGCGCGGGCGGGCGGCGGGGTTATGCTCGCGGGGGGCGGTGGGAGGTGTGGTGTCGGATCCGCGCGTTGATCCGGACGTCGACCTGCGCGTACCGGCGGACCGGTCGGAACTGTCCGCGCACCCGGCGGCCGTGCTCGGCGTGATCGCCGCCGGTGGCGTGTTCGGCGCGCTCGCGCGGGCGGGCGCGCAGGCGGCGGTGCCACACCGGCCCGGCGAGTTTCCGTGGGCCACGTTCGCCGTCAACGTCACCGGCTGCCTGCTGATCGGTGCGCTGACGGCGATGCTCGCCGCCCGCCCGGCCCACCCGCTGACCCGGCCGTTCCTCGGCGTCGGCGTGCTCGGCGGGTTCACCACGTTCTCCGCGTACGCGGTCGACGCGCAGCGGCTGCTGACCGACGGCGCGGCGGCGACGGCGGGCGTCTACCTGGCCGCCACGGTGCTCGGCGCGCTGGCCGCGGTCGCGGCCGGGGACGCGGCGACAGCGCGCCTGCTGGCCGCCCGGCACGGGCGGGCCCCGTGACCGCCCAGACGGTGGCGGGCCGATGGCCGTCCTGCTGATCGCGCTCGGCGCCGCGCTCGGCGCGCCGCTGCGCTACCTGACCGACCGGGCGGTGCAGGCCCGGCACGGCTCACCGTTCCCGTGGGGCACGCTCACCGTGAACGTGGCCGGGTCGCTGCTGCTCGGCGGCCTGCTCGCGGCGCCCGTCGACCCGGCGGTGACCGCGCTGGTCGGCACCGGTTTCTGCGGCGCGCTGACCACCTGGTCGACGCTGAGCTACGAGACGCTGCGCCTGGCCCGCGCCGGGAAGCGCCGCCTCGCGTACGCGAATGCGGCGCTCAGCGTGGCCGCGGGCCTGGGCGCGGCGTTCCTGGGCTACGCCCTCGTCACCACGCTGACCGGCTGACCGCGCCGGTCAGCGGGCCCGGCGTTCCGGGTGGGCCCGGTTCCATGCCCGCATCCGCTCCGGGTAGCCGGTGCGGGCCGCCTCGTACAGCGGCACCGCGTGCTTCTGGGCGATCTTGCCGGCGGCGCGGGGCGAGCCGGTACGGCGGCGGATCCACTCACCGTCGTGCGCGATGGCGACGACTGTGGTGTCGGTGGCGGTGGTCTCCGGTTCCAGGTAGAACTCGACCCCGCGCCGGCTGGTGACGAACGCCTCCAGCTGCGCCAGGTCCTCCTTGGTCGCCTCGCGGTCGAGCTTCGTGGGCGTCGTCGGGTCGGCGGCCCGGCGGCTGAACCAGCCCATGCCCGCCTCCTCTCCTCGGCGTTCGCTCCAGTGCAGCACGCCGGCCTGGCAGGCGGCTGGGAGCGCGGTGGGAGTCGGCTGGACCGGCTCAGCCGACCTTCGCCGCCGGTGCGCCGGTCTGCGTGTCCGGCGCGGCGGGGCGCTCCCGCAGCACCGGCACCAGCGCGAGCGTGGGCAGCAGGAGCAGCGGCACCACGCCGAGCGCGGACAGCACGCCGAAGTGGTCGCCGAGGAAGCCGAGCAGCGGCGGCCCGGCCAGGAAGGCGGTGTAGCCGATCACCGCGACCACGCTCACCCGGGCCGGGGCCTTGTCCTCGTCGTCGGCGACGGCGCTCATCCCGACCGGGAAGCCGAGCGAGGCGCCGAGTCCCCACAGCGCGACGCCGACCACCGCGAGGGGGCCGTTCCCGGCCAGTACGGCGAGCGCCGCGCCGGCGGACGCCATCGCGATGGTGGTGAACAGGACCGGCACCCGGCCCCACCTGTCGATGGCGACGGTGCCGACGGTGCGGCCGATCGTCATGCCCACCACGAACACGCCGAACACCGCGGCGCCGACCGCCTCGTCGACCCCGTACCCGTCGACGAACGCCACCGCGAGCCAGTCGTTGGCACTGCCCTCGGTGAACGCCATGACCAGCACGAGCAGGCCGATCAGCAGGGTGCGGGGCTCACGCCAGGCGGCCAGCAGCGCCTGCCGCCGGGCGGCCGGCTCCCCGGCCCCGGCCGCCTCGGCGGTGGCCGCGAGGAATGCCCGGGCGCCGACCAGCGTGCCGGCCAGGATCAGCACGGACAGGACCGGCAGGTGCACGCCCACGGGTACGCCGAAGTGCGCGGCGCCGGCGCCGAGCCCGGCCCCGGCCACCGAGCCGAGACTCCAGGCGGCGTGGAACCGGGGCAGGATGGTGTAGCCGAGGCGCTTCTCCACGGCCGCGCCCTCGACGTTCATCGCCACGTCGCACATGCCGGAGCCGAAGCCGAACGCGGCGAGGCCGAACCCCACCCCGACGACCGAGCCGACCAGGCTGGCGGACAGACCCGCCACGGTCAGGCCGAGCGAGACCAGCACCACCGACACGGCGACAGTGCGCGCGGGCCCGAGCCGCTGGGTGACCAGGCCGGCCGTCGGCATGGCCAGCAGCGAACCCGCCGACGCGCAGAGCAGCAGCAGGCCGAGCCGCCCCGGGTTGAGGTCGAGCGCCTCCTGGGCCGCCGGGACCCGGGAGAACCAGCTCGCCACCGCGAGCCCGTTGAGGGCGAAGACGACGGCGACGCCGTTGCGGGCGGTCAGCACCGCCCGGGGCGCCGGTGGCCGCTTTCCGGCCGGTGCGTCGATGGTGCTGCTCACGGTGCGGTGGTCCCTTCCCCCGTCTGGTTCCCGACGACAATCGCACACCTGAGAGCGCTTCCACCACAAGCGCCGTTATGGCTTCGCCCATCCACGCCGGAGCAGGCATGATGCGGACATGGGTACGCCGACCGCACGTCCCGCCACGCTCGACGACGTCGCCCGCGGCGCCGGGGTGTCCCGGGCCACCGCCTCCCGGGTGCTCGGCGGCTACGGGTTCGCCTCGGCGGACGCCCGCGCCCGGGTGCACGCCGCCGCCGAGCACCTCGGCTACGTGCCGGACCTCGCGGCCCGGTCGCTGGTGCGCGGAGCGGGCGTACGCCTGGTGGTGGCCGTGGTGGGCCGCGACGACACCGTGCTGGACGACCCGTACGTGCACCGGGTGGTGGGCGCGGCGTCGCGGGTGGGCGCGCCGCACGGAGTCGGGGTGGCGCTGGAGTGGCTGCCGCTGGCCGACCCGTCCGGGCTGACCCGGCTGGGCGCGGACCGGGGCGTGTGCGGGGTGATCCTGGTCAACACGACCCAGGCCGCGCTGGACGCGGTGCCGCCGAGGCTGCGCGGCCGGGTCGTCTCGATCGGTCAGGGCTCTCCGGCGGTGCCGTCGTTCGACGTCGACAACGCCGGTGGCGCGGGTGAGGTGCTGCGTCACCTGTACGCCACCGGCCGGCGCCGCGTCGTCATGGTCACCGGGCCGCGCTGGTTGAGCTGCGCAGAACGGTCGGTGACCGCGTACCGGGAGCTGATGCGGGAGTCCGGGTCGCCGGAGCGGCTGGTCACCGGCGACTTCACCGCGGCGCGGGGCGGCCGGGCGGCACTGGAGGCGCTGCGCCGGTGGCCGGACGCCGACGCGGTCTACGCGGCCAGCGACGCCACCGCGTTCGGCGTGATCGCCGCGCTGCGCGGGCGCGGCGTGCGGGTGCCGCACGACGTGGCGGTGGCCGGGTTCGACGACCTGCCGTACGCGGCGATCAGCAGCCCGCCGCTGACCACCGCGACCCATCCGGTGGACCGGATCGCCGCCGCCGCGGCCACGGCCGTGCTGACGCGCGCGCCGGTCGCCCCGAGCACCGCGTTCCCGTCGACGCTGGTGGCCCGCGAGAGCGCCTGACGGTCGATGGGTACGGCGAAGGAGGGCCTCCGGTGGGCGGTGTCATGACGTGGATGTACCGGGGCGGCCGGGTGGTGCTGCGCCGTCGCCGCCGCGAGCCGGTCCGGCTGGTCGAGGTGCCGGTGGCGCAGCGGCCACCGATCCTGCGCCGGCATCTCGCGCTCGCTCCCGGCGCGCGCCCGCACGCGCCGGTGGACCGGCACGCCCCGCTCACCGACTTCGCCCGGGTCGCCCCCGGCATCCCGGTCTTCCGGATCGTCGCGGCGGAGTCCCCGGCGCGGTGACCCGCCGCCCGGGTCGTCACCGGGAACCCCGGCGGAACGGCGACACGACAATCCTTCAGAATATCGATCGCTCACGTTTTCGACGTCGTCCGAATGGGAGAGGACGCCGGTAAGATCGGCGACAGAACGGCGACCGATCACGGACTGCCCGGCGGGCTGCACCGGCTCACACTGAGCGCATGAATACGAGACTCCGCCGCAGCCGGGCATTCCGCCTCGCGGTGTGTCTCGCCCTCGTGGCGATATTGAGCGGCTGCATGCAGCTCAACCTCGGGCTGACCGTGAACGACGACGACACGGTCTCCGGTCAGCTCCTGCTCACCGCGCCGAAGTCCGTGCTCAAGCAGCGCAACCCGGACCCGGCGGTGGCCTTCGCGGAACTGCGCCCGAACATTCCCTCACTTCCGCCCGGAGCGGAGACCCGGTACGAGGACGCCACCTCGTACGGCATTCAGATCACGTACCGGAAAACACCGCTGGCACAATTCACGAGCGAAAGCGTGAATCTTGTCCGGGACGATGATCTGTATCGCTTCTCGCTCCCGCTGGACCCGAAGAAATACGGCGGCAAGTTCGGGCAGCAGGATCCGCGCCAGCAGCAGGCGTTCATGACGCTGATGGCGTTCGAGATCTCGGTGACGTTCCCCGGCCGGGTGCTCGACACCAACGGCACTGTCACCGGGCGCTCGGTCACCTGGAAGGTGGTCGCCAACCAGCCCAAGCCGTCCGAGCTGCGCGCCGTCGCCCAGGCGCCCCCGCCGCCGGCCACCAGCCCGGCCGCCGTGGTGACCGGTGACGGTTCCTTCCCGTGGCTGCCGGTGGTGGCCGCCGTGGTCGTCCTGCTGCTGGTCGCCGCCGTCGTGCTCGTGCTGCTGATGCGGCGGCGGCGCTCCCGCGGCGGCCCGGACGCGACGGCGACCACCGGCCCGGGCGTGCCGGCCGGCCCCGCCCCGGCCTCCACCGGCGCCCCGGCCGCGCCCGACGCACCGACTCGACCCGCCGGTCCGCCGGCCTGAGCCAACCGACCACCGACGGCGTCCGCGCCGGCGGCCCACCAGCACACCGGGCGGAGGCTGGGTCACGTGACCCGGAACGCCGCCGCACCATCCCACCCCGACCTGCACCACCGCACCATCGAAAAGAGGGGGATCGCCGTGAACGATCTCTTCACCTGGGCCGCCCTGGGCAGCCTCACCGGCGCCAGCGCCGCCACCCTGCTCGCCGCGAACGTCATCGGCGGGCTGATCGGCCCGAGCGGCGACAAGGCGCGCAAGTGGATCGCGCTGGGCTTCGCGCTCCTGCTGTCCTACCTGACCGCCGCGTTCGCCGCCGACGCCGGCCCGGAGAAGTGGATCATCGCGTTCTTCAACGGGCTGGTGATCTTCTCCGCCGCGCTCGGCGTCAACCAGCTCCCCCCTGGTAACCGGCAGGCGACGCAGGCGTCGCCGACCCAGCTCGCCCAGGGCCACGAGCCCCGCTACGTCCGCTCCTGGGTCTGAGAGAGGTGACCCCATGATCTTCGGCATCCTCAGCGCGGCCGTCCAGGTCGTCTTCGGCGCCGTACTCGGGCAACTCGCCGCCGGCACCGTCGGCCTGCTGGCCGGCGCGGTCGTCGGCCTGCTCGTCGGCGCGCCGTTCGGCTGGGCGTCCGCGTCCGCCGGCACGTACGGCCCCGACCCGAAGGGGATCTTCCTGTTCGTGGTCGACCACACCTGGAGCCTGCTCAACACGTTCGCCGGGGCGCTCTTCCTGGCCCTGCACCTGGTCTTCGGCCACCAGCTCGACCGGATCGTCTCGGCCGGCAGCGGCCGGGTCAACGTGATCGAGGGCGTCTCACCCCGGTACGCGACCACGATCGGCACCGTGTGCGCCGGCTCCAGCCCGGGCATCCAGCGCCACGAGGACGTGCACGTGTTCCAGGCCCGGCTGCTCGGCCCGTTCTACCTGCCGCTCGTGGCTCTCAACTACGTGCTGTTCACCATCGCCCCGGTGTGGCTGCTCTGGCACGACCACACCAACGCGCCGATCAACCGGTTCACCCGCTACTTCGAGATCGGCGTCTACCCGCACGTGTGGAACGAGGCCATCGCGTACCGGATCCAGGGGACGCCACCGCGATGACCGGCGCGATCGAGGCGGCCGTCGCGGACGTCGCGAGCTGGCTGACCGGAGCCGCGGGTGAGCCCGTACCGGTCGGCCCGCCGCGCGACGACCCCGGCGGCGGCCTCACGGTCTGGCCGCTGGAGCTGCGGCCGGCCCGGCAGACCGCCACCGGCGGCGCGGCGCGCGAGCCGTACCGGTTCGTGGTCCGCCTGCTGGTCTCCGGCGGCGGGCCGGCGGCGCTGCCCGCGCTGGACCGGGTGCTCGCCGCCGCCACCACGGCGGGCCGGCCGGAACTGGTGCTCGCCACCGGCGACCCGGCGCTGTGGCGGGCGCTCGGCGTGGCGCCCCGGCCGGCGCTGCTGCTGGACGTGCCGGCCCGGATCGACCGGCCGGTCCCGGTCGCGCCGCCGGTGCGGCACCCGCTGCGACTGCGGCAGCTCGGCATGCGCACGCTCGACGGCCGGGTGGTCGGCCCGCAGGACCAGCCGCTCGCCGCCGTCCGGGTGGAGCTGGTGGGCACCGCCCAGGCCACCGAGACCGACACCGCCGGCCGGTTCCGGCTGACCGGCGTGCCGCACGACCCCGACGCGCCGGACGCCCCGGTGCGGATCCGGCTGGTCGGCGCGGGACGCGTCCACACCGCCGAACTCGATCCGGACGGCGACCACCTGATCGTCGTCCGCGCGCCCGACTGACGTACGAGGAGGACCGATGCCCACCTACTTCTCCCCCGGCATCTACGTCGAGGAGGTACCGAGCGGGGCCCGCCCGATCGGACCGGTCGGCATGAGCACCGCCGCGTTCGTCGGGGTCGCGCCCGACCGGGGCGCCCACGTCGGCGAGGCGCTGGCGGTGAACAGCTGGACCGAGTTCCTGCGGCTGTACGCCGACGGCGAGCACCTGGAGAGCACCCCGCTGGCCCGCGCCGTGTTCGGCTTCCTGGACAACGGCGGCACCCGCTGCTGGGTGGTGAACGTCGGCGAGGGCGGCCGCCTCACCGGCACCGGCGGGCGGCGCGGCGGCCTGGAACTGCTGGAGGCGATCGACGAGGTCTCCATAGTGGCCGCGCCCGGCTACCACGACCCGGTCTCGCACGAGGCCCTGATCAGCATGGCCGAGCGGCTGCGCACCATGGTGGCGATCTGCGACCCGCCGCCGGAGGTCACCGACGTCTCCCGGCTCACCCGCGTCGCCACGCCGGGCAAGCCGCCCAAGCCCGCGTCGGCCGACAAACCCGCCGAGGGTACGCCGGGCGACGCCGACGACGAACCGCCCGGCACCGGCGGTGACCGGCCCCGGCAGTCGGACTACGCCACCTTCTACTTCCCGTGGATCCGGGTCCGTGACCCGCTCAGCGGCGACCTGGTGCTCACGCCGCCGAGCGGGCACGTCGCCGGCATCTGGGCCCGCACCGACGCGCTGCGCGGCGTGCACAAGGCGCCCGCCAACGAGCCGGTACGCGGGGCCGTCGACCTCGCGTACCGGGTGACCCGGCCCGAGCACGACGTGCTCAACCCCAAGGGCGTCAACGTGATCCGGTTCTTCGCCGGGGAGGGCATCCGGCTGTGGGGCGCCCGTACGCTCGCCGCCGAGGCCAGCGAGTGGCGCTACCTGAACGTACGGCGGCTGTCCATCTCGATCGAGCAGGCCATCGCGGGCGGCACCCGGTGGATGGTGTTCGAGCCGAACGACTTCACGCTGTGGCGCTCGATCCGCCGCGACATCGGCGCGTTCCTCACCCGGGTGTGGCGCGACGGCGCGCTGCTCGGCCGTACGCCCGAGGAGGCGTTCTTCGTCAAGTGCGACGAGGAGACCAACCCGGCCGACGTCCGCGACGCCGGGATGGTGGTGGCGCACATCGGCATCGCCGTGGTCAAGCCCGCGGAGTTCGTGGTGTTCAAGCTGAGCCAGTGGGCCGGCGGCACCGAGACCGAGACGATCGGAGGCTGACATGCCCACCACCGCGACGCCGCAGCCGGGGGCGCCCGTCGACCCGTACCGCGCCTACCACTTCAAGCTGCTGATCAACGGCATCACCAACGGGCACTTCACCGAGGTCAGCGGCTTCGAGGTGGCGATTCCCGCGCTGTCGTACCGGGAGGCGGGCAACGAGCGCATCCGGGCCGTGCCGGGACAGGTCGAGTACGCCCCGGTCACACTTCACTTCGGCCTGACCAGCTCGCGTGAGCTGTGGGACTGGGTGAACGCGGCGGCGAAGGGCACCGTCAACCGGCGCAACGTTTCGGTGGTGCTGCTCGACCCGGCCGGCACAGCCGAGGTGCTGCGCTGGAACATGATCAATGCCTGGCCGACCCGGTGGCGGGGCGCGCACCTGAACACCCTGTCGCAGGAGATCGCCATCGAGGCGCTGACCCTGGCGTACGAGGGCCTGGAACTGGAGGCCGGCGGTGCCGCCGCCCCGGCGGGCGCGTGACCGGCTGGCCCGCGCGCTGCGGGTCACCGCGGATCGCCTGTCCGGTCCGGCCCCGGCCGAGGACGCGCCGTCCTCCCCCGGCCAGCAGCCCGCCCCCGGTCAGCCGCCCGAGCACTGGCGGCGGCTGGTGGCGGCGCACGCCCCCGGCCTGCTGCGCGACCTTCCGCCGGTTTCCGCCCCTCCCCCGCGCTCCGACGAGCGGCGCCAGAGGGGCCGGTGGCGCTGGATGGCACGTTTGATCAACGGACTCGCCGCTTCCCGCAACAGCCCGCCGAGATCTTGGTACGAAAGGGCCCCTATAGGGGCCGTTTCCTACCAAGATCTCCCGGAGCTCCTGGGAAGTGGGACGGGGATCTCGGGAAGCGGGAACTCGGAGCCGGGGCGCGGTGCGCGGTCGCCGGGAGCGACGAGTGCCGGGTGGGAAGTGAGCGGGGCGACGCCCTCCACGCCGACGCCGGGCGCCCGGTCCCGCTCGGACAGGCCGTCGCGGTCGTGGGACAACGGGGCGTCTGCGGGTGAACCCGCGAACCGGTTCGTGACGGAGCCGATCGGCTTGGCCGGGGCACCGGAGAGGACGAGAGCGGCGCGTATGCCGGACCGGACCGGATCACCGGGCGCCGTCGGCCCGACCGGTACCGCAAGCACCACGGAAACCATCGGTGGCGCGCCCCCGGCACGCCGGCCGGCGGTGACTCGCGCCCTCAGGCCGGCCCTCACCGGCACGAGGGGCGCGAGCAGCGACGGCACCGGTCGGCCCACCGACCCGGGCGTGCCCGCCGGGCCCGTACACCCCGCCGGCAGCCGGGACACGATCGGATCGCCGGGTCCCGTGGGATCCGGCGAATCGGACCGGCCCTCACCGTCCGAGCGCAGGCCCGGCCCCGACCGGGTGGACCCGCTCCGCAACCTCCCACAGGTCGACCGGGGCCGGCCGACGCGCAGGGACGACATCGCCGGAGCGGACGTGCCGTCCGATCGAGGGGACACGCCCCCGCTCGCCTTCGCGGCTGCGCCACCGTCGTTGCCGCGCGGACCGGCCCCACGCATCAAGGGCGGTCGAACCGGATCAACGAACGGTCGCGACGGGACAAGGGACGGATCCGTCGCCCAGTACCCGGGGCGCGCCGCCGGCCTGCCGTACCCGGGCGGACACGACCCGGCGTCCGGGGAGAGGCAGGGGCGGTGGCCCGCGCGTCCCACGTACAGCAACCCGTGGCCGGCCCTGCCGGACGGTTCCGACCCGACCCGCACGACGGGCCACGTGGCGACCGGGATGGCCGAGGGCGGCGGGACGCACGCGGATCCGTGGCCGGCGCTCCCGGCCGAACCGGCCTGGCCCGCCCCGCAGCCCACGCGGTGGAGCGACACGGCCCGGCTGGACCAGGAACAGGCGGGTGACTGATGGAGCGCGTCGCCTTCCTCGTGGACGAGTCCGGCACCCGGGTCGACTGCCTGCTCAACCCGGAGACCGTGCAGGTGACCCGCCTGGCCGGGGTACGCCCGCGCGGCGGACCGGACGGGCCGCTGACCGGCGCCGGGCTGGCCGACGACCCGCTGGTCTTCACCGGCGGCGGGCGTACCGAACTGGTCCTGGACCTGCTCTTCGACGTCGACTTCGTGGAGTCGCCGGCCCGGCCCGAGGACGTCCGCACGCTGACCCGGCCGCTATGGATGCTGGCGGAGAACTCGGCGGTCGAGCACGGCTGGCTACGCCCGCCGCTGGTCCGCCTGGTCTGGGGCAAGACCTGGAACGTGCCGGGCGTGATCACGGCGATCGCGGAACGGTTCGACGCGTTCACCCTCACCGGTACGCCCCGGCGCTCCTGGCTGCGGCTGAAGCTGGTCCGCGTCGCCGAGGGCGCGGAGGCGGCGCGCGCCGGGTTCGAGGAGGAACTGGCCGCGGCGAGCACACCCGCTGTCGCGCCCGGGTCCGCGGTGGTCGCCGCCGCCGACGGCGCGGCCGAGCCGGGCTGGTCCGGGGTGCGCTTCGACCTGCTCGCCCACGACGCGCTGGGCTCGCCGCTGCGCTGGCGGCTGCTCGCCGAGCACAACCGGATCACCGACCCGCTCACCGTGCCCGCCGGCACCGCGCTCGCCGTCCCGCCGGCCGGCGCCGCCACCGTCGCGCCGGACGCCGTCACCGCGGGAGGCACGCCGTGACCCGCCACGCGACCAGCCCGGCGCGGCGAGCGGCCGCCGGGGGTGCGCCGTGAGCCGGGCCGCCCTGGTCACAGTCGACGGGCGACCGCTGGCCGACCCGGCCCGGCTGCGCGGCATCCGCGTCGCCGCCCGCCTCGACCGCCCGGCACAGTGCGAGCTGACCCTCGCCGCCGCCCCCGGCGCGGGTCCGCTCGACCCTCCGGTACGCCCCGGCGCCGCCCTCGACGTCCGCCTCGACGGTCAGGCGGAGGCGCTGTTCACCGGCGAGGTGACAGCAGTCGAGCGGGAGTACGCCGGTGACGGCGCCGCGCTGGCCCGGATCCGGGCGTACGACCCGCTGCACCGGCTGCGCAAGCGGCAGGAGCTGCGCGTGTTCGAGTGGGTGACCGCCGCCGAGCTGGCCGCCGACCTGTGCGCCGGGCTGGGGTTGAGCGTGGCGGCCGAGGACGACGGGCCGCGCCTGGACCGGCTGCTCCAGCACCGGCACACCGACCTCGATCTGCTGTGCGAGGTGGCCGGTCGCGCCGGGCTGCACCTCGGCGTGGACGGTGACCGGTTGCGGCTGTGCACGCTGGACGGCTACGGAGAGCCGCTGCCGTTGACGCTCGGCGAGACGGTGCACGCGCTGCGGATCACCGAGAACCTGGACCGGGCGGGCGCGGAGTGCGCAGTGCTCGGCTGGCACCCGCAGCGCGCCGAGCCGCTGAGCCAGCGCGCGGACGAGGCGCGCAGCGGGCGGCGCATCCCGCTGCGCCCCGACCCGGGCGACGTGGGCGCGGACGGCGTGCGTACCGCTGTGGACCAGCCGGGCCGCAGCGACGACGAGCTGGCCGCGCTGGCCCAGGCCGGGCTGGACGCCCGGGTGGCGGCGCTGGTCACCGCCGAGGGCACCGCGGAGGGCGACCCGGCGCTGCGGCCGGGCCGGCGGATCGCGCTGGCCGGCGTCCCGGAGCCGCTGGCCGGGGTGTACGTGCTCACCGAGGTGGTGCACACGGTGGACGCCGACGGGCACCTGACCCGGTTCTCCACGGCGCCGCCCGGCCCGCCGCCGTCGGCCGCGCCCCCGGCGGCGACTGTCACGCTCGGCACCGTCACCGACGTCGACGACCCGGACGGGCTGGGCCGGGCCCGGGTGACGCTGCCCGCGTACGGCGATCTGGACGCCGGCTGGCTCGCGGTGCTCTGCCCGGGCGCGGGCCGGGGCAAGGGGATCGTCGCGCTGCCCGACCCGGACGACACCGTGCTGGTGGCGCTGCCCGGCGGCGAACCGGCCTCGGGCGTGGTGCTCGGTTCGCTGTTCGGCGCGGTCGAGCCGTACGACACCGGGATCGTGTCCGGCCGCTCGCGCCGCTGGTCGATGCGGACCGGCACCGGGCAGTCCATCGTGATCGACGACGACGGGCGGACGCTGCGGCTGGCCACCGACGCGGGCAGCTTCGTCGAGCTGCGCCCCGAGCTGACCACCGTGCACGCCGCCGGTGACCTGGTGCTCTCCGCGCCCGGCCGGGCCGTCGTGGTGCGCGGCCGCACCGTCGACTTCCTGCACGCCCCGGCGGCCGAGGACGCCGAGACCGCCGCCGCGCAGGCCCGTACGCTCGCCCGTTCCGCCGGAGGTGGCTGATGCGCTGGATCCACCGCGACTCGCTGATCACCTGCGGACACGACGGGCGGGTGAGCAACCGCCCGTCCCAGCAGTGGGTGACGGTCCAGGCCGTGCCGGTGCTGATCCGCCCCGACCCGGAGGGGCGCGACATCACCGCCTGCCCCAACTACGGCCCGACGATCAAACCGTGCCTGCACACGCTGACCGTGACAGTGGGTTACAGCACGTGGGTGCGGGTGGACCGGCAGCCGGTGGTGCTGTCGCACCTGGACGGTCTGACCGACGGCACCCCGCCGGGCACCGTGCACCACCAGGTCCGCGACGTGCGGCAGAGCTTCCTGGGGGCGGACGCATGAGGGCCTTCCGCTTCGTCGGCGCCGGCTTCGACGCCGGCCGCGCCGGTGGTCTCGCGCTCACCGCCGCAGGCTCGCTCGCCATGACCGACGGCGACGAGACGGTACGCCAGGCGCTGTACCTGCTGCTGTCCACCACGCCCGGGGAGCGGCTGATGCGTCCCGGGTACGGGTCGCGGCTGCACCGGCTCGTCTTCGCGCCGAACGACGACACCACCGCCGGGCTGGCGATCCACTACGTGCGGCAGGCGATCCGGCGCTGGGAGCCCCGGGTCGAGGTGCTCGATGTGGACGCCGGCCCCGACCCGGACGACCCGTGGCGCCTGGTGATCCGGCTGGACTACCGGGTGCGGGCCAGCCTCTCCCCCGGCCACCTGGTGTTCTCCGTCGACCTGCTGCCCGCCGACGAGGAAACCGCAGACGAGGAGGGCACGTCATGACGCTGCCGGTGCCGCACCTGGACGACCGCGCCTTCCTCGACCTGGTCACCGAGGCGCGGGAACGCATCGCCCGGTCCTGCCCGGACTGGACCGACCTGTCCGCGCACGACCCGGGCATGGCGCTGGTGGAGGCGTTCGCGTACCTGACCGAGGTGATGATCTACCGGCTGAACCAGTTGCCGGAGAAGGCGTACGTGGCGTTCCTGAACCTGCTCGGCGTCACCCGGCATCCACCGGCGGCGGCCTGGGCGGACGTGCGCCTGACCCGTACCGGCCCGGACCGCGGCCCGGTGCGGGTGCCGGCCGGCACCCGGGTCGCCGCGGCCCGCGGCGCGGACCCCCGGCCGGTCGTCTTCGTGACCACCGAACCGGCGGTGCTGCCCGCCGGGGAGACCACGACGACGGTACGCGTGCACCACTGCGAGCCGGTCGAGGCGGAACTGCTGGGCACCGGCACCGGGCAGCCCGGTCAGGTGTTGCGGGCGGCCCGTGCGCCGCTGACCCGTACCACCGAGGCGCTTGATCTGCTGCTCGGCGTGGAGGTGCCGGCCGGTTCGGTGGAGCTGGGCGCGGCCGCCCGCGAGCACGAGGGGCGCACGTACGAGATCTGGCGGCCGGTGGACAGCTTCGCCGGTGTCGGCCCGCAGGCGAAGGTCTACCTGGTGGACCGGGCCTCCGGGGTGGTCACGTTCGCCCCGGCGCTGGACCTGCGCCCGGACGGTGGCGCCCCGGCCGTCGAGGGGGCGGCCGGGGCGACCACTGTGGCGGCGGTGCCGCCGGACGGACGGCAGGTGCGGCTCTGGTACCGCTGCGGCGGCGGACCGGCCGGGAACGTCGCGGCGGGCGTGCTGACCAGCCTGCGCGACCCGCTGCCGGGGGTGAGGGTGGACAACCCGGAGCCGGCCACCGGTGGGCGGGAACTGGAGTCGCTGGAGTCGGTGCTGGCGCGCGGGCCGTACGAGTTCTTCGCCCAGCAGCGCGCGGTGACCGCCCGGGACTTCGAGATCCTGGCCACCGGCTCCGGGGCGGTGGCGCGGGCGCGGGCGTTCACCCGGGCCGCCGTCTACAGCTTCGCCCGGCCCGGCGAGGTCGAGGTGGTGCTGGTGCCGTACGTGCCGGAGGCGGCCCGCCCCGGCGGCCGGCTGCCGGTGGCGGTGCTGCGCGAGCACGAGGTGGAGGAGGCCCGCCGCCGGGTCGAGGCCGATCTGGAGCGGCGCCGCGCCCTGGGTACGGCGGTGCGGGCGGGCTGGGCGCGCTACAAGGCGGTGTCCATCAGGGCCCGGGTGGTGGTGCGCCGCGAGGAGGACGTGGACGCGGTGCGCCGCCGCATCCACGACCGGCTGCACCAGACGCTCAGCCCGCTGCCGACGCCGCTGAACCCGGCCGGCTGGGCGTTCGGCGAGCCGCTGCGCGCCTCCAACGTGTACCGGATGCTGGAGCACGCCGAGCCGGGCGTGCGCTACGTCGAGTCGGTGCGGTTCGTGGTCGACGAGGCGCCGGACGCGCAGGTACGGACCGTGGCGGTGGACCAGTACCAGGCCGACACCTGGTACGCCGGCGGCGGCCCGGTGCTGTTCCGCTCCACCAACGCGGGGGCGGGCTGGGAACCGGCCGGCCGGTTCGACGACGAGACAGTGGTGCGGGTGGTGCCCGCGCCCGCCCCGGTACGCCCCGGCGTGGTCCCCCGGGCCGGTTCGGTGGCGGTGGTGACCACCCGCGACGCCGGAGGTTCCCGGGTCCGGCTGAGCACCGACCTGGGCGAGACGTGGACGCTGCTGACCGACCTCGACTCCGGCGTACGCGATCTGGCCTGGATCGACCGGGACGGCACCGGCGCGCTGCTGCTGGCCACCGACGCGGGCCTGTACGAGGTGCCGCTGCTACCCGGCGCGGTGCCGTTGCAGATCCTGGTCGACCCGGCCGACGCCGACCGGGGCTTCTACGCGGTGCGCGCGTTCGTCTCCGAGCGCGGCGCACCAGGGGTCGCGGTCGCCGCGCAGGCCGGATTCGGCGTCTACCTGTCCACCGCGGCCGGGCGGCCCGGCACGTTCGCCCACGTCGGCCTCGCCAACGTCGACAACCGGATCCTCGCCGTCCAGTACGACGGCCCGGCCACGCTGCTGTGGTGCGGCGCGGGCGAGCCGGACCCGAAGAAGCCCGGCCAGGGCTGCCACCGCACCCGGCTGTTCGAGTCGGACGTGAAGTGGCAGTCGATGGCGTCCGGCTGGATCGGCGGCACCTGCCGCGACCTGGCGTTCAGCGGCCCGCTCGCGCTCGCCGCGACGCAGAGCGGCGGCGTGGTCCGCCTCGACACGCTCGCCGGGCAGCCGCAGTGGTCGCCCGTGATGGTCAACTGCGGCCTGCCGCTGCGGGACCGCACCCGGTTCGTCCCGGTCGACGCCATCGCCGCCACCGCGCCCACCGGCACCTCCGGCGCCGGGCGGCTGGTGCTCGCCGGCGGCGAGCGCGGCGTGTTCCGCAGCGGCGACGGCGAGAACTGGACGGCGAGCGCCAACCAGGCCACCGCCGACGTGGTCACCGTCCCCGGCACCTGGCTGCTCTGCTCCGGCGAGCACGACATCGAGGTGGTGCGGCAGGATGCGCCGAGCGGCGATTGAGCGGCTGCTGCCGGCCGCGTACCAGCGGGCCGCCGGCCCGGGCAGCGTGCTGGGCGCGCTGCTGGACGTGATGGAGGCGCTGCACGCCCCGGACGAGGCGGTGCTCGCCGACGTCGACGCGCTGTTCGAGCCGTACCGGACGCCGGACGGGTTCGTGGCGTACCTGACCCGCTGGGTGGCGATGGACCACGTGGTCGCCGCGCCCCGCGCCGACGCGCCGCTGCCGTTGCCGGCGGGCCGGCTGCGGGACCTGGTGGCGCACGGCGCGCTGCTGGCCCGGTGGCGCGGCACCCCGTACGGCATGCGGACCGCGCTGGAGCTGGCCACCGGCGTGACCGGGTTCGTGCTGGACGAACCGCCGGACCGGCCGTTCCACCTGGTGGTGCGGGTGCCACCGGCCGCCGCCGACCGGCTCGCGCTGGTCACCCGCATCGTCGAGGCCGAGAAACCGGCGGCGGTCACCGTCGAGGTCGTCACCGGGGACCCGCCCGACCCGGGCCCGCCGCCCACGCCCGAGCCGGACGATGCCGAGCCCGCCGCCGGGGTGGCGACGGTGCGCGCGGTCGGCCGGGCGCACGTACCCGCACCCCACGATCCGCCCGAGGAGCCGTCATGACCACCGAATGGACAGTCGTCGCCGCCGCCGAACAGTTCACCCTGGACGCCCGCAACAGCGGTGAGCTGACGTTCACCGTGTCGAACCCGGGCACCGCGCCGGACACCGTCGTCTTCGACGTCGCGCCCGGCGAGGGCAGCCAGCGGGCCTGGTTCACCGTGGCCGAGCCGCAGCGGGTGGTGCCCGGGCAGGGCTCGGTGTCGTTCCTGGTACGCCTGGCCGTGCCGCCCGGCACGCCGCCCCGGCGCTACGACATGACCGGGTTCGCGTACTCGGCGAACACCGCGCCGGAGGAGAGTTCCCGCTCCAGCGGCCGGGTCACGTACGACGTGCGGGCCGTCGTACCCCCGAAGCGCGCGCCGTGGCCGTGGATCGCGGCCGCCGCGGCGCTGGTGCTGGTCGTGGCCGGGGTGGTGGCCTGGCTGGTGACCCGCGGACCGGACACCCCCGCGCCGCCGCAGGCCGACGCGGTGACCGTGGAGGCGGAGACGCTGGTCTCCGGCGCGACGGTGCAGTCCACCACCGGCGCGAAGGCGGACGTGGTGGCGCAAAAGAACTGCTGCGACGTGGTGTGGTCCGGCGACGCCCAGCTGTTCTTCCTGGGCCGGGGCGTCGGCGACCGGGTCACCGTGCAGGTGGACCTGCCGTCCGACGGCACCTGGCGGTTCTCCACCGTGCGGACCACGTCGTTCGACTACGCGAACACGATCTGGCTGGTCGACGGCCGGCAGGTCGGCGACACGTTCTTCGGGTTCACCCCGACGGTGGTCCGCACCGACGAGGTGGACGTGGGGACCCTGGAGCTGACCCGCGGCCCGCACAAGCTGACGCTCGTGGCGGTGAGCAAGACGCAGGGCACCGACAGGTACTTCGCGGGCGTGGACGAGATCCGCTTCACGCCCGTCGTCCGGCCATGACCACCAGGCAGAAGGTGCTGCTGGTGGCGGTGGCAGTGCTGCTGGTGGCGCTGTACGTGGTGGCGGTGGCCGGACGCCGCGACGACAGGGGCGACCCGGCGGCCGGGCCGGGCGCGCTGGCCCGGCTGGGACGCGGGTCCGGGACGGTCGACCCGGCGACGGTGGCGGTGAGCTGCCTGCCGCCGGCCGCGGAACCGGCCACCACCGCCGACGGGGTGACGCTCACCTTCGGCACGGTGTGCCGGCTGCGGGTGGCCGACCCGGGCGCGCTGCGCACGCTGGTGCTGCGCGGCACGACGCCGTTCGAGGTGACAGCCCGCGCGCCGGGCGACGCGGACGTGACGGTCACCGACGAGGTCGCGCCCGACGCGGACGGCCCGGCGGTGGCGAAGGTGGCTGTTGACCGGGAGACCGAGGTGCTCCTGCGGTGTCCGGGAGGTGGTGGATGTTCGGTCACGCTGGCCCGGTCCTGACCGGGACGGAGACGCGGCATGGGTGAGTTGCGCAAGCCGTTCCTGCTGCTGGCGTTGCTCGCGGTGGCGCTCGTGGTCGGCGTGGAGCTGGGCGCGGCGGCGCTGACCGGCGGCGGCGACGCGAGCGGCGCGCTGCGGGAGCGCGCCGGGCAGCTCGGCGTCGAGCTGGGCGACGTCGGCGCGGTGTCCGAGCCGTCCGGGCGGGGCATCGGCTACCTCGCGCTGATCGACGTGGTGGCGCTCTGGACGACCGGGCTGTTCTGCCTGAGCCTGGTGCTGCCGGACCGGGTGCAGGGCCGGGTGCAGGGCGTGGCCACGCTCGTCTTCTCGATCGTGCTGCTGCTGGTGTCGCTGGTCCTGCTGATCGTCGCGTTCGTCGAGCTGACGGTGATGGTGTCGCTGGTCCTGGCGCCGCCGTTCGGCACGCTGGCGTACCTCGCGGTGTGGGGGTTCTTCCCGGTCGGCGACGCGGCGGTGCTGCTCGGGCTGGCGCTGCTGCTCAAACTGGTCTGGGCCGGGCTGCTGCTCGCCGCCCAGCCCCGGTTCCTGCGTAACAAGGGCCTCGTCGCGCTGATGCTGACCACGCTGCTGTGCACAGTGGTGCTGCAGTTCCTGCACGGCCTGGTGCCGGTGATCCTGGTCAGCATCCTGGACGACCTGGGCGCCGTGGTGTTCGCGGTGGTGGCGCTGATCTGGGCGCTGGTGCTGCTGATCGGGTCGATCCCGGCGATCGTGAAGGCGATCCGGACCACCGCCACCACGTCCGGCCGTACCGTCACCTGACCGCGCCGCCGGCCGCGAGCGTGGCCAGGCGCGGCAGTTGCTCAGGGTCGGTGAGCGCCGACCCGACCGCCACCACGCGCGCCCCGGCGGCGAGGAAGTCTTCCGCGTTGCCGGCGTCGACGCCGCCGGTGGCGACGAACCGGGCCTCCGGCAGCGGCCCGGCCACCGCCCGGAACCAGGCCGGGCCGAGGCTGACCGCCGGGAACGCCTTGAGCCACACCAGGCCGTGGTCGAGCGCCCGCTGCGCCTCGGTCGGGGTGGCCACGCCGGGCAGGTGCGGCACGCCGAGACCGGCCGCCGCGTCGGCCACCGCCAGGTCCAGGCCGGGCGCCACCGTGAACGCCGCCCCGGCGGCCACCGCGTCGTGGACCTGCGCCGGGGTACGCACGGTGCCCGCGCCGACGATCCGGTCCCGCCGCCGCCCGGCCGTCACCGCGGCGCGCAGCGCCGGCACCGCTTCCGGGGTACGGATGGGCACCTCCACCACGGCGATGCCGAGATCCCAGGCCAGTTCCGCCAGCCGGACCGTCTCGTCGACAGGCAGGTCGCGCAGGATCACCATCACCCGCGCGTCGCCGAACAGTGCCTCGAAGTCGTGCCCGCTCATCTCCCGCTCCCTCCCCTGACCTGCGCGGTCCACATCGTCTCCGGCAGCGCCAGCGCCCGCGCGATCGTCTCCGGATCAGGCGGCGGCGCGGTGTCGCCCGGCACGACCAGCACCGGCGCGGCGGTCAGGTGCCCCAGCCGCAGACAGGCGCGCAGGTCCAGGCCGCGCAGCAGCCCGGACAGGAACCCGGCGGCGAACGCGTCACCCGCGCCGACCGGCTCCACCACGTCCACCGGCAGCGCCGGCACGAACACCGCCGGCCCGGTACGCGGCAGCGCCGTCGCGCCGACCGGCCCGTCCTTGACCACCACCAGTTCCGGGCCGGGCAGCAGGGCACGAACGTCGGCCGGATCGTCCGCAGCCCACAGTCCGGCCGCCTCGTCCAGCCCGACCAGCACCACGTCGGCGCGGTCGGCCAGGCCGTGCAGGACCGGGGCGGCCCGGTCGGCGGGCCAGAGCGCCGGGCGGTGGTTCACGTCGAAGCTGACCCGGGCACCCGGTAGCGCGCGCCCGTCCAGCGCTGATACGAGCAGGTCACGGCAGGTGCCGGAGAGCGCCGCGGTGATGCCGGACAGGTGCAGCAGGCGTGCCCCGGCCAGCCCGGAACGCGTGAGGTCGGCGGCACCGAGGCGGCTCGCGGCCGACCCGGCACGGTGGTAGTGCACGCGGGTGCCGACCGGGGTCGGATCCTTCAGGTAGAGCCCGGTCGGCGCGTCCGGATCCACGATGACCAGGCTGACGTCCACGCCCGCGGCGGCGACCTCGGCCACCACCCGCCGCCCGAACGGGTCGTCGCCGACCCGGCTGACCCACGCCGCGCGGTGCCCGAGCCGGGCCAGTCCGGCCGCCACGTTCGACTCCGCGCCGCCCACGCCGACGGTCAGCCGCGCCGCGCGCTCCAGCGACCCGCCGTCATCGGGGGCGAGCACCACCATCGTCTCGCCCACGCAGACCACCTCCGGCCCGCCCGCCGGGCTCACGGCGTCACCCCCAGGCGGGCCGCCACGTCGTCCGGGTCGAGGTGGCCGTCGGCGACCAGCACCCGGTGCCGGTTGTGCCGGGGCCGGCTGGCCGCGACCACCGCCGGGGTGTCGAACGCGTACGCGACGCAGACGCCCGGGTACATCGCGGTGCGCACGAACCACCTGTCACCCGGCCCCAGACCGGTGAACACCAGCGTGTACGCGCCACCGCCAAGCGCGGAGGCGGACAACGCCAGCCAGGGCGCGGCCGAGCCGTTCACCGCCTCCTCGCCCACCGCCTCGGCGGTGCGCACCCGCGCTTCCCCGTCGGCCACGGCACGCCAGAAGAATCCGCCGTAGCCGGCGCCGCCCGGGCGGCCGTTCGTGGCCGGGCTGCCCAGGCGCACGTCGGCGCCGGTGGCGGAGGTGAGCGTGGCGGACAGGTCCAGCCACCAGGCGTCCTCCCCGGCCGGGGTGGCGGTGATCCGCCGGTGCTCGCGCAGCAGCACCCGGCCGTGCCGGTCCCGCCATTCCAGGTCGTGGTCGAGCCGGTCGGCGGTCCGCTCGCGCCAGCCGGTGTGCGCGATGACGCCGTGGTCGTCGCGCCAGGTGTAGCCGGTGCCGCGCACGTACGTCCGGCCGCCCCACAGGTTGACGCCGTCCACGTCCTGCACGGCCAGTGACGCGCCGAGGTGCCAGACGTGGTCGGCCGGGAGCGCGTCGGTGACCGGCGTGCCGGCCCGGGTCCGCACCGGATGCAGGTAGGGCCGGGGCCCGTGGCGCGGGTCCAGCTCCGGCCGGACCAGGTACCGGGCCACCTCGGCGCCGTCCACCACCAGCCGGGGTTCGGCGGTCACGTCGGGTCCGGGGCGGGGACCGGGCGGCGGGCGTCGAGCGCGTGCAGCGCCGCGAGGGCGTACCCGCCGAGGATCGGCACCGCGACCGGCGTGACCAGCACGCCCAGCAGCACCGCGAGGGCGCAGATGCCGGAGGCGGCGGCCCGCACGCCGGGGCGCTGCGGGCAGGTGCGGGCCACCTCACGCGCCGCCGTCCGCCAGCCCCGGCCGCCGCTGCGCCCGACCGCGACGGTGACCAGGCCCGCGTACCCGAGCAGGACCGCGACCACGACGGCGGTGAGCGCGAGCGCGGGCCCGCCGCCGGGAACCCGGCCGGTGGCGAGCGCGAGCAGGTCGGCGGCGAGCAGCGCGACGGCGGCCAGGGCGACGGCGCTGACCGCCAGCCCGGCGGGCAGCGCGCGGCCGAACCGGGCCAGGCTGGTCCGCGCGTCGGGCCAGGAACCGGTGACCGACCTGTCGTGCAGCGCGGCACTGGCAGTGGCGAGCGCCGGGGCGAGCGTGAGCACCGGCAGCGCGGCCAGCGCCACGGCGAAGCCGAGCAGCGCCAGATCGGTCGCCTCGCGCAGCGTGTCCCGCCAGTCGCCACGGGCAGGCACGGCGGTCATCCCTTCAGCCCGCTGGTGTTGATGCCCTCGACGAGCATCCGCTGGAAGGCCAGGAAGAACAGGAACACCGGCAGCAGCGACAGCACCGACATGGCGAACATCGGGCCGACGGCGCTCTGGCTTGTCGAGTCGATGAACAGCGTCAGCGCCACCGGGACCGTGTAGTCCTCCAGGCTGGACAGGAACACCAGTTGCCGGAAGAAGTCGTTCCAGGTCCAGATGAACGAGAAGATCGCGGTGGTGACCAGCGCCGGGCGGCTCAGCGGCAGGATGACGTGCCGGAACACGCCGTACGGGGACGCGCCGTCGATGGTGGCCGCCTCGTCCAGCTCGCGCGGGATGCCGCGCATGAACTGCACCATGAGGAAGACGAAGAACGCCTCGGTGGCCAGGAACTGCGGCACCAGCAGCGGCAGGTACGGCCAGTCGCCGCCGACCAGTCCGAGGCTGCGGAACAGGATGTACTGCGGCACGATCAGCACGTGCCCGGGCAGCAGCAGCGTGCCGATCATCACGGTGAACCACAGCTTGCGCAGC
This sequence comes from Micromonospora sp. WMMC264, assembly GCF_027497275.1. Lineage (NCBI taxonomy): Bacteria > Bacillati > Actinomycetota > Actinomycetes > Micromonosporales > Micromonosporaceae > Micromonospora > Micromonospora sp. WMMC264. The sequence goes on along the minus strand of NZ_CP114907.1, from coordinate 2,078,033 downwards.
CGGAACCGCAGCCGGCCCAGGGCGTACGCGGCGAGCAGGCAGGACAGCGCGTTGCCGACGACGGTGAGCGCGCTGACCACTGCGCTGTTGAGGAAGAACCGGCCGAAGCTGATGTCGAAGTTGGTCCAGCCGTCGACGTAGTTGCCGGGGGTGAACACCTCCGGCAGCAGGCCGACGTTGTTGACGATCTCGGCCTGCGACTTGACCGACGTGCCGAGCATCCAGAACAGCGGGTAGAGCACCACCGCGACGATCGCCACGAGCACGACCAGCCGCAGGACGTTGCGGCCGCTGCCCGGCCGGCGGCGGGCGACAGGAAGCGCCGTCATGAGTCGTCTCCGTCCGAGTAGTGCACCCAGAACCGGCCGGTGCTGAAGAAGACGGCGGTGACCACGCCGATCGCCACCAGGAACACCCACGCCATCGCCGACGCGTAGCCCATCTCCAGGTCGGTGAAGCCGGAGATGTAGAGCTTCAGCGTGTACATCAGGGTGGAGTCGACCGGGCCGCCGGTGCCGTTGCTGAGCACGAACGCGGCGGTGAAGCCCTGGAAGCCGTTGATGGTCTCCAGCACCAGGTTGAAGAAGATCACCGGGGAGAGCATGGGCAGGGTGACCGCGCGGAAGCGCCGCCACGCCCCGGCGCCGTCCACCGCCGCCGCCTCGTACAGCTCGGTGGGCACCTGCTTGAGCCCGGCCAGGAAGATCACCATGGGCGCGCCGAACTGCCAGATGGCCAGCACCATCAGCGTCTCCAGCGCCCAGTCCGGGTCGCTGACCCAGGGCAGCCCCTCGACGCCGAACAGGGCGAGGAACGAGTTGAACGCGCCGTCCCGGTTGAACATGTTGACCCAGACGATGGCCAGCGCGACGCTGCCGCCGAGCAGCGACGGCAGGTAGAACAGGCTGCGGAACAGCCCGACGCCGCGCCAGGCCCGGTTGAGCAGCAGCGCCACGCCGAGCGCGGCGGCCAGCTTCAGCGGCACCGCGATCAGCGCGAACGTCAGCGTGACCCGCACCGCGTGCCAGTACGACGGGTCGGCGGTGAACATCCGCTCGTAGTTGGCCAGCCCCACCCACCGCACCTCGGACAGCGGCGTGAGGATGTCGTAGTCGGTGAAGCTCAGCCAGAGCGACAGCAGCATGGGGATCGCCGTGACGCCCATCAGTCCGATGAGCCAGGGCGAGAGGAAGACGTACCCCGCCAGGCCCTCGCCGAGCCGGGCCCGGCCGGCCCGACGCCGCGTGGGGCGAGGGCCGGCCGGTCCGGTGCGCGGGGTCCGGCCGGGCGCCGTGGTGACAGCCACGGGACCGGTCCTTTCGTGGGGTCAGGCGATCGCGGACTTGCAGGCGGTGACGAACTGCTCGGCCGCCTGAGCCGGGGTGGCGCGGCCGTACTGGGCGTTCTCGGCGGCCTTGACCAGCTCGGACTTGACCTTGCTGTGCCCCTTGATCGGCACCTGGGGCGAGGCGCCGAACTTCTGCGCCAGGTCGGACTCGACCTGGATGGACTGCTTCATGGCCGGGTCGGTGGCGGTCTCGCTGACCTTGGCGCGCAGATCCATGTTCGACGGCAGACCGCGGTCGGTGCCGAGCAGCGCCACCGCCTCCGGGTCGTTGTTCAGGAAGTTGATCACGTCGACGGCGACGTCCTTGTGCTTGCTGCCCTTGAACACCGACCAGTACATCGAGGCGCGCGCCCACTGCCCGCTCGGGTCACCCGGGTACGCGACCACGCCCAGCTCGTCCTTGGTGTTCTTCTTCAGGTCCGGCATCTGGTTGACCCACACCCAGGAGGTGGCCGACTTGCCGGTGACCACCAGCTGCTTGGTGATGTCGCTGGAGTTGCCCTCGTGGATGACGTCAGGCTTCGGGGTGGCGCCCCGGTCCCGCGCGCCCTTCCACAGCTCGAACCACTTCGTCACGTCCTCGGCGGTGAAGCCGAGCTCCTTGCCGTTGTACAGGTCCTTGCCCTGCTGGCGCAGCCACACCCAGAGCGCCTTGTAGTCTGCGCTCGGATCCTGGGTGCCGGGCACCTTCGTCTTCTTCGCCACCTGCTCGGCCCAGGCGATGTGCTCCTCCCAGCTCATCCCGGTGGTCGGCTCGGGCAGCCCGTTCTTTTGCAGCAGCGTCTTGTTGTAGACCAGGCCCTGGGTGTTCTCCCCGGCGGCCACCCCGGCGAGCTTGCCGTCGACCACGCCGTACTCCAGCAGGCTCTTGGGGAACTTCGACACGTCGAGCTTGCCGGAGTCCTGGTAGCTGCCCAGGTCGAGCGTGGTGCTGCGGCCGGCGTACTCGGCCAGGTAGTTGTCGTCGATCTGGAACAGGTCCGGCGGGTTGCCGCCGGCGGTGAGCGTGGCGAGCTTGTCGAAGTAGCCCTGGTTGGCCTGCCAGGTCTTCTCGAACGTCACGTCCGGGTGCTTCTTGGTGTAGAGGGCCAGGGCGTCCTCGGTGAGCTTGGCCCGGGCCTCACCGCCCCACCAGAAGACGGAGAGTTTGACCGGGCCGCCGTCGCCGCCGGCGTCGTCGTCGCCGCAGCCGGCCGCGCCCAGGGCGAGGGGCACGGCGAGCGCGACGGCGGCCAGGCCGCGCACGAGTCGACGTCGGGTCACAGGGGTACGGTGATGCCGCCCGGCGGGTGCGCCGGCGGTGGGGGACGTTGCGGGGTGCATCTGCGCTCACTCCTCGGCTGTGGGAGGCGACGACGTCACCGGCGGCCGTCCACGGGCCGCCCGGGTCCGCAGTGCTGTGCGGGCCCGGGCCACCTGCTCAGGCCCCGGTGCCGTCCCGGCCGGGCGCGGGGACGGGCCCGGTCGAGTCGCGGACGACCAGTTCGGTCTGGAGCATTACCTGTGCGGTGGTGCGACGGTCGCCGGCCGCCGCGCCCCGGCCCCGGGCGCCGCGTGGCGCGTCGGAGTCGAGTTGCAGCAGCATGTCGACGGCCGTCCGGCCGGCGGCCGCGGTCGGCGTGGCCACCGTCGTCAACTTGGGGCGGGTGAGCCGGCTCAGCGCGATGTCGTCGACGCCGACGACGCTCACGTCGTGCGGCACCCGCGTCCCGAGCGCGTCCAGCCCTTCGATCAGGCCGATCGCCATCAGGTCGTTGTAGGCCAGCACGGCGGTGACGCCGCTGCGGCGCACCTGTTCGGCCAGGGCGCCGCCGCCGGTCTCGGTGGGCTGGTTGGGTCCGAGGACGGTCAGTTCCGCTGAACCGCTGCGGGCGGCGGCGGTAGCGGCGCGGCGCATCTCCCGGGCGGTCCACGAGCCGCGTGGGCCGCCGAGCAGCGCGATCCGGCGGTGGCCGAGCCCGAGCAGGTGCTCGATCGCGGCCCGGGCGCCCTGCCCGACGTCCATCATCACGCAGGGCAGGCCGGCGACCTGGCGGTTTATCACCACCACCGGGACCTCGCGGCTGACCTGCTCGATCAGGCTGTTGCTCATCCGGGGGCTGCACAGCAGCACGCCGTCGACCTGCTTGGCCAGCGCGTGGACCAGGTCCTCCTCGGCGACCGGGTCCTCGTTGGTGTCGGCGACGAACACGTGGTAGTCGCGGTGCCGGGCCTGCCCCTCCGCCGCCTTGATCAGCGGCGGGAAGAACGGGTTGGCGATGTCGGCCACGATCAGGCCGATGTTGTGCGTACGGCCGGTGATGAGGGCCCGGGCGGCCCGGTTGGGCCGGTAGCCGAGGTCCTCCGCGCAGGCCAGCACCCGGACCCGGGTCTCCGGGTTGACCAGGTGCGGGGCCGAGAACGTCCGGGACACGGTGGAGATGTGCACACCGGAGGCGCGGGCGACGTCCCGGATGGTGGCTGGCACGGCGGGCTCCCTCGTCCGATGTGGTGGGGGTCACGGGTGCCGCCCATTAATGCAAACGGTTGCGCCGGTGTCAACGGTCCATTGTTGCGGCTCGATTGCGGCGACGGTGCCGGTGGGCGCGCGAAACCTCATCAATGCGGATGGATAGGGCGGCTTGACCGCCATCCGTTGACGACGCATCCATCGTCGTGGTTTCTTCGGCTGCAAACCTTTGCAGCCGACTGCCGGGGAGGCCGACGTCATGTCACCACCGGCCCGGGAACGGGTCCGCCACGCCCTGGTCGGCGCCGGGGCGCGCGCCGAGATGTTCGTCCGCGCCCTGGCGCTCGACCACGCCGACACCGCCGAGCTGGTCGCGCTCGCCGACGTCAACCAGACGAGGATGGACGCGCACAACCGCTGGCTGGCCGAGCTGGGCCGGTCGCCGGTGCCCACGTACGCCGCCGCCGACTTCACCGCCATGCTCGCCAAGGAGCGCGTCGACGTGGCGCTGGTGACCAGCGTGGACGCCACCCACGACGAGTACGTGACGGCGGCGCTGCGCGCCGGCTGCGACGTGATCGTCGAGAAGCCCATGACGGTCGACGCGGAACGGTGCCGGCGCATCCTGGACGCGGTCGCCGAGACCGGCCGCCGCGTCACAGTCGCGTTCAACTACCGCTACAACCCGCTGCACGAGCAGGTCCGGCGGCTGCTCGCCGACGGCGCGGTGGGCGAGATCGGGTCGGTGCACTTCGAGTGGCTGCTCGACGTGCGCCACGGCGCCGACTACTTCCGCCGCTGGCACCGCGACAAGTCCGTCTCCGGCGGGCTGCTGGTGCACAAGTCCGGCCACCACTTCGACCTGGTCAACTGGTGGCTGGACGCGCGCCCGGTCGAGGTGCACGCGTACGGCAGGTTGTTCTTCTACGGCGCCCACGGCCGCCGGCACGGCTACGCCCGCGACTACGACCGGGCGCACGGCTCCCCCGCCGCCGACGGCGACCCGTTCGCGCTGCGCCTGGCCGACCACCCGCGACTGCGCGAGCTGTACCTCGACGCCGAGGCCGAGGACGGCTACCACCGCGACCGCAACGTCTTCGCCCCCGGCGTGACCATCGAGGACGACCTCGCGGTGCTCGCCCGCTACGACACCGGCGCGACCATGACCTACCACCTGACCGCGTACGCCCCCTGGGAGGGCTACCGGGTGATGGTCAACGGCAGCCGGGGCCGCCTGGAGCTGGAGGTGACCGAGAGCGACCACGTCAGCCCGTCCGTCGCCGGTGCACTGAAAGGCGCGGCGCTGCACGGCGACGAGGCCGCCGTCGAGCGGGGCGCGGCCCGGCTCACGCTGCGCCCGTTCTGGGCGCCACCGGTCCAGATCCCGGTCGAGGGCTGGACCCGGCGCGGGCACGGCGGCGCGGACACCCGGATGACCCGGGTGCTGCTCGGCGGCGAACCCGACCCGCTCGGCCGGGCCGCCACCGCCCGCGACGGCGCGCTCGCGCTGCTCACCGGCCTGGCCGCCAACCGCTCGCTGGAGACCGGCGCGCCCACCCGCGTCGCCGACCTGCTCACCCTGCCCTGACCGAGGAGCCCGCCCCCGTGCCGATCATCTCCCCCAGCGATCTGCTGCTGCCCGCCGAGCCCGGCCTGCGTGCCCTGGCCCGCGAGCTGTACGCGCTCGCCGCGCAGCAACCGATCATCTCCCCGCACGGGCACGTCGACCCCGGGCTGCTGGCCGACGACCAGCCGTTCCCCGACCCGGCCCGGCTGCTCGTCGTACCCGACCACTACCTGACCCGGATGCTGCTCAGCCAGGGCGTACCCCCGGCCGACCTGGGCGTGCCCAGCGTCGACGGCAGCCCGGTGGAGACCGACGGGCGGACCATCTGGCGGCGATTCGCCGCGCACTGGCACCTGTTCCGCGGCACCCCGTCCCGCCTGTGGCTGGAGCAGACGTTCCGCAACGTGTTCGACGTCGACACGCCGCTGGGCCCGGCCACCGCCGACACCGTCTACGACGCGCTCGCGGCGCGCCTGGCCGAACCGGGGTTCCGTCCCCGGGCGCTGTTCGAGCGCTTCGGCATCGAGGTGCTCGCCACCACCGAGTCGCCGCTGGACGACCTGGGCCGGCACGCCAAGCTCGCCGCCGACGGCTGGGGCGGGCCGGGCGGGCGGGTGGTCACCACGTTCCGCCCCGACGACGTGGTGGACATGGAGTTCGGCAACTGGGCGGCAAACGTGGACCGGCTCGCCGAGGTCTCCGGCGAGGACACCGGCACGTACGCCGGATACCTGGCCGCGCTGCGGGCCCGGCGGGAGGCGTTCGCCGCCGCCGGGGCCACCTCCACCGACCACGGGCACCCGACCGCCCGTACCCTCGATCTCAGTCCGGCGCAGGCCGCGGCCCTGTTCGACAGGGGCCGGCGCGGCCTGGCCGACACGGGCGACGCCGAGGCGTTCCGGGCGCACATGCTGCTGGAGTTCGCCCGGATGTCGCTCGACGACGGCCTGGTCATGCAGCTGCACCCCGGCGCGGTGCGCAACCACAACCGGTGGCTGCACGCCCGGCACGGCCGCGACGTCGGCGGGGACGTGCCGCAGGCCACCGAGTACGTGCACGCTCTCGCGCCGCTGCTGGACGCGCACGGCAACGACCCGCGGCTCACAGTGGTGCTCTACACGCTCGACGAGGACACGTTCACCAGGGAACTCGCCCCCCTGGCCGGCGGCTACGCGGCGCTGCGCCTCGGCGCGCCCTGGTGGTTCCTGGACTCCCCCGAGGTGCTGCGCCGGTTCCGCGAGGCGGTCACCGAGACGGCCGGCTTCTACAACACCGCCGGGTTCGTCGACGACACCCGCGCGTTCTGCTCCATCCCGGTACGCCACGACGTGGCCCGCCGGGTCGACGCCGGATTCCTCGCCCGCCTCGTCGCCGAGCACCGGATGACCGGGGACGAGGCCGCCGAGACGATCGTCGACCTGGCGTACCGGCTGCCGAAGCAGGTCTTCAAGTTCGGAGGTGGGCCTTCATGACCACAATCGTCGACGTCGAGGTGCACGACGTGCGCTTCCCCACCGCCGCCAGCGGCGACGGCTCGGACGCGATAAACCGGGGCGACTACTCGGCCACGTACGTGGAGCTGACCACCGACGGCGGGCCCACCGGCACCGGGTTCACGTTCACCAACGGCCGGGGCAACGAGATCACCTGCGCGGCGGTCCGCGCGCTCGCCCACCACGTACGCGGACGCACCGTCGCCGAGATCGCCGCCGAACCCGTCGCATTCTGGCGCTCCCTGGCCGCCGACGTGCAGCTGCGCTGGCTGGGCCCGGAGAAGGGCGTGATCCACATGGCCACCGGCGCGCTCGTCAACGCGGTCTGGGACCTGCGCGCCAAGCTCGCCGGCAAGCCGATGTGGCGCCTCCTCGCCGAGATGCCCACCGACGAGCTGGTCGCGACTGTCGACTTCCACCACATCACCGACGCGCTCACCCCGGACGAGGCGGCGGCCATCCTCGACAAGGGCCGCGACGGCCTGGCCGACCGGCTCGCCGGGCTGGAACGCGACGGGTTCCCCTCGTACACCACGTCGGTGGGCTGGCTCGGCTACCCGGACGAGCAGGTGCGCGCGCTGACCCGCGACGCGTACGCCGCCGGGTGGCGCGCGATGAAGATGAAGGTCGGCGGGCGGATCGAGGACGACCTGCGGCGGGCCCGGATCATCAGGGCCGAGATCGGCCCGGACGCGCTGCTGATGATGGACGCCAACCAGGTGTGGGACGTGGACGAGGCGATCGCCGCGATGGGCGTGCTCGCCGAGGTCGACCCGTACTGGATCGAGGAGCCCACGCACGCCGACGACGTACTCGGCCACGCCCGGATCGCCCGCGCGGTCACCGAGCTGACCGGCGGACGCTGCCGGGTCGCCACCGGCGAGGTCGCCGCCAACAAGGTCATCTTCAAGCAGCTGCTCCAGGCCGAGGCGATCGGCGTGATGCAGATCGACGCCTGCCGCGTCGGCGGCGTGGACGAGGTGCTCGCCGAGCTGCTGCTGGCGGCGAAATTCGGCGTGCCGGTCTGCCCGCACGCGGGCGGCGTGGGCCTGTGCGAGTACGTGCAGCATCTCGCGATCTTCGACCACCTGCGGGTCGGCACGAGCCTGGACGGCCGCATGGTCGAGTACGTCGACCACCTGCACGAGCACTTCACCGACCCGGTCCGCACCCGGGGCGGGCGCTACCTGCTGCCCACCGCTCCCGGCTACAGCGCCACCATGCGCCCGGAGTCGATCGCGCAGTTCCGCTTCCCGGACGGCCCGGCATGGCGCTGACCCCCGACCGGCTCGGCCTGGCCACGCTACGCCACCTGCCGCCGGAGTCCCGGCCGCTGCTGCGCCCCGGCACCGTGCCGGCCGGCATCGTCCACCTCGGCGTCGGCGCGTTCCACCGCGCCCACCAGGCGGTGCACACCGAGGCGGCGGTCGGCGCGGCCGGCGGCGACTGGGGCATCATCGGCGTCGCGCCGCGCAGCACCGACGTGGTCGACGCCCTGGCCGCGCAGGACTGCCTGTTCAGCGTCACCACGCTCGCCCCCGACGCCGCGGCCACCCGGGTGGTCGGCGCGCTCGCCGGGGTACGGCACGCCGCGAGTGACCCGGACGCGGTGGTCGGCCTGCTCGCCGACCCGGCGATCCGGGTGGTCACGCTGACGGTGACCGAGAAGGCGTACCGGCTGGACCCGGTGACCGCAGCGCTGACGGTGGACGCGGACCTGACCGCCGACCTCACCACCGGCCGTCCCCCGCGTACCGTGCCCGGTCTGCTGGTGCGCGGGCTGCTCGCCCGCGCCGCCGCCGACGCCGGGCCGATCGCGCTGGTGAGCTGCGACAACCTGCCCGCCAACGGACGCCGTCTGCGCGGGCTGGTGGAGCAGTGCCTCGCGCTGGCCCGGGTGCCGGACGCGAGCGCCGAACGGGTGCTCACCGCCGTCACCTGCCCCGGCACCATGGTCGACCGGATCGTGCCGGCCGCCACCGACGAGACCCGGGACACCGCGCGCCGGGCGCTGGGCGTGACCGACCTGGCGGCGATCGCCGCCGAACCGTGGTCGCAGTGGGTGATCGAGGACGACTTCCCCGGCGGCCGCCCGGCCTGGGAGCGGTCCGGCGCGGTGCTCACCGACGACGCCGGCCCGTGGGAGCGGCTGAAACTGCGGGCCCTCAACGGCGTGCACTCGGCCACCGCGTACCTGGGCGCGCTCGCCGGCGCGGAGACGGTGGCCGAGGCGCTGGCGCTGCCGCACCTGGAGGCGGTGCTGCGGCGGCTGGTCGCCGAGGACATCACGCCGAGCTTCACCCCGCCGGCCGGCGTCGACGTGAGCGCCTACGGCGAGCAGGTGCTCGCCCGCTTCGCCAACCCCGCGATCCGGTACCGGACGACGCAGGTCGCCATGGACGGCTCGCAGAAGCTGCCGCAGCGGGTGCTGCACACCGTCGCCGACCTGCGGGCGGCCGGCCGGTCGGCGCGGTGGAGCGCGCTCGTGGTGGCGGCCTGGCTGCGGTTCCTGCTCGGGTACGCCGACGACGGCCGGCCGCTGCCGCTGGACGACCCGCTCGCCGACCGGCTGCGCGCCGCCCTCGCCGCCGGAGCGCACACCCCGGCCGGGGTGGTGGACGCGGTCTTCGCGCTGCGCGAGGTGTTCCCGCCCGACCTGGCCGCCGACGACGAGTTCCGCGCCGACGTGACCGGCTGGCTCACCGCGCTGGAACGCCACGGCGTCCGGGCCACGCTGGCGGACGCCCGGTGACCGGGAGCACCCCGGGCGGCGCCCGGTGAGCGCCGGCGGGCCGCCACGGGTGGCGTTGATCGGGGCGAACGGGCACGGCCGCTGGCACCGCCGGACCATCGCGGAGCTGCACGCGGCCGGGCGGGCGCGCCTGGTGGCGCTGGTCGACGTACGCCCGCTGGATGCCGAACCGGACGCGCCGGTCCCGCCGGAGGCGGCCGTTTTCACCGACCACCGGGCCATGCTCGCCGAGTCCCGGCCCGACGTGGTGGTGATCTGCACGCCGCCACACACACACCTGCCGATCGCGCTCGACGCGCTCGCCGCCGGGGCGGACCTGCTGCTGGAGAAGCCGCCGGTGCTCGACCTCGCCGAACACCTGACGCTCACCGCCGCCGCGCACGCCGCCGGCCGGGCCGTGCAGGTCAACTTCCAGGCGCTCGGCTCGGCCGCGCTGACCGAACTGACCGGCGCGCTCGGGCGGCTCGGCCCGGTCACCGGCATCGCCACACTCGCCGCCTGGCAACGCCCGGACGCCTACTACGCCCGCTCCCCGTGGGCCGGGCGACGAACCGTCGACGGCCGCCCGGCGCTGGACGGAGCGCTCGCCAACCCGCTCGCCCACGCGCTCATGCAGTGCCTCGCCGTCGCCGAATCGGTCACCGGCGCACCCGTCCGCCCCGCCCGGATCGCCGTGGAGCGCTACCGGGTGCGCCCGATCGAGGTGGACGACACCACAGTGCTGCGACTGACCCCGCACGCCGGGCCGCCCGTGCTGGCCGCGCTCACCCTCGCCGCCGAGGAACACGTACCCGGGGAGGTGCTGGTCACCGGTGAGCGGGGCCGGGCGGTGCTGGAGTACCCCACCGACCGGCTGCGGCTACCCGGCGACGACACGCCACGCCCGGTGCCCGGCCGCCGCGGGCTGCTGGCGAACCTGCTCGACCACCGCGCCGACGGCACGCCGCTGATCGCGCCGCTGGCGCGTACCGAACCGTTCACCGCGGTGCTGGACGCGCTGCGGGACGCGCCCGAACCGAGGCTGCTCGACGGGGACCTGGTGCGCGTGGCGGGCGACGGCCCGCAGCGGGTGCGGATGGTGCGGGGCGTCGGCGCGGTGCTGCGGACCGCCGCGCAGACCGGCGCGCTGCCGTCCGAGGCGGGCGTGCCGTGGGCGGTCACGCCGTACGTGGTGGACCTGCCCGCGCAGTGAATGTCCCTCCAGGAGAACGGAACGAGTCATGCGTACCCGAACCGCAGCCGTCGCGGCGCTGACCGCCGCGCTCGTCCTCACCACCGCCGCGCCCGCGCCGGCCGCACCTGGTGAGCCGTCCCGGGCCGCCGAGCTGATCGGCCGCCAGGCCCTCGCCGCGAACGACGGCTGGGCCGCCGCCGGCACCGGCACCACCGGCGGGTCGGCCGCCACGCCGGAGCGGGTGCGCGTCGTGCGTACCCGGGCCGAACTGGTCGCCGCGCTCGGCGGCGACAACGCCACGAACGCCACCGACGCCACCTCCAAGATTGTGTACGTGGCCGGAACCGTCGACGGTTTCGAAGGTCCGGACGGCACGCCGCTGGACTGCGCCGACCTGGCCGACCCGGAGTACTCGCTGCCCGCCTACCTGGCCGCGTACGACCCGGCGACCTGGGGGCGGACGAACCCGAGCGGGCCGCTGGAGGCCGCCCGGGTGCGGTCGGTGGCCAACCAGACCCGGCAGACCCAGATCAACGTCGGCTCCAACACCACGATCATCGGCCTGCGCGGCGCCCGGCTCACCGGCCTGACGCTGATGATCGACCGGGTCGACAACGTGATCGTGCGCAACATCGAGTTCGTCGACATCCGGGACTGCTTCCCCGCCTGGTCCCCCACCGACGGCGACACCGGCAACTGGAACTCCCAGTACGACCAGATCTCGGTACGGCGCAGCGAACACGTCTGGATCGACCACAACACGTTCACCGACGGCGACAACCCGGACAGCACGCAGCCCGTCTACTTCGGCCGGCCCTGGCAGGTACACGACGGCTCGCTGGACGTCACGCACACCGCCAGCCTGGTCACCGTCTCCTGGAACCGGTTCACCGGCCGGGACAAGGTGATGCTGATCGGCTCGTCCAACACCGTCGGGCCGGACGTGGGCCGGCTCGCCGTCACCGTGCGGCACAACCTGTTCGACGGCACGCTGCAACGGCTGCCCCGGGTACGGTTCGGCCAGGTCGACGTGCACGAGAACCACTACCGGCTCGGCGGGCCCGGCTTCGAGTACGCCCTCGGCGTCGGCGTGCAGTCCGCGCTGTACGCGGAGAACAACTTCTTCACGCTCACCGGCGACGCCGGCCCCGCAGACCTGCTGTACGACTGGGGCGGCACCGCGCTCACCGAGCGCGGCAGCTGGGTGCGCCAGGGCGACCGCCTGCCCCGGCCGGTGAGCATGCTCGCCGCGTACAACGCCGTCCACGACCCGGACCTCGGCGGCGACGCCGGATGGACGCCGACGCTGCGCGCCGCCCGGCCGATGCCGGCCCCGCTGGTCCCGCTCGTCGTCGACGCCTTCGCCGGCGCCGGGCGGCTGCCGCTCTGACCTGCCCCGATACCCGCTCGCGTACCGCCTCGACGCCGCCGGCGTGACCGTCCGCTCATCCCGCGCCGGCGTCCCCTCCGGGGGGCGCCGGCCCGCCGCCGTTGCCGCCCTGCCGGGCCGCCGGCTGACACGCCGCCCCCGATGCGCAATGATCACGTTTGACGGACAGCGCCGCCGGGGGAATGAATCGGCGGTCACCGGGGACAACAGGGTGAGAATCGGGCGGTGACAGCGCGAGTGGGCGCCCAGGTCCGGGGACGGGCACGGGACGGAGGGCCGGACGTGACGGGTGGGACATCCGGCGACGTCGGCCCGGTCCTCACCATCGAGCTGCCGGCCGACCCGGGCCGGCTCGCCGCCACCCGCGAGCGGCTACGCGGCTGGCTGCACGCCCGGGGCGTCAGCGAGTGGGACGTCGAAACCGTCCTCATCGCCACCGGCGAGGCGTGCGCCAACGCCATCGAGCACGGGTACCGCTTCGCACCGGAGGGGATCACCACGCTGCGGGCCGAGCTGCGCGGCGACCGGCTGGAGATCGAGGTACGCGACCAGGGCGGCTGGCGGCCAGCCGACGGCGACGAGAGCGGCGACCGGGGACGCGGGCGGCTGATCATGGCGCGGGTGATGGACGAGGCCACCATCGTCGGCACGCCGGAGGGCACCTGCGTACGCCTGGTCAAGCGCCTCACCCCCGGCGGCTGACGCAAACCCCCTCCTCCCAGCTCAGGCAGGGGTTAGCCTCGGCCCGGAGACCAAGTGAGCGTCGCTCGCCTCCGCCGTACGGGCGGCACGCGAGCCCGGGGGGTGCCGGCATGCGGGGTCCGTTGTGGCGCGGCTGGCTCTGGACGCCCCGTGTCTGGGCCGCGATGGCGTCCCGCCGGGCCACCACCTGGTACGGGGAGCGGTCGCAACGACAGCGCCGGAGAGCGGCGACCCGTCCCGCGGCTCCGGCCCGATGGTGGCACCGTCCCTGGTGGTGGCTGGTGCTGGCGGTCGGCGCGGCGGTGGTGGTGGGTGTCTGGGTGCTCACCCAGTTCGTACTGCCGTTGTGGAACGTGACGGTGGGGCACTGGCGGGTGGAGCAGCTCCCGCCGCTGGCCTGGGTCCAGGACCAGTTCTGCGACGGCGCCGCGAACCAGGGGCAGTGCAAGAAGATCAGCGGCTTCCTCGGCACGGTCCTCGCGGTCGCGATCGCCTTCGTCGGCTTCTACCTGCTCACCTTCGTCCGGGTCTATCGGCGGTACCAGCGGATCGCCAAGGAGCACGCCGAGGACCTGGTGGGCACCTCGAACGACACGCTCGCCGACATCGTCGGCCGCGACGAGCTGTGCGAGGTACTGATCGAACGGATCCGGGACCCGGACGTCCGGTGCCCGATGATCCTCGTCGGCGGCGTCGGCGCCGGCAAGACCGCGGTGATGTTGCGGCTGACCCACGAGCTGGCGCGGCGCGGCGTCGTACCTGTCGCCCTCTCGCTGCGCGAGGTGAAGGACGTCGACTCCCTCGACTTCGAGAAGGCGGCGCGCGAGCAGTTCACGCAGTACGTCGACCCGTACCTGTGGAACGGTGGACAGGCCGACCGGTTGTGGCGCCAACTGCGGTGGAGCAACAAGATCGCGGTGCTGGCCGACGGCTTGGAAGAACTCGGCGGGCAGTACGGGAAGGGCCAGGAGGGTCAGGAGGGCCAGCACGACAGTGTGCTCCGCCAGGCGTTCACCCGGGCCGCGCAGAACCGGCTTCCGTTGGTCACCGCCACCCGCCCCTACGACCCGCTGCGCAGCATGCCGGCGGTGGTGATCGGGCTCGAGCCGCTCAGCGAGACCCACGCGCTCACCTTCGGCCTGGACAGCGACGACCAGGCGCCGAGGCCGGCCCGGATGACCGTCGCGCATCTGATCAACGACGCCGACGTGACCGAGTCACCCGTCTATCTGAAGGTCATCCGGGACCTCAACCGGCTCGGGCGGCTGCCGGAGGGGCTCGGTAGCCACCGGGAGACCGGCGGATCGGTCCGTCCGGTGGACCGGGCAGACATCCGCCGCCGCCTGCTCGACGCATGGCTGCAGGCGCTCCAGGACGGATACATCTGCGAGGACTTCGCGCACGGCTCGGATGAGCGCCGGCACGCCCTGGCCGTGGTGTCCGCCTTCGCGTGCGCGGGCCTGCTGCGCAAGTCGCTGAACGTAACCTACGACCAGTTGACGGACGCCGGCGACGGCGGGAAGGACTTCAGAGAAGCGCTCGAAGCCGTCACGAACCACCTGGGAGACCAGGTCGAGGGCGGGCTCGACGTGCGAAGCCGCGCCGACCTCGTCACGGCCGTCACCACCGCCGGTGAGTTCTCCCTCGTCACCCTGCATCCCGACGGCATGCGCTTCCAGCACGGTGTCGTCCAGGCCTATCTCGGGGCACGGTTCCTGGCCGACACGCAGGTGCGGGACGCCCTGCTGCCGATCCTCGTCGCAGACGAACCCAGCCGGGAGGCGCTGATCGCGCTGGTCCTCCTGTCCCGGGGGGCGGGCCACGGCGAAGCCGACGCCGATCTGGTCGAACGGCTGCTGCACCACGCCGAGAAGGGGCGTAACCCCTGCTGGCGGCTGGAGATGTACGCGACCGCGTTCGAGATCGACGCCGGCACAAACTGTCCGCAGCAGGAGCGGATCGCCGCGAGGATCGAGGCGAGCTGGTCCCAGTTCCAGGAGGGCGACGTCGGCGACCGCCCGCTGGACGAGGCGAAACTCGGGCTCGTCCGCCGGTGGGGCGACGCCGCCCGGTACCTCGCCGAACGCCGTCGCCGGCACCAGGTGCCGCAGCCACCGCCCGGACTACCGTCGAGTTACGCCAGTCTCTTCCGTCTCGCCGCCGGGGAGGCCTCCTACCGGGTCCAGTTGGCCGCCGCCCGCGAGATCGGACTCGGTGGCGCGGACGCCGCGGACGCGCTGCGACCCGAGGGCGGCGTGCTCCCGCACCTGCCCGACCGGAATGCCTCCGCTTCGGCGCTCTGGCCCCAGCGGCTGCGGACGTGGAGCGCGCCGTTGCTGCTCCTCTCGGTCACCCGCGACACCGAGGGCAGCCCGGAGACCCGGCTGCGGACCGAGCGTCAACTCGATGCCTGGCTCGACGCACTGGCGGCGAAGCACGGCCCCGGCGACGACCGTGGACTCGGAGTCTCCTTGGAGATCGCGCTGGCGCAGGGTTTCCGCATCGCGGCGAACATCCGTCACCTGCCGATCGGCCGGCAGGAGGCCGATCGCAGCTTCCTGGTCGAGAAGGCCGAGTTCGCCCTGGCCCATTCCCGCTTCTGGTACAGCCACCTGGTGCTGATCCAGGCGCTGACCCTGCTGTCGCTGCCGATGAACCCGAGCGAGCCGCTGCCGAAACGGGGGGCCGGCGCCAATCCCATCGGCCTGGTGCAGCACTGGTTGCGTACGGCGGGAAGCGCGGTCACCGACCGCGAGCCGTGCCCGGCCCATCCTTTCCTGCTGGCCGCGGCGCGGCTCTGCATGTCGGCACTCGTCACCCGGCAGCCGGAACGGTTCTGCTGGATCGAGGAGGGCGAGACGGCCGGCCGGGTCGGGTCGTGCAGCCCGTCGCCCGAGGTACGGCGCAGCCAACGGCTGTGGATTCCCGACTCCACGGGTTGGAGCGTGCTCGAACCAACCGCCGAACGGCTGCTCGCCGACGTCATGCTGCTGCTGAACCTCGCCGACCGGGGCGGATCGGTGAAGCAGCGTGAGGAACGCCTGCACCGGGCCGACCGGTGTGATCTCCCGCCCTGCCTCACCGACGACCGGGAACCGCTGGAGCCCGAACGCAGCACCCGCCGGGGCGATGCCTGCGTACCCGGCGCCACCTGCCTGGACGACTGCGCCTTCCGGCTGTGCCCGTTGCCGCCCAAGGGTGAGCCGCTGCCGCACCGGATGGACCAGAACTTCTGCGCCCGGCAGGCCGACCTGACCTCCCTGTGGTACGCGATCTCCGCCCGCGCCTCCTGGCAGAACGTGCGGCGTGCACGGATGCGCCGGTTCTGGCGACAGATGTCCCGCCGCGACCTGCCGAGGTGGCGCCGCTGGTGAACTGCTCGGCCGCGGTGTCGGACCCCGGATCTAGCGAAGATCGGCTATAAGGGACGCATGGAGTTCCCCGCGTACCTCGCCACCATGCCGATGCACGCGATCACCGAGATCCACGGTGAGCCCGGCCTGCTGGCCCGGTTCCGGCTGGAGATCGAGGCGTTCGACGAGGCCGACCG
This sequence comes from Micromonospora sp. WMMC264, assembly GCF_027497275.1. Classification (NCBI taxonomy): domain Bacteria; kingdom Bacillati; phylum Actinomycetota; class Actinomycetes; order Micromonosporales; family Micromonosporaceae; genus Micromonospora; species Micromonospora sp. WMMC264. The sequence goes on along the minus strand of NZ_CP114907.1, from coordinate 2,061,608 downwards.
CGACCGGCTGACCGAGGCGCTCGACCTGGCCGCCGACCTGCACCGCGACGACCGGCGGGTACGCGAGCCGTACCTCAACCACCTGCTGCGGGTGTCGATCCGGCTGATGCACCATTACCAGGTGCGGGACGTGGACGTGATCGTCGCCGGGCTGCTGCACGACGCGGTCGAGGACCACCCCGCCGAGTTGGCCGGGCTCGACCCTTCGGCCACCGGGCCCGACGTGACCTCGGCGGCGCTCGCCGCGCTGTCCGGCCGGTTCGGGTCGCGGGTCGCCCGGCTGGTCGCGGCGGTCACCAACCCCGAGTACGACCCGGGGCGGGACCGCGACGAGCAGTACCGGGAGCACGTGGCGGCCAGCCTGGAACGGGAGCCCTGGGCCCGGGTGATCAAGGTGTCCGACTTCACCGACAACGGCGTGGGCGTGATCCACACGGTCGGGCCGAAGGTGGCCCGCGCCGCCGCGAAGTACCGCCCGCTGGTGCCGGTCTTCCGCGACCTGGTCGCCCGCCCGGACACACCGTTGTCGCCACCGGTCAAGGAGCACATCCTGGCCCAGCTCGACCTGGCCGAGGAACGCTTCAGCGCCATCCTCGACCACCCCACCTGACCCCCACCCGCCCTCGCGGCGTTGATCAAGGAGTTTGGGTCGCTCCGGCGGCCTGATTCGGACACAAACTCCTTGATCACCGCCCCGGTCGGCAGGCCGAGTGAGGGTGACGGGTGCGGGTGGTGGGATCAGCCGGTGGCGGGTGGGCCGGCGAGCCGTCCGCCGAGCACGGCGGCGACGCGGTCGCGCAGGGCGGGCAGCCGGTCCGGGTGGTCGTGCAGCACCACCCGCAGCGTCTCGTGGCCACCGGCGGCGACCGCGCCGAGCACGTCGAGCAGCGTGCCGAGCTGCGCGGGCGGCTCGTCGGCGAGCAGGTACGCCGCGTCGGTCACGACCACTGTCAGCGGACCGGCGTCGAGGCGGTCGGCGAGCGCGTCGGCCAGGGCGTCCCAGTTACGGCCGTACCAGTCGGGCAGGTCCAGCGCACCGGCCAGCGCCTCGTGCAGCCCGGCCCGGGTGCGGCCGGCCACGCCGGAGACCGGCACACCGTCCGGCTCGGACGGCGCAAAGTCGTACCCGAGCCAGGCCGGCAACCGCGTACCCATGATCCGTCCTTTCCCGACGGCGCCGGCCGGGCGTCGGGAGCCCGGCCGGCGTCGAGGCTGCTCAGAGCCGGTAGAAGTTGGCGTAGTGGTCGGGTGAGAACCAGGTTGCCCCGGTGCTCTTGTTGACCACGATCCGGTACGCGTCCCGGGAGGCGTTGCAGGCGCGCGGGTAGACGTCGTACTCGTAGTAGGTGGCGCCGGAGGGCAGCTGTCCCTCGTAGTTGTAGAACCGGCCGCCGGCGAAGTTGCACTGGCCGCCGCTCCACGAGTACCAGCCGCGGCTGGTCGGGAAGCTCTTCGCGGACCAGCCGGACCGCGCGGTGCGCGCGTCGGCGCAGCGGGACTGGGTGCAGGAGCCGTAGACGGCGGCAGCGGCCGGTTCGGCGAGCCGGGTGGAGACCGTGGCGGGGGCGACGAGCGCGGCGGCGGCCACGGCGGCGACCAGGGCGGACGCGGCGAGGGCGCGGCGTACGCGGGTGACGGCGGCGCGGAACGGGGTCAAGGGATCCTCCTTGAACGGGACGACAGCGCATCGACCGGCGTTGATGACCGGTCGACGCTCAGTCTGTCCGGGATCCTGCCCCCGGTACAGCCCCGATCCGGCGACGGCGCTCCGAACCCCGCGTGAACACACGGCGGCGGGTGCGGACGGACGACAGGGGCCGCCCGTCCGCACCCGCCGCGTGGAGCTAGTGCGAGAACGCCTGGAACTCGGCGATCCGCACGTTCTGCGCCTGCGGGCTGGCGGTGGCGCAGTCGGTCGCCGCCCGCGGGTCGTCGTCCTGCTCACCGGCGTAGTCCGGCGCGCCGGTGCACTGGTTGGTCAGCACCTCGACGCGCAGGTGCGTGGCAGTGGTGCGCGGGATGTCGAACGATCGCATGATCAGCTCCGGCGCCCGGGGACGCGGCGCCACCGACGGGAAGGCGTCCGGCTTGCTGGTGTAGACCGGCCGGAAGTCCGCCGCGTCGGCGCACGTCACCGGCCCCTGCGCGGTGCACGCCAGGACCCGGAACTGCCGCAGCGCGGAGTACCGGCTCTGGGTGCCGGTGTCCGCGTCACCGGCCACCGGCGGGCGCAGCATCGCGCTGACCTGCACCCGGCGTACCTGCTGGACGCCGCCGGCCAGGTCGACGGTAACCTGCCGGCCGGCGACCGGCGCGCCGAGCGAGGCCCAGTTGGTGGCCTCGTCGTCGTCGACGATCTGCGGCAGGTTGATCCCGTCACCGGCCACTGTCGCGCCGGTGGTCGCCGAGGCCAGGTTGGGTCGCAACGTCACCGGCAGCGTCCGGTTCTGGCCCGCCTTGATCGTCACCGGGCCGATCCGGGTGTGCCCGTAGCCGGGGGCCCGCACCACGAACTCGTACGTGCCGGGCACCAGGTCCACCCGGTCGGTCAGCGGGGTCGCCGGGTCGGTGTCCGCGACCGGCACGGCCCGCGCCTGGTAGCGCCCGACGAACAGCTGCGCACCGGCCACCGGCCCGCGCTCGCCCACCGGCAGGAGCCGCAGCGAGCCCTCCCGGGCGTACGGGGAGGTGAAGCCCGGCGTGGGGTCGGGGTCGGTGTGGCCGACGCTGGCCGCGCCCTCCCCCAGGCCGCGCTTGGCGAACGCGTTCCAGAGCAGGTCCTGGTTGGCCCCGCCGAAGCGGATCCGGTCGGCGGCGAGCATCGCGTCCCGGGCGTCGACCATGCTGACCTGGCTGACCGCCATCAGCAGGAACGAGTCGAAGACCAGCTGGATCCAGCGCCGGTTGCCGGGGCAGGCGGTCACGTCGCGAGCGCCGGTCGCGCACGCCTTCTGGATCGCCGGGGTGCCGCTGCCCCAGCGGCGCATCATGGCCGCGCGGATGTCGGTGTTGGTGGCGCTCCACACCTCGCCGGAGGCGTGCACCTGCAGGCCGACGAAGTCGTAGTCCAGCGAGCTGTAGTTCAGCGGGCTGTCGCTCATGTTGTAGTTGCGGATGCCCGCGTTCGGGTCCTGCGTGGTGTACTCGCCGATGGTGAAACCGCGCCGGCCGGGCGCGGCGTACCCGTGCTCGAAAAGGTACTCCATCGCGAGCTGGTCGGACCAGCTCTCGCTCATGCCCTGCGGTGTGCTGACCCCGGCGCTCGGGCCGGCGATCATGCGGTTGGTGACCGCGTGGCCGTACTCGTGGGCGATCACCGACATGTCGAAGTCGCCGTCGACGCAGGGTGCGTAGAACGAGCCGGCGGTGGGCTGCCACAGGTACATGTTGGTGGTCGGGGCGACGCCGTCCGGCGGGGTGATCTGGTTGGCGTTGTTGCGGGCCGGGAACGTCGGCGGGCCGCCGCTGACGCCACCGGCCTGGGCGTTGCCCTGCTCGGGGTCGTTACCGAGACCGCCGCGGCCGAGGTTGTCCTGCTGCATGTTCCAGGTCTCCTCGGTGAACCCGAGGTGGTACGTCCAGTCGTGCATCCGGTTGTGCATCGCGAACAGGTTCGCCCGGGCCGCGTCGATGTCGTTGGCGCGCGGCGAGGTGAACACCTCCGGGTTGCAGCGCTGCTCCTGCCACTGGTTCGTCCACGGGTACGCATATTTGCGGTCCGGGCGGGGCGTGGCGGTCTCGGTGCCGACGCTGAACGCGTCGTTGCTGAACCAGTTCTGCACGGCTATCGCGTTGTTGCCCTTGGTCGTGGTGGTGGACTCGCCGGTCGCCGGGTCCACGTCCCAGGCCGGGTGCCCGGGCACCCCGACCACCTCGGCGCAGCCGCGCGCCGGCACGGCGCACCACCGCTTACGGGTGTCGACGGAGGACCTGTCGACCCGGGGCGAGTTCGGGAAGACCTCCCAGGACGGGTGGTCCGAGGCGTGGTCGATCAGGTCCTCGCGGACCAGCACGGCGCCGTCGCGGGCGTCCACGTAGGTGGAGTAGGCGGCCGGGTCCGCGCCGGTGGTGTCCGCGCCGAGGACCACCTCCCACGCCGCACGCGGCCCACGGTCCGCGGTGGGCACCGCGACCAATGAGGTACGTATGACCTGCGCGTCGCCGCGGCCGGCATCGGCGATCGCCGCCTTGCGGGCCTGCTCGGCGCTGATCGTGGCCGGGGCCGGCGTACCGGCGTCCCGGGCCAGCGAGGAGCTGACGTGCCACACCGCTTTGTCGCGTACGCCGACCGACAGCATGCCGTCGACGGCGGCCGGCAGATCACCGAAGCGCTGCCGGAACAGCACCGTCGCGCCCTGCCCCATCGGCGCCACGGTCAGCAGTTCCAGCGCGGCGGCGCCCTCGGCGGTCAGGCCCAGCACGTCCCGGTTGGCGGCCACGTACGCGCGCGCGGCGGCGACCGGGTCGGCGGGCAGGCCGGTGGCCAGGGGCTTGCCGGTGGAGGTGAGCGTGGCGGGCGTACCGAAGTCGGTCCAGCGCACGCGCGCGCCGAGCGCGGCGGCCCGGTCCCGCTGCCGCTCGGTGGCGGCGACGCGGCCCTTGCGGTTGTCGGTGGCCTTGGTGTCGTGCCGGTCGCCCGGCAGGTGGTCGGGTGGCGCCTGGGTACGGGTCTGTTCCCGGGGTGCCGCCTGGCCGCCGCCAGCGGCGGTCAGGACCAGACCGGCTGCCAGCAGCAGCGCGGTGGTCCCCGTCAACGCACGGGATGGTGTGCGCACGGTCCCTCCTGTCATCGTCGAACGGCGATGTCCGTTCCGCCATCCGACCAGGACGATCGACGCGCCGACACCATCCGAACATCCATAAATGTTGTTGCGTCGATTTCTCGATGGCGCCCACAGGCACCCCTGGCCGAGCAGTTTCGAGACAAACGCTCACCAGACGAGACGCGAATAGATCTTGGTACGAAACGGCCCCTATGAGGGCCCTTTCGTACCAAGATCTCCACAGGTCGGTAGCGTGCCGGACGGGGGCACCCCGGCTTACATCGTCGCGTCGAGGAAGGTGGTCACCGCCCGGCGGAAGCCGTCCGGATTCTCGACCCACGGCAGATGACCGGATCCGGGGAGACTGACCCGCTCGCAGTTCGGCAGCGCCTTCTCCAGCGAGTCGACGCCCCAGCGGGGACGGATGTCCTCGGGCCCGTCGATGATCAGCACGGGCAGGTCGAGCGTCCGGCACCGCGCCGCGAGGTCGCAGATGCGGAGTTCCTGCTTGACCTCGGCGTTGATCGCCCGGTTGCAGTCGCTGTTGACACCGAGCCACGGCGTGGCCATCTCCTCGGCGTGCCGCACGGCGTCGTCGGGGTCGGCGAAGTCGGCCGACCACTGCAGGACCGCCCGCTCCCGATCCTCGGCCGGGGTGCGGTCCCGTGCGCCAAGCGCCTCCCACCGATCCAGGTGCGGCCCGAGCCGCCGCCGGAGATTCCGTTCGTAGTGCGGGTGCCAGCCGCGATCGGGGTCGATGCCGGTGCCGGACACGTAGATCAGGTGACTGACCCGTTCCGGGTGGTCGATCGCGTACCGCAGCGCCAGGTGCGCGCCCCACGAGTGGCCCAGCACCGCCGTTCGCGGCCCGGCCAGGCGTTCGCGTACCGCGTCGAGGTCCGCGACGAAGCGGCCGATCGAGTACGGACCGCGCCGCTCGGAGCGCCCGCAACCACGCTGGTCCCACCGGATGACGCGGGCGTGCCGGTCGAGCAGCCGAGCGACCGGGCCGAGGTAGTCCCACATGCCCGGACCGCCGTGACAGAGCACCAGCGGCGCTCCGACGCCGGCCTGGTCTGCCCACAGGCGACAGCCGTCTTCGGCACGCACATCCCCAGTCATCGCCGACAGTATGGCGAGTCGCGCGCCGGCCGATGAGGGCTTGCTGGGCTGACGCCGGTTACGGCTCTCTCATCCAGGTCTTCGGGTCGGTCACGAAGATGCCCTTGCCCTGGTGACGCCGAATAACGCCGAGCGCCTCCAGTCGGACGTAGACCATCTGGATGGTCGAGGTACCGACCTTGTAGTCCGCCGCCATCTGGGCGATCGACGGCAGCTTGTCCTCTGGCTTGAGCCGCCTGCTCCGAACAGCAGCGATGATGTCGTCGGAGATGCGGATGTAGTCGGGTGTCGTAGGCATGGCGCTCCTTGCGTGGCCCGCCAATTCGATCACGAAACGCCCATGAACGACAACAATCAGTGGTTGACTTAAACGGCTAAGCCGTTGGTGTTGCTACCGGGCCGCTCCTCGCGTGGCAACGAGTTCGGCGGAGCGGGCGGGCCGCCCGCGGCCGCCGTGCGGACGGCCCGCCCCTCCAGACCCACCGCACCTGTCCCCCGCTCCTGGAAGGACCGATATGACGCCGCATCGATCCGGTCGGCTCTACCTGACCGCCCCACCGGCCCGGCTGACCTCGCACGAGGTGCGCACCCGCGCCTTCGACGCCCGCAGGCGCGGCGTCGACCCCGATCAGGTACGCGAGTTCCAGGCCCGGGTCGCCGACGAGCTGACCGAGCTGCACCGACAGGTACGCCTGCTCGCGCAGGAGAACGACAGGCTGAAGCGCGCCCTGCGGGACTGGCAGACCATGCACGCCCGCGAGTGCCGCCCGCCGAACGACGGCCACTGGTAGCGGTGCGCCCGCAACCCGGTGACCTGCTGCGCGTCGACGGCCGAGCGTCCGTGCAGTTCGGCGGCGACCGGGCGCTCACGTTCCGGGTCGTGTCGGTCGGCGCCGAGGTGCCGCACACCGGCTGGATCTGGTTGACCGGCTACGTGCTCGACCGTCGAGGCACCGCGACCGCGAAGCGGGAGATCTTCGTGCAGCTCGCCGGGCTGCGCCGGGCCCGCGAACCGTTGCCGCGCGATCAGTCCTGGGTGCCGGCGAACAGCGTCCAGGCGTCGATCTCGGTCGGCGCGAGGGGCCGCGCCGGCAGGTAGGACGCCAGATCGCGGAAGTCCGCCACGGCGTTGTGCACGCACACCGCGAGCGAGAAGTGCAGCAGTTCGCGCAGTGCCTGCGCGTCGGGCGCGGTGGCGTCGTCGAGCAGCGGGCTGCGGACGTCCAGCGCGAACACCACGTGGCAGGCGCTCTGGTCGGCCTTGACGACGCAGTAGTAACGCCCCTCCTCGGCCAGCCGGTTGCGGATGTTCGCCCAGGCCATGGCCCCGGAGATGTCCGGCACGTCGGCGCCGGCCGCGCAGGCCATCCGGAAGACCCAGCGGGCCGGGTCCTCCGGCGACACCGCGCCGTAGACCAGCACCAGGCCACCGCGGTGGAAGACGGCGAAGCCCTGTACGTCGGGGGTGAGGTGCAGGAAGTCCGGAGTCCAGACCCGGTCGTACTGCCGCTCCGCCAGGGACCGCACGTACGTCACGGTCTGGCCGGCGGCGTGGCGAGCGTCTACGCCCATGCGTTCTGGTCCTCCCCCGAAGCATCGCGGAGCCTCACGCTACGAAGCGCTTCGATAACAGATCAAGGCATGCCGATCGAGTTTGGATGGTCGGTCTCGTGAACGGGACCGAACCCGCCCCGAGTCCCACGGATAGGACTACGGGACGGCTCGTCCGATCGGTCAACCGGCGGGGCGGAGCCGTCCGCGCGGCTGCGCGCGTACACCGGTCGCTGTTGTTAGCGTGGATCGCGGACCGCCACGGCGGTCCGGCCACCCCTCACCCGACGGCCCGCGCGTCCCGGCGACGCCGCGGGGCGCGGTGCCGCGATCCGGCAGGGAGGGGGTGCGATGACCGCGGTGCCGGAGGATCCGGGGCCGGCCGACCAGCGGCCCGCGCCGCGCAGCGGCTGGCGGGTACGGGCGCGGGCGCTCGGCGACGCGGCGCGCCTGCGGGCCCGGCGTTTCTGGGACGGCGCGCAGCCCACGCTGCGGCGGCTCTGGTGGACCGAGGAGCCGGAGACGCCGGTGACCACAGTCGACCGGCGCGCCCCGGAGCCGCTCGTGGTGCCGGCGCAGGGCCAGGTGTACGTGTTCCTGGTGCGGGCCACCTACACCTGGTCGTCGGAGACCGCCCGGCCGGAGCTGTTCGGCTGGTACGTCGACTACTTCCAGGCGCAGGCCACGCAGCGGCTGCACCGGCTGGCCGTCCGGTACGCGGTGGAGGTGCCGCCGCACCGGCCGCGTGACCTGCACGCCGCGCTGACGGCGGCGCTGGCCGAGGACGATCCACCGCCCTGGACGTACGCGCGCGGGGAGGTGACGTTCGCCTGCGAGCCGGACGTCACGGTGCATCTGGACGAGCGGGTGCGCCGGCTGCTCCAGCCGTACTGGGAGCAGCGCATCGCGCTGGAGTGCGAGCGCGACCTGGCCCGCCGCCGCGCCGAGTACGCCGACGAGCGGGACCGACGCGACCGGCAGCCGGAGGCGGCGGGCGCGAGGCCCGCGCCGCGAGCGCCGGACGCCGACGGGCCGGCGGACCTGTTCCCGTTGGAGCCGCTGCTCCCCCCGCCCGCGCCGCGCCCGGCTCCGGGGCAGCGACCGCGTCCCGGCGAGCCGCAGCCACCGGCAGTCTGACGCGCCGCACGGGCGGACGGCGGCGGTCAACCCGCTACGGCCGCCTCGTCCGGCCGGGTCCGGCGGGCGGTCAGGTACACGGCGAGGCCGATCAGCAGCCGTTGGTGCTCTTCTGGTTGCGCTTCAGCCCGTCTGACCAGGTCACGCCCTGCACGACGGCCACCACGACGCTGCCGTTGTGGATCTGCTCGTAGTGCAGGTGCGGGCTGAGGTCGTACTTCGCCGAGGTCGCGCCGACCCGGCCGATGACGTCGCCGCGCTTCACGGTGTCGCCAGTGGCCACGGCGCGCGAGTTGAGGTGGGCGTACCGGGTGCGCCAGCCGTCGCCGTGCCCGATGACGATGGTGTTCCCGTAGCCGGAGGTGGTGGAGTAGTACGACTCCAGCACGGTGCCGGCGGCGCTGGCGACCGTCCGGCGGTTGAGGTCGTCCGGGCTGCCGTTGGCGTCGTAGTGGTTCCAGTCGATGGCGTGAGCCGGGCTGTGCCCGTTCCAGTTGTTGCCCTGCCAGGTCTGGCCGCACAGGAACGGCATCCGGAAGCCCGGCCGGGCGGCCTGCGCGGGCTGCACGCCGAGCATCGCGCCCGCGACGACGGCGGTCGTGAGCAGCGCCGGCACGCGCCACCGGGCGGCGGTGGTCATCAGCGACATCGTTCCCCTCCTCGCATCGAGTGATCCAGGTCGATGCTATGGCCGCGCGGAGGCCGGGTAAATAGCTACACGGATGAATGCTCGATCAAAACTTTCCTACGGTCAGCCGACCAGGGCGGCGTAGCGGCCGCGCCGGTCCAGCAGCGCGTCGTGGGTGCCGGACTCGACGATCCGGCCGTGGTCGAGCACCGCGATCCGGTCGGCGTCGCGCACGGTGGAGAGCCGGTGCGCGATGGTCACCACGGTGCGGCCCCGGGCCAGCTCGTCCAGCGCCCGCTGGACCGCGCGTTCGGTCTCGGTGTCCAGCGCGCTGGTCGCCTCGTCCAGCACCAGGATCCGCGGGTCGCGCAGCAGGGTCCGGGCGATCGCCAGGCGCTGCTGCTCGCCGCCGGAGAACCGGTGGCCGCGTGAGCCGACCATGGTGTCGTACCCGGCGGGCAGCGCGGCGATGAGGTCGTGGATGCGGGCGGCGCGGGCGGCGGCCTCGATGTCGGCGTCGGTGGCGTCCGGACGCGCGTACCGGAGGTTGTCCCGCACGGTGCCGTGCAGCAGGTACGTCTCCTGGCTGACCACGCCCACGACGGCGGCCAGATCGGCCGGGCGCAGGTCGCGCAGGTCGATCCCGTCGATGGTGATGCGGCCGGCGTCCGGGTCGTGCAGCCGGCTGATCAGCGCGGCGAGCGTGCTCTTGCCGGAGCCGGTCTCCCCCACCAGGGCGAGGCTGGTGCCGGCCGGGACGTCCAGGCTGACGCCGGCGAGGGCGGCGGTGTCGCTGCCCGGGTAGCTGAAGGTGACGTCCTCGATCCGGAGGTGGCCGCGGGCGGTGGCCGGGTCGAGCGGGACCGGGCGGGCCGGCTCGGCGACCTCGACGGGCAGGTCGAGGTATTCGAAGATGCGGGCGAACAGGGCGAGCGACGCGGTGAGCGTGACGCCCACGTTGAGCAGGCCCATCAGCGGCCGGAACAGGTTGCCCTGCAGGGCGGTGAACGCGACGAGCGTGCCGATGGTGAGCGTGCCGGCGGTGCCGGGCAACCCGGCGCCGAGGTAGATCACCGCGGGGATGGCGGCGAAGACGATGCTCATGGCGGCCATCCGCCAGCGTCCGGCCAGCTCGGAGCGCAGTTCCAGGTCGACCAGGCGGGCCGAGGACGCGGTGAACCGGTCGACCAGGGCCGGGCCGGTGCCGAGCGTCTTGGCCAGCCGGACGCCACTGACCGACAGCCCCTCCTCGATGGTCACGGTGAGGTCGGCCAGCTCGCGCTGGCGCTGGGCGGTGATCTCCCGGCGCAGCCGGGCGACGCGGCGGGTGAGCCACAGCGCGGGCGGCAGCACGACCGCCGAGACGAGCGTGAGGCGCCAGCTCAGCGCCAGCATGGCGATGGTGGTGGCGACCACTGTGGTGAGGTTGGCGGCGATCGAGGTGGCGGTGGAGGTGACGACCGCCTGCATGCCGCCGATGTCGTTGGTGATGCGCGACTGGACCTCGCCGGTGCGGGTGCGCACGAAGAAGCCGATCGACTGCCGCTGGAGGTGGGCGAAGACGTCGGCGCGCAGCCGGTGCATGACCTGCTGGCCGACGCGGGTGGAGATCCAGGTCTGGGCGACGCCGAGCACGGCGGTGACGGCGGCGACCGCGACCATGCCCGCGACCAGCCAGGCCAGCAGGGTCAGGTCACGCTCGGGCAGGGCCCTGTCGATCACGGTACGCAGCAGGAACGGCGTGGCCATCGCGATGATCGAGGACGCCACGATGATCGCCACCACGGTGGCGAGCGGGCCGCGGTGGGCGGTGAACAGGCCGCCGATCCGGCGCAGGGACACGTCGCGGGCCTGGGCCTTCTCGGCCGGGGAGACGGTTCGGCCGTCGCGACGGCCGTCGGGGATGCGATCCAAGGGTGCTCCTCATGTGGGGGACGAATGCCGAACTACCAAAAATGCTGAGGTTACCTCAACATGAGGGAACAACACGAAAGCCTGTTACCGTATTCCCCGTGGACGGCAGCGACGAGAGCCTGGCCGAGACGTTCTGGGCGGTGACCCGCCGGCTGCGGCACCAGACCAAGCGCGCGCTTGCGCCGTGGGAGATCAGCCCCGGGCAGGCGCGGGCGCTGGGCGTGCTGATGCGTCACGGCGCGCTGCGTCCCGGCGCGCTCGCCGAGCACCTGCGCATCGCGCCGCGATCGGCCACCGAGGTGATCGACGGGTTGCAGGAGCGCGGGCTGGTCGAACGCCGGCCCGACCCGGCCGACCGGCGGGCCACGCTGGTCGCGCCCACCGCCGAGGGCGAGCGGGTGGGCGCCGCGATCCGGCAGGCGCGGGCCACCGAGGCGGAACGGTTCTTCGGCGCGCTCCCGCCGGAGGACCGGGCCGAGCTGACCCGCATCCTGCGCCGCCTGCGCGAGGACTAGATCAGCGGTTTCACCCGATCCGGGTGAGGCGACAGGCCCCGTGGCGGGGAATAGCGCCATCGGGAGGAGGGCCGATGGTCGACGCCACCGAAGAGTTCTTCCGGAGCCTGGGGCAGCGCCGGCAGCGCGGGCTGACAGCGCTCCACGAGGGCAGCGTCCGGTTCGACATCGCCGGTGACGGGTCGGTCGACCACTGGCTGGTCTCCATCGCCCGGGGCGAGGTCACCGCGGCACGGCAGGCCACCGGCGGGGACGCGGTCGTCCGGGCGGACCGGGCCGTCTTCGACCGGATCGCCCGGGGCGAGGCGTACTTCCTGACCACCGTCCTGCGCGGCGAGGCGGAGGTGGAGGGCAGCCCCCGGCTGTTCGCGACCGTACGCCGGCTGTTCCCCTCCCCGCCCGGCTCGCGCCCGGAAGGACACCGGGGAGACGATCATGGGTGACGGCCACGTCGGAATCTTCGACGGGACGATCTTCCTGGTCTGCGACCGGGCCGGCGACATCGTCCCGGCGGACGACGGCACCCACGGCCTGTTCGCCCACGACACCCGCCTGCTGTCCCGGTGGCAGCTCACCATCGACGGCGAGCGGCTCAGCACGCTGTCCATCGACGACATCCAGTACTTCGAGAATCGGTTCTACCTGGTCCCGGGCGCTCAGGACGTCTACGTCAACAGCACGCTCGAGGTGCGCCGCACCCACAGGCTGAACAGCGGACTCCACGAGGAACTGGTCCTGGTAAACAACGACCGGCGAGCCGTCGACCTGACCGTACGGATCGAGGTGGACGCGGACTTCGCGGACCTCTTCGCGGTCAAGGAGGGCACGACGAACCGGGAGGGGCGGCACTACCGGCGGGTCGACGGCCCGCGACTCGTCCTGGGTTACCAGCGCGAACGCTACCGCCGCGAGACGATCGTGTCGGCGACGGCTCCGGCGGAGGTGGACGAGAACGGCCTGACGCTGCGCGTGCACATCGAACCGCACGGCCGGTGGCAGACCCGGCTGACCGCCGAGCCGGACCTCCCCCTGCCCCGCGGGCTGGAACGGCTCAGCCTGCCCGGACGGGTCGAGGGCAACGCCCGGGACAAGCCCGCCGAGCTACGGGAGTGGCTGGACCGGGCGCCGCGACTGGAGACCAGCTGGGGGCCGTTGCAGAACACCTACCGGCAGAGCCTCATCGACCTGGCCGCGCTGCGGTTCAGCCCGTTCCTCGCCGGGACCGGGTGCGTGCTGGCCGCCGGGCTGCCCTGGTTCATGAGCCTGTTCGGCCGCGACAGCATCCTCACCAGCCTCCAGGCGCTGCCGTTCGCACCGGAGCTCGCCGCCACCACGCTTACCGTGCTCGCCTTCCGCCAGGGCAGCCGGATCGACGACTTCCGGGAGGAGGAGCCGGGCCGGATCCTGCACGAGATGCGCTACGGCGAGCTGACCGTCTTCGACGAGACGCCGCACAGCCCCTACTTCGGCAGCGCGGACGCCACTCCCCTGTTCCTCGTGCTGCTCGACGAGTACGAGCGGTGGACCGGCGACGCCGCCCTCGTGCGCGCGGTGGAGCAGGAGGCGCGGGCGGCCGTCGACTGGATCGACCACTACGCCGACCGGGCCGGCAACGGTTACGTCTCCTACGAGCGGCGCAACCCGGTGAACGGCCTGGAGAACCAGTGTTGGAAGGACTCCTGGGACAGCATCTCCTACCGCGACGGCCGGCTGCCGGGCTTCCCGCGCGCCACCTGCGAACTCCAGGGGTACGCGTACGACGCGAAGGTGCGCACCGCCCGGCTGGCCCGCGAGATCTGGCACGACGCGGCGTACGCGGACCGGCTGGAGCGGGACGCCGCCGACCTCAAGCGCCGCTTCAACCACGACTTCTGGATCGACGACGGCGAGTACATGGCGCTGGCGCTGGACGGCGACGGCAGCAAGGTGGACGCCCTGTCGTCGAACATCGGCCACCTGCTGTGGAGCGGCATCGTCGAGGAGCCGAAGGCCGAGGCCCTGGTGCGGCACCTGATGTCACCGGCGATGTTCAGCGGCTGGGGTGTCCGCACGCTGGCCGAGGGCGAGGCCCGCTACAACCCGGTGGGCTACCACGTCGGGACCATCTGGCCGTTCGACAACTCGTTCATCGCCTGGGGACTGCGGCGCTACGGGTACGCCGAGGAGGCGGCCCGCGTCGCGGCCGGCATCCTGGACGCGGCGGCCTTCTACGACGGCCGGCTGCCGGAGGCGTTCGCCGGGCACGACCGGTCCGAGACCCGCTACCCGATCCGGTATCCGACCGCGTGCAGCCCGCAGGCGTGGTCGGCCGGAGCGCCGCTGCTGCTCCTGCGGACGATGCTCGGCCTGCGGCCGGTCGGCGACGATCTCGTGGCCCGGCCGGCTCTGCCTGCTAGCCTCGACTACGTGGCGTTGCTCGACATCCCCGGTCGTTGGGGGCGGCTGGACGCCTTCGGCAGGAGCACCGCCGCCGGCGGCCTGAGCCGTTACGAGCTGGCGCCACAGCAGCTCTCCGCACCGTGACGGGATCGACATGCAGCGCATCGACTGGGAGCACACCGCGGTCGTGGGCGTCCACTGGCAACCCGAGGTGGTCAGCCCCGACGGCGTCTTCGGCCCGTTCTTCGCCGACCAGGTGGCCCGGCACGGCGTGGCGGCGAACGCGGCCCGGGTCGCCGCCGCCGCGCGGGCAGCGGGCGGCCTCGTGGTCTTCACCCGGGTCGCCTACCGGCCCGGCTACCCGGACCTGATCACCAACACCCCGAGCTTCGCGATGATCGCCGAAAGCGGGGCGTTCCTGGAGGGCGACCCGAAGACCCGCATCGTCGACGAGGTCGGGCGACAGCCCGGCGACGTCGTGGTCACCGGCACCCGGCTCGGTGGATTCTCCGGCACCGAACTGGACCTGATCCTGCGCGGCCGGGGCGTGCGGACCGTGGTGTTCACCGGCGTCGCGACGAACCTGGCCGTCGCCGCCACCGCCTACCAGGCGGTCGACAACGGGTACCGCATCGTCACCGTCTCCGACGCGTGCACGGCGGCCACCGACGAGCTGCACGAGGCGTACCTGAGCACGCTGGGCCAGCTCGGCGAGATCGCCACCACCGGCGAGATCTCCTGACCGGCCGCCGGGGCGCTCAGCGCAGGCCGGCGGCGATCGCGTCGACCAGCAGCGCGCCGAGCATCCGGGCCATCACCGCGCGGGCGGCGTCCACGTCGAGGCCCATCGAGTCGCGCATCATCGACCAGGACGACCAGGTGCCGGCCACCGTCAGCGCGTCCAGCAACTGCGCGCGGCCCGGACCGGCGTGCGCCAGCTCCGGGGCGAACACCGCCTCGATCTCGTGCCGGACCCGGGCGACGGCCGCCTCCCGGTTGCGGCGCAACTGCGGGGAGAACGGCTCCCGCAGCGCCGACGCGCGGGCCGAGGGCGCCAGCACCTCCAGCAGCCGGGCGCGCTGGTCGCAGAACGCGGCGATCCGGGCGGTCAGCGGCAGTTCCGGCGACACCGGCCGCCAGAGCGCGGCCTGCCGCTCGCCGACCCGCCGCCCGGTCGCGGCGAACAGCGTCTCCATGTCCTTGAAGTTGGTCCAGAGCGTGCGCAGCGACACCCCGGCCCGCTCGGCGATCCGTTCCCCGGTGGGGCGCAGGTCACCGGAGTCGATCAGGGCCAGGTGCGCCTCCACGATCGCGGCCCGGGTCCGCTCGGCTCGCGCCGCCCGGCCGTCCACCCGCTCCGGCGGGTCGGCCTCCACCTCGATCATGGGTACGGATCTCCTGTTGCTCGGGTACCGGCGGCAACTCTACGTGCGTGCCGCCGGGCGACCGGCACCCGGCCGCCCGGCGGCACGCCTCAGGCGGTCGGCACCGCGTCGGCGGGCGGGTTCGTCGGCGGCTCGGTGAACTCGGTGACCGCGCCGTCGCCGTCGTCCGTGGTGTACGCGGGACCGAAGTACTCCTGCACGCCGTTGCTCACCTTGGTGAGCCGGACGCCGCCGTAGCCGGCGTGCACGCCGTCGGCGTACCGGAAGGGGACCAGGCCGGGCCCGCGGAAGCCGCCCTTGCGCACGGCCTCGACCAGCTTCTCCCGGGTGGGGTCGGGCCCGGCGGCGAGCATCGCCTGGACGAACGTGTACGCCATCGAGTAGCCGTAGATGGCGTTGCCGTCGACCGGGTTGCCCGCGTTGTACTTCTGGTGGATCTTGGTGAACTCCTGGATCCACGGGTTCGCGGTGTCGGCCACGTTCGGCAGGTAGTTGTCGGCCACCATGCCCTCGAGGATCACCTTCTTGTCGCCGAGCTGGGCGGCCAGCGTGGTGTAGTCGGCGCCCACGTTGGACACCACCCACTGCGCCTTGAAGCCCTGCCCGGCGGCCTGGCCCATGGCCAGCGCGGTGAAGCCGGGGATGGTCGCCGAGATGACCACCTGGCAGCCGGCCGCGCGCAGCGCCCCGATCGCCGGGCCGACCTGCTGGTTGGTGGTGGTGTACGTCTGCTTCGCCGCGACCGGGCCGAGGACCTGCTCGACGCCGACCAGCGAGTCCCGCCCGAAGTCGTCGTTCTGCCCGAAGTGGCAGACCTTCGCGCCGGGGAACTCCCGCTTGACGTAGCTGGCCAGGATCTTGCCCTCGACCGTGTAGTCGGGCTGCCAGCCGAACGTCGTCGGGTACCTGTCCGGCTCGTTCCAGTTGCGGCTGCCGGAGGCGACGAACAGGTCCGGCACCTTCTGCGTCTTGACGAACTCCAGCACGTTCGTGTGCGTGGGCGTGCCTAGGCCGCCGAGCAGCGCGAAGACCTTGTCGTCGAGCACCAGCTTGCGGACCACGTTCTCGGTGTTGGCGGGGTTGTAGCCGTCGTCCATGACCTTGTAGACGATCTTCCGGCCGTGCACGCCGCCCTTGGCGTTGACGTGCTCGAAGTACGCCTTGGTGGCGGCGGAGATCTTCGAGTAGCCGGGCGCGGCCGGTCCGGTGAGCGGTTGGTGGGTGCCGATGACGACCTCGGAGTCGCTGACGCCGGGAACGTTCTCGGCGGCCTGCTTCTCGTCGTCGGCGCAGGCCGGCAGCGCGGCCAGCAGGGCCAGGCCGGCGGCGGCCGCGAGAACGCGGCGGGTGGTGGTGCGCATGGTTCTCCATTCCGGTGCGACGGTGCGAACGGTGTGGGTGGAACCGGTGAGGTCAGCGGTCCGGCGGCCGGGGGGTGGCGGGACGGCGGCGGACGGCCCCGCGTAGGCGGGCGGTGAGGGCACGCACGCCGCCCTGCAGGCCGCCCGGGGCGGCGAGCATGACGACGATGAGGACCAGGCCGAACACGGCCAGCGCGAGGTTGCCCTCCAGCCGCTGGGCCAGCCCGGCGGAGAGGCTGAGGTGTTCGGTGAGCAGGCCGGGCAGGTCCTGGAGCGCGACCAGCAGCACCGCGCCCCAGACCGCGCCGGCCAGGCTGCCCAGCCCGCCGATGACGATCGCCATGAGCAGGAACAGCGACAGGTCCAGCGGGAACTTGCCGGGCGCGACGGTGGCGGTGAGCATGGCGTACACGCCGCCGCCCAGCCCGGCGCAGGCGGCGCTGACCACGAACGCGAGCACCTGCGTACGGGCCACCGGGATGCCGGCGAGCCGGGCCGCGACCTCGTCGTCGCGTACCGCCCGCAGCGACCGGCCGAAGCGGCTGCGCACCAGGTTGGCCAGCAGCAGCATGGTGAGCAGCGCGGCGGCCAGCGCGATCCAGGCCAGCCAGCGCTCGGGCTGGAAGTAGGCGCCGAGCGCGGCCGGTGGCGTCTGCGCCGGGAACGACAGCCCCTGCTCGCCGTTGAACACGCCGGTGAAGATCGTGGTGACCGCCGGGACGAGCGTCGCCACGGCGAGGGTCACGCCGGCCAGGTAGGGGCCGCGCAGCCGGGCCGCGGCCAGCCCGACGACGAGTCCGCCGAGCGCGGTCACCGCGACCCCCGCGAGCAGCGACGCCGGCAGCGTCCACCACCCGCGTACGGCCCGCTCGTCGAGGGCCTGCTGGGTCAGCGCCACGGTGTACGCGCCGGTGGCCATCAGCGCGCCGTGCCCGAGCGAGAGCTGGCCGTTGAGCCCGACCAGCACGGTGTGCCCGGCGGTGACGCAGAGGAACGCGCAGACGCGCGCCACCTGGAGGTTCTGGTACGGCGCGAGCTGGTTGGTGACCAGCACGACGAGCGTGCCGGCGAACACGGCCACGGCCAGGTGGCGCAGCAGCGTGGAGCCGCGCGGATCGCGTCCGGCCGGCGCGCCGGGCAGCAGCCGGCGCAGCGGGGACGCCGTGGCGGGCGCGGTCTCGGTCGGGGTGGTCGTCACACGTGCCTCGCTCTCGCCGCGGAGAAGAGCCCGCCGGGGCGGACCAGCAGGACGGCCAGCAGCAGCACCAGGACGGCCAGCGGGGTGGTGTCCGGTCCGAGGTAGCCGGTGACGTAGGACAGGATCAGCCCGACCAGCAGGCCGCCGACGACAGCGCCGACCGGGCTGTCCAGGCCGCCGACCACGGCGGCGGTGAACGCGACCACGAAGACCAGGTCCATGGCGTGCGAGTGCAGGCCGAGTCCGGTGGGGACGACGAGCATCCCGGCCAGCGCGCCGACGGCGGCGGCGAGCGCCCAGCCGAGCGTGAGCATCCGGCCGACGCTGACGCCGAGCAGCCGGGACACCTCGGGGGCGAACGCGGCAGCCCGCATCCGCAATCCGATCGGGGTGCGGGTGAACAGCACCGCGAGCAGCGCCACCACCGTGAGCGCCGCGCCGAGCACCCAGAGGTCGTACGGGGACAGCGCGGCCACCCCGGCGATGGTGAGCGCGTCGGTGTCGAACGGCGCCGGGGCGGGACGGTACTCGTTGCCGAAGATCATGCCGAGCACCGCCTGGATGACGAGCACCAGGCCGAGCGCGACGATCACCTGGTTGAGCGGCCCGCCGGGTCCGGCGAACCGCATCAGCACCCGCTCCACCAGCGCGCCCAGGGCCAGTCCGGACAGGATCGCGGCGGCCAGGCCGAGCCAGTACGAGCCGGTGGCGGAGACGACCGCGTAGCCGACGTAGGCGGTGGCCACGGCCATCGCGCCCTGGGCGAAGTTGACCACCCGGGCGGCCCGCCAGATGAGCACCAGCGCGAGCGCGAACGCCGCGTAGACCGCCCCGGCGGCGAGCCCGTCGAAGGTGAGGAACCAGAACCGCTCCATCCGCGACCCCTTCCTAGAATCCGAGGTACGCGTGCCGGAGCTGGTCGTCGTCGCGCAGCCGGGCTGCCGGCGCGGCGGTCACCACGCGCCCGAGCGACATGACGATGCCCTGGTCGGCGATGGAGAGCGCGGAGCGCACGTTCTGCTCGACCAGCAGCACGGTGAGCCCCCGTTCGTCGCGCAGCCGCCGCAGCAGCGCCATGATCTGCGCGGTGACCTTGGGCGCCAGCCCGAGCGACGGCTCGTCGAGCAGCAGCAGCCGGGGCCGGGCGATCAGCGCGCGGCCGATCGCGAGCATCTGCCGTTCGCCGCCGGAGAGCTGGTGTCCGGCGTGGTCGCGGCGGCGGGCCAGCGCGGGGAACAGCTCGTACACCTCGTCCTGCGCGCGCCGGGCGTCGGCCCGGTCACGCCGCCACAGCCCGCCCAGGCGCAGGTTCTCCGCCACGGTCAGCTCGGTCACCACGCCGCGCCCCTCCGGCACGTGCGCCAGCCCGCGCCGGACCAGGTGTTCCACCCGGACGCCGCGCAGGTCCTCGCCCGCGTACCGGATCCGGCCGCCGGTGGGCCGCAGCAGGCCCGAGAGGGTACGCAGCAGCGTGGTCTTGCCCGCGCCGTTGGCGCCGAGCACGGCGGTGACGGTGCCGGCCGGGACGGTGAACGCGACGTCGCGCAGCACCGGCACCGGGCCGTAGCCGCTGCTGAGCGCCTCCACCTCCAGCACGGCGGTCACGGCGTGCTCCCCTCGACCGGCACGTCGGCGCCCAGGTAGGCCTCGGTGACCCTCGGGTCGTCGCGGATGCTCTCCGGCGCCCCGGCGGCGATCACCTTGCCGAAGTCGAGCACCACGAGGTCGTGGCAGACGGACATGACCAGGTCCATGTGGTGCTCGACGAGCAGCACGGCGCAGCCGTCGGCCCGGTCGGGCAACGCGCGGACCAGGTCGGCCAGCTCGGCCACGTCGTCGGCGCCGAGACCGCCGGCCGGCTCGTCGAGCAGCAGCAGCCGGGGGCGGGCGATCAGCGCGCGGGCCAGCGCGACCCGCTTGCGTACCGCATAGGGCAGGGTGCCCGGCGCGGCGTCGGCGTGCTTGTCGATGCCCAGCTCGGCGAGCAGGTCCAGGGCCCGGGCGCGCAGCCGGCGCTCGTCGTTGTCGCTGCGCGGCAGGCCGAACAGCGCGGCGGCGAAACCGGCGCGGGCGGTGTGGCTCGCGCCGGCCACCACGTTCTCCAGCACGGTCAGCCCGGCGAACAGGCCGACGCCCTGCAGCGTGCGGGCGATGCCGAGCCGGGTGAGGGCGTGCGGGCGGGGCCGGAACGGCCGGCCGTCGAGCGTGAGCGACCCCTCGGTGGGTCGGACGAAGCCGCAGACCACGTTGAACAGCGTGGTCTTGCCGGCGCCGTTGGGCCCGATCACGCCGACGACCCGGCCGGGCGGTACGCGCAGCGAGACGTCGTCGAGGGCGACCAGGCCGCCGAAGCGTACGCCGACGTGGTGCAGCGCCAGACCCTGATCGTCGACGGGGGTGGCCGGTGGGCTCATCGTCACCTCGTGCCGGTCGACGGAGCGCGGAAAAACTAATTACACCGGGAGTGTACTTTTCTCTGCCGCCGCGTCAATGCCCAGACGATCACGGTTCATTTCCCGGGGTTATCGGCCTCCAACGTGCACTGTCGGTGTGATCATCCCGCCATCCGGTCGCGGGCGCGGCGCAGGAACGTCTGCTCCGCCGCGTTGCCGGTGCCGGCGATCGCCGCGTCGTACGCGATCCGGGCCTGCGCCGGACGGTCGAGGCGGCGCAACAGGTCGGCCCGGATCGCGTGCCACACGTGGTATCCGGTCAGGTCCAGCCGGTCCACTTCGGCCAGAGCGGCCGCCGGTCCGCGTACCTCGGCCAGCGCGACCGCCCGGTTCAGCGCCACCACCGGTCCCGGCGCGACGGCCGCCAACTGGTCGTAGAGCGCGAGGATCTGTCCCCAGTCGGTCGCGGCGGCGGTCGGCGCGTCCGCGTGCACCGCGCCGATCGCGGCCTGGAGCTGGTACGGGCCGGGCCGGCCCCGCCGCAGGCACCGGCGGACCAGATCCTGGCCCTCGGCGATCAGCTCCCGGTCCCACCGGCCACGGTCCTGCTCGGACAGCGACACCGGCGCCCCGTCCGGCCCGGTCCGGGCGTCCCGGCGCGCCTCGGTGAGCAGCATCAGCGCGAGCAGGCCGAGCGCCTCCGGCTCGTCCGGCATCAGCGTCACCAGCAGCCGGCCCAGCCGGATCGCCTCGGCGCCCAGCTCGGCGCGGCCCAGCCGCTCCCCCGCGCTGGCCGTGTGCCCCTCGTTGAAGATCAGGTAGACCACCGCGAGGACCCCGCGCAGCCGGTCCGGCAGGTCCGCGTCGCGCGGCACCCGGTACGGGATACCGGCGTCGCGGATCTTCGCCTTGGCCCGGACCAGGCGCTGCGCCATCGTCCGCTCCGGCACCAGGAAGGCGCGCGCGATCTCGGCGGTGCTCAGGCCGCCGAGCAGGCGCAGCGTCAACGCCACCCGGGCGGGCGCGGCGAGCGCCGGGTGGCAGCAGGTGAAGATCAGGCGCAGGCGGTCGTCGGGCACGGGCCCCTCCTCGGCGGGCGGGTCGGCGGCGTGCAGCAGGGCGGCCTCGGCGTGCCGGGCAGTCCGGGTGGCCTCGCGGCGCAACCTGTCGATCGCCCGGTTCCGGGCGGTGGTGATGATCCAGCCGGCCGGGCTGGGCGGCGGCCCGTCGGCGGCCCAGCGCGTCACCGCGATCGCGAACGCCTCCTGGACCGCCTCCTCGGCGAGGTCGATGTCGCCGAGGAGACGGACCAGGACGGCTACCGCGCGGCCGTACTCGGCCCGGAAGACCCGTTCGACGTCGGTCATCCCTCGCCCTGGAACGGGCGGACCTCGATCGGCAGCGTGGTCGCGAGGGCGTACCGGCGGCCCCAGTCCAGCGCGGCGTCCAGATCGGGCGCCCGGATGATGGTGACGCCGCCCAGGTACTCCTTGCCCTCGGCGAACGGCCCGTCGGTGACCAGCACCTCGTCACCGGCCGGGCGCAGCACGGTGGCGGTCTGCGGGTCGTGCAGGCCGTTGCCGAACACCCAGCACCCCGCCTCCCGCAGGTCCCGGCCGATGGCCTCGACCTCGCGCATCACCCCGGCCAGGAACTCCGGGTCCGGGCGTCCCTGGCCGGCCGGCTGGTACATGCTGATCAGGTACTGCTTCATCGGCTTCTCCTCGTCACCGGACGGCCCCGCGCCGCCCCTTCACCCTCCACACGAACGGCTGGCGCCGGTTTCGACACGCCGGGCCGGGTGAATCCGGCCGGGAGCGGGGTACGCCGCCGCGTGCGCCGCCACCGGGTCGTCGTCGTGGGCGCCGGGTTCTCCGGTCTGGCCTGCGCGCTCGCGCTGGACGCGGCGGGCGCGCAGGTGCGGGTGCTGGAGGCCCGGGACCGGGTGGGCGGCCGCACGCTCAGCCGACCGCTACCAGGCGGCGGCTGGCTCGATCTCGGCGCGCAGTGGATCGGCCCGACCCAGGACCGGATGTACGCGCTCGCCGCCGCGTACGGCCTGGCCACGTTCCCCTCCCCCGCGCGCGGCGCGGCGACGCTGCTGCTCGGCGCACGCCCGGCCACCGGCGAGGCGCCGGGGCTGTCCGCGCTGCTGGGCACGCTCGACGAGATGGCGGCCGGGCTCGACCCGGCCGCGCCGTGGCGGGCGGACGGGGCGGCACTGTGGGACCGGGTCACGTTCGGCGGCTGGCTCGATGCGAGCGGGGCCGACCCGGTCACCGCCGGGTACGCGGGCCGGATGCTCGCCGGTGGCCTGCTGGCCGCCTCGCCGGACGAGGTCTCGCTGCTGCACATGCTGTTCTACCTGCGCAGCGGCGGCGGCACCGGGTCGCTGCTGCGCATGGCGGGTGGCGCCCAGCAGGACCGGATCGCCGGCGGCCCGGCCGCGCTGGCCGAGCGGATGGCCGCCGCGCTGCCTCCGGGGAGCCTGTGCCTGCGCGCGCCGGTGGACGGCGTCGCGCAGGACCGCGACGGGGTGCGGGTGCGCTGCGGCGGCGAGACGTACCGCGGCGACGCGGTGGTGGTCGCGCTGGCGCCGACGCTGGCCGGGCGCATCCGGTACGACCCGCCGCTGCCGCCGCTGCGCGACGGGCTGACCCAGCGGATGCCGATGGGCGCGGCGCTCAAGGTCCACGCGCTCTATCCGGAGCCGTTCTGGCGGGCCGACGGCCGCTCCGGCGTGTCCAGCACCGACACCGGGCCGCTCACCGAGACGGTGGACAACTCGCTGCCGGACGTACCCGGTGGGATCCTCACCGCGTTCAGCTACGGCGCGCAGGCCCGGGCGCTGCGCCGGCTGCCGGAGGGCGCGCGCCGGGACGCGCTGTGCGAGGCGCTCGCCGCGATCTTCGGCCCGGCCGCCGCGCGCCCCGACGACCTCGTCGAGTACGACTGGTCTGCCGACGAGTGGACGCGCGGCTGCTTCTGCGGCGTCCTGCCGACCGGCGCGTGGTGCGCGTACGGCCCGGAACTGCGCACGCCGGTGGGCCGGGTGCACTGGGCCGGCACGGAGACCGCGACCCGGTGGAGCGGCTACCTGGAGGGCGCGGTGACCGCCGGCGAGCGCGCCGCCGCCGAGGCGCTCGCCCAGCTCGGCTGAGCACCCAATTCAGTGAGATTCTTCGATGCGCTCTATTGAAAAGTTTCTCCGCCCTGTGCACTAATGACGACAGTTCCTTTCGTCATACTCCCGCCGCCGGAGCGCGGCAACCCCCAGGGAGGACAGATGCACAGATCGATCCGATCGGCGCTGCGCGCGGCCGGAGCCGCGCTGCTCGCCACCGTCACCGTCGCCGCCGCGGCCCTGTCCGCAGCGGCACCCGCCTCCGCCGCCCCGGCCGGACTACCCGGCATGGACGTGTCCAGCTACCAGGGCAACGTGAACTGGTCCGGGGCGTGGGCCAACGGCGCCCGGTTCGCCTACGTCAAGGCGACCGAGGGCACGTACTACACCAACCCGTACTTCGCCCAGCAGTACAACGGCTCCTACAACGTCGGGATGATCCGCGGCTCGTACCACTTCGCCCGCCCCGACACCACCAGCGGCGCCGTCCAGGCCAACTACTTCGTCGACCACGGCGGCGGCTGGTCCAAGGACGGGCGGACGCTGCCCGGCGCGCTGGACATCGAGTACAACCCGTACGGCGCGACCTGCTACGGCCTGAGCCAGGCGTCGATGCGCAGCTGGATCGCCTCGTTCGTCAACCAGTACTACGCCCGCACCGGACGGTGGGCCACCATCTACACCACCACCGACTGGTGGAGCACCTGCACCGGCAACACCTCGCAGTTCGCGGCCAACAACCCACTGTGGATCGCCCGCTACTCCAGCAGCGTCGGCGCGCTGCCGGCCGGCTGGGGCACGTACTCGTTCTGGCAGTGGTCCTCCTCCGGGGTCTTCCCCGGTGACCAGAACGTGTGGAACGGCTCGCTGGACCGGCTGCGCGTGCTGGCCTGCAACGGACCCTGCTGACCCCGGCCCGGGCGTGGCGGGCGGTGCCGGTCCCGCCACGCCCGGCCGTACCTCACCCCACGAGGAGGCTGCGATGTCTGTTCCCGTCCACCGGCGGACCGTGCTGCGCGGCGCGGTCCTGCTCGGCGCCGCCGCCGGCGTCGGTGCGCTGACCCAGATCGGCTCCGGCCCCGACGCGCGGGCCGCTGCCACCCGGGTCGACCAGCCGACCATCGCCAACTGCGCGACCTGGGGCGCCCGCCCGCCCTCGTCGCCGGTGAGCGTGGTGTCCAGCCGGCCCAACAAGATCATCGTGCACCACACCGCGTTCCCGAACACCACCGACTACAGCCTCGCCCAGGCGTACCGGAACTCCCGCGACATCCAGGACCTGCACATGGACAGCAACGGCTGGCTCGACTCCGGGCAGCACTTCACCAACAGCCGGGGCGGCTACCTGACCGAGGGCCGCCACGGCAGCCTCTACGCGCTGCTGCACGGCCAGACCATGGTGCAGGGCGCGCACTGCGTCGGGCAGAACAGCCAGGCCATCGGCATCGAGAACGACGGCATCTACCTGGACGTGCAGCCGCCCCAGGCGCTCTGGAACAGCCTGGTGACGTTCTGCGCGTTCACCTGCCAGCAGTACGGCATCGCGCCCACCGAGATCTACGGACACAAGGACTTCAACGACACGCAGTGCCCGGGCCTGCTGCACGACCGCCTGCCGGAGCTGCGCCGTACCGTCGCCGCCCGTCTCGGCGGCTGACCACGGGGGTACGCGGGACGCCCGGGTGCGACGGGCGTCCCGCAGCGCGTCAGTGCTCGCTTATATAAGCCGCGTCTGATACAAAGGTGTCGTGCACGCCTTCGACGTCCTCGGCGACCCGGTCCGCCGCCGGATCCTGGAGCTGCTCGCCGACGGTGAGCAGCCCGCCGGGGCGCTCGGTGAGACCGTGCGGCGCGAGTTCGGCATCAGCCAGCCCGCCGTCTCGCAGCACCTCAAGGTGCTGCGCGAACACGGCTTCACCACGGTGCGCGCCGACGGCACCCGCCGGCTCTACGCCGTGGATCCCGGCCCGCTGCGCGAGATCGACGCGTGGCTGGACGGGTTCCGCCGCTTCTGGACGCCGCCACTGGCCGCGCTCGCCACCGAGCTGGCCCGGGGCCGCCGCGAACGACGGCTGCGCGCAGACGACACCGACGACGAGAGGACCGAACCATGATCGACGTGACCGGACAGATCAGCGCCGTCGAGCGCCGCATCGGCGACCGCACGCTCCCCGCCGGGCAGGCGCGGGTGCTCACCATCGCCCAGACGTACGACGCGCCGGTGGACGACGTCTTCGACGCCTGCACCAACCCGGAACGGATACCGCGCTGGTTCCTGCCGGTCTCCGGCGACCTGAGCCTCGGCGGCCGCTACCAGCTGGAGGGCAACGCCGGTGGCACCGTCGAACGCTGCGACCCGCCGCACGGCTTCGCCGCCACCTGGGAGTTCGGCGACGAGGTGAGCTGGATCGAGGTGCGGCTGCGCGAGGCCGGCCCCGGGCGTACCCGCTTCGAGCTGGAGCACGTCGCGCACGTCGACGACCAGCGGTGGGCCGAGTACGGCCCGGGCGCGGTCGGCATCGGCTGGGACCTGGCGCTGGTCGGGCTGGCCTCCCACTTCGCGGCCGACGGCACGGGCGTCGACCCGGCCGCCGCAGCCGAGTGGATGGCCTCACCCGAGGGCCTCCGTTTCGTCACCGAGTCCAGCAGGAGCTGGACGGAGGCAAGCATCGAAGCCGGCACCCCGGCCGAGGAGGCACAAGGCGCGGGCGAGCGCGTCACCGCGTTCTACACAGGCGCCCCCACGCCCTGACCCTCCTCTCCCCCCTCCCCGCCCTCTCCCCTCCCGCTCTCTCCTCGTCGATCTTGCGGTTTGGGCCCTCAGAATGTCCGTTTGACGGAGTTTGCGGGGCACCGAATCGCAAGATCGGCGGGTTCGGTCGAGCTCTTCGAGATCTTGGAAGGAAAGGGTCGCCATAGGAGCCTTTTCCTTTCAAGATCTCTTTGCATCTCGTGATGTGGAGCAGGCCTCTCCAAGCAGGACATCCGTCGTTGTCCCGGCGGAGATGCGGGTGATCGTTGCGGGGGCGAAAAGCGGCGGTGGGATGTCAGTGGGGTGGGGCAGACTGCGGGGCATGCCGATCCGTTCCGTCGCCGACCTGACCGCCGCGCTCGACACCGGCGCGACGTTCAAGTATCTGCGCTTCTGGGGGCACCGGCCGCAGCGCGACGGCGGTGTCGGCGCCGGTTGCCTGAGCCAGTGGTGGCCGGCGGCGTTCACAGTGGACGGCCGGGAGTTCGCCACCGCCGAGCACTGGATGATGTGGCACAAGGCCACCCTCTTCGGTGACCTGGCGGTCGCCGAGCGGGTGCTGGCCGCCGGGCACCCGCACCGGGCCAAGGCGCTCGGCCGGCAGGTGCGCGACTTCGACGAGGCGACCTGGGCGGCCCGCCGCTACGAGATCGTGGTGGCCGGCAGCGTGGCCAAGTTCGCCCAGCACGAGCCGTTGCGGCGGTTCCTGCTCGGCACCGGCGACCGGGTGCTCGTCGAGGCCAGCCCGACGGACCGGGTCTGGGGCATCGGCCTGACCGCCGACGACCCGCGCGCCGCCGACCCGGCGACCTGGCGGGGCGACAACCTGCTCGGCTTCGCCCTGATGGAGGCGCGCGCCCAGCTCGCCGGCCAGAGGGGGTGACGTCTGACCTCGGGCGGCAGGTGCGGGTAACGTGCTGCGGCGTGACCCCGTACTCGCACTGCTCCTTCTGCGGCGCGGCCTACCCGGCGGGCGCCGGGTGGCCGCGGGTCTGTTCCTCGTGCGGCGAGACGGTGTGGCGCAATCCGCTGCCGGTGGCGGTGGCGGTGCTGCCGGTCCGCACGCCGGAAGGGCTCGGCGTGGTCGTGGTGCGCCGCGACATCGAACCGGCCCGGGGGCTGCTGGCGCTCCCGGGTGGCTTCGTCGAGTACGGCGAGGAGTGGTCCGAGGCGCTCGTGCGGGAGCTGCGCGAGGAGACCGGGCTGCTGGCCGAGGCCGGCGAGGCGCGGCTGTTCGCGGTGCACGGCGCTCCGGCTGGCGGCACCATGATGGTCTTCGGGGTGCTGCCCGAGCGGGCTATCGGTGACCTGCCGCCGTCGGCGCCGACCGAGGAGGCCACCGAGTGGCTGGTGCTCACCGATCCGGTCGAGCTGGCCTTCTCCACGCACACCCGGGTGCTCGCCGATTTCCTCGCCGGGCAACGCCCGCTCTGACCGGACCGGCCCCGGCAGCGTGCGGCGCGGTCAGCCGCGGGCCGGAACCGGCTGGGGTGAGAACGGCACTGCGGCCGGCGCCTCGATCTCCGGCTCGCCGGCCGGGTGCCGCCACAGCCCGCGCCGCCGCAGGATCGGCAGCACGCCCTCGCCGAACCAGTACGCCTCCTCCAGGTGCGGGTGACCGGAGAGGATGAACTCGTCCAGGCCGAGCGCGTGGTACTCGGCGATCCGGTCGGCGACCTCGGTGTGGCTGCCGACGAGTGCGGTGCCCGCGCCGCCGCGTACCAGCCCGAATCCGGCCCACAGGTTCGGCGAGACCTCCAGCCCGTCGCGGGAGCCGCCGTGCAGGTCGAGCATCCGCCGCTGCCCCTCGGACTCGCTGCGTCGCAGCCCTTCCTGCACGGCGCGCACGTCGGCCTCGGGGATGCCGTCGAGCAGCTTGCGCGCCTGGGCCCACGCCTCCTCGGCGGTGTCCCGGCTGATCACGTGCAGCCGGATGCCGTACCGCAGCTCGCGGCCGGCCCCGGCGGCGAGCCCACGGATCCAGTCCAGCTTGCCGGCCACCTGCGCGGGCGGTTCGCCCCAGGTCAGGTACACGTCGCTGTGCCGGACGGCCACCGGCCCGGCCGCGCCGGACGACCCGCCGAAGTAGACCGGCGGCACCGGGTCGGGCAGCCGGCCGAGCCGGGCGCCCTCGACCTGCACGTGGGCGCCGTCGTGGTCGACCGTCTCGCCGCGCCACAGCGCCCGCACCACGTGCAGGAACTCGTCGGTACGCGCGTAGCGGGCGTCCTTGTCCAGGAAGTCGCCGTACGCGCGCTGCTCGGCCGACTCGCCGCCGGTGACCACGTTCAGTAGCAGCCGCCCGCCGGACAGGCGCTGGAACGTGGACGCCATCTGCGCGGCGAGGGTGGGTGAGAGCAGGCCGGGCCGGAACGCGACGAGGAACTTCAGCCGCTCGGTGACCTCGGTGAGCATGGCGGTGGTCAGCCAGGCGTCCTCGCACCAGGCGCCGGTGGGGGTGAGCGCGCCGGCGAAACCGAGCTGTTCGGCGGTGCGGGCGATCTGCCCCAGGTACGCCACGCTCGCGGGTCGCGCGCCACCGGCCGTGCCGACCGGTACGCCGTGTCCGCCGCCCACGATGTCCCGGCTGTCGCCGTAGGTCGGCAGGAACCAGTGGAAGGTGAGCGACATGGGGGCCTCCGGTGCGCGTCGGACGGGCCGTCTCCTGAGTGGTGGGACGACCGCGCCGACAGACTACCCATAAAACCTATCGGGTTGGTAGGTTGCTGTCGCCCGTCGATGCCGGGCCCTTCCCTCCCCGAGGAGTCGCCATGCGTACCCCCAGAACCCGCCGCCGGCCGGTGGCCGCGCTGCTCACCACCCTCGCGCTGCTGGCCGCGACGGCGCTGACGGCCTGCGGCGGCGAGGCGGCCGACGCCAGCGGCGGCGGCAGTGACGGCCCGCTGCGGATCGGCTACCAGCGCTTCGGCGGGCTCAGCCTGGTCAAGGCGCGCGGCGACGCGAAGAACGTCACCTGGTCGCTGTTCGAGAGCGGCCCGGCGCTGACCGAGGCGCTCAAGGCCGGCTCGATCGACATCGGTCAGGTCGGCGAGGCCCCACCCGTGTTCGCCGCCGCCGGCAAGATCCCGTTCTCCGTGGTCGGCACGTCCCAGCCGATCCCGCAGGGCGAGGCGGTTCTGGTCAAGGCGGGCAGCCCGTATCGTGGATTCGCCGACCTGCGCGGGAAGACGGTCGCGCTGAACAAGGGCTCCAACGTGCACTGGCTGCTGGTCAAGCTGCTGGAGGCGAACCGGATGACGCTCGCCGACATCAAGGTGAAGTACCTCAAGCCCGCCGAGGGGCGGCCCGCGTTCGACAACGGGCAGGTCGACGCCTGGATCATCTGGGATCCCTACTTCGCGCTGGCCGAGCAGCCCGGCGTACGGGTGCTCGCCGACGCCACCGGCCTGGCCGGCAACCGCGAGTACGTGCTGGCCGCGCCGGACGCGGTGAAGAACCGCACCGCCGACGTACGCGCGTTCCTGGACACGTACCGGCAGACCACCGACTGGGGCATCGCCCACCCGACCGAGCGGGCCGCCGTCCTCGCCCCGGAGCTGAAGATCCCGCTCGACGTGACCACCCGGGCGCTGGCCCGCAGCGCCAAGCCGCTCGCCCCGGTCACCCCGGAGATCGGCGCAGAGTTGCAGGCCATCGCGGACAGCTTCGTGGAGCTGAAGCTGGTGCCCGGACCGGTCGACATCGCCGGGCGGGTGGACGGCCGGTTCAACGAGGCGTTCCAGTGAGCGGTCCGGCGCTGGCCGAGGCGATCCCCGCTGTCGTACCCGATCGGGCGACGCCGCGGCGGTCCCGGGCCCGCGCCTCGCGGCGGTGGCGGCGCGCGGTGAGCCCGGTCGTGCTGGTGCTCGCCTGGGAGGTCGCCGCGCGCACCGGCCTGCTCGCCGCGGAGAAGCTGCCCGCGCCCAGCGCGGTGCTGGCGACCGGGTGGCGGCTGGCGCGCGACGGGACGCTCGGCGTGCACCTGCTCGACTCGCTCACCCGCGCCGCGCTCGGCCTGCTCATCGGCGGCGGCCTGGCGCTGGTGCTCGGCGCGGCGGCGGGGCTGCTGCGCCTCGGTGACGACCTGGTCGACCCGCCGGTGCAGATGGCCCGGATGCTGCCGCACCTGGGCCTGGTCCCGCTGCTGATCATCTGGGTCGGCATCGGCGAGTCGCTGAAGGTCACGCTCGTCGCGCTCGGCGCGTTCTTCCCGATCTACTTCAACACGTACGCCGGCATCCGCGACATCGACGAACGCCTGGTCGAGGCGGCGCGCACCTGCGGTCTCGGCGCGGCGGCCCGCCTGCGGCACGTGGTGCTGCCCGGCGCGCTGCCGGCGCTGTTCCTCGGGCTGCGGCTGGCCATCGGCGCGGCCTGGCTCAGCCTGGTCGTCGGCGAGCAGGTGAACGCGCAGACCGGCGTCGGCTTCCTGATGATGGAGGCACGCGAGTTCAGCCAGACCGACGTGGTGGTGCTCGGCCTGCTCATCTACGCGCTGCTGGGGCTCGCCTCCGACCTGCTCATCCGGTACGCGGAGAGGAGGACGCTGGCGTGGCGACGCGGACTGCGCGCGACCTGACCGGGCCGGTGCTCACCGCGCGCGCGGTGACCCGGGCGTTCGGCCCGGCGGTGGTGCTGGCCGGGGTGGACCTGATCATCGGCGCCGGGGAGACGGTGGCGCTGCTGGGCGGCAGCGGATCCGGCAAGAGCACGCTGCTGCGCGTGCTCGCCGGGCTCGACGGCGACGCGGGCGGCGAGCACGCGGTGCACGGCACCGCCGCCGTGGTGTTCCAGGAGCACCGGCTGCTGCCGTGGAAGCGGGTCGCGGACAACGTGGCGCTCGGGCTGACCGGGCCGGACGTGGGCGACCGGGTCGGCCGCGCGCTGGCCGAGGTCGGGCTCGCCGACCGGGGCCGGGCCTGGCCCGCCGAGCTGTCCGGCGGGCAGGCGCAGCGGGTCGCGGTGGCCCGCGCGCTGGTCCGCGAACCGGACCTGCTGCTGCTGGACGAGCCGTTCGGCGCGCTCGACGCGCTGACCCGGCTGCGCATGCAGGGGCTGCTGCGGCGGCTGCGCGCCCAGCACGGCTTCGCCGCGCTGCTGGTCACCCACGACGTGGAGGAGGCGCTGCTGCTCGCCGATCGCGTCCTGCTCCTCGACGACGGCGTGATCGCCGAAGAGGTGCCGGTACGCCTCGGCCCCACCCCGAGCCCCGACGACCCGGCCCTCGGCGCGCTGCGCCGCCACCTGCTCGACCGCCTCGGCGTACCCGCCGGCTGACCGCGAGGGAGAACCGATGACCCGCTGGACCCCCGACCCGACCTTCTACCCCTCCCCCGCGCTCGCCGCCACCGCGCCGGCCGAGAAACTCGCGTACGTCGCCGCGTTCGACCGCGCCGGGCAGCGCCCCGACGCCATCGCGGTGCTCGACACCGACCCGGACTCCGGCTCGTACGGCCGGGTGGTGGGCTGGACCGAGCTGCCGAACACCGGCGACGAGCTGCACCACTTCGGCTGGAACGCGTGCAGCAGCGCGCTCTGCCCCACCGCGCCGCACCCGCACGTGGAACGCCGCTACCTGATCGTGCCGGGCCTGCGCTCGTCCCGGATCCACGTGCTCGACACCAAGCCCGACCCGCGCCGCCCCGAACTGGTGAAGGTGATCGGCCCGGAGGAACTCGGCAAGCGCGCCGGGTACTCACGCCCGCACACCGTGCACTGCGGGCCGGACGGCATCTACGTCTCCGCGCTCGGCGGCGCGGACGGGCAGGAGGGGCCCGGCGGCATCGCCGTGCTCGACCACACCACGTTCGAGGTACGCGGCGCGTGGGAGGCCGACCGGGGGCCGCAGTTCCTGGCGTACGACTTCTGGTGGCACTACACGCAGGACGTGCTGGTCACCAGCGAGTGGGGCACGCCGTCGATGATCGAGGACGGCATCGTCGGGGAACTGCTGCTGGGGCGGAAGTACGGGCACGCGATCCACTTCTGGGACCTGGCGAAGCGCCGGCACGTGCAGCGCGTCGACCTCGGCGACCAGTACCAGATGCCGCTGGAGCTGCGCCCCGCGCACGACCCGACGAAGTCGTACGGCTTCGTCGGCGTGGTGATCAGCGTCGAGGACCTGTCCGCCTCGATCTGGCTGTGGCACCGCGACGGCGACGCCTGGGCCGTGACCAAGGTGATCGACATCCCGGCCGAGGCGGCCGAGCCGGCGGACCTGCCGGACCTGCTCAAGCCGTTCGGGGCGGTGCCGCCGCTGGTCACCGACATCGACCTGTCAGTGGACGACAGGTTCCTGCACGTCTCCTGCTGGGGCACCGGAGAGCTGATCCGCTACGACGTCAGCGACCCGTTCCACCCGGTACGCGTCGGCTCGGTGCGCCTGGGCGGCATCGTCAACCGCACGCCGCACCCGGCGTACCCGGACGAGCCGCTGGCCGGCGGCCCGCAGATGGTCGAGATCAGCCGCGACGGCCGCCGCGTCTACGTCAGCAACTCGCTCTACGGCGCCTGGGACGACCAGTTCTACCCCGACGGGGTGGGCGCGTGGGTGGCGAAGCTCGACGTCGACCCGGACACCGGCGGCCTCGTGCCGGATCCGCGGTTCTTCCCGCGCGGGGACGAGTTCCGCGGCCTGCGCGTGCACCAGACCCGGTTGCAGGGCGGCGACGCCTCGTCCGACTCGTACTGCTTCCCGTGACCGGCGCGACCTGGGCGGCGCTGGCCGGCCTCGGCGCGTTCCACGGCCTGAACCCGGCGATGGGCTGGCTGTTCGCGGTGGCCCGGGGCCTGCAGGAGCGCCGCCGGGCCGCGCTGCTGGCCGCGCTGCCGCCGATCGCGGCCGGTCACCTGGCGTCGGTGGCGGTGGTCGCCGCGCTGGTCAGCGCCACCCGGTCGGTGACGGCGAGCACTGCGGTCGCGGTCACCGGCGGGGTGCTGCTCGTCGGGTTCGGGCTGTGGCGGCTGCTGTCCGACCGGCACTTCCGGTGGGCCGGGATGCGGCTGTCGGCCGCGCAGCTCACCGCCTGGTCGTTCCTGATGTCGGCGGCGCACGGCGCGGGCCTGATGCTGCTGCCGGTGCTGCTCGCCGAACCGGCGGTCGGCGGCGGCCCGCACGCCGGACACCTCGCCGCCGCGCCGGCCGGCGCGCTGACCGGCCTGTTCGCGGCGGCCGTGCACACCGCCGCCATGCTCGGCGTCGCGCTGGCCGTGGCCGTGGCCGTGTACGAGGTGCTCGGCGTCGGTGTGCTGCGCCGGGCCTGGTTCAACGTCGACCGGCTCTGGGCCGGCGTGCTCGTGGTGGCCGGGGTGGTGACGCTGATCGGCGCGGCGTGACCGTGCCGCCGACCTGCTATGGATCGACGGGAAGTCCTACTGGTTGAATAGGAAAGGCAGCGTCGCCCACCCCGGAGGTCAGCCGTGAGTCAGTCCCCGTCCTCAGCCGAAGCCGTCCACGACGCCGACCGGAGCCGGCAGTGGCTCGCCGGGCAGGCACACGGGCCGGGCGTCGACCGCGACCGGCTGCTGGAGGTGGGCGCGGCGATGGCCGCGGTGACCGCCGCCGCCGCGGAGCGCGAGCCGGTAGCGGTGACGTCCGCGCCGGTCGGCGTCGACCCCGGCGCGCCGATCGTCAAGCCGCTGCCGGCGGAGCTGCTGCGCCCGCTGGACACCAACGCCGAGATGCGCTGGCCGTCGATGGCCGGCCAGGGGTACGTGGTCCCGATCGACCGCTTCTTCGTCCGCAACCACACGGTCACGCCACACCTGGACGCGGCCACCTGGCGGCTGCGCCTGTTCGGCGACGGGCTGCGCGGCGCGCCGACCCGGGACGACGCAATCGAGTTCGACCTCGACGAGCTGCGCCGACTGCCCGCCGAGGAGCACGCGGCACTGCTGGAGTGCGCCGGCAACGGGCGGCGCTACTTCGCCGAGCAGCAGGGCGACCCCGCCCCGGGCGTGGCGTGGGGGCTGGGCAGCGTCGGCGTGGCCCGCTGGCGCGGCGTGCGGCTCGGCACGGTGCTGCGCCTGGCCGGGCTGCGCGACGAGGCGGTCGACGTGATGCCCGAGGGCCTCGACCCGGACTACGTCTCCGGCGGGGTCAACCTCGGCCGGGTACGCCGTCCGATGCCGGTCGCCAAGGCGCTGGACGACGTGCTGCTGGCGTACGAGATGAACGGCGAGCCACTGCCCGCCGACCACGGCTTCCCGGTGCGGGTCGTGGTGCCCGGCTGGGTCGGCATCTCCTCGATCAAGTGGGTGGGCGCGATCGAGGTCTCCACCACCCCCCTGTTCTCGCCGTGGAACACGCAGTTCTACCGCATGTTCGGCCCCGGCCACCCCGTCGACGGCACCGTGCTCACCGCCCAGCCGGTGCGCAGCGCGTTCGAGCTGCCCTGGGACGCCCGGGTGCCGGCCGGCGAGGAGGTGCTGCTGACCGGCCGTTCCTGGTCCGGCAACGGCCCGATCGCGCACGTCGAGGTGGACACCGGCGACGGGTGGCGCCCGGCCGACCTGGTCACCGCGGATCGGGGCGGCGCCTGGCAGCGCTGGACCGTCCGCTGGCGCCCGCCGGCCACGGGCCGGCACACGCTCCGTGCCCGGGCCACCGACTGCACCGGCGTCGCCCAGCCCGACCGGGCCGCCGTGAACGACCTCGCGTACCTGTTCGACGCCGTGGTGGCCCACCCGGTCACCGTCCGCTGACGCCCGCTCAGGTGGTGCCGAGGTAGGCCGGCGGCACGGTGTCGGTGAGCCACACCCCGTTCGCCGAGCGGTAGAACAGGTACCCCGCCTCGGCCATCGCCGCCGCGTCCACCGTCAGCACCACCACCGCGCCGCCCCGGCGCGCGCCGACGCGCCGGGCCGTCGCCACATCAGGTGACAGGTGTACGTGGTGCCGCCCGCCCCGGCGCAGCCCCTGCGCCCGGATGGCGTCCAGCACGGCCTCGCCGGTGCCGTGGAACAGCCGGGGCGGCGGCGCGGCCGGGGTGAGGCCGAGGTCGACCGGAACCGAGTGCCCCTGGTTGGCGCGGATCCGGTCGGCCCCGTCCGGACCGGTCTCCAACGCGAAGCGCTGCTTGTCGTTGCCCGCGACCACGGCGTCCAGGTGGGCGCGGCTGATCCCCAGCCCGGCGAGCACGTCCGCGACCGGCACCCAGCCCGCCCGGTCGAGCCGCAGGCCGTACGCGTCGGGCCGGTGCCGCAACGCCAGCGACAGCCGCTTGCTCACCCGAACAAGATCGCGATGTTCCACCCGTCCAGTGTGGAGCCACGCCCCTGCCCTGTCGACGCAGTTCCCCACCCGCACCCCCTCGCCCCTCCCCGGCCCCGCCTCGCCCCTTCCGCAGCGCCTCCCCGCGCCACCTCGCCCCGCGTTTCCGCCCCGCCCACCGCGCCCGCCCCACCGCACCCGCCGCACCCCGCCTCGCCTCGCCTCGCCTCGCCTCGTCGATCTTGCGGTTTCGGCCCCTCGGGTGCCCGATTTACGGTCTTTTGCCGGGGCAGGAACCCCATGATCGGCGAGATGGAGGGCTGAGGGCCGGCGGGGCGGGCGGGCGGGAGGAGCGAGGGGTCAGGCTGCGGCTCGGTCCGGGAGGGGGCGGCGGCGGTGGGACGGGTCGGTCAGCGTGGGCGGGGACCAGGCGCCGTCGGGCTGGTAGAGGTTCGTGCCCGGCGGGACGATTTCGTCGATGCGGTCCAGCACCGCGTCGTCGAGCGTCAGCTCCGCCCCGGCGAGCAGCGCGTCCAGCTGGTCCATCGTGCGCGGCCCGATGATGGTCGACGTGACCGCCGGATGCACGGCGGTGAACGCCACGGCGAGCTGCGGCAGCGTGCAGCCAACCTCGTCGGCGAGCGCCACCAGTTCCTCGACGGCGGCGTACTTGGCGGCGTTGCCCGGCAGCGCCGGGTCGAACCGGGCCGGGGTGAGCGCCGGACGGCCGGCGCCGAGGTCGACGGGCCGCCCCTGCCGGTATCGGCCGGACAGGAACCCGGAGGCCAGCGGGCTCCACACCAGCACGCCCATCCGGTAGCGGCGGCACACCGGCAGCACCGACGTCTCGACGCCGCGCGCCAGGATCGAGTACGGCGGCTGCTCGGTGCGGAATCGGCCCAGCGCACGCCGCTCGGCGACGTGGTGCGCCTCCACGATCTCCTCGGCCGGGAAGGTCGAGCAGCCGAACGCGCGGATCTTCCCGGCCCGGACCAGGTCGGTGAGCGCGCCGAGCGTCTCCTCGACGTCCGTGGTGTGGTCGGGGCGGTGCACCTGGTAGAGGTCGATCCAGTCGGTGCCCAGCCGGCGCAGGCTGTCCTCGACCGCACGGACGATCCAGCGGCGCGAGTTGCCGCCCCGGTTGGGCCCCTCCCCCATCGGGAAGTGGACCTTCGTGGCGAGCACCACGTCGTCGCGGCGGCCACGCAGGGCCTTGCCGACGATCTCCTCGGACTCGCCGGCCGAGTACATGTCGGCGGTGTCCACGAAGTTGACGCCGCGGTCGAGTGCCGCGTGGACGATCCGGGCGCAGTCGTCGTGGTCGGGGTTGCCGACCGCGCCGAACATCATGGTGCCGAGGCAGTGGACGCTGACCTCGATGCCGGTGCCGCCGAGGACGCGATAGCGCATGTGAGCTCCCTGGTTCGCACCGCGCCGGCCGGATGGCGCGCGGTCCGGTCACGGTAGGAGTTCGAGTGCGCTGGAGGTCAACCGTCGGCGGCGGGTTCCGCGCTGCCGGCGAGGTAGCCGGCCGCCTGCAACTCGAACAGCTCGCGGTAGAGCCCGCCCTGGGCCATCAACGTGTCGTGGTTGCCGGACTGCACGAGCCGGCCGTGGTCCATCACGAAGATCCGGTCGGCGTGCCGCACGTTCGCCAGCCGGTGGGTGATCAGCACGACGGCCCGGTCCGGGTGCCGCCGCAGATGCTGGAAGAGGGCGTGCTCGGCACGCGCGTCCAGCGCGGCGGACGGCTCGTCGCAGATCAGCAGCCGGGCGTCGCGGTAGAGGCCGCGTGCGGCCACCAGCCGCTGCCACTGCCCGCCGGACAGGTCCTGGCCGTCCTTGAACTGCCGGTCCAGCAGCGTGTCGTACCCGAACGGCAGCTCGCTGATCATGTCGTGCGCGGCGGCGTCGCGGGCGGCGGTCTCCACGCTGGGGCCGGGCCCGTCGGCGCGGTCGTGGCGGCCGACGCGGATGTTCTGCCGGGCGGTGAACGGGAACTTCCACCAGTCCTGGCTCATCACCGCGACCTGGGCGGCGGTCTGCCGTGGGTCCAGTTCGGCGGTGTCCACGCCGTCCCAGCGGATCGTGCCGCCGGTGGGCCGGTAGAGGCCGGCGATCAGCTTGGCGAGCGTGGTCTTGCCGGAGCCGTTCTCCCCCACCAGCGCGATCACCTCACCGCGCCGGAACGTGAGGCTTACCTCGTCGACCGCCGCCGTGTCGGTGTCCGGGTAGCGCAGGCTGACCCGCTCGACGTCGATGCGCGTGAACCCGTCGACGGGCAGGTGCCCGCCGGCTGGGATCCGCCGGGTGGCCCGGTCGAGGAAGTCGCGGTAGTCCTGGTAGTAGAGCGCGTCCTCGTAGAGCGAGTTGGTGGCGAAGATCGCGGTGCGCAGGCTCGTCCGCGCGGCCTGGAGCGCGAGCAGCGCGGTGGCCGCCGCCGCCAGCGCGACCACGCCGCCCATCAGCAGCCCGCCCAGTACGGCGTAGACCGCGAACGCGGCCACGCCGGTCACCGACAGGCCGAGTCCTCGGGTGACGGTCTGCGAACGGGCCAGCCGGAGCTGGGCCTGGGTCTCGACGGTCATCATCCGGTGGTACTCGGCCAGCAGGAAGTCCCGCATCTGGTAGGCACGGATCTCGGCGGCGGTGTGCCGATCGGCCATCAAACGGGCCAGCAGGTACATCCGGCGGCGACGGGTGATCCAGGCCAGCAGCGCCAGGTACTGCCGCCGCGCCAGTTTGACCGCGGTGACCGCCTCGGGCACCGCGGCGAGCAGCAGGCACGGCAGCAGGACGGGCTGGATGACGGTGACCGCGGCGGCGGTGGCCAGCACACCCACGACCCCGGTCACCAGGTTCACGGTGTGGTCCACGATCGACGCGGCCTCGGCCATGCCCCGATCCCGGGCACGATCCATCTCCTCGGCGAAGCCGGCGTCGTCGAACGCGGCGAGTTCCACAGCGGTGGTCGCCTCGAACAGCCGGAGTTCCACCTGGTAGTTGATCTGCGGGATGAGCCGCGCCTGCGCCCAGCCGGCGGCGACAGTCAGCGCTCCCCGGGCCGTCACGGCGGCGGCCGCGAGCAGGAGCGCGGGCAGGGCCGCCCGGATCCGGTCCGGTGTGGGCCCGTCGGCGAAGAGTTGCCGGAGCACGCCGGTGGTGGCGAGCAGGCCGAAGGTGGTGAGCAGGCCGGCGACCACGTTGAGCCCGATCGAGGCGAGCGTGTCTCGGCGGCTGGTCGCCCAGGCCAGGCCGATGGCCTCGCGGACGAGGGCGGGCAGCCGGCGCGCCACCGACCAGAAGCTGGTGTGGGCGAACTCGGTGGCGCGGTTCATCCAGTGCCCGTCCGCCAGCTCCGGCAGCGACGTCTCGTCGCCCGCCGCGCTCCCGGCCGGGGCGGGCTCGTCCGGCGGGTGCTCGTCCGAGGGGCGCCGAGGACCGAAAACCGCTGCCATACGCGTCTCCTCCGGTACGCCGACGACTCCGGAGCTTACGTTCCGCAATCGACAGATGTCTCCCCGTGTTCGGCGTGTCGTACAGGCGTCCCAACCGCGTGTCCACCGGGCGGCGGGCGAAAGACCGCCCGCACGGTGGTCGCCGCCGGGTCGCGTCGCGCGCGACCGGTCCGGGTGGCAGGCTTGTGGGGTTCGCCGGCGCAGGCCGGCCGACCGCCCGTCGTGAAGGAGAAGATCGACCCGATGGCTGTGGACGTCACCACCACCGACGAATGGCAGGCGCTGCGCAAGCACGCCGAGGCGATGCGCGGCACGCACCTGCGCGACCTGTTCGCCGCCGACGGGCAGCGGGGTGAGCGGCTCACCGGTGAGGTCGCCGACCTGCACGTGGACTACAGCAAGAACCTGATCACCGACGAGACCGTCGCGCTGCTCGGCGCGCTCGCCGAGCGGATCGGGCTGGCCGACCGGATCGCGGCCATGTTCGCCGGGCGGCACATCAACGTGACCGAGGACCGGGCCGTGCTGCACACCGCGCTGCGCCTGCCCGCGGACGCCTCGCTCACCGTGGACGGCCAGGACGTGGTCGCCGACGTGCACGCCGTGCTGGACCGCATGTCGGCGTTCGCGCAGCGGGTGCGCTCCGGCTCGTGGCGCGGCCACACCGGCGAGCGGATCACCACTGTGGTGAACATCGGCATCGGCGGCTCCGACCTGGGACCGGTGATGGCGTACGAGGCGCTGAAGGCGTACCGGGACGCGGGCATCAGCTGCCGGTTCGTGTCGAACATCGACCCGACCGACATCCACGACAAGACCGCCGACCTGGACCCGGCGAGCACGCTATTCGTGGTGGTCTCCAAGACGTTCTCCACCCAGGAGACGCTCGCCAACGCCGACCAGGCGCGGCGCTGGCTGCTCGCCGGGCTGGACGCGGACGACGACGCGGTGGCCCGCCACTTCGTCGCGGTCAGCACCAACGAGCAGCGGGTCCGGGACTTCGGCATCGACCCGGAGAACATGTTCGGCTTCTGGGACTGGGTGGGCGGGCGCTACTCGCTGCCGTCGGCGGTCGGCCTGTCGGTGATGCTGGCCATCGGGCCGGAGCGGTTCCGCGAGATGCTGGCCGGCTACCACGCGGTCGACGAGCACTTCCGGTCCGCTCCGGTGGAACGCAACGTGCCGGCGCTGCTCGGCCTGCTCAACGTCTGGTACACCGACTTCCTCGGCGCGGAGACCCACGCGGTGCTGCCCTACTCGCAGTACCTGCACCGCTTCCCCGCCTACCTGCAGCAGCTCACCATGGAGAGCAACGGCAAGTCGGTACGCGTCGACGGCTCGCCGGTGACGTACCCGACCGGGGAGATCTTCTGGGGTGAGCCGGGCACCAACGGCCAGCACGCCTTCTACCAGCTCATCCACCAGGGCACCCGGCTGATCCCGGCGGACTTCATCGCGTTCAGCCGGCCCAACCACGACCTGGGCGACATGCACGACCTGTTCATGTCGAACTTCTTCGCCCAGACCGCCGCGCTGGCGTTCGGGCGGACCCGGGAGCAGGTGGAGGCCGAGGGCACCGCGCCCGAGGTGGTGGCGCACCGGGTGATGGCCGGCAACCACCCGACCACGTCGATCCTGGCGCCGAAGCTCACCCCGTCGACGCTGGGCCAGCTGATCGCGCTCTACGAGCACATCACGTTCACCGAGGCCGCGGTCTGGGACATCAACGCCTTCGACCAGTGGGGTGTGGAGCTGGGCAAGGTGATGGCCAACCAGCTCGCGCCGAAGCTCACCGGACCGGACCCGGACCTGGCCGACGTGGACACCTCGACCGCCGAACTGATCCGCCGCTACCGGGCCGAGCGTGGCCGGAGCTGACCGCGTACCCGTGGCGTCCCGCGCGCGACCGGCCGGGACGCCACGGGTCAGCGGCGCAGCAGGTCGGCGTGCGCCGCGCGCAGCCGGATCAGCGCCGGGTCGCCGGCCGGGGCGCGGCGGTCGAGTTCGGCCCACGCCTCGGCCAGCGCGTCGGCGAGCGCCCGCAGCTCGGCGGCGTGCCGCCGGCCGGACTGCTGGTGCAGCTCCTCCAGTCGGCGGGCCCAGCCGGCGCTGATCGCGGCGACGCGTTCGGCGTCGGCGCGCGCCTGGGCCCCGGTGCGGGCGGCCGGCGCGGGCACGATCGCGGCGATCGGGCGGGAATCGCCGTCGCGGGTGACGAGGGTGACGGTGTCGGTCAGCTCGGCCAGGGAGACGAGCTGGGTGAGCCGGGTGCGGACCTCGCGCAGCGGCAGGGCGCGCGGCTGCGGGGACCGGTCGGCCAGTGCGGGGACAGCCATGGACACATGTTCACGTCCGGGTACGACAGTTTCGGCGGTCAGGCCGTCCACTCCGGCGCCAGCACCGACCAGACCTCCATGTCGGCGCGGCCCTCCGGCGTCGCGGCGGCCCCGCGCAGGACGCCGTCGCGGCTCATGCCCAGCCGCTTGGCGACGGCGATGCTGCGGTCGTTGCCGGCCTTCGTGATCCACTCGACCCGGTGGATGCCGCGCTCCCGCACCGCCCAGTCGATGATCACGCGCGCGGCGCGGGTGACCAGGCCCTGCCCCTCGGCGCCCGGTTCCAGCCAGCAGCCCGCCTCGCACACCCCGCGCGCGGTGCTCAGCGACACGAACAGCACGCCGCCGACGAGCGTGCCGCGCTGCCAGATGCCCCAGAGGCCGCCGTCGTCGCGGGCCCACCGGTCGGCGTACGCCTGGAGGACCTTGCGGGCCGACTCGGCGTCGGTGGCGACGAAGGACGCGCCGACCCACGGCGAGATGTGCTCGCGGCAGCGGTCGAGGTTGGCCAGGAACTCGTCGGCGTGCCAGGGCGACAGTGGACGCAGCTCCGCGTCGTCGGTGAGGGCGTGGGCGAACATCCGAGGAAGCTAGCAGGACCGTCGCGCTTTTGTCGGTCGGTCCCTCTACGGTCTGCGCCGTGAACGCCGTCCAGACGTACCGATACCTTCAGCCGTCCGCGCTGCGCGCCGCCGGTCTCGATCTGCAGACCTGCGGCGGCCCGGCGGCCAACCCGCGCTTCTTCGCCGGGTTCCTCACCGCCCCGGCCGTCGCGGCGGCCGGGCTGCTCGCCGTCGCCGAGGTGGCCCGCACCCGCTACCACCAGCCGGTCAACCCGGCCAGCCTGGACCCGGTGGTCACCGGCAGCCGAGGCCGCCTGCGGTTCGAGTCGTTCTCCGGCTGCTGCGGGGTGTACGCCCGGATGGACGTCCTGCCGGCCGGGCTGGACGGCGAGATCAGCGGCCACGGCACCACGAACGTGGACGTGAACCCGCCGCTGCGGGAGGCGCTGGCCCGGGTGGGCGGCATCGAGCCGCTGCACGTGGCGGTCGGCCCGGACGACCTGACCGTCTCCACCATGGACGGCTCGGTGGTCGAGCGGAAGGTGCCGCTGCCCGGACGCTGGCTGCGCGGCTTCGCCGAGGTGCACGTGCTCACCGCCGGCTTCGAGCCGCGCGCCGAGGTCCCGGCGGCGGAGGCGGCGGCGTTCCTGCGCCGGCTGCCCGCCGCGACGGACCGCAGTGTGCTGTGGGCGGTGCCCGCCGGGCGTACGCTGCGGCTGACCTCCCGCCCGGCGCCGGGCGCGGTCTGCCTGGCCGGCGCGGGCCGGCTGGCGGCGCTGCGCGGCGTGCTGCGCCACGCCCGCACGCTGCGGGTGTACGGCCCGGCCGTGCGCGCCGGATCGCCGGCCGTGCCGAGCACGTGGGAGCTGGACACCGGGGCGCTGCGGGTGTCGCTGACGCTGTCCCCCGAGCCGTACCGGGGGTTCTCCGGCGAGGGCGCGGCGCTGGCGGCGCTCGCCGGTGACGACGTGGTGGACGACGCGGAACTGGTGGGCGCGCTGCTCAACTGGGATCCGACGATCGACGTGGCCGCGCTGGCCGACGCCGCCGCGCTGCCCGACGGGCGGGTGCGTGCCGCGCTCGCCCAGCTGGGCACCGCCGGGCGGGTCGGGTACGACGTGGCGGACGGGGCGTACTTCCACCGGGTGATGCCCTACGACGCGGGCCGCGCGGAGCGGGACAACCCGCGGCTGCTCGGCGCGCGGGCGCTGGTCGAGCACGGCGCGGTCGAGCGCGACGGCGGGGACGCGACGGTACGCACCGACGCCGAGGTCTACCGGGTGCGCCGCCACCCGGACGGCGCATACTCCTGCACCTGTCGCTGGTGGGCGCGGCACCGCGGGCAGCGGGGGCCGTGCCGGCACGCGCTGGCCGTGTCGATGGTCGCGGCGCCGGTGGAGGTGCTGTCGTGACCGGGTTCGTCGAGGCGGTGGTGCGCGGCAGGATGTCCGAGGTCCGCTCCGCCCTGGCCGGGTTGGACGAGCCGGCCCGCCGGGCGCTCGGCGACGAACTGGTCGCCGACGTGCGCCGCAGGCGGGACGCCTGGTGGTGGCAGGGCGAGGCGGCGACGCTGGCGGTCGCAGCGGTGGGGACGCTGAGCACGCCGACGAAGGTGGCCGCGCTGCTCGGCCGCCACTCGGTCTGGCTGAGCGGCGTCGACGCCGCGCCGGTGGTCGACGTGGCCCGGGAACGCGGGGTGACCTGGCTGGCGGACGTGGCGTACAAGCTGGCCGACCGGCTGCCCCGGGACCGGATGCTCGCGGGCTGGCGGTTCGTCGCCGGTCTCCTGCTGGCGGAGAAGGCGCCGCCGCCGACCGGGGACGACTTCGTGCGCGGGTGGGCGGCCGCACAGGGCTCCCCGGCCCCACGCGGGACGCGCCCACCCACTGTGGACCGGCTGCGCGCGGACCCGTTCCTGGACGCGCTGCTGCCGCGCCTGTTCGAGGTGGACGGCGTGGGCACCGAACTGGCCCGCGGCGACGGCGCGGGCACGGACGCGGATGCCCTGCCCCGTGCGCTGGCGGCGCTGGCGGCGGAGGGCCGGCTCGACCGCGCTGCCCTGCTCAACGGCGTGCTCGGCCGGCTGCTGCGCGGCGACCGGCCGGCGGCGCT
The DNA here is from genome assembly GCF_027497275.1 of Micromonospora sp. WMMC264. Lineage (NCBI taxonomy): Bacteria > Bacillati > Actinomycetota > Actinomycetes > Micromonosporales > Micromonosporaceae > Micromonospora > Micromonospora sp. WMMC264. Next base: position 2,017,706 of record NZ_CP114907.1, on the reverse strand, counting down.
GCGCCCGTTCCTGGCCCTGCACGACCTGCTCGCGCCGACTCCGGACGAGGTGGCGGTGCGGTCGAGCGCCTACCTGCGGCTGCTCGCCGACGGGCCGGGGCCGGTGGCCCGCGCCGCCCAGCGGACGCTGCGGGAGGCCGGTGACGCCGCCGAGCCGGAGGCGCTGTGGGAAACCGCCCGGACGGTGCTGGCCCGGCCGGAGAAGGCGCTGGTCCGGGCACAGTTGACCTGGCTCGACCGGCTGGCCCGGCAGCACCCGGATCAGGCCACGGAGGTCGGCGCGGTGCTCGCCGTGGCGGCCGGTCACCCGGACGCCGGACTGCGCGAGCGCGCGCTGGCGCTGGCGGCGCGGCACGGTCACCGGCCAGAGGCGGTCGCCACCGTGGCCGAGCCTCGTGACGACCTGCCGCCGCCGCTGCCGGCGCCGGCCGCGCCACCGCCGATCGCCGACGTGGACGAGCTGGTGGAGGAGGTGGCGGCGACACTGCGCGGACTGTGGCCGGCCTCGGTGCTGGAACGGGTCATGGACGGGCTGCTGCGGCTGGGCACCCGTGACCGCGACCGTCTCGAGGTCGCGCTGGCGCCGGTGCTGCGCCGGGAGCAGGTGGCCGAGTACGAGCACATCTGGGCCCGGTCCGACCCCTCGTTCGAGATCGACCGGCTGCTGCTGTTCGTCGCGCGTATCGGGGACGCCACCCGGCGCCGCGACGGCTGGGCCTCGACGCTGGCTACGGCTGGTGGCGGGCCTGCCGCGGTGGCCTCCGGCCGCCCCGCGCCGATGTGGCTATACCGCCTCCGGCTGGCCGAGGCCGGGCAGCGCCTGGACGGCCGTGACGATCCAGGGTTGTTGTCCGCGCCCACCTCGGCCACCGGGGCGGTCGAACCGCAGGTGCTCTACGATCGGCTGGCGGCGCTCGGCGACCGGCCGTACTGGAGGTGGGACTACACGCAGGCGTTGTTGCGCCTGCCGGCCGGGGTCGACGAGCCGCTTGCGGCCCGCGCCGAGGCGCTCGGCACGCCGGGCGGCGTCGAGCTGGCGGCCTGGCTGCGCGGCGGTGGCGTGCCGGCGCCGGTGCAGGAGGTGGTGACGGTGGGCCGGCGGGACCGGTCCGGCCGCTACGACTGGAGCTACGACCAGTTACCGGAACGACGGCGGCTCGTCGCGCTCACCCCACCGGCCGACGTGGACGACCGGTTCGGCCTGCTCACTGTGCGGCCGGCGGCGATCGGCCGCCGGATCTTCGACGCCGGGCACCTGTGGCCGGCCGTCCTGCCCGGCCACCGGGGCGTGGTCGCCGCCCAGGTCCTTCCCGAGCTGGCCATGGCCGCCCAGGAGGACTTCGCCGGGCGTGGGCCGGTCCTGCTGGCGCTCGCCGAGTGCACTGGTGCGGGCGGGCCCGCGCTGGACCTGGCCGTGGCGTACGGGCTGTGCGCCCGGCACGAGGCGGACCGGGTGGCCGCGCTCGACGCGCTGCTGATCCTGGCCGCCGCCGGTGACCTGAACGCGCCGGCGGTGGGCGGGCATCTGGGCGAGATGGGGGCGCAGGGGCAGGTGATCCTCACCCGGGCCGTCACGCCGCTGCGGGACGCGCTGGCGGCGGGCGCCCGGCTGAGCGTCTGGCGGCTGCTCGCCGCGGCGTTGCCGCCGCTGCTGGCCGGGCCGACGCCACCGCGGGGCACGCCGGACCTGCTCGCGCTGGCGGCGGAGGCGGCGACCGCGACGGGCGTCCGGATCGAGGTACCAGGGCTGGCCGACGTGGTGGCCCGGGGCGGCAGCAGCCGGCTGGTCGCCGAGGCCCGGCGGCTCGCCGCCGCCCTGGCCGCCTGAGTCAGCCGCCCCCGTCGCCGGGCAGGTAGGCGCACAGCGCGTCGAACTGCGCCACGGTCAGGTACGAGGGATTCGCCGCCTGCGGCTGCCGGAGCACCTCGGCCCCGGCCAGCCGCGGGTCGGCGCGCAGCACCTCGCGGCGTACCCGCAGTGGCTCGTCCAGGATCGTCAGGTCCAGCGGCGCGGTCCACGGCTCGCCCGGCGCGCCGGGCTGCGGCGGGGCGGCGATCCGCCCGACGCCCCAGACGCCGTACGGCGTCCGGCCCCGGCTGCCGCTGGCCCAGAACACCACCGGCTGGCCGGCGCGCATCAGGCGTACCCGGTAGCCGGGGCGGACGCACCAGCCGGTGACGCGCGGGTCGGCGGCGAAGCGGGCCGTAAGGTCCACCGCGTCCGCGTTGCCCTTGATCAACCAGGCGCCGAGGTCGTCCAGGGTCACCCGCCGATCGGTCATCAGCCCATTCTGCGGTCCGCCCGGGCGGAGCGCCGGACGACGGGGCGGCGGGCCGGGGCGGTCGTCAGATGATCAGGTGGGTCCAGTAGGTGAGCCAGACCGCGAACAACGCGCCCTGCAGCAGCGCCAGCGCGGCGGTGAGCCAGCCGTCGAGGCCGGGCCGGCGAGCCCAGCGGGCCAGCACGAACGCGACCGGGAACGCGGCGAGCAGGTAGCGCAGGAGGCTCTTGTACACCGGCGGCCCCATCGACAGTGGCACCAGCACCACGACGAGCGTGTAGACCAGGTACGGCCAGTCGGCCCGGCGGCGCAGCCCGACGACCGCCACCACCAGCGTCGCCACCGCGATCCACACCCGCAGCGCGTCGGCCGAGTTGCCGCCGGTCAGCGCGGACACCGCCGTCGCGACGGGGTTCTGCAACCGGATCGCCCAGCCGGTCTCCTGCGCGTGCTGGTAGGCGAACCAGTCCCCGCTCTGCCAGCGGCAGAACGCCATGAACGTCAGCCAGCCCGCCGGCACCAGCACCAGCGGCCAGCCCTCGCGCAGCAGTCGCGGCCACGCGCGCGGGCCGGCCCGCCAGCCGTGCTGGCGGAGCAGCACCAGCGCCAGCGGCGCCACCACGAGGAAGCCGACGGAGCGGCTCATCGCCAGGAAGTAGCCGACCACGCCGACGACCAGCCAGCGGCGTCGTTCGGCGTACCAGAAGGTGGCCAGCGCCAGGCAGACGAACAGGGACTCGGTGAGCGCCGCCTGGAACAGGAACGCCGTCGGCAGGAGCAGCAGGTACCGGACCGCTCGCCGGCCGTCGGCCGGTGCGGCGCCGCCGAGCAGCCGGCCCCCCAGCCGGTACGCGAAGTAGAGCTGCACCACCAGCGCCACGTTGCTGACCAGCAGCAGAGCCCAGGCGGTGTGACCGCCGAGCAGCGGCGCGAGCGGCCGGGCCAGGAACGGATAGAGCAGCGGGAAGCCGAAGTCCGGCCACGGCCGGTCCAGTGGCAGCCGGGCCAGGTGCTCGTAGAGGAACGAGTCCCAGGCGAACCAGAGCGAGAACCAGCGGTGCGACGAGATCGCGTCCTGCTGCTCCCGCATCCCGGTCTCGCCGGCCGGCGGCGCGCCGGGCACCCCGTCCCAGGCGGCCAGCACCAGCACGCCGAGCAGGCTGAGCACGAGCTTCGAGCCGACGAAGACGGCGAACACGAATCCCCACGGCTCGGGCACCCCGCGGGCGACCCGGATTCCACGCGACCACCACCGGGTACGCCCGGAGCGCGCCCCGACGGCAGGGCCGGCCGCGCGATCGGGTCCGGCCGCGCCGCCGGGTTCGACCGCGCCACCGGGATCGACCCGCCGCTCCTCCGTCATCGCGCTCCCACCGGTCGGCCCCTGGCCGACGGCCCGGCCGGAAACCCGGCCCGCATTCCCCATCCGTCCCCGCCCACACCCGTCCCCGCCGGCACCCGTCCGGCCCACACCCCTCCGGCCTGCCCCGTCCGGCCCGCCCACACACCTGTCCGGCACGCCCCCATGCCCGCGTCGATCATGAGGTTGGCGGCGACAAATCAGACACCAAACGCCGTCAACTTCATGATCGACGGGGCCAGGCCGGGTCGGGTCGGGGCGGGGCGGGGCGGGGTGGGGTGGGTGGGCGGCGCATCGGGGTGGGTGCGCAGGTGAAGTTGCCGGTGGGGCGGGTATGCGCGGTGCCGCATCGGGAGGCTGGCGGCAGGGGGCGCGGACGGCATGGGTGACGGCGACGGAACCGTGATCATCGGGGCGGGGCCGGCCGGGTTGACCGCCGCGTACGAGCTGCTGCGGCACGGCGAGCCGGTCCGGGTCTACGAGGCCGACGACGTGGTCGGCGGGATCAGCCGGACCGTGGAGCGCGAGGGCTGGCGCTTCGACATCGGCGGGCACCGCTTCTTCACCAAGGTGTCCCGGGTCGAGAACTTCTGGCACGAGATCCTGCCGGACGAGGACTTCCTGCTCCGGCCGCGGATGAGCCGGATCTACTACCGCGGGGCGCTGTTCGACTATCCGCTCAGCGCCGGAAACGCGCTGCGCAACCTCGGCCTGCTGGAGGCGGCGCGCTGTCTGGCCTCGTACGGCCGGGCCCGGCTGCGCCCGCCGAAGGACCAGTCGCACTTCGAGGGGTGGGTGTCGGCGCGGTTCGGCTGGCGGCTCTACTCGATCTTCTTCAAGACGTACACGGAGAAGGTCTGGGGGATGCCGGCGGACCAGTTGCAGGCCGACTGGGCGGCCCAGCGGATCAAGAACCTGTCGCTGGCCACCGCGATGCGCAACGCGCTGCTGCCCCGGCGCGACCGCACGGACGTGACCAGCCTGATCGAGGAGTTCCAGTACCCGAAGCACGGCCCCGGGATGATGTGGGAGCGCTGCGCCGAGGAGGTCGCCCGACGCGGCGGCGAGGTACGCACCGGCGCCTGGGTGACCGAGGTACGGCGGGACCCGACGGCCCGGCGGGCGACAGCGGTGACGCTCGTCGACGCGGACGGTGAGCGGACCGAGCCGGCCGATCATGTGATCTCCTCGATGCCGATCTCCGCGCTGGTGCGGGCGATGCGGCCGGAGGCACCGCCCGAGGTGCGGGCCGCCGCCGACGACCTGCGGTACCGAGACTTCCTGACCGTCGCGCTCGTGGTGCCGGAGGAGTTCTCGTTCCCGGACAACTGGATCTACGTGCACGACCCGGCGGCCCGGGTGGGCCGGATCCAGAACTTCGGCTCCTGGTCGCCGTACCTGGTCAAGGACGGGCGGACGTGCCTGGGGCTGGAGTACTTCGTGTTCGAGGGCGACGAGATGTGGCGGACGCCGGACGCCGAACTGGTCGCGTTCGCCACCGCCGAGCTGGAGCGGCTGGGCCTGGTCAAGCCCGGCTGCGTGGAGGCCGGTTACGTGGTCCGGATGCCGAAGGCGTACCCGGTCTACGACGAGCGGTACCAGCGCAACGTCGACGTCATCCGGGGCTGGCTTGCTGCGAACGTGCCGAACGTGCACCCGGTCGGACGCAACGGCATGCACCGGTACAACAACGCCGACCATTCGATGCTCACCGCGATGCTGACCGCGGAGAACATCGCGCACGGCGCGGAGCACGACGTCTGGACCGTCAACGTGGAACAGGACTACCACGAGCAGCGCAGCCCGTCGCGGCACGGCACCGGCCGGGACGCGCCGGTCGTCCCGGCCCGTCGGTAAGGCGCCGCGCGTGAGGGTGGTCATAACCGCTGGACGGCCGCCCCGGCGGTGCTGCTAGCCTTCTGGGCAGGTCATGAGCGCCAGCGCGAAGCCCCGGCTCGCTGGCCGGCAACCCTCCTCCGCGGTGGGGTGCCCCGGGTGAAGACCAGGCACCGGCAGCCGCCGGTGCAAGCGTGGCCTGGCACCCAGGTCAGCACCAGACCAGGGAGACCGATGTCCGTACCACCCTCCACCCCCTCCGGCGACGTCGCCGCGTACCCGGCCCGCTTCGCGCTGGTCAAGCGCCGCCACGTCGACCTGATGCGGGTGTGCAGCGACGCCTGTCGCCCCGCGCGCTGAGCGAGCGCCACCCCCCTCTTTCCGATCCATCCTTCTCCGGCCCGGTCGTCTGTCCGGCGGGCCGGCGCCGACGCGCGCCTCCGCGCGTCCATCCACTCTGGAGAGACATCGTGCGTTTCCGTACCGTCCTGACCCGTGCCGCCGCCGTCGGCGCGGCGGCCCTGCTCGCCGTCACCGCGCTCACCGCCTGCGGCGGCGACGACACCGACGCGGCCGACAACCCGTACGGCCTGCTCCAGCCCGGCGTGATCCGCGCCGGAACGCTCACCGACGCGCCGCCGAACGTCTTCCTGAAGGACGGCAAGTTCACCGGCTTCGACAACGAGCTGCTGCGCGCCGTGGCCGCCAAGATCGACCTGAAGGTGGAGTTCGTCGGCACCGACTTCTCCGCCCTGCTCGCCCAGGTCAACAGCGGCAAGTTCGACGTGGGCAGCTCCTCGATCACGATCACCGAGGCGCGCAAGAAGACAGTGGACTTCGGCAACGGCTACGACTTCGGCTACTTCGGCCTGGACGTGCCGGCCGGCTCCACGCTCACCGGCTTCGACCAGCTCGCCGGCAAGCGCGTGGTGGTGGTGCAGGGCACCGTGCAGGACGACTACGCCACCAAGCAGAACCTCGACCCGGTACGCGTGCCCGACTACAACAGCGCGATCAACCAGCTCAAGGCCGGCACCGCGGACGCCTGGATCGCCCCGGCGGAGATCGGCGACAAGTCCGCCGCCGACAGCAACGGCAAGATCAAGGTCGCGGCGAAGCAGCTCAGCCCCGCCCCGACCGCGTTCGCCGTGGCGAAGGGCAACGACAAGCTGCGCGAGGCGCTGAACAAGGGCCTCGACGAGGTGATCGCGGACGGCACGTGGAGCCGCCTGCAGGCGGAGTACTACCCGGGGCGGCCGATCCCGGCCGACTTCAAGCCCGGCAGCGGGTCGGTGGCGGCGCCGGCGCCGTCGGCCGCCTCCTGAGCCGGTAACCGAGCACGAGCAGGGCGGACGGAGCGGACATGGACCCACTGAGCACCCTCTGGGAGACGTTCTTCGACTGGGAGTCGATGCGCGAGGCGCTGCCCGAGATGCTGACCGTCGGGCTGCCCAACACGCTCACCCTGGCGGTCTCCGCCGCCCTGCTCGGCTCGGTGCTGGGCATGCTGCTGGCCGTCGCCGGCATCTCGCGTACCCGGTGGTTGCGCTGGCCGGCGCGGATCTACACCGACGTGTTCCGCGGCCTGCCGGCCGCGGCGACCATCCTGCTCATCGGCGTCGGCCTGGCGCCGCTGGGCATGCAGGTCTGGGGCCCGAACCCCTATCCCCTGGGCGTGCTGGCGCTGTCCCTGATCGCCGCCGCCTACCTCGGCGAGATCTTCCGGGCCGGCATCCTGAGCGTGGAGGCCGCCCAGCTGGAGGGCGCGCGGGCGCTCGGCTTCTCCTGGGGCGAGGCGATGCGCCTGGTGATCATCCCGCAGGGCGTACGCCGGGTGCTGCCCGCCTGGGTCAACCAGCTCATCTCGCTGATCAAGGACTCCAGCCTGGTCTACTTCCTCGGCCTGCTGGCCAGCCAGCGGGAGCTGTTCCGGATCGGGCAGGACTACGCCGCGAACACCGGCAACCAGTCCGCGCTGCTGCTGGCCGGGCTGTTCTACCTGTTGCTGACCGTGCCGCTGACCCACGCGGTGAACTGGCTGGACCGGCGGCTGCGGCAGGGCCGCCCGGCCGCGCCGCCCGAGCCGGAGCCGGATGCCGAGCCGGTCGACCTCACCCCGTCCGGAAAGGACCCGCGATGACCACCACCACCTCGGTCAGCCTGGCCGTCCGCGACGTGCACCTGGCCTTCGGCGCGCACCGGGTGCTGCGCGGCGCGGACCTGGACGTGGCGCGCGGCGGCGCCGCCTGCGTGATCGGCCCGTCCGGCTCCGGCAAGTCCACGCTGCTGCGCACCATCAACCGGCTGATCGAGCCGGACCGGGGCGACGTGCTGCTGGACGGCCGCAGCGTGCTGCGCGACGACCCGGACGCGCTGCGCCAGCGCATCGGCATGGTGTTCCAGCAGTTCAACCTCTTCCCGCACCTGAGCGTGCTGCGCAACATCACGCTCGCGCTGCGCAAGCTGAAGAAGCTCGACGAGGACGAGGCGGTGGCGCTCGCCCGCGCCCAGCTCGACCTGGTCGGCCTGGCCGGCAAGGCCGACGCGCGGCCGGCGCAGCTCTCCGGCGGGCAGCAGCAGCGCGTCGCGATCGCGCGGGCGCTGGCGCTGCGCCCGCAGGTGATGCTCTTCGACGAGGCGACCAGCGCGCTGGACCCGGAGCTGGTCAAGGGCGTGCTCGCGGTGATGGCGGACCTGGCTGCGGCCGGCATGACGATGGTCGTGGTGACGCACGAGATGGGGTTCGCGCGCAGCGTCGCCGACACGGTGGCGTTCATGGACGCGGGCGTGGTGCTGGAGTCCGGCCCGCCGGAGGCGGTGTTCGAGGCGCCGGAGCACCCGCGGCTGCGACGCTTCCTGTCCCAGGTTCTGTGACCGGCCGCCTCAGCCCTTCACCGCGCCGATCAGCACGCCCTTGACGAAGTGCCGCTGGATGAACGGGTAGACGGCGACGATCGGCGCGACGGTCAGCACCACCACCGCCATCTTGACCGCCTCGGTCGGTGGCATGGTCACCCCGCTGCTGCCGCCGGAGGTGTGCGGGGCCTGCCCGGCCAGCAGGTAGCTCTGCAGCACCCGCTGGATCGGGTACATGTCGTTGCGGTCGATGAACAGCAGCGCGTCGAACCAGACGTTCCAGTAGCTGACCGCGTAGAACAGGCCGACCACGGCGATGACCGCGCGGGACAGCGGCAGCACGATGCGCGCGAGCGTACGGAAGTCGCTCGCGCCGTCGATGCGGGCGCTGTCCAGCAGCTCCGACGGGATGCCCTGGAAGAACCCGCGCACCACGACCAGGTTGAACACGCTGATAGCAGGTGGCAGGACCAGCGCCCAGATGGTGTCCTTCAGGCCCAGCCCGGTGACCACCAGGTAGCGGGGCACCAGCGGCGGGTAGACCAGGAACGGGATCAGGAAGTACGCCAGCAGCCAGCGGTGCCCCAGCGAGCCCGGCCGGGACAGCCCGTACGCGGCGAGCACGGTGACCGTCAGCGCGATGGCGGTGCCGATCACCGTGACGAGCGTGCTGATCCAGAGGGCCCGGGTGACAGCACCCCCGGCGAAGATCGTCTCGTACGCGGACGTGTCGATGCCCCGGGGCACGACCACCAGGCCGCCGGCCCGCGCGATGGTCTCCCGCGAGGACAGGCTGGTCACCAGGATCACCCAGAGCGGGAACAGCACGCCCGCCACGAGCACTGTGAGCACGACGGCCTTGAGGCCCTGCCCGACCGGGGTGGGCGGTTCCTGCCACACCGGCCGGCGGGATCGGTCGCCGGCGACCCGGCGGATCAGCGTGGTCATGACTTGGAGTAGATCCCTCGTTCGCCGAGCATGTGCGCCACCCGGTTGGCGGCCAGGATCAGCACCAGCCCGATGACGGCCTTGAACAGTCCGGCCGCGGCGCCGTACCCGTAGTTCCCGGTGGCGATGGAGAAGTGGTAGACGAAGGTGTCGAGCACCTCGGCGGCCTGCCGGCCGACGGCGTCGCGTTGCAGCAGGAACTGTTCGAAGCCGACTGAGAGCGCGTCGCCCAGGCGCAGGATGAGCAGCAGCACGATCACCGGGCGCAGGCCGGGCAGCGTGATGTGCCACAGCCGCCGCCACCGGCCGGCGCCGTCGGCGGCGGCGGCCTCGTAGAGGTTCTGGTCGATGGTGGACAGCGCGGCCAGGAAGACGATGGTGCCCCAGCCGACGTCCTTCCACACCGCCTCGACGGTGACCAGCACGATGAACGTGTCCGGGTTGGTCATCACGTTCCACGGCTGCATCCCGGCGTCGCGCATGGTCTGGGCGAGCAGCCCCGCGCCGCCGAGCATCGCCACGAAGAACGTGACCACCAGCACCCAGCTGAAGAAGTGCGGCAGGTAGACGATGGTCTGGATGAGCCCGCGCAGCCGGCTGGACAGCAGGTTGTGCAGCGCGATGGCCAGCACGATCGGCAGCGGGAAGAAGAAGACGAGCTGGAACGCGGTGATCGCCAGCGTGTTGCGGAACGCGTCCCAGAACGCCGGGTCGGAGAACAGCAGCTGGAACTGGCCGAAGCCGATCCAGTCGCTGTGCGCGAACGCCTGCCACGGGTTGTCGCCGAGGTAGGGGTTGTAGTCCTGGAACGCGATGACGTTGCCGGCGATCGGCAGGTAGCTGAAGACCAGCAGGATTCCGAAGCCGGGCGCCACCATGGCGAGCAGCTGCCAGTCCCGCCGCAGCCGGGTGCGCAGCGGCACCCGGCGGCGGCGGGGAGGTCGGCCGGGCGGTCGGCCGGGCGAGGCCGGGGCGTCCGGCCGGGCCCGCTCGGGCCCGGCCAGGACGGCCGGCTCGCTCATCGGCCCGCCTTGGGCAGCGCGTCGGCGAGCAGCTTCCGGGCCTCTTCGCCGCCGGCGGCCTTCCACTCCTTGACGATGGCGTCCACGTCGCTCAGCGGTCGGCGGCCGCGCAGCACGTCGGTGAACTTGTCCTCGGTGGGCACCTGGTTGGCCTTGTACGCGGCGGGCATCTCCAGCTTCACCCCGGCCCACGGGTTGGGCTCCATGTGCTTGACCATCTCGTTGGAGTACGCGAGCACGTCCGGCACGAAGCGCGGGGTGTCCGGGAACGGCCCGATGGTGGGGTTGCGGCCGCTGATGAAGAAGTACTGGTTGGCGATCTCCTTGAACGCCAGGTCGGTCTTGACCGGCCCGTTCGGCGACGGGTTGTGGTGCTTGCCCGCGACGCCGAAGTCCCGCAGCTGCGCCTCCTGGCTGCCCAGCGGCGCGGAGCACCAGTTGATGATCCGCAGCAGCTCCTGGACCCGGTCCTTGCCGAGGCCCTTCTTGACGAACGTGTAGGAGATCGGCTCGTCGTCGCCCCAGACCAGCGGGTCGCCGCCGGTGGCGGAGAAGATCGGCACCGGCTGGATGTTCAGCTTGGGGTTGGTCTTCTGGTGCTCGGCCTGGGCGCCCTGCCAGAAGCCGACGCCGTCCTGGAGGAACACGATCGCGCCGTTCTTGGCGAACAGCTGCTTGGCGTCCGCGCCCCTGCTGGCCACGATGTCCGGGTGGACCAGGCCGTCGGCGTAGATCTTGGCCATCACCTCCAGCGCGCGGCGGAACTCCGGGGTCTCGTACTTGAACTCGGGGGTGCCGTCGGACTTGACCCGCCATCCGCCCTTGTGACCCGGCACCTTGTGGAACATCTGGATCATGGCGAAGACGTCGTTGAACGCCCACACCTTGCGCGCCGGGTCGGTCACCTGCTTGGCCACGGCGAGCAGGTCGTCCAGGTTCGCCGGCACGGCCAGGCCGCGCGCGTCGAGGACGTCCTTGCGGGTGAACAGCGCCCACGGGAACGGCCCGTCGGTGGGGTTGGGCACGGACATGAGCCGCTCGTTCCAGACCGCGCGCCGCCAGGCCCCGGTGGGGAAGCTCGCCAGCATCGGGTACGCGGCGGCGGCGTCGCCGCTGAGGTGGTCGGTCAGGTCCTCGAAGAGCACCTTGATGGCCTCGGCGAAGCGCGGGATCTTCTCCACCTCCCACCCCGGTACGCACAGCAGGTCCGGCACGTCGCGCGCGCCGAGCATCGCGTTGAGCTTGTCGGCGTACGTGTTGCCGTCCTGGATGGTGAAGTTGACGGGCGTGCCCAGCTCGGCGTTGACGGCCTGGAGGTAGGCGCTCTGCGCGACGCCGGGCGGCGCCGGGCCCCAGGCGGGGGTCATGGCGGTGACCTGCTTGCCACTGGTGCCGGGCTTGTCGGTGACGGCGTCGACGAGGCTGGCCGGGTAGCGGGTGTAGCCGTCGGGCACCGGCCGGGTGCCGACGATGTCGGGCTTGATGCCGCCGGGCAGGTCCTTGTGGTTGGGCAGCAGGCCGGAGACGGCGTCGAGGTTCTGGGCGGCGCCGGTGCCGGCCGGCTTCTCCGAGCAGCCGGCGAGCAGCGGGCCGGCGGTGGTGGCGGCCACGCCGAGGCCGACCAGGCCGAGGAAGCGACGGCGGGAGGAGCCCGGGTCGGGGTGGTGCGCGGTCATCGGTCCCCCTTCGGGAAGGGATGCGCAGTGGATTAGTTCGTATGGATGGTCAACAAACTAATCATGACCGTGAGCTTGCACAAGGGTGGACCGGGCGGGACGACGGGTCAGGCCGGGCAGCGGTCGGACAACGCGTAGCGGGTGAGCACCACGTCGCCGATCTGGCGCACCTCGACCACCCGGGCCCGACGGCCCGGGTGCCACGGGAAGCGGCCGTCCCCGACGAAGCGCGGCGCCCGACGGTCCCCCACGAAGAACGGGGCGACCACCAGGTGCAGCTCGTCGGCCAGGCCGGCGGTGAGGAACTGGCGGTGCATCGAGCCGCCGCCCTCCACCATCAGGCGCGTCACGCCGCGCCCGGCCAGGTCGGCCACCACCGCCTCCGCGGTGGCCGGATCGCCCGCGTCGACCACCGTGGACACGGCGCCGACCTGCTCACGGGCCTTGTCCACCACTCCGCTCGGGCAGTACACCAGCTTGAGCCCGTCACCCATCGTGAAGAAGCGCGCCCCCGGGTCGAGGTCGCCGCTGCCGGTGACTGTCACTTTCACCGGCGACGGGGGCAGGCCGCGCGCCACCCGCTCGGCGCGCCGCCGCTCGCTGCGCACCAGCAGGCGGGGGTCGTCGCGGCGCACTGTCGCCGCGCCCACCAGGATCGCGTCGCACCCGGCCCGGGTCGCGTCGACCCGGTCCAGGTCGTCGTCGTTCGACAGCAGCAGCCGGTCGGTGGTCGCGTCGTCGATGTAGCCGTCGATCGACATCGCGCAGCTGAGCAGGACGTACGGGCGGGTGGTCACGGCACGAACGGCAGGTCGAGGGCGTGATCGGCGCGGGTCACCTTGGCCGCCAGGTAACCGGCGTTCGCCGGCGACAGGTGCACGCCGGTGGACACCCGGTCGGCCACCGTGACGCCCAGCCGTTCGAGCTGGGCCGCCTTGTCCGGGTTGTTGCTGAGCAGGGCCACCCGGTCCACGCCCAGCGCGCCGAGCATCTGCGCGGCCACCGTGTAGTCACGCTCGTCCGCGCCGCGCCCGAGCGCCAGGTTCGCCTCGTACGTGTCGAGGCCGTCGTCCTGCAGCGCGTACGCGTCGAGCTTGGCGTACAGGCCGATGCCCCGCCCCTCCTGCCGCAGGTAGAGCAGGTAGCCACCGGCCTCGGCGATGCGCTCGACCGCCTCGCGCAGCTGCGGCCCGCAGTCGCAGCGCTGGCTGCCGAACACGTCCCCGGTGAGGCACTCGCTGTGCGGGCGGACCAGCGGCGGGTCGGCGTCGACGTGTTCACCGAGCCCGAACGCCAGGTGCTCGCGCCCGTCGACGAGACCGTGGAAGGTGTGCACGCGCGCGGTCGTCACGTAACCGTCGGGGAACCGTAGCGGGACCGTCACGCGGGTCCGGACCGTCGCGGTGGGCAGGGTTTCGTCCATGGTTCTCCTGTCGTCCGGTCGCCGGGCGGACCCGGCGACGCACACCTCGCTCCCCCACCGTAGGCGGGATCACCGACAGTTGCCGGGCTCCCGCCGGGGCATCCGCCGCGCCAGCAGCACCGCGGCGCCGGGCAGGCTGGCCACCAGCACCAGCGCGCCGTACACCGTGCCGGTCGCCACACCCTGCGCGGCGGTCAGCCCGGCCGAGGCGAACGCCCACGCGGCGACCCCCTCGCGCGGGCCGAACCCGCCCACGTTGAGCGGCACCGCCATGGCCAGCAGGGCGAGCAGCGTCAACGGCAGCAGGCGGGACAGCGGGGCGTCCGTCCCGGCGGTGCGGGCGGCCACCACGAACGTGGCCAGGTGGCCGGCGAACACCACAGTCGAGGCGATCACCACACCGGCCCAGGTCCGGCGGCCCAGCACGCCGGAGCGCACGTCGGCGACCACGGTCCGGGCCGCCCGCGCCCAGCGGGACGCCCCGGAGCGGGGCACCGCACGGGCGGCCAGCGCCAGCGCCAGCGCCACCACGGCCAGGCCGGCCGCCAGCCACGGCAGGTACCGGCGCACCGGCGACGGGAACGCGGCGAGCAGCGCCACCGCGATGACCACCTGCACCACCTGACCGGCGGTGCGCTCCCAGACCACCGCCCGTACGCCCCGGGCCACGTCCCCGGCGTCGCGGCCGTGCCGGACCGCCCGGTGCACGTCGCCGAGCACGCCACCGGGCAGCGTCGAGTTCAGGAAGATCGCCCGGTAGCAGTGCGCCACCGCGGCGCGCATCGGCAGCCGTACGCCCAGCCCGCCGGCGACAAGCGACCAGCGCCAGGCGCAGCAGACGGTGGTGATCACGCCGATGCCGAGCGCGGCGGCCAGCGCCGGCGCGTCGATCAGGCGCAGCCCGGCCAGGAACGGACCGGTGCCCACTGACGCGACGAGCACGGCGAGCACCGCGAGCCCGAGCAGCGGACGTACCCAGGTCCGGCGCGTCCGGGCCCGGCGCGGCGGCGCGGGCGTGACAGCCGGTACGGGTCCGGCGACGGCGACGGCGACGGCGACGTGTGACAAACGGTCCTCCCTCGTTCCCACCGGTTGTCACGTGCCAGCAGCCGGTACGGTTCAGCCGGCGAGCAGGTCGGCGTGGTGCAGCACCACGTCGAGCCGGCCGGCGGCGGCCTCGGCGAGCCGCCACTTCTGATACGTCCCGGCGGGCCCGGACAGATGCGGTAGTTCCTCGACCGCTGCGGCGACCCAGCCGGTGAGCCATTCGGCGGCCAGTTCCGCCTGCTCCGGGCCGAGCCGCCACGGGGTGGGGCGCACCACGACCTCGACGCCGTGACGGGAGAACGCGGCCACGGCGGCGTCCACGGCGTCCGGCCCGAGCAGCGCCCGGCCGTCGACGGTGCGCCGCTGGTGGGCGTTGAACGCGGCGGTCAGCTCGGCGTCGAGCGGGTGCGGCGGGGTGAACTCGGCCCGCCCGGTGACGGTGAGCGCGAACAGCGTCGGGTGCCCGGCGCAGGCCGCCGCCATCCGCCCGACCTCCTCGGCGGTGAGCATGTCCAGCAGCGCGGACGCGGTGACCAGGTGCGCGCCGGCCAGGTCGGCGGCGGTCAGCCGGGTGATGTCCGAGTCGAGCGTCGTCACGGTGACCTCGGCCCCGTCGGCGGCGGTGAGCCGCGCCGAGCGGGCCAGCGCCAGCAGGTCCCGGTCGCGTTCGTGCAGCACCCAGTGTTGCGGGCCGGGCAGCCGGGGCGCCAGCCAGCGGGCCATCGAGCCGGTGCCGCTGCCCAGGTCGTGCACGACGAGCGGCCGGCCGGCGGGCATCCGGTCGCGGACCGCGTCGGCCAGCTCGGCGCTGCGGGCCGCCGCGTCGGCGGGCTCTCGCAGCCGCAGCCAGTCCGCGAAGCCGGGCGGGAGTGAGGTGGTCATGCCGCGGTCGCCTCCTTCAGCGCCGTCGCCAGCCGGTCCACGGTGACCGTCCAGCCGTCGAGGGTGTCCCGCCGCTGCCGGGCGGCGCGGCGCAGCCGGTCCCGCAGGCCGGGGTCGGTGAGCCAGCGGCGCAGCGCCGCGGCGGTCGCGCCCGGGTCGTCCGGTGGCACCAGCAGGCCGGGCCGCTCGCCGCCGGGCGCGTGCCCGAGCGTGGCCGGCAGGCCGCCGGTGTCGCTGGCCAGCACCGGTACGCCCCGGGCCAGCGCCTCGGTGACCACCATCCCGTACGTCTCCTGTCGCGAGGGCTGAACCAGCAGATCGGCGGCGGCGTAGGTGGCGGCCAGGTCCGGCCGGGTACGGGGGCCGGTGAGCCGGACCCGGGCGCCCAGACCCTCGGCGGCGAGCCGCCCGCGCATCCGGTCGGCGAAGGGCCGGTCCCGCTCCAGCGGTCCCACCCAGTCGCAGGTCCAGTTCAGGTCCGCCACCTCGGCGAGCGCGGCGGCGAGCACGTCGTGGCCCTTGACCGCCGTGACGGCGGCGACGCAGAGCAGCCGCCCACCGCCGGGCGTGCCGGGGGCGACGGGCGCCGGGTCGACGCCGGGTGGGGCGGCCGTCACCAGTTCGGGGCGCAGCCGGTAGCGGTCGAGCAGCCGGCCGCGGGTCCACTCGCTGGTGGCTACCACTGCGCTGGCCGCCGCCAGCGCCCGCGCCTCGGTCTCCCCCTCGATCGGCAGGTGCACGAGGATCACCAGGCGCAGCCGCGCGGCGTGCGGGGCGAGCACGTCCGGCACGGTGGAGGCGACCAGGCCGTCGAGCAGCACCGTCGCGCCGTCGGGCAGCCCGCCGAGCAGTCCGGCCAGGTCGGCGCGCTCGCGTGGCCCGGGGTGCGGCCAGCCGCCGGGCACCTGGTGTTCCCGGACCGTCCAGCCGCGTCCGGCCAGGCCACGACAGACGTGCCGGTCGTAGGCGTTGCCGCCGCTGGGGTCCGCCGGGTCGTCGATGTCACCCGGCAGCACCACGTGGACGACGCTCATCCGGTCAGAGCGACCGCTCGTAGCTCGCCCAGGCGATGTGTGACTCGTGCAGGGTGACGGTGATCCCGGTCAGGCCGCGCGCCCCCTCCCCCAGCCGGCCGGCCGTCACCGCGTCGGCGAGCCGGTCGGCCACCGTACGGGCCAGCACCTCGGTGGTGGTGTTCACCCCGGTGAAGGCGGACTCGTCGTCGAGATTGCGGTAGTTCAGCTCGCCGAGCACGGCCTTGAGCTGCTCGGTGGCCAGCCCGATGTCGACCACGATCCCGTCGTCGTCCAGCTCCGGCCGGCGGAACGTGGCGTCGACGACGAACGTCGCGCCGTGCAGCCGCTGGGCCGGGCCGAACACCTCGCCGCGGAAGCTGTGGGCGACCATGATGTGGTCCCGGACGGTCACGCTGAACACGTTCACTCCTCGCCGTAGGTGATGAGATGGCACAGCGCCGGCAGCCGGCCCGAGGCGAGCCGGTCCAGCACGTCGGGCAGGTCGTCGAAGCGGGACCGGCCGGTGAGCAGCGCGTCGAACGCCGGGTCGGCGAGCAGGTCCAGGGCCAGGGCGAGCCGGTCGGCGTAGCTGCGGTCGGCGCGCCGGGGCGACACCGTGCCGACCTGGCTGCTGCGGATGCGCAGCCGTCGGGAGTGGAACGCGCCGCCGAGCGCGAGCGTGACCGGCCGGTCGCCGTACCAGCTCAGCTCCAGCACGGTGCCCTCGGGACGCAGCAGCTCCAGGCCGCGCTGCAGCCCGTCGGCGGTGGCGCTGGCGTGCACCACCAGGTCGCGACCGCCGGCCGCGTCGGCGGGCGCGGCGAAGTCGGCGCCGAGCGCGGCGGCCACGTCGGCGCGGGCCGGGTCGGCGTCGACCAGCTCGACCCGGACGCCGGGGAAGCGGGCCAGCAGCGCGGTGACCGCGCAGCCGACCATCCCGCCGCCGATCACCGTGACCCGGTCGCCGACCAGCGGCGCGGCGTCCCACAGCGCGTTCACCGCGGTCTCCACGGTGCCGGCCAGCACCGCGCGCTGCGCCGGCACGCCGTCCGGCACGACGGTCACGGCGTCGGCCGGGACCACGTACGCGCTCTGGTGCGGGTAGAGGCAGAAGACGGTACGGCCGAGCAGCCGCTCGTCGCCGGCCTCGACCGTGCCGACGTTGAGGTAGCCGTACTTCACCGGGGCGGGGAAGTCGCCCTCCTGGAACGGCGCGCGCATGGCGGCGTGCTGGTCGGCCGGGACACGGCCGGTGAACACGATCGTCTCGGTGCCGCGGCTGACGCCGGAGAAGCGGGTACGCACCAGCACCTCACCCGGGCCGGGCGAGGCGACGCGCACCGGCCGGATCTCGCCCTCGCCGGGAGCGCGGAGCCAGAACGCCTGGGCGTCTACCGTCACGAACTCTCCTCTTCCCCGCATTCCGACCGAGTTGTCGATCATAAACACGGAAGCGGGGCGTCAACGGTTCGAACCGCCCGCGACCCGGTGCTCAGGCGGCGCGCCGCCGCTGCTCCGTACGCCACGTTTCCGGCTCGGCCCGGTCGGCATGCCGGTCCCCGGCCAGCTCCATCGCCCGGTGGGCCGCCGTCAGCGCGTCGCACGGCGCGACCTGACCGTCACACAGCAGGCTCTCGCACCGGCCGGACTCGTCGGGCCGGTGCGCGACGGCCACGTCGTACGCGGCCCGCCAGAGCAACGGGTCGGTGACCCCCCGTGGCAGGTCGGCGTCCTGACTGGACCTGTTGCGGATCATGTCGGGCACCGTGTCCCCCTTTGCGTCGTCGCTACCGTCCCAGTGACCGGTTGAGCGCAGATCAAACCTCTCACCTGCGCACATGCCGCGACCAGCGGTGTTTGTCACGCCGGATAGGCGCGCGTCTCCGCTGCCTTGACCGCCGCCCAGACCGGCCGACCGGGGATCAGCCCGAGGTGGGCCGCGGCGGCGGGCGTGACGTCGGCGGCCACCTCGACCGGGCCGGCCAGCTGCACGCGCAGGTTGTCGCCGTGGCGCTGCACGCCGGTGACGGTGGCCGCCCACACGTTGCGCGGGCTGCCCTCGGGCCGGGACGGGTGCAGCGCCACAGCGGCCGGCGGGTAGGCGACGAACACGTCACCGTGGACGGTGTCGGCGGTGGTGAGTGCCAGCTCACCGACGGTGACCGTGTGCCCGTCGGCGCGGCCGCGGTGCAGGTTCAGGCCGACCAGCCGGGCCACGTAGTCGGTGCGTGGCCGCGCCGTGACGGTGGCGGCGTCACCCTCCTGCACCACCCGGCCGTGCTCCACGATGACCAGCCGGTCGGCGAGCACCAGCGCGTCGAGGGGGTCGTGGGTGACGAGCAGCGTCGCGCCGGGATGCGCGCCGAGGTGGCGCTGGAGTTCGGCGCGGGTGTCCAGCCGGGTCCGCGCGTCGAGCGCGGCCAGGGGCTCGTCGAGCAGCAGCAGGGCCGGGTCGACGGCGAGCGCGCGGGCGAGCGCGACCCGCTGCGCCTGCCCTCCGGAGAGCTGCCGGGGCCGGCGCCGGGCCTGGTCGCCGAGGCCGACCCGGTCCAGCCACTCCTGGGCACGGGCGCGGGCGGCCCGCTTGTCGGCGCCCCGGCGGCGCGGCCCGAACGCCACGTTGTCCAGCGCGCTCAGGTGCGGGAACAGCAGGTAGTCCTGGAACACCACGCCGACCGGCCGCCGTTCCGGCGGCGTCCACATCCGGCGGTCCGGCCGGTCCAGGTCGGCGCCGTCGAGCGTGAGGTGCCCGGCGGTGAGCGGGTGCAGCCCGGCGAGCACCCGCAGCGCGGTGGTCTTGCCCGCGCCGTTGGGGCCGAGCAGCGCCACCACCTCACCGGCGGCGATGCGCAGCCGCACGTCGAGGCTGAAGCCGTCCCGCTCGGCGGCCAGATGCGCGTCCAGCAGCGCGGTCATGTGCTGCCGACCCACTTGTCGCGCAGGGCGGCGAGGATGACCACCGAGACGGTGAGCAGAATCAGGCTCAGCACGATCGCGGCCTGCAGGTCGGTCTCCAGCGCAAGGTAGACAGCCAGCGGCATGGTCTGGGTGCGGCCCGGATAGTTGCCGGCGAACGTGATGGTGGCGCCGAACTCGCCGAGCGCGCGGGCCCAGCAGAGCACCGCCCCGGCCGCCACGCCCGGGGCGACCAGCGGCAGCGTGACCCGGGTGAACGTGGTGAACCGCCCGGCGCCGAGCGTGGCGGCGGCCTCCTCGTACCGGGGGTCGGCGCCGCGCAGCGCCCCCTCGACGGCGATGACCAGGAACGGCATGGCCACGAACGCCTCGGCCAGCACCACCCCGGCGGTGGTGAACGGCAGCGTCACGCCGAACGTCTCGTCCAGCCACGAGCCGATCAGCCCGCGCCGGCCGAAGACCAGCAGCAGCGCCACGCCGCCTACTACCGGCGGCAGCACCAGCGGCACGGTGACCAGCGCCCGGACCAGCCGCCGCCCGGGGAACTCCACGCGGGCCAGCAGCCACGCCAGGGGTACGCCGAGCGCCACGCAGAGCAGCGTGGCGACGGTGGCGGTCACCAGCGACAGCCGCAGCGCGGTGAGCACACCCGGTTCGGTCAGCCGCCCGGGCAGCGTCGTCCAGGGGGCTCGCAGCAGCAGACCGGCCAGCGGCAGGACGAGGAAGGCCAGTCCCAGCCCGGCGGGCACGAGCAGGGCGATCGGCACCCGCTGCCGGCGTACCGTGCGGCTCATGCGCCGGGCGGCGCCTGGAACCCGGCGGCGGTGAGCACGGCGAGCCCGGCGTCGGAGCGGACGAAGTCGACGAAGGCGCGAGCGCCGGCCGGGTTGCCGGCGGCGCGCAGCACCACGATCGGGTAGTCGTTCACCGCACGCGCCGACTCGGGGAACTCGACCGCGTCGAGTCCGGGGGCGGCGCGGACGTCGGTGCGGTAGACCAGTGCCGCGTCGACCTCGCCGAGGCGCAGCTTGGCCAGCGCGCCCTTGACGTCCTGTTCGAGCGTGGCGGGCGTGAGCCGCACACCCGCCGCGTCCAGCGCGGTGCGCGCGGCGGCGCCGCAGGGCACCTGCTCGGCGCAGAGCGCCACCTTGACGCCGGGGCGGGCGAGGTCGGCCAGGCCGCCGACCCGGGCCGGGTTGCCTCGGGGTACGGCCACGACGAGCTGGTTGCGGACCAGCACCACCGGTTCGCCCGCGGCGTCACCGGCGTCGGTGACCGTCTTCATGGTGGCCGGGGACGCGGCGGCGAACACGTCGGCGGGCGCGCCCTGGGTGATCTGGGTGGCGAGCCCGGAGCTGCCGCCGAAGTTGAATCGGACGGTACGGCCCGGGTGCGCGGCCTCGTAGTCCTTGCCGAGCCGGGTGAACGACTCGGTGAGCGAGGCGGCGGCGAACACCGTCACCGGGCCGGCGCCGTCGGGTCCGGCCGGGGCGTCCGCGTCGCCGCAGCCGGTCAGGCCGAGCGCCGCCACCAGCGCGCCGGCGAGGGCGGCGCGAATCCACCGTACGGTCACGGGCTGGTCCTTCCCCTGGGGGTGGCTCGCTCGACCACGACGGTGGTCGACTTGATCACGGCGACGGCGACGGCGCCGACCTGGAGGTCGAGGTCGTCGACAGCCTCGCGGCTCATCAGCGACACCACCCGGAACGGCCCGGCCTGGATGTCCACCTGGGCCATCACGGTGTCCTTGACCACGGCGGTGACGATGCCGCGCAGCCGGTTGCGGGCCGAGGACAGCTCGGGGTGGCCGGGAGCGCGGACGAACGCTGCGACGTCGGCGCCGTCGAGCACCCGGTGACCGTGCTCGTCGCGGGTGGCCGGCAGCTTGCCGGCGTCGATCCAGCGGCGGACCGTGTCCGCGCTGACCCCGAGCAGTTCGGCTGCCTCACCGATCCGGAACACCGTCACGCGCTCACCCTAGCGACCCGCAGGTGCAAGCTGGAAGGGGCATGGTGGCTCGCATCCGCGAATCTCAAGGCGGCTCGGGAACCGGAACTGCGGGTCAGTCGGCCGGGGTGATCCGGACCCGGCGCAGCAGTTGAGCGTTGAGCGCCACCACGATGGTGGAGGCGGACATCAGCACCGCGCCCAGCGCCGGGCTGAGCGCGATCCCGGCCCAGGCGAGGACACCGGCGGCCAGCGGGATCGCGACCACGTTGTAGCCGGCCGCCCAGGCCAGGTTCTGCCGCATCTTCCGGTACGACGCGCGGGACAGCCGGATCACGCCGCCGACGCCGCGCGGGTCGGAGCCGGCCAGCACCACCCCGGCGGACTCGATCGCCACGTCGGTGCCGGCGCCGATGGCCAGCCCGACGTCGGCGCGCGCGAGCGCCGGGGCGTCGTTCACGCCGTCGCCGACCATGGCCACCGTCAGTCCCCGACCGCGCAGCTCGGCGACCGCCTTGTCCTTGTCGGCCGGGAGCACCTCGGCGAAGACCTCGTCGACGCCGGGCCGGAACCCGAGGTCGGCGGCGACCGCCTCGGCCACCGGGCGCGCGTCGCCGGTGATCATCACGATCTTGCGTACGCCGAGGTCGCGCAGCTCGGCCACGGCGGCCCGCGCCTCCGGGCGGACCTGGTCCTCCAGCCCGAACACGGCGGTCACCTCCGGCGGCCCGCCCTCGGGCAGGCGGACCAGGTGCAGCACCGCGGCGCCCCGGCCCGACCACTCCTGCGCGGCCCGGGCCAGGTCGTCCGGCACCGGGGCGTCGAGCTCGCGCAGCAGGGCCGGCCCGCCGACCGCCCAGTCCACGCCGTCCACCGTGGCGCGCACGCCCCGGCCGGTCAGCGCCCGGAAGCCGCGCGCGACCGGACGCGCCGGGCCGGGCTCGGCGTCGGACCCGGTCGGAGACGTCGGCCCGGGAGACGTCGGCCCGGCGTCGGACGTCGGCCGCGCGTCGGCAGCGGCGACGAGCGCGCGGGCCAGCGGGTGCTCGCTGTCGGCCTCGACCGCGCCGGTCAGGGCCAGGGCGGCCGTGGAGTCCAGCCCCCCGGTGGCGGCCACTCCGGTCACCGTGTGCCGGCCGGTGGTGAGCGTGCCGGTCTTGTCGAACAGGACGGTGTCGACGGTGCGCATCCGCTCCAGCGCGAGCCGGTCCTTGACCAGGATGCCGGCGCGGGCCGACAGCGCTGTGGACAGCGCCACCACCAGCGGAATCGCCAGGCCGAGCGCGTGCGGGCAGGCGATCACCAGCACCGTCACGGTGCGTACCACCGCCTGGTCGGGGTCGCCGAGCAGCGCCCACACCGCGAACGTCGCCAGGCCGGCGAACGCCGCCAGGTAGAACAGCAGCGCGGCGAACCGGTCGGCGAGCACCTGTGCGCGCCCGCCGGAGGCCTGCGCCTCGGCGACGAGCCGCCCGATGCCGGCCAGCGCGGTGTCCGCGCCGACCGCCTCGACGCGTACCCGGAGGGTGGAGTCGGTGGCCACGGTGCCGGCGACCACCCGGTCCCCGGCGGCGCGGGCCACCGGCCGCGACTCGCCGGTGATCATCGACTCGTCCAGCTCGGCGGCGCCCTCGACGATCCGCCCGTCGGCCGGCACCCGTCCGCCGGGGCGCACCAGCACCAGGTCGCCCACCCGCAGCTCGCCGACCGGCACCGGATGCGGCCGCCCGGCGTCGTCCAGGCGCTCGGCGTCGTCGGGCAGCAGCGCCGCGAGGGCGCCGAGCGCGCCGCGTGCCTGCCCGACCGCCCGCATCTCCTGCCAGTGGCCGAGCAGCATGATGGTGACCAGCGCGGCCAGCTCCCACCAGAAGTCCAGGTCGAACAGGCCGATGCTGGTGGCGGCCGAGGCGAGGTACGCGACGACTATCGCCATCGAGATCAGCAGCATCATGCCGGGGGTACGTTCGTGCAGCTCACGCAGGCCGCCGGTGAGGAACGGCCAGCCGCCGTAGAGGAAGACCACGGTGCCGAGCACCGGGCCGACCCAGCGCACGCCGGGGAACTCGAGCGAGTAGCCGAACCAGTCCATCACCATGTGACTGGTGGCGACGATCGGCAGGGTCAGCGCCAGGCTCAGCCAGAATCGGCGGCGGAACTGCTCCGGGTCGTGCCCGGCGTGCGCGCCGCCGCCATGATCGGTGCCGTGGTCGCCGTGGTGAGCGGGTGAGTGCTCCATCGGGCGTCACCTCCGCCGACCACCATACCCCCTGGGGGTAATACGTGACGGGCGATCAGCGCTGGGGGCGGGCGCCGACGCTCGGCCGGTCCGCCGGAGGGCGGCCCTGCCAGGGCCACCGGCCGTCCAGCTCCACCTCGAGGGAGAAGCTGAGGAACGTACGGACCAGCACGATCAGCGCCAGCACGCCGACGCTGGTGAACGTGGGCGACACCGCGACGGTCCGGATGATGTCGCCGCCGACCAGGAACTCCAGGCCGAGCAGGATGGCCCGGCCGACCCCCTGCCGGTACGCGCGGTAGTGCGCCACCACCTGCCGGGTCCGGGCGCAGCGCACCGCGAACACGACTGTGGCGACCGCGACACCGACCGCGATCACCAGCACCCCGGCCAGGTCCAGCAGCGCCCCGACGTGCTGGACGATCTCCTTCGTCGGCACCCGGCACCCCCGCACCAGCCTGGCGTACGGCCGGTCGCGGGGGCGGCGTTTCCGCGCTCCCGCCACCCGGAGGGCGGGAGCGCGGAGGCGTGCTCAGTCCTGGGCCTGCCAGCGGTAGAAGACGGTGGCCAGGGAGTCCTGCGGGCCCTGCCACTTCTCCGGCCGGTACGGCTCGATGTACGGGCCGAGGTCCTGCATCACCTTGCCGAAGGCGGGCTTGTCGCCGTGCCGGTCGCGGGTGGCCTCGGCCGCCGACGTCTCCTGTTCCAGCAGGTGCACGTAGACGTCGTCGATCGAGTAGAGCCAGCGGCCGGTGACCCCGAGGTCGGCCGGGAGCGACCCGGCGTCGGACTCGGCGAAGACCCGCGCCACGTCCGGCTCGGCGCCGGGCTTGATCCGCCCGACGATGACGGTGAGCGTGGTGTCGGCGGGCGGCTCGCCCTCGGGCGCCCAGTGGTAGAACTCCTTCGCCACCGAGTCCGACGGGTTCTTCCAGTAGCGCGGGTACGGGGTCACGTACGGGCCGATCTCCTCGGCGATCTTCTGGAAGGCGGGCAGCCCGCGCGTCTGCCCGGAGATCCGCGGGTCCTGCTCCCGCTCGATCACGTGCAGGTAGAGGTCGTGGTGGGACAGCAGGTACCGGCCGATGACGCCCAGGTCCTGCGGCCGGGTGGCCTGGTCGTAGTGGCCGAACACGTCGCCGACGATCTGCTCGCTGCCGGGGACCATGTGACAGACGATCACGTTGCGGAAGACCATGACTGCTCCTTGATGATTGCGACGGGGGCGGCGGCGCGAGGCGGCGGCGCCGTCAGGCGGTGAAGGTGACAGGCAGTTCCAGCAGGCCGCGGAACGGCGAGGCGGCGGGGAGCCGGCGCACCTGCGCGAGCGGCACGCCCAGGCGCAGTCCGGGCAGCCGGCGCAGCAGCGCGCCGAGCGCGAGTTCGGCCTCCATCCGGGCCAGCGAGACGCCCAGGCAGTAGTGGACGCCGTGCCCGAATCCGAGGTGCGGGCCCCGGACGCGGCGCAGGTCCAGCCGGTCCGGGTCGGCGAAGTGCGCCGGGTCGTGGTTGGCCGCGTTGATCGCGACTCCGACGATCGCGCCGCGCGGAATGCGTACGCCCTGGTAGTCGACGTCCTCGGTGGCGATGCGCGGGCTGGCCACAGGCAGCGGCCCGTCGAACCGGAGCAGTTCCTCGATCGCGGCCGGCAGCAGGCGCGGCGTGGCGCGCAGCAGTTCCATCTGCTCGGGGTGGGTGAGCAGCGCCAGCACCGCGTTGCCGAGGAAGTCGGCGGTGGTCTGGTGCCCGGCGAACAGCAGCAGGAACGTGGTGGTGACCAGTTCCGCCTCGGACAGCGTCCCGTCCTGGTCGACCGCCCGGATCAACGCGGCGATGATGTCGTCGGCCGGGTCGTCGCGTTTGGCCCGGACCAGCCCGGCCAGGTAGTGGTGCAGCCGCAACTGGGCCTCCTGCACCGCGGCCCGTTCCTGCGCCGGCGGCCGGCTGGTGGAGCCGGAGGTGCGGATGACCTGGGTCCAGTCGAGCACCCGGTCGTGGTCGGCCGGCGGCACGCCGAGCAGTTCGCAGATGACAGTCATCGGCAGCGGGATGGCGAACTCGTGCATCAGGTCCGCCTCGCCGTGCAGCGCCATCTTGTCGATCAGCTGGTCGACGATCGACGCCACCCGGGGGCGCAGCGCCTCGATCCGCCGCGGCGCGAACGCCTGCGACACCACGCGACGCAGCCGGGTGTGCTCCGGCGGGTCGGAGTTGAGCATGTTGCGGTTCAGGCCCTCGGAGTTCGGGCCGAAGATCTTCAGGTAGTGCTGGTCCGGGCCGTACAGGTCCTTGGACAGGCGCGGGTCGGTCAGCGCGGTGCGGGCGTCGTCGAAGCGGGTGATCAGCCAGGAGTCGAAGCGCGGCGAGCCGACCGGGCAGACCGGCCGCTCGGCGCGCAGCCGCGCCAGCGCGGGGTACGGGTCGGCCGCGAACGAGTCGGTGTACAGCTCGCTCGCCGGCATCACGTCGTCGGTCATCGCCCCTCCCCCGGCTCGCCGGCCACGCTGTGCAGCACCTGGTAGGTGTGCCGGTCGGCGGACTCGCGCAGCTCCCGGATGACGCGCAGCAGCCGGTCGCGCTGCTCGCTGCGGCCGAACGCGTCCAGCCGCTCGCGGTCGGCCCAGTCGCTGATGACCAGGTAGCTGCGCGGGTCGTCGGCGTCACGGACCAGGTCCTGGTGCAGGCAGCCGTCCAGGGTGCGGATCTGTTCGGCGGCGCTGAGCCATTCGGCCTCGAAGCGCTCCGCGCACCCCTCCCGGGTCCGCATCGCCAGCACGGTCCGGACCCGGCTCACCGCGCGCTCCCGAACACCAGGTGCAGGTGCTTGCGCAGCGCGTCCGGGTCGACCGGCGCGCCCCGGAAGCCGACGTGCCCGTCCGGGCGGATCAGGTACAGGCCGGTGCCGTCCAGCCCGTACCCGGCGCGGAAGCGGCGCTCGGCGTCGCGCACCACCGGCGGGTCCAGCAGTCGCGGTTCGTCGGCGTCCGGGTCGAGCAGCAGGTACGCGTCGAGTTCCCCGCCGGCGAGCCGCCGCGCGTCGGCGCACAGGCCGGTGAACGCGGCGAGTTCCTCCGCGCCGGCCGTGCGGTCGGCGTAGAGCAGCAGCGTGTGCCGGGTGCCCCGGGTCAGGTCACGCAGGCGCAGCGGGTGGCCGACGCCGCGGCGGCGCAGCCCGTCGACGTCGGGCGCGATGTCGCCGGGGCGGGGCGCGTCGCCGAGCGCGGCCGGGTCGGCGACGGTCTCCCCGACCAGCGGGCTGCCGGCGTAACTGAGCAGCATGGACATCTCCTGGAGGAACTGCCGTTCCAGGTCGGCGCGGTCCACCTCCTCGGTGCCGGCCATCCGTACCGCTCGGCCGACGATCTCCTCGCCCTCCGGCCGCCGCTCGGTCTCGTAGCTGTCCAGCAGTCCGGGCGCGGCGAGCCCGCGTACCGCGAGCGCGAGTTTCCAGGCCAGGTTCCAGGCGTCCTGGATGCCGGTGTTCATGCCCTGGCCGCCGGCCGGGGGGTGCAGGTGGGCGGCGTCCCCGGCGACGAAGATCCGGCCGTCGCGGTAGCGGTCGACGATGCCGTGGCTGATCCGGAACACCGACGACCAGCGCAGGTTGCTCGCCCGGGTGCCGGGTGGCGCGAGGCGGTCCAGCGCGGCCTGCACGTCTTCGATGGTGGGCTCGTCGAGTTCCTCGCTGAACCCGGGCGGGGCGTCGCGTCCGCCGGTCTGGGCGAAGAACCGGGGCGGGGCGAGGGTGGCTATGCGGTAGCGGTGCTCGCCGCGCAGCGGTACGCAGACGAGCATGCCGTCCATCTGCCCGTCGGTCATGTGCAGGAACCGCAGCAGGTGCCCGTCCGGCATGTCCCAGTTCACGTCGACGTCGACCAGCATGAACAGTTGCGGGAACCGGCCGAGCCCGCCGGTGAAGGTGAGCCCGAGCTGCTCCCGGACGCGGCTGTGCGCGCCGTCGGCGCCGACGACGTACCGGGCGCGTACCGTATCGGTGCCACCGTCGGCGGTGCGGACGGTGGCGGTCACGCCGTCGGCGTCCTGGGTGAGGTCGGCGAGTTCGGCGCCGCGCCGCGGGCGCACCCCGAGGGCGGCGAGCCGGTCGGTGAGGATGCGCTCGGTCTCGTACTGCGGCAGGCCGAGGTGGGCGTACGGCAGGCCGGGCAGCTCCCAGCTCATCCGGTGGGTCTGCGCGCCGTTGACGAACACCATGTTGCCGGTGAGCCAGATGCCGGCGTCCATGGCCTCCCGGACGACGCCCTGCTCCTCCCAGATCTCCATGGTGCGGCAGTGCACGCCGATCGCCTTGTCGGCGTGGCCGGGCGGGGTGGCCTGCTTGTCGATCACCAGGCAGTCGATGCCCCGCCGGGCCAGTTCGACGGCGGCGGTCAGCCCGGTGGGCCCCGCCCCGACGACGAGTACGTCTGTTGTCCTGTGCACGTCGGCCTCCCAGCCCGTGGTGGGGTGACTGCTGCCGTCCGCGTCGGGCACGACGTGGAACAGGCGGCGCCGGATGTCGAGAAGGAACGGTGCGATCGGTCCGGCCTGCGCGGAGGCGTGGGCCGGGTCGCTGATCCAGGCGAGGAACGGCGCGGCGCCGTCCCACTCGGCGAAGATGTGGTGGATGTCCGAGCCGGGTTCGCGCAGCAGCTGCTCGCGGCGGTAGCCGGGTATCGCGGTCATCCGCCGTACCACCTCGGGGTAGCCCCGGTGGAACTCGGCGAGCCGGTCGCGCGGCACGGTCAGCTCGACGTCCACGTAGACCGGGCCCTCGCCGTCCCCGGTCTCGCGCAGCAGCGGGTAGCCGGGGCCGTCGGCCGGCTCGGTCAGCGGCTGGAGCAGGCCGGCCAGGCGGGCCGCCACCGGCCCGCGCCGGTACGCGCTCAGCGCCGCCTCGTCGGCCCATTCGGTGACGACGACGAAGCCGCGCGGGTCGAGGGCGTCGCGCAGCAGCTCGTGCCGCAGGTTGCCGGCCAGCGCGCCGAGCTGCCCCGCCACGGTCTCGAACGCGGGCCCGACGGCGGGCTCGCACCCGGGGCGCGCGCGCAGCCGGAGCATCGTCCTGATCATGCAGCCCCCTCGAACCGTGCCGTCGTCGTGCCGCGACCCTGCCGCAGCCCGCGTCACCACCTCGTCACCGTCGACCCGCCGGAGGTCCGGCCCCGGTGACGCCGCCGGGACGGCGCGCACGACGGTCGGGAGCGTGCTGATGCCGTGCGACCGGCGCAGCCGGCAGACGGATTCCCCACCTGACTCACTCTGCGTCGACCTCACCGAGCGTGAGAGCGTCGGGGTCGGGCAGGCAGGCCTTTCGGCCGCCTTTGCTCTGCAGCCATTGGCGCATCACTGCACTGACCTGCGGCCCGGACGGTCAGCCCGATTTCGGCAAGATCCCGAACGAGCACTGTCAGTGATCGATGCGTCCGCGGCTGCAGAGCAAAGGCGGCCATGTGCGCACGCCTCGCCGGACACTCCCGTGACTCTCCGCGACCGGGGGTGGGGAGGGGTGGCGGGTGTGCACGGTCACGGCGTGCCGGTCGCGGGGCCGGCGCGGCGCGACGTGCCTGCGGCCCGGCCCGACGACGGTCGCGGCGCGGCGCGGCCGGTGGTCAGGCCAGCAGGCGGGCCAGTTCGGTGCGGGAGCGCACACCCAGCCGGTGGAACACGTTGCGCAGGTGGTGGTCGACGGTCCGGGTGGACAACGACATCCGGGTGGCGATCTCCCGGTTGGTCGCCCCCTGCGCGACCAACCGGGCGATGTGCAGCTGCTGCCCGGTCAGCAACTGCTCCGGGCCGTTCGGCGCCGGCCCGACCGACTCCCCCGCCGCGCGCAGCTCCTCGCCCGCCCTGTCGGCCCAGACGGTCGCGCCGAGCACTGTGAACGTCTCCCGCGCCCGGTGCAGGTGGGCCCGGGCGTCGCGGGGGCGGCGCCGGCGGCGCAGCTCGCGGCCGAACAGCAGTTCGGTGCGGGCCCGCTCGAACCGGTCGGTGTCGGCCGGGTGCAGCCGCAGCGCCGCGTGGAACTCCCGTTCGGCCTCCGGGCCGCCCCGGGGCGCGAGCAGCGCGCGGCAGCGCGCCGCCAGGGCCCGCCGCGACGGGCTAGCCGTGCTGCTGGCCCAGTGGTCGAACACGGCGAGCGCGGCGGCCGGGCGCCCGCCGTCGTGGGCGGCGGCCTCCACCAGGTACGGCGTGGCCATCACCTGCACCAGCACCTGCCCCCGCCCGGTGCCGGTGCGGGCCAGCGTGGACAGCCGGGCGACCGCGTCGGCGTACCGGCCGTCGATGAGGTCCAGCACACCGAGCGCCCACCTGGCGTACGCGTCCGGCCGGCTCCCGGGCGCGGCCCCGTCACCGATCTCGGCGATCCGGGCCAGCGCGCCGGCCCGGTCGGCGCGTACCGCGGCCAGCACCGCGAGGATGCCGAGGTGCACCTGGGCGCAGGCGTGCTGGCCGGTGTCGCGGGCGGCGCGCACGCCCTCGCGGGCGGTCTCCGCCGCCGCCTCGTGCCGGCCCAGCCAGTACTCGGCGACGGCGCGCAGCTCCAGCGCCCGGGGCAGCAGGGACAGCTCGCCGCGCGAGCGGGCCACGTCGACCGCCCGGCCGGCGAGCCGGTGCGCGGGCCCGTCCACCGCCACCAGCAGCGCCGCCGCGGCGGCGCAGACCAGCGCGCCCGGGGTGAGCGCGGGCCCGGACAGCCGGCCGCCGAGGACGACGACCCGGCGCAGCGCCGGACCGCCACGGGCGTGGTCGCCGCGCAGGGTCGCCCCGACGCCCACCGCGAAGGTGGCCAGCAGGTCCAGGTCGGGCGGGTCGCCGGGCCGCCGCAGCGCCTCCGCGCGGCGGGCCACCTCGGCGTAGCGGAACTGGTCGCCGGTGACGCAGATGGCCTCGCCCGCGCGGACCAGCGCGAGCAGGGCGGAGCGCCGGTCGGCCGGCGCGACCGCGTCGGCGGCGGCCAGCAGCGTGGCGACTGCGGCGGCGGGCGCGTCGCAGCGCAGCTGCATCTCGCCACGGAGCAGGTCGGCCCGGTCCTGTGCGGGCGGCGCGGCGGTCAGGTGCCGTAGCAGCCCCCGGGCCTGGTCCGGGTCGCCGGCGGTCCAGGCGCAGCGGGCCGCCGCCACCGTCAGTTCGGCGGCCCGCCCGGGATCGGCGGTCAGCTCGGCGGCGCGGCGCAGCGCGGCGGCCGCGGCGGCGCGGTCGGACGCCCCGTCCACCGCCGCCGTCAGTTCGGCGGCGAGCACGTCGGCCGGGCAGTCGGGGGCGGTGGCGTGGCGCAGCGCGCGGCCCAGCGGGCCGCCGGCGAGCGTGCCGGCCAGCAGCAGGTGCGCCGCGCGCAGGTCGGCCAGCGGCGCGACGGCGGTGATCATCGTGCGGGCGAGCGGGTGCGGGAACGTCACCCCGCCGGGCCCGGTCCGCAGCAGCCCGGCCGCCTCGGCGGGGGCGAGCGCTTCCACGGTCAGACCGGCGGACCAGGCGGCGCGTACCAGCGTGCCCGGGTCGGCGGCGTGGTCGAGCGCGGCGAGCAGCACCATCCGCCGGGTCGGCGCCGGCAGCCGGTCCAGGCGGGCCCGGTACGCGGCGGCGAGCGCGCCGTCCACCGGCGGCGTGCCGGGCAACGGCGCCTCGCCCCGCCACTGGGCCGGGGTGAGGCTGCCGGCCAGGTCGGCCAGCGCCGCCGGGCTGCCGCCGCTGAGCGTGGCCAGCGCGGCGGCCACCGGCGCGGACGGCCGGTGCCCCCGGTCGGTGAGCATCGCGTGGCACTCGTCGACGTCCAGCGGGCGCAGCCGGTGCGCCGGCACGCCGTCGACAGTGGCCGGGGCGGTGGCGGTCAGCAGCACCGCCACCGGCAGCCGGCGCAGCCGGCGCGCCACGACGGCGAGCGTCCAGGCGCTCTGCCGGTCGCCGATGTCGAGGTCGTCCACCGTGCACAGCAGCGGCCGGTCCGCGGCCACGGCGGCGAGCAGGGAGCGGACCGCCGCGGCGAGGGCCAGCCGCTGGTCGGCCGGGCAGCCGTCGCCGCCGAGCACGCGGCGCAGCAGCCGGCGCTGCCGCACCGGCAGTGCGGTGTCCGCGTCCAGCACCGGGTCGAGCAGGCGGTGCAGGCCGGCGTAGGGCAGCGTCGACTCGTCGGCCAGGCCGGCGCCGGTGAGCACCGTGCGTCCCGTCGCCCACCGGCGGGCGTACGCCAGCAGGGCGCTGCGGCCGGCGCCGGGCGGCCCGTGGAACAGCAGCGCGCCGCCGGAGTCCCGGTCGAGGAGCCGGCGGATCGCGTCGCACTCGTCGTCCCGGCCCCGCAGAGCAATATGCACTGTCGATGCAGAAAGCATGCATGCAGTGTCACAGATGGGCAACCCGTCGGAAAAGAGGCAGACATGCTGCCGGGGTGGTCGTCGCGACGACCACCCCGGAAGCGGACGGGCTCAGGCGCTGGGGCAGGTGTTGCGGTACTCCTGGATCGCCGACCCGCTCGGGCCGGGGCAGAGGAACTGCTCGTAGCGGGTGTCGTCGTCGACGAACCGCTTCAGCCAGGCCACCATCTGCTTCGCCGTCGGCGTGTTCGTCGTCTGCGGGAAGAAGTGGCTCGCGCCGTCCAGCTCCAGGTACGCCTTCTCCGAGGACGCCGGGATGCTGTTGTAGAACGGGATCGAGTGGGTCGCCACCGGCGCGACGCTGTCGGTCTCGCCGCCGATGATGAGCGTCGGCACCCGTACATCGGACCAGGTCTTGTCCAGGTTCCACGGCGCCAGCGGAACGGCGGCCTGCAGCGACGGCCGGGCCGCCGCGGCCTCCAGGCTGCCGCCGCCGCCCATCGAGTGACCGGCCACCGCGAGCCGGGACGAGTCGATCCGGCCGCGCACCGAGCTGCGCTCGGTCAGGTAGTCCAGCGCGGCCAGGAGCTGCCGGCCCCGGCTGGCCGGCTGGTCCAGCCGGGTGTTGGTCTCGATGCCGATCACCACGAAGCCGTGTGAGGCGATCCGCGGACCGAGCCAGCTCAGGCTGGACCAGGAGGCGGTGTAGCCGGGCGAGATGGCGACCGCGCCGAAGGTGCCCTCGGCGGTGCTGGTCGGGTAGTAGATGACGCCGCCGCCGAAGCCGGTCACGCTCAGCGAGGAGACGTTGATCGACGAGGTGGCGAACGGGCCGCGGCTGGCCTCCAGGATGGCGCTGGTGGGCGCCGGGCCGCGCTCGTAGGGGCTGGCGGCGCTCGCCGCGACCGGGGCGGCGAGCGCGCCGCCGGTGGCGAGCAGCGCCGCCACGGCGAACCGGGCCAGGGCACGGACGGGGGTACGGGAACGGATGGTGGTGGGCACGTCGGTCACTCCTTGCGCCGGAATTACATCGACATGGGTCAGCATCGATGCCTTCGGCGCGGCGCGCATCGGCGAAATCACCGGTCCGCGCGGGCGGCGGGCAGGACGTGGAGGCGGCACTGCGGGCGGTCCGCACGCTGAACCGGCCCGGCTGTCACTCGGTGAACTCGCAGAAGGACAGCACCCCGTCGAACCGCCCGGCGGCGAGGTCGTCGTGGCGGATCAGGAACCGCGCGTTGACGTACTCCTCGTCCGGTACGCCGAACTGGGCCAGCGGCACCCACTCGCGCACCACCCGCTGCTCCTCCTCGTACTGAGCCACCAGCCGCTCCGCGCGGGGCAGGGAGCTCGCCTGCTGCATCCGCTCCCGGTCCGTCATGAACGTCTCGGGCGGATCCTGCGCCGAGATGGTGTAGCCGCCGACGAAGACGTCGTGCTGAATCCACCCGTCCCGCTCCGGCCAGAGCTGCTCGAGCAGCGCGCCCATCTCCTTGCGGTGCGGCAGGTCGCGCAGCAGCTTGATCTGGGTGTCGCACAGCCACTCCTCCGAGCGGTCCAGCCAGTCCGGCAGTTCCGCCTGGAGCCCGGCGTACATCTCGTGCTCGGGGGCGAGGAAACGGCCCAGGTCGGTCCCGGCGGGTAGGACGTCCACACCGTCCACCGTCTCGGAGCCGGCCGGGACGTACACGACCCGCGCGTACGCCTTCTCGTTCTCGATGCCGCAGACGTCCTGTGCGCCCTCCTGGTCGAGGAAGAACAGCAGCGTGCCGTCGGCCGGCAGGGCGAGGTCGGGCACCCGGGGCAGCGCCGCGCAGTCGAGCCGGAGCAGGAACGGCAACGGAGTGCCCTCCGGGCACGTGGGCCACGGCACGCCCACCGGCAGCCGCGGCCGCCCGCCCCGCCGCCCGGCGTGCACGCCGTCCTCACGCCGCCAGGCGTGGATCCGGAACCGGATCAGCTCCGCGAAGCGGGCCACCTCGCCCTCGGGCACGCCCTGCTCGATCGCCGCCCGCCGGAACTGCTCTCTCTCATCCATGATCGTGGAGAGTAGCGGCACCGTCCGACATGGAGGGTGGGTCAGGGCCCGGCGCGCGGCCTCGATGTCGCCGACCAGGTCACGTCGTAGCGCGCGCCGCCCACCGCCTCGGCGAACGCGGTCGCCGCGGCGGGTGACCCGGCGATGCGCCAGTCCTGCTCCTTGTCCACCTCGAACCAGATCAGCCCGATCAGGTCCGGGTACCGGGGCAGGGAGCCGAACGTCTCCCGGATCCACCGGGCCTTGCGTCCGGCGGTGTCGGCGGCGCCGGTCTCGGTGACCACCAGCGGCCTGCGGGTGACCTTGCGGATCTCGGCGATGGTCGGGCCGAAGATCTGGTCGAACGACCAGTACGTCTTGGTGAACGCGCCGGTGCCGTAGTAGCCGGTGACGCCGACCCAGTCGACGTAGTCGTCACCCGGGTAGAGCCCGGTCAGCCCGGCTGTCGTCTTGTCCCAGCGGGCGTTCGGGCTCCACACCCAGGTGACGTTCGTGGCGCCGGCCCGGGCGAAGAGGTCGTGCGCGTGCCGCCAGGCCCGCACGTAGTCGCCGGGGCGGTTGCCGTTGGCCCGCTCGCACCACGGATACCAGTCGCCGTTCATCTCGTGCGCGAAGCGGATCGCGACCGGGTAGCCGAGCGACCGGACCCCCTCGGCCCAGGACCGCAGGTAGGCGTCGAAGTCGCCGCGCGCGATCCGGTCCAGCCGGTAGTCCGGCTGGGTGGCCCGGAGCCGGTCGATCTGCCGGACCGCCAGGCCGGTACGCCGGGCCGCCAGGTCGACCGTGTGGTCCCACGGCTCCCAGCCGAGCATGGGCATCATGCCCCGCTCGGCGATCCGGTCGAACAGGCTCCGGTCGAACTCGGCCGACGCCCAGTCGGCGCCGAAGAGCATCACCTGCGGCGCCCGCCCGGCCGCCTCGACGAACCGGTCGACCGGCGCGAAGTCGTGCGGTCCCTTGTCGGTCATCACCCCGAAGAACGCCTGCCCGGCCGGGGGGAACAGGCCGCCGCCCGGCGCGCCGGCGCTCGCCTGCGGCGTCGCCGGGACGCGCCCGTGCGCCGATGCGCCCGTGCCCGGGTCGCGCCACGCTCCGGGCGCCACCACGAAGGCGTACGCGAGCAGCAGCAACCCGGCCAGCGCGAGGCCCACCCGGGGCGCGGTCGGCCTCAGCACGGGACACCGCCCTCAGCCGCCGGCTGCTTCCACGCCGCCTCCGCCGACCGGCGCCGGCGGTCCCGCAGGCCCTCCACCCAGGCGATCAGCGGTGGCGCGAGCCCGGTCAGCAGCGTCAACGCCGGCCAGATCCGCAGCAGCGGATAGTCGTGGCCGAGCGCGAAGCTCGCCGCGAGCAGCCCGGCCGCCGCCAGCGCCCAGCACAGATGCAGCCGGAACGTGCGCAGGGACTCCACAGTGCGCAGCGCCCCCTTGGCGGTCACCACGAAGCCGAGCCGGCGGCGCAGCAGCGCGCCGGCCGCCGCGGCCACGTAGACCGGCCCGGCGAACAGGGCGAGCGCCATGCCGGCCATGCCCACCTCCTCGCGTTCGTGCGGGGCGATGTTGAAGCGCCGCAGCCAGAGCCAGAGCAGGAACCAGGTGCCGACGGTGGTGCCCCACAGCGTCGCCCACACCTGCGGGTCGAGCCGGCCCGCGTCGACGCCGGTCAGCAGGTAGAGCGCGGTGGCGGCGTTGCCCAGCAACAGGCTCACCGCGACGCTCGGGTAGTAGAACTGGAGCAGGCGGTACTGCCAGCGACGGCGCGACGGCAGGTCGCGCGGCGTACGCATCTCGCGGCGGAGCAGGATCTCGCAGATCCCGGCGGCCCAGCGCTTCTGCTGGTTGAAGTAGTCCGCCCAGGACGTCGGCCCCTCACCGAGCGCCACCACGTCCGGGGTGTAGACGCCCTTCCACCGGCGGCCGGTGGCCGGGTTGACGGCGGCGTGCACGCGGATGCTGGTGAGGTGATCCTCGATGATCGAGTCCTGGTAGCCGCCGATGGTCCGCCAGGCCGCCGGGCGGTAGAGGTGCCCGGTGCCGGTGAGCAGCGGCGCGTCCAGGCCGTTGCCGCCGCGGGCGATCAGGCCGTTGTAGAGGTACTGCTGCACGGAGGCGCCGTGGGCGACGAAGTTCTGGTGCATGTTGCCGTACACCTGGGGCGTCACCACGAACGCCACATCCGGGTCGCGGAAGTAGCCGAGCGTGCGTTCCAGGAAGTTCGGCAGCGGCACGTGATCCGGGTCGACGTTCGCGACCACGTCGTAGCGGTGCTCGTGCTCGGCCCGCCAGGCGTTGTGGTTGCCGGACTTGGTCCGGGCCCGGAACTCGCCGCCGGGCCGGTTGTACTCGGGCCGGCCCTTGCGGGTGAAGTGGCGTACGCCCAGCCGCGCGGCCATCGCCCGGACCGCCGGGTCGTCGCCCTCGTCGAGGATCCACACGTCGACGTGCCCGCAGTAGACGATCTCCCGGAGCCGGCGCAGCGTACGCTCCGCGACGTCCAGCGGCTCCTTGCTCGGCACGATGGTGGTGAGCAGCGCGACCCGCAGGCCGACCGGCGGGTCGACCGGCACCGGGTCCCGGGCGTGGAAGGCGAAGACCCAGACCACCACGTTCTGCGCCAGGCGGATCAGCTCGACGCCGACGACGACGCAGAACGCGAGCCGGGCGGCGGCGGTCTGCCAGCCGCCGAGCCCGACCACGCCGGGGCCGGGCACGTGCTGGGGCAGCAGCAGCCAGCCGACGAAGACGAGCCCGGCGGCGCTGTTGACGAGCACCAGCAGCGTCAGCACGACCCGCGCGGCCACCGAGGCGGTGGGGCGGAACTCGACCGCCGCGTCCGGGCCGCGCGGCGGGCGCAGCGGACCGGCGACGGCGCCGCACCGGGCGTACGCCAGGCGGGCGCGGACGTTGCGCTGCCGGCGGTCCGGATCGGCCGGCGTCCCGGGCGGGACGGGCGCGATCGGGCGGCCGCCCGGCGGCCCGGCCGTCGTGGCGCGGGACGGGCGTGTATCGGCGGCGACGGCCACGTTTCCCCCATGGTCTGCAGGCTCAGGAGCCGACCGAATGCTAAGCCGACAATCAACTACAAAAAGGGCGAATCAGGCAGACGTCGCCCGTTCGTCGACGGTCAGGCGGGAAGCTGGGCCGCCGCCGCCAGCAGCGCCACGAGAGCCAGCACGGCGAGCGCGCCGGCCGCACGCGCCCGGGCCAGGGCGACCCCGCCGAGCACCGCCCAGGCCGGCACCGTGAACAGCAGGTTCACCGCCGACCAGACCGGCGCGGCCTGCGCCAGCGCCAGCAGCCCGAGCGCCGGCACCAGCGCCCAGGCGGTACAGATCGCGGCCGGGTACCGCAGCGGGAGGCTGAACAGGGCCAGCCCGGCCAGCACGCCGCCGAGCGCGACGACGCCGAACAGCTCTCCGGGCGTGGCCGCCAGCACGGTGGCGCCGGGCCACGCGCCGGACGCCAGGCGCCCGCCGTCACGCACGCCGACGGCGAGCAGCGCGGCGACCGGCAGCAGCCCGACGGCCACTGCGGCCAGCCACCGGACCGTGTCCCGGCGGCGGAACGCCAGCACGACCCAGCCGTGCGCGGCGAGCAGCAGCAACGCCACCGGCTGGCACAGACCGAGCAGCAGCACCGCGCCCGCGTAGGGCACGAGCCGCCGCGGGCGCGGCCGGTCGAGCGCGGACGCCAGCAGCCAGGTGGCGAGCACGGCGGCGAACACCGCCAGGGCGTACGGCTGTGCCTGCTGCGCGTACCGGATCGAGGTCGGCAGCGCCGCGAAGATCAGGCCGGCCAGCAGGCCGGCGGCGGGCGTGGCGATCCGGGTGGCGAGCGCGCCGACGAGCGCCGCGGCCCCGACCATGGCCAGCAGCGACGGTACGCGCAGCGCGAGGTCCGTCGCGCCGAACAGCTCCGCCCAGCCGCGCAGGAGCAGGTGGTACGGCCCGAGCGCGATGTCGTCGCCGGTGAGCCCGATCCCCTGCCAGGGCGACGTCGCCGCCCGGCGGGCCGCCGACTCCCCGGCGCTCGGACCCGCTGTCGCGATCCGGGTCGCGCCGAGCGCGCCGGTCAGGACCGCGGGCAGCAGCCACGCCGCGATCCGCCACCGGGTCACGGCGGCGGTCGCGGCGCGGGCGGTGGAGCGGCGCGGACGGTCCTCGCCCCAGGGGTCCTCGACCGCGGCGTCCCCGATCCGGGGCAGGACCATGGTGTCCGCGTCCATCATCGTGACTCACGCATCCCTGTGGGTGCCGGCGACCGGGATCCAGCCGGGGCTGGATGACATCCTGGAGCCTACTGAGCCAAAATCGACATAACGCCAATATGGGCTGAAAGGGTCCGCCGTCCGCCCCGTGGACGACCGGCGGACCCCGTTCAGCGGAGGTCGGTGGTCGTCCAGCGGGGCGAGGCGGCGGTGATCTCGACGGTGTCGCCGGTCAGCGTGGTCCGCGCCTGGACGTCGCGCCGGGCGCTCGTACCCACCCAGACGTCGACCTCCCCGGGCTCCACCACGCGGGTGAGCGTGCGGTCGGTGAAGGCCAGCCGCGTGGTCGGCACGCTCAGCTCGACGGTGACCGAGGCCCCCGGCTCCAGACGCACCCGCCGGTAGCCGAGCAGCTGCGCCACCGGCCGGGTCACCGAGGCGACCAGGTCCCGGCCGTAGAGCTGCACCACGTCGTCACCGGCGACCGCGCCGGTGTTCGTGACCCGCACCGACACCCGCAGCGCCCCGTCGGCCGGCACCTCGGCCGGCACGGTCAGGTCGGTGTACGCGAACGTGGTGTAGGACAGCCCGTGACCGAACGGCGCCACCGGCGTCGCCGGCAGGTTGGTGCCGTTCGTGCCCGCCCCCAGCTCCGGGTGCAGGTACGAGTACGGCTGCGCGCCGGCCGAGCCGGGCAGGGTGACCGGCAGCCGGCCGGACGGGTTGACCCGCCCGGAGAGCACACCCGCGATCGCCCCGGCGCCCTCCTCGCCCGGGAAGAACGTCTGCAGCACCGCCGCGCACCGGGTCAGCGCCCAGCCCAGCGCGTACGGCCGGCCGGTCAGCAGCACCAGGACGACCGGGGTGCCGGTGTCCAGCAC
Source organism: Micromonospora sp. WMMC264 (assembly GCF_027497275.1). Classification (NCBI taxonomy): domain Bacteria; kingdom Bacillati; phylum Actinomycetota; class Actinomycetes; order Micromonosporales; family Micromonosporaceae; genus Micromonospora; species Micromonospora sp. WMMC264. The sequence goes on along the minus strand of NZ_CP114907.1, from coordinate 1,978,825 downwards.
CGCCTCGACGAGCTGGCGCTGCACGCCGGGCAGCTCCAGGTCGTCCCGGTCGCAGCCCTCCCCGACCGTGCCGCGGCCGAACAGGCTGGCGTGGTCGCCGACCACGAGGACCGCCACGTCGGCGGCGGACGCGACGGCGACCGCCTCGTCGAAGCCGGACCGGTCCGCCGAGTCCACCTCGCAGCCGGCCGCGAAGGTGACCCGGTCGGCGCCGAACTCGGCGCGCACCGCCTCCAGGACGGTCGGCACCTCGAAGCCGGTCTCCACGCCCGGGTGATGGGCCAGCACGTGGTTGAGGAAGGAATAGCAGCCGAACAACGCGCCCTGCCGGTCGGCGTTCGGGCCGACCACCGCCACCCGGCGGCCCGCCGGCAGCGGGAGCACGCCCTCGTTGGCGACCAGGACGATCGACTCCTCGGCGAGCCGGCGCGCGATCGACCGGTGCTCCGGCGAGTCGAGGTCCACGGCACCCGGCGGCTCGTCGGCGAACGTGGCGTCGAGCAGCCCGAGTTCCTGCTTCTGGCGCAGCACGCGCAACACCGCCCGGTCGACCAGCGCCTCGTCGACAGTGCCGGCCCGCACCGACTCGGTCAGCGTCAGGAAGGCGTCGCCGGTGGGCAACTCGATGTCCAGGCCCGCGGCCAGCGCCTGCGCCGCCGCGTCCGCGTGGTCGGCCGCGACGTGGTGCAGCAGGTTGAGGAAGGCGACGCCGTAGTAGTCGGCCACCACGGTGCCGTCGAACCCCCACCGGTCCCGCAGCAGGTCGGTGAGCATGGTCGGGTCGGCGGCGACCGGCACGCCGTCGATCTCGGCGTACGAGTGCATGACGCTGCGCGCGTCGCCGTCGCGGATCGCCATCTCGAACGGCGGCAGCAGCACGTCGGCGAGTTCCCGGGGACCGGCGTGCACCGGGCCGAAGTTGCGCCCGGCCCGCGAGGCGGAGTAGCCGGCGAAGTGCTTCAGCGTCGCGAGCACGCCCTGCGACTGCAGTCCCCGCACGTACGAGGTGCCGATGGTGCCCACGAGGTACGGATCCTCGGCGATGCACTCGTCGACCCGGCCCCAGCGCGGGTCCCGGATCACGTCCAGCACCGGGGACAGTCCCTGGTGGATGCCGAGCGCGCGCATCGAGGCCCCGATCGCCGCCGCCATCTCGGTGACCAGCTCGGGGTCGAACGCGGCGCCCCAGGCAAGCGGCGTCGGGAAGGTGGCCGCCTTCCAGGCCGACAGGCCGGTCAGGCACTCCTCGTGCACGATGGCCGGGATGCCCAGCCGGGTACCGGTCACCAGGTCCCGCTGGAACTTCCACAGCCAGGCCGCGCGGGCCGCGGAATCGACCGGGCGGGTGCCGTAGGGACGGGTGAGGTGACCCAGCCCGTGCCGGGCGAAGTCTTCGAGCCGGCCGCTGTCGGCGAACTCGCCCTGCAGGGGCGCGACCGCCTCACCGTCCTCCTTCTCCCAGAACCCGACGAGCTGCGCGATCTTCTCCTCGGTCGTCATGCGAGCGAGCAGTTCCCGTACGCGCGTCTCGGCGTCGTGCCCGTCCGACCGGTCGTGGTCCGAATCTGCCTGGGCCGGTACCGGCCCGTCCACCACCGCGTGGACCCCTGTCATGGTGTGCCTTTCCATTGGTTGTGCTGGTGCTGCTGCCGCTCAGCCCTTGACCGCGCCCTGGAGCCCGCCCACGATCTGCTTCTCCGCGAGGGTGAAGAACAGCAGCGCCGGCAGCATCGCCAGTGAGGTGAAGGCGAGGACGCCCGCGGTGTCGGTGGTGTACTGGCTGGAGAAGTTCTGCACGCCCAGCGGCAGGGTGTGCAGGTTGACGTCCCCGAGGACGAGCAGCGGCAGGAGGAACGCGTTCCAGCTCGCCACGAACGCGAGGATACCGACGGTGACGATCGCGGGCCGCGACAGCGGCAGCACGATCCGCCAGAGGAAGCCGAGCCGGCCGGCGCCGTCGATGGCGGCCGCGTCCTCCAGCTCCCGCGGGATGGCCGACAGGAACGGCCGCAGGATGACGATCGTCAGCGGCAGCGAGAAGGCGACCTGCGGAAGGATCACCGCGTAGTAGGAGTTGATCAGGCTCAGGTCACGCAGCAGGAGGTACAGCGGCAGGATCGCCGCGCCGGCCGGGAAGAGCAGACCGAGCGTGAAGAACGTGTAGAGCCATTCACGCCCCCGGAACGAGTACCGGGCGAGCACGAACGCGGCGGCCATGCCGAGCACCACCACGCCGAGCGTGGTGCCCAGAGCGATCACCGCGCTGTTGAACGCCTGCCGCCAGAAGTCGCTCTGCGTGAGCACCCGGTAGTAGTTGTCCCAGACCCACGGGTCGGGCAGGCCGGCCGGGTCGTTCACGATCTGCGGCGTGGTCCGGAAGCCACCGACGATGACGTACACGACGGGGGCGATCGACACGGCCGCGACCGCGAGCGCGATCGCGTACGTCAGCGGCGAGCTCCACTGCACCGGACGGCGCCCGGCCGAGGGGGCGGGTACGGAGTTCACGGCCACTGTCACTTCCCCTTCCGGGTGATGGCGCCCTCGATGTCGCGGCTGAGCAGGAACCGCTGGAACAGCAGCGCCGCGACGAACGAGATGGCGAACAGGATCACGGCGACCGCGTTGCCGTAGCCCCACAGCCGGGCGAAGAAGCCGTTGTCCACCATGTACGTCGCCATGGTGGCCGAGGCGCCGAGCGACCGCACCGCGGGCACGGAGGTCACCCAGACCATGTCGAAGACCTGCAACGAGCCGATCATCGACAGGAACATCCAGATCCGGATGGTCGGGCCGAGCAGTGGCAACGTGACGTGACGCTGGATCTGCCACCAGCTCGCGCCGTCGATCTCGGCGGCCTCGTTCAGCTCGGGCGGCACGTTCGACAGGCCGGCGAGCAGCAGGATGATGGCGAAGCCGACGTACTTCCAGGTGAGCACGAACAGCAGGGTCCAGATGACCACGTCGAGGTCGGCCAGCCACGCCTGCACCAGCCCGCCCAGCCCGACCGACCGCAGCAGCGCGTCGAGCGTGCCGCCGTCGGTCAGGATCAGCTTCCACATGATGCCGACGGTGACCTCGGCGAGCACGTACGGCACGAAGACCAGCAGGCGGAACGCGGAGCGCCCGCGGAAGCGGCGGTTGAGCAGCAGGGCGATGCCGAGCGCGACGGGCCCCTGGATGAGCAGCGATCCGAAGACGATGATGGCGTTGTTGCGCAGCGCGTCGAGGAAGATCGGGTCCTGGAACGCGAGCGTGTAGTTACGGAAGCCGACGTACTCGGTGGGCGGCCCGACCCCGCGCCAGCGGAACAGGCTGTAGTAGAACGCGAAGCCCATCGGCACCAGCACGAACAGCACGTAGATGAGGACCGCCGGCGTCGTCAGGCCGATGATCTCGTACCACTTGCGGCGGGTCTCGGCGCGGCGTGAGGCGGCTCGTGCGCCGGGCCGGAGGCCCGCCGGCGGCGCGAGAGCGCCGTCGGCGGGCGTACGGGTCTGCGATGCGGACGTCACTTGCTTGCGGCCGCCTTCATGGCCGAGACGACCTTCTCAGGTGTCCCGTTGCCGGCGAAGATCGCGACGATCGCGTCGTTCATCGCGGTGCCGACGGTGCTGCCGAAGGCCGTGTCCAGCCAGAGCTGCACGTAGGTGGCCGAGGAGGTGGCCTCTAGGATGGACTTCAGCGCCGGGTCGGTGACGCCGTCGGCGGCGCCCTTGGCAACCGGCAGGCCGGTGCCGGTGGCGGCGTAGCCCTTCTGCACCTCGGGGCTGACGATGTACTTGAGGAACTCGACGCACTCTGCCGGGGCGTTCTTCGAGCAGGCGAAGCCGTCGCCGCCGCCGAGGGCCGCCTTCGGGTCACCGGCGGAGCCGGAGATCGCCGGCACCGGGAACCAGCCCAGGAACTTGCCCAGGGCCGCCTTGTCCGTGGCGACGGTGTCCAGGGTGCCACGGTTCCAGTCGCCCATCAGCTCCATCGCGGCCTTGCCGTTGGCGAGCAGACCGTTGGCGCTGGTCGGGTCGTTCTGGCCCGGCGTGGCGATGAAGTTGTTCTGGAACGGCTTGGTGTCGATGAAGCTCTTCAGGTCCTGGCCGGCCTTGACGAAACACGGGTCGTCGAAGGTCCGGTCCTTGGTCGCCTTCTTCAGCGTGTCGACCGAGCAGGCCCGCAGCGCGAAGTTGTACCACCAGTGCGCGGCCGGCCACTTGTCCCCGGCGCCCAGGGCGATCGGGATGACGTTGATGGCCTTGAGCTTGGTGACCGCGGCGTTGAGTTCCTCGAAGGTGGTCGGCGGCGCCGTGATGCCCGCCTTCGCGAACATGTCCTTGTTGTACCAGACGCCTTCGATGCCCATCCGGAACGGCAGGCCGTACTGCTTGCCCTCCACCTGCCAGATCTCGGAGGCGCTGCCGATGTCGGCGACCTCGCTCTTCACCTGGTCGGTGATGTCCTTGAGGTAGTCGGCCTCGACCTGCTCGCGCATCTCGCCGCCACCCCACGCCTGGAAGATGTCCGGCGGGTCGTTGCTCAGCAGCGCGGCGGGCAGCCGGGTGCGCTGGAGCTGGTTCGTCTCGATCGCCTCGATCTCGATCTTGACGGTCGGGTGGGCCGCGGAGAAGTCCTTGGCGACCTTCTCCCAGTACGTCTTGCCGGGCCCGTCCTGCGAGGCGTTGTGCCACCAGGTCAGCGTCACCGGGTTCTTGTACAGCTCGCTCTCGGCGGCCTTGTCGTCGTCGCCACCTCCACTGCACGCGGAGGCCAGCAGAGCGCTTGTCACAAACAGTGCCAGGACGGCGCCAGCACGGCGCTTCATCGCCATAGATGTCTCCTCGACCACTTAGTCGGGTTACCTGCCGGGGAGTTTTACAGGGCCGTAACGTGAAGTCAATCGGTATCGATAACGTTTTCGAAAACGTCTTCGATCACCCTGGGAAGGCCCTCTATCATCGTCGGCGTGGTGTTCCCGCAGCGCGTCAAGATGTCAGACGTGGCCCGCACAGCCGGCGTCTCGGTGGCAACCGTATCGAAGGTTGTCAATGGTCGGTACGGCGTCGCACAGGCCACCGTCGAGCGCGTCCAGCAGGTCATCCACGAACTCGGATACGAGGCCAGCCTGGGGGCGCAGAGCCTGCGCAGCCACCGGACGAACGTGCTGGGCATCCTGGTCGCCGAGTTCGAGCCGTTCTCCACCGAGCTGCTCAAGGGCGCCTCCCGCGAGGTCGCCGGCAGCGGCTACCAACTGCTCGCCTACTCCAGCGGGGACGGCAAGGGCGCGGCCATAGGGTGGGAGCGGCGCTCGCTGGCACGCCTGTCCGGCACGCTCATCGACGGCGCGGTGATCGTGACGCCGACGGTGGTCGAGACCAAGCACGGTTTCCACGTGGTGGCCGTCGACCCGCACACCGGCCCGTCCGGCCTGCCCACTGTCGACTCCGACAACTTCGCCGGCGCGGTGCTGGCCACCGACTACCTGCTGTCGCTCGGGCACCGCCGGATCGCGCACATCAGCGGCCGCCCCGACCTGGAGTCGGCCCGCCTGCGCGAGGCCGGGTTCCGCAAGGCGATGGCCGACGCGGGCACGCCGGTGGACGAGCGGCTGGTGCGGGTGGGCGGCTTCCGCACCGAGAGCGCCGCCAGCACGGCTGCCGAACTGCTCGCCCTCCCCGACCGGCCGACCGCGATCTTCGCCGGCAACGACCTCTCCGCCATCTCCACCGTGGACGTCGCCCGCGACCTCGGCCTGCGCGTACCGGACGACCTGTCGGTCATCGGCTTCGACAACATCCCCGAGTCGGCGCTGGTCGACCCGCCGCTCACCACGATCCGGCAGCCGCTGCAACGCATGGGCGCCGAGTCACTGCGCCTGCTGATCGACCTGATCGCCGGCGCCGAGCGGGAGACCCACATCCAGCTCCCCACCGAGCTGGTCGTGCGGGCCTCCTGCGCGCCCCTGCGCTGATACGCCCCGCTCCTACCCGAACGGCGATTGACGGGCGGCTATCGAGGTCCGTAAGGTTTCGGGCTACTTCCGGAAGATGCCCCGGAAGTTTCGGAAGCCGCACCGCCCGCCCGGGCACCCGCCGCTCCGTTCCACGTCGCGGCGGCCCCGGCACCGCCACCGCCGGCCCTCGGGCCGAGCGCACCTGCCCGGAAGGAACGAGATGAAGCTGAGACGCTGGCTCGCCGCCGGCGCGGTCGCCGTCGTGACCGCCACCGCCCTCAACGTCGTCCCCGCGACGGCGGGACGCCCGTACGACCCGGCCGCGCAGAGCCTGCGCGAGCTGGCCAAGCGCCACGGCCTGTACGTGGGCACCGCAGTGGACATGGCGGCCCTCAACGACGCCGCCGAGCCGCGGTACCGCGAGCTGGCCGCGTCCGAGTTCTCCACCGTCACCGCCGAGAACGTGATGAAGTGGGAGAGCCTGGAGCCCACCCGCGGCACCTACAACTGGGGTCCGGCCGACGAGCTGATCGAGTTCGCCCGCAAGAACAACCAGCGGGTCCGGGGCCACGTGCTGGTCTGGCACAACCAGCTGCCGGCGTGGCTGACCAGCGGCGTCGCGGACGGCTCGATCAGCAAGGCCGAGCTGCGCCAGATCCTGCGCAACCACATCACCGCGGTGGTCACCCACTTCAAGGGCAAGATCTGGCAGTGGGACGTGGTGAACGAGGCGGTCAGCGACCCCTGGGACACCCCGTCCACCCTGCACTACAAGGGGTTCTGGGCGCAGAACCTCGGGCCCGGCTACCTCGCCGACGCGTTCCGCTGGGCCCGCGCCGCCGACCCGAAGGCGCTGCTGTTCTACAACGACTACAACATCGAGGCGTTCGGCTCCGGCAACCCGGCCGACGACAAGACGCAGTTCGTCTACAACATGGTCCGTGACCTGCGGGCCAAGGGCGTGCCGATCGACGGCGTGGGCGCGCAGGGCCACCTGGGCACCCAGTACGGCAACTTCAGCACGCTCCAGGTGGTCGCGGCCCTGCGCAAGTTCGCCGGGCTCGGGCTGGCCACGGCGCTCACCGAGGTGGACGTGCGCAGCCAGATCACCGACGGGGTGGAGGCCGGCGACTCCGCCGAGATCAACCCGCGCCTGCAGGCGTCCGCGGCGGGCTTCAGCGTGCTGATGCAGGCGTGCCTGGCCGAGCGGCACTGCCTGTCGTTCACGCTCTGGGGCTTCACCGACAAGCACTCCTGGGTGCCCGGCGCGTTCTCCGACCCGCCGGAGGGCCTGGCCACCGTGTACGACGAGAACTACCAGCCCAAGCTCGCCTACCACGAGCTCAAGGCAGACCTGATGTTCTCCGGTCCGCCCTACGTGCTGCCGCGCATCCCGCAGCACCCGCGCCGCTGACTGTCGCGCGCAGGGGCCGGCCTTCGGGCCGGCCCCTGCGTCGCGGTACGCCACGGGATCACGCTCACGCCGCCCGGCGGCGGCCCAGTTCCGACTCCAGCCGTCCGATGAGCGTCTTGCGGGCCTTGCCACGTCGTTCCCGGCGCAGCGCCGCGTCGAGCTGACGGGTGTCGAGGTCGCGCACGAGCTTGACCGCCTCGGTCACCGGCAGCTCGGTCATCTGCTCCGCGGCGGTGGCGTCCCGGCGGGCCCGCTTCGCCGGGCCGGTGTTCGGCACGTACTGGCGGCCGGAGCGCGACGCGCGACGCTTGCGCGTGTCGGTGTCGCGCCGCTGCTCCTCCGACAGCTCCTTCCACGCCTGTTCGGGCAGGTAACGACGGGTCTCGCCGCCGTTGCGGGCGCGCGTGTCACCGCTGCGGGTCTGCCACTTCTCGCCGCCCCAGCGCTGCAGCGAGCGCTGCCGTGCGTCCTTCGGTCCCTCGAATCCCCCGCCGGCCTTCTTGTACTCGTTCGTCAGCAGCTGCGACTTGCGGGCCGACCACTGCCCCGGCCGTCCGCCCTTGTCGGAGGCGCGGATCTCGGCCTTGAGGCGCTCGCGCAGTTCCGGCTCGGTGTACTTCGCCATGACGCAGCGTTACCCGCGCCGGCGGCGGCCATGCCGGTCAGCCGGGTCCCGGCCGGTAGACCAGATCCATCGTGTCGGTGCGGCCGGACCAGTCCAGCCGCAGCCGCCAGCACCCGGCGGCCGGCAGGTCGACGATGGACGGCCCGGGCCCGCCGTCCACCTCGCGGACGACCGGGGCGCCCGTCCCGTCCCGGGTCGCGGTGATCACCAGAGGCGTCCGCGGCGCCGGCTCGGAGCGGCCTTCCTCGGGACGCGCCACCCAGAGGATCTTGTTGTTCGCACCGTCGCCCCGGGCGTGCACGAGCGGGTACGCGAACAGGATCGCCACGATGTCGCCCCGGGCGCCGAAGACGTGCCGCATCCGGGTGTCGCCGGTGAACCCGGCGTCCGCCCAGTCCGGCAACCGGCCGGTCTCCACCCGTTCGGCGCAGGCCGCCGGCGCGGCCGGCTCGGTGGCCGCCGGCGCCGAGGTCACCGGCGCTCCGGCCGGGACCGTGGCCGGACCGGAGCACCCGGCCAGCAGCAGGACCGGCACCAGCAGGACTCTTCTCGCAACGAACATCGCGGCCTCCCCGTCGACGGCTCTCGTCAACAGGACACCGGCCGGGGCCGCCGGGTTCCCGTCGCTCACCGGAGCGAGGCCGCGACGTCCAGCGCCTGCTCACGGGTGAGGTCGCCCTCCAGCCGGTAACTCAGCCCGCCCTGCTCCCAGATGAGCGTGGCCGCGGACAACCGCGCGGTGGCGACCCGTTCCGTGCCCGACCGGTCCACGTACGCCAGCGCGTGCGGACCGCCGACCCAGATCGCGAACTCGCCACCGACCTGGGTGAGCGTCACGTCCGCGCCGAGGGACCGCTTGTGGAACACGATGTCGAGCGAGCCGTCGAAGGCGTCCAGCCGTACCGTGCCGCCCCGGTAGAGCAGGCTGACCACCCGGTGGCCGCCGGCGCCGTCCGGGTCGGCCATCAGCACCCGTTCCGGCGCGCCCAGGCGGGACGGCACCCGGATCGGGAAGCGGACCTGGCGTTGCGCCTCGGCGAGGGCGACGTGCCGCTGCGCGGGCAGTGGCGAGGGCGTGCCGGTCGGCGGCGGGGCGGGCGCGGAGTCGATGACCACGCCGGAGAACCGCAGCAGCCCGGTCACCGCGTCGGCGAGCGCGGCGCGGCCCGGCGGCAGCGCCACCACGAGCAGCGCGGCGAGCACGGTGGCCAGCACGTACCGCCGACGGCGGCGCGGCGCGGGCGCGTCGAGCCGGGCGCGGACCCGCGCGGTGACGTCGGGCGTCCGCGCCGGCTCCAGCCAGCCGGTCAGGTCACGCAGCTCCCGCTCCAGGTCATCCACGGTGCGCCACCTCCCGGTCCAGCAGGGCACGCAGCTTCGCCAGCGCCCGGTGGGTCCGCGACTTCACGGTGCCCCGGGGCAGCCCCAGCACCGTGGCCGTCTCGTCCTCGCCGAGGTCCAGCAGGTAGCGGCAGACGATCGCCTCGCGGTCGCGTACGGGCAGCAGCCGCAGCGCTCCGACCAGCGCGGCCCGGCGCTCGGCCGCCAGCACCGCGTCGAGCCCGTCGTCGGCGCCGCCGGCCACGACCGGTTCCGCCGCCGCCGCGCGCAGCGTCAGCCCGTCGCGCCGGCTGCGCGTCCGGTGCAGGTTCCGGGTCTCGTTGGCGACGATCGCGAGCAGCCAGGACCGGAACGACGCCTCGGCCCGGTAGCGGGACAGTTTCCGGTACGCCTTCACGAACGCCTCCTGGACCACGTCCTCGGCGTCCGGACCGGCGCCCAGCAGCACCGCCGTCCGGTACGCGGACGCGGTGTGCCGGGCGACCAGGGCGTCGTACGCCTCCCGGTCGCCGGCGCGTACGCGGGTGACGAGGTCGTCGTCGTCCAGGGCAGCCTCCGCCGTCGGTCCGCTTCCATGACACCGCCCGGGGCGGCCGGGTTCCATCAGGCGTTTGACCGGTGACCGTGCCGGAAAGAGTGGCGGGATGAGCTGGGCGAGAAGAGCCGTACCCGCAGCCGTCGCCGCCGTCGCCGCGCTGGCGGCGCGGGACCTGCTGCAACGCGACCACGCGCTGCGCCGCAACTTCCCGGTGCTGGGCCGGGCCCGGTACCTGATCGAGTCGATCGGACCGGAGCTGCGGCAGTACATCGTGGCCGGCAACGACGAGGAGCGGCCCTTCACCCGCGACCAGCGGCGCTGGGTGTACGCCTCGGCCAAGCAGGAGAACAACTACTTCGGGTTCGGCACCGACAACGACATCGAGCACACCTCCGGCTATCCGATCATCAAGCACCGCACGTTCGGCCGGGCGGTGCCGCCGTCGGCCCCGACCGCCGGGCACGACGTGACGCTGCCCTGCGCCAAGGTGCTCGGCGCGGCGCGCGGCCGGGCGCGGGCGTTCCGCCCGGAGTCGGTGGTGAACGTCTCCGGCATGAGCTTCGGCTCGCTGTCCGCCAACGCGGTGGAGGCGCTCAACCGGGGCGCGGCGCTGGCCGGCTGTCTGCAGAACACCGGCGAGGGCGGGCTGTCGCCGTACCACCGCATGGGCGGTGAGCTGGTCTTCCAGCTCGGCACCGCGTACTTCGGCTGCCGCGACGAGCAGGGCCGGTTCAGCCTGCCGCGGCTCAAGGACCTGGTGGCGTCGGCGCCGGTACGCGCGCTGGAGATCAAGCTCAGCCAGGGCGCCAAGCCGAGCCTCGGCGGCCTGCTGCCGGCGGCGAAGGTCTCCGCCGAGATCGCCGCCACCCGGGGCGTCCCGGCCGGTCAGGACTGCGTCAGCCCGTCCCGGCACGCCGAGTTCTCCGACTGCGACAGCCTGCTCGACTGGGTGGAGCTGCTCGCCGCCGAGACCGGTCTGCCGGTCGGCATCAAGTCCGCCGTCGGCGACCTCGGGTTCTGGGAGGATCTGGCCACGCTGATGCGCGACACCGGGCGCGGCGTTGACTTCGTGACCGTCGACGGGGGCGAGGGCGGCACCGGGGCCGCGCCGCTGATCTTCAGCGACTCGGTCTCGCTGCCGTTCCAGCAGGGCTTCTCCCGGGTCTACCGCACCTTCGCCGAACGCGACCTGCACGAGAAGGTGGTGTTCGTCGGCGCCGGCAAGCTCGGCCTGCCCGACAACGCCGTGGTGGCGTTCGCGCTCGGCGCCGACATGGTCAACGTCGGGCGGGAGGCGATGCTGGCGATCGGCTGCATCCAGGCGCAGAAGTGCCACACCGACACCTGCCCGACCGGCGTCGCCACGCAGAACGCGTGGCTGGCCCGGGGTCTGGACCCGGCCCGCAAGTCGGTACGGGCCGCGAACTACATCTGTACGCTGCGCCGCGACCTGGTCAAGGTGGCCGAGGCGTGCGGCGTCGAGCATCCCGGGCTGATCGGCACCGACGCGGTGGAGATCCTCGACGGCCGCACCTCGTCGATCCCGCTGGACCGGGCGTTCGGCTACCGGCCGGAGTGGGGGATGCCGTCGGCAGCGGACCGGGCGGAGATCGTGCGGCTGATGACCGCCGAGGCGCCGCAGGGCGGCAGCGCGCCGCCCTCCCCCACCGCCGTCGGCTAGCCGGTTCCCTCGCCGGTGCGGTGCCGCCCCCGGCGGCGCGGCGGGCGCGGGCGGAGCACGATCGGCGCCACCACCAGGACCGCCGCCGCGCCGAGCAGTCCCCAGGGGTGGCGGCTGGTCTCGACCACGAAGGCGACCGGCCGTTCCGGCAGGTCGACGCGGCCGTGGAGTTCGTGTGCCCCGAGCACGGCGACGTCCACCGGCACCGGGATCTCGTACGTCCGGACCTGCCCGGCGCCGATGGTGCCCAGGGGCGGGGCGGCGACGATGGTGTGCGCCCGTCCGGGCCGGCCGAGCAGCAGCGTGAACGGCGGGTCGACCACGTCGGCCGGGCCGGGGTTGCGCAGCGCGACGCGTACGGTGAGCGTCTCGGGCAGCCCGAACCATTCCCGCAGCGGGCGGCGGCCGGCGACGCGCAGCTCGTCGAGGTGCAGTCGCGGCGTGGCGGCCGGCGCGGGCGCCGGGGCGGCGGTCACGCCGCGGACCGGCAGCGCGGCGGTGGCCTGGACGGCGCCGGTCAGCGCATGCGCGCGCAGCACGCAGGGACAGGCGACGGGTGGCGCCGCCAGCGCGATCGGCGCCGCCGTCGTGCCCGCCGGCACCTGGACGGTGGTGGCCTGTTCGTTGGCGCAGTCGAGCGCGCCCCGGCGGGCGTCGTTACCGCAGACCGTGAGGTGGACCGGGCCGGCCGGCCAGCCGCGCAGCGTGACGGTGACCCGCTGCCCGACAGTCAGCGGGCCGGACGGCACGACGACAGCGGGCCGCGGCGGCGCGGAGGCCGCAGTGGACGACGGCGCGGGCGGGGCGGAGACGGCGGCGCCGTCCGGGGCGGACGGCGGTGCCGGGACCGGCACGGCCAGCGCGAGGATCGCGGCGGCGGCCGGCAGGACCGGGGTCACCGGGCACCGGCCGCCGTGCCGCCCGCCGGGGGTTCGGCCGTTCCCGCGACGGGGGCCCGGGACGCATCCGCCGGCCCGCCGGGAGCGGCCGAGGGCTCGGACACCGACGCCGGCCCGGCGGGTGCAACCGTCGCCGGAGGCTCGGACACCGGCGCCGGCCCGGGCGTGGTGGAGGGCGCGGCCGAGGTGGGGCGGCGTCGACGACGGCGCAGGTGGAGGAGCCAGGCTCCCGCGGCCGCCGGAGCGGCGATCAGCAGCCAGGGCGGCGCCCACACGCTCGCGGTGCGCCGCACCGGGGGCAGCGCGGTGTCGACGGTGGTGGGTGCGAGGTCCACTGTCGCGGTCAGCCGCAGCGCGGGCGGCACCCCGGTGACCCGCTCGGTGACGGTGAACTCGGCGCCGGGCAGCAGCTCCGGCAGGTCGACCGGGCTGGTCCGGGACAGCGTCCAGCCACCCGGGCCGTCGACGACCACCGCGCCGGTGCCGCCGACGCGGACGTTGCCGCTGTTGCGGATCCGGTAGGTGACCGTGAGGTCGGCGCGTCCGATCGGGTTGAGCGGGGTGTCGTAGTCGACGCGTACCGTTTCGACGGTCACGGCGGGGCGGACCTCGCCGGCCACGCGGAGGTAGACCCGGGCGGCGATCCGCTGGTCGAGGCGGACCCGCTGCCCGTCGGCGGTGACGCCGTCCTGGGCGACCGCGGCGATCACGCCACCGGTGTGGTCGCCCGGCGTGGCGTCGCGCGGCACGGTGAGGCGGAACGGGATGTCCGCGCGCCGGCCGGGCTGGACGGTCCAGTTCCGCCGCTCGACGCCGATCCAGGCGCCGACGTCGGTGGCGGCCCGGTCGGAGGGCAGCAGCGCGAAGGCGCCGTCGGTGGTGGTGTACGCGTCGGTGCCGTACACCGCGAAGGTGAGCGGCCGGTCACCGAGGTTGGTCACCCCGACGTGGTCGGTGATCGTGGCGCCCGGCGCCAGGTCGTAGGTGAAGTAGTTGCGCCCGGTCGGCCCGCCGGGCCCGGACGGCTGGACCGCCCAGCGGGCGGCGCCGGGGTCGGCGGACGGCGCCGGCCGGGGGGCCGCCTCGCCGCGCGACGGTGACCCGAGCAGCACCGCGAGCAGCACGGCGGCGAGCGCGGCGCCGATCCGGGCGACCGGGATGCGGGTGGTGGGCGTGAGGAGGGGCATACCGTGCTCCGCTGCGAGGTGGTCGCCGGGCAGACGCCGCTGGTGGGGCACGGGCGACGTGCCCGCGCCCCACCAGGGCCGACCCGGTCGGTGAATCAGGAGAGGGTCAGGGTGAGCGTGGCGACGTAGTCGCCCGCCGCGGCGGACGCCGGCACACCGAGGTTGAGCTCGGCGCCGCAGGCGAAGACGCCGTTGCTGGTCCCGGCGCCGGCCGTGCACAGCGCACGGGCCTCGCCGAGACCGGCGCCGGGAGCGGCCACCGCGCCCGGGGTGACGGCGCCGGTGGTGCCGCCCAGCGGGTCGTCCACCACGTTCGCGGTCGGCGCCCAGCCGAGGTAGTTCCCGGCGATGACGCCACCGGCGGCGGAGGTGAAGTCGGACACCTGTCCGACCAGGCTCCAGCCGGTGCCGGCACCGCGCAGGTCGGCCACCGTGGCGGTGTTCAGCGGCGCCCGGGCGTACTCGCCCTTGCCGACCGGCGGCAGGGCGACGTTCGCGCCGGCCACGCTCAGGCTGAGCGGGCCGCCGGTCACGGTGCTGGTGATCCGCTGCTGGGCCGAGTTCCCACCCGCGCCGGTACGGGTGAAGGTGATCGGCGTGAACGTGTCCTGGCGGCGGTCGGCCGAGCCGCGGGCGGCGAAGGTGATGACGTAGCACTGCACCTCGGTGCAGTCCACCTCGTCGCCGTTGCGGTCGGTGTAGACGGCGCTGATCGGCAGCGTCGTGGTGAAGCTGCCGTCGGCGGCCATCCGGTCCCGGGCGTCGGTCGGCTCGTTGGTCTTGTTGACCCACTTGGTGACCTGGAGGACGCCGGCGTTGGCCCAGTGCTCGTCGACCTTCGGTCCGAACGAGACGTAGATGCCGGCCCCGTTGTTGAAGTCCGGGTCGAAGCCGGTGCCGCGTACGGTGACAGTCGCGCCGGCGGGGTCGAGGCCCTGGGCCGGGTCGACGGTCACCGCCGGGGTCGCGGGCGCGGTGCCGCCTGCCGTGGTGAACGTGAACGACACCGGGTCCAGCGCCTCACCGGCGGCGTAGAAGCCGTTGAACGCGCCGGCTCCCACGCTGGTGAGCGCCGCGGCGAGGTTGCTGCCGGTCACCGTGTTCCCGCTGGTGGCGGGAGCGCCGGTGAGGGTGGCGATGGTGGCCTGCTTCACCGAGACCGGCTCGGTCATCGTGGTGGCCAGGTCGACGTCCGCCTTCAGCGAGGCGGTGCCGCCGGAGACGGCGACAGTCGGGTTGGCCAGCGTGATGGTCAGCAGGTGCGCCGGGTACGAGAACACCACGGTGCCGCCGTACGTGGCGTTGGTCGTACCGGTGGCGGCGTCGTGCGTGCCGCCGGTCGACGGGAACGTGAACGTGCCGTCGGCGTTGACGGTGGCACCGTTGCTGACAGCGATCGGCGGGTCCCCGTTGCCGGCCTTGACGTAGTTGCGGAAGCTGGCCTTGAAACCCCAGGTCAGGCTGCCGCTGGCGATCTCGGCCTCGGCCGCCGAGGCGGGTCCGGCGCCCACGAGCGCACTCGACACGCCGAGGGCGAGCACCGCCGCCCAGCGCATCGACCGGAGGGCTCCGGCTCTGGATCTGAACATGCTGTTCCTCTCGGGAGGGGAAGCGAAGGCATTAGGTTAGGCAAACCTAAGATGATTGGGTGATCCACGAAGCGTCCCAAGATCTTCAGCCGAACGGACCCCTTGCCACCTGCGCGTTCGCCACTTAGGTTAGCCAAACCTAAGTAACCGCTCGGCCGGCACGTCCGGCCGGACCTGTCGTGTGAGGAGCCCGATGCGAGCACGGCGCCGCACCATCTGGACCACCGTTCTGCTCACCGCCACCGTCGTCGCCACGCCCGCGCCGGCCCACGCCGGCACCGCCACCGGCAGCGGCGGCCAGAAGCTCACCGTCACCCCGAGCACCGGCCTGAGCCGCTCCGGCGCCACCGTGTCCGTCTCCGGGCGCGGCTACGACGTCGACAAGGGCATCTACGTCGCGTACTGCGTCGACAACGGACCGGGCGTGGCGGCCACCCCGTGCGGCGGCGGCGCCGACACCACCGGCAGCCTCGGCGCCTCGCAGTGGATCTCGTCGAACCCGCCCGCCTACGCCGAGGGCCTGCCCGAGCCGTACGGCCCCGGCGGCTCCTTCTCCGTGACGGTCAAGGTGACCCCCACCATCGGCGACGTCGACTGCACCGTCCGGCGGTGCGCGGTCGTCACCCGCGCCGACCACACCCGGGCCTCCGACCGGTCCCAGGACGTACGGGTGCCGGTCACGTTCGCCGCCGGCGCCACGAGCGCCCCGCCGAAGGCCGGCCCGGCGCCGAAGGCGACCACGCCCGCCGCCACGCCCCGGACCACCACCGGACAGGACGCGCCGGCCCCGGCCGCCTCCGGCAACGCGCCGGCCGCAGCGGGGGCGGCAGGGGTGACGGGCGCCGCGCCCGGGGCCGGGGCGCCGTCGCAGGCCGCGGCCTCCGACCTCCACGTCACGCGGGTCAGCGACACCTCCGGGGCCGGACGCGGATGGACCGTCGGGGTGGTGGCCGCCGCGCTGGCCCTGGTCGTCCTGCTCGGCCTCGGCCGTTGGCGGCGCCGTCGCGGTGCCGGCCGGTGAGCCGCCCGCACCGGCGACCGGGCCGGGGACCACTCGTCGCGCTGCTCGCGGTGACCCTGGCGGCGACCGGCTGCGCCGCGCCGGGCCGATCGGGCACGCCGTCCGCCGCCGGCTGCGGCCCGGTCACCGCGACAGTGGACGACGCCGACGTCGAGCCGGTCCGCCCGGCGCCCACGCCCGCGCTGCCGGCCACCGTACGCTCCGGCGACGGCACGACGGTGACCGTCGACGACGTCAGCCGCATCCTCCCGGTGAACCTGCACGGCTCGATCGCCGAGATCGTCTTCGGCCTCGGCCTGGGCGGCAACGTCATCGGGCGGGACACCTCGACCACGTTCCCCGCCGCCGCGCACCTGCCGGTGGTCACCCCGGGCGGGCACGACCTCTCCGCCGAGGCGGTGCTCGACCTCGACCCCAGCGTCGTGCTCGTCGACGACGGCGTCGGGCCGCCCGAGGTGCTGCGCCAGCTCCGCGCCGCCGGCATCCCGGTCGTGCGGGTACCTGCCGAGCCGACGCTCGACGGCGTACCGGCGCACATCCGCGCGATCGCGGCGGCGCTCGGCGTGCCCGAGGCCGGAGAACGGCTGGTGACCCGCGTGCGGAGCGAGATCGCCGAGGCCCGGCGTACCGCCCCGGCGGGCCGCGCGCCACGGATCGCGTTCCTCTACCTGCGCGGCACCGCCGGGGTCTACCTGATCGGCGGCCGGGGCGCCGGGTCCGACGCGATGATCGAGGCGGTCGGCGGCGTCGACGCCGGCAGCGCCGCCGGGCTGTCCAAGTTCCGTCCGCTGACCAGCGAGGGCCTCATCAACGCCGCGCCCGACGTGATCCTGGTGATGAGCGCCGGGCTCGCCTCCGTCGGCGGCGTCGACGGCCTGGTGAAGCTGCCCGGCGTGGCGCAGACGCCGGCCGGGGCGAACCGGCGCGTCGTCGACATGGCCGACGGCACGCTGCTCACCTTCGGCGTCCGCTCCGGCCGGGTCGTCCAGGCCCTGGCCCGCGCCGTCCACTCGTGCGAGGACCTGTCGTGACCACGCTACGGAAGCGGCCCGCACCCGCCGCCCCGGCGCCAGTCACCGGCGCGCCCCGGTCGCCCGGCCGGCGGGGCGCCGTCCTGGTGGCCGGGCTCGGCGCCGCCCTCGTGCTCGTCGCCCTGCTGGCCGCCGGGCGCGGCCAGGTGGCGATCTCCCCCGCCGAGGTGCTCGGCTCCGTGCTGCACCGCCTCGGGCTGGACCTCGGTCCGCTGCCGTCGGCGGCGCAGGGCGAGAACGCGCTCTGGATCGTCCGCTTCCCCCGGGTGCTGCTGGCGGCCGTCGTCGGCGCCGCCCTCGGCTGCGCCGGCGCGGTCATGCAGGGCGTCTTCGGCAACCCGCTCGCCGAGCCCGGCGTCATCGGGGTGTCGGCCGGCGCCGCCGTCGGCGCCGCCCTGGCCATCGTCACCGGCGTCACCGTCCTGGGCGGATGGATCGTGCCGCTCGCCGCCTTCGCCGGCGGCCTCGCCACCACCTACCTGGTGTACGCGCTGGCCCGCTCCGGCGGCCGGACCGAGGTGGTGACGCTGGTGCTGACCGGCGTCGCGGTCAACGCGGTCGCCGGATCGGTGATCGGGCTGCTCATGTTCGTCACCGACCAGTCCGGCGTACAGGCCATCGCCTTCTGGAACCTCGGCAGCCTCGCCCAGGCCAGTTGGACGGCCGTCGGTCTCGCCGCGCCGTGCCTGCTCGTCGGCCTCGCCGTCGCCTGCGCCGACGCGCGCCGGCTCGACCTGCTCGCCCTCGGCGAACCCGCCGCCCGGCACCTCGGCGTGAACACCGAACGCCTGCGGCTGCGGCTGATCGTCGTCACCGCGCTGCTCGGCGCCGCCGCTGTCGCGTTCACCGGCATCATCAGCTTCGTCGGACTGGTCGTGCCGCACCTGATCCGGATGGTCGCCGGACCGGGCCACCGGGTGCTGCTGGTCGCCAGCGCGCTCGGCGGGGCCGTCGTGGTGATCGGCGCCGACCTCGCGGCGCGTACCCTCGTCGAACACCAGGAGCTGCCCCTCGGCGTGCTCACCGCGGTCATCGGCGGCCCGGCGTTCTTCTGGCTGCTGCGCCGCACCCGCGACCGGGCCGGAGGCTGGGGATGAGCCTTCCGCGTACACCGCGCCGGTTCGCCGCCGCCCGTCCGCCGCGCCCGGCGCCCGCCGGGCACGTCCGGATCCGGGTGGCCGGGCTGCGCGTCGAACGCGCCGGCCGGACCGTGCTCGACGGGATCGACCTTCGGGTACGCGCCGGCGAGGTGCACGCCCTGGTCGGGCCGAACGGCGCCGGGAAGTCGACGCTGCTCGGCGCGATCAGCGGTGACGTGCCGGCCGCCGCCGGCCGGATCGAGGTCGACGGTCTGCCCCGCGAGTCGTGGAGCCCGGTTGAGCTGGCCTGGCGCCGGGCCGTCCTCGCCCAGCGCAACACGCTCAGCTTCCCGTTCACGGTCGGGGAGGTGGTGCGGATGGGCCGGGCGCCGTGGGCCGGGCGGCCGGAGCGGGACCAGGACGACGCCGTCGTCGCCGACGTGCTCGACCGCTGCGACGTCGCCCGCTTCGCGGCCCGGCCGTACCCCGCGCTGTCCGGCGGCGAGCAGGCCCGCGCCGCGCTGGCCCGGGTCCTGGCGCAGCGGGCCACCACGCTGCTGCTCGACGAGCCGACCGCCGCGCTCGACCTGCGGCACCAGGAACTGGTCATGCACATCGCCCGGGAGCGGGCCCGCGCCGGGGACGCCGTGGTCGTGGTGCTGCACGACCTGACGCTGACCGGGGCGTACGCGGACACCGTGACCCTGCTCGGCGACGGACGCGTCCGCGCCGCCGGGGCGCCGCGCGACGTGCTGACCGCCCCGCTGCTCAGCGCGGTCTACCGGTACGACATCGACGTCGTCCCCCACCCGCGTGACGGGCTGCCGCTGATCGTGCCCCGACGCGGCCGGCCCGCAAGACCGTCAGCCGACGAGGAGAGATAGCAGATGGATACACAGACGTTCGCGGCCCGGCTGCGCGCCGAGACCCGCGACGCGCACCAGAGCGCCGAGTCCCAGCGGTACGTCTCCGCGCTCACCGCCGGTGAGCTCGACGTGGCCGGCTACACCGCGCTCGTCGTCGCGCACCACGGCATCTACGCGGCGCTGGAGGGCGTCGCGGAGACGATGCGCGAGGACCCGCTGGCCGGCCCGTTCGTCGACGACGCGCTGACCCGGCTGCCCGCACTCGCCGCCGACCTGCGGTTCCTGCTCGGCCCGCGCTGGCGCGAGGTGATGGAGCCGATCCCGGCCGCTGTCGGGTACGCCGCGCGGATCACCTCGGCCTGCGCCGGATCGCCCGAGCGGTTCATCGCGCACCACTACATCCGCTATCTCGGCGACCTGTCCGGCGGGCGGCACATCGGGCGCTGCGTGGCCCGGTACTACGGGGTGACCGGCGAGGCCGGGGCGTCGTTCTACCGCTTCCCGCGGATCACCGATCCGAAGTCGTACAAGGACGCCTACCGGGCGAGGCTGGACGCGCTCGCGCTGGACGAGACCGGCCGGGCGGCGCTGCGCGACGAGGTGCTGGTGGCGTACGAGCACAACATCGCGGTCTTCACCGACCTGGGTCGCCTGGTGGCGGCGGGCAGCCGGGAGGGCGCCGCGTGAGCGCCGGTTTCCCGCCGGAGGTGGTCGCCGCCGTCAGCCGGCACATGAACGACGACCACGCCGGGGACGCGCTGCTGATCTGCCGTACGCTCGGCGGCCGGCCGGACGCCACCGCGGCCCGCACCACCGGCCTGGACGCCGACGGCATCGACTTCGCCGTCACCGTCGGCGGCACGGAGGTTCCGGTGCGCGTCCCGTTCGCCCACCGGCTCACCGAACGGGCGCAGATCCGCCGGGAGGTGGTGCGCATGTACCGGGAGGCCTGCGACCGGGCCGGCGTACCGCCCCGCCCGGCCGGCTGAGCGCCGGGACCGTCCGGGCCGCGGAAACCCGGTCGGCCGCCGCGCCGCCGCGGCGTACAGTCCGCCGCATGGCTGTGGACACGAGGCCGGCGGTGCGCGCCGGCCGATTCCGGCTGCTCCCGCTGGGTGTGGTCTTCCTGACCGTCGGTCTGTCCACCGCCGTGGTGCTGCCGTTCCTGTCGCTGTTCCTCGACCGGGAGGTCCACGCCAGTCCGTTACGGGTGACCGTGTTCCTGGTCGTCGCGCCGCTGTCCGGGGTGGTCGCCTCCGCGCTGATCGGCCGGCTGTCGGACCGCCTGCCGATCCGGCGCGCGCTGCTGGTCGGCGCCGCGCTGGCCGGCGTGCTGGGCGCGGGCCTGACCGCGTACGTCCGGGACTACTGGATCCTGCTGGGGTTGACCGCGACCGCCACCGCGCTGGCGAACTCGCTGTTCCCGCAGTCGTTCGCGTACACCCGGGCGCTGTTCGACAGGGACGATCCGGCGCGGGCGGCGTTCGGCGTCAGCCTCATGCGTACCGTGTTCTCGGTCGCCTGGGTGGCCGGGCCGGCGCTGGCCGCGGTGCTGCTCGACGTCGGCGGCTTCCGCCTGGTCTACGGCATGGCCGCCGTCATGTACGCGCTGGCCGCGCTGGTGGCCGCGTTCCGGCTGGAGGAGCTGCCGCTGCCGGCGCGGCCGGTCGCGGCCGATCCGGACGGCGCCACGCCCGGCCCGCGCGGCGCGTCCCGGCTGCGGCTGGCGCTGACGGCGCTCACGTTCGTGCTGCTCCAGTGCCCGCTGACGGTCGGTGTGCAGGCGATGCCGCTGTTCATCGACACCGAACTGCACGACGACCCCTCCCGCGCCGGGCTGGTGCTGGGCCTGTGCGCGGCGCTGGAGATCCCGCTGATCCTCGGGCTGGGCGCGCTGACCGCGCGGGTCCGGCTGCGGCCGCTGATCCTGGTCGGCGGCGGCTGCGGGGTCGCCTACTACGCGGCCGCCGCGCTGGCGCCGAGCGTGCCGTTCCTGCTGTTCGCGCAGCCGGCGAACGCGCTGTTCATCGCCGCGGTGTCCGGTGTCGGGATCGCCTACGTGCAGGATCTGCTGCCGGGCGAGCCGGGCCGGGCCACCACGCTGTTCACCAACACGTTTCCGATCGGCGCGATGCTCGCCGGGCCGCTGCTCGGGCTCTCCGCGCAGGTCGGCTACCGGTGGGCGTACGGCATGAGCACCGCGCTGTGCGCGGCCGGGCTGCTGGTGCTGGTGCTGACCCGGCCGCCCGCGCGGGCCTGACCGGGGTCAGCGGCGCCGCACCAGCACCACGTGGTCGATCAGCTCGCCGGTCTGGCCGTCCGGGCCGGTGGCGGTACGGCGCGCCGCGCCCAGCCGCTCGGTGTCCCAGCCGTCCGGGTCGAGGCTCATCGCGGCCAGGATCTCCTCCGGTTCGGCGAACCGGTGGTGGCCGGTGTCGGGCCCGGCCCAGGGCGGCGGCGCGCCGTGCTCGACGACGAGCAGCCGGCCGCCGGGAGCGACCGCCTCGGCCGCCGGGGGCAGCACCGTCTCCCGGGGCAGGACCAGCGGCGACTGGAAGAACTGCGCGGACACCAGGTCGTACCGGCCGGGCGGGAAGCCCTGGGTGAGGTCGTGCCGGACGGTGGTGATCCGCTCCGCCACCCCGGCCCGCTCGGCCTCCACGGCGAGGCGGTCCAGCGCGACGGACGAGATGTCCACGGCGGTGACCCGCCAGCCGCGCGACGCCAGCCACACCGCGTCGCCGCCCTCACCGCTGCCCAGGTCGAGCACGGTGCCCGGGGGCAGCGCGGCGGCCACCTCGGCCAGGACCGGGTTCACCCGGCCGCTCCAGATCCGGTCCCGCTGGCCGTACCGCTCGTCCCAGAACCGGGCCGGGTCGGTGTCCGCCGCCGGGTGCTCGCGGTGGTGCCCCGTCATGTCCGCCTCCTCGCCGCCGGGCGTCTGCCCGCCCGGGCCCTCGCCATCGTGCGCCGGGGTCCACCGGCCAGCAAGGAACCTTGCCGTTCCGGCAAATACTTCCGGGCGGCAGCCGCCTCGGAATATACCCCCGGGGGTATGCGCTACAGTTGCCGTATCGCCCGACATCACTGCGCGAAGGAGTGCGGCTCATGTTGTTCACCCAGTACTACCTCGACTGCCTGTCCCAGGCCTCGTACCTGATCGCCGACGACCGCACCGGCCGGGCCGTGCTCGTCGACCCGCGCCGGGACATCGACGAGTACCTCACCGACGCCAAGGCGCACGGCCTGACCATCGAGGGCGTCATCAACACCCACTTCCACGCCGACTTCCTCGCCGGGCACCTCGAGGTGGCCGCCGCGACCGGCGCGTGGATCGGCTACGGGCACCGGGCCGAGACCGAGTACCCGAGCCGCAAGCTCACCGACGGCGAACGGATCAGCCTCGGCGACGTGACCCTGGAGATCATGGAGACCCCGGGCCACACACCCGAGTCGATCAGCATCCTGGTCTACGAGCGCGCCGACGACGCGGTCCCGTACGGCGTGCTGACCGGCGACGCGCTGTTCATCGGCGACGTCGGCCGCCCCGACCTGCTCGCCTCGCTCGGCGTGACCGCCGAGGAACTCGGCCGCATGCTCTACGACAGCGTCCAGCACAAGCTGATGGGCCTGCCCGACGAGGTACGCGTCTTTCCCGCCCACGGCGCCGGCTCGGCCTGCGGCAAGAACCTGTCCACCGAGCGGCAGTCCACCATCGGCGAGCAGCGCCGCACCAACTACGCCTGCGCGCCGATGAGCGAGGAGCGCTTCCTCGCCCTGGTCACCGGCGGGCAGCCGGCCGCGCCCGGCTACTTCGCCTTCGACGCGGTGCTCAACCGCAAGGCGCGGGAGCTGTTCGACCACGCCCGGCCGGCCCGCCCACTCACCCCGGCCGAGTTCCTGGCCGCCCGAGCCGACGGCGCCGTCGTGGTCGACGCCCGCGACCCGCAGGAGTACGCCGCCGGGCACCTGCGCGGCGCGCTCAACGTCCCGGCCGACGGCAGGTTCGCCGAGACCGCCGGCAGCGTCGTCGCACCCGACCGACCGGTGCTCGTGGTGACCCCGCAGGACCGGGAGGAGGAGATCGTCGTCCGCCTCGCCCGCATCGGCTTCGACCGGGTGATCGGCTACCTCCGCAAGCCCGAGAGCGCTTTCCTGGAGATGACCGCCGAGATGACCCGGGCCAGCCGGGTCACCGCCACCGAGCTGCGCGCGGCCCTCGACGGCCCGGACGCGCCGGTGGTGCTGGACGTCCGCAACGCCGCTGAGCGGGAGCAGGGCGCGGTGGACGGTTCCCGGCACATCCCGCTGGCCGAGCTGACCCACCGCCTCGGCGAGGTGCCCGTGGGGCGCCCGATCGTCGTGCACTGCGCCGGCGGCTACCGCTCCTCGGTCGCCGCCAGCCTGCTGCGCAACGCCGGTCACGCCGACGTGTCCGATCTGCTCGGCGGCTACGGCGCCTGGCAGGGCCTGCACGCCACGGCGTGAGGCACGGATCCGGGCCGCCAGGATTAGCACTCCCCTCGCATGGGCAGACATTTGTCATCGGACACGCGATCGAGGGAGCTGACGGCATGGCGAAGGGCGACATCGACACCTACCAGCAGGACGGGCAGTGGAAGAACCGGCCGGAGGGCAACGAGCGCGCGAGCAGCCGCCACGACACCAAGGCGGAGGCGGAGGCGGCCGGCCGGGAGATGGCGGTCGAGCGCGGCACCGAGCACGTGATCAAGAAGCAGGACGGCACCATCGGCGAGAAGAACACGTACCCCCGCGAGCGCGACCCCCGGGACATTCCGGGCTGAGCCCCGCACGCACGTCACGGCGCCGGACCCGCACGGGTCCGGCGCCGTAGCGCGTACCGGCGGGTAGTGAGTGGCTGGCTAAAAAGTTTTGTTCGGTTCCTACAACGGCTCCCGCTCAGGCTTCGGCCGTTACGACATGGCGCCGTACGCGCGCAGGCGGAAGGGTGAGGCAAGCCGGGGGCATCGTCGCCACCCGGCGCGCCACCGTGGTTCTATCGAAGGGGACGGTCACGTGTTCACCCGTGTCGCCATCGTCAACCGTGGTGAGTCCGCGATGCGGCTCATCCACGCGGTCCGGGAACTGGCCGCGGAGACCGGCAGCCGGATCGAGACCGTCGCGCTGTACACCGACGTCGACCGTACCGCCACCTTCGTCCGCGAGGCGGACGTCGCCTACGACCTGGGCCCCGCGTCCGCCCGCCCGTACCTGGACCTGAAGGCGCTGGAACGCGCGCTGGTGGAGACCGGCGCGGACGCCGCCTGGGTCGGCTGGGGTTTCGTGGCCGAGGACCCGGCGTTCGCCGAGTTGTGCGAGAAGATCGGCGTGACGTTCGTCGGGCCGAGCCCGGACGCCATGCGCAAGCTCGGCGACAAGATCGGCGCGAAGCTGATCGCCGAGGAGGTCGGCGTGCCGGTCGCGCCGTGGAGCCGCGGCGCGGTGGAGAGCCTGGAGGACGCGCTGCGCGCGGCGGCCGACATCGGCTACCCGCTGATGCTGAAGGCCACGGCGGGTGGCGGCGGGCGCGGCATCCGGGTGATCCGCAGCGACGCCGAACTGGCCGACGCCTACGAGCGCACCAGCCAGGAGGCGGCGCGGGCGTTCGGCAGCGGCGTGGTGTTCCTGGAGCGCCTGGTCACCGGCGCCCGGCACGTCGAGGTGCAGGTGATCGCCGACGGCCAGGGCACCGCGTGGGCGCTCGGGGTACGGGACTGCTCGGTGCAGCGGCGCAACCAGAAGGTGATCGAGGAGTCCGCGTCGCCGGTGCTCGCCCCGGAGCAGGCGGCGGAGCTGAAGGCCTCGGCGGAGCGCCTGGCGGTGGCGGTCGGCTACCGGGGCGCGGCCACTGTCGAGTTCCTCTACCACCCGGGCGACCGGCTGTTCGCCTTCCTGGAGGTCAACACGCGCCTTCAGGTCGAGCACCCGATCACCGAGGCGACCACCGGGTTCGACCTGGTCAAGGCGCAGTTGCACGTGGCCGGTGGCGGCCGGCTCACCGGCGAGCCGCCGGTCGAGCGCGGGCACGCGATCGAGGCGCGGCTCAACGCCGAGGACCCGGACCGCGACTTCGCGCCCTCCCCCGGCCGGATCACCCGGCTGGACCTGCCCGCCGGGCCGGGCATCCGGGTCGACACCGGCGTCAGCGAGGGCGACACCATCCCGGCCGACTTCGACTCCATGATCGCCAAGATCATCGCGTACGGCCGGGACCGGGACGAGGCGCTGGGCCGCCTGCGCCGGGCGATGGCGAACACCACAGTGGTCATCGCCGGCGGCGCGACGAACAAGAGCTTCGTGCTCGACCTGCTCGACCAGCCCGAGGTGATCGACGCCAGCGCGGACACCGGCTGGATCGACCGGGTACGCGGAGAGGGCCGCCTGGTCGCGCACCGGCACTCCGCCGTCGCGCTCGCCGCCGCCGCGATCGAGGCCTACGAGGAGGACGAGACCGCCGAGCGGCAGCGGTTGCTGTCCACAGCGGCGGGTGGACGCCCGCAGGTGCAGCACCGCAGCGGCCGGCCGCTGGACCTGAAGCTGCGCGGCGTGACCTACCGGATGCGGGTGGCCCGGGTCGGCGCGCACCGGTTCCGGGTCGGTGTCGAGGCCGGTGGCGACGTGCGCACTGCCGACGTCGAGCTGGACCGCTTCGACCGGCACACCGGCCAGATCGCCGTCAACGGCGCCCGGTTCCGCCTGCTCACCGACACCCACGGCCCGGTGCACCTGGTCGAGGTCGACGGCGTGACGCACCGGATCAGCCGCGACGAGGGCGGCGTGGTGCGCTCCCCCATGCCGGCGCTCGTGGTCGCCACGCCACTTGCGGTCGGCGCGGAGGTCGAGGCCGGCGCGCCGGTGCTGGTGCTGGAGGCGATGAAGATGGAGACGGTGCTGCGCGCGCCGTTCCGGGCCCGCCTCAAGGAGTCGTCGGTTCAGGTCGGCACCCAGGTGGAGGCGGGTGCGCCGCTGCTGCGTCTGGAGCCGCTCGTCGAGGAAGGCGCCGAGGCCGCCGACGGCCCGGCCGGTCCCGCTGTCGAGCTGGACCTGCCGGCGCCTGCGGCGGACGTGCCGGCGCGGTCCCGGGCCGAGCGCGGCCAGGAGGACCTGTGCGCGCTGCTGCTCGGCTACGACGTCGACCCGCACGACGAGCGCCGGGTGCTCGACGACTACCTGGACGCGCGCCGGGCGGCCACCGAGGCCGGGCACCGGCCGCTGGCCGAGGAGCTGGAACTGGTCGGCGTCTTCGCCGACCTGGCCGAGCTGAGCCGCAACCGTCCCGGCGACGACGGGCCGGCCGGGCACGTGCACAGCGCCCGCGAGTACTTCCACACCTACCTGCAGAGCCTCGACGTCGAGCGGGCCGGTTCCCCGGACTCGTTCCGGGCCCGCCTCGCCAAGGCGCTTGCCCACTACGGTGTCACCGAGCTGGACCGCTCCCCCGAGCTGGAGGCCGCGGTCTTCCGGATCTTCCTGGCCCTGCAGCGGGCCGCCGCGGACGCCACGGTGATCGCCGCGCTGCTGCGCTCGTGGCTGCGCGAGCCGCCGCCGGACGAGGCGCTGCGCGAGCCCGCCGGCCTCACCCTGGAGCGTCTCGTCGCGGCCACCCAGGTCCGCTTCCCGGTCGTCGCCGACCTGGCGCGGGGCGTGGTGTTCGCCTGGTTCGCCCAGCCGCTGCTGCGCCGCAACCGGGCCCGGGTCTACGCGCGGGTCCGCGCGCACCTGCGGCACCTCGACACGCACCCGGACGCGCCGGACCGCGCCGACCGGGTCGCCGAGATGGTACGCAGCACCGAGCCGCTGGTCCGGCTGCTCGGCCAGCGCCTGGTCCGCGACGACCTGGACAACGCGACGATGCTGGAGGTGCTGACCCGCCGCTACTACGGCAACAAGGCGCTCACCGAGGTCACCACCCGGGCCACCGGTGGCTGCACGTTCGTGGTGGCCGGGCGGGACGGTTCGAGCGTCGTGTCGGCGGCGGTGCGGTTCGACGCGCTCGGCGACGCGCTGCGCGGACTGGCCGAGGTGGCCGGCGACCGCGACGCCGTCGACGCGGACGTCTACCTGTCCTGGGAGAACCAGCCCGAGGACTTCGACGCCACCGCCGCCGCGCTGCTCGACGTGCTGAACGCGCACCCGCTGCCGGCGGCGGTACGCCGGATCACCACCACCGTCGCCGGGCGCGGCGGCGCGGTGATGCACCACCACTTCACGTTCCGGCCCGGCGAAAACGGGATGGCCGAGGAGCGCCTGATCCGCGGCCTGCACCCGCACATCGCGCAGCGGATGCAGCTGGAGCGGCTGCGCGAGTTCGACCTGACCCGCCTGCCGTCGCTGGACGAGGAGGTCTACCTGTTCCAGGCGGTGGCCCGGCAGAACCCGTCCGACCAGCGGCTGGTCGCGTTCGCGCAGGTACGCGACCTGACCGGGCTGCGGGAGCAGGACGGCCGCCTGGTGTCGCTGCCCACCACCGAGGACACGGTGGCGGCCTGCATCGACTCGATTCGCCGGGCGCAGTCGCGGCGGCCGTCGAAGTCGCGGTTCCCGACCAACCGGATCGTCATCTACGTGTGGCCGCCCAGCGAGCTGACCCGCGAGGAGATGGAGCTGATCGCCGGCCGGGTACGCCCCACCACGGTGGGCGCGGAGCTGGAGGAGATCCTGTTCATCGCGCGCCAGCGCGACCGCCGTACCGGCGAGCTGACCAAGGTCGGCGTGCGGATCACCTTCGACGTCACCGGGCACGCCCGGCTCGACGTGGGTGAGCCGCCGAGCGAGCCGGTCGAGCCGCTGGACGAGTACCGGCTGAAGGTGCTGCGGGCGGCCAGCCGCAACACCGTCTACCCGTACGAGCTGACCGGGCTGCTGGGCGACTTCGTCGAGCACGACCTGGACGCGGACCACCAGCTGGTGCCGGTGGACCGGCCCAAGGGCCGCAACAGCGCGGCGATCGTGGCCGGCGTGGTCACCACGCCGACGCCCCGCCACCCGCAGGGCGTGACCCGGGTGGTGCTGCTCGGCGATCCGACCAAGTCGCTGGGCGCGCTGTCCGAGCCGGAGTGCCGGCGGGTGATCGCCGCGCTGGACCTGGCGCAGCGGATGGGCGTGCCGCTGGAGTGGTACGCGCTGAGCGCCGGCGCCCGGATCTCGATGACCTCCGGCACCGAGAACATGGACTGGGTGGCCGCGGCGCTGAAGCGGATCGTCGAGTTCACCCAGGACGGCGGCGAGATCAACATCGTGGTCGCGGGCATCAACGTCGGCGCCCAGCCGTACTGGAACGCCGAGGCGACGATGCTCATGCACACCAAGGGCGTGCTGGTCATGACGCCCGACTCGGCGATGGTGCTCACCGGCAAGCAGTCGCTGGACTTCTCCGGCGGCGTGTCCGCCGAGGACAACTTCGGCATCGGCGGCTACGACCGGGTGATGGGCCCGAACGGGCAGGCGCAGTACTGGGCGCCGGACCTGCCGGGCGCGCGGGACGTGCTGATGGCGCACTACGACCACACGTACGTCGTGCCGGGCGAGCACGCGCCGCGCCGGGCCGTCACCATGGACCCGGTGGACCGGGACATCTGCGGCTACCCGCACGCGGTGGCCGGCAGCGACTTCGCCACGGTGGGCGAGATCTTCTCCGCCACCGCGAACCCGGACCGCAAGAAGCCGTTCGACATCCGTACCGTCATGCGGGCCCTCGCCGACCAGGACCATCCGGTGCTGGAGCGGTGGGCGGGCATGGCCGACGCGGAGACCGCTGTGGTGCAGGACGTGCACCTGGGCGGCATCCCGGTGTGCCTGCTCGGCATCGAGTCGCGGTCGGTGCCCCGGCACGGCTTCCCGCCCACCGACGGCCCGGACACCTACACCGCGGGCACGCTGTTCCCGCGCTCCTCGAAGAAGGCCGCGCGGGCGATCAACGCGGCCAGCGGCAACCGGCCGCTGGTCGTGCTGGCGAACCTGTCCGGCTTCGACGGCTCACCCGAGTCGATGCGCAAGCTCCAGTTGGAGTACGGCGCGGAGATCGGCCGGGCGATCGTCAACTTCCGCGGCCCGATCGTGTTCTGCGTGATCTCGCGCTATCACGGCGGCGCGTTCGTGGTCTTCTCCAAGGCGCTCAACCCGGACATGACGGTGCTGGCGATCGAGGGGTCGTTCGCCTCGGTGCTCGGTGGCGCGCCGGCCGCCGCCGTGGTGTTCGCCGGTGAGGTCGCCGCCCGCACCGCGGCCGATTCCCGGGTACGCGAGCTGGAGGGCCGGGTGGCGTCCGCCACCGGTACCGAGCGGGCCACGCTCAGCGCGGAGCTGGACGAGCTGCGCGGGTCGGTGCGGGCGGAGAAGCTGGGCGAGGTGGCCGCCGAGTTCGACCGGGTGCACAGCATCCAGCGGGCGGTCGAGGTCGGCTCGGTCGACGCGGTGATCCGCGCCGCCGAGCTGCGGCCCCGGGTCATCGAGGCGATCGAGGCGCACCTGCGCTGACACGTTCCGCGACGTCACACGGCGGACGGGCCTTCGGGTCCGTCCGCCGTTTCGCGTGCGCCGGTCCTTGACGGTCGTCCGGCGACATGGTGTGCTCAGATGGTAATGGAAACCGTGTTCGTTAGAGCTGCCGGAGGACCCATGTCGCTCACCGTTCCGCCCGCCCTGCTGCACGCCGCCGAGACCGGTCCCGTCGACGAGGAGGCGTTCGTCGCCTGTGTCCGCGACTCCCTGCCGTACGCCTGGGAGACGGTCAGCCGGGTCGCCGCCGACCTCGCCGCGACCGACGCCGAGTTCGCCGACAACGTCGTGCCGCCGCCCGGCGACGCCGAGCGCGGGCAACTGCTGCGCGCGATGGCCAGCGACGCGATCCGCGCCGGGCTGGAGCGGCACTTCGGGATCACGCTGGCGTTCCAGAACTGCCACCGGGTGGCAGCCTTCCGCCCCGGCGCGGCCGGCTCCGAGGCGTACCGCCGGTTCACCTCCAGCCGCGGCCAGTTGCTGAACCAGTCACCGGCGCTGCGCAACTGCTGACCGGCGGCCCGGCGCGGGCGGGTCACCGCCCGCCCGCGGCGGTGGCTCAGGCGGCGCAGCGGTCGCAGGTGCCGAAGATCTCCAGGGTGTGCCCGACGTCGGTGAAACCGTGCTGCGCGGCGACCTGGTCGGCCCACCGCTCCACGGCCGGGCCGGCCACCTCCACCGCACGGCCGCAGCGGCGGCAGACCAGGTGGTGGTGATGGCGGCTCTGGCTGCACCGCCGGTAGAGGTGCTCGCCGCCGGGCAGCCGCGCCGAGTCGATCTCGCCGTTGTCGACGAGCAGCTGCAACGTCCGGTAGACGGTGGTCAGACCCACCTTCGCCTGCCGCTGCACGAGCATCTGGTGCAACTGCTGCGCGCTGTGGAAGCCGTCCAGCTCCCGCAGCAGCGCCAGCACCTCGGCGCGCTGCCGGGTGTTGCGGGTCGCCCCGGTCGTCGCCGTCACCGTCCGCCTCCCTCGTCCGGGCGCCCTCTCCGGCCACGGCCGCGCCCGGCGCGCCACGTGACACCCGGAACCATTATGCCTTCCGGGCGCTCCCCGGTCCCCGGTCGCGGTGAGCCCGGGTGCATGTGACGCGACCGACTCCCCGGGCCGGAACTATCCGCGGCGCCGCCCCGACCAACGGTACGAACACCGGATCTTCGAGGGGACGACCGCATGCCCAGCACCACCAGCCGACGCTTCCCACGCACGGCGGCCCTGATCGGCGCCGCCGTCCTGGCCGCGTCCGTCGCCGCCTGCGGCTCCGCCGACGCCACGCCCACAACCGCGCCGTCGGCGTCGGCGCCCGCCTCGCCCCCGGCGAGCGCGGCAGCGGGCGTGCTGACGATCCGCGACCCGTGGGTGAAGGCCGCCGACAAGGGCATGACCGCCGCGTTCGCCACGCTCGTCAACGACGGCGACGCCGACGTCACGATCACCGGGGTGACCACCGACGTGTCCCGGGCCGAGATCCACGAGATGGCCATGACCGACGGGAAGATGGCGATGCGGCAGAAGCAGGGCGGCGTCGTGGTCGCCGCCGGAGCCCAGGCCGCGCTGGAGCCCGGTGGCGACCATCTCATGCTGATGGACCTGACCCGCCCGGTGCGCCCCGGCGACCAGCTCGACGTCACGCTCACCTTCGCCGACGGGCGCACCCAGACGTTCACCGCGGTGGCCAAGCCGTTCACCGGCGCCCAGGAGACGTACGCGCCCGGACACGGCGCGAGCCCCGCGTCATGACCGGAACCGGCGCGCCCGCGCGCCGGGTCAGCCGGCGCGGCCTGCTCACCGGCGGCGCGGCGGCCGCCGGGGGCGCGCTGGCCGGCGCGGGTGCCCTCGCCGCCCTCCGTTCCCACGGGGTACGCCCCGACGACGCCGTCCCGGTGGCCCAGGTCGGCAGCGCTGTCGAGCCGTTCCACGGCGCGCGCCAGTCCGGTGTCACCACCGAGCCCCAGGCGCACGCCGCGTTCGTCGCGTACACGCTGCGCCCGGACACGGACCGGGCCGCGCTCGGGCGGATGCTGCGACTGCTCTCCGACGACGCCGCCCGGCTCACCCAGGGTCGCCCGGCGCTGGCCGACACCGAGCCGGAACTGGGCCTGCTGCCGGCCCGGCTGACAGTCACGTTCGGCTTCGGCCCCGGGCTCTACGCCGCCGCCGGGCTCGACGACCGCCGCCCCACGTCGGTGGCCGACCTGCCGGCGTTCCGGATCGACCGGTTGCAGCCCCGCTGGTCCGGCGGCGACCTGCTGCTGCAGATCTGCGCCGACGACCCGCTCACCGTCGCGCACGCCCAACGGGTCCTGACCAAGGACAGCCGCCCGTTCGCCACCGTCCGCTGGGTGCAGCAGGGCTTCCGCCGGGCCGCCGGCGCCGAGCCCGGACGCACCCAGCGCAACCTGTTCGGCCAGCTCGACGGCACCGCCAACCCGAAGCCCGGCGTGTCGGCGGACACCGCCGTCTGGGTGACCGACGGGCCGGACTGGCTGCGCGACTCCACCACCCTGGTGGTGCGCCGGATCAGCATGAACCTGGAGACGTGGGACCTGCTCGGCCGCGCCGACCGGGAACTCGCGGTGGGCCGGCGCCTCGACACCGGCGCGCCGCTGACCGGCGAGGCGGAGCACGACGAGCCCGACTTCGCCGCGCTCGGACCGGACGGGCTCACCGTGATCCCGGACTTCTCGCACCTGACCCGGGCCCGCGTCACCGACGACCGGCAGAAGATCCTGCGCCGGCCCTACAACTACGACGGCGCGCCGACCGCCGAGGGACACGCGGACAGCGGGCTCGTCTTCGCCGCGTACCAGGCCGACATCGCCCGGCAGTTCCTGCCCATCCAGCGGCGGCTGGCCGAACGGGACCTGCTCAACGAGTGGACCACCCCGATCGGCTCCGCCGTGTTCGCCGTACCGCCCGGCTGCCCCGAGGGCGGCTGGATCGGCCAGCAACTGCTCGGCTGACCACGACGCTGACCACGACCAGGAAGGCGCGTCATGCGTACCCGTACCGTCTCCGCACTCCTCGCCGCGCTGTTCACCGCGGCGCTGCTGCTGGTCCCGGCCACGCCCGCGGCGGCGCACAACTCGCTGCAGGAGGCCACGCCGGCCCGCGACGCCCGGCTCACCACCGCGCCGACGCAGGTGACGCTGCGGTTCCTGCAACGGCTCAACCCGGCCTTCACCACCATCACGCTGCGCGACTCCACCGACCGTCAGGTGCCCGCGAGCGCGCCCGCCGTGGACGGCGCGACGGGCACGGTGACGATCGAGGAGCCGCTGGCCAACGGCACCTACACCGTCGCCTACCGCGTGGTCTCGCGCGACGGCCACCCGGTCCAGGGCTCGTACCGCTTCACCGTCGCCGACCCGGCCGCTCCCCCGGCGGCCGCCCCGTCACCGGCCACTCCCTCGCCGGCCGCCTCCGCGGACGTCTCGGCGGGCGCTGCGGCAGGCGCGGACGCGTCTCCGGCGAGTGCCGACGCCTCGACGGGCGCCGACGACGGCGGTCTGCCGGTGGGAATCCTGGTCGGCGGAGCGGTCGCCGCGGTGGCGGCAGCCGGCGTGACCGCGCTACTGCTTCGACGCCGCCGCGCCTCCTGACCCGTCGCCCGCTGACGCGGGTCCGCCCGGCTTCCTGATGAGCGGGAGAGACGTCCCGCCATGCGGACGGCGCATGCGGGGCGGCACCGGGTGTGCCGGAGCCTGCGCGCCTGTGGGACGGCCGGGGGCAGTGCGCCGAAGGGCGGAACGCGGGTCGCGGCGAGGGCGGGTCGGGGCTGGGTTAGGCTGCCGGGAGCGCTGGTTCACCCGGTCGGCGACGGCCGGGTGTCGTAAGAGGGAACCCGGTGGAAGTCCGGGACTGCCCCGCAGCGGTGAGTGGGAACGACAGCCGTCAACAGCACTGGGCCACCGGCCTGGGAAGCGACGGCCGGTAGGCGACCGGCGACCCCGGTCGGGCCCGCGAGTCCGAAGACCTGCCCGCGTCGCGCGTACCACCGGTGCGCGCTGCCGTCGACCTCGCGGGTGGGTCGGGCGGGTGACACGCCGGGCGGGAGCCGTCGGCGTGCCTCGACGTGCAACTCCCCCGTCCGGTCGGCGGTCCGCTTCTGCGAGGACGGAACCGCACCGTGACCGATGCCATCACCCTCACCGGCCGACCACCGTCGGCGTCGCACCTGACCCTGTCGCAGATCATGGACCAGCACCACACCAACCTGATGGGCACGGTGCACGGCGGCCGGATCCTCAACCTGATCGACTCGGTCGCCGGGGTGGTCGCCGCCCGCCACTCCGACGGACCGGCCGTCACCGCCGCCATCGACGAGACGGCCTTCCTGCGCGCTGTCCGCGTCGGTGACGTGGTGCACGTGGACGCCCGGATCACCTGGGCCGGCCGCAGCTCGATGGAGGTGGCCGTGAAGGTCAGCGCGGACCGCTGGGACCGCGCGGTGCCGCCGGTGGACGTGGCGACCGCGCACCTGGTGATGGTGGCCGTGGACGACGAGGGCCAGCCCCGGCCGGTGCCGCCGCTGCTGCCCGGCACCGACGGTGACCGGCGGCGCTACCGGGAGGCGCAGATCCGGCGCGAACACCGGCTGGCGCTGCGCCGGGCGCTGCTCGACGGCGCCGAGGAGGGCTGAGGCGTGCTCGGACTGTCGGCGGCCACGCTCGCGGGATACCTGGCCGCGATCGTGGTGCTCATGCTCACCTCCGGGCCGGACATGATGTTCGTGCTCGCCAACGCCACCCGGTACGGCGCGCGGGCCGGGGCGGTGGCGGCGCTCGGGGTCGCGGCCGGGGAGGCGGTGCACGTCGCCGCCGTGGTGGCCGGACTCGCCACCGTGATCGCCGCGTCCCCGGTGCTGTTCACCGCGATCCGGTGGGCCGGTGCGGCGTACCTGATCGTGCTGGGCCTGCGGGCGCTGCGCGGCACGGGCCGGCCCGGCGTCGCGGCGGACGGGGCGGACGGCGGCGGCGCCGGGCGGGCGTTCCGGCGCGGGCTGCTCACGAACCTGCTCAACCCGAAGATGATCCTGTTCAGCGTGGCGTTCCTGCCGCAGTTCGTCCGGCCCGACGCGGGCCCGGTGGCGGCACAGCTGGTGCTGCTCGGCGCGCTGTTCGTCGCGGTGCAGCTCACCGTGGACCTGGCTCTCGGCGTGGGCGCCGGGCGGTTCGCCCGCCGCTGGGGCGACAGCCGCTGGTCGCGGCGGGTCGACCGGCTCTGCGCTGTCGCCTTCGTCGCGCTCGGTGTCCGGCTGGCCGCCGGCTGACGCTTGCTCGACTCCAGCTCGCCGAGATGGCGGCATCAGGAGGGCTCCGACCCCGCCACCTCGGCGAGCTGGTGAGGATCACGCTCCGGCGCCCGGGGCGGGGCGGCGGGCCGCTCGCGGTCCAGGTGCAGGCGCAGCAGCACCCAGCCCAGCGACACACCGCCGATGAACACGTACGCGGGCTGCGTGCCGAACGTGTCCCAGCAGGTGTGCAGCGTGACGGCGGCGGCGAAGGTGAGCAGGAACGCCGCCAGTCTCCGGCCGCCGGGCGCGGCGGCGAACGTGAACAACGCGGCGGCGGTCAGCCCGGTCCAGGCCAGGTGCGCGGCGGGCGCGGTGAGACCGCGAACCAGCAGCGTCCGCTCGACGGCGCCGAGGTTGCCCTCCGACCCGACGAACGCGGCGAACGCGTACCCCATGGTCTCCAGCGCGGCGAACCCGGCGCCGGAGGCCACGCCGATCACCAGGCCCTGCGCCGGTGACCGGTGCCGCCGCCACAGCAGCAGGATGCCGGCCGGCACGATCAGCTTCGCGGTCTCCTCGGCCAGGCCGACGAGCGCCATCGGCAGGACGCCGAGGCGGTGCAGCGTGCCGTACTCCAGCCAGCCGGCGGCGACCACGCCGACCACGCCGCCGAGAAGCGCGGCGACGCCGACGACGGAGCCGGGGACCGGGCGGCGGGCCGGCCGCCCCTGGGCGAAGGCCAGGAACGTGGCGGGCGCGACGCACGCGCCGAGCACGATCAGCGCCGGTACGAACGTGACGGTGCCGGTGCCGGACAGTGTCTCCAGCACCAGCAGGTGAAGCCCGACGCCGACGAGCAGGACCGCCACCCACGCCCAGCGGCGTCCGGTATTCCCCATACGCCGAGTATCGCGCCCGGCGGCGAGCGCCGGCATCGGGGGTAGGCACTGTGGACAGTGAGATCCATGCGACACGCCCGACACGACATCTGGTGTTGCCCAACCGCCCCCACCGCCATATATGGTGGTGCCGCAGCTGGTTCGGCCGAGCCCTCCGGGGCGGGGCCGAGGCAAGAGGGAACCCGGTGGAAATCCGGGACTGCCCCGCAGCGGTGAGTGGGAACGACAGCCGTCAACAGCACTGGGCCACCGGCCTGGGAAGCGACGGCCGGTAGGCGACCGGCGACCCCGGTCGGGCCCGCGAGTCCGAAGACCTGCCAGCGCGCCGTGCGCCTCCGCGTACGGCGGCCGGAGGTCGCGCGGGACGACCGACGCCAGCAGCCGGGCCGGCCGCGCCGTGCCCGTTGGCGTCTCCCGCCGTCTCCAGACGGTGACAGCGAGGAGAGGTCATGACTGTCGTGCAGGAAAGCCCGCCGGCCACCGGCGGCGGGTCCGAGGCCCGCCGGCCGGCGATGCGGGTACGCAAACGGGACGGCGACACCGAGCCGGTGGACGTCGGCAAGATCGTCCGGGCGGTCGAACGCTGGGTCGCCGACCTGGACGAGGTGGACCCGCTGCGGGTGGCCACCAAGACGATCAGCGGGCTCTACGACGGGGCGACCACCGCCGAGCTGGACCGGCTGTCGATCCAGACCGCGGCGGAGCTGATCGGCGAGGAGCCGCAGTACTCGAAGCTGGCGGCAAGGCTGCTGGCCGCGTACGTGGACAAGGAGGTCCGCGGTCAGGGCGTGGCGAGCTTCAGCCAGTCGATCGCGTACGCGCACGGGCTGGGGCTGATCGGCGACGAGACGGCCGCATTCGTCGCCCGGCACGCCCGCAAGCTCGACGACGCCGTGGACCCGGACGGCGACAGGCGGTTCGAGTACTTCGGACTGCGTACCGTGGCCGACCGCTACCTGCTGCGGCACCCGCAGTCGCGGCTGGTGGTGGAGACGCCGCAGTACTGGCTGCTACGGGTGGCCTGCGGGCTGTCCCGCACCCCGGGCGAGGCGGTCGGCTTCTACCGGCTGATGTCCAGCCTGGCCTATCTGCCCAGCTCCCCCACGCTGTTCAACTCCGGCACCCGGCACACCCAGATGTCGTCGTGCTTCCTGGTCGACTCGCCGCGCGACGAGCTGGACTCGATCTACGAGCGCTACCACCAGGTGGCGAAGCTGTCGAAGTTCTCCGGCGGCATCGGCATCGCCTGGTCGCGGGTGCGCGGCCGGGGCGCGCTGATCCGGGGCACGAACGGCCGGTCCAACGGCATCGTGCCGTTCCTCAAGACGCTC
Organism: Micromonospora sp. WMMC264; assembly: GCF_027497275.1. Classification (NCBI taxonomy): domain Bacteria; kingdom Bacillati; phylum Actinomycetota; class Actinomycetes; order Micromonosporales; family Micromonosporaceae; genus Micromonospora; species Micromonospora sp. WMMC264. The sequence continues at coordinate 1,941,625 of NZ_CP114907.1, read as the reverse complement.
GACGCCGGGGTGGCCGCGGTCAACCAGGGTGGCCGGCGCAAGGGCGCGGCCTGCGTCTACCTGGAGCCGTGGCACCCGGACGTGGAGGAGTTCCTGGAGCTGCGGGACAACACCGGCGAGGAGTCCCGGCGTACGCACAACCTCAACCTGGCCAACTGGATCCCGGACGAGTTCATGCGCCGGGTCGAGGCCGACGGCGAGTGGTCGCTCGTCGATCCGTCGGACGCCCCGGAGCTGCCCGACCTGTACGGGGAGGCGTTCGACGCCGCGTACCGGGCGGCGGAGAAGAACGCGGTCCGCACGGTACGGGCCCGGGACCTGTACGGGCGGATGATGCGCACGCTCGCGCAGACCGGCAACGGCTGGATGACGTTCAAGGACGCCGCGAACCGGCTGTCCAACCAGACCGGTGAGCCGGGCAACGTGATCCACCTGTCCAACCTGTGCACCGAGATCCTGGAGGTGAACGACGACGCCGAGACGGCGGTGTGCAACCTCGGCTCGGTGAACCTCGGCGCCCACGTCACCGCCGACGGGGTGGACTGGGAGCGGCTGCGCGCCACGGTCCGCACCGCTGTGGTGTTCCTCGACCGGGTGATCGACATCAACTACTACCCGGCCGAGCAGGCGGCGGCGTCGAACCCGCGCTGGCGGCCGGTCGGGCTCGGCCTGATGGGGTTGCAGGACGCGTTCTTCACGCTGCGCCTGCCGTTCGACTCCCCCGAGGCGAAGGAGCTGTCCACCCGCGTGCAGGAGGAGATCCTGCTGACCGCGCTGGAGACCTCCGCCGGGCTGGCCGAGCGGTTCGGGCCGCATCCGGCGTACCCGCAGACCCGGGCCGCGAAGGGTGACCTGCACCCGGACCTGTGGGGCGCGGAGCCGGCGCAGGCCGGACGGTGGGCGGCGCTGCGTGAGCGGATCGCCGCAGGCGGGCTGCGCAACTCGCTGCTGGTGGCGATCGCACCGACCGCCACCATCGCCTCCATCGCCGGCTGCTACGAGTGCGTCGAACCGCAGGTGTCCAACCTGTTCAAGCGCGAGACGATGTCCGGGGAGTTCCTCCAGGTCAACACGTACCTGGTGCGGGAGCTGAAGGCCCGCGGACTGTGGACGCCGCAGGTCCGCGACCGGATCAAGCGGGCCGAGGGCTCGGTGCAGGACATCACCGAGCTGCCCGCGCCGGTGCGGGAGCTGTTCCGCACCGCCTGGGAGCTGCCGCAGCGGGCGCTGATCGACCTGGCCGCCGCGCGGGCGCCGTTCGTCGACCAGTCCCAGTCGCTCAACCTGTTCCTGAGCGCGCCGACCATCGGCAAGCTGTCCTCGATGTACCTGTACGCCTGGAAGGCCGGGCTGAAGACCACCTACTACCTGCGTTCCCGTCCCGCCACCCGCATCCAGCAGGCCACCGTCGCCCCGGTGCCCGCCCCGGTGCCCGCCCCGGTGCCCGGCGTGGTCTCCGCCGTGAGCGACGACGAGGCGCTGGCCTGTTCCCTGGAGAACCCCGAGAGCTGCGAGGCATGCCAGTGACCACCACCGCACCGACCCGGCACATGCTGCTCGACCCCGGCATGGACCTGACCCTGCGGCCGATGCGCTACCCGCGCTTCTTCGACCGGTTCAAGGACGCGATCAGGAACACCTGGACGGTCGAGGAGGTGGACCTGCACTCGGACCTCGCCGACCTGGCGAAGCTGTCCCCCGCCGAACGGCACCTGGTGTCGCGGCTGGTGGCGTTCTTCGCCACCGGCGACACGATCGTCGCCAACAACCTGGTGCTCAACCTCTACCAGCACGTCAACTCGCCCGAGGGCCGGCTCTACCTGTCCCGGCAGCTGTTCGAGGAGGCGGTGCACGTCCAGTTCTACCTGAACCTGCTCGACACGTACGTGCCGGACGAGAAGGAACGGTTCGCCGCGTTCGCCGCGGTGGAGAACATCCCGTCGATCGCCCGCAAGGCCGAGTTCTGCTTCCGGTGGATCGACTCGATCTTCGAGCTGCGGGAGCTGCGGACCCGCGACGACCGGCGGGCGTTCCTGCTCAACCTGATCTGCTTCGCCGCGTGCATCGAGGGCCTGTTCTTCTACGGCGCGTTCGCCTACGTCTACTTCCTGCGGTCCCGGGGCCTGCTCAACGGGCTGGCCTCCGGCACCAACTGGGTGTTCCGGGACGAGTCGATGCACATGGCGTTCGCGTTCGACGTGGTGGAGACCGTACGCGCCGAGGAACCGGACCTGTTCGACGCCGAGATGGAGAAGCAGGTGAAGGAGATGCTGGCCGAGGCGGTGGAGTGCGAGGTGAGCTTCGCCGCGGACCTGCTGGGCCAGGGCGTGCCGGGGATGTCGCTGGCCGACATGCGCGAGTACCTCCAGCACGTGGCCGACCGGCGCCTGGCGGTGCTCGGCATCGCCCCGATGTACGGCAGCGCCAACCCGTTCGCGTTCATGGAGTTGCAGGACGTGCAGGAGCTGTCCAACTTCTTCGAGCGGCGGGTGTCGGCGTACCAGGTCGGCGTGACCGGCAGCGTCACGTTCGACGACGACTTCTGACCGCCGCCCCCGCCCCGGCCGTCACGGCCGGGGCGGGGCCGGGCTCTCGCCGGGCAGCGCCGCCGCCCGCACCCGCCCGATCAACGCCACCACGGCGAGCGCCAGCACGGCCACCACCACGAACGCGGTACGCAGGTCCAGCGCGCCGGCGAGCAGGCCGATCACCGGCGCCGCGAGCAGCGCGCCCGGCCACTGGCCCATCGCCACCACGGAGACGCCCTCGCCGGACGTGAGGCCCGGCTGCTCACCGGCGAAGCCGAGCACCGTCGGGGTCACGCACGCCAGGCCGAACCCGAGCAGTCCGAACCCGGCCATCACCGCCGCCGGATGGGGGTACGCCACCGGCAGCGCCACGCCGGCTGTCGCGACCAGCGCGGACAGCCGGACGAAGCGGATCCGCCCGACCCGGCCGGCCAGCCGGTCGCCGAACAGCCGGGCGACGGTCGCGGCCAGCGAGAGACAGGTGTACGTGGCCGCGGCGAGCACCGCCGTGGCGCCGGCCACCTCGGTCGCGTACAGCGCGCTCCACTGGGCGCCGGCCATCTCGATGAACGAGGCGAGGAAGGCGATCACCGCGAGCAGCAGCAGTTGCGGGGTGAACCGGTCACGCAGCCGGCGCCGCGCCTCGCCGTCCTTGGTCTCCTGGCGGGGCGTGTCGGGCAGCCAGCGGTGCGTGCCGATCAGCAGCGCGCCCAGCAGGACACTGGTGACGGCCATCTGCACCGACGGCGACATCCCGATCGCCGCGGCCCCGGTGCCGCAGAGGCCGCCGACCAGCATGCCGATGCTGAAGCCCGCGTGGAACGTGGACAGGATGGGCCGCCCGTACCGCTTCTGCACCTCGACCGACTGGGCGTTCATCGGCGTGGCCAGCAGGTTCGCCGCGAAGCCCCAGACCGCGAGCCCGCCGACCAGCGCCACCACAGTGGTGGACGCGGCCAGCAGCGGCGCGTTGAGCAGGATCAGCGCGGCCCCGGCCAGCGCCAGCCGGCGGGTGTTGATGCGGCTGATCAGCACCGCCACCACGACCAGGGAGACCAGCTCCCCCGCGTTCGTGGCGATGTTCGCCAGGCCCCAGCCGGTGTTGCCGACCCCTACCGCGTCCCGCACCTCCGGCACGCGGGCCGACCACCCGCCGATGGCCAGGCCCATGATGACGAAGAGCAGCGCCACCGACCAGCGGGCCCGTACGGCCGAGCGGGGCACCGGCGGCGCGGGCTGCTCCGTCGTGTGCTGGTTCGTCGAGGTGTCCGTCATGGTCGTCGTACCTCTCTGGGATCGGTCCGTCGGAACTCCTACCCGATCGCGTGGTCGAGGAAGCACGCACCGTCAGGAAGGCGTACCCGTTCCGGTGTGGTGCCGGGGTCGGTGACGAGCGCCGAGACCACCGCGACGTAGTCGTCGATCAGCCCGCGTACCAGGTCGTCGCCGAAGACACCCCGGTTGCGGATCACCACGCCGCCGGCCCGGTCGTCGTCCACCACGACGATCGGTGAACCCCGCTTGACCCAGACGGGCAGACACTCGGGCGGCACGTCGGCGGCGACCACCGGCGGCGGGGTGCCGGGCGCGGCCCGGGCGGTGATGTCGACCGGCTCCACCCGCAGATCCGGGCAGTGCAGCACCGGCGACGCCGACGCGGCGGACTGGAACCAGGCGTCGAACAGGTGGTTGTCCGGCCAGGGGCGGATCGCCGCGAAGCCGGGACGGACCGCCCGGGCCAGCCGGTGGTACGCGGTGGCGTGCGCGACGGCCCCGGCCAGCGAGGCGTGCGCGACGTCGACCACAGCGCTCATCGGCGCGTCCGGCGCGACGTCGACCGGCAGGTAGACGTTGTTGGTGAACTGCCCGACGAGCTGCCGGGACAGCGGGCTCTCCCGGCCCAGCGTGGTGGTGCCCAGCACCACCCGGGACCGGCCGGCCCGCCGCGACAGCAGCACCAGGTACGCGGCGAGCAGCAGCACGTACGGGCTGGTGCGGGCCAGCCGTGCGGCCGGACGCAGCCGCGCGGTGATCTCGGGCGGGAACGCGAAGCGGGTGGCCACCTCGGCGCTGAGCGCGACGTCCGGCGCCGGCGGCGACGCCGGGAAGAGCTGGTACGGCTCCACCGGCCGCAGCCGGTCCCGCCAGTACGCGGCCCGGGCGGCGGCGTCGACGCCGTTGCCGGACTGCTCCGCCTCCTGGAGCGCGGCGAGCGCGGCCGGGTCCACGCCCAGCGGCGGCTGCGGGTCGGCCGCGCCGAGCCGGGCCGCGTACGCGTGGCACAGGTCCTCCACCACGACGCGGCACGACCAGCCGTCGGAGACCATGTGGAAGAAGCAGAGCGCGAGCACGTGCTCGGTCGCGGAGAGCCGGACCAGCGCGGCCCGCCACAGCGGCGCCCGGCCGGGGTCGAACGCGTCGTTGCGGTGCGCGTACGCGATCTGCTCGACGCGGGCCTGCTGCTCGGCCGGCGGCAGTCCGGACAGGTCGACGTACTCCAGCGGCGACTCCACGTGCGGCAGGATCCGCACCTCGGGCTGCACGCCGATGCGGTCGAACCGCATCCGCAGCGCGTCGTGCCGGTCCACCACGTCCTGCATCGCCTGCCGCAGCACGTCGACCCGCAGCGTGCCGCGCAACCGGCGGAACTCCACCACCACGAGCCGTGAGGCGCCGGGACGGGCCGGGTCGAGCGCGGTCATGAACTCCCACATCATCTGCTGGCCGGGGGCCAGCGGGTACGTCGTCGGCACTGCCACTCCCCCCGTCAGGCCGCCACCGGCGGCGCGGCCACCGGCGCGACCGGCCGGTGGTCCGTCTCGTCCGGCTGGTAGTCCGCCTCGTCCGGCGCGCGGAAGCCGGTGAAGAGCAGGTCGGGACGGCCGAGCCGCAGCGAGGTGACGAACGCGGCCCCGTCGAAGAGCGTCTCGATCGCCGCGCAGGCCGCCGACTCGGCCACCGCACGCGGTCCCCGGTCGCCGCCGAGCCGGCCGGGCGTCTTCGCGGCGATCACGGCGGCCGCGACGGCCGGCACCGCGAGCAGGCTGCGTCCCCCGCTGCGCCGGGCGGTCAGCAGCCCGGCCAGCGCGGTCACGGCGAGCGTGCTGGCGGTGTTGAGCACGAACCGGCGCCGGTGCGGGTGGGCCAGGCAGAGCCACTGCTCGGAGCGCCCGTACGTGGTGAACCGGTAGGCGACCGCGCGGAAGGTGTCGGCGACGCCGGTGTCGTGCGTGACCACGCCGTCCGGGTCGGTGAGCAGCACGTAGCCGGCGTCGGTGAGGAGCAGCCCGAGGTGCAGGTCCTCCCCGCCCAGCGGCATCGGGGAGTCCTCCGGGAACCCGCCGACCGCCTCGAAGACGGCGCGCTTGACGGCCATGTTCGCGCCGGCGCCCCAGGACACGCGCTCGTAGTGCAGCGGCCGGGTCAGGTCGCCGAGCAGCAGGTAGGAGCGGCGCATCACGCGGAAGAACGCGCTGTCGCCGGGCTCGACGATCACCGGGCCGGTGACGCCGGCGACCTCCTCGCCGGAGGCGCGCAGCCGGGCCGCGTACCGGGTGATCAGGTCGGCCGGCACCCGGCAGTCGGAGTCGGTGAACAGCACCAGGTCGTGGCGGGCGTGCCGGACGCCCAGGTTCCGTTTGGCCCCGACGTGCCGGGGCCCGCGCACGTAGCGGGCGCCGTACTCGGCGCAGGCCGCCCGGTGGGCGGCGGCCGCGGCGGGCGCCGAGTCGTCGACGACCACCACCTCCACCGGCTCGGGGCAGTTCGGGGCGGCGTCGCGCAGACTGCGGAGCTGGCGGCGCATCTCCGCCACCCGGTCCTTGACCGGGATGACCACGGAGACGCCGCGCGTGACGGCGCGGGGTTCGGTCGGTTCGCCCACGGGCGATGCGGATCGGCTCATGCCCCGAGGTTCGACCACCGGGGTACAGCGCCGATACACAGCGCCGGCCGTTGCGGCCATCGCGCATGTACCGCTGATGTATCGATGGCCATCAAGGTCGAAGGCATGACGACCTCCATCCCCATCGACCGGCGGCTCGCCGTGGACGGCGGCCGGCCGGTCCGCCCGCCGGACCGCCCATGGCCACGCTGGCCGACCCCCGCGCCGGATGCCGCCGCCAACCTGTCCGCGGTGCTGACCGGCGGCCGGTGGGCGATCAGCAGCCCGTCCGTCGGCGACACCGTCCTGTTCGAGCGACGTTTCGCCGCCGACTTCGCCCGCTACGTCGGCACCCGCCACTGCGTGCCGGTCGACCACGGGTCCAGTGCCCTGGTGGTGGCCCTGGAGTCACTCGGCCTCGGCTACGGCGAGACGGTGCTCGTACCGGCGCTGACCTGGACCGCCTCCGCGACCGCCGCGCTGCGCGCCGGCCTGGTCCCGGTGCTCGTCGACGTCGACCGGGACACCGGCTGCGTCGGGCCGGACGACCTCGACCTGTCCGTGGACCCGCGGGCCGTGGTCGCCGTGCACTGGGCCTCCAACATGGCCGACGTGCCGGCGCTCGACGCGGTCACCCGGCCGCGCGGCATCTCCGTCGTGGAGGACTGCGCGCAGGCCCACGGCGCCACCTGGCAGGGCCGCCAGGCCGGCTCGCTCGGCCGGCTCGGCTGCTTCAGCTTCCAGCACGGCAAGGTCCTCACCTGCGGTGAGGGCGGGGCCGTGGTCACCGACGACGACACGCTCGCGCCGGTGCTCGAGGAGCTGCGGGCCGATTCGCGCCGCTACCGGGGCGACCGGACGCCGGCCGGCGAACTGGACTTGGAGGAGAGCGCCGGTGTGCAGGGCGCCAACTTCTGCCTGAGCGAGTTCTCCGCCGCCGTGGCCTGCGCGCAACTGGCCGTCCTGGACGGCCAGCACGACGTGCGCAATCACAACTACCGGCTGCTCGGCGAGCTGCTGGACGGTGTCGACGGCGTACGGCTGCTGCAACCGGCGCCGGGGCAGACCCGCATCTCGATCTACGAGGGCACGATCGTCTTCGACGAGCTGCCGGCCGGCCTGGACAACGCCGCCGTGGCCGCCGCGCTCACCGCCGAGCTGGGCCGGCGGTTCTACTGCACCGACGAGCCGCTGCACCGCAGCCGCCTGCTGCAGCCGTGGACGAAGCCGCTGCTCGCGCCGCTGGCCGAACGCTTCGCGGCGATCCACCGGGAGCGCACGTACCCCAACACCGAGTGGCTCGCCGCACACACCGTCCAGACACACCACAGCACCTTCCTCGGCACCGAACAGGACATGGAGGACATCGCCGCCGCCGTCACCAAGGTGCTCACCCGCTGAACCGCGCCGTCCCGGCGCACCCAGAGAAGGAGTCTTCCCGTGACCGTCACCCAACGCGAGACCTCGCACGCCCCGTCCCCCGAAACGGACGCACCCGTCGGCGTGTGGCTCAACGGCGCCCGCGGTTCGGTCGCCACCACGGCGATCACCGGTCTGCTGGCGCTGCGCGCCGGCATGGCCGACTCGACCGGCTGCGTCACCGACACCGGCATGCTGCGCGACGCGCCGCTGGTGAGCTGGACCGACCTGGTGGTCGGCGGGCACGACATCGTCGACACGCCGCTGGAGAAGAAGGCCGAGTCGCTCGTCGACTCCGGTGTCATCCCGGCGCCGGTGCTGGCCGCCGTGCGGGGCAGCCTGCCCGAGGTCGAGCAGAACCTGCGCACCGGCTACGACGCGCGTACCGAGACCGGACCGCTGGCCGAGGTGGTCGACCGGCTGGCCGGCGACATCGAGGAGTTCCGCGCCCGCCACGGGCTGTCCCGGGTCGTCGTCATCAACGTGTCCTCGACCGAGCCGCCGGCCGACCACCGGCCCGAGCACGACGACCTGGACGCGCTGACCCGCGCCCTGGCCGACCCGGACGACAAGGCGCTGCCGGCCAGCTCGGTGGTCGCGTACGCGGCGTTCCGGGCCGGCTGCGGCTTCGTCGACTTCACCCCGTCCACCGGCGCCCGGCTGCCCGCGCTGGAGATGCTGGCGCAGCGGGAGCGGGTGCCGTTCGCCGGCTCCGACGGCAAGACCGGGGAGACGCTGCTGCGTACCGCCCTGGCGCCGATGTTCACCAGCCGCGCCCTGCACGTGCTCTCCTGGGCCGGGGTGAACCTGCTCGGCGGCGGTGACGGCGCGACGCTGGAGGACCCGCGCAACGCCCGCAGCAAGCTCAGCTCGAAGTCGGGCGTGCTGCCCGCGCTGCTCGGTGAGGACGTCACCGCCCCGCTGCACATCGACAACGTGCCGGACCTCGGCGACCACAAGACCGCCTGGGACCACGTCTCGTTCGAGGGCTTCCTCGGCGTCCGGATGTCCATGCAGCTCACCTGGAGCGGGGTGGACTCCACGCTGGCCGCCCCGCTGGTGCTCGACCTGGCCCGGCTGACCGCCGCGGCGCACCGCGCCGGGCACGTCGGCCCGATCGAGGAGCTGGGGTTCTTCTTCAAGGACCCGATCGGCACCGACGAACACGCGCTGGCCGAGCAGGCGCAGGCGCTCGCCAGCTGGGCCAACGGGCTGGACGGCCGCGGCGACAGCTGACCTTCGTACCGGCCGCCGGCGCGGCGACTCCCGCGCCGGCGGCCCCGCCCCACGTATCCGCATCGAGGAGCCTCCCATGTCCCCACACGTCCCGAACGCGCCGGACCGGCCGAGCACGGATCCGGTGTGGACGCCGATCCTGACCGGTCTGCACGCGACCGCGCTGGACTGTCTCCAGACGAGCTTCGCTCTGCTCGCCGACTACGCGAACGGGTCCGGCAGCCATCTCGCCCTCGGCGCCCGGTACGGGTTCCGCACCCGGGATCAGGACGCTCTGATCTCCGTCGAGGCGACCTCGGACGACCGGGCCGCCGAAGCGGTCGACCTGCTGGGCCTGCGCGTCGAGGGCCGGTGGATGCAGCTCGACGGCCCGCAGGTCCGCCGGCTGTGCGCGCCCGGCCAGCCGCTCTACGTCACCGCCGACGCGTACGACCTGCCGTGGTGTCCCTACCACGGGCACGAGCACATGCGGCACAGCTTCCTCGCCACCGAGGCCGGGCCGGATCAGGTCACAGTGGTCGACGCTTACCACAACGACACCGCCTGGGGCCCCGCGCGGCCCGGCGTGTGGCGGCTGCCCACCGCCGCGTTCGACGCGGCGCTGGCCGGCGGCGCGCACACGCTGGCGGTGACGGCGCACCCGGCGCCGGCGATCGACGTGCCCGCCATGCTCGCCGGCAACGCCGCCCGGGCTCGCCGGGCCCGCCCGGAGATCGCCCGCTACCTGGACCGCACCGGCGCCGCCCTGGACACGGTGGCCGGGCTGCACCGCTTCGTGCTCGACGTCTGGCTGCTGGCGCGCGCCCGCGACCTGCACGAACGCTGGCTCGCGGCGGTCGCGCCGGAGGCCGCCGCCGCGCTGGCCGGGCAGGCCGCGCGCTGGCAGCAGCTCGCCACGCGCAGCTACGTGGCGCTGCGACGGGCCCAGGCGGGCCGGCCGGCCGCGCCGGAACTGGCGGACGCGCTCGGCGAGCTGATCTCCGACCACCTCGACGCGCTGGAGGCGATCGCCGAACCGGCCGCCACGCCCGGCCACGACGCCGTGCGGCCCGCGCCGGACCCGGCAGGTGGAGAGGGCGTACGCGCCGCGGTGCTCGGCGCGCTCGGCGAAACCCTGGACCTGGACGGCTCGACGCTGCGCACCACCGACGTGCTCCGGGAGCTTCCCGGCTTCGACTCGTTCCGGCTGGTGGACGTCATCGACCGGGTCGAGCGGCGGCTCGGCGTCGAGGTTCCGGCCACCGCGCTCTCCGCGGCCGACCTGCGCGACGTCGGCTCCCTGTGCGCCATGTTCGGCGCCGCCACCGGAGGTGCCCGATGAGTGCCGAACTGCTGCACGACCTGCTGGACCGCACCGCCGGCGCGCGCCCCGACGCGCCCGCCGCCGGGGACGGGACCGTCGAGCGCACGTACCGTCAGGTGCGGGCCGACAGCCTGCGCCTGGCCGGCTGGCTGCGCGGGCAGGGCGTCCGGCGCGGCGACCGGGTGCTGGTGGCGCTGCCCGCCGACGCGACGCTGCCGGCGCTGCTGTACGCGGTCGCCCGTACCGGCGCGGTCTTCGTCGTTCTCCGGACGCCGGCCCCCGAGGTCGCCCTCGCCCACGTGCTGGACGACGCCGAACCGGTCCTGGTCCTCACCGACGACCGGGTGCTCACCGGCCTGTGCCACGCCCGTGGCGTCCCGGCGCGAGGGGCCGCCGCGCTGCGGCGCGCGGCATCCGGCGCGGCCGGCGGCGACGCGCCGGCCGGGCCGGGCCCGCTGGCCGTCGACCCGGTCTGCCTGATCTACACCTCCGGCAGCACCGGCATGCCCAAGGCCGTGGTCTCCACGCACGCCCAGGTCACGTTCGCGGTCCGGGCGATCCAGTCGGAGCTGCGCTACCGGCCCGACGACGTGGTGCACGTCCTGCTGCCGCCGTCGTTCGACTACGGCCTCTACCAGATCTTCCTCAGCACCGTCGCCGGCGCCCGGCTGCGCCTGGGCGACAGCGCGGAGACCGGTGGCCGCCTGCTGGTGAGCCTGGTCGAGTCCGGCGCCACGGTGCTGCCCTGCGTGCCGTCGCTGGCGATCAACCTGCTGCGGCTGCTCGGCCGCGCGGGCGCGCCGCGCCCGCCGCTGCGCCTGCTCACAAACACCGGCGCCGCCATGCCCCCGGAGGTGCTGGCCGGCCTGCGCCGGCTGCTGCCCGGCCTGAGCGTCCAGCTCATGTTCGGCCTCACCGAGTGCAAACGCGCGGCGATCATGCCGCCGGACGCCGACCTGCGCCGGCCCGGCGCCTGCGGGCGGGCGCTGCCCGGCACCGAGATCTTCACAGTGGACGCCGAGGGGCGGCGTCAACCACCGGGCGTTCCCGGCGAGCTGGTGGTACGCGGCCCGCACGTGATGGCCGGCTACTGGCGGCGGCCCGAGCTGACCGCCCAGCGGTTCCGGCGCGTACACGGGCTCTTCCCGCAGCTGCACACCGGCGACCACGGCCACGTGGACGACGACGGGTACGTCCACTTCGCCGGCCGGCGCGACGATGTCTACAAGGAGAAGGGCACCCGGGTCAGCGCCACCGAGGTGGAGGCCGCGGCGTACCGGGTCGACGGCGTGGCCGCGGCCGGGGTGCTGCCGCCGGCCGACGGCCACGACGGCGCGACGCTGTTCGTGGTGGCCGCGCTCACCCCCGCCGACGTGCTGCGCCGGCTACGGGAGCAGCTGGAGGAGATGAAGGTGCCGGCGCGCTGCGTCGTGCTGCCCGACCTGCCGCTCACCGGCAACGGCAAGGTGGACCGGCGGGCGCTGGCCCGGCTGGCGGGTGAGCACGATGGCTGACCTGCCCTTCGACACCCCGGCCTACCGCTACGACCTGGCCCGGGTACGCGCCAGCCACGCCGCCCTGGTCGCCGCGCTGCCCGCGCCGAGCCGGCTGTTCTACTCGCTCAAGGCCAACCCGCACCCGGCACTGGTCGCGGCGCTGCACACCGCCGGCTGCGACGCGGAGATCTGCTCGCCGGGCGAGCTGGCCGCGGCGCTGCGGGCCGGCGTGCCGGGCGAGCGCATGCTCTACACCGGACCGGGCAAGCGCGACGCCGAGGTGACCGAGGCGGTACGTGCCGGTGTCCGCTGGTTCTCCGTCGACTCGCCCGAGGGCCTGGACCAGGCCGACCGGATCGCCGCCGCGCACGGCGTCGAACTGCGCTGCCTGCTGCGGGTCAACGACCGGGTGCCCAACCCGGGTCAGGGGCTCACCATGACCGGCGTCGCGTCCCAGTTCGGCGCCGACGCCGACTGGATCGAGCGGGAACCGCACCGGTTCCGCTCCCGCCCGTCGGCCCCGGTACGCGGGTTCCACCTCTACACCGGCAGCAACGTCGACTCGGTGGACGCGCTGGTGTCCCAGTTCACCGCCGCGGCGCGTACCGCCCGGCGGTTGCGGGACCTGCTCGGCATCGACCTGACCCTGCTCGACCTCGGCGGCGGCTTCGGCGCGCCGTTCGCCCGGCCCGGCCACAACGCGGACCTGACCGGCCTCGCCGACCGGGTCGGCCCGGCCCTGGACGGGCTCTTCCCCGGCTGGCGCGACGGCGCGCCCACGGTGGCCTTCGAGTCGGGACGGTTCCTCACCGCCACCGCCGGCACGCTGCTGACCCGGGTGCTGGACGTCAAGCGGTCGCAGGGCACGCCGGTGGTGGTGCTGGAGTCCGGCATCAACCACCTCGGCGGGATGTCCGGCCTGCGCCGGCTGCCGCCGCTCGTGCCCGCCCTGCACGCCGCTGACGACCGCGACGGCGCGCCACTGGAGGCCGCGATCGTCGCCGGGCCGCTGTGCACGCCGCTGGACACCTGGGCCCGAGCCGCGAGCCTGCCCGACGTACGGCCCGGCGACGTGCTCGCCGTGCCGAACGTCGGGGCGTACGGGCTCTCGGCGAGCCTGCTGGCCTTCCTCGGCCATCCGGCGCCGGTCGAGGTCGTCTGCGACGGCGACCGCGTCGTCGAGACGTCCCGGCTGACCCTGACACGGCACCCGGTCGACGCGCCGGGAGCCACTGACGAACCACGAGAAGAAAGGTGACGTCATGAACACCGAATTCACCGAGCTGCTCCGGCCGTTCCTCAAGTTCGCCGGCCCGGAGGAGATCACCGAGGACGCCCGGCTGCGCGACCTCGGCCTGGACTCCATGCGCGAGATCGAGCTGCTGTTCGCCATCGAGGAGACGTTCGGGGTCGCCGTGCCCGACGACAAGCTGGTCGACTCCACGTTCGCCACCGCCGGCGGGCTGTGGGGCGTGGTCGAGGAGCTGCGCACACCGGTCGGTGGTGGTTCCCGATGACGGCCGTCGCCGGGTACGCCCCGGCCGTCGAGACCGTCGCCGAGATCGCGGCGGAGCACGCCCGGGAGGCCGACGAGACCGCGGCCTTCCCCACCGAGACGCTGGACGCCATGCGTCGTAGCGGGCTGCTGGGGCTGCTGGTCCCCGAAGCCGAGGGCGGCGCCGGCGGGACGCTGCCGGACCTGGTCGACGTCACGCTGGCACTGGGCCGGGTGGACATGTCGGTGGCGATGGTCTTCGCCATGCACTGCCAGCAGGTCGCCGCGATCACCGCGTACGGCGGGGAGAAGCTGCGCGCCGAGGTGCTGCCGTCGGTGGCCCGGGGCGAGCGGTATCTCGGCTCGGTCACCACCGAGGCCGGCAAGGGCGGTCACCTGCTGACCGCCGAGTCGGCGCTGGAGCACGACGGCGAGATGCTGCGCGTCGACCGGCAGGCCCCGATCGTCACCGGCGGCCCGTACGCGGACGCCTTCCTGATCACCACCCGCGCCCCGGGCGCCGGCTCGGCGGCCCAGGTGGACCTGGTCTACGCCGACCGGGACCAGGTGGAGGTCGAGGTCACCGGCGGGTGGCGTCCGCTGGGCATGCGGGCCACGCACAGCGTCCCGATGCGGCTGCGCGGCGCGGTGCCGCAGTGGCAGGTGATCGGCGAACACGGCGGGTTCCGGGAGATCGCCACCACTGTCTTCGCGCCGCTGGCGCACGTCGGCTGGGCGGCGGCCTGGATCGGGGCAGCGGCCGGCGCGTACGCCCGGGTGCTGCGGCACGCCCGCAGCGAGGCGGGACGGCGGCAGTTCGCCCCCTCCTCCGAGCTGGTGCTGCTGCGGCTGGCCGGGATCCGGGCCCGGCTGGACGCGGCGCACGCGCTGCTGCGGCACACCGTCTCGGTGGTCACCGGCGCGCCGGACATGTCGGCGGCGCCGGTGCAACTGCTGCTCAACACGCTGAAGATCCGCGCGGCCGAGGAGTCCTTCGCCGCCGCGCACGAACTGGTCGAGCTGGCGGGCCTGCGCCACGGCTACCTGACCGACTCGCCGCTGGCGCTGGAGCGCACGTTCCGGGATCTGCGCTCGGCCTCGCTGAACTACGCGAACGACCGGCTGCGCCTGGCGAACGGGGCGCTGTCACTGCGCGACCCGGGGGTGCGTCTTGCCTGAGCCGAGGGCGACACCGACGTCGGCCGGGGACCACGCCGCCCCGGCGGGCGCCGCGCTGTCCGGCGTGGACCCCACCGACCCGGGTGCGGTGTGGCGCGCGCTGGGCGCCGCCGGGACCATCGAGGCGCTCTACGCCGACGGCGTCCAGCCCGACCCCCGGCGGCTGTCGGCCCTGCTCACCGAGCTGGACGCCCGGTGCCCGCTCGGCGTGACGCTGTCGGTCTGCGTCCAGGTCGCCACGGTGCTGCCGCTGCTGGCCGGCGCGACCGGGCCGGCCGAGCGCGCGCGACGCGGGATGCTGCGCGGCGAGACCGTGGTGGCGCTGGCCGTCACCGACGCCGCCGGGTCGGGATCGGACCTGCTCGACGCCACGACCCGGGTGAAGCTGGGCGACGACGGCGCCGTCCTGGACGGTGGCAAGGACTGGATCACCAACGCGACGAGCTGCGACGCGGCGCTGGTGCTGGCCCGGCACCGCGAGGCGCGGCACTTCACCAGCTTCTGCTGGGTGCTGGCGCCGGCCGACGCGCCCGGCGTGACAGTCGGATCCGCCGGCCGGGCGTTCGCCGGGTCCGGTGTGGGCCACCTGCGCTTCGCCGGCGTGGCGCTGGGCCCGGACGCCGTGCTGGGCCGCCCCGGCCGGGCGCTGGCCGGGTTCGCCCGGCAGGTCGGCGTCGAACGGGTCGCCGGGGCGCTGTGGGCCCGGGCCATGTGCCACCGGATGCTGGCGGGCCTGCGCGACTGGCTGCGGCGCCGGCCGGCCGGGGCGGGCACGCTGTGGGACCGCCCGGCCATCCGCGAGCGGTACGCCCGGTGCCTGGTCGCCACGCACCAGCTCGACGCGCTGTGCGCGCCGCTGCTGGACGCGCCGGCGGCCGTCCCGTCCGCGGTCACCGGGATGCTGCTCAAGGTCAGCGCCGCCGAGACCGTGGACCGGGTCGCCACCGAGGCGGTGCGCCTGCGCGGCGCGGACGCGTTCCGCGACGGCGGGGAGGCGCAGCTGCGCACCGAGGCGGCCATGTTCGGCATCGCCGGTGGAGCAACCGGAGCGATGCTCGCCGGCATCGCCGACCACGCCGACGAGCTGGCCGGCGCGGTGACCTGAGGGCGTCCCGCGCCCGGTGGCGGCGGGACGCCGATCGACGACAGCACAGCGAAGGGAGCAACGCCGTGAGTCTCTACCAGTGGTTCGAGCGAACCGCGGCACGGGTGCCGGAGGCGGTCGCGCTGGAGGTCGGCGGGGAGCCGGTGACCTACCGCCGGCTGCGCGACCTCGCCGACGGCCTCGCCGGCCGGATCCACACCGAGGTGGGCCGACGCCCGCGCGCGGTCGGCCTGCTGGCCGCCCGCAGCCTGCCCGCGTACGCCGGTTATCTGGCCGCGCTGCGCGCCGGAGCGGTGGTGGTGCCGCTCAACCCGGCCTTCCCACCGGCCCGCACCGCCCGGCTGTGCCGGGACGCGGGGGTGGACGCGATGGTGGTCGACGACGCCGGCGCCGCGACGGCGGCGCAGGTCGCGGGCGACGCCGTGACCGTACGCCTCGACGGCGCGCCGGGCGTCCCGCCGCCGGCCGCCCCGGTGGCGCCGGACGACGTGGCGTACCTGCTGTTCACCTCCGGCTCGACCGGGCGGCCCAAGGGCGTGCCGATCCGGCACCGCAACGTCGACGCGTTCCTCACATGCTGCCGGGACCGCTACCCGGTCGGCCCGGGCGACCGGCTGTCGCAGACCTTCGACCTGACCTTCGACCCGTCCGTCTTCGACATGTTCGTCGCCTGGGGCGGCGGCGCCACGCTCGTGGTGCCGCAGCCCGACGAGGTGCTGACGCCGGTGCGGTTCGTCAACGAACGACGGATCACGCACTGGTTCTCGGTGCCCTCGGTGGTCTCGCTGGCCCGCCGGATGCGGATGCTCTCCCCCGGCGCCATGCCGGGCCTGCGGCACAGCCTCTTCGCCGGCGAGGCGCTGACGCTGGAGCAGGCGCGGGCGTGGGCGGCGGCGGCGCCGGGCAGCGTGGTGGAGAACCTCTACGGTCCCACCGAGCTGACCGTGACCTGCACCGGTCACCGGCTGCCGGCGGATCCGGCGGACTGGCCGGCCACCTCGAACGGCACCGTGCCGATCGGCGACGCGCACCCCGGGCTCGACGCGATCCTGCGCGGCGAGGACGGCACCGTCGGCGGTGACGACGGCGAGCTGTGCGTGCACGGGCCGCAGCGGTTCGACGGCTACCTCGACCCGGCCGACGACGAGGACCGGTTCGTCACGTACGCCGGTCGCCGGTACTACCGCACCGGGGACCGGGTCCGCCGCGAGCACGGCACGCTCGTGCACCACGGCCGCCTGGACGACCAGGTGAAGCTGCGCGGCTACCGGATCGAACTCGGCGAGATCGAAATGGTTCTGCGCGGCCACCCGGGGGTGCAGGACGCGGTGGTGCTGGCGTTCGGCGCGGACGCCGACGTCGCCCTGCGCGCCGTCTACACCGGCGCCGCCGGGATCACCGCCGAGTTGACCCGCCGGTGCGCGGACCGGCTGCCCGGCTACATGGTGCCGGCCCGGATTCACCACGTGGCCGCGCTTCCCACGAACGCCAACGGCAAGACCGACCGGCGCCGGACCGCCGACCTGGTCGGCAGCGCGACGAGAGGAGAACGACGATGACCGGGACAGGAGACGGACACGAGCAGGAAGGGGCGTTCCGTTCGGTGGCCGGGCGGTTCGCCACCGGAGTGGCGGTGGCGACGGCCGTCGGACCCGACGGCCCGGTGGGCATGACGGTCAACTCCTTCACCACCGTGTCGCTGTCGCCCCGGATGCTGCTGGTCTGCCTGCGGCGGGACTGCCGGCTGCTCGGCGCGGTCCGGCGTACCGGGCGCTTCGCGGTGACGGTGCTCGCCGACGACCAGCGCGCGGAGGCGGCCTGGTTCGCCAGCCGGGGACGGCCCAGCGGCGCCGACGGCTTCACCGGTGTCACCTACGACGCGGAGCGGGCGACCGGCTGCCCGCGCCTGACCGACGGGGTGGCGTACTTCGGCTGCGAGGCCGTCTCCGCCGACCCGGCCGGTGACCACGCCGTGCTGATCGGCGCGGTCCGCTCCGCCGGCCTGCTCCGGCCGACCCCACCGCTGCTGTTCGTGGACGGCCACTACGCGCGGGTCGCCGCACCGGCGGAAGCGCAGGTGGCGCGATGAGCATCGGCGCCGCTCCCGGCGACCTGCGCCACCTGAGCCTGCGCGCCGCGCGGGCCGGGGCGGACGCGATCCGCGAGGCACGGAGCCAGGGTTTCCGGACCATGCACAAGGGCGGGGCGGCGCAGGACCCGGTGACCACCGCCGACCACGCCAGCGAACGGGCCATCCTCGACCTGCTCGCCCGCGACCGGCCGCAGGACGCCGTCCTGGCCGAGGAGTCCGGGCTCAGCGCCGGCTGCTCCGGCCTGCGCTGGATCGTCGACCCGCTCGACGGCACGCTGAACTTCAGCCACGGGGCGAGCCGCTACGCGGTGAGCATCGCGGTGGCGACCGGCTGCGACGACGGCGACGGCCAGGTGGTCGCCGCCACCATCCTGCAACCGGCAACCGGCGCCTGCCTGGTGCTCGACGGCGACGGCGCGCTCGACGGCGACGTCCCGGTCACCGTCGACCGGGAGGCCGCGCCGGGGCACGCCCTGGTGGCGTTCGCGGTGCCGAACGCGCCCGGCCCGCGGCGGCGGGCGTACCAGTCGCTCGTCGGCGTCGCGCCCCTCGTCGCCGACCTGCGCAACTCCGGCTCCACGGTCTGCGACCTGGCGGCGGTGGCCCGGGGGGAACTGGACGCGTTCGTCAGCTTCGACCCCGCGCCGTGGGACGTCGCGGCCGGCACCGCGCTGGTCGAGGCCGCCGGTGGGGTGACCCGACGGTGGCGCCACGACGGGATGGCGGTCCTGGCCACCGGCGCGCCGGCCGTCGTGGCCGCGCTGGCCGGCTGGCTGAGCCCCGACCGTACGGACGACGCCGACGAGAAGAAGGGAACCGACGATGACCGGCAGCGATGAGTTCCGGCTGGCACTTGTGGGGGCGGGCCGGATGGGCCGCCACCACCTGCGGGCCCTGGCCGACCACCGGACGGTCCGGATCCGGCACGTGGTCGACCCGGTTCCGGCGGCACGGGCGGAGGTCGCCGCGGCCGGGCTGCCCGCGTACCCGAGCGTGGCGGACCTGCTCGCGGACGCCACGCCGGACGGTCTCCTGGTGACCGCGCCCACCGGCCGGCACGGCGAGCTGGTCGCGGCCGCCGCCGAGGCCGGGCTGCCGGTGCTGTGCGAGAAGCCGGCCGGGCTCGACCCGGCCGGGGCCGCGCAGGCGGGGCGGGTGGCCGCCGCCGCCGGGATCCCGTTCCAGGTCGCCTACTGGCGGCGGTTCGTCCCGCAGCTGCGCCGGCTGCGCGAGCGGATCGCCGGCGGCGCGCTCGGCGAGGTCCTGTTCGTGGCCGCGTCGCAGTGGGACGGCGAGCCGCCGGCGGCGGCGTTCCGCACCGGCAGCGGCGGGATCTTCGTGGACATGGGCGTGCACGAGTTCGACCAGATCCGGTGGCTGACCGGGCAGGAGATCGACCGGGTCGCCGCGCAGCCCGCCGGTCCGGTCACCGACCCGGCGGTACGCGGCCGGGACGTGGACAGCGCGCAGGCGTTGCTCGGCCTGTCCGGCGGCGGTACCGCGCTGGTCTCGCTCGGCCGGCACCACCGAGGCGGCGACATGGCGACGGTGGAGGTGTTCGGCACCCGGGACCACGAGCGGTTGACCTTCCTCGACCCGGCCGACGGGGACGCCATCATGTACGCGGCCCTGGCCTGCCAGGCGGAGGACTTCGCCGAGCTGGTCCGCGCGGGCCGGTCGGCGGGCGCCGGGGTGGCGGACGCGGTGGCGGTGCTCGACGCGGCGCACCGGGCGACGGCGCAACTCACCCGGGGTCACGAGATACACACCGATCGGTGACAACTTGCACCATCTGGGATCGAGGTATTCCCCAGCCGAAGGTGGGAATTCCAGCCGTGCACCACACTGTGGACGGTCCTGCGGAGCGGGGGAATACATCGATGCGGTTCAGTGTCCTCGGCCCGCTGGCCCTTCACGTGGACGATCACCCGATCACGCTCACCGGCACCAAGCCCCGCCTTCTGCTCGCCGTGCTGCTGCTGAGCCCGGGGCGCACGGTCGCCACCTCCCGGCTGGTCGACGGCCTGTGGCCGGACGCGCCGCCCGCGTCGGCGGTACGCAACCTGCGGACGTACGTACACCGGCTGCGACAGGCGCTGGACCGCGGCGGCGACTCGGCCGACCGGCTGGTCCACGACGGCACCGGCTACCACCTGCGGGTCGACGAGGACGAGCTGGACCTGCTGCGTTTCCGGCGTCTCACCGACGACGCCCGCCGGGCCGCGCGGGGGGACCGGCCGGAGGTCGCCGCCGAGCTGTTCGACCAGGCGGTCGAGCTGTGGGGCGGGCCCCCGCTGGAGGACCTGGCGGATCCGGGCACCGACCTGGGCGCGACCGTCACGGCGCTGCGGGAGCAGCACCGGGAGATCACGACCGAGCTGTTCGACCTGCGCCTGCGACTGCGGCAACCGGCCCGGGTCATCCCGTCGCTGCGCCGGATGGTG
Organism: Micromonospora sp. WMMC264; assembly: GCF_027497275.1. Lineage (NCBI taxonomy): Bacteria > Bacillati > Actinomycetota > Actinomycetes > Micromonosporales > Micromonosporaceae > Micromonospora > Micromonospora sp. WMMC264. The sequence goes on along the minus strand of NZ_CP114907.1, from coordinate 1,921,445 downwards.
GCCGAGGAGCCGCTCGACGAACGCCGGCAGGCGCAGCTGGTGACCGCGCTGACGCTGGAGGGGCGTGTGGCCGAGGCGCTGGCCGTGTACCAGCAGGCCCGGCGCGGCATCGTCGACGAGCTCGGCGTCGACCCCGGTCCCGCCCTCCAGAGCGCCCTCCAGGCCGCGCTGGACGGGGACTCCGCCGAGGTCCGACCACCGTCCGGCTGGCCGGCGGCCCTCGGCGCCGGGCCCGCGGCGCCGCCCGGCCCGCCGCCGAGCCCGCAGGCCCTGCCGATGAAGCCGCCGTCCCTGGTCGGCCGGGACACCACGGCCAGCCAGCTCCGCACCATCGCCGAGGGGATCGCCGACCCGGCCGGCGCCGACGAGCACGCCGGGGTCGTGCTCGTGTCCGGCGCGCCGGGCGTCGGCAAGTCGTCGTTCTCGGTGTCCAGCGGGTACGACCTGGCCGACCTCTTTCCCGACGGTCAGCTCTTCGTCAGCTTCGACAGCAGCGACGAGCCACCCCGCGGCAGCGGCGAACTGATCAGGGAGCTGCTCGTCGAGCTGGGTGTACCGCTGGCCGACGTGTCCGAGGACATCCGGGAGCGTTCCGCCGCGCTGCGGTGCGCGCTCGCCGGCCGACGGCTGCTGCTCATCATCGACGACGTCCACTGCGCGCAGCAGGTGCGCCCGCTGCTGCCCGGCGCGGGCCGCAGCCTGGTGCTGATCAACAGCCGGCAGCGCCTGCTGGACCTGGACGTCGGCTGGCGGTTGACGCTCGGCGCGCTCGACCGCGCCGACGCGGTGGAACTGCTGGCCACGATCGCCGGTGAGCGCCGGGTACGTGAGCAACCGGAGGTGTTCGGCCGGATCGCCGCGGCCTGCGACCTGTTGCCACTGGCGCTGCGGATCGTCGGCAGCCGGCTCGTCACCCAGCCCGACGTCGCCCTGCCCGGCTTCGCCGCGCACCTGGAGGACGAGGAGAACCGGCTGTCCGAGCTGGCCGTCGGGGACATCTCGGTGCGCGGCAGCCTCTCGGTCAGCTACCAGGCGCTGGACGTCGACGCCCGCCGGGCGCTGCGCGCGCTGGCCCGCGCCGGCTCGTTCATCACCCCGGCCAGCGCGGTGGAGATCCTGCGCCTGCCCCGGCAGCAGGCCAACCGGATGGTGGAGCACCTGGTCCAGCACAATCTGCTGCTGCCCGTCGACTCGGACGATCCGGGCCAGCACTTCCACCTGCCGGAGCTGCTGCGGCTCTTCGCCCGCGAGTGTGTGGACGCGCACGGCCGCCCGTTGCCGGCCACCTGACCCGCCGGCAGCCGGATCGGGGTGTGCGGGTCAGCCGACGCGCACACCCCGATCCGGGTCTCCTCACTTGAGGAAGCGGTCCAGCGCGGCCTCGATGGTGCCGCTGTCCGGCGTCGCGTACGACTTCATCGTCACCTTGTTGTAGGAGATGAAGCTCGGGCAGCGGGCGGCCGGAGCGTTCACCGTGCCGCCGTCACCGACCTTCTCGGCGGTCTTGGCGGCGTGGAACGTCAGCGTGTACCGCGAGGAGATGTAGTCGACGGTGACGACCTTGTCCTCGCTGTTCTTGTACTGGCACTTCTTCGGCGTGCCCTCGCTGCCCTCGACCATCTTCAGGCAGCCGATGACGGACACGGTGGCGAAGTCCGCCGACTTGGCGTAGTACGGCTTGGCCGAGCTGATCGTCTTCTGCGACCAGAACGTCGGCCGGTCCGGGGAGTTGGAGAAGACGTACGCCTTCGAGCCCGCCGGGGCGGTGTACGGGGCGGCGTTGAGGATCGGCCCCCCGTCGCAGACCGCCGACATCTCGCTGGCGTACCGCGCGGTGATCGCGTCGTTGTTGGTGGGACCGTCCGGCCCGGGCGACTCCGGCCCGTCAGCGCTGGGGGTCGCGGACGGACTGCCGTCCGGCCCGGGGGTGGCGCTGCCGGAGGCGACCGGCTTCGGGTCCTCCTCGTCGCCGTTGAAGGCGACGTAGGCGAGCCCGCCGCCGCAGCAGAGCAGCGTCAGCGTCACCGCACCGGCGGCGAGGCCGACGATCAGCCCCTTGCTCTTGCCGCCGCCGCCCTGGGGCGTGCCGGGCGCGTAGGGCGCGGCCGGCGGCGGGAAGCCGGCCTGCCCCGGGTACGACACCGCGGGCTGCGGCGCCCCGTACGGCGCGCCGGAGGCCGGCTGCGATCCGTAGGGCGCGCCGGAAGCGGGCTGGGCGCCGTACGGTGCGCCGGAGGCCGGCTGGGCGCCGTAGGGCGCGCCCGACGCCGGCTGCGAACCGTAGGGGGCACCTGACGCCGGCGGCGAGCCGTAGGGCGCGCCGGAGGCCGGCTGCGCGCCGTACGGGGCGTTCGGGTCGGGCTGGTTGCCCCACGCTCCGGCGTTCGGGTCCGGATAGCCTCCGTAGGGAGGGTGATTGTCACTCATCTGAGGTTCTTCCACCTGTCGTCCGTGGTTCCGGCGATCAACCACTTCGCAGCGTAATGACGGCCGCAAATCCGGGATCGCCGACGTTCGATCGGTCGCTCACCAGCCGTGCCGGGGTGGCTCCGGTGCGTGCCTCCGCGAATCCGGCCCCGGTCCACCCACCAGGAGTGACAGTGCCGGGGAGCGTTGCGCCGCAACGAATCGACCCGTCTACGGGCTCCCGGCACCCGACTCCGGGGACGCCGAAAAGTGTGACGCACACAACACCTGAGGCCGCGTCGGCAACCCTCCACCAGGCAGTGCCGGACCACATCCCGGGACACGCTTTAGTGAGCCCTGTCTATATTGACGTGCGCCACAGGCGTGGACAGAATCCCAGCACCACCACCAGGACCCCTCCGGGAGGGCCCCATGAACCGTCCCCGCCTGCCGCTGATGCGGACCGCCACCAGACTCGCCGCGGTCGCCGCCGCCACCGCCGGCGTGCTGCTCGCGGCCACCGCGCCCGCCGTCGCCGCCGCGCCCACCGGGCGGTACGTGGCGCTCGGCGACTCCTACACCTCCGCCCCGCTCGTGCCCACCCAGGTCGACCTGAACTGCCTGCGCTCCAACCGCAACTACCCGTCCCTGGTCGCGGCGTCCGCCGGTTCGTCGTCGTTCACCGACGTGAGCTGCTCCGGGGCCACCACCGAGGACATCCTGTACGGCGGCGACGGCGCGCTGGGCATCGCGCTGCCACCGCAGGTCAACGCGGTCACCGCCAGCACGGCGCTGGTCACGGTCCAGATCGGCGGCAACGACATCGGCTTCTCCGGCATCATCGGCGACTGCGCCGAGGCGAGCGTGAGCAGCCCGCTCGGGTCGCCCTGCAAGGACCGGTTCACCGCGGGCGGCACCGACCAGTTGCGGGCCCGGATCGCCGCCGCCGCGCCGAAGGTGACGGCCGTGCTGCGGGCGGTCCGCCAGGCCGCGCCGAACGCGCGCGTGGTGGTGCTCGGCTATCCGGCGATCCTGCCCGACAGCGGGTACGGCTGCTGGCCGGTGGTGCCGATCGCCTACCAGGACGTGCCGTACCTGCGCGGCGTCCAGAAGGCGCTCAACACGATGCTCGCCGACACCGCGGCGGCGGGCGGGGCCAGCTACGCCGACGTCTACACCCCGTCGATCGGCCGGGACGCGTGCAAGAGCAGCGGCACCCGCTGGGTGGAGGGGCTGGTGCCGCAGAACTCGGCCGCGCCGTTCCACCCGAACGCCCGCGGTGAGCAGGGCATGGCCACCGCCCTGCTGGCGCACCTGAGCTGACCCGGACGCCGTGAGCCGGCCCCGCCGAGGCGGAACCGGCTCACGGCCCGCGGGTTCACAGCCGGGTGATACGGACCGCGTCGGCGACCACGTACCCGGTCCCGGCGCTCCAGCGGCTCACCCCGACCTTGTCCCCGGCGCCGGCGGCGAGCGTGAACACGCCGAGCGAGACCCAGCGTCCGCCGCCGGTGCGCTGGTCGACCGCCACCGACCGGTTGCCGGTCGTGGTGGCGACCAGGTACGGGGTGCGGTCGTTGTAGCCGGGGTCGGCCGGGTACCACACCGACACCTCGTAGGCGCCGGTCGCCGGCAGGCTCGCCCGGAACCAGGCCACGTCGCTGGCCGCCACCGGCGTGGCGAAGCGGTAGTCGGCGCCGTGGCGCTGCCCGGAGTACGCGGAGGCGCCCCAGGCCGCGCCCGCGCTGAACCCGCCCGACGTGGCGTTGTCGACCGTGACGCTCCACGACGCGGGCGGGGTGCCGGCCCGTACGTCCAGGTAGTTGCGGTCGATCTTCATGGTCACGCCGCCCCACGTCTCGGTGACGTCCCCGGCGTACTGGTGCAGGCGCTGCTGGTCGGCGTAGCGGTCGTCGGCGCAGTACGTGCCCCCGTCGGTGTCCGCGACGCCGTTCCACCAGGCGATCCAGATCTGGTCCAGGCGCAGGTACCGGGTGTCGTCGTAGGCGTTGCAGACGTCGGTGATGCCGGAGGATCCGCTGGAGTACATGCCGGCGAGGTAGCCGCGCGTGTGCAGCCGCTCGACCCAGCCGGAGAGGAAGGAGAGCACGGCGGCCCGGCAGCTCGCGTTCGACGGGTACTGCTCGATGTCGTTGTAGAGCGTGCTGCCCGCGCCGATGCCGAGCGCCGTCGCGGCGGCGGCCGCGCTGTCCGCCGCGGTCCGGCCCTGCCCGCGGGCGGTGGCCGGGTCGGCGGACATCTTCGGCGTACGGGTGCCGCACGGCGCCTGGTAGCCCAGCTCGATCGGGATCAGCCGCCAGCCCTTGCGGGTCTGGTCGGCGACCCAGGTCGCGGTCAGGTTGGGCTGGGCGCACGTGCGGCTGGCGCCGCTGATGTAGACGCCGACCGCGCGGTACGGCGAGGCGGTCAGCCAGGCGTCCATCGCGGCCTGCGACGGCGCGGTGCACGTGTCGAAGCCCTTGCCGGTGAAGGTGCCGGGCTGCGGGCCGACCGCGGCGACAGTGGCGGCGGCCGCGGCCGGGGCGGCCGCGGTGGCCGGGGCCGCGGCCGCGGCCACAACGAGAAGTGTCAGGGCCGTGACGAACGCTCTCATCGGCGCCCCTCCTGTGAAGGATTCCTCGCTCGACGGCGAGACTTGGGCAGGATTTCTACCACGCATCGACGAACGACGACAGATGGCGGTGGCGAAAGTTTTCACAATGGAAACGATCATTGAAGGGTATCGACAGAGCGCCCGACGCCGGGATAGCGTGCCCACACTCACGAGCGTCGATCGATACTGCGCCGTCACCCGAGGAGCGCCATGCCCACGTCACGATCCCCCCGTCTGCGACGCCGAGGTCTGCTCGGCGTACCCGCCCTGGCGGCCGCCGCCCTCGTGGTGGCCGTCCGTCCCGGTACGGCGCACGCCGCGCCGAAGGCCGAGTGCCTCGCCGACCTGCTCCGGGAGCAGTGATGGCCACCATTCCCTGGCTCGTTGACGTGCTGCGGGCCGCCGGCGTGCAGGTGGTGGTCGAGGGCGACTGGCTCAACCGGATGCGCTCCGGCTCGTTCGACCCGATCGGCGTGCTCTGGCACCACACCGCCGCCACGTCCAGCGCCACCAACCCGCACCCGGCGCTGAACATCTGCATCAACGGCCGCTCCGACCTGCCCGGCCCGCTCTGCCAGGCGCTCGTGGACTACCACGGCGTGTTCCACGTGATCTCGGCCGGCCGGTGCAACCACGCCGGCACCAGCGGCGGCAGCGGCCCGATCCCGGCCGGCGACGGCAACACCCTGATGATCGGCTGGGAGATCGACTACAACGGCGTCGACCAGCGGATGACCACCGCCCAGTACAACGCGAGCATCGCGGCCACCGCCGCCGTGCTCAAGCGGCTCGGCCGGGACTCCAGCTACGCCCGGGGGCACCGGGAGACCAGCACCACCGGCAAGATCGACCCGTCCTTCATCGACCTGAACACGATGCGCGCCGACGTGGCCGCCAAGATGGCCGGCGGCGGCACCGGCTGGACGTCGACGGTGGACAACGCCACCGCGGGCCGGTTCACCGCCAGCGCCAACTGGGGCACCTCGACCTACTCCGGGCAGCGCTACGGCGCCGACTACCGGTACGCGGACCCGGTCGCCGCGAGCGACGCCGCCTGGTACAAGTTCAACGTCCCCCGTACCGGCAACTACCGGGTCGACGCGTGGTGGCCGGCGAATGCGGGCTACAACGCGGCCACGCCGTACATCGTCGCCACCACCACCGGCAACCGGACGGTCACCGTCGACCAGCGGGCGACCGGCGGGCAGTGGCGCTCACTCGGCACGTTCACGCTGCCGGCCGGGGACGCCAACCGGGTGGCGGTCAGCCGGTGGAGCTCCGCCGCCGGCCTGGTCATCGCCGACGCGGTCCGGCTGACCGAGGTCTGAATCCGCGGACGCGGCCGGGTGGACATCCCACCCGGCCGCATCCGTCCCGGCAGTCAGCGCAGCGAGCGGAAGGCCGCCCGCATCTCCTGCGCGAACAACTCCGGCTGCTCCCAGGCGGCGAAGTGCCCACCCCGGTCCAGCTGGTTGTAGTGGATCAGGTTCGGGTACGCCCGCTCCGCCCAGCTGCGCGGCGCGAGCAGGATCTCGTCCGGGAACTGGCTCACCGCGGCCGGCACCCGGACGCCCTTCGCGGCGAAGAACGACAGCGCGTTCTGCGCGTACAGCCGGGCCGAGGACACGCCGGTGTTGGTCAGCCAGTAGAGCGTGACGTTGTCCAGGATGTCGTCGCGGCTCAGGCCGCCGGGCCGGCCGGCGAAGGCGGCGCAGATCAGATCCAGGCTGGCTGCGTCGTGGTCGAGCATGAACATCGCCAGCCCGGCCGGCGAGTCGGCGAGCGCCGTCAGCGTCTCCGGGCGGGTCGTCATGATCAGCGCGTACGCGGAGTGCTTCCAGAAGAAGTCGATCCGCTCGCAGGCGGCCCGCTCCTCGTCCGAGAGCCCGGCCGGCAGCTCCGCGAGGGGGTTGTTCACGCCGGTGATGCCGCGTTGCAGCAGCGCGTCGATGTCCGGCGGCACCACGCACGGCATGTTCGTGTGGATGCCGGCCAGCTCCGGCGGCGCCTGCACGCCGAGCATGTCGGTGATCAGCGCGCCCCAGTCGCCGCCCTGGGCCACGAACCGGGTGTAACCCAGCCGCCGCATCAGCTCGGTCCAGGCGCGGGCGATGTGCTGCGGGTCCCAGCCGGGCCCGTCCGGCTTGCCGGAGAAGCCGTAGCCGGGCATCGACGGGATCACCAGGTGGAACGCGTCCGAGGCGCGGCCGCCGTGCGCGGTCGGGTCGGTGAGCGGGCCGATGATCTTCAGCTGCTCGATCACCGATCCCGGCCACCCGTGAGTGACGATCAGCGGCAGCGCGTCGTCGTGCCGGGACCGGACGTGGATGAAGTGGATGTCCAGGCCGTCGATCTCGGTGACGAAGTTCGGCAGGTCGTTGAGCCGCGCCTCGACCTTGCGCCAGTCGTACTCGGTCGCCCAGTACCGGGCCAGCGCCTGGCTGGTCTCCAGCGGCACACCCTGGGACTGGTCGTCCACCGTCTGGCGCTCTGGCCACCGGGTGGCCGCGAGCCGGGTCCGCAGGTCCTGCAGGTCCGCCTCCGGCACGTCGACGCGGAACTCGCGGATGTCGGCGCCGGTACGCGTCGGCGTCAGGGTCTTGACGGCCACGGGTTGTCCTCCTCGGGTCGGGTCAGGGACCGAACGTGAAGACGTACGCGCGGAGACCGGGCCGCTCGGCGCGCAGGGTGAGCCGGTGCTCCCCCGGCGGCGCGCCGTCGACCAGCCGGATCATGGCCGCCCGGTCGACGACGACCCGGCTGTCCGGGTCCACGTCGGCGCCGCGCGCGTCAGCGGCCGGTTTCCCGTCCAGCAGCACGCGAACCCCGGCCGGTCCCGCCGGTCCGGGGTCGGCCACCAGGTTCACCTCCCCGGCGGTGAACGGCAGGACCAGTTCGGCGTGGCCGCCCGCGACCTCGACGTACTCGCCCTCGACCCGCCAGTCGCCGGTGAGCGCGTACGTGCCGGGCACGCCCCGCTCGGCGCCGAGATAGGTCTCCGGGGTGATCCCCGCGTACGTGGGCTGCCGGCTCGTCACGAACGCTGTCACCTCCGGGGTGACCGGCGGCAGCGCGGTCCCGGGCGCGGCGGACTCGACCAGCCGCCGGATCTCCGTCTCGGTGCGGTCGTAGCCGCCCTCGCCGACCCAGCGGTCGGCCAGCCGCCCGTCGGCGTCGAAGAGGTACCGCGCGGGCCAGGCGTCGTTGCGCAGCGCGCGCCAGAACGTGTAGTCGTCGTCGATCGCGATCGGGTAGGTGAGACCGTGGTCGCGGACCGCCCGGTCGATGTTCTCCGCGAGCCGGCCGAAGGCGAACTCCGGCGCGTGCGCGCCGATCACCGTGAGCCCCAGATCCCGGTAGTCGCGGTGCCACGCCCGCACGTACGGGGCGGTGCGGATCCAGTTCACGCAGGTGTACTCCCAGACGTCGACCAGAACCACGCGCCCGCGCAGCTCCTCCGGCGTCAGCGGCGCGGAGTTCACCCACCGGCGGACGTCGATCGGCGGCAGCCGGGTCGCCACGGCAAGGTCGTCACGCGAAGCGCCGGTCATGCGGGACCCCTTCCTCGGCGGACCGTCGGCGGTTACCCGGACGGTACGGCTTCGAACGGCCGCCCGAGGCAGGTGCGCGGGCGTTTGCCCGCCGCCCGGCGGGGTAGGACGCTGCGCCACCCGAGGGCGGGCCGTGCCAGGCGGCGTGGGCGGCCGGGACGTCGCGGAGGGTCGATGACGGCTGGACCAGGGCGGGCGCAGGCCCCGCCGGGCGAGGTGGTGGAGCTGCGGGTGCACGGGGTCTCCGCGGGCGGGGCCGCCGAGGTGCTGGGCCGGCCGCTGGTCCGGCAGGTCGCGGGCGACCGCAGCGCCGGCTTTTACCGTCCCCGTCCGGACCTGGCCGACGGGCGCGGCGCGAGCGGAGTGACGCTGGAGGCGTACCAGTGGAACGACCTGCCGTCCGGCACCGCGCTGCGTACCCTCTCGCTGCTGTTCCTGATGCCCTTCATGCTGCTCAACGTGGCCGTGTGGATGCGGCCGGGGGACGCCGTCGGCGGCGCGGTGGTGCGGGCGCTGTGCCGCGTGCTGGGGTTGAGCCTGACCGCGTTGTACGTGCTCGCCGGGGCCGGGGTCGCGCTGGACCTGGTGGCCTGGCAGTGCCTGTCCGTCCCGGCGTGCGTCGCCGACCGGGAGTGGCTGTCCTGGATGGGCGGGCGGCCGGTCGGGCTGCGGCTGGTGGTGCTGGCGCTGGTCCCGGCGGCCGCGGTGAGCCTGGTCTGGTGGGGCTCCCGGCGGCCGGGACGCTCGTTCACCGCGTTCCGGGCGCCGGAGCGGGCGACGGCCGGGCCTCCGCTGAGCACGATCGGCCAGTGGGACACCGAGCCGCTGATGGGCCGGCTGCGTTCGATCCACATCGCGGCGGCCTTCGCCACCCTCGATGGCTGTCTCCTCGCCGCCCGGGCCGCGCAGGGCGTCCCGCCGACGGTGGCGGTGCTGCTGGCGGTCACCGGCGCGGTGCTGCTCGCCTGCCTGGTCCTGGTCTGCGTGCCGCCGCTCGTCGACCGGGCGCCCACCGACCCGCGACGTGACCGGGTCGCCCGGGTGCTGCGCGGCACCGCGATCGGGCTCACCGTCGTGGTGGCCGGGTATCTGCTGTTCGCCCCGGCCCGCTGGCGTGCCGGCGGCGGGCTGCCCGGCTACGGCTCGATCCTGACCTGGCTGCTGGTCACGCACGCGGTACTGCTCGGCGGCCTGGCCGCGGTGCTGATCTGGCACCGCCTACGAGTCCGCGGCCACCAGCCGCCGAACGGGCTCGGGGCGCTCGTGGTAGCCGCGGCGGCGGGCGGGCTCGCGGTGGCGTACTCCGCCGAGCTGGTCCAGCGCACCGCCGACCTGCTGGACCGGGGCGTGTCCCCGGCGGACGACATACCGGGCCCGGCGCACGCGTACACCTGGGCGATCTACGGCTTCTTCCGCGCGCTGCTGGTCACCCTGGTGGTCGCGGCAGTGGTGGCGCTGGTGTCCCGGCGCGGCCGGATGCGGGCCGCCGGGGCGATCGTCGAGCGGGACTTCCCGTCGCCGCCGGCCGAGGCGGCGCCCCGGCTGCGGCAGGTCCGGACGATGATCGTGCGGGCCCGGTTCACCGACCTGCTGGTGCCGCTGGCGGTGCTGTTCGCCGTCATGGCCGGACTGGGCGCGGCGACCACCGCGATGGCGCTGGTCCGTCCCGATCCGGGCGAGACGCTGGAGCACCGCACGCACGTCCCGGCGGAGCTGGTCATGTTCGGCATCGAGGTGGGCGGGGTGGCGATCTCGGCGGCGGTGCTGGCCCTCATCCTCGCCGGGATCTTCGCCTACCGCAGTCCCGGGTTCCGGCACCACGTCGGCGTGCTCTTCGACCTGGCCACGTTCTGGCCCCGGGCGGCACACCCGTTCGCACCGCCCTGCTACGCCGAGCGGGCCGTGCCGGAGCTGGCCCGGCGCATCACGTACCTGGTGCACAGCGGCAACGGGGTGCTGCTGTCCGGCTACAGCCACGGCTCGGTGCTCGTCGCCGCCACCGTCCTGCAGCTACCGGCGGAGGTCAGCGCGCGGGTCGCCCTGCTCACCTACAGCTCGCCGCTGCGCCGGCTCTACGCCCGCCTGTTCCCCGCCTACGTCGGCGGCGAGATGCTGCGCGGGATCGGCGGCCGGATCGGCTGGCGCTGGCGCAACCTGTGGCGGGACACCGACGCGCTGGGCGGATGGATCTTCTCCCCGCACCGCCCGGACGAGCCGGCCCGCGTCACCGGCCCGGAGGCAACTGTGGACCGTCGCCTCCGGGACCCGGAGAGCCTGGTCGCCCCGCCCTGGGACAGCGTCCCCCCGCCGATCAAGGGTCACCTCCCGTCGGAGGACGACCCGGCGTACGCCGAGACGGTGCGGGACCTGGCCGGGCGGCTGCGCGCCGCCGAGCCGTGACGCGGGCATGGCTTCACGCGGGCGGGTGCTCCGCCTCGAACCGCTCCCGGGTGAGGAACGCCAGCCTCGCCCGCTTGTCCGGCATGTCGATGTCGGGGCCGAACGTGAAGCCCTCGATGCGCAGGCGGCGCAGCATGGCGTCGTTGCGCACGTCCGGCTCGGCCACCACGCGACGCGCGGCCGGGTCACGCAGCAGGAACCGCATCAGGGCCGGGAAGACCGCGCCGGTCACGCCGCGCGGGTACCGCCGGGGCGGGTCGAGCAGCAGGTGCATCCCCACGTCGCCGGGCTGCACCGGGTAACGCTCGCCGACCGGGTCCGCCTCCGGCTGGTACGTCTGGAACAGCCCGATCGGCTCGCCGTCGAGCCGGATCAGGTACGCGTGGTGGGTCTCCAGCCCGTCGACGAACGCGTAGATGTCGCGTACCTGGTCGACGGTGTGCGAGCCCATGCCCCAGAACCGGTTGCGGGGCCGGATCACCCAGCCGTGCAGCAGGCCGGCGTCCCGCTCGGGGCGGAGCGGCTCCAGCGCCAGCGCGCCGAGGCCGGAAATCGACTCCAGGTGGATCACGTCGTCTCGTCTCCCGTCAGTGGGCCGGCGGGCACCGGGATCAGCGTCCCGGCGGCCCAGTGGGTCAGCTGGTCGGCGAAGTGCGGATCGCCGGGGCGCCCGGAAGCGCCGAACGGGACGATCCAGCGGCTGGCCGCCCGGTCGGTCAGGTCCCACACGTAGCGGGCCACCGGGCCGCGCCAGCAGGCGTCGGAGACGCCCGGCACGCTGGAGGTGGCCAGCACGCAGTCGGTGTCACCGGCCAGCGCCACCCGCTCCCGCATCGCGGTCACCGCGTCGGTGACCGCCGGGGCGACGCCCAGGTGCACCGGGTGCAGCAGGTGCCGGCTGCCCCACTCACCGGGCGGCGGGCCGGCGGCCACCTCGGCCAGCGCCTCGGCCGCCGGTTCCGCGAGGTCGAACCCGGCCGCGAGGTGATCCAGCGCCAGGCCGATCCGCGCCGCCGGGTCGGTCCAGGGGGCGAACAACTCGTCGAACCCGCACGGCTCGTCGAGCGCACGCAACCCCGGGTGTACGCGCAGCCGCCGGGCCAGCGCCGCCCGCCAGGCCGCGTACGCGCCCGCCTCGGCCGACCCGCCCGCCATCGCCCGGTCCCATCGGCGCAGCCGCCGCAGCAGCGCGCGGGCGGGTTCGTCGAGCCGGCCCGGGTCGAGCCGGTCGAGCAGCCGGTACAGCGGGCCGGCCGGGAGCCGGTCATCGGTGTGCACTGTGGACGCCTCGGCGCCCTCGGCGAGCAGCGCGCGGATCCGGCGCGCCCGGTGCGGCGGGGCGAAGTCGACACCGTGCGCTGCGACGTCGTCGCGGCGGTCGTTGGCGCACACCGCCACGCCGTCGACCCGCTCGTCCACCGGCGGCACGTAGTCGCCCCGCCACCGGTAGGCCGGCTCCCAGGCCGGCACCGGCTCCCGGCGGCACCGTTCGTCGCGTACCGGGACCAGGCCGGCGACCAGACGGCGGACGCCGCCCTCGGTGTCGGCGGTGAGCACGCTGTTGACCGGCTCGACCCAGTGGCGCAGCGCGTCGGCGACGTCGGCGGCGCGCCGGGCGCGCAGCAGCGGCAGCAGCGCCTCGAAGCCGAGCCGGGCCTCCACCCGGCTCGGGGCGCGCAGCGCGATGGCCTCGCCGGTGACCCGGTCGTGGTCGATCACCGGCCCGCGCGGCGTCTCGATCACCTCGACCGTCTCCGGGTCGCCGCCGCGGACCTCGATCTCCTCGACGTGACGCGCGACCGGGGTCCAGCCGTCGGCGTCGCGCGCCAGCACGCGGTCGCCGTCGCGGCGCAGCCGCTCGCGGTAGAGGTCCTGGTAGTCGGCCATCGCGTTGGTGACGGCCCAGGCCACGTGCCCGGTGTGGCCGAAGTGCGGCAGGCCCGGCACGCCGGGGAAGGCGAGGCCGACCACGTCGAACTCCGGGCAGGCCAGCCGGACCTGCTGGTAGACGCCGGGCAGTTCGAGCAGCCGGTGCGGGTCGCCGGCGATCAGCGGGCCGCGCCCGGTGGCCGGGTCGGCGGGCAGCGCCCAGGCGTTGCTGCCCGACGACGCCGGTCCCTCCACGGCGAACAGTCCGGCCGCATCGGGGCCGAGCGTGCGGGCCACGTGCGCGTGCCAGAGCTTGTTCGGGAAGGTGGAGAACAGCACGTGCTGGACGAGGAACACGCCGAGCGGTGACCAGGGGCGCCAGGGTTCGGGCGCGGCGCCGGTGGCGGTGAACTCGGGCGCGGCGGCGGCGCCCTCGGCGAGTCCGGCGTTGACCCCGTCCACGTACGCCTCGACCCACCGCCGGGTGTCCGGGTCCAGCCGTTCGTAGCAGCGCCGGGCGGTGTCGTCCAGCCGTACGCGGCGGGCGAACCGGTCCCACGCCAGCTCGGACGGTCCGACGTGGGCGGCCAGGCGGCCCTCGGCACGCCATCGTTCGACGCTGATCTGCCACGCCCGGTCGGTCGCGGCGACACGCCCCTGCAGACGGGCCAGCGCGTCGGCGTCACCGGCCCACAGTTGCGGCACGCCCCACTGATCGCGATCGACGCGCGTCACCGTCTCGGCCCGCCTCGGCGCGCCGGGCGGCGGTTCCGTTCCACAGTCAACTTAGGATAACCTCCCCTAACCGAGGGCGACCTTACCGCGACACGCGGCAGGCGCCAACCGGCGGTAGTTCCAGGACAAAGCGCACCGAGTCGCGCTTGCTAGTTAGGCGAGCCTAACCTAACCTGATCGCCGCGGCTGTGGCCGCACGTCCTGTCCGTACGACCGCTGGGAAGTCGCATGAGTTCGATCGGGAGCCCGACCGGCGCCGCGCCCACCGACACCGGCCGCGCCGCCGCCACGGCCCGCGACCACCTGTTCAACGCCGGCTCGCTCGCGCGGTACCGGGACGTGCTGGCGCGCGGCGTCGACCGGGTCGCCCGGCGGGTCGGCGAGGTGGACACGCCGTTCACCGGCGTCACGCCCGACCAGCTGGCGCCGCTCATCGGCGGCATCGACCTCGACCGGCCGCTCGGCGACACCGACGCCGCCCTGGACGAGCTGCACGACGTGTGGCTACGCGACGCGGTGTGGTTCCACCACCCGCGCTACCTCGCCCACCTCAACTGCCCGGTGGTCATCCCGGCGCTGCTCGGCGAGGCGGTGCTCAGCGCGGTGAACTCCTCACTGGACACCTGGGACCAGAGCACCGGAGCCACCCTGATGGAGCGGCGCCTGATCGAGTGGACGGCCGGACGGATCGGGCTGGGTCCGACCGCCGACGGGGTGTTCACCAGCGGCGGCACCCAGTCGAACCTCCAGGCCATGCTGCTGGCCCGGGAGGAGGCGTACCGCCGGGCGGTGGGTGGCGCGGCCACCCGGCCGGACCGGCCGCAGGTGCTGTCCCGGCTGCGCGTCATCACCTCCGCGGCCGGGCACTTCAGCGTGCAGAAGGCCGCCAAGCTGCTCGGCCTCGCCGCCGACGCGGTGCTCACCGTGCCCACCGACGCGGCCCGCCGGATGCGCGCCGACGAGCTGGCCCGCACGATCGACAGCTGCCACCGCGACGGTCAGGTGGTGATGGCAGTGGTCGCCACCGCCGGCACGACCGACTTCGGCAGCATCGACCCGCTGCCCGAGATCGCCGACATCTGCGCCGACGCGGGCGTCTGGATGCACGTCGACGCCGCGTACGGCTGCGGGCTGCTCGTCTCCCCCACCCGCCGCCACCTGCTCGACGGCATCGAACGGGCCACCTCGGTGACAGTCGACTACCACAAGTCGTTCTTCCAGCCGGTCAGCTCCAGCGCGCTGCTGGTGCGCGACGGCCGGGCGCTGCGTCACGCCACCTGGCACGCCGACTACCTCAACCCGGCCCGCGCGGTCGAGCAGGGCATCCCGAACCAGGTCGACAAGAGCATCCAGACGACGCGGCGGTTCGACGCCTGCAAGCTGTGGCTGACCCTGCGGATCATGGGGCCGGACGCGGTCGGCGAGCTGTTCGACCAGGTCGTCGACCTCGCGGCGCAGGCGTGGCAGCGGCTCGACGCCGACCCGCGCTTCGAGGTGGCCGCACCGTCGCAGCTGAGCACAGTGGTCTTCCGCTACCGGCCGTCCGGCCTCGCGCCCGACCTGGCCGACGAGGCCAACCTGCACGCCCGCGACGCGCTGGCCGCCTCCGGCGCCGCCCTGGTCGCCGGCACCAAGGTCGACGGCGCGCACCACCTGAAGCTCACGCTGCTCAACCCCGAGACCACAGTGGACGAAATCGCCCACGTGCTGGACCTCATCGCCGACCACGCCGCCTGGTACGCCCGGACCGCTGCCGCCGAGCTGTCCTGCCCGGTCGGCTGACCCCCCGTCGAGGAGAACGAGAACCCATGTCGACCCACGACTTCATCGCCGTCGGGCTGGGCCCCTACAACCTCGGCCTGGCCTGCCTCACCGCGCCGATCGACGACCTCGACGGGCTGTTCCTGGAGGCCCGCGACAGCTTCGACTGGCATCCCGGCATGCTGCTGGAATCCACCCGGCTCCAGACGCCGTTCATCGCCGACCTGGTCACGCTCGCGGACCCCACCTCGCCGTACTCGTTCCTGAGCTACCTGAAGGAGACCGGGCGGCTCTACCCGTTCTACATCCGGGAGAGCTTCTTCCCGCTGCGCGCCGAGTACAACGACTACTGCCGCTGGGCCGCCGCCAAGCTGCCGAACCTGCGCTTCCGGCACGCCGTCACCGCCGTCGAGTACGACGCGACCGACGACCGGTACGTGGTGCGCGCCGACACGCCGGACGGGCCGGTCACCCACCGGGCCCGGCACCTCGTGCTCGGCACCGGCACCCCGCCTTACCTGCCGCCGGCCTGCGCCGGGCTGGGCGGTGACCTGATCCACAACTCGCGCTACCTGGAGCACCGGGAGGCGCTGCGGGCCAAGGACAGCATCACCATCGTCGGCAGCGGCCAGAGCGCCGCCGAGATCTACCACGACCTGCTCGGCGACATCGACACGTACGGCTACCAGCTCACCTGGGTGACCCGCTCGCCCCGGTTCTTCCCGCTGGAGTACACCAAGCTGACGCTGGAGATGACCTCGCCGGACTACGTGGACTACTTCCACGCGCTGCCCGAGCCGACCCGCTACGCGCTGGAGGCCGCGCAGAAGCCGCTGTTCAAGGGCATCAACGCCGACCTGATCAACGACATCTACGACCTGCTGTACGCCAAGAGCCTGCACGGGCCGGCGCCCACCCGCCTGCTGACGAACACCGAACTGGTCGAGGCGGCGTACGCCGACGGCCGCTACCGCCTCGGGCTGCGCCACACCGAGCAGGACCGCGCGTTCATGCTGGACACCGCAGGACTGGTGCTGGCCACCGGCTACCACTACCGGATGCCGGAGTTCCTCGCGCCGGTACGCGACCGGCTGCGCTTCGACGCGCACGGCCGCTTCGACGTGGCCCGCAACTACAGCGTCGACCACACCGGCCGCCGGGTGTTCCTGCAGAACGGGGGCACGCACACGCACAGCATCACCTCGCCGGACCTGGGCATGGGCCCGTACCGCAACTCGTGGCTGATCCGGGAGATGACCGGCCGGGAGCACTACCCGGTGGAGAAGAGCATCGCCTTCCAGGAGTTCGGAGCGCCGGCGTGAGCGCGTTCACCCGCGTCGACGACGCGCTGGGCGAGTTCGCGCTGCGCCCGCTGGACCCGGACGCCGACGCCGCGCTGCTGCACCGCTGGGTCACCCATCCCAAGTCCGCGTTCTGGCTGATGCAGGACGCCGACGTGGCCGCCGTCGCCGCCGAGTACCGGCGCATCGCCGACCACCCGCACCACGACGCGTACCTCGGGTCGTGGCGCGGCACCCCGGCGTTCCTGGCCGAACGGTACGACCCGGCGCACGTCGAGCTGGTCGGCCTGTACGACCCGGAGCCCGGCGACGTGGGCATGCACTTCCTCTGCGCGCCCGCCGACACGCCGGTGCACGGCTTCACCCGCGCCGTCATCACCACGGTGATGGCCTGGCTGTTCGCCGATCCGGCGACCCGCCGCGTGGTGGTGGAACCCGACGTGCGCAACACGGCGGTGCACGCGCTCAACGCGGCCGTCGGCTTCACCGTCGTCGGCCCGATCCGCAAGCCCGAGAAGGAGGCGCTGCTCAGCGTCTGCACCCGGGACCAGTTCCGGGCCGCCACCGGCGCGCCCGCAGGCGAGGAAAGGGCACCGGCGTGAACGCCAGCGCAGCAGTGGACCACCTGACCCCCGAGGCGTGGGCGACCGCCAACCGGCTGCTGGTGCGCAAGGCGCTCGCCGAGTTCGCCCACGAGCGCCTGATCACCCCCGAGCCCACCGGCCCCGGGCAGTGGCTGGTCCGCAGCGACGACGCCGCCGTCGAGTACCGGTTCGCCGCGCGGCGGCTGGCGCTGGACCACTGGGAGGTCGACGCGGACAGCATCGTGCGCCGCCGCGACGGCGCGGACCTGCCGCCGGACGCCGTGGATCTGTGCGTGGAGCTGCGCGGCGCGCTCGGCCTCACCGACGCGATCCTGCCGGTCTACCTGGAGGAGATCACCTCCACGCTGGCCGGGACCGCGTACAAGCTGGCCAAGCCCGCGGTGAGCGCCGCCGAGCTGGCCGCCGCCGGGTTCCAGGCGATCGAGACCGGCATGACCGAGGGCCACCCCTGCTTCGTGGCCAACAACGGCCGCCTCGGCTTCGGCGTGCACGAGTACCGCGCGTACGCCCCGGAGGCCGCCGCGCCGGTACGGCTGCTCTGGCTCGCCGCGCACCGCGACCACACCACCTTCACCTGCGCCGACGACCTGGACTACGACACGCTGATGCGGGCCGAGCTGGGCGAGGCGACGCTGGCCGGGTTCACCGGCACGCTCACCGGGCTGGGCCTGGACCCGGCCGACTACCTGTTCGTCCCCGTGCACCCGTGGCAGTGGTGGAACAAGCTCGCCGTCACGTTCGCCGGTGAGGTGGCCGCGCGCCGGCTGGTCTGCCTCGGCGAGGGGCCGGACGAATACCTGGCGCAGCAGTCCATCCGCACCTTCTTCAACGTCAGCGACCCGGCGAAGCACTACGTGAAGACCGCGCTGTCGGTGCTGAACATGGGCTTCATGCGCGGGCTGTCCGCCGCGTACATGGAGGCCACGCCGGCGATCAACGACTGGCTGGCCGGGCTGATCGAGGGCGACCCGGTGCTCAAGCGCACCGGCCTGTCGATCATCCGGGAGCGCGCCGCGATCGGTTACCGGCACCGGCAGTACGAGGCGGCCACCGATCGCTATTCGCCGTACCGGAAGATGCTGGCGGCGCTGTGGCGGGAGAGCCCGGTGCCCGGGCTGGAACCCGGGCGGCGGCTGGCCACCATGGCCTCGCTGCTGCACCTGGACCGCGACGGCCGGTCGCTGGCCGCGGCGCTGATCGACGAGTCCGGGCTGGCGCCGGCCGACTGGCTGCGCCGCTACCTGGACGCCTACCTGGTGCCGCTGCTGCACAGCCTGTACGCCCACGACCTGGCGTTCATGCCGCACGGCGAGAACGTCATCCTGGTGCTGCGCGACGGCGTCGTCGAGCGGGTCGTGTTCAAGGACATCGCCGAGGAGATCGTGGTGATGGACCCGGACGCGGACCTGCCGGAGCGGGTCCGGCGGATCCGGGCCGCCGTACCCGAGGACGAGAAGATCCTGTCCATCTTCACCGACGTCTTCGACTGCTTCCTGCGGCACCTCAGCGCCACCCTGCACACCCGGGGCGTGCTCGACCAGGCCGAGTTCTGGCGCACCGTCGCCGCGTGCGCCGCCGACTACGCCGCCACGGTGCCGCACCTGGCCGACCGGATGCGCCGGCACGACCTGTTCGCGCCGGAGTTCACGCTGTCCTGCCTCAACCGGCTCCAGCTGCGCAACAACCAGCAGATGGTGGACCTGTCCGACCCGTCGGCCGCGTTGCAGTTCGCCGGCACGCTGGTCAACCCGCTCGCCCCGTACGCGCCGCGCGGATGACGAAGCGGGCCGGCGCGTCGTGCGCCGGCCCGCTCCCACGGGACGATCAGTTCTCCGCGCGACCGGCCCGCCAGTAGCCCATGAACGCCACCGCGCGCCGGTCCATGCCCCGCTCGGTGACCAGGTGCCGCCGCAGGCCGCGGATCACCGCCGCCTCCCCGGCCAGCCAGGCGTAGAGCGCCGCGCCGTCGGGCCGCTCCGGCACCTCCCAGAGGATGTCCCGGTCCACGTCCACCTCGGTCAGCGGTGCGGCGCCCGCCGCGACAGGTACCGGCACCAGCCGGCCGGCCAGGCTCGTCACGGCCGGGGTGAGCCGGCTGCCGTGCGGGGCGCCGTCGCGGGGCAGCCAGGTCACCGTGACGCCGGCCGGGGGCCGGCAGGGCAGTTCGTCGCCGGTCTCCGGCACCTCCACCAGCGCGTGCCCGCGCGCGTCGGCGGGCAGCCGCTCCAGGATCGCGCAGATCGCCGGCGCGGCGGTCTCGTCGCCGGCCAGCAGCAGCGTCGCCCCGGCGGGCGGCTGGAACTCGACACCGCCGTGCGGGCCGTCCCAGCCGGCGTCCGGGCCGACCACGGCGATCCGGTCGCCGAGGCGGGCCCGCCGGGCCCAGCGGGTGGCCGGGCCGCCGTCGCCGTGCAGCGCCATGTCCACGTCCACCTCGTACGCCTCCGGCCGGACCGCGCGGACCGTGTAGGTGCGGATCGGGCTGCGCAGCGCGTCCGGCAGCTCACGCCACCGCGGGAACCAGTCCGGCCCGTCGGGCAGCTCCCCCGACGCGCCGTCGACCGGCGGCAGGGCCAGCTTGATCCGCTGGTCGTACCCGTTGTCGGCGAACCGGTCCAGGTCCGGGCCGGTGAGCGTCACGCGCAGGAACGACGGGCCGAGCCGGCGTAGCGCGCGGACCTCGACGGTGAAGACTCGCCAGGGCGCGACGGCCAGGGTGCTGGTCATGCGTCATTCCTCTCACGTGCGGGGGGTGGTTCGTCGGCGAACGGGTCAACGGGCGGCCGCGGCGGCGCGGGAACGCCACAGCAGCCAGACGAAGTACGGGGTGCCGATCATGGCGGTGACCAGACCGGCGGGGACCTGGGCGGGGGCGATGACGCTGCGGCCGAGCGTGTCGGCGAGGCTGACCAGGGTGGCGCCGAGCAGCACCGCGACCGGCAGGACGCGGGTGTGCCGCCCGCCGACGAGCGCCCGGGCCGCGTGCGGCGCGACCAGGCCGACGAAGCCGATCACGCCGACCGCCGACACGGCGGTGGCGGTGAGCAGCGCCGCCAGGCCGAGCGCGACCAGCCGGGCGCGTTCCAGCCGGACGCCGAGCACCCGGGGCGTGTCGTCGTCGAGCGCGAGCAGGTCCAGCTCGCGGCGCACGGCGGCGACCACCGGCAGCGCGACCAGCAGCGCGATCGCCACCGGCAGCACCTGCGGGGCGGTGCGCCCGTAGGTGGAGCCGGACAGCCAGGTCAGGGCCTTGCCGGTGTTCCACGGGTCGGAGGACACCACGATGAACGTGATGATCGCGGTACCGCCCTGCCAGACCGCGAACCCGATCAGCACGAGCCGGTCGGAGTTGAGTCCCCGCCGCCGGGCCAGGCCGTAGACCAGCGCGAACGCGACGACCGCGCCGAGACCGGCGGCGCCGGACAGGGCGAGCACGCCGGCCATCGGCGCGAACGTCAGCAGCGACACCGCGCCGATGCCGGCGCCGCCGGTGATGCCGAGGATGCCCGGCTCGGCCAGCGGGTTGCGGCAGACCGCCTGCACTGTGGTGCCGGCCAGGGCCAGCGCGGCGCCGGCCAGCAGCGCCGCGGCGACGCGCGGCCAGCGGGCGTCCAGCACGAAGGTGTACGCCGGTCCGGTGCTGCCCTGCACCCAGTTGACGATGTCGCCCAGCAGCACCCAGGTGTCACCGGCGAGCATGCCGAGCACCAGCGCGGCGGTGACGACGACCGCGCAGACCGCGACGACGGCGGCGACGAAGCCGCGGGAGCGCACGGCGGCGTGGCCGCCCGGCGCCTGCCGGGTCGGTCCGGCGTCGCGGTGGCGGCGGGCCAGCCACACCAGCAGCACCGCGCCGAAGAGCGTGGTCACCACGCCGGTCGGCACGTCGACACCGGCCTGGCCGCCGAGCACGGCGCGCAGCAGCACGTCGGAGCCGAGCACGATGACCACGCCGACGATGCCGGACAGCGGCATCAGGACGCGGTGCCGGTGCACCTCGGGCACCCACTTGCCGAGCAGCCGGACGATCACCGGCGCGCCGAGACCGACGAAGCCGATCGGGCCGGCCAGGGTGACCGCCGCGGCGGAGAGCAGCACGGCGAGCAGCACGACCGTGAGCCGGGTACGACGCACGTTGAGCCCGAGCACGGTGGCGGTGTCGTCGCCGAGGGCGAGCAGGTCCAGCCGGTGCCCGAGTGCCACGAGCACCAGTGCGGCGACAGCGATCACGGGGGCGAGCTGGGTGAACGCGACCAGGTCGCCCTGCACGAGCGAGCCGTTGCCCCAGGCGAACAGGCCGATGGTGGCCTGCTCGAACAGCAGCATGAGCAGCATGGTCAGCGAGGACAGCGCCATCGCGGTGGCCGAGCCGGCGAGGATGAGCCGGGTGGTGGCGGCCTGGCCGCCGGCCGAGAGCAGCATGACCAGGGAGGCGGCGGCGAGTCCGCCGCAGAACGCCAGCCCGCCGGCGGGCAGCGCGGGCAGCGCGATCCCGAACGCGGCGGTGGAGACGATCGCCAGGTGCGCGCCCGCGTTGACGGCGAGCGTGTCCGGCGAGGCGAGCGGGTTGCGGGTGGTCGACTGCAACGCCGCGCCGGCGAAGCCGAGCGCGACGCCGACGGCCAGGCCGGTGAGCAGCCGGGGCAGGCGGGAGGCGACGAGCACCCGGGCGGTCTCGTCGTCGCCGCCGGTGAGCAGCCGGAGCAGGTCCAGCGCCCCGACCGAGGAGGTGCCCTGGGTGAGGTGCACCGCGGTGATCGCGACGAGCAGCGCGGCGGCGAGGGCGAACGCGCCGGCGACCCGGCTGCGCCGGGCGGGCGGCGGCCCGGCCGGGGCCGGCCGGGTGGCCGGCCCCGGTGGGGCGGGGGCGGTCATCGCGCTCAAGCCGTGTAGACCTTGACCAGCTCGTCGATGTACTGCTTGGCGGAGAGCGTGCCGCCGAAGGTCCAGATGCCGTTGGGCATCTTGTGCAGCTTGTTCTGCTGGACGAACGGCAGGGAACGCCAGATCGCGTTGCCGGCGAGGCCGTCGGCGAACACGTCGGTGCCGTCCGAGGCGTTGTAGAAGAAGTGCAGGTCCTGGCTCTTGAGGACGGTCATGCCCTCGACGTCGGTCTGGCCCAGGCCCCACATCTCGTCGGTCTTGCCGGTCCAGGCGTTCTTGAGGCCGAGCTGGATGCCGAGCTGGGAGACGAGCGCGCCCTCGCCGAACATCCGGATCGAGACGGTGCTGCCTTCCTTCCAGCCGTCGGCGATCGCGAACTGCTTGCCGGCCGCACCGGCGTCGGCGATCTTCTTCTTGCCGTCGGCGAGCGCGGCGTCGAAGTCGGCGAGCAGCTTGTCCGCCTGCGCGGTGCGCCCGGTCGCGGTGGCGATCATCTTCAGGTCCGAGCGCATCCGGCCGATGTTGTCGGAGGCGTCGCTGCCCTTGGTGACCAGCACCGGGACGTACTTCTCCAGCTGGGTGACGACGGCGGAGCCGCGCTCGGCCTCCATCACCACGAGGTCCGGCTGGAGGGCGACGATGGAGTCGACGCTCGGCTCACCCCGGGTGCCGACGTCCTTGACGCTCGGGTCGAGCGGGGCGGCGGTCACCCAGGTGGCGTACCCCTTGGGGTCGGCCACGCCGACCGGCATCACGCCGAGGCCGACGAGCATCTCGACCTCGCCCCACTCCAGGCCGACGACCTTGGTGGCGGGGCTCTTGAGCGTGATGGTCTTGCCCCGGCTGTCGGTGACGGTGACCGGGCCGGTGGGCGCGGCGTCGGAGGAAGACGGTGCGGCGGCGGGCTCCTCGGTGGTGCCGCAGCCGGCGATCAGCAGCGCGCTCGCCGCGGCGGCGGCGAGCAGGGTCAGGCGGGTACGCAGCATCGGTTTCTCTTCTGTGTGCAGGGATCGGTCAGGCGGGGATACGGGTCGTGTGCCGGCCGACGGGACGTGTGGAGAGCAGGTTGGTGACCGGGTCGACGATCACCTCGACGCGGATGCCGTACGCCTCGGTGAGCGCCGCCTCGGTGAACACCTCGTGCGGCGTGCCGGTGCCGCGGACCCGGCCCTCGTGCAGGAGCACGACCTGGTCGGCGACGGCGGCGGCCTGGTTGAGGTCGTGCAGCACCACGCCGACGGCGACGCCGGCGGTGTCGGCGAGGTCGCGCATCAGGTCGAGGATCTCCACCTGGTAGCGCAGGTCCAGGAACGTGGTGGGCTCGTCCAGCAGCAGGATCGCGGTGTCCTGGGCCAGGCAGGTGGCCAGCCAGACGCGTTGCAGCTCGCCGCCGGACAGCTCGTCGACCGGCCGGCCGGCCATGCCGTCGACACCTGTCACGGTCATGGCCCGGTCGATCGCGGCGGGCCCGTCGGGGTCGCCGGCGCGCCACCGCTGCCGGTAGGGGTGCCGGCCGTAGCCGACCACGTCCCGCACCGTGACCCCGCTCGGGGTGGGGCGGCTCTGCGCCAGCAGCGTGACCCGGCGGGCGAAGTCCCGGGGGGACAGCGCCCGGGCCGGGGTGCCGTCGGCGAGCACGACCTCGCCGTGTTCCAGCGGGTGCAGGCGGGCCAGCCCGCGCAGCAGCGTCGACTTGCCGCTGCCGTTCGGGCCGACCAGCGCGGTCACCGCCGCGGGGCGCAGCGTGATGGCGGCGTCGTGCACCACCGTCTTGCCGTGGTAGCCCAGCCTCAGCTCACTGCCCGTCAGGCCGTCGGCCCGCACTGCTTCGCTCGTCACGCAGGTTAGGCTAACCTAAGACTCGATCATCCTGTCAAGCCGGTCCTTCGGCCCGATCTCCTCTCCCCCACCATCCCTTCACCCGGTCGATCATGAGGTTGACGGCGTTGTCGATCTCCGATCCGGCCGCCAACCTCATGATCAACCCGGTGGGGCGCCGGGGGTCAGAGCGAGACCGGGCGGCCGCCGAGGGTCACCGTGAGGCGGCCGTCGGAGGCGAAGGACCAGGCCAGAGCCCCGGAGTACGTGGCGCAGCGCGAGCCGTTGGCGCCGGACCAGAACTGGTTCGAGCCGTCCACGTTCCCGACGGTCCTGTCGTTCGATCCGCTGCCGGCGAAGCGGCAGGAGGTGTTGTTCCGGTAGACCGAGGTGCCGGCGTCGAACGAGAAGTTCCGTTCGGTGCTGTCGATGCTCAGATTGTTCGAGATCGTCATGGTGCCCGGGTTCCGGTTGTACGTGAAGCCGTGCTTGCCGTTGCGGTACGCGATGGTGCGCCGCACGATGTGGTTGACGGCGATGTCCTCACCGCCGAGCTTGAAGCCGTTGCGGTCGCCGTTGCCGTTCTGGGTGCCGTTGCTCAGCGTGCCGTTGCTGTATGCGAGCGAGTCCTCGATGGTCACCGTGCCGATCGCGCCGGTGTCGGACTTGGTGTAGAGGTCCCACCCGTCGTCGATGTTGTGATGCGACACCGCGTACCGGAAGACGTTGCCACCGCCCACTGTGAGCTTGGCCGCGAAGCCGTCGGCGTCTTCGCCGTCGGAGTCGGCGTTGTCGTGCGACTCCACGCTCACCATCAGGTTGTTCGCCGGCCACTGGTCGCGGGGCGTGCTGGAGGCGATCCGGGACAGTTGCAGCCCGGTGTCGCGGTTGAACCGGGTCACCGTCCGCTCGATGATGTTGTTGCTGCCGCCGACGAAGATGCCGTTGTCACCGGCCCGCTCCACCACGAGCCCGCGCACGTGCCAGTACGAGGCGTTCAGCGCCAGCCCCCGGTTGGCCGGGTCCTCGCTCATCGCCGAGAAGTTCAGGATCGGCGTCTCGCCCGGGTAGGCGTACAGGTTCTTGCGGGCGCTCGACGTGCCGTTGTTGCCGGCGGCGACGGTGACCGTCTGGGACAGGTTGTAGGTGCCGCCGCGCAGGTAGATCGTGCCGCCGGCGCCGACGCGGGTGATCGCCGCGGCGATGGTGGTGGGGCTGGCCTGGGTGCCGGCCGCCCCGGCGGTGCCGTTCGGCGCGGCGTAGATCGCGCCGCCGGCCGGCGGCGGCGTGGTCGGTGGCGGCGTCGTCGGCGGCGGGGTGCTCGGGGGCGGGCTGCTCGGCGGGGCGCTGGTCGGCGGCGTGCCGGTGGTGGGCGTGACGCCACCGGTGCACGTGATGCCGTTGACGGCGAACGAGGTCGGGACCGGGTTGCTGGTGTCGTTCCAGGTGCCGTTGAAGCCGAACGACGTGCTCGCATTGGTGCCGAGGCTGCCGTTGTAGCTGACGTTGGCGGCCCGCACCGACGCGCCGCTGGCGGTGATCTCGGCGCCCCACGCCTGGGCGACGGTCTGCCCGGCGGCGAACGTCCAGGTGACGGCCCATCCGTTGAGCGGGTCGCCGAGGTTCGTCAGGTTGACGTTGGCGGTGAAGCCGCCGCCCCACTGCGCGGTGACGGCGTAGCCGACGCGGCAGCCGGCGGCCGCCTGGGCGGCGGTCGCGCCGACGGCCAGGCCGGACGCGGCGAGCGCCGCCGTCGCCGCGGCCGATGTCCACAACACCGTACGACGGTGTCGGTTGATCATGATGGTCTCCTCCGGGTGGTGGTGCGGTGCCCACGCCGCTACCGGCACCGATGCCCGGTCGGTGTCAGGGGCGGGCCTTGTCGCCCGGACGTCCGTGTCATGCCGAACGCTCACGTCTCCCGCACAGTAAGCGCTTTCAGCGCAGCCTAACGACGGACGTCGATGCGGTCAAACATCCGGGGTGCGCTGAACGATCTCGCGCCGCCGTCCGTATCCACTGCCGACGGGAACATCGGCCGGAACCGCGATGCCGGAGCGGGACGAGCACGATTCCTCCAGTCGTCACTTCGCACCGTGGAGACGGCGCGGCAGCCGCCGCACCCTCCCGGTCAACCAGAGGAGAGGTGCATGGCCAGGGGTACGCGCAAGACCGCGGTCCTGAAGCTCGGCGGGGTGGGCGCCCTCGCGGCGCTGTTGTTCGCCGGTGGGCTGCAACTGGCGTCGGCGGGCGAGAACAACCCCCCGGCCACCACCGCAGCCGCGCAGACCGTGAACTGCCCGACGGTACGCGACAAGCTGCCGGCCGTACCGGCGGCGGCATCGGCCCAGGTGGAGCGGGAACTGGCCAACCTGGACCAGGAGATCGCCCGGCAGAACGAACGGCTGGCCCGGCAGGCGGTACGCCCCGAGGGCGGACCGGCGTTCATCGACAACGCGATCCTCGGCCCGCTGCGCAGCAAGCGCGTCGCCGTGCTCGACCGCATCGAGATCGCGTTCAACCGGATCGGCGCGCCGCGCCCGGACCTGGACGCGCTGGCGGCCTGCTCGCTCAACGCCCCGGGCGTGCCGAGCGCCGTCAACGGCGGCGCCGGCCAGAACGCCGGCGGCCAGAACGGCAACGCGGGCGGTCAGAACGGGAACGCCGGCGGCCAGAACGGGAACAACGGCGGCCAGAACGGCAACGCGGCCGGATCGGCCCGGACGGTCGACTGCCCGCGCGTCGCGCTGCCTGCCGTCCCGGCGGCGGCCGCGAGCCAGGTGCAGGCCGAACTGGCCACGCTGGACAAGCAGATCGCCGAGGCGAACGCCCGCCTCGCCCAGCTCGCGGTGCGCCCCGAGGGCGGACCGGCCTTCATCGACAACGCGATCCTCGGGCCGCTGCGCAGCAAGCGCGCCGCGGCGCTCGACCGCATCGAGATCGCGTTCAACCGGGTCGGCGCGCCGCGCCCGAACCTGGACGCGCTGGCCACCTGCGGCCTGAACTGAACGCCCGGTCGCGGCCCGGCGGCGCGCATCCCGCCGGGCCGCGACCCGGGGTCACAGCGGTCCGAGGACGTCGGCCGGGTCGGCGTCCAGCGCCAGCGTCTCCAGCACCGAAAGCAGCTGCCGCTCCTCGTACCGGAAGTGCGACTCCATGATCGCCGCCACGCCCTCCAGGTGCCGGGCCAGTTCGTCGGGCGGGGCGTCGCGAGCCACCGCCGCACCCAGCCCGGCCAGCAGGTAGCCGATCATCGAGTGGTCCTGTCGCAGCCGGTCCAGCGTCTCGCGCAGCTCCGGATGGCGCGTCGCGACCGCCGGGAAGAGACTGCGGTCCTCGCCCTCGTGATGCGCGGTCAGCGCCGCGCAGAACCCGTGGCAGAACAGCAGCAGGTCCCGTGTCGCGGGCCGTGCCGGCTCACCGGCGGCGAGCGCCCGCCGGGTCACCTCAAGCGCCTCGCGCAGCCGCTCGTGGACGGCGCGCATCTCCCGGCTCCAGGCCACCAGCCTGGTCTGTTCGCCCTCAGCCACGTGGCGAGGGCGAAGGGACGACGAGTGTCATCGTCGTGCTCCCTTCGATCCGGCGCCTCCATGCCTGACACGGTCTGCCACCGGCACGCGACGCTGCGCGGAGCCTAACCGGCGACGCCGGGAGCGATCAAGTAGTGCCAGCGCTACCCCGGCTCGGTAGCTGGCGGGATGGAACGCGGGACCGGTTCTGGCGAGGCTTGAGGCCGTACCCGTTCACCTCCGTCGAGGAGTTCCCATGACCCGCCGTACCTTCCCGATCGCCGTCGGCGCCACGGCCATGCTGACCGTCACCGCGCTCGGTGTGCCCGCCGCGTCCGCCACGACCACCGACGCCCGGCGTCCCGCCGCCGACGCCGTCCAGACGCGACTGGACGGCCTGGTCGCCGAGCACGGCTTCCCCGGGGTGCTGGCCTCCGTACGCCGCGACGGCCGGGTGCGCGACTACACCGCGGGCGTGGGTGACCTGCGCACCGGCGCCGCGATCCCCCGCGACGCCCGGGTGCGCGTGGGCAGCAACACCAAGACGTTCACCGCGGTGGTCGTTCTCCAGCTCGTCGGCGAGGGCCGCATCGACCTCGACGCCACCGTCGAGCGCTACCTGCCCGGGATGGTGCGCGCCAACGGCAACGACGGGCGGCGGATCACCGTACGCCAGCTGCTGCAGCAGACCAGCGGCCTGCCCGACTACGACGAGGTCGTGTTCAGCGAGGCGCAGGATCTGGTGGACCGCCGCAGCGACTACTTCGACCCGCGCCGGCTGCTGGACGAGGCGCTCACCCAGTCGCGGCGCTTCCCGCCGGGTCAGAAGTGGGAGTACAGCAACACCAACTTCGTGCTGGCCGGGCTGATCATCGAGCGGGTCACCAAGCGTCCGGTGGGTGAGGAGATCACCCGGCGGATCATCGAGCCGCTGCGGCTGCGTGACACGTACTGGCCGCAGACCGGCGAGCAGGACCTGCCGGGCCGCCTGCCGCGCGGATACGTGGCGGTGGAGCCGGGCGCGCCGTGGGTCGACGTGACCCGGATGGACCCGTCGCTGGGCTGGGCCGCCGGTCAGCTCGTCTCCACGCCGTCGGACCTGCGCACGTTCTTCGAGGCGCTGCTGGCGGGCAAGCTGCTCAAGCCGGCCCAGCAGGCGGCGCTGACGCGCACGGTGCCGGCGCCCGACTTCGAGCCCAACGGGGTGTGGGAGTACGGCCTGGGCATCGCCCGGCACGAGCTGCCCTGCGGCGGCCACGCCTGGGGGCACGGCGGCGACATCCAGGGCTTCGAGACGCGCAACCTGTCCACCACCGACGGGCGCAGCGCCGTGGTCGCGGTGACCGCGCTGCCGACCAGCCTGGAGATGCTGGAGGCGGTCACCAGCACCGTCGACGCGGCCCTGTGCGGCACCCGCCGCTGATCCGGCCGACCCGTCCGCGCGCCGCCTCACCGCGAGGCGGCGCGCGTGCGTGTGCGCTACCGGCGGCCGTCGTCGAGGTAACGCAGCACCGCGGTGACCCGGCGGTCGGCGCGGTCGTCCGGCGGCAGGCTCAGCTTGGCGAAGATGCTGCGGATGTGCTTGTGCACAGCGCCCTCGGTGACGAACAACCGCTCGGCGATCGCGCCGTTGCCCAGCCCTTCGGCCATCAGCGCCAGCACCTCGTGCTCACGCGGCGACAGCTCGGCCAGCGCGGTGTCCGGCCGCCGGTTGCGGGCGAGCAGCTGCCCGACCACCTCGGGGTCGATCACGCTGCCGCCGCCCGCGACGCGGTGCAGCGCGGCGAGGAACTCCTCGACCCGGCCCACCCGCTCCTTGAGCAGGTAGCCGAGCCCGGAGGCGCCAACCGCGAACAGCTCGGTGGCGAACGCCTGCTCGACGTACGCGGACAGGACCAGCACCGCGAGGCCGGGACGGCGGCGGCGGGCCTCGACCGCGGCGACGATGCCCTCGTCGGTGTGAGTGGGTGGCATCCGCACGTCGACGATCGCCACGTCCGGCCGGTGCTCGTCGACAGCGGTCAGGAACTCCCCGGGCGTGCCGGCGGTGGCCACCACGTCCAGGTCCTCGGCGCGCAGCAGCAGCGCCAGCCCCTCGCGCAGCAGCGCGTCGTCCTCGGCGATCACGATCCGCATGGCAGCTCCACGTGCATCCTCGTCGGTCCTCCCGGTGGACTGGTGAGCGTCATCCGCCCGTCGTACGCCTCGACCCGCCGGCGGATGCCGGTCAGCCCCGAGCCGCGCGTCTCGTCGGCGTCCCCGCGCCCGTCGTCGGTGATCGTCACCAGCAGCCGGTCCCGTTCCCGGCGCACGACGACCTCGACGCCGTCCGCGCCGCTGTGCCGGACCACGTTCGTGAGCGCCTCGGCCACCACGAAGTACGCGGTGGCCTCCACCGAGGCCGCGCAGCGCACGTCGACGTCCACCGACAGGCGGCACGGCACCGCGCACTCCGCCGCGAGTCCGGCGAGCGCCCCGGCCAGTCCCCGGTCGCCGAGCACCGGCGGCAGGATGCCGCGCACCACCGTACGCAGCTCGCCGAGCGCCTGCTCGGCCGCGTCCTGCGCGCGTTCCAGGATCTCGTCGGCGCGGTCCGGATCTCGGCGCACCGCCCGCCGGGCGGCGCCGAGCAGCACGTTCACCGCGACCAGCCGGTTCTGGGTGCCGTCGTGCAGCGAACGCTCGATCCGGCGCAGCTCCACCGCGTGCGCGTCGAGCGCGGCGGCCCGGGTGGCGGTGAGTTCGGCGACGCGCAGCGACAGGTCGAACCCGGGCGGCGGGGGCAGCAGCCGCCGGCCCGGCCGGGCCTGGATCCGCGCGAGCGCCGGGCCGGTCGTGACCGCGAGAAGCAGCCAGCCGACCCCGAGCACGGCGACCGCGAGCGCGTCGCCGAGCCCGTCGATGTGCCACCAGCCGATGCCGGGCGCGCCGGCCTCCGGCGGCACCAGCCGGTACCAGAGCGGGAACGTCATGTCCTGCACGGCGTAGATCGGCAGCACCAGCGCGAGCAGCCCGGCCCCGAAGCCGAGCGTCCCGTGGACGGCCACCCAGCGCAGCTCCCGCCGTACCACCGGGTCGCGCAGCGCCGCGCGCACCCCGGCCGGGACCGGGCCGGGCGCCGGTATCGGCGTCCCCCACCGGGACAGCCGGGCGCGCTCGCGGTCGGCCACCGACCGCACGGCCTGCAGCAGTCCGGGTACGAGCAGCAGCCCGACCCCGCCGACGCACGCCGCCGCGACGACGAGCGTCCCGAGCAGCGTGCCCAGGGCCAGCACTGCGGTGCCCAGCCCGCCGACGAGGTGCTCCAGAGCGGCCACCGCCACGCGGAACCGCCGCCGCACGTACTCCATCCCGGCCCACCCCCGGGCGAAACGATAGGTCACCGCTGTCGCCGCCCGGCAGGCCCGGGCGCGGAAAGTACAGCCTGCTGTACCACGACTGTCGTGCTGGCGGGATCGTTACCGGCCGCTCCCGTCCCTACTGTCGGTGGTAGCAGAAATCATCGAGGAGGCAGCCGTGAACGACCTGGACCGTACCGCCGAGACCGCCGCCGCCCCGTCGTCGATTACCCGGATGCGCCCGCTGCTCTGGCTGGTGCTCATCGTGAGCGTGGCCGCGAACGTGGTGCTGTCGAGCGTCGTCGGCAACCCGTGGGCCGGTTCCGCCTTCGGCGCGCTGGCGCTGCTGAGCGGTGGGACGCTTGCCGTCGACCACTACCGCAACCGCTGATCTTTCGCCGGCCGGGCGCCGGACAGCCGCCGCAGGGCGGGCCGCGAGAACGAGCGGCCCGCCCTGCGGCGTTCGCGTCAGCGCTGCGAATCAATTGACAGTCAGCTATATGAACGCCAGGCTAAGGGGGATTGTTAGCGTTAACGCGGCCGTCATCTCCACCGCAGAGAAAGGCCCCCGTCGTGCCCCTGACCCGACGCGCGTTCACAGTCGGCGCCCTGTCCGCGGCTGCCGCCGCCTCCGGCGCGCTCAGCCTGCCCCGCGGCGCGTTCGCGGCGGCGAACACCGCCTACGCGATGGCCTACTTCACCGAGACGCCGAACGGCCTCGGCGCCGACTACGGCCTGCACCTGGCCGTCAGCCGGGACGGGCTGAACTGGACTCCGCTGAACCAGAACAACCCGGTGGTCACCCCGACCGCCGGGCAGCTCGGCCTGCGCGACCCGTTCGTGCTGCGCAGGACCGACGGCACCTTCGTGGTGCTGGCCACCGACCTCAAGGGCACCAACTGGGGGCTGACCAGCCAGTACCTGCACGTGTGGGACTCGGCCGACCTGACCGCGTTCACCGGCTACCGGCGCATCCGGATGCACACGCTCGACACCCACACCTGGGCGCCGACCGCGTTCTGGGACGCCGCCCGTGGGCAGTACGCCATCGTCTACTCCGCCAACAACGGCCGGGACGTACTGTTCGTCAACTACACGAGCGACTTCCGCACCGTCAGCGCGTCGCAGGTCTACTTCAGCCCCGCCTTCGGCGTGCTCGACGGCGACGTGGTGGTCGACGGTGGCACCACGTACCTCTACTACAAGAACCTCGACGACGGATATCTCTACGGCGCCCGCTCCACCACCGCCGCGCCGAACAGCTTCACCACGTACACCAGCGGGCTGCGGCAGGGCAACGCGATCGAGGCGCCGCTGCTGCTGCGCACGAACGAGGGCGGCTGGCGGCTGTGGGGCGACTCGTTCAGCCCGGTCAACAACGACTACTACGCCTGGTCCACGACGACCATCTCCGGCAACTCGTGGACGCCGCTGAACCAGCGCGACTACACACCGCCGCTGAACTCCAAACACGGCTCGATGATCGGCATCACCGACGCCGAGTACGCCGGGATGGTCAACCGCTGGGGCACGCCGAACTGGGTCCGGCTCAAGTCGTCGAACTTCCCCGACCGCTACGTGCGGCACGCCGACCGGATCGCCCGCGTCGACGCGTACCCGTTCGACCCGTACCAGGACCAGATGTGGCGGATGGTCCCCGGCCTGGCCGACGCCGCCGGCGTCTCGTTCGAGTCGGTCAACTACCCCGGCAACTACCTGCGGCACTACGACTACGCGGTCCGGCTGGACCCGAACGACGGCACCGCCACGTTCCGCGCCGACGCCACCTTCCACCGCACCGCCGGCCTGGCCGACGCCACCTGGTCGTCGTTCCGCTCGTACAACTACCCCACCCGTTACCTGCGGCACTACGACTACCGGCTGCGCATCGACCCGCTCGGCGCCGGCTCCCCCGCGGTCGACCGGCAGGACGCCACCTTCCGGGTCACCGCGTAGCCGTTCCCCACCACCGCCGTCCCCGCCACCACCGTCCCCCGCCACGGAGGCCGTCCATGCCCGCTCCCCTGGTGAACCGCCGATTCCTGCTCCGCGCCACCGGCGCCACCGCCGTCGCGGCGACCGCCGGCGCCGCCGCCGGGTCCGTCACCGCAGGCGGTACGGCGCACGCCGCGCTGCCACCGGCCCGCCCCGACATCGGCGTGTCCGCGTACGCGTTCGACCCGGGCCAGGTCCGGCTGACCGCGAGCCGGTGGCAGGACAACGAGAACCGCACAGTGGCGTACCTGCGCTTCGTGGACGTCAACCGGCTGCTCTACAACTTCCGGGCCAACCACCGCCTGTCCACCGGCGGCGCCGCCGCCAACGGTGGCTGGGACGCGCCGAACTTCCCGTTCCGCACCCACATGCAGGGTCACTTCCTGACCGCCTGGGCGCAGGCGTGGGCGGTGCTCGGCGACACCACCTGCCGGGACAAGGCGCTCACCATGGTCGCCGAGCTGGCCCGCTGCCAGGCCAACAACGGCGCGGCCGGGTTCAGCGCCGGCTACCTGTCCGGCTTCCCGGAGTCCGACTTCACCGCGCTGGAGGCCCGGACGCTCAGCAACGGCAACGTCCCCTACTACTGCATCCACAAGACGCTGGCCGGGCTGCTGGACGTGTGGCGGCTGATCGGCAGCACCCAGGCCCGGGACGTGCTGCTGGCGCTGGCCGGCTGGGTCGACCAGCGCACCGGCCGGCTCACCTCGGCCCAGATGCAGGCCATGCTCGGCACCGAGTTCGGCGGCATGAACGCGGTGCTGACCGACCTCTACCAGCAGACCGGCGACGGGCGGTGGCTCACCGTCGCGCAGCGGTTCGACCACGCCGCCGTGTTCAACCCGCTCGCCGCCAACTCCGACCAGCTCAACGGGCTGCACGCCAACACGCAGGTGCCCAAGTGGATCGGCGCGGCCCGGGAGTACAAGGCCACAGGCGTCACCCGCTACCGGGACATCGCCACCAACGCGTGGGCCATCACCGTCGGCGCGCACACGTACGCCATCGGCGGCAACAGCCAGGCCGAGCACTTCCGCGCCCCGAACGCGATCGCCGGCTACCTGCGCAACGACACGTGCGAGGCGTGCAACACGTACAACATGCTCAAGCTGACCCGGGAGCTGTGGCAGCTCGAGCCGGACCGGGTCGCGTACGTCGACTTCTACGAGCGCGCGCTGCTCAACCACATGATCGGCCAGCAGAACCCGGCCGACGCGCGCGGTCACGTCACGTACTTCACCCCGCTCAACCCGGGCGGGCGGCGCGGTGTCGGCCCGGCGTGGGGCGGCGGCACGTGGAGCACCGACTACAACTCCTTCTGGTGCTGTCAGGGCACCGGGCTGGAGACCAACACCACGCTCGCGGACGCGATCTACTTCCACAACGGCACCACGCTGACCGTCAACCTGTTCATGCCCTCGGTGCTCACCTGGAGCCAGCGCGGCATCACCGTCACCCAGGCCACCTCGTACCCGGTCGGCGACACCACGACGCTGACCGTCACCGGCTCGGTGAGCGGCTCGTGGACGATGCGGATCCGGATCCCGGCGTGGACCAGCGGGGCGAGCGTCAGCGTCAACGGCGTCGCGGCCGGCATCGCCACCACGCCCGGCAGCTACGCCGCCCTGACCCGCGACTGGACCTCCGGCGACACGGTCACGGTCCGGCTGCCGATGCGGGTGGCGACGGTGGCCGCCAACGACGACGCCGCGGTCGCCGCGATCACGTACGGGCCGGTGGTGCTCTCCGGCAACTACGGCAACACCACGCTGAGCGCGCTGCCGACGCTGGACCCGGCCTCGGTCACCCGTACCGGCACGGGCAGTCTCGCGTTCACCGCCCGGGCCGACGGCGCCACCGTCGACCTCGGCCCGTTCTACGACGCCCACGGGCACAACTACACGGTCTACTGGCGGGTCGGCACGGGCAGTGGTGGCGGCGGCGAGGCGAGTTTCCGGCTGGCGAACGCGGCGAGCGGGCTGGTGCTCGGGATCCAGAACATGTCCACCGCAGACGGCGGGCTCGCGCTGCAGTGGGGTGACACCGGCACCGCCGACCACGACTGGCAGCTCGTGGTCGACGGGTCGGCGCTACGGCTGCGCAACGTCAACAGCGGCAAGGTGCTCGGCGTGGAGAACATGTCCACCGCCGACGGCGCCCGGATCCTGCAGTGGGCGGACAACGGCACCGCCGACCATCTCTGGACCGTCGTCGACGTCGGCGACGGCAGCCACAAGCTGCGCAACGTGCACACCGGCAAGCTGCTCGGCATCTCCGGCGGCTCGACCGCCCAGGGCGCGTTCGCCGTGCAGGACCCGGACAACGGCAGCCTCGACAACCAGTGGCGGTTCCTGCCCAACGGGGCGCGGCGGATCCAGAACCTCGGCAGCGGGCTGGTGCTCGGCGTGCAGAACATGTCCACCGCCGACGGCGGGCCGGTCATCCAGTGGGGCGACACCGGGACCGCCGACCACCTCTGGACCGCGCTCGTGGACACCAGTGGCTACCTGCGGCTGCGCAACGGCAACAGCGGCAAGGTGCTGGGCGTCGAGGGCGCCTCGACAGCGGCCGGCGCCCGGATCGTCCAGTGGGCCGACAACGGCGCCGCCGACCACAGGTGGCGGCTGCGGCACGGCGGCGGCGGCTGGTTCCGGATCCAGTGCGCGAACGGGGGCCGCGTCCTCGGTCTCAGCGGCGGTTCCGGCGCCCAGGGCGCGCAGGCGGTCCTCGCCGACGACACCGGCGCCGCCCACCAGCGCTGGCGCTTCCTCTGACCCACCCACCCCCGCCGCCCCAGCTCGCCGATCTTGCACTCTCGGCCCCCGCGAAGTTCGCCAACCGGACATCCTGCGGGCGCGAAGTGCAAGATCGGCGAGGGCGGGTGGGGCGCCGGGTGGGTCAGCGGGTGGGGGGTGGGCCCACGCTTCGGCGCGGGACCAGCGTCGGGGCGATGGTCTGGCGCAGCGGGCCTGCCGACTCCGACTCGATCTGGGCCAGCAGAAGGTCCAGGCTCGCCGCGGCCACCGCCGTGAAGTCGGGCCGCACCGTGGTCAGCGGCGGAATGAAGTACGCCGCCTCGGGCACGTCGTCGAACCCGACGACGCTGATGTCGTCCGGTACGCGGCGGCCGTGCTCGTGCAACGCGCGCAGCACGCCGAGCGCCAGGTGGTCGTTCGCCGTGAAGACCGCGGTGACCTCCGGCATCCGGGCCAGCATCTGCCCGCACCGGTAACCCGCGGCAGCGGACCAGTCCGCCGGGACCAGCGGCGGAACCTCGGCGCCCGCCTGCCGCAACGCCTCGCGCCACCCCTCGATCCGGCCGGCGCTGTCGAACCAGTCCGACGGGCCGGACACGTGCCAGACGGTGCGGTGCCCGGCGGCGAGAAGGTGCTCGGTGGCGGCCCGGGCGCCGGCGACCTGGTCGACGGTGACCAGCGGGATCGGCCGCCGGGGGTCGCCGTCGACTGTCACCAGCGGCACGTCGTGGGGCAGCCGTTCCAGCGCCTCCCCGGCCGACTCGACCGGCGCGATCACCACTATGCCGGCCACCCGGTGCGCCAGGTGCCGCTCCACCGCCGCCGAGATGGAACGGTGGTCGAGGTCGCGGACGCTGCCGACGCTCACCGCGAAACCCGCCTCGGCGGCGGTCTGCTCCAGCGCGGCCAGCAGCGACGCCGGGCCGTACAGCGTGGTGTTCTGCGCGACCACGCCGATCACCTGGGAACGGCCGGTCACCAGCGCGCGGGCCGCGCGGTTGGGCCGGTAGCCGAGCTCGGTGATGGCGGCCTGGACCCGCAGCCGGGTCTGTTCACGCACGTTGGGATGCCCGTTGAGCACCCGGGAGACCGTCTGGTGCGAAACCCCGGCGAGGCGAGCCACGTCCGTCATCGCAGGACCGCGCACGGCCACCTCACTTTCGCCACTGCCCGCGGCGGCCACACCCGGTCGATCTCGACCGGACCGTCCCGGGTGGCGACAGTCTACGCCAGCGGTCCCATCGGTATCGCTACCGCAGATCGACCGTTCCCACCGTGGCGCGCCGATTATCGCGGAATCGGCAGGCGGCTCATTCCCTTCCGTTGCGCAGCGGCACGAACAGGCAGCTCGGAGCGGGTGGAATTGGGCCCGGGGTGCGGCATTTCCGGCGATTGCCGGAGCCGCACCCCGGGCTATGAAGATGTGTCAACGGCCGCGAATGGTGACCGTTGTCACGGTGTCGTCAGCGAGAACTGCCGCACCGTCACCGAACCGCCAAGCGATTGCGTGGCGTAGTTGAAGAAGCCGAACCGGTAGCCCATGAAGAACTGCCACGCGTTGTTGAGCGTCAGCGCGTTGCCCAGCGACACGAAGTTCACCCCGTCGGTGCTGTAGGAGAACCGCGCCTGCCGTCCGGAGCCGGGGCGGATGTCGGCGTTGGCCCGCAACCAGATCCGCCCGCCGGACACCGCCGCGCTGGCGATCTCCGTGCCGGTGCTCGTGGTGTTCCAGTTCGAGCCCATGGTCAGACCGTTTGTCATCACCACCCGGGTCGCGCCGTTGTCCCGCCGTACGCCGATCCAGGCCGAACTGTCCCGCAGCATCGCCAGGCCGGCCCGGTCACCGTCGCGCATGGTCGAGTAGTCCAGCTCGATGGTGCCGGTCGAGGTCGGACCCTGGATGCGGTGGGTGAGCGTGTTGCGGGCCCGGTACAGGTCGTTCGTGACGGTGGCGGTCTGCAGGCGCAGGCCGTTGTTCACCGACCACCTGCTGTTGTCCGGGTTGTGGTTCCACTCGTACTGCGGGCCGAGCGTGGTGCCGGAGAACGTGTCGGTGCCGGTGAGCGGCTTGACCGGGCGGGTCGGCAGCGGGTTGGGGTAGCTCGCGCCCCAGGCCCCGTTGACGGTCTGCAGCTGCGGCCAGCCGTCGGAGGTCCAGGTGATCGGCGCCAGCGTCGGCATCCGGCCGCCCGGGTAGGCGTCGGTGAATGCCATGTAGTACCAGGCGCCGGTCTGCGTCTGCACCAGCCCGCCCTGGTGCGGCACGCCGCCACCGGAGATCGGGCCGGGCAGGTTCAGCAGCACCTGCCGCTGCTCGTACGGGCCGAACGGGCCGTTCGTGGACTTCAGCACGTACTGGCCGTTGGCCGGCCGGGTCAGCCAGATGTAGTACGCGCCGTTGCGCTTGTAGAAGCGCGCCCCCTCCAGCGTGCCGATGCTCGACGGCGTCTGGTAGACCTGCTGCGCCCGCACCTGGCTGCGCCCGTCGGCGGAGAGCTGGGCCACGCTGATCGTGCCGTTGCCGTACGCGACGTACATGGTGTCGTTGTCGTCGATCAGCATGCCGGCGTCGTAGTAGCAGTTGGGGATGGTGGCAAGGCGGCTCCACGCGCCGTCCACGGCGGTGGCGGTGTAGATGTGGGTCTGCGCGAAATCGATGCACCCGGCCCAGTAGAACGTGCGGTTGCTCGGCCGGTAGTTCAGCGTCGACGCCCAGATGCCGTCCACGTACGCCTGCTCGCTGGCGCTCAGGTCGTACTTGGTGCCGAACTCCAGCCGCGGCACCGAGTGCCCGGCGAACTCCCAGTTCACCAGGTCCCAGGAGCGCAGCACCGGCGCGCCGGGCGAGTAGTGCATGGTGGAGGCGGACATGTAGTAGACGTCGCCGACCCGGATGATGTCGACGTCGGCGAAGTCCTGCCAGACCGCCGGGTTGGTGAAGTTGCCGCTCGGCGTGCCCGGGTCACCCGGGTTGCCGCCGACCCGCACCAGCTGCCACTGCTGGTTCGCGCCGTTCCAGTCGTCGTACTGGACGATGTTGCCGCCGTCGGCGGTGGAGGCGTTCTGCACCTCCATCACCTTGTTCGAGTTCCGGTTGATCAGCCGGACGTACCCGCTGTCGGAGTCGGCCAGCCGGAACTGCTGGTTGGTGCCGCCGTGGTCGGTCCACTGGACCACCGCGGCCCCGTTGGCGGTGGACGCGCCGGTCACGTCCAGCACCTTGCCCGAGTGCCGGGAGCGCAGCCGGTAGTAGCCACCGCCGGAGTCCACGAACTGCCACTGCTGCCAGGCGCCGTCGTTGCGCGTCCACTGGGTGATCCGCGCGCCGTCGTTCGTCGCCTGGTTGTACAGGTCCAGCGCCTTGCCGCTGTTGCGGTTCACCAGCACGTAGTACGCGCTGGTGTCCACGGTGGCCGCGGAGACGGGCGCGGGCACGGCGCCCACCACCACGCCACCGACAAGCAGCGCCACCACCCCGGCCAGCAGCCGGGACAGGCGTCCACGTCCACGGGACAGTCGAGCCGTCACCATGATCCTCCTTCGTCGACCGGAGCCCGGGCACGGCGACGCGCGCCGACGACGTCGGCGTTATCGCTAACAGCGATGCCCACCCAGGCGGGAGTCGGATCCCTGGCAACTGCGGCGCAGATCGCGCCCGGAACGGCCCGCGAGCGGTGCCGGTGACCCTATCCATCGACTGTGAGCGATAACATGGCGTTCGTCAAGGCGTAACACGCCGCCCGCCACGCGGGGTCGGCGCGGCGGGCGGCGAGGGGGCTCAGAAGCCCCGGGCGAGCCGGTAGTACGCCTGGTTCCAGCGCAGCTCGTCGGCGAAGCGGTGCGGGCGCGTCTCCGCGTCGATGACCACCAGCTCGGTCCGGGCCATCGCCGCCAGGTCACGCAGCTCCTCCACGCCGACGGCCTGGGAGAGCACGGTGTGGTGCGGCGCGCCCGCGGTGATCCACGCCTCCGCCGAGCCGGCCAGGTCGGGCTGCGGACGCCAGACCGCGCGCGCCACCGGCAGCCGGCGCAGCGGGTGCGGCGGCGGCACCACGTCCACCGCGTTGGCCACCAGCCGGAACCGCTCCCCCATGTCCGCCATGCCCAGCACCACGGCCGGGCCGGGCGCGGCGTCGAAGACCAGGCGCACCGGGTCCTCCCGCCCGCCGATGCTCAGCGGATGCACCTGCGCGCTCGGCACGTCGGCGGCGATGCTCGGGCACACCTCCAGCATGTGCGCGCCGAGGATCAGCTCCTGGCCGAACGTCAGGTCGTAGGTGTAGTCCTCCATGAACGAGGTGCCGCCCGGCACCCCGACGGCCATCGCCTTGAGCGTGTGCACCAGCACCGAGGTCTTCCAGTCGCCCTCGCCGCCGAAGCCGTAGCCGTCGGCCATCAGGCGCTGCACCGCGATGCCGGGAAGCTGGCGCAGCCCGCCGAGGTCCTCGAAGTTCGTGGTGAACGCCCGGAACCCGCCGGCCTCCAGGAACGCGCGCAGGCCCAGCTCCTGGCGCGCCGCGTACCGCAGCGAGTCGTGCCGGTCCCCGCCGGGCCGCAGCTCCGGCGCCACCCGGAAGGTGTCGTCGTACTCCTTGACCAGGTCGTCCACCTGCGCGTCCGCCACCTGGTCGACGGCCGCGACGAGGTCGTTGACGCCGTAGGTGTTCACCGATACGCCGAAGCGCAGCTCCGCCTCGACCTTGTCCCCCTCGGTGACCGCGACGTCGCGCATGTTGTCGCCGAAGCGCGCCAGCCGCAGCGTCCGCAGCGCCGACCAGCCGACGGCGGCCCGGGCCCAGGCCGCGACCCGGCCGACGACGCGCGGGTCGGTGACGTGGCCCGCGACGGTCTTGCGGGCCACCCCGAGCCGGGTCTGGACGAACCCGAACTCCCGGTCGCCGTGGGCGGCCTGGTTGAGGTTCATGAAGTCCATGTCGATCTCGTCCCACGGCAGCGCCACGTTCGCCTGCGTGTGCAGGTGCAGCAGCGGCGTCCGTAGCGCGTCCAGCCCGGCGATCCACATCTTGGCCGGGGAGAACGTGTGCATCCAGGCGATCACCCCGACCGCGCCCTGCACGGCCGCGTCCCGGCACACCGCCAGGATGTCCGCGCTGGAGGTGAGGACCGGCTTCCAGACCACGCGGACGGGGATGTCCGGCGAGGAGTCCAGGCGCGCGGCGATCTGCCGGGACTGCTCGGCGACCTGCCGCAGGGTGTCCTCGCCGTAGAGGCCCTGGCTGCCGGTGAGGAACCAGACCTCGGGCTGGGGGTGAGTTGCCATGTTGTTGCCTTCCGCGCTAGGAACCGTCACTTGAACCGGATGCCGATGAGGCGCTGGAGGAGGATGAACGCGAAGAGCAGCCCGCCGATCACGATCTTGGTCCACCAGGAGTTGAGGCTGCCGTCGAACGTGATCAGGGTCTGGATCACGCCGAGCACCAGCACGCCGAGCACGGTGCCGAAGACGTACCCGGAACCGCCGGTGAGCACGGTGCCGCCGATCACCACAGCC
Source organism: Micromonospora sp. WMMC264 (assembly GCF_027497275.1). NCBI lineage: Bacteria > Bacillati > Actinomycetota > Actinomycetes > Micromonosporales > Micromonosporaceae > Micromonospora > Micromonospora sp. WMMC264. The sequence goes on along the minus strand of NZ_CP114907.1, from coordinate 1,880,391 downwards.
GCGATCACGTCCAGCTCCATCCCGACGGCGATCAGCGGCGCGCCGGAGAGCGTGTAGAACGACAGCAGGATGCCGCCGATGGCCGAGCAGAGCCCGCTGATCGTGTAGACGGCGATCCGGGTCCGCGCCACCGGCAGGCCCATCAGCAGCGCCGACTGCGCGTTGCCGCCGACCGCGTACACGTTGCGGCCGAACCGGGTGTACGCCAGCACGTACGCCGCGATCAGCACCACCGCGAACGCGATGAGCACACTGATCGAGACGAAGTTGCCGGCCGGGTCGCCGATGCGCTGCTGCGACATCGACGTCCAGAAGCCGTCGGTGATGGAGATCGAGGAGTCGCTGATGAACGTGCACATGCCGCGGGCGAAGAACATCCCGGCGAGTGTGACGATGAACGGCTGGATCTCGAAGAAGTGGATCGCGCAGCCCATCAGGAAGCCCAGCGTCGGGCCGATCAGCAGCGCGATGACCAGCACCAGCGCCGCGGGCAGGCCGTCGCGCAGCAGCGACGCCGACACCATCGCGGTCATCGCGACCACCGAGCCGACGGACAGGTCGATGCCGCCGGTGAGGATCACGAACGTCATGCCGACCGCGACCACGAGCAGGAAGCCGTTGTCGATGAAGACGTTGAAGACGACCTGGATGTTGGAGAACGCGCGGTACTGGGACACGCCGATGCCGTACATGACGAGCAGCAGGGCGAGCGTCGCCAGCACCGGGACGTGCCGCCGGGGCAGGCTGGGCCGCCAGGAGCGGCCGGTGGTCAACGACGTGCTGCTCATGCCGGCACCTGCTCCTTCTCCCGCTGCGGCGCCGCCGGCCCGGGCTCGGTCCCGCGCCGCCGCCGGCGCAGCCGGGCGCGGAACGCCGGGGCCTGCACGAGGCAGACGGCGATGACGACGACCGCCTTGAACAGCAGCGACGTCTGCGGCGAGATGTTCATGGCGTACACGGTGGTGGTCAGGGTCTGGATGATCAGCGCGCCGAGGACGGTGCCGCCGAGGGAGAACCGGCCCCCGGCGAGCGACGTGCCGCCGATCACGACCGCCAGGATCGCGTCGAGCTCGATCCACAGACCGGCGGCGTTGCCGTCGGCGCTGGACACGTTCGCGGTGACCATGAAGCCGGCGAGCGCGGCGCAGGCGGCGCTGATCACGTAGACGAGGAAGACGATGCGCCGCGACCGGATGCCGGCCAGCCGGCTGGCCTCGGCGTTACCGCCGACCGACTCGACGATCAGGCCGAGCGCGGTACGCCGGGTGAACGCGGCCACCAGCAGCGCGGCGGCGAGCGCGATCAGGATGGCCAGCGGCAGCGTCAGGAAGTGCCCGAGCCCGATCGCCCGGTACGGCCCGGAGTTGATCGTGATGATCTGCCCCTCGGTGACCAGCTGGGCGATGCCCCGGCCGGCCACCATGAGGATCAGCGTGGCGATGATCGGCTGGATGCCGATGACCGCCACGAGCACGCCGTTCCACGCGCCGAGCACCAGCGCGGCGCCGAAGGCCAGCGCCAGCGCGGTGGCCACCGTGGCCGGGCTGTTCTGGTCGGCCGCCCCGCTGATGTGCAGGCAGGCGATCGCGCCGCTGATGGCGCAGAGCGACCCGACGGACAGGTCGATGCCGCCGGTGGCGATGACGAGCGTCATCCCGAGCGCGACCAGGATCAGCGGCGCGCTCAGCCGCAGGATGTCGATGGGCGTGCCGTACAGGTGGCCGTTCTTGACCTCGACGGCGAGGAAGCCGGGACGGTAGACGGTGTTCGCGGCGAGCATCACCACGAGCACCAGCGCCGGCCAGAACAGGCGGTGGCCGGTGAGCGGGCGGAGGCGGGCGGCGACGGCGGTCATCGGGTCACCTCCTTCCGCGTGGTGCCGCTGGCGATGGTGCGCATGACGCGGTCGGCGTCGAGCGTGTCGTCGTTGTCGAGCTGGGCGACCATCTCGCGGTCGCGCATGACCGCGACCCGGTGGCTCAGGCGCAGCACCTCCTCCAGCTCGGCGGAGATGAACAGCACCGCCATGCCGCCGTCGGAGAGCTGCACCACCAGCTTCTGGATCTCGGCCTTCGCGCCCACGTCGATGCCGCGGGTCGGCTCGTCCAGGATGAGCAGGCGCGGCTCGGTGATGAGCCAGCGGGCCAGCAGCACCTTCTGCTGATTGCCGCCGGACAGGTTGCGCACCGGCAGTTCCGGGTTGGCCGGGCGGATGCTCAGCGCCTCGACGTACCTGCGGACCAGCTCGTCCTGGCGGCGGCGCGGGATCGGACGCAGCCAGCCGCGCGCGGCCTGCATCGCCAGGATCATGTTCTCCCGGACCGTCAGCTCCGGGACGATGCCCTCGGCCCGCCGGTTCTCCGAGCAGAAGCCGACGCCCTGGCCGATGGCCTGGATCGGGTTGCGCACCGGCGCCCGGCCGCCGTCGAGCCGGACCTGGCCGTGGTCGGCCCGGTCCGCGCCGAAGATCAGCCGCGCCACCTCGGTACGGCCGGAGCCGAGCAGTCCGGCCAGGCCGACCACCTCACCGGCGTGGATGCGCAGACTGAACGGGGCGACCGCGCCACGCCGGCCCAGCCCGTCGGCGTCCACCAGCGGGGCCTCGTCCGCGGTGTCGACGGTGGCGCGTTTCTGCTGCTCGTCGAGCCGCTCCAGCACGTCCAGCTCCTGCCCGATCATCTTCTCGACCAGGCTGAACTGCGGCAGCTCCTCGGTGCGGTACTCCCCCACCAGCGTGCCGTTGCGCAACACCGTGATGCGGTCCGCGATGCCGTAGACCTGGTCGAGGAAGTGCGTGACGAACAGGATCGCGATGCCCTCGTCACGGAGCTGGCGCATGATCCGGAACAGCTGCGCCACCTCGCCGGCGTCCAGGCTGGACGTCGGCTCGTCCAGGATCAGCACCCGGGCCTGCACGTCGATCGCCCGGGCGATGGCGACCATCTGCTGCACCGCGAGCGAGTACGTGCCCAGCGGCGCGGAGACGTCGAGGTCGAGGTCGAGCCGGGCCAGCAGGTCGCGCGCCCGCCGGCGCATCTCGCCCCAGCGCACCGCGCCGAGCCGGCGCGGCTCGCGGCCGATGAAGACGTTCTCCGCCACCGACAGGTTGGTGCAGAGGTTGACCTCCTGGTAGACGGTGCTGACGCCGGCCGCGGCGGCCTGCATCGGCCCGCTGAACGAGACCTGCTCGCCGTCGAGGGTGATGACGCCCGCATCGGTCCCGTAGACGCCGGTCAGCACCTTGATCAGGGTGGACTTGCCGGCGCCGTTCTCACCCATCAGGGCGTGGACCTCGCCCGGGAACAGCCGAAAGTCGACGTCGTGCAGCGCGCGGACCCCGGGGAAGGTCTTGCTGATGCCGGTCATGGTCAGGACCGGACGGTTACCCGTCATCCCATCGGACCTCTTCTAGACGGTGGTGGCACGGGGGCCGCCGTCTCGCGACGGCGACCCCCGGGGTGGGTCAGTACTTGCGGTTGGGCAGTGCCTCCTTGGCCTGCTCCTGGGTGAAGGTGGTCTCCTCGGTCTCGATCCGGGCGGGGACCTCCTCGCCGGCCTTGACCTTCTTGACCAGCTCCATCAGCTGCGGGCCGAGCAGCGGGCTGCACTCGGCGATGAAGTTGAACTTGCCGTCCGCGAGGGCCTGCATGCCGTCCTTCACCGCGTCGACGGTGATGATGGTGATGTCCTTGCCGGGCGTCTTGCCCGCCGCGCTGATCGCCTCGAGCGCGCCCAGGCCCATGTCGTCGTTGTGCGCGAAGAGCACGTCGATCTTCGGGTTGGCCTTGAGGAACTGCTCCATGACCTGCTTGCCGCCGGCCCGGGTGAAGTCACCCGACTGCGACGCGACGATCTTCAGGTTGGGGTTGGCGGCGATCGCCTCGGCGAAGCCCTTCTTCCGGTCGTTGGCCGGGGCCGAGCCGGTCGTGCCCTGCAGCTCGACGATGTTGACCGGACCGGACGCCGCCTTCTTCTGCTCCACCAGCCACTCGCCGGCGAGGCGGCCCTCCTTGACGAAGTCCGAGCCGAGGAACGTCTTGTAGAGCGACTTGTCGGCCGAGTCGACCGCGCGGTCGGTCAGGATGACCGGGATCTTCGCGTCCTTGGCCTCCTTGAGCACGGTGTCCCAGCCCGACTCCACCACCGGCGAGAAGGCGATCACGTCGACCTTCTGCTGGATGAAGTTGCGGATCGCCTTGATCTGGTTCTCCTGCTTCTGCTGCGCGTCGTCGAACTTCAGCTCGATGCCGGCCTCGGCGGCCGCTTCCTTGATCGAGGTGGTGTTCGCGGTGCGCCAGCCGCTCTCGGCGCCCACCTGGGAGAAACCCAGGACGGTCTTGTCGTTGCCGTCACCGGAATCGCCACCGGTGTCGCTGTTGCCGCAGGCCGCCATGCTGCCGGCGAGCAGCACGCCGGCGAGCGCGGCGATGACCCTGCGGGCCGTGCTCCTGGTACTCATCGGTTCTCCTCCGGGGTTGGATGTTCCGGACGCGCGGCGGGGAGCCGGTGCGTCCGGGTGTGGTGGTGGGGTGGGTGCGCGGCGCCCGGTCCGGGGTCAGGGCGCCGGCGGGCGTTGGCCGTAGACGTTCTGGTAACGGTCGTAGAGCGAGTCGATGTCGGCCGGCGCGATCGGCAGCGGCTGCCCGAGCGCTCGGGCCAGGTGCGCGGTGCGGGCGACGTCCTCGCACATCACGGCGGCCTTGACCGCCGCCCGGGCGTCCCGGCCGATGGTGAACACGCCGTGGTTGCGCATGAGCACCGCGGGCGAGCGGTGCCCGGACAGCGTGCTGACGATCCCCTTGCCGATGTCGTCGCCGCCGATCAGCGCGAACGGCCCGACCGGGATCTCCCCGCCGAACTCGTCGGCCTGCGCGGTCAGCCAGCACGGGATCGCCTCGCCCCGGGCCGCCCAGGCGGTGGCGTAGCCGCTGTGGGTGTGCACCACGCCGCCGACCTCGGGCATCGCGCGGTAGACGTAGGCGTGCGCGGCGGTGTCGCTGGACGGCGAGCCGCCGCCGTCGACGACAGTGCCGCTCAGGTCGCAGACCACCATGGACTCGGCGGTCAGGTCGTCGTAGTCGACGCCGCTGGGCTTGATGACCATCAGGTCCTGACCGGGTACGCGGGCCGAGACGTTGCCGGCGGTCCAGGCCACCAGCCCGTAGCGGGTCAGCTCGCGGTGCAGGCGGGCCACCGTCTCGCGCAGCTCGGCGACCTGGCTGTTCATCCGACCACCTCCAAGGGCGCGGCGGCGCGGGCGTCGACCGCCGCGTTGCGGATCGCCCGCAGGCGCAGCATGACGTCGTTCGCGCCGCGGCCGAAGTGGTCGTGCAGCGCGCGGTACTCCGCGTAGAGCGCGTCGTACGCCCGGACGTTCTCCGGTACGGGCCGGTAGACCGCCTCCTCGATCCGTCCCATCGCGGCGGACGCCTCGTGGATCGACTGGTACTCGCCGGCCGCGACCGCGGCGTGGATGGCCGAGCCGAGCGCCGGCCCCTGGGCGGAGCCGATGATGCTCAGCGGCCGGTTCGTGACGTCGGCGTAGATCTGCATCAGCAGCCGGTTGGAGGTGAGCCCGCCGGCCACCACCAGGTCGTCGACCGGCACTCCGGCCTGGGCGAACGCTTCGACGATCATCCGGGTGCCGTACGCGGTGGCCTCCAGCAGCGCCCGGTAGACGTCCGGCGGCCGGGTGGCCAGCGTCAGCCCGACAATCAGCCCGCTCAGGTCGTGGTTGACCAGCAGCGACCGGTTGCCGTTCCACCAGTCCAGCGCCACCAGGCCGTGCGCGCCGACCGGCTGGGCCGCGGCGGCCTCGGTGAGCCGCTCGTGCGAGTCGAATCCGGCCGGGGCGCCGTGGCGCACGAACCAGCCGAAGATGTCCCCCACGCCGCTCTGCCCGGCCTCGAAGCCCCAGGCGCCGGGGCTGATGCCGCCGTCGACCACGCCGCACATGCCCGGCACCTCGGCCGGGTGGGTGCCGTTGAGCACGTGGCAGGTGGAGGTGCCCATGATGGCCACCAGCCGGCCGGGCCGCAGCGCCTGGGCGGCGGCGGCGGTGACGTGCGCGTCGACGTTGCCGACCGCGACCGCGATGCCCTCGGGCAGGCCGGTCCAGGCGGCGGCGCGGGCGTCGAGCGCGCCGGCCCGCGCGCCCAGCGGCAGCAGCGGACCGTCCAGCTTGGTGACGAAGTCGGTGAAATCCGGGTCGAGCGCGGCCAGGTAGTCCGGGGACGGGTACCGGCCGTCCTGCCGGATGCCCTTGTAGCCGGCGGTGCAGACGTTGCGCGTCTCGACGCCGCACAGCTGCCAGACGATCCAGTCGGCCGCCTCGATGAAACGATCGGCGCGCCGGTAGATCTCCGGGTCCTCGTCCAGGATCTGCAGCCCCTTGGCGAACTGCCACTCCGCCGAGATCTTGCCGCCGTAGCGGCCGATCCACGGCTCGCCGCGTTCGTGCGCCAGCGCGTTGATCCGGTCGGCGTGCGGCTGCGCGGCGTGGTGCTTCCAGAGCTTGACCCAGGCGTGCGGCCGGTGGCGCAGCTCCGGGATCTCGCACAGCGGCGTGCCGTCGGCGAGCGTCGGCAGGACCGTGCAGGCGGTGAAGTCGATGCCGATCCCGACCACCAGTGCCGGGTCCACGCCGGCCGCCGAGAGCGCTGCCGGTACGGCGTGGCGCAGCACGTCGCGGTAGTCGTCGGGGTCCTGCAGCGCCCAGTCCGGCGGCAACGCCGGGCCGTCGTCGGGCAGCGCGGTCTCGATGACCCCGTGCCGGTAGTCGTGCACCGCGGTGCCGAGTTCAGCGCCGTCGCGGACCCGGACCACCAACGCCCGGCCGGACAACGTGCCGAAGTCGACCCCGATCACGTACCGGTCGGTCGCGTCCACTTCGCTCATTTGCACCTCCGCCGTGTCACGGAGTTAGTGTTAGCGCTCACATACACATCCGTCAAGACACGTCCGGGCAACAGCTACGTAACGAGCGGCGGCGCCCGGAACCGGCGTCCTCCGCCCCGCGCGGACCGGCCCGGCCGCCGGCCGGGAGATCCACGCCGACGGCGCGGTCGAACCTCGGGTAGACGGCCTGTTAGCGACAACAATCGATGGAACTTCCGGAAATTCTCTCGGCGTTCCCGATTCCCCCGGCCCGAGGGCCCAGATGCCGCCGCGGGGCCGCCCAGAAGGCCGCTCAGCGGCTCTTTTTCTCGCCGCGGCACCCTCGGCAGCAGGCCGCCGCAAGCCGCCCGAGGGTCGCCAGGCTATTTACAGTGTTTGATGTCAGCGATAACATTTCGCCATCCCCACACACTGTGGCGCCGCTGTCCGGGAAACCCCGGCGCCGCAGCCGGGCGGCGACGGACGGCGACCCCGTCGACCGCCGGAACCCCACCACCCACGAGCGCCCGCCGGCACCGACCGGCCCTGGTGGAACTACCGTGCCGCGTCCGTCCCCGTGGACCACGGGCGACGCCGTGCGACCGGCGGGCCGCTCCCTTCCGGGTACCGGCACGGACGGCGCCCGGCCACCGAGGAGGACCCAGTGCGCAGATGGACCCGACGGACGCTCGCCGTCCTGGGTGTCGCGGCGGTGGCGCTCGCAGCCACCGTCACCGACGGGGCAGTCGCCCCACGCCCGGCCCGGGCGCTGGACAACGGCGTCGCCCGTACGCCGCCGATGGGGTGGAACACCTGGAACACGTTCGGCTGCAACATCAACGAGACCCTCATCCAGCAGACCGCCGACGCGATCGTCGCCAACGGACTGCGCGACCTCGGGTACAAGTACGTCGTCGTGGACGACTGCTGGTTCAACCCGAACCGGGACGCGCAGGGCAACCTCCAGGCGCACCCGCAACGGTTCCCCAGCGGAATGAAGGCGCTCGGTGACTACCTGCACGCCCGTGGCCTGCTGTTCGGCATCTACCAGGTGCCGCTGGACAAGACCTGCGCCCAGGTCGGCGGCGCGTTCCCCGGCGCCACCGGCAGCCTCAACCACGAGTACCAGGACGCGCGGCAGTTCGCCGCGTGGGGCGTGGACTACCTCAAGTACGACTGGTGCTCCGGCACCGGGACGATAAACGACCAGGTGGCGCGGTTCGGCATCATGCGCGACGCGCTGGCCTCCACCGGCCGGCCGATCGTCTACAGCATCAACCCCAACAGCTACCACGCCAAGACCGGGCCGCAGCGCAACTGGAGCGACGTGGCGAACCTCTGGCGGACCACCGAGGACATCACCAACGCGTGGAACACCGGCCAGACCAACGGCTACCCGATGGGCATCCAGAACATCGTCGACGTCACGGTGCCCCTGGCCGGGTACGCCGCCCCCGGCGGTTTCAACGACCCGGACATGCTGGAGGTCGGCCGAGGGGGCATGAACGACACCGAGATGCGCAGTCACTTCGCGCTCTGGTCGATGCTGGCGGCGCCGCTGATGATGGGCCACGACGTCCGCTCGACGAACGCGGCCACGCTGGCGATCCTGCGCAACGCCAACCTGGTCGCGATCAACCAGGACACGCTCGGCCGCCAGGCGGTCCAGGTCTCCTTCGACGGCACCCGGCGGGTGCTGGCCAAGCCGCTGGCCAACGGAGACGTGGCGGTCGCCCTGTTCAACCAGGGCAGCTCGACCACCACCGTCTCCACCACGGCGGCGGCGATCGGCAAGAGCGGCAGCTCGTTCACGCTGCGCGACGCCTGGACCGACGCCACCTCCACCAGCACCGGCGCGATCTCCGCCAGCGTCCCCGCGCACGGCACCGTGGTCTACCGGGTCAGCGGCGGCGGCACCACGACCCCGCCACCGGTCCCGACCACGTTCCGGCTGCGCAGCGAGTCGTCCGGCCGGTGCCTCGACGTCGACAACGCCGGCACCGCCAACGGCACCGGCACGCTGATCTGGGACTGTCACAACAATGCCAACCAGCAGTTCACCGCCAACGGGCAGGCGTTGCAGGTGCTCGGCAAGTGCCTGGACGTGCCGACGAACGCGACCGCCGGCACCCGGGTGCAGATCTGGGACTGCAACGGCGGCACCAACCAGCAGTGGACCATCAACGGCAACGGCACGGTGAGCAACGGGCGCTTCCCGTCGCTGTGCCTGGACGTCGACAACGCGGGCACCGCCAACGGCACCCGGGTGATCGTCTGGACCTGCCACGGCAACGCCAACCAGCGGTGGAGCCGGGCGTGAGCGGCTGCGGCCGGTGAACGGCGGTCGGCCGGACGAAGGGGCGAGCGTCCGGCCGGCCGTCACCGGGCGCCGGCCGCCCGGCGCTTGTTCCAGATGTCGAACGCCACCGCCACGAGCAGGACGAGACCCTTCACCACCGACTGGACGGACTGGTCGACGCCCATGAGCTGCATCCCGTTGCTCATCACCGCCATGATCAGGCCACCCACCATGGCGCCGACCACGGTGCCGACCCCGCCGGTGACCGCCGCGCCGCCGATGAAGGCCGCCGCGATCGCGTCCAGCTCGAACATGTTGCCGGCGGCCGGCTGGGCGCCGTTGGACCGGGACGAGTAGATCACGCCCGCCACGGCGGACAGGAAGCCCATGTTGACGAAGATCCAGAAGTTGACCCGCTTCACCCGGACGCCGGACAGCATCGCCGCGGGCAGGTTGCCGCCGATCGCGTACACCTGCCGGCCGAACACGGTACGGCGGGTGAGCAGGCCGTAGATCAGCACCAGCACGGCCAGCACGATGAGCACGATCGGCAGGCCGCGGGCGTTGGCGAGCTGCCAGGCGAACCACATGACCACGGCGCCGACCACCACGATCCGCAGGACGAACAGCGGGAACGACTCCACCGGCTGCTCGTGGCGCACCCGGGCGACCCGGGTCCGGAACACGGCCACCGCGTACCCGACGACGGCGAACGCGCCGATGAACAGCGTGAAGGCGTCGTAGCCCTCGCCGCCCAGCAGTCCGTTGAGGAAGCCGGCGGCGACCCGCTGGTACTCCTCGGGGAACGGCGACAGCGAGATGTTGTCCAGCACCCGCAGCGTGAGGCCGCGGAACAGGAGCATGCCGGCCAGGGTGACGATGAAGGCCGGGATCCCGGCGTACGCGACCCAGAGCCCGTGCCACGCGCCGACCGCGACGCCCACCGCGAGCGCGGCCAGCACGCCGGCCCACCAGGGCATGCCCTCCCGGATGACGAGCACCGCGGAGACCGCTCCGGTGAGCGCCACCACCGATCCCACGGACAGGTCGATGTGGCCGCCGATGATCACGATGACCATGCCGATCGCGAGCACCAGGATGTAGGAGTACTGGAGCACGATGTTGGTCAGGTTGCCGGGGCTGAGCGAGACACCGTCGGTGAGCACCGCGAACAGCGCGACGATCACCACCAGGGCGATGTAGATACCGCTCTGCCGCAGGTTGCCGAGGATCAGCGTGCGCGGGTCGCTGGTGCCGGTGTGCAGGCTCGCGGCCGCGCCGGTGTCGGGCGCGGCGACCTTCTGGGGCGTGGGCTTCGTGCTGGTCATCGGACGAGATCCCTGTCCTTGGTCATGAGTTCCATCAGGTTCTCCTGGGTGGCCTCGCGCACCGGCATCTCCCCGGTGATCCGGCCGGCCGCGAGGGTGTAGACGCGGTCGCACATGCCGAGCAGCTCGGGCAGTTCGGAGGAGATGAGGACCACCGCCTTGCCCTCGGCCACCAGCCGGTTGACGATCGTGTAGATCTCGAACTTCGCGCCGACGTCGATGCCCCGGGTCGGCTCGTCGAGGATCAGCACGTCCGGGTCGGTGAACAGCCATTTCGCCAGCACGACCTTCTGCTGGTTGCCGCCGGAGAGCTTGCCCACCACCGACATCACGGTCGGGGCCTTGATGTTCATGTCGCGCCGGCCCCGCTCGGCGACCTGGATCTCCCGGTTGCCGTCGATCCAGCCGTTGCGGGCGAGCTTGTCGAGCGCGGCGGCCGAGATGTTGCCCCGGACGTCGTCGATGAGGTTGAGGCCGTAGTGCTTGCGGTCCTCGGTGGCGTACGCGATGCCGTTGGCGATCGCCTCGGCCACCGTGCGCGTCCGTACCTCGCGGCCCTTGACGTACAGGCGGCCGCTGATGTCGCGGCCGTAGGCGCGGCCGAACACGCTCATGGCCAGCTCGGTGCGCCCGGCGCCCATCAGGCCGGCGATGCCGACGACCTCACCGGCGCGCACGTGCAGCGAGGCCCGGTCGACCACCAGGCGGTCCTGGGTGGGGTGCCGCACCGTCCAGTCCTCGATCCGCAGCACCTCCTCGCCGGGGGTCACGTCGCGGGTCGGGTAGAAGGTGGCCAGGTCGCGCCCGACCATGCCGCGGATGATCCGGTCCTGGGTCGCGCCGCCGTCGGCCATGTCGAGCGTCTCGACGGTACGGCCGTCGCGGATGACGGTGGTCGAGTCGGCGATCGCCGTGATCTCACCCAGCTTGTGCGAGATCATGATGCAGGTGATGCCCTGGTCGCGGAGGCTGCGCATCAGGTCGAGCAGGTGCGCCGAGTCGACGTCGTTGAGCGCCGCTGTGGGCTCGTCGAGGATCAGCAGCCGCACCTTCTTGGACAGCGCCTTGGCGATCTCCACCAGCTGCTGCTTGCCGACGCCCAGCTGGATGACCGGGGTGACCGGGTTCTCGTGCAGCCCGACCGACCGCAGCAGCGCCGCGGCCTCGGCGTTGGTGCGGTGCCAGTCGATGAGCCCGCCGCGGCCCCGGCGCTCGTTGCCGAGGAAGATGTTCTCGGCGATCGACAGGTACGGCACCAACGCGAGTTCCTGGTGGATGATGACGATGCCGCGCGCTTCGCTGTCCTGGATGCCCCGGAAGCCGACCGGCTCGCCGTCCAAGACGATCTGGCCGTCGTAGCTGCCCGCCGGGTAGACCCCGGACAGCACCTTCATCAGGGTGGACTTGCCGGCGCCGTTCTCGCCGCAGATCGCGTGGATCTCGCCGCGCCGTACGGCGAGCGAGACGTCCTGCAGCGCGGTGACCCCGGGGAAGGTCTTCGTGATGCCACGCATCTCGAGGATGTGGTCGCTCATGGGTATCCGTCCTGCTCGTGGTCGTGGTGTCCGGAGCGGGGCGGGCCCGGTGGCGTACCGCGCCACCGGGCCCGCCGGCCGGATCAGCCGGCTCGGCCGGCGGCGACCTCCTGCTCGGTCAGGTAACCGGAGTCGATCAGGACGGACTTGATGTCCTCCTTGTAGACCGTCTGGACCGGCAGCAGGAACGCGGGCACGACCTTGACGCCGTTGTTGTACGCCTTGGTCTCGTTGGCCTTCGGCTCCTCCTTGCGCAGGAACGCCTCGGCGGCGATCACCGCCTGCTCGGCCAGCAGGCGGGTGTCCTTGAACACGGTGGAGCTCTGCACGCCGTCGTTGATGAGCTTGACGGACGCGACCTCGGCGTCCTGCCCGGTCACCACCGGCATCTTCTTGGCGCCGCCGCGGTAACCGGCGTTCTGCAGGGCGGTGATGATGCCCCGGGAGAGGCCGTCGAAGGGCGACAGCACGCCGTCGACCTTGCTGCCGTCGTTGTAGCTGGAGGTGAGCAGGTCCTCCATCCGCTTCTGCGCGGTCTCCTGCTGCCAGCGCAGGATGGCGGCCTGCTCGATCTTGGTCTGCCCCGACTTGACCTTCAGCGTCCCGGCGTCGAAGTACGGCTTGAGCGTGTCCATCGCGCCGTTGAAGAAGAAGCCGGCGTTGTTGTCGTCGAGCGAGCCGGCGAACAGCTCCACGTTGAACGGGCCGGTCGCGGCGCCCTTGGACCCGTCCTTGTTGAGCAGGCCGAGGCCGACCAGGAGCGCGTTGGCCTGCGCCACGCCCACCTTGTAGTTGTCGAAGCTGACGTAGAAGCTGACGTTGGGGCTGTTACGGATGAGCCGGTCGTAGGAGATGACCGGAATCTTCGCGGCCGCGGCGGCCTGGAGCTGGCCGCTGAGCGCGGTGCCGTCGATCGGGGCGATGACCAGCACGTCCGCGCCCTGGGTGATCATCTGGTCGATCTGCTGCGACTGGGTGGGGATGTCGTCCCCGGCGTACTGCAGGTCGACCTTGTAGCCCTTGGCCTGCAACTTCTCCTTCACCGAGTTGCCGTCGGCGATCCACCGTTCCGAGGTCTGGGTCGGCATCGAGACGCCGATCGTCAGGTCGCCGGGCTTGGCGGAGCTGGTGTCCGAGCCGCCTCCGGCGCCCTCGCCGCTGCACGCGGCCAGGCTGATCGCGAGCGCGGCGCCGCTGACTGCGGCCAGGATTCGTCTGCGCACGAGCGTCCTCTCCCCTCCGTGGGCCCCTGTGACACAGGTAACCGTCACGGCGAGTGTTAACGCTCACAAGTTGCCCCGTCAACCAATCGCGCGAAATGTGCATGTCTCTTTCTTGTAACAGAGACGGCGCTCCAGGTAGGACGCGACCGGACGTCGCGGGGGCGGCACGTCGTACCGCCCCCGCGACGCCTGCGCTCAGGAGGCGGAGCAGGTGGGCGTCATACCCGATCCGCTTCCGTTGCCCTGGAACCCGAACTCGGCACTCTGGCCGGCGCCGAGCTGGCCGTTGTAGTCGACGTTCGTGAACCGCACCGTGCCGCTGTTACCGCTCGCGGTGGCGCTCCAGGTGTTTGTGACGCTCGCGCCGCCCGGCAGCGTCATGGTGACGGTCCATCCCCGGGTGCCCGACGAGCCGGCTGTCACCTTCACGTTGGCGACGAAGCCACCGGTCCAGGAATTCAGCGTCACCGAGGCCGTACACCCGCCCTGACCCGGCGGTGGCGTGGTCGGGTTGTTCGGCGGCGGGGTGGTGGTCGGCGGCGGGTTGTTCCCGCCCGCGTTGAGCGCGTCGAGCACGGTGTTGTACGCCGCCTTCTTGTTGCCTGAACAGTCGAACAGCAGCGCGTTGTCCGAGCCGCGCCACGAGTCGCAGTCCCGCACGCCCCACACCGTGATGCCGGCGCAGCGCGACACCGCCAGGCAGGCCCGGGTGACGGCGGCGTAGATGTTCGCCTGGTTGCCGCCGGTCATCACGTCCAGCTCGGTGATCTGGACCTCCACGCCCAGGTCCGCGAACCGCTGGAGGTTGGCCTGGTAGTCACCGGGGATCGTGGTGCCCAGGTGCGACTGGAAGCCGACGCAGTCGATCGGCACGCCACGCGACTTGAAGTCGCGCACCATGTTGTAGATGCCGGTCGACTTCGCGTTGATGCCGTCGGTGTTGTAGTCGTTGTAGCAGAGCTTCGCGCCCGGGTCGGCGGCGCGGGCGGCCCGGAACGCGGCCTCGATCCAGTCGTTGCCGGTGCGCTGCAGGTTCGAGTCACGGCGCCCGCCGCTGCCGCCGTCGGCGAACGCCTCGTTCACCACGTCCCAGGCGTAGATCTGCCCCCGGAAGTGGGTGGCGACCTGGGTGACGTGGTTGATCGCGGCGTTGCGCAGCGCGCTGCCGGACAGGCCCTGCGCCCACGACGGCTGCTGCTGGTGCCAGAGCAGCGCGTGCCCGCGCACCGACATCCCGTTCGCGCGGGCGTGGCTGACCAGCCGGTCGCCACCGCTGTAGTTGAACCGCCCCTGCTGCGGCTCGGTGGCGTCCCACTTCATCTCGTTCTCGGCCACCACGGAGTTGAACTCGCGGTTCAGCACCGTGGCGTACGTGTTGTCGGACAGCTTGTTGGTGGCGACCGCGGCGCCGAAGTAGCGGCCCTTCTCGGCCGCCGCCGCGCGCAGCGTGGTGCCGGCGCTCGCGGCCGGCGCCAGGGCCACCGCCATGCCGGCGGCGAGCGCGCCGGCCAGGATGCCGGTGGTCAGCAAGGCTCTCTTTCGTCTCATGCGGATTCCTCTTCCGGGGGTTACGCGATGGTGGTGGTGCGACTCCCCCGACTCCGCGTCCGGTGACGGTGTCGGGGTACGACCAGCGCGGCTCGCCCGGTGAGCCTTGCGGCGCTCATGCCCTGCCATCGACTGTGAGCGATAACATCCCCCGGCGTCAACCCCTGGCGCCTACGGATAGACGTCCTCGTGCGCCTTGCGGTAGTCGACGATCTCGTCCAGCCGGCCGGCCGCGGCGTGCGTCACCCAGGCCGGGTTGCCGAGCAGCGCGCGGCCCAGCGCGACCAGGTCAAACTCCCCGTCCGCCAGCCGCGCGGCCAGGCCCGCCACCGACTCCGGGCCGCCCGCGCGCAGGAAGTCCCGGCGCAGCCCGACCGAGCCGACAGTGATCGACGGCAGACCGGTGAGACGCTTCGCCCAGCCGGCCAGGTTCAGCGGCGATCCGGGGAACGCCGGCTCCCAGAAGCGACGCTGCGAGGCGTGCAGCACGTCCGCGCCGGCCTCGGCGAACGCGCCGAGGATCCGCGCCAGCTCGGCCGGGGTCTCGGCGATCCGCGCGTCGAACGCCCGCTCCTTGAACTGGGAGAACCGCACGATCACCGGCCGGTGTGCCGGGACCTGCTCGCGCACCGCGCGGACCACGGCCGCCGGGAACGCCGCCCGCCGCGCCGGGGAGCCACCGAACGCGTCGGTCCGGCGGTTCGTGTACGGCCACAGGAACTCGTCCAGCAGGTAACCGTGCGCGGCGTGGATCTCGACCGCGTCGAACCCGGCCCGGACCGCCACCCCTGCCGCGTCCGCGTACGCCGCCAGCAGGACGTCCGCGTCGGCGGCGGTCATCGCGTGCGGCGCGGGGCGGCCCGGCTCGCGTACCCCCGAGGGGGTCCACGCCGGAGCGCCGTCCACCGGCTCGCGCAGGCTGCCCAGGTGCCACAGCTGCGCGGCGATCCAGCCGCCGGCGGCGTGCACAGCCTCGACCACGCCGCGCCAGCCGGCCTCGGCCGCGCCGGAAGTCATCCGTGGCACGGTGTCCTCGTGGCCGGCGCTGGGATGGTCCACCAGCACGCCCTCGGTGACGATCAGGCCGACACCCGCCGCGGCGCGGCGCCGGTAGTACTCGGCCATCTCCGGCGTCGGCACGCCGCCCGGCGCGCGATTACGGGTCATCGGCGCCATCACGAAGCGGGACGGCAACGACAGACCGGCGACGGTGACCGGCTCCAGCAGCGGCGTCACCGGCGATGCGGTGTCCAGTGTCGCGTTCATGCCCCGACGCTAGGAGTTGACACCGGTGTCAAGGGCAAGCGCTCAGGCGGCCGGATCCCGGGTGTCCTCGGTCACTGTCATGTCGGCCACCACGTCGTCGAGCACCGCGACGGCGTGCGCGAGCCGTGCCATCTCGGCGGTCATCCGGGCCCGCTCCTCGCGCAGCCTTTCGGTCAGCCACGAGGTGCGGATCTCCGGGTCGGTCACGCAGGGCAGCAGCTCGGCCATCCGGCGACTGCTCAGCCCGGCGTCGAACAGCCGCTGGATGAGCCGGACCCGGTCCACCGCCGACTCGGCGAAGACCCGCTGGCCGCTCGGTGTGCGCAGGGCGGCGAGCAGGCCCTGCTGCTCGTAGTACCGGATGGACCGGGCGCTGACCCCGGTACGCGCCGACAGCTCCCCGATCCGCATCGCGCCTCCCCGCTCGCCGGACCTCCATCATCGAGCATGCCGCGCCGGTCAGGACAGCAGCTCGACGTACCCGTCGGTGCCGTGCACGCGGATCCGCCCGCCGTCGGGGATCAGCCGGGTCGCGTCCGGCACCGCCACCACCGCGGGCAGGCCGTACTCGCGGGCGATCACCGCGCCGTGCGTCATCAGGCCGCCGATCTCCGTCACCAGTCCGGCGACTGCGACGAACAGCGGCGTCCAGCTCGGGTCGGTGTACGCGGTGACGAGGATGTCGCCCGGCTCCACGTCGGCCCGGGTCAGGTCCGTCACGACCCGCGCCCGCCCCTCGACCACGCCGGCCGAGACCGCCAGCCCGGCCAGGGCGCCCGGCGGCACGTCGTCGCGCCGGTACGAGCCGTCGAGGGCCTCGCCGTCGGAGGTGAGCACCCGGGGCGGGGTGAGCGCCTGATGCGCCCGGAACTCCCCGCGGCGCCGCCGGATCAGCCCGGCGTCGGCCCGCCCGGTGGCCGCGACCTCGCGGAACTCGTCGAAGGTGAGGAAGAAGACGTCCTCCGGACCGGCGAGCACACCGGCGCGCGCCAGCCGGCCGGCCTCGGCCGTCAGCGCCTGCTTGTAGACGGCGTAGCGGCTCACGATGTCGTACTTCGGGTACTCGCGGTAGCCGGCGAACGTGCGTACCCGGTCGATCATGCGTTGCGTCTCGGCGGCCTTGCGCTCACCGTCGGGCAGCGCGCGCAGGCGGTCCAGCACCTCCCGGGCCTTCGCCTCGGCCCGCTCCCGGCCCTGGGCGAAGCGGCGCGCGGCGGCGCCCGGGGTGAAGGTGCGGACGTTGTCCAGGATCAGCGGCACGAGCGTGGCCGGGCGCTCGCTCCACCGTGGCCGGGTGATGTCGATCTCGCCGACGCAGCGCATGCCGTACCGGTCCAGGTAGTCCTCGACGGCCGCGCGCGCCTGCGCGCCGCCGGGCAGTTTCGGCAGCTCGTCCAGGAACCCGTCGCCGGCGTGGTCGCGCAGGAACGCCACCACCTCGGGGTACGGCCGGATCACGTCGGCCACGTCGAGCAGCGCCAGCCCCATCTCGGCGGTGACGTTGCCGGGCGCGGACAGCGTGAGCGTGTCGGCGGCGTCGCGTTCGCCGAGCCACTCCCCCAGCTTGTCGTTGAGCCACCAGGCGGCCTGCATCCCGGCCATGATCACCTGGGCGCTCACCGGATCGGTGAGCACCCGCTTGTGCTCGGCGAACGCCTCGATCAGGAAGTCGAATAGCTCCGGTCCGCTGCGGCCCTCGATGTCGCGGCGCAGGGCGGCGAGGGACTCCCGGCTGCGCGCGACGAGGCCGGTGACGATCGCCGGATCGGTGTCGATCGGCGGTGGCGGCCCATCCGCGGGCGGGCCGGCCGGGGCCGGGTCCGGCGCGGCCGGTACGACGTCGCGGGCGAGGACCGTCTCCAGCGCGTCCCGGGTGAGCGGGTCGGCCCGGCCGATCATGCCCAGGAACGCGGTACGGCCCGCCGGGGTGGCCAGGTGCGGTGTGGCGTCGACGAACAGCCGGCCGCCCGCCTCGTGCATCGGCGCCATGGCGGTCAGCCGCCACATCGACAGGCCCAGCGGCTTCATCGCGTCGGTCATCATCTGCTGGTGGCCGACCGACAGGTAGACGTGGAACGTCCCGTCGGCGGCGGCAGCCGGCACCGGGAACAGCGTGGTGATCGGCCGGCTCTGCAGGATGTGGACGTCGTCCCCGGTCACCGCCCACTCGACGTCCTGCGGGCAGCCGAAGTACGCCTCGATCCGCCGGCCCAGCGCGGCGAGGCGTACCGCCTGCGCGTCGGTCAGCGCCGGCTGGGCCTGCCGCGCCGGGTCGACGGGCGCCTGCAGGGTGCCGCCGCCGGGCGCCGCGTGCACGGCCCGTGACTTCGCGCCGATCCGCCGGCCGACGACAGCGCCGTCGCGCACCGTGAACACGTCCGGGTTCACCAGGCCGGAGACCAGGGCCTCGCCCAGCCCGAAGCCCGCCTCCACCGAGACCACCCGCCGGTCGCCGGTGACCGGGTCGGCGGTGAACAGAACCCCGGCGGCGTCCGGGAAGACCATCCGCTGCACCACCACCGCCATGTCCACGGCGCGGTCGTCGATGCCGTGGCGCCGCCGGTAGGTCACCGCCCGGTCGGTGAACAGCGAGGCCCAGCAGCGGCTGACGTGCCGCAGCACCTCGGCCGTGCCGACCACGTTGAGGTAGGTGTCCTGCTGGCCGGCGAACGAGGCGTCCGGCAGGTCCTCCGCGGTCGCGCTGGAGCGCACCGCGTACGCGGCGTCCGCCCCGAGCGCGGCCAGCGCGGCGGTGACCGCCGCCGCGACGTCGCCGGGCAGGGCGGTCCGCTCGACGGCGCGACGGACCTCGGCGGCGGCCGTGCGCAGCGCCGCCGGGTCGTCCGCGTCCGCGCGGGCCAGCCGGTCCAGCGGGCCGGCCAACGCCGGCGTCCGCGCCACCAGCCGGAAGGCGTCCGTCGTCACGCAGAAACCCCTGGGTACGCGCACCCCGTCGATCCGCGTCAGCGCCCCCAGGTGCGCGCCCTTGCCGCCGACCGCGGCGATCCGCGCCTCGTCCACCTCGTGCAGTTGCCACACGTACCGTCCGGTCATGCCATGCCCCCGTTTTCGCAGCTCAACCCGCATCGGCCGATGATTCTGCGGCATCACCGGGGCCTTGCGGCAAGACCGGGGGTGCGATATACATTGATAGTGGCAAGGAGATCTGTCTCCTTGCCTTTCGTTATGCCGCAGCCTTTCATTTTGGCCGCACCACGAACCCCTGCCCTGACCCGCTGCCGTCACGTGAGTCAGATCTCCCCGCCCCGGGTGGAGTGCCGGGGGCGCGACGGGGCAAGAAGCGACCACGAGGCCGCGACGCGGCCCGGACGAGCGGGATCGGACGGGGTGGGGGAGACTCGGGCGATGAGCGGCGCTGACACCGACCCGCGTACGCGCGCCGACGTCTTCGCCGTCGACGGCGAGATCGGGCCGGACCTGGCGCGCGTCGACTGGTCCGCGCACCCGCTCGGGCCGCCGGACACCTGGCCGCAGAGCCTGCGGACCTCGGTGCGGATCCTGCTGTCCTCCCGGTTCCCGATGTGGATGGCCTGGGGACCGCAGCTCACGTTCTTCTGCAACGCCGCCTACCGGCGGGACACGCTCGGCCGCAAGTACCCCTGGGCGCTGGGCCGCCCGGCGAACGAGGTGTGGACCGAGATCTGGGACGACATCGGTCCCCGCGTCGACACCGTGCTGCGCACCGGCGAGGCGACCTGGGACGAGGGCCTGCTGCTGTTCCTGGAGCGGGCCGGCTACCGGGAGGAGACCTACCACACGTTCTCCTACAGCCCGCTGCGCGACGACGACGGCAGCCTCGTCGGGATGCTCTGCGTGGTCAGCGAGGACACCGAGCGGGTCATCGGCGAGCGGCGGATGACCACGCTGCGCGACCTCGGCTCGGACCCGAGCGTCATCCGCACCGAGCAGGAGACGCTCACGTTCGTCAGCCGCCAGCTGGCCCGCAACCCGCAGGACCTGCCGTTCACGCTCACCTACCTGTACGACCGCGACGGCGACGCCCGGCTGGCGGAGGCGACCGGGCTGCCGGCCGGTCACCCGGCGGCCCCGGCCACGCTGTCCCTCACCGACCCCGCCGCCCCGTGGCCGGCCGGCGCGCTCACCGAGGGCGACCCGGTACGGGTGACGCTCGACGGCCCGGCCTTCGCGGACCTGCCCGCGGGTGTATGGCCCGCCCCGCCGGCCGAGGCCCTGCTGGTGCCGCTACGGCAGCAGGGCGGCGCGCCGTACGGGTTCCTGGTGGCGGGACTCAACCGCTACCGGGCGCTGGACGACGGCTACCGCGGCTTCGTGGAGCTGACCGCCGGGCACCTGGCGACCGGAATCGCGAGCGCCCGCAGCTACCAGGCGCAGCAGCGGCGGGCCGAGGAGCTCGCCGAGCTGGACCGCGCCAAGACCGCCTTCTTCTCCAACATCAGTCACGAGTTCCGCACCCCGCTCACGTTGATCATGGGGCCGGTGGACGAGCTGCGCGGCCGGCTGCACGACGCCGACGAGCGGGTCCGCACGGAGCTGGACGTCATCCGCCGCAACGGGCTGCGCCTGGGCAAGCTGGTCAACAGCCTGCTCGACTTCTCCCGCATCGAGGCGGGCCGGATGCAGGCCCGCTACGAGCCGGTGGATCTGGCCGCGGTGACCTCCGACCTGGCCAGCCTCTTCCGGTCGGCGATCGAGCGCGCCGGCCTCTCCTTCGAGGTCGACTGCGCGCCCCTGCCCGAGCCGGTGCACGTGGATCGGGGCATGTGGGAGAAGGTGGTGCTCAACCTGCTCAGCAACGCGCTGAAGTTCACCTTCGACGGGACGGTGCGGGTGCGGATGGACGCCGAGCACGGGATGGCCGTGCTGCGGATCTCCGACACCGGCATCGGCGTCCCGGCCGAGGAGATGCCGCGCCTGTTCGAGCGGTTCCACCGCATCGAGAACGCCCGGTCCCGCTCCGGCGAAGGCAGCGGCATCGGCCTCGCCCTGGTCAAGGAACTGGTCTCGCTGCACGGCGGCGACATCGACGCGGACAGCACTGTGGGCCGCGGCACCACCTTCACCGTCCGGTTGCCGTTCGGCGCCGCCCACCTGCCCGCCGACGCGCTCACCCCGGCCGGCGCCGGCCGGGCGCCCGGGTCGGCCGAGCCGTTCGTGCAGGAGGCGCTGCGCTGGCTGCCCGCCGACCCGGGCGCCGTCGTCGGCGAGGACAGGCCCGCCGCCACGGACGGCCCGGTGCATCCGCTGCCCGGCGGCGCGCCGGCCCGCGTCCTGGTGGCCGACGACAACGCCGACATGCGGGAGTACCTCACCCGGCTGCTGCGCTCGGCCGGACACGAGGTGCACACGGTCGCCGACGGGCGTGCCGCGCTGGACGCCGCCCGCGCGCAGACGCCCGACCTGGTGGTCAGCGACGTGATGATGCCCCGGCTAGACGGCCTGCAACTGGTGGCCGCGTTGCGCGCCGATCCCCGTACGGCCGGCACCCCGGTGCTGCTGCTGTCCGCCCGCGCCGGCCAGGAGGCCTCGATCGAAGGGCTGGAGGCCGGCGCCGACGACTACCTGGTCAAGCCGTTCCCGGCCGCCGAGCTGCTGGCCCGCGTACGCGCCAACGTGGAGCTGGCGCGGCTGCGCAACCACCACGCGCGCTGGCGCACCGCGCTCGTCGACTCGCTGCAGGAGGCGTTCTTCGTCTGCGACGAGGACGGTGCCGTGGTCGAGATCAACGCGGCGTTCACCGACGTCCTCGGCTACGGGACCGAGGGCCTGCCCTATCCGCCGGTACAGCCGTGGTGGCCGGACCAGGAGGCCGAACCGGACGCGCACCGTCAGGTGGCCGCCGCGTTCTCGAGGCTGGTCGGCCAGTCCCGCGGCACCTACACCGTGCCGGTGACCCATCGCGACGGGCACCGGATCTGGATCTCTGCCGCGTTCAACCAGGTGGACGACCCGGACAGCGGCCGGCGGATGATCGTGGGCACGTTCCGTGACGTCACCGCCGAGCACTACGCGGTCCAGCGGGAGACCGCCCTGGCCGGGCTCGGCATGCGCCTGTCCCGGGCCGACGACCTCACCGACGCGCTGCACGGCGTGCTGGACGAGCTGCGCAAGCTGTGGCGGGCCGCGGGCGTGCTCACCGCCGTCTTCGGTGACCTGCCCACCCCCGACGTGACCGGCACCGACCCGGCGGCCCGGTGGGCGACGCTGCCCGCCAAACGCCGGCAGGCGTTGCTCGCGCTGCGCGACACCCCGCTGCTGACGCCGGTGGCGACACGCCGACACGGCGCCGGGATCGCAGTCGAGCACCCGCACGGCACCATGGCGCTCTGGATCGACCTGGGCGAGAAGCGGCCCTTCACCGAGCAGGACCAGACCCTGCTGGCGCTGCTGGCCGGCCACATCGGTCAGGGGCTGCACCGGGTGCACCAGATCGACCAGCAGCGGGAGACCGCGCTGGCCCTGCAACGGGCGATCCTCGGCCCGGCGCAACTGCCCGCCGGCTTCGCCGTGCGGTACGCCCCCGCCGCGGTGCCGCTGAAGGTCGGCGGCGACTGGTACGACACGGTGGAGCTGCCGGACGGGCGCATCGGCATCGTCGTCGGCGACTGCGTGGGACACGGGCTGCGGGCCGCCACCGTGATGGGGCAGCTGCGCAGCGCGTGCCGCGCCCTGCTGTTGCAGGACCCCAGCCCGGCCCGGACGCTGGCGGCGCTGGACCGGTTCGCCGCGCTGCTTCCCGGCGCGTCCTGCGCCACCGTCTTCTGCGGCGTCCTCGACCCGGTCACCGGCCTCATGCGCTACTCCAGCGCCGGTCACCCGCCGGCCATCGTGGTCGGCGCCGACGGCACTCCCCAGCTCCTGCAGCACGGCCGGTCCCGGCCGCTGGCCGTCCGCGCGGGTGAGGAACGACCGGAGGCGGAGGCCACGGTGCCGCCGCGCGCCACCCTGATGCTCTACACCGACGGTCTGGTGGAACGCCGCCGCCAGCCGATCACCGTCGGCATCGCCCGCGCCACCGACGCCATCCAGCAGGGCCACCACGCGCCGGTGGAGGTGCTCGCCACCGAGATCATGGATCGGCTCACGCCCGACGGCGGCTACCACGACGACGTGGCGCTGCTGCTCTACCGCCATCCCGGGCCGCTGGAGCTGGAGTTCCCGGCCGAGTCGACGCGGCTGGCCGAGGTGCGTACCGCGCTGCGAGGATGGCTGGACCGTTGCGGGCTGGCCCCGGCCCACGCCTACAACATCCTGGTGGCGGCCGGCGAGGCGTGCGCCAACGCGATCGAGCACGGGCACCGCGACAACCCCGGCGGGCGGATCCGGCTGCGCGCCGCCGCCACCGCGAACAACCTGCGCCTGAGCGTGACCGACAGCGGTCACTGGCGGGAGCGCGAGCAACCCCCCGATCCGCACCGCGGCCGGGGGCTCGTGCTCATGCGCGCACTGATGGACAGCATCAGCGTCACCCCGGGAGCGACCGGCACCACCGTCGACATGCAGGCGAGGATCACCGCATGAGCGCGTCCCTGACTCTCACCACGAGCGACCGTCCCGACGGCGTCCGCGTGCTGACCGCCGTCGGCGAGATCGACATGAGCAACGCGTCCTCGTTCGCCGACGCGCTGGCCGAGGGGGTACGGCCCGAGGGCGAACCCCTGGTCGTGGACCTCACGAAGGTCGAGTACCTGGACAGCGCCGGGCTGGCCGCGCTGTTCCCGCACGCCGACCGGATCGCGCTGGTCGCCGGTCCGCTGCTGGAGCCGCTGCTGACCATCTCCGGGCTGGCCGACCTCACCACGGTCCGCCGCGCCTGACGCCGTCGCGGCGTCAGGCGCTGTCGCGGAAACAGGCGCTGTCGCGGAGTCAGGCGGCGTCGCGGACGATCACCAGCGGCGAGTGGGCGTGGTGCAGCACCGCGTGGCTGACCGAGCCGAGCAGCAGCCCGCCCAACGCGCCGCGGCCGTGCGCCCCGACCACCACCAGCTGGGCGTCCTTCGACTCCTCGACCAGCACCCGGGCCGGGGCACCGCGGATCGACCGCTGCCGCACCGGCACGTCGGGGTAACGCTGCGACCAGCCGGCGACAGACTCGGCGACGACGCGCCGGGACTCCTCGGCGAGCGCCTCCGGGTCGTACACCAGGGGCAGGATGTCGCCGGGGCCCATCGGGGTGGGGTACAGCCAGGCGTGCACCACGATCAGCGAGGCGCCCCGGCGGGCGGCTTCCTCGTACGCGAACCCGACCGCCGCGGTGGACAGCTCGGAGCCGTCCACGCCGACCACGACCGGGCCGTCGGCGCGTGCCTCGCCGCGCGTCACCAGCACCGGGCAGTGGGCGCGGGCGGACACCTGGAGCGTGACCGAGCCGATGAGCAGGCCGGCGAAGCCGCCCAGGCCGCGGTGTCCGAGCACGATCAGCGCGGCGTCGCGGGACTCGGCGACCAGCACCGCGGCCGGCGCGCCGTCGACCACCACGCCGGTGACCGGTACGTCCGGCGCTACCTTGCCGGCCTCGGCGACCGCCTCGGCGACGCACCGTTCGGCCTGGTTGCGCAGGCCGGCGCCGGCGGGCGCGCCCGGGGCCGGGGTGAGCGGCGCGCGGGTCAGCGGCCAGATGAACGCGTGCACCACCTGCAGCGGCCGGTTCCGGTCGGCGGCCTCGCGGGCGGCGACCCGGACCGCGTCCAGGGCGGTGGCCGACCCGTCCACGCCCACCACGACGGGGGCCTGCGAGTGGATTGTCATGACGCCTCCTTCACTGTCCTCAGCCTGCCCGTCCGGCGGCCGGCCGGGCAGGGTCCTGGGTCCCGGCGCGAGGGCCGTCGGTCCCGTCGGCCGTACCGGAGCGGCGGGTCAGCCGCAGCACCAGCCCGGGCAGGACGCCGATCGCGGCGCAGGCGAGCAGGTCGAGCGCGCTCAGCGGGGACGTGCCGAGCAGCTCGCGCAGCGGCGGCAGCAGCACGCCGGCGACCTGGAGGACCGCGGAGATCGCGACCGCCACCGGCAGGGCGCGGTTGTGCTCCCGCGAGCCGGGCGCCCGGGTCGCGCGGACGGCCAGCGCCACGCCGAGCTGGGCGAGGCCGAGCACCACGAAGACCACCGACTGCCACGGCCGGTCCGCCGCGGCGGCCCACACGCCGGCGCCGAGCGTCGCGGCGGCGATGAGCGCGCCGGTGACCAGCACGTCCCGGCCGAGGCCGCCGCCGAGCACGGACTCCTGCGGCGAGCGGGGACGGCGGCGCAGCGTGCCCGGCTCGGCCGGCTCCGCGCCCAGCGCCACCCCGGGTACGCCGTGGGTGAGCAGGTTGATCCAGAGGATCTGCGCCGGCAGCAGCGGCACCGGCAGGCCGACCAGCGGTCCGAGCAGCATCACCGCGATCTCGGCGACCCCGCCGGCGAGCGCGTAGCGCAGGAACCGGCGGATGTTGTCGTAGATCCGGCGGCCCTCGCCGATGGCGGTCGCCACGGTGGTCAGGTCGTCGTCGACGAGCACCAGGTCGGCGGCCTGCCGGGCTACCTCGGTGCCGCCGCCCATCGCCACGCCGATGTCCGCCCGGCGCAGCGCCGGGGCGTCGTTGACGCCGTCGCCGGTCATCGCCACGACGTGTCCCCGGTCCTGAAGGCCGGCGATGATGTCGAGCTTCTGCTCCGGCTGGGTCCGCGCGTACACCCGGGTGTCGGGGTGGGCGCCGCCCGGGTCGCCGTCGTCGCCGTTGGCGAGCGGGTCGCCGTCGCGCCAGAGCCCGAGCCGGCCGCCGATGGCGGCGGCCGTCGCCGGGTGGTCGCCGGTGATCAGGACCAGCCGGATGCCGGCCTGCTCGAAGCCCGCCGCGATGCCGGGTGCCGCCGTGCGCAGCGGGTCGCCGACCGCGACCAGGCCCAGCGGGCGCAGGCCGGTCGGCCGGGCCGGGTCCGGCAGCGTGTCGACCACGGCCGAGGCCACCGCCAGCACCCGCAGCCCTTCGGCGGCGAGCCGGTGCGCGGCATCGGTCAGCTCGGCCAGCTCCTCGGCGCCGGCGTCCATCAGCGGCGGGGCCAGCAGGTTCTCCGGCGCGCCCTTGCAGACCACGAGGTAGCGCCCGTCGCAGCGGCGGTGCACGGTGGTCATCCGGCGCAGGTCCTGGTCGAACGGGGCCTCCGCGACCCGGGGCCAGGCCTCGCGGGTGGTCTCCGGGTCCAGACCGCAGCGGGCCGCGAACGTGACGAGCGCGGCCTCCAGCGGGTCGCCGATCGCTGTCCACTCCGGCCGTTCGCCGGTCGGCGGGGTCAGCGTGGCGTCGTTGCAGAGCAGCCCGGCGCGGGCGAGGGCGCGCAGCTCGTCCGGGGCGCTCACCGGCTCGCCCCGGTGGCGCACCTCGCCGTCGGGCGCGTAGCCGGTGCCGGTCACGGCGTAGCGGTCGCGGCCGGGCACGACCGCGTGCTGCACCGCCATCCGGCCCTCGGTGAGCGTGCCGGTCTTGTCGGAGGCGATCACGGTGACCGACCCGAGGGTCTCCACCGCGTGCAGCCGCCGGGGAATGGCCCGGCTGCCGGCCATCCGGCGTGCGCCCAGGGCGAGCGCGAGCGTGACGACGGCGGGCAGCGACTCCGGTACGGCCGCCACCACGAGGCTCACCGCGGTGACCGCCATCTGCGTGACCGGGCGTCCGTCGAACACGCCGAGCGCGAAGACCAGCCCGGAGAGCACCACGGCGGTCAGCCCGAGCACCCGGCCGAGCGAGGACAGGCGGCGTTGCAGCGGGGTGGGCGCCGGGCGGGTCGCCGCGACCAGGGCGCTAATGCGGCCCAGCGCGCTCGCCGCGCCGGTGCGTACCACGGTCCCGGTGGCGCGGCCGGTGGTGACCACCGTGCCGGCGCTCGCCTCCTCCCCCGCTACCCGGGTCACCGCCACCGACTCACCGGTGAGCGCCGACTCGTCCAGGCTGAGCCGTACCGCGTCGGTGAGGTCCAGGTCGGCGGGCACCACGTCGCCGGCCTCCAGCCGGACCAGATCGCCCCGGACCAGGTCGGCGGCGGGGAGCACGAGGTCACGGCCGTCGCGGACCACCCGCGCGGTCGGCGCCGCGAGCCGGTCCAGCGCCGCCACCGCCCGGTCGGCGCGTACCTCCTGCACCACGCCGATCGCCGTGTTGATCAGGACGACCAGCACGATCACCGCGGTGTCGGGGTAGTCGCGCAGCAGCGTGGTCACCACGGCGGCGGCCAGCAGCAGCGCAACCAGCGGGTCGGTGAGCTGACGGAAGATCCGGCCGGCCAGCCCGCGCTTGCGTGGCGCGGCCACCGTGTTCGGCCCGTCGGCGCGCAGCCGGGCGGCCGCCTCGGCCGAGCCGAGCCCGGTCGCGGGGGCCGGAGAGATCTCGGTGGGCGTCACCGTGCCCTGCCCGCCGTTGAGCACCACATTGCCCTCCATGTCGTCGCCGCCCGCGCCGGGCACTCCCAGCATGCCGGGTGCGCGGGCGCGGCTCGCAGGGCCGAGGGCCTGTCGGACCCGGGACCAACGGCCCCCGCGGTACGGGGCAGCGCGGCGTCCGACTCGTCGGTAACGTCCGTGCGGTGAACCGGACACGCAGCGCCGCCGGCCCGACACCCCCGTCCCGTCACCGGCCGGTCCGCTGGGCGCTCGCGGTGCTCCTGCTCGCGTCGGTCGGATGCGGAAGGGGATTCGGCGAGGAGAGCGGCGACGAACTGGCGCGCGACGTCGCGGCGGCGGAGGCGAAGCAGCTCAACACGGAGCTCGGGCACCGCAACCGGGTCCGCGACGCCGGGTCGATCGCGGCGGCTGAGATCGTCCAGCAGCCGCAGGGCACCGCGTTGAGCGATGACGAGACGGTCCGGCGGGAGGCCCTGGCCTGGTCCGGCCGCACCGCCAGAGACGAGCGGGCCACCGTCGACGTGCGGTTCGTGGTGACGGTGCCGGAACGACCGCCGGTGTCGGTCGGCGGCGCGAGCAACAGCGCCGGCGACGCCACCCGCTGCTACCGGTACGAGTTCCAGCTCTACCGCTACACGACGTACCACGAGATCGACTGTCCGAGCGGGGCCGCGCCCTCGCCACCCACCGCCGCGCCCGTGCCGAAGGTGCCCGAGGACGGGCGGCAGCGGCTCACCGCCGTGCTGCGTACCGCCACCCCGGACACCCTTGCCGGCGCGGTGCGGGCGGCGTTCCCGCAGGACTGGATCACCGTCGACACGACGGTGCACGAGGGCGCGCTCGTCGCCGCCGTCGGCGTACCGGCCGAACGGGACTGCCTCCTGCTCGTCCGCACCCCCGCCGGGAAGATCGAATCCCCCGGGTACGACCGGATCTGGCTGGAGCCGGGCGAGACCGGCTGCCGGACGGGCCTGTACGTCTCGCCGCCGCGCTGAGACACCGGCCCGGTTTGCCGCGCGACGGCCGGAGGACTGACCTTCTCGGGCCCATGTCAATGTAGCGTTGACGAGTGAGCCTGGCCGGCCTGTCCGAGATCGCCGCGGCCCGGGTCCGGCTGGACGACCGCGAGCTGGACCTGATCGACCGGGCCCGGCACGACGGCGCCACCTGGGCCGACATCGCGCGGGCGCTGGGCCTGGGCAGCCGGCAGGCCGCCGAGCAGCGCCGGCAGCGTCTCGCGGCGGCCCGGCGGGCCCGCGTGACCCGGCTCGACCCGGCCGGCTCCCCCGACCTGCCCGTGCTGCGGACGGCGGTCGCCGACCTGCGCCGCTGGATCGAGACGGACCGCGCGTGGGACGGGCGCTTCCCCCGCGCGGCGTTGACGCGCCACACCTGCGCGCTCGCGCTCGACGCCCCCGCCGGGCCGCTGTACGCGCTGGCCGCGCACCTCGCCGACGATCTCGCCGGGGCCGGACTCCGGCTGCCGCCTCCGGTACGCGACGCCGCCGGGCGCATCACGGCGACACTGTCAACAAGACATTGACGTAGTCCCGAAGTGTTGCCACGCCCCGGCTCATGTTCCGAGGATGAGTCCTCCAGGCTCAACTCTCGGGGGACCCATGCGCCGCAACGCCGTCCTGTTCGTGGCCGTCTCGCTGCTGTCCGGCCTGGGCGGCAGCGCCATGGCCCTGGTCTCCGGCATCTGGATCCTGGACCTGACCGGCTCCACCGGGCTCGCGGCGCTGGCCGGTCTCTGCGTCTACGCCCCGACGCTGGCCGGCCCCTGGCTCGGCGGCCTGCTCGACCGGGTCCCCCGGCGTCCCCTGGTGGTCGGCGTCAACCTCGCTCTCGCCGCCGCGCTGCTGAGCCTGCTGGCGGTGCGCGGGCCCGGCCAGGCGTGGCTGATCTACGCCGTCTCGCTCGCCTACGGGATCGGATACGTGCTCGTCGACGCCGGCGAGACCGCGCTGCTGCCCGCCGCGCTCCCACCGGCCCGGCTGGCCGACGTCAACGGCTGGCGGTCGAGCGCGCAGGAGGGCGTGAAGCTGGTCGCGCCGCTGGCCGGGGCGGGCCTGTACGCGTGGCGGGGCGGGCACGTCGTCGCGGTGCTCGCCGCCGTCGTACCGGTGCTCGTGGCCGCCCTGTACGGCGCGTTACGCCTGACGCGGACCGTCCCCGCTCCCCCGGCCGCCCGCCCGGCGGGAGTGCGGGCCGGGCTGACCGCGCTCCTGGCCCGGCGGGCGGTACGCGTGCCGGTGGCGCTCGCGGCGGCGTCCATCGCGATGTCCGGCTTCACCACCGCGGCGCTGTACGACGTGGTGGTGACCGGCCTCGGGCTGCCGTCCACCTTCCTCGGCGTGCTCGCCGGCGCGCAGGGTGGCGGATCGCTGCTCGCCGGGCTGGTCGTCGGCCGGCTCGTCCGCCGCCACGGCGAGATCACGGTGGGGGTCGCCGGCGCGGTCCTGTTCGCGGCCGGCTGTCTGGGACGCTGCCTGCCGTGGTGGCCGGGCACGGTCGCCGCCTCGGTGGTGATCGGCGTCGGTCTGCCGTGGACGCTCGTCGCGGCGGTCACCGCCGTGCAGACGTACACGCCGCGGGAGATGCTCGGGCGGGTCGCCGGGACGGCGAACACGGTGATGTTCGGCCCGATCACGCTGGCCATCCCGCTCGGGTCGGCGGCGGTCGCGGTCGGCGGCCGGCCGCCGCTGGTACTCGCCGCCGTGGCGTGCCTGGCCGCGGCAATGGCGGCCGCCCGGCCGGGTCGTCAGCCCGCGGCCGGCGGGCCGGACAGGTGGCGGATCAGCTCCGGCCGGGAGCGCAGCCGAAGCTTCCGGTAGACGTTGCCGAGGTGGTACTCGACGGTCTTCGGCGACAGGAAGACCCGGGCCGCGATCTCCCGGTTCGTCAGGCCCTCCGCCACGTGCAGGGCGATCAGGCGTTCCTGGCCGGTCAGCCGGTCGACGGTCCGGTCGCCGGGCTCGGGCGGCCGCCGGCCGGTGGCGTCGATCTCGGTGCGGCACCGCCGCGCCCAGCCCTGCGCGCCGAGCGCCTCGAACAACCGCAGCGCGGCGTGCAACTGGACCCGCGCGTCCCGGCGGCGCCGGGCCCGGCGCAGCCGCTGCCCGTAGCTGAGCAGCGTCCGGGCCCGTTCCAGCGGGACGACGGCGGGATCGCACCGGGCCAGCGCCGCCGCGAAGACCTCGTCCAGGTCCGGTTCGCCGGCGAGCAGGCCCTCGACGCGCGCGGCGGCGGCGCGGGCGGCGGCACCGCCTGCCCCGGCCAGGTCGCGCAGCCGCCGCGCCGACCGCTGCGGGTCGGACAGGTGCGCGTACGCCTCGGCCAGCTCGGCCGCGACGGGCAGCCACCCCGGTTCGGCGATGCCGCCGTCGCGCTGGGCCCGGCGGACCCGTTCCAGCTCGGTCACGGCGTCCTGCCAGCGCGCCCCCACCGCCGCCGCGATTCCGGTGGCGTAGCGGAGCCGGACCTCGATCTCCCGGAACTCGCCCGGCAGGAGCCGGCGGGCGTCCTCGACGTGCGCGAGCGCCTCCGGCTCCTCGCCGAGCAGCGCCTCCACCAGGGCCAGCGCGGCCAGCGCCTCCGCCCGCAGCACCGGAAGCGCCACCTGCTCGGCGATCCGGACCGCCTCGGCGGCGGCCTGGTACGCCGCGTGCAGCCGGCCGGTGCGCCACTCCAGCCCGGCGAGCCGGGGCAGGGCGTACGCCAGCAGGAACACGTCGTCGGCGGCGCGGGCCCGGTCGATCTCCGGTTCCAGCAGCGCCCGCGCGGTGTCGTGGTCCCCGAGCCAGCAGAACACCTCGGCCAGCTCCGCCGCCGAGCCGTCGGCGTGGCCGGCGCAGGCGGCGACCAGGGCACGGGCCGACGCGACCCCTTCGGGCAGCCCGGCCAGCACCTGTGCCGCGGCCAGCCGGATCGGGCCCTTCGGCCAGGTCGCGCCCGCGTCCGCGGCGGCCAGCTCGGCCACCCGCGCGCACAGCGGCACCATGCCGGTGACGTCCAGCCGCGCCCAGAACTGGTTGACGCGGGCGCTCATCAGCCGGGCCGCGCCGAGCGGATCCGCTTGCGCGTACGCCTGCGCGTCGGCCAGGTACGCCTCGGCGCCCGCCGTGTCACCGTGCTGCTGCGCCAGGTGGGCGAGCAACGGCTTGACCCGGCAGCGCAGGTCGACGCGCCGGGTCAGTCCGATCGCCTCCTCCCCCAGCGTGATCGCGTGCCGGCTCGCGCCGGCGTTGGCCCAGGCGCGCGACGCGGCGGCGAGCCGGGACGCGCGTACGTCCGGGTCCGGGGTGAGACGGGCGGACCGTTCGTAGGCGCGGGCCTCGGCCACCACGCCGCCCCGGCGTTGCGCCCGCTCGGCGGAGTCGGCCAGCAACGCGGCGACGCCCTCGTCGGGCACGGTGGTGGCGGCCGCGAGATGCCAGGCCCGGCGGTCGGCGGTGTCGTCGCCGGTGAGCGCGGCGGCCACCGCCAGGTGGGCGGCCCGCCGCCGGCCGGGGCCGGCGACCGAGTGCACCGCGGCGCGGGTCAGCGGGTGGCGGAACGTCACCTCACGGTCGGTCACCCGGATCAGCCCGGCGTCGACCGCCGGGTCCAGCACGCCCAGGCGCAGCCCGTCCGCCATCAGGATCCGCTCCAGCAGCGCCGGGGTGGTGACCTCGGTGACCGCGCAGGCGACGAGCGCACGCCAGGTGTCGTCGGGCAGCCCGCGGGCGTGCGCCAGGACGGTCGTCTCGATGCGTTCGACGAGCACGAGAGGCTCCCGCAGCGGCAGCCACCCGTTGCGGTGCTCCTCGGACAGCGTCGCCGGCAGCTCGGTCAGCGCGAGCGGGTTGCCGGCGGTGGCCGCCGCCAGGTCGGCGGCGACCCGGCGGTCCAGGCCGGCGCGCATGGCGAGCCGGATCGCGTCGTCGCGTGCCAGACCGGTCAGCGGCAGCTCCGGCAGGCCGGGCGCGGGGAACGCGGGGGCGTCGCGGGCCGCGAAGACGACGGCGACCCGGTCCGCGAGCAGCCGCCGGGCGGTGAACAGCAACGCCTCGGCGGAGGCCGGGTCGATCCAGTGCGCGTCGTCGACCAGGCAGAGCACCGGCGTGTCCTCGGCCGCCGTCGTGAGCAGGCTCAGCGTCGCCACGTACGCGGCGAGCCGGTTGACCGGACGGGAACTGCCGTCGATGGCGAATACGGTACGCAGCGCGTCGGCCTGCTGCGCGGGCAGATCGCCGAGCCGGTGCAGCAGTGGCCGCGCCAGTTGGTGCAGCGCGGAGAACGGCAGGTCCGCCTCGAACGGCGCGCCGGTGGCGTGCAGCACCCGCATCCCGGTGGACCGGGCGGCACAGTGCTGCAGCAGCGCCGTCTTGCCCACGCCTGCCGCACCGCGCAGCACCAGGGCGCCGCCGTGACCGTCGACCGCGTCGGCCAGCAGCGCGCCGAGCCGCCGGCACTCGTCGGCGCGCCCGAGCAGGGCGTCATCACCGGTGTCCGTGGCCGTGCCGACGGCACCGGCCGGCGCCGGACCGCTGCCCATGACCGCACGCTAGCCGCCGGTGTGGTCCGTCCGGGCGGGCGCGACGCGAACCCGACAGGGTGCCCGCGCGGCCTCGTCGACTAGGAGGAACCCGGATCCGGGTGCCGTCGCGGCTCCCTAGCGTCTTCCCCAGTCGTCCGGCCGGTGACCACCGGCGGATCCGGGACGACGACACGACTCCGAGGGGAGACACCATGATCGGGAAGAGAGCGGCCGGGGTGCTGGCGGCGGGACTGCTCGCCGCCGGGTTCGGGGTGGCGTACGGCCCGCCGGCACAGGCCGCCAGCGGCCACTACGCCATCGTCAACTACGGCAGCGGCAAGTGCCTGGAGGTGGACCGGTCCGGCGCCCCGTCGTCGCTCGGCGGCCGGGTCGTGCAGCGCACCTGTGACGGCCAGGCCGTGCAGCGCTGGTCGCCGGTGGGCAGGGACACCTACACGTTCGTCAACCAGTTCAGCGGCATGTGCGTGGACGTCCGCAACGGGGTGAACGCCGACGGCACGCCGTTGCAGCAGTGGGCCTGCACCGGCACGTCGAGCATGAAGTGGACGGTCGACCCGAACTCGTTCGCGGGGGTGCACCAGATCAAGTCGCAGGTCGGTGGCCGGTGCATGGACGTGCGGAGTGGATCGGACGCCGACGGCGCGACGGTCCAGATCTACCGCTGCACCGGGTTCGGCAACCCGGCCCAGGTCTGGTCGTTCGCGGCGGTCTGACCGGCGCGGATGCGGCCCGTCCCCAGGGGTGAGGGGGACGGGCCGCACGATCGTCAGCGCCAGGTGTCGGTGACGGCCCGGGTGCCGCCGGCCGGCGTGGTGAGCGTCCGGTTCGCGCCGGACTCCCAGGTCACCGTCCCGTCCGGGTTCTTCTTGACGTACTTGTACTCGACAGCGGTGTTCGCGGGCAGGTCGACGGTGGCCCGCCAGACCGGGTACGCGGCCGAGGAGAGCGCGACGGCGGCGGCCGGGTTCCAGCCGCCGAGCGCCGGTATGTTGCCGACGACGAACACGTTCTGCCCGTAGGCGGTGGTCGCGGTGACGGAGAACGTGGTGGCCACAGCCGTGGAGACGGTGTCACCGCGGAACGTCTCGGTCACCGCGTACGTGCCGGTGGCCGGCGTGGTGAGCGTCCGGTTGGCGCCGGACTCCCAGGTGACCGCGCCGGCGGCGGTCAGCTTGACGAACTTGTACTCCACCGCGGTGGACCGGGGCAGGTCGACGGTGGCACGGTAGACGCCGCCGCCCTGCGCGGTGAGCTTGACGCCGCTCGCGGGCGTCCACGACCCGAGCGCGGGGATGCTGCCGACGACGCGGACGTCCTGCCCGGCGGCCAGGTTCGCGGTGACGGTGAACGTGGTGGCGATCCGGTCACCCGGGCTCACCGTGGGGGACACGGTCGGCGAGGGCGACACGGTGGGCGACACGGTCGGGGAGGCCGACGGGGACGGGCTCGCGCCCGGCCGGGCGTTCATGTGGATCGCGACCGCGTCGTTGGCCGGGAGGGTCACGGTGGCCCGGCCGCCGGACACGGTCACCGTGGAGCCGGTGCAGCCGCTGCCGGTGGCGACGCCGGAGATGACGTCGCAGTACCGGCCGTCGGCGAGCCCGGTGGTGAAGGTGGCGGTGGTGGCGGAGCCGGAGTCGTTGATGCCGATCCACGCCCGGTCGCCCCGGTGGAAGCCGATCACGTTGCTGTTCACCGTGGTGAAGTCCGAGACGGTCTTCACCGGGCGGGCGGTGTTGGCCCAGCCGACCATGCCCTTGACGCCGGTGGTGCGGCTCAGGCAGGTCCAGGCGGCGCCGCAGACCGTGTCGGTGACCCGTCCGGTGCCGTCGTGCGGCGGGGACTGGTTGCGGTTGGACCAGGTGAAGCTGTCGTAGACCGACGGCTTGCCGTGCGGGTAGGCCAGCGCGAAGTAGTTGGCCAGCACGTAGTCGGTGCCGTTCTTGTACGACAGCACCACGCCGTCGCGCTCCAGGTCGTGGTTGGTGACCATGGCGAAGACGTTGGCGCCGGGCGCGTCGAGGTTCCAGTTCGGCACGTTGGCCAGCGCCGAGATGGAGCCCTGGAAGGCCGAGCGGATGCCCTTGGCGTACGCGAAGTCGAGCACGTCGCCGTTGGCGATGTACGCACGGGCCTGCAGCGCGGAGTTGCTCGCCCCGTCGAAGATCTCCTGCGCGACATACGGGCGCCGGCCCTCGACGACCGTGTTGTTCAGCTTGCCGAGGATGGCCGCGAAGTCGTCCTTGCGGATGTGCTTGACCGCGTCGACCCGGAAGCCGTCGACGCCGAGCCCGATCAGGTCGTTGAGGTACGCGGCGATCTTGTTCCGGACCGCTTCCTTCTCGGTGTACAGGTCCGACAGCGACAGCAGCTCACAGCTGGTCACCTGGGCCTCGTTGTTCCAGTCGTTGATGGCGCCGCCGGTCGGGCAGTTGTCGCCGGGGCGGTGGAAGTCGCCGTCGCCGTACGGCACGGCCGGGTAGCTGTAGCCGGAGAACTCGGTGCCGGCGTAGCCGCGCGTACCGGCCGGGTTGTTGGTGCCGGCCATGTGGTTGACCACCGCGTCGACGTAGACGCGCACACCGGCGTTGTGGCAGGCGGTGACCATCGCGGCGAACTGCTGGCGGTTGCCGAACCGGCTGTCCAGCTTGTACGACACCGGCTGGTACACCTCGTACCACGGGTAGGCGCCGTCGGCGCTGGCGGGCAGCTTCACCGACTCCTGCGGCGGTGCCACCTGCACCGCGCCGTAGCCGGCCGGTCCGAGGTGGTCGGTGCAGGCGGCGGCGACCGAGGTCCAGTTCCATTCCCAGAGGTTGGCGGTCACCTCGCTGTCGTTGAGTACGACGGCGGCGCGGGCGGGTGCGGCGGTGGTGGTGGCAGCCGCGACGGCAACCGTGCCGCCCGCCGCGACGAGCGCGGCGGCGAGCAGCAGGCGACCGGCACGGCCACGGGGGTGTGGCCTGACGGAAAGCATGGTTGGGGGACCTCTTCCGTGGGTTCGAAAGGGTGAGCGGGGGGTGGGGCGGCCGTCCCGGGTAGCGAACACGATGCGCCATCCATGAAAGTCTTTGCAAGAGCTTGCGGCAAAGTTTTCGAAACCCGCAGGCAACACGAGCGGGGTCATATCCCCGACCACCAGCGGCGATCCACGCTGGACCGAGCGATCCGGCACTCGACCGGGATCCCGACGCTCGGGACGAAACAAACCGCTTCGCGGGACGACCGCAACTTCTGAGCAGATTTTCCAACGTTTGCGGGCCGGGTGTGCGCCGCTGATCCCCGACACCGGCCGGACACGGGACGAGCCCCGGTCCGTCGCGGCGCGACGGACCGGGGCTCGCTCGGAGACGGCGGATCAGGCCAGGTCGAAGCGGTCCAGCTCCATGACCTTCGTCCAGGCGGCGACGAAGTCACGCACGAACTTCTCCCGCGCGTCGTCGCTGGCGTAGACCTCGGCGAGGGCCCGCAGCTGCGAGTTGGAGCCGAAGATCAGGTCGACCGCGGTGGCGGTCCACTTGACCTGGTCGGTGGCCAGGTCCCGGATCTCGTACACGTGCTCCTCGGACTCCGACGCCTTCCACCGGGTGCCCGGGGAGAGCAGGTTGACGAAGAAGTCGTTGGTGAGCACGCCGGGCCGGTCGGTGAGCACGCCGTGCGACGCGCCGCCGACGTTGTTGCCGAGCGCGCGCAGACCGCCGACCAGCACGGTCATCTCCGGCGCGGTCAGGTTCAGCATGTACGCCCGGTCGACGAGCAGCACCTCCGGCTGGGTCTTCTCGCCCGGCCGCAGGTAGTTGCGGAACCCGTCGGCGCGCGGCTCCATCACCCGGAACGACTCGACGTCGGTCTGCTCCTGGGTGGCGTCGGTACGCCCCGGGTGGAACGGCACGGTCAGCTCGACGCCAGCGTCGCGCGCCGCCTGCTCGACAGCGGCCGAGCCGGCCAGCACGATCAGGTCGGCGAGGGAGATCTGGGCGCCGCCGGCGGCGTTGAACTCCTGCTGGATGCCCTCCAGCGTGGCCAGCACGGTGGCGAGCTGCTCGGGCTGGTTGACCTCCCAGTTGCGCTGCGGCTCCAGGCGGATCCGCGCGCCGTTGGCGCCACCGCGCTTGTCGGTGGAGCGGTAGCTCGCGGCCGAGGCCCAGGCGGTGGAGACCAGCTGGGCGGTGGTGAGACCGGACTCCAGCACCTTCGCCTTGAGCGCGGCGACGTCGGCGTCGTTCACCAGCTCGTGCGCGACGGCCGGCACCGGGTCCTGCCAGAGCTGGGCCTCCGGCACCCACGGGCCGAGGAAGCGGCTGACCGGGCCCATGTCACGGTGCAGCAGCTTGTACCAGGCCTTGGCGAACGCCAGCGCGAACTCGTCCGGGTTCTCCAGGAACCGGCGGGAGATCTTCTCGTACGCCGGGTCGACGCGCAGCGACAGGTCGGTCGTCAGCATCGTCGGCTTGTGCTTCTTCGACGGGTCGTGGGCGTCCGGGATGATCGCCTCGGCGTCCTTGGCGACCCACTGCTTGGCGCCACCCGGGCTGGTGGTCAGCTCCCACTCGTAGCCGAAGAGGATCTCGAAGAACCGGTTGGACCACTGCGTCGGCTTGTCGGTCCACGTCACCTCGAGACCGCTGGTGATCGTGTCGCCGCCCTTGCCCTCGCCGTACGTGCTGAGCCAGCCCAGGCCCTGCGCCTCCAGCGGCGCGGCCTCCGGCTCGGGGCCGACGTGCTGGTCGGCGGGGCCCGCGCCGTGGGTCTTGCCGAAGGTGTGGCCGCCGGCGATCAGCGCGACGGTCTCCTCGTCGTTCATCGCCATCCGGCGGAACGTCTCGCGGATGAAGTGCGCCGCCGCGAGCGGGTCGGCGTTGCCGCGCGGGCCCTCCGGGTTGACGTAGATCAGACCCATCTCGGTCGCGCCGACGCCGGCCACCATCTCCTTCTCGGAGGCGTAGCGCTCGTCGCCGAGCCAGGCGTCCTCGGGGCCCCAGAAGATCTCCTCCGGTTCCCAGACGTCCTCACGGCCGAAGCCGAAGCCGAAGGTCTTGAAGCCCATCGACTCCAGCGCGACGTTGCCGGCGAGCACCAGCAGGTCGGCCCAGGAGATCTTCTGGCCGTACTTCTGCTTGACCGGCCAGAGCAGCCGGCGGGCCTTGTCCAGGTTGGCGTTGTCCGGCCAGCTGTTCAGCGGGGCGAACCGCTGACCGCCGTCGCCGGCGCCACCGCGGCCGTCCTCGATGCGGTAGGTGCCCGCGGCGTGCCAGCTCATCCGGATCATCAGGCCGCCGTAGTGGCCGAAGTCGGCCGGCCACCAGTCCTGCGAGGTGGTGAGGACCTCGGTGATGTCCCGCTTGAGCGCCTCGACGTCGAGCTTGGCGAACTCCCGGGCGTAGCTGAACTCCGGGCCGAGCGGGTTGCCCTTGTCCGAGTGGGCGTGCAGCACCGACAGGTCGAGCTGGTTGGGCCACCAGTCACGGTTGCTGCGCGGACGACCGCCGGTCTTCGGGGTCGGCGAGTCGATCGCCGGGTTCTCGCTCTCGCTGCCGTGCGCGGTCACGGAGTCGTGCGCGACCGGGCAGCCGGCCGCCTCCTTCGCGTCCACGCCCTGCGGGCTGACGGGCCGGTTGTCCTGGGTGTCGCTCATCTGTTTCCTTCCGAACTGGCGGATCACTGGGCGGTGCGGTCGGCCGCGCAGCCGGGGCAGGCGCCCCAGTAGACGACCTCCGCCTCGTCCACCACGAAACCGTGGTCGTCGGAGGCGGTGAGACAGGGGGCGCTGCCGACGGCACACTCGACGTCGGCGATGGCGCCGCAGGAACGGCACACGACGTGATGGTGGTTGTCTCCCACCCGAGACTCGTAGCGGGCCGTGGCGCCGGCCGGCTGGATGCGCCGGATCAGCCCGGCGTCGGTGAGGGCCCGCAGCACATCGTAGACCGCCTGGTGGGACACGGTGGGCTGCTCCGCGCGGACCAGCGCGATCACGGTGTCGGTGTCGACGTGCGGGTGGTCGCGCAACGCCGCGAGCACCGCCAGCCGGGGCCGGGTCACCCGCAACGAGACCGCCCGGAGCTGCGTCTCGAAGTCGGCCGTCATGCGACGACCTTAGCCCGGTCTTTTGGAATGAATCAAGTTTCTGCCCAGGTGTGTCGGCCGCCACCGCGGCCGTCCGCGCACACGAAAACGGGGGTGCCGCGCCAGGCGCGGCACCCCCTCCCCGGAAGAGGGTTCAGGCGGCTGAGCAACTCGCGGTGGGCGTGTTGCTGTTGCCGTTCTTGTAGAGCGTGATGCCGAAGTTGTTGCCGTTGCCGTTGGGACGCGCGGTGAGCGTGCCGCTGGTGCCGCTGACCGAGGCGTTCCAGCTGTTCTGCAGGCTCTGGCCGCCCTGGGTCTGGATGCTGACGACCCAGTTGCTGGTGCCGCTGACCGAGAAGGTCACGTTGAACCGGTCGCCCCACTCCTCGGCCCGGCTGACACTGACCGTGCAGCCACCGTTGTTCGGCGGCGGGGTGGTCGGGTTGCCGCTGGTCCCGCCGATCGTGATGTTGGAGTTGCCGCTGCTCTGGTAGCCCTCGGTGGCGAGGATCTGGTAGTCGTGCGAACCGAGGTTCATGCCGTAGCGGGACCAGGCGTCGAAGTGGTTGCCGGCGGTGATGGTGCCGCCCACGCGCTTCGACTGCCGGACGCTCCAGTACTGGTAGAACGTCCGCGTGCCCTCGATCGAGGGGGCGTTGACCCGCTGGGTGCGGTAGATGTCGTACGTGCCGCCGTCGGAGGACACCGAGCCCATGTAGCCGCTGCCCGGCGGGCGCCAGCTGCCCCAGCTGTCGACGATGTAGTACTCGACGAGCGGGTTGCGGGTCCACCCGTAGAGCGTCAGGTACGCGTTGCCGGACGGGTTGAAGCTGCCGGAGTAGCTGACCGTGCGGCGGCCGCCCGGGTTCCAGCCCTTGCCGGCGACGAAGTTGTTGATGTTGCTCCACTGGGTGCTGTACTGACCACCGTTGCCCATGGTCATGGAGACGTTGCCACTGTCTTTCCAGAAGGAATAGAAGTAGCCGTTGTTGGTGCCGGTCGAGTTCGACGTGACGGTGGTGTCGGCGTAGGCCGGGCCGGACGTGACCGCCGTCGTCCCGGCGGCGATCAGCGCCACGGCACAGGCGCCGCCGAAGAGCATCCGGAGGCGTCCGCGCCTGCGGTTGCCCGTGCGGACGGGGGCGTCGTTCATGGACGGGTTTCCTCCCTGTGACCGGCTGGCGCGGCCAGCCGGGTGGCACGAGCCGCATGTGGCCGTCCGCTGGTGGACGGCGGGACGGGCGACTGCGCGCCACGGCGGTGGACGGACATCGACGTCAATCGAGATACGCCGATGGCCACAGTATTGGAGGCTCATTTCTCCGTGTCAACAAGTTCCGGAAATGTTGTGGAAACCCGAAGTGGCACAAATAGGGCGTAGCGCTGCCGCGTGAGGCTTTCGCAGCCCTGCCGGGGGTCTCTTGAACGAGCCGAGTAAGCGATGGTGACCGGAAGTTTCGGCGGCTTTCCGGATCAAGGCCGGGCCCGCGCCGGGCGCCGCTACCCGGTCGAGCCCAGCATCACCCCGAACACGCCGCAGCAGGCCAGCCCGCCGACGACGAGCGTGACGAGGGCGACCGAGTAGTTCGACCACAGGCCGAACCGCGTCACGTCGGTGCCGTACCCGTCGTGCACCCGGTTGCGCCAACCGCCGAAGCGGAACACCAGGTGGTGGGCGGCTCCCGGCTGGACCATGAGCGACGTGGTCATCAGCGGGACGCCCATGAAGTCGGTGTAGCGGACGTCGTGCCCGCCGGCCGGGACGGCGACGTGCCACGTGCCCTCGCCCGGGATCGCGACCAGCTGGCGGTCGATCTTGAAGCGGCTGGTGACCGGCGCGGGAATCATGTACGGCCCCCGGTTCACCGAGACCACGAGCACTCCGCAGCCCGGCGGCGGGGCGATCGGGTGCGGGTAGGCGATCAGCGGGACGACGCCGTGCATCGGCGGGTACGGCTGCGAGGGGAGGTAGGACACGGCCAGATTCTGGCACGGCCGCGCCAGGTGTCGATCTCCCCCGCTCAGCCGGCGCCGGGCGCCGCGGCTCCGGCGAGCAGGCGCTGTCGCATCAGGAACTTGCGGACCTTGCCGGTGGGTCCCATGACCACGTCGCCGTCCGGGACGGTCACCACCCGGCGCAGCGTCGCGGCCACCGCGGGGCCCAGCGCGGCCCGGACCCGGTCGGTGCGGTCGCGCGCCGGATCCGCGTCCTCGGCGAGCAGGAGCAGCACGTCGGTGACGGTCGTGCCGTCCTCGGCCGCCGCCGCGACCACAGTGCAGTCACGGACGTCCGGGCAGTGCCGCAGGACGCGCTCCTCGGACAGCGCGGTGTACAGCCAGGTCCCGCCGCCCAGGTCGACCGCGTCGCTGGCCCGGTCGACGTGGTGGTAGTCGCCGGCCTCGTCGCGGTACATCAGGTCGCCGGTGAGGTAGTAACCGCCCAGCCGGGTGCGGTACGTGGTGACCGAGTCGTTCCAGTACCCGAGCGCCAGCGTCGGCGACTTCAGGCCGACGTGCCCCACCTGCCCCGGCGCGACCTCCTCACCGGTCTCCACGTCGAGCAGCACGATCTCGGCGAACGGGTACGGCTTGCCGACGCAGCGGTCGTACCGGTCGCTGCCCAGCCGGTGGGTGATCCGGAACGCGCCGTGCCCCATCTCGGTGGAGCCGAGCATGTCGACGAACTTCGAGCCGGGGGCGTCCACCATGCCGTCGCGGGTGTACGTGGGATGGCTGCCGACCGCGACCAGCCGGCGTACGTGCGACTCGTGCGCGCAGTCTCCGGTGTTGAACCAGTTGCGCACCGAGCTGAGGTCGCGGGTGGTGAGGTCGACCCGGGCCAGCTCGGACCAGGTCACCGCGAAGCCGAAGACGCCGGTGGGGCGCCACCGTTCGATCGCGGAGAGGATCGTCTCGGCGCTGCGCGCGAACGGGCCGCCCTGCGCGGACAGGCACAGCAGCTGGTAGCCGTTGCAGAGCGCCTGGTTGAGCGTGATGATGCCGGCGGCGTGCGCGGCCGGCAGCGCGGACATCTCCCGCACCTCGCCGTACGGCCGGGACTCGGTGAGCCGGACCGCGCGGATCGCGGCGAACAGGCCGTGGTGCGAGTGGACGATCGCCGCCGGCACCCGGGTGGTGCCCGAGGAGTGGGTGATGACCACCGGGTCCTGCGGGTGGTGCCGGTGGTGCGGCGGGGCCTGCGCCGGGTCGCCCGCGCCGGTCTGCGCCGCGTCGCCGAGGACCGGCGCGCCGAGGTCGTGCCCGGCCAGGGCGGCGTGGTCGGCGTCGACCACCACCCCGGCGGCGCGCAGCCGCCGCACGAACTCGGCCGCCAGCTCGATCGGCATGTTGCCGTTCATCAGCGCCGGGATCGCGCCGAGCCAGGTCAGCGCCAGGAAGTTGAGGAACACGTCCGGCGCCGAGGTCACGTACACCGCGATCGGGTCGGCCCGGCGGACGCCGCGCGCCCGGAACCACGCCGCCCGCGCCGCGACCCGCTCGGTCAGGGTGGCCAGCGACAGCGGCGTCCAGGCGGGGATGCCGTCGACGTCGACGTCGAACGTCACCCGGGGCATGTCCATGTCGGCGCCGTGCTCGGCCAGCCGGAGCAGCACGTTGCCCGCGCCCAGCTCCATGTCGGCCGCCAGCGTCGCGCGGAAGTTGTCGGCACCCAAACGAGTCGCCTCCTCAGCTGACACACGTCACGGCCGCGCCGGCGGCGTACCGGCCGCCGGGCGGGGACACGATCAGGCTAGAGCGCCCGCCACGCTGAGACAATGCTCGATGTACGCTCGGTCAGGAGACGTCGCGGTTGAACAGGCGCGACGACCAGAACAGGCTCGCCGCGGCCAGCCCGGACATGATGAGCGCGCCCTGCCAGACCACGCTCTGGGTGATCTGGCCGGCGAACAGCGCCCGCATGCCGTCGGTGGCCCAGGCGAACGGATTCCACACCGCGACCCGCTGGATCCACATCGGCGCCAGCACGAGCGGGATGAGCACGCCGGCCAGCAGCGACACCGGCTGCCCGACGGTGTTCACCAGCACGCCGAGGCTGTTCTCGTTGCGGACCAGCAACGCGATGTCGTACGAGATCGAGGTGCTCAGCAGCACCATCACCGACAGCAGCGCGTACGACACCAGCAGGTTCGCCAGGTGCACCCGCAGGCCGAACGGCAGCGCCACGAGCGTGACCACCATGGCCTGCACCACGTTGAGGCACACGTGCATCAGCGCCCGGCCCAGCAGCAGGCCGGTCCGGCTCACCGGCGTCACCCGGCACCTGTCGATGATGCCCGCGCGCAGCGCGCTGAGCAGCCCGTAACCGGCGAACAGGCCGCCGAACAGGCCCATCGCCACGAACAGGCCGGGTACGTAGATGCGGTACGCGTCGGCGTAGGTCGAGGCACCCCGGTCGACCATCACCACCTTGAGGAACGGCGCGAAGAGGATCAGGTAGGTGATCGGCTGGGCCAGGCTGAACGCCACCATCACCGGGTTGCGCACCATCAGGCCGGCCTCCTGCTGGAAGATCAGCCAGGTGTCGCGGACGAGCTTCACGCCGTACTC
Organism: Micromonospora sp. WMMC264; assembly: GCF_027497275.1. NCBI lineage: Bacteria > Bacillati > Actinomycetota > Actinomycetes > Micromonosporales > Micromonosporaceae > Micromonospora > Micromonospora sp. WMMC264. The sequence continues at coordinate 1,836,765 of NZ_CP114907.1, read as the reverse complement.
CTCTCGGCGTCCGGTCACTCGGCGAGCGACCGGCCGGTCTTGGCCAGGAACACGTCGTCGAGGCTGGGCCGGCGGGCCTCGATCGCGCCGGGCTCGATGCCCCGGTCGTAGAGCGCCCGCATGACCTGCGGGATGGCCGTGGCGGCGCTGTCGACGTAGAGCCGCAGCGTGCCGTCGACCGGCTCGGCCGCGTGCACGTACGGCGCCTCGGCCAGCAGCTTCGTCGCGGCCGGCAGGTCGCCGCCGGTCTCGTCCGCGACGTCGGCGGCGGCGAAGTCGACGGCGACCACGTCGCCGGAGATCTCGCGCTTGAGCGCCGACGGGGTGCCCTCGGCCACGATCCGCCCGGCGTCGATGATCGAGACGCGGTCGCAGAGGCTGTCGGCCTCGTCCAGGTAGTGCGTGGTGAGGAAGATGGTCATGCCCTCCTCGCGCAGCCGCCGTACCTCCTGCCACATCCGGACCCGGCTGGGCGGGTCGAGCCCCGCCGTCGGCTCGTCCAGGAACATCACCTGCGGCGAGTGGATGACGCCGAGCGCGACGTCGAGGCGGCGGCGCTGCCCGCCCGAGTACGTCTTGATCTTGCGGTCGGCGAAGTCGTCGAGCTGGAACGCGCGGATCGCCCCGGCGGCCAGCTCCTGCGCCACCGACTTGGACAGCCCGTGCATCCGGGCCTGGAGCACCAGGTCCCGCCGGGCGGTCGAGTCGTCGTAGGTGCCGCTGGCCTGCGCCACGAAGCCGATCCGCCGCCGCACCTGCGCGGGCGAGCGCAGCAGGTCGACCCCGGCGATGGTGGCCGCTCCCCCGCTGGGCCGGATCAGCGTGGCGAGCATCCGCAGCGTGGTGGACTTGCCCGCGCCGTTCGGGCCGAGGAATCCGACGATCTCGCCGCGCCGGACCGCGAAGTCGACGCCGCGTACCGCCTCGACAGTGGTGGCGCCGCGGCCACGTCCGACCCGGAAGGACTTGCGTAGGCCGGTGGCCTCGATCATCGAGCCTCCTCGTGCGGCGCGACGCCGGCGCGGGTGCGTCAGGTCAGGCTAGTTCGGCCCCGACGGTTGGACAACGGTCGATGCGTCAGTGTCGGGAGCCGTGCGTGCCAACACGGCGATACGTGCCGCCGCCGCGCGGGCGCCGCCGGCCGCCGCGAACGACTCCCCCACCCGGCGCGCTCCCGCCCGGTACGCGGGTTCGTCGAGCACCGCGCTCAGCGCGGCGGTCAGCTCCGCCGGGGTCGCGGAGCCGAAGGAGACCTCCAGTCCGGCGCCGGCCCGGCGCACCTGCCGCGCCACCGCCGGATGGTCGTGCCGGATCGGCGCGACCACCACCGGCACACCGTGGGCCAGCGCCTCGGACACGGTGCCCAGCCCGCCGTGCGACACGAGGGCGTCGAGCCGGGGCATCAGCTCGAGCACCGGCACCCGGGGCGCGACGAGCACGTGCGGCGGCGGGTCGGGCACCAGTCCGGCGCCGGCGGTGAGGATCACCTGGACCTGGTCGGCGAGCGGCGCGGTCGCCGCCGTCATCCGCCGGTAGAAGTCGGCGGCGAGGTGCTCGGCCATCGTGCCGACCGTGACCAGCACGTGCCGGCGGCCGGGATCCCACGCCTCCCAGGCGAACGCGGGCGCGTTCGGCCGCCGTCCCAGCGCCGGCCCGGTGAGCACGCAGCCCGGCGGCAGCGGCGCCGGGCCGGTGAGCGCCGTCGTGGTCAGGCCGATCACGAGGTACGGCGAGAAGCGCAGGTCGATCGTCTCGTCCACCGGCAGGTCGGTCATCGCCCACACGCGGCGGACCTGGGCGTCCACCCAGCCGGTGAACTCGGGCATCTCCTCGGTCGGCGGTGTCAGCTCCAGCATGCCGACGCAGAACGTCGCCCACGGCAGCCCGCGGCGGTGCGCGGCGAGCGCGCCGGCCAGCGCGTACTGGTCGGCCACCACCACGTCCGGCCGGTACCGCTCGACGGCGGCGTCGGCGACGTCGCGGATGAACCGGTTCGCGGGCAGCACGTGCCCCTCCCAGAGGCTGCGCACCGAGGCCATCCCGGCCGCGCCGTCGGAGCGGTAGTAGCGCTTGCCGGTGGGGAACAGCGTGGCGTCCGGGCCGACCAGCGGGCGCAGGTCGCTGCGCGGCCCGACCCAGGCCACCTCGTGCCCGGCCGCCTCCAGCTCCTGGGCGATGGCGACCGGCGCGTTCAGATGGGACTCCACCGGCAGGACGACGAACAGGAAGCGAGCCACGTCGATATGATCGCACGCGCGTTGACATCCATCGGCGTCACTGATCTGATCCGTGTCGTGACGGTTCGCGCATGACGGCCATCGAGGCCGTCTCGGTGTTCCTGCCGCAGCGCCGGGTGCCGGTCGAGAGCCTGGCCGCGCCACTGGGCCTGAGCGACATGCAGGTGCGCCTGTTCCGCCGCTTCCACGGCCTGACCGAGGTCCGCCGCGACCCCGGGCTGTCCCTGACCGACCTGCTGCTGCGCGCCGCGCACGGCCTCACCGCGCTGCACACGCTGCGGCGGCGGGTGCGGTTCGTGGTGTACGGGCGGGCCTTCCCGGTGGTCACCCCCTACCCGGTCAACCCGCTGCACGAGGTGTGCCGCACGCTCGGGCTGGGCCACGCGCTCGCGTTCACGCTCACCCAGCAGTCCTGCGCCAGCGCGCTCGCCGCGATCGACGTGGCCGGGCGGCTGCTCGCGTCCGAACCGGACACGCCGGACGGCCCGCCGCTGGCGCTGGTGCTGACCGGCGAGAAGGCGTTCACCCGTGACGCCCAGTTCATCCCGGAGACGTCGGTGTTCAGCGAGGGCGCCTCGGCCTGCCTGCTCAGCGCCGGTGGCGGCCGGGACCGGCTGCTCGCGTACGCCTGCCACCAGCGGGGCGAGTTCGACGTGGCCGGCGGCGAGTCCCCGGCGCGGTTCCAGCGGGCGTACCGGCCGGCGCTGGCCGAGGTGATCGGCCGGGCGCTGGAGCGGTCCGGCACGACGCTGTCCGAGCTGCGGCTGGTGCTGCCGCACAACGTGAACCTGATGACCTGGAAGCGGCTGTGCCGGCTGATCGGGCTGCCGCTGGACCGGGTGCTGCTGGACAACGTCACCGAGACCGGGCACGTGTTCTGCGCCGACGCGTTCGTCAACTACCGCACCGCCCGGCAGCGCGACCTGCTCCGGCCCGGTGACCGCTATCTGGTCGCGGCGGTGGGCGCCGGGGACGGCGCGACGTTCGCCGCCATGGTCTTCGAGCACTGAGCGGCGGAGGCCACCATGGAGACCGGACTCCGCCTGCTGCGGGCCGCGCGGCGCACGTTCACCGGTCCGGCCGCGCTGCTCGGCGACCCCGTGCTGCGCGAGCGCGCCGCCGGCTACCTGGCCGACCTGACCCGGCCGTACGGGCTGCGTGTGCCCGGCGGCCTGTTCGACGCGCCCGCGGCGGCGCTGGGCCAGTCGTACGGGGAGATGGCCGCCGAGCTGATCCCCGCCGTCGTGCCGCCGGACGAGCCGGTGGACCTGCTCGTGCTGGCGTTCGCCGTGCACGACATGCTGCCCGGGCGGGCCACCGCGGCGTACCTCAGTCACGTCTGCCCGGGCACGCCGATGTCGTTCGCGCTCTGCGAGCAGGGTTCGGCGGCGGCGTTCACCGGGCTGCGGATCGCCCGCGCGTACGGGTGCCGCCGCGCCCTGCTGCTCACCGTCGAGCAGGCGGTGCTGCCGTACGACGCGGCGGTGCCCGTACCGGCGCGCCACCGGGCCGTGGCCATGCTCTACGACGCGCTCGCCGACGACGGCGCGACCGGCGGCGACAGCGATGGTGCGGCCGGCGGTCCCGAGCTGATCGGGCTCGGCGGCGGCGCGCGGGTGACCGCGCTGCGCCAGCACGTGGACGTCGACGCCGGCGACGTGGCCGCGCTCGCGGCGGCCGAGGTGGGCGAGCTGACGGCCGGACGTACCGATGTCGCGGTCGTGCTCGGCGCGGACCTGGCCGCCGTGTGGCCCGGCCACGGCGGCGCCGCGGTGACGACCGGGCCGCGCAGGCAGCCGTCCACCGGGGTCTGGTGGGCGCTGCTGGACCGTCTCGCCGGGGACGCGGCGCGGCCCCGGCCGGTGGTGGTGGCCGACTACGAGCCCGGCCTGAACTACCTGAGCGTGGTCGCGCTGGCGCCGGCCGGCCGGTCAGAGCCCGTCGGCGAGCGCCGCGCGGACGAACGCGAGCAGCCGCTCGTTCGCCTCCGGGGAACCGACGGTGATCCGGACCCCGGCGCCGGGTAGCGCCATGACCAGGATGCCGGCCTCCCGGGCCCGGTCGGCGAACGGCACGGCCCGCTCTCCCAGCGGTAGCCACACGAAGTTGGCCTCGCTGGGCACCACGGTGAGCCCGAGGCCGCGCAGCGCGCCGACCAGGCGGGTACGCTCCGCCACCAGCTCCGTGCACCGCCGGGTCAGCTCCGCGTCCACCTCCGGCGTCAGGCTCGCCACCGCCGCCGCCTGGGCGAGCGCGGAGGGGAAGAACACCGCCCCGGTGAGCGCGGCGGCCCGGGTGAGCCGGGGCGGCACGACGGCGTACCCGACGCGCAGCGCGGCGAGCCCGTACGCCTTGGAGAACGTGCGCAGCACGCAGACGTTGTCGTACGCCCGGTACAGGTCCATCCCGTCCGGCGAGCGGGGGTCGGTGACGAACTCGCGGTACGCCTCGTCCACGATGACCGGCACGTCGGCCGGGATCCGGTCCAGGAACGCCTCGACGTCGTCGCGGCGCAGCGCCGCCCCGGTCGGGTTGTTCGGGTTGCACAGCAGCACGCAGCGGGTCCGCTCGGTCACCGCGTCCGCCATCGCGGGCAGGTCGTGGCCGTACCCGTCCATCGGCACCGGCACGGCGCGGGCCCCGGCGTTGCCGATGATCAGCGGGTAGCCCTCGAACGACAGGGCCGGGTGGACGACGTCCGGCCGGGGCCCGAGGGACTGCACGAGGTGCTGGCACAGTCCGGCCGAGCCGGGGCCGACGAGGATCGCCTCCGGTCCCACGCCGAGCCGCCGCGACAGCGCGGCCACGAGCGCCGCCGACGTGCGGTCCGGGTAGCGCTGCAGCGCCGCGGCGGCGTCGGCGACCACCCGCCGCACCCCCGGCAGCGGCGGGTAGGGGGTCTCGTTCATGGACAGGTCGGCCGGCGGGTGCGTCCCGACGGCGGTGCCAGGCGTCATGGTCGCTCACTTTCCGACGGGACCGGCGGGGTGTGCGCTCGCCGGTCGGCCAGGAGCCCGAGCTGGTACAGCCGGTCGACCGCGGACAGCGGCCGGACGTCGGTGCCGGAGAGGTTGCCGGCGGTGAGCCCGAGCAGGCGGGGGTTGGCGGCGGTGCGGCGCATCATCCGCGCGCCGAGCAGCTTCGGCAGCCCGGACACCGCGGTGATCATGCGGGAGGCGTTGTGGCTGACCGTCGCGACGTGGTCCAGGCGGGGCCGCCGCGCCGCCTCGAAGGCGAGCAGCGCCCGGTCCACCGCCGCCGGTTCCGGCGCGCCGCCCTCGGCCGCCAGGCAGGCGGCGAGCGTCTCGGCGTCGCCGAGGGAGCTGTTGACGCCCTGCGCCGCCATCGGGTGCACCGCGTGGGCGGCCTCGCCGGCGAGCGCGAGCCCCGGCACGGCCAGGCGCGCGCTGCGCAGCCGGTAGACCGCGAGCAGTTGGCGCCGGTCCAGGCTCGCGCGCAGCGCCGCGCCCAGCGGCCGGATCGCCGGCACGTCGGCGAGCAGCCGGTCGCACCACGCGCCCAGGTCGACGCGCCCCCGGAACTCGTCCGGCGTCACCTGCGCGTACAGGCGGCACCGCCCGCCCGGCAGCGGGTAGACCAGGCAGAGTCCCCGGCCGGTGCGGTAGGCGCACACCTCCTCGGCCACGTCGGCGCCGGCCACGTCGAAGGCGACCAGGCCGTGCGGGTACTCCTGGCGCCGGACCGCGATCCCGGCGCCGCGGCGCAGCGGCGACGACATGCCGTCGGCGGCGACCACCAGCGGCGCGTGGATCTCCTGTTCGGCGCCGTCGGCGACGAACCGGACGCCGCCGATGCGCCCGTCGCTGTCGCGCAGGACGCCGGTGACCCGCGCTCCCCACCGGATGCGCGCTCCGGACGGCAGCCGGTCGGTGAGCACGCGGCGCAGGTCGCCGTAGTCGGCGCAGAGGATCTGCCGGTACGCGCCGGGCAGCCCCGCGTAGTCCAGGCAGAGCAACGGCTCGCCGGCCGGGTCACGGATGGCCAGCCGCCCGACCGGGCGCGCGCCGGTGGCCCGCAGCGCGTCCAGCAGACCCCAGGAGTCGAGGATGCGTACCGTCTCGGGCTGCAGGATCTCGCCCTTGGCGATCGACGCCGGGGTGCGCTGCCGGTCCAGCACCAGCACCCGCAGGCCGAGCGCGCCGAGCGCGCGGGCGCAGGCCAGGCCGCCGGCGCCCGCGCCGGCCACCACCACGTCGGGGGTCATCGGGTCACCGCCGGCGGCGCCACGTCCGGCCGCGCGGCGGCGGCCCGGCGGTACTCGCCGAGTGCCCGCAGCGCGAGCGCCTGGGTGATCACGGCGTTGGGATAGCGCATGTGGTGGCGGATGTAGTTGCACACCCGGGCCGCCGGCCAGCTCCCGTCCGGTCCGGCGGCGGCGACCAGCCGGGCCACGCCCCGGTCCACCGCCCCGGTGGCGTCCGGGTCGCCGGTGGCGAGCAGACCCTGGACGGCCCAGGACGTCTCCTCGACCGAGCCCGCCGTGCCGTCGCCCGGCCCCCACGAGCCGTCGGGCAACTGGGTGTCGCGCAGCCACCGGGCCGCCCGGCGCACCACCTCGTGCCGGGCGTGCCCGACCCGGGACAGCGCGGCGACCACGACGGCGGTGCCGGAGGTGTGGTCGCGGTACCAGAGGTTCTCGAACGTGCCGTCGGGCGCGGCCCGGGTCAGCAGCCAGGCCGCCGCCCGGGCGATCGCCGGATGGTCGTCCGGGTGGCCGGCGTCGTGCAGCGCGAGGATCGCCTGGCTGGTGATGGCCGGGCACGGACCGTCGTTGGCGAGCCGGGTGTCACGGACCCACAGGCTCCACGAGCCGCGGCTGTCCTGGCGGCCGACCAGCCATGCCAGTCCGTCGCGCAGGACCGGGTCGGCGTCGGCCCCGGGAAAGCCGGCCAGCGCCGAGAGGATCTCGGCGGACTCCAGCGTCACCGGCCAGCCGCGCGCGTTCGAATAGCTCCATCCGCCCGGCGGCACGTCCAGCACCTCGAACGCCTCCGGTTTGCGGCCGGCGTGGAGGAACTCCCGGGTGGCGCGCAGCCGGGGGTCGTCGGCGTAGCCGGCCGCGATCAGCCCGGTCGCCGCGTACCCGGTCCGGGTCAGGTCCAGGTTGGTGACCGCGTCCCAGGCGCCGTCGGGGCGTACCGCCCGGCGCAGCCAGCCGACGACGGCGCGGGCGATGTCCGGCGCCTCGCCGCTGCGGGCCAGGCCGAGCAGCACCAGCGCGGCCGGCCACGGGTCCTCGCTGAGCGCGCCGGTGCCGCCCTCGTGGTCGTGGATGGACCGCAGCAGCCGCAGCGCCACCGGCCGGGCCCGGCCCAGCGTGGCCCGGCGCAGGCGGCCGGTGGGCAGCAGGTCGGCCTGCATCAGGGCGAGCCCGATGAACGGCGCGGTACGGAACGACAGACGCTGCCGGCGTACCCGGTCGAACAGGACGATCTCCAGTGGCAGCCGGCGCAGCGGGCCCGCCTCGGCGGTCATCCCGGCCATGGTGAGCAACTGGCGGCAGAGCAAGGAGATGGCCGGGTCGGTGACGGTGTCGACGCCGCCCAGCGCGGCCAGCCGGGTCCGGCCCGCCGCGATCGCCCCGGCGCTGTCGGCCGGCGCGGTCAGGGCCAGCGCCGCGATCGCGACGGCGGTGGGCACGACCTCGGTGCCGGCGCCCACCACGCCGCCCCAGCCGCCGTCGTCGTGCTGCTGCCGGCGCAGCCACGCGGTTCCGGCGCCGACCAGGTCCGCGCAGCCGGACGGGTCGGCGGCGTGCAGCGCGGCCACCGCGCCCGCGGTACCCAGCACCGAGGCGGGCGGGTCGTCGCTGAACGCGCCGTCGGGGCGGCGCCGGCGCAGGAGCGCCTCCGCGCCGGCGGTGACAGCCTTCCCGACGGCCTCCGTGGTCACAGTGGTCATGGCGCGTCCTCCACCGGTACTCGACTGCGGGTGGCGAGGGTCAGGCCCGCGACCGGCGGACCGAGTTCGTGCCGGGCACGCATGGCGCGCTGCGCGACCCAGGTCAGCGCGACCATCGGCAGCGCGAGCGCGAGCTGCACGGCGACGCCGAGGCCCAGCCCGACCGCCGCGGAGGCCAGCGCGACCCGCTCCACCACCAGGACCGAGTGCGCGCGCAGCGCCACCACGACCGGCATGCCGCCGCGCCGGCGCACCAGTGGGGCCAGTGCCACCACGCCGGTCAGCAGGACCACGAGCACGGTGATCAGGTACGCGGTCCGCGCGTCCCGGCCGGCGAGCAGTCCGGCGGCCACGGCGGCGGCGATCGCGACGGCGTAGAGCGCCAGCACGGTCCGCACCGCGAACGGCACGCCCCGCCCCACCGGCAGCGTCCGGTAACCGCCCGCGCGGTCGCCGTCGATGTCGCGCAACGCGCCGACCAGGTTGGACATCGCGTCGTGCGACCAGAACGCGACGACGAGCGCGAGCAGCACCGGCGTCGCCGAGGCGCGGTCCGGCGCGAGGCCGGCGGCGAGCGCGCCGTAGACGAGCGCGACCGCGCCGAGCGCGCCCCGGACCAGGTTTCCGGCGATTCCGCGGGCCTTGAACCACCTGCTGTACGCGACGATGCCGCACCCGGCCAGCAGCGCCGCCGCGGTGGTGCCCCACCCGCCCAGCACGGCCAGGACGCCGAGCAGCGTGAAACAGGCCCAGCCGCACCAGAGCGCGGTGCCCGCGCCGAGGCGCCGGGAGGGGATCGGCCGGTGCGGTTTGCTGCCGGCGTCCAGGTGCCTGTCGAAGTAGTCGCCGAGATAGTGGCCGCCGAGCCAGCCGGCGGTCGGCGCGGCCCAGGCCGACAGCAGCACCCACGGATGGTGCGGGCCGCCGGCCACGGCGGCGCCGGCCAGGCCGACCAGCCCCACGTACCAGAGGGTGTAGGGCCGCCAGGTCTCGACGTGGGCCCGCAGTGCCCGCACGGCGGCGGCCGTGCTCACGCCGTCCCGCTCGTCATCCAGGCCGCGATGCCGGTGAGCACGTCCGCGCCCGCGGACGGGGTGAGCACGGCCAGCTCGGCGCGGGCCCGCTCGGCGTGCCCCACCATCCGCTGGCGGGCGCCGTCGACCGCGCCGACGTCGCGCAGCAGCGCGGCGACCCACTCGACGTCGCCGGGACCGGCGCCGCGCCGGTGCAGCACCGCCAGCAGCTCCACCCGGGTCGCGTCGGTGACCGCGTCGTACGCCAGCAGCAGCGGCAGGGTGGGGCGGCCGTTGTTGAGGTCGCTGGACGCCGGTTTGCCGGTCTGTTCCGGGGTGGCCAGATAGGACAGCAGGTCGTCGCGGATCTGGAAGGCCATCCCGAGGTGCTCGCCGTACCGGGCCAGCGCGGCGGCAACCGGCTGGTCCGCGCCGCCGAGCAGCGCGCCGATCTCGCACACGGCGCGGAACAGCGCGCCGGTCTTGAGCCGGATCATCTCCGGATACCAGCGGGCGCCCGCGTCCAGGTCGCCGACGAGCCGCGCCTCCAGCGCCTGCCCCCGGCACAGGTCCTGTCCCGCCTCGGCCAGCGCGGCCACCGCGGCGACGACCGGGCCGGCGGGGGTGTCCGGACCGCCCTCCACGACGGCCCGGAAGGCGTGGAAGATCAGGTGGTCGCCGGCCACGATGGCGCCGGGGATGCCGTACGCCACCGGGACCGCGGGGCGGCCGCGGCGCAGCGTGTCGGCGTCGATGATGTCGTCGTGCACGAGCGTCGCGACGTGCAGGTACTCGGTGGCGAGCGCGGCGGCGAGCGCGTCGCGGGGAGATCCGCCGACCGCCTCGGCCGCGTGCAGCGTCATCATCGGGCGCAGCATCTTGCCCGCCGGCAGCAGCGCGTAGCGCACTATCGCGTCGAGCTGGTCGGGTGTCTCGGGCCACCGCCGTCCGAGTTCGGCGCGCAGCAGCCGTCCCGATTCGCTGCGGGCGAGGTCGTCGATGAAGGGCGGATATCGCGTGGAGCCAGCAACCGTCATGACGCGTCGACCCTTTCGCGAGGGATCGGCTAGTCGCCACGCGAGACGTTACCGGCCGCCCTCCCCGCGAACAACCATTGATAAATGCGAGCAGATATGGGTGGCGGCAAATGTCGTGACCGCATTTCTCAGCACATTGACCGATGCCCAGAGAAAACCGCCCTTCCACCCAGGGCCGCCATGTCGATGCATATACGTCAATGATCGGGCGCACGGGACGGCACCGGACAGGTGCGACGCGCCCTCAGGCGCCGGCGGCGAACTCCATGAGCGTGAGCCCGTCGGCGCCGTGGTACGTGCGCCGGGGCGACAGGCCCGCGGCGGCGGCCAGCGCGGCGAACTCGGGCAACCCGCGTTCCCGGCCGCCGACGAGCACCAGCATCCGCAGGTCGTACGCGGACAGGTGCGGCACGTGCGGCACCGTCGGCAGCACCTCGATGACGAGCACCCGGCCGGCCGCTCCGGCCGCCTCGGCGCAGCGCCGCAGGATCGCCGTGGCGTGGACGTCGCTCCAGTCGGTGAGCGCGCGCGAGACCACGTACACGTCGGCGCCGGGCGGCAGCGGGGCGAAGAAGTCCCCGACCACGGTCTCGACCCGGTCGGCGAGGCCGCACTCGGCGAACGTCGCGGCGGCGGTGGCCACCGGCTCGGGGCGGTCGACGAGCGTGCCCCGCAGGTGCGGATGGGCGCCCAGCACCTCCCGCAGCAGCCCGCCCGCGCCCCCGGCCACGTCGACCACGTGGCCCGCCTCGCGCCAGGGGTAGAGCGCCGCGACCTCCGGCGCGGTGAACCGCTGCTGGCTGAGCATCAGCGCGTCGAAGTAGGCCCGGTGGTCCGGGTGCGCGTCCAGGTCGGCCCAGAAGTCCCGCCCGTGCACCTCGCGGTAGCCGGGCCCGCCGGTGCGGATCGCGTGCGGCAGACCGGCCCAGGCCAGGTCCATCCGCGCGCCGAGGCCGCCGAGGTCCAGATAGGCGCCGAGGCCACCGCCCTCGCGGTCGCAGAGCAGCTCGCCGACGTCGGTCAGGCCGAAGACGTCCGGCGACACCTCGACGAACACGCCCCGGTGCGCGAGGTAGCGCAGCAGGCGGCCCAGCGCGGCGGCGTCGGCCCCGGCGGCGCCGGCCAGCTCGGCCAGGCCGGTGACGCCGTCGGCGATCAGGTCCGGCACGCGCAGGGTCACCGCCGTACGGACCGCGAACGGGGTGGCCAGGTCGGTGAGCCGGTCGAGCCGCTCCGCCGCGTCACCCTCGATCGGGGCATCGATCGCCACCCGCGCCTCCTCCACGTCGCGGGCCGGCCTCGCCGCCCCCGCCGGCACCGAATGGTTCCAGGCGTACGCCGGGTGAGTCAACGACGACGGCTGGTGAGGACATTCACGGACGTGGAACAATTCGCGGACCAGCCGTGGCGCGCAGACCGGAGGGATCATCGATGACCACATCCATCGCGGCCGAGGTCCGGCTCGTCTCCGGCGCGCTGGGCGCCGAGGTTCACGGCATCGACCTCAACACGCTCACCGACGAGGGCTTCGCGCTGATCCACGACCTGCTGCTCAAGCACCAGGTGGTCTTCCTCGCCGGCCAGACCGGGCTGACGCCGGCCGCGCACGTGGCGTTCGGCCGCCGCTTCGGCGAGGTCGAGCTGCACCCCTATCTGCCACGGCTGGACGGGCACCCGGAGATCGTCGTCATCGACTCCGCCGACGGCGGCAAGGTCGACGTCTGGCACACCGACATGACGTTCCACCAGAGCCCGCCGATCGCCTCGATCCTGCACCTGGTCCAGCTGCCCGAGGTCGGCGGCGACACCATGTGGACCAACCAGTGCCGGGTCTACGAGGCGCTCTCCGCGCCGATGCGGGACCTGGTCGACGGGCTGACCGCCATCCACGTCATCCGGATCGGCACCGAGTTCACCAGCCGGGCCGAACACCCGGTGGTCCGGGTGCACCCGGAGACCGGACGTCGATCGCTGTACGTCAACCGGCTGTTCACCTCGCACATCCCGCAGCTGACCCGCAACGAGAGCGACGCGCTGCTGGAGCACCTGTTCGCCTTCTCCGAGAGTCCCCAGTTCACCTGCCGCTACCGCTGGCGGACCGGGGACGTCGCGGTCTGGGACAACCGGGTCACCCAGCACTACGCGGTGAACGACTACGAGGGACTGCGCCGCGGGCAGCGGATCACCGTGCTCGGCGACCACCCGACCGGGAACCCGCCGCGCTGGGAGCACTACGCGCCCGCGCCCGGCGAGCGCTACTGGCCGGGCCGGGTCAACGCGGTGGAGAGCTACTGACCGCCGCTCACCAGGTCACCGGGAACGAGGCGATGCCGCCGTTCATCCGGTCGTGCCGCCACGGGATCTCGGCCGGCGGCACCGCCGGCGCGAGCGCCGGCATCCGGGTCAGCAGCGCGCCCAGCGACAGCTCCACCTGCATCCGGCCCAGCGCCGTACCGAGGCAGAAGTGCGGCCCGAAGCCGAAGGTCAGGTGCGGGGCGTCGGGCCTGCGGTCGATGTCGAAGACGTTCGGCTCGGGGAAGAACCGGGGGTCGCGGTTGCCGGCCCACGGGACCGCCATCACGCAGTCCCCGGCGCGCATGCCGACGCCGCCGAGGACCAGGTCCTCCCGGACCACCTGCACCCGGAACATGGCGCTCACCGACGTGTAGCGCAGGATCTCGTCGGTGGCCGCGGAGAGCTTCTCCGGCGCCGCGCGCAGCTTGGCCAGCTGCTCCGGGTGCCGGAACAGCGCAAGCAGGCCGGCGCTCGTCGAGTTGATCTCCAGCCCGCCGAGCAGCACCCCCATGGCCAGCTCGACCAGCTCGGCGTCGGCCAGCTCGTGCGTGCCGCGGACCCAGGCCGAGAGCAGGTCGTCGCCGGGCTCGGCCCGCTTGCGCGCGAGCTGACCGGCCAGGTAGTCCCGTAGCTGGGCCTGCGCGGTCGCGGCGTCGGCCGAGCCGTACGCGGTGACCGAGTTCAGCCCCTCGATCCAGGCGTAGAAGCGGGGACGGTCGGCGGCCGGCACGCCGAGCACGTCGCACACCACGAACACCGGCAGCGGCGCGACCAGCCCGGCCACCACGTCGGCCGGGCGCGGGCCGGCGAGCATCGCCTCGACCAGCTCGTCCACCAGCCGCTGCACCCGGGGACGGAACGTCTCGATGCGGCGGGCGGTGAACGCGCGCGCGGCCACCCGGCGCACCGCCGCGTGCGGCGGACCGTCCATGTTCAACTCGCGGGGACCGCCGCCGTCCGGCGTCGCGGTGGCGCCGAGCGGAAGCCGGGAGAAACGGGGGTCGGCCAGCACGGTGCAGCACTGCTCGTAGCCGAGCACCAGCCAGGCGGCCCGCCCGTCGGGCAGCCGCACCCGGCTGACCGGCTCGGTCACGACCATCTCCAGCAGCTCGGCGGGAAGATCGCCGGTGAATGGCTCGAACGGATAGGAACGCAACCCGGAATTGACGCTCAACGCACCACCGCCTGCCGATCGCGGTCCACCTCGGGCACCGGCTAAGACTCCAGCATCGGTTAGCCCGGCGTCAATATTCATTGCGGTCGTCCGCGACCTTCCGCGTACCGCTTCCATCACCTAGCATCGGTTGGCCAGGACTGCCGTTTCACGCGCGGATTGGTGGGATTTGACTGCGGCTCTGCGAATTCTGATGTCGACATGGGGCTGGCGGTCGCATTTCTACAGCCTGGTCCCGCTCGGCTGGGCGCTCCAGGCCGCCGGCCACGAGGTGCGGGTGGCCAGCCACCCCTCGATGGTCAGCGCGATCAGCTCGGCCGGGCTCGCCGCCGTGCCGCTGGGCGCCGACGTCGACTTCGCCGCCGCGTTCGCCGGCCGGATCGGCGCGGTGGCGCCGCTCGACGGGCCCGCCACGGCGGACGCCCTGGAGCCGGCGATCACCGCCGACGGCGGGGTGGTCCGCTTCGCCGACGCCGTGCTCGACGAGCTGGTCTCCTTCGGCCGGTCCTGGCGGCCGGACCTGATCCTCTGGGAGCCGTTCAACCTGGCCGCGCCGGTGGCCGCCGCCGCGCTCGGCGTACCCGGCGTGCTGAACCTGTGGGGGCCGGACTCCTCGACCACGCTGCGCCTCGACCCGGAGTCGGTGGTCGGGCCGCTCGCCGCCCGGTTCGGGCTCGCCGCCGCCGAGGTGGCGTTGGACGGAGTGCTCACGCTCGACCCGGTGCCGCCGCCGATGCAGGTGCCGACGCGGCGTCCCGGCCGCCCGGTGCGGTTCGTGCCGTACAACGGCCCGGCCGTGCTGCCGCCCTGGCTGCGCCGCCCGGCGGACCGGCCCCGGGTGTGCGTCACGGCGGGCACCATGATGGCCGGCGCGGGCCTGGACGACCGGCTCGACCTGGCCGGGGTGATCCACGCGGTGGCCGGGCCGGACGTGGAGGTCGTCGTCGTGGTCGAGCCGCGCCAGCGCGAGGCGCTGGGGCCGGTGCCGGCCGGGGTCCGCCTGGCCGACGGGCCACTGGCGATGCGGCTGGTGCTGCCGACCTGCGCCGCGCTGGTGCAGCAGGGCGGGGCCGGCACCACCATGACCGCGCTCGCGTACGGCGTGCCGCAGCTCGTCCTGCCGCAGGTCAGCGACCAGCACTTCAACGGCGAACGGCTGGCGGCCACCGGCGCGGGCGCCTGGCTGACCCGCGAGCAGGCCACCGCCGCCGCGGTGCGGGACCTCGTCCGCGAGCTGATCGCCGACGGCCCGTGGCGGCGCGCGGCGGCGCTGATGCGCGACCGGGTCCACGCCATGCCCGCCCCCGCCGGCCTGGTGCCGACGCTCGCCGCCCTGGCCCGGGGCGGCCCGATCTGAGGAGTCGCAGATGACGCAGGACCCGCCGGCCATCCCGTACCCGCTCGCGCCGGCTCCGACGATCTACCACCCGTCGCCGGACTACACCCGGATGCGCGAGACGTGCCCGGTGGCCCGGGTCGAGCTGCCCGACGGGGCGTGCGCGTACCTGGCCACCCGGCACGCCGACGTGCGCCGCGTCTTCACCGACCAGCGGTTCAGCCGGGCCGCCGCGGCCGGCCCGAACCGCCCGACCCGGGAGCTGGGCTCGCTCGCCGAGGACTCGCTGATCGGGATGGACCCGCCCCGGCACACCACGATGCGCCGGGCCGTGTCGCACGCGTTCACCGTCCGCCGGGTGGAGGAGCTGCGCCCCAGGGTCGCGGCGCTCGTCGACGCCATGATCGACGACCTGGTGGCCGCGGGTCCGCCCGCCGACCTGATCACGCACGTCTCCGGCCCGCTGCCGATCTCCGTGATCAGCACGCTGTTCGGCATCCCCGAGCGGGACCGGGAGCGGGTACGTCAGTGGTCGGACGCGCTCGTCGGCGACTGGGACGCCGACCCGGAGGCGCCCCGGGCCGCGCTGGAGGCGTTCCGCGAGCTGATCGAGCAGCGCCGCCGCGAGCCCGGCGACGACCTGATGAGCGCGCTCATCGCGGTCTGGGACGAGCACGACGACCTCACCGAGCGGGAGCTGGTCTCGGTCACCGCCGGCATCTTCGTCGGCGGGCACGAGACCACCACCAACCAGCTCAACCTGTTCCTGCTCGTACTGGCCCGCCACCCCGAGCAACTGGCCGCGCTGCGCGGCGACGACCCGGTCGCGGTGGCCCGGGCGGTCGAGGAGCTGTCCCGCTTCATCCAGCTCGGCGACAACGGGGTGCTGCTGCCCCGCGTCACGACCGAGGAGGTGGAGCTGGGTGGCGTACGCCTGCCGGCCGGCGCCGCGGTGCTGCCGGCGATCGCGTCGGCGAACCGGGACGCCACCGTGTTCCCGGGCGCGGACACGCTCGACCTGACCCGCGCGCACAACCCGCACCTGGCTTTCGGCGCCGGCCCGCACCACTGCCTCGGCGCGGCGCTGGCCCGGATGGAGCTGCAGGAGGCGCTCGGCGGCCTGCTGCGCCGGCTGCCCGGGCTGCGGCTCGCGGTCGACGAGTCGCAGCTGCGGTTCCGGCCTGGTCTGGTGGTGCGCAGCCTGGAGTCGCTGCCGGTGACCTGGGACGCGTGACCGGCGCTGTGACCGGTCAGCCGCCCGCCGATCCCGGGATCACCCGGGTCGGGGCGGCGGGGTCGAGGGCCGCCTCCACCGCCACCTCCTCCACGCCGCGCAGCAGCCGTTCCGCCTGTTCCTCGGTGAAGCAGCCGAAGTCGAAGATGACCTGGAGGTAGACCGTCTCCGGCTGGTCCTCGACGGTGATGAACACCTGCTCGGGCAGGTGGTCCAGCGGGCCGTCCCAGACCAGGAACGTCTCGTCGGCGCGGCGGCGGATCCGCTCGGCGGTCACCGGGTCGTCGTGCAGCCCGACGTCGGCCGCCTGCCGCGTGGTCACCCGCCGGTCGTTGATCCGGCAGCTGATCCGGGCCGGGTATCCGCGTTCGGTGTCCAGCCGGTCGGAGACCTCCGCGAGCTGCGCCGGGTCGTAGTAGGCGTACTTCCCGGCCGACACCGCGGCCCGGCGGGCACGCGCCACCACCTCGTCCACAGTGGTGTCGGCGGTGTCGACGCGCAG
The DNA here is from genome assembly GCF_027497275.1 of Micromonospora sp. WMMC264. NCBI lineage: Bacteria > Bacillati > Actinomycetota > Actinomycetes > Micromonosporales > Micromonosporaceae > Micromonospora > Micromonospora sp. WMMC264. The sequence continues at coordinate 1,820,015 of NZ_CP114907.1, read as the reverse complement.
CACGCCGTTCTGGCTCAGCGGGGCGATGGCCTCGGCGAAACCCGGCCGGAACCGGTTGCCGACGATGAGCTTGGCGGTGAGCGGACTGACGCCGGTGGCCCGGCCGATCGCGACCGCGATGACCGCCAGCAGCACGCGCGAGGTGTCGGTGCGGGTCCGCGCCGCGATGGCCCGCACCGCCAGGTACGCCGCCGGTGAGCTGAACCGGCCGTGCCAGTACCGGTGCCCCCGGCGCCCACCGGCGGCCGGCTCGCCGAACGTCAGCGGCGGGATGTCCCGCAGGTGCTCCGCCCAGTGCCGCACGGCCCGGTCGCTGACCCGGCGCAGCGGCGGCGTCTCCTCCCGCCGGCCCAGGTCGAGGATCTGCACGGTACGCGGGTCGGCGACCCGGCGGACCGGGCGGCCGGCGAGGCCCAGATCGGCCAGGAGCAGCGACGTGGCGGTGCCGTCGACCACGAGGTGGTCGATGGTGAGCACCCGGTGCACCAGGACGCCCCGGTGCCGGATCACCGCCATCTTCACCGACCAGTCGCGGTAGAGGTCGTAGTGGCTCAGCAGGCGGGCGTGGCCCAGGTCGTAGGCGAACGTGGCCACGTCGGCCGGGTCGGCGTCGTCGGGCACGTCCACCACGTCCAGGACCGTCTCGCCGGTGGCCGACACGACCTGGCACGGACCGCCGTCGCCCTCGCCCAGCCGCATCCGCAGCGCCGGGTGCCGGGCCATCAGCGCGGCGAACTCGGCCGCCACCTGCTCGACCGTGACGCCCGGCGGCACCGGGTGGGCGCCGCTGACGTTGTGCGTCCAGCCGGTCTCCCGCATGTCCTGCATGATCGCCTTCTGCCCCCAGGTCAGGGGCGCGACGCCGGCGCCCGGCCCGGCGAACGCGACGGGAACGTGGGCCTGGACCGTCTGCGCGAACACCGGTCAATGAGAGCAACGGGCATCGGTGTGTGTCAACGCGACGGCGCACCGTTACGCTGCCGTCCATGCGGGACGCCGTACGGGTCTGGGTGCTTGCGGCCGGGGCGCCGCCGGACGTGCTGGCCCGGTACCGGGCGGTGCTCGACCCGGCCGAGCGGGCCCGGGCCGCGCGGCTCGCCGCCGACGGGCTGCGGGACCGGTTCACGGTGGCGCACGGCGCGCTGCGCGTGCTGGCCGGGCGGGCCACGGGCGCGCCACCGGCGGCGCTGACCTGGCGCCGCGGCCGGTACGGCAAACCGGCGCTGACCGGGCCGTGGCGCGGCCTGCACACCAGCCTGTCCTACTCCGGCGATCTGGTCGCGGTGGCGCTCAGCGACGGCCGCCCGGTCGGGGTGGACATCCAGCACGTCGTGCCGGGCGGGGACCCGGTGCCGGCGTCCGCGCGCTTCTTCCACCCCCGGGAGGCGCGGCACGTCGCCGCCGGCCCCGACCAGGCCGCCCGGGCGCGGCGGTTCGTGCGGCTGTGGGCCCGCAAGGAGGCGGCCGTCAAGGCGGCCGGGGGCCGGCTGTGGCCCAACCTCGGGATGCCGGTGGACCGGGCCGACGTGGTCGAGTGCGCCGACCCGGCCGGCCGGCACCGGCTCGCCGACCTGGTCGCGCCACAGGGGTACGCGGTGGCGGTGGCGCTGGCCGGCGACGAGCCGTACGCCGTCGAGTGTCGCACCGACCTCGGTGACTGCCCGTGACCACCATCGCACCCGTTGACACTCACCGATCTCCCCTGCTCTGATGACTCCATGCTGGAGCGCGTGATCGACCCGTGGGAGCCCCGGTGCTAGAACACGACGCGCCGCCCCGGGACCAGGTCGTGGACCGCCTGACCGTGCTGCTGACCCGGATGCTGCGGCCGGACGCGCCGGTCACCGAGCAGACCCAGCTGATGGACGAGCTCGGCCTCAGCTCCTCGCTCGGCCTGGAGTTGCTGCTGGCGCTGGAGGACGAGCTGGAGATCCAGATCGACGTCGAGGAGCTGGACGAGGACCGGATGGCGACGCTCGGGGACCTGGCCGACTACATCACCGCCAACTCCACCGCGCGCTGAGCATGCCCACAGCGGACCGGCCCAGCCTGAGCGTGGTGGTGCCCGCGCACGAGAACCCGTCCGCGCTCGACACCACGCTGCGCTCGTTGACCCGGCAGACGCTGCCGGCCGCCGACTTCGAGGTCGTCGTCGGCGACGACGGGTCGGCCGTCGCGCTGGGCCCGGTGGTGGACGCGTACCGGGGCCGGCTGCGGATCGAGTACGTGCGCAGCGACCGGAACCGGGGGCGCAGCGCCAACCGCAACGCGGCGGCGGCCCGGGCCCGCGCGGCCACGCTGATGTTCCTGGACGCCGACACGGTGGCGCATCCCACGCTGCTCAAGCGGCACCGCGACTTCCACGCCGGGCGCGCCGGCCGTCCCGGGGTGCTGCTCGGCCAGCGGTACGACCTGGACTGGGCCGGCGCGGACGCGCTGCGCCGCGGCGAGCCGGTCGTGCCGGCGATGCTGGACGCCGAGCGCGGCGACCCGCGGCTGGAGGACATCGCCCTCCCGCAGCGGATGGGCGATTTCCCGAGCGCGCCCTGGGTGCTGGGCCTGACCCACAACGCGTCGGTGGACCACGAGTCGTTCCGGCGGGTCGGTGGCTTCGACGAGGCGATGGTCAAGTGGGGCTTCGAGGACCTGGAGTTCTTCTACCGGGTGTTCCATCTGCACGGCGCCCCGCCGGAGCTGTTCCGGCTGGACGTCGACGCGCTTTCCTACCACCTCCCGCACTTCCGCAAGACGTCCAACGGGATCGCCTCGATGGACAACATGAAGTACCTGCTGCGCAAGCACCTGCGCTACGACGTCGAGGTGCTGTACGGGATCAACACGTTCGGCCGGCACCTGGGCCGGATCCGGCTCTACGGCGCGGCCATCGAGGCGTACCGCTCCGGTGGGCTGGGCCGGCCGGACGTGCTGCCCGGGTCGCTGCGCGACGAGCTGGCCACGAGCGCCGCGCTGGTCGTCGGCAACGGCGTGTCCGCGCTCGACCTGGGCCCCGGGTCGCACACGTTCGACCACGACGCGCCGGTCGGCGGGACGAACTCCCACCTGCTCGGCACCGTGCTCCAGCAGTTCAAGGCCGGCGCGCTGGACCTGATCGTCAACGTCGACATGTGGCGCTGCCTGCTCCCCGAGGACCTGCCGGCGTTCCTCACCCGGGGGCTGCTCAAGGCCGACCGGATCGAGCTGGTCGCCTCCCGTACCGGCCTGGACCAGCGCGCTCTGCTGCCGGTGCCGCTCGTCGCCGACCTGGACTACGTGGCCGACATGCTGCGCCCGCACTTCAGCGTCGCCGTCGCCGCGTACGACGCGGCCACGGTGATCACGCTCCGCTGACCCGCCGCTCAGGCGGGCCGCGCCAGGACGAGGCTGACGTTGTGGCCGCCGAAGCCGAACGAGTTCGACAGCACCGCGTCCACCGTCGTCGCGCGTGCCCGCCCACGGATGTGGTCGACCTCGCCGTCGCGCTCCGGCTCGTCCAGGTTGCGGGTGGGCGGCAGCAGGCCGCGGCGCAGCGCCTCGACCGCGATCGCCGCCTCGATCACGCCGGAGACGCCGAGCATGTGCCCGGTGACGCCCTTCGTCGAACTCAGCGGCGGCGCTTCCGCGCCGTAGACGTCGGCGAGCGCGGCCAGCTCGGCGGCGTCCCCGGCCCGGGTGCTGGTGCCGTGCGCGTTGACGTACCCGATGTCGGCGGGCTCCAGACCGGCGTCGCGGACGGCCAGGCGCATGCACCGGGCCGCGCCGGCGCCGTCCGGACGCGGCGTGGTCGGGTGGTGGGCGTCGTTGGTGGCGCCCCAGCCGAGCACGTCGGCGTGCCGGCGGGCGCCGCGCGCGGCGGCGTGCGCGGCGCGTTCCAGCACGAACACCCCGGCGCCCTCGCCGAGGACGAGCCCGTTGCGGCGGCGGTCGAAGGGGCGGCTCGCGGCGGCCGGGTCGGCCCAGCCGCGGGCGAGCGCCCGGGCGTTGCCGAACGCGTCGGCGAACGTCGGGAACAGCGGCGCCTCGGCGCATCCGGCGAGCACCACGTCCGCGTCGCCGGCGCGCAGGATGCGCAGCGCCTCGCCGATCGACTGCGCGCCGGCCGCGCACGCCGTGCCGATCGACGAGGTGTAGCCGTGGATGCCGAACTTGATCGCGATCCGGGCCGCGCCCATGTTGGGCAGCGTGCCGGGCAGCATGTACGGGCTGACCCCGAACCGTCCGCGCCCGGCGCGGGCGAGCACCTGTTCCTCCAGCGTGGACAGTCCGCCGACGCCGGAGACGACGACCGCCACCCGGTGGCTGTCGACGTCGTGGCCGATCCGCAGTCCGGCGTCGGCGAGCGCGTCCTCGGCCGCGCGCAGCACCATGACTATCGACCGGTCCACGACGCGGGACTCCGGGCCGGGCAGCACGGTGGCCGGATCGATCGCCGGGGCGAACGCGGCGACGTCGACGACGCCGTGCAGCGGATGGTCGTGCGGCGGCCGGGTGAGCCCGGAGCGGCCGTCGCAGACCGCGTCGAACACCTCGGCGGCGGTCACGCCGACCGGGCTGACGAGCCCGATGCCGGTGACCGTGACCCGTTCGCGCACGCTCACCGGAACCGGCGCGCCGGGGCGTGACGCGGCCGGGTGCCGTGCCCTGGCATCGGTCAGTGCGCCGAGGCCGGGGCGATCCGCGCCGCGACCGCGCGGCTGAACTCGCCGACTGTCATCATCGCCAGCTCCTCCGCCTCGTCGTCGTCGAACGCGACCCCGAACCGGTCCTCCACCCGCACCGCGAGCTCGGCCAGGCCGAGGGAGTCCACGTCGAGCCCGGCCGGGCCGAAGACGGTGTCGTCGTCGACGTCGCCGACGTCGTACTTCATTTCGGTCAGTGCGGCGAGGAGGAACGCGCGGATCTCATCGGTCATGTCCGGTGTTTCCCTTCCACGGTGCCTGGCGGCGCGCTCGACCTGCTCGACGGAACCTGTGAGGCGCGGAGCGGACACTCCGCGTAGCATCGACCTTACTCGATCAGGTTGGTTTGACAAGGCACCCGATCGGTCAGCCGTACCGGCAGCCGGTCGTACCCGCGCAGCATCAGCGCGCGGCGCGGCCCCGGTTCGGCGGTCAGCGCCGGGAAGCGGTCCAGCAGGCGGGGCAGCACCAGCCGCCCCTCGGCCCGGGCCAGCGTCGCCCCGAAGCAGTAGTGCGGCCCGGCGCTGAACGCCAGGTGCCGGTTGTCGGCGCGGGACGGGTCGAACCGGTCCGGGTCGGGGAAGCGGCGCGGATCCCGGTTCGCCGCGCCGGTCAGCACGACCACCGTCCGCCCGGCCGGTACCGGCAGGCCGGCGACCTCGGTGTCCACCGCGGCGTACCGGACCGCGAAGTGCACCGGCGGCTCGTACCGCAGGATCTCCTCCACGTAGGACGCCGCCAGCGACGGGTCGGCGCGCAGCGCGGCCCGCGCGTCCGGCCGTTCGGTGAGCAGCACCAGCCCGTTGCCGAGCAGGTTCGCGGTGGTCCGGAACCCGGCGTTGTACATGATGATCAGGTTGGCGAGCAGCTCGTCGGCGGTCAGCCGGCCGGGTTCGTCGTCCAGGCCGCGCAGCAGCGCGGAGACGAAGTCGTCACGCGGGGTCGCCCGGCGCGCGGCGACCAGGTCGGTGAAGTACGCGGTCAGCTCCGCCGCCGCGACGTTGGCGGCCCGGACCTCGCGCATGGACCGGCGGCCGATCTCCAGCACCGCGTCGAACGCGCGGACCCGGGGCGGGAACCACTCCCGGTCCTCCTCCGGCACGCCCAGCAGCTCGCCGATGACGTCGCTGGGCAGCCGCAGCGCGAAGCGCGCCATGAAGTCGACGGGCCGGCCGTCCGCGCCCGCCTCGGCGAGCCGGTCGAGCAGGTCGTCGGCGATGCGCCCGATGGCCGGTTCCAGCGCGGCGACCCGGCGCGGGGTGAGCGCCTGGGAGAACAGGTGCCGGACCCGGAGGTGGTCGCGTTCGGCGGCGTTGAGCATGGACGACTGCAGGATCCGGGTCACCTGGTGCTGGCGCCAGCGGACGCCGGCCCGGTCCAGGTAGTCGGCGCCGAGCACCCGGAACACCGGGTCGCGCAGCACCCGGTTGACCGCTTCGTAGCCGTGCACGACGAGCGCGTGCGGGTCGCCCGGCCGCAGCCGGGCCGCCTCCCCCGCCTCGTGCAGCCGGGCGTAGAAGGGGTACGGGTCGCGCCGCACCTCGTCGCCGAGCAGCTCGTCGAGGGAGACGCGGACGCTCATGGCCACTCCTCGCGGTCACCGCAGTCCCGTGACCATAGACTCACCGGCGCCGATGTGTCCACGGGACGGCCGGCGGTCAGTCCGGGCCCGCCCCGCAGGCGTCCTCGCGTACGCCGGCGAGCATGTCGGCGGTCGTGTGCGCCTGGATGCCGGGCGGCACCGGATCGGCGAACCGCGCGACGACCGCCCGCACGTGCCGTTGCGCGGGTTCGGCCAGTCCGTCGTAGACGGCGGTGAACAGGTCCCGGGCCGGCCGGCGCAGCCATCCGGCCGGAAGCAGCTCCAGCGGCAGCCGCGGGTCGAGCGTGGGGAACCGCCGGTAGGTGTCCATCACCTCGGTGCGGGCCCGCACCGCCGCCGGACCGTCGACCGACTCCAGCCGGGACGCCAGCGGGGTCCACCGGCGCAGGAAATCCTCGTACTGGGCGCTGATCGCGGCGATGTCCCAGGCGTCGACGGGGGCGCGCTGGCCGGTCACGTCGAGCGCGTCCTGCCGGCCCCGGAACACGGTGACCGCGCCGGGCGCGAGCTGCGCCAGTCGCGACCGGGCCGGCTCCGCCAGCTCGTACGGCGAGATCCACAGCCCGTCGTACAGCGGCGCGAAGCCGAGCCAGCGCAGTTGCCCGCGCAGGGCGCGGCGCTGCGTGCCGCGGTCCTGCGGCAGCGAGAACGCGACCACCGTCCAGCACCCGTCCCACGCCTGCGTGTCGGCGGTGGAGGCGACGATCCAGCTCCCGCCGGCGGAGAGGTCGGCGGCGGCGCCACGACTGAGCCGGTAGAAGCTGTTGCGGCCCTGCCGGCTGCCCTCCAGCACGCCGCGCCGGGCCAGCCGGCTGATCGCGGTACGCGCGCCGGCGCTCGTCACCCCGGTCTCGGCGAGCAGCTCGACGATCGCGGCGGACGGCAGCGGGGCCCGGGTACGCAGCGTGTAGTCGGCCAGGAGGGTCACCGCCACGCTCTGCGGCGAGGTGCCGGCCTGCCGCCGGGGCAGCCGTGGCGTGGGCGCCTCGTCCGGGTAGATCTCCTCGATGTCGAACGGGCTTGGCACACGCGCTCCGGGCTCGGCTCAGGGACGGAGCATCGACTCTAGACGAACGCCGCCGCAGCATATCGGCGTGCTTCGATTGACAGTTCACCGCCCGACGGGAACACTATGTGCCATATGAGCGCGGAGCCGGGCCGGGCAAGCCACATTCCGTGAGCGAGGCGCGACACCGCTGCCGTCCGGGCGGCCGGCGCGGCGCGTGACCGCTCATTCCCGCCTGCACACAGGCGATCGAAGGAGTCTCCGTGAGAATCAGAGCCAAGATGGTGGTGGCCCTGGCCGCGTCGCTGGTGGCGGCCGGCCTGGTGATCCCCACCGTGCAACCCGCGTACGCGGCGTCGCTGGCCGAGGTGACCAGCTTCGGCGACAACCCCGGGCGCATGCGCATGCACGTCTACGTGCCGGACAACCGCCCGTCCCGGCCGGCCACGGTGGTGGCCATGCACGGCTGCGGCGGTTCCGGCCCCGGCTTCTACTCCGGCAGCGAGTTCGCCGGGCTGGCCGACCGGTACGGCTTCATCGTGATCTATCCCAGCGCCACCCAGCAGGCCGGGTTCGGCAACTGCTTCGACACCTGGTCCGACGCGGCCAAGCGCCGCGGCGGCGGCAGTGACCCGGTGTCGCTCATCTCGATGGTCCGCTACGTGCAGCAGCAGTACGGCGCCGACCCGGACCGGGTCTACGCCACCGGCAGCTCGTCCGGCGGCATGATGACCAACCACATGCTGGCGCTCTACCCGGACGTCTTCAAGGCCGGTGCGGCGTTCATGGGGGTGCCGTTCAACTGCTTCGCCGGCGCCTCCGACTACCCGCCCGGGTCCAGCCAGTGCACCGGCGGGAACATGAACCGCACCCCGCAGCAGTGGGGTGACGCGGTCCGCCAGGCGTACCCCGGCTACACCGGGCCGCGTCCCCGCGTGCAGCTGTGGCACGGCACCAACGACACGCTCGTGCCGTACTCGCTGCTGCAGGAGACGATCGAGCAGTGGACGAACGTGTTCGGGCTCAGCCAGAACCCCACCTCCACCGACACGCCGCAGTCCGGCTGGAACCGGCGGCGCTACGCCGACTCCACCGGCACCGTGCAGGTCGAGGCGTACAGCATCCAGGGCGCCGGGCACAGCCTGCCGTCGTCCGGCATGGCCGCGGCGGCGATCGCCTTCTTCGGCCTGACCAGCACGCCCGGGCCGACCACGCCCCCGCCGGGACCGACCACTCCGCCGCCGGGGCCGACCACGCCCCCGCCCGGCCCCACCACCCCGCCGCCGGGGCCGACCACGCCGCCGCCCGGCACCGGCGCCTGCTCGGTGCGCATCGAGCTGAACGCCTGGAACAACGGCCTGACCGAGAACATCACCATCAGCAACACCGGCTCGACCGCGGTGAACGGCTGGTCGCTGGCGTTCACGCTGCCCGGCGGCCAGACCATCACCTCCGGCTGGAACGCCTCGTACTCCCCCTCCTCGGGCCAGGTGACGGCGCGCAACGTCTCCTACAACGCGGCCATCCCGGCCGGCGGCTCGACCACCATCGGCTTCCAGGCCACGCACACCGGCAACGCCGGGCGGCCCAGCTCGTTCACCCTCAACGGCCAGTCCTGCACGCTCACCTGACCGGCGTACCCCGACCCCGGTGACGTCCGGACGGCGGCCCCGCGACCCCGCGTCGCGGGGCCGCCGGCTACCCGGCCGGCGGGGCCGGTTCCGGAGCCCCGCCGCGGCTGATCCGCAGCGTCAACACGTCGGTGCGAACCGTGATGTGGCCGTGGAACAGCGCCGCTCCGCCCGTCCCGTAACCGACCTGGGTCGCGGTGACCAGCGGATGTCCGACCGCCACGCCGAGCCGCTCGGTGGCCTCGTCGTCGGCGAGCACCGCGGTGAGTTCGATCTCCGCCCGCCGCACCGGCATACCGGTCGCGCTGGCCAGGAACTCGAACATGTCCAGGTCGATGCTGAGCAGCCCGGACGGGTCGAGGTCGCGGCCGTCGAACCGCAGCGGCAGGTGATCACGGATCCAGGCCGCCGGGACCCCGTCCACGGCGAAGAGCCGGTCGACCCGCCACACCGGCGAGCCCGGCTCCAGTCCGAGGACGCGCGCGCAGTCGGCCGGGCACTTCGCCCGGCTGACCGACGCGTCCTGAAGCGTCGGACGGTGACCCGTGGCGGTGATCCGGTCCCGCAGCGCGGTGACGTCGCCGATGGACACCGGCACCCGCTCGGCGTCGTCGTGCACGAAGGTGCCGATCCCCCAGGTCCGGGTCACCACCCCCTCGGCGGCGAGCTGCCCCAGCACCTCGCGCACCGTCGCGCGGCTGACCTCCAGACGATCAGCCAGGTCCCGCTCGTTGGGCAGCTTCTCACCCGACCGGAACTCGCTGCCGATCAGCTGCCGCAGCCGGCCGTGCGCCGCCTGTAGCGCGGTTTCCCGCCGAGCCATCCGCCCTCACCTCATCACTGCCCGCCGCCGCGTCGGCGTACGGAGTGTAGTTCGTCCACGTCCGCTCGGACGATCACCGGCACGGCCTCACCACACCTGCTCCAGCACCCGGATGGTGTTGCCGCCGATCACCTTGGCGATCTCGTCGTCGGAGTAGTCGTGCGCCACCAGCCAGCCCACGATGTTCCCGAACGCCTCGCCCGGATTCTCCAGCCCGGACACGTACTCCACCCGCGGGTGCTGCGGACGGTTGCCGGCGTCGTGGGCGTAGTTGCCGGCGTAGGTGTCGTGCACCCCCACGTGGTCGCCGAACATGGTGTCCGGGCCGAACGTGACGTGGTCGATGCCGACCAGGTCCACGCAGTAGGTGAAGTGGTCCATCACCGACTCGATCGAGTGGTGCTGGTGCGCCTGCGAGAGCGTGGTGTGCGGGGCGGCCTCGATGCCGATCACGCCACCCCGCTCGGCGCAGGCCCGGATCACCTCGTCCGGCTTCATCCGGGAGGTGTCCCAGACCGAGCGGGCGCCGGCGTGGGTGATGAACACCGGCACCCGGCTGGCCTCGATCACGTCCAGCGACGTCTGGTCGCCGGAGTGCGAGATGTCGATGGCGATCCCGAGCTTGTTCATCCGGTCCACCGCCCGGCGGCCGAAGTGCGTCAGCCCGCCGTCGTGCTTCTCCGACAGGCCCCCGCCGAGCATGTTCGCCTGGCTGTACGCGATGCCGAGCTGGCGTACGCCGAAGCCGTAGAGGATGTCGATCCGGTCCAGCTCGTTCTCGATCGGGCTGCTGCACTCCAGGCCCGCGACCAGGGCCAGCCGGCCGTCCCGCTTCGCGGCGTGGATGTCGTCCAGGGACGTGGCCAGGAAGACGTGGTCCTGCTTGTAGAGGTCACTCATCCGCATGCCGAGGGCGTAGACGAGGTCGTTCCACTTCCAGCCGTTCTCGCTCGTCACGCAGGAGGCGCCGGCCATGAAGTTGTCGAAGACGGCGGTCAGGCCGGAGCGCGCCAGCCCCTCGTATCCGGTGCGCTGGCGGGCGGTGCGGTTGTAGGCCCGCAGCTCGCTGACGTCGGCCGGCAGGACCACCGGATGCTCGTGCAGCGAGATGGCGGCGTGCTCGGTGAGCAGCCGCGTCACCCGCGCACGCTGAGCGTCGGTCAGGCCGAGGTCGTGCTCCGGCACCCGGCCGATCTCCTCGGCCAGCGTGAACACCCGGTAGTCCGAGTGCGGCTCCAGGTACGAGTACGACCTGTGACCCTTGTACCGGGGGGCGGGTTCTTGCAGCAAGACGCTTCTCCTTTGGCGATCGCCGGCCGTCACGCGGCCAGCGGGAAGTGGCAGGCGACCGGATGCGCGCCGGCGGCCAGCGGTGGTTCGGTGGTGGCACAGGTGTCGGCCGCCTGCCAGCAACGGGTCCGGAACCGGCAGCCCGAGGGCGGATCCACCGGACTGGGCGGGTCGCCGGCCAGCAGGATCCGCTGCCGCCCCTGCCGGCCGGCCGGGTCCGGCACCGGCACCGCCGACAGCAGCGCCCGGGTGTACGGGTGCCGCGGCGACTCGTAGAGGCTGACCTCGGGGCCGGTCTCCACGAGCTTGCCCAGGTACATCACTGCCACCCGGTCGGAGATGTGGCGCACCACGGACAGGTCGTGGGCGATGAAGACGTACGCCACGCCGAGTTCCTCCTGGAGCCGCTCCAGGAGGTTGACCACCTGCGCCTGGACCGACACGTCCAGCGCGGAGACGGGCTCGTCGCAGACGATGACGTCGGGGCTGAGCGCGAGCGCCCGGGCGATGCCGATGCGCTGGCGCTGCCCGCCGGAGAACTGGTGCGGGTAGCGGTCCAGGTGCAGGCCGGGGTCGAGACCGACCAGGTCGAGCAGCTCCTTGATCCGCTCGATCCGGCGCCGGCGGTCCAGCACGTCCGGATGGATCTCGAACGGCTGGAGCAGGATCTCCCGGATCGTGCGGCGGGGGTTCAGCGACGTGTACGGGTCCTGGAGCACGATCTGGATCCGCCGGCGCAGGGCCCGCAGCTCCCGTCCCCTGGCCTGGTGCACCACTGACGTGCCGAAGCGCACCGCGCCGGAGGTGGGCTGCTCCAGCCCGACGAGCATGCGGGCCAGCGTGCTCTTGCCGCAGCCGGACTCGCCCACCACGCCGAGCGTCTCGCCCCGGCGCAGGTCGAAGGAGACACCGTCGACGGCCTTGACCACGCCGCCGGAGGTGAACGGGACCCGTCCCTTGACCGGGAAGTGCTTGACCAGGTTCTCGACCCGCAGCACGACCTCATCGCCGGGTGGCATCGAGCACCTCCTCGTGGTGGTGACAGGCGCTGGCACGATCGGCCGGCAGCGCCAGCAGCGGCGGCAGGACGACCCGGCACTCGTCGGTGGCCCGGGGGCAACGCAGGTGGAACGGGCAGCCGGCAGGGAGCCGAGCCGGGTTGGGCGGAGCGCCGGGAATCGCGTAGAGCTGCTCGTCGCGCCGGTCCACCCGGGGCATCGAGTTGAGCAGCCCCTCGGTGTAGGGATGCGCCGGACCGGCGAAGATCTGCTCGACGGTGCCCCGTTCGACGATCCGGCCGGCGTACATCACCGCCACGTCGTCGGCGACCTCGGCGACCACCCCCAGGTCGTGGGTGATCAGCAGCAGGCCCATTCCGCTGTCCCGCTGGATCTCCGCGAGCAACTCCATCACCTGGGCCTGCACCGTCACGTCCAGCGCGGTGGTGGGCTCGTCCGCGATCAGCAGGTCCGGTTCCAGGGCGATGGCCAGCGCGATCATGATGCGCTGGCGCATGCCCCCGGAGAACTGGTGCGGATAGTCCCGCATCCGGTCCTTGGCCGCCGGGATCCGCACCCGGTCGACCAGTTCGACGGCGCGGCGGCGGGCGTCGGCCCGGGACATGCCGCGCCGGACCCGCAGCACCTCCACGATCTGGTGTCCGACGGTGAAGACCGGGTTGAGCGCGGCCATCGCGTCCTGGAAGACCATCCCGATCTCCTCGCCGCTGACCCGCTCCCGCTGCTTGCGTGACAGGGTCAGCAGTTCCCGGCCGCGCAGCTGGACCGAGCCGCTGACCGTCGCCGGCGGCACGTCGAGGATGCCCGTCACCGCCTGCGCGGTGACGCTCTTGCCGGAGCCGGACTCACCGAGGATGGCCAGGGTCTGCCCCGACTCGATCCGCAGCGACACCCCGTTCACCGCGTTGACCGGCCCGGTCGGACCGGGGAACGCGACCTTCAGGTCGGCGATCTCCAGCAGGCTCATCGGAGCACTCCGGCGCGGCTGAGGAAGTCCCGCACCACCTGCTGGAACAGCTCCGGCTCCTCCAGTTGCGGCGAGTGGCCGGAGGACTCGAAGACCACCAGCTCGCCGCGGGGCACCAGGTCCGCGATGACCTGCGAGGCGGCCACCGGGGTACGCCAGTCGTGCCGGCCCACCGTCACCAGGGTCGGGCACGTGATCGACGGCAGCTTCGGCTTCAGGTCGTAGCGGGGCATGTTCTGCCCGAAGGCGGCGTTGTGGGTGCGGTAGTGGAACCGGGTGGCGGCCAGCCGCGCCTCGTCCTTTGCCGGGTCGTGCTGGTGGTCGTAGAGCGGCAGGATCGCTTTCCAGTACTCGCGCAACTGCTCGTTGCTCTCGAACCGGCCGGTGCCGATCCGGTCGATGACCCACTCCGGGATCACCGAACGGTCGGTGTTACGGGCCCGCTCCACCGCGAGGTGGTCGTGCGCGGTGTCCGCGGCGGTGTCCCGCAGCACCAGCGCGGAGACCCGCTCCGGGTGGGCGATGGCGTACTCCATGGCGATGAACCCGCCGTACGAGCCACCGGCCATGACGATCGTCTCGTAGCCGAAGTGCGCGCGGATGGCGTCCACGTCGGCCACCCACTGCTCGTGGGTGAACGGTTCGTCGTCGCTGGACTCGCCGGAGCCGCGGGCGTCGAAGACGATGACCCGCATGCGGTCGGCGAACGGGCCGAACGAGCGCTTCGGCTCCTGGCGGGAGCCGAGGCCCGGCGCACCGTGGTGCACGATCATCGCCGGGCCGTCGACCGGGCCGAACGCCTCGACGACCAGTTCCGCTCCGTTGATTCTCATCGGACCCCCTCGATGATGTTGGACGCCAGGTCACGCGGGTACCGGGTGAGCCGGCGCGGGCCGTCGTCCTGTACCAGGACCGTGTCGGAGATGCGGTAGCCGGCGTGGCCGGGCACGTAGACGCCGGGCTCGCTGGACAGCAGCATTCCGGGGGCCAGCACGGTGTGGTCCCCGTCCTCGACCCAGGGCGCCTCGTGGTTCTGCAGCCCGATGCCGTGGCCCTGCCGGTGCCGGATGTAGTCGCCCAGGCCCCGGTCCCGCAGGACGTCCAGGCAGATCCGGTTGACCTCGGCGCAGGTACGCCCGGCGATCATCGCCTGGGTGCCCACCTCCTGCGCCTCCCGGTCGGCCTCGTAGTAGCGCACCTGCTCGGCGGTGGGCTCGCCGATGACGAACGTCCGCTCGCTCTCCACGAACCGGCTGGCCACCGCCGCGCCGAGGGAGAGGATCAGGGTGTCGCCCGGCTGGAGCCGCCGACGGGTCGGCAGGCCGTGCGGCAGGGCGGAGTTCGGGCCGGCGTAGACCAGCCCGCCGGCCAGCTTGGTGGTGTAGACGACCAGGTCGTACTCGGCGTACATCCGGTCGGTGCCGAAGCCGATCACGTGCCGGGCGATCTCGTCCTCACGCGGCAGCGGCCGCCCGGCGGCGAGCGCCTCCTCGATCAGGGCCCGTCCGGCGGCCAGCATCTCGTCGCAGATCCGCGCGGCCGCCTCGTGGAACGGGATCTCCTCGGGGAACTTGCGCAGCCGCAGCTCGGCGACCGCGTCGGTGGTCTCCAGCGTGGCCCCGCCGATGGCCCGGGACAGCGCCCGGAACGCGCCGACCGAAAGGCCCGCGCCCACGCCGATACGGCGGACCGGACCGCCCGGACGGGACAGCGCCGAGGCGAGCGTCTCCTCGGCGGTGACCACGCCCGGGTACTCGAAGTACGTGACGGTCTGGACCGTCACGCCCTGCTGGGCCGCGTACTCCTCGTCGAGGCGCGGGATCACCAGCAGCGGATCCCCCGTCCGCGGCAGCCAGAGGTACACCGGACGTTCGGTGGCGATGTAGAAGAAGCCACTGAGGAAGGCGACCTCCGCCGGCGAGGTGGCCAGGAACCCGTCCAGCCCTCGTTGTTCGAGCGCCTCGGCGAGCCGGCCACGGACGCTGTGGTAGAAGCTCTCGGGCAGTCGCATGGTCAGCCTCCGTTGCGACGGGGGTCGCGGGTGTCGTTGAACCGGGTTCCGGCGAGGGTCGCCGCCAGCACCAGGAACAGGATCGCCAGGGACGGGAAGAGCGTCTGCCACCAGGCGATCGCGATCGTGCCGCTGCGCTGGGCGTTGAGCAGGATGCGTCCCCAGGACCAGGCGTCCGGGTCGCCGAGCCCGAGGAAGCTCAGGCCGGCCTCGGAGATCACCGCCCGGGAGGCGGTGAGCAGCACGCTGACCACCATCAGCGAGACGACGGCGGGCAGGATCTCCCGGGTGACGATCCGCCAGCCGGTGGCGCCGAGCACCCGCGCGCCGTCGATGTAGGGCATCGCGCTGATCACCAGGCCCTGTGACCGGATCAGCCGGGCCACCTCGGGCCAGGCGAAGAACCCGATGATCAGGGTCAGCGTCGTGACGCTCGGGCTCACCACCGCCGCCAGCATGATCATCAGCGGCAGGGTGGGCAGCGCCAGCATCACGTCGGTGATCACCGTGGCGACCGCGTCGAACGGCCGGAAGTACGCCGCGGCCAGCCCGATCGCGGTGCCCAGCACGATGGCGAGCAGCGAGGCGGCCAGGCCGATCACCATGCTGGTCCGGGTGCCCCAGACCACCTGGGCGAAGATGTCCTGCCCGAGGTCGTCGGTGCCGAACCAGTGCGCCCCGGAGGGCGGTTGCAGCACGTCCGCGCCGGCGCCGGCGGGCTCGTCGGCGATCAGCGGCGCGAAGACCGCCAGCACCGCCATCACGAGCAGCACCAGCACCGACAGCGCCACGACGGGCTGACGCAGGTAGCCGGAGAGGAAGGACCGCCTGGGCGCGGCCGGGGCCGGCGGGAGCGCCTGCTCGGTCAGCACGGGGGCACTCACGGCACCCTCCCTTCGGTGGTGGCGGCGAACGGATCCGGGCGACGCGCCGGGACGCGGCGCGCGCTCACAGCCGGATCCGGGGGTTGAGGACCGCGTAGAGCATGTCGGTCAGGGCGTTGGCGATCACCACGGTGACGGCGAGCATGATGAACGCCCCCTGGATCACCGGGTAGTCCTGCTGCCCGACCGCCTCGTAGATCAGCCGGCCGACCCCGGGGTAGGCGAAGACCGTCTCGGTCAGCACCGCGCCGCCGACCAGGGTGCCCAGTTGCAGGCCCATCAGGGTCAGTGCCGGCAGGATCGCGTTGCGCAGGCCGTGCTTCCACACCCGACGCCGGGCCGAGAGACCACGCGCCTGCGCGGCGCGGATGTAGTCCTCACCGAGGACCTCGATCATGTTGGTACGGAGGGTCAGCGCGTACGGGCCGAGCTGCACCAGGACCAGGGAGAGCACCGGCAGCACCAGGTGGTGTGCCAGGCTCAGGTAGGCCGCCGCGCCCCGGGTGTCCGGGTCGATCGCCCCGCCGATCGGAAACCAGCCGAGCTGGGCGCCGAAGAAGACCAGCAGCAGGATCGCGACGCTCGGCACGAACAGCGCGTTGGCGCTGATCCCGAAGCCCTGCAACGCGCGGTCGAGCCACTTGCCGCGGTTGACCGCGGCGGCCACGCCGATCGGGATGCCGACGGCGACGGTCAGGACGAACGCGCTGCCGGCCAGCAGCAACGTCCAGGGAAGCCGGTCGAGGATGATGTCGGTGACCGGCTGGATCTGACGGAACGAGATGCCCAGGTTGCCCTGGACCAGCTCGCGCAGGTACGACACGTACTGCTCCCACAGCGGACGGTCCAGGCCGTACGTCTTGAGCAGCGCCGCCTGCATCTCCGGTGTCATGTCGCCCTCGACCATGAGGGTCGTGGGGTCCCCCGGCAGGAGCCGGAGCAGAAAGAACGTCGAAGTGATCGCGATCCACACGGTCAGGACGGCCTTCAGTGCCCGGCTGAGCACGAAACGCGCCACGGGGGACCCCTCCTCTCCTCTGGTTGGGTGGGTTACTTGACCGGGGTGACCTGGGCCAGCGAGTACGCGGTGACCATGCCGAGCAGGTCCGACGGCGACGGGACGAAGCCGGTGAACTTGCTGGCGTTGTAGGCGAACTGGAAGTTCTCCACGTACAGCGGGGTCAGGTACGCCTGCTCGTGCACGACCTTGTCAATGTTCTTGATCTTGGTCTTGAACGCCTCCACGTCGGTGGTGCCGGCCGCGTCGTTGATCAGCGCGTCCATCTCCGCCGACTCGAGCAGGTTGTAGTTGATGCCACCCGGGTTGCTGGACAGGTAGGTGCTGCGCAGCTGGTCCATCGGGTTGTCGAAGACACCCCACTGCGAGGCGTCGATGTCGTACTCGCCGTTCTTGGTGCGGGTGAGGAAGGTGTTCCGCTCCACGCACTCGTTCTCCAGCTTCACGCCGGCCTTGGCCGCGCTCTCCCGGAACAGCTGCACGACCCGGGTGATGTTGGCGTTGGACTGGTCGCACGCCACGCCGAACTTCAGCTCGTCGAAGAAGCCGTCGTTGTTGGCGTCCTTGTAGCCGGCCGCGCTCAGCTTGGCCTTCGCGCCCTCCGGGTCGAACGGGTACGGCTGCAGCTCGGTGTTGTCGTACTCGGAGAAGATCGGCGAGATCGGGCCGGCCATCTGCTGGCCGTCGCCCTGCAGCACGGCCGAGATGATCGCCTTGGTGTCGACCGCCATCGACAGCGCCTGCCGGACGTCCTGGTCGGCGAGGTACTTGTTCTTCATGTTGTAGGTCAGGTGCGCGAAGCCGAGTGCGCCGACCTTCTTCAGCTTGATCTTGTCGTCGTTCTCGAAGGTCTTCGCCGCCGAGACCGGCACCGGGGTGCCCATCATGTCGATGTCGCCGTTGCGCAGCGCCAGCATCATGGTGTTCACGTCCGGGTAGACCCGGTACTCGACCTGGCTCACCGCGGCCTTGCCACCCGGCGCGAGCGGGTAGTGCTCGTTGCGCTTCATGACGTAGCGCTGGCCCTTGGTGATGCTGTCCAGGACGAACGGCCCGGCGCCGACCCAGTTGGAGTCGTTGGCGAACTTGGACAGGTCACCGGCCGGCTCGAAGACGTGCTTCGGCACGACCGACATCCAGAAGCCGACGCCCTCGGCGAACGGCGCGTACGGCTGCGAGAGCTTGAACTTCACAGTGGTCGCGTCCGGCGCCTCGACCGACTCGACCCAGGTCAGCTTCGCCGCGACGTTGCCGAGCTTGTACTTCATGATCGACTCGGCGGAGAACTTCACGTCCTCGGCGACCACCGGCTTGCCGTCGGTCCACTTGAAGTCGTCGCGCAGCACGAAGACGGCGGTCTTGCCGTCGTCCTCGTAGCGGTACTCCTTGGCCAGCTCGGGCGACTTCTTCGCGTTCTCGTCGATCCGCAGCAGGTGCGGGTACATCGCGTTGAGGATCCACGAGTCGGTCTTGCTCAACGACTGGAGCGGGTTGAAATTGCTCACGTCGGTGGTGGTGCCGATCCGCAGCACCGAGTCCGACGACGAGCCGCTGGAGGAGGAGGTCTCCTCGTTCAGACCGCAGCCGGAGACACCGAGCGTGGCCGCCACGCCGAGCGCGACAGCGAGCCGCCACCGACCCTTGACTGTCTTGTTCACCAAACCTCCTGAAGAACCCGGATGATGTTGCCGCCGATGACCTTGGCGATCTCGTCGTCGGAGTAACCGTGCGTGACCAACCACCCGACGATGTTGCTGAAGCACTCCGCCGGGTTCTCCATGCCACTCACGTACGGAACCCGAGGGTGGTCCACCACTCCGTGGGCCTTTCCGATCGCCAGGTGCTGGGTAAAGCTGTCGTGCAGTCCGACGTGGTCACCGAAATTGGTGTCCGGGCCGAACGCGACGTGGTCGATGCCGACCAGTTCCACGCAGTAGGTGAAGTGGTCCATCACCGACTCGATCGAGTGGTGCGGGTGGTCGCCGGAGAGGGTGGTGTGCGGAGCGGCCTCGATGCCGATCACGCCACCCCGCTCGGCGCAGGCCCGGATCACCTCGTCCGGCTTCATCCGGGGGGTGTTCCAGACCGAGCGGGCGCCGGCGTGGGTGATGAACACCGGCACCCGGCTGGCCTCGATCACGTCCAGCGACGTCTGGTCGCCGGAGTGCGAGATGTCGATGGCGATCCCGAGCTTGTTCATCCGGTCCACCGCGCGCCGGCCGAAGTGGGTCAACCCGCCGTCGCGGTCCTCGGAGAGGCCGGAACCGAGCATGTTCGCCTGGCTGTACGCGATGCCCATCTGGCGTACGCCGAAGCCGTAGAGGATGTCGATCCGGTCCAGCTCGTTCTCGATCATCGTGGCTGCTTCCAGGCCGGCCACCAGGGCGATCTGCCCGTTGCGCTTGGCCTCGAAGATCTGTTCGAGCGTGGTCGCCACCACCACGTGGTCCTGCTTGGCGACGTCGGCGAAGCGCAGGCCGATGTCGTAGATGACGTCGTCCCACTTCCAGGCGTGCTCGCTGGTCACGCAGCCGGTGCCGTTCATGAAGTTGTCGAAGACCGCGGTCATGCCGGACCGGGCCAGGCCCTCGAACCCGAAGGAGTTGCGGCCGGTGCGGTTGTAGTCGCGCAACTGCGTCACGTCGGCCGGCAGGATCTTCGGGTGCTCGTGCAGCGAGATGGCCATGTGCTCGCGCAGCAGCCGGGAGACGCGGGCACGCTGGTCGTCGGTCAGGCCAAGGTCGTGTTCCGGCACCCGGCCGATCTGTGGCGCGAGCTCGAAGACCTTGTAGTCCACATGCGGCACCAGGTAGTCGAAGGACCGGTATCCGGCGTAGCGGGGGGCGGGTTCCTGCACTGGTCTACTCACCTCGTCAGCTAGAGGCATGAGGAGTGAGGTCTGACCTCATGCCTCGTGGAACGTACCGAGCGCAAGCACGGCACAGGAATACCTCGTGACCTTTCCGTTACC
Source organism: Micromonospora sp. WMMC264 (assembly GCF_027497275.1). Taxonomy (NCBI): domain Bacteria; kingdom Bacillati; phylum Actinomycetota; class Actinomycetes; order Micromonosporales; family Micromonosporaceae; genus Micromonospora; species Micromonospora sp. WMMC264. The sequence goes on along the minus strand of NZ_CP114907.1, from coordinate 1,800,116 downwards.
GGAATCGGGGAACATTCCCGCAGGTCGGGACCGGGCTCCGGCAAGCGGGCCGAGCAACTGAGCCGGCCCCGGCCGAATGCACGAGGCGATCGGGCCGAACGGCGGACCGCGCCTCGATCACCCCCAGTGGTCAGACCACTCGACGGCGAAATGCACGCCGAATGCGCGGCAATGGTGAACCAAGGGGTTCAGTGTTGTACGGTGAACCATGTGGTTCAGCAAGAGACGCTCGACCGGGTCTTCGCCAGCCTGGCCGACCCCACCCGACGCGACATCCTGATCCGGCTCGGCACGGGTCCGGCCACCATCAGCGAGCTCACCGGGCCCACCGGGATGAGCCTCACCGGCATGCGCAAGCACGTCCGCGCGCTGGAGGACGCCGGTCTCGTGGTGACGCAGAAGGTCGGCCGGTCCCGGCAGTGCCGGCTCAGCGAGGCCCCGCTGGACACGGCGATGGCCTGGATCAGCTTCTACCGGCGCCTCTGGGCACGCCGCCTGGACGGCCTCGACGCCTATCTCACTCTCACCACGGAGGACCGTGACCATGACGCTCCAGATCCACCTGACCCGACAGCTTCCGGGCACGCCTGAGGAGGCGTTCGACGCCTACACCGACGCCGGCAAACAGAAGATCTGGTTCGGCATCCTGGACGAGGAGCCGGGCATCGTGGAGATCGACGTCGACCTGCGGGTCGGCGGGAAACAGACAGCCGTCTGGGGGCCCTCCCCCGACATGCTGTTCCGCGAGACCCAGACGTTCCTGGAGATCGACCGCCCGCACCGCCTGGTCACCGAGTCCTCCGGCAGCAGCCCGGACGGCGAGACGATGACCACCCGCGTCGAGGTCACCTTCGAGGAGAAGGACGGCGGCACGCTGATGACCGTGACGCAGAGCGGCTTCCCGGCACCGGAGCTGCGCGACTTCTTCGCCACCGAGGTGTGGACCGGGGCGTTCGCCCGCATCGAGGCGTACCTGACGCGGGAGCGCGGGACGCTGCCCTCGCCCGGCTGACCGGCCGCGCCCGTCACGGATTGTGGTCGGGTAGACAGCGCCGGATCCCGCTTTTTGCCGACACCGCGTTGATAAGATCGCGACATGGTGTCGACAAACATGAGAGGTGGCGGCTGATGTTCCTGGCCATTCGTGAGCTGGGGTTCGCGCGGCTGCGATTCGCCCTGATGGGAGCCGTGATCGTGCTGATCTCGGTGCTGATGGTGATGCTGTCCGGCCTGTCCGTCGGGCTGGTCCGCGACGGCGTCTCCGGGCTGCAGAACCTTCCGGTCACCTCGTTCGCGTTCGCCCACGGCGTGCAGCACGACTCGGCGTTCTCGCGCAGCGTGGTGGACGCCTCGACGGTGGACACCTGGCGCGAGCAGCCCGGGGTGGCGGAGGCGACCCCGTTCGGCAACACGCTCATCAACGGGCGTACCGACCGGGGCACCGAGGTCGACCTGGCGCTGTTCGGCGTCGAGACCGACTCGTTCCTGTCGCCCGCGGTCAGCGAGGGCGACCGGCTCGGTCCGGCGGACGGGATCGTGGTGAGCCCCACCGCGATCGACGCGGGCCTGCGCGTCGGCGACACCGTGACGGTGGACCGGCTCGGCACGAAGCTGCGGGTCGTCGGCGTCACCGAGCAGCAGGACACCTTCGGCCACGTCGACGTGGCGTACGTGCCGCTGGCCACCTGGCAGGCGGTCAAGTCCGGCACGCCGGCCGGCACGCAGGTGTCGGCACAGGCCACCCAGGAGATCACCGCCGTCGCGGTCCGCGCGGCCGACGGCGACTCGGTGGACCTGGCCGCGGGCGACAAGGCCGCCGGCACGGAGAGCCTGACGCTGGAGGAGTCCTACGGCGCCTCGCCGGGCTACACCGCCGAGACGACGACGCTCCAGCTGATCCAGGGCTTCCTCTACGCGATCTCGGCGCTCGTGGCCGGCGCGTTCTTCGCGGTCTGGGCGATCCAGCGCAAGCAGGAGGTCGCCGTGCTGCGGGCGCTGGGCGCCTCGACCGGCTGGGTGCTGCGCGACGCCCTCACCCAGGCGCTGATCCTGCTGGCCCTCGCCATCGCCGTCGGCATGGGGATCGGACTCGGCCTCGGCGCGCTGATCTCCGGCGGCAACGTGCCGTTCGCGCTGCACCCGCAGAGCATCGCCGCCGCCGCGGCCGGACTGCTCGTGCTCGGCCTGGTCGGCGCGGCAGCCGCCGTCGTCCGCCTCACCTCCATCGACCCGGCGACCGCCCTGGGAGGCAACCGATGAGCAGCCGGACCACAGCATCCCCCTCGACGACGGGCACCGCGCCGGCCGACCTCGGCCTGGTCATGCGCGGCGTGCACCTGCGGCACGGCGACGGCGCGGAGACCGTGCACGCGCTCGACAACGTGGACCTGACCGTCGCGCCGGGTGAGCTGGCCGCGATCGTCGGGCCGTCCGGCGCGGGCAAGTCCAGCCTGCTCGCCGTCGCCGGCGGGCTGGCCCGCCCCGATCAGGGCGCCGTCACAGTGGCCGGCCACGACATGACCGTGTCCAGCCGCCGGGCGCGCACCGAGCTTCGCCGCCGGCACGTCGGGTTCGTGTTCCAGTCGGGCAACCTGCTGCCCGCGCTGACCGCCGCCGACCAGCTGCGCCTGCCGCTGCGACTGGGCGGGCGGCGGGACCGCGCCGGACGCGACCCGCTGGAGATGCTCGCGCACGTCGGCCTGGCCGGTAAGGCCGACCGCCGGCCGCACCAGCTCTCCGGCGGCGAGCGCCAGCGCGTCGGCATCGCCCGGGCGCTGATGACACAGCCGTCCGTGCTGCTGGTGGACGAACCGACAGCGGCGCTGGACCGGGCCCGCAGCCACGACATCGTCCAGCTGCTCGCCCAGGAGGCACGGGAGCGGTCGGTGGCGGTGGTCATGGTCACTCACGATCACGACGTGCTGCAGTACTGTGACACCGTCTACGAGATGATCGACGGCAAGCTCGCCACGAGCAGCTGACCGCGACGGCAGGGCGCGACGCGGACCCGGTGCGCGCACCGGAGACTTGGAGGTTGGCGTGCCGAAGATCCAGGCCTCAACCGTCGTCGAGCACCGGGCCGCCCAGCGGGCGGCGCTGCTCGACGCCGCCCGCGCCCTGCTCTCGCAACACCCGGACCAGATCCCCAGCCTCGCCGACGTGGCGCGGCACGCCGGCCTGGCCCGGTCCAGCGCGTACTCCTACTTCAAGTCGCGCACCGACATGTTCGACGTGCTCGTCGCCGACACCTTTCCGCGGTGGTCGGCCTTCGTCGAGAACCGGATGGCCGAGGCCCGCACGCCCGGGTCGCGGATCCTGGCGTACGTCGAGGCCAACCTGCAACTGGTTGCCCGGGGCGACCACGCGCTGGCCCGGGCGATGGCGACAGTCGGCAACAGCGAGGTGCTCGCGACCTCCAGCCGCCTCCTGCACGACAGCCTCGAGGCGCCGCTGCGCGCCGCTCTCGCCGACCACGGGGCGAGCGACCCGAACCGGATGGCCGAGGTCATCCAGTCGATCGTCTACGCCCTCAGCCGCATGATCGAGAACGGCCTCGACCTTCCCTCGGCCACCGGCCTCGCCCGCGAGCTGCTCACGCCGTACGTGCGCCCCGCCGCTGCCTGACCCCCGCCACCGCCGGCACGTCCCACCCGGCCGCCTCGCGGCGAGCGTCCCTCCGAACCGGACAGCGCCGACCCGGCCGACCGAACGATCGAAGCGGACCGCCGGCCGGTCGCCGGGCGGCGGCACTGTCATCTCCCGTGGCCGCCCGAACGATCGAGCCACGAATCGACGAACCTTGCCCGCTTGCGTTCCGCCTAGTGGAACAGCAGGTCAGAGGCAGTACGGTTCGGTAAGTTACTGATCAGTAGCCTGTTGACGGAGACCGGCGTCACCCCTACCGTTCCACTCAATCGAACGGCGTACGGTTCAACCGAACGCTCTCGGCCATGCCGAGTGCGGCCCGAAACAGGAAGTCCGAGGCATGCCTGACGACAAGCTTCTCGCTCTTCTCTCCCCCACCCGGCTCGGTCGTCTCACACTGCGGAACCGGGTCTTCGTCCCCGGTCACACCACCAACTTCGGACTGAACAACGTGCCCACCGGGCGCCACGTGGCCTACCACGCGGAGCGCGCCCGGGGCGGCGTCGGCCTGATCATCACCGAGGCGATCCGCGTGCACCCCACGAGCGCGGGCCGCAGCATCAGCCTCGGCAGCTTCGACGACTCGTCGATCCCGGCGTACGCGGCGGTGACCGAGGCCGTGCACGAGCACGGCGCACGCATCTTCGCCCAGATCATGCACGCCGGCCGGCAGGCGAACGGGGACGCGACCCGCACCGCCGCCTGGTCCTCGTCACCGGTGCCGTGGGCGGCCGGCTCACACGTGCCGCACGCGATGGGACGCCGGGACATCGCCGTCGTCGTCGAGGCGTTCGCCGCCGCCGCCCGGCGGATGCGTGATGCCGGCTTCGACGGCCTGGAGGTGCACGCCGGCCACGGCCACCTGCTGCAGCAGTTCCTCTCGCCGCACACCAACACCCGCGCCGACTCCTACGGCGGCAGCCTCGACAACCGGATGCGGCTGACCCGTGAGGTGCTCACCGCGGTGCTGGCCGCCGCGCCGGACCTGCCCGTCGGACTGCGGGTCAGCGCCGACGAGTTCCTGCCCGGCGGTCTCGACCCGGCCGCGGTGCTGGAGATCGTCGGCAAGCTGCGCGCCGACTTCCCGCTCGCCTACGTGCACGTCAGCCACTCCGCCTACCACGGCAGCTGGTCGCTCGCGACGCAGATGGCGGACATGAGCTTCGGCCACGCCCCGTTCCGGCACCACGCGGCGCTGTTCAAGCAGGAGTTCCCGGACCTGCCGGTGCTCGCGGTGTGCCGGCTGGACAGCCTGCCGGAGGCCGCCGAGCTCGTCGCCGCCGGCGAGGCCGACCTGGTCGGCCTGGCCCGCCCGCACATCGCCGACCCGCACCTGGTCCGCAAGGCCGAGCAGGGCCGCCAGCACGAGGTACGCGCCTGCCTCGCCTGCAACCAGGGCTGCATCGGCCGGCTGGAGACCAGCCTGCCGATCTCCTGCGTGGTCAACCCGGAGGTCGGCGCCGAGCGGGAATGGGCGCAGGCCTGGCCGGAGCTGCCCGGACCGTCCGGCGCGCGGAAGGTCCTCGTCGTCGGTGGCGGCCCGGCCGGCCTGGAGGCCGCCCTCTCCGCCCACCGGGCCGGGCACCAGGTGTCGGTGGTCGAGGCGCGCGGGCACCTCGGCGGGCAGGTGGAACTGGCCGCGCGCGTACCCGGACGGGAACGGCTCGGCCTGCTCACCCGCGACCTGGCCCGCGACGTCGAGGCCGCCGGCATCCCGGTACGCCTCGACCACCGCATCGGCGTCGAGGACGTGCTGGCCGGCGGCTACCAGGACGTCGTCCTGGCCACCGGCTCCCGGCCCACCCGGCGGGAGCTGCCCGGCGGGCCGCCGGTGATCGACATCTGGCAGGCCGTCGACGCGCTGACCGACCCCGACTTCCGGCCGACCGGCGCCGTCGTCGTGCTCGACGACGAGGGCACCTGGGCTGCCGCCTCGGTGGCCGAAGGGCTGGCCCGGCGCGGCGCCCGCGTCCACCTGGTCTCCCCCACCGCCTCGGTGAGCGCCAAGATCACCACGTACTCGCGGCTGGCGCTGCTCAAGCGCTTCGCGGACCTGGGGATCGCGGTGCACCCGATGCGCACGGCGCGCCCGGCGGGCGCCGACGCGGTCGCCCTGGGCGGTCCGCTCGCCGGCGCCGACACCCTCGTCGAGGGCGTCACCACAGTCGTCGACGCCGGCTCGCCGCAGGCCGCCGACGAGTTGTACCGGCAGCTCGACGCGCTGCCCGACGGTCCCCGGATCCACGTCGTCGGCGACGCGAACGCCCCCCGCACGGCCTTCGAGGCCGTCTACGAGGGACGCATGGCGGGTGCGTTCCTCGGCCGCTACGACACCGCGTCCGCAGATCGCGTGCGGTACGCCCACTGACCCGTCCATCCCGGTCGCGGCCCGCCGCGGACCGGTCCTCCCCCACCTGAAGAGGAGACACGCATGCTGGACATCGAGGAGCGCCTCACCCTGGATGAGCGTTCCGCCGTGGACTTCGTCCTCGGCCTGCGCAAGCGCTGGGCGGACACCGTCTACCCGGCGCTGCGCGAGGAGTACGGCGCCACCGGCGCGGCGGCCACCACGGTCGGCGACGCGAGCCAGGTGCTGCGCGGCCTTCCGCTCTACCCGTGGTTCAGCCACCTGGAGCGGGTGCAGCAGAAGATGCTGTGGAAGGTCGCCGGCGACGCGGTGCTCAGCCGCCGCGAGGAGCTGACCGACCAGCTGACGTCGGTGCCCGAGCAGCCGAAGGGCTCGCTGGAGCTGAACCCCGACCTGGAACTGCCCGACTGGTACACCGACTACGACATCCACATCCAGCCCGGCAGCTTCTTCTCCGACGACATGTCGGCCTACGTGTACGAGTTCGGGGCGCGCATCGTCATGCTGCGCGACAACGACGGCTACAAGTTCCACACGCTGTTCGCCAAGACCGCCCTGCCCGAGCTGCCCGCGGCGACCCGGATCGTCGACATCGGATGCGGCTTCGGCAAGAGCACCCGGCCGCTGCCCGCGAAGTACCCGTCCGCGCAGGTGATCGGCGTGGACCTGGCCGCGCCGGGTCTGCGGCTGGCCCACGCCGAGGCCGAGGCGACCGGACTGGCGATCGACTACCGGCAGGCCGACGGCCGGGCCACCGGCATCGAGTCGGGCAGCTGCGACGTGGTCACCGGCACGATGGTGCTGCACGAGATGCCGGCCACCGCGATCCGGGAAACGATCGTGGAGGCGGCGCGCCTGCTCAAGCCGGGCGGCTCGCTGCGCTTCCTGGAGTTCATGCTCACCGGCGACCCGCTGCGCGACGCCACCGTCTACGAGCACGCCGAGCGCAACAACGAGCCGTTCTTCCACGACCTGTTCGGCTCGGACCTGATCGAGGTCTGCGCCGAGGCGGGCCTGACCGACGTGTCGTGGACCCCGTTCGACGAGCGCCGCAACGGCGTCCAGCCGCAGGGCTGGGGCGACCGTCCCGAGTGGCACTTCCCCTGGGCCGTACTGGCCGCGACCAAGCCGGAGGCGTGATGAGCACCGAGTTCGACTACTTCGGAGACCCCAAGGTCGGCAAGCTGCTCGACCTGGTGCTGCAGCTCTCCACCGAGCTGCACGTGACCCGGCAGCGGGTACGTGTGGTCGAGGCGCTGCTGACCCGTTCCGGCGTGCTGACCGAGGGCGCCGTCGACGGGTTCGCCTCCACCGAGGAGGAGCAGCAGGTCCTCGACCGCGAGCGGGACGCGCTGCTGGCCCGCCTGATGCGCATCCTCACCGAGCACGGCCCCGCGGAGCACCCGCTGCGGGACCAGTGGGAGGCGGCGCTGAGCGAGAAGACCGGCTGATGAGCGCACCGGACGCGCCCGGGCTGATCGACAGCTACCTGCAGCTGTGTGAGGACCGCCGGCTCGACGAGGCCGGCGCGTTCCTCGCGCCGCAGGCCCGGCTGGTCTTCCCGGGCGGCCGGGAGTACTCCTCGCTGCGGGAGATGGCGGCCGCCTCGACCGGGACCTACCGGTGGGTGCGCAAGCACCGGGACCGCTACCTGGTGGGTGACGACAACGGGCGGGTCACCGTGACCTCGCTCGGGCGGCTGTACGGGGAGTGGCTCGACGGCACGCCGTTCGAGGACATCCGCTACGCGGACGTGTTCGTGCTCGACGGCGCGCTGATCGTCGAGCAGCACGTCTACAACGACCTGGCACTGGTCGCGTCGCTGCGCGACGCCTGAGGGCACTGGGGCGTCGCCGCGCGACGCCTGACGGCAACTGTCGCGTCGCGACGCGACGCCTGATACCCCGCCTCCGCCGCCACGGCGGCGGAGGCGGTCTCCCCCGACTCACGACGAGGTGTGTGCATATGAAACGGAAGTGGGCACTGCTCCCGGCGGCGCTGGCCGCCACGCTGGTTCTCTCCGCGTGCGGCGGCGGCTCCGACGACGAGGCCGGTGGCGAGGGCAAGGAGGCGAAGCTGACCATGGCCATCGCCTCGGCCGTGATCGGCCCGAAGGAGGAGGTGGCCGTCTACGCGGTCGCCAAGGAACTCGGCTACTTCGCCGAGGAGAAGCTGACCGTCGAGACGATCAACGCCGACGGCTCGGTCGCGGCCCTCCAGGCGGTCGCCTCCGGCAGCGGCGACATCACCCCCGCCGACGCCGGCTCGGCGCTCGGCGCGGTGGAGAAGAACGTGCCGATCAAGGCCATCGGCGGCCTGGTGCAGAACTGGCCGTGGGTGATGGCGGTGAAGCCGGACTCCCCGATCACCGGCGGCGCGGACCTGCGCGGCAAGAAGATCGGCGTGATCAGCCTTGCCTCCGGCTCGGCCCCGTACGCCCGCGCCTACGTCAAGGCCGCCGGGCTGGACCCGGCCAAGGACGTCGAGCTGCTGCCGGTGGGCGTCGGCGCGCAGGCCGCCGCCGCGCTCAACGACGGCAAGGTCGACATGCTGGCGCTCTACACCCAGGCGTACGCGGTCATCGAGAACGCCGGCACCCAGCTGAAGTACCTGACCAACCCGGACGTGTTCACCGGCATCCGGTCGCTCACCTTCAGCGTCGGCGCCCGTGACTTCGACGCCAAGAAGGACTCGTACGAGCGGTTCCTGCGCGCGGCGTACAAGGCGATGCTCTTCTCGGCCAAGAACCCCGAGGCCGCCATGAAGATCGGCTACAAGGTGTTCCCGCAGATCCTCGCCGGCAAATCCGCCGACGAGCGGCTCAAGGCGGACACCGAGAGCCTCGCCGCGTGGCTGAAGACGGCCACGCCGGCCAGCGGCGAGCCGGAGCAGTTCGGTGACTGGGGCGCGATCAGCGACGACGAGTGGGCGAAGACCCAGGCGTACACCAAGGAGGCCGGCCAGATCTCCGGTGACGTCGACCTGAAGAAGCTCTGGGACCCGAGCCTGCTCTCCGGCGCGAACAACTTCGACAAGGCCGCGGTGCTCAGCAAGGCCGCGAACTACACCGCCTAGCAGCGGACAGCGGAAGGGATTTCGATGGCCATCAAGGCGACGGCCCGCCGGGCGCAGACGCAGGCTCCGGCATCGGTGTCGGAAGACTCCTGGATCGAGATCGACGGGCTGGACAAGGAGTACCGGCCCCGGAAGTCGGCACCGACCCTGGCGTTGAGCGACATCAACCTGACGGTACGTCGCGGCGAGTTCATCTCGGTCGTGGGACCGTCCGGGTGCGGCAAGACCACGTTGCTGAAGATCCTCGCCGGGCTCAGCCCGAAGACCGGCGGCGCGGTACGGATCGCCGGGCGGGACGTGACGAAGCCCCTTCCCGAGGTCGGGATGGTGTTCCAGGCACCGACGCTGCTGCCCTGGCGCACCATCTTCGACAACGTGATGGTGCCGGCGGAGATCCAGCGACTGGATCCCCGCCGGCACCGGGAACGCGCGCAGCAACTGCTCGAGATGGTCGGTCTCAACGGCTTCGAGCAGAAGTACCCGCACGAGCTCAGCGGCGGTATGCAGCAGCGGGCCGGCATCTGCCGGGCGCTCGTGCACGACCCGGCGGTGCTGCTGATGGACGAGCCGTTCGGCGCGCTCGACGCGATGACCCGCGAGTACATGAACGTGGAGCTGCTGCGGATCTGGCAGGAGAGCAACCAGACGATCGTGCTGGTCACGCACTCCATCCCGGAGGCGGTCTTCCTCTCCGACCGGGTGGTGGTGCTCAGCCCGCGGCCGGGCCGCATCGCCGAGGTCATGGACATCGACCTGGAACGGCCGCGTGAGCTCGGCATCATGTCGTCCGACCGGGCCGGGGTCTATGTGGAACGGATCCGCCGACACTTCAACGCCGCCGGCGTAATCGACTGACGAGGGACAGCCATGGCAACAAGCAACCTGGTCCGCAAGCCGGCCCAGCCACCGGCGCCGTCCGCCCGGCCCGCCCGGCGCAAGTTCGACCTGCGGGAGAAGCCCCAGCTCTGGCTGGTCCCGACGGTCTTCGTCGTGGTCGTGCTGGCCTGGGAGTACGGCGTCCAGCTCCTCGGCGTGGACGAGTACGTCCTGCCGCTGCCGTCGAGCGTGGTCGAGTCGCTGTGGCAGCAGCTCGGCGACGACCAGTTCTGGGGTCACTTCTGGGTGACCACGCAGGAGGCGCTGCTCGGGTTCGTGATCGGCGTCGGCGCCGCCCTGGTGCTCGGCACGTTCATCTCCCAGATCAAGATCGTCGAAGCCACGCTGATGCCGTACATCGTGGCCTTCCAGACCGTGCCCAAGGTCGCCCTGGCCCCGCTGTTCGTGGTCTGGTTCGGTTTCGGCCTGACCAGCAAGGTGGTCATGGCCGCGGTGATCTCGTTCTTCCCGATGCTGGTGAACGTCATCGAGGGTCTGCGCGCGGCCGACGCCGACAAGATCCAGATGCTGACGGTGTTCGGCGCGAGCAAGGCGCAGATCTTCCGGATGGTGCGGCTGCCCAGCGCGCTGCCGTTCATCTTCGCCGGCCTGGACATCGGCATCGTCTTCGCCATCCTCGGCGCGGTCGTCGGCGAGTTCATCGGCGCCAAGGAGGGCCTGGGCTACCTGCTGCTGCAGACCAACTACAACTTCGACATCGCCGGCATGTTCGCCGTGCTGGTGGTGCTGTCGCTGATGGGTCTGGTGGCGCACTTCGTGATCCGGCTGCTGCAGAAGCGGCTGGCCTTCTGGGCCGAGGACACGAAGGTGATCGGCGCGTGACGGCAGTGGACGGGACCGCCGTCACGTGTTGGGGGCACCGGTCGGGCGTGCGCAACGCCCGCCCGGCCGGTGGCCGGACCGGAAAGGCAGGACACGCGACATGAACACCGACCCGAACCGGTTCGACGGCCGGGTGGCAGTGGTGACCGGGGCGGCCCGCGGCATCGGGGCCCGCATCGCGGCGACGCTCGCGCAGCGCGGGGCCACCGTGGCCCAGGCCGACCTGCTCGACGACTGGAGCGAGGCCGAGCTGTCCGGCGGCGCGCACACCCGGCACCGGGTCGACGTCCGGTCGGCCGGCTCCTGCGCCGCGCTGGTGGACGAGGTCCTCGACTCCCACGGCCGCCTGGACCTGCTGGTGAACAACGCCGGGATCGTCCGGCGCGGGCCGGCGGCCACGATGTCCGAACAGGACTTCACCGACGTCCTGGACGTCAACCTCACCGGCACGTTCCGGATGTGCCAGGCCGCGTACCCGGCGCTGCGGCAGACGAGCGGCGCGGTGGTGAACATCGGCTCCACGAACGGGCACATCGCGGTGCTGAACACGCTCGGCTACTGCGTGAGCAAGGCCGGCGTGATGCACATGGCGCGCGTGCTGGCCCTGGAGTGGGCGCCCGACCGGATCCGGGTCAACGCCGTCGGACCGACCATCGTCCCCACCGACATGACCTCCGACGTACGTGGCGACGAGGCGTACCTCGCGGACAAGATGGCGAGCATCCCGCTGGGCCGGATGGCGCAGCCGCAGGACGTCGCCAACGCGGTCGCCTACCTGCTGAGCGACGCCGCCGCCATGACCACCGGCCAGACGATCTTCGTCGACGGCGGCGTCACCATCCACTGACTTCCCCCTCTCCGACCCCTTCTGTGAGGACCACCATGCCCAAACCGGATACCGCGGCCGCGCTGGCGGCCGTCGACGCCCACTTCGACGAGTTCGTCGAGGAGCTCCAGCAGCTGTGCCGCATCCGCAGCCGCCGCCAGGAGCCGGAGCAGATGGAGGCCACCGCCGAGTTCATCGCCGGATCGGTCCGCCGCTGGGGTGGCGAGGCCGAGATCATCCCGTGGGAGCAGTCGTACCCGTACGTGCTGGCCGAGGTGGCCGGCGAGGGCGACAAGGCGCTGCTGCACTTCACGCACTACGACGTGGAGGTCGAGCCGGCCGGTGACGACGCCGACTGGATCAGCCCGCCCTACGCGGCGGAGATCCACGACGGCCGGCTCTACGCCCGGGGCGTGGCCGACGACAAGGGCGTCATCATGTCCCGCATCCACGCGGCGGCGGCCTGGAAGCTCGCCGGGCTGACTCCGCCGGTGACCAACCGGATCATCTTCGAGGGCAAGAAGTGGCTGCACAGCCCGGGTCTGGGCTCGTTCGTGCAGGCGCACGCCGACCGGCTCGCCAGCGACGCGGCGCTGTGGGAGAACTCCTGGCTCGACGGCGAGGACCGGCTGCTGCTCAAGCTGGCCGAGAAGGGCGTGCTCTACCTGCGCCTCACCGCGCAGACCCTGCCGCGTGACCTGACCAGCCAGAACACCGCGCTGCTGCCGGCCGCCACGGCGCGCCTGGCCGCCGCCCTGGCGCAGCTGCAGCGGCCCGACGGCACCGTGACGATCCCCGGCTTCGCCGACGACGCACGGCCGCCGACGGACGAGGAGCGGGCGCTGCTGGAGAAGGTGGCGTTCGACGGGGACTTCCTGCGCAAGCGGGCCCAGGTCGAGCGGTTCACCGGCGACCTGGACGACCAGGCCGCGGCGGTGGCCATCCGGACCGTGCCGACGCTGACCGTGGCCGGCATCGCCGGTGGCGACATGCGTGACGACGTGACGCTGGGCATCCCGTCGACGGCGTCGGCGAAGCTGGAGATCCGGCTGGTGCCGGGCCAGGACCCGGAGCGCGTCCTCGGGTGCGTGCGCGACCACCTGGCCGCGACCGGCTTCGGTGACCTGCGCATCGAGGTGATGGCGACCAGCCGGCCCAACCTCACCGACCACCGGGACCCGTTCGTCGCGCTCGTCGCGGACGCGGCCCGCCGGGTGTACGGGACCGAGCCGGTGATCGAGCCGTACACGCAGTGGATCGGCAACCAGGGCGTGATCGCCGACCGGCCCATCGTCGGCGTCGGCGTCTCTCGGGCCGACTCCGGTGTGGACGGCCCGAACGAGAACATCCGGCTGGACGACTACAAGGCCGGCATCAAGCACGTCATCGAGGTCATGGCGGCGCTGGCGGTGGCCGAGTGACCCGGGCCCGCGGCGTGGCCCGCCGCGCCTACGTCGACGTGCCGTGGGGTCAGGTGCACTACCGGCACGGCGGCGACGCCGACGCACCGGTGCTGCTGATCCTGCACCAGTCCCCGCTCTCCTCGGCCACCTACGACGCGGTCATCGAGCCGCTGGCCCGCCGCGGCCTGCGGGTGATCGCCCCGGACACGCCGGGCTTCGGGATGTCCGACGCCCCGCCGCGCCCGTGGTCCATCCCCGAGTACGCGGCCGGCGTGTGGCAGTTCGCCGACGCCCTCGGGCTGTCCAAGGTGCACCTGCTCGGGCAGCACACCGGCGCGATCGTCGGCGCGCAGGCGCTGATGTCGGCGCCGGAGCGGGTGCACCGGCTGATCCTGCAGGGCATCCCGCTCTACGACGAGCAGGAGCGGGCGGAGAAGAAGCGGTCGTACGCGCCCGGCTACTCCCCGGACCGCGACGGCGGGCACCTGAAGGTGATCTGGGACCGGGTGTACGGCCTGTACCCGGCGCTGACCCCGGAGGAGGCGAACCGCCAGGTCACCGAGTACCTGCTGACCGGCCCGGACTACGCCACCGCGTACCGGGCGGTGTTCGACCACCACGTCGACACGGCCGCCCTGGACGCGCTGCCCATCGTGCTGCTGCACGGCGCCGACGACCTGCTGGACCGGATGACGCCGCAGGTGCGGGCCGCGCTGCCCAGCGCCGAGCTGGTCACCATCCCCGGCGGCACCGACTTCGTGGCCGACGAGCAGCCGGAGGCGTTCGCCGACGCGGTCGCCGCGCAGGTGCACGCGGACCTGGGAACGGAGGTGCCGGCATGAACGTCGGCACCCCGGCGTCCGAGGCGAAGGTCGTACCAGCGAACACCGTCTACACCGCGAAGGTGGAGGTGTCCGGCGGCCGGGGCGGAAGCGCCCGGTCGCTGACCGGGTCGCTGCGGGTCGACCTGACCCGTCCCGCCCAGCGGGGCCCGGACGCGCCCGGCACCGACCCGGAGGAGCTGTTCGCCGCCGGCTACGCCGCGTGCTTCGACAGCGCGCTCGCCGTCGCCGCCCGCCAGGCCGGCGTCAAGCCCGGCCCGACGACTGTCACCGCCTCGGTCTCCCTCGGGCAGACCGACGACGGCCGGTACGCGATCGCCGTGGTGCTGGACGTGTCCGCGCCGCAGTGCCCGCAGGCCGACCTGGAGCGCGCGGTGGAGCTGGCCGACCGGATGTGTCCGTACTCGAACGCCCTCCGGGGCAACACCGCGGTGGCGATCCGGGTAAATGGACACCGCTGACCTGACCCGGCCCGCGGCGGCCCGCCACCCGGCGGATCCGCCGCGGCCCGCCGGCCCGATGGCCCTGGCCGTCGGGCTCGGCGCGGTCTACCTGATCTGGGGCTCGACCTACCTGGGCAACCGGGTGGCCCTGGACAGCATTCCGCCGCTGGTGGCCACCTCGGCCCGGTTCCTGGCCGCGGCGCTGCTGCTGTTCGCGGTGGCGGCGCTGTGGCGCGGACCGGCGGGGCTGCTGCTGCCCCGGCGGCAGTGGACCGGGGTGGGTGCCAGCGGGCTGCTGATGGTCGGCGCCGGCAGCGCGCTGCTGGCGCTGGGCCAGCTGTACGTGCCGACGGGTCTGACCTCGCTGCTGGTGGCCGGGATGCCGCTGTGGGTGCTGGTGCTGCGGCTGGTGGTCGGTCCGCGGCCGTCCCCGCTGGCGGCCGTGGGCGTACTCGGCGGTGTGGTCGGGCTGGCGCTGCTGTTCGCGGTGCCGACGCAGGGGTGGCACCTCGGCGGGATGCTGCTGGTGGTGCTCTCCACGATGGTGTGGGCGCTGGGCTCGACGCTGTCGCAGCGGCTGCGCATGCCGGCCGACCACCTGGTCGGCACCGGCTGGCAGATGCTCGTGGGCGGTCTCGCGGTGGCGGTGGCCAGCGTGGTCAGCGGTGAGCTGAGCGGGTTCCGCCTGGCCGACGTGACGGGCCGGTCCTGGCTGGCCTGGACCTACCTGATGCTCGTGTCCACGGTGGTCGGCTTCAGCGTCTACACGTGGCTGCTGCGCAACGCGCCGATCCAGCTCGCGTCCACCTACGCGTACGTCAACCCGGTGGTGGCGGTCCTGCTCGGCATGATGGTGCTGGATGAGTCGTTGTCCGGACGTCAGGTGCTCGCCGGCGCCGTGGTGCTCGCCTCGGTGGCACTGGTGATCGCGCGGGAGCGACCCCGGCAGCCGGACGGCCTGCCGCCCGGGAAGACTCCGGTCGCGCCCGCCTGAGGCCCGGCGATCCCGCCCTACGTCGACAGTGGAGGAGAGAAGATGATCACCACAGCGGTTGTCGAGAGCGCCACCGCCGGCCGGACCCGCTCCGGCCTCGGACGCGCCCTCGACATCGTCAACATCATCGCCGAACGGGCGCCGGAGACCCTCGGCGTGTCGACGATCGCGCGGGAGCTGGGACTGCCCAAGGCGGTCGCGCACCGGATCCTCAAGGAACTGGTGGCCGACAGCTTCCTCACCTTCAACGAGGAGACCAAGCGGTACCGGCTGGGCAGCGGCGCGCTGGCGGTGGGACTGGCCGCGCTGCGCGCGCTGGACGTGCCGGACATCGCCCGCCGGTACCTGGTCCGGCTGGTGCGCGACAGCGGCGAGACCGCGACGCTGTCGGTGCGGCAGGGCTGGACCCGCGTCTACATCGACCAGGTGCTCTCGCCGCACGAGGTACGCATGTCGGTGTCCCTGGGCACCAGCCACGCGCTGCACTCCGGGTCGTCGTCGAAGGCGATCCTCGCGGCGCTGCCGGACGCGGAGATCGAGGACTACCTCGACCACCACCCGCTGGACGCGGTCACCTCGGCCACCATCACCTCCACCGCGAAGCTGCGGTCCGAGCTGGGCCGGGTCCGCCGCCAGGGGTACGCGGTGAGCATGGGCGAGCGGCAGAACGGCGCGGGCAGCGTGGCCGCGCCGGTGCGCTACGCGACCGGGCAGGTGTTCGGCTCGATCTCGCTGTGCGGGCCGCAGAACCGGTTCACCCCGGAGGTCTGCGCCGCGCACGGCGCGCTGGTCGCCGCGGCGGCGGCGGAGATATCCGCCGAACTGGGTTTCCGGCCGCCGGCGCAACGTGCCGCCGGACGGACGGGTCAGGAACAGAACTGGGGAGGTGGAACAGGTGAGTGACGGACCCCTGACGGGCCTGCGCGTGCTGGACGTCTCGACGATCCTCGCCGGACCGCTGTGCTGTCAGATCCTCGGCGACTACGGCGCCGACGTGGTGAAGATCGAGCACCCGACCATGGGTGACAGCATGCGCGGCCACGGCAAGACCAAGGACGGCCATCCCCTGTGGTGGAAGGAGATCTCCCGCAACAAGCGGCTGATCGGGCTGAACCTGTCCGCGCCGGACGGCGCGGCGCTGCTGCTGCGGCTGGCCGAGCGGGCCGACGTGCTGGTGGAGAACTTCCGCCCGGGCACGCTGGAGCGCTGGGGCATCGGCCCGGAGGAGCTGCACCGGGTCAACCCCGGCCTGGTGATCGCCCGGATCACCGGCTTCGGGCAGACCGGCCCGTACGCCTCCCGGGCCGGGTTCGGCACGCTGGCCGAGGCGATGAGCGGGTTCGCCCACCTGACCGGCACGGCGGACGGCCCGCCGACGCTGCCCGCGTTCGGGCTGGCCGACAGCATCTGCGGCATCGCCACCTCCTCGGCGGTGATGATGGCGCTGTGGCACCGGGAGCGCTCCGGCGGCCGGGGCCAGGTGATCGACATGAGCCTGCTGGAGCCGATCATGACCGCCGTCGGCCCGGGTCCCACCGTCTACGACCAGCTCGGCGTGGTGGAGCAGCGGCAGGGCAACCGGTCGACGAACAACGCGCCCCGCAACACGTACCAGACCAAGGACGGCTCGTGGGTCGCCATCTCCACCAGCGCCCAGGCGATCGCCGAGCGGGTGCTGCGGCTGGTGGGCCACCCGGAGGTGATCGACGAGCCGTGGTTCCGTACCGGCGTCGGCCGGGTGGCGCACGCGGACCTGCTCGACGAGTACGTCGGGTCGTGGATCGGTGAGCGGACCCGCGACGAGGTGGCCGCGGCCTTCGCCGAGGCCGGCGCCGCCGTCGCACCGGTCTACAGCGCCAAGGACATCGTCGAGGACCCGCACGTGCAGGCCACCGAGATGATCACGAAGGTCGACGACCCGGACCTGGGCCCGATGCGGATGCACAACGTCATGTGGCGGATGTCGGAGACGCCGGGCCGGATCCGCTTCACCGGCCGCTCCCCCGGCGCCGACACCGACGCCCTGCTCGTCGAGGAGCTCGGCTGCGACCCGGCCGAGATCGCCGACCTGAAAGCCCGTGGCGTCGTCGCCTGACGACGCCGACAGCCGAAACGCGAGGAACCCCGTGGGCACCACTGCCAGAACCGCCGACCGCCTGCTCGACGCCGTGCAGGCCGGCGTCACGATCTACGACCTGGGCCGGCGGCTGACCGTCGGCATGCCGCAGTCACCGAACCACCCGGCGTTCGGGCTCACCCTGCCGCGCCGGCACGGCGACATGGTGCGCGCCGACGGCGGCTCCGCCGCCAACGACCTGCTGGTCATGGGCACGCACGTCGGCACGCACGTCGACGCCCTCGCGCACGTGTCCCAGGACGGCCGGCTGCACGGCGGCGCCGACGCCGCCGCGGCGCAGGTCGGCGGCCGGTTCGACGAGCTGGGCGTGCACACCGTCGCGCCGATGGTCCGCCGCGGCGTGCTGCTGGACGTGCCCGCCACGCTGGGCCTGGAGGGCTGCGAGGCCGGCTACGAGATCACCCCCGCCGACCTGGACGCCACCGTGTCCCGGCAGGGCACGCCGGTGGGCGCGGGCGACGTGGTGCTCATCCGCAGCGGCTGGGGCCGGCTGTTCGACCACGAGGACCGCAACCAGTACATCGGCAAGGACTCCGGCGTACCAGGGATCGGCGCGGACGGCGCCGGCTGGCTGGCGCAGCGGGGCGTGCACGCGGCCGGCGCGGACACCATCGCCTTCGAGTGCCTGCCGCCGGGCAAGGGCCACAGCACGCTGCCGGCGCACCGGATCCTGCTGGTGGAGCACGGCATCTACCTGATCGAGACGATGGCGCTGGAGGAGCTGGCCCGCGACGGGGTGCACGAGTTCACCTTCGTCATGGCCCCGCTGCCGCTGTACGGCGCCACCGGCTCCCCGGTGCGTCCGCTGGCGGTGGTCAGCCGTGGCTGAGCCGACCCTGGGCCGGCACCTGGCCGCCTTCGCCGCCGACACCTCCGCCGCGACGCTGCCCGACGAGGTGGTCGCCAGCGTCCGGGCCCGCGTGCTGGACGTGCTCGGGCTCTGCGTGGCGGCGCAGCCGCTGCCGACCAGCCAGGCCGCGCTGGCGTACGTCGCCGAGCAGGGCGGCCGTGGCCAGGCCACCGCCGTCGGCGTGGACGAGAAGGTCCCGGCCGCGCTGGCCGCGTTCGCCAACGGCGTGCTGGCGCACTCCCTCGACTACGACGACACGCACCTACCGTCGGTGCTGCACCCCAGTGCCACGGTGGTGCCGGCCGCGCTCGCCGCCGCCGAGCTGTCCGGCGCCTCCGGGCAGGAGACGGTGGCCGCGATCGCGGTGGGCCTGGAGGCGTGCGTACGCCTCGGCATGGCCGGCTACGACCCGGCGGCCGGCAACTCGGTCTTCTTCGAGCACGGCCAGCACGCCACCTCGATCTGCGGCACGCTGGGCGGGGCGGTGGCCGCGGCCCGGCTGCTGAAGCTGGACGCGGGCGGCACGCTCGACGCGCTCGGGGTGTCCGCCTCGATGGCGGCCGGGCTGATCGAGTCCAACCGCAACGGCGGCACCGTCAAGCGGATCCACTGCGGCTGGGCGGCGCACGCGGCGGTCAGCGCCGCGCAGCTGGCCCGGCACGGCGTGACCGGCCCGCCGACCGTGCTGGAGGGGCGCTTCGGCTTCTTCCAGGCGTTCCTGCGCGGCGAGTTCGACGGCGACGAGATCGTCCGCGGGCTCGGCTCCGAGTGGGCGGTGCCCGGCATCTTCTTCAAGCCGTACCCGGCGAACCACTTCACCCACGCCGCCATCGACGCGGCGATCGCGCTGCGCGAGCGCGGGCTGCCGCTGGACGAGATCGAGTCGATCACGCTCGGCGTGCCCACGCCGACGGTGCGTACCATCGGCCAGCCGATCGAGCGCAAGCGCGCGCCGCAGACCGGCTACGAGGCACAGTTCAGCGGCCCGTACGCGGTCGCCGCCGGCCTGATCGGCGGCGGCGGTCTGGGCGTGGAGCTGGCCGACTTCACCGACGCCCTGGCGCACGACCCGCAACGGCGGGCGCTGATGGCGCGGGTCGACGTGGTGGCCGACGAGCGGTGCGACGAGATCTTCCCGCACCAGTTCCCGGCGGTGCTGCGGATCGTCACCCGGGACGGACGCGAGTGGGTGCAGGAGGTCCTGGCCAACCGGGGCGGCCCGCAGCGTCCGCTCAGCGACGCCGAGCTGGCGGTGAAGTTCCGCACGAACGCCGCGTCCCTGCCCGAGGCCACCGCCGCCCGCATCGCCGACGAGGTCCACCGGCTCGACCAGGCCCCCGACGTCCACGGCCTGATGGGCCTGATCAACCGCCGCTGAACCGAGCACGAGGAGCAACACCATGAGCACCTACGACCTGCTGTTGACAAACGTCCGCGTGGTCCGGCACGACCGGCCCGAGCCCGAGCTGATGGACATCGGCGTCACCGACGGGCGGATCAGCCGCGTCGCCCCGCAGATCGACCGGGCGGAGACCGCCCAGGTCGTCGACGGCGGCGGCCGGCTCGCCTTCCCCGGCGTGGTCGACGCGCACCAGCACTGGGGCATCTACAACCCGCTGAGCGAGGACGCCGTCTCGGAGAGCCGCGCGTCGGTGCAGGGCGGCGTCACCACGGCGCTGAACTACATGCGCACCGGGCAGTACTACCTCAACCGGGGCGGCCGGTACGCGGACTTCTTCCCCGAGGTCCTGGCCGCGACCGAGGGCCGCTCCTACATCGACTACGGCTTCCACCTGGCGCCGATGTCGCGGGAGCACATCGGCGAGGTGCCGTCGCTGGTGGAGGAGCACGGGGTCACCTCGTTCAAGATCTTCATGTTCTACGGCAGCCACGGCCTGCACGGCCGCTCCGCCGACCAGAACTCGTTCCTGATGATCCCGGAGGGCGAGCGGTACGACTACGCCCACTTCGAGTTCGTGATGCGGGGCGTCCAGGCGGCCCGGGAGCGCTTCCCCGAGCTGGCCGACGAGATCTCGCTGTCGCTGCACTGCGAGACCGCCGAGATCATGAGCGCGTACACCAAGCAGGTCGAGCAGGACGGCACGCTGCGCGGGCTGGAGGCGTACCACGCGTCGCGGCCGCCGCACTCCGAGGGACTGGCCGTGTCGATCGCGTCGTACCTGGCGCACGAGACCGGGCTGCCGAAGATCAACCTGCTGCACCTGACCTCGGAGAAGGCGGTCGACGCAGCGCTGCGGATGGCGCGGGCGTTCCCGCACATCGACTTCCGCCGCGAGGTGACCATCGGCCACCTGGTGGCCGACATCGACACCGCGCACGGCCTGGGCGGCAAGGTCAACCCGCCGCTGCGCCCGCGCGCCGACGTCGAGGCGCTCTGGGGGTACGTCCTGGACGGCAAGATCGACTGGGTGGTCAGCGACCACGCCTGCTGCAAGGACGAGGTCAAGTTCGGTGAGCCGCGCGACGACATCTTCGTCGCCAAGTCCGGCTTCGGCGGCGCCGAGTACCTGCTGCCCGGCCTGGTCACCGAGGGCAACCGGCGCGGCCTGTCCTACCAGCGGGTGGCGGAGCTGACCTCGTGGAACCCGGCCCAGCGCTTCGGCCTGCGCAACAAGGGCGCGCTGCTGCAGGGCTACGACGCCGACATCTGCCTGGTCGACCCGAACTCGACCTGGACGGTGCGCGCCGAGGACTCCGAGTCGACGCAGGAGTACACGCCGTTCGAGGGCTTCGAGCTGACCGCCCGGGTCACCGACACCTTCGTGCGCGGGCAGCACGTGCTCGTCGACGGCAAGGTGACCGGCGAGCCGGCCGGCCGCTACCTCGCCCGCCCGCAGCGGTAGGGGAACGACTGATGGCGGCGGTGGCGCGCAGTTACCTGTACGTGCCGGGCGACCGGGCGGACCTGCTGGACAAGGCGGCCGGGCGCGGCGCGGACGCGCTCGTGCTCGACCTGGAGGACGCGGTCACGCCGGCCCGCAAGGCGCACGCCCGGGAGACGGTCGCCGGGTACCTGGGCGCCGCCGCGCCGGCCGGCCCCGAGCTGTGGGTGCGGATCAACAGCGACCAGGTCGCGGCGGACGTCGAGGTGCTCTCCCCGGCGGCGGCCGGGGTCTGGGTGCCGAAGGCCGAGCCGGAGCTGCTCGCCGAGGTCGACGCCGCGCTGACCCGGGTGCAGCGGCGGCTCGGCCCGGACGCCCCGGCGTTCCGGGTGGTGGCGCTGATCGAGACCGCCCGGGGCGTGCTCACCGCGCCGCGGGTGGCCGAGGCGCCACGGGTGCTGCGGCTCGGCCTCGGCGAGGCGGACCTCGCCGGTGAGCTGGGGTTGCAGCCGGGACCGGAGCGGGCGGAGTTCGCGCCGATCCGCTCCCAGGTCGTGGTCGCGTCGGCGGCGGCCGGCATCACCCCGCCGGTGGGACCGGTGGAGACGACGCTGCGCGACCCGGAACGGCTGGAGCAGACCACCCGGGCGCTGCTGCGGCAGGGCTTCCGGGCCCGCAGCGCCATCCACCCCGGGCAGATCGCGACGATCAACGAGGTGTTCACCCCCACCGAGGCCGAGGTGGCCTCGGCGCGGGCCGTGCTGGCGGCGCTGGAGCGGGCCGAACGCGGCGGCTCCGGGGTGGCCACCGACGCCGACGGGCGGCTGCTGGACCGGGCGGTGGTGCGGGCCGCCGCCGAGGTGGTACGCCGCGCCGAGGCGTCCACCGACTGAAACCGCGAGAACGACCGGGCGGGGCGCCCCACCGCGCCCCGCCCGATCCGTTCCCGGCGCCCGGCCCGCTCAGACCACCGCGGGCTGGGCCTCGACGGCCATGGCGAGCGAACCGAGCAGCGCGGCGTCCTGCGCGAAGTCCGACAGCACGATCTCCGGCGGGTACGGCAGCGTGTGGGTGAGCCGTTCGGTCAGCAGCGCCCGCACCAGGTCGTTGCCGGCGACGCTGCCGACCAGCACGATCCGCTGCGGGTCGAGCAGCAGGCAGCACGTGACCAGCTGCCGGGCCAGCTCGTCGACGCGCAGGCGGAGCTGCTCGCGGATCGGACCGGGCCGCTCCGCGGCCGCGCACAGGCCGGCCGCCCGGCCGTCCACGCCCAGCCGCTGCGCCAGCTCGTCCAGGGCCCGGCCGGAGAACGTCGCCTCCAGCATCGGTTCCAGGCGGGGCGGCCAGCTGTGGTCGGTCAGCCCGTAGGCGATCTCCCCGGCGGCGCCGTGGCGGCCCGGCAGCACCTCGCCGTTGACGGTGACCGCCGCCGCGACGCCGGTCCCGAGCCCGACGACGAGTCCCGGGTCCGCGTCGCGCAGCGCCCCGAGCCGCAGCTCGGCGTGGGCGGCTGCCTTCAGGTCGTTCGTGACCCGCACGTGCGCCAGGTTCAGGTGGGCGCGGACCGCGTCGGCGAGCCGCAGCTGCTCCCAGCCGGGCACGTTCGGCGCCAGTTCGATGCCCTCGTCGTGGACCACGCCGGGCGAGGCGATGCCCGCCGCGACGAGCGTGCCGCCGGTCTGCTCGGCGAGTTCGCGGGCCCGGTCCAGCGCCCGGGTGAGGGCCTGCTGCGCGCCCTGCTCGGCATTGGTGGGCAGGCGCTCGGAGACGAGCAGCCGGCCGTCGGCGTCGCCCACGCCGATGGCCATCTTGGTGCCGCCGAAGTCGATGCCGAGCAGGCGCGGATTTGCCGGTCGTTCCATGGTGATGTCAGATCGCCCTTCGGGCCGTCGGTCCAGATCACGTGGTCGCCGCGACACGACGTCCGCGACCACGGCCAGCTGCGTCTGTCGCCCCGTCACGGGCCTACCCTCGCCGCGACCGCCTCGGCGAGAGCCGTGTCGGCACGGGTCAGCCGCTCGCGCAACGCCTGCGCCCGCTCCTGCACCGCGTCGAGCATTGTAGACAGTCGTCCGACCTGGTCCCGGACGGCCGCCTCGCCGGGGCCGTCGGCCTGGGCGCGGCGCAGCACGAGTTCGGGGCGGACCGCGGCGGCCAGCAGGTCCCGCACCGCGGCGTCGTCGAGCGTCAGACCCAGCTCGGCGGCGGTGGACCGGACCAGGTCCCCGGTCCAGGTGGCCGGCGCGCCGCCGCGTACCAGCCGGCCGAGCAGCGAGTGGGCGCCCCGGAACGGCACACCATGGCGGGCCAGCGCGTCGGCCGCGGCGGTGGTGGTGGCGCCGGAGGCGACGATCTCCTCAGCGGACGGCGGGCGCAGCGGGTCCAGCTTCTCGATCAGGCCGCCGAGCAGTGAGAAGAACCGGTACGCCCGGTCGTCGCCGTCCCAGAGGCGGGCCTGCACGTCGGTGGTGGCGTTGTTGGAGTCCTCCCACCAGGCGGCGCCGACGTTGTTCAGCACGCTGGCCGCGTCGGCCGCCGCGGCGCCCGCCATCGAGACGAGGTGCTCCAGCACCACCGGGTTGCGCTTCTGCGGCATGATGCTGCTGCCCTGGGTGAACTCGCCGGGCGTGACCACCCAGCCCCAGCTCAGCCAGTCCATCAGCGTGCGGGCCAGCCGGGCCCCGGTGGCGAGCGCCTGCGCGTTGAGCGTGGCGACCCGGACCAGGTGGTCCGCGCCGGCCACCGCCTCGTACGAGTTGACGATCAGCTGGTCGAAGCCGAGCAGGTCGGCCAGCCGCCGGGGCGAGATGTCCAGGTCGGTGCCGGCGAACGCGCAGGAGCCCAGCGGCGAGCGGTTCATCTCGTCCAGCAGGTCGGCGTACGCGGCGGCCTCACCGGCAAGCGCCTCGGCGTAGCCGGCGAAGACGTGCCCGATGCTGGTCGGCTGGGCCGGGCGGCGGTGCGTGTAGCCGGTGACCACCACGTCGGCGTGCCGGTCCGCGCGGTCCAGCACGGTACGGCCGGTGGCCAGCAGCGCGTCGAGCACCTGGAGCAGCTGGTCGCGCAGCACCATCCGGAACACGCCGGCGTCGAGGTCGTTGCGGCTGCGCGCGAGCTGCACGCTGAGCTGCGACGGCTCGATGCCGGCCGCGGCGGCGAGCCGCTTCTCCAGCGTGTAGTAGACGTCCTCGACGCTGCCGTCGTACTCCAGTTCCTCGGGCCGGTCCCCGGTGAGGGTGACCAGGCCGCGCAGCATCGTGGCGGCGGCCTCGTCGGTGATCAGTCCCTGCTCGGCGAGCATGACGACGTGGGCCTTGCTGGCCGTGACCATCGCCGGGTAGAGGTGGGCGACGTGGTGGTCGAACACCACCCGGAGGTGGTGCTGTTGATAGACGGTCAGTGACGGGCTCATGGTGGCCTCCCGAGGTGGTGCGTTGTCGTGCGGCGTGCCGCGCGTGGTCATCCGGTCGTCTGGTCCGGCCCGTCGGCGCCGGGGGGCCCGGGCAGCGGCGCGGCGAGCCACGCCCCGACCAGCTCGCGCAGGCGTGCGCCGGCGGTGGCGCGGATCCGGCCGCCGGCCTCCTCCCCGGCCAGCGAGACATGGCCCGACCAGCCCTGCCACGGGTCGGGCCGCGACTCCACGAGCACGTACGGGTACGGGGTGGGCAGTTTCGGCTTCGGCGGCAGGTCCGGCGCGGCGTCCAGGCGCACCGCGTCCGGGTCGAAGCCCAGCACCGCGGAGCTCTCGTACGCGCCGCCGTGCCCCCGGGCGGGCAGCTCACCGAACATCTCGGTGGTCTCGTCCGGGCCGACGAGCTGGAACCAGTTCACCAGCATCATGCTGGCCCGGTGCCGGCCGGAGACCCACTCCATCGCGGCGCGGACGGTGGACATGTTGGCGTCGTGCCCGTTGACCACGAGCACCCGGGGAAAGCCCGCCTCGACGATGCCGGCGAGCACGTCGGCGAGGTAGCCGACGGCGATCTCCGGTCGCAGCGCCACCGTGCCCGGCCACGGCCGGGTCTGGCCCGGGCAGGCGGCGTACGGCGTGGCCGGGAACAGCACCGCCCGGGCCGGCCCGGTGGCCAGTTCCCCGGCGAAGCCCTCGGCCAGGATCAGGTCGGTTCCGATCGGCAGGTGGGGGCCGTGCCACTCGACCGCGCCGACCGGCAGCACCGCCAGGTCGGCCGCCTCGGTCACGGCGGCGAACGCGTGCCCGGGTACCCGGGTGACCGGGAGCAGCCCTCCCCCGGTCCGCCACCGCTCGATCAGTTCGTCCACTGCTCGGCCCTCCGGGTCGCGGTCCGGCTGCTCTCCAGCCGACCGGAGAACCACATCACCACGAAGATGAGCAGCACCTGGAGCATGCCGTAGGCGGCCGCGGTGCCCAGCTCGAAGCTGTACATCCGGTTGTTGATGGCGACCGAGATCGGCACCGTCGACGAGGTGTAGATGAGCACCGAGGCGACGAACTCGCCGACGCCGTGCACGAACGCCAGCAGCGCGCCGGCGAGCACGCCGGGCAGCATCAGCCGCACGGTGATCGTGTAGAACGCGCGCAGCCAGGAGGCGCCGAGGTTGCGGGCGGCGTCCTCCAGCGACGGGTCGATCAGCGCCAGCGTCGCGGAGCTGGACCGGAACACGATCGGCAGGAACCGCACGAAGTAGGCCAGCGGCAGGATCCAGAACGTGCCGACCAGCACCTGCCCGAAGCTGAACGCGTTGCCGGTGCTGAACGCCGAGATCAGGTTGATCGCGACGACCGTGCCGGGCAGCGCCCAGGCGATCATCACGGCCACGTCGAGCAGGCCGCGCCCGACGAACTTCAGCCGCCGCACCGCGTACGCGATGAGCACGCCGATCACCACACAGCCCACGACCGCGATCAGGCTCATCTGCACCGAGTTGAGGATCGGCTCGAACGCCTTGGGGTCGGTGAAGATGGTCACGAAGTTCTCGAACGTGTACGTCGGCGGCAGCACCTCGGTGGTCCAGGACCGGTCCTCGGAGAAGGCGACGAGCGCGATCGCGGCGACCGGGGCGAGCAGGACCAGCGTGGCCAGCACCGAGGCGAGCGGCGCGAGCCAGCGGCCGATCGGGTTGGTGATCTCCCGCCGGACCGCCGAGATGCCCTTGGACTGCGACTGGTAGTTGCGCCGTCCCTCGTACCAGCGCATCGCCAGCAGGAAGATGATCGAGACGATGCCGAGCACCGAGGCGTACGCCGAGGCCATCGGCAGGTCGCCGTTGGTGCGGTTGATGTAGATCTGCATCGTCATGGTCTGGCTGACGTTGAACAGCAGCGGCGCGGTGTACGACGCCAGCGACGTCATGAAGACCAGCAGCGACGCCGAGATCAGCGCGGGGGTGAGCATCGGCAGCAGGACCGTGCGCCACACCCGGAACCGGCCCGCGCCGAGGTTGTACGCCGCCTCCTCGACCGACGGGTCCATCCCGGCCAGCGCCGCGGAGGCGGCCAGGAAGAAGAACGGGTACATGGTGAACGTGTGCACCACGAGCACACCGGCGATGCCGTCGAAGGCCAGGACCGGCTTCTCGGTGCCGAGCAGCGCCTGCAGGCCGCGCGGCACGATGCCGATGTTGCTGTAGAGCAGCTGGAAGGACACGGCGCCGATCAGCGGCGGCAGGGCCGCCGGCACCAGGATGAACGCCTCGATGAGCCGCCGGCCGCGGAAGTGGAACCGCTTGAGCAGGAACGCCATCGCCACGCCGACGATGCCGCAGAGCAGCACGCTGGCGGCCGAGATGAACAGCGAGGTGAACAGCGACTCGCGGGCCACCCCGGAGGAGGAGAGGAACTGCAGGTAGTTGTCAGAGCCGTTGGCGCTGACGCTCTCGCGGAAGGTGGCGAACATCGGCTGGACGACGAAGCCCCAGAGCACCAGGACCAGCGGCAGCACCAGCAGGTACGGGAACCAGCGGGAATTGGCCCCGCCGGACAGACGCCGGCCGAGGGCCGCCGCCCAGGCGGGGGCGGTCCGGGTCGCAGCGGTCACGGCTTGACCACCCAGAGGCGCTCCGGTACGAGCCGCAGTCCCACCACGTCGCCGAGCTGCAGGCCGGCCGGCGCGTCGATCAGCGCCGCCATCACCTCGTTGCCGTCCACGTCGACGCTGATGTTGGTGGCCATGCCGGTGAACTCGACGTGGCTGATCCGGCCGCGCATGGCCGCCGTGTCGTCGTCGCCGCCGAGCGCGATGTGCTCGGGGCGCGCGGAGACGAGCGCGGTGTCGCCCGCGCCGAGCCCGTGCCCGGCGGGCGCGCCGACGTCGATGGTGGCGCCGCCGGGCAGGCGCACCGCGACGCTGTCGTCGGTCGCGCCGGTCACCGGCAGGCTCAGCACGTTGCTGCGCCCGATGAACCGGGCCACGAACGCGTTCGCGGGCTTGTAGTAGATCTCGTGCGGGGTGCCGACCTGCTGGACCCGGCCGGACTCCATGACGGCGATCCGGTCCGACATCGCCATCGCCTCGGCCTGGTCGTGCGTCACGTAGATCGAGGTGGTGCCGCTCTCCCGCTGGATGCGCCGGATCTCGGCGCGGGTCTCCTCGCGCAGCTTCGCGTCGAGGTTCGACAGCGGCTCGTCGAGCAGCATGGTGCGCGGGCGGATGACCAGGGCCCGCGCCAGCGCGACCCGCTGCTGCTGGCCGCCGGAGAGCGCGTCGATGCGCCGGTCGCCGTACCCGGCGAGGTG
This sequence comes from Micromonospora sp. WMMC264, assembly GCF_027497275.1. Taxonomy (NCBI): domain Bacteria; kingdom Bacillati; phylum Actinomycetota; class Actinomycetes; order Micromonosporales; family Micromonosporaceae; genus Micromonospora; species Micromonospora sp. WMMC264. The sequence goes on along the minus strand of NZ_CP114907.1, from coordinate 1,772,256 downwards.
CACCTGTTCGAGCGCCTCGGTGACCCGGCGGGCCTGGTCGGCGCGGGAGACCCGGCGGACCTTGAGCCCGTACGCGACGTTCTGCGCCACAGTCATGTGCGGGAACAGCGCGTAGTTCTGGAACACCATGCCGGTGTCCCGCTTGTTCGGCGTCCAGTGGGTGACGTCGTCGTCGCCGAAGTGGATGTGACCGGAGGTCGGGAAGTAGAAGCCGGCCACCATGCGCAGCGTCGTCGTCTTGCCGCAGCCGCTCGGCCCGAGCAGCGTGAAGAACTCGCCGGCTCCGATGGTGACGGTGACGTCATCGACCGCCGCGGAATCGCTCGACTTGGCGAAGCGCTTACTGACCGCCGTCAGTCGGACATCGATCATTTCGTGGGTCCTTCCAGGACGAAGCCGGGCCGTGCCGCAGCACGGCCCGGTTCCGAGCGTCTTAGCCCTTGCCCTTGATCTGGGCGTTCCAGTGGGTGATCCAGGCGGTCTCGTTCTTGCCGATCACGTCCCAGTTGACGTCCATCGGCTTGAGGTCGAGCTTGGTCAGCCACTCGGGCTTCTCGGCGATCTCGACCGCGGGGATCTGGAAGTAGTCCTTGGCCAGGCTGGCCCGCAGCGAGTCGTCGAAGAGGAACTCGAGGAACTTCTTCGCGCCCTCGGTGTTGCCGCCCTTGACCGCGGCCACGCCGTCGACGAGCACCGGCGCGCCGGAGGCCGGCATGACATAGCCGAACGGCATCTTCTCGTTGGCCTGCAGCAGGATGTCCTGGAGGTTCCAGGCGCTGACCACGCCCTGCTCACGCGACATCTTCAGGTAGAGGTCGCTCGGGTTGGCGGCGTACTCGACGGTGTTGGCGTCGAGCTTGCGCAGCCAGTCGTAGCCGGGCTGCGGGTTCGACCCGTCGGGGGTGTAGCGCTGGATCATCGAGGCGTAGATCGAGCGCATGGTGCCGGAGGCGGCCACGTCCCGGATGATGATCTTGTCTTTCCACTTCGGGTCGACCAGGTCGTCCCAGTCCTTCGGCGCGGTCTCCGGGGTCAGCGCCTTGTTGTTGTACATGATGACCTCGGGCAGCAGGATCTCGCCGAACCAGCGGCCCTCGGCGTCCTTGTACCGCGCGTCGATCTTCGAGGCGAACGACGGCTGCCAGGACTCCAGCAGCCCCTCGGACGCGCCGGCGGCCAGCCCCTGCTGGGTGCCGCCCCACCAGACCGACGCCTGCGGGTTGGCCTTCTCGGCGCGGACCCGCTCGAGCACCTCCTGGGCGCCCATGTTGAGCACCTCGACCTTGCCCTTGTACTCGGGGTTCTTGGTCGTGAACTGCTCCACGACGTAGTCGGTGACCGACTTGTCGCGGGCGCTGTAGATGACGACCTTCTCGGCCGGCGCGGCGCCGGAGGAGCCGGTGTCCTTGTCGTCGTCACTGCTGCCGCACGCGCTGACGGCCAGCAGCGCGCTGAACGCGACGGCCAGGGCCAAACGACGTTTCATTGGTACCTCCATTTTGCGGGGGAACTATCGGGAGCGGAGAAAGACGGTGTGCGGTGCCGGCCCGGGGACGCCGGCGGGTTCGCCGGCTCCCCGGGCTCGGGGTCGAAGGTCCGCGGGTCGCGCCCGGACCGGGGCGCGCCGCATCGCGCCGCGACCTGTCGTCCGGGATCCGGACGCGGTCGCCGCGACGGTGACTGTGGGTGTGGTGGGTGGGTGGGTGTCGGGGTCGGGGTCGTCGGGGGCCGGGGTCGGGTGGTGGTCAGGGAAGCGAGGGGCGGGGCACCGCGGCCGAGAGCGCGTAGCTGATCGCTCCGTGCAGCACTGCCTGGTCACCGAGGGTGGCCCGGCGCACCTCGGTGGGGGCCGGGGTCCGGGCGGAGACGAGGGTCTGAAGCTGGTCGAGGGCCGCGTCGTCCAGTTCCGCGGCGGCGCCGCTGAGCAGCACCAGTCCCGGATCGACGACGCAGGCGCAGGAGAGGATGAGCCCGGCCCAGGCGCCGAGGACCTCGTCGAGGTACTCGCGGGCGGGCGCAGACGTCGCGGCGAGGCGGCTCAGCTCCCGTACCGGCGACTCGGGCCGGCGGCCCGGGTTGAGCGCGACGACCCGCTCCGCGATGGCGTTCACCGACCACCGGGCCTCGAAGTCGCCGACACCGCTGTAGCGACGCTCGGTCGTGCCGCCCAGCGGCAGGAAGCCGACCTCGCCGGCGGCTCCGCTGGCGCCGCGGCGGACCTTGCCGTCGAGCACGAGGCCCGCGCCGATGCCCTCGGCGACGTGGATCAGCAGCAGGTTCGCCACGTCCGCGCCGGCGCCGGCGACGCACTCGCCGGCGGCCATGAGGTTCACGTCGTTGTCGACGACCACGGGCACGCCGAGCCGCCGTTGCACGGACTCGCCGATCGGCCACGCCTCGACCAGTCCGACCGACGGCGCGAGGCGTACCGCGCCGTTGGTGGAGACGCCGGGCACCGCGATCGCGACGCCGCGCAGCGAGGGCAGGTTGTCGCCGACGAGGTCGAGGACGAACTCGCAGACGGTCTCCACCACGTTCGCGCCGAGCCGCGCGACGCGGTGCGCGATGACCGCGCCCTCGCTGTCGGCGATCTCGCAGCTGATCCGGGGTGGCTCCAGCGACACCGCCGCGACGAGCTCGGCGCGGGGGTTGAACTCGAGCATCTCCCGGGGCCGGCCGGTGGTGGGCGCGCCGGGCCCGCGTTCGATGAGGTAGCCCTCGGCGACGAGTTCCCGCACGAGCGCGGTGACCGTGGCCGCCGAGAGGCCGGTCATCTCGGCCAGGTCCACTCGGGACAGCCGCCGGGCCTGCCGGGCGGCCAAGATCACCGAGAGACGCTTGATCTCACGGGACCGCTCACGGCTGACCGGGCTGGTCGGGGCTTTGTCAGACACGCTTTCTTCCTAGTGTGAAAAAAATGAGACGTCAAGTAACGAGATGATCTCGGAGCTCCGGCCAGCGGAAATTTGGGAAGTGGCAAGCCGGACGCGCCAGGCCACCCCGACATGGCGCGCAAAACCGGGCCCTCGCGTCCACATTGGGTGCCCAAAATAGGGCAAAGCGCCCCCTCCGGCTGATGCAGGCCGAGCAGCCGGGCCACTGAGCTGCGGGGATTGTTTCTTCGAATAAGGAAGAAAGTCGTCCGGGCCTATTGACGACGCCTCCGCAAGATCCCTAGGTTACGGCCCGAAGGCCTTCCGGTGGACCGATCCGTCGCCACCGTGTGCACCGCTCACGCCGTGACGGTGCGCGTACACCATCACCCCGTTGTCGAGCACCACGACCAGCGAGGACCCAACAGTCCTCAATGGACAGCTGTCCGCGTCACGACCCGGCGCGCGCCGGGCCCGTGACCCGTCCCCCAGCCGCAGCACTCTCGCTTCGAGACGAAGAGGTATGCCCATGAGATGGCGCACCACGGCAGCGATCGCCATGTGCGGTCTTCTGTCGTTGGGCCTGGCCACTCCGGCCCAGGCCAACCCCCAGAACGCAGCACCGAAGCCACAGGCCAAGAAGTCCGACAAGCCCGTCGACCTGGACATCATGTTCATCGGCGCGCACCCGGACGACGAGGCAGGCCAGCTCGGCATGCTCGGATACTGGAACGAGTATCACGGCATGAAGGCCGGCGTCATCACCACCACCCGCGGCGAGGGCGGTGGCAACGCCACCGGTCTCGAGGAGGGCCCGGAGCTCGGCATCCTGCGGGAGGCCGAGGAGCGCAAGGCCGTCGGCTGGGCCGGCGTCGAGCACATCTACAACCTGGACGCGCTCGACTTCTGGTACACCGCGAGCGCCCCGCTGACCGAGGAGGTCTGGGGCCACCAGGAGACGCTGTCCCGGATCGTGCGGGTCCTGCGGACCACCAAGCCCGAGGTCATCCTCACGATGAACCCCTCGGCGACGCAGGGCAACCACGGCAACCACCAGAAGGCGGCCATGCTGGCCGTGGAGGCCTTCTACGCGGCGGCCGACCCGAAGGCGTTCCCGGAGCAGATCAAGAAGGAAGGGCTCAAGCCCTGGCGGGTCTCCCGCATCTTCCAGACCGGTGGCAGCGGCACCACCGGCACCAACGGCCCCGCCTGCGAGACCACGTTCACGCCGGCCGAGGCCAGCAACGTCATCTTCGGCACCTGGCAGGGCTACGAGTCGGCGCGGCACGACGGCAACCGGTGGAACACGGTCCAGACCTGGGCCCGCCGGGAGTACGTGTCGCAGGGCTGGGGCAACAGCTCCTTCCCGACGACCAACCCGGACGCCATCGGCTGTAACCGGCTGACGCTGATCGACACCCGCACGCCGTACCCGGACCCGAACGTGGGCGCCGGCACCGGCGCGCTGCAGGGCGCCACCCTGCGTGCCCCGGGCGGCCTGCCGCTCGGCACCGAGGTCCACGTGCGTCCGCGCACCTGGGAGGCCGTCGGCGGCCAGCCCATCAAGGTGGACACCGTCCTGTACGCCGAGAAGGCCATCACGGGCGCCAAGGTCGCCCTGGACGTCCCGGCCGGCTGGAGCGTCAGCGGCAACGGCAACGTCGGCACGCTGACCCCGGGCAAGGAGGTCGTGAAGACCTTCACCGTCACCCCGCCCGCGCAGATCGAGGTGGGCACCCGCTTCCGGCTCAACGCCACGCTGACCAGCAAGAAGGACGGCAGCGGCGTCAGCAGCGCCCAGGTGCAGGGAACCGCTCCGGTGCGCGGCACCCTGGAGCCGCTGGAGGAGATCGCCGACTTCCGCGCCTGGACCGTGCGGAACAAGACCCAGCAGCTCGACGCGCTCATCGAGTCCCTGCTGAACATCCCCAGCGGCGGCACCCGCAGCGTCAAGGTCAACCTGACCAACCACGGCACCCGGGTCGAGTCCGGCTCGGTCAAGCTGAACGTTCCCGCCGGCTTCTCGGTGGCCGAGCAGCAGGTGCCGTACAGCGGCCTGCGGCCGGGCGCCACCACCTCGGTGACGTTCACCGTCAGCAACACCGACACGTCGCTGCCGACGGCCAACCGGGCGCCGGACAACGGCGCCTACCGGGTGCAGATCGAGACCAGCTACGTCGGTGGCAGCGCCACCGAGCCGGGCGCGTTCAACCTGGTCCCGACCACCACGATCCCGAAGGCCGCCACCGCGCCGACGGTGGACGGTCACGGGCACGACCACGAGTACACCGGCGAGGTCATCGACATCTCCACCCGCTGGGAGGGCACCGCCGCCCCGGCGTCGGACATCTCCGGCACCGCCCAGCTGACCCACACCGACGACGCCCTGTACGCCATCTTCAACATCACCGATGACGTGCTCGGCACCGTCCTGCCGCCGGAGGACTGCAAGCGTCCGCGGCGTAACGACAACATCGAGTTCGGCATCGACCCGCGCGGCAACTCGGCGAACACCTCCACGGTGTTCAACATGGCGCTCTTCCCGGCCACGAACGACCCGGCCAACGGGAACCCGCCGTGCTTCGCCCGGGAGCGGGACAACCACCAGGGCGGCCCGGAGACCGCGCCGGGTGTGGAGATCGCCTCCGTGGTGACCAGCAACCCGTACACGGGTTACCGGATCGAGGTCAAGATTCCGTTCAGCGTGCTGCCGGACACCATCGACCCGAGCCGGATGGGCCTGAACATCCTGGTCAACGACTCGGACACGCAGGACCTCAGCTCGCAGACCCGGGTCGGCTGGTCGACCTGGAGCGGCGTGCGGGCCGACCCGTGGCGCTGGGGCAACGCGCTCCTGCCGGGCCTGCCGGCGCAGCCGTCGGCGCCGAAGGCTCCGATCATGCCCGACACCGCGGCGCTGAGCGTGGACTCGCCGCAGACCCTGCTGCAGTCCGTCTCGGACGGAGTCGCACCGGGTGGTTACGCCAAGCTGGCGGACAACACGGTGAAGCTCAAGAAGGTCACCCGCACCGCCAACAAGGTCTCGGTGCAGCTCCAGGTGAAGAAGGCCGGCACCGCCCGGGTCTTCGTCTGGGACGGCAGCCGGGTCGTGGCGCAGACCCAGGCCAGCCTGCGGAAGGACGGCACGCTCGTTCTGCCGCTGAGCGGGTCGCTCCCGGCCGGCACCTCGCTGCTCGTCTCGTACGAGAGCGGTGGCGCCACCACCGCTCTGGCGAAGAAGCTGTGCTGACCGGACGGTGAACGCGTCGACCTGACGCGCTGACGCGATGGGCCGGGCCGTGAGGTCCGGCCCATCGTGCCGTATCCGGGCCGTTCAGCGTTTCGCCGCCGGCACCGGCAGGGGCCGGTCCGGAGACGCCGGGGCCGGCCACCAGCGGCGCGAGGCCAGCGCGGCCAGTCCGGCGCCGGCGGTGTTGAGCAGGACGTCGTCCACCGAGGACACCCGGTCCAGCCGCAGGACGTACTGCGCGACCTCGACCAGGACCGAGCAGCCCGCCGCGAGCGCCAGGATCCGCGGCACCGACGCCAGCGCCGCGAACCGCAGCGGGCCGAAGAACCCGAGCGCCGCGAACACCAGCAGGTTGCCGACGATCTGGACCGTCACCGTCAGCGGCCCGCTCGCGAGGACGGTCAGCAGGTCCCGCAGCGGCACCAGGCTCACCCGGCCCGGAACCACACCGGCGCCGTCCCCCGGGAGCATGATCATCCAGACCCACGGCACGGTCCCGTAGACGATGCCGACCTCGGCCAGCGACAGCCGCCAGGCCGGCCCGCCGCCGCGCCGGCGCGCGAGGAGCCACACCACCAGCGCGGCCAACGGCAGCGCGGCCACCGTGACGAGCACGACCCCGTTGATCGTGCCGAGCCAGCCGTGCCACCCCTCGACCACGCCGCCTCACCTTCTGTCCGCCCGGGGATCCCGCCGGGTCCGACCGGCGCGGACCGGCGTCCCGGCCCGCTCAGGGTGCCATCCTGCCCGCCACCCCGCGGGCCCCCGCCCCGGGCGGCCCGCGCGGACGACAGCCGGGCGCACGGGCACGGCACGGACCCGGCCGACCCACCGCCGCCGACCGGCGGGGGCGCACAATTCCGTGTACGGAACCGGCGCTGCGGAAATTCGATTTCCGCCCCGGGCGGCGAAACCAATTCCCGGCTCCGGAGCGCCGATTTCCGCACATCAATTCACCTCCCCGATCCGGCGCATGACCCTCGGCGCGCTCCAGGCCGTTCGCCGGGACCGCACCCTGCGCCCGGACCAGCGCGGACGGGGTCACCGCACGCCCACCTCGCACCGGCAAACAAAGGCTTTCCTTACAAAGGTAAGCCTCATCTTCGCCCGCCCGGGAGTTCGCGCGGGATCGACGGTTTACCGCCGCCGACGCCGCATTCCGCTGCTATGGTGAGCATGATCCTCACTTCGGGCGGACAGGTTTGAAGCCCCGCTCGCAGGGCTAATACCGAATGGCATTCGAGCACCACGAGGCCGGCCGTCGCACCGCCGGCCCGCATGACTTGGAGGCACCATGAAGACGCTGTTGCAGTCTCCGCCGGTACGTGAGTGCGCCGCCACGGCGTGCAGTTTCAACGACAACGGTTGTCACGCGCCCGCGATCACCGTGGCGGCGAGCGCCGACGCGGCGTCCTGCGCGACGTTCGTCGAGTCGTCGCTGAGCGGCGGGATCGCGGAGGTCACCGGCGCGGTGGGCGCGTGCGCGCGGGCCGAGTGCGTGTTCAACACCAACCTCGCCTGCACGGCCGAGTCGATCACGGTGGGCCCCGGCGCCACCGTCAGCGACTGCCTGACCTACCAGCCCGCCTGACAAAGCGGACACCCACGCCCGTACGGGTCACGACGGTCACCGTCGTGACCCGTATGCGTCTCCGGCACCCGACCCGCCGTTGCACAGGTAAGCCTTACCTACTACCGTCTGACCTGGGCCGACTTCACCCCTTCCGGCCGAGGAGACAGACATGGCGTTGCACCCCGCCGGGCGCCCGGCCCCGTCGACCGGCGTCACCCCGGTCGCCGCCGGGCCGTCTCCGGTCACCTCCACGCCCCGCGACGCCGTCGCCGCCCGGTGCGTGCTGAGCGCTGCCTCGTCGCTGCGGCTGACGCTCGGCGACACCACCGCCGACCTCCTGTCCGCCCACGCAGTCCTCCCCGACGGCACGATCGTCCTCGCGGTCGACGCGATGAGCCGCACCGGCGGCCTGCTGGTGGCCGCGCGCGGTCACCGCGGTGCGGTACGCGTGGACGTGACCCACCTCGCTCCGGTCGCCGTACGCTCGCGGGTGCGGGACCGGCTGCGGATCCTGGGCACCGCCCGCCGCTTCGACCCGGCCGCGCTCGACGCCTGCGACCCGGCCACCGTGATGTCGCTGCTCGACCTGCCGCCGGTGGCGCTGTGGGCGATCGAGCCGGACGAGATCCTCCTCGACCGGGCCACCGAACCCGTCGCGGTGGACCTCGGCACGTACCGCGCCGCCCGCCCGGACCCGATCGCCGTCGACGAGGCCGCCCACCTCGCGCACCTGACCCGGTGCCACGGCGACCTCCTGGACCGGCTCGGTGCGCTCGTCGACAGCGCCGTCAGCGCCGGCGCGACGCGGATGGTCCCGGTCGCGCTCGACGCCGAGGGCATCGTGCTGCGCGCGGAGCGGCCGGACGGTCACGCCGACATCCGGTTGTCCTTCCTCCACCCGGTCACCGCCGGCGCCGGCCTCGCCGGGGCGCTGCGGACGCTGCTCGGCTAGGGCTGCCCGCTTCCTACCGAGCGCATCGCGGCGGCGGCGAGAAGGCAGGCGGTGGTGACCGCGGCCAGCAGGCGGTGGAGGGTGCCGTATCCGATGGTGCTGGTGACGGCGAGGGCGGCGACGAGGCGCCACCCGTGACGCCCGCCGGCCGTGGGGCCGGCGGGCGCCGTCGTGGTGGTCATCAGCTGGTGCAGCAGCCGCCGGTCTCGCCGTTGGTCGGGGTGTCGAGGCTGACCAGGCTGAGCGGCGCGGAGAGCAGGCCCCCGGAGATTCCGGTCGCCAGCCCTTGTGCGGCCGGCGTGGCCGCCGGGTCGGGGCCGCAGCAGCTGTCCGCGCCGGTGGAGTCGGCGGGGTTGCTGTTGCAGACGCCGGTCTCGGGCAGGTCGAGCTGGACGTCGCGGGCGGCGTCCCAGTCGCCGGCGAGAGCGGCGACGACGGAGCGGACCTGCTCGTAGCCGGTGGCCATCAGGAACGTCGGCGCGCGGCCGTAGCTCTTCATGCCGACGGCGTAGTAGCCGACCTCGGGGTGCGCGAGTTCGGCGGCGCCGTGCGGCGGGACGGTGCCGCAGGAGTGCTCGTTCGGGTCGATCAGCGGGGCGAGGGCGCGGGTGGCTCCCATGACCGGGTCGAGGTCCAGGCGCAGCTCGGCCGCGATGGAGTGGTCGGGGCGGAAGCCGGTGGCGGCGACGACGCGGTCCACGGTGACGGACTCGTCGGTGCCGTCGGCGTGCCGGACGGCCACGGTGACCCGGCCCTCGGCCGGGGTGAGGGCGTGTACGGAGAATCCGGTGAGCAGCCTGATCCGGCCGGCGTCGACGTGGTCGCGCAGCCGGGCGCCGAGCGCGCCGCGGGCGGGCAGGGCGTCGGCGTCTCCGCCGCCGTAGGTGCGGGCGGGGCTGGCCGAGCGGATCGCCCAGGTCACCTCGGTGCCGGGTTCGGCGGTGGCCAGCTCGGCCAGGGAGAGCAGGGTGTTCGCGGCGGAGTGGCCGGCGCCGACGACGAGGGTGTGCCGGCCGGCGAAGCGGTCCCGGCCACTGCCGAGCACGTCGGGCAGGGCGTGCTCGAGGAACGCCGCGGCGTCCGTCTCGCCGCGGGCGGGCAGGCCGGAGGCGCCGAGGACGTTGGGGGTGCCCCAGGTGCCGGAGGCGTCGATGACGGCGCGGGCGAGCAACTCGTCGCCGTCGGCGAGGCGGATCAGGAACGGCGTCTGTTCGCGGCCGGCGGTGCGCAGCCGGTCCAGGCCGAGCCGGCTGATCGCCTCCACCCGCGCGCCGTAGCGCAGGTGGGGCTTGAGCTGCGGCAGGTCCGCGAGCGGCTGGAGATAGTCGGTGACCAGCTCGGCGCCGGTGGGCAGGGCATCCTCGACCGGGGCGACCCAGCCGGCGTCGTCGAGCAGCCGGCGGGCGGCGGGGTCGACGTTGTAGCGCCACGGGGAGAACAGCCGCACGTGCCCCCACTGCCGCACCGCCGCGCCGGTGGTGTCCCCGGCCTCCAGGACGAGGAAGGGCAGCTCACGCTCGTGCAGGTGGGCGGCGGCGGCGAGACCCACCGGGCCCGCGCCGATCACCACGACGGGCGACTCGTCCAGGACACTCATCGGGAACTCCTCGGTGTTGAGAATGGCGGATCAAGAGGTGCGGGTGACGCCTGCCTCAGCAGGCTCCGACCGGATCGGGGGCCGGGCGGCCCATGACGACGTCGGCGGCGGACGGGAAGCACCCGACACAGGCGTCGTTGATGCGGTAGTGGCGTGCGGTGCCGACCGGCTCGACGAGCACGAACCGCACCTCGGTGAGGATCTTCAGGTGCTGGGAGACGGTGGACTGGGCGAGCCCGACGGCGGCGACGATCTCCCCCACACTCATCGGCCGGGCATGGCGGGCCAGGTACTCCACCACCTGCACCCGCGTCGGGTCCGCGAGGGCCCGGAACCACGAGGCATAGGTCTGCGCGGTGTCGCGGTCGAGGAGGTCCCCCATCATCTCTCCCTCCATCGTTAATCGCCGATTGACGATGGAAGCCTAGCAGGCGCCGGAGCGGGCGATCCGCAGGGCAGCGGTCCCGCTTCTCAGCGGGGTGCCGTCAGCGCGTAGGCGGTGGTGCGGGCGCGGTCGCGGAGGCGGGCGATCCTCTGCGCGGGAGTGGACACCCGGGCGCAGGAGTCGCAGAACCGGACCCCTGCCACGGATGACGGCCGGCGACGCGGGAAGCCGAACATGACGAGCCTCATTTCCTGGGAGCACCTTGTCTTGACATATGTCTAAACAGAGAGTTGCACGCTGATTAGATGGATGTCAACCTAGAGGCATGCCGAAGCGCCAAGCGCCGATCCCCCTCGTCGACCTCGACGCCGACGCGCCGTGCTGCCCCCCACTGGCGCAGCGCCGGGTCCCGGCAGAGACGGCCGCGATCCTCGCGCCCGCGTTCAAGGCCCTCGGTGATCCGGTACGGCTGCAGCTGATGTCGATGATCGCCTCCGCCGACGGCGGCGAGGCCTGCGTGTGCGACCTGACGCCGGCGTTCGACCTGACCGGGCCGACGATCTCTCATCACCTCAAGACCTTGCGCGAGGCAGGCCTGGTGGACGCCGAACGGCGGGGCACGTGGGTCTACTACCGGGCGCGGCCACAGATCCTGCGCCAGCTCGCCGGCCTGCTGTCGATCGAGCCGACCGCCGCGGCGACTCGCGCTCCCGGGGGATCCGGCCGCGCCGGCTTGACGCCTCCAGATTAATCAGAAATTATTGAGTCAATGGACATTGAGTCTTACTCGCTGGTCGAGCGCGCGCGGATCCATGCGGCGTTGGGCGACCCGGCCCGCCTGGCCATCGTGGACGCGCTCACCCTGGGCGACGCCTCACCCGGGGAGATCGCACACACCCTCGCCATGCCGACGAACCTGGTCGCCCATCACGTCAAGGTCCTCGCCGACGCGGGCCTCGTCGTTCGGGGCCGGTCGGAGGGCGATCGGCGACGCATCTACCTTCGACTCCGACCGGCCGCCCTCTCCGCCCTCACGCCGCCACCACTGGCGGGCGCGCATCGGGTCGTCTTCGTCTGCACCCACAACTCCGCCCGCTCGCAACTGGCCGCGGCGCTGTGGAGGCAGCGCGCCAACGGCGACGCCGCATCCGCCGGCACCAGGCCGGCACCGCGGGTCCACCCCCGCGCGCTCGCCGTGGCCCACCGCCACGCCCTCGACCTCGACCCGGCCGGCACCGCACACGTCGACGACGTCGTCCGGGACGGCGACCTGGTCATCGCCGTCTGCGACAACGCCCACGAGGAACTCACCGGGCCGGTCCGCCCCCGCCTGCACTGGTCCGTGCCGGACCCGGCCCGCGTCGACACCGACGAAGCGTTCGAGGCGGCCTACGCCGACCTCGCCGACCGCGTCGATCGCGTCGCCCCGCACACCGCCGCACCCTGCGGGAAGCCGGCCTGATCACCGCCTTAGTCTGCGGGCGCCCGACGCAGCCGCCCGGCACAGGGCGACCTCACCCGACGCGCACGCGCCGGCACCGACGATCCACGGGAGCAGACCGATGAGCACCGCCACCAGAGCCGAAGACGCCCCACCGTTGGTGGCACGCCTCTCGCGCCTCGACCGGTTCCTGCCGGTCTGGATCGGCCTGGCCATGGTCGCCGGCCTGCTGCTCGGCCGGATCGTTCCCGGCCTGGACGACGCTCTCGACGCCGTCGAGGTCGGTGGCATCTCCCTGCCCATCGCTCTCGGCCTGCTGATCATGATGTATCCGGTACTGGCCAAGGTCCGTTACGACCGCCTCGACACCGTCACCGGTGACCGGCGCCTCCTGGTCTCGTCGCTGATCCTCAACTGGATCGTCGGTCCCGCCGTCATGTTCGCCCTGGCCTGGATGTTCCTGGCCGACCAGCCGGAGTACCGCACCGGTCTGATCATCGTCGGCCTGGCCCGCTGCATCGCGATGGTCATCATCTGGAACGACCTGGCCTGCGGCGACCGGGAGGCGGCAGCGGTCCTCGTCGCCGTCAACTCGGTGTTCCAGGTCCTCGCGTTCGGCCTGCTCGGCTGGTTCTACCTGTCGGTGCTGCCGGGCTGGCTGGGTCTGGACGGCGCCGCGCTGCAGGTCTCCGGCTGGGAGATCGCCGGCAACGTGCTCGTCTTCCTCGGCATCCCCCTGCTCGCCGGCTACCTGTCCCGCCGCCTCGGCGAACGGACCAGGGGCCGCGACTGGTACGAGCGGCGATTCCTGCCCAGGGTCGGACCCGTCGCCCTGTACGGACTGCTGTTCACCATCGTCGTCCTGTTCGCCCTGCAGGGTGAGGCCATCACCGACCGGCCGGTCGACGTGGCCCGCATCGCCCTGCCGCTGCTGGCCTACTTCGCCCTCATGTGGGCCGGCTCCTACCTGCTCGGCCGGGCCATCGGCCTGAACTACGAACGCACCACCACCCTGGCCTTCACCGCGGCGGGCAACAACTTCGAACTGGCGATCGCGGTCGCGATCGGCACCTTCGGGATCGCCTCCGGCCAGGCCCTCGCCGGCGTCGTCGGCCCGCTGATCGAGGTTCCGGTTCTCGTCGGCCTGGTCTACGTGTCGCTGTGGGCCCGTGCCCGCCTGTTCCCCGCGCCGGGAACCCGGCCATGAGATGCCCCGACCGCGCCGCGGCACGTCACGGCAACCATCAGGATCATGGAGACCCGATGAGCGACAAACCCAGCGTCCTGTTCGTCTGCGTGCACAACGCCGGCCGTTCCCAGATGGCCGCCGGGTGGCTGCGCCACCTCGCCGGCGACACCGTCGAGGTCCGCTCCGCCGGAAGCGCGCCCGCCGACCAGGTCAACCCCGCCGCCGTCGAGGCCATGCGGGAGGTCGGCATCGACATCACCGACCAGACCCCCAAGCGCCTGGAGTACGAGACGGCCGAGTCCTCGGACGTCATCGTCACCATGGGCTGCGGTGACGCCTGCCCCGTCTTCCCGGGCAAGCGTTACGAGGACTGGAAGCTGGAAGACCCCGCGGGCAAGGGCGTCGACGCGGTACGCCCCATCCGGGACGAGATCCGCGCCCGGGTGGAACGGCTGCTCGCCGACCTGCGCCCCGCCGCCTGACACCCCTGTCGTGCGACTCACCATGATCCGGTCCTGGTTGCACCGGCATGCGGCGGCCGTTGATGCAACGATGCAAGCGTGGGAACTGCGAAAACTGCCACCCCTGCCATCTCGCCGCTGACCGGCGAGCCGATCAAGCGTGCCGATGCCGAACGCCTCGCGGGAGTGCTGAAGGCGTTGGCCGACCCGGCCCGGCTGCGTCTGCTCAGCCTGATCCAGTCCGCTCCGGAGAGCGAGGCGTCCGTCAGCGACCTCACCGCGCCGCTCGGGCTCTCCCAGCCGACCGTCAGCCATCACCTTCGGATCCTCACCGAGGCCGGTCTGATCGAGCGGGAGAAGCGGGGTGTGTGGGCGTACTACCGTCTGGTGCCGTCCGCGATCTCGGCGATCGCCGAGCTGCTGACGCCGCCTCGTAAGCGACCGACGAGGAAGGTCCGCTGAGCAGGCGACCGCGGGGCTGCCGCGAGCACCCGCCGACCTGACCGGGTCGTCCCCGCCGGCCCTCTTGAGGAGCGCCGTCCGGCCCGGTAGAAACGGCGGGACCGACGGGAGATCAGCCATGACCGATGCCGACGGGCAGTTGTCCGCGACGCCCCGCACGAGCCTGCGCCGGATGAAGGAGAAGGGGCACCGCGACCGCGCCGCCCTGTTCGACGTGCTCCGGGCCGGGTTCGTCTGCCACCTCGGCGTCCTGGTGGACGGTCACCCGATGGTGGTGCCGACCGTCTACGGGTTCGACGACCGCCACCTCTACCTGCACGGCTCGGTGGCCAGCCGGAGCCTCACCACCGACACCGACGTCTGCGTCACGGTCACCGTGGTCGACGGCCTGGTGCTGGCGCGCTCGGTGTTCGAGCACGGCGTCAACTACCGCAGCGCGATGATCTACGGCCGGCCCCGGTGGGTGACCGGCACCGAGGAGAAGCTGCACGGACTCCGCCTGCTCACCGAGCACGTCGCCCCCGGCCAGTGGGACCACGCCCGCCGCCCGAACCGGCGGGAGCTGGCGGCCACGGCCCTGCTGGCGCTGCCGCTGGCCGAGGCGTCGGTGAAGACGCGCAGCGGCCCGCCGGACGACGGCGACAGCCCGGACGCGGCGCTCGGACTCTGGGCCGGCGAGCTTCCGCTCGTGGCCCGCTGGGAGCAGCCGGTGACCGACCCGGCGCTCCCGCCGACCGCGCCGGTGCCGGCCCACGTGTCCGCCCGTGCCGGCACCCGCGCCGACCGGCGCTGACCGGGGTGCCCGCGCCGCGCGACCGCCCCGGTCCACCGGTCCCCTACCGCAGTTGGCGGGCCACCTCCGCCAGCGGCAGCCGGGGCGCGACGGCGGCGCGGGCGGCGACCACAGCCAGCGCCCGGGGCACCCCCGCGCAGTGGGCGATGATCTGCCGTACCGCCTCGCGTTCGGCGGTGAGGCGACGCTCGCCGAGACGGGCCGCCAGCAGCTCCCATGCCTCACCGGCCGCCAGCTCGTCCACCACGACCGGACGCGCGGCCTCGCCGACGACCAGTCCGGTGAGGCGGTCCCGGCTGGTCACCACCACCATGCAGCCGGGGACACCGGGTAGCAGCGGCCGGACCTGTTCGGCGTCGCGCGCGTCGTCGAGCACGATGAGCATCCGGCGCCCGGCGAGCACGCTGCGGTACAGCCCGGTGCGCGCGGCCGGACCGCAGGGAATGCCGCCGGGCACGTCGAGCGCCTCGATGAGGCCGGCGAGCGCCTCCGCGGGCGCCACCGCCGGCCGGCGCGAGTCGCTTCCGCCGAGCTGGACGTGCAGCACCCCGTCGACGAACCGTGCGGCGGACCGGTGGGCCCAGCGCAGCGCCAGCGCCGTCTTGCCGATCCCGGAGCGTCCGGACAGGACGCAGACCACCACGCTGGACATCCGCCGCGGTCCGCCGTCGAGCAGCCGGTCGAGTTGCCGTAGTTGTGCCGAACGGCCGGTGAAGCCGGGAATCTCCAGCGGCAACTGCATGGGGCGGATCCGGGCCGGCGCCGGGTGGGCCGGCAGGCCGAGCACGTCGCGCAGCAGCCGCACTGTCGCCGGGCGCGGGCGGGTCACCCGCGACGACTCCAGGTTGCGGATGCTCCGGACGCTCAGTCCGGTGCGGGCGGCCAGTTCCTCCTGAGTCAGGTTGGCTCGTCGCCGAGCGGTAGCAATTTCGTCACCCAACGTATCCATGTAGCCGATCACAGCGTCGTCTCCGTACCGGTTCTGGTGGATTCGTACAGGCGGACCACCGCTGCGCGGCCACTGAGCGGGCAATCAGTAGCGCCATTGCCGGTGATCTGCCGGTGTAGCTCCTGTTGGCCAGCCGAGGTTAGGTCCACAGTGGGTCCGACGCTATCGACCGAAGTCGAATTGCCACTCCGGCAGGCGGTTGGCTCTGCGTCGCAGAAGCACCACTTCCGGTCACTCTCCGCAAACCCAGATCCGTCCGGCGCGCCCGACGGGCATCGCGCCGACCAGGAGGACGAACATGCGAAGGTACGTCAGCGACACCGCCGAGCTCACCGACGAGTACGGCATCCAGATCGGCCGCTGGACCCAGTACCGCGATCTCGGCCCGTTGCCGTTCGACGCCATGTGGTGCGTGATCCCGCCCGGCGGCAGCAGCACCGAGGACGTCCACCCCGAGGTGGAGTTCGCCGTGGTGACCCGCGGGACCGCCATCTACGAGGCGGGCGGCGAGAAGGTCGAGGTGCCGACCGGCGGGGTGATCCTGCTCGAACCCGAGCAGCGCCACGTCATCCACAACCCCTCCCCCGAGCAGCCGCTGACCATCCTGAGCGTCTACTGGATGCCGCGCCCCGAGACCGGCCGGCCGGACGCGGGCGACGGGACCGGCCGTGGCTGACGATCCGGCCGGGCGGGGCGCGGTGCTCCTGGTCACCCCGCCGCCGACCCCGAACGGTCCGCTGCACCTCGGGCACCTCAGCGGCCCGTACGTCGCCGGGGACGTGGCGGCCCGCGCGCTGCGCGCCGCCGGCCGGCGGGTGGTGACCCAGTGCGGGCTGGACGCCCACCAGAACTACGTGCTCGCCCGGGCGGAGGCGAACGGCGAGACGCCGGCCGACACGGTCGCCCGCTACGGGTCGCTGATCCACGCCGCGTTGCGCGCCGCGCGGATCCGGTACGACGTGATGGCCGACCCACTGGCCGACGAGGCGTACCGCCGGGCGGTGGCCGGCCTGCTCACCGAACTGGTCGAGGCGAAGGTGGTCGAGGTCGCGCCGGTGTCGCTGCGCGCCTGCGCGGCCTGCCGGCGGACCCTGCACCACGTGCGGGTCGCGGGGCGCTGCCCGGCCTGCGGGGCAGGCGCGAACGGCGGCACCTGCGAGGGGTGCGGCGGTTTCTGCAGCGCCGCGAACCTGGTCGACGCGCGGTCCACCTGCTGCGACGCGCCACCGGAGCCGGTCACCCACACGGTGCCGGTGCTGCGGCTGGACGAGCACCGGGAACGGCTCGCCGGGTTCTGGTCCGGGGCGGTGCTACCGCCCCGGCTGCGCCGGCTCGTCGCGTCGTACCTCGACGGCGGGCTGCCGGAGGTGCCGCTGGCGTACCCGACGGACTGGGGCATCGAGTGGGACGACGGCCTGCGCATCGACGTCTGGGCCGAGATGGCCCTGGCGAACCTGCTGCTGCCCGCCCGCCACCTGCGGCCGGACGCGGACACCCTGGCCGGGTACCTCGACGCGTGGCGGGACGTGGACGAGCAGTGGATCTTCCTCGGGGTGGACAACGCCTTCTACTACGCGCTGCTCATCCCCGCCCTGCACCTGGCCGCCGGGCTGCCCGACCGGCCGACCGGCCTGGTGGTGAACGAGTTCTACCGGCTCACCGGCGCGAAGTTCTCCACCAGCCGGGGGCACGCGATCTGGGCGCACGAGTTCCTCGCCGACGAGGACCCCGCAGTGGTGCGGGCGTTCCTGAGCTGGGACCGGCCGGACCGCTACGAGTCGGACTTCCGGCCCGAGGCGTACGAGGCGTTCAAGGCGCGCTACGCCGCCACGCTCGCCGGGGCCGTACCCGGTCTGGACGGTGTGCTCGCCGACGTCGAGCTGACCCGGGGTGAGCAGGCGCTGCGCCCGGCGCACTTCGACAGCGCCACCGTCGTCCGGGCGGCGCTGGCCGCGTACCCCGGTGACCCGGACCGGGCGGCCCGCCTGCTCGACGTCGTCGGCGGCGCGGAACCGGCGGCCTCCGGTGGGTGAGCCCCGCGTGCTCGTCGTCGGCGCGGGCCTCGCCGGTGTCCTGCTCGCCCGGCGGCTGCGGGACGCGGGCGCCGAGGCGGTGCTGGTCGGCCCGCACGGCGGCGACCCGGCCGGCGGGCACGCCGACGCCACCGCCGCCTCCGGTGGCCTGGTACGCGCCTTCGAGCCCGATCCGGCGGCCCGGGCCCTGGCCACCGCGAGCCTCGCCGAACTGCGGGACGACCCGGCGCTCGCCGCGGCCGCCGGGTGGCGGGCCACCGGCTCGCTCTACCTGCTCGACGCCGTCGACGCCGGGGCGGCGGCCGGCGTGGCCGGGGCCGAGGTGCTGACCCGCGACGAGGTCTCCCGGCGGTTCGGCTTCGACCGGCTCCCGGACGGCACGGTGGGGGTCTGGGAACGCCGGGCCGGCCACCTCGACCCGGACCGGTTGCGCCGCAGCGTCCTGCGGGGCCTGGACCGGACCGAGACCACGCCGGTGGCCCGCCTCGGCGACGGCGCGGTCGACCTGCGCGACGGCCGCCGGCTCACCGGCGACCTCGTCGTGGTGGCGGCCGGGGCCTGGACGCCGGGCCTGCTGCGCGCCGCCGGGCTGCCGAGCACGCTGCGCACCAAGCACATCCAGTACGCCCACCACCGCACCGGCCGGGCCGACCTGCCGTGTTTCGTCGATGAGACGAGCGGCCTGTACGGGCGGCCCGCCGGTCCGGGGCGTGTCCTTCTCGGGCTGCCCAGCGACCGCTGGGACGTCGACCCGCCCGCGCCCGCGCCGGACTCCGGGCTGGCGGCTCGGGTGCTGGCGGTCGCCGCGCGGCGGCTGCCCGGCCTGGACCCGCGCCCGGACGGCCCGCCGGTCAGCGCCGTCGACTGCTACAGCGACCCGCCCGGCCTGGCCCTGCGCGCAGTGGCCGGTGCCGTGCACACCTTCACCGGCGGCAGCGGCGGCGCCGCCAAGACCGTCCTGGCCGCCAGCCGGCTCGCCGCCACCGCCCTGCTGAACTCCCGATCCGCGATCCGTGTCCCGCACGGCTAGACACAGAGGCAGACTGATGACGCAGACCTATCACACAGTGGGAATTGGCGCGGGGCCGGCGAACCTGAGCCTCGCCGCGATGTACGACGCGCTCGCGCCGCACGACATCGCGCTGTTCGAGGCGCGGGACCAGCCGGGCTGGCACGACGGGATGCTGCACAGCGGCGTGCGCATGCAGACCGGCTGGGTCAAGGACCTGGTCTCGCTCTACGACCCGACGCACCCGCTGTCGTTCCTCAACTACCTGGTCACCACCGGCCGGGTCTACGCCCTGCTGGGCGCCGGTTTCGACACCATCCCCCGGATCGAGTACCAGCAGTACCTGGTGTGGGCGGCGGAGCAGTTGCCGCGCATCACCTACGGCGCCCGCGTCGACCGAGTCGAGTTCGACGGCGCGATCGTCACCCGCAGCGGCGGCGTCGAGGTCGCCCGCTCCCAGCACCTGGTGCTCGGCAGCGGGACCGTCCCCTTCGTACCGGACTTCCTGGACGCCCTCGACCCCCGGCACCTGTTCGTCGCCGACGAGCTGAACCGGCGCCTGGCCGGCGTGCCCGACGAGCCGGACGTGCCGTGGGTCGTGATCGGCAGCGGCCAGACCAGCGCGGAGTGCGTCGCAGCGCTGCTCGCCCGCGGCTGCCGCGACATCAAGTGGATCGGCCGGCGGTCCTGGTTCGCGCCGCTGGAGGACTCCCCCTCGGCGAACGACCTGTACCGGCCCGCCTACCAGGAGGCGTTCCTCTCGCTGTCCCGGGACGTGCGGGAACGGCTGGTCTCCGGGCAGATCCTGACCAGCGACGGCATCTCCCCCGGCACGCTGCGCGGCGTCTACCAGCACAACTACGAGGAGCGGCTGCGGACCGGCCGGTTCCCGGTCACGATCATGCCGAGCCGTACCGTGACCGGCGCCCGGCAGCTCGACGGGGAGGTGGAGCTGGAGTGCCTCACCGCCGGCAGCGGCGAGGAACGGCACCGGGCGGTGAACGTGATCGTCGCGGCGGGCCGGCGGCTCGCCCCGCTCCCCTTCGATCCGGAGCTGTCCGCGCTGATCGACGTGGACGAGCGCGGCGAACCGGTGATCGAGTCGGACTACTCGATCCGGTGGAAGCACGCCGACGACCACAAGATCTTCGTGCTGAACCGGGGGCGGTACGTGCAGGGGCTCGTCGACTCCAACCTGAGCATTCTGCCGATCCGCAGCGCGATGATCCTGAACTCGATCGCCGGCCGCACGGTCTGCCGGTTCCGTGACGACTACGTGAGCACCCGGTGGGCGTGAGCGCGATGACGACATTCGACTACGACGGCCGCGTCTTCGTCTCCGTGGACCACGACGCCGGTGACGGCGCCGAGCCGCTGCGGGGGCACTACCACCAGCGCGGCGACCTGGTCTGGGCGGAGATCACCGGCGGCCCGGTCCGGCACGGCCGGCTCGCGGGAACCTGCGACGCCCAGGGCGTGGTGCGCTTCGCCTACCTGGAGGTGCTCACCGACGGCACCATAGTGGTCGGCGAGTGCGAGTCCCGGCCCGAGCGGCTGCCGGACGGCCGGATCCGGCTGCGGGAACAGTGGCGCCGGCACGGGCCACGCCAGGACAGCGGCGTCTCCGTCATCGAGGAGGCGGCGCCGGCGCTCGCCGCAGGACAGGAGAGCCGGCGTCGTGTCTGACATCCAGATCATCAGTTTCGTCGCCGCCAGCCTGCTCATCATCATCGTGCCGGGCGTCGACTTCGCGCTCGTCACCCGGCAGACCGTCAGGTACGGCCGGCGGGCCGGGTTCGTGGTGCTGGCCGGGCTGTTCGTCGCCGCGCTGGTGCACGCGTCGTTCGCCACCGCCGGCCTGTCCGCGCTGCTGGTCTCCTCGCCGACGCTCTACACGGTGCTGCGCGTCGCCGGCGCGCTGTACCTGCTCTACCTGGGCGGCACGATCCTCTGGGCCACCCGGCCGCGCCGGACGGCCCCGGCGGCGCAGCCGGTCCCGGTCGGCGCGGGCGGCGCCGGGCCGGACCCGGAGACCGGCCCCGCGCCGGTGCCGGAGGCCCCGGCCGCCGACGAGCCGCACGTGGCCCGCCGCTCGTTCGTCATGGGCGTCACCAGCCAGCTGCTGAACGTCAAGGTGGTCGTCTTCTACGTCTCGTTCGTGCCGCAGTTCGTCAGGCCCGGCGACGGGGCGGCGGCCCGCACGGCGGTGCTGGCCGCCACGTTCATCGGTCTCGCCGTGCTCTGGTGGGCCTGCTACATCATGCTCATCGACAGGTTGCAGCCCTGGCTGACCCGGCCGTCAGTGCTGCTGGTGATCGAACGGCTGACCGGGCTCATCCTGATCGTCCTGGCGATCCGGATCGCGCTGAGCCGGTGAGCGGCGACGGCGCCCGCCGGCAGCGGCGGGCGCCGTCGGTCTCACTGGTTGCGGGGGCGGTGGGCGACGGTGAGGACGTGGGTGGTCGGCCAGTCCAGCGGCCGGCCGTCGAGGTCGGTGAGGGACGCGACCGGTGCGATCCGGTTGTCGATCACCCATTCGTTGCGCACCGGCGCCGACGCCGGGCCGATCTCGAACCCCGCCTCGGTGAGCAGCGCCGTCCAGTCGGCGAAACTCAGGCCGCAGAACTGCTCCTGCGTCTCCGACAGCCAGTTGTCCGTGTAGTCCTTGCGGGTCAGGTAGTCCATCGCCGCGCCCAGCGACAGGCGTACCGCGCCGTCCGGAAGCGGCTCGTGGTCGAAGCCGAACGCGAAGTCGACGGCGAACTGGTCCAGCCGCGCCCGCGTCGACAGCCCGCCGACGTAGCGCCGGACCTCCGCCGAGGTCAGCTCGGCGAGATCGCCGCGGGGCGCGGCCGGGTTGTCGCCGTCGTCGGCCGACAGCCGCAGCAGCACCTGCCGCCCGGGGTCGTCCGGACCGCACACGTCGCTGTTGATCCAGACGCCGCCGGGCACCGTGTGGTCGTGGATGCGGCGGGCGAACTGCAGCAGCGACTCCCGCTGCCGCCCGTACGACCAGATCTCATGGGTCAGCGCGAACGTGAGCGTGGTGTCGACCGAGCGGTCCTTGAACACCGCGCCGCCGAGGACGTTGCGGTGGAAGAAGTAGACGTTGGCGTTGCGGAACACGCCCTGCGCCTTCTTGTGCAGGCACTCCTGGTAGAGGTGGCGGGCGACCTCCACGCCGATCAGGTCGCTCTCGCGCAGCGCGGCCTCCCGGTCGGCCAGCTCCAGGACCGCGCCCGCGCCGCAGCCGATGTCCACGATGCGGCCGGGCTGCACGTACCCGCGCACCGAGTCCCACTTGCGCTGCGCGGCAGTGGCGAACGCCTCCACGTAGGTGCGGTAGTCCCGGGTCACCGTGAGGCCGCCCTCGTCGCCGACGAGCGGGTCGTTCACCACCGACCGGATCGACTCGACCAGGCGGTAGCGCTCGAACACGTCGATGGTGGCCGGGTGGGTGAGCGCGCGCCAGGTCTCGTCCCCGGCGGCCAGGCGCAGCAGCACGTCCCACGGCCGTTCGGGCGGCTCGGGCAGGTCCGGGTCCGCCTCGACCGGCGCGATCCGGAAGCCGAGCCGCTCGTACAGCTTCGCGACCTCCGGCGTGGAGCAGGCCAGCAACGTGTCGGCGGGGGTGAGTTCGAGCCCGGTGGCCACCGCGATGGATTTCAGCGTCACCTCGGCGAACGCGTCGGTGTACGTGGTGTCGAAGATCGGCACCACCACCGAGCGCAGCCCGCTCAGCACGCTGAACCGCTCGATCGCGGCTTCCCGCCGGTGGTACGGCACCGGGTTGCGTCTGGTGTTCTCGTGGTTGGCCGACGTCACCGCCCAGACCACTGTGGCCTCGTCCCCGGCCAGCCGGCACAGGTAGTCGGCCTGGAACCGGGTCAGCAGGTGGTGCCGCCCCGGGAAGAGCACGAAGCGGGCCGGCTCGTCGGTCATGTTCCCCTCACCTGGGCCGATGGGCGGTGCGCGGTCATACCGGGACGCTCCAGGAGCGCCACAGACGCCCGTACCGGCCGTCGGCGGCGAGCAGTTCCGAGTGCGTGCCCTGCTCCACGATCCGCCCGTGGTCGAGCAGGACGATCCGGTCGGCGGCGACCGCCTGGCTGAGCCGGTGCGCCACGATCAGCGTGGTCCGTCCCTCGGTGGCGGCCAGCGCCGCCCGGTCCAGGTCACGCGCTCCGGCGCTGCCGGCCTCGGCGGTCGCCTCGTCCAGCACGGCGACGGCGGGCGCGGCCAGCACCAGCCGGGCCAGGGCGACCTGCTGGGCCTGCGCGGCGGTGAGCCGGTGGCCGCCCTCGCCGACCGCCGTGGCCAGCCCGTCCGGCAGCGCGCGCAGCCAGGTGGTGGCGCCGACCCGGTCCAGCGCGTCGAGCAGTTCGGCGTCGGTGGCGTCCGGGGCGGCCAGGCGCAGGTCCTCGGCGAGCGGCCCGGCGAAGACGTGCACCTCCTGGCTGACCAGCGCGACGTCGCGCCGCACGGCGTGCTCGCCCCGCTCGGTCAGCGGCACGCCGCCCAGGCGTACCGACCCGTCGGTGGGCGCGATGATCCCGGCGGCGATGCCGGCGAGCGTGCTCTTGCCCGCGCCGCTGGCACCCACGAGCGCGACCCGCTCACCCGGGGCCAGGCGCAGCTCGACGTCGGCCAGGACCAGGGGGCCGTCGTCGTCGTAGCGGTGCCGGCGGACCGTGACGTCCAGCGCCGCCGGGCCGCGCCGCCCGGCCGCCGACGGCGCGGACGGGGCGGTGTCGGGCAGCGTGGCCACGCCGACCAGCCGGGCGAGGCTCGCGCCGGCCTGCAGCACCGAGTCGGACTCCATCAGCAGCAGGCCGATCGGGTTGAACAGCCGGTGGAAGTAGAGCGCGGCGGTGGTCGCCGCGCCCACCGTGACCAGGTCGCCGCGGACCAGGAAGAACCCGGCGACGAGCACCGCGGCCAGGCCGAGGAACTCCGACCTGTTGATCCGCAGCCCGAAGCGGGTGTGCAGGTTGAAGATCTCCAGCGACAGGTCGCGCGCCACGCCGGAACGCTCGGCGATCGCCGCGACGTGCGCGTCCTCGGTCCGGTACGCGCGCACTGTCGCCGCGCCGCGCAGCGCGCCGGCCATGGCCTGTGTCCGCTCGCCGGTGGCGACGCGCTCGCGGGCGTAGTACGGCGCGGACCGGCGCAGGTACCAGCGCAGCGCCAGCGCGTACGCGGGCGCTGCCACCAGCCCGGCGAGGCCGAGCCGCCAGTCGAGCGCGACCAGCCCGAACACGGTCAGCACCACGGACAGCAGCGCGCCGACGAACGCCGGACCGCTGACCGCGATCACGTTCGTCACCACCGCCACGTCGTCGCCGACCCGGGCCAGCAGGTCACCGGTGCCGGCCCGTTCCAGCGTCGCCGAGGGCAGGTGCAGCGCCCGGTCGAGCACCCGCTCGCGCAGCCGGGCTAGCACGGTCTCGCCCAGGCGGGACGCGAGCGCGGCCCCGGCGGCGGTGAGCAGCCCGGTGAGCACTGCCGCGCCGGCGATCACCGCGACCCGGCCGGCGATCCGGGAGACCGGGGCATCGGCGATGACGTCGTCGACGAGGCGGCCGAGCACCCAGGGCGCGACCAGCCCGCCGGTGGCGGCGGCGACGAGCACGGCGGTCGCGGCGGCGCTGAGGCCGGGCCGCCGCCGGAACTCCGCGCCGAGCGTCGTCCAGGTCCGCCGGGCGGTCGCGGTGGGCAGCAACGCCCGGCCGGGTTCGGCGGTACGCGGGTCAGCGGTCACCGCAGTGTCTCCTCGCGGTAGCGGGCGTCGGTGGCCAGCAGGTGCTCGTGCGTCCCTTCGGCGGTCACCCGGCCGTCGGCGATCACCACCACCCGGTCGGTGATCCGCAGCAGGGCGGGGCTGCTGGTGACCAGCAGCGTGCCCCGGGGCGCGTCGCGGCGCGCGCCGGCCAGTCCGTCGGCGAGTTGGGCCTCGGTGGCGGCGTCCACTGCGGTCGTGGGGTCGTGCAGCACGAGCACCGGCGGGTCGGCGTGCAACGCCCGCGCCAGCCCGAGCCGCTGGCGCTGGCCGCCGGAGAGGTTGGCGCCGCGCTCGACGAGCCGGTGGCCGAGGCCGCCGGGGTGCGCGTCCACCACGTCGTCCGCCGCGGCCGCCCGGACCGCGGCGCGCAGGCATCCCTCGTCGGTGCTGCGGCCGGCGGCGAGGTTGGCGGCCACGGTTCCCTCGAACAGCGTCACGTCGTGCGGCTCGACCAGCACGGCGCCGCGCATCGCGTCGATGTCCAGGTCGTCGGCGGGTACGCCGTCGACGCGTACCGCGCCCCGGCGCCGGTCCGCGGGCACCCGTCCGGACAGCAATGCGACCAGCGCGTCCGCGTCGGCCGGGTCGTACGCCAGCACGCCGACGATCTCCCCCGGGTCGACCCGCAGGCACACCCCGTCCAGCGCGGCGTGCCCGACGTGGTCGAGGACGAGCCGCGGCCCGTCCGTACGGTCCGGCCGGGACGCGGCGCCCGGCCGGGTCAGCGGCTCGGCGCCGAGCACGCGCGCGACCCGGGCCGCGGAGGCGCGGGCCATCGCGAACAACTGCACGCAGTAGCCCAGCGTCTGCACCGGCTCGGCGACGAACTGCGCGAGCCCGACCACTGTCACCAGTTCACCGATGGTGAGCCGGCCACGCAGGGCGAGCCAGCCGGCGGCACCGGCGACAGCGGCGAGGAAGAGGCCGTTCGCGGCGGTGGTGAGCCCGAGGTGCAGGCCCTTGGTGTTGGCGGCGCGCAGCGTCACGGCGAGGGCGCGCCGGCTGGCGGCGGCGTACCGGCCGGCGGCGTGGTGCTGGGCGCCGATGCCGCGCAGCACACGCAGGCCGGAGACGAGGTCGACGGCGAGCGCCGTGGTCTCGGCGAGGGCCTCCTGCTGGGAGGCGCTGCGCCGGGACAGCAGCGGTGCCATCCGTTGCAGCGCCAGGACCAGCACCGGTACGCCGATGAGCACGCCGAGTCCGAGCGGGACGTCGATGACCAGCAGCGCGACGGCCGCGACGGTCAGCGCGCTCACCGCGGCGACGCCGAAGCCGGCCACCCGGACCACGTACGCGGAGAGTTCGGCGTCGGAGGCGGCGACCGAGAGCAGTTCGCCGTCGCGTAGGCCGGAGCGGTGCCCGCGCGGGTCGAGCGCGCGCTCGGCCAGTTCCACCCGTAGCAGGTGCGCCTCCCGCTCCACGGCCGCGAACGCCTGGCGGGCGCCGTTGCGGTAGGCGAACGCCAGCACGGTGAACAGGGCGGCGAGGCCGGCGACGGAGTACGCGAGCGCCCACGGGTCGCCGGTCACCACGGCCCGGTCGATGATGACGCCGATCGCCACCGGCACGAGCGCCTCGGTGACCTGGTGCAGCCCGAGCAGGGTCACGCCGATCAGCACCGGGCGGCGCTGGCGGCGCAGCGCCTGGCGGAGCACGTGCCGGGCGGTGACGGCGCTGCCGGGGGGAAGCGGGGACACGAGGGGATGCCTCCAGTGCTTGAAGTGAGGACAGCCTAACCTCAGCTTCGCGGGCAGCCGAACCGCCGGGGGGTGGCCGGGCTCACCACGCGCTCCGCCAGCGGCGCGCGATCACCGCCGGTAATGTTGATCAGGCCGAGAGTGTACGCAAATGTCCACTGCACCGAGGAGTGACAATGTTCGATCACGCAGCCGGCCGCATCGACATCGCACGCCTGCGGGAAACGCTTGACGGCCGGTGGGCCGACGTCCGCCGGGCGCACCGCGAACACCTCGACGAACGCTTCCTCCCGGTGTACGGCGAGACCGGTGACCAGGCTCGCGAGCGCATCACCCGGCTACTGTCCGAACTCCCTGTCGAACTGGGCATCGCCTCGGGCTTCCCCGTCGAGTACGGCGGCCGCGGCGACGTGGGCGCCTCGATCGTCGCCACCGAGATGCTGGCCCAGGTGGACCTGTCACTGATGGTGAAGGCCGGCGTCCAGTGGGGCCTGTTCGGCGGCGCGGTCGCCGCGCTCGGCACGAAGCGGCACCACGACGCCTACCTGCCCGACATCGTCGCGGGCCGGCTCTTCGGCTGCTTCGCGATGACCGAGACCGGCCACGGCTCGGACGTGCAGCAACTGCGCACCACCTGCGTGTACGACCCGCAGACCCAGACCTTCGACCTGCACACGCCGCACGAGGCGGCGCGCAAGGACTACATCGGCAACGCGGCCCGGGACGGGCGGATGGCTGTGGTCTTCGCCCAGCTCGTCACCGGCGGGCGCCGGCACGGCGTGCACGCCTGGCTGGTGCCGATCCGCGACGAGCACGGCCGGCCGATGCCCGGCGTGACCATCGGCGACGCCGGACCCAAGGCCGGCCTGCTCGGCGTGGACAACGGGCGGCTCAGCTTCGACCACGTGCGGGTGCCGCGGGACATGCTGCTGGACCGGTACGCGCAGGTCGCCGAGGACGGCACGTACTCCAGCCCGATCGAGAACGACTCCCGGCGCTTCTTCACCATGCTGGGCACCCTGGTCCGGGGCCGGGTGAGCGTGGGCGGCGCGGCGTCGGCGGCCACCAAGTCGGCGCTGGCCATCGCGGTGCGCTACGGCGACATCCGCCGGCAGTTCAGCGACGCCGACGGCGAGCGCGAGGTGCTGCTCAACGACTACCTGGCGCACCAGCGCAAGCTGCTGCCCGCGCTGGCCACCACGTACGCGCTGAGCTTCGCCCAGGCGGAGCTGGTCGCGGCGCTCGACGACATCCAGGGCGGCGACGGGCCGGTCGACGAGCACCGGCAGCGGGAGCTGGAGTCCCGGGCCGCCGGTCTCAAGGCGGCGCAGACCTGGCACGCGACCCGCACCATCCAGATGTGCCGGGAGGCGTGTGGCGGCGCCGGCTACCTGTCCGAGAACCGCCTGCCCAGCCTCAAGGCCGACACCGATGTCTTCACCACCTTCGAGGGCGACAACACGGTGCTGCTGCAACTGGTCGCCAAGGGGTTGCTG
Organism: Micromonospora sp. WMMC264; assembly: GCF_027497275.1. Classification (NCBI taxonomy): domain Bacteria; kingdom Bacillati; phylum Actinomycetota; class Actinomycetes; order Micromonosporales; family Micromonosporaceae; genus Micromonospora; species Micromonospora sp. WMMC264. The sequence goes on along the minus strand of NZ_CP114907.1, from coordinate 1,744,314 downwards.
ACCGGCTACCGGGACGAGTTCGGCTCGCTCGACGGCTGGGGCCGCGCCTCCTTCGTCGCCGAGCAGGTACGCGAGATGGTGCTGGAACGCACCGCCGCGCGGGCGCTGATCGCACGCCTGGTCAGCGCGGTGCCGGGCCGCGACGACGAGGTCGCCGTCACCGACCGGGGCTGGCAGCTCAAGCTCTTCGAGGACCGCGAGGAGCACCTGCTCGACAGCGCGGTGCGCCGCCTGCGCGGTGGCGCGTCGACCAAGAAGGACCGACCCTTCGACATCTTCAACGACGTCCAGGACCACGTCCTCGCCGTCGCCGCCGCGCACATCGACCGGGTGACGCTGGAGGCGTTCGTCGCCGGGATCGACGCCACCGCCGACCCGGCGGTCAAGGAGCTGCTGTCCCGGGTCTGCGACCTGTACGCGCTCACCGTGATCGAGGCGAACAAGGGCTGGCTGCTGGAGCACGGCCGGCTCACCCCGGCCCGCTCGAAGACGATCACCAGCGTGGTGAACGGGCTGCTCAAGGAGCTGCGCCCGTACATGCGCACGCTCGTGGACGGGTTCGCCATCCCGGACGCCTGGCTGCACGCCGCGATCCTGCGCGAGGAGCCCGGACGCCAGGAGGCGATGGCCGCGCACGACGCCGCCGCGGATCAGCAGGCCGTGCCGGCCTAGCCGGCCGGCGCCGCGGCCTCCGGGTCCGCCTCCGTGGCCGGCTCAGGTCGCGGCCGGGCCGGTGCGCCGGGCGCCCCGGCGGGGTCGCCGTCGACGGGCGGTGAGGTGGGGTCACCGTCGGCCGCCCGCGCGGTGGCGGGGTCGCCGTCGGCCGGCCGCGCCGCCGCGTACCCGGCGGCACCGAGCGCCAGGTACAGCCCGCCGAACAGCCAGAAGGCGGCGAACAGGAAGCCGCGCTCGGCCATCGCGAGGATCATGACCAGCGCGCCGGCCAGCGCGGTCACCGCGTACCCGGCCCGGAATCCGTAGGCGCACAGCGCACCGGCCGCGACCGGCCCGGCGATCCACAGCGCCGCGCCCACCCAGCCGACACCGACCGAGCCGCCGGCCGACGCGACCGCCACGAGCACGCCGGGCATCGCCACGATCCCACCGGCCAGGACGTGCCACCACCGTCCCCCGGCGCCTCGCCGCACGGCCCACGGCACGAGCGCCGCCGCCCACGCCACCAGCGCGAGCGGGAAGTAGTACAGGCCCGTCTCGCCGACCGCGCAGGCGAACATGGTCAGCGCGATCGCGCCGGCGAGCCGCGACCCGGCGCGTACCCGGGCGGGCGCCACGAGCGGCGCGGCCGCGACGAGCGCCGGCAGCAGCGTGAGCAGCGCGATCCCCGGACCGAGCCGGCCGAGGACGCCCGGCTCGCCGGCGTCGGCCTGGATCGGCTCGACCGGCACTGTGGACGGCAGCAGGAAGCTCACGCACACGGCGATCAGCACGCCGACCGCCGACGCGACCAGGGACAGCGTCCGGCCGACCCGCTCCGGGCGGTCCTGGTCCGGTAGCCCCAGTTCCTCCCGCGCCTGCCGGGCCACGTCCGGCGCGGCACCCAGGCCGGCGAGGACCTCGTCGGCGCTCCGCCCGCTGTCGAGGGCGTCGGCGATGTGCGCGCGGACATCCGCGACGATCTCCTCCGCCGTGCCGGACGGGACGTCCGACAACTCCGCGTCCAGCGCCCGCAGGTAGGCCCACGCCGCCTCCGGGAGGCCGTCGTCGCTCATCCTTCCTCCCCCATCAACTCGTCCACGTGCGGCTGGATCTCCCGCCACACCGTCGCGAACACCCGCAGGTGCGCCCGCCCCTGGTCGGTGATCGCGTAGTACCGCCGGGCGTGCCCCTGCTCGGGGGCCACCCACCGGGTCTGCACGGTGCCGGCCTGCCGCATGCGGGCGAGCAGCGGATACAGGCTGCCCTCGCTGGCGGTCAGGCCGCGCACGGCGAGCCAGTCGGCCAGTTCCAGGCCGTACATGTCGCGCCGTGAGAGCAGCGCGAGCACGCAGTACTCCAGCACGCCCTTGCGGATGTTCGTGGTGATCCGCTCACGTGCCCCGTCCATGCCTCGCAAGATACCTTGCTATGCAAGACATGTGGTGAGGGGGTCGGAACGCGCGCTGCCGGCCACGCCCGAGGGCATGGCCGGCAGCGCGGACCGGCACAGCGGGGATCAGCGCCCGTTCAGCTTGCGCTGGACGAAGTCGAAGGCACGGTCACCGAGCTGCGGCGCGTACTGGTCGACGGCCGCGACCGAGGCGGGGAAGTTCTCGCCGGCCCAGACCCGGCTCTGCCCGCACTCGGCGGCCCACTCCGAGTAGCTGTTCCAGGTCAGCATCATGTCGGCGGCCGGGGTCACGCCCGGCTCCACGATCGAGGAGCCCTTGCGCACCGGGATCACCACGGTCAGCTTGTCGGTGCCGGTGAACCGGCGCGCGACCTGGGCGTAGGCGACGCAGACCGCCGCGTTTACCGACGGGTACTCCGGAGCTGCGATGGCGACCGAGCTGAGGTAGCTGCGCCATTGGGTGCCGGTGATGTCGTTGACGGTGCCCCGGCCCGGGCCGCCCCACGCGGTCAGCTTCTTGTTCGGGTACAGGTGGCGGATCGCGCTGAACGGCTGCACCGAATCGTACTTGCGCATGTAGTACCAGGAGGCGATCGCCACGTCGAACCCGGCGACGTCCGTCATCACGATGAACCGGACGGAGTCCTCGGTGTTGTACCGGCCCCGCAGCAGCGTGTGCGCGATGGCGCCGTACGGCGTGATGTTGTCGCTGAAGATCTCCGCGCTCATCTTCTTGCGGTCGTCCAGGCCGGCCGAGGCGCGCAGCACCTCGTCGGCCTGCTTGCGGTAGCCCTTCGGGTTCAGCAGGTGGTGGTTCGCCGGCGGGGTGAGCCGGAACTGCTCGGGCCGGTCGAAGGTGATCGGCTTGACCCGGCCGAACTGGGGCGTCGCGAACTCCTGCGTGTTGACGACCTCACGCTTGGAGATGGTGTTCGGCTGCCAGCGCGACGGGAAGCGCAGCTCGTACGGGCTGTTGACCGGCCGGTAGCCGGTGTGGTCGGCGTACGGCTCACGGTTGTAGCGGCGGCCGCCCGCGTCGCCGTCCCGGTTCGTGCCGTCGTTGCGGCGCGCCGCCATCGCGTTCTTCGCGGCGAGGATGCCGATGCCGCTGGCGGTGGTGCGGTCCTCCGCGGTGACCGCCGGGTCCAGGCCCGCGGTGGCCATCATCCGCTGCCAGGTCGCCTCGTGCTGCGGGTAGAGCTTGCTGAGCGAGGTGTAGGCCGAGTAGATGACGGCGATGTTCTTGTTGCGCGTCGTGTGCTCCTCGGCGGGACGGCGGCCGATGGTGGAGAAGATGCCGACCGCGGTGGGGTGGTACGCCGCCAGGGCGTCGAACCACGGCAGTTCGATGAGCATGGCCCGGTCCGCGGCCCAGGACCCGGGCCGGCCGCTGTACTCGACCCGCGGCTCGGTGTTGAGGGCCGGGTAGATGACGTCGGTCAGGGCGTTCCCGTGGTCGAGGTCGAAGGTCGCTGCCTGCGGGGCCGCCGACACACCGTTTGTCAGCGACACCACCAGGGCGATCGCCGCGGCGACGGCCGCGGCACCCCCGAGATGCCGTTTCCGCGGCCGCCTCAGAATCTTCACCGGGAATTCTCCTCTCCATTGGACCGCCGCACAAATGTGCTCACCGAAAATGAGGGCAGCGGATCGAAGGAACATTAACGCGCGTTATTCACGCCGGTCCACTACTCGATCGGGTAGTGGCGACGGCAACGGAATTCGACGCGCTGTCGACAACCGCCGCAAATATGTGGACCGCCGTTTTCACGCCCGGTCCTCCAGCTCCTGGGCGAACGCCAGCCAGGCGGCGGCGCACGAGCGGGCCAGCTCGGCCACCGATGTGCGCCAGTACGGCGGCACGGCGTCGACGAACTCGCGCCAGGCGGCCGGGTCGACCACGTGCCCGTCGGCCCACCGGACGAAGGCCCGGCCCACCTCGGCGTACTTCACCGCGGGGTCGCGGATCAGGTTCCCGCGTACCGCCGGCCAGTCGACGGGCGGCGCCGGGGCCTGACCCGGCCGGCGCCTGCGCGCCTCCGACCCGTCGTCGGCGGCCGGCTCGGGCTCGGCCGCCGGCCGCTGCGGGGTCAGGACCGGGTCCCGGCCCGCCTGCAGCCGGGCGCGCACGTCCCGCGCCGTGCCCACCGACACCCCGGCCTCCTTCGCGATGGCACGCAGGGGCGCGTCCGGCCGGAGCGCGATGACCGCGCTGGCCCGACGGCGGCCCGCCGAGCCGTCCAGCGGGCGGACCCGGCCGTCCCGTCCCACCCGGCTGCCCTCCCGCGCCGCCGGTTGCAGCAGGCGGCGCCGGATGCCGCTGACCGTGGTCGGGGACAGCCCGGCGGCGGCGGCGACGGCGCGGTCCGACCACTGCGGATACAACCGCAGGATGCGGGTGGCGGCGGCCTCCCGGTCGGCGCGGGACAGCGGCAGCCCGTGTTTGATGTTGGCGTCGACCGAGAGCAGGAACGCCGCGGCGTCGTCGCCGTCGAAGAACGTCACCCGTACGGTCTCGTCGCCGCGCAGCTTGGCGGCCCGCAGCCGGTGCATGCCGTCGATCACCCGCATCGTGCCGCGCTGCACGAGGATCGGGGGGAGGTCGTGCATCGCGGCCAGCAGCCGGATGTGCTCGACGTTCTCTCCCGCCAGCCGCGGGGAGTCGCCGGGCAGCAGCGCGGAAACCGGAACCGTCTCGCCAAGCACAGACCGATCCTCCGTAGCTGCGTCCGGCAGGGGAAATCTCTCGTCGTTGCCCTTCACTTCCAGCGTGTTTGAGTTGCCCCACATTGGAAACACTCGCTTCAGCCGAGACAGGATTCCGTGCGGATAAGATGAGGTGCGCGCGTCACCGATCGAAGGATTACACCTTCCCACACATCATTGCGATGGGATTCCTGCTGGGCAACACCACTGACGGTCCCGGCACGGGTAGTAGACACTACCCACGCAGGTAGTGGACGACGAACTGCGGCGCGGCTAGCCTGGCCGAATTTGCTCCGGCAGGTCTCCTTCTGTCAATTTTCCCGCAGTTCGAAAACGGTCGGCACCTCAGGGCCGCCTCGGCGCCGGGCCGACCGTCGCGGTGTCCTTGGCCCACGCTTCGATCAACTCGGTGGCCTGCCCCGGGTTGAGCCGGGGGTCGCACAGCGAGGTGTAGTGACGCGCCAGGTCGTCCTCGCCGGCCACCGAACCGCCGACGCACTCGGTCACGTCGGTGGCGGCGACCTCGACGTGCAGCCCGGCGGCGTGCTGCCGCTGCCGGTCGAGGATGTCGCGGAACCACAGCGCCTCGGTGACCACGTCGGAGAGGTGCCGCGTCTTCAGGCCGACCGAGGCCTTGACGGTGTTGCCGTGCATGGGATCGCTCAACCAGAGCACCGGGTGCCCCGCGTTCACCACCGCGCGGACGATCGGCGGCAGGGCCTCCCGGATCCGGCCCCGGCCCATCCGCGGGATCAGGACGAGACGGCCGGGCTCGCGCCGCGGGTCGAGCGCCTCGCACACCCGCAGGACCTCGTCCGGGTCGGCGTCCGGCCCGATCTTGCAGCCGACCGGGTTCGCCACAGTGGACAGCATGGCCACGTGCGCCTCGGCGGAGCGGCGGGTCCGCTCCCCCACCCACGGCAGGTGGGTCGACGCCAGGTAGCGCTCACCCGTGTCCGGGTCCCGGCGGATCAGCCGGGACTCGTAGTCGACAACGAGGGCCTCGTGGCTCGACCAGGGTCCCTCGGTCCGCGCGGCCCGCCCGGCCCCCTCCCGGTGGGCGCGCAGCACCCGCTGCACCCGGTCGCTCGCCTCGTACGCCCACCACATGCGGCGCGGGTCGGCCTTGCGCGTACCGGGCGCGGCCAGCTCGGAATTGATCATGTGGCCGCGGAAGGAGGGGATACTCAGCGCGTCGTGCCACTCCGTCGCCTGCGACCGGGGCTTGGCGAACTGCCCGGCCATCCGGCCCACCCGCAGCACGTTGCGCCCGGTGAGCTCACTGAGCCGGTCCCCCAGCCGGTCGATGACCTCGATCTTGTCCGAGGTGTGCCGGGGGGTGCACTCGTAGAGGCTCTCGGCGCAGTCGCCCAACTGCAGCAGGAGCCCGCCGGCCGACGCCAGCTCCGACAACGCCTGCCGGAGCCGCCGTACCTCCCCGGGCGGGACCAGCGGCGGGGCCGCCGCCAACGCCGCACAGGTCTGGGCGTACGCCGGGTGGTCCTGCCAGTCCGGTTGCTGGACCGCCGGCTTGCCCTCCCACGGCCCGAGTGGGCTGCGTTCCGCCGTTGAACCGGATTGCTGCATCTGTCCTCCAGTCGAGAGTCAGCCGGACCGCCGGTCGCGTGTGCGCGTGACCCGGCCGCCGGTGACGGCACGTCGCGCCTATCCGCCACCCCGTACGCGCTGGACCACGGCGTCGGGGTCCGGCGGCGCGGTGTTGCCCCGCCAGGCGACGTGGTGGTCCGGCCGCAGCAGGACGAGGTCGCGTTCCCACAGCTCGCGGGCCCGGGCGTCGGTCACCACGGTGTGGGTGACCGGCAGGCCCCGCGCGGCCGCCGCTGCCAGCAGCGGATCGGCGGCGCCGTCGCCGGTGAAGTCCACGAGGGTGAACGAGGCCGGGTCGAACCGGTCGAAGATCTGCTGCCCGCCACTGAGCAGGAGGCTGGGCGGGCGGGCGCCGGGCCAGGTCGTCGGGGTGTACGCCCGCGGGTCGTCCGGGGGTTCGGCCGGGCCCTCCGGCCGGAGCACCGGCGAGCCGGCATAGCGGTAGCCCAGCTCGATGCCCCGGTACTCGTTCTCGCCCCGCTCGGCGTCGAGGAAGGCCGCGACGGACGGCAGCGGGGCGCCGTCGCGCAGCAGTTCCCCCGCCCGCAGGTGCACGCCCAGGTGCCGGTGCGAGGTGTGCATGTTGCGCCGCCCCACCGGGCGGCGTTCGGCGTCGTAGCTGTCGAGCAGCGCGGGACCGCCGAAGCCCCGGACGACAGCGGCGAGCTTCCAGGCCACGTCGACGGCGTCACCGATGCCGGTGTTCATGCCGTACGCGCCGGTGGGGAACATCCGGTGCGCCGAGTCCCCGGCGAGGAGCACCCGGCCGGCGCGGTACCGGTCGGCGAGCATGAAGCCGGGACGCCAGCGCGAGGTGAGCAGCACCTTGTCGATCCGCAGCTCGGTGCGGATCGTGTCGAGCAGGAACGCCTCCGGGTCGGCCGGCGGCTCGTCGAACTCGTTCGGGTCGATCCCGTTGACGTGCGCGGTCCAGGTGTCCACCTCGTCCTGCGCGATGATCACGTACCGGAACGCGAAGTAGTGCCAGAACCGGCCGTGCCGGTGCAGGCTGTCCAGGTCCCGGCTGGTGAAGTGCACCATGAATGCGCCCGGCAGGCCGGGCACGTCGAAGCCCTCCTCGCCGATGCCCACGGCCCGGCGGACCCGGCTCGACGCACCGTCGCACCCGACGACGTACCGCGACCGCAGCCGGACCTCGCCGCCGGTGTCGTCGGCCAGCACGCTGGTGACCCCCGCGTCGTCCTGGGTCAGCGAGTCGAACCGTACGCCGAGGCGCAGGTCGACGAGCGGTTCCCGCCGGCAGCGCGCCCGCAGGACCGGCTCCAGGTCGATCTGGGAGATCCGCTGGCCCGGCTCGGCCGGCTGGGTGCCGTCGTTGTGCTCGGCGATGCGGCGCCACTCCTGCGTCACCGAGGGCAGGCCCCACCTGGTGATCGGCTCACCGGCGAGGCCGGTCGACCAGATCACGTCGGACCGGTGCTCGGGCGCGACGCCGGCGGCACGCACGTCGTCGGCGAGGCCGAACTGCCGGAAGAACTCCATGCTGCGGGCGTTGACGTAGTCCAGCTTGGGATGGACGGACGTCTCGAAGCCCTGGTCGACGAGGACGCAGGCGACGCCGTGACGGGCGAGCGCCAGCGCGGTGACCATGCCGACCGGGCCCGCGCCCACGACCAGAACCGGTACCGGATCCACAGTTGCCTCCCGAGGGGGTGTGGGGCGGCGGAGGGGGCCGCCCCACACCGTGGCGGATGGTCAGCTCACCGGGCTGGGCGCCCGGTCCTGGCGGCCGTCGCGGTCCTCGTCGTCGACGGCGGCCGGCCGCGCCGGTCCCGTGGCCACCGCGCCGGTGAGCGACCGGACCTGCATCTCGGCGAAGGCGGCGTCGTCGCGCTCCCGGCTGGTGATCGAGCCGAGGTAGCCGAGCAGGAAGCCGACCGGCACCGTGATCAGCGCGGGCTCGATGTCCACGAACTTGAAGTTGCGGTCCGGGAAGATGGCGTCCGGCTCGCCCGAGACGCCGTTGGAGAACAGCACCAGGAACGCGGTGAGCGCGAGGCCGCCGTAGACCGTCCACTGGAGGCCGCGGGTGTTGAATCGGCGCCAGAACAGCGCGTAGACGACGATCGGCAGGACCACCGCGCCGGCCACGTCGATCGAGGTCGGGATGAAGATGTGGGTCCGTACCGGCAGCATCGCGACCGCCAGCAGGACGGAGCCGACGCCGATGATCAGGGTGTTGCGCTTGATGTCCTTCAGCTCGGCGGCCGGGTCCAGCCGGCGGCCCCGCAGCACGTTCAGGTCCTTGGTCACCGTCGTCACCGCGCTGTGCAGCAGCGGCGCGAAGACCCCGACGATCGTCAGGACCGCGACGCCGGCGAGGGAGCCGACCATCACCGGCCCGCCCAGCTCGTCGGCGAGCTTGGGGAAGCTGATGTCGCGGTGGGCCTTGATGACGCCGATGTTGTCCCGGCCGAGGATCGCGACCGCGCCCAGCCCGACCACGGACAGGCACAGGTAGAACCCGACGATGATCATCGACGCCCACCCGGTCGACCGGCGCGCGTCCCGCCCGCTGGTCACCGCGAAGTTGCGCATGAACAGGAACGGGATCGCCGCCACCCCGACCGCGATGGCGAACAGCTTCGACAGGTGCACGAGCGTGGTCGCGCCCTCGCCGAACAGCCGGCCCGGGCCGAGCAGGTCGCTGCCGCTGGGCACCGGCGCCGCGTTGGCCTCGGCCCGCTCCAGCAGGCTGAACAGGTTCAGGTCGAAGCGGGCCAGCACCCAGGCGGTCAGCACGCCCACCACGACCACCGACAGCACCAGCTTGAACACCAGGATGCGGGTGACCCCGAGCATCCCGCCGAGGTACACGTACCCGACGGTGACCAGGCCGACCACGAAGACCGGCAGGACCAGGCCGACGAGGGCGTCGACGCCGAACCAGCGGTTGAAGATGAACGCGATGGCGGCCATCATGATCACGGTCAGCATGACGTACGTCAGCAGTGTGAGCACCGCCGAGGCCATCCGCGCCGGCCGTTCCCGGACGCGCACCGCGAGCAGGTCGCCGAGCGTGTAGCCGCCGACGTTGCGCACCGGCCCGGCGAAGAGGAACAGCGCGAGCATGGTGCCCATCGTGAAGGCGGTCATCAGCAGGATGGCGTCGTAGCCGCTGAGCGCGATGTGGCCGGTGATGATGTACATCGTCGAGTACATCAGCGGCGCGGAGGCCACCGCCAGCGCGTTCTGCACCGGCCCGATCCGCCGGTCGGCCAGCAGGAAGCCGTCCGCGGTGGTGGTGCTGGCGCGCGCCGAGCGGACCAGGTAGAGCACCGCGAGCGCGAGGACGACGGTGACCGGGACGGCGATCGCGGGCGTCGCCCACGTGTTGTCGACCGGGGGTGGCGGGTCTGCGAGGACGACGCTCATCGGGACGCTCCTTCCAGGTCGGCGCGGATCTTCTCGCTGAGCGGGTCGAGCCGCGTGCGGGCGTAGCGCAGGTAGAAGGCGGCGAGCGTCACCACGAAGGTGAACGACAGGAAGACGAAGAGCAGGCCCACGTTGACCGGGCCGGCCACCTTCTCCCGGAAGAAGTCCGGAGCGTAGGTGGCGAGCAGGCTGCCGAGGAACCACCACCCGAAGAAGGCGACGCTGGCCCAGAGCGTGACCGTGCTCGATCGTCGCCGTAGTTCCCTGAACTCTGCGCTGTGATGGACGGCGAGGTAACGACCGCCGTCCGGTGCCGGAGCTGCCGTGTCCATTGCTCTCTCCCCCTGGTGAGAACGTCGCAGACGATGCGGAGATGGCGTGCGGCGTCAGTCTCGGCGACCGCTCACGCTGCGGCATGGCTTAATCACGGGATTTCCGGGAGGCTGCCGGCGCATTGGCGTGCCCGGCCCGGCCGAACCGCGTGAACGGGTGATGCCCGCGCCCGGCCGGCGTCCGATGGTGACTGCATGACGTCGGCACTGAGAACCAGCGCGTGGACGTACGACGACTTCACCGGCCGCGAGCTGGACCCCGCCCGCTGGGCGGTCATGTCGATCACCGGCGCGGACGGGCAGACCCACAGGTACCAGGACCGCAACGCCCGCGTCCGCACCGGCGACGGGCGGCTGGAGCTGACCGTCGACCCGTTCACCCGCTTCCACGACACCGATCCCCGGCAGAACAACGCCAAGCAGATGTACCGGTCGGTGCGACGCTTCGCCGTGCCGGCGGAGGGCACGCTGACCGTCGAGGTGGAGATGGGCGTGCGGACGTACCGGCAGATCCCGCACGACCTGCTGGACGCGTTCGGCACGGTGGCCCTGTTCGACCTGGAGACCGGCGTCGTGTTCAACGCCGCCGCGACGAACGACACCGTGTACGCGACTGTCGAGCGCCTCGCGCTGCCCGGCGTGACCCAGCCGCACGAGCACTACGTCCACCGGGTGGTCCTGGATGTGCCGACGGAGCCGGGCCGGGCGCACGGCTACGCCATCACCTACCGGGCGCCGACGTCGGAGGTGGAGTTCCACGTCGACGGCCGGCTCGCCTACTGGGCGCGGGTTCCGGTGCCGGTGACCGGATTCCACGCCGGCATGGCGCTGTTCTCCGCGCGCGACCTGGCCCGGTACTCCCGCGAGCAGCGGGAGCACGGGCAGGGCGCGACCGGGTGGTGGGGGCCGTGGCGGATCGCCGCAGGCGTCAGATGAGCACGTCTCCGCCGTCGATGTTCAGGTTGACGCCGTTTATCGCGCGGTTCGTCAGCAGGAAGTCGATCGCCTCGGTGCAGTCCCGCATGGTGACCGGCCGCCGGGTGAGCGCGCGCGTCGCGGCGGCCTCCCGCGCGGCGGGCTTGTCGCTCCAGAACGGCGTGTCGGAGACGATGCTCGGGTGCAGGGCGTTGACCCGGATCGGCGAGAGTTCCACCGCCAGGGTCCGGACCAGCGCGCTGATCCCGCCGTTGGCGGTGGTGACTGTGGTGGAGCCGGGGTACGGCCGGTGGCTGGCCAGGCCGCCGAGCAGCACGACAGCGCTCTCGTCGGTCATCCGCGGGGCGAGGGCGTGCAGGACCGCCGTGTAGCCGACCAGCTTGACGGTCAGCAGCCGCGCCGCGTCGCCCGGCCGGTACGCGCGGACGGTGTTGTGGTCACGGTCGAGCGCCGCGACCACGAGCCGGTCGACGTGCGGCACGTCGGCGAGCGCGTCCGCGATCCGCTCCGGCTCGGCCAGGTCGAGGGCGAGTCCCCGGGTCGACCCGCCGATCTCGTCCGCGACGGTCTTGGTCCGGGCCGCCGAACGGCCGGTGATCACCACGTCGTCTCCGCGTTCGGCGCAGAACCGGGCGAAGTGCCGCCCGATCCCCGAGGTGCCGCCGACGACCACGACCCGGGTCCGTTCCGACATCGATGCTCTCCTCATCGTTTGATGCTGCTCCGATCCGGGCGCGCCGCGCCGGCGTCGCCCGCCAGGCCGTCCAGCACGTCCGCCGTCCACAAGGGCACCGCGCAGCGGTCCGCGGCGTAGCGCAGCGCCATCAGGTGGTCCGCACGCGACAGGTCGGCCAGCGCGTCCGCCACCAGGAACGCCTCGATGTCGCGGCTGAACGCGTCGCAGGCGGTGATCAGGCACCCCATGTGCGCGTACACGCCGCAGACCACGAGCTGGTCCCGCCGGGCGCCGCGCAGTCGCTCCTCCAGGTCGCTGCGGAAGAACGCGCTGTAGCGCCACTTGGTCAGCACCGCGTCGCCCGGCTGCGGGGCGACGTCGTCGACGATGCCCCGGTCGTCCTCGTCGCAGCTCATGCCGGGGCCCCACAGGTCGTGCAGCAACCCGCGGTCCCGCCGGCTCATGCCGCCGGGCTGCGCGGTGTACAGCACCGGCACGCCGGCTGCCCGCGCCGCGGCGAGCAGCTTCGCGACGTTGGGCAGCAGCTCGGCCATCGGGGACTCCCCGGCCGCGAACGGGCGCAGGAAGTAGCGCTGCAGGTCGTGCACCAGCACGGCGGCCCGGTCCGGGTCCGGACGCCACGGCAGCGTGGTGCCGGGCAGGTCGCCGTCGCCGGGCATGCGGTACGGCGCGATCGGGGTCATGGCCATCGGTTCTCGCCTCCGGTTTCCGTGCCACGGCGTCACACGTGCAGGGCCGCGCCGCCGTCGACGTACAGGTCGTGCATGGTCACGTGGCCCGCCTGATCGGACACCAGGTAGGCGACCGCCTCGGCCACGTCGCGCGGCTGGGCCAGCTTGCGCAGCGGGATGCCGACGCGGTACGCGCCCGGCGTGCCCTCGATCACCGCGCTCGGGTCGGCGCCCTCGCCGAGCATCGCCCGCAACATGGGGGTGTCGGTGGAGCCGGGCGAGACCACGTTGCACCGGATGCCGTAGCCGGACAGCTCCAGCCCCAGGCAGCGGGTGAACTGGGCGGACGCGGCCTTGGAGGCGGCGTACGCGGCCATCTCGGTACGCGGCACCCCGGCGGCGTTGGACGCCACGGTGACGATCGCGCCCCGGCGGCGGCCGACCATCCGCCGCGCCACCGCCCGGGACACGTGGAACACGCCGTCGGCGTTCACCGAGAAGGTCCGGCGCCACTGCCGGTCGGACAGCTCGACGACCGGGGCGGTGTGCAGCACGCCGGCGGCGTTCACCAGGATGCCGACCGGGCCCATCTCGTCCTCGACCCGCCGCACCAGCGCCTCCACCGCGTCGCTGTCGCACACGTCGACGCAGTAGGCGCGCGCCGAGTCGCCCTCGGCGGCGAGCTTCGTCACGACCGTGGTCAGCGCCTCGGCGTTGCGGTCCACCGCCGCCACCTGCGCGCCCGCCCGGGCCAGCACACCGGCCACGGCGGCGCCGATGCCCTGCGCCGCGCCGGTGACCAGGGCGACCCTCGACTCGATTCCGGTCAGTTCCATCAGGTGCCTCCGCTGGTCGTGGTGGCTTTCTCGGCGTCGTACCCGAAGAGCCATTCGTGGCGGTCCAGGCCGGACGAGGACTGCGCGGCGACGTCCCGGCGGCGCTGGTCGGCGCCGTCGGCCAGGTGGAACGTCTCGGCGTTGGCCCGGGACTGGCGCTGGATCCGGGTGGTCCGGGGCAGGCGGATCCGTTCGTAGCGGCGCAGCGCGGCGCCCAGGCCCGCCGGCTCCACGCCGGCCAGGCAGACCGCGAGCACCACCGCGTCCTCGACGGCCTGGTTCGCGCCCTGCGCCTGGAACGGCAGCATCGGGTGCGCGGCGTCGCCGATCAGCGTCACCCGTCCCGCGCTGAGCCGGTCGATGCTGTCCCGGTCGTGCAGCGCCCACCGGCCGACCCGGTCGGCCGCGACGATCAGCCGGGTGACGTCCGGGTGCCAGCCGGCGTACGCGGCCGCGAGCTGCGACACGTCACCCCGGCCCGACCACGACTCCTGCCGCCAGTCGGTGGCCGGCACCGTCGCGCCGAAGCTCACCTGCCGGCCGGCGGACACCGGATAGCAGACGCAGTGCTGGTCCGGCCCGAGCCACAGCTGCACCCGGGGTTCGGTGAGCAGGAACGGCACCCGCTCGGCCGGCACCAGCCCGCGGTAGATGGACTGCCCGGAGAAGCGCGGCCGGTCCGCCACGATCTGCTCGCGCGCGACCGAGTGGATGCCGTCGGCGCCCACCACGAGATCCGCCGCGACGGTGGTGCCGTTGGACAGGTGCAGGTACGCCTCGTCGGCGGTCTGCGTCACGGCGGTGAGGCGGGCGCCCAGGTGCACCCGGTCGGGCGGCACCAGCGACAGCAGGCTGCTGTGCAGGTCCGCGCGGTGCACCACGTAGTACGGCGCGCCGAAGCGGCGTCCGCACGCGCTGCCCAGCGGGGTGCGTTGCAGCAGCGTGCCGTCGTCCCAGCGGCGCATCTCGATCGCCTGCGGCGCCACCGCCACCGTACGCAGGCGGTCACGCAGGCCCAGCCGGTGCAGCAGCCGGGTGGCGTTCGGCGCCACCTGCACGCCCGCGCCCACCTCCGTCAGCTGTTCGGCCTGCTCGTACACGTGGCAGTCGATCCCGGCCCGGCGCAGGGCGGCGGCGAAGGCGAGCCCGGCGATGCCGGCGCCGGCCACGGCGACCCTCATCTGCGGCATGTCGGTTCCCTCAGTAGTAGAGGAGCGCTTTGCTCCAGTCCTCGTCCGGGCCGAACAGGCTGCGTGGCTTCACCACGTCCGGCATGCTGGTCAGCGCGTCCAGCGGGATCAGGCTCCCGGGCGCCAGGCCGGTGACCTCGCTGTCCACGCCGAACGCGGCCCGGATCGCGTGGGTCAGCTCCGCCTCGGCGGCGACCCGGTGCGCGGCGGCCACCTCGATCTGGACCCGCAGCAGCGCCGGTTCCGCCTTGGCCCGCCAGAACATCACCCGGTACGCCTCGGGGAGGGAGAAGACCAGCTCCTCCAGCCGGTGCTGGGTGATGGTGGCGCCGCCGACCCGGTAGCCGAACGCCGACCGGCCGAGCACCCGCACGGTGGGCAGCTTCCAGCCGCACGCGCAGTCGTCGTAGGAGACCGACACGTTGTCCTCGAGGTTGTACCGCAGCAGCGGCATCGCCTCCCGGAACAGCGGCGTGACCACGAGCTGGCCGTCGCCGTCCGCGCGGACGGTCCCGGTGGCCGGGTCGTACACCTCGAACAGCGCCCGGTCGGCCCACAGGTGCAGGCGGCCCTCGGGGCACTCCCCGGCCAGGCTGCCGGTCTCGGTCGAGCCGTACTCCTCGATGACCGGCACCCCCCACAGGCGGCTGATCCGCCGCCGGCGGGCGTCGGTCATCGGCTCGCCGCCGACGAACAGCGCGCGCAGCGCCGGGAAGTCGATGTCGGGCCGGTGCCCGGCCGCGATCGCCGCGGCGGCCCAGATCAGGCACTCCGTCGGAACCGACCAGGTGAGTGTGACGTCCAGGTCGTGCATCACCCGGACCACCCGGGCGTACGGCATGGCCAGCGACCGGTTGTCGCCGGGCACGACGGTGGCCCCGCGCAGCCGGGCGGCGGCGTGGGCGAGGTGCCCGGTCAGCAGCAGCGCGTACGGCGTGCGGACCAGGAACACGTCGTCGGCGGACATGCCGATCCACTTGCGGGCGAAGCGCTCCGCCAGGTCGGTCCAGTCCTCCGCGGTGTAGTAGGAGGGGGTGGGCTTGCCCGCGGTGCCGCTCGACTCGTGGTAGGTCGCCAGCCGTTCGCGGGGCACGGCGAGCATGCCGAAGGGGTAGTTGTCCCGCAGGTCCTGCTTGGTGGTCAGCGGCAGGTCGGCCAGGTCGGCCGGGGTCACCGGCGGCGCCCCGGACGCCAGTCGCGCCCGGTAGAACGGCGACCGGGCCGCCCAGGTGAACGTCTCCGCCAGTTGCTTCTCCTGAAGGCGCCGCAGGTCCTCGGGGCCGTGCCACTGGCCGAGCCGGGGCAGGGTCGAACTCGGCTCGCTCACCGCTTCTCCTCTCCTAGCAGTCGATGCGCGTTGTCCCAGGCGACCCGCCGCCACTGGTCCGGCGGCAGTCGCAACGCCTGGAACTTGGCCAGCTCCACGGCCGGGTGCTGCAGCGGGTACTCGGAGCCGAACACCACCCGGTCGTCGCCGAGGCGGCGCAGCGCCGCCTCGGCCACGCAGGTGTAGCCGCCGGAGGTCTCCAGCGAGATGTTCGGCTCGTCCTGGATCAGGGTCAGGGCGTAGAGGTCGATGTTGCCGATGCCGCTGTGCCCGAGCACGAAGCTCACCCGCGGGAACCGGCGGCTCAGGCCGACCAGGTCGGCCACGCCCGCGCCGGGACGGTCCAGGCAGACCACGTACACCGGATGGTCGAACTCCGCCGCCACGGCCACCAGGTCGGCGACCCGCGGGTCGGTGAGCGCGACGCCGTGCACGGCGGGTGAGATCTCCAGGCCGCGGAACTCGGCGGCCCGGGACCGGTACGCCTCGGCGGGCCGGTGCGGGTTGGCGAAGAAGAACGGCACCAGCCGCCCGTCGGTGCCCGCGCAGGCCGCCGCCACCGCGTCGTTGTCGGCGTCGGTCTCGACGTGGCCGCCGGTGACGAGCTGGCGGGACAGCCGGTCCAGGTCGATGGTGCCGCCCGCGCACACCACCGCCCGTGTCAGCCCGCACTCGCCCAGCGCGTCGAGCAGCCGCTCCCGCGCGCCGGGCCGGGGCGCCAGGCGTACGTGGAAGTCCAGCACCGGCTGCGCGGTCATCGCCCCGCTCCCCTTCCCGCCGCCGCTCACTTCTCGATGCAGAACTCGTCGATCGGGTAGCCGACGTGCCGCTTCTCCACCGGCAGGTAGCCGAGCACCTTCGTGCCGGCGGTCAGCTCGGTGACGTTGAGGACCGTGCCGCCGGGCCCGAGCACGCGCACGTGCCAGTCGTCCTGAACGATGAGGTTGACAGGTGTCCCGGAGGGGGAGACCGCGTCGATCGCCAGCAGCGGGCGCGTCTCGATCTTGACCCGTCCCACGGTGACGACCCGGGACTTCCCCTGCGAGTCGACGGCCAGCACCCGGCCGCCGGAGACCAGCTCGCTGAGGTAGTTGGTCCGCCCGCCGGCGGACAGCGTGTACGAGTGCAGCGCGCCGGCGTTGACCCGGAACGGCCGGGTCGGCATGTACGGCAGCGGATGCGTCTCGCTGCAGCACAGGATCATGCCGGTGGAGTGCGAGCCGACCAGGATGCCCTCGTCCAGGCGGAAGTTCGTGCAGGTGTCGACGCAGGCGCGCTCGCCCATGCCCACCCGCCGGATGCCGGTGACCTCCAGCTCCACGAGCGACAGATCCGCCGCCGTGCTCACCGCCGCGGTCCGCAGCTCGGTGGCCTCCCCCACGGCGCGCGGCGCCAGCATCACGCCGTCCGAGCCGTGCTCCAGCACGCCGAAGACGATCTCCGCCTCCTCGACGTCGGCGACCTGCGTGATGATGCTGCCCGCCGCGCCCGCCGCGGCGGCCAGCACGATCTCCAGCGGAATCTTGGTGGGGTCGCGGAAGTACAGCAGGCTCCACCGGTCGTGGCGCGCGGACCGGCAGGCGTCCTCCAGGCTGTCCGCGTCGACGATCTCGACGAACCGGCCGAACTCCACGTCCGGGAACTGGGCCGCCAGCTCGGCGGGCTCGCCGTGCCGGGCTGGTTCGACGATCACCAGGTCGGCCGGTTCCAGCTTCTCCGGCAGCGGCCCGCCCTGTGGGAACAGCACCTTCCTCACCGTCGGGGGGAGCGTCTCCAGGTCGGCCGGATCGGCCGCCACGACGGCGTCCACCCGCTGGTGGACCGCCTCCTCGACGATTGCCTCCTTGGCGCCGTTGACGTTACGGATGTCCAGCCAGCACAGCTTCACGGGTTTCTCCTCGGTGGACGGTCAGGGAGTCTCAGGACGTAAGGGCGAGCCGGTCGTCGACGTCGTACCGGTCCGGGACGTGCCGTGGTTCGTGCACCAGCCGCGCCACGGCGGCGGCCATCAGGCCGGGCTGCTCGGCCTGGAACACGTTGCGGCCCATGGCCATGCCGGCCACACCGGCGCGCAGCGCGTCCGAGACGTGGGCGAGCACCGTCTCGGTGTCGGCCGAGCGCGGGCCGCCGGCCACGATCAGCGGGATCGGGCAGCCACGCACCACCTCGGCCATCTGCTCGGGCGTACCCGCGTAGTCGGTCTTGACGATGTCGGCGCCGAGGTCGGCGGCGAGCGTCGCGGCGTGCGCCACCAGTTCCGGCGCCCGGGAGTCGGTGATCTGCGGCCCGCGGGCGTACACCATGGCCAGCAGCGGCACGTTCCAGCGTTCGCACTCCCCCGCCACCGCCGCCAGGTCGGCGATCTGCCGCGCCTCCTGCGGCGAGCCCAGGTTGACGTGCACGCTGACCGCGTCGGCGCCCAGCCGCAGCGCCTCCTCCACGTGCGCGACCAGGTACTTCGCGTCCGGGTCCGGCGCGTGCCGGGTGCTCACGCTCAGGTGCACGATCAGCGACATGTCGCCGAACCAGCCGTGGTCGACGTGCCGCAGGCTGCCCTTGTGCAGCACCACGGCGTCCACGCCGGTGCCGGCGAGCTCACCGAGCAGCGAGTTCAGGTCGCGGCGAAGTGGCCCGTCGGTGACGGAGTGGTCGAGCGGGACGACGAGCAGGCGTCCGTCGCCGCGCCGGAACAGTCGGCGCAGACGCAGGCCACGAGCGAACGAAGCGTTGAGTACGGCCACGGTTTCCTACCTCTCTCAGGCGGTGGCGGAACGACGGGAGGTCAGGGACGTGGCGTCCGCCGGCTCGGACCGGTCGAGGCGGAACGCGCGGTGCAGGGCTTCGACGGCGTCCACGGTGCGGTCCCGCGACACGATCACCGACAGCCGCATCTGGGAGGTGGAGATCCAGCTCGTCGAGATCCCGGCCTCGGCCAGCGCCGCCATCAGCCGGGCCGTGTGCTCGGGGCGGCTGAGCAGGCCTATGCCGACCACCGACACCTTGCCGACGTTCTCGTCGAAGTGGACGCCGCCGTCGAAGGACGCGGTGAGGTTGTGCAGCGCGGTCCGCACCGCGTCGGCCTGGCTGCGGCGGATGGTGAACCCCATCCGGAACTCGCTCTCGTACGGCCCGGACCGGGCCACCAGGTCCGCCACCGCGCCGTGGGCGGCCAGCACCTCGAACACGTCGGGCGCCATGTCCCGCCGGCCGTCGCGGCAGTGCACCAGCACGCGCACCACGTCGGTGTCGTGGGTCACCGCCACCACGGCCCGCCGGGTCTCCAGCGGCCGGTCGTCCGGCCGGTCCACGACTGTCGTTCCGGGTGCCTGCGACGACGCGTTGCGCACGCGCACTTCGACCCCTTCCATGGCGGCCAGCTCGATGCATCGGGTGTGCAGGACCCGCGCGCCGGCGAACGCCATCTCCGCCATGACGCCGGGCTCGACCCACGGCAGGCAACGCGCCGCCGGAAGGATGCGGGGGTCGGCGCTGAACACGCCGTCCACGTCGGTGTAGATCTCGCACGCCGACGCGCGCAGCCGGGCGGCGAGCGCCACCGCTGTCGTGTCGGAGCCGCCGCGTCCGAGCGTGGCGACGTCCCCGGCCCGGTCGATCCCCTGGAACCCGGTGACCACGGCGACCTCGCCGCGGCCCAGCGCCGCCTCGACCCGCGCCGCCCCGATCCGCGAGATCAGCGCGTCGCCGTGCCGGTCGGTGGTGTGGATCTCCGCCTGGTGCCCGGTCAGTGAGACGGCCGGCACGCCGAGCCCGGTCAACGCCAGCGCCATCAGCGCCGCCGACTCGGACTCGCCGACTGCGAGCAACTGGTCGAGTTCCCGGGACGGGCCGGCGGCGCCGACGTCGGCCGCGAGCCGCAGCAGGTCGTCGGTGCGGCTGCCGCGGGCCGACACGACAACTGTCACGGCGGACCCGTCCCGCCGAGCCGCGGCGATCCGCAGCGCGGCGTGCCGTACGCGGTCGAGGGTCTGCAGCGAGGTGCCCCCGTATTTCTGGACCAGCACGTCCACAGTCGTCTTCACCGCCCTCGTCGTATCGGCATTGCGGTCGACAGTAATCGCGGTCGATCTGCGTGGGCACTACTCGCCCGAGTAGTAGCCCGCCGATTCAGTCGTTCACGCCATAACGTCGGCGCGTTACCGGAAACACGTGATGCCGTCGGCGACAACACGTCATGCGCGACGCCTTTTGCCGGACGCACTATCGACAGGCGATCTCTAGGGCAAAGGGAGCGACATGGACGGGACGGAATCGAACGTGGCCGGATTCCCGGATCTGCTGTCCGGTCTCGGCGGCGGCGGGCGTGCCTTCGCCCTGCTGCACCGGCCCGGCGCGGCCGGGAGCGCGTACGTGGAGGTTCTGACCGGCGAGGTGTGCCAGGTGGACACGCTCGCCGAGCTGCCCCTGCCCGCCGGGCCGGCGACCGGCGGGCGGCACGACCTGCTCGTCGCGGTGCCGTACCGGCAGGTCACCGAGCGGGGGTACGACTGCCACGACGACGGCGCTCCACTGCTCGCGATGCGCGTCCACGAGCAGTTCGGGCTCGACCGCGAGCAGGCGCTGGCGGGCCTGCCCGAGCGCGCCGTACCGGTGACCGACGCCGACTTCGACCTCAGCGACGAGGACTACGCGGCGATCGTCAAGCGGGTGGTGGGCGACGAGATCGGGCAGGGCGCCGGATCCAACTTCGTCATCCGGCGCACCTTCACCGCGCGGCTGGCCGACTGCTCGACCGCCACCGAACTGGCGATCTTCCGCCGGTTGCTGACCGGTGAGCTGGGTTCCTACTGGACGTTTCTGTTCCACTCCGGCGCCGGCACGTTCATCGGCGCGTCACCGGAACGGCACGTCAGCATGATCGACGGAACCGTCTCGATGAATCCCATCAGCGGGACGTACCGGCATCCTCCGAACGGCCCGGCGGTTTCCGGTCTGCTGGAATTCCTGAACGACCCGAAAGAGGCGAACGAACTCTACATGGTGGTCGACGAGGAACTGAAAATGATGGCACGGATGTGCGCCTCCGGCGGCCAGGTGCACGGCCCGTTCCTCAAGGAAATGGCGCGGGTGACGCACTCCGAGTACATCCTGACCGGCCGCAGCGACCTGGACGTACGCGACGTGCTGCGGGAGACGCTGCTCGCGCCGACCGTCACCGGCAGCCCGATCGAGAACGCGTTCCGGGTCATCACCCGCCACGAGACGACCGGCCGCGGCTACTACGGCGGCGTGCTCGCGTTGATCGGCAGTGACCCGGCCGGCAGCCGTACGCTCGACTCGGCCATCATGATCCGCACCGCCGAGATCGACCACGACGGCACGCTCCGCCTGGGCGTCGGCGCCACCCTGGTACGCGACTCCAAGCCGGAGTCGGAGGTGGCCGAGACGCGGGCCAAGGCGGGCGGCATGCGCGCGGCGCTCGGCCTCGGCGTCGACCCGGCCGGCCCGGACGGCGGGCCGGCGACGCCCGTGCGGGCACGCTCGTCCCTGGCCACCGACCCCCGGGTACGGCGGGCGTTGCGCGAGCGCAACGCCACGCTGTCGAGGTTCTGGCTCGACGGCGCGGAGCGGAGAATCCCGAACCGGGCGCTGGCCGGGCGCCGCGTGCTCGTCGTCGACAACGAGGACACCTTCATGGCCATGCTCGACCACCAGCTGCGGGCCCTCGGGCTGCGGTCGAGCATCGTCCGGTTCGACAGCCCGCTGCGGCCGGACGGATACGACCTCGTCGTCGTCGGTCCCGGCCCCGGCGACCCGGGCGACCTGAGCGACAGGCGGATGCGGACTCTGCGCGGGCTCACCCGCGACCTGCTCGCCGGGACGGTGCCGTTCCTGTCCATCTGCCTGGGCCACCAGGTGCTCGCCGCCGAGCTGGGGTTCCCCCTCGCCCGGCGCGCGGTGCCCAACCAGGGCGTGCAGAAGCGGATCGACCTGTTCGGCCGGCCGGAGCTGGTGGGGTTCTACAACACCTACACGGCCCGTTCCGCGCACGACGTGGTGGCCGGTGGCCGCCGGGGCCCGATCGAGATCAGCCGCAGCCCGGACAGCGGTGACGTGCACGCGCTGCGCGGCGCGGGATTCCGGTCCGTCCAGTTCCACCTGGAGTCGGTCCTCACCCAGCACGGCCCGCGGATCCTGGGCGATCTGCTGGTCTCCCTGCTCGCCGACGGCACGGCCGCCGCCGCGGCCGGGGCGGCGGGCCGGCGCGGGACCCGGCCGTGACGCCTCGGCGTTCAACTGTCCACGATTGACTGCCGTCGTGGCGTCCCCGCATTCTCCCGGAGAACACATCGAGGCACCGGACCGGAGGCGACGCCGTGGATGAGGCCACTCAGCGACCCCCCGTCGCGGCGCGGTCGACCCGGTCGCTGGCCACCGCCCCGGTGTGGCTGGTCGGCGTCCTGGCCACCCTCGCCGGGGCGGTGGCCGCGGAGGCGTTCACGCTCGCCGCCCGGGGTCTCGGCGTACCGATGGAGGCGGCAGGTGTCTGGGAGGAGCAGGCGCAGGCGATCCCGGTGGGCGCCATCGCCCGCAGCGTCGTGCTCTGGTCGATCGGCGGGATCGTCCTGGCGGTGGTCGCGGCCCGGCGGGCCCGGCGGCCCGCACGCGTCTTCGTCGCCGGCACTGTCGCGTTCACAGTGCTGTCCCTCGCCGCGCCCGCCTTCGCCCAGGACACCGCCGTGTCCACGCAGCTCGTCCTCGCCGGCACCCACGTGATCGCCGGCGCGGTGATCATCCCCATCCTGGCCGCCCGGCTCTCCGCACCCACCACGAACCGGTACTGATCCCGCCACCGTCCCTCCCAGCCTCCGCGATCTTGCACTTTCGGCCCCCGCAAAAGGGATATCCCCGGCACTGGAAGGGCGGCAAGTGCAAGATCGGCGCGGACGGTCCGGGGTAGACGGGAGGCGGTCGGGTCCGGTGGCTCAGCCGCGGGCGGTCGGCTCGAAGATCTCGACCAGGTTGCCGGCCGGGTCGGCGACCAGGAACTGACGACCACCCGGCCCGGACACGATGTCACTGCGCAACGTCACCCCGGCCCGCTGCAGCCGCTCCCGTTCGGCGTCGACGTCGTCGACGATCAGGTGGATACGGTTGCGCCCGCACCCGGCCGCGTCCGCCGGCGTGACCCGGGCGCCCGAGCTGGCCGGACCGGACAGCAGCAGCCGCAGCGGCCCGCGCACCACGTCCGCGAAGGCCGGCGGGAACGCGGTCGACACCGTGAAACCCAGGTGGGCGGTGTAGAACTCGATCGCCGCCGGCACGTCGTCGACGACGTAGCGGACGCCGGCCAGGGAGTGCACGTCTGCGGTCATGGCAGTCCCCCTCAGTGTGCGTGGCTCGTGCTGTCGAAGGGCGTGGTGACACCGTCGTAGACGAGCCGCAGCATCATGCCCTGCTCCTGGTGCGGCAGGTTGTGGCAGTGGTTCATCCAGACACCCGGATTGTCCGCCCGGAACGCCACGTCCCAGACCTCTCCCGGCCGCACGTCGAACGTGTCCATCCACAGCGGGCTGCCGGAGTAGCGCCGGCCGTCGCGGGACAGGATCAGCACCGGATGACCGTGCAGGTGCCACGGGTGGGTCTCCAGGCTCCGGTTGACCACCGTGAAGCGCACGACGTCACCCTCCCGGACGAGCTGGTCCGGGACGGAGGGGTGCGCGCGGCCGTCGACGGCCTGGGCGTAGGCGGGCTTGCCGTCGACCATGGCCAGGGCGCGGTCGAGGACGATGGTGAAGTGCCGGTCGGCGTCGTCGCCGTCGAACGGCACGGGTGCCGGCTCGCCGTATTCCAGCAGGTCCAGTTCGGGCCAGTCGCCGGTGTCCGGCAGGGTGCGGTCGCCGCCGCCGGCACCGGCCGGGCGCAGCAGGACGCCCTGGTCGGGGTCGTGGTCGAGCAGCAGCGTGACAGTGGCGTCCGGCATGGTCAGGACCACGTCGTACCGGCCACCGGCGGGCAGGCGGAGGCCGACCTCGCGTACCTCGCCCGGCTGGTTGAGGTCGCGGCCGTCCACGGCCACCAGCCGGAACGCCGAGCCGGCGACGGCGAACCAGTGCGGGTTCGAGTCGGTGTTGATCAGACGCAGCCGCACCGGCTGTCCCGGGCGGACGTCGTGGACGGCGCGTCCCTCCTGGTCGCCGAGGATCACGACGTCGTCGAACGTGTGCACCGGCAGCGTCAGGTCCAGCCCGCGCTCCGCGTCCGGCCGGTCCTCGCGCGGCGTCACGACGAGCGTCCCGTACAGCCCCTTGCGCACGGCGGGGTGCGACGCCTGGTGGGTGTGGTACCAGTACGTCCCCACCTGGTCCGCCTGGAACCGGTAGACGAACTCGCCGCCGGGCCGCACCGCGTGCTGCGTGGCGCCCGGCGCGCCGTCCTCGCCGCACGGCACGTCGTACCCGTGCCAGTGCAGGGTGACACCGTTCTCGATGTCGGCGTTGCGGAGCGTCACCTCGATCAGGTCGCCCTCGGTCGCGGTGATGGCCGGCCCGGGCAGCCGGCCCTCGTAGCTCCAGGCGTCGATCGGACGCCCGGCCGGCAGCGTGACGGTGCCCGTCCGGGCGGTGAGCACGTGGCGTCGCGCGGTGCCGCCCGCCGCCGGAGCGCCGGGGCCGCGCAGGTCCGCCACTGAAACCTTCGGGCCGGCGCCACCGGCGTGTCCGGGGCCGCCTCCGGTGACCATCGCCTCGGGCTCCCGGAAGAGCAGGCCGACGCCGGTGGCGCCGGCGCCCGCCGCGACGACGCCCCCGGCCACGCCGAGGAACCGGCGGCGGGACAGCGCCGACGCCCCGGCCGCCACCGGCGCTTGTTCGGGAGAGCCCGCGTCAGCCGCCGCCGAGCGTTCCGGGGCGCCCGCGTCCGCGCCCTGCCCGGCGGGTCGTCCGACCACCCGGGCGGTGAGCAGCGCGCCAGCGCAGACGACGGCGACGGCGATCAGCGAGGTGCTCAACGTCAACGGGTAGCCGGCGGTGAACGTCACCACCAGGCCGGCCAGCGCGGCGTAACCGGCGGTCAGCAGCGCGACGAGCCCGCCGGCCGGCAGGCCCGTGGCCGGCGACTGCCGGGCCGCGAGCAGCCGCGGGCCGGCGAGGAGCACCGCGACGATCCCGGCGGCGAAGAGCAGCGGCAGCCCCAGCAGAACCTTCTCCTGGACGAACCACCAGCCGCGCCCGGCCAGCAGCGCCACGGTGCCCAGCCGGGTGATCGTCACGAGCACCGCGGCGGCGAGCAGGCCCAGCGCGAGGCGGTTGCGGCCGAGCGCGGCGGTCACGCCTGCCGCGAACCACGTCGCGACACCGAGCAGTGCCACGACGTGGTCCACGAGGATCCATTGGAGCGTGCTCATGAGGCCGTTCGCGCCGAGTCGGCCGCCGGGCCGGTCACAGTGGTGTCCACGCCGGGCGTGGTCGTCGTGTCCGGCCCCGGCCGGACGCTGCGCAGGATGACGCGGGCGACGGCCACCATCACCAGCCCGTTGACCGCGTGCAGGCCGAACACGTACCGGCCGACGGCCGAGTCGCCGGCCGAGTCGCCGAACGCCTTGGCGATGACCGCGATCAGGGCCTGCAGGATCCCCAGCCCGGCGACCAGGCCGGACAGGCCGATGATCCGGCCGGGCATCCGCATCACCGCGGCGGCCACCGTCAGCACCACGGCGACGAGGATGCTCCCCAGACCGAGGATCCGGTGGGGGCGGAACGCCTCCTCGTTGGCCTCGTTGCTGAACGCGCCGCTGGCGGCCAGGAAGAACTGCACCACGAGCACGAGCAGCAGGAACGCTGCCAGTCCGGCGAACACTTTGCGCATGGGACTCCCCTTCGGGTCGGTTGGGTCACCGGGGTGTTCGGTCGGCGGCGCCGGTCAGGCGGCGCGCCGGGAGCGGGTGAATGCCAGACCGCCGACGGCGATCCCGATCAGGGCCAGCACGACGGACACGATGGCGCCGCCACGGCCGTTGCCGCTGCCGACACCGCCGTCGGAGCCAGCCAGGGCGACCACACCGGCGATCAGGCCGGCCGCCGCGAGCACCAGCGCGGCGATCGCGTTGCCACGACCGCCGCCGCGCCCCGCGGAGCGCAACGCCCACACGCCCAGGACGAGGCCGAGCAACGCGAGCGCGAGCGCCAGCACGGACCCGGCCCGGCCGGAACCACCGTCACCGTCGGCGGCCGTCACCTGCGCGGCCGCCGGCGCGACGAGTGCGAGCCCACCGAGGACGCCGGTTGCGGCGGCGGTGAGCAGACGACGGATGAACATGGGAGCCCCTTCGGCTGCGGGAACAGGCATCTGCGCCAGCGTAGGTAACGACTCCGCTACGGGTCGTCATGCCGATGGAGACAATCGATCTACTGCGGTGACGGTATTCCCGCGGTGCGGCGTCTGCGCGCGGAGCAGCCGTATACCGCAGTCGCAGCACTGCGAGCGACAGACCGGGCCGTGCCGCCCGGTCAGCGATTGCCGGGTGACACCAGGCCGGACTCGTAGGCGAACACCACCAGCTGTGCGCGGTCGCGGGCCTGGAGCTTGGTCATGGCGCGGTTGACGTGGGTCTTCGCGGTCAGCGGGCTGATCACCATGCGATCGGCGATCTCGTCGTTGGACAGGCCCCGGGCGGCCAGCGCGACCGCCTCGCGTTCCCGGTTGGTCAGCTCCTCCATGCCGGGCGTGACGTCCGCGCAGAGCGGCTCCGACACGTACCTGTTGATCAGCATCCGGGTGATCGACGGCGCGAGCAGCGCGTCCCCGCGCGCGGCTACCCGCACGGCGTGCAGCAGGTCGTCCGGCTCGATGTCCTTGACCAGGAAGCCGGTGGCGCCGGCGCGCAGCGCGTGGAAGACGTACTCGTCGAGGCCGTAGTTGGTCAGGATGACCACGCGCACCCCGGCCAGCGCCGGGTCCGCGACGATCTGCCGGGTCGTCTCGACGCCGTCCATGACCGGCATCTGGATGTCGATCAGGGCGAGGTCGGGCAGGTGGTGCCGGGCCAGGGCCAGGCCCTCCCGGCCGTTCCCGCCCTCGGCCACCACCTCGATGTCG
This sequence comes from Micromonospora sp. WMMC264, assembly GCF_027497275.1. Classification (NCBI taxonomy): domain Bacteria; kingdom Bacillati; phylum Actinomycetota; class Actinomycetes; order Micromonosporales; family Micromonosporaceae; genus Micromonospora; species Micromonospora sp. WMMC264. The sequence goes on along the minus strand of NZ_CP114907.1, from coordinate 1,717,492 downwards.
TCCTCGGCGTCCAGCAGCGCGCGGAACCCGCTGCGCAGCAGCGGCTGGTCGTCGAGCAGCATGATCCTGATCATGGGACGCGCACCACCGGGAGTTCGGCCTGGACGGTGAACCCGCCGCCGCTGCGGGGTTCCGCCCGGAGCCGGCCGCCCAGCGCAAGGACCCGCTCGTGCATCCCGAGCAGCCCGACGCCGGGCACCGGGGCGGCGCCCGGCCGGGCCGTGCCGTCGTCGTCGATCCGGATGCTCAGCGCGTCCGGGCGGTAGTCGATGCGGACCGCGGCGGCCGCGGCGGAGGCGTGCCGGGCCGTGTTGGTGAGCGACTCCTGGACGATCCGGTACGCGGTGCGGCCCACCGCCTCCGGCACGTCCCGCTGGTCACCCTCGATCGTCAGCGTGGTGGCCAGGCCGATCTTCTCGGCCCCGGCCAGCAGTTCCGGGAGGTGGTCGAGCCCGTGCGACGGGGACTTGGTCAGGTCGCGCAGCGTCTCCAGGGTCGCGCGCAGCTCCCGGGTCGCCGCCCGGCCGGCCTCCTGGATCGCCAGCAGCGACTCCGGCACCTGCTCGCCGCGCTTACGGGCCAGGTGGACCGCGACCTCCGCCTGCACCTTGATGATCGAGATCTGGTGGGTGAGCGAGTCGTGCAGCTCCCGTGCGATGTGCAGCCGCTCCTGGGTCGCGCGCAGCCGGGCGGTCTCTTCGCGGGTGCGCTCCGCCTCGTCCGCCCGCCGCTCGGCCTGCCGCAACGCCTCACCGGCCGCCGCCGCGGCGACCAGCCAGGCCAGTTCGAGCACGCCCCGCGACTGTGCGAGCGCCTCCTTGAGGGCGCCGTCCGCCGGCGAGGCCATGATCGCCAGCGGCAGCACGACGAGCAGGGCCGCGCTCACCCCGAGCGTGACGAGCCGGTGCCCGGCCCGGACCGCCGCGTACACCGCGAACAGGTACGCGATGGCCGGCACCCCGAAGCCGACCGCGTTGTAGCCCACCACGCACAGCCCGGTGGCGACCAGCACGGCGACCGGAGCCCGGCGACTGGCGGCCAGCGCCAGGCCGCTCGCCACCACCAGCGCGTAGCCGAGCAGCCCGAGGCCGTCGGGGGCGGGATGGTCACCGGCCAGCGCGCTGATCAACAGCACCGCCGCCACACCGACCGCGATGACCCAGTTCTTCACCCGGGCCCACACACTGGACAGTCCAGTCCTCATAATCGCACTTTAGCGGAGGGTGCCAGGGTTGAGCCCCGAGCGAACAGGCATTGATCCCGGTGCCGCCGGCCGGGCGGCACCGGCCGGCGTTCAAATGAAGTTCACCGCGCCCGGCTTCCATTTGTAGTGCGACTCGAGTTTGTAGTACTCGCCCTTCGGGGTCAGCGCCACGCCGTAGACGAACTTGCGGTCCCCGCCGCCGTACGGAACGCTTTTCACGAACTTCTCGATCTCCGGTTCCACGGGTACGGGAAGCGTGGTCAGATCCGTTGTCGCCGCGGCGTAGCAGATCCGTTCGATCTCCGGGGAGTCCCAGCCCAGCGTCACGTAGAGCCCGAATGCCCCGGCGCCGAGCCGCAGCATCTGCTCGCTCGGCTCGGCCATCCCGGTCCGCCGCAGCGTCGACCGGATCGTCTCCGGCTCGAAGCACTCGCGCGGCACGTCGTTGAAGTAGACGTTCACGGTCCGGGCCGGGTAGTCGAAGCCCAGCACGCCGACCCGGTCGTCGAGACCGTGCCGGGTGAAGAACCCGGCGTTCGCGGCGAGACTGCGGGGCATCGCCGGGATGCCGGCGAGCGCCGAGGCCACCTGCAACTCGTCCGGGGCGAAGGCCGCGTAGATCTTCTTGAAGCCGCCGACCACCCCGAAGTCGATGCCGTGGCTCTCCACCGGGCAGCGCCGGTGCACCTCGGCGAGCAGGCCGCCGATGGGGTGGTCGGTCCGCGGGGTGAGGCCCCGGGCGATCGCCGAGGCGTACGGGTCCCGGTCGTCCGGATGCGTCCGGAACCGGCAGTCCAGCTCACCCGCGTGACGCAGCGCGGTCGCCACCCGGAAGGCGACCACCGCCTCGGGATGCGCGAACGCGTCGCCGTACGCGGACAGGACGGGCCAGACCCGGTCGCGCGAACAGGGCACGTCCAGCTGCCGGGCCGATTCCTCGATGGTCGAGTAGAGCTCGGCCACCTCGGGAGTTCCGGACATCGATCCTCCAAGCATGTGTCGTTCGGTCGGGGGCGCCCGGCGTTGGCCGGTCGCTATCGCGGCTCGTAGACGCGCTTGTGGCCGGAGAGCCCGGCCAGCCGGTACGGGCCGGTGGTCACCGCCGGCACGGGATAGTCACCGCCGTCGACCGGGAAGGCGTGCTCGTGCAGCTCCCGGTACGTGTCGTAGTCGACCTCCTGCCGCCGGTCGATCGCCGCGCGGTGCTGGTCGGGTCGCGTGTGCTCGCGGTACCCGGGCACGACGGTGCCGGCGAAGAACTCGGCGACGCTGCCGGACCCGTAGCTGAGGAAGCCGACGGTCCGGCCGCTCAGGTCGTCGGCGGTGTCGAGCAGCGCCGCGAGCCCGAGGTACATCGACGCGGTGTAGCTGTTGCCGATCTCGGCGTTGTACCCGGTGGTGTGCCCGATGGCGCCGGCGACCAGCGCGTCGTCGACGTCGCGCCCGCAGTAGTTGAGCAGGTGCCGGTGCGCCTTGTCGGCCATCCTGGGGAACGGCTGGTGGTAGCAGAACGCGCCGAACTCGTCCAGCGCGCGGCCGCCGCGCTCGGTGTAGTCCTTCCACGAGCCCTCCACCGCCTGCAGGTAGGCGGAGATGGACTCGTGCCCGTCGACCAGGGCGGTGGTGCGGTAGTTCGGCCGCCAGAAGTCCATGACGTCGGCGGTGAACATGCCCGACGGGTCCTCGACGCGTACCAGAGCCGGGTCCGCGCCGACGAGCATGGCGACCGCCGCGGCGCCCTGGGTCGCCTCGCCGGGCTCGCCCAGCGCGTACCTCGACACGTCGCTGGCGATCACCAGGACCTGCTGCGACGGGTCGCGGTGCACCAGGCCGACGGCGAACTGCAGTCCCGCCGTACCGCCGTAGCAGGCCTGCTTCAGCTCGACCACCCGGGTGGCCGAGGGGAAGCCGAGCAGGGAGTGGACGTGTATCCCGGCCGCCTTCGCCTGGTCGACCGACGACTCGGTGGCGAACACGATGGTCCGGATCCGGTCGGTGCCGTGGCGGGCGACGACCGGCGCGGCGGCGGCAGCGGCCATGGTCACGATGTCCTCGTCCGGGGCGGGCACGCTCATCGCCCGCAGGCCGATGCCCCGGTGGTACTTGGCCACGTCGGTGCCGTTGGTGGCGGCCAGCGTGGCATGCGTCAGCACGTGGTGCGTCGTCGCGGCGGACAGGTCGTGGATGCCGACGGCGGGTCTCGCGGCCATCGTCAGGCTCCGATCTTCGTGGTCTCGGTCGGGCGTTCGAGCCGGACGTGCGCCCGCATCAGCTCGCCCGGGTTGGTCTGCGCGGCGAGCAGGGACAGTTCGCCGCAGAGCACCGTCGCGGCCGCGATGACCGCGAGCCGCCGGGCGTTCTCGCCCGGATCACGGGCGGCGCGGCAGCCGAGCCGTTCCAGGTTCTCCGCCACGAAGCCGAGACCCTTGCCGTTGCCGACGGTGCCCACGATCAGGTTGGGCAGCGTGCAGGAGAAGTAGAGGTCGCCGTCGCGGTCCTCGGCGACCGTCACGCCCTGGGAGCCCTCGACGATGTTCGCGGCGTCCTGCCCGGTCGCCAGGTAGAACCCGAGCAGCATGTTCGCGTAGTGCGCGTTGGCCGAGCGGACACCGCCGGCGAGCAATGTGCCGATCATGTTCTTGTGCACGTTCAACTGGGCGATCGCGGCCGCCGTCGTGTGCAGTCTGTCGTGGACGATCTCCCGTGGCACCACCAGTTCGGTGACCACGTTCTTGCCCCGGCCGAGAATGCCGTTTATCGCGGTGGCCTTCTTGTCGGTGCAGTAGTTGCCCGAGATCGAGCCGTACGAGATTCCCGGAATGGTGTCCAGGATGTGCTTCAGCAACGCGTCGGCGGCCAGCGTCGCCATGTTGTGCCCGGACGCGTCACCGGTGGTGAAACTGAACCGCAGGAACAGCAGATTCGCGGTGATCTCGTGGTGGAACCCGATCAGCTCGACGAACCTGCCGCAGGTGCGCACGATGTCGCGCAGCTCGTCGAACCGCGCGTCGACCTCCAGCGAGGCCAGGTAGGCGGTCTGCGCGTCCCTGGCGCGCACGAACACCGAGCGGGTCATGCGCTCGTCGACGAGCGTGGCGACGATGCCCGCCTCGACCAGCCGGGAGATCTTCGCGCCCCGGCCCACGGACGGCCACAGCGGCGACTCGTACGTGGCGAGCGGGACCTCCGTCTCGACCTGTGCCACGTTGCCCGAGATCCGCACGGGACCCACCCATTTCATGGGCACACCGGCGATGGCGTCGTTCATCGAATGCCTCCGATCATCTCGTGGGTGGCGCCGGAGCGGGTGGCGAGGCGGTGGGTGTCGATGCCCCGGGCCGCGCAGAACGCGCTCAGCCGTCCGTGGATCAGCAGGTCGCACCGGATCAGGTCGGCCGGTGTGCGCGCGCCCAGGGCGGTCATCAGGGCTTCGATCTGGTCGAGCCAGGTGGAGATCAGCGACAGCAGCGCCGGCACGCCGCCGTCCAGGAGCGTCCGCAGGAACAGCCCGGACACCCCGGCGGCGCCGGCGCCGAGCGCCAGCCCACGGACCACGTCGAGCGGGTGACGGACCCCGCCGGAGGCCAGCACGGGCAGGTCGACGCCCTGGGCGTCGAGCAGGCAGGCGGGTGTCGACTGCCCCCACCCGTCGAGGAAGGAGTAGTCGGCGGCGTCGCGCCGGTCGTTCTCGATCCGGGCGAAGTTCGTGCCGCCCCGGCCGGCGACGTCGGCCACCCGGACACCCATGTCCCGCAGCCGCAGCAGCGTCTCGCGGCTGAGCCCGAAGCCGACCTCCTTGACGATCACCGGGACACCGACGCCGGCGACGATCTGTTCGATCCGCGGTCCCCACGCGGCGAACGACCGGTCCCCCTCCGGCATCACCGTCTCCTGGATGGTGTTCAGGTGGATCTGCAGCGCGTCGGCCCGCATCAGGTCGACGGCCCGCCGGGCCCGCTCGACCGTGGCGGTGGCGTTGACGTTGGCCATGATGAACCCGTCCGGGTTCTCCCGGCGCATCACGCTGAACGTCTCGGCCACCGACTCGTCGGCGAAGTAGGCGCTCATCGACCCGGTCGCGACGGGTACGCCGGTCTCCCGGGCCGCGATCGCCAGGTCCCGGTTGATCAGGCCGGTCTTGGTGCTGCCGCCGGTCATCGCGTTGATGCACAGTGGCACCGGCCAGTCGATGCCGCCGAACGAGGTGGCCAGCGAGACGTCGGACCGGTCGATGCCGGCCAGTGCGTGGTGCACGAACGACACGTCGTCGAACTCGTGGTGACCGCCGAGCCGGTCCTGCTGCTCGGCGGCGAGCCGGACGTGGTCGTCCTTGCGGTTGGCGATCATCGCGCGTTCCCGTTCGTCTGGTGGACCTGGATCGGCATGGGGAGCACCCCGGCGGCGGCCCACTGCTCGCGCAGCCGCGCGGTCTGCGTCGCGGCAGCGGCGTCCAGCAACGCGATGCCGCAGTCGCCGCCGCCGGCGCCGGACGGTTTGGCCGCACCGCCGACGGTCTCGGCGGCGTCGCACAGCGCCGTCAGGCGGGGGGTGAAGATGCCGAGCCGGACCTCGTCGTCCAGCTCGGCGAGCACGTGCCGGGCCCGCCGGACCTGGTGCAGCAGTTCCTGGTCGTCGCCCCGCTCCAGCGCGTCGATCGCGGTGCGTACGCACTCCTGGCTGCGGCTGGTGAAGCTCCACCGCGCGGCGCTGCCCCGCCACCGGGAGGCGGCCAGCCGCCCGGTCAGCGCGCTGCTGCTGGCCGGCTCACCGGTCCAGCCCACCTCCAGCGCGAGGCCACGCGGTGGTGGCAGCCGCCGGACCCGCAGGCCCGGCCAGGGCGCGCGCATCGTCTCCTCCACGCCGCGCCGCCGCGCCATGTCGCGTACGGCGGCGCGGTCGGGCGCCTGGTAGGCGATCCAGCCGCCCCAGACGCTCGCGGCCAGGTCACCGCCGGAGGCGTCGGCGCCGTCGCGCACCGTCGCCAGCATCGCCAGCCGGAACCGCGATTCGAGCGACAGCTCCACCCCGTGGTACGCGGCCACGGCGGTCACCGTGGCGACGCTCACCGCCCCGCTCGACCCGAGCCCGAACTTCGTCCCGGCCCGGTGCAGCCGGCTGGTGATCGCCACCCGCATCGGCAGCGGGCGCAGTCCGCGCCCGGCCAGGAGTTCGCCGACCACCTCGATCGCGGAGGTCACGGCGCCGAGGTCGGCGGGCGCCGGCTGCCCGTCGTCCGCGGCGACGAGCCGGCCGTCCTGCCACCGCAGGCGCGCCCGGTCCGGGCGGAGGTCGGAGTCGACCACGAGGTGGGCGTCGGCGCCGGAGACGGTGACGTCCACTCCCCTGTCGACAGCCACCAGCAGCGCCGGGTGACCCGGCTCCAGCACCGCGTACTCACCGGCGATGAACAGCTTGCCCGGCGCGTGGCGGCGCACGGCGCCCGGCCCGGTCACGGCCGGCTGCCCGGGTTCGGCGCGGCCGCCGGGCCCGGTCCGGCGACGACCACGGCGCAGCCCGGCGCGACGTCGCGCAGGGTGTCGGCCACCCGGTCGGCGTCGGCACGGCGGCAGAGCACCTTGACGTTCGGTCCCGCGTCCATGGTGGCGTAGGCGCCGACGCCGTCGGCGCGCAGGCGCAGCACGCTGTCGAGCACGGCCACCGTGACCGGCGCCAGGTAGCGCACCGCCGGCCGGGCCGCCAGCATGGTGGCGTGCATGCCGAGGGCGTTGCGTTCGGCGATCTCGCCGACGGCGTCCAGGTCGCCCCGCAGCAGCGCGGTCCGCATCTCGGCCAGGTCGGCCCGGCCGGAGGCCACCCACGACGGATAGAGCGGCGAGGTCCGGACGGTCCGCCGCATCCCCTCACGGCTCGACACCGCCTTCGGCCCGGCGTCGACGATGGCGACCACCAGCACGACGTCGAACGGCGCGACCGGCACCGGCTCGGCGTAGGAGCCGAGGTCAGCGGCGGCCCCGGCGCCGGGGCCCGCGTGGCAGATCGCGAAGCCGCCGAAGACCGACCGGGAGGCCGACACGGACCCCCGCCGGGCCAGCCGGGACAGCGCGGTGGCGTCCAGGTCGAGGCCGTACGCGGCGGCGCCGGCGAGCGCGAGGGCGGCGAATCCGCTCGCCGAGGACGCCAGGCCGGCGCCGGTCGGTACGGAGTTGCGGGTGTCGACGTGGGCCCGTTCCGTGCGCCCGCCCATCTGCCGTAACAGGTCCAGGAAGGCGACGACGCGCTGTCGCCGCTCGCCGCCGGCGGGTGAGCCGTCGAGGACCACCTCGTCGGCCGACGCGCCGCTGTCGATCCGGACGGTGGTGGTGGTCGGGAAGATGTCGAGCGTCATCGACAGGCTGTCGGCGTACGGGATCATGAGCTGCTCGTCGCGCTTGCCCCAGTACTTGATCAGTGCGATGTTCGGATGGGCCACCGCGGTCGCCCGCCGGTCCAGCGCCGGCGTGGACTGCTGCGTCCGGTGGTCAGTCGTCATGGCCGGCGAACCTCCCCATCGGGACGACCCAGGTGCGGACGGCGCCCGCCTGCCGGACGCCGCGCACCACCGCCGCGGACTCCCGGCGGTCCCCGGCCAGCGCGATCATGCAGCCGCCCAGCCCGCCGCCGCTGATCTTGGCGCCCGGGCTGCCCGCGGCGACCGCGGCGTCGACCATCCGGTCGATCCGGTCGGTGCTGACCCCCACGTCACGCAACAGCCGGTGGTTCTCGGTCAGCCGCGCGCCGAAGTCGGCGACCCGGCCCTGGAGCAGGTCGTGCGCCGCCGCCTCGGTCAGTCTGGTGACCCGGCTGACGAACTCGTCGCGCGTGCGCGGGGAGCGTTCGAAGGCCCCACGCAGCAACTCCACCGCGTCCCTGGTGCTGCCGCTGACGCCGCTGTCCGCGATGACGAGCACCGCGTCGAACCCGGCCGGGTCGGACAGCCGCGCGGAGCCCGCCATGGCGACCGGCAGTTCCCGGCCGACGCCGTTGCGGAAGATCAGCGGCGCGGTCGCGCCGGTGGCCAGCGCGTCGATGCCGCTGGCCCGGCCGTGCGCCACGTTCTCCGAGGTCTGCACCAGATCGAACACCGTGCCGGCGTCGAGACGGCGGTCGAACGCGTCCGCGAGGGCCAGCACCGCGGCGCGGGCGCAGGCGGCGCTCGACCCGAGCCCCCGGCCCTGCGGGATCGCGCAGTCCACGAGCACGTCGACGCGCATCGGCTCGGTGACGGCGGCCCGCTGCCGGAACTCCGTCACCAGGTGCTGCAGACCGTCGGTCGGCAGCGACGTCACCTCCGGGCTCTCCAGCCCGGCGATGGCGAACGAGATCTCGTCCGGGCCGTCGCCGCCGACCCGGCGCGCCTTCGCCACGGCGGTCAGTTGCGGCACCGGGACGGCGAGCGCCGGCGCGCCGTACACGACGGCGTGCTCGCCCAGCAGGATGGCCTTGCCGTGGGCGCGGCCGGCGCCGAGGCGGACCGCTCCGTCACCCCTGTCGTCGAGGACGCGGCGGGCGACGACGGTCACCGGTTCCGTGGACATCACTGGGCCCGCTGGGTGGCCTTGATCGCCATGTCGGCGAGCTGATGTTTCGCGGGGGCGGTGGCGCTGCTGGCCTCCAGCGCGGCCAGCGCGCGGTCGGTGCGCAGCGAGATCTGCCGCTCGATCTCCTCGACCGCGCCGACGTCGCGGAAGATGCCACGGATGCGGGCGATCTCCTCGTCGGCGAGGTCGGTGCCGACCTTGGCCCGCAGGTAGGCCGCCGCGTCCGGGTCCCGTTCGTCGGCGCGCTTGAGCGCCGTGGCGAGCAGGACCGTCCGCTTGCCCTCCCGCAGGTCGTCGCCGGACGGCTTGCCCGTCACCACCGGGTCGCCGAACACGCCGAGCAGGTCGTCGCGGAGCTGGAACGCGATGCCGATGTCGGCGCCGAAGGCGCGGTAGGCGGCGAAGAGGTCGTCGTCCGCGCCGGCGATCGCCGCGCCGAACTGCAGTGGGCGCTCCACCGTGTACGAGGCGGTCTTGTACTGGTTGATGCGCAGCGCCGCGTCGACGTCCTCGCTCCGGCTGACCTGGCTGATCAGGTCGAGCAGCTGGCCGTACATGACCTCGGAGCGCACCGCCGACCACACCGGCGAGACCCGCACGTGCGCGTCGGCCGGCAGGCCGGAGGCGCGGACCAGGACGTCGGCCCAGATCAGGACCAGGTCGCCGATCAGGATGGCGGTGCCGGTGCCGAACGTGCCCGGGTCACCGGAGAAGCGCCGCGCCCGGTGCCGTTCGGCGTACGCGACATGCGCGGCGGGATGGCCGCGGCGGGTCTGGGACGCGTCGATGATGTCGTCGTGGATCAGGCCGGACGCGTGCAGCAGCTCGAACCCGGCGCAGGCGTTCAGCACCGCGCCGGCCACCGGGTCCTCCGGGTCGCCGCCGGCGCCGATCCAGCCCAGCCAGGCGAAGGCGGGCCGGATGCGCTTGCCGCCCCGCAGCACGTAGCTCTCCAGTTCGGCGACCAGGGCCGCGAAGTCGTCGCCCAGCTCGCGGGCCTCGGCGCGCCGCTCGGCGAAGAAGTCCCGCAGCGCGGCGTCGACGGGCGCCGAGTCGGTGACCGTCCCGAGATGTCCGACGGTCATGCCCGGGTCTCCCGATCGAGGCGGCATTCACCATTACACTCACGCATCTCGGACTCCCCTGGATTCGCTGGACCAGTCACGTCGAGCCGCGATCAGTCGATTCCGTTCCGGACGGTCCCGCCGGCGCGGAAACGACGCCGATCTCCCCATCGGCGCCGCCATTTCGTCCGCGCCGGCATGCCGATTCCGGCATGGCCTGACAGTAATCGCACTCCGTCACCGTGCCCACTACTCACGCGAGTAGTGGGCGCTGCCAGCGACGTCGCCGACGAACGGCCGCAGATCCCGTATAACTGAGTAGCCCGCACCGATCCGGCGTTCAACTGTCCAGAACGGACGGTCGAACGCCCGAGGACCTCGACTCGCGGCGCGCGTCGGACGATTCAGCAGAGGAAAAACGGGATGGTCATCATGAATCGCATGGCGGGGCGCGAGCGGGAATTGTCCTCATTGGGGGAACTGCTCGACGCCACCGTGCGAGGTTCCGGCGGCTGCGTCGTGGTCGACGGGCCGTTCGGCATCGGCAAGACCCACCTGCTGAAGGTCACCGGCCTGGAGGCGGCAGCCCGCGGGCTGACAGTGGTGGCCGGGCGGGCAAGCGTCACGGACCAGCCGGTGCCCGTTCACCTGCTGGTCAATTTCCTGCGCCACGCGATGCCCGGCGAAGCGGCGGTCGAGCAGCTCGCCGTCCCGGGCGCCAACCCGTTCTGGCTGATCGACCGGGTCGGCGATCTGGTCGAGGTCGCGGCGCGCCGGCGTCCGCTCGTGGTCGCCCTGGACGACGCCCAGCGCATCGACGACGTCAGCGCCCTCGCCCTGCGCGGACTCGTGCCGCGGCTGGCGTCCTCGCCGGTGCTCTGGCTGCTGGCCCGACGGCCGGTCGCCGCCGGGTCGATCGCCCAGCACGCCGTCGACTGGCTGGCCGAGCACGTCGCGGTACGGGTACGGCTGCGCGAGCCGGGCGAGGAGGCGGTGGCCGACCTGTGCGCCGGCCTCCTCGGCGCCCGGCCGGACGCCTCCGTCCTGCGCTGGGCGGCCCGCTGCGGCGGCAACCCGAAGGTGATGGAGAACGTGTTCAGCGCGTTCATCAAGGCCGGCCAGATGATCATCGTGGACGGCGCCGCGTCGGTGGTGTCCGACGGGCTGCCCGACGGTGTCCTCACCGCCGTCCACGGGCTGCTGGAGGAGATGCCGCCCCCGCTGCGGCGCCTGCTCGCGGCCGCCGGCCGGCTCGGCCACACGTTCCCCGCCGACCGGGTGACGGGCCTGCTCGACGGGCCGGCCGCCGACGTGTCCGCCGCGATCGACGAGGCGGTACGGGTCGGGCTGCTGCGGCGCGACGGCGCGGAGCTGACCTTCGCCCACCAGGTCGTCGGCGAGGCGCTTCGGCACGCCGCGTACCCGCGACCGGAGCGCGCCGAGCCCGCCACCGCGCCGGCGGCGGGCGACGTGGCGGACGGCCCGGCCCCGCGCGGGCGGCTCGGTCCGCCCCGCTCCCCCGCCGGCGTACGTGTCGCCCGCTCCGCGCCGGAGGCGGCAGTGCCCGTCGCGGCGGCCGGGCCGGCGCCGCGCTCCGGCCGGTGCGGGTGCGACGAGGTGGTGGCGGAGGCCGTGTCCCACCTGGAGAACAGGTCCGCCGAGGCGCCGCGGGCGCTGGCCCGTGCGCTGCGCCTGCTGGCCGGGGCGGGACGGCCCACCGAGGCCGGCCGCCTCGCGGAGGTGATCCTGCGCCGCGACCTCCCGGCGGACGTCGAGACGCAACTCGTGCTCGAACTGGGCCACGGCATGCGGGCCGCCGGCAGCCACCGCCTGGCGGCCGGCTTCCTGCGGCGCACGCGCGCCCGCCGCGACGTGTGCGAGCTGGACCGGGCCAAGCTGGACCGGGCGCTCGCGGACGTCACGAAGCGCCTGGGCGGTGCGTCGCCCGCCGGGCCGGAGCCCGGAACCCCGTCGCCGGGCTGCGCGCCCGGCGGGCGGCCGCTGTGGACCTGGCTGGTCCGGGCACTGGCCGCGGCCGATCAGCGCGACGAGGCGCAGGCGGTGCTGGACACCGTACGGCCGACGACGCGGGAGTCCTGCCACACCGGTTCGGAGACGCTCCGGCGCGGCCACCGGGCCGAGCTGCTGGCGGCGGCGGGACGGCTGGAGGAGGCGCGCGCCGAGGCGGAGGCGGCGCTGCGAGCCGCCGATCGCGCCCGGCCGGCCGACTGCGTACCGGCGCGCCTGGTCCTGGCCCACCTGAGCGTGCACCGCGGTGACCTCGCCACGGCCAGCGACCAGTTACGGGCGGCCGAGCGGCTGGCCGGCGCCGACGACACGGCGCGGATGGACTGGGCGCTGGCCCGGTTCCACGCGGCCAGCGGCCGTCCGGCGATGATGGTGCAGACGTTGATCGACGTCGCCGGGCAGGTCGTACCCGATCCGCTGCTGTTCACCGAGGCGCCGGCCGCGGCGGCGGCGCTCGTCCGCCACGCCCGCCGGGCCGGGCTCGACGCGGAGGCCGAGCGGGCCGTGGAGGTCGCCCGGCGCGTCGCCCGCGGCAATCCGTTCGTCCAGTCGCTGGCGGCGGCGGCCGAGCACGCCGCGGGTCTGCTGCGCGACGATCCGGCGGCACTGCTGCGGGCCGCGGATCTGCACCGGCTCGCCGGCCGTACGCTGGCCGCGGCCGGCGCGGTGGAGGACGCGGCCCGCGGCACCCGGGACCGGGCCGAGGCCACCCGGCTCCTCGAAGCCGCGGCGGACGCCTACCGCGAGTGCGGCGCGCGACGCGACCTGGACCGCGTGGAGGCCGAGCTGCGTGGTGTGCCCGCGCACAACGTCCGCCCGCTGGTCCCGGACCGGCCCCGGTCCGGGTGGGAGAGCCTGACCAGCGCGGAGCTGCGGGTCGTGCGGGCCATCGTGGACGGGATGACCAACCGTGAGGCGGCGAGCTCGCTGTTCCTGTCCCCGCACACCGTCGACAGCCACCTGCGGCGCGTCTTCTCCAAGCTCGACATCAACAGCCGGGTCGAACTGACCCGCTGCTTCATCGCGCACGAGGCGGTCCGGCCGGCGCTGGCCACCCCACGCCAGCCGGCGTCCGCCGGCTGAGCGGGCCGTCCGGCGGACGGGCGCGGTTCAGCCGGCGGACGCCGGAGACGCGGTTCAGCTGGCCTTGCCGGTCACGGAGCCCGTGTCCCAGTCCGGCTCGCCGGTCATCGAATAGATCGCCGCACGGCTGGAGTAGGTGGCCGCGGCGTGCGCCAGCTCGGCCCGGGTGTTGAAGCCCAGCTTCCGGTAGACCTTCCGCAGGTGGTAGTTGACGGTGTGCGCGGACAGGTGGACCTGCTTGGCGATCTGCCGGTTCGTCAGGCCCACGCTTACCAGGTAGGCGATCCGCTGCTCCATGTCGGACAGGGTCGACCAGCAGCTCGCCGGTGGGACGCCGGTTTCCTCGGCGCGGGCCGGCGTCACCGGCCGTCCCCCCGCCTGGGCCTGCGCGGCGTAGAGCTTGGCGAGCTCCTCGGTGGCCAGCGCCACCGAGATCGGGTCCCGTGACTGCACGATGATGAGCGCCAGAGCCGCCGGGGCGCTGTTCGCCAGCGCGTGGGCGTGCATGGCGGTGAGGCTGACGACCTGGATCCCGGGATTGTCGGCGGCCAGCCCGTCCACCGTGGCGAGGACGCGGCGTTCGAGGTCACGGTCGTCCACGTCGCGGGCGAGCAGGACCAGGAAGGCGGCGGCGCTCGGCACCTCGACGTACAGGCGGCGTCGCGTCGGCAGGCGGCGGTGTTTGCCCGCCAGCAGCCGGGCGGCGGCCCGCGGGCCCTCCTGCTTGACCGTGATCAGCACTTCCGCCCACGAGTACTGCACCGAGTCGAGGACCACGTGGCGGTCCGCGTCCTCCTGCCCCCGCCTGAGGTACTCGATCGCGGCGGGCACGTCGCCCATGTAGAAGGAGGCGGTGCTGAGCACCGCGTAGGCGAGGGGCCGCAGCATGGGCACCGCGTCCCCGGCCACGGCGGCGGTGGCCAGCGCCGCCTCCCGGCGCGCGTCCCCGATCCGCCCGGCCTGCAGCAGCAGCCGGGACCGCATCACCGCCGGCGCGGCCGTCCAGATCGGCGCGGGCAGTCCGCGCAGGCCGGCCTCCGCCTCGTTGATCAGCGCCTCGGCCTCGTCGAACTCACGCAGGTTCGCGAGTTTGCCGGCGAGCGCGAGCTGGGCGTGCAGACGCCACACCGGTTCGGCCTCCGCGCCGGCCCGCACCGCCGCCCGTCCCAGCTCCAGGCCGTCGGCCAGCTTTCCCGCCGACCACAGCCCGGTGGACCGGGCGGTCAGCGCCATCGCCAGCGCGGCGTCACCGGACTCGGCGTCGCGTTCCCGCAGGATCGCCTCGGTCAGCGGATCGGTGCCCTCGCCGCCGAGCAGGAGATCGGCCAGCACCAGACACGCCTGCGCGTCACGCCGGGCGGCGGGCGACGCGGCCGGGCCGGCGAGAACCGCCTCGGCGACACGGACGCCGGCCTCGGCGTTCCCGCTCATGATCAGGCGGTGCGCGCGGGAACAGGATCCGGTGGCGTCCTCTCCGGTCGCGCTCACCGGCGCGGCAGTCGCGGCGTCCATCCGGCGATTCCGGTCGGCCACCGGGCTGCGTCGCCCGGAAAGGCTCATCGCCTCACGTCGTAAGGCGTCGCGGGCGGGCCCGGGAATGGCCTCGATGATGCCGCGCAGCAGGAAATCGCTCTGAAAGGCGAGCTGATGCTCGGCGGCCACGACGAAGCCCGAGGCGATCGCCTCGTCCACCGGCGGGAGCAGGGCCGCCGACGATCTGCCCAGCATTCTCGAGACGTCCTCCAGCATGAAGGATCTGCCCAATGCGGCGGCAACCTTCAGAAACTGCTGGCAGCCGGCGCTCACGTCATTCAATCGCCGCATGACAAAACTCAGCACACGCCGGGGAATTCGACGGGAAACCAATTCCGCCCGACCATTTCTCTCCCGGATCAATCCCTCTTCGGCGAGCCCGCGCGCCAGTTCGGCGACCAGGTGCGGATTTCCGCCGGCACCGCCCGCGAAGTCAATCAGCTCGCGGTGCACGTCGACCCCGAGGATCTCGCGCAGGACCTGCTCGTCGCTCCCTCCGCCCCCCGGCTGGGACACCGGCCCCCCGGCGGCGCACACCGGATTTCGTGCTGCGGCTGTCGCCTCGTTCTCCCGCGGCCGTCCCGTTGTCATAATCCCCCCGGAATATGCGCACACAGCTCAAGAAAAGCCTGGACTCGGTCGATGACGCTACCCCACAGCAACCACATTTGCCATCGATCACCGTCGTCGCTCATCATAACTATCCGGCAGGCCCCGGCGCAGCCGTCATATATCAGGCAGCATCCCGCTGATATCGGACTTACCTAAACAATGCCACGATTGGCAGAACTCGCACGCATGACCGAAACAGCCCTCGCCGCGGACCGTCCCGGACCGGCCGGCCGAACGTCCAGCACCATCGTGACCAGGTGAAACAAGCTCCGACCGGAACACGGCGTCACTCCTGCCCGGTCCGGACGCGACCGCTCCCGCGGGCGGTCGACGGCGGCTGGTCACCGCACCGCTCTGCCGACAGAGAAAGCGCAGGATACGGCGCTGACCGGATACCGACAGGTGTACTGCAAATGGAGTACCGCAACCGTGGTAGCGACGTCCAGGAAGTGCCTGCATCCGTACGGCGACACAGAAGTGCCTGTTCACGACCATTAGGTAGAGCGCTTATTGACTTGAGGAGAAGATGATGCCTACCGAGACTCCCCGCACAGACGGAGCTCTGGCGGGATTGGCGCGGTTCTGTTACCGGCGTCGTCGACTGGTGCTCCTGACCTGGATCGTCGGCGTCATCGCCCTGGCGTTCCTGGGCTTCCGCTACGGCGCCGCCCCGGACAACGTCTACTCCGGCGGGGACTCCCATTCCGCACGGGCGCAGGCCCTGATCGAGAAGCACTTCCCCGAGCAGCGGGGCGACACGCTCACCCTGGCCATCAAGGCCGAGCGGGGCATCGACGACCCGGCGGCGCGGCAGAAGATCGAGAAGGTCATCTCCGACCTGGACGCCTCACCGGTGACCGGGCCGATCGTCTCGCCCTACGACGACCGCAACCTGGTCACCGCCGACCGCCGCATCGCCCGGACGACGATCCCGCTGACCTCGATGGACGTGGAGAAGGCCGAGGCCAAGCCACTCGTCGACACGGTCAAGGACGCCTCCGGCGACGGCGTGACGCTGGGGCTGGGCGGCGAGCGGGCGGAGAAGGCGGAGACGCCCCCGCAGGGTCCGGCCGAGGCGGTCGGCGTGGTGACCGCCGCGGTGATCCTGTTCCTCGCGTTCGGCTCGCTGGTGGCGATGGGCCTGCCGATCGTCACCGCGCTGCTGGCGGTGCTCGGCGGCGTCGCGCTGATGAAGCTCGTCGGACACCTCGTCCCCTCACCGGACTTCACGGTGCTCATCGCCGTGCTGATCGGCCTCGGCGTCGGCATCGACTACGCGTTGTTCATCCTCACCCGCTTCAAGGACAGCCTGGTGGAGGGGGACGATCCCGAGAGCGCCACGGTCAAGGCCATCACCACCGCCGGTCACGCGGTCCTCTTCGCGGGCACCACCGTGATGATCGCGCTGCTGGGCCTGATCGCCATGGGCCAGAAGATGATGAACGGCGTCGCGCTCGGGGCCTCGGCGACGGTGCTGGTGACGATGATCGCCGCGGTCACGCTGATGCCGGCCTTCCTGGGCTTCGCCGGCTACAAGATCCAGGGTCTGCGCGTACCGCGCCGGGGCCCCCTTCGGCAGGCCGGCTCCGACGCGCCGAAGCAGGAGCGCCGCACGCTCGCGGAACGCTGGGCCGGCGTGGTGCAGCGCCGCCCGGTCATCGCCGCGCTCGGGGCAACCGCCATCCTGCTGGTGCTGACCGCGCCGCTGCTGTCGATGCGGCTGAGCCTGCCCGACGCCAGCGTCCAGCCCCGCGACCGCAGCAGCTACACCTCGTACGAGATCCTGTCCGAGGGCTTCGGCCCCGGCTACGGCGCTCCCCTGATCTTCGCCGCCGAGGTCGGCGACGGAAACAGCGACCTCGGTCCGGTCGTCGCCGCGGTGAGCGGCACCGAGGGCGTGGCGTACGCGACGCCGCCCCGGATCAGCCAGGACGGGCAGGCCGCCGTCTTCATGGCCTTCCCCCGCACCGGCGCCCAGGACGAGGCCACCGCGGACCTGGTGCACAAGCTGCGCGACGACGTGCTCCCCGCGGCGTCCGGCGGCCGCGAGGTCTATCTCGGCGGCCCGAACGCCGGCGCGATCGACCTCGCCGAGGAGACCAGCTCCCGGCTGCCCGTGATGATCACCGTGGTCATCCTGCTGTCCCTGCTGCTGCTCGTCGTGCTGGTGCGGTCGGTCACGATCGCGCTGCAGGCGGCGGTGATGAACCTGCTGTCCATCGGCGCCTCGTTCGGTGTGCTGGTGGCGATCGTGCAGTGGGGATGGCTCGGGTCCGCCCTCGGCTTCCCCACCTCCATGCCGATCACGACATGGGTGCCGATGATGATGTTCCCGCTGCTGTTCGGCCTCTCCATGGACTACGAGGTCTTCCTGATCTCGCGGATCCGTGAGGAGTACGAGCGCACCGGCGACACCCGCCGTGCCGTGACCCGCGGTCTGGCCCGTACCGCCAAGGTGATCACGGCGGCAGCCGCCATCATGATCGCCGTGTTCACCACCGGCATGCTCGGCCCCGACGTCTCGGTCAAGCAGGTCGGCCTGGGCATGGCGGTGGCGGTGTTCGTCGACGCCACCATCGTCCGGATGATCCTCGTCCCGGCCGTGATGGAGCTGTGCGGCAAGGCCAACTGGTGGATGCCCGGACGGCGGGCGAAGACGGCCCCGGTTCCCCCGGCCGGGGTCGAGGAAGCGGCCCGGATCTGAGCCCTTCCCCCACAGGGTGCGGGGAACCCCTGGACGGGGTTCCCCGCACTCGCTGTCGTCCGGAACCGACGTAGGGTCACGCCATGACCGAGCTGCTCCCTCCCCTGGTGGTCGCCCCGATGGCCGGAGGTCCGTCGAACCCGGCGCTGGTCACCGCCGCCGCCCGGGCCGGCTCGGTCGGCTTCCTCGCCGCCGGCTACCAGACCCCCGAGGCCGTCGAGGACCAGGTACGCGCGACGCGCGCGGCCGGCGTGCCGTACGGGCTCAACATCTTCGTGCCGACCCCCGCCGAGCCGGACCCGGCGCGGGTGGAGGCGTACCGCCGGTTGTTGCTGCCGGAGGCGCAGCGGTACGGGGTGGACCTGCCGACGCCGCGCGGGCACGACGACGACCACTTCGCCGCGAAGGTGGACCTGGCGGTGGCGTACGCGGTCCCGCTCGTGAGCTTCGCGTTCGGCGTACCGCCGGCGGGCGTGGTGCGGGCGCTGCGCGACGCCGGATGCCACGTGCTGATCACCGTCACCTCGGCCGACGAGACCCGCCGGGCGGTCGCCGCCGGACCGGACGCGCTCGTCGCGCAGGCGGGCACGGCGGGCGGGCACGCCTCGACCACCGATCCGTCCGGCTACCGGCCGCGCGGCGAGGCGCGGGACCTGCTCGCCGCCGTACGGTCGGTCACGGACCTGCCGGTCGTCGTGGCCGGCGGAACCTCGTCCGCCGAGGATGTCGCGCGGCTGCGCGCGGCCGGCGCGGCGGCGGTGCAGAGCGGCACCGCGTTCCTGCTCGCCGACGAGGCCGGCACCCGGCCGGCACAGCGCGCCGCGATGCTCTCCGGCGACTTCCGCCGGACCGTTGTCACCCGGGCGTTCACCGGTCATCCGGCGCGGGCCCTGGCCAACCGCTTCACCGACGCCTACTCCGCGGCGGCGCCGGTCGCCTATCCGGCGGTGCACCACCTGACCGCGCCGATCCGGGCCGCGGCGGCACGTCTCGGTGACGCCGAGGCGCTGAACCTGTGGGCCGGGACCGGTTTCGCGTCCGCCGTGCCGGGCCCGGCCGCCGACATCGTCGCCCGATTGACGGGCTGACCGTCCGGCCGGCCGGTCACCGGCGCCGCTGCGGCCCGGTGTCGACAGTGGTCAGGGTGCGGTGGGACCGGCGGCGCCCAGGCCGGCGGGGTTGCTGATGACGCAGCGCCAGGCGCCGTCCGCGCCGCGCCGGAGCACGTCGACGGCGGTGCCCTCGATCCGGATCGGGGTGCCGTCGGGTCCGGTTCCCTCGTGGACGTAGTCGTTGATCACCAGGGCGATGTCGCCGGTGACGTACTGGTGGCGGACGGCCACCTTGATCGGCAGGAAGTGCTGCTCCTCCCGGCTGCGCGCGCGCCTCTGGTCGCCGGTCAGAACCGTGCCGGGGGCGAGGATCAGCAGGGCGTCCGGCTCGTAGAGCCGCTCCAGCTGGTCGAGATCACGGTTGTTGAACGCGCGCTCGAACAGGGGCACGAGCGCGGCGGGGTCGGTGGGTGCGGCGGGCGGTTCCGCGGAAGCGTTCGACATGGGCGCAGCACACCCGGACCGGGACGGACCGGTCAACGACGACGGGCCGGTTCTGTCAGGTCGCGGCCCCGGCGGACATCGAGGTGACTAACTAAGATCCGCGCCGTTTGCCGGGCGGGGCGCGGCCGACAGGATGCCCGTAGATGGTCCATGCGATGCCCAGGCGCATCGACTCGTGAGGAGCGTTCCTGTGATCAAGGTGGCAATCATCTTCCACTCCCGCAGCGGGAATACCTACCAGATGGCCGTGGCAGCGGCGGCTGCGGCGGTGAAGGCGGGCGCGGAGGCGCAGCTCTACAAGGTGCCCGACCTGCCCAGCCCGATGGTGCTCGACCACAAGGCGTACGCCGAGCTCAACGCCGAGACCGCGGACGTCCCGGTGGCCACGCTCGCGGACCTGGTCGCGGCGGACGCCATCATGATCGGCACGCCGGTGCACTACGGGCTGCCGGCTCCGCAGATCCTCGACTTCATCGACCACTCCGGACCGGTCGCCATTCCGGGTGACCTGGCGAACAAGGTGGTGTCCGTGTTCGCGTCCGGCTCGATGCCGCACGCCGGGCAGCAGGCGGCCATCCTGGCGCTGCACAACTGCATCTGCCACTGGGGTTCGCTGATCGTCCCGAACGGCTCCAGCGTCGAGGTGCTCGGCCTGCCGAACAACGGCGCGCCGTACGGCACGTGCAGCGTCTCCCGGCACGAGGCGAACAACGTCCACGAGGACAACCTCGCCGCCCTCGAGTACCAGGCGCTGCGGCTGGTCGAGGTGGCCACCGCGTACAAGATCGGCCGCGAGCAGACCACGTCGGCGATCAAGTACGTGGACCGCCGGCTGCTGGCGGAGAAGTTCGGCCTCTGACTCCGACGTGAACCGGCCCGCCCGGCGCGGGCCGGTTCGGCGTGTCCGGCCTCAGGTGGCGCCGGCTGCGGCGCGGGCGGTCAGACCGTCGAGCACGTACGCCAGCCCGAGCGCGAAGTTCGTGTCCCAGTCGTCGTCGAGCAGGTGCCGCTGCGCGGCCAGTGTGGGATAGCTGGCGCTGTGCCGCTCCAGCATCAGCTGGCCCTCCCGGCGTTCGGCCGCCGACCACCGCAGCGTGGCCTGGCTGGCCGCGGAGCCCTGGACGTGGCTGTAGAGCACCCAGCTCGCCGCGGTGACGTCCCGGGAGGTGAACCCGGCGCGGGTCAGGGTGGCCTGGAGGAACTCCATCCAGGACAGGAAGCCGGGGCCGACCGCGGGGCGTCGTCGCATCACCGCCGACCAGGGGTGCCGCAGCAGCGCGGCACGGCGCTCGGTCAGCAGCGTCGTGACGTCCGCCCGCCAGTCGTCGCCGGGTGGCGGTGGCGGCGTGGCGGCGAACACCGCGTCGACCGCGAGGTCGATCACGTCCTCCTTGGTGTCCACGTGCCAGTAGAGCGTGGTGGTGCCGACGCCGAGGCGGTCGGCGAGGCGGCGCATGGTGAGCTGCCCGACGTCGTCCTCGTCCAGCAGCTCGACCGCGGCGGCGGTGATGCGCTCGACGGTCAGTGGCGGGTCGGGCCGCCCGGCCGACGTCGTCCGCAGCCACAGGCTCCGGCTCCGCTCCGCCATCCCGTCACCCGCCTCGCCCGAAATCTGCCTGTTCCGCCCGTGAGCGTAGTACATTGGTCGGGCACCGGAACGTTGTTCGACTGCTGGACCGTCGTTCGACCCTCGCGCCGACGAAGAGGTGGGGCCAGATGAGACTCGTGGTGTTCGGCGCGAACGGGCCCACCGGCCGGCTGGCCACCGAGCTGGCGATGGCCCGGGGCCACGTCGTCACAGCAGTGACCCGGCGTCCGGAGTCCTTCCCGGTGCGGGGCGAGAACCTGCGGGTGGTGGGCGCCGACGTGCTGGACGCCGCGGCTGTCGACGCCGCCGTCGCCGGCCAGCAGGCGGTGATCTCGACGCTGGGTGTGCCGTACACGAAGGAGACGGTGCGAACCTACTCCGAGGGCGCCGCCAACATGATCGCCGCGATGCGGGCCCACGGCCTGCGCCGGCTGGTCTGCGTGACGTCGACCGGCACCAGCGGCGAGCACGCCGAGGGCGAGACGTTCACGTTCAAGAAGATCATCGCGCCGATCCTGCTGCGGATGGGACGCACCGTCTACGAGGACATGGCGCGGATGGAGAAGGTGGTGTCGGAAAGCGGTCTGGACTGGACGGTCATTCGTCCGGCCGGCCTCTTCGACGGTGACGGCGTCACCGACTACCGGGCCGAGCCGCGCCGGCTCCCCGGCCGGTTCACCTCCCGCACCGACCTGGCCGACCTGCTCGTCCGGGAGGCGACCGAGGACCTCCACGTCGGCCAGTTCATCGACGTGGTCACCACCACCGGCGCGCCGACCTTCGCGCAGATGTTCATCCGGGAGGCGCTGCACATCGGCAAGTGACGCCCGCCCCGCGGGCCTCCCGGCGACCTGCGCCTCGGCCAACCACTGTGGCCCCGAGGGCGGTGCCGCCAGCACCTCGACCATCCTCGCCGCGGGTTCCAAGCTCGTGTGCATTCGCCGCCGCGCCGCGAGGAGGCAGGATGCTGCTGGACGAGGACCTGACGGATCTGTGTGACGACATCCTGGCCGGGCTGCCGCGCAGCGATCAGCGACGGCGCGGCCGGGAGTACGTACGCGGGCTGCTGCTGGCCCGGGGACGCAAGTCGATCCGCAACATCGCCGCGATCTCCACGGAACCCGCCGCGGAGCAGGCGCTGCACCATTTCGTCAGCGACTCCACCTGGGACTGGATGCCGGTCCGGCGGGCGCTCGCCCGGCACGTCACGCGCCTCTGCGGGGCCCGGACCTGGGTGCTGCACCCGACCCTGATCCGCAAGGCCGGGACGCACTCGGTGGGCGTCGGCCGCCGGTACTCGCCGGGCCTGGGGCAGTCCCTCAACGCGCAGCACGCGGTGGGTCTCTGGGCGGCCTCGACGAGCGTCGTCACGCCGGTCAACTGGCGGCTGCACCTCAACGAGGACTGGTTGTCCGACGAGAAGCGCCGCCGGCGCGCGGCCATCCCGGACGACCTGGTCGCCCAGTCGCTGGGCGCCTGCACCGTCGAGGCGTACCTGGAACTGGGGGCGCCGGCCGGCGAGCTGGTCGTGGTGGACGCGCGGGAGATGGACGTCGAGGCGGTGGTCCGCCGGTTACGGGCCGCCGGAGCGCCGGTGCTGGTCCGGGTGCCCGCCGGCCTGCGGCTGGTCCCGGCCGCCGGCGCCACCGCCGAGCCGGCCGGCGACCTGGCGGCGACCGTACGGCACCAGCGCCGGCCGGTCTTCGGGCTCACGGCGCGCCCGCCGGTGCTGGCCGGCACCGTCGCGGTTCGGCTGCCCAGCACCCGCAGCTACGATCCCCTGCTTCTGGTGGAGCTGAGCGCGCCGGGGCGCGGTGAGCCCGGCCAGCTGTGGCTGACCAGTCGCGGCGACATCGGCCTCGCCGACCTGGTCCACCGGGCGGCGCTGGTCCGGCGGGTCACCGACGACCTGGAGTCCACCGGCGACCAGGTGGGACTGCGCGACTTCACCGGCCGCTCGTACCGGGGCTGGCACCGCCACGTGACGCTGGCGTCGGCGGCGCACACGGTGCTCGCGACGCACGGCCGGCCGGAGCCGGCCCTGCGGCGCACCTCCTGACGCGCGACGGGCGGGCTCAGCCGGCCTGGAGCAGGGTCATCCCCATGGACATCCCGCCGCCGAATGCGGTGAGCAGCACGAGGTCACCTGCGCGGACCCGGCCGGAGCGGCACAGCTGGTCGTAGGTGATGGGCACCGCGGCGGCGCCGGTGTTGCCGTAGGCGGTGTACGTGCTGGCGACGCGGTCGAAGGGCAGCCCGAGCCGCTCCGCCATCGAGGCGAGGATCCGGCCGTTGGCCTGGTGCGGCACCAGATGCCCGAGCCGGTGCGGCGGCACACCGTGCTCGGCCAGGAACTCCGCGATGCCGGCGACCACGTACGTGTCGATGAACTCGCGTACTCCCCGGCCGTCCATCCGGAAGTGGTGCGAGCCGTCGCGGAGCGTCTGCTCCGAGGCCGGCAGGCGGCTGCCACCGGCCGCCACGCCGATCAGCCCGCGCGCCTCGGCGAAGCTGAGCAGCCGGGTGGCCACGACCCGGTGCGCGCCACCGACCCCGATCACCGCGGCGCCCGCGCCGTCGCCGAACAGCACCACTGTGCGGCGGTCCTGCGGCGACAGGATGCGCGAGTAGACGTCCGCGCCGATCACCAGCGCCGGCCGGTCCCCCGCTGCGGTCACCAGCCGCTCGGCGACCGCGAGCCCGTAGCTGAAGCCGCTGCACACCGCGTTGACGTCGAACGCGGCGGTACCCCGTCCGGCGCCGATCTCGTGGGCGACGACGCTGGCCGTGGGTGGTTGCGGCGAATCCGGCGTCGACGTGGCCACCACGACGAGCGCCAGGTCGGCCGCGTCGACGCCGGCGTCCGCGAGCGCGATGCGCGCCGCGCCGATCGCCAGGTCGGAGGTCGCCTCGTCCGGCTTGGCCCACCGTCGCTGCCGGATGGCCGTCTTCTCGAACACCCAGTCGCCGGTCACGCCGGCGTGCTCGGCCGCCTCGTCGTTAGTCACCACCCGGCCGGGCAGGTAGGAGCCGGTGCCGAGCACACCGATCGGCCGGTCGCCACGCGAATATGTGAGCATGCGCCAGGTCCATTTCTTCACCAGCCGTCGATCGCGAAAATTGCGATAAGGACGGGCACCGACTTCGCGGCGAATAGTGTCGACGGTCCTCCAGACCAGACCTGCGGTCAATGTATGGCACCCGCAACGGGCAGGGCAACCGCCGGAACCGACGTGACATATTCACCCGCACCGCCTTGGCCGGGCGCGCTCCGGTCACCACTATGCGGATGTGGACGCCAACCCCGTAAACGGTCCGGCCGGGTCACCGTGGATGGACGCCATCGACGTGCACCATCACATAGTTCCCGATTTCTATGCGGCCGAGCTTCGCGAATTGGGCGGTTCCACTGTTCTTTCCGGAGTCGACCGCCCCACGTGGAGCCGGGCGGGCAGCCTCGCCATGATGGACCGGCAGGGAATACGCGCCGCGATCGTCAGCCTGTGGCCGGGCGTACCCCCGCTGGACCGCGCCCGCAGCCGCGCTCTCGCGCGGCGGCTGAACGAGTACCTGGCCGAGTTCGTGGCGGCCGGCGACTGCCGCTTCGGCGCGTTCGCGGTGCTGCCCTTCCCCCACCTCGACGACTGCGTGGCGGAGTTCGTCCACGCGGTCGACGTGCTCGGCCTGGACGGGCTCGGGCTGCTCACCAACTACGACGGGCTCTACGTCGGCGACCGCCGGCTCGATCCGCTGCTGGCCGAGGCCGAGCGGCGGCGTACGCCGATCTTCGTGCACCCGGCGGTGCCGCCGGCCACCGGCCAGCCCGCCTTCGGGCTGCCGCTGTCGCTGTACGAGTTCCCGTTCGAGACGGTGCGGCTGGTGGCGCAGCTGCTCTACAACGGCACGCTGGAGCGGTTCCCCGAGCTGCGGATCATCCTGCCGCACGGCGGCGGCGGGGTCACCTACTACGCCGACCGGCTCACCTACGGCCCGGTCATCAACCGCGATCTCGCCGACCGCCTGCCGGACGATCCCCTCGCCGTGCTCCGCCGCCTCTACTTCGACGTGGCGATGTGCGGCCGGCACGCGCTCGCCTCGCTGCGGCTGTTCGCCGATCCGGAACGGGTCCTGGTCGGCTCCGACTACCCGTTCATGCCGGAGTCCTTCGGCGCCTCGATCGGTGCGGGAGTGGCGCGCCACGCGGACCTCGATCCGGGGTGGTGGGCCGCGGTCAACCGGTCCAACGCGGCGAAGCTGTTCGCCCGTTTCCCCTCGACAGGAGAGTGACCACATGCTCGACGACACGCTTGTCGACGCGTACCTGAACCGCATCGGTGTGGCCCGGCCGGAGCGGCTCGACGCCGAGGCGCTGCGGCTGCTGCATGCGCAGCACGAGCTGACGGTGCCGTTCGAGACCATCGACTACCACCTCGGCAAGGAGATCTTCATCGACGAGCGGGTGGTCGAGAAGATCGTGTACCAGAACCGCGGCGGCGGCTGCGGCGAGATCAACAACGCGTTCCACTACCTGCTGGAGGCGCTGGGCTTCGACGTCACGCTGCACCAGGGCCGGGTCTGGCTCGGGCACGAGTTCACTCCGCCGTACAACCACTCGGTGACCACGGTGCGCATCGGCGAGCAGCGGTGGCTGAGCGACGTCGGCCTGGGTCGCAGCAGCCGCTACCCGCTGCTGCTGGAGTCGCCGCAGCCGCAGGAGGACCCGCACGGCACCTTCTCCACCAAGCGGGTCGCCGACAACGCCACCGACGTCTTCCGGGCCGACGCGCTGCAGTACCGCTTCTACGACGAGCCGGTCGTGGCGGCCGACGGCATGCAGGTGCTGTGGTGGTACCGCACCTCACCGGACTCGCCTTTCCTGCAGAACCTGTCCTGCACGCTGCCGACCGAGAACGGGCGCATCATCCTGCGGGAGAACAAGCTCGTCGTGATCGACGGCGACGAGCGGCGCATCGAACGGATCACCAACGACGACGACCTGCTGGCGGCGTACGACAAGTACTTCGGCATCAAGCTGGACGCGCCGCCGAAGCCGAGTCCGCACGTCAAGAAGTCGATGCGCATGTCGTACGAGCGGGACTGAGCCGTGCTGACCGACGAGCAGGTGCGGGGCTACCTGGACCGGATCGGCGCCGCCCGCCCCGAGCGGCCGGACCTCGCGGCGCTGCGCGACCTGCAGGAGCGCCACACGTTCACGGTGCCGTTCGAGAACCTGGACTACCACCTGGGCCACGAGATCTACATGGACGAGCGGGTGCTGGACAAGGTGATCCGCCAGCGCCGCGGCGGCGGCTGCTTCGAGATCAACACCTCGCTGTTCTTCCTGTTGCGGGCGCTGGGTTTCGCGGTGACGCTGCATCAGGGGCGGGTTTGGCTCTCCGGGCGGTTCAACGGCCCGCACAATCATCTGATGCTGACCGTGGACCTGCCCGAGACCGGCTCCCGCTGGCTGGTCGACGTCGGCTTCGGCAAGAACAGCCGGTTCCCGTTCCGGCTCGACGCGGCCGAGCCGTACGTGGACCCGCACGGCCGGTTCGCCACCCGGCGGGTCGAGCCGGGGGTCGTCGACGTGTACCGCAACGACGCGCTGCAGTACCGGTTCTACGACGAGCCGGCCGACCTGGCCGACTTCCGGCAGAACCTGTGGTGGTACCGCACCTGCCCGGACTCGCCGTTCCTGCGGAACATGTTCTGCACGCTGCCCACCGCCGACGGCCGGGTCACGCTCCAGGGCGACGTGCTGACGGTCATCGCCGGCGACCGCCGGAGCGTCGAGACGCTCACCGACGACGACGCGCTGCTGGAGGCGTACCGGCGGTGGTTCGGGATCGTCCTGGACAAGCCGCCGACGCCGAGCCCGTACGCGGACCAGTCGTCGCGCATGGCGTTCTTCCAGAACGACGACGGCGGGCCGGCCCGCCGATGACGACAGTGCGGGCCGCCTACGTCGACCGGCTGGGCCCGGCCACCGAGATCCGGTACGGCGAGTTGCCCGCGCCCCGGCCGGGCCCCACCGACGTGCTGGTCGACACGCTCGCCACCACCGTCAACCACGTCGACACGTTCGTGCGGGCCGGCACGTACCGTACGCCGGTCCCACTGCCGTTCGTGGTGGGCCGGGACGTGGTGGGCGTGGTCGCGCACGCCGGTGACGGCGTGGCCGGCTTCCGCCCCGGCGACCGGGTCTGGTGCAACAGTCTGGGCCACGGCGGGCGTCAGGGCGCGGCCGCCGAGCAGGTGGTGGTGCCCGCGGACCGGCTGTACCCGCTACCGGCGGCGGCCTCGGTGGAGGCGGTCACCGTGCTGCACCCGGCCGCCACCGCCTACCTGGCGCTGGCGGTGCACGGCCGCCTGCGCTCCGGCGAGACGGTGGTGGTGGGCGGTGGCGGCGGCAACGTCGGCGCCGCCCTGATCACGACGGCGACGGCGCTGGGCGCGCGCGTGGTCGCCACCGCGGCGCCCCGGGACGAGGCGTTCTGCCGGGCCGCCGGCGCCGTCGAGGTGGTCGACTACGCCGCACCGGATCTCGGTGACCGGCTCGCCGCGTCCTGCCCGGAGGGCGTCCACGTCTACCTGGACACCTCCGGCACCAACGACCTGGACCTGGCGGTCGGGCAACTCGCCGTACGGGGGCGGATCGTGCTGCTCGCGGGCGCGCGGACCCGTCCCGCGCTGCCCGCCGGTGAGCTGTACACGAACGACAGGTCGATAGTCGGTTTCGTCATCTCGCTCGCCACGACCGCGGAACTGGCGGAGGCGGCCGGTTTCATCAACCGGCTGCTCGCGGCCGGCCGGCTGCGACCGCGCGAGGTGGTGCGCCTTCCGCTGTCCGCGATGCGGGAGGCGCACCGGATGGTGGAGGACGGCGAGATGCGCGGGCGGCGGGCCCTGGTCGTCCCGGACGGCGCGGCGTCACAGCTCGGTGAGCAGGCGGTGCAGGCGTAGCGCGAGCTGGATCTCCAGCGCCCGTGCCGGGAGTTGCCAGGTCGGGCCGAGCAGGCGCTTCACCCGGTCCAGCCGCCGGGTGACCGTGTTCGGGTGCATGTGCAGCAGTTCCGCCGCGTTGGTCGGGCTGCGGCCGGCCTCGAAGTACGCGTCGAGCGTGCGGGCGAGGTCGCCGTCGCGGTGCCGGTCGTAGTCGAGCACCGGCTGGAGGGTGGCGTCGATGAACTGGTCGATGCCCTCCCGGCCGGCCAGCAGCATCGGCAGGAAACCCAGCTCCCGTACCGACACGCCGCGACCGGCCAGCTCCATTGAGATCATGACGTCGAGGCAGCGCAGCGCCTGCCGGTAGCGCACCGCCACCCGCTCCGGCCCGGAACCGCTGTCGGACGCCGCGGCCGTCACCGGGCGGCCGAAGAGCGCGCCCGACTCCTCCGCCGCCGTCCGGGCGATCTCGGCCGGGTCGGCCTCCCCCGGCAGCAGCAGCACGATGTCGTCGTCGTGCAGCGCGGACAGACCGTCACCCCGGGCGGCGAACGCCGCGCTCCACATCGACGCCCAGTGCGGGCTGACGCCGTCCGGGCGCAACACCACCACGACGTACGGCCGGTCCAGCCGCACGCCCAGCCGCCGGGCCCGTTCGACAAGCGTGCCGGTGGGCTGCGGCGTGGTGATCAGCTCGTTGAGCAGGGCACGGCGGGCCTGGCTCTCCCGGCTGTCGTCGAGCTGGCGCAGGATCACCGCCGCCGCCTGGGCGATCAGGAGCAGGAGCTGCCCGTCCGGGTCGGCGAGCGGGCTGTCCATCTCCAGCAGCAGGTCTCCCATCCGCCGGTCGCCGGCCAGCACCGGGACGACCATGCGGCGGCCGTCCGGCACGCCCGGCTCCGGTCCGGCGGCGGCGGACCGGCTCGCGGCGACCACCAGACCGTCGTCGGTGCACAGCCGCACCGACGCGCCGAGACGCCGGTCGGCCTCCACCACGAAGGCGCGCGCGTCGCCGCGGGCCACGGCCAGGTCGATGAAGCCGTAGTGCGCGGAGCGCAGCGCCCGCATCCGGTCCAGGTCGGCGGCGGTACGGGCGGACTGCTGCTCCAGCCCGTAGAGCCGGGCGATCGCGACGTCCAGCAGTTGCGTCTTCTCCATCGCCGCGCCGGCGAGCCGGGCGAACGAGGTCAACTGGACGCGCTCCCCCTCGGTGACCGTCCGGGGGCGCCGGTCGGCGAGGTACAGCGCGGCGACGGACCGGCGGGGGGCGTATCCGCGCAGGTGGCCCAGACGTACCGCGACCACCGCGTGCAGTGCGCCGTCGTCGTCCGATCCGGACACCGGCGCGGCGGCCGGGGCGGATTCCGCGTCACCGCACCACAGCGGCGATCCGTCCAGCAGCGCCGCGCCGGAGGGATGGTGACCGGGCAGGTCCAGCCGGCCGTCCTCGTGGGGGCCGTCCGCCGCCCGTACCGTGATCGTCGGTCCGTCCTCGGACACGACGGCGACGAAGGCGGCCGGCGCGTCGAGCAGCCGCCGGCCCTGCCGGGCGATGTCCCGCAGCAGACCGCCTTCGTCGTGCGGCACCCCGGCGTCGTCGGCGGAGCCGGGCACGGCGGTGCCTTGTTCCGTGCTCCCCCCCATGACTCTTCCCGTGTCCTTAGTCGCGTCGCGGATCTGCGCCGGATTATAGGCGTCCCGGCCACGAAAGACGTCGAACCTGATGAATCAGAGTCGAACACTTTGACCCTTCGGGAAGCCGATAACGACGATTCTCCGCATGGCCGAAACCGATACCACCACGCCACTGTTCGAATCGCAGGCGGAAATCGTCGTCGACGCCACTCCGGACGAGGTCTACGCGCTCGTCAGTGACCTTCCCCGGTGCCGGGAGTGGAGCACCGAGTGCACCGGAGGCGAGTGGATCAGCGGCCGTCCCGGCGCCGCCGGGGCGGTGTTCCGCGGCCACAACGTCCGCGGCGAGGACGTCGTCGCCTGGGCGCCGGTCGTCCGCGGCGTCTGGACCACGGAGTCGCAGGTGCACACCGCGATCCCCGGCGTCGAGTTCAGCTGGGCGATGCGGGACAGCCGGGGGCGCGCCCAGAGCAGCGTGTGGGCCTTCCGGATGAGCCCCGAGGGCGCCGGCTGCCGCCTGACGCACCACTTCCGGATGGACGAGCCCACCGAGGGCATCCGCAAGATCACCCGAGACATGGACGACGACGAGCGCCGGCGTTTCGTCACCGAATGGGGCGCCAAGGTCGGCGCCGATCTGCACGAGACGCTGCGCCGACTCAAGTCGATCATCGAGACCGAACGGTAGGAGCCGGACATGTTGCTGCAGACGATCGCCAATCGCGGCATCCGACTGGGCACACTCTTCGACCGGGCCGCGGCCCGGCACCCGGACAACAGCATCACCCTCGACCACGACCTCGACGTGGCGCCGGAACTCGGCCGGCGGCTCACGGTCGGCGCGGTCGCCGGCCTGGTCGCCGACCTGGCCGCCCGCCTGCACGCCGCCGGCGTACGACCGGGCGACTGCGTGGTGGTCCACAAGTCGCACAACTTCGACATCACGCTGAGCGCGTGCGCGCTGGCCCGGATCGGGGCCGTGCCGGTGTTGCTCTCCCCCCACCTCGACGCCACCACGGTGCTGCATCTGATCCGCCGGGCCGGCCGGCCGTACCTGCTGACCGACCGCGCCACCCTCGACGGGGAACTGGCGGACACCGTGTTCCCGGCGGTCGCCGGGGTGCTGCTCGCCTCCGGTGACCATCCGTCGGCCACGTCGCTGCGCGCCCTGACCGGTGTGCCGAGCGTCCCGCCGATCGTCATGTCCCCCGACCATCCCACCCTGGTCACCCACACCTCCGGCACCACCGGGCTGCCGAAGCTGGCCGTGCACACCGGACGGACGCTGCAGGCGCGCTACCGCCCGCAGGCGTCGGTCGCCGCGCTGGTGCGGCGCCGCTGCCCGGTCGCCATCCACGTCTCGTTCGTGCACTCGCGCCTGTTCACCGCGCTGGCGATCACGATGCTGCGCGGCTTCCCGCTGCTGGTGCTCGCCGACAACGACCCGGACCAGGCCACCGACCTGTTCCTCACCCATCGTCCGGGCGTGCTGGAGACCCACCCCAACTCGTTCCTGCGGTGGGAGCGGCTGGCCGACGACCCGCGCGCGCCGCTGGCCACCGTGCGCTACTTCAGCAGCACCTTCGACGCCATCCACCCGCGTACGGTCCGGCGCATGCTCGGGGCCTCCGCGCATCCCAAGCCGGTGTTCGGCCAGCTGTACGGGCAGAGCGAGGTCGGCCCGGTCGCGGCCCGCGCGTTCACCCGCCGCCGGCCCGAGGACGCCGACGGGCGCTGCGTCGGCATGCCGTTCCCCGGCATGACCGACATCCGGGTGGTCAGCCGCAACGGACGCCCGCCCACCCGCGACAACCCCGGCTACATCGAGGTACGCACCGACGGGCGCATCGTCACCTACCTCGGCGAGCAGCAGCGGTACGAGGGTCAGCGCCACGGATCGTGGTGGCGGATGGGCGACCTGGGCTACCGCACCCGGCTGGGCTGCCTGCACCTGCTCGACCGCGAGGTCGACGAGATCGACGGGTTCGGCAGCACGCTGGCGGTCGAGGACACGCTCTTCACCCGGCTGGACGAACTCGTCGAGGTGATCATCCTGCCGGCGCCGGACGGGCCGCCCGTGCCGGTGATCTGCACCAGCGAGGACCTGCCGATCGACATCGACCGCTGGGCCGGCGCGGTCGCCACGCTGCCGCCGATGGCCCGTCCGGTGCAGCGGCGCCTGGCGGATCTCCCGCAGACCGCCACCACCAAGATCAAACGGTTGGAGTTGGCCCGGCAGCTGCTCGACCGGGACAGCGCGGCCGGATGAGCACCCGGACGCCCGTACGCGTGGTCGTGGCCGGGGGCGGCATCGGCGGGCTCGCCACGGCGCTGGCGGTCGCGGCGCACGGCCATCACGTGACGGTCCTGGAACGCCAGCCCGAGTTCACCGAGCTGGGCGCGGGCATCCAGCTCGCCCCCAACGGCCTGCACGCGCTGGACGCGCTCGGTGTGGGACCGCAGGTGCGGGCCACCGCGGTCGCCATGGCGGAACTGCGGTTCATGGACGGCGTGACCGGCGCCCACGTCACCAGCATGCCGTTGACCGAGCGGTACCAGCGCCGGTTCGGCAGCCCGTACGTGGTGGTGCACCGCGCCGAGTTGCACCGTCGGCTGCTCGACGCCGCCCGGCGGCTGCCCCGGATCACGCTGCGCCCGGCCGCCTCGGTGGCCGGCTACGACCAGAACGCGGCCGAGGCCACCGTGCGCCTGGACTCCGGCGAGCGGATCCCCGCCGACATGGTGGTCGGCGCCGACGGCATCCACTCCCGCATCCGCCGCCAGCTCGTCGGCGACGGCGAGCCGCGCAACTCCGGCATCACCGCGTACCGCGCCATCGTCCCCATGTCCCAGGTGCCGGCCCGGGTACGCCGGGACGCGGTCACCTGGTGGGCCGGACCGGACTGCCACTTCGTGCACTACCCGATCAGCGGCGGGGCGTACCTGAACATGGCCGCCAGTCACGCCGACGGCGCGCCCACGCTGTTCGCCGGCCGGCCCACCGACGGCACACTGGTCCGGGCCGCGATGTCGCGCCTCGGCGCGGTCGGTGACCTGCTGCGCCTCAGCGACGAGTGGCGGGCCTGGGTGCTCGTCGACCGGCCGCCCGTCGACGACTGGGCCGACGGCCGGGTCGCCCTGCTCGGCGACGCCGCGCACCCCATGCTGCACTACGCCGCGCAGGGGGCCTGCCAGGCGCTGGAGGACGCGGTGGTGCTCGGCGACCTGCTCGGCGACGGCGCCGAGCCGGTGCCCGAGGTGCTCCGCCGCTACGTCGCGCAACGGCGGGAGCGGACCGCCGCGGTGCAGGCCGTCTCCCGCGACAGCATCCGGCTCTGGCACGCCGCCGGGGACGCGGCGACGGCCCGCAACCGGGCGCTCGCCGCGATGACGCCGCAGGAGCTGCACACGGCGGTGGCCTGGATGCACGCCGCCCGGGTGCGCGGCGAGCGCCCGAGCGAGGCCGTGCGATGACAGGCCCGCGGCATCTGCGGATCTGCATCGTCGGCGCGGGTCCGCGCGGACTGTCCGTCCTGGAGCGGCTCTGCGCCCAGGAACGGCACGACCGGGCCTGCGCCAGCCTCACCGTGCACGTGGTGGACCCGGCCGCGCCCGGCGCCGGCGCGGTGTGGCGCACCGACCAGTCCCGGCTGCTGCTGACGAACACCGTCGCCTCACAGATCACCGTCTACACCGATCCGAGCTGCCGGCTGGCCGGGCCGATCGAGCCCGGGCCGAGCCTGTACGAGTGGGCCCGGAGCGTGGCGTCGGCGGGCCCGTGGGGCGCGCTCGACCCCGACGTGCTCGACGAGGCGCGTGCCCTCGGCCCCGACGACTATCCGACCCGGGCGTTCTACGGCCACTACCTGCGGGCCAGCTTCCGCCGGATCGTGCGCCGCGCGCCGCCGCACGT
Source organism: Micromonospora sp. WMMC264 (assembly GCF_027497275.1). Taxonomy (NCBI): domain Bacteria; kingdom Bacillati; phylum Actinomycetota; class Actinomycetes; order Micromonosporales; family Micromonosporaceae; genus Micromonospora; species Micromonospora sp. WMMC264. The sequence continues at coordinate 1,684,089 of NZ_CP114907.1, read as the reverse complement.
CTCGATCCGGTGCCACCGCTCCCGCGCGGTGGCCAGCGCCGACACGTCGGGCGTGCCGGGCGGTCCGCAGGGCGTCCGGCTGGCCGACGGCACCCGGCTGCACCACCTGGACGCCGTGGTGCTGGCCCTGGGACACGCCGCTGCCCGGCTGGATCCCCGGCAGGCACGCACGGCGAGCCTGTCCCGGGTGCACGGACTCACCTATCTCCCCCAGGCCAACCCCGCCGACGTCGACCTCGGCCACATCCCGGCGGGCGCGCCGGTGCTGCTGCGCGGGCTGGGCCTGACGTTCTTCGACCATCTGATCCTGCTCACCGTCGGCCGGGGCGGCAGCTTCACCGAGGAGGGCGGACGGCTGCGGTACCGGCCCAGCGGCGCCGAACCGAGGTTGTCCGCCAGTTCCCGCCGGGGCATCCCGGCGCACGCCCGGGGCGACAACCAGAAGGGCGTGACCGGCCGGCACCTGCCCCGGCTGCTGACCGCGCAGGCCGTGGCGCGGCTGCGCGCCCGCCGCGCCCGCGGCGAGTCGATCCGGTTCCGTCGCGACGTGTGGCCGCTGATCGCCGCCGAGGTGGAGAGCGTCTACTACGCCACGCTGCTGCGCCGCACCGGGCACGCCGGCCGGGCCGAGAGCTTCACGCTGCGCTACCTCGCGACCCCCGCCGAGCGGCGGCCGGCGCTGCTCGACGAGTACCCGATACCGCCGCAGCGGCGCTGGGACTGGGACCGGCTGGCCCACCCGTACCGCGGGCGCGAGTTCCGCGACCGGGACGACTTCCGCGCCTGGGCGCTGGACCACCTGGCCCGGGACGTTGCGCACGCGCGGGCCGGCAACGTCGACGGGCCGCTCAAGGCAGCGCTGGACGTCCTGCGTGACCTGCGCAACGAGATCCGCCTGGCGGTCGATCACGGCGGGATCGACGGCGACTCGTACCGCGACGAGCTGACCGGGTGGTTCACCCCGTTCAACGCGTTCCTCTCGATCGGCCCGCCGGCCCGGCGCATCGAGGAGACGATCGCGCTGATCGAAGCCGGTGTGCTGGAACTGACCGGGCCGGACACCCAGATCGTCATCGACACCGAGACACCCGCGTTCGAAGCGACGTCCCGGACCGTGCCCGGTCCCCCGGTCCGCGCCGGCGTCCTCATCGAGGCGCGGCTGCCGGAACCCGACCTGCGCGGCACCGCCGACCCGTTGCTGCGCCACATGCTCGACACCGAACAGTGCCGGCCGTACCGGATCCCCTACGACGGCGGCACGTACGAGACAGGAGGACTCGCCGTGACCGAACGTCCCTACCGGGTCGTCGACGCCCAGGATCAGCCACACCCGCGCCGGTTCGCGTTCGGTGTGCCCACCGAGTCGGTGCACTGGGTGACAGCGGCCGGCATCCGGCCGGGCAGCGACTCGGTGATCCTGGCCGACGCCGACGCGATCGCCGCCGAGGTGCGCTCGCTCGCGCCGGCCGGACATGCGGTGGCCGACCGCGCGGCCTCCGGGTCGGCCCGCTTCCCGGGGGTGATCGTGTGATCGACACCCTCGAAGTGGCGGTGGACAGCGGCCTGCTCTCGCCGGTGCGCGCCGGCACGAGCATCGAGCCGGTGGTCGGCGACCGGGCCTGGTTGCAGGCCATGCTGGACGCCGAGGCGGCGCTCGCCCGCGCCCAGGCGCGGCTGGGCACGCTGCCCGTCCAGGCCGCCGCGGTGATCACCCGGACCGCCCGGGCCGAGCTGTTCGACCTGCGGGGCGTCGCGATGGCGTCCCGGGACACCGCGAACCCGGTGGTGGCGCTTGTGGCCCAGCTGACCCGCGCGGTCGCCGAGCTGGACCCGGCCTCCGCCGAGTACGTCCACCGTGGCTCCACCAGCCAGGACATCCTGGACACCGCGGCGATGACAGTCGCGCACCGGGCGCTCACCGTCATCGACGACCACCTCGCCGCCGCCGTCGACGCGCTCGCCGGGCTGGCGCTGACCCACCGCGACCTGCCGATGGCCGGGCGGACGCTGGCCCTGCACGCCGCCCCCACCACGTTCGGGCTGAAGGCGGCCGGCTGGCACCAGTTGCTGTGCGACGCCCGGGTGCGGCTGTGCCGGGTACGCGACCAGGGCCTGCCGGTGTCGCTCGGCGGCGCGGCCGGCACGCTGGCCGGCTATCTGGAGTACGCGGCGCTGGACGGCGCGGCCGAGCCGGACCCCGGCTACGTGGACCGCCTCGTGGCGGCGTTCGCCGAGGAGACCGGCCTGAGCCGGCCTGCGTTGCCCTGGCACACCCTGCGTACGCCGCTGGCCGACCTCGCCGCGGTGCTCGCGTTCGTGACGGGCGCGCTCGGCAAGATCGCCGTCGACGTGCTCTCGCTGGCGCGCAGCGAGGTGGGCGAGGTGGCCGAGCCGGCGGCCAGCGGGCGCGGCGCCTCCTCCGCGATGCCGCACAAGCGGAACCCGGTCTTCGCCACGCTGATCCGCAGCGCCGCGCTCCAGGTGCCGCCGCTGGCAGCCGGGCTCACCCAGGCGCTGCTCAGCGAGGACGAGCGGTCCGCCGGCGTGTGGCACGCCGAGTGGCTGCTGCTGCGCGAGTGCCTGCGGCTCACCGGCGGCGCCGCGGAGGCGGCCGTGACACTGACGCGGGGGCTCGTGGTGCGCCCGGAGCGGATGGCGGCCAACCTGGCGCTGACCCGGGGCCAGCTCACCTCCGAACGGGTCGCCGCCCGGCTCACCCCCGTCGTCGGCCGGGACCGGATCAAGGAGGTGCTGACCCGGGCCGCCGCGGAGGCCGACGCGACCGACCGCCCCCTGTACGACGTCCTGGCGGAGACGCCGGAGCTGCGCGGCCGCTACACCGCCGAGGAACTGGCCCGGATCGGTGATCCGGCCGGCTACCTCGGCGCGGCGGGCACGCTCGTGGACGGCGCGGTCGTCGCCCGGGCGGAGCCGGCCCGGCGCTGACCGCTGGTCCCCGCGCGCACGAGCCGCGGTCGGACGCGGGATCGGGTCAGCCGATGCCGTCGACCGCGGCCCGCAGCGCGCTGATCGACGGATCCCAGGTGAAGTTCAGGACGGGGATGCCGGAGGCGGCGGCGTTGCTGTCGCCGCCGAGGACCACCGCCCGCGGTTTGCCGGTGCCCTGGGGGACCACGAGATACCAGTTGCCCTTCACGTTCGCGATGAACACGTCGTCTGCCTCCTGGTCGGGCGGGTTCGGGTTGGTGACGTCTCCGGCCCAGCTCTCGAAATCGACTGTCGCGCGGAAATCCGTCGGACTGGTGGTGTTCAGCCAGAGGCTGGTGTGCACGTGCGGCCCGACGCCGGACTCGCTGCCGTTTGCCGAGGCGCCGGAGTACGCGATGGTCTGGCCACGCGACACACGTTGACCGGGTGAGACGGCGACCGCCGACAGGTGCAGGTGCCGGGTGTAGTTGCCGTCGTCGTGGGCCATCCCCACTACCCGCCCGGTGGCCGTGGACGTGTCGGCCTTCACGAACCGGATCGTGCCGTTCGCCGCCGCCATGACCGGGGTGCCGGCGCCGACCGCGTAGTCGGTGCCCGGCTCGGCCGAGGGCGGCGTCCGGTTCCGGTGGTCCTGCCAGGAGCTGGAGATGCGGACACGTCCGCACGGCCGCTGGTAGCCGCCGGCGGCCCGGGCGGAGCCGGGCAGCAGGGCGAAGGCGGCCGACACCCCGGACGCGGCCAGCGCGGCGCCGGTGAGGAGCCCGCGTCTGGACAGTCCGCGCAGGTAGGCAATGCCGCCGAGGTCCTCGGGCGGCGGAGCGCCGTGGCCGACGTCCCGGGACGACCCGTCACTGAGGATCATCGATGTAAGGTACGGCCGGTTCGGACGCGGGGCAAGCGCCTCGCCCGGACGCCACGCACGCCCTCGCCGGTCGTCATTCCGTCGATGGACGCCTATTCGAAGAACCCGTTTCCGGCACTAGGCTGACGACATGTCTGACGAGCTTTCACCTTCGGCGCAGCAGTCTGCGCTGTCCGGAATCGGCCTGCGCGGCATCGACCACATCGGCCTGGCGGTGAATGATCTGGACGAGGCGATCGAGCGGTACGAGACCGTCTTCGGCATGCGGTGCGTACACGTGGAGGAGAACGCCGAGCAGGGAGTCCGGGAGGCGATGATGTCGATCGGCCCCGACCCCGCCCATGGCCGGCTGCAGTTGCTCGCCCCGCTGACCCCGACCTCGCCGATCGCCCGCTTCCTCAGCCAGTCCGGCCCGGGCGTGCAGCAGATCGCCTGGACCGTCGACGACGTCGAGGAGACCTCCGCCGAGCTGCGTGAGCGCGGCGTACGGCTGCTCTACGAGCAGCCCAAGCGCGGCACGGCCGGCTCCCGGATCAACTTCGTCCACCCGCGTGACGCGGGCGGAATCCTGGTCGAGCTGGTCGAGCCGGCCGCCGCCTGAGCGGGCCGCCCGGCCGCCCCGAACGGCCGGTCCCGCCGGATCGTGCCGGTCCGGCGGGACCTCGACGGCGCCGCGGTCAGTGCCGGGTGCGTGGCAGGATCCGGTCCAGCCAGCCGGGCAGCCACCAGTTTCCGCGACCGATGAGCCGCATCAGGGACGGGACCAGCAGCAGCCGGACGATCGTCGCGTCGATCAGCACGGCCAGGGCCAGCATGAAGCCCATCTGCTTGATCTCGAGGATGCGGGTGAACATGAACGACGCGAAGACCACGACCATGATCGCCGCGGCGGCGGTGATCACCTTCGCGGTGCGGGTCAGTCCGAGCTGGACGGCGGCGGCGTTGTCGCCGGTACGGTCCCACTCCTCGCGCATCCGGGAGAGCATGAACACCTGGTAGTCCATGGAGAGCCCGAAGACCAGGGCGAACGCGAACAGCGGCAGGATCACCTGGATGAACCCGGTCCGCTCGACGCCGAGGAGGTCGGCGCCGTGCCCCTCCTGGAAGACCAGCACCGCCGCGCCGAAGGCCGCGCCCGAGGTGAGCAGGTTCATGAAGATCGCCTCGAACGGCAGGACCAGCGAGCGGAAGGCGATCAACAGCAGCAGCCAGCTCGCCGCCAGCACGGCGCCGATGACCAGCGGCATGGCCCGGGAGCTCTCGTCGGTGATGTCCACGATCTCGGCGGGGCCACCGCCGACGTGAGCGGTCAGCCCGGTGCCGGCGAACGCGCCACCGGCCTGAGTGCGCAGCTCGCGTACCAGATCGGCCGTCTCGTCGGTGTCCGCGCCGTGCCGTGGACGGACGGTGACCACAGTGGTGTCCCCGTCCCGGCTCACCAGCTCGGCCAGGGCCGGGCCGGCGGCGCGCGTCGCGGCTTCGAGGTGGGCGGTGGTGTGCCCCTTGGCCTGGGCGTCGAGCACCCGGGTGACGCTGACGACGTCAGCGGTCTCCCGGTTGCCGGCGGCCTGGTCGCTGAACCGGGCGACGGCGTCGAGCTGCGCGTCGGTGAACCGGTCGCCGCCGGCCGAGACGACAACTGTGATCGGGGCGAGCACGCCGGGCGCGTACGCCTCGGAGACGATGCCGTACCCCTTGCCCGGCGGCGACTCGGCCACCGCGCCGGCGCCGAGGTCGACGCCGTACTGGAGGTGGAAGACCGGGATGGACAGGGCGCCGAGCAGGACGGTGCCGAGCGCGGCCACGAGCAGCGGACGGCGCATGACCACGGCGATGGCCTTGGCCCAGCCGGAGTGCTCCGGGTCCGGGTGGGCCAGCGACCGGCGGGCCCAGGGCAGCGCGAAGCGGTTGATGCGGGGGCCCAGAAGACCGAGCAGGGCGGGCAGCAGGGTGACCGCGATGAGCATCATGACCAGCACGGCGACTGTCATGCCGACGGCCATCGAATAGACCTTCGCGGAGCGGACCAGCCAGAGCCCGGCCAGCGAGACGACGACGGTGATGCCGGAGAACAGGACGGCCTGCCCGGCGGTGGCCACGGTGCGCCCGATCGCCCGGGCCCGTTCCGGACGGCCGCTGTCACCTGCTTTCGCCAGTTCCTCGCGGAACCGGGTGACGATGAACAGCGTGTAGTCGATGCCGAGCGCGATGCCGACCATGCTGACAGCGGTCTGCACGAACACGTCGAAGGTGGTGAAGTGGGTGGCGATGCCCAGCGCGCCGAACGCGGCGAGCACGGCGACGACACCGAGCAGGAGCGGGATGGCGGCCGCCACGAGCGACCCGAACGCGAGCAGCAGCACGATGGCGGCGGCCGGGAAGCCGATCGTCTCGGCCATGGACAGGTCCTCGTTGCCCTGCTCGACGGCGGCCGCGGCGAGCGGCGAGACGCCGGTGAAGTACGCCTCCACCTGGCCGGTGCCGAGCCCTTCGGCGATCTCGCCGAGCGGCCCGGCCTGCTCCTGGAGCTTTTTGTCGTCGCCGTCGAGACTGACCGGCACGAGCGCGGTCTTCCCGCCGGGGGCGATGAGCCGGTCCGGCGCGTCGTACGGGCTGACCACGGTGCGCACGTCCGGGGCCTGGCGGTAGCGCTCGACAGCGGTGCGGACGACCTCGCGGAACGCCGGGTCCTGCGCGTCGATCGAGGTCGAGTGCAGGACCACGAAGTCGGTCTCGCTCGGCGTGTCGGGGAACTCGGCGCTGATCAGCTCGGCGGCCTTCTCCGAGTCGGAGCCGATCACGGAGTTGGTGTTGCCGGTCAGGTGCGAGGTGAAGTAGCCGGCCGAGACGGCCGCGCCGGCGAGCAGCACCAGCCAGACCAGGATGACCTTCACTGGATTGAGCGCCGCCCAGACGGCCCAGCGGTAGAGGAAGCCTTCCTCCAGCGGCCGGTGTTCGCCACCTCGGCGGGTGCGCGACAGCGTGTCGGTCATCGAATCCCTTTCACGGTTGGCACTGATGTCCGCCGGCCACTGCGGTACGGCTGCCGGCGCCCCCTTCCGGCGCCGGTCAGCCTACCGTCCACTAGAGGCCGTTTTGTGGACCTTGTGAACGTCGAAATCAGTTGAGTACGGCGCCGGCGTCGTCCCGGAACTCCCGGCTCCGCCGGTTGTCCAGGTGCACGTAGACCCGGTGCAGCCAACGGTCCCGCCCGTCGAAGCGGGGAGTGAACTCGGACCGGCCGTGCAGCACCAGCCGGTTGTCGATGAGCGCCATCATCCCGGTCTGCAGCACCAGCGGCGTGGAGACGTCGGTGAGGATCCGCTTCAACCGCGCCATCACCTCGCCGGCCTCCTCGTCCAGCGCGGTGGTCGCGTTCAGGTCGAGGCAGATGTTCGAGTCCTCCACGCTGCCGGTGAGCACCGCGTGCGGCGTGGTGCGGTCACCCTGGCGGAACGAGGGCGGCGGCGCGGTGACGAACCGGGGCTCGCGCAGCACCTTCCGGTCGGTCTCCTCGATCAGCGGCAGGGCCTGCCGGATGCAGGTGACCAGCGTGCCGGCCCGCTTGGCGTGATCGTTGCGCAGGCACAGCAGGCCGACGTAGTCGGGGCGTTCCCGGTGGAACGCGTTCTCCACATGGAACTCCAGCGGCACCGACCCGGCGTTGCTCTGGGAGTCCTCCAGGCCGCGCACCGGGACGACGTTCTGCACCAGGGCGCCGCTCTTCTCGCTGCGGTAGGCGATCACCTCGCCGAGGTGCAGGCCGACGAGCATGGCCAGGACGGCCGGCACGGTGGTCGCCCGTTCCACCGACTCCCGGACGGTCGGAGTGCTCGGCAGGTCGCGCTCGTCCACCGGAAGGCCGGCGAGCACGAGTGAGCCGGTGGCCCCGGCGTCGCTGCGGAAGTCGCGCAGCGTCTCCATCAGCCGCAGCGGCATCCGGCAGCTCGCCTGCCGGGCCTGCGTCACCCAGGACAGGTCGTCCAGCAGGCGCGGCGACGCGGCGACGAGTTCCTCGGCCAGCGCCCGCAGGGCGGTCCGTTCGTCGTCGGCGAGGTCCAGCCTCAGTCCCTGCGCGCCGCGGGTCGACCGGTCAGATGTCGTGGTCATGGATTCGTCCTCTCGTACGGCGTGCGCGATCGTCCCGGCGCACGGGGGCCGGTGTCGGCACGGAGGGGATTCGTGGGAGCGGATCAGAGGGCGGGCAACGCGCGGCTGTCCACCTTCCCGTTGGTGGTGAGCGGAATGTGGTCGATGGCGACGACGTCCGCCGGGATCATGTAGTCGGGCAGGTCGACGGCGAGGTGGGCGCGCAACGCGGCCGCGTCCACCGCCGCGCCGGCGGTGAGCACCACGTACGCCGCCAGGCGCTTCTCGCCGGGGCTGGGCTCGCGGGCGAGCACCACGGCGTCACGGACGCCCGGATGGGCGGCGAGCCGGGCCTGGATCTCGCCCAGTTCCACCCGGTAGCCCCGGATCTTGACCTGGTTGTCGATGCGGCCGAGGAACTCCAGCGTGCCGTCGGGCAGCCAGCGGGCCAGGTCGCCGCTGCGGTAGAGGCGGCTGCCCGGCGGGCCGTACGGGTCGGGCCGGAACCGGTCCGCGGTCAGGTCCGGGCGGCCCAGGTAGCCGCGCGCCACCCCGACGCCGCCGATCCAGACCTCGCCGGGCACGCCGACCGGCACCGGGTCGAGCCGCTCGGTCAGCACGTACATGGTGGTGTTGACGATCGGCACGCCGAGCGGCACCAGCTCGGTGGCCGGCGGCTCGCTGATCGGCTGCCCCGAGTTGCCGATGGTGATCTCGGTGGGGCCGTACTCGGTGGCGACCTTCGTGCCGTCCGGCCCGGCCAGATCCAGCCAGCGCTCGGCCAGCGCCGCGGTGAACGAGTCCCCGGCCGCGATGACCATGCCGGCCAGGTCCCGCGCCTGCTCCCCGGTGAGCTGCCAGGTGAGCAGGTCCAGGTGGCCCGGGGTCATCTTGATGAAGCTGTACGGCGCGCCCGTGAGCAGGTGCGCCCCGAGGTCGGCGGTGTCCAGCGGCTCGGGCAGCAGGTGCGCCGGCTCCCCGGTGATCAGCGGGGTGAAGATGTTCGGGATGCCCAGGTCGAACGAGATCGAGGAGAAGACCGGGGCGCCGCCGGGGCCGTGCGCGGCGTACGCGCCGACGGTCCAGAGCAGATAGTTGGCCAGGCCGGCGTGCGGCACCAGCACGCCCTTGGGCCGCCCGGTGGAGCCGGAGGTGAAGATGACGTAGGCGAGCTGGGCCGGGTCGATCGGCACGGTCGCCGGGGTGTCGGGCCGGGCCGCGACGGCCGCCGCGTCCGCGTCGACCAGGACCAGGACGCCGTCGTACAGGCCGGTGAGGGTGGCCTGCTCGACGGTGGAGGTGACCACCACCGGGCTGCCGGCCGCCTCGATCATGTAGCGCAGCCGTTCCGCCGGCAGCTGCGGATCCAGCGGCAGGTAGCCGGCCCCGGACTGCCAGACCGCGATCAGGGCGGGGATGAGGTCGGGTGTGCGGCCCAGGCACACGCCGACCAGGGTGTCCCGGCCGGCGCCGAGGTCGAGCAGGTGGTGGGTGAGCCGGTTGGCCCGCCGCATCAGCTCCCGGTACGTGAGCCGCGTGTCGCCGACCCGGACGGCGATCCGGTCCGGAGTGGCGTCGGCCTGGGCCCGGATCAGGTCGACCACGGTCACGTCGCCCCGGTGCGCCGTCTCCGCGACGGCCCAGTCGCGCAGCACCGCGTCGCGCTCGTCCGCCGGCAGGTAGGTGCGCCCGGCGTCACCGTCGGGGTCGGCGGCCATCGCCACCAGCACCTCCCGGTAGAGCGCGGCGAGCCGGCGGGCGTACCCGGGGTCGACTGTCTCCCCGGCGACGCGCAGGCGCAGGCGGTCCGGCCCGGCGGTGACCCGCAGGCCGTACCCGTCCCGGTCGGCCGGCAGGCCGGGCAGCGGCTCACCGGGCAGGCCGGCGGCCGGGTCCCACTCGAAGAGGGCGTGCTGCCCCTGCCCCGGCCCGCCGTTGACCGGCCGGTACGCGAGCCGGTGGGTCCACGCGTCGCGCTCGTGGGCGGCCACGTCACGCACCAGCGCCCGCCAGGTCGCCGCGCGGGCGGCCGTCGGCACGGGCCGCACCACGCGGTGCAGCAGTCGCTCGCAGTCCGGGCGCGCGGCGCCGCCGTGCGGGGTGAGGGTGGCGTCGGTGTGCCCGGCGGGTTCGGCGCCGAGCATGCCGAGCACGGTCTGGTGGGCGGCGAACAGCACAGTGGACAGCGGTGCCCCGGCGGCGTCGGCGAGCACGGCCAGCCCGGCGGACATCCCGGCCAGGTCGACGGTGAGCTCGGTGCTCCCGGCCGCGCCGCCCCAGCCGCCGGGCAGGGCGCAGGAGCCGCCGGCCAGCGCCCGGGTCCAGTACTCCTCGCCTTCGAAGTCGGCGGCGGCGTCGAGCGCGTCCGCGACGCAGGGCGCGTGCCGGGTGGCGGTGACCGGCGCCGCGGCGTAATAGGCGCGCAGCAGCTCGGCGAGGATGCCCGCCGGGTCGGCCACGCAGCTCAGCGCCCGGGGCGCGGCGACCAGCAGCGTCCAGCTCTGTTCGGTCTCCAGGATCACGGTCAGCCGCAGCGCCCCGGCGGCGGCCGGGTCGAACGGCGTGGCCCGTTCGGTCTCCAGCAGCGCGGCGAGCATCGCGTCGCGCTTGTCCGCGTCGACGCTGCGGTGGTCGTGCCGGGCCAGCGGGACCGCGGCGTCCGGATGCGCCAGGTACAGCGGCTCGGTGCCGCCGGACGGGTCGGTCGAGCAACGGAGCAGTTCGTGCGCGCGCACCACCGCCTCGACCGCCGAGGCGAAACGCTCCGGCGCGAACGGGGCCGGGTCCTCGATCCGCCGGCCGTCCAGGTCGACCTCGGTGAACGCCGACGCCTGCGCGACCAGGTCGGCCGGCACGTCGGGCAGCGGATAGGCGTCGCTGACGCCGGCCGGGACGATCGCCCGGTCCCGGGGACTGAGCAGCGTGAACGGCTCGATGTCGGCCGCGTCCACCGCCGGGTCGAGGGGGGTCATGTCTCGTCTCCTGGGTTCCGGTCCACCGGCGGCCCGCTCCGGGCGGGTACGGCGGCGGCTGTGGTCGGGGGCGGTCGGTGGTGGTACCGGTCGGCGGCGCCGGACACCCACGGCGGCGGTACGACGGCGGCGAGATCCCGCGCCACCGTCGCCACCACCTCGGCCCGCGCGCCGTGGAGGAAGAAGTGGTCGCCGGGGAACAGGCAGAGCCGCGACCGGGCCGAGGTGTGCCGCCGCCACCCGTCGAGCGCCCTCGGCGGCACGATCCGGTCCCCCCGGCCGCCCAGCACCGTCAGTGGCGTCGCCAGCGGCGGCTCGGGGCGGTGCTCGTACGTCTCCAGCACCGAGAAGTCGGCCCGCAGCACGGGCAGCATCAGCCGCATCAGGTCGGCGTTGTCGAGCACCTCCGGCGGGGTGCCGCCCAGCTTCGCCAGGTGCGCGCGGATCTCGTCGTCGGCGGCGCAGTGCAGCAGCGGCCGCGACGACGGGGAGTCCGGCGACGCGGCGGCGGAGACGAACACGTGCTCCGGCTGGCGCACCGGGCGGCGGCGCAGCGCCCGGGCCAGCTCGAAGGCGAGCAGGCCACCCATGCTGTGCCCGAACAGCGCGTACGGCCGGTCCAGCGCGCCGGTCAGCGCGTCGGCGAGGGACCGGATCAGCGGGGTGAGGCGCAGGAAGGGCGCCTCCTGCAGCCGGGTGCCCCGGCCGGGCAGCTCCAACGCCACCACCTGGACTCCGGGTGGCGCGGCGCGCTGCCAGCCCCGGAACGCCGCCGCGCCGCCACCTGCGTACGGCAGGCAGAACAGGCGGACGTCAGCGTCCGGATTCCACACCTGACCGCCCAGCCACCGACTGTCCACGGGGAACCTCCTCCTCCCTGATCTGGCCGTAGTCGAGCCGGACGAGCCGGTCGGCGGCGTCGAAGTAGCGGTCGTCGTGGCTGATCACCACGACGGCCTTGTCCCGGTCCCGCAGTTCCGGCAGCAGTTCCCGGTAGAAGAAGTCCTTGAAGACCGGGTCCTGGTCGGCCGCCCACTCGTCGAACAGGCAGAAGGGGCGGTCCTCCAGGTACGTCACCAGCAACGCCAGCCGTTTGCGCTGCCCGAGCGAGAGCGCCGTGGTGGAGAAGCGGTCCCCGTCGACGCGTACCTTGTGGTCCAGTTGCAGGCGCTCCAGGTACCGCTGCGCCTTGGCGGCCTGCTCCCCCGCCGGCAGCCCGAGCAGGCTGTCGAAGAGGTGGAAGTCGGAGAACACGGCGGAGAACAGGTTGCGGTAGTCCTCCCGGTTGGCCGCGGTGACCTGGGTGCCGTCCACCTGGATCGCGCCGCTCTCCGGCTCGTACAGGCTGGTGAGCACCTTCGCCAATGTGGTCTTGCCGCTGCCGTTGGCGCCGACGACGAAGAGGATCTCGCCGCGCCGGAACTCGAAGTCCAGCGGGCCGAGCACGAACTGCTCGCCCTTCGGTCCGGGGTAGACGTGGCTGACTCCGCGGAAGGCGATGCTTCGCCACCCGGCGAAGACGTTGCCCGCCCGGCCCGCGGCGGCCGGGACCCTGCTGTTCGGCACGGCGGGCGCCCGCCCCGCGCCCGGCCCGCCGAGACCCGCGTCGAGCTCCGCGAGCCGCTCCTTGATCTTCCCCAGGGCCACCGACGCCCGGCCCAGCGCGGGGAACCAGACGAGGACGCCCTGAAGGCTGGAGACGGCGAAGAGCAGGATCAGCACGCACGACGTGAGCGTCTGGTCGGACAGGGCGAACCAGGCGGGGAAGGCGAACAGCAGCAGGCCGATGAAGGCGAAGAAGACCGCCTGGCCGCCACCGGTGGCGCCCTCGTAGACGGAGAGGCCGAAGACGCTGTGCCGGCGGTAGGCGGACGCCGTGGCCGTCAGCTCACCGTCGATCAGCGCGGCCCGCCGCTCCCGGTTGAGCTTCAGCTCCTTGAGCCCTTCGGTGACCGAACGGAAGTGACCGAACAGCGCGTCCTGCTCCCGCCGCGCGGCCTTGAGCGCGCCCAGGCCGGAGGCGGAGACGAGCAGGTAGAGCAGCACGCCCACGACGACCGTGGCGCCGGTGGCGAGCGCCACCGCCGGTGAGACGATCACCAGGTAGGCGATGGCCACCAGCACGAACGCCGCGCCCGAGCAGATGCCCGGCAGGCCGGGCAGCGCGTCGGCGATCACCACCACGTCGTCGGCGAGCGCCGAGTAGAGCTGCGCCGTGCCGGTCCGCTCCACGGTCCGCAGCGGGGCGTCCAGGATGCCGTCGATGAGGCGGCGGCGCAGGTGGTAGACGGCGCCCTGGGACAGCCGGTACAGCATGCTCTGGGAGACGAACTTGGTGACCAGCGTGGCCAGGCAGAGCGCCACGTATCCCCAGATCAGCCGCTGCGAGGGCGCGGCGTCGGCGGCCAGCGCCAGGTTGACCATGGCGATGAAGGCGGCGCCGGTGCCGCCGCTGACGATGCCCGCCGCGATGGCCAGCAGGAACGGGCCCCGGCTGTAGCGCAGCAGGTAGGCGAAGAGGCTCATGCGCCCACCTCGTCCAGCCAGGCACGGAGCGTGGTCAGCGGCGCCGCCGGCGAGTCGGCCAGCCGGCCGAGCAGCAGGTCCCAGCGTCGCATCAGCGCCTGGAGCGCCCGGGCGTCGTGGACGTCGGTGGAGAAGATCCAGGTGCCGTGCAGTTCCGCGCCCTGTTCCCGCATGATCAGCGCCAAGTCGACCTCCGCCGGTCTGAGGTTGGTGCCGAGCACCTCGGAGAAGACGTAGTCGTCACCGATCTCCAACGAATCGACCCGCAGCCCGGGCAACGCGAGTTCCGGCACCTCGGCGTTGAGCAGGTTGAACAGGGTCCGCGTCGGGTCACCGTCCGCGGTGGCCGGCACCGCCAGCCACGGCGGCACGGCCCGGTTGGCGTACGCGTCGAGCGTCCGGTCCCGGACCTGCCGCACCAGCCCGGCGAACGTCGACGCGGCGGTCAGGTCGGCGCGTACCACGAGCGGGTGCACGAACCAGCCGATCAGGTCGGCCGTCTCGGCCCGGTCCCGGCCCGCCTCCGGGAAGCCCACCGGGATGTCGTCGCGGCCGGAGCAGGCGGCGAGCAGCAGGTGGTACGCGGCCAGCAGCGCCATGAACAGGCTGGCCCCCTCCTGCCGGGCGAGCCCACGCAGCTTCTCCGTGACCGCCGGGTCGACGCGGAACGCGCGGGTGAAGCCGTCGGCGGCGGTCGTCCCGGTGGCCGGTGGCCGCAGCGTCAGTGCCGGTGGCAGGCCGGCGAGGGCGCGCCGCCAGTGGTCCACGTGCGCGTCGAGCGCGCCGCCGGCCAGTTGCCGGCGCTGCCACGCCGCCACGTCGGGGTACTGCACGGCCAGCTCCGGCAGCCGCGGCGCCCGGCCGGTGGCGTGGGCGCCGTAGAACTCGGTCAGGTCGCGCACCAGCACCCCGTAGGACCAGTTGTCGGTGACCAGGTGATGCATGGTGAGCACCAGCGCGTGCCGGTCGTCGCCGAGGCGGGCCAGCAGGCCGCGCACCATCGGCTCCGCGTCGATGCGGAACGGCCGCCGTCCCTGTTCCTCGATCAGCGCGCGCAGTTCGCCCGGCTCGGCGTCGCGGAGGTCCACCGCCGTCAACGGCCAGCCGCCGGCCGGTTCGATCCGCTGCGCCGGCCCGTCCGGGCCGTCCACGATCCGGGTCCGCAGCGCCTCGTGCCGCCCGACGACGTCGTCCAGGGCGCGGCGCAGCGCCGCCTCGTCCAGCGGTCCGGTCAGCCGCAGCGCGGTCACCACGTTGTGGATCGGGTCGGCCGGGCCGAGCGGGTGGTGCCGGATCAGCCGTTCCTGGCTGAACGACAGCGGCAGGTCGCCGTCGCGGCCGACGCGCGGGATCGGGGCCGGGCCGGTGTCCGCGCCGCTCGCGTGCCGCCGGACCTGCCCGGCCAGCCAGCCGACCGTCGGGTTGCCGAAGAGGTCGCGCAGCGCGAGCCGTACGCCGTACCGGGCGTCGATCTGCGCGGCGAGTTTGGTGGCGAGCAGGGAGTGCCCGCCCAGGGTGAAGAAGTTGTCGTCCCGGCCGACCTCGTCGATCCCGAGCAGCTCCCGCCAGATGTCGGCGATCGCCGCTTCCACCTCGTCGCGGGGCGCTTCGGCAGCAGCGGCGGGCTCGCCGGCGGGCGGCTGCGGCGCGGGCAGGGCGGACCGGTCGACAGTGCCGGCCGGGGTGCGCGGCAGCTCCGGCAGCGCCACCCAGGCGGCCGGGAGCAGATTCTCCGGCAGCCGCTGCCTCAGGTACGCGGCCAGCTCACCGGCCCCGGCCTGCCCCACGACGTACGCGACCAGCCGGTCGTCGTGCGCCACCACGGCGGCCCCGGTCACGGCGGGATGCCCGGCCAGGGTCGTCTCGACCAGGTCCAGGTCCACCGGGAAGCCGCGCAGCCGTACCTGGTGGTCGAGGCGGCCCAGGTACTCGATCACGCCGTCGGCGCGCATCCGGGCCCGCTCGCCGGTGCGCAGCAGCCGCGCGCCGCGCGCCGTGCCGAACGGGTCCGGCGCCAGCAGCGCCGCCACGTCTCCGGCCGGCGCCGGAAGCGGGTCGCCACCGACGTACAGCTCCCCCGGCACGCCGGCCGGGAGTGGCTGACCGGCCCGGTCCAGGACGTGCACCCGGGTGCCCGGCACCGGACGGCCGACCGGCATCAACTGCCGCTGCCCGCCGTCGGGCCTGGCCGGATCGGCGGGCTCGTCATCGACGGCGCACAGGTGGGCGGTGACCGGCGCGGCCACGTCCGGCGGCACGAGCACGTGGTGCAGGGCCGCCGGCGACCGCTCCGCGAAGCGCGCCACCAGGTCCCGGGACAGCGGCGCCCCACCGCAGAACACGTGCCGCAGCGCGGCGCAGCGCTCCACCCCGCGCTGGTCGAGCAGCTCGGCGAGCAGGTCGGGCCGGAAGCAGGCCACGCTGACCCGCTCCGCCCGGATCAGGCCGACCAGGTGGCGGGCGTCGCGGTCCCCGCCGGGCCGGGCCAGCACCACGGCCGCGCCGCTCAGCAGCGGGGCGTACAGCTCCCAGACCGCCGCCGGGGCGGCCAGGGACGCCTGCTGGAGCACCCGGTCGTCGGCGGTCAGCCCGGCCGCCTCGGACAGCCAGCGCAGCCGGTCGCGCAGCGCCGCGTGGCTGTGCACCGTGGTGCGCGGCTCACCGTCGGGCGGACAGGTGACGTAGGCCGGCTCGCCGCCGGTGACAGTGCCCGCGCCGGCCGGCGCCGCGGCGTCCGGCACGAGGGCACCGGGCACGGCGGCGTCCGGCACGGCGCGCGGGTCGGCGGACGGGTCGTCCACCAGGCAGGTCGGCCCGGACCAGCGCGGGACGCCACTCTGCGGGCGCGCGGTGAGCAGCAACGCGACCTCGGCCGCCGTCAGCAGCGCGGCGGCCCGGTCGGCGGGCAGCGCCGGGTCCACCGGTACGACCACCCCGCCGGCCCGCCAGACGGCGAGCGGCGCGGCCACCAGCTCCACGCACCGGTCCAGCCGCACGCCGACCCGGGTGCCCCGGCGCACGCCCGCTGCCCGCAACCGGTCGGCGAGCGCGCCGACGAGCGCGTCCAGCTCGCCGTAGCCGACCGTACGCGAGCCGAACCGCACCGCCGGGGCGGCCGGGTCACGGCGGACCGCCGCGGCGAAGGCGTCACCGACCAGCGGACGGGCGGCGTCGGTCGCCGGGCCGGTGGCCAGCGCCAGCAGCTCGTCCCGCTCGACCGGGCCGACGAGCGGCAGCACGCCGATCGGGGTGTCCGGGTCGTCCAGCAGGCCCCGCAGCAGACGGTGGAACATGCTCACGTGACGCCGGGCGGTCGCCTCGTCGAACAGGTCGGTGCTGTACTCCAGCCGCCCCCAGATCGTGTCGCCGTCCTCGAAGAGGTCAAGCAGCAGGTCGAACTCGGCCTTGCGGGCGTCCAGCGAGACCGGCTCGACCCGCAGCGGCCCGTCGTGCCAGGACGGGAACGGCACGTTCTGGTACGAGAACAGCACCTGGAAGACCGGGGTGCCGGCCGCCGACCGCTCCGGCTGCAACTGCTCGACCAGCCGCTCGAACGGGATGCCCTGGTGGTCGTACGCGGCCAGGCACACCGCGCCGACCCGGCGCAGCAGCTCCCGGAACGACGGCTCGCCGCGCAGGTCGGTACGCAGTGCCACGGTGTTCATGAACAGCCCGATCAGCGGCTCCAGCTCGACCAGGCGCCGGTTGGCCACCGGCGAGCCGACCACCACCTCCTCGTCGCCGGTGAGCCGGTGCAGCAGCACCGCGAAGGCGGCCTGGAGCACCATGAACAGCGTGGCGTTCTCCTGCCGGGACAGCGCCCGCAGCCGGGTCACCACGGCCGGCGGGATCTCCACCGGCACCGAGTCACCCCGGTAGCTCTTCTCCCTCGGCCGGGGCCGGTCACCGACCAGGCCGATCTCCGGTGGCGCGCCGCCGAGCTGGCCGGTCCAGTACGCCAGGTCCGCCGCCCACGCCTGCTGAGCGGCCGGCTCCTGCTGCCAGAGGGCGAAGTCGGCGTACTGCACCGGCAGCTCGGGCAGGCCGTGCGGCCCGCCGGTGAGCAGGGCGCGGTAGCAGTCGATCAGCTCGCGCAGCAGCACCCCCATCGACCAGCGGTCGGACACGAGGTGGTGCAGGTTGAGCAGCACGCCGGTCACCTGCGGGCCGAAGCGGAGCAGCCGGACCCGCACCGGCGAACCGGCGGCCAGGTCGAACGGCCGGCCGATCAGCTCCTCCTCGCGGCGGCGCAGCTCGGCGTCGACCTCCCCGGGCGTCACCCCGGGCACGTCCTCGACCCGCACGTCCGGCGGCAGCTCGGCCCGCACCTGCTGGTACGGCCGTCCGTCCCGCTCGAAGAAGACCGTCCGCAGCGACTCGTGCCGGCGGACCACCTCGGCGCAGGCGCGGGCGAACAGGTCCGCGCGGAAGTCGCCGTGCACCCGCATCGCCGTGGAGATGACGTACGCGGAGGTGTGCGCCGCGAACTGCTCCAGGAACCAGATCCGGCTCTGCGAGAAGGTCAGCGGCACCGGGGCGTCCCGGTCGGCGCGCGGTGGCACGGTCCGCGCCGGGGCGCGGTCGATGCCCTCCTCCTGGAGCAGGTTGCCCAGCAGCGCGAGCCGCTGCGCGGACAGGGCGAACCGCCTGGTGCTCATGCCTGCGTCCTTCCGTCGGCGCGGTCGAGCGCCTGCTGCACCTCGTCGTCGGACAGGTCGCTGAGCCGGATCAGCAACTCGGCGGTCTTCTCCACGACGGTCCGCTGCGCGGGGTCGGCGGTCAGCGCGCGGGTGAGCCCGGCGACCGTCGGGTCGGTGAAGACCTTGTGCAACGGCACGTCCACGCCGAACGCCTCCCGGACCCGGGCCACCATCCGGGTGCTGAGCAGCGAGTGCCCGCCGAGGGCGAAGAAGTCGTCGCCCACGCCGACCCGGTCGACGCCGAGCGTCTCGGCCCAGATGCCGGCGATCACCTCCTCGACCGGTGTGCGCGGCGCCACGTACGCCGATGTCACCTGCCGCCGGCCCGACTCGGGCGCGGGCAGCGCCTTGCGGTCGACCTTGTTGTTCGGGGTGAGCGGCAGCGCGTCGAGGAAGACGTACGCCGAGGGCGCCATGTAGTCGGGCAACTGCTCGCCGACCGCGGCCCGCAACCGCGGCAGCAGCCGCCTCGCCCGGCGGCCGAGGGCGTCGTTGACGAACGAGTCCCAGCGCGGCTCGGCGGCGGGCGGCCCGGCGAGCCGGGGCAGCGGCGTCTCCGGCCGGCCGTCGCCGGCCAGCCGGCGCAGCACGACGGTCAGGTCACCGGCCGGTCCGTGACCGGACCAGTCCAGGTCCAGCCGGTAGCCGGTCTCGTCGGCGAGCCGGCGCAGCTGTTCCGGCTCGACGGCGGCCGGGTCGACAGGGGACGCCAGTTCGGCCCGCAGGTCGGCGACCGTGCCGTCCGCCCCGGCGAGCGCCGTCGCCGCCCGCGCCCAGCGGTCGACGCGGGCGTTGGGTACGCCGCGCAGCGCGAGCAGCGCCGGACGGTCGGCGGTGAGCCGCTCGCGCAGCCCGGCCGCGGTGAGCCCGCTGTCGCGCCAGTCCAGCCACGTCACGTCCCCGGCGTCGACGACGTCGCCGTCGACGGTGAGCCGTACGTCGTAGCGGAACCGGGTCAGCTCGTTGCTCACCGAGCCGAGCTTCGGCATCACCCGTACCCCCGTCAGCCGGGGGAAGCGGGCCGGCAGCGCGGTGAAGAAGCCCGGGTCGAAGACCAGCTCCCGGTCGTCGGCGACGGCCCGGCGCACCCGCTCGCGCAGTTGCTCGGCGCTGTCCTGCGCCTCGGCCCGCTCCACCTGCACGGAGGTGTGGAAGGTCTCCAGCAGCGGCAGGCTGCGGATGTCGCCGAGGAAGAGCGAGCCGCCCGGGGCGAGCCGGGGCAACGCGCCCTCGATCACCCGCAGCAGGTAGTCCTCGTCGGCGAAGTACTGCGCCACCGAGTTGAGCACGATCACGTCGAAGAGCTGGTCGGGCAGCGCGTCCAGCTCGTCGGCGGCGCAGCCGAACAGCTCCACCCCGGACAGTCCCCGCGCCGGCACGTCGGCGCGCAGCCGGTCCAGGGCGACAGCGGAGATGTCGGTGCCCCAGTAGCGGCGCACGTGCGGGGCGACCCGGTAGAGGATCAGGCCGGTGCCGCAGCCGATCTCCAGCACCGAGCGCGGGCCGTCCTGGAGGATCCGCTCGGCGGTCGCCTCGGCCCAGCCGCGCATCTCCGCCACCGGGATCGGCGCTCCGGTGTAGCTGCTGTTCCAGCCCCGGGTGTCGAACGTCGGGTCGACCTCGCCGGTGTCCGTCACGTCGTACGCGGCGTCCCAGACGTCGCGCCACTGCTCCACCTCGTGCGGCCACTGCGCCGCCGCCTCGGCCCGGGCGTCGGCGCCGGCCACCACGTACGCCACCAGCCGCTGGTCGCCGGGGGTGTCCTCGCGTACGGTCACCACCGCCTGGTTGACCTGCGGCTGCCGCTCCAGCACCGACTCGATCTCGCCCAGCTCGATCCGGAAGCCCCGCAGCTTCACCTGGTGGTCGAGCCGGCCGAGGAACTCGATGCTCCCGTCGGCGCGACGGCGGACCAGGTCGCCGGTGCGGTAGAGCCGGTCGCCCAGCCCGATCGGAAAGGGGTGCCGGACGAACCGCTCGGCGGTCAGCTCGGGCCGGTCCAGGTAGCCCCGCGCCAGGCCGGCGCCGCCGATGTGCAGCTCGCCGGGGACACCCGGCGGCACCAGGTGGCCGCTGCCGTCGAGCACGTGCAGTTCGGTGTTGGCGATCGGCTCGCCGATGGAGATCGGGCCGTGGTCGACCCGCGCCACCGCCGACCAGATGGTCGTCTCGGTCGGGCCGTACATGTTCCACAGCTCGGCGCACCGGCCGAGCAGGCGCTGGGCCAGCTCGGCGGGGAGCGCCTCGCCACCGGCCAGCACCCGCAGCCCGGCCTCGCCGGTCCAGCCGGCGTCGAGCAGCATCCGCCAGGTGGACGGGGTGGCCTGCATGACCGTCGCGCCGAAGGTGTCCAGCGCGGCGGCCAGCCGTTCCCCGTCGGCGGCGACCTGGCGGCTCACCACTGCCACGCAGGCGCCCTCGACCAGCGGCAGGAGCAGCTCCAGCCCGGCGATGTCGAAGGAGAGCGTGGTGACCGCCAGCAGCACGTCGTCGGCGGTGACGCCGGGGCGTTCGCCCATGGCGAGCAGGAAGTTGCCCAGCGCCCCGTGCGGCACCTGCACGCCCTTGGGCCGGCCGGTGGAGCCGGAGGTGTAGATGACGTACGCCAGGTCGTCGGGGCGCACGTCGACATCCAGCGGTTCGGCCGACTCGGCGGCCAGCTCGTCACCGAGCAGGTCCAGGCAGAGCGGCTGCGCCTTCACCCCGCCCAGGCCCGCCAGCACGTCGCTGCTGGTGAGCAGCACGGACAGGTCGGAGTCGGCGAGCATGAAGGCGATCCGGTCCGGCGGGAAACCCGGGTCCAGCGGCACGTACGCGCCGCCGCTCTTGAGCACGGCGAGCATCGCCACGACCATGTCGGCCGAACGCTCCAGGCAGATGCCGACCATCGTCTCCCGGGCCACCCCGAGCCGCCGCAGCCGGCGGGCCAGCCGGGTCGAGCGCCCGTCCAGCTCGGCGTAGGTCAGGCTCTCCCGGTCGGTGCGCAGCGCCGGGGCGTCCGGGGCGGCGGCGGCCCGGGCGGCGAAGCGCTGCGGCACGCACACCGGCTGCGGCCAGTCCCGGCGGGTGTCGTTCCACCGCAGCCGCAGGTCACGCTCCTCGTCGGCGCCGAGCATCGGAACCTGGTCGATCGGCCGGTCCGGGTCGGCGAGCAGGTTCTCCACCAGCTGCGCGAGGTGCCGGGACATCCGCTCCACGGTGGCCGGCTCGAACAGGTCGGTGTTGTACTCGAACCAGCCGGTCAGCCCGTCCGGCCGGTCGAAGACCTGCAGCTCCAGGTCGAACCGGGCGGTGGAGCTCTCCACGTCGACCGGCTCCAGCCGCAGCCCGGCCACGTCGAACTCCGGCATCGGGATGTTCTGGAAGATGAAGTGCACCTGGAAGATCGGCGAGCGGGACAGGTCCCGGCGCGGGGCCAGCTCCTCCACCAGCCGCTCGAAGGGCACCTCCTGGTGGGCGAACGCGCCGAGGCAGGTCTGCCGGACCCGCCCGACCAGCTCGCGGAAGCTCGGGTCGCCGGACAGGTCGGTGCGCAGCGCCAGAGTGTTGACGAAGTAGCCGACGAGCCGTTCGATCTCCGGCCGGTTCCGGTTGGCCACCGGTACGCCGACCACGATGTCGTCCTCGCGGCTGTAGCGGTGCAGCAGCGCCTGGAAGGCCGCGAGCAGGGTCATGAACGGGGTGGCGCCCTCCCGCTGGCTCAGCGCGCGCAGCCGGGTCATCACCGGCTCGGGCAGGGCGAAGGGCCGGGAGCCGCCCCGGGTGCTCTGCACCGCCGGGCGGGGCTTGTCGATGGGCAGCTCCAGCGCGGCCGGCGCCCCGGCGAGCGTCTTCTTCCAGTACTCCAGGTCGGCGTCGAGCGCGTCGCCCTCCAGCCGCTGCCGCTGCCAGACGGTGTAGTCGACGTACTGGATCGGCAGGTCCGGCAGGGTCGACTCGCGACCGGCGGCGAACGCCCCGTACAGCTCGACCAGCTCGGCGATGGCCACGGACATGGACCACAGGTCGGCCGCGATGTGGTGCATGGTCAGCAGCAGGATGTGCTCCTGCGGGCCGAGCCGGAGGAACCGCACCCGCAGCAGCGGCCCGCCGGCCAGGTCGAACGGGCGGGTGAACTCCTCCCGGGCCAGCTCCTGGATGCCCGCCTCGCCCTGCGGTCCGCGCAGGTGGGCGCAGTCGACCACGGTGAACTCCGGCTCGCAGACGGCGTTGACCAGCTGCCGGGGCTCGCCGTCGACCTCGGTGAACGTGGTCCGCAGCGCCTCGTGCCGGCGGGTGATCTCGTTGCAGCAGCGCCGCCACACCTCCAGGTCCAGCGGGCCCAGGATGCGGACGGCGCCGGGGATGTTGTACGCGGCGCTGCCCGGCGAGAGCTGCTCCAGGAACCAGAGTCGTTGCTGGGAGAAGGAGGCCGGGAACTCCCGCCGCTGCTTCTTCTGCCGCAGCCGCTCGGCCAGCAGTGCGCGCTTCTCGGCGGCGGACAGGCTGCCCAGGTCGGTGGTCGTCACGGGCGATCATCCTCGGTGTGTGGGTGAGCTGACACGGCTGCGGACAGGACGTGCGGCGCTCGCGTACGGCGGGCACGCGCCGGGGCGGGCGGAAGCGGCCGGCTCATGCCCGTCCCCCGCCGTCGTCCTCGGCGAGCAGGGCGGCGAGCTGCGCCTCGATCTCCTCGTCGGACAGCTCGTCGAGGCCGGCCAGTTCGTCGTCGGGCACGTCCCGGCTCACCGCTTCGATCCGGTCGGCGCCCCGATCCCCCGGCCCGCCGGGTTCGGCCAGCACGGTCACCGTGTGCGCCACCGTCGGGCTGTCGAAGAAGCCCCGCAGGTTCAGCTCCACCCCGAACCGGCCGCGGATCTTCGCGCCGATCTGCACGGCGGCCAGCGAGTGTCCGCCGAGGGCGAAGAAGTCGTCGTGCACGCCGACGCGGTCCAGGCCGAGCACCTCCTGCCAGATCTCCGCCACCGTCCGCTCGGCCTCGGTGCCCGGCGCCACGTACGGGGTGTCCAGATCGGGCCGCGGATGGGTGCCCCGGGGCGGGGCGATCTGCTCCACCTCCCCGGCGAGCAGCGCGGGGGTGATCGAGGCGGCCAGCCGGCGCAGCCCGGAAAGGTCTCGGCCGGTGACCACCACGTGCTCCGGCAGCTCGGGCGCGGCGAGCAGCCGGTCGAAGGCGGCCATCCCGTCGGCGGCGGTCATCCCCTCGCTGAGCACGTGCAGGGTGCCCGGCGTCGCCTCGCCCGCGCCCGTGCCGGCGGCGGTCACCGCGCCGTCGCGCACCTGTTCCAGCAGGCCGTCGATGTCGTTGATCCGCTTGATGGTGAAGTCGGTGATCCGGGCCAGCAGCTGTCCCTGCGGGGAGATCAGCTCGATGCTGACGGTGAGCGTCTCGCCGGAGTCACCGGCCTCGTCCACCTCGACGTGGCAGTGGACCACCCGGGTCAGCGGGGCGAAGACCCGCAGGCTGCGGTAGGTGAACGGCAGGTAGAACACGTCCCGCGCGCGGATCCGTGCGGACGCGCCGGCCACGTCCAGCAGCGCCGGGTGCAGCGGGTAGCGCTCCAGGTCGGCGGCGAACTCCTCGGCCAGTTCGAGCGTGACCATCAGCCGCCGCTCGCCGGCCTCGATGCGCCGCAGGCACCGCCAGCGCGGGCCGAACGAGAACTGCAACCGGCCGCCCTGCTCCACCCGGTCGAGCTTCAGCCGCCGCTTCAGTTCGTCCTCGGTGTCGATCACCTCGGTGACGGCGCAGTCGCGGCGCAGCCGGTCCAGGTCCCGGGCCGTGTCCGCCGGCCGCTCGTGGAAGGCCACGGTGCCGCTCGCGTGCTCCTGCCAGCGGCCGGCCTCCCCGTCGACGCGGCTCTGCACGCTGAACCGGAGCTGCCCGTCGCGCTCCTGCACCGTGGTGAACAGCTCGCGGCTCCGACCGTCCGGCACGATCACCGGCATCAGGAACAGCACGTCGTTCAGCTCCACCACCCGGCCGGCCGCCCGGTCGGCCACCGCCGCGTGGACCAGCTCCAGGTACGTGGTGCCGGGAACGAGGCCGTGGCCCATGATCCGGTGCTCGTCGACGATCCAGCTGTCGGCCGTGCTGAGCGTCGTGGCGTACGTCCGGGACGTGCCGGTCGAGGAGACCAGGCGTTGCAGCAGCGGGTGCCCGGTCAGCGCGGCGCCGCCGTGCAGCCGCTCGACCAGGCCGGCGGCCATGCCGGTGTTGCGCCAGGTGTCCCAGGCGACAGCCGCGACCGGCGCCCCGGTGGTGGCTCGCCGCCACTGGGCGTAGACGTCCAGGAAGGCGTTCGCCGCGCAGTAGTCGCTCTGCCCCGGCCCGCCGAGCAGCGCGGTCAGCGACGAGCAGAGCAGCAGGAAGTCCAGTCCGTCGGCGTCGCAGACGGCGTCCAGGTGCAGCGTGCCGACGGTCTTGGCGGCCAGCACGTCGGTCACGTCCCGGCCGGACTTGACCGCGATCAGTCCCCGCGACGGCAGGCCGGCGGCGTGGACGACACCGTGCAGGCCACCGCCTTCGGCGCGCAGCCGTCCGACCGCGTCGGACAGGGCGGCCCGGTCGGTGACGTCGGCGTGCAGCACCACCACCCGCGCGCCCAGTTCCCGCAGCCGCTGCACGCCGCGGATCCGCCGGCTGGTGTCGTCCTGCTCGCCGTGCTCGGCCAGCCAGTCCGGCCACCGCGTCGAGTCGGGGAACGCCGAGCGGTGCAGCAGCCCGAGCACCGGCGCGTCGACCGAGCGGGCGATCTGCTCGGCCAGCGCCAGCCCGACCCCGCCGAGACCGCCGGTGATCAGGTAGACGCCGCCGGGCCGCAGCCGGC
Source organism: Micromonospora sp. WMMC264 (assembly GCF_027497275.1). Lineage (NCBI taxonomy): Bacteria > Bacillati > Actinomycetota > Actinomycetes > Micromonosporales > Micromonosporaceae > Micromonospora > Micromonospora sp. WMMC264. The sequence goes on along the minus strand of NZ_CP114907.1, from coordinate 1,659,161 downwards.
CGCCCGTCCCGCCGGCGGCGTCGGCGGGCAGGGCCTCGAAGTCGCGTACCCACCAGTGCCGGCCGCGCAGCGCCAGTTCCCGGTCGGCGGTGGGCGCGGTCAGCCGGGCCAGCACGGTCGTGGGGCCGGGCGCCGGGTCGGCGCCGGGCAGGTCCAGCACGCGGCAGGTGACGTCCGGGACCTCCTGCGGGATGACCGTGGTGGCGCCGAGCAGCGGGGCGTTCTCCGGCTGCAGGGCCTCCTCGCCGGTCACCGCGAACAGGCCCCGGCTGAGCACGTCGATCTCCACCGGGCCGGCGGGCTGCACGTCCCCGATCGCCTGGGCCAGGGCCAGCAGGCTGTCGAACCCGACCCGCCGGGCGCTGTCGATCCGGTCCGGATCCGGGCCGTCGCCCGGCTCCACGGTCAGGCTCCACAGGTGCACCACCCGGATCGTCCGGCCGGCGTCCACCTCCAGCGACTTGAGCAGGGCGGCGTGCTGGTCCCGGCTGGCCGGGTCCAGCGACCAGGCCCGCTCGCCGGTCTCCCGCAGCTCGTCGCCGGCGCTGACCCGCAGCACTGTCGCGCCGTCGTCGGCCAGCCGCCCGGCCAGCGCCACGCCCAGCGGCAGCTCGGCGCCGAGCACCACCCAGGTCGCCCCGTCGGCGGTCCCGGCGGCCGGCGCGGTGAGCCGCCGCCAGCCGGGCACGTGGAACCACTGCGCGTCCGGCCCGGTCGCCGCGACCGGCGCGGCCCGGACCGGGCCGGGCCGCGGCTCGATCCAGTAGCGCTGGCGCTGGAACGGGTACGTGGGCAGGCGCAGCAGCCGCCGCGGCGTGTCCCCGGCGCGGGCGGCCCAGTCCACCGGCGCCCCGGCGGCCCAGAGTTCCCCCAGCCCGGCCAGCAGGTACTCCTGGTCGTCGCGCGGTTCGTCCGGGTGACGCACCGATCCGGCCACCGTGCGCCGCTCGTGCCAGGCGCGGTGCTGGCGGACGAAGTTGCGCAGCGTCTGCCCGGGACCGACCTCCAGCAGCACCAGCTCCTCGTCGGCGAGCAGCACGTCCAGGGCGTCGGCGAAACGCACCGGCGCGCGCAGGTGTCGTCCCCAGTACTCCGGGTCGGTGGCCTGCTCGTCGGTGATCCAGGCGCCTGTGACGTTGGAGACGAACGGGGTGGCGGGCGGGCGCAGGGCGACCCGGCGGACCGCGTCGACGAACGGCGCGACAGCGGCGTCCATGCTGGGTGAGTGGAAGGCGTGCGAGGTGCGCAGCCGGCGGCACGCCACCCCGTCCGCCGCGAGCCGCTGCGCCAGCGCGTCGACCTCGGCGGTCGGGCCGGCCACCACGCACAGGCCGGTGGAGTTCACCGCCGCGACGCACAGCCCGCCGGTCAGCCGGCCGGTCACCTCCGCCTCGGGCAGGAACACCGCGAGCATCGACCCGGCCGGCATCGACTGCACCAGGCGCCCCCGCGTGGCGACCAGCGCCACCGCGTCCTCGAGGGAGAACACCCCGGCCAGGCAGGCGGCCACGTACTCGCCGACGCTGTGCCCGACCATCGCCGCCGGGCGGACGCCCCACGAGATCCACAGGCGGGCCAGCGCGTACTCCACCGCGAACAGCACCGGCTGCGTGACAGCGGTACGCGCCAGCGCCAGCGCCGCGTCGCCGGTCTCGTCGTCGGCGGCGAACAGCGGCACCCGCAGGTTCTCGCCGAGGTGGCCGGCGAACAGGTCGGCGCAGCGGTCCAGCTCGGCGGCGAACACCGGCTCGCTGCGGTACAGGCCCCGCGTCATGCCCACGTACTGCGCGCCCTGGCCGGGGAAGAGGAACGCCACCGGCGCGTCCCGTCCGGCAGGCGTGCCCGTGCCGGCGTCGGCGGCCCGCCGCAGCGCGGCGACCAGTTCGGCGCTGTCCCGGCCGGTCACCGCCGTACGGTGCTCGAAGGCCCGGCGGCGGGCGGCCAGCGTGTACGCGACGTCGTCCAGGTCCAGGTCGGGGTGGGCGGCCAGGTGGTCGGCGAGCCGGCCGGCCGCGGCGGCCAGCGCCGGCGCGGAGCGGGCCGACAGCGGCAGCACCCGGGCTACGGCCGGTGCGGCGGGCGGCGCGGCGGCCGGCGCGGCCGGGGCCGGCGCCTCCTGCAGGATCACGTGCACGTTGCTGCCGCCGATGCCGAACGAGCTGACCCCGGCCCGGCGCGGCGTCTCCTGCCGGGGCCACTGCCGCAGCTCGGTGTTGACGAAGAACGGGCTGGTCGGCAACGCCAGCTCGGGGTTGGCCCGGGTGTGGTGCAGGGTCGCCGGGATCGCCTCGTGGCGCAGCGCCAGCACCGCCTTGATCAGGCTGGTCACCCCGGCCGCGGCGTCGAGGTGCCCGACGTTGCTCTTCACCGAGCCGATCGCGCAGTAGCCCACCCGGTCGGTGTGCTTGCGGTACGCGCGGGTCAGCGCGGTGATCTCGATCGGGTCGCCGAGGGCGGTGCCGGTGCCGTGGGTCTCGACGTAGCCGATGCTGTCCGGGTCCACGTCGGCCACGGCGAGCGCCTCGGCGACGACGCGGGCCTGCCCGTCCACGCTCGGCGCGGTGTAGCCGACCTTCAGCGAGCCGTCGTTGTTCACCGCGGTGCCGAGGATGACCGCGTCCACTGTGTCCCCGGCCGCGTGGGCGTCGGTCAACCGCCGCAGCACCACCACGCCCACACCGTTGCCGGCGACGGTGCCCTGCGCCTGCGCGTCGAAGGGCCGGCAGTGCCCGTCCGGGGAGAGGATGCCGCCCTGTTCGTAGCGGTAACCGCCGCGCAGCGGCACGCTCACCGACACGCCGCCGGCCAGGGCCAGGTCGCACTCGCCGTTGAGCAGGCTCTGGGCCGCCAGGTGCACCGCAGTCAGCGAGGTGGAGCAGGCCGTCTGCACGGTCATGCTCGGCCCGGTCAGGTTCAGCTTGTACGACACCCGGGTGGCCAGGAAGTCCTTGTCGCTGGAGATCAGCGTCTGGTAGCTGCCGGCAGCGTCCACCGCCTGCTCGTTGGCGAGCAGGTTGAACAGCAGGTACGAGTTCAGGCTCGACCCGGCGAAGACGCCGATGCGCCCGTCGAAGGTCTTCGGGTCGTGGCCGGCCGACTCCAGCGCCGTCCACACGCACTCCAGGAAGACCCGGTGCTGCGGGTCGAGGACCTCGGCCTCGCGGGGGTGGTAGCCGAAGAAGCCCGCGTCGAAGCGGTCCGCGTCGGCCAGGACGCCCTTGGCCGGCACGTAGTCGTCCCGCGCGGCCACCTGCGGGTCGACGCCGTCGGCGCGCAGCTCCTCGTCGGACAGGCGGGCGATCCCCTCCCGGCCGGCCGTGAGGTTCGCCCAGAACTCGTCCACGTCGGCAGCGCCGGGGAACCGCCCCGCCATGCCGATGACGGCTATCTGGTCGAGGTTCTCGACGTCGTCTGACATCTGTCTCACCTACCGTTCATGCCTGCGCGGCCGACGAGCGGCGGCGACGTCGACTCAGTGACTGCCGGCGGGTGGCCGCCCGTTCCTGGGCGTCGCCCAGGCCGTCGCCGTCCGCGCCGGGCCGGTTGAGGTAACCGGCGAGCGCGGCGACGGTCGGGAACTGGAACAGCTCGACGAGCGTCACGTCCCGGCCGGCCGCCGCGACGAGCCGCAGGCGGGCCTCGGCCATCAGCAGGGAGTGGCCGCCCAGCTCGAAGAAGTTGTCGTCCACCCCGACCTGCTCCACGCCGAGCAGTTCCCGCCAGATGCCGGCGACGGTCCGCTCCAGCTCGTCGCGCGGCGCCACGTACGGGCTGCGCAGCTCCGGGCGGGCCAGGTCGGGTTCGGGCAGGGCCGACCGGTCCACCTTGCCGTTCGAGGTCAGCGGCAGGGCGTCCAGCGTGGTGAAGACCGCCGGCACCATGTAGTCGGGCAGCCGTTCCTTCAACCGGCCGATCAGCTCACCGGTGGCCGGCACGTCCGGCCCGGCCAGGTACGCCACCAGCCGGGTGTCGCCGCCGTGCGCACGCGCCACCACCACCGCCTCGGTGACGCCGGGGCAGGCGGTCAGCGCCGCCTCGATCTCGCCCAGCTCGATCCGGAAGCCGCGCAGCTTCACCTGGTGGTCGAGGCGGCCCAGGTACTCGATCGCGCCGTCGGCACGGATCCGGCCCAGGTCACCGGTCCTGTAGAGCCGGGCGGGCGGCCGGTCGTCGTCGCGGTCGCCGGTGACGGCCGTGCCGCCGGTCGGCGCCGGTGTGGCGAACGGGTCGGCGAGGAACCGTTCGGCGGTCAGCTCGGGCCGGTTCAGGTAGCCGAGCGCCACGTTGACCCCGCCGATGTGCAGCTCGCCCGGCACACCCACGGGCACCGGCTGCAGATGGCGGTCCAGCACGTACACCTGGGTGTTCGCGATCGGCCGCCCGATCGGCACCGGCCGGGGGTCGTCGCGGCGGCAGGCCCAGGCGGTGACGTCGATCGCCGCCTCGGTCGGGCCGTACAGGTTGTGCAGTTCGGCGGCGGACCGGGTGAAGAAGCGGTCCTGCAGGTCGCGCGGAAGCGCCTCGCCACTGCAGATCACCCGGCGCAGGCTCACGCACCGCTCGACGTCGGGCTCGCGCAGGAACGCCTGGAGCATGGAGGGCACGAAGTGCACGGTGGTGACCTGTTCGGAGCGGATCGTGTCGACCAGGTAGGCGCCGTCGCGGTGCCCGTCCGGGCGGGCCACGACGAGCGTCGCGCCGGTCATCAACGGCCAGAAGAACTCCCAGACCGAGACGTCGAACGAGTACGGCGTCTTCTGCAGCACCCGGTCGCCGGGGCCGAGGCCGTAGGCGTCCTGCATCCACAGCAGCCGGTTGCGGATGCCGGCGAACGTGTTCGGCACGCCCTTGGGTCGGCCGGTCGACCCGGAGGTGTAGATGACGTAGGCGACGTCGGTGCCGCGTACCGGGGTGGGCCGGTCGTCGGCGGCGTCCGCGGGCACGTCGTCGGTGAGCAGCTCGTCGGCGAACCACAGCGGCCCGTCCCAGGACAGCTTCTCGCCGAGCCGCCGCTGGGTGAGCACCACCGCCGGGTCCGCGTCGTCGAGCATCAGCGCCACCCGCCGGGCCGGCAGGCCCGGGTCGACGGGCACGTACGCGCCGCCGGCCTGCCAGATCGCCAGCAGGCCGACCACCAGCTCCACCGAGCGTTCCAGCACCAGGCCGACCCGCACGCCGGGGCCGACCCCGGCGGCACGCAGCCGGCGGGCCAGCCCGTTGGCCCGGCGCAGCAGCTCCCCGTAGCCGACGGTGCGGCCGGCGAACCGCACCGCCGGCAGTTCCGGCGTACGCCGGGCCCGCTCGGCGATCTGCTCGTGCGCCCAGCCCGCGCCGGGCCACCGCCGCGCCTCGCCCCGGGACAGCGCCAGCACCGCGTCCCGCTCGTCGGCGTCCAGCAACGGCAGTTCGTCGACAGCCGTGTGCGGGCCGGCGACGGCCAGCTCGACGATCCGCCGGTAGTGCCCGGCCATCCGGGCCATGGTGGCGGGCTCGAACAGGTCGCGGTCGTACTCGAACCAGCCGCTGACCCCACCGGCGTCGTTGAACAGCTGCAGCTCCAGGTCGAAGCGGGCGCCCTGGGCGCGCAGCGGCAGCCGTTCGAACTCCACCCCGGCCAGGGCCAGCGTGGGCAGCGGGTCGCTCTGGTAGGAGAGCCCCACCTGGAAGATCGGCGGCCGGCTGAGGTCGCGGGCCGGCTTCAGCGCCTCCACCACCTTCTCGAACGGCACCCGCTGGTGGGCGTACGCGCCGAGGCAGGCGTCCCGGACCCGGCCCAGCAGTTCGGTGAAGGTCGGGTTGCCGGTCAGGTCCACGCGGACCGGCAGGGTGTTGACGAAGAACCCGATGAGCGGTTCGACCTCGGCCCGGTCCCGGTTGGCCATCGGCACGCCGACCACCACGTCGTCCTGCCCGCTGTAGCGGCGCAGCAGCACGCCGAAGGCGGCCAGCAGCGCCATGTACGTGGTCGCGCCGTGCTGCTTGCCGAGCGCGCCGAGCGCGGTGAGCACCGGCTCGGGCAACGTGAACGGGTGGGAGGCGCCCTGGAAGCCCTGCACCGGCGGGCGGGGCCGGTCGGTCGGCAGGTCGAGCACGGCCGGCGCCCCGGCGAGGTGCTCCCGCCAGTGGGCCAGGTCCGCCGACAGGTCCTCCCCGCGCAGCCAGTCCTGCTGCCAGGCGGCGTAGTCGCCGTACTGGACACTCAGCTCGGGCAGCGCCGGCCGGTCGCCGGTGGCCAGCGCGGCGTACCGGGTGGAGAGTTCACCCAGCAGCACCCCGACGGACCAGCCGTCGGAGACGAGGTGGTGCATCGCCACGCCGAGCACGCAGTCGTCGTCACCGAGCCGGAGCAGGGCCAGCCGCAGCAGCGGGCCGGTGGTGATGTCGAACGGCTCGCGCAGCGCGGCCACGATCCGCGCCTCCAGCTCGTCGCCGCCGGCCGGCGTGCCGCGCAGGTCGGTCTCGGCCAGCGGGATCGCGAGCGCCGGGTGGACCACCTGCACCGGCCGCCCGTCGCGCAGCTCGAACGTGGTCCGCAGCGACTCGTGCCGGGCGACGATCCCGTCGACCGCCTGCCGCAGCAGGGCGGTGTCCAGCGGGCCGCGGATGCGCACCGCCGCCGGGATCAGGTACGCCGGGTTGCCGGGCCGGAGCTGCTCCAAAAACCAGATGCCCTGCTGCATCACGGAGATCGGGAAGACGTTCTCCCGCCGGGCGGGCCGCGCCTGGCCCCGCTCGCGCAGCAGCTTCTCGAACAGCGCCCGTTTCTCCGGGGAGAGCGCGGCGAGCCGTGCGTCGAGGTCGGTCATCTCACGCCTCCTGGCCCAGTACGGCCCGCGCCTGCTCGTCGGAGAGGCCTTCCAGCTCGGCGAGCAGCTCCGAGGCGACGTCCTCGAACCGCTCGACCCGCCCGATGGCCGCCGTGTCGGCGCCGCCGTCGTCCGCGCCGGCCGGCAGCCGGCTGACGATCTGCTCGGTGAGGGTGCGCAGGGTGGCGCCCTCCAGGAACACCGCGATGGACAGCGAGACGCCGAGCTGGCGTTCGATCTCGTTCTTCAGCTCCACCGCCATGAGCGAGTCCAGGCCCAGGTCGAACAGCGGCTGGTCCAGCCCGACCGACGCCGTCGCGGAGCCGAGGGTGGCCGCGACGGCGAGCACCAGTTGCCCGGTGAGCGTCTCGGCGCGCCGGTCGGCCGGCAGGGCCAGCAGCTGCGCGCGGCTGGGCAGCAGGCTGGTCCGGGCCGTACGCCGGGCGGGCCGGGCGGGGCCGTCGCCGCGCAGCAGCGGGGCGAGCAGGGCCGAACCGGAGACCTCCTGGTAGCGGCGCCCCCACTCGGCCCAGTCGACCGGGACCACGGCGATCTGCGGCTCGTCGTGGCGCAGCAGCCGGTGGAAGACCCGCAGCGCCTGGCCGGGCCGCAGCGTGCCCATGCCCTTGCTGAGCCCGGGGGTGGCGTCGGCGCCCCGGTTGGCCAGGCCGACCCCTTCCCAGATACCCCAGTTGACGCTCAGACCGGGCAGTCCGGCGGCGCGGCGCTGCGCCGCCAGCGCGTCGAGGAAGGCGTTGGCCGCCGCGTAACCGGCCACGAACGGCGAGCTGAGCAGCGAGCTGGTCGAGGAGAACAGGATGAAGAAGTCCAGCTCCCGGCCGGCGAACAGGCGGTGCAGCACCCACGCGCCGACGGCCTTGGGCAGCAGCGGGCGTTCCAGGTCGGCCCGGGTCAGCTCCGTCAGCGGGGCCACCTCACCGGTGCCGGCGGCGTGCACGACGCCCCGGATCGGCGGCCGGCCCTCCCGGTCGTAGCCGGCCAGGAACGCCCGTACCGCCTCCTCGTCGGCGACGTCGACGGAGGCCACGTGCACGGCGGCCCCGAGCGCTTCCAGCCCGCGCACCCCGGCGACACGTGCCGCCGCCGGATGGTCGGCGGGCAGGCCGGCCCACTCGGCGCGGGGCGGCAGCACGGTGCGGCCGAGCAGCACCAGCCGCCGCGCGCCGGCCCGCACCATCGACCGGGCCACCTCCAGGCCGATGCCGCCGAGGCCGCCGGTGATCAGGTAGCTCGCGTCGGGCCGCCACGGCCCGTCGGCGGCGTCGGCCTCGGGCACCGCCTGGCGGACGAGCCGGGCCACGTAGCGCCGGTCGCCGTGCAACGCGACCTGGTCCTCGGCGTCGCGGGCGGTCAGCTCCCCCACCAGACGCGCGGCCAGCGTGGCCGGATCGGCGGCCGGGTCGAGGTCGATCAGGCCGCCCCAGAGCGCCGAGTGCTCCTGCTGCAACGACCGGCCCAGACCCCACAGGGCCGACTGGGCCACCGCGAGCGACACCGGGCCGCCCGGGGCGTCGGCCGGCCGTACCGCGCCGCGGGTGACCAGCCAGAGCCGTACCGTCTCCGGGCCCCGCGCCCGGGCCAGCGCCTGCGCGGTGTGGACCGCGCTGAGGCTGCCCCGCTCGGTGGCCCGCAGCAGCGCGGCGGCGTCCGCCGCGCCGTCCGGGTCGGTGTCGTCGAGGCTCCACAGGTGCAGCACCTGAAGCTCGCCGCCGTCGAGCGCCAGCTCGTCCACCAGCCGGCTCAGGTCCGCCGGGCCGTCCAGGCGCACCTCGGCCCGCGCGCCGTCGACGCGGTACGCCGGACCCGGCGACACCCGTACCACCCGCTCGCCCCGGACGGCGACGGCGTCGGCGAACCCGGCGCCGGCCCCGGTCCCGTCGGTGAGCACCAGCCAGGTCCGGGCCGGGGTTGCTTCCGGGTCGGGAGCCGGCGCGGGTGCGTCGACAGGTTGCCAGTCGAGCCGGTAGAGCAGGTCGTCGTCGGCGTACGCGGCGGCGCCGTCCTCGCCGGTGTCGTCCACGGTAGACGATCCGGTGTGCCGCTGCTGCTGCCGCTGCGTGCGGCGCGGCTCCTGCCAGCAGTGCGTCTTCTCGAACGGGTAGGTGGGCAGCGGCACCCGGGCCCGCCGGTAGTCCCGGTCGAAACCGGCCCAGTCCAGGTCCACGCCGGCGGTATAGAGCCGGGCGACGGTGTGCAGCAGCACCGCCCAGTCGTCGTGCTTGGGCCGCAGGCTCGGCGCCAGCAGGGCCTCCCCCGCCGGCAGGTTGTCGCTGATCATGCCGAGCAGCGTCGGCGCGGGTCCCATCTCGACGAAGGTGCGGTAGCCCAGCTCGCGCAGCGTGTCGATGCTGGCCGCGAAGCGCACCGGCTGGCGGGCGTGCCGGCACCAGTAGTCGGCGTCCGGGGCGGTGTCCCACGGCCACAGCTCACCGGTCAGGTTCGCCACGAGCGGGATGCGCGGCGGGGTGAACGTCACCGCGTCGGCCGCCGCGCGCAGGCCCGGCAGGATCGGCTCGATCAGCGGCGAGTGCGACGAGGTGGTGATGTGCAGCTGCTTGGTCTTCACCCCGCGCCTGTCGAACTCGGCGCAGATCCGCGCCAGCGCCTCCCGCTCACCGGAGATGGAGGTGGTGCCGGGGCCGTTGACCGCGGCGACGGACACCCGGTCGGCGTACCCGGCGAGCACCTCGGTGACCTCGGCCTCGGGGGCGAAGACGGCCACCATCGCGCCGTTGCCGTTCAGCTCCCACATCAGCCGGCCGCGTTCGACGACCAGCCGCAGCCCGTCCTCCAGGCTCATCATGCCGGCCACGCAGGCGGCCACGTACTCGCCGAAGCTGTGCCCGAGCACCGCCACCGGCTCGACGCCCCAGGAGCGCCACATCTGCGCCATGGCGTACTGCACCGCGAACAGCGCCGGCTGCGAGTAGGTCGTGCGGTAGACCAGGTCGGAGTCCGGGTCGGCCGGGTAGATCACGTCCAGCAGCGGGACGTCCAGCAGCGGCCGCAGGATCTCGTCGCAGCGGTCGACGGCCTGCCGGAAGGTGGGCTGCGTCTGATAGAGGGCGCGGGCCATGCCGACGCGCTGCGGGCCCTGCCCGGTGAAGAGGAAGACCACGTCGTCGCTGCCGGCCTCGCCCACCACCGGCAGGTCGCCGGGCAGCCCGTCGACGAAGTCGGCGAGCTGGTCGGCGACCTCCCGGACGGACGCGCCGACGGCGGCCAGCCGGTGCGGGAAGTGGGCCCGTCCGGTGCCGGCCGAGAAGCAGACGTCGGCCAGCGCCGCGCCCGGGTCGGCGGACAGTCGCTGCTGGTAGCGCCGGGCCAGCTCCAGCAGCCCGTCCGGCGTCCGGGCCGACAGCGGCAGCACCGAACGGGGCCGCTCCACCGCCGGTTCCGACGGTACGGCCGGCGGCTCGGGCGCGGCCTGCACGATCAGGTGGGCGTTGGTGCCGCTGAAACCGAAGCTGCTCACCCCGGCCACCGGCCGCTCGGCGACCGCCGGCCACTCGCTCAACTCGGTCGGCACCGCGAACGTGGTGCCGGCGAAGGAGATGTGCGGATTCAGCTCGGTGAAGTGCACGTTCGGCGGGATCGCGCCCTTGTGCAGGGCGAGCACCACCTTGATCAGCCCGACGATGCCGGAGGCGGCCTCGGCATGGCCGACGTTCGTCTTCGACGACCCCAGGTAGACCGGTGCGCCCTCCTCCCGGCCGTACACCTCGGCCAGCGCCTCGACCTCGATCGGGTCGCCGAGCGTGGTGCCGGTGCCGTGCGCCTCGATGTAGGAGACCTGCTCGGCGGCGACGCCGCTCGCCGCGAGCGCCCGGCGCAGCACGTCGCGCTGCGCCACCCCGTTCGGGGCGGTCACCCCGGAGCTGCGACCGTCCTGGTTGACCGCGCCGCCGCGGATCACCGCGAGCACCTGGTCGCCGTCGCGTACCGCGTCGGTCAGACGCTTGAGCACGATGATGCCGCAGCCCTCGCTGCGGACGTAGCCGTTGGCGCGGGCGTCGAAGGTCTTGCACCGGCCGTCCGGGGCGACCATGCCGGGGAACTGGGAGAAGGCCACGCTGGGCAGCGGCGACAGGACGACGTTCACCCCGCCGCCGAGGGCCAGGTCGCACTCGCCGGACCGCAGGCTCTGCACCGCCATGTGCACCGACACCAGCGAGGAGGAGCAGGCGGTGTCCACCGCCACGCTCGGGCCGCGCAAGTCGAAGACGTACGAGATCCGCCCGGTCACCACGCTGTGCGCGGTGCCGGTGCTGGCGTAGGCGGTGATGTCCTCCAGCCCGGGGAAGTTCTCGGTGGCGAAGTCGTTGCTGCACACGCCGAGGAACACCCCGGTACGGCTGCCGGCCAGCGCGGTCGGCGCCTTCCCGGCGTTCTCCAGCGCCTCCCAGGACACCTCCAGGGCGAGCCGCTGCTGCGGGTCCATGGCCAGCGCCTCGCGCCGGGAGATGCCGAAGAACTCGTAGTCGAAGTGGTCGACGCGGTCCAGGAAGCCGCCCCAGCGGGTCCGCATCTTGCCGGGCTGCTGCGGTTGCTCGTCGTAGAACTCGTCGACCGGCCAGCGGTCGGCCGGGATCTCCGCGACCGCGTCGACGCCGTCGCGCAGGATCCGCCAGAAGCTCTCCGCGTCGACCGCGCCGCCGGGGAAGCGCAGCCCCATGCCGACGACCGCGACGGGCTCGGTCCGGCCGCGCTCGTACTCGGCGAGCTGCCGCTGCATCCGCTCCATCTGCAGGTAGGCGCGCTTGAGCGTGGAGTTCGGCGCCTGCGCCTGCTGCCCGGTCGTGGTCATCCCTGACGCCCTTCCTCGATCTGGTTGAGCTTGGCCAGCAGGAGCGCCTCGACGTCGTCGTCGGAGAGCTGCTCCAGGTCGGTGGCCGGGTCGTCGGTCCCGGCGGCCGGTGTCGCGCCGGGCGCGGTCGCCGGGCCGGTCCCCGCCGGGGAGACGTCGGCGTCCGGCCCGGCCTCCAGCGCCACGTCCATCCGCTCGGCGAGGTGCGGTACGAGCGCGTCGATGGTCGGGAAGCGCCACGCGAGCGTGGCGGACAGTTCGACGTCGAGCGACGTCTCCAGCCGCTTGCGCAGCTCCAGCGACATCAGCGAGTCGAAGCCCATGTTCGCCAGCGGCGAGGTGACGTCGACCTGGTCGGCGTCCACCTTGAGCACCCGGGCCACCTCACCGGCGACGTGCCCGGTGAGCAGGGCGCGCCGGCGGCGGCCCGGCTCGACGGTGAGCAGCCGCCGGCGTACCTCGCCGGAGCGCGCCCGGCCCTCGGCCGTGCGCGGGGTGTCCACCGCGACCAGGTCGGCCAGCAGCGCGGGCACGAGCCCGCCGCCCGCGGCCGCGCGGAGCCGGTCGAGGTCCAGCGGCAGGACGGCCACCTGCGCCGCCGGGGTCCGCACCAGCCGGTCCAGCGCCTCGATGCCGTCGCGTGGGTCGATGCCGACGATGCCCTGACCGGCGAGCTGGCCGCCACGGTCCGGGCGGGCCGCCAGGCCGGACCGGGACCAGGGACCCCAGTTGACGCTCAGCGCGGCCCGTCCCTGCGCCCGGCGCCGCTGCGCGAGCGTGTCCAGGAACGCGTTCGCGGCGGCGTAGTTGGCCTGGCCCGGTGAGCCGAGCAGCGCGGCGGCCGAGGAGTAGAGGACGAAGAAGTCGAGGTCCCGGTCCAGGGTGGCCCGGTGCAGATGCCAGGCGCCGTCCACCTTGGGCGCGGCCACGGCCCGGAACCGGGCCCGGTCGAGCTGCAGCATCAGCCCGTCGTCCAGCACACCGGCGGCGTGCACGACGCCGGCCAGCGGCGGCATCGTCCGGTCGAGGTCCGCCAGCACCGCCGTGACGTCCTCGTGGCGGGCGATGTCGGCCTGCCGGACCTGGACGTCGACGCCCTGCCCGCGCAGCTCGTCGAGGACCTGCCCGGCGTACGCCGAGGGCCGGCTGCGGCCGAGCAGCGCCAGGTGCCGCGCGCCGCGACCGGCCAGCCAGCGGGCGGTCTCCAGGCCGAGAGCGCCGAGACCACCGGTGATCAGGTACGTGGCGGCCGGCCGGACCGGGACCTCCCCCGGCGGTACGGCGGCCACCTCGTGCCCGCCGGGCCGCAGCACGATCTTGCCGGTGTGCCGGGCCTGCGCCATGAGACCGAACGCCGCCGCCGCGTCGGCGTAGTCGTAGGTGGTCACCGGGAGGGCGGTGAACTCGCCGCTGTCGAAGCCGCGCAGCACCTCGGCGAAGAGGCGGGCGATCAGCTTCGGCCGCTCGGCGAAGGCGCGTTCCAGGTCGACGGCGAGGAACGAGCGGTTGTGCCGCAGCGCCCGCAGGCCGAGGTGGCTGTTGGCGTAGATGTCCTGCTTGCCGATCTCGACGAACCGCCCGTTCGGCGCGAGCAGGCCGAGGCTGCGGGTGAGCGCCTCGCCGGTGAGCGAGTTGAGCACGACGTCCACGCCCCGGCCGTCGGTGAGGGCCAGCACCTCGTCGGCGAAACGCAGCGACCGGGAGTCCATCACGTGCTTGACGCCGAGGCGGCGCAGCAGTTCCCGCTTCTCCTCACTGCCGGCGGTGGCCAGCACCTCGGCGCCGTTGCGGCGGGCCACCTGCAGCGCGGCCAGGCCGACGCCGCCGGTGGCCGAGTGGATCAGGAGGGTGTCGCCCTCGCCGAGGTGGGCCAGGTACTCCAGGCCGTACACCACGGTGAGGAACGCGATCGGCAGCGCGGCGGCCTGCTCGTCGGTGAGCCCGCCGGGGACGGGGGCGACCAGCTCGGCCCGGGTGGTGGTGTACGCGGCCATGCTGGACGGGGCCACCGCCATCACCGCGTCGCCGACGCTCAGGCCGGTGACTCCGGCGCCGAGCGCGGTGACCCGGCCGGCGCACTCGCCGCCCAGCGGCACGATGCCCGGGGGTACGCCGGGGCAGATCTCCATCGCCTTGAGCACGTCGTTGAAGTTGAGTCCGGCGGCGGCCACCTCGATCTGCACCTGGCCGGGGCCGGGCGGCACGCGTGCGGAGAGCACCGGCGTCAGGCTGCCCAGGTGTCCCTGCACCGACAGCAGCCGGTAGTTGCCGTCGGCGGCGGACCGGTCGAACGGGTGCGGACGCGCCGGCGTGGCCGTGGGCGCGCGCCACGGGACCAGCCGGGGCACGTAGCGCCGGCCGCCGCGCAGCGCGACCTGCTCGCCACCGGGCCGGTGCAGCAGTTCGTCGACCAGGCCGGGAACGCCGTGCCGCCCGTCGGCCGGGTCGAGGTCGACGATCGTGGGGCGCAGCTCGGCGTGTTCCAGCGCGACCACCCGGGCCAGTCCCCAGAGGCCGCCCTGGGCCGGGTCCGGCGCGCCCGCGTCGGCGGCGACCACCTGCGCGCCCCGGGTGGCCAGCACCAGCCGGGGTGACCGGCCGCCGACCTCGGTGAGCGCCCGCACCAGATGCGTGACGGCGACCGGACCGAGCAGTTCGAGCCGGTCCAGTGGGGTGTCCGGCAGGTCGGCCGGGCTCTGCTCGGTGAGGCGCACGTCGAGGCTCCACGCGTGCAGCACTCCGGCGCACGGCTCCGGCCGGGCGGCACGCAGGTCGGTCAGGAGCGTCACGAAGTCCGCCGGCCGGGCCGGGTCGACCTCGTACCGATCCAGGGCAACCTGCCGGTAGGCGTCACCGGGTGCGACGGTCACCGTGTCCACGCCCCGGCCGGACAGCGCGGCCCGCAGGTCGCCGCCGACCGGGTCGGCGCCGGTGAGCAGCAGCCACCAGCCGCCGGTCTCCGGCGTCTGTGCCCCGTCGGTGGCCTCCTGCCAGGCCAGGTCGAGCAGCGCCTCGCCGACCGGGTCGGCCGGGCCGGAGCCGGCCAGCCGGCGCAGCCGCACGCCGGCGATCTCGCCCACCGGGTCGCCGGCCGCGTCGTAGAGCACCACCCGGGCGCCGTCGATCTCCGGGCCGTCGGTGGCGGCCCCGCCCACGGTGGCGTGCGCCCACCGGGGTACGCCCGGGCCGGCGGCGAGGGCGAAACGCTCCACCCCCACCGGCAGGTACGTCCCGTCGTCGGCGCCGGTCATGGCCGCCGCCAGCACCTGCAGGCAGCTGTCCAGCAGGGCGGGGTGCACCAGGTACGGCTCCCGGTCGCCGGTCAGCTCGGCCGGGTCGCGCAGTTCGGCGACCGCCTCGCGCTCGCCCTGCCAGAGCGCGGCGACGCCCTGGAAGGCGGGGCCGTAGCGCAGGCCGGACCGGGCCAGCCGGGCGTAGTGCTCGGCGCTGTCCCGCTGCTCGCCGCAGCGCGAGCGGACCGTGGTCAGCGGCTCGACGGCGCCGGCCGGGAACGGCTGCGCGGCGCCGTACCGGCCGTGCGCCACCTCGTTCCAGGCGTCGTCCGGTCCGCGGCTGTAGATCCGCAGCGTGCCGCCGGTGGCGGTCTCCGGGAGCAGGACGAGTTGGACGGTGTCCGCCTCGGCCAGCTCCTCGACGAGGGTGACCCGGGTCAGTTCGATCCGCTCGACCACCGCGGCCGGATCGTCGAGGAGCCGCCGGGTCGCCGCCAGCGCCGCGTCGAGAAGCAGGCTGGCCGGCAGCACCGGGCTGTCCTCGACGACGTGGTCCCGCAGGTAGCCGAACCCGGCCAGGTCGAGCCGGACGCCGAAGTGGTGTCCGCCCGGTTCGGCGGCGGACCGGACGTACGTCTCCAGCACCGGGTGCCCGCGGTGGGCGGTGCGCCGCGTCCGGGGGTACTCGTCGGTGATCCAGTGCCGCTCCCGCTGCCACGGGTACGCCGGCAGCGCGGCCATCGGCACGACCGGCCCGTACATCCGGCGCCAGTCGACCGGGCAGCCGGCGGTCCAGAGGCGGCCCAGCTCACCGAGGACCGTGGCCCGGCTCGGCTCGTCGCGCCGCAGCGAGGCGACGACGACGCCGTCACGCTGCTGGCGGGCGATGCGTTCGGTGACCGGGCCGCCGAGCATGGGATGCGGGGAGATCTCCACGAACACGTCGTGCCCGGCGTCGACCAGGCGGGTGACGGCGGTGTCGAACAGCACCGGCCGGCGCAGGTTGTCGGCCCAGTACGCGGCGTCGAGCGCGGCGCCGTCGATCGGCCCGGCGGTGACCGTGGAGAGCATCGGCACGGCGGCGGGACCCGGGGTGAGCCCGTCGAGCAGCGCGCCGAGCTCGGCGCGCAGCGGCTCCATCTGTGGGCTGTGCGAGGCGTAGTCGACCGATTCGAGCATCCGGCAGAACGTCCCCTCGGCCGTCAGCGTCTCGGCGAGGGCGGCCAGGGCCGCGCCGTCGCCGGAGAGCACAGTGGACTCCGGTCCGTTGGTGGCGGCGACCGAGACGGCGCCCGGCCGCCGCTCGGCGAGCAACTGCTCGGTCCGGTCGAGCGGGAGGCCGAGCACCGCCATCCGCCCGTTGCCGATGGCGGCGCGGATGACCCGGCCCCGCTGGCGGGCGACCCGCATCGCGTCGGCGATGCCGAGCGCGCCCGCGACCTGGGCGGCGGCCACCTCGCCGACGCTGTGCCCGACCACGGCGGCCGGCTCGACGCCCCAGGAGCGCCAGAGCGCGGCCAGGGCGATCTGCACGGCGGTCAGCGCGGGCTGGGCGACCGCCGGGTCGTCCAGCAGACTCGCGTCGTCCCGGCCGGTGACCAGGTCGAGCAGGGAGAAGTCGACGTACTGCCGCAGCGCCCGGTCGCACTGCGCGAACGTGTCGCGGAACGCCGGCTCGGCGAGCAGGTCCTCGGTGATCGGCCACCATCGGGGCCCCTGGCCGGAGAACACGAAGACGGGCTTCGGGCGCCGGGAGACGCGCCGGGCGCCCCACGACAGCCCGGGCCGTTCCGTGCCGGCCGCGTACGCGACGAGCGCGTCCCGTACCTGCTCGGGCGAGTCACCGACGCAGGCCAGCCGGTGCTCGTGGTGGGTGCGGCGCACGGCGGCGGCGGCGCAGACGGCGGCGAGGTCCGCGCCTTCGCCGGGCGGGGCCAGCTTCGCCGCGTACCGCCGGGCGAGTTCACCGAGCGCCTCGGGGGTACGGGCCGAGATGGTCAGCAGCCGGGCCGGGTCCGCCGGGGCGCCTCCGGCGGGCGCGCTGCCGTTGAGGCGGAGGTCGCCGGGCGCGGCGGCCGTTTCGGCGAGGGCGTGCCGGTCGGACCGGGGCGGCTCGGCGAGGACCAGGTGCGCGTTGGTGCCGCCGAAGCCGAACGAGCTGACTCCGGCGACGGCCCGCGCGTACCCGTCCGGCCACGGCTGGCCGGTGTCGGCCACCTGGAGCGCGAGCTGCGCGAACGGGATGTGCGGGTTGGGCTGCCGGTAGTGCAGGGTCGGCGGGATCTGCCGGTGCCGCAGGACCAGCGCGGCCTTGATCAGGCCGGCGATCCCGGCGGCGGCCTCCAGGTGGCCGAGGTTGGACTTGACCGATCCGATGAGCAGGGGCCGCGCCGGATCGCGGTCGGCGCAGACCACGGCGGCGAGCGCCTTGGCCTCGATCGGGTCGCCGAGCAGCGTGCCGGTGCCGTGCGCCTCGACGTAGCCGACCTGTTCCGGCGCCACGCCGGCCCGCTCGTACGCGCTGCGCAGCACCGCCTCCTGGGCGTGCGGGTTCGGCGCCATCAGCCCGTTGGTCCGGCCGTCCTGGTTGACCGCCCCGCCGAGGATCACCCCGTAGATCGGGTCCTGGTCGGCGAGCGCCCGGGACAGCGGCTTGAGGATCACCACGCCGGCGCCCTCGGCGCGGACGTAGCCGTCGGCCCGGGCGTCGAAGGTCTTGCAGCGACCGTCGCCCGCCATCGCGCCGGCCTTGCTGAAGTTGATCGCCAGCGCGGGTGACAGGACCACGTTGACCCCGCCGGCGACGGCCAGCGTGCAGTCTCCCCGGCTCAGGCTGGTGACGGCCTGGTGCACCGCGACCAGCGAGGAGGAGCAGGCGGTGTCGACGGCGATGCTCGGGCCGCGCAGGTCGAACAGGTACGACAGGCGGTTCGCCGCGATGCTGAACGCGTTGCCGGTGCCGGTGTACGCGTCGACGCGGTCGAGGTCGGCGAGGGTGAGCTGGGCGTAGTCGCTGGTGGCGATGCCGATGAAGACGCCGGTCGGGGAGCCGGCCAGGTCGTCGGCGGCCAGTCCGGCGTCCTCCAGCGCCTCCCAGGTCACCTCGGCGAGAAGCCGCTGCTGCGGGTCCATCCGGGCGGCCTCGTGGGCGGCGATGCCGAAGAAGTGCGGGTCGAACTGGTCGATCCGGTCCAGGAAGCCGCCCCAGCGGGTGGTCGTCCTTCCGGGCGTCGTCGCGTCGTCGGTGTGCAGCTCGTCGGCGTCCCACCGGTCGGCGGGCACCTCGCGGACCGCGTCGCGTCCTTCGGTCAGCAGGCGCCAGAAGCTCTCCGGTCCGTCGACGCCGCCGGGGAGGCGGCAGCCGATGCCGATGACGGCGACGGCCTCGTCGGTCGCGTCCGCGTGGCCCGCGGTCGCCTCGGCGCCGGTCGCCGTGGTCGCGGCCGGATCGGCCGGCGCCGTGGGCTCGACCGGCGCGGCGGGTTCGGAGCCGGTGGCCGGGTGGCCGAGGTGGGCGGCCAGCGCCTCGATGGTCGGGTACTCCCAGATCAGGGTCGCGGACAGGGTACGGCCCAGCCACGTCTCCAGTTCGCCCACGAGCCCGACCATCTCCACCGACTGCAGCCCGTACGTGGCGACGGGCCGGGTGGGGTCCACCGCCTGCGGGCTGATCCCCAGCCGGGCGGCCAGCTCCGCCACGAGGCGCTGCTCGACCTCGGCGCGACCGGGCGCGGCCACGGCCGGTGCCGGCGTGCTGCCCGCACCGCCGGTGACGTGTTCCGGGTCGGCCGCGCTCCAGCGCGCCAGCACCGTGAGGTCGCCGGTGAGGAAGGACTGCCGGGCGGCCCGCCGTTGCAGCTTTCCGCTGGAGGTCTTCGGGATGCTGCCCTGCTTGATCAGGACCACGTCGTGCACCTGGAGGCCGTGCTCCTGGGCGACCGCGCCGCGGATCGCCGTGACGACGCGCTCGGCGTCGAGCCGGGCGCGGCTGCCGCCGACCTCCTGGATGACGACGAGCCGCTCCTCGCCGTCGACCTCCACCGAACAGGCCACGCCGCAGCCCGGACGCAGCGTCGGATCGCTCTGCTCGACCGTCACCTCGATGTCGCTCGGGTAGTGGTTCCGCCCGGCGATGATGATCAGGTCCTTGTGCCGGCCGGTGACGAACAGCTCCCCGTCGTCGGTCAGGAAGCCCAGGTCGCCGGTGCGCAGGAACGGGCCGTCGCCGCTGCCGGCGAGCCGGGCCCGGAAGGTCTCCTCGCTCTCCTGCGGGCGTCCCCAGTAGCCCTGGGCGACGCTGCCGCCACCGAACCAGATCTCGCCGACCCGGCCGGCCGGGAGCCGCTCGCAGGTAGCGGGGTCGACGATGACCAGCTCGTGCCCGGCGGCCGCCGTTCCGCAGCTGACGAGCGTCCGGCTCTCCTCGTCCGGGCCGGCCTCGACCGCCCGGTTGTCGGCGAGGTCGGCGGCACGCACCCGGCGTACTGCCGGTTCGGTGCCGGCCAGCCCGCCGGCGACGAACAGCGCCGCCTCGGCCAGGCCGTAGCAGGGGTAGAAGGCCTCGCGGCGGAACCCGCTGGGCCCGAAGGCCGCCACGAACCGGTCGATGGTCTCGGCCCGGACCGGCTCGGCCCCGCTGAACGCCAGCCGCCAGCTGCTCAGGTCCAGCGCCGCGCGTTCGTCCGCGGTGGTCTTCGCCAGGCACAGCTCGTAACCGAAGTTGGGGCTGCCGCTGAGCGTGGCCCGGTAGGTGGAGATGGCCTGCAGCCAGCGGAGCGGGCGCTTGAGGAACGACGTCGGTGACATGAAGGTCGCCGGGAACCCGGCGTAGAGCGGCTGCAGCATGGCGCCGATCAGCCCCATGTCGTGGTACGGCGGCAGCCAGCTCACCAGCCGGGTGGTCTCGACGTCGGTGATGAAACGCTGGTTCGTCACCTCGAGGTTGGCCAGCAGGTTGGCGTGGCTGAGCACCACGCCCTTCGGCCGCCCGGTGGAGCCGGACGTGTACTGGAGGAACGCCACGTCGTCACCGCCGAGGCCGGGCTCGCGCCACCCGTCGGCCACGGCCGGGTCGATCCGGTCGACGGCCTGCCAGACGAGCGAGCCCAGCGCGGGCGCCAGCGCGGTGATCTGGCCGGCCATCGCGGTGATCTCCGCCGGCGCGAGCACGACAGCGGGACGGGCGTCCTGGATCACGCCGATCAGCCGGGGCAGGGTCCGCTTGAGCAGCACCGGGTTCGGCGGATACACCGGTACGGCGATCACCCGGGCGTAGAGGCAGCCCAGGAACGCGGCGAGGTAGTCCAGGCCCGGCGGGCAGACGATGAGCGCCCGCTCGCCCTCGTTCACGCGCTCTCGCAACGTGGCGGCGATGGCCCGGGCCCGCCGATCCATGTCGGCGTTGGAAATGGCGACCTCGTCGTTCTCGCCGTCAGCCAGGAACCGATAGGTCACGCCGTCCGGACGGTCGAGAAGGACCGCACGGAACCGGTCGACCAGGGTGCCGGGTTTCGGCGGTTGACCAGCGCGAGCGGCGGACCCGGCCGACTGTCGCACTGGGTCGGCCGCATCGCCTCGTCCTGGCAGGGAAACGCCCACGATCCGATTCCTTCTGACGTCCGGTAAAGGCACAGCAGGTCCGGCACGAATGCATGATTAATGCTGCGTTCGCACCACGTTAATAGTCCGGAAAGCACGTTCTGGACTTCGCGAAAGGATCCGCGTTCGTCCCGCCGACTACCAGGACGGCGGCGGCACCAGCATCCCGGCGTCCATCGGCGAGTGTCAACCCTGATCGTTGATAAAGTTTGTGTAACTCGGTTTTCCCAGGAGGCGCAAGCAACGCACCGAGCGCCAACTCTCCGACAGGCGGGAACGATTTTCATAACTGCAGGTGAACGCAGCTCTGCCACTGTCGGATAATTGCGCGCCACTTACCCGACAGTCGACCCGGAGCAGCGTCCCGCCCGGCAGGGAGCGCGCAAAAGCGCAGGCCGTAGGCCATCACGGCATACACAACGGCGCGCCTTGCCGCAGGGAAAACGCGGGCGAACGCGCGTACGGCGGCCCACGTGCCCCGCTGCGCCATGCCCGTGACAGATGGTGCGCTTCAGCCAAGAAGCGCGTCGGCGGGCGTCATCCGCCCCGCCTATGCCGTCCTCGCCGCACATATTGACGAGTGGAATAAACGCCGTCGTGTACGGGCCTGAAACTCCTGGCCAAGGCCCGCCTGATAGCCGATGACATCATCCAGACTACCTCCCCCGGAGCGCAGCATAACACCAGGCGTCGCTCTGCGTTGCCCGTCGATCACGCCAATCAGGGCCGCCAATCCGGGCAGCCAAGATCAGTATGCTCACGACACTCCACGCGACCTGCGGAAATGGCTTCCGCATCCGGATCGGGGCGCGCGATAAGCGCGTCGACCAAAGTAAAGGAGTGGGCGAAAACAAGAGGAAGAAGTCCTCAAAATTGCCCTGATCCACGGGGTTGACTTCTCGCCCAGGAGCCCGTGCCGGCCGGTCTCATCCACCCGTGCCGCAATCACGGACTGGAGGGACATGTCCGTCTCATGTGGAATCAGCGCCTTATCGGAGACAGTTCCTACTGCGGAGAAGAGCCGGATAATGAGGTCTTGTTCGGGATCTGGCCGTAAAGACGCGGGATATCCAATCGCTGATTCACCTGTCAGCGATCAGACGCCGCGCGCCGCTGCCGGTGGCGCCACTCCCCCGGCGGCGGACCGGGCGTGCGCCATCGCACGCCCGGTCCGGACGTCACGGGCAGGGCCGGCCCGGGCAGACGTCGATCACCTTGCCGGTGAGCAGGAAGACGGCCTTCTGCCGCTGCGCGCCGGGCTGCGCGCGGGGGAACTCGTGCGAGTCCTCGCCGTACTCCGGTCCGGCCGGGGCGAGGTTCGTCGGCGGTGGCGCGTACGCCGCGCCGCTGTTCCAGACCACCATGGCCGAGCCCGCGTACGGGTACCTGCGGATCGGCGCGATGCCCCAGAACGGGCGCACGTCCGGTGACCAGCCGTCGGCGAGCGCCGGAGTGTGCAGGCGGGCGCCGATGGTGCGGGCCTGCACCTCCGCCGCCGCGGTGGAGACCTGCTGGTCGGCGAAGGCCACGTGCATCAGGACCCGGTGCGCCGGGGTACGCGGCAGCGGGCGGTCGGTCATGTGCTGGGCGTACCCGTTGGCCTCGGACCGGTCCCACAGCATCTGCAACAACCCGAAGACGAGCTGCTGATCGATCTTGTCCGGGTAGTAGCCGTCCAGGACGGTCTGGAACGGGGCGAAGTCGACGCTGCGCTGCAGCAGCGTGGAGTAGTTCATCGCGGGCACGCCGAGCACCGAGCGGGTCCAGTCCTGGGCAATGGCGGTCAGCGCGCCGCCGTTGATGCCGCCCTGGCTGTTGCCGTCGTAGTGCAGCCCGCCGGCCACGTCGATCAGCGGCCGTCCGGCGGCGTCGCGGAACGCCGGATGGCCGGCGAACCCGTTGCGATGGATCATCGTCCGGCCGAGGAAGAGGAAGTTCAGGAAGCTCTGCTGGAGCCGGTCGGCCACCGCGGGGAAGGCGCTGAGGTCGGTGAAGGCGCCCGCCACGTACGGGACGTCGGCCGCCGCCATGCCGATCCAGCTGGTCGCGCAGAAGGTGAAGTCGTACGTCTGCGACATCGTCTTGACGTTGCCGGCGTTGATCTCGGTGGGCCGGCCGAGCAGACCGTGGCCGTAGAGCGACAGGTGGGCTGGCTTCGTGGCGGACGCGCTGCGCGGGATGTTGCAGACGAAGTCGGCCGCCACCGTCGTGCCGGACGGTGTGGGCAGCGCGTTCGGCGTCGGCGGCGTGCCGTCGCCGCCGGGCGGACCGTAGTGCAGCCGGGAGCCCGGTCCCCCGTCACCGGTCAGGTAGGACGGCACGGCGACGGTGCCGGTCACCTGCCGGGCGATCAGCGGGTCCTGCTCGGGCGTGTAGTCGGTGACCTGGCTGACGGTGAACGAGGGGGCGCGGCGGCCGAGCGCGGCGAACGCGCCGTCCCGGACCGCCAGCATCCGCCCGGTCAGACCGTGCCGGCTCGCGACGGTGAAGTCCCAGGCCAGGTAGAGGCTGTGCCGCTTGACGCCGGCCCGGCTCAGGTCGGCGAGGATCCGTTTCATCTGAGGCGCGCGCGGGTCACGCCGGTCCAGGCCCGCGCCGGTCACGTACCTGCGGAACGCCTTCGGGGCCGGGATCAGCGCGCCGTCGCCGTCGCGCATGCCGCGCAGGCCGACGACGTACCGGGCGCCCTCGGTCAGCGCGACCGCCGGCCGGATGATCAGCACCTGCCGGTCCGGGTTGCCGGCGGCGTGCGCGTCCAGTTCGGCCCAGTACGGCGTACGCCGCCCGGTGCGGGCGTCGAGCAGCACGATCGGCGCGTCCGGCGCCAGCGAGCGCGCGACGTCGGTGACCGGCGCGATCCGGGTCCGCGTGGCGTCGAGACCGGGTACGCGCGCCAGGATCGGCGAGCCGGGGCTGAACCCGTCCTGCCGGTTCCACTCCGCCGGGTCGATCGGCACGCCGAGCACGTTCGCCGGCATCGCGGAGGCGGCGAACCGCACCCGCTTGCCGGTCGGCGTGCTGCGGTCCGGCACGGTGAAGTAGTCGTTGGGGAACGGCAGCAGGCAGGCCGCCGGGTCGATCGGGTCGCAGGACCGGTTCGCGGCCGGCGCGGGCGGCGCCGCGGCGGCGCCGGAGCCGAGCAACACGGCCGATACGGTCACCAGCGCGGACACGGCGAGACGGAGCCGTCTGGGGGTGGGCACGCGCGTCTCCTTCGGCATCGGAGGGTGGTACGACGGTGGTGGATGGTGGTGCTCTTCCTACGCGCGTGCACGCATCCCGGCAAGGGATCGCCGTCGCGGCCGCCGCGCCCGGCAGCGCACCAACCTTCCCGTGCTCAACTCGACAGCACGTGCCGGACGAGGTCCGGGCAGTGGGTCTTCCAGTTGAGCGCGGGCCCCTTCCTCATCAGGTCCAGGTTGAGCCGGCGAGCAGCCTTGACGATCTGCGGCCGGGTCAGCGCGTCGTGCGCGCTCTCGACCGACTCGAACTCCAGCGCCAAAACCCCGGGTCGGACGCGGTAGGGGGCCCGGGCCGCACCCATCGCTCGCAGCCGCAGCCGCGTGCGGAACTGTGACCGGGCCACGGTCTCGTCGATGTTCAGGCGGATGTGCGGAGCCTGCGGCCGCCGCCGGTCATGGCAGACGAACAGCGTCTCCAGCGCGTGCACGGAGACGGTGAACAGGCGCGGGTAGCGGGCGGCGTTGGTGCCGGGCAGCGCGGTGAGCGTCCAGAAGTCACGCTCGGTCTGCTCCGGTGCGGGGATCGTGAGGCGCAGGTACGCCCCGACCAGACGGCCCATCTCGGCGGTGAACCGGGCATCGGCTCGCAGCCGGTCGAACTGGTGGCGGGTACGGCGGCGCAGGTCGGGATCCCCCTCGCCGAGCGCGAGGGGGATCCGGCACGGCTCGTGTCCGGCCAGCCAGCGTTGCTGCCGCGGCGGGGGCAGTATCCGGTCCAGGTCGGCGGCGCCGAGCCGGCCGGCGGTGTGTACGACGTTGCGCAGCCGCACCCCGGCCGACTCCCGCCTGCGGATCTGATCCCGCTCCTCCTCGTCGAGCCGGTCGCGCGGCACCCGCCGGAAAGCGATCTCGACGATGTCGTGCCACTTCTGGCGGTGCATGCCGAACCGCGCCACCACGTCGACGGCCTGCCCCACGTACCGCTCACCGTCGGCGAAGGTCAGCTCGTAGATGCCGCACCGGCCGCGTGACCTGGGCAGCAGGTGCGCGATCGAGCCCGCCCCGTCGACAGCCACCCGGTCGACCTTCGCGTCGTCCACAGTCAACGATGATAGGAGCGGGAGCCAGCACCGGGGCTCAGGTCACGAACCCGGCGCCGCAGCGAGTCCCGCTGTGTCCGCCCGGCTCCGGCCTCCGTGCGGCGCCGCGCCGAGCGCGTCGGACAGGTCCCGCCCGGCCTGCTCGATCCCACCGGCAGCCACCATGGCGAACACGAACCGGTCCGGCCGCAGCACCACCAGGTCGGCGCCGTGCCGTCGCAGCCAACCGCCGAGCACCCCCTCGGCGTCCACCACGTCGACCCGGTCCGGCCCGCCGGGTGCCGAAGGGCCGGCAAGCGGATCCGGCAGGTCGGCGAGCGACGTACCGCTCGGGTGGACCGCGACGAACCGCGCCGGCAGCCCCGGCCGCCACGCTCCGAGCGGGTTGTCCACGCCGGCGCGGCCGAGCACGGCGAAACCGTCGCCGAGCACCTCGTCGAGCAGGCGCTCCCCGGGCGCGCCCGGGACGAGGACCCGCGGCTGGGGGAACATCGTCCCGACCACGCCGGCGCGCCGCCCGCCGGCCATCAGGCCCCGCCGGTACGCCGGCACCGGCTTGAACTCGAAGCGCTCCACGAACCGCCGTACCCGCGGGATCGTCTGCACCGCCCGCAGCGCGGCGTCGCGCATTCCGGCGGTGACCCGGTTGCGGGCCAGGAAGACGTGCCCCAGCCGGACGCTCGTGCGCGCCATCTCCACCGTGTGCGGGCGCCGCTCGATCTCGTACGTGTCGAGCACTGCGGCGTCGGCGACGCCGGACAGCACCAGCGACAGCTTCCACGACAGGTTCGCCGCGTCGCGCAGGCCGCTGCACAGTCCCTGGCCCATGAACGGCGGCATCTGGTGGGCGGCGTCGCCGAGCAGGAACACCCGTCCCTCCCGCCACCGTCGCGCGATGAGGTGGTGGAAGGTGTAGACCACCGCGCGGGTGACTGTGAACCGGTCCGGGTCGACGTACGGCGAGACGAGCGCGGCGACGGTCTCGGGCCGCTGCATCTCGTCCTGGGTCTCCCCCGGGCGCAGCATGAACTCCATCCGGTAGCTGCCGGCCGCGCCCGGGGACACGAACGCCGGACGCCGCCAGTCGCAGACGAACCGGGTGTCCCCGACCCGTACCGCGTCGGGCGGCACGTCGCCGGAGACGGCCAGCCACGGCTCGGCGTAGCTCGCCCCGGACAGCGGGATCCGGACGGCGGCGCGGGTGGCGCTGCGCGCGCCGTCGCAGCCGAGCACGTACCGGGCGCGGACCGTCCGCCGCTGCCCGGTGGCCACGTCGGACAGCAGCACGGTGACCCCGTCCTCATCCTGGGTGAGGCCGGCCATCTCGGTGCCGAGCGCGAGTTGCACGTGCGGGAACCGGTCCAGCCCGGTACGCAGCGTGTGTTCCAGCCGCGGCTGGTCGAAGAAGCGCAGCGGCGCGTGCCCGTACCCGAAGTCCGTCTCGGACAGCGCCATCCGGGCGAAGACCCGGCCGGCGCCGTTGACGTATTCCACGAGCGGCGGCGCGACAGTGGCGTCGCGGATCTCGTCGAGCAGGCCGGCCTGCTGGTAGATGCGCATCGCCTCGTCGTCGCAGGAGAAGGCCCGCGGCTGGCCGTGCGCCGTCGCACTGCGCTCCACGACGAGCGTGCGGACGCCGCGGGCGCCGAGCAGGTTCGCGGTGAGCGCGCCCACCGGCCCGCAGCCGATGACGGCGACGTCGACCTCCTGGACGGCCTGGCGATCCGGCGGCTGAACTGATCCCATCGTGATGCCCTTTCGGAACGTGGTCCCGGACGGCTCCGGCCGTCCGACGCCGACCAGGGCACCAGCCCGGCGTGGAAAGGGTGTGGAGAAGGCGTGGAGGCGGGCCGCCACACCGGTCAGAACGTCGCGAACCGCTGCCGCAGCAGTGCGGCGCCCTGGTCGGCGGCGATCCGAGCGCCGAGGTCCCACTCCGCGCGGTCGCGGCGCGCGGCCCCACGGATCCGGTGCAGCTCCGCGACGACGACGCGCTCACCGAACCGGTCCGCCACGGCCAGCCCTTCCTCGGCCAGCGTCGCGGCGGTCTCCGCGCGACCGGCGGTCAGGTACGCCTCGGCCATCGCGGCGCACGTGATGGTGCGGGTGGACCGCAACCCGGGACGGTAGAACCCGTCGGCGGCGGCGCGCATCGCGTCGAGCCGGCCGTGGTCGCCGGCGCGGGCGGCGGCCCACTCCAGGAAGTACGCGCCGGTCGCCGTCATGTGCGGCAGGCCGGTGGACCTCCCGATGTCCCGGCACCGCCGTCCCGCGGCGTCGGCCGCGTCGACGTCGTGTTCCTGCATCGCCAGCCAGGCCGCGTAGAGCGCCGCGTTGGCCCGGCCGTACGGGTCGTCCAGTTCCTCGGCGAGGGCCTCGGCGTCGGCGATGTCCGCCCGGGCGCCGGCCGGGTCGCCGCGCATCGACCGCACGAGCGCCCGGAAGTTGTGGCAGGCCAGCACCGGCCGCCGGCCGACCTCCCGGCGCAGCAGCGCCCGGTCGACGGTACGCAGCCGTTCGATGCCGGCGCTGAGCCGCCGCTCGGCCTCGGCCTGACGGCCGGTGAAGTAGCCGACCGCGCCGAGCAGGTACTCACCGGCCACGGCGATCAGCCCGCTGCCGTCGTCCGCGGACCGCACCAGGCGCCCGGCGAGGTCGGCGCAGATCGCGAACTCGGCCCGGTTGGCGGCCAGCTCACCCAGCGCCCAGAGCGCGTGCCGGAGGTCGGTGTCCGGCCCGACGAGCGTCAGCAGCTCCCGGGCGCGGGCGCAGACCTGGTCGACGGCGTCGCTGCCGACGCCGACGGTCATCTGCAACAGCGCCGCGCGGCGCAGCTGGACGGTCAGTTCGGTGGACGCCGCGTCGGGCGAGGTCTGCGCGGCCGGGGCCAGCCGGTGCGCGGCGCGTTCGAGGTGACCGAGCGCGTCCTCGTAGGCGACCCGCCGCGTCGCGTCGTCGGCGGCGCGCAGCGACCACCGCAGGTGGTCCTCGCCGTGTCCGAGGCCGATCGCCTGACCATAGTGGCGGGCCAGCTCGGCCGGCGCGACACCGGCGGCCCGCTCGTACGCGCGCGCCAGCCGGGCGTGCAACGCGGCCCGGCGCGGCGGGACCAGCTCGGCGTAGGTGACCTCGGCGATCAGCGGATGGCGGAACGTGACGGTGCCCGGCCCCGCCTCGGTGACCAGCGCGGCCGTGTACGCCGGGGCGAGCGCTTCGGCGACCGCCGGTGCGGTGGTGTCCAGCGCCGCCACCATCACCTGCAGGTCCAGGTCGTGTCCGGCCACGCTGAGCAGGTCGAGGCAGCGTCGGGCGGGCTCGGGCAGCCCGACGAGCCGCAGCCGTACCGTGTCCCGGATGCTCGGCGGCAGTTCCGCGTCGGCCGCCGCGTCGGTGCGGGACCGCAGCAGCTCGGTGAGGAAGAACGGGTTCCCGCCGGTGCGGATGACGAGGCGGGCCACCACCGGCTCCGGCGGCGCCACCCCGGTCCGGCGCCGGACGAGGGTGGCGACCGAGGAGGCGTCCAGCCCGGCGAGCCGGAGCTGACCGAAGTCGCGGCCGCGCGCCAGCTCGGCGACCGTCGCCACCAGGGCCGGGTCGTGGTCGTACGGACGGAGCGTTGCGACCACCAGCGCCCGGGACGTGGACAGCCCGGCGGAGAGGTAGCGCAGCAACAGCAGCGAGTCCGGGTCGGCGGCGTGCAGGTCGTCCAGCACGACCAGCAGGCCGTGCCGCCGGGCCGCCGCGTGCACCAGGCCGGACGCCGCCTCGTACACCTGGAACCGCGCCGTGGGGTCGAGGCCGCCGCCTTCCGCGGGGCCGGGCAGCGATCCGGCGGCGAACCCGCCCAGGCGGCTCGCCGAGCCGGTGGGGCCGGCGTCCGGCATCGCCGCGAGCGCGCGTACCACCTGGTTCCACAGCCAGAACGGTGGCGCCTGCCCGACGTCGGGACAGCGACCCCAGACGACCGGCACGCCGCCGGTGGCGGCCCGGTCGCCGAGCGCCGCGGCGAGGCTGGTCTTGCCGATGCCCGCCTCCCCCACCACTGCCAGCACCCGCCCGCCGCGCCGGGTGGCCGCGTCGAGCGTCTCCCGCAGCAGCGCAAGCTCGGCGCCGCGCCCCACGAGCGGGTCCGCGTGCCGCCGCGGCGACTCCGCGGCCGGGCCCGGTTCGGGTTCGGCCGGCGCCGGCGCGGGCCCGGCCGCCCGCACGACCTGCCGACCGGCCACCGCCGAGGGTCCGGGCTGCGCCGGTACGGCCTGCTCCAGGATCAGCCGGTGCGCCGCCCGCATCTGCTCACCGGGGTCGAGGCCGTACTCGGCGGCGAGGACCCGGCGGCCCTCGTCGAAGGCCGCGAGCGCCTCGGTCTGCCGGCCGGACCGGGACAGCGCCAGCATCAACTGCGCGCGGGCCCCCTCGCGCAGCGGATTCGCCGACACGAAGCGGCGCAGTTCCGCCAGCAGCGGCGCGTGCCGGCCGGCCGCGACGGCAGCCGTCAGGCGGCCCTCCTCGGCGGTGAGCCGCAGCTCGGTCAGCCGCGCCACCTCCGGACGCACCGCGTTCAGCTCGCCGACGCCGGCGAGCGGCTCGCCCCGCCACAGTGCCAGCGCCTCGGCGTACGTCCGCTCGGCGACCGCCGGCTGCCCGGCCGCGAGTGCGTCCGCCGCCCGGTCCACCAGGCGTCCGAATCGGATCGCGTCGACGGCATCGTCCTCGACCCGCAGCTCGTACCCCCGGGGGCGGCTGCGCAGGACGCGCGCCGGCTCGCGGTGGGACCGCTCGGGCTCCACCGCCCGGCGCAGTCCGGCGACGTAGGTGCGCAGCGTCGTGTGGGCGCTGGCCGGCGGTCGCCCGTCCCACAGCGCCTCGACCAGCCAGTCGGCGGCGACGAACCGGTTCGGCCGCAGCAGGAACAGGGCCAGCAGGGCCCGCTGCTTCGGCCCGCCGAGCGGCACGCCTCGCCCGTCCCGGTCGATGCCGGGCGGACCCAGCACCCGGAACCGCACGCCATCACCCTTACGACGATGTTCACCTGTCCGATGCCGAGTATGGCAGTGTGAACGCCACATCGGACATCGGCGAACCGGTTCCGGCCCGGCGCGTTCCGCGTGTCGCACGGTGAACGTGCTGGTGACGGGCCGACGCCGTGGGAGCGGTACCAGCCGGGGCCACAATTCGGGCCGTCCGGTCGCTACACTCCCCGAAAACGCCCGTAACCCCACCGGCGGGCGGCGCTGATCAGAATCGAATGGAGACGCCTGTGACCCGCGACAAGGCGGCACCCCCCGGCATCGACCTCAACGTTCCCAGCGTCGCCCGGGTCTACGACTACTTCCTGGGCGGCAAGGACAACTTCGAGGTCGACCGGAAGGTCGCCGAGCACGCGCTGCGGATCACGCCGGACGGGCCCGCCGCCGGCCAGGCCAACCGGGCGTTCCTGCGCCGGGTCATCCGGTTCCTGGTCACCGAGGCGGGCATCGACCAGTTCCTCGACCTCGGCTCGGGGCTGCCCACGCAGGGCAACGTGCACGAGGTCGCCACCGAGCACAACCCGGCCGCCCGGGTGGTCTACGTGGACAACGACCCGATCGTGCTGACCCACGGGCGGGCGCTGCTCGCCGCGGAGGGCACCGCGACGGTGATCCAGGCCGACGTCCGGGCACCGCAGGAGATCCTCAACGACCCGGACGTCCGCCGGTTCCTCGACTTCGACCGGCCGATCGGGTTGCTGCTCTTCGCGATCCTGCACCACCTCGGCGACGACGAGGACCCGGGCGCGGTGGCGGCGGAGCTGATCGACGCGATGCCGTCCGGCAGCTACGTGGCGATCTCGCACTTCCGCGACCCAGGCGAGCGCGACCCGGAGGGCTCCCGCAAGGCGCGCGAGGTCGAGCGGGTCTTCAACGAGTCGCTGGGCACCGGCCGCTGGCGTACCGACGAGGAGATCCTCGCCTTCGCCGACGGGCTGACGGTGCTGGAGCCGGGGCTGGTGCCGCTGGCCGAGTGGCGTCCGGATCCGGGCGCGCCCGCGCCGCAGCAGACCGACACCTACCACACGTTCGTCGGGCTACTCGCCCGCAAACCGTAGGTCCGTCGCGGGCTCGCCGTCGATCGACACCGTCGCCAGCAGCGCCGGATGGTCGGTCGTCCCGCGCATGTCCACCGGCCGGTGGCAGCAGATCGTGACGTCGCCCGTCGTCACCATCTGCTGCCGGGCGCCGTCGTCGATCCGCCGGTAACCCGCCGGCACGCACGACCGCACGTCCGGCGTGCCGCCGACGCGCAGGTTGAGGTCACCGGCGAGCACTGTGGGCGCGTACCCGCCGTCGCGGCGGATCGCCGGCACCACCGCGCCGACCAGTTGGGCGCACTGGGCCAGCGCGACCTGACCGCTGGTGTTCGCCAGGTGCGTGGTGCAGGCGTGCAGCAGCCCGGCGGCCCGCAGGCAGAGCCAGACCCGCTCCTCCGGGTCGGCGAAATCCTGCGCCGGGTAGGTGCCGCGGTGCACTGTGGGCCGCGCGCCGCGCGCGTCGAGGCGGGTCAGCAACCCGATCCCGTACGGCTGGCCGTTGTTGCAGTAGGTGGGCTCGGCGTTGGGGCGGTCACCGGCGGCGTGGAACGCGGACACCACCGTGCCGCCGGGACGGGCGGCCCGCAGCGCGCGCTCCAGCGTCTCCACGTCGTCGCGGCAGATCTCGTTGAGCGTGACCAGGTCGGGTCGCTCGGCGGCGATCACGTCGGCGGCCTGGCGGACGGCCCGGCCGGTGTAGCAGCCGGCCCGGCCGCTGTTGCAGAGGTTCATCTGGAGCACCCGCAGCGTCCCGGACCCGGGCTCGCCGAGCGGCGCCGACCCTGCGGGCAGCCCGGCCACGACGAGCAGGCACACCAGCGCCAGCGCCCGGCGGGCACGCCGGGCGGGACGGGTGGCGGGCTGCCGGGACAGCGGGGCTCCAGCGGGTACGGGCGGCGGGTGCCGGTGATCCTATCGCCGGGACCGCTCTCGCCGCCGTCCGGCGCGACCCCGGTGGTACGCCGAACCGTGGCTACCGGCGACCCTGGTCGCAGTTCGCGCTGGTCAGCCGGACGGTGTACTCGCGGTCGTCGGACGTGATGCCGGACGGCACGCCGTCGAAGTGGGCCTCCACCTTCTCCCAGCCCCGGCGCTGCTCGTAGTGCAGGTGCGGGGCGCCGGAGTTCCCGGTGCTGCCGACCCGCCCGAGCTGATCGCCGCGGGCCACCCGCTGACCGGCCTCGACCAGCGGCGGTTCGAGCAGGTGCAGGTACTGCGTCTCCCACTTCCCGCCATGGTCGATCTTCACCCAGTAGCCGCCGCCGCGCCCCTTCGGCCCGTTCGGGTCCTGCGGGGTGCGACCGCCCAGGGAACCGTTGACCCCGGCCACGGTGACGGTGCCGGCGGCGGAGGCCAGCACCGGCCGTCCCCACGCCTCGCCCCGGGCCGGGAACAGGTCGATGTCGTAGTCGTCGTGCCCGGGATAGGTCGACAGGCGCCACGTCTCACCGCAGGCCACCGGGAGCTGGAAGGCCGGTCGAGGGCCCGGCGGCCGCAGCAGCGGCACCACGACCACAGCGACGGCGCCCAACGCGGCGAGGACGCCGGCGACCAACGCGACGCGGGCCAGGGGGCGGCGCGGCCGACGGAGGGGACGTGGGTCGCGCGGACGCTGGGTGCTCATCGCTTCGAGCATGACACGGGCCATGCGGACGCCTGCGTGGCCGCGCGCCTACTCCCACGCCTGGGAGAGGGACTCGAAGGTCTTCGGATCGCTGTGGCACGGGATGACACACACGAGATGACCGCCCGGAGCCCGTAAGGTGATGCACTCCAGCCAGCGGCCGACCTCGACAGCACCGAGGGCGATCAGCCGGCGTGCTTCGGCCTCGACGTCGTCGGTCTCGATGTCGACGTGATATCGAGCCGGCTCGTCCACGGACTGTATCGCGAGCACCAGGCCGGGCAACGCGCCGTGCAGAGAGGTGAACTGCGGCTCGTCGGGGACTGTCCGTGCCGGAACGCCGAGTGCCGTCGACCAGAAGGCGGCGGCTGCGGGCGCCTCACCGCCCGGCACGTCGATCAGGATCGTCGAGAGTCTGCTGCGATGCGCCACGACGATCATTATCCACATTCTCCCGCCGATTCGCCTGCCCGATGCGCGACCGGTCAAAGCCGGGCAGCCGGAACGAAGATGCGGGTTATTCATCGACGACTATTCGTTGATCTTGTCGAACCGGCCGGATGACCCCTGTTCAAGCCCTCGATCACCGCCCTGCGCACCGCACCGGAAGCCGGCGTGGACCCCGCGCCCGGGAGGAACCGACGCCCGAAGCGGGGTGGACTCGCGCTGCGGATCCGGCGTAGCATCCTGCCCCAGAGAGATCGCTTAGCGATTCGCCGCTGATGAATGTCGACAGCGGAACGGGGGAGGTACCGGTCTATGCGTTGCCGTCGAAATACCGTTTTCATCGCGCTGCTGTAGAAGCGCGTCTTCTGGTTCTGCTCCTGGCTTCCGAGAGCCTTCGCAAGCCTGATGGCCTGATGCCGGCAGATATCGCCGGCCCCGGATCGAAGTGCAGGCCGCGGTGCCCGGATCACCCGCTCGCATTCGGAATGGCCGAACCGCGGCCGGCGGCCGTCGTTCACGCGGGCGAACCCGCCACCGGCGTGTCGGCGCGCCGTTGCGCCAGGCCGCCGGGCAGGCCCGGCCACCCTGCGGCGAGAGCCCGGGCCCGCCTCGGCGGGCACCCACCCGCAGAGCCTCCGTACGCCGTCCGCGTCCGATCGCCCACCTCCCTCCGCACAGCGGTTCCGTGCCGGCCGGAACCGGTCGGCGGTGCGCCGCCGTCCGGAGCGAGTTCGCCGACAGCTGGGGCAGCAGGTCCGCCCGATGACCTGATGCACACGGGGTACCAGACGAGAGGGGTTACGCGAACGTGGTGACAGTGGACATCTTCGGCCGCTGCCGGTCGTACACCGAGAGCAGGGAGGCTCGCGCGGCCAGGCTCTACCCGTACTTCACTCCTTTCGAGGGGCAGGACGCGACCGTCGCGCAGACTGGGGACGGCGACATCCTGATGTGCGGCTCGAACAACTACCTCGGACTCACCTCCCACCCCCAGGTGAAAGCAGCGGCGCAGGCGGCGATCGAGGCGTACGGGTCGTCGCGTACGGGCTCTCGGCTGCTCAACGGCAACACACCTCTGCACGAGGAGCTGGAGCACGAGCTGGCCGAGTTCCTCGGCATGCCGGCCGCTCTGGTGTTCCCGACCGGCTACCAGGCGAACGTCGGAGTCATCGCGTCGCTGCTGTCTCGTCACGACGAGGTCATCCTCGACCGCGAGGCGCACGCCTCGGCCTACGACGGCTGCGGCATGAGCCGGGCGAAGACCCGCCGGTTCGCCCACAACGACATGGCCGACCTGGAGCGGCAGCTGGCGGCCGGCCCCTCGGACGCCGGCCGGCTGGTCGTGGTCGACGGCGTCTACTCGATGGCCGGCGATCTGTGCCCGCTGAACGAGGTGGTCCGGCTGTGCCGGCAGTACGGCGCCCGCCTGCTCGTCGACGACGCGCACGGCATCGGCGTGCTGGCCGACGGCCGGGGCACCAGCGCCCATTTCGGCGTCACCGATCAGGTCGACCTCGTCACGGTCACCTTCAGCAAGTCGCTTGCGTCGATCGGCGGCGCGGTGCTCGGTCCGGAGGATGTCATCGAGTACCTCCGCCACCACGCGCGCAGCCTCATCTTCAGCGCATCCGCGCCGCCGGCGAACCTGGCCGCCGCCTACGCCGCGTTGCGCATCCTGCGGGCGGAACCGTGGCTGTGCCGGCAGGCGGTCGAGAACGCCTCGTACGTGCGTCGCGAGCTCACCGCCCTGGGTTACGACCCGATACCGAGTGAGACGCCGATCGTGTCGGTGCGGCTCGACGGCGTCCAGCAGACCCTGCTCGCGTGGCGCAGCCTGCTGGACCGCGGCGTGTACGTCAACGCCGTGGTCCCCCCGGCCGCCTCGCCCCGGCTGCGGGCGAGCTTCGCCACCACGCACACGTCGGAGCAGCTCAAGCGCGTCGTCGCCGCGTTCGCCGAAGTCCGCGACCTGATGCACCTGGAGGACCGATGACCGTCAGCCGGCTCGAACCCGCAGTCAGCACCCGGGACCTGCTGGTGGCCTGGGCGCGGATGTGGCGGCTCCACTTCGTGCCCTTCTCGCTGTCGGCCGGTCTGGTCGGCATGACGGCGCCGCCGGTCGGGGCCAGCGCCGCGAGCATCGTGATCGGGCTGCTGTTCTGCACCCTCGGATACGGCGTCGGCGTGGTGATGAACGACTGGTTCGACCGCAAGGCCGACGCCGTCAACGCGCCGGACCGCCCCTTCGTCACCGGGCTGATAAACCCCCACGTCGGGCTGGGGCTGACGCTCGCGCTGTCCACCGCGCTGATGCTGGTGGCTGTCGTGGTCGCACCGACGCTGGCCCTGTGGAGCGTCATCGCGATCGGCGGTCACCTGGTCTACTCCTGGACCAAGCGCATCCCCATGCTGGGCAACCTCGTCAACGGCGTCGACATGGCGCTGTTCACGGTGCTCGGCGCCGTGGCCGTCCGACCCGACGCGGGATGGCTCGACATCCCGGCGGTGACCTGGTTCCAGACGGCGCTCGTCGCGGTCGCGTTCAGTGGCTTCTGCCTCGTGGGGTACTTCAAGGACATCGAAGGCGACCGGGTCGCGGGCTACCGGACGCTGCCGGTGGCCATCGGGACCAGGGCCTCCAGCCGGATCGCCGTGGTGTTCCCGGTCGTGGCGGTGGTGGCCGCGGGCGCGGCGGCCGTGGCGGGCGCCGATCGCGCGGGCGCCTATGCCGAGGTCGTCTTCTGGGCGCTGCTCGTCGCGTCCGGGCTCGGGTTCACGCAGAGTCTCGTGACGCTCATCAGGGCGCCGGAGACCCGCGCGTACGAGGCGCTG
The DNA here is from genome assembly GCF_027497275.1 of Micromonospora sp. WMMC264. Lineage (NCBI taxonomy): Bacteria > Bacillati > Actinomycetota > Actinomycetes > Micromonosporales > Micromonosporaceae > Micromonospora > Micromonospora sp. WMMC264. The sequence continues at coordinate 1,623,444 of NZ_CP114907.1, read as the reverse complement.
GTCTGGTTCATCAGGGCGACCACGCTGTTCTTCCTGTCGCTCGGCGCGCTGCACCGGCCGACGCTCTTCCTCGTCGTCGCCGTTCCGATGATGGCCTATCTGGAGCTGACGTTGCGCGCGACCCAGTCTTCCCGGCAGGCATGACATGACCTCCACCGCCTGGAACCGGCTGTCCCTGAACGCGGCCGAGGGCAGCCTGATCACCGCGATACGCGAGTGCATGGTCCGGTCGCCCCGGCAGCTCAACAACGCCTTCGAGGCCGACGCCGAACTCCTCGATCTGGGCGCCGGCGGGCTCCTGGCACTGACCGTCGACACGTTGAACGACGGCGCCGAGCTGGCCACCGCCACCACGCCGTACGCGAAGGGGTGGTTGACCACCACCGTCAGCGTGAGTGACCTCGCCGCGGTGGCCGCCGACCCGGTCGCCGTGCTCGTCTCCTGCTCGCTGCGCCGGGACAGATGGACTCTCGAGGACGCCCGCGAGTTCGGGCGCGGCGCGTCCGAGGCCGCCGAACGCTACGGCTGCCACGTCGTTGGAGGTGACACGAACTGGGCCAACGAGGAGAGCTTCACCTCGTGTGCCCTGGGTACGCTGCGCCGCGGTTCCGTCCTGAGCCGGCTCGGCGCCCGGCCCGGTGACGCGCTCTACGTGACCGGTCCGGTCGGAGCCGGCAACGCGGTCGGATTCCGCACCCTGGCGCTGGGCGGCACGGCGGCGGGCGATCCGTGGCTGCCCGAGGCGCGGGTGACCGCGGGCGATCCACTGCGCCGGTACGCCCGGGCGTGCATCGACACCAGCGACGGCCTGTTGAGCGCGGCGGTCAGCCTGGCCGAGCTCAATGGCCTGGGGGTCGAGGTGGTGCTGCACGACGAGGTGTACGCGCCGATCGCCTCCGCCGTCGCGGAGGCGGCCCGCCTGCCCCGGTGGTGCTCGGCTGCCGCGGAGTGGGGCGAATTCGAGCTGCTGTACGCGATCGATCCGGCCGACGCGGAGCGATGCTCCCGGGCGATGTCGGAGCGCGGCCTCCAGCCCGCGCACGTGGGACAGTTCGTCGCCGGCCCGGAACTGCTGCTGATCGACGAGTCAGGCCAGCGCCGGGACCTGCGCAACCTGCTGCCGCGCATGCGGGCGCTCGACCCGGCCGGGTCGTTGCTCGCCGACCTGCGTGCACTGCTGACGGACGGCTCGTGATGGGGTCCCGTGTCGCGCTGGTGACGGGTGTCACCGGCTGCGTCGGCCGCGCGGTCGCGGCCGCGCTCGCGGAGAACGGCTGGTCGGTACGAGGGCTGGTGCGGACGCCCGCACCGGACCACGCGACGTACGCGGCGCACCTCGGTGACCTGACCGATCCGGAGTCGCTGCGTGGCTCCTGCGCGGGCGTCGACCTCGTGGTGCACGCGGCCGCCGATCTGACCGACTGGCGGCCCGGCCCTCGCATCTGGCAGGTGAACCGGGACGGCACCCGGGCGGTGCTGGACGAGGCGCGACGCTGCGGCGTCTCCCGGTTCGTCTACCTGAGCACCGTCGACGTCTTCGGTTTCGACGCCGCGAAGGTCATCGACGAGGCGTCACCGCGGCGGGTGCCGCGATACCCGTACCCGCTGTCGAAAGCTGCCGGGGAAGACGTGGCGTGGTCGTACCACGGGAACGGCCTGGACGTCACTGTGGTGTACCCCGCCTGGGTCTTCGGACCCGGTGACCGCAATTTCCTGCCCGAGCTCGTGCGCGGACTGCGAGACGGCAAGCTCGTCCAGTTCGACCGCGGCGCGCCCCCGATCGAGTTGACGTACAGCGCGAACCTGGCCGACGCGATCGTGCTGGCCGGCACCGCACCCGGGTGCGCGGGTGGGCGGTTCATCGTCGGCGACTCGTACGGCCTGACCCTGGGGCGGCTGTTCGCCGCGGTGGCCGAGCGGATCGGGGCAAGGCCACCGACCTCGTCGGTCCCGTTCGGCGCGGCGCTGGCCGTGGGCGCGCTGTCCGAACTGGCCGGGCTCGCCGGCATCGGCACCGGGTCGGGCCGGCCGTTGCTCACCCGTTACGCGGTCCGGTCCGTCGCCGGAGGAATGCGGTACGACGTCGGCCGGATCCGGTCGATCGGCTATTCACCACGGGTCGGCTTCGCGGAGGCGCTGAGCCACTCCCTGGCGGACCTGACGAAGGAGCAGGCACATGGCGGCCGGTGAGCGCGGCCCGGCCGTCTGCATCGTCAACCCCGCTTCCGGGGTCCAGCGCGGGCGCACGATCGAGCAGCGGATCGCCACCGAGCTACCCGAGGCGGACTGCTGGTTCACCCGCCACCCCGGGCACGGCATCGCGCTCGGGCGACAGGCGGTGGAGGACGGGTACGGCACGGTGGTGGCGGTCGGTGGTGACGGCACACTGTCCGAGGTCGCCAACGGGGTGCTGGTGGCGGGCGGGGAGAAGGTGCGGCTGGCGTACGTGCCGGCCGGCACCTGCAACGACTTCGCCCGCGGCCTGCGGCCGGTCGCCGACCTCGGCGGTCTGCTCGACCGCGCCCGCGACCGGGAGACCGATGTCGGCGAGGTGACCTTCACCCGGCCCGACGGCACCCGGGGCCACAGGTACTTCCTCGTCAGCTGCACGGTCGGGCTGATCAGCGTGATCGGCCAGCGGTTCACCGAGAAGACACCCGCCAACCGGGTCCTCAAGCGGCTCAACCTCCAACTCGCCGAGACGGCGTCCAGCATCCGGACGCTCGCCCGCTGGCGGCCCGTCGCGGTGCGGCTGGAACTCGACGGCGAACCGTCGCACCAGATCATCACCAATCTGGCCGTGCTCAAGGTGCCGTACTTCGCCGGCGGGCTGACCTTCGGCCGCGCCGAGCCGCCGCGGGCGGGTTACCTGGACGCGGTGCGGGTGGCCGGCGTGGGCCGGGCCGGCGTGGCCGGGCTGATGTGGCGGGTGTTCCGCGGCGCCGCCGCGGGACACCCGGCGATCCACCGGCAGGAGGTGCGCACCGTGCGTGTCGACGCGGACAGCCCGCTGCCGGTGGAGGTGGACGGCGAGATCGTCGGACGTACCCCGGCCGAGTTTTCGATACATCAGTCGCGTCTGACGACTGTGGTATGAGCCCAGCGAGGGAGCGAGACATGCCTGCCCCGAACACGTTCCACATCGGACTGGTGGTCCCCGACTACACCGGTCAGCTCAGCCCGATGGCGACGCTCGGCAGGGAACTGCTCCGACGCGGCCACCGGGTCACCCTGGTCTCCCTGCCGGACGCCGGGACGAGGTCGTTCACGGCCGGGTTCGCCTTCGCACCGATCGGCGAGCGCGAGTTTCCGGTCGGCACACTGGCCCGCTTCTCCGAGGAACAGGGCCGGCTGACCGGTCTGGCCGCGATCCGTTTCATCGTCCGCGGTTACGTACGGGAGGTCGAGGTCCTCCTGCGGGACCTACCGGGGCTGGTGCAGCGGCACGGCATTGACGCGCTGCTGGTGGACCAGGTCTACGGCGCGGGCAACTCCGTCGCGGAACACCTCGACCTTCCGGTCGTGAACGTCTGCAACGCGCTGGCGCTGAACACCGAGCCGGGTGTACCGCCGTTCATGACGGCGTGGCCGTACCATCCCTCACTGCTCGCGCGCGTGCGCAACATGCTGGGCGACCAGGTGATCGCCTGGGTCATCCGGCCGGTGGTGCAACGGATCAACGAACGTCGCGCCGCATGGGGCCTGCCGCCGGTCAAGGGAGTCAACGACGGCTCGGACCTCGCCCAGATCACCCAGCAGCCGCCGTTCTTCGACTTCCCGCGCACCCGGTTGCCGGACACGTTCCACTACACCGGGCCGTTCCATGACGAGGACAGCACCGAGCCGGTGTCCTTCCCGTGGGAGAAGCTCGACGGTCGCCCGTTGATCTACGCGTCGATGGGCACCCTCCAGAACCGCCTCCCGCACATATTCCGGGCGATCGCCCAGGCGTGCTCCGGACTCGACGCGCAACTGGTCGTCTCCCTCGGCAGCACGGATGTCGAGCCGCCGGCCGACCTGGCCGGCAACCCGATCGTGGTGCAGTACGCACCACAGCTCGACCTGCTGGCGCGGGCGTCCCTCGTCATCACGCACGCCGGAATCAACACCACGCTGGAGTCCCTCGCCCACGGCGTGCCGATGGTCGCGCTACCCGTGGGCAACGACCAGCCGGGCGTGGCGGCCCGGCTCAAGTACCTCGGCGCGGGCGAGTTCATCCCGGTGCACAAGGTGACTCCGGGGCGGCTTCGTGCGGCCGTCGACAGGGTGAGCGGCGACCCCGCCTACCGGGCGAAGGCCCAGCACTACAAGCGCAGGATCGCGGAGTTGGACGGCGTACGGCGCGCGGCCGACATCGCGGAGCAGGCGTTCCGGACGCGCCGGCCGGTACGCCGACAGGAGTTGTCCGACACCACGGAGGGTGGCCGCCGATGACACAGCAGGCGGGCCGCATGGCCCGGCAGTTGCCGACGCTCAACGGGTTGCGGGGGATCGCGGCCGTGACGGTTTTCTTCTCCCACACGACGTTGTTCGGCTTCTTCGCCGACGACCGGATCGACGACTGGTGGTTCGCCGTCCTCAGCCGGACCGGCTCTGCCGCCCTCGGCTTCTTCTTCATCCTCAGCGGCTTCGTCCTGACCTGGTCAGCTCCGGAGCACGAGCCGAAGCGCCAGTTCTGGCGCCGCCGGGCCGCCCGGATCCTGCCGAACCATCTGGTCGTGTGCGCCGCGGTCGTCGTTCTCATGGTCCTGATCCGGGGCGGCGCGCCGCTGTGGCCGACGCTGGCGAACATCACGCTGGTGCAGAGCTGGATTCCGGACGAGTTCATCTTCAACGGAATCAATCCGCCGAGCTGGTCGCTGAGCTGTGAGATCTTCTTCTATGCGTCGTTCCCGTGGCTGCTCGCCGGGTTCCGGCGGCTCTCCGCCGCCTGGCTCTGGTGGATCGCCGGTGGCATCGTCGCCGCGATGCTCGTCGCCCCCGTCGTCTCCACGGCGTTCCTTCCCGCCGAGCCGACGTACACCTATGCGGATGCGGCATTTCCGCAGTTCTGGTTCGTGCAACAGTTTCCGCTGATCCGGATGCTGGACTTCCTCCTCGGGATCGTCATCGCCCGGCTCGTCATGCAGGGCCTGTGGTTCCGGCTGAGCCTGCCCGCCGCCGCACTTGTCACGCTGGCCTTCTACGGCGTCTCCGAGGTCGTGCCGCTGCTCTACTCGGTCGTCGCGGCGATGGTCGTCCCGCTCGCGCTGCTGGTGGCCGCCGCAGCCCGGGCCGACGTCGAGGGGCACCGCTCACCACTGCGCGGGCCGGTCGCCGGCTGGCTGGGCGACACGTCCTTCGCCTTCTATCTCATCCACATCCTGGTGCTGTACGGCGCCGGCAACATGTCCGCGAACGGCTTCGGTGTCGCCGCTGCGCTGGCCGTCATGGTCGGCGCGTACCTGGTGACGCTCGGCCTCGCGTCGCTGTTGCACGTCAGCGTGGAACGGCCGATGATGCGCCGGTTCGCCAGGTCCCGCAGGCGTGCCGCCGATCCCCGGCCCGCCGCGGTGACTGGCGCTCCACCAGCCGTCGAGGCGGTGCCCGCCGCGAAGGGCGAAGGGTCGCGGGTCACGTAGCGACCGACCCTCACCGGAGCCGGACGCGCCCTGGCTGACCCCGTCGGATCAGCCAGGGCGCCGGTTCACCGGACGGTCAGCGTGGCCCGGACCGCGCCGGCCGGACGCAGAGTGACCATCGGTACGAGCTCCAGCCTCTCGTCGCGCGTGTCGACGCGATAGCGGGCGAGCAACGCGCTCAGCAGTACGGTCATCTCCAGCAGCGCGAAGTGTTCCCCGATGCAGCTACGCGGCCCGCCACCGAAGGGGAAATACGCATAGCGCGGCCGCTCCTGCCGGCCGAGGAACCGGTCGGGCTCGAAGCGCTCGGGGTCGGGCCAGAACTCCGGGTGCCGGTGCGTGACCCAGGGAGCGAGTACCACCTTGGTGTTGGCGGGAATCCGGTGACCGGAGACGACGACGTCCGTCTCGGACATCCGCTCCATGCTGTACACGGGCGGGTACAGCCGCATGCCTTCCAGGACCGCGGCCCGCACCAGTTCCCCGTCGCCCGTGGCGGCCTCGGCCGCGACCCGCTCCTGCACGTCGGGATGGCGGCCCAGCAGGTGCATGGTGAAGGCCAGCCCGGCCGAGGTCGTCTCGTGGCCGGCGAGCAGGAACACCAGGACCTGGTCCTGGATCTCCTCGATGGACAGCGTCTGCCCGGTCTCCGGATCCTCGGCCGCGAACAACCGGCTGAGCAGATCCTCCTTACCCTCCCCGACCGCCCGGCCCTGTCGATCGGCGATGATGCGGTCGACGATTTCGTACTGACTCGCGCGTACCTGCCCGATCCGGCGTGCCCGCGGCGTCGGCCAGCTCAGCGGCAGCTTGACCACCTGCAGGGCGCGCGCCAGCGCGAGGTCGCCCAGAATCGGCATCAGCTCCTGCAGACGGGGTACGACCCCGTCGATGTCGTCGCCGAACAGCGCCCGGCCGACGACACGCATGGTGTAGCGCTGCATCACCTGGTAGAGGTCCACGACGGATCCCGTGGTGAGCGCCATGTCGTCGGCGACGTGGGCTGCCTCCTCGGTCATCAGCTCGGTGTAGCGGGCCACCCGGCGCGGCGTGAACAGCGGTTGCAGCGTCCGCCGCTGTCGCAGCCACCGGTCTCCGTCGCTGGTCAGCAGGCCCTCTCCGATGAACTCGCGGAGGATCTCGTACGCGCTCGCGCGGCGGCTGAACACCTGCGGCGTGGTGAGGACCTGGTGGATGCCGTCGGGGTGGTGCACGTTCACCACGTCCATGCTGACGGCGCGCGGCCCCTGGGGCAGTCCGACGTGGTACGCCACCACGTCGCCATACGTGTGGAAGCCGTCCAGAATCGTGCCCAGCAGGTCGCGGCGCAGCGCCGGCAGCATGCCGAGGAGCGGATGCCCGGCCGGACCCGGCACGACGGCGGCCTTTGACAATTGCGTCGTCACGATGATCCCCCGTTCGATCGATCGACGTACGTCGACCATGTTTCCACGTGCCGCGCCGAGACGTCGACCGACCGGGTGCGCAACGCGACGCGGCCGGGCGCGGACGCCGGGGACGGCGCACACACCCGGCCGCGATCAGGCCGGCCACTAGTCACCAGGAGCGGTACGAGGCCCAGTCGAAGTCCGCGTATCCGCCTTCGGCGCCCAGGTCCTGTACCCACAGGCCGACGAACGCGCCGGTGAAGCCCCAGCCCTCCGGCTCACCGTCCACGAGCGTCGCCGCGTACTCGTCGGACAGGATGGTGGCGTCCAGTTCCGCCGGCAGCCCGATCCAGTGCGCCGCGCCGGCTGGTTGATAGGCGAACGTGACACGGGGACCGTCGAAGGTGACCCGCAGCGTGATCTCCCCCGCTTCCGGCAGTTCGACGCGGCACGCGTCGTGCATGGCCCGCCGGCCGTTGTCGGACGACATCACCTCGAGTACCGGCCGCCCGTCGTCGTCGGCGGTCACGTAGGCGAAGTGCCAGTTGCGGGTGTTGTAGTAGGCGGTGACGCCGGCGAGCTGGCGGTAGTTGGCCGGCTCGAAGCGCATGTGCGCGGTCAGCTCGCACTGCTGCGCGGTCACACGGCGCGCGACCAGGCTCGGACGCTGGCGGCCGACCGGCGACTGCCCGCCCTGGATCCGCAGGTACGACGGACGCGACGTGAGGTCCACCCAGTCCGCAGTGGCGGGGCGGCGCAGCGTCGACCACTCCGGGCCGAGCACCGGCCCGGTGAAGTCGTCCCGGTCCTCCGTCGGATCCTCTGCCGGCTCGGCTTCGCCCGGCACCGGCACCGTCACCGCCGGTACCCCGCCCTCGATGCGCGGCCACTCCCCCTCCGGCCACTGCACGGCCTGGATCGCGGTCTCCCGGCCGAGCACGCACCGGCCGAGTGGGGTGTACGGCCGGGCGGTCAGGTGCGCCAGGTACCAACGCCCGTCCGGCGTGGACACGAGACTGCCGTGGCCGGCCTTCTGCAGCTCCAGCTCGGGACGACCGTGCGAGGTGAGCATCGGGCCGGCCGGATCGACCTCGTACGGCCCGAACAGGCTACGCGAGCGGGCCACTGTCACCTGGTGCGTCCAGGACGTGCCACCCTCCGCGGTCACCAGGTAGTACCAGCCGTCCTTCTGGTACAGGTGCGGCCCTTCGGTGACGCCGACCGTGGTGCCGTGGAAGATGACCCGTTCGGCGCCGACGAGGCGACGGGCCTCACGGTCGTACTGCTGGATCTGAATGCCGGCGAACCGGTCGCGGCCGGGCCGCCAGTCCGCGGTCATCGACAGCATCCAGGTCGTGCCGTCCTCGTCGTGGAACAACGCCGCGTCGAACCCGCGCCCGTGCAGCACCACCGGATCCGACCAGGGCCCGGCCAGGTCGGACGCGGTCACCAGGTAGTTCTGGGGATCCCAGTACCCGCTGGCGAAGCTGGCGACGTCGGCGTAGAGGAGATGGAATTCGCCATCCACATAGGACAGATCGGGCGCCCAGACGCCACAGGAGTCACCCGCTCCGGTGAGGTCGAGAAGACGCCGCTCGGTGAGGACGCCGCCGAGCGGGCGCCAGTGCACCAGGTCGGTCGAGTGGTGCAGGCGGACACCCGGGTACCACTCGAAGGTCGACGTCGCGATGTAGTAATCGGTACCGACGCGCAAGATCGACGGGTCGGGGTTGAAGCCGGGAAGAACCGGATTTCGGATCAGACGGCCGCGCACCTCGCCGCCGTGGGGCCCGGCTGTTTCGGGGCTCTTTGTTGCGGTCGTCATGTCGCTTCTCCGTAGCGGTAGCTTGTCGAAAGTTTCGGCGAACTTCGATCGCCCGACCGGCACAGACTATCCGTTGAAGCGTTCTAGTGACAATGTCGACGACCAGTACATCTGTGTTCTGTTAGCGCTTTCTGTTTCCGGAACTTCTTCCGATAGTTCATCCCGTCACCCCCTCGGCGGCCCCGCAATGAGAGCCCGGCCCGGCCCTGCTTCCGACGGCCGGGCCGGCCCGAGAAAGCCCGGGCCGGCCCAGCCGGTGACGTGGTGGCGCCAGGCGGCGCGCGGTCAGACGCTGATCCGGCCGGCGCCGGCGCCCGCCGTCACGACGGACTTCACGTCGCAGGCGGCGTCCATCGTGTACGGGTACGGGATGCCGGCGACGCTGCCGCCGGCCTGCCCGGCCCCCGAGTTGACGAAGCAGTTGTTGCGTGCGACCAGGGATCCGGGGCCGGAGGAGCCCTCGCCCCGGTGGTAGGGGTCGGCGGTGTTCTCGAAGTAGTTGCCCTCCACGAGCACCCCGGCGTTCATCGTCGACGCCACGCCGTAGCCGCCGACGTTGCTGTAGAGGTTGTTGTAGACGTGGACCGGGTTGCCGAAGCGCACCCGCGGGTGGCGCTGGTTGGAGCCGTCGAACCAGTTGTGGTGGTAGGTGACCCGCAGGTGCCCGACGTCCTGGCTGCCGTTGTCGTCGCTGTGGCCCAGCAGCATCGACTTGTCGTGACCGTAGACGCGGTTCCAGGACACGGTGACGAAATCGGAGCCGCGCTTGATGTCGACAGCGCCGTCGTACCCGTTGGTGAAGCTGTTGTGGTCGATCCAGATGTTGGTGGCCGACTGCTCGACGTTTATCGCGTCGTCGTTCCAGTTGCGGAAGTTCAGGTTGCGGACGATGACGTTGCGGTCGCCGCTGACGGTGAATCCGCAGCCGGAGATCGTCGCGCCGGCGTTGCCGAGGATCGTCTTGTTGGAGCGGACCCGCAGCATGCCGGAGCAGGAGATCGTGCCGGAGACCCGGATGACCGCGGCGCTGGACGACCCGAGCGCGCTGGACAGGGCGGACGCGCTGGTCACCGTCGTGACGGCGGCGTTGCCGCCGCCGGTGGTGCCGCCGTTCTGGGTGGCCCAGCCGACCAGCCCGGTCTGGGGCGTGCCGGGGCTGCCAGCGCCGATCGGCACCAGTTGCCACTGCTGGTTCCACCCGTTGAGGTCGGTGTACTGGCTGATCCGGGCGCCGTCGGCGGTCGATCGCTCCCAGACCTCGAGCGCCTTGCTGGAGTGCCTGTTGATCAGGCGGATGTAGCCGCTGTCCGAGTCGAGGACCCGGAACTGCTGGTTCGTGCCGTTGAGGTCGGGCCACTGCCGGTACTCCGCGCCGTCGGCGGTGTTCCATTCCCACAGGTCGACGACCTTGCCGCTGTTGCGGTTCTGCAGGCGGTAGTAGCCGCTGCCGGAGCTGACGAAGCGGAACTGCTGCCAGGCCCCGTCGTTGCGGGACCACTGCTGGATGGCCGCGCCGTCGGCGGTCGAGGTGTCCCGGACGTCGAGGACCTTGCCGCTGTTGCGGTTGACCAGCACGTAGTACGCGCCTGTGTCGATGGTCGCGGCCTGGGCCGAGGGCGATGCGACGACCGCGCCGACGGTGCCGACGACGAGGGCGCCGGCGGCGGCGACCACTGACCGCCAGCGGTGCCGCCGGCGCCTTTCGGTGGTGGTGAGAGCCGTTGTCACGGGGACTCCTCCGGTGGACGGTGGTGGTGGGTGGGTGGTGCGGGGGGGTGCGCCTGCGGCGCTCAACACCAGGTCAGCGTCGAGTTGACCCGCGTGACGTTGCTGATCGTGTTGTTCGCTCCGCCGCAGGGACTCTGGGTGATGTTGGTGTTGGTGACGGTGAGGTTCTGGAAGCGGATGCCCGAGGAGATCGGGAACTCGGTCCGGGAGGCGATGCGCACCTCGCCGCCGCCGGTCACCGTGCCGGACACCCCGGCGATCGTGACGTTGTAGCAGTTCTCCACGAGGATCGAGTTGTTGCCGGTGTTGGAGATCGTCACCCGGTCGACGACCGCGCCGCCGGACTCCGACACGCAGAAGATCCCCCGGCCGCCACCGGACGCGATCACGGTGCCGACCCGGATGTTCGTCGGGTACGAGCTGCCGATCCGGCCGTTGCGGTTGGCCATCCGGAACGCCGCGTAGCCGGTTCCGGTGCCGGCGCCCTGCGCGTCGACGGTGCCCACTGTGGCGTTGATCGTGTCGTTGAGCAGCAGACCGGAGTATCCGGTGTTGCGCGCGGTGACGGTGCCGATCGTCAGGCCGTCGACGCCGTACGTCTCGACGCCGTGCGCGCCGGTCCCCGACACGTACACGGTGTCGATGCGCACGTTGCGCACCTTGACCGCCCGGTCGCCACCGTGGTTGTCGATCCGCACGCCCAGGCCGCCGGACAGCCGCATGTCGATCTGGCCGAGCGTCAGGTTGTTCACGTTGCGCATGAAGATCCCGTACAGCGGAGCACCGGTGAGCGTCAGGTTCTGCACCTCGACGTCGGTGGTGCCGCGGGAGTAGACCGGCGCGTAGTCGCCCGACCCCGAGCCGGTCACGTTGATCGTGCCGCAGACCGCCAGCGTCGTGTACGACGGCAGCGACAACCGCGAGCCCGCGCTCATCGAGCCGGAGCCGCGCACCACCACCCGCTGCTTCGCGGTCCGTCCCGGCGTCAGCGAGTTCACCGCCGCCTGCATCGCGGCGAGCATGTCCGAGCCGGTGTATACGGTGGACGATCCGTTGCGGGCCGTCCAGGTTCCACCGTTCAACACGGCCTCGGCCTGGTACGAGCCGCTGCCGCACCCGGTGGACGGTGGCGGCGTGGTGGGTGTGCCGGTACCGATCGGGACCAGTTGCCACTGCTGGTTGGCGCCGTTGAGGTCGGTGTACTGGCTGATCCGGGCGCCGTCGGCGGTCGATCGCTCCCAGACCTCCAGGGCCTTGTTGGAGTGCCTGTTGATCAGGCGGATGTAGCCGCTGTCCGAGTCGAGGACCCGGAACTGCTGGTTCGTGCCGTTGAGGTCGGGCCACTGCCGGTACTCGGCGCCGTCGGCGGTGTTCCACTCCCACAGGTCGATCACCTTGCCGCTGTGGCGGGCTCGCAGGCGGTAGTAGCCGCTGCCGGAGGAGACGAACTGGAACTGCTGCCACGCGCCGTCGTTGCGGGACCACTGCTGGATCACCGCGCCGTCGGCGGTCGAGGTGTCCCGGACGTCGAGGACCTTGCCGCTGTTGCGGTTGACCAGCACGTACCAGGCGCTGGTGTCGATGGTGGCGGCCTGCGCCGGCGGCGCGGCCACCGCCGCCACGCCGATCGCGCCGGCCACCGCCGCCACCAGAGCCAGCACCAGGCCGGCCCGCCGGCGCCGTCGGGCGCCGGGCGGCGACGTCACTGCGGGGTTGAGCATCGTGGACCTCCAAAGGGGGTACGCCGGTTTGCGGGCGCCTACTCCAGGTGGAAGGTGGCAGTGGCCCGGTCGGCGCTGGTGTCCACCGCTTCGAGCTGGAGCAGTCCGTCGCGGTGGCGGACGTACCGGCCGCTGTAGTTCTGCGACTCCAGCGAGAGCGCCTCGGGCGCGGCCAGGCCGGGACGGCGCTGGAAGCTCGCGTCGTTGTCGAACAGGGCGGAGCCGTCGTCGCGTTCGACGTAGAGGGCGAACGCGCGGTGCCTCAGGTAGTAGCCGGGGAAGTTCGTGGACTCCAGCGACACCGATCCGCCGCCGGCGAGGCCGGGGACAATGCGGAACTGCGAGTCGGCCAGCTTCGTCACGTTCGGCTCGACGCGGGCGCGGTAGTCGTAGTGCCGGACGTAGCTCGTCGTCAGGTCGTGTGACCGCAGCCGGACCGGGGTGGCCCCGTCGGGCACGGGGATGCCGAAGTTCGGGGTGCCGTCGGCGTTCCAGTACAGCTTCTGGATCCGGGTCCGCCGGTTCGGGTCGTTGAGCGGGTCGCCGCTGATGTCCCGGTAGTTGCGGTCGTGGTAGACCAGGATGTCGCTCTGCCCGTCCTCGGAGACGGTGAAGGAGTTGTGTCCGGGGCCGTACTGGCCGGTGGCGGCGCTGCTGGCGAACACCGGGGTCGGGCTCTTGCTCCAGGCGGCGGCGTCGAGCAGGTTCGCGCCGGCGGACGCGGTCAGCATGCCGAGGCAGTAGTTGGCGTCGGTGGCGCTCGCCGAGTAGGTGAGGAACACCCGGCCGTTGCGCTGGATCACCGTCGGGCCCTCGGCCACCCGGTAACCCCGGGTCTCCCAGTCGTACGTCGGCACCACCAGCCGGGTCACCGTGCCGGTGATCTGCCACGGGTTGGCGCCCATCCGGGCGAGGTAGACGTTGGAGTTGGTGGAGATGCCGGGTTCCTGCTGGGCCCAGGTCAGGTACCGCACCCCGTTCACGACGAACGTGGAGGCGTCCAGGCTGAACGTGTCCCACGGCGTGGTGATCCGGCCGCGTTCGGTCCACGAGCCGGACAGCGGGTTCGCGCTCGCGTTCTCCAGCACGTACATCCGGATCCGCCACACGTCGTCGGTGCGTCCGGCGGCGAAGTAGACGTACCACTTGCCGTTTATGAAGTGGATCTCCGGCGCCCAGATATGGGCGCCCATCTCTCCGCTGGTGTGCCGGCGCCAGATCGTCGTCTCCGCGGCGCCGGCCAGTCCCTGGAGGGTGGTGGCCCGCCGGAGCACGATCCGGTCGTACTCCGGCACCGTCGCGGTCATGTAGTAGTAGCCGTCGGTGTGCTTGACGATGTGCGGATCGGCACGCTGGTTGACCAGCGGGTTGGTGTAGCTCACGGCCGGTGCGGCCTGCGCGGGTCCGGCCACCGGCAGGCCGGCGGTCACGGCGAACGCCGCGAGCGCCGCGGCCAGCATCGGCCGCAGGCGACGGCGTGCGGGCGCCGCGCCGGCCCGGTGGGCCGTGCGGAGCAGGTGTCGAAGCGGCATGTGCCCTCCCAGGTGGGCCAGGTATCGGTGGTCCCGGGTCAGTAGACGTAGGGCCAGGCGTCGGCGTCGTAGCCGATGCGGTTGACGCCGAGCAGCGACGCGCCGTTGTCGGCGTAGTAGTGGTAGAAGAGGACGTCGCCGTCGGCGTCGGCGAGGACCGCCTGGTGGCCGGGACCGTGCACGCTGCCGTGCGAGGCGAGGATCTGGGTGCCGCCCCCGGCGAGCATGTCCCGGCCGGCGCGGTCCAGGAACGGCCCGGTCGGGCTCGCCGAACGGCCGACCATGATCCGGTACGTGCTGGCGGCGCCCTGGCAGCATCTGTCGAACGAGACGTACAGGTAGTACCAGGCGCCGCGCTTGACCAGGACCGGCGCCTCGATGCCGGGGCCGTAGTTCGCGAGACCGTACATTGCGGTGCCGAGCCGGCGCCCGGTGGCCGGGTCGATCGGGATCATCTTGATGCCGGACCAGAACGAGCCGAAGGTGAGCCACCAGCGGCCCTGGTCGTCGACGGTGAGGTTCGGGTCGATGGCGTTGAAGTCGTCGGTGGTCCGCGACTCGACGACCAGCCCCTCGTTGGTCCAGCTCCCGGAGGCTCCGGTGGCGCTGGTGGCCAGGAAGATCGCCGAACGGTTGGAGCCGAAGGTCGACGCCGAGTAGTACAGGTGATAGCGCCCGTTGCGGTACGACAGGTCGGGCGCCCAGAGGTTGCGCGCGCCACCCGTGTACGTGGTGGTCCACGGCGCGCCACCGGGGAAGACGGTGCCCGCGTTGCGGAAGGCCACCCGGTCGGTGGAGGTCTTCAACGCGATGTCGTCACCGGTGTGCGCGACGAGGTAGGTGCCGTCGGGTCGTCTGACCACCGTCGGGTCGTGCACGCCGATGTCGCCGGTGACCCGGCCGGGCTGCGGATACGCCGGCGCCGGAGTGGTGGGTGCCGGAGTGGTGGGTGCCGGGGTGGTCGGCGTCCCGCCGCCCAGGCGGATCAGCTGCCACTGCTGGTTGCCGCCGTCCAGGTCGGAGTAGCCGGCCAGCCGGCCGCCGTCGGCGGTCGACCAGCCCCACACGTCGATCACCTTGTTCCACTGGCGGTTCACGAACCGCACGAACCCGCCCGCGGAGTCCTGCAACCGGAACTGCTGCGTGGCCGACGACCTGTCGGTGGACTGCACCAGCTGGGTGCCGTCGCTGCCGCTCGGCAGTTCCAGCACCTTCCCGCTGTGCCGCGACCGCACCTTGTAGAAGCCGCCACCGGCGTCCACGAACTGCCACTGCTGCACCGCGAGGTCGTTGCGCGTCCACTGGTTCACCGGCGCGTTCTCCGCCGTCGACCAGTCGTACAGGTCCATCGCCTTGCCGCTGTGCCGGTTCACGAACACGTACGACGCGGTCGTGTCCACCGTCGCCGCCGACGCGGGCTGCACCCCGGCCAGCGCCCCCGCGCCGAGTGCCAGGGTCGCCGAGACCACCACCGCAACCGTCCGCGTCGTCTGAGCGGTCCGTGCCACCGAAACCTCCCGCGCTTGGTCGCTTCCGCTCCCGAGATCACGAGACGGGGCGAGCGATCATGGCAGCGGCGTTACGTCCGGGTTACCAGTCATGTTTTCGATAACATAGACGGCTGTCAAGGTAATCGAGGGGTCGAAGCTTCCCGAAGGCTTTTCTGTGGCCGGATGGCGACCCATGCCGGGACACTGCCTCGGCATTGGTTAGCGTTAACAGACCTGGCGGATCGGCCCGGGTGGCACCGGGTCTCCGGCGGTCACCGAGGCTCGGACGGGCCCCTGTCGCTCGCGTCCACCATGGTGACGGGGGTGCCCAGCTCCACCGTGCGGGACACGGTGCAGAGCCGGTCGTGTGACTGCCGCAGAGATCGGGGCAGCGCCTCGCGGGCCCGGTCACCGTCCGCGCCGGCCGGAAACGCCACCGCGAAGGTGACGGTGAGGTTCTCCATCCGGTTGCCGGCCTCCGGGTCGCGGATCTTGTCACCGCTCACCGTGACGGCGAACCGGGTCGGTTCGGCGCGCCGGCTGGTCACCAGGTCGACGTCGACGGCGGTGCAGCCGCCGAGCGCCGCCAGCAGCAGTTCCACGGGCGTGAAGGTCGCGTCCTCCCCCGTACCCATCGACAGCTCGCCGCCACGGGCGTTGCGCACGACGTACCTGCCCACGCTGGTGCGCTCGATCTCCACCGACCGGAGCGTGTCCTCACTCATGCGACGAACCTACCGAAAGCGCTCCGCGAACGTGCGGTAGACCGGTGTGCCCGGCAGCCCGTCGCGCACGGCGAACACCACGAGGTCGAACCGGTCGACCACCCGGAGCGCGTCGGCGAACGCGCCGGCCACCACGGCCGGGTCGTTGCGGAACACCCCGCACCCCCACGCGCCCAGCACCACTGTCCGATGCCCGTGCGCGGCCGCCACCTCCAGCACCCGCCGGGCCCGCCGGCCCAGCACCGCCGGCACGTCCGGCGCGCGCTCCGGCTGGTTGCGCACGATCGCGCCCAGGTTCGGCGCCGCCGCGGTCAGGAAGGACGTCGTGTACGGCCGGTCGAGCAGGTTCCCCTTGTCGTCACGGAACACCGGCACGCCCGGGGAGTAGACGACGCGGTCGCTGTAGCGCAGATCCCGTTGCCCCCGGTGGAAGGCATAGAAGTCCGGGGCGGCGAGCAGACAGGGATACAGCGCCGACGAGCGGGCGATGCTCTCCTCCTGCGCCTTCGCCCCGCCCAGGAACCCGCCACCCGGGTTCTTCGCCGACGCTAACACCAGACACGCCGCGCCGGGTCCGAGCCGGCGGGCCGCCTGCAACGTCGACTCGTACGTCACCTCGACGGTGTCGGCGCCGGGCTTCGCGCCGTCGAGGTGGAGGACCTCGTCCGGCAGGTGCTCACGGGTGCCGTCGACCGCAGCGCGTACCGCCGCTTCGATCGTAATGTCCTCGCCGGCGCTGTTGCGGTAGCGCCCCGACTCGGCGATCGCGACCGTCTGCCGGGCGATCTCGCGGAGACGGCTGCTCATCCGGAACGCCCGTCGATGTCGTGCATGATCGGCAATCTAGGCAGCCGTCACCGCGACGGGCAACCGATTAGTGACCTCCGCTCCGGCCACGTCGCCTGGTGCGACCGGGCGACGAGGGGCCACCACGATGGACCGCGCCTTGCTAATGTCCGCCCAACCATTGATTGGCGTCATTCATACGGGGGTAGGCATGGCCAACCATGGGCACGACAGGCATTTCAGCAGATTCTTACGAGCTACGGCGCTCGCCGTCTCGCTCATCCTCCCCGTCGGCCTGGTGAGCCAGCCGGCTGCCGAGGCGACTCCGGCCGAGCAACTTCCCGCGTGCGCGGACCCGTCGGTGCCGGAGGACGTCAACCACGCCTCCATCCGGCTCGAAGGGCCGACGACCGGGACCGAGGTCGCGGTCGACGAGCACGGGAAGATCGCTCTCAGCGGCTTCCTGCACAAGAACGCCACCATGGTCGACGTCTCGGTCGGCCGGCTGACCACCACCGACATCACCCTCGGGCCGCCGCCGGCCGGTGTGTCGGACTGGTCGGCGTCGTGGACCGCCAGTCTTCGCCCGGCGGAACTGGGCGAGAACGAGGTGTGCGCCCGCGCCGAACGCGAACCCGGACGCTACGCCCGGATCCTGCGGTCCGTCACCGTGGTGGACCTGCTCCCGCCGAGCGCCGTCCCGGACCTGACCGTCGGCGCGATCACGGCGACCACGGCCAAGGCGACCTGGGGCGAGGCCACGGACAACTACGGCCTTGCCGGGTACGAGATCACCGTCGACGGCGGAACCCCGCACCGGACCACCATCGGCACCCGGTCGTACTCCATCACCGGGCTGTCGCCGTCCACCAACCACACGGTTTCCGTGGTCGCCGTCGACCTGGCCGGCAACAAGTCCGCGACCCGCGCCACGGCGTCCTTCACGACGGCCGCCGCCCCGCCGCCACCGGATCCCGACGCCGACCTGGTCCTCGACCCGGAGCAGGGTGCCGCCACGGCAACATGGCATCCCGACCCCGCAACCGAGACCAGCTACCGCGCCTACCTCGACGGCCAGTTGTACGACGAGTTCTCGCTGACCCACTTCTGCCAGGACGCCGACGGCAATCCGGCGAACCCGTGCACGGCGGGTAACAGCATCGTCCTTCCGATCGGCCCCCTGGAGGAGTACACGCCGTACACGTTCCGGGTCGAGGCGCTACGCGCCGACCGCACGGTGGCCCGTGAGCTCTCCGCCGACTTCACCACCATGATCAATACGGACGAGGTGTCTCCCGCCGCCACCCAGCAGGCGGCAAGCGAAGGCTCTCAGTGCGCCGGGAGCGGCGGAGACTTCTACCTCGCTGCGGACTCGCGTACCAGTGTCACGGTGCCGGCCGGCAGCACGGAGCTGTTCCCGGGCTGCTACACCGTCTCGAACGACAGCTGCCTGGACGCCTTCCTACCGCCGTCCGGGGAGAAGCTCGTCAACTGCGCGGACAGCCTCACCCAGCTTCTCTTCTCGGCGGCACCGCCCGGCCGTGGTCCGGTGATCTCCTCGGTGGACCCGGTCCCCGGTCGCGTCTCGACGCTGTTCGATCCGGGCAATGCGACGATGCCGATCACCTGGTGCGCCCAGAACACCACCACGTGCACGCTCGTGCTGGCGCCTGCCGCGCAGGCCGTCCGGCTCGTCGCAGTCGCGCCCGCTGCCGCCGTCGGCACCTCCTGGGTCGTCGTCGCTCTCTCGGGAATCGGCATCGGACTCGCGCTCTGGGCGCTGCTCGAGATCCTCTTCCCCGGTCAGATCGGCATCCACGGCATCCTCGAGTACCCGATCCGCCACGACACCGACTTCGACACGTTCGAGAACTGGGGCGCGGACGAGGGCGAGTGGTACAACAGCTTGAAGATCTACGCGGAGGTGATCAAGACGACGAAGCTGGTGGCCGACCGGGACGGCATTCCCTTCGCCTGGACCAACGCCGAGGACGGCCGGCTCAAGCGGATCATCGATGCGGCGTGCACCGCCCAGCGTGGCACCCAGGGTACGGCCGGCTGCGACAACGGCTTCGCCGTCTACGTCCCCGGTGGCGTGTCCTACGACCTCCGGCCCATGAAGGAGACCGGGACCCACATCGTGACGGCGATGGGTGACGGTGGATATCCGCAGCCACCGACGCGGACCCAGTGGTTCTACCCGGCTCGCAGCCAGGGCGGTCGGGCCGCCATCGACGCCGGCTATCCACGCCGGTGGTTCAACACCCATTTCACGCCGAACGAGTGCACCGGGCGCGCGCCGGGAACCGTGTGCGACGAGTTCCCGTTCTGGGTGACGAACCAGGCGGTGAACCTGTCGGGCGAGCGTGCTTCCCTGAAGCCGGTTCCACCGTCGGAGTCGAGCCCGCAGGGCACCGAGATGTCGGCGTTCTTCCGCAAGTGCGAGGTCGCCGACGGAGAGCGGTTCATCGTGCTGCCGGTGAAGCCGTGGGTCGCGGCGAACGGGCCGAGCTTCGGGTTCCGGGTCAGTGAGGGCGGGGCCAGCATGTGCATGAGCCCCAAGCCGGCGGCGGCTCCCTGATGCTCGACGACATGCGCGTACTGCGTGACGCCGTCGCGGAGTACCGTGCGGCGGCGACCGCGGCCGGCCTCGACTGGCCCGAGCACGCCGAGGCGCCCGCCGGGCAGCCGCCCGGCTCGGTCTACCGCATCTTCGGCGTGGACCACGTCGCGGAGCAGCTGACCTGGTTCCAGTCACAGAACTGGCCGCCCCGGCGGCTGCTTCCCAACGGCGGCTGGATCATGCCGTGGCCGGCCGACGGGGGCGAGGAACTCGACACCCTGGCCATCTCGATCGGCACGCCGTTCCCGTGGCGGCACCAGGTGCGCTTGTTCAACTTCGAGCATCTGGTCTACACGTTCGTGCTCGCCGGCGAGTACGAGGGCGAGATCTGGCGTTACGAGTTCACCCCCGACGTCTGGGGTTCGGCTCGTGCCGCCACCAGCCTCGCCGCGCTCTTCACCGGCTGGACGAAGGGGATCGCCGCCGGCGCGGTCGTCCACGATGACCTCAACGGCTGGCTCCAGGTCAGGGAAGACGGGCAGGACGAGGTAGCCGTGCTCCGGGAACGGGTTCCCGACGTCGATTTCCTGACCTTTCCGGTGTATGTGGCGGACGAGTCACTGCTGCGGGCGCGGCAGCGCGAATGCGGGGTCGACATGGACTGCATCGAGCGGGGATTCGACTGCTACGAGGAACTGTCCGACACGGTGCGGGCCACTCGGAGGTCGCTCGGCATCTGACCCGGCACCGCGGGCCGGGGGATGCCCGGGTTCGCACCGGCGATCTCATCCGTCGCTCCGAGCGCACTGGCGGCCAGTGCGCTCGGAGCGACCACGCGGCGTCCCGGTGTGGCAATCCGTCCCGTCCGGCGATCACGTACCGGCGCCGAGCTGCCACATCCGAAGGTTCCTGATCCGCGCGGCCCGACCCGTGGTAGCCGACGATCCCGCCGTGGGAAGGCGCACCGTGAAGCGGGCTCCCCGGCCCGGATGACCCTCCGCCTCGATTGTGCCGTGGTGGCTCGTGACGACCTCCTGAAGCAGCGCCAGTCCCAGGCCGAAGCGGCGGTCCCCGGCGCCCGCGCCACGGTGGAACCGGTCGAAGATCCGCCGGGCGTCCGCCTGGTCGAAGCCCTTGCCGGTGTCGGCGATCACGAACTCCGCGGCGTTGTCCACCGCCCGCAGCGTCACGGTGATCCGGCCTCCCGCGGGGGTGTGGGCGAGCGCGTTCGCCAGCAGTTCGCCGACGACCCGGCGCAGGGCCGACTCGACACCCGGCACCGGCAGCGGGTCACCCGGGACGTCCAGGACGAGCGTGACCTGGCGCTCGGCTGCCCGGTCACCCTCGGCGGCGACTGTCGTACCGATCAGCGCGGTGAGGTCGACCGGCGGGTCCGGCTCCCGGTCGGCGGGCGCGGCGGCGAGCCGGGCGGAGAGCAGCAGGTCGTCGACGATCTCGCCGAGCCGGCGCGTGGTGCCGATCAGCCGTTCCAGGTCGTCCAGGTTCGTGGCGGCGCCGTCGTTGCGTGCCCGGCGCGCGATCAGCTGGGCCCGGGTGTGCACCTGGGCGATCGGCGTCCTCAGCTCGTGGCTGGCGTCCGCGACGAAGCGGCGCTGCCGGGTCAGCGCCTCCGCGAGCGGCGCGACGGCACGGCGGCCGACGAGCACACCGGTGAGCACGGCGGCGAGCAGCCCGGCCGCCGCCGCGAGACTGAACGCGAGCAGGAGGTGCCGGCGGTCGGAGAGCTGGAAGCGGGCGTCGAACACCGCCTGGACGACGGTGTCGCCGCGCGCCTCGGTGCGTACGTGGTACGTGGTGCCGTTACGCGCGACGGTGGTGATCTCGGTGGTCCGGTTCGCCGCCACGGTGGCCAGCGTGTCGTGCAACGGGAAGCCCGGTGGCGGCGGGTTCGCGCCGGTGAGCACGGTGGCGCCGTCGTACCGGAAGATCCAACTGCATGCGGGCGGCCCGGCGATCGTCCCGTGTTCCGTGCCCCACGCCAGCTCACGCTGGATCTGCGCCTCCTGGCCGCGGACCAGGACCGCGTAGGAGATGCCGCCGGCCAGCAGGAGCAGGCCGCCGATGGTGAGGCCGACGAGCAGGCCGATCCGTAGCCGGGCCCGTCTGACGATCGCCTTCTCGACCGCCTCCATCAGAGGGTCCCGAGGCGGTAGCCGAGACCGTGCACGGTGCGTACCACCGCGCGGCCGAGCTTGCGCCGCAGGTAGTAGACGTACGTGTCCACTATCGACGCGCCGGCAGCCTCCTCGAAGACCTTACGGCGCAGCACGGCTCGCGGATGGACGGCGTTCGGCCGGGCCGCCAGCACCCGCAGCAGCTCGAACTCGCGGGTGGACAGCGCCACCCGGGTGCCGTCGGGCAGCACCGCCTCGCGCGGTCCCAGGTCGAGTCGCCCGGCGCCGATGCGCAGCACGTCGGTCGGCTCGGGCCGGCGCCGGCACAGCGCCCGGACCCGGGCGCTCAGTTCGTCGAGGTCGAACGGTTTGACCAGGTAGTCGTCGGCACCCGCGTCCAGCCCGGCGATCCGGTCGTCGACGGTGCCGAGGGCGGTGAGCATCAGGGTCCGGGCCGGGACCGCCCGGGCGCGCAGGCGGGTGACCAGGTCGAGGCCGTCGAGCGCCGGCAGCATCCGGTCGATGACCATCACGTCGTACGGGCGGGTCAGCCCGAGATGCAGCCCGCGCTGGCCGTCGAAGGCCTGGTCGACCAGGTAGCCTTCGTGGCCGAGCGTCTCGGTGAGCATCTCGGTCAGATCCGCGTCGTCCTCGACCAGCAACAGCCGGTTCGATGTTCCGCCCCGCATATGTTAACGATCTCATAGATGGTTGACGATGGAAGCGTCAGTACTTGCCTCTTCAACTATCTGAAACCGCCAGCGCGGGCGTCCGTACGCCGTCGGGCTGCCGCGCCTCCCGGCGCTCGATCCAGCTCAGCGCCGGCGTCGTCATCAGCGTGGTGACAAGCGCGACCAGCACCAGCACGGTGAACAGGGCGGGGCTCACGATGCCCGCCTCCAGCCCGACGTTCAGCGCGATGAGCTGCATCAGGCCACGGGCGTTCATCAGCGCGCCGACCCGCATCGCGACGCTCGACGGCTCACCCCGCAGCCGGGCCGCCGCCCAGCAGGCGCCGAACTTGCCGGCGATCGCCGCCGTCACGCAGGCCAGCGCGAACAACAGCACCGGCGGCGAGGCGAGCAGGCCGAACTCCGTACGCAGGCCCGAGTAGGTGAAGAACAACGGCAGGAAGAGCGTCGCGGCGACCGGTGTGAGCGTGTCCACCACCTTGTCGGTGTTGTCGGTGCGCGGCATCACCACGCCGACCGCGAACGCGCCGAAGACCGCGTACAGCCCGATCTCGTCGGTGTACCAGGCGACCAGGAACAGCAGGGCGACGGTGCCGAGCAGCCGGGCGCGGTCGTTGAGGGCCCGGTGGGTCATCAGCGTGGCGGCGGCCGTACGCCCGCCGAACCAGAGCACCAGCCCGAACAGGACCGCTCCGCCCGCGGTGACGATCGCCGGACCGGCCCGGCCGGACGCGACCGCCAGCACGGCGGCCAGCATGATCCAGGCGACCACGTCGTCGATCGCGCCGCTGGCCAGGGCGAGCGTGCCGTGCCGGGTGCCGGCGTGCCCTTTCTCGGTGATGATCCGGGCCAGCATCGGGAACGCGGTGATGGCCAGGGCGACGCCGACGAACGCGGCCGAGACCCCGAGTGACGTCCCGTCGGCCTGGATCGGCACAACGCCCGCCGTCACCAGCACCAGCAGCGCCCCCAGTAGCAGCGGCGCGGTGACCCCGGCCAGCGAGATCACGCCGGCGGTGCCGGCGAGCCCGGTGACCCGATGGCTGCTGAACGCGTACCCGGCCTGGAACATGAACAGCACCAGGCCGACCTGACCCACGATGTAGAGGACCGGGAGCAGGGGGGCCGGGAACAGGGCGTTCTGCACGTCCGGCAGGAGGAGCCCGAGCAGCGACGGGCCGAGCAGTACGCCGGCGAGCATCTCGCTGACCACGGCGGGCTGGCCCGCCTTGCCGAGCAGCCACGCGACCCCTTTGCAGAAGATCAGGATCACCGTGACCGCGATGAAGAACCGTGGCGCCAGCTCCGTTGGTGTCATCGGACAGCCCTCTCGAAGTAGTCGGTGCACAACCGCTGCCGGCGGGCGTCGACCACCATCCAGGTGCCGAACACCAGTTGCCGGATACTGCGGCCCACGTCGGCCCACCGGTCCCGCGACCGCATCGCGGCCAGCCGCAGCCGCCCCGGCGGGGGGCTCCCGACCGGTGTCAGATACGCCGGGCCCCGGCTGGGCAGCGACCGGGTGTGTGAGACGGAGGAGGTCAGCACGTAGCGGCGCAGCACCTCGCGGGTCGCGGCGCGCATCATCACCGGCGCGACGCCGCGGGCCGGGCAGGCGCGGTTCGCGGTGACCCCGTACGGGATGAAGTGCGCGTCGCCGCGCTTGAGCGTCAGCCACCGGTCCGGGTCGAACCGGTCGTCACCGGCGGCCCCACCGCGGTGGAACGCCAGGTAGTTGAAGAGCAGCACCGTTCCGGCCGGCAGCGACACGCCGGTGGGCAGCGTGATCGGCGCCGAGGTGATCCGGTGCGCGACGCCGAAGAGCGGGTGCACCCGCAGCGTCTCGTCGATCACCCGGTCCAGCGCGTCGTCACCGTCGAGTCCGCGCTGCACGTCGGGGTGCGTGGCGAGGGCGAGCAGCACGTGCGCCATCGCCTCGGACATCTGCACCACGGCGGTGTTGAAGAACGCGCCCTGGAGATACCAGGCCGTCTCCTGGGCGGTGAACGGCGGCGGCAGCGTCACCGGGCAGGTGCCCGCCTCGATCCGGTCGCGCAGATACCCGGTCAGCCGCTCGCGCCGCCGCATGTGCCGCAGTCCGGTGCACTTCAGCCCGCTGACCACGTCGTCGGCGTTGGCGACGATCAGCGCCCGCGCGTGCGGCGGGCACGCCTCGCCGAAGACGAGCTCGTAGTAGACCTCGGCCCAGACCGGCATCATCAGGTCGCGCAGCCGGACGTGGCTGGTCCGGTCGGCCGGCAACAGGTCGAGCACCCGCCGGGTGGCGGCGGTGGCGAGAGCGTCGCAGCGCTCGCGGCGTACCGCGACCACCCGCCGGGTCGTGGCGGCGACGGTGCGGTAGCGCTCCCCCGGCTCCAGATGTTCCTGGTGCATGTGCGGTCCGGGCGCCAGCCAGTACCAGAACAGGTCCGACAGCCCGGCCCCGCGGCTGCGTCCGTCCGCCGCCGGATCGGCGTACACCCGCTCGAAGTGCTCCATGCCGACGACGGGGCCCGGCACCGGAACGCCTTCGACACCGTTGACTCTGACGAACACCCACTCCCGCAGCCGGACCACGGTGCGGGGCAGCCAGTACGGCACGGTCCACCCGATCCCGGCCAGGACCAGCAGGACGATCAGGGCGCTCATCCGCACGCCACCGTGGCGACCAGGTCGTCGCGCAGGTCGGCCGGCCCGGTGACGCCGGCCAGCGTCAGCGTCCGGTCGAGGTCGGCGTGGAGCAGGTCGAGCACGTGGCGTACCCCGGCGGCGCCGCCCACCGCGAGCCCCCACAGCACCGGACGGCCGACCAGCACCGCGCTCGCGCCGAGCGCCAGCGCCACCAGGACGTCGGCGCCCCGGCGGACACCGCCGTCGAGCAGCACCGGCAGCCGCCCGCCGACGGCCTCGACCACCGCGGGCAGCGCGTCCAGGGTGGCCAGCGCGCCGTCGAGCTGCCGGCCCCCGTGGTTGGAGACCAGCAGACCGTCGAGACCGTACGAGACGGCCAGCGCCGCGTCCGCCGGATGCAGCACCCCCTTCAGCAGGATCGGCAGCGCGGTGATCTCGCGCAGCCGGGCGATCCGGGCCCAGTCCAGCCCGGCGTCCATCTCGATGTCCCGCACCCGGCCGGTCGCGTCGCGCATGTTCTCGCAGCTCAGCCCGGCCGGCAGGTCGACGAAGCCGTGCCGCAGGTCGCGTTCGCGCCGGCCGAACACGGGCGAGTCGACGGTGACGACCAGAGCGCTGCACCCGGCCGCCTCCGCCCGCCGTACCACCGATGCGGTGAAGTCGAGGTCCGGCTGCGGGTACAGCTGGAACCAGAGCGGCCCGCCGGCGGCGGCGATCTCCTCGACCGGGCGGGTGGCCGCCATGCTGACCACCATGATCGTGCCCGCCTCGGTGGCGGCGCGGGCGGTGGCCACCTCGCCCTCGGGGTGGGCCAGCCGGTGGAACGCGGTCGGCGCGATCAGCACCGGCATCGAGATCCGGCTGCCGAACAGGGAGACCCGCAGGTCGCGCCGGGCGGCGCCGCGCAGGACGCGGGGCACCAGGTAGCGCCGGGCGAAGGCCGCCTCGTTGGCGCGCACCGTACGTTCCTCGCCGGCTCCGCCGGAGAAGAAGTCCCAGTGCACCGGGTCCAGGCGGCCCCGCGCGTCGGCGGCCAGCTCGGCCAGGTTCAGCGCCGGACCGTCCAGCGCCGCGTCGAGCGGGCGCATCTCAGCTCTCGGCACTGCTCAGGCAGCTGTCGACGAACGCGACGAGCGGCGCGACATGGGTCTCCGGCCGGTCCCACCGGTTCTCCAGGTTCTCCGCCAGGTGGTGGGTGGCGACGACCCGGCCCGCCCGGTGATGGCGGACGACCGGATGCAGGTAGGCGGCGTCGTGGGCCTGGCCGGCGACGTCCTGGGCGACCCGGTTGACGGTGACGTCGAACGGGTCCACCTGGTCGTGCTCGGGACCGTACTCCAGGGTGACCACGAAGGCGTGCTCGTAGTCGTGGTCGGGGGTACGCAGGCCGGTGCCGGTGAAGTACTCGACGGGCACCTCCTCGTGGTAGCGCGCGTCGGACCCGGCGACGGTGACCACGTCGGCGAGGAAACCGAACTGCTGCCACAGCGCGGAGGTGCGGTTGACCCGCGCGACGACGGCGTCGGCGATCAGCTCCCCGGTGGCGTCCAGCTTCTCCGCCGGCCACGGCGTGTCCCCGTACCGCCGTTCCAGGATCCGGTGCAGCGCCCGGACGGCGTACCGGAAACCGTGGATGAAGCCGCTCGTCGAGCGTTTGAAGTCCCGCTCCTGGCTGATCGTGCCGGCGAAGTAGAGGCCGGGCACGTTCACCGACTCCCACTCCGCGGTCTGCGCCGGGAAGCGGTCCCGGATGGCGAGTTGCGGACGGCAGGTGTCGTCGAAGATGGACGCGTCGAAGGCGAACCCGGTGCAGGCGAGCACCCGGTCGTACCGCAGCTCCTTGACCACCTCGTCGGCGCGGGAGAACGAGAAGGTCACAGTGAAGCCGTCGCCGTCGCGTTCGATCCGCTTGACGTCGCCGTCGAGGATCGCGTTCGCCGACTTCAGCTGGTAGGTGTCCAGGAAGTTGTTGTTCACCGCGCGCAGGTGTCCCACGTAGTGCGTGCGCCAGGCCATCCGGATCGAACTCGGCCCGGCCACGTGGATCAGCGTGGTGGTCTCCATCAGGTTGTCCGCGGTCTCGAACGCGGAGTTCCCCTTGCCGATGATCAGCACCTTCTGGTCCAGGTAGTCGCGCGGGTCGACGGACATCTCCGCGTACTGCTCGGCGAGTTCCAGGCCCGGGATCTCCGGCCGGTACGGCTGCGAGACGCCGGTGGCGACGACGAGCCGTCGCGCCCGGAACACCTCCTCCCCCGCCCGGACCTCGAACACCCCGTCGACCTTGCCGACCGACGTCACGCGGCAGCCGTACCGGACACGCGCCCCCGTCTTCGCGGCGAAGTCGGCCAGGTAGCGGACCATCACGTCGGCGTCGGGGAAGTACCGCTCGGTGTAGCCGGTGAACCGCAGCGCCGGGTCGTCGCTGAGCAGCGAGTTCCAGTCCAGCCGCAGGTTCAGCTCCGGGTCGTCGGAGCCGGTGTGCGGCTTGTTGATGGAGATCAGTTGCCGGTGGCGGGGGAAGGTGGCGAAGAACGCCCCCGGTATCCCCGCCTGTTCCAGGACCAGATAGTCGCGCTTGCCGTCGGCCTCCAGCAGGGCCGCGAGCTGCAGGCCGGCCGGTCCGGCTCCGACGATCAGGTAGTCAAGCGTCATGTGCGTCCACCTCAGGAGAAGGAAACGGAGAAATCGGCGATCACATCGGCGGCGCGCCGCACGTCGGCGTCCAGCGGCCGGTCCGGGTCGATCGGCGGTACGACAGCGGCCACCGCGGCCAGCGCCTCGGCACAGCCGGGCGCGGTCGGCGCACGCGCGCCGACGTAC
Source organism: Micromonospora sp. WMMC264 (assembly GCF_027497275.1). Taxonomy (NCBI): domain Bacteria; kingdom Bacillati; phylum Actinomycetota; class Actinomycetes; order Micromonosporales; family Micromonosporaceae; genus Micromonospora; species Micromonospora sp. WMMC264. The sequence goes on along the minus strand of NZ_CP114907.1, from coordinate 1,595,784 downwards.
GCCGCCTGGCGCAGTCCCACCGCGAGCGATCCGACGATCAGGTGCAGCAGCCGGGTCTGGTCCAGCGCCCGCAGCGCGGCCTGGGTGCCGAGCGGGACGACGTCCTGGTTGTGCAGGTTGGTCGGCACGCTCTGCATGCTCGCGGGCATGGTGTCCCGGCGGATCTCGGTGATCAGGGCGGTCGCCGCCAGTTGCACGCCCTGGAGCCCGTGCTGCTGTCCCGGGCCGGCGGCCAGCATCGGCGGCAGGCCGCCGTTGCGGTTCGGGTCGACGAGCAGATCCAGTTGCCGTTCGGCGAGGTTGCCGACCTGCGCCACGACCATCGACAGCACGTCGGCGGCGAACGCGGCCGGCTGCCCGAAGAAGTTGCCGCCGTGCACGACGAGGTCCTCGTCGGGAAAGAACAGCGGGTTGTCGGTCACGCTCGCGAGGTCGGCCCCGACGACGGCGTCGACGTAGCGCAGCGCGTCCTCGGCCGCGCCGAGCAGTTGCGGCGCGCACCTGATGCTGTACGGCTCCTGCAACGGGCGCGCCCCGGACGCGACGATCCCGGCGCCGACCCCCCGCATCCGCGCGCCCACGTCGACCGCGCCCGGATGGCCGTACGCGGCCAGCAGCCGGGCGTCGAGGAACTGCGTGTCGCTGCCCAGCAGATCGGCGAGCAGGCAGGTGAGCACCTGGACCGCCCGGTGCGCGCAGCGGGCCGCGTCCAGCGCCAGCGCCGTCGCCGCGGTGGTCAGCGACGTGCCGTTGACCAGGGCGAGCGCGTCCCGCCCGTCCAGCGGCAGCGGTTCCAGGCCGGCCCGCTGCAGCGCCTCGGCCGCCGGTAGCCGTACCCCGTCCAGGTAGGCGTGCCCACGGCCCCGTAACGCCTGGGCGGCGGCGCCCAGCGGGATCAGGTCACCGCTGGCGCCGACCGAACCCAGCCGGGGCACCGCGGGGACGAACGTGGTCGCGAGCATCGCCGCGAGCGCGTCGATGACGTGCGGCGAGACCCCCGACGCGCCCCGGGCCAGCGACGCGGCCCGCAGCAGCAGAGTCGCGCGGACCACCTCCGGGTCGAGTTCCGGGCCCTGCCCCGCGCCGAGGTGGGCGAGCGTGTTGTCGGCCTGGTCGCGCAGGTCGGCGCGGCCCGCGTACCCGACGAGAGCGCCGAAGCCGGTGGTCGCGCCGTACACCGCGCGGTCGTCGCCGAGCACCGCGGACAGGTAGGTACGGGCGGCCGTGACGCGCTCCCTGGCCTGTGCTCCGACCACGACCTTGACCGGGTCACGGGCGGCACGGAGGTCGGCGATCCGCAGTGGGACATCGAGGTCCACCTCTGTCGTCATGCGATCGCACCCTAGAGACGAATTCTCAGAACGCTCTGAGATCGAGTCGCTACGTTGCGGCGCATGACGGTCGACTATCTGATCATCGGAGCCGGACCGGCCGGGTTGCAGCTCGCTCACCTGCTGGAGCGCGACGGCCGCGACTACCTGGTCCTGGAGGCCGGCCCGGCGCCGGGCACGTTCTTCACCACCTACCCCCGGCACCGGCAACTCATCTCGATCAACAAGGTCTGGACCGGGTCCGACGATCCGGAGTTCAACCTGCGCGCGGACTGGAACTCGCTGCTCACCGACGATCCGGCGCTGCTGTTCAAGAACTACAGCCGCCGGTACTTCCCGGACGCGGCCGACCTGGTGCGCTACCTCGCCGACTTCGCACGCGGCCTCCGGGTCAGGTACGACACCCGGGTCACCCGGATCGCGCGCGACGGCGACCTGTTCACCGTCGACACCGGCGACGACACCCTCACCGCCCGCCGGGTGGTCGTCGCCACCGGCGTGTCCCAGCTGTACGTCCCGCCGATCGAGGGCGCCGCGCTCGCCGAGCGGTACGACACGGTCAGCGTCGACCCGGACGACTTCACGAACCAGCGCGTCCTCATCATCGGCAAGGGCAACTCGGCCTTCGAGACCGCTGACGCCCTGGTCGAGACGGCCGCTGTCATCCACGTCGCCGGCCCGCACTCGATCAAGCTGGCGTGGCAGTCGCACTACGTCGGGCACCTGCGAGCGGTGAACAACAACTTCCTCGACACGTACCAGCTCAAGTCGCAGAACGCGGTCCTCGACGGCGTCGTCGAGCGGATCGCCCGGCGCGACGACGGCGGCTACCGGATCGACTTCCGGTACGCCCGCACGGTCGAGGCGATCCGGCAGATCGACTACGACCGGGTCATCCTCTGCACCGGATTCCGGTTCGACGCGAGCATCTTCGACCCGTCCGCCCGGCCGCGGCTGGTCATCAACGACCGCTTCCCCGAGCAGACCCCGGCGTACGAGTCGGTGAACGTGCCCGGCCTCTACTTCGCCGGCACCCTCACCCAGCAGCGCGACTTCAAGCGCTCGACGAACGGGTTCATCCACGGCTTCCGGTACGGCGTGCGGGCCCTGCACCGCATCCTCGGCGCCCGCCACCACGACACCCCGTGGCCGGCCACGCCGCTGGAACCCACCCCGGAGGCGATCGCCGACGCGGTCATCGCCCGGATCAACCGCACCTCGGCGCTGTGGCAACAGTTCGCGGTCCTCGGCGACGTCGTCGTCGTCGACGGCGACACCGCGCGCTACCACGAGGAGGTGCCCGTCGCGTACGTGCACGACGGCGGCCTGGGCCCGGAGCCGTTCGCGTTCGTGGTCACCCTGGAGTACGGGCCGGACCACGACCAGGTCGACCCGTTCGACGTCACGGTGCCCCGGATCGCCGAGAACGACGCCGCGCACGCGCACGACGCCAGCTACCTGCACCCGGTCGTCCGGGTCCATCGCGGCGGCCGGGTCGTCGCGACGCACCACCTCGCGGAGAACCTCGAGAACCACTGGAATCTGCCGGACGTGCACCACCAGCCGCTCGTGCTCTTCGTCAAGGGCGTGCTCTCCGATGCCGGCTGAGGTCTGGCCGCAGCCCGTGCTGGACCTGCTCGCCACCGGTGACGACCGGCCGGTCTTCGAGGACGGCGACCGGAGGGTCACCACGGCCCAGATGTACCGGCTGGTCCGGCGCATCGCCGCCGGGCTCCGGGCCGCGGGGGCCGGCCCCGGCGTCGGGGTGGCCCTGCGGCTCGGCGTCACCGCGGAGGCGTTCGCGGCGATCATCGCGGCGTTCGCGGTCGGCGCCCGGGTATCCGGAATCCGCCCCGACCTGACACCGGCCCACCGCGCCTGGCAACTCGGCGAGAACACGCTGCTGGTCGACGACGCCCGGGTCGCCGAGTTGGCGGGCACCCCCGACGACGGAAGGCCGCTGATCGCCGCCGGTCGCCCGGACGACGTCGCCCGGATCGTCTGGACCAGCGGCAGCACCGGCAGCCCGAAGGGCTGCGCGCAGACGTACGCGGCGATGAGCGCCGCCTGGGCGCCGTACCCGGACCGGTGGCCCCCGGCGATCGCCGACCTCGCCACCCGGCTCCAGCGTTACCTGGTCTTCGGCTCGCTGAGCAGCCAGGTGATGCTGGAGTACGGCATCCTCACCCTGGCCGCGGGCGGCACCCTCGTCGCGGCCCGGCCCCCGGGCTTCCCCGGCATGATCGCCCGGCACCGGGCGACCGCCAGCGTCATCACCGTGGGCAAGCTGTACCAGCTCGTGCGCGACCAGCGCGCCGATCCGGTCGACCTGAGCAGCCTGCGGGCCCTGCTGGTGTCCGGCTCCCCACTCCCACCGGGCCGGCTGTCCGAGGCGCTCGACGTGCTCGGCCCCGTCGTCTTCCACGGCTACGGCCAGACCGAGACCGGGATGATCACGATGGTGACGCCGGCCGAGATGCTGGCGTCCCCGGCCGCGCTCGCCTCGGTCGGCCGCCCACCGGCGGTGACCGCGCTGTCCATCCGGGACGCCGACGGCCGGCCCGCCACCGAGGGGGAACTGTTCGTGCGGACACCGGCGCAGGCCACCGCCTACTGGGACGACCCGGACGAGACCGCCGACGTGTTCGTCGACGGCTGGGTGCGCACCCGCGACCTGGCCCGGCTGGACGGCGACGGCTACCTGCACCTGCTCGGCCGGATCCGGGACGTCATCATCGTGCACGCCAACCTGGTGTACGCCGGCCCGATCGAGCGGGTCCTCGCCGCCGATCCCACGGTCGCCGAGGCGTACGTCGTCGGCCGTCCCGACGACGTCACCGGGGAGGCGGTGCACGCGTACGTGGTGCCGGCCGCCGGTCACGACATCGATGCCGGGCGGCTGCGTGCTGTGGTGACGGAGTCGCTGGGCGACTCGTCGGCACCGAAGACGATCCAGGCCATCGAGCGGGTTCCGGTGGCGGCGAGCGGCAAGCCGGACAAGCGCGCCCTGGCCTACCCGACACCCACATGACCTTCACCGGTCGTCACCGTCGGCGCGCTCCTGCTCGGGTACGCGCTGATCGTGCCGTGGATCTACGCGGGAGTGCAGGCCTGAGGCCCGGAACGCAAACCATCTAGGTGACGCGGTAGGCGGTGTAGCGCACCCGGTCGGCCTCGCGGATCGCCGACGCCACGAAGACGCACTGCTCCGTTGACCAGGCCAGCTCTCTACTACCAACTGCTAGTAGTTCCCTTAGGATGGCGACCGCATCAGGTCGGAGCGATGGGCGCCGGCTCCACGCCTCCTCGACGAAGGGATCAGCGGTGCCTTTCCCGGGGCGTCATCGGTCACCGGCGCGCGGCGCGGCACGGTGGGTGCTGCTGGTGTGGCTGGCGTGCTGTCCCGCCGTGTTCGTGGTGCTCGGGTTCGCGTCGCCCGCCGCCGCGCACTTCAAGCTGCTCAAGGTCGTACCGGCGGACGGCACGCGCGTGGACGCCGCGGTCGCGGAGATCCGGCTGACGTTCAGCGCCCCCGGCACGCCCACCGCGGCCGGCTTCCGGCTCTCCCGCGAGGGTGCGGCCGTTCCGGTGACCACTCACACCCCCGACGGGGGCCGTACCTGGCTGGTCCACCCCTCCGCCGCGTTGACCGACGGGGAGTTCACGCTGCGCTGGAGCGTGGCCGCCCCGGACGCCCATCCCCTGACCGGCGATGTCACGTTCACCGTGGTCCCGGCCGACGCGCCACCGGGCGCGACGGCCACCCCCCGGCCCACGGCCGGTTCGCACGGGCACACCGGTCACGGTGGACCGGCCGTTCCGTCGGCGTCCCCACCGGCCCATTCCGCTGGGCACGCGGTGGGTCACACGGCTGACGCCGACCAGGGTTCGGTGCGGTTCGTCGGCACGGCGGGGCGGTGGCTGTCCTACGGGGCGATCCTGCTCGGTGTGGGTGGTCTGGTCTTCGCGCTGACCACACTGGTGGGTACGCGCAGCGACATCCGGCTGGTCCAGGTCTGGGTACGCGTCGCCGGGCTGACTGTGGCGGCCGGTGTGGTGCTCGAACTGGCGGCCCTGGCGGCCGTGTTCGGCGGGGGCGGTCTCACCTCGGCGGTCAGCGTACCGGCGCTGACCGCGCTCGGCCGTACGCCGGTGGCCGCCGGGCTGGGCCTGCGGTTCGCCGGTGCGGCCGGGTTACTCGTGGCCGGTTCCCTGGAGGCGGCGCTGATCCGGGGCCGGCACGCGGTCGGGCGGCACGCCGTGGCGACGGTCGCCGCGATCCCGACCGCCCCTCGTCCCCTGGTCGTGCCGCCCGCCGGTGACGTGAGCGGCGGCGAGGCGCAGCGGATACGCGCGCGAGCGGTCCGGCCGGTGCTCCTCGGTGTCACAGTGGCGCTGCTGCTCGGTTCGTTCCTGTTCGACGGGCACACCGTCACCGCGGGACCGCGGATGATCGTCGTGGCGGCGGACGTCGCGCACACGTTCGCCGCGGCGGTGTGGGTCGGCGGGGTTCTGCTCCTGGCGGCGTTGCTGTTCGGGCGTGCGCGTCTCGGTGTGCCGACGGGCGCCGCCGAGATGGCGGTGCGATTCTCCGTTCCGGCCAGCGCCGCCGTGGCGTTGACGGGTGTCGCAGGCGTCGCACTGACAGTGGCGATCCTGGACCGGCCCGGTCACCTGGTGAGCACCGGTTGGGGACGGGTGCTCCTGGTCAAGGTCGCGTTGGTGGCGGTCGTGGCCGTCGTCGGGCTCTACAACAGCAGGCGGGTGGTGCCCCGGCTGGACGACCCCACCCCGGACGGGATGCGTCGCCTGCGCCGCACGGTGCTGGCGGAGGCGGTGTTGATGGTGGCTGTCCTGCTGGCCACCGCGATCCTGGTCAACACCGGCACGTAGGCCGCGACGCCCGGGTGGTCCCGGGGTCTACAGGCAGAACAGGATGCCGGTGACCACACCGGCGCCCAGCGGGGCCGCCAGGGTGGTCGAGGCGAGCACGGCACGGGCGAGCAGGTTACGGCGGTGCGGGCGGCGCCCCTGGAGGCGCTGCAGCCGGATGGCCACATCGGCACCGGCCATCGACAGCGCGGACGGCGGGTGCGGCGCGCCGGCGAAGGTCAGCAGCGCGTCGCGGACGGCGGTCGGGCCGCACTCGCGGACGGCGGCGGCGTCGGCGCGCAGTTCGACGAGCAGGCGCACGGCCGCGGGCGCCTGGCGGGTCAGGGGCAGCCACGGTACGGCGGCGGCGAGCCCATCCACGGCGGCCACCAGGAGGTGGTGACGCTCCCGCAGGTGTGCCCGCTCATGGCTGAGCACCGCGGCGAGCTGCTCGGCCGGCAGGTCACCGGCGGCGCTGGCCAGCACCGTCAGCCCGCCGGATCCGCCGAGGCTGTAGGCCATCGGGGTCGGGTGAGGGATCCACAGCACCGCCGCCTCGCCGCGCTCCGGCGGGTCGCCGGCGAGCGTGAGCAGGTCGGCGTGGGCGCGGCGGGCACGGCGGGCGCGCAGCGCCCGGCGGGTGCAGGTCGCCGTGAACCGGGCGAGCAGGGCCAGCAGGAGCAGCGCGCCGGTCGCCCCGACGATCTCGTCGACGGCGGGCGGCCGGCTGGGTTGCGCCCAGTGCCAGCAGATGCGGGCGAGATCGTGCAGCGCCCACTGCCGGGTGCTGCCCGGCGCGAGGAGCATCACGGTGGCGAGGACGAAGGTGGCGAACACCGCGACGATCAGGCCGAGCCAGCCGAGCAGCATCGCGACGGGGTCGGCGACGTGCCGGAAGCACAGCCGCAACGCGGCGGGGCCACACCAGGCGACCATCGCCGCGCCGGTGACGAGGGCGAGCGCGAGGCTCACTTCCCGGACTCCCGCTCGTCCAGGACCTGCCGCAGGATGTGCAGCTCGCGGTCGGAGGCGGATCGGGCGAAGTGCAGGAGCACCAGGTCGGGGTGGGTGCTCGTCTCGACGACCCGGCGCAGTGTCCGCGCGATGATCTCCTCGCGGGTACCGGCGGCACGGTAGCGGTAGGCCTTGCCGTCCTTCTCCCGTACGGCCCAGCCCTTGCGGTGCAGGTTGTCCAGCACGGTCAGAACCGTCGTGTACGCCAGGACCCGGTCGGTGGTCACCGCGTCGAGGACGTCGCGCACGAGCACGGGCTCGGGCGCACGCCACAGGACGTCCATCACTGCCGATTCGAGTCGGCCCAGTTCCGCCACGCGCTCTCCCTTCGTGCCGGTCAGGGTACGTCAGGTGTCGTGGCGGTGCGGCCGGTCCCGACGCCAGGGCCGGCCGCACCCGGTCGCCTACAGGCGGTCGAGGATCTTCTGCAGGGTCTGCACCTCGGCGGCCTGATCCGAGGCGATCCTGGCGGCCAGCGCCTTGGCCTCGGGGTTGCTCCCGTCGGCCTGTTCGGTCCTGGCCATGTCGATGGCACCCTTGTGGTGGGCGATCATCATCTCGGCGAACATCTTGTCGAAGGCAGCGCCATTCGCCGCGGCGAGGTCCTTCATCTGCTGCTCGGACATCATGCCGGGCATCCCCGAGTCCATCCCCGGCATGCCGTGCCCGGGCGTGGCGCTCATGCCGGGCATGCTGTGGTCGCTGGGCAGGTCCGTGGGCTTGCCCCAGGCCGTGAGCCACCCCTTCATGGTGGCGATCTCCGGATCCTGCGCCGCCTTGATCTTGGCAGCCAGGGCCTTCAGTTCGGGGTCGTTCGCGCGCGTCGGGGCCAGGTCGGCCATCGTCACCGCCTGCTGGTGGTGCGGGATCATCATCTGGGCGAACATCACGTCCGCGTCGTTGACGGTGGCGTCGGCCGAGGGCGAGGCGCCCGCTGCGGAACTGCTGCCGGTGCCGTGCGTCATGCCGCCGGTGTCGTCCGCGCCGCCGCAGGCGGCGGTGCCGAGCAGGGCGGACAGGGCGACGCCCGCGAGGGCGGCGCGGCGCAGGATGGTCGGTTTCATCAGTACGTGGTCCTTGTCGTGAGGTGTTCCGGAACGGAGTCGTCGGGTCCGGGCGAGACGCCGGACCGTGCTCTCCTCACGTCCGCAGGACCGTTACGGCTCGCAGTCGCAGCCCGATGGTCGGGCGGGGTGGGCCCCGGTCCGGGCGGTTCATCCGGGACCAGGGGCCAGTCGGTGTGCCGGCGCCCCGGTGGCGTCGGCGCAACAGGGCCAGGACGCCGAGGACCAGGGCGCCACCCAGCACCGCCAGGCACACGGTGAACGCGTGCGCCCCGTCGCGATGCCCGGGCGAGCCGTCCGGTTCGTGTGCGACGCCGGGCGCGGCGGCGATCTCGTGGGCGGCACCGACGCCGTGGCCGGTGCTCCCGTGTGCGGCGCTCGCGTGGGCGGCGTCGGGTCCGGCCGGATGGCCGAAGGTGTGCATGCCGAACACCCCGAACGCCACGGCGACGAACAACGCCAGCCGCAGCAGGGGGTGAGTGCGTCCCATCCCACCCCCTCCGCAGGCTCGAGCATCTACTACAGGCGCATAGTAGATGGGATAGCACAAGGGCCGGGCACGGGGAGGGCGATCGCGCACAACCCGCCGCCCGGGACCACCTAGGTGACGCGGTAGGCGGTGTAGCGCACCCGGTCGGCCTCGCGGATCGCCGACGCCACGAAGATCGACTGCTCCAGCGCGGCCAGCGCGGGCACCGACGTCTCCAGTCGTACGCCCAGGCGGAAGTAGTACTCGGCGGGGTCGACCGCGTCGCCGCGCAACAACGCCGCGAGGACCTCCGGGCGGCCGCTGCGGACGCCGAACGTCCGGAGGTAGACGTGGCCGCCGTCGGCGGTGCGCGCCGAGTAGCGCGTGTCGATCTCGATCGCGCCGTCGGGGCGGACCAGCTGCCAGTCGGCGCCGCCGGGCAGGATGTCGGCGTCGAACAGGCCGGTGACCCGGCCGCCGACGACCGGCACCACGCGCCGGTGGCCCGCGCGGGTCACCCCGTGGTCCTCCAGCGCGCCGAGCCGCACCTCCACGTCGAACGCGGCCTCCAGTCCGGGCACCGCCGGGGCGCTGACCGCGGGTCGACGCGTACTCATGGGGTGTCCTTGGTGTCCGCGAGCGCGTCGCGCAGGCGCTCCAGCGCGGGCACCGCGGCGGCGAGGGCCGCGCGGTCCGCCGCCGACAGGGTGGCCGCGGCGCGGGCGACCAGGTCTCCGCTCGCGAGGTCGAAGCGGTCGAACAGGTCGAGGGCCTTCGGGGTGGCCAGGACGTCGACGTGGCGGTGGTTGCCGGGACGGGGGCGGCGCTCGACCAGGCCGTTGCCCTCCATCGTGGTGAGCAGGTTGCTGACCGTCGAGCGGCTCAGGCGGAGTCGTTCGGCCAGCTCACCGGGGCCGGACACGGTGCCGCGGGGCAGTGCCCGCACAATCTCGATCTGCGCGTCCGGGATCTCCGGCAGGTGCTCGGCGGCCCGGGCGGCGGCGAGCAGCGTGCGGCGCAGCGGTGAGATGACCGAGGCCAGGCGTGCCGCGTCCAGTTCGGCCGATTCGGGGCCGGTCACGGCAGGACACCGGAGAAGACCGTCGGCGTCAGGGAGGCGCGTTCGTTGAGATCGGCGGGCAGGAAGCCGGCCGCCTTCTTGTAGCCGGTGGCGATCTCGGTGAGCTCCTCCGGCGGGATGACGTCGTGGATGTGCGCGAACCCGTCCGGCGCGCGCTCGCGGGCGAGCACCATCACCTGCTCCGGGCCCTGCCGCCGGTTGCTCAGCACGAGCGCGGTGGTCGCCGGCCGCCGGTCCGCCTCGTAGGCGTCCAGCGCCGCCGGGACCGTCGTCGCGGTGGCGAGGTGGAAGGCGAGGGTACGCGCGTCCAGGATCGCCTGCGACGCCCCGTTGGAGCCGTTCGGGTACATCGGGTGTGCCGCGTCTCCGAGCAGTGTCGTGTTCCCGTGGGTCCACGTGTCGATGGGGTCGCGGTCCACCATGGGGTATTCGAGGATCTCGTCGGCGGCGGCCAGCAGTTCCGGCACGTCGAGCCACGGGAAACGCCAGTCCGCGAAGAGCGCGACGACGGGCGCGGGGTCGACGGTCCGGTTCCAGTCCGCGTTGGGCCCGGCGAAGCCGGGGCCGCGCCGCTCGGCCACGACGTTGATCACGCCGGGACCGATCGGGTACGCGACGAACTTCTGCTCCGCGTCCCCCGCCATGATCATGGTTCGCCCGTCCAGGAATCCGGGTGCCCGGGCCGTCCCCCGCCACAGTGTCAGCCCGTTCCAGATCGGCGGCCCTTCGTCGGGCTGATGTTGCCGGCGCAGCGCGGAGTGGATGCCGTCCGCGCCGACGATCAGGTCGGCCGCGACGCTCACCTCTCCCGCTGCCGCGGCGAAGCGTGCGACGCCGTCGTGGACGCCGACGAGCCGGTGCCCGGTGCGCACCACGTCGGCGCCCAGCCGTTCCCGCACCACGGCGAGCAGTTCCATCTGGAACCGGCCGCGGTGCACGGAAAGCTGCGGCCAGCGATATCCGGCGTCCAGTCCGCGCGGCTCGCTCCAGATCTGCTGACCGTGCCGGTTGTAGTAAGCCAGTGTGCCGGGTGCGGCGCCCAGCCTTTCCACGCGTTCTCCGAGGCCCAATTCGGTCAGCTCTCGGACGGCGTGCGGAAGCAGATTGATCCCGACGCCGAGTGGGCGCAGCGCGTCGGCGCGCTCATAGACGGCGATGTCACGGAAGCCGGCCCGGTGCAGGCTGAGCGCGGTGGTGAGGCCACCGATACCAGCGCCCACGATCACGATCGCCAAGTCGTCGCCCCCTCCGCCACCGCACAGTTTGGTCACAAAATCGTCGTTCGTCAAGACGCATTGTCATCGAGGTCTGACCACTTCGGGCGCAATGCGAGTGGCCTTATCAGAATTCTTGACAATCAATCAACTCTGCACGACGCTGATCGACGCGGTCGGATGGTTCATCTCTGTTCGCCGGCCCCACTCCTCCGGATGCACCAGCGCTTCGCACGGAAGGGCTCGTCCATGAAGAAGGTCACCGCCCTGGCTGTTCTCGCCAGCGTCGCGATCGCCCTGACCGGCTGCACCGACTCCGACGCCACCGATCCGTCCCCCGGGTCGAGCGGCGAGCTGCGCAAGGTCCGCGTGGCGGCGCTGCCCATCAGCGAGACCGCCGCGCTGTGGGGCGGCATCAAGGCGGGCATCTTCCGGGAGCAGGGGCTCGACGTGGAAGTGGTGCCCGCACAGGGCGGGGCCCAGGCCATCCCGGCCCTGATCAACGGCGACATCGACTTCGCCATCGGTCAGCCGTTCGGCCCGTTCCGGGCCGACCTGCAGAACCTCGGCGTGGTGATCATCGGCAACTACGCGTCGTCCTACGCCGACGGTGACGACATCAACGCCGTGCTGGCGTCGGCGAAATCCGGCATCACCCGGCCGTCCCAGCTCGCCGGGCGCAAGGTGTCGGTGAACAGCCTGGGCGCCGCCGGCGACGTCACGATCATGGCGGCGGTCGAGAAGGACGGCGGCGACCCCACCAAGGTCAAGTTCGTCGAGGTGGCCTTCCCGGACGCGCCCGCCCAGCTCGCCGCCGGCAACATCGACGCAGCCTGGGTGACCGAGCCGTTCATCACCCAGATGCGCAAGCGCGGCGACGTCCTCGTGGTCGCTCCGTACCAGGCCACCGTCCCCGGACTCACCACCCTGACGACGATCACGTCGAGCAAGCTGAAGGACTCCGACGCCACGCTCGTCGCGGACTTCTCGGCGGCGATGAAGAAGACGCTCGCCTGGGCCAAGGATCCGGCCAACGAGAAGGATCTGCGCCAGGCCATCAAGGACAACCTCGAACTGCCGGAGGCGGTGGCGGACTCCGTGCGGCTCCCGTCGTTCGGGTGGGAGCTCGACCGGGCCGGCCTGGAGCAACTGGCGACGCTCGCCCAGAAGTACCGCGTGCTCGACCGGCGCCCCGACTTCGACCGCCTCATCCAGCAGCAGCAGTAGCCGGCCGATGCGCAAGATCCTGCTGGGCGCCGTCGGCCTGCTGGGGTTCCTCGTCGTCTGGCAACTGATCCCGGCGCTGGGGCTGGTCGACCCGGACTACCTGCCGTACCCCACCGACGTGTTCGGACGGCTGGCCCAGGAGGTCCGCGACCTGGCGTTCTGGCGTCGGGTCCGGCTCACCATGACGTCGTGGGCGATCGGTCTGACGGTGGCGACGCTCGCGGCGGTCGCGCTGGGCACCGTGGTCGGGATGGTGCCGTTCCTGCGTCGCGCGACCCACACGACAGTCGAGTTCCTGCGACCGGTGCCGTCGGTCGCGCTGATCCCGCTGGCCGTGCTGATGTTCGGCCTGCAGATGCGCGCCGCTCTCGTCATCATCGTCTACGCGGCGTTCTGGCAGGTGTTCGTGCAGGTGATCTACGGCGTCGCCGACGTCGACAGCGTCGCCCGGGACACCGCGCGGAGTTTCGGCCTCACCCGCGCCGAGCGGCTGCGCTACCTCATCCTGCCGACCGCTCTGCCGTACCTGATGACCGGCCTGCGCCTCGGCGCGGCGGTCGCGCTCATCCTGGCCGTCACCGCCGAGATGGTGATCGGCAACCCCGGCCTCGGTCGGATGATCGAGCTGTCCCGCTCCGCCGGTGACGCCGTCGGCCTGTACGGCCTCGTCGTGGTCACCGGGATGCTCGGCCTGCTGGTGAACGTCGTGTTCCGCTTCGTCGAACGCCGCTCGCTGGCCTGGCACCAGTCGGTGCTCGCGGACGAGGCGGCCCGATGACCGCCGTCGGCGCGGCAAAGGCCCGCCCTCGTGACCTGGGCGTCAGGGTCGCCGAGAACCTCCTGTTCGCGGTCGGCCTTCCGGTCCTGGCCGTGGGCCTCTGGGCGGTCTGGTCCACCCGGTCGACGAGCCGGTTCCTCGTCGGCCCCGGCACGCTCCTCGACGCGTTCCGGCAGACCTGGATCGGCCCGGCGTTCGTCGAGGACGTCCTGCCGAGCGTGTACCGGCTCCTGATCGGCCTGTTCGCGTCGATCCTGCTCGGCGTCGCCGCCGGCGTCGTCATCGGCCGGCTCCGCCCGCTACGCGAGATGCTCGAGCCGCTGCTGGAGTTCTTCCGCGCGATTCCGCCGCCGGTGCTGATCCCGGTCGCGATGCTCCTGCTCGGCATCACCGACACCATGAAGGTCGTCGTCATCACCTCCGGCGCGATCTGGCCGATCCTGCTGAACACGATCGAAGGCGTCCGGTCGACCGACAGCGTGATGCTGGAGACCGCCCGCTCGTTCCGGATCTCGCGGTGGGACCGGCTGTGGCTGCTGATCCTCCCGGCGGCGAGTCCGCGCATCATGACCGGCGTACGGCAGGCGCTCTCGGTGGCCCTGATCCTCATGGTCATCTCGGAGATGTTCGCGTCGTCGGCGGGCCTCGGCTACCGGATCGCCTACTTCCAGCGGAACTACCTCATCGCCGAGATGTGGAGCGGCATCCTCCTGCTCGGCCTCATCGGCGTCTTCCTCGCCGTGGCCTTCGGTGTCGTCGAACGCCGCGTCCTGCGCTGGTACCACGGAATGAAGGAGATCACCCGTGCCTGACGGGACCCCCCTGTTGCGGGTCGAGCACCTGCGGAAGGTCTACGCCTCCGGCCGGGGCGAGGTCGAGGCGATCGGGGATCTCAGCTTCACCATGGATCCCGGTGAGCTGCTGTGCGTCGTCGGTCCCTCCGGCTGCGGCAAGACCACGCTCCTGAAATGCCTCGCCGGACTGCTGCGGCCCACCAGCGGCCTGGTCGAGATGGAGGGCTCGCCGGTGACCGGGCCGAGCCCGGCGATGGCCGTGGTCTTCCAGGAGTACGGCCGCAGCCTCTACCCGTGGCTGACCGTCCGCGGCAACGTGGAGCTTCCGCTCCGCCACAAGAAGCTCTCCCGCGCCGAACGCGCCCGGCTGGTCGCCGACGCCCTCGACGCGGTCGGGCTGCCGCAGTCGGCGCGCAGCCACCCGTGGCAGCTCTCCGGCGGAATGCAGCAACGGGTGGCGATCGCCCGCGCCATCGCGTACCAGCCGGACGTGCTGATCATGGACGAGCCGTTCGCCGCGGTGGACGCGCAGACCCGCGCGGACCTGGAGGACCTCGTCCGCGAACTGCACCTGACCCGGGGGATCTCCACCGTCTTCGTGACGCACGACATCGACGAGTCCGTCTACCTGGGCCAGCGCGTGCTCGTCCTGTCGAACTCACCGACCCGGGTCCAGGAGGACCTGGTGATCGACCTCCCGGCGGAACGCGATCAGCTCACCACCCGGGCCCTGCCCCGGTTCACCGAACTGCGGACCCACGTCTACGAGCAGATCCAGCGGGCCAAGCGCGGGCCGGTGGTCCCGTCCTCGCGGGCCCACCGGCCATAGTCGCATCGATCACCGCGGATCTATGTTCGGGGTGACGACCGATGGAGGGCGGAAGCATGATCGGAACCCTGGTGGAGAACGGTCTCACGGCGTTGGCCGCCTACGACTCCTACGGCCAGGAACAGATCGACGGGATCGTGAAGAAGGCGTCGGTGGCGGCGCTCGGCCGGCACGCCGAACTCGCGATGCTGGCGGTCGAGGAGACCGGTCGCGGCGTGTTCGAGGACAAGGCGGTGAAGAACATCTTCGCCTGCGAACACGTCACCAACCACATGGCCGACGTCCGCACGGTCGGGGTGATCGCTCAGGACGACATCACGGGCATCACCCAGATCGCCGAGCCGGTCGGCGTGGTGGCCGCGGTGACGCCCGTGACGAACCCGACCTCGACCACCATCTTCAAGGCGCTGCTGGCCCTCAAGACCCGCAACCCGGTCATCTTCGCCTTCCACCCGGCGGCGCAACGGTGCAGCCAGGAAGCGGCCCGCACGGTCCGCGACGCCGCCGTCGCCGCCGGCGCGCCGGAGCACTGCATCCAGTGGATCGACGAGCCGTCGGTGGCCGCGACGAACGAGCTGATGCGGCATCCCGACGTCTCGGTGGTCCTGGCGACAGGCGGCAACGCCATGGTCCGCGCCGCCTACTCCACCGGCAAACCGGCGCTGGGCGTCGGCGCCGGGAACGTCCCCGCGTACCTGGAGGCGTCGGCCGACGTGGCCCGCGCGGTGAACGACGTGGTGCTGTCCAAGGCGTTCGACAACGGCATGATCTGCGCCTCCGAGCAGGCCGTCATCATCGACGACGCGATCCGGCCGGCCGCCCTCGCCGAGTTCCGGCGACTGCACGCCCACATCGCGACGCCGGAGGAGAAGTCGCTGCTGGAGAAGCTGCTCTTCGGCTCCGGGAAGCTCAACCCGGACGTGGTCGGGCAGCCGGTGACCTGGATCGCCGAACAC
The DNA here is from genome assembly GCF_027497275.1 of Micromonospora sp. WMMC264. Classification (NCBI taxonomy): domain Bacteria; kingdom Bacillati; phylum Actinomycetota; class Actinomycetes; order Micromonosporales; family Micromonosporaceae; genus Micromonospora; species Micromonospora sp. WMMC264. The sequence continues at coordinate 1,580,155 of NZ_CP114907.1, read as the reverse complement.
GCCGGATTCCCGGTCGACCCGGACACCTCGATCATCCTGGTTCCGGTCGACCGGGTCGGCCCGGCCGAGCCGCTGACCCGGGAGAAGCTCTGCCCGGTGCTCGCCCTGCTGCCCGCCACCGGCCACGACCAGGGATTCGAGTACGCCGAGCAGATGGTCGAGTTCGACGGCCTGGGGCACAGCGCCGTCATCCACACGCGCGACGCCGACCTGGCCGAGGCGTACGGCCGCCGGGTCAAGGCCGTCCGGATCATCTGGAACGCGCCGGCCTCGCAGGGCGGCATCGGCGACATGTACAACGCCTTCCTGCCGTCGCTGACGCTGGGCTGCGGAAGCTACGGCCACAACTCGGTGTCGCACAACGTCACAGCGGTCGACCTCATCAACATCAAGCGGGTGGCCCGGCGGACGAACAACCTGCAGTGGTTCAAGGTGCCGCCGAAGATCTACTTCGAGCCGAACGCGATCCGCTACCTCGCCGACATGCCCGGCGTCCGCCGGGTCAGCGTGGTGACCGACCACACCATGACCAGACTGGGGTACGTGGACCGCGTGCTGTCCGTGCTGCACCGCCGCCGCGAGCAGGTCGCCCTGCAGATCATCGACGACGTCGAGCCGGAGCCCAGCGTACAAACGGTCGACCGGGGCGCCGAGTTGATGCGCTCGTTCCGCCCGGACACCATCGTCGCGCTCGGCGGCGGTTCGGCGATGGACGCCGCCAAGGTGATGTGGCTGCGCTACGAGCACCCCGAAGTGGTCTTCGCCGATCTGCGGGAGAAGTTCTTCGACATCCGCAAACGCGCCTTCAAGTTCCCCACCCTCGGCGCGCTGGCCCAACTCGTCTGCGTTCCGACCACCTCCGGCACCGGAGCCGAGGTCACCCCGTTCGCGGTCATCACCGACACCGATTCCGGCAAGAAGTACCCGCTCGCCGACTACGCGCTCACCCCGAGCGTGGCGATCGTCGACCCGGTCCTGGCCGCCGACCTGCCGGCGGTGGTCACCGCGGACAGCGGCTTCGACGCGCTCACCCACGCCATCGAGTCGTACGTGTCGGTCTACGCCAACGACTTCACCGACGGTCTGGCCCTGCACGCCGTCCGGCTCATCTTCGGCAACCTCGCCCGGGCCGTGCACCAGGGCGCCGCGGACCCGGTGGCCCGCGAGAAGATGCACAACGCCGGCACGATCGCCGGCATGGCGTTCGGCAGCGCCTTCCTCGGCATCGTGCACGCCATGTCGCACACCCTGGGTGCCACGTTCCACGTCGCACACGGGCGCACCAACGCGATCCTGCTCCCGCACGTCATCAGGTACAACGGGACCGTGCCGAGCAAGCTCACCGGCTGGCCCAGGTACGAGACGTACCGGGCGCCGCAGCGCTTCGCCGACATCGCCCGTACCCTCGGGCTGCCCGCGGCCACCGACGCCGAAGCGGTCGAAGCCCTGGCCACGGCGATCGAGCGCCTGCGCGACGAGGTCGGCATCGAGCCGTCGTTCGCGGCCGTCGGGGTGGACGAGCGGGCCTTCCTCGCCGCGCTGCCGCAGCAGGCGCTGAACGCGTACGAGGACCAGTGCGCGCCGGCCAATCCGCGGATGCCGATGCTCGGCGACATGCGGGAACTGATGCGCGCCGCGTACTACGGATCGAGAGGGCCGAAGGTCCCGCGGCTTGCGGTCTGCGGCCCCCGGTGAACGAGCCCGGCTGGGCCTAACCTGGGTCCGGACATGACGAGATCAGTGAAAGGAAGCACGGTGACCGCGGTCGAATCCGAAATCCGTACGCTCGCCGAACTCGACGACACCGAACTCGCCCGTCTGGACGCGTGGTGGCGGGCGAACAACTACCTGACCATCGGGCAGATCTACCTGCAGGGCAACCCGCTGCTGCGCGAGCCGCTGTCGACCGAGCACATCAAGCCGCGCCTGCTCGGCCACTGGGGAACCAGCCCCGGCCTGTCGCTGATCTACGCGCATGTCTCCCGGCTGATCCGGCACACCGGTCAGCAGGCGATCTACCTGGCCGGCCCGGGCCACGGCGGGCCGGCGCTGGTGGCCGCCGGCTATCTGGAGGGCACCTACAGCGAGATCTACCCGGACGTCAGCCAGGACGAGGCCGGGATGCTGCGCCTGTTCCGGCAGTTCTCCAGCCCGGGCGGCATCCCGTCGCACGTGTCGGTGACCACCCCGGGCTCCATCCACGAGGGTGGCGAGCTGGGCTACGTCCTGGTCCACGCGTTCGGCGCGGTGATGGACAACCCCGACCTGCTGGCCATCGCGGTGGTGGGCGACGGCGAGGCCGAGACCGGGCCGCTCGAGGGCTCCTGGAAGGGCGTGTCCTTCCTCAACCCCGAACGCGACGGCGCGGTCCTGCCGATCCTGCACCTCAACGACGCCAAGATCTCCGGTCCCACCGTACTCGGGCGCAAGGACCCCGAGGAGGTACGCCACCTGCTGCGGGGCCACGGCTACGACGTCATCGAGGTCGAGGGCTCCGACCTGCCCGGCATGCACCACCGCTTCGCCGCCGCGCTCGCCGCCGCGTGGACGAGGATCCGCGACATCCAGACCGCCGCCCGTGACGGTTCCTGGGACGGCACCCGCCCGACCTGGCCGCTGATCGTCCTGCGGTCGCCGAAGGGCTGGACCGGCCCGGACACCGTCGACGGGACGCCGGTCACCGGCACGTGGCGCTCGCACCAGGTGCCGCTGTCCGGCGTCAAGGACAACCCGGAGCACCTCGCGCTGCTCGAGCGCTGGCTCAGGTCGTACCGTCCGGAGGAGCTGTTCGATTCCACCGGCGCGCCGGTGGCGCTGATCCGGGACCAGGCCCCCGGCGGCGACCTGCGGATGAGCGCCAGCCCGCACGCCAACGGCGGACTGCTGACCCGGGACCTGGACCTGCCGGACTTCCGGTCGTACGCGATCGAGGTGCCCCGGCCGGCGCAGCAGCGGGCCGAGTCGACGCGCAAGCTGGGCGAGATGATCCGCGACATCTACACGCGCAACGCCGACCGGTTCCGGTTGTTCTGTCCGGACGAGACCAACAGCAACCGCCTCGGCAGCGTCTTCGACGTCTCCGACCGTGCCTTCATGGAGCGGGTGACACCGGAGGACGTGGCGATCGGCCGCGACGGCCGGGTGATGGAGGTGCTGAGCGAGCACAACTGCCACGGCTGGCTGGAAGGCTACAACCTGACCGGCCGGCACGGCATGTTCGCCACCTACGAGGCGTTCGCGATGGTCAGCGCCTCGCAGACCGTGCAGCACGGCAAGTGGTTGCAGGAGGCCAAGCACCTGCCCTGGCGGGCGAAGGTGCCGAGCCTCAACGTGCTGCTCACCTCGACGGCGTGGCGCAACGACCACAACGGCTTCTCCCACCAGGGGCCGGGCCTGATCCAGGTGGTGCTCACCCAGCGGGGCGACGTCGCCCGGGTCTACCTGCCGCCGGACGCCAACACCCTGCTGTCGGTGGCCGACCACTGCTTCCGGTCGCGGTCGTACATCAACCTGATCGTCATCGACAAGCAGCCGCAGCTGCAGTACCTGTCCATGGACGAGGCGATCGAACACTGCGCCCGCGGCGCGGGGATCTGGGAGTGGGCCGGCACCGACGACGGCACCAGCGATCCCGACATCGTCCTGGCCTGCGCCGGCGACGTCGTCACCATGGAGACGGTCGCGGCGGCGCAGATCCTGCGCGAGCGGCTGCCCGGGCTCAAGGTCCGCGTGGTCAACGTGGTCAACCTGATGACCCTGGTCCGGCCCAAGGACCACCCGCACGGCATGAGCGAGACCCTGTTCACCGAGCTGTTCACCGACGACGTCGACGTGATCTTCTCCTTCCACGGCTACCCCGGCGCGATCCACCAGCTCGTCCACGGCCGCCCGGACGCGGACCGGTTCCGCGTGCGTGGCTTCATCGAGCAGGGCACGACCACCACCCCGTTCGACATGACGGTGCGCAACAAGGCGTCGCGGTACCACCTCGTGATGGACGCCATCAACAACGCCAAGCGCCTCCCACGCGGCGCCGCCGACCTCAAGGCGTGGTGCCGCAGCCAGCTCGACCGCCACGAGACGTACGTGGTGGAGCACCTGGAGGACATGCCCGAGGTGCGCGACTGGGCCCTCGGCGACTGGGCCGCGCGCGGCTGAGGCAGACGGAGACGGTGACGCCGCCCGGCGTCACCGTCTCCGTTCGCGTACGGGCGGGTCCGCCGTCAGAGGACGCGCGTGCGGCGCGACCCGGACGCGAGGCCCGCGATCGGGCCGACGGCGCCGTTGCGTCCCGGTTGCCGGGGTTCCCCGACCAGGTCGACGCCCATGACGGCCGGGCTGCCGTCCGGCTCCTCGAAATCCGCGTCGGCGCACCGGACCCGTTCCAGATCCCGGCCGGTGACCACACCGACACGGGCCTCGTCGAACGTCTCGGGCAGATCGGTGACGAGCCAGACCGCGTCGCCCTCGGCGACGACCGTCACCGTCGCGGCGCCCAGCACCCACGGCTCACGCTCGCCCGCGAACGGCCGGGCGCCCGCGGCGTAGGCGTTCGCCCGGGCGTACACCGGCTGTTTCACGTCGAGGTACTTCTTCTGGTCGCTGGGCGGCTGCTCGTCCAGGCGGGCCAGGTACTCCGCGAACGACGCGGGATGGCCGTCGTATCCGGCGGTGCCGCCCAGCGGCGTCCCCCGACCCTCCGCACCCGTCGCGTAGGCCGCGCCCGGATCGCCGCCCAGGAAGAGGTTGCCCACGTACCTGTCGTCCCCACCGTAGATCACCGCGTACCCGGCGACCTGCGTGCTGTGCGGCAGGTGGTACGGGGTGGCGCGGTCCAGCACCGGCTCCAGCCGTACCGTGCCGCAGATCAGGTTGTTGACGAAGGCACCGCCCTGGCTGAACAGCTCCAACGCGGCGGGTGAGCCGAAGATGTTGTGTTCGACCAGGTAGGGGCCGTGGCTGACCTCGACGAAGAGGTCCCGGCAGTTGTCGTGGTAGACGTTGCGGGAGACCCGGGTGCCCTGCGCCTGCCAGTCCAGCCAGGTGCCGAGCGAGCAGTCGTGAATCCGGTTGTGCCGGATCACCACGTCGATGGCGGCGTGCAGCTTGATGCCGGCGATCTCGTACCCGTAGAACTCGCGTTTCAGGCCGATGCGGTGGATGTGGTTGTCCTCGATGGTGGAGAACGCACACCCGAGGTGACCCACTATCGCGTTCTGGCCGCAGTCGTAGATCGTGTTGCGGCGGATCACGTGCGAGCCGATGTGCTCCCGGTCCCACCCGATCCGACGGGCCGCGAAGACCGACTCCAGCTGGTACTGGTAGCCCGGCTTGTCGCCGCGCAGAGCGGAGAAGTTCTGCCCGGTGGAGCCCTCCTTCCCGATCGAGATCGCCGAGCACTTGGCGTCGTGGATCACGTTGTCCTCGATGACCCAGCCCTTCGCCCAGCCGGGTCCGATCAGGCCCGGCTGGTCGGCGGTCGGTGGCGCCCACGGGCTGGCCGCGTGCGCCAACTCGAAGCCACGGACGGTGATGTAGTCCAGGTGCGGCTGTTCCGGGTAGAAGACGCTGCGGCGTACGTTGATCTCGACGAGTTCCGTGTTCGGGTCGGCGCCCTGGAAGTTGGCCCAGATCGTCGTCTGTTCACCGACCTCGGCGTACCAGACGAGCCGGGTCTGGTCGGGATCGCCGACCGGACGGGTCACCCCGGTCCAGTCGTCGACGACCTCGGTACGCCGGGGCGGGTCCTCGACCTCCGCGCGGCTCCCCACCTCGAAGAAGCTCAGGCCGTTCAGGTAGACCTCGCCGAGGTGCTTGGGTGGCGTGCCGGTGCGGTGGACGATCCAGTCGCCTGTCACCTCCTCGGCGAACGGATTGAACGAGCCGAACAGCGCGTTGTCGACTCGTGCCCGCCACACCGTCCCGCCGAGCGGCTCCCAGCCGGTGACGCGCTCCGATCCCTTGATCACCACGTGCTCGCCGGGCGCGGCCTCGTAGGTGATGCGGCGGGAGTCGCTGAGACCGCCGTGGCGTGGCTTCACCCACTCGCGGTACTCCCCCGCGTGCACCACCACCGTGTCACCGGGCTGGGCGACGCCGGCCGCCCGGTTGATCGTCCGAAACGGCCGCTCGGCGCAGCCGTCGGCGCGATCGGAACCGCTTGTCGCCACATGGAATACGGATGCCATCCGGGGGTCCCTTCTGGAGATGTCTGTTCAGGTCCATACCGGCAGGTCGATCCGGGACGGGTGGTCGCCGCCGTGGGAGATCTCCTGCTCCGCCCGTACCGTTTTGGCCGCGGTGGCGGCCGGCTCGCCGGTGCCGGGATTGCGGGCGTAGCGCGGATGCGCTCCGGAACTGACCTGCACGGCGACGCGGTGGCCGGCGGCGAAGCGGTGGAACGCCGGCCACAGCGGCACCTCCAGCTCGACGAACCCGTCCTCGTCCGGTTGCGGGTCGGTAGCCGCGGTACCGACGCCGCCGACGCGGCGGATCCCGTCGCACACGCTCATCGAGCGGCCGTCGGGGTGCACGTCGCAGATCCGCACGAACACGTCCGCGCTGGCCGCCGTCGAACGGAACCGGACATGGGCGGTCGGCTCCCCGGCGAGTACGAGCGCGTGCGCCAGCGGTGGACTGCGGAAGACGGCCACGTCCGCGCGGCGTTCGTGGGCGCTGTTGTCGACCGGCCCCGGGGACGGGCCCATGCCGGGGCCGCCGAGCGCGGGCGTGGGCCGGTCGGGATCGTAGGTGTAGCGGGTGCTGCCCGCGCCGGGGACGGCCGGGTCGAGCAGCCCCGACGGGTGCAGGTGCCACCGCTGCGCCACGGTGCCCGGCGGTGGCCACGCGGGCAGATCGTGCCACTGCTCCGCGCCGGTGAGGAAGGCGCGCACCGGTGCCGGCCGGGTCGTGGGCGCGCCGGCGAAGTGTTCCTTGAGGAACGCGATGGACTCGGTGAGGAACGGGCTCTGCGCGCTGCTGTGGCCCCACGGGCCGATGGTCAGCCGGGGCGGGCGGCCGGCCGCGGCGAGTTGGGCGTAGTTGCGCAGCTGCCAGGGCAGGAAGATGTCGTACCAGCCGGTGGCCATGTACACGGGCGCGGTGACGTCGGGCACCGACGCGGTGTGCGACTGCCGGGTCCAGTAGTCGTCGGTGAGCTTCTCGTGGGCCAGCCAGTCCTGGTACCAGCTGATCGGGTGGCCCGCCACCGCGGTGTCGCCACCGGACAGCGGCAGCACGTCGAAGGCCGCGGCCAGCTTCCGGTCCGGCCGCCGCGCGAGCCACGCCCGGACCAGGGCGCCGCGCAGGCCCCGCAGGTCCATCCGGCGCGACCAGCCGAGCGAGCCCTCCAGCGAGAACGCGCCGTTGGTCCAGGTGATCGGGCCGAAGTCGGCCATCGTGACGTTCAGGCACAGCGCGTCCGGGGCGTTGCCGGGGTCGTCACGGCACATCCGTCCGGCCACCGCCCACTGGGTGTAGCCGAGGTAGCTCTCCCCGTACGTCGCGACGGTGCCGGCGCACCACTGCTGGCGGCGTACCCACCGGTGGGTGGCGATGCCGTCGCGCTGCTCGTCGAGCTGGGGCCGGAAACTGCCACCGGAGCCACCGGTGCCGCGGCAGCTCTGCACCAGCACCGTGAACCCCGCGCGGGCCAGCGCCGGCGCGTGGGTCAGCGAGCCGTGCCGGCCGTACGGGGAGCGGACGACGATCGTGGGCAACGGCGGTTCCACCACGCCGACCGGCTGGTAGAGGTCGGCGACCAGCTCGACGCCGTCGTCCATCGGCACGCGCAGCCCGCGCCGCACGGTGAAGGTGTACGGGAACTCCGTGGCCGCGTCGCGACGGGGGCGCCGGGACAGGAGGCGGCCGAGAACTGTCATCGCCCACTCGCGGGTTGTCCGATACGGTTCGCGACATCGACACTCGTGGAGGCGTCGTGCCCGTACGAGAAGGAGCGGAAATGGAACCGGAGCCTGCGGACGACGGCTACCGCAACCCGATCCTCCCGGGCTTCTGGCCCGATCCGAGCATCTGCCGCGCCGGTGACGACTACTACCTCGTGTGTTCGAGCTTCGAGTACGCGCCCGGTGTGCCGATCTTCCACAGTCGTGACCTGGTCAGCTGGCAGCAGATCGGCAACGTGCTGGACCGCGCCGATCAGCTCCGTTTGCCGGCCGACACGCTCGCCTCGCGGGGCATCTACGCGCCGACGATCCGCCACCACGACGGCCGGTTCTGGGTCGTCACGACGAACGTCACGCTCGACCGGCACCTGATCGTCACGGCTACCGATCCCGCCGGCCCGTGGTCGGATCCGGTCTACCTGGATCTGCCCCACGTGGACCCGTCGCTGGCGTGGGACGACGACGGCACCTGCTGGATGACGGTGTCCGGGGTCGAGTCGTACCGGATCGACCCGCGTACCGGAGAGGTCCTGGAAGGACCGGTGGCGATGTGGTCGGGGACGGGCGGCCAGTACCCGGAGGCGCCGCATCTGTACCGGGTCGGCGACTGGTGGTACCTGCTCGTCTCGGAGGGCGGCACCCACACCGGCCACGCGGTGAGTGTCGCTCGCGCCCGCTCGCCACGCGGGCCGTTCCAGCCCGGGCCGGCCAATCCGATCCTGACGCATCGCGGCACCGACCGGCCGGTGCAGGCGACCGGGCACGCCGACATGGTCGACGCGGCCGACGGCAGCTGGTGGATGGTTCTGCTGGGGATCCGGCCGAAGGGCCAGTGGCCGCCCTACCACGTCCTGGGACGGGAGACGTTCCTGGCGCCGGTGCGCTGGGTAGACGGGTGGCCGGTGGTCGACCCGGTCTCGATCGTCACCGGCCCGGATGGGACGAGCCGGTGGGCCGAGCGGGACGACTTCGAGGACGAGCGGCTCGGTCCACAGTGGATTTCGCCCCGTAGCCGGCCCGACTCGGCGTGGTCGTTGACCGACCGGCCCGGCTGGCTGACGCTGCACGCGACCGGCGACAGCCTCGACCGCAGTGGCGCCACCGTCGTCGGCCGCCGCCAGCAGCACCACGACTGCCGGGTCAGCGCCCGCATCGATCCCGGCTCCGGCCGGTCCGGCCTGACGATCAGGATCGACGAGGCCCACCACTACGACCTGGAGCTCGCCCGGGGGCAGGCCCGGGTCGTCGGCCGGGTCGGACCGTTTCGGCAGGTGTTCGGGGAGTGCCCGGTGCCCGCGGGGGCGGTGACCGTGGCGCTGGCCATCCGGACCACCGGCGTGCTGCCCCCGACGGTCACCTCGTCCGGCGACCTGGCGCGGGCGGGCCTCGTCGGCGTCACGGCGGCCGGCAGTGACACGATCAGCTTCGAGGTCGAGACCGGCGACGGCTGGTCGTGCCTGGCGGAGCTCGACGGGCGCTACCTGTCCACCGAGGTCGCCTCCGGGTTCACCGGCCGGGTCATCGGCATGTACGTCACCGAGGGAAGCGCCGGTTTCGACTGGTTCGACTACCGGCCGGCCGGCTGACGGGACCGAGACGGACCTCACCCCTTGAATGCGCCTTCCATGATTCCCTGCACCAGACGGCGTCCGACGAACACGAACAGCACCAGCAGCGGAATGGTGGCCAGGAACGAGCCGGACATGGCCAGCCCCAGGTCGATGTCCCGGTTCTGCTGCAGCGCCTTGATGGCGATCTGGACGGTGTAGTTCTCCGGCGACTTCAGGACGATGAACGGCCACAGGAAATCGTTCCACGCGTAGACGAACGTGAACAGCCCCAGCACGTACGCCGCCGGGCGGACCAGCGGGAACGCGATCCGCCAGAAGATCTGCCAGGTGGTGGCGCCGTCGACACGCGCCGCGGCCATCAGCTCGTCGTCGATGGTGCTGCCGATGTGCTGACGCATCCAGAAGATGCCGAACGCGCTGACCAGACCGGGAACGATCACCGCCTGCAGGGTGTCGACCCACTCCAGCTGGGACATGATCAGGTACTGCGGCACCACCGCCAGCTGCGCCGGCACCGTCATAGTCAGCACGACGATGAGGAACAGCGTGTTGCGGCCGGGGAAGGACAGCTTGGCGAAGGCGAACCCGGCCAGCGCGCAGAGCACCGCCTGGCCCACGGCGATCGTGCCGGCGACGATGACGCTGTTGAGCAGGGACTGCACGAACGGCACGATGGTGAAGACCAGCTCCGCCAGGTGCAGGAAGTTGCCGCCGGGTGTGATCGTCGGCGGGAGGGTCGTCGCGGTGGCGGAGTCCGTCGTCGCCACCACGAACATCCAGTAGAGCGGGAAGACGCTGGCGAGCGCCACGAGCGTGAGCAGCGCGTACACCGCGATCGAGACGCGGTTGGCCGAGCGCCGCCGGGTCCGTACGGGCGCGGCGGTCAAGGGTGCGGGCTTCATGGGCGCTCCGAGCGGACGCGGGTGGCCAGCAGATAGTTGAGTCCGGAGAAGGCGACCACGATGACGAAGAGCGCGACGCCGACCGCCGCGCCGTAGCCGAAGTGGAACTGCCCGAAGGACTGCTCGTAGAGGTAGAGGGTGACGGTCTGGCACTGCCGTGCCGCCCCGCACGTGAGCCCACCCACCGGGTTGGCCAGCAGCGGCTCGGTGAAGACCTGCAACCCGCCGATGGTCGACGTCACGACGGTGAACGCGATGATCGGCCGCAACGACGGGATGCTGATGTGCAGGAACTGTTTCCAGCCGTTCGCGCCGTCGGCGGCGGCGGCCTCGTACAGCTCCCGGGGTACCGACTGCAGCGCGGCGAGGTACAGCAGCGTGTTGTACCCGGTCCAGCGCCAGGCGATCATCGTGGCGATCATGACGTGGCTGCCCCAGAGCGAGGCTGTGAAGTCGATGTGGTCGAAGCCCAGCAGCCCGAGGAACCAGTTGATCATGCCGTAGTCGCGGTCGAACATCTGCGCGAAGACGATGGTCGTGGCCGCGACCGAGGTGACGTAGGGGACGAGCACCGACATCCGGAACAACGCGGCCAGCCGCAGCCGCGCGTGGTTGAGCAGATGCGCCAGGCCGAGCGCCAGGAGCAACTGCGGCACCGTCGACATCACCCAGATGCTGAACGTGTTCCGCAACGCGCCCCAGAAGCGCGGGTCGTGCAGGAGTTCGGTGAAGTTGTCCAGCCCCACGAAACGGTGCTCACCGATGGGATCCCAGTCGAACAGGGAGATGTAGAAGGTGAACAGCAGCGGGAAGAGACCGAAGATCAGGAAGAGCACGAAGAACGGCGCGATGTACGCGTACGGCGCCAGGAACTCCCGTACGCCCTGCTGGATCCGCCGTCTGCGATGGGGGCGCCGGAGGTCCGGCGGGGCCGTGGCCGGGCTGAGCATGGTGGTCAAAGCGTCACCTCCGCGATGGGCGGTAGCCGGGCGGTGCCCGGCTGCCGCACGTCAGCCCTCGGTCATTCGCGTACGGCGTTCTTGACGTTTGTCAGCGCGGTGTCCCAGGCCTTCGCCGGGCTCACCTTGCCCTGTTCGACGCTGGTGAGCGTGTTGAGGAACTCGGTGCCGATCGGGCCGTCCTGCGGGCCGAAGTAGAACGGCTTGATCCCCAGCACCGACTGGGTGTAGATCTTGCCGATCGGCGCGTTGCTGAAGAACGGGTCGGTCTTTCCGACCAGCTGCGGATCCGTGTAGACCGACGGCGTGGTGGGCAGCGACCCCTGCATCAGGAAGTGCTCGAGCTGACCCTTCGGCGACTGCATCTCGGAGATGTAGTTCCACGCCGCTTTCGCGTTCTTGGCGCGCTTGGGGATGGCGAGGAAGCTGCCGCCCCAGTTCCCCGAACCCCCGGGAATCGTGGCGATGTCCCACTTGCCGTTCGTCTCGGGGGCGTTCGTCTTCATCTGGCTGAGCATCCAGGACGGTGAGCACACCACCGCGTAGTCGCCCTTCTTCATGGCCGCGGTCCAGCCGGAGGAGAACGACCCCTGCTTGGCGGAGATGCCCGCCTCGAAGGCCTTCAGCGTCACGTCGAACGCCGCCTTGACCTGCTCGTTGTCGTAGTCGAGCTTGCGGTCGGCGCTGTAGTAGCGCTGGCTGCCCTGGTTGACCGCCTGGAAGAAGACGCTGGTCGGCGTGTTGTCCACGAACGGTTTCCCGGTCTTCTGGACGTACTGCTTACCGACGTTGATGAACTCGTCCCACGTCGGCCAGAGCTTGGCGACCTCGTCCCGGTCGGTGGGCAGGCCGGCCGCCTTGAACAGATCGGTACGGTAGGCGACCGCCAGCCCGCCGACGTCGGTCGGCACCCCGATGATCTTGTTGTCCTTGGTCGTCGCCTGCGACATCACCCAGTCGAGGTAGTTCCCCTTGATGTCGCCGGCGCCCAGCGTGGTGAGGTCGACGAAGTTGTCCGGCGACTGCATGAACTTCGGCAGGTCGTCGGCCTGGATGAGCACCAGGTCGGGCACCTTGCCACCGGCCAGCGCGGCGGTGAGCGCCTGCGCGGTCTCGGTGGTGCTGCCGACCTCGGTGAGCTTGATGCGCACATCGGGGTGCGCCTTGGTGTAGACGTCGACGTCGGCCTTCTGGTTGATGTTGGCAAACGACCAGAACTCGAAGGTCTTCGAGTCGGATTCGCCGTCTGATCCGCCACATCCGCCGAGGAGGAGCGCGGCGGTGGCGATGATGGCTACGGTGCTCCGGACGCGTTTCAACGGCCCTCCATGCGGTAATCGTGCGCGGCGGTGGTCGGGTGACCGCGGCGAATCAGCGCGACGGTCCCTCCGGCGGTGGGCACCGCAGGCGAGGTCGTCGTCTCCGAAACTTATCGAGATATTTACATGCCAGGATTGTGTGCGCTGAGGCTACTAAGTGCCCCGCCATCCGTCAACGACCCCGCTGCCTGCGGTAGCACCGAGCAAGAGGCAGACGTTCCGACCGACACAGCACCGAAAATTATCGGACCGAGCAGCGCGCCACTGGGCGAACTCGATCGACCGAGGTCACTGGCAATTTCCTGGCCCCAGGCGCCGGAGTGAGGAGAGGAACGCAGGCGTCACCAGACCGCTGTCGTCACGCGGCCGTGCGCGGAGCCGTGTGTCCGGCGGTCAGGCGAGGTCGAGCGCCACCGTGACGTACGCGTGCGGCGGCAGTTCGACCTCCAGGCCACGCGGGTGGTCCGTGACCCCGGCGTGCTCGCGGGGCGCGACGCCCGTGGTCGACGGCGTGTTGTGCGCGTCGAGCGCGTCGGCGGTCAGGATCGTGGCCCGGTGGGCGGTGACGTCCCGTCCGCGCAGGTCGAGGACGACGGTCACCGGACGCCGCGCGTCGAGGTTCGACAGCGAGACCAGCGCCGTGTCGCCGCGCGTCGAGGCGGACGCCGAGAGCGTCGCCAGGTGATCCCCCGCCACCTCGCGCACCGGGACCTCGCCCTTGAAGGTCACCGCGAGCGACGCCGCGTCGTGGTGGGCCCGGTTCATCGCGAACACGTGGTACGAGGGCGTGAGCACCAGCGCGCCCGTCTCCGGGTCGGTGAGAATCATGGCCTGGAGCACGTTCACCGTCTGCGCGATGTTCGCCATCACGACGCGCGCCGCGTGGCGGTGGAACGTGTCGAGGTGCACCGCGGCCACCAGCGCGTCGCGCAGCGTGTTCTGCTGGTAGAGGAAGCCGGGGTTGGTGCCCGGCTCCACGTCCCACCAGGTGCCCCACTCGTCCACGACGAGGCCGACCTTGCGCTGCGGGTCCCAGCGGTCCATGACCGCCTCGTGGCGTGAGACCAGCTCCTCGATCCGGGTCGCGTTCCGCAGCGCGAGGTACCACTCCTCCTCGTCGAAGCCGGTCGCCGCGCCCTTCGACGACCAGCCCCGGGTCATCGTGTAGTAGTGCAGCGAGACGGCCTGGAACGGCCAGGCGCGGGAGTCCGGCGCTGCCAGGTCGTCGAAGGAGCGCATCAACGTCTCGGTCCAGTGGTAGTCGTCGCTGTTCGCGCCCGCGGCGATCCGGTAGACGGTGTTGTCGCCGTGGTCGCGGACGTAGGTGGCGTACTGGCGGGCCAGCGAGGCGAACTGCTCGACGCGCAGGTTGCCGCCGCAGCCCCACGCCTCGTTGCCCAGTCCCCAGAACGGGACCCGCCAGGGCTCGTCGCGCCCGTTCTCCCGCCGCAGGGCGGCCATCGGAGAGTCGTCGCCGCGGGTCAGGTACTCGACCCACTCGGACATCTCCCGCACGCTGCCCGAGCCGACGTTGCCGGACACGTACGGATCCGCGCCCAGCAGCTCGCACAGCGCCATGAACTCGTGCGTGCCGAAGGAGTTGTCCTCGACCACGTCGCCCCAGTGCGAGTTGACCATGCGGGGCCGCAGCTCGCGCGGGCCGATCCCGTCGCGCCAGTGGTAGTCGTCGGCGAAGCAGCCGCCCGGCCAGCGCAGGTTCGGGATGCCGATGCGGCGCAGCGCCTCCACCACGTCGAGGCGGATCCCGCCCTCGTTCGGGGTCGCGGAGCCCTCCCCCACCCAGAAGCCGCCGTAGACGCAGCGTCCCAGGTGCTCCGCGAAGTGGCCGTAGACGTGGCGGGAGATGGTGGGGCCGGTCAGGTCGAGGTCAATGACGGCGGTGACGGTGGAGGCGGTCATGGTCGTCCTTGGTGGAAGCGGCCTGCGGGATGCGGCGTCGGCAACGATACAGCCATCGGCGATCATGTCGATCCCCCAGCCGCGGCCAACCCGCCCTTCTTGACCGCCCACCTGCTGCTTTACTACGGTACTAGTAAAGCAGCGAAGGGACACCGTGTTCGTCTTCCGGCTCGACACCCACTCCGGCGTGCCGCCGTACCTGCAACTCGTCCAGCAGGTTCGCCAGGCGGTGCTGCTGGGCTTCCTCCAACCCGGCGACCGCCTCCCGCTCATCCGCGAGGTGGTCGAGGACCTGGCCATCAACCCGAACACCGTGGCCAAGGCGTACCGGCAGATGGAGCAGGAGAACCTGGTCACCGGCCGGCCCGGCCAGGGCACGTTCGTCACCGAGCAGCAGTCGGCCGCGATGTCGCCGTCGACGTACACGTCGCTGCGCCGCGGCCTGGCGACGTGGCTGCGCCGCGCCTACGAGGCCGGCCTCGACGAGCAGGCGGTCGACGCGCTCTTCACCTCCGTCCACCAGCAGACGAGAAACGAGGACGTGGCGTGACAGACACCGAGATCGCGCTGCGCACCGACGGCGTGGGCAAGCGGTACCGGAAGGGCTGGGCGCTGCGCGACTGCACCCTGACCCTGCCGGCGGGCGGCGTGATCGCCCTGGTCGGGCCGAACGGCGCGGGCAAGACCACGCTGCTGCGCCTGATCGTCGGACTGCTGGCGCCGAGCACCGGCACCGTCGAGGTCCTCGGCCACGACGTCACCGCCAGCACCCCGCAGACCCTGTCCCGGATCGGGTTCCTGGCCCAGGACCACCCGCTGTACAAGCGCTTCACCGTCGCCGAGATGCTCCGCTTCGGCCGGGCCTGCAACCTCCGCTTCGACCAGGGGCTGGCCGAGCGCCGGCTGGCGAAGCTGGGCATCCCGCTGGACCGCCGGGCCGGCTCGCTCTCCGGCGGGCAGCAGGCCCAGGTCGCGTTGGCCCTGGCCCTGGCGAAACGGCCGGACCTGCTCGTCCTCGACGAGCCGGTGGCCAGCCTCGACCCGCTGGCCCGGCGCGAATTCCTGCAGGTCCTCATGGGCGCGGTGGCCGACGGCGGGGTGACGGTCCTGTTCTCCTCCCACGTCGTGCACGAGCTGGAACGTGTCTGCGACCACCTGGTCGTGCTCAACCACGGCCGGGTCACGCTCACCGGTGACATCGACACCCTCCTCGCCGAGCACCGGCTGCTCGTCGGCCCGCGCACGGCCACCGACCTCGACCGGGCCGGCGCCGTCGTGGACGCCGTCCACAGCGACCGGCACACCACCCTGCTGGTACGCGACGGCGGCATCCCGGCCGCGCCGGGCTGGCAGGCCCAGCCGGTCGGGCTGGAGGACCTGGTGCTGGCGTACCTGCGCCGGCCGTCCGAGCCGGGCGCCGCGGTCCCGTCGGAGGTGGCGGCATGACGTGGTTGATCTGGCGCCAGCACCGCACCGAGGTCTGTGTCCTCGGTCTGCTTCTCGGCGTGTTCGGCATCGCCCTGCTCGTGCTCGGGACGCAGGCCCACGACCTGTTCCCCGGCGGCCCCGCCCGGTGCGCGGGAACAGCAGGCGCCGGCGAGACGTGCACGGCCGCCTTCCGCCGGCTCGACGAGGAGTACGGATACGTCGAGAACCTCCTCGCGGCCTTCTACCTGGTGCCCGTCGTCATCGGCGCGTTCCTCGGCGCGCCGCTGCTCGCCCGCGAACTGGAGGACGGCACCTGGCAGCTCGCCTGGACCCAGGCCGTGCCGCGGATGCGCTGGCTGGCGGCCAAGCTCGCCGCGCTGGCCGGCGTCACAGTCGCGCTCACCGGCATGTTCACCGCCGTGCTCACCTGGTTCCGGCAGCCGTTCGATGCCTGGGAAGGGCGGTTCCAGTACGACGCCTTCGACCTGGAAGGGCTCGTTCCGCTGGCGTACGCGCTGTTCGCGTTCGGCGTCGCCACCGCCGCGGGGGCGATCCTGCGGCGCAGCCTGCCCGCGTTCGGCGTCGCGTTCGGGGCGTTCCTCGCCGCCCGGATGTCGGTGGCGCTGCTGGCCCGTCCCGCGTACGCCACGCCGCTCACCACCATGGAGCCGGTCCCCGCCGGCGGCACGAAGGGTCAGGCCGGAGCCGGCGTCGCCGACTGGGTGATCGAACGCGGCTACGCGGACGCCGCCGGGCGCAGGCTGAGCTCGACGGAGTACTACGAACTGGAGGACGCGGCCAACCAGGCCGGCACGAACCTCAGCCAGTTCCTGCACGAACGCGGCATCCAGCGGTTCGGGGTCTACCACCCTGCCGACCGGTTCTGGACGTTCCAGCTCATCGAGGCGGCGGTGTTCGTCGCGGTCGCGGCGATCCTGATCGGCGTGGTGGTGTGGCGGGTACGGCGCCGTTTGATCTAGCCGAGGTCGGCTCAGCACCGCCTGGTCCGCAGGCCATTGCGGAGTTGCCGGCCTTCATGCCCGCCAGGTTGCCTGACCAAAGCCTCCGAGATCAACGAGCCTTTTCCAAAATCATGTTGCAGCTCAGGACGGGTGCGGCAGGCCCGATGATCGACGGGTGCGAGGCTCCAGGTAGGACAGCTGTCGACCAAGACTAGAAGCCCCAACCGGGAGCCTCGCCCTGCTCTCCTACCCTGCCACGATTCCGTTGTCCAGCCGCACCCTGAACCACCCCGCAGACCGCATGCGCGGCCACCGCAAGCAGCGCCGATCACGGTGACGGTGCCTCGAACCCGGCCGGCAGGCGCTGCTCGCTCTGGCCCATCTGCGTAACGGCGACACCTTCACCCGACTCGCGGCCGGCTTCAAGGTCGGCGTCGCCACCGCCTGGCGCTACGTGCAGGAAGCCATATCCCTGCTCGCGACGGCCGCCGATGACCTGGCCACCGCCATGGAACGGATCCGCCGGCTGGCGTACGCGATCTTGGACGGCACCCTGATTCCCATCGACCGGGTCGCTGACCAGAAGCCGTACTACTCAGGGAAACACAAGCACCACGATGTGAACGTGCACGTCATCGCCGATGCCGCTGGCCGGCTCGTCTAGGCCTTAGCGCTGCCCGGCTCAGTCCATGACCTGACCGCAGCCCGAACCCACGGCATCATCGAGGCGCTGACCACGGCAGACGTGATGACCTTCACCCATTAGGGCTATCAGGGCGCCGGCGGAAGCGTGCGCACGCCGTTCAAGCGCCACCGATACCGACCGAAGCTGTCCCGCCGCCAGCGGGCCGTCAACCGTGGTCATGCCCGGCTCCGCGCCCGCGGCGAACGAGCCATCGCCACGCTGAAGACCTGGAAGATCCTGACCAAGCTGCGTTGCTGTCCCCGCCGCGCTACGGCGATCGTGCAGGCCATCCTCGTCCTGCACCGCGTCGAGACCAGCCGCTACTCAGGATGAAAACGGCTCACTGTCGTGGCCGGCCGAGTCATGCCCGTCCTCTTGGAACCCTCAACATGCGCAGCAGAAGAACCAATTTCGCGGCCACTTCAAGGATGCGTCGTACGCCCAGAGACGGATGAGCTGCTCGATGTAAGCTTGGCTCGGTTGGTCACAGCATTCCGAGCAGCCTTCTAGCTATGGAGTTGACTCGGCCGATTGGCCGATGCGCGCCTCAGGCGTGGCGCGTAGGCTCAGACGTCGCATCTAGGCAAGATGCGCGTTGCAAGCAGGGCGGGGTCTGAGTTGTCGACGTGGCGAGAAGATATTCCAACAAGTGGCTCGGTAAGCCTGCCGCCTGACCCGCATGCGCTTGACGGCCTTGGACGCAATCATCGAATAGAGACCGCTCTAGCGGATCTCGTGGACAACGCTATTGACGCCGAAGCAAGCGAAGTAGTCATCAGATTCGTGCAGCGCCACGGTCGCCTGCGCTCCCTGTACGTCGCCGATAATGGCCACGGCATCTCCTCCGATCTCATCGACTCGGCCATGACCGTCGGTGGACGTCGTGAATACAAGACCGGCAGCCTGGGTAAGTTCGGTCTCGGAATGAAGGCTGCATCGTTTAGTCAAGCCCGTCGACTCTCAGTGTTCAGCCGCTCCGCGGTCAGCGAAATCAACGGTCGCCGATGGTCACTAGATGACGTCTCGAATTTCCGATGCGACATCGTACCGTCCGATTTCGTCAACGAGGAGCTGGGTCAAGACTGGGGCTTCAAGACAGCCGGCGGAGGGGGTCGTACCGTTATTCGTTGGGATGACATCACTGGATTCACCGTGACGGACGATCCGGACCGCGTGCAAGCGTTCTTAAGCGCGACGATATCGAAGATCCTTGACCACCTTGGGCTGGTGCTTCACCGCTTCCTGGACCGGGGGGCCCTACGAATCGCCGTCGACGTCGCCGACGCCGATCGTTCCGTGGTCGGCGCCCAGTTCGAAGTCGAGCCGATCGACCCGTTCGCTTACCACCACACCGGCCATCCGGACTACCCGAAGACCCTTGTGGCGGAACGCAACAGCCAGAGGATTGAGTTCACTTGCCACGTCTGGCCCGGCCGCTCCAAGTCCCCGAACTTCCGCCTGCCAGGCGGTGCCATAGAGCGGCAGGGCCTGTACTTCTACCGAGCCGACCGGTTGTTGCAGGCTGGCGGCTGGGATGGCCTCACCGCCGTCGATCCGCGGCTGCAGCTCGCCCGCGTCGCGATCGACATCAACGATGACATCGCGGGGCTCTTCTCCATGAACCCCGAGAAGTCACGAGTGACGGTCGGGCCCGACTTCGCCCACCTCGCCGAAGCCGCTCGCGACGCCGACGGCGCTCGTATGGCCTCCTACCTTCGGGATGCCGAAGGCACCTACAAACGATCACGGGAACGCCGCCGAGACCGACGCAAGATGATTCCTCCCGGCAAAGGATTCGACCCTCTCACCAGGAGGGCGATCAGCGAGGAGGTCCCGTTCATGCCCGGCGAAGACCCGATCGACATCAGGTGGCACCGGTTCCAGAGCCTTGAGTTTTTCGCTGTGGATCGCGAGAACCGCACCTTGTGGCTGAACGATCGCTACCGCCCGGCTGTGGTGGGGAGTGGGCGCGGTGGGCTGAATGATGCTCCGCTGGTAAAGGCGCTGCTCTACCTCCTGGTCGAGGACGTGTTCGAAGGTGAGTATCTCGGGGCCAAAGACAAGGACAACATCGCCATGTGGCAGGAGATCCTGACAAGCGCAGCCCGGTCCCAGCACGCCCGCGGCACGACCGCATGACCCGACAGCACCTCAGCATCGCTGGCTTCCGCGAGTACCTCGCTGCCGGCGTTCCGATGGCGCTTCCGATGGGCAAAGAACCTTCGCTGACCCTCACCATTGATCCAGGGCGTCCTTCCATCACCCTGCAGGGGCCCCTTGCTGATCGTGAGGCCGTTCCACGGTTTCGCCTCGAACATCTCAGCGTGCGGCCAGCACCCCGTGATCCCGGCTTCCTCCAGGTCGTGATCACAGACCCGTCACTCTTCGTGGATGCCTACCCCATACTTTGCGCAGTAGCCGACCGAGCCCGACTGGATGGCAAAGGATTCGGAGGCGCCGTCACGGAGACACTTCGGCTACTCACACGTCTGATGGGGCGGGGCCGCTCGATCTCCCGGGAGCGTGAGTTAGGCCTCTGCGGCGAGCTACTGACGTTAATTGGAGCATCCAAACGGCTCGGACCGCAGGTTGCTGTCTCGGCCTGGCGCGGACCACACGGCGAAGAACACGACTTCGCCATCGAGGACTTCGACGTCGAGGTCAAGACCACCGCGTCGGAGAGCCGGACGCACTGGATCGGCTCGCTCACGCAGTTGCAGGCGACACTATCGGCGCCGCTGTGGCTCGTCTCCCATCAGCTGACCGAAGCCGGCCCGGGACAGGGGTGGAGGTTGAGCGAACTCGTAGCCGCTGCCCGGGACAGCGCCGCCGGCTCAGCCGCCGGCGTCGAACTCGACGCCAAACTCGCAGCGGCAGGCTGGGCAGAACCCTTTGATGAGCTCTGCACCACGCGCTGGCGGCGACGAACTCCTTCACGCGCCTTTCTCGTTGCCGAAGACTTCCCGAGACTTACCGCACAGCAACTCGCCTACACGGGATTCGACTACAGCCACGTCACCGACGTCAGATACCGCATCGATTTGACACACCAAGAAGCAGGCGCCCCCGTCCCCGAGCCACTCGCCGACATCATCGCCACTGAGGTGCACCCATGACCGAACCCTTCGCGACCAGCTACCGAGAAGCGCTCAAGGCCATGGACCTGCGCGGACCCCGCCGCCTACATGCGTTGGCGTCTGCCCTCACGGACGACCCTGCCATGTGCACCGACGACAACCTCTGTGCCTACCTCACTGCGGTAGACCCCAACGACAGCCTCCGCATAGACCTCGCCGTACGACTTGCCACCTGGGACGCCGCCGAAGACGTCGCCTGGACTGATGGCACCCGCAATAACACCCCCGAACGGCGGTCCCGGATAACCTCGCTGCTGGGCCTCGACGACAAAGCATCTACGCTGCTGCTTGAACTAGTGCCCATCGCGTCGACCGAGAGCACCGTCATCGATGGCGATTGGACACCTTGGTACACCGAGAGCATCCGCCGCGAGCGTAATTTCTACTGGGACCACTACCGGAACCACCTCCTACACGCGCGCGGTTTCGACCCCAAAGCAGTGGCCGCGCTCGACGCGTCCACGACAAAGGTCGTGGAGCGCCTAGCGGACCCCACCGGCGCCAAACGCCACCAGGCGAAGGGCCTTGTCGTCGGCTACGTTCAGAGTGGCAAGACAGCGAACTTCACCGGAGTCATCGCCAAGGCCATCGACGCTGGCTACCGGCTCTTCATCGTTCTCAGCGGCAGCGCGAACCTGCTACGAACCCAGACACAGCGCCGACTCGACATGGAGCTTGTCGGCCGTGAGAACCTGCTGCGGGGCATCAGCGAGCACGACACCGAAGCGTTTGACTACCACGCCGACCGAGATTGGCGTGACGGCAAGTTTGTCCGGCATGGCGTCCTACCTAGTGACGTCGGCCAACCCGACATCGTCCGCCTCACCACGCGAGACTTCGATTACCGGAGCCTGCAACAAGGCATCAGCGCCCTTGACTTCGAGCGGCCTGACCGCACCAGGCCCTTGTATGACGACGTCAATCTTCGGGGCAGCCATGCGCGCCTGGTCGTGGTGAAGAAGAACAACCTCGTGCTGACCAAGCTGGTCAAAGACCTACGCAAGATCACCACACGTCTCGCCGACATCCCGGTCGTGATCATCGACGACGAGTCCGACCAAGCGTCTCCGAACACCAGCAACCCAAAGAAGTGGGAGAAGGACCAAAAAGAGCGGACCAGCATCAACCAGCGCATCAGCGAGCTGCTGACACTGCTGCCGCGTGCTCAGTACGTCGGCTACACCGCGACACCGTTCGCCAACGTCTTCGTCGACCCCAGCGACACGGAAGACATCTTTCCGAGCAACTTCATCATCTCCCTTGACCGGCCACCGGGATACATGGGAGCCGCGGACTTCCATGACCTCGACGCCGACCTCGACGACACCGAACACGACTTCGCAAGCTCTAAGGAGAAGGCGCACGTACGTCCGCTACCGGACGATCCGGATGACGAATCCCACCTCCGGGAGGCCATCGACGCCTTCGTGTTGACGGGGGCGCTCAAGCTCTATCGACAGGACCGAGGCGAGGGAGTCTTCCGACACCACACCATGCTGGTGCATCACGCCATGCAACGCGCCGTTCACAGCGACAAAGCGGCGGAAGTTCGCAAATTGTGGGAGACCGGCGGGTACTTCGCGCCGGCCAGCGCTGACCGGCTACGCACGCTCTACGACGAAGACATCCGCCCGGTCAGTCAAGCGTTTGCATATGAAGACAGCATCCCCGACACCTACGAAGAGCTGACGCCGTACGTCGCTCAGGCGGTCCGCGACATCGGCCAGGGGGGTGACCCGGTCATCGTTGTCAACAGCGAGAAAAGCCTTGAGAACGAGCAGATTGACTTCGACCAACGGGGAGTCTGGAAGATCCTCGTCGGCGGAAACAGCCTCGCTCGTGGCTTCACTGTCGAAGGGCTCACCATCTCGTACTACCGGCGCCTGACCAAGCAGCAAGACACCCTCATGCAGATGGGCCGGTGGTTCGGCTTCCGACCCCACTACCGTGACCTCATCCGCCTCTACATCACCCCGTCCCTGCACACAGCCTTCGAAGCAAGCTGCCGCGACGAGGAACACTTCCGAGCCGAGCTCCGCCGGTACGCCACACCTGTGGACGGTAAATCCCAACTCACGCCGGCTCAGGTGCCACCTCTCGTTGCCCAGCACCTCGATTGGCTCAAGCCCACGGCAGCCAACAAGATGTACAACGCCGACCTCGCCGAACGACGATCGCCAGGCATCGCCGTCGAGCCGAGGCGGTGGCCGTCCAACCCTAAGCTGATCGAGTCCAACACCAGGGCTTTCCAGCCGCTACTCGACGCCGCGAAAACCTACGCCCACCTCTATGGGGAGCTGCCCAACGCTGCGAAGCCTGACAGTGCCGAGTCAGAGAAAACACCCGAAAGCTGGAACTACCACGCCTGGATCGGCAGGGTCAGCCATCCGGTCCTGCTCAGCGTCATGCAATCACTTCGCCTCGCAACCGACGACGCGCTGACCCCTGATCTACGGTGGCTCAGCTCGCTCACCCCGGAGCAAATCAGTGGCTGGGTCGTCATCCTGCCGCAGCATAAGGGCTCAACGGCCAACCGACGGATTCTGGGACACGAGCCAATCAGCGTCCACACCAGAACTCGGCAGAAGCCCGATTACTACGGCGGCATCAGCAAGCTTGAACACCGAGGCCCCGGGGAAGTCATCAAACGCGTACTGGCAGCCGGTGGCAAAGGTTGGAACGATGCGGCGATCGGTGACGAACATGCGAGGCAGCATGTCGAGCCCCGGTCAGGTTCGATTCTGATCTACCCAATTGTTGACCGGGCAAAGGAAGGCCAGTCATCTATCACCGGCCAGGAGAATGATGAACTCCAGCCTCACCAGGTGACTTTGGCGTTTCGTCTGGTCGCGCCCGAATCGGCCGTCGGCGGCGACAAGCGTCTTGTCTTGTTCGAGGCCAAGGTGACCTCTCAGCGAAACGCTGCGATCGTCGACAAGCAAAACTAGGAGTAAGTGACAGTGCGAGAGACGTCCTTTCCCGCCGACATTGAAAGCTGCGCCCGAGGTGGGGCGCGCTTGCAGCGATCGATAGGTTACGCCGCATGACTACCCTCTACTCGATACCATTCCCGCCGAGTCTGTAATTAGCAACCTGAGAGCCTCCTTTGAGGACAACGGACCTCGCCTGCACAGCGGGCGTAGGTTAGATTCTCTCGGTGGAGGCGGCGACCGTGCCAAATACGCAGGACCTGATTGGCGCGAACGACCTCGTTGCAGTGCAGATGCTGTCGGTAAAATGGTTCCGGCCGAAGCCGCCATTAGACTTCTCGAGGGAGAACTGGGCAGGCGTATCGGTGAGTTGCTCGCCGTAATACCCACCAATGTCGAGTTGGGTGCAGACAATTCCGCTACGCTTGTCGCAGACGGGCGGGCTACTGATCGGGCGTGGCACCTACTCGACGAACAACCCGGGATCGACTACGTCATCTCCGGCAATCTCATGGTCCGCAAACGTCCCCACCTCATCCCCGCCTACGACCAGGTCATCGCTTGTCTGTTCGGTAGACCCGACCATGTCTGGCTGCGGCTACGCTGCCGCCCTTCCGCAGAGCAGGGCCTATTGCGCAAAGAACTAGCTCGCCTGCGCATCCGCGCCGCCCTCCCGGCCACTGTCAGCCTCTTGCGAATTCTGGACGTGGCGCTTTGGATACACCACCTTCCGCATCATCAGCGCACCAGATCCTGCCCGGGTTCGGCACCGTCGCTTGGGTCAACTGTGACCAGGCTTGCCCCCCAGCCCAGGTGGCGCAAACCTGATCTCACCCCCAGCAGGGAGCTGGCCGGGCAACGTTGTCTCACGGCCTGCCAGGTCATTCTTCGAACCTGATCTCCGACATCAGCCGGCGGAGGATGCTGCCGCCAACACCGACCCTGTCGGTGGTCACCGGAGGAGACGCCAATACCAAGTGACACCTCGGACGTCCGGCGGGTCCGTCAGCCGGCCGCCGTCCCGGCGGAACCGATCACCGCGTCCAGCCAGCGCAGCTGCCGCCGGACGTGGACGGCCTCCCCGCCCTCGTGGCCGTTGAACGGGTACGTGTGCATCTCCCGTAGCGGCGCCGCCGATCCGCTCGCGGCGGCGTACTGGTTGTAGGCGGCGAAGCCGGTGCTCGGTGGGCAGACCTCGTCGCGCAGACCGATCCCGAAGTGCGCCGGGGCGGTGGCGCGCCGGGCGAAGCTGACGCCGTCGACGTAGGACAGCGTGCGCCGGACCGGCTCCTCGGCCTCGCGGTGCACCGCGAGGTAGCGGGCGATCTCGCCGTAGGGGGACGCCTCGGTCACTTCGATGGCGCGCTGGATGTCGCACAGGAACGGGGCGGTGACCAGGAGCGCGGCGAGGCCGTCGGCGAGGCCCGCCGCCGCGAGCGCGAGTCCACCACCTTGGCTGTTGCCCACCGCGGCGACGCGGGCCGGGTCCACCCCGGGCAGTACGCGGACGGCGTCGATCGCGCGGACCGCGTCGGTGATCAGGCGGCGGTAGTGGTAGTCGTCCGGGGACAGGATTCCCCTCGTGGCGGGGCTGGGCCCGCCGGGAGCGTCGTGCGGGTCCGGGGTGTCACCGCGGCTGTACAGGCCGGCCTGTCCCCGGTTGTCCACCAGCAGGTGGGCGTAACCCGCCACCGGCCAGGTGAGCCGCTCCCCCGGCAGGCCCCGGCCGCGCCCGTAGCCGGGGTACTCCACGACTGCCGGCAGCGGCGTGGCTACGCCCGCGGGACGGGTGTACCAGGCCCGCACCGGTTCGCCGGCGAACCCGGCGAACGTCACGTCCCACACGTCGAGCAGCCGCAGGTCGGTGGGTTCGGGGCGGACGTCGACGAGCACCGGGCTGGCCGCGGCGGCGGTGAGGGTGGCCCGCCAGAACCGGTCGAAGTCGGCGGGCTCGACGACAGCCGGCGTGTAGCGGCGGAGCTGGCCGAGGGAGATATCAATCGACGCTCTTGACACGAAGATAACGATACCCATAAATTTCCGAAAGGCTTACGACGTATTACCGGAAACGTTCCGGCCGACGGTCAGGGGGAGGACGAGCTTGGCAGCCCCGACCCCGCGCAGTCGCCGTACGCCCTGGCGGCGGGCCCTGCGCCGGGACTGGCAGCTCTACTCGCTCGCAGTCCTGCCGCTGCTGTTCTTCCTGACGTTCCGCTACCTGCCGATGCTCGGCAACGTGATCGCGTTCCGGCGCTTCCAGCCGGGCGGCAGCCTCTTCGGCGAGTACTGGACCGGGCTGCGGTACTTCCGGTTGTTCTTCACCGACCCGACCTTCTGGAGCGTGTTCACAAACACGCTGGTGCTGGGCGCGCTGACGCTGGTGTTCTGCTTCCCGCTGCCGATCGTGCTCGCGCTGCTGCTCAACGAGGTGCGCAACCGCGCGCTCAAGCGGTTCGTCCAGTCGGTGTCCTACCTGCCGCACTTCCTGTCGATAGTGATCGTGGCCGCCATGGTCCTCCAGTTGCTGTCGGTGGACGGCACGGTGAACCAGATGGTGCGTGCCGTGGGCGGCGAGCCGGTGGCGTTCATGCAGCAGGCCGGATGGTTCCGGACGATCTACGTCTCCTCCGAGGTCTGGCAGACCGTCGGCTGGGGCACCATCCTCTACCTCGCCGCGCTCACCACCGTCGACGGCGACCTGTACGAGGCGGCCCGCATCGACGGCGCCAACAGGTGGCGGCAGACCTGGCACGTGACGCTGCCGGGGATCCGGCCGACGATGGTGACGCTGCTGATCCTCAACATCGGCACCTTCATGGCCGTCGGCTTCGAGAAGATCCTGCTGCTGTACAACCCGCTCACCTACCCGACGGCGGACGTGATCTCGACCTACCTGTACCGGGTGGGCATCGTCTCCGGGAACCTCAGCTACGCCGCCGCCATCGGCCTGTTCGAGTCCGTGATCGGGCTGACGCTGGTGCTGTCGGCGAACGCGATCTCCCGGCGCACGGTGGGGACGAGCCTGTGGTGAGCACGCAGGCCCGCGCCCAGGCCCATACACGGAAACCGGCGGCCCGGCCGCGTGGCCCCCGGCCCACCCGCGGCTACCGGGTCTTCCAGGTGGTGAACGCCCTCGTGCTGACCGGCGTCGTGGTGGTGACCCTGTATCCGTTCCTCACCATCGTGGCCCGCTCGCTCAGCGACAACGCGTACATCGTCGCGGGCGAGGTGAACCTCGTGCCGCGGGGGTTCAACCTGACCGCGTACCGGGTGGTGACGTCGGACCCGACGTTCTGGGTCAGCTACCGCAACACCGTCTTCTACACGGTGGTCGCCACGCTCGTCTCCGTCGTGCTGACCACCTGCTACGCGTACGTGCTGTCGAAGCGGCACCTGCGGGGCCGGACCGCGCTGGTCGGGATCGCCGTGTTCACCATGTTCTTCACCGGCGGCCTGATCCCCAACTACGTCCTGGTCACCAGCCTCGGGCTGAAGAACACGGTGTGGGCGATCGCCCTGCCCAACGCGATAAACGTGTTCAACCTGCTGGTGATGAAGGCGTTCTTCGAGAGCCTGCCGGTCGAGCTGGAGGAGGCGGCCGCCGTCGACGGGCTGAACACGTACGGCACGCTGCTGCGGATCGTCCTGCCGCTGTCGAAGGCGATGGTCGCCACGATGGTGCTGTTCTACGCCGTCTCGTTCTGGAACTCGTGGTTCGCCGCGTTCCTCTACATGGACCGGCAGGACCTGCTCCCGGTGACCGTCTATCTGCGCAACCTCATCGCGGGCGCGACCGACGCCACGCAGACCGGCGGCGGCCTCGGCAGCGCCGGCGACGTCGTCCAGTCCGCCGCCACCATCCAGTCCGTGACGATCGTGCTGACGATCCTGCCGATCCTCGCGGTCTATCCCTTCATCCAGCGCTATTTCGTCTCCGGAATCATGCTCGGCGCCGTGAAGGGATAGCCGCCGCCCGCACCACCACCCCACCACCGGAAGGAAGAACCCATGGCCCAGCTGTCCCGGCGCCAGGTACTGCTCGCCAGCGGCGCGGCCGCCGTCGTCGCCCTGGCGGGTTGCGGCGACGACACCCCGGACAAGAAGGACCTCGACCGCAACCGTACGGGCGCGATGGACAAGTACGGCATCGGCGACCAGTTCAAGGCCACCGAGCCGGTCACGTTCTCGATCCTCTACAACAACCACCCGAACTACCCGCTCAAGCCGGAGTGGCTGTTCTGGACCGAGCTGGCCGGGCGGACGAACGTCAAGCTGGACCCGGTCGCCGTCCCGCTGAGCGACTACGAGCAGAAGCGCAGCGTGCTGGTCGGCTCCGGTGACGCCCCGATGATCATCCCGAAGACCTACCACCCGCAGGAGAACTCGTACGTCTCCTCCGGCGCCATCCTGCCGGTCAGCGACTACCTCGACCTGATGCCGCACTTCAAGGACAAGATCGAGAAGTGGAAGCTCCAGCCGGAGATGGACACGCTCCGGCAGGAGGACGGCAAGTTCTACCTGCTGCCCGGCCTGCACGAGAAGCCCTGGCAGGACTACACGCTCGCGGTCCGCACCGACGTGCTGGAGCAGCTGAAGATCCCGTCCCCGACCACCTGGGACGAGGTGTACGCCATGCTCAAGGCGATGAAGGCGGCCCACCCGGACGTCATCCCGTTCTCCGACCGGTTCGGCAAGCCCAACCCGGCCGGCAACCTGCTGAACATGCTGGCCCTCGCGCACGGCCTGCCCGGCGCCGGCTGGAACTACCAGCCGACGAGCTGGGACTCCGGGGCCGGGAAGTACGTCTTCACCGGCGCCTCGGACGGCTACCGGCAGGTGGTGGAGTATCTCCACAAGCTGGTCGCCGAGGGGCTGCTCGACCCGGAGACGTTCACCCAGACCGACGACCAGGCCCGGCAGAAGCTCGCCAGCGGCAAGTCCTTCGTGATCAGCACGAACGCGCAGACCCTGGTGAACGACTACCGCCCGGACATCGCGAAGATCAACCCGAACGCCCGGCTCGGCAAGATCCTCTTCCCGGTCGGGCCGGCCGGAGCGGTCAACCCGGCGACCCGGCTGGAGAACGGCGTGATGATCTCCAGCAAGGCGCGCGACGGCAAGAACTTCGTGGCCATGATGCAGTTCGTCGACTGGCTCTGGTACTCCGACGCCGGCCAGGAGTTCGCCAAGTGGGGCGTCGAGGGAACCACGTACACCAAGGACGGCTCGGGCAAGCGCACCCTCGCCCCGGACGTCAACGTCATCGGCCTCAACCCCAAGGGCACCAAGCACCTGCAGAAGGACTTCGGCTTCTACAACGGCGTCTTCGCCTACGGGGGCAAGCTCGACCTGGTGCAGTCGTTCTTCTCGCCCGAGGAACTAGAGTTCCAGAAGGAGATGAACGCCCGCAAGGCCGCGCCCTGGGTGACTCCGCCACCGGCGCCGCTCAGCGACTCCGAGCGGGAGCAGACGACGCTGTGGGCGACCGCGCTGAAGGACCACGTCACCCAGAACACGCTGAAGTTCGCCCTCGGCCAGCGGCCGCTGAGCGAGTGGGACGCCTACGTCTCGGAGCTGAAGGGCAAGAACGCGCAGGCCTACATCGACCTGGTCAACAAGGCGTACGACCGGTACCGCAAGAACCACGGATGACGCGGCTCCTCGTCCCCGACCGGCCTGCCGGCCGGCTGACCGACGCCTGGCGTACCTGCGTCGGCACCGGCCGGTTCGACCTGGCTCTGCGACGTGACTATCAGGACTCGCTGGCGCTGGTGCAGCGGGACATCGGCTTCCGGCACATCCGCGGCCACGGGCTGCTCAGCGACGGCGTCGGCGTGCACCGCCCGTACGAATACCGGGGCGAGCGCCGGGTGCGGCACGCCTTCACCTACGTGGACCAGGTCGTCGACGCGTACCTCGCGCTGGGCATCCGGCCCTTCGTGGAGCTGGGGTTCATGCCCTCGGCGCTCGCCTCCGGCGACCAGACCGTGTTCTGGTGGCGGGGAAACGTGACGCCGCCCCGGTCGTACACCGAATGGGGTGACCTGGTGCGCGCGACGGTGGCCCACCTGGTCGACAGGTACGGGCTCGACGAGGTGCGCGGCTGGCCGATCGAGGTGTGGAACGAGCCCAACCTGCCGGCGTTCTGGGCGCGCGCCGACCAGGACGCCTACCACCGCCTGTACGAGGTCTCGGCGCACGCCGTCAAGGACGTCGACGCGGCGCTCCAGGTCGGCGGCCCGGCCCTGTCCCCCGGCGCCGACGAGTGGCTGAAGCCGTTCGCCGAGTTCGTCACCGACCGCGACGTGCCTGTCGACTTCGTCAGCCGGCACGCCTACACCTCCGGCCCGGCGCGGCACCTGCCGTTCGGCACCCGGCAGACCCTGGCTCCGGCCACGGAGCTGCTGGAACAGTTCGCCGCGCCCCGCCGGCACCTGGCCGGCACCGCGCTGGCCGACCACCCGGTGCACATCACCGAGTTCAACTCCTCCTACCGGCCGGACAACCCGATCCACGACACGCCCTTCCACGCCGCCTACCTCGCTCCGGTGCTGGCCGGCGGCGGGGATCTGGTCGACTCCTTCTCCTACTGGACCTTCAGCGACGTGTTCGAGGAGGAGGGGGTGCCGACCGCGCCGCTGCACGGCGGCTTCGGCCTGCTCACCCACCGGCAGATCAAGAAACCCACCTACCATCTGTACGCGTTCATGGCCCGGCTCGGCGACGAGGTGCTCGCGCGCGGGCCGGACCATCTCGTCACCCGGCACCCCGACGGCCGGGTCGCGGTCCTGGCCTGGGCCCCGGTGGACGTCACCGGCCGCGAGCCGGTACCCGAGCGGCACACCCTGTCGCTGTCGGTTCCGATCGGCCCGCCGGGCACCGCGTCGGCGTTCCTGCTCCGCTCGGCAGTGAGTGAGGACGCCGGCAACGCCTTCGCGGCCTGGCGGGAGATGGGCAGCCCGCACTCACCCCGGCCACGGCAGCTCGACGCGTTGCGGGAGGCCGCCGAGCCGGCCCGTACCCATCGCGCAGTGCCGGTCGCGGGCGGGCGGGCGGACCTCGACCTCGTCCTCGCCCGGCACGAGGTGACTCTCGCCGAGCTGACCCCGGTAGTGGACGAGACGCCGCCGTGGTGGGACGACAGGTTGCTCGACCCGCACGAGGACCGACGGTGACCGGCGCGACCGGCGGGCTGCGGGAGTTCGGCGACGGGCCGTTGTCGCGGGCCGCCGCGACGGTCCACACCCTGCTCGTGGTCGAACTGCTGCTCCTGGTGAGCACGCTGCCCGGTCTGGCCGTGCTCGTGCTGCTCGACCGCGACAGCAGCAACCTTCCGCTGGTCGCCGCCGCCGCGCTGCCGGTCGGTCCGGCCGTCTCGGCCGCGCTGCACACGCTGCGGCACCAGCGCCCCGACCTGACCGATCTCCGTCCCGCCGCCGCGTTCCGCCGGGCCTACCGGGCCAACCTGGCGGGCGTGCTGCGCGTCTGGGCGCCGACGCTGCTGTGGCTCGCAGTCATCGCGGTCAACCTGGCGAACCTGCCCGCCGCCGCCGTCCCCGGCTGGTGGGCCGTGCCGCTCGTCGTGGTCGGGGCGGGGGTGATCCTGGTCGGGGTCAACGCGCTGGTGATCGTTTCGCTGTTCACCTTCCGCACCCGCGACGTGCTCCGGCTCGCCGTGTACTACGTGGCGCGCAAGCCCAGCGTCACAATCGGCAACGTCGCGCTGCTGGTCGCCGCCGCCGGCGTCACCGCGGTGTTCTCCGAGGCGGTGCTCGCCCTGCTCGCCGCGCTCCTGGTGCTGGCGCTGCTGCGGATCGGTGCTCCCATGATCGACGACATCCGGGCGGAGTTCACCGCGTGAGCGTCCCGGTCACCGGCCGCTTGTCGGCCGACAGCGGCGAGTCGGCCTGGCATGCCGCCTGGCTACCGACTGCGGCGTTCCGTGAGCTCGGTTCCCGGCCGGTGCTGGTGCACGGCGACGGGCTCCTGGTCGACACCGTCCTCGGCGAGGTGAGCCGGGCCTGCGCCCGCTACGGCGGACGGCTCTGGCACGGGCCACCGTGGCCTGTCGACGCCGACCTGGTGCTGGCCCTGCGCGGCGCCGGCCCGGTGCCGAACGCGGCGGCGGAGACGGTCCGGCTCGGCGCGACACCGGCGGTGAACGGCACCGGCGACGGCGCCCTCGGCGACGAGGGGTACCTGCTGACGCGGGCCAGCGGCGTGACAGTGGTCCTCGCCGACGCGCCGGCCGGCCTGCTGTACGGGATGTTCCACGTGATCCGGCTCGGCGCGGCGGCCTTCCACGACGACCTTCCGGCGCGGCGGCACCGGCCGGCACTGGACCGGCGGATGCTCGACCACTGGGACAACGTGGCCCTGCACCCGGTGTCGGGCCAGGTCGAGCGGGGCTACGCCGGCGGCTCCCTGTTCTGGCGCGACGGCGCCGCCCGGCACGAGCCCGCCCGGCTCCGCGACTACGCCCGCCTGCTCGCCGCCTGCGGCGTCAACGCGATCTGCGTGAACAACGTCAACGTGCACGACACCGAGGCACTGCTGCTGACCGACCGGCTCGGTGACGTCGCGGAGATCGCCGAGGTGTTCCGCCCGTACGGCATCCGGGTGCATCTGGCGGTGACCTTCGCCGCCCCGGTGGCCCTCGGCGGCCTGCCCACCGCCGATCCGCTGGACGAGCGCGTACGGGACTGGTGGGCCGCCGCCACCCGGCGGGTCTACCAGCGGATCCCCGACTTCGGCGGCTACCTGGTGAAGGCCGACTCCGAGGGCCGGCCCGGCCCCTTCGCGTACGGGCGCGACCACGCCGACGGCGCGAACCTGCTCGCCGAGGCGCTCGCGCCACACGGAGGCGTGGTGCGCTGGCGGGCGTTCGTCTACGACCACCACCAGGACTGGCGGGACCGGTCGACCGACCGGGCCCGGGCCGCCCACGACCACTTCGCGCCGCTGGACGGACGATTCGCCGACAACGTGATCGTCCAGGTGAAGTTCGGCCCGATCGACTTCCAGCCACGCGAACCGGTGTCCCCGGTGCTCGCCGCGATGCCTGCTACCCGGCTGGCGGTGGAGGTGCAGGCGACGCAGGAGTACACCGGCCAGCAGCGGCACGTCTGCTACCTCGGACCCTGGTGGAGCGAGGTGCTGCGGTTCCGGCCCCGGGGCGCGGCCGGCGACACGATCGCCGACATTGCGGCCGGACGGGCGGGCGCCGGTGGCGGCCTGGTCGCCGTGTCCAACGTGGGCGACGACCCGTTCTGGACCGGGCACCCGCTGGCTCAGGCGAACCTGTACGCCTTCGGCCGGCTCGCCTGGGATCCGCTGCTGGATCCCGGCGCGATCCTCGACGAGTGGATCGACCTGACGTGGCTGCCGGTGACCTCCGGCGACCCGGAAGCGCTGCGGCGCACGATGCACGCGATCATGGACGATTCCTGGCGCACCTACGAGCGCTACACCGCCCCGCTCGGCGTCGGGTTCATGGTGCGGCCCGGCCACCACTACGGCCCGGACGTGGACGGCTACGAGTACACAGCGTGGGGCACCTACCACTTCGCCGACCGCGACGGCGTCGGGGTGGACCGGACCCGGGCGACCGGGACCGGCTTCACCGGCCAGTACCCGCCGCCGTGGTCCGAGGTGTACGAGTCACGCGAGCGCTGCCCCGACGAACTGCTGCTGTTCTTCCATCACGTGCCCTACCGGCACGTGCTGCACAACGGCCGTACCGTGATCCAGCACATCTACGACACGCACTTCGCCGGGGTCGAGGAGGTGATGGCGATGCGGGCACGGTGGCGGCTCGTCGCCGGGGCGGTCGACCCGGCCGTCCACGACCGGGTGGCGGAACGCCTCGACGAGCAGCTCCGCAGCGCCGTCGAGTGGCGGGACCAGATCAACACGTACTTCTTCCGCAAGTCCGGGATCCCGGACGCGCACGGTCGCCGCATCCACTGAGCCGGCGCGCTCACCAGGGGTGCACGGTGCCGTCCGTCAGCCGGTTCACCGGCAGGTAGGCCGGCGCGTACGGGTAGCGGGCCGCGGCCTGCTCGTCGATGTCCACGCCGAGCCCCGGAGTCTCGGCCGGATGCAGGTAGCCGCCGTCGTAGTGGTAGCCGTGCGGGAACACCTCGTCCGTCGCCTCGGTGTGCCGCATGTACTCCTGCAGACCGAAGTTGGGGATGGCGATGTCCAGGTGCAGCGCGGCGGCCATGCAGACCGGGGAGAGATCGGTGGCGCCGTGCGACCCGCTGCGGACGTGGTGCAGCGCGGCGAGGTCGAAGATGCGCCGCAGGTGGGTGATCCCGCCGGCGTGTACCACAGTGGTACGGACGTAGTCGATGAGCTGTTCCCGGATGAGCTGGGCGGCGTCCCAGATGCTGCTGAAGACCTCGCCGACGGCGATCGGCGTGGTGGTGTGCGAGCGGATGAGCCGGAAGCCCTCCTGCAGGTCCGCCGGGACCGGATCCTCCATCCAGGTCAGCGCGTACGGCTCCAGGCTCTTGCCGAGCCGCGCCGCCTCGATCGGGGTGAGCCGGTGGTGCACGTCGTGCAGCAGCCGGAGGGTGGGCCCGAACTCCTCGCGGACCCGGGCGAACACGCTCGGCACGTGGGCCAGGTACGCCTCCGTCGACCAGGTGGTCTCGGTCGGCAGCGCGGCGTCGGCGGGCTCGTAGAACATCTTGTCGGCGCTGACGCCGTACGTCCGGGGCAGGCCGGGCACGCCGCACTGCACCCGCACCGCGCGGTAGCCGAGGTCGACGAAACGGGCGACCTCGGTCAGCACCTCGTCGACCGTCTCGCCGTTGGCGTGCCCGTACACGGTCACGCCCTCGCGGGACCGGCCGCCGAGCAGCTGGTAGACCGGCAGCCCGGCGACCTTGCCCTTGATGTCCCACAGCGCGGTGTCCACGGCGGCGACGGCGCTCATCGTGACCGGCCCGCGCCGCCAGTACGACCCCTGGTAGAGGTACTGCCAGGTGTCCTCGATCCGGGCCGGGTCACGCCCGATCAGCAGCGGCACGACGTGGTCGCGCAGGTAGGACGCGACGGCCAGTTCCCGGCCGTTGAGGGTGGCATCACCGACGCCGG
Source organism: Micromonospora sp. WMMC264 (assembly GCF_027497275.1). Lineage (NCBI taxonomy): Bacteria > Bacillati > Actinomycetota > Actinomycetes > Micromonosporales > Micromonosporaceae > Micromonospora > Micromonospora sp. WMMC264. Next base: position 1,545,335 of record NZ_CP114907.1, on the reverse strand, counting down.
TGACGCCGGCGTCGGTCACGACCTTCAGGGTCACGAAGTTCCGGCCGGGGCAGGTCACGATCACCCGGGCGTCGACGATTCTCATCCGGTCTCCCCTGCGGTCCGCGCGCCGGTCACCGCAAGATTATCCACCATCGTCGATTTATCGCACCCCGGCGCCGGGCCGGTCAGGCCGGTTCGGGTACGCCCCCGGGCTCCCCGTCGTCGGGCATCGGCTCGACCGGCGCCTCGGGCAGTTCGCCGGGCGTGTCCGGGAGGAGTTCGCCGGGATCGTCCGGCACGTCCTCACGCGGGTCGATCGGCGGGTACACCTCGGGATCGAGGTCGGGGTTGGTCATCGACCCAGTATCCGACGCCTGAGCCGGGACCGCCCGCCGAGCACGCCAGCCCCTTTGCCGCCCCCTGTCACGACCCCTCATCGTCGCCGGTCGACGGCGCGGACGGCCGGTCCGCCGGCTTGCGCCACCACAGCCACACCCCTGCCAGCAGGCACGCCGCGCCCCCGATCGCGACCGCCGACTCGGCCGGTTCGGAGAGTTCGTCGAGGAACAGAAAGGTGCAAGAAGCCCGATCAGCAACAGGAGGCCGGCGGCGATCCGCTGGGGAACCATGCGCGTCAATGGATCACGACGTCGACCCGAGCCCGCAGGCGCATGACGCCGACATCGCTGAGCTCCGGCGCGACCGAGAGGCCCGCAAACGGCTTCAGACAGGCGGCCGAGGCAACTCCCAGACTCGCTCGAACTCCCCAGCCACCTGCGGCCACACCAACGCGAGGCCGTCCGCCACCGAGCGAATCTCCTCGGCCTGCGGCCCGCAGATGACGAACTCGTGCGGAATCAGCCGACCCGACTGGTCCTGACGCCCCAGCGGATCCGCGATGCGCAACGCCACCCTGTCCCCGACGGCGTGGCAGATCTCCGGCGCGTCGCCAGCACCCGCGAAAGCGGCTTCGTACTCCGGAAGAGGGTCCGGGAACCCGCCGGTGAGCAGGAAACGGAAGCCCCACACTCGGCCGCGGGTGGCCCAAATGAGGCTCATCGCACACTCCGGAGCAGGATCTGGTTCTCCTCGCCCTTCTCCAGGTCTATCCGGAAACCGGTCAGTGTGGCCGAGAGGAACTCCTTCTTGGACAGCGCCTCGGCATTGACGGCCCTCAGCTTGTCCCCCGCCAGTTTCGCCGCGTTGCTGACGAGGTCCGGACCGACGATATTCATCAGCAGACCGAGCGGGCCGGGCAGTTTGGTCTTGGCCAGCAACGCGAGTGCCAGATCGTCGGCACGACCGAGAAGGCCCTCGAACAGGCGTGCCGGAAGCTGTGTCAACTCGCGCCACCGGTGATGACGCTCGAACGGCAGGACGGCTGCCAGCGGCAAGATCAGATCCAACCCGACGCGCTCGGCCACCGTGATCCTGCCCGGCTCGAACTTCGCCGACGAGAGCAGCACGAAATCCTCGCCCACCGACAGCGCCTCGCGACCCTCCACCAGCCCGGCGATCGCCTCGCGCAACTGCTCGAGCTCGTCGCATGCCTTGGCCACGAGCAGATCACGGAACCTGTACACGTCCATGTCCGGAAGAAGGTCGGCCTTCGACAGCGCCATCACCCAGATCCGGGGGAACTGGGCAAGCGGCTTGCCGTCCTCGATCAGCTCGTCCCGTAGCGACAGGATGCCATTTCGGAGATTGCTGAACAGAGACTTGAGGTACCGGTCCTCCTCGCCCGCGTTGTCGAGCAGCTTCTGGCCATCCACCAGCAGCAGGGCGACGTCCGAGCTCAGTAGGGACCGGAAGGTGTCGGCGCGGCGCTGAGCCTCCTCGGGACTCTGCACGGACTGCTCGAACCACTCCCCCGGATAGTCGTGCCAGACCACCCGCAGCACGTCGAACGGCCGGGACTTCACCGCCGCGGGATCTGATCCGTCCTTCATCTGCACCTTGAAGGCGTACGACGTGGCGGCAAAACGGGTGGTGAGCGGCAGTGTTCCCTCGTCCTTCATGCCGAGGTAGTTCTTGTGCAGCCGGTTACCCTGGCCGATGTCTTCCGCCAGGACGTGGAACAGGCTCCTCTTCAGATACTGCGGCTCCTGCGTGCCACCGTAGAACGACGAGAGCAGAACGGTCTTGCCGCTACCGCTCTCCCCGAACACCGCAATGTGCTGCTCGAACGCCCTCGGCTGCATGTGAGGACCTTACGCGAAACGGCGATCATCGCGATGACCGACGCCAACCACGGCTCATCCGCCCGGCAACCACCGCAGCAGCCCAAACGACCGACACCGCGCGCGACGCCAATCTGGAGTGCTACCGGCCCGCCCTCGATACCGGAACCGCCCCAGCGCTGGCTACCAGTTGGATCGCGCAGACCCGGGGCCGAACACGCCGCGGAAGCAGGTCTATGCGCGATCGCGGGGCCAGCCCGCGCAGGTGAAGGCCGTCACCCTCCGAGCGTCTGGTCGCCGCACCCGATGGCGGCCGGCGGGCCGAGGCCACCGCGAATGCGATGCGCGTCGATGTCTTGACACTCCAGATGCAACCGCCAACAATTGTTCGTAACGCGCATTTAACAACCAGAAGGCATATATCTGCCTCGACGGGATGCACCCCGGCCCTGAAGCCCTGGGAGCGCACGCGATGCGGGTGATGTTAGCGCTAACCTGGGCCGCCCCAGGGGACTAAGGACGGCCGGACCACTGCCGGGCAGCAGCGGATTCGGCGGTCAGCCCGATGTCCGGAGCCAGAGAGGCTGGATCAGATGATCGACCACTTCCCGACGCGGACCACCTCGTCGCGGCGCCGCCCACCGGGCCCGGCGCGGAGCACCAGGTCACTACGCCGGCTGCTGATCGTGCTGGTGGCCGCGACGACGGCGATGGTCGGCGGCGTCGCCGTCGTGTCGTCGCCCGCCGTCGCCGTCACGAACCAGTTCCGAGGCATGAACTGGGCCGTGCTGGGTGACAACTTCAGCACCGGTCCCCTCGTCGTGCAGGGCCTCAGCTCCTCCGACAGCAACGCGACGGTGCGGGCCAAGGCCAACGCCCTCTACGACGACATGGCTTCCACCATGGGCGTCAACACCGTCCGGCTACCCATCAACACCCACACGGTGGGAACGGCGTGGTGGGAGGCCTACCGGGGCGCCATCGACGCCGCCACCGCCCGCGGGTTCAAGGTCATCCTCGCCTACTGGGAGGACGGCGCCGCCTCCGGCGGCCGGATCACGAACCTCGCCGCCTGGAACGCGATGTGGTCCACGGTGACGAACACGTACGGCTCGAACTCCAACGTCTACTTCGAGCCGATGAACGAGCCCCACGGCTACAGCTCGACGGAGTGGCGCAACGTCGCTGCCAACTGGCTCAGCTACCACTATTCGGCGGTGCCCAGCCGGGTGCTCATCGGGGGCACCGGGTTCAGTCAGGACCTGCGCGACATCTGCAACGACAGCCGATTCGCCTCGACGCTGCTGTCGTTCCACCACTACGCATTCTTCTACGGCGAGATGACCTACGACGCCTTCCGGAGCCACATCCAGACCCGCCTCGGCAACTGCGCGTCGCGGGCGGTCGCCACCGAGTTCGGCGCACCCATGAACGACGGCCGCAACTACGCCGACGCGAACAGCACCGACAACTTCGTGCGCCACATCCGCGCCATGGCCCAGGTCATGCGCGACAACCGGATGGGCGGCACCTACTGGCCCGCGCTCGGCGGCAAGCCCGGCACCATCGGCTACGACTGGTACTCGATGTACTCGCTCAGCGGTAGCGGCACCGACCTCAACCTGACCGTCCGCAACACCTCCGGCGCCGACCAGATCCGGTACGCCTGGGGCGACACCATCGGCGGCGGCCCCACGACGCCCCCGCCGTCGACTGACACGTTCTACCGGATCACCGTGCGACACAGCGGCAAGGCCATGGACGTCCAGCAACCGAACACCGACAACGGCGCGCGCGTCGGCCAGTACACGTACAACGGCAACACGTGGCAACAGTGGCAGTTCCAGGACGCCGGCAACGGCTACTGGCGACTCGTCAGCCGCAACAGCGGAAAGTGCCTCGACGTCGTGAGCGCGTCCACCGCCGACGGCGCCGAACTGATCCAGTACACCTGCGGCACCGGCACCAACCAGCAGTTCCAGATGGTCACAGGCGGCAGCTACTTCCAACTCCGGGCACGGCACAGCGGCAAGTGCGTGGACGTACCGGCCGCATCGACCGCTGACGGTGCGGTCCTCAAGCAGTACGCGTGCAACACCGGCGCCAACCAGCAGTGGTCGCGTACGACCGTCTGACCGACCCTCCGGCCGGCGCCCTACGTCGCCTGCGAGGAGGACTGCGGGATGCCGGTCACCTTCGCCGCGGGCCTGTCGGACGCCGCGGCGAAGGTGACCGGCGCGCCGAACGCGGCCCGCCGGACGGCGCGGCGCAGCGCGGCGAGGACGGCAGGACCGGCGAGGACTATCGCCACGGCGGTGGTGATCGCGCGGCCGGTGTCCCAACCGAAGGTGGACGTGACGGCGGTGAACAGGGCGAGACGGTGCAGGTTCTCCAGTACGGGGGCACCGGCGACGTAGGACAGCTCGGTGTCCGCGCCGACGCTGAACGGCCAGAACCACAGGTTCATCAGCAGGCCGTAGCCGTAGGCGGCGAGCATCCCGTACCCGGCCAGGACGGCGACCTCGGCGCGGCCGCGCAGCCGGGCCGGAAGCAGGCCGGCGCCGAGGCCGATCCACGAGGCGCAGAGCATCTGGAACGGCAGCCACGGCCCGACGCCTGCGGTGAGCAGGGCGGAGGCGAACAGCGACGTGGCACCGAGCAGGAACCCGAACCCGGGTCCGAAGACCCGGCCGGCCAGGACGAGCAGGAAGAACACGGTCTCGATGCCCGCGGTCCCCGCACCCAGGGGGCGCAGGGCGGCGTTGACGGCGGCGAGTACGCCGAGCATCGCCAGGGCTTTGCTGTCGATGCCGCCGGAGGTGAGTTCGGCGAGGACGAGCGCCACGAGTACCGGCAGCATGACGATGAAGACCAGCGGCGCCTCGCCGGTGCGGGCGGTGCTCTCCGGGTGTGCGGGGACGAAGAACGGCCAGGTGAAGGTGGCCAGCGCAGCGGCCGAGGCGAGGGTCAGCACCACAGCGGTACGCGGGGCGACCCGCAGCACGCTCATGCCGGTGCCCTGGTCTCGTCGAGCGCGGCGGCGACCTGTTCCACTGTCAGCCAGGGGGCGGGGGCGAGGACCTTGGCCACCTGCGGCGCGAACGCCGGCGAGGCGAGCATGACCTCTGCGGTGGTGCCGTCGGAGACGATCTCCCCTTCGGCCATCACGATCACCCGGTCGGCGAGGGTGGCGACGAGTTCGACGTCGTGGGTGGCGACCACCACGGCTCGGCCGCTGCCGGCCAGCATCCGGGCGACGGCGGTGAACTGCCGCTTGGCATGGTAGTCCAGGCCGCGGGTCGGCTCGTCGAGCAGGACCACCGGCGGAGCGGCGGTGAGCTGCACGGCGAGTGCGAGGGCGAGCCGCTGTCCCTCGGACAGGTCCCGGGGGTGCCGGTCACCGGGCAGTCCGGGGACGAGCTGGTCCACCAGCGCCCGGCAGGTGCCGGCCGGTACGCCGGTCTCCCGGTCGGCCTGGGCGCACTCCGCGTCGACTGTCTCCAGGTAGAGCAGGTCACCGGCGTCCTGCGGGACGAGGCCGACGTGCCGGCGGGCCTGACCGGCCGGCAGGGCCTTCGGGTCGACGGTGCCCTTCGGCCCGGTCACGGCGACGGTGCCGCCGTGGCGTGGGCCGCTGCCCTGCACCGCCCAGAGCAGGCTGGACTTGCCGGATCCGTTGCGGCCCATCAACGCGACGACCCGGCCGGCGCGCAGATCGAGGTCGACGCCGGCCACCGCGACGGTGCCCGGATACCGTACGACGATCTTCCGCGCGGTCAGCGTGGGACCGGTGTCCGCGCCCGCCGGGACCGGCGGCGGCGCCACGCCGGCGAGCCGGTGCCGGAGGTCGGACGCCCGCCGGCGGGCGTCACGGACCGACAACGGCGGCGGTGTCCAGCCGGCGAGGCGACCCAGCTCGATCAGGGGTGGCGCGATGTCGATGTGGGCCAGCCCGGTCGCTGGCGTCCCGTCGTGGACATGGCCGTCGCCGGGCAGGTACAGCAGCCGGTCGGCGTACTGCAGGACGCGCTCCAGCCGGTGCTCGGCCAGCACCACTGTCACTCCGAGGTCGTGCACCAGCCGGGTGACGGTGGCGAGCACGTCCTCCGCGGCGGTGGGGTCCAGCGCGGAGGTGGGTTCGTCGAGCACCAGCACCCGGGGGTGCGCCGTGAGCACCGCGCCGATGGCGACCCGCTGTTGCTGACCGCCGGACAGCGTCCGCAGGGGCCGGTCGCGCAGGTCGGCGATGCCGAGCAGGTCCAGCGTCTCCTCCACCCGCTTGCGCATCACCGCGGGTGGCAGGGCGAGCTGCTCCATCCCGTACGCCAGTTCCTCCTCGACGGTGTCGGTGACGAAGCCGGCCAACGGGTCCTGGCCGACCACGCCGACGACGTCGGCGAGATCGCGCGGCGGATGCGTGCGGGTGTCCCTGCCGTCGACGGTGACGGCGCCGTGCAGGGTGCCGCCGGTGAAGTGTGGGACGAGACCGTTGATCGCCCGCAGCAGCGTCGACTTTCCGGCACCGGTACGGCCCGCGACCAAGCAGAGTTCACCTTCCTCGACGCGAAACGTCACATCCCGCAACGGTGGCGGGCCGCCCTCGGCATAGTGGACGGTGACCCGGTCGAAAGTGATCATGGGCGGTCTCCCGGTGTCGATGCCCTCGCGGCGCGCACTCCGTCTGCCGGCACGTCCGTGACGGGGATGGGCCGGTCCACCGACGGCGGGCGTCCGGCACATACTGTCGGCGGTGGTGGCGGCGCCAGCCAGGCGGGTGCCGCCGCGACGCCGACGGCGAGAAGCATCAGCGGGGTCAGCTGGGGCCAGGTGAGCGGGCTGACCGGCGGGTAGAGCAGTTCCGGGTCCACCGAGCCGGCGAGCATGGTCAGTGCCGCGGCGGCCACCCCGCAGCCGGCCACGAGCAGCTCGGCCGGACGCCAGCGGTCCGGTCGGTACCGGCTGCGGCGGACCCGGCGACCGGCCAGCAGCATGCCGGTCACGGCGGCGGTCAGTCCGGCCAGGAGCATCGGCAGCCCCAGGTAGCCGGGTGCGGCGGTGTCGAGCAGCCCGTAGGTGCCGGCGCAGACGCCGACCAGCCCGCCGAGGACGAGCGCCCCGGTGACGGTTCGCTGCCCGGCGGGCACCGCCGCGGTGCGGCCGTAACCACGGGAGTCCATCGCGGCCGCGAGGGCCAGGGACCGGTCCAACGCGTCGGCCAGCACCGGCAGGGCGATCCCGCGCAGCGCCCTCATCCCGCGGGCGGACGCGCCGCGCAGCCGCCGGGCCCGGCGGACCCGTAGCACGCTCTCCACCAGCTGCGGGGCGACCGACAACGCGACCACGACGGCGGTGCCGATCGCGTACAGCGCTCCGGGTACGGCCTTGAGCAGCCGCTTCGGGTTGGCCAGGGCGTTCGCCGCACCGAGGCAGATCAGCATCGTCGCCAGCCGCAGCCCGTCGTAGAAGCCACCGAGGATCTGCTCGGCGGCGACCGGTCCGAACAGGCGGATGCCCGCCGCCCACGCGGGCAGCGGGATCTCCGGCAGCCGGACCAGGATGTGGTCGCCCTGGCCGCCGCCGAACACGATCCGGAACACCACCCGCATCGTGACGATCACCGCGCCGAGCCAGACGTACATGCGGAACGCCAACGCCCACGGCGCGTCGCCCCGGCGGCGCACCACCACCAGACCGGCGACGGCGACGAGCAGGGCCAGCGGCAGCGGATTCGTGGTGTGGCTGGCCGCGGTGGCCAGGCCGAGCGCCCACAGCCACCATGCGCCCGGGTGCAGCCCCCGGGGCAGCCACCACACCGGCCACCGGCCCGGCAGACGACGGGCGTCGGCCGGCCGCGACCCGGTGACCGTGACGTCAGTCATCCGGGTCGGCGGCACGGCGTCGTCGGGCCGCGACCAGCGCGCCGGTGGCGAGCAGGGCGAGCAGAAGCACCCCGGCGATCGTGCCCAGTGGCAGGCCGTCGTCGTCACGGGACGCGGCGACATCCGTCACCACCGGCTCGTCGGAGGAGCCCTGCGGTGCCGTGCCGGTGGCGGCGCCCGGCGTCGCCGTCAGGGTCGGCGTACCGGCCGTCGGTGACGTGCCGGCGGAGGTCGGCGGGCCGACGGAGACCGGCGGGCCGGAGGTGCCGCCCGGCCGGGTGGGCTCGCCGGGCCGGCCACCGGCGACCGGCGGCGGTGCGACGGTTCCTCCCGCCGGTGGTGGCGCCGCCGGCTCACCGCCCGTGGGCGGCGGCGGCGGTGGTGGCGGTGGCGGTGGCGGGGCGGGGCGTTTCGGCGCGACGCCGGGACGGGGCGCGTCGTCGGCGTTGCGGTTGAGGGAGAACGACCAGCCCTCGAAGCTGCCGGCCGCCGGCTTGCGGTTGAGCACGCCCTTGTCGCTGTACGTCCAGCTGCCGCCGTTCGGGGCGTGCCAGTACGACCAGTAGGCGCTCGCAGGCGGGGTGTCGACGCACTTCTCCGTCGCGGCCGACGGCTTGCCGTCGATCCGGCAGATGAACCCCTCGCCCCAGCGCAGGGTTCCGGTGATCGGGAAGCCCGCGTTCTTGAGCGCCGCGAGGCCGGTGGCCTGGGTGCCCGGCGCGCACCGCACCACCGTCCCGCCGCCGAGCTCGTTGAAGTCCACCACGACTGTGACCCCGGAGGCGTCCGGGCAGTAGCCGGCCGACCCGGCGGCCACCGCAGGACTGCCCGGTCCGATCGTGGTGCAGGCGGTGACCAGGGCGACGGCCAGCGCGCCACGGGCGGCGCGGAGGCTCATCCCGCCCGCCGTCGGCCGAGCACGAGCAGTGTCACTCCGCCACCGATCAGCAGCAGCGCGATCAGCAGGTAGCTACCGATCGCCACGCCGGTCGTCGGCAGCCCGCCCGGCCCGGACGCGGCCGGGGTCGTGATCGGCGGCGCGACGGTGGCCGGCGCCGCGGTCGTGGGCGCGGGTGTCGCCGGAGGGCGGGTCACGCTCGGCGTCGGGCCGGCGGTGCCGGTCGGTGGAGGCGAAGTGGTGAGCGTGGGAGACGCGGAGGGCGTGGACGGCGCGGTGGGCGAGGCCGTGCCGGTCGGGGTGGGAGTCGACGTGGGCGGCGGGTCGAGGCCGATCCGGCCCAGCGGGACCTGGGCCAGCCCGAGCAGGGCCTGCGCGGTGGCCCGGCGCCACTGGTCCCGGTCGGTGTCGGTGATCCCGGCCGCCGCGGCAGCCGTGAATCCGTCGGTGTTGTAGGCGATCGCGCCGGCGTCGGCGGAGGCCGCGCCACCGTTGCCCGCGGTGAGCTGCAGCGCGGCCAGGGCCGTCGCCGCCCGGGCGGCCTCGTCGTCGCGGCCGGCGGCGGCGAGGGCCTGCCCGGCCAGGCCGGTGCTGTTGGAGTTCGCGCCGGTGGTGGGTCCCGAGCCGCCGAAGGAACCGTCGGCGTGCTGCTGGGTGACCAGCCAGTCGGCGCCCTTGCGGGCGGCGTCGCCGGCGCCCGTGGCGCCGTCCTCGGCGGCGGCCAGCAACGCCTGCACGGCCATCGCGGTCGAGTCGACGTCGAGGGTGGCGCCGGGCTGGTCGTCGCAGGACGGCGACGGCCCGTCGGCGGCGTCCGGGTAGAGCCGGAAGCCGCCCGCCGCGCACTGCTGCCGGATCAGGAAGTCCACCGGATCCTGTGGCAGGTCGCCGCTGCGGGCCAGGCCGAGCACGGCGAAGGACTGGTCGAAGGTGTTGCTGGCGTCCGGGCCGCTGTCGGCGGTGGTACGGCTGGTGATCCGTCCCCGCTGGTGCCCGGCGTCGGCCGTGGCGATCAGCGACAGGGTTTCCGCCCGCAGGTCGTAGCCGCCGAAGTCGGTGGGGTCCGCGTCGGCGGCGGCCGCGGCGTAGAGCAGTTTGGCGGTGGCCCCGCCGTCGGTGAAGCCCTCGATGCCCCAGTCGTCGTAGCTGTTGTAGGACCGTACGTGTGTCGCGACCTGCGCGGTCGCCGCCTGCCGGGTCGGTGCGTCGACGCCGGTGGCGGACAGCGCGACCAGGCCGTCGATGGTCAGCCCCCAGTCCTCGGGGGCGAACGGGCCGGGCAGCGCCCCGTCGGTGAACTCGCCGGCCAGCCAGGACGCGGCGTCGCGGGCGGCGGTGATGTGGGCCGGGGCGGGTGCCGCGACAACGGCCGGCGGGGTGCCGGTGATCGCGGCGAGAGCCGTCACCGTGGCTGTACCGAGACCGGTGGTGAGACGCCGGGACAGGGGCATCAGGGGTGCCTTTCGCAGAGCGGTCGGTGAAACCTCCGGAAAGCACCCCGAGAGACGGACACCCCGCTCCGCGTGCTGCGGTGGGCGGGGTGGTCGGACCTCGGCGGCCCGGACTTCACCCTGTAGACCTCGACAGTGGAAGCCGCTCGTCCCGGGCGGGGCATTCCGGCTCGCGAAAGGGACTCTCGCTCACGGTTGCGGGTCAGCGCCGGCTTCGAACCGGCTTCCCCCCACACGGGACGTATGCAGTTGTGCCCGGCGCACCGGGTGCCGACACCGTACCGCCCGGGCGCGCGACGACGCCAGAGCAGCTGCCGGTACCCGGTGCGCCGCTGGTCACACCGTTCGCAGCCGCGGTTCAGGGAGCGGCGATGCTCGGCGGGGCGCCGGCGCCGAAGGACCAGCCCTCGACGCTGCCCGGCGCGGGGTTGTAGCCGGTCGCCCCCGACGTGCTGTAGGACCAGGAGCCACCGCTGGACGCGTGCCAGTACGACCAGTACGCGGTGGCCGGCGGGGTGTTGACGCACGGCTCGGTCGCGGCGGTGGGCTTGCCGTTGATCCGGCAGACGAAGGCCAGGCCCCAGCGGGCGGTGCCGGTGACGGTGAAGCCGGCGGCCTGAAGCGCGGCCAGGCCGGTGGCCGGATCGCCCGGCGCACAGGCGACCTGTACGCCGCCGCCGAGCGCGGCGAAGTCGACGACCACAGTGACTCCCGAGGTGCCGACGCAGGCGGCGGCGTGCGCCGACCGGGGCGCGGGTTCGACTGCGGTCAGCGCGACGCCGGCCACGACGGCGGCCAGCAGGCCGGCCATCCAGGTGCGGGCGGTGGGACGGTGACGGAACACGGGTCCTCCTGTGATCGGGTGAGCGGCGAGGCGGTTCACGGGCAGGCGAGCACCGGTGCGCCGGGGTCGGCGCCGGCGGCGGACAGACGGGCGTACCCGACCCCGGTGAGACCGAGGACGGCCTGGGCGGTGGCCCGGGGCGCGGTGGCCGGGTCGAAGCCGCCACCGTCGAAGTCGACAGCGCCCCGGTCGGCGGGCGCCCCGGCGCAGCCGACCTGGAGTCCGGCGAGGAACGCCCGGGACCGCGCCCAGGCCGGCAGCCGGTGACCGTCGCGCAGGGCCTGCGCGGCGAGGCCGGTGCTGTTGGCGTTCGGTGTGCCGGCCGCGTTGGCGAAGCCGCCGTCGGCACGCTGAACGGACACCAGCCAGCGCAGCCCGGCGGCGGCGTCGGCCGGACGGTCCGCGGCGCGCAGCGCCTGCGTCACGAGCGCGGTGGCGTCCACGTCGGACGTGCAGACCGGTTGGGCGGGCAGCAGCGGGTAGCCGCCGTCCGGGCATCGGGTGCCGGCCAGCCAGGCGGCCGCCGCCGGTGGCGCCCCGGCCGCGGTACGGTCCAGCGCCAGCAGCGCGAAGGACTGGCTGAACGCGTTGCTGTAGTCGCCGTACGCGGACCGGTCGCTGAACCGGCCGGCCGGCGTCTGCAGCGAACGCAGCCGGGCGATCAGGTCCACCCCGCCGACGTCGGCCGGGTCGCCGCCGCGCACCTGCACGGCGAGGGCGAGCTTGGCGGTCGCGCCCGCGTACGCCTCGGAGACGCCGTCGCCGAGGTAGCCGTCGCGGATGTCCGGCCGGGTGACCCAGGCCAGCGCGCCGGCGCCGTGGTCGTCGGCGACGCCGCCGGCGGCGAAGGCGAACACGGCGTCGAGGGTCAGCCCCTGGTCGGGGTAGGCGACACCGTCGAAGACCGCCTCGAAGCGTTCGCCGTCGACGAGTTGCCGGGCGAGCCAGCCGGCGGCGGCCTCCGGGCGGGTGAGGGCGGCGCGATCGGGGGCGGCGACGGCCGGTGTGGTGAGGGTGAGGGCGGCGAGTACGCCGCAGAGGAGCGCGAGCAGGCGGTGCCGGCTTCGGCGGACGACCATCGGAAGCGCCTTTCCGGCCCGGCGGTCGTCGAAAGCCCGGACGACCGCAGTACGCGGGGGCGTCCGGGACTCCGACCCGTGGGCCACGACGGGTGGGGAGCGGTTGCACGCGTACGACGGGTATTCGGGCTCGCCGCCGCAGAGTTCTCTGGGCGGCCTACCGTTGCGGGCCAGCGCCGGATTTCGACCGGTCTTCCCCCGCACGTACACGCGGTGGTTGAGTTGTCGCGACAGTCTGCTGTGGCCGGTGCGCCGATGTCAATGCGCCAGGAACCGGCCACGTGCCGTGACGGCCGGCGGAATCGGCGGTTTCACACCCCGACGTCGAGAGGCCGTCGTCCCGGCGCGTCCGCGTGGAGCACGCCGGTGAAGGACGCCCGGTGAGGACCGGGCGTCCCTCACCGTGTGGTCACTGCCGGCGGGACCGGGAGCCGGTCAACGGCGGAACGGACCGGTGACGCAGTAGGTGATGCCGCCGGACGACGAGCCGGTCGTGCCGCGTTGCGAGGAGAAGTACAGCCGGTCCCCCGCCGGGGTGAACGCCGGCCCGGTGATCTCCGAACCGCTCTGTCCGGTGATCCGCAGGAAGACCGAGATCTTGTCGTCCGGCGTGATCATGCAGATCTCCATGTTGCCGCCGTCCTCGGCGACGTAGAGGTCACCTGCAGTGGACCCGGTGATGTTGTCGACGCCGGTCAGCGGAGGGGCGCCCGGACTGACCAGGTTGTCGTCGTAGGCGAGCTCGTACGTGCCGGCGGCCAGGTTGACCTGCCACACGCGGTTGTCGCCCTTCGTGGTGAACCAGACGGTGTCGTCCGCGTAGTGACAGCCCTCGCCACCGTTGAACGTCTTCGCGCCGGACACCTGCTGCCGGGTCGGGGTGGGCGAGCCGTCCGGGTCGGGCACCGTGGCCCAGGTGAACGTGCCGGAGGTGGCCGTACCGGCGCGGAGGACCTGAAGTGTTCCGGCGGACAGGTCACCCCAGGTGGCCGGCACGAACCGGTAGAACTTGCCGTCGGTCTCGTCCTCGGTCAGGTAGACCACGCGGCGGACCGGGTCGGCCGCGGCCGCCTCGTGCTTGAACCGGCCCATCGCGGGACGCGCCACCGCGGTCCCGCCGAGAGGGTACGTCTCGAAGACACGTCCCAGGGACACCTCCTCGCAGGAGAGCCAGGTGTTCCACGGCGTCTTCCCACCGGCGCAGTTGTTGTTGGTGCCGGAGAGGATCCGCGACGCCCCGACCACGGCGCCGCTGGAGTTGAAGACGAGTCGCGAGGCGCCGCCACCCGCACCGGCCGACACCTCGGAGTTCGACACGTAGATCCAGCCGGTGCCGTTCGGGAACACGGCGCCGCCGTCCGGGGCGTCGTGCCAGGTGTACGACGTCCCCGGCACCGTCCGCCGGGACCGCGCGACGATCGAGCTGGTGAACCCGGCCGGCAACTGGATGCCGTTGGCGTCGGCTGCCTGAAGCCCACCGTAGGGCCCCGCCGCGTTCTGTGCCGGGGCTCCGTACGCCGCCGACCACGCCGTGAACGGCAGGGCGACAGCGCCCGCACCGACAACAGTGGCCCGCAACATGGCTCGACGATCCATGGAACCTCCTCCGTAGGTTCCATGGATCCGACCGTGCGGAGCTTACGCACGCCGATCTGTTGGATGAACGTCGATGGACGGCTCGATGTGCGATGTCCCGCCCACGCCGACCCGGTCGAGGGGTCGTACGGGTAGGAGAGGCAGCGGCACCAACCAGCAGTGGGCGCGCGCGGCCGTCTGACCGGCCCTCCGGCCGCGACCTCCCCTCCCCCGGTCACCGGCGCAGGTGGCCGATGCCGTGCTGGTCGAGCCAGGCGACAGTCCGCGGTACGAACGTCGGCGCCCCCGAGCCGGCGCTGACGTCGGTGGCGACCAGCGGCACCTGGGCGGCGACCGGGAGCAGCGTGGACCGCCAGCAGGCCGGCGTGGCGCAGGCCGAGCGGTCGTCGACGCGCCAGGCGGCGGCCACGCTGCGGCCGTCCGGGTCAGCCGGGCGATATTCCAGCCACCGGCTCAGATCGTTGCCGCCGTCGATCCCGGCGGCGAGGACCAGGTTGAACGAGCCCTGGACGCGAAGCAGGCGGATCTGCTCCTGCACGCCGAAGGGCGGCAGACCGGCGCCGGCGCACTCGGATCCGCCGTCGCGCCAGCAGGTCCAGACCGCCGCGGGATCGGTGCCGCCGACCGCCGGGAAGTCGTAGGACGAGATGTCGAAGACCACTGCGTTGTCGTCGCCGAACACCTCCGCCGCCGCGCTCCAGAACGTGCGGGTGGCGGAGATGTCGCTCTGGCGTAGCGACACGACGGGTGTGATGCCGGCCCGGACGAGCCGGTCGACGTACCGGGCCGCCTCGTCGAGGTAGCCGACGCGGTTCTGCCGATCGGCAGGGCTGCCGGTGTAGGCGTAGCAGGCGTCGCTCAGCACGACCCGTACCGCGTTGACGCCGCGGGCCCGCAGCGCGCCTACCGACGCGTCGTCGACCGGGCCGTCCCAGTGGATCGGTCCCCATGCGCATTCGCCGGGCGCGGCCGACCGGATGATTCCACGGGGCCGGTACGGCCTCGGACTGGCTGCGACCGTGAGGATGCGGTTGCCGAACGCCTTCAGCGCAGGCGCGGCGCCGGGTGCCTGCGGCGGGAGCACCCGGACGCCGCGGACCTCGGCGGTGGCCTGGGCGCCGCTGCTGTCGTAGGCGGTGGCGGTGAGGCGGGTGCCGCTGTTCGGCGGCACGCCGCGCCAGTCGAACGCGTACGGCGCGGTGGTGTCCACGGCGAGCAGCCTGCCGCGCTCGCGGAACTCGACCCGCTCGATCCGTCGGCCGGGCGCCGCCGTGGCCTCGGCACGGATGGGGATGACGCCCGGCGCGGCGAAGAAGTCATTGGGCCGGGGCGAGGTGAGCGCCACCGACGGCCCGCCCGGCAGTGGGCTGGGCCGCGGGCTCCCCGAGGCCGGCGGCGGCGACGAGCCGGTCGGGTCGGCGCCGTCCCCGTCGCACGGCTGGCCGCTCAACACCCAGTCGGTCGGCTCGGGGTCGGCACCCTGGTAGTTGCCGCCGAACCGCACCGTCACCGAGGCGCCGGTCGGCAGCGTGGATCCCGCCGGCGGACGGAGCATGGTCATCGGATACATCTCGCCGCTGCCCAGCGTGTATCCGTCCGGCAGCCGGTCGAGGCCCATGGTGATCGTCTGACCGTTCGCCTGCCGGAACCGCAGCCACCAGTCGGTGACGGGAGCGCCCAGGTTGGTGACGGTGAGCTCGGCCCAGAAGCCGCTGGACCACTCCCGGGTGATGGTGTAGTCCACCGTGCACGCCGTCGCGGCGTAGGCCGGCCGCAGCGCCATCGTCATGGCCCCGCCGACGACGACCGCGGCTGCTGTAGCCAGCGCGAAGATCCTGCGTCGCATCATGCCCCCGTAACATCGACATACATCACTTCATGCAGCCTCGGCGCTCGGGGCACGGCCTGTCAAGGGCTGAACCGGGCCCGGGCCGGGCGGAACGGCGCGGCGTTCCGCCCGGCCGGCGGCTCAGCGTCCGCGCAGCTCGGCCGCGGCGGCGACCAGGTGCTGGAGGGACGCCTCGACCTCGGGATAGCCGCGCGTCTTGAGGCCGCAGTCGGGGTTCACCCACAGCCGCTCGGCCGGCACCGCGGCCACGGCCCGGCGCAGCGCGCCGACGACCTCGTCGTGGGACGGCACCCGGGGTGAGTGGATGTCCCAGACGCCGGGCCCCACACCCCGGCGGTATCCGATCGCGGCGAGGTCGTCGAGGACCTCCATCCGGGAGCGGGATGCCTCGATGCTCGTGACGTCGGCGTCGAGGGCGTCGATGGCCGTGATCACCTCCCCGAACTCCGAGTAGCACAGGTGGGTGTGGATCTGGGTGTCGTCGGCGACTCCGCAGGTGGCCAGGCGGAACGCCCCGACTGCCCAGTCCAGGTACGCCTTCTGGTCCGCCCTGCGCAGTGGCAGCGTCTCACGCAGCGCCGGCTCGTCGACCTGGATGACCCGGATACCGGCTGCCTCGAGATCACGGCACTCGTCGCGCAGGGCGAGCGCGACCTGGTCCGCGGTGTCTGCCAGTGGCTGGTCGCTGCGGACGAACGACCAGGCCAGGATCGTGACCGGGCCGGTGAGCATGCCCTTGACCGGCCGGTCGGTCAGCGACTGCGCGTAGGTGGACCAGTTGACGGTCATCGGCGCCCTGCGTGCCACGTCGCCGTAGATGACGGGCGGACGCACGCATCGGGAGCCGTAGGACTGGACCCAGCCGTGTTCGGTGGCGGCGAACCCGTCCAGCTGCTCGCCGAAGTACTGGACCATGTCGTTTCGTTCCGGCTCGCCGTGCACGAGCACGTCCAGGCCCAGCCGCTCCTGGAGCCGGACGACGTGCTCGACCTCGGCGCGCATCCGCTGCGTGTAGGCGGCGTCGTCGAGACGCCCGGCCCGGTGCTCGGCACGCGCGCGGCGCAGCTCGTCGGTCTGCGGGAACGATCCGATGGTCGTGGTCGGGAGGGGCGGCAGGTTCAGCCGGGCCTGCTGTGCCGCCGCACGCTCCGGGTCCGCGCCGCGCTGCCGATCCGTGGCGCGCAGCGCGGCGAGCCGACCGCGTACGGTGTCGTCGCGCCAGGCGGCAGGGGTGGGCGGCAGCGGCTCGGGCAGGGACGTGGTGCCGTTGCGCAGCGCGCGGCCGAGCCGGACGACCTCATCGACCTTCTGCCGGGCGAAGGCGAGCCGCTGACGCAGCGCCGGGTCGAGAGCGGTCTCGGCGGACAGGTCCTCCGGCACGTGCAGCAGCGAGCACGAGGTGGACACGGCGACGTGGTCGGCGAGGGCGGTGACGGCGGCACCGGCCGCCACGGCGGCCCGCAGGTCGGTACGCCAGACGTTGCGGCCGTCGACGAGGCCGGCCACGATCGTCTTGCCGCGCAGTGGTCCCGCACCGGCCAGCCGCCGCAGGTTGCCGGGCCCGGCCACCAGATCCACGCCGACCGCTTCGACCGGCGTGTCGAGCAGGGCGGGCAGCGCGTCACCGAGCTCGCCGAAATAGGTGGCGACGAAGATCGCCGGCCGCTGTTCCACCGCGCCGAGCCGGGTGTACGCCTCCCGCAGCGCGT
This sequence comes from Micromonospora sp. WMMC264, assembly GCF_027497275.1. Lineage (NCBI taxonomy): Bacteria > Bacillati > Actinomycetota > Actinomycetes > Micromonosporales > Micromonosporaceae > Micromonospora > Micromonospora sp. WMMC264. Next base: position 1,527,868 of record NZ_CP114907.1, on the reverse strand, counting down.
CGATCTCGGCGGCGCTCCGGTCGGCGACGTAGGCGGGTTCGTCCAGCTGCACCCATCGCACGCCCGCCGCGGCAAGGGATCGCAGGATGCCGGCGTACACGTCGACCAGGTCGGTCAGCCGGTCGAACGGTTCGCCGCGGGCCTCGGTGGGCTTGGCCAGCAGCAGGAATGTCGCCGGCCCGACCAGCACCGGCCGGCTGTCGATTCCCAGCTCGCGGGCCTCGCGGTACTCGCGCAGCGCCTTGTCGGGATTCGGCGCGAAGGTGGTGTCGGAGCCGATCTCGGGAACCAGATAGTGGTAGTTGGTGTCGAACCACTTCGTCAGTTCGAGCGCCGGCTCGGCATCGACGCCCCGGGCCATGGCGAAATAGGTGCCGAGGTCGCCGAGGCCGAGACGGGCGAACCGGCGCGGAATCGCGCCGACGGCGACGGCCGTGTCCAGCACGTGGTCGTAGTAGGAGAACGTGTTGGACGGGATCGCGTCCAGGCGCGCGTCGCGCAGCGTCCGCCACACCTTCGCCCGTAGCGCGGCAGAGGTCGCCGCCAACTCCTCGGCGTCGATCCGGCCCGCCCAGTAGGCCTCGACGGCCCTCTTGAGTTGCCGGTTGCCCCCGATACGTGGATAGCCCAGCACGGTGCTCTGACCGAATGCGGTACTCATGGAGATCCCTTCCCTCGAAGCACACGAGGCCGATCGAGGCGGGGAGGGAAGGGGTACAGACGGCGTACCGGCTTCCGCACCGGCCGTCCCGAGCGACCGTCGGCGGCGCACACCGGACGGTGCGCGCGGTGCGGGCAGGTCTTCGGACTCGCGGGCGCGACCGGATCCACCCGGTCACCTACTGGCCGTCGCTTCCCAGACCTCACGGTCCAGTGCTTCGATGACGGCTGTCGTTCCCACTCACCGCTGCGGGGCAGTCCCGGACTCACACCGGGTTCCCTCTTACGACGCCACACCCTTCACGGGCACGGCGAACCAGCACCGTTGTCCATCGTATGGGGCGGTGAGCCGACGTGGTCGGCGCGTCCGTCCTGCGGGACGGCGAGCCGTCGCGGCGGGTGGCGGGAGCGACTCGCGGTCGGCCCCCGCCCCCCGTCGCAGGGCCGGTCAGCCCTTGCGCCACTTCTGGCCGGCCGTGCCCGTGCAGTCCCAGAGCTGGAGCCTCGCGCCGTCGTTGCCGTTCCGGTCCTTGATGTCGACGCACTTGTCGGCCTGAAGGTTGACCAGGTCCCCGGCCGAGTTCAGGGTGAACTGCTGGGCGCCGGTGCCGTTGCAGGTGTAGAGCTGCACCACCGCCCCGTTGGCGGTGGACCCGGCGTCGACGTCCATGCACTTGTTGTTCTGGCTCTTCAGCGCCGTGCCGCTGAACGTCCACTTCTGCGCGTTGGTGTTGTTGCAGTTCCACATCTGCAGCGGCGCGCGGTCGACGAAGTTGGAGCTCGGCACGTCGATGCACTTGTTGTTCCAGTTGCTGACCACGGGCACCCCGGTGGTCGGGTTGCCGCCCCCACCTCCGGTGAACGGGCTGAGGATCAGTCCGGCCGAACGGGGGTCGCCGTCGTGCACCAGTGACTCGAATCCGCCGACGTCGTCGAAGGCGAACGCGTACGCCCGGCCGTCGGTCATGTTGGCGTGGATCAGGCGGGCGTACTGGTTGGTGGGGTTGCTGCGGTAGAAGTCGGCGGCGTTCGTGCTGGGCTGGGTGTCGATGGTGCCGAGCGTGCCTCGGTTGAGGGCCGCGCAGAGCGTACGCGAGATCGGGCCGACCACCTGGTCGTTCGGCGCGGGCAGGTCGCCGTCGCATCCCCAGACGCTGGCCGAGGAGGGCCGGTTGAAGGAGGCGACCACCTGGCCGCTGCCGTTTGTGAAGGTCATGGTGTTGCCCGAGGTGCGGCCGTAGTACCGGATGGCCGGCTGGTCGGCGAAGGGCGCCACGGTCAGCGTCTTCGTGGTGTACGCGTTCCACGCGGAGGCGATGTAGGAGTCCAGATAGGTGGTGCTCAGCAGGCCGGCCCCGGCCGCCTTCCCCGGAGCCAGGACGCGCAGCACGGTCCCGTCGGAGCGGGTGTGGACGGTGTTGGCCCAGCCCGGCTGCGCCCGGATGCCGTCGATGACCGCGTTGCGTCCGTTGGCCACCACGTCGCCGGTGCGCTTGGTGACGCCGTTGGCGCCGGTCACCGTGACCGCGTGCGGGATCGCGAACATGTCGACCTGGGAGCTGTTGAGCCACAGCCCGGAGTCGTTGTAGGTGAACTCGCTCCAGTCGAAGAGGATGTCGCGGTTCGCGTCACCGGCCGCCCAGGGCGCGGGCTGCACCAGTCCGTCCGGGGTGAGGAAGAACTTCAGCTTCTGCCCGAGGGCGAAGTAGGCCCGGCCGGAGAAGCCCCGGGGGAACTGGATCGTGGTGCTGCCGCCGTTGCCGGGGCCCGGTATGGAGACGTCCGGCGCGGGCGACGGCGGGATCTGCCCGCCGCTCCACGGCACGAAGGCGCCGCCGGCGGTGACGTAGCCGAGCCGGCCGGAGGACAGCTGGACGCCGATGACGTAGAGGTAGACCGGGTCGGTGCGACCGGTGGTGTTGGTGACGGTGACGGGTAGCAACGCGGGTCCGACCGCGTGGGCGGGCGTGGCGACGACGGTGCCCGCGAGCCCGGCGAGCAGTGCGGACGCGGCGGCGAGCAGCTTTCTTCGAAGACGCATGGCGACACCTCGCTGGAGACAGGGACGGGAGAGCGCTCTCTCAGCAGGGTCTAATTGTTAATATTGTTTGTCAATAGGCGATCACCGATGGACGCGAGACCGTCACGGGCGGGGCACCCGCCGTGCGACGGTCGGGTCCGGCGGGACGACATGCTTGGCGGTCTCGTTGGCGGCGACGTTGACCAGGGTGACCGCGGCGAGGGCCGCCAGCACCACCGGCGGGAGCGCGGCGAGTCCGAGTGGCGCGGACAGTGGGCTGAAGGGCAGCGCGACGGTGACCGTGATGAGCAACAGTCCGGTGCCGGCGAGCGCGGCGGAGGGGCGGCTGCGCAGAAAACTCCGATTGGAGCGCAGCACCAGCAGCGCGATGATCTCGGTGGCGGTGAACTGGACGAACCAGGCGGCGCGGAAGACGTCGGTCGACACGTGCCACCACCAGCGCAGGGCGCCGAGTACGAGGAGGTCCACGGCGATGCTGATCGAGCCGTACACCAGCATGAACCTGCGGATGGTCCGGACGTCGACGGTACGCGGATGCTGGATCTGCTCGGCATCGGCGTAGTCGGTGGACAGGGTGGTGTAGGGGATGTCGGAGAGGAAGTTGAGCAGCAGGACCTGACGGGGCAGCAGCGGCAGGAAGGGCAGCAGGAGCGCGGCGATGCTCATGCTGACGACGTTGCCGAAGGACGCGCTGGTGTTGACCCGGATGTACTTCAAGGTGTTGGTGAACGTGCGGCGGCCGAGGCGGATGCCGTCGGCGATCACGTCGAGGTTCTTGTCGAGCAGCACGATCGCCGCGGCCTGTTTGGCGACGTCGACAGCGGTGTCGACGGAGATGCCGACGTCGGCGGCGTGCAGCGCGGGAGCATCGTTGATGCCGTCGCCGAGAAACCCGACGACGTCGCCGCGTTGGCGCAGCGCGGTCAGGATGCGTTCCTTCTGCAGCGGGTCCACCTCGGCGAACACGGTGACGTCGGCGATCCGCTCCGGCAACTGGTCGTCGGGGCAGGCGGCGAGGTCGGCGCCGACGAGCGGTTCGCCGGCTAGGTCGACGCTGGCGGCGACGTGCCGGGCGGCGTGCCGGTTGTCGCCGGTGACCAGTCGGACCGTGACGCCCATGTCAGCGAGCCGGCGGATGGCGGCGGCGGCGTCTGCGCGGGGTGGGTCCTGGAAGGCGAGCAGCCCGACCAGCGTCATCTCCCGTTCGTCGGCGACGGCGACGGCGGTGGCGCCGGGCATGGCTCGCACGGCGAGGCCCAGCACCCGGTCGCCCTGGTCGCTGAGCGCGGCGAACCGTCGCAGGACCCGCTCGCGTACCTCGTCCAGCGGTACCGTGCCCGCGGCGGTGCGTGCGGTGGCGCAGACGTCGAGCACCGCGCGTAGCGCACCCTTGGTGACCAGGATCGGCTCGTCTCCGTCGCGCACCAGCAGGGACAGGCGCTGGCGGGTGAAGTCGTAGGGCGCCTCGGCGATGCGGGTGCCCGGGTCGGCGGGTGGTTGCCCCCTCATGATCGCCGTGTCGACAGGGTTGGGAAATCCACGCTGGAGGCCGGCGTTGAGCCTCGCGAGCCGGGCCACCTCGGCGTCCGGCTCACCCTCGACCGAGAGGCAGCCGGTGAGGGTGACCGTGCCGGCGGTGAGGGTGCCGGTCTTGTCGGTCAGCAGCACGGTCATGGCGCCGAAGTCCTCGATGACCTCGAGGCGCTTGACGATGACCCGGTGCGCGGCCATCGCACGGGCGCCGGCGGAGAGGCTGACCGCGACGATCGCCGGCAGCATCTGCGGGGTCAGCCCGACGGCGAGGGCGAGCGAGAACAGCAGGGAGTCGATGACCGGGCGGTGCAGCAGCAGATTGGCGACGAAGATGCCGACCAGCAGCACCACCATGATCCGCACGAGCAGCAGTCCGAAGCGGGTCAGCCCGCGTTGGAAGCCGGTGCTGGCGGGGCGGGAGGCGACCCGGCGGGACACCGCTCCGAAGGTGCTGTCGCGGCCGGTGCGCATCACCACCGCGCGCGCGGTGCCGCTGGCCACGTGCGTACCCATCCACAGCGCGTTGCCGCGCGCGGTCAGCTCCGCGTCCGGCGGCGACGGGTCGTCCGACTTGGGTACCGGGAACGACTCGCCGGTAAGCACCGCCTGGTCGACCTGCAGACGTTCCGCCTGAACGATCCGGCAGTCCGCCGGGACGACGTCCCCGGCGCGCAGCACCACGAGGTCGCCGACGACGACCTCCTCGACCGGTACGGACACCTCACGCCCGTCGCGGATCACCTCGGTGTCCACCCGGACCCGGGCCTGCAACGCGTCGACGGCCCGCCCGGCGGCGTGTTCCTGCCAGAAGCCGAGGCCACCGCTGGCCGCGACGATGGCCAGGATGATGGTGCCGTCGATCAGATCCCCGACGGCCATCGACAGCAGGGTCGCGGCAATCAGGATCAGGATGATCGGGCTGGTGAACTGCGACAGCAGGAGCCGCCAGCCCCGCCTGGCGCCCGCGTCGACCCGGTTGGGCCCGTGCTCGCGCAGCAGGGCGGCGGCGCGTTCACCGGTGAGCCCGGCCGTGGAGGCTCCGACGGCGGCCACGGCCTGCGGCAGCGGCCCGGCCCAGAACGCCGCGCGCCCGTCGTCTGCTCGCCCCACTGCGCACTCCGCGGTCGCCGGCCACCCCCACGAGTGACGCTACCGATCCGCCCCACCGCGCGCGGGTGATTGGCCTGCCCGCTCACCGTCGGCCGGTTCGCGCCGTGCCCTCTGCCACGCCCGCAGCGCCACGCCGACGCCGATCAGGGCCAGCAGCGCCCACTCCCCGATGCCCAGTTCCCGTTCCAGATAGCGGTAGGAGGCGGCGCCCAGGTAGCCCAGCAGCGCCACGGCCGTCGCCCACACCAGGCCGCCGGCCAGGTTCGCCCGCAGGAACACCGGCCACCGCATCCCACCTGCGCCGGCGATCATGGGAACCACGGCGCGCAGCACCGCCACCCAGCGTCCGATGAGCACCGCCCACGCCCCGCGGCGGGCGACCAGGCGGCGGGCCCGCGCGATGTCGAGGCGCCGGCGCAGCACTCGCGGGGCGCGGGCGAGCACACCCGCGCCGTACCGGCGGCCGAGGGCGTACCCGGCCTGGTCACCGAGGCAGGCCCCGGCCGCCCCGGCGGCCACCACCGCCCACAGCGGCAGCGCGCCACCGTGGGCCACCAGCCCGCCGATCAGGATCGCTGTCTCACCCGGTACGACCAGCCCGAGCAGCGTCGAGGACTCCAGGGCCGGCAGGACGATCACCAGGGTCAGGACGAGCAGCGGCGGCAGCCCCACGAGCACCGCCAGGATCCTGTCCACCCGATGATTGTCGCCCCGGAGAGTGGCCGGTGAGAGAGAAGCGCCTCCCGCGGGCGGACGAAACGTAGGGTTCGGGTCGACGGCAGGGACGGTGCCGGACGAGGGGCGGCCGAGGACCGGTGGGAGCGCGTACGCATCGCCCGTCGCCGGCGTTGCTGGTCAGCCTGACCGTCTCGGCGTGCCTTCTGGCGGCGCTCAGCGCGGCCGTACGCAGCCACCGGGTGCCTCGCTGGGAGCAGGACCTGTTCACCCTGCTCAACCACCTTCCGGCCGGGCTGACCCCGGTCCTGGTCCTGGTCATGCAGCTCGGCTCGTACCCGGCGGTGTTCGTCGCCGCCGCAGCAGCCGTCATCGCACGCCGCATCGGCGCCGCGTGGACTCTCCTGCTGGCCGGGAATCTAGCGTACTGGCTCGCGGCAGCCGTCAAGGCCGCGGTCGCCCGGCAGCGGCCCGCGGCGCTGTTCACCGACGTGGTCCTGCGCGAGACGATCACCGGACGCCTCGGGTACCCGTCGGGACACGTCGCGGTCGCCACCGCCCTGGCGCTCGTCGCCGCGCGGGCCGGCGGCCCCCGGTGGCGCCGCGCCGCCTGGGTGGTGATCGGGCTGGTCGCCGTCGCGCGGATCCACGTCGGAGCGCATCTGCCGATCGATGTGGCCGGCGGTGTCCTCGTCGGCTGGCTCGCGGTGTGTCTGGCCCGACTCGTGGTCGGCGAGGTCGGGCCGCAACGGTCGGTGCCCGCACTGCGGGCGACGCTGCGGCGGCGCGGGATCGAGGTGGCATGGTTGGCGCCGATCCACGGCGACGCCCGTGGCTCGCAGCCGTGGCAGGCGGTCACCACCGGCGGTCGGCGACTGTTCGTCAAGGTGACCGGTGGCGAGCAACGCGACGCGGACTGGGTCTACAAGCTCTACCGGCGGATGCGCTACCGCCACGTGGCCGACGCGCCGCCGTACCTGAGCGCACGGCAGCAGAGCGAACACGAGACCTGTCTGACCCTGCTCGCCGCGCGTGCCGGCGTGCGGATACCGGCCGTCGTCACGACCGCCGCCGCGCCCGGCGGCGACGCCGTGCTGGTGCAGGAGTTCATCGACGCCGCCCCGCTGGACGCCGTCGTCGGGCCGGTCCCGCTTGCCGCCGTACGCGACGCCTGGGACCAGGTGGCGCGTCTGCACCGGGTGGGCATCGCGCACCGGGACCTGCGGGCCGCGAATGTGCTCGTCGGCCGGGACCACGTCTACCTGGTGGACCTGGGCTTCGGCGCCGACGACGCCTCGGCCGAGCAGCGGGCCCGCGACGTCGTCGAGCTGATGGTCGCCCTGGCCGGCCGGGTCGACCCGGCCGGCGTGGTCGATGCGGCGATCGACCGCCTGGGTGTCGCGGCGGTCGCGGACAGCGTGCCGTTCCTGCAACCCGCGGTGCTGTCCCGCGCCGGCCGGACCGCCCTGCGCGCCCGGCCCGGCATGCTCGACAGCCTTCGCCAGGAGATCCTGCGACGCAGCCCGGACCGCGACCGCCCGGCGGCGAAGGTGGTCCGGATCAGCCGCCGCACCGTCCTGGAGCTGCTGGTCCTGGGGTTGGTCGTGCACCTGCTGCTCCCCCAGCTCGGCGAGATCCGCACCGCCCTGGGGCTGATCGTGCACGCCAACCCGGTAGCGGTCGCCGCGACGCTGCTCGGCTCCGCTCTGACCTACCTGCTCAGCGGTCTCGTGCTCCGGTTGGCCACGGCCGGCCGGGTCCCGCTGGGCGAGGCCACCCTGGTGCAGGTGGCCGCGTCGTTCGCCAACCGGCTGGCGCCCGGCAGCCTCGGCGGCGCCGCGCTCAGCCTGCGTTACCTGCACCAGAAGGGACTCGTCGCCGCTGACGCGGGCACCGCCGTGGCCGTCTCCCGCGCCGCCGGCGTGGTGTCCGTCGTGCTGCTGCTGCCGGTGCTGCTGCCGTTCGCACGCCAGCCCGCCCGCATCCTCACCCACGACGCGGCCAGGGCACTGCCGCTGCTACTGGGCGCCCTGGCCGTGCTGCTGGTCCTCGCCGGCGTGCTCGCCGTACCCCGGGTCCGGCGGCGTGGACGCGCCGCGGCCGGCCAGGTCGTGACCGCGCTGCGCGAACTGCGCCACCAGCACGGGCTGCGGTGGCTCGTCGTCGCGTCGACGGCGCTCACCCTCACCTATGGCCTCTGTCTCTACGTCGCGCTGATCGCCGCCGGCCCGGTCCCGCTGGCCCACCTGCCCCCGGTGATCCTGGTCTGCCTCGTCGGCGAGGGTGTCTCGTCCGCCGCGCCCACCCCCGGCGGGCTCGGCGCCACCGAAGCCGCGCTCGTCTCCGGTCTGCTGCTCTACGGAGTGCCACTGGACGCCGCCGTCGCGGGCACCCTGATCTACCGTCTCGCGACGTTCTGGCTCCCGGTACCGCCGGGATATCTGGCCTTCCGGCTCCTGACCCGGCGCCGGCTTCTGTGAACGCCGGCGACGGGGGGCGATCGTGGGCGGGGCCGGAGCTGCAGTGGCGATCCGCGCGTCTTCGACCGTCTCCCGAGCTACGCCCGGCCGGGTCAGCCGGCCAGCGCCCGGCGACAGCGGGCGAGTTCCGCGCGCAGATCCCGGCGCAGGGCCCGGTCCAGGCCGGGCTGGGCGAGCGCATGGGCGAAGTCGCGGGCCGCCTCGTCCCACCGGCCCAGCCGGGTCAGGGCCGTGCCCCGGTTGTAGCGCGGCACGGGGGCCTCCGACAGCGCCACCGCCCGGTTCAGGTCGGCGAGCGCGGCGGCCACGTCGCCGCGTTCGAACCGGGCGGCGGCCCGGTTCGTCCACGCCTCCACCAGCTCGGGGTCCCCGCTCAGGGCCCGGGTGAGCAGTTCGTCGGCCTCGGCGGGCCGGCCGCGCTCGGCGAGAACCAGGCCCAGGGTGCACAGCAGCGCGGGCTCGTACGGAGCGCCGGCCAGCCCGGCCCGTGCGCCGGCCTCGGCGGCGTCGAGCTCGCCGCGCTCCACGTGCAGGTTGACCAGGGCGATCCGGGCGTCGAGGTGCCCGGGTTCGATGGCGAGCACCCGCTCCAGGTCGGCGCGCGCCCGCTCGGGGCGGCCCCGCTCCTGGTGGAGCACGGCCCGGTTGTAGTACGCCTCGGGCAGGTGCGGTCCCAGCCGGATGGCGGCGTCGTAGTCCCTGATCGCGGCCCGGGTCCGGCCCGCCGCCCGGTAGAGGGCGGCGCGGTCCACGTAGTACTCGCAGTTGTCCGGGTCGTGCGCGATCACGGTGTCCAGGTCGGCCAACGCCCGCGCCGGGTCGCCCAGCGCGAGGTGAACCTGCGCCCGGTTGTGGCGCAGCCGGGCCAGGTCCTGCGGGCGTTCGCCGGGCCCGAGAGCGGCCGTCAGCCGGGCCAGTCCGTCGTCGACGAGCCGCAGCGCGCGGTCGGGCCGGCCGGCCCGGCTGTCCAGCAGCGCCAGGCCCTGCTCGTAGAAGACCGTCGACAACAGCCGCTGGCGTGGGTCGGCCAGCTCGGCGGCGAGGTACAGCGCCCGCTCCAGCCACTGCCGGGCCAGCGCCGGGTCCTGCTCGGCCACCGGCAGGTGCCGGGCGTGCAGCATGGCGGTGGCGTACGCCGCCGACATCGTGATCTTCGGATCGTCGGTGACGGCCCGCGCCTCGTCGTAGAGGTCGAGCGCCTCGGCGGCCCGGTTCAGGGCTGCCAGGGCGGTGGCCAGGCCGGTGGTGAACGCCCACCAGTGCCGCAGGTCGCCGTCGGGGGTGACCGTCGCCCGCCCGCGCCGGGCGACCCGGGCCGCGTGGTGGTAGTAGCCGCGGGCCAGGCTGTCGCCCAGGGCCCGCCGCAGCGCCTGCGGGGTGCGCCCGTCGGGCGCCGGGTCGGGGGCGCCCTCGTCGCGCAGGTCGAGGCGCACCGGGGAAGGCCCGAGCCGGCGGGCCAGCGCGTCCAGCAGCTCGGTGGTCGTCTCGTCGGCGCTGGCGACGTGATCGAACCGGACGGTCACCGGCCGCCGGAGCGTGCCGGCCCAGGCCGCCACCAGCTCCGCCGCGCCGTAGGCAAGGCAGGCGGTACGGCGGGCGGGGTGGAAGCGGATCGGCTCCTCCTCGGCGGCCGGCCGGGCCGCCGGATCGAGCCGGGGGGCGATCGCGCGCAGTTCGACCGCGTGCCGGGCCGCCAGGCGGGGCCGGTCGGCGGCGACCCGACCCAGAAAGACCGAGACCCCGGCGTACGGCCCGTGGTCGCGGTGGCAGTCGTAACGTTCCGGCCCGCCGGTCACCGCAGGGCCCACCGCCGCAGGGGCGGGCGCCCGGAAGCGCCCGCCGGACCGGCAGTTACCAGCACCACTCGATCCACAGCCGGCGTGCGCCCGACACCAGGCGGAGCGCAGAAGTGCGACGGATGGTCATTCTCCTCATAGGAACCTCCGATGTGATCCACCTCAGGACTGGCCCAGAGCGTAATCCCGGTCGATGCAAATAAGAAGGGTGCTCGCAATTCGCGGCGCAGGGCCGAGGTCTAGTAGCGGCGCCGCAGTCGGGCCTCGGCGCGGGGGTTGCGATTGGCGAGGTTCAGGTCGCCGCCGTAGTGCGCCAGAACCCGTGGGTTCATCACCCGGTACCACAGCGGCGGAACGAGAGCGAGCAACACCATCGAGGCGTAGCCTCCGGGCAGCCGCGGCGAGACGTCGAAGCTGCGCAGCGTCTGGTAGCGGCGCAGCGGGTTGGCGTGGTGGTCGCTGTGGCGTTGCAGCTGGAAGAGGAACACGTTGGTGACGACGCGGTCGCTGTTCCAGCTGTGTCGTGGGTCGACCTTCTCGAAGCGGCCGGTGGCTGTGCGCCGGCGGCACAGTCCGTAATGCTCGAGATAGTTGACCGCTTCCAGCAGCGAGAAGCCGACGATCGCCTGTAGGAGCAGAAAGGGCACGAGCCGCCACCCGAACACCGCGATCAGCAGGGCGAAGAGCACGACGGTCATGAGCCCGGCGTTGAGCAGGTTGTTGCGCAGCGTCCACGGACTCTTGTGCCGCAGCCGGAAGCGGCCGGTCTCCAGCCGCCACGCCGAGATGAGGCTGCCCCAGACCGTACGTGGCCAGAACGAGTAGAAGCTCTCCCCCAGCCTGGCGCTGGCCGGATCCTCCGGTGTGGCGACACGGACATGGTGTCCGCGGTTGTGCTCGACGTAGAAGTGGCCGTACCCGGTGGGCGCGAGCGCGATCTTCGACATCCACCGCTCGACCGTTTCGCGCTTGTGGCCGAGCTCGTGTGCGGTGTTGATGGCCAGTCCGTTGACGATTCCGATGGTGGCGACCAGGCCGGCGGCGCCGGCGAGACCGAGGCCGCCACGCGTCCAGACCCATGCTCCGAGCAGCAGGGCGGCGTACTGCGCCGGCAGGAACAGGAACGTGATCCAGCGGTAGTAACGGACCTCCTGCAACCGCCGGGCGACGTCGTCGGGCGGGTTCTCCCCGTCGTCACCGAGCAGCACGTCGATGACCGGGATGAGTCCGAAGACCACCGCCGGGGTGAGCCACCAGGCAGCGGGTCCCGCACCGGCCTGCCACAACGCGTACGCCAGGAACGGCAGCACCGGCACGAGAAGAGCCAGTGGCCACAGGTGCTTCTTGCCGTCATGCCAACCGGCGGCGACCGCTGGAGCATCGATCGAGGTCTGCATGTGCCGCCTCCGGAGTGTCGAGCGCTGCGTCGACTGTCACACGGATACCCATGCTTGACAATATCTGGCCCCGCGTAAATTTGGTGGGCATGCAAGGCGTATGTGTCCAGTCGATAGACTCGGCGCACCATGGTCGACCCTCCGCCTTATCGCCACACCGCGCGCCGCCACCTGCGCGACGCGGTCCTCAAGGCCGGCCGCGACCTGGCGATCGACCGCGGCTGGGACGCGGTACGAATGGCCGACGTGGCGGCCCGCGTGGGCGTGAGCAGGCAGACGCTCTACAACGAGTTCACCAACAAGGCCGGACTCGGCGAGGCCATCGCACACCGCGAGATCGACCGGTTCACGGACGGCGTGCGGGAGGCGTTGTCCGCACACGGCGGCGACGTGCGGGCCGCCGTCCATGCCGCTGTCACGTTCGTGTTGACGCAGGCCGGCACCGACCCGCTGGTCAAAACCGTCCTCAACAGCGCCCGAGGCACCGACGCCCTGCTCCCCTACCTGACCACCCGCGCCGACCTGGCCCTGGCCGCCGCCGTCACGGTGCTGAGAGAGTGGGCGGGCACGCACCTGCCCCGGGTGCCGGCCGATGACGTCACCGTCGGCGCCGAATCCCTCGCGCGACTGGTCGTCAGCCACATCGTGCTGCCGACCGCGCCCGTCGACACCACCGCCGACACCCTCGCCGATCTGGCACAACGCTTTTTGGACCCGCCGCGGGCGTGAACCGGCGCAACAGCTGCCACAGACGGCGGAAGGAGAGCATCCCCTCCGGTGACGATCTGCTGCCGGCCAGGCCGCTTGCCCGCCGGCGGGTGTCGGCCGTCCGGCGTGGTCAGAGGCCGGCGGCGGCGTCGTACCGGCGTCGCAGGTCGGCCATCTCCGATGCGGGCAACGCCTCCCTGAGCGCCAGTTCCTCGTACTTGTCGGGGAACATCTCCCGTAGCCGGTCGACGAACCTGACGTCGGCGGTCGCCTCGACCACCTGAATGCCGGGAGGTTGGGTGGTCATGTCCATGATCACCGGGCCGACGAGCTTGACTGCCCCGTCCCAGTGGCGCTTCTGTTCGGCTACGCCGCAGAGGTGGAAGCCGTAGACCGTCTCGACGTCGGCCAGTGTGGCGGCCTCGGTGGGCTCGTAACCGTAGACATGGACTCCGCAGACGATCGCCGGCGGCGCCTGCTCTCCGGCCGGCGCCTGTGGGGCGGTGTGCCCGGCGTGCTGATGATCTTTCGGGTCCGCCTGCTCGAGGGTCGTACGCATCCGGGTCAGGATCTCCTGGCGGAGAACTGCCGGGTCCGTCCTCGGGGTGGTCGAGGTGACCAGGGCGGCCACACCGAGCGACGCGGCAAGCAGGCACACCTCGATCCACACGAAGACGCTTCGGTACCAGCCGCCGACGCCTACCCGGGAAATCATTGTCGTTCCTCACCTCGTCGCGGTTCCTGATGCTGGCGCAGGGCCCTGCCGGCGGTGGGGTGGCGCGTGCCGCGCCACCCCACCGCAGACGCTGTTACCGGGCGGTGCAGGTGAGGGTGGGTGCGGAGTTGGTGCCGTTCCAGGAGGCGTTGAAGCCGAAGCTGGTACTGGCGTTGGCGCTCAGGGAACCGTTGTAGGCGACGTTCGACGCGGAGACCGACGAGCCGCTGGAGGTGACCGTCGCGTTCCAGGCGTTGGTGATGCTCTGGCCGTTGGGCCAGGTCCACGCCACAGTCCATCCGGAGATGGCGGCGTTGCCGGCCTGGACGGTGACATCGGCACCGAAGCCACCGGACCACTCGCTGGTCTTGCGGTAGGTGGCGGTGCAGGCGCCGTTGCCGGCCGGCGGCGGCGTGGTGGGCGGCGCCGTGGTGGGCGGCGGGGTGGTGGGCGGCGCCGTGGTCGGCGGCGGGGTCGTCGGCGGCGGGTTGTTGCCGCCGCCGAAGATCACGTCACTGCAGAGGTAGTACGGCTGGTCGAGGTGGGACGCCTGCCAGATGGTGTAGACGACGTGCCGCCCGGTGCGGTTGCCCGCGTTCACCTGCGCCTCGTAGAGCCCGGTGGTCGGGTAGCTGCCGGTGCGCAGCACCAGTTCGAGGCTGTTCCAGGTGAGGGGCTGGGTGGTCGGGTCGAAACCCTGCTTGGTGATGTAGATCAACATGTAGTCGGCACCGTGCTTGGCGCCGTCGGTCAGCGTCAGCGTGAAGTTGTTCGGCATCGACTTCGCGGTCCAGGCGCCGACCGCGTCGAGCGAGGCGTACAGGCCGTTCTGGGTGCGACCACCGCTGCACAGCTGCCCGTCCGGCACGGCGGCCTGGTGGTTGCCGCCGACGTTCTCGCGGTACAGGCCGTTCCAGTTCCACATGGTGTTCGGGTTGGCCTGCCACGCCTGCCAGCACATCGGGTCGGTCTGGGCCATCGTGGGGTTGAGGTGGTCGGAACCCCAGCGCTCGTAACATCCGTAGTTGCGTGACGGCGGGTTGGTGACCGATCCGTGCGCCGAGGCCGGACCGGCCTGGTTGACCACGACCATCGTGAACGAGGCGACGAGAACTGCGGCCGCGGCCAGTCCCAGACGGCGTGCTGTCCGTGAGATTTTCATGATGCTCCAGTGGATGCGCCGACGCCCAGTGGCCCTCGCTGGGTGCCCACCCCGGAGAAGGTGACGCCGATCGATTCAAGCCGCCCACCAGGTGGACGGCACTGCTGCCCAGCAGCGCTTGGCGACTCCCAGCCACGATCTTAGTAAAGACCGCCGTCAATGTAAATCGGACCCGTCCCGGATCAGACCGCGAGAGCCGCCCGTACCTCCCGCTCCGCCGTCACTCCCCCGTCGCCGTGCGAGGTGACCCGGCCGGATTCGAGGACGTGATAGCGGTTCGCCACCCGCAGCGCGAACCCGAGATGCTGCTCGACGAGCAGCACGCTGAAGCCGGACTGCCGGGTCAGCTCGACGATCCGCTCCTGGATCTCGGCGACCACCGACGGCTGGATACCCTCGGTCGGCTCGTCGAGCATGAGCAGCCGGGGCCGGGTGATCAACGCGCGGGCGATGGCGAGTTGCTGACGCTGGCCGCCGGAGAGGAGCCCGGCCCGCCGCCGCAGCAGGGGACGCAGCGCCGGGAACAGGTCCAGCGCCTCCGCCGTCGCCACCGCGCCGTCGCGCCGGGCGTCGGCGACGAGGCGCAGGTTCTCCGCCGCCGTCAGGTGCGGGAAGCACTGCTGGCCCTGCGGGACGTACGCCATGCCACGCGCCACCCGCTCGTGCGGCGCGAGACGGGTGACGTCCTCGCCGTCCAGCTCGACGGTGCCGGCGCTCGGGCGCAGCAGGCCCGCCGCGACCCGCAGCAGGGTGCTCTTGCCGGCGCCGTTGTGCCCGAGCACCGAGGCCACCCCGTCGGGCGGGACGGCGAGGTCCACGCCGTGCAGCACCCGGGAACGCCCGTATCCGGCGTGCACCCCACGCAGGGTCAGCATCATGCCTCCAGAGGGCTGGGGACCGACCCGGCGTCGACCGGGTGGCCGAGGTAGACCTCCTGCACGCGCGGGTCCGCCTGGACCTGCGCCACGGTGCCCTCGCTGAGCACCCTCCCCGCGTGCAGCACGGTGACGCTGCGCGCGAAGCGACGCAGGAAGTCCATGTCGTGCTCGATCACCACCACCGTGCGGTCCCGGCTCACCGTCTCCAGCAGGGCGCCCGTGGCGTCGCGCTCCTCGTGGCTCATCCCGGCGACCGGCTCGTCGAGCAGCAGCAGCCGCGCGTCCTGCACCAGCAGCATGCCGATCTCCAGCCACTGCTTCTGGCCGTGCGCGAGCGTGCCGGCGAGCTGGTCGGCCCGGCCGGCCAGCCCGATGGTCTCCAGCGCGGCGGCCACCTCGTCGGGGATCCCCCGCCGGCGCCGGGCCAGGGTGGCCCAGCTCCGGCGGGCGCCCGCGGCGATGTCGAGGTTCTGCACGACCGACAGCTCCTCGAAGACGGTCGACGTCTGGAACGTCCGGCCGACGCCGAGCCGGCTGATCCGGTGCACCGGGCGACCCAGCAGCTCCTGGTCGCCGAAGCGCACCGAGCCGGTGGCCCGCACCAGACCGGTGATCGCGTCGACAAGGGTGGTCTTGCCGGCGCCGTTCGGCCCGATCAGGAACCGGATGTCACCGGCGGGCACCTCCAGCGAGACGCCGTCGACGGCGGTGAAGCCGTCGAAGCTGACCCGCACGTCACGGACGGACAGCCCGTCCAGCCGGTCGTCGCTCACGGGTGCACCTCCGCCCGCTCGGCGCGGCGGCGGGCCAGCGCCCACAGCGACGCCAGGCCGCCGGGAAGGAACGCCACGACCACCACGAAGAGCAGACCCTGCAGGTACGTCCAGGTGCCCGGGAAACGTTCGGAGAGGGCGGTACGCGCCCAGGCGACCGCCACCGCGCCGAGCACCGGCCCGAGCAGCGTGGCCCGGCCGCCCACCGCCACACCGATGACGAACTCGATCGACGGGACGATGCCGATGAGGGCGGGCGAGATGATGCCCACCGCCGGCACGAACAGCGCGCCGGCGAGGCCCGCCATACCCGCCGCCACCACGTAGGCGACGAGCTTGACCGACGCCGGGTCGTAGCCGAGGAAGCGGACCCGCTCCTCGCTGTCCCGCACCGCCACCAGCAGTTCCCCGTAGCGGCTGTGGACGATCTGGCGGGCCAGCGCGAGCAGCGCGAGCAGGACGCCGGCGATGATGAAGTAGACCATCCGCTGGTTGACCGGGTCGTCCAGGTCGTAACCGAAGAAGCCCTGGATGTCGGTGAGCCCGTTGGTGCCGCCGGTGGTCCCCTGCTGGCCGATCAACAGGATCACCATGGCGGCGGCGAGCGCCTGGCTGAGGATGGCGAAGTACGCGCCCCGCACCCGGCGGCGGAACACCAGTGAGCCGAGCCCGAACGCGACGGCCATCGGCAGCAGCACCGCGGCCGGCAGCGCGAACCACGGGCTGGCGAACGGCCGCCACCAGACCGGTAGTTCGTCGAGCTGCCCGTACAGCTGCATGAAGTCGGGCATCCCACCGGGACCCGCGTCGGCGAGCTTGAGGTGCATGGCCATCGCGTAGCCGCCCAGGCCGAAGAAGACGCCCTGGCCGAGGGTGAGCATGCCGCCGCGCCCCCAGGCGATGCCGATGCCGACGGCCACCATGGCGACGCAGAGGTACTTGGCGAGCAGGGCCAGCCGGAAGTCCGACAGCGCCAGCGGCGCGACGGCGAACAGCAGCGCCGCGCCGAACGCGAACCCCGCCGCCGCGCGCAGCCGGGACCGGCCACCGGACCGGCTCGCAGGGGCGATGTCGTCCGGGGCCGGTGCGCCGGCGGTGCTCGGCGGCGCGGGTGTCACGGCGGTCATGCGAGGCTCCTGGTCCGCAGGGTGAACAGGCCCTGTGGCCGCCACTGGAGGAACGCGACGATCGCCACGAAGACGATCACCTTGGCGACGCTGAGGGTCGTGAGGTACTCCCCGGTGGCCTGGAGGACCCCGAGGGCGAAGGCGACGATCACGCTGCCCTTGAGCTGACCGATCCCGCCGACCACGACGACCAGGAAGGCGTCGATGATCAGGTTGGTGCCCATGGTCGGGCCGATCGGGCCGAGCAGGGTGAGCGCCACCCCGGCGAGCCCGGCCAGGCCCGAGCCGAGGAAGAAGGTCGTCCGGTCGACCCGCGCGGTGGGGATGCCGGACACCGCGGCGAGGTCGCGGTTCTGCACGACCGCGCGGATCCGGCGTCCGAGCGGGGTGAACCGCAGCGCCAGCGTGAGGGCGGCGACGGCGGCCAGGGCCAGGGCCAGGATGAACAGCCGGTTGTTGGCGACCGTCAGCCCGCCGGGCACCGCCACGTTGCCGGTGAGCAGATCCGGCGCGCGGGTCTGCACGTTCGGACTGCCGAAGATGTCCCGCGCGAGCTGTTGCAGCATCAGGGACACGCCCCAGGTGACCAGCAGGGTGTCCAGCGGACGGGCGTAGAGCCGGCGGATCAGCAGGATCTCCAGCAGCACCCCCATCGTGCCGGCGACCACGAACGCCACCGGCAGCGCGACCAGCAGCGACAGGCCGGCGCCGGTGATGCTCTGTTGCAGCACGTACGTGGTGTACGCGCCGGCCATGATGAACTCGCCGTGCGCCATGTTGATGACGTTCATCTGGCCGAAGGTCAGCGCCAGCCCGAGCGCGATGAGCAGCAGCACCGCGCCGATGCTGATGCCGGTGAAGAGTTGACCGAAGAGGACTGTCACGGTGGGTACTCCCGTACTGCTGGTCGAAACCCCGGGCGGGGCCACCCCGCCCGGGGCCGGCGTCGTCAGCTCAGGCCGCTCGCCCACGGATAGGTCTTCAGGTACGGGTCCGGCGCGATCGGCTTGCCGGAGTTCCACACCTCGGTGATCAGGCCGTCCGCGCCGACCTTGCCGATGCGGGCGGTCTTGGCGATGTGCTGGGTCTTGCCGTCGACGGTGACCAGGCCCTCCGGCGCCTCGAAGGTGATGCCGTCGGAGGCGCCACGGACCTTCTCGACGTCGAACGCGCCGGCCTTCTCGACCATCGCCTTCCACAGGTAGACGCTGACATAGGCGGCCTCCATCGGGTCGCTCGTCGGCTTGTCCGCGCCGTACTTCGCCTTGTACGCGGCCACGAACTTGCCGTTCGCCGCGCCGGGCGTGGTCTGGTAGTAGTTCCAGGCGGTCAGCTGACCCTCCAGGTACTGGGTGCCGATGCTCTTGACCTCCTCCTCGGCGATGGACACCGACACCACAGGCATCGCGGCGGCGGTGAGCCCGGCCGACTTGTACTCCTTGAAGAACGCCACGTTGCTGTCGCCGTTGAGGGTGTTGAAGACCGCCTTCGCGCCGGACGACCTGACCTTGTTGACGATCGTGCCGAATTCGGTGGACCCGAGCGGCGCGTAATCCTCACCGACCACAGTCATGCCGTTCGCCGCCGCGTACGCCTTGATGATTTTGTTCGCCGTTCGCGGGAAGACGTAGTCGCTGCCGACCAGGTAGACCGATTTCGTTCCCTGGGCCTTGAGGTAGTCGAGCCCGGGGACGATCTGCTGGTTTGTCGTCGCGCCCGTGTAGAAGATGTAGGGCGACTGTTCCAGGCCCTCGTACTGCACCGGGTAGAACAGCAGCGCCTTGTTCTTCTCGAACACCGGCTTGACCGCCTTGCGGCTGGCCGACGTCCAGCACCCGAAAACGGCCGCGACCCGGTCCTCGGAGATCAGCTTCTCGGCCTTCTCCGCGAAGGTGGGCCAGTCCGAGGCGCCGTCCTCCCCGATCGGCTGGATCTTCTTGCCGAGGACGCCGCCGGCCGCGTTGATCTCCTCGACGGCGAGCATGATGGAGTCGCGGACGGTGACCTCGCTGATCGCCATGGTGCCGGAGAGCGAGTTGAGCAGGCCCACCTTGACGGTGTCGCCGGAGACGTCGGCGGTGACGCCGGCCGCGCCGCCCTCGTCACTGGTCTTGCTGCCGCACGCGGTCACGGCGACCGCGGCGACGAGGGTCATGGCCCCCGCCAGGATGCGGCGGCCCCAAAGAAGTGACATCTAATCTCCCTGCGGTGCGCTCAAGTAGCGAAAGGACGGTCGGTGCGGTCCGGTGGAGTTGGCGATGCCGGGGTCGACGGGTGGACGTCGCCTGTGGTCATCGCATCGGCTATGGGCACGCAAAGCGTTGACCGGCATGATTGCGCGGACGTTTCCCGGTCCTTAATTGACTGTTTCCCGGAAACCCGGAGAGAACGCACGCCGCAACGGCTGACACCGCCCCGTGCGAGGCGGTGTCAGCCGTGATGAATTCGGTGAAGAATTGCGCCACCACAATGGTCGGCGGACAGATTCCGCCGACGGTGGACAGACATTCGCGGTATCCACCCCTGGGGTAGATACTTCACGCAGGAAGTATCTTAGGGCCGGGCCGGGTGGACGTGTCAAGGGCCGGTCCCGGGCGGTCAGAGCTGGGCGAGCACTGTGAAGTCGAGACCGTCTGCCTCGGCGAGGTAGATCCGCTGGCGCACGTGCCGTCGACGCAGCTGCAGCCGGCCGCGCGGCCCGTGGTACGCCACCGTGTCGGCAGCCGTCTCGATCGCCCGCACGTCGAGGGTGCGGGCCTGCCCGATCAGCGCGGCGAGCAGCATCACGCCCTCGTAGCAGGACTCCCCCAGGCTGCCCAGCGGCGGCGCCTCCACCCCGAACCGGCGGGCGAACTCGCCGTGGAAGTCGAGGTTCTCCGGCGTCACGAGGCCGGCGAAGAAGCCCGCCGTGCTGTAGAGCCGCCGCGTCGCGCCCGCCCCGCTGGCCAGCAGCATGTTCTCGTCCATCAGGGTACTCAGCCGCAGGCAGCGCTGGTCCATCGCGGCACGCGCGAACGCCCGGTTGAACCGCACCGCGTCCGCGCCGACGAGCAGCATCACCACCGCGTCGGCCTCGCTGCGCTCGATCCGGCGCAACACGTCGTCGAAGTCGTGTGTCTCCAACGGCAGGAACGCCTGCCCCACCACGCGACCACCGCCGCGCAGCGCGTACCGCTGGGCCGCCCGCGCGGTGCGCCGGGGCCACACGTAGTCGTTGCCGACCACGAACCAGCGGCGCGCGCCCTGCTCCCCCGCGAGCAGCCGCATCGCGGGCCACAGCTGAGCGTCCGGCGTCTCGCTGGTCAGATAGACCCCTTCGGTACGCTCACCGCCCTCGTACAGGGCGGTGTAGACGTACGGCACGCGGTGCGCGACCCGGGGCGCGAGCGCCTGCCGCACCGAGGAGATGTGCCAGCCGGTCACGCCCTGCACGGCGCCCACCGACACCAGCGCCTCCACCTGGGCGGCCACCTCAGCCGGCGGGGCGCCACCGTCGACCGGCACCAGCCGCACCTCGCGGCCCAGCACCCCGCCACCGGCGTTGATCTCCTCGACCGCGAGCTGGGCGCAGAGTTCGCAGGTCGGGCCGAACATTCCCGCCGGCCCGCGCATCGGGTACACCAGCGCGATGCTGACCACGGCCCGATCGACTGTGAGCCACGGCGGGGCCGGCGCGGACATGAGCCCATGATTGCCCGGCCGACGTGGGAAAACCATAGCTCTCCATGGAGCGGGACGAGTCGCTACCATGGCAGGGCCACCGGCCCAGGGAGTTCCATGTCAGACGTGCCCGGGGCGCCAGCCGATCTGCTGCGCTCGCTCACCCGCGCCGAACGGCTGCTCTCCCGCCGGTTGGCCGCCGTGCTGGCCGACGACGACCTGACCACCGAGGCGTGGCGGGTGCTCTGCCTGCTCGCCGACGGGCAGGGCCATCCGATGAGCGAAGTGTCCGCCGAGGCGTCGTTGCCGCCGGGGACCCTCACCAAGCTGGTCGACCAGCTCGTCGACCGGAACCTGGTGTTCCGGCGGATCGACCCGCTGGACCGGCGACGCATCCGGGCCCACCTGACCGCCCGAGGCCGCCGCGAGCACGCCCGCCTCGACGAGCGGGTCCGCACCAGCCTCGCCGAGGCGGGCGTACCGGCCGACACTCCCCTGCTCGACCACCTCGCCGACCTGATCGCCCGGCTCGACCCGGCGGCTCGGCGCGATGACGCCGAGGCGGCCGGCGTTCGCCTCACTACACCTCGGTGAGCAGCGGATCGCCTTCGAGGTGGGCGCGCAGCGTGTGCGCGTCGGCAGCGGTGGCGGTCCACAGTGTGGCCGGACCGCCCGCCAGGGGCAGCCGGGCGACGGTGCCCTCGACCGTCGCGGGCTCGTGGGGCAGCGACGGGTCCACCACCAGCAGTGACCCGGTGGCCGGCGCGCCGCCGAGCACCGCGGGGCCGGCCCAGCCAGGCGCGCCCGGTCCCACGGCAAGCGACTGGCGCAGCAACGGACGGCCGTCGTAGTCGACCCGGGTGTGCACGACCGCGCTGCCCGGCGCCTCGCCGTACCGGCCGCAGATCACCTCGTCGCGCCACGTCAGCCTCGCCCCGGCGGCCACCTCGACCCGGGACTCGGCGAGGTGGGCGCAGCCGGCCGCGGCGACCAGTTGCTCGGGCAGCCAGTGCAGCGCGCCGCCGTCGTGCACCACGGCACGGACCGCCATCCGCGACACGACGCCGGGCCGGCCGGGCAGGGCGACCGAGGCGGCGACGGTGTGCAGCCGCACCGCCGCCCCCGGTCCCACGTCGATCTCCAGCCGCAGGTCGTCGCCGGCGAGCGGGCCGGCCGCCCCGCCGACCACGTACACCGTCACGGCCCGACCGCGCCCGGGCGTCTGCCGCAGCAGCAGCGGTGTCTCACCGCGCAGCTCGGCGAGGACCGTGCCGCCCCGGCCGTCGGCCCGGGCCACCAGCCGGGCGTACGCGCGCATCAGGCCGGGCCGCCCCGCGCGGCGACCGGGTGCAGAGCCGCGTGGTGGGCCAGTTCGTGGCGGATCCAGTCGGCGACCCGTCCCGCCGCCGGGTCGCCGACGATCGACAGGAACACGGTCGGCAGGTCGCCGCGCCGGGCCCGCGCGTCCCGGTCCATGACGGCCAGGTCCGCGCCCACCATGGGGGCCAGGTCGGTCTTGTTGATCACGAGCAGGTCGGCGGACGTCACCCCGGGTCCGCCCTTGCGCGGCACCTTGTCCCCGCCGGCCACGTCGACCACGAATATCTGCCGGTCCACCAGCCCTCGGCTGAACGTGGCGGTCAGGTTGTCCCCGCCGCTCTCGACCAGCACCAGGTCCAGCGGGCCGACCGCCTCGGCCAGCTCGTCCACGGCGTCGAGGTTGGCCCCGATGTCGTCCCGGATGGCGGTGTGCGGGCAGCAACCGGTCTCCACGGCGCGGATCCGGGCCGGGTCCAGCACACCGGCCCGCTTGAGGAAGTCGGCGTCCTCGGTCGTGTAGATGTCGTTTGTGACCACGCCGAGTCGCAGCTCCCCGGCGAACGCCCGGCACAGGGCCGCCACCAGGGCGGTCTTGCCGGACCCGACCGGCCCGCCGATGCCGACGCGCAGCGCCCGGCCGGCTTGGGCCAGCGGCGGATGCGGGTCCACCCCCGGCTCGGGGTGGGTGTGCGGAACGGTCTCGTCGTGCGGGGCAGGATTCCGGTCGGCCTCGGGCGCAACGGTGTCAGGACGCAAAGAGACGCACCTCCCAGGTGGCATGAGCTTCGGCATGGATGTCGGCAAGCGGGGCGGCCGCCGCGGGCAGCCGCTCGGGTGGGTCGTCGGCGGCCCGGGCCGCCGCCGCGGCGATGCCGTCACACCGGCCGGCGAGACCCACAAGCAGGGCCTGGACCCGGTACGGGTCGAGGCCGAGCAGGCGTACCGCCGCACTGGCCGCACCGGTCACCGTCCCGTGGACGGCGACCGTGGCGGTCTCTGCGCGGCTCAGGCCCGCGGCGGCGCAGAGCAGCCCGAGCACCAACGGCTGGTGCGCTCCGCCGGGTGTGGCGGGCAGGTCGTCGAAGGACGCCTCCGGCCAGATGGCCCGGCCCGCGCGCAGCAGGGCCCGTCCCTGGCGGCGGGACACCGTACGCAGCGCCGGCGCCGCCGTCCGGGCGTCCAGCTCCGCGTCGAGCAACGCCAGCGTGGACCCGCGTACGGCGGAACCCGACGTCACCGCCCGGTGCGCCGCCGCCGCGAACGCCGCACCGACCAGCCCGGCGGTGGCCAGCCGGCCGGCCAGGAACGCCTCCAACGTGGCCAGGTCGGTGACCCGGCCGGCGGCGACGGCCGCCTCCAGGCCGCCGGAGTGGGCGTGCGCGCCGGCCGGGAAGCGACCGTCGGCCACCAGCAGGAGCAGGCTCGACGTCGTCATCAGAACAGGAAGTACCGCTGGGCCATCGGCAGGCGTGTCACCGGGTCCGGCTCCACCACCTGACCGTCGATCCGCACGGTGAACGTGTCCGGGTCCACCTCGATCCGGGGCATCGCGTCGTTCTCCGGCAGGTCGGCCTTGCCCCGCGAGCGCACGTCCGCGACGGGCACCACCCGCCGCCGCACGTCCAGGCGCAGCCCGGCGTCGAGGGCGGCCGGCGCGACGAACGCCAGGCTGGTCGCAGCCGCCGCGGCGCCGTACGCCCCGAACATCGGGCGCGGCAGCACCGGCTGCGGCGTCGGGATGGACGCGTTGGCGTCACCCATCTGGGCGTACGCGATCATGCCGCCCTTGAGCACCAGGTGCGGTCGTACGCCGAAGAACGCCGGATCCCACAGCACCAGGTCGGCCAGCTTGCCCGGCTCGACCGAACCGATCTCCCGGTCCAGCCCGTTCGCCATCGCCGCGCAGATGGTGTACTTCGCCACGTACCGGCGGGCCCGGTGGTTGTCGGCCGCGCCGTCGCCGGGTAGCGCGCCGACCCGCTCCTTCATGACGTGCGCGCTCTGCCAGGTTCGCAGGATCACCTCGCCCACCCGGCCCATCGCCTGCGCGTCGGAGCCGATGATGGAGATCGCGCCGAGGTCGTGCAGCAGGTCCTCGGCGGCCATGGTGGACGGCCGGATGCGGCTCTCGGCGAAGGCCAGGTCCTCCGGCACGGACGGGTTGAGATGGTGGCAGACCATCAGCATGTCCAGGTGCTCGGCGAGGGTGTTGGCGGTGTACGGCCGGGTCGGGTTGGTCGACGACGGCAGCACGTTCGGCTCGCCGGCCACTGTGATGATGTCCGGCGCGTGCCCGCCTCCCGCGCCCTCGGTGTGGTACGAGTGGATGGCCCGGCCGGCGATCGCCCGCAGCGTGTCGGCCACGAAACCGGCCTCGTTGAGGGTGTCGGTGTGAATGGAGACCTGCACCCCGGAGGCGTCCGCCACCCGCAGGCAGGCGTCGATCGCCGCCGGTGTGGTGCCCCAGTCCTCGTGCAGCTTGAAACCGCCCGCGCCGGCGCGCAGCTGCTCCCACAGCGCCTCCGGTGAGACGGTGTTGCCCTTGCCGAGCAGCAGCACGTTGACCGGCAGCGTGTCCAGCGCCTCGTGCATGCGGGCCAGGTGCCAGGCGTTCGGGGTGACAGTCGTGGCCCGGGTGCCCTCGGCGGGGCCGGTGCCGCCGCCGACGAGTGTGGTGATGCCGCTGGCGAGCGCCTCGGTGACGATCTCCGGGCAGATGAAGTGCACGTGCGTGTCGACGGCGCCGGCCGTGAGGATCCGGCCGTTCCCGGCGATGACCTCGGTGGCCGGGCCGATGACCAGCTCGGGGTGGACGCCGGGCATGGTGTCCGGGTTGCCGGCCCGGCCCAGCGCCACGATCCGCCCGTCGCGCAGACCCACGTCGGCCTTGACCACCCCCCAGTGGTCGAGCACCACCGCGCCGGTGATGACGGTGTCGAGGGCGCCCTCGGCGCGGGTCGCCCGCGACTGGCCCATCGACTCGCGGATCACCTTGCCGCCGCCGAAGACCGCCTCGTCGCCGCCTGCGCAGTGGTCGGTCTCCACCTCGATCAGGAGGCTCGTGTCGGCCAGCCGGATGCGGTCGCCGGTGGTCGGCCCGTACAAATCGATGTAGCGGTCCCGCCGCACGGCGGTCACCGCGTCGGCCCGTCGGTCGTCGGCGCCCCGCTCGTCGGCGCGTCTGTTCCCGGCGCGGCCGGTGGCGCTTCGTCCAGCGGCCCGGCGCACTCGCCGCGCAGGCCGGGCACGACGCGTGCGCCGCCGAGCGGAACCAGCTCGACGGTGCGGCTCACGCCCGGCTCGAACCGGACCGAGGTGCCCGCCGCAACGGCGAGACGCTGACCCCAGGCGAGCGCCCGGTCGAACATCAGGGCCGGGTTGGCCTCGGCGAAGTGGTAGTGCGAGCCGACCTGCACCGGACGGTCGGCCGTGTTGACCACGACCAGAGTGGTCACCGGCCGGCCCACGTTGATCTCGACCGGGCCGGCCGCCGGCAGGATCTCCCCGGGGATCACGGGATCGGGTGGTGCACCGTCACGAGCTTGGTACCGTCCGGGAACGTCGCCTCCACCTGCACCTCCCTCAGCAGCTCGGGGATGCCGTCCTGGACGTCCTCGCGGCCGAGCACGCTCCGGCCGGCCGACATGAGGTCGACCACCGACCGTCCGTCACGGGCCCCTTCGAGAAGGAAAGCGGTGATGATCGCGACGGCTTCGGGATAGTTGAGTCGCAGGCCGCGCTCGCGGCGGCGGCGAGCGACGTCGGCCGCGACGTGGACGAGCAGGCGGTCCTGCTCGTGCGGGCTGAGGAACACGGGATTCTCCGGTGGGGTCGGCGTGGCCCGCTCGCCGTCGGCTCCGCGTGGAGCCGCGCCGGGCAGGACCACCCGGAGTACGAGCTGGAGTCACACGACCGCCGCGACGCCGCCTACGGGTGGCCCGGGACTCCACCATCCCGGCCCGCGCGACGGGCACCCGGCGGTGTCGGTCGGATGCGGACCGCACCGCCCACCGCTTGAGCAGACCGTAGAGGATCGCCACCGGCGGGGGCAACAGTGTGCTCGGTGTGAGGGATCGAGCCCTGCCGGTGTCCGGGTCGGATGGCACGCCAGGGACGCCTCACGGTTCGCGGCGGCGCGGGTACGAGTACGGCGATGGGATCACGACCTCGACCTGTAGACCTTCCCTACCAGGTGACATCGAGTGCCGCCGTTCGGTGCATCCCGTTGCTCCCACCCTCCCCCCGATCCGGGCTGGTGTTCGGACTGAAGCGAAGAAGCTGACATGAATGGTCCCGCGCAGGTTCTTGGCAACGGCTCCTCGCTGCTAGAGCCGCGGCTTTGGCTGACAGCGGCGTCCTGCCACCGACCGCTAACCTGAAGCGCGCTTGACCTGCTCCCACTGCCCTACACTCACCGACCGCCGGCACGCGACGGCGGGCATACGATCACGGCGCTGCGGCCGCGTAGCGATGAAGAATCGAGCGTAGACGCGGCGCGGTCACAGGTATGACCAGCGATGATCGGTAGATGAAGAAGGTACGCGGGGCCGATGGTCAGCGCGGCCGTATCGAGGGCAAGTTGCGCGACCTGCGCGGGCGGCGCCTGACGTCGGTCGACTACTGGAACGTTCACGACTTCGGCCCGAACCGCGCGCCATGGGACTACGGCGACTGGCACCACGCCGTCATGGGCGTGCAACTCGGCACCGACCTCGGCTCCGTGGCCGTAACCCCGACCAACACGGTCTACCCCTATGGCGTCGAGGTCTTCCACGAGCCGATCGGACATCACCTGTTACTCGGCGAATCCGGCCCCGAGCGGGTGGGCCCGGACGTCGACGGCCAGAGTCCCTGGGCTCCACTTCTCGGGTCGAGGGTTC
The DNA here is from genome assembly GCF_027497275.1 of Micromonospora sp. WMMC264. Taxonomy (NCBI): domain Bacteria; kingdom Bacillati; phylum Actinomycetota; class Actinomycetes; order Micromonosporales; family Micromonosporaceae; genus Micromonospora; species Micromonospora sp. WMMC264. Next base: position 1,500,953 of record NZ_CP114907.1, on the reverse strand, counting down.
GCGGCACGGCCTGCCACTGGGAGCAGTTCCAGATCGGGCCGAGCCGACGGGCGGACGGCAGCATCGCCGCACCGGCGCATACGGTCGACGTGCCCATCGCGATACGCCTGGACTTCACCGCAGATCCGATCTGGTTCGTCGCGGCCATCCCCCGATTGCCCGGCCCGCAGGGCGTCGTCATCCCCGGCGACGAAATCATGGTGGTCTTCTCCGCCGGGAAGATGCGCGACATGGGCTTCGACGACCCCGCGTTCGTTGGTCCGTCCGCCTGACCAGCTCGACAAGAGGATCGGTTGGGTGCAGCCGCCACGACAGGCGGCAAATTCCGGATGTCAGATGATGACGGTGCCGGGCATCATTCATCGCGTGGGTGCCCGCCGAACGATCGTCCTGGTCGATGACCTCCGTTCGTTCGTGGATGGCCGTAGCGCTGAGGTGGCTCGCACCAGCGCCGCCGGCGTTGAACTCCTTGATCGGAATCGCGACCGGCACCTGGACGAACTGTGGCTGGACCACGACCTAGGTGGGGACGACACGATCTGGCCGGTCGTGGAGGTTCTGGAACGGGCAGTCTTCGACAAACGCCCCTTTGACGTCGGCGTCATCTACATTCACTCCGCCAATCCGGCTGGCGCCGCGAAGGTCGCCCAGGTCCTTCGGCGCTGGGGGTATCGGGTTCGAGTCGCGTCGGGCTCCACGGCCGTCGGCTACCTCGACGGCGTCGCTGAGCTGATCGACTCGAACGCGTCGCCTCACGGTTTTCACGCCGGAGGCGACGAGCCCGGGCGGCGGTGAGCGGCACCGCGCTGCTCCAGCGCACGGACAGGGCTGCCATGAGTGGGCGTCACGCCGCTGGGCTAACCTCAGTCGCCGGCGTCGAGGGTGTCCAGTTATACCCGAATCTCCGCCAGTAGGGCAGCGGGAGGAACTACGACAAAGTCGTAGCTCTCGGGGTCCTGGCGTCCATCCAGGCCGGCGCGCTGAGGCCGCAGAAGGCCCGCCGTAGGGCACGAAGCCAACTGGCTTGGCCTGCCACTCGTCGCGGTACCAGTCGATGGCCGTCTTGAGCGAGGCCGGGTAGCTGTGGTTGCACAGTGGAAGTCCGCCTCGACGTCGTCCTCTTCGAAGACCGGCGGCGGTGCCGGTGACGTGTCGGTAAAAGCCATCCCTGCGGGGCATCGCGCGATTGATGGCTCTATAAGAGGATCCCGGCGTCCAGCCCGGACCGCCCCGCACCAGCGCAGGGTGATTGTTCGACAGCGATGAGTGCATCTAGGGTGAGCGCGTGGCATCCCCTCCCGCCGGATCTGGTGACCTGTACCACGACGACCGCAACACCGCCCGGCCCACTCGTGCCCGCTTCCGCTACCAGGACGAGTGCGTCGCCCTGCGGTGCATCCCCAACCTGCTCTCGGAAGCGGTGACGGCTGTCGTGATCGAGTGGTCGACCGACTACATCGCCCTGCTGCCCGACGACGATCCGGAACTGGTCTCGGTCAAACACCGCGATCCGGGGACCGGAGAGTGGTCGATGTCCGAGTTGAAGCCGGTCATTCGCGATCTGCACCGGGTGTGGCAGGCGATGGGCGAATCGTGCCGCTGCGCCTTTGCTTCAAATGCCGCACTATCCCGAGACGCGCGGAAGCGGATCGACAGTGAGCTCGGCGCCTACATTGATGCCGACCCTGACGAGGTCGAGCGCTTCAAACAAGTGTTGTCCATGCCCGATCCACCACTGCCGCGGCGAAGCGAGATCACCTCAGTCGGCATCCGTGACATGGGCGGCGCGCTGTCCCTCCTGGACCGCGATCGACACTACGCTGAGCAGTGCTATTACGCGCTGGTCGACCGAATCGCTGCCGTCGGCACCGAGGAGCCGCCTTCCCCGGAACAGCGCATCGCGCGACTGACCGGGTCGCTGCGCGCAGTCACTGACCGCGGCCAACCCCAGCGCGACGAGCAGACGCTACTCATCGCCGATCTACGTGAACTGGTCGTGCGGCATCATGATGCGGCGGTCCGACATGCACCACCTCGGCTGGGCCTCACGCCGAGGCCGGCCAGGACGCCGGGCGATGCGAGCAACGAGTGGCAGGGCGGGCAGGAGATCGAGCTTGGCAACTGCCGCTATCTGATCCATGATCCAGTGCACGTCAGGCATCCTGAGGACCGGTCGTACCGGGAGTGTTGCGCACCGGCCCGGCAGCTGGCACCGCAGGAGCGCGACGTCCGCATCGTCCGGCTCGACGTTCTGCGTGCCGGCCGGCGCAGCGACGACCGCCGGGCCCAGTTGATCCGCGCGGCGGATCTCCAACGGCGCCTTCCCGGGCTGGCACGGATCCTCGACGTCCGGCACGACGCGGGCCAGGTGACGGTGATCGCGGAGCGCAGCGGCACCTCCCTACCCGACACGTACGGGCCACCGCCGTACCCCGGAATCGCTCTGGACGCGCTGCTGCGCGGGCTACCGGCGGTAGCACGCACTCTCGACGCTCTGCACGCCGCCGGGCACGCGCACCGCGCTCTGCACCCCGGCACTCTCCTCGTAGCGCTGAATGGGTTGACACTTCGGGATGTCGGGCTCGCGGTGGTGCCCGCCGCCGCAGGCGAAGGGCACCCGGCCTACCGGGCACCCGAGCAGGACCGACCGGCTCTGCTACCGCCGGGGCCGACGACGGACGTGTACCAGCTCGCCGCCGTCATCTATCACCTGGCGGTCGGTCAGCCACCGGGTTCTGCTCCCCCACCGCCCACGGTGATGCGGCCGGAGCTGTCGCCTTCCCTCGATGCGCCCCTGCTGGCGGGCCTCGCCCCGACGCCGGCCGATCGACCCACAACGCGAGACCTCGTCGCAGCCCTGACCGGTGTGCTGCGCAGCGGCGGGACGGTGCGATGCTGACGGGACAACCGAACACCTATCCACTGACCGAGCGGATCGCGTTGACGCCCGGCCGGAAGTTCGCCACCCGCTTCGCACAAGCACGCCAGCGGTATCCCCACCTACCGGACCTCGCGCCGTTCACCGAGGAGCTCAACCACCTCACTCGCCTCGGCGGAGTGCCGGTAACTGTGGACGAGGCGAGGGGCGACGGACGAGCGCAGTGGATCAGGCTCTACGCTCAACGCAGCTGCGTCGGGGTGCGCGTGTCGCCACAACAGGACGCCTACTTCGTCGAGTTCATCGAGCCGCTGAACCTTCGTGGTCACCGCCTCCTGGCCCGCAGCCGGGTTCGCCTGGCACCACGCGGTTGGGTCTACAGTCCGCTGCTCAACAGCGTTCCCGTCGGCTGCCGAGTGCCAGACGCAGCCACCCTCCATGCCTGGCAGCAGCAGGCCGCCCCACCGGCCACGCCGCAACGACCGGCCCGGCACGACGCGTTCTGCGACGCGCTCGACACCGTCGTCGAGGGGGCCCGCCAGATCGAGCTGGCACAACAGCAGGCGCGACCGCCACTCACTTACTATGAGGTACGCAACGCGGCCGAGTCCCGCCGCTCGACCGCTGCCATCCACGTGTTCCTGCTGTCGCGGCCAGGACAGGTCAAACCGGGCGACATGGTGGAGCTGCGTCAGGTGCCCGATCTCCGGGGCCGGGTCCAAAGCGTCGACGGGGAGCGGCTGACGGTCCAGTTCGACGCCGCGGTACACCGACCCCGGATACCCGCCCAAGGCGAGCTGGTGATCAGCGGAAACGATATCGTCCAACGCGTACAACATGGTGCTGTGGCCGCCCTACGGTCCGGTGCGACGCTCAACCCCCGGCTGCTACCGCTCCTGGCCGACCTGGACTTCGCCGGCTTCGCGGAACCGCCCGACAGCGTTGCCGCGCTGCGGCCTGTCGAGGCGCTGGACGCCGACCAGACGGACGCCTTTCACCGTGCGCTTTCCGTGCCCGACCTGCTGCTCGTCCTCGGGCCGCCGGGCACCGGCAAGACCCGTACCATCGTCGAGATCGCGACGGCCGCCGCTGCTCGCGGCGAGCGGGTCCTCGTCGCCTCCCAGACGAACACCGCCGTTGACAACGTCATCGAACGCCTGCCCGCGGCGTTGACCGCGGTCCGGGTCGGCAACGAGACCCGCATCACCGCGGCGGTGCAGCAGATGACAATTGCCGCGACCGCGTCCAAGCTGCAGCGAAGCATTCTGACCCAGTCGGAGGTGGCTGCCCAACGCCTCGCGCCCTGGCTTGCCGAACCATCTGCGGCACAAGCGTGGCTGCACCGCCTTACCAGCGCCATCGAGCAGGTCGGCGCCGCCCGAGCGGCACACGATGCTGCCGCAGCAGCCCAGTACGGCGCCGTCGCGGCCGTCCGCGCCCGGTTGGCACCGTCAGTGGACCGGGCCGCAGCGGCCCGACAGGAAGCGGAACAATTGGCGAGCGAGCTCGCCGCGCGGGTGCAGCGGCTGACCGCCCAGGTGCAGGAGGCACAAGGCCGCTCGACCGGCATCGCAGGATTTGTACACCGGTGGCGGGGAGGCCGCTACCAACGTCAGCTCGATGGAGCCCTCCCCCGGCTTGCCGAGGTGGAGACGGCCCTGACGCGGAGCGTACAGGAGTTTGCCGCCCGGACTGCCGAGCTGCAGCACGCCCTGCACGACGATGCCGCGATACGTAGCGCGAAGATGCGGGTCGCCACGGCGGACGATGCTCTCGGCCGGGCGCACGCGGACGCCCGGACTGCGGCCCTCGCGTACGCTCGGCGTCTGGCTGGTGTGGTCGCCGTGCCACCGGTTCCGGAGGATCTCGACGGGCTGATCGCCTTCGCCGAGTGGTGCAGCAGCAGCGAGCCGATGCTGCGCAACCGTGCCCGGCTGCTGGATGACTGGCGGCAGCAGTTGGGTCAGCCCAGTGAACAGCTGCACGCCGAGCTGATTCGCTACGCCGATGTCATCGGCGCCACCTGCATCGGCGTCGGGGTGCAGAAGAATCAGCTCAGCGACCTCGATTTCGACCTGGCGATTGTCGACGAGGCCGGGCAGATCCCCCTCACCTCCACCCTCGTGCCGCTGGTGCGGGCCCGCCGGGCCGTCCTGGTGGGTGATCACCACCAGTTACCACCGTTCGTTGACGACGACGTGCGGCAGTGGCTGGCCCGCGACGGGGGCGCGCCGTCCGGCACCGAGCCCGCTCAGATGATCGAACTGCTGACCCGCAGCGCCTTCGAGCGACTCATCGAGCGTGCGCCCGCTGCCAACCGCGTGCTGCTGTCCCGCCAGCGCAGGATGCCGGCCGTCCTGGCTGACTTCGTCTCGGCCCAGTTCTATGAGAATCGCCTGCGCACCGGCAAACCGGCCCGGCCCTCGTCGGCAGTGTTTCGCAGCCCGCTCGCCGTGGTGGACACGGCCGACCTGCCGGCGAAGGAGCGTGCCGAGCGGCAACGCGACCGGACCGAGACGTGGCAGCTCGCCGGCTGCGACAACCTCGCCGAGGCGCGGCTCGTGCTCGACCTGGTCCAGTGGTATGCCCGGCACGACCGCGAGTGGGCAGTCATCGCACCCTACCGGGCGCAGGTGCAGTTACTCACCGTACGGCTGGCCGAACTGCTCGGTGACAACGCGGTCGCGGACCGGATCGGCACTGTCGATGCGTTCCAGGGCCGCGAGTACGACAATGTCGTCTACAGCTTCACCCGGAGCAATCCGCAGGGGCGGGTGGGGTTCCTCAGCGAACTGCGCCGGCTCAACGTGGCCATCACCAGGGCCCGCGAGCAACTTGTCCTGGTCGGCGACATGAGCACTTTGGTTCGGGCGAACGATGGACACTTCCGGCACCTGGCCGGTGAGCTGTACCAATACGCCCGGAGTCGCGGTGACGTCGTACCGTCGCGGCAGCTCCGGGACCGGCTCTCATGACCACACCACCGGTACGGGCAGCGCAGCTTCCGATCCGCCGCATCGCGGAGCGGGTGACCGATCTAGCCGGCGTTCAGCCGCTGCAGATCCTTCCACTTCTGCTACCCGTCTGGGCCGTCGACATCAGCGCAACGATCCGCGAGGCCCAGCCATACGAGGTTTTCGACCGCTATCTCTCGCGCGCCATCGCCGAGGCGGGGCTGAACGACGCCCGTTCCCTCGCCGGGTTCTTCGGCGTGCGACCCGCGCTGATCGAACGCGCGCTGCGCTTCCTCGCAACCATCGGCCACCTGCACCGCGACGGTGACACGCTGAGGTTGACCGAGCTCGGCCGCCGTTCAGTACGGGAAGGCTGCCGGTATGTGGAGAAGGAGGACAGGCAGCGGCTCTACCTCGACGGCGTCACCGGGTCACCGCTGCCCCGCACCCACTATTCCGGCACGGTATGGCTGGAGGAGCCGCAGCTGACACTGTCCGATGGCACGAGATTTCATCAACTGGCAACGGTCACGCCGTTTCGCGCCGACACGATCGCGCACCTGCTGCACCGACCCGACCGCGAGGAGTTCAATCTGCCGGCTGGGCTCATAACCGCCACGCCGCACGAGGTACGACAGGCCTGGCTGCCGGCGTACGCCGTGGAATGCGTGTCATCGCTCTTGATCTTCGTTAAGGCCATTGACGGTGCAGACGGATACCTGTCCCGGGTTGTCGGACCGCGCCTCCGTGACGTGGTGACAGCCGAAGGTCGAGCCGACGCCGAGAAGGTCTGGCGGGAGTGGCTCGACGGGTCCGGCTTCCCCGACGTGCGCCCGCGTCAGCTCGCGAATGGGGTACTGCGGGCGTCCCTGCCGGCATCGGTGTTTCCGCGCCGCTACAAGTGGCACCGACTCGGGTCCTTCGAAGTACGTCGTCGGGTATTCCTGCAACTGTGGTGCGAAGACGAGGAGATCCGACGGCAGGCGGTGCTCGAACGCGCTGCCGCGATGGCACGAGCCGGCGCGGCTCGGGACCTGGACGAGCTGACCGACCGAGTGGCGGCGCTGGCACGCCAGCTCGAGGTTGCCGCACCGAGCGTCGCCGAACTTCGTCCCTACGTCGAGGACGCAGGTGCAGCCACCGCGGCCGGCGGCGTCGATGTCGGACAGGTTGCCGGAGGGTGAGGGCCCGCCCGGTGGTGGGTAGCCGGCGCGGTGCGCGGATGTCGACTCGCTGACAAGGGTCCGAACCCGCTCCCAGAAGGGCAGCCGGCGGCGCCAGCAACGCGACCTTCGCGGTCCGGCCATCCCGGCAGGCGCGGCGGTGCTGTTCCTATCGGGTACGGCCTTGCGGGATACGCCGTCGTTTGGGTGTGGTGTGCGGAAATCTCCATGCAGAGGGCAACGGCAAGGGAGGCAGCGTGCTGGTCGCGGACCGCAGACTGGTGGGCCTGCTGCTGCTGACCGCGGTGTCTCCGACGGTCGAGGCCGTCGTCTTGATCTCGCTGGGTTTCGTCGCGGCGCGGGGCCTCGCGCCGCAGGCGGCGGCGGTGTGGCCGTACGACACCTACCACGACCTGCGGTGGCTGTATGTCTATCACGACTCGTGGCCGTCATTCGTGTTCTGGCTCAGTTTGCTGGTGGTGGCCCGAGGGCTTTTCCACACGCTGCTGGTGATGTTGGCATGGCCGGCTGAGGTGCCTCGGCCACCGGCGCGGTGGCTGTTGAAACGGAATGTCGGGCTCGCCGCGTTGGTGGCGGTCTTCGTCGCCCCGTGGGCCTTGATCTCGGTGGCCGCGTCGGTGGTGGCGCTGTCCTGGGTCCTGCTGGCCTCCCTGGTGCCGTTGTTCCTGCTGGCGCCATTCCTGCAACGGGCAGCTGTGGTGGGGCCGTGGTGGCGAGGCCTGCCGTCGATCTCGCTGGTGGGATGGTCGATGCTCAACTTCGTGGTGCTGACCGTGGCCGGCGCGTTGTGCTGGAGTCTGCCGGGCTGGTGGTCGGTGCCGGTGGCCGCCGTGGCCGGGGTGGTCAACGGGCTGCTGTGGAACCGGACGGTCCGTACCGCGCTGATCAATCCGTCGACACGGTGGGTGAGGGTGCCGGCGACTCCCGTCGCGGCGGTTCTCGCCCTTGCGGTGCCGTTGCTCATCCCGCCGATGGTGGATGCCGTGCCGGACAAGAGCCTGCGGGCCGAGGCGGTGGTCCTCGACCACCCGCTGCCGCCCGACGTGCCGCAGGCAGTCATCGTCCTCGCAGGTTACGGGTCGTCGTACGGGGGCGAGCAACCTCTCGACAATCGTGTCGAGAGGTTCTCCTACCGGGGGTTGAGCCGGGACGGCACACCCCTGCCCTACCGGCCGCACGACACCACGATCTCGGTGGCGGACAGCGTGGGACTCCTCGACGAACAGGTGCGACGACTACACCAGCGCACCGGCCGGCCGATCGCCCTGATCGGGGAAAGCGAAGGCGCGATCGTCGCCCGAACCTACCTTCAGCAGCGAGCGCACCCCGCCGTCGACACGCTGGCCATGTTCAGTCCCCTGATCAACGCGGGTCGCGCCTACTACCCGCCCCCGCGCGAGAACCGCGGCTGGGGCGTGGCGACGGGATCGCAGCTTCGGATCGTGTTCGGCGTGATGCGCCTGTTCGGTGGCCCACATGCCGGGCCCGACGAACCGTTCATCCGCTCCCTGGTCGACGACGCGCCGTTCTACCGTAACCAACTCATGTGTCCGGTGCCCGGGATCCGGATGGTCGCTTTCATTCCCACCACCACGGCCGCAGAGGCGCCGCCCGGCGACTACAGCGGGATCCCCGTCTTCCAGATGCCCGGCGTACACGGGGGTCTTCTCAACCGCAGCCTGGTCGAAGACCGGCTCCTGGCCTTCCTCTCCGGCGAACCGATCCAGCAGGAACGCGAGGAGTACCCACTCCTGCAACGTCTCGGCGCCGCCTGGCAGGCCCCGCCCCTGCCCATCGCGGCCAACCCGGCCTGGTCCGCGTTCCGGCAACCCGATCCCGCCTTCACGGGGAAGGTGTGTCAGCCAACCGACTGATCCGTCCTCGTTGGTCGCCGGCCCACCGCGGAGCCGGCCTCTCGCCTTGCGTAGGCGTGCGGGCACCGTCGCCCGGACGCTCTCAAGCGACAGCGCGAGATCGATTGATGATCAGTAAGCGGGCGGCAGCCAGTGCCAGTCCGAGCACCAGCACCGTGCGGATCGGGTGATAGGTGAGGAAGAACAGGTGGAGCCCGACGAAGATCACCACCGCGGCCAGAGCCAGGGACCTCGACCAACGGCGGCGGAGCGGTCCGAGGGCTCCGGCCAGCGCCGTGAACACCCCGACGGCCAGATGCAGCCAAGCCCAGCCGGTGAGGTCGTGCTCGTGCACGGCACCGTCAGCAAGCGAGACGTAGCGGGCGCCGCTCAGGTCGGCCGCACCAGCTACCGCGTCGAAGATCCCGGCCAGGCCCAGCAGGACAGCCGCCAGCCGTAGGCCCCTGTCGCTTGCGTTCCCGTCGGCCACCACACCCTCCGTAGGAACTCGCCCCTGCTGGCGGAGCGTCGATGTGGCGGGCAGACACCCATTCGGGCCCTTGCTGCGCCTGCCCCGCCCTCCGATCTTTGCCGAAACGAGCCGATCCCAGACACCGAAGCGGGAGCGTCACCGCTGCGGGTGACCTCCGGCGGGCCGAGAACGGTCGGTGCGTGACCACATGCACCGGCCGTGCAGGCGTGCCGGGCGACCCGTGCACCCGAACAACCAGCTCGTCAGCGAGCTGCCGATCAGGAATCCGCAGTCCGGTACCTGCCGCAACAGGCACCACGTGTACGAGCGCGGGCACGGCATCAAGCGGATGAGCCACCCGGCGGTCGGACCGAGCATGCTGACGAGGCGCCATGCCGGGCACCCCGGACCAGACGCTGTTCCTCTGCGCCACCGACCCCGGCGTCCCGGCCCACGGCAACCTCCGTCTGCTGGGTCCCCTGACCGCCCAGGCCAAGCGGACGCCTCGTAGGGCCCAACGGGCAGCCCGCTCCCCGAGGCACAGCCACCGCCCCCGCACCTCGCCTACGGGGGCGACGGCCATGGCAGGGGCGTCACAAGCAGAGCGCCCAACGCATGGTCTGCCTCGCGGCAGCCCGGCATGAGGCACGTCCTGGGACATACGCCGGTCATCACGGGTGACGGCCTCGTCGTTACCGAAGGCTTCACGCGGTGGCGCCTCGTGAATGTGATGATCGGAGCCAGGGTCCGGCTGACTGGTGCCCCGCTATGTTCGTCGACTCGGTGCGCCGAGTCGACGCCGGCGGTGGCCCGCCAGGCTGACGGCCACGACGGCGAGGCCGGCGATGACTGCCGCGGCGAGGATGTCGCCTGGGTAGTGCACGCCGACCCAGACGCGGGCGACCCCGACGACAAGCGCCGCTCCGGCCAGTACCACGCCCCACCGGCGGCTCAGGAAGGCGTAGACGCCAAAGGCCAGCGCGAATGCGGCGGTGGCGTGGTCGCTGGGCAGCGAAACTCCCGCACCGTGAGGGATCAGCTGGTGCACGTGATGACTCTGGAATGGGCGCTGCTGACTGTTCGAATGCGCCAGGACGGTGGCTGCGGCAAAGGCGAGGACCAGGGCGGCGCCGAGCTCGACGACCGGGCGTGTTCGTCGGCGGCGCAGTGTCACCACGGCAAGCAACGCGGTGACTGCGAAGATCAGATACAGCAACCTGGTCGCGGCGAACTCCATGACGTCGTCGATACCGTCGATGCGTCCGGCGTGATCGTTGATGAGTTCGAACAGGCGGTAGTTCACCATGTCATCCTGCCGACTCGGTGGCGGGACCTCGGGGAGATCGGGTTATCCGCGGCGTTCCGGTCGGCGAAGCAGCCCGTCGGCGACCAGTTCGATGGTCACCGCGACGGCGACCGCCTCGACGGGTGCGCCGACGCCGAGCAGCACGCCCACGAAGGCACCGGGAAGGGTGACGGTCACCGTCGGCGGTGTTCGACCGATCCCGCCGAGCAGGCGGAAGCAGCGAGCCACACGCCGCCGCCGACCGTGACGGCCGCCAGGACAAGGCCGACGATACGGATGGGCTCGTCGGAGAGTGTTTCCCGGAAGACGGTGATGGCGACGAGAACGCTGACGACGGGGTCGGTGAGCGTGAGAGCTGTCAGGGGTGCGGCGAGGCGACCGTGCTGGAAGGCGGCCTGATTCAGGATCAGCCCGATGGCGACGGCCACTATCAGCGCCGCGGATCGCCAGCTGACCACGGCGGACAGCAGGGAGCCCGGGGAGCCGCCGGCGAGGTCCTTGACCAGCGCCGCCGCGAAGCTGTACGCGACGCCGCTGGCCACGCCCAGCAGCGCGCCCCGCACGGCGCCATGGCGGCGGCGCGCGGCCAGGACGCAGGCCGTAATGGCCGCCACCGCGCAGCTCATGGCGACCGTCCAGGCCGTCGGCGCAGGGCGGGTCACGCCGGCGCGGACGTCGGCGAGAAGCAGGAACGCGGTCAGGCCCACCACGCCCACCGCAACCGCGAGCAGGTCCCGGCGCGCGACGCGCTGGCCGGCGATGACGGCCTCGATCAGCACTGCCATGAACAGCCCGCTGGCCATGATGGGTTGCACGACCGCGAGCGCGCCGGAACGCAACGCGAGCACCTGGAAGACGACTCCGGCCGTGTCCGGGATCCAGCCGGAAAGCCACAGGCGGTTGCGGAACAGCCGCAGCAACAGCCGCGGGTCGAGCGCTGCGAAGCGCGGCTGCTGGGCCGCGGCGCGCTGATGCAGCGCGGCGGACAGCGCGAAGCTGAAGGCCCCGGCCAGCGCGTAAAAGATCATGGCTGGGTGCAGGAGCGGTCCGCGGGTGAGCGCCGGGACGTCACCGCGGGTTCCCATCCACTCCGGCCCCGGACCGTAGGGTCGCGGACACGATCGCGGCCATGTCGTCGGCGCTGGTGAACGCCGGCAGGGCGGAAGCCGCTGTGCGGGTCAACTCCTGGCACAGGTCGGCGGGGTTTCGGACGTAGGTGGTCAGGCCTGCGCCGGCGAGCACCTGCGCATTGGCTCGGCCGTGGCCGGGAAGCGGGCGATAGGTGATGGTGGGCAGACCCGCGGCCAGTGCCTGCTGGCAGGTGAGGCCACCAGCGTTCTCCACGATCAGGTCCACCGCCTGCATGAGGGTGGGCATGTCGTCGACCCAGCCCATGACGTGCCCGGGAAAGCCGGCCAGGCGCCGGCGCAGGCTGTCGTTTCGTCCGCATACCACCACCGGTGTGACACAGCCGGCGGCCAGTACCTCCCTGGCGGTACGGGCCACGTCGCCGGCACCCCAGGACCCGGCGACGATGAGCGCTAGTCTTCCCTTTTCGGGCAGCGTGAACTGGGCGCGGGCGGCGCGTCTGGTGGCATCCGTCGGTGGCCGGTAGCGGGCGGGTACAAGCGGGTCGACGAGTCGGACGTCCGGTGCGCCACGAACAGCGGCTTGCTGCTGGGTGGCCTCGTGGATCACGCAGTAGGTGTCGACGCCGGTCGCCATCCAGGTCGGGTGGATGACGAAGTCGGTGACATAGGTGACGACCGGTGTGCTCAGCCTCCCGCTGTGGCGCAGCGGGCCGAGGATCTGGTTGGCGAACGGGAACGTCGACACGACCAGGCCGGTGTCCGGCGGCATTTGCATCAGCATCCGCCGGCGGGCCGACCGTAAGGCGGACCTGATCATAGCCACCAGCGGTGGCGAACGGTCGGTGATCGTGAACAAGGCGTCGTAGCTGAGCGGGCACCAGCGCAACAGCGACCGGTAACCTTCGCGGATCATCCCGTGCAGGGGCTTGGGCAGGGACGTGAAGAAGTTGAGGTGGTGCACCTCGACGCCGTCGAGGGCGAGCCGGGCAGCCAGTTCAGCGGCGGCGGCGGCGTGGCCCGCGCCGATGTCGGCCGACACCACGACGATCCCTCCGCCGCCACACCGGCGATCCGGTGCAGGCCACGTTCCGGGAGGGATCCGGGCATGAGGATGCTCCCGCCACCCGTTGTTCACGGGCGCGGGTACCCGCTGTCACCGTCGTCACACCTGACCACCGACGCGGCCTGGGCGACTCCCCCCGTGGTCGTCCAGGCCGCGCCCCGAACCTGACCTCACCACCTACGGCGCACGGCCACGGATCCTCCCGACGAGGAGCCTGACAGCGTCCTGGTACTCCGGTTGCGTGTGATACGGCCAGTGGCGTTCCACCGCGGGCGGAACGGTGTCCGTCGGCTCCACGGTGACACCGCGGGGATCGCGCAGCCGCACGTCGACAGTTGCGGCCTCCCGAGGTACGCCAGGCGTGAGGTCGGGATGGTCGAAGATCGGCGCGCCGATCGGGTCGGTATCACGCCACAGGTTGCGCCACCGCCAGTCGATCCGCTCACCGAGCTCCCACAGCACCCGTTCGCCGAGGTAGGCCGGGTAGAGGCGGGCATAGATCCGGTACAGGGGGCTGCCGTGGGTCAGCAACGCGATCCGTGGCAGAGTCTCGGATGGCAGGTGCAGGACGGTGGCGGCGGCCAGTACCGAGCCGTGGCTGTGCCCGGAGATCACCACGGGCCCATGCGCGGCCAGTGCGCAGACCCGCCGCGTCAGTTCGGGCACGGCCCGCGCCGCGTAGCAGGGCGGTGCGAACGGGTGCACCGTCCGGGGCCAGAACGTGCCCAGATCCCACAACACGCCGACGAGCCGGCGGGTCTCCGGCGACCGGTACGCGCGGTAGGCCAGGATCAGCAGTCCGACGACGATGAGGCTGATGATCCAGATACCGATGTCGGTGACATATGCGGTGAGCACGGCGAGGACGTCGTGGCGCCGATTGAGGCGGGCGGCGAGTTGTGTGGGGCCGATCCCGACGAGGTCGAGCGCCACGGTGGCGAGCCCGAGTGAGGAGACCACGAAGAACGCGACCAGGGTCGGCCCGAGTTCCTCGGTGACGAAGGAGCGGGCGACCGTGTCGCGGACCGCGGCCAGCCGCGGCGCCGCCGAAGCGGGCGCGTCGGGGTAGTCCCGCTCGACCACGCGTTGCGCGTACGCCCGACGACGGCGCTGGGCGGCGGGCAGGGTGAGGGCAATCGCCGCGGTGACGACAAGCAACGCGGCCAGCCCGGCGAGCGCGGCCCACCAGTACGCCACCGGTGGTTCCAGTGGGCCCAGCGCAGGTGGGCTGGGCCGGATCGGGTCGGGGATGCGGCCCCGGTCGAGATGGTCGGCGGTGCGGAACACCAACGTGGTGGTGTAGGCGGAGGTGACCGTGACCGACATCGCCGCCACCAGCGGCGTGCCGAGTCCGCGCAGCAGCGCGCGCGAGCCGGCCGGCCGGGTGTGCTGCCGCGCCAGCGTCACCGCGGCGATCAGGACCAGCAGCAGTCCCTGCGCGGTGACCAGGCCGGCGGCCGCGCCCTCGTAGCCGGGCATCTGCCCGACCACCACCGGCATCTCCCGTCGGGACACGGCGTATCCGAGACTCGACACGGTGGCCACCGCGACGAGGATCCACAGCAGGCGTCGCAGCGGGCCGGCCCGCCTCACGCTCACTGTCACCAGCAGCAGCGCCGCGCAGAACAGCACGAGTCCGCCGGTGAGGCCGAGCAGCGCGACGGCTACGCCGTTCCACCGACCGTGTGACACCGCGACGACCAGGCTGAGGTAAACAGTGCCGGCGCCCAGCCCGACATGGATCTGACGCAGCCACGACGTCATCCGCTCGTCGTGCCAGATCCCCGGTGCGGCTAGGCTCCCGGTCGACTCCAGCAGCCGCTCGTGTGGCGGGGCGGCCTCGAAGCCTTCGAAGGCACGCGCCGAGCGCGCGCCGACGGCCCAGAACACCCGCAACGCCAGCAGCGGCACCAATGCCAGCACCGCCAGGCGCGGGCCCATTGGCAACGCCGCCAGCCAGGACAGGTACGGCCGCCCCTGCCGGCACTCCACGTACGGCACGCACTGCCAGCCGGGCAGGTTCATGCTCACCCCGACCAGCGCGAGCGTGAACGCCACGGTCAGCGACCCGGCGAGCAGGCGACACAACCCGCCGAGCAGGCCGAACCGGTCCGCCAGGGTGGGGCGCAGCCAGACCGCGAGGTTGCCCAGCATGAACGGCAACAGCAGCAGCATGGACGCCGTCCGCACCGCCACCCCCGCGGTCAGGGCCCCCCACCGGTACGCCTCCACCACCACCCCGGCGGTGGCGCCGCCCGCCCGACCGAGTCCCTCCCGGACCCGGTAGAACCCGGCGTGCCGGTCCCCCGCCACCCGCACCACGATCGGATGATCGACGATGGTCTCCGCCGACGCGCCGGAGACCCCGTGAACACGCAGCTCGACAGCCTCGTCACCGGGCGCGCTCACCAGGACAGCGTCACAGAAGCTGCCACGGTGCCGCTGCCGAACACCGAACACCGAGAGCGGGGATTGAGCCGCGCCCGGGGTGCGTTCACCGGAGTGGGTGATGGTCGACCTCATCCGGTCGGATCAGCCGTCAGCGCCCCACCTTCACGTAAGCGCAGGCGATCGGACGGGCCGTCGTTCACTGCCCGACAGGGCGGTAGCGGAGGTGTACGACGCCGTTTCGGAATCGGCGCTCGTCGAGGAGTTCGAGGTCGACGCGCATGCCGGACGGCAGGCCCGGCTTACCCCCGCCGACGACCACGGGCCAGACGAACAGCTGGCACTCGTCGACCAGCCCGGCCTCAAGAGCCTGCGCCGCGAGGTTTGCACCTCCAACGGTGAGATCGCTGCCGGCCGTGGCCTTCAGTTCGCGTACCGCGGCGGGGTCGAAGCGGCGTTCGAGCCGGGTGTCGGCGGTCGACACCGCGGCGAGGGTCGTGGAGTACACGACCTTTCCCGCTGCCTGCCAGGCGCTTGCGAAGTCGGCCATGAGGTCGGACTGCGCGGCCAGAGCGGCGTCGGTTTCCCAGACGGCCATCGCCTCGTACAGCCGCCGTCCGTAGAGGAACGTGCCCACGGACCGCAGGAGATCGGTGTAGACGACGAACACCTCGTCGTCCATCGGCAACCAGGCGAACGCGCCGCGTTCGTCCTCCATGTAGCCGTCGAGCGACACGTTGTTCACATAGATCAGCTTGGCCATGCCTTACCTCTCGATGGTCAACCGCAACAGCCTGGACGCACGGGCGCATCACCCAGCAGCCTCGTGGGCTGCCCCGCTCATTGACTACGAACACCCCTGCCCAGATCCGACACCTCCGGCGGACACCAACAGCGAACGGTGCACGCCCACCGCCGCGTGTGCCGGCCGGGGCGACCGCCGGGCGGCTGCGTACGCTGGTGGCGGAGGCGCTGAGGGAACCGTCGGCCCGGCAGACGATCAGGTGATCGTCGCCCCCGCCGGCCCGCGTACGACTCAGGACCTGACGGCGGAAGCCGGACTGTCGGCGGGACCGCCGCGCGGCTGACCAGGAGACCGGAGGAGCGCCCAGGCGCCGCGCACCGCGCGGACTCCGGCGACGTCCCGCCGGACAGGCCGCGGGAACCCGCGCCGTACGCACGGGTTCCCGCGGCCTGTCCCGGGTCCGCCGGGACTCGCCCTACCCCGCCCGCTGCGGGCCGACGACGGTCCAGCAGAGGCCGGCGGGGTCGCGCAACGTGACCTGGTGCGACGGGGCAGCCGGCGGCTCGACATGGGCGCCCGCGGCCACCGCCCGCCGCAGCACCGACTCGGGGTCCGTCCGCTCGATGGTCAACACCTCGTCACGGTTCGCGGCCACCGACGGGTCGCCCGCCTCCCACCACTCGCTCACGATCAGGCGATGACCGCCGACGGCCAGTTCCGCGTGCACGACATGCCCGTCGAGCAGGCACTCCCGTTGGATGGCCACGGCGTCGAAGACGTCCGTGTAGAAGGCGATCGCCTCGCTCGTGTCGCTGACCGTCAGGTGCGGTCCCGTCCGCTGGTCCTGTGCCCGCATGAGACTGCTGCGTCCCTTCGCTACTCGGCGATCCGGGTCCGGCCGGTCCAGCGGAAGACCACCGGCTCGACCGTCGCGGCGGCGGTGCCCCGCTCGAAGTGCTCGTACCCGCCGTAGTACAGGATCTTGATCTTCTTCTCGGCCCTGGACACCCGACGGCTGCGCAGATCGGCCGGCAGGCCGGCCGGGCCGCCCTCCAGGACGACATCGATGACGCCGGCGGCGTCCCGGGCGACCGGATCAGCTTGCGAAACGTCCTTCATGGCACGACCTCCGTCGCATTCCGCACACCCCACGAGCCGCCGCAGGGGCGACGCGGTTCGGTCCACACAGGTCCAACGACACCCGTTGCCGGGTGAACGGACGCTCCGCGGTCGAACGTCCTTGTCCGGTGAGCGGCCACCCGTTCAGCTCCGAACGTAGTGCAGATCACATTTCGTGAGCACCCTTAGCGCACCCCTAGAAACGGCCCTGGGCAGCGACGATGCCGGCGGACCAGCCCGGTCGGGAGGCGGGCTCACTCCCAGCGGAAGAACCGCGTCGCCCCCAGGGCGGCGACGGCGGCCGTGACGGCCAGGGCGATCAGCTGCGGCAGCTCGGGGTCGGCCCCCGCCCACGCCGCGCCGATGGTGTCGACAGTCGCGCCGAGCGGCGAGTAGTCGGCCACGGCCGCCAGGGCACCCGGCATCCGGTCGCGGGGCAGCCAGGCGCCGGCCAGGAAGAGCAGCGGGAAGAACAGCGCGGGGCCGATCGACTGTGCCGCCCGGGCCGACGGCGCCAGCGCCGCGATCAGCAGGCCGACGGCGAACAGGCACGCGACCCCGAGGAGGAAGGCCAGTACGAACCCGGGCAGGTTGGCCGGCGCCGGCTGGTCCAGCAGGAACCGCACGGCGATCGAGGTGACCACCGCACCGAGCACGCCCATCACGAGGTTGACCACGACCTGGGCGACCAGCAGCAGCGCGGGCTGCACCGGGGTGGTCGCCAGACGGCGCAGGATCCGGCGTTCCCGGTAGATGCCCAGCGCCATCGGCAGGGTGAAGAGCGCGAGCATGCCGATGGTGAGAGCCAGCGCGAGCGACGGCAGGAACGTCTGCTCGGCGTGCTGGCCGGTGTCGGCGGCGGTACCGGCACGCTGCGGCAGGCCGAAGACGAGCATCAGGCCGATCGGCAGGGCGAAGACGAAGAACAACGACACGGGCTCCCGGAGGAACAGCTTCGTCTCGACGGCGATCAGCTTGGACAGGGCGCTCACGACGACCTCCCGTCGGTCGGGGACTGCGCGGCGGCCCGGCCGCCGCGGCCGGTCAGGGCGACGAAGGCGTCGTCGAGGGTGGGCTGCTCGACCCGCAGGTCCGTGTAGGTCGTCCCGCGCCCGTTGAGCACTGCCAGGACCGACTGGAGCACGTCCTTCGTGCCGGTCACCGTCACCTCCGCCCCGTAGCGGCTGACCCCGGTCACGTCGGGCGCGGCGAGCAGCAGGGCGTCCTCGACCGGCTCCGCCGGGCGGAAGTGCACCCGGTGCTCGCTGCCGACCCGGGCGAGCAGGCCAGCGGGGCTGTCGATGGCCACCATCCGCCCCTTGTCGATGATCGCGATCCGGTCACAGAGTCGTTGCGCCTCCTCCATGAAGTGGGTGACCAGCACGACGGTGACGCCGCGGTCGCGAATCCGCTCGACGAGATCCCAGGTGTCCCGGCGGCCCTGCGGGTCGAGGCCCGTGGTCAGCTCGTCGAGGATGGCGATCTCCGGCCTGCCCACCAGCGCCAGGGCCACCGACAGCCGCTGCTTCTGCCCGCCGGAGAGCTTCTGGAAGTAGGTGTTGCGCTGCTCGGCCAGGCCGAGGTCGGTCAGCAGCTCGTCGATGTCGGCCCGGTTGCGGTAGAAGGACCGGTACAGGTCCAGCGCCTCCCGCACCCGCACCTTGTCCGGCAGCTGGCTCTCCTGGAGCTGGGCGCCGACGCGCTGGCGCACCTCGGTGCGGTCGCGCACCGGGTCCAGCCCGAACACCCGGACGGTCCCGCCGTCGGGACGGCGCAACCCCTGCACGCACTCCACAGTGGTCGTCTTGCCGGCGCCGTTCGGGCCGAGGACGCCGAAGATCTCGCCCTGCTCGACGGTGAAGGAAACGTCGTCGACCGCGACCTTCTCGCCGTACCGCTTCTGCAGATGATCGACCTCGATGACCGGCATCCGGGATGGTCCTCCTTCATGTGCGGTTTGCCGCCGGGAAGGGCGGACCACTCGGCTGATCGCGGCGTCGGTCCGCGGCAACGGGCCGGACCCGGGCCGACCGACGCCCGACATCATCCGCGCAACCGATGCGCCGATCAACTGATCAGGTGACGAATCGGGGGTGTCGAGGCGGGAAACCATCCTCCACAGGGGTACCGCCCGGCGACAGGGGTGTCGCCCGGTCACGCCAGGTGTCCGGGCGTCCGTCCGGGCGGGCGGCGGCTCCGGGCGGCTTCTCGCCCACGGATCCGGTGTGGCTCGTCACCGCCGTGCCGGACAGAGCGGCAGCAGCTCGTCGAGCCGGGTCAGAACGACGTCCGGGCCGGCCGCGCGCAGCGTCTCCTCGTCGGACTCGCCCCACAGCGCGGCCACCGCCGTCACCCCGGCCGCCCGCGCGCTGGCCAGGTCGCTGGGCGCGTCGCCGACCATCAGCGCCTCCTCCGGCCGGGCCCCGAGCAGGTGCAGCGCCCGCCGTACGATATCGGGCGCGGGCTTCGGGCGGGGCACCTCGTCCGAGCCCACCACGTGGTCGACGAGCGGCAACAGGTCGAGCCGGCCGAGCAGGTCCCGGGCGCGTACACCGCTGCGGCCGGTGGCCACGGCGAGCCCGATCCCCCGCCGACTCAGGGTGCGCAGCAGCTCCGCCGCGCCGACGACCGGGCTGACCCGGTGTGCAAGGCGGTTGCTCTGCCGCACGAACGGCTCGGCGAGCGCCGCCGGCAGACCCATCAGCTCCAGCACCTCCGGCAGGTACCGGCCCGGGTGGCGGCAGTACTCGTCGACCGGGGCCAGGCCGTCGCCGACCACCTCGGCGTAGGCGAGGGCGAACGCCTCTCTGGCCACGGCGAGGCTGTCGACCAGCACCCCGTCGAGGTCGAACACCACCGCCCGGACACCGTCGGGTGCCGCCGTTGCCCTCGCGACCATCGATGTCACCTCCCCGCCCGCACGACCGCCACGGCCGGTAGGGGTGGCAGGCCGCGGAGACCCCCGACTACGGTCAGGACCGTTCTCCCGGCCCACCGGCGGCGCACTCGCCCGCCCGGATCCGGCGGTACCCCACGACCCTACCGGCGTCGCGGCCCCCGGCAGGGCTCGGACCGGGCCGCTGAGAGGATCGCACCATGCCGCTGCTGGGCTGGCTGACGAAGGGCACCGACGAGCACCCGGACGCGATCCGGGTCGGCGGCCGGGCGGCGTCCTGGGTGGAGCTTCGCCGCCTTGCCACGGCGGTGGCCGACGAGCTGCGCGGCGTCGACCGGGTGGCGATCGAGGCCACCGCCACCCTGGAGACCGTGGTCGGCGTGGTGGGCGCGCTGACGGCCGGGGTTGCGGTCGTGCCGATCCCGCCGGACGCCGGGCCGATGGAGCGCGATCACATCCTGCGTGACTCGGACGCGACGGCGCTGCTGGCCCCGGCCGGCGCGGAACGCACCGTCGGTGACGCCGGCCGGCCCGTCGTACCCGTCGACCTGACCCGCCGGTCGGACACCGTCCACCCCGAGCCGGATCCGGCCTGCACCGCGGTGATCCTCTACACCAGCGGCACCACCGGCGCCCCGAAGGGCGCCGTGATCTCCCGCCGCGCGATCGCCGCCTGCCTCGACGGGCTGGCCGACGCCTGGGCATGGACGCCGGACGACCTGCTGGTGCACGGCCTGCCGCTGTTCCACGTGCACGGGCTGGTGCTCGGCGTGCTCGGACCACTGCGGCTGGGCGGCCGGCTGCACCACGTGGGCCGCCCCCGCCCCGACCGGTACGCCGCCGCCAACGGCACGATGTACTTCGGGGTGCCGACGGTGTGGTCCCGAATTGCCGCCGACCCGGACGCGGCCCGGGCGCTGCGTCCGGCGCGGCTGCTGGTCTCGGGCAGCGCGGCGCTGCCGGCGGCGGTCTTCGCCGACCTCGCCACCCTCACCGGTCACCGGGTCGTCGAGCGGTACGGGATGACCGAGACCCTGATCACTGTGAGCGCCCGGACGGACGGCCTACGCCGGCCCGGCACCGTCGGGCTGGCGCTGCCCGGGGTCCGTACGCGGCTGGTCGGCGACGACGGCACCCCGCTCCCGGCCGACGGGGCGACGATGGGCGAGCTTCAGGTCACCGGCCCCACGCTGTTCGACGGCTACCTGAACCGTCCGGACGCCGACGCGGCGAGCCGTACCCCGGACGGTTGGTTCCGCACCGGGGACGTCGCCACCGTCGACCCGGACGGCTGGCACCGGATCGTCGGCCGGGCGTCGACCGACCTGATCAAGAGCGGTGGCTACCGGATCGGCGCCGGGGAGGTGGAGGACGCCCTGCTGACGCACCCGGGGGTCCGTGAGGCAGCCGTGGTGGGCACACCGCACCCCGACCTCGGTCAGCAGGTCACCGCGTACGTGGTGGGCGACGGGGTGGGCGAGGCCGAGCTGATCGACTTCGTGGCCCGGCACCTTTCGGCGCACAAGCGACCACGCGAGGTGCGCCTGGTCGACGCCCTGCCCCGCAACGCCCTGGGCAAGGTGCAGAAGACGCGGCTCAGCGCCGACGGTTAGGACGCGACCGCCGGGATGCTGATCGCGGTGACCACCAGTCCCCGCTCGACCAGGAACCTGCCCGCGAACGCCCGCACCTCGGCCCCGCCGAGCACCGGACCGGGCACCAGCAGCCGGGCCTCGAACGTGCCGGCCGGGTCGAACACGATGTCCGCCTCGGAGAAGTCCAGCCACTGGCCGGTGAGCGGGAACCACGCCTTGTACACCGCCTCCTTGGCGCTGAACAACAGGCGGTCCCAGCAGACGGCGGGGCGGACCGCGCCCAGCGTGACGGTGCGCGACCGTTCGGCCGGCAGGGCGATCGCTCCGAGCACCCCGTCGGGCAGCGGGGCGTGCGGCTCGGCGTCCACCCCGAGGCTGGCGAACGCCGCCGTACGGCCGACGACCGCCGCCCGGTAGCCATCGCAGTGCGTCATACTGCCGACCACGCCGTCGGGCCAGAGCGGGGCACCGCGTGCGCCGGAGACGATCGGCGCCGGGGCGAGGCCCAGCTCGCCGAGGGCCAGCCGGGCGCAGTGCCGCACGGTGGTGAACTCCCGGCGTCGTTTCTCCACCGACCGTGCCACCAGCGCCTCCTCCTCGGGGAACAGGGTCACGCCGGCGGGATCGGTGAAGGACTCGGACACCGCCACGGTGGAGGGCAGGATCTGCTCGATCACGTTGGCCGATGGTAGGCGCTGCGGCACCCCTCGCCGCGGCGGGCCTCGGCGATAGGTGCACCATAGGGGTCGGGTACGGGTGCCGGCCTGCACGGGACAGGTGCCACTCTGAGCGCCGTCCCGGTCCTGCGGGCGGGGCACCTGGATTTGGGGCGGATGGACGCGGGAATGGCGATGCTCACTGGCAAAGTGGTGCGGTTCGACGAGGTGCGGGGCTACGGGTTCATCGCCCCGGACGACGGCAGCGACGACGTGTTCGTGCACGCGAACATGCTCGACGGCGACAAGTGGGCGCTGACGCCCGGCGTCCCGGTCGAGTACGACGCGGTGGAGACCGAGCGCGGGCCCAAGGCCGTGCTGGTGCGGGTGTCCGGCGTCACGGTCGGCGGCGGGCGCAGCAGGGACAGCGGACAGGCCACGGGCGGCGCGGAGGACGACGAGGGCCTGTGCGACGTCCTCTCCGAGCGGGCCTTCTCCGCGGAGACCACCGAGGCGCTGGTGACCTCCGTGTCGGACCTGACCGGAGCGCAGATCGTGGCGGTACGTGCGAGGATGCTGGAGCTGGCCCGGCGGCACGGCTGGGTGGAGGGCTGACCGTGGCGGGGGCGGGTCACCGCTGCCACCTGTCCGGCCGGCTCAGCCGCCGGCGATCAGCAGGGACTTCCTGATCCGCCCGAAGGCGCTGCGCGGCAACTCGTCGACGAAGTGCACCCGCCGGGGGCGCTGGCCCGCCGAGAGGTACCGGCCGACGTGGTCGATGAGCACCTGCGCGGTCACCCCCTCGGCGACGACGTAGGCGGTGACCTGCTCGCCGAGCGCGTGGTGCGGCGTGCCGACGACGGCGGCGTCGCGCACGCCGGGGTGGCTCAGCAACGCCTCCTCGATCTGCCCGGCGGGCATCCGCCGGCCCCGGCTGTGCACCACGTCGAGCCCGCGTCGCCCGATGATCCGGTACGTGCCGTCGGGGGCCACGCTGGCCAGGTCCCCGGTGGCGTGCCAGCGACCGGCGGCGAGGCTCCGCCCGCCGACGTACCCGCTGAACAGCATCGGCCCGCAGACGCTCAACTCGCCCGCCGACTGGCCGTCGGCCGGCACCGGCCGGTCCTCGCGGTCCAGCACGCGCGTCTCGACGCCGGGCAGGGGGGTGCCGACAGCGCCCGGCACCGTACGGTCGCCGGGGCGCCCGGTCAGCGCGACGAGCGTCTCGGTGGTGCCGTAGGCCTGCACCGGCCGGTGCGAGGTGAGCAGTCGGAGCCGTTCGGCCACGGCGCGGGCCAGCGGGCCGTCCGCGGAAACGAGGATCCGCGCCGCGGACAGCGGCCGGGCCCGGTGGCCGTCCAGCGCTATCTTCGCCCACTGGTCGGGCGACGCCAGGTGCACGGAGCCGACCGGCCCGGTGCCGGCGTGGTCGAGGTGGACGAAACGGCTGCCGGCCCGCAGCGCGCCGAGCAGGCCGACGACCAGACCGTACGCCCGGAACAGCGGGGTGCCCTGGACGACCACGTCCTCCTCGCTCCAGTGCCACGCACGGGCCAGAAGGTCGAGGTCGGCGGCGATGGCGCGGCGCGAGATGCGCACCCCTCGTGGCGGCCCTGATGCGCCACCTGTGTAGAGGATGACGGCGTCGCTGCCCGGGGCGGGCTCGGGATGCCGCGTCGAGGCGTGTTCTCGCAGGTCGACCGGGATCGTGGACAGGCCGTCGGCCCCGGACGGGGCACGGCCGAGGATCACCGTCGCTCCGGACTGCCGCAGGATACGGCGGCGTTCGCGTTCGTCGGCGCCGGGAGGCAGCGGTACGAGCGGCGCCCCGGCGAGGAGGGCGCCGAGCATTCCGACCACCGCTTCCAGCGTCGGTGTGCCGTCGACCGCGACCGCGGTCGCGCCCCTGATCCGATCGGCGACGGCGGTGACGCAGCCCAGCAGGGCCTCGCTGGAGAGGGCTTCTCCGGCCACCGTGACCGCGTCGGCCCGATCCGCACCGAATCCACGCAGCACCGGCAGCAGCGTCATCTCCGCTATCCCCTGCGCGGGGCCGCAACGAGTCGCGGCGGCAGCTGGGACATCACGACGGCCACAGAACCCTTCAGGTCTCGGGCCTGCACGGCCCCATGTCCGGCTATCCAGACGGTGGAGACCGGGTGCCCCGAAATTAGGGCCGGGCTATCGTCGGGCACAACCCCTAGCCGCCGAGTCCGAATCCCCCTGTCCGGGCCTACTGGCCAGCTAGGACCGAATCCCGGCCGTCCTGACACAACGGCCGACCCGAGCGCTCACTCCGGCTCGGCGAACAATGCAGAGGCCGCATTTGTCCTCAGCGAGCGAAAATCGACCGTAAAACGTCCTCCTCGATGCCCGGCAGCTCGCCGTCACGGCTTTATCGCATTGACGTGTGCCGCATTAGATCAGCCTTCGGGCCGGATGGGACCGCAGGCCTCCGCAACCAACGGGACACTCGGATTCATAATTCTTTTTCATACATAATCGCAGAATCTCCCAAACGTCCGAATCGTGGCCCGCCGACGCACACCAAGCCTCGACCGCCGGCAGGGCCGGACAGGCATCGATCGCAGTTCCGGCATCAATGCCTTACATCGCAACAATCGAGCGCCTCCGGCAATTGCCGGAGCCCCGACCGGACCCCACGGCCCCGCCCCGGGGGCGGACGACACCTCCACAGCAGCTTCCGGCACCACGCCCGCCCGCGCCGGGATCGGCACGGGCGGGGTCACGAACGCCGAGTTCAACGACGATGACGCCCAGCTCGACGCCTCCGCACGCCGCGACCGCGGCAGCCTCGAACCTTGCGGCGAGAGCGACCGGTAACGCCCGGACGTCGGATTAGCACGGAAGAGCCCATTCGCCAATCAGCAGGCGGGCCGAATAAGCGGAACCATCGGCTCAGGAGAGCGCTCTGTCACGGTACGGGACCAGTCGGCGACTTTCCGTCGCCACCCCCGGTCGGGTCACACGAGACAAGTAACCCATGTTTGCCCATCCTTTACACAACTCGGCTTGCCGCCCAATTGCCCAACTGCCATACTCCCACCATCAAGCAGGTCGATAGGAAGTGTCGACCCCGAGAGAGCTGGGGAATTATCGCCGACGCACACGGGAACACGGCTCGCAGCAGCCAACCGGTCAAGTCGGTCGATGGCGCACCGGCAAGGCTCGACACCAGTCGATCCTTGCCGATAATGGAATGGGTCAAGAATTGCCGGTCTCCAATTTGGTCGAGCTGTCGGGCCGCACCGGGCACCCGGCCCTCCCCCGGAGGGGGCGGTGATGGAGCTGACCGAGCGTTCGAGCCAGCTCGGCCTGCTGGAGCGCCGACTCGCAGACCTGCTCCGCGGCGGCACCTCGCCGAGCGACCGGCCGGTGACCGTGCTGACCGGCCCGGTCGGCTCCGGCAAGACCGCGCTCTCACAGGCCTTCGCCCGGCGCGCCTGCGACGCCGGAGCACGGGTCATCGGCGCGAGCGCCTCCCGCGCGGAGCGCAGCGTACCGCTGGAGGTCGTCCGGCAGCTCGTCCGCGCGGTGCCGTCGTGCGCCGCGGACGCCCCCGACATCCGGGCCCGCCTCGCCCGGCTGCTGGACGCGGGCGCCCTCGCATGGAGCGACGCCGATCCGGCGGACGCGGAGAACGCCCGGATCACCGCCGCCATCGGGCGCGCCCTGCTCGAACTGACCTCGCGGGGGCCGCTGGTCATCGTGGTGGACGACATCCACCACGCGGACGTGCCGTCGCTGCGCTGTCTCGATTACGTGGCCCGGCGGCTCTCCGGCCTATCCGTGCTGATGGTCCTGACGGAGGCGCCACGCACCCGGCCGTGGCAGGCGGACGTGCACGCCGAGATGCTGCAACCGGCGAAGCTGCACCGCATCCGCCTGCCGCTGCTCACCGCCGAGGGGACGTTCCAACTGCTCGCCCAGCGGCTCGACATCCCGCTCGCCCGCAGCATCGCCGAGGAGAGCCACCGGATCAGCGGCGGGAATCCGCTCCTGGTGCACGCGCTCGCCGATGACCAGGCAGCCGCGCCACGGTCCGCCGGCGCCCCGGCGGTCGGCGAGTCGTTCCGGGAGGCCGTGCTGAGCTGCCTGTACCGCTGCGACCGCCTGGTGCTCAACGCCGCCCGGGTGCTCGCCGTGACCGGCGAGCCGCTGCACGGCAGCCTGCTGCCGCATCTCGTCGACGCCCGGTTGCACCCCGCGCTGGGCGCTGTCGACAAGTCGACCAGCGCGGGGCTGATCGACGAACAGGGGTTGCGCCATCCGGCGGTGACCCAGGCCGTGATCGACGGGATGACCGCCGAGGAACGCGTACGGCTGCATCTGGGAGCAGCCCGCCTGCTGCACGACGACGGCGCGCCCCCGGCCCGGATCGCGCCGCACCTGGTGGACATCGGCGAGCTGGCCGAACCCTGGATGGCGCAGACCCTGCTGGACGCCGGCGAGCAGGCGCTGCTCGACGGCGAGGTGGAGACCGCCCTGCGGTACCTGCGCCGGGCGCACCGCAGTGGCGTCGGCGAGTGTCTGCGGGCGCGGATCCGCTCCGCGCTGGCGCGCGCCGAGTGGCGACTCGACCCGCAGGCCACGATCCCCCACCTGGTCAGCGTCGCCACCGCCATCCGGGCCGGGCACCTCGGCAGCCAACAGGCCGCCGGTCCCATCCAGTACCTCCTCTGGCACGGTGAGATCGACAAGGCCGTCGACCTGGTCAGGCACCTCAGCGAGCGGTCGGATCCCGCCGATCCGCAGTCCGTGGCCGAGCTGCTCATCATCACCGGCTGGATCTCGACGCTCTATCCCGGGGTCATGGTCGACCGGCCCGCGCCCGCCGTGGCCGCGCGGGATCCGCTCACGCTGGCCCGGGTCAAGCACGGGCTCAGCGGAGTCATCCTGCTGTCCGGCGTGCTGGCCCGGGGTGACGCGGGCGTGGTCGAGCAGGCCGAGCGGACACTGTCGACCACCGGGCCGGACGACGAACCGCACATGTGGAGGGTCATCTGCGCCCTCATCGCCATGATCTACGCCGACCAGCTCGACCTGGCCGACGACTGGTGCGACCGGCTGGACCGCCACCTCGCCACCCCGCACCACCCCACCCCCTCGGCCACGCTCACCGCCCTGCGGGCCGCCGTCGCCGGCCGGCTCGGCGACCTCCCCCGCGCCGGCAAGCTGGCCGACGAGGCACTGGGGCAGCTCTCGCCGAAAGGCTGGGGGGTGGTGATCGGGATACCTCTCGCCGTCCGGATACGGGCGCTGACCTATATGGACCAGCTCGACACGGCGGCCGCCTGCCTTCAGGTGCCGGTGCCGCCGGCGATCTTCGAGACCCCGCTCGGGCTGCACTACCTGCACGCCCGCGGGACGCACGCCCTCGCCGCGGGAAGCCCCGAGGCCGCGCTGGCCGACTTCCAGCTCTGCGGGCAGCTGATGCAGCGGTGGCAGCTGGACTTCTCGGGCCTGGTGCCGTGGCGCACCGAGTCGGCTCGGGCACTGCTCCGGATGGGCCGCCGTCTGCAGGCGCGCAAGCTGGTGCGCGACGAGTTGGCCCGGCTGCGGCCCGTCCATGTCCGGTACCGGGCCGCGGCCCTGCGGGTTCTGGCCGCGACCGAGGAGGGACAGGAACGGATCCCGCACCTGCGCAGCGCCGTACGGCTGCTGCGGCAGTGCGGCGACCGGATGGAACTGGCGCACAACCTTGCCGACCTCGGTCACGCCTACGAGCAGGCCGGCGACCGGCGGCAGGCCCGCGCCGCGACCCGGTCGGCCCGGGCTCTCGCGGAGGAGTGCGGCATCCCGACGTTGTGGCCCAGCGCCCTGTCCACCAGGGACGGCGCCACCGGCAGCCGGGCGGATGCGGCGGTCCTGGTCCAGGGCCTGACGGACACCGAATCCAGGATGGCCACCCTGGCCGCCCAGGGTCACACCAATCGTGAGATCGCCGAGAAGCTCTTCCTGACGGTCAGCGCGATCGAACAGCGGATGACGCGCATCTACCGGAAGCTGGACGTCAACTCGCGCGGCGAACTCGCCGGACGGCTGCGGTTCGACCGCTCCGGCACGACGGTGCTGGATCCGCTGACGCGGGGCACGGACCCCCCGGGCGGCCGTCCGTCCGGCCCTCGGCCGCGCTGATCCCGGTCGGGCTTCCGCACGGAACAGCCGACGGGCGTCACGCGACCGTCACCCTCGCCGACCGTCGCGAAGAGTTCGCTCACCACCACTGTGGGTACCATCGGCGTGCGCCGGGAGTCGCGGTGTGGCACCATCGAGCCGTACGCCCCGACACCAGCCGCTCACCGGCGTGTCGCCTCCCCCGGGCCGATCGGCTCCAACACCCATCACCCCGAACCGCGCAACCCCTAAATGCCTTCCGGGGCCCGCAGGTTTGGGTGCGAAACGATGGGGTCTCACGCCCGTTGTCGCACCATCATGCCGGTGCCAGACTCGCCTCGACACGCGGACCGTACGGCGAGAAGACCGGTCCGACGAAGGATTTCAGGTCCACCCGGCGTGGCCGCCCGGCGCGCTCCACCCCTACCCGTCGAGACGCGGGCGGAGGGGCGGCTGTCTCCGGCAGGGGTGGCGGTGTCGGGCCGCACCGGCGTTTCCAGGCCCGCGCCGCGTACAAGGAGGGCTTACGCGCAGGTGTTGGTTCAGCAAGAGGAACAGATCACCCGTCTGCGGCGCGTGTTCCACGCGTGCGAAGAGCAGCAGCGCGGACACGTCGCGCTGGTCACCGGTGCCGTGGGCAGCGGCAAGACCAGCCTGCTGGAGTCGTTCGGCGAGTGGACGGCCGGCTCCCGCGGGCAGGTGATGAGCGCGACCGGCTCGCGGGCGGAGCGCGGTCTCCACCTGGGAGTCGTCGGGCAGCTGTTCCACAGTGCACGACTCGCCCCGGAGGCCGCCGCCCACGTCGGGAAGCTGCTGCGCGACGCCACCTCCGCGGTGCCGCTGCCCGAAGTCGGCGGCGAGGCGTCCGACGTAGACCGGGCCTGGGCACCCCTGCTGCACGGCCTCTTCACCACCCTGATCGACCTGACGGCCAACGGGCCCCTGGTCCTCCTCGTCGACGACGTGCACCACGCGGACCCGGCCTCGCTGCACTGCCTGCTCTACGTGACCCGGCGGCTGCGCCACGCCCGGATCATGGTCGTGTTCGCGGAGGCGTCGACGCTGCGCCCGCCGCACCAGCTGTTCCGCGCCGAGCTGCTCAGCCAGCCGCACTTCTCCCGGATCGGCCTGCCACCACTGACCGTCGACGCCGTCGCCCGGCTGGTCGAGGGCGCCGTCGACGACGCCGACACCCGCAGGACCGCGGAACACTACGTACGGATGACCGGAGGCAATCCACTGCTCACCCGGGCGCTGCTCGACGAACGGGCCGGTGGCGGGGGCAGCGACCACGACCTTCCGTCCGTCGGTGACGCGTTCGACCAGGCCGTCCTCGGGTGCCTTTACCGCCACGAGCCCGGGGTACGCCGGGTGGCCCAGGCGCTCGCCGTGCTCGACCGGCCCGCGTCGGCCGAACTGCTCGGCCACCTCCTCGACGTGATGCCCGCGACCACGGTCCCGGCGGTGCGGGTGTTGCGTACCTCGGGTCTGATGGAGTCCGACCAGCTACGCCACTCGCGTATCCTGCACTCGATCCTCGCTGACATGTCGGCCGACGAGCGGCGCGCCCTGCACCAGCGGGCCGCCGAGGTGCTGCACGACCGCGGCGCCGAGGCGAGCGTGGTAGCCGAGCACCTCGTGGCCGCCGGTGCGACGGTGGCCGGCTGGCGGGTACCGGTGCTCCAGGACGCCGCCGGTCACGCGCTCTCGTCCGGCCGGCCCGACGTCGCGGCGGCCTGCCTGCGGCTGCTCGCCAGCGCGCCGGTGGACGAGCGGCAACGCACCGCCACCACCGAGATGCTGGTGAATGCCCGCTGGCAGCTAAACCCGTTGACGGTGAACGGGCAGCTGACGGAGCTGGTGCAGACGGCGCGCGCCGCCGGCTGGTCCACCGATGCGAGCCTCTCCGCGGTGCCGTACCTGCTCTGGCAGGGCCGCGTCGACGAGGCTGTTGAGGCCGTCAGCGGCTTCTCGGCGGACGAGGAGCAGGCTCCGGCCACCCCGCCCGGCCGCCTGCGGATCATGCAGCTTCTGGTCTCCCTCTCCCACCCGGACCACCTGGCGAGCGTACGGCAGACGCCGGCCACCTGGAGCCGCGCGGCCGGCGCCCCGACCACCGTCAGCCCGCTCCTGCAGGCGGTCACGGTGCTCGGCACCGCGCTGACGCCGACCGCCGACAACGACACGGCGCCGACCGCCGAGCAGATCCTGCAGCGCCACCACACGGACGACGGCGCCCTCGGCCTGCTGACCGCGCCCCTGCTGGCGCTGCTCTGGGCCGGCCGGTCGGACCGGGCCGTGGTCTGGGGCGACGTGCTGCTCGACCGGCCGGTGGTTCAGCACGCGCCGGGCTGGCGGGCGGTGATCCGGGCGATCCGGGCGGAGGCAGCCCTGCGCGTCGGCGATCTGCCCGGTGCCGAGCACCACGCCCGCGCGGCCCTGGAGGACATGCCAGCCCCCGCCTGGGGAGTGGCGATCGCCGGACCGCTGTCCACCCTGATCGCGTCCGCGACGGAGTCGGGCCGGTTCGCCGAGGCCGACCGGTGGCTGGCCCACCCGACCCCGCCCGGCATCTTCCGCACCCCATTGGGCCTGCACTACCTGGCCGCACGCGGCCGGCACCACCTGGCCGTACGCCGGCCGCACGCCGCCACCACCGACCTGCGGCGCTGCGGCGAGCTGATGCGCACGTGGGGGATCGACGCGGCCGGACTGGTGCCGTGGCGGCTGGAGCTGGCCCGGGTGCAGCTCAGCGTCGGCAACAAGACGCAGGCCATGCAGCTCCTGCAGGAGCAACTGCGGGTGCCGCACGGGGTCGACGACCGGACCCGGGGCCGTACGCTGCGCCTGCTCGCCACCACCGCCGCCCAGGACCACCGGCGCAAGCTGCTCTCCGAAGCGGTCAACCTGCTCCAGTCCAGCGGCGACCGGTTGGAGCTCGTCCGCGCCCTCGGCGACACCGGTCAGACGCTGCAGCGCGCCGGAGACTCCGCCCGCGCCCGGCTGCTCGTCCGCCGCGCCTACCAGCTCGCGCAGGACTGCGGGGCGTCGGTGCTGGCTCAGCGGCTGATCCGCCGGGAGCCGGGCAGTGGACTGCCGGCGTACCCGGCCGCCGCCGAACTCCAGGAACCGGACGACGGGCTGAGCGACGCCGAGCGGCGCGTTGCCGCGCTGGCCGCACACGGCCACACCAACCGCCAGATCTCCAGCAAGCTCTTCATCACGGTGAGCACTGTCGAGCAGCACCTGACCCGGGTCTACCGCAAGCTCGACGTGAAGCGCCGGACCGACCTGCCGTCCCGGCTCGTCGTGTACGCCGAGACGCTGGCCGACGAGGCACAGAGCGCCACGTCCTGACGGCTGTCGCAGGGGCGCGGTGACCACCGCCCCCTGCGACACGGGGCGAAAGCGAGGGCCCGAACCGCAGATGCGGTTCGGGCCCTCGGCGGATCGTGTCCGGGCGGTCAGTCCATGGCGCGGCGCATGAAGCCACGCATGCCGATCGCCGAGAACACCACGAAGACCCCGGTGAGGACACACATGCACAGCCAGAGCGGCAGCGACTCGACCCCCGGCGGGCCGACGAGCGACCGGGTCGCCTCGCTGATGTAGGTCAGCGGGTTCAGCGAACAGATCACCTGATACCAGCGCAGCGAGTCCAGGCCGAGCAGCGGGAACTGGGTGGCGCCGGTGAACATGATCGGGGTCATCACCACGGTGAACATGATCTGGATGTGCTGCGTGGGCACCAGGGTGCCGAAGGCGAGACCGACCGCCGCGCCGACCAGCGCGCCGATCGCCAACACCCCGACCACCTTGAGCACCACCGCCCAGGGCCAGGTGACGCCGAGCATGAGCATGCCGACCGGGATCAGCACCACACCGGCGATCAGGCCACGGATGCCCCCGAAAACGATCTTCTCCAGCGCCACCAGCGGGGTCGCCATGGGCGCCAGGAGGCGGTCCTCGATCTCCCGGGTGAAGGAGAAGTCCATCATCATCGGCAGCGCGGTGTTCTCCAGGCCGATCAGGAAGGCGTTCAGCGCGATGACGCCGGGCAGCAGCACGTTGGAGAAGTCGTCGCTGGCGTAGCCCAGGTCGCTGAGCACCTTGCCGAAGATCAGCAGCATGAACAGCGGCTGGATGAAGACCTGGAGCAGGAAGCCGATCAGCTCCCGGCCGGTGACGAACAGGTCACGCGAGAGCACCGCGCGGAAGGTGGCGAGCTGGTCCAGCGCGCGCACCGGCGGCGGCGCCGCGGGCGGTGACGGCGCGGACGGGGGGGCGGGGGCGGTGACGCTCACCGAAGTTCCCTTCCGGTCAGGTGGATGAAGACATCTTCCAGACTGGGCTGGCCGATGTTGAGGTCACGAACCTCGCAACCCAGGTCGGCGAGGATCTTCATCGCCATCGGGATGGCGTTGGCCGGCTGACCGCTGGTGTATACCCGGAAGGACAGGGGGGCGTCCGAGTCGGCGGGCGCGTCCGGGACCGGGGCGGGCATCGGCATCGCCGGCATGCCGGGAAACGCCGGCGCGGCGACGGGCGCCTTGGCGGTCATCTTGAAGTGTTCCACCTGCTCCACGTCGGGGATCGCATCGAGCGCGGCCCGCACCTCCTCGGCGGAGGCGCCGGGGGTCACCACGAGGGTCAGGGTGCTGCTGCCCGGCAGCGTACGGGTCAGCGCGGACGGCGTGTCCATGGTGAGCAGCTTGCCGTGGTCGACGATGCCGACCCGGTCGCAGAGCTTCTCCGCCTCGTCCATGTCGTGCGTGGTGACCACCACTGTCACGCCGTCCCGTTTCAGCTCGGCGATCCGGTCGTGCACGAAGAGCCGGGACTGCGGGTCGAGGCCCGCCGACGGCTCGTCGAGGAAGAGCACCCGGGGCGAGTGCATCAGCGCGCGGGCGATCATCGTCCGCTGGGCGAGGCCGCCCGACAGGAAGTCGGTGCGGTGGTTCGCGAAGTCCTTGAGCCCCATCTGGTCCAGCAACTCGTCCGCCCGCCGGATGCGCTGCGCCCGGGGCACCCGGTGGTAGGCCGCGTGGAACAGCAGGTTCTGCCGGACGGTCAGCGCCCGGTCCAGGTTCACCCGCTGCGGTACGACCGCCAGCAACTGCCGGGCGGCGGCGGGCGAGCCGATCACGTCCGCGCCGCACACCCGGGCCCGGCCCGAGGTGGCCCGCACCCGTGTGGTCAGCACCCCGATCGTCGTCGTCTTGCCCGCACCGTTCGGCCCGAGCAGGCCGAAGACCTCACCGGCGGCGACGGAGAAACTCAGCCCGTCCACCGCCGGTGGCATGTTGGGCTGGTACCGCTTGACCAGCTCCGTGACCACCACTGCCTCGTCCACGTCGTCATGCTCCGTCCTGGAACGTCGGTCCGATAGATGTATGTGTGCCGATAGGGGGCGCTAGGGGCACGCCAGGGGCGGAACCGGTCACAGACCCCGCGCGGCCAGCCAGCGCTGGACCGTGCCGGCGAGTTCCGGCCCCCGGTCGGCGACCATGCTGAAGTGGTCGCCGGCCGCGTCGACAGCCTCGTGCGGGTAGGGCCAGCGCGACCGCCAGCCGTCCGGTTCGCCGTCCCACTCCCCCAGCGGCTCGGTGGCCCGCACCAGCAGGGTCGCCGCCGCCATCTCGGTCGGCTGCCAGTCCAGGAACAGCGGCAGGTAGCCCGCCCACGCCGTCGTCCGCCAGTCGTCCATCGGCGTGTACGCGGTGTCCCGGTCGATCATCCCGTCGAGAAGCTGCGGCACCCACCCGCCGAGCACCTCGCTGTCGGCCGGGTAGGTGTCCATGAGCACCACCGCGTCCGGCGGGCGGCCCTGGCGTTCCAGCTCCCCGGCGAGCAGGTTGGCCACCATCGCACCACCGGAGTGACCGGCCACCACGAACGGGCCGGCACCGACGGTACGCAGCACCGTGTCGGCGTGCACCCGCAGCAGCGCGTCGAGGTCGGCGGGAAGCTCCTCGCCCACGCCGAACCCGGGGTTGGGCAGGGCCCACACGTCACGTACGCCCCGGAAGCCGGCGGCCAGCCGGGCGTACTCGTGCGCGCCGGAGAGCAGCGACATCGTGCAGCAGCACACCAACTGCGCCCGGGCGCCGCCCTCGGCCAGCCGGAGGATACCGGCCGGGCGGGTGAGCTGCGCAGGCTCGCGGAAGCGGGGGCGGAACTGGGCGAGTTTGACCAGCAGTTCGGCATACCCGGCCGGGTCCTCGCGCGCCTTCGGCTGGTTGAACAACCCGCCGAGCAGTCCGCCGCCGGCACTCTCCCCGGCAGGTCCACCGGCGTCGTCCGCGCCGAGGAGCTGGCCGAGCAGGTGAACGGCCAGCGCCGTAGGGGTGGGGTGGTCGAAGAGCAGGGTCGCCGACAGCTCCACCGCGGTCTCCTGGCGCAGCGCGTCGCGCAGTTCCAGTGCGGTCAGCGAGTCGAAGCCGAGTTCCAGGAAGTCCCGGTCGGCCTCGACCGCGTTGGGCGAGGCGTGCCCGAGGACGGTGGCCGCCCGCGCCCGGACCAGGTCCAGCAGGATCCGGTGCCGGTCGCCGGCCGGAACGCCGGCCAGCCGCTCGCGCAGCGCGCGGGCGGGATCGGTCGCGGCGTCGCCGGCCCCCGGCTCCGCGCCGGCCGTCGCCTCGGGCACGCCGCGCAGTAGCGCGCTGGGCCGTACGGCGGTGAAGGCCGGCACGAACGCGGGCCAGTCGAGGTCGGCCACGGCCAGTTGGTCGTCGCCGCGGACCAGAGCCTGCCCCAGCGCGGACAGGGCCACGTCGGCGGGCAGCGGCCGGACCCCCCGGCGGCGCAACTGCGCCGCGTCGGTGATCTCGTCCGCCCAGGGCACCCACGCGACGACGGTGGCCGGGCGGCCGGCGGCACGCCAGCCCGCGGCCAGCGCCGCCAGCCCTGCGCCCACGGCGGCGGCGACCGCCGCTCCCCCGCTGCCCCAGACGGCGGCCGTCGAGGCGAAGACGACGAACTCGTCGACCGGCAGGCCGGCGCAGGCCCGCCCGAGCAGTTCCACGGCGGCGGTACGGGCGGCCACGGCGTCGGCCAGCTCGTGCGGGTCCAGCACCGCCACCGGGTCGCCGGCGCCGTCGGAGTCGGCGATGTGCAGGACGGTGCGGATCTCGCTGCCGGTGGCGGCCAGCCGGTCCAGCACCTCGGGCAGCCCGTCCAGGTCGCCGACGGCGGTGACTGTGACGTCCGGGCCGGGCGGGTCGGCATCCGCCACCGGCCCCACGAGGACGAGGTGCGACGCGCCGCGCTCGGCGAGCCAGCGCAGCAGGTGCGGGGTACGCACCTGCGCGGACCCGTGCACCAGGACCGCGCCGCGGGGCCGCCAGTCCGTATCGGTGGCGCCGGCCGGGGCCCGGCGGAGCCGCCGGGCATACACCCCGCCGGCGCGTACCGCCACCTGGTCCTCGTCGCCGCCGGACGCGACGACCCGGGCGAGCGCGGCGAGCGCGACGTCGTCCGGCTCCGCCGGCAGGTCGACCAGCCCGCCCCACACGCGCGGCTGCTCCAGCGCCAGCACCCGGCCCAGGCCCCAGAGGTACGCCCCGGCCACGCCGGGAGCGGCGTCGTGCGCGTCGACGGCCACCGCGCCCCGGGTCACGGTCCACATCGGCGTGCCGTTCCCCGCAGCGGCGAGGGCCCGCACCAGCGCGGCCGTCCCGGCGAGCGCGCCGGTTCCCGCGCCGGCCGCCGGGTCCTCCGCCGCCAGCAGCGAGACCACGACCGACCAGGTGCCGTCGGCGAGCGAGGCCCGGGCGACGGCGTCCAGGTCGTCTCCGACCGTGACCAGCGTCGGCTCCAGGCCCTCGGCGCGCAGCACGGTGAGCACCGCGGTGGCGTCGGTGCCGGCCCCGGCCACCAGCAGGCATCGGCCGGTCGGCGTGGTACGGGCCGGGGACAGGTCGACGCGTTCCCAGTCGGCGCGGTAGCGCAGCCCGTCCAGCTCCGATCCGCGACGCCGCCGGTCCCGGTAGGAGGCGAGGGCGGGCAGCACGTCGGCGAGCGCGTCCTGCCGGTCGGCGGGCAGGCCGAGCTCGGCGGCCAGCTCGGCCGGTCGTCCCTGCGCCACGGCCGCCCAGAACTCCTCGTCCTCTCCGGTCGCGGCGGACGGGACGAGATCCACTGTGGGCGGGTCCGGCCAGAAACGCTCGCGGTGGAAGGCGTAGGTGGGCAGCTCGACGCGCGCGGCGTCGCTGCCGTCGAAGGGAGCCGCCCAGTCGACCCCGGCACCGCGCAGGTCGACCGCGGCCAGCGCGCCGAGCAGCGTGGTCGCCTCCGGCTGGTCCCGGCGGGCGAGCGGCACGAAGGCCGCCGGTTCCATGTCGGGCAGGCACTCCCGGGCCAGCACGGTCAGGGCGCTGTCGGGGCCGAGTTCCACGAAGGTTCCGACGCCGCCGGCGGCGAGGGTGGCGACGCCCGCGTGGAAACGGACGGTGTCCCGGACGTGGTCGACCCAGTAGCCCGGGTCCGTGGCCTGGGCGGCGGTGAGCGGCTCGCCGGTGCGGTCGGAGACGATCGGAAGGTTCGGCGGGTGCCACGCGACCTTCTCCGCGACGATCCGGAAGTCGGCCAGCATGGCGTCCATCCGGGCGGAGTGGAACGCGTGGCTGACCCGCAGCCGACGGGACCGCCGGTCCTCGGCGGACAGCCGCCGCCCGGCCGCGAGCACGGCCTCCTCGTCGCCGGAGAGCACCACCGACCGGGGGCCGTTCACGGCGGCCAGGGACACCCGCTCGTCGAGCAGCGGGACCACCTCCGCCTCGGACGCCTGCACCGCCAGCATCGCCCCGCCGGGCGGCAACTGCTGCATGAGCCGGGCCCGGGCGGCCACCAGGGTCGCCGCGTCGGCCAGCGACAGCACCCCGGCGACGTGTGCCGCGGCCAGCTCGCCGACCGAGTGGCCGAGCAGGAACTGCGGGCGTAGCCCCCAGGCCGTGACCAGCCGGTATGCGGCGACCTCGTAGGCGAACAGCGCCGGCTGGGTGAACTCGGTACGGTCCAGCAGATCCGCGCCGGGCGAGTCGGCCTCGGCGAAGACCACCTCCCGCAGCGGCCGGCTCAAGTGCCGGTTCAGCTCCCCGGCCACCTCGTCGAAGGCGGCGGCGAAGACCGGGAACCGGCGGCACAGCTCGGCGCCCATGCCGAGGCGCTGGGCACCCTGCCCGGTGAAGAGGAACGCGACCTTGCCGGCCGGGCGGGCCACGCCTCGCACCACGCCGGGGGTGTCGCGCTCCTCGGCGACCGCGTGCAGGCCGGCCCGCAGCGCGTCGCGGTCCCCGCCGATCACCGCTGCCCGGTACGGCAGGGCCGCCCGGGTGGTGACCAGCGAGTACGCCACGTCGGCGGGGGTCAGATCGGGGTGATCGGCCAGATGCGCCAGCAGCCGCCGCGCCTGCCCGGCCAGGGCCGGTGCGGAGCGGGCCGAGACGATCCACGGTACCGGCGGGGCGGGCGTACCGGCCGGCCGGACGTCGTCGGTGTCCGTCGCGGCGGCCTGCTCGATGACGACGTGTGCGTTGGTGCCGCTGATGCCGAACGCGGAGACCGCGGCCCGGCGTGGCTGCCCGGTCTCCGGCCATGGCTGCGGGCCGGTCAGCAGGGACACCGCCCCGGCCGACCAGTCGACGTGCGGGGTGGGCTCGTCCACGTGCAGCGTGGGCGGCAGCACCCCGTGCCGCATCGCCAGCACCATCTTCATCACCCCGGCCACACCCGCCGCCGCCTGGGTGTGCCCGATGTTCGACTTCACCGAGCCGAGCCACAACGGCCGATCCGCGGACCGACCCTGCCCATACGTTGCGATCAGCGCCTGCGCCTCGATCGGGTCACCCAACGTGGTGCCCGTACCGTGCGCCTCGACGACATCGACCTGGTCGGCACCCAGCCCCGCGTTCGCCAGAGCCTGCCGGATCACCCGGCGCTGCGACGGGCCGTTCGGAGCGGTCAGCCCGCTGCTCGCACCGTCCTGGTTGACGGCGCTGCCGCGCAGCACGGCGAGGACCGGGTGGCCGTTGCGGCGGGCGTCGGAGAGCCGCTCGACGAGCAGCATGCCGGCCCCCTCGGACCAGCCGGTGCCGTCGGCGGCGGCGGCGAACGACTTGCACCGGCCGTCGGTGGACAGGCCCCGCTGCCGGGAGAACTCCACGAAGA
Source organism: Micromonospora sp. WMMC264 (assembly GCF_027497275.1). Classification (NCBI taxonomy): domain Bacteria; kingdom Bacillati; phylum Actinomycetota; class Actinomycetes; order Micromonosporales; family Micromonosporaceae; genus Micromonospora; species Micromonospora sp. WMMC264. Next base: position 1,462,448 of record NZ_CP114907.1, on the reverse strand, counting down.
CGGTCGGGGTGGCCATCACCGACACCCCGCCGACCAGCGCCATCGTGCATTCGCCCAGCCGCAGCGCCTGGCAGGCGAGGTGCAGCGCGACCAGCGACGAGCTGCACGCGGTGTCCACGGTGACCGCCGGCCCCTCCAGCCCGAGAGCGTAGGAGATCCGGCCGCTCGCCACGGCTGCGGCGCTGCCGGTGCCGAGGTAGCCCTCGACGCCGCCGGTGACCCCGGTGAGCAGGGCCGCGTAGTCACCCTGGCTGCTGGTGGCCGCGTAGACACCGGTGGGCGCGCCGCGCAGCCGGGTGGGGTCGATGCCGGCCCGCTCGAACGCCTCCCAGGCGGTCTCCAGCAGCAGCCGCTGCTGCGGGTCCATGGCGAGGGCCTCGCGGGGGCTGATGCCGAAGAACGCCGGGTCGAAGTCCCCGGCGGAGTAGAGGAACCCGCCCTCACGCACGTACGACGTGCCCCGGCTGTCGGGGTCGGGGTCCGGGTCGTAGAGCGCGCCCAGGTTCCAGCCCCGGTCGTCCGGGAACGCCGACATCGCGTCGCCGCCGGCGGCCACCAGGTCCCACAGTTGCTCGGGTGACCCGACACCGCCGGGGAACCGGCAGCTCATGCCGATGATCGCCACCGGTTCGCTGAGCGCGGCGGTGAGCTGCTGGTTCTGCTGCTTGAGCTTCTGGTTGTCGAGCAGGGACGCACGCAGCGCGCCGACGACCTCGTCCAGGGAAACATTCATCGGGCGCTCCTCAGGGCCGGCCGGGTCACGAGTCGGAGCCTTCCAGGGCCATCCGGACCAGGCCGGCGACGTCGAGTTCGCGGATCTGGGTCTCGGGTGCGGACGGCGTGACCGGGGCAGCGGACGCCACGGCCGGCGTGCCGGCACTCGTACGGGCCAGCTGGAGCAGCTGGTCGAGCAGGCCCGCCTGCCGCAGCTCGTCGAGCGGGATCGCGGCGAGGGCCCGGCGCACGGACTCCTCGTCGCCGCCGTCGCCGTCGTCCCCCGCAGCGCCCGCGAAGAGCTGCTCGTACAGGTGGCCGGCCAGGCCGTCCGGGGTGGGGTAGTCGAAGACGACGGTGGTGGGCAGGTCGTGCCCGGTCGCCGCGGTGAGCAGGTTGCGCAGTTCCACCGCCGTGAGCGAGTCGAAGCCGAGGTCCAGGAAGCCCCGGTCGGTCTCGATCGCGTCGGCGGAGGGGTGGCCGAGCACCTTCGCCGCGTCGACCCGCACCATCTCCAGCAGTGCGGCCCGCCGCTCGTCGTCCGGCAGCGCCCGCAGCCCGGCGAGCAGGTCCCGGGCGCCGGGCGCGACCGCCTCCGGCGCCTCGGCGGGGGCGGCGGCCAGCCCGCGTACGGCCGGCAGGTCGGCCAGCAGCGGACTGGGCCGCAGCGAGGTGAACAGCGGCTGGAAGGTGGCCCAGTCGACGTCGGCGACGGTGACGCAGCTGTCGCCGACCGCCAGGGCGTGCCGCAGCCCGGCCATCGCCACGCCGGGCGGCATCACCTGGAGGCCGCGGCGGCGCAGTTGCTCCGCCGCACCCTCGGTGTACATGCCCGACTCGGTCCACGGTCCCCAGGCGATGGAGGTGGCCGCCCGGCCCTGGCCGCGTCGCCGCTCGGCGAGCGCGTCCAGGTAGGTGTTACCGGCCGCGTACGCGCCCTGTCCGCCGCTGCCCCACACCGCCGCGATGGACGAGAAGAGCACGAACGCGTCCAGTTCGGCGTCGCCGAGCAGCTCGTCGAGGTGTTCGGCGCCGCAGACCTTCGGGGCGATGACGTACGCCAGGTCCTCCAGGGTGGTGTCGGCCAGCGGCACCACCTCGCTGACACCCGCGGCGTGCACCACCGCGCGCAGCGGCGGCCCCTCCCGCCGGAGATCGGCCAGGAGGTCGGTGACGGCGGCGCGGTCGGCGGCGTCGCAGCGGACCACCCGGCAGTCCACGCCGAGCCCGGCCAGCTCGGAGATCAGCTCGGCGGCGCCCGGGGTGCCGGTCCCCCGCCGGCTGGTCAGCACCACCCGTTGCGCGCCCTCGGCGGCCACCCAGCGGGCCACGTGCCCACCGAGCGCACCGGCGCCGCCGGTGATCAGCACCGTGCCCCGGGGCTGCCACGGCGTGAGTTCCCCGTCGGTGGTGGTGGCCGGTACGAGCCGCCGCACCAGCACCCCGGACTCGCGGACGGCGAGCTGGTCCTCCACGCCGCCGCCGGTGAGGATGCCGCCGAGACGCATCGCCGTCCACGGCTCCAGGTCAGTGGGCAGGTCGACCAGCCCGGCCCAGCGGGCGGGCTGCTCCAGCGCGGCCACCCGGCCCAGGCCCCACAGCATCGCCTGCCGCGGGTTGGCCGGGGCGTCGCCGTCGCCGAGGCCGACGGCGCCCTGGGTGACGCACCAGAGCCGGACCGAGGCGTCGAGGTCGACGAGCTGCTGGAGCAGGTGCACGGTCGCGGCGAGGCCGCGCGGCAGCGCCGGGTGCTCGGCGTGCGGGGCGTCGTCCAGGCCGAGGAAGGACAGGATCGACAGCGGCCCGTCGCCCGCGCCGAGCGCCTCGGTGAGCACGTCGGCGAACCCGCCGCACAGCTCCTCGGAGTCGGCGGCGGTGTCCACGGGCACGATGCTCACCTCGGCGCCCAGGGCCCAGGTGCAGGAGTGCAGGTCGGGGTCGTCGGCCCGGTCGGCGGGCAGCAGCACCAGCCACCGGCCGGGGTCCTGCTCCTGCGAGGTCTCCGCGATGGGCTCCCAGACCGCCCGGTAGCGGGTGCCGTCGACCAGGGCCTGCTCCCGGCCGCGCCGGCGCCACGCCGACAGGGCGGGCAGCACGGTGCCGAACGGCTGGTCGCGGTGCACGTCGAGGTCGCGGGCCAGCGACTCCAGGTCCTCGGCCTCGACCGCGGCCCAGAAGCGGCGCTCGACCTCGGTGGCCTCGTCGGCGGCCACGAGGGCGGCCCACGGCGGCGGCTCCGGCCAGTAGCGCTGCCGGTCGAACGCGTAGGTGGGCAGCTCGACCCGCTGGGCGCCGGTACCGGCGTAGACGGCGGACCAGTCCGGGGAGACGCCGTGGGTGTGCAGCGCGGCGAGCGCGCGCAGCAGGGTGCTCGGCTCGGCGCGGTCCCGGCGCAGGGCGGGCACCACCAGTGGGGCCCGGCCGCCGGCCGGGGCCTCGGCCAGGACGGCCTGGGCGAGGGCGGTGAGCACCCCGTCCGGGCCGATCTCGACGTAGCCGGTGACGTTGCGCTCGCGCAGTGCCACGACGGCGTCGGCGAAGCGTACCGCCTCGCGGGCGTGGCGCACCCAGTAGCCGGGCGCGCCGATCTCCGCCGCGTCGACCGGCGCGCCGGTGACGGTGGAGACCATCGGGATGCTCGGAGCCGCGTACCGCAGCCGTCCGGCGACGGCGGCGAGGTCGTCGAGCACCGGATCCATCAGCGGACTGTGGAACGCGTGGCTGACCGCCAGGCGCCGGACCCGGACACCCCGGGCGGCCCACTGGGCGGCCAGTTCCTCGACGGCGTCGCCGGCCCCGGACACCACGACCGCGGCGGGGCCGTTGACGGCCGCGACGGAGACCCGGTCGGCCCGCTCACCGAGCGTGGCGGTCACCTCGGCCTCGGTGGCGGCGACGGCGAGCATCGCGCCCCCGGCCGGCAGCGCCTGCATCAGCCGGCCCCGGGCGGCGACCAGCTCGGCGGCGTCGGCCAGGGAGAGCACACCGGCGGCGTGGGCGGCCGCGATCTCGCCGATCGAGTGCCCGGCGACGGCGTCGGGGCGGACCCCCCACGCCTCGAACAGCCGGAACAGCGCCACCTCCACGGCGAACAGCGCCGGCTGGGTGAATTCGGTGCGGTCCAGCGCCTCGGCCTCATGCGTGCCGGGCTCGGCGAAGAGCAGTGGCCTGAGCGGGCGGGGCAGGTGCGCGTCGAGGGCGGCGCAGGCCTCGTCCAGGGCGGCGGCGAAGACGGGGAACGCCTCGGCCAGCTCGCGACCCATCCCGGCCCGCTGGGCGCCCTGTCCCGAGAACAGGTACGCCACCTTCGGCCGGGGCACCGCCACGCCGGTGACCACCAGCGGCGCGTCCTCGCCGGCGCCGAGGGCGCGCAGCCCGGCGCCCAGCGCGATCCGGTCGGTGGCCAGCACGACGGCCCGGTGTTCCAGGGCGGCCCGGGCGACGGCCGACGACCAGCCGACGTCGACCGTACGTGGCGCCTCCAGCCCGGTGAGCTGCTCGGACCAGCGCTGCGCCTGGGCGGCCAGCGCGAGCCCCGAACGGCCCGACAGCAGCACCGGCACCACCGGCAGCCGCGCCGGGTCACCGGTCGGCTGCTCGGCTTCGACCGGCTCCGGGGCCTGCTCCAGGATGGTGTGCGCGTTGGTGCCGCTGATGCCGAACGAGGAGACGGCGGCGCGGCGCGGGTGGTCGGTGACCGGCCAGGGGCGGCCCTCGCGGAGCAGTTCGACCGCACCGACGCTCCAGTCCACCTGGTCGGTCGGCTCGTCCACGTGCAGGGTCTGCGGCAGGTAGCCGTGCCGCAGCGCCAGCACCATCTTGATGATCCCGGCGACACCGGCGGCGGCCTGGGTGTGACCGATGTTCGACTTGATCGAGCCGAGCCAGAGCGGCTGCTCGGCGGGCCGCTCCCGGCCGTACGTGGCGAGCAGGGCCTGCGCCTCGATCGGGTCGCCGAGCTTCGTGCCGGTGCCGTGCGCCTCGACGGCGTCCACGTCGGCCGGGGCGAGGCCGGCGTTGGCGAGCGCCTGCCGGATCACCCGCTGCTGCGACGGCCCGTTCGGGGCGGTGAGGCCGTTGGAAGCGCCGTCCTGGTTGACGGCGCTGCCCCGGATGACCGCGAGCACCGGGTGACCGTTGCGGCGGGCGTCGGAGAGCCGCTCGACGAGCAGCAGGCCGAGGCCCTCGCCCCAGCCGGTGCCGTCGGCGGCGGAGGCGAACGCCTTGACCCGGCTGTCCGGGGCGAGGCCCCGCTGCCGGCTGAAGCCGACGAACACCCCGGGGGTGGACATGACGGTCACGCCGCCGACCAGGGCGAGTGAGCACTCCGAGCGGCGCAGCGCCTGGCAGGCCCAGTGCAGCGCGACCAGCGACGACGAGCAGGCGGTGTCGACCGAGACGGCGGGCCCCTCCAGCCCGAGGGTGTACGACACCCGGCCCGACAGGACGCTGCCGGCGTTGCCGGTCATCAGGTGCCCCTCGGCGCCCTCGGCGCTGAACATCAGGTTGCGGTAGTCCTGGTAGTTGGTGCCGACGAATACGCCGGTGGCGCTGCCGCGCAGCGTGTGCGGGTCGATCCCGGCCCGCTCGACCGCCTCCCAGGACGCCTCCAGCAGCAGCCGCTGCTGCGGGTCCATGGCGAGGGCCTCGCGGGGGCTGATGCCGAAGAAGCCGGCGTCGAAGTCGGTGGCGCCGGTGACGAAGCCGCCCTCACGGGCGTAGCTGGTGCCCTCCTTCTCCGGGTCGGAGTCGAAGAGCCGGTCCAGGTCCCAGCCCCGGTCGGTGGGGAACTCCCCGATGGCGTCGCCGCCGGCGGCGAGGAGCTGCCACAGTTGCTCCGGGGTGTCCGCCCCACCGGGCAGGCGGCAGCTCATCGCCACGATGGCGATCGGGTCGTCGTCCTCGGCCGCGGCGGCCGGGGCGGGGGTGGTCGCGTCGGGGACGATCCCGGTGAGCAGTTCGCCGAGGTGCGCGGCGAGCACCGTCGGGTTCGGATAGTCGAAGGCGAGCGTCGCGGGCAGCCGCAGGTCGGTGGCGGCGGCCAGGAAGTTGCGCATGTCGACTGCCGTCAGCGAATCCAGGCCGAGGTCGCGGAAGGGCTGGGTGGCCGGGATGTCGTCGGCGGCGCCGTAGCCGAGGGCCGTCGCCGCGCACTGCCGCACCAGCTCCAGCAGTGTCGCGGTGCGCTCCCCCGGCGCGAGCGCGGCGAGCCGCCGGGCGAGGGCCGACGGTACGCCCGTCTCCTCCTCGGCGGCCTCCTGCTGCCCGGCCGGCTGCGTCGCCTCCTGGGCCTCGGCGAGGTCGCCGATCAGCGGGCTGGGCCGTACCAGGGTGAACGCGGGGGCGAAACGGGCCCAGTCGATGTCGGCGACGACTGTGGTGGGCTCGTCGCGGCGCAGCGCCCGGGCGAGGGCCTCGACGGCCAGTTCCGGGTCCATGCCGATCATGCCGCCCCGGCGCAGCCGTTCCTGGGCGCGTTCGTTCTCGGCGGGCAGGCCGGCCCCGCGCCAGGCGCCCCAGGCCACCGAGAGGGCCGGCAGTCCCTCGGCCCGGCGCCGCTCGGCGAGGGCGTCGAGGAAGGCGTTGGCCGCCCCGTACGCGCCCTGCCCGGCGTTGCCGGTGGTTCCGGCCACCGAGGAGAAGAGCACGAAGGCGTCCAGGTCGAGGTCGCGGGTCAGCTCGTCCAGGTGCAGCGCGGCGACGCACTTCGACGCGGCGACGGTGTGCAGGCGCTGCGCGGTGACGGTGTCGACGATGCCGTCGTCGAGGACGGCGGCGGTGTGCAGCACGGCGCTCAGCGGGGCGTCGGCGGGGACGGCGGCGAGCAGGTCGGCCACCTGTGCCCGGTCGGCGACGTCGCAGCGAGCCACTGTGACCCGTACGCCGAGACCGGTCAGCTCCGCCTCCAGCTCGGCGGCGCCCGGGGCGTCCGGGCCGCGCCGGCTGGCCAGCAGGACGTGCGCGGCGCCGGAGCGGCCCGCCCAGCGGGCCAGATGCCCGCCCAGTCCGCCGGTGCCACCGGTGATCAGCACGGTGCCGTGCATCCGCCGGGTGTCGTCCGCGTCGCCGGACTCGACCGGCTCGGGTTCGGTGATCCGGGTGAGGCGGCGGACGAAGACGCCGGAGGCGCGGACGGCGAGCTGGTCCTCGCCCCGGCCGGACTGCTCCGCGCCGTCGTCGCCGAAGGCGTCTTCGCCACCGCTGGCGCCGAGCGCCGCGCAGAGCAGCGCGCCGGCCTGCGCGTCGAGCACGTCGGGCAGGTCGAGCAGGCCGCCCCAGCGGGCGGGGTGTTCCAGGGCGACGGCGCGGCCGAGCCCCCAGACGGAGGCGGCGGCGGGGCGCGGCGCCGGGTCGTCGGCGCAGGCCACGACGGCTCCCCGGGTGGCGCACCACAGCGGCGCCTCGACGCCGAGCAGCCCGAGCGCCTGCACCAGCAGGGCGGTGCCCGAGACGGCCAGCGAGGTGGCCGGGTGCTCCGGGTGCGCCCGCTCGTCCAGACCCAGCAGCGAGAGCACGGCGACGGGTCCGTCCGGGCCGGTGAGCGCGGCGCTCAGCCGCTCGGCCAGCGCCGCCGGGTCGTGTGTGACGTCCAGCTCCACCGGGACGACGTCCGCGCCGAAGTTGCCCAGGGCCGACAGCACGTCGGTGACCAGCGGGTCGTCGCCCAGCGCCGCGGGCACCGGCACGAGCCAGGTGCCGGCGAGCCAGGTCAGCGGCAGGTCGGGCAGGGCCCGCCAGGTGACCCGGTAGCGCCAGCGGTCGATGTCCGGGGCCGCGTCGGCCGCGGTGAGGAAGAGCGGCGGCGCGGGCCAGTACCGGTGGTGGTCGAAGGCGTACGTGGGCAGGTCGACGGTGGCCGCGGCGGGCAGCACCCTCGTCAGGTCGACGGGCAGGCCGACGGCGTACGCGGTGGCGAGGTTGGTCAGCAGCCGGGTCGCGTCGTCGTCACCACGACGCAGACTGCCGATGGTGTGCCCGCTCACACCGGCGTCGTCAAGGATCGCGGTGACCGGCATCGTCAGCACCGGATGCGGGCTGATCTCGACGAACGTGGTGTGCCCGGCAGCCACAGCCGTCCGCACGGCCGCGTCGAAGAGCACAGTCTGCCGCAGGTTGTCGTACCAGTAGTCAGCGGTCATCACCGCCGGATCCACCCAGTCCCCGGTGAGAGTGGACACGAGCCGGGTGTGACCGGCCCGCGGACCGACACCGGCCAGGTCCGCCCGAAGCTGCTCGGCGACCTCCTGCACCGCGGGCGAATGCGACGCGTAGTCCACGGGGATCAGCCGGGCACGAACACCCTCGGCCCCGCACGCCTGGACAAGGCCGGCGACGTGCTCCGGAGGACCCGACACCACGACGGTGGACGGGCCGTTGACCGCCGCGACCCCGACACCCGGGAACGCGGGCAGCCGCTCGGCCACCGCCTCGGCCGACAGGTCCACCGACGCCATCGTCCCGGTACCCCGCAGCACCGCCAGCGCACGCGACCGCAACGCCACCGTCCGCGCCGCGTCCTCCAGGCTCAGAATGCCCGCCACACACGCCGCGCCGATCTCACCCTGCGAGTGACCGATCACCGCGTCCGGAACCACACCCGCCGCACGCCACACCGCTGCCAGAGCGACACCGACGGCCCACAGCACCGGCTGCACCACCTCGACCCGGTCCAGCCACGACTCGTCCTCGCCCGTGAGCACCGACACGAGATCCACATCGAGATACGGCGCCAACGCCCGCCGGCACTCCGCCAGACACTCGTCGAACACCGGCGTACGACCCACCAGCCCCGCCGCCATCCGCGCCGACTGCGCGCCCTGACCCGGAAACACGAAGACCGGACCCGCACCCGGACTCGACGCCACCCCCGTGACCACGTTCCCCGCCGGCTGACCGGCAGCGAAGGCATCCAGCCCGGCAAGCAACCCCTCGACGGACGACCCGACGACAACGACGCGATGGTCGAACGCCGACCGGGTAGCCGCCAACGACCAGCCCACCTCCACCGGATCGATCCCACCCCGCTCACGCACGTGCCGCGCAAGCCGGGCAACCTGACCGGCCAACGCCGTCCCCGACCGCGCCGACACCGGCCAGGCCACCACATCCGAAGCGACCAACCCCGCCCCACGCCCACCCGCATCCGACTCGACCGGCTCAGCCGACTGCTCGATGATCACGTGAGCGTTGGTGCCGGAGATGCCGAACGAGGAGACGGCGCCCCGGCGTACCCGGCCCGTCTCGGGCCACGGGCGGGCCTGCGTCACCAGTTCCACCGCGCCGGCCGTCCAGTCGACGTGCGGCGACGGCGCGTCGACGTGCAGCGTCGCCGGCACGAGGCCGTGCCGGATGGCGAGCACCAGCTTGATCACGCCGGCCACGCCCGCGGCGGCCTGGGCATGGCCGATGTTCGACTTCACCGAGCCGAGCAGCAGTGGCGGTGCCTCGTCACGGTCCTGCCCGTACGTGGCGATGAGCGCCTGCGCCTCGATCGGGTCGCCCAGCCTGGTGCCGGTGCCGTGCGCCTCCACCACGTCGACGTCGGCGGTGGAGAGCCGGGCGGAGGTGAGTGCCTGGCTGATGACCCGCTGCTGGGCCGGCCCGTTGGGCGCGGTCAGCCCGTTCGACGCGCCGTCCTGGTTGACGGCGGTGCCGCGGACCACAGCCAGGACGCGGTGGCCGTTGCGGCGGGCGTCCGACAGCCGCTCGACCAGCAGCCAGCCGACCCCCTCGGAGAACCCGGCGCCGTCGGCGGCGGCGGCGAACGACCGGCAGCGCCCGTCGGTGGAGAGTGCGCGCTGCCGGCTGGATCCGATGTAGAGGCCCGGGGTGGCCATCACGGTCACCCCGCCGGCCAGCGCCAGGTCGCACTCCCCCGCCCGCAGCGCCTGTACGGCGAGGTGCAGCGCCACCAGCGACGACGAGCAGGCCGTGTCGATGGATACGGCCGGTCCTTCGAGCCCGAGGGCGTACGACACCCGGCCCGACGCGACGGCCGCCGCGCCCCCGGTCATCGAGTGCCCTTCGTCGCCGTCGGGCGACATCATCAGCAGGGTGCCGTAGTCCTGCCCGTTGGTGCCGACGAACACCCCGGTCCGGCTGCCGCGCAGCGAGGCGGGGTCGATGCCGGCGGCCTCTACCGCCTCCCAGGAGGTCTCCAGCAGCAGCCGCTGCTGGGGGTCCATGGTCAGCGCCTCGCGCGGCGAGATGCCGAAGAAGGCGGAGTCGAAGTCGCCGGCCCCGTCGACGAACCCGCCCTCCCGGGCGTACGAGGTGCCCGGGTGGTCGGGGTCGGGGTGGTAGAGGCGCTCCAGGTCCCAGCCCCGGTCGTCGGGGAAGGGCGCGACGGCGTCCCGGCCGTCCCGCAACAGCTCCCACAGGTCGTCGGGGTTGCGCACCCCGCCCGGCAACCGGCAGCTCATCGCCACGATCGCCACCGGCTCCAGTTCCTGGGACTGGGCCTCGCTGAGTCGGCGGCGGGTGTCGTGGAGATCAGCCATGACCCGCTTGAGGTAGTCGCGGAGCTTGTCTTCGTTGGCCATCGGAGTGCCGCTTCCTCGAAAGAGACGGGAGAGAGCTGGAGCTGGGTCAGGAGATGCCGAGGTCCTTGTCCACCATCGCGAACAGTTCGTCGTCGGTGGCGTCGTCGAGGTGCCGGCCGATGTCGGCGCCACCGCTGTCCTGGCCGAGCCGGGAGAGCATCGCCTGCAGGCGTACGGTGGCCCGCACCCGGGCCGCCTCGTCCCGGGCGACCACGTCGAGGCCCTCGGCGATCCGGTCCAGATCGTCGAGGAGCGCGTTCGGGGTGACCACGTCGTCGTGGGCGACCTCGGCGTAGAGGTACTCCGCCAGGGTCGTCGGGGTCGGGTAGTCGAAGACCAGGGTGACCGGGAGGGCCACGGCGGTGGCCGCGCCGAGCCGGTTACGCAGCTCGACGGCGGTGACGGAGTCGAAGCCCAGCTCCCGGAACGCCCGATGCTCGTCCACGGAGTCGGCGGACGGGTAGTTGAGCACGGCGGCGACCTGGCCACGGACCAGGCCGAGCAGCACGGCGAACCGCTCGGCGGCGGGCAGCCCGGCGAGCCGCTCCCGCAACGACTCCGGGCCGTCGCCGACCTCCACGCTGTCCATCGCCTCGGCGGCGGCGAGCCGCCGCACGTCCGGCAGGTCGCTGATCAGCGGACCGGGCCGGGTGGCGGTGAACGCGACGGAGAACCGTTCCCAGGCGATGTCGGCGATGGTGAGGAACGCCTCGCCGTGGTCCACGGCCTGGTGCAGCGCGGTGATCGCCGCCTCCGGGGTCATCTCGGGTACGCCGTGGCGGTGCAGCAGCTCGCCGAGCGGCCCGTCGGCCATGCCGCCGCCGGCCCACGCCCCCCAGGCGACGGAGGTGGCGGTGAGGCCGAGGCCCCGGCGGTGCTGGGCGAGCGCGTCGAGGAACGCGTTGCTCGGGGCGTAGTTGCCGACGCCGGAGCTGGCCACGCTGCCGGCGAAGGACGAGAACATGACGAACGCGGACAGCTCGTGGTCGAGGGTCAGCTCGTGCAGGTTGTACGCGACGTCGACCTTGGCCCGCAGCACCCGTTCGATCTGCTCGGGCCGGATGTCGTTGATCATGGCGTCGTCGAGGACCGCGGAGGCGTGCACGACCGCGGTGAGCGGGTACTCGGCGGGGATCGCCTCGATCAGCTCGGCCAGGGCGTCGCGGTCGGAGGCGTCGCACTCGACCACTGTGGCCTGGGCGCCCAGCGCGGTGAGGTCGTCGACGAGCTGCTGCGCGCCGGGCGCGGCCATGCCCCGCCGGCTGACGACGACGATGTTCTCCACACCGCTGCGGGCCAGCCAGCGGGCGGCGTGCCCACCGAGTGCGCCGGTGCCGCCGGTGACGAGCCCCGTGCCGTACGGCTGCCACGGGTTGGCGGGCTGACTGTCGCCGAGCGGGACGCGGGTGAGCCGGCGGGCGAGCAGGCCGCTCGGGCGTACCGCGATCTGGTCCTCGTCCCCGGCGGTGGTGAGGGCCGCGACCAGCAGGTCGGCACAGCGGTCCTCCACGGCCTCGGGCAGGTCCACGAGGCCGCCCCAGCGCTGCGGGTGCTCCAGCGCGGCGACCCGGCCGAAGCCCCAGACCAGCGACTGCGCCGGGGCGCGCAGCAGGTCGGCCATGCCTACCGACGCGGCGCCGGAGGTGACGCTCCACATCGGCGCGCGCAGGCCGATGTCGCCGAGGGCCTGGAAGAGCGCGACGGTGGCGGCGAAGCCGCCGGGCACGGAGGGGTACAGCGGGTGGGCCAGCTCGTCGAAGGCGAGCAGCGAGACCACGCCGGCGACGTCGGCGGTGGCGTCGCCGCCCGGTCCGGCGGCGAGCGCCTCCTGCAGCAGCTTGCCGAACTGGTCGCGGTCGACGTCGGGCGTGGAGACGGCCACCGGCACGAGCGTCGCGCCGGCCGCCGCGATCGCCTCGACGCAGGCGTCCTGCCAGGGCTCGATGATGTCGCCGGTCGGCATGACCACGACCCAGGTGCCGTCCATGCCCCGGTTGGCGACGCCGGTCAGGGGCTTCCAGGTGTCCTGGTAGCGCCAACTGTCGATGTCGGCCTGCCGGCGCCGCTGCCGGCGCCAGGAGGTGAGCATCGGCAGGGCCGGCAGCAGCGCGTCGAGAACCTCGTGTGCCGGGGTCTCCTCGGTGGCGATGGTCTCGGCGAGGGCCGTGACGTCCCCGCTCTCGACGGCGGCCCAGAAGCCCGCGTCGCCCGGGTCGCCGCTCATGCCCGACAGCAGGGTCTCCAGGTCGGGCCCGCCGCTGCCGTCGAGCCAGAACCGCTGGTGGTCGAAGGCGTACGTGGGCAGCGGCGCGACCTCCGTCTCGGCGAGGACGTCCGCCAGGTCGACGGGCAGGCCGACGGCGTACGCGGTGGCGAGGTTGGTCAGCAGCCGGGTCGCGTCGTCGTCACCACGACGCAGACTGCCGATGGTGTGCCCGCTCACGCCGGTGTCGTCGAGGATCGCGGTGACCGGCATCGTCAGCACCGGGTGCGGGCTGATCTCGACGAACGTGGTGTGCCCGGCGGCGACCGCCGTACGGACCGCGGCGTCGAACTGCACGGTCTGCCGCAGGTTGTCGTACCAGTGCTCCGCGCCCATGGTGAGCGGGTCGGCCCACTCGCCCGTGAGGGTGGAGACCAGCCGGGTGTGGCCGGCCCGCGGGGTGACGCCGGCCAGGTCCGCGCGGAGCTGCTCGGCCACCTGCTGCACGGCCTCGGAGTGCGACGCGTAGTCCACGGGGATCAGCCGGGCGCGGACGCCCTGCGCCTGGCACGCCTGCACGAGGTCGGCCACGGGCTGCGGCGGGCCGGACACCACGACGGTGGACGGCCCGTTGACGGCCGCGACTCCGACGCCCGGGAACTCCCCCAGGCGCTCGGTGACCGCGTCGGCGGACAGGTCGATCGACGCCATCGTCCCGGTCCCCCGCAGCACCGTCAGCGCCCGCGACCGCAACGCCACTGCCTTCGCGGCGTCCTCCAGGCTCAGGATCCCGGCGACACAGGCCGCGCCGATCTCGCCCTGGGAGTGACCGATCACCGCGTCCGGGACGACGCCCGCCGCGCGCCACACGGCCGCCAGGGCGATGCCGACGGCCCACAGCACCGGCTGCACGACCTCGACCCGCTCCAGCCACGACTCGTCGTCACCGGTCAACACCGCGACGAGGTCCACGTCGAGGTACGGCGCCAGGGCCCGCTGGCACTCGGCCAGCTTCGCGTCGAACACCGGCGTACGACCGACGAGCCCGGCCGCCATCCGCGCCGACTGCGCCCCCTGACCCGGGAACACGAAGACGGGACCTGCGCCGGCGCTGGTGACCGTACCGGTGACGAGGTTCCCCGCCGGCTGGCCGGCGGCGAGGGCGTCCACCCCGGCCAGCAGCTCGTCGGCGGTCGACCCGACGACGGCGGCACGGTGGTCGAACGTCGAGCGGGTGGTGGCCAGCGACCAGCCGACCGCCGCCGGATCGATCTCGCCGCGCCTGCGCAGGAAGTCCGCGAGCCGGGCCGCCTGCCCGCCCAGGGCGGTCCTCGACCGGGCCGACACCGACCAGAGGGTCACGTCCGAGGCGACCAGGCCCGGCCGGCGCGCGGGCTCGACGGCGTCGGTCCCGTCCGCCTGCCCGCCGTCGGCGGTCGCCGCCTCGGCGACGCGCGGGCGGTACTCCTCCAGGATGACGTGGGCGTTGGTGCCGCTGACCCCGAAGGAGGAGACGCCGCCGCGGCGGGGGCGGTCCAGTTCCGGCCACGGCTTGGACTCGGTGAGCAGGGAAACCGCCCCGGCCGTCCAGTCCACGTGCGGGGACGGCTCGTCGATGTGCAGGGTCTCCGGCATGACGCCGTTACGCAGCGCCATCACCATCTTGACCAGCCCGGCGACGCCGGCGGCGCTCTGGGTGTGGCCGATGTTCGACTTCACCGAGCCCAGCCACAGCGGACGGTCCGCCGGGCGGTCCTGCCCGTACGTGGCGATGAGCGCCTGCGCCTCGATCGGGTCGCCGAGGGTGGTGCCGGTGCCGTGCGCCTCGACCATGTCGACGTCGGCGGAGCCGAGCCGGGCGTTGGCGAGGGCCTGGCGGATGACCCGCTGCTGAGAGGGGCCGTTGGGGGCGGTGAGCCCGTTGGAGGCGCCGTCCTGGTTGAGGGCGCTGCCCCGGATCACGGCGAGGACCGGGTGGCCGTTGCGTTCGGCGTCGGCCAGCCGCTCCACGACGAGCACGCCGCCGCCCTCGCCCCAGCCAGTGCCGTCCGCGCCGGCCGCGAAGGCCCGGCACCGGCCGTCGACGGACATGCCGCGCTGCCGGGAGAAGACGACGAACACGCCGGGGGTGACCATGACGGTGACGCCACCGGCGATGGCCAGGTCGCACTCGCCGCGGCGCAGGGCGTTCACGGCGAGGTGCAGGGCCACCAGCGAGGAGGAGCAGGCGGTGTCCACGGTGACGGCCGGGCCGTTGAGGCCGAGGGTGAACGAGATCCGGCCGGACGCCACGCTCGTGGTGTTGCCGGTGCCGATGTACATGTCGACGCCCTCGGGCACGTTCGGCAGACCCATGCCGTAGTTCGAGGTGCTCAGCCCGACGAAGACACCGGTGGAGCTGCCGCGCAGCGACAGCGGGTCGATGCCGGCCCGCTCGACGGCCTCCCAGGACGTCTCCAGCAGCAGCCGCTGCTGCGGGTCCATGGCGAGGGCCTCACGCGGCGAGATCCCGAACAGGGACGGGTCGAAGTCACCGGCGCCGTCGAGGAACCCGCCGATGCGGGTGTAGCTCTTGCCCGGCTTGTTCGGGTCGGGGTCGTAGAGCGCCTCCAGGTCCCAGCCCCGGTCGTCCGGGAACTCGGTGAGCGCGTCCCGGCCGTCGGCGACAAGCTCCCACAGGTCCTCCGGCGACCGCACACCACCCGGGAAGCGGCAGCTCATCGAGACGATGGCCAGCGGCTCCTGGTCGCGGGCCTCGACGGTCTGCAGCTTGCGCTTGGTGTCGTGCAGGTCGGCTGTCACCCGCTTCAGGAAGTACCGCAGCTTGTCGTCGCTCATCGGGTGGCCCCTGCCTCGGTCCGAAGGTTGGTCATCTCAGGAGATTCCAAACTCTTTGCTGATGAAGTCGAAGATCTCGTCGTCGCTGGCCGAGTCGAGGTCTGGCCGGTCCGGTTCGACGGCGGGCCCGGCCGCCAGATCGGACGCCTTGGCGAGCAGGTCCTGCATCCGGGCGGTGAACCGGGCGCGGGCCGCCGGGTCGAGCGGGATGGCGGTGAGCAGGCTCTCCACCGTGTCGATGCCCTGGAAGAGCGGCTGGGTGGAGGGCGCCGCGTCGGCGGCGATCTCGCTCGTCAGCTTCTCGGCGAGCGCCGTCGGCGTCGGGTAGTCGAACACGAGCGTCGCCGGCAGCCGCAGGCCGGACAGGCTGTTGAGCCGGTTGCGCAGGTCGACGGCGGTGAGCGAGTCGAAGCCCAGGTCGGTGAAGAGCCGGTTCGGGTCGACCGCGTCCGAGCCGGCGTGGCCGAGGACGGCGGCGATGTTCGCGCGTACCACGTCGAGCACCACCTTGAGCCGCTCCGGGGCGGCCAGTCCGGCGAGCCGCCGGCCGAGCTGCACCCCGCCGGAGCGGGCACCGGTGGCGTCCATGGAGCGTCGCAGCGGCACCCGGACCAGGGCCCGGAGCATGGGCGCGAGGGTGCCGGTCTCCGCCTGCCCGCGCAGCGTCCCGACGTCCAGGCGCATCGGCAGGACGGTTGCCGCGTCGAGCCGCCACGCGGCGTCGAAGAGATTCAGCGCCTGCTCGGTGGCCAGGCCGGTGGCGCCCTGCTCGGCCATCCGCCGCACGTCGTCGTCGCCGAGGTGGCCCGTCATGCCGCTGGCCTGCGCCCACAGGCCCCAGGCGAGCGAGATGCCGGCGAGCCCGCGTGCCCGGCGGTGCGCCGCGAGGGCGTCGAGGAAGGCGTTCGACGCCGCGTAGTTGGACTGGCCGGCGCTGCCCAGCGTGGCCGCCGCCGACGAGAACAGGACGAAGGCCGCGAGGTTCGCGTCGGCCGTGAGGCGGTGCAGGTGCCAGGCGGCGTCGATCTTCGGCACGGCGACCGCGTCCACCCGTTCGGGGGTCATCGACTCCAGCACGCCGTCGTCGAGGACGCCGGCGGCGTGCACCACGGCGGTGAGCGGGTGCGCTGCCGGCACCCCGGCCAGCAGCGCCGACAGGGCCTCGGGGTCGGCGGCGTCGCAGGCCGCGACGGTCACCTCCGTACCGGTGCCGGCGAGTTCGTCGACCAGGTCGCCGATCCCCTCGGCCGCCGCGCCGCGCCGCCCGGCCAGCAGCAGGTGCCGTACGCCGTGGCTGGTGGCGAGGTGGCGGGCCAGGATGCGGCCCAGCACGCCCGTGCCGCCGGTGATCAGCACGGTGCCGGCCGGGTCGATCCCGCCGGGCAGCGGCTCGACACCGGCCGGAACCCGGCCGAGCCGTGGGGTGCGGACCTGCCCGTCGCGCACGGCGAGCTGCGGCTCGCCGGAGGCGATGGCGGCGGCCAGCGCGGCGGCGCTGTCCGGGGCGTCGTCGAGGTCGACGAGCTGGCACCGGCCCGGGTGTTCGAGCTGGGCGGCACGCAGCAGGCCCCAGACCGGGGCCTGGCGCAGGTTCACCTGCTCCTGCTCCCCCGCCGCGACCGCGTCCCGGGTGACGAGCACCAGCCGCGAGTCGGCGAACCGGTCGTCGGCGAGCCAGGTCCGCAACGCGGCGAGCGTACGGTGCGTGGCGGCGCGCGCCTGCGCGGCGAGCTCCGGGTCCGACGGGTTCCCGGCGTCGCCGACCGGGACGATCACCAGCTCGGGCGCCGGCTCACCCCCGGCGAGCAGGTCGCCGAGGGTGTCGAGCCCGACGTCGGTACGCACCCGGGCACCGGCCGCCTCGCAGGCCGCGCTGAGCACCAGGTCGTCGCCGAGCGCCACCCAGCGGGTGGCCGCCGGCACGGGGCCGGTGGGCACGGGCAGCACGGGCCAGTCCACCTGGAACAGCGACTCGTGCCGGCCGGAGCGGGCCGCGCCGAGGGAGTCCCCGGAGACACGGCGCATGATCAGCGAGTCGACGTGCAGCACCGGGGCGCCGGTGGCGTCGGCCACCTGGAACGAGACGCCGACCTCGCCGGCCGCGGCGACGCGCACGCGCAGGGCGGTGGCCCCGGCGGCGAGCAGGGAGACCCCGGTCCAGGCGAACGGCAGGCGGGGCACGCCGGCGTCGGCGCCGTCGCCCATCCGGCCGAGGAAGCCGCCGATCGACATGGCCTGCAGCGCGCCGTCGAGCAGCGCCGGGTGCACGCCGAAGCGGCCGGCCTCGGCGTGGTGGCCGGCGGGCAGCTCGACCTCGGCGAAGACCTCGTCGTCGCGGATCCACGCGGCACGCAGACCCCGGAACGCCGGCCCGTATCCGAAGACGGTCGCCTCGATGCCGGAGTAGAAGTCGTCGGACTCGACGCGCGTCGCGCCGGGCGGCGGCCACACCCCCAGGTCGAAGGCGGGCGCGGCGTCGGCCGGCTGCGGGCCGAGCAGGCCGGTGGCGTGGCAGGTCCAGGCGACGTCGGCGAGGATCTCGTCGGAGCCGTCCCGGTAGGGCCGGGAGTGGAGCTGGACGGTGCGCCGCCCGTCGTCGTCGCGGTCGCCGACCGTCAGCTGCACCTGGAGCGCGCCGAGTTCGGGCAGGACGAGCGGGGCGAGCAGCGTCAGCTCCTCCACCGTCGGGCAGCCGGCCTGCGCACCGGCGTATGTGGCGAGTTCCACGAAGGCGGTGCCGGGCAGCAGGATGTTGTCCATCACCCGGTGCTCGCCGAGCCACGGGTGGGTACGCACCGACAGCCGCCCGGTGAAGACCATCCGCTCGCTGTCGGGGAACGTCAGCGTGGCGCTGAGCAGCGGGTGCCCGGCGTCCTGGAGACCGGCGGAGCTGACGTCCTGCGCCCGGTGCGCCGGCGGCTCGACCCAGTACCGCTGGTGGTCGAAGGCGTACGTGGGCAGGGCGACAGGGTCGGTCCCGGCGAGGACGGCCGTCAGGTCGACGGGCAGGCCGATCGCGTGGGCGGTGGCGAGGTTGGTCAGCAGCCGCGTCGGGTCGTCGTCACCGCGGCGCAGGCTGCCCAGGGTGTGCCCGGTGACGCCGGCATCGTCCAGGATCGCCGTCACCGGCATCGTCAGCACCGGGTGGGGGCTGATCTCGACGAACGTGGTGTGCCCGGCGGCGACAGCGACGCGCACGGCGGCGTCGAACTGCACGGTCTGCCGCAGGTTGTCGTACCAGTAGCCGGCGTCCATCGAGGACGATTCGACCCAGTCCCCCGTCAACGTCGAGACGAGCCGAGTGTGCCCCGGCTGCGGGCTCACGTCGGCCAGGTCCGCGCGCAACCGCTCCGCCACCTCCTGCACCGCCACCGAGTGCGACGCGTAGTCCACCGGGATCAACCGCGCCCGCACCCCGTCGGCCTGACACGCCTCCACCAGATCCGCGACCGGCTGCGGCGGACCCGACACCACCACGGTCGACGGACCGTTCACCGCCGCGACGCCCACCCCGGGGAAGCCCGGCAGGCGCTCCGTCACCGCGTCCGCGCGGAGGTCGACCGACGCCATCGTGCCGGTGCCGCGCAGCGCGGTCAGGGCCCGGGAGCGCAACGCCACCGCCTTCGCCGCGTCCCCGAGCGACAGGATCCCCGCCACACACGCCGCGCCGATCTCACCCTGCGAGTGACCGATCACCGCCGCCGGAACCACACCCGCGTGCTGCCACACGGCGGCGAGGGCGACGCCGACGGCCCACAGCACCGGCTGCACGACCTCCACCCGCGCCAGCCACGACTCGTCGTCACCGGTGAGCACCGACACGAGGTCCACGTCCAGATACGGCGCGAGAGCCCGCTGGCACTCCGCCAGCCGCGCGTCGAAGACCGGCGTACGACCCACCAGGCCCGCCGCCATCCGCGCCGACTGCGCACCCTGACCCGGGAACACGAACACCGGGCCCGCACCGTGCGACGACGACGTCGCCGCGACCACGTTGCCGGCCGGCGACCCCGACGCCAGAGCGTCCAGCCCCGCCAGCAACTCCTCCGCGCTCGACCCGACCACGACCGCCCGCTGGTCGAACGTCGACCGGGTCGTCGTCAGGGACCAGCCCACCGCCGCCGCATCGACCTCGCCGTGCTCGCGTACGTGCCGGGCCAGCCGGGCCGCCTGGCCGGTCAGGCCTTCCCTCGACCGCCCCGACAGCGGCCATGCCACGACGCCGGAATCCACGAGGCCGGGCCGGGTGTCCACGCGTGCGGCGTCGACCGGCTCGTCACCCTGCTCGATGATCACGTGGGCGTTCGTGCCGGAGATGCCGAACGACGACACCGCCGCCCGGCGCGGCCGGTCCACCACCGGCCACGGCCGCGACTCCGTGGCCAGCTCGACGGCGCCGGAGGTCCAGTCGATGTGCGGGGACGGCTCGTCCACGTGCAGCGTCGCCGGGACGAGGCCGTGCCGGATGGCCTGCACCATCTTGATCACACCGGCCACCCCGGCGGCGGCCTGGGCGTGGCCGATGTTCGACTTGATCGAGCCGAGCAGCAGCGGCCGGTCGGCGGGCCGCTCCCGCCCGTACGTGGCCAGCAGGGCCTGCGCCTCGATCGGGTCACCGAGCGTGGTGCCGGTGCCGTGCGCCTCGACCACGTCCACGTCGGCCGTGGTAAGGCGGGCCGACGCCAGCGCCTGGCGGATCACCCGCTGCTGCGACGGACCGTTCGGGGCGGTCAGCCCGTTGGAGGCGCCGTCCTGGTTGATCGCCGAGCCGCGCACCACCGCGTACACGGTGCGGCCCTGCCGGCGCGCGTCGGAGAGCCGCTGCACGAGCAGCATGCCCACGCCCTCGGACCAGCCGGTGCCGTCGGCCGACGCGGCGAACGACTTGCACCGGCCGTCGGCGGCCAGGCCGCGCTGCCGGGAGAACTCGACGAAGGCGGTCGGGGTGGCCATCACCATCACGCCACCGGCGAGGGCCATGTCGCACTCGCCGCGCCGCAGCGCCTGACCGGCCCAGTGCAGGGCCACCAGCGACGAGGAGCAGGCCGTGTCCAGCGACACCGCCGGCCCCTCCAGCCCGAACGTGTACGCCACCCGGCCGGAGATGACGCTGCTGGTCATCCCGGTCAGCATGTAGCCCTCGGCGGCCTCCGGCGAGTACGCGAGCAGCGAGCCGTAGTCCTGGCCGCTGGTGCCGACGAAGACGCCGGTGCTGCTGCCCCGTACGTCGGCCGGGTCGATGCCGGCGGACTCGAAGGACTCCCAGGTGGTTTCCAGCAGCAGCCGCTGCTGCGGGTCCATGGCCAGGGCCTCGCGGGGCGAGATGCCGAAGAAGCCGGGGTCGAACCGGTCGACGCCGCTGAGGAAGCCGCCGCCGCGGGCGTAGAAGGTGCCGGGGGCGTCGGGGTCGGGGCTGTAGAGGCTGTCGAGGTCCCAGCCACGGTCGGTCGGCAGGTCGCTGATCGCGTCGACGCCGTCGACCACCAGCCGCCACAGGTCGTCGGGCGACCACACGCCGCCGGGCAGCCGGCAGGCCATGCCGATGATCGCGAGGGGCTCGTCGTCGCCGACCGGCACGGTGGTCGTCGCGGGTCGCACGGGGACCGGGGTGCCGGCGATCTCCGTACCCAGGAAGCCCGCCAGGTCGTGCGGGGTCGGATAGTCGAAGACGAGGGTGGCCGGCAGCCGCATCCCGAAGGCGTTGTTGAGCCGGTTGCGCATCTCGACGGCGGTCAGCGAGTCGAAGCCGAACTCGCTGAACGCCCGGCGCGGCTCGATGGCCGCCGGGTCGGGGTAGCCGAGCACGGCGGCGGCCTGCCCGCGGACGATCTCGACCAGCGCGGCGGCCCGCTCGGCGTCGCCCAGCCCGGCGAGCTGCTGCACCAGTGACGCGCCGGTGGTGGCCGCGGC
Source organism: Micromonospora sp. WMMC264 (assembly GCF_027497275.1). Taxonomy (NCBI): domain Bacteria; kingdom Bacillati; phylum Actinomycetota; class Actinomycetes; order Micromonosporales; family Micromonosporaceae; genus Micromonospora; species Micromonospora sp. WMMC264. The sequence goes on along the minus strand of NZ_CP114907.1, from coordinate 1,441,241 downwards.
GGCGCGCGCGGGCGTGCGGATCAGCGCCCGGTACAGCGGCGGGATGCTCCCGCCGGCGAACTGCACCTTCATCGCGGCGAGGTCCAGCCGGGCCGGGACGAGCGCGGCGTCGGTGGTGCGGCAGGCCACGTCGAAGAGCGCGAGCCCCTCCTCGGCCTCCATGGCGGCGACCCCGGAGCGGGAGATCCGGTTGAGGTGGACGTCGTCCAGCTCGGTGGTCATGCCGCTGCGGTCGGCCCAGAGGCCCCAGGCGAGGGTGAGCGCGGCGAGGCCGCGCGCCTTGCGGTGGTGGGCCAGCCCGTCGAGGAACGCGTTGGCGGCGGCGTAGTTGCCCTGGCCCGGGCCGCCTGCGGTGGCGGCCAGCGAGGAGTACGAGACGAACGCCTTCAGGCCGAGGTCGGCGGTCAGCTCGTGCAGGTGCCACGCGGCGTCGACCTTGGGCCGCAGCACGCCGTCCATCCGCTCGGGGGTGAGCGAGGAGATGACGCCGTCGTCGCGGACGCCGGCGGCGTGGACGACAGCGGTGAGGGGGTGCTCCGCCGGGATGCCGGCCAGCAGCTCGGCCACGGCGGCGCGGTCGGCGACGTCGCAGGCGGCGACGGTGACGCTCACGCCGAGCGCCTCCAGCTCGGCGCAGAGCTCCGCGACGCCCCCGGCGGCGCGGCCGCGCCGGCTGGTGAGGATGAGGTGCCGGACGCCGTACGTGCTGACCAGGTGCCGGCTCATCAGCTGGCCGAGGGTGCCGGTGGCGCCGGTGATCAGGACGGTGCCGTCGGAGTCGAACGGGGCGGCCGGCGGCTCGGCCGGGGCGGGAACCCGGGTGAGCCGGGCGCCGGCGGCGACACCCGCGCGGATCACGACCTGCGGTTCGTCGGTCGCGACGGCCGGGACGAGCACGGCGGCACAGCCGGCCACGTCGTCGACGTCGACAAGCACGAACCGGTCGGGGTTCTCCGACTGGGCGGAGCGGAGCAGGCCGATCGCGGCGGCGCCGGCCAGGTCGGTCAGGTCGGCGTCCCGGTCGGTGGCGACCGCGCCCGAGGTCAGCACCACCAGCCTGGACACCGCGTAGCGCTCCTCGGCGAGGAACTGCTGGAGCACGGCAAGCACCCGGTGGGTCGCCTCGGCGACGGCGCGCGGCACGTCCGCCGACGCGGGCGGGTCGAGCAACGGCAGGACCAGCACGCCGGGCGCGTCCGTCCCGTCGTCCATCGCCGTGGCCAGGGCCGTCAGGTCGGGGTACGCCGCCACGGCCGTGCCGGTGGCCGCGACCGCGTCGGTGAGCGCCGCGGCGTCGCCGATGACCGCCCAGTCGGCAGTGGACGGGCCGGCGGGCAGCGCGAGCGGCGCCCAATCGACCTGGAAGAGCGACTCGGTGCCGCCGCCGGAGGCGGTGCGGAGCTGGTCGGCGGAGACCGGCCGCAGGACCAGGGAGCCGACGGAGATGACGGGCGCACCGGCGACGTCGGTGAGCAGCAGCGAGATGCTGTCGGGGCCGGTGTGCGAGACCCGGACGCGGGCCGCCGCGGCCCCGCCGCCGTGCAGGGCGACGTCGTTCCAGGAGAACGGCAGCCGGCCGTACCCCGGGGGCATGCCCGCCCCTGAAGGCTCTCCGGCCGACGTGGTCAGGCCGAGGGTGTGCAGCGCCGCGTCGAGCAGGGCCGGGTGCAGGCCGTACCCGCCGGCCTCGGCGGCGGGGGCCTCGGGCAGCGCCAGCTCGGCGAAGAGGTCGTCGCCGCGCCGCCACGCGGAGCGCAGGGCGATGAAGGACGGACCGTAGTCGTAGCCCTGGGCGGAGAGGTTCAGGTAGAGGTCGTCGGTGCCGACCTCGGTGGCGCCCGGCGGCGGCCAGGTGGTCAGGTCGGACCAGCCGGCGGGGCCGCTCGGGGCGGCGGGGCCGCTGGCCAGCACACCGCTGGCGTTGCGGGTCCAGGTCCGCTCGCCCGCGCCCTCGGCCGGCTCGCCGTCCTGGGCGGAGTGCAGCGACACGGACCGGCAGCCGGTCTCGTCGGCCGGGCCGATCCAGAGCTGGATGTCGACGCCCCCGGTCTCCGGCAGGATCAGCGGCGACTCCAGGGTGAGTTCGCGGACGTGGTCCGCGCCGACGTGCGCGCCGGCCTGGAGGGCGAGTTCGACGAAGCCCGTGCCGGGCAGCAGCACGGTGTCGAAGACGACGTGGTCACAGATCCACGGGTGGGTACGCCGGGCCAGCCGGCCGGTGAACAGGAATCCCTCGGCGTGCGCGACGCCGACGGCGGCCCCGAGCAGGGGGTGTTGCGCGGGGCGCAGGCCGACGGCGGTGACGTCGCCGGTCCACCCGGCGCCCGCCTCGGGCCAGTAGCGCTGGTGCTGGAAGGCGTACGTGGGCAGGTCCACGCGGCGCGCGCCGGTCTCGGCGAACCACTGCCGCCACTCGACCGCCACCCCGCGCACGTGCAACTCGGCCAGCCCGGCCAGCAGCCCGTGCACCTCGGGCCGGTCCGCGCGCTGCGCGGCGACGGCCAGCACGGCGTCGTCGGCGGGAAGGATGTCGGCCGCCATCGCGGTCAGCACGCTACGCGGGCCGACCTCCAGGAACGTATCCACACCCGCCGCCCGCAGCGCCGTCACCCCATCGGCGAACCGCACCGCCTCGCGTACGTGCCGCACCCAGTACTCCGGCGTGCGGATCTCATCGCCGGCCAGGGCCCCGGTCACGTTCGACACGACCGGCAGCACCGGCGCGGCGAACTCCAACCCGTCGAGAACGGCCCGGAAATCAGCGAGCATCGGCTCCATCAACGGACTGTGGAACGCGTGGCTGACCGCGAGCCGACGCGTACGCACACCCCGGTCCTTCCAGACCCGCTCCACCTCGTCGAGGGCCTCGACGGCACCGGAGACCACGACGGCCTGCGGACCATTGACCGCCGCGATCCCTACACCGGCCAGCCCGTCCAGCGTGGCCGCCACGTCGGTCTCGGTGGCCGCGACGGCCAGCATCCCACCCCCGGCGGGCAGCGCCTGCATCAACCGGCCCCGCGCCGCCACCAACGCACAGGCGTGCTCCAGCGACAGCACCCCCGCCACGTACGCGGCCGTGACCTCACCGATCGAGTGGCCGCCGACCAGGTCGGGGGCGACGCCGAAGGACTCGACGAGACGGAACAGCGCCACCTCGACGGCGAACAGACCGGCCTGCGTGAACACCGTCTGATCCAGCAACTCCGCCTCAGCCGAACCCGGCTCGGCGAAGAGCACCTCGCGCAGCGGGCGCGGCAGGGCCCTGTCCAGGTGCCCGCACGCCTCGTCGAGGGCGGCGGCGAACACCGGGAACTCCGCGTACAACTCCCGGCCCATGCCGGCGCGCTGCGCACCCTGGCCGGAGAACAGCACCGCCAACGGACCCCGGCCGCCGGCCTGGCCCGTGACGACCGCACCCGACGGCTGCCCGGCGGCCAGGGCACGCAACCCGGCCAGCAACTCCTCACGGCCGGTCGCGGAAACCACGGCCCGGTGCTCCAGGGTGGAGCGTGAGGTGACCGACGAGAAGGCCACGTCCAGGGGCCGCAGGGTCTCGTCGGCGGCGATCCGGGCCGCCCAGCGGCCCGCCTGCGCGGCGAGGCCGGCCGCGTCCCGGGCCGACACCGGCACCGGCACGACCGGCCGCTCGACCGGCAACGCGGCGGCGGCCGACGGGGACTGCTGGGGCTCTGGAGCCTGCTCCAGGATGGTGTGGGCGTTCGTGCCGGACACCCCGAACGAGGAGACGGCCGAGCGGCGCGGCCGGCTCACCGCCGGCCACGGCGTCGCCTCGGTCACCAGCGACACCTCGCCGGCCGACCAGTCGACCTCGGGCGTCGGCTCGTCCACGTGCAGGGTGGGCGGTACGACGCCGTGCCGCATCGCCATGACCATCTTGATCACACCGGCGACACCGGCGGCGGCCTGGGCGTGACCGATGTTCGACTTGACCGACCCGAGCAGCAGCGGCGCCGAGTCCCCCCGGTCCTGCCCGTACGTGGCGAGCAGCGCCTGCGCCTCGATCGGGTCGCCGAGCCGGGTGCCGGTGCCGTGCGCCTCCACCACGTCCACGCCGCCGGTGGCGAGGCCGGCGTTGGCCAGCGCCTGCTGGATCACCCGCTGCTGCGACGGCCCGTTCGGAGCGCTCAGGCCGTTGGAGGCGCCGTCCTGGTTGACGGCGCTGCCCCGCACCACGGCGAGGACGGGGTGGCCGTTGCGCTGCGCGTCCGACAGCCGCTCCAGCACCAGGACGCCGACGCCCTCGGACCAGCCGGTCCCGTCGGCGGCGGCGGCGAACGCCTTGCAGCGGCCGTCGGCGGCGAGGCCGCGCTGCCGGGAGAACTCGACGAAGGCGGCCGGGGTGCACATGGCGGTGACCCCGGCGACGATCGCCAGGGTGCACTCCCGCTGCCGCAGCGCCTGCCCCGCCAGGTGCAGGGCGACCAGCGAGGACGAGCAGGCCGTGTCGATGGTGACCGCCGGGCCCTCCAGCCCGAAGGTGTAGGCGATCCGGCCGGAGACCACGCTGCCGGCGTTGCCGGTCATCAGGTGCCCCTCCAGGCCCTGCGCGGCGCCCATCAGCACGGTGCCGTAGTCCTGGCCGGTGCTGCCGGCGAAGACGCCGGTGCGGCTGCCGCGCAGCGAGTGCGGGTCGATGCCGGCCCGCTCCAGGGCCTCCCACGATGTCTCCAGCAGCCAGCGCTGCTGCGGGTCCATCGCCAGCGCCTCGCGGGGGGAGATCGCGAAGAAGCCCGGGTCGAAGTCGGCCAGGTCGTGGACGAAGCCGCCCTGCCGCGTGTACGACGTGCCGCTCTGTTCAGGGTCGCTGTCGTAGAGCGACCCGAGGTCCCAGCCGCGGTCCTCGGGGAAGTCGGTGACCACGTCCCGGCCGGACGCGACCACCTCCCACAGGTCCTCGGGAGAGCGCACCCCGCCGGGGAAGCGGCAGCTCATGGAGACGATGGCGACCGGTTCCTGTTCACCGGCCTCCACCTCGCGCAGGCGCTGGCGCACCTGGTGCAGGTCAGCGGTGACCCGCTTGAGGTAGTCGAGAAGCTTCGCCTCGTCAGCCATGGACCGCGCACTCCTTGTGTTGACCCGTCGTCGCAGCAGCGATCACGTCAGGACATCCCCAGCTCGCGGTCGATGAAGTCGAAGACCTCGTCCGGCGTCGCGTCCTGGAGCTTCTCGGCGACGGTGTCGCCGTCCGCCGGGGCGTCGGCCTCGTTGAGGGAGGCCAGCAGCGCCCGCAGCCGTTCGGTGATCCGAATTCGGGCGCTGCGGTCCGGCGCCGAGCCGGAGAGTGCCGCTTCCAACCTGTCCAGCTCACCGAAGACCGGTGCGACCCCGGCCACGCCGCCGTCGACGATCGCGGCCCGCACGTATTCGGCCAGCCCGGCGGCGGTCGGGTAGTCGAAGACCACGGTGGCGGGCAGCCGCACGCCGGTCGCCGCGGTGAGCCGGTTACGCAGCTCCACGGCGGTCAGCGAGTCGAAGCCGAGTTCGCGGAACGCCCGGTCCGGCTCGACGGCGTCCATCGAGGCGTGCCCGAGCACCGCGGCGGCCTGCCCGCGTACCAGCTCCAGCAGGGTCTTGCGTCGTTCGGCGTCGGTCTGCCCGGCGAGCAGGGCGGCCAGGGACTCCGCGGAGACGCCGGTGTCCTCGGCCCGCTCGGCGACGGCCCGCCGTGCCTCGGCCACACCCGCGATGAGCGGGCTGGGCCGCACGGCCACGAAGCCGGGCACGTAGCGGGCCCAGTCGATCTCGGTCACCATCGTCGCCGGCTCGCCCCGCGCGACGCACTGGGCGAGCGCCGTGAGCGCGAGCGCGGTGTCGAGGCGGGCCACGCCGGTACGCCGGCGGCGCTCCTCGACGGCCTGGTCGGTGGCGGCCATCCCGCCGGCTGCCCAGGGGCCCCAGGCGACCGAGGTGGCCGGCAGGCCCTGGCGGTGCCGCTGCTCGGCGAGCGCGTCGAGGTAGGCGTTGGCGGCGGCGTAGCTGCCCTGACCGGCGGCGCCGAGCTGGCCGGCCATCGCGGAGAACAGCACGAACGCGCGCAGTTCCCGCCCGAGGGTGAGCTCGTGCAGGTGCAGGGCGCCGAGCACCTTGGGTCGCAGGACGGTGGCGAGCCGGTCGGGGGTGAGCCCGTCGAGCACCCCGTCCTCCAGCACGCCGGCGGCGTGCACGACGGTGGTCAGCGGCGCGTCGGCGGGCACCTCGTCGAGCAGCTTGGCCAGCGCGGCCCGGTCGGCCACGTCGCAGGCCGCGACGGTCACCCGGGTGCCCGCCCCGGTCAGCTCACGGACGAGTGCCGTGGCGCCGGGGGCGTCCGCGCCGCGGCGGCTGACGAGCATCAGGTGCTCGGCGCCCCGGGCGGCCAGCCAGCGGGCCACCTCCGCGCCGAGCGCGCCGGTGCCGCCGGTGACCAGCGTCGTGCCCGGGTAGCCGGCCGCGTCGGTGGGTGCCTCCCCGCCGGGCGCGCGTACCAGCCGCCGGACGAGGACGGTGGCGCCGTCGACCGCCAGCTGGTCCTCGCCGTCAAGGCCGGCGAGGGCGGCGCAGAGCAGGTCCCAGCCGTGGTCGTCCAGGGTGGCCGGTACGTCGACCAGGCCGCCCCACCGCTCGGGGTGTTCGAGGGCCACGACCCGGCCGAGGCCCCAGAGCAGCGACTGCTCCGGGCGGCCGGCGGTGCCGCCCCGGGTGGTGCCGGCGGCGCCCCGGGTGACGCACCACAGCGGCGCGGCGACGTCGAGGTCCCCGAGCGCCTGGATCAGCGCCAGCGACCGGGCGAGGAACGGCGGCACCGGCTGGGTGTCGTCGACCGCGCCGTCGGCGAGGGCGAGCAGGGACAGCACCCCGTCGACCGGGGCCGTTCCGCCGTCGGAGGTACGGGCGACACCGCTCAGGTGCGCGGTGAGGGCGGCCCGGTCGGTCAGGTTCTCCGGCAGCGACACCAGCCGGACGTCGGCGCCCCGGCGGGACAGTTCGGCGACGGCGGCCTCGCCCTCCTCCGGGTGCCGCGCGTCGGCGATCACCCACCAGGCGCCGGGGAGGAAGCTGACGGGCGTGCCGGTGTACGGCTGCCAGACGCTGCGGTAGCGCAGGTCGTCCAGGGCGGACCGGCTGCGCTGCCGGCGTCGCCAGGAGGCGAGCACGGGCAGGGCCCCGCCCAGCCGTTCCAGGGATTCCGTCGCGTCCTGCTCGGTGAGTTCCGCGAGCGCGGCCAGGTCCTCGCGTTCGACGGCCGCCCAGAACGCGGAGTCGACGCCGCTCGGGGTCTCCTCGGCGCCGTCCTGCCCGGTCACGGCGGTGGGCCAGAAGCGGCTGCGGTCGAAGGCGTAGGTGGGCAGTGCCACCACGTCGGTCTCGGCGAGGACGGCCGTCAGGTCGACGGGCAGGCCGATCGCGTGGGCGGTAGCCAGGTTGGTCAGCAGCCGCGTCGGATCGTCGTCACCGCGGCGCAGGCTGCCCAGCGTGTGCCCGGTGACGCCGGCGTCGTCCAGGATCGCCGTCACCGGCATCGTCAGCACCGGATGGGGGCTGATCTCCACGAACGTCGTGTGACCCGCCTCGACCGCCACCCGCACGGCGGCGTCGAAGCGCACCGTCTGCCGCAGGTTGTCGTACCAGTAACCGGCGTCCATCGAGGACGGGTCCACCCAGTCACCGGTCAACGTCGAGACGAGCCGAGTGTGCCCCGGCTGCGGGCTCACATCGGCCAGGTCCGCGCGCAACCGCTCCGCGACGTCCTGCACCGCCACGGAGTGCGACGCGTAGTCCACCGGGATCAACCGCGCCCGCACCCCGTCGGCCTGACACGCCTCCACCAGATCCGCGACCGGTTGCGGCGGACCCGACACCACCACCGTCGACGGGCCGTTCACCGCCGCCACCCCGACACCCGGGAACGCCGGCAGCCGCTCAGCCACCGCCTCAGCCGACAGGTCCACCGACGCCATCGTCCCCGTGCCCCGCAGCACCGTCAGCGCCCGCGACCGCAACGCCACCGCCTTCGCCGCGTCCTCCAGGCTGAGGATCCCGGCCACGCACGCCGCGCCGATCTCGCCCTGCGAGTGACCGACCACCGCCGCCGGGGTGACCCCGGCGTGCTGCCACACCGCCGCCAGGGCCACACCAACAGCCCACAGCACCGGCTGCACGACCTCGACCCGCGCCAGCCACGACTCGTCGTCACCGGTCAACACCGACACCAGATCGACGTCCAGATACGGGGCCAGGGCCCGCTGACACTCCGCCAACCGCGCGTCGAAGACCGGCGTCCGACCCACCAGACCGGCCGCCATCCGCGCCGACTGCGCACCCTGACCCGGGAACACGAACACCGCACTCGTCCCGACGGCCGTACCCGTGACCAGGTTCCCCGCCGGCGCACCAGCCGCCAGGGCGTCCAGCCCCGCCAGCAACTCCTCCATCCCCGACCCGACCACAGCGGCCCGCTGGTCGAACACCGACCTGGTAACAGCGAGAGACCAGCCCAACGCCGCCGCGTCGAGGTCGGCGTGCGCGCGGACGTGCTGGGCCAGGCGAGCGGCCTGACCGGCCAGCGCGCCCTTCGACCGCCCCGACACCGTCCAGACGACGACGTCGGAGGCCACGAGCCCCGGGCTGCGATCCTCGGCGGCCTCGCCGTCGGGCTCCACGCTCTCGGCGGGGAGGTCCTCGGGCAGTTCGATGATGACGTGGGCGTTGGTGCCGGAGATGCCGAACGACGACACCGCCGACCGGCGCGCCCGGTCCACGGCCGGCCACGGCCGCGACTCGATCGCCAGCTCGACGGCCCCGGAGGTCCAGTCGATGTGCGGCGACGGCTCGTCCACGTGCAGCGTCGCGGGGACCACGCCCTCCCGCATCGCCAGCACCATCTTGATCACACCGGCGACGCCGGCGGCGGCCTGGGTGTGGCCGATGTTCGACTTGACCGAGCCGAGCAGCAGCGGCTCGTCGCGCTCCTGCCCGTACGTGGCGAGCAGGGCCTGCGCCTCGATCGGGTCACCGAGCGTGGTGCCCGTGCCGTGCGCCTCGACCACGTCCACGTCGGCCGCGGAGAGCCGCGCCGAGGCCAGCGCCTGCCGGATCACCCGCTGCTGCGAGGGACCGTTCGGGGCGGTCAGCCCGTTCGAGGCGCCGTCCTGGTTGACGGCACTGCCCCGCACGATCGCCAGCACCTCGTGACCGTTGCGCCGCGCGTCCGACAACCGCTCCACCAGCAGCACGCCCACACCCTCGCCCCAGCCCGTGCCATCCGCACCCGCAGCGAACGCCTTGCACCGGCCGTCGGCCGCCAGGCCCCGCTGCCGGGAGAACTCCACGAACAGCCCGGGCGTCGCCATCACGGTCACGCCGCCGGCGAGGGCCAGGTCGCACTCGCCACGCCGCAGCGCCTGCACCGCCAGGTGCAACGCCACAAGCGACGACGAACACGCCGTGTCCACCGACACCGCCGGCCCCTCCAACCCCAACGCGTACGCCACCCGACCCGACACCACACTCGCGGCGTTGCCCGTTCCCGCGAAGCCCTCCACCTCGTCCCCCGCCACCATCAGCAGGGCCCCATAGTCCTGACCATTCGTGCCCACGAACACCCCTGTTCGCGAACCCCGCAGAACCCCAGGCTCAACCCCTGCCCGCTCGACCGCCTCCCACGAAACCTCCAGCAACAACCGCTGCTGCGGGTCCATGGCCAACGCCTCGCGGGGGGAAATCCCGAAGAAACCGGCATCAAACTCCGCCGCCTCGTAGAGGAAGGCGCCGCTGCGGACGTAGGAGGTGCCGGTGGAATAGGGGTCGGGGTCGTAGAGGCGCTCGACGTCCCAACCCCGATCGCCGGGGAGGTCCGACACCGCGTCGCGGCCGGCGTGCAGCATCTGCCAGAACCGCTCGGGATCGTTGGCCCCGCCGGGGAAGCGGCAGGACATGGCCACGATGGCCACCGGCTCGTCGTCGCCGAACGCCACCGGGGCGGCCTCGACGGCCACGGCGGCCTCCCCGCCCAGTTCCTCGTGCAGGTGCCGGGCGAGCGCGGTCGGCGACGGGTAGTCGAAGACCAGGGTCACCGGCAGCCGCAGCGAGGTGGCGGTGGCGAGCCGGTTGCGCAGTTCCACCGCGGTCACCGAGTCGAAGCCGAGGTCGCGGAACGCGTGGTGCGGGTCGACGGCCTGGCCGTCGGCGTACCTGAGGACCGTGGCCGCCTGGTCGCGGACCAGGTCGAGCAGCGCCTGCTGGCGCTCGGCGGCGCTCATCCGGGTGAACGCGCCGGCCGGGCCGGCCTCGTCGGTCTCCTTCGTCTCGGCCAGTCCCTTGGTGGCCTGCAACCGCTGCGCCTCGGGGATCTCCGAGATCAGCGGGCCGGGTCGGGTGGCGGTGAACGCGACGAAGAACCGCTCCCAGGCGATGTTCGAGATGGTCAGGAACGTCTCGTCGTGCTCGACGGCCTGGTGCAGGGCCGCGACGGCGAGCCGCGGCGGCATCTCGGGTGCGCCGTGGCGGTGCAGCATCCGGCCGAACTCGCCGTCGGCCATGCCGCCGCCGCCCCAGGCGCCCCAACCGATGGAGGTGGCGGGCAGGCCGAGGGCGCGGCGGTGCTCGGCGAGGGCGTTGAGGAACGCGTTGCCGGGGGCGTAGTTGCCCACGCCGGAGCTGCCGACGGTGCCGGCCATCGACGAGAACAGGATGAACGCGTCGAGGTCCAGCGCGCGGGTCAGCTCGTGCAGGTTCAGTGCGGCGGTGACCTTCGCGCTGAGCGCGTAGTCGACCTGGTCCAGCGTCAGCGAGTTGATCACCGAGTCGTCGAGCACGGCTGCGGTGTGCACGACTGTGGTCAGCGGGTGCTCGGACGGCAGGTCGGCGAGGACGGCGGCGAGCGCCGAGCGGTCGGCGGCGTCGCAGGCGGCGACTGTGACCCGGGCGCCCAGTGCGACCAGTTCAGCCTCGAGGTCGGCGATGCCCTCGGCCTGCCGGCCGCGCCGGCTCACCAGCACCAGGTGGGCGGCGCCGTTGGCGGCGAGCCAGCGGGCCATGTGCCCGCCGAGCGCGCCGGTGCCGCCGGTGACCAGGGCGGTGCCGGAGGGCCGCCAGGCGCGCGGGGCGGGCGTGTCGCCGAGCGGGGCGTGCAGCAGTCGCCGGCCGAACGCGCCGGCCCACCGCAGCGCGACCTGGTCCTCCCCGTCGGCACCGGTGAGGACGCGGACCAGCCGTCGGCCGGCCGCGTCGTCGAGCTCGTCGGGCAGGTCGACGAGGCCGCCCCAGCGGTCCGGGTGCTCCAGCGCGGCGACCCGGCCGAAGCCCCAGGTGAGCTGCTGGAGCGGGTGCGGCAGCGGGTCGGCCGGGCCGGTCGCGACGGCGCCCCGGGTGAGGCACCACAGGGGCGCGCGGACGCCGGCGTCGCCGAGCGCCTGCACGAGGGTGACGGTGCCGGCGAAACCGACCGGCACGGACGGGTACGCCGGGGCGGGCGTCTCGTCGAGCGGCAGCAGCGACACGATCCCGGCGGGGCGGGGGCCGCCGTCGGCGAGGTCGCGCAGTCGGGCGGCGAGCGCCGCGCGGTCCGTGCGGTCGGCGTCCAGCGCCAGCGGTACGACGGTGCCGCCATGGCGCCGCAACGCCTCGGCGCAGAAGCCGGCCTCGGCCGCGCCGGTGTCGTCGGGGCCGGTCAGCAGCCACCAGGTGCCGGTGACGGCCGGCTCGCCGGAGGCGTCGGGGGCGACGGGCGTCCAACTGTCCCGGTACCGCCACGAGTCCACGGTGGCCTGGTCGCGGTGCCGGCGACGCCAGGCGGCGAGCACCGGCAGCACGTCGGCGAACGCCGTCTCCGGGACGGGCCCCGGCTCGGTCGTGGCGGAGAGTTCGGCCGTGAGCGCGGTCAGGTCCTCCGCCTCGACGGCCGCCCAGAACCGGGCGTCGACCTCGTCGTCGGCCACGTCACCGGCGGTCCCGACCGCGGGGGCGGGCGCGGTCGACGGCTGCGGCCAGTAGAGCTGCCGCTGGAACGGGTACGTGGGCAGGTCGAGGCGACGCCCGGCGAGGCCGGCGAAGGCGGGCCGCCAGTCCACGGCCGTACCTCCGGCCCAGACCTCGGCCAGGGCGCGCAGGAAGCGGCCGAGGCCGCCCTCGCCCCGGCGCAGGCTGCCGGTGACGGTGACCGCGTCCGGGTCGGCGGCGGCCAGCTCGACGCTCTCCTGCGCGGCCATCGTCAGCACTGGGTGGGCGCTGACCTCGACGAAGGTCTGGTAGCCGGCGGCGACGAGGCTGCGTACCGCTTCGTCGAAGCGGACGGTCTGCCGCAGGTTGCGGTACCAGTAGTCGGCGTCGAGGGCGGCGGTGTCGAGCCAGTCCCCCTCGACGGTGGAGCGGAACCGGACCTCGCCGGTGCGGGGCCGCAGCCCGGCGAGCAGTTCCAGGAGCTGCTCGCGCAGTTGCTCGACGTGGGCGGAGTGGGAGGCGTAGTCCACGGGGACGCGGCGCACCCGCACCTCGTGGGACTCGTAGTGGGCGACGAGCTCGTCGAGGGCGGTGCCGTCGCCGGAGACCACGACGGAGGTGGGTCCGTTGACGGCGGCCAGGGCGATGCGGCCGGCCCAGCGGGCGATCGTCGCGGTGGCCTCGTCGGCGGTGGTGGCGACCGAGACCATGCCGCCGTCCCCGGCGATGCCGGCGATGATCCGGCTGCGCAGCGCGACCACGGCCGCCGCGTCGTCGAGGGTGAGGCCACCGGCGACGTACGCGGCGGCGATCTCCCCCTGGGAGTGGCCGACGACGGCTCCGGGGCGCACCCCGTACGACTCCCAGAGCGCGGCGAGCGAGACGCTGACCGCGAACAGGGTGGGCTGCACGACGTCGACGCGCTCCAGCGACGGGGCGTCGGGCGCGCCGCGCACCACGTCGGTCGGTGACCAGTCGACGTACGGGCGCAGCGCCTCGGCGCAGGCGGCGAACGTCTCCGCGAAGACGGGGGCGGTGTCGAGCAGCTCGGCGGCCATCCCGGCCCACTGCGATCCCTGGCCCGGGAAGACGAACGCGACCTCGCCCGGCGTGCCGGGGGCGCGGGTGACGGTCTGCGGGCCGGGCCGGCCGGCGGCGAGCGCGTCGAGGGACGCGGCCAGGTCGTCGCGGTCGGCGGCGAAGACGACGGCCCGGTGGTCGTGGGCGGCGCGGGTGGCGGCCAGCGACCAGCCGACGTCGGCGAGCGCGTCGTCGTCCACTGTGCCGAGGTGCTCGCGCAGGTCCCGGGTGCGGGCGGCGAGGGCGTCGACGGTGCGCCCGGAGAGCACCCAGGGCAGCTCCCCGGTCGGCACGTCGGCCGCCGGTCCGGGCTCCGGCTCGTCGGCGGGGGCCTGTTCGAGGATGGTGTGCACGTTGGTGCCGCTGATCCCGAACGAGGAGACGGCGGCGCGGCGTACCCCGTCGGCCGGCTCCCACGGCCGGGCGGAGGTGAGCAGCTCGACGCTGCCGCCGGTCCAGTCGACGTGCGGGGTGGGCTCGTCCACGTGCAGCGTGGGCGGCAGCACCCCGTGCCGCATCGCCAGCACCATCTTCATCACCCCGGCCACACCCGCCGCCGCCTGGGTGTGCCCGATGTTCGACTTGATCGAGCCGAGCCACAACGGCCGGTCGGCGGGCCGGTCCTGGCCGTACGTGGCGATGAGGGCCTGCGCCTCGATCGGGTCGCCGAGGGTGGTGCCGGTGCCGTGCGCCTCGACGGCGTCCACCTGCTCGGCGGTGAGTCCGGCGTTCGCGAGGGCCTGCCGGATCACCCGCTGCTGGGCGGGGCCGTTGGGGGCGGTGAGGCCGTTGGAGGCGCCGTCCTGGTTGACGGCGCTGCCGCGCAGCACGGCGAGGACCGGGTTGCCGTCGCGGCGGGCGTCGGAGAGCCGCTGGAGTACCAGCAGGCCGACGCCCTCGCCCCAGCCGGTGCCGTCCGCGGCTCCGGCGAACGGCTTGCACCGGCCGTCGGCGGCGAGACCGCGCTGGCGGGAGAAGCCGACGAAGATGCCGGGGGTGGCCATCACGGTGGCGCCGCCGGCCAGGGCCAGGTCGCACTCCCCCGTCTGCAGGGCCTGCGCGGCCAGGTGCATCGCGACCAGCGACGACGAGCAGGCCGTGTCGACGGTGACGGCCGGGCCGTGCAGCCCAAAGGTGTACGCCAGCCGGCCGGAGATGACGCTGGCGGAGGTGCCGGTGGCGAGGTAGTTCTCGTCGACGTCCCCGGTGGCCATCAGCAGCGAGCCGTAGTCCTGGCCGTTGGTGCCGACGTACACGCCGGTGCGGCTGCCGCGCAGGGCGGTCGGGTCGATCCGGGCCCGCTCGAACGCCTCCCAGGTGGTCTCCAGCAGCAGCCGCTGCTGCGGGTCCATGGCGAGGGCCTCGCGGGGGCTGATGCCGAAGAACGCCGGGTCGAACTCGCCGGCACCGGCGACGAAGCCGCCCTCCCGGACGTAGCTGGTACCGAGGTGCTCGGGGTCGGGGTGGTACAGCTCGGCGAGGTTCCAGCCGCGCTCGCCGGGCATCAGGCTCAGCGCGTCGGTGCCGGTGGCCAGCAGGTCCCAGAGCTGCTCGGGCGAGGTGACTCCGCCGGGGAAGCGGCAGCTCATGGCGACGATGGCGATCGGTTCGCGGTCACGGCCGGTGCCGTCGGCGACCACCTCGCCGGTGGTGTGCCCGGCGGTGAGGCCGTGCAGGTGGGCGGCGAGTTCGGCGACCGTGGGGTGGTCGAAGACCAGCGTGGCGGGCAGGGTCATACCGGTCTCGGCGGTCAGCCGGTTGCGCAGCTCGACGGCGGTGAGCGAGTCGAAGCCGAGGTCACGGAAGGTGCGCTCGGGCAGCGGCCGCCCGGCCGGGTAGCCGAGCACGACGGCGGCCTGGGTGCGTACGAGGTCGGCGAGCTGCGGCAGGGACCGGCCGACCACCACGGCGCGGACGGGACCGGTGGGCACGGCGGGCACCCCGGGCAGGGCGGCGATCAGTGGCGTGGGCCGGCCCCAGGACGCGGCGAGGCGTCCCCAGTCGACGGCGGCGACGGTGACCGCCGGCTCGGCGGTGTTGACCAGCCGGCCGAGGGCGGTGACGGCCTCGGCGGCGGGGAGCGCGTCGACCCCGCCCCGGGCGAGCCGGGCGGTCAGGGCGGCGGCCATGCCGTCCTCAGCCCAGGCGCCCCAGGCGATGGCGGTGGCGGGCAGGCCCTGGTCGCGTCGCCAGGCCGCGAACGCGTCGAGATAGGCGTTGGCCGCCGCGTAGTTGCCCTGCCCGGCACTGCCGATGACGCCGGCGAGGGAGGAGAAGAGCACGAACGCGTCGAGGTCGCGGTGGGCGGTGGCCTCGTGCAGGACCCGGGCGGCGCGGACCTTGCCGTCGAGGACGGCCTGCATCCGGGTCAGGTCGAGCCCGTCGAGGACGCCGTCGTCGATCACGCCGGCGGTGTGCACGACGGCGGTCAGCTCCGGCAGCCCGGAGACCAGAGCCTCGACGGCGGCCCGGTCGGTGACGTCGCACCCCACCACCCGCACCGCACCCAACTCGGCCACCAACTCCGCCACACCCGGCGCCCCCGGACCCCGCCGCGAGGCGAGGACCACCTCACCGGCCCCGTTCGCCAGCAACCACCGCGCCACATGCCGACCCAACGCACCCGTACCACCGGTCACCAGCACCGTCCCGGCAGGCCGCCAACCCACACCCACCGGCGGCACGGCCGGCACCAGCCGCCGGCCGAGGACGCCCTGGGGGCGGATCGCCACCTGGTCGTGCCCGGCGTCGGCGAGGACGGCGAGCAGCGCGTCGGCCGTGGCGCGGTCGGCGCGGGCGGGCAGGTCGACCAGGCCGCCCCAGCGGTCCGGCTGTTCGAGGGCGACGACCCGCCCGAGGCCCCAGGCCAGGGCGGCCCACGGGTCGGTGAGGGTCTCGCCGGCCCCGGCGCGCACGGCGCCCCGGGTGAGGCACCAGAGCCGGCCGGGCAGGCTCGCGTCGGCGAGCGCCTGGGTGAGGGTGAGCAGCAGCGCGGCGCCGACGGAGACGGCCGGGGCGTCCGGCAGCGCCCGGTCGGTCGCGGGCAGCACGCAGAGCACGCCGGCCCAGCCCTGCTCGCCGTGGCCGCGCAGCAGCCCGGTCAGCTCGGCGCGATCGACGCCCGGGGCGACGGTCAGGGTGTCGACGTGGGCGCCGGCACCGGTCAGCGTGCCGGCCACCCCGGCGTCGTCGTTGTCGGCGGTGACGACGAGCCAGCGGCCGGTCAGCGCCGCAACGGCGGCGGGGCGTACGGGTTCCCACTCGACCCGGTAGGTCCAGCCGTCCACCACGGCGTCGCGCTGCCGGGCCCGCCGCCACGACGACAGCACCGGTACGGCCGGGGCG
This sequence comes from Micromonospora sp. WMMC264, assembly GCF_027497275.1. NCBI lineage: Bacteria > Bacillati > Actinomycetota > Actinomycetes > Micromonosporales > Micromonosporaceae > Micromonospora > Micromonospora sp. WMMC264. The sequence continues at coordinate 1,424,876 of NZ_CP114907.1, read as the reverse complement.
AGCGCCTCCACTGCCGCGGGATCGTCCTGCACGGCCAGGTGGGCGGCGACCCCGGTCAGGTCGCCACGCTCCACGGCCGCCCAGAAGTCCCCCTCGGCGGCGTCACCCGGCACGGCCGTCGCGGCGGTGCCGCCGACCTCGGGCCAGTAGCGCTGGTGCTGGAAGGCGTACGTGGGCAGGTCCACGCGGCGCGCGCCGGTGTCGGCGAACCACTGCCGCCAGTCGACCGCCACCCCGCGCACGTGCAGCTCGGCCAGCCCGGCCAGCAGCCCGTGCGCCTCGGGCCGGTCGGCGCGCTGCGCCGGCACGGCGAGCACGGCGTCGTCGGCGGGCAGGATGTCGCCGACCATCGCGGTCAGCACGCTGCGCGGGCCGATCTCCAGGAACGTGTCCGCCCCGGCGGCGCGCAGCGCGGCGACCCCGTCGGCGAAGCGGACGGCCTCGCGGACGTGGCGCACCCAGTAGTCGGGCGTGCGGATCTCGTCGGTGTCGGCCAGTGCCCCGGTCACGTTCGACACGACCGGCAGCGACGGCGCGGCGAAGGTGAGCTTGTCGAGCACCGCGCGGAACCGGGCGAGCATCGGCTCCATCAGCGGGCTGTGGAACGCGTGGCTGACCGCGAGCCGACGCGTACGCACACCCCGGTCCTTCCAGACCCGCTCCACCTCGTCGAGGGCCTCGACGGCACCGGAGACCACGACGGCCTGCGGACCATTGACCGCCGCGATCCCCACGCCGGCCAGCCCGTCCAGCGTGGCCGCCACGTCGGCCTCGGTGGCCGCGACGGCCAGCATCCCACCCCCGGCGGGCAGCGCCTGCATCAACCGGCCCCGCGCCGCCACCAACGCACAGGCGTGCTCCAGCGACAGCACCCCCGCCACACACGCGGCCGTGACCTCGCCGATCGAATGGCCACCCACGAAATCCGGCACGACCCCGAAGGACTCGACCAACCGGAACAACGCCACCTCGACGGCGAACAGACCGGCCTGCGTGAACACGGTCTGGTCCAGCAGGTCGGCGTCGGCCGAGCCCTCGGCGGCGAAGAGCACCTCACGCAGCGGGCGCGGCAGGGCTCTGTCCAGGTGCCCGCACGCCTCGTCGAGGGCCGCAGCGAACACCGGGAACTCGGCGTACAGCTCCCGGCCCATGCCGGCGCGCTGCGCGCCCTGGCCGGAGAAGAGCACCGCGAGCTGGCCGCGCGGCACCCCGGCACCGAGCACGACCGTACCGGCCGGTTCCCCGGCGGCGAGGGCGCGCAGCCCCGCGAGCAGGTCGTCGCGGCCGGTCGCGGACAGCACGGCCCGACGGTCCAGGGTGGAGCGGGAGGTGACCGACGAGAAGGCCACGTCGAGCGGGCGGAGGGTGTCGTCGGCGGCGAACCGGGCGGCCCAGCGGCCGGCCTGCGCGGCGAGCGCGGCGTCGGAGCGGGCGGAGAGCAGCACGGGGGCCACCGTGCGGGACTGCGGCGTGGTCGCCTCGGCCTCGACCTCGGCGGGAGCCGGGGCCTGCTCGATGATGGTGTGCGCGTTGGTGCCGGAGACGCCGAACGACGACACGGCGGCCCGGCGCGGCCGGTCCACGGCCGGCCACGGCGTGACGGCGGTGGCGAGGGTGACGGCCCCGGCGGTCCAGTCGATCTGCGGCGACGGCTCGTCGACGTGCAGGGTGGGCGGCACGACGCCGTGCCGCATCGCCATCACCATCTTGATCACACCGGCCACGCCGGCGGCTGCCTGGGTGTGCCCGATGTTCGACTTCACCGACCCGAGCAGCAGCGGCGCAGCCTCGTCGCGGTCCTGCCCGTACGTGGCCAGCAGCGCCTGCGCCTCGATCGGGTCGCCGAGCCGGGTGCCCGTGCCGTGCGCCTCCACCACGTCGACCTGCTCGGGCGCGAGCCGGGCGTTGCCGAGGGCCTGGCGGATGACCCGCACCTGGGAGGGGCCGTGCGGGGCGCTGAGCCCGTTGGACGCGCCGTCGGAGTTGACCGCGCTGCCGCGTACCACGGCGAGCACCGGGTAGCCGTGCCGCTGCGCGTCGGAGAGCCGGGTGAGCAGCAGCATGCCGATGCCCTCGGACCACGAGGTGCCGTCCGCGCCGGCGGCGAACGCCTTGCACCGCCCGTCGGCGGCGAGACCGCGCTGCCGGCTGAAGCCGACGAAGACCGCCGGGGTGGGCATCACCGTCACCCCGCCCGCCAGGGCCAGCTCGCAGTCGCCGTTGCGCAGGGCCTGCGCGGCCAGGTGGATGGCGACGAGCGAGGACGAGCAGGCGGTGTCGACCGTGACCGCCGGCCCCTCCAGCCCGAGGGTGTACGCGACGCGGCCGGAGATGACACTGGTGGCGTTGCCGGTGAGCAGGTGACCCTCGCCGTTCTCGGCCTGCGCCATCATGCCGTCGTAGCCGTGCGACGAGGCCCCGACGAAGACGCCGGTACGGCTGCCCCGGACGGCCGGCAGCGGCAGCCCGGCCCGCTCGAACGCCTCCCAGGAGGTCTCCAGCAGCAGCCGCTGCTGCGGGTCCATGGCGAGGGCCTCGCGGGGCGAGATGCCGAACAGGTCGGCGTCGAAGTCGGCGGCGGAGTAGACGAAGCCGCCCTCGCGCACGTAACTGGTGCCCGGGTGGTCGGGATCGGGGTGGAAGAGGTTCTCCAGGTCCCAGCCCCGGTCGGCGGGGAACGGCCCGATCCCGTCGCCGCCGTCGTGCACGAACTGCCACAGCGCCTCGGGGCTGTCGACGCCGCCCGGGTAGCGGCAGCTCATCGCCACGATGGCGATGGGCTCGGAGTCCCGGCTCTCCAGCTCGCGCAGCCGACGCCGGGTACGCCGCAGCTCCGAGGTCGTACGCTTCAGGTACTCGACGTACCTCTCGTCCTCGTTGCTCACCGTGGACCTACCTCACTCGGCATGCCGATGTCGTTGCGGCTGGTGGTCACGACGTCTCCAGCTCGCGGTCGATCAGGTCGAAGATGTTCTCGGCGGTGGCCGACTCCAGGTCGTCGTCGCCGTCCGCGTCCGCCTGCCGCTCGGTCAGCCGGCCCAGCAGGCCGTGCAGCCGGTCGGTGATCCGGCGGAACTCGTCGTCGGCCGGGTCCAGCCCGACGAGCGCCGCCTCCAGCCGGTCGAGTTCCCGGCCCGCCGCCGACGGCTCGCCGGCCGGGCTCACCGGGGCGAACTGCCCGGCCAGGTGGACGGCGAGCGCCTCGGGCGTCGGGTTGTCGAAGACCAGCGTCGCCGGCAGCCGCAGCCCGGTGGCCGCGCCGAGCCGGTTGCGCAGCTCCACGGCGGTCAACGAGTCGAAGCCGAGTTCCCGGAACGCGCGGGTCGGCTCGATGCCGGCCGGGTCGCCGTGGCCGAGGACGACCGCCACGTGCGCCAGCACCAGGTCGCGCAGGGCGCGTACCCGCTTGTCGTCGGGCAGGGCGCGCAGCGTCTCGGCGTACGCCTGCCCGTCGGCGGCCTCGCCGGCCGCGGCCCGGCGGCCGGCGGCGCGGACCAGGTTGGTCAGCAGCGGGTGTACGGGCGACCCGGGCGCGACCACGCCGGTGGCGATCTTGGCGGGCATGATTGTCGCCCGCTCCGAGCGCCAGAGAGCGTCGAACAGGGCGAGCCCCTCGGCGTCGGAGAGCGCCGCCATGCCGCCCCGGTCGAGGCGGCGGATGTCGGCCGAGTCGAGGTGGCCCGTCATGCCGCTGGCCTGTGCCCAGCGGCCCCACGCCAGCGCGACCGCCGGCAGGCCGAGGGCCCGCCGGTGCTCCGCCAGGGCGTCGAGGAACGCGTTGCCGGCGGCGTAGTTGCCCTGGCCCGGACCGCCGAACACGCCGGCGGCGGCGGAGAAGAGCACGAACGCGCTCAGGTCGTGGCCGAGGGTGGCCCGGTGCAGGTTCCACGCCACGTCGACCTTGGGCCGCAGCACCGCGGCGAGGCGGTCGGGGGTGAGCGACTCGACGGTGGCGTCGTCGAGGACGCCGGCGGCGTGCACGACGGCGCGCAGCGGATGCCGCCGGTCCACCATGGACAGCACGTCCGCCACGGCGTCCGGGTCGGCCAGGTCGGCGGCGACGATCGACACGTCCGCGCCGAGCGCCTTCAGGTCGGCGAGCAGTTCGTCGGCGCCCTCGGCGTCCGGGCCGCGCCGGCTGACCAGCAGCAGCTGCCGGGCGCCGTGCGCGGTGACCATGTGCCGGCAGAGCAGCGCGCCGAGGGTGCCGGTCGCCCCGGAGACCAGGACCGTGCCGTCGAGCCGGGGCGCCTGCGGAATGCTCAGGGCCAGCTTGCCGACGTGCCGGGCCTGGCTGAGGAAGCGGAACGCCTCGGGGGCGCGCCGGACGTCCCAGGTGCGCCGGGGCAGGGGCCGCAGCGCACCGGCGGCGAAAAGCGCCATCAGTTCGCCCAGCATCGCGCCGATCTTCTCCGGGCCGGCCTCGATGAGATCGAAGACCTGGTAGCTGACGCCCGGGTGGTCGGCGGCGACCTGCCGTGGGTCCCGCTTGTCGGTCTTGCCCATCTCGACGAACCGGCCGCCGTCGGCGAGCAGCCGCAGCGACGCGTCGACGTACTCGCCGCGCAGGGCGTTGAGCACCACGTCGACGCCCCGCCCGCCGGTGCGGTGGGCGAACTCGTCGGCGAAGTCGAGGCTGCGGGAGGAGGCGAGGTGCGCGTCGTCGAAGCCGGTGTCGCGCAGCGCCGGCCACTTGCCGGGGCCGGCCGTGCCGTAGACCTCCGCGCCGAGGTGGCGGGCGATCTGCACGGCGGCCATGCCCACGCCGCCGGCCGCCGCGTGCACGAGCACGGACTCGCCCGCGCGCAGCCGGGCCAGCTCCACCAGCCCGTACCAGGCGGTCAGGAAGACCACGGGCACGGCGGCGGCGTCGGTGTAGGACCAGCCGTCGGGGATGCGGGTGACCAGCCGGCGGTCGGTGACCGCCGCCGAGGCGAACGAGCCGGAGAAGATGCCCATCACCCGGTCGCCGGGGGCGAGGTCGGCGACGCCCGGCCCCACGCCGAGCACCACGCCGGCGCCCTCGTTGCCCAGCACCTCCTGGTCGGGGACCATGCCGAGGGCCAGCACCACGTCGCGGAAGTTCAGCCCGGAGGCGCGCATCCCGACCAGGACGTGGCCCGCCGGCAGTTCCCCGCCCCCCTCGGGACCGGGCAGCAGGGCGAGGTTCTCCAGGGTGCCCTTCTCGGTGACGTCGAGGCGCCACGGCACCTCGTCGGCGGGCAGCGGCAACACACCGGCGTCGCGGGCCCGGGCCAGCCGGGGCACGAGCGGCGCGCCGTCGCGCAGCGCGAGCTGCGGCTCGCCGGAGGCGACGGCCGCCGGGACGGCCGCCAGGGAGGCGGCGGCGTCGTCGGTGTCGAGCAGCGTGAACCGGCCGGGGTGCTCGGACTGCGCCGAGCGGACCAGCCCCCACAGGGTCGCCCGGGCCAGGTCGCAGGGGGCCTCGCCCGGGGCCGCGCCGACCGCGCCCCGGGTGTGCAGCACGAGCCGGGACCGCTCCAGCCGAGGCTCGCCCAACCACTGCCGCACCAGCGCGAGGGCGTCGCGGGCCGCGTCGTGCGCGGCCTCACCGGCCCGCTGCGGGTCCGGCTCCGCGCCGGAGCGCAGGTCCAGCACCACATCGGGTACGTCCCCGGACTCCCCGATCTCGGCGACCAGCGCCGCCAGGTCGGCGTGGGACCGCACCGGGTGCCCGGCGGCGGCGAGCGCCCCGGCGAGGCCGAGGGTGTCGTCGCCGAGCAGCGCCCAGCGGGCCTCCCCGGCCGCCGCCCCGGTGTCCGTCAACGGCGTCCAGTCCAGGTGGAACACCGACGTGCGGCGCAGGGCGGCGCCCTCGTCGGCCCGGCCCGCGGCGACCGGGCGGAACGTCAGCGACTCGACGGTGGCGACCGGCTGGCCGGCGGTGTCGGCGAGCGTGACCGCGACGGTGTCCGGGCCGAGCGGGCGCAGCCGCGCCCGCAGCCGGGTGGCGCCGTGGGCGTGCAGGGCGACCGAGCGGAAGGCGAACGGCATCCAGCCCGCCCCCGAGGTGTCCGCCGCGTCGCCGAGCAGGGCGGTGACGCCGCTGGCCTGGAGGGCCGCGTCGAACAGGGCCGGGTGCAGCCCGAAGCGGGACGCGTCGGCGCTCGCCTCCTCGGGCAGGGCCACCTCGGCGTAGACCTCGCCGTCGCCGCGCCACACCCGGCGCAGCCCCCGGAAGGAGGGGCCGTAGCCGAGGCCGCCCTCGGCCGTCTGCGCGTACCAGGCGTCCAGGTCGGCGTCGACCTCGACGGCGTCGGCCGGCGGCCACTGCCCCGGTACGGCGGTCGGGGCGGGCAGCTGCGGCAGGAGGAGTCCCTCGGCGTGCCGGGTCCACTCGGCGTCGGCGTCCTCTTCGGGGCGGGAGTGCACGGTGACGCTCCGCTCGCCGGTGTCGGCGGGCGGGCCCACGCGTACCTGCACCTGCACCGCGCCGGTCGCGGGGAGCACCAGCGGGTTGATCAGCGTCAGGTCGCCCACCTGGCCGGCGTCGACCTCGTCGCCGGCCCGGACCACCATGTCGACGACGCCGGTGCCGGGGACGATCACCGCCCCGCCGACGGCGTGGTCGGCCAGCCACGGGTGGGTACGCACCGACAGCCGCCCGGTCAGCACCACCGTCCGGTCGTCGGCGACGGGTACGGCCGCGCTGAGCAGCGGGTGCCCGGTGTCCTGGAGGCCGGCCGAGCCGACGTCGCGTACGCGGTGCGCGGGCGCGTCCAGCCAGTAGCGTGCCCGTTCGAAGGCGTAGGTGGGCAGTGCCACCACGTCGGTCTCGGCGAGGACGGCCGTCAGGTCGACGGGCAGGCCGATCGCGTGGGCGGTAGCCAGGTTGGTCAGCAGCCGCGTCGGATCGTCGTCACCGCGGCGCAGGCTGCCCAGCGTGTGCCCGGTGACGCCGGCGTCGTCCAGGATCGCCGTCACCGGCATCGTCAGCACCGGATGGGGGCTGATCTCCACGAACGTCGTGTGACCCGCCTCGACCGCCACCCGCACGGCGGCGTCGAAGCGCACCGTCTGCCGCAGGTTGTCGTACCAGTAACCGGCGTCCATCGAGGACGGGTCCACCCAGTCACCGGTCAACGTCGAGACGAGCCGAGTGTGCCCCGGCTGCGGGCTCACATCGGCCAGGTCCGCGCGCAACCGCTCCGCGACGTCCTGCACCGCCACGGAGTGCGACGCGTAGTCCACCGGGATCAACCGCGCCCGCACCCCGTCGGCCTGACACGCCTCCACCAGATCCGCGACCGGTTGCGGCGGACCCGACACCACCACCGTCGACGGGCCGTTCACCGCCGCCACCCCGACACCCGGGAACGCCGGCAGCCGCTCAGCCACCGCCTCAGCCGACAGGTCCACCGACGCCATCGTCCCCGTGCCCCGCAGCACCGTCAGCGCCCGCGACCGCAACGCCACCGCCTTCGCCGCGTCCTCCAGGCTGAGGATCCCCGCCACGCACGCCGCGCCGATCTCGCCCTGCGAGTGACCGACCACCGCCGCCGGGGTGACCCCGGCGTGCTGCCACACCGCCGCCAGGGCCACACCAACAGCCCACAGCACCGGCTGCACGACCTCGACCCGCGCCAGCCACGACTCGTCGTCACCGGTCAACACCGACACCAGATCGACGTCCAGATACGGGGCCAGGGCCCGCTGACACTCCGCCAACCGCGCGTCGAACACCGGCGCACGACCCACCAGACCCGCCGCCATCCGCGCCGACTGCGCACCCTGACCCGGGAACACGAACACCGCACCCGCGCCATGCGACAGAGCCGCCGCCGCGACCACGTTGCCGGCCGGCGACCCAGACGCCAGAGCGTCCAGCCCCGCCAGCAACTCCTCCGCGCTCGACCCGACCACGACCGCCCGCTGGTCGAACGTCGACCGGGTGGCGGCGAGGGACCAGCCCACCGCCGCCGCGTCCACCTCGCCGTGCTCGCGCACGTACTCCGCCAGGCGAGCCGCCTGGCCGGTCAGGGCACCCTTCGACCGCCCCGACAGCGGCCACACCACGACGCCGGAGGCCACGAGCCCGGGGCCCTGCTCGGCCGGAGCGGCAGCCACGGCCTGCGGCTCGCCGGCCTGCTCGATGATCACGTGGGCGTTGGTGCCGGACATGCCGAACGACGACACCGCCGCCCGGCGCGGCCGGTCCACCACCGGCCACGGCCGCGACTCCGTGGCCAGTTCCACCGCGCCGGAGGTCCAGTCGATGTGCGGCGACGGCTCGTCCACGTGCAACGTCGCCGGTACCACGCCCTCCCGCATCGCCAGCACCATCTTGATCACACCGGCGACGCCCGAGGCGGCCTGCGTGTGGCCGATGTTCGACTTGATCGAGCCGAGCAGCAGCGGCGCGCCGCCCTCGCGGCCCTGGCCGTAGGTCGCCAGCAGGGCCTGCGCCTCGATCGGGTCACCGAGCGTCGTGCCCGTGCCGTGCGCCTCGACCACGTCCACATCCGCGCTGCCCAGCCGGGCCCCCGCGAGGGCCTGGCGGATCACCCGCTGCTGCGACGGGCCGTTCGGGGCGGTCAGACCGTTCGAGGCGCCGTCCTGGTTGACCGCCGACCCACGCACCACCGCCAGGACCCGGTGCCCGTTGCGCCGCGCGTCCGACAGCCGCTCCACCAGCAGCACGCCCACACCCTCGCCCCAGCCCGTGCCGTCCGCACCCGCCGCGAACGCCTTGCACCGGCCGTCGGCCGCCAGGCCCCGCTGCCGGGAGAACTCGAAGAAGGTGCCGGGGGTGGCCATGACCGTGACGCCGCCGGCGAGGGCGAGGTCGCACTCGCCACGCCGCAGCGCCTGCACCGCCAGGTGCAACGCCACAAGCGACGACGAACACGCCGTGTCCACCGACACCGCCGGCCCCTCCAACCCCAACGCGTACGCCACCCGGCCCGACACCACACTGGCGGCGTTGCCCGTGGCCCCGAACCCTTCGGCCTGCTCCCCCGCAGCCATCAGCAGGGCCCCATAGTCCTGACCATTCGTGCCCACGAACACCCCTGTTCGCGAACCCCGCAGAACCCCAGGCGCAACCCCTGCCCGCTCGACCGCCTCCCACGAAACCTCCAGCAACAACCGCTGCTGCGGATCCATCGCCGCCGCCTCGCGCGGCGAGATCCCGAAGAAACCGGGATCGAACTCGCCGGCCCCGTGCAGGAAGCCGCCCTTGTCGGCGTACGTGGTGCCGGGGTTGGCCGGGTCGGGGTCGTAGAGCCGGTCGAGGTCCCAGCCCCGGTCGGTCGGGAAGTCGCCGATCGCGTCGACGCCGTCGGCGACGAGGCGCCACAGCCGTTCGGGGCCGTCGACGCCGCCGGGGTAGCGGCAGGCCATGGCGACGATGGCCACCGGCTCGTCGTCACCCACGGCGGCCGGGACGGCGACGGGAGCCGCCCCGGCGTCGGCGCCGAAGAGGCCGGCGAGCAGGAAGCGGGACAGCACCACCGGGGTGGGGTGGTCGAAGACCAGGGTGGTGGGCAGCGCCTGCCCGGTGGCGGCGACGAGCCGGTTGCGCAGCTCCACGGCGGTCAGCGAGTCGAAGCCGAGGTCGCGGAACGCGGTGGTCGCGCCCACGGCGGCAGCCCCGCCGTCGTGGCCGAGCACGTCGGCGGCGAGTTCGCGGACCAGGTCGGCGACGGTCTCCTCGCGGCGGGCCGGGGTCAGCGCGGCGAGGCGCCGGCGCAGCGTCGCCGCCGGGCCGTCGTCGCCGTCGTCGGCCGCGCCGCCGTCGAGGGCGGCCCGCGCCTCCGGTACGCCCTCCAGCAGCGGCCGGCGGCGCGCGGAGGCGTACGCGGGGGCGAACCGGGTCCAGTCCACGTCGGCCACCGTCACTGTGACGTCGTCGTGGTCGAGGGCCTGCTGCAACGCGGCCATGGCGACGGCCGGGTCCATGGCGGGCAGGCCCCGGCGGCGCAGGTTCCGCTCGGCGTCGGCGGCGTGCATGCCGCCGTCGGACCAGGGGCCCCAGGCGATGGCGGTGCCGGCCCGGCCGTCGGCGCGCCGCCGCCGCACCAGCGCGTCCAGGTAGGCGTTGCCGGCCGCGTACCCGGCCTGCCCGCCACTGCCCCAGGTGGCGGCGATGGACGAGTAGACGACGAAGGCGTCCAGCTCCCGGTCGGCGAGCAGGTCGGCGAGGTGGGTGGCCCCGGCGGTCTTGCCGACTGTCACCTCGGCCAGTTCGGCGGGGGTGACCTCGGCCAGCGGGGTGGCCTGCGCGACGCCGGCGGTGTGCACGACGGTGCGCACCGGCGGGCCGTCGGCCTCGACCCGGTCGAGCAGGTCGGCGAGGGCGGCCCGGTCGGCGATGTCGCAGGCGGCGACGGTGACCCGGGCCCCGAGGCCGGCCAGCTCGGCCTCCAGCTCGGCGGCGCCGGGGGCGTCGGGTCCGCGCCGGCTGACCAGCACGACGTGCTCGGCTCCGGCGGCGGCGAGCCAGCGGGCGGCGCGCGCCCCGAGCCCGCCGGTGCCGCCGGTGACCAGGGCGGTGCCGGTGGGCGTGAACCGGCGCGCCGGCGGACGGTCGCCGAGGGCGGCGCGGACGAGGCGGCGGGCGAAGACGCCGGGGCCGCGTACGGCGAGCTGGTCCTCGCCGGTCGAGCCGGTGAGGATCGCGGCGAGCCGGAAGGCGGCCCGGTCGTCGGGGTCGGACGGCAGGTCGACCAGGCCGCCCCAGCGGTGCGGCGCCTCGACGCCGACGACCCGGCCGAGGCCCCAGATCGCGGCCTGCGCCGGGTCGGCGAGCCGGTCGTACGAGGCGGCGGCGACCGCGCCCCGGGTGACCAGCCACAGCGGCGCTGCCACGCCGGCGTCGCCGAGCGCCTGCACGAGGGCGAGGGTGGCGGTCAGGCCGGGCAGGACGGTGCCGTCGGCGGTGCGTGGTTCCCCGGCGAGCAGGGACACGACGCCGGCGGGCTCGGTGCCGGCGAGGGCCGCCGCGAGGCCGGCCCGGTCGGCGTCCGGCTCCACCGTCAGTGGCAGCACGTCGGCGCCGGCGCCGGTCAGCGCGGCCCGGACGGCCCGCGCCGCCGGGTCGTCGGCGTCGTCGGCGGGCAGCGCCAGCAGCCAGGTGCCGGCCAGCCGGGCGGGGGCGGGCTCGGGGGCCACCTGCCATTCCTCCCGGTACCGCCAGCCGTCGAGGACCGAGTGTTCCTGCCGCTGCCGCCGCCAGTCGGCGAGGACGGGCAGCAGGGTACGCAGCGACTCGGCGGCGGCGGTGTCGGTGACGGCGAGGGTGTCGCGCAGCGCGTCGAGGTCGGCGCGTTCGACGGCCGCCCAGAACCGGCGGTCGAGCGCGCCGGCCCCGCCCGTCGTGGTGTCGTCGGCGGGCGCCTCGGCCGGCACCCAGTAGTGCTGCCGCTCGAACGGGTAGGTGGGCAGGTCGACGAGCCGGCCGGGCCGGCCGGCGAGGACGTCCGCCCAGTGCGGCGGCGTGCCGGCGACGTGCAGCTGGGAGAGGGCGGCGAGCAGGGCACGGCGGTCCGGGCGGTCCCGGCGCAGCACCGGCACCACCACGGCGGAGGCGGCGTCGGTCCCGATCCCGGCGAGGGTCTCCTGGACGCTGGCGGTGAGCACGGCGTCCGGCCCGACCTCCACGAAGGTGCCGACGCCGTGGGCGCGCAGGGCGCGTACGCCGTCGGCGAAGCGGACCGCCTCCCGGACGTGGCGCACCCAGTAGCCGGGGTCGGTGAGCTGCGCCGGGTCGGCCAGCTCGCCGGTCACGTTGGACACCACCGGCAGGGTGGGGGCGCGCAGGTCGAGGCGGGCGGCGACGGCAGCGAACTCGGCGAGCATCGGCTCCATCAGCGGGCTGTGGAAGGCGTGGCTGACCCGCAGCCGCCGCACCTTCACCTCCCGGCCGGTCCAGAGTTCCGCCAGCTCGTCGATGGCCGCCGCGTCGCCGGAGACGACGACGGCGTCGGGGCCGTTGACGGCGGCGACGGCGACCCGGCCGGTCAGCGCGGCGATCGACTCGGCGACCCGGGCCTCGTCGGCGGCCACGGCGAGCATCGCGCCGCCGGTGGGCAGGTCCTGCATGAGCCGCCCCCGGGCGGCGACGAGGGCGCACGCGTCGTCGAGGCTGAGCACGCCGGCCACGTGGGCGGCGGTCAGCTCGCCGACGGAATGCCCGGCGACCATGTCGGGGGCCAGCCCCCAGGAGCCGAGCAACCGGTGCAGCGCCACCTCGACGGCGAACAGCGCGGCCTGGGTGAAGACGGTCTGGTCGAGCAGGTCGGCCTCGGCGGTGCCGGGCTCGGCGAACAGCAGCGGCTTCAGCGGCCGGGGCAGCCGGTGGTCGAGGTGGCCGCAGACCTCGTCGAGCGCCTCCGCGAAGACCGGGTACGCCTCGTACAGCTCCCGGCCGGCGCCGGCGCGCTGGGCGCCCTGGCCGGAGAACAGGAACGCGACCCCGCCGCGTTCGGCGGCGGCGCCGGTGACCAGCCCGGGGGCGGGCCGGTCGTCGGCGAGGGCGTGCAGCGCGGCGAGCAGGCCGTCGCGGTCGTCGGCGAGCACGACCGCCCGGTGCTCCAGGGGCGAGCGGGAGACTGCCGAGGTCCAGGCGACGTCGGCCGGGCGCAGGTGCGCGTCGTCGGCGACGTAGGCCGACCAGCGCTCGGCCTGGCGGCGCAGCGCGGTGCGGGTGCGGCCGGTGAGCAGCACCGGCGCGGGCGCGGGCGGCACCGGGTGGTCCGCCTCGACGCCGGCCGGTTCGGGCTGTTCGAGGATGAGGTGGGTGTTGGTGCCGCTCATCCCGAACGACGAGACGGCGGCCCGGCGCGGCCGGTCCACGGCCGGCCACGGCGTGGCCTCGGTGACGAGGGTGACCGCGCCGGCGGCCCAGTCCACGTGCGGGGTGGGCTCGTCGACGTGCAGGGTGGCCGGCACGACGCCGTGCCGCATCGCCAGCACCATCTTGATCACACCGGCGATGCCGGCGGCGGCCTGGGTGTGCCCGATGTTGGACTTGATCGAGCCGAGCAGCAGCGGCGCGGCGTCGCCCCGCTCCCGGCCGTACGTGGCGAGCAGCGCCTGAGCCTCGATCGGATCGCCGAGGGTGGTGCCGGTGCCGTGCGCCTCCACCACGTCGACCAGGTCGGGGGTGAGCTTCGCGCCGGCCAGGGCCTGCCGGATGACCCGCTGCTGGGACGGGCCGTTGGGGGCGGTGAGGCCGTTCGACGCGCCGTCGGAGTTGACCGCCGAGCTGCGGATGACGCCGAGCACGGGGTGGCCGTTGCGGCGGGCGTCGCTGAGCCGTTCCAGCAGCAGCATGCCGACGCCCTCGGACCAGCCGGTGCCGTCGGCGGAGGCGGCGAACGACTTGCACCGGCCGTCGGCGGCGAGGCCGCGCTGCCGGGAGAACTCGACGAACGGGCCGGGGGTGGCCAGCACGGTCGCGCCGCCGGCCAGGGCGAGGCCGCACTCGCGCTGGCGCAGCGCCTGGCAGGCGAGATGGATGGCGACCGACGCCGACGAGCAGGCGGTGTCCACGGTGACCGACGGGCCTTCGAGGCCGAACGTGTACGCCAGCCGACCGGACACGACACTGGCGGCGGTGCCGGTCAGCACGTACCCCTCGACGCCGGGCGCCCGGTGCAGCACGGCGGCGTAGTCCTGCCCGGAGGTGCCCACGAAGACGCCGGAGCGGCTGCCACGCAGCGACAGCGGGGCGATGCCGGCGCGTTCGAACAGCTCCCAGGTGACCTCCAGCAGCAGCCGCTGCTGCGGGTCCATGGCGACCGCCTCGCGCGGCGAGATGCCGAAGAGCGCGGCGTCGAACTGCCCCGCGTCGCGCAGGAACCCGCCGGCGGTGGTGTACGAGGTGCCGGCGTTGTCCGGGTCGGCGTGGTAGAGCCGGTCCAGGTCCCAGCCGCGGTCGGTGGGAAAGTCGCCGATGGCGTCCCCGCCGGACGAGACGAACTCCCAGAGCTCCTCCGGCGAGCTGATGCCGCCCGGGTAGCGGCAGCTCATCGCCACGATCGCCACCGGCTCGGACTCCTCGGCGGTGACCTCGCGCAGCCGTTGGCGGGTCTGCTGCAGCTCGGCGACGACGCGCGTCAGGTATTCGCGCAGCCGATCTTCGTCCGCCATGACATCTCGCTTTCTCGTGACACCACAGATCCCGGGCGGCTCAGGAGAGCCCGAGGTCCTGGTCGATGAGGTCGAACAGCTCCTGGTTGCTGGCCGCCCGCAGCCGGCCGGCCACCTCGGCGGTGTCCTCCCGGCGTTCCTCGGCGGCGCCGAGCCGTTCGAGCAGGCTGTGCAGGCGCATCGTGATCCGCACCCGGCCGATGTCGTCCGGGTCGCGCAGCGCGAGGGCGCCCTCCAACTGGTCCAGCTCCGCGAGGGTGGGCAGCGCCTCCACCGACGCTTCGTCGAGCAGTTCGGCCCGCAGGTGCTCGGCCAGCGCCTGCGGGGTCGGGTGGTCGAACACCACCGAGCTGGGCAGGCTGAGCCCGGTCGAGCGGGCCAGCCGGCCCCGCAGCTCCACGGCGGTGAGCGAGTCGAAGCCGAGGTCCCGGAAGGGCCGCCCGGCCTCCACGGCGTACGGGCTGTCGTGGCCGATGACCTCGCCCGCGGCGGTGCGGATGAGATCGACCAGCAGCCGTGCCTGTTCGGCCTGCGACAACTCGCCGAGCCGCTTGCGCAGTTCGCCGGCGACCTGGTCGCCGTCCTCGGCGTCGGCGCGCGCCGCCGCGGCCTGGGCGGCCACCTCGGCGATCTCGCTGATCAGCGGCCGGGGCCGGGCGGAGGCGAACACCGGCGCGAAGCGTTCCCAGTCGATGTCGGCGACGGTGAGGGCGGTGTCGTCGCCGTCGAGGCCGGCGCGCAGGGCGGCCATCGCCGGTTCCCGGTCGAGCAGGGACACCCCGCGCCGGCTCATGGCCGCCGCGTGCGCGTCGGTCACCATGCCGCCGCCGGCCCACGGTCCCCAGTTCACCGAGAGGTGCCGGGCCCGCCCGGCCGGCCGGGACTGCGCCCAGGCGTCCAGGAAGGCGTTGCCGGCGGCGTACGCCCCGTGGTCGCCGACGCCCCAGACGGCCGCGATGGAGGAGAAGTGCACGACCAGGTCGAGCGCCTCCGGGTCGAGGAACTCGTCGAGGTGCCGCGCGCCGGCGATCTTGCCGGAGACGACGTCGGCGAGTTCCGCCTCGGTCACGGCGGCGACCGGGTTGAGCCGGCCCACCCCGGCGGCGTGCACCACGGCGTGCACGGTCTCACCGTCGGCGCGCAGGCCACGGACCAGGTCGGCGACCGCGTCCCGGTCGGCCAGGTCGCAGGCCAGCACCCGCGCCTCGGCGCCGAGAGCGGCCAGTTCCGCCACCGCCTCGTCCGCGCCGGGGGCCGCCGCGCCGCGCCGGCTGACCAGCAGCAGCCGCCGCGCGCCGTGCCGGGCGAACCAGCCGGCGGCGTACCGGCCGACGGCGCCGGTGCCGCCGGTGACCAGGACGGTGCCCGGCGCCTGCCAGCCGGCCGGCGCCTCGGCGCGGGGCGCGCGCTCCAGCCGCCGCAGGTACGTCCCGGAGTCACGCACCGCGAGCTGGTCCTCGTCGCCGGCGGCGGTGAGGGCCGCCAGGACTCCCTCGGCGGCGGCGGTGTCCAGGGTGGCGGGCAGGTCCAGCAGGCCCCCCCAGTGCCGGGGGTGTTCCAGCGCGGTCACCAGGCCGAGGCCCCACGTGGTGGCCTGGGCGGGGTGGGCTACGGGGTCGTCGGCGCCGGTGGCCACGGCCCGCCGGGTGAGCAGCCACAGCGGCACCGGTGGCAGGGCGTCCGTGACCGCCTGCACCAGGGCCAGGTTCGCGGTCAGGCCCAGCGGCACGGCCGAGCGGTCGGGGTGCGCCCGCTCGTCGAGGGCGAGCAGCGACACGATCCGGGTGGACGCCGCGGCGGCGAGCTGCCCGGCGAGCGTGCTCCGGTCGGTCGTCGCCGGGTCGACGGCGAGCTGCCGCACGATGCCGCCCCGCGCGGTGAGCAGTTCGGCGAGCCGGTCGACGACCGGCTGGTCCGTACCGCTGTGCACCAGGGTCCACGTGCCGTCGACGGCACCCGCGACGAGAGCCCGCGGGCGCCAGGTGATCCGGTAGCGCCAGCCGCCGGCGAGGGTGTCCTCCTGCTGCTGGCGCCGCCACCGGTCCAGGTCCGGCAGCAGTTCCCGCAGCGGCCGGTCCGCGTCGAGGCCGAGCCGGCCGGCGAGCGCGTCGCCGTCGCCGGACGCCACGGCCCGCCAGAACGCCGAGTCGACGTCGTCGTGCGCGGCGGCGGGGGTGTGGGTCGCCGCCGCGTCGAGGGTCGGCCAGAACCGCTGGTGGGCGAACGCGTACGTGGGCAGGTCCACCGGGGCGGCGGCGCCGGGCAGCAGTGCCGGGAAGCGTACGGGCACGCCGTGGCAGTGCAGCCGGGCCACCGCGCCGAGCAGGGTGGCCACCTCGTCCTGGCCGGGCCGCTGCACGCCGGTCACGACGACCGGCGCGTCCACCGGCAGCGCGTCGGCGGTCAGGGCGGTCAGCACGGTGTCCGGCCCGATCTCCAGGAACCGGGTCACCCCATGGGAGTGCAGGTGGGTGACGGTGTCGGCGAAGCGCACCGCCTCGCGGACGTGGCGGACCCAGTAGTCGGGTGTGCAGAGCTGCTCGGGGTCGACGACCGTGCCGGTCAGGTTCGACACCAGCGGCACCGTCGGCGGGGCGTACGACAGGGTCGCCGCGACGGCCGCGAACTCGGCGAGCATGGGCTCCATCAGCGGGCTGTGGAAGGCGTGGCTGACCCGCAGCCGCTTGGTGCGTACGCCGAGGTCGGCGAAGTGGGCGGCCAGTTCGGTCAGCACGTCCTCGGCGCCGGCGACGACGACGGCGGCCGGCCCGTTGACGGCGGCGACGGCGGGCTGTCCCGGCGTGCCGGACAGGGCCCGCAGCACGTCGACCTCGGGCGCGGCGACGGCGAGCATCCCGCCGCCGGGTGGCAGGGCCTGCATCAGGCGCCCCCGGTTGCCGACGAGCGCGCAGGCGTCGGCCAGGTCGAGCACTCCGGCGACGTGGGCCGCGCTGATCTCCCCGACCGAGTGCCCGGCCACGAAGTCGGGCCGGATCCCCCAGTGTTCGAGCAGCCGGAACAGCGCCACCTCGACGGCGAAGAGCCCGGCCTGGGTGAAGACGGTCTGGTCGAGCAGGTCGGCCTCGGCGGTGCCGGGCTCGGCGAACAGCACCCCGCGCAGCGGCCGCGGCAGGTACGCGTCCAGGTGCTGGCACGCCTCGTCGAGGGTCGCCGCGAAGACGGGGAACGTCTCCCACAGGCGTCGGCCCATCCCGGCGTGCTGCGCGCCCTGGCCGGAGAAGAGCGCCGCCAGCGCGCCGCCGGGCTCGGCGGCGCCCCGGGTGAGCCCGGGGTGGTCCTGCCCGGCCGCCAGGGCCCGCAGGCCGGCGAGGGCGGCGTCGGCGTCGGCGGCGAGCAGCACCGCGCGGTGCCGCAGCGGGGACCGTCCGGTGGCCAGTGCCCGGGCCGCGTCGGCCGCGGGTGTTCCGCTGCCCGGCAGCCAGTCGGCCAGCCGGGCCGCCTGCGCCCGCAGGCTGTCGGCGGTGTCTGCCGATACGACCCACGGCAGCAGCGGCGTCCCGTCGGCGGCACCGGGCGTGCCGCGGCTGGAGCCGGTCGTGGGCGCGTCGGCGCCGGCCGGACGGGGGGCGGCGGTGTCGGCCGAGGGCGTGGCGGGCGCCTGTTCGAGGATGACGTGCACGTTGGTGCCGCTGACCCCGAACGACGACACGCCGGCGCGGCGCGGCCGGTCCACGTCCGGCCACGGCTGCGCCTCGGTCAGCAGCGCGACGGCACCGGACGACCAGTCCACGTGCGGCGACGGCTCGTCCACGTGCAGGGTGGGCGGCAGCAGGTCGTGCTGGAGGGCCAGCACCATCTTGATCACGCCGGAGACGCCGGCGGCGGCCTGGGTGTGGCCGATGTTCGACTTCACGGAGCCGAGCCAGAGCGGCCGGTCGGCGGGGCGCTGCCGCCCGTACGTGGCCAGCAGGGCCTGCGCCTCGATCGGGTCGCCGAGCCGGGTGCCGGTGCCGTGCCCGTCGACGGCGTCCACGTCGGCGGCGCTCAGCCGCGCGTTGGCCAGCGCCTGGTTGATCACCCGCTCCTGCGCGGGCCCGTTGGGGGCGGTCAGGCCGTTGCTGGCGCCGTCCTGGTTCATCGCCGAGCCGCGCACGACGGCGAGGATCCGCCGGCCGTCGCGCTGGGCGTCGGAGAGCCGCTGCAACATCACCAAGCCGACGCCCTCGCCCCAGCCGGTGCCGTCGGCGGCCCCGGCGAACGACTTGCACCGGCCGTCGAGGGCGAGCCCCCGTTGCCGGGCGAACTCCAGGAACGGGCCGGGGGTGGCCATCACCGTCACGCCGCCGGCAACCGCGACGTCGCACTCGCCCTGCCGCAGGGACTGGCAGGCCAGGTGCAGCGCCACCAGCGACGACGAGCAGGCGGTGTCGACGCTGACGGCGGGACCCTGCAACCCGAAGTGGTACGCCAGCCGACCGCTGATGACGGCGGCGACGTTGCCGGTGGCCTGGTAGCCCTCGGTCTCGACCCGGGCGGCCATCAGCAGCGTCGCGTAGTCCTGGCCGTTGGTGCCGACGAAGACGCCGGTGTTGGTCTCCCGCATGTCGGCGGGCGCGGTGCCGGCCCGCTCGAACAGCTCCCAGGCGCTCTCCAGCAGCACCCGTTGCTGCGGGTCCATCACCATCGCCTCACGCGGAGAGATGCCGAACAGGGCGGCGTCGAAGCCGGCGGCGTCGGTGAGGAAGCCGCCCTCGCGCACGTACGAGGTGCCGGGCCGGTCGGGATCGGGGTCGTAGATGGCTGCCAGGTCCCAGCCCCGGTCGGTCGGGAACTCCGCTATGCCGTCGCGTCCCTCGGCGACGAGTCGCCACAGGTCCTCGGGGCCGGCGACGCCGCCGGGGTAGCGGCAGCTCATCGACACGATGGCGATCGGCTCGTCCAGCGCGGTGGCGGCCCGCACGGGCTCGGTCGCCGGGGTGTCGTCGCCCGCGAGCCGGCCCGCCAGGTGCTCGGCGAGGGCGTCGGGCGTCGGGCGGTCGAACACCAGGGTCGCCGGCAGGTTCAGTCCCACCGCCTCGGCGAGGCGGTTGCGCATCTCGACGGCGCTGAGCGAGTCGAAGCCGATCTCCCGGAACGACCGGTCCGCCGCCAGCGCCTGCGGCGAGGACAGGCGCAGCACCGCCGCCGCGTGGACGCGTACGAGGTCGAGCAGGACCCGACGGCGTTCCGGTGCGGCGAGGCCGGCCAGCCGGCCGCGGAGCGGGGACGCCGCGTCGGGCGTGCCGCCGTCGCGCTGCCCGGCCGCGAGCAGCCGGGCCACCTCGGGGATGTCGGCGATCAGCGGCCGGGGGCGGGCCAGCGTGTAGGTCTGCAGGAACCGGTCCCAGGCGATGTCCGCCACGGTGAGCGTGGTGTCGCCGTGGTCGAGCGCCTCGGCCAGGACGGAGACCGCGAGGTCGGGGCGCATGGCCCGGACGCCCGAGCGGAACATCTGGTCGGCGGCGCCCTCGGCGTCGACCATGCCGCCGCCGTCCCAGGCACCCCAGGCGACGGCGGTGGCGGCCCGTCCGCGCCGTCGCCGGTCCTCGGCGAGCGCGTCGAGGAAGGCGTTGGCGGCGGCGTAGCCGCCCTGGTGCCCGCCGCCCCAGACGCCCGCGCCGGAGGAGAAGAGCACGAACGCCGACAGTTCGTCGCCGCACGCCTCGTCGAGGTTGACCGCGCCGGCCACCTTGGCCCGCAGGGCGTCGGCGAGGTCGGCGACGTCGGTGGCCGCGACGGGCGCGGCGTGGGCGACGCCGGCGGTGTGGAACACGGCCCCGATGTGGGTGCCCTGCCCGGCGAGCCGCTCGACGAGGGCCCGTACGGCGGCCGCGTCGGCGACGTCGCAGGCGGCCACGGTGACTGTGGCGCCGGCGGCGCGCAGTTCGTCGGCCAGCTCGTCGGCGCCGGGCGTGGCGGGGCCCTGGCGGCCGGTCAGCACCAGCTCAACCACGCCCTCGCGGGCCAGCCAGCGCGCCACCTGGGCCCCGATGGACCCGAGGCCGCCGGTGACCAGGACGGCGCCGCTGGCGGGACGCCAGTCCTGCGTCGCGGTGCGCTCGGCGCGGGCGCGGACCAGTCGCCGGGCGAACACCCCGGAGGGGCGCAGCGCCAGCTGGTCCTCCGCGTCGACGCCGGCCAGCACCGCCACGAGCCGGGCCCGGTCCCGGGGGTCCAGCTCGGCGGGCAGGTCCAGCAGTCCGCCCCAGCGGTCCGGGTGCTCCAGGGCGACCACCCGGCCGAGCCCCCAGAGCATCGCCTGGCGGGGGCGGTCGAGCTGGTCGGCGCGGCCGGTCGAGACCGCGCCGGCGGTGGCGCACCACAGCGGGGCGGTGACGCCGGTGTCGCCGAGGGCCTGGACCAGGGCGTACGTGGCGGCGAGACCCGCCGGGACGACCGGGTGGGCCGGGTGCGGCGCGTCGTCCAGGCCGAGCAGGGAGAGCACCCCGGCGACGGGCCCGCCGGTACGCGCCAGCCGCTCGGCCAGCACCGGCCGGCCCGTCTCCGGCACGTCGATCCGGACGACCTCGGCCCCGCCCTCGCCCAGCGTCCGGGCGACGCCGTCGACCAGGGGGTGCTCGGCTTCGGCGGCCGGCACGACCAGCAGCCACGTGCCGGCGAGGGTGGCCTCCGGCGCGACGACCAGCGGCTTCCAGGTCACCCGGTAGCGCCACGAGTCCACGGTGGACTCGTCGCGGCGGCGCCGGCGCCAGGAGGAGAGCAGCGGCAGCGCGGGGTCGAGGGAGCTGACCGTGGCCTCGTCGATGCGCATGGCGGCGGCCAGCGCAGACGCGTCGGCGCGTTCCACGGCCTCCCAGAAGCGCCGGTCCGCCTCGTCGGTACCGGCGGGGGCGGGGACGGTCGCCGCCGTCGGCTGCGGCCAGTAGCGCCGGCGCTGGAAGGCGTACGTGGGCAGCGGGGGCGGCGGGCCGGTGGGGGCGCCCAGGATCGCCGTCCAGTCGACGGGCACGCCGTGCACGTGCAGTCCGGCGAGGACCGTCAGCATGCGCTGCCAGCCGCCGGCCACGGTGTCGTCGGCGGCCACCACGACGGCGTCGTCGGCCCGCGCGCTCTCGCGGATGCCGGCGGCGAGCACGGTCGCCGGGGCAGCCTCGAGGAGGACCCGGTGGCCCTGGTCGAGCAGGGCGCGTACGGCCGGTTCGGCGTCGGCGTCGGTGGTCAGGTCCCGATACCACCGGGCGGCGTCGAGGCCGTCGGTGTCGACCGGGCCGCCGGTCGTCGCCGAGTACAGCGGCACGTCGGCCGACCGGAGGGTGATCCCGGCCAGCGCGTCCGGGCCGTCCTCCGCCGGGCTGGCGAGGGCGATCGTCCTCGCCGCGTCCTCCAGCGACAGCGCGCCGGCCACGCAGGCGGCCGCGAGCGCGCCGTGAGCGTGCCCGAGCACGGCGGCGGGTCGTACGCCGAGGGAGCGCCACCAGCGTCCCAGCGAGACGGCCACGGCCCACCGGACGGCCGGCGCCACCCCGGGGTCGGCCGGGGTGGGAGCGCCGTCCGCGCCGCGCAGCACGGCGGCGAGCGACCAGTCCACGTGGGGGGCGAGGGCCGCCTCGCAGGCGGCGATCGCGGTGGCGAACTCCGGTGCCCGGTCCAGCAGCTCGACGGTCGCGGCGGGCCACGGGTCGCCGTGGCCGGGGAAGACTAGGACCGGGTCGGCGGCGCGCGCCGCGACGCCGGTGACGGCGGCGGTGGCCTCGCCGAGGTGGAACGACTCCAGGGCCCGCGTCAGGTCGACGGTGTCGCGGCCGAGGACGACGGCGCGGTGGTCGAACGTGGCCCGGGTGGTGACCAGGGCGTGCGCGACGTCGGCCGGCGCCAGCTCCGGGTGTGCCGCGAGGTGCGCCTTCAGCCGGGCCGCCTGGTCGCGCAGCGCCGGGGCGTCCACGGCGGAGAGCACGAGGGGTACGACGTCGGCGCGCGGCCGGTCGGTGGGCCGCGCACCGGCCGTCTCGGCGGGCGGCTGCTCGATGATGACGTGCGCGTTCGTGCCGGAGATCCCGAACGACGACACCGCCGCCCGACGCGGCCGGTCCACGGCCGGCCAGGGGGTGGGCTCGGTGGCGAGTGCGACCGCCCCGGCGGTCCAGTCGACGTGCGGGGAGGGCTCGTCCACGTGCAGGGTCGGCGGGACGAGGCCGTGCCGCATCGCCATGACCATCTTGATCACACCAGCGACACCGGCGGCGGCCTGCGTGTGCCCGATGTTCGACTTCACCGACCCCAACAGCAGCGGCCGGTCGACGGGACGCTCCTGCCCGTACGTGGCCAGCAGAGCCTGCGCCTCGATCGGATCACCCAGCGTCGTGCCGGTGCCGTGCGCCTCGACGGCGTCCACGTCGGCCGGGGTCAGGCGGGCGTTCGCGAGGGCTTGGTGGATCACGCGCTGCTGCGACGGGCCGTTCGGGGCGGTGAGCCCGTTCGACGCGCCGTCCTGGTTGACGGCCGTGCCGCGCAGGACGGCGTGGATACGCCGGCCCTCCCGCTGCGCGTCGGAGAGTCGTTGCACGAGCAGCACGCCGACGCCCTCGGACCAGCCGGTGCCGTCGGCCGACGCCGCGAACGACTTGCAGCGACCATCCTGCGACAGACCGCGCTGCCGGGAGAACTCGATGAACGTCCCCGGCGTCGCCATCACCGTCACACCACCGGCCAACGCCAGATCACACTCACCCGACCGCAGCGCCTGCGCGGCGAGGTGCAGCGCCACCAGCGACGACGAGCACGCGGTGTCGACGGTGACCGCCGGGCCTTCGAGGCCGAACGTGTAGGCGACCCGGCCGGACAGGACGCTGCCGGAGTTGCCGGTGCCGACGTAGCCCTCGACCTCGTCGGCAAGCTCCATCAGCTGGGAGGCGTAGTCGTGGTACATGACGCCGGCGAAGACACCGGTCCGGCTGCCCCGCAGCCGCTGCGGGTCCAGCCCGGCCGACTCGAACGTCTCCCACGACGCCTCCAGCAGCAGCCGCTGCTGGGGGTCCATGGCGAGGGCCTCGCGGGGCGAGATGCCGAAGAAGGCGGGGTCGAACGCGCCGGCGTCGTACAGGAAACCGCCGTGGCGGGTGTACGACGTGCCGGGGTGGTCGGGGTCGGGGTCGAACAGGCTCTCCAGGTCCCACCCGCGGTCGGTGGGGAACTCCCCGATCCCCTCCCCGCCGGCGGCCAGCAGCGCCCACAGCTGGTCGGGCGTCTCGACGCCGCCCGGGTAGCGGCAGGCCATGCCCACGATCGCGAGCGGCTCGTCGGCGCGGGTGGTGGTCCGCGCGCCCGGCGCGGCGGGGCGACCTGCGGCGCCGGCCAGTTCGGCGTGCACATGGGTGGTGAGCGCCTGCGGCGTCGGGTAGTCGAATACGAGCGTCGAGGGCAGCCGCAGGCCGGTGGCCGCGTTCACGCGGTTACGCAGGTCGACGGCGGTCAGCGAGTCGAAGCCCAGCTCGCGGAACGCCCGGTCGGCGGGCACGGCTTCCGCCCCGCCGTGCCCGAGCACCTGCGCGACGAGGCCGCGTACCAGCACGTCGAGCTGGGCGCGCGCCTCGTCGGCGGTCAGGCCGCCGATGCGGGTCGCCCAGGTGGTGCCCTGTCCCGCCTGGCGGCGGGTCGTGGTCGTACCGACCAGGTTACGAAGCATCGGCGGCACCAGGCCGGCGCCGGCAGCGGCCCGGAGGGCGGCCAGGTCGATCACGGCGGGCACCAGGGCCGGCCGGCCGGCGGTCAGGGCGGCGTCGAACAGCCGCAGCCCGGTCTCGGCGCTCATCGCGGTGATGCCGCCCCGGGTCGATCGCGCCCGGTCCGCCTCGTCGAGGGACGCGGCCATGCCGGGGGTGTCCCACATGCCCCAGGCGAGGCTGACCGCAGGCAACCCGAGCTGCCGCCGGTGGACCGCAAGCCCGTCGAGGAACGCGTTACCCGCCGCGTACGCCGACTGACCCGGCGAACCCAACACACCCGCCACCGACGAGAACACCACGAACAAGTCGAGATCCAGACCCGCCGTCGCCTCATGCAACAACCAACCCGCCGACACCTTCGGCGCCAACACCCCGGCCAGCCGCGCCGCCGTCAGCCCCTCCACGACACCGTCGTCCAGGACGCCGGCGGTGTGCACGACACCCGCCAGCCGACCCTCGGCGGAAACCTCACCGACCAGCCCGAACACCTGGTCCCGGTCCGTCACGTCGCAGGCGACCACCCGCACCGACGCACCCAACGCGGACAACCGCTCCGACAACTCACCCGCACCCGCAGCCTCCGGACCACGACGCGACACCAGCACCAGCGACCGCACACCGTGCACCGACACCAGATGCTCCGCCACCAACGCACCCAACGCACCCGTACCGCCGGTCACCAGCACCGCACCGTCACCCACCACGGCACCGTCCGCCGACGAGGGCGCTACCGCGCGCACCAGGCGCGGCACGAACACCTCACCCGAGCGCACCGCGACCTGACCACCGAACGTCACCGGCTCGTCGGCCACCGAAGTCAGCACAGCCAGCAGCCCGGCGTCCACGTCACCGTCGACGTCCGCCAGGACGATGCGACCCGGATGCTCCGACTGCGCCGATCGCAGCAGACCCCAGACCGCCGCTGCGGCCAGGTCGGTGACCCGGTCTCCGTCCCCGACCGACACCGCACCCCGGGTCACCACCACCAACCGCGACTCCGCCAGCGCGTCCGCCGCCAGCCAGGACCGCACCGTCGCCAGCACCTGCGACGTCGCCGCCCGCACCGACTCGGGGCCATTGTCGACGGCGGCGGGCATCTCACCGGAGACCGAAGCAGGTTCCGTCTCGGCGTGCAGGGCCCGGCGCAGGCCACCCGCCGGCACCAGCAACAGACGCGGCGCCACACCCGACGCCACGGCGACCGCCTCGACGTCGGCGTACACCGGCAGCTCAGCGACGGCCGGCAGGCCGGCGGCGGGCGAGCCGAGCAGCGCCCACCCGGAGGCGTCCCCGGCCGGGGCGACCTCCTGGGCCTGCCAGGCGACCTCGAACAGCGACCGGGCCGACGCGTCCGGGGACGCCGACACCCCGGTCAGCTCGCGCAGGGCGAGGGTGTCCACCGACACCACGGCCGCGCCCGACTCGTCGCACGCGACCAGGCGCACCGCCGAACCGTTGCGGGTCAACCGCACCCGCAGCACCCGCGCACCCGAGGCCCACACCTGCACACCCTCGAACGCGAAAGGCACCCGCGCCCCGCCCGAGCCCTCCGAGCCGGACAGCAGCCCGATCGGGTGCAGCGCGGCGTCCAGCAGCGCCGGGTGCACGCCGAACCCCGCGGCGTCACCGGCCACCTCGTCCGGCAACACCACCTCGGCGAACACCTCGTCACCGCACGCCCACACCCGGCGCAGCCCCCGGAACACCGGCCCGTACGACAGGCCGCGCTCGGCCAGGGCCGGATACCAGCCCGCCACGTCCACCTCGACGCCGTCGACCGGCGGCCACTCCCCCACGCCCGGCTCGTCGGCCGACGCCGGCTCCAGCACACCCTCCGCGTGCGAAACCCACTCCGCCTCGGGATCACCCTCGGGCTGCGAGTGCACGGCCACCACACGCACGCCCGCCTCGTCGGCCGCGCCGACGCGTACCTGCACCCGCACCGCACCCGCCTGCGGCAGCACCAGCGGCGCGGCCACGGTCAGCTCCCGCACCCGCGACGCACCCACCTCGTCACCCGCCCGCACTGCCAACTCCACCAGGGCAGCGCCCGGCACGATCACCGCGCCGGAGACGACGTGGTCGGCGAGCCACGCGTGCGTCGACGTCGAGAGACGGCCGGTCAGCACCACCATGTCCTCGCCGGCCACGGAGACCGCCGCGCCGAGCAGCGGGTGCCCGGCCGCGCCGAGGCCGGCACCGGAGACGTCCGTCCAGCGGCCCGCCGGCTCCAGCCAGTAGCGCTGGTGCTCGAAGGCGTACGTCGGCAGGTCGACGTGCCGGCCGCCGGCCCGGTCGAGCAGGCCCGCCCAGCCGACGGCGCGGCCGTGCACGTGCAGCGACGCGAGGGCCTCCAGGAGGGCCTGCGGCTCAGGCCGGTCGTGGCGCGACACCGGCACCAGCAGGGGCGCCGGCTCGTCCTCCGCGCGCTCGGCGAGGCAGTTCTGCGTCATGGCGGTGAGGACGCCGTTCGGTCCCACCTCCAGGTAGGTGTCGACCTCCTCCGCCCGCAGGCAGTCGACGGCGTCGGCGAAGCGAACGGTGCCGCGTACGTGGCGCACCCAGTAGCCCGGGTCGCAGATCTGGTCGGCGTCGGCGACGCGGCCGGTCAGGTTCGACACCACAGAGATCGTCGGCGGCCGGAACGTCAGTCCCTCGGCGACGGCCGCGAACTCGGCCAGCATCGGGTCCATCCGGGCGCTGTGGAAGGCGTGGCTCACCCGCAGGCGGCGGGTCTGCGCACCCCGCTCGGACCACACCCGCTGCACCTCGTCGAGCGCCTCGACGTCGCCCGCGACCACCACGGCGGCGGGGCCGTTCACGGCGGCCACGTCCAGCCGGCCGGTCAGCCCCGCCAGGGAGGCGGCCACCGCGGCCTCGTCGGCGGCCACGGCGAGCATGCCGCCGCCCGCCGGCAGGGCCTGCATGAGCCTTCCCCGCGCGGCGACCAGCGCGCACGCGTCAGCCAGGGAGAGCACGCCCGCCACGTGCGCCGCCGCGATCTCGCCGATGGAGTGCCCGGCCACCAGGTCCGGCACCACACCGAACGACTCGATCAGGCGGAACAACGCCACCTCGACGGCGAACAGGCCCGCCTGGGTGAACACCGTCTGATCCAGCAGCTCCGCCCCGGGCGTGCCCGCCCCGGCGAAGAGCACCTCCCGCAACGGACGCGGCAGCAGCGGATCCAGGTGACCGCACACCTCGTCCAGCGCGGCGGCGAAGACCGGGAACGCCGCGTACAACCCGCGACCCATGCCGGCGCGCTGCGCGCCCTGGCCGGAGAAGAGGAAGGCCACCCGGCCACGCGGGGCCGACGCGCCGGTGATGACGGCGCCGGTCGGCTCGCCCGCGGCGAGGGCCCGCAGCCCGGCGAGCAGGTCGTCGGCGTCGCCGGCCAGGACGACCGCGCGGTGTTCGAGCCCCGCGCGGCTGACCGAGGAGACCGCGACGTCCACCGGACGTGGGGCGTCGATGCGGGCGAGGTGGTCGGCCCAGCGGCCGGCCTGCCCCGCGAGCGCCTCTGGCGTACGGGCGGAGAGGAACACCGGGGCGAGCGGGAGCGCGACCGGCGCGTCGACGGCGGGGGGTGCCTCGTCGGTGGACGGGGCGTCGTCGCCGGGCGCCTCCTCCAGGATGACGTGCGCGTTCGTACCGCTGATGCCGAAGGACGACACGGCGGCCCGGCGCGGCCGGTCGGTGGCCGACCACGCGCGCGCCTCGGTCAGCAGCGAGACCTGCCCGGCGGACCAGTCGATGTGCGGGGACGGCTCGTCGACGTGCAGGGTGGCGGGCATGGTGCGGTGGCGGATCGCCTCGATCATCTTGATCAGGCCGGCGGCGCCCGCGGCGGCCTGGGTGTGACCCAGGTTCGACTTGACCGAGCCCAGCCAGAGCGGCCCGCCGTCGCCCCGGTCCTGCCCGTACGTGGCCAGCAGCGCCTGCGCCTCGATGGGGTCGCCGAGGGTGGTGCCGGTACCGTGCGCCTCGACCACGTCGACGTCGGCCGGCGAGAGCCGGGCGTTGGCGAGGGCCTGCCGGATCACCCGCTCCTGCGACGGGCCGTTGGGGGCGGTGAGTCCGCTGCTGGCGCCGTCCTGGTTGACCGCGCTGCCCCGGACGACGGCGAGGATGCGCCGGCCGTCGCGGCGGGCGTCGGAGAGCCGTTGCAGGAGCAGCACGCCGACGCCTTCGGACCAGCCGGTGCCGTCGGCGGCGGCGGCGAACGACTTGCACCGGCCGTCGGAGGCCAGGCCCCGCTGGCGGGAGAAGTCGGCGAAGGTGCCCGGGGTGGACATGACCGTCACACCGCCGGCGAGCGCGAAGTCGCAGTCCCGCTGGCGCAGCGCCTGCGTCGCGAGGTGCACGGCGACCAGCGACGACGAGCATGCCGTGTCCACAGTGACGGCCGGGCCCTCCAGCCCGAAGGTGTACGCCACCCGGCCGGACACCACGCTGCCGGAGTTGCCGGTGCCGATGTAGCCCTCGACGCCGTCGGGCAGGTCCAGCACCCGCGACGCGTAGTCGTGGTACATGACCCCGGCGAAGACGCCGGTCCGGCTGCCACGCAGCGCCTGCGGGTCGATGCCGGCGTGCTCGAACGCCTCCCAGGAGGTCTCCAGCAGCAGCCGCTGGTGCGGGTCCATCGCCAGGGCCTCGCGGGGGCTGATGCCGAAGAAGCCCGGGTCGAACTGTGGCGCGTCGTAGAGGAAGCCGCCCTGGTTGCTGGTCGACGTGCCCGGGTTGTCCGGGTCGACGTTGAAGAGCCGCTCCAGGTCCCAGCCCCGGTCGGTCGGGAAGTCGCCCACCCCGTCGCCGCCCCGGTCGACGAGGTCCCACAGCTCGGCCGGGCTGGACACCCCGCCCGGGAACCGGCACGCCATGCCGATGACGGCCATCGGCTCGCGGTCCTTGGCCTCCACCTCGCGTACCCGCCGGCGCGCGTCGCGCAGGTCGGCAGTGGCACGCCGGAGGTAGTCGAGGAACTCTGCCTCAGTGGGCATCGGGCCACTCCGTATCGGGGTTCGAGGTGTGCGACATGCCGGATCAGGCCGAGCCGAACTCTTCGTCCAGCAGGCTGAAGATCTCCTCGGCGGAGGCCGACTCGAGGCTGGTGCCCTCGTCGGCGGCGGAGTCCGCACCGGCCTCGGTGTAGGTCCACAGGGAGAGCAGTTCGCGCAACCGGACGCCGACGGCGGCCCGGTCGGTGTCGCCGGTGGACACCGCGCGCATGGCGTGCTCCAGCTTGTTCAGCTCGCCGAGCACCGTCAGCGCGGACGTGCTGCGCTCCGCCAGCAGCGCGCCGCGCAGGTACTCGACGAGCGCGGCCGTGGTCGGCCGGTCGTAGATCAGCGTCGAGGGCAGCCGCAGGCCGGTGGCCGCGTTGAGCCGGTTGCGGAACTCGACAGCGGTCAGCGAGTCGAAGCCCAGCTCGACGAAGCCGCGCTCGGCATCGATCGAGCGGATCGACGCGTAGCCGAGGACGGCGGCGGCGTGGGTCCGCACCAGGTCGGAGAGCACCTGGTCGCGGTCGGCCTCCGCCGTGGCGGCGAGGGTCTCCCGCAGCGCCTCGGCCGGGTTCCGCTCGGCGGCCCGGGCCGCGCCGGTCGCCGCCGGCCGCACCAGCGACCGCAGCACCGGCGGCACCGCCGCCGGCCCGTGCCGGCCGATCAACGCGAGGTCCAGGTCGACCGGTACGACCACCGGCTCGGCGAAGCGCAGGGCCTCGCTGAACAGGTCCATGCCCTCCTCGGCGCCGAGCGGCACGAAGCCGCCCCGGTTCATCCGGGCCTCGTCGACGTGCCCGGTCTGCCCGTCGCCGGTGTCGTTGACCCACGGGCCCCAGGCCAGCGAGAGCGCCGGGAGTCCCCGGTCGTGCCGGTGCTGGGCGAGGGCGTCGAGGAAGCAGTTCGCCGCCGCGTGGTTGGCCTGCCCGGGGCCGCCGAAGAGGCCGGCCGCCGAGGAGAAGAGCACGAACGCGGCCAGGTCCAGCTTCTCGGTCAGCTCGTGCAGGTGCCAGGCCGCGTCGACCTTGGGTCGCAGCACGGTGTCGAAGCGCTCCGGGGTGAGCGCCGGCAGGACACCGTCGTCGAGCACCCCGGCGGCGTGCACCACGCCGGTCAGTGGCAGGTCGGCGGGGAGCTGGTCGACCAGCAGGGCGAGCGCCTCGCGGTCGGTGACGTCGCAGGCGGCCACCCGGACGGTGGCGCCCAGTCCGGCCAGCTCGTCGACCAGCGCGGCGACGCCCGGGGCGTCCGCTCCGCTGCGGCTGACCAGCAGCAGGTGCCGTACGTCGTGCCGGGTGACGAGCCGGCGGGCCACGAGCCGCCCGAGCAGGCCGGTCGCCCCGGTCACCAGGACGGTGCCGGCGGCCAGGTCGGGGCCGGACGCCTCGGCCGGGGGCGGCCCGAGGCGGGTCAGCCGGGGCACCCGGAGCTGCCCGGCGCGTACGGCGAGCTGGGGTTCGCCCGTGGCGAGGGCGGCCGGCAGCAGCGCGGCGGCCGGGGCGTCGTCGTCGACGTCGACGTCGACGTCGAGGAGCACGATCCGGTCGGGGTTCTCCGTCTGGGCGGAGCGCAGCAGGCCCCAGGCGGTGGCGGCCGGCACGTCGGCGATCCGCTCGTCCGGGTCGACCCGGACCGCGCCGCGGGTGACCACCACCAGCCGGGCGGCGGTCAGGGCCTCCTCGGCGAGCCACTGCTGGGCCAGTGCGAGCATCCGGTGGGCGACCCGGTGCGCCTGGGCGGCCGGGTGCGGCTCGTCGGCGGCGGCTCCGGCGCAGGTCACCACCACCGCGTCGGGCGCGGCGGCGCCGGCGCGTACGTCGGCGACCAGCGTCGACAGGTCCGGGTGCCGGTCGGCGCCGGACCAGTCGGCGCCGAGGACGACCAGCCGGGAGGCGGTGTCCGCGCGGCCGGTGGTGGGGGCGAGCCAGTCGAGGCGGTGCAGGGACCGGCTGGCGGAGCGGCGGGCGGCGCTGAGCTGCTCGCCGGAGATGGGCCGCAGGACCAGACCGTCGACGGAGGCGACCGGGGTCGCGCCCGTGTCGGTGACGGTCAGGGCCACGGAGCCGGCGTCGGTGGCGCGCAGCCGGATCCGCAGCTCGCGGGCACGGGTGGGCCGGATGGTGACGCCCGACCAGGTGAACGGCAGGCCCGGGCGGATGCCGGGGCCGCCGTCGGTGCCCGACGCGCCGCCGGCGGGGTCGCCGGCCGGGTCGTCGGCCGTGGCGCTGGCGCCGATGGCGTGCAGCGCCGCGTCCATCAGGGCCGGGTGCACCGAGAACGCCGTGGTGTCGGTGGACGCGTCGGCGTCCAGGGCGACCTCGGCGAGGATGTCCGGGCCCGAGCGCCAGGCGGCACGCAGCGCCCGGAAGGTGGGGCCGTAGTGGTAGCCCTGGGCGGCGAGCCGGGCGTAGAGCCCGTCGAGGGCGATCGGCTCGGCGTCGGCCGGCGGCCACACGGCGGCCGGCGCGGGGTCCGGGTCGGCGGTGTCGGCGAGTTGCCCGGAGGCGTGCCGCTGCCAGGGCCGGGAACCGTCGGCCGCGGTGTCGTCGTCGCGCCGGGTGTGAATGGCGACGGGCCGGTGCCCGGTCTCGTCCGGCGGGCCGACGCGTACCCGCAGGTCGATTCCTCCCTCGGTGGGGATCGCCAGGGGCGCCTCCAGGTTCAGCTCGGCGACGGTCGCCGCGCCGGCCTGCCGGCCGGTCCAGGACGCGAGCTCCACCAGGGCCGTCCCGGGCAGCAGCACCATGCCCAGCACGGCGTGGTCGGCGAGCCAGGGGTGGGTGGTGAGGGTGATCCGGCCGGTGAACAGCAGTCCCTCGTCGCCGGGCAGGTCGGCCACCGCGCTGAGCAGCGGGTGGTCCACCACGTCGAGGCCCACGGCGGGCAGGACGGAGCGGTGCGCGCCGGTGCGCTCCAGCCAGTAGCGGTGCCGGTCGAAGGCGTACGTGGGCAGGTCGACCGGTTCGGACTCGGGCAGCAGCCGGCGGTGCTCCACCGGCAGGCCGAGGGCGTGCGCGGTGGCGAGGCCGGTCAGCAGCCGGGTGGCGGCGTCGGCCGAGCCGCCGAGGGTGTCCAGGACGTGTCCGGGGGTGCCGGCGGCGTCGAGCGCGGCGGCGATCCCGGCAGCCAGTGCCGGCTCCGGCGAGACCTCCACGAAGGTCAGGTGGCCGGCCGCGACGGCGGCACGCAGGGCGGCGTCGAGCCGCTCCGGCCCCCCGTCCCCGGCGCCGGGGACGGCCGGGTCGGTGCCCGGGGTGGCCGGGTCGGTGCCCGGGGTGGCCGGGTCGGTCCAGTGGTCGACGCCGAGGCCCGCCGCGTCGGCCCAGTCCCCGGTGACAGTGGAGGCCAGCCGGGCGGTCCCGGGCTGCGGCGCGAGCCCCGCCAGGGCGGCGCGGAGGCCGTCGTGGTCCAGGCCGCCGGCGGCGGCGCGGGCCCGCATCGCCACCGTGCGGGCGGCGTCGGGCAGGGACAGCAGGCCCGCCACGTACGCGGCCACGACCTCGCCGTCGCCGGTGCCGACGACAGCGGCGGGAGTGACACCGGCGTGCCGCCAGACGGCGGCGAGTGCCACGCCGACGGCGAACCGGACGGGCCGGGCCAGCTCCGGCCGGTCGGCCCAGGCAGCGTCCGCGCCGGTGAGCAGGGCGGCCGGATCGACGTCGACCCAGGGCGCGAGGGCCTGCCGGCACTCGGCGAGGGTGTCGTCGAAGACCGGGCAGCGGCCCACCAGTTCGGCCACCGCGCCCGCCGGGGCGGCGCCCGGGAAGACGAACACCGGTCCCGCCCCGTGGTTGGCGACGGTGCCGGTCACGACGTTGCCGGCCGGGGTGCCGGCGGCGAGCGCGTCCAGGCCGGCCAGCAGCTCGCCGGGGGTCGCGCCGAGCACGGCGGCGCGCCGGTCGAACGCCGAGCGGGTCGCGGCGAGCGACCAGCCGACCGCTGCCGGGGCGAGGCCGGGGTGCGCGCGCAGGTGCCGGGCCAGCCGGGACGCCTGCGCGGCCAGGGCCGAGGCGGAGCGGGCCGAGACGGGCCAGGCCACCACGTCGGCGGTGAGCAGCCCGGCGGGGCGTTCCCCCGCCGCAGCGGCTGGCGGCGGCATCGGTGCGTCGGCCGCCTCGGCGCCGGCGGGCGCGTCGGCGGGCAGCTCGACGACCACGTGGGCGTTCGTGCCGGAGATACCGAACGAGGAGACCGCCGCGCGGCGGGGCCGGCCGGCGGCCGGCCACGGCCGGGACCGGGTCACCAGCTCCACGTCGCCGGCCGACCAGTCGATGTGCGGCGACGGCTCGTCCACGTGCAGCGTCGCCGGTACGGTGCCCTCCCGCATCGCCAGCACCATCTTGATCACGCCGGCCACACCGGCGGCGGCCTGCGCGTGGCCCATGTTCGACTTGACCGAGCCCAGCAGCAGCGGGCCGGCGTCGCCCCGGTCCTGCCCGTACGTCGCCAGCAGCGCCTGCGCCTCGATCGGGTCACCGAGGACGGTGCCGGTACCGTGCGCCTCGACGACGTCCACGTCGGTGACCGCCAGCCCGGCGCCGGCCAGCGCCTGCCGGATCACCCGCTGCTGGGAGGGGCCGTTGGGGGCGGTCAGCCCGTTCGACGCGCCGTCGGAGTTGACGGCGGAGCCGCGTACCACGGCGAGGACGCGGCGGCCCTGCCGCCGGGCGTCGGAGAGCCGCTGCACGAGCAGCATGCCGACGCCCTCGGACCAGCCGGTGCCGTCCGCCGTCGCGGCGAAGGACTTGCACCGCCCGTCGGAGGCGAGTCCGCCCTGGCGGGAGAACTCCTGGAACGCCGTCGGGGTGGCCATCACGGCCACGCCGCCGGCCAGCGCCAGGTCGCACTCGCCGCGCCGCAGCGCCGCCCCGGCGAGGTGCAGCGCCACCAGGGACGAGGAGCAGGCCGTGTCGACGGTGACGGCGGGGCCCTCCAGCCCGAGGGCGTACGCGACCCGGCCGGAGATGACGCTGTGCGCGGCGCCCGTCATCAGATAGCCCTCGACGCCCTCGGGTACCTCGGTCAGCCCCGTGCCGTAGCCGGAGGTGGAGGCGCCCACGAAGACGCCCGTACGGGTGCCCCGCAGCGACGCCGGGTCCACCCCGGCCCGCTCCAGCGCCTCCCAGGACGTCTCCAGGGTGAGCCGCTGCTGCGGGTCCATGGCGAGGGCCTCGCGGGGCGAGATCTCGAAGAACGCGGGGTCGAAGTCCGCCACGTCGTGGAGGAAGCCGCCCGCCGGCGGGCGCGTCCCCTCGGCCGGCTCGGGGATCTCCCAGCCCCGGTCGGTGGGGAACGGCGAGATGGCGTCCACGCCGTCGGCGACCAGCCGCCAGAACGCCTCCGGCCCGTCGACGCCCCCGGGGTAGCGGCAGGCCATGCCGACGATCGCGACGGGCTCGTCGGCGTCGACGACGACGGCCTGCGGGGCGTCGGCCGGGGCGGCGCCGGAGACCAGCTCGCGCAGGTGCGCGGCCAGCTCGGCGGGGGTCGGGTAGTCGAAGACCAGCGTGGTGGGCAGCCGCAGGCCGGTGGCCGCGTTCAGCCGCCCCCGGAAGTCCACGGCGGTCAGCGAGTCGAAGCCGAGGTCCTTGAACGGGCGCCCGCGCAGCTCGTCGGGGGTGGCGTGGCCCAGCACCGCCGCGGTCTGCTCGTTGACCAACCGCAGCAGCTCCCGCTCCTGCTCCGCCGCCGGCAGCGCCGCGAGGTGGCGCAGCGGCGCCGCGACCCCGTCCGCCGGCGCGGCGGCCTCCTCCTGCGCGACGAGCGCCCGCACCTGCGGCAGGTCGCCGAGGAACGGGCTGGGCCGGGCCACCGTGAACGCGGGGTGGAACCGGCTCCAGTCGACGTCGGCGACGGTCACGCAGGGCGTGGGCCGCCGCAGCGCCCGGTCGAGGGCGACGAGCGCCTTCTCCGGATCGACGGGCGGCAGGCCCATCCGGTTGAGCTGCTCGGTGGCGACGTTCTCGGCGGCCATGCCGTGCGCGCCGCCCCAGGCCGTCCAGGAGACGGCGGTGGCCGGCCGGCCCCGGTCGCGCCGGTTGACCGCCAGGGCGTCCAGCAGGGAGTTGCCGGCGCCGTACGCGCACTGCCCGGCGCTGCCCCACACGCCGGAGATGGAGGAGAACATGACGAACGCGGCGAGGTCGCGCTCGGCGAGGCAGGCGTCGAGGTGCAGGGCGCCGAGTACCTTGCCCGCGACGACGTGGGAGAACTCGTCGAGGGTGGTGTCGGTGATCGGGGTGAGCTGGTCGGTGCCGGCGGCGTGCACGACCGCCGTCAGGTCGGGCAGCGAGCCGACCAGGTCCGCCACGGACCGCCGGTCGGTGACGTCGCAGGTGGCGGCGGTGACCCGCCCGTCGGCGCCGTACCGGTCGAGCAGGTCCGCCACGGCGGGGGCGGCGGCGCCCCGGCGGCTGGCCAGGACCACCCGCCCGGCGCCCCGGTCGAGCAGCCAGCGGGTGACGTGGCCGCCGAGGGCGCCGGTGCCGCCGGTGACCAGGACAGCGCCGGACCACCAGTCACCGGCCGGGCTCTCGTCGCTCGGCGGCGGGGCCGGGGTGAGCCTGCGGGCCCAGGTGCCGCCCGGGCGCACGGCCACCTGGTCCTCGCCGCCGTGGCCGGCCAGCACGGCGGCGAGCCGCCGGGTGGTGGCGGCGTCGACGGTGGCCGGCACGTCGACCAGGCCGCCCCAGCGGTGCGGTTGCTCGACAGCCGCCGCGCGGCCGAGGCCCCAGACCTCGGTCTGCAGCGGGTGCGTGACCCGGTCGCCCGGGGCCGCCGCCACCGCTCCGCTGGTGACGCACCACAGCGGCGCCACCAGGTCCAGGTCGGTCATCGCCTGGACGAGGGCGAGGGTGCCGGCGGCGGCGAGGGTCACGCCGGGGTGCTCGGGCAGCAGCCGGTCCTGGCCGGCGACGACGGCGAGCACGCCGTCGACAGCGCGGCCGCCGGTCAGCACCCGGAGCCGGGCGGCGAGCGCCGCGCGGTCCAGGTCCGCGGCGCCGACGCGCAGCACCAGCGGCTCGGCGTCGCCGAAGAGCCCGGCCAGGCCGTCGGCCCACGCCGGCGCGTCCTCGGCGGGCAGCACGACCAGCCAGCGGCCCGCCGGGGCGTCGCCGTCCGCGACCGGCACGGGCTGCCAGCTCACCTGGTACGACCAGCCGTCCACGAGGGAGCGTTCCCGCCGGGACCGGCGCCAGGAGGACAGCACGGGCAGGGCCGGCAGCAGCGCCCGCACCTGCTCGTCGTCGTCGCCCAGCTCGCCGCGCAGCGTGTCGACGTCCGCCTGCTCCAGGGCGGCCCAGAACTCGTCGTCGCCGTCGGCGGAGGCGGTGTCGGGGCCGGCGGGCGGCGGCTCGGGCCAGAAGCGCTGGCGGCGGAAGGCGTACCCGGGCAGCGGCACCCGCGCGGTCTCGGCGCCCGCGTACAGCCGCGTCCAGGCGACCTCCACCCCGCCGACGTGCAGCTCGGCGAGGGCGGTGAGCGCCGACGTGGGCTCGGGGCGGTCGCGGCGCAGCAGCGCCACGGCGGCGGTCTCGTCGTCGGCCAGGACGTCGCGGGCCAGCGCGGTGAGCACCCCGCTGGGGCCGACCTCCAGGAACGTACGCACGCCCAGGGCCCGCAGCTGCTCGACGCCGTCGGCGAAGCGGACCGCCTCCCGCACGTGCCGCACCCAGTACTCGGCGGTACGGATCTCGTCGGCGTCGGCGACGGCGCCGGTCAGGTTCGACACGATCGGCAGCGCCGGCGGTTGCAGCT
Organism: Micromonospora sp. WMMC264; assembly: GCF_027497275.1. NCBI lineage: Bacteria > Bacillati > Actinomycetota > Actinomycetes > Micromonosporales > Micromonosporaceae > Micromonospora > Micromonospora sp. WMMC264. The sequence goes on along the minus strand of NZ_CP114907.1, from coordinate 1,388,314 downwards.
CCAGCCGGCGCACCACGGCGGCGAACTCGGCGAGCATCGGTTCCATCAGCGGGCTGTGGAAGGCGTGGCTGACCCGCAGCGGCCTGGTACGTACGCCCTGGTCGGCCCAGCGGCGTTCGAGTTCCTCGACGGCGTCGGCGGCGCCGGAGACGACGACGGCGGTGGGCCCGTTGACGGCGGCCACGGCGACGGCGTCCTCGACGCCGGCCAGGGCGGCTCGGACGGCGTCGGCGGGGAGCTGGACGGCCAGCATCGCGCCGCCGGCCGGCAGGGCCTGCATCAGCCGGCCCCGGGCGGCCACCAGCGTGGCGGCGTCGGGCAGCGACAGCACACCGGCCGCGTGCGCGGCGGAGAGCTCGCCGATCGAGTGGCCGAGCAGCACGTCCGGGACGATCCCCCAGCTCTCCAGGAGCCGGAACAGCGCGACCTCGACGGCGAACAGGCCGGCCTGGGTGTAGAGGGTCTGGTTGAGCAGCCCGGCCTCCTCGTCGCCCTCGGGCGCGAAGAGCACCGGGGCGAGCGGGCGGGGCAGGTGCCGGTCCAGCTCGGCGCAGACCTCGGTCAGCGCCCGGTCGAAGACGGGGAACGCGGCGGCCAGCTCGCGGCCCATGCCGCTGCGCTGCGCGCCCTGGCCGGAGAAGAGGAACGCGAGCTTGCCGCCGCGCGGGCCCGCGCCGGTGACCAGGCCCGGGGCGTCGCCGCCGGTGGCCAGCGCGCGCAGGGCGGCGGTCAGGTCGGCGCGGTCGCCGGCGAGCAGCACGGCGCGGTGCTCGAGGCCGGCCCGGGTGCTCGCCGACGACCAGCCGACATCGGTCAGCCGCGGCTCGGGGCGCTCGTCGAGCCAGTCGGCCCAGCGGGTGGCCTGCGCGGTCAGGGACGCGGCGTCGCGGGCGGAGATCAGCACCGGCACCAGGCCGGCACCGTCGACCGGGGCGGTGACGGGCGCGGTGACCGGGTCGGTCGCGGCGGCGGGGCCGTCCGGGGTGTCCGCCGGGTCGGCGGCGGGCGCCTCCTCGATGATCACGTGGGCGTTGGTGCCGCTCATGCCGAAGGAGGAGATGCCCGCGCGGCGGGGCTGTTCCCCGGCGGGCCACGGCTGCGGCTCGGTCGCCAGCGACACCGCGCCGGCCGTCCAGTCCACGTTGGGCGTCGGCTCGTCGACGTGCAGGGTGGCGGGCACGGTGTCGTGCCGCAACGCCATCACCATCTTGATCACGCCGGCCACGCCGGCGGCGGCCTGGGTGTGGCCGATGTTCGACTTCACCGAGCCGAGCCAGAGCGGCCGGTCGGCCGGACGGCCCTGCCCGTACGTCGACAGCAGCGCCTGCGCCTCGATCGGGTCGCCGAGGGTGGTGCCGGTGCCGTGCGCCTCCACCACGTCGACCTGCTCGGGCGCGAGCCGGGCGCTGGCCAGCGCCTGGAGCACGACCCGCTGCTGGGACGGGCCGTTGGGGGCGGTCAGACCGTTGCTCGCGCCGTCCTGATTGACCGCGCTGCCGCGTACGACCGCGAGGACGGGGTGGCCGTTGCGGCGGGCGTCGGAGAGCCGCTCGACGAGCAGAAGGCCGGCCCCCTCGCCCCAGGCGGTGCCGTCGGCGGCGGCCGCGAACGACTTGACCCGGCCGTCCATGGCCAGGCCACGCTGGCGGCTGAAGCCGATGAAGGCGGACGGGGTGGACATGACGGTGGCCCCACCGGCCAGTGCCAGGGTGCACTCGCCCTGCCGCAGCGCCTGGCAGGCCAGGTGCAGCGCGACCAGCGACGACGAGCAGGCGGTGTCGACGGTGACGGCGGGGCCCTCGATGCCGAGCGCGTACGAGATCCGGCCGGACACGACGCTGGCCGCGGTGCCGGTGAGGATGTAGCCCTCGGTGCCGGGCGGCGGCTGCTGGAGCAGCCCCACATAGTCCTGGCCGGTGGTGCTGGCGAACACTCCGACCTGGTGGCCGCGCAGCGTCGAGGGGTCGATGCCGGCGTGCTCGAACGCCTCCCACGACGTCTCCAGCAGCAGCCGCTGCTGGGGGTCCATGGCCAGCGCCTCGCGCGGCGAGATGCCGAAGAACGCGGCGTCGAACTCGGTGGCGGAGTCGACGAAGCCGCCCTCGGCCACGTACGACGTGCCGGGGTGGTCGGGGTCCGGGTGGAACAGCCGGGCCAGGTCCCAGCCGCGGTCGGCGGGGAACGCGGAGTAGGCGTCGCGGCGGGAGTCGACGAGCTCCCACAGTTCCTCGGGCGAGGCCACCCCGCCCGGGAAGCGGCAGGCCATGCCGACGATGGCGATCGGCTCGCGGTTGGCCGCCTCAAGCTCGCCGAGCTTCCTCCGGGTCTGGTGAAGGTCCGCCGTCACCCATTTCAGGTACTCCCGGAGCGTATCTTCAGTCGCCATTGACGCCACCTCTTCGGGTCGGAGAGAAACAGCGACCCAATACCGTCCACGGACGCCACAAGCCGCGAAGATCCAAACCCATTCAGCCGACCACGAATTGCCAGACAAAATGGCGTTTCAGCCCCCCACCAGGTCTTACGCGCCGGACGAAAGGTAATTGTCGCCGGACGGCGGTCACAACCCCTAGCGTGCCCCTACGGGTGCCCCTAGGTGGCGGGGGCGCAGGCTGGGCCGACCCGCCCCGCGACCGGTGTGGCGCACCGCCCTCGCGGGGTGCGGCCGGGCGGGTGCGCGGACCCGCCCGGCCCAGCGTGTCACGACCTTCGACAACGGTCGTACGACACCATTCCTAGATCCCCGGCAAATTGCCGCCGGGGCCACCCAGCTCGCGGTGGATGAAATCGAAGATCTCGGCATCGGTGGCGTCGTCGAGGGTGTGCGTGGCCGATTTCTCCTCGACGGGACCACGGTCGTCGCCCCACCGGGCGACGAACGCCTGCAGCTGCACCAGCAGCTTCTGCCGGGTCAGCCGGTCCGGCGCGTCGGCCGCGAAGACACCGTCGAGCCGTTCCAGCTCGGCGAGCAGCGGGGCCGCCGCGGCGGCGCCGTCCTCCGCGAGCCGGTCGCGCAGGTGCCGGGCGAGGGCCGCCGGCGTGGGGTAGTCGAACACCACGGCGGCGGGCAGTTGGACGCCGGTGGCGGCGCGGAGCCGGTTGCGCAGCTCCACGGCCGTCATCGAGTCGAACCCGACCTCGCGGAACGCCCGGTCGGGCTCCAGCCCCGCGTCCCCGCCGTGGCCGAGCACGGTCGCCGCCAGGCCGCCCACGAGGTCGACGAGGACGCCTTCGCGTTCGGCGGGGCTCAGCGGCCGCAGCCGCTCCCGCAGCGCGGTCGCCGCCTCGTCGTCCGCCGGCTGGCGCTCGTCGTCGGCGGGCATCGCCGCGCCCGCCTCCGGGACCCCCGTCAGCAGCGGGCACGGCCGCATCGACGCGAACGTCGGCACGAACCGGTCCCAGCGCACGTCGGCGACGATCAGCCCCGCCTCCGCCCGCAGCGCCTGACCGAACGCCTCGAGGGCCAGCTCCGGGGGCAGCCCCGGCAGGCCCCGCCGGCGCAGCTGCGCCTGCTCGGGCGACTCGGGGTCGTCGCTCCACGGGCCCCACGCCACGGCGGTGGCCGCCAGTCCCCCGTGCCGCCGGTTCGCCGCGAGCGCGTGCAGCAGCGCATCGCCGGCGGACTGGCCGGCCCGGCCGCCCGCGCCCCACACCCCCGTGGTCGAGGTGCACAGCACGAACGCGTCGAGCGGGCGGTGCGCCAGCTCGTCGGCGTACCTGGGGACGTCGCCGACGGTGGCGGCCAGGTCGGCGGCCAGGCCGGCGAGGGTCAGCTCGGCGAGCGGCACCGAGCCGGTCTCGGCCGGGACGTGCACGAGCGCGGTCACCGACCGTTCCTCGGCGGCGAGCTGCTCCATCAGGTCGCCGAGCTTGCCCGTGGCCGGCTCGGCCAGCGGGAGCACCTCGGCGCCGTGGCGTCCCAGCCAGTCGGTGGTGTGCCGGGCGAGGGCGCCGGTCCCGCCGGTGAGCAGGACGGTTCCGTTCGGCCGGTAGCCGTCGCCCGCCGCCGGCAGCCCGGTGTCGCGGACCAGCCGCCGGGTGTGCACGCCGGCCTCCCGGACGGCGAGCTGGTCCTCACCGTCGACGTTGACCAGCGCCCCGACCAGGGCCGCGTACGCCGCCTCGGCCGGGCCCGCCGGCAGGTCGACGACTCCGCCGACGTGCCGGGGGTGTTCCAGCGCGGCGACGAGGCCGAGGCCCCACGTGGTGGCCTGCGCCGGGTGCGCGACCGCTTCCCCGTCGACGGCGACGGCGCCGGTGGTGGCCAGCCACAGCGGTACGGCCGGGCCGGAGCGGCCGGTGTGCGCCTGCACCAGCAGCAGGTTCGCCGCCAGGCCGGTCGGCAGTGCGGTCTGCTCCGGGTGCGGCGCCTCGTCCAACGCCAGCAGGGACAGCAGCGCCGTCGGCTGGTGCGCGGCGGCGAGCCGGTCGAGGTCGGCGGCCAGACCGTCGCGGGTGGCGGTGGCCGGGTCGACTGTCAGCAGGTGCACCGCCGCGGCGCCGGCCGTGAGGGCGGCGAGCACCCGGTCGGTGACCTGGTGCGGCGGGGCCACGACCAGCCACGTGCCCGGGTCGGCGCCGGTCAGCGCCCGGCGTTCCCAGGTGACCCGGTACCGCCAGCCGGCCAGGGTGCCGTCGAGCTGCTGGCGACGCCGCCACGACTCCAGTTCCGGCAGCAGCTCGCGCATCGGCTGGTCCGGGTCGAGGCCGAGGCGGCCCAGGTCGCCGTCGGTGACGGCCCGCCAGAACGCGTCGTCGACCGGGTCGGCGACCGGTGCCGGCGACGTGTCGAGGGTCGGCCAGTAGCGCTGCGGCCGGAACGCGTACGTCGGCAGCTCGGGCAGCAGGCGGGGATCCGGGCGGGGGCCGGCCAGCGCGGCGAGCACCGCCGCCCAGTCGACGTCCCGCCCGGTGCCGTCCACGACGGCCAGCGCGGCGAGCAGGGCGGCCGGCTCGTCGGCGCCGGCGCGCAGCGCCGCCACGGCAGTGCCGTCCTCGTCGCCGGGCAGCAGGCTGGCGGCCATCGCCGTCAGCACCGCCTGCGGTCCGAGCTCCAGGAAGGTGTCCACGCCCGCGTCGCGCAGCGCGGCGATCCCGTCGGCGTACCGGACGGCCTCGCGGACGTGGCGCACCCAGTAGTCGGGCGTACGGATCTCGTCGGGCTCGGCGAGCCGCCCGGTCAGGTTCGACACGATCGGCAGCAGCGGCGCGGCGAACGCCAGCCCGTCGAGGACGGCCCGGAACTCGGCCAGCATCGGTTCCATCAGCGGGCTGTGGAAGGCGTGGCTGACCCGCAGCCGGCGGGTGCGCACCCCGCGTTCCCGCCAGAGCCGCTCCAGCCCGTCGAGGGAGTCGACGGCCCCGGCGAGCACCACGGCGGTGGGGCCGTTGACGGCGGCGACGCCGACCCGGTCACCCAGCCCGGCCAGGGACTCGACGACGGCCGCCTCGTCGGCGGCGACGGCGAGCATCCCGCCCCCGGCGGGCAGGGCCTGCATGAGCCTTCCCCGGGCGGCCACCAGCGTGGCGGCGTCGGCGAGGGACAGCACGCCGGCGACGTGCGCGGCGGTGATCTCGCCGATGGAGTGCCCGGCGACGTGCCCGGGCACCACCCCGAACGACTCGACCAGCCGGAACAGGGCCACCTCCAGCGCGAACAGCCCCGCCTGGGTGAAGACCGTCTCGTCGAGCAGCGCCGCCTCGGCGCTGCCTTCGGCCGCGAACAGCACCGGCTTCAGCGGCTGCGGCAGCTGGTGGTCCAGGGCCGCGCAGACCTCGTCGAGGGCCGCCGCGAAGACGGGGAACGTGTCGTACAGCTGGCGGCCGGCGCCGGGGCGCTGGGCGCCCTGGCCGGAGAACTGGACGGCGAGGCCGCCGGCGCGTCGCCGGGCGGTGACCACCGCTGGGTGCTCCTCCCCGGCGGCCAGGGCGCGCAGCGCGGCCAGCCGGGTCTCCCGGTCGGCGGCGATCACGGTGGCCCGCCGGCCGAGGTGAGCGCGGCCGTCGGCGAGCGCCCAGGCGACCAGGCCGGCCGGGTCGTCGCCGGTCGCGACGTGGTCGGCCAGCCTCCCGGCCTGCTCGCGCAGGGCGGGCAGATCGGCGGCGGAGACCGGCCACGGCAGGGCCACGGCGCGGTGGTCGCGTCGCGCTTCGCCGTGCCCCGCGGTCACGTCGAACGTTGCGGTGTCGGCGGCGGCGACCGGCGCCGGGGCCTCCTCGATGATCACGTGGGCGTTGGTGCCGCTGATGCCGAACGAGGAGACGCCGGCCCGGCGGGGTCCGTCCGTGGCGGCCCACGGTCGTGCTTCGGTGAGCAGCGCCAGCGTGCCGGAGGACCAGTCGACGTGCGGGGTCGGCGCGTCGACGTGCAGGGTCTTCGGCAGCACCTCGTGTTGCAGGGCCAGCACCATCTTCATCAGGCTCGCCGCGCCCGCCGCGGCCTGGGTGTGGCCGATGTTCGACTTCACCGACCCGAGCCACAGCGGCCGCTCGGCGGTTCGGTCCCTGCCGTACGTGGCCAGCAGCGCCTGCGCCTCGATCGGGTCGCCGAGGGTGGTGCCGGTGCCGTGTGCCTCGACGACGTCCACGTCTGCGGGGGTGAGGCCGGCGTTGTCCAGCGCGTGCCGGATGACCCGCTGCTGGGCGGGCCCGTTCGGGGCGGTGAGGCCGTTGCTCGCGCCGTCGGAGTTGACGGCGCTGCCCCGTACGACGGCGAGGATCCGGTTGCCGTCGCGCTGGGCGTCGGAGAGCCGCTGGAGCAGCAGGACGCCGACGCCCTCGCCCCAGCCCGTGCCGTCGGCTGCCTCGGCGAACGCCTTGACCCGCCCGTCGGCCGCGAGGCCGCGCTGCCGGGAGAACTCCAGGAACGCGCCCGGGGTCGACATCACCGTGACGCCGCCGGCGAGGGCGAGGTCGCACTCGCCGCTGCGCAGCGCCTGCGCGGCCAGGTGCAGCGCCACCAGCGACGACGAGCAGGCCGTGTCGACGGTGACCGCCGGGCCGTGCAGCCCGAACGAGTACGCCAGGCGGCCCGAGACCACCGACGCGCCGTTGCCGGTCGCCTGGTAGCCCTCCACCTGCGAGCGGGCGCCCAGCAGCAGCGTGGCGTAGTCCTGCCCGTTGGTGCCCATGAAGACGCCGGTGGCGGAGCCACGTACCCGGTGCGGGTCGATGCCGGCGCGTTCGAAGACCTCCCAGGTGGTGTGCAGCAGCAGCCGCTGCTGCGGGTCCATGGCGAGGGCCTCGCGCGGGTTGATCCCGAAGAACGCGGCGTCGAAGCCGACGACGTCGTGCAGGAAGCCGCCGCTGCGGGTGTAGCTGGTGCCGACCCGCTCCGGGTCGCTGTCGAACAGGCCGTCGAGGTCCCAGCCCCGGTCGGCCGGCATCGGCGTGACCGCGTCCACCCCCTCGGCCAGCAGGCGCCACAGCTCCTGCGGCGACGACACGCCGCCCGGGAATCGGCAGGCCATGGAGACGATCGCGATCGGCTCGTCGGCCGCCGGCCGGGCAGAGGCCACGCCGCCGGTGACCGGGCCGCCGTCCGCGCCGACGACGATTTCGGTACGCAGGAAGCGGGCCAGTTCCGCCGCCGACGGGTGGTCGAAGACCACTGTCGACGGCAGGGTCAGGCCGGTGACCCGGCCCAGCCGGTCCCGCAGTTGCACGGCGGCGAGGGAGTCGAAGCCCAGTTCCCGGAACGCCCGGCCGGCGGGCACCTGGTCGGTGGTGGGGTGGCCGAGCACGGCCGCCGCCTCCGCGCGGACGAGGTCGACCAGCAGCGCCTCCTGGCCGGTCGCCGGCAGCGTGGCGAGCCGGTTGCGCAGCCCGTCGGTGGCGGCGGCGCTCTCCGGCCGCTGCGGCTCCTCGGCGACGGCGGGGGCGACCCGGTCGAAGAGGTGGCTCGGCCGTGCGGCGGTGAACGCCGTGACGAACCGGGACCAGTCGACGTCCACGATCACCGGGGCCGCCTCGGGGGCGTTCACCCAGCGGCCGAGCGCCGCGACGGCGGCGTCGGGCGCGAGCGGGCTGAACCCGCGGCGGCGCAGGCCGTCGGCGGTCTCCCCGGCGGCCATGCCGTCCTCCGCCCACGGGCCGTACGCCAGCGCGGTGGCGGGCAGGCCCTTCGCCCGGCGGGCTGCGACGAGGGTGTCGAGCAGGGCGTTGCCGGCCGCGTAGCCGGCCTGCCCGCCGCCGCCCCAGACACCGGCGACCGAGGAGAAGACCACGAACGCGTCGAGGTCGCGACCCCGGCAGGCGGCGTCGAGGTGCAGGGCGCCGAGCACCTTGCCGGCCAGGGTGTCCGACAGCTCGCCGTCGGTCACCTCGTACGCCGGGGTGGTGCCGCCGGACGTCCCGGCGGTGTGCACGACGGCGGTCAGCTCCGGCAGGTCCGCCACGAGGGCGTCGACGGCGGCCCGGTCGGTGACGTCGCACGCCACGACCCGCACCGCACCCAACTCGGCCACCAACTCCGCCGCACCCGGCGCCCCCGGACCCCGCCGCGAGGCGAGGACCACCTCACCGGCCCCGTTCGCCAGCAACCAGCGGGCCACATGCCGACCCAACGCTCCTGTACCACCGGTCACCAGCACCGTCCCGGCAGGCCGCCAACCCACACCCACCGGCGGCACGGCCGGCACCAGCCGCCGGCCGAAGATGCCGCTGCGCCGGACGGCCACCTGGTCCAGGGTGCCGTCGGCGAGGACCGCGACGAGCCCGGCGCGGGCGCCGCGGTCGGCGCGGGCGGGCAGGTCGACCAGGCCGCCCCAGCGGTCCGGCTGTTCGAGGGCGACGACCCGGCCCAGGCCCCAGGCCAGGGCCGCCCAGACGTCGTCGACCCGTTCGCCGGCCGTGACGGGCATCGCGGTCCGACTGAGCGCCCACACCCGTCCGGCCAGGCCCGTGTCGGTGAGCGCCCGGACGAGGGTGAGCAGGGCGGCCGTGCCAGCGGGCAACGCCGGCGTGTGCGCCGGGGGCCGGTCCTGGCGGGGCAGGACGCAGAGCACCCCGGCCCAGCCGTCCCCGCTGATCCGGCGCAGCCGCTCGCCCAGGTCGGCGCGGTCGAGGGTGGACGACACGGTGAGCGTGTCCACCCGGGCGCCGGCCTGGGTGAGGGTCTTCGCCACGCCCGCGTCGGCGCCGCTGTCGACGGTGACGATCAGCCACCGCCCGGACAGCCTGGTCTTCGGGTTCGGCCGGACCGGCTCCCACCCGATCCGGTACGACCACCCGTCCAACGCGGTGTCCCGGGACCGGTGACGACGCCAGCGCGAGAGGACCGGCAGGGCCGGGCCGAGCGTGTCCAGGGCGTCGGGGTCGTCGCCGAGTTCGGCGGCGAGGGCGGCCAGGTCGCCACGCTCGACGGCGGTCCAGAACTCGACGTCGCCGCCGTCCGGGGCGGCCCGCTTCTCGGCCGTGCCCTCGGGCCAGTAGCGCTGGTGCTGGAAGGCGTACGTGGGCAGGTCCACCCGCCGCGCGCCGGTCTCGGCGAACCACTGCGTCCAGGTCACCGGCACGCCGTGCACGTGCAACTCGGCCAGGGCGTGCAGCAACGCCTGCGCCTCCGAACGGTCACGGCGCTGCACAGCCAACGCCAGCACGGCCTCGTCATCAGGCAGCACGTCGGCGGTCATCGCGGTCAGGACGCTCTGCGGCCCGACCTCCAGGAACGTGTCCACACCGGCAGCCCGCACAGCGGCGATCCCGTCGGCGAACCGCACCGCCTCGCGCACATGCCGCACCCAATACTCCGGCATGCGGATCTCATCGCCGGCCAGGGCCCCGGTCACGTTCGACACCACCGGCAACAACGGCGTGGCAAACGTGAGGCCGTGCAGGACCGCGCGGAAATCGTCAAGCATCGGCTCCATCAACGGACTGTGGAACGCATGGCTCACCGTCAGCCGGCGAGTGCGCACGCCCCGGTCGCGCCAGTGCCGCTCCACCTCGTCGAGGGCCTCGACGCCACCGGACACCACCACTGCGGTGGGTCCGTTGACCGCAGCGACGCCCACCCGGTCGGCGAGCCCGGCGATCGACTCGACCACCGCGGCCTCGTCGGCGGCCACGGCCAGCATGCCGCCACCGGCCGGCAGCGCCTGCATCAACCGACCCCGCGCGGCGACGAGCTGACACGCGTCGGCCAGGGACAACACGCCCGCGACATGCGCCGCCGTCACCTCACCGATCGAGTGACCAGCCAGCATGTCCGGCACGACCCCGAACGACTCCACCAGACGGAACAGCGCCACCTCGACCGCGAACAACCCGGCCTGCGTGAACACCGTCTGATCCAGCAACCCCGCCTCAGCGGAACCCTCCGACGCGAACAGCACGTCCTTGAGCGGACGCGGCAGCAGCGGATCGAGGTGCGCACACACCTCGTCCAGCGCGGCGGCGAACACCGGGAACAGAGCGGACAACTCCCGGCCCATGCCGGCGCGCTGCGCGCCCTGGCCGGAGAAGAGCAGCGCGAGCTGGCCGCGTACGGCGGTGGAGCCGGTCACGACGGTCCCGGAGGGCTCGCCCGCGTCGAGGGCCCGAAGCGCGGTGAGCAGGTCGTTGCCGTCGGCCACCACGGCGACGGCGCGCTGTTCCAGCGCGGGCCGGGTGGTGACGGAGGACCAGGCCACGTCCAGCGGACGCGGGGCCTCGTCGGCGGCGAGCCAGCGCGCCCACCGGCCCGCTTGGCCGGCCAGGGCCGCGTCGGAGCGCGCGGAGAGCAGCACCGGCACGACCGGCGGCATGTCGCGGGCAACGACCTCACCCTCGATCGTCTCAGCGGGCGGCTGCTCGATGATCACATGCGCGTTCGTGCCGGAGATCCCGAACGACGACACCGCCGCCCGACGCGGCCGGTCCACGGCCGGCCACGGGGTGGGCTCGGTCGCGAGGGCCACCGCCCCGGCCGTCCAGTCGATGTGTGGGGACGGCTCGTCCACGTGCAGGGTCGGCGGGACGACGCCGTGGCGCATCGCCATGACCATCTTGATCACACCGGCGACACCGGCGGCGGCCTGCGTGTGCCCGATGTTCGACTTGACCGAGCCGAGCCACAACGGCTCCCGCCCCTGCCGGTCCTGCCCGTACGTGGCCAGGACGGCCTGCGCCTCGATCGGATCACCCAGCGTCGTACCCGTACCGTGCGCCTCCACGGCGTCCACGTCGGCCGCAGTGAGCCGCGCGTTCGCGAGGGCCTGCCGGATCACCCGCTGCTGCGACGGACCGTTCGGCGCCGTCAGCCCGTTCGACGCACCGTCCTGGTTCACGGCCGTGCCCCGCACCACGGCGTAGATCTTCCGGCCCTCGCGCTGGGCGTCGGAGAGCCGCTGCACCAGCAGCACGCCGACGCCCTCGGACCAGCCGGTGCCGTCGGCCGACGCCGCGAACGACTTGCAGCGACCATCCTGCGACAGACCGCGCTGCCGGGAGAACTCGATGAACGTCCCCGGCGTCGACATCACCGTCACACCACCGGCCAACGCCAGATCACACTCGCCGGAACGCAACGCCTGCGCGGCGAGGTGCAGCGCCACCAGCGACGACGAGCACGCCGTGTCCACGGTGACCGCCGGCCCCTCCAGCCCGAAGGTATAGGCGACCCGACCGGACAGCACGCTGCCGGAGGTGCCGGTCCCGACGTAGCCCTCCACCTCGGTCGGCAGGTCCATGAGCCGGGAGGCGTAGTCGTGGTACATGACACCGGCGAACACACCCGTCCGGCTGCCCCGCAACCGCTGCGGATCAAGCCCCGCCGACTCGAACGACTCCCACGACGCCTCCAGCAGCAACCGCTGCTGCGGATCCATCGCCAGGGCCTCACGCGGCGAAATACCGAAGAAACCGGGGTCGAACTCTGCCGCGCCGTACAGGAAACCACCACGCCGCGTATACGACGTACCGCTACGCCCCGGATCCGGATCGAAGAGCGACTCCAGATCCCAACCGCGATCCGCCGGGAACTCCCCGATCCCCTCACCGCCGCCGGCCAGCAACTCCCACAGTTCGTCGGGGGATTCCACCCCGCCCGGGTAACGGCAGGCCATGCCCACGATCGCGATCGGCTCGTCGGCGCCGACGACCGTGCCGGCGACCTGTGCGCTGGCCGACGCGCTGACGCCGGCCAGCTCCGACCACAGGTGGTCGGCGAGCACGGCCGGGGTCGGATAGTCGAACACCAGCGTCGAGGCCAGCCGCAGCCCGGTGGCCGCGTTCAACCGGTTACGCAGGTCCACCGCCGTCAGCGAGTCGAAGCCCAGCTCCCGGAACGCCCGGTCCGCCGGCACCGACTCCGCACCACCGTGCCCCAACACCTGCGCAACGAGGCCCCGTACCAGCACGTCGACCTGGGCGCGGCCCTCGTCCTCGGTGAGCCCGGCGAGCCGGTCGGCCCAGCCGCCACCGCCCTGCCCCGCCTGGCGGCGGGTGCCGGTCACGCCGATCAGGGTGCGCAGCACGGCCGGCACGGGGCCGCCGGAGGTCGCCGCCCGCAGCGCGGGCACGTCGATCACGGCCGGTACAAGGGCCGGACGGTCGGCACGCAGGGCGGCGTCGAAGAGTTCCAGCCCGACCTCGGCGCTCATCGGCGTCAGACCCGCCCGCGCGGACCGCGCCCGGTCCGCCTCCTCGATCGAGGCGGCCATGCCGGCGGTGTCCCACATGCCCCACGCGAGACTGACGGCCGGCAGACCCAACTGCCGCCGGTGGACCGCAAGCCCGTCGAGGAAGGCGTTGCCCGCCGCGTACGCCGACTGACCCGGCGAACCCAGCACACCAGCAACCGACGAGAACACCACGAACAGATCCAGATCCAGACCCGCCGTCGCCTCGTGCAGGAACCAACCCGCCGACACCTTCGGCGCCAACACCCCGGCCAGCCGCGCCGCCGTCAGCCCCTCCACGACACCGTCGTCCAGGACGCCGGCGGTGTGCACGACACCCGCCAGCCGACCCTCGGCGGTGACCTCGGCAACCAAAGCGCCGACCTGGTCCCGGTCGGTCACGTCACAGGCGGCGATCCGCACGGACGCGCCCAGCGCGGACAGCCGCTCCGACAGCTCACCCGCACCGGCGGCTTCCGGACCGCGCCGCGACACGAGCACCAGCGACCGCACGCCGTGCACCGACACCAGGTGCTCCGCGACCAGCGCCCCGAGCGCACCCGTACCGCCGGTCACCAGCACCGCGCCGTCACCCAGGCTGGGCGTCTGCGCGGCCGTGATGCCGGCCCGGACCAGGCGCGGCGAGTACACCGCGCCCTCGCGGACGGCGAGCTGGCCGCCGGTCGTGGCCGGTTCCCGCAGGACGCCGTCCAGCAGGGCAACCAGCGCGGCGTCCAGGTCGCCGTCGACGTCCGCGAGGACCATGCGGCCCGGGTGCTCCGACTGCGCCGAACGCAGCAGACCCCACACCGCCGCGCTCGCCAGGTCGGTCACCCGGTCGCCGTCGCCGATCGACACCGCACCCCGGGTCACGACCACGAGCCGCGAGTCCGCCAGAGCGTCCGCCGCGAGCCAGGACTGCACCGTCGCCAGCACGTCCGAGGTCACTGCCCGGACCGACTCCGGCGTCGCCGCGCCGGGCGCGGGGAACACCGGCAGCAGCAGCGTCCGGGGGACGGACTCCTTCCCCGTGACCGTAGCCACGTCGGCGTACGTGGGCATTCCTACCGGTGCCGGCAGCTCCAGGCCGCCGGTCACCAGCGCCCATCCGGAAAGCTCCCCGGCGGGTGCGGTCTGCACGGCCGGCCACCGCAGCTCGAACAGCGACCGCGAGGCCACGCCCGGCGCGGCCGCGCCGGTCAGCTCTCGCAGGACGAGGGAGTCCATCGACACGACCGGCGCGCCCACCTCGTCGTACGCGGCCAGCCGCAGCCCGGAGCCGTCGCGGGTCAGGCGCACCCGCAGCGTCCCCGCGCCTGCGGCGTGGACCTGCACGCCCTCGAAGGCGAACGGCACCCGTGGTCCGTTCGATTCCTCGCCACCGAGCAGCAGCCCGATCGGGTGCAGGGCGGCGTCCAGCAGCGCCGGGTGCACGCCGAATCCGGCGCTCTCCGTGGCGGCGGCCTCCGGCAGGGCCACCTCGGCGAACAGTTCGTCGCGGCCGACCCAGGCGCGCTGGAGTCCCTGGAAGACCGGCCCGTACGACAGGCCGTGCTCCGCCAGCGTCGCGTACCACCCCGCGAGGTCCACCTCCGACGTCGGGGCGGGGGGCCAGGTGATCGTGTCGGGCTCGTCGGCGGTGGACGCCTCCAGCACACCCTCCGCGTGCCGGGTCCAGCCCGCCTCGGGATCGTCGTCGGGGCGGGAGTAGACGGCGACGGGACGCTGCGGCGACTCCGACGTGGACACCCGCACCTGAATGCGTACGCCGCCGGATTCGGGGAGCACCAGCGGGGCGGCCATGGTCAGCTCCCGCAGCCGGGAGAGGCCCACCTCGTCGCCGGCCCGTACGGCCAGCTCGACCAGGGCCGTGCCGGGTACGAGCGTCAGCCCGGAGACCGTGTGGTCGGCCAGCCACGGGTGCGTGGTCAGGGAGAGCCGGCCGGTCAGCACCATCTCGTCGTCGCCGGCCAGGTCCACTGTCGCGCCGAGCAGCGGGTGCCCGGTGCGGCCGAGTCCGGCCCCGGACACGTCGCCCGTACGCGCCCGGCCGGCGGTGGGCCAGTAGCGCTGGTGCTGGAAGGCGTACGTGGGCAGGTCGACGCGGCGCGCGCCGGTCTCGGTGAACCACTGCGTCCAGGTCACCGGCATCCCGTGTACGTGCAGCTCCGCCAGGGCGTGCAGCAGCGCGTGCGCCTCCGGGCGGTCACGGCGCTGCACAGCCACCGCCAGCACGGCGTCGTCGTCGGGCAGCACGTCGGCGTTCATGGCGGTCAGGACGCTCTGCGGACCGATTTCCAGGAAGGTGTCCACACCGGCGGCCCGCAGGGCGGCGATCCCGTCGGCGTACCGGACGGCCTCGCGCACGTGCCGCACCCAATAGTCGGCCGTGCGGATCTCGTCGCCGGCCAGGGCCCCGGTCACGTTCGACACCACCGGCAGCAGCGGCGTGGCAAAGGTGAGGCCGTGCAGGACCGCGTGGAAATCGGCCAGCATCGGCTCCATCAGCGGGCTGTGGAACGCGTGGCTCACCGTCAGCCGGCGAGTGCGCACGCCCCGCTCCCGCCAGACCCGCTCCACCTCGTCCAGGGCCTCGACGGCACCCGAGACGACGACGGCGGCAGGCCCGTTGACGGCCGCGATACCGAGGCGGCCGGTCATCCCGACGATCGACTCGACCACCGCAGCCTCATCGGCGGCCACGGCCAGCATGCCGCCGCCCGTGGGCAGCGCCTGCATCAACCGACCCCGCGCGGCGACGAGCTGACACGCGTCGGCCAGGGACAACACGCCCGCGACATGCGCCGCCGTCACCTCACCGATCGAGTGACCGGCCAGCATGTCCGGCACGATCCCGAACGACTCCACCAGACGGAACAGCGCCACCTCGACCGCGAACAACCCGGCCTGCGTGAACACCGTCTGATCCAGCAACTCCGCCCCGGGCGTGCCCTCCGACGCGAACAGCACCTCCCTGAGCGGACGCGGCAGCAGCGGATCGAGGTGCGCACACACCTCGTCCAGCGCGGCGGCGAACACCGGGAACCCGGCGTACAACTCCCGGCCCATGCCGGCGCGCTGCGCGCCCTGGCCGGAGAAGAGCAGCGCGATCTGGCCGCGCTGGCCGGTGGCGCCGGAGACGACCGTACCGGCGGGGTCGCCGTCGGCGAGGGCGGTCAACGCCGCGACCAGGTCGTCCCGGTCGGCGGCGGTGACGACCGCCCGGTGTTCCAGCGCGGGCCGGGTGGTGACGGAGGACCAGGCCACGTCCAGCGGACGCGGGGCCTCGTCGACGGTCAGCCAGCGCGCCCACCGGCCCGCCTGCGCCGACAGCGCGGCGGCGTCGCGGGCCGACAGCAGCACCGGCACGACCGGCGGCACGTCGCGGGCGACGACCTCGCCCTCGATCGTCTCAGCCGGCGGCTGCTCGATGATCACGTGCGCGTTCGTGCCGGAGATCCCGAACGACGACACCGCCGCCCGTCGCGGCCGGTCCACCCGTGGCCACGGGGTGGGCTCGGTGGCCAGGGCCACCGCCCCCGCCGACCAGTCGACATGCGGCGACGCCTCGTCCACATGCAACGTCGCCGGCACCAGACCGTGCCGCATCGCCATGACCATCTTGATCACACCAGCCACACCGGCCGCGGCCTGCGTGTGCCCGATGTTCGACTTCACCGACCCGAGCAGCAGCGGCCGATCCTGCGGACGCTCCTGCCCGTACGTCGCCAGCAGAGCCTGCGCCTCGATCGGGTCACCCAGCGTCGTACCCGTGCCGTGCGCCTCCACCACATCCACCTCGGCGGTGGTGAGCCGGGCGTTCGCCAGCGCCTGCCGGATCACCCGCTGCTGCGACGGACCGTTCGGCGCCGTCAAGCCGTTCGACGCACCGTCCTGGTTCACGGCCGTGC
The DNA here is from genome assembly GCF_027497275.1 of Micromonospora sp. WMMC264. Taxonomy (NCBI): domain Bacteria; kingdom Bacillati; phylum Actinomycetota; class Actinomycetes; order Micromonosporales; family Micromonosporaceae; genus Micromonospora; species Micromonospora sp. WMMC264. The sequence continues at coordinate 1,371,804 of NZ_CP114907.1, read as the reverse complement.
CCCGCACCACCGCCAGCACGCGGTGCCCGTTGCGCCGCGCGTCCGACAGCCGCTCCACGAGCAGCACGCCGACGCCCTCGGACCAGCCGGTGCCGTCGGCGGACGCCGCGAACGACTTGCAGCGACCATCCTGCGACAGCCCGCGCTGACGGGAGAACTCGATGAACGTCCCCGGCGTCGCCATCACCGTCACACCACCGGCCAACGCCAGATCACACTCGCCGGAACGCAACGCCTGCGCGGCGAGGTGCAGCGCGACGAGGCTGGAAGAACAAGCGGTGTCGACGGTGACCGCCGGGCCCTCCAACCCGAAGGTGTAGGCGACCCGACCGGACAGCACGCTGCCCGACGTGCCCGTGCCGACGAAGCCCTCGGCGTCCGGCGGCAGGTCCATCAGGCGGGAGGCGTAGTCGTGGTACATGACACCGGCGAACACACCCGTCCGGCTGCCCCGCAACCGCTGCGGATCAAGCCCCGCCGACTCGAACGACTCCCACGACGCCTCCAGCAGCAACCGCTGCTGCGGATCCATCGCCAGGGCCTCACGCGGCGAAATACCGAAGAAACCCGGGTCGAACTCCGCCGCCCCGTACAGGAAACCACCATGGCGCGTGTACGACGTACCGCTGTGCTCCGGGTCCGGGTCGAACAGGCTCTCCAGGTCCCAGCCGCGATCGGTGGGGAACTCCGAGATCCCGTCGCCGCCGCCGGCCAGCAACGCCCACATCTGGTCGGGACTGTCGACGCCACCGGGGTAGCGGCAGGCCATGCCCACGATCACGATCGGCTCGTCGGTGCCGGCGGTGAGCACCGCCGTCTGGCGGGCGGTGATCTGCCCGGAGACCTGCTCGTGCAGGTGGTCGGCGAGCACGGCCGGGGTCGGATAGTCGAACACCAGCGTCGAGGCCAGCCGCAGCCCCGTGGCCGCGTTCAACCGGTTACGCAGGTCCACCGCCGTCAGCGAGTCGAAGCCCAGCTCCCGGAACGCCCGGTCCGCCGGCACCGACTCCGCACCACCGTGCCCCAACACCTGCGCGACCAGGCCGCGCACCAGCACGTCGATCTGGGCGCGTGCCTCGTCGGGCGCCAGGCCCGCGAGCTGGTTGGCCCAGTCGCCGCTCCGCGCGGCCCGTCGCCGGGCCGCCGTCGACCCGATCAGGGTACGCAGCACGGCCGGCGCCGGGCCGGCGCCGAGCGCTGCGCGCATCGCCGGTACGTCGATCACGGCCGGCACCAACGCCGGCCGCTCCGCCACCAGGGCGGCGTCGAACAGCTCCAACCCGATCTCGGCGCTCATCGGCGTCAGACCCGCCCGCGCGGACCGCGCCCGGTCCGCCTCGTCGATCGAGGCGGCCATGCCGGCGGTGTCCCACATCCCCCACGCCAGACTCACCGCAGGCAACCCGAGCTGCCGCCGCCACACCGCCAACCGGTCGAGGAACGCGTTACCCGCCGCGTACGCCGACTGACCCGGCGAACCCAGCACACCAGCAACCGACGAGAACACCACGAACAGATCCAGATCCAGACCCGCCGTCGCCTCGTGCAGGAACCAACCCGCCGACACCTTCGGCGCCAACACCCCCGCCAACCGCTCGGCGGTCAGCCCCTCGACCACGCCGTCGTCCAGGACACCGGCGGTGTGCACCACACCCGCCAACCGGCCTCCAGCGGAAACCTCCGCCACCAGGCCGAACACCTGATCCCGGTCCGTCACATCACAGGCGACCACCCGCACCGACGCACCCAACGCCGACAACCGCTCCGACAACTCACCCGCACCCGCAGCCTCCGGGCCACGCCGCGACACCAGCACGAGAGACCGCACACCATGCGCCGACACCAGATGCTCGGCCACCAACGCACCCAACGCACCCGTACCACCGGTCACCAGCACCGCACCGTCACCCACAACCGGCGTCTCCACCGACACCGGGGCGACCGCACGCACCAGACGCGGCACGAACACCGCGCCCGCGCGCACCGCGACCTGACCGCCGTGCGTCGACGGCTCGTCGGCCACTGTGGTCAGCACACCCAGCAGCCCGGCGTCCACGTCGACGTCGACGTCCGCCAGCACGATGCGACCCGGGTGCTCCGACTGCGCCGACCGCAGCAGACCCCACACCGCCGCACCGGCCAGGTCGGACACCCGGTCGTCCGCCGCCACCGACACCGCACCCCGCGTCACCACCACGAGCCGCGACTCCGCCAGCGCGTCCGCCGCCAGCCAGGACCGCACGGTCGCCAGCACGGCCGTGGTCGCCGCGCGTACCGCGTCGGGGACGGCGCTCTCCGGCGCGTCGAGCGGCAGCAGCAGCGCCCTCGGTGCGACCGTCCGGCCGGCGTCGACCGCCGCGACGAGCGGCTCGACGTCGCCGTACGCCGGCAGGTCGGCGGTTGCCGGCGAGCCGACCAGCGCCCACCCGGAGAGGTCCCCGGTGGCGGCGATCTCCTCGGCCTGCCAGGTGAGTTCGAACATCGCGCGGGCTGCCGCGCCCGCCGTGGTCACGCCGGTCAGCTCGCGCAGGGCGAGGGTGTCCACCGACACCACGGCCGCGCCCGACTCGTCGCACGCGACCAGACGCACCGCCGAGCCCGTACGCGACAGCCGCACCCGCAGCACCCGCGCGCCCGAGGCATACACCTGCACACCCTCGAACGCGAACGGCACCCGCGGCCCACCCGGACCCTCCGCACCCACCAGCAGCCCGATCGGATGCAGCGCCGCATCCAGCAGCGCCGGGTGCACACCGAAGCGCGCCGCCTCCGTCGCCACCTCATCCGGCAACGCCACCTCGGCGAACACCTCGTCGCCGCCCGTCCACACCCGGCGCAGCCCCCGGAACACCGGCCCGTACGCCAGGCCACGCTCCGCAAGCACCGGATACCAGCCCGCCACGTCCACCTCGGACGCACCGACCGGCGGCCACTCCCCCACGCCCGGCTCGTCGGCCGACGCCGGCTCCAGCACGCCCTCCGCATGCCGCACCCAGTCAGCCTCCGGATCACCCTCGGACTGCGAGTGCAGCGCCACGACCCGGGTGCCGGTCTCGTCGGCCGCGCCGACGCGCACCTGCACCCGCACCGCGCCGGACTCCGGCAGCACCAGCGGCGCGGCCACGGTCAGCTCCCGCACCCGCGACGCGCCCACCTCGTCACCCGCCCGCACCGCCAGTTCCACCAGCGCGGTGCCCGGCACCACCACGGCGCCGGAGACGATGTGGTCGGCGAGCCACGCGTGCGTCGACGTCGACAGGCGGCCGGTCAGCACCACCATGTCCTCGCCGGCCACGGAGACCGCCGCGCCGAGCAGCGGGTGCCCGGCCGCGCCGAGGCCCGCCCCGGACACGTCGGCGGTACGCGTCTGGCCCGCGCCGAGCCAGTACCGCTGGTGCTGGAAGGCGTACGTGGGCAGGTCGACCCGGGCGGCGCCGGCGTCGGTGAACCACTGCGTCCAGGTCACCGGGACGCCGTGGACGTGCAGGTCGGCGAGGGCGTACAGCAGTGCCTGCGGGGCGGGCCGGTCCCGACGCTGGACGGCCACCGCCAGCGCGTCATCGGCGAGCAGGTCGGCGTTCATAGCGGTCAGGACGCTCTGCGGGCCGATCTCCAGGAAGGTGTCGACCCCGGTGGCCCGCAGGGCGGCGATGCCGTCGGCGTAGCGGACGGCCTCCCGCACGTGCCGCACCCAGTACTCGGCGCGGGTGATCTCCTGCGGGTCGGCGAGCGCGCCGGTCAGGTTCGACACCACCGGCAGCAGCGGCGCCCGGAACGCCAGCCCCGCCAGGACGGCGCGGAACTCGTCGAGCATCGGCTCCATCAGCGGGCTGTGGAACGCGTGGCTCACCACCAGCCGGCGGGTCCGCACGCCCCGGTCGCGCCAGACCCGCTCCACCTCGTCCAGGGCCTCGACGGCACCGGAGACGACGACGGCGGCAGGCCCGTTGACGGCCGCGATACCGAGGCGGCCTGTCATCCCGGCGAGAGACTCCGCCACCGCAGCCTCGTCGGCGGCCACGGCCAGCATGCCGCCACCGGCCGGCAGCGCCTGCATCAACCGACCCCGCGCGGCCACGAGAACGCACGCGTCGGCCAGGGACAACACCCCGGCCACATACGCCGCGGTCACCTCACCGATCGAATGACCGGCCAGCACGTCGGGCACGATCCCGAACGACTCCACCAGGCGGAACAACGCCACCTCGACCGCGAACAACCCGGCCTGCGTGAACACCGTCTGGTCCAGCAACTCCGCCTCGGCGGACCCCGACGACGCGAACAGCACCTCCCGCAACGGACGCGGCAACAACGGATCCAGGTGCGCACACACCTCGTCCAGCGCGGCGGCGAACACCGGGAACCCGGCGTACAACTCCCGGCCCATCCCCGCACGCTGCGCACCCTGGCCGGAGAAGAGCACGGCCAGCTGCGTACGCATCGTGCCGGTCCCCGTTGCCACGGCGGCGGCCGGCTCACCGGCGGCGAGCGCCCGCAGCCCGGCCAGCAGTTCGTCCCGGCCCGTCGCGGTGACCACCGCACGGTGCTCCAGCACGGCCCGGCTGACTGTCGACGACCAGCCGACGTCGGCGGGGCGCAGTTTCTCGTCGTCGGCGATCCAGCGGGCCCAGCGGTCGGCCTGCGCCGCGACGGCGGCCTCGGAGCGGGCCGAGAGCAGCACGGGGGTCGGCAGCGACCCGGCGGCGGGCGTCGGCGCGTGCTCGCCCCGGGTGGGCTCCGCTTCGGCGGGGGGCTGCTCGATGATCACGTGCGCGTTGGTGCCGCTGACGCCGAACGACGAGATCGCGGCGCGACGGGGCCGGCCCGCCGCGGGCCAGTCGCGGGCCTCGGTGAGCAGGGAGACCGCCCCGGCGCTCCACTCGATGTGCGGGGACGGCTCGTCGACGTGCAGCGTCGACGGCAGCACGCCGTGCCGCATCGCCATGATCATCTTGATGATGCCGGCCGCCCCGGCGGCGGCCTGGGTGTGGCCGATGTTCGACTTGATCGAGCCCAGCCACAGCGGCCGGTCGGCGGGCCGGTCCTGCCCGTACGTCGCCAGCAGGGCCTGCGCCTCGATCGGGTCACCCAGGGTCGTGCCGGTGCCGTGCGCCTCGACGGCGTCCACGTCGGCCGTGGTGAGCCGGGCGTTCGCCAGGGCCTGCCGGATGACCCGCTGCTGCGACGGGCCGTTGGGGGCCGTCAGCCCGTTCGACGCGCCGTCCTGGTTCACGGCGCTGCCCCGCACCACCGCCAGGATCCGCCGACCCTCCCGCTGCGCGTCGGAGAGCCGTTGCACCAGCAGCACACCGACGCCCTCGGACCAGCCCGTGCCGTCGGCCGACGCCGCGAACGACTTACACCGGCCGTCCTGCGACAGACCCCGCTGCCGCGAGAACTCCACGAACGTGCCGGGCGTCGCCATCACCGTCACACCACCGGCCAGGGCGAGGTCGCACTCGCCGCCGCGCAGCGCCTGCACCGCGAGGTGCAGCGCCACCAGCGACGACGAGCACGCCGTGTCGACAGTGACGGCCGGGCCTTCGAGGCCGAACGTGTACGCGACCCGGCCGGACAGCACGCTGCCGGAGGTGCCGGTGCCGAGGTAGCCGCCCACGCCCTCGGGCAGGTCCTGCACGCCGGAGGCGTAGTCGTGGTACATGAGCCCGGCGAAGACGCCGGTCCGGCTGCCACGTAGCCGCGACGGGTCGAGGCCGGCCGACTCGAACGTCTCCCAGGACGCCTCCAGCAGCAGTCGCTGCTGCGGGTCCATGGCGATCGCCTCGCGCGGCGAGATGCCGAAGAAGTCCGGGTCGAACTCGGCGGCCCCGTACAGGAAGCCACCGTGGCGGGTGTACGACGTCCCGGGGTTGTCCGGGTCGGGGTGGAAGAGCCGGTCGAGTTCCCAGCCCCGGTCGGTGGGGAACTCGCCGATACCGTCGGCGCCGGCGGCGACCAGGTCCCACAGCTGCTGCGGGTTCGTCACGCCGCCCGGGTAGCGGCAGGCCATGCCCACGATGGCGATCGGCTCGTCGACGTTTGTCGCCCGCACGGCCCGCTGCTGCTCGGCGACCTGGCCGGACAGCTGCTCGTACAGGTGCTCCGACAGGGCAGCGGGGGTCGGGTAGTCGAAGACGAGCGTCGACGTGAGCCGCAGTCCGCTCGCGCTGTTGATCCGGTTACGCAGCTCGACGGCGGTCAGCGAGTCGAAGCCCAGTTCCCGGAACGCCCGGTCCGCCGGCACCGCATCGGCGCCGCCGTGGCCGAGCACCTGCGCGATCATCCCACGCACCAGCAGGGCCACCTGCGTACGCGCCTCCTGCGGGTCGAGGCCGGCCAGCCGGTCGGCCCACGCGCCGGTGCCGGAGCGGCGACGCTTCGCGGCCGGTCCCACCAGGCCCCGCAGCATCACCGGCACCCGGCCGGCGGCGGTCCGTGCCCGCATGGCGGGCAGGTCGACAACGGCCGGCACCAGCGCCGCGCCGCCGTGGGTCAGGGCGGCGTCCCACAGCCCGAGCCCGACCGGGGCGGTCATCGGGACCAGACCGGCCCGGGTCACCCGCGCCCGGTCGGTGTCGTTGATCGACGCGGCCATGCCGTCGGTGTCCCACATGCCCCACGCGAGGCTGACGGCGGGCAGCCCGCGCTGCGCCCGCAGCACGGCGAGGGCGTCCAGGAAGGCGTTGCCGGCCGCGTACGCGGCCTGGCCGGGAGAGCCGAGCACCCCGGCGACGGAGGAGAAGAGCACGAACAGGTCGAGGTCCAGCTCGGCGGTCGCCTCGTGCAGCCACCAGCCCGCCGTGACCTTCGGGGCCAGCACGTCCGCCAGCCGGTCGGCGGTGATCCCGCTGACGATGCCGTCGTCGAGGACGCCGGCGGTGTGGACCACCCCGGCCAGGCGGTCGTCGGCGGTGATGGACCGGACCAGCTCGCCGACGCGCTCGCGGTCGGTCACGTCCGTGGCGACCACGCGGGCGGTCGCGCCCAGCGCGGTCAGCCGCCGCACCAGTTCGTCGGCTCCGGGGGCCGCCGGGCCCTGCCGGGACGCCAGCACCAGCGAACGCACGCCGTAGGCGGTGACGAGGTGTTCGGACACCAGGGCGCCCAGCGATCCGGTGCCGCCGGTGACGAGGACGGTTCCCCCGCCGAGGGTCGCCGGGGTCCGCGCGGCGCCCGTGGCGCGGACCAGCCGCGGCAGGTACGCCGTACCCGAACGCACCGCGACCTGCCCGCCGAGGTCGGGGTCGTCGGCGGCTGCGGCGAGCAGGGCCAGCAGGTCGGCGTCCAGGTCGGCGCCGGGTTCCAGGTCGGCCAGCACGAGCCGGCCGGGGTGCTCCGACTGGGCCGAGCGCAGCAGGCCCCAGACCGCCGCCCCCGCCAGGTCGCTGACGCGGTCGTCGGCGCCGGTGGTCACGGCGCCGCGGGTCACGACGACCAGCCGCGAGTCCGCCAGCGGCTCGGCCGCCAGCCACGCCTGCACCGCGCCGAGGACGTCCGTCGTGGCGGAGCGCACCGCGTCGGGCACGTCCGTCCCGGAGGTCGCCGGGGTGACGGGTAGCAGCAGCGCCGCCGGGGCGGTGCCGTCCGTCGCCGCCGTGGTCAGAGCGGCGACGTCGGCGTACGCCGGGAGCTGCGGCGCGCCGTCGAGCGGGCGGTCACCGAGCACGGCCCAGCCGTACGCGCCGTCGGGCGCGGCGATCTGCTCGGGCTGCCAGGAGACCTCGAACAGGGATCGGTACGCCTCGTCCGGCGCGGCCGCCAGGCCGGTCATCTCGCGCAGTGCCAGCGAGTCCACCGACACCACGGGCACGCCCGTCTCGTCGGCGGCGACCAGCCGCACCGAGTTGCCGGAGGCGGTGAGGCGGACCCGGAGCGTCCGGGCGCCGACGGCGTGGACCTGCACACCCTCGAACGCGAACGGCACCCGGGGACCGCCGCCCGACTGGTCGGCGGGCAGCAGCCCGACGGGGTGCAGGGCGGCGTCCAGCAACGCCGGGTGCACCCCGAAGCCCGCCGGGTCGCCGGTGACCTCGTCGGGGAGTGCGACCTCGGCGAACACCTCGCCGTCGGCGGTCCACGCCCGGCGCAGGCCCCGGAAGACCGGCCCGTACGCGAGCCCGTGCTCGGCGACCGTCGCGTACCAGCCGGTGACGTCCACCTCGGACGCGCCGGGTGGCGGCCAGGCGCCCAGGGTGGGCTCGTCGGCAGTGGGGACGCCGACGAGGCCGTCGGCGTGCCGGATCCAGCCCGACTCGGAGTCGTCCTCGGGCTGGGAGTGCACGGTCACCGAGCGGCTGCCGGTCCCGTCGACGGGACCGACCCGGACCTGGACCCGTACCCCGCCGCCGGTGACGGGCAGCACGAGCGGGGCGAGCACTGTCAGCTCGCGGACGCGGGACGCGCCGACCTCGTCGCCCGCCCGGACGACGAGGTCCACCAGCGCGGTGCCCGGCACCACCACGGCGCCGGAGACGACGTGGTCGGCGAGCCACGCGTGCGTCGGCACCGACAGCCGGCCGGTCAGCACCACCATGTCCTCGCCGGCGACCGACACCGCCGCGCCAAGCAGCGGGTGCCGCGCCACGCCGAGGCCGGCCCCGGAGACGTCGGCGGACTGGCCGGTGGGCGGCAGCCAGTACCGCTCCCGCTGGAAGGCGTATGTGGGCAGGTCCACCCGCCGCGCGCCGGTCTCGGCGAACCACTGCGTCCAGGTCACCGGCATCCCGTGCACGTGCAACTCGGCCAGGGCGTGCAGCAGCGCGTGCGCCTCCGAACGGTCACGGCGCTGCACAGCCACCGCCAGCACGGCGTCGTCGTCGGGCAGCACGTCGGCGTTCATGGCGGTCAGGACGCTCTGCGGACCGATTTCCAGGAAGGTGTCCACACCGGCGGCCCGCAGGGCGGCGATCCCGTCGGCGTACCGGACGGCCTCGCGCACGTGCCGCACCCAATAGTCGGCCGTGCGGATCTCGTCGCCGGCCAGGGCCCCGGTCACGTTCGACACGACCGGCAGCAGCGGCGTGGCAAACGTGAGGCCCTGCAGGACCGCGCGGAACTCGGCCAGCATCGGCTCCATCAACGGACTGTGGAACGCATGGCTGACAGTGAGCCGGCGGGTCCGCACGCCCCGGTCGCGCCAGACCCGCTCCACCTCGTCCAGGGCCTCGACGGCACCCGACACCACCACAGCGGCGGGCCCGTTAACCGCCGCGATACCGAGACGGTCGGTCATCCCGGCGAGAGACTCCACCACCGCCGCCTCGTCGGCCGCCACCGCCAGCATGCCGCCGCCCGTGGGCAGCGCCTGCATCAACCGACCCCGCGCGGCGACGAGCTGACACGCGTCGGCCAGGGACAACACGCCCGCGACATGCGCCGCCGTCACCTCACCGATCGAGTGACCGGCCAGCATGTCCGGCACGATCCCGAACGACTCCACCAGGCGGAACAGCGCCACCTCGACCGCGAACAACCCGGCCTGCGTGAACACCGTCTGATCCAGCAACCCCGCCTCAGCGGACCCCGACGACGCGAACAGCACCTCCCGCAACGGACACGGCAACAACGGATCGAGCTGCGCACACACCTCATCCAGCGCGGCGGCGAACACCGGGAACAGAGCAGACAACTCCCGACCCATCCCCGCACGCTGCGCACCCTGACCCGAGAACAACAGCGCCAACTGGCCGCGCTGGCCGCCCGGGCCGGTGAGCACGCCGGCCGAGACCTCGCCCGCCGACACGGCTTCGAGGCCCGCCAGCAGTTCGTCCCGGCTCGCCCCGGACACGACGGCCCGGTGCTCCAGTACGGAACGCGACGCCACCGACGACCACGCCACGTCGAGCGGGCGCGGGGCCCCGGTGCCGCCGAGCCACTGCGCCCAGCGGCCGGCCTGTGCCGACAGCCCGGCCGCGTCGCGGGCCGACAGCAGCAGCGGCAGCACCGCCGGCACCCGGGACGGCTCGTCACCGGTGACCGGCTCGTCGCCGTCGGCCGGCTCGTCCGCGTCGGTCGGCGTGGGCGGCTGCTCCAGGATCAGGTGCACGTTCGTACCGCTGATGCCGAACGACGACACGGCGGCCCGGCGGGGCCGGTCCACCGCCGGCCAGGGGCGCGCCTCGGTGAGCAGGGAGACCGCGCCGGCGGACCAGTCCACGTGGGGGGTCGGCTCGTCGAGGTGCAGGGTCCGTGGGAGCAGGCCGTACCGCATCGCCTGCACCATTTTGATCATGCCGGCGACGCCGGCGGCGGCCTGGCTGTGGCCGATGTTCGACTTGATCGAGCCGAGCAGCAGCGGCCGGTCGGCGGGGCGGCCCTGACCGTACGTGGCCAGCAGGGCCTGCGCCTCGATCGGGTCGCCGAGGACGGTGCCGGTGCCGTGCGCCTCGACGGCGTCCACGTCGGCCGTGGTCAGTCGCGCGTTCGCGAGGGCCTGCCGGATCACCCGCTGCTGGGCCGGCCCGTTGGGGGCGGTGAGACCGTTGGACGCGCCGTCCTGGTTGACGGCGCTGCCGGCGAGCACGGCGAGCACCTGGCGGCCCTGCCGCCGGGCGTCGGAGAGGCGCTGGACGAGCAGCACGCCGACGCCCTCCGACCAGCCGGTGCCGTCGGCGTCGGCGGCGAAGGACTTGCAGCGCCCGTCCGGGGCGAGGCCGCCCTGGCGGGAGAACTCGACGAAGGCGCCGGGCGTCACCATGACGGTGACGCCGCCTGCCAGCGCCATGTCGCATTCGCCGCCGCGCAGCGCCTGGGCGGCCAGGTGCACAGCCACCAGCGAGGACGAGCAGGCGGTGTCGACCGTCACCGCCGGGCCCTCCAGCCCGAAGGTGTACGACACCCGGCCCGAGATGACGCTGTGCGCGCCGCCGGTGAGCTGGTAGCCGGCCAGCTCGGCCGGGGTGTCGGTGGTGCCGTAGCCCGACGGGGAGGCGCCCACGAAGACGCCGGTACGGCTGCCGCGCAGCTCCTCCGGGTCGATGCCGGCCTGCTCCATGGCCTCCCAGGACGCCTCCAGCAGCAGCCGCTGCTGCGGGTCCATGGCGACGGCCTCGCGCGGCGAGATGCCGAAGAAGCCCGGGTCGAATGTGGTGGCGCCGTCGACGAAGCCGCCCTCGCGGGTGTGTGAGACGGGTTGCCCGTCGGCGTCGACGGCCAGCAGCCGGCCCATGTCCCAGTGGCGGTCGTCGGGGAAGCCGCTGATGCCGTCGCGCCCGGTGGCGACCAGCTCCCACAGGTCGTCCGGGTTGGCCACGCCGCCCGGGTAGCGGCAGCTCATGCCGACGATGACGATCGGGTCGTCGTCGACCGGCCCGGCGGGGCCCCAGGCGGTGACGGTCTCGACCTCGTGCAGGCGCAGCGTCGCCGACAGGTGGTCGGCGAGGGCGGCCGGGTTCGGGTAGTCGAAGACCAGGGTGGTGGGCAGGTTGAGGCCGGTGGCGGCGCCGAGCCGGTTGCGCAGCTCGACGGCGGTCAGCGAGTCGAAGCCGAGTTCCTTGAACGCCCGGTTGGCCTTGACCAGTTCGGTGCCGGAGTGGCCGAGCACGGCGGCGGTGTGCGTGCGTACGAGCTCGGTCAGGTGGCGGTCCTGCTCGGCGCGGGGCAGCGTCAGCAGGTGCTGCCGCAGCCCGCCGCCGACGGTCCCCTCCGGTTCCGCGTCGACCACGCGCAGGGCGTCGCGCGCCTCGGCGATGTCGTCGAGCAGGGGGCGGGCGCGGGCGGCGGCGAACGCCGGGGTGAACAGGGACCAGTCGACGTCCGCCACGGTCACCGCCGGCCCGGCCCGGCCGACGGCGCTGCGCAGCGCGTACACGGCCTGGGCCGGCGACATGGGGCTGAGGCCACGGCGGGCCAGCAGTTCCTGCCCCTCGCCGCTGGCCATGCCGCCGTCGGCCCAGGGGCCCCACGCCACGGCGGTGGCGGTCAGGCCGCGGGCGCGGCGCCGCTCGGCGAGGGCGTCGAGGAAGGCGTTGCCGGCGGCGTACGCGGCCTGGCCGCCGCTGCCCCAGATTCCGGCGATGGAGGAGAACAGCACGAACGCGTCGAGCGGTCGGTCGCCCAGCAGCTCGTCCAGGTGCACGGCGCCGGCGATCTTGCCGTCGAGCACCCCGGCCAGGCCGGCGAGGTCGGTGTCGACGAGCATGTTCAGCTGGCCCACCCCGGCGGCGTGCACCACCGCGGTCAGGGGCGCCGGGTCGGCGTCGACGTCGCGCAGCAGCGCCTCGACGCGGGCGCGGTCGGCCATGTCGGCGGCGACCAGGCTCACCCGGGCGCCGAGCGCGGTCAGTTCGTCGCGCAGCTCGGCCGCCCCGGGGGCGTGCTCGCCGCGGCGGCTGGTCAGCACGAGGTGCTCGGCGCCGTTGGCCGCCGCCCAGCGGGCCACGTGCGCGCCGAGCGCCCCGGTGCCGCCGGTGACGAGGACGGTGCCGGACGGCTGCCAGCGGTCGACGGTGCCGACGGCCGCGGGCGTGGCGCGCACCAGGCGCCGCACGAAGACGCCGGAGGGCCGCACGGCAACCTGGTCCTCGTGGCCGCCCCCGGTCAGGACGCCCACCGCGTGGTCCCAGTCGCCGCGCCCGGGCGCGTCCGGCAGGTCGACCAGGCCGCCCCAGAGCTGCGGGTGTTCCAGCCCGGCGACCCGGGCCAGGCCCCACAGCCCGCCCTGGGCGACGCTGCGCACCGGGTCGGTGTCGCCGGTGCCGACAGCGCCCCGCGTGAGCATCCACAGTGGTGCCGCGACGTCGGCGGCGTGCAGGGCCTGCACCAGCGTCATCGTGGCGGCCGTGCCGAGCGGCACCGCCGGCTGGCCGGGGTGGGGTCGCTCCAGCAGGCCCAGCAGGGAGACGATCCCGGTGAACGGGGTGTCCCCCACGGCGCCGGCCAGCCGCGACGTCACCTGGTCGCGCTCGGCGAGCGGGTCCACCGCCAGCCGGGACACCTCGCCGCCGGCGGCGCTCAGCGCCCCCGCGAGCGCCCCGGCCCACTCGGTCGTGGCGGCGTCGTCGGCGGGCTCCACGAGCAGCCAGCGTCCCGGCGGGGTGAGCGGTGCGGGGACGGTGGTCCGCTTCCACACCACCCGGTACGACCAGCTGTCGACGACGGCGTCCCGCAGCCGCGCCTTGCGCCAGGACGACAGGACCGGCAGGGCCGGGGCCAGGACGCCCGCCCCGTCGGTGCCGAACTGCGCGGCGAGGGCCGCCACGTCGGAGCGCTCGACGGCCGACCAGAACTCGACGTCCACCACGTCCGGGCTGACCGGGCCGGTGGCCGAGGCCGGCATCTGCTCGGGCCAGTAGCGCTGCCGCTGGAACGCGTACGTGGGCAGGGCGACCGGGGTCGCTCCGGCGCCGGCGTAGAGGGTCGCCCAGTCGACGGGTACCCCGTTGACGTGCAGTTCGGACAGGACGGCGAGCAGGGCCCGCGACTCGGGGCGGTCGGCGCGCTGCGCGGCGCCGGCCAGCACCCCGTCGTCGGCGGGCAGGATGTCGCCGACCAACGCGGTCAGCACGCTGCGCGGGCCGATCTCCAGGAACGTGTCCACCCCGGCGGCGCGCAGCGCGGCGACCCCGTCGGCGAAACGCACAGCCTCCCGCACGTGCCGCACCCAGTAGTCGGGACTACGGATCTCGTCGACGTCAGCCGGCGCACCGGTCACGTTCGACACGACCGGCAACGCCGGCGCCTCGAACGTCAACCCGTCCAGGACCACCCGGAACTCGTCCAGCATCGGCTCCATCAACGGGCTGTGGAACGCATGACTCACCGACAACCGGCGCGTACGCACACCCCGCCCACGCCAGACCCGCTCCACCTCGTCGAGCGCCTCCACCGCACCGGAGACCACCACCGACGTCGGCCCGTTGACAGCCGCGACCCCCACACCGGTCAAGCCGTCCAGCGTCGCCAGCACATCGGCCTCGGCCGCCGCAACGGCCAACATCCCACCACCGGCCGGCAACGCCTGCATCAACCGGCCCCGCGCCGCCACCAACACACACGCATCCGCCAGCGACAACACCCCCGCCACATGCGCGGCCGTGACCTCGCCGATCGAGTGACCGCCGACCAGGTCGGGGGCGACGCCGAACGACTCCACCAGGCGGAACAACGCCACCTCGACCGCGAACAGACCCGCCTGCGTGAACACCGTCCGGTCCAGCAGCTCCGCCTCGGCGGAACCCTCGGCTGCGAACAGCACCTCCTTGAGCGGGCGCGGCAACAGCGCGTCGAGCTGTGCGCACACCTCGTCCAGCGCGGCGGCGAAGACCGGGAACTCCGCGTACAACTCCCGGCCCATGCCGGCACGCTGCGCGCCCTGACCGGAGAAGAGCACCGCGAGCGGACCCCGGTCGGCGGCCTGCCCGGCGACCAGCGCGCCGGACGGCTGCCCGGCGGCCAGGGCGCGCAGCCCGGCCAGCAGCTCCTCACGGCCGGTCGCGGAGACCACGGCCCGGTGCTCCAGCGCGGAGCGCGACACGACCGACGACCAGCCGACGTCCACGGTGCCGAGGGCCTCGTCGTCCTCCAGCCACCGGGCCCAGCGACCCGCCTGCGCGCTGAGCGCTGCCTCGGAGCGGGCGGAGAGCAGCACGGGCACCGCCGGCAGGGCGACGGTGGGGGCCGGCCCGGTGTCGGCGGGGTCGGCGGCGTCCGGGGCGGGCGGTTCCTCGATGATGGTGTGCGCGTTCGTGCCGGAGATCCCGAACGACGACACGGCCGCCCGGCGGGGACGGTCGGTCGCCGGCCACGGCGTCGCCTCGGTCACCAGCGACACCTCGCCGGCCGACCAGTCCACCTTCGGCGTCGGCTCGTCGACGTGCAGGGTGGACGGCACGAGCCCGTGCCGCATCGCCATCACCATCTTGATCACACCGGCCACGCCGGCGGCCGACTGGCTGTGGCCGATGTTCGACTTGATCGAGCCGAGCAGCAGCGGCCGGTCAGCGGGGCGGCCCTGGCCGTACGTGGCCAGCAGGGCCTGCGCCTCGATCGGGTCACCGAGGACGGTGCCGGTGCCGTGCGCCTCGACGGCGTCCACGTCGGCCGTGGTCAGCCGCGCGTTCGCCAGGGCCTGCCGGATCACCCGCTGCTGGGCCGGCCCGTTGGGGGCGGTGAGACCGTTGGACGCGCCGTCCTGGTTGACGGCGCTGCCGCGGATCACGGCGAGGACCGGGTGTCCCTTGCGCTGCGCGTCCGACAGCCGCTCCACCAGCAGGATGCCGACGCCCTCGGACCAGCCGGTGCCGTCGGCGGCGGCGGCGAACGACTTGCAGCGGCCGTCGGGGGCGAGCCCCCGCTGCCGGGAGAAGCCCACGAACGGGCCGGGGGTGGCCATGACGCACACGCCGCCGGCCAGGGCCAGGTCGAAGTCGCCCTGCCGCAGCGCCTGGCACGCCAGGTGCAGGGCGACCAGCGACGACGAGCAGGCGGTGTCCACGGTGACCGCGGGGCCCTCCAGGCCGAGGGCGTACGCGATCCGCCCGGAGACGACGCTGGTGGCCGTACCGGTCAGCAGGTAGCCCTCGTCGGCGCCCTCGGCCTCGCTCTGCGGGCCCATGCCGTAGCCGTTGGCGGCGGTGCCGACGAAGACGCCGACCTTCTGCCCCCGCATCGAGGCGGGCGCGACGCCGGCGTGCTCGAACGCCTCCCACGACGTCTCCAGCAGCAGCCGCTGCTGGGGGTCCATCGCCACGGCCTCGCGCGGCGAGATGCCGAAGAACGCGGCGTCGAAGTCGGCCGCGTCGTAGAGGAAGCCGCCCTCGCGGGTGGTGGAGCGGCCGGCCCGGTCGGCGTCCGGGTCGTACAGGTTGTCCAGGTCCCAGCCCCGGTCCGTCGGGAAGCCGCCGATCGCGTCGCCGCCGGAGGCCACCAGGTCCCAGAGCTGCTCGGGGCTGGCGACGCCACCCGGATAGCGGCAGGACATCGCGACGATGGCGATCGGCTCCCTGGCGGCGGCGGTCAGCTGCTGGTTGAGCTGACGGAGGCGGCCCGTCTCCTTGAGCGACGCGCGAAGCGCCTCGACGACCTTGTCTGCGGACGTAGACATCATGAGCTCCGTACTGGGGACAACGGTCAGGAATCGGTTCCGTCAAGCGCCAGCCTGACGAGGGCGTCGGTGTCGAGGTCGTCGAGGTCCAGGTCCTCGTCGGTGGACTCGTCACCGTCGTCGCCGTCGGTGTCGGCGAGGTTGAGCAGCAGGTCCAGCAGCCCGGCCTCACGGAGGCGGGCCAGCGGGATCGCCGCGAGCGTCTGCCGGACGGCCGCCTCCGCCGGGTCGCCGTCGTCCGCCTGCGCCGCCTCGGGCAGCAGGCCGTCGAGCAGGTTCTCGGCGAGCACGGCCGGGTTCGGGTAGTCGAAGACGAGGGTCGCGGGCAGCGACAGGCCGGTGACGCCGGTCAGTCGGTTGCGCAGCTCGACCGCCGTCAGCGAGTCGAATCCGAGCTCCTTGAACGCCCGCTGCGGCTTGACCCGGTCCGTTCCCGCGTGGCCGAGCACGGCCGAGGCGTGGGTGCGGACCAGGTCGACCAGGTGCCGGACCCGCTCGGGGCGGGGCAGGGTGAGCAGGTGCTCCCGCAGGGCGTCGGCGGCACCGCCGGGCTGCTGCTCCACGGCGTGGGCGTGCAGCGCCTCCCGGGCCTCGGCGATGTCGTCGAGCAGCGGCCGGGGGCGGGCCGAGGCGTACGCCGGGGCGAAGACCGCCCAGTCGACGTCCACCACGGTCAGCGCCGCCCTGGGCAGGCCGGCGGCGTACCGCATGGCGTGCACGGCATCGGCCGGCGCCATGGCGGTCAGGCCGCGCCGGGCCAGCATCTGCTGGGCTTCGCCGGTGGCCATGCCGCCGTCGGCCCACGGTCCCCAGGCCACGGACGTCGCCGCCAGGCCCCGGCCGCGCCGCTGCTCGGCGAGCGCGTCCAGGAAGGCGTTGCCGGCGGCGTACGCGGACTGCCCGCCGCTGCCCCACACCCCGGCGATGGAGGAGAAGAGCACGAACGCGTCCAACGGCCGGTCGCCGAGCAGGGCGTCCAGGTGCAGCGCGCCGGCCACCTTGCCGTCGAGCACGCCCGCGAACGCGGCCAGGTCGGTGTCGGCGATCAGCCCGGACTCGCCGGCGCCCGCCGCGTGCACCACGGCCGTCAGCGGCGCCGGATCCTCGTCGAGGCGGGCCAGCAGCTCCGCCACCTGGTCGCGATCGGCGACGTCGCAGGCGACGACCGACGCCCGTACGCCCTGGGCGGTCAGCTCCTCGCGCAGCTCCACGGCCCCCGGGGCGTCCCCGCCGCGGCGGCTGGTCAGCACGACGTGCTCCGCCCCGTTGGCCGCCGCCCAGCGGGCCACGTGCGCGCCCAGCGCGCCCGTGCCGCCGGTGACGAGCACGGTGCCGGACGGCCGCCACCGCTGCGCCGTGTCGGGGGCGGCGGGCGCCGAGCGGACCAGGCGACGGACGAACACCCCGGAGGGGCGTACGGCAAGCTGGTCCTCGTCGCCGGCGCCGGTCACCACCCGCGCCAGCCGGTCCCAGGCCGTCGCGTCGGCCTGCTCGGGCAGATCCACCAGCCCGCCCCACAGGTGGGGGTGTTCCAGGCCCGCCACGAGCCCCAGGCCCCAGAGCCCGCTCTGGACGGCAGCGTGCACGGTGTCCCCGTCGCCGGTGCTGACCGCGCCCTGCGTCAGGCACCACAGCCGGGTCGTCGCCCCGGTGTCGTGCAGCGCCTGGAGCAGCAGCAGCGTGGCGGCCGTCCCGACCGGCACGGCCGGGTGGGCGGGGTGCGGCTGGTCGCGGAGGCCGAGCAGGGAGAGCACGCCGGTGACGGGACCGTCGGCCAGCGCGTCGCCCAGCCGCCGGGCGAGGCCCGCCCGGTCGGTGCCGGCCGGGTCGACGGTGAGCCGGACCACGTCGGCGCCGACCTCGGCGAGGGCCTTGGTGACCGCCTCCGCCCGGGTGCCGTCCGCCAGGTCGTCCTGCGCCGTCACGAGCAGCCAAGCGCCGGGCCGCGCGGGGCCGGCGGTGATGTCGGCGCGCTTCCATCCGACGCGGTACGACCATGCGTCCAGGACGGCCCGCTGCGTGCGCGCCCGGTGCCAGGTCGACAGGACCGGCAGCGCCGGGGTGAGGGCGTCCAGGGCGGCGCCGTCGTCGCCGAACTGGGCGGCGAGGGCGCTCAGGTCGCCGCGTTCGACGGCCTTCCAGAAGTCGGCGTCGCCGCCGTCGGTCGCCGTCTGCCGCGGCCGGTTCGCCGGCTCGGGCCAGTACCGCTCCCGCTGGAAGGCGTACGTGGGCAGGTCCACCCGCCGCGCGCCGCTCTCGGCGAACCACTGCGTCCAGGTCACCGGCATCCCGTGCACGTGCAACTCGGCCAGGGCGTGCAGCAACGCCTGCACCTCCGGACGGTCACGGCGCTGCACAGCCACCGCCAGCACACCGTCGTCGTCGGGCAGCACGTCGGCGGTCATCGCGGTCAGGACGCTCTGCGGCCCGACCTCCAGGAACGTGTCCACACCGGCGGCCCGCAGGGCGGTGATCCCATCGGCGAAGCGCACCGCCTCGCGCACATGCCGCACCCAATACTCCGGCGTGCAGATCTCATCGCCGGCCAGGGCACCGGTCACGTTCGACACGACCGGCAGCAGCGGCGTGGCAAACGTGAGGCCGTGCAGGACCGCGCGGAACTCGGCCAGCATCGGCTCCATCAACGGGCTGTGGAACGCATGGCTCACCGTCAGCCGGCGAGTGCGCACGCCCCGGTCGCGCCAGACCCGCTCCACCTCGTCCAGGGCCTCGACGGCACCGGAGACGACGACGGCGGCAGGCCCGTTGACGGCCGCGATACCGACCCGGTCGGTCATCCCGGCGAGAGACTCCACCACCGCAGCCTCATCGGCGGCCACCGCCAGCATCCCGCCACCGGCCGGCAGCGCCTGCATCAACCGACCCCGCGCGGCCACGAGAACGCACGCGTCGGCCAAGGACAACACGCCCGCGACATGCGCCGCCGTCACCTCACCGATCGAGTGACCGGCCAGCATGTCCGGCACGATCCCGAACGACTCCACCAGACGGAACAACGCCACCTCGACCGCGAACAACCCCGCCTGCGTGAACACCGTCTGATCCAGCAACTCCGCCTCGGCGGACCCCGACGACGCGAACAGCACCTCCCGCAACGGACGCGGCAACAACGGATCCAGATGCCCACACACCTCGTCCAACGCGACGGCGAACACCGGGAACAGAGCAGACAACTCCCGGCCCATCCCCGCACGCTGCGCACCCTGACCCGAGAACAACAGCGCCAACTGGCCGCGCGCGGCGGCAGAACCGGTCACGACGGCCCCCGACGGCTCGCCGGCCGCCACTGCCGCGAGACCCGCCAGCAGTTCGTCCCGGCTCGCCCCGGACACCACCGCCCGGTGCTCCAACGCCGACCGCGACGCCACCGACGACCAGGCCACATCCACGCCGCGTGGGGCCTCGTCCACGGCGAGCCACCGCGCCCACCGGCCCGCCTGCCCGGCGAGTGCGGCGGCGTCGCGGGCCGACAGCAGCACCGGCACCACCGGCACCTCGCGGACGACGACCTCCCCCTCAACCACCTCGGCGGGCGGCTGCTCGATGATCACGTGCGCGTTCGTGCCGGAAATCCCGAACGACGACACCCCCGCCCGACGCGGCCGACCCACCCGCGGCCACGGCACCGCCTCGGTCGCCAGAGCGACCGCCCCGGCCGTCCAATCGACGTGCGGGGACGCCTCGTCCACATGCAGCGTCGCCGGGACGACGCCGTGCCGCATCGCCAACACCATCTTGATCACACCAGCCACACCCGCAGCCGCCTGCGCATGCCCGATGTTCGACTTCACCGACCCGAGCAGCAGCGGCCGATCCTGCGGACGCTCCTGCCCGTACGTCGCCAGCAGAGCCTGCGCCTCGATCGGGTCACCCAGAGTCGTACCCGTACCGTGCGCCTCCACCACATCCACCTCGGCGGTGGTGAGCCGCGCGTTCGCCAGGGCCTGCCGGATCACCCGCTGCTGCGACGGACCGTTCGGCGCCGTCAAGCCGTTCGACGCACCATCCTGGTTCACGGCGCTGCCCCGCACCACCGCCAGGATCCGCCGGCCCTCCCGCTGCGCGTCGGAGAGCCGTTGCACCAGCAGCACACCCACACCCTCGGACCAGCCCGTACCGTCCGCCGACGCCGCGAACGACCTACACCGGCCGTCGGCCGACAGACCACGCTGCCGCGAGAACTCCACGAACGTGCCGGGCGTCGCCATCACCGTCACACCACCGGCCAACGCCAAATCACACTCACCCGACCGCAACGCCTGCACCGCGAGGTGCAACGCCACCAGCGACGACGAGCACGCCGTGTCGACAGTGACCGCCGGGCCTTCGAGGCCGAACGTGTACGCGACCCGGCCGGACAGCACGCTGCCCGAGTTGCCGGTGCCGATGTAGCCCTCGACCTCGGGCGTCTCCATCAGGCGCGTCGAGTAGTCGTGGTAGATGACGCCCGCGAAGACACCGGTCCGGCTGCCCCGCAGGCCCGACGGGTCCAGGCCCGCCGACTCGAACGTCTCCCACGACGCCTCCAGCAGCAGCCGGTGCTGCGGGTCCATGGCGAGGGCCTCACGCGGCGAGACACCGAAGAAGCCGGGGTCGAACTCCGCCGCGCCGTACAGGAAGCCGCCGTGGCGGGTGTACGAGGTGCCGGCGTGGTCGGGGTCCGGGTCGTACAGCGTCTCCAGGTCCCAGCCCCGGTCGGCCGGGAACTCCCCGATGCCCTCCCCACCGGTGCTGACCAGCTTCCACAGCTCGTCGGGAGACTCCACCCCGCCGGGGTAGCGGCAGGCCATGCCGACGATCGCGATCGCCTCGTCGGCGTCGCCGGTCGCCGCCTCGTCGGTCGTGACGGCGCCGGGCCGGGTGCCCGCGAGTTCCGCGTACACGTGGGCCGCCAGGACCTGCGGGGACGGGTGGTCGAACACCAGGGTCGAGGTGAGGCGCAGGCCGGTCGCGCCGTTCACCCGGTTGCGCAGCTCGACGGCGGTCAGCGAGTCGAAGCCCAGGTCCTTGAACGCCCGGTCGGCCGGCACCGCCTCGGCGCCGCCGTGCCCGAGGACCTGCGCGACCAGGCCCCGGATCAGCTGGTCGACCTGCGCGAGGCCGTCCTCTGCGCTGAGGCCGGTGAGGCGGTCGGCCCAGCCGCCGGGGGCGCCCTGGCCGGCGCGGCGGCGGGTCGTCGCCACGTCGACCAGGTTGCGCAGCATCGGCGGTACGACCGCGCCGGCTGCTGCCGCCCGCAGCGCGGGTACGTCGATCGCGGCCGGCACCAGCGCCGCCCGCTGTGCCCCCACGGCGGCGTCGAAGAGTTCCAGGCCGGTGCGGGCGTTCATCGGTCGGAGTCCGGCGCGTGCCGTACGGGCCCGGTCGTTGCCGCCGATCGAGGCGGCCATGCCTGCGGTGTCCCACATGCCCCAGGCGAGGCTGACCGCCGGCAACCCGAGCTGCCGCCGCCACACCGCCAACCCGTCCAGGAACGCGTTACCCGCCGCATACGCCGACTGACCCGGCGAACCCAACACACCCGCCACCGACGAGAACACCACGAACAAGTCGAGACCCAGACCCGCCGTCGCCTCGTGCAACAACCAACCCGCCGACACCTTCGGCGCCAACACCCTTGCCAGACGCTCCTCGGTGACCCGCTCGATCACCCCGTCATCCAGGACACCAGCGGTATGCACCACACCCGCCAGCCGACCCCCGGCAACGACCTCCGCCACCAGTGCGCCGACCTGCTCCCGGTCGGTCACGTCGCAGGCAACGACCCGCACCGACGCACCCAGCGCCGACAACCGCTCCGACAACGCACCCGCACCCGCAGCCGCCGGACCACGACGCGACACCAGCACCAGCGACCGCACACCATGCGCCGACACCAGATGCTCCGCCACCAACGCCCCGAGCGCACCCGTACCACCGGTCACCAGCACCGCACCGTCACCCACAACCGGCGTCTCCACCGACACCGCAGCGACCGCACGCACCAGACGCGGCACGAACACCGCGCCCGCACGCACCGCGACCTGACCGCCGGCCGGGTCCGCGGCGAAGCGGGCCAGGACGCCCAGCGTGCCGGGGTTGATCGCGTCGTCGACGTCGGCCAGGACGATGCGACCGGGGTGCTCGGACTGCGCGGAGCGCAGCAGGCCCCACACGGCCGCGGCGGCCAGGTCGCTCACCCGGTCCCCGTCGCGGACGGCCAGCGCGCCCCGGGTCACCACCACGAGCTTCGAGTCGGCCAGCGCGTCGACGGCCAGCCACTCCTGCACCAGGCCCAGCACGTCGGCGGTGACAGTGCGTACGGCCTCCGCCGGGTCGCCGTCGTCGGCGGGCGACGCGGCCGGCGTGAAGAGCAGCAGGCGCGGCGGGGCGATGCCGGCGTCGATGGCGGCGCGCAGCTGCCGGATCGTCTCGGCGGAGGGGCCACCGGGGACGCCCGGCAGGGCCGGCCCGCCCAGCACCGCCCAGCCCGACGCGTCGTCGACCGGGTCGGCCTCCTCGGCCTGCCAGGCCACCTCGAACAGGGAGCGCGACGCCGCGTTCGGGGCGGCCACCCCGGTCAGCTCCCGCAGGACGAGGGAGTCCACCGACACCACCGGCGCGCCCGCCTCGTCGCGGGCGGTCAGCCGCACCGCGGAGCCGTTGCGGGTCAACCGCACCCGCAGCAGCCTCGCGCCGGAGGCGTGCACCTGTACGCCCTCGAAGGCGAAGGGCACGCGCGGCCCGCCCGTCTCCTCGGCGCCGGGCAGCAGCCCGATCGGGTGCAGGGCGGCGTCCAGCAGCGCCGGGTGCACGCCGAAGCGAGCCGCCTCCGCCGCCGCGTCGTCCGGCAGGACCACCTCGGCGAAGACGTCGTCCTCGCCGGTCCACACCCGGCGCAGCCCCTGGAACGCCGGCCCGTACGACAGGCCGTGTTCGAGGAGCGCCGGGTACCAGCCGGTCAGGTCCACCTCGGTGGCGCCGGCGGGCGGCCAGGCGGTCGGCTGCGGTTCGTCGGCCGTGGCCGGTTCCAGCACGCCCTCCGCGTGCCGGGTCCAGCCCGCCTCGGGATCGTCGTCGGGGCGGGAGTAGACGGCGACGGGACGCTGCGGCGACTCCGACGCGGACACCCGCACCTGGATCCGTACGGCGCCGGACTCGGGGAGCACCAGCGGCACGAGCACCGTCAGGTCACGCAGTCGCGGCAGGTCCGCCTCGTCGCCGGCGCGGACGGCAAGCTCCACGAGGGCCGTGCCCGGGACCAGCGGCACGCCGGAGACGACGTGGTCGGCCAGCCAGGGGTGGGTGGTCGGGGAGATCCGGCCGGTCAGCACGATCTCGTCGTCGCCGGCCAGGTCCACGGCCGCGCCGAGCAGACCGTGCTCGGCCACGCCGAGGCCGGCGCCGCTGACGTCGCCGGCGCGCAGCCGGCCCACGGCCGGCCAGAAGCGCTGCCGCTGGAACGGGTACGTCGGAAGGTCGACCGGGCGGGTTCCGGCCGGCAGGAGGGCGGTCCAGGTGATCGGCGTGCCGTGCGCGTACAGCTCCGCAAGCGCGTGGACCAGCGACGCCGGCTCGGGTCGGCCGGGGCGCAGGGTCGCCACGACCGCCGCCGCGTCGTCGTCCGGCAGGCAGGCGCCCACCATGCCGGCGAGCACCGCGTCGGGGCCCAGTTCGAGGAAGGTACGGACGTTGCGCTCGCGCAGGCTCGCGACCCCGTCGGCGAAGCGGACGGTTTCGCGTACGTGGCGGACCCAGTAGTCGGGGGTGCCGATCTCGTCGGGGTCGGCGACCTGCCCGGTCAGGTTCGACACGATCGGCAGGACGGGCCAGTGGAACGTCAGTCCGTCGAGCGTCTGCCGGAACTCGGCCAGCATCGGCTCCATGAGCGGGCTGTGGAACGCGTGGCTGACGGTGAGCCGGCGCGTACGCACACCCCGGTCCTTCCAGGCCCGCTCCACCTCGTCGAGGGCCTCGGCGGCGCCGGAGACCACCACGGCGGTGGGCCCGTTGACGGCGGCGACGCCGACCCGGTCGGCGAGCGAAACGATCGACTCGGCCACCGCGGCCTCGTCGGCGGCCACGGCGAGCATGCCACCGCCCGCCGGCAGGGCCTGCATGAGCCTGCCCCGCGCGGCGACCAGCGCGCACGCGTCGGCCAGGGAGAGCACGCCCGCCACATGCGCCGCCGCGATCTCGCCGATGGAGTGCCCGGCCACCAGGTCCGGCACCACACCGAACGACTCCACCAGGCGGAACAACGCCACCTCGACCGCGAACAGGCCCGCCTGGGTGAACACCGTCTGATCCAGCAACTCCGCCCCGGGCGTGCCCTCCGACGCGAACAGCACCTCCCTGAGCGGACGCGGCAACAACGGATCCAGGTGACCACACACCTCGTCCAACGCGGCAGCGAACACCGGGAACGCCCCGTACAACCCGCGACCCATACCGGCGCGCTGCGCGCCCTGGCCGGAGAAGAGGACGGCGGTGCGGCCGCTGCGGGCGATCCCCCGCACGACGGCGGCCGAGGGCTCGTCGTCGGCCAGCGCACCGAGGGCGGCGAGCAGCCCGGCGCGGTCGGCGGGCAGCAGCACGGCGCGGTGCTCGAAGGCGCTGCGGGCGGTGGCGAGGGCCCGGCCCACGTCGGCGATGGTCAGGTCCGGCTCGCCGTCGACGAGGGTCCGCAGCCGGCGCGCCTGCTCGTGCAGGGCGGCGGCGTCGCGGGCCGACAGGACGCAGGCGACGAGGTCGCCCGGGACGCCCGTGGCGGGGGCGGCCTGCGCCGGGGCGGGCTCGGGGGCCTGCTCGACGATGGTGTGTGCGTTGGTGCCGCTGATGCCGAACGACGACACCGCCGCGCGGCGGGGCCGGTCGACGGCGGGCCACGGCCGGGCCTCGGTGAGCAGCGCGACCGACCCGGCCGTCCAGTCGATGTGCGGGGACGGCTTCTCGGCGTGCAGGGTCGGCGGCAACACGCCGTGCCGCATCGCCAGCACCATCTTGATCACACCGGCGACGCCGGCCGCCGCCTGGGCGTGGCCGATGTTCGACTTGACCGACCCCAGCCACAGCGGACGGTCCTGCGGTCGGCCCTGCCCGTACGTGGCCAGCAGCGCCTGCGCCTCGATCGGGTCGCCGAGGGCGGTGCCGGTGCCGTGCGCCTCGACGGCGTCCACATCGGTGGTGGCGAGCCGGGCGTTGGCGAGCGCCTGCCGGATCACCCGCTGCTGTGCGGGGCCGTTCGGCGCGGTCAGACCGCTGCTGGCGCCGTCCTGGTTGACGGCGCTGCCGCGCACGACGGCGAGCACGCGGTGACCGTTGCGCTGCGCGTCGGAGAGGCGCTCCAGCAGGAGCATGCCGACGCCCTCGGCGAAACCGGTGCCGTCGGCGCCGGCGCCGAACGCCTTGCACCGCCCGTCGGGCGACAGGCCGCGCTGCCGGGAGAACTCGGTGAGCATGCCGGGGGTGGACATGACGCTCACCCCGCCGGCGAGGGCGAGGCGGCACTCGTCCTGCCGCAGCGCCTGGGTGGCCAGGTGCAGCGCCACCAGCGACGACGAGCAGGCGGTGTCGACGGTGACGGCAGGGCCCTCCAGGCCGAACAGGTACGAGATGCGGCCGGAGGCGACGCTGCCGGCGCTGCCGTTGCCGACGTGGCCGTCCAGTTCGTCGGTGCCGCCGGCGGCCTGGGAGGCGTAGTCGTGGTAGATCAGGCCGACGTAGACGCCGGTGCTGCTGCCCCGCGCCGAGTGGGGGTCGATCCCGGCCCGCTCGAAGGCCTCCCAGGAGGTCTCCAGCAGCAGCCGCTGCTGTGGGTCCATCGCCAGGGCCTCGCGGGGCGAGATCCCGAAGAAGGCGGCGTCGAACTGGGCGGCGTCGTGGAGGAAGCCACCCTGCCGTGGTACGGCGCCCGGGTCCTGGCCGTCGGCGCGCAGGTCGTCGAGGTTCCAGCCCCGGTCCGTGGGGAAGGGCGAGATGACGTCGGCGCCGGCGGTGACCACGTCCCAGAGCTGCTCGGGGGTCTGCACGTCGCCGGGGAACCGGCAGGCCATGCCGATGATGGCGATCGGCTCGTCGAGGGCGGCGGCGGTGCCGACCGCGGCGGGCCGGTCCACGACTGCCGCGCCGCCGAGCTCCCGGTCCAGGAACTCGGCGAGCACCACCGGGGTCGGGTAGTCGAACGCCACGGTGGCGGGCAGCCGCAGGCCGGTGGCGGCGGAGAGCCGGTTGCGCAGTTCCACCGAGGTGAGCGAGTCGAAGCCCAGTTCCTTGAAGGCGCGCTGGGCGTCGACGGTCTCCGCCGAGCGGTGCCCGAGCACTGCCGCCACGCCGGCGGCCACCAGGTCGAGCAGGTGGGAGCGCCGCTCCGCCGGGCCGAGCGTCGCCAGCCGGTCGCGTACGGAGGCGGTGTCCGCGAGGCCGCGACCCACCGCGCGCCGGGCCGGGCCTCCCGCACGGACCACGTCCCGCAGCAGGCTGGGCACGTTCTGGCCGGTCGCCCGCGACGCCGGCGGCAGGTTCATGAGGACGAGGTGCGCCGCGCCGCGTTGTCGCGCCAGCTCGTACAGCGCCACGCCCTGCCGGTCGGTCAACGGGGCGCTGGTGGCGCGGATCGCCTTGCGGTGCTCGTTGCCGCCCAGGTGGGCGGTCATGGCGCTGCTGGTCGCCCACAGCCCCCAGGCGAGGCTGGTGGCGGGCAGCCCCTGCTCACGCCGGTGCCGGGCGAGGGCGTCGAGGAACGCGTTCGCGGCCGCGTAGTTGCCCTGCCCCGGCGAGCCGAGGGTGGCCGCCACCGACGAGAACAGCACGAACGCCGACAGGTCCAGGTGCCGCGTGGCCTCGTGCAACGCCCACCCGGCGTCCACCTTCGGTGCCAGCACCGTACGCAGGGCGGACTCGTCCAGCGAACCGATGGTCGCGTCGGCGATCACCCCGGCGGTGTGCACCACGGCGGTCAGCGGGTGCGCCGGGTCCACCAGTTCCAGCAGCCGGGTCACCTGCGCGGGGTCGGTCACGTCGGCGGTGCCGGCGGTGACCCGGGCGCCCGCGCGGGTCAGCTCGTCGACCAGCTCCCGGTAGTGCTCGGGGCCACGGCGGGAGGCCAGCAGCAGGTGCCGGGCCTGGCCGGTGGCGACGAGGTGCCGGGCGAACACGCCGGCGAGGGCGCCGCCGGCGCCGGTGACGAGCACGGTGCCGTCCGGGTCGGCGGGGGCGGGCACCCGCAGGACGACCTTGCCGATGTGCCGGGCCTGGCTGATGTGGCGCAGCGCCTGCCGGGCCTGGCGCACGTCCCACGCCCGTAGCGGCAGCGGGCGCAGCGCGCCGCGAGCGAACAGGTCGAGCAGCTCGGTGAGCATCTCCCCGATGCGCCGGTGCCCGGCCTCGTTGAGGTCGAACGCGCGGTAGGTGACGCCCGGGTGGTCGGCGGCGACGGTTTCGGCGTCGCGTACGTCGGCCTTGCCCATCTCCACGAACCGGCCACCGCGCGGCAGCAGCCGCAGCGACGCGTCCACGAACTCACCGGCGAGGGCGTCGAGCACCACGTCGACGCCGGCACCGCCGGTGGCCGCGCCGAAGGTCTGCTCGAACTCGGTGGTCCGCGACGACGCGATCCGCTCCTCGGCCACCCCGAGTTCCCGCAGCACGCCCCACTTGCCGGGGCTGGCGGTGGCGTGGACCGTCGCGCCCCAGTGCCGGGCGAGCTGGATGGCGGCCATGCCGACGCCACCGGCGCCGTTGTGGATCAGCACCGACTCGCCGGACCGCAGCCCGGCGAGGTCCCGCAGCGCGTAGTACGCGGTCAGGAACACCACCGGCACGGAGGCGGCCTGCGCGAACGACCAGCCGGCGGGGATCTTCGCCACGAGGTCGCGGGTGGCGATCACCTCGGGGGCGAAGGCCGGCTCGAACATGCCGAGCACCCGGTCGCCGGGCGCCAGGTCGGTCACGCCGGGGCCGACCTCGACCACGACGCCCGCGCCCTCGCTGCCCATCACGGCCGCCGGATCCGGGTACATGCCCAGGCCGATCAGCACGTCGCGGAAGTTCACGCCGGCCGCGCGCACCGCGATGCGCACCTGGCCCGTGTCCAGGGCGGCGGAGGCGGCGGGCACCATGCCGACGCCGTCGAGGGTGCCGGGGCTGACCGCCCCGACCCGCCACAGTCCGTCCGGCGGGACGAGTTCGTCGGCGGCCTGGCCGGCGGGCCGGCCCAGGCGAGGCGTGCGCACCTCGTTGCCGCGTACGGCCACCTGGCCGCCGGTCGGCGAGGGGTTCTCGGCGACGGCGGCGAGCACGGCGAGGGTGGCCGGGGTGAGGTCCCCGTCGACGTCGGCGAGGACGATCCGCCCCGGGTGCTCGGACTGCGCCGAGCGCAGCAGACCCCAGACCGCCGCGCCGGGCAGGTCCCGCACCGCGTCCGCCGGGGTGGCGGCCACCGCCGCACGGGTCAGCACGACGAGCGTGGTGTCGGCCAGCGCCTCACTGTCCAGCCAGGAGTGCAGCACTGCCAGGACGCGGGCGGTGGCCGTACGGACTTCGTCGGGCAGGTCGCCGTCCGGGGTGCCGGCGGGCACGGGGACCACGAGCGCGCGGGGCGCCTCGACCGTACCGGCCGAGACCGCCGCGGTCAGCTCGCCGACGGTCGGGAACACCGGCGTGACGAGGTCCGCCGGGGCGGGTCCGTCGCCGAGCAGCACCCAGCCGGAGACGTCCCGCGCCGGGGTGACCGTCTCGGCCTGCCACGTCACCTCGAACATCGACCGCTCCGCGGCCTCCGCCCCGGTGGCGTCGGTCATCTCCCGCAGGGCGAGCGACTCGACCGACACCACGGGCACGCCGGACTCGTCCCCGGCCACCAGCCGCACGCGCGAGCCCGCCCGGGTCAGCCGCACCCGCAGCGTCCGGGCGCCGGAGGCGTGCACCTGCACGCCCTCGAACGCGAACGGCACGCGCGGTCCGCCGGAGCGCTCGGCCAGCAGCAGCCCGACGGGGTGCAGGGCGGCGTCCAGCAGCGCCGGGTGCACGGCGAAGCCGCCGGCGTCGCCGGCCGCCTCGTCCGGCAGGGTCACCTCGGCGTACGCCTCGTCGCCGGCGGTCCACAGCCGCCGCAGGCCCCGGAACGCCGGTCCGTAGGCCAGGCCGCGCTCCGCAAGCGCCGGGTACCAGCCGGCGAGGTCCACCTCGGTGCCTCCGGCCGGCGGCCAGGAGCCCAACGCCGGCTCGTCGGTGGCCTGCTCCAGCAGACCGTCGGCGTGCCGCGTCCAGGGGTCCTCGGGGTCGCCGTCGGGCTGCGAGTGCACCGCCACGCTCCGGGTCCCGGAGCCGTCGGCCGCGCCGACGCGCACCTGCACGCGGATCGCGCCCGGGTTCGGCAGCACCAGCGGCGCGGCGACGGTCAGTTCCCGCACCCGGGAGGCGCCGACCTCGTCGCCGGCGCGCACCGCGAGCTCGACGAGGGCCGTGCCCGGCAGCACCACGGCGCCGCCGACCACGTGGTCGGCGAGCCACGGGTGCGTGGACGCCGACAGCCGGCCGGTCAGCACGACCTCGTCGTCGCCGGCGAGGCGCACCGCCGCGCCGAGCAGCCCGTGCCCGGCCGCGCCCAGCCCCGCGCCCGACACGTCGCCGGTGGCGGAGCGGTCGAGCACCGGCCAGAACCGGTCCCGCTGGAAGGCGTACGTGGGCAGGTCGACAGGGGTGGCGCCGGAGCCGGCGAAGACGCGCGACCAGTCGACGGGCACGCCGGCGACGTGCAGCTCGCCGAGGTTGGCCAGTAGCTGACGCGGCCCGTGCCCGTCGCGGCGCAGCGAGCCCACCACCACGCCGCCGTCGGCCTTCCGGTCGAGCGCGTCCTGCACGGCGATCTTGAGTACGGGGTGCGGGCTGACCTCGACGAACGTCCGGAAGCCCCGCTCGATCAGCTGGTCCACGACCGGCGCGAGCCGGACCGGCTCCCGCAGGTTGCGGTACCAGTAGTCGGCGTCGAGCCCGGCGGTGTCGATCGGCTCGCCGGTGACTGTGGAGTGGAAGGGCACGGTGCTGGAGCGGGGGTCCACGGTGCCGAATCGGGCGATCACCTCGTCGCGGATCGGGTCGACGTGGCCGCTGTGCGCCGCGAAGTCGACGGCGATCTGCCGGGCGCGGACGTCGCGCTCGGCACAGTGCGCGAGCAGTTCGGCGACCGACGCCGAGTCGCCGGCGACCACTGTCACGGCGGCGCCGTTGAGGGCGGCGACGGAGAGGCTGCCCCGCCACGGCGCGATGAGCCGCTCGGTGTCGGCGGCCGGGAGCGGCACGGAGACCATGCCGCCGCGACCAGCGATCGACAGCAGGCCGTGGCTGCGCGCGACGACGAGCCGTGCGGCTTCGGCGAGGGTCAACGCGCCGGCGACGCAGGCCGCGGCGAGTTCCCCCTGCGAATGCCCGATGACGGCGGCCGGTTCGACGCCGCACGCGCGCCAGAGATGCGCGAGGGACACCATGACGGAGAAGAGCGCGGGCTGGACCACGTCCACCCGGTCCAGGGGCGGCGCGCCGGGCGCCTGCCGCAGCACGTCCCCCAGGTTCCAGTCGACCAGCCGGGACAACTCCTCGGCGCACTCGTCCATCCGCTGCCGGAAGACCGGCGAGGTCTCCATCAGGTCCAGCGCCATCGAAGTCCACTGGGAGCCCTGGCCGGGGAAGACGAAGACGACCTTCGACGCGGCGTCCACGCCCGCCGGGGAGGTGTCGCCGTCGGCGAGGGCGGCCAGCCGGGCGAGCGCGTCGTCCCGGCCGGTGGCCACGACGACCGCGCGGTACGGGTGGTGCGCCCGCTGGGTGGCCAGGGAGAAGCCGAGGTCCCGCGGGTCGAGGTCGGCGTCGCCGGCGAGCCGTTCGCCGAGGCGGGCAGCCTGTGCCCGGAGCGCGCGGGGGCTTCTGCCGGAGACCGGCAGGGGTACGGCGGCGGGCCCGACCAGGCCGGGAACGTGCCCCGCCGGCACGGGCGTCGGGGCCGGCTCGCCGGGTGCCTGCTCGATGACGGTGTGCGCGTTGGTGCCGCTGATGCCGAACGACGACACGGCGGCCCGGCGCGGCCGGTCGACGGCGGGCCACGGCCGGGCCTCGGTGAGCAGTGCGACGGCTCCGGCACTCCAGTCGACGTGGGGCGAGGGCTCGTCCACGTGCAGGGTCGGCGGCAGCACGCCGTGCCGCATCGCCAGCACCATCTTGATCACGCCGGCCACCCCGGCCGCTGCCTGGGAGTGGCCGATGTTCGACTTGATCGAGCCGAGCCAGAGCGGCTCGCCGGCGGCACGGTCCTGGCCGTAGGTGGCCAGCACCGCCTGCGCCTCGATCGGGTCGCCGAGGACGGTGCCGGTGCCGTGCGCCTCGACCGCGTCCACGTCGGCCGGGGCGAGCCGCGCGTTCTCCAGGGCCTGGCGGATGACCCGCTGCTGCGACGGGCCGTTCGGCGCGGTCAGCCCGTTGGACGCGCCGTCCTGGTTCACGGCGGAGCCGCGCAGCACGGCGAGCACCCGGTGCCCGTTGCGCCGGGCGTCGGAGAGGCGCTCCACGAGCAGCATGCCGACGCCCTCGGACCAGCCGGTGCCGTCCGCGCCGGCGGCGAACGCCTTGCACCGCCCGTCCGGGGCGAGGCCGCCCTGCCGGGAGAACTCGGAGAACATGCCGGGCTGCGCCATCAGCGCCACCCCGCCGGCCAGGGCCATGTCGCACTCGCCGCCGCGCAGCGCCTGGGCGGCGAGGTGCAGCGCCACCAGCGACGAGGAGCAGGCGGTGTCGACGGTGACCGCCGGGCCTTCGAGGCCGAACATGTAGGCGACCCGCCCGGAGGCGACGCTGCCCGCCGTGCCGGTCAGCAGGTGCCCCTCGAGGCCGTCCAGGTCGTCGCGTCCGCTGGTGGCGTAGCCGGATGAGGCGGCGCCGACGAAGACGCCGGTGGCGGTGCCGCTGAGGGTGGCGGGGTCGATGCGGGCGTACTCGAAGCTCTCCCACGCGGTCTCCAGCAGCAGCCGCTGCTGCGGGTCCATGGCGAGGGCTTCACGGGGGCTGATGTTGAAGAAGCCGGCGTCGAAGTCGGCCGCGTCGTAGAGGAAGCCGCCCTGGTGGGTGACGGTGCCGCCGGCCTGGTCGCCGTCCGTGCCGTACAGCCGGTCGAGGTCCCAGCCGCGGTCCGCCGGGAACTCGCCGATGGCGTCGGCCCCGGAGGTGACGAGCTGCCACAGCTGCTCGGGGGTGGCGACGCCGCCGGGGTAGCGGCAGGCCATGCCGATGATGGCGATCGGCTCGTCGGCGTCGGCGGTGACGACCGTACGGACGGTGGCGCCGGCTCCCGTGGCCGGGCCGAGCTGCGCGAACAGGTGCTCGGCCAGCCGGGCCGGGGTGGGATGGTCGAAGGCCAGCGTGGCGGTCAGCCGCAGCCCGGTGGCCGCACCGAGGCGGTTGCGCAGTTCCACCGAGGTCAGCGAGTCGAAGCCCAGGTCCTTGAAGGCGCGGGCGGCGGGGACCGCCTGTGCCGAGGCGTGCCCCAGCACCGTGGCGGCCTGGCCGCAGACCAGGTCGACGAGCGCCTGCCGGGCGTCCGCCTCGGACAGGCCGTCGAGCCGCTCCCGCCACGACGCCCCGGCACTCGGCCGATCGGTGGCGGTGCGGCGCCGGCCGCCGCCGCGCAGCAGGTGCCGCATCAGCGGCGGTACGCCGCTCGCCTCGCCGGTGACGTGGAGGCGGGCCGCGACGAGCACCGGCCGGGCCGCCGGCAGGGCGGCGTCGAAGAGTTCGACGCCCTCGGCCGGGGAGAGCCGGCTCATCCCGACGCGCCGCAGCCGCTGCTGGTCGTCGCCGTCGAGGTGGGCGGTCATCGTGCTGTCGGTGGCCCACATGCCCCAGGCGAGGCTGGTGGCGGGCAGCCCCTGCTCACGCCGGTGCCGGGCGAGGGCGTCGAGGAACGCGTTCGCGGCCGCGTAGTTGCCCTGCCCCGGCGAACCGAGGGTGGCCGCCACCGACGAGAACAGCACGAACGCCGACAGGTCCAGGTGCCGCGTGGCCTCGTGCAACGCCCACCCGGCGTCCACCTTCGGCGCCAGCACCGTACGCAGGGCGGACTCGTCCAGCGAACCGATGGTCGCGTCGGCGATCACCCCGGCGGTGTGCACCACGGCGGTCAGCGGGTACGCCGGGTCGATCCCGGCGACCAGCTCGGTGACCTGCGCGGGGTCGCTGACGTCGACGGCCACGGCGGTGACGTCGGCGCCCGCGTCGGTCAGTTCCCGGACCAGGGTGGCGTACGCGTCGTCCCGGCCGGGTGCGCGGCGGGAGGCCAGCAGCAGGCGGCGGGCCTGGCCGGTGGCGACGAGGTGCCGCGCGAGCACGCCGGCCAGGGTTCCGGCCGCGCCGGTGAGCAGCACGGTGCCGTCGGGGTCGGCGGGCGCGGGGATGCGCAGCACCACCTTGCCGACGTGGCGGGCCTGGCTGACGTGCCGCAGCGCCTGCCGGGCCTGACGCACGTCCCACACCCGTACGGGCAGCGGACGCAGCGCGCCCCGCGCGAAGAGGTCGAGGATCTCGGTGAGCATCTCGCCGATGCGGGTGCTGCCCGCCTCGTTCAGGTCGAACGCGCGGTACGCCACGCCCGGGTGGTCGGCGGCGACCGCCTCCGGGTCGCGTACGTCGGCCTTGCCCATCTCCACGAACCGGCCACCGCGCGGCAGCAGCCGCAGCGACGCGTCCACGAACTCACCGGCCAACGCGTCGAGCACCACGTCCACCCCGGCACCGCCGGTGGCCGCGCCGAAGACCTGCTCGAACTCGGTGGTCCGCGACGACGCGATCCGCTCCCCGGCAACCCCCAGGCCCCGCAGCACACCCCACTTGCCGGGGCTCGCCGTCGCGTGGACGGTGGCGCCGAGGTGGTGGGCGAGCTGGATGGCGGCCATGCCGACGCCACCGGCGCCGTTGTGGATCAGCACCGACTCGCCGGACCGCAGCCCGGCGAGGTCCCGCAGCGCGTAGTAGGCCGTCAGGAAGACCAGGGGGACGGACGCCGCCTGGGTGAAGGACCAGCCGGCGGGCATCTTGGCGATGCGCCGGCGATGGGCGACGGCCTGCGGGCTGAACCCGAGTTCGAACATGCCCATCACCCGGTCGCCGGGCGCCAGGTCGGTCACGCCGGGGCCGACCTCGACCACGACGCCCGCGCCCTCGCTGCCCATCACGGCCGCCGGATCCGGGTACATGCCCAACCCGATCAGCACGTCGCGGAAGTTCACGCCGGCCGCGCGCACCGCGATGCGCACCTGGTCCTCGCCCAGCTCCGCGGGCGTGGCCGGCACCGGCGCGATCCCGTCCAGGGTGCCGCCGGTGACGGGGGCGAGGTGCCACGGGCCGGGCGGCGGGGTCAGTTCGTCGCCCACCGGCCGCGCCAGCCTCGGCACGAGGGTGCGCTCGCCGCGCACCGCGAGCTGGCCGCCGGAGACCGACGGGTCGACGGCGGCCCCGGCCAGCACGGCGAGGGTCGCGGGGGTCAGTTCGCCCTCGACGTCGGCGAGGACGATCCGCCCCGGGTGCTCCGACTGCGCCGAGCGCAGCAGGCCCCAGACGGCGGCGGCGGCGAGGTCGGTGACCTGGTCGTCGTCCCCGCTGGCCACCGCGCCCCGGGTCACCACCACGAGCTTCGTGTCGGCCAGCGGCTCGGCGGCGAGCCAGGACCGCAGCACGTCCAGCACACCGCTGGTGGCCGCCCGCACGGCCTCCGGCACGGGGACGCCGGGATCGCCGGCGGGCACCGTCAGCAGCACCTGCCGGGCCGTGGCCCCGTCCGCCGCCAGGGTCGCCACGTCCGCGAAGACCGGCACCTCCGGCAGCGCGTCCGGTGCCGGCCGGCCCAGCACCGCCCACCCCGGAAGGTCGTCGACGCTCTCGATCTGCTCGGCCTGCCAGGTCACCTCGTACAGCGACCGGGCGGCACCGCCCCGGGTCGCCGTCGCGGTCATCTCCCGCAGCACGAGCGAGTCCACCGAGACCACCGGCGCGCCCGAGCCGTCGCAGGCGACCAGCCGCACCCCGGAGCCGTCCCGGGTCAGCCGCACCCGCAGCGTCCGGGCGCCCGAGGCGTGCACCTGCACGCCCTCGAACGCGAACGGCACGCGCGGCCCGCCCGTGGCCCCGGCCTCGAGCAGCAGCGCCACCGGGTGCAGCGCGGCGTCCAGCAGCGCCGGGTGCACCCCGAACGCGCTCGCCTCGCCGGCCGCCCCGTCCGGCAGCGTCACCTCGGCGTACGCCCCACCGTCGGCCGTCCAGGCCCGCCGTACGCCCTGGAACACCGGCCCGTACGACAGGCCGTGCTCGGCCAGCGCCGGATACCAGCCGGTCAGGTCCACCTCGGTCGCGCCCGCCGGCGGCCACTCGCCGAGCCCCGGCTCGTCGGCCGACACCGGTTCGAGCAGGCCGTCGGCGTGCCGCACCCAGTCGGTGTCGTCGTCCTCCTCGGGCTGGGAGTACACGGACACCGTCCGGACGGCGGCGTCGTCGGCAGCGCCGACGCGCACCTGCACGCGTACCGCCCCGGAGTCGGGCAGCACCAGCGGCGCCGCCACGGTCAGCTCCCGTACCCGCGACGCGCCCACCTCGTCGCCGGCGCGCACCGCCAGCTCCACCAGGGCGGTGCCCGGCACCACCACGTTGCCGCCGACCACGTGGTCGGCCAGCCACGGGTGCGTCGACGTCGACAGCCGGCCGGTCAGCACCACCTCGTCGTCGCCGGCGAGCCGCACCGCCGCGCCGAGCAGCGGGTGCCCCGCGACGCCGAGGCCGGCGCCCGACACGTCGCCGACCCGCCACGGCAGCACCTCGGGCCAGAACCGCTCCCGCTGGAAGGCGTACGTGGGCAGGTCGACCCGGGCGGCGCCGGTGTCGGCGAACCACTCCCGCCAGGACACCGGCAACCCGTGCACGTGCAGCTCGGCGAGGGCGTGCAGCAGCGCCTGCGCCTCGGGCCGGTCCCGGCGCTGGGCTGCGACGGCGAGCACGTCGTCGTCGGGCAGCACGTCGGTCGTCATCGCGGCCAGTACGCTCTGCGGGCCGACCTCCAGGAAGGTGTCGACCCCGGCGGCGCGCAGCGCGGCGAGCCCGTCGGCGTAGCGGACCGCCTCGCGGACGTGCCGTACCCAGTAGTCGGCGGTGCGGATCTCGTCGGCGTCGGCGAGCGCACCGGTCAGGTTCGACACGATCGGCAGCGTGGGGGCGGCGAGGTCCAGCCGCTCGACGATGCCGCGGAAGCGCTCCAGCACCGGCTCCATCAGCGGGCTGTGGAACGCGTGGCTGACGGCCAGCCGGCGGGTACGCACACCCCGGTCGCGCCAGACGCGCTCCACCTCGTCGAGGGCGTCGACGGCGCCGGAGACCACGACGGAGGTCGGGCCGTTGACGGCCGCGACGCCGACCCGGTCGGTCAGCCCGGCGATCGACTCCGTCACGGCCGCCTCGTCGGCGGCCACGGCGAGCATGCCGCCGCCGTCGGGCAGCGACTGCATGAGCCGGCCCCGCGCCGCCACCAGCAGGCAGGCGTCCTGGAGGGACAGCACCCCGGCCACGTGCGCGGCGGCGATCTCACCGATCGAGTGCCCGCCCACGAAGTCCGGCACCACGCCGAACGACTCCACGAGGCGGAACAGCGCCACCTCGACGGCGAAGAGCCCGGCCTGGGTGAACGCGGTCTGGTCCAGCAGCTCCGCCTCGGCGGAGCCCTCCGGCGCGAACAGCACCTCCTTGAGCGGGCGCGGCAGCACCCGGTCGAGATGCCCGCACGCCTCGTCGAGGGCGGCGGCGAAGACGGGGAACTCGGCGTACAGCTCGCGGCCCATGCCGGCGCGCTGCGCGCCCTGGCCGGAGAAGAGCACCGCCAGCGGACCGCGGTCCCCGGCCTGGCCCGTGACCACGGTGCCCGACGGCGCGCCCGCCGCCAGGGACTCCAGGCCCGCCAGCAGACCCGCACGGTCCCCGGCGACCACCACCGCACGCCGGTCGAGCGTCGAGCGGGACACCACCGACGACCAGGCCACATCGAGCGGGCGCGGCTCCTCGTCGTCGCTGAGCCAACGGGCCAGCCGGTCCGCCTGCGCGGCGAGCGCGGCCGGCTGCGCGGCGGAGAGCAGCATGGGCACGACGGCGGGACGGCGGGACGGGGTGGCGTGGTCGCCGGCCGGGTCGGGGGCCGGCGCCTGCTCCAGGATCAGGTGGGCGTTCGTGCCGCTCATGCCGAAGGACGACACGCCAGCCCGGCGGACGTGCTCGCCGCCGGCCCACGGGCGCGCCTCGTCGAGCAGGGCCACGGCACCGGTCGACCAGTCGACGTGCGGTGAGGGCCGGTCCACGTGCAGGGTGGGCGGCAGCACGCCGTGCCGCATCGCCATCACCATCTTGATGACGCCGCCGGCGCCGGCCGCGGCCTGCGGGTGGCCGATGTTCGACTTCAGCGAGCCCAGCCACAGCGGGCGGTCGGCGGTGCGGCCCTGCCCGTACGTGGCCAGCAGCGCCTGCGCCTCGATCGGGTCGCCGAGCCGGGTGCCCGTGCCGTGCGCCTCGACGGCGTCCACGTCGGACGGACTGAGCCGGGCGTTCTCCAGCGCCTGCCGGATCACCCGCTGCTGCGCGGGGCCGTTGGGGGCGGTCAGCCCACTGCTGGCGCCGTCCTGGTTGACGGCGCTGCCCCGGATCACCGCCAGGACGGGGTGCCCGTTGCGCCGGGCGTCGGAGAGCTTCTCGACGAGCAACATGGCGACGCCCTCGGACCAGCCGGTCCCGTCGGCGTCGGCGGAGAACGCCTTGCACCGCCCGTCGGAGGCGAGCCCCCGCTGGCGGGAGAACTCGACGAAGGCGCCCGGCGTGGCCAGCACGGTGACGCCGCCGGCCACGGCGAGGGAGCACTCACCGTCGCGCAGGGCCTGACCGGCGAGGTGCAGGGCGACCAGCGACGAGGAGCAGGCGGTGTCGATGGTGACGGCCGGCCCCTCCAGCCCGAAGGAGTACGCCAGCCGGCCGGACATGACGCTCGCGGCGGTGCCGGTGAGGACGTAGCCCTCCGTGCCCTCGGGCAGTTGCCGCAGCACGGACGTGTAGTCCTGCCCCGCGGTGCCGACGAACACCCCGGTACGGCTGCCCCGCACCGACGCGGCGTCGATGCCGGCCCGCTCGAAGACCTCCCAGGTCACCTCGAGCAGGAGGCGCTGCTGCGGGTCCATGGCCAGCGCCTCGCGCGGCGAGATCCCGAACAGGGTCGGGTCGAACAGACCCGCGTCGCGCAGGAAGCCACCCCGGTTGCTGTACGTGGTGCCGGGGTGGTCAGGGTCGGGGTCGTAGAGCCGGTCGAGGTCCCAGCCCCGGTCGTCGGGGAACGCGCCGGTGGCGTCCACCCCGCCGGCGACGACGTCCCAGAGGTCTTCAGGTGAGGCGACGCCACCGGGGAAACGGCAGGCCATGCCGACGATCGCGATCGGCTCGGCGTCCTCGTCCTCCAGCTCGGTCAGGCGCCGACGCGCCAGGCGGAGCTCGGAGGTCACCCACTTCAGGTGTTCGAGGAGCTTGTCTTCGTCCGCCATGACCCACCCGCCCAGAGCTTGCTATCGATCGGAATCTGCCGATTCGTTGACCACACCACCGCCGGCGGGCCGGCTTCGTGCACAGGTGGGTGCAGACGCGGCCGTTCGGCTCACGAAACCCACACCTGTTCCTGATTCCGGTCGTCGTGCCTGCTCAGGCGCCCGCCACGCCGGACAGTCCCGCCGACACACGCCCGCCACCGTGACTGGACGGTACTGAGCGCCCAACACCCGCCCAACCCCTAGAGAACCCCTGATCGACCGGCCCGCGGGCGGCGTCCCGGCAGGCTCCGGGAGCGGCGGTGACCAGCGCCACGAGGGCCATTCAGGCGGCCGACGGCAGGATGCGGCGCAGCCGGCCGGGGGGCGTCGACCGGCGGCGCCACTCCCGCGGGTAGCCGACCGAGACCTCTTCGAACCGGACCCCGTCGTACCAGGTGGTGCGCGGGATGTGCAGGTGACCGTAGACGGCGACGCGGGCGTCGAAGCGGACGTGCCAGTCGGCAGTGGTCTCGGTGCCGCACCACTGGGCGAACTCCGGGTACCGCAGGATCCGGGTGGGCTCGCGTACGAGCGGGAAGTGGTTGACCAGGACGGTGGGCAGCCCGCCGCGCTCGGCGGTGAGCCGGCGCTCCGTCAGGGCCAGCCGCGCCCGGCACCAGGCGTCCCGCGTCGGGTACGGGTCCGGGTGCAGCAGGATCTCGTCGGTGCAGACCACGCCGACCTCGTGGGCCCGTGCCAGGGCCTGCTCCTTCGTGTACGTCCCCGGGGGCCGGAAGGTGTAGTCGTAGAGCAGGAACAGCGACGCGATCAGGACCGGGTCGTCGCCCTGCGGGTCCCAGACGGGGTACGGGTCCTCCGGAGTCACCACCCCGAGCCCCCGGCACAGCTCCACCAGGTGCTGGTAGCGCGCGTCCCCCCGCAGCTGGATCGGGTCCTCGCGGGGAGTCCACAGCTCGTGGTTGCCGGGGGCCCAGATGACCTTGGCGAAGCGGCGGCTGAGGAGTCCCAGCGCCCACTCGATGTCGCCGACGAACTCCCCGACGTCGCCGGCGACGACGAGCCAGTCGCCGTCGCGCTCCGGCCGCAGCCGCTCGACGATGGCCTTGTTCTCCGCGTGCACCACGTGCAGGTCGCTGATGGCGAGCAGTTGAGGCAAGCCGGATCCGGCCATGCGGACCTCCCGTCCATCCGGGGTACCGCACGCACCCACATCCGTACCGCTCGGCTGCCGGTGGGCAGGGCGAGACGGCCTGGCGTGCTCCGACCCTACGGAGCCGGATCCACACCGGCACACCCCTAGACAGGCTTCGTGGACCCCTAAGGGCGCGCCTGCGCGACGGCGCCGGCCAGGCGTCCGGCGCCGTCGGGTGCCCCTTTCCCCGGCCCGTCCCGCCCGGGTCGGGCAGTGTCCGCTCAGGACTTGCCGAACTCCCGCTGGATGATGTCGAAGAGCTCGTCCCGGCTGGCCGACTCCAACTCCTCCGCGGCGGCCGGCGCCGGTGCGGTGGCGGCGGGGCGGCCCCGCCACCGGGTCAGCAGGTCCTCCAGCCGACCGACGACCGCGTCGTCGACCTGGTCGCCCGGCAGCCCGCCGAGGAGCTTGTCGAGGCGTTCGATCTCGGCCACGATCGGCAGCGCCGGCTGCTCGGGCGCCAACTCGGCCCGCAGGTGACCGGCGAGCGCGTTCGGGGTGGGATGGTCGAAGACGAGGGTGGCGGGCAGTCCGATGCCCGTTGCGGCGGTCAGCCGGTTGCGCAGCTCGACTGCGGTGAGCGAGTCGAAGCCCAGTTCGAGGAAGCCGCGGGCGGGCCTGATCCCGCTCGGCGTGGCGTGTCCCAGCACCGCCGCGGCGGTGCCGCGGACCAGGTCGAGCAGGATGCGGTCGCGCTCCGGCCCGGAGGCGGCGGCGAGCCGCTCGCGCAGCGCCGACGCCGCGCCGCGGTCCTCGCCCTTCGGCGCCTCCTCGGCCGGTGCGGGCTGTGCTGCTTCGGGGATGTCGGTGAACAACCGGGACGGACGCAACGCCGTAAACGACGGCACAAACCGATCCCACCGCACATCCGCCACCACCACCTGCCCCTCACCACCATCCAACACCCCCTGCAACGCCGCCACCGCCAACTCCGGAGCCATCCCCGGCAAACCACGCCGACTCAACTGCTCCCCCGCCACCCCCACCGCCATACCCGCCTCAGCCCACGGCCCCCACGCCACCGACGTCCCCACCAACCCACGCCCACGCCGCGACACCACCAACCCATCCACAAACGCATTCGCCGCCGCATACCCCACCTGACCCGCAGAACCCCACACCCCCGCAATCGACGAAAACACCACAAACGCATCCAAATCCAAACCAGCAGTCAACTCATCCAACACCACCGCACCACCAACCTTCGCCCGCAACACCTCCTCCACCTCACCCACACCCACCTCACCCAACGGCGTCAACTGCGCCACACCAGCCGCATGCACCACCGCCCGCAACCGCTCACCCCGACCCACCAAATCCCCCAACAACCCCGCCACCGCACCACGATCCGCCACATCACAACCCACCACCGACACCCGCACACCCAAACCCTCCAACCGCCCCACCAACTCACCCACACCCGCCGCACCACCACCACGCCGACTCACCAACACCACATGCTCCGCACCCACACCCACCGCCCACAACGCCACCCGCGCACCCAACGCCCCCGTACCACCCGTCACCAACACCGTCCCCGACAACCGAAAACCACCACCAGCACCCGCACCCGCACCCGCCGGACAACCCGCACGCACCAACCGCCGCACAAACACACCCGACGACCGCAACGCCACCTGATCCTCAACCCCCGACAACAACACCCCACACAACCAACCCCACACACCACCACCCAACACACCCGGCAAATCCACCAAACCACCCCACCGCAACGGCACCTCCAAACCCACCACCCGACCCAAACCCCACACCGCAGAACCCGCGACATCCGCCAGCTCGTCCGAGTCGCCGACCGACACCGCCCCGCGCGTCAGCCACCACAACCGGCCCGACCCACCGACGTCGGTCAGCGCCTGCACCACGGCCAGCGCCGTCGACACCTCGGCGGCGGCCGGAACCGGGGACGCCTCCCGCGGCTCGGCCAGCGACAGCAGGGACACCACGTGGGCGTCCCGGGCGTCGGAGCTCATCGCCTCCAGCAGCAGCCGCGCCACCCGGTCGCGGTCGGCGCCGGCCGGGATCAGCACCGGGACCGCCCGGTCGGCCCGGGCAGCCAGCGCCGCGGCCACCGGGTGGTCCTCCTGCCCGGGCGCCATCAGCAGCAGCCAGGTTCCCGCCAACGTCGCGGAGTCCGGCACGGCGGCCGTACGCCACGTCGCCCGGTACCGCCAGGAGTCGACGACCGCCCGCTGCTGCGTCGCCCGCCGCCACCGGGCGAGCTTGGGCAGCAGCGCCGTGGACGGCTCGTCCGCGCCCACGGCGAGATCCTCGCCCAGTACGCCGAGGTCCCCGGACTCGACCGCCGCCCAGAACTGCTCGTCGGACGGGGCGTCGGCCCGCTCCGGAGCCGAGCCGGGCTGGGGGTCCTCCAGCCAGTAGCGCTGCCTGTCGAAGGCGTAGGTGGGCAGTTCCACCGCGCGCGGCCGGGTGCCGGTCTGGCCGAGGTACGCCGCCCAGTCGACGGCCACGCCGGCGGCCCAGAGCTGCCCGGC
Source organism: Micromonospora sp. WMMC264 (assembly GCF_027497275.1). NCBI lineage: Bacteria > Bacillati > Actinomycetota > Actinomycetes > Micromonosporales > Micromonosporaceae > Micromonospora > Micromonospora sp. WMMC264. The sequence continues at coordinate 1,329,459 of NZ_CP114907.1, read as the reverse complement.
GGCAGTGGTGAGGGTGGTGACGCCGGGCTGGCTGCGGCGCAGCGTGGCGACGTACCGCACGTCGTCGGCGGTGTCCGCCTCGGCGGCCATGGCGGTGAGGACCGCGTCCGGGCCGATCTCCAGGAAGGTGTCCACCCCCTGTGCCCGCAACGCCGCCACCCCGTCGGCGAAGCGCACCGGCTGCCGCACGTGCCGCACCCAGTAGCCGGGCTCGGTGATCTCTGCGGCGTCCGCGACCGCGCCGGTCACGTTCGACACGATCGGGATCCGCGGCGGCTGCCAGTCGAGCCCCGCCACCACCGACGCGAACTCGTCCAGCATCGGATCCATCAACCGCGAATGGAACGCGTGACTGACCGCCAGTTCCTTGACCCGCCAACCCCGCTCACGGCAGGCCCCCACCACCGAGGCGACCTCATCGGCCGCGCCCGAGACGACCACCGACGCGGGGCCGTTGACCGCCGCGATGTCCACGGCCGCGCCCGACGCGCCGAGCAACTCGGCGACAGCCTCCTCCGACGCACCGACCGCTGCCATCACCCCACCCGACGGCAGAGCCTGCATCAACCGACCCCGCGCCGCCACCAGGGAACAGGCATCCGCCAACGACAACATCCCCGACACGTACGCCGCCGTCACCTCACCGATCGAATGACCCGCCAGGAAATCAGCCCGCACACCCCACGACGACAACAACTCCCACAACGCCACCTCCACCGCGAACAACCCCGCCTGCGCGAACACGGTCTGATTCACCAGAGCCGCAGTCTCCGAACCCGGCTCCGCGAACACCACCTCGCGCAACGCACGCGGCAGACGCGGATCAATCTCCGCGCACACTTCGTCGAACGACGCCGCGAACACCGGAAACGCCTCGTACAACTCCCGGCCCATACCCACACGCTGCGAACCCTGACCCGTGAACAACACCGCCCGACGACCCGCCGACACCACACCCGCAGACCGACCCTCGGCAACAGCCGACAGCCCGGCCACCAGCTCGTCCACGTCCGAGCCCCACACCACCGCCCGATACTCCAACGCCGCCCGCGACGTCACCAACGACCACGACACATCAGCCACCGACAGGTCAGACCGACCCCGCACGAACGACGCCAACCGCCCGGCCTGACCCGACAGACCCCGCTCCGAACGCCCCGACAGCACCCACGGCACCGGCACCCCGACGGGCACGGCAGACGCCGCGGCGTGCTCCGGCTCCGCCTGCTCGATGATCACGTGCGCGTTCGTGCCGGAGATCCCGAACGATGACACGGCAGCCCTGCGTGCGCGGCCCGCACCCGGCCACTCGCGCGCCCGGGTCACCAGCTCCACCGCACCCGACGACCAATCCACATGCGACGACGGCACATCCACATGCAGCGTCGCCGGCACGGTCCCGTACCGCATCGCCAAGATCATCTTGATGATCCCAGCCACCCCCGCAGCCGCCTGCGTATGACCGATGTTCGACTTCACCGACCCCAACAACAACGGCACATCCCGACCCTGCCCATACGTCGCCAACAACGCCTGCGCCTCGATCGGATCACCCAACGACGTACCCGTACCGTGCGCCTCCACCACATCCACATCAGCCGCCGACAAACCCGCACTCGCCAGCGCCTGCCGGATCACCCGCTGCTGCGACGGACCATTCGGCGCCGTCAAACCATTCGACGCACCATCCTGATTCACCGCCGAACCCCGCACCACCGCCAGCACCCGACGCCCGTCACGCCGCGCATCCGACAACCGCTGCACCACCAGCACGCCGACGCCCTCGGACCAGCCCGTGCCGTCCGCGGCGTCCGAGAACGACTTGCAGCGGCCGTCGGCGGACAGGCCGCCCTGGATCGAGAACTCGGCGAACGTGCCCGGTGAAGCCATCACGGTGACGCCGCCGGCCAGGGCGAGGTCGCACTCGCCGGACCGCAGCGCCTGCGCCGCCAGGTGCAACGCCACAAGCGACGACGAACACGCCGTGTCCACAGTCACCGCCGGGCCCTCGAAACCGAACGAGTACGCCACCCGGCCCGACAACACGCTTGTCGCGTTGCCGGTGAGCAGGTGGCCGCCGACCTCCTGGGCCCGACCGACCGACCCGCTGGCGTACCCCTGGAAGCTGGCCCCGGCGAAGACGCCGACCGCGCCGCCCCGCAGGGTGGTCGGGTCGATGCCCGCCGACTCGACTGCCTCCCACGAGGTCTCCAGCAGCAGCCGCTGCTGCGGGTCCATGGCGAGCGCCTCCCGCGGCGAGATGCCGAAGAACTCGGCGTCGAACTCGCCGGCGTCGTAGACGAAGCCGCCCCTGCGGGCAAAGGACGTGTCGGACAGGCCGCTGCTGAGGAAGCTGTCCCAGCCCCGGTCGAGGGGGAACTCGGAGATGCCGTCGCGTCCGGTGGCGAGCAGTTGCCACAGTTCTTCCGGGGACGCGACACCACCCGGGAGGCGGCAGCCCATGCCGACGATCACGATCGGGTCGTCGTCGACGGTGGCGACCCTGCGGTCGGCCGGCGCGTCGCCCGATGCTCCGAGCACGGTCTCCCGGATGAAGGCGACCAGGGCGGCCGGCGTCGGGTGGTCGAAGACGAGGGTGGAGGGCAACGCGAGGCCGGTTTCGGCGGTCAGCCGGTTGCGCAGCTCGACTGCGGTGAGCGAGTCGAAGCCGAGACGCTGGAACGCCCGGTCCGGCCGCACCGCCTCCACGGTGGCGTGGCCGAGCACCGTGGCGACCTGGGAGCGTACGAGGTCCAGGAGGGACGCCTCGACCTCCGGCGGCGTCAGGGCCGCGAGCCGCTCGCGCAGTGCGGAGGCCCGGTCGGTGGGGCCGGTCTCGGCTCGGGACGCCGCCTCGATCGCCGCCTGTGCTTCGGGGATGTCGGTGAACAACCGGGACGGACGCAACGCCGTAAACGACGGCACAAACCGATCCCACCGCACATCCGCCACCACCACCTGCCCCTCACCACCATCCAGCGCCCGCTGCAACGCCGCCACCGCCAACTCCGGAGCCATCCCCGGCAGACCACGCCGACTCAACTGCTCCCCCGCCACCCCCACCGCCATACCCGCCTCAGCCCACGGCCCCCACGCCACCGACGTCCCCACCAACCCACGCCCACGCCGCGACACCACCAACCCATCCACAAACGCATTCGCCGCCGCATACCCCACCTGACCCGCAGAACCCCACACCCCCGCAATCGACGAAAACACCACAAACGCATCCAAATCCAAACCAGCAGTCAACTCATCCAACACCACCGCACCACCAACCTTCGCCCGCAACACCTCCTCCACCTCACCCACACCCACCTCACCCAACGGCGTCAACTGCGCCACACCAGCCGCATGCACCACCGCCCGCAACCGCTCACCCCGACCCACCAAATCCCCCAACAACCCCGCCACCGCACCACGATCCGCCACATCACAACCCACCACCGACACCCGCACACCCAAACCCTCCAACCGCCCCACCAACTCACCCACACCCGCCGCACCACCACCACGCCGACTCACCAACACCACATGCTCCGCACCCACACCCACCGCCCACAACGCCACCCGCGCACCCAACGCCCCCGTACCACCCGTCACCAACACCGTCCCCGACAACCGAAAACCACCACCAGCACCCGCACCCGCACCCGCCGGACAACCCGCACGCACCAACCGCCGCACAAACACACCCGACGACCGCAACGCCACCTGATCCTCAACCCCCGACAACAACACCCCACACAACCAACCCCACACACCACCACCCAACACACCCGGCAAATCCACCAAACCACCCCACCGCAACGGCACCTCCAAACCCACCACCCGACCCAAACCCCACACCGCAGAACCGTCCAGGTCGGTCAGAGGCTCGGAGTCGTCCACGGAGACGGCACCGCTGGTCAACCACCACAGCCGACCCTCGACCTCAGTGACTGCAAGCGCCTGCGCGACCGCCAGCGCCTCGACGACACCGGCGCCGGCCAGCGACATCAGCGAGATCATCCCGGCGACCGGTCCTGCGGCCGCCGAGGCGGCGGACAGCCGACGCGCGATCCCGTCCCGGTCCAGCTCGTCCAGCACCACGGGGATCATCTCGGCGCCCCGCTCCGCCAGCCCGGCCAGCAACGGGTGGTCCTCCTGGCCGGGCACCATCAGCACGAGCCAGGAGCCGGTCAGGTTCTCGTTCCCGGTCACGTCCTGGCGCCGCCACACCACGCGGTAGCGCCAGGAGTCCACCGTCGACCGCTGCTGTGCGGCCCGCCGCCACTGCGCGAGCTTCGGCAGGACCGCGCTGAACGGTTCGTCCGCGCCGACACCCAGCTCGCCGCCGACCAGGTCGGGGTCGCCGGACTCCACGGCCGCCCAGAACCGCCCGTCGAGAGCTTCGCCGTGCACGTCCCGGCGGGCCGCGGGCGCCGCCTCGGGCCAGTACCAGGTGTGGTCGAAGGCGTACGTGGGCAGGTCGACCACGCCCGGCCGGGCGCCGGTCTGACCGTGGTAGGCAGCCCAGTCGACCGGCACACCCGCCACCCACAACTGCCCCAGCGCCGACGTCAACACGCCGACCTCCGGCTGATCCCGCCGCGACACCGGAACCCGCCGCACCCCGGCATCCGCGACGATCTCCGCCACCATCGCCGTCAACGTCGCATCCGGGCCCACCTCCAGGAACGTGTCCACCCCCTGCCCCCGCAGAGCAGCCACCCCGTCGGCGAACCGCACCGGCTGCCGCACATGCCGCACCCAGTACTCCGGATCCACCAGCTCCAGCGGCTCCGCGACCGCGCCGGTCACATTCGACACGATCGGCACCCGCGGCACCCGCCAGTCCAGCCCCGCCACCACCGACGCGAACTCGTCCAACATCGGATCCATCAACCGCGAATGGAACGCGTGACTGACCGCCAGTTCCTTGACCCGCCAACCCCGCTCACGGCAGGCCCCCACCACCGAGGCCACCTCATCGGCCGCGCCCGAGACGACCACCGACGCGGGACCGTTGACCGCCGCAATGTCCACGACCGCGCCCGACCCGCCGAGCAACTCGGCGACAGCCTCCTCCGACGCGCCCACCGCTGCCATCACGCCACCGGCCGGCAACGCCTGCATCAACCGACCCCGCGCCGCCACCAGGGAACAGGCATCCGCCAACGACAACATCCCCGACACGTACGCCGCCGTCACCTCACCGATCGAATGACCCGCCAGGAAATCAGCCCGCACACCCCACGACGACAACAACTCCCACAACGCCACCTCCACCGCGAACAACCCCGCCTGCGCGAACACGGTCTGATCCACCAGAGCCGCAGCCTCCGAACCCGGCTCCGCGAACACCACCTCGCGCAACGCACGCGGCAGACGCGGATCAATCTCCGCGCACACTTCGTCGAACGACGCCGCGAACACCGGGAACGCCTCGTACAACTCCCGGCCCATACCCACACGCTGCGAACCCTGACCCGTGAACAACACCGCCCGACGACCCGCCGACACCACACCCGCGGACCGGCCCTCAGCCACCGCCGACAGACCAGCAACCAACTCGTCCACCGACGAACCCCACACCACCGCCCGATACTCCAACGCAGCCCGAGTCGTCGCCAACGACCACGACACGTCCGCCACCACAAGGCCGGACCGATCCCGCACGAACGACGTCAACCGCCCGGCCTGACCCACCAGACCCCGCTCCGAACGCCCCGACACCACCCACGGCACCGGCACCCCGACCGGCGCGGCAGACCCCGCGGCAGACTCCGGCTCCGCCGCGACCTCGGGGACGGCCTCGGGCTCCGGCTGCTCCAAAATCACGTGCGCGTTCGTCCCCGAGATGCCGAACGACGACACACCCGCCCGCCGGGGACGCTCCACGTCCGGCCACTCACGCGAGGCCGTCACCAACTCCACCGCACCCGACGACCAATCCACATGCGACGACGGCACATCCACATGCAACGACGCCGGCACGGTCCCGTACCGCATCGCCAAGATCATCTTGATGATCCCAGCCACCCCCGCAGCGGCCTGCGTGTGACCGATGTTCGACTTCACCGACCCCAACAACAACGGCACATCCCGACCCTGCCCATACGTCGCCAACAACGCCTGCGCCTCGATCGGATCACCCAACGACGTACCCGTACCGTGCGCCTCCACCACATCCACATCAGCCGCCGACAAACCCGCACTCGCCAGCGCCTGCCGGATCACCCGCTGCTGCGACGGACCATTCGGCGCCGTCAAACCATTCGACGCACCATCCTGATTCACCGCCGAACCCCGCACCACCGCCAGAACCCGACGCCCGTCACGCCGCGCATCCGACAACCGCTGCACCACCAGCACACCGACACCCTCGCCCCACGCGGTGCCGTCCGCAGACTCGGCGAAGGCCTTGCAGCGGCCGTCCGCCGACAGCCCACCCTGGCGGGAGAACTCGATGAAGGCGCCCGGGGTGGACATCACCGTGACGCCGCCGGCCAGCGCGAGGTCACACTCGCCGGACCGCAGCGCCTGCGCCGCCAGATGCAACGCCACAAGCGACGACGAACACGCCGTGTCCACAGTCACCGCCGGCCCCTCGAAACCGAACGAGTACGCCACCCGACCCGACAACACGCTCGCGGAGGCACCCGTCGCGCCGTACCCGGCGAGCGCCTCCCCGGCCTCGCGCACGACGGTCTCGTAGTCCTGGCCGTTGGTGCCGGCGAACACCCCGACGCGGCTGCCGCGCAGCGCGAGCGGTTCGATCCGGGCGTCTTCGAACGCCTCCCAGGAGACCTCCAGCAGCAGCCGCTGCTGCGGGTCCATGGCGAGCGCCTCCCGCGGCGAGATGCCGAAGAACTCCGCGTCGAAGCCGCCCGCGTCGGCCAGGAAGGCCCCGCGCGAGACGTAGGAGTCGGTGCCGGTCAGCGACTCCAGGTCCCAGTGCCGGTTGGCCGGGAAGTCCGACATCGCGTCGGCACCGGCCGTCAGCAGGTCCCAGAGCCCCTCCGGGGACTCGGCTCCGGCCGGGAAACGGCAGCCCATGCCGACGATGACGATCGGGTCGTCGCCCACGACGGGGCCGGTGGCGGCGGGGACGGGCAGCGCCTGCCCGCCGAGCAGCTCGGCGTGGATGTGGCCGGCCAGAGCCGCCGAGTTCGGGTAGTCGAAGGCGAGCGTGGTCGGCAGCGCGAGGCCGGTCGCCGCGTCGAGCCGGTTGCGCAGCTCGACAGCTGCCAGCGAGGTGAAACCGAGATCCTGGAACGCCCGGTCCGGCGCCACCCGCTCGACGGACTCGTGGCCGAGCACGGCGGCGACCTCGGCGCGTACCAGCTCACCGAGGACGCGCAACTGCTCCGCGCCGGGCATTCCCGACAGGCGCAGGCGCAGGTCGGCCGCCGGCACCGGGGCGTCGGCGGGCACCGCCGCGCCGGCCTCGGCCAGCAGGTCGCGGACCAGCGGGTGGGCGCGCCGCGGACCGGTGGCGGCCACCCGGGCCCAGTCGATGTCGGCCACGACGAGGTACGTCTCGTCGCGGTCCAGCGCACGGCTGAAGGCGCGCACGGCTGTCTCCGGTGCCATCGCGCCGAAACCGGTACGGCTGAGCCGCTGTTCGAAGTCGCCCGCGCTCACCCCGCCGTCGGCCCACAGGCCCCAGGCGAGCGAGGTCGCCGGCAGTCCCTCGGCGCGGCGGCGCTGCGCCAGGGCGTCGAGGAACGCGTTGCCGGGCGCGTACGTGGCCTGGCCGGCGGCGCCCATGAGGCCGGCGAGGGAGGAGAAGAGGACGAAGGCGGAGAGGTCGCTGCCCCGGGTCAGCTCGTCCAGGTTGCGCGCGGCGTCGACCTTCGCCCGCAGGGCGGTGGCCAGCTGGTCGACACTCACGGCGTCGACGACGTTGTCGTCGAGGGCGGCAGCGGTGTGCACGACCGCGTTCAGCGGAAGCTCGGCGGGGATCGAGTCGAGCAGCGTCGCGAGCGCGGCCCGGTCGGCCACGTCGCAGGACGCGAGGGTTACCCGGGCGCCGAGCCCGGCGAGTTCCTCGGCGAGGGCGGTCGCGCCGGGCGCCTCGCCACCTCGCCGGCTGACCAGGAGGAGGTGTTCGGCTCCGTCAGCGGCCAGCGCGCGGGCGACGTGTCCCCCGAGTGCCCCGGTGCCGCCGGTGATCAGCACCGTGCCGCGCGGCGTCCAGGAACCGCGCGCACCGGTGTCGCCGTACGTCGCACGAACGAGCCGGCGGGCGTGGCCGCCGGTGCCGCGCAGGGCGATCTCGTCCTCCCGGCTGGTGCCGGCGATCAGCGTCCGGAGCATCCGCACGACGCTCTGGTCGGGCTGCTCAGGGAGGTCGACGAGCCCGCCCCACCGGTGCGGGTGCTCGGCGCGCAGCACGCTGCCGAAGCCCCACGCCATGGCCTGCACGGGGTCGACGTGCCGGTCACGGGATCCGACGGAGACCGCGCCGCGGGTGGCGATCCAGAGCCGGGCGGTGATCCCGGCGTCGCCGAGGGCCTGCGCGAGCGCGACCGTGGCGGCGAGGCCCGTTGGCACGGAGGCGGCCCCGGCGTACGGCCGGGTGTCGAGGGCCAGCAGGGAGAGTACGGGCAGCACGTCCCCGTCGCGGCCGGTCGACGCCTCGGCGAGGTCGTGGGCGAGGCGCTTGCGGTCGCACGTGGCGTCGACCTCGACGATCCGCCCGCCGGCGGCGCCGAGGGCGGCGGCCCAGTCCGTCACGGCCGCGTCGGCGCCGGCCGGTACGACGAGCAGGAAGTCGGTCGCCTCGGCGCGGGCGGCGTCGTCCGTGAGCGGCTGCCAGGCCACCCGGTAGCGCCAGGAATCGAGGGCCGCCTCGGCGTCCCGGCGGCGTCGCCAGGTGGACAGCGCCGGCAGCACGTCCGCGAGGGGGGCGTCGGCGTCGACGGCCAGGCTCTCGGCGAGGGTCGTCAGGTCCTCCGCCTCGATCGCCCGCCAGAAGTCCTCGTCGGCGGCGGTACGCCGGGCGGCGGGGGGACGGTAGGACCGCGTCGTCGCGTTGATCCAGTAACGTCGATGGTCGAAGGCGTACGTGGGCAGGTCGACCACGCCCGGCCGGGCGCCGGTCTGACCGTGGTAGGCAGCCCAGTCGACCGGCACACCCGCCACCCACAACTGCCCCAGCGCCGACGTCAACACGCCGACCTCCGGCTGATCCCGCCGCGACACCGCGACACACCGCACCCCGGCATCAGCGACGATCTCCGCCACCATCGCCGTCAACGTCACGTCCGGGCCCACCTCCAGGAAGGTGTCCACCCCCTGTGCCCGCAGAGCAGCCACCCCGTCGGCGAACCGCACGGGCTGCCGCACATGCCGCACCCAGTACTCCGGATCCACCAGCTCCAGCGGCTCCGCGACCGCGCCGGTCACGTTCGACACGATCGGGATCCGCGGCACCCGCCAGTCCAGCCCCGCCACCACCGACGCGAACTCGTCCAACATCGGATCCATCAACCGCGAATGGAACGCGTGACTGACCGCCAGTTCCTTGACCCGCCAACCCCGCTCACGGCAGGCCCCCACCACCGAAGCCACCTCATCGGCCGCACCCGAGACGACCACCGACGCGGGGCCGTTCACCGCCGCAATGTCCACGACCGCGCCCGACCCGCCGAGCAACTCGGCGACAGCCTCCTCCGACGCGCCCACCGCCGCCATCACCCCACCCGACGGCAGAGCCTGCATCAACCGGCCCCGCGCCGCCACCAACGTGCACGCGTCCCTCAGGGACAACATCCCCGACACGTACGCCGCCGTCACCTCACCGATCGAATGACCCGCCAGGAAATCAACCCGCACACCCCACGACGCGAGCAACTCCCACAACGCCACCTCCACCGCGAACAGACCAGCCTGCGCGAACACCGTCTGATCCACCAAGCCGGCATCGGAAGTACCCGCCTCGGCGAACACGACCTCCCGCAACGCACGCGGCAACAAACCATCAAAACGGGCGCACACCTCGTCGAACGCCGACGCGAACACCGGGAACGCCTCGTACAACTCCCGGCCCATACCCACACGCTGCGAACCCTGACCGGTGAACAACACCGCCCGACGACCCGCCGACACCACACCCGCAGACCGACCCTCAGCCACCGCCGACAGACCAGCAACCAACTCGTCCACCGACGAACCCCACACCACCGCGCGGTGCTCCAACGCCGCCCGAGTCGTCGCCAACGACCACGACACGTCCGCCACCGCAAGGCCGGACCGTTCCCGCACGAACGACGCCAACCGCGCCGCCTGACCCACCAGACCCCGCTTCGAACGCCCCGACACCACCCACGGCACCGGCAACCCGACCGGCGCGGCAGACCCCGCGGCGTGCTCCGGCTCCGCCTGCTCGATGATCACGTGCGCGTTCGTCCCCGAGATGCCGAACGACGACACACCCGCCCGCCGGGGACGCTCCACGCCCGGCCACTCACGGGAGGCCGTCACCAACTCCACCGCACCCGACGACCAGTCCACATGCGACGAGGGCACATCCACGTGCAACGACGCCGGCACCACCCCGTACCGCATCGCCAAGATCATCTTGATGACACCCGCCACCCCCGCAGCCGCCTGCGTGTGACCGATGTTCGACTTCACCGACCCCAGCAGCAGCGCGTCCCGGTCGTCGCGGTCCTGCCCGTACGTGGCGAGCAGCGCCTGGGCCTCGATGGGGTCGCCCAGCGTCGTGCCCGTGCCGTGCGCCTCCACGACGTCGACGTCGGCGACGCCCAGCCGGGCGTTCGCGAGGGCCTGCCGGATCACCCGCTGCTGCGACGGGCCGTTCGGCGCCGTCAACCCGTTCGACGCGCCGTCCTGGTTGACGGCCGTGCCCCGCACGACCGCGAGGACCCGGCGCCCGTCACGCCGCGCGTCCGACAGCCGCTGCACCAGCAGCACCCCGACGCCCTCGGACCAGCCCGTGCCGTCCGCCGTGTCGGAGAACGACTTGCAGCGGCCGTCGGGGGCCATGCCCCGCTGCCGGGAGAAGTCGATGAACGTCTCGGGCGTCGCCATCACCGTGACGCCGCCGGCCAGCGCCAGGTCGCACTCGCCCGACCGCAGCGCCTGCACCGCCAGGTGCAATGCCACAAGCGACGACGAACACGCCGTGTCCACAGTCACCGCCGGCCCCTCGAACCCGAACGAGTACGCCACCCGACCCGACAACACGCTGCTGGCCGTGCCGACGCCGAGGTAGCCGTCGAGGGTCTCGGGGACGTCGGCCAGCCCTGCGGCGTGGTTGTGGTACATCATGCCGGCGAACACGCCGACGGGGCGGCCACGCAGCGCAAGCGGGTCGATCCGGGCGTCCTCGATGGCCTCCCACGAGGTCTCCAGCAGCAGCCGCTGCTGCGGGTCCATGGCGAGGGCCTCGTGCGGCGAGATCTTGAACAGGTCGGCGTCGAAGTCGGCGGCGTCGGCCAGGAAGCCGCCCTCGCGGGCGTAGCTGCTGCCCCGGCGCGCGCCGGACGGGTCGTACAGGTCGTCGACGTCCCAGCCGCGGTCGGCGGGGAAGCCGGTGATGCCGTCGCCACCGGAGACGAGGAGGTCCCACAGTTGCTCGGGGCTGCGTACGCCGCCGGGGTAGCGGCAGCTCATGCCGACGATCGCGATCGGCTCGTCGAGCGCCGCGACGGCGGCTACCGGAGCCGCCCGGGTGCCGGCGTCCGTTGCGGTCTCGGCGTCCAGGTGGTCGGCGAGGGCGAGCGGGGTCGGGTGGTCGAAGACCAGCGTCGCGGGCAGGCGCAGGCCGGTGACCGCGCCCAGCCGGTTGCGCAGTTCGACGGCGGTGAGCGAGTCGAAACCGAGCTCGGTGAACGGACGCCCGGCCTCGACGGCGGCGGCGTCGGCGTACCCCAGGACCGTCGCGACCTGGTCGAGGACGAGCCGCAGCAGGGCCGCGGCGCGCTCCTCGCGGTCGAGGCCGGCGAGCCGCCCGGTCAGCGCGGCGGTCTCCGCCGGGCCGGACCGCGCGGCGCGGCGCCGGGGCGCCCGGACCAGGCCGCGCAGGACCGGCGGCAGGGTGCCCGCCTCGGCCTGGGCGCGCAGCGCCGGCCCGTCCAGCGCCATCGGCACCGTCGCGGGCAGGCCGGTGAGCAGGGCGGCGTCGAGGAGCGCGAGGCCGTCCGCCGCGGGAAGCGGGCGTACGCCGGCCCGGGCCAGCCGGTCGGTGTCGGCGCGGTCGAGGCCGGCGGTCATGCCGCCGCCCGACTCCGCCCACGGGCCCCAGGCCAGCGAGTGCGCCGGCAGGCCCGCGGCCCGTCGCCGGTGGGCGAGCGCGTCCAGGAAGGCGTTGGCCGCCGCGTAGTTGGCCTGGCCGGGGCTGCCCGTCACGCCCGCCGCCGAGGAGTACGTGACGAAGAGCGCGAGGCGGCCGGCGGCGGTCAGCTCGTGCAGGTTCGCGGCGGCGTCCACCTTCGGCCGCAGCACGTCGCCGAGCGTCTCGGGGGTGAGCGAGGTCAGGGTGCGGTCGGCCAGTACGCCGGCGGTGTGCACCACGCCGGTCAGCGGGTGCGCCGGGTCGATCCGGTCCAGCAGCGCGGCGAGGGCGGCCCGGTCGGCGGCGTCGCACGCCTCGACAGTCGCGGTGGCGCCCAGGTCGGCGAGGGCGGCGACCAGGTCCGCTGCGCCGTCGGCGTCGGCGCCGCGCCGGCTGGTGAGCAGCAGGTGCCGGGCCCCGTACCGGGTGACCAGGTGGCGGGCGGTCAGTGCGCCGAGGGCACCGGTGCCGCCGGTGACCAGCACCGTGCCCTCCGGGTCCAGCGCCGGCGCCGGCGCGTCGGGTTCCGGGGCGGCGACGAGCCGGGGCACGCGGAGCGCCCCGTCGCGTACCGCCGCCTGCGGCTCGTCGGCCGACAGCAGGCCGGCGAGGACGGCCGCGCAGTTCTCCTCGTCGTCGACGTCGACGACGAGGAAGCGGCCGGGGTGCTCGGCCTGGGCGGAGCGGAGCAGGCCCCACACGGCGGCGCCGGCCAGGTCGGTGACCTCCGCGTCGTCGTCCACGGCGACGGCGCCGCCGGTGAGGACCACCAGCCGGGAGTCGCCGGTGTGCGGTTCGGCGGCGAGCCAGCCCTGGAGCACGGCGAGGACCTCGGCGAGCAGGTCGTGGACGGCGCCGGGGCCGGTCGCGCCGGCCACCGGGTACAGCACGGCGTCGGGTACCCCGGCGTCGCGGAGCGCGTCGAGGTCGGCGTACCGGGCGGCGGGCGGGCCGGACGGCAGCGGGGCGGGACGTTCGCCGAGCACCGCCCAGGTCGTGCCGTCGGCAGCGCCCCCGGCGACGGGGTGCCGGAGCCAGTCGAGGCGGAACAGCGAGCGCCGCCACGCGGACCCGCCGGCGGTGAGCTCCCCCGCCGGCAGGGGCCGCAGCACCAGGGAGCCGACCCGGGCGACCGGCGCCCCGGTGGCGTCGGCGACCAGCATGGACACCGTGTCCGGACCGGTGGGGGTCAACCGCACCCGCAGCGTGTCGGCGCCGTGGGCGGACAGCGTCACGTCGGACCAGGCGAACGGCATCCGGGCCTCGCCGGGGTCGACGACGCCCAGCCCGACCGCCTGCACGGCGGCATCGAGCAACGCCGGGTGCAGCCCGTACCCACCGGCGTCGCCGGCCGCCGGCTCGGGCAGCGCCACCTCGGCGTACACGTCCGCGCCGACGCGCCAGGCGGCACGCAGCCCGGAGAAGGCCGGGCCGTACGCGAACCCGGCCCGTGCCGCCCGCCCGGCCAGCTCCGACACGTCCAGGGAGGTGGCGTCGCTCGGCGGCCACTGCGCCAGCACGCCGGTGTCCTCATCCGGCTCCTCGGTGAGCAGGCCGGTGGCGTGCCGTACCCAGATGTCGTCGGTGCCGGCGCGGCGGGCGTGGACGGTGAGCTGCCACGCTCCGCCGCCGGTGCGTTCGGCGGCGACCTGCACGTCGACGCCGCCGGTCTCGGGCAGCACCAGCGGCGCCTGGAGGGTCAGCTCGGCGAGCCGTTCCGCGCCGACCTCCGCGCCGGCCCGCATCGCCAGTTCCACGAACCCGGTGCCGGGCAGGAGCACGACGTCGCGCAGGGCGTGCTCGGCCAGCCAGGGCTGGGTCTCCACGGACAACCTGCCGGTGAGCGTCACCTCGTCGCCGTCGGCCGAGCGGAACACCGCGCCGAGCAGCGGGTGGCCGGTCGGGGTCAGCCCGGCGGCGGTCACGTCGGCGGGCTGCGGCAGGGGCAGCAACCAGTAGCGTTCGCGCTGGAACGCGTACGTGGGCAGGTCGACCGGCACGGGCGGGCCGGCGAACAGGGCCGCCCAGTTCACCGGCACGCCCCTGGCCCACACGGTGGCCGCGGCGGCCAAGGCGGTGGTCGCCTCGTCGTGCTCGGCGCGCAGCACGGGGGCGCAGACCGCCTGGTCCGCGCCGACGATCTCCTGGGTGAGCGCGCAGAGCACTCCGCCCGGGCCCACCTCGACGTACGCGCCGACACCCAGCTCACGCAGCGTGGCCACGGCGGCGTCGAAGCGGACCGTGTCGCGGACGTTGCGCAGCCAGTACGCCGGGGAGCACACCTCGTCGGGGTCGAGCACCGATCCGGTCACGGTGGAGACCACGGGGATGCGGGGCGCGGCGAAGGTCAGTTGCCCGAGCACGTCGCCGAACGCGTCGAGCATCGGGTCCATGCGGGCGGAGTGGAACGCGTGGCTGACCCGCAGCCGCCTGGTGCTGCGGCCGAGGGCTGCGAAGTGTGCGGCGACCGCCAGCACGGCGTCCTCGTCGCCGGAGACGACGACGGACTCCGGGCCGTTGACGGCGGCCAGCCCGGCGCCGGGCGTCCCGCCGGCGGTGGCCAGGTGCGCGCGGACCTCCGCCTCGGTGGCGCGGATCGACACCATGGCGCCACCGGTGGGCAGCGCCTGCATCAGCGTGCCCCGGGCGGCCACCAGGCGGGCGGCGTCGGGCAGCGACAGCACGCCGGCGATGTGCGCGGCGGCCACCTCGCCGACCGAGTGCCCGGCCACGAAGTCCGGCACGACACCCCAGGACTCGACGAGCCGGTAGGCGGCGACCTCGATGGCGAAGAGCGCCGCCTGGGCGTACCCGGTGCGGTCGAGCACGTCGGCGGGGCCGTCGAGCACGCCGCGCAGCGGCCGGTCGAGGTGCCTGTCCAGCTCCGCGCAGGCGGCGTCGAAGGCGTCGGCGAAGGCCGGGAAGGCGGCGTACAACCGCTGGCCCATGCCGACGCGCTGGGCGCCCTGGCCGGTGCAGAGCACGGCGACGCGGGTGGGACTGGCGACCCCGCGCCGCACGGACGGGGCCGGGACCCCGTCGGCCAGCGCGCCGAGCCCGGCGAGCAGTTCGTCCCGGTCGGCGCCGAGCAGCACCGCACGGTGTTCCAGGACGGACCGGCCGGTGGCCAGGGCCCGGCCCACGGCGGCCGGCGCGGCGTCGGGGTGCTCGGCGAGCCAGGAGCGCAGCCGGTCGGCCTGGGCGCCGAGCGCTGCGGCGCTGCGCGCGGAGACGACCCACGGCAGCGGGTCGGGGCCGGTGACGGCGTCGGTGGCCGGCTGCGGCGCGGGCGGGGCGGCCTCGACGATGACGTGGGCGTTGGTGCCGCTGACACCGAACGAGGAGACGCCCGCGCGCATGGGCCTCGTCGCGCGCGGCCACGGGCGCGGCTCGCGGAGCAGGCTCACCGCGCCGGCCGACCAGTCGACGTGCGGGGACGGCTCGTCGACGTGCAGGGTGCGCGGCAGGACGCCGTGACGCATCGCCATGACCATCTTGATGACGCCGGCGACGCCGGCCGCGGCCTGGGTGTGCCCGAGGTTCGACTTGATCGACCCGAGCCACAGGGGCTGGTCGTCGGCCCGGTCCCGGCCGTACGTGGCGAGCAGGGCCTGCGCCTCGATGGGGTCGCCGAGGCGGGTGCCGGTGCCGTGGGCCTCGACGGCGTCCACGTCGGCCGGGGCGAGCCGGGCGTTGGCGAGGGCCTGGCGGATCACGCGTTGCTGCGACGGGCCGTGCGGCGCGGTGAGGCCGTTGGAGGCGCCGTCGGAGTTGACCGCGCTGCCGCGCACCACGGCGAGCACCCGGTGGCCGTTGCGCTGCGCGTCGGAGAGCCGCTCCAGCAGCAGCAGCCCGGCGCCCTCGCTCCAGCCGGTGCCGTCGGCGGTGGCCGCGAAGGACTTGCACCGCCCGTCCGGGGACAGGCCACGCTGGCGGCTGAAGCCGACGAACGTGTCGGGGCTGGACATGACGGTGACACCGCCGGCCAGCGCGAGGGTGCACTCGCCGGAACGCAGGGCCTGGACGGCGAGGTGCAGCGCCACCAGGGAGGACGAGCAGGCGGTGTCGACGGTGACGGCCGGGCCCTCGAAGCCGAACGTGTACGCGATCCGGCCGGAGACGACGCTGCCGTGGTTGCCCGTGCCGACGAACGCCTCGACCTCCTGCGGCACCCCGTTGAGCCGGGAGACGTAGTCGTGGTACATGACGCCGGTGAAGACGCCGGTGCGGCTGCCCTTGAGCGAGTCCGCGGCGATGCCGGCCCGCTCGACCGTCTCCCAGGCGACCTCCAGCAGGAGGCGCTGCTGCGGGTCCATGGCCAGCGCCTCGCGGGGCGAGATGCCGAAGAAGCCGCCGTCGAACTCGCCGGCGTCGTGCAGGAAGCCGCCCTCGCGGGTGTACGACTTGCCGTGCGCGTCCGGGTCGGGGTCGTAGAGGCTCTCCACGTCCCAGCCCCGGTCCGCAGGGAAGGGTGTGACGGCGTCGACGCCGGACTCGACCAGCCGCCACAGCGCCTCCGGAGTCCGCACCCCGCCCGGGTAGCGGCAGCCCATCGCCACGATCGCGATCGGCTCGTGATTCTGCTCGTCGACGGCCCGCAGGCGCTCGCTGGTCTCGTGCAGGTCAGCGGTGACGCGCTTGAGGTACTCGCGGAGCTTGGCTTCGTTCGCCATCGGGTTGATCACCTGTCGCTAAGGGGCAAGCGGCGGACTCGTGGTCAGGATCGGCCGAACTTCTGGTCGATGAAGTCGAACAGCTCGTCGTCCGAGGCGTCGTCGAGGGCCTGGCCGACGTCGTCGGGCCGGTCGGTGGTGTCGCTCCACCGGGTGACCAGCGCCCGGAGGCGGACTGCCACGGCGGTACGCGTCTCGTCGTCGGCGGCCAGCCGCTCCAGCTCCTCCGGCGCGGTCGCGGCGAACGCGGCCTCCAGCCGGTCCAGCTCGGCGAGCAGGCCCGGTTCGGGCTTCGGCGGGGCGGCGTCGACCAGCAGGAAGTCGGCGAGGGCGGCGGGCGTGGGGCAGTCGAAGATGAGGCTCGCCGGCAGCCGGATGCCGGTGAGGGCGGTCAGCCGGTTGCGCAGCTCCACGGCTGTCAGCGAGTCGAAGCCGAGGCCGGTGAACGTCTGCCCGGACGGCACGACGGTGGCCGGCGGGTAGCCGAGCACCTCGATGACCTGCGCCTTGACCAGGTCCTCCACCAGCCGGCCGCGTTCGGCCTCGGGCGTGCCGGCGAGGCGCTGCGCGAAGGACGGGCCGCCGTCGCCGCCGCCGTCGACGACGCGCCGCCGGGCCCGGACCAGGCCGCGCAGCGGCGCCGGGAGCTGGCCGGCGTCGGCCTGGCGGCGCAGCGCGGCGAGGTCGAGCAGCGCCGGCACCAGGTGGGGGCGTCCACCGTGCAGGCCGGCGTCGAAGAGGCGCAACGCCTGGCCGGTGCCGAGCGGGCTGAGGCCGTTGCGGCTCATCCGCTGCCGCTGTGCGGCGTCGAGTGCGCCCGTCATCCCGCTGTCCGCGGCCCAGAGGCCCCAGGACAGGGACGTGGCGGCGAGGCCGCAGGCGTGCCGGTGCCCGGCGAGGCCGTCGAGGAACGCGTTCGCGGCGGCGTAGTTGCCCTGCCCGGGGCCGCCGAGGACACCGGCGACGGACGAGAAGAGGACGAACATCGCCAGCGGCCGCGATCGGGTCAGCTCGTGCAGGTGCCAGGCGGCGTCGGCCTTGGCGGAGAGAACGGCTGACAGCCGGCCGGGGGTCAGCGCCGAGATCACCGTGTCGTCGAGGACGCCGGCGGCGTGCACCACGCCGGTGAGCGGGTGCTCGGCGGGAACGTCGGCCAGCACCGCGGCCAGGCGGTCCCGGTCCGCCACGTCGGCGGCGACCAGGCGGGCCTGCGCACCCAGCGCGGTCAGCTCGGCGAGCAGCTCCGCCGCGCCGGGGGCGTCGGTTCCGCGGCGGCTGACCAGCAGCAGGTGGCGCACCTTGTGCGTATTGACCAGGTGCCGGGCCAGCAGACCGCCGAGGGCGCCGGTGGCCCCGGTGACCAGGACCGTCCCCTCGGGGTCGAGGGCGGTGGCCGGCGCCGGGTCGAGGACGGCTGGCGCGAGCCGGGGCGCCAGCACCTGCTCGTCCCGGACCGCCAGTTGGGGTTCGCCGGTGGCGACCGCACGGGCCACCAGGTCCACAGTGCAGGACTCCGGCTGCCGCGCCTCGTCGAGGTCCACGAGCACGAAGCGGTCGGGGTGCTCCGCCTGGGCCGAGCGCAGCAGGCCCCAGACCGCCGCGCCGGGCAGGTCGCCCGTACGACAGGTGTCGCCGGCGGCGACGGCCCCGCGGGTCAGCACGACCAGCCGCCGCTGTGCCAGCCGGTCGTCGGCGAGCCAGCCCTGGACGGCGGCCAGCACCGCCGTGAGCCGGCTCCGCGTCGCGGCGGGAACCGGGGCGTCCTCGTCGTCGGTGTACGCGGCGAGCAGCACCAGTTCCGGGTCGATCCGGCCGGAGTCGACCGCCTCCGCCAGCTCGGCGAGCCTGTACCTGGCGATCTCGGACAGGTCGGACGGCGCGTCGCCGAGGAGCACCACCCGGACGGTCGCCGGGGTACCCGGCCGCACGCTCTGCCAGTTGACGGCGTACAGCGGGTCGGCTGCGGAGTCACCGCCGCGCACCTGGTCGGCGGTGACGGGGCGGGAGACCAGGGAGTCGATCCGGGCGACGGGGGCGCCGGCCGGGTCGGTCAGGGTCAGGGCCACGCCGCCGCCGCTGCGCCGGGCGCGTACCCGCAGCGCGGTCGCGCCGACCGCCGAGAGGGTGACGCCGGTCCAGGCGAAGGGCAGGCGTACGCCGGAGGCATCATCCGCGTCGGAGTCGAGCAGGCCGACGACGTGCAGCGCAGCGTCCAGCAGGGCGGGATGCAGGCCGAAGCCGGCGACCTCGGTGCCGTCGGGCACCGCCACCTCGGCGCACACCTCGTCGCCGGTGCGCCAGACGGCGCGCAGGCCACGGAAGAGGGTGCCGTATTCGACGCCCAGACGGGACAGCTCGGTGTAGATCCCGTCGACCGCGACGGCGGTGGCGGCGCTGGGCGGCCACGGCGCCGGATCGGACCGGTCGGGCTGCGGTACGGCGGGGGCGAGGACGCCCGCCGCGTGGCGGTCCCACTCGCCGTCCGGGTCGGCGGCGGCGCGGGAGTGGATGGCGACCGTCCGGCGACCGTCCTCGTCCGCCGCGCCCAGTTTCACCTGCACCGCCCGGGTGCCGTCCTCGGCGAGCGCCAGCGGGGCCTGGAGGGTCAGCTCGTCGAGGGTGTCGCAGCCGACCTGCGCGCCCGCGTGCAGGACCATCTCGACCAGGGCGGCGCCGGGCACCACCACCGAGTCCCAGACGACGTGTTCGGCGAGCCACGGGTGTGTCAGTACGGAGAGTTCGGTGCCGAACACCCGTACGTCGTCGTCGGCGACGCGTACGGCGGCGCCGAGCAGCGCGTGGTCGACGGGGCGGACACCGAGCCCGGGCGCCGTCTCGACCCCCGCGCTGGCGTTGAGCCAGTAGCGCTGCTGGTCGAAGGCGTACGTGGGCAGGGCGATGGCGCGGGGGCGTGCCTCGGCTGCCCGCTCGGGGCCGGACCCGTCGAGGGCGGCGAGGTATCCGGTCCAGTCGACGTGGCCGCCGGTGACGTACCACTCGGCGAGGGCGGTGCGCAGCGTGTCGGCCTCGGAGTGCCCGGCGCGCATCGTGGCGGTGAACCGGACTTCGCCGGCCGCCTCGACGCAGTCCTGCGCCATGGCGGTGAGTACGGCGTCGGGGCCGACCTCCAGGAACTGGGTGACGTCCTGCTGGTGGAGGGTGCGCACCGCGTCGGCGAACCGTACCGGCTGGCGTACGTGCCGCACCCAGTAGCCCGGGTCGGTCAGCTCCGCCGCGTCCGCGACCGCACCGGTCACGTTCGACACCACCGGCACCCGCGGCGGCTGCCAGTCCAGCCCCGCCACCACCGACGCGAACTCGTCCAGCATCGGATCCATCAACCGTGAGTGGAACGCGTGACTGACCGCCAGTTCCTTGACCCGCCAACCCCGCTCACGGCAGGCCCCCACCACCGAAGCCACCTCATCGGCCGCGCCCGAGACGACCACCGACGCGGGGCCGTTCACCGCCGCAATGTCCACGACCGCGCCCGACGCGCCGAGCAGCTCGGCGACAGCCTCCTCCGACGCACCGACCGCCGCCATCACCCCACCCGACGGCAGAGCCTGCATCAACCGACCCCGCGCCGCCACCAGGGAACAGGCATCCGACAGCGACAACATCCCCGACACGTACGCCGCCGTCACCTCACCGATCGAATGACCCGCCAGGAAATCAGCCCGCACACCCCACGACGCGAGCAACTCCCACAACGCCACCTCGACCGCGAACAACCCCGCCTGCGCGAACACCGTCTGATCCACCAGAGCCGCAGTCTCCGAACCCGGCTCCGCGAACACCACCTCGCGCAACGCACGCGGCAGACGCGGATCAATCTCCGCGCACACTTCGTCGAACGACGCCGCGAACACCGGGAACGCCTCGTACAACTCCCGGCCCATGCCCACACGCTGCGAACCCTGACCGGTGAACAACACCGCCCGGCGACCCGCCGACACCACACCCGACACCACCGACCGGCCCTCGGCAACAGCCGACAGCCCGGCCACCAGCTCGTCCACGTCCGAGCCCCACACCACCGCGCGGTGCTCCAACGCCGCCCGCGACGTCACCAACGACCACGACACGTCCCACGACGACACGCCAGATCCCGGCACGAACGACGCCAACCTCGACGCCTGCCCCACCAGAGCACGCTCCGAACGCCCCGACACCACCCACGGCACCGGCACACCCACCGGCGCCGCGACGGGCTCGGGATCGGCTTCGGCCTCCGGCTGCTCCAGGACCACGTGCGCATTGGTCCCCGAGATGCCGAACGACGACACACCCGCCCGCCGAGGACGCTCCACGCCCGGCCACTCACGGGAGGCCGTCACCAACTCCACCGCACCCGACGACCAATCCACATGCGACGACGGCACATCCACATGCAGCGTCGCCGGCACGGTCCCGTGCCGCATCGCCGAGATCATCTTGATGATGCCCGCCACCCCCGCAGCGGCCTGCGTGTGACCGATGTTCGACTTCACCGACCCGAGCAACAGCGGCACATCCCGGCCCTGCCCGTACGTCGCCAGCAACGCCTGCGCCTCGATCGGATCACCCAACGTCGTACCCGTGCCGTGCGCCTCCACCACGTCCACGTCGGCGACGCCCAGCCGGGCGTTGGCGAGCGCCTGCCGGATGACCCGCTGCTGCGACGGGCCATTCGGCGCCGTCAAACCATTCGACGCACCATCCTGATTCACCGCCGAACCCCGCACCACCGCAAGGACCCGACGCCCGTCGCGCCGCGCATCCGACAAGCGCTGCACCAGCAGCACACCGACGCCCTCGGCGAGCGCCGTGCCGTCCGCCGCGTCGGCGAACGCCCGGCACCGGGCCACCGGGGACAGGTTGCCCTGCCGGGTGAAGTCGACGAACACCGCGGGAGTGGGCATCACCGTCACGCCACCGGCCAGCGCGAGATCGCACTCCCCCGACCGCAGCGCCTGCACCGCCAGGTGCAACGCCACAAGCGACGACGAACACGCCGTGTCCACAGTCACCGCCGGCCCCTCGAACCCGAACGAGTACGCCACCCGGCCCGAGGCGATGCTGCCCGCGTTGCCGAGGCCGAGGTAGTCCTCCACGCCCGCCGGCGGGGTCTCCGGCGGGTGGGCGTACCCGCTGTGGGTCATGCCGGCGAAGACCCCGACCCGGGCGCCCTTCAGGCTTGTGGGGTCGATCCCCGCCGTCTCGACGGCCTCCCACGAGGTCTGCAGCAGCAGCCGCTGCTGCGGGTCCATGGCGAGGGCCTCGCGCGGCGAGACCCCGAACAGCCGAGGGTCGAACTCGGCGGCGTCGGCCACGAATCCGCCCTCCCGGACCGAGGAGGTGCCCGGCCGGGACCGCTCCGGGTCGTAGAGCGCGTCGAGATCCCAGCCGCGGTCGGTGGGGAAGGAGGCGATCGCGTCACCGCCGGACGCGACGAGATCCCACAGTTCCTCGGCGGTGCGCACCCCGCCGGGGAACCGGCAGCCGATGCCGACGATCGCGATGGGCTGCTGCGCGTCGGCCTCGACGTCCCGGAGCCGTTGCCGGGTCCGCCGCAGGTCGGCGGTGACTCTCTTCAGGTACTCCCGGAGCTTCTCTTCGGTGTCCATCAACCCAGCCCATCGCGATTCACGGCGGAGACTCGACGTAAGCGACGGTACGAATGCGCAGAAGTCTCAGGCGACACCTGTATCTGTCGTTCGGCTCGCTCGGCCGAGAGCCACGCAGATCCCCATCTGCCGGGAGAAGTTATTGGTTGCGCGCGAGCGCGGACAACCCCTAACCAGGCAACCGACCAGCTAGGGGTGTCCGGTCCCGACCCGTCGCACTAGCGTCGCCTCGACCGGGTCCGCGCCGATCCGGTCGGCAACCGCAGCCGCCGGAAGGACCACCAGAGGATGACGACGCCAGATACCGACAACGGCTTGTGGGTGCGACGCTTCCACCCCGCTCCGGGCGGCGCGAGGCGGTTGGTGTGCCTGCCCCACGCCGGCGGGTCGGCAAGCTTCTACTTCCCGGTGTCCCGCGCTCTCTCCCCCGCCGTGGAGGTGCTGTCGATCCAGTACCCGGGACGGCAGGACCGGCGCCACGAGAAGTGCATCGGCGACATCCACGACCTCGCGCGCGAGGTGTTCACCGTGCTGCGGCCCTGGCGGGACGAGCCGCTGGCCATCTTCGGGCACAGCATGGGGGCCAGCCTCGGCTTCGAACTCGCCCGGCTCATCGAGCAGGACGGCGGCAGCGTCGCGCACCTGTTCGCCTCCGGGCGCCGGGCGCCGTCGAAGTCACGGCACGAGACGGTGCACCTGCTCGACGACGAGGGGCTGCTGGCCGACGTCCGGAAGCTGAGCGGCACCAACTCCGCCGTCCTCGGGGATCCGGAGATGCTGCGCGCCGCGTTGCCGGCGATCCGCAACGACTACCGGGCCGCCGAGCGGTACACCTACCGGCCGGGGCCGCCGCTGAGCTGCCCGATCACCGTCCTCACCGGTGACGACGACCCGAAGACGACTGTCGAGGAGGCCCGGGCGTGGTCGGACCACACCACCGCGGCGTTCGACCTGAAGGTCTACCCGGGCGGGCACTTCTTCCTCGCCGAGCACCAGCCGGCGATCCTGCGGGCCATCTCGACGGCACTGAGCGCGGCGCCGGCGGTCTGATCCCACCGGACGAGGGGCCCGTCCGCCGGTCGTCACGACCGGTCGGCGGGCCCCTCGTCCGTGCGCGGTGTCACCGCTTGTGGCCGACCGCGATCACGTAGTCCATCTGCGCCAGCTCACGCTTCATGAGGTCCTGGTTCTTCCAGTGGGCCGCCATGCTCTTGCGGACGGCCGGCTTGACGACGGCCCGGAACGCGGGGTCGTTGGTCCGCTCGGCCATGTACGCCCGCCAGCCCTCCCAGGTCTGCTCCTTGATCGAGCGGACCTCCGGGTTGGCGAAGCCGGCCTCGACCAACTGCTGCCGGTACGTGTCCCGGTCGTGCCAGTTCTCCTTCGGGATGCTGAACTTGACGAAACTCAGCGGGCCGGACTGGATGGCGGCGCGGACGACGTCGCCGCTGACCGGGATGATGTCGGCCGTGGCGAGCACGCCGCCCGGGCGCAGCACCCGCAGCGCCTCGGCGAAGAACGCGCTGCGCGGGTAGAAGTGGAAGGCGGACTCCAGGGCGACGACCCGGTCGAAGGTGTTGTCCTCGAAGGGCAGTTCGGTGGCGCTGCCGAGCCGGAAGTCGGTCCGGTCGGCGAGCCCCTCCTCCTGCGCCCGGCGCTGTGCCGCCTCGACGTGGTGCGGGGTGATGTTCAGGCCGTACACCTTGGCGACCTGGCGCTCCCGCAGCCACTTGAAGTCCTGGTCCCCGTAGCCGAAGCCGACGTCGAGCACGGTGTCGTCGGGCTTGAGCCCGGCGGCGTCGGCCAGCTTGTCGGCCAGCGCGTCGGCGGCCGTGTCGATGTCGGTGACCCCGTCGGACCAGTAGCCCACGTTCATGTAGTGGGTACGGCGGGCCGCGAACTCCACGTCGGGTGACTGGATCTCGTAGAAGCGCCGGACCCGGGTGATGGGGTCGGCGGTGAAGACCGTGCGGATCGCCCGGCCGGCGATCTTCAGGTTCTCGAACATGTCGGTTCCTTCCGGTGGGTGGATGCCGATCAGCCGCGCCGGATCTGCCGGCGCAGATCCTCGACGAGCGCGGGCACGACGGCCGGGTCGGCGGCGGTGCCGAAGACGTAGAAGTCGGGCCGGACGAGCACCGCCACCGCGTCGTACCGCTTGAGGTGGGGCAGGTACACGTCGTCGAGGTCGAAGGCCGTCGGCGCGGCGCCGGATCCGGGTACGGGCGCCTCGGCGGGAACGATCCGGACGA
The DNA here is from genome assembly GCF_027497275.1 of Micromonospora sp. WMMC264. Lineage (NCBI taxonomy): Bacteria > Bacillati > Actinomycetota > Actinomycetes > Micromonosporales > Micromonosporaceae > Micromonospora > Micromonospora sp. WMMC264. The sequence continues at coordinate 1,304,636 of NZ_CP114907.1, read as the reverse complement.
CCCGCGTGCCGAGCGTGTCCAGGAAGGCCCGGGCGTCGGCGTCGAGCAGGTCGTCGGGGTCCTCGGCGCAGAGCAGGACGAAGCCGGTGCCGACGACCTCGTCGAAGAGCCCGGCGCGGCCGTCGACCTCGACGCGGCCCTGCGGCATCGGGGCGCCGGCGGCCTCGCAGCCGCTGTGCAGGATCCCGCCGGACAGGGGCTCCAGCAGGGACCGGGTGCGCGGGCGGGCGGTACGCCGGCGCAGCTCGGCGAGCATCGCGGCGTCGCGGCCGGCCGCGGCGGCGCGGTCGGTCTCGCAGATCACCGTGCCCGAGTCCATGGACATCCGGATGGCGTGCTGCACGTGCGCGCAGCGCTCCTCCTGGTAGGTGTCCAGCAGGGCCTCGTCGGCGAGGCCGCGGTGCACCAGGTCGAGCTTCCAGGCGAGGTTGAGGGCGTCGCGGAAGCCCGAACTCATCCCCTGCCCCATGAACGGCGGCATCACGTGCGCCGCGTCGCCGGCGAGCAGGATCCGCCCGGAACGCCAGCGCCCGGCCGAGCATGCCTGGGTGGTGTAGACGCCGTACCGCTCCAGGGTGGCGTTGTCGGGGGTGATGTCGAAGAGGCCGAGCAGCCGCCACACGTTGGCGGCGCTCTCGAACTCCTCGCGGCTCTCCCCCGGCACCCGCATGAACTCCCACCGCCGGTGCCCAGGGCCGGCCGACACGGCCGTGCGGGGCCGCGCCGGGTCGCAGACCTGCAGGTTGTTCGGCTTGAACTCGCGGGCCTCGTGCGGGACCACGTCGCAGACCAGCCAGTCGTACGTGAAGCCGAGGTCGGTGACGCCGCTGCCCAGGTGCTCCCGCACGAAGCTGTTGGCCCCGTCGCAGCCGATGACCCAGCGGGCCGCGCGGACCTCCTCGCCGTCCGGGCCGGCGATGGTCACCTCGACCCGGTCGTCGTGCTCGACCAGGCCCGTCACCTGGTACGGGCGCAGCACCGTGACACCCGGCAGCTCCGCGCCCCGCTCGGCGAGCAGCGCCTCCAGTCCCGGCTGGTAGAACGAGACCGAGTCGGGCCAGCCCATCGGGCCGTTGCCGGTGACCTTGACGTGCAGCAGGGTCCGGCCGAAGCCGTTCTTGAAGGTGTACTCGCCGGACGACTCCACCACCGGCCCGAGGCGGTCGGCGACGCCGGCGGCGGCCAGGACACGGCTCGCCTCCCCGTCGTACGACACCGCGCGGGGGAAGTTGTAGGGAGTGGCCCACCGCTCGACCGCCGTGACGGTGAGCCCTCGCTGCGCCAGCAGGATCGTGAGCATCTCACCGACGGGGCCGTAGCCCACGATCAGGACGTCGGTCGTCAGCATCGGTATCGGTTCCTCAGGGGTCGGTCGGACACGGGGTCGGCTTGCGGCGGGCGGGGCGGCCGGACGGCCATCAGATGCCGAGTTCGGAGTCGATGAGGTCGAACAGGTCGTCGTCGCTGGCCAGTTCGAGATCGAGGTCGGGATCGCCGCCCGTGCCGGCGCGCATCGTCCGCCACTTGGCGATCAGCACCTCGAGGCGCGACCCGATCTGGTCGTGCAGCTCCGGTTCCACAGTGGCCTCGGTCAGCGAGCGCTCCAGGTTCTCCAGGTCCGCGAGGACCGGCGGGGCCGCCGGCCCGGTGTCCGGCGCCAGCTCGGACACCAGGTACGTGGCCAGCTCGTTCGGATCCGGATAGTCGAAGATCAGCGTGGCCGGCAGGCGCAGGCCGGTGGCCGTGGTCAGCCGGTTGCGCAGCTCGACGGCGGTCAGCGAGTCGAAGCCGATCTGGCTGAACGCCCGGCCCGGGGCCACCGCCACCCGGCTGCCGTGCCCGAGCACGCTCGCCGCCTGCTCGCGTACCAGGTCGACCACGAGGGTGTGGCGCTCGGGCCCGTCCAGCGCCGCCAGTTCGTCGGCGAGCGTGCGCCCGCCGCCGGCCGGGGTGGCCGCCCGCGCCGTCGGCCGCTCCCGGCGCAGCAGCCCGCGCAGCAGCGCCGGGGGCCGCTCGGCCCGCTCGCCGAGCGCGGCGACGTCGATCCTCGTCGGCACCAGCACCGGCTCGGCCAGCCGCAGGCCCGCGTCGAACAGGGCCATCCCCAGCTCGGACGGGATGGCGAGCTGCCCGTCACGGGCGGTGATCCGGGGATCGGTCCGGTCCAGCTTGGCGGTCATCTCGCTGGCCTGCTCCCACAGCCCCCAGGCGAACGACCGGCCCGGCAGCCCCTGCGCACGGCGGGCCAGGGCGAGCGCGTCGAGGAACGCGTTGGCCGCCGCGTAGTTGGCCTGACCGGGGACGCCGAAGACTCCGGCGCCGGAGGAGAAGAGCACGAACCCGGCGAGGTCGAGGTGGCGGGTGAGCTCGTGCAGGTGCCACGCGGCGTCGAGCTTCGGCGCGAAGACCGTGTCGACGCGCTGCGGGGTGAGGGCGGTGACCACCCCGTCGTCGAGCACCCCGGCGAGGTGCACGACGGCGGTCAACGGGTGCCGCTCCGGTACCGCCGCCAGCACCCCGGCGAGGTTGTCGCGGTCGGACACGTCGGCCGCCACCACCGTGGCCTCGGCCCCCAGGGCCCGCAGTTCGTCGAGCGCCTCGGTCGCGCCGGGGGCCCGCTCGCCGCGGCGGCTGACCAGCAGCAGCCGCCGTACGCCGTGCGTCTCGACCAGCCGCCGGGCGACCAGCCGGCCCAGGGTCCCGGTGCCGCCGGTCAGCAGCACCGTGCCGTCGGGGTCCCACGCCCGGGGCATGGTGAGCACCACCTTGCCGACGTGCCGGGCCTGGCTGACGTGCCGGAACGCCTCCGGCGCCTGGCGGACGTCCCACACCTGGGTGGGCAGCGGGGTGAGCGTCCCCCGTTCGAAGAGCCCCAGCAGAACGACCAGCATGCGCTGCACCTCGTCGGGCTCCTGCAGGGTCAGGTCGAAGGCGGTATAGGCCACCCCCGGATGGTCGACGGCGACGCGGGCGGCGTCGCGGATGTCGGTCTTGCCCATCTCGACGAACCGCCCGCCGCGCGGCAGCAGCCGCAGCGAGGCGTCGACGAACTCGCGGGCCAGCGAGTCCAGCACGACGTCCACGCCCCGGCCGCCGGTGGCGTCGGTGAAGCGGGTCTCGAAGTCGAGGGTCCGGGACGAGGCCAGGTGCTCCTCGTCGAGGCCGAGCGCGCGCAGGGCGTCCCACTTGGCGGGGCTGGCGGTGGCGTACACCTCGGCCCCGAGGTGGCGGGCGAGCTGCACGGCGGCCATGCCGACGCCGCCGGCCGCCGCGTGCACCAGCACCGACTCGCCCCGGGTGAGCCCGGCCAGGTTGACCAGCCCGTGGTACGCGGTCAGGAAGACCACCGGCACGGACGCGGCCTCGACGTACGACCAGCCGGCCGGCATCGGGGCCAGCAGGCGGCGGTCGGTGACCGCGACGGGTCCGAAGCAGCCCACGAAGACACCGAAGACGCGGTCGCCGGGGCGCAGGTCGGTCACCTCGGCGCCGACCTCGACGACCTCGCCGGCGCCCTCGCCGCCGAGCGGGCCCGCGTCGCCCGGGTAGAGACCGAGCGCGTTGAGCACGTCGCGGAAGTTGAGGCCGGCGGCGCGGACGCGGACCCGGACCTCGCGGGGGCCGAGCGCGGCGTCGGCGGCGTCGGTGGCGACCAGGGTGAGGTTCTCCAGGCTGCCGCGCACCGGCGCGTCCAGCCGCCACGCGGCGGCGGGCGGTGCGGGCAGCTCGCCGGCCGACCCGGCCCGCGCCAGCCGCGGCACGTACGCCGCGCCGACCCGGATCGCGGCCTGCGGCTCGTCCGCCGCCAGGAGGGCGGCCACCTCGTCCGGGCCGATCCCGTCGCCGTCAACGTCGACGACGACGATCTGGCCCGGGTTCTCCGACTGGGCGGAGCGCACCAGGCCCCACGCCGCCGCGGCGGCCGGGTCGGTCACCTCGCCGGCGTGGTGCACGGCCACCGCGCCCCGGGTCACCAGCAGCAGCCGCGACGCCGCCCAGCGGGGCTCGGTGAGCCAGCGCCGGACCAGGTCGAGGGCCTGCACGGCGGCGTGGCGCGCCGCGCGGGGGGTGGGCTGCGCGGGGTGCGCGCCGAGCGGCACGAGCACCGCCCCGGGCAGGGCCAGTCCGGCGTCCACCGCGTCGGCGAGCCCGTCCAGCCCGTGGTGCAGCGGGAACCCGTCCAGGCCGGGGGCGACGGCCACGGCGTCGACCGGGGTGGCCGTCTCGACGGGCGGCAGCGGCGTCCAGTCGACGCGGAACAGGGCGTCGCGGGTGGCCCGGTCGTCGGTGACGGCCAGCTCGGTGGTGGAGATCGGGCGCATCGTCAGGGCGGCCACCTCGGCCACCGGGGCGCCGGTCGGATCGGCGACGGTCAGCGCGATGGCGTGCGGCCCGACCCGGGTCAGCCGTACCCGCAGGGCGGTGGCCCCGGTGGCGTGCAGGCTGACGCCGTTCCAGGCGAACGGCAGCAGGAGCTGGCCGGCCCCGGCCCCGGCGAGACCGCCGAAGTGCGCGGCGTGCAGGGCGGCGTCGAACAGGGCGGGGTGCAGGCCGTACCGGTCGGCGTCGACCCGCTGGGCCGCCGGCAGCTCCACCTCGGCGTAGACCTCGTCGCCGCCGGTCCACACCGCGCGCAGGCCCTGGAACGCCGGCCCGTACGCGTACCCGTCGGCTTCCAGGCCGGCGTAGAAGCCGGTCAGGTCGACGGGCCGGGTGTCGGGCGGCGGCCAGGCGGTGAGCTGCGGCGACACCGCGGGCTGGTCGGCGCGGAGGGTGGCGCTGGCGTGCCGGGTCCACGGCTGTCCCGCCGGCGCGTCGGCGGGCCGGGAGTGCACGGTCACCGGCCGGCGTCCGTCGCCGGCGCCCGCGCCGACCGCCACCTGCACCTGCGTCGCGCCGTCGGCGGGCAGGGTCAGCGGGGCCTCGATGACCAGCTCGTCGAGGAACGGGTGGCCGACCTCGTCGCCGGCGCGCAGGCAGAACTCCACCAGGCCGGTGCCGGGCACCAGCACGCTGCCGGTGACCCGGTGATCAGCCAGCCACGGCTGCGCGTCGGCCGACAGCCGCCCGGTGAACAGGTGGCCCCTCGTCTCGGCCAGCACGACCGACGCGCCGAGCAGCGGATGACCGGCGGCGTCCAGACCGGCGGCGCCGACGTCGCCGGGGCCGGAGACCGGCCGGGGCCAGTAGCGGCGGTGGGCGAACGCGTACGTGGGCAGGTCGACGCGCCGGCCGCCGGCGAGTGCGGGCCGCCAGTCCACCGCGACCCCGGACACGTGGAGCTGGGCCAGGGAGAGCAGGAACCGCTCCCGGCCGCCCTGGTCGCGTTGCACCGAGCCGACCACCACGGCATCGCCGTCGTGGTCGGCGAGGGTCTCCTCCACGCCGACGGTGAGCACCGGGTGGGGGCTGCACTCGACGTACGCGTCGTGGCCCTCGGCGGCCAGCGCGCGGATCGCCCGTTCCAGCTCGACGGGCCGGCGCAGGTTGCGGTACCAGTAGTCGGGCCCCATCTCCTCGCCGTCGAGCCAGCGCAGGTCGGTGGTGGAGAACAGCGGCACGGCGGCCGGGCCGGGGGCGATGCCGGCCAGCACCTCGGCCAGCTCGTCGCGGATGCGTTCCACCTGGGCGGAGTGGGAGGCGTAGTCGACGGCGATGCGCCGCACCCGGGCCTGCTCGCCGGCCAGCTCGGCGAGCAGTTCCTCGACCGCCTCCGGCTCGCCGGAGACCACGACGGCGGCCGGCCCGTTCACGGCGGCGACCGAGATCCGCTCACCGAAGCGGGCGATCCGATCACGGACCGTGTCGGCCGGCAGCGCGACGGAGGCCATCGCCCCGTGCCCGGCCAGAGCCCGTAGCGCGCGGCTGCGCAGCGCCACCACCCGGGCCGCGTCGGGCAGGGAGAGCACCCCGGCGACGCAGGCGGCGGCGATCTCGCCCTGGGAGTGGCCGACCACGGCGGCCGGCTGCACGCCGTACGAGCGCCACAGCTCGGCCAGCGACACCATCATCGCGAACAGGGCGGGCTGCACGACGTCGACCTCGTCGAGGCCGGGCGCGCCCGGCGCCTGGCGCAGCACGTCCAGCAGCGACCAGTCCAGGTACGGCCGCAGCGCCGCGTCGCAGGCCGCCATGCGTTCGGCGAACACGGGGGCCTGGTCGAGCAGGTCCAACCCCATGCCGAGCCACTGGGAGCCCTGCCCGGGGAAGACGAAGACGCACCGGCCGGTGGGCCGCGCCTCGCCGCGCGTGACCGCCGGGTCGGGCCGGCCCTCGACCAGCGCGTCGAGGGCGTCGGCGACCCGCTGCGCGGACGCGGCTACCAGCACCGCTCGGGAGTCGAAGGCGCCCCGGCTGGTGGCCAGCGACCACGCCACGTCGAGGGGCCGCTGGTCGGGGCGGGCGGCGAGGTGCTCCCGCAGCCGCCGCGCCTGGCCGGCGAGCGCCTGCGGGGTACGCGCCGACAGCAGCCACGGCAGCGCGCGCTCTTGCGGCGGCTCGGATTCGGCGGCCTCCGGCGGCGCCTCGGCGACCGACTCGACGATCACGTGGGCGTTGGTGCCGCTGATGCCGAACGACGAGACGCCGGCGCGCACCGGCCGGTCCGCCGCCGGCCACGGGCGGGCCTCGGTGAGCAGCTGCACCGCTCCCGAGTCCCAGTCGATCCGCGAGCTGCGGCGCTCGGCATGCAGGGTGCGGGGCAGCCGCCCGTGCCGCATGGCGAGGACCATCTTGAGCACGCCGGCGACGCCGGCCGCGGCCTGGGTGTGCCCGAGGTTGGACTTGACCGAGCCGAGCAGCACCGGCGCGGCGCCGGCCGGGCGCTGCCCGTACGTGGCGAGGATCGCCTCCGCCTCGATGGGATCGCCGAGCGACGTGCCGGTGCCGTGCGCCTCCACCACGTCCACGTCGGCGGCACTCAGCCCGGCGGCGCCCAGCGCGGCCTTGATGACCCGTTCCTGCGACGGCCCGTTCGGGGCGGTCAGCCCGTTCGACGCGCCGTCGGAGTTGACCGCCGAGCCGCGCACGACGGCCAGCACGGGGTGGCCCCGGCGGCGGGCCTCGGAGAGCCGCTCCACCACCAGCATCCCGACGCCCTCGGACATGCCGAAGCCGTCGGCGTCCTCGGCGAACGCCTTGCACCGCCCGTCGGCGGCGAGACCGCGCTGGCGGCTGAAGCCGGTCAGCCCGGCCGGGGTGGACATCACCGACACCCCACCGGCGAGCGCCAGGTCGCAGTCGCCCTGGCGCAGCGCCTGGACGGCCAGGTGCAGCGCCACCAGCGACGCCGAGCAGGCGGTGTCGACGGTGACAGCCGGCCCCTCCAGCCCGAGCGCGTACGCGACCCGGCCGGAGAGGACGCTGCCGGCGGTGCCGGTCAGCAGGTGCCCCTCGTCGGCGGTGACCTCGCCGTCGTCGGAGACGACACCGGGGGCGACCCGGTCGGCGTAGTCCTGCCCGTGGGTGCCGGCGAAGACGCCGGTGCGGCTGCCCCGCAGGGTGGCCGGGTCGATGCCACCGCGTTCCAGCGCCTCCCAGGAGGTCTCCAGCAGCAGCCGGTGCTGCGGATCCATGGCGAGGGCCTCGCGGGGGCTGATGCCGAAGAACTCGGCGTCGAAGTCGGCGATGCCGGTGAGGAACCCGCCGGAGCGCACGTACGTCCGGCCGGGCGTGCCGGGCACCGGGTCGTGGAGGTCGGCCAGCGGCCAGCCCCGGTCGTCGGGCAGGTCGCCGATGACGTCGTCGCCCGCGTCGAGCAGCCGCCACAGCTCCTCCGGGGAACCGATCCCGCCGGGGAAGCGGCAGGCCATCGCGACGATGGCGACCGGCTCGTCCAGGGCGACGGTGCTCGCGTCGGCGACCTCGGTGGCGGCGGTGCCGAGCAGCCGGGCGTGCAGGTGCGCGGCGAGCAACTCGGGTGTGGGGTGGTTGAACACGGCGTGCGGGGCGAGCCGGACCCCGGTGACGGCGGTGAGCCGGTTGCTCAGCTCGACGGCCATCAGCGAGTCGAAGCCGAGGTCCTTGAACGGGCGGCGCGGCTCGACCTGCTCGGGGCCGGTGTGCCCGACCACTGTTGCGCACCGGGCGCGTACGAGGTCCAGCAGCAGTTCGGCGCGCTCGGGCTCGGCGAGTTCGGCCAGCCGGTCGGCGAAGCCCTTCGCGGCGGCGGGCGCGGAGGCGGCGTTGACCGCCCGGCGGGGCGGCGGGGGCAGCAGCGCCCGCAGCAGGGCGGGCACCTCGCCGGAGGTCCGTACGGCGGCCAGGTCGAGCCCGATCGGCACGAGCGCCGGCCGGTCCACGTGCAGGGCGGCGTCGAACAGCGCCAGCCCGGCGGCCGTGTCGAGGGGGCGGGTGCCGCCGCGGGCGAGCCGGGCCAGGTCGGCGGGGCTGAGCCGGCCGGCCATCCCGTCCTCGGCGGCCCACAGCCCCCAGGCCAGGGCGCTCGCCGGCCGGCCCTGGGCACGGCGGTGCGCGGCGAGCGCGTCGAGGAACGCGTTGCCGGCCGCGTAGTTGCCCTGGCCGGGGCTGCCGAAGGTGGCGGCGGCCGAGGAGAAGAGCACGAACGCGGCCAGGTCGAGGCCGGCGGTGAGCTCGTGCAGGTGCCAGGCGCCGTGCACCTTGGCGCGCAGGGTCCGGGCCCAGCGGGTCGGGTCGAGGTCGGTGAGCAGCGCGTCGTCGGTGGCCCCGGCGGCGTGCACGACGGCGACGAGCCGGTCGGCCAGCGGGGCGATGACCTCGGCGAGCGCCGCCCGGTCGGCGACGTCGGCCGCGACCACCCGCACCGTGACGCCGGCGTCGGTCAGCGCGGTCGTCCAGTCGCCGGCCCGGCCGCTGCGGCTGACCAGCACCAGTTCGGTGACGCCGTGCGCGGTGGCGAGGTGGGTGGCGACGTGCCGGCCGATCCCGCCGGTGCCGCCGGTGAGGAGCACGGTGCCGCCGGCCAGGGCCGCGAGCGGCGCGCCGGCCGGGGGCCGCTCGACGGGGCGGAGGCGGGGCAGCAGCGCGCGGCCGTCGCGGACGGCCACCTCGGGTTCGTCGTCGGCGGCGGCCAGCGCCGAACGGATGGCGGCGTCGTCGGTGGTGTCGAGGCTGAGCAGGAGGAAACGGTCGGGCTGCTCGGCCTGGGCGACGCGGAGCAGCCCGGCCACGGGGGCGTGCACCGGGTCGCCGTCGCGCACGGCGAGGGCCAGGCGGGTGGTCTCCGCGCGGGGGTCGGCCAGCCAGGTCTGGAGCACGTCGAGCACGGCGAGGCCGACGGCGTGCGCCCGGTCGGGCACCGGCCGGCCCGGCTCGCCGTCGCCGACCCGCAGCACCAGCAGCGGCGGCAGCGGCCCGTCCGGCGGCGTGCCGTCGGCGAGCGTCCAGGAGGGCGCAGGGGTCGCCGGGAACGCGGCGGGCAGCCAGTCGACGGCGTACAGCCCGGCGGGGGTGGCCGCCGGCGCCGGCGGGTCGGCGGGCGGCAGGTCCACCGGCCGCAGCACCACCCGGTCGGCGTCGAGCACGGGCCCGCCCGCGTCGTCGACGGCGCTCAGCGTCACCGCGTCCGCCCCGGCGGGGGCCAGGCAGACGCGCAGCGCGTGCGCCCCGACGGCATGGCGGCGCACGCCCGCCCACTCGGTGGGCAGCAGCCGGGCGGTGGGCCCGGCGTCGGCGACCGACGCGAAGCCGGCGAGCGGGAGCAGGCGCAGGGCCGCGTCCAGCACCAGCGGGTGCACGCCGTACCGCTCGGCGTCCGGGTCGCGGGCGTCGTCGGGCAGGCGTACGTCGACGTAGAGCCGGTCGGCGGCGACCCACGCGGCACGGGCCAGCTCCCCGGCCGGCGCGCGGTGCGGCGGGGCGCTCAGGTCCACCGGCCGGGCCCCGGCAGGTGGCCAGGCGGGGGCGAGGGCGCCCCGGCCGCTCTCCGGGTCGACGGGTGCGAGCACGGCCTCGGCCACCTCCCGCCAGGGCAGCCCCTCGCCGGCCCGGACGTGACAGTGCGCCACCCGGCGTCCGTGCTCGTCCGGCGCGCCCACGTCGATCTGCACCTCGAGGGTTGCCTCGGCGGGCAGCGGAACCGGCTCGGGCACGCGCAGCCGCCGCACGCTCGGGGCGCCGAGCCGGTCGCCGAGGTGGGTGAGCATGTCCAGCAGGGCGGTGGCGGGCAGCAGCGGCGCCGTGCCGTCGCCGGGCGCGGCCAGCCACGGCGAGGTGGCCGTGGCGATCTGCCCGGTGCAGACCACCTGCCCGGTGCCGGCGACCGCCAGCAGGCCACCGAGCAGCGGATGCCCTGCGTCGGCCAGTCCGGCGCCGACGGGACCGCCGGCGCCGGTGGGAGCGGGCAGCCAGTAGTGCCGGCGCTGGAAGGCGTACGTGGGCAGGTCGACGCGGCGGTGCGGGCCGGGGCCGGCGAGGGCGGCACGGTCCACCGCGACGCCCCGCACGTGCAGCCGCGCCACGGCGGCGAGCAGCGCCTCGGCCTCGCCCGCGGTGCCCCGTACGGCGGGGACGAAGGCCAGCTCGTCGGCCTCGGCGACGAGGCAGTCCTGGGCCATCGCGGTGAGCACACCGGCCGGGCCGATCTCCAGGAAGGTGGTGACGCCCTGCCCGTGCAGGGCCCGTACGCCGTCGTGGAAGCGGACGGTGCCCCGCACGTGCGCCACCCAGTGCTCGGGCGAGCAGAGCCGGGCCGGGTCGACGGGGTGGCCGGTCAGGTTGGACACCACCGGCAGGTGCGGGGTGCGGTACGTGAGGCCGGCCGCGACCGCGCGGAACTCGTCGAGCATCGGGTCCATGCGCGGCGAGTGGAACGCGTGCGACACCCGCAGCCGGCTGGTGCGGCGCCCGGCCGCGCGCAGGGTGTCCGCGACGGCCAGCACCGCGTCGGTGTCGCCGGACAGGACGACGCTGGTGGGGCCGTTGACGGCGGCGAGGCCCACCCGGTCGGTCAGGTGCGCGGCGACCTCGGCCTCGTCGGCCTCGACGGCGACCATCGCGCCCCCGGCGGGCAGCTGCTGCATCAGCCGGGCGCGGGCGGCGACCAGCGCCGCCGCGTCGGCGAGGGAGAACACACCGGCCACGTGCGCGGCGGCAAGCTCGCCGACGGAGTGGCCGAGCACCGCGTCGGGGCGGACCCCCCAGTGCTCCAGGAGGCGGTAGAGCGCCACCTCGAAGGCGAACAGGCCCGGCTGGGTGTACAGGGTCTCGTCGAGCAGTTCGGCCGGTGCGGTGCCCTCGGCCGCGAGGACGACGTCCGCGACGGGGAGCGGGGCGTGGCCGGCGAGGCAGCGGTCGAGTTCGGCGCAGGCCGCGTCGAAGGCGGCCGCGAAGACGGGGTACGCCGCGTGCAGCTCGTGGCCCATGCCGGCGCGCTGGCCGCCCTGCCCAGCGAAGAGCAGGCCGAGTCGGCCGTCGACGACCCGGCCGGTCAGCACGCCCGGCAGGTCCGGGTCCGGTCCGCCGCGGGCCAGCGCGCCGAGCCCGGTCCGGGCGGACTCCGCGTCGCCCACCAGCACCACGGCCCGGTGTTCGAGAGCGGCGCGGGTGGTGGCGAGGGCGTGCCCGGTGTCGGCCGGGTCGGCGTGCGCCCCCGGCCCGTCGAGCCAGGCCAGCAGGCGGGCCGCCTGGTCACGCAGCGCCTCGCCGGAGGCAGCCGCGAGCAGCCACGGTACGGGCGGCCGAGCGGTGGCGGGCGGCGACTGCCGGGCGGCGTCCCCGGCGGCGGTCGGCGGATCGGCGGGGGCCTCGACGATGACGTGGGCGTTGGTGCCGCTGATGCCGAACGACGAGACGCCGGCCCGGCGGGGCCGGCGTACGTCGGGCCACGGGCGGGCCTCGGTGAGCACCTCGACCGCGCCGGCGGACCAGTCCACCTCGGACGTCGGGGCGTCCACGTGCAGGGTGCGCGGCAGTGTCCCGTGCCGCATCGCGAGCACCATCTTGATCACCCCGGCGGCCCCGGCGGCGGCCTGGGTGTGGCCGAGGTTGGACTTCAGCGAGCCCAGCCGCAGCGGTTCGGCGTCACCGCGGCCCACCCCGTACGTGGCGAGCAGCGCCTGCGCCTCGATCGGGTCGCCGAGGGACGTGCCGGTGCCGTGCGCCTCGACGGCGTCCACGTCGGCGGTGGAGAGCCCGGCCGCGTCCAGCGCCCGGCGGATGACCCGCTCCTGGGCGGGCCCGTTGGGGGCGGTCAGCCCGTTGGACGCGCCGTCGGAGTTGACGGCGGAGCCGCGCAGCACGGCGAGGACGGGGTGCCCGTGCCGGCGGGCGTCGGAGAGCCGTTCCAGCAGCAGCACGGCGACGCCCTCGGACCAGCCGGTTCCGTCGGCGCCGTCGGCGAACGCCTTGCACCGGCCGTCCGGGGCGAGCCCGCGCTGCCGGCTGAACTCCACGAACGCCTGCGGGGTGCCCATCACCGCCACGCCGCCGGCCACGGCGAGCGAGCAGTCCCCGGCGCGCAGCGCCTGGGCGGCCAGGTGCAGCGCCACCAGCGACGACGAGCACGCCGTGTCGACGGTGACAGCCGGCCCCTCCAGCCCCAGCGCGTACGCGACCCGGCCGGAGACGACGCTGCCGGCGGTGCCGACGCCGAGGTAGCCCTCGGTGCCGGGCGGCGCCTGGCGCAGGTTCGCGGCGTAGTCGTGGTGCATGACGCCGGTGAAGACGCCCGTGGCGCTGCCGCGCAGCGAGGTGGGGTCGATGCCGGCCCGCTCGAACAGTTCCCAGGACGTCTCCAGCAGCAGCCGCTGCTGCGGGTCCATGGCGAGCGCCTCGCGCGGGCTGATCGCGAACAGGGTGGCGTCGAAGTCCGCGGCGCCGGTGAGGAAGCCGCCCACCCGGGCGTACGAGGTGCCGGGGCGGTCGGGGTCGTCGGAGAACAGGTTCGCCAGGTCCCAGCCCCGGTCCGTGGGGAACTCCGTGAGCCCTTCCCGGCCCTGGTCGACCAGCTCCCACAGCTCCTCGGGGGAGGCGACGCCGCCGGGGAGCCGGCAGGCCATGGCGACGACGGCCACCGGATCGTCCCCGGTGGACGGCGTCACCGCCGGGTCCGTCGTGGGAGCGGCCTGCGCGGCGGCACCGCGCAGCCGGGCGGCGAGGTGCCGGGCGAGGGCCTGGGGGCTGGGCCGGTCGAACGCGGCCGTGGCGGAGAGCCGTACCCCGGTGGCCCGGGCGAGCCGGTCGCGCAACGCGACCGCCGCGACCGAGGTGAAGCCGAGTTCCTTGAAGGCGCGGCCGGGGCGGACCGCGGCCGGGCCGGGCAGCCCGGCCACCTGGGCGGTGGCGGCGCGGACCAGGTCGAGCAGGAGCCGGTCCCCCTCGGCGGTGGTGAGCCCGGCCAGCCGGCGGCGCAGCTCGGCGGCGTCCCGGTCGTCCGTGGCGTCGCCGGGCTCGGCCACGGGCCCGCGCCAGGCGGGGTGCGCGGCGTCGGCGTGGCCCGCCGGGCGGGCGAGCACGACCAGGTCGGCGCCGTCGTGGGCCACGTCGAACGCGGCGAGGTCGGCACGGACGGCCGCCGACGCGGTGCCCGCTGCGGGTCCGGTCGCCGCCGGCCCCCGCTCGGCGGGCCCGGTCGTGCCGACGAGCCGGGCCGGATGACCGGCGGCCCGGCGGCGGGTGGCCAGGGCGTGCAGGGCGCCGACGGCCGAGGCGGCCCGTTCCCGGCCCGCGGCGCCCAGCAGGAGGGCGGACGGCGCGAGGACGGTGAACGCGGCCCCCGGGTGCCGGCTCGCGGCGTCCAGCGTCGCGGCGAGGCCGAGCAGCCGGGCTGCAGCCTCGGCGTCGGCCAGGTCGTCGTCGCACGGGCAGAGGAAGACGGCGCCGAACGCCTCGTCGCCCGCCCGCTCGGCGGGCAGCGGAACGGCTTCCGCACCGGCGGAGGTGAGTTCGGCGGCCAGGTCCGCCAGGGCCGGGGCGGGCGTCGCGCCAGTGTGCAGCAGCCGCAGCCGGCGGGCGCGGTGCGCGGCGACGAGGTGCCGGGCCAGCGCGGCGCCGGTCGGTCCGTCGGCGCCGGTGACCAGGACGGGGCGCTCCGGGTCGGCCACGGTCGCCGGCCGTCCCGGCACGGTCGCCGGGGCGGGCACGAGGGCCGCGTGCCGGGCCGCCCCGGCCCGCAGGGCGACCTGCGCGGCGCCGGCGTCCACGACGGCGGGCAGCAGGGCGAGCGAGCGGTCCGCGGCGTCGTGGTCGACCAGCACGATCCGGTCCGGGTACGCGGCCTGCAGGCTGCGCCCGACCGCCCAGACGGCGCCGGCCGCCGGATCGGGCCCGGCCCACCCGGCGGCGTCGCCCCCGGCGGCGGTTCCCCCGGCGACGTCTCCCGCAGTGGCCTCGCCTGCGGCGGCGTCTTGCGCGGGGGCGTCGCCCGCGCTGCCGGCACCGCTCGTGCCGGGGCCGTTGGCCGCGTCGCCGGCCGGGCCGGTCAGCAGCATCAGCCGGGTGCCGGCGAAGCGGTCGTCGTCGAGCCAGCCACGCAACCGGTCGGCGAGGTCCGCCGCGTCGGCGTCGGCCGGCCCGGCCAGCAGCACCGTCACGTCGGGCGCGTCGGGAGTCTCGCGCAGGGTGGCCAGATCCCGGTGGGCCCGGAACCGCTCCCCCGGCGACGCTGCGCGCAGCGGCTCCACCAGCGGTTCGCTCCCGGCGCCGACGAGCGCCCAGCGGCGGGCCGGGGCGGCGGCGTCCTGCGCGGCCGCCGGGACGGGCGCCGCCACCGGCGGTACGGCCGCCAGGTCCAGCGGTCGCCAGGCGAGCAGGCTGAGCGCCTCGTGGTGGCTGCCGTTGACCGCCCGCAGCCGGGCCGGCCCGTCGAGCAGCAGCCGGCGGGTGACCTTGCCGGACGCGGTGCGGGGCACCTGCCCGATCTCGTACAGCGCCTCGGGGACCTTGTGGTAGCTGAGCCTCTCCCGGCAGGCCGCGTACCCGGCACGGGGGTCGAAGCCCTCCGGCCCCGGCACCACGAACGCCACCGGCACCTCGCCGAGCACCTCGTGCGGCCGGCCGGTCACCGCCACGTCGGCGACGCCGGGCACCGCGCGCAGCGCCTCCTCCACCTCGCCCGGGTGGATCTTCTCCCCGCCCCGGATGATCAACTCCTGGTGGCGGCCGGTGACGAAGATGTTGCCGTCGGCGTCGCGGCGGGCCAGGTCGCCGGTGCGGTACCAGCCGTCGCGCAGGGCGGCGGCGGTGACCTCCGGCAGGCCGTGGTAGCCGAGCATGACGCTCGGACCGCTGACCCAGACCTCCCCCTCGGCGCCGGTCGGCACGTCCAGACCCGTCTGCGGGCTGACCAGGCGCACCTCGACGCCGGGCACCGGGCGCCCGCAGGAGCCCTCGACCCGGGGCTGCTCCGGCCGGGTGACGGCGATCGAGCCGCAGGTCTCCGTGCTGCCGTACGCGTCGAGCAGCGGCGCGTCGAAGACCTCGTCGAACGCCCGCCGCAGCGCGCCGGTGGTGATCGCCCCGCCGACCAGGCAGACCCGCAGGGCCGGGGCGCGGAAGCCGGTCTCCCGGGCGGCGGTGACCAGGTGGTGGTACATGGCCGGCACACCGGCGAGCACTGTGGCCTCGTCCTCGTCGACCGCGCGCAGCACGTCGTCGGCGGAGAAGCCGTCGATGAGCCGGGCCGTGGCCCCGACCGCCGTCACGCTGAGCACGCACCCGATGTGCGAGAGGCTGTGGAACAGCGGCAGTGGCCAGACCACCCGGTCGGCGGCGGTGAGCCCGGGGATCGGCACGTAACAGGCGGCGACCGACCAGAGGCAGGTGCGCTGGGTGGAAAGGACACCCTTGGGCCGGCCGGTGGTGCCGGAGGTGTAGAGCATCCAGGCCACCTCGTCGAGGCCCAGGTCGTCGCGGGCCCCCACGGACGGCTCGGTGTCGACCAGGTCGCGCCAGGCGACGACCCCGTCCGGAACCGGGTCGTCCCCGGTGACCACGATCCGCAGGGCCGGCCGGCCGGTACGCAGCCGCAGCATCTGGTCGAGGTGACGCGGGTCGGTGACCACCAGCACCGCGCCGGAGTCGTCCAGCAGATGGGCCAGTTCCGCGTCGGTGCTGTGCGGATTCACCGGCACGCCGACCGCGGCGGCCCGCGTGACGGCCAGCCAGGTCTCCACCGTCTCCACCCGGTTGCCGAGGCAGAAGGCCACCCGGTCGCCCCGGGCGACCCCGGCCGCCGCCAGGTGACCGGCCAGCCGACGGGTCCGCGCCGCCAGATCGGCGTATCCGACCGCCCGGCGGTCGTCGCGGAATGCGACCTTGTTCCCCGACCTGGCGGCGTGCGCCTCGATCAGATCGGACAACGGCTGGATCAGGTCGCTCCGAAGCATGTCACCACATCCATCCGTCGGCGAGACTCCTCATCCGCGGCGTAGACCTCGCTCGCCGTAGCGGCCCAAGTCTTCCGAGCACCCTGCCGGTGTCCTACCCCTGTCACCCCCTAAGTCGTCCCCAGTTCGGAGCGCCGATCGGGTGGTGGAACGGGCCCGCGGGCCGATGATGGGGCGACCCCCGCGGACCGTCGAATCCCGTGCTCCACCCGCCCGTCAGCCGAGGTGCCGTCGTTGGAACGCTGCTGGTTGTTCGCCCGTTCGGCCGTACCGGCCGGCGGCTGCCCGGGCACGCGGCTGACCGAGCTGGTCGGCACCGTCCTGACCGGGCTGGTCGCCGCCGCCCGCCGGGCCGATCCCGGCATGGACTGGTTCTTCGACCCGGAGGACTCCCCCGCCGGGCGGCTGAGCCTCGGCTTCCATGCCGCCCCCGCCGCGCTCGACGCGGTACGGGCGGGACTGCTCGCGTACGACCCGGGAGCGTCCCTCGCAGAGGACCGGTACGTCGTGCGCGACCCCGCGCGGGGCGGCCCGCTCGCGTTCGCGGGCAGCGAACTGGCCCTCACCCTGCTCGGCGGCGACGTGCCCTGGCTGGCCGGCGGCGAGTTGCCGCTGGCCGTGGCGCACCTGCGGCACCTGACCGGGCTGATGCCGGCGGCCGACCGCCTGGCGTTCCTGTTCCTGCACTGGCAGGAACGCAGCCAGCGGCTCACCGGCGCGCAGCGGCGGGACCTGGCCGCGCAGGCCGACGCCGGGGCGGAGAAGATCGTCCTGTCGGCCGGTGACCTACCGCTGGGCGGGGACGTGGCAGTGGCGTGGCAGCGCTACCTGGACCGGGTGACCGACGTGGTGGGCCACGGCCACCCGACGGCGCCTCCCGGGTTCCTGCTGGCGCACCACGCGCAGCTCACCCACGATCGGTGGGGCATCCGGCCGGAGGTCGACTCGCTGGCCGCGCTGGCGCTGCGCCTGTCGATGGTGCGGGGCAGCCCGGCCGCGACCGCGCCGGCCCGCGTTCCGCAGAGGAGGCAGCAACCACATGCACACGCCGGTACCTGACCGTCCCGCCAGCGAGCCGGCCCGCGTCGAGGTGGCACTCGGGGAACGGTCGTACCCGGTGCTGATCGGTCCCGGCGTGCGCCACCGGCTCCCGGCGGAGGTGGCGCGGATCGGCGCCCAGCGGGTCGTGGTGGTCTCGGCCCGGCCACCGGAGTGGACGCCCGACCCGGGCGTGCCGCACCGGGTGGTGCCGGCCCGCGACGGCGAGCACGACAAGAACCTGACCACTGTGGAACAGCTCTGCCGGGCGTTCGCCGAGTTCGGGCTGAGCCGGACGGACGCGGTGGTCTCGTGCGGCGGCGGCACCACCACGGACGTGGTCGGGCTGGCCGCCGGCCTCTACCACCGGGGCGTACCGGTGATCCACCTGCCGACCTCGCTGCTGGCCCAGGTGGACGCCAGCGTCGGTGGGAAGACCGCCGTCAACCTGCCGGAGGGCAAGAACCTCGTGGGCGTGTACTGGCAGCCCCGGGCGGTGCTCTGCGACACCGAGCACCTGGGGACGCTGCCGCAGCGGGAGTGGCGCAACGGGTACGGGGAGATCGCCCGGGCGTACTTCATCGGCGCCGGTGATCTGCGTGACCGGCCGGTGGCGGAGCAGATCGCCGCGTCGGTGGCGTTGAAGGCCCGGGTGGTGGCCGCGGACGAGCGGGACTCCGGCCTGCGGCACATCCTC
Source organism: Micromonospora sp. WMMC264 (assembly GCF_027497275.1). NCBI lineage: Bacteria > Bacillati > Actinomycetota > Actinomycetes > Micromonosporales > Micromonosporaceae > Micromonospora > Micromonospora sp. WMMC264. The sequence continues at coordinate 1,286,597 of NZ_CP114907.1, read as the reverse complement.
AACTACGGCCACACGCTCGGGCACGCGTTGGAGCGGGCCACCGACTTCGGCCTGCGCCACGGTGAGGCGGTCGGCGTCGGCACGGTCTTCGCGGGCCGGCTGGCCGGCGTCCTCGGCCGGATACCGGCCGACCGGGTGGCCGAGCACCACGACGTGGTGGCGGGCTACGGGCTCGACACCACGCTGCCCGGCGGCGTCGACCACGACGAGCTGATCACGCTGATGCGCCGGGACAAGAAGGCCACCTCGGGCCTGTCCTTCGTCCTGGACGGACCGGGCGGAGTCGAACTGGTCGCCCGCGTCCCCGAGGCCGCTGTGCGTACCGCACTTTCCGGCATGTGAGGCCGACACCGCCGGGTGCCCGTTCGCCGGCCGGCGCCGCGGGGGCAGCCGGGCCGGCGAACGGATGACGAGCCGCCGGAGCCGAGCCCCGGACCGGCGCGTCAGGTGCCCAGGGCCCGCTGGATCTGCGCCACCAGCACGCCGCAGGCGTACCGGTCCGCGGCCCCGACCATGCCGACGATGGTCGCCGGCAGCGGGCCGTTGTCCGTCTCCGCCGGGTCGTGGTGCATGAACACGACGAACTGCCCCCGGTCGATGAACGGCGCGAGGATCGGCTCGGCGTCGACGCCGGGGGCCAGTGAGAAGAACGTGGTCATGGCGCACGGATGCCGGCCCAGCAGCGAGCTGCGGTGCAGCAGCGAGGTGGTGGCCCCGCTGACCCGGAAGTTCGGGTCGATGACCCGCAGGGCGCCGTCGCGGCCGATCCCGGCGTCGAAGGAGCAGTAGCCCCGGTACCCGAGCGCGCTGGCCTTTCGGACCCCTACGGTCAGCGCTTCGACCAGCTCCTCCGGGGGCTGGTCGTCGTCCATCACACAACCGACCCACGTCGAGGTGGGCTGCGGCAGGTGTACCGACGATCCGAAGTAGTGCACCGATCCGCTCTCGGTCACGCCGAACTGGATACCCCAGATCGTCTGGAAGGGCACCTCCTCCTCGACGATCCACTGCTCGCTCACCTGTTCCAACTGGTTGAACAGGGAACGGTTCCGCCGGTCCCCCAACCGACGGGTGAAGATCGCAATTCCGCTGGACACCTCGACCCCGGCCGGTTTGATGACCGCCGGCCGGCGGTCCCGCGCCACGATCCGGCGCACCTCGGCGGGGGTGGCGACCTGCCGGCGGGGCAGGTACTCCGGCGCGACCAGAGTCTCCAGCACGGTCTTGTTGTTGAGGCGGGCGACCAGATCCGCGGGCACCCGGGCGCGAGCGGCCCGCAGCAGCGGGTCATGCGGAGGAAACTGGAACTCCAGCGTCTCGCCCCGCTCGACGGCTTCCCGCGCGTACCGCACCGCCTGCGCGCCGGAACGGAACTTCCGCAGGTCGCTGGGCGTCTTCAGACCACTCCGGCTGAGCAGACGCAGCGACTTGTCCGCGCTGGAGCCGGTGCTGCAGATCGCCGCCGACTGGTGCGGAAGGGTCAGGTGCAGACCTGTGATCATGTCCAGGCCGTTGTGGAGAGCGGCGCCCGCGCCGGCGAGATAGGGGCTGTCGGCGGTGGCCGTCGGGTCGGGCGGTCGGGCCAGGACCACCCCGTCGTGTGCGAACACCTGTACCTGGATGGGCGCCTGCATCTAGTCTCCTGACATGCCGGCCCGGTGCGGGCCTCGGGGTGGCGGTGAAACCGGTGCGCCACGGCCACGAACAGCGGAGAACGTGGCCGAAGGGGTGGGCTCCCGGTCCTGATGCGGCCGCTCGGCCGCGAGAGCCGGGCGTGCCGCGTGCACCGACCGGACGGTCGTGAGCTGGACCGGCCGGGAAGCCGGCTGGCTCATGGCCAGCGTTGCGGCGGCGAGGTGCACACCGCCGGTCAGCGGTCGAGTTTCCAGCCACCGACCGGCGTCATGATCGAAAGATCATAGTCACTATGCACTGCCCCGGGATGGGCCAGACAGGCGAACGCGGACGGCTCTTTCGCCGCCGAGGCCGCCGATACTCCTAGCGGGGCCATCGACTCGGGTTGACCGAAAAGCTGTTCTTCACAAGGGCTGGAGTCGCCGGACGGCGCTGTCGCAGCCCGCGCTGTCGAGTGCCCGGATTCCGACGGCCACGCCCCCTGCCAGCTCACATCGCCGGCCCGGCCTCGACGCGGCCGGCGGGCACCGCCGAAACGTCCCGGGCCTGCCCGGGGAGGAGATCTCCGGCTGATGCGCTAGGGGTCGACGTGCCGATCTCTAGGGGTGTACGTCACCGCACAGCGCTTCGTATGGTCGGGCCCCGTCGGCTCGTCGTTGCCACTCTCAGCGCACCGGATCGGGTGGCCCGCGAGCGGTGCCGCCCGTCGACCCGCCTCGCGCCAACCCCCGCCGTCCGGCGTACGGCATCCCGGCTGACCGATCGTCGCGGCCCTGAGCCTTTCGGTCGTCCCCTTTCGATCGGAGGTCGAGCTGTTGTCTGTCGGGTTCGATGGCGCCCAGGCCGCGGACGGCGCGGTTGCTCTGGAACTCGTGGGGGACCTGCGGAGGCCGGCGGTGTGGCCCGCGCGGGCGGCCTCGGTGCACCGGGTGCTTCCCGCCTGGCCGTCGCGCGTGACACCGGCCGGACACGTCGTGGTGGCGGGGCTCGTGGCGGTCCTGGCCCGCTGGACCGGCCAGGACGAGGTGGTGCTCGGGCTGGCCCCGGCCGGTGGGTCGGTGGCGCGGGTGGACGTCTCGGGCGACCCGGGATTCGGGGAGTTGGCGGCGCGGGTGGGACTGGCGTGGACGGCGCCGGTGGCGGGCCCGGACCGGCCGGACCCGGTGGCGGTGGAGTTCACCGACGGTCCGGTGGCGGAGACGGGACCGGCCGTGGTGGACGTCGACATGGTGGTGCGCGTGGCGGCGGACGGGTCCGTGCTGCGGGTGGACTACGCGGTGGAGGGATTCTCCGCGCAGTTCGTGCGGGGACTCGTGGATCAGGTGGTGGTGCTCGTCTCCGCCGGGACGGCGGCGCCGCAGGTCGCCCTGTCGCGACTGCCGTTGCTGGACGCCGCGGAACGGGAGCGGTTGCTGACGTGGGGGCGCGGCCCGGTGCGGGAGATCCCGGGTGAGCCGATCCACGAGCTCGTGCTGAGCTGGGCGCGGCGGTCGCCGGAGGCGGTGGCGGGTGTCGCGGGCGACGAGGTGCTGACGTACGGGGAGCTGGATCGCCGGTCCGGGCTGCTGGCGGCGTACCTGCGGTCGGTGGGTGTCCGTGCCGGTGACGTGGTGTCCGTGGCGTTGGAGCGCGGGTTGTGGTCGCTGGTGGCGGCGATGGGCGTGCTGCGGGCGGGTGCCGCGTACACGCCGATGGACGTGTCGTGGCCCGCGGAGCGGATGCGGGTGCTGCTGGCCGACCACGGCGCGCGGGTGGTGTTGACGGTCGGCGCGGTAGCGCCCCGGATTCCCGCCGGGGACGGGGTCACGGTGGTGGCGCTGGACGACGGCTGGCCCGCGGTACCGGCCGGTGCGGTGGCGGATCTGCCTGCGGTGCCGGTGGACGCGCCGGCGTTCGTCATCTACACGTCGGGTTCGACAGGCACGCCGAAGGGCGTGGTGCTGTCACACGAGAGGCTGGCGAACTTCCTGGCGTGGATGACCGGCGAGTGCGCCATCGGCCCCGGCAGCCGGATGCTGCACTCGGCGGCACCGGTCTTCGACGCCGCGTTCGGGGAGATCTTCGCCGCGCTCACCGGCGGGGGCCGCGTCGTCGTGTGCCCGCGCGACGATCTGCTCGACGCGCGCCGGCTCACCGACCTCGTCAACACCCAGGGCGTCACGCACACGTTCGGACCGGCCACCAACATCGCCCCGCTCGACCCGGCCGCCTGTCCCGGCCTCCGCTGCGTCATCTTCGGCGGCGAGGCCGTTCCGCCGCGGCTGGCCCAGCGGTGGCTGACGGCGGGCACGCGGGTGGTCAACGCGTACGGGCCGGCCGAGATCGCCGTGGCGTGCACCTGGTTCGACGCGTCGGCCGGATGGGGTGGCGCGTACGTGCCGATCGGCTGGCCGATGCCGAACCGGCAGGTCCGCGTCGTCGACGCGAACCTCGACCTCTTGCCGGCCGGGGTTCCCGGGGAGATCCTGATCGCCGGCTTCGGCGTCGCCGACGGTTACCTCAACCGCCCCGAACTGACCGCCCAGCGGTTCGTCACCGACCCGCACGGCGGCGGGCTCGCCTACCGCAGCGGCGACCTGGGGAGGTGGAACAGCGCCGGCGCGCTGGAGATCCTCGGCCGGATGGACCACCAGGTGAAGGTCAACGGCATCCGCATCGAGCTGGGCGAGATCGAGAGCATCCTCGCCCAGCACCCGGAGGTGGAGACCGCAGTCGTCGTCCGCCGCGAGGACCGGGGCGTGGCCCGGCTCGTCGCGTACGTCACCGGGCGCGACGGCGGCACCCCGGCCACCGGCGATCTGCGCGACCACGCCGCGGCCCACCTGCCGAGCTACATGGTCCCCGCCGCCTTCGTCGTCCTCGACCGCTTCCCCCTCGGCGGCACCGGCAAGATCGACCGGAGTGCCCTTCCCGCACCCGGTGCCCAGCGCCCCGACCTCGGCGTGCCGTACGTCGAGCCGGCCACCGAGGGCGAGCGCCTCGTCGCGGAGGTGTTCGCGAGCGTGCTCGGCTTCGAGCGGGTCGGCGCCCGCGACAGCTTCTTCCACCTCGGCGGCACGTCGTTGCAGTCCGCCGCCGTCGCCGCAGGCATCGACGAGGCCGCCGACGTGGTGGTGCCCGTCTCGCAGATCCACCGCACCCCCACCCCGCACGAGCTGGCCCGGTGGCTCGCCACCGCCCCCCGCCGTACGGACACCGGCTCGACCGCGGGACAGGCCCGGCAGCGCCCAGGACCGGTCCCGCTCGCGCAGCAGGTGGCGAAGTGCCTGATGTCGCCGCTGGAGGTCGTCGTCCCGGTCACCTGGTGGATCGAGGGTGAGCTGGACCTACGGGCCCTCATGGCCGCCCTCGGCGACCTCCACCACCGCCACCAGGCCCTGCACGCCCGCTACCGGCGCACCGACCCACCAACCGCAATCATCCCACCCAACCCCGGCATGCCCCAGCTACGACTCCTCGCCGACGCCGCCACCGAACACGACGCCCTCGACCAACTCGCCGAAGCAGTACAACAACCCCTCGACTACACCCAAGGCCGCAACTGGCGCGCCGCCCTGATCCGAAACAAAACCACCAACCGAATCCTCTTCGGCATCGGCATCCACCACATCGCCTTCGACGGCTGGTCATACGGACTACTCGTCCGAGACCTCACCCACGCCTACACCGCACGACACACCGGCCACAAACCCACCTGGACCCACCCCGCACCCACACTGCACCAGTCCCACGACGAATACACCCGCCTCCGCAACGCCGCCGACCTGCAAACCCAACGAACCTACTGGCGCGAACAACTACGCGACCTACCCCGCCAAGGCGAAGGCCCGGCCACCGCGCCCCTGGAGCAGGCCCTCGCCTGGGGACCGAAGGCGGGCCACACCGTCACCGTCACCCCCGAGGTGCTCGACCGCTGGGACCGGGCCGCCCGCGACCAGCGCTTCAGCCGCTCCAGCTACTTCGTGGCGGCCTTCGCCTCGGCGCTGCGCGCCATCCATCAGCAGGACGACATCGCCCTGCTGATGGTGGTCGCCAAACGCGGTAGCCGCGTCCTCGACTCCGCGTTCACCACCCGGCTCAACCTCAACTGCGTGCGGGTGCGCTTCGACGGGCCGCACGACGACAAGCTGGTCCTGCGGGTCGACGAGACGATCCGCGATCTCATGCGGGCCCAGGACGTTCCCTTCGCGGAGACCGCCGACGATCCCGCCGCCGGGCTCTCCGGCGAGGTGGTCGCGAGCCTGCCGACGTTCGTGTTCCAGGACAACGTGGTGGTGCCGCTGGAGCTGCCCGGCTGCCAAACCGAGGAGGTCGTCGACCCGTACGCCCGGGAGGTGCCCAACGGGCTCACGGTCGAGGTGCTGCCCCGCGTCGACCATGCTCTCCTGCGCGTCACCATCCGCACCGACTACCTGCCGTACAGCTTCGCCGAGGAGCTGAACCACCACATGCTGCGCTTCCTCGAAGACGGGCCGGCGGGTACGCCCACCGCCGGCTGACCGTCCGCCCCTGCGTACCGGACCGCTCGTCGCCGCGTGGCACGCGGCCCGTTGTCCCGAGAGTTCGTGGTTGTCCCTTCCGGCGCACCCCTCTGGGTGGCGCCGGCCCTGATCGGAGGCTGGCTCAATGTCTGTCGGAATCGTCGGTGCGCAGACCACGGATGTCGCTGGGCCCGGCTTCGAGGTCCTCGACCTGATGGGGGACCTGCGCCGGCCGGCCGCGTGGCCGGCCCGGGCGGCCTCCGCGTACCGGCGGGTCGACCTGCCCGTCCCGGCGGGGGCGCCCTCCCCCGGCGCGGTGCTGCTGGCCGGTCTGCTGGGGGTGCTGGCCCGGTACACCGGCCAGGCCGAGGTGGCGGTCGGCCTGTCGTCGGGCGGCGTGCTGCGGGTCGACGTCGCGGACGAACCGGGCTTCGGCGAGCTGACGTCGCGGGTGGCCACGGCGCTGGCCGGACCGGTCGCGCACAGCGCGGGCGCGGCGGGGCCGGTGGTGGTCGGGCTGGTGGACGCCCCGGTGGCCGAGGTGGGGCCGGACGTGGTGGACGTGGACATCGTGGTGACCGTCGCGGAGGACGGGTCGGCGCTCCGGGTGGACTACGCCGCCGACGGCTTCTCGGCGGACTGGGTGCGGGGCCTGGTGGACCAGACCGTGTCGTTGCTGTCGGCCGGCGTCCGGGAACCCGGGGTGCCGCTGGGCGCGCTGCCGCTGCTGGGCGCGACCGAGCGCGAGCGGCTGCTCGCGTGGGGCCGGGGCCCGGCCCGCCCGGTGCCGGGTGCGCCGCTGCACGAGCTGGTGCTCGAATGGGCGCGACGCACGCCGGACGCGGTGGCCGGCGTCGCCGCCGGGGAGGTGCTGACGTACGCGGAGCTGGCCCGCCGCTCGGGGGAGTTGGCCGCGCGGCTACGGTCGATGGGCGTACGGCCCGGGGACGTGGTGTCGCTGGCGCTGGACCGCAGCATGTGGACGCTCGTCGCCACCCTGGCGGTGCTGCGGGCGGGGGCGGCGTACACGCCGATGGACGTGTCCTGGCCGGCGGAGCGGATGCGGATGCTGCTGGCCGACCACGGCGCCCGGGTCGTCCTCACCGTCGGCGAGGTCGCCCCGCGTGTCCCCAGACCTGACGGCGTACGGGTCGTCGCCCTCGATGCCGACTGGCCCACCGTGACGGCGGCCGAGGCGGCCGACCTGCCGGTGGTGGCACCCTCCCGGCCGGCGTTCGTGATCTACACGTCCGGCTCGACCGGGACACCGAAGGGTGTCGTGCTGACCCACGAGCACCTGACGAACTTCGTCACCTGGATGCGGGAGGAGTGCGCGGTCGGGCCGGACAGCCGGATGCTCCATTCCTGTTCCCCGGTCTTCGACGTGGCCCTCGGCGAGATCTACACCGCGCTGGCCTCCGGTGCCCGCGTCGTCGTCAGCTCCCGCGACGATCTGCTCGACGCCCGCCGGTTGACGGAGCTGATCGCCAAGGAGCAGGCCACCCACGCGTTCTGCCCACCCACGAACCTCGCCGCCGTCGATCCCGCCGACTGCCCCAGCCTGACGTGCGTGACCCTCGCCGGGGAGCCCATTCCGCCCCGCATGGCGCACCGCTGGACGGCCGCCGGTGCCCGCCTGATCAACGCGTACGGGCCCGCGGAGGCATCCGTCGCCTGTACCTGGTACGACGCGTCGAAGGGCTGGCCCGGCGCGTACGTGCCCATCGGCCGACCCATGCCCAACCGGCAGATCCGCGTCGTCGACGCCAATCTCGACCTCGTCCCCATGGGCGTCCCCGGCGAGATCCTCATCGCCGGCGCCGGCGTCGCCGACGGTTACCTCAACCGCCCCGAACTGACCGCCCAGCGGTTCGTCACCGACCCGTACGGCGGCGGGACCGCCTACCGCACCGGCGACCTCGGCCGGTGGAACGCCGCCGGAGCGCTGGAGATCCTCGGCCGGATGGACCACCAGGTGAAGGTCAACGGCATCCGCATCGAACTCGGCGAGATCGAGGCGACTCTCGAACAACACCCGGACGTCGGCACCGCCGTCGTCACCCGTCGCGAGGACCAGGGCACCGCCCGGCTCGTCGGCTACGTCACCGGACGCGACGGCCGCGTCCCCGTCACCGCCGACCTGCGGGCACACGCCGCCGCGGTGCTCCCGCCCTACATGGTCCCCGCCGTGATCATGGTCCTGGACCGGTTCCCCACCGGCGGCACCGGCAAGATCGACCGGCGGGCGCTACCAGAGCCGGGCTCGCGCCGTCCCGACCTCGACGTGCCGTACACCGAACCGGCCACCGACTCCGAACGCCTCGTCGCGGGGATCTTCGCGACGGTGCTCGGGCTGGACCGGGTCGGGACACTCGACGGGTTCTTCCACCTCGGCGGCACCTCCCTGCAGTCCGCCGCCGTCGCTGTCGCCCTCGACGAGGCCGCCGACGTCGCCGTGCCCGTCTCGCAGATCCACCGCACCCCCACCCCGCAAGGGCTGGCCCGCTGGCTCGCCACCGCCCCCCGCCGCCCCGGGGCCGAGCCGGCGCCGTCCGTCACCGGCCGTCCCGGCCCGTCGAAGCCCGTCCCGCTGACCCCGTCCGTCGCGAAGTGCGTCGTGCTCCCCTTCGAACTGGTCTGCCCCACCACCTGGTGGATCGAGGGTGAGCTGGACCTACGAGCCCTCATGGCCGCCCTCGGCGACCTCCACCACCGCCACCAGGCCCTACACGCCCGCTACCGGCGCACCGACCCACCAACCGCAATCATCCCACCCAACCCCGGCATGCCCCAGCTACGACTCCTCGCCGACGCCGCCACCGAACACGACGCCCTCGACCAACTCGCCGAAGCAGTACAACAACCCCTCGACTACACCCAAGGCCGCAACTGGCGCGCCGCCCTGATCCGAAACAAAACCACCAACCGAATCCTCTTCGGCATCGGCATCCACCACATCGCCTTCGACGGCTGGTCATACGGACTACTCGTCCGAGACCTCACCCACGCCTACACCGCACGACACACCGGCCACAAACCCACCTGGACCCACCCCGCACCCACACTGCACCAGTCCCACGACGAATACACCCGCCTCCGCAACGCCGCCGACCTGCAAACCCAACGAACCTACTGGCGCGAACAACTACGCGACCTACCCCGCCAAGGCGAAGGCCGGCCGCAGGAGATCCTGGAACAGACCCCGACCTGGGGCCCCAAGACCGGGCACATCGTCGCCGTCCCGCCCGAGCTGGTACGGCGCTGGGACCGGGCCGCCGCCGAACACCGCTTCAGCCGTTCCACCTACTTCGCCGCCGCCTACGCCTCGGCGCTGCGCGCCATCCATCAGCAGGACGACATCGCCCTGCTGATGATCGTCGCCCAACGCGGCAGCCGCGTCCTCGACTCCGCCTTCACGAGCAGGATCAGCAGCAACTGTCTCCGGGTCCGGTTCGGCGGCCCGGAGAAGGACCTGATGCGCGCCCTCCAGCAGACCGCGGACGAGCTGATGGCCGCCCAGGACGTCTCCTTCCTGGAGATGGTCACCGACGACCCGGTCCTCGACCTGCCCCGCGAGGTGATCAACAGCCTGCCCTCGTTCGCCTACCAGGACAACCTCGTCCTCCCGCTGGACCTGCCCGGCTGCCGGACCGAGGAGGTCGTCGAACCGTACGCCCGGGAGTGGTCCGGTGCCTGCGTCGCCGAGGTGCTGCCCGGCGACGAGAGTGTCCTCCTGCGGGTCACCATCCGTACCGACCTGGTCCCGGCCCCCGCCGCCGAGATCCTGGCCACCGGCATGCTGCGCTTCCTGGAAGCCGGCCCCGAGGCGGTCAGCGACACACGCTGACCACAGCCTGGCGGCAGCGCGCCGGGCTGCTCACGTGAGCAGCCCGGCGCGCTCCGGTCCGGGTCAGTGGACGAGGGCCGCCGGGCAGTGCGCCAGCAACTCCGCCGGGGCGTGCACGACCAGGTCGGGGCCGGCCGCGAGCAGCGCGGCGATGTCCCCGCCGTGCCACGTCGTGGCGACGGCCGTCGCCCCGGCGTCCCGGCCGCTGAGCAGGTCGATCACCGCGTCGCCCACCATCATGGCCTCGTGCGGCGGCACGTCGAGGTTGCCCAGTGCCTGGAGCACGATGTCCGGGGCAGGCTTGGGACGGGCCACCTCGTCGGAACCGATCACCTGGCCGAAGAGGCCCAGCACGCCGAGTTGGTCGAGCAGGGAGCGGGCCCTCGGGCCGGCCTTGCCGGTGGCGATCCCCATCCGGATGCCACGCGAGTGCAGGGTCTCCAGGGTCTCCCGGACGCCGGGGAAGAGCGGCACGAGGTGGGCCATCCGGTAGCTCTCGCGGACGAACGGCCCCTCCATCTCCAGGGGCAGCCCCATCAGGCGCATGATGTCCGGGAAGTACCGGCCCATGTGCCGGTTGTACTCCTCGAACGGTGCCGGCCCGTCGCCCACCACCTCGGCGTACGCGATGCTGAACGCCTCACGCATGACGGCCGAACTGTCGACGATGACGCCGTCGAGGTCGAACACGACCGCGCGGATCGGGCCGCGCGCCGGCGACGGCGGGGTCACCTCGACTGTGGACGATGGACGGCTCATGGCTGCTCCCGGAAGGGGTTGGGGCCGACGGTGGTTCTCACCCGGCGCGATGGCCCACCAGTGCGTGCTGGCGCTCCGGCCGGGTGGGCCGGGCGCACTGGTAGATCCGTTCGATGATGTCGATGGTCCGGCGGGCCTCGGCGACGGCCGCGCCCCGGGCGGCCGGGTCGGCGAGCAGCCCGGGCAGGGCGTCGAGCTGGTGGTCGTACTCCGCGCCGATCGGCTCCCCGGGCAGCGGCAGCTGCGCGGTCCGGCCGTCGCGGGTACGCGTCAGCACCGGCGTGGGCTCCCGGTTGGGACTGAAGCCGAACGTGCAGCGCAGCGTCGCCGACCCCGCGGCGCCGTGCACGGTGACGGTGGTGCGGTCCAGCGACTCGTGCGAGGCCCAGCAGGCGTGCAGGGCGACGGAGGCGCCGGTGTCGGTGAGCAGGAACCCCCGGGCGGTGTCCTCGACGTCGCCGGGAACATGGCCTGCGGTGTCGGCCCCGCCGCGCCAGGCGGCGTGGGCGGCGCTGTCGTTGACGAAGTCGTCCGAGACGCTGCCGATCGCGTGAGTGACCCGGGCCGGGCCGAGCAGCGGCAGCACCGTGTCGAGCAGGTGCCAGCCGAGGTCCACCAGCGCGCCCCCGCCGGACTGGTCGCGGCGGGTGAACCAGCCGCCCGCGTCGGGCACCCCTCGGGCGCGAACCCAGGCCACATCGACGTGCCGGATCGGGCCCAGCCCACCGGTCACGTCGGCCAGCGCCCGGACGTCGGCCCGGTAACGGGCAGCGCTGCCGGCCAGCAGCACCGCGCCGCCGTCGCGCTCCGCGTCGGCCAGGATGCCCGCCTCGGCGGAGGTCAGGCAGACCGGCTTCTCCAGGAACACCGGTACGCCCCGGCGCAGCAGCCGGACGGCGACGACCGCGTGCAGGTGGTTCGGTACGGCGACCACCGCCAGGTCGACCGTTCCGGCGGGCAGGTCCTCGACGTCGGCGTACGCGGACGCGACGGCGTGCGTGTCGCGGGCCTGATCGCGCACCACGGGCTGCGGGTCGACCACGGCGGCCACCTCGAAGCCGGGGTGTGCGGCGAGCCGGGGCAGCCAGATCTCCCGCCCGGCCCAGCCGAGGCCGACCACCGCGACCCGCACCGGCCGGCCGGCCGCGGCCGGGGGCCGGGCCGTCATCCGGCGAGGATGTCGGCGAGCACGGCGGCGATCTCGTGCATCTGCTGCTCCGTGCCGAGCAGCGTGCGGTGGTGCAGCCAGAGGCAGTCGGAGTGGATCTGCTCGGTGTTGGGGCAGCGGGCCGCGATCTCCTCTACCGACTCGTCGGGCGCGCCGGCCTTCCAGAAGCCCTCGCACCGGTAGATCGCCCGGAACGCCACGAACGCCGGGACGCCCCGGGCGATGAGCGCGTCCACCACGGCACGGCGACGCTCGATGCCGATCCCGGGGATACGGAACATCGCCATGTAGTGCGGGTTGCGGTCGGTGCGGGGGTCGGTCGCCTGCGGCACGACGCCCGGGATCTCGGCGAGCAGGCTCGACAGCAGCGGCCAGCGCTGCTCGCGCAGCGCGATCTGCTCGTCGAGGCGGGTCAGCTGGGCGCGTAGCACAGCGGCGGTGAACTCGCTCATCCGGTAGTTCGAGCCGGTGGTGCTGTGCAGGTATTCGCGGTCGGTGCGGGGACGGCCGCAGCTGTGCACGAGGAATGCCCGCTCGCGCAGTTCCTCGTCGGGGAAGACGACCGCTCCGCCCTCGCCGGCGGTCATGAGCTTGCCGTTCTGGAAGCTGAAGGCGGCCACCGAGCCGAGCGCGCCGGCCCGCCGGCCGCGCCACTGCGCGCCCTGGGCGTGTGCCGCGTCCTGCAGCAGAGCCACCCCGGCGTCGGCGGCGAGCTTGTCGAGCGCGTCCATGTCGGCGAACTGCCCGGCCATGTGCACCGGCATGATCACCTTGGTACGGGGGGTGATCGCGGCCTCGACGGCGGCGGGGTCGACGCAGTAGGTGTCCAGGTCGACGTCGACCGGCACGGCGACCGCGCCGAGACGCTGCGCGGCCAGCGAGGACGAGATGAACGTGAACGCCGGGACGATCACCTCCGTACCGGGGCCGACGCCGAGCACCTCCAGCGCGACTTCCAGCGCGTGGGTGCCGTTGGTGACGGCAAGCGCGTGAGGGCTGCCGTGGTAGTCACCGAACTCCCGCTCGAAGGAGTCGACCTCACTGCCGCCCATCCGCCACCACTGACCCTGTTCGAGGGCGCGGATCAGTCCGGTTCGCTCCTCGTCGCCGTACTGCGGCCACTCGGGGAACTCGGACACCGTCGAGGGCTGACCACTCATGACTTCCCACTTCCCAACTCGGGCAGACCAGGGGCTTGGGCGGACCATCGGGCGGGACGACCCGAGACCGCCGGTGCGCGGGCCGGGCGCAGCGGAGCACCGGATGGCCGCGCGGTACGTGACGCCTCCGTCTGGAGCCGGCGGCGTCGCTTCAGCAGGGAGGACGGTAACCGACGCGGATACGCGGTCACCGCCCCTAACAGCCCCTAGCCACCCCTTAGTCCGCCGTGCGTCGGGCGCCGCCGGTTCGCCGGGAGCCGTCGGCGTAGTAAGACTGCGGTGACCAGTCATCAGGCTCTGCGGGACCAGGGCCGTGCCCCACGAGGTGAAGCGTGTCGGACGTGCTGCTGCTGAACGGCCCGAACCTGGGCATTCTCGGCCGGCGGGAACCGGAGATCTACGGCACCGACACCCTGGACGACATCGAACGCGCCGTCGGCGAGGAGGTCGCCGCCCGGGGCTGGGGTGTGGTCGCCGAGCAGCACGACTGCGAGGGTGCGCTGATCCGTACGATCCAGAACAGCTACGACACGGTGGGCGCGATCGTCAACCCGGGCGCCCTGATGATCGCGGGCTGGAGCCTGCGCGACGCGCTGGCCAACTACCCCCGGCCCTTCGTCGAGGTGCATCTGTCCAACGTGTGGGCGCGGGAGAGCTTCCGGCACGACTCGGTGATCGCCCCGCTGGCCAGCGGGGTGATCGTCGGGCTCGGAGCGCTGGGCTACCGGCTGGCCGCGCGCGCCCTCACCGCGACCGTCCGATGACGACCGGGCACCCCGCCGTCCGGTGCCGTGGGCGCCGGCGTGCCGGCGGTACGGTCGTCCGCACGTCCCGACTCTTCCCGAAGGACCTCACGTGGAGATTCCCGTCCTCGTCCTGACCCTCGTCCTCGCGGCCGTGTTCGCGGGCACCGCCGTGCCGAAGCTCACCGGGCAGGCACAGATGCGCGAGCGGATGGACCACCTCGGCGTCTCGCCGGGGCTGACCCGCGTGCTGGGGGTGCTGGAACTCGCCGCGGTCGCCGGGCTGCTGCTCGGCCTGCTCTGGCCGCCCCTGGGCATCGCGGCGGCGATCGGTCTCGCCCTGCAGATGACGGGCGCGGTCGTCTACCACGCCCGGGCGAAGGACCCGGCCGCGACGATCCTGACGCCGGTGATCTTTGCCGTCGCCGCCCTGGCGCTCGTCTACCTGCACGTGCGGCTGGGCTGAGGCCGGCCGTGTCCGGTCCGCAGCGCCACGGCGGCGTCCTCGGCATCGACGTCGGCGGCACCAAGGTCGCGTTGCACGCGGAGGCACCCGGGCGGCCGGCGTACGACCGGACCTTCCGCTGGCCCCGGGGGGCCGCCGACCCGGCCGACGACCTGACGGTGCTGGCCGTCGAGGTGGACCGGCTGCTCGACCGGTGGGGGCCGGTGGACGCGGTCGGGGTGGCCATGCCGGCGACCACTGACACCGGGGGCATCGTCACCACCTGGCCTGGGCGCCCCGGCTGGGCGGGCCTCGACCTCACCGGCGCGCTGCGCCGCCTCTTTCCCGACGCGGCGACCGCCGTCGCCGACGACGGTGATCTCGCCGCCCTGGCCGAGGCGCGCTGCGCCGGCGCGGACGACGTGGTCTACCTGGGCGTCGGCACCGGGATCGGCGGCGGCGTCGTGCTGGCCGGCCGGCCGGTGCCGGGCCGGTCCTCCGCCGAGATCGGCCACATGGTCGTCGCCCTCGACGGTGAGCGCTGCGACTGCGACCGGCACGGCTGCCTCCAGTCCGTCGCGTCCGGCCCCGCCACCCTGCGCCGCGCCGCCGCCCGCCGGGGCGGCGAGGTGGGCTTCGACGACCTACGGGCCGGACTCGACGGGCGCGAGCCCTGGGCGGTGGCTGCGGTCGAGGAGAGCTGCCGGGCGCTGGCGGCGGCGGTGGTGAGCCTCGGCGAGATCCTCGATCCGGCGTTGGCGATCGTGGGCGGCGGGTTCGCCGCCGGCCTGCCCGGCTTCGTGCCGCTCGTCGCGCAACGGGCACGTCGCGCCGGCCGGTCCGGGCGCCCGGCGCCACCGGTGCGTCCCGCCGCCCTCGGCGGGCTGTCGTCCCTGCACGGCGCGGTGGAGCTGGCTCGTGACCTGACCGGCACGTCGGCTCCCGCGCGCCCCGTCCCCATCGCCTAGAGGAGAGCAGCATGGTCAGGATCGGTGTCATCGTCGGCAGCACGCGACCCGGCCGCAAGGCCGACGCCGTGGCCCGCTGGGTGCGCGACGTCGCCGCCAAGCGGGGCGACGCCACTGTCGAACTGGTCGACATCGCCGACTACGCCCTGCCACACTTCGACGAGGTGCTGCCGCCGTCGATGGCGCCGTCGCGACGCCCGGCCGTACGCCGCTGGGCGGCGACCGTGGCCGGGTTCGACGGCTTCGTCTTCGTCACGCCGGAGTACAACCACTCCATCCCGGGCGCGCTGAAGGATTCCCTCGACTTCCTCTACCAGGAGTGGCAGCACGCCGCCGCCGGCCTCGTCAGCTACGGCGTGCACGGCGGCACCCGGGCGGCGGAGCACCTGCGGCTGGTGCTCGGGCAGCTCGGCGTCGCCGACGTCCGCTCCCAGGTCGCGCTCTCTCTGACGACCGACTTCGTCAACTTCCGCGACTTCCGGCCGGCCGCGCACCACGAGCAGGCCCTCGGCACCATGCTCGACGAGGTGGTCGCCTGGGCCGGCACACTGCGGACGCTGCGCCGGGCCTGACGCCGCTGCGGCTGCGCGTCGGCGACCGGGGTCGGGCACCGGCATCGACCCGCTGGCACGGCACGGCGGGAAACGAGTTCGCGCCGGCCACGGCGGAGGACGAAGGGACACCCTGGAGGGACGCCCGCCGTCGTAGGCCGGGCCGGCCCGCGCAGTGCGGCGACCGCCACCGCGAGACCACCGGCGGCGGTGGCCTCCACCCATGATCGGCTGTCCTCTGTCGTCGCTGCGGCATGACACGATGGCCGTGCCCTGCGCCGCCGGTGGCCGGGCACGACACTGATGGAGTCGGGATGTCAGAACTGGCCGGCACGCCGGTGCCAGGATTGGCGAAGCTGTGGACGCACGACCCGGTCACCGCCGGCCGGTATCGGCTGCTCGGCCGGCTGGGCGCGGGTGGGCAGGGGGTCGTCTACCTCGGTGAGGACGACGCTGGTGACCGCGTCGCGGTCAAGATGGTCAACGTCGATCTGACTGATCCACGGGCGCGGTCGCAGTTCGTGAAGGAGATCGCCGCCGCGCGCCGGGTCGCTCCGTTCTGCACCGCGCAGGTGCTCTTCGCCGAGGTCGACGGCGAGCGTCCCTACGTGGTCAGTGAGTTCATCGAAGGCCCGACCCTGCACCGGCACGTCCGCGAACGCGGCCCGGTGACCGGTAACGCCCTGCACCGGCTCGCGGTCGGCACTGTCACCGCGCTCGCCGCGATCCACAGTGCCGGCGTGGTGCACTGCGATCTGAAGCCGGACAACGTGGTGCTGGGCAGGGACGGCCCTAGGGTGATCGACTTCGGCATCGCTCGCGCGCTGGGCGTGACCGAGACGGCGTCCAGCCGGGTCATGGGGACCACCGCGTACATGGCACCCGAGCGGTTCCGCAACGACGCGGTCGGTCCGCCCTGCGACGTCTTCGCCTGGGCGGCCACGATCGCGTTCGCTGCCGGTGGCCGGCCACCCTTCGGCGATGATTCGCTCTTCGCCGTGATGCACCGGGTGCTGCACGATCCGCCCGACCTGCCGGCGTTGCCTCCGGTGCTGGACGAGCTGATCCGGGAGTGCCTGGCGAAGGATCCGGCGGATCGGCCGGGTGCCGAGCAGGTGCTGGTGCGGCTGCTGCGGCAGGACGCCACGGCCACCGTGCCGCTACGTCGGGAGAGCCTGCTCGAGGTCGGCAACGAGACCGCGGGCACGCCGACGCCGAACCATCCCCTTCCCCGGATCACGCCGACGGCACCGCAGCCGCGCCCGACGCAGCCACAGCCACAGCCGACGGTGCCGACCCAGGCCCGGCCGACGCAGCCGGCACACCCACGGATGACGACCCAGCCGGCGTACCTGCCGGCGACGGAGCCCGGCGTCGGCGCCGGGTCCGGCGGCGCGTTGCGGCGACTGCGTCGTGAGGCCCTCGACGCCTGGGGCATCTCGACAGCGCTCTTCCTCGGCTCGGCCGGCGCCGCCGCCGGCTACGTCGCGTCGAGCGCGATCGGCCCGGCCGCCGCAGTCGGGGCGGTCGCCTTCGTCGTGGTCTACCTGGTCCGGCTGCTGGTCGCTACGGCGGTCGGGGGACGGTCCGACCGCCCGTGACGCCGCGGCAGGGGTCCGGGTCGCCGGCTGGCGCCGGATCGATAGGTTGACGGCCACCAGCCGCCCGCCGAGGAGGACGCCCCGATGACCCCATCCGTTACCCGCACGCGGCAGTGGTTGCCCTACACCGCCGCCGTCACCGCCGGGCTGGTGGTCATCGCCGGGGCGTTCGTGTTCGTCCAGCAGCGTGATGCGGGCAGCGAGGTACCCCGCACCGACTGCGCCACCACCCTCCAGGTCAACTCGTCGACGGAGAAGGCGGCGCTGCTGGTCGACCTGGCCGAGCGCTACAACCGCAGCAGCCGGTCGATCGACGGCGGCGGCTGCGCCCAGGTGCACGTCAGCGCGCTCAACTCGGGCCAGGCCGCCGAGGCACTGGCCACCGGCTGGACCCCCACCGGCCTGCCGCGACCACAGGTCTGGCTGCCGACGTCGAGCCTGTGGACCGGCCAGCTCCGGCTGCTCGACCAAGCCGCCGGGCGAGCACCGCAGACCCCGGACCGCTACCCGTCGATCGCCAACAGCCCACTGGTGATCGCGATGCCGCAGCCCAAGGCCGAACTGATACGCCGGCGCGGGCCGCTGGGCTGGGGGGAGATCCTGGGCCTGTCCGGGCGGGACGGGTGGGCGGGCTTCGGCAAGCCGGAGTGGGGCCGCTTCACCTTCGGCAAGGACAACCCCAACCTGTCCACCTCCGGGCTGGCGGCGACCATCGCCACCTACTACGCGGCGGTGCAACGGTCCAGCGACCTGACCCGGTCCGACCTTGCCGACCCCGCGGTCACCCAGTTCGTCCGCCGGATCGAGGCCAATGTGTCGCACTACAGCGACGATTCGGTGGACCTGCTGCGCAGCCTCGCCGAGGCGGACCTGGCGGGCGGCGCGGGCAGTACGGACGACATGAGCGCCATCGTCCTCCAGGAGGAACTCGTGGACCTCTACAACACGGGTGCGCTGAGCCCTCGGCAGGACGGGCAGGAGCGGGGCCGCAGGCCGAACGTCCCGCTGGTCGCCGTCCACCCCAAGGAGGGCACGTTCAACCTGGACCACCCGTTCGTGGTGCTGCCCTCCGCCGACGAGCGGCAGCGGGCGGCGGCGACCGACTTCCTGGCCTTCCTGACCGAGGACGCCCAGCAGGAGAGCTTCGCCCGCCTCGGCTTCCGGGACCACGAGCGCCGAGCCTCGGCGGAGCTGCTCGCCAACGTCGGCGCCGAGCCCACCGGTGGGCTGAGCTACTTCGAGCCCCCGGACCCGCAGGTGGTCGGCGCGATGCTGGACGGCTGGCGGACGCTCCGCAAGAAGGCCAACATCCTGATAGCCCTGGACACGTCCGGGTCCATGCAGGCGATGGTCGGCACCCGCACCCGCTTCCAGGTCGCCTCAGCAGCGGCGGGCAAGGGCCTCGCGCTGCTCAACACCGAGGACCGGGTGGGTCTCTGGTCGTTCTCCTCGGAGACCCGGAAGCGGCCGAAGAGCCCCTACCGGGAGGAGATCCCTCTCGGCGAGTTCGACCAGAAGCGGATCAACAGCAAGATCGCCGGCCTGCACGTCGACGGCGGCACCGCGCTCTACGCGACGGTCCGGGCCGCACACCGAGAGCTGCTCGACCGGTACGACCCGCAGCGGATCAACGCGATCGTCGTGCTGACCGACGGCAAGAACGAGTACCGGCAGGACAACGACCTGGCCGGCCTGCTCGCCGAGGTCGCCCTCGACCCGCGGCGTCCGGTGAAGGTGTTCTGCATCGCCTTCGACCGGGAGTCGGACTTCGCCACCCTGGACCGGATCGCCAAGGCATCATCGGGCAAGGCCTTCGACGCGACCGATCCCGCCAAGATCGACGAAGCGTTCGTGAAGCTGGTCAGCAGCTTCTGACGCCGTCGCGCGCCGCTCGCCACGAGCCCGCGGCGCGACCGACGGTCTCCGCAGCCCCGCCGGTGAACAGCGCCGGCCGGAGTAGGGAGCACCCCGACACCGGTCCGGTCCGCCGACGCCCTAACCTCGGCGTACAACGAGTGCCGGGCCTCCGGGATGACCAGCAGGTCGCCCTCCCCACCGGTCCACGACTGATCCGGCGCGACCAGCCGAACCCGCCCCCGCAGTACCTGGAGCGTCGCCTCACCGGTCAGGCTCCCGGTGCGACGACCAACCGCTCCGCGGCGACCTGCGCCGCGTCGGTGCGTACGACGCCGGCGAACTCGCGGGCGCGGGCGGCCACCTCCGGCCGCAGCGCGGCGCCCAGAGCCTCGGTCAGTGACTCGACGGTCGGCACGGAGCCGGGGTGTGCGGTGCCGATGCCGAGCGCGGGCACCCGGCGCGCGAAGTAGTGCTGGTCGTACACCTGCGGTACGACGACCTGCGGCGTCCCGGCCCGCGCGGCCGTGGTCGTGGTGCCCGCGCCGCCATGGTGGACCACCACGGCCACCTCCCGGAACAGGTCCTGCTGGTTCACTTCGCCGACCACCAGGCAGTCGGGGGACCGGTCGACCGGCGAGAGCGGCGCCCAGCCCCGGGAGGCGACCAGCCGGCAACCGACCGCGCGCACGGCCCGCACGGCCGTCTCCAGCAGACCCGGGGGTGCGGCGACGCTGCCGAATCCGACGTAGACGCACGGCCCGCCGGCGTCCAGGAAGGCCGTCAGCTCGGCGGGCAGGGCCCGCTTGTCGGGCAGGAGCCAGGCGCCCGGTTGGTAGACGGCCGGATCGGCGACGTCCGGCCAGGGTGCCAAGGCCGGGTCGGCGGCCAGCCACGGCCGGTCGGTGTGGATGTGGTCGCTGACGTCGTCGACCGTGCCCAACCCCACCGCCGACCGCAGCGCGTTGAGGGGCGCGGCGAAGGTGTCGTTGACGTGCCGCAGGTTGGCGGCCCACAGGTCGCTGTTGTCGGCCGACGCGGGCGCCGGGACCTCCCCGAGCACCGGCAGCGGCAGCGGGGGGTGGTGGGGTGAGGGAAGGGCCGCCGGGCAGAGCGCCGCGAAGACGTACGGGATGCCGCGCTTCTCCGCCACGGTGCGGGCGGCGATCTGGAGGCCCGTCGACGCGACGAGGACGTCACAGTCCCGGGCTGCGGCCGACAGCACCTCGAACTGGATGCCGATGGAGGACTCGGCGAACTTGCGTACCTGCGCGGGCGAGGGTTTTGGCACGGCGGCCCGCGACCTGGGCGCCGCCGACCTGCGCCAGGGCGGGCCGACGGGCACGAAGGGAATCCTGAAGCTGGCCACCCAGCGGGCGAAGTCGGGCGGGGCGCAGAGGCGGGCCTGATGGCCGAGGGCCGTCAACCGCGACGCGAGCGCCACCAGTGGTTGGACATCGCCACGCGACCCGAGAGTCGACAGCAGTACGCGCACAATACTCGCCTTTCCGTCTTTTACGCCGGATCCGGGCACGGTTGGGCCAGGCCCGACAGCGTTGTCGGGCCTGGCCGCACCGTCGATCTGCTATCCCCGCGTCGTGGAGCGCCCCGGCACCAGGGCAGCGGGTCGCGCCCTGGCGGCGGTCTGAGCGGGTACCCGGCGCGCGGCGCCGGGCGCGGGTCGGAGGGGCCGCAGGATAAGTACGTGGCCGAGCCCCTCGACCGCGCGCAGCTCGGCCGTGCAGGCCGCGGCCTGCGCCTGGCGCAGGTAGTCCAGCGTCTGCGGGTCGGCGGCGCACATCCCCGGCGTCGAGTCGGCGGTGGCGACCAGGTGGACCTCGCCGGCCAGCAGCAGCGAGGCCGAGATGAACTGGCAGAGCTCCGGCCACAGCAGGTACCGCCAGAAGTCCACGCTGATCACCGCGTCCAGGCTGCCCGGCGGCATGGGCGGGGCGACGCCGAGCAGGTGGAAGTTGGTCCGCCCGATGGGTGCGGCATAGTCGAAGGTCAACGCCGAGGCGGGCAACCCGGAATCGGCACGGCCGGTGCCGATCCAGAGCGTGCGGTGCCCCCGCACCTGGCCGGCGAGGCGCGCGGCGGCGGGCCCGATGGCGCAGGCCGACCGCTCGACGCACTCGTCGATGAGCGCGCGATAGTGCAGGATCCGCCGGATCGCCTCGTACCCCATGACGGCGGTGAGGAACTCCCACTCCAGGCACGGATAGAGCCGGGCCGCCTGCTGGAAGTTGGCCTTCATCTCCATCCAGTTGCGGGTGATGTTCTTGTGGTGCGGCAGGTGGACGACCCGGGCGTCGTCGTCGTAGCCGAAGTTGACGCCGCCGGGGAGGCTTCGGTCGACGCGGTAGAACAACTCGACGTCCTCCACGCCGTAGCTCAGACCGAACGCCTCGCGGTAGCCACCGACCTGCGCGAAGTGCGCGCTGGACAGCGAGATGTTGTGCGTGTAGGCGATGACCCAGCCGGCCCGGAGCCACTCGCCCCCGTCGTCGGGAAGCCCCGTGGCGAACCGCAGGTCGCCGCCGTGCGGGAAGGCGCGTGCGACCGCGTGCGGCTCGCCGGCCAGCACTGCCGGCAGGTCAGCGAGGCCGATCTCGTCCCGCCGGCCGATCAGCACCGCCGCGTTGCCGGGCACGCTGTGCCAGGCCAGGTGCCGCTCCAGCAGGTCGGGCACCGCCCACGAGTCGGCGTCGAGGAAGACCAGCAGAGGTGCGCAGGAACGGCGCGCCCCCTCGTTGCGGGCGACGGAGCGGCCCTTGCGCTCGGCGAGTTCCAGCACGCGCAGGCGGAGACCGGCGCCCTCGGCGAGCGCCTCGGCGTACCCGTCGGACGAGCCACCGTCCCGGACCACGATCACCTCGAAGCGTTCCGGCGGCAGCGTCTGCCGGGTCAGCGCCCTGAGGGTCAGCGCGAGGCACTGCGGATCCTGGTAGGTCGGCATCACCACGCTCAGCGCCGGAGGGTTGGTGGGCAGCGACATGGCGATCCTCTCCGTCAGACGATCTTGCCGTCAGAGGGCGGCGACACCGTCAGACGATAACGCTCCGCGACGACATCACTACGCATCAATAGGGGTCTATAGGGGTGCACTGTCCCGACACGACAGTCGCCGCCCGACCGGAACCCACCCACGCGCAGGAGCAGCAGCCGCGACAGGAAGCAGCGGGTTAGATCAGCCCGATTCGGCTGGCGAACTCACGTACGCCTGGCAGGTTGCGGCTGTCGCGGCCGACTGGACGTGTTCGATGAAGTTGGTTCGGGATTCGCGTACCAGTTCGCTGGCATGCTGACGGCCCGGCGCTGGGCCGGGTTCCTCCGTGCTGCTGGTCGGGGCGTGGGGTTGCTGGGTCAGCCGGCGGGTCGCGGCAGTGCGGCGAGGCGGTTGAATGCGCAGGCCCCGCCGACCTGGCCCCGGATCATTCGCGCCACCGCCGGCCGCGACCTCGCCCAGGCACGGGTGTGACGCTCAAGGCAGGCCCGGTTGCGGGGTCGGTGACAGCGACTCCGGCAGCAGCGACCGCGAGCAGCAGCACGATCCAGAGCGGAACGGCGCCGACGTCGCGCGGTTCGGGTCAGGTGGTGCCGCGGACGACGAGCGTCGTCGGCAACACGGTCGGCTTGGGCGGGTCGTCGCCGCCGTGCAGCATGGCGACCAGCGCCTCGGCGGCGGCCGTGCCGAAGCCGGGCTTGTTCTGGGCGACGGTGCTGAGCCCGGGCGGGATCAGCGCGGCCACCTCGATGTCGTCGAAGCCGACAATCGCAATGTCGTCGGGGATCCGTAGGCCGGCCGCCTGGGCCGCCCGCATCGCGCCGACAGCCATCTCGTCGCCGGCGACGAACACCGCGGTAGGGCGGTCGTCGAGGGCGAGCAGCCGGTTCATCGCGGCTTGACCGCCGTCGAGATAGAAGTCTCCCTCGATGACGTGGCTGTCGGCGAGCGGCAGGCCGGCCCCGGCCAGCGCGGCCCGGAAGCCGACGAGCCGTTCGGCTCCCGGCCAGGTTCGCAGCGGGCCGGTGATGGTGGCGATGCGCCGGTGGCCGCGTTCGACGAGGTGGCGCACGGCGAGCGCCGCGCCGCCGGCATTGTCCGAGGTGATGTAGGTCGACGTCGGGCCGTCGACCCGCAGGTCGAGAGCGACGCACGGTACCTGGGCTTCGACGAGGGCGAGCACGGCCGGGTCCCGGGTGCCGTTGTCGATGATGACCGCGCCGTCGAGGTTGTGCTGGCGGACGGCGCGCACGTATCGCTGCCCGTCGTCGGGCCCCGCCGCGTCGTGGCCGGCGAGCATGAGCAGGTTCAGCCCGTGCGCGCTGAGCGCCGTCTTGAGCGCGACGAGGATCTCCTGCAGGAACGGGTGGCGCCATCCAGGGCGGCGATGGTCGGTGTCCCATACCAGGCCCACCATGTTGGATTTCTTCGTGGCGAGCGTCCGGGCCGACCCGTTCGGCAGGTAGCCGATCTCGGCGGCCAGGTCGAGGATGCGCTGGCGGGTGTGCTGGCTGACGACCTCGGGGGTGTTGAAGACGCGGGACACGGTGGCGACGGACACGCCGGAGCGACGCGCCAACTCCCTGATAGTGGCCAATGTGGTGCCTTCTCTGTAACCGGTTTCACGACCGTAGCGCCAGCGATGTCCGTCGGTCAACCCGCATCGAACGTTATCGTTTCGTAACTTGACACCCCCTAGCCGAACCCGTTCACACTTCCCAGGAAAGGTGCTCGCCGGCGGTCACCCGCAACTCGGCCGGCATCCGATCTTCATCCAACTCCACCCACTCCCACCACCATCGCTTCGCCGACAATGTAACCGGTTTCAGGTAACCGGTTACATCGCACGAAAGGGTTCCCTGGCATGCACCCAAACCGACTGTTGCGACTGGCAGCGGCCACCCTGGCCGCCGGAGTACTGCTGACCGCGTGTGGCACCGGCACCGAGGGAGGCTCCGGCGACGGCAACGAAAAGATCACCCTGAACGTCAACCTGTTCGGCAACTTCGGGTACCAGGACCTGTACGCCGAGTACCAGAAGGCGCACCCGAACATCACGATCCAGGAGCGCACGGCCGCCTACAACGACCATCATCGCGACCTGATCACCCACCTGGCCACCGGCTCCGGCGCGGGCGACATCGAGGGCGTCGACACGGGCTTCATTGCACAGATGCGCGAGCGGGGCAACCTCTTCGTCGACCTGGGCAAGGACCGCCAGTCCGAGTACCTCGACTGGAAGTGGGCGGCGTCGCTGGCCAAGGACGGCAAGCAGATCGGGTACGGCACCGACGTCGGCGGCCTGGCCATCTGCTACCGGCGTGACCTGTTCGAGAAGGCCGGCATGCCGTTCGACCGCGACCAGGTGTCGGCCGCCTGGGGCAGCGGCTGGGACCAGTACATCGAGTTCGGCAAGCGGTACGCGGCGAAGGCCCCGGCCGGCAGCGCCTTCTTCGACGGCGGAGGCCAACTGTTCAACGCCATCATCGGCCAGGCCCCGGTCGGGTACTACAACGAGGACAACGCGATCGTCGTGGGCACCAGCCCCGATGTCCGCAAGGCCTGGGACCTGACGGTGAAGGCGATCCAGAGCAACCTGTCGGCCAAGCTGATCGGCAGCTCGCAGGAGTGGAACAACGGCTTCGCGAAGGACCAGTTCGCCACCATCGCGTGTCCGGCCTGGATGATGACCAAGATCAAGGACCAGGCGAAGCACGCCGCCGGCAAGTGGGACGTGGCGAGCGTCCCGGGCGGCGGCGGCAACTGGGGCGGCTCGTACCTCACCGTTCCCAAGCAGGGCAAGCACATCGAGGAGGCCAAGAAGCTCGCGGCGTGGCTGACCGCCCCGGAACAGCAGGCCAAGGTGTTCACCGCGCGGGGCAACCTGCCGTCCATCCCGGCTCTGTACGACAAGCCCGACATTGCCCAGTACAAGGACGCCTTCTTCAACAACGCACCGGTGGGCCAGCTCTTCACCACCGCGGCGAAGCAGCTCAAGCCCCAGTACCAGGGCCCGCGAGCCGGAGACGTGCAGACCACCATCCGCGACGCCCTCGTCCGCATCGAACAAGGCAAGCAGAGCTCCGACGAGTCCTGGAAGCAGATGGTCAGCGACGTCGAGCGCCTCGCCAAGTAACTCGACCCGCGCCGCCGGCGGTCGCCCCTGACCGCCGGCGGCGCCCGGCGACGAAGGATCGACGATGGCCACCTACCTCCACCAGGCCCGGCGGGCCGGCCTGAGCCGGCTCGACACCAAGGGCTCGCCCTACCTCTACATCCTGCCGTTCTTCCTGCTGTTCGGCGCGTTCGGGCTGTTCCCGCTGCTGTACACGGCGTACGTCTCGTTCAATGACTGGGACCTGCTCGACTCCGGGTCGCACCGCTGGGTCGGCCTCGCGAACTACCGCGAGATGCTGCAGGACGCGTACTTCTGGAACGCCCTGGGCAACACACTCAGCATCTGGGTGCTGTCCACCGTGCCGCAACTGCTCGCCGCGCTCTGGATCGCCCACCTGCTCAACCACCGGCTGCGTGCCCGCACCGCGCTACGGATGGGCGTGCTGCTGCCCAACGTCACCTCGATCGTGGCGGTGACGATCGTCTTCACCCAGCTTTTCGGCCGCGACTTCGGCATGGTCAACTGGGCGCTCGGCGCCGTCGGCATCGGCCCGATCGACTGGCAGGCCAACACCTGGAGCTCCCACCTGGCCATCTCGTTCATCGTCGCCTGGCGGTGGACCGGCTACAACGCCCTCATCTACCTCGCCTCGATGCAGGCGATTCCGCACCACCTGTACGAGGCCGCCGACCTCGACGGCGCGTCGCAGGCTCAGCAGTTCAGGCGGATCACCGTCCCGATGCTGCGGCCGACGATCATCTTCACCACGGTGATCTCGACGATCGGCGGCCTGCAGATCATGGCCGAACCCCTGCTGTTCGCCAGCTCCCAGACGCCCACCGGCGGCTCCGACCGGCAGTTCCAGACCGTCGCCCTGTTCATGTACGAGCAGGGGTTCCGGGAGTTCCGCTTCGGCTACGCCTCGGCGGTCGCCTGGACGCTCTGTCTGGTCATCGCCATCTTCGCGATCATCAACTTCCTGCTCACCCGGCGCATCGCCAAGGACGAGGACTGAGGAGAACGCCGTGACCACCCTCGCGGACCCCATTCAGACCGGCACCACACCCTCGCCGCCGCCACGCCGGTCCCACCGGCGCCGGAGCTTCGGGTACCCACGCAAGGGCTCGGTCTGGAGCTACGGCGCCCTGCTGGCGGTCGTGGCCGGGTCGGTCTTCCCGCTCTACTGGTCCATCGTCGTGTCCTCGCAGACCAGCGACGCCGTCACGAAGGTGCCGCCGGCCCTGGTGCCCGGCGGGCACCTCTTCGACAACATCGCGCGCGTGTTCGACACGACCGACTTCGGCCGAGCCCTGGTGAACTCCTTCATCGTCAGCGGCTCGATCACCGTCTCCGTGGTGTTCTTCTCGACCCTGGCCGGGTTCGCCTTCGCCAAACTGCGGTTCCGAGGCCGAAAGGCGCTTCTCGTCGTGGCCATCGCCACCTCGATGGTGCCGCACCAGCTCGGCATCATCCCGCTGTACATCCTGATGGCCGACCTCGGCTGGACCGGGCGCCTCACCGCCGTGATCGTGCCCGGGCTGGTAACCGCGTTCGGCGTCTTCTTCATGACCCAGTACCTCGGCCGCGCCGTGCCCGACGAACTGCTGGAGGCCGGCCGCGTCGACGGGTCCAGCACGTTCGGCCTGTACTGGCACATCGTCCTGCCGGCGGCCCGCCCCGCCGCGGCGGTGCTCGGGCTGTTCACCTTCATGCAGGCGTGGAACGACTTCTTCTGGCCGCTGGTCGTGCTGCAGGACAACGCGACCGTGCAGGTGGCGCTCTCCGCACTGGCCAGCGGCTACACCACCGACTACACCCTGACGCTGACCGGCACGTTGCTCGCCACGCTGCCGATCCTCGTCGTCTTCATGCTCCTCGGCCGGCATCTCGTCGACGGCATCATGCAGGGGGCGGTGAAGGGATGACCACCACATCCCAAGGCGCCGCCGCGGCCGCAACCCGGCCGGACCTGCCCGAGCTGCCGGACCTGCCGGCCGGCTTCATCTGGGGCGCGGCCACCGCGGCGTACCAGATCGAGGGGGCGGTCGACGAGGACGGCCGCGGGCCGTCGATCTGGGACACCTTCTGCCGCCGCCCCGGGGCCGTCGACGACGGCACCTCCGGCTCGGTCGCCTGTGACAGCTACCACCGCTGGCGGGAGGACGTGGACCTGCTGGCCGGCCTCGGCGTGGACGCCTACCGTTTCTCGGTCGCCTGGCCACGGGTCATGCCGGCCGGGCGGGGCGCGGTGAACCGGCGGGGCCTCGACTACTACGACCGGCTCGTCGACGCCCTGTGCGGGCACGGCATCCGGCCGTTCGTCACGCTGTACCACTGGGATCTGCCCCAGGCGCTCGAGGACGAGGGTGGCTGGCGGGTACGGGACACCGCCGAGTGGTTCGCCGAGTACGCCGCCGCGGTGGCGGGCGTCCTCGGCGACCGGGTCCAGGACTGGATCACGCTGAACGAGCCGTACTGCTCGTCGATGGTCGGCTACGCGGAGGGCCGGCACGCTCCCGGCACCGCCGAAGGACATGGTGCCCTGGCCGCCGCCCACCACCTGCTGCTCGGGCACGGCAGGGCGGTCGCCGCAGTCCGGTCCGCCGCCGGCCCGCGGTCGCGCGTCGGCATCACGCTCAACCTCTCCCCCGCCGTGCCGGCCAGCGATACCGAGGCCGACCGGGCGGCGGCGGATCGGCAGGACCTCATGCTCAACCGGCAGTTCACGGATCCGGTGCTGGGCGGCGCGTACCCGCCCGGGTTCGAGCGGCTCTACGCCGGGGTGAGCGATCTGTCGTTCCGCCGGGACGGTGACCTGGCGGTGATCTCCACGCCGCTGGACTTCCTCGGTGTCAACTACTACTACCGGGTGCACGTCGCCGACGCCCCGTACGAGCAGCCCGACCCGGCGCTGCGCAGCGCGTTCGACATCGGGGTCCGGCAGCTACGGCCGGACGGGTTGCCCACCACCGACCTGGGCTGGCCGGTGGAGCCGCAAGGGCTGTTCGACACCCTGACCGGGCTCGCGGACCGTTACCCGGGCCTGCCTGCCGTGTACGTGACGGAGAACGGCTGCGCCGACCTGCGGGACGGACCCGAGCCGGACCCGGAACGGATCTCGTTCGTGGCCGGGCACCTGGCGGCGGCGGCCCGTGCGGCCGCCGTCGACGACCGGCTCGATCTGCGGGGGTACTTCTACTGGTCGCTCATCGACAACTTCGAGTGGGCCCGCGGGTACGGGCCCCGCTTCGGTCTGGCCCACGTCGACTACGGCACCGGATCCCGTACGCCCAAGGCCAGCTACCACTGGCTGCGTGACCGCTTGCGGGCGTGGCGGGAACGCACCTCCGCCTGAAGCGCCGCCCGCGGCTCGTGGCGGCAACGGTATGCGCGGTCACCCGGCACCGAACCGCCCCGGTTTCGGTGGAGTCGGGCTCTTCGATCATGAAGGCGGGGCGTGGGCGCCGGGCTCGCCTGGCGGGGCGTCGAGGGCCAGCCTCAGCGCCGCCTCGACCGGATAGACCGGGCAGTACAGCGGAGTGTCTGTGGCCGGCGGGGCCGCGTCCTTCGCCTCGAACGCCTTTCGGGCCCGGCCGAGGTCCGCGAGCAGGTCGGCCACTGACGGTTCCTTCTTCGGCTCCGGGGGCGCCGCCTCGACGGGTGCCTCCGTCTTCGGCGCCGTGATCGAGACGCCGAGCGCCGCCGCGGCGGCGTTGAGCCCGTCCTTCGGCATCGCGGCGGCCAGCGCCGAGAGGCGGCCGACGGCCTGGTCGGCGTACGCGGCGTCGACCGGCACCGCCGGCAGCTCGAACCGGGTTCCGGTCTGCGCGCCGAACGGGGCGTCGCGGAACACCCGGTCGCGGTTCTCGGCGTCGACGAGCACGTGGCGGCCGTCGTGGAGGTCGGCGTACAGGTTGGCGGCGAGCACGTTCCCGTCGAGCAGCAGGTTCTGGTCGGGCACGGTCGCGCGGACGGCGATGCTGTCGGCGAAGGCGAGCACGTTGGCCTCGACCCGCATGACACCCCGGCCGGAGAGGTCCAGCAGGCAGCCGGTCGTGGACTGCCCGGTCGAGGCCCGGCCGGTGGGGTCGGCGGCGAACAGGACCGTGTTGCCGCGGATGGTCCAGGGGCCCGCGCCGGGTGCCTGGACACGGACGGCGGTGCCGCTCGTGTTGACGACCACGTTGTTCTCGAACGTCCCGTACGCCGCACTGAGCTGCACGGCGCAGTACGCCGCGTTGGCGAAGACGCAGTTGCGCACGGTGATGCCGCCGCTGCCGCCGCGCAGGTCGAGCAGCGCCGCCGACTGGGAATGGCCCGCGTCGAGGGCGCCGCTGTCGGCGTACGCGTTGTAGGTCGCCCCGTCGAACATGAACCCGTCAAGGATGAGGCCCTCCCCCGAGTCCTCGCCGGTGAGCACCGGATCGCCGAAGATGCCCTTCGCCTTGGTCTCCGGGGTGAGCACGAAGCGCACGGGGTGCCGCCAGGGGTCGCGCGCGGCGAACTCGGCGTCCCACCCGCCCAGCAGCGTCAGGTTGCGTACGGGGATGCGCCATGTGCCCGACCGCAGGCGGCCCGTGTACTCACCTGCGGCGACGAGGATGCGGTCGCCCTCGGCGGCCTTTTCGAGGGCCTGGAACGGGTCGCGGAACGGCGCCTCGCGGCTGCCGTCCCCGCCGGAGGATCCGGCCCGCACGAACCAGTCGCGGCCGGCCGGCCGGGGCGGCTCGGGGGCCGTGACGTCGAGCACGGGCGCGAGGGAGTCGAGGACGATGGTGGCGCGCTGACGCCCGCCGGGCGGCGTGAGGCGGTACGTGCCGCGGAGCAGGTACGTGGACTCGACGTCGAGGCCGCGCGAATACCGTACGGCCTCCTCGGTCTGGTGATGGACGAGGCCGTAGCGCGGGGCGAGCGCCCACCACGGGCTGTTGTCGGTGCCGGGCTCGTAGACGGCGACGCCGATGTGCGTCTCCGCGAGCTCGGGGAGGATCTGCGTGTTCTGGTCGAAGCCGACCCCGGCCCGCACCTGCACCGGGGCTCCGGCGAGCGCCGGGTCGGCCTCGTAGAGCCGCGCCCAGTCGACGGCCTGGTACACCGGACCGGCCGGGGGCTCGGTGAACGGCTCCGGCGCCGCCAGGTCGGCGGGGTGCGCGCCCGGCGCCGCGCCGACCGCGAGGGCGAGCACCTCGGCCGGGGCGAGCCGGCGCATGACGGGCCGCTGAACATCGTGGTCTGGTGTGGACGGCAGCTCGCCGAGGCCGGCCGATTTCCGCAGCGCGTTGAGGGCGGCGATCGGCGGGCGCTCGTACGTGACGGCGACGTCCACCGTGTACGTGTCGAGCCACGCCGCCGGGAGCCCGGTCAGCTGTGGGTCGCCGACGGTGTTGCCGGCCGCCGAGCGCAGGCCGACGTCTTCGAGCTCCGCGGCGTACTCCTCGGTGAGCTCGGCCTCCGCGCCCGGCACCCGGCTGCGCACGATGTCGCGCGGTGTGGCGAAGAACAGGTTGCGGTCGATGGCGATCTGCCCGACGTCGCGCAGGCAGGCGACGGCCGCGTTGCCGCAGCCGACGAAGACGTTGTCGGCGATCGCGGCAGCGCCGTTGACCCGTACGCCCACGGCCCGGTCGGCGCCGGAGCCGCGCGGTGGGTCGGAGTCGTCGTGGGCGAAGGCGAAGGTGTTGCGGCTGACCGCGGCCGGGGTCTCGGGGGCGCCGTCGCGGACGGTGAGCAGGCTGAGGCCGACGCAGTTGACGACGATGTTGTTCTCGAAGACCACGGAGTCGCCGCCGAGCTCGACGGCGCCGGAGCTGCCGTTGGCGAAGCAGCAGTCGCGGACGGTGATGCGCTCGCCGCGCAGGCTCACCAGCGGGCCGTCCCCGTAGGAGGCGCGCTGCAGGCCGCCCTGCTCGTCGTAGTCGTCGCGCCCGGCCCCGTCGAAGAACAGCCCGTCCAGGACGAGGCCGTCGTGGCCGCCGATGCCCTGGAGCATGTTCGGCTCGTTCGGGACGCGCAGGCCGGTCTTTGCCGCGAAGACCGTCGGTGTCTGCCAGGGGGTACGGCGGGAGAAGTCGGGGCTGTATCCGCCGAGCAGGGTCAGCTCGGGGGTGTCGACGACCCACGAGGAGCGCTCGCCGCGCCCGGTATAGGTGCCCGCCGCGATGTGGATGCGGTCGCCGGGCGCAGCCTGCCGCAGCGCGAGCCACGGGTCGTGGAACGGCCGGGCCCGGGTGCCGTCGCCGGCCGGGCCGCCCGCCGCGACGAAGAGGTCGGTCATGACTTCTTCACCTCGTCGTCGGCTTCCTCCGTCTTGTCCGCGAGCAGCTTGAAGCCCACCTTGACCGCGTCTCTGACCTGTGCGAACGCGGCGAGGCCCGTCTGCTTGTAGGGTCCCTCGGCCAGGTCCTTGACGTATTCCTCCTCGGTCGCCAGCAGCGACTCCAGGGATTCCGAGGCCTTCTCCAGCTCCTCGTTGAACTTCGCCAGCGTGCCCGGATCATCGGTCAGCTGGGCGAAGGCGTTGGTGCTCTCCTCCACGAGCGTGGGGAAGAGCTCGTCGTAGAGCTTGCTGGACTGCTCCTTGGCCGCCTCGGCCCGCGTGTCGAGCCCTCGGTCGAGGACGTTCTCCTTCATCCAGTCCCAGTCGGTGGCCCGGTAGTCGCCGGACGCGCCGATGCCGCGCCAGTTCCCCGCCGCCTCGGCGCCGCGGGCGAAGAGCTTGTCGATCCAGTCCTCGTCGAGCTGTTCGCGGGCCGCGGTCAGCAGCTTGATGTTGTCGACCACCGTCTGCTTCGCGGCACGCTTCTGCTTGGCCGCCATGAGGTTCTCCGCGGTGAGCTTCTCGAAGTTCTTGATCGCCTCGTTGGCGGCTTCCTTGGACGACGGGTCCTTCATGAAGAGGACGATCAGGCGGGCGCCCGAGGTCGGGAGGTACTTGACGAGCAGGCTCTTGACCGTGTCCTGGATGGAGCCGAAGTTCTTGAGGAGCAGCTGCTCGACGATCGCGTCGTTGCTGCGCGCGTTCTTGAGGTCCTCCTCGCACTTCTTGATGAGCGCGAGGTCGGCCTCCAGGACCTTGCTCATCAGCGTGGCGACCTCGGGCACGTCGAGCCGGGCGACCTGCGCCCAGATCTTGCGCTCCCCGGCGAGGAAGTCACGCGGGCCGACCGCGGTCCACCGTTCGTCGACGGACATCGCGTTGGCCTGGCTGTCCTCCAGCACCGACCGGATGTCCGATTCGAGGCGCTCCATCAGCGCCTCGGCCTGCTCGCAGTTGGTCTCCCACCGGTCGGTCAGGCCGTCATAGCCCGGTTGCTCCAGCTTGGAGAGCATCTCCTCGAACAGCTTCTCCCGATCGGTGTCGAAGCGTTCCAGCAGATCCAAGACCTTGTCGAGGATGTCCTCCTCGAACCCCGTGGCGCGCATCCGCTGCTCAACGAGCTCGCGGGCGTCATCGACATCTTCCACAAATTTCAGCGTAGGAGCCCTCGGTCACCCGAGGCAGTCGTGAACCCGATCCCTGCCAGATCAAGGATCCGACCTATGCCGCCGCTCGGTGAAGACTGACTCCGGAAGTCGTCGACTCTTCGGGAGTGCACCATGTCATCCCTGTTCAGCGGACCGATACTTGGTGTTCGTATGCGTCTTTCGTCTGGCACCGGGAGGCAGCCGGCTTATAACGGCATGGGGTGCCCGCTCCGTGGCGGCCACCCCATGCCTTACCGTCCCGTGCGGTCACTCCCCCGGGAACGCACGGACGGGCCTCAGTTGAGGGCGTAGATCTCCGCGGCCGACGTCCACGGGTTGCCGGCGACCTCACTCACGGCACGCAGTCGCAAGTGCTGCCGGTCTTCGCGGCGTACCGGACGTCCTTCCTGGCTCGCGTCGTTGGCGAACGCGCCAGTGGCCACGGCCGTTCCCCAGTTGGTGCCGTCGGTGCTGACGTACACCTCGTACTGGCCAATGCGTCCGTTGACCGCGCCGGAGCCGCCATCCTGCCGGGGCAGGTAACGCAGGCCCGAAACGGAGTAGCTCGCGCCCATGTTGAGGAAAAAGCGCCCTGCCGGTCCAACCGGACGACGATCACTCCGGAGCCCTCGCGGATGTGCAGCCGCGTGCCCGGCCCCCATCCGAGGGCACGGACGACCCGTGCGGTCGGCGATCCGGCCACTGCTGTCGAGGGCAGCCAGGCCGTACACCATCGTGCCGGCGCGTGACGTCGGTAGCACCGGCAGGGGAAACAGCGAACGGCGAAGCGCTCCGCCACGGGGGCGACGGGACTCCTGCCCCCGGTCGGCCAGCATCACCGGCGGGATGACGGGAGCCACAGCACGATCAGCCACGACAATCGCCCCCGATCGAGACATGGTCGATCGAGGGAGCCGCTGCGCTGAGAGTTGCGTGGTCAAGTGCGCTTGACCACCAGTACGCGAAACACAGCATGGATGCTGCAATTTGGTGTCCGAGGGGGGACTTGAACCCCCACGCCCTATACGGGCACTAGCACCTCAAGCTAGCGCGTCTGCCATTCCGCCACCCGGACCTGCACGTACCAGCCTACCCGGTCGGCCAAGGTGATCATCTCACCGCATCGGCCGGCCTGGCGGGCCGCACGGGGCATTACTGTACACGGCCCGGAACGATCATGCACATCAGCACCAACGCCCCACGTTTGCGCAGGTCAGAGGCCACAACAATCGGGTGGGTAGCGCGCAACTGACGATTCCGGGCAGCATTGCTCACGTGTCCCACCCCTCCCCGTTGATCGCCACCCAGCACCAGGCCCTCGCGATGCGGGCCGCCGGCGACCTGACCAGCGCCCGCCGCCTGCTCGCCGACGCGATCGTCGCGGCCCGCCCGGCGTACGGCGAGGACCACCAGGACGTCCTGGCCACCGGTCACCTGCTGGCCCGGCTGCACCGCGAGGCCGACGACCCGGCCGCCGCCCGGCGCGTACTCGAAGAGGCCTACGCCGCCGGCGAGCGCCGCCGGGGCGACGGCGACCCGCTGATGCTCGCGCTCAGCTTCGACCTCGCGGGGGTGGCCGAGGAGCTGGGCAACCGGCACGAGGCCCGCCGCAACTACAGCCGCGTGGCCACCGCCGGGTCCGCCGTGCTCGGTCCGGACCACCCCGCGGTACGCGCAGCCCGCCAGTACCTCGGCGGCTCCGCCGCCGCTCCCGCCGGCTACGGCCCACCTCACGGCGGCTTCGCCGCCGCTGCCGGCACGCACCCCGGTCCGTCCCTGCCCGGGCACCCCGGTCCGACCCTGCCAGGACACCCCAGCCCGGCCCCGCCGGCACACTCCGGTCCGCCCCTGCCAGGACCTCCCAACCCCGCTCTGCCGGGGCACTCCGGTCCGGTCGTGCCCGCACAGCCTGGACAGGTCCTGCCCGGTCCCGCTTCCCCCGGGCACTCCGGTCCCGCTCTGTCCGAGCCCACCGTGTCGCTGCCGGCGATCCCGCCGCCGTACCCGCCCGCGCCGACCCGACCCGCTGCCCAGGGAACGCCTGCCGCGGCTGCGCCGGTATCCGGCGCACAGTGGGCGCCCCGCCCCGGCCCGGCGTCCCCGGCGCCCGGCGCCGTGCAGTCGCCGTATCCCGTGCCGAACCCGCAGGGCACTCCCCCGCAGCCCGCCCCTCCGGTCCCGCCGCGCCAGCATCCCGCCGTGCGGCCGGACGGCTCGACGAGCCCGTGGGCGCCGCCCTCGCCGCCCTCTGCGCCGTCCGAGGAGGCGACCACCCGCTTCGCGCCGATCTCCGAGGAAGCGACCTCCCGGTTCCCGGTAGTGCCTGCCGAACCCACCGCCCCGCTGACTCCGCAGTCGGCCGCCGGAGCGGCCCCGCAGATTCCCGGTGTCCGGCCGGTCCCCCCGGCCCAGGGTGTCACCCCCGTCGCACCCGGAACGTACGGTCGGCAGCCCGCCGCCCCCGGAGTGACGCCGGTCCCGCCCCGTCCTCCGGTCGCCCCACCACCGCCGCCGGCGGTCCCCGGTGCCGTGGTGCCCCCAGCGGCACCCGGAACGCCGACGGCAACAGCTGGAACGCCGACGGCCGCGCCGGCCGCCGGGACGCCGGTGTACGGGCGGCCGGTGGCGCCGCCCGTACCCGGCCCGGCGTCCCCGCTACCGCCCCCACCGGTCATCCCGCCGCCATCAGCGAGGCCGAGCGCCGAGGTGCCTCCAGCCTCCGTTACCCCACCTCCGTCGCGGATGCCGTCGGCTGGAGTCGTGCCACCGCCGCCTCCGCCGACCGTGCTGCCGCCGGCACCGCGCATCCCCGCACCGGCGAGCGGTGTCCTACCACCACCGCCGGTAGTGACGGTCGCCCCGCCGACCCCCACCTCGGCCCCGCCGGCTCCGCCTTCGGTCAGCACGCCCGGCTCGACGGCGTCCCCGGCCGGTGCCTCTCGGCCCGAAGCGGATTCCACGCCGCCCTCTGCTCCCACTCCGGCGCCGACGTCGACCCCCGTGCCGCCACGGCCAGCAGCCGTCCAACCGGTGGCCGGGGCCGCAGCCGCTCCTCCGTACACCGCCACGGACCGCACGGCCGGGACCGGAACGGCAGCAACCTCGGAAGTCCACCCCGCAGCGACCGAGGCGAGCGCGAGCGGCCCTGGCGCGGGTACGCCGCCGACCGTCCCCGGTGGACCGGGCTGGGACAAGCCGACGATCCAGGTACAGCAGATCGGCCCGCTGCTGGAGGAGGAGTCGGAGCGCCAAGCCGCGACAGCGGCCGCCGGCACCGCGTCCAAGCCCTCGGTATCCGGTCCCGTCAGCGCACCGCCGGTGGACGGCACCCATAGCAGCGGACCTCCGGCCGAC
The DNA here is from genome assembly GCF_027497275.1 of Micromonospora sp. WMMC264. Taxonomy (NCBI): domain Bacteria; kingdom Bacillati; phylum Actinomycetota; class Actinomycetes; order Micromonosporales; family Micromonosporaceae; genus Micromonospora; species Micromonospora sp. WMMC264. The sequence goes on along the minus strand of NZ_CP114907.1, from coordinate 1,250,442 downwards.
ACACCCGTGGTCAGCGGACTCCCGGCCAGCACACCCCCGGTGAGCGGACCGCCAGCCATCGCGCCGCCGGTGAGCGCGCCGCCGGTGAGCGCAGGCACACCCGCTGCCAGCACGCCCCCGGGTGAAGCACGACCGCAAGCCGGCCCACCACCGATTGGTTCACCGTCCACGCCACCGGTGAACGGGCCAGCCCTCGGCACGCCCACGCCGCCTCCCGTCAGCGCGCCGCCCACGCACCCGGTCAGCGGCCCACTGGGGCAACCGGTGAGCGGTGCGGCCGCGTACCCGATCAGCGGAATTCCGGTCAGCGGCTACCCACCACCGGTCAGCGGACCACCCGGCCAGGGCGGCTACACGCCGGTGAGCGCCCCGCCCGGCGAGGGCACCTACGCCCCGCCCGGCCACAGCGCCTCCCCGCCGATCAGCGCACCACCTGGCCATACCGGCTACCCTCCGGTCAGCGGACCACCCGGTCACGGCGACTACCCGTCACTGGCCGGCCAGCCACATGCGGCGCCCGTCAGTGCCGCGCCGGTCAGCGGCGGCTCCGTGCCGCCGTGGGGCATGGTCGCGCCGCCGTGGAGCAGTGTCGCCCCGTCCCAGCCGGTCGACCGGCCCGCCGACCCCGAGCAGGACACGGACGAGCCTGACCCGGACGAGCCGACGGCCGGCGACGCGGCCGGACAGGCGGAAGGGGACGCGCCGGAACGGAACCGGCCGATGCCGATCTACGAGGATCTGCTGGACTTTCCCGAGTCCACGCGACCGGAGCCGCCGGCGCAGCCGGAGCCGGGTGCCTGGCCGGTGAACCCGCCGGTGTTCCACCAGCCGGCGCCGGTCGAGCCGCCGGGCGCGTACCCGATGGAGCCGGAGCGGCCGGGCCGCAACCGCACGGTGCTGGCCCTGGTGGCCGGGGGCGCGGTGCTCGCGGTGGTGGCGGCGGTCGGTGTCGGCGTGGTGTTGCTGAACCGGGAGGCGGCGCCGCCGGCTCCGGTGCCCGCGTCCGGCGCCGCGTCGCCGAAGGTGGCCGGTCCGCCGCCGGGCGACTTGCAGCTACGGGACGACACCACCACTGTCACGGTGACCTGGACCGACCCGACGAACGGCGGGGTGCCGTTCGTGGTGGCGGGTGGCCGGGCCGGGCAGAAGCTCGGCGTGATGGCCACAGTGGACGCGGGGCAGACCCGCTACACGGTGAACGGGCTGAGCGCGAAGCTGGACTACTGCTTCACCGTGCTGGCTGTCTACGCGACCGATTCGTACTCGACCTCGGGTCAGGTCTGCACGGACCGGGAGGGCGGCGCGACGCCGAACTGACGGTCCGGGGACGCCACGCTCGGTGTCCACAGGGGGACGGTGCGGGTTTCACCGGCACCGGGCGGCACCTATGATGGCTCCCGGCTCTGGGGAGGGTCGACCTCGCGCGGGTGCGCCTCCCCCACCGACACGGGGAGGCAGCCGGCAGTGACCACCATCGAGGACGTCACGGGCACCGGGCCGGAGCAGGCTCGTCCACGATCGCGTATGCGGGGCGGGCTGGTGACCATCGGCACGGTGGCCGCGCTGCTGGCCGCGATGGGCCTGACGGTGCTCGGGCTGGGCGCCGCGGACAACGCGGTGGCGAGCTACGACGCCTCCTCCTGGTTGTGGAGCACCACCCGCGGCGAGCTGGCCCGGGTCAACGGCGTCACCGCGCGGGTGGACACCCGGATGGAGGTGCCGGGTGGGCGGCGGCACCAGATGCAGGTGGCCCAGACCGACCGGCTGCTGATCCTGCGCGACCTCAAGACCGGCCAGGTCAGCTCGCTGGACCTGGCGACGTTGCAGATCACCGCGACCACGCCTACCGCGCCGGGGCTCGGGGTGAGCGTGGCGCTGCACGAGGACGCGGCGTTCGTGGTGGACGCGGTGCAGGGCATCGTCCGGCAGCTCGACCCGCGGGCGCTGACGCCGGTGGGCGAGCCGGTCCGCTACCCGCCGGGCATCGCCGGCGGCACGTTCGACGGCGCCGGCAAGCTGTGGATCGCGGTGCCGAGCGAGGGCACCGTCTCGGCGGTCACCGCCGCCGAGCTGCCGGAGACGCCCGGTGACGCGCCGCCCGCCGGGCTCAGCCCGAAGCGCGTCGAGACGTACGACGTGGCCGAGCCGGCGCACGAGCTTGTGGTGTCCACGCTGGACGAGGGCGTGGCGGTGCTGGACCGCACCTCGGCGTCGCTGGTGACGGTGGTGGGCGGCCGGACCACGCGGGCCGAGCTGACCATGACCGCGCCGGGCTACCTGCCGACCCGTACCAGCGGGCAGCAGGTGCCGGTGACGGTTCCCGGTGAGCGGTCGGTGCACGTGGTGCGGGACAGCCGCGAGGTGAAGCGGTTCACGGTGCCGGGCGACGGTGTGCGGCTCAGCCCGGCGGTGGCGTGGGCGGGCCGGTTCTACTGCGCCGACGAGACGACCGGCACGGTCTACGCGTTCGACGCCGAGGGGCAGCTCGTGCAGACCGTGAAGGGCGCCGGCCGCCCCGGTCCGGTCGAGCTGGAGGTGCGCGAGAACCACCTGTTCATCAACCCGCCGGACTCGTCCACCGCGCAGGTGGTCGACGACCGCAACCAGGTGCGTGAGGTCGACAAGTACGCGAACGACGTGCTCGGCGGGGATCCGCCGCCGGTGGCTCCGCCGCCGCCCCCGCCGAAGAAGCCGAAGGTGTCCAAGCCGGGCGCGCCGAAGTCGGTCACCGCCGCCGCCGGTGACGCCTCGGCGCGGGTGAGCTGGCAGGCCGCGGCGTCGAACGGCGCCGAGATCACCAGGTACGTGGTGGAGGGCGCCGGTCAGACCCGCCAGGTCGGCGCGAACCAGCGGTCGCTGGAGGTGACCGGCCTGACGAACGGCGAGACGTACACGTTCTCGGTGCACGCGGTGAACGCCAAGGGTGAGGGGCCGGCGCGGCGCAGCAACCCGGTGGTGCCGACGGCTGAGGTGCCGGACCCGCCGGCGTCGGTGACCGCCGAGGCGCGGCCGGACGGCACGGTGCGGGTGAGCTGGCCCGAGGCCGACGGCCAGGGCAACAAGATCGCGAAGTACGCGGTGACGGCGACCTCGGCGGGCGCGAGCGCCCCGGCGGGCGAGTCGGCGAAGACGGAGCTGGTGGTGGCGGCCGGGCAACTGGAGTACGGCACCCAGTACGCGTTCACCGTGACGGCGGTGAGCGAGAAGGGCGCCGGGTCGAAGGCGTCGCCGGTGAGCAACACGGTGGTGCCGTTCACGGCGCCGAAGGCGCCCGGCGAGCTGCGCGCGTCCACTGTCGCCGACCAGCCGGGCACGGTCGCGGTGCAGTGGTCCCCGGCGGTGGACAACGGCCGGCCGGTGACGAAGTACGTGGTGGAGGCGGCCGGGAAGTCCGTCGAGGTGACCGATGTGCGGGCCACTGTGGGCGGGCTGGGCAACGGCCAGAACGTGACGGTGAAGGTCAAGGCCGTGAACGAGGCCGGGGCCGGGCCGGAGGCGAGCACCACCGCGCGGACGGTGGCCGAGCCGCGGATCACGGTGACCGGCTCGTCGGCGGACGCCACGTCGGTGACTGTGACGTTCACCGTGGACGCGGGTGGTGGGCGGGCCTCCTGCACGGCGGCGACCGGTGGGAAGACGGCGAGCGGCAGTTGTTCCAGCCTGCGGGTGACCGGGCTGACGCCGGGTACCGCGTACACGGTGACGCTGACCGCATCGAACGCCGCCGGTAAGGGCACGGCCAGCCGCGCTCAGACCACCGACCCGGTGTACGGCATCGCCACCTGCAAGAACGGTCCGGACGGCGACCAGCGGACGTACTGCGACAAGGACGTGCCGGGCCGCAACGGCAATGAGATCTTCGAGGTCACCCGGCAGGACAACGACCGTCAGGCCGGCTGGGTGCCGGACGGCCGGCGGCTGCGCACGTACTGCAAGGCCAAGGGCGAGGAAGTGGACGCCTGGATCTACAACAACAACAAGAAGAGCACCTGGTGGATCCAGGTGGAGTACAAGGGCAAGACCTACATCCCGTGGGCCTGGCTGAACCTGGAGGGCGGCGACGACCTCGACGTGCTGCCCACCTGCTGACCGCACCACCCCGAGAGGCGCATCCGTGAACACGCACGAACCGCTCAGCCAGCCGGAGGTGCAGGGCTTCGCCGCCCTGGCCGCCCGGCTGGCCGACAACGTCAACGCGGTCGTGCTGGGCAAGCCGCAGGTGGTGCGGCTGGCGCTGACCGCGCTGTTCGCGCAGGGGCACGTGCTGCTGGAGGACGTGCCGGGCGTCGGCAAGACCACGCTGGCGCGGGCGATCGCGGCCACCGTGAAGGGGCAGTGGCGGCGGATCCAGTTCACGCCGGACCTGCTCCCTTCCGACGTATCAGGGGTGACGATCTTCAACCAGGCCAGCCGGGGTTTCGAGTTCCACCCGGGGCCGGTGTTCGCCAACATCGTGATCGCCGACGAGATCAACCGGGCGTCGCCGAAGACGCAGTCGGCGCTGCTGGAGGTGATGGAGGAGCGCACGGTCACGGTGGACGGCGTACGGCATCCGGTGCCGCAGCCGTTCCTGGTGGTGGCCACGCAGAACCCGGTGGAGATGGACGGCACGTACCGGCTGCCCGAGGCGCAGCTCGACCGGTTCCTGGTGAAGCTGTCGGTCGGCTACCCGGACGAGGCGGTCGAGGTGGAGGTGCTGCGCGGCGCCACGGTCCGCTCCCCCGACTCGCTGACCGCCGTGACCGACACCGCCACCGTGGGCGAGATGGTGAAGATGGCCCGGCGGGTGCACATCGCCGAGCCATTGTACGCGTACGCGGTGCGGCTGGCCGCTGCCACGCGTACCCATCCGCAGGTGCGGGTCGGGGTGAGTCCGCGCGGCGTGATCGCGCTGACCCGGGCGGCGTGCGCGTACGCGCTCATCGACGGCCGGGGCTGGATCATGCCGGAGGACCTGAAGGCGCTCGTCGAGCCGGTGTTCGCGCACCGGCTGCTGCTCACCCCCGACGCGCAGGTGCGTGGTGTGACGTCCGCCGAGGTGCTGCGTCAGGCGGTCGCGTCGGTGCCGGTGCCGTTGCCGTCGGGCCAGGCCACGCCGGTGCACGGCTGAGCGTGGGGATCACCGCCCGTGGCATCGGGCTGCTCGTCGCCGCCCTGGTGCTGCTCGGCGTGGGGTTCCGCTATGCGTACCCCGAATTGACGGTGCTGGGCGCGGCGGCCGGGGTGGCGGTCGGCTACGGCGTGGTGAACGCGGCCTGGCGGCCCCGGCTGAGCGTGGCGCGGCGGGCCGACCCGGACCGGGTGGCCCGGGGTGAGCCGGCGGCGATGGAGCTGACGGTGCGCAACACCGGTCGGCTGCGGGCGGCGAACCTGGTGGCCGAGGACCGCTGCGCCGGGGCGCTGGTGCCGGTGCCGCTGCTGCGGTTGCGCCCGGGCCGCGACACGGTGGTGCGCTACGACGTGCCGACGCACCGGCGTGGTGTGGTGCCGGTGGGGCCGCTGCGGGTGGTGCGCCGGGATCCGCTGGGCCTGGTGGCGCTGGCGCGCGGCTACGGCGGCACGGTGCCGGTGTGGGTGCACCCGCGCATCCATCCGCTGTCCGCGGTGCCCACCGGTGCCGGGCGCAGCCTGGACGGGCGTACCGACAGCGTGCCGCACGGGTCGATCACGTTCGACTCGCTGCGGGAGTACGTGGTGGGCGACGAGTTGCGCCGCGTGCACTGGCGCACCAGCGCCCGGGTGGGTGAGCTGATGGTGCGGGAGAACGTGGACACCAGCCTGCCGCGCCTGGTGGTGGTGCTGGACAACCGCGCGTCGGCGCATCCGGGCCGGGTGGGCGGGGTCGCGGAGTCGTTCGAGTCGGCGTGCGAGGCGGCCGCGTCGGTGGTGGCCGCCTCGGTGCGGGAGGACCTGCCGGTGCAGCTGCTGCTCGTCGTACCGGGAGAGGTGGAGCCGGAGGGCGCGGCCGGGCCGCTGGACCGGCTGGCCGCCGTGGAGCTGGCGGACGCCGGGCCGGACGTGCTGCCGGCCGCGACCGGGCGGCTGCGCCGGGACCGGCTCGGTGACACGCTGGTCTTCCTGACCGGGCCGGGTGGCCGCGACGAGCTGGGGCACGTCGGCGCGCTGCGCGGCGCGTACCCGTCGGTGGTGGTCGGGATGTTCGGCGCGGACGGGCCGACGGCGGCCGGCGCGACGGGCCTCACGGTGCTGGACGCGGCGGACGGCGCGGCGTTCGCCGCCGAGTGGGACGGGATCCGCCGGTGGTGACGCTGCCACGGACCCAACCGGCGGCGGAACGCGCGGTCCGGGTGCTGCGGGCCGTGCCGGTACCGGCCGCGCTGATCGTGCTGGTCGCGCTCTCCGGCGTGGTGCTTGGCCGGGTGTACGCGGATCCGCTGCTGACCCGGCTCATGGCCGGCGCGGCCGTCGGATCGGTGCTGGTCGGCGTGGCCGCGCGGCGGCTGCCGTCCTGGCTGGTGGCGCCGCTGTCGGTGGCCGCGATGGCCGGGTGGACGCTGCTGTCGCTGCGGCTGGCCGCCGCGCACGCGGCGCTGCCGGGCGGGCTCGGCGAGGTGACCGCCGACGCCGCCCGTAACGCTATTCCCCGCCTGCTCACCGCGATGATTCCGGTCGAGCCGGCCCCGGACACGGTGCTGGTTCCGGTGGTGGCCGCGTGGCTGACCGGGCTGACCGCCGCCGAGGTGGCGCTGCGCGCCGGGCGGGTGCTGCTGGGCTACCTGCCGCCGGCGCTGCTCTACGCCGGTGCGCTCTACGTGGTCGGGCCGAACGCGGATCCGGCGATTGGCCCGACGGTGCTGTTCGCCGCGGTCGCGGCGGCCGGCCTGGCGACGCCCGGGCGTCGCGACGGCCCGGCGCCCGATCCGGTCGCCGGTCTGACCCCGGCGGTACGCGCGGCGGTGCGGCTGCGGCTGGTGGCGGCGAGCGCGGCCGGGCTGGCGGTGGTGGTGGCGTTGGCGGCGCTGCTCGCCCCGGTGGTGGCCGCCCAGGTGGACGAGCGGCCGGTCGACCCGCGCCGCTACGTGGAGCCGCCCCGGGTGGAGTCGCTGGACGAGAACCCGCTGATCCGGATCTCCGGGTGGGCGTTGAACCCGGACCAGCGGCTGCTGGACGTGCGCACCGTCGCGGGCGCGGGCGACGGCGGGGCGCCGCGGATCCGGCTGGCGGTGCTCAGCGACTACGACGGGGTGACCTGGCGGGTCGGCGCCACGTACCGCAACGCGGGGCGGATCCTGCCCGCCACCGAGCCGGCCCCGAACGCGGCCACCGACGAGGTGCGCCAGGAGATCACCGTCGGCGACCTGACCGGACGGCTGCTGCCCGCGGTGCCCACGCCACGCGAGGTGACCGGCGCGCGGGTGGCGTACGACCCGGCGACCGGGACGCTGATCCGCCCGGAAGGGCTCGCGCCGGGGCTGCGGTACGAGGTGTCCTCGGTGCGGGAGCGCCCGGACGTGAACCTGCTGCCCACGGCGAACGTGCCCGCCGGTGACGAGGTGGCCCGGGTGCTGCGGGTGCCCGACGGCGCCCCGGAACCACTGCGCCGGCTGGCCACCCAGCTCGCCGAGTCGAACGGTGCTCCGTACGCGCGCGCCGACGCGATCGCCACGTTCCTCGCCGAGCACTACCGGGTGACAGCCGACGCGCCGAGCGGGCACGCGTACCCGAATCTGGCGTTCTTCCTGTTCGGGCCGCGCAACGGCGGCGGGCAGCGGGGCACGTCGGAGCAGTTCGCCGCCGCGTTCGCGGTGCTCGGTCGCCTCGCCGGCCTGCCGACCCGGGTGGTGGTCGGGTTCGGGCCCGACGGCGACGGGCCGGTGCGGGCGGCCGACGCGTACGCCTGGCCGGAGGTGCTGTTCGACGGCGTCGGCTGGGTGCCGTTCGATCCGATGCCGCGCCCGGACGAGGAGCCCCGTCCGGTGGAGGAGGACTTCCGGCCGCAGCCGGAGGACCCGCCGCCGTCGGAGGTGCCCGCGCCCACCGAGGAGCCGAGCGCCACGCCTCCGGCCGCCGCGCCCGCACCCGGCCGGAACGAGGGCGGGCTCGGCACACCGGCGCTGGTCGGCGGCGGTGTCGGCGGACTGGTGTTGCTGGTCGGCGCGGTGCTGGCGGCGCTGGTCGCGATGCGCCGGCGGCTGACCCGCTCCCGTCTGGCGGTGGGCGATCCGGGCGAACGGGTCGCGGGAGCGTGGCGGGAGCTGACCGACGCGCTGCGTCTGGCCGGGCATCCGGTCGGGCCGGACCTGGCGGCGGCGGAGGTCGCCGAGCGGGCCCGCCGGACGCTCGCCGAGGCCCGCGCGGCGCGGCCCGGAGAGGGCGCGGCGATCGACGGCCCGGACGGCGCAGCGGTGGACGAGTTGGCCGCTCTGCTCAACCAGGCGGGTTTCGCGCCGGGCAGCGTCACGCCGGAACAGGCGGACCGGGCCGCACGGCTGAGCGCCGGCTTCGCCGAGGCGCTGCGCGCGGCCCGGTCGCGGTGGCGACAGGTGCTGTGGACGATCCATCCGGGGCCGCTACGGTGGCGACGCTGACCGGACCGCCCGCCTCGTGAGGGCTCAGCGGTCGGCGGCGCGCAGCTTGCGGACGAGCTTGCGCAGCCCGGCCTGCCAGCCGTCCGGGTCCTCGGCGCGACGGCGGGCGTAGTCGGCGACCTCGGGGTGCGGCAGGATCAGGAACCGTTCCTCGGCCAGCCCGGCGATCACCGCGTCGGCGACCTGATCCGGACTGAGGATCGTCCCGGACGCGGCGATCACCCGGGCGCCCAGGTGCCCCTCGGTGAGGCCGTCGGCGAGCATCGGGGTGTCCACGCCCTGCGGGCACAGCGCGCTGACCCGGATGCCGGCGTCCCGGTAGGTGATCGCCAGCCATTCGGCGAGACCCACGGCGGCGTGCTTGGTGGCGGTGTACGGCGCGTCGCCGACCGCGGTGAGCACACCGGCCGCCGAGCAGGTGAGCAGCAGGTGGCCCTGGCCCCGGCTGAGCATGCCGGGCAGCACCGCGCGGGCGCTGTGCAGGTGCCCCAACACGTTGACCCGCCAGGCGCGGTCCCAGTCGGCGTCCGGCGCGTCGATGCCGCCGCCGGTGGCCACTCCGGCGTTGGCGCAGAACAGGTCGATCCGTCCGTGGCGGCGCTCGGTCTCCTCGACGAGCGCGCGTACCGCCGCCTCGTCGGTGACGTCGAGGCCGACGCCGGTGGCGACCGGGCCGATCGCCTCGGCCGTGGCGCGGGCCGCGTCGGCGGCCAGGTCGGCCAGCACGACGGCGGCGGCGCCCTCGGCGGCGAACCGTCGGCCCAGTGCCGCGCCGATCCCGCCGGCCCCGCCGGTGATCACGACCACCCGGTCGGTCAGGTTCATCTCAGGCCACCTTCCCGGGGCCGAGCCGGGGCAGCAGATCCATCCAGGCCGCCGCGCCGCCCTCGGTGATCTCGGGCGTGGGGAGCACCGCCAGCACCGGCACGTCGACGCCGTTGTCGGCGTAGCGGCGGACGGCGGCCGCGCACTGCTCGGGCGAGCCGTGCAGCACCAGCGCGTCGACCACCTCGTCCGGTACGGCGGCGGAGGCGCCCCGCCGGTCCCCCGCGGCCCATGCCGCCCACATCGGACCGAGCGTGTCCTCGCGGCCCAGCCATCTGTGGAAGGCGGCGTACGCGGGGACGGTGAGGTAGCCGGTGATCATGCGGCGGCCCAGCGCGCGGGCGTACGCGGCGTCCTCGGTGGGGCAGACGAAGATGCGGGCGGCCACCTCGAATCCGGGGCGGCGCTCGCCCACCTCGGCCAGGGCGGTCGGCACGTCCTCGGCGGCCAGCCAGTTGAGGATCACCCCGTCGGCCTCGGCGGCGGCCAGGCGCAGCATGCCGGGGCGCAGCGCGGCCAGCACGACCGGCGGCGGCACGCTCGGGGGACGCTCCAGCGTGAAGCGCCGTACGGCGAACGTGTCGAACGCGCCGTCGACGGTCTCGCCGCGCAGCGCGGCCCGCAGAAACCGCAGCACGTCCCGGGTCCGTTTGAACGGCTCGTCGAATTCGATCGCGTTCCAGTCCCGCACCAGCACCGGCGAGGAGGCGCCGACGCCGAGCGCGAAGCGGCCCGGCGCCGCCTCGGCCAGCGCGGCGGCGCTCATCGCCAGCAGTCCCGGACCGCGGGTGAACACCGGTGTGATCGCGGTGCCGAGGCGCAGTCGCGGCGACCAGGCGGCGGCCAGGGCCAGCGGGGTGAACGCGTCGGCGCCGGCCACCTCCGAGGACCACACGTCGGTGAAGCCGGCGTCGTCCAGGGCCGCGTAGACGGCGGCGTGGTCGGCGAGCGGGATACCGCCCAGCGGCACTGTCATGCCCCATCGGTTCGTCACCCGTCGATGGTGCCCGTCCGGCACCGCCGCGAGCAAGATCCAGACCGATATGGGCGATCGGTGCAGAGACGCCGGGAAAGAGTGTTACGACTGCCGGATGAGGTGGACCGGGGACGGGGCAGCGCGGTGAGGACCGCCGAGCCGGCCGCGCTGCGCAGCTCCGGCGGCGGGCCCGACCGGGCCACGTTCCTGGAGCTCTTCTTCGACCTGGTGTACGTGTTCGCGCTGACCCGGATCTCGGCGCGCGCCTTCGAGGACCTGGTGCTGGAGGGCGGGCAGACGGGCTGGTCGGCGGTGACCGGCGGCGGCAAGACGCTGCTGCTGCTGGTCGCGCTCTGGGCCGTGTGGCAGGGCACGGCGTGGACGACCAGCCGCTACGACCCGCACCACCTGTGGTTGCAGATCATCGTGATCACCGCGCTGATCTCGGCGATGGTGATGGGGGTGGCGATCCCCCGCGCGTTCGGCCACAGCGGCCTGATGTTCGCCACCGCGTACGTGGTGGCCCAGGTGAGCCGGCCGGCGATCCTCGTGCTGGTGCTGCAGAACCAGCAGTACCGCCGGCTCAAGCGGCGCATGCTGATCACGTTCTGCGCCACCGGTGTGCTCTGGCTGGCCGGCGCGCTGCTGCCGGTGAACGCCCGGGTGGCGCTCTGGACCGCGGCGCTGGTGCTGGAGTACCTCGCCGCCCGGTTCGGCTGGCCGGTGCCGGGCCTGGGCCGGTCCACGGTCTCCCGCTGGGACATCCACGGCGAGCACCTGGCCGAGCGCTACCAGCAGATCTTCCTGGTCGCGCTCGGCGAGACGATCCTGCTCGCCGGCCTGTCGTTCACCCGCTCCCCCACCAGCCCCGGCATGGTCACCGCGTTCGCCGTCGCGCTGGCCACCTCGGTGCTGCTGTGGCGGATCTACGTGCAGCGGGCCGGGCAGATCCTGGGCGAGGCGGTGACCCGGGCGGCGCACCCGGCCACCGTCGGCCGGTCCGCCGCCGACACCCACCTGGTCATGGTGATCGGCGTGGTCGCCACCGCGATCGGCTACGAGCTGGTGATCGAGCACCCGATCGGGCACAACGAGCTGCCCTGGCTGGCCGTGATCCTCGGCGGGCCGGCCGTGTTCCTGGCCGGCCGGGCCCGCTTCGAGTACGAGGTGTTCGGCCGGGTCTCCCCGTCCCGGCTGGTGGGGATCGCCGCGCTGCTGCTGCCCGTACCGCTGCTGGTGCGCCTCGCGCCGCTCGTCGCGGCGGGCTTCGCCGCGGCGGTCCTGACGGGCGTGGCGGTGGCCGACGCCCGGCGTGCCTGGGGCCGCCCGCCGGAGGACGCGGCGCCGCCGTTCTGAGCGGTGCCGCCGGAGCGGGACGCCGCGCCCGCCCTCCGGGCTACGATCCGCGCGTGACCTTCTCGCTCGTCGCCCGCTCCGCCGACGGGCGCCTGTTCGGAGTGGCAGTGGCCAGCCGGTTCCTCGCCGCCGGGGCGCTGGTGCCGGCCGCCGAGGCGCTGGTCGGGGCGGTCGCCACCCAGGCGCACGCCAACCTCGCCTACCGGGCGCAGGCGCTCGCGCTGCTGCGTACCGGCGTCAGCGCCGTCGACGCGGTGGCCGGGCTGGTGGCCGCCGATCCGGGACGCGACGACCGGCAGCTCGCCGTGGTCGGCGCGACCGGCGACGGGGCCACCTGGACCGGGCCGCGCTGCCACCCGTGGGCCGGTGGGCAGGCCGGCGACGGCTGGGCCGCGCAGGGCAACATCCTGACCGGCCCGCAGGTGATCGACGCGCTGCGCGACGCCTGGCTGGCCCGTGCGGAGCTGCCGTTCCCGCAGCGGCTGCTGGCCGCGCTCACCGCCGGCGACGCGGCCGGCGGCGACCGGCGCGGGCGGCAGAGCGCGGCGATGCTCGTGGTGCAGCGCCACGGCGGCTACGCCGGGACCGGCGACGAGCTGGTGGACCTGCGGGTGGACGATCATGTGGACCCGGTCTCCGAGCTGCGCCGCCTGCTCGGCATCCACCACATGCTGTTCGGCCGCCCCGATCCGGCCACGCTGCGCGACCTCACCGGTCCGCTCGCCGCCGAGGTGGCCGAACTGCTCGCCGCCACCGGGCACCCGGTCGGCCCGGCCGGACTGGACGAGGCGCTGGCCGCCTGGACGGGTCTGGAGAACCTGGAGGAACGCTTCGTGCCCGGCCGGATCGACCCGATCGTGCTGGAGCACCTGCGGCGCTGCGCCGGGCGCTGAGGTCAGCCGCCGAAGGCCAGCCGGCCGATGCCGGCGCGGGTCAGCTCCGCGCGCTCGTCGCCGGTGACCGGCAGCCGCCCGGTGGCCTTGCGCAGCACGGTGAGCGCGTCCCAGCCCAGTCCGGGCGGCACCGGCACGCCGCCGGTGAGCACGCCGATCACCACGTCCGCGGCGGCCGGGGTCAGCCACGGCGTCCGGTCCAGCGCGTCGGCCAGGTCCAGGCCGTGCACCGCGACCTCCACCACCCGGGTACGCAGGAACTCCGGCAACGCCATCGCGTCACCGTGGCGGGTACGCACCACCCGTGCGGGCGGTTCCGCGGCGACCGCCTCGTCGGTGGCGCGCCAGGCCCGGCCGAACTCCGCCGCCACCTCGGCGGCGCCCGGGTGCTCCCGGGCCGCACGCTGCGCGCCCTCGACACGGTCCCGGTCCACCGGCGGGCTGAACTTGGCCGCACCGAAGTAGGCGGCCGCGTCCACCTCGGCCCGGGGCGGCGCGGGCTCGGCGAGCATGCCCGCCAGGCGTCCGGCCCCGGTGCTCACGTGCGCGATCAGGTCGCGCACCCGCCACGGCGGGCACGGCGTGGGCCAGTCCAGCGCCGCGTCGTCCAGGTCGCGCAGCACCCGCTCCAGGCGGTCGCACTCGGCCCGGAACGCCGCCCGTACCGTCTCCATCCGCCGGATCAGCCCTTCCACCGGGGCACCAGCCGGTGCACCACGACCAGCACCAGCGCGGCCACCACGGCGATCGTGCCGGCGATGCCGGCCGCGCTGCCCGCGTACCCGACGAAGAGCTGGCGGCGGCTGAGCGCCTCGACGGGGATCGTGGAGCGGTCAACCAGCCAGGACAACGCGAGCGCGGAGGCCAGCAGCGCCACCGCGCCGGCGCCGCCGAGCACGGCGGCGGTCACCCGGTGCGCGTCGCCGGGCTCGACCACCGCCTGCTCCCGCTGGAAGACCAGCAGCACCAGCCCGGCGACCGCGGCCCACGCGCCGACCACCAGGTACGCGGCGACCGCGTCGCTGGGCCGGTGCCAGCCGGCGGAGAGCGTGGCGACGCCCGCGGCGGCGGCGTACCCGGCGCCGAGGAACGCCCCGGCCGCCCGCAGCTTGCGCGGCAGCACCAGGATCAGCGCGACCGCCACCGAGGCGGCCACCGAGGTGTGGCCGCTGGGCAGGCTGTTGCCGGCGGCGGCCCGCTCCGGGTCGATGCCGAAGTCGGGCCGGACCAGGAAGTGCTTGAGCAGTTGCGTGGTCACGTTCGCGCCGGCGATCAGCAGCGTCGCGGTGACGGCCAGCGCCTTGCGGCCCCGGATCAGCGCGATGAAGCCGATCACCGCGGTCGCGGCCAGCAGCGACACCACGGACATGGCGTTGAGGAGCGTGTCGACCGGACCGTCGATGCGGTCCTGGCCGATCTGGTTGCCGGTCAGCGCCACCGTGTCCAGCCACTGGCCCAGTTCGGTGTGCACGGCGAAGCGCCACACCAGCACGAACGCAGCCGTCTGCAGCAGGGCCAGTACGACCAACCAGACCGCCGTCCAACCCCTTGCCGTCTCCCGCACCCGGACAACTTAACGGTAGGGCCGCCGACGCGCGCGGCGGAGCGCCATCGGCTTCGGCGTACGGTGAGGCGGGCGATCCGAGGAGGTGGGGCGTGACCGGCACGCCGCAGCGGGAACCGCAGGCCGAGCCACGGCCGGAGTCGCTGGCCGACCTGCTCGGCGGCCGGCGCGGGGCGGTCGACGCCACGCTGCCGCCGCTCGCGTTCGGGCTCGGCTGGGTGCTCGGCGGGCTGCGCGGCGGTGTGCTCGCCGCGCTGCTGACCGGCACGGCGGTGGCCGGCTGGCGGTGGCGGCGCGGGGACCGCCCCCGCTCGGTGCTGATCGGGCTGCTCGCGGTCTGCGTGGCCGCGCTCGTCGCGTTGCGGACCGGCCGGGCCGAGGACTTCTTCCTGCTGCAGATCGCCGCCAACGCGGCGAGCGCGCTGGCCTGGGCGGTGAGCATCGTGGTGCGCTGGCCGCTGCTCGGCGTGGTGGTCGGCACGGCGCTGGGCCAGCGGACCCGGTGGCGGCGTGATCCGGCGCTGCTGCGGGCGTACGGCCGGGGCAGCTGGGTGTGGGCGGGCACCTACGTGCTGCGGTTGGCGGTGTTCATCCCGCTGTGGCTGGACGGGCAGGTGGTCGCGCTCACCGTGGCGCGGGCGGCGCTCACCTGGCCGCTGATCGCGGCGGCGCTGGCGTCGAGCTGGGTGGTGATCCGGCGGTCGCTGCCGGCCGGGCATCCGGGACTGCGGCACCCGGTGACGGCGCCGGTGCCCGGCGGTGAGCCGGTCCGGGAAGAGTAATGGAGAGGCCGCCACGGGGGGAGCGGCCTCTCCGTCAAATACGTTACTCCGTCCACGGCCCGGATGTGATCCCGTGGACCGCTGAATTTTGCGTGCCTTTTCGCGCCATGGGTCGTCACCGGGCGGAGTGGTGGGCCGGCCGGTCCGCTGCGTCGGCCGGACGGCCGGCCCACCCGGCCTGACCGTGGGCGTCAGGCCGTCCGCCGACCCGGCCGCTCCGTTCCCCCATCGGCCGGGTCGGCCTCCTTCGTGGGCGGGCGCGAGCCCGCCCACGAAGGAGGGGTCACCTCACCCCTGCGGGAAGTAGGTGCCGTAGTCGGCGTACGCCATGGCGATGTCCGCCTGCGCCCAGAACCGGTGGTAGTTGAAGACCGGCTCGGGACCGCCGTCCAGGTACGCCTGCACCTTCGGCCAGTCCGGGTCGTTCTTGTAGAACGAGCGGATGTCCAGGAAGCTCTTGCCCGGGGCGATCACGTCACCGTTGGGCATCTTCCCGGTCCAGCCGTTGGGGATGTAGAGGCCCTGGCCGTCGGCGGCGTTGTAGACGTCGTCGAAGCGCTTGTAGTCGCCGCGCTTCTCGGGCGTCGAGACGCCCTTGCTGTCGGCGGCCGCCGAGAGCGCGTCCAGCAGGCCCTTGGCGGTGTCCTTCGCCGCGGTGTTGCCGGACTTCGCCGCGTACGCGATGAGCGTGCGGGCGTAGGCGCCGGCGACGCCGACGTCCTGGCCCTTGACCGTCACCTCGACGTGCAGGTTGGTGTTCGGCTGCGGGCTGCTGGGGTTCCAGTTGGCCGGCTGGCCGGTCCACTTCATGTCCGACGGGATCGACCAGTCGGTGCCCAGCGTGGTGTTGGCGATCGCCCACGGCACCCACTTGTCCAGCAGCGCCTTGGCCTTCGCGTTGCCGGTCTCCAGGTACAGCTCGGCGATGCGCTGCATCGACCAGGCCTGCATGCCGAACCACTGGTTCGACGGCGGGTCGTTGTAGACCGGGTCGACGTCGTAGAACATGCCGTAGAAGGTGGCGGTGCCGGCCGGCGGCTGGGCGTAGCTGCCGTCCCAGCTGTTGGTGGCGCCACCGGCGATGCCGCCCTCGGCCGACTGGAGCCAGGTGTAGAACTCCAGCTGCCGGTCGAGGCTCTTCTGCCAGTCGGAGGCCGCGGTCGGCGACTTCGGCTTCAGCTCCGCGACGTTGGTCATCACCCAGGCCGCGAACGGGTTCTGGTAGCCGAAGTGGCTGTGGCTGGACCCGATCCGCCACGACCAGTTCTGCGAGGCGTCGTACGCGCCGCCCCAGGCGTAGTACCAGGAGAGCAGGTAGTGCGCCGAGTCACGGCCGCTGGCGGCCGGGCAGGTGCTCGCGCCGACGCAGTTGCCGATCTTCTTGAAGTACTTGTCGAACAGCGCGTAGCGCAGGTAGTCGCCCATCTTGGCGGCCTTGGCCACGGTGGCCGCCACGTCGCCCGCCTTGCCCTGCGCCTTGGCCCAGGTCAGCGCCCAGTAGGCGGCCTGGACGGCACGCGCGTCGGCGTCCGGGGCGTTCGTGTACTTCCACTGCTTGGCCGGGGCGTTGGACTCCTTGACGAACAGGTCCAGGTAGCCGTTCGGGCCGCCGTGCTTGAACGTGTCGCAGGACGGCTGCGGCACGGTCTCCCACACCGACTCCTGGGTGCCCCGCTGGAAGGTGTTGATGTACGCGGGCCGGGTGGTGCCGTCGCCGCAGCGGCCGTAGCCGTACGTGTTGTCCACGTCGAGCAGCCAGTGCATGCCGTAGATGTCACCGGTGCCGTAGGTGGACTGCAGCTCCGAGCGCAGCGGGTCCTGGCCGACCGGGACGTTGGCGTCCAGCGTCGACGGGTACTGGCTGGGCAGGTTGTGCTCGGCGGCGTACTGCGGGGTGCCGGGCGAGCCGGCCGTGGCCTGGTCGGCGTGCGACGGGATGATGTACTTTTCCATCACCGTCCAGGCGTTGTTGAACGGGGCCCAGTTCTGGGTGACCCGGCCGTACTGCGCCTCCAGCCAGAGCCAGAAGCTGAACGCCTCCGAGGTGGTCTCGTGGCCGTGGTCGGGCGCCTCGACGATCAGCGTCTCGATCGAGTGGTACGGCACGCCCTCGGGGCTGAAGTACCCCGAGTTCTTGATCTTGCCGTACTGGTCGAGGAACTTCTTGATGTAGGCGTTGTCGCCGCCGGGGCTGTCGTTGTCCGCCTCGGTGGCCACGACGGAGACCGGCGCGTAGCCGGTGGCCGACGCGGTGATCGTGGCGGTGCCGCCGACCGTGTCGGCGTCCTCCGCGGCGGAGACCGTGGCGGTGACGCCGGTGCTCCAGTTGCTCGGGGTGAGCGTCAGCGTGGTCGGCGACACGGTGATGTCGCTGTCACCGGTGACGGCGAGGGTCACCGGCACGTTGGCGCTGGGCGCCGCGCTGAGCGTGTACCGGACCGTGGCGCTGCCGCCCTCGCTGACGGTGACCGCGGACGGAGTGGCGACCAGCTTCGGCCCGGTGGCCGCGGTCACTGTGAACGACTTCTCCGAGACCGCCGAGGCGCCGGCGTTGTCGTACGCCTTGGCCTGCACCGTGTAGCTGCCGGCCGGCAGGTCGAGCAGGTCGTAGCCGTACGGCGCGGTGGTGTCGGTGTTGACCAGCAGGCCGTTGCGGTAGAACTCGACCTTGCTGATGGTGCCGTCGGGGTCGCTGGCGGTCGCGGTCAGCGGGACGTCCGCCGGCGCCTCGAACGGGCCGGACGGCACGCTCAGCGAGACCGTCGGCGGCTGGTTGGTCTGCGCGCCGTTGCACGCCACCCCGTTGAGGGTGAACGCGGTGGGCTTCGGGTTGCTGCCGCTGAAGCTGCCGTTGAAGCCGATGCTGGTGGACGCGCCGGTGGGCAGGCTGCCGTTCCACGACTCGTTCGTGGCGGTCACCTCGCTGCCGGACTGGCTCCACCGGGCCGACCAGCCCTGGACCACGCGCTGGCTGCTGTTCGGGAAGGTGAACTTCAGCGACCAGTTGTTGAGCGCGTCGCCCAGGTTCTTGATGGTCACGTTGGCGGTGAAGCCGTTGTTCCAGTCGCTCGACGCATACGTCACGTCGCAGGCGGGCGCGGCCTGGGCGGCGCCCGCGGGCAGGGCCACCCCGCCTATGACGAGGGCGGCGGCGGCGAGCATCGCCGTACGGCGACGTCTGGCCAGAAGTCTCATGTGGGCGGTGTCTCCTCGGACCGGGCCGGGACCTCGGGGCCCCGGCGGGGCGCCTCCACGCGTCGACGGGGCGTACGCGGGGGGACGGAGGCGTCCGGAAAGGTGGTCGTCCCGGCCGTGCCGGGGATCGGGGCGCCGCACCGGTTGTCACCGGGTGCCCTCGGCGGCCCGCGCTCGCGTCACTGGCTCCGCGTGGCGTGACGAGAGTGTGACATGGAAGCGCTCCCACCACAACGGCCAGCGCAGATACGCGCTTCCATGTTTCGATCTCGTTTAGGGGCTTTTCCAAACCCGTGACGGGCGTTACAGTCGCAGCATCGCCGATGGGAGCGCTTCCATCGACGGTGATACAAGTACTGGATCGCCGGGTACGCCCGTGCCCGGCGCGTCGGCCCAGAGGCCGGCGGCGGACCAGCCCGGACGCCGCCACCGGCCGCCACCCGCCAAACGGAGGGAGGTGGAACCAGAGCCACTCGCGTGGCCCGGCTCCCGCGCGACGCGCACGACGGACGCCAATTCCACTTCGTGCGTGTGTGCACCATCGGTGGGGACGGGGGTTGCCCTCCCCCGTCCCCACACTAAACCCCCGTTGTCGACGGCAAAAGAGGCCGACGGGACAGGCGTGACACGCCACCCGGACGGCCTTTCTCGCTATCCACCCCACCCCTCGCCGCTCACGCCGCCTCGAGCGGCGTTCCCGAGCGACGCCCCCGCCCACCCACTTTCCGGCCGCCCGCCGGCCGCGCCGCACCTCGCCGCGACCGCCGGATCAGGGCCGGCCGCTCCCTGGCTATGATGGGAGCGCTCCCGGCCCAGGGCGGCCCGTCACTCCGAGGAGAAACCTCATGTCGTTACTCACCCGACGGCGCCTGCTCCGCCGCGCCGCCCTGTCCGCGACCGCGGCCGGCGCGGCCCGGACCGGGCTCGCCGGCGCCACCGCGACGGCGACCGCCGCGTCGACAGTCGCGCTCGGCGGCTGCGACAGCCCGCCCGAGCGCGCCACCGACCCGGAGCAGGACCGCGGACTGCGCTTCCCGGACGGCTTCGGCTGGGGCGCGGCGACCTCGGCGTACCAGATCGAGGGGGCCGCCAAGGAGGACGGGCGGGGTGAGTCCGTCTGGGACACCTTCAGCCACACGCCGGGGCGCATCCGCAACGGCGACACCGGCGACGTCGCCGCCGACCACTACCACAGGTACGCGCAGGACCTCGACCTGATGCGCGACCTGGGACTGCGCAGCTACCGGTTCTCCATCTCCTGGCCCCGCATCCAGGCCGACGGCTCCGGCCGCCCCAACCAGCGCGGCCTCGACTTCTACCGCCGCCTGGTGGACGGGCTGCACGAGCGTGACATCGCGCCGATGGCCACGCTGTTCCACTGGGATCTACCCCAGGCCCTCCAGGACGCCGGCGGCTGGGAGAACCGGGACACCGCCGAGCGCTTCGCCGAGTACGCCGACGCGGTGTTCCACGCCCTCGGCGACCAGGTGCCGGTCTGGCTGACCGTCAACGAGCCGAAGACCGTGGTGCAGAACGGCTACATCTTCGGCCACCACGCCCCGGGCTTCCGGGACGAGGACGCGGCGTACCTGGTCGCCCACCACCTCCAGCTCGCCCACGGCCTCGCCGTGCGGGCGCTGCGCGCCTCCGGCCTCACCGGCCGGATCGGCCCCGCCCTCAACCTGCACCCCTGCTACCCCGCCGACGACAGCGCCGAGGCGGCCGCCGCGACCAAGCTCCACGACGGCTACGAGAACCGCCTCTACCTCGACTCGATCTTCAAGGGCGCGTACCCGCAGGACGTGCTGGACGACCGCGGCCCGGACAGCCGGATGGTCCGCGGCGTCCGCGACGGCGACCTGAAGATCATCTCCAGCCCGGTCGACCTGCTCGCCGTGCAGTACTACACGCCGATCTACGTCACCGGCGACGGCAGCACGGTCCGCAAGTGGCCCACCTCCGAGGCGGAGTGGCAGCAGATCTACCCCGAGGGCATGTACGACATCCTCACCCGGGTCACCCGGGACTACGGCCGGGTGCCGATCACCATCACCGAGAACGGCCTGCCCTGCCCCGACGTGCCCGGCGCGGACGGCAACGTCGACGACGCCGGGCGGGTCAGCTTCCTGCGCGACCACTTCGCCGCCGCCCACCGGGCCATCGGCGACGGGGTACCGCTGGAGAGCTACCACGTCTGGTCGCTGCTGGACAACTTCGAGTGGGCCGAGGGGTACGAGCAGCGCTGGGGCCTGGTCTACGTGGACTACGCGAGCCAGCGGCGGGTGCTCAAGCGCAGCGCCCACTGGTACCGCGACGTGATCCGCCGCAACGGGCTGTAGGCGGTGGCGGCCCGGCCGGCTGCGCGCCGGCCGGGCCCCCGCATCGGCGGATCAGCGCGGCAGCGCCTGCTGCAGCTCGGCGCGCAGCGCCGGGGTGAGCATCTCGCCGGCCTGCTTGGCCAGCCGCGCCATCTCGTAGCCGACCACGCCGATGTCGGCGTCCGCCCCGGCCAGCGTGGCCAGGATCGAGCCGTCCCGGATCTGCATCACCAGGAAATAGCCGCGCCCCATCTCGACCACTGTCTGCTTGACGACGTCGCCGTCGAACATCTGGGCCGCGCCCGCGGTGATGCTCATCAGGCCGGAGGTCACCGCGGCGAGCTTGTCCGCGTGGTCCCGGGGCAGATGCGCCGAGATCGCCACCAGGAGCCCGTCGGAGGACACCACCACCGCGTGCGCCACCCCGGGAACGCGCTCCGCGAACGCGTTCACCAGCCAGCTCAGGTCGCGTGCCTCCTGGCTCAACGTCGTCACTGTCGTCGTCCTCCTTCGTCGCGCGGCAGGTACATCTCGGTGGTCTCCTCGGCCTCGGCGCGCCGCACCCCGCTGTAGAGGCGCGACAGCATGCCGCCGACCGCCTCCGGGTCCGGCTCGTGCCGCATCACCGGGCGGTCGGCCACGGAGGCCGGGGCGAGCTGGGCCATCGGCACCCGTACCGGAAGTCCCCGCTCGTTGGTCCCTCCGGTCACCGGCGTCGGCGCCGGGGCGGGCGTCACACCCAGCGGCGACGCCGTCGGCCCCTGCCGGCTGAACCAGCCACCGCCGGCGGGTCCGGCGACAGCCGGGGTCAGGACGTCCTCGGCCCGGGCCGGCCGGGGGCGCGGCACGGCGCCGGCCGGCGCGGCGGGCGCCGGCGATCCGGACGTCGGCGCCTCCGGCCCGTCCCCGAGCGGACGGCCGGTCAGCGGCGACAGCGGCAGCGCCGCCGGCTGACCGGGCGCCGGACGCCATCCCGCCACCGGCAGCTCGGCCGTCGGCGCCGCGAGCGCCCCGGACGCCGCGACCGGACCGGTGGGCGTGCGGACGCTCCGGTCCACCCCCGGTACGGGCCGACCCGCCGACACCGGCCGGCCCGCCTCCGGCGCGGGCGCCTCGGCCAGCAGCTCGACCGGGATCCGCACCAGGGCGACCAGGCCCGCGCCGCCGGCCTGCAACCGCACCCGTACGCCGTTGCGGGCGCCGAGGTGGCTGACCACGAACAGACCCATCCGCTCCGAGGCCGACACGTCGGCGGCCGGCGGCTCGGCCAGCACCGCGTTCGCCTCGGCCAGCGCCGCCGGGCTCATGCCCAGCCCTTCGTCGACGACCCGCACCAGCGCGCCCCGGCCGTCCGGCTCGACGACGACCCGCACCGTGGTCTCCGGGCGGGAAAAGGAGGTGGCGTTCTCCAGCAGCTCCGCGAACAGGTGCACCAGGTCGCCCACCGCGTGCCCGACGACGTGCAGGTCCGTCCGGTTCTCGTGGCGTACCCGCTGGTACTGCTCGATCTCCGCGCTCGCGGCCAGCAGCACCGCGCCCAGACCCACCGGGCGGTTCCACCGCCGGGTCGACTCGCTGCCGGCGAGCACCAGCAGGCTCTCGTCGTTGCGGCGCATGCGGGCGGCGAGGTGGTCGAGCTTGAACAGATTCTCCAGCTGGTCCGGATCGCTCTCCTCGCGTTCGAGGTCGTCGAGCAGCTCCAGCTGACGCTCGACGAGCACCTGGCTGCGCCGGGCCAGGTTGACGAACATGGCGTTGACGTTGCGCCGCATCATCGCCTGCTCGACCGCCACGTCGACGGCGCTGCGGTGCACCGCGACGAACGCCTCGGCCAGCTCGCCGATCTCGTCCTGCGAGTCGATCACCGCGGGCGGCACGTCGATCGCACCGACCGGACGGTCCACAGTGCGCAGCCGTTCCAGCGTCAGCGGCAGATCCACCTGCGCGATCCGCAGCGCCTGGCCGCGCAGCTGCCGCATGCCGCGGGCCACCGACCGGCCGACCAGCAGCGAGATCGCCACCGCCACCAGCAGCACTGTGGCGATGCCACCGGCCACCAGCAGCGTGTCGCGCAGCTGCCGGGCGCTGGCGTCGTCGGCCCGGCGTACCGCGTCGTCGACGACCCCGCTCTCCATCTGGCGCAGCAACTCCTGCCGCTGCTCACTGGCCGACCACCACTGCTCCGCGTCGAGCAGCGCCGGCTTCGCGTCGCCGCCGCCGGGCAGGGTCCGCTCCTCCATCCGGGTGGCCGCGACGAAGGCAGGGTCGACCGAGGTCTGGTCGTAGCGGCGGATCTGGTCGGCGGTCGCCGCGACCCGGAACGCGCCGAGCGCGGTGAGCTGCTGGGCCCGCAGGTCGCTGAGCGTCACCTGGTCGTCGGCCTCGTACCGGCCGGAGCGGGCGGCGGCGTAGAGCTCCGCGCGGATCCGCGAGGACAACTCCTTGACCCGGGACAGCTGCACGTAGCGCAGCACCGCCTCGGTCAGCTCCTGCCGCCCGCCGCCGGGCGACGGCTCGGCCAGCAGGTTCAGCAGCGCCGCGACGGACCGGTGGTAGTTGCTGAGGACGGTGTCGCTGGACAGCACCGCCGGCGCCACCGCGGCGCGGATGTTGACGACCTGGTCGTACGCCTCCAGCGCCTCCGAGTAGGACACCCGCCAGGCCGCGTCGGCGTCGGCCAGCGGCGCGGCCGCGGTACGCAGGTCCGCCACCGCGCGGTCGGTGGCCGCCTGCAGCGGCTTCAGGGCGGCGACCGCGGCGTCCCGGTCGGCGCCGGTGCCGGCGCGGCGCAGCCCCGCCAGCTCCCCGGCGGTACGGTCCCGCTCGTGCTGGAGCCGGTCGACGGCCACGGCGATCTGCCGGCCGATGCCCACCTGCTCGGCGAAGGCGCTCAGCGTGGTGGTCTGCCCGACCAGCCCGCGCGTCTGGATGCCGGCCAGGACGAGGAACGCCAACGACGGAATCACCAGCACGGTGGCGAGCTTGGTGCCCATCCGCCAGTCCCGCAGCCGGAACCCGGAGCGCCGCCGGTGCGGCTGCGGGACCGCGCCACGAGCCGGGTCGGGACCTGCGCCCACACCTGCCTCCTCGTTCCACTCCACCACGTCGGGGAGCGGAGTCCATCCAACCAGGCCGGCGGTCCGTGTCAACGGCCGCCCGGACGGCACGAGCAGGCCGGTCAGCGCTTCGGACGGACCGTCACGCGTGCGAGGCGGTTTCGTCCGTCCGGCCGATGCCGCCGATGTGCGCCGCCTCGGGCAGACGTCCCAGCGCCACGAGCGCCGCGCCGGCCGCCCCGATCTCCGGGTTGCGCTGCCACCGCACCTCGCGCGGGGCGAGCGCGTCGGCGAACGCCGCGCGCCACCACGGCGAGGCGGTCAGCGCCCCGCCGCCGAGGACCACCTCCATCGGCTCGCCGACGCCGCCCTCCAGCAGGACCAGGTCGTCGGCGACGAGCCGGCACAGGCCACCCATCAGCCCGGCGAGGACGTCCACGGCGGTGGTGCCGAAGCTGAGCCCACGCAGCTCGCCCGAGCCCGCCGGGTCCGTGCCCGGCGGCCGGTCACCGCCCAGCCGCGGGTTGGCCCGCACCGAGCCGGTGGTCCGGCGCAGCGCCGCCTCGAGCGCCGCGCCCTCGGGCAGCCGCAGCTCCCGGTTGGCCCAGGCGAACAGGTTGCCGCCACTGGAGTACGCCGCGCCGGTCACCACGTGGTTGTGGTCCACCCGGTACCGCCAGAGCTGCTCCGGCAGCGGCGGCGGCTCCGCGCCCGCCGGCACGGCCTGCATCATCCGGACCGCGGCGGAGGTGCCGACGGTCACCGCCGCGCGCGTCGGGTCGACGCAACCCGACCCGACGTTGGCGGCCGCCCCGTCGCCGACCGGCGCCGCCCACCGCGCCCCGGCCAGCTGCGGCCAGCGCCGCGCGTGCTCCGCGTTCAGCCGGCCGTGCCAGCCGTCCGGGGCCAGCCGCAGCAACTGCTCCGGGCGTACGCCGGCCAGCTCGCACGCCTCCGGGTCCCAGTCCAGGCGGCGCAGGTCGAGCAGCCCGGTGCCGGAAGCCATCGACATGGACATCGGCACGTCGCCGAGCAGCACGCCGAGCACGTACTCGGCCAGCCCGGTGAAGCGTGCGTTCCGCGCGCCGTGCTCCCGCAGCCAGGGCAGCCGCACCGACCAGAAGCAGCGGTGCCACCACGTGCCGGTACGCCTGTGGAAGTCCGCCGGGTCGGCCGGGCCGACCGCGCCGGCGAGCGCCTCCGGCCGGGTGTCCAGCCAGGTCAGCACCGGTCCCGACGGGGTGCCGTCGGCGGCCAGCGGCAGCACCGAGTGCCACTGCGCGGAGGTGGCCACCAGGTCCACGTCCCGCAGGTGCCCGCCAGCGGCCAGCTCGTCCAGGCACTCCGTCAGGCACGCCAGGTAGGCCGGGCCGTCCAGCGTCCCGGTGCCGTCGTCCCCGGTGACCAGATGCACCCGGCGACGGGCCAGCGCGCCCGGACGCGGCACCGCGTCCGCGTCGAGCACCAGCCCACGCACCGAGGAGGTGCCCAGATCGAGAGCGAGGATGTCCATCGCCGATCAACCTACCCGGCGCGACCGGCTTACCGGAGGCGGGCTGATCGCGTACAGTGACGGTCATGCCCGCGCACCTGTCCTGCTGGTGGCCCGCCGACCCGGCGGCCCACCCCCGCGCGTAGCTTCCCCACGCGGCCGCCCGACGAGGCGGCCGCCGGTCTTCCCCGGCATCCCGGGTCGCCCACGTCGGCGGTCACCGGCCCACCGAGGAGACCCGATGACCCGCCCGTCCGACCCGCTCGCCGCCGTCGCGGCCGGCCACGACCCCGGCCCGTTCGCGCTCGTCCGCCGCGAGGGCGCCGACCACGTCGACCTGTTCACCGGCCCGGTACGCACCGCCGACCGGCTCGCCGACCTGCCGCTGCCCGACGACGGCGCCGGCCCGCGCACGCTGGCAGTGGTGCCGTTCCGGCAGGTCACCGAGCGTGGCTTCGAGTGCGTGGACGACGGCATGCCGCTGGAGTTCCTGACCGTCGAGGCGCACCGGCGGATACCACTGGCCGAGCTGCTCGGCGCGCTGCCCGACGCCGCCGTACGCACCACCGACGCCGGCTTCGACATCGCCGACGACGAGTACGCGGCGGTGGTGGACCGGGTGCTCGCCGACGAGATCGGCCGGGGTGAGGGCGCGAACTTCGTCATCCACCGCACCATGCGCGCCACGGTGCAGGGCGACCCGCTGGCCGCGGCCCTGGCCGCGCTGCGCCGGCTGCTGCTGCGCGAGCGGGGCGCGTACTGGACGTTCCTGGTGCACACCGGCGCCCGGATCCTGGTCGGCGCCAGCCCGGAGCGGCACGTCAGCGTCGCCGACGGCCTGGTCGAGATGAACCCGATCAGCGGCACGTTCCGGCACCGGGGCGAGACCGTCGACCGGGCTGAGCTGCTGCGCTTCCTGCACGATCCGAAGGAGGTGGAGGAGCTGTACATGGTGCTGGACGAGGAGCTGAAGATGATGGCAGTGGTCGCCGAGCACGGCGGCCAGGTGGTCGGGCCGTACCTGAAGGAGATGGCGCACCTGGCGCACACCGAGTACCTGCTGGCCGGGCGCTGCTCCCGGGACGTGCGGGAGGTGCTGCGGGAGACCATGTTCGCCCCGACCGTGACCGGCAGCCCGATGGAGAACGCCTGCCGGGTCATCGCCCGGCACGAGCGCGCCGGCCGGCGCTACTACGCCGGGGTGCTCGCGCTGCTCGGACGCGACGAACAGGGCCGGCAGACGCTGGACGCGCCGATCCTGATCCGGACGGCCGAGATCTCGCCCGAGGGCGCGCTGCGGGTGCCGGTCGGCGCCACGCTGGTGCGGCACTCGACGACCGCCGGGGAGGTCGCCGAGACGCACGCGAAGGCGGCGGGCGTGCTGGCCGCGCTCGGTCTCGGCCCGGACGCGCCGGGCACCGGCGCCGAGCCGGCCGTCAGGTACGCCGACGACCCGGAGGTGCAGGCCGCGCTGGCCGCCCGCAACGCGCCGCTGGCCCGGTTCTGGCTGGAGCAGCGCCGGCCGGGCGCGCTGGCGTTGCGGGGGCTCGCCGGTCGGCGGGCGCTGATCGTCGACGGCGAGGACACGTTCACCGGCATGCTCGCCCACCAGCTCGGCGCGCTGGGGCTGGCGGTGACCCGGCGGGACTGGCCGGACCCGGGGCCGCTCGACGGGTACGACCTGGTGGTGGTCGGCCCCGGGCCGGGCGACCCGCGGGACCCGGACGCGCCGAAGATGGTGGCGCTGCGGGCGCTGCTGGCTGAGCTGCTCGCCTCCGGTCGGCCGACGCTCGCGGTGTGCCTGGGCCACCAGCTGCTCGCCGGGCTGCTGGGTCTGCCGCTGCACCGGCGGGACGCGCCGTACCAGGGGTTGCCGCGCGACGTGCCGGTGTTCGGGGTGACCCGCCGGGTCGGCTTCTACGCCAGCTTCACCGCCCGCGCCGACGCCGACCGGATGACCGGCCCGTACGGCCCGGTGGAGCTGTCCCGCGACCCGGCCGACGGCGCGGTGCACGCGCTGCGCGGGGCGGGTTTCGCCGGGGTGCAGTTCCACCCGGAGTCGGTGCTGAGCCAGGACGGCACCTCGGTCCTGGCGGATCTGCTCGGACATCTGCTCGACCGGCCCGCGCTGAGCGCGCATGGAGCGGCCGATCGCGGGTAGGGCGAGGGGCGACCGGTGGTCCGGACGGGTTCGAGAGCCCCCGTCCGGCCACCGGTCGCCATCCGCCGGTCAGCCGGCCATGCCCCGCTTCAGCGCGGCGCCCATGAGCGTGGCCCGCTTGGCGGTCAGCGCGGTGGCGGTCAGGGCCACGTGGTCCGGGGCCACCTCGCCGTTGTTGCTGGTGTGCGAGGCGCCGTACGGGTTGCCGGCGACGAACTGGCTCGGGTCGGTGTAGCCGGGGGTCACCACGATCCCGCCCCAGTGGTAGAAGATCGTGTACAGCGACAGCAGCGTCGCCTCCTGGCCGCCGTGCGAGGTGGCGGTCGAGGTGAAGCCGCTGTACACCTTGTCGGCGAGCGCGCCGGCCGCCCAGAGCGGGCCGGTGGTGTCGATGAACTGCTTGAGCTGTGCGGCGACCATGCCGTACCGGGTGGGCGAACCCATGATCACCACGTCGGCCCAGGAGAGGTCGTCCGGCTGGGCCTCCATCACGTCCTGGGTCTCCAGCCGGTGCGCCTGCCAGCCCGAGTTGGAGCGGATCGCCTCGTCGGGCGCCAGCTCACGCACCTTGCGCAGGCGCACCTCGGCACCGGCTTCCTCCGCCGCCTCGACTGCCGACTGCGCCATCTGGTAGGTGATGCCGGTCGCGCTGTAGTAGATCACCGCGACCTTGACCTGGCCATCCATCAGACGATCCCTCCTCGTTTGGGGTCAACTCCCGCGACTACCCGTTACTTGTCGCGTCAAACGGCGGGCGTGGCATGCTCGCCAGGTGGAGATCCGCACCGCCACCCCCGCCGACTGGCCACTGATCTGGCCGTTCCTGCGCGAGATCGTCGCGGCCGGCGAGACGTACACCTGGCCCCCGGACGTCACGCAGGAGCAGGCCCGGCGGCTCTGGATGCCGGGCCCACCGGCGCGGACGGTGGTCGCGGTGGCGCCGGACGGCGCGGTGCTCGGCTCGGCGAAGCTCGCGCCCAACCAGGGCGGCCCCGGCGACCACGTGGCGAACGCCTCGTTCATGGTCGCCCCGGCCGCCGCCGGGCACGGCGTCGGGCGGGCACTGGCCGGGCACGTGCTCGCCGCGGCCCGGGCCGACGGCTACCGGGCCATGCAGTTCAACGCGGTGGTGGCCACCAACACCCGGGCGGTCGCGCTGTGGCGGTCGCTGGGCTTCGCGGTGATCGGCCGGGTGCCGGAGGGCTTCCGGCACCCCACCCGGGGGTACGTCGACCTGCTCGTCATGCACCGGCGGCTCGACTGACCGAGGCTCAAGATTTGCGCAAGTTCCGCGCGAAAACGCTTTCCCGGCCCAGCTCAGCGAGGATCCTGGTCGGACCGGCGCCAGCCAAGTCGGCTGCCCCCGCGCCGGGAACCTGAACGGGGGATCGCGCTTCGTCGGCAGCGCGGCCGGCGCAGCGCGATCAGGGGCTGTCGGACCCCGGGCCTACGCTGACGCCCGTGACCGTTCGCCTCAGCCGCGCCGAGGCGCTCGCGCTACGGATGACCGGCCTGCTGCTGCGCCCGCACCCGACGGCCCGTCCCGAGGGCGTCGCCGACGTGGTCGAGTGGTTCGGCGCCATGCAGGCCCAGGACGCCGCGAGCGGGTTGTGGTCGCTCGGCGTACGCCTTCCCGGCGCCACCCAGAACGACGTCCGCGCGGCGCTGGAGCGGCGGGAGGCCCTGCGCACCTGGCCGATGCGCGGCACCGTGCACCTGGTGCCGGCGCGGGACGCGCGGTGGCTGCTGGAGCTGACCGGGGTGCGGACGCTGGCCGGCATCGCCTCGCGGTGGCGGCAGCTCGGGCTGACGGTCGCCGACGGTGAACGGGCCGGTGACGTGCTGGGTGCGGCGCTGGCCGGCGGCGGCCGGCTCACCCGCGCCGAGTGCCTGGCCGCGCTGCGCGCCGCCGGGCTGGACACGGATGGTCAACGCGGCTATCACCTGCTCTGGTACGCCAGCCAGCGCGGCGTCACCTGCATCGCCCCGCACGTCGGCAACGAACAGACGTTCGTGCTGCTCGACGAGTGGGCGCCCGATCCGCGCCGCCCGGAGCGCGACGAGGCGCTGGCGTTGCTGGCGCACCGCTATGTGCGCGGCCACGGCCCGGTGACCCGGCACGAGCTGGCCCGGTGGACCGGCCTCACCGTCACCGACGCGACCCGGGCGATCACGCTGGCCGGTGACCTGCTCGCCCCGGTCGAGGTCGACGGCGAGCCGGCGGTGGTCGACGCCGCGCTGCTCGACACGCCCCGCGCGCCCGTCGACGACGTGCACACGCTGCCCGGCTTCGACGAATACCTGCTCGGCTTCAAGGACCGGTCGCTGATGCTCGACCCGGCGCACGCCGCAGCGGTGGTCCCCGGCAACAACGGGATGTTCCGGTCGACCGTGGTGCGCGGCGGGCGCGTGGTCGGCACTTGGACGCGGACGATCGGCGCGCGGGCGGTGACAGTGACAGCGCACCAGCTCGTGCCGTTCGACGCCGCGCTGCGCACCCGGGTGGACGCCGCGCTGACGGGTTACGCCCGCTTCCTCGGCTTGGAGCTGCGTCACTCCTGGTGAGCGACGGCTCCCGCCGTTGCCTTACCTCATTCTCCTCTGCTGCCGTGCATCCCCTTTGCTCTGCAGCCATCGGCGCATCGGGTCGCCGCGCTCGTGCTCGGTGGAACGCCATGGGTGTCAAAACCGCGCCGAGACACCCGTGGCGTTCCACTCACGCCGATGGCCGACTACGGAGGGAGGGTGAGCTGGCCGGACAGGCCGAAGGGCCGGCGGCACCGCGTGCCACCGGCCCTTCGCGCGTCCGGGGTCAGTCGGCCAGAGCGCCGGCCGAACGGCCCTCGTGCAGCGTCAGGTTACGGCCGCTGCCCGGGTCGAACAGGTGGATCTTCTCCAGGTTGAACCACACCCGGCGCGACTCGCCCTCGCGTACCGGGGACTCCGCCGACAGGCGGGTGACCAGGTTCGAGCCGCCGCCCGCGAAGTCCGCCGCGCCCGCGTCGGCGGCCAGCTCCTCCAGTTCGGCGGCGGTCGCCCGCTCCCCCTCGACGGTGAAGTAGACGTACTTGTCCGAACCCATCGACTCGACGATGTCCACCGGCGCCTCGAACTCCATGCCCCGGCGGCGGGTCTCGTCGTCGATCAACGCGGCGTCCTCGAAGTGCTCCGGCCGGATGCCGAGGATCAGCTCGCGGGGCGCGTCACCGGCCTCCAGCTCGCGGCGGACCCGCTCGCCGATCGGCACGTCTCCGAGCGCGGTCCGCAGCTTCCCGTCCTCCACCGCGGCGTGCACGAAGTTCATCGAAGGCGAGCCGATGAACCCGGCGACGAAGAGGTTGCGCGGGTGGTCGTACAGCTCCTGCGGCGGGCCGACCTGCTGCACCGCGCCGCCGCGCATGATGACCACCCGGTCGCCGAGCGTCATCGCCTCGGTCTGGTCGTGGGTGACGTAGACGGTGGTGGTGCCGAGTTGCTTCTGCAGCCGCGACACCACGGTGCGCATCTGCACCCGCAGCTTGGCGTCCAGGTTCGACAGCGGCTCGTCCATCAGGAACGCCTTGGGCTGGCGGACGATCGCCCGGCCCATCGCCACCCGCTGCCGCTGGCCGCCGGAGAGGTTGGCCGGCTTGCGGTCCAGCAGCGCGGTCAGCTCCAGCACCTTCGCCGCCTCGTCGACCTTCTGGTTGATGGTCTCCTTGTCCAGCTTCGCCAGCCGCAGCGGGAACGCCATGTTCTCCCGAACGGTCATGTTCGGGTAGAGCGCGTACGACTGGAAGACCATGGCGATGTCGCGGTCGCGGGGCGCCTTGTCGTTGACCCGCTCGCCGCCGATGCGCAGCTCACCGGAGCTGATGTCCTCCAGCCCGGCGATCATGTTGAGCGTGGTGGACTTCCCGCAGCCGGACGGACCGACCAGGATGACGAACTCGCCGTCGGCGATCTCCAGGTCGACGTCCTGTACGGCGGTGGTCCCGTCCGGGAACCGCTTGCTCACCTTGTCCAGCACGATGTCGGCCATTGCTACCACCTATCCCTTGACTGCGCCGGAGGTCAGACCGGAGACGATGCGGCGCTGGAAGAAGAGCACGAACAGGATGATCGGCACGGTGATCACCACAGCGGCGGCGCAGATCGCCCCGGTGGGGTCCTCGAACTGCGACTCGCCGGTGAAGAACTGCAGCGCCACCGGGACCGTGCGGGACCGCTCGGTCGAGGTGAGCGTGATCGCGAACAGGAAGTCGTTCCAGCAGAAGATGAAGACCAGGATGGCGGTGGTGAACACGCCCGGCGCGGCCAGCGGCGCGATCACCCGCCGGAACGCCTGGGCCTGGGTGGCGCCGTCCATCTTCGCCGCCTTCTCCAGGTCCCACGGGATCTGCTTGAAGAAGGCCGACAGGGTGTAGATCGCCAGCGGCAACGCGAACGTGATGTAGGGCAGGATCAGACCCGGCCAGGTGTCGAACAGGCCGAGCTGCCGCTCGATCTCGAACAGCGGCGACACCAGCGACACCTGCGGGAACATCGCGATCAGCAGCGAGACGCCGACCAGCAGCTTCTTGCCGGGGAAGTCCAGGCGGGAGATCGCGTACGCGGCCATCGCCCCGAGCACCACCGCGATGGTGGTGGCGATCAGCGCGATGCCGATGGAGTTGATCAGGGCCCGGACGAACTGGTCGGTGTCGAAGATGGTCCGGTAGTTGTCCAGCGTCCACTCGCGCGGCCAGAACTTGCCGTCGGTGAGCGTGGCCGGGGTCTTGAACGACAGCGAGGCGATCCAGAGCACGGGGACCAGCGCGAAGACGACGACCACGACGTCCAGCAGGCCCCAGCGCACCTTCGCCCGCGTGGTGGATTCCACTGCCATGTCAGCGCCTCTCCCCATCGTCGCTGCCCGGGGCAGCGGTGCCGAACAGCTTCACGAACACGAAGGCGATGATCGCCACGGTGATGAAGATCAGCACCGACATCGTGGAGCCGATGCCGAGGTTCAGGCCCCGGATCAGGTTGTTGTAGGCGAGCATCGACACCGACGACGTCTCGTTGCCGCCGTTGGTGAGCACGAAGATGTTGTCGAAGACCCGGAACGCGTCGAGCGTGCGGAACAGCAGCGCGACCAGGATGGCCGGCTTCATCACCGGCAGCATCACCTTGGTGAACCGCTGCCACGCCGTCGCGCCGTCGGTGGAGGCCGCCTTGAGCAGGTCCTCCGGCACCAGCGCCAGCCCGGCCATCAGCAGCAGCGCCATGAACGGGGTGGTCTTCCAGATCTCCGCCAGCATGATGATCGCCAGCGAGCTGGCCCGCTCGGTGAGCGGGGCGCTGCCGTCGAACAGGTTCGCCAGGTAGCCGGTGCCGGGCGTCCAGGCGTACCGCCAGGAGAACGCCGCGACCACAGTGACGATGCCGTACGGAATCAGCGCGGCGGTGCGGACGATCCCCCGGCCGACGAGCGTCCGGTGCATGATCAGCGCCAGGCCCATGCCGAGCACCAGCTCGACCGCGACGGTGACCACGGTGATCAGGGCGGTCACCCCGAACGCGGTCCACCAGAAGTCGTTGGTGAGCACGGTGACGTAGTTCTCCAGCCCGACGAACTGCCGCTCGTCGGGGAAGCGCAGGTCGAAGCGTTGCAGCGACAACCAGACGGAGTACAGGATCGGGTACGCGGTGACCAGCACCATGACCAGCGCGGCCGGTGCGCACAGCAGCCAGCCGAGCCGCCGTTCGGCCCGCTTGTTCTCGCTCAGCGGGGCGCGGGAGCCGCGCCCCGACCGCTGCTGCGGCACTGCGGCGTGCCGGCCGCCGGGCTGCTCGGACTCGGCCTCGGCGGCGGCCTGCGCGCCGGCCGGGGTGGCGTTCACGCTCATGGCAGAACCCCCTTGGACTCCAGCGCGTCGGAGATCGCCTTGCGCAGCTCGTCGGCGGTCTGCTCGGGCCGGATCGCCGACGGCGGCGACAGGATCGCCGACATCACCGTGGAGATGCTCTGGTACGCCGGGGTCAGCGGTCGCACCGCCGGCTCCTTCAGCTCCTCCAGGATGGTCTCCTTCATCGGGTACGCCTCGGTCATCTCCGGGTCGTCGTAGACGGCCTCGATGGTGGGCGGCACGCCGTCGTTGACGGCGGAGAACTTCTGGTTCTCGGCGTTGCGCAGGCAGCGGGCCACCTCGAACGCCTCCTCCGGGTGCTTCGAGTAGCTGCTGACCGCCAGGTTGACCCCGCCGATGGTGACCTTGCTGGGGGTGCCCGGGTCGATGCCCGGCACCCGGGCCCACTTCACGTTCTTCGCCAACTCCGGGTTGGCCTCCTGGAGCGCCGGATAGACGAACGGCCAGTTCACCTGGAACGCGCCCTTGCCGGACTGGAACTCCAGCCGCACCGGGTCCTCCAGCGCGTTGCTGAACGACGGCGACGTCACGCCGGACGTGGCGAACTTTCTGAGCTGGTCGAGCGCGCGTACCGCGCCGGCGTCCATCTCCGCCTTCTTGCCGTCGTCACTGAGGATCTTGCCGCCGGCGCTCTCGGCGAGCGTGTTGTAGAGGACCACCAGGCCCTCGTACTGGGCGCCCATGGTGAGCACCTGGTACGGCTTGCCCTGCTCCTTGAGCTGCTGGGCGGCGGAGATCATCTCGTCCCAGGTCTTCGGCGGCTGCGACACCAGGTCCGACCGGTACCACAGCAGCTGCACGTTCGTGTTCTTGGGCGCGGCGTACAGCTTGTCCTCGTACCGGGCGGTGTCCAGCGGGCCGGCCAGCGTGCCCCGCTCCGCCTCGGCCTTGTCCTCGCCGGTCCACTCCCGGATCCACTTCGCGCTGGCGAACTCCTGGGTCCACGTGACGTCCAGGCCGAGCACGTCCATCCCGCTGTCCTGCGCGGCGAGCCGCCGCACCATCTGCACCCGCTGCTCGTCGGCCTCGCGCGGCAGCACCCGGTAGTCGATGCGGTACCGGCCCTGCGCCGCCGTGTTGCAGGTGTCGACGACCTTCTGCAGGTTCTGCTCCGGCGGGTAGTACAGGTTGATCGTGGGGACGCCGCCGTCGCCGCCGGATCCGCAGGCTGCCAGCGGGGCCACCAACGCGAGCGCGGCGGCTGCCGCCACCGCGCGTCCGGCCGGCCGTCGTGCGGCCGTGTCGGGGACTGTCGTCATCACCCTCCCCCTCTCTTCGGCGAAGAACCGGGGAGTGACCCGTGCCCCGGCGCACGGCGAGACGGCGGGGTTCTCGGTCCGATCACCGAACGCCCCGGGCGTGTCGTGCGGCTGAACGTGCCCGACCTGCGACGGAGCGAAACATCACGGACATGTGACGGTGACGGCGCGCACACCGTCGGCAGCGCGACGACGGGGCGCGGCCGACACGCCGTCCCACGTCGTGAAACGGCGAGGCTACCGAGCGTCAGCGGTCGTGCATTAGCGTGGGGCTGGCTCCGTAGCCGGCGCGTCGCCGTCGACGTCGATACGCCTCCGGCCGTCCCCCACTGCCCGCCCGATCGGTTGGTTCTGTCGGGAAAGTGCCGTCCGCTCGTTCCCCGGTTGGGCAGGATTCGCCCCGAGGAGGTGCCGTCGTGCAGGACACCCGCGCTCTCGCCCTGACGTTCGAGGTGAGCGGCCTGCCCCCGGTCAAGACCGAGGCCCTGTCCATCTTCGCCGCCGGGCACCGGCAGGCGACGAGAGTCCGTACCCTGCTCCAGGCCGCCTGCACGGCGGCCCAGCGCACCGGGTGGACGCCGCTCACCGGCCCGGTGGAGGTGGACCTCACCCTGCGGTGCCCGCCCGGGCACCGCACCTCCGACGCCAGCACGCTGCTCGGCGGCGTGTGCGCGGTGCTCCAGGACAAGAAGCGGGTCGCCAACATCGGTCTCGCCCACCTCGGGGTGCTGGTCGACGTCGCGCTCTGGTCCGACGACCGGCAGATCCGCCGGCTGTCGTACGTCGAGGAGCCGGCGGAGGAGTTCTCGTACCTGGTCCGGGTGTCGGCCGTACCGACGATGGTTTGACCGACGTTCGCGGTGGGGTACCGCGGACGCCGACGAAGGGAGCGCCGATGTCGGAGCCACATGTCACGCTCGACCCGAGCGGGCTTGACCCTGTGCAGCAGAAGCTGCGTGGCCCGCTGGAGGATCAGCTGACCTCGGCCCTGCAGGCCGCCGCGGACCGGGTCCGCTCCGGCTACGCGGGCGAGCCGGTGGAGGACGTGTGCCGCCGCCTGCTCGACGAGACCCGCTCCGGCCTGCACCCGGACATCGCGGCCGGCTTCCAGCCCGACATGGACGAGTTCTGCCGGGTGGCGGTGGCGATCGTGCGGGGCGAGCTGACCTGAGCCCGGGCCGCACCCTGGAATTGAGTACGCGTACCGATGGCAGGCCCGCCCGGGGCGGCGAGAATTCTCCCCGTGCGAACTCGAATCATGATCGTTCTTGCCGTGCTCGGACTGGCCGGGCTGATGGCGACCACCGGCTGTTCCCTGCGGCAGAGCATCTGCGGCAGCGACGAGTACCCGGTGATCGCGGTCGGCCCGCAGGGCGGCAGTTCCTGCGTGCCGGACGGGGAAGAGCCGTCCCCGCCGTATGTGCGCTACCCGGAGGGCAAGGTGCCGCAGCACGTCGACGACGAGTGGGACGTCTACTGGCGCACCCACGGCATCGACGAGAACAACAACATCATCGACCGCTGACGCCGACGTCAGCTGCGCCGCACGTCCACGGCCACGACGTGCGTACCGTCCGGGCGGGTGGACTCCCCCAGCCGCACCGGCAGGCGGCCGCCGTCCGGCGGCAGCAGGCCGAGCCCGAAACTGAGGTGCCCCTCGAAGTCGCCGGCCACCGCCCATCCACGCAGCGTCGGGAAGCGGATCGCCGCCGGCGGCAGGTCCGCCGTTCCGCCGCCGCGCGCGTCGTGCGCCTGGGCCGGCTCGAACCGCACCGACAGGTACGCGGTACCGGGCAGCGCGACCGGCGCGCCCCGGCCCTCGGTCACCACCCGCGGCACGTAGGCGACCTGATAGGACGGGGTGGGCCCGCGGAACGCGAAGGTGATCCGGCTGAAGCCCTCCGCCGGGTGGTCACCGACGTCCACCGCCACCAGGACCGGCAGCGGCTCCCCCGGTGGTGGGGTGACCGGCACCCGGACCCGGTGGGCGACCCGGGCCGGCTGGCCGGGCACGGCCCAGTCCCAGGTGACACGCCACGAGCCGCCCGTCGAGGCCGCTTCGGTCGGCACGGGCGGGGTGGGCGTGGCCTCCGTCGCGGTCGCCGCGGGGGCCGCCGCGGCCGTCGGGGTGGGCGCCGTGGACGCGCCGTCGTGGCCGGTCGCCGTGCAGGCCGCCGCGAGCAGCACGACCAGGCCGGCGAGCAGCGGTACGCGCTGAGGAGTCATGACTCAGTGTCGCTCCGTGACCGGCCCGCGCACCAGAGGCGTCCCACCCGATTCCGGCGCCTGTTTCCGGGGCCGGACGGGTCAGGACCGGGTCCGCAACTCCCCGGCCCTGACCCCGGCCGTCCGGTTGGGTAGCGGTCTGCGCCGCGGGAACACGGCAGGCGTGGCACGACGCCGTTCGCCGGGCTCCGCGCGGCGAGCCGGTATGCCCGCACTCAGCTCCACGGTGCTCTTACCACCGGACTCCGGTGCGCCCCCGTCTCACCCCGACGAGGCGTGGACGCCGGCTCAGGTTAGGCGCGTACGCGCAGGCCGGACAAGCGATGACCGGTGGCCGCGCCTGTGATTGATGTCTATGCGGAATTGCGGCATGTCGGCGTAACGGGGTCAGCCGGTTTCGCGCTGTTCGACTTCGAGACGCGGACTGCGCCCGGCCTGCCCCGGCGGGACGCTCCGGGCCGCGGCGGCCCCGGCGACGAGCGCCAGCGCGGCCACGTGCAGCGCCCGTACGCCGGCCGGGGCGGCGACGTCCGCCGCCGGCAGCGCGGGCAGCAGCAGCGCGCCGAGCCCGGTGACCGCCAGCGCCACCCGCCAGAACACGGCCGGGTTCGCCGCCGGCAGCGGCGGCGCGACGCCCCGGGCCGGCTGTCCCCGGCGGGCCTCCCCCACGGCCAGGACGACCACCAGCAGCCCGCCGCCGAGCCCGGCCGTCACGTCCACGAACTGGTACCAGTACACGCCGGTCAGGGCGTGGAAGTCGGTGACGCCGAACAGCCGGGGCAGGCGCTCGCTGTGGCTGACCCGGTCCCACGCGACGTGACTGAACGCGCCGATGAGCGCCGAGCAGACCGACACCTGCCAGGGATGCCGCACCGCGGCCAGCGTCGCGTACCAGGGCCAGCCGAAGAACCGCCGTCCCGGCAGGTGCGCGACGACGCCGGCGACCACGCGGCGCGCCACCCAGGCGTACGCGAGCGCGACCGGCAGCCCCCACCAGAGCAGCCCGCCGAGCGTGTGTGTACGCATGCCGAGCGCCA
The DNA here is from genome assembly GCF_027497275.1 of Micromonospora sp. WMMC264. Classification (NCBI taxonomy): domain Bacteria; kingdom Bacillati; phylum Actinomycetota; class Actinomycetes; order Micromonosporales; family Micromonosporaceae; genus Micromonospora; species Micromonospora sp. WMMC264. The sequence continues at coordinate 1,212,862 of NZ_CP114907.1, read as the reverse complement.
GCGGCGTGCCGGTGAACAGGTACGCGGCGTCCGGCGCCACCGCACCGGCGCACAGCGCCACCCCGTCGAACCAGCGGGGCCGCCACAGCTTCAGCGGCAGCACCGGCGCCAGGTGCGACGGGAAGGTGAGTGGCACCTCCCGGACGTTACCGGCCGCCTAGAAGTGCTGGACCAGGTCGGGAAACGCCGCCAGCCGGATCACCTGGGAGTCGGACGGGTCCAGCTCGTCGTGCTCCAGGATCCAGGTGTTCTCGTTCGGGATGAAGACCGCGTTCATCCCGGCGGCCCGGGCGGGCAGGATGTCCGAGCGCGGGGAGTTGCCGATCATCCAGGCGGCGGCCGGGTCGAAGGCGTGCTCGCGGGCCAGCCAGCGGTACGTGTCGGCGTCCTTCTCCGGCACGATGTGCGCGGCGCGGAAGTGGTGCAGCAGCCCGCAGGCGTCCAGCTTGCGCTGCTGCTCCTCGCGCTCGCCCTTGGTGAGCAGCAGCAGCTCGTGCCGGCCGGCCAGGTCGTCGAGCGTCTCGGCCACCCCCGGCATCAGCTCGACCTGGTGCCCGATCAGAGCCGCCGCGAGCTGATCGATCTCGGCGCGTTCCCGGTCGGTGGCCGGACGCTCGCGCAGCTTCTCCAGGCACTCGCCGAGGCTGCGCAGGAAGACCTTGCTGCCGTAGCCGTGCGCGACGGCGTTGGCCCGCTCGATGTCGTCGAGCACCGCGCGGATGCGGGCCCGGTCCAGCGTGGGATGGTCGAGCCAGGTGAGGAAGTCGTCGATCACCCGCTCGAACAGGACGTTGTTCTCCCAGAGCGTGTCGTCGGCGTCGAAGACCAGCACGGCGGCATCCCGGCGCGGCGGCATGGGGCTCCCTCCCTCACGGACCTCGCACACCGTACTGCCCGGTCGCCGGACGGACCACGCGGATTATCCGGTCGGCGGGCGGTTACCGGCGGCTACCCGACTGCGCGATCCCTGGTCGGGCGACATGCTTCGGCCATGACGATCTCACCCGATCATCCACCCGGGCGCAGACGGGGCGCGGCCGTCGCCGTGGCCGCGGCGCTCGCCGTCGCGGGCGCGGCGCTGCCGGGATCCCCGGCGCTCGCCGTCAACGCCGCACACACCACAGTCGTCGGCACGAACCCGGTCGACTGGACGCCGCACGCGCTGGACGGCACCGTGCACCGCATCCTCCAGATCGGCAACCGCGTGTACGTCGCCGGCACGTTCACCAAGGTGCGCAACGCCGGGCAGTCGGCCCAGCTGGCGATGCCCCGCCTGGTGGCGCTCGACGCGACCACCGGCCGGATCGACACCGCGTTCCGGCCGCAGGTGAACGGCGCGGTGAAGGCTCTCGCCGCCGCGCCGGACGGCCGCTCGCTCTACATCGGCGGCGCGTTCACCACTGTCAACGGCACCGCGGCGTCCCGGCTGGCCCGGATCGACGCGGCCACCGGCGCGCGGGTCGCCGGTTTCACCACGCCGGCGCTGAACAACCAGGTCAACGACATGCGCCTGGTCGGCAACCGGCTGATCGTCGGCGGCGCGTTCCAGACCGTCGGCGGGGTGACCCGGCGCGCCCTGGCGGCGGTGAACGCCACCACCGGAGCCGCCGATCCGTCGGTCAACCTGAACCTGGCCGGTCCGCGCACGACCACCTCCGGCGCCACCGCGCCGGTGAAGATCGAGGCGCTGGACGTCTCCGCCGACGGCCGGCGGCTGGTGTTCGTCGGCGGCTTCAGCAGCGTCGCGGGCGTGGCGCGGCACCAGATCGCCGTCGCCGACCTGAGCGCGTCGGGCGCCACGCTCTCCGGCTGGGCCACCGACCGCTACCAGCCGCAGTGCGCGCGGACGATGCCGGTCTACATGCGCGGCGTCGACATCTCGCCGGACGGCACCTGGTTCGCGGTGGTCACCACCGGCGGCCCGTTCCCGGCCACGCTCTGCGACACCGCGGCGCGTTTCGAGTTCGGTGCGGCCACCGGCGGCAAGCAGCCCACCTGGGCCAACTACACCGGCGGCGACACGCTGCTGTCGGTGGCGGTGACCGGCGCTGCCGTCTACGTCGGGGGCCACCAGCGCTGGCTGGACAACCCGCAGGGCCGCAACTCGGCCGGTCCGGGCGCGGTGTCCCGGCCGGGCATCGGGGCGATCCACCCGGTCACCGGCAAGGCGCTGCCGTGGAACCCGACGAAGGACCGCGGGGTGGGCACCGGCGAGCTGTACGCCACCGACCGGGGCCTGTGGGTCGGCAGCGACACCGTGACGGTGGCCGGCGAGTACCACGCCCGGCTGGCGTTCCTGCCGCTGGCGTGACCGTGCGGGGCGCGGCGGGCTCTCCCGTCGCGCCCCGCACACACGGTCAGCGGCGCAGCGTGAGGATCAGGTCGGCGACCAGCGCGGTCCACCCGGTCTGGTGCCAGGCGCCCAGCCCGGCGCCGTTGTCGCCGTGGAAGTACTCCGGGAAGCAGATCAGATCGCGCCAGTCCGGGTGGGTCTGGAACAGCTGCGCGGCGCCGTAGATCGGCCGCCGTCCCCACCCGTCGCGGGTGAACAGCGAGATCAGCCGCGCGGACAGGTCGTCGGCGATCTCGTCGAGCGTCCGCTTGACCCCGGAGCGGGTCGGGTACTCGACCTGCAGGTCGTCGCCGAAGAACGCGGCGTAGTCGCGCAGCGCGCTGATCAGCAGGAAGTTCGTCGGCATCCAGATCGGGCCGCGCCAGTTGGAGTTGCCGCCGAACAGGCCGCTGGTCGACTCGGCCGGCTCGTAGCCGACGCTGAACTCCTGCCCGCCGAGCGTGACGGTGAACGGCTTGTCCAGGTGGGCTCGGGACAGCGTACGCAGCCCGTACTCGGAGAGGAACTCGTCGGTGTCGAGCATCCGGGCCAGCAGCCGCACCACCTGGTCCGGGGCGACCATCGACAGCAGCCGCTGCTGCCGGCCGTCTGGGCCGATCCGGCGGCCGCCGATCACCTCGGCGTACTCCGGGCGGTTGGTGAGGAACCAGCGCAGCCGCGCGCCCAGCTCGGGCAGGCGGCGCATGGTGCGGGCGGTGAGCCGGGTGACGGCTGCGAGCGGCAGCAGCCCGACCACCGAGCGGACCTTCAGCGGCACCTTCGTGCCGTCGGCCAGGCGCAGCACGTCGTAGAAGAACGCGTCCTCGGCGTCCCAGAGCCCCTGGTGGTACGCCGCCGCGGCGATGTACGCGAAGTGCTCGAAGAACTTGGTGGCGGTGTCGGTGTACGCGCGGTCGTGCTCGGCCAGCACGATCGCCATGTCGAGCAGGTTGAGCGCGTACATGGCCATCCAGCCGGTGCCGTCGGACTGCTCCAGCACCCCGGCGACCGGCAGCGCGGCCGAGCGGTCGAACGGGCCGACGTTGTCCAGCCCGAGGAAGCCGCCCTCGAAGACGTTGTTGCCGCCGGTGTCCTTGCGGTTGACCCACCAGGTGAAGTTGAGCAGCAGCTTGTGCATGACCCGGGCGAGGAACTCGTGGTCGCGGGAGCCGTCGATCTCGAAGACCTTCAGCGCCGCCCAGGCGTGCACCGGCGGGTTCACGTCCCCGAACGCCCACTCGTACGCCGGGATCTGCCCGTTGGGGTGCAGGTACCACTCGCGCAGCAGCAGGAGGACCTGTTCCTTGGCGAAGCCCGGGTCGACCCGGGCGATGGTGACGCAGTGGAAGGCCAGGTCCCATGCGGCGTACCAGGGATATTCCCACGGGTCCGGCATGGAGATCACGTCGAAGCTGTTCATGTGCCACCAGGCGCTGTTGCGCCCGTGCCGGCGGCCGGCGGGCGGCGTGGAGCCGGGGTCGCCGGTGAGCCAGCGCTCGACGTCGAAGTGGTAGAACTGCTTGCCCCACATCAGCCCGGCGATGGCCTGGCGGGCGACCAGCGCCTCGTCGGCGGTGGCGGCGGCCGGGATCACGCTGTCGAAGAACCGGTTCGCCTCGGCCCGGCGTGCCCAGAGCACGGCGTCGAACCCGTCACCGAGGTCGGCCGGGGCGGGCGGCGCGGCCGCCGGGGGCGGCGCGGTACGGGTCAGCCGCAGCCGGATCTGCCGCTGCTCGCCGGCCGGCACGTCGAGCACGTAGTGCAGCGCGCCCTTGGTGCCGGTGCGCTCCGGGTTGACGGTGGCGGCGCCGTTGACCACGTGGTCGTTGATGCCGTCCTTGGGGTACGCGGACCGCCCCGGCAGCCCCCACAGCCGCTCAGCGTTCGTGTCGTTGTCGCACAGCAGCGGCACCGGGTCGCCGTCGCCTTCCAGCAGCAGCTGCCCGAGCACCCAGTGCTCACCGACGAGCCGGGAACCCGTGCCGACCAGCTTCGGCACCCGGTCGGCGCCGGGCAGCCCCCACGCCCAGGTGTTGCGGAACCAGAGCGTGGGCAGCACGTGCAGCGTCTCGTCGGTGTCGGCCCGGTTCGCCACGGTGATCACCACGCACATGTCGGTCGGGGACGCCTTGGCGTAGTCGACGGTGACCGCCCAGTACCTGTCGTCGTCGAAGATGCCGGTGTCGACCAGCTCGTACTCGGTGTCGTCCCGGCCGCGCAGCGCGTTCACCGCGACCAGCTCGTCGTACGGGAAGGCGGCCTGCGGGTAGTGGTAGCGCCAGCGCATGAAGGAGTGCGTGGGCGTGCTGTCGAGGTACCACCAGTAGTCCTTGGCGTCCTCGCCGTGGTTGCCGCCGTCGCCGCCGAGGCCGAACATCCGCTCCTTGAGGATCGGGTCGCGCCCGTTCCACAGCGCCAGGGCGAAGCAGAACGTCTGCCGGTCGTCGCAGACGCCCGCCATGCCGTCCTCGTTCCACCGGTAGGCTCGGGACCGCGCGTGATCGTGGGGGAAGTAGTCCCAGGCCGTGCCGTGCTCGCTGTAGTCCTCACGTACCGTGCCCCACGCCCGCTCGGACAGATAGGGGCCCCATGCGCGCCAGTCCTGCTCCCCGGCGTCGGCCTGGGCGAGCCGGTGCCGCTCGGGGTCGGGGGACGCGGAGGTCGACCGGTCGGTGATCACTGGCACATCTTCGACGCCGCCGGGGTACTTCTCCACAGCGGCCATTGTCGCCGTGGCATGTCACACCTCGCTGCCGGTGGAGGAAAGTTGATCGACATCCGTTTCGGGCCGCGCGTCTGCGGTGAGCTGTCCGCCGCCGCCACGCGGGAATGGCTGGTCACCGACGGCCTCGGCGGATACGCCATGGGCACCATCGCCGGGCTGCGTACCCGCCGGTATCACGGGCTGCTCGTGGTGGCCGGCGACACGCCCGCGTCCCGAAAGGTGGGACTGGCGAGCCTCGACCCGGCGGTGACGCTGCCGTCGGGGCGGCAGGTCCGCCTCGGCGCGCACGAGTGGTCCTCCGGCGTGGTCGACCCGCGCGGCTTCGAGCTGCTGGAGCGCTTCGACCTCACCGACGGGGTGCCGCGCTGGCGGTGGCGCGTCGGCGACGTGGTGATCGAACGGGAGATCGCCATGACGTACGGCCGCTCGTGCGTCGCCGTCGTACACCGGTTGATCTCCGGCGGCCCGGTGCGGCTCGACCTCGCGGCGGCCTGCACGTGGCGCGACGCGCACGGCGAGCGGCGCGCAGACGGTCCGGCGCCCCGGCTGGAGGCGGCGGCCGGCGGCGCGGTGATCGACGGCGCGTACCGGCTCGCCGGGCCGGACTGGACCCCGGAGGGGCAGTGGTGGCACGGGGTACGCCACCGGACCGAGGCCGAGCGCGGCCTGCACCCGGACGAGGACCTCTGGTACGCGGGCCGGTTCACCGGCGCGCTGGACGAGCCCGGCGCGACGGTGTCGGTGCTGGCCTGGGCGGGCGACCTGGCCGAGGAGCCGCCCCCGGCGACAGCGGTGGTCGAGTCGACCCGGCGGCGCAACCGGGCCGTGACGGCGGCGGCGAAGCCCGGCGACGCGGTCGAGGCGACGCTCGCGCTCGCCGCCGACGCGTTCGTGGTACGCACCGCCACCGGCCCGGACGTGGTCGCCGGCTACCCGTGGTTCGGGGCCTGGTCGCGTGACACGATGATCTCCTACGAGGGCCTGTTCCTGTGCACGAACCGGGCCGACGAGGGCCGGGACCTGCTGCGGGCGTACGCGGCGACGCTGTCCGAGGGGATGCTGGCGAACACCGCCGACACCGGCCGGGTCGAGCACAACACCGTCGACGGCACGCTGTGGTTCCTGCACGCGGTCAGCCGGCACGTCACCGTCACCGGCGACACCGACCTCGGCGACGAGCTGCTGCCCGCGCTGCACGGTGTGGTCGAGGCGCACGTGGCGGGCACCCGGTACGGCATCGGCGTCGACCCGGCCGACGGGCTGCTGACCCAGGGCGGCCCGCCGGACGTCGCGCTCACCTGGATGGACGCCCGGGTGTACGGGGTGCCGGTGACCCCGCGTACCGGCAAGCCGGTCGAGGTGAACGCGCTGTGGATCAACGGGCTGGCCGGGCTCGTCGAGCTGACCGAGCTGGCCGGACGCGACGCCTCGGCGCTGCACGCGCTGCACCGGCGGGCCGCCGCCGCGTTCCGGGAGCGGTTCCCCGCCCCGGCCGGCTGGCTGTACGACGTGGTGGACGCCCCGGCGCCGGCGTACCCGCTGGGCGGTGCCACGCACCACGACGACGACCTGCTGCGCCCCAACCAGCTGCTGGCCTGGTCGCTGCCGTACGCGCCGCTGGAGCCGGACGAGGCCACGCTGCGCCGGATCACCGAGGCGCTGTTCACCCCGCTCGGCCCGCGCAGCCTCGCCCCGGGCTCCCCCGGCTGGACCGGCCGGCACCGGGGCGGGCCGGCCGAGCGGGACTCCGCCTACCACCAGGGCACCGTCTGGCCGTGGCTGACCGGTCCGCTGCTGGACGCGTACCGCCGGGCCGGGCTGCCCACCGACGACCTGCTGGTGGGGCTGGAGGGCCACCTCGCCGAGGACGGCCTGGGCTCGGTGAGCGAGACCGCCGACGGCGACGCCCCGCACGCGGCCACCGGCTGCCCGTTCCAGGCGTGGTCGGTGGCCGAGCTGCTGCGCGCGCGGCGGACACGCCGGTAACGCGTTACAGACCGGCAACCGGCGCGTCGCCGCCGGTTATCGACCCCTCGGCAGGATGGGTGCCGACCCCACCGGACACCGCGGCGACGCCGCCGCCGGGGTGGGGACGCCACAACTCAAAGGGGGCCGCGTGTCAGCTGACGCCGAAGTGATCGACATCCAGCCCGCCCGGCGCCTGCGGGTGCTGCTGCTCTCCTGGGAGTACCCGCCGGTGCTCGTCGGTGGCCTCGGCCGCCACGTCCACGCGCTGTCCGTCGCGCTGGCCGCCGCCGGGCACGAGGTCACAGTCGTCACCCGCCACGCCGAGGGCGCCCCGCTGGAGGAGTACGCCGAGGGCGTGCGCGTCGTCCGCGCCGCCGAGGATCCGGTCCGGTTCCCGCTCGCCACCGGCTCGCTGCTGGCCTGGACCATGGCGTTCAACCACACGCTGACGCGGGCCGCGCTGCGCGCCGCCTCCGCCGGCGCCTACGACGTGATCCACGCCCACGACTGGCTCGTCGCGCACACCGCCGTCACGCTGGCCGAGCACCTGGACGTGCCGCTGGTGACCACCATCCACGCCACCGAGGCGGGCCGGCACCAGGGCTGGCTGCCGGAGGAGATGAACCGCACCATCCACGGCGTCGAGCACTGGCTGAGCAACGCCTCCGGGCGGGTGATCGCCTGCTCCGGGTACATGCGCGAGCAGGTGGCCCGGCTGTTCGGCGTACCGTCCGGGCGCATCGACGTGGTCGCCAACGGCGTCGACGACCGGGCCTGGCGGGCCCGGCCGCAGGCGGTCGCCTCCGCCCGGGCCCGCTTCGCCGCGGACGGGCCGCTGGTCGGGTACGCCGGCCGCCTGGTCTACGAGAAGGGCGTGCAGCACCTGGTGCACGCGGTGCCGCGCCTGGCCGACCGGCACCCCGGCCTGCGCGTGGTGATCGCCGGGGACGGGCCGTACAAGGACGAGCTCGTCGACCAGGCGCGGCGGCTGCGGCTGGGCGACACGGTCCGGTTCGCCGGCTTCATGGACTCCACCCAGCTGCCCGCGGTGCTCGCCGCCACCGACGCCACCGTGATCCCCAGCCTCTACGAGCCGTTCGGCATGATCGCGCTGGAGGCGGCGGCCGCCGGCGCGCCGCTGGCGGTGGCGCGTACCGGCGGGCTGGCCGAGATCGTCGAGCCGGGGGTGACCGGGGTGACGTTCCCGCACGGCGACCCGGACGCGCTGGCCGGCGCCGTGGACCGGCTGCTCGCCGACGAGGTGTTCGCCCGCCGGGTGGCGCGCCGGGCCCGGACCATGGTCACGCAGCGGTACGCCTGGTCCGCGATCGCCGCCCGCACCGCGGGCAGCTACGCCGCCGCGCGCCGCGACCACGACGGGTTCCAGGCCCGCCGGGCCACCGCCCTGCTGGCCCGGGACCGGTCCGCGATCACCATTCCGGAAGGGAATCTGCTCGCCGGTACGGCCAGTTAGGGCATGACGTCTCGCCGTGCGATAGGTACCGTCCGATCCGTTGGCTATTGTGGACCACTGACCAGCGGTGAGGAGTGCGGTGCGGGACGTAGTGATCGCCGGACGGTACCGCCTGCTCGACCTGGTCGGTCGCGGCGGGATGGGCCAGGTCTGGCGGGCGCGCGACGAGGAGCTGCATCGCGAGGTCGCGGTGAAGCAGGTCGTGCCGCCGAACTGGCTCGCCGAGAACGAGCGGGACGAGCTGCGCGCCCGTACGCTGCGCGAAGCGCGGACGTCCGCGCGGCTCAACCATCCCAACGTGGTCCGCGTCTACGACGTGGTCCGGGTCGAGGGCGACCCCTGGCTGGTCATGGAGTACGTCCCGTCCCGCTCCCTCCAGGAGCTCATCGAGACCGACGGGCCGCTGCCGCCCGGGCGGGCCGCCGAGATCGGGCTGGCGGTGCTCGCCGGGCTGCGCGCCGCGCACGACGCCGGGGTGCTGCACCGGGACGTGAAACCCGCGAACGTGCTGCTCGCCCGGGACGGCCGGGTGCTGCTCACCGACTTCGGGCTGGCCGTGTTCCAGGGCGGCGACGGCGCCATGACCCGCCCCGGCCTGGTCCTCGGCTCCCCCCAGTACGTGGCGCCGGAGCGGGCCGCCGAGGGCGTGTCCAGCGTCGAGGCGGACATGTGGTCGCTCGGCGCCACGCTGCACGCCGCCGTGGAGGGCCGCTCGCCGTACGCCCGCAGCACCGCCATGGCCACGCTCGCCGCGCTCGCCACCCGGCCGCCCGACCCGGCGCCGCACGCCGGCCCGCTGACGCCGGTGCTGGCCGGGCTGCTGCGGCGAGACCCGCGCGCCCGGCTCGGCCACCACGAGACCGCCCGCCTGCTCGGCGTGGCCGCGGTGTCGGACGCCGACGCGACGGCGGCCGGCGGGTCCGCGGGCCGGTCCGCCGTACCGTCCGATCGGCCGGCCGCCGGGCGCGAGGGCGACGCTCGGGGACGTCCCCCGGGCGCCGGTGACGAGCCGGCGGCTGCGGCGGCGGGCGTCGTGTACCCGGACCTGATGCCGCCGGCCGCCGCCGCCCGCGCCTGGAGCCGGGCGGCGAAGCGCAGCGAGTGGGCGCCGCCCGCCGAGGGTGACCGGGCGCCACCGCCGGGCGGTCCGTCCGACTCCGCCGACCTGCCGGAGCGCTCCGGCGAGTCCGGCCGGTCCGGCCCTTCCGGCACGGCCGCCCGCTCCGGCCGGCCCGCGCCGCGCGACGGCGCCGAGCGGTCCGGCCCCGTGGGCTCGGCGGACCGACCCGAGCCACCGCCGCGCCCCCGCCCGGAGCCGCCGCAGCGGGACCGGTCCGACGAACTGAAGCGGGCGGAGTCCCCCGCGACCACGCCGGCGGAGCCGCCCCGGGCGGCCCCGGACCGCTCGGGTCCGGTCAGCCTCGGCCCGACGGTCCTCACCAGCTTCGTCGACCCGGGGAGCCCGACCGGCCCCGAGTCCGCGCCCCGCGCCGACGCGCTGAGCCCGGTGCGCATCCCCGGCCCGGACGCGGCGCCGGTCGCCCGCCCGGCCCCGGTCGCCCACAGCGGCCCCGCCGACAGCGGTGCGCTGCGGGCCGGCCCGCCCCCGCCCACCGGCGTTCCGCGTCCCCCGGACCGGCCGCTCGACGCCGAGGACCAGAAGCGGCTGCGACGCTGGGGGCTCGCCGTGGGCGCGGTGCTGCTCGCCGTGGCGACCGGCGTCGGCACCGCGCTGGCGGTCACCGACGGCGCCGACGAGCATCCGGAGGCGCGCCGGTCCGGCGAGGCCGTCGCCCGGCCCTGGGATCATCAGCCCGGCCCGGGCGTGCCCCCTCCCCCGTTCCCCTGCGTCCGGCCGGACGTGACGGGCACGCCGGTCCGCAAGGGCCCACCTCCCGAGGACCCGGCGGTGAACGTGCCGGCCGGCTGGGTCTGGCCCGCCGACACCGGCGGCTTCCACATCGCCCTGCCCGCCGGGTGGCTGCAGCTGCGCTCCGGCGACACGACCTGCTTCCAGGACCCGGCCACCCGGCGCATCCTCGGCGTCGAGCCGTATCCGGGTGGGGATCCGGTGGGCCGGCTGCGCTCGTCCGAGCGGGATCTGACCTCCGCCGGTCGGCTGCCGCAGTACGAGAAGATCCGGCTGGCCGCCGACGGTCCGGGCGCGGAGTGGGAGTGCCGGTGGACCGCGCCGTACGGCGAGCGGATGCGTGCGTTGCGCGTACTGCCCGGTCAGCGGGCCGGGTGGACGCTCGGGCTGACCACGTCCGACGCCGACTGGGCGGACGCGTCGAAGCAGTTCGCGGTCATCCGGGCGAGCCTCGGCACGGTCCGGCCCACCCGTACCGCGGGCTGAGCCGCACCCCGTCCCATCACCGACAGTCGGCGTGGCGCCGGCTGCCCGGCCCGCCATAATTCCGGGTGGCAGCGGTACGCCGTCGCGCGTCCGCGGCACCCCTTCCCCAGTGGACCGTCCGGCTGATGCCCCGCTGTCGCACGGGCTGACTACAGTGGCGTAGTTTCGTGGATCAAGATCTTCGGGAAGGGCGAGCCGAGATGATGGGACCGTCCCACGCGCTCTCGGGCGCGGCGGTGTGGCTGACCGGCTCCTGGGCCATGGCCCAGTTCGCGGACTACCACCAGACACCGCTGGCGCTGGCGGTGGGCACTGCGGTCTGCGCGGGCGGTGCGCTCTTCCCCGACCTCGACCTGTCCGGGAAGGTCACCCGCAACCAGGGCGGCGCCACCGTGGCCCGCACGTTCGGCGTGGTCAGCCTCTTCGTCGCCGAGGTGGTGGAGAAGGTCTCACTCGGCGTCTACTACGCCACCAAGCTCAGCAAGGATCCGCGCCGCAACAACGGGCACCGCACGCTCACCCACACCATCCCGTTCACCGTGCTGGTCGGCTGGGGCACCACCGCGCTCTGCGCCCACTACGGCAAGTGGGCCGTCGTCGGAATCCTCTTCTTCATGATCGGCCTGGCGCTGCGCGGGCTGTTCGACAAGTGGGCCGAGCGCGCGGGCTGGGTGGTGGTCACGCTGGTGTCCGCCGCCGCGGCCTGGTTCACGTTCGCCAACCTGCCCGGCGACCGGGGCTATCCGATGATCGGCCTCGCCGTCGGCGTGGGCTGTTTCGTGCACATCCTCGGCGACATGATCACCCGGGCCGGGGTGCCGATCCTGTGGCCCATCCCGATCAAACGCCGGATGTGGACGATGATCGGCCTGCCCAACAAGATCGCTCTGCGTACCGGCAGCAAGGCCGAGACGGTGGTGCTGCGCACCGCGATGACGATCCTGTCCGTCCTGGCCGCGGTGGGGCTGGTCGCGCCCTCGGTGCTGCAGCGCTTCGACATCCAGGTGTAGGTCAGCCCGCCTCGGCGCGTACCGCGCGGGCGGTGGCCGCCCGGGCCCCGATCAGCCGGGCCGTCCAGCCCACGCCGCGACGGCGCCACGACCGTCCGATGAGAACGGTAATGCCCGGGGTGGCGGCGGGCAGAGGCCGCACCCGACATCACCCTGGGTAGGGAAGCAAGCGTCGTCGATCATCCGTGCGGACGATCGACGACACGCTAATGCGCATTAGCGCGGAGGTCCGCCTACTGTCGCGCGCCCGGTCGGCCCTTGTCAAGATTCCCGCCCGAACAACCGCAGGGCAGCGGCGGGCGCGGTTGCTAATCCGCATTACATCAGGGAGTTCATCGAACGGAAATCTTCCGGCCACCCCTTGACAGGACGCCGGGAGAGCAGAGAGGCTCCATCCCGACCCGATCGCTAATACGCATTAGCGGAAGTGGAAGGACCGACGTGACCCCTCCCCCCAGGCGTGTCACCCAGCGTGACATCGCACGCATGGCCGGCGTCAGCCAGGCGACCGTGTCGCTGGTGCTCAACAACCGCACCGACGCCGACGTCCGGATCGCGCCGGAGACACGGGACCGGGTCTTGCAGGTCATCGCCGAGACGGGATACGCCGCCGACCCGGCCGCCCGCCGCCTCGCCTCCGGGTTCAACCGGATCATCGGCGTCTTCACCTACGAGCCGGCCTTCCCCAGCGGCAGCCGGGACTTCTTCCACCCGTTCCTGCTCGGCATCGAGGAGTACGCCGAACGGGTCGGCTGCGACCTGCTGCTGTTCACCAGCGCCCCGGTGGTGGACGGCCGGCGGCGCATCTTCCACCAGGACAACCGGCTGCGGCTGGCCGACGGCTGCATCCTGCTCGGCCGGGAGATCGACGGCGCGGAGCTGCTCCGGCTCAACCGCGACGGGTTCCCCTACGTCGCCGTCGGACGCCGCGACGACGCCGGCGGCCCGGTGCCCTACGTCGGCGCCGACTACGCCAGCGCGGTCCACCGGCTGGCCGAGCGGGCGGTGGAGCTGGGACACCGGCGGCTGACGTACGTGGGCATGGGCACCTCGGCCGAGTCCTCGCACGACCGGCGCAGCGGTTTCCACGCCGGCGCGACCGGCGCGGACAGCGCCCGCCAGATCACCGCGACGGCGGAGACCGCCGACGCCACAGTGGACGACCTGCGGGCCGACGGCAGCACCGTCGCCTTCGTGGAGGACTTCGCCACCGCCGTGGCGCTGGAGACGGCCGCCCGCCGCAAGGGGCTCACGGTGCCCGGTGACCTGTCCGTCGTGACCCTCGGCGACCCGACCGTCCCGGTGCCCACGGACATCACGTTCACCGGGTTCCGCATCCCGCGCGAGGAGATGGGCCGCCAGGCCGTCGAGGTGCTGACCGGCGTCATCGACGGCAGCGCCGGCGGCCTCCAGCAACGGCTCCTGCCCTGCGAACTCGTCGAGGGCGACACCCTCGGCGTCCCTGGATCGGCGGCCGACCGGCGCTGACACGCCCGGCCGCGCAACTGGAAGGAAGCAAGTGGTACTTATGCGTGCGGACGTCCTCGTCGTCGGGGGCGGACTGGGCGGTGTCGCCGCGGCGCTGGCCGCGGCCCGTGCCGGCCGGTCCGTCATCCTGACCGAGGAGTTCGACTGGCTCGGCGGGCAGCTCACCAGCCAGGCGGTCCCGCCGGACGAGCACTCCTGGATCGAGCAGTTCGGCGCCACCGCGAGCTACCGGGAGTTGCGCGACGGCATCCGCGACTACTACCGCCGCCACTACCCGCTGACCGAGCGGTCCCGGGCGTGGACCGACCTGAACCCGGGCGCGGGCTGGGTGAGCCGGCTCTGCCACGAGCCCCGGGTGGCGGTCGCGGTCCTGGAGCAGATGCTCGCGCCGTACCGGGGGTCCGGGCGGCTGACGGTGCTGCAGCCGTACCGGCCGGTCGCGGCCGAGACCGACGGCGACCGGGTCACCGGCGTCACGCTCGCCCACCGGGACCGCGACGAGCGGATCGAGGTGGAGGCGCCGTACGTCCTGGACGCCACCGAGACCGGTGAGCTGCTGCCACTGACCGGCACCGAGTACGTGACCGGGTTCGAGTCGCAGGCGCAGACCGGTGAGCCGAGCGCGCCGGCGCAGGCGCAGCCGCTGAACATGCAGGCGGTGTCCGTCTGCTTCGCGCTGGACCACGTCGACGGCGACCACACCATCGACCGGCCCGCCGGGTACGACTTCTGGCGCGACTACAAGCCGGACTTCTGGGGTGACCGGCTGCTGTCCTGGCGGTCACCCCACCCGCGCACGCTGGAGATCGTCGAGCGCAGCTTCACGCCGAACCCGGACGACGACCCGCTGGGCGTCAACGCCGACCAGCGGCTCAACCCGGGCGACGGCAACCTGTGGACGTTCCGGCGCATCGCGGCGCGGCGCAACTTCGTCGACGGCGCGTACGGCAGCGACATCACGCTCGTCAACTGGCCGATGATCGACTACTTCGAGGGCCCGGTCATCGACGTGCCGAACGCGTCCTGGCACCTGTCCCAGGCGCGCGAGCTGTCGTACTCCGTCCTGTACTGGCTGCAGACCGAGGCGCCCCGTCCCGACGGCGGCACCGGCTACCCGGGGCTGCGGCTGCGCGGCGACGTGACCGGCAGCCCCGACGGGCTGGCGCAGGCGCCCTACATCCGGGAGTCGCGCCGCATCCGCGCCGAGTACACGGTGGTCGAGCAGGACCTCTCCCTGGCGGTACGCGGCGAGCACGGCGCGGTGAGCTACCCCGACTCGATCGGTGTCGGCATGTACCGCATCGACCTGCACCCGTCGACCGGCGGCGACAACTACATCGACGTCGGCTCCTGCCCGTTCGAGATCCCGCTCGGCGCGCTCATCCCGCAGCGGATGGAGAACCTGCTGCCGGCCGGCAAGAACATCGGTACCACGCACATCACCAACGGCAGCTACCGACTGCACCCGGTCGAGTGGAACGTCGGTGAGGTCGCCGGCCTGCTGGCCGACTTCTGCCTTGCGCGGGGCGAGTCCCCGCGCGCGGTCCGCGGCACCCCCCGCCTGCTGGCCGAATTCACGGACCGCATCTCGGCCGCCGGCGTGGAATGCCGCTGGCCGCAGATCGCGGGCTACTGAACCCCCGGTGAGGAGAAAGAAAGTGAGATACGGAAGACTGTCCGGCCTGGTCGCGGCGACCATGACCGGTGTGCTCGCCCTGACCGCCTGCGGCGGTGGCGGCGACGCCAAGGACGACGGTCCGGCGAGCCTGCGGATGACCGTCTGGTCGGCGAACGAGGCGCACCTCAAGCTGTTCAACGAGATCGCCGACGAGTACCGCAAGAACAACCCGGACGTCGCGGAGATCAAGTTCGATCCGCTGCCGTTCGAGAACTACACCACGACGCTCACCACGCAGATCGCCGGCGGCAACGCGCCGGACCTCGCGTGGATCTTCGAGAACTCGGCTCCGGACTTCGTCGCCTCCGGCGCGCTGAGCCCGCTCGACGACACGCTGAAGAAGGCCGACGGCTACCAGTACGACGACCTGTCCCCCGCCACGCTGAAGCTGTGGCGCAACGACGGGAAGCTCTTCGCGTACCCGTTCTCGACCTCGCCGTTCGGCGTGTTCGTCAACAACGACATGCTCAAGAAGGCCGGGCAGAAGACCCCGGCCGAGCTGATCGCGGCCGGGCAGTGGAACTGGGACACCGCGCTCGCCGCGGCCGGCGCCACCGCCGCGAAGTCGGGCAAGGCCGGGCTCGTGGTCCGCGACTTCGACTACAAGGGCTGGGACAACCTGGCCACGTTCTGGACCGGCTGGGGCGCCCAGGCGTGGAGCGAGGACGGCCGCAGCTGCGGGTTCAACAGCCCGGAGATGGTCGAGGCGATGACCACGCTGCACAAGGCGATCTTCACCGGCAAGGCGCTGCCCGGTCCGGGCACGACCGCCGACTTCTTCGCCGGTGACGCGGCCATGACCGTCACCCAGATCTCCCGCGCCTCGCTGCTGAAGGAGAACGGCTTCGACTGGGACCTGGTCCCGCTGCCGGCCGGTCCGAAGGGCCCGTACGCGGTGGTCGGCCAGGCCGGCATCGGCGTGATGAAGAAGAGCCCGCACGCCGAGCAGGCCGCCGACTTCCTGGCCTTCTTCACCAACCCCACCAACTCGGCGAAGCTGGCCCAGTTCTTCCCGCCGCCGCGGCAGTCCCAGCTGACCGCCGAGACGCTGGCGAAGACGAACCCGAAGCTCAAGCCGGAGCAGCTGCAGAAGGTCGTCATCGACGGCATCACCAACGGCACGGTCAAGCCCAGCCACTCCGGGCAGGCCGAGCTGAGCCAGCAGGTGCGCGCCGCGCTCGACCCGCTGTGGAAGGCGGACGCGGACGTCAAGGGCGTACTCGACGGCGTCTGCTCCAAGATCCAGCCGCTGCTGGCGAAGTAGGGCCGAGGATCATGACCCAGACGGACACCAGGGTGGGCCCGGCTGCTGCCGGGCCCGCCCCGGGCCGGGCCCGGCCGTTCTGGACCACCCGCCGCCGGGACCAGCTCACCGGATACCTGTTCATCACCCCGCAGTTGCTCGGCAGCGTGGTCTTCGTGATCCTGCCGCTGGTCCTCGTGGTCTGGTACAGCCTGCACGAGTGGAACGTGCTGGCCGGCAGCTTCGACTACATCGGCACCGACAACTACGCCGCGCTGGCCGACGACCCCAACCTGGGCCCGGTGCTGCGGTCGACCGGCCTGTTCTCGGTCGGCCTGGTCGTGTTCAACCTCGGCCTGGCGTTGCTGCTGGCCGTCCTGCTCAACCAGAAGCTGCGCGGGACCATCGTGTTCCGCACCCTGTTCTTCTCCCCCGTGGTGGTCTCGCTCGTCGCGTGGACCATCGTCTGGGGCTTCCTGCTGCAGGACAACGGCGGCATCAACGGCCTGCTCGACACGATCGGCGTCGACGGCCCCAACTGGCTGCGCGGCGAGGGCACGGCGATGCTGTCGGTGATCGTCGTGCAGGTGTTCAAGAACGTCGGCCTGAACATGGTGCTGTTCCTGGCCGCCCTGCAGGGCGTGCCGGCCGAGCTGTACGAGGCCGCCGAGGTCGACGGCGCGAGCCGGCTGCGCCAGTTCTGGCGGATCACCGTGCCGCTGATCAGCCCGACGATCATGCTCACGTCGATCATCACGGTGGTCGGCTCGCTGCAGGTGTTCGCGCAGATCGCGGTGCTGACCCAGGGTGGACCCGGCACCTCGACCACGGTGCTCGTCTACTACCTCTACCAGCAGGCCTTCCAGTTCCATCACTTCGGCTACGGCGCCACGCTGTCGATCCTGCTGTTCGTCATCGTGCTCGCGCTGACGGTGCTGCAGTGGCAGATGCGCAAGAGGTGGGTCTTCCATGAATCGTGACCTGTCCCGGCGGACCAAGCTGGTGCTCTACGGGGTGCTGATGGTCCTGGCCGTCCCGTTCGTGTTCCCCACCTGGTGGATGGTCACCTCGTCGCTGAAGCCGGTGGCGGACATCTTCTCCTTCCCGCCGCAGCTGCTGCCGACCGATCCGCGGCTGGACGCGTACCAGCGGGTGTTCGAGCTGCAGCCGTTCGGGCAGCAGTACCTGAACAGCCTCTACATCGCGCTGCTGGTCACCGTCGGCACGCTCGCCGTGGCGTCGCTGGCCGGGTACGCGTTCGCGCGGATCCGGTTCCGGGGACAGAACGTGCTGTTCCTGGTCGTCCTCGCGGGCCTGCTCATCCCGAGCGAGGTGACGATCGTGCCGCTGTTCCAGATGTTCTTCAAGCTCGACCTGATCGACACCCACTGGCCGTTGATCCTGGTGCCGATCTTCGGGGCGCCGAGCGTGCTGGCCACGTTCATCATGCGGCAGTTCTTCATCAGCCTCCCCGGTGAGCTGGAGGAGGCGGCGCGGGTCGACGGGCTGGGACGCTTCGCCACGTTCTGGAAGATCGCGCTGCCGCTGTCCCGGCCCGCGCTCGGCGCGGTGGCCATCTTCACGTTCCTGCACAGCTGGAACCTGTACCTGGAACCGATCGTGTTCCTCTCCTCGCCGGACAAGTTCACCCTGCCGCAGGCGCTCACCCAGTTCGTCGACGCGTACGGCGGTCCGATGTGGGACGTCCAGCTCGCGGCGGCGTCGATGACCGCGCTGCCGGTGCTGGCGGTGTTCGTCATCGCGCAGAAGCAGTTCGTCGAGGGCCTCGCGCACACCGGTCTGAAGGGATGACCGAGCCGGTCGTCGGGATCGACATCGGCGGCACCAAGACCGCCGCCGCCCTCGTCGGTCCCGGTGCGCGGGTGCTCGACCGCCGCGAGGCGCCCACCCCCGCGCGCGGCGGGCCGGCCGCGGTGCTGGACACCGCCGCCGGCCTGGCCGCGGACCTGCTCGCCGCCGCCGGCCCCGGACCGGTCGGGGTGGGCACCGCGGGCACCGTCGACCCGGCGACCGGCGCCATCCGGTACGCCACCGACAGCCTGCCCGGGTGGGCCGGCACCCCGGTGGCCGACGAGCTGGCCGCGCGGCTGGGCCGGCCGGTGCGCGTTACCAACGACGTCGCCGCGGCGGCGCTGGGCGAGTGCTGGGCCGGAGCCGGACGGGGCCGGGGGCACGTGCTGCTGGCCGCCGTCGGCACCGGGCTGGGCGGCGCGATCGTCAACGACGGGCGGGGCGAGGGCGGCGCCCGGGGCGCGGCCGGCCAGCTCGGGCACCTGCCGGCACCGGGCGCGCACCGGCTGCGCTGCGGCTGCGGCCGGTACGGGCACCTGGAGGCGATCGCCTCCGGCACCGGCCTGGCCGCCGCGTATGCGCTCACCGGCGGTGACCCGGTCACCGGCCGGGAGGTGGCGCGGCGCGCGGCGGCCGGTGACGCGACCGCCCGGCAGGTCGTCGACCGGGCCGGCGCCGCGCTCGGCGCGGCCCTGGCCGGGCTGGTCGCCCTGCTCGACCCGGATGCGGTGGTGGTCGCCGGCGGCGCCGCCGCCACGCTGCTTCCCGCCGCCACGGCCGCCTACCGGGCGGAGCTACCCGGCGGCTGGGCGCACGTGCCGCTGCTTCCGGCGGCGCTGGGCGCCGACGCGGTGGTGGTCGGCGCCGCCCGGCTCGCCACCGCACCGATCCACCACGACGGAGGAACAAGCACGTGAGTGTCCTGGACGAACTCGCCGGCGGGCTGGTCGTGTCCTGCCAGCCCCTGCCCGACGACCCGGACGACCCGATGCGCGACCCGTACGTCCAGGCCCGCGTGGCGGCCGCAGTGGTCCGCGGCGGCGCGGTGGCGGTCCGGGTCAACGGCCCCGACGACGTGCGGGCCGTACGCGCCGCCGTCGACGTGCCGGTGATCGGGTTGTACAAGCACGGCACGCAGGGCGTGTTCATCACCCCGACCGCCGGGCACGCCCTCGAAGCGGCGCGGGCCGGGTCGCACGTCGTCGCGGTGGACGCCACCGACCGTCCCCGGCCCGACGGCCGGACCTTCGCCGACACCGTCCGCGCGGTCCACGAACAGAGCGACGCGCTGGTCCTGGCCGACGTCGCCACGGTGGCCGAGGGCGTCGCCGCCGTCGAGGCCGGCGCGGACGCGGTCGCCACCACGCTGTCCGGCTACACGCCGGCCGGCCCACCGATCGACGGGCCCGACCTCGGGCTCGTGGCGCGACTCGCCGCGCTGCTGCCCGTGCCGGTGATCGCCGAAGGGCGCTACCGGACCACGGAGCAGATCAGCCGGGCCTTCGAGGCGGGCGCCCACGCGGTGGTGATGGGCAACGCCGTCACCTCACCGCTGTGGATCACCCGCCGGCTGGTACCGGCCACCCCCCGGGCGGCGAGCGCGCCGGAGAAAAGGGAGCATCGATGAAGAGAAGAACCCTTCTTGCGGCCACCGGCGCGGCCGGCCTGGCCACCGTCGCCCTCGGCGGCCCCGCGTTCGCCCGGCCCGCCGGCCGGCGACCGAGCGTGGCGCTGGTGCCGCTGGACGACCGGCCGGTCAACACGTACTGCGCGGAGATGACCGGTGCGAGCGCCGACGCCGAGGTGCTGCTGCCGCCGCGGAACCTGCTGGGCCGTTTCTTCACCCCCGGTGACGGCGCCGGCATCGCCCGCTGGCTCGACGGCACCGACCGCGTCGACGGGTACGTGATCTCGGTGAGCATGCTGGCGTACGGGGGCCTGATCGCCTCGCGTACCGCCGCTCCGGCCCTGGCCGACGCGTTGCGCAACCTGGAGGCGATCCGGCGGCTGCGCGCACGCCGGTCCGACGCGGTGATCGAGGTGCACGACACGATCCAGCGGCTCGCCATCACCAGCACCGGCACCGACCTGGACAACTACCGTGACCTGCTGGTCCAGTGGGCAAAGCTGTACGACCAGGTGGTCAACCTGGGCCAGGAGGCGCTGCGGGGCCAGCTCGACGCCGTGCGGGCGCGCATCCCGGACGCCGTGGTCGAGGACTACCTGGCCGCGCGGGCACGCAACCACCAGGTCAACCGGCTGATGGTGGAGTGGGTCGCGGACGGGACGATCAGCCACCTGGTGCTCTCCGAGGACGACACCGCGCCGGTCGGCCTGGCCCGCGCCGAGCGGGTCGAGCTGGAGGCGCTGGTAGCGCGGCTCGGCGTCGGCGACCGGGTGGAGATCTTCCCCGGCGCCGACGAGGTCAACGCGCTGCTCGTCGCGCGCGTCGTCGCGGCCGGCGCCGCGCCCACCTACCGGGTGGAGTACGCCGGGGTGTCCGGCGAGGGGTGGACCGCCGCGCTGGAGGGCATCCCGTTCGCGGAGAACATCCGCCGGCACGTCACCTCGGTGGGCGGCCGGGTGGTGACCGGCGACGCGGACATCGTCCTCGCGGTGAACACCCCGTCGGCGGCGGCCGGGCAGCGGGCCGCCGACCTGGACGCGTTCGTCGGCCGCATCGGCGAACTGCTGGCCGCCGGCACCCAGGTGATCGTGGTGGACCCGCTGATCGTCAACAAGGGCGACCACGACCTGGTGTCCCGGATGGAGGCCCATCTGGACCTGCCGGCGCTGCTGTCGTACTCGGGGTGGAACACCGGCGGCAACGCGCTCGGGCTGGCGCTCGCGCACGGCACCGCGCGGTGGGCGTACCTGCGTTCGTCCGGCAGCGGCTTCGGCGTGCCGGAGCTGCGCGGGCCGGCCCAGGCGCACGCCGAGTACCTGCTCTACCGGTTCGTCAAGGACGACCCGTGGAAGAACGTGGTGCAGGTCGAGGCGTACGCGCACGCCCGCGCCCAGGGCTGGGATCCGCTGGCGCTGACCGCCGAGCAGAAGCGCTACTTCGACGGCTGGGTACGCGACCGGCTGGTGCCGCTGACCGAGCGGTACTTCGCCGACCACTTCGCCGGGCACGAGCTGGTGCTCGGGGTACGCGGACGTAAGACCTTCACCGCGACGCTGGACCGGGTCACGGCGGTGCGGGTCGAGCTGCCGTGGGACCGGCTGTTCGAGGTCACGCTGGAGCCGAGCCTGCGGCTGCGCTGACCGGTGCGGGTGCGGTCCCCCGGGCCGCACCCGCCTCAGCAGGGCGTCAGCAGGCAGAACTCGGTGCCGTCCGGGTCGGCCAGCACCACGTCGCCGGCGGTGTGCCGGCCCGTACCGGCCCGGGTCGCGCCGAGCGCCAGCAGCCGGTCGATCTCCGCGTCCCGGTCGCCGTCCGCGACCAGATCCAGGTGTACGCGGTCCCGCCCGCCGGCGTCCATCAGCGGCGGCCCGCTCCAGGTGACCTTCGCGCCCCCGCGCGGCGACTGGATCGCGGTCTCCTCGCCGTGATCCCAGACCAGCGGCCAGCCCAGCGCCTCGGTCCAGAACAGGCCGGCCGCCCGGGTGCCGTCGCAGTTGACAGCGCCGAGCGGGCCGCAGCCGGCGAGGAAGTTGTTGCCTGCCCCGATGACGCAGAACTCGTTGCCCTCCGGGTCGGCGAGCACCACATGGTCGTCGTCCGGGCCCTGGCCGATGTCGATGTGCCGCCCGCCCAGCGTCAGCGCGCGGTCGACGGTGTCCCGCTGGGCCTGCGGCGACGCGCTGGTCAGGTCGAAGTGGATCCGGTTCTGCACGGTCTTCGGCGCGTCGCTGGGCAGGAACCGGATGCGGACGTCGCTGTGGGCGTCGCCGCCGAGCGCCACGCCCTCGCGCGGGTCGTCGAGGATCTCCCGGCCGAGCACCCCGGACCAGAACCGCGCGAGCCGCCGCGGGTCGCCCGCGTCCATGCTGACCGCGTAGAGGTGAACCGCCATCCGTCGTCTCCGATCCCCCGCTGCCGACTGGCCGCAGCGTAGGACGGGCCGGGCCGGGCGCGCACCCGGATATCCGGCGGGCTACTTCGCCGGCAGCGTACGCGCGAAGCGGACCCCCCGGTCGACCCAGCGGGCCAGGTCGGCGTCGCGCTCGCAGGCGGCGGGCGACACGGTGACCCAGCCGCGCATCACCCAGCCCCGCATGACTGTCGCCTCGGCGCCGGGCTCGGCGAGCGCGCGCTCGGCCTCGGCCGGGTCGACCCGGACCATCAGGCCGCCCGCGCCGCGCACCACCACCGCCATGTTGCCGCGCAGCATCATCGCCAGGCCGCCGAACATGCGCCGCTCGGTGATCCCGGGCTCACCCCCGAGACGTTCGCGTACGCGGTTCGCCAGGTCCTCGTCGTAGGCCACGGTCCGATCCTGGCACCCGGGTCCGACAGGCGGGCGCGCCTCAGGCGCCGACGCGCTGTTCGGGGATGGACAGGCCGTACAGCGCCATCAGCTCCGGACTGTCGATCCGGCTGCCGTCGGCCACCGAGTCGCACGCGATGTCGACGATCTGGTCCTTGTGCGCCAGCAGGTACGGCCGGGCGCCGACGTCGGCGCTGGCGAGGGTGGCGATGCCGGACCAGTGGCGGCGGCCGAACAGCATCGGGTAACCGCGCAGCCCGTCATAGGTGGCGCAGACCAGCACGTCCGGGTACGGCAGCGCGGTCACCCGGCGGACCGCCGCCGCGGTGAGCCCGGGCATGTCCACCGGCACCACGACGACGGCCTCGATGTCGTCGTCGGTGAGCGCGGCGAGCCCGGCCCGGATCGAGGAGCCCACGCCGGTGCCCCACGCGCGGTTGACCACGATCGTGGCGCCGGTCAGGTCGGTGGTCTGACGCACCTGCTCGGCCGCCGCGCCCAGGACGACCACGACCTGTGCGCAGCCCGCCTCGGCCATCGTGTCGATCATCTGGCTGACCAGCGGCTTCTCGCCCTGGTGCAGCAGCGCTTCGGGTCCGCCGATGCGGCGGCCGCCTCCGGCGGCGATGATCATTGCAGCGATCCGGTTCAGCGGTGCCCCCTCGATCAGGGGACGGACCGGGCACAGCTGCCCGGTCCGTCCCGTCGTACGCACACCGGGCCCAACGAGCACGACCGGATGCGGGTAGCGGGGCAAAACGGAAATTTGCGTGACTATGCCGCGTCTGCGTAGCAGTCGACAGTGGACGTGTCGAGCGGGAACCGGACCGGAGTGTCGCCGAACAGCAGCCGCGTGGCCCGCGCGCCGGCCGCGGTGACCGCCTCCGCGACCGCCGCCGCCCGCCCGGCCGGACAGTGCACCACCACCTCGTCGTGCTGGAAGAACACCAGCTCCGCCTCCGTGCCCGCCAGCTCGGTGCGCAGCGTCGCCAGCAGCGTGGAGGCCCACTCGGCGGCAGTCGCCTGGATGACGAAATTACGGGTGAAACGACCACGCGACCGGGCCGCCCGGGCCGACGGGCTGTGCGGGTCGGCCTCGCCGTCGGGCAGCACCTCCTCACCCTCGGCGAACCCCGCCGACCCCGGCGGGCAGGTACGCCCCAGCCAGGACCGGACCAGCCCGCCCGCCTCACCGGTGCGCGCCGCCGCCTCGACGTAGCCGAACGCGGTCGGATAGTTCTTCCGCAACACCGCCAGCGCCGGCACCGCCGCGCCGCCGGTCTGCCCGTACATCGCCCCGAGCAGGGCCACCTTGGCCCTCGCCCGGTCACCGGCGAACGCGTCCCGGGCCAGCGCGGCATACAGGTCACCGGCCCCACCCGCCGCGGCGAGCCGCTCGTCACCGGAGACCGCCGCGAGCACGCGCGGTTCGAGCTGGCCCGCGTCGGCGACCACGAACGTCCAGCCCGGGTCCGCCACCACTGCCTGCCGGATCACCTTCGGGATCTGCAACGCCCCACCGCCCCGGGTCGCCCACCGGCCGGAGACCACGCCGCCCGGCACGTACTCCGGGTGGAACCGGCCGCCGGCGACCCAGGCGTCGCGCCAGGCCCAGCCGTGCGCCGTCCAGATCCGGTACAGCTCCTTGTACTCCAGGACCAGCGGCGCCGCCGGATGCTCCACCCCGCGCAGCACCCAGGCCCGCGTGTTCGGCAGGTCCACGCCCGCGCGGGCGAACGCCCGCAACAGCTCCGCCGGCGAGTCGGCGTGCACCTGGCGTACGCCGAACGCGTCGGCGATCCGGGCCTGCAACTCGGCCAGCCGACGCGGCGGCCCGCCCACCGGTGACGCCTCACCGAGCAGGTCGGCCAGGATCGCGTCGTGCACGTCGACGCGCCACGGCAGACCGGCCGCGCCCATCTCGGCGGCTACCAGCGCGCCCGCCGACTCGGCGGCCACCAGCAGCCGGAACCGGCCGGGATGGGTGGTCGCGGCGATCCGGGCGAGCTGGTCGGCGTACACCCGGGTCAACGCCGTGACGCCCGGACCGGGCGGGCCCGACGGCGGCTCGAAGAGCGCGGCCTGGGCCTGGCCCGGCGGCTCGGGCGGGCGGGGCGCCGGGTCCGGCGGTACCGGCGCGCCGGTCAGCCGGGCCCAGGCGGCCGGCAGCGCGCGGGGCTCGCCCCAACGGCCGGCGTGCCCGAGCAGCAGCGCCTCGGTCAGCTCGACGTCGTGGCAGCGGTCGAGCCGGACCCCGGCACGCAGCAGCGCCGGGTAGACGCCCGCCCAGGCGGCCCAGAGCCAGCGGGGGTGCCCGGCGGCCTCGCGGGCGGCCACCGCGGCGGCCAGGTCGGTGACCTCCTCGGCCGGGCCGGCCGGGGTGCCGTCGGCGTGCAGCGGTTGCAGCACGCCGCCGCCCCGCTCGTCCGCCACCACCGCCATCAGCACGGACGCATTCTGCCCCCTCCCCCCGACACGCTCCGCGTGTAAGGAAGGGCCCCCTCTTAACGCCTGCGGTAGAGGAAGGGCCCCTTATTAACGCTGAGCGTTAATAAGGGGCCCTTCCTTGCGTCCGGCGGGTTACTTGCCGACGCCGGCGGTGAGGCCGGACTGCACCTGGCGCTGGAAGACGATGTACACGATCAGCACCGGCAGCATCGCCATGGTGACACCGGCGAAGAGTCCGCTCCAGTCCGACTTGTAGCCCTGGTTGACCGACAGCTCGATCAGCCCCTGGGCGATCACCTGGTTCTTCGGCTCGCCGGAGACCGACTGCATGAGCAGCGTCGGCAGGTACCACTGGTTCCACTGGCCGAGCACGTTGAAGATGCCGATGCTGATCAGGCCCGGCTTGGCCATCGGCAGCATCACGCTGAAGAAGGTGCGGGTGTGCGACGCCCCGTCGACCTGGGCCGCCTCGGCGATCGAGTCGGGCAGCGTCCGGAAGAACGAGTGCATGAAGAAGATCGTGAACGACAGCGACCAGGCCACGTAGACCAGGATCAGCATGAGGTGCTTGTTCGGGCCGAGCAGCGGGAGGCTCACCCCGGTGTTGTAGACGCCCTTGAACAGCGGCACCGCGGCCAGGTAGATCGGCAGCGTCAGCCCGGACAGGAACATCCAGTAGATCAGCCGGTTGCCGCGGAACTCGTAGCGCGCCAGCGCGTACGCGGCCATCGAGCCGAGCAGCATCGTCAGCGTCACGCTGAACACGAGCACGAGCAGCGTGTTCAGGAAGAAGCTGTCGATCCCGGCAGTCCAGGCCCGGGCGAAGTTGTCCCACTGCAGTGCGTCGGGGATCAGCGACAGCGGTTCGCGGATCACCTCGGAGTCGGTCTTGAGCGCCGACATCACCACCCACAGCAGCGGGTAGACCACCATGATCGCCCAGACCGCGAGGAACAGGTGCGAGAAGCCGTTGAAGATCCGGCCGCCGAAGCCGTTGCCGACGTCCCGCCGGGCCGCGGGCGGGCGGGCCGGCGGCGCCGTGTCGGACCGGGCCGGACCGGAGGGGTGCGTCACCGTACTCATCGTCCAGACCTCCTCAGAACTCGATCCGCTCACGGCGGGTGATCCTCAGCTGGAGCGCGGCCAGCAGGATGGTGAAGATGGCCAGCGCGACGGCGATCGCGCAGGCGTAACCGAACTGGCCCTTCTGGAAGGCGTTGAACTGGATCACCGAGGCGAAGATCTCGCTGGCGTGGTTCGGTCCGCCCTGGCTCGGCGTCATGACGAAGACCAGCGCGTACATGTCCAGCGCGATGAAACCCAGATAGACCCAGGCGACCGAGATGCTGTCCCGCAGCAGCGGCAGCGTCACCTTGAAGAACGTGTGGAACCGGCCGGCGCCGTCGAGGATGGCGGCCTCGTAGATGTCCTTCGGGATCGACTGCATCGCGGCGGAGAACAGCACCATGTAGAAGCCGGCGCCGCTCCACACCGCGATGAACAGCAGCCACCAGAGCACCGCCGGCACGCCGAGGAACGGCTCCGGGTCGGCGGTGAAGGCGATCGGGTTGTCCGCGTCGACCAGCCCGATCTTGATGAGCAGGCCGTTGATCAGACCCTGCCCGTCGGTGCGGTAGATCTGCTGCCACATGACGGCGATGACCACCAGCGACAGCACCTGCGGGAAGAAGAAGATGACCTTGTAGATCCCGGAGCCGAAGACTCCGCGGATGCCGGCCCTGTCCTCGCGTCCGCCCACGTTGAGCAGGAACGCGAGGAACAGGGCCAGCGCGATCGTGAACAGCGGCACGGTGACCAGGAAGAACACGTTGTGCCAGAACGCCTTCCGGATCAGCTCGTCGGAGAACAGCCGGACGTAGTTGTCCAGCCCGACGAAGCGCTGGGAATCGGAGTACCCGCCCCAGTCGGTCAGCGAGTATCCCGCCGCCTGGGCGAACGGCCACACCACGTAGAACAGGTACAGCGCGACGGGCAGGGCCAGGAAGCCCGTGACGAAACGCGCGACTCCGTGCCGCATTGGACTCACTTCCTCGCGGTGATCAGGCGGTGCGGGTCTGCTTCTTGATCGACGAGTCCTTGGCGACCTTGTCGGCGGCCGCCTGCATCTTGTCGACGAACTGCTGCGCGGTCAGGCGGCCGGCCATGAGCTCCTCGGAGAGGTTCTGGCTCTCCTTGTCCAGGTCGGCGTAGAAGTCCGGGAACTTCACCGAGATCAGGTCCGAGCTGCCGTTCTTCATCAGCGAGTTCGCCGACGCCAGCGCGGTGTCCTGGACGTTGTCGCCGGAGCCCTTGGTGGAGGCCAGCGACTTGGTCAGCTCGGCGAACTTCGCCGAGCCGGCCTTGGAGAGGATGGCCCGCAGGAACTCCTTCGCGGCCTCCTTGTTCGGCGCCTTGCTCGGCACCACGAAGCCCTCGCCGGAGGAGGCGAAGACGTCCTTGGCGGCCTTGTCCCCGCTCTTGCTCCAGTAGTCGGAGATGGTCATCTCGAAGCCCGGCGGGATGGTCGCGGCCATCTCGTTCTTCAGCCAGGTGCCGACCTGGATGAAGGCCGCCTTGCCGTCCAGGAACGCCTGCTGCGACTGGGTGTGGTCGAGCTTGCCCGGCAGCAGCAGCTTGTCCTTGACCAGCTTCTCCCACGGCTCCAGCGCCGCGACGATGCCGTCGGCCTTCCAGGCGCCGTCCTTCAGGTTGTCGATGTCGACGACGGCCTGCTTGCCGACCGCCTTCCAGATGCTGGCGAACAGCGCCCAGCGCGGGTAGTAGCCGTGCACCGCGTCGTGCACGTACGGCGCCATGCCCTTGGCCTTGATCTTCGGCGCGAGCGCGAAGAACTCGTCCCAGGTGGTCGGCGCCGTCCACCCCTCCTTCTTGAACAGGGCCGCGTTGTACCAGTTGCCCCAGACCGTGTACGCCACGTTGACGACGTAGAACTTGCCGTTCTGCGTACCGTCGGCGACCGTGCCGGGCAGCAGGCTGTCGGCGACGGTCCCCTCGCTGTCCCAGGCCGGCGCGGTGAGCAGGTCGTCCAGCGGCTCGATCGCGCCCTCGTTGATCAGCGTGCTGCGGTCCATCATGTCGGCGCCCGAGTTCATCACCAGGTCGCTCGGCTGCGTCGCCATCTTGGGCTGCTCTTCGGTCTTGATCTTCTGGGTGGAAGACATGTTGACCGTGATGTTCGGGTGCTTGGCGTTGAAGATGACCTTGTCTTCCTTGGCCCACTGGTCGCCCAGGCCGCCGTTGAAGACCACCACCTTGACCGCGCTGCCGTCCTTGACGCCGAACGGGTTGTCCTTGCTCTTGGCCGCGCCGCCGCCGTCGGACTTGCTCGGCTCGCTGCCGGCGCAGGCGCTGAGCAGACCGGCCGCCGGTACGGCCAGCAGACCGGCCGCCGCGGCACGCTGCAGCAGGGTCCGACGGCTGACGTCGCCGAACTTCTCGGGAGTAACCGACATCTTGTCTCTCCTTGTGGTGTCGGGTCAGGCGGTCCGCCGGAGGCGCCCGGCGTACCGCGACTCGAGGGCGAGGTTGTGCTCGTCCCCACCGGGGACGTTGGCGGAGAGGTAGACAGGGGGTACCTCTCCGGCCTGGTGGAACCGTCGTACGACCTCGGCGGTCAGCAGCTGCGCCAGCAGCGCCGCGGTGACCGAGGAGACCGCACAGACCGCGCCGCCGCCCTCGAGCGGCAGCAGTGCGTCGCCGTACGGCGCGCCGTTGTCCAGCACGACGTCGGCGAGGTCGGCGAGCCGGTGCCCGGACGGGTGCCGAGGAGCTACCCGGGCGGTGTGCTCGACCGAGGTGACAGCGATCAGCTGGTGGCCGCCGCGCTTGACGAGCGTCGCCAGCTCGACCACCGAGCCGTTGATGCCGGACTGCGAGGCGACCACGAACACGTCCTCCGGCTGCGGCGCCGCCAGCGCGTAGAGCTGGTGCGCCACGGCCGGGTCGCGTTCCAGTTTCGGATCGGCGAGCACGTCGCGGGGCGCGTCGCCGTGCAGCACGAGGTCGTGCAGGGAGAGCCGGTTGGCGGGGACCAGGCCGCCGGCCCGGGCGACCAGCTCGGCGGCGAACGCCTCGGAGTGACCGGCGCCGAACGCCTGGAGGACGCCGCCGGCGCGCAGGCCGGAGGCGATCAGGTCGGCCGCCCGGTCCACCGCGACCGCCTGGGTGTCGACCAGCCGGTCGAGCACCGGGCGGACCGCGTCGGCGTACCGTTGGGCACTGATCATGAGAGGGACCCCTTCGCGGCCTTGTGCCCGTCGACGGCCTGGGCGGTACGCCGGAAGGCCGCGTGGGCGCGGTCGTGGGTACGCTGCGCCACCGCGATGTAGAGCAGGTCGAGCACGACGAGCTGGGGATGCCGGGCGGAGAGCGCGTCCGGCCGGAACGTGGTCGCCTGACTGGCGGTGACCAGCACGATGTCGGCCAGCTCGGCCAGCGGCGAGCGGGGGAATCCGGTCAGCGCGACTGTGGTCGCGCCGCGGCTGCCGGCCTCGGCGAGCAGCTCGATCGTCTCCCGGGTCTGCCCGGTGTGCGAGATGCCGAGCGCGACGTCCCCGGCGCCCAGCAGCGCGGCACTGGCCAGCCCCTCGTGCACGTCGTTCCAGGCCCACGCCGCGACCCCGATGCGGTGCAGGCTGAACTGCATCTCCTCGCCGACCAGCGCGCTGCCGCTGGCCCCGAAGATGTTCACCCGGCTGGCCCCGGCGATGGCGACCGCGGCCCGTTCCACCTCGGCCAGGTCCAGCAGCGCGGCGGTGTCGTGCATGGCCCGCGTGTCGGCGGCCATGATCTGGTCGAGCACCCGGGACAGCGGGTCGCCGGGCTGGATCTCGCGTCCGATGTCGACGGTCCAGCCGGCGGAGCGGGCCCGTCCGGTCTCGGCGGCGATGCCGAGCCGCAGGTCGGCGTACCCCTCGAAGCCCATCGCCCGGCAGAACCGGGTGATGGTCGCCGGTGACGTGCCGCTGCGCTCGGCCAGTTCGACGATGGTGGCCCGGGCCGCCGCCTCCGGGTCGCTGAGCACGTGCTCGGCGACCCGGCGCAGCGCGCCGGTCAACTCCCCCGCGCCGGCCCGGACCCGGGCCAGCACACCGTCGGCGCCCAGCCGGTCGGCCGGACCGGCATCGACCACCGCGGTCGCCGCGGAAGTCTCCACCTCGTGCTCGACCATCGGCGGGCGCCTTTCGGAAAAGAGTGTTAACTGTTAGTGGTAAAAGTTCTTACTGAAGGCCCCTCCGTGTCAAGGCCGTGGGCGAAGTTTTCAAACTGTTACCTGGCGCACGACCGCGATCTTGCGTCCGGCGACGCGGCCGACCAGCATGGGGACCATGTCGGACACCGTCGTGGTCGGCCTCGACGTCGGGGGTACGTCGACCCGCGCGGCAGCGCTCAGCCTCGACGGCGCCCGCCTGGGCGAAGGCCGGGCCGGCGGCGGCAACCCGACCAGTCACGGCGCCGACCGGGCCGCCGCCGAGCTGCTCGCCGCCCTGCGCGCGGCGCTCGCCGGCATCGACCCGACCCGGGTACGCGCCGGCGTCATCGGCCTCGCCGGGGCCGGCCGCCTCCTGGCCGACCCGAACGGCCGCGACGCGTTCGACAGCGCCTGGGCCGAGGCGGGACTGCGCTGCCCGTACGCGGTGCACGGCGACGCGCTGGTCGCCTACGCCTCCGGCACCGCCGCCCCGGACGGCACGGTGCTCATCGCCGGCACCGGCGCGATCGCCGCCCAGGTACGCGACCTGCGGCTGGACCGTGTCGCCGACGGCCACGGCTGGCTGCTCGGCGACGCCGGCTCGGGGTTCTGGCTCGGCCGCGAGGCGGTCCGCCGGCTGCTGACCGGCCTGGACCGCGCACAAGCCCCCGGCGACCTGGGCCGACGGGTGCTGTCGGAACTGACCGGCGCGACCGCTGTGGACGACCGACCGCGCGCGACGGTCGACGCCGTGGTGCAGGCGGTGACCCGGCGACCGCCGGTGGAACTGGCCCGACTCGCGCCGCTCGTGGTGTCGTCGGCCCGCGACGGGGAGCCCACGGCGGTCGCGCTGATCGCCGAGGCCGCCGCGGCGCTGGCGCAGAGCGTGTCCCGGATCCGCCCGCCGGGAGCGGCCGACCCGGTGGTGCTCGGCGGCGGGCTGCTCACCGGCGACACCCCGCTGGCCGGCGCGGTACGCGCGGAACTGGCCGAACGCTGGCCGGACGCGCCGCTGCTCAGCGCCGGGGACGGGGCCGCCGCCGCGGCCTGGCTCGCCGCCCGGGACCTGCCCGAGGTGACCGACCCGGCGGCGCTGCACGCCCGCCTCGTGCCCCCACCCGCCTGACCCGCGCTGCGGCGGGTCAGGGCAGCGCGGCCAGCGCGGCGGCGAGGCGCGCCCAGACGTGGGTACGCCAGCCGCCGTCGAGCAGCGTGAAGGTACGCCGCTGAAGCGGATCGTCCGGATCGAACCCGGCGTGCTCCAGGAACAGCCGGGTGCCCCGCCCCTCGGGCACAAGCGTCCAGGTGACCACCGTGTCGAGCGTGCCGCCGCGCCAGGCCCACCGCATCCGGCGCGGCTCGTCCAGTTCCAGCACCTCGCAGTGGACCGTCCCGTCGAACCGCTGGCCGGGTCGCGCGTCGGTCCGGAACGTGAACCGGTGCCCGCGTACGGACCGGAAGTCGTTCGGCATGAGCCAGCGTCCGATCAGATCGGAATCGGTCAGCGCGCGCCACACCTTGGCGGGCGGGTGCGGCAGGAACTGGTCCACCGCGATGCGGGTCGGCTCACTCATCCGGCATCGCGTCCAGCACGTCGCCCAGGCCGGCCAGCCGCTGCCGCCAGAACCGCTCGTACGGGGTGAGCCAGTCGGCCACCTCCCGCAGCGGCTCGGGGCGCAGCGCGTAGACCCGCTGCCGGCCGACGGGCCGCTCGGTCACCAGCCCGGCGTCCTTGAGCACCCGCAGGTGCTCCGACAGGCTGGGACGCCGCATCTCGAAGCGGTCGGCGAGCCGCTGCACCGGCTGCTCCCCCTCGTCGCGGAGCAGCCGCAGCACCTCCCGCCGGGTCGGGTTGGCCAGCGCCGCGAACACGTCCGGCTCAGACACGGGTCTCCTGCAGGACGAGCCCGTTGCCGTCCGGGTCGGCGAAGGTGACATAGCGCCCCCAGGGCACGACCTGGACGCTGTCCTCGGCGAACGCCACCCCCCGCTCGCGCAGCCGGGCCACGTCCGCGTCGAGGTCGTCGCTCTCCAGCACCAGCCCGCGCAGCGAGCCGGCCGGCATGCTGTCGAACCAGGTGACGAGCGTCAGCGTGGTCACCGCGCCCCGGGGCGCCACCTGGACCCAGCGGCCGTCCGGCATCGGGTTGTCCCGGACCAGGTCGAAGCCGAGGACGTCGACGTAGAAGTCGCGGGCCCGGTCCTGGTCGCCGACGGGGACGGAGACGATCTGCGCGTGAGTGACGGACATGCCCGCCAGCATAGGTAGGAAATTTCCTACCGGTCAAGCGGAACGAAGGCCGGCCGGGATCTGCCGACCGGCCTCCGTCACCCGCTCAGGCGTTCGGACCGCCCGGCTGCCCCGGCTGCCAGCCCTGCGGCGGCGCGCCGTACTGCGCCGGCTGACCCTGCGGCGCGCCGTACGGCGCGGGCTGACCCTGCGGCGCGGCGCCGTACGGCGCGGGCTGGCCCGGGGCGGGCGGGAACCCGGGACCGGGCTGACCGTGCCCCGCCGCCGGGTACATCCCCGGCTGCTGCGGCGCGCCCGCGAACTGCTGTGCCGCCGCCTGCTCGCGTGCCTCCTTGCGCGCCTTCACCGCGCGCACGATCAGCAGGATCGGCAGGACGAAGACGTAGAAGAAGATCCGGTAGCTGTCGCCGTCGAAGAGGAACAGCAGGTAGAAGCCGTACCCGAAGAAGGCCAGGCCGACGACTACGTTGAGGATGCGGGAGCCGGTCCCCTGTTCCTTGACGGCCACGCCTACCGCGACCATCGCGATGCCGCCGAGCAGCAGCAACAGCGTGTAGATGAGGAAGAACATGAGATTCCTGTCGATAGATGAGCGTGCCGGCCCACCCTAGGTCAGTTTGATCTTCCCCACTGCCCCGTTGCCTGTGGCAACCACCTCACTTGAGCTGCCCCGCGGTCAGTCCGGACTGGACCTGACGCTGGAACGCCACGTACACCACGAGCACCGGCAGCACCGCGATGGTCAGGCCGGCGAACAACTGGGCGTAGTCACCGGCGTAGCCCTGGCTGACCGCGAGCGAACTCAGGCCCTGGGCCAGCATCCGGTCCTGCCCGTCGCCGGGGATGAGCACCTGGGGCAGCAGGAACTGGTTCCAGTGGCTCAGGAAGTTGAAGATCCCGACACTGATCAGTCCCGGTCGCGCCATCGGCAGCATCACCCGGAAGAACAGCCGGAAGTGCCCGCACCCGTCGATCAGCGCGGCCTCCGCCACCGAGGTCGGCAGCGTCCGGAAGAACGCGGTCAGGAAGAACACCGTGAACGGCAGCGAGTACGCGGTGTAGACCAGGATCAGGCCGGGCCAGGTGCCGAGCAGGCCGACGCTGCGGACCACGAAGAACAGCGGCACCAGGGCCAGGAACACCGGGAACATCATGCCGCCGACGAACAGGTAGTAGACCACCTGCCGGCCGCGGAACTCGTAGCGCGCGAAGACGTACGCGGCGGTGGCGCCGAGCAGCATGGTCAGACTCAGCGAGCCGGACACCACCACCAGGCTGTTGAAGAAGAACCGGCCGATGTGCGCGGTGCTCCAGGCCCGCGCCCAGTTGTCGAAGCGCAGCGCCTCGGGCAGCCCCCACGGCTCGGCGATGATCTCGCCGTTGCTCTTCAGCGAGCTGAGCACCATCCAGGCCAGCGGCAGCACCGTCATGGCCGCCCAGAGCATGAGGAAGCCGTGCGAGAAGACGTTCGCCACACCCAGCTCACGCCGGGGCGGACGGTCGGCCGGGGTCGCCGCGCGGGTCGCCTCGGCGGCCGGGGCGCCGGTGTCCACGGTGGTCACGAGTACTCGATCCGATCGCGCCGGGCGGTGCGCAGCGCCAGCACCGCCACCGAGAGGGTCAGGAAGAACATCGCCACACCGATCGCCGAGGCGTACCCGAACTTGTTCTCGCTGCCGAACGACGTGTCGTACATCCGCAGCCCGATCACGTCGGAGGAGAAGTTCGGCCCGCCGTTGGTCATGAGCTGGACCAGGATGAAGCCGTCCAGCGCCGCGATGGCCAGGTAGATCCAGGCGACCTGGATGGTGTCCCAGAGCAGCGGAATGGTGATCTTCCGCAGCATCGTGGTGCGGGACGCGCCGTCGAGCAGCACCGCCTCGTAGATGTCACGCGGGATGGCCTGCATGGCGGCGCCGAAGAGCACCACGTAGAAGCCGACGTTGCTCCACACCATCACCGCCAGCACGCACCAGAACGCGAAGCGCGGGTCGCCGAGCCAGGCCGGGGTGGCCAGCCCGACGGCGCGCAGGGCGCCGTTGAGCAGGCCACTCGTCGGACTGTAGATCTCCTTCCAGAGCAGCGCGATGATCACCACGGAGAGCACCTGCGGGAAGAAGTAGACGAGCCGGTAGACCGAGGTGCCCCGCACCCCGGTCACCCCGGCCCGGCCCCGGCGGCCGCCCATGGTGAGCATGCTGGCGAAGAACAGGCCCAGCCCGATCGTCACCACCGGCACCACGGCGAGCAGGATCGCGTTGTTCTTCAGGGCGTTCCACACGTACCCGTCGTTCAGCAGCGTGCGGAAGTTCGCCATGCCGACCGGGTCGGCCTGCGCGGAGTAGCCCATCCAGTCGGTGGTGGAGATCTGAAAAGCCTGGAGGTACGGCGAGAGCACGAAGATGCCGTACAGCGCCAGCGGGGGCAGCAGGAACGTGAGGATCAGGGGGAGGCGGCCCTGTCGCATCACGCCGACCGCTTGTACTTCTTGACCGAGCTGTCTCCGGCGATCGAGTCGGCGCCCTTCTGGCACTGGTCGAGGAACTCGGCCGGGCCGATCCGGCCGCTGAAGAACTCGCCGCAGGCCGCGTCGACGAGGTTGCGCTCCAGCTTGCGATAGTAGTTGTTGTAGACCCAGTTGAAGCCGTTGGACCCGGACGCGTCGAGCGCCTTGACCACGGTGCTGAGCCCGTACGGCAGGTCGACGCCCTCGGTGGCGCCGGCGACCACGGGCAGGCTGGCGACCTTCTTGGTGAAGTCCTGCGCGCCCTTGCGGGACAGCATGGTCCGGAAGTACTCCAGGCCACCGGCTACGTTCTTCGCCTTCGCCGGCACCATGAACGGCTCGCCCGCGGTGCCGCGGATCGCCTCGTACGGCAGCTTGTCGCCGCTGCCCAGGCTCGGCGTGGGCGCGACTGTCATGTTGAAGCCGGGCGGGGTGACGTCCTTCTGCTCGCTCTCCAGCCAGGAGCCGCAGGAGATGAACGCGGCCTTGCCCTGGCACCAGGCGGTCTGCGACTGCTTGTGGTCCAGGCCCGGGGAGCCGGCGAGGATGAACTTGTCCTTGACGATCTGGTGCCAGGCGTCGGCGGCGGTCTTCATCGCGTCCGACTTCCAGGCGTTCGGCTCCAGGTTGTCGATCGCCAGCGCGACGGACGGGCCGCCGAGCTTGATCGCGGTGGAGATCAGCGGCCAGCTCATGTAGCGGGGGTGCACACCGGCGTACGTCCAGGGGGCGATGCCGGCGGCCTTGATCCGGCGGCAGAGCGCGATGTGGTCGTCCCAGGTCTTGGCGTCCTCCCAGCCACGGTCGGCGAACAGCTTGGTGGAGTGCCAGATGCCGTACACCGTGTAGGTGTAGTTGAGGACCAGGAACCGGCCGTCGTAGGAGCCGACCTCCACGGTGCCGGGCAGCAGCGTGTCCTTGACCGTCTTGCCGGGCGTGTCGAGGCTGGGGGCGGCGAGCAGCTCGCCCAGGTCGGCGAGCGCGTTCTGGGAGACCAGGCCGTTGAAGTCGATCTGGCCGGCGCCGGAGTTGTTCACCACGTCGGGCGGGCTGCCGTCGACGAAGCGGGGCTGGAGCGTCTTGCTGATCTCCGCGGTGGCCGAGTGCTTGATCTCCGCCTTCGGGTACCGCTCCTTGTACATGGCCTCGTGGGCCTTGGCGTAGTCCTCCCCGAAGCCGCCGTTGAAGATCACCACCTCCAGCGGGGCGTCCTCGGCCACGCCGAGCGGGTTCTGCTCGCTCTTCGTGCCCTTGTACGCGCCGCCGTCGCCCTCGTCGCCGCCACCGGAGGTGGCGCAGCCGGCGAGCAGGCCGGCGGCAGGGGTGGCCAGCAGGCCGGCGGCGGCGCTGCGCCGAAGGATCTCACGCCTGTTCATCGCATCTCCTCGGTTCGGGTACGCCCGGTGAACGATCTGTCGCTTGTCTTCACATAAGGCATTTCCACTGAAGAATTTCTACGACAGTGCGACGGGGACCACAACCCCTCTCGACCGATCCGTTATCCGTACCGGTCGCGGCGCGCTGGCCTAGCCTGACTTCATGCGCCGCCTGCGGCAGCTCGCGCAACGCACGCCGCCGGGGCGGGAGCGCTACATCGACCTGCTCCGGGCGCTGGCCATCACCATGGTCGTGCTCGGCCACTGGGGCGTCACGGT
This sequence comes from Micromonospora sp. WMMC264, assembly GCF_027497275.1. Lineage (NCBI taxonomy): Bacteria > Bacillati > Actinomycetota > Actinomycetes > Micromonosporales > Micromonosporaceae > Micromonospora > Micromonospora sp. WMMC264. The sequence goes on along the minus strand of NZ_CP114907.1, from coordinate 1,176,271 downwards.
GATCGGGTACGACAACGGCCGCCCCGCCGGCCACTCCGCGCTGGCGGACCTGCGCTGGGCCTGGCCGCTGACCTGGGTGGCCCAGGTGATGCCGGTGTTCTTCCTGGTCGGCGGCTACGCCAACGCCGCCTCGCTCACCTCACGCCGCCGCCGGGGCGGCTCGGCGACGGGCTGGCTGGTCGACCGCAGCGCCCGGCTGATCCGCCCCACCACCGTGTTGCTGCTGGTCCTGGCGGCGGGAGCGGGGATCGCCACGCTGCGCGGCGCCGACGCGGCGCAGGTGCGCGAGGTGATCTGGTTCGCCACCATCCCGCTGTGGTTCCTGGTCGCCTACGTCGCGGTGGTGGCGCTGACCCCGCCGATGTACGCGCTGCACCGCCGGTTCGGGCTCGCCGTGCCGGTGGTGCTCGTGGCCCTGGTCGCGCTCGGCGACCTCGGCCGGCTCCTCGGCCCGGCCGTGCTCGCCGACGGCAACTACCTGCTGGGCTGGCTGGCCGTGCACCAGGCCGGGTTCGCCTGGTACGACGCCGCCCGGCCGGACACCCGCGCCGGACACGCCGCGCCGCGTGGCCTGTTCCGCCGCGGACTGCCGCTGTCCGGCCGGGCCGGCGCGGTCCTGCTCGGCGGCGGCCTGGTCGCGCTGGTGCTGCTCACGGTGGCCGGACCGTACCCGGTGGCGATGCTCCACGTCCCCGGCGAGCGGCTGGACAACGCGGCGCCGCCGAGCCTGGCGCTGATGGCCGCCGCGGCCGCCCAGCTCGGCCTGATCCTGCTGCTGCGACGCCCGGCCGGGCGCTGGCTGCGCCGATCCGGCCCCTGGCAGGCGGTGCTCGCGGTCAACGCCGTGGTGCTCACCCTGTTCCTCTGGCACCTGACCGCCGCGGTGCTGCTGGTCGGCCTGCTGGACGCGCTCGGCGTGCTGCCCACTCCCCCGGTCGGCTCGGCGGCCTGGTGGGCGTGGCGCGTACCGTGGCTGCTCGCGCTGGCCGCGGTGCTGGCCGTGCTGGTCGCCGTCTTCGGTCCGGTCGAGGCCCGGACCCGCCGCCCGGCCGCGACCGGCCCGGCCGGCGTCGGGAGGCGGCGGCTGCGCGCCGGGCTGGCCCTCGCCGGGTACGCGGGCGTGCTCGTCGGCCTGCTGCTGAACAGCCTCACGCCCAAAGAGGGACCGGAGCCGCTGGGCCTGCCCGCCCCGGCGCTGGTGGCGTACCTGGCCGGGGCGGGTCTGCTGCGGCTGCTCAGGTCCGGACGGGACCGGCCGGGCTGATGGTCACGCCTCGATCGAGGCGCGGATCGCGTCGACCAGGATCGCCAGGCCCTCCCGGGCCTCGTCCTCGGTGAGCGTCAGCGGCGGGCCCATCCGGATCACGTTGCCGTACAGGCCGCCCTTGCCCACCAGCAGGCCGCCGGCCCGGCACGCCTCGAACACGCGGGTGGTCAGCGCCGCGTCCGGCTCGACGGTGCCCGGGTGGACGAACTCGACGGCGAGCATCAGGCCCTTGCCGCGTACCTCGGCGACCCGGTCCAGCCCGGCGGTGGCCGCGCGCAGGCCGTCGCCGAGGATCGCGCCGACCCGGGCGGCGTTGCCCTGGAGGTCGTGGTCGAGCAGGTAGTCGAGCACCGCGTTGCCGGCCGCGGTGGAGACCGGGTTGCCGCCGAACGTGGAGAAGCTGATCGCCGGCACCGACTCCAGCACCTCGGCCCGGCCGACCACCCCGGCGAGCGCGAAGCCGTTGCCGATGCCCTTGGCGAAGGTGAGCAGGTCCGGGGTCACGCCGTGCGCCTGGTAGCCCCAGAAGTGCTCGCCGGTACGGCCCCACCCGGTCTGCACCTCGTCGCTGATCAGCAGGATGCCGTGCTCGTCGAGCACCTTCTTCCAGGCGGCGAAGAGCCCGTCCGGGCCGTGCACGAAGCCGCCGACGCCCTGGACCGGCTCGGCGATCAGGCAGGCCACGTCGCCGGCGGTCTGGGTGGCGAGCACCTCGCGCAGGTCCTCGACCGCCGCGTCGACCCGGTCGGCGGCGTCGAGCCGGGCCAGCAGCCCGCGCAGCCGCTCCCCGGAGTGCAGCCAGGCCACCTGCAAGGGGTTCAGCGCGCTGGCCGACCAGCCGCGGTTGCCGGTGACGCCCATCGTCGCGTACGACCGGCCGTGGTAGCTGTTGCGCACCGCGAGGATCTGGTGCGAGCGCCGGTGGTTCGTGGCGACCAGCAGCGCGGCCTCGTTCGCCTCGGTGCCGGAGTTGGTGAAGAACACGCGGGCGTCCGGGATGCCGGAGAGCCGGGCGATCTTCTCGGCCAGCTCGACCTGCCGGCGGATCAGGTAGAGCGTGGAGGTGTGCACGAGCCCGGTCCGCAGCTGCCGCTCGACCGCCTCCCGGATCTCCGGGATGTCGTGGCCGACCATCGTGGTCAGCACGCCGCCGAAGAAGTCCAGATAGGTCCGGCCGGCCGCGTCGGTGACCCGGCGGCCGGACCCGGCGACGAGTTCCAGCGGTTCGGCGTAGTAGAGCGGCATCCAGGACGGGAGCACGGCGCGGTGCCGGGCCAGCAGGTCGTCGGAGGTCATCGGCGCACCCTTCAGCGGAGGTGGATCCCCGCACGTTCCCACCACGACCGGGGCCGGGACAACCGGCACTTCGCGGGCCGGCCCGGCGGTAGCATCCGGCGGGTGCGGACGGATCAGGTGACGTTGCCGGGCGGCGTGGCGGGGACGACGCGGGCGGACCTCCTGGCCGGGATCCGGTCCTGGGTGGAGTCCGCCCCGGTGCGGGATCTGGTGGCGCACTTCGGCGGCGACTGGCCCGACGGCGACCTCGCGGCGGTGCTGGCCGGCCTGGACGTGTTCTCCGCCCGCCGCTGGGACTTCCGGCAGGGACGGGAACGCCCGGACGCCCGGGAGCCGGCGTTCGACCCGGCCACCGCCGGGCTGGTGCTGCGCGCGGCCGCCACGCTGGGCCTGGTCCGCGCCGTCGCGCCGGCCCGATCCGGGTACGCGCACCTGCTGGTGCTCGGCGGGCTGGCGCACGCCTGCCTGCGGCGCACCGCGTACGCGGCGATGCTGGCCCGGACGGCGGCCGGGGTGACCGGCGAGGTGGCGGTGCTGGGCAGTTTCCGGCCGCTCTCGGCGGCCGAGTGCCGCACGCTCGACGCGGCCGGGGTGTCCGGCTGCGCCACCGAGGTCGACGTCCTCGACGCCGGGGTGCGGCTGGCGTTCGGGGTGGCCGAGCCGGACGACGAACGCGGCGAGCCCGCCGGTCATCCGCACCGGTCCTGGTCCTCGCGCACCTACCGGCCGGCCGGGCTGCCCCCGGTACGGGTGCTCGCCGCGCCGTCGAGCGAGCCGGACCGGCGTCGCGCGCACACCGCCGACACGCAACGGTTCTGGGCCGAGCACGTGCGGCTGCGCGCGGGCGACGAGGTGCTGATGGTGACCGCACCGATCTACGTGCCGTTCCAGCACTGCGACGCGCTGCGGACGCTCGCCGTGCCGTACGGGTGCGGCATCGAGACGGTCGGCGTGGACCCGGCCGCCCGGGCCGCTGTCGACGTGCCGGAGCCGACCCTGACGCCGGGCCGCTACCTGCAGGAGATCCGGTCGGCGCTGCGGTCGATGCGCGCGCTGCACGCCACGTTGACGGCCGGCTGAACCGGCGTGCGGGCCGGCGCCCGGCGTACCGCCGCGCACCGGCCCGGGAGCGGGTGTCAGTTGACGTAGACCGCCGGGCTGCCGGTCTTGCTGGTGTCCTTCACCGGCGAGTACGAGGCGGTGAAGTACGCGGTGCCGAAGCACAGCGACGGGCCGGAGAACTTGGTCAGGGTCTGGTTGGTGAAGGTGATCGAGTTGGTGCCGTTGGACGCCGTACCGGTCAGCGTGTTCGTGCTGGTGCGGTAGACGCAGGTGATCGCGCCGAGCAGCGAGTTGAGCACGACGGTGCTCTGGATCGGCGCGGCCGCCGTGCCGGCGATGGTGACCACGCCGGCGCTGGTCACCGACGTGGTGTACGGCAGGTTGTTCACGGTGATGCTCTGCACGCCGGTGGTGCCGAAGACGTTCGTGGTGCAGCTGGAGAACGACTGCGCGGTCAGGCTCTCGGTCGCGGTGCCGGGGGCGGTCGGGTTGGTCAGCACCTTGGCGCTGAAGCTGGACGCGGCGCACTTGATGCCGGTGGTGCCGCTGGACGAGGAGTAGAACGTGGCGTTCGTGCCGCTGCGCAGGCTGGCCTGGATGACGTCGCCCACCGACACGGCGGTGCCGGCGACGGTCGGGTAGGTCAGCACGTTGCTGGCCAGCGAGGTGGTGGGTGCGGCGGTGGCGGGGGCGGCGCCGACCAGACCGGTCAGCAGCGCCAGGGCGGCGAGACCCGCGCCGATGCGTCCGTACCTGGGCATGGTTGTTCCTTCCGGCGGTGGGACAGGAAACGGTGCCGGCGGCGTCCGGGGTGGACGGAGCCGGTGGGTGCGGCGGCCGGGCCGCCGATGGTGGTGGTGCGCCGTTGCGGCCTCAGCGGGCCGGGCGGCGTGGCGCAGTGCGGCGACGCCGCGTCACCTCGGTCTTTCCGGCCTTGGGGGGACGGGTGCGCGCGGCGATAATGGCAGCCATCCGGCCCTCCTTCGACACGTACGGGGTGACCGACGAGGAGAGATCACCAGCGGTGACGGGGCGTGAACTGAGCGTGTCGAAAGTTATAAACCCCGGAGGGTCGTAAAGTCAACGCATCGAGAGAGGTCGACAGGTGACCATCCCGAGCCCGCCGTCACCGGCACCCGCACCCCTGCCGGGCGCCCGCCACGGCCGCGACCCGGACCGCGCCATCAAGCGCGGCCCGCGCCGGGTGCCGGCCGAGGAGGTGGCGGCGACCCAGCGCGACCGCCTCTTCGACGGGCTGGTCCGGGAGGTCGCCGCCCGGGGGTACGACAACGCCCGGGTCAGCGACATCTGCCACGCGGCCGGAGTCACCCGGCCCGCGTTCTACGCGCTGTTCAACGGCAAGCAGGACGCGTTCCTGGCCGCGTACCGGCACGGCATCGCCGTGGTGTCGCACCTGATGGAGGACGCCTACCGCGACGCCGGCCCGGCCTGGCCGGACGCGGCACGCGCGGCTCTGCGCACGCTGCTCGACGTGCTGGCGAGCGTGCCCGCGTTCGCCCGGATGGCACTCGTCGAGGTGGACGCGGCCGGCCCGGACGCGCGCCGGGAACGCGACGCGCTGCTGCGCAGCTTCCGCCGGTTCTTCGCCGGCACCGGTCCGGAGCCGGCGGAGGTCGATCGCGACGCGCTGGTGTCCACTGTGGTCGGCGGCATCCACGCCACCATCCGTGAGCGGGTGGCGCAGGGGCGGGCCGACGAGCTGCCGGCGCTGCTGCCGGTGCTCACGTACGCGGCCACCGCGCCGTTCCTCGGTCCCGAGGGCGCCCGGCGCGCCGCCCGGGCCGCCCGACCGGACGACGGACCGGCCGCCACGGCGCCGTGCGCGCCGCCCGCTCATCCCTGACCGATCAGAAACCGCAGCGGTTTTTCACTTTGGCCGCTTTTGGCAAATGCCGTCCAATGATCTGCTACAGGCAGTTGACCGGCCCTTTACTCAGCGGTAACTTCGGCCTGCGCCCACCCGGTGCGGACGCCCCGCGAATCCAATTCACATCGTCGCGGATGAATTGATCTCGAAAGGGAGCCAGCATGTCGGAGCAGATCGATCAACCGAGAAGCGGCGTACGCTGGCGCCGGTTCGCCGTCACGCTCGGCACCGTGACCGTCGGCGCGGCCGGCATGGTGATGCTCACCGCGCAGGGTGTCCTCGGCGCGCAGTTCGCCATCTCGGGCATGCCGTTCACCGTCACCGCCGACAAACTGGAGGGGACCGGGTTCGAGCAGTTCGCCACGCTCGACCAGATGATCCCGGACAGCCCCAACCAGGGCGACACCGGCGGGCAGGTGCTCGTGATCGTCTCGGCCATCGACAAGGCCGAACTGACGAACCTCTGCCAGAGCATCAACCTCGGCGGAACCAACCTGCGGATCACCGCCGGCAATTCCGGCAAGCCGGTGACCGCCCGCACGCTCGTGGTCGACGGCGACGAGATCGCCGGCAACGCCTCCTTCAAGAACATCGACGTCGGGCAGGACGCCAGCACCGTCGACAAGGTCCCCGGGGTCAAGGGCAACCCGGGCGTGTTCGCCCAGCAGGCCGACACGGTGACCATCACCAACCTGCGGCAGAACAACTACGCCACCACCGCCGCGATCTTCACGCTGCCCAACCTGCGCATGGGCTTCAGCTCCGACGGGTGCTGACATGAGCCCGGGACAGCACACGGCCGCCGGCGTCCGCGCACGCTGGCGGCGCTGGCGGCGCGCGCGACCGTTCACCGCCGGGCTGCTCATCGCGCTCGGCGGCGCGGAGATGCTGGTGACGCTGCGCGCGCCGCTCGGCGTCCTGCTGCACGTCGGGCCGCAGGGCCTGGCCGCGTACCTGGTCCCGGCGATCCTGGTGATCTGCGGCGTGCTGCTGATCACCACCCCGCAGCAACGGGTCTTCTACGCGGTGCTCTCCCTGGTGCTCGGGCTGGCCTCCTGGCTGACCTCGAACCTGGGCGGGTTCCTGGTCGGCATGCTGCTGGCGCTGGTGGGCGGGGCGCTCGCGTTCGCCTGGACCCCGGTCAAGCAGCGGCCGGCCCGCGCCGAGGCGACACCCGCCGCCGGCACGGCGGTCGCCGCCACCGCGCCCGGGCCGCGTGAACCGGTGGACAGCTCGGCGCCCACCGAGTCGCTCGACGCGCTCCTGTCGGCCGAACCGGGGCCGTCGCGGGACGCCCGGGCGGAACGCGGCTGACTCAGCGGGCGGTGTCCGCCACCGCCTGCGCGAACACCTCGGAGCGGTGCTCGAAGTTGCGGAACCGGCCGTAGCTCGGCGCGGCCGGGGACAGCAGCACCACCCCGCCGGCCGGGGTGAGCTTGCGGGACAGCCCGACGGCGGCGACCAGGTCGTCGGCCAGCTCGGTACGCACCGACGGCAGCCCGGACAGCGCCTCCACGATGCGGGGGCCGCTGTCCGGCACGCCGATCACGGTGATCTCCCGGTCGGCCAGGTGCGCGCGCAGCGGGCTGTAGTCCAGCCCCCGGTCGGCGCCGCCGACGATCACCGTCAACGGCCGCCCCTCGTACGCGTCGATCGCGTGCATGGCCGCGTACGGGCTGGTGGCGAGCGTGTCGTCGACGAACGTCAGCCCGGACGGGTCGGCGATCTCGGTGAGCCGGTGCGCCAGGCCCTGGAACTCGGCGACCGCGACGGCGAGGCTGTCCTTGCGCGCCACCACGTCGACGCCGAGCGCGTCCAGCACGGCGAGCGCGACGCAGAGGTTGCCCTCGTTGTGCCGCCCGACCAGCGGCAGCACCGCGCGCGGGAACAGCGGCGTGTCCCGCAGGTGGAACCACTGCGTGCCGTCCGGGCCGGAGGACACGTGCGTGGTGTCCGGTGAGCCGGCCCGGATCGCGGCCCGGTCGCCCAGCTCCGCGGCCAGGCGCGGGTCGGCGCCGTTGACCACCACGGCGTGCGGGCCGTGCGCGACCAGGTTCAGCTTGTCCCGGTAGTACTCCCGCTCGCCGCCGTGGGCGTCCAGGTGCTCGGGGAACAGCGCTGTCACCACCGCCACCCGGGGCGAGTCGGTCAGGTCGGCGCACTGGTAGCTGGACAGCTCCAGCACGTACAGCTCCGCCTCCGGCAGGTCCAGCAGCGGCACCCCGATGTTGCCGCCGAACACGTTCGGCCGGTCCATCGCGGTGAGCAGGTGGCTGATCAGGCTGGACGTGGTGCTCTTGCCCTTGCTGCCGGTCACCCCGACGGTCCGGTCCGCGTGGTCGGCCATCCACAGCGCGCTGCCCTGCGTGACGGGCACGGACCGGCGGCGCAGCTCCACCATCCACGGGTGCGTGTTCGGCACGCCCGGCGAGCGGACCACCACGTCTGCGGCGGCCAGCCGGTCGAAGCCCGCCTCGCCGGTCACCAGCGGCGCCGCGTCGGCCAGCGGACCTTCCCAGGGCAGCGTGAGGAAGTTGGCGCTGTCGTCGACGACGACCAGGCCGGCCGGCCCGTGCGCGGCGATCGCGGTCACCGCGGCCCGGCCCTCGCGGCCGGCGCCCCAGACGGCGACATGACGTCCGCGCAGATCAGACAGGCGCACGGGCTCTCCTCGGACTCGGTCGGTGCACGGCGGTGGGGGTCGGCCCAGCCGGACACGGGCGGACGAACCAGGGCCTAGTATGGCGTGTGCCCAACGAGCAGCTGCGGCGGATGGACGCCTTCACCTTCCCGTCCTACTCGATCGACTTCGCCACCGGCGAGGTCCTGTTCGACTACGCCCTGACCGGTCCCGACGGCGAGCGGCGATTCACCGAGGTGATCACGCTCCCGCTGCCGGCCGAGCCGGTCTCCGACACTACGGCGGCCACCCTGGCGCGGGTGCTGGAGCTGCTGCACGTGGTCGCCGGCGTCAGCTACTACAAGGCCGCCGCGCCACCCCGGCTGGTGCTGCCCGCGCCGCTGGGCGCCGCCGCCGTCGAGCTGGTCACCGCCGTCTACACCAAGGGCCTCGCCGAGTACGCGTACCGCAACGAGCTGCCGCACGTGCTGGAGCTGCGTCCCGAGGTGCCCGCCGGGACGGTGGATCCGGCGCCGGCGCTGGACAACTCCGACCGGCGGCCGCTGTCGGCGGTGGGCGGCGGCAAGGACTCCATCGTCACGCTGGAGGCGCTGCGCCGCGCCGGCCTCGACCCGGTGCCCTTCTCGGTCAACCCGAACCACGTGATCGTGGCGGTGAACGAGGCGTCGGACCTGGTGCCGCTGGCCGCCCGGCGGCGGCTGGACCCGGTGCTGTTCGAGCTGAACGCGGCCGGCGCGCGCAACGGGCACATCCCGGTCACCGCGATCAACTCGCTGATCGCCGTGGCCACCGCCGTCCTGCACGGGCTCGGCCCGGTGGTGATGTCGAACGAGCGCTCGGCGTCCGACCCGAACCTGATCTGGAACGGCCACGAGATCAACCACCAGTGGTCCAAGGGCGTCGAGGCGGAAGGGCTGCTGCGCGCGGCGCTGGCCGAGCACGCCGGGCTCACCGAGCCGTACTTCTCGCTGCTGCGTTCCCTGTCCGAGCTGCACATCGCCCGGCTGTTCGCCGAGATCGACCGGTACGACGCGGTGGTGACCAGCTGCAACGCCGCGTTCAAGCTGCGCGACGCGAGCGAGCGCTGGTGCCGGGACTGCCCGAAGTGCCGCTTCGTGTTCCTCGCCATGGCCCCGTTCATGCCCCGGGAGCGGCTGACCGGCATCTTCGGCGGCGACCTGCTGGCCGACGAGTCCCAGGTGCCCGGCTACCGGGAGCTGCTCGGCGTCGACGGGCACAAGCCGTTCGAGTGCGTCGGCGAGGTGGAGGAGTCGGTGGTCGCGCTGAGCCTGCTCGCCCAGCAGGACCAGTGGCGCGACGCCCCGGTGGTACGCGCCCTGGTCGCGGCCCTGCCCGACACCGCCTGGCAGGCGGCCGCCACTTCCGACGTGTTCACCCCCGCCGGCCCGAACTTCGTCCCGCCCCCCTACGCCAAAACCCTGACCGCCCTAACCTGACCCACCCCCCGCCCCCCCGCCCGCCCCGCCCCCGCCGCGTTGATCATGAAGTTGGCGGGGCGAATCCGGGCAAAACACCGGCCTAACCTCATGATCACCGCCTCGGCCCATCGATCTTGGAGTTGTGGCGGCGCGCATAAGCCGCGGTTTTGGGCATCCTGGGCGCCACAAGTCCAAGATCGGCGGGGTCGGCGGGACCGGCGTGACGGCCCCGGGGGTGGGTCAGGGGGTTCGGATGGCGTCGAGGGCCAGCAGGGCCACGTGCAGGGACAGGCACCTGTCGACCGAGTCCAGGTCGGCGTCGAGGATGCGGCCGATCCGGGCCAGCCGCTCGTAGAACGCCGGCCGGGAAAGGTGCGCCGCGGCAGCGCCCGCCGACTTGTTCCGCCCCTGCTCCAGGTACGCGCGCAGCGTGCCGAGCAACTGCTCACGCGGGTGCTGGGCGTCGTACGCGAGCAGTGCCCCGAGTTCGCGCTCGACGAACGTCTGCAGCCGGGGCTCGTCGCGCAGCAGGTGCAGCAGACCGGCCAGCCCGACGTGCGGCAGCCGGTAGCAGGGCAGGTCTCGGGGGTCCCGCCGCGCCGCCTCGGCGATCTGACGCGCCTCGACGAGTGAGCGGCGCGCCTCGCGCAGACTGCCCACGCCCGAACCGGCCGCCACCACGGTACGGGTGGCCGGAGGGCGGGACGGGGCGGCGTCGAGGCGTACCCGGCGCAACGCCGTGGCGAACGCGGCGAGTGCCTTCTCCTCGTCGGCCGCGTCGGGCAGGGCCAGCAGCGCCCCCACCGCATGGTCGTCGACGGCGCTGGTCAGGGCGGTGAGTTTGGCGTCCCGCACGGCCTGGCCGACCGCCTCGGCGAGGTCGCGCAGGCGGGCCGGACCGGCCTCGGGGTCGGCGTCGGCGCCCGGGCCGGCGGCCGGCTCGTCGCCACGGTGCCGGACCACCACGCCGACCAGGTGCCGTCGGTCCAGGACGACGCCCAGCGCCTTGGCGCGCAGCGCCACCTCGTCCACCGGGCGGGAGTGGTCGATGAGCGCGGTCAGCAGCGTACGGTGGATCTGCCGTTCCAGGCCCTCGGCGTCGCGCCGGATCAGCCGCCCCAGGGCCAGCGTGGAGGCGGCCCGCTCGATCAGGATGGTCAGCCGGGTCGGCGGGGTGGACTCGGCGACCGGCCAGCGCAGCAGCAGCCGTCCCCAGTCCTGCCCGCGCGCCCCGACGGTGGTGACGAGCCAGCCGCTGCCCGGGTCGTACGCGGTGCGCCCGGCCGGGCGGATCTGCCGGGAGTGCTGTTCCCAGCCGTCCAGCAGCAGTTCCGCGTTCTCCCCCGCCGGGTCGTACGCGAGCACCTGCCGGGACAGGTTCTCCAGCACCATCGGGCAGCCGGCCAGTTCGGCGGCCTGCCGCAGCACCTCGGCCGGTTCGGCGCCCTCCACCGACAGGTCGGTGAACCGCTGGTGGATCTCCTCGGTGGCGCGCAGCTCGGTGAGCTGGGCGTCCACGATCAGCCCGTGCACCGCCTCGGTGATCCGGACGAACGGGGTGCCCCGGCGCAGCTCGACCAGGGGCAGGCCGCGGCGTTCGGCGGCGGCGGCCATCACCCGGGGCACTCCGGTGAGGTACCGGCGGCCCAGCTCGACCACCAGTCCGGAGGCGCCGACGTCGGCCAGGGTGCCGATGAACTCGCGCAGCCCGGCGTCGTCGGCCGGCAGCCCGATCCCGGTGGTCAGGACCAGTTCCCCGCCGCCGAGCAGGGTGGCGATGTCGGGCACCTCGGCGATGTGCACCCACCGCACCGGCCGGTCCAGCCCGGCGTTCCCGGCGACCAGGCGCGGCGCACCGTGGCGCATCGGCACCAGATCCAGGACCTCACGCACGGTAGGGAACACGGGCGACACGCTACCCTGCGTCACCGTCGTTGCCGAGGGCCGCACCGGCCGGCTCGCCGGGGAGGACGAGCCGGCCGGGCTGCGGGATCAGTCGACGCCGAACTCCATGGCGGCCCGGTCGAGCGCCTCGTCCTCGGCGGTGGGCACGCCCCGGGACGCGATGGCCTCGGCGCCGCCCTGCGGCATGGCGCCGATCAGCCCGGTCGAAGCGGCCTGGGCGGCGCCCACGACCCGCTGCGGGTTCCCGCCGCCGACCATGCCGACGGAGGCGTACTGCTCCAGCTTGGCGCGGGAGTCGGCGATGTCGAGGTTGCGCATGGTGAGCTGGCCGATCCGGTCGGCCGGGCCGAACGCCGAGTCCTGGGTGCGCTCCATCGACAGCTTGTCCGGGTGGTAGCTGAACGCCGGGCCGGTGGTGTCGAGGATCGAGTAGTCCTCGCCCCGGCGCAGCCGCAGCGTGACCTCGCCGGTGACCGCCGTGCCGACCCAGCGCTGCAGCGACTCGCGCAGCATCAGCGCCTGCGGGTCCAGCCAGCGGCCCTCGTACATGAGGCGGCCGAGGCGGCGGCCCTCGTTGTGGTAGTTGGCGAGCGTGTCCTCGTTGTGGATGGCGTTGACGAGCCGCTCGTACGCGGCGTGCAGCAGCGCCATGCCGGGAGCCTCGTAGATGCCCCGGCTCTTGGCCTCGATGATCCGGTTCTCGATCTGGTCGGACATGCCCAGGCCGTGCCGGCCGCCGATGGCGTTGGCCTCCAGCACCAGGTCGACGGCGCTGCCGAACTCCTTGCCGTTGATCGTCACCGGGCGGCCCTGGTCGAAGCCGATGGTGACGTCCTCGGTGGGGATCTCCACGGACGGGTCCCAGAACTTCACGCCCATGATCGGCTCGACCGTCTCGATGCCGGTGTCCAGGTGTTCGAGCGTCTTCGCCTCGTGGGTGGCGCCCCAGATGTTGGCGTCGGTGGAGTACGCCTTCTCGGTGCTGTCCCGGTAGGGCAGGCCGCGCTCCAGCAGCCACTCCGACATCTCGGTGCGGCCGCCCAGCTCGGTGACGAAGTCGGTGTCCAGCCACGGCTTGTAGATCCGCAGCTGCGGGTTGGCCAGCAGGCCGTACCGGTAGAACCGCTCGATGTCGTTGCCCTTGAACGTCGAGCCGTCGCCCCAGATCTGCACGTCGTCGGCGATCATCGCGCGCACCAGCAGCGTGCCGGTCACGGCCCGGCCCAGCGGCGTGGTGTTGAAGTAGGCCCGCCCGCCGGAGCGGATGTGGAAGGCGCCGCAGGTCAGCGCCGCCAGCCCTTCCTCGACCAGGGCGGCGCGGCAGTCGACGAGGCGGGCGACCTCGGCGCCGTAGGTGTGGGCGCGGCCGGGCACCGAGGCGATGTCGGGCTCGTCGTACTGGCCGATGTCGGCGGTGTAGGCGCACGGGATGGCGCCCTTGTCGCGCATCCACGCGACCGCGACCGAGGTGTCGAGGCCGCCGGAGAAGGCGATGCCGACACGTTCGCCGATGGGCAGGGAGGTGAGAACCTTGGACACAAGGAAGATTATGCACGCCGTCGCATGGTCATGCAAGCCGGTCGTCAGAGCGGGTCGTCCCGCCCCAGCTCCCAGAACGCCACCGCCGCCGCGGCGGCCACGTTCAGCGAGTCCACGCCGCGCCGCATCGGGATCACCACCCGCACGTCGCTGGCGGCCTGCGCCGCCGCGGTCAGTCCCGGCCCCTCCGCCCCGAGCAGCAACGCCGCCCGCTCGCGCTGCGCCGGGGTCAGCCGCTGCATCGGTACGGCATCCGGCGCGGGCGTCATCGCGAGCACGGTGAACCCGGCCGCGCGGACCTGGTCCAGCCCCGCGGGCCAGCTGTCGAGCTTCGCGTACGGCACCGCGAACACCTCGCCCATGCTGACCCGTACGCTGCGCCGGTAGAGCGGATCGGCGCAGGTCGGCGACAGCAGCACCGCGTCGACACCGAGCGCTGCGGCGCCCCGGAAGATCGCGCCCAGGTTCGTGTGGTTGTTGACGTCCTCCAGGATCACCACCCGCCGGGCGGCGGCCAGCACCTCGTCGGCCGAGCGCAGCGGCTTGCGGTGGAACGACGCGAGCACGCCCCGGTGCACGTGGAAGCCGGTGGCGCGCTGGAGCACGTCCGGCGTGGCCGCGTACACCGGCGCGTCACCGGTGTCCAGATCGGCGAGCTGGTCCACGCGCTTGGCGTCGACCAGGTACGACCGGGCCGGGTAGCCGGCCCGCAGCGCCCGCCGCAGCACCAGCTCCCCCTCGGCGATGAACAGCCCGTGCGGCGGTTCCCATCGGGTACGCAGCTCCACGTCGGTGAGCGCGCGGTAGTCGGCGATCCGGTCGTCGTCGGGGTCGGTGATCTCGTGGACGGGCACCACGCGATTCTGCCCGGCCCGCCGGGGGCGCCCCGGCACGGGCCGGGTTTCCGCCGCCCCGGGCGGGGAACGGAGCCCGAAGGCCGACGCGACGGAGGGACCACGATGGGCGCGGATCACGACGGCAACCTCCCCCGCGACGCCACAGTCGCCGACTACCTGGTGGCCCGGCTCGCCGAGTGGGGCGTGCATCGCTACTACGGCTACCCGGGCGACGGGATCAACGGCATGACCTCGGCGCTGCAACGCGCCGAGGGACGCGCCCGGTTCATCCAGGTCCGGCACGAGGAGACCGCCGGTTTCGCGGCCGGCGCGCACGTCAAGTACGGCGGCGGCCCGCTCGGCTGCGTGGTGGTGACAAGCGGCCCGGGCGCGATCCACGCGCTCAACGGCCTCTACGACGCCAAGCTCGACCACCAGCCGGTGGTGGCGCTGCTCGGGCACACCGCGCTGCCCGCCGAGGGCGGCGGCTACTACCAGGAGGTGGACCTGCTCTCGCTCTACAAGGACGTGGCGTCGGCCTTCCTGGCCCAGCTCGACGATCCGTCGCAGGCCCGGCACCTGGTGGACCGGGCCTGCCGCACCGCGCTGGCCCGGCGTACCGTGACCGCCCTGGTCCTTCCCTCCGACGTGCAGGACCTGCCGGCGGTGCCGCACCCGCCGCACGCGCACGGCTACTACCACACCAGCGCGGTGCCGAGCAGCGAGCCGACAGTGCCGCCGGAGGCCGACGTGCGCCGCGCGGCCGAGGTGCTGCGCGGCGGCGAGCGGGTGGCGATGCTGGTCGGGCAGGGCGCGCTGGGCGCCGAGGACGAGGTACGCCGGACCGCCGACCGGCTCGGCGCCGGCGTCGCCACCGCGCTGCTCGGCTTCACCGCCGTCGACCACCGCCAGCCCTGGGTGACCGGCGCGATCGGCCTGCTCGGCAGCCGCCCCAGCTGGCAACTCATGCGCGAGTGCGACCGGCTGCTGATCGTCGGCAGCCAGATGCCGTACTCGGAGTTCTACCCGCCGGAGGGGCAGGCCCGGGCGGTGCAGATCGACATCGACGGCAGCCGGATGGGGTTGCGCTACCCGACCGAGGTGAACCTGACCGGCGACGCCGGACCGACGCTGCGCGCACTGCTCAAGGAGCTGGGCCCGGGGCCGGGCCCGACCGCCTGGCGGGCCACCATCGCCGACGCCACCGGCAAGTGGCGGGCCGCGCAACGCGAGGTGGCCGCGCAGCCGGCCGACCCGGTGAACCCGCAGTCGCTGTTCACCTCGCTCGACGACGCGCTGCCGGACGACGCCGTGCTCGCCGTGGACTGCGGCACCGCCACCGCCTGGTACGCCCGGCACGTGCGCGTGCGCCCCGGCATGCTGGCCAGCCTCTCCGGCACGCTGCTGTCCATGGGCGGCGGCATGCCGTACGCGCTGGCGGCGAAGTTCGCCCACCCGGACCGCCCGGTGATCGCGCTGCTCGGCGACGGCGCGATGCAGATGAACGGCGTCAACGAGCTGATCACTGTGGCGAAGTACTGGCGGGAGTGGGCCGACCCCCGGTTCGTGGTGCTCGTGCTCAACAACCGTGACCTCGCGTTCGTCAGCTGGGAGCAGCGGTCCAGCGAGGGCACCCCGATGTTCCCGGACAGCCAGGACCTGCCGGACGTGGCGTACCACAAATGGGCGGAGGTGCTGGGCCTCGGCGGTGAGCTGGTCGACTCCCCCGACCGGGTGGACGGCCTGTGGCAGCGGGTGCTCGACGCGGACCGGCCGGTGGTGGTCAACGCGGTGGTGGACCCGGCCGAGCTGATGTTGCCGCCGCACTTCACCGCCGAGCAGGCCCGCAAGACCGCCGCGGCGGTGCTGCGCGGGGACAGCGACCGGGCCGGCATCGTGCGCCGCGGCGTACCGGCCGCGCTCGCCACGTACCGGCCCCGCCGCCGGGGCCGCTGAGGCGTCAGGCCCGCGCGTAGCGCAGCAGCACCGACCGCCCGTCGAACTGACGCGTCTCGACCAGCCGCAGGTGCTGGCGGGCCAGGTCGGGCAGCACCTGCCGTCCGCCGCCGAGCACCACCGGGTGCACGATCACCTCGTAGGTGTCGACGAGCCCCAGCGCGGCCAGCGCCGTCGCCGCGCCGGTGCCGCCGGTGACCAGCAGGTCGCCGGGGAACCGCTCGCGGACCTCGGCGAACTCCTTCGCCAGGTCGCCGCCGCCGACCACCACGGCGCCGTGGGGAGCCTCGGCGAGCGTGCGGGAGACCACGATCTTCGGGGTACGCCGCCAGATCGGCGCGAACGCCAGGTCGTGCGGGTGGTCGGAGATCGACTCGACCTGCGGCCAGTAGGCGGCCATCATCTCCCACACCCGCCGCCCGTAGACGAAGGCGGAGGCCCGCTCGGCCAGGTCGATCGAGTACGCGGACAGCTCCTCCCCCATCTGCGGCCAGTCGAACTCGCCGTTCGGCCCCTCGATGAAGCCGTCGACGGACGTGTGCACCCCGTAGCTGACAGTGCCCATGATGTGTTCCTCCGCGTTGCGGCGCGTCCCGGTCGGGTGCGCTCGACGGTGGGTCGGAGCCGCCCGGCCGGATCCGACAACCCGGCCCCGACGACTCCCGGCCAGGCTACGGTCCGGCCAGCCGCCGCTCGATCTGATCCGCCGTGGCGGTGGCCCCGATCCGGGCGGCCACCTCGTGGGCGCGTCGCCAGACGTCCCGGGCCGCCTCGGCCCCGGTCAGCCGCTCCACCGCCCGGGCCAGGTCCATCAGGGCCTCCAGCTGCAGCGGCGGGCTGGCCGTCAGGTCGTCGGCCGCCTGTTCGAGCAGGACCCGCGCCCGCGCCGGGTCGCCCGACATCAGGCTGATCCGTCCCTGGGCGTACCGGGCGTAGGCCAGGTAGGCGGCGACCCGCATCTCGCGGGCCTGCTCCAGGGCGGTGTCGGCGTATCCGGCCGCCTCGCCCAGCCGGCCGTGCCCCGCGAGCATCGCGGCGACCTCGCTGAGCAGCGCCACCTCACCGAGCCGGTCACCGTGCCGCCGGACCAGTTCCAGGGCCTCCAGGTACGCCGCCCGGGCCTCGTCCACCGCGCCACGGTGGTCGTGCCAGCGGCCCGACGCGCGCAGTCCGAACGCGAGCGGCCGGGGCGTGCCGGCGGCCCGCAGCAGCGCGACGGCCCGGGCGAGCGTCTCCCCGGCGGCCGGATCGCCTTCCTGGAACTGGAGGACGCCCAGCCGGGCGAGTTTCGGTCCGGCGGCCACCTCGTCGCCGGCCTCCTGGTACAGCTCGATGGAGCGGACCAGGCTGGCGCGTGCCGCCGGACGGTCCCCCAGTCCCTCGTACACCTGGTTCTCGACCCCGGCGATGTCGGCCCGCAGCCAGGGTTGGGCGAGCGGCTCGGCCGCCGCCGCGGCGGCCTGCGCGTGGCCGAGCGCGGCCTCCAGGTCGCTGCGCAGCAGGGCCGCGAACGCCACGCAGAGCCGGAGCCGGGCGATCCCCTCGGGGTGCCGCCGGCGCTCGGCGGCCGCCAGCCCGGTCTCGGTGACCCGGGTCAGCTCGTCCAGCCGGGCGTCGACGAACAGGTAGTAGTCGCAGTGCCAGGCCAGCGCCCAGGAGTAGTCCTCCAGGCCGGGCGTCGCGGCGGCCTGCTCGATGCCGGCGAGCAGGGCGGCCCGTTCGGCGCCGAACCAGCGTTTCGGGTCGCGCAGGTGCTCGCCGGTGGGCGCCGGTGACCTCGGCAGGTCGGCGACGATGACGGCGCCGCCCTCCTGGCTCAGCGCCACGCGGGCCTGCTCGGTCAGCGTCAGCCAGGTGCCGAAGACGCGCCGCAGCACCTCCGGCCGCTCCCGCGGCCCCTCCTCCCGCGCGGCGCGCTCCCGGGCGAACGCGCGGACCAGATCGTGCAGGTGGTAGCGGACCTGGCCCAGTTCGTCCGGTCCGGTCACCTCGACCAGGTTGGCCTCGACGAGACCGGTGACCGCGTTCGCCGCGCCCGCCTCGTCGTCGAGCAGGACGGCGGGCAGCCACGGAGGGGCCCGGTCGAGGTCCAGCACGGCGAACCGGCGCAGGAGCCGGCGGGCCGGCTCGTCCAGCGCCACGTACGCCGAGTGGAACGCCGCCCGTACGCTGCGGTCGGCGCGGGCGAGATGGTCCAGCCGGTGCGAGAGTTCGGCGAGCTGCGCCGCCGCCTGCCGCAGCGACAGCACGCCGGGTATCGCCAGCCGGGCGCCCGCGATCCGCACCGCCAGCGGCAGCAGCCCGCAGTGGTGGACGACGTCCGACGCGGAGCCGGGCTCGGCGGCGACGCGGTCCGGGCCGATGATGCCGGCCAGCAGCCGCAGCGCGTCCGCCTCGGGCAGCGGCTCCAGCCGCAGCTTGTGGGCGCCGTCGACGTCGACGAGCGCGCGCCGGCTCGTGACCAGCACGACGGTGTCCGTACCGGGCAGCAGGGGGCGCACCTGCGCCGCGTCGGCCGCGTTGTCCAGCAGCACCACTCCGGGCCGCTCGGCCATCGCGCCCCGGAACAGCGCGGCGCGTTCCTCCAGGTCCGCGGGGATCTGGGCGCCGGGCACGCCGAGCGCCCGCAGGAACCGCCCGAGCACCTCGACCGGGGGCGCCGGATGGTCGTGCCCGTTCAGGTCGACGTAGAGGTGCGGACCGGGGTACGCCGGGCCGAGCTGGTGGGCGATCCGGACCGCGAGGGTGGTCTTGCCGACGCCGGGCAGGCCGCTGATCGCCGTCACGGCGACCGCCGGCCGCTCCGGAAGCCACTCCAGGACCGCCGCGATCTGTTCCTCCCGGCCGACGAAGTCGGTGAGGCCGGCCGGAAGCATCCGGACCGGCGGGCGCGCGGCCCCGTCCGGCCCGGCGGCACCGTGTTGTGCGGCGGCACCGTGTTGTGCGGCGATTCCGTGTTGTGCGCCGGCGGCCGGGCGCGGTCCGGCGGCGGGCGGGTGGTCCGGCGGCGCGACGGCCGGCCCCGCGTCGGGCGACGACCGGAGGCTGGGGTCGTTGCGCAGGATCAGGTCGCGCAGCCGGATCAGCTGGGCCGTGGGGTCGATGCCGAGCTCCTCGGCCAGGCGGCGGCGCAACTGGTCGAACCGGTCCAGCGCCTCGCCCTGCCGGTCCGCCAGGTAGAGGGCCCGCATGAGTTGACCCACGAGCGACTCCCGCCACGGGTACGCCTCGACCAGCTCGGTGAGCCGGCCGATCACGCTGTCGTACCGGCCGAGGCCCAGCTCCAGGCCGAGGCAGCGCTCGACCACTGTCATCCGCCGTTCGTCGAGACGCTGCGCCGCCGCGGTGAGCGCCGGCGTACGCAGGCCGTCGAGCGCCGGACCGCGCCACATCGCCAGCGCCTCGCGCAGCCCGGACACCGCCTCCCCGGGGGCGCCGCCCCGGTCGAGGAGCCCTTCCGCCCGGCGTACCCGTTCCTCGAAGACGTCCAGGTCGAGTTGCCCCTCGGCGACGGTGAGCAGATATCCGGAGCCGTGGGTGCCGATCACGTCGCCGGGCAGACCGGCGGCGCGCAGCGCCCGTCGCGCCGCCGCGACCCGGTTGCGGACCTGGACGTCCGCGCTCGCCGGCGGATGGCCGCCCCAGGCCGCGTCCATGAGACGGGACACCGGGACGATCCGGTTGGCTTCCAGCAGCAACGCGGCGAGCATGGCCTGACTGCGGGGGCCACCGACGCGGACCGTCCGATCGTCGAGGCACACCTCGACCGGGCCGAGCAGCCGAAACATGACCGCCGGCACCATTCGCTCCCCCCGAAGCGCGCGGACCCGGGCGACCACGTCAAGATCGCCCTCCGGCCCCACCCTAGACGAGTTCGCGCGAGGCCAGGGGGTGACGCGTACCAGCGGTGACCGGGGGGACACACCACTGTGTCCGGTCGTCGTCGGTGGTCAGCCGATCGGGTCCGGCGCGGCGTGCGGCGCTTGACCGGACGTGGCCCGCGCCCGGCGCCGCCGGGAGTGACGGCGGTAGAACGTGACCAGGAACATCGCCTGGAGCGTGCCCTCGACGAGCAGGACGAGCGCGCCGTCCACGGCCGCGAGCAGGCTTCCGCCGGTCGCGCCGGCCAGCACGGCCGAGCCGGCCTGGATCGCGCCGTGCGCGACGATCGGGATTCCGAACAGGACGAAGCTGGACAACGCGACGGCGCTGCCCGCCACCACCGCCAGCGCGTAGATCCGTACCGCGCGCCGCTCGTGCGGCGGCAGGACGGCGGTGGGGTCCCCGGCCGACGGTGTCACCCGGCCGGGAAGCGCCGCGTGCAGACCCCGGCGCAGCAGGTGCCGGGCGTACGCGAAGCCGTCCTGGAACAGGTTGCGGCACCGCAGCAGGTCCAGCAGGACGAAGTAGCAGTCGGTACGCATGTAGACGTGCAGTTGCAGCGCCATCGACATGACGATCACCAGAACGACGGCGGACAGCAGGCCGCCGACCAGCGGATGCGGCCGGGCGTACGCCATCACCAGCAGCGCGGCGCACACCACGGCGAAATCCCAGAGCAGGCCGCTGAGGTAGACGCGGTACCGGTGGCGGCGCGGCACCGACCAGATCGCCGTCACGTCGGTCTCCAGGACCAGATGGTGCAGCCGGGTGGCGAACCGGATCCGGGCCGGCGCGTCCAGCGAACGGGCCGCCACCAGGTGACTGAACTCGTGCAGCACCGCCATCCCGGAGAACAGCACGGTGTTCACGAGCACGGCGAGACCGACGTAGCCGGTCCAGAAGAAGTCCCGGTACGACGGCAGCAGCTCGGGACGGCGTACCACTGTGGCCAGCGTCGCCGCGACCAGCGCGACGTAGGCCACCTTCGCCGCGGGGCCGAACAGCCAGCGCACGTGCCGGGCCCGCAGCCAGGGCAGGTGCTGCCGGTCCTCGCGGCGGGCGCCGCCGGTGGGCCGGCCGTCGACCTCGGCCACCAGGCCCGCCTCCCGCAGCGCGAGCACCAGGTCCACGAGGTCGAGGTCCACGTCGTGGTCGGCGGCGATCCGTTCCTCGGCCACGCCGATCGGCGCTCCGCCGTCGAGCAGCTCGACGGCACGGACGCCGATCGCGGGCAGTTCCACGAACTCGCCGACCTCCGGCCGGCCCACCACCACCGAGTCCGGGTCGTCGTCGGACGGCCGGATCCGCAGCGGGTGGAACCGTACCCGCGTCGCGGCGCCCAGATCCGGCGCCGCCTCGACCCCGGTGGTCGTCATCGCCCGGTCCTCACGCGCCGCGCGGACCGCACGAGGGGCAGTCCGGGTCCCGCGGCACGTCGATGAAGTAGTGGTGGTCCCAGCGCGCGGCGTTCTGGTGGAAGACCCGCCCGGCGACCTGCTGGGGCAGCCCGCCGAGGTGGTAGAGCACCTCCAGCGCGCAGAGGTGACCGGTCACGTTCGCGGTGGCGGCGATCACCGCGTTCGGTCGTTCCCCGCCGCGCAGCGGCGTGCCGTCGGTCTGGATCTCGTGCTTGTCCGGCCGCCGCCGCAGGCAGGTGTAGCACCCGGTGCGGCCCGGGAGGAACGAGCCGACGACCGTCATCGGCCCGGTGTAGAGCGCCATGAACCACGGCGTGCCGGTACGCAGCGCCGCCTCGTTCGTCCAGTCCTGGATCTGGTCGACGGGCCGGTCCGCGCAGAGGACGAAGGCGTCCCGCCCGTTCATCAGCGGCACCAGGTCGTCGGCGGAGCGGACCCGGCACTCCTCCCCGGTGACGTCGACGTGCGAGTTCATCGCCCGCAGCCGGTCCACGGCGACCTTCACCTTCGGCTGGCCGAGGTCGCTCTCGGTGTAGAGCAGCTGGCGGGTCAGGTTCGGCTGGTCGATCACGTCGAAGTCGGCGCAGTGCAGGCCGCCGACGCCGCTGGCGACGAGTCCGGCCGCGACCGCCGTGCCGGTGCCGCCGAGACCGAGTACGGAGACCCGCGCCCGCCCGATACGCGCCTGCACCTCGAAGGGCGAGCTGCGGGGCTGGGTGTCGATCCAGGCGTAGAAGTGCCGGGCCCGGTCGTAGCGCTGCGCGGCCTCCGCGGTGAACCCGTCGGGCAGCGGGGCCGCCGCGTCCTCGACGAAGCCCTGCGCGATGAGCTGGTCCACCACCTCGCGGACGCTGCCCTCGTCGATGCCCGGGTGCGTCTCGGCGAGGTCCGCGCAGACCTCCCACACGTACCGGGTGCCGTCCAGCAATGTCAGGATGCGGGCGATCGTGCCGTCCTCGTCGTCCTGGATCTCCGACGCGACGCCGTACTGCATCAGACCGATGATCAGCCGGTTCCCCGGCAGCGTGTAGGGCTCGTGGACACTCTTGACGCGCGGCTTGAGCATGGGACCGCAACCTCACTAACGCTCGGCGGAAGACGGGAAGCGGCACCCCGGCCGCCGCGGTAGGTGGCGGCGACCGGGGTGCCGGCGCGGATCAGGCGCCGTTGCTCTCGCGGATGACGGTGGTCTCCAGCCGCTCCAGCTTGCGGACCTTCAGCGAGAGCTTCTTCTTGCCGGCCTGCTCGATCGTGGCCTTCTCCATGGACGCCTCCTCGATTCGGGTACGCCTTCCGTGGTGCCGGAAGGCGAGCCCAAGCCTGTCGCCCGGCGTCACCGGTCGATCACAAGTCGATCATCAGCGGCCGTTGATGATCGCCGCCAGCATCCGGGTGTTTGGCCCGACCCGTGATGTTCGCGTTGCTCGGCGTCGACGGCTCCGGCAGGACCACCCAGGCCGAGGCGCTGGCGGAGTGGCTGCGCCGGCGAGGTGTCCGGGCGCGGTACTTCGAGAACGCCGGTGGGAGGCCACTGTGGAACCGGCTGGCCCGGGCACCCGGCCGGGCCGACGGGTTGGCGCTGTTCGGCCGTACCGTCCATCCGGCGCTGGAGGCGACGGTGCGCGCGGCGGCGATGGCCCGGACCGTGGCGGTGGCCCGCCTGACCGGCCGGGTGGCGGTGCTGGACCGGTGGACCTGGTGCCAGGACGTGATCATGGCGGCCCGGGGCTACCCAGGCGGCGGGTGGCCGCGCGCCGGGGGCGGCGTTAAGAAGGGGCCCCTTTACTACCGGAGGCGTTAAGAAGGGGCCCTTCCTTACCCGCGGTCGCGCAGCCAGCGCAGCACGTCGGAGGGCAGCTCGCGGTCCTCGCGCTGCTCGCGGCGGTCCGGCTCGGTCCGCCGGGGCGGCTGCGGACGCTGCGGGTCGCCGACCAGCGCCCGGCTCGGCGCGGTGAAGTCGGCCACCGGCTTGCCGGTGACCGCTGTCCTGATGGTCCGCGCGACCGCGTCGATCACCTTCGCCTGCACGGCGGAGCCGACCAGGTCGGTGACGTCGTCCGGGTTGGCGGCGATGCCGGCCACGGCGACCTGCGGGGTGTACCCGACGAACGTCTCCGTGGCGTTCCGCTCCGAGCTGCCGGTCTTGCCGGCGACCGGGCGGCCGACGATCGAGTCGACGGCGGTGGCGGTGCCGCCGTTGCACTGCCCGAACGCCGACTGCTGGCCAACCGGGCAGCGGGCCGCGTCGGTCGCGGCCCGGGCCACGTCCGGGTCGAGGACCCGCTTGCACTCCGGTTGCCCCACGTCGACGGTCCCGCCGTCGGGCGTGGTCACCGAGACCACCGGCAGCGGCGTGCAGTACGTGCCCTCGGCGGCCACCGTGGCGTACGCGTTCGCCAGGTCGAGCGGGGTGGTGGCGGCCACGCCGAGCGTGAACGCGCCCCAGTCGGCGGCGTGGTCGCGGGCGAACGTGGCGTCGGAGTCGGCCCGGAAGGTGATGCCGAGGCGCTGCGCCATCTCCACCACCTTGTCCTCGCCGACCTGTTCGGCCAGCCAGACGAAGTACGTGTTGACGGAGCGGCCGAAGCCGTCCCACATCATCCGGTAGCCGTCCATCCACTGCGGGTTGGCGTTCGCCGGGCACCAGGTGCCGTCGCAGTTGCCCTCGTCGTCCGAGGCGTACCGGGTGGGCAGCCGGCTCGGGGCGTCGAAGCCGGTGGACAGCGGCTTGCCGGCCTCCAGCGCGGCCAGCATGGTGAACATCTTGAACGTCGAGCCGGCCTGGTAGCCGTCGACGCTGGCGCCGCCGGAGATCAGCGGGTTGACCGTGTTCGGGTGGTTGGCCTGCCCGTCCGGGTTGGCGTCGAGGCTGTAGTGCCGGTTCACCGCCATCGCAAGCACCCGGCCGGTGCCGGGCTCGACCGCGGCGATCGGCAGCGCGCGCTTGTTGCCGTACCCGTAGACCTTGGTGGCCTGCTCCTGCGCGGTCTGCTGGATCTTCGCATCCAGCGTGGTGACGACGCGGTAGCCGCCCCGGCGCAGCGCCTGCTCGCGCTCCTCGGGGGTGGCGCCGAACGCGGGCTGGGTGAGCCACCAGCGGCGCAGGTAGTCGCAGAAGAAGCCCCAGTCGTCGTGCCCCTGGGCGGTGGCGGTGCAGCCGTTGGGCTGGGCGGTCGGGCGCAGCGTGGGCGCCTGCGCCTTCGCCGCCGCGGCCTGCTGGGCGGTGATCGCGCCGGTCTCGGCCATCGCGTCCAGCACGTACGCCCGGCGGGCCAGCGCCTGGTCGAGGTCGCCGTCGATCGGGCTGTACGCCTCCGGCGACTGGACCAGACCGGCCAGCAGCGCCGCCTCGCCCAGCGTCAGGTCGGCCGGGGCCTTGCCGAAGTAGCGCTGGCTGGCGGCGGCGACGCCGTACGCGCCGGAGCCGAAGTACGCGATGTTGAGGTAGCGGTTGAGGATCTCGTCCTTGGACAGCGACTGCTCCAGCGCGTTCGCGTACCGGATCTCCTGGAGCTTGCGCCCGACGGTCTGCTCGGTGGCGGCCTGCCGCTCCGCCGGCGTGCGGTTCGGGTCGGTCTTGAGCACGTTGCGGACGTACTGCATGGTCAGCGTGGAGCCGCCCTGCTCGGTGCCGCCGCCCTTGACGTTCGCCACCAGCGCCCGGGCGATGCCGCGCAGGTCCGCGCCGCCGTGCGAGTAGAACCGCCGGTCCTCGGCCGCGATGATCGCCTGCCGCATCACCGGGGCGATCTCGTCCAGCGACACGTCGGTGCGGTTCACGTCGTAGAACGTGGTGATCAGCGTCTTGCCGTCGTTGGCGTAGAGGTAGGAGCGCTGCGGCTGCGCCGGCGTGCGCAGCGCGTCGGGCAGGTCCGCGTACGCGCCGAGCGCCGCCCGGGCGGCGAACCCGCCGAGCAGTCCGGCGGGAAGCGCGGCGACCGCGAGGACGAGCCCGGCGAGCAGGCCGGCCAGCAGCACGGTGAACAGCCGCGACAGCGGCGACCTGGGTGACGGCATGAAGGCAAGGATTGCCACGAAAGCCGCCTACCGGCCACCTCGCCAGGCAACTGTCAGTTACTTCACGGCGGCCGCCCAGCTGGAGAACCGGTCAACCGGCGCCGAGTGGGCCCTTCGGTGACGCGGGCGGCACCGGAGCGGCGGCGACGCTGGCGGCTGCGGCGTCCCGGACGATCGTCTCGGGCACCAGGCGGCCGCTGCGGTAGCCGATGCCGATGCCGGCGACCAGCACGAAGATCGCGCCGAACGTCTGCAGCGAGCCGATCAGCGCGCCGCCCAGGCCGAGCAGCGGGGCGGCGATCATCAGCATGGTCCCGTCGCCGTAGGAGAACATCCCGGACCGGGCCACCGACCAGCCGGTCAGGAACCAGCCCACGCTGTAGAGCGTGGCGCCGAACAGCACGATGCCGCGCGCGGTCACGCCGAACACCGGCGTCTGCTCGGCCAGCCCGGCGAACGGGAGCATCAGCACCATCCCGCCGATGCTGGCGAGCAGCCCGGCCAGCGCGACACGGCGGCAGCGGGTGGCGGCGAGCAGGCCGGTGAGCGCGAGCAGTGCGAGCAGCCCGAGCCACACCGAGGCGACCCAGCCGACCAGGTAGAGCGGCCGGCCGTCGGCCGGGTACGGGTCGTTGCCCACCCCGCCGCCGCTGGCCATCGCCACCAGGCCGTAGAGCACCGCGTACGCGGGCAGCAGCCAGACCGCCGCGCGGGCGAACCGGCGGATCGACCAGGCCCAGGTCGCGTCGGTGGCGGGCGCGCCGGGGCCGGGCTCGGAGACGAACGGCAGGACCCCGAACCCTCCTCCGGTACGCCGGGAGCCGATCGGCCCGGCGGGGTCGTGCGCGCCGGGGACCGGGGTACGGGAGAACAGCCGGTTCGCCGGGTCCTTCATGCGTCACCTCGTTCGCGCCGCGGGTGGCCCGGGACACGCAACGGCGCTCCGGCCCTGCTCACCACCCGTCCTCAAGACCGATGGTGGCAGTCGCCGGAGCGCCGTATGAGGACTTTTCGGATTTGCCGGTCAGCCCCGCTCGCGCTGGTCCGCCGGGTCGTTCACCAGGCTGGCCGGCGACACCGGCTCCGGCGCGGGCAGGCCCTGCGGGGCGTTGCCGCCGGTGGCCTGCGCCTCGGCCACCCGTACCTCGTTGTGGATCTCCTGGGCCGCGACGGCCGCGGCCTGGGCGGCCTCGGCGGCCTCCCGCTCGACCTCGCCGGCGCTGCGGGCGGCCTCCGGCGACGGCACGTCGCCGGCCATGTTGGCCAGCCCGCCCAGCGCGCCGCCCATGCCCTCCAGGGCCTTGGTCAGCTCGGTCGGGACGATCCAGACCTTGTTGGCAGTGCCGTTGGCGATCTGCGGCAGCGCCTGGAGGTACTGGTAGGCCAGCACCTTCTGGCTCGGGTTGGCGGTGTGGATCGCGTCGAAGACGGTACGGATCGCCTTGGCCTGGCCCTCCGCCTGGAGGATCCGGGCCTGCCGGTCACCGTCGGCGCGCAGCACCGCGGCCTGCTTCTCACCCTCGGCGGTGAGGATCTGCGACTGCTTGTGGCCCTCGGCGTTGAGGATCGCGGCGCGGCGGTCCCGCTCGGCGCGCATCTGCTTCTCCATCGAGTCGCGGATGCTCGGCGGCGGCTCGATCGCCTTGATCTCGACCCGGGTCACCTTGATGCCCCAGCGGCCGGTGGTCTCGTCCAGCACGCCGGACAGGTGCCGGTTGATCTCCTCGCGGCTGGTGAGCGCGCGCTCCAGGTCCAGCGAGCCGATCACGTTACGCAGCGTGGTGACGGTCAGCTGCTCGATCGCCTGGAGGAAGTTGGAGATCTCGTAGGTGGCGCGAACCGAGTCGACGACCTTGAAGTAGAGGACCGTGTCGATCGAGACGACCAGGTTGTCGGAGGTGATCACCGGCTGGGGCGGGAAGCTGACCACCTGCTCACGCATGTCGACCTTGGTGCGTACCGCGTCGACGAACGGCACCAGCAGGTTCAGGCCCGGGTTCAGCGTGCGCTTGTACCGGCCCAGCCGCTCCACCACGTCCTGCCGCTGCTGCGGCACGATCCGCACCGCCTTGAACAGCGTCACCACACCGATCAACGCCACCGCGATCATCAGGATCGCCAGAAACTCCATACCGTTCACCTTTTCGCTTCGGGCAGCTCGCCCGGGGTGGAAATGTCGTCCTGCCATACCAGGGCGGTAGCGCCCCGAACCTTGATCACCTGCACCCGCTCACCCTCGGCGTATGAGCGCGTCGCGTCGTACGAGCGGGCCGTCCACAGCTCACCGTCGATCTTGATCATCCCGCGCTCGGAGTCGACCGGCTCCAGGACCACAGCGGTGGCCCCCTCCAGCGCCTCCACCCCGAACGGCTGCTCCCCGGTCTCGATCGCCGGCCGCGCGTGCCGCCGGACCACCGGACGGACCACCGCCACCGACAACGCCGACACCACCGCGAAGATCACCGCCTGCAGCGCCACCGGCGCGCCGAGCGCCGCGGCGCCGGCCGCGGCGAACGCCCCGACCCCGAACATGATCAGGAAGAGCGTCGTCGTGAAGATCTCGGCGACCGCCAATACCACACCCAGAACGATCCAGAACACGGCGTCCACGAGAACAATCCTGACACGTCAACGCACGTGTCATCGAACTGTCATGATCGCTAGGCTCGGCTCGGCGTACCGCGCCCACCGCCGACGAGGAGGACGAGATGCCCCTGCTGCCCGAGACCGCGCGTCAGGTGGACCTGCTGGTCGCCCGGGCCCAGGCCGAGGGGCGGGGCCCCTCACTCGCGCTCGGCGTGGTCCGCGACGGCCGGCTGGCGCACCTCGCCGTCGCCGGTGAGACGCCCCGCCCCGACGCCGACCTGCAGTACCGGATCGGCTCGATCACCAAGACCATGACCGCGGTGCTGGTGATGCAGCAGCGCGACGCCGGCCGGCTGTCACTGGACGACCCGCTGGACGCCCACCTGCCCGGCACCCCGGTCGGCTCGGTGACGGTGCGCCAGCTCCTCGGCCACGTCAGCGGCCTGCAACGCGAGCCGGACGGCGACTGGTGGGAGCGGGTCGGGGGCACGGACCTGGACACCCTGCTCGCCGGGCTGACGCCGGACAAGATCGCCTACCCGCCGCACTTCGTCTACCACTACTCGAACCTGGCGTACGGGCTGCTCGGCGCCGCGCTGGAACGGATCACCGGCACGCCCTGGGCGGAGCTGCTGACCGAGCGGCTGCTGGCCCCGCTGGGCATGCGCCGCACCACGTACCACCCCACCGAGCCGTACGCCCGCGGCTACGTCGTCCACCCCTGGCACGAGACGCTGCGGGAGGAGCCACGCACCGACACCGCGGCGATGGCGCCGGCCGGTCAGCTCTGGTCCACGGTCGAGGACCTGGGCCGCTGGGCCACGTTCCTGGCCGACCCGGACCCGGCGCTGCTCTCCCCCGCCACGCTCACCGAGATGTGCGCCCCCATGGTCATCAACGACCTCGACTCGTGGACCGGCGGGCACGGCCTCGGCATCGAGCTCTACCGGGTCGGCGACCGCGTGTACGTCGGGCACGGCGGATCCATGCCCGGGTACGTCGCCGGCCTGGCCGTGCACCGGCCCACCCGCACCGCCGTGGTCAACTTCGCCAACTCGTACGGGCTGCGCGGCCACCACATCGGCGCGCTCGGCCGGGAAGCGCTCACACTGGTGCTGGACGCCGAACCGGCCGCGCCCGCCCCCTGGCGCCCGGCCGACCCGCCCGCCGCCGACGTGGCCGCGCTGACCGGGCGCTGGTGGTGGATGGGCGGCGAGTACGAGTTCCGCGTCGACGCCGCCGGTGACCTGGTCGGCGGCCAGGTCGGCAGGCCGCAGCTGCGCTTCACCCGCGAGGGCCTGGACCGGTGGCGGGGCCGCTCCGGCTCCCAGGACGGCGAGATCCTGACGGTGATCCGCGACGAATCAGGCACCCCGGTAGCCCTGGACATAGCCACCTTCGTCCTGACCCGAACCCCCGACGAGCTCCCGTAACTCCCGCCCCGCCCCTCCCCACCCCACCCCCGCCCCGCCGATCTTGCACTTGTGGCCCTCATTTCGCCCCGCTATGCCCGATCCGCGGGGACCACAACTCCATGATCGACGCACACCCGCACCGCTCACCCCGTGATCAAGGAGTTCGCGTCCGCGTTGATCTCCAATTCACCCACAAACTCCTTGATCGCCCTGGCGGGGGCGGGCGGGGCGCGGGGGGCCGGGGGCGCGAGGGGCCGGGGCGGGGGCGGGGGGCGGGTGGCGCTGGCGCACGGCGGGGCCGGGGGCGACCGTGACCGGCGCAGGGATCAAGCCTGACCGCCCGGAGCCGGGCACGGTCGCCCCCGGCCCTCAACCGCAACCGACCTCTCAGACAGGCTCGGTGACGAAGTCGATCAACCGCTCCATCGCGTTGATCAGCGGCGTCTCCACGTCGGCGAAACTGTCCACCCGGGACAGGATGTGCCGCCACATGTCAGCCGGCTCGGCCACCCCGAGCGCCGCGCAGACGCCCTCCTTCCAGGGCTGCCCCGGCGGCACCACCGGCCAGGCCGCGATGCCCAGGGCGTCCGGGCGTACCGCCTGCCACACGTCGACGTACGGGTGCCCGGTGACCAGCACGTGCGGCGAGTTCACCCGGGCCACGATCCGGCTCTCCTTCGAGCCGGGCACCAGGTGGTCGACCAGTACGCCGAGGCGGCGGCCGGGGCCGGGCGCGAACGCGCGTACCTCGTCGGCGAGCGCGTCGATGCCGTCCAGCGGCTCCACCACGACGCCTTCGATGCGCAGGTCGTCGCCCCAGATCCGCTCGACCAGCGCGGCGTCGTGCACGCCCTCGACCCAGATCCGGCTGGCCTTGGCGACCTGCGCCCGTACGCCGTCCACAGCTATCGAGCCAGACGCGGTACGGCGGCGCGCGGCAGGCACCGGGGCGCGGGCCGGCCGCCGCAGCGTGACCGGCCGGCCGTCGAGCAGGAACGCGGCGGGCAGCAGCGGGAAGTTTCGCCGTCGCCCGTGCCGGTCCTCCAGCACCACCGCGCCGGTGTCGAAGCCGACCACCGCGCCGCAGAACCCGGAGTCGGCGTCCTCGACCACCAGGTCCGGCTCGGCGTCGACCTCGGGGGTCACCTTCCGTCGCCGCCAGTCGCCGGCCAGCACGTCGCCGTCGTATCGCCCCGCCATGCCGGAGACGCTAGCCACGACCTCGGCGTGTCGCTCGCCGACGCGCCGACCGGGGCGTCATCCGTCGGCACGAAACGGTGCGAAGGGGTTAGTTGGGGGCAGGTCGCGCCACCGGAGCGGCAGCCGAGACAGCAGCGGCGCGGAGCACGTACCCTTTCGGCATGTCCTCCCCCGCAGCGGGCGCGGCCACACTGGCTCCGCGCCGGTCGAGCCGGTTCGTCGCCTGGGTGCGTGCCTGGCGAGCCGGCCTGGTGCCGTTCGACGAGGTGGCCGACGCGGTCGCCGGCGACGAGGAGCACCTGGTCGCCGACGCACCCGGCACCTGGACCGACGTGTCCCTGCGGGAGGCGCTACCCAGCCTGGCCAAGCACTCCCCGGACGACATCCGCCTGGTGCTGCCCGCGCCGGGCGACCCGCGCGGCCTGCCCGGCCCGGGCGCGTTCGCCGGGGCGGCGCTGGTGGCCGGCGAGGCGGTGGTGGCCAGCGGCATGGGGTTGGTGCCGGAGGTCCGCACGCACACCTCCGGGTCGGGGATGACCTGGGAGACAGTGCTCTGGCGGGTCCACCCGCTGCCGGCGGACGCGCCGAAGGCGTCCCTGTCCACGCCCGGCGCGGCGGAGGCCGAGGCCGAACTCTCCGCGGTGCTCGCCGAGACGACAGCCACGCTGACCCGCCTCGACGTCGCGCAGTGGCGGCCCGAGCTGGCCGGTGCGCTCGCCGCGTTGCGCCGCCCGGACGGAGGCACCGACCTGCCGCCCGGCTTCGACCCGCGGGCCCGCCGGCTGTTCGCGCGCGCCGCCGTACTCGATCGGGTGCTGGCGCTGGCCGGGGAGAGCGCGCCCGGCGGCGCGGTGAACACCTACGAGGCGCAGCAGCGCGACGCGGCGCTGCGGCCGCTGACCACCGCCTGCCGGCAGGCCCTGGTGGCCGCCTGCAACGCGCCGCTGCGGCTGTAGAACCCCGGCTCAGACCTCGTCGATCAGGTCGGCCACCGAGTCGACGATCCGCGACGGACGGTACGGGTACCGCTCGGCCTCGGCCCGGCTGCTGATGCCGGTGAGCACCAGGATCGTCTCCAGGCCGGCCTCCAGGCCGCACAGGATGTCGGTGTCCATCCGGTCGCCGATCATCGCGGTCGACTCGGAGTGGGCGTCGATCGTGTTCAGCGCCGAGCGCATCATCATCGGGTTGGGCTTGCCGACGAAGTACGGGTCGACACCCGTCGCCTTGGAGATCATCGCCGCCACCGAACCGGCCGCCGGCAGCGCGCCCTCCATCGACGGGCCGGTGGCGTCCGGGTTGGTGCAGATGAACCGGGCGCCGTCGTTGATCAGCCGGATCGCCTTGGTTATCGCCTCGAAGCTGTAGGTGCGTGTCTCCCCCAGCACCACGTAGTCCGGGGCGAAGTCGCTGAGCACGTACCCCACCGCGTGCAGCGCCGTGGTCAGCCCGGCCTCACCGATGACGTACGCGGTCCCGCCCGGCCGCTGGTCGGCCAGGAACTGGGCGGTGGCCAGGGCGGACGACCAGATCGCCTCCTCCGGCACGTCCAGCCCCATCCGGGCCAGCCGGGCCTGGAGGTCACGCGGGGTGTAGATGGAGTTGTTCGTCAGCACCAGGAACGGCTTGCCGGAGGCACGCAGCTTCTTGACGAACTCCGGCGCGCCCGGCACCGGCTGCCCCTCGTGCACCAGCACGCCGTCCATGTCGGTGAGCCAGCTCTGCACCGGCTTGCGGTCAAGCATCGTGTCGTCCCCAGGGGTGTCGTCGGGTCGGGCTCAGGGCCGGCGGGCCGGGGGTACGCAGCACAACGCCGGGCAGGTGTCCCAGGCCGGCAGTTCGCCGAGCCGGCGGCGCAGCCGCTCGCCGTCCGGGGCGGTGCGTTCCAGCACCAGCTCGCGGACCATCGCGACGAACCGCGGGTCGACGCCCGGGGTGCCGGCGCGGACGAAGTCCAGGCCGAGCTGCTTGGCCGTCTCCAGCGCCTCGGTGTCCAGGTCCCACACCACCTCCAGGTGGTCGGAGACGAAGCCGATCGGGCTGACCACGACGCTCGTCACGCCCTGCTCGGGCAGCGTGGCTAGGTGGTCGTTGACGTCCGGCTCCAGCCACGGCACCTGCGGCGGGCCGGACCGGCTCTGCCAGACCAGGTCGTACGCGAGGTCCGGCGCGGCCGCAGCGTGCACCAGCCGGGCGACCTCCTCGAGCTGGGCGGTGTACCGGCCGCCGTGCGGGCCGGCGCTGGCGGCCGCCGACATCGGGACCGAGTGCGCGGTGAAGACCAGCCGGGTGCTGTCCCGCTTCGCGGGGTCGAGCTGGGCGAGCGCGGCGCGGACCGCGTCGGCGTGCGGCTCGATGAAGCCGGGGTGGTCCCAGAACTGGCGCAGCTTCTCGATCAGCGGAGCGTCCGGGCCGACCGCGGCGCGGGCCGAGGCGATGTCCTCCTGGTACTGCCGGCAGGAGGAGTAGCCGCCGTACGCGCTGGTGACGAACGCCAGCGCCCGGGTGATCCCGTCGTCGCGCATCCGCGCCACCGTGTCGGCGAGCATCGGATCCCAGTTGCGGTTGCCCCAGTAGACCGGCAGGTCGACGCCGTTGGCGGCGAAGTCCGCGCGGATCGCCGCGAGCAGGTCACGGCACTGCTGGTTGATCGGCGACACCCCGCCGAAGTGCAGGTAGTGCTCGGCGACCTCGGCCAGCCGCTCCGGCGGCACCCCCCGCCCCCGGGTGACGTTCTGCAGGAACGGGAGAACGTCCTCGGGCCGCTCCGGGCCGCCGAAGGAGACCAGCACCAACGCGTCGTACGCCATGGGGTCCATTCTTCCTCGCCCGCCGTGACGGTGTGGCGACGCCCCCTGGTCGGCGCGGTGACCACCCGGGCATGGCGTGTTAAGAAGGGCCCCTTCCTATGCGCGAGGCGTTAAGAAGGGGCCCTTCCTTACATCTCAGGCGCCGATGGCGTGGTAGCCGCCGTCGACGTGGACGATCTCGCCGGTGGTGGCCGGGAACCAGTCCGACAGCAGCGCCAGGCAGGCCCGGGCGGCCGGCTCCTGGTCGGTGAGGCTCCAGCCCAGCGGGGCCCGCTCGGTCCAGGCGTCCTCGAACTGGTCGAAGCCGGGGATGGACTTGGCGGCGATGGTGCGCAGCGGGCCGGCCGCGACCAGGTTGCTGCGGATGCCCTGCTTGCCCAGGTGCAGCGCCAGGTAGCGGGAGGCGGACTCCAGCCCGGCCTTGGCCACGCCCATCCAGTCGTAGACCGGCCACGCCTTGGTGGCGTCGAAGGTGAGGCCCACCACGGCACCGCCGGAGGACATCAGCGGCAGCGCGGCCATGGCCAGGGACTTGTACGAGTAGGTGGAGACCTGGAGCGCAGTGGCCACGTCCGCCCACGGGGCGTCGAGGAAGCCGCCGCCGAGGCAGCTCTGCGGGGCGAACCCGATCGAGTGCACCACCCCGTCCAGGCCGTCGACGTGCTCGCGTACCTTGTCGGCCAGGCCGGCCAGGTGCTCCTCGCTGGTGACGTCCAGCTCGATCACCGGCGCGGGTTCGGGCAGCCGCTTGGCGATCCGCTCCACCAGGGAGAGCCGGCCGTAGCCGGTGAGCACGACCTGGGCGCCGTTCTCCTGGGCGAGTTTCGCCACCGAGAAGGCGATCGAGGCGTCGGTGATGACGCCGGTGACCAGCAGTCGCTTACCGGCGAGAAGTCCGGACATTGCGTGTCTCCTCCGTGCTCTGCTCAGTGACCCATGCCGAGGCCGCCGTCGACCGGGATGACGGCGCCGGTGACGTAGCCGGCCGCGTCCGAGGCGAGCCAGGTGACGACGCCCGCGACCTCGTCCGGGGTGGCCATCCGCCCGGCGGGGATCGCCTTGCGCAGCTCCGCCTTGCGTTCCTCGGGCAGCCCGGCGGTCATGTCGGTGTCGATGAAGCCGGGCGCCACCACGTTCGCGGTGATGTTGCGGCTGCCCAGCTCGCGGGTGATCGAGCGGGCCACACCGACCAGGCCGGCCTTGCTGGCCGCGTAGTTGACCTGGCCCGCGCCACCGAAGAGGCCGACCACCGAGGAGATGAAGATCATCCGGCCCCACCGGTTCCGGAGCATCTTCGTCGAGGCCCGCTTGGCGACCCGGAACGAGCCGCTCAGGTTGGTGTCGAGCACGCGGGTGAACTGTTCCTCGGACATCCGCATGAGCAGCGTGTCGTCGGTGATGCCGGCGTTGGCGACGAGCACCTCCACCGGGCCCAGCTCGGCCTCGACCGCGGTGAACGCGGCGTCGACCGACTCGGCGTCGGTCACGTCACACCGCACCCCGAACAGGCCCTCCGGGGCCTCGCCGCTCCGGTACGTGACGGCCACCCGGTCGCCCTGCTTGGCGAAGGCCTGCGCGATGGCCAGGCCGATCCCCCGGTTGCCGCCGGTCACCAGCACCGTACGGGCCACGGATCCCCCTCTGCTCCAGTGATCTCTCGGTCCGGTCGGAGCCTAGGGGTTACCGGTAGGTAAGCGCTAACCCGAGCAGGTCACACGCCGGCGCCGCCGGGGTCGGCGGCCGCGCGCGCGACACCCGCACACACCGGTGTACGATCACCGGGTCTGCGGGCCGGTCTGCGCCCGCGTTCCGGGCCCCGCCGACCGTAGGAGGTGATCGCTGTGCGAGATAGCGATCCTCCCAGTCGTGGCCGGGCCCACCGTCAGCCCCGCTGAGCCACGGCTCGGTCGACGCGGCTGACCCGCTTCCCGCCCTCCGCACCGCATCCGCTCTCCGGCGCCCACGCCGGGGCGGCCCTGCCGCGCGGCGGAGCACCCGGTCACGACTTCGTGCGCGTACGCCCCGACCCCCCACGGCCCGCACCGGGCCGACTGTCGCCACGGAGCACACCCATGAGCCGTTACGTCGCCCCCCTGGGTTTCACCCTCGCCGCCGTCTGGGTGGCGGTCCTGTTCGTGCTGGCCGGCGGCGGTCACTGACCACCGCCGGCCGGGCCCGGCTCAGACCAGCCGGGACGTCCAGAGCAGACTCAGCCCGCCCGCGCACAGTGCCAGCAGCAGGGCGACGCCCGCGTACCACTGGGTGATCTCGCGCGGCTCGGTCCGGTAGCCGATCGAGCTGCCCATGTCCTGGTAGACCTGCTTCAGCTCGCTGGCCGACGCGGCCTCGTAGAAGAAGCCCTGGGTGGTCTCCGCGAGCTGGGACAGCGCGGTGCGGTCCACCGGCACCCGCTGGAGCTGCCCGCCGATGTCGACCTGGCCCGAGTCGGTGCCGAACGCGATGGTGGACACCGGCACGTTCGCCGCCTGCGCCGCCGCGGCGGCCTCCTCCACCGACCGGCCGGAGGTCCGGTAGCCGTCGGACAGCAGCACGATCCGGGCCGGCGGGATGCCCGCGGCGCCGTCGGCCGGCACCGACCGGATCGCCTCCAGGCAGGTGAAGACCGCCTCGCCGGTGGCGGTCGCCTCGGCCAGCACCAGCCCGTCGATGGCGGTGTTCACCGCCGCCCGGTCCTTGGTCGGCGGCACCAGCACGTTCGCGGACTTCGCGAACGACACGAGCCCCAGGTTGTAGCTCTCCGGCAGCTCGCCGACGAACTGCTTGGCCGCCTCCTGCGCCGCCTCCAGGCGGTTCGGTGACACGTCGTCGGCCTGCATCGACAGCGACACGTCGATGGCGAGCATGACGGTGGCCCGCTCCAGCGGCTCGCGGGTGTCGATCGCCGGGCGGGCCAGCCCGGTCGCCAGCACCAGCAGGCAGAGCAGGAACGCGGTGGCCGCCACGTGCCGCCGCCAGCCCAGTCCCTTGGGCGCGACGGTACGCAGCAGGTCGACGTTTGTGAACCGCAGCGCGTACTGCCGGCGGTGCAGTTGCCGCCAGACGTACGCGGCGGCGAGGGCGAGCACCGGCAGCACGGCCAGCAGCCACCACGGTTGCAGAAAACGGATCATCGCGTCGTCCCTCGGGTGCGGGCGTGCCGCTGCGCGGCCACGAAACGCACCATGTCCAGCAGCCAGTCTCGGTCGGTACGCAGGCGCAGGTGGGCCGCGCCCGCGGCGCGCAGCTCGGCGGCGATCGCCCCGCGCTGGGCTGCCGCCGCCTCGGCGTACCGGCGGCGCAGTCCCGGGTCGGCGGTCTGCACCTCGTGCAGCTCGCCGCTCTCCGGGTCGACCACCGGCAGCACCCCCACGTCGGGCAGTTCCAGTTCCCGCGGGTCGACCACCTCCACGGCCAGCACGTCGTGGCGGACCCGCAGCTTACGCAGCGGCCGGCCCCACTGCTGCGGCGGCGCGAGGAAGTCGGAGATGACCACCGCCACGCCGCGCCGCCGGGGCGGCCGGTTGAGCATGTCGACGAGCGCGCCGAGGTCGCTGCGACCGGGCCGGATCTCGGCGCCGGCCACCGCCCGCAGCAGCCCCTGGGCCTCCTTGCGGCCGGACCGGGCGGGCAGCCGCAGCATCGTCCCCGGCCCACCGGCCCCGCCGGTGCCGACGACGGCGCCGATCCGGTTGCCGCCCCGCACGGTGAGGTGAGCCAGCGCGGCGACGGCGGCGACCGCCACGTCCCGCTTGAGCCACCGCCCGGTGCCGAAGTCCAGGCTGGCCGACATGTCCACAGCCAGCCAGGTCTCCAGCTCGCGGTCGGCGACCGTACGCCGCACGTGCGGCATCGTGGTGCGGGCGGTGACCGGCCAGTCCATCCGGCGCACGTCGTCGCCGGGCCGGTACTCCCGGGACTCCCCCGCCTCGCTGCCCGGGCCGGGCAGCAGCCCGGCGTAGTCGCCCTGGAGCAGCCCGTCCAGCTTGCGGGTGACCATGAGCTGGAGCCGGGCCAGCACGGCTCCGGATCGGTCGCCGGTGGCGAGCCGGGTGGGCGGGGTCACGGCCGCTGCCCGGGCCATCCGTTGTGCGGCACCGCCGGCGGCGGCGCGGCCTGCTGACGGGGCGCGACGGCGGGCAGCGGGATGGTCGACATCACCCGGTGCACGATGTGGTCGGCCGGCACGTCGTCGGCGAGCGCGTCGTAGCTGAGCACCAGCCGGTGTCGCAGGATGTCCGGCGCGATGTCCTGCACGTCCTGCGGCAGGGCGTAGTCGCGCCCGCGCAGCAGCGCCAGCGCGCGGGTGGCCCGGACCAGGCCGAGCGAGGCGCGCGGGCTGGCGCCGTACTGGATGAGCTGGGCGACGTCGGGCATGCCGTGCTCGGCCGGCGCCCGGGTGGCGAGCACCAGCCGGACCGCGTAGTCGACGAGCGCGTTGTGCACGAAGACCTGGTCGGCCTTGCGCTGCAGGGCGATCAGGTCGGGGGTGTCGAACACCCGGGCCGGCTCCGGCGGGGCGACGCCCATCCGGTAGACGATCTCGCGTTCCTCGGCATCGGTCGGGTAGCCCACGACGATCTTCATGAGGAAGCGGTCCCGCTGCGCCTCCGGCAGCGGGTAGACGCCCTCCTGCTCGATCGGGTTCTGGGTGGCCATCACCAGGAACGGATCCGGCACCCGGTGACTCTCGCCACCGATGGAGACCTGCCGCTCGCTCATCACCTCCAGCAGCGCCGACTGCACCTTGGCCGGCGCGCGGTTGATCTCGTCGGCGAGCAGGAAGTTGACGAAGACCGGACCCAGCTCGACGTCGAACTTCTCGCTGGACTGCCGGTAGATCCGGGTGCCCATGATGTCGGCGGGCACCAGGTCCGGCGTGAACTGGACCCGGGCGAACGATCCGCCGACGACCCGGGCCAGCGTCTCCACGGCGAGCGTCTTGGCCACGCCCGGTACGCCCTCCAGCAGGCAGTGCCCCCGGGCCAGCAGCGCGACGAACATCCGCTCGACCATCCGGTCCTGGCCGACGATCACCCGCTTGGTCTCGAACAGCGCCCGCTCCAGCAGCGTGGCGTCCTGCGCCGGGGTGGTGGCCGCCGGGGGTGGGGCGTCCGGCGGCGCCTCGGTCGGGTTCGGCACGTCGGGTGTGGTCGGCTGGGCCACCGGTCCTCCACAGCAGGGTCGTCGTCGCGGCGTGGTGCGTATCAAGACTGTCATGCCTCGCTGAGAGCCGAGGGTGGGAGAGGCACGATTTTCGCCGCGTCGTCCGGCCACGCCGTACCGCCGCACGAAAACGCTGAACACGGGTGGACAAAAAGGGGTCCGCAGTGTGTACGATTCACCCCGTCGCCGGGCGGCTCCCCCCGTGGCCGCCCGGCGCTAAAACTCCCGGCGTGCGACGCCTAGACTCGCCCCGGTGACGACTCCCAACGCCCCCGAAGACGAGCTGATCTGCTCGGCGCGGGGGTGTCGCGCTCCCGCCGCCTACCAGCTCCGCTGGCACAATCCCCGCCTGCACGCGCCCGACCGGCGCAAGACCTGGCTCGCCTGCCCGGCGCACCGGGACTCCCTCGGGGACTTCCTCGACGCACGCGGCTTCCTCCGCGAGGTGGTCCCGCTTCCCTGATCGCCTACGCTCGAAGCGTGAGCGAGCAGACGACCCGAGCCCGTACCGGCGGCGAGCACGGCAGGTCCTCCCGGTGAGCGGTGACGGCCACACCGGCCTCCCGCCCGCGTCGCGCAGCGCGCTGGAGCCCTGGCCGGACACCGTCGACTGGCGGCCGATCTCCCGCGACCTGATCTGGGTGGAGCTGATCCGGCTCGGCATCGGGCTGGCGGTGGCGCTCGTGGTGCTCGGCGTGGCCTGGGCGCTGTCCGGGCACTGGCTGCTCGGCGCCGCCGTCGGCGTGGCCCTGCTGATCGGCGTCTGGCGGGCGATCACCATCGTGCGTGCGGTCCGCGCCTGGGGGTACGCCGAGCGCGACGACGACCTGCTGGTGCGGCACGGTCTGCTGGTGCGGCGGCTCTCCATCGTGCCGTACTCCCGGATGCAGTTCGTCGACGTGAGCGCCGGTCCGCTGGAGCGTGCCTTCGACCTCGCCACTGTGCAGTTGCACACGGCGGCGGCCGCCAGCGACGCCCGGGTGCCGGGGCTGCGTCCGGCCGAGGCGTCCCGGCTGCGCGACCGGCTCACCGCGCTGGGCGAGGACCGGGCGGAGGGCCTGTGAGCGACCGGAGCGATCCCGGCGCGCCGCGGCCCCACGACGACCGGCCCGGGGCGGCGCCCGGTCCCCCACCGCCGGTCGGTCCGGAACAGCCGCCCGGACCGGGTTACGGGCCGCCCGCCGCGCCGCCCGGCTACGGACCGCCGCCCGGATACGCGCCACCACCCGGTTACGGGCCCCCGCCCGGATACGGGACGGCAGCCGACGCGACGCCCGGGCCGTGGCCCGCGCCCGCTCCGCCGTATCCGGGACCCTGGGGTCCGGCCGCCGCGCCCTCGTCCGACGGGGAGGAACCGCGGCAGCGGCTGCATCCGCTGAGCCCCGCACTGCACGGCGCGAAGTCACTCGTCGTCGTTATCGCCGGTCTGTCCTGGTCGACGCTGTCGCGGGTCGGGTTCGGCTGGTTCGCCCTGCTGGTCACGGTCTTCGTACTCGGGGCCACCGTGCTGTCCGTGGTGAGCTGGTGGAACACCGGTTACCACCTGGTGGGCCGGGAGCTGCGCGTGTACGAGGGCCTGCTGTGGCGGCGCACGCGCGCCATCCCGCTGGAGCGGTTGCAGGCGGTGGAGGTGGTCCGGCCGCTGCTGGCCCAGCTCACCGGCCTGGCCGAGCTGCGGCTCGAGGTGGTCGGCGGGGGCAAGACCGAGGCGCCGCTGGCCTACCTCAGCGTGGCCGAGGCCACCACGCTGCGGCAGCGGCTGCTCGCTGTCGCCGGCCGGGCCCCGACGCCCGCCGCGACCGAGCCGGGCGTGCCGGCCGCCCCGGGTACGCCGGTCGCGCCCGCGCCGGCCGGCCGCCGGCTGCACGTCGTCCGCAACCAGGACCTGCTGGTCAGCCAGTTGCTCACGCCGCAGGCGTTCCTGCTGCCGGTCGGCGTGGTGTTCGTGGGCGCCCAGTTCCTCTCCGAGGGCTCGTGGTCGTTCATCGCGGTGGCGAGCACGCTCACCGCGATGGCGGGTGTGGTGCTGCAACCGGTCCGGCGGGTGCTCGACGACTGGAGTTTCCGGCTCGACCGGGACGACGGCACGCTGCGTGTGCACAACGGGCTGCTGGAGACGCGGGTGCAGACGGTGCCGCTGCACCGGGTGCAGACCGTGCGGGCGACCTGGCCGCTGCTCTGGCGGATGAAGGGCTGGCTGCGGCTGCGGCTGGAGGTGGCCGGCTACTCGGCCGGTGAGCCGGACGACCGCAACCGCCCGGACCGGCTGCTGCCGGTCGGCGACGCCGGCACCGGCGCGGTGGTGGTGGCGGAGGTGCTGCCCGGCGTGCGGCTGGACGAGCTGCCCGGCACGCCGCCCCCGTCCCGGGCCCGCTGGCTGCGCCCGCTGAGCCGCAAGGTGGTCGGCGCCGGCCTCGACGAGCGGGTGTTCGTGGCCCGGTCCGGGCTGCTGACCCGCCAGCTGACGCTGGTGCCGTACGCCCGGATCCAGAGCGTGCGCGTCACGCAGGGGCCGGCGCAGCGGTTGCTGCGGCTGGCCACCGTGCACGCGGACACCGCGGGCGGGGCCGGGGCGGCGGCGGTCGACCGGGACCTGGCCGACGCCTGGGAGCTGGCCGCGGAGCTGACCGAGCGGTCGCGGGCCGCGCGCCGGGCCGACCACCGCCGCTGACCCGCCAGCGGGGCTAGCGTCGCTCGGCCGGCACCGCGTCCCGGTCGTCCGCGGGGGTGTCGGCCGCGGTGGCGGGCTGCGGCACGTCGGCCGCGCCGGCGGGCTCACCGGCACGCCGGGCCCGCCGCGCCGCCCACCAGCGCTCGGCCAGGCCGACCACCAGGAACGTCATGCCCACGTACGCCCAGCCGACCAGCACGTCGATCAGGTAGTGCTCGCCGCTGTACATCAGCGTGAACGTCATGGCCAGCGGATACGCCAGCATCAGCGGCCACCAGCGCTTGCGCACCGAGCGCATGAAGAACAGCACCACGAACAGCGCGAACGCGGTGTGCAGCGACGGCATGGCGGCCACCGGGTTGGAGGCGATCTGCCCGGCGTTGAGCAGGTTGCCCGCGCCGTGCATGCCGATCTCCTTCCACCCCCGGGTGGAGATCCGCGCGACCTCGGTCAGCAGGCCGTTCTGCGCCGCCCACCACGGCGGCGCGGCCGGGTAGGCGAAGTAGGTGACCAGGCCGGCCGCGCACAGGAAGCCCCAGCGGGACATGTACGCGATCCAGCGCCGCCGGTTGCGCATCCACAGCACGGCCGCGGCGGCGAACGTCGCCACGAAGTGCGAGAAGTAGATCCAGCTCAC
Source organism: Micromonospora sp. WMMC264 (assembly GCF_027497275.1). NCBI lineage: Bacteria > Bacillati > Actinomycetota > Actinomycetes > Micromonosporales > Micromonosporaceae > Micromonospora > Micromonospora sp. WMMC264. The sequence goes on along the minus strand of NZ_CP114907.1, from coordinate 1,134,643 downwards.
CAGCACGTCCCACCAGCGCACCTCGGACGGGTCGTACAGGCGCTCCTGCAGCCAGATCGTCGGCACCTCACCGCCGGTGAGCCAGCCGGTGAGGAACCGGTCGGCGACGATCAGCTCCATCGCGTGCGGGGTGGCGCCGTTGTCGGCGAAGCCCCGGGACAGGTTGTACACGGCGAGCAGCAGCACCACCGGGATCCAGTCCCGGGCGAAGCGCAGGTGGCTGCGCCACGGGCGGGCCGAGTTCCAGGCGATGGTGCCGGCCCAGATCCACAGGAACGCGTACGCCGGGTCGGTGGGCAGGCCGATGACGAGCCAGCCCGCCACGAAGGCGACGCCCCAGATGGTCATCGCGATCACACGGCGGCGCCCGCCGTCGGGCGACTCGGTGGTCGCGTCGGGGGCGGGGGTCGGAGATTGTGTCTGCTCGGCCATCGCGGACAAGGTTAACGGCGGGCGACGGGCGGGCCTGCGGGCGGGCGGGGACGACACGGCGCGGCGGCTCGGACGCCGGACGGCCCCCGTTCATCTGCACTAGGCTCGGCCGCATGCAGGAGCAGCCGGAGTCGCCCTTCACGCCGGGCCTGACCGCCCGCGTCGAGCTGACAGTGACCGACGCCGACACCGCGCAGGCGGTGGGCTCCGGGGACGTGCCGGTGCTCGGCACCCCGCGCGTGCTGGCGCTGGCCGAGGCGGCGACGGTGGCCGCCACCGCGACCCGGATGCCGTCCGGGTCGACCACCGTCGGCGTACGGGTGGAGCTGGAGCACCGCGCGGCCACCCCGGTCGGGCGTACCGTGGCCGCCCACGCCGAGCTGGTGAAGGTCGACGGGAAGCGGCTCGTCTTCGAGGTGACTGTCACCGACGGTCCGACAGTGGCGGCGCAGGGCCGGGTCGAGCGGGCGCTGGTCGACCGGCAGCGCTTCGTCGAGCGGGCCCTCGGCCCGTCATGACCGCCGGCTTCACCGAGGTCGCCCCCGGTGTGCACGTGCGACGTGAGCCGCTGCTGGCGGTGAATGTGGTGCTCGTGGTCGGCGACGGCGCGGCGCTGCTGGTCGACACGCTCTCCACGGCCGGGCAGGCGCGCGAGCTGGCGGCGGCGGCGCGGGCGGTGACGCCGTACCCGTGGACGATCGTGAACACGCACCACCACTTCGACCACTGTTTCGGCAACGCCACGCTGGCCGGGCCGGACACCGCCATCTACGCGCACCCGCAGGCCGTGGCGGCGCTGCGGGACCGGCCGGACGCGCTGCGCCGCGCCGCGTACGAGGAGATGCGCGCCGAGGATCCGGCGCTGGCGCAGGAGCTGGCGCGTACCGAGCTGCGGGCGCCGACGCACGAGGTGGTCGAGGAGACGGTGCTCGACGTCGGGGGCCGCCGGGTGGTGCTGCGCCATCCCGGGCACGGGCACACCGACGCCGACCTGGTGGTGCACGTGCCCGATGCGGACGTGCTGGTGGCCGGCGATCTGGTGGAGCAGAGCGGGCCGCCGGCGTTCGAGGAGTCGTACCCGTTGCGGTGGCCGGACGCGCTGGCCGACCTGCTGCGCCTGACCACGCCCGCGACGGTGGTGGTGCCGGGCCACGGCGAGCCGGTCGGCGCGGATTTCGTCCGCGAGCAGCACGCGCAGCTCGCGCGGCAGGCGTGGCTGATCCGCGCCGGGCACACCGGCAGCGCGCCGCCGGAGCGGGTGGCGGCCGAGTCGCCGTTCGGCGCCCGGCCGGGCCTGATCGCCGCCCGCCGCGGCTACGCCGAACTCGACGGCACCGCCTGAGCGGCGGCCCGGGCTCAGCCGGCGTCGGCGAGGATCTCGCGGAGACGGTTGCGGCACTCGGCGACGAACGCCGGGAACGTGTGCCAGTAGTAGGAGACGCCGCTGGCCGCCACCCCGAGCGCCCAGGCGCGGGCCCGCGCCCAGGTCACGTCGTCGACACCGAGCGCCTCCCGGTAGGCGTGCCGGGCCTGCGGCGGCAGGTCCCAGATCGGCGCGTGTTCCGCGTCCGGGAACCCGACGGTCAGCCCGCCGAAGTCGATCACCGCGCACAGCCGGCCGTCGCGTGCCAGCACATTGGTGGGCTTGAGGTCGGTGTGCAGCCAGACGTGCCGGCCGGTGGGTTCGGGCAGGGTGAGGGCGTCGCGCCAGAGCCGGTGCAGGGTGTCGACGTCGGTCTCGTCGCCGATCCTGCGCCGGCAGTCGTCGAGCGCCGCGCTGACCCAGGTGTCACAGGGGTGCAGGCTGCCGCCGCGGTATCCGCTCAGCGCGTCCGCGCGGGTCGCGCCGAGCAGGTCGGCCGCGTGCAGGTGACGTACGAACACCGCCAGGTCGGCGCCGAGGGCGGCCCAGTCCCGGACCGTGCCGGGTCCGACCTCGTCGCCGTGGATCCACCGCTGCACCGACCACGGCAGCGGGAAGGCGGCGGTCGGCGTCCCGGCGTGGAGCGGTTCCGGCACCGGGTACGGCAGCAGTGGCGCGAGCCGGGGCAGCCACAGCTGTTCCTTGCGCAGCGCGCCGGCCTTCTCCGCGGTGCGGGGCAGCCGGACGAGCAGGTCGTCGCCGAGCCGGTACATGGTGTTGTCGGTCCCGGCGCCGGCCGGGGTCAACGGCAGCGCGGCCCACTCGGGGCGCTGGTCGGTCAGCAGCGCCCGGACGATCCCCTCGTCCACAGGTGTCTCGTCCTGGTGCAGCATCACCCGGCGATCATCCGGCCCCGGGCGGCGCGGCGGCCACCGGGTTTCCGGACGTACGGGGGTCCCGTTCCGGGCGGGTGTGTGCCCGCAGCGTGGTGAGCAGCGTGTCGAGGTGCGGGGCGGCGGCCAGGATCGCGTCACGCGCTGCCGGGTCGAGGTCGGCCAGCGCCTCGGTGAGCAGCGCGGTGCGGTGCCGTTGGTGGTCGGCCATCCGCCGGTGGGCGGCCTCGGTGACGCGCAGCCGGACCACGCGGCGGTCGGCGGGGTCGCGGTCGCGGGCCAGCAGCCCGGCGTCGGTGAGGTCGCGGACCAGCGTGCTCACGGTGTTGGGCGCCGTGCCGAGGCGCCGGGCCACGTCCTTGCCGCTGATGCCCGGCGTGTCCCGGACGAGCAGGAGCAGTTCCACCTGAGCTTCGGGCAGCGGGTCCCGCCCGGCGCGCGCCGTGGACCGGCGGCGCACGAGCCGGTGCAGCTCCCCGAGGACCGCGCCGAACCGCGCGACCTGCTCGTTCGTCGACACGGGGTCACCCGCCTCACATCGCAATAGTTCTGACTACAGAGGTAAGGTACCCGAGCACATCGGATTTCAGGGGGTACCCGCTCGTGAGTCAAGCCGCGCCGCCCGCCGCCCGCCCGACCGGCGCCGGCGCCACCGCGTCCACCGGGGGCGCGAGCCTGCTGGTGCTGCTCGGCACGCTCACCGCGATCGGCCCGCTCTCGCTGGACATGTACCTGCCCGCGTTCCCGGCCATGACCCGCGACCTCGGCGCCGACCAGGCCGGCATCCAGCTCTCGCTGACCACCTGCCTGATCGGCCTGGCGTTCGGCCAGCTCGTCACCGGGCCGCTCAGCGACCGCTGGGGGCGCCGCCGCCCGGTGCTGGTGGGCGTGGTCGCGTACACCGTGCTGGCGCTGGCGTGCGCGGCGGCGCCGAACGCCCCGCTGCTGGCCGCCGTCCGGTTCGCCCAGGGCCTGGCCGGCGGCATGGGCGTGGTGGTCGCCCGCGCCGTGGTCCGCGACCTCTACTCGGGCCGGGACGCCGCGAAGTACTTCTCCCGGCTCACCCTGGTCTTCGGGGTCGCGCCGATCGCGGCGCCGGGCGTGGGCAGCCTGGTGCTCCGGTTCGGCTCCTGGCGGTCCGTCTTCCTGGTGCTGGCCGCCATCGGCGCGGTGCTGGCCGTCGCGGTCGCGCTGCGCCTGCCGGAGACGCTGCCGGCCGAGCGCCGCAGCACCGGCGGGCTGGGGGCCACCGCCCGGACCATGCGGTCGCTGCTCGCCGACCGGGTCTACCTCGGGTACGCGCTGACCCAGGGCTTCGCCTTCGCCGGGCTGTTCGCGTACATCTCGGGGTCGTCGTTCGTGTTCCAGGACGTCTTCGGCGTCTCCGCGGCGGTGTTCAGCGTCATCTTCGGCGTCAACGCGCTCGGCCTGGTGGCCGTCGGGCAGCTGAACGCCCGGCTGCTCGACCGGTTCCCGCCACGCCGGCTGCTGGTCACCGCGCTGGCGGTCGGCCTGGTCGCCGCGGCCGGCGTGCTGAGCGGCGCGCTGACCGACGGCCTCGCGCTGACCGCGGTGGCGCTGTTCGGGTACGTCGGCGCGCTGGGCATGGTGACGCCGAACAGCACGGCGCTGGCGCTGGACGCGCACGCCCGCCACGCCGGCACCGCCGCCGCGCTGATGGGCGGCATCCAGTCGGTCGTCGGCGCGCTGGCCGCGCCCCTGGTCGGGCTCGGCGGCGAGGGCAGCGCGCTGCCGATGGCCACGGTCCTGGCCGGCGCCGCCGTTCTCACCCTGGTCACCGTCCTGACGATGACCCGCACGCGGGCTGAGCGCTGAGCGCGTTAAGAAGGGGCCCCTTCTCTACCTGAGGCGTTAACAAGGGGCCCTTCCTTTCACGCGAAGCGGGCGGTCACCTCGGCGCGGGTGGGCATGGCGGTGGCGCCACCCGGGGACTCGCAGACCACTGCGGCCACCCGCAGCGCGAACGCCACCCGGTCCCGCCACCCGGCCGGGTCGGCCGGCTCACCGGCGGCCAGCAGCTCGGCCACCAGCGCGCCCATCACCGAGTCCCCCGCGCCGGTCGCGTCCACCGCGTCCACCTTCGGCGCGGGCACGCGCACCACGTCGTCGCCGGCGGCGACCAGCGCGCCGTCCGCGCCGAGCGTGACCACGACCGTGCTCGCGCCCAGTTCCCGCAGGTACGCGGCCACGCCCTCGACCGGCTCGTGCGGGTAGAGCACCCGCGCGTCGGCGCTGCTGAGTTTGACCAGGTGCGCGGCGGCGGCGAACTCGGCGACCACCGCGCGCAGCCCGTCCAGCGCGTCCGGGGCGGTGAGCAGCCGGGGCCGCACGTTCGGGTCGAACACCCGCAGCGCGCCCGCGATCGACCAGGCGCGGCGGGCGGCGGCGAGCACCGGCGGGTCGAGCAGCACGATCGAGCCGCAGTAGAGCACGTCCGCGCCCTCGACCAGTGCCACGTCCAGGTCGTCCGGGCCGAGCAGCGCGTACGAGCGGGGCTCGCCGTAGAAGCGGAAGTCCGGCTCGGGGCCGGCGAAGGTGGCCACCGCGAGCGCGGTCGGGGCCGGCACGGTCACCGTCCCGCTCACGTCCACACCGGCGTCGGTGAGGAAGGCGCGGATCCGTCCGGCCAGCGCGTCGTCGCCGAGCGACCCGACGAACCGCGCGTCTCCGCCGAGCCGAGCGGTCGCCACCGCCACGTTGAGCGGTCCCCCGCCGATCGCCTGCCGGTAGACGGGCTCTCCGTCGCGCTCGGCGTCGAGCAGGTCCACCAGCGCCTCGCCGAGCACCACCGCGTACCCCATCCTGGCTCCCCTCGTCGTCCTACCCCGATCCTGGCTCATACCGGCGCCACCGCGCGCCGGGACCCTGGCATCGAACGGCGCCTATTGCGGGCCGCGCCCGGACGTGGTGGGATGGCGGTGCCGGGTGACGACGCGGGGGCTGCCGCGTCACCGGCCGCCGGGTCGATCCGACGCGAGGGCATCCACGGTCCGTTGGGCAACGGACCGCAGACGGTGCGCGCCCGTCGACGGCCACGGCCGCACTCCGACCGGGCGCGGGCACCGCGATCGTCGCATCCGCTCGTCGCAGCGGGGCGGGCCGAACCGGGCCACGCTCCGCGAGTCAGGAGATCCCCGTGCACCGATCCCGATCCCGTACGGCCGCGTTGCTCACCGCGGCCGCCACCCTGACCCTGGGCGCGTTCGCCCTGGTCACCAACTCCGGACCGGCGGCCGCGCACGGCGCGGCCATGACGCCGGGCGCCCGCACCTACCTGTGCTGGAAGGACGGCCTCACCGGGACCGGTGAGATCCGGCCGAACAACCCCGCCTGCTCGTCGGCGGTGGCCGAGAGCGGCGCGAACTCGCTGTACAACTGGTTCAGCGTGCTGCGCTCCGACGCCGGCGGGCGGACCGTCGGGTTCATCCCCGACGGCAAGCTGTGCAGCGGCGGCAACCCCGGCTTCAGCGGGTACGACGCGGCGCGCAACGACTGGCCGATCACCCACCTGACGGCGGGCCGGTCGATGGAGTTCCGGTACAGCAACTGGGCCCACCACCCGGGCACGTTCTACTTCTACGTGACCAAGGACAGCTGGAGCCCGAACCGGCCGCTGGCCTGGAACGACCTGGAGGAGCAGCCGTTCCTGCAGGTGACCAACCCGCCGCAGCGCGGCGCGGTGGGCACCAACGACGGTCACTACTACTTCACCGGCAACCTGCCGTCGAACAAGAGCGGCCGGCACATCATCTACTCGCGCTGGGTCCGCTCGGACAGCCAGGAGAACTTCTTCGGCTGCTCGGACGTGACGTTCGACGGCGGTAACGGCGAGGTGACCGGGATCGGCTCGGGCGGCAGCAACCCCCCGACGACCGCGCCGCCGACCACCGCGCCCCCGACCACCGCGCCCCCGACCACCGCGCCCCCGACGACCGCGCCGCCGACCTCGCCTCCGCCGGTGACGACCAGCCCGACCATGCCGGCCGGCTCCTGCATGGCGGTGTACAAGGTGGTCACCGCCTGGGGTGGCGGCTTCCAGGGCGAAGTGACGATCATGAACCACAGCACCCGGACGTACTCCGGGTGGACCGCGAACTGGACCTGGCCCAGCGGCCAGACCATCAACCAGGTGTGGAACGGCACGTTGAGCGGCAGCGGGGCGTCGGTGAGCGTCTCCAACGCCGCCTACAACGGCAGCGTCCCGCCGGAGGGCACCACCACGTTCGGCTTCACCGCGAACTTCTCCGGCACCAACACCCTGCCGACGGTCACCTGCACCGGCAGGTGATCCCGTAACGGGAAGGGCCCTCGGGGAACACCCCGGGGGCCCTTCCTCGTCACGCTCGGGTCAGCGGACCATGCTGCCGACGACCGGCTTGGTGAGCAGCGCGGACTGGTTGCGCTGGATGCCCGGGTCGAGCGTCTTGGCCACGAAGATGGCGTGCCAGATGCAGAAGATCAGCACGGTCCACACCTTGCGGGAGTGGTCCGCCTCCTCCCGCTTGTGCTCCTCCAGCAGGCGCATCGCGTACGACAGGTCGATCAGGTCGCCCGCGCCCGAGGTGGACAGCACGTGCCGCGCCCACTCGTACATCTCGCCGCGCAGCCAGACCCGGGTCGGGGTCGGGAAGCCCAGCTTCTTGCGGTTGACGATGGCCGGCGGCACGACGCCCTGCAGCGCCTGGCGCATCGCGTACTTGGTGGCCTCGGAGCGGGGCGGCAGCTTCAGGTCGACCGGGATGCCGGCGGCGACGTTGAACACCTCCCGGTCCAGGAACGGCACCCGCACCTCCAGCGAGTGCGCCATCGAGATCCGGTCGGCCTTGACCAGGATGTCGCCGCGCAGCCAGGTGTAGAGGTCGACGTACTGCATCTTGGTGACGTCGTCCAGCTCGGTGCACTCGGCGTAGATCGGGGCGGTCACGTCGGTGTAGCGCACCGAGGGGTCGTAGCGGCGCAGCAGGTGCTGCTTCTCCTCCTCGGTGAACATCCGGGCGTTGCCGTAGTAGCGCTGCTCGATCGGGGTGGTGCCGCGCTCCAGGAAGCTCTTGCCCTTGACCCCCTGCGGAATGGCCTTGGACACCGCGCGCAGGCCCTTCTGCACGCCGTCGGGCAGGCTGTTCACCGAGTTGAGCGACAGCGGCTCCCGGTAGATCGTGTAGCCGCCGAAGAACTCGTCCGCGCCCTCGCCGGAGAGCACCACCGTGACGTGCTCGGCGGCCTTCTTCGCCACGAAGTACAGCGGCACCAGCGCCGGGTCGGCGACCGGGTCGTCCAGGTGCCAGACGATCTTCGGCAGCGCGTCGATCATGTCCTGCGGCCCGATCTTGGTCGGGATGGTGGTCACGTCGAGGTGCCGGGCCGAGTCCTGGGCCACGTCGATCTCGGAGTAGCCGGGCACGTCGTAGCCGACGGTGAAGGTGAGGATGTTCGGGTTGAACTCGCGGGCCAGCGCCACCACGGCGGTGGAGTCGATGCCGCTGGACAGGAACGAGCCGACCGGCACGTCCGAGCGCATGTGCATCCGGACGCTCTCCCGCAGCGTCTCCCGGATGTCGTGGTAGAGCCGCTGCTCGTCGGAGACCGGGGCCGGCCGGAACACCGGGCGGTACCAGCGGCGCACCTCGATCCGGCCGCCCGGGGTCCAGTTCAGGTACTCCCCCGAGCCGATCCGGCTGATCCCCTTGTGCAGCGTGCCCGGCTCCGGCACGTACTGCAGCGTCAGGTAGTGGCTCAGGTTGGCGGTGTCGATGCCCGCGTCGCCCTGGTACGCCGAGTGCGCGAACGGCAGCAGCGCCTTCTTCTCCGACGCGAGGTAGAGGCCGTCCTGGGTCTCCAGGTAGTGCAGCGGCTTGATGCCGAAGTAGTCCCGGGCGCCGAAGGCCCGCCGCTCCTGCCGGTCCCAGATGACGAACGCGAACATGCCGCGCAGCTTGGTGAGCACCTGCTCACCCCAGTAGTGGTAGCCGGCGACGATCACCTCGCCGTCGCCGTTGGTGGCGAACTGGGCGCCGTAGTCGCGGATCAGCTCCTCGCGCAGCTCGATGTAGTTGTAGATCTCGCCGTTGAAGGTGAGCAGGTACCGCCCGCCCGCGTACGGCAGGGGCTCGTGGCTCAGCGCCACGTCGATGATCGCCAGGCGCTTGTGCGCGAACACACCGTCCGCGTACCGGCCGGAGGCGTCGCCGACCACCTCGACCCCGGTCTCGTCCGGGCCACGGTGGTGCAGGCACTCCAGTGCGCCGGCGATGTTGTCGCGGTGGGCGGCGGCGTCGCCGCGCGCGCTGAAGAAGGCCAGGAGTCCGCACATGGCCGCCATCTTTCCACGCGCCGGAAGCCTCCGTCGCGGCACCGCAGGCACCTCCCGCTGTCGTGCGCGCGGTACCGTCTGGACCAGCGACGAGGCTCAGGGAGGGACGGATCATGGCCGAGGAGCGGACGCGACAGGGCAAACCGGCGGACGGTACGGAGTCGCACGACCCGGACTTCCCGGAGGCGTTCCTGTCGTTCATGCGCCAGGGCTGGCGGGACACCGAACTGCCGGTCGCCCCGCGCCCGGAGGCGCCCAACCACGCCAAGCGGCGGGCCGCGCTGGCCGAGGCCTTCCCGGGCGAGACGCTGGTCATCCCCACGGGCAACGAGAAGGTACGCGCCAACGACACCGAGCACCGGTTCCGTCCGGGCAGCGACTTCGCGTACCTGACCGGCGACCTGGAGCCGGACAGCGTCCTCGTGCTGCGCCCGGGTGGCGAGTCCACGCTGTTCATGCGGCCCCGGTCGTCGCGGGTGACCGACGAGTTCTTCCGCAGCCGGCACGGTGAGCTGTGGGTGGGCCGCCGGCCGACGCTGCGGGAGAAGTCCACCGAGCTGGGCCTGCCGACGGCCGACCTGAGCGAGCTGGACGCGACGCTGGCCGAGCTGGCGCCGGGGCGTACCCGGGTGCTGCGCGGCTTCGACGCCCGGGTGGACGCGGCGGTGCGTCAGTACGACGGCGCGCGCGCCGACGGTCAGCCCGGCCGCGACCGGGAACTGGCCATCGCGATCGCCGAGCTGAAGCTGGTCAAGGACGAGTGGGAGATCGCGCAGCTCCAGGAGGCGTGCGACGCCACGGTGCGCGGCTTCGAGGACGTGGCACGGGCGCTGCCGGCCGACCGCGGCGTCTCCGAGCGGCTGCTGGAGGGCGTCTTCGCGCTGCGCGCCCGGCACGACGGCAACGACGTCGGGTACGGCTCGATCGTCGGGGCCGGCGAGCACGCCACTGTCCTGCACTGGGTGCACAACCACGGCGCCACCCGTCCGGGTGACCTGCTGCTGATGGACATGGGCGTGGAGAACCGCAACCTCTACACCGCCGACGTCACCCGGGTGCTGCCGGTCGACGGCCGGTTCACGCCGCTGCAGCGCCAGGTCTACGACGCCGTGTACGCCGCCCAGCAGGCCGGCATCGAGATGTGCCGGCCGGGCGTGGCGTTCCGGGACGTGCACCTGGCCTCGATGCGGGTGCTGGCCGAGGCGCTGAAGGATCTCGGGCTGCTGCCGGTGAGCGTGGACGAGGCGATGGACCCGGCCTCCACGGTCTACCGGCGGTGGACGCTGCACGGCACCAGCCACATGCTCGGCATCGACGTGCACGACTGCGCCAACGCGCGCAAGGAGAACTACCGGGAGGGTCCGCTCGGCGAGGGGTACGTGCTGACCGTCGAGCCGGGGCTCTACTTCCAGCCGGAGGACGAGATGGTCCCCGAGGAGCTGCGGGGCATCGGCGTGCGGATCGAGGACGACATCCTGGTCACCGCGGACGGTCCGGTGAACCTGTCGGCCGGTCTGCCGCGGCGCTCCGACGAGGTGGAGACCTGGCTGGCCGAGCAGCGTGAGGCGGGCCCCCGCCTGCCCGGCTGAGTCCTGCGGGCCGCGATCTTCCGGCGGGCCCCACCACCGCGCCTTCACGGCAGGTGGTGGGGCCCGCCGCCGTCTGGGGGAGTTGCGGTCCGCTCACGTGGTTGGTCACCGACCGCCGATCGTGGGAGGAATGCGGGCTTTTTTCGGATACGTCTTCCTCGCGAGGAACCTTCTCATACGGTGCTGATCAGAGGCTACAACCGGTTTGTAGCTGGTCGCCCGGCCTGGGGCGGCGCGACCCGTTTGGGAAGAACCGAAAGGGCTCTCATCTCATGTCGAACGATGTAACGACACCCGACGGTGGAGCGCCGATGGCGCCTGCCCCGCGGACGAGCAAGCGGCGGGCGCTCTGGGTCGCCACCGGCGTGGCCGGGCTGACCGGCGTCGTCGGGCTGGCGGCGCTGGGCGGTCTCGCCGCCCGCGACGACAAGTCCGGCACCGAGCCGGTGGCGGACAACCACGCCGCCGCTCCCCAGAACGCCGGCAACGACTCCGACGACAAGGACGGCAAGGACGGCAAGGACCGTGGCCAGGAAGGCCGTGACCGCGGCGAGTGGGGCCCGGACAAGGGCGACTGGGGCAAGGACGACCACGGCAAGACCCGCGAGGTCGCCTGCGACGACGACGCCCTGATCGACGCCCTCGAACTCGCCAACCGCGACCACGGCGGCACCCTCAAGCTCGCCGAGAACTGCACCTACGAACTCGGCGTCAAGGACCGCAAGTTCGGCTCCGCCCTGCCCGAGATCAAGCAGGACGTCACCATCAAGGGCAACGGCTCCACCATCAAGCGCGACGCCGAAGACACCTTCCGCATCTTCCGCGTCCGCGACGGCGGCGACCTCACCCTCAAGGACCTCACAATCAAGGGCGGCAACGCCAACGAGTTCAAGTACCCCGGGCCGTCCGTGCCGAAGGCGGCCGACCCGGCCGAGCTGGATGCCAAGCGGGTCGAGGGCGACGGCGGCGCGCTGCTGGTCGAGCGCGGCGGCAGCGCGCACCTGGACAACGTGAAGCTGACCGACAACAACGCCGAGGGCGACGGCGGCGCCGTCGCCAACTACGGCCGCACCTGGCTCAAGGAGAGCAAGGTCGTCAACAACCACGCCCAGGGCGACGGCGGCGGCATCTTCAACGAGGGCATCCTCAAGGTCGAGGAAACCCACGTCGACGACAACACCGCCGGCGGCAACGGCGGCGGCATCGCCAACGGCAGCGGTGAGCACCACGACGGGCCGGTCGACCTGGCCTCGGCGGCGAAGGCCGACAAGGGTGAGCACGGCAAGCACCGCGCCGGCACGGTCGAGATCACCGGGGCGTACGAGGGCAAGGACGCCTCGTTGAGCACCCTGAGCCGCAACCGGGCGGGCCACAACGGTGGCGGCCTGTTCAGCAGCGGCGGCTGGGTCACCGTCTCGTTCACCGCGATCGGCGGCAACGTCGCCTGCGACAACGGTGGCGGCGTCTACGCCGAGAACACCGACCTGCTCCTGGAGAAGGTCCACGTGGCGGGTAACCACGCCGACGGCAACGGCGGCGGCGTGGTGACGACCGGCGGGCGCGACTGGGCCGGCAACGGCGCCGAGAAGGACGGCCTCGCGGGCAGCGCCACGATCGCCGACAGCGCGGTCGTGGACAACACGGCCGGCCGCTTCGGTGGCGGCATCTACAACGGTGAGTGGCTCATCAAGATCGAGGACGGCTTCCTCACCCGCGAGCACGACAAGGACGACAACGCCACCCTCACCATCCGCGACACCGAGATCAAGGCCAACACCGCCCTCAACGGCGGCGGCATCTTCAACAACAAGGCCAAGATCACCCTCACCAAGACCCACGTCACCAAGAACACCGCCACCGACTCCAGCAAGCTCCACCGGGTCGCCGGCGGCGTCCTCAACAACGAAGGACGCGTCAAGCTCGACGACAAGTCCCTCATCAGCAACAACGACCCCACCAACTGCGCCAACACCGTCGAGGACTGCTTCAACTGATTCGCTCCACCACATAACCCGGGGCGCCCTCCTTCCGCCGCGACGGCGGGAGGAGGGCTCCCGACCTCGGAGCGGCCCGGCTGGCCGTGGTGTCCTCCACCGGGGCGTCCGGACCGCACTGCGCCCACCCATCCCACCCGCACCCTTATGCGGGTTTTTTTCGTATATGGCCACGAGGCGAAGAAGGTTCTCATACGGTCGTTCTCAGCAGCTACAACCGATTTGTAGCGAAGGCCGCCTCGCCAGGGCGAAGCGACCTTGTCAGGTACAAGGAGAGGGCAGAGAGCTCCGATGTCCAACTACCTTCGCAATAACAATGACGCCACCAGCAAGACCATCTCCCCGCTCCGGCGTCGCCGGATGTGGCTCGCCACGGGCGTCGTGGGCCTGACCGGAGCGGTCAGCCTCGCCGGCGTGGCCTACGCGACCACCGGGGCCACCGGCCCGCACCGGCTCGCCGACGTCAAGTGGTCGACCACGCAGCAGCTCAGCGACGACGACCACGGCGACAAGGGCGAGTACGGCCGGGACGGGTACGACAAGGACGGCAAGGACGGCAAGGACCGTGGCCAGGAAGGCCGCGACCGCGGCGAGTGGGGCCCGGACAAGGGCGACTGGGGCAAGGACGGCAAGGACGACCACGGCAAGACCCGCGAGGTCGCCTGCGACGACGACGCCCTGATCGACGCCCTCGAACTCGCCAACCGCGACCACGGCGGCACCCTCAAGCTCGCCGAGAACTGCACCTACGAACTCGGCGTCAAGGACCGCAAGTTCGGCTCCGCCCTGCCCGAGATCAAGCAGGACGTCACCATCAAGGGCAACGGCTCCACCATCAAGCGCGACGCCGAAGACACCTTCCGCATCTTCCGCGTCCGCGACGGCGGCGACCTCACCCTCAAGGACCTCACAATCAAGGGCGGCAACGCCAACGAGTTCAAGTACCCGGGTGGCGGCGGCCAGCCGCCGGCCGCTGCTCCGGCGGCCGCCCCGGCGGTGGCGGCCCCGGCCGCTCCGGCTGTCGCGGCTCCGGCCGCGGCGACCACGGCCGCCGCTGTCACGCCCGTCGCCGACGGCATGAACGGCGGCAAGGACGACGACAAGCGGGTCGAGGGTGACGGCGGCGCGCTGCTGGTCGAGCGCGGCGGCAGCGCCTACCTGGACAATGTGAAGCTCGTCGACAACAACGCCGAGGGCGACGGTGGCGCCGTCGCCAACTACGGCCGCACCTGGCTCAAGGAGAGCAAGGTCGTCAACAACCACGCCCAGGGCGACGGCGGCGGCATCTTCAACGAGGGCATCCTCAAGGTCGAGGAAACCCACGTCGACGACAACACCGCCGGCGGCAACGGCGGCGGCATCGCCAACGGCGGCGGCTTCTCCGGCGAGCACGGCCCGGCGGCCTCGGCCGCGCCGAAGGGCTACGACAAGAAGGAGAAGCACCACGAGGCCGGGATCGTCGAGATCTTCGGTTCCGACCACGGCAAGGACGGCATCAAGTCCAGCCTGTCGGACAACCGCGCCGGCAAGAACGGCGGCGGTCTGTTCAGCAGCGGCGGCACCGTCACGGTCTCCTTCACCGCGATCACGGGCAACACCGCCTGCGAGAACGGTGGCGGCGTCTACGCCGAGAACACGGACCTGGACCTGGACAAGGTGCACGTGGCCAAGAACCACGCCGACGGCAACGGCGGCGGCGTGGTGGTCACCGGCGGCAAGCACTGGGGCTACCCGAACGACAAGGAGCACGCCAGCGCCACGATCGCCGACAGCAAGATCGTCGACAACACCGCCAACCGCTTCGGCGGCGGCATCTACAACGGTGAGTGGCTCATCAAGATCGAGGACGGCTTCCTCACCCGCGAGCACGACAAGGACGACAACGCCACCCTCACCATCCGCGACACCGAGATCAAGGCCAACACCGCCCTCAACGGCGGCGGCATCTTCAACAACAAGGCCAAGATCACCCTCACCAAGACCCACGTCACCAAGAACACCGCCACCGACTCCAGCAAGCTCCACCGGGTCGCCGGCGGCGTCCTCAACAACGAAGGACGCGTCAAGCTCGACGACAAGTCCCTCATCAGCAACAACGACCCCACCAACTGCGCCAACACCGTCGAGGACTGCTTCAACTGACCTGACGGTCCAGGGGTACGCGACCGGCCCCCTGCCACGTGACGTGGCAGGGGGCCGGTCGGCCGTGCCGGTCAGCTCTGGACGAACACCGCCACGCTGCGCGCGGGCACGGTGAACGTGCCGGCGGCCCGGTCGAACGAGGCGGTACGCAGCGCCGCGTCGGCCGAGTTCCGCAGCACGGGATGCAGCGCCACGTTCGCCCCGCGCAGCCCGGTGACCGTCTGCTTCGCCGTCTCCGGCGTGGCGTTGAAGACGACGGTCACCGACTTCCACGTCCCGTCCAGCCCGCGCGCGTCGAGGGTCATGGTGAGCACGCCCGGCGTCTCCTTCGGTCCGGACAGCGGGAACGCCACCCGCTTCTGCACCTGCTCGGCGCTGCTGAGCCCGAACACCGGCGAGGATCGGCGGACGCGCAGCAGCTCCGCGTACCGGGCGTCGGCCAGTTCGACCGCCGCGCAGTCCGGCACCAGCAACGGGTCGGCCAGCAGCGGCTTCGCGTACGACCACTTGTCGCGGTTGTCGGCCTCCGGCGGCAGGCCCGCGCCGAACCCGTTGCCCTGGGCGCAGTCCCAGCGGATCTGGTTGAACCAGTCCCCCGAGTTGTACGAGTTGCGGTCCAGCGACTTCGAGCGCAGCCGCTCCGAGCCGGTGGTGACGAACCCGGCGCCCTGCCCGAGCGCTGTGGTCGCCAGCGCGAGCACCTGCATCCGGGCCCGGTCCTGCGCCGAGGTCCCCTGCGGCAGCTTGTACGCCAGCGCGTCGTACAGGATCTCGTTGTCGTGCGCGTCGACGTAGGTGACCGACTCGCCCGGCGCGGCCGTGTATCCGGCCGGCGCGCCCTTGTAGTCGACCTGCGCGCCGGTGACCCGCTTCCCGGAGGAGTCGGTGAACCGGTAGTCGCGCAGGTTACCGGTCAGGCCCACCTTGATCAGGTCGTGCTGGTGCAGCAGCCGGGCCCGCTGCTCGGCCGCCGTGCCGTTGACCTCGTCGCCGTTCGGGTCGGTGTAGAGGCCGGAGGCGAAGCCCTGCGCGCGCGGGTTCGCGTCGAACGGGCCGCCGCCGCGCACCGCGTCGCGGAGCCGGTCGTTGAACGTGCCGATGCCGGTGCCGGCCATGTTGATCTGGGTGGCCTGGGTGAACCGGGCGTCGTCGGCGACCTCGCCGAAGTTCCAGCCCTCGCCGTAGAGCAGGATCTTCCGGCCGTCGACGCCGTCGCGGGCGAGCGTGAGCTTGTCCAGCGCGGCCCGTACGGCCAGGATGTTCGCCTTCGGGTGGTGGCCCATCAGGTCGAACCGGAAGCCGTCGACCTTGTACGCCCTGGCCCAGGTGACGATCGACTCCACCACGAGCTTGCCCATCATGGCGTGCTCCGGGGCGGTGTTGGCGCAGCAGGTCGAGTTGGCCACCGACCCGTCGTCGAGGAGCCGGTGGTAGTAGCCCGGCACCACCTGGTCGAGCACCGACTTCGGGTCGGCGCCGGCGGCCGAGGTGTGGTTGTAGACCACGTCCATGACCACCCGCAGGCCGGCCTTGTTCACCCCGGCGACCATCTGCCGGAACTCGGTGGTGCGCTTGGCGCCGTTCGGGTCGGTGGCGTACCCGCCCTCCGGCACCGTGTAGTGCAGCGGGTCGTACCCCCAGTTGTAGCCGTCGGTGTCGGCGACCGCCGCGACGCACTTCTGCTGCTGGTCGGAGTCCGGCGGCAGCGCGGCCAGGTCGCAGGCCGGCTGGGCCTGGTCGGCCCGCTTCTCCGGGATGGTGGCGAAGTCGAACGCGGGCAGCAGGTGCAGGTAGTTGACCCCGGCGTCGCCGAGCGCCCGCAGGTGCTTCATGCCCGCCGTCTGCGGGTCGGTGAACGCCAGGTAGGTGCCGCGCCGCTCGGCCGGAACCGTGTTGTCGGCGATGGAGAAGTCCCGCACCGACAGCTCGGTGATCTGGGCCTTCGACGCCGGCGGGGCGGCCGGCTTGCGCAGGTTCACCCAGCCGGCCGGCGCGAGCGCCGGGTCGGTCAGGTCGACGATCTGGCTGTGCGTGGAGTTCGGCGCGAGCGCCACCGAGTACGGGTCGGTCACCGACGCGGTGACCACCTTCTGTGTCGCCGGCTGCCACGCCTGCACCTGGTAGCGGTAGTAGCGGCCGGTCCACGCCTTCGTCCCGCGCACCGACCAGACACCGGTGCGGTCGTCGCGTCGCATCGCCACAGTGGTCGGCTCGGCCGTGGGCGAGTCGAACAGCTCCAGCGCCACCTTCTGCGCGGTGGGCGCCCACACGGCCAGCGTGGGTACCCGCCCGGCGAACGTCGGGCCGAGTTTCGCGCCGGTCGCGGCCGCGTAGACGTCGTCGAGCACACCGGGGATCTGCACGCCGGTGGCGGCGAGCAGGGCGCCCTCGGCGTCCCGCTCGGTCACCACGAGCTGCCCGCGCAGCGCCGCCGGCACCTTGGCCAGGTCGCCGCGCGCGAGCGTGAAGGCGCGACGGTCCCAGAGATGGGGGTACGCCTGTCGTTGCGCCTCGGTCAGCCCGTTGCGCTGCGCCCGCAGCGGCAACTCGGTGTACGTGCCGGTCAGCTCGCCGTCGGCGACGCCGATTCCACCGGCCGGGGCGACCGCGAGCGCGTACCGCCTGCCGTCGGTCGGGCCGGTGGCCCAGGCGACTGTGGACCTGTCGATCCAGTTCGCCTTCTGCCTGGTGATGTCGATGTCGGTCGCGGCGCCGGACGTGGTGGTCGGCAGCAGCCGGCCCTTGACGCCGGCGAGCAGCCACACCTCGCGCCCGGCGGTGGCGAAGTCGAGCCGCTGGTCCTCGGGGTGGTCCTTCTGGTCGCCGGAGTGCACGATGTAGCTCAGCCCGGTCGCGCCGGCGCTCAGCGGCACGCGGAACACCGCGCCGTAGGCGTCGATCTTCTCCGGCTTGAGCGGCGTGGCCCAGTCGGTCGGGCTGGCGGCGCCGTCCCACAGGTGCAGGCCCCAGCCGTCGTAGTTGCCGTCGGCCTTGCGCCAGTGGATCAGCGCCGTGTCCGGCGCCACCGGCGGGTCGGGCTCGCCGGTGGCGGCCTGCCGCGTCGGGTACACCTCGGCGTCGCCCTGCTTGACCCAGACCTCCCCGGTCCGGGTCACGTCGATGAAGCGGTCGGCCGCGACGTCCTTGTTGCCGCCGGAGTCGACCACGACGAAGCCGACCGACTTCGCGCCCGGCTTGAGCTTCACCCAGGCGAACCGGCCGTACGAGTCCTCGCCGGCGAACGGCTGCCCGGCGGGCCACTCGGTGACGTACGCCGGGTCGATGTCACCCCAGGCGTAGAGCCGCCAGTCGTCGTACCCGCCGGCCGGGCGCTTGTAGTGCACGATCGCCCAGTCCCGCGACTCGCCCCGGTCCGGGGTGCCGACGGTGCCGGTGGCGCGGGCGGTGGCGGTGCGGCCCTTGCCGTCGCGGACCACTGCCTTGTACTCGACAGTGGTGCCGCCGGGCAGGCCGGTGAGGTCGTGGTGCACGGTGTACGGGGCGCGGTGCGCGCTGCCCAGCAGCGTCCACTTCCCGCCGTCGACCCGGGCGGCGAACGTGACGGTGGCGAGCGGGTCGCCGGTGACCTGGGCGGTGACGGTGGCCTTGCCGGGGGCGGGCTCGTCACCCGGCTCGGTGATCGTGATCTTCGGAGCGGCCCCGGGGTGCGGGATGGCCCGGTCGGCCTTGAGCACCACCGCCGACATGGCCGGCACGGTGAGGCTCAGCTTGCCGTCGGCGGCGGCCGTCACGTCTGCGGCGCCGCCGTACACGCCGGTGAAGCGGGCGCCGGCCGACCAGGTGTCCACCGTGACAGTTTGCGGGGTGGCGGCGTTGTTCACCGCCGCCACGTACTCGATCCGGTCGGCGGGCAGGACGCGGGAGAACGCGAAGACGCCGGGACCGTCGGCGGCGTGCCGGGTGACCTGGACGCCGTCGCGCAGCGCCGGGTGCGCGGCCCGCAGGCCGCCCAGCTCGGCGATGGTCCGGTAGAGCGGGTGGCGGGTGTCGTACTGGTCGACGGCGTGGGTGCGGGTGGTGCCGATCAGGTCGTCGTCGAGGTAGTCGGCGGTCCGGGAGGCGAACATGTCCTGCCGGGCGTCCTTGTCCCCGCCCGGGCCGGTGAAGCCCTGCTCGTCGCCGGAGTAGACGACCGGCTGGCCACGGGTGAGGAACATGAGCTGGTGGGCGAGCCGGCTGCGCGTCAGCTGGGCGGCGTCGTCCCCGCCGCCGGCGGCGACGAACGAGCCGATCCGGCCCATGTCGTGGTTGCCGAGGAACGTGGTGAGCCGGTTGGCGTTCGTGTCCCGCGCGGTGTAGAGGTCGTCCTTGGCGTACACGTCGGCGAGCGCCTTGGCCGAGCCGTCGGCGGCGGCGTAGCCACGTGCCGCCTCCTGGAACGAGAAGTCGAGCGTGGCGGGGAGGCCGCCGCGCCGCACGTAGGTGGACTGGATCTCCTGTTCGGCGCTGTAGACCTCGCCGAACATGAAGAAGTCCTTCTTGCCGGCCTTCGCCGCGGCGGCGTCGATGCCGCGGGCGAACTGCGGCCAGAACTCGAGGTTCGAGTGCTTGACGGTGTCGAGGCGGAACCCGTCCACGCCGGCCTTGCCGATCCACTCGGCGTAGATGTCGGTCATGCCGCGCACCACTTCGGGCCGCTCGGTCCACAGGTCGTCCAGGCGGGAGAAGTCGCCGTACTCGCTGTTCTCCCCGGCGAAGGTGGAGTCACCGCGGTTGTGGTACATGGTCGGGTCGTTCAGCCACGCCGGTACCTTGACCTTCGCGTCGGCGGGGGTGGCGAACACCGGGGTGTACGGGAACGACTTCTCGTTGACGGCGGGGAACTTACGGGTGCCGTCGGCGTAGTTCCGGTCCTCGAAGGGTCGTCCCTGCGCGTCGCGGTAGGGCGCGGTCTTCTTGTCCACGTAGCCGTACTTGTCCTCGGCGTACCGGATGACGTCGGCGGTGTGGTTCACGATGATGTCGAGGTAGACCTTGATGCCCCGCCGGTGGGCGAGGTCGACCAGCTTCTTCAGCTCCGCGTTCGTGCCGAAGTGCGGGTCGACCTGGGTGAAGTCGGTGATCCAGTAGCCGTGGTAGCCGGCCGAGACGTCGGCGCCGGTGCCCTGCACGGGCCGGTTCTTGAAGATCGGGGCGAGCCAGATGGCAGTGGTGCCGAGCCCTTGGATGTAGTCCATCCGGTCGATCAGGCCCTTGAGGTCGCCGCCGTGGTAGAAGCCCTTGTCGGTCGGGTCGTGGCCGGTGGTGAGCCGGCCGCCGGTGAGGCCGCCGTTGTCGTTGCGCTTGTCGCCGTTGGCGAAGCGGTCCGGCAGGACGAAGTAGAACTGCTCGGCCTTGGCGGTGTTGCGGCTCGCCGCGAGCAGCGCGTCGGGCGAGGGCTCGTGGTTCCACTGGGGAGCGTTGCCGGCGGCGAGGACGTCGGGGGTGGCGGCGCGCTCGGGAGCGTCGTCGCCGAGCTGATGGAGGGCCACCGGAACGCCGACGACGGCGAGCACGAGGGAGGTGACCAGGGCGAGCAGCGCCTTGGGGGATATCGGCGGCGGTTTCATCGACGGCCTTTCTCTGGTCGCTGATTCGCCCGCACGCTAGCCCTTGCCGAAATATTCTGCAATACCTTGCAAACCATGCTGCAACAAAGCAGTTACCTTGCAAGAGAGTGCACGCGTGTCGCCCCGATCCCGGGGCGCGGGTTCTACCGAGCGACGCAGGGCGTGCCGTCGACGGTGCAGCTCGCCGGCCGGGTGCCCGCCCGCTCGATGTGGAACCGCACCGCCAGGGACTGCCCGGGGGCCAGGTCGAATCCGCTGCGGTAGGTGAAGACGCCGTCGTCGAAACGGAACACGCCCTGCTCGGCGCCCTCGACCCAGGCGGTGACCAGCCTTCCGCCGGGGAAGACCGCGCGCACCGTCCAGCCCCGGTGCGAACGCGCGGTGTTGACGAGCAGCACCTCGCCGATGAAGCCGCCGTCGAAGGCGCTCTGCACGCTGTACCTGCCGGTCACCGCGGACGGCGGCGCCACCGGCGGCGGAGACGACGGGGGCGGCACCGGCCGGGCGACGCCCCGGGGGCTGGGCGTCGACGCGGCCGGCGTCGGCCGGGCGGGCAGCTCCGTGGAGCGGGGCGACAGGCCCGGCAACACCGGAGCGGTGGCGGAGACCGGCGACGGACCGCTGGCGCTGACCGCCGTGGGGGTCGGCGGCACGTGCGGCAGCGGCATCAGCGGATCGGGCGGATCGGCCGCCGGGAACGTGCTCCGTCCCCGCACCGAACCGAGCGCCACCGCCAACAGGACCACCATCACGACCACGCCGGCGGCGACGAGGATCCAGGGGGACGAGGTCATGGCGGCCCCGGGCTGCGGGCCGGAGCGACGCGTGTGGGACATGGTCCTCCTGTCGGGGTCCGGGCCAGCGTAGCCACCGGGACCGGGCCGCGGCGAGCGGCCGGAATCGGGCCTGCCGCACGGCGCGGACTCCTGATACCTTGCACGCCGATCAATGACCACAATGGCTCGTCGAGCCGGTAGGACGGATGGCCAGTGACTGAGTGGCAGGGCAACATCCGGCGGGCGTCCACGGCGGACGCCGCCGTCGTGACCGCGATTCTCGCCGAGGCGTTCATGCGGGATCCGGTGAGCGGCTGGGTCTTCCCGGCCGACGACCACCGCGCGCGGGTCCATCCCGCCTTCTTCGGGCCGTTCGTCGCGCTGGCGCTGCGCACCGGCGAGGTCCACCTCGCGGGCGACGGCCTGGGCGCCACGCTCTGGCTGCCCACCGGCGACGGCCACGAGGCCGAGGAGGGCGACGAGTTCGCCGGAATGGAGGCCGCGATCGGCGCCGAGGCCATGAAGCGGTTCGGCATGCTCGACGAGATGATGGGCGCCCGCCACCCGAGCGAGCCGCACTGGTACCTGCCCTTCATCGCGGTACACCCGGACCATCACGGCAAGGGCGTCGGGTCGGCGCTGCTGCGTAACAAGCTGGCCGAGCTGGATCAGGCCGGCTCCGCCGCGTACCTGGAAGCCAGCTCGCCGCGCAACGCCGCGCTCTACGAGCGGCTCGGGTTCCGGCGCCGCCCGGTCACGCTCGACCTGCCGGACGGGCCCAGCCTCTACCCGATGTGGCGCGACCCGGCCTGACCGGGATCGTCCCGCCCCGGCCTCACCCGGGGCGGGACGTCATCGCCGTACCGTCGTGGTGCTGACGTCGAGCGCGCCCACGACGGCGGCGAGCAGTCCGTCGAGCTGCCCCGGCAGGAACCGCCGGCAGTCCCGCATCCGGACGCCGACCTGCGGGTCGAAGATGTTCGCGGCCAGCCCGACCGCCTCGGCGAGGCTGGCCAGCAGCAGCGTGCCCGGGTCCAGTTCGGCCGGGGACGAGTGCATCAGCATGGCGGTCAGCCGTACCCGCGGCGAGGCCGCCTGGTTCGGGTCGTTGGCCGGCCAGCGCACCGTCCGGCCGATCAGCTTGCCCTGCTCCCGGCGGAGCACGCCGGCGGTGACCAGCCGGGTGCCGACACGCTCGTTGATGTTGAGCTGGGTCCGCAGATAACGGATCCACAGCCGGGCCGGGTGCGCGCCCTCCCGACGCAGAATCTCGGTAATGAGCAGATCGGTGAGCGGCTCCTGCCACAGTCGCGGATCGACAGCGGCGATTCCGCCGCCGTCGAGGGCGATCCGGCCCTCGAACATCAATTCGGCGAGCGCGGCGCCGGCCAGCCCACACTCCAGCCGGTCGACGGCGACATGCGGCTTGCCGGTGAACTCGTCGTGTCCGATAAGGAACAGCGCATCCGCAAGCCGGTAGGTGGCCTGCGCCCCGGGGTAGGTCATGGTCCATCCTCGAACGGTGGCCGTGAACGTCGACACGGGACGGTACGGCATGACCACGCACAGCTCAATTCCGGTCGATCAGGAGCCCCCCAAATCGATATCGAGACGGGGTTGTGACGATCAGTGATCACCAATACCCTGCTTCAGGTTGTTCCGAAGTAGACAGCTGAACCCCCTCACTTCCCTCCCCTGGAGAAGCCTTGTCCTCCGATCCGTTTTTCTCTGACGGTGGGCTGCGCCGCGGTCGTCTCGGCACCGCTCACCTCGTCTTCTTCACCGTCGCCGCGTCGGCCCCGCTGACCGTTCTCGGCGGTGGCGTCACCACCATGTACGCGGTCAGCGGCAACATCGGCGCCGCGCTCGGATACGTGCTGCTCGCGGCAGTGCTCGCCGTTTTCGCCACCGGCTACGCCGCGATGAGCCGGTACGTCGCCAACGCGGGCGCGTTCTACGCGTACATCGCCAACGGCCTCGGTCGAGCCGGCGGGGTGGCCGGCTCGGCCGTCGCGCTGGCCGCGTACAACGCGATTCAGATCGGTCTCTACGGCCTGCTCGGCGCGATCCTCGGCGACTTCATGGACGCCAAGACCGGCATCAGCCTCGACTGGTGGGTCTGGGCGCTGCTGGCCTGGGTCTTCATCGGCGCGCTCGGCGTCCTGCGCATCGACCTGAACGCCACCGTGCTGGCGGTGCTGCTCATCCTCGAGTGCATCGCCGTGCTGATCTTCGACCTGGTCGCCTTCGCGAACCCGGCCGGCGGCGCCGTCACCACCGCCGGCATCAGCCCCGGCCACCTGTTCGGCGCCGGCTTCGGCGCGGTGCTCGCGTTCACCATCGCCTCCTTCACCGGCTTCGAGAGCGGCGCCATCTACAGCGAGGAGGTCAAGGACCCGCGGCGCACGGTGGCCCGGGCCACCTACATCGCCGTCGCGTTCACCGGCCTGTTCTACGCCTTCTCCGCGTGGGCGCTGACCGTGCTGACCGGCCCGGAGAACGCGCCGGCGGCCAGCGCCGAGGCGGGGCCCGGCGTCATCTTCGGCGCGCTCGACCAGTACACCGGCGCGGTCGTCGCGGACATCGCCAACGTCCTGTTCATCACCAGCGTGCTCGCCGCCCTGCTGTCGTTCCACAACGGCGTGGCGCGGTACCTGTTCGCGCTGGGCCGCGAGCGGGTCCTGCCGGGCTTCCTCGGCGCGACCTCCAGCCGCAGCGGCGCCCCGGTGGCGGGCTCGCTGGTGCAGAGCATCCTCGCCGTGGTGGTGTTCCTGGCGTTCGCGATGACCGGCCGTGACCCGGTCATCGACCTGTTCACCTGGCTGTCCGGCGCGGCGGCGGTCGGCGTCGTGCTGCTGATGACGCTCACCTCGGCCTCCGTCGTGGGCTTCTTCCGGGGCCGTCCCGGCCCGGAGAGCGCGTGGCAGCGGGCGATCGCCCCGGGGCTCGGCACGATCCTGCTCACCGCCGTGCTGCTGGTGCTGCTGTTCAACTTCGACGCGCTGCTCGCGCCCGACACCGCGAGCTACCTGAAGTGGCTGCTGCCGGCGATTCCGGTGGCGGCGGGCGTGCTCGGCCTGATCTGGGGCGCGGTGCTGCGCACCAGCCGGCCCGAGACGTACCGCCGGATCGGCCAGGTCACCGAGGAGGGCCTGCACGAGCCCGGCCTGCACCCGGCCCCCGAGGCCGACCGCTGGGCCGGCGCCCACCACCGCTGACGTCCGTCGGTGCGGCGGCCGGCCCGCGTGGCCGGCCGCCGCACCACCACGATCAGGCGGTACGGATGACAGTGCAGATGACCGGACCGTCCTCGGTGGTACGCAGCAGGTAGCGGTAACGCTCGCCGGGCACCGCGCCGCCCTGGCTGTCCAGGAACTCCCAGCGCACCGCCACCTCGGTGAGCAGCGCCGAGACCTGTTGCACGTCCTCGATCTGCGCGTTCGCGGCCACCAGTTCCCGCTCCTGGTAGTCGGGGGCGGCGCCGACGAAGCTGAGCGCCACCGCCGCCGGCGAGGTGAACGAGAAGCTGTAGGTGTCGGCGACCACCAGCCCGGGCAGGGCGTAGCAGCCGGCGATGGCCGGCACGTCGGCGGTGGTCAGCGCCACGCCGTACCGGTCGAAGAAGTCGGTGAGCGTGTCGAGGTCGGTGGAAGCCGTCACGACGCTCCTCATTACCGGCCCGGCGCGGCGGCAAACCTTCCTCAGCGCGGCGGGATCCGCACCTCGATCTCGGCTCCGAGGCGCGCGCCGCCGCTGAGGGCCAGGTCGTCGCCGCTCCAGAACCGTCCCGGGTCGTACCAGTTGGGCCGCCGCCCGGCGGGCAGCAGACCCATCGCCTCGTACGTCACCGCCACCACCTCGGCGCAGTACGCCGTCTCCAACGCGTTGTCGCTGCTCTGCCCGCCGTCCGTGCTTTCGTCTCCGCTCCTGGTCCGGCCCCGGCCGCCGATCCGGCCCTTGATGCCGTCGAGGCTCAGGCGGCGCGGGTGCGGCACCCGGCCCCGGGCCCACCGCCAGGCGAGTTGCGCGGTGGACGGGAACGGCGTGCCGTCGAGACGGGCCACGGTACGCAGCACCGCCTCCTCCATCGCCGGGTCGGCCGGCGGTTCGAGCTGACGCAGCCAGCCCCGTTGGCCGTACCGGTTGGCCCAGACGCAGACCGCGTCGCGCAGGTCGTGCAGCTGCACGCCACGCTGGTGCGTGCCGGTCCACATGTCCGGCAGCGAACGGCCCAGCTCGGCGTGCCACATCAGCGGCGGCATGTCGTCGAGCACCACCGCCATGCCCACATGGTTGACCGGGCTGTTGGTGGTGAGCTGAATGGCGCGGTCCGGCACGCTGCGCCCGCGGAACACCCACAGATCGCCGGTGCGGGTCAGCTCCACGGCCTCGTCCAGGCTGATGCTCATGGAGGACTACCCTAAGCGGATGCGGCAACGGATGCGGTGGTGGAAGGTACTCGGACTCGCGGGTCTCGCCGGCGTCGCGGCGACCGGAGTGGTCGTGGCGCGCGCGGAACGGCGACGCCGCGCGTACACCCCGGAGGAGATCCGGGACCGGCTGCGCGAGCGGCACGCGAAGGCGTCGTCGTCCTCCTGAACGGACAGTCACGGGGCGGCGCGGCCGGGCGGGTTCTCCTAGCATCGGCGTGATGGGAACCAGTTTCTGGGAAAGCCCGTTCGTCCTCGACCCCCGGCCCGCCGCGGTGGAGCGGCACGGCGACGTCGACCTGCACGTCCCCAGCGGCGACGGCCGGCACCCCGCAGTCGTGATCGTGCACGGCGTGCCGGGCCCGCCCGACGCGCCGGACGCGCGCGACTGGCCGCTCTACCGCGGTTACGGCGCGCTGCTCGCCGAGCGGGGCGTGCTGGCCGCGACTCCCCAGCTCACCGTGGCCGGCCCCGACGACCTGTACGCCGTCGCCGCGCGGGTCGCCGCCGCCGCCGAACTGCTCCGCGCCGATTCTCGCGTCGACGCCGACCGGCTCGGCCTCTGGTTCTTCTCCGGCGCCGGCCTGCTGCTCGGCGACTGGCTCCGCGACCCGCCCCGCTGGCTGCGCGGCCTGGCCGCGACCTATCCGCTGCTGGCCCCGCTGCCCGGGTGGCCCCCGGTGGATCCGCGCTTCCGCCCGATCGACGCGCTCGACCTGCCCGCCCCCACCGGCGACGCCACCGCCACCCCGGCGCGGCCGGACGACACCACGACGCCGGGCAGCGTGGACTCCGGCGGCACGGGCATCGACGCCGCGCGGCCGGGCGAGCCGGCTCGGCCGACGCTGGTGCTGACCAGGGCGGGCCGGGAACGGCCCGAGGTCGCACCCACCATCGAGGCGTTCACGGTGGTCGCCCGGCGGCGCGGCATCCCGCTGCACGTGGTGGACGTGCCGAACGGTCAGCACGGATTCGACGCGCTGGATCACACCGAGGAGTCCCGAGCCGCCGTACGCACCGCCCGCGACACCCTGCTCGACCTGCTGACCGCCCCCTGACCACCGGCCATCGCACCACCAGATCTCCCCACGCCCTCACCCCGCCTCGTTGATCATGAGGTTGGCCGGGACAAAACAGACACAAACTGCCGCCAACCTCATGATCAACGGGGCGGGCGGCGCACCGGAACCCCGCACCCGCGCTTGAGCACCCGCCCCCGCTCGCCCCGCCCGTTCTCGCTTTCCCGGCCTACAGCCCACCAGCCAGCGCCCACGCCGGACGATCAAGGAGTTTTGGTCCTCTGGCGGGCCGAATCCGTACACAAACTCCTTGATCACCTCGGCGGCGGCGCCGGGGGGGTGTCCCTATGGGTTTGGTCAAGCGGGGACGGGGCTGGTGGGGCGTGGTTGGTAGGGGATCTTGTCGCGGAGCATGGCGTATAGGACGTCGCAGCGGCGGCGGGCGAGGCAGATGAGGGCGGCGTTGTGGCGTTTGCCTTCGGCGCGTTTGCGGTCGTAGTAGGCCCTGCTCACGGGGTCGGCTAGGGCGGCGAAGGCGGCGAGGAAGAAGGCGCGTTTGAGGTTCTTGTTCCCGCCTCGGGGCGGATGCTCGCCGCGGATGCTGCTGCCGGATCGTCGGGTGATGGGGGCCAGGCCGGCGTAGGCGGCGAGGTGGCCGGGGGGTGGGGAACGCGGTGCCGTCACCGACTTCGAGCAGGATCCGGGCGGCGGTCCTGACGCCGATGCCTGGCATCGAGGTCAGGACCGGGGCGAGAGGGTGAGCATCGAGGATCCTCTCGACCTCGCCGGCGACTTGGCCGCGCTGGCGCAGGACATCGCGGAGGCTGTCGGCGAGGCGGGGCAGGATCGTCTCCGCCGCCTGGGTGCCGGGGACGGTGACGGTCTGCTCGTCGAGGGCGGTCATGATCTGCTCGACCAGTCGTTCGCCCATGCGTGGTGCGTGGACGGCGACGATCGAGAGCAGCTTGCGGCGGCCGGCCTTGCGCAGTCCGACGGGGCCACCGCAGCGGGACAGCAGTTCAAGGACCGCCTTGTGGTGGACCTTGGGGCCGAGGACTCGTTCCAGAGCGGGATGGATCTGCGTCAGCAAGCCACGGATCCGGTTGGACACGCGGGTGGCTTCGCCAGCGAGGTCGTCATCGAAGCCGACCAGGACTTCCAGCTCGGCCAGGGCCTCGTCGCCGACGTCGACCCGTCGCAACGTGTGGGGCAGGGTGCGGGCGGCATCAGCGATGACGTAGGCATCGCGGGCGTCGGTCTTCGCCGCACCCGGATGCAGATCAGCGATGCGCCGCATCGCCAGGCCGGGCAGGTAAGCAACCTGATGACCACACGCCCGAGCCACCGCTACCGGCAAGGCGCCGATCGAGGCCGGCTGGTCGACCACCACCAAGACCGTGCCGTGGCGGGCCAGCTTGTCGAACAGCTGCCGCAGGCGGGCCTCGGTGTTCGGCAGCGCCGCGTCATGCAGCCGCTTTCCGCCAGGAGCTAACCCGACCGCGTGGTGACCCTCTTTGCCGACGTCCAAGCCGAGGTAGACGCCGTATCCGTCGTGCACCGCACCTGCCTCCACGTATCTCATCGTGGCCTCGGCCGCTGGTCTGAGCGTCGGACTGCCGGCAGCCACGTTACGAAGAGACCTACCCCAACACGGGTGGCCGTGTCCCTATCAGCGGTCCGCCAACGCCACCCGACCCGGCGACAACACCCCCCGGATC
Source organism: Micromonospora sp. WMMC264 (assembly GCF_027497275.1). Classification (NCBI taxonomy): domain Bacteria; kingdom Bacillati; phylum Actinomycetota; class Actinomycetes; order Micromonosporales; family Micromonosporaceae; genus Micromonospora; species Micromonospora sp. WMMC264. Next base: position 1,106,386 of record NZ_CP114907.1, on the reverse strand, counting down.
ATCGAAACGACAGGGGCAGGAAGTCATACCGGGCCGGGCAACCGAGGGTCCCCGGCTGGGGACGATCAAAAAGGTAACGGGGAGGCGGGAGGCAGCTAGGCGAGGCGGAGGCGGGAGCAGGGCCGGGGACCGGAGCAGGGGCCATGGCCCAGGGCGGGGACCGGAGTGCGGGCGGGGTGGGTCAGCGGTCGGCTGCGGGGACCGGGTCGGGGGTGTCGGGGCTGCCCAGGGGCTGCAGGCGCTTGGCTCGGCGGCGCAGCCACGCGGTGCTCACCACGCCGGCCAGCACCGCCAGCACCAGCCCGGCCCAGGAGATGTCCTTGAGCCAGTGCTCGGCGGCCTGCCCCAGATAGAACAACAGGTAGGTGGTGCCGAACGCCCAGACCAGCCCGCCCGCGGCGTTCGCCACCAGGAACCGGCGGTACGGCACGCGCAGCGCTCCGGCGAGCGGCCCGGCGAGGATGCGCAGCAGCGCGACGAACCGCCCGAAGAACACCGCCCAGACACCGTGCCGGGCGAAGCTCAACTCGGCGCGGGCCAGGTGCGCGGGGCCGAGGTGTTTCGGGAAGCGCCGGCCGAGCCGCTCCAAGAGGGGACGGCCACCGCGGCGGCCGACGGCGTACCCGACGGAGTCGCCGAGGATCGCGCCGGTGGCTGCGGCGGCGGCCACCCACTCGGGCCCGACGGCGCCGGTGGCGGCGAGCAGGGCGGCGCTGACCAGCACGATCTCGCCGGGCAGCGGGATGCCCATGCTCTCGACGCCGATCACCACGCCCACGAGCAGGCAGATCAGGCCCGGTGGGAGGGCGGCGAGCCAGTGCTGTACGTCGACCACCCCGCCGACCCTACCCGCGCCCGGTCATCCGGCGGGGGCCAAGAACTCCAGCCGGTTGCCGTGCGGGTCGTGCGTGTGGAACCGCCGCATGCCGGGAATCTCCTCGTCGCCCCAGGTCACGGCGTGGCCGGCGGCGACCAGGCGGGCGGCCAGCTCGTCCAGGTCGGGCCGCATCAGGGCCGGGTGAGCCTTGCGGGCGGGACGGAAGTCGTCCTCGACGCCCAGGTGCAGCTCGGCGTCGTACCCGGTGAACCAGCAACCACCGCGGGCGGCGAGGGCCGGGGGTTTGGGCTTCTCGGTGAGGCCGAGCAGGCCGGTGTAGAAGGAGCGGGACAGATCCTCGGAGCCGCGGGGGCAGGCGAGCAGGACGTGATGGATCATGGTGGCACCTCCTCGTCCCGCAGCGTGGCACGAGGTTGCGTGAATAGCAAGACGGACGTACGGTTTTGTAGAGACCGACGCAGGTAAGTGTTGCCTAAGCACGGCGGCGCTCCGGTCGGTGCGACAAACTGCTCAGGACTACTCACGGTCGCTGGTGTGAAGGAGTACGACGTGGCGAGCCTCGACACCTTCGGTGCGAAGACCCAGCTACGCGTCGGAGACGCGAGCTACGAGATTTTCAAGATCGACAAGGTGGAGGGCCACGAGCGACTGCCCTACAGCTTGAAGATCCTGCTGGAGAACCTGCTGCGGACCGAGGACGGCGCGAACATCACCGCCGACCACATCCAGCAGCTCGGCGCGTGGGACGCCACCGCCGACCCGAGCGTGGAGATCCAGTTCACCCCGGCGCGGGTGCTGATGCAGGACTTCACCGGCGTGCCCTGCGTGGTCGACCTGGCCACCATGCGCGAGGCGGTACGCGACCTCGGCGGCGACGCCACGAAGGTCAACCCCCTCGCTCCGGCCGAGCTGGTCATCGACCACTCGGTCATCGCCGACCTGTTCGGCCGCGAGGACGCCTTCGAGCGCAACGTCGAGCTGGAGTACGAGCGCAACAAGGAGCGCTACCAGTTCCTGCGCTGGGGTCAGACCGCGTTCAACGAGTTCAAGGTCGTCCCGCCCGGCACCGGCATCGTGCACCAGGTCAACATCGAGTACCTGGCCCGTACGATCATGGAGCGCAACGGCCAGGCGTACCCGGACACGGTCGTCGGCACCGACTCGCACACCACCATGGTCAACGGCCTGGGCGTGCTGGGCTGGGGCGTCGGCGGCATCGAGGCCGAGGCCGCGATGCTCGGCCAGCCGGTCAGCATGCTGATCCCCCGCGTCGTCGGCTTCAAGCTCTCCGGCGAGATGCCGGCCGGCACCACCGCCACCGACCTGGTGCTGACCATCACCGAGATGCTGCGCAAGCACGGCGTGGTCGGCAAGTTCGTCGAGTTCTACGGCCCCGGCGTCAGCGCCGTGCCGCTGGCCAACCGCGCCACCATCGGCAACATGTCGCCGGAGTACGGCTCCACCGTGGCGATCTTCCCGATCGACGCCGAGACCGTCCGCTACCTGGAGCTGACCGGCCGCGACGCACAGCAGGTGGCGCTGGTCGAGGCGTACGCCAAGGAGCAGGGCCTCTGGCACGACCCGGAGCGCGAGCCGGAGTACTCCGAGCGCCTCGAGCTGGACCTGAGCACCATCGAGCCGTCGCTGGCCGGCCCGAAGCGCCCGCAGGACCGGGTGCCGCTGGGCAGCGCCAAGACGCTGTTCCGCTCCGCGCTCAGCGACTACGTGGCCGCCGACGAGACCGGTGGCGACCCGGGCCGCAAGCCGGGCGTGCCGCAGCAGGAGAAGCCGTTCGGCGCCGACGGCCCGGCCGACGAGGCGTCCGCCGAGTCCTTCCCGGCCAGCGACTCCCCCGCCAACGGCGTGAACGACCCGGCGGACGCGCCGCGCGACCTGGAGACCGCCGCCGTGGGCGCGGGCGGCCGGGCCAGCAATCCGGTACGCGTGACCGGCGCCGACGGCGTCGAGTACGAGCTGGACCACGGCGCCGTGGTGATCGCCGCGATCACCTCCTGCACCAACACCTCGAACCCGCAGGTCATGATCGGCGCCGCGCTGCTGGCCCGCAACGCGGTGGAGAAGGGCCTGGCCCGCAAGCCGTGGGTGAAGACCACCCTCGCGCCGGGCTCGAAGGTCGTCATGGACTACTACGACCGCGCCGGCCTCACCCCGTACCTGGAGAAGCTCGGCTTCAACCTGGTCGGCTACGGCTGCACCACCTGCATCGGCAACTCCGGCCCGCTGCCGGAGGAGGTCTCCGCCGCCGTCAACGAGGGCGACCTCGCCGTCGTGTCGGTGCTGTCCGGCAACCGCAACTTCGAGGGCCGGATCAACCCGGACGTCAAGATGAACTACCTGGCGTCCCCGCCGCTGGTGGTCGCGTACGCGCTCGCCGGCACCATGGACATCGACCTGGCCAACGAGCCGATCGGCGAGGACGCCCAGGGCAACCCGGTGTACCTGCGGGAGATCTGGCCGAACAGCGCCGAGATCCAGGACGTCATCGCCTCCGCGATCGGCGCGACCGGCTTCAGCGCCGCGTACGCCGACGTGTTCGCCGGTGACGAGCGCTGGCAGTCGCTGCCGACCCCGACCGGCGACACGTTCTCCTGGGACGGCGAGTCGACGTACGTGCGCAAGCCCCCGTACTTCGAGGGCATGCAGCAGGAGCCGGCCCCGGTGCAGGACATCGCCGACGCGCGCGTGCTGGCGAAGCTGGGCGACTCGGTGACCACCGACCACATCTCCCCGGCCGGCTCGATCAAGGCGGACTCCCCCGCCGGCAAGTACCTGGCCGAGCACGGCGTGGCCCGGCACGAGTTCAACTCGTACGGCTCCCGCCGGGGCAACCACGAGGTGATGATCCGGGGCACGTTCGCCAACATCCGGCTGCGTAACCAGCTCGTCCCGGGTGTCGAGGGCGGCTTCACCGTCAACCACCTGACCGGTGAGCAGACCTCGATCTACGACGCCTCGATGGCGTACCAGGAGGCGGGCGTCCCGCTGGTCATCCTGGCCGGCAAGGAGTACGGCTCCGGCTCGTCGCGGGACTGGGCGGCGAAGGGCACCATGCTGCTGGGCGTGAAGGCGGTCATCGCCGAGTCGTACGAGCGGATCCACCGCTCGAACCTGATCGGCATGGGCGTGCTGCCGCTGCAGTTCCCGGGCGGCGAGACCGCCGAGTCGCTGGGCCTGACCGGCACGGAGACGTTCTCGATCAGCGGCGTGACCGCGCTGAACGACGGCGACACCCCGCGCACGGTGAAGGTCACCACCGACACCGGCGTGGAGTTCGACGCCGTGGTCCGCATCGACACCCCGGGTGAGGCGGACTACTACCGGCACGGCGGCATCCTGCAGTACGTGCTGCGCCGCATGATCGCCAGCTGACCTTGGATGTAAGGAAGGGCCCCTTCTTAACAGACGTCTGTTAAGAAGGGGCCCTTCCTTACATCTCAGCGGAGGCGGAGCGCGACGGCGCGTGCCTCGGCGTCGGTGAGCGGCAGGAACCACAGGAAGCGCCGCACGATCGCGATCGGGTCCGGGCCGTCGGGGTGGCCGCGCAGGTCGCGGATCGCCTGCCGGGTGAGCCGGGAGAACTCGGGGATCATCGTGGCGCGGCGGGCCGCGTCGGTGGGCGCGGCCCGCAGGGTCGGGCACGGCCAGGGCTCGCCGCAGCGGTCGCAGCGCCAGGCCGGACCGCACGCGCGGTGGCCGGTGAGCGGCAGCACCACCCGGGGGTACGCCGATGTGGGTGTCGGTTAGGTCATGCCTCCACCGTGCCGAGGGTGCCCGAACAATCACACAGCGTTGTGTAATCTCCTCCGGACGGTTCTTTTGCTCCGGGGAGGAACGGGCATGAACCATGCCTTCGTCACCGCGCTGGCCGGCGCCGGCCACACCGCCGAGAGCCTGGCGGAGCGGCTCGGCCTGCACCCGAAGACGGTGGCCCGGTGGGCGAACCCCGGGCACATCCCGCAGAGCCGGCACCGCGCGACTGTGGCGAACCTGCTGGGCCAGCCGATCGAGGCGCTCTGGCCGGACGCGGTCCGCCGCCGCGAGCCCGTCTGGTTCCGCCCGTGGGTGGACATCGAACGCGAGGCGGTCGCGCTACGCACGTTCGAGCTGGCGTGGGTGCCGGGTCTGTTGCAGACCGAGGCGTACGCCCGGGCCACGTTCATCGGCCAGCCGCTGACCGCCGACGAGATCACCGACCTGGTCACCGCCCGGCTGGACCGGCAGGGCATCCTCACCCGGCCGCGCGGGCCGCTGTACGTCGTGGTGCTCGACGAGCAGGTGCTGCGCCGCGCCGCCGCCGGCGACCGGGCGCTGATGGCCGCGCAGGTGACCCACCTGCTCGCCTGCGCCGAGCTGCCGAACGTGCAGCTCCACGTGGTGCCGGCCGACACGCCGACCTATCCCGGGCTGGACGGGCCGTTCGTCATCGCGGAGCTGCGCGACGGCAACCGGGTGGCGCATGTGGACAGCCAGGCCCGCGCGCAGATCATCGAGCAGCCCTCGGAGATTGCTACCCTGGAGCGTCGGTGGGAACGCATCCGGGGCGAAGCGCTGCCCCGCGCGCGGACCCTGGAACTGCTGAGGGAAGTGGCGGCGGCATGGACCTGAGCGGCGCCCGGTGGCGCAAGAGCACCCGCAGCGGCGGCAACGGTGGCAACTGCGTCGAGGTCGCCGGCAACCTGCCCGGTGTGGTCGGCGTCCGCGACTCGAAGGACCCGGCCGGGCCGGTGCTCACCTTCACCCCGGCCGCGTGGACCCGGTTCCTGACGTCGACCCGCCGCTGAGCCGGTCAGGCCAGCTGCGCGGCGTAGACGTGCACCGGATCCCCCGATCCGGACGTCGTCGCACGCTCGAAGCTCAGCCCGATCCGCTCCGCGACCCGCTGCGAGGGCGTGTTGTCCGGGTGGATGATCGCGACGAGGCGGTCGACGCCCAGCCGGTCGCGCGCGTGGTCGCGACACACGGCCGCCGCCTCCGTGGCGTACCCGTGACCCTGCGTTGCGGTCAGCAGGTGGTAACCGACTTCGACCTCCATCACCCCGTCCACCGGCTGCGGAGTGAGACCGCAGTCGCCGACGAACTCGCCTGTCGCCCGTGACCTGAGCACCCACAGTCCGAAGCCGTGGCTGCGGTAGAGGCCCTCGCTCCAGCGGATCCAGTCCAGTGCCTCCGCCCGGGTCTTCGGCCGCGGGTAGTAGCGCATCACGAGCGGGTCGCCGAGCATGGCGGCCATGTCGTCGAGGTCGTCGACGGTCATCTCGGCAAAGATCAGTCGTTCGGCGGCAGGCGGCGGATCAGCAGTCATCGTGGCCCCGGTCGCTTCGTCACGGCTTCGAGGCAACCGAGGTCGAGCGCCGCTCACGGACCCGGAATTGCAATTCGATGATGTCCCCACCCTCCCCGATCGCACATCCGACACCGCAAACAATCGACTTCCATGATTCATTGACACGCTCCGAATCCCGTCGATACGTTGCCGACATCGCGATGAACAACGGGGCGCTCCAGTTTCGATCCGGAATCGAAAACTGGGAAGGATTTCATGAAGACGACGATCAGACTTCTGGCCCTGCCGGCCCTGATCCTGCCGACGATCCTCGCCGGCACTCCGGCGCTGGCCACCACCGGCACCACCTCCGGCACCGCCGCTCCGGCCGCGGTGACCTCGATCGAACGCAAGGTGGGGTCGTCGGCCGGGCAGGCCAGGGCATACTGGACGGCCGAGCGGATGGCGGCGGCCACTCCCGCCGACGAGGTGGAGAAGGCCGCCGGCCCGGTCACCCAGAGCCCCACGGCGGAGCGGGTACGGCGCTTCGCGGAGGCGGTGGCGCCGAAGGACGGCAGCGGCTTCGGCGCCCAGCTCAACGAGTCGATCACGGTGGGGAAGATCTTCTACACCAGCTCGACCGACGGCCTGGGCCATTACTGCTCGGCGAGCGTGGTGAACAGCCCGGCGCGCAACATGGTCTTCACCGCCGCGCACTGCGTGCACGACGGGCCGGGCCGGGACTGGCACACCGCGAACTGGATGTTCGTGCCGTCCTACCGCAACGGCGCGCAGCCGTACGGCACCTGGGACTGGTCCACGCTCGCGGTGCCCAGCGGCTGGATCAGCACCCGCGAGCGGCAGTACGACGTGGCGGTCGCGCTCGTCTACGGCAGCCGGTCGATCGTGGACGCGGTCGGCGCGAACGGCCTGCTCACCGGCGGTGGGCGCGCGTACCACTACGACGTCTTCGGCTACCCGAGCAACAAGGACAGCGGCGAGATCCAGTGGGTCTGCTCGGGCACGTCGCGGGACGCGGGCAGCAACCGGATCGAGATGAACTGCGGCTTCGGGGGCGGTTCGAGCGGCGGCCCGTGGTACTACAGCTACGACAACACCACCAGGCGCGGTGACGTGCACGGGGTGATGAGCTACTCGAGCGGCACGAACACGAACGGCTCGCCGTACTTCTCCGCCGCGGTGGTGGGGACGCTCTACAACACGTACGCGAACGACACCTGGTGAACGACGGTCCGCCTGGTGTGCCGCCGGCGCACCAGGCGGACCGGCACCGGTCGACCGGTCCGGAGGAGGCGACATGTCACATCGTGTACTGCTCGGCGCGGCCGCCGTCGCGGCGCTCGCCTCGGCTGTGGCCGTCGTGGTCGTCGCGGCGCGCGACGGCGGCGCGGCGCGGCCGGCGCCGCCCGGCCCGGTGGTCGCTACCCACAATCCGAGCCCGGGTGCCACCGACCCGTCCGAATACTGGACGAGGGAACGAATGCGGGACGCGATCGGCGACTGAATCAAGAATTGCATTCGGCGCCCAGGTGCGTCGAATTTCGTCCCGCTCACGATCACCGGCCGAGCCCGGCGCGCAATTCCCATTTCAGGGGCGTGAGTGCCGCGTGCGTTCACGGGACGGTATCGGAGTAGACCTCGACGTCGTAGAGCAGTTGCACGTTGCGGCGTCCGTTGGTGATGCCGACGAAGACCGGGTCACCGGCCGGGGTGCGGCCCTGGCGCCACACCTGCTCCCGGGCCGCTTCCCGCGACTCGTGATGCACGCCGCCCTCGCGATGCGTCTGCAGGACGCGGCGGGCGGTGGTCGGGTCGCTGTCGAGGTGGATCCGCAGCAGGGGCATGACGCGCCCTCCTTGCCACTGTCGGGGCCGGACTGCCGACTGACCACGCGCGCCTCTCAGCCGGCGGCGCTCTCCAGCACGGCCTTGAGCCGGGCCAGATCCGCCTCGACCAGCGCGGTGTCCCGGTCGAAGTCCGTGTCGCTCATGCCGGGCATCCGGCGCAGGCTGAACACCACCTCGGTGGCGTTGCCGTCGGCGATGGCGCGCAACGGCACGTACACCGTCTCGCCCGACGGCGTCCGCACCTCGTGGTCGAGCACGCCGTACTCGTTGGCCGGGGCGAACGTGAGCCGCGCCCGCCCTTCGGGTGTGTCCACGAACCACTGGCCGTCGATGAGGTTCACCGAACCGCCGAGGCCCGGCGCCCAGCGGGGCAGGTTCGCCGGGGCGGCGGCGAAGGCGTAGACCTCCGCGACCGGACGGTCGATGTGGACGGCGAGGTGGCGGGTGTCAGTGGCCATGAGCCGATGGTGCCATGCCTGTCGCAAGCGCACGCTACGCTGCCGCCGATTCCGACCGGCACCCCCGAGAGGCACCCCGTGGGCATGATCTTCAACGCACGTCGGCTGTCCGCCGAGGAGCTGGCGGCGGTCCTCGCCGACCCGGAGAAGGTCGACACCCTGTTCCAGGGTGGCCCGGACGAGCTCGACCTCGACAAGGCGTGGCACGGGCTGCACTACCTACTGACCGGCGACACGTACGAGATCCGGGGCGACGCCGGGCCGGCCGTCCTGGGTGGTGACCCGATCGGGCCGGACCTGGGGATGGGCCCGGCCCGGCTGCTGATGCCCGACGCCGTCCGCGCTGTGGCCGGCGGGCTCGACGCGATCGACGAGGCGACGCTGCGGGCCCGCTTCGACCCGGCAGCCTTGTCGGAGGCCGAGATCTACCCGCACATCTGGGACGACGGCGCCGACGAGTTCGACGCCTACCTGCTGCCGAACTTCACCGCGCTGCGTGACTTCTACCGCGCCGCGGCCGAACAGGGGGACGGCATGCTGCTCGCCATCACGTGACCCGCCGGAAGCGTGCCTACGGAAGCGGGCCGGCGGAAACGGGTACGCGCCGACGATCGGGCGCCGGTAGCGTGCCGGCGTGGGACTCGACGCGTTCGTGTACTGCCGGTGCTGGCAGGACGGCCTCACCACGCCGTGCCCGGTCGAACCGGTCGGCATCGACGAGGACGGCTGTCTCGCGCTGTTGCGGCAGTGGGAGGGCAACGAGGCCGCGCACCGCACGTTCGACGCCTGGCTGGCGGAGCCGTGCCCGCACAAGGCCATGGAGCAGGCGAGCGAGCACGTTTCCAACTGGGCCGGCGTACGCCTGTTCCAGCAGGCGCTACGCGCCGCCGGCCCGGAGCGCTTCCCGACGCTCGCCACCGCGCTGCCGAACCTCAACGGCGGCTCGCTGCCGGCCGACCGGGCGGCGGTGGCGCTCGCCGAGCTGGACGCGTTCGCGCGCACCGATCGGATCACCGACGGGGTCGAACTGATCGACGAGGCGACCGGCCGGGTGCTGATGCAGTACGTCGAGAGCTACCACGGGGTGTTCATGCTCGGCCCGGACTTCCGGGCCGGGGTAGATCCGGACGGCTTCTTCGTCGTCGACACCGCCGACCCGCCGGTGACGCTGTTCCGGGCCGTCCGGTTCGGCCAGCGGCTGCTGCCCGGCGACCGGGTGGAGCTCACCGCCGGCGGGACGCGGACGGTGCTGGCGATGCGGCCGGTGGGCGAGCACGGCGAGCCGCCGCCCGAACGGCTCGCGGTGCGGACCCGGAGCCGGTCGGGCAACGACTTCGCCTACATCGTGGAGCCGCTGCGCCGGCTGTGCGCGGCGTCGGTGGCCACCGGCAACCCGGTGATGTGGTTCTGACGGGCCACCCTCGACAGCCGGTCCGCACCGCGCTCTGATGGACCACCGCATGTCCGGGCGTGTCGTCCGGGGAAGGTGACGTCACCTGAGAGCGGTATACCCCGCCGTGAGCGTCACGCTCAGTCACGTATAGAAGCTGACCGGAGTCACCACGGGATTGTGCCCGCGTCCTCGAAGTAGCCGCCGGTCGGCCCGTCGTCGGGCAGCGTAGCGAGCCGGATCGCGATCGCCGCGCCCTGCTGCGGGGTCCGCACACCGCGGAAGCTGTTGAGGTCGGTGGCGGTGAAGCCCGGGCAGGCGGCGTTGATCAGGATGCCGGTGTCCGCCAGCGCCCGCGCGTACTGGATGGTCACCGCGTTGAGCATGCTCTTCGACGGTGAGTAAGCCACCGACAGCGGCCCGGTCTGGTCCTCTCCGGTGGAGGCGCTCTGCCGGGTCAGCGAGCCGACACCGCTGGACATGTTGACGATCCGGGGCGACGCCGAGCGGCGCAGCAGCGGCAGCATCGCCTCGGTCACCCGGACCACCCCGATCACGTTGACCTCGACGGCGGTCCGGATGGTCGCGAGGTCGACGTCGCCCGGGTGCTGCGGCACGCCACCTGTCACGCCCGCGTTGTTGACGAGCACGTCCAGACCGCCGGCCTCCGTCTCCAGCAGCCGGGCGGCGGCGGTCACGCTCGCGTCGTCGGTGACGTCCAGCGGTACGCCGAACGCGTCCACGCCGCCCGCGCGCAGCTTCGCCACCGCCTCGGCGAGCCGCCGCTCGTCCCGGGCGCCGACGCCCACCCGCCAGCCGAGCGCGCCCAGGCCGGCCGCGATCTCGTACCCGATTCCCTTGTTCGCGCCGGTCACCAGCGCGATCGTCCGTTCGCTCATGCTCTCGATCCTGTCCGCGGGCCGCGCGGGCCTCCAACACCGCTTCGGTGGCGCGCGATACCCGGAAGGTATCGATGCGGCGGTACGGTGGCGAGATGGAGACGCGGGAGCTTCGCTACTTCGTGGCGGTCGCCGAGGAGCTGCACTTCGGCCGCGCCGCGCGGCGCCTGGGCATCGCCCAGCCGCCGCTGTCGCGAGCGATCCGGCAGCTCGAACGCCGTCTCGGCGTGACTCTGCTGGAGCGGGACAGCCGCGGCGTCGCGCTCACCGCGGCCGGGTCGGTGCTGCTGCGGGAGGGCCGGGCCGCACTCGACGCCGTGGCCGCCGCCGACCGCCGCACCCGACGCGCCGGGCAGGCCGCTACCGGTGGCCCCGGGCTGGTGCTGGCGACCAAGACCGGGGCGTCGAGCGAGCTGCTGCCGAAACTGCTCGGCGCGTACGCCGCCGAGCCGGACGCGGTCCCGGTCGAGGTTCTGCTGTGCGGCATCGGCGAGCAGGAACGGCTGCTGCGCGACGGGCGGGCCGACGTGGCGCTGCTGCACCTGCCGTACGACTCGACGACCGGGCTGGACACCGAAGAGCTGATCACCGAGCCGCAGGTGGCGATCCTGCCGGCCGGGCATCCGCTGGCCCGGCGACCGCACCTGCTGCTGGCCGAGGTGGAGGCGCTGCCGGGCCTGCCCATGCCGCGCTGGCCCCGGGCCGACGGGTCGTATCCGGACGGGCCCGGCCCCGAGGTCCGGGACCACGCCCAGTTGTTCCAGCTCATCGCGCTCGGCCGGACCGTGGTGGTGCTGCCGGAGTCGGCCCGGTCGCTGCTGCTCGCCGACCTGGCCACCGTGCCGGTGCCGGACGCGCCGGCGGTGACCACAGTCATCGCGTGGCCACCGCACAGCCGGTCCCGGGCGCTGGCCGGCCTGATCCGGACCGCCACCCGCCTCTGACGCCCGTGCCTAGGCGGGCAGGTCCTTGCGCATCTGCTGGGTGACCACCCGGTATCCCGACGTCTCGTACAGCTTGCGCGCCGTCTCGTTGGTGCCGAAGACGTTCAGCTCCAGCGCCTGGGCGCCGTGCTCCCGGGCCACCCGCTCCCCCGCCGCGAGCAGCGCCCGCCCGAGCCCCCGGCCCCGGTGCCCGGCGGCCACCTCGATGTCGTAGAGGAACGCGCAGTCGGCGAGACCGCGCGGGTGGGTCAGGCCGATCCACAGCCAGCCGACCGGTGAGCCGTCGGCAAGCTCGCCGACCAGGAACAGCATGCCGGGCGTGGCCATGCCCTGCGGCAGGAAGCCGGCGGTGGCCTCCCGGGCCCGGTCGAGCGCCTCCTCGGGCGCCCAGTTGCCGGCCGTGACGTGCTCGCGCGCGTACCCGGCGGCCAGCTCGTCCTGCCAGCTGTCGAACTCCTCCGGTGACATCGCCCGGACACTCAGCTCGGTCATGCGACGCAGCCTCAGTCGCCGGCGGCGCGGCGGCGCGCCTCGCGCAGCTTCATGGCGTGTTCCAGCAGCGTGATCAGCACCTCCTTGGCCGACTCACGCTTGCGCGCGTCGCACAGCACCACAGGTACGCCCGGGTCCAGGTCGAGCGCCGCCTGCACCTCGTCGAGCCGGAACTTCTTGGCCCCCTCGAAGCAGTTCACCGCCACCACGAACGGCGTGCCGCGCCCCTCGAAGTAGTCGATCGACGGGAAGCAGTCCGCCAGGCGGCGCGTGTCGGCGAGCACCACCGCCCCGAGCGCGCCGAGCGCCAGCTCGTCCCAGACGAACCAGAACCGGTCCTGCCCGGGCGTGCCGAACAGGTAGAGCACCAGGTCGTCGCTGATGGTGATCCGGCCGAAGTCCATCGCCACGGTGGTGGTCGACTTCTCCTCCACGCCGGACAGGTCGTCGATGCCGATCCCGGTTTCGGTCAGCACCTCCTCGGTGCGCAGCGGCTTGGTCTCGCTGACCGCGCCCACCATGGTGGTCTTGCCGACGCCGAACCCGCCCGCGATCAGGATCTTGATCGCGGTGGGCAGCGGCCCGGCGCCCGCCGGCCGCTCAGAGCGCCCGTAGTCCATTGATAACCGCCTCGAAAACGTGCTCGTCGGGAAGGCCGGCGGTGGTCGCGCGCGGCTCGCGTACCTGCACCAGACTGCGGGCGGCCAGGTCTCCGAGGAGGACCCGGACCGTGCCCACCGGCAGGTCGAGATGGGCGGCGATCTCGGCCACGGAGAGAATCCGCTGGCAGAGGCCGACTATCGCCACGTGCTCCGGGCCCAGCCCGGACTCCGACCCGACATCCGTGCGGGTCGCGGTGACCAGCGAGATCAGGTCGAACGTGCCGGTCACCGGGCGGGCCCGGCCGCCGGTGACCGCGTACGGGCGCACCACCGGGCCGGCGTGGTCGTCCACCCACTCCTGCTCCGCGGACTCCCCCCGGCCGGTCATCGTGCCGCGTTCTCGCCGAGGGGCTGTTCCCGGGTCGGTGACGCGACGAACCGGCCGACCCGGGTGACGAGCATGGCCATCTCGTACGCGATCAGGCCGACGTCCGCGTCCTCCGAGGCCAGCACCGCCAGGCAGGCGTTACGCCCAGCCGCTGTGACGAACAGGAAGGAGGACTGCATCTCGATGATGGTCTGCTGCACCTGCCCGCCGCCGAACCGCTTGCCCGCGCCACGGGCCAGGCTCTGGATGCCCGCCGCCATGGCGGCCAGGTGCTCGCCGTCGTCCCGGCTCAATCCGCGGGACGAGGCCATCAGCAGTCCGTCGGTGGAGAGCGCCACGGCGTGCTCCGCCTGCTTGACCCGGCCGACCAGGTCATCCAGCAGCCACGTCAGATCCGCGCTCGAAGCCGTCTTCTGCGCCACTCGTCGTCCTCTTCTTTCCGGCTGTGTGCCGTCAGCTTCCGGTTTCCGTCGCGTCGACGTCCCGGTCAGGTAACCTGCTCGTCCGCGTCGGCCGGCGCACCGCCGGCCCCCTGAGCCCCGCCGAGCAGGCGCGCGGCATCGGTACGGCCGCGTCGGGTGCCGCTCTGGTAGGAGCTCATCATCCGGCGCACCTGCTCCGGTGCACGCGCCGTGTCATCGTCGGCGGCGTCGTCGTCCGCCTCGGTCTGGTCGTGCCGCAGTTCCGGCGCGAGGCTGGCCTGGCGTACCCGGACCGGCAGTCCCGCGTCGGTGACCGGCGTCGTCTCCGCCTCGGTCTCCGGCTCCGTCGCCGGCGACGCCTCCGCCGCGTCGGTCGTGGCGGCGGGCCGCCGCTCCACCACCGCCAGCTCCGTGGTGGGCCCGGCCACCGCGGGCTGCCGCTTGCGGGTACGCGCCGGCAGCCCGGACGGGGTCAGCCGGGGCGCCCGCGTCACCGGCTCCGGCACCTGCGGGGCGGGCTCGGCCGGCTGGTCCGGTTCGGCGGCGCCGTCCGGGCCGGACGGGATCGCCGGCCCGTCGCCGGCCGGAGTGCTCCGCACCGGGTCCGGCGCGGGCGCCACGGGCAGGGCCGTCCCGGGTGCGGGAAGGGCCTCGGCCGCGTCGGCGCCGTCAGCGGTGATCAGTTCACGCGGGATCAGCACCACGGCGGTGGTCCCGCCGTACGCGGATTCCTTGAGCTGCACCTTGACGCCGTGCCGCTCGGTGAGCCGGCTGACCACGAACAGGCCCAGCCGGGCGGCGTCGGCCAGGTTCAGCTCGGACCGGTCGACGATGCGCGCGTTGGCGGCGGCCAGCTCGTCGGGGCTCATGCCGAGGCCCCGGTCCTCGATCTCGATGGCGAAGCCGTTCGCCACGAGCTGACCGCGAACCTCGACAGTGGTCTGCGGCGGCGAGAAGGAGAGCCCGTTCTCGATCAGCTCGGCCAGCAGGTGGATGACGTCACCGACGGCGCGACCGGTCAGCGACACCTCGCCGAGCGGGCGCACCGTGACCCGGGTGTAGTCCTCGACCTCGGCTACCGCGCCGCGGACCACGTCGACCATCGGCACGTTGCGCCGCCAGGCCCGGCCGGGCGTGGAGCCGGAGAGCACGATCAGGTTCTCCGCGTTGCGCCGCATCCGGGTGGCCAGGTGGTCGACCCGGAACAGGTCCTCCAGCTCCTCGGCGTCGTGTTCCCGGCGTTCCATCGCGTCCAGCAGCGTGAGCTGCCGGTGCACGAGCGCCTGGGTGCGCCGGGCCAGGCTGAGGAAGACGTCGCGTACGCTGCGGCGCAGCTCGGCCTGCTCGACGGCGGTGCGGACGGCGGTCTCCTGCACGACGTTGAACGCCTTGCCCACCTGGCCGATCTCGTCGTCGCCGAACTGCAACGGCGGCGCCTCGCGGGCGACGTCCACCTCGTCGCCGCGGCCCAGCCGCTCCACCACGCTCGGCAGCCGCTCGTGCGCCAGGTTGAAGGCCGCCTCGCGCAGCCGTTCGAGCTGCCGCACCAGCGACCGGGCCGTGGTGATCGAGACGACCACGGAGGCGATGACGGCGAGCAGGCCGAGACCGGCGGCGAGCACCAGCCGCACGATGACGCCGATCGCTACCGGCATCGCCCGGGACACGATGTCCTCGCCGCCGGCCAGGATCACCCCGCGCAGGTCGGCCATCGCCTGCTCGGCGGCGGCCTGCCACGCCGCTGCGGTCACCGGCGGGCGCACGTCGGCGCCCTTGGCCGCGAGGACCCGGTCCTGAAGGGTCTGCAACTGCTGGAACGCGTCGCCCTCGACCATCCGCTCGAAGCGTGCGCGGTCGGTCGGGGCGAGCTCCCGGGCGGTGCGGTCGGCGAGGAACCACTGCGCGCCGACCAGGCGGGCGAACGCGGTCTGCTCGGCCACGGTGATCCGGTTGGCCGCGATCGCACCGGTGATCAGCGCGTCCTGTTGGGACAGCAGCTCCCGGGACCGGTTGAGGTCGATGAGCGCGGCGGTGTCCTTGGCGATCTCGTCGTCGTCGAGGCCGCCGAGCGCGTCGAAGACGGCGAAGATCGCGTCGACCGCCTCGTCGTACGCGGTGAGCGTGGCGGTGCGGTCGATGGTCTTGCGGCTGACGTCGGCGCGTACCTGGCCGATCTGGTCCAGCTCGGTCTTCAGCTCGCCGAGCCGCTGCATCAGCTCCTCGCTGGCCGGGATCTCGGTACGCCAGTCCTGCACCGAGCGCCACAGCGCGGTGGCGGTCTCGTCGGTACGGGCGCGCTGGGCGTCCAGCTCCCGCAGCCGGCCCGGATCGGACTCGCCCAGATAGCGCAGCGACAGCCGCCGCTCGGCCTGCAGCTCCTGCAGCAGCGGGTCGCTCGGCTCGAAGACGCGCGCGTTGAGCGTCTGCACGCCGAGCAGGTTGAACCCGTCCCGCACGGTCACCCACGCGGCGAACGCCCAGAGCGCGGTCAGCGACGCCAGCAGCGCGATGATCTTCGTACGGAGATTCGTACTGCGGGAACCCATCACACCGTCCTGGCCCGGTCTACGGTCGGTCCGAAATCCGATCGACTCCGGCGCACGCTAGCAGCCGTCGTGAACTCCATTCAAGCGATCCTGATCATGGTGGGTCCGGCCTCGACGGCGCGGCCGGAGGCCGCCAGCACCGCCGCGCGCACGATCTGCGTCGGGCGGTAGAGATCCTTGTCGTGCCATAGTGCCGGTTCGTCGTCGCATCCGTCCAGCTCGGACAGTCGACGGCGTCCGCGGGCGAGCGCCGCGGCGATCCGCGCGTCCCCGGAACGGCCTGCGCCGGCCAGTGCGAGCACCGCGTACGCGGTCTCCTCGGCGGTGCCGTGCCACAGTCCCCAGGAGCCGTCCGGGCGCTGCGTGTCCAGCAGCCAGGCGACGCCCCGCTCGACGGCGGCACGCGCCGTGCCGTCGGGCGCGTGGTCGGCCAGCGCCAGCAGCACCGCGTACGTGGCGTAGCAGGCCGAGGCGTGCCAGCGGTCCTCCCAGCGCCCGTCCGGCTGCTGCCGCTCCACCAGCCACTCGGTGACCCGGCGGCGGGCGCCGGTGACGCCGGGTCCGCTCGGCTGCTCGCCGAGCGCGTCGAGCACGTGCGCGTTAGTGGTCAGCGACGCGCCGTCCTCCCCCGGCCAGGTGCAGAAGTGCCGCCCGGTGTCGAACCCGGCCAGCGGCCCGACCCCGGGGGCGCGGCCCAGCCGGGCCAGCGCGTAGAGCGCGACAGCTGTGGTGTCCGCGTCGGCGGGCAGGCCGGGCGCGGTGGCCGCGCCGGACGGGCCGACGGCGGCGCGCAGCTCGGTGAGCACCGGCTCGGGCGCGCCGACCGGCACACCGGCCCGGACCAGGATGCCGAGCACCCAGGCGCGCTCGAAGACGGTGATCGGGCTGGCGCAGGGCACCGGGCCGGGCCGGGCCACCGCGCGCAGGTAGTCCAGCGCCGCTCCGGGCTCCGGACGGCCCAGCCAGGCGGCAGTGGCGGCCGGGGAGGCGCCCACCGCGCCGCTGGCCGAGGGACGCACGCCGGCCGCCCGGTACGCCAGCTCACCGGCGACCTCCAGCGCGTGCGCCAGCTTCTCCGGCACGGGCCGCCCGGCGGCCAGCAGCGCGCGTACCCGGGTCAGGCGGGCCGGGTCGAGACCGGCCGGCAGCGGCAGGCGGGGCCGGCCGGCCCACTCGGCCAGCCCGGGTGGCGGCCCGGCCGGTCCGGTGAGGTGCCGGTCCACGGCGGTGAGCAGCGCGGGCACGATCAGGTCGGTGGCCGGCAGGTCGGGCGGGGCGTCGCCGCGCAGCGCGCCGGACAGGAACGTCAGGCCCCGGTGGGCCGCGGCGGCCGGCACGGCGGCCGGGCCGTCGCGGCGCAGCACGGTCAGCAGCGCCTCGACCGCGCTCAGCGTCGGCACCAGCGCGTACCCGCCGGGACCGCCCCAGCCGCCGTCCGGCCGCTGCCGGGCCAGCAGCCAGGCCAGGCGCCGGTCGTGGCCGTCCAGCCAGGGCGCGAGCGCGACCAGCCGGGCGGTCTCGTAGACCGACGGCGACGTCTGCCCGGCCGGCTCGCCGGTGAGCGCGGCGACCAGGTCGTGCGCGGTCCCGGACCGGGTGGCGGGCACCGATCCGGCGGTGAGCGTCACCGCACGCCCCAGAAGTCGGTGTTGCGGTAGAAGCCGGTGGTGAAGCCGAGCTGCCGGGACAGGAAGTCGGCTTCCCGGGGCGCCTCACCGGCCAGCTTCGCCAGCCGGACGCGGCAGTGGTCGACCTGCTCGGCGAACCGCCGCTCGACCTCGGCCGGGTCGTCCACCAGCAGCAGCGCGTTGAGGTCGCCGGACTCGGCGTCGCGGCGGTGGGTGCCGAGGTCGTTCACCAGCCGCAGGGCCCGCTGCACCTCGTCGCTGACGGCGACCGCGTGGTCCATCGCCTCGGCGGTGGACACCGATCCGGTGTGGATCCAGTGCGCCACGTTGACCACTGTGGCGGCGAGGTTGTCGGCGTTTGCGAGGTAGTCGGCGAGCGTGGCGCGGCCGGTGCGCCGCCAGTCCCACTCGCGGGCCATCGCGTCGAGCGTGCGTTCCATCGCCGCACGCCAGTGGCCGCGCAGCACCGGGTAGCCGGGCGCGGCGGCCACGTCGTCGCGCAGCTCGGCCAGGAACCGGCCCAGTGGGTCGTCGGTGCCGGCGCCGTCGAGCACGTCCAGGCAGACGCCGGTGATCCGGTCGACCTCGGCCCGGCTGGTGGCCTGGTGGTCGACCAGCCAGTCCACGGCGAAGCCCCAGAGCACGGCGCGGTTGGTCACGGCCAGCTCGGCGGCGCTGTGCCAGGGGGCGCTGAACGCCATCGCCTGGGCGATGCTGCTGAACAGCGTCGCGTCGAACGGGTCCGCGGGGAACAGCTCGGGGTGCGCGGCGGCGGCCCTGCGCAGGCCGCGCTGGCCCTGCGCGGCGAGCGCGCAGACCCGGCCCTGCTCCGCGGCGACGGCGAGTGAATCCGGTGTCGGCCCGTCGGTCATGCCCGCTCCGCCCGCCCGGCCGCGACGAGTGTCAGCTCCACCCGCTCGCGCGGCCGCAGCGCCGCGGCCAGCCGCAACCCGGGTACGCCGGGGCGATGCAGCCGGAACCGGTAGCGGCTGAGCATGGTGGCGAGGATGAGCTGCGCCTCCAGGTAGAACAGGTACATGCCGAGGCACTGGTGCGGCCCACCGCCGAACGGGAAGTGGGCGTACCGGTGCCGGGCCCGGACCCGCTCGGGCCGGAACCGTTCCGGGTCGAACTCGTCCGGGCGGTCCCAGAACTGCCGCATCCGCTGGGTGATCAGCGGGCTGACCGCCATCGTCGCGCCGGGCTCGATCGGCACGCCGTCGATGACGTCCCCGGCGACCGCGCGGCGCGGGATGATCCACCCGATCGGGTAGAGCCGCAGCAGCTCGTCCAGCACCATCCGGGTGTACGTGAGCCGGCTCAGGTGCTCGCGGCGTACCGGCTCGCCCCCGACCACCTCGTCGATCTCGGCGTAGAGCCGCTCGGCCACCTCTGGGTGCTGGTCCAGGTGCGGCCAGGCCCAGGTCAGCACGTTGATCGTGGTCTCGGTGGTGGCGGCGAACATGGCCACTGTGTCGTTGCGGACCTGCCGCTCGTCGAGCTGCCGCCCGTCGTCGGTGCGGGCCTGCCAGAGCGTCGAGATGACGTCGTCGCCCTGGTCGGCGGACTCGCGGGTCTCGCGGACGATCGGCACCAGCACGTCGTCCACGATGCGTACGGCACGGGCGAACGTGCGGTCGCCCGGCATCGGCAGCGACAGCGGCGCGAACGGCACGATGATGCGGGGGATGACGGCGGTGGCGATCCGGTCCTGCGCCTCGATCACGCGCATCGCGTCCGGCACCGAGATGCGGTCGGCGAAGAGCACCTTCATGATCGCCCGGCTGACGATGCGCGCCTGCTCCACGCCGATGTCGACCGGACGGCCGGCGCGGGCCGGCTCGTCCAGCTCGTCGACCGCGTCGCGGATCGCGTCGGCCATGCCGTCGACCAGCGCCTCGACCCGTTTGGCGGTGAACATCGGCTGGAGCATGCGCCGGCTGGCCGACCAGATCTGCCCCTCGCCGAGGATGCCCTCGCCGAACAGCCGCTTGACCGGACGCCAGAACAGCCCGTCGCCTGCTCGTTCGTAGTTGTCCGCCCGGTCGCGCAGGACGTGCTGCACGTGCTTGGGGTGGGTGACGAGGTAGGGGCGGAACGAGCCGAGGTTCAGCCGGACCAGTTCACCTTCGGTACGGTTGCCGATGTCGATGAGCGCCCGGGCGGGGTCGCGGAGCACCGCCGGCAGGATCTGCCGCAGCGGCACGGTTCGGGGTCGGCCGGTGGGTCCCGGTGTGTCCGTTGGTTCGGGCACCTGAACGCTCCCTCGGTTGACTCAGGGTCGCGGCTTCGTATCGACCCGTGACGTTGCTCGCGAGCATGCCATCCTGAGCCGCAGATCAAAAGGCAGGTCGGAGGATATTTCACGTAACAACAATCTCTTTGTCGAGAATGGAGCCCGTGGGATGTGCGTCACTCCCGTACACAGTGGTGGTTGCGGAGCGCGAGCAGCGCTCACCTATCGCGGACGCCGGCAGAACGCGGGCGCGGACCCGTCCGCTGTGCCAAGCTTCGGGCATGGACGACAAGACCATCCTGAGCCGGATCTCGGAACTCGTCGACGAGGAGCACCGGCTGCGGGCCGACGCGCAGCAGCACGAGTCCGGCACCGACGACGAGGCCCGGGAGCGGCTGCGGGCCCTGGAGGAGTCCCTGGACCAGTGCTGGGACCTGCTGCGCCGTCGCCGGGCCGCGCGCCAGGCGCACGGCGACCCGGACGCCCAGGGCGAGCGCCCGGTGCCGGAGGTCGAGCGCTACCTGCAATGACCCGCACGGGTGGGCGTCCCGGGCGGCTCGACCACCCGGGACGCCCGCCCGTCAGCGGATCCCCGCCTCCCGCAGCAGCGCCTCGGTGAGCGCCTCCGGATCGGTGACGGTGGCCGGCATCCCGCGGGCGGCGAACCAGGCGGCCACCACCCGCACGTCCCGGCCCAGGAACTCGCCGCCCTGCGGGTTGGCCACCACGTCGACCACCTGCGGCAGGTCGATCATCACCAGCCGGCCCGCGTGCACCAGCAGGTTGTACGGAGACAGGTCGCCGTGGGCGTACCCGGCCCGGGCCAGCACGGTGAGCGCCTCGACCAGCTGATCCCACAGGTCACGCAGCTCGGCGGCGTCGGGCCGGACCTGCGCCAGCCGTGGCGCGGCCTCCCCCGCCTCGGCGTCGCCGACGAACTCGAGCATCAGCTCGGTGCCGAGCAGCTGCACCGGATAGGGCACCGCGATCCGCCCGGAGGCGGCGCCGATCTCCCAGAGCTGGGACAGCGCGGCGAACTCGGCCGCCGCCCACTGCCCGGCGATCATCTGCCGGCCGAACGCGGTCCGGCCGGTCATCGCCCGCATCTCCCGCGACCGGCGTACCCGGCGGCCCTCCAGGTAACCGGCGTCGCGGTGGAAGAGCCGGTGCTGGGCGTCGCGGTACCGCTTGACCGCCAGCAGGCACGAACGGTCGGTGTCCGGCACGGCGCGGCGGACCAGGTGGACGTCCGCCTCCTTGCCGGTCTTGAGCACCCCCAGCTCGGTGTCCCGGGCGGCCAGTTCGGTGACCAGCCAGTCCGGGTACGGCTCGGGGCCGTGGACGGCCCGGTCCCAGGAGGACCAGCTGTCCTCCGCGTCGGGCTCGGCGTCCGGGTCGGCGAGGGCCGGCGTGGGCCGCCCCCGCTTCAGGAAGTCGGTTTCGTCGTCGTCGAAGCGGCTCTTGCCGCGGCCACGGCGCTGCGGCGCCGGGAAGTCGTGATCGCGCACGGGTGGATCTGTCCTTCGATCGAGGCTGGTGGAGGCAGGTGGTACGACCCTGCGAAAACGGCCATGACCGACCTCCTCTCCTCGACCGGGCACCCCCGGCTGCGCACTCGCGCGGCACCATGCTCGTACGCGCCCCGGCGCGGGTCAACGGATTTCCGCGCGGTGCCGCCGCGCTGCCTGCCGGCCCGCGCCGCCGGTCAGCCGGCCAGCACTGCGGCGACGGCCGCGATCAGCCCGTCCTCGATCCGGGTCGGCGCGAACCGGGGGTCCGACCAGCGGCGCCCCCGGTGCAGCCAGACACTGGGCAGGCCCACCGCGGTCGCGCCGCCGATGTCCGCCTCCGGGCTGTCGCCGACCACCCACGCGCCGCGCAGCGGCATCCGGGCCCGCTGGGCGGCGAGCGCGAAGATCCTCGGGTTCGGCTTGCTGACGCCGGCCTCCTCCGAGATCACCCAGTCGGCGACGTAGCGGTCCAGGCCGGTCTTGCGGATCTTGGCGTCCTGCTGACGGGACGCTCCGTTGGTGACCACCACCGGCACCCAGCCGGCGTCGGCGGCGATCCGCAGCGCGCAGGCCACCAGCGGATCGAGCCGCATGTGCGCCACCACGCCGTCGTGCAGCTCGTCCACCAGGTCGATCGAGGGGATGCGCAGCGCGTACCGGTCGCGGATCGCGTCCGCGACGTCCCACCGGTTGGTCAGCCCGTCGGCGTCCACCGACACCAGCCAGTCGAGGTCGGCGGGCGGCGCGCCGATGCCCGCCAGGAAGCGTTCTCCCCAGACACGGAACGGCCCGTCGCGGTCCAGCAGGGTGTTGTCCAGATCGAGCAGGAGCAACGGCACTTGGGCACCCTACGGGAACGCTCGGAGCACCGACAGGGCCCCGGGCCCAGCCACGGTCAGGCGACGAGCGCCGTACGGGCCGCGCCGGCGTCCGCCGGCCGGTCGAGCAGCATGGTGTGCGCCGCGCGGGTGGCCGCCAGCGCTTCCGGGTCCAGCGTCGCCACCAGCACGTCCTCTCCGGTGTCGGCGCCCCGCGCCAGCGGCCGGCCCTCCGGGTCGTACACCGCCGCGCCGCCGTTGAACCGCCAGGGGTCCGCGCCGCCGACCGCGTTGGCGAACACGACGTACATCGTGTTGTCCAGCGCCCGGGCGGCGTAGTAGAGGTCGCGGCGGTGCGCCGAGCCGGCCAGGTAGCCGCTCGGGCAGAGGTACCCGTGCGCGCCGTCCCCGGCCGCCGCCCGCGCGTGCTCCGGGAAGCAGCCGTCGTAGCAGACGCCCAGGCCCAGCCGCCACGTGTCGACTTCGAGCGTGGCGCCCCGGCGGCCGGCGTCGAACAGCTCGCGCTCGCCGCTCCAGAGCTGCTGCTTGTCGTACGCGGCGGTGACCGTGCCGGCCGGGTCCACCACGAGCGAGGAGATGGTGCGCCGCCGGTCGGGGTGGCGGACGGCGGCGCCGATCACCACTGCCGCGCCCGCGTCGGCGGCGGCGGTCCGCAGCGGGTCCAGCCGGGGGTCGGCGACCCGGCCGTCGGCGTCGGCGGCCACGTCGGTGCCCTCCGGGTCGGCGCCCAGCGTCGGCGGGTGGTACGCCGGCAGGAACAGCTCGGGCAGCACCACGACCCGGGCGCCCTCGGCCCGGGCGACGAGGCGGGCGGCGGCGCGGGCGTTGCCGGCGACGTCACCGGGGACGGGCTGGGCCTGGACGGCGGCGACGGTGAGCGGGCGCGCGGGAAGGGCGGTCACACGCCGATCCTAACCATCGGACGCGGCCGGATGATCTTCCGAATCCGCATCTCAAGCCGTACGTACGGTTTGCATCACGCGGTTCCACCTGCGACGATCCGTTCGTGCCCAGAGTAAGTCAGGACCAGCTCGACGCGCGCCGGCAGGAGATCCTCGCGGCGGCGCGGGCGTGTTTCGCCCGGCACGGCTACGAGGGCGCCACAGTGCGGCGGCTGGAGGAGGCCACCGGCCTGTCCCGGGGCGCGATCTTCCACCACTTCCGGGACAAGGACTCCCTGTTCCTCGCCGTCGCCGAGGACGACGCCGCCGCCATGGTGGAGACGGTCGCCCGCAACGGCCTGGTGCAGGTCATGCGCGACCTGCTGGCCCGGGCGGTCTCGCCCGACACGACCGGCTGGCTCGGCAGCCAGCTGGAGGTCTCGCGCCGGCTGCGTACCGACCCGGCCTTCGCCAAGCGCTGGGCGGAGCGTTCCGAAGCCATCGCCGCGGCGACCCGGGAGCGCCTGGTACGCCAGCGCGAGGCCGGCGTGCTGCGCGACGACGTCCCGATCGACGTGCTGGCCCAGTTCCTGGAGCTGGCCTACGACGGCTTGGTGCTGCACCTGGCGATGGGCCGCCCGGCCGGCGACCTGGCCCGGGTGCTCGACCTGGTCGAGGAGGCGGTGCGCCGGCACTGAGCCCGCCGGTCTCGGTCCGGTAACTGCGCCGCTCCAGGAGATCGACTCTGGCGCGCCTGCTCCACAATGAGCCGCGACCCCTCCTCGCGACAGGAGCAGACGATGACCCCCTCCGACACCTGGGGCATCCCCGGCCCCGTATTCCTGCGCTGGTACCTCCTGCTCGCCGTCGTCCTGGTCATCGGCGCGATCGTGTACCGGCGTCGGATGCTGGCCGGCACGCCGGTGACCGATCACGGCGCGCTGGGTCCGCAGCAGGTCGCCTACCTCAACGGCGGCGACCAGCTCGCCGTCTGGGCCACGCTCGGCGCGCTGCGCCACGCGGGCGCGGTCGGCGTACGACCCGACCGGCGGCTCACCACCGGCGGTCCGCTGCCGGCCGGGGCCACCCCGCTGGACCAGGCGGTCCACCACGCGGCGAGCCGCGGCCTGCGGACCCGGGACCTGGCCGCCGACGAGTGGGTGCGGCGCGCGCTCGACGAGCTGCGCGACGGCCTGGTACGCCGGGGCCTGGCCCTGGACCAGGAGCGGCGCCGGACGCTGCGGCGCGGCGCGCTGCTGATCGGCTTCCTGCTGGCAATTGGCGTCGTGCGTGCGATCTCCGGCCTGCTCAACGACCGGCCCACCGGCTGGCTGCTGCTCAGCCTGTTCCCGCTCGGCCTCGCGTTCCTGCTGCTCAACCGCGTGCCCTGGCGTACCCGGGCGGCCACCGCCGCGCTGAACGACATGCGCCGCCGGCACGCCTGGCTGCGACCGGCCGCCTCCCCCGCGTACGCCACGTACGGCGCGACGGACGTGGCGCTGGGCGTGGCGCTGTTCGGCACCGCCACGCTCTGGACCATGGATCCGGGCTTCGCCGAGCAGGCCGAGATCCAGCGGCAGGCGATGGGCAACGTCGGCGGCGCGAGCTCCGGCACCTCCTGTGGAGGCGGCGCCTCCACGTGCGGCGGTGGCAGCTCCTGCGGCGGAGGCGGTGGCTGCGGCGGAGGCGGGTGCGGCGGATGAGCGGCCCGTCCGGCGTCGGCATCGGCTGGCGTCCCGAGATCGCCGGTTTCGTGGCCGGGCTGCCGGGCCTGCGTTTCGTCGAGGTGGTCGCGGAGGCGGTCGCGCCGGCCGGGCCGCTCCCGGACGGGCTCGCCGAGCTGCGCGGACGCGGCGTCGATGTCGTACCCCACGGGGTGCGGCTGTCCCTCGGCGGCGCGGAACCGGTCGATCCGGCCCGGGTGGCGCACCTGGCCGCGGTGGCCGCGGCCCTGGACGCGCCGCTGGTGAGTGAGCACATCGCGTTCGTGCGGGCCGGCGGTCTGGAGGCCGGTCACCTGCTGCCGCTGCCGCGCAGCCGCGAGGCGGTCGCCGCGGTGGTGGCGAACGTGCGGCGGACGCAGGCGGAGCTGCCGGTGCCGCTGGCCCTGGAGCCGATCGCCGCGCTCTTCGACTGGCCCG
The DNA here is from genome assembly GCF_027497275.1 of Micromonospora sp. WMMC264. Classification (NCBI taxonomy): domain Bacteria; kingdom Bacillati; phylum Actinomycetota; class Actinomycetes; order Micromonosporales; family Micromonosporaceae; genus Micromonospora; species Micromonospora sp. WMMC264. The sequence continues at coordinate 1,081,019 of NZ_CP114907.1, read as the reverse complement.
ACGACGAGCTGGACGAGGCGGACTTCCTCACCGAGATCCTCGACGCCACCGGCGCGCTGCTGCTGCTCGACGTCGCGAACGTGCACGCCAACGCCCGCAACCGGGGCGGCGAGCCGACCGCGCTGCTGGACCGGCTGCCGCTGGAACGCATCGCCTACGCGCACGTCGCGGGCGGCGCCGAACACGGCGGCTTCTACCACGACACGCACACCGACCCGGTGCCCGCCGCCGTGCTGGACCTGGTCCGCGAGCTGTGCCGGCGGCACCGGCCGCCCGCGTTGCTGCTGGAACGCGACGGGCACTACCCGCCCGCCGCCGAGCTGCGCGCGGAGCTGGACGCGCTCGCCGCCGCCTCCGGCCACCCGGCGGTCACGTGAGCGGCGACCTGGCGGCCCGGCAGGCCGAGCTGGTCGCCGCGCTCGTCGCCGGTGGACCGCTGCCGCCCGGCTTCGCACCGGCCCCGGTCGAGGCGGCCCGCCGGGCGCTGCTGCGCAAGCGGGCCGCGGACGTGGCCCGGCACTGGCCGCTGCTCGCCGCCGGCCTCGGCGCGCACTGGCCGGCGACGTTCACCACGTGGGCGGGCGGACGCCCCTCGAACGGCTCCCTGCGCGACGGCTGGGACCTGGCCCGCGAGCTGCGCGACCGGGGCACGCTGCCGCCGCTGGGCGCGGAGGAGCTGGCCGCGCGCGAGGCCGCGAGCCGCTACGACGGCCACCGCCCGCCCCGGCCCCGCCGGATGCCGGCCGTCGCCCGGGCCGGCGGCGCCGTCGCGGCCCAGTTCGCCGGCCGGGTACGCCTGCTGCGGCCCGCCCCGCGCTGACACGCGCCCCCGGGTACGGCAGGATCGGGCGTATGGATCTCGGACTCGCCGACCGGGTGTACGTGCTGACCGGCGCCTCCGGCGGCCTCGGCTTCGCCACCGCCGAACAACTCGTCGCCGACGGCGCCCGGGTGGTCATCTCCGCGCGTACCCCGGAACGGGTGGCCGCCGCGATCGAGGCGCTCGGCGACCCGCAGCGGGCGATCGGGCTGACCGCCGACCTCGCCGACCCCGCCACCCCGGAGCGGCTCGTCGCCGCCGCCCGCGAACACTTCGGCCGCCTCGACGGCGCGCTGATCTCGGTCGGCGGCCCGCCGCCCGGCACCGCCGCCACCGTCACCGACGAGCAGTGGCGCGAGTCGTTCGAGACGGTCTTCCTGGGCAGCGTCCGGCTCGCCCGCACGGTGGCCGGCGCGCTCACCGACGGCGGCGCGATCGGGCTGGTGCTGTCCACCTCGGTACGCGGACCGCTGGCCGGCCTCGGCATCTCCAACGGGCTGCGACCGGGCCTGGCCGGCGTGGCCAAGGACATGGCCGACGAGTTCGGCCCGCGCGGCGTCCGCGTGGTCAGCCTGCTACCCGGGCGGATCATGACCGACCGCAACCGGGAGCTGCTGGCCGGTTCCGGCGATCCCGAGCGCGCCCGCGCCCAAGCGGAGGCGGCGATCCCGCTCGGGCGAATCGGCGACCCGGCGGAGTTCGGCCGGGTGGCGGCGTTCCTGCTCTCCCCCGCCGCCGGGTACGTCACCGGGGTGACCGTCCCGGTCGACGGCGGCGCGCTGCGCGGGCTGTGACAGTGGCCGCTGTGGTGGGCCGGGCGCCCGGGGCGGTGGGCCGGTGAGCGACCGACGGCGCCCGGGCGGTGGGCGGCCCGAGGCGGCCCCGGGGCCGGGCACGCCCGCCCGGCGGCACCCACGCCCCAGCCGCGAGCAGCTCGCGGCGGCGGCCGACCGGCTGCTGCCGGACGTCATCGCGCCCGGCCTGGACGTGCTCTTCGTCGGCATCAACCCCGGTCTGTGGTCGGCGGCGACCGGCTGGCACTTCGCCCGTCCGGGCAACCGGTTCTGGCCCGCCCTGCACCGGGGCGGGTTCACCCCGCGTCTGCTGCACCCCAGCGAGCAGGACCTGCTGCCCGCACTCGGCCTCGGGATCACCAACATGGTGGCCCGCGCCAGTGCCCGCGCCGACGAGCTGACCGCCGCCGAACTGGTCGACGGCGCGGCGACGCTCACCGCGAAGGTCGAGCGGTACCGGCCGCGCTGGGTGGCGGTGGTCGGCGTGACCGCGTACCGGATCGGGTTCACCCGGCCGAAGGCCGGCTTCGGGCCGCAGCCCGAGACGCTCGGGCCGGCCCGGCTGTGGGTGCTGCCCAACCCGAGCGGCCTGAACGCCCACTTCACCCCGGAGACGCTCGGCGCCGCGTTCGCCGAGCTGCGTGCCGCGGTCGCCGCGGGTTAGAGCCCCGGTCGCCGCGAGCTAGGGCTGCGGCCGTCCGGGTCGCCACGGCCCGGCCGCTGGGTGCCCGTCCACCCGGTCGGTGCCGATCCACGCCCGCCGGCGCCGGGATTGAGGCCTCGCGCGCCGCTAGTTGGCTGCCGCCGGGGGCATGGCCTCGTGGGCGACGTAGGTGCCCATCGGCACAGTGGTCACCACCGGCTCCGGCTGCTCCGCCTCGGCGTGCGGCGCGGGCGAGTCGGTGACCGCGAACTGGGTGCGGTACAGCTCGGCGTACAGGCCGCCGACGGCCACCAGTTCGTCGTGCCGGCCGCGCTCCACGATCCGCCCCTCGTCGAGCACGAGGATCTGGTCCGCGTCGCGCACCGTCGAGAGCCGGTGCGCGATCACCAGCGCGGTACGGCCGGTCAGCGCCACCGACAGCGCCCGCTGCACCGCTGCCTCGCTCTCCGAGTCCAGGTGGGCGGTGGCCTCGTCCAGGATCACTATCGACGGGGCCTTGAGCAGCAACCGGGCGATGGCGATGCGCTGCTTCTCGCCGCCGGAGAAGCGGTAGCCGCGCTCGCCGACCGTCGTGTCGAGCCCGTCCGGCAGCGCCCGGACCAGGTCGGCCACCTGCGCGCCGGCCAGGGCGGCCCAGATCTCGTCGTCGGTGGCGTCGGGCTTGGCGTACCGCAGGTTCTCGCGGATGGTCTCGTGGAACAGGTGCGAGTCCTGGGTGACCACGCCGATCTCGTCGCGCAGCGAGGCGAGCGTCGCGTCCCGCACGTCGACGCCGCCGACCAGCACCTGGCCCTCGCTGACGTCGTAGATCCGGGAGATCAGCATGGACAGCGTCGACTTGCCGGCGCCGGAGGGGCCGACCAGGGCCACCATCTGCCCGGGCTCGACGGCGAACGAGACGCCCTTGAGCACCGGCTCGTTCACCGTACGGTCGAGGGCCGAGACCTCTTCCAGCGACGCGAGCGACACCTCGGCGGCGCTCGGGTAGCGGAAGCGCACGTCGCGGAACTCGACCCGGCCGCTGCCGCGCGGCACCGGCACCGCGTCGGGCTTCTCCGCGATGCCCGGACGCAGGTCGAGCACCTCGAAGACGCGGTCGAACGAGACGAGCGCGCTCATCACGTCGACCCGGACGTTGGAGAGCGCGGTGAGCGGGCCGTAGAGGCGGGTCAGCAGCAGCGCCAGCTTGACGACGGTGCCGGCGCTGACCGCACCGGTGACCGCCAGCCAGCCGCCCACCCCGTAGGTGAGCGCCTGGGCCAGCGACGCGACGAGCAGCATCGCCACGAAGAACGTCCGCGAGTACATCGCGGACTGGATGCCGATGTCGCGCACCCGCTCGGCCCGGCGGGCGAACCGGTCGGCCTCGACCTCCGGCGCGCCGAACAGCTTGACCAGCAGCGCTCCGGCCACGCCGAACCGCTCGGTCATGGTCGCGTTCATCTTCGCGTCGAGGTTGTACGACTCGCGGGTGATCTCGGCCAGGCGCCGGCCCACCCGGCGGGCCGGGATGATGAAGATCGGCAGCAGCACCAGCGCCAGCACGGTGATCTGCCAGGACAGCACGAGCATCGCGCCGGCGGTGAGCACGAGCTGGATGACGTTGCTGACCACCCCGGACAGCGTCGAGGTGAACGCCCGCTGCGCGCCGAGCACGTCGTTGTTGAGCCGGCTCACCAGCGCGCCGGTCTGCGTGCGGGTGAAGAACTGCAGCGGCATCCGCTGGACGTGGTCGTAGACCCGGGTGCGCAGGTCGAGGATGATGCCCTCGCCGATGCGGGCCGAATACCACCGCTGGACCAGGGAGAACAGGGCATCGGCCACGGCGAGCGCGGCGATGATCAGGGCGAGCCGGACCACAGTCGTGCGGGCGTCCGGACCGCCGCCGGCGATCGCGTCGATGACGTCGCCGGCGAGCAGCGGCGTGGCCACGCCGATCACCGCGGCGATGATCACGGTGATCAGGAAGACGACGATGTCACGCCGGTAGGGCCGGGCGAACGCGACGATCCGCCGGGCCGTGCCGCGCTTGAGCTCGTGGGCGGTGACCTCGTCCCGGTTGCGCAGCGACCGGAGCATGCTCCAGCCGCCCATGCCGCCGCCGGCCATCGGGTGGGACACTCGTCACCTCCAGGTCGTCAGGCAGCATGAATCGTCGGAGTCCATTCTCCAGACGCCTGTGACAACCTCGCGAGTAACCCAGATCTTCCCGAACGGTCCTTACGAAATCGCGCTCCGGGCCGGTTACTCGCCCCGGCCGGCCAGATCCCGGATACGCCGGGTCTGCGCCTCCCGCTCGGCGCGCTGCTGCTCGGCGTGCGTACGGTCGGCCGCGCCCGCCAGGAGCGCCTTGATCTCGACGATCGCGTCCCGGTTGTTGGCGAGGAGCCCGGCCGACAGGTCACGCACCGCGGCGTCCAGCTCGTCGTTCGGCACCACGAGCGTGGCCAGGCCGATCCGGTCCGCCTCGGTGGCGTCCATCCGGCGGCCGGTGGCGCAGATCTCCAGGGCGCGCGAATAGCCGACCAGCTCGACCAGGCGGCGCGTGCCGGCCAGATCGGGCACCAGGCCGAGTGTCACCTCGGCCATCGAGAGCCTGGCGTCGGCGGCGAGCACACGCATGTCGCAGGCGAGCGCGAGCTGGAAGCCGGCGCCGATGGCGTGGCCCTGCACCGCGGCGATCGACACCACGTCCGGCCGGTGCAGCCAGGTGAAGCCGCCCTGGTACTCGGCGATCCGGTCGGCGCACTCCGCCTCCGGGAGCGCGGCCAGCTCGGCGAAGGAGCCCGGCCCGGTGGCACCGGCGACCGCCAGGTCCAGGCCCGCGGAGAAGGCGCGCCCCTCGCCGCGTACGACGACGACGCGGACGTCGCCGGGCAGGTCGCGGGAGAAGTCGCTCATCGCCCGCCACATCGCCGGGGTCTGGGCGTTGAGCACGTCGGGCCGGCACAACGTCACCGTCGCAACCGGCCCGTCGCAGTCGAAGCGCACTCCGGTCGTCTCGGCGGTCACCGGACGCCCCGGAACACTGCGCTGATGGACGACGCTGGGCGGCGGGTCACGCCTTCTTCCGGCGCCGGGCGCCGCCGCGCTGCCGCAGCTGCACGCCGGATTCGGTGAGCACACGGTGGATGAACCCGTAGGAACGGCCGGTAGAGGCCGCCAGAGCACGGATGCTCTCACCCCCGGTGTACCGCTTTACCAGGTCTTTGGCGAGCGTCTGACGCTCGGCCCCGACGATCCGGCGACCCTTCTCAGTGCTGGTGGCTGTGCCGGTGGCTGCCATGCTGATCCCTCACGTCCCAGACTGTGCGGTTCGGATACGGTCCCACCTATTAGACCGCCTCGGACGATCATGCGCCAGATATCAACTATTCGCCAACCGACACGCTACGCAATGTCAGCTTCCCGATAGAGTGATCCTTCCGACCGGCTGATCCGTACCGCCCCGCCGGACGAGCGCATCCTCCCCCATGATCGACACCACCTCCCCGAAGTGGCTGCGTCACCGTGCTCCGGACACCTCCACTTCGGCGAACTGGTGTGGATCATGCGACGGCCGGTGCGGCGGGCCGTATCGTGCCCGGGGTGATTGACGTGATCACGGCCGCGGCGGGTGCCGCCGGTGTCTTCGCCGCCACCAATCTCGACGACATCGTCGTGCTCACGGTGCTGTTCGTGGCCCTCCGGCACACCGGACGCCCCCGGCCCTGGCAGATCGTCGCCGGGCAGTACGCGGGCATCGGCGCGCTCGTCGCGGTCGCGGTGGTGGCCGCCGCCGGGCTGCTCGTGGTGCCGGACCCGTGGCCCGGCCTGCTCGGCCTGCTGCCGATCGCGCTCGGCGTACGCGCGCTGATGTCCCGTGGCGACGACGACGAGCCGCCGGCGGTGGTCGGCAGCCTGCTCGGCGTCGCCGGGGTGACCGTGGCGAACGGAGCCGACAACATCGCCGTCTACGTGCCGGTGTTCCGCTCCCTCGACCCGGCCACCGGCCTGGTCTGGCTGCTGGTGTTCGCGCTACTGGTGGCCGTGTGGTGCGCGGTCGCCGCCGCGCTCGGCGGGCACCCCCGGGTGGTGGCCCTGGTCGGCCGCGCCGGCCACTGGCTGGTGCCGGTGATCTTCATAGTCATCGGCGCGACCATCCTGCTCACCTCCGGCGTCCTCCCCCACCTGGCCGATCTCCTGACCTGACCGACCCGACCCGCCCCGACCCGGCCCACCGGGAAAAGAGGGCGGGTCAGGCCAGCTCGACCAGCTCCAGCAGGTCGTCGGACCAGGCGTCCTCGTCGCCGTCGGGCAGCAGGATCGCGCGGTCCGGCTTGAGCGCGGTCACCGCACCCGGGTCGTGCGTGACCAGCACGATCGCGCCCGGGTAGCGGGCGATCGCGTCGAGCACCTGCTCACGGCTGACCGGGTCGAGGTTGTTCGTCGGCTCGTCCAGCAGCAGCACGTTGGCGCCGGAGCAGACCAGCGTGGCCAGCGCCAGCCGGGTCTTCTCGCCGCCGGAGAGCACGCCGGCCGGCTTGTCCACGTCCTCGCCGGAGAAGAGGAACGCGCCGAGGATCTTGCGCAGGTCGGTGTCGGTCTGGTCGGACGCGGCGCTGCGCATGTGCTCCAGGATCGTCCGGTCCACGTCGAGCGTCTCGTGCTCCTGGGCGTAGTAGCCCAGCCGCAGCCCGTGCCCGGGGCGTACCTCGCCGGTGTCCGGCTCCAGCAGCCCGCCGAGCATCCGCAGCAGCGTGGTCTTGCCGGCGCCGTTGAGGCCGAGGATGGCCACCCGGGAACCCCGGTCCACCGCCACGTTGACGTCGGTGAAGATCTCCAGCGACCCGTACGACTTGGACAGGCCGGTGGCGGTCAGCGGCGTCTTGCCGCACGGGGCGGGGCTCGGGAACCGTACCTTGGCGACCTTGTCCGCGACGCGGACCTCGTCCAGGCCGGAGAGCAGGCGCTCGGCGCGCCGGGCCATGTTCTGGGCGGCGACGGTCTTGGTGGCCTTGGCCCGCATCTTGTCCGCCTGCGCCATCAGCGCGCCGGCCTTCTTCTCGGCGTTTGCGCGCTCCCGGCGGCGGCGCCGCTCGTCGGTCTCCCGCGCCTCCAGGTACGCCTTCCAGCCCAGGTTGTACGTGTCGACCACGGACCGGGTGGCGTCCAGGAACCAGACCTTGTTGACCACCGCCTCCAGCAGCGAGGCGTCGTGGGAGATCACGATCAGGCCGCCCTTGTGGTTGGCGAGGAAGCCGCGCAGCCAGGTGATCGAGTCGGCGTCGAGGTGGTTCGTGGGCTCGTCGAGCAGCAGGATGCCGCCGCCGTTCTCGCCGGCGTCGCGGAACAGGATCCGGGCCAGCTCGATGCGGCGGCGCTGACCGCCGGAGAGCGTGCCGATGGTCTGCGCCAGGGCGCGGTCGGGCAGGCCGAGGTTGGCGCAGATGCGGGCGGCCTCGGCTTCGGCCGCGTAGCCGCCGAGCGAGGCGAACTGGTCCTCCAGCGCGCCGTAGCGGCGGACCAGCCGCTCGTCGTCGGCGCCTTCGGCGAGCTTGTTCTCCAGCTCCTTCATCTGCGCCATGAGCACGTCCAGACCGCGGGCGGAGAGCACCCGGTCCCGTCCGGTGACGTCCAGGTCGCCGGTGCGCGGGTCCTGCGGCAGGTAGCCGATGGCGCTGCGCCGGTCGATCTGGCCGCCGTACGGCTGTCCCTCGCCGGCGAGCACCTTGAGCGTGGTGGTCTTGCCGGCGCCGTTGCGCCCGACCAGGCCGATCCGGTCCCCCGGCTGCACCCGCAGGGTGGTGTCGGACAGCAGGATCCGGGAACCGGCGCGCAGTTCCAGGCCGGTGGCAGTGATCATCTCGGAGTACTCGCTCTCGGGTCCGGAAGGGCTGACTCAGGGCACGCGAAAGCGCCGGCGGGTGGTGTTTTCCCGTCGGCGCGGGGCGGTTCAGCCTTCGCAGCGCAGCACGGGGGCAAGTGTACCGGTCCCCGCGGGCCCCCTCCGCCGGATTACCGTGCAAGATCATCGGGTACGAAATCCGCCGTCCGGACCCGGTCCGGTACCGCAACCATCACAAACGGACACATCGGTGATCGGGGTCAACATGGAGCTGAACGAGAACGCGCGGGTCGACACCAGCCAGGTGGACGACCGGCGAGGGTCCGGCGGAGGCGGCGGGATGGGCATTCCGATCCCGATCGGCGGCGGCCGGGGCGGGATCGTGGGCATCATCATCGCCGTGCTCGTCGCCCTGGTGGGCGGCGGCTTCGGCCTCAACGCCGCCACCAACGGCGGCGGCTCCGAGCAGGGCGACAACACCTCGCTGGAGCAGAAGTGCTCGGCGCAGGACGCGCTGGAGCAGCTCGACTGCCGCAACACCCTCTACGTCAACTCGATCCAGGCGTACTGGCGTACCGCGATGCCGGAGGCGTTCGGCGAGCAGTACAAGCCGTCGAAGACGGTGTTCTTCAGCCAGAACGTCAGCACCGCCTGCGGCGCCGCCGACTCCGGCGTGGGCCCGTTCTACTGCCCGGCCGACGACCAGGTCTACATCGACCTCACGTTCTACCGGCTGCTGGCCGACCAGCTCGGCGCCAAGGGCGAGTTCGCCCAGCCGTACGTGCTGGCCCACGAGTACGGCCACCACGTGCAGGACCTGCTCGGCACCGAGGCGCAGATGCGCCGCCAGCAGGAGCGTGACCCGCAGAGCGCGAACGCGCTGTCGGTGAAGCTGGAGCTGCAGGCCGACTGCTACGCCGGCGCGTGGGCGAAGAACGCCACCGGCACCGCCGACGACCGCGGGCAGAAGATCTTCAAGAGCATCACCGAGGAGGACATCTCCCAGGCCATCGACGCCGCCGAGAAGATCGGCGACGACGCGATCCAGGAGCGTTCCGGCCGCCCGGTGAACCCGGACGAGTTCACCCACGGCAGCTCGGAGCAGCGCAAGCAGTGGTTCACCAAGGGCTTCACCACCGGTGACCCGAAGTCCTGCGACACCTTCGGCGCCGGGACCTGATCCCCGCTCGGCGCATCGGCCCGCACCGCCACGGACGGCGGTGCGGGCCGATGTCGTTTCCGGGGCCGGTCAGGCCGGCAGTGTCACCTGAGCCGGAGTGGACCGGTTGACGGTCGTCCCGTCACCGAGCTGGCCCCCGCTGTTGTCGCCCCAGCACCACAGGCCGGCGTCGGTACGGATCGCGCAGCCGTGGTCGGTGACCGCGAGCCCGCCGGTCCAGCTGGTGGCGGTGCCGACCTGCGCGGGCGCGGACCGGTGGGTGGTGCTGCCGTCGCCCACCTGGCCGGCGGAGTTCTTGCCCCAGCACCAGAGGGTCCCGTCGGTACGCGACGCGCAGGACGTGTCGCTGCTCGCGGCGATCCGGTTCCACGTGGTGGCGGTGCCGATCTGCACCGGCGCGGTCCGGTACGAGCCGCTCACGCCGAGCTGACCGTATCCGTTCTCACCCCAGCACCACAGCCCGCCGGCGCGGACCCCGCAGGTGTGCGCGTACCCGGCCGCGACGCCGGTCCACCCGGTCGCGGTGCCGACCTGCGCGGGCGCGGTCTGCGGCGTCAGGTTGCCGAGCCCGAGCTGGCCGTCCGAGCTGGCCCCCCAGCACCAGAGCGTGCCGCCGGTCCGGATACCGCAGGTGTGCCCGTAGCCGGTCGAGACGCTCACCCAGTCGGTGGCCGTGCCGACCTGCAGCGGGGTGTTCGCGACGTACGGCGAGGCGCCGACGCCCAGCTGGGTGGTCCGGTTGAAGCCCCAGCACCAGAGCGTGCCGTCGGTGCGTATCGCGCAGGTGTGCTGGGGGCCGGCGTCGACCCGGGCCCAGGTGGTCGCGGTGCCGACCTGCACCGGGGCGCTGCGGCTGGTGGTGCTCCCGTCGCCGAGCTGGCCCCGGAAGTTCGAGCCCCAGCACCACAGCGTCCCGTCCGTGCGGACCGCGCAGGTGTGCCCGGTGCCGGCGTCGACGTTCGTCCAGGTGGCGGTGCCGACCCGCGTCGGGGCGCTGCGGTTCGTGGTGGTCCCGTCGCCGAGCTGACCGCCGTAGTTCGAGCCCCAGCACCACAGTCCCCCGTCGGTGCTGATCGCGCACGTGTGCGCGCCGCCCGCGGTGACGCTGCTGACGGTGGGCGCGGCGAGCGCGGCGCGCTGCGCCGGGCCCGCGTTCGCCGTACCGGCGGTGAGTGTGGCGGTGAGCACGAGGCTTCCGGCGCTCATTGCCGCCGCCGCGACGAGGAGTCTCGTCGCACGGCGCCACCGGGCTCGCAGCCGGCCGTCCTGATATCCGCTCATGAAGTTGTTGTCTCCCAACGATGTCGGCGCGTGATGGCGGAGGCGAAGCTGCCCCTGCGGGTCGCCCGGAGACCCGCCGCTTCGTGACACCGACGATAGGCATCGAGTCGATTCGATGCATCATCGAGGAGCGGGATTGCGCCGTCTTGAGGTGATCTTTCCTGTTCAGCGGACCAGGATGTGGACCGCCCGGGCGGCCGCGACGGCGGCCACCAGCACCGCGTGCCGGGGCTCCGGCACGTCGAGCAGGCGCGGCGCGCGCAGCGCCGCGAGCGGGGCCAGCCGCCGGTCGGCCAGCACCGTGTCCACCGCGCGCCGGTCGCCGCCGCACACCAGCGTCGACAGCGTTCCGGCCTCCGGCAACAGCAGGCGTACGGCCAGCTCGGCCGCGTCGCCCAGGGCCGCCTTCGCCTGGTTGTCGCGCCGCCGGGCGAACCGCTGCTGGGACCAGCCGCCCGCCGCGGTACGCCCCTGCACGTACCGGGTGTCCACCTTGGAGACCACCAGGTCGGCGCCGTCGGCGACGCCGACCGCGACAGCGCCCTTGCGGGCAAGCAGCAGACCGATCCGGCGGGCCGCGGTGGCGGAGGCGACGAATCCGGGTACGTCCGCCGACGCGCTCGCCCCGGGCGGGGTGTGCAGCTCGGCGGTGGCGTCGTCCGGGGCGGTGAGGAGGAGCCCGTACTCCTGGACTGTGGTCGTGGGCGGGCCGTGCCGGTCGGTGAAACCCTCGACCCAGCGGGCGACGCGGCCGGGGTCGACCTCGACCCACCGGCCGCCGCCGGCGGCGGGTCGGCTGCTCATGGCCCGACGGTACGCCATCGCCGGACCCGGGAACGCAACGCGGGAGGACACCGTGACCGGTGCCCTCCCGCGTCTACCGGGTGGATCAGTGGACGGTGAGGTTGCCGCCCTTCAGCGTGACCTCGGCGGTGCCGCCGCCCGTCCAGTCGGACGAGAAGAGCAGCGAGCCGCCCTTCCACAGCGTGACCCCGACGGTGTCGTTCCTGCCGGGGGCGCCCCGGTCGGTCACCGTGACGGTCAGCGTCAGGCCGGAGGCCACCAGCTTGCCCTTGTTGTCGTACAGGGCGGCCTGGTAGCGCACCTGGGCGACCTTGCCCGCCGAGGTGACGCCGAGCGCGTCGACGGTGCCGGCCTTGATCGTGTACGCCTTCCCGCCGGAGCGGAACTCGATCTCGGCCTTGCCGGTGGCCGGCTTGTTCGCCTTGCCCGGCTTCGCGTTCAGCTCCACCTCGACGGTGGAGTTCACGTCGGCCGGGTAGGTGCCCGCCGAGCGGGTGGCGGTCAGGTGACCGCCACCGGTGAGGAACCCGCCGTCGGAGACGGCGACTGTGACCTGCGCGGTGGTGCTGCCCGTGTAGTTGCCGCCCACTGTCGCGGTGACGGTGTGCGTGCCCTTCGGCAGCGTGGCCTCGCACGCCGCGGACGCGCTCGTGGTGGCCGTGCCCAGCAGGGCCGGCACTGCGGCGCAGAGCGTCACGCCGTCCTTCGTGAAGGTGACGGTGGCGGTCCGGATGTCACCGGCTGTGGTGTCCGTCGCGCCGGGCAGCACCGAGCTGTCCCGGACCACGGCCCGCAGCAGGGCCTTGCCGGAGGCGCCGCCGGTCGCGGTGTTCACCAGCGTGTCACCGGCCCAGCTGACCGCCGCGTCCTCGGCGGTGACCGTGATCGTGAACGAGGTGCTGCCGGTCAGCCCGGAGCCGTCGGAGACGGTCACCGTGACCGGATAGGCACCCGGTGCCGCCGTGGTGGTGCCGGCGACCGTCCAGGTACGCGAGCCCGGCCGGGCGTCGGCCGCGGAGGTGCTCGTGACGGCCAGGGACAGGCCGGCGGGCAGCCCGGTGGCGGCGGCGGTCAGGTCCGCGCCCGTGGTGTCGCCGTCGGTGGCGGTGACCGTGACGGCAGGCGAGAGCGCGTCGCTGTACTGGACGCTCACGCCGTCCGGGGCGGTGCTGGTGACGGTCGGGGCGGACCGGATCGTGAAGTCGGCGTCGTTGACGTCGAAGAAGACGTTCCCGACCGCCTCGATCTTGATCCGGGCCTTCCCGGTCGCCACGTTCGGCAGCGTCACCGTCGCCGAGCCGGTGTTGGCGGTCTGCTCCGCCAGCACGTACGGGAAGGTCAGCCCGCCGTCGGCGGACAGCGAGATCTTCACCTGCGCGGCGTTCACCGGCGCCACGTCGGTGCCGGCCACGTCCCACGTCACGGTCTGGGTCGAGCCGCCGTCCAGGACGGCGGCGGCGCCCTGCGAGGTCACCAGGAACGGACCCGCGTCCGGCGCCAGCACCACGGCGACGTCGCCGCTGCCGATGCCGCCGCCACCCAGCCGCCCGTCCCGGGCGGTGAGCTTGAAGTGCAGGGTCCGGTCACCCGCGATGCCGACCCAGTCGCGGGTGGGCAGGAACTCGGAGTAGCAGTCGACAAGCTCGGCCGGCACGTTCGACGCGCCACCGGTGGCCGGCGGCGCCGGGGCAGCCGGGCAGGCGCCGGTGGCCGCGTTGGTGTTGCCGGCCAGGATCTGCCGCATGTCCGGGAACACCCGGGTCGAGTCGGTGGTGACCGCGTTCAGCCCCGGCGAGTAGTACTTCAGCGTGTCCGTCGGCGACACGATCGCCGCCTCGCCGAACACCCGGAACAGCGGACCGTTGACCTTCGTGTTGTTCGTCAGCGCGGTGCCCGTCGTGGCGCCCCTGTCGTTCTGCTCCCACAGGTACGTGACGGTGTCGCCGTCGGCGTCGGTGGCGCTGCCGGTCAGCGCGAACGGCGTACGCACCGGGATGGTGACGGTCTCCGGGACGGTGACCACCGGGGCGTGGTTGGTGGTCTCCTCGACCAGCCAGCCGCCGTTGTCGATGGCGCCGCCCTTGGCCGTCTCACCGACGAAACCGGAGGCGCCGGAGGCGTTCGTCAGCTCCAGCGACGCCACGTTGGTGGTCGCCAGCGTGCCGCCGAACGTCACCTGGAAGCCGTTGTCGTTGAGCGTGCCGCTGCCACCGAACGCGGCCACGGTGACAGTCGCGCCGGCCGGCCAGCCGGCGATGCCCTCGATGGCCGCCTTGATGCCCGCGGTGGTGTAGTTGAAGCCCCGCGTGATCGGCGCCGAGTCGCTGCCCGCGTAGCTGATGGTGAACGAGTCACCGTCGGCGTCGAACCCGTACAGCGAGACGTTCTGCACCTCGTTGATGGCCGGGCGGTTCGACGTGACGTAGTTGGTGATCTCGGTGTAGCTGCGGTGCGACCAGTACGGGTCGCTGTGCGGCTGGAGGTTGTCCTGCTGGCAGATGCCCGCGTACGCCATGATCGACGAACCGCTGCCCGGCTCGTACGAGTTGGCCGCGCTGCGGTTGCCGCCCGAGCAGTTGTACTGGGTGCCGTTGAAGGTGTGGTTGCCGGCGAACTGGTGACCCATCTCGTGCGAGACGTAGTCGACCGCGTAGAAGTCGCCGACCGGTGTCGGCAGGCCGGTGCAGCCCTGCGCCTTGCCGTTGCCGCCGATCACGCCGAGGCTGGCCACGCCGCCGCCGTTGACGCCCAGGCCGACGTGGCCCACGTCGTAGTTGCTCGCGCCGACCAGCTGGCCGAGCACGATCCGGTTACGGCTGAGCGTGCCACTGCCGCAGGAGGTGAGCTGCGCCGGTGTGAAGCAGGCCGCCGCGCCGCACGGGCCGTTCGGCTCGGTGGCCAGGGCCGGCGTGTTCAGGTTGGTCTTGTCGGTGTCGTTGATCAGCACGAGCCGGATCGCCGTCTCGTCCTCGTAGATCTGGGTGACCCGGTTCATCAGCGTCACCTTCGCGGCGGTGACGTTCTCCGCGCCGAAGTAGGTGGCGTACGACGGGTCGGTCACCAGCGCCACCCGGTAGGTGCGCAGCTTCACCAGCGGCCCGGCCGGGACCTCCGCCTCGGCGATCTCCTCGGCCAGGGCGTGCGCCTCCTGCGTGACGTCCGCACGCTCGACGAACTCGCCCTCCGGGTGCTCCAGGTCGCGGGCGAAGTAGCTCGCGTACAGGCTCTGGTCACGCTGGTAGTACGGGTCGATGTACCAGTTGCCCTTGGCCGACCGGACCGAGGCGTGGAACCCGAGCGGGGTGAGGTCCGCGCGGATGGTCGCGGCCGGGTCGTCCAGGCCCTTGCCGGCGTACGTGGTGATCTCCGGGTGCCTCGCGGCCAGGCCGGCCTCCATGACCGGCGAGTCGACCAGCTCGAAGCGCTGGAACGTGCCGTCCGGAGCGGGCAGCGACACCACCTGCTTCGCCACCCGGGCCACCGCGACGCGCTTCTCGGCCGGCGCCTTGTCCAGCAGGCCCTTCATGGTGCCGCGGTCCAGCTTGTACGCGGTCAGCCGCTTGGCCTTGATCGCGGCCTGGCGGCCCGCCTTGGTGGCCGCCGGCTTGCCGTCCACCTTCTGCCACGGCCCGTGGACGCCGGGTGCGGCAGAGGCGGGCGCGGGCGCCGCGAGAACGGGAAGCGTCGCCGCGGCCAGCGCGGCGACGAGGAGGGCAGCGGTCCGTCCGCGCCGGGCGGGTTGCCGGTCGCGCGGCGGACGCCACAGGGTGATCCTCAAGTCTTCTCCCTGCTGGGTCTGGTGTGGATCGACGCACGACCGGTGGGGATGACCGGATGTACGTGAACGGTCCACGGATTGTTCCGTGACCCTAGGACCACTCGCGACTCCGAACATCAGCCGCGAAGATGATGCGGTTGCGTCCGGACGATGCTCCAGGTCGTCCCGGCTCCCGGAATCCGATCGATGCCGTCGGGCCGCGGCCGTCCCCTTCGGTCAGACGCCGAGCACTGTGGCGACCGCGAGGGCGGCGATGATGACACTGGACAGCAGCGCGGTGACCCGCCGCCCACGGGGACCGGTGAGGGCCCGGCCGATCAGCGAGCCGCCGCCGGCGATCAGCAGCTGCCAGCTGGCCGAGGCGAGGAACACCCCGGCCGTGAAGGCGATCGCACCTGCCCCGCCGGAGCCGAGCACGTCGCCCCGGCCGAGGACGAGCGCCACGAAGTAGACCACTGTGGCCGGGTTGAGCAGGGTCAGCGCGAGGACCGCGGCGAACGCCCGCACCGGCGTGTCCAGGCCACCCCGCGGACTCGGCTCCTGCGCCGGGGCGGGTGA
Source organism: Micromonospora sp. WMMC264 (assembly GCF_027497275.1). NCBI lineage: Bacteria > Bacillati > Actinomycetota > Actinomycetes > Micromonosporales > Micromonosporaceae > Micromonospora > Micromonospora sp. WMMC264. The sequence goes on along the minus strand of NZ_CP114907.1, from coordinate 1,065,313 downwards.
GTTCGGCTCCTGCGCCGGGGCGGGTGAGTTCGGCTCCTGCGCCGGGGCGGGTGAGTTCGGCTCCTGCGCCGGGGCGGGTGGGCGCATCGCGCGCCAGGCGGTGAGGCAGGCGAGGGCCAGCAGCACCCCCGCGGCGATCAGCCGCAGCGGACCCGCGAACGGCGCGAGGCCACTCGCCACCGCTGCCCCGCCCAGCGCCGCCACGGCCGCGTACAGCCCGTCGGCGGTGGCCACGCCGAGCGCCGCCGCCGAACCGACCCGGAACGAGGTACGCGCGCTGAGCCCGAGGATGAGGATCGCGATCGCGCCGACCGGGATGGCGACGCCGTAGCCGGCGACCAGGCCGGCCAGGAACGCCCCGGTCACGACGAGGGGTGGTGGGCCGAGGCGGCCGGCGGCAGGATGCGCTGTCGACGCGCGGCGGTGGCCGCACGGACAGGAGTCTGCTTCGGGTACGCCTCGATCACCCGCTCATCCTGCGCCCCACTCCCCCACCCCGAAACCGGTTTTCCCGCGCCCCGGGTTCGAGCTGGGCTGGGCTGGGTTGGGCTGAAGATCTTGGTACGAATCTGCCCCCGCAGGGGCGATCTCGTACCAAGATCTCGCTGTTCGGGGCACCAACGCCGGTGGCAGTGCCGCCACGTCACCTTGATCGACACCACTTCGCCAATGTGGCGGCATCAAAGCCACTCCGACCACACCACATCGGCGTAACGGTGTCGATCATGCCGAGAGAACACCGCGGGCGCGGCACCCCTCAAGGGTGCCGCGCCCGTGGCGGTGACCGGGAGAACTGTCAGACGTTGAAGCCGAGCGAGCGGAGCTGGTCGCGCCCCTCGTCGGTGATCTTGTCGGGGCCCCACGGCGGCAGCCACACCCAGTTGATCCGGATGTCGTTCACCAGGCCGCCACCGGGACCGGTGGTCAGCGCCTGCCGGGCCTGGTCCTCGATCACGTCGGTCAGCGGGCAGGCCGCCGAGGTCAGCGTCATGTCCAGGGTGGCCACGTTGTCGTCGTCGACGTGGACGCCGTACACCAGGCCCAGGTCGACCACGTTGATGCCCAGCTCGGGGTCGACGACGTCCTTCATCGCCTCTTCGATGTCGCCGATAGCGGCCTTGCCGCCGGCCGGCGCCGCCGCGCCCGCGGCCGCGCCGCCGGCAACAGCACCGTTGACGGCCGCGCCGTCCGTCGCCACCGCGCCAGCCTCGGGGGTCATGTTCTCGTCGCTCATGCCTTCACCTCCGGGCTCACGCCCACCCCGGCGCGTGCCGCGGCGTCCTTGAACGCCATCCACGACAACAGCGCGCACTTCACCCGGGCCGGGTAGCGCGCGACACCCGCGAACGCCACCCCGTCTCCGAGCACGTCCTCGTCCGGCGTGACCTGGCCCCGCCCGGACATCAACTGCACGAACGCCTCGTGCACCACCGCGGCGTCGCTCGCGGCCCTGCCGCGCAGCAGCTCGTGCAGGATGCTCGCCGACGCCTGGCTGATCGAGCAGCCCATCCCGTCGTACGAGATGTCGGTGAACACCGTGCCGTCGGTCGCCACCCGTACGGTGATCTCGTCGCCGCAGGTCGGGTTGACGTGGTGCGCCTCGCCGACCCGGGCGGCCGGGTCCGCCGCGTCCCGCAGGCCGCGGCCGTGCGGGTGCTTGTAGTGGTCCAGGATGATCTCCTGGTAGAGGGATTCGAGCTGCATCACTGGAACACCTTCCGCACCCGCTCCAGACCCGCCACCAGGGCGTCGATCTCCGCGGTGGTGGTGTAGAGGTAGAACGACGCCCGCGTCGTGGCCGGCACCCCGAACCGGGTGCACACCGGCCGGGCGCAGTGGTGGCCCACCCGCACCTGCACGCCGAGCGAGTCGAGCACCTGCCCGACGTCGTGCGGGTGCACGTCACCGAGCGCGAACGAGATCGTCCCGCCCCGGCCCACCGGCACCGTCGGGCCGAAGATCCGCAGGCCGGGCACGGTGGCGAGGGCGTCCAGCGCGTACGCCGTCAGCTCCTTCTCGTGCCACTGGATGGCCGGCATGCCGATCGCGGTGAGGTAGTCCACCGCGGCGCCGAGCGCCACCGCCTCGGCGATCGGCGGGGTGCCCGCCTCGAACCGGGCCGGCGGCGCGGCGAACGTCGAGCCGCCCATGGTCACCGTCTCGATCATCGAGCCGCCGCCCATCACCGGGGGCATCGCGGCGAGCAGCTCGCCCCGGCCCCAGAGCACGCCGATGCCGGTCGGGCCGCACATCTTGTGCCCGGTGAAGACGATGAAGTCGGCGTCGTGGTCGACCACGTCCATCGGCAGGTGCGGCACCGACTGCGAGCAGTCGAGCAGCAGCAGCGCGCCGACCTCGCGGACCCGCGCGGTGATCCGCGAGGTGGCGTTGACGGTGCCGAGGATGTTCGACATGTGCACCAGCGAGACGATCTTCGTCCGCTCGGTGACCAGGTCGTCCAGGCCGGACTCGTCGAGCCGGCCCTGGTCGGTGACCGGGAACCAGCGCAGCGTCGCGCCGGTGCGCTCCGCGAGCAGCTGCCACGGGACGATGTTCGAGTGGTGCTCCATCTCGGAGATCACGATCTCGTCGCCGGGGCCCAGCCGGAACCGGGGGTCGCCGTCCGCGCGCAGCGAGGCGTTGGAGAAGGCGTACGCCACGATGTTGATCGCCTCGGTGGAGTTCTTGGTGAACACCACCTCGTCCACGCTCGGCGCGTTGATGAACGCGGCGATCTTCGCCCGCGCGCCCTCGTACGCCTCGGTGGCCTCGGTGCCCAGCGTGTGCACCGAGCGCGACACGTTGGCGTTGTGCAGCGCGTAGTGCTCGGCGAGCACGTCGAGCACCTGCCGCGGCTTGTGCGAGGTGTTGGCGCTGTCCAGGTAGACCAGCGGGTGGCCGTTAACCTCCCGGTCGAGGATCGGGAAGTCGGCCCGCACCTTCGCCACGTCGAAGCGCGGCACGTCGTCGTACTGCGGCATGCCCGCCGGGATGGCCATCGAGGTCATGGCAGGTCAGGCCCGTGCCGCGCCGGCTCCGGCGACGTAGCGCTCGTAGCCCTCTTCCTCGAGCTTGTCGGCCAGCTCCCGGCCGCCCTGCTCGACGATCCGGCCGGCCACGAAGACGTGCACGAAGTCGGGCTTGATGTAACGCAGGATGCGCGTGTAGTGGGTGATCAGCAGCAGGCCGGTGTCACCGGTGTCGCGTACCCGGTTCACGCCCTCGCTGACCACGCGCAGCGCGTCCACGTCCAGGCCGGAGTCGGTCTCGTCGAGGATCGCCATCTTCGGCTTGAGCAGCTCCAGCTGCACGATCTCGTGCCGCTTCTTCTCGCCGCCGGAGAAGCCCTCGTTGACGTTGCGCTGGGCGAACGCCGGGTCCATCTGGAGGCGCTCCATGGCGCCGCGCAGCTCGCCGCCCCAGGTGCGCAGCTTCGGCGCCTCACCGTCGATGGCGGTCTTGGCGGTACGCAGGAAGTTGGCCACCGACACGCCGGGGACCTCGACCGGGTACTGCATGGCCAGGAAGAGACCGGCGCGGGCCCGCTCGTCGACGGACATGGACAGCACGTCCTCGCCGTCGAGGGTCACCTCGCCGCCGGTGATCTCGTACTTCGGGTGACCGGCGATCGAGTACGCCAGCGTCGACTTGCCGGAGCCGTTCGGGCCCATGATGGCGTGCGTCTCGCCGGAGCGCACGGTCAGGTCGACCCCGTGCAGGATCGGCTTGAGCTCACCCTCGGGCAGCTTGACCGACACCTTCAGGTCGCGGATCTCCAGGGTGCTCATCAGCGGGTCACTCCATTGCTCGGCAGCGGACGGCCGTCGCCGTCCACGGAAAGGTAGATGTCGCCGTCGCGGACTTCGACGGAATAGACGGGTACGGGTTCGGTCGCGGGCAGCCCGGTGGGCTCACCGGTACGCAGGTCGAAACGGGATCCGTGCAGCCAGCATTCCAGCGTGCAGCCCTCGACCTCGCCCTCGGACAGCGCCACGGCGGCGTGCGAGCACTCGTCGTGCACCGCGTAGAACACGTCGTCCTCGCCGTGCACGATCGCGACCTGCACGCCGTCCACGTCGGCGCTGATCGCGGTGCCCTTCGGCACGTCCTCGGTGGAGCAGATCTTGAGCATCAGGCGCCGGCCTTCGCCAGCCGGGCCTCGATGGCGTCACCGAGGCGCTCGCGCAGGTCCTCGACCGGGATCTTGTTGATCAGCTCGGCGAAGAAGCCGCGCACCACCAGGCGCCGCGCCTCGGCCTCCGGGATGCCCCGGGCCATCAGGTAGAACAGCTGCTCGTCGTCGAACCGGCCGGTCGCGCTGGCGTGCCCGGCGCCGGCGATCTCGCCGGTCTCGATCTCCAGGTTGGGTACGGAGTCGGCCCGCGCGCCGTCGGTGAGCAGCAGGTTCCGGTTGATCTCGTACGTGTCGGTGCCGGTGGCCTCGGCGCGGATCAGCACGTCGCCGACCCAGACCGTGTGCGCGTCGTCGCCCTGCAGCGCGCCCCGGTAGCCGACGTTGCTGCGGCAGTCCGGCACGGTGTGGTCGACCAGCTGCCGGTGCTCCAGGTGCTGGCCGGAGTCGGCGAAGTAGACGCCGTACAGCTCGGCCTCGCCGCCGCGCTGGGTGTACTCCACCGACGTGTACTGCCGGACCAGGTCGCCGCCGAGGCTGACCTGCACGTGCAGGATCCGGGCGTCGCGGCCCAGCCGCACCTTCAGGTGCTGCGCCTGCACCGCGTCGTCGGCCCAGTCGGCGACGGTGACCAGGGTCAGCTTCGCCCCGTCGCCCACCGACACCTCGACGTTGTCGGCCAGCGTGGCCGAGCCGACGTGCTCGATCACCACGGTGGCCTCGGCGAACCGGTCCACCTCGACGAACGTGTGGCCGAAGGCGAGCGCCTCGGCGTTCTCGCCGACCACCCGCAGGCGCACCGGCGCCTCCACCACCGCGTCGCGGGCGACCCGCACCAGCAGCGCGCGGTCGGCCCCGCCGTACGCGAGCGCGCTGACCCGGTCGAACGGGGTGAGCACGCTGCCCACCCGGGGGTCGTCCCGGCCGATCCGGTCGACGGTGACGCCCTCGGGCAGGTCACCGTACTCGTGCCGGACCGCGCCGGTCGCGCCCTGCGCCGACCCGGTCAGGCCGCGCAGGCGCTTGAGCGGGGTGAAGCGCCACTCCTCCTCCAGGCCGGTCAGGGCCGGGAAGTCGGCGACGTCGTACGAGCGGAGCGCCTGCGACTTGGTCGTGGGCGGCGCGGAAGCCTGGGTAGTCATCTCTTCCTTGTGTTCTGCGACGAGGTGTCAGGTGAGGCGGAGGACGGGGGCCGGCGTCAGCCGACCGCGCCCTCCATCTGCAGCTCGATCAGGCGGTTGAGCTCCAGCGCGTACTCCATCGGAAGCTCCTTGGCGATCGGCTCGATGAAGCCGCGCACGATCATCGCCATCGCCTCGTCCTCGCTCAGGCCCCGGCTCATCAGGTAGAAGAGCTGGTCCTCGCTGACCTTGGAGACGGTCGCCTCGTGCCCCATCGACACGTCGTCCTCGCGGATGTCGACGTACGGGTAGGTGTCGGAGCGGGAGATCGTGTCGACCAGGAGCGCGTCGCACTTGACCGTGCTCTTGCTGCTGGTCGAGCCCTCCAGCACCTGCACCAGACCGCGGTACGAGGTGCGGCCGCCGCCCCGGGCGATCGACTTCGACACGATGGTCGAGGAGGTGTGCGGCGCGGCGTGCACCATCTTGGCGCCGGCGTCCTGGTGCTGGCCCTCGCCGGCCATGGCCACCGAGAGCACCTCGCCCTTGGCGTGCTCGCCGGTCATGTAGACCGCCGGGTACTTCATGGTGACCTTGGAGCCGATGTTGCCGTCGACCCACTCCATGGTCGCGCCCTCGTGGCACACGGCACGCTTGGTGACCAGGTTGTAGACGTTGTTCGACCAGTTCTGGATGGTCGTGTACCGGCACCGGGCGTTCTTCTTGACGATGATCTCCACGACCGCGCTGTGCAGCGAGTCGGAGGAGTAGATGGGCGCGGTGCAACCCTCGACGTAGTGCACGTACGCGCCCTCGTCGACGATGATCAGCGTCCGCTCGAACTGGCCCATGTTCTCCGTGTTGATCCGGAAGTAGGCCTGCAGCGGGATGTCCACGTGCACGCCCTTCGGCACGTAGATGAACGAGCCACCGGACCAGACGGAGGTGTTCAGCGCGGCGAACTTGTTGTCGCCGACCGGGATGACCGTGCCGAAGTACTCCTTGAACAGGTCCTCGTGCTCCTTGAGCGCGGTGTCGGTGTCCAGGAAGACGACGCCCTGCTCCTCCAGGTCCTCACGGATCTGGTGGTAGACCACCTCGGACTCGTACTGCGCCGCGACACCGGCGACCAGGCGCTGCTTCTCCGCCTCCGGGATGCCGAGCTTGTCGTAGGTGTTCTTGATGTCCTCGGGCAGGTCCTCCCAGGAGGTGGCCTGCTTCTCGGTGGACCGCACGAAGTACTTGATGTTGTCGAAGTCGATCCCGGTGAGGTCGGCGCCCCAGTTCGGCATCGGCTTGCGGCCGAACAGCCGCAGGCCCTTGAGCCGCAGGTCGAGCATCCAGGCCGGCTCGTTCTTCTTGGCCGAGATGTCCCGCACCACCGCCTCGCTGAGGCCGCGCTGGGCGGACGCCCCGGCGACGTCGGGGTCGGCCCAGCCGTACTCGTAACGACCGAGGGCCGCGAGCTGCTCCTCCTGGGTCAGGGGCTGAACGATCTGCTCGGTCATCTATCTGTCCTCACAGTGGTGACGGTGGAACCGGACTGGGCGGGAATGTGCGTGGTGCACACGCCGTCGCCGTGCGCGATGGTGGCCAGGCGCTGTACGTGGGTGCCGACCAGACGGGAGATGACCTCGGTCTCGGCCTCGCACAGCTGAGGAAACTCGGCGGCCACGTGCGCCACCGGGCAGTGGTGCTGGCAGAGCTGGCCGCCGGAGGCGATCGTGGACGCGTTGGCAGCGTAACCCTCGGCGGTGAGCGCCCCGGCGAGCGCCTCGGCCCGCGCGAGCGGCGCGTCTCCCGCGTCCTCCATGGCCGCCCGGCAGCGGGTCTCCAGCGCGGAGACCTGCTCGGCCGCGAACGCCGCGACCGCCTCGGCGCCGCCGGTGCGGGCGATCCACCGCAGCGCGGCGGTGGCCATGTTGTCGTAGTGGTGGGTGCCGCAGCGGCCCCGGGCCGCCTCGGTGAGCGCGAAGACCTTGGCCGGCCGGCCCCGCCCCCGGCTGCCGCGCACGACCTGGTCGCGGGCGACCACGTCGCCGTCGGCGAGCATGGCGTCGAGGTGCCGGCGGATCGCGGCCGGGCTGAGGCCGAGCGCCGAGCCGAGCTGCGCTGCGGTGGTGGCGCCCCGCTCCAGCAGGAGCTGGGTGACCCGGTCACGGGTCGACAGGTCGGCCGGAGCGGACTCCCGCTCGACGTGCCGGGTGCCACGACGCGACCGCGAACCGCCGGTGACCGCACCGGTCACCGACGCCCGGGACAGCGCCGCCGCGTTTTTCACAACGGCAACGTTACGTAAATCGTCCGGGGCTCGCAAACCCGGGTCCGGTGATTCCGACCACCGAGGTGGCGGAGTCACCCGATCGGGATCAACTACGGTGCGTAGGATTCGCTCCGTGAAGCGTTCCGTCCGGTTCCCGGTCTCGTCCACGCTGCTGCGCCGCCTCGCGCTCGCCTCGATCATCGCGAACGTCGCGATCGTGGTCACCGGCGGGGCCGTCCGGCTCACCGCGTCCGGGCTCGGCTGCCCCACCTGGCCCCGGTGCACCGACGACTCCTACACCACGACCGCCGAGATGGGCGTGCACGGGGTGATCGAGTTCGGCAACCGGCTGCTCACCTTCGCGGTGGGGATCATCGCACTCGCCGTCGTGCTGGCCGTGCTGGCCCACCGTCCCCGCCGGCGCGGGCTGCTCCCGCTGGCCGTCGGCGTGCTGTTCGGCATCCCGGCCCAGGCGGTCATCGGCGGCATCACCGTGCTGACCGACCTCAACCCGTGGGTGGTCGGGCTGCACTTCCTCGCCTCGATGGCGGTCATCGCCGCCGCGTACGCGCTCTGGCGGCGGATCAAGGAGCCGGACGGGCCGGACAGCCCGACCGTGCCGGCGCCGCTGCGTACCCTCGCCTGGATCACCACGGCGGTGAGCGCGTCGGTGCTGGTGGTCGGCACCTGGGTGACCGGCAGCGGCCCGCACGCCGGCGACCACGGCGCGGCCCGCAACGGCCTGGACCCGACGCAGATCTCGCAGGTGCACGCCGACGGCGTCTTCCTGCTGATCGGTCTCTCGGTGGCGCTGTACTTCGCGTTCCGGGCGGTCGGCGCGGAGCGCGCGGCGCGGGCCGCCGCGGTGCTGATCGCGGTCGAGCTGGGCCAGGGCGTGATCGGCTTCGTCCAGTACTTCACCCATCTACCCGGCGTGCTCGTCGGCGCGCACATGCTCGGCTCCTGCCTGGTGCTGCTGGCCACGCTCGGCGTCCTGTTCGCGACCCGGGAGCGGCTGCCGGCCGCCCCGCCGGCCCCGGCCGAGCCGGTCGCCGAGCCGGTGGGCGCCGGCGCCTGAGCGGGCGTTATCGCGCGACGGGAACGGGAAAGCGGTCCGGGCCACGGACCGTACGCCCGAGGGGAGTTCCCGGTGCCGCGCAAGAGCCTCGCCACCACCACGCCGCAACGGCTGACGCCGGTCGCCGGCGCGCCGCTGTGGTGCGACGCCCACGAGCACGGCCTCACCGGCGACGGGGTGACGAACGACCAGCCGGCGCTGGCGGCCCTGGTGGACCGGCTCGGCGCCGGGTACGACGCCGACGGCCGGGCCCGGGTGATCTACTGTCCGCCCGGCCTGTACTCGATCCGCGACGCCGGCACCGTCTGGCGCAGCGGTGTCTCGCTGATCGGCGCCGGACCGGCCGCGACCCGGTTCCTGCTCAGCAACGAGGGCGACCGCAGCGCACCGGTCCCGCTGGCGTACTGGACCACCGTGCAGCACGGCGCCGACCGGGACCGGCACATCGCCGACTGCACGTTCGCCGACTTCGAGATCGACGGCTCCGGGGTCGCCCAGACCTCCTACGACTACCTGGCCAAGGGGCTGGGCCTGCAGTACGTGGTGCGCGGCGTGTTCCGCAACCTCTACATCCACCACACCGGGGCGACCGGCCTGGGCTGTGACTTCCTCCAGGACAGCCTGATCGACGGCGTGGTCGTGGTGGGGTGCGGCCGGCTGGACAACGGCGACCAGATGGGCGGCGCCGGGATCGGCGTCGGTATCGGCGGCTGGGGCGACGTGGAACGCCTCACCATCGCCAACTGCACCACCATCGGCAACGGCACCAACGGGATCTTCCTGGAGTTGCAGAAGGACTACTGGACCCCACCGCGCGGTTTCCGGATCATCGGCTGCCACAGCCAGGCCAACCGGTTCGGCATCTCCGACTGGGGCGCCGACGGGCTGATCGTCTCCGGCTGCACCATGACCAACAACCTGGAGGCCGGCTTCGACGTGTCCGGCAACGGCACCGCCGGGGTGGCCGGGCGCGGCGGCCTGCTCACCGGCTGCGTGATCGACGCCAACGTCGGCGACGGGATCAGCATGGGCAACACCCCCGGCCCGTACACGGTGCAGGGCAACCGGATCAGCCGCAACGGCGGTTTCGGCTACCACGAGCACGACCTGGGCCACGGCTACCGGGGCGCGGCGGCCGACGTGGTGATCCAGGACAACGACATCCGGGAGAACGCGCTGGACGGCATCCGGATCGACCGGCCGATGCTGGACACCTCGATCGTGGGCAACCGGATCCGGGACAACGGCCGCCGCTCCGCCCCGGCCTGCTCCGGCTCCGGCGAGGCGGTGCGCTACGGCCCGCGCGAGCTCACCGACGGCAACGCGGACTGGCCCGACGGCGGGCACCGGGGCAAGGTGGTCCGGGTCGGCTCACGGGACGCGGTGGTGTCCGACAACAGCGCCACCCGGCTCTCCCTGGCCGAGGTACGCCCGGACGGCACCACCGGCTGGAACGAGGCCACCCCGGGGCCGGGCACGAGGTACGAGCTGCCGGACGGCCCGCCGGCCTGCGGCGGCATCACCATCGCCGCGCCGTTCGACTCGGCCACCGTGCGCGGCAACCGGATCTGGCACCGGGACGCCGACACCCAGGCGTACGGCATCTGGGTCACCGAGGCGGGCAGTTGCGTCTCGTGCGCGTTCGAGGACAACGACCTGGCCGGCACCGAGGCCGCGCTGCGGCTGGACACGCCGCCGATCGGCGGCCGCTGGACACGTAACCACAGCGACCGCGACTGACCTCCCGGCGGCGCGGGCGGCACCGGCGGCTCGGGCGGCTCCGGTTCAGCCGGGCCGGCGTCGGTGGTGACAGCCAGCATGACCAAGCTGCCGTTGCTGACCGCGTACGCGACGATCAGCACCCAGAGATCGCCGGTCGCGGTGCAGCAGCCTGGCGACGTGCAGGCCGAGCAGCGCGCGCTGATGGTATCGAAGACGCGGCCCGGTGGGCCCCGGCGAAAGCCGCCGACGCCACGATGGCGGCGACGGCCGGCAAACGCGCCGCCAGCCCGAGTGGAAACGCGCCCCCTCGTGCCACCCATGGCGTTCCACTCACGGCACGGACGGATCGCGAGTGGAACACCATGGGTGCCTGGACAGCCCTGAGACACCCATGGCGTTCCACCCAGGGCCCCGGCAGACAGCGAGTGGAACACCGTGGGTGCCTCGAGCCCTGAGACAGCCTGGCGTTGCGTGCACCGCGTTGGGTGGGTCGGCGAGGTGCGTCCGCAGCCGGGAGGGTCGCGGTCCCGGGCCCGCTGCCAAAGCCCGGACGCCGCCAGGGTCGGCACGCTCGCCACGGCCACGGCCACCGCCAGGCCCACAGCCACGGCCAGGCGGGACGGGTCAGGCGCGGGGGGTCAAGTGGGTGAGGACCGCGTCGGCGAGCCGGTCCGGGGCGCCGTCGGCGTACCCGACGAACAGGCTCGGCTCGGTCAGCTCCAGCTCGACCAGCACCGGCGTGCCGTCCGGGCCGGGGATCAGGTCGACCCGGGCGTAGAGCAGCCGGTCCGGGCCGCCCGGCACGGCTGCCAGCACCTTCTCGGCCACCGCGCGCTGCTCCGCGGTGGCGGTGCGCGCGTCGATGCGCTCCTCCTTGTAGAGCGCGGCCTCGCCCAGGTCCGGCCCGGTCAGCATCGGACCCTTGCGGATCGCGTGGCTGAACGCCAGGCCGTCGGGCCCGGCCAGGAACAGCAGCGCGGTCTCCCCGGCGGTGTCCACCGCGTCGAGGTACGGCTGGACCATGGTGACCCGCCCGGCGTCGGAGAGCCGCCGTACGTGGGCCACCGCCAGTTCCCGGTGCTCCCTGTCGGTCAGGTCGTAGCGGCCGGTGTCCTGGCTGCCGGCGCTGACCGCCGGCTTGATCACGTACTCGCCGCCTGCCGGTGGGGTCCACTCCCGCCCGGGCTCGACCCACTGCGTCGGCACGGTGGGCGCTCCGGCGGCGGAAAGCTCGGACAGGTAGCGCTTGTCGGTGTTCCAGGCGACCACGTCGGCCGGGTTGACCAGGGCCGGCACGGTACGCGCCCAGGCCACGAACTCGTCGCGCCGCCGCGCGTAGTCCCACGGGGAGCGGATCACGACCAGGTCGTACCCGGACCAGTCGACGGCCGGGTCGTCCCAGACCGCGATCTCGGTGGTGACCCCGCGGGCGGCGAGCGGGCCGAGCGCGAGCCGGTCGTCCGGGTCGAGGTCGGGCAGCTCGGCGCAGGTGACGAAAGCGACCCGGGGTCTCCCCCGGGTCGACTGGTGGTGGTTGGTCATTCGGTTATGTCAACGGGCCATCGTGCGCCGGGCCATCGACCGCCACAGGTCGTTGCTCGGACGCATCTGGTCCATCAGTTCACGCTCCCAGGCGTTCTCGACGTCGACCCCGGCCTTCGCGCAGGCCTGCCGCGCGACGTCGGTGCCGTCGGCGAACTGGTCTGCCCATACCCCGTCGGAACCCACGAGGACGATCCGTGCGCCGCGCTTGCCGACGTACTCGATGACCGCCTTCGCGCCGCCGTGTCCGGCGGCGAACGACTTGATGCCCGCGACCAGGCCGTTGGGGGCCTGCTCCGCGGTCTTGTCAGCCGTCAGCGTCGTATCGGAACCATCTGCCATGACGCGAAGCCTAAGCAGAGTTCCACCCGGATGTGCGAGAACCATGAACTGAATGTGATGCCAATTACCCGCCGGTTTAAGAAGAACCACAGGTAATTCGCCTGAATATGTCGCTTATATCTGGGCGAAGCGGGCGGGCGAGATCGTCACAATCTGTCCGGGTTGGACCCCTCCGGGGAAGCCCGAAAAAAATTTCTGATGAACCGCCGGACGGGCGCGTCAGAGCAGCGCGTCGAGCGCGACGGCCGCGAAGAGGATCGTGAGGTACGTGGTGGACCAGTGGAACAGCCGCATCGGCTTGACCGCCTCGCCCCGCGTCGCGCGACGGCACAGCTTGTGCGCCTCGACGAGGAAGATCCCGCCGACCACGAGCGCGGTGACACCGTAGATCGGGCTCATCCCGAGCGGCCAGACCGCCAGCGAGGAGAGCACGGTCAGCCAGGAGAACCCGATGATCTCGGCGTTGACCCGCCGGACCGAGGCCACCACCGGCAGCATCGGCACGCCGGCGCGCGCGTAGTCGGCCTTGTACTTGATGGCCAGCGCGTAGAAGTGCGGCATCTGCCAGAAGAAGACCACGGCGAAGAGGCCCCACGCGGCCGGCGCCAGCGAGCCGGTGACGGCGGCCCAGCCGATCAGCACCGGCGCGGCCCCGCAGATGCCGCCCCAGAACGTGTTGGCGGCGGTGGTCCGCTTCAGCCACAGCGTGTAGACCAGGTCGTAGTAGGCGATCGCGGCGAGCGTCAGCACCGTCGCCAGCCAGTTGGTGGTCGCCGCCATCAGCGCCACCGAGACGGCCGCCAGCACCAGACCGAAGATCAGCGCGCTGCGCGGAGAAACCGTGTGCGCGGGCAGTGGGCGGCGCTTGGTGCGCCGCATGAGCTGGTCGATGTCCCGGTCGATGTAGCAGTTCAGGACGCTCGCCGCGCCGGCCGCGAGCGAGCCGCCGACAAGCACGACGGCGACCAGCCACAGCGACGGCATGCCGCCGTCCGCGAGCATCATCGCCGGAACGGTGGTGACCAGCAGCAGCTCGACGATCCGCGGCTTGGTCAGCGCCACGTACGCCGCCACCACGGCGCGTACGTCCCGCCGGCCGCTCGCCGGCGCCTCCGCCACCGCGCCCACCGGCGGCTGCCCGGCAGGGTTGCTGACGGGGCGCTCGGTGATCATGCTCACGGATTGCCACCTTCCGGCATCGGCGGGGGGAGGTCGTTCGGCCCGGACCCGTCGAGGTCCACACACCGCCCCACACACTACGCGGCGTCGTTTTGGCTGCCCCGCAGACCCGGCAACGGTGCGAGCCGTCACACCTGGGGTTGAACGACCGGACGTCCGCGATCCGTACAGAACAGCATGCTGAGATCCCCGGGCGGACGTTTAGCACCGCTCGATAGGGTCATCAGTGAGGGTTCCGCCCATCTGCCGAGGAGCACAACCATCGTGGCTGCCAACCGACCCGAGCTTCCCGCTCTCAACTGGTCCGACCTCGACCGCAGGGCCGTCGACACGGTCCGCGTGCTGGCCATGGACGCCGTGGAGAAATCCGGCAACGGCCACCCGGGGACGGCGATGAGCCTCGCCCCGGTGGCGTACCTGCTCTTCAACCGGGTCATGCGGCACAACCCCGCCGACCCGAACTGGGCCGGGCGCGACCGGTTCGTGCTCTCCGCCGGCCACTCCAGCCTGACGCTCTACATCCAGCTCTTCCTCTCCGGCTACCCGCTGTCGCTGGACGACCTCAAGGCGCTGCGCCAGTGGGGCTCGCTCACCCCGGGCCACCCGGAGCACGGCCACACCCCGGGCGTGGAGACCACCACCGGGCCGCTCGGCCAGGGCCTCGGCAACGCGGTCGGCATGGCGATGGCGGCCCGCCGCGAGCGCGGCCTGTTCGACAGCGAGCCGGACCGCGCCGACTCGCCGTTCCGGCACGACATCTGGTGCATCGCCTCCGACGGTGACATCGAGGAGGGCATCACCCACGAGGCCAGCGCGCTCGCCGGTCACCAGCAGCTCGGCAACCTCTGCGTGATCTACGACGACAACGAGATCTCGATCGAGGACGACACCCGCATCGCCAAGAGCGAGGACGTGGCGGCCCGCTACGAGGCGTACGGCTGGCACGTGCAGACCGTCGACTGGCGCAGCGGCGACGCCGACCAGGGCGACTACCACGAGGACGTGGAGGCGCTGTACCAGGCGCTGCTGGCCGCCAAGGCGGAGACCGGCCGGCCGTCGTTCATCGCGCTGCGCACCATCATCGGCTGGCCCGCGCCGAACAAGAAGAACACCGGCAAGATCCACGGCTCGGCGCTCGGCGCGGACGAGGTGAAGGCCACCAAGGAGATCCTCGGCTTCGACCCGCAGCGCACCTTCGAGGTCGACGAGGAGGTGCTCAAGCACGCCCGTCAGGTGCTGGAGCGTGGCGCGCAGGAGCAGGCCGAGTGGACCACCGGGTTCGACGCCTGGGCGCAGGCCAACCCGGAGCGCAAGGCGCTGTGGGACCGGATGGCCACCCGTACGCTGCCGACCGGCTGGACCGACGCGCTGCCGACCTTCCCGGCGGATGCCAAGGGCGTCGCCACCCGGGCCGCCTCCGGCAAGATCCTGGAGGCCCTGGCGCCGGTGCTGCCGGAGCTGTGGGGCGGCTCGGCCGACCTGGCCGAGAGCAACAACACCACGATGAAGGGCGAGCCGTCGTTCGTCCCGGCCGCGCACGCCACCAAGGACTTCCCCGGTGACGAGTACGGCCGCACGCTGCACTTCGGCATCCGCGAGCACGCCATGGGCGCGATCCTCAACGGCATCGCCCTGCACGGCGGCACCCGCCCGTACGGCGGCACGTTCCTGGTGTTCAGCGACTACATGCGCCCGGCGGTGCGGCTGGCCGCGCTGATGAAGCTGCCGGTGACGTACGTCTGGACGCACGACTCGATCGGCCTCGGCGAGGACGGCCCGACGCACCAGCCGATCGAGCACCTGACCGCGCTGCGGGCCATCCCCGGCCTGGACGTGGTGCGCCCGGCCGACGCCAACGAGACGGTCTGGGCGTGGCGGCAGGCGCTGGAGCACACCGACCGGCCGACCGCGCTGGCGCTCAGCCGCCAGGCGCTGCCGACGTTCGACCGCACCGACCTGGCCGGCGCCGAGGGCGTCGCCAAGGGCGGGTACGTGCTGGCCGAGGCGTCGAACGGCAAGCCGCAGGTGATCCTCGTCGGCACCGGCTCCGAGGTGCAGCTCTGCCTCACCGCACGGGAGCGGCTGGAGGCCGACGGCACCCCCACCCGGGTCGTCTCCATGCCCTGCCAGGAGTGGTTCTTCGCGCAGGACGAGGCGTACCGGGAGTCGGTGCTGCCGCGCGGGGTAAAGGCACGGGTGAGCGTGGAGGCGGGCATCGCGATGTCGTGGCGCGCGATCGTCGGCGACAGCGGCGAGTGCGTGAGCATCGAGCACTACGGCGCCAGCGCGCCGCACACCGTGCTCTTCGAGCAGTTCGGGTTCACCCCCGACCGGATCGTGGCCGCCGCGCACGCGGCGCTGACCCGGGTGGGCGACATCACCGGTTTCACGACCGGCAACTGAGGGGAGCGTGGACGGCATGACGGACAGGCTGAAGGAGCTCCAGGGCGCCGGGGTGGCGATCTGGCTCGACGACCTTTCCCGGGTACGGCTGAGCTCCGGCGGGCTGGACAAGCTGCGCCGGGAGAGCCACGTAGCCGGGGTGACCACCAATCCGACGATCTTCGCCAAGGCGCTGAGCGACGCCGGCGAGTACGACTGGCAGCTTCGTGACCTCGCCGTACGTGGTGTGGACGTCGAGGAGGCGGTCCGCATGCTCACCACGTACGACGTGCGGTGGGCCTGCGACGTGATGCGCCCGTCGTACGAGACCAGCGGCGGCGTGGACGGCCGGGTGTCGATCGAGGTGGACCCGCGCTCGGCGCACGACGCGGCGAAGACCGTCGCCGAGGCCAAGGCGCTGTGGTGGCTGGTCGACCGGCCGAACCTGTTCATCAAGATCCCGGCCACCGAGGAGGGCCTGCCCGCGATCACCGCGACGCTGGCCGAGGGGATCAGCGTCAACGTCACGCTGATCTTCGGCCTGGACCGGTACTCGCAGGTGATGGAGGCCTTCCTGGCCGGACTGGAGCAGGCGCAGGCCAACGGGCACGACCTGTCGAAGATCGGCTCGGTCGCCTCGTTCTTCGTCTCCCGGGTCGACACCGAGGTGGACAAGCGGCTGGAGAAGATCGGCTCGGACCGGGCCAAGGCGCTGCGCGGCAAGGCCGCTGTCGCCAACGCCCGGCTGGCGTACGAGCGTTACGGCGAGGTGTTCTCCTCGGCGCGCTGGCAGAAGCTGGCCGACGCGGGCGCCCACCCGCAGCGCCCGCTGTGGGCCTCCACCTCGACGAAGAACCCGGACTACCGGGACGTCATCTACGTCGAGGAGCTGATCGCGCCCGGCACCGTCAACACCATGCCGGAGCCGGTGATCCACGCCTACGCCGAGCACGGCGAGACGAAGCCGGACACCGTCACCGTCGCGTACGACGACGCCCGCCAGGTCTTCGCCGACCTGCTGGCGGTGGGCGTTGACCTGTCCGACGTGATCGCCACGCTGGAGCGCGAGGGCGTGGAGAAGTTCGAGGCGAGCTGGGTGGAGCTGCTGGAGGGGGTCAAGAAGTCCCTCGCCGAGGCGGCCAAGGGCTCGGGCAGCCCGCACCGGGCCGCCGGGAAGAACGCGCAGGCGGCGCAGCAGGCCGGCGGCAACGCGTGACAGACGGCGTCCGACGCGTCCCGGGGCCCGGCCCCGGGACGCGTCGCGCCGTACCGTGGTTTGGGTGAGGGGCGGCACCGTGAGTGACCTGCTGGCCGGGCGGGCCGACATGGCCGCCGGTCTGGCCGTGCGCGGCGCGGACGCCCTCGGCGCGTCGGCGCGCGCCACGCTCGTCGCCCACGACGTCCCGGCCCGGCTCGCCGCCGCCGACCCGGCCCTCTGGGGGCCCGCCGCCGAGTCGGCGGCCCTCGACCGGCTGGGCTGGCTGCACGCCCACCGGCGCAGCCGGGACCTGCTCCCCCAGCTCGCCGAGCTGGCCGCCGAGCTGAGCGACCTGGACCACGTGGTGCTGGCCGGCGCCCGCGGCGACACGCTCGCCGCCGAGGTGCTGGCCGAATGCCTGGGCCGGCCGGTGACGGTGCTCGACACCGCCGATCCGGGGCCGGTCCGGGCCGCGCTCGCCGACCGCCCGGCGCGTACCCTCCTGGTGCTCGCCGCCCGGCACGGCCTGGACCGGACCACCGACGCCCACCTGCGGGCCTACCGGCAGGCGTGGGCGGACGAGGGCCCGGATGCCGCCCGGCACGTCGTGGTGGTCACCGAGCCCGGCACGGACCTCGCGGCGCGCGCCGACGAGCTGGGCGCGGTGGTGCTCCCGGCCGAGCCCGGCGTGGTCGGGCCGTGGGCCGCGCTCACCGCGTTCGGCGTGGTCCCGGCGGCGCTGGCCGGCGCGCCGGTCGCCGAGGTGCTGGACGAGGCGGAGGCGCTCACCGCCGCGCTCGACCGGGACCGGGACAACCCGGGCCTCGCGCTCGGCGCGGCCCTGGGCGCGGCGCCCGGCGAGGGCCGGCACACGGTAGCGCTGGTCCCCGACGGCACCGGACTCGACGGCCTGGGCCGCTGGGCGGGCGCGCTGCTCGCCGACGCGACCGGCGGACGGCTCCTGCCGGTGGCCGTGGAGTCCCCCGACTCCCCCGGCGCCACCGGGCCGGGCGTGCTCACAGTCGGTCTCGGCGGCGCCCTCGGCGCGGGCGTCGGCCCGGGCGTGGCCGCCGACGTCGCCGTCAACGGGCCGCTCGGCGCGCACCTGCTCACCTGGACCTACGCCGCCGCGACCGCCGCGGTGACGCTGCGGACCGACCCGTTCGCGGCGCCCGCCGCCGCGGCGGCCGACGACGAGGCGGACAGCGGGCCGCCGTCGTCGGTGGAGGACGCGATCGAGGTGTACGCCCCGAGCGGCGCGCCGGCCGACCTGACCGGCGCGCTGTGCTGGCTGCTCGACGGGCTGGGCGAACGGGAACACCTCGCGGTCACCGCGTACCTCGACCCGCGGGCCGACGCGGCGCTGGCCGGGCTGCGCCCGCTGCTGGCACGGCACACCCGGCGGCCGGTCACCTTCACCTGGGGACCGCGCCGGCCGGAGCACACGGACACCCGCGGCCGGCACCTCCAGATCACCGGTGCGGTCACCGATGATCTGGAAGTGCCCGGTCGTCCGTACACCTTCGCGCAGCTCCAGGCGGCCCAGGCCGCCGGTGACCGGCGGGCCCTGGCCGGCCGGGAACGACCGGTGCTGCGACTGCACCTGACCAAGCGGGCGGCTGGCGTCGCCCAGCTGCTGGATACGGCCGGACGGACACGCACGTGACGATCAATGACCTGGAATCAGCGGACCGAGACGCAGGAGGAGGTGGCCCGGTGAACCCGCTGCGCGACGTCCAGGACCGGCGGTTGCCCCGGATCCCCGAGCCGTGTGCCCTGGTGATCTTCGGGGTGACCGGCGATCTGGCCCGCAAGAAACTACTGCCGGCGGTCTACGACCTGGCCAACCGGGGGCTCCTGCCGCCCGGTTTCGTGGTGCTGGGCTTCGCCCGCCGGGACTGGGGCGACGGCGACTTCGAGTCGGTGGCGCACGAGGCGGCCAAGAAGCACGCCCGCACCCCGTGGCGGGAGGAGGTGTGGGCCCGGCTGGCCGGCAACATCAAGTTCGTCGGCGGCTCGTTCGACGACGACGCCGCGTTCGACCAGCTCGCCGCCACGCTCGACGAGCTGCGCGACTCGCACGGCATCGCCGGCAACGCCGCCTTCTACTTCTCCATCCCCCCGGCGGCGTTCCCGGTGGTGCTCAAGCAGCTCGCCCGCACCGGCATGGCGGACAACGACAGGTCCGGCGGCTGGCGCCGCGTGGTGGTGGAGAAGCCGTTCGGCAACGACCTGCCCTCGGCCAAGGCGCTCAACGACCTGGTCGACGACGTCTTCACCCGCCAGGACGTGTTCCGGATCGACCACTACCTGGGCAAGGAGACGGTCCAGAACATCCTGGCGCTGCGGTTCGCGAACAACCTGTTCGAGCCGCTGTGGAACTCCAAGTACGTCGACTCGGTGCAGATCACCATGGCCGAGGACGTCGGCATCGGCACCCGGGCCGCCTTCTACGACTCCGTCGGCACCGCCCGTGACGTGCTCCAGAACCACCTGCTCCAACTGCTCGCGCTGGTCGCGATGGAGGAGCCGACGAGCTTCGACGCCGACGAGATCCGCGCCGAGAAGCTCAAGGTGCTCAAGGCGATCACCGTGCCGCACGACGTCTCCGAGGACACCGTGCGGGGCCAGTACCTGCCCGGCTGGGTGGGCGGCGAGCGCGCCAAGGGCTACCTGGAGGAGGAGGGCGTCCCGGCGGGCTCCACCACCGAGACGTACGTGGCGGTGAAGCTGGGCATCCAGAACCGGCGCTGGGCCGGGGTGCCGTTCTACATCCGGGCCGGCAAGCGGCTGCCCCGGCGGGTCACCGAGGTGGCCATCATGTTCAAGAAGGCGCCGCACCTGCCGTTCAACGCCGCCGACATGGAGTCCCTCGGCCCCAACCAGCTCGTCATCCGCGTGCAGCCGGACGAGGGCGTGGTGCTGAAGTTCGGCTCCAAGGTGCCGGGCACCACGATGGAGGTCCGCGACATCGCGATGGACTTCCAGTACGGCGAGGCGTTCACCGAGTCCAGCCCCGAGGCGTACGAGCGGCTCGTGCTGGACGTGCTGATCGGCGACCGGACGCTGTTCCCGGACGCCGCCGAGGTCGAGCAGAGCTGGCAGGTCGTCGACCCGCTGGAACACGCCTGGGAGGGCACGACGCCGGAGCCGTACCGGGCCGGCGAGTGGGGACCCCGGGCCGCCGACGAGATGCTGGCCCGCGAGGGCCGGGCTTGGCGGAGAGCGTGAGCGAGCACTGCGAGCGAACCAGGAGGCTCCATTGATCGGGCTGTGGGACACCACCGGCAACGAGGTGGTCAAGGCGCTGGCCGCGGAACGGCGCAGCGCGGGCGGGGTGGCCAGCGGCATGGCGCTCACGCTGATCGTGGTGGTGGACGAGAAGCGGGTCCGGGAGGCCGAGGCGGCCGCCACCATCGCCGCGGCGGCGCACCCCTGCCGCCTGCTCGTGGTGGTCCGCTCCGACGTGGAGCGCGACCGCAACCGGCTGGACGCGGAGATCGTCGTGGGCGGCCGGCTCGGGCCGTGCGAGGCGGTGGTGACCCGGATGTACGGGCGGCTCGCGCTGCACGCCGAATCCGTGGTGATGCCGCTGCTGGTGCCGGACGTACCGGTGGTGACGTGGTGGCACGGCGAGCCGCCGGAGGAGATCGCCACCGACTTCCTCGGTGTGGTGGCCGACCGGCGGATCACCGACTCGGCGCAGGCGGCCGACCCGATCGCCGCGCTGCGGCAGCGGGCCCACGACTACGCCCCCGGCGACACCGACCTGGCGTGGACCCGGATCACCCCGTGGCGCACGCTGGTGGCGGGCGCGTTCGACACCACCCAGGCCCGGGTCACCGAGGCCAGCGTGGTGGCGCCCCCGTCGGATCCGACGGCCGCGCTGATGAGCGGGTGGCTCAAGGCCCGGCTCGGCATCGAACCGACCTGGGAGCGGACCGACGAGTTCCCGCGCATGCGTCAGGTGCAGCTGCGCTGCGCCAACGGCGACGAGCTGACGCTGACCCGCGACGACAGCATCGCGGTGTTCCGGCGTACCGGGCAGGAGGACCGCACGCTGCCGCTGGTGCGCCGGCCGCTCGGTGACGAGCTGGCCGAGGAGCTGCGCCGCCTCGACGCCGACCAGGTGTACGCGGAGGCGCTCGGCGCTGCGGCCGGGATCACCGGACTCGACCAGCGGCCGGCCCAGCGGGTGCACGTGTGGAAGGATCCGGCGACCGCCCAGCGGGCCGAGGCCGGCGTGACCGCGCACGCGGGCGCGACCGCGAACGAGTGACCGCCCGGACCGGGTGGTCGGAGGCACAGGTGACCGCCGGTGGGCGGTCGGAACACGAGGGCTCGACGGATGACTGAGGCGAGTGTCGCCGTACACGCCGACCCCGACCTGCTGGCGCAGGCGGTGGCGGCCCGGTTGGTGGTGAAGCTGCTCGACGCGCAGGCCGAGCGCGGCCAGGCGTCGGTGGTGCTGACCGGCGGGCGGATCGCCGCTGCGGTGTACCGGGCGGTCGGGCAGCTGCCCGCCCGGGACGCGGTCGACTGGTCCCGGGTCGACGTGTGGTGGGGCGACGAGCGGTTCCTGCCCGCCGGCGACCCGGAGCGCAACGAGACGCAGGCGCGGGCGGCGCTGCTGGACGCGGTGCCGCTGGACCCGGCCCGGGTGCACCCGATGCCGGCGTCCGACGGCCCGGCCGGTGACGACCCGGAGGCGGCCGCCGCCGGGTACGCGCGGGAGCTGGCCGCCGCCGCCCGGCCCGGGAACGCGATCGTGCCGCACTTCGACGTGCTGATGCTCGGCGTCGGCGAGGACGGTCACGTGGCGTCGGTGTTCCCGGAGCACCCGGTGCACCACGACAACCGCCCGGTCAGCGCGGTACGGGGCAGCCCGAAGCCGCCACCGGTGCGTACCACGCTGACCCTGCCGACGATCAACACGGCCGAGGAGGTGTGGCTGATCGCCGCCGGGGCGGACAAGGCCCGGGCGGTGGGCATGGCGCTGGCCGGGGCCGGGCCGGTGCAGTTGCCGGCCGCCGGGGTGCAGGGCGTCTCCCGTACGCTCTGGCTGCTCGACCGGGCCGCGGCGGCCAACGTGCCGCCGCGCCTGCGCAGCCTCCGCTGAGGTGTAAGGAAGGGCCCCTTCTTAACGTCTCCGGTAGAGAAGGGGCCCCTTCTTAACGCCTCGGCTCAGGCGCGGCCACGACGTCGGCGCAGCGCGTCGAGGGCCTCGGCGAGCAGCGCCTCCCCCTCCTCCGGCGTGCGCCGCTCCTGCACGTACGCCAGGTGGGTCTTGTAGGGCTCGGCGCGCTGGCGGCCCGGCGGGTCGCCCGGGTCGGGGCCGGCCGGCTCCCCGCAGCGGGGGCACTCCCAGGCGGCCGGCGTCTCCGCCTCGGCGGCGATCAGGAACTCGACCCGGTGCCCGTGGCGGCACCAGTAGACGACCGGGCGGCGCGGCGCGGGCTCCACGCGCTGGTCGAAGCGCTCGGGGGCGGACCCGATCCGGGTGCCGCGGATGACGTTGTTGCTGGGCACGGTTGCTCGCTCCCTGTCGTCGGAGGGGACCGCCGCCGGAGGGGGTGGGCGACGGGCGACGCGCGGAGAAACAAAACTGCGCGCGGTCCGTGACGGACCGCGCGCAGATTGTACGCTTCTCAGCGCCGACTCAGGTGCCGTTGGCCATCTGCAACCGCAGCCAGAGCCCGAGCCCGATGATGCAGGCGAACCAGACGATTCCCACCAGAACGGTGTAGCGGTCGAGGTTCTTCTCGGCCACGGACGAACCGGCCAGGCTGGAGCTGACGCCGCCGCCGAACATGCTCGACAACCCGCCGCCCTTACCGCGGTGCAGGAGGATCAGCAGGACGAGCAGCACGCTGGTGATGACCAGCAACGTGATCATCGTGTAGGCGAACCAGATCGGCATGGCGGGGGTCAGTCCTCTCGTTGCGATCACTGCCCGGACCTGTCGGGCACTGCGGCACCGACCGGTGGACGGGCAGCGTCAAGGATAGCGAGCGATCAGCGGGCGGTGTGCTCCGGGAACCGGCAGATCTGCGCGAACTCCTCCGCGTCCAGGCTGGCGCCCCCGACCAGGGCCCCGTCCACGTCCGGCTGCGCCATGATCGCGGCGACGTTCGACGCCTTGACCGACCCGCCGTACAGGATCCGGACCTGCTCGGCGGTGCCCTCGTCGTAGGTCTCGGCGATGCGCTTGCGCACCGCGCCGCAGACCTCCTGGGCGTCCTCCGGCGTGGCCGTCTTGCCGGTGCCGATCGCCCAGACCGGCTCGTACGCGACGACGACCTTGGTGACCTGCTCGGCGGTGAGCCCCTTCAGCGCGCCGTCGAGCTGGTCGCAGCAGTGCCGCACCTGCCCCGACTGTTCCCGGACCTCCAGGCCCTCGCCGATGCAGAGGATCGGGGTGAGCCCGTTCGCCAGCGCCGCCGACACCTTCGCGTTGACCAGCGCGTCGTCCTCGTGGTGGTACTGCCGCCGCTCGGAGTGGCCGACCACCACGTAGCCGCAGCCCAGCTTCGCCAGCATCGGCCCGGCGATGTCACCGGTGTACGCGCCGGACGGATGCGGCGACAGGTCCTGCGCGCCGTAGCCGATCAGCAGCTTGTCGCCATCCACAGCGGTCTGCACCGTACGCAGGTCGGTGAAGGGCGGCAGCACCACGCACTCGACGTCGGTGAGCTGCTTCTCGTTCAGGCTCGCGGCCAGCTTCTGCACCAGCAGGTTGGCCTCGAGGTGGTTCAGGTTCATCTTCCAGTTGCCGGCCATCAGCGGCCGGCGGGTCGTGCTCGCCATTCAGTTCTCCAGA
Organism: Micromonospora sp. WMMC264; assembly: GCF_027497275.1. Classification (NCBI taxonomy): domain Bacteria; kingdom Bacillati; phylum Actinomycetota; class Actinomycetes; order Micromonosporales; family Micromonosporaceae; genus Micromonospora; species Micromonospora sp. WMMC264. The sequence continues at coordinate 1,041,534 of NZ_CP114907.1, read as the reverse complement.
GCCGCGATGCCGGGGAGGGTCTTGCCCTCCAGGTATTCCAGGGAGGCGCCACCGCCGGTGGAGATGTGCCCGAACGAGGACTCGTCCAGGCCCAGCGCGCGCACCGCCGCGGCCGAGTCGCCGCCACCGACCACGCTGAACGCGTCGGCCTTGGTGATCGCCTCGGCCACGCCCCGGGTGCCGTTGGCGAACGCCGCCATCTCGAACACGCCCATCGGGCCGTTCCAGAAGATGGTCTTCGCCTGCGACAGCGCGGCCGCGAAGCCGGCCACCGTCTCCGGGCCGATGTCCAGACCCAGCCGGTGGCTGGGGATGCCGTCGGCGGGCACGGTGTCGTGCGCGGCGTCCGGCGCGAACGCGTCGGCGGCCACCACGTCGACCGGGAGCATGATCTTGCCGGGCGCGCGCTCCATCAGGTTGCGGCAGGTCTCGACCATGTCCTTCTCCAGCAGCGACGTGCCCACCTCGTGGCCCTGGGCCTTGAGGAAGGTGAAGCACATCCCGCCGCCGATGAGCAGCCGGTCCACGGTCGGCAGCAGCGCCTCGATCACGGCCAGCTTGTCGGAGACCTTCGAGCCGCCCAGCACCACCACGTACGGCCGCTCCGGGGAGCCGGTGAGGCGGCTGAGCACCTCGACCTCGCGCAGCACCAGCCGGCCGGCGAAGTGCGGCAGCCGGGCCGGCACGTCGTGCACGCTGGCGTGCTTGCGGTGCACAGCGCCGAACGCGTCGTCCACGTAGGCGTCGCCGAGCGCGGCGAGCTGGTCGGCGAACGCGCCCCGCTCCGCGTCGTCCTTGCTGGTCTCGCCCTTGTTGAACCGCAGGTTCTCCAGCAGCGCCATCTGGCCGTCGGCCAGGTCGGCCACGGTGGACCGCGCCGAGTCACCGACGGTGTCCTCGGCGAAGGCCACCGGGGCGCCGAGCAGCTCACCGAGCCGCCCGGCGACCGGGCGGAGGCTGAACTGCGGGTCCGGCGCGCCCTTCGGGCGGCCCAGGTGCGAGCAGACGACCACCTTCGCGCCGGCCTGCACCAGCGCGCTCAGCGTCGGCAGGACGGCCCGGATCCGGCCGTCGTCCGTGATCTCACCGGTCTGCTTGTCGAGCGGGACGTTCAGGTCGGCGCGCACCAGCACGCGCCGACCCGACACCCCCTCGGCGAGCAGGTCGTCGAGGTTGCGGATGCTCACAGCGAGCTACCGACCAGCTTGACCAGGTCCACCAGGCGGTTCGAGTAGCCCCACTCGTTGTCGTACCAGCCGACGACCTTGACCTGGTTGCCGATCACCTTGGTCAGCGGCGCGTCGAAGATGCACGACGCCGGGTCGGTCACGATGTCGGCGGAGACGATCGGGTCCTCGTTGTAGGTGAGGATGCCCCGCAGCGGGCCCTCGGCGGCGGCCTTGAGCGCCGCGTTGACCTCGTCCACAGTGGTCTCCCGGCCGACCGTGACGGTCAGGTCGGTGGCCGAGCCGGTCGGGATCGGCACGCGCAGCGCGTAACCGTCCAGCTTGCCCTTCAGCTCCGGCAGCACCAGGCCGATCGCCTTCGCGGCGCCGGTCGAGGTCGGCACGATGTTCAGCGCGGCGGCGCGGGCCCGGCGCAGGTCCTTGTGCGGCGCGTCCTGCAGGTTCTGGTCCTGCGTGTACGCGTGGATGGTGGTCATCAGGCCCTGCTGGATGCCGAACGTGTCCTGCAGCACCTTCGCCATCGGCGCGAGGCAGTTCGTGGTGCAGGAGGCGTTCGAGATGATGTTGTGCTTGGCCGGGTCGTACTGGTCCTGGTTGACGCCCATGACCACGGTGACGTCCTCGTTCTTCGCCGGCGCGGAGATGATGACCTTCTTGGCCCCGCCGTCGAGGTGCGCCTTCGCCTTGGTGCCGTCGGTGAAGAAGCCGGTGGACTCGATGACGACGTCCGCGCCGACCTCGCCCCACGGCAGGTTCGCCGGGTCCTTCTCGGCGTACGCCTTGATGGTCTTGCCGCCCACGGTGATCTCGTCGGCGGTGGCCTTCACCTCGTGCGGGAGGCGGCCCAGGATGCTGTCGTACTTGACAAGGTGGGCGAGCGTCGCGTTGTCGGTCAGGTCGTTGACCGCCACGACCTCGATGTCAGCGCCGGACGCCAGCACTGCCCGGAAGAAGTTGCGGCCGATCCGGCCGAAGCCGTTGATGCCAACCCGGATGGTCACAGGTCCCATCTCCTCGCGTTCTGGTCCGCCGGCGCCAGACCGGGGCCGGCGGAGGTGTGTGCGCCGACCGTTGGAGCCGGCCGTCGACATGTCATCTCGGCCACCCCGCCGCGGTCACGGAGACCTGACCGCCCGAGGCGGTGAGCACGGCGAGGGATGCCTGTGCGCGGCCCCCTTGCCGTACGCAGCGACCATATCCGAGCGTGCGGCGTCGCGCTGCGGCGGGTGGTGATCCCGCTCGCGTGCTCGCCGCCCGAGTCCTATCAGACCACGAGCATGTCGGGCGTGACTGCCGCTTCCGTATCCGGGATGCCCAGGTCGCGGGCGCGCTTGTCGGCCAGCGCGAGCAGCCGGCGGATCCGGCCGGCGATGGCGTCCTTGGTCAGCGGCGGCTCGGCGAGCGCGCCCAGCTCCTCCAGGGACGCCTGACGGTGCTCCAGCCGCAGCCGGCCGGCCGAGGTCAGGTGGTTGGGCGCGTCGTCGGCGAGGATCTCCAGCGCGCGGGTCACCCGGGCGGCGGCGGCCACCGCGGCCCGGGCCGAGCGGCGCAGATTGGCGTCGTCGAAGTTGGCCAGCCGGTTGGCGGTGGCGCGCACCTCCCGGCGTACCCGCCGCTCCTCCCAGGCCAGCACGCTGGAGTGCGCTCCTATGCGGGTGAGCAGCGCGGCGATCGCGTCGCCGTCCTTGACCACCACCCGGTCCACGCCGCGCACCTCGCGGTTCTTCGCGGTGATGCCGATGCGGCGGGCCGCGCCGACGAGCGCCAGCGCCGACTCCGGGCCGGGGCAGGTGATCTCCAGCGCGCTGGAACGGCCCGGCTCGGTCAGCGAGCCGTGCGCCATGAACGCGCCCCGCCAGGCCGACACGGCGCAGCAGACGTTCGCGGCCACCACGTGCGGCGGCAGGCCACGCACCGGGCGGCCCCGCACGTCGAGCAGGCCGGTCTGCCGGGCGAGCGCCTCGCCGTCCTTGACCACCCGCACGATGAAGTGGCTGCCCTTGCGCAGGCCGCCGGAGGCGAGCACGTGGATCTCGCTCGGGTAGCCGTAGACCTCGGCCACCTCCCGCCGCAGCCGGCGGGCCACCGCGCCGGTGTCCAGCTCCGCCTCGACCACGACGCGGCCGGACACGATGTGCAGGCCGCCGGCGAAACGCAGCAGGGCGGCCATCTCCGCCCGCCGACAGCAGGGCTTGGGCACGTCGACCCGACTCAGCTCGTCCTTGACCGCAGCCGTCATCGCCATAGTGCGCCCCCTCACGGACCGGTTCCGGCGTGTCGCCGGTGATTACGTACGTGTCTAACGATCGGCGCGCAGGACAGGCACCAGCGCGGCGCCCAGTGCGGCTGGATCATGACGGGGCGTGCCGTCGAGGACGGCGACGGGAGCGAGGACCAGCCGGGCACCAAGCGATTCTGCCGCACGTTCGACCGCCGCGGGATCACCCACCGCCGTGGAGTCCGCCAGCACCCGGTCCACCTTCAGCTCGGGCAGATAGCGCCGCAGCGTGTCCAGATGGTCGGGCAGGGAGAGCCCCGAGGTCTCCTTCTCCGCCACCAGGTTGAGCGTCACCAGCCGCCGCGCCGGACTGGAGACGATCGCGTCGGCCAGGCCCGGCACCAGCAGGTGCGGCAGCACGCTCGTGTACCAGCTGCCCGGCCCGAAGATCAGCCAGTCCGCGGCGCGTACCGCTGTCACCGCCTCGGCGCACGCGGCCGGCGCGGGTGGGTTGAGCCGCAGCGACTCGACGGTGCCCGGGGTGACCGCGACCTGGTGCTGGCCGCGCACGGTGGACACCTCGTCCGGATGGGCCGGGTCCGCGCCGCGGACCCGGGCCTCGATGCCCACCGGCTGACGGGACATCGGCAGCACCCGCCCCACCGCGCCGAGCATCGCGCCCGCGTGGTCGAGCGCGGCCACCGGATCGCCGAGCAGCTCGGTCAGGCCGTGCAGCAGCAGGTTGCCGACCGCGTGACCGGCGAGCGAGTCGCCGGCGCGGGCGGCCGGAACCGGCGCGGCGAGCGTCGGCGGGGGCGGCGTCGCGGTGGTGAAGCGGTACTGGAACAGCGCCGCGCTGCGCCGGGTGGCCGGATGGTCGCCGGCCAGCGCCACGAGCGCCTGACGCAGGTCACCCGGGGGCAGGCCGCCGCGCTCCGCGCGCAGCCGCCCGCTGGACCCGCCGTCGTCGCCGACGGTGACCACCGCGGTGATGTCCAGGTCCAGTTCGGGTACGCAGTGCCGCAGCGCCCGCAGCGACGCCGAGAGCCCGTGCCCGCCACCGAAGGCGACCACCCTGGTCGGGGTCACTCCCGCCCCAGGTCCCGGTGCTGGGCGTTGGCGGCGATACCGGAGCGGCGCAGCCGGGCGGCCAGCTCCTCGGCGATCGCCACGCTGCGGTGCTTGCCGCCGGTGCAGCCGACCGCCACGGTCAGGTAGCGCTTGCCCTCCCGCTCGAAACCGGCGGTGGTGGCGTTGACCAGGTCGGCGTACCCGGCCACGAAGGCGTCCGCGCCCTCCTGGCCCAGCACGTACGCGCTGACCGCCTCCTCCCGGCCGGTGTGCTCGCGCAGCTCCGGCACCCAGTACGGGTTCGGCAGGAACCGGGCGTCCATCACGAAGTCGGCGTCCGGCGGCAGGCCGTACTTGAAGCCGAACGAGATCACGGTGATCCGCAGCCGGCGGGCGTCCTCGCCGCCGAACAGCTCCTCCACCCGGCGTCGAAGCTGGTTCACGTTCAGGTGGCTGGTGTCGATGATCACGTCGGCCTGCTCGCGTGCCTCCTCCAGCAGCGTCCGCTCGACGGCGATGCCGTCGGCCAGCCGCCCGTCGCCCTGCAGCGGGTGCGAGCGGCGCACGCTCTCGAACCGGCGGATCAGCACCTCGTCGTCGGCGTCGACGAAGACCACCCGGGGGGAGAAGCCGCGCTCGCGCAGCTCCCGGATCGCCCCGGCCAGGTCGGTGGAGAAGGCGCGCGAGCGCACGTCCAGCACCATCGCCGTACGCCGGGCCGCGCCGCCGGCCTTGAAGGCCAGCTCGGCCATGTCGAGCAGCAGCGCCTGGGGCAGGTTGTCGACCACGTAGTAGCCGACGTTCTCCAGCGCCCGGGCCACCGTGCTGCGCCCGCCGCCGGACAGCCCGGTCACCACCACCAGTGAGGTGTCCGACTCGGCCGGCGCCGTCTCCGCCTCGCTCGGCCCCAGGTCACCCGCTGTACGCGCCTCGCTCACCCGCTACCCCCAGCCGTGGCGCCGCGGCCGGTCGGCCGCGCATGGTCAATCAGCGACTCTAACGGCTGCGACCCCGTCCGGGATTCCACGGGGTGACCACCGGAACATGTCGCCACCCCCGGACCGGCTCGCCGGACGGGCGCTGTCGGGGGACGCTCGTAGACTGCGCGGATGGTCTCCCCCACCGACGAGCGGACCACCTCCGCACCGGCCGGCTCCCCACCGACCGGCGACGCGCTCGACGTGTTGCGGCGGGTCTTCGGGTACGACGCCTTCCGCGGCTTCCAGCAGGACGTCGTCGAACACGTGGTGTCCGGCGGCGACGCGCTGGTGCTCATGCCCACCGGTGGCGGCAAGTCGCTGTGCTACCAGATCCCCGCGCTGGTCCGCGACGGCGTGGCGGTAGTGGTCTCCCCGCTGATCGCGCTCATGCAGGACCAGGTCGACGCGCTCACCGCCGTCGGCGTACGCGCCGGTTTCCTCAACTCGACGCAGGACCCGGCGCAGCGGCGCCGGGTCGAGGCGGCCTACCTGGCCGGCGAGCTGGACCTGCTCTACCTGGCCCCGGAAGGGCTGGCGGTGCGGTCCACGCTCGGCCTGCTGGAGCGCGGCCGGATCGCGCTGTTCGCGATCGACGAGGCGCACTGCGTGTCGCAGTGGGGGCACGACTTCCGCCCCGACTACCTCAACCTGTCGATGCTGCACGAACGCTGGCCGGACGTGCCGCGCATCGCGCTGACCGCCACCGCGACCCGGGCGACCCGCACCGAGATCGCCACCCGGCTGCGGCTCACCGAGGCCCGGCACTTCGTGGCCAGCTTCGACCGGCCCAACATCCAGTACCGGATCGTGCCGAAGCGGGAGCCCCGCCGCCAGCTGCTCAGCCTGCTGCGCGACGAGCATCCGGGCGACGCCGGCATCGTCTACTGCCTGTCCCGGGCCTCGGTGGAGAAGACCGCCGAGTTCCTGGTCGCCAACGGCATCCCCGCGCTGCCGTACCACGCCGGGCTGGACGCCACGACCCGCGCCACCAACCAGCAGCGCTTCCTGCGCGAGGACGGGCTGGTCATGGTCGCCACGATCGCGTTCGGCATGGGCATCGACAAGCCCGACGTACGCTTCGTCGCCCACCTGGACCTGCCGAAGTCGGTCGAGGGCTACTACCAGGAGACCGGCCGCGCCGGGCGCGACGGCTTGCCGTCCACCGCCTGGCTGGCGTACGGGCTGCAGGACGTGGTGCAGCAGCGCAAGATGATCGAGACGTCGGAGGGCGACCTGGCGCACCGGCGCAACCTCGCCGCCCACCTGGACGCGATGCTGGCGCTCTGCGAGACGGTCCGCTGCCGCCGCGCCCAGCTGCTCGAATACTTCGGCGAGACCGGCGTGGCCGCCTGCGGCAACTGCGACACCTGCCTCGACCCGCCCGAGTCCTGGGACGGCACTGTCGCCGCGCAGAAGCTGCTCTCCACCGTCTACCGGCTCGACCGCGAACGCAACCAGCGCTTCGGCGCCGGGCACAGCATCGACATCCTGCTCGGCAAGCACACCGACAAGATCGACCAGCACGGCCACGACTCGCTCAGCACGTTCGGCATCGGCACCGAGCTGCGCGAGACCGAGTGGCGTGGCGTGGTGCGGCAACTGCTCGCCGAGGGTCTGCTCGCCGTCGAGGGCGACTACGGCACGCTGGCGCTGACCGAGGCCAGCGCGGACGTGCTCGGCCGCCGCCGTACGGTCACGCTGCGCAAGGAGCCGGAGCGGCCGGCGGCCGGCCGGTCCGCCAAGCCCCGGGGCGCGGCCACTGTGGTCGCCGACCTCTCCCCCGCCGCCGCGCCGGTCTTCGAGCGGCTCCGCGCGTGGCGCGCGGCCACCGCCAAGGAGCAGAGCGTCCCGGCGTACGTCATCTTCCACGACGCGACGCTGCGGCAGATCGCCGCCGAGCCGCCCGCCTCCCTGGCCGAACTGTCCCGGGTCAGCGGGGTGGGCGAGAACAAGCTCGCCAAGTACGGCGACGCGATCCTGGCCGTCCTCGCCGAGTCCTGACGTACGCGCGGAAGGGCCCGACCCCTGTGGTGGGGGTCGGGCCCTTCCGGTGTGCGTGCTGCCGTTCTTGCTCTGCAGCCATGGGTGCGGCGGTGTTGGTCTTAGCTGGTGCTGTAGCCGCGGGTGGCGATCCAGTCGGCGAGGTTGTCGATGCTCATCCGGTAGGTGGCGGTGTTCGGGTCGGCGCTGTCGGCGATGGTGACGGTCTTGCCGTCGTCGCGGTAGCCGATGACGCTGATGTAGTGGCCGCCCTCGAAGGAGTGGGTGGTGCCGTCGGTGTCGGTGGCGGTGCCGGCGATGTTGGCGACCACGGCCCGGCCGGCGTCGACGGTCTTCACCACGTCGGCGCGCAGCTTGTCGGTCTGCTTGTCGTCGGCCTTGGGGGTGCTGATCTCGACCGACTTGTAGGCGTCCTTGGCGCCGGTCTCCTTGTTCAGCACGGGGGTGATGTCGTTGATGGAGTTGGTGCCGGCCTCGGTGGTGCCCATCTCGCGGGCCATGGCGTGCACGTCGATGTTCTTGCCCTGCACGCTCAGCGCGTTGCGGGCGGCGGCGGGGCCGCAGAAGTAGAAGTTCGGCTGGGCCTCGTAGCGCACGTCCAGCTCACGCTCACCATGACCGCTCTTGCGGTCGGCGACGATGGCGGCCTTCTCGGCCGGGGCGGCGTGGGCGGCGACGGCGGGGCCGGCGATGCCACCGGCGGTGGCGACGACACCAGCAGCGGTCAGAACGGTCTTGCGCAGCAGAGTGGTAGCCATGATGGTTGCCTCCCTGAAATGGGGGATACGCGGCAGGGGTGCCGCGAAGGGGAAAAGTCTTGGGGGGCGCCCGTCGAGCGGGCTGGCACGCGGGCGCCCCGAAAGGGGGCTGCTCCGCGGCTCGGGGATGTAACGACCACCGGGCCGGGGTCATTCCCGCCGGCGGGGGTGCTCGTCGTCGGGGGATGTAACGACGGCCGGGCCGGGGCGATTCCCGTGACCTGCCCCGTGGCGCCGGGCGGACCGGGGTTGAGCGCTCGGCCCTGGTGCCTGGGCGGTCAGCCATGTACAACGCCTGCACCCCACCCCGGATTCCGCCGTGAGCATGGCGCCGACCACAACGCGCCACCCCGGCAAACCGGACACCGGCCCCAGGGCGCACTGGGCGGCGCCTTCGCGGTGCACGCGCACGGCAGACCTTGCAGTCGGCCCCCGGACAAGCCTCACAAAGCGGTCATACGTTAGGCACAAACTGCAAGGTGGACGGTTCCGCCCACCGGGAACAGGCATTGGCTGGAACGGCGTATGTGTCAAAGGCGGGCGGAGACACCCATGGCGTTCCACCCGAGGCACCTGGCGACGGCGACTGGAGCGGCATGGGTGTCAAAAGCAGCCCGAGACACCCACGGCGTTCCACCCACGGCACGCGACGGCGGTGGCGGGCCGGCGGGCCGGACAACGGGCGTTTGTTGACGCACGCTGGACAGCGGCCGGGGGCCACGACGGCAGGCGCGAGCAGGCGCGAGCAGGCGCGAGCAGGCGCGAGCAGGCGCGAGCAGGCGCGAGCAGGCGCGAGCAGGCGCGAGCAGGCGCGAGCAGGCGAAGGGTCAGGAACGGGGGGCGGCCGTGGTGGCGTCGGTGGAGCCGTCCAGCGCGGCCAGGATCGCCTCGGCCGTACGCCTGCCCACCCCGGGCACCTCGGTGATCTCCTCCACGGTGGCCGACGACAGCCGCTTCAGCGAGCCGAAGTGCCGCAGCAGCGCCTTGCGGCGTACCTCGCCGAGGCCGGGGACGTTGTCCAGCGCCGATTCGGTCATCCGCTTGGAGCGCCGCTGCCGGTGGAACGTGATGGCGAAGCGGTGCGCCTCGTCGCGGACCCGTTGCAGCAGGTAGAGCGCCTCGGACGTGCGGGGCAGGATCACCGGGAACTCGTCGTCGGGCAGCCACACCTCCTCCAGCCGCTTCGCCAGCCCGCACAGCGCCACGTCGTCGATGCCCAGCTCGGCGAGCGCCTTCGCGGCGGCGGCCACCTGCGGCGGGCCACCGTCGACCACCACGAGCTGCGGCGGGTACGCGAACTTGCGCGGCCGCCCGGTGGTCGGGTCGATGCCGGGGCGGTCCGGGTCGGAGGCGGTCTCCTCGCCCAGCTCCCCGGTCTCGGCGCGGGCGTCGAGGTAGCGGGCGAAGCGCCGCCGCAGCACCTCGGACATGGCCGACAGGTCGTCGGTGGCGCCGCGCACGATGAAGCGGCGGTACTCGCTCTTGCGGGGCAGCCCGTCCTCGAACACGACCATGCTGGCGACCACGTCGGTGCCCTGGATCTGGGAGACGTCGTAGCACTCGATGCGCAGCGGCGAGGTGTTCATGCCGAGCGCGTCGGCGATCTCGTCGAGCGCCTGGCTGCGGGTGGTCAGGTCGCCGGCCCGCTTGAGCTTGTGCCGGGCCAGCGCGTCCTTGGCGTTGCGCTCGACGGTCTCCAGCAGCGACCGTTTGTCGCCGCGCTGCGGCACCCGCAGCGACACCCGGCTGCCCCGGCGGGTGGAGAGCCAGTCGGCGAGCGCGTCGGCGTCGCCTGGTAGCTCGGGCACGAGCAGCTCGCGGGGCACGTCGGCCTCGCCCTGCTCGCCGCCGTACACCTGGGTGCAGAAGTGGTGCACGAGGTCGCCGGTGCTCAGCTCCTCGGTCTTCTCCACCACCCAGCCGCGCTGGCCGCGCACCCGGCCGCCGCGGACGTGGAACACCTGCACGGCGGCTTCGAGCGGGTCGTCGGCGAAGGCGACCACGTCGGCGTCGGTGCCGTCGCCGAGCACCACGGTCTGCTTCTCCATCGCCCGGCGCAGCGCCGCGACGTCGTCGCGCAGGCGGGCGGCCCGCTCGAACTCCAGTTGCTCGCTGGCGTCGAGCATCTCCTTCTCCAGCCGGCGGACCATGGTGTCGGTGCGACCCGCCATGAAGTCGCAGAAACCGTCGACGATCTCCCGGTGGCGTTCGGCGGTGACGCTGCCGACGCACGGCGCGGAGCACTTGCCGATGTAACCGAGCAGGCAGGGCCGGCCGACCTGCCCGGCCCGCTTGAACACCCCGGACGAGCAGGTCCGCGCCGGGAAGACGCGCAGCAGCAGGTCGAGCGTCTCGCGGATCGCCCAGGCGTGGGAGTACGGCCCGAAGTAGCGCACGCCCTTGCGCTTGACGCCCCGCATCACCTGCAACCGGGGGTATTCCTCGTCGAGTGTGACCGCGAGATAGGGGTACGACTTGTCGTCGCGGTAGCGGACGTTGAACCTCGGGTCGTACTGCTTGATCCAGGTGTATTCCTGCTGGAGCGCCTCGACCTCGGTGGCGACGGTGATCCAGTCGACCGACTCGGCGGTGAAGACCATCTGCCGGGTGCGCTGGTGCAGGCCGACCGGGTCGGCGAAGTAGGAGTTGAGCCGGCTGCGCAGGTTGCGCGCCTTGCCGACGTAGATCACCCGCCCGGTGCCGTCGCGGAAGCGGTAGACCCCTGGCGATTCCGGGATGGTGCCGGGCGCGGGACGGTACGTCGAGGGGTCAGCCACGCTGTCAAGCCTAGTCCGCACCCCTGACACCCGGCCGCCGCCGCGCCCCCGGGTGACCGGGGGCGCGGCGGGTGGTCAGGCCAGGCGGATCTGGTCGCCGTCGACGGTGATGTCCTTCGCGGCGAGCGGCTTGGTGGCCGGGCCGCCCTTCACCGAGCCGTCGACGATGGAGAAGCGGCTGTTGTGGCAGGTGCAGTTGATCGTGCCGCCGTCGACGTTCGACACCGGGCAGCGCTGGTGCGTGCAGATCGGGTCGAACGCCTTGAACTGGCCGGCCTCGGGCTGGGTGATGACCACGCCCTGGCTGGCGAAGACCGCGCCGCCGCCGACCGGGATGTCCGAGGTGCGGGCCACGGAGTTGCTGCCGGCCCGGTCGCCGCCGCCGGCGTCCCCGGTGGCGGTGGCGCCGGGCGGGCCGCCGCTGGTCGGGGCGAGCCCGGGCGAGGCCTCGTCGTCGCTGCCGCAGCCCGCGAGCACCACTGCCGCGCCGACCGCCCCGGCTCCGGCGAGCAGGGCACGGCGGCTCTGGGTGACCGGTCGGGTCAACGCCTGATCATCACTCATATCCGGCCTTTCTCTCGGCTTACTGCGGAAACACGCACCAGCGTGGGGCACGGTTCATACTGGCGCGTCAACGTACCGGGCATCGCATGGAGGACGTCGGTCAGCGCGCCGCGGCCGGCACCTTGCGGGCCCGCGGCTTGGCGCCGCCGTTGCCGTTGGCCTTGGCCGCCCGGCTGGTGGCCGCCTTGGCGCCCTTGGCCTTGCCGTCGAGCTTGAGGATCGGCCGCAGGAACTGCCCGGTGTGGCTCTCCGGCACCTCGGCGACCTCCTCCGGCGTGCCGGTGGCGAGGACCGTGCCGCCCCGGTGGCCACCCTCGGGGCCCATGTCGATGAGCCAGTCGGCCGTCTTGATCACGTCGAGGTTGTGCTCGATGGTGATGACGGTGTTGCCCTTGTCGACCAGCCCCTCCAGCACCATCAGCAGCTTGCGGATGTCCTCGAAGTGCAGGCCGGTGGTCGGCTCGTCGAGTACGTAGACGGTGCGGCCGGTGGAGCGCTTCTGCAGCTCGGAGGCGAGCTTGACGCGCTGCGCCTCACCGCCGGACAGCGTCGGCGCGGGCTGGCCGAGGCGCACGTAGCCGAGGCCGACGTCGACCAGCGTCCGGAGGTGCCGGTGGATGGCCGGGATGGCGGAGAAGAACTCGGCCGCCTCCTCGATCGGCATGTCCAGCACCTCGGCGACCGTCTTGCCCTTGTAGTGCACCTCGAGTGTCTCGCGGTTGTAGCGCGCGCCCTTGCACACCTCGCAGGGGACGTAGACGTCCGGCAGGAAGTTCATCTCGATCTTGATGGTGCCGTCGCCGGAGCACGCCTCGCAGCGCCCGCCCTTGACGTTGAACGAGAACCGGCCCGGGCCGTACCCCCGGACCTTGGCCTCGGTGGTCTCGGCGAAGAGCTTGCGGATGTGGTCCCAGACGCCGGTGTAGGTGGCCGGGTTGGAGCGCGGGGTACGCCCGATCGGCGACTGGTCCACGCCGACGACCTTGTCCACGTGCTCCAGGCCGGTGATGCGGGTGTGCCGGCCGGGCACCAGCCGCGCGCCGTTGATCTGGTTGGCGAGCACCGTGTAGAGGATGTCGTTGACCAGCGTCGACTTGCCCGAGCCGCTGACCCCGGTGACCGCGATGAGCTGGCCGAGCGGGAAGTTCACGGTGAGGTTGCGCAGGTTGTGCTCGCGCGCGCCGTGCACCACCAGCTCGCGGCCCGGCGTCTGCGGGCGGCGGCCGGCAGGCGTCGGGATGGATTTGCGCCCGGACAGGTACGCCCCGGTGACCGACTCGGTGTTGTCGAGCAGCGCCGGCACCGAGCCGCTGTGCACGATCTTGCCGCCGTGCTCGCCCGCGCCCGGGCCGATGTCGACGATCCAGTCGGCCACCCGGATGGTGTCCTCGTCGTGCTCGACCACGATCAGCGTGTTGCCCAGCCCGCGCAGCCGCAGCAGCGTCTCGATGAGCCGGTGGTTGTCGCGCTGGTGCAGGCCGATCGACGGCTCGTCGAGCACGTAGAGCACGCCGACCAGGCCGGAGCCGATCTGGGTGGCGAGCCGGATGCGCTGCGCCTCGCCACCGGAGAGCGTGCCGGCGGGCCGGTCCAGGGAGAGGTAGTCCAGCCCGACGTCGAGCAGGAACTTCAGCCGGGCGTTGATCTCCTTGAGCACCCGCTCGGCGATCATCTTCTGCCGGTCGGTCAGCTCGATGCCGGCGAGCAGGTCGGCGGCCTCACCCACGGACAGGTTGCAGACCTCGGCGATGCTCTTGCCGGCCAGGGTGACCGCGAGCACCTCGGGCTTGAGCCGTGCGCCGCCGCAGGCCGCGCAGGGCACGTCCCGCATGTAGCCCTCGTACTTCTCCCGGGACCACTCCGACTCGGTGTCGGTGTGCCGGCGCTCGATCCACTGCACCACGCCCTCGAAGCCGGTGTAGTAGGAGCGCTCGCGGCCGTACTTGTTGCGGTAGCGCACGTGCACCTGGTCGTCGGAGCCGTGCAGGATCGTCTTCTGCGCCCGCGACGGCAGCTTCCGCCACGGCGTGTCGATGTCGAAGTGCTCGGCCTCGCCGAGCGCCTCCAGCAGCCGCAGGAAGTATTCGAGGTTGTGCCCGGTGGCCCACGGCTGGATCGCGCCCTCGCGCAGCGTGCGCTCCGGGTCGGGGATGACCAGCTCGGGGTCGACCTCCTTCTTCGTGCCCAGGCCGGTGCACTCGGGGCACGCGCCGTAGGGCGCGTTGAAGGAGAAGACCCGGGGTTCCAGGTCCTCGATCGCGAGGGGGTGGTCGTTCGGGCAGGCCAGGTGCTCGGAGTAGCGGCGCTCCCGGGCCGGGTCGTCCTCCGGCAGGTCGACGAAGTCGAGCAGCACCAGGCCGCCGGAGAGACCGAGCGCGGCCTCGACCGAGTCGGTCAGCCGCTGCTTGGCGCTGGGCTTGACGCTGAGCCGGTCGATCACCACCTCGATGGTGTGCTTCTCCTGCTTCTTGAGCTTCGGCGGCTCGGTCAGCGGGTGCACCACGCCGTCGACCCGGGCCCGGGCGTAGCCCTTGGCCTGGAGCTCGGCGAACAGGTCGACGTACTCGCCCTTGCGGCCGCGCACCACCGGCGCGAGCACCATGAACCGGGTGCCCTCGGCCATGGCCAGGACCCGGTCGACGATCTGCTGCGGGCTCTGCTTGGAGATCCGCTCGCCGCAGATCGGGCAGTGCGGCTCGCCGATGCGGGCGAACAGCAGGCGGAGGTAGTCGTAGACCTCGGTGATGGTGCCGACGGTGGAGCGGGGGTTGCGCGAGGTGGACTTCTGGTCGATGGAGACGGCGGGGCTGAGGCCCTCGATGAAGTCGACGTCGGGCTTGTCCATCTGCCCGAGGAACTGCCGGGCGTACGACGACAGCGACTCGACGTAGCGGCGCTGCCCCTCGGCGAAGATGGTGTCGAACGCCAGGCTCGACTTGCCCGAACCGGACAGCCCGGTGAAGACGATCAGGGCGTCCCGGGGCAGGTCGAGACTGACGTCACGCAGGTTGTGCTCGCGCGCGCCACGGATGATCAGTCGGTCGGCCACGGTGCGTGTGCTCCCGGAAGAAGAATATGAGGCGGATCTGTGCACCAGACGCCGGGTCTGGGTGGTTTTCACAGGTTGTCGGGGCGCAGAGAAGACGCCTCGGCAACTCTAGCCCCGACGTATGACAACTTCCGTCTCGCGAACATTCCCCCAGCTCAGGCCGGTCGGGCGGGAACCACTCACGCCCACCCGACCGGCTCGCGCAGGTTCAGAATGCCCCGGGTGCGGGGGGCGGCGCCGGACGCCCGGTACGTCGCCGCCCGCCACGCCAGCCGCCCCGCCGTTCGGCCGCCAGCCGGGCCGCGCGCCGGCCGCCCTCGTACTCGATCTCCCGCTGCAGCCGGCGCCAGCTCTCCCAGCGGCGCGCCGGCAGCGCGCCGTCCTCCAGCGCGTCGCGCACCGCGCAGCCCGGCTCGGCGTCGTGGGCGCAGTCGCCGTACCGGCAGCCGGCGGCCAGCTCGGCGATGTCGGCGAAGGCACGGTCCAGGCCGGCCGCGCCGTCGAGCAGGCCGACCGCCCGTACGCCGGGGGTGTCCAGCACCGCTCCCCCACCCGGCAGCGGCACCAGCGACCGCCAGGTGGTGGTGTGCCGGCCCTTGCCGTCGACGCGGCGGATCGCCTGGGTGCGCATCACGTCCGCCCCGGCCAGCGCGTTGACCAGGCTCGACTTGCCGGCGCCGGAGGGGCCGAGCAGGCCGAGCGTGCGCCCGGGGCCGACGAACCGGCGCAGCGGCGCCAGGCCGGCGCCCCGCTCGGCGCTGACCGGCAGCACCGGCACGCCCGGCGCGAGGTCGGCCAGCTGCCGGGCCACCGCCTCCGGGTCGGCGGCCAGGTCGGCCTTGGTGAGCACGACGAGCGGCTGCGCCCCGGATTCGTGCGCCAGGGAGAGCAGCCGTTCGATCCGTGCGGCGTCCGGTTCCGGGTGCACCGGCTCGACCACCGCGGCGGCGTCGAGGTTGGCGGCCAGCACCTGGCCGCTGGCGTCCTTGCCGGCGGTACGGCGCACCAGCGCGGTACGCCGCGGCAGCACCGCCTCCACCGTGACCGGGCCGTCCGGCCAGGTGGACAGCAGCACCCAGTCGCCCGCGCAGGGCAGCGCGGTCAGGTCACGGGCGGCGGCGGCGAGCACGGCGCCGCCGAGGCTGGCCCGCACCGGCCCCTGCGGGCTCAGCACGGTGCAGACGCCCCGGTCCACCCGGGCGACCCGCCCGGGACGGTGGCCGGCGCGCCGGTCGAGGTGGGCCGCCCAGCCGGCGTCCCAGCCGAGGGCGGTCAGGTCGAGAGTCATGGTGTCCTCTTCGGTGTCGAGGGATACGTGGTGGAGCACACGCGCTGCGACCGGCATGCGCACCACCTCCTCTCCGACTCCCGGTGCCGCGTTGGCGACGACGCGGACCGGGCGGCCCAGGTCGTCGGCCCCGACGGTAGGTGCCGCGCCGACGCGCCGAAAGCGATTTCCCCGGCGGCGCGCCCTGCCCGGGCCCGCTAGTGTCGAACCGTGAGAACGCGATGACCACCGACCCCCTGCTGCTGACCGGCCCGCTGGCCGAGGCGAACGACCGTCTCCTGCGTACCGTGTCCGGCCTGACCGCGGCGGACGTCGCGGCGCCCTCGCTGCTGCCGGGCTGGTCCCGGGCGCACGTGCTCACCCACCTGGCCCGCAACGCCGACGGGTTCGTCAACCTGCTCACCTCCGCGCGCACCGGCGAGGACATCCCGATGTACGCCTCGGCGCAGGCCCGCGCCGCCGACATCGACGCCGGCGCCGACCGGGGTCCGGCCGACCTGCTCGACGACGTACGCCGCAGCGGCCAGCGCTTCGACGCGGCGGTCGCGGCGATGCCCGTGGACGCCTGGGGTGCCACCGTGCAGACCCGGCGCGGCCCCTGGCCGGCGGCGATGCTGGTCTGGGGCCGGCTGCGCGAGGTCGAGGTCCACCACGTCGACCTGGCGGCCGGTTACCTTCCGGCGGACTGGCCGGAGGCGTTCGCCCAGCGGCTGCTGCACGAGGTGGTGACCGGGCTGTCCGGCAATCCGGCCGCGCCGGCCATGGTGCTGCGCTTCGACGGCGCGGCCTCCGAACTCGTCGTGGGTGACCCCGAGGGGGCGCCCACGGTCACCGGCCCCGCGCCGGAACTCGCCGCCTGGCTGACCGGCCGGGGCGCGGGCGAGCTGCTCACCGTCGACCCCGACGGCCCTCTGCCCAACCCACCGGAATGGATCTGAACATCGTCATGACCTACACCGGAGACGTCACGCCCGGCGGGCCGCCGGCCGTGCGCGAGCTCGACCGGCTCACCGTCACCAAGCTGTCGGTGGGCCCGATGGACAACAACGCCTACCTGTTGCGCTGCAACGCCACCGGCGAGCAGGTGCTGATCGACGCCGCGAACGAGGCGCCGCGCCTGCTGGAGCTGGCCGGCGACGGCGGGCTGGCCGCCGTGGTGACCACGCACCAGCACATGGACCACTGGGTCGCGCTGGAAGAGGTGGTGGCCAAGACCGGGGCGCGCGCGCTCGTGCACGCCGACGACGCCGAGGGCCTGCCCATCTCCGCCGAGCGGCTCGGCGAGGGCGACACGGTGCCGGTCGGCGACTGCGCGCTGGAGGTCATCCACCTGCGCGGGCACACGCCGGGCTCGATCGCGCTGCTCTACCGCGACCCCTCCGGCACCCCGCACCTGTTCACCGGCGACTCTCTCTTCCCGGGCGGCGTCGGCAACACCGACCAGGACCCGGAGCGCTTCGGGCAGCTCATCGACGACGTCGAGGCCAAGCTCTTCGACCGGCTGCCCGACGACACCTGGTTCTACCCGGGCCACGGCAAGGACAGCACCATCGGCGCCGAGCGGCCCGCGCTGCCGCAGTGGCGCGCCCGCGGCTGGTGAACACGCCCGGTCCGGCCTCCCCCGTGGCGGCCGGGCCGGGCGCGGTCAGCCGGTGACCGCGCGCAGGCGGCGCCGGGTGGCGAGCAGCACCGGGCCGGCGAGCAGCAGCCCGACCGCCATGGTCAGCACCGTGGGGTTGAGCGCCGCGGGCAGCAGCCCGGTCAGCGCCCGCGCGGTCAGGCCCAGCGCCACGTAGAGCCCGGCCCAGGCGGTCGCCCCCGCCGCCGCGCAGGCCAGGAACCGCCGGTACGACATCCGCAGCCCGCCGGCGGCCAGCGGCAGCAGCGCGTTGAACACCGGCAGGAACGGCGCCACCAGCACGATCCGTCCGCCACCGCGGTGCAGCAGCGTCTCGGCGGCGGTCCACCGGGACTCGCCGATCCAGCCGCCGACCCGGCTCTCCCGCAGCTGCCCGCCCCAGCGCCGTCCGGCGAAGAAGCTCAGCGACCAGCCGGCCAGGCAGCCGGTGACCACCGCGGCGACGGTCAGGGCCCCGCCGGCCGGGCGACCGGCCCCGACCGCCGCGAGGACCGCCGCGTCGCCGGGCACCAGCACCCCGATCAGGGGTACGGCGTCGGCGAGCATCACGATGCCCAGCAGACCCATCAGGAGGGTGGTGGGCAGCTCACCGGCGGCGGCCACGAGATCGTTCATGAGCTGCACGCTATGGCCCGCCGGTCACCCGGCACATCGGGCATGATCCCCCAGTGGCCCCCGACACCCGACCCGGAGATCCCTGAGGGTCATCGGGGTCGCAGCACCTGCACCCGGCGTACCGGGGAGTCGACGGAGGGCTCGGTGGTCGGCACCGGGTAGCTGGCCACCAGCTCCAGCCCGCCCGGCGGCAGGTGGCCCCGGTCCGGGTCGCCGACCAGCACCTCGACGCCGTGGTCGGCGCAGCGCCGCAGGTAGGGCAGGACCCGCGCGGCCAGTCCGGCGTCGTAGAGCACGTCCCCGGCCACCAGCAGGTCGGCGCCCGCGACGCCGTCGAGCAGGTCGTCGCCGTCGGCCGCCACCCGGACCCGGTTGGCGCGGGCGTTCACAGTGACGGCCGCCACCGCGTACGGGTCGATGTCGTTGGCGACCACCTCGTCCGCCCCGGCGAGCGCGGCGGCGATGGCGACCAGCCCCGATCCGGCGGCCAGGTCGAGCACCCGCCGCCCGGCGGCCAGTTCGGGGTGGTCGAGCAGGTGCCGGGCCAGCGCCTGCCCGCCGGCCCAGACCGACGCCCAGTACGGCGGCGGCAGCGACCGACCGGCGGCGGCCTCCATCCGGGCCCACCACAGGATGGCGTCCTCGGCCAGGTGCAGGCGCACCTCGGGCACGAACGGCGTGTCGACCAGTCGCAGGCGGTCCGGGCCCGCGCCGGGCACCGCGATCTCCTGTTCCAGGTCGGCCAGAGCCGTCTGCGTGCTCATCGGGGCAAGCATGCCGCGCCGCGCCCGGCGCCGGGGTCATTTTCCCGGCGCGGCACGTATTCACGGGCGCGCCGCGCGCTTCCGGCAGCGGATTGCGGTCCGGACGGTTACTGTCGGGGTGGTACAGGGCGACCACCGGCCGCGGGGCCGGCGCTCGCCCGCATTGAACAGGGAGAGACGCATGGCAACCGGCACGGTCAAGTGGTTCAACTCGGAAAAGGGCTTCGGCTTCATCGAGCAGGACGGCGGAGGCCCGGACGTGTTCGTCCACTACTCGGCCATCCAGAGCAGTGGCTACCGCGAGCTGAACGAGGGTCAGAAGGTCGAGTTCGAGGTGACCCAGGGCCAGAAGGGCCCGCAGGCGGACAACGTCCGTCCGATGTAGTGACGTGCCGGTGGCGGCGGTCGGGGCTCCGACCGCCGCCGCAGCGCATCATCAGGACGGCGCGGCCGGCAGGTCGCGCCGTCTCCGTAGCGGCCCGGCCAGCAGGATCAGCGGGGTCAGCGCCAGCCACGCGGTCATCACCCGGATCGCGCCACCCGGCCCCCAGGCCGCGCCCAGCGCGCCGGCGAGCAGGGCGGCCAGCGGAATGGTGCCGTAGTTGAGCAGATGCATGCTCACCGTCACGCGGCCGAGCAGCCGGTGCGGGGTGTACGTCTGCCGGAAGCTGCCCTTGACCACGTTGCCGATCGCGACGCCCAGGCTCACGAGCACACCGCCGAGCACCAGCCAGGCGGTCCGCGCGCCGGGACCGGCGAGCGGGATGAGCAGCGCGGGCGGCCCGGTGAGAGCGCCGGCGACCAGCAACGTCCGGGCGCTGCCGATCCGGCGGGCCAGGCGCGCGGCGAGCGCGGCGCCGATCACGCCGCCGAGGCTGGCGAGTCCGATCAGGAGGCCGACCAGGCCCGCCGGGAGTTCGGCCGAGCGCACCAGGAACACCACGAGCACCGCCTGGTAGCCGGTGAGCCCGATGTTGCTCGCCGCCCCGAAGACCGTCAGCACCCGCAGGTACGGGTCGCGGACGACGAACCGCAGTCCGGTGGCGACCTCGCGGCGCAGCGACGTCGTCCCGGCGTTCCGGTGCGGCCGGGCCTCGACCGCGCTGATCCGGCGCAGGCAGAGCGCGGACAGCAGGAAGGTGAGCGCGTCCAGCGCCACCGCGGTCACCGCGCCGACGAGCTGGGCGACGAGACCGGCCAGTCCCGGGCCGACGAGGTAGCTCGCGGTCTGGGTGGCGTGCAGCCGGGCGTTCGCCTCGGGCACCTGCTCGGGACGCAGCAGCGTGGGCAGGTAGACCTGGTCGGCGGTCTCGAAGAAGACCCGGGCCAGGCCGGCGCCGAGCGCCACGACCAGCAGGTGCCCGACGGTGAGCATCCCGGCCAGGGCGGCCACCGGCACGCTGGCGAACAACGCGGCGGCGGCGAGGTCGGCGGCGATCATCACCGGGCGACGGCGGACCCGGTCGACCCACGCCCCGACCGGCAGGCCGGCCAGCAGCCAGGGCAGCCACGCCGCGGCGGTGAGCACCGCCACCTGGAACGTGCTCGCGTCGAGCACCGCGACCGCGACCAGGGGCAGCGCCACTGCGGTCATGTTGCTGCCGACGGCGCTCACCGTGTGGCCGGTCCAGAGCAGCCGGAAGTCCCGGTGCCGGAACAGCCCGCCGCGCGGCGGGGCGGCCGGCCCGGACGTGCGCGCGGGGGCGGTCATGACGCGCGCCCCGGTAAGGCGTTCGCGGGCGGCGCCGGAACGCGGTGGGCGGTCACGGCCGGCCCGGGACGCCGTGGGCGAACACGAAGACCGGCTCGCGGCGCTGCCCGTCCTCGGGCGCCGGCCGGTCGGCCCACCGTGCGAACAGCGCGATCACCTCGCGGCTGAGCTCGGCCAGCTCGTCCGGGGTCAGGTGCAGCCACTTGTCGGTGCTGAACGGCCCCTCTCCCCACGCGGCGTGCGCCTCGTCGGGGGCGGCGTGCCAGGCGCGGACCAGCTCGGCGTGCCGCTCCAGGTTGAGCGAGCTGGCCGCGTCGGCCACCACCCGGGCCGCCGGGTCGTCGTCGAAGTCGCTGTTGGACCAGCGCACCCCGCGATCGCGCAGCCGCCACCAGCGTTCCCGGCGGTCGCGTGCCAGCTCGGGCGCCTCGACCAGCAGGTCGGCGGCGGCCAGCACCTTGAGGTGGTGGCTCACGTTCGCCGGCGCCTGGTCGGTGCGGTCGGCGAGCATGCCGACGGTGCACGGGCCGTACACCTTGAGCACGTCCATGAGCCGGCGGCGCAGTGGGTGGGCGAGCGCGGCGAGCACCCGCGAGTCGGTGATCTGCCGGACGGTCCGCTGTTCCATGCGCCCGAGTCTCACATCCGCAAGAGCTGTTGCGCAACAGCTCTTGCGGAATGCGTCGGCCGACGGCGCCGCGACCCGCGGTCGCGGCGCCGGACCGTCAGGCGATCAACCGCCGGGACAACTCGTCGGCCACGTCCCGGGCGATCTGCGGCGGGATGGCCTCGGCGATCTTCTCCGGCGGCAACCCGGCCAGCACACCGGAGACGATCTGCTGCTCGTCGGTGAAGTCCCGGCCGGACAACTCGTTCACCTGCGCGACCAGCGCCGGCCAGGCGCGCAGCATCGCCAGCATCTGCTGCAACGGCGAGTTGGGCATGGGCGGGTTGACCAGCCCGGTGGTGTTGGCCGGCGAGATCAGCCAGTTGCGCAGGTTCTGCAGGTCGGCCAGGACGTCGCCCACAGTGCGGTTCTTCGAGCCGGTGTCCTTGATGAGCCGGTCGGTCTGTTCCATGTCGTCCTCCGGTTTCGCGGTGGCGATCATTCCGATCGCGGTCAGATAGCGGCGGAACAGCGGGGTCAGGTCACGCCCCGCCTTTGTCGAGTCACGGAAGAAGCTGAAATGCGTGTGGTACAGGTGGCTGCTGTCGCCGCTGGTGCGCCGTCCCAGCCGGTCCCAGCGGCGCACGGTCCGCCCGTCCGGGGAGTAGATGATCTCCCGGATGTCCCGGGTGTCGGCCGCGTTCGCCACGCACTGCGCCACCATCCAGGTGGAGAACGTCCGCAGGTTGTGCGTACCGCCGCCGGAGCGGACGGAGAACGTGCCGACGTCCAACGCGGACGCGTACAGGGTCAGGCCGGACCGGTCCCGGGTGGACTCCACCACCGAGTAGTCGTTCGTCACGACCCGGTCGGATCCGCAGTGGTAGCCGCCCCGGTGGTTGGGGTCGCCGACGATGCCGACCTCCGCCGGCTCCAGGTCGTCGGCGCGTACGGACTTCTTGTCGACGTTGAGATAGGTGAGCAACAGGTTCCGGACGGCCAGCAGGTTCGCCGGGGCCGACGTCATGGCAGATCCCCTTCCGATCGATGACCGGCGAGGGCACGACAATCACACCGCGTGATGGCGTGCGATCCGCGGACGCGCCCCGCCGGATAACTGCACGGCACCGGGCACTTGCTCCGAGCTTAACCACGGTTAGGCAGAAGTGCCCAGCTCAGGGACGGTTTTTTGGACTATCAGCCCGCTGTGGACGGTGTCCGCGTGAGCGGCAGCTCCAACCCCGAGGGATGCTCACGATCGCTGAGAATCTCTCGCCAACCAGCACGAAGAGTCACGGCAGTGCCGAGTGGCTCACCGGTGCCGGGATTGCGCGCGTACCGGGGGTGGGCGCCACCGGAGACCTGGACCCGCAGCCGGTGCCCGGGCGCGAAGCGGTACGCGGTCGGCCAGAGCGTCACCGGCACGGCGACCACACCGGACGGATCGCGCGGGAACCGGCCCGGCTCGACCCGGACCAGCCCGTCGCAGACGTTCCAGGAACGCCCCCGCCGGTCCACGTCGCACAGACGCACGAACACGTCCAGGTACGACAGTTCGCTGCGTACATGAATCTCGGCGCGTACCGGCCCGGCCACCTCGACCGGCTCCGGCAGCGGCCCACCGGTGTAGGTGAGCACGTCCGGCCGGGCCTCCACCGGCCGGTTGTCGACCGCGCCGGCCCGCTGGGCCACGAGCAGCGGCCCGCCCAGCGACGGGGTCGGGTCGGCCGGGTCGTACCAGAAGCGGTCGGGCGTGGTGCCGGGCTCCGGCGGCTCCGGGGCGAGCCCGCCGCCCGAGCGCAGGTGCCACCGCACGGGCGTGGCGGGCGGCGGCCAGTCCGGCAGGTCACGCCAGCCGCCGCCGGCGCCGCCGACGTGCACCCGCACCGGCGCGCGCTGCGGCGCGGGCCGCCCCGCCAGGTGCGTGTTGAGCCAGTCCAGCCCTTCGCGCAGCGACGCCAGGAGCAGCCCCGGGCTGCCGTGGGTCCAGGGGCCGACGACCAGGCGGGGTCGCGCTCCGGCGGCCCGCAGGCGGGCGTAGTCGTCGAGTTGGGCCGGCAGGAAGATGTCCTGCCAGCCGCTGACCATGGCGACCGGGGCGCGCACCTCGGTGATCCGTTCGCCGAAGACCCGGGTACGCCAGTAGTCGGCGTCGGGGGTGTGGTGGCGCAGCCACTCCTGGAAGAACGGCACCGTGACACCGGTGGCGACCCGGTCCGCCTCGGCCAGCGGCAGGTGCGCCAGGGCACGGACGAGGCGGGGCTGACCGCGCTTGAGTTCCCACTGCCGGGCCAGCCAGGGCACCGTCTGCGCCTGGAGCAGCTCGGCCCAGGTGAGCACCGTGTCCAGGGCGAACGACTCCCCCGCGTACGTGGAGTCGCGGGTGCCCGACGCGGTCACCACGGCAACCATCGCGCGCAGCTCGTCGCCCGCCTCGGCGGCGAGCGCCCACTGCACGAAGCCCTGGTAGCTGGCACCGAACATGCCGAACGCGCCGGTCCACCAGCGCTGGCGGCGCAGCCAGTCCAGCGTGTCGAGGCCGTCGTCGCGCTCGTGCACCAGCGGCGCGAACTCGCCGCCCGAGCCGTACGTGCCGCGGCAGGACTGGATGACCACGTGGAAGCCCCGCTCGGCGATCAGGCGGCCGAGCAGGCGGATCGGCCCGCCCCGCCCGTACGGGGTGCGGATCAGCACGCAGTGCGCGCCGGGCAGGTTGGGTGCGTAGTGGTCGGCACGCAGCGTCACCCCGTCGCGGACCCGGACCGGGATGTCCCGGGTGACGGTGACCCGCCCGGTGCGGGCGGCCGGTAGTCGCAGCGCCGCGGCGGCGGCCCGGGTGACCAGCCGCACGGTCAGTCGCCCTCGCCGGGGCCGGGTGCGGCGCCGCGGCGGGGCGCGGCGCGGATCTCGTCCCGGTGGGTACGCATGGAGCGCACCATCTCCGCCATGAACCGCTGCACCACGGCCAGCTCGTCGTCGGTGAAGCGGTCCATCACCTCGTCGGTGCGGCGCCCGAGCGGGCCGAAGAAGCTCTGCGCCAGCGTGGCGCCACGGTCGGCGTAGTGCAGGAGGATCTTGCGGCGGTCGGCGGTGTCCCGGTCGCGGCGGATGTGACCGCCGCGTTCCAGGCGGTCGACGAGCGCGGTCACCGACCCGGAGGAGATGTTGAGCGCCTCACCGAGGCGGCCCGGGGTGATCGGGTCGCCGACCAGCTCGGCCTCCATCACCGCGATCAGCGCGTGCAGGTCGGTGGCGTTGAGCCCGTGCAGTCCGGCGAAGGCGTGCCCGATGTGCTGGGCGTCGACGGAGTAGCGCCGCAGGTCGTTGGTGATCTCGGCGATCATCCGCCCGCGCGGGTCGTCCCGTCGCCGGTACATCCTGTGCGCCACCGCTCGCCGACACCCCCTGCCCGAACTGATCCGGTTGCAGCATAGAACCACCCCGGATAATCTCGCCTATCAAGATACTCGTTCAGAGAGAATCCTCCGCGACCAATAGTGAGGGCATCCGATGTCACTGTTCTCCCGCGTCGTCCGGGGCCGGCTCGCCGCCTGGCTCACCCTGGCCGTCGCGCTCGTCGTCGGCGTAGTCGCCTTCGGGCTGCCGAAGCCGGACAATCCCGACCCGGTCTCCGGCACCGGCCTGTCCGTGGAATGGCAGTCGACGCAGGTCGAACGGCTGCAGGATCAGTTGCCCTCCAAGGACGCCCAGACCGCCCTGGTCGTGGTCAGCCGCGCCGACCAGGCCCCGCTGAGCGGCGCCGACCGGGGCCAGCTCGACGGCCTCGCCGGCCAGCTGAGCTCACTCGCCGCCGGCGGCCGGGTCTCCCCCGCCCAGGTCTCCCCGGACGGAACCGTGGCGCTGGTCGCGGTGCCGCTGTCCACCGAGGGCGGCCCGTCGGCGGTGGTCGACGAGGTGGAGAAGCTCCGTGAGGCGGTCGGTGACCTGCCCGGCGAGCTGACCGTCGAGGTCACCGGCGGGCCCGCGTTCACCGCCGACCTGGGCAAGGTGTTCCAGGGCGCGGACACCACGCTGCTGCTGGTCACCGCCGCCGTGGTGGCGGTGCTGCTGCTGGTCACCTACCGCAGCCCGTTCCTGTGGCTCGTACCGCTGCTCGTGGTGGGCGCGACCGAGCAGATCACGCTGCGCGTGGTGGAGTCCCTCGTGCCCGCGTTCGGCATCTACCTGCCCAGCGGCCAGGTCACCGGCATCGCCAGCGTGCTGGTGTTCGGCGCCGCGA
Organism: Micromonospora sp. WMMC264; assembly: GCF_027497275.1. Taxonomy (NCBI): domain Bacteria; kingdom Bacillati; phylum Actinomycetota; class Actinomycetes; order Micromonosporales; family Micromonosporaceae; genus Micromonospora; species Micromonospora sp. WMMC264. The sequence goes on along the minus strand of NZ_CP114907.1, from coordinate 1,016,065 downwards.
CCAACTACGCCCTGCTGCTCATCGCCCGCTACCGGGAGGAGCTGCGCCGGGAGGAGGACCGGTTCGCCGCCATGCGCTCGGCGCTGCGCCGCACCGCCGAACCGATCCTGGCCAGCGGCAGCACCGTCGTCCTCGGCGTGCTCACGCTGCTGCTGTCCGAGCAGGAGACCAACCGGGCGCTCGCCATCGCCTGCGCCACCGGTGTGATCCTCGCCATGCTCTCCGCCCTGTTCGTGCTCCCCGCGGCCCTGCTGCTGTTCGGCCGGGGCCTGTTCTGGCCGTTCATCCCCCGCGTCGGCAGCGCCGCCCGCGAGGGCCGGATCTGGGGCCGCCTCGGCGAGATGGTCATCCGCCGGCCGCTGCCGGTCGCCGCGCTCGCCGTCCTGCTGCTCGCCGGCCTGGCCCTCGGCGGCCTCGGCATCCGCACCGGCCTGTCCGAGACCGAGCAGTTCAGCGAGAAGCCGGAGGCGGTCGCCGGGGCGGAGACGCTCGCCCGGGCGTTCCCGGCCGGCAGCACCCAGCCGGTTGCGGTGCTCACCAACCCGCAGGCCGCCCCGGCGGTGCTCGCCGCCGCCTCCGACGTCGACGGGGTCGCCTCGGCCCGGCCGGGCGCCGCCGGAGACCGGGTCGCCCAGATCGACGTGGTGCTCACCGCCGAGCCCGGCAGCGCCGCCTCCGACCGGGCCGTGGTGGCGCTGCGCGACGCCGTGGCCGCCGTACCGGATTCCGCGCCGCCCGCCGTGGACGGCGCGGACGCCCCCGACGGCGCCCTGGTCGGTGGTTCGGTCGCCGCGACCTACGACTCGAACGAGGCGAACACCAAGGACCTCAAGCTGATCCTGCCGCTCATCCTGCTGCTGGTCGGCGCAGTGCTGGTGCTGCTGCTGCGCGGAATCCTGGCGCCGCTGCTGCTGGTGGTGACCGTGATCGCGTCGTTCTTCGCCAGCCTCGGCGCGGCCTGGCTGCTCTTCGACCACGTGCTGGACTTCCCGGCGCTGGACAGCGGGGTGCTGCTGCTCGCGTTCGTCTTCCTGGTGGCGCTCGGCGTCGACTACAACATCTTCCTGGTCACCCGGGCCCGGGAGGACGCCCGGCGCACCGGCACCCGCGACGGCATGCTGTCGGCGCTGCGGGTCACCGGCGGCGTCATCACCAGCGCGGGCGTGCTGCTCGCCGCGGTCTTCGCGGTGCTCGGCGTGCTGCCGCTGATCACGCTCACCCAGATCGGCATCATCGTCTGCATCGGTGTGCTGCTGGACACGCTGCTGGTCCGTACCGTGCTGGTGCCGTCGCTGGCGTTCCTGCTCGGCGACCGGTTCTGGTGGCCCGGCCGGATCACCCGGGACGCCGACGCGCCCGGCGACGCCGTCGACGCGCCGGCCGAGCCGGTGCCCGCGCGGGACTGACCTGGACAGACGGGTGGGGCCGGCACGTTCGCCGGCCCCGCCCGTTCGTTTGTTCCGTTCGCTCGTTCGCTCAGAAGCTCAGGCACTCGCACTCGGTCATCAGCGCCCGCACGTTGCGCACGTACTGCGGGTTGGGGATGTCCAGCGGCTTGTCCTTCTGCGCCACCGCGCCGTGACCGAAGTTGTACGCCGAGATCACGGCGTTGAGCAGACATGAGTCCAGCTCCGCGGTGCACAGCGAGGCGTCGAGGCGGTAGTCGGCCTTGAAGTACATGTCGCCGATGTACTTGGTCAGCCAAGCCAGGTAGCTGCCGCCCAGGTAGGCGTTGTCCTGGTAGTCCTCGACGTCGTACGACTGGCCGAACCGCTGGTTCATCCACTCCGCCGTATCCGGCATGACCTGCATCAGACCGATCCCGGTGTCGCAGGCGATGATGTTGGACTGCCACCCGCTCTCCTGCCAGGCGGTGGCCTTCATCAGGGCCGACGGGATGCGGATGTCCGGCGCCGAGGTGGGCCAGTAGGTGCGCGCCGCGGCATCGGCGAGCGCCGCTTTCACCTGGCTCCGGCTCGCCGCGGTGCCCCGGTAGCTCGGCTTGCAGCCGGCCACCGGCTTGCGCGGGGGCGGCGGAACCTTGGTCTCGGTCGGCGGATCCGGCTTGGCGAGCGGCCCGGTGGACGTGCGGGACGGCTTGGCCCGCGGGCTGGCCGACGCGCTCGGGCTGGGCCGCCCACCCATCGCCGCGACCGCCGGTGGCTCCTCGCTGGGCGCGTCGGCGGGCGCCTCCTGCGGTTCGTCCGCCGGCGCCGCCGTGGGCAGGTCCGCGGCGACCTCGCGGACCGGCCGTTCCTGTTCGCCGCACGCCGTCAGCGTGCCCGTCGCGAGCAGCGCCGCCACCGCCACCGCGGCCCACCTGCCGAATCCTCGCCGCATCCGACCTCCCCCGTCGTTGCCGTCGGCGCACCCTAACAAGGATCGGCAGGTCCGCGGGGTACCCGAGACGCCGACCGGCGCCGCCGGGGCCGGGGCGGCGCGTCCCGTGGGGCCGGGCCGCCATCCGCCGGGTCCGGCCGCTCGGCGCCGTCCGCCAGCCGGTCCCGGGTCGCCCACGCCACCACGAACACGGTGGTCCAGGCGATGCCCAGCAGCACCGCCGTGACGGTGCCGCTCGCGGTGCTGAGTCCCAGGTAGAGCCGCGCGCCGGTGACCATGACCACGCCTGCCGACGCGGCCGTCCACACGGCCACGCCGACCGGCCAGCGCGCGCCGCGGGACAGCAGCCAGGCCAGCGTGCCGAAGCTCGCCGTCACCACCGCGTTCTGGGTCGGGAACAGGTCACCGGCCCGGTCCGGGCCACCCGGATCGGTCAGCTCCGCGACAACGACGAGCAACACCAGCGGCACCGCCGCGCCGACGGTGCCCAGCACCCCGAGCGGGTCGGCCCGCCACGGCCGGCCCCGCCCCGTCACCACGGCCGCCACCACGGCGACCGCGGCGATGAGCAGCCAGCCGCGCAGCCCCGACACCGCGGCCTGCGCCGCGTCGACCACCCCGGGGGTACGCCGGGCGGCGAACCAGTCGGAGACCAGCCCGTCGAGGACACCCAGCCCGCTGTGCCGGACCACCGCCTCCAGCAGCAGCGCCACGGCCAGCCCGGCGACGAACAGCAGCGCCAGCCCCAGCACCAGGTTGACCAGCAGGCTCCAGGCCGGGCCGACCCGCATCGCGACCAGGAAGAACAGCACGCCGTACCGGGACCGCAGCCAGCGCAGCGGCGGCAGCGCGGCGGCCCGGGCGGCCAGCGCGCGCACCGGGTCCGGGTTGCGCCCCAGCCAGCGGCCCGCCAGCACCACGCCGAGCAGGCACAGCAGCAGGGCCAGCACCGCCCCGGTGGCCTGGCCGAGCAGCTTCGACACCCGCTCGTACGACTCCCCGGCCAGGTAACCGGCCAGCACCGAGGCGCCGACCCAGCTCGCCACCCCGGCGAGGTTCCACGGCGCGAACCGCCGGTACGGCATTCCGGCCGACCCGGCCAGCCGGGGCGCCAGCGTACGGGCGAACGCGATCCAGCGGGCGGCCAGCACGCCGCGACCGCCCAGCCGGTCCAGCAGCGAATCGGCCCGCCGCCACCGGTGCGCCCCGATCCGGGCACCCACCCCCGAGGCGCGCAGCCGTGGGCCGTACCGCCGCCCGGCCCGCCACGCGAGTGTGTCTCCGATCACGGCGGCGGCGGTCATGGCCACCAGCACGGGCGCGAGGCGCAGCGTCCCCGCGTACGCTAGGAAGCCGACCAGAAGCAGGGTCGCCTCGCCGGGCATCAGCAGCCCGACGATCACCGCGGTCTCCGCCGCGACGATCGCCGCGGCGGCCAGGTAGATCAGCAGGGGCGGCAGCTCCTGCAGCCAGCTCAGCAGGTCAGGCATCGGACACCCCGCACGGGTGTCAGCATGCCAGTCGCTGGAACGGTCGGCACAGCACTTTCGACGCAGATCCGGGCGATCTCGGGGTGACCCCGAGGCGTGCCCGGGCTACCGCAGACAGGAGTATGGAGGGTATGCAGCTACGCACCGACCTCCGCAACGTCGCCATCATCGCCCACGTCGACCACGGCAAGACGACCCTGGTCGACGCCATGTTGCGGCAGGCCGGCGCCTACGGCGCCCGCGGTGAGAACACCGAGCGGGTCATGGACTCGATGGACCTCGAGCGCGAGAAGGGCATCACCATCCTCGCCAAGAACACCGGCGTGCGGTATCTGCCGGCGGACGGCTCGGAACCGGTCACCATCAACATCATCGACACCCCCGGTCACGCCGACTTCGGCGGCGAGGTCGAGCGCGGCCTGACCATGGTCGACGGTGTGGTGCTGCTGGTCGACGCCAGCGAGGGCCCCCTGCCGCAGACCCGGTTCGTGCTCCGCAAGGCGCTGCGCGCGCGGCTGCCGATCATCCTGGTGATCAACAAGGTGGACCGTCCGGACGCCCGGATCAAGGAGGTCGTCGACGACACCTACGAGCTGTTCCTCGACCTGGACGCCGACGAGGAGCAGATCGACTTCCCGATCGTCTACGCCTGCGCCCGCGACGGCATCGCCTCGCTGACCCAGCCCGCCGACGGCGCGGTCCCGGATGACAGCCACAACCTGGAGCCGCTGTTCCGCACCCTGCTGGACACCATCCCGGCCCCCGCGTACGACGAGGGCGCGCCGCTGCAGGCGCACGTCACCAACCTCGACGCCTCGCCGTTCCTGGGCCGGCTCGCGCTGTGCCGGGTCCGCCAGGGCACGATCAGCAAGGGCCAGACCGTGGCCTGGTGCCGCACCGACGGCAGCACCCAGCGGGTACGCATCTCCGAGCTGCTGATGACCGAGGGCCTGGAGCGCAAGCCGGCCGAGTCCGCCGGGCCGGGCGACATCATCGCCGTGGCCGGCATCCCGGAGATCATGATCGGTGAGACACTCGCCGACGCCGAGAACCCGGTGCCGCTGCCGCTGATCACCGTGGACGAGCCGGCCATCTCGATGACCATCGGCACCAACACCTCGCCGCTGGTCGGCCGAGTCAAGGGCGCCAAGGTCACCGCCCGGATGGTCAAGGACCGGCTCGACAAGGAGCTGATCGGCAACGTGTCGCTGCGGGTGCTGCCCACCGAGCGGCCGGACGCCTGGGAGGTGCAGGGCCGTGGTGAGCTGGCCCTGGCGATCCTGGTCGAGCAGATGCGCCGCGAGTCCTTCGAGCTCACCGTCGGCAAGCCGCAGGTCGTCACCCGGGAGATCGACGGGAAGACCTGCGAGCCGGTCGAGCGGCTGACCATCGACGCCCCGGAGGAGTACCTCGGCGCGATCACCCAGCTCCTGGCCACCCGCAAGGGCCGGATGGAGCAGCTGGTCAACCACGGCACCGGCTGGATCCGGATGGAGTGGCTGGTCCCGGCGCGCGGCCTGATCGGCTTCCGCACCGAGTTCCTCACCGAGACCCGCGGCACCGGCATCCTGCACCACGTCTTCGAGTCGTACGAGCCGTGGTTCGGCGAGCTGCGCACCCGCAACAACGGGTCGCTGGTCGCCGACCGGGCCGGCGCGGTCACCGCGTTCGCGATGACCAACCTCCAGGAGCGCGGCCAGCTCTTCGTCGAGCCGGGCACCGAGGTGTACGAGGGCATGATCGTCGGTGAGAACTCCCGCTCCGACGACATGGACGTCAACATCACCAAGGAGAAGAAGCTCACCAACATGCGCTCGTCGACCGCCGACGAGACCGAGAAGCTGATCCCGCCGCGCAAGCTGTCCCTGGAGCAGGCGCTGGAGTTCTGCCGCGAGGACGAGTGCGTCGAAGTCACCCCGGCCGCGGTGCGCATCCGCAAGGTGGTGCTGGACCAGACCCAGCGCGGCCGGATGGCGGCCCGCCGCAAGCACGCAGGCTGACCCACCCCGCCCCACCCGGAGCCCGGCCCGCCCCAGGCGGACCGGGCTCCCCCGTCTCTCCCTCTCTGCCCTGCCCTGCCCGGTTGATCATGAGGTTGGCGGCGTTTTCGATCTCCATAACCGCCGCTAACCTCATGATCGACCGCCAAAGCGCGAGATCTTGGTACGAAATGGCCCCTCCAGGGGCCGATTCCTACCAAGATCTACACGGATCTCGGGATATGACCTTCCAGATCCCGGATAGTGGGAGATTGGGCGGTCTCCGCGGACGGCATGGGAGCGGCCGTCGGATGACGTGGAACTGGCGGACTGAGCCAGCAGTGGACGGCCCGGCGCAGGCCGGAACCGGTGGGCGGAGGAGAAGCGAGCGGGCCGACGCAGGCGGAAGCCGGCGGACGGGGGCAGGAGCGGGCGGGCGGATCCCGGAAGCGGGCGGACGAGTGGCCGACCACGGTGGAGGTCGGGCGACAGCGGTGGCGGCACTGCCCCGGACGAACGCCCGTAACAGGACGATCGTGGGGACGAGGCGTCAGCGGGGCTTGGTGGCGGCGATCGCCAGGGCCGGGGACAGGCCCGGAGCCGGACTCGACCACCCGGGTCACCACCAGACCGGCCGCGGTGACGGCGTTGAGCAGGTCGGCCAGGGGCAGGTGCCAGGCGCCGACACGCGCCCGCACCCCCACGGCGTTCCACGACCGCAGCGTGTGCTCCCGTGAGGCGTACCCGCCGTCGATCACGATCCGCTCCGGCTCGGACCGGTCGGCGAACGCGCCCACGTAACACGGGTGCACCCCGACGTGCACCAGCCGGCCACCGGGCGCCAGCACCCGCGCCGCCTCCGCGAGCGCGGCCGGATAGTCGGGCATGTCGGTGTGCGCGAGCACGCACACCGCGGCCGGCACCGCGCCGGCGGCCAGCGGCAGCGCTGTCGCGTCAGCCCGGGCCACCGGCAGCCGCGACCGGGCGTGGCGCAGTTGCCCGCCGGACAGGTCCACACCCACCGGCGTCCATCCGAGACGGCGCAGCTCGGCCGCGTGCGCGCCGGTGCCGCAGCACAGGTCCAGGCAGCGGCCCGGGCCCTCGCCCAGCAGGCCGGCCAGCACCGACCGGATCCGGTCCATGTAGATCGACGAGGTCTCGCTGGCGTACTCCTCGTACCAGTCGGCGATGTCGTCGTACAACGGGGTCGTCATCTCCGCACGCTAGCCCCGCACCGGGCCCGCCGCTGCCCCGCAGATCGGCTACGGTGCCCCCATGACCTGGGAGGAGCTCGACGCGCACCTGGACAAGGTGCCCGGCACCGTCTCCGCGTACGTGGGCCGGCCCGGCGCGCGGCCGGCGTGGACGCGGCGCGCCGACGCCACCCACTACGCGGCGAGCACGATGAAGCTCGCCGTGCTGGTGGCGCTGTTCCGCGCCGCCGAGGCCGGCCGGCTCGACCTGGACGCGCCGGTGCCGGTGCGCAACTCGTTCGACTCCGCGCTGCCCGGCGCGCCCCGGTTCGCCAACGCCCGGAACTACGACAACGACGAGGCGGTCTGGGACCGCGTCGGCGGGGACGCGCCGCTGCGTTGGCTCGCCGAACGGATGATCGTCCGGTCCAGCAACCTGGCCACGAACATCTGCATCGGCCAGGTGGGGCTGCCCGCCGTGGCGCGGGCGTGGGCGCTCGCCGGGGCGCGGCACAGCGTCACCGGCCGCGGCATCGAGGACTTCGCCGCCCGCGACTCCGGCATCGACAACCTGGTCACCGCCGCCGACCTGGCCGCCCTGCTCGGCGAGCTGGCGCTCGGCGCGACCCGGCCCGGCCCGCTCGCCTCGCCGTCTGCCTGCGCGGCCATGCTCGACGTGCTCGCCGCCCAGGAGCACCGCGAGGACCTGGCCGCCGGGCTGCCCGACGGCACCCGCATCGCGCACAAGAACGGCTGGGTGCGCGGCGTGCGCCACGGCGCGGGCGTGGTCTTCCCGGACGACGCGCCGCCGTACACGATCGTCGTCTGCACCACCACCGACCTGGCCGACGGCGGCGCGGACGGCGACGAGGTGGAGGACGACGCCTGCCGGCTGATCGCGCACGTCTCCGCGCGGGTCTGGGCGGCGCGGCACGACCTGGCCGCCTGACCCGGCTACTCCAGCAGCCGCTCGCGCAGCGCCGCGCGGTCCGCGTCGGTCACCCCCAGACCGTCGCGCAGGTACGCCTCGAACGAGCCGTGTGTCCGGCGCACCTCGTCGTAGGCGGCGTCCAGGTATTCCGGGCGCACCTCCAGCAGCGGCCGCGCCACCGCCGGATCCAGGTCCGGCCGACGCTGGATCATCGCGGACAGCAGCACCTCGCGCAGGCTCTCGGTCAGCTCGTTGTGCACCAGGTAGTCGGCGCGGATCGCCTCCTCCTGGACGCCCAGCGCGGTCAGCAGCACCACCGACAGCCAGCCGGTGCGGTCCTTGCCGGCCGAGCAGTGGAACAGCAGCGGCAGGTTCGCGTCCTCGACGGCCAGCCGCACCGCCGCGCTGAAACCGGCCCGCGCCGACTCGCCGGTGACGAACCAGCGGTAGATCGCCGTCATCGCCCCCGGCATGCCCTCCCGGGCCAGCGCCGCGTAGGCGTTCAGGTCGTGGCCCTGCAGCACCGCCGAGACGTACGTGAAGACGGGATGCGCCGCGTCGTAGACGGGCAGGTGCACCACGCGGGGCGCACCGGCCAGCCGGTCCGGCGGGGCCACCGCCTGCTCGTGGACGTCACGCAGGTCCACCACGCAGGCCGGGCCGAGCTTGCCCAGCACCGGCAGGTCCTCGTCGGTGAGCCGGCCCAGCGCGGGCGTGCGGATGAGCCGCCCGGCGCGTACCCGCCGCCCGTCTGTCGTCGGCAGTCCGCCCAGGTCACGCGCGTTCGGCGCGCCCACCAGCTCCCATTCCCGCCCGGTCATCGGCCCTCCCCTGCTCGCCGCCAGTTGGCTATAGGGTGCCCCACATGACCATCGCCGCGGTACGCACCCACCGTCTGTCGGCCCCCTTACACACCCCGTTCGTCACCGCGCTGCGCCGCACCACCACAGTGGACACGCTGGTCGTGGAGGTGATCGACGGCGACGGCCGCTCGGGTTTCGGTGAGGCGCCGCAGGTCTGGCAGGTGACCGGCGCGTCGGTGGCCGGCGCCGAGGCGTGCGTACGCGAACTGCTCGCGCCGCTGCTGATCGGCCGGGACGCCGACGACCTCCAGGCGGGCTGCGCCCTGGTGCGTCGCGCCGTGGTGGGCAACGAGTCGGCGAAGGCGGCGGTCGACGTGGCGCTGCACGACCTGGCCGCGCGGCGGCTCGGCGTACCCCTGGTGCGTCTGCTCGGCGGCACGGCGCTGCGGGTGCCGACGGACGTCACGCTGGCCGCCGGCGACGCGGTCGACCTGGCCGCGACGGCGGCGCGGCGCGGCGCCGAGGGGTTCGGGGTGCTCAAGCTCAAGGTCGGCACCGACGCCCGCGGCGACCTGGACCGGGTGCGCGCGGTGCGGGCCGCGGTCGGGCCGGACGTGCGGATCCGGCTGGACGCCAACCAGGGCTGGACGCCCCGGGAGGCGGTGCGGGTGATCCGCGCGATCGAGGACGCGGGGCTCGACGTCGAGCTGGTCGAGCAGCCGGTGCACCGCCGTGACCTGGACGGGCTGGCCTGGGTCAGCGACCGGGTCGGGCTGCCGATCCTGGCCGACGAGTCCGTCTTCGACGTGCGGGACATGGTCGAGGTGATCCGGCGGCGGGCCGCCGACATGGTCAACGTGAAGCTGGCCAAGTGCGGTGGGCTGCAACCGGCCCGCACGCTGCTGGACCTGGCCGCCGCGCACGGCATGGGCACCATCGTCGGCTCGATGATGGAGGGCCCGGTCGGCGTGGGCGCCGCCGCTAGCCTGGTCGCCGCCTACGGCACCACCGCCGTGTCGGACCTCGACGCCGCCTGGTGGCTGGCCTGGTCGCCGGTGACCGGCGGCATCCGGTACGAGGGCGCGAGCGTGCTGCTGCCGGACGCGCCGGGTCTCGGCGTCACCGGCCTCCGTGAAGCTAAAATTCAGTCACATGGTTGAGTAGCGGCAGAATTTTTCATATGGTCGCCCGGAGAAGCATTCCAGAGAGGGGTACGCGTGGCGCCTCAACCGTGCCGACAGGCCGTCGTACGGGTGCCGGTGGCGACCCTGTGGACAGCACCCGATGCGGTGCGCCCGATCGACCGGCCCGCTCTCGCCGACTGCCCCGACGTCGCCGGCTGGATCGCCGGGATGGACCGCGACCAGCGGGTCGGTGACTGCGTCCTGACCCAGTTGCTGCTCGGCGAGCCGGTACGGATCACCGAGACGCGGCCGGACGGCTGGGCCCGCGTCGTCGCGCTCGGCCAGCCCGCCGCGAAACACGGCGCCGACGGCTATCCGGGCTGGGTGCGGACCGCCCACCTGACCACCGCCGAGCCGGCCGGCGCCGCGCTGACCGTCGACGTCGCCCACACCACGCTGCACGCCTCGCCGGGTGGAGCACCGGCGCTTCGCGGCCTGGTGCTCGGCACCCGCCTGGAGTCGGCCGGGCGGCCGGTGGACGGCGGGCGACCGGTCCGCGTACCGGGTCGGGCCGACCCGCTGTGGGCCCCGGAGGGCGACCTGGTGCCGCTGCCGGCCGAACGCCCCGAGGCCAAGGAGGTGCTCGCGGTCGCCGAGCGGCTGCGTGACCTGCTCTACGTCTGGGGCGGCCTGTCCACCGACGGCATCGACTGCTCCGGGCTGGTCCACCTGGCCTGGCGGCGGCACGGGATCACGCTCCCCCGCGACGCCGACGACCAGGCGGACGCGACGACGCCGGTGGCGCTCGGCGACGAACGTCCCGGCGACCTCTACTTCTTCGCGCGGCCCGGCCGGCGCGTCCACCACGTCGGGATCGTCTCGGCCGAGCCGCACGGCGGCCGGCGCCGGATGCTGCACGCCTGCTACCTGACCCGCCGGGTGGTCGAGGAGGAGCTGCCCGCCGACCGGGCCGCCACGCTCGTCGGCGCGCACCGCGTCTGACCCTGCGGTCAGGGGCGGGTCTTGACCAGCTCCCGTCGCCGGTCCCGCGACGACTTCGCCAGGCTTGCCGCAGTGGCCACGGCCAGGGTGCCGAGGATGACGGTGAGCGACAGCCAGATCGGGATGTGTGGGGCCCACCCCACGGGCTCGCCGCCGTTGATGAACGGCAGGTGGTTGTCGGCGAGCGCCTCCAGCATCAGCTTCACGCCGATGAAGCCGAGCACCACGGCGAGGCCGTAGCTGAGGTAGATGAGCCGGTCCAGCAGGCCGCCGAGCAGGAAGTAGAGCTGCCGCAGCCCCATCAGGGCGAAGACGTTGGCGGTGAAGACCAGGTACGGCTCCTGGGTGATGCCGAAGATCGCCGGGATCGAGTCGAGCGCGAAGATCAGGTCGGTGGTGCCGATCGCGATCATCACGATCAGCATCGGGGTGAACAGCCGCCGACCGTTCTCCCGGGTGGTGATCTTCGCCCCGTCGTAGTCCCGGGACAGCGGCAGCGCCCGCCGGCTCCACCGGATCAGCACGTTCTCGCTGAACTCGTCCTCGTCCGGCTCGCCCTGCCGGGCCAGGTTCACCGCGGTGTAGATGAGGAACGCGCCGAAGATGTAGAACACCCAGGAGAACTGGGAGATCAGCGCCGCGCCGGCCGCGATGAAGCCGCCGCGCATGACCAGCGCCAGGATGATGCCGACGAGCAGCACCTTCTGCTGGTACTGCCGGGGCACCCCGAAGCGGGCCATGATGATGACGAAGACGAAGAGGTTGTCCACCGAGAGGCTGTACTCGGTGAGCCAGCCGGTGTAGAACTCCCCCGCCACGCGGCCACCGGCGGTCAGCCAGAGCACCCCGCCGAAGATCAGCGCCAGGCCGACGTAGAAGCCCACCCAGAGGCTGGACTCGCGGACGCTGGGCTCGTGCGGTCGCCGGCCGATGATGAACAGGTCGGCGAGCAGGACCGCGATCATCGCGATCAGCGTTACCGCCCACACCAATGCGGACACGTTCAAATCCATCCTCCGGCAGACACGCGGCCTCGGGCACACCGTACGCCGGGTGGGCTGCAGGGGTGCGTCGACGCCGACAGGGGTGACTGTCGGAGGTCTCTTCCGCCGGAGCCTGACAGCAGGTTCCGACCGACGGAGCCGGGTCGGGCCACCGTAAGGTACCGGCGCTCTTCCGTGCTGACGACTCCACCGCGAGGGAATACTCCCCTCCTCGGGCGCCATTGTTCACCATCACACCCAGGTGCCGCATCTCCGGGCCGTCGTACGGCTGGGTGACGTGCGCCGCCTCACCCCGCGTAGCGCATCCTAGGAGGCTAGCCCAGCAACTCTCGCCCGGGCGTCTCCCCCGGTGCGTACACCCGGCGGGGTGGCATGGCAGGCTGCGGACATGGTTCTTGAGGTCGCGCTGATCGATGTGACGCCCGGAAACGAGGACGACTTCGCCGCCGCCTACGCGCAGGCACGGCCGATCCTCGCCGGCGCCGAGGGCTGCCGTTCCGTGCGGATGACCCGGGGCGTGGAGTCGCCCACCCGGTTCGTCCTGCTGGTCGAGTGGGACTCGGTCGAGGCGCACGACGTGAACTTCCGCCAGACCGACCGGTTCGCGCAGTGGCGCGGGCTGATCGGCCCGTACTTCGCGGGGCCGCCGCTGGTCGAGCACTTCACCGACGTCCCGGCCTGAACTGTCGTACCCGTGCCGTAGCCTGCGCGCTGCGCGGCCACCGGCCCCGACGGTCATCGGGGGCGCCGGGCCCGGTGGTCGCGCCAGCTCGTGCCGGTCGATCCAGCTCGCGCCGGTCAGCCCAGGTCGTGCGGATCGCGCTGACGGGGCACCGGCGCGGCGCCCAGCCGCCGGGCCACCAGCTCGGCCGTGGCATCGGGTGGCAGCGCGACCGCGAGCAGCCGCTCGATGACCCGTTCGTAGTGGCTCACGTCCGTCTCGGACACCAGGCGCACGTCGGTGGTCAGCGTCTCCACCAGCACGGTGCGCGGGTCCGCCGGATCGGGGTAGGCGTAGTAGGAGAACGGCGCGAGCGGGTGCGGGCCGTCGCCGCAGGACGCGCCGGGCAGCAGCCGGACGCTGACGCGAGGCCGCTCGGCGAGCGCGAGCAGATGCCGCATCTGGTCACGCCACACGTCACCGGGCAGGCCGTCCGGGTCGCAGACCCGCTCGTCGATCAGCGCCGTGTAGTGCGGCGGATCCGGCCGGATCAGCAGCTCCTGACGCGCCGCGCGGGCGCGGACCTCGGCCTCCACGTCCACGTCCCCGGTCAGCGCCGCGCCCGCCGATACACGCAACCGGGCGTACGCCGGGGTCTGGAGCAGGCCGGGCACGAGCGCGCACTGATACTCGACGATGCGCTCGGCGCCCGCCTCCAGCTCGACGTACGCCCGCTGCCGTTCGCCCATCTCGCCGAGCGCCCGGGACCAGCCGCGTCCGGTGGCGGCGTCCCGGGCGATGACTATCAGCTCGTCCCGCTGCGGTGACGGCACCTGATAGACGTCGAGCAGGTCGAGCACGTCGGCCAGGTCGGGCCGACTCTGCCCCAGCTCGATGCGGGACAGCTTCGAGGTGGACGCCCAACCCAGCCGGACGCAGACCTGCTCCAACGTGAGCGACTCGCGACGGCGCAGCCGGCGCAGCTCCACACCGAGCCGCGCCCTCCGGACCACGGGACTTGCTGACAACGGCATGCACGCCTCCCAGGGGAGGAGAGTACGCATGACCATCACGCTCGGCAATACCTCGCCCACACAGCGCTACCACGCCCGGAGTAGGCGCCAGTCGTTCAGGGGCGGTAGGTGCCGAACGACCAGACGTGCCCGGACAGGTCGCGGGCGATGTAGTCACGGGAGCCGTAGTCGGTGTCGAACGGCGCCCTGATGATCTCCGCGCCGGCCGCCCCGGCCCGCTCGTGATGCGCGTCGACGTCCTCGATCGCCAGGTAGACGCGGTAGTCGTCGTCGGCCGGGCGGGGCTGCGGCGCCGGCCCCGGGCCGAGCATCACCAGATCGCCGGCGTACTCCAGCTCGACGTGGACCAGGGTGCCGTCGGGCAGCTCGTGCAGCTCGCGCACGGTGAGGCCGAACGCGGAACAGAGGAAGTCGACGGCGGCTCGCACGTCGGGATAGCGCAAGACGGGATAAACGCTCTGCATGCCGCCAGTCTGCCGCCGCCTCGGTCAGGCCGGATTGGACGAATGAGATCCCGGCCCGGCCAGCGCGGCCGGGGTGACGCCGGCGAACTCGCGGAACTCCCGGATCAGATGCGACTGGTCGTAGTAGCCCCACCGGGCCGCCCGCTCCGCCCATCCGGTGTCGTCGGGCACGGCGGAGGGCGCGGTGAGCACGGTACGGCCCAGGCTCGCGTACGCCCGGTCGAAACGCAGCAGACGGGCGACGGTCCTCGGCGGCAGGCCGAACTCCCGTCGGAACCGGACCGACAGGTGGCGACGCGACCAGCCCAGCTCCTCGGCCAGGGTGGCCACGCCGACCGCTTCCCCGCCGCCGTCCAGCCGCCGCCAGGCGGCCAGCAGGTGCGGGTCCACCGGCGTGGTCGCCGCCAGCCGCGCGGACAGCGCGGCGTCGAGCCGGGCGAAGCGCTCCGGCCAGCCCGGTGCTGCGGCCAGCTCGTCGCGCAGCCGGGCCAGCCAGCCCGCCACCGCGTCGACCGGCGCCGCCCGGTTGGCCAGCTCGGCCAGCGGCAGCCCGAGCAGGCGGCGGGCCGCCGGGGCGGTCAGCATCACCTGGACCCCGGTGCCCGTCCCCACGGTGCGGGTGGCGCACCAGCTGTCGAACGGGCCGGCCAGGAAGGCGTTCGTGCCGTACGCGCCCCGGGCCCGGTCACGCGGGTCGGCGACGTCCATCGGGGCGCCCCAGCCCAGGATCAGCACCACGAACGCGCCCGCCACCTCCCGGCGCGCCAGCGGGACGGACACGTCCTCGCGGTAGCCGAGGTAGCTGTCCACCCACTGGCGCAGTCGCGGATCGGGGCGCGCGACGACGGCCTCGGTCAGCATCGCGCCACCCCGGCCGTCACGCCGGTCACCGGACTCCTGCGGCGTCCATCCCGCGCAGCTCCTTCTTGAGGTCGGCGACCTCGTCCCGGATGCGTGCGGCCAGCTCGAACTGCAGCTCCCGCGCGGCGGCGAGCATCTGGTCGTTGAGCTCCTGGATGAGGTTGGCCAGGTCGGCCCGGGCCATGCCCTCGCGGGACGGGGTGGTCGCGGCGCCCCGGCGGCTGCGGGTCTCCTTCACCGGCGCCTTGCCCCGGGAGAGCTGCCGCACGGCACCGCCGACGTTGCTGTTCTCGGTGTCCTCCGCCTCGCGGTAGATGTCGTCGAGGATGTCGTGGATCTTCTTGCGCAACGGCTCCGGCTTGATGCCGTTCGCCTCGTTGTGCGCGATCTGCTTGGCCCGGCGCCGGTTGGTCTCGTCGATCGCGTCCGCCATCGACGGCGTGATCTTGTCGGCGTACATGTGGACCTGGCCGGAGACGTTACGGGCCGCCCGGCCGATGGTCTGGATCAGCGACCGGCCGCTGCGCAGGAACCCCTCCTTGTCGGCGTCGAGGATCGCCACCAGGGAGACCTCGGGCAGGTCGAGACCCTCCCGGAGCAGGTTGATGCCGACGAGCACGTCGTAGTCGCCCTTGCGCAGCTCGCGCAGCAGCTCGACCCGGCGCAGCGTGTCGACCTCGGAGTGCAGGTAGCGCACCCGGATGCCGTTCTCCAGCAGGTAGTCGGAGAGGTCCTCGGCCATCTTCTTGGTGAGCGTGGTGACCAGGACGCGCTCGTCCCGCTCGGTGCGCAGCTTGATCTCGTGCATGAGGTCGTCGATCTGGCCCTTTGTCGGCTTGACCACGACCTCCGGGTCGATCAGGCCGGTGGGGCGGATCACCTGCTCGACGAACTCGCCCTGCGCCTGCTCCAGCTCCCACGGGCCGGGGGTGGCGGACAGGTAGACCATCTGGCCCACCCGCTCCAGGAACTCGTCGAAGCGCAGCGGGCGGTTGTCCGCCGCGCTGGGCAGCCGGAAGCCGTGGTCGATGAGCATCCGCTTGCGGGAGGCGTCGCCCTCGTACATGCCGCCGATCTGCGGGATCGTCACGTGCGACTCGTCGACCACGGTGAGGAAGTCGTCGGGGAAGTAGTCGAGCAGGCAGTGCGGCGGGCTGCCGGGCAGCCGGCCGTCGATGTGCATGGAGTAGTTCTCGATGCCGGAGCAGAAGCCCACCTGCCGCATCATCTCGATGTCGTAGGTGGTGCGCATGCGCAGCCGCTGGGCCTCCAGCAGCTTGCCCTGCCGCTCCAGCTCGGCCAGCCGCTCGCCCAGCTCGGCCTCGATGTCGCGGATCGCCCGTTCCATCCGCTCCGGGCCGGCGGCGTAGTGCGTGGCCGGGAAGATCATCAAGCTGTCGACCTCGCGGACCACGTCACCGGTCAGCGGGTTCAGGTAGTAGAGCTTCTCGATCTCGTCACCGAACAGCTCGATGCGGACCGCCAGCTCCTCGTACGCCGGGATGATCTCCAGCGTGTCGCCGCGGACCCGGAAGGTGCCGCGCTGGAAGGCCATGTCGTTGCGCGTGTAGTGGATGTCGACCAGCCGCCGCAGCAACTGGTCACGGTCCAGCTCCTGCCCCACCTTCACCCGCACGGCCCGGTCGAGGTATTCCTCCGGCGTGCCCAGCCCGTAGATCGCCGAGACGGTGGCGACCACGATGACGTCGCGCCGGGTGAGCAGCGACATGGTGGCCGAGTGCCGCAGCCGCTCGACCTCCTCGTTGATCGAGGAGTCCTTCTCGATGTAGGTGTCGGTCTGCGGGATGTACGCCTCGGGCTGGTAGTAGTCGTAGTAGGAGACGAAGTATTCGACGGCGTTGCGCGGCAGCAGCTCGCCGAACTCCTTCGCCAGCTGGGCCGCGAGGGTCTTGTTGGGGGCGAGCACCAGGGTCGGCCGCTGCAGCCGCTCGACCAGCCACGCCGTGGTGGCGCTCTTGCCGGTGCCGGTCGCGCCGAGCAGCACCGTGTTGCGGTCGCCGCGCCGCACGCGACGCTCAAGCTCGTCGATGGCAGCCGGCTGGTCACCGGCCGGCTGGAACTCACTGACGACCTGGAAGCGGCCGTCGAGCCGGGGAATGTCGAGCGCCATGACACCAACCGTACGCCCGCGGTCCGACACTTCCGGCCACGACCACGGACCGTCCCTGATCAGCTTCGATATTCCCATTGTGTGGCTCATCTCACGGGTTTACCCTCGTACCGTAGGCCGCTCGCGGCGGCCGACCGGGCCGGCGACCGCCCCCTTCCGAGGGCCGGTTGCCCCCGGCGCCAGGGCCGCAGCACCCGGGTCGACCGGCGTGCGCGCCGACGGTGGTCGCGCGCAGGCGCTGACCGGCCGCCGCGAGCGCCCCTGCTCGTCACCGAAACCCCGCTCTCGCGTTTTCCACTCGTGGGGACCTCTCCCGACCGCCGGCCGCGACGCGAGCCGCCCGACACCGGCGCGCCCCCGTCCGCCGACGACGCCGGCCGCCCGCGCGGCGCGGGTCGCCCCCGCCGCCTCACCGCCCGGGGCGGCGGCGACCAGTCCGTGCCCCGTGAGCCCGGCCGCCGGCACCGCCGCGCCCGCACCAGCACGCCGGCCCGGCCCGCCACCGTGGCCGGCCGGCGCCGCCGCGAGCTCGTCACCGGCCGCTCCCCCGCTCACCCGGCCCGGCCCGGAGGCGGCCCGGAACTGGACGGCGCCGACGACCCACCGGACGGGCCGGGCCGCCGCCGGATCATGCTCGCCGCGCTCGCCGGCGCCGCCGTGATCTCCGCGACGGCGCTGGTCGCCGCGCTGCTGACCGGGACGCCCGGGCGCGACGCACCGGCCGGGACGACTCGCCCGCTCACCTCCGCCGAGGCCGACCGGGTGGCCGCGCTGCGGGTCACCAACCTGCGCGACGTACGCGCCGGCGTCCGGGTCACTGTGGGCGCCGGCGGCGCCCGTACCGAACTGGTCGGCTGGGTCGACTGGGCCCGCCCCCTGGTCTACCTGGACGTCGGCGGCCCCGGCGCGGACGCCGACCGGGGCCTGGCCCAGGCCACCGGCTCCGCGTTGCTCGTGCGCCCCGACCCCGGCGCGCTCCCCACGCCGGCCCGGCCCCCGCTGGTGCCGCCCACTGACGGCTGGCGGATGCGGGCCCCGGGCGGCGGGCACGGCCTGGGCGCGGTACGCGACCTGCTGATCGGGCTCGGCGCCGGGCGGGTCGACCCGCCCGGCGCCGACGGCCGGTGGCTGCGCCACGACAGCGTCGGCGGGATCCCGGTGGACGTGCTCCAGGCCCCGCTCGCCGTGCCGGGCGACCCGCGGCCCACGCTCTGGCTGGACGCCGACGCCCGCCTGCACCGGCTCGCCGGACGGCTGGCCGACGGCACCCCGGTCACCGTCGAGCTGAGCCGCGCGGACCGGCCCACGCTGCACCCGGTGGACGCCCTCGGCGGCCGGCCCGGGCAACCCCGTGACCTCACCGACGACGAGGCCGAGCGGCTGGCCGCGCTGCCCGCCCGCCTGCGCGCCGTCGGCGGCGCGGCGGTGACCGTGACCGCCCCGCTCGGCCCGTCCGCCACCCTGCGCGGCACGGGCACGCTGAGCTGGGCTACCTCGTCGGCGTACCTGGTGGTGATCGAGGACGGCAGCGGCCGGCGTACCCTGCGCTGGGTCCGGCCGGGCCGGGTGGCCGAGGCGCACCGGTCCCCCGACGGGCCGGCCACGCCGCCGACGCCGATGCCGCCCGGGTTGCTCGCGGCGCCCGCGCGCCCGCCCGGCGACGACCTGGACCGGCTGATCGACGCGGCGCTGCGCGCCGGGACGCACGCGCCGGACGGAGACGCCGTCCGGGTACGGGAGGACCGGGTCGCCGACCGGACCGTCGACGTGGTCGAGGTGCCGGGCGGCAGGCGCTGGTGGCTCGACCGCGGTGGGCTGCCACGCCGGCTGGAACTGCGCACCGGGTCCGGTGTCTGGGTCCGGCTCGACCTCACGCCGGGCCGTGTGTCCGCCGGTCCACCGGGCCCGGCGTCGCGCTGACCCGCCCGCCGCCGCGCGCGACGCCGGGGGTGAGCGTCAGGGACGCCAGCCGGTCTGCGCGGCCCACTCCTCGGCGCGCAGGTGCTCCTCGTCGAACCACGGGTCGTTGACAGTGCCCCACGCCGCGTGCTCCGGCGCGGTGGCCGCCAGCTCCCGCTTCACCTGCAGGTAGTCGGCCCGCCGCGCCGGGTCGGCGCGCAGGTGGTCGCGCATCAGCAGCGCGTACCGCCAGCCGGGCGAGCCGGCCTCGCGCAGGTGCAGCCGCACCGGACGCCCCGGGTCCGCGCCGCCGTGCAGCCGCTTGGGCCAGCGCACCGGCTCCGGCTGCCGGGGGACGTCCCACCAGTCACCCGGCAGGCGCGGGAAGCCCGCCTCGGCCAGCCGCTGCGCGATCGGCCCGTCCGCCTCGTCCAGCGAGGAGACAGTCACCTGGATGTCGATCACGTCCGGCGCGGCCAGCCCCGGCACGGCGGTGGAGCCGACGTGGTCGACCCGGACGTCACCGCCCGCCGCGTGGCGGATCCGGGCGGCCAGCCGGGCGTACTGCTCGGGCCAGGTCGGGTCCGGCCCGGCGAGCGCCGCCGGGTCGGCCGGCACGGCGCGGCGCTCGCGGACGTTGCGCTCGTAGGGCACCAGGCGGTCCCGCCAGAGGGCGTCCACGGCGGCGTGCAGCTCGGTGAGCGTGCCGTCGTTGGCCAGCAGCACGTCGGCGACCGCGCGCCGGGTGGCGTCGTCGGCCTGCGCGGCGATGCGCCGCTGCGCCTCCGCCGCGGCCATGCCCCGGTCGCGGGTCAGCCGGGCCATCCGGGTCGGCACGGCCGTCTGCACCACGACCACCAGGTGGTACGTGGGCGCGAGCCCCACCTCGACCAGCAGCGGGACGTCGTTGACGACTATCGCGTCGGCGGGGGCGGCGGCGACCAGTTCGGCGCTGCGTGCGCGTACCCGGGGGTGGGTGATCCCTTCGAGCGTGCGGCGGGCGGCCTCGTCGCCGAAGACCAGCGCGCCGAGGGCGGCCCGGTCCAGCGCCCCGTCGGCGTCGAGGACCCTGTCGGAGAAGGCGGCGACCACCTCGGCCAGCCCGTCGGTGCCGGGCGCGACGATCTCGCGGGCGATGCGGTCCGAGTCGACGATCACCGCGCCCAGCGCGGCGAGGCGGCTCGCCACCGCGCTCTTGCCCGATCCGATTCCGCCGGTCAGCCCCACCTTCAGCACCCGGACAGTCAACCGGATCGCTCGTCCACATGCCAAACCGTCCCGGCACACGACGCGGGCCCCGCCCCCGGCGCTCCGCTGGTGCGGAACGCGGGGACGGGGCCCGTCGTCAGAGGCGGTCGCCGGCTCGTCCGGTGGGACGAGCCGGCGTCAGCGTCCGGTCACTTGCCGCCGGCGAGCTTCTCCCGCAGCGCGGCGAGCGCCTCGTCGGTCGCGAGCGTGCCGGCCGGCTCCTCGGCCTGACGGCTCGGGGCCGAGGTCGAGGTGGTGGTGCCGCTGGTGGCGGGCGGAGCCGGGTTGGCAGCGGCCTCGGCGTCGGCGGCGCGGGAGGTCTGCACCTGCTTGGTGTGGGCCTCCCAGCGCTGACGTGCCTCGGCGTACTGCTGCTCCCAGGTCTCGCGCTGCTTGTCGTAGCCCTCGAGCCACTCGCCCGTCTCCGGGTCGAAGCCCTCCGGGTAGATGTAGTTGCCCTGCTCGTCGTAGGTCGCGGCCATGCCGTAGAGGGTCGGGTCGAAGTGCTCCTCGCCCTCGACGAAGCCCTCGTTGGCCTGCTTGAGCGACAGCGAGATCCGGCGGCGCTCCAGGTCGATGTCGATGACCTTGACCATGACCTCGGAGCCGACCTGCACGACCTGCTCCGGGATCTCCACGTGGCGCTCGGCCAGCTCGGAGATGTGGACCAGGCCCTCGATGCCGTCGTCCACCCGGACGAACGCGCCGAACGGCACCAGCTTGGTGACCTTACCCGGCACGATCTGCTGGATCGCGTGGGTGCGGGCGAACTGACGCCACGGGTCCTCCTGCGTCGCCTTCAGCGACAGCGAGACCCGCTCGCGGTCCAGGTCGACGTCCAGGACCTCGACCTCGACCTCCTGGCCCACCTCGACGACCTCGGACGGGTGGTCGATGTGCTTCCAGGACAGCTCGGAGACGTGCACGAGGCCGTCCACGCCGCCCAGGTCGACGAACGCGCCGAAGTTGACGATCGAGGAGACGACGCCCTTGCGGACCTGCCCCTTCTGCAGCTTGTTGAGGAACTCGGTGCGCACCTCGGACTGCGTCTGCTCCAGCCAGGCACGGCGGGACAGGACCACGTTGTTGCGGTTCTTGTCCAGCTCGATGATCTTGGCTTCGAGCTCGCGGCCGACGTACGGCTGCAGGTCACGCACACGCCGCATCTCGACGAGCGACGCGGGCAGGAAGCCACGCAGGCCGATGTCGAGGATGAGACCACCCTTGACGACCTCGATGACCGAGCCGCGGACGACGCCGTCCTCGTCCTTGATCTTCTCGATCGTGCCCCAGGCCCGCTCGTACTGCGCCCGCTTCTTGGAGAGGATCAGCCGACCCTCCTTGTCCTCCTTCTGGAGGACGAGGGCCTCGATGTGGTCGCCCACCGAAACGACCTCGGCCGGGTCCACGTCGTGCTTGATCGACAACTCCCGAGAGGGGATGACACCCTCGGTCTTGTAGCCGATGTCGAGCAGGACCTCGTCCCGATCGACCTTGACGACGGTGCCTTCGACAATGTCGCCGTCGTTGAAGTACTTGATGGTCTCGTCGATCGCGGCGAGGAAAGCTTCCTCAGAGCCGAGGTCGTCGTGGGTGACCTTGTTGGCGCTCGAGGTGGCCTCGATGCTGCTCGTCATGTGGGCGGTTGCTCCGGTCGGATGGGTTGTCACAGCGGGCATGGGTGTCGCGGTGACTCTGCCGCGCCAACGGATCCGTCGCCGGGCACACCGAACGATCGACGCGAGAAGATCATTAGTGGCTCCGGTGACCGCGCACCTGCTCCCTGCCGAGGCACACGATCCGCGAGCGCATCGTCTAGCCTACCCGCTGCATTACCACAGCGTGCAAGCCCTCCCGGGTCCGCGCGAACTCATCCGCTGCGAAAGCGGAGATTTTGCGCGGTAAGGGGCCACAGCTGTCTCGTCCGTCACACCCGTCCCAACCGCCACCCCACCCGACCGGCCGGACGCCGCCGGACCTAGCGTGGACGGGTGGACGACGACAGGGTGACCCGCCGACGGGTCGACGCCGGTGAGATCCGCCGGGCCAACCGCGGCTGGTGGGACACCGACGCCGACGCGTACCAGGCCGAGCACGGCGCGTTCCTCGGTGACGCCGACTTCGTCTGGTGCCCGGAGGGCCTGCGCGAGGCCGACGCGCGGCTGCTCGGCGACGTGGCCGGCCGGCGGATCCTCGAACTCGGCGCCGGGGCGGCCGCCGCCGCCCGCTGGCTCGCCGCCCAGGGCGCCCGGCCGGTCGCGCTGGACCTGTCCGCCGGCATGTTGCGGCACGCCGCCGAGGCCGCCGAACGCACCGGGGTACGCGTGCCGCTGGTGCAGGCCGACGCGCTCGCCCTGCCGTTCGCCGACGCCGCGTTCGACACGGTCTGCACCGCGTTCGGCGCGATCCCGTTCGTGGACGACTCGGCGGCGGCGATGCGCGAGGTGGCCCGGGTGCTGCGCCCCGGCGGCCGGTGGGTCTTCTCGGTCACCCACCCGATGCGCTGGATCTTCCTGGACGACCCGGGCGAGGGCGGGCTGACCGCCGTGCACTCGTACTTCGACCGCTCCCCCTACGTCGAGCAGGACGAGCACGGCGTGGCCACGTACGTCGAGCAGCACCGCACCCTGGGCGACCGGATCCGGGAGCTGGTCGGCGCCGGGTTCCGGCTGCTGGACCTGGTGGAGCCGGAGTGGCCGGCCGGGCACGAGGGCATCTGGGGGCAGTGGAGCCCGTTGCGCGGCCGGCTGTTCCCCGGCACCGCGATCTTCGTCGCCGAGAAGCCGGCCCGCTGACGCCGGACGGACGCGCGGTGCGATCGGGGCGGCGGTAGCGCCCCTACGTTGCCCTGGTGAGCGCCGAGCCGATCGCGACACCATCCTCTCCATGGCGTCCGGACCCGCTTCGGCAACAGCGTGCCGACCACATGGTGGAGGAACTGCTGACGCTGCCGCCCTGCTGACCTGGTGGCTGCGATCCCACGCGCCGGCGTATCTGCGTGCGACCCAGGCAGTGAGCATCGGGTTGGACGTCGACGCCAGCCGCCGACCGGACGTCCTGCTCCACCACGCCGGGCTGCCGAGCGACAGGTCCCTCCTGCGACCGGCGGACGTCGTCCTGGCCGTCGAGATCGTCTCCCCCGGCACCCGGCGCGTCGACCGGTTCGCCAAGCCGGGCGAGTACGCCGCCGCGGGGATCCCCTTCTACTGGCGGATCGAGCAGGATCCGGTGCACCTCTACGCGTACCGCCTCGGTGACCGGATCGGCCCGGGCGGCGAGCGGCAGTACGAGCTGGTGGACGACAGCAGCGAGGTGATCGAGCTGCCCGAGCCCTTCGCGATCAAGCTGCCGATCGCGGAGATCCGGCCCTGACGACGCCGTTACTCGGTATCCACTCCGGGTAACCGGGCGGCATGGCCGAGAAGGAGTTCCACGCCGGGGACCACGTCTCCTGGGCCAGCCACAGCGGCCGGGCGTACGGGGTGGTCAAGGAGAAGCTGACCGAGCGCACCCACGTCCGCGGGCACACCGTGAACGCCTCGCCGGAGCAGCCGCAGTACCGGATCACCAACGACGACTCGGGCCGCGACGTCGCCCACCGCCCGGAGGTGCTGCGCCATGAGTCGCGCTGAGGACCCGCAGCAGACGTACCGGGAGTTCACCGACGCGGTGAACATGAAGCCGGGTGAGCTGTCCCGCTGGCTGGAGACCGAGGAGTCCAAGCACGTCGGCTGGCACAAGAAGGGCACCGCCGGCGGCGAGTCGGTCGGGCACGACTCCGGCCGGCGCATCGTCGACCTGCTGCGCCGCAAACGCGCCGACCTGACCGCCGCCGACTACAAGCACATGCGCAAGGTGATCGGGTACGTCCACCGCCACCTCGCCCAGCGGCCGTCCGGGGACGTGCGGGACACCAGGTGGCGCTGGTCGCTGATGAACTGGGGGCACGACCCGCTCAAGGGCTGAGCCGCCCGGGTCGTTCGCCGCGCGTTGGTACCGTGCCGGCGATGACGACAGACGTCCCGACCGCCGGCCGTCATCCCCGCGCCGGACGGGTGGTCCTCCTGGCGGGCCTCGGCCTGATCGCCGTCGCGGCAGTCTTCCTGGTGGCAACCGGCAACACCGGCGTCAGGTACAGCGCCGACCACGACGGCACCGTGCCGATGTGGAGCCGCTGGATCCCGGCGCTGGCCGGGATCGCGCTGATCCGGCTGATCCCGCCCGCGCCCGACCCGAGGTGGCCGGACCTGGTCGCGCCGTACCGCGAGGCGGTGCCGCTGCTGCTGGCCGGGATCGCGTTCGCCGCCGTCATGCCGCTGCTGGGCGGCGAACCCGCGTACACGGTGTTGAAGCTCGCGCTGCTGCTCGGCGTACCCCTTGTGGTGTTCCTCGCCGCGCGCCGCCGGCCGCCACGGTGGTCGCCCGGCCCGGCCCCGGCGGACGCCGCCCACCGGTGGGGTCCGGCGCTGCCGGTGGCGGTGTGGCTGGCACTCAGCTACGCGACGCCGCTGGCCGTGCCGGCGAGCGACTGGGGGCGGACCGTCACGCCGGTCGAGCTGGCCGTCACGCTGCTGGTGGCCTTCGCGGTGAACGCGCTGCTGGAGGAGGTCTTCTACCGGCGGTGGCTGCAGACCCGGTGGGAGTCGCTGCTGGGACGCTGGCCGGCGATCGTGCTCGCGTCGCTGGTGTGGGCGGTCTGGCACGTGGCCATCCAGGGCAGCGGCCGTCCCGCCGTCGACCTGGCGTCGGTGATCGTGAACCAGGGGATCGCCGGGCTGTTCCTCGGCTACCTGTGGTCGCGGTACCGCCGCATGTGGCCGCTGCTCGTGGTGCACGGCGCGGTAAACGCGATGCCCGTCCTGCTCGGCCTCTGACTTGACCCTGCCGCAGGCGGCAGGGTCGGACGATGCCGGCATGGAACGCCGCACACCACGGGCCGCCGTGGTCACCGGTGCGGGCACCGGCATCGGCCGGGCCACCGCACACGCCCTCGCCACCGCCGGGTACGCCGTCGTCGCCGTCGGCCGGCGCGCCGCGCCGCTGTCGGAGACCGCCGCCGGCCGGCCGGACATCACGCCACTGACCGCCGACGTCACCGCGCCCGACGGGCCCGGCCGGATCGTCAGCGCCGCGCTCGACCGGTACGGCCGCCTGGACGTCCTGGTCAACAACGCGGGCGTGGCCGGCGGCGGGCCGCTGGCGGATCTGGACGAGGACGCCGCCCGGCGGCAACTGGAGACGAACCTCCTCGCGCCCGTCCGGCTGGCGCACGCCGCCGTCGAGGCGCTCGCCGCGACACGCGGTGTGCTGGTCAACGTCACCACGTCGGTCGGCCTGCGCGCCTGGCCGGGCAGTTCGGTGTACGCGGCCGGCAAGGCCGCGCTGGACTCGCTGACCCGCAGCTGGGCGGTGGAACTCGCGCCGCGCGGCGTCCGGGTGGTGGCCGTGGCGCCCGGAGCGATCGACACGCCGATCGGCGTGCACAGTGGCCTGTCCTCCGAAGGTCGAGCGGCGGTGCGGGACTGGCAACTCGCGCACACCCCGGCGGGCCGGATCGGCCGCCCGGAGGACGTAGCCTGGGCGATCCGGCGGCTGTGCGAGCCGGAGGCGGGCTTCGTCACCGGCGTGGTGCTGCCGGTGGACGGGGGCGCGGTGGTCGCGTGAGAGGACGGTGACGGCGGTGCGGATCGGCGCGGTGGCGAAGGCGACGGGCTGCACGCCGCGTGCCCTGCGGCACTACGAGGAACACGGGCTCATCGCCTCGGCCCGGGCCGCGAACGGCTACCGCGAGTACGACGACGCGGTGGTCACCCGGGTCCGCAACATCCGTCACCTGCTCGACGCCGGGCTGACGCTCGACGACGTGCGGGTCTTCCTGCCCTGCCTGGACGGGGACGTGGCGTCCGCGCCGCCGTCAGTGGCCGGGCTGCGGGTCGGCCGGGAGCGGCTGGCCGTGCTGGACGCCCGGATCGCGGCCCAGGTGGCCGTCCGCGACCGCCTGGCCGCCGCCCTCCAGGCCGCCGCCCCTGCGCACTCGCCCCTCCTCTCGTCGCCGTCGCCTCCTGTGAGGTGACCAAGGAGTTTGTGTCACGCCAGAGCCCGTTCGGGGACACAAACTCCTTGATCACCGCCGGGGCGGGCGGGTGGTGGCGCGGGTGGGACGGCGGCGGGGTGTCAGTGGTCGGCGCTGTTCCAGTCGCGGCCCTCGCCCACCGACACCTCCAGCGGCACCGACAGCGGGTACGCCTCGCCCATCTGCTTGCGCACCAGCGCCTCCAACGCCTCCCGCTCGCCCGGCGCGACCTCGAAGACCAGCTCGTCGTGCACCTGCAGCAGCATCCGGGACCGCAGCCCGGCCTCGCGCAGCGCGCTGTCGACGTGCAGCATCGCGACCTTGATGATGTCGGCCGCCGAACCCTGGATCGGGGCGTTGAGCGCCATCCGCTCGGCCATCTCCCGGCGCTGCCGGTTGTCGCTGACCAGGTCGGGCAGGTAGCGGCGGCGGCCCAGGATGGTGGAGGTGTAGCCGTCCTGGCGGGCGCGGGCCACCACCTCCTGGAGGTAGTCACGCACCCCGCCGAACCCGGCGAAGTAGTTCTCCATCAGCCCGCGCGCCTCCTCGGCGCTGATGCCGAGCTGCTGGGACAGGCCGAACGCGCTGAGCCCGTACGCCAGGCCGTAGTTCATCGCCTTGATCTTGCGGCGCTGGTCGGCGGTGACGTCCGCGACCTCGACGGTGAAGACGGAGGACGCGGTGGCGGCGTGGAAGTCGTGCCCGGAGTTGAACGCCTCGATCAGCGCGTCGTCGGAGGACAGATGCGCCATGATCCGCATCTCGATCTGGCTGTAGTCGGCGGTGAGCAGGCACTCGTAGCCCTCGCCGACGACGAACGCGCGGCGGATCCGGCGACCCTCCTCGGTGCGGATCGGGATGTTCTGCAGGTTCGGCTCGGTGGACGACAGCCGCCCGGTCGCCGCCACCGTCTGGTTGAACGTGGTGTGGATCCGGCCGTCGTCGGAGACGGACTTGAGCAGGCCGTCGACAGTCGACTTGAGCTTCGCCACGTCGCGGTGGCGCAGCAGGTGGTGCAGCAGCGGGTGCTCGGTCTGGGCGTAGAGCCACTGGAGCGCGTCCGCGTCGGTGGTGTAGCCGGTCTTGATCCGCTTGGTCTTGGGCAGGCCCAGCTCGGTGAAGAGGATCTCCTGCAACTGCTTCGGCGACCCGAGGTTGAACTCGCGGCCGACCACCTCGTACGCGCTCTGGGCGGCGGCCTTCACCTCGGCGGCGAAGTGCGCCTCCAGCTCGGAGAGGTAGTCGGTGTCGGCGGCGATGCCGGTGCGCTCCATCGCGGCGAGCACCCGCATCAGCGGCAGCTCCACGCCGGCCATCAGCCGGGCCGACTGCTCGCCGTCGCGGGACAGCTCGGCGTCGATCGCGTCGGCCAGGTCGAGCGTGGCGCGGGCCTGGAGCATGAGGTTCTGCTCGGCCGCGCCCTCGTCGCCGAACCCGTCGAGCGTGAGCTGACCGGTCTCCGGCGCATCGACGCGCAGCTCCCGGTGCAGGTAGCGCAGCGCCAGGTCGGTCAGGTCGTACGAGCGCTGGTCGGGGCGGGCCAGGTAGGCGGCGATCTGGGTGTCGCGGGCGATGCCCTCCAGCTCCCAGCCGTGCGCGGCGAACGCCAGCACCGCCGGCTTGCTGTCGTGCAGCACCTTCGGGCGCTCGGCGTCGGCCAGCCAGCCGGCCAGCGCGGCCTCGTCGCCGGCGTCCAGCCGGCTCGGGTCGAACCAGGCGCCCGCGCCGGCGGCGGTGGCCAGCGCCATCCCGGTCACGGTGGCGGTGTGGCGGCGGTTCGGGCCGGTGTCGAGCGTGACCGCCAGGCCGACCGGCGCGCCGGCCGGGGCGTGCGTGTCGAGCCAGCCCGCGAGCGCGCCCGGCTCGGTGAGCACCGCGCCGTCCAGGTCGAAGCCCGCCTCGGCCTCCGGCTCGACCGCTTCCAGGTATTGGTAGAGGCGGTCGCGCAGGATGCGGAACTGGAGCGTGTCGAAGACCTGGTGCACCGCTTCGCGGTCCCAGCCCTGCCAGCGGGCGTCCTCGGGGCGTACCGGCAGCTCCAGGTCGGAGACCAGGCAGTTGATCTCGTAGTTGCGGATCACGTCGGCGAGCCGCTCGCGCAGGCTGTCGCCGGCCTTGCCCTTGATCTCGTCGGCGCGGGCCACCACGCCCTCGACGCCGCCGTACAGGTTGATCCACTTGGCCGCGGTCTTCGGGCCGACGCCGGGCACGCCGGGCAGGTTGTCGCTGGTCTCGCCGACCAGCGCGGCCAGGTCGCGGTAGCGATCAGGGGCGACGCCGTACTTCGCCTCGACCGCGGCCGGGTCCATCCGGGCCAGGTCGGAGACGCCCTTGCGCGGGTAGAGCACCGTGACCCGCTCGCCGACGAGCTGGAACGCGTCCCGGTCGCCGGTGGTGATCAGCACGTCCATGCCCTGGTCGCGAGCCTGGCAGGCGAGCGTGGCGATGACGTCGTCGGCCTCGTAGCCCTCCTTCTCGACCACCGGCACGCGCAGCGCGGCGAGGACCTCCTTGACCAAGCTGACCTGGCCCTTGAAGTCGGTCGGGGTCTCGCTGCGGCCGGCCTTGTACTCGGAGTACTTCTCGGTGCGGAAGGAGCGGCGGGACACGTCGAACGCCACGACGATGTGGGTCGGCTGCTCGTCGCGCAGCACGTTGATCAGCATCGAGGTGAAGCCGTAGACGGCGTTCGTCGGCTGCCCCGTGGTGGTGGAGAAGTTCTCCACAGGCAGGGCGAAGAACGCCCGGTATGCCAGGGAATGTCCGTCGACGAGGAGCAGGCGCGGCGTCGTAGCTGTCACGGCTGCGACTCTAGTCCGTACGCCCGACAACTCCGGCCTCCGGTGCGGCGCGCGCCGCACCGGAGGCCGAGGTCAGAGAACCTTGGCCAGGAACGCCTTGGTCCGCTCGTGCTTCGGCGCCGAGATCACCTCGCGCGGGTCCCCCTGCTCGACCACCACGCCGCCGTCCATGAACACGAGGTGGTCGCCCACCTCGCGGGCGAAGCCGATCTCGTGGGTCACCACGATCATCGTCATGCCGTCGCGGGCCAGGTCCTTCATCGTGTCCAGCACCTCGCCCACCAGCTCCGGGTCGAGCGCGCTGGTCGGCTCGTCGAACAGCATCAGCTTCGGCCGCATGGCCAGCGCCCGGGCGATCGCCACCCGCTGCTGCTGGCCGCCGGAGAGCTGACCGGGGTACGCGCCGAGCTTGTCGCCCAGCCCCACCCGGTCCAGCAACTGCGCGGCGTGCTCGCGGGCCTCCGCCTTCTTGGCCTGGCGCAGCAGCACCGGCGCCTCCATGACGTTCTGCAGCACCGTCATGTGCGGGAACAGGTTGAACCGCTGGAACACCATGCCGATGGCACGGCGCTGCGCGGCCACGTCCCGGTCGCGCATCTCGTACAGCTTGCCGCCGCGCTCCCGGTAGCCGATCAGGTCGCCGTCGACCCAGATGCGGCCGGCGTCGATCTTCTCCAGGTGGTTGATGCAGCGCAGGAACGTCGACTTGCCGGAGCCGGAGGGCCCGAGCAGGCAGCACACCTCGCCGGAGCGGACCTCCAGGTCGATGCCCTTGAGCACTTCCAGCGGCCCGAACGACTTGTGCACCTGCTCGGCCCGGACCATCAACTCGGCGGCCGGCGTCTGCGGGGAAGCGGTCATGTCCGTCATTGCGCCGTCCCACTCGTGGTACTGCCGCTCTCGGCGGTCAGATTCCGCAGCCGCTGCCGGGCCCGCCCGCTGCGCCCGAACCCCTTGGAGTAGTGCCGCTCCAGGTAGTACTGCCCCACCAGCAGGACGCTGGTCAGCAGCAGGTACCACAACGTCGCCGCGACGTACATCGGGAAGGGCTGGAAGGTCCGGGAACCGACGGCCTTGAGCTGGAAGAACAGCTCCATCGACACCGGCACGAAGGCCACCAGCGAGGTGTCCTTGAGCATCGCGATGGTCTCGTTGCCGGTCGGCGGAATGATCACCCGCATCGCCTGCGGCAGCACGATCCGCCGCAGGATCTGCGCCCGGCTCATGCCCAGCGCCTGAGCCGCCTCGGTCTGCCCCTCGTCCACCGACTGGATGCCGGCCCGGACGATCTCGGCCATGTACGCGGCCTCGGAAAGGCCCAGCGCCAGCATGCCGGCGACGAAGCCGGTCAGGATGTCCACCGCGCTGAACCCGAACAGCCGGGCCTCGAAGTCGTGCAACCCGAACAGGGCGCCGATCTGCCTGTCGAACGGCAGACCGAACTCCAGCCGCGACCAGAGGATGCCGAGGTTGCCGAAGAGGATCGCCAGCACCAGCCGGGGCACCGCCCGGAAGAACCAGGTGTACACCCAGGCCACGCCGCGCAGCACCGGGTTGGGCGACAGCCGCATGATCGCGATGACGATGCCCAGGCCGATGCCGATCACCATCGAGGTGATCAGCAGCAGGATGGTGCCGCGCAGCCCTTCGATGATCGGCGGACGGAACATCTCGTCCACCATGAACGACCACTGGAACGCGGAGTTCGTGACCAGCATGTGCACGAACATCGCGACCAGCACGGCGATGACCGCCACGCCGACCCAGCGCCCGGGGTGCCGCACGGGCACGGCCTTGATCGGTTCTGGCCGTGCCCGTCCGGATGTGTCGGCCGACATGGTCAGACCGACGGGTTCAGTTCAGCGTTGGTGATGGCGCCGCCCTCGACACCCCACTTGCTGAGCGCCGCCTTGTAGCTGCCGTCGGCGATGACCGCCTGCACGGCCTCCTTGAGCACCTCGGCGAACGCCTGCTGCTCCTTGTTCACCGCGTAGCCGTAGGGCGCCGACTCGTAGATGTCGCCGAGCACCTCCAGCTGGCCGTTGCTCTGCTTCACCGCGTACGCGCCGACCGGGGAGTCGGCCAGCATGGCGTCGTTCTTGCCACTGCCCACGGCGGCGGTGGCGTCGCTCTGCGCCTGGTACTGGTCGATCTTGATGGCCGGCTTGCCGGCGTCGGTGCACTTCTTCGACCGGGCGGTGATGTCGTCGAGCTGGACCGTACCGACCTGCACGGCGATCTTCTTGCCGCAGGCGTTCTCCGGGTCCACCCCGGCCGGGTTGCCCTTCTTGGTCGCCCACTGGGTGCCCGCCGAGTAGTAGCTCACCATGTTGACCGTCTTCAGACGGTCGGCGTTGATGGTGAACGACGAGACGCCGACCTCGTACTTGCCCGAACCCACACCGGGCAGGATCGCGTCGAACGGCGCCGACTCGTACTCGGCCTTGAGACCGAGCTTCTGCGCCACCGCGTTGAACAGCTCGACGTCGAAGCCGACCACGGTCTTGCCGTCCTGGTCCAGGAACTCGGCCGGGGCGTACGTCGAGTCGGTGCCGACCTTGATCACGCCGTCGGCCTTGATGGCGTCCGGCACCTTCGCGGCCAGGTTGGAGTCGGCCGTGGCGGACACCGACGGGCCGTCGCCCGGCTCGGCCGAGTTCTCCTTCTCGCCGCACGCGGCGAGGGAGAGCAGCAGGACGGCCGCACCGGCGACGCCGAGCGCCGCCCGCCGTCCGGGGTTGGGGTGGAACATGGCTGTACTCCTTATTGCGAGGGGTCGGTCGGTCAGGCCACGCCGAGGTAGGCCTCTTTGACCGAGGGGTCGTGCAGCAGGTCCGCGCCGGTGCCGCTCTTGACGATCCGGCCGGTCTCCAGCACGTACGCCCGGTGGGCGCGCGCCAGCGCCTGCTGGGCGTTCTGCTCCACCAGCAGGATCGTGGTGCCCTGCTGGTTGATCTCCGTGATGATCGTGAAGATCTGCTGGATCAGCATCGGCGCGAGACCCATCGACGGCTCGTCGAGCAGCAGCAGCTTCGGCCGGCTCATCAGCGCCCGGCCGACCGCGAGCATCTGCTGCTCACCGCCGGAGAGCGTGCCGCCGGCCTGCTTGCGCCGCTCGGCCAGCCGCGGGAACAGGTCCAGCACCCGGGCCAGGTCCTGCGCGATGCCGGCCTTGTCGCGCCGGGTGTACGCGCCCATGTCGAGGTTCTCCAGCACCGTCATGCCGGGGAAGATGCCCCGGCCCTCGGGCGCCTGGCACAGCCCGCGCCGGACCCGCAGGTCGGCGCGGAGCTTGGTGATGTCCTCACCGGCGAACTTGATCGTGCCGGAGGCGACCGGCCGGATGCCGGAGATCGCCCGCATGGTGGTGGACTTGCCGGCGCCGTTCGCGCCGATCAGCGCGACGATCTCCCCCTCGTCCACGGTCAGGCTGATGCCGTGCAGCGCCTGGATCCGCCCGTAGAGCAGGCTCACGTCCTCGATCTCAAGCAGCATCGTCCGGCACCCCCAGGTACGCCGCGACCACCTTCGGGTTGTCCCGCACCTCGGCGGGCAGCCCTTCGGCGATCTTCTTTCCGAACTCCAGGACCACGATCCGGTCGGTCACGCCCATCACCAGGCGCATGTCGTGCTCGATCAGCAGCACCGTCACGCCCTGGTCCCGGATCTGCCGGATGAGCTGCAACAGCTCCTCCTTCTCCGCCGGGTTGAAGCCGGCGGCCGGCTCGTCCAGGCAGAGCAGCTTCGGGTCGGTGGCCAGCGCGCGGGCGATCTCCAGCCGGCGCTGCTCGCCGTAGGACAGGTTGCGGGCGAACTCGTGCATCCGGTTGCTGATGCCGACGAACTCCAGCAGGCGCTCGGCCTTCTCCCGGCCCTCGCGCTCCTCCTTCCAGTGCCGCGGCAGGCGCAGCAGGGCGGCGATCACGCTGGTCTTGTGGTGCGCGTCCGCGCCGACCTGGACGTTCTCCAGCGCGGTCATCTCCGGGAAGAGGCGGATGTTCTGGAACGTACGGGCCATGCCCATCCGGGTGATCTGGTGGCGCTTCTTGCCACTGATCTTCTGGCCCAGGAACCGGATCTGCCCCTCGGTGGGCTGGTAGATGCCGGTCATCGCGTTGAAGCAGGTGGTCTTGCCGGCGCCGTTCGGTCCGATCAGACCGAGGATCTCCCCCTTGTAGAGGGTGAAGTCCACGTCGTTGAGGGCCACCACGCCGCCGAAGCGCAGCGTGACGTGGTCGACCTCCAGCAACGGCTCCCGCTTGTCGACCGTCTCGACGGCGGGGGCCGCCGCCTGGGCCGGAACTGCCGGGGTCTGCTCGGTGTCACTCACCGACGATCACCTCCTTGCGGCGGTCCTTGAACTCCGCCGCTCGTCGCCGGTTCGGGATCAGGCCCTGCGGCCGGAAGATCATCATCACCACGAGCACCAGACCGAAGAAGAGGAACCGGTACTCGTACAGCTCGATGCCGAACAGCTCGATGCCGCGGAACCGCTCGATCATGTACGCGACCAGGCCGCCGCCGACGATCGCACCGACGATGTTGCCCGAGCCGCCGAAGATGACGGCGGCCAGGATGATGATCGAGTTGAGCAGCTCGAAGTTCTGCGAGTTGACGAAGTTCTGCTTACCGGCGAACAACGCGCCGGCCAGGCCGGCGATGGCCGCGCCGGAGGCGAATGCCCACAGCTTGAACTTGAACGTCGGCACACCCATGAGCTGGGCCGCGTCCTCGTCCTCACGGATCGAGATCCAGGCCCGGCCGACCCGGCTGTGGGTCAGGTTCCGCACCCCGATCACCACCAGGATGATCAGCGTGAGCACCAGCCAGTAGTACGGGCGGGCGTCGAGCACGCCGAACCACGGCCGGCCGTCGGCGTACTGGCCGGGCGGGTGCGGAATCTGGTTGAAGCCGCGCTGTCCCTTGAGGAACTCGGAGCTGACCGCAGCGATCCGGATCATCTCGGCGAAGCCGAGCGTCACCAGCGCCAGGTAGTCGCCACGCAGACGCAGCGTCGGCGTGCCGAGCATCACGCCGGAGACCATGGTCAGGCCGATCGCGATCGGCACCACCGCCAGCCACGGCCACAGCGTCTTGAGGTCACTGCTCGGCGAGGTCAGCACCGCCACCGTGTACGCGCCGACGGCGAAGAAGCCGAAGTAGCCGAGGTCGAGCAGACCGGCGAAGCCGACCACGATGTTGAGGCCGACCGCCAGCAGCACGTAGATCGAGACCGTGAACATCACCTGGGTGAAGTTCGCGCCGGGCGTCGGGATCGGCCCGAGGTACTGGTAGAACTCCTTGTTCGGCAGCGCGTAGAAGAACGCGATGACCGCGACCAGCAGCACCCAGCGCACCCAGCGCGGCGCGTGGTGCCAGCGCTCCGAGATCGCGTGCCGGCCCTGCCGCAGCTTGTCCGCCGCCGTCTCCCGCCGCTCCGGCGGGTCGATGGTGGTCGTCATGCGCGTGCCCTCCCCAGTGATTCGCCGAGCAGACCGGTCGGCCGGAACATCAGCAGCACGACCAGCACCGCGAACGCGGCGAAGTCCTTCCACTGACTGCCGAACAGGCCCGCGGCGTAGTTCTCCACGACGCCGAGCAGCAACCCGCCGACGAGCGCGCCGCGCAGGTTGCCGATACCGCCGAGCACCGCCGCGGTGAACGCCTTGAGGCCCAGCAGGAAGCCGACGCTGTAGGTGAGCGTCTGGATCCGCACGTCGTAGAGCAGGCCCGCGACGCCGGCCATGGTGCCACCGGCGATGAAGACCATCAGGATGATGCGGTCCTTGTTGACGCCCATCAGCGCCGCCGTGTTGGCGTCCTGAGCCACCGCCCGGATGCCGCGGCCGGTACGGCTGCGGTTGATGAACTGGTCCAGCGCGAACATCATCACCAGCGCGGAGCCGATCGTGAGCAGCTGCACCGCGTCGATCGGCACCCCCGCGATGTGGAACAGCGGCTCCGAGCTGACCAGGATCGGCGCACCCTCCGGCCGCCGCCGGGTGTAGACGCCGAACGCCTCGGAGATGGCGATCGAGGCGCCGATGGCGGTGATGAGGAACGCCAGCGGCGGCGCGTTGCGCTTGCGCAGCGGCCGGTACGCCACCCGTTCGATCACCGTCGCGGTGCCCGCCGAGGCGATGGCCGCCACGATCATCGCCACCAGCAGGTAGAACAGGATCGAGCCGAGGCCGCTGACCTGCGAGTTCTGGTCGAGTCCGAATCCGTTCCAGGTCCAGATCGCGGCGAACGCGCCGGCGATGAAGACCTCGGAGTGGGCGAAGTTGATGAGCCTGAGCACGCCGTACACAAGCGTGTAGCCGAGCGCGACCAGGGCGTAGATGGCGCCCTGCGTCAAGCCGGTCGTGGTGAGTTCCCCGAAGTTGGAGAACAATCCGTCGAAGTCCAAGGGAGGGACGCTCCGTCGCTCAAGAGAAAAAGAGGGTGCGGCCGGGAGCCAGCTCCCGGCCGCACCCGCGATCACTACTCAATCGCCAGTCCAGCGATCGAACGATCAGGACTTGGGGATCTCCTGGTCCGGGACGACCTTGCCGCCCTGCACCTTGAACGCCCAGACCTTGACCTGCGCCGGGTCGAGCTCGCCGCCCTCGACGAACTTGTAGCTGGCGGCAACGCCCTCGCCGCTGTAGCCCTTCACGAACTCCAGCAGGTCGGCGCGGGTGCTCTTGCCGGCCTTGATGCCCGCCAGCAGGATGTTCGCCGCGTCGTAGGCGGTGTCGCTGTAGGTGCCCGGGTCGGTGCCGTTGAGCGCCTTGAAGTCGGCGGCGAAGGTGCCGCGCGCCTCGGTGGACGGAGCGCAGGGGCAGGTGAGGATGGTGCCCTCGGCGGCGGCCGCACCGGCGGAGGTGATGTACGCGCCGTCGTTCACGCCGTCACCGGCGACCAGCGGAGCGGTGACCCCGGCAGCGGTGAGCTGCTTACGGATCAGGCCGGCCTCCTGGTAGTAACCGCCGTAGAAGACCGCCTTCACGTTGGCGGCCTTGACCTTGGTGACCACACCGGAGAACTCGGTCTGCTTGCCCTCGCCCTGGACCTTGTCGCTGCCCACGACCGAGGCGCCGAGAACCTTCTTGACCTCGTCGGCCAGGCCGGCGCCGTACGCGGACTGGTCGTCGATGACGTAGACCCGGTCGGCCTTCATCACGTTCTTGATGTAGTTACCGGCGGCGGGGCCCTGGCTCAGGTCGTTGCCGACCGCGCGGAAGAACGTCTTCCAGCCCTGCTCGGCGAGGCTGGGACGGGTCGCGGAGGGGGTGATGGTGACCAGACCGGCCTCGTTGAACAGCGGACCGGCGGCCTCGGACTCGCCCGAGTAGGCCGGACCCACGACACCCAGGATCTTGGTGTCGTCGATCGCCTTCTGGGCCAGACCCGGCGCCTGGTCCGGGCTGCCCTGCGAGTCGAGCTCGGCGAGCTCCACCTTGCAGTCCGGGTTCTCCTTGTTGTACTTGTCGACGGCCAGCTTGACGCCGTTCTTCTCGTTGATGCCCAGCGCGGCCGAGCTACCGGTCAGCGCGCCGAAGAAAGCGATCTTGCTCCCGCAGGCGCTGCCCCCGGAACCCTCATCGTCGCTGCCGCTGGAACAAGCGGTGCCACCGGCGACGAGCGCCAGCATGGCGACCCCGCCGATCACGCGTGCGAGCTTCTGCCTCAAGGCCCGAACCCTCCTCCGTCCATGATCCGAACCACCCGCCGCTGATTGGCCCTTGCGGGGTGGACGAACCAAGACCGTCGTCGCCGGTCTGGGCCGGGACGTTATCCCACCGGAAGCGGTGGCGTAAGACCTGGAAAGCGGGGTTGACCGAACCGTTACACGCGGTGGCGGATTCAAGCCGATCGCCGTAAGAACCGTAGGCGGGGAAAGGCTTTCACCAACTATTCCTCGGTAACGGGCCCATCGGCGATCACCCGCTACCGATCGATGGCCGGCAACGCCCCCCACCAGGCACGGGACGTTTTCCCGTCGTCGGCGACCACGAACAGCCCGTCGTCGCCGACGGCCACCGCCAGCGCCGCGTCGCCACCGCCCGGCACCGGCACCGGAGTGATCACCGGAAGCCACGACGCGCCGCCGTCACGCGACATCCAGAGCCGTCGCTGAGCCCCGTCACCGGTCACCGCGACGAGCCGCCGACCCGCCGCCGCGAGCGCGTCCACCGACGACACCCCGGGACCCGCCGTACCGAACCCGCCGACCCGCCGCCACCCCTGCGCCGCACCCGCCGAACCGGTCGATGGCGAGCCGCAGTCGTCGCACCCGCGCCACACCGCGAACCGGTCACCCACCGGCCCGAGGACCACCGGCCCGCCGTCGGCCGGCACCACCCGCTCCGCCGCCCCGGCGGCGCCCGCCGGCACCGGCAACGCCGCGCGCCGCCACACCCGGCCGTCGGCCGAGGACCACGCGAGCGGAACCCGGGCCGTACCGCCGGGCGGCAGCAACGACCCCACCACCAGCCAACCCGAGCCCACCGCCGCCACGTCGTACGCCGCCGTCCGGCCCCGGCCGTCACCGGCCAGCTCCGCCACGCCCTCACGCAGGACGAACCCCTCGGCGTCCGGCGACGCCCACACCGACGCGCCGTCCGCGCGCGACCCGGCGACCAACCACCCACCCGGCCCCGCCGCCAGCCGCGACGCGCTCACCGCGCGCGGGCCACCGAACAACTCGAACGCCGCCGGCACCTCCCGCACCGGCCCACCCGGACGCCAGACCCACGTCCCGGTACGCGGATTGCCGTGCACACCACCGGTCTTCGCACCCAGCGCCGCCATCCCGTCGTCGCGGCACGCTACCGCGTAGAGCACGTGCTGACGGCCGTAGAACGTCTGCGCGCGCACCGGAATCGGCGACCAGGTCACGCCGTCCGATGAGGACCACACCGCCGGCCGGGTCTCCCCCGCCGCGTCGACCAGCCCGCCCACCACGTACCAGCGGCCGGCACAGCGCGCCGCGTCCCGGGGCACCGGGCGGCCTGCGGCACCGTCGGGAAGGGCCAGCTCCACGGCCCGCCACTCCGGGCGCACCGGCACCGGCACGGGCAGCGGCCGCGGGGTGGCGTGACAGGCCGCCACGAGCGACGCGGCAGCGGTCACGGCGGCGAGCGCCGGCCGGACGCGCACGGAAGGCATGGACCCGATCCTATCGATCGGGCACCTTCCGGCAGGTCAGGAAGCCGGCTGCTCCACCTCGCCGCCGGCGGTCTCGGCGAGGATCCGCTCGGCGACCTCCTTCATGGTCATCCGGTGGTCCATCGCGGTGCGCTGGATCCACTTGAAGGCCTGCGGCTCGGTCATGCCGTACGTGGTCATCAGCGCGCCCTTGGCGCGCTCCACGGTCTTGCGGATCTCCAGCCGGTCGGTGAGGCCGGCGACCTCCGACTCCAGCGCGGCGATCTCCGAGTAGCGGGACAGCGCGATCTCGACCGCCGGCACCAGGTCGCTCTTCTGGAACGGCTTGACCAGGTACGCCATCGCGCCGGCCGCCCGCGCCCGCTCCACCAGGTCACGCTGGCTGAACGCGGTCAGGATGATCACCGGGGCGATGCGCGCGCCGGCGATCCGCTCGGCGGCGGCCAGCCCGTCCATGATCGGCATCTTGATGTCGAGGATGACCAGGTCGGGCTTGAGCTGCTCGGCGAGCTTGACGGCGGTCTCGCCGTCGCCGGCCTCGCCGACCACCTCGTAGCCCTCTTCGACGAGCATCTCGGCCAGGTCCAGCCGGATGAGCGCCTCGTCCTCGGCGATCAGAACGCGCTTGCGCTCGGCGTCCGCCTGCATCTCGCCCACGAGCCACTCCCACCGGTTCGAGCCCGACACCCGCCCTGCCGGGTGTCGCCGCCCCTAGCGTAGTAGGTAACCTATGGCACGACGCGAGAGCGTCGCGCGAGCCTGTCCCCGTATTCCAACCGGTAGAGAAACGGAGCTCAAACCTCCGACAGTGTGGGTTCGAATCCCACCGGGGACACCGAAACTGTCGTACGCGCGTTCGAAGATGTCCGCGTGCATCCACCCGAGATACGCGCGCGAGCACGTCAGGCCTTCCTGTCCGGGGCCACCGTCGCGGAGGCGGCCCGCGCAGTGGGCCTCAACTACCGCACCGTCTGGCACTGGTGCAGGGATCGGCCGGAGTCGAGGGAGCACGGCACCGCGCTGCGGTGTTTCCGCTGCCGCGAGGGTGTCCGCGTTCCGACAGATCCGGCGGCCTATGCCTATCTCCTCGGGCTCTACCTGGGCGACGGGCATCTCGTGACCAGGGCACGGGTGCCGGTGCTCCGGATCTCCTGCAGTGACAGTTGGCCCGGGCTGATCGAGGCTTGCGACGACGCCATGCGGCGGGTCCTGGCGGCGAAGGTCCAGCGCGTCCAACATCCGGGCTGCGTCAGCGTGCAGAGCTACGGCAAGCACTGGCCGTGCCTGTTCCCACAGCACGGACCCGGCAAGAAGCACCAACGCCCGATCGTCCTGGCGGACTGGCAGCGCCCCATCGTCGAGGCTCAGGCGGGCGACTTCCTGCGCGGCCTCTTCCACTCCGACGGGTGCCGCTTCGCCAACCGCGTCGTCGT
Organism: Micromonospora sp. WMMC264; assembly: GCF_027497275.1. Classification (NCBI taxonomy): domain Bacteria; kingdom Bacillati; phylum Actinomycetota; class Actinomycetes; order Micromonosporales; family Micromonosporaceae; genus Micromonospora; species Micromonospora sp. WMMC264. The sequence goes on along the minus strand of NZ_CP114907.1, from coordinate 976,441 downwards.
CCGGGAAAAGGAGTACGTCTATCCCCGTTACATGTTCCACAACGAGTCGGCCGACATCATGGGCCTGTGCCAGCAGGCCCTCGACCGGCTCGGCATCGCCTGGCGGATGAACCGCCCCAACTCCCTGTCGGTGGCCCGCCGGGAGGCGGTCGCCGCCCTCGACCAGCACGTCGGCCCGAAGTCGTGACCGGCCCGCGCCGCCGACCCGGCCGGCCGGCGGGCGTCAGATCCGCGACAGTGCCTGCGCGAGATCCGCCCGCAGGTCCTCCGGGTCCTCCAGGCCGACCGAGACGCGCAGCAGCCCGCCGCAGGGCTTCGCGTCACCCTCGACCGGCCGGTGGGTGAGCGAGGCTGGGTGCTGGATCAGCGTGTCGACGCCGCCGAGCGACACCGCGTGCGTGATCAGCTCGCAGGCGCCGGCGACCTCGGCCGCGGCGGGCGCGCCACCGCGTACCTCGAAGGCGAGCAGGCTGCCGGTGCCGGACATCTGCCAGCCGACCAGCCCGGCCGGGTCGTGCAGCGACGGGTGGTGGACGCGCTCGACGGCGGGGTGACCGGCGAGCCAGGCGGCGAGCTTCTCGGCGCCGGCCTGCTGGGCGCGGACGCGCAGCGGAAGGGTCTGGATGCCGCGGTGCAGCAGGTACGCGCCGAGCGGGTGCAGGACGGCACCGGTGACGGCGCGCACCTGGCGCAGCCGGGCGGCCCACTCGGGGGCGCAGGCGATCACGCCGGCGAGGACGTCGCCGTGGCCGCCGATGCTCTTGGTGGCGCTGTGCAGCACGAGCGCGGCGCCGTGGCGGGCGGGCTGCTGGAGCACCGGGGTGGCGACGGTGTTGTCGACGAGCAGCGGGACGTCACCGGCGGCGTCGGCGAGTGCGGCGATGTCGACCAGGTCGAGGCTGGGGTTCGCGGGGGTCTCGACCACGACCAGGGCGGTGTCGGGGCGGATCGCGGCGGCCACGTCGGCGGGGGTGGCCCAGGTGACCTCGGTGCCGAGCAGGCCGGTGGCGAGGACGTGGTCGGTGCCGCCGTAGAGGGGGCGGACTGCGACGATGTGGCGGTTGCCGTCGCGGGTGGCGGCGAGCAGGGCGGCGGTGAGCGCGGCCATGCCGCTGGCGAAGGCGACGGCCTCGGCGGTGCCTTCGAGCTGGGCGAGCGCGGTCTCGAACCGGGCCACCGTGGGGTTCCAGAGGCGCTGGTAGACGGCGCTGCCGCCGGCCGGGAGGGTGCCACCGGTGGCGAGCGTCTCGTAGTCGTCACCGCCGCCGGCCACCGAGGGCAGCGGGTTGGTGGTGGACAGGTCGATCGGCGGGACGTGGACGCCGAGCCCGGCGAGGTCGGCGCGCCCGGCGTGTACGGCTGCGGTGTCCACGGAAGTCATGCCGGAAGCGTCGAACATGACGATGGCTAGAGGCAATAGCAGCGAAGAAGATTCTGGCAATCACGCTTTCGCCCAGCGGTGATTCGGTGAAGGATGGTCACATGCCTGCCGCACCGAATGATGTACGGCCGTTCGCCGGCCTGGACGACGTCGACCGCGCGATCCTCACCGAGCTGGCGGCCGACGGCCGGCTGCCGAACAACGCGCTGGCCGAGCGGGTCGGGGTGGCGCCGTCGACGTGCCTGACGCGTACCCGGGCGCTGCGCGAGTGCGGGGCGATCCGCGGGTTCCACGCCGAGGTGGACCCGGCGGCGGTGGGGCTGCCGTTGCAGGCGCTGGTGTCGGTGCGGCTGACCGCGCACGAGCGGGCCGCCGTGGACGCGTTCCGGGCCCGGTCGGTGCGGCTACCAGGGGTGGTGTCGGTGTTCCACGTGGCCGGCGCGGAGGACTACGTGCTGCACGTGCGGGCCGCCTCCGGTGACGCGCTGCGGGACTTCGTCCTCGATCATCTCGCAGTCGATCCGGCGGTGCAGCACACCCAGACCAGCCTGATCTTCGAGCAGGCCCGGGGTATGGGGTAGCGCACCCGGCGGAACAATTCCGGCACGTGGCCTGTTGCACCACGCTGTGATCGACGTACCCATGTCTGTTCTTGATCTTGCCCCGGTGGCGGCGACCGGCAACGCCGGTGAGGCGCTGCGGTACACCACGGAGCTGGCCCGCCGCACCGAGGAGCTGGGCTACCGCCGGTTCTGGGTGGCCGAGCACCACAACATGCCCGCCATCGCCAGTTCCGCGCCGGCGGTGCTGCTCGCGCACCTGGCGGCGAACACCAGCACCATCCGGCTCGGCTCGGGCGGGGTGATGCTGCCCAACCACGCGCCGCTGGTGGTGGCCGAGCAGTTCGGCACCCTGGAGGCGCTGCACCCGGGCCGGATCGACCTGGGCATCGGCCGGGCGCCCGGCACCGACCAGGTGACCGCGCTGGCGCTGCGCCGCACCATGGAGGGCCTGTCCGCGGAGCACTTCCCGCGTGAGCTGGCCGACCTGATGAACTACTTCTCCGGCGCCGAGCCGGGCCCGATCACCGCGACGCCGGGCCGCGGCCAGTCGCCGCAGGTGTGGCTGCTCGGGTCCAGCGGGTTCAGCGCGCAGCTGGCCGGCCTGCTCGGGCTGCCGTTCTCGTTCGCGCACCACTTCAGCTCGCAGAACACGATCCCGGCGTTGCAGCTCTACCGGCAGCACTTCCGGCCGTCGCAGTGGCTGGACCGGCCGTACGCGATGGTGGCGGTCAACGCGGTCTGCGCGGAGACCGACGAGCGGGCCGAGTGGCTGGCCGGGCCGGCCGGGCTGTCGTTCCTGAAGCTGCGCTCGGGGCGCCCGGAGCCGCTGGTCACGCCGGAGGAGGCGGCAGCGTACCCGTACTCGGAGTTCGAGCGGGAGTTCGTCGCCCAGCGCCGCGACGGCCAGGCGACCGGCTCGCCGGAGACGGTGGCCCGGCAGCTCGGGGAACTGCTGGAGCGCACCGGCGCGGACGAGCTGATGCTCACCACGATGGTGTACGACGTGGCGGACCGGGTCCGCTCGTTCGAGCTGATCGCCGAGAAGGTGGCGGGCGGGCTGCGCCGGGAGGGCTGAAACACGCTCTTCATAGCCACGTCACCGCAGCGTCGCGCGGGACGCATAACTTTGTCCCCGGTGGTGGTACGGCATTCCCGGTCGGGACGGGTCGGGAATGCTGCGGTGTGGTGCACCGGGTCGCCGGCGGAGCGGATTCCGCGGCCGGCGACCCGGTGCCTGTCGTTTCAGCGCAGGTAGATGTTCGGCGCGGCCGGGGTGCTCATGCCGTCGCCAAGGTAGAAGCCCGGGTGCGGCGGCTGGTTGTAGGCGGTGTTCTGCCAGGCCACCGCCACCCGGTACTGCGGGTCGTGCATCAGCGTCGGCAGCCGCAGGCCGGTGGTGACCGGCGTGCTGTAGATCCGGAGCGCGGTGCTGTCGGAGGTGCGCCAGACGACCTCCTCCCGCCAGTCGCCGAGCAGGTCCGCCGAGAGCGCCGGGGTGGACTTGGTGCCGTTGTTCGAGGCGACGCCGCTGCCGGTGAGCAGCCGGGTCTCCCCGCCGGTGCCGTACTTGTCGATCTTCGTGGCGTCGAGCAGCTCCCGGACCGGGTCGCCGTCCCACCAGATCAGGAAGTTCGCCGACGACGGCTTGCGCCCGACGTTCTGGCCCCGGGTGTTGAGCAGCCCGTCGACGGCCGACGACCAGGACTCGGCGCCCGGGCTGCCGGCCCAGACGTCGCCGGAGACGCCGCGGCCGTTGTCGCCGTTCGGCGCGGTCTGCCAGATGATCTGCCCGGTACGCGCGTCGGCCATCCAGGAGCTGGGCTTGCTGCCGTCCTCGTCGACCTTGAACACCTCCAGGCCGGCGCGGGACGGGTCGAGGTCGCCGACGTGCAGCGCGTCGCCGTGGCCGTTGCCGGTGGAGTACAGCAGCCGGCCGTTGTCGTCGATGGTGGCGGCGCCGTACACGATCTCCTGACGGCCGTCGTTGTCGACGTCGGCCACGGAGAGCTGGTGGTTGCCCTGGCCGGCGGCGGCGCCGTTGCCGGAGGCGTTCGAGTCGAACGTCCAGCGCTTGCGCAGCGTGCCGTCGCGGAAGTCCCAGGCGGCGACGACGGCCCGGGTGTAGTAGCCACGCGCCATGATCAGCGAGGGGCGCTGCCCGTCCAGGTACGCGGTGCCGGCGAGGAACCTGTCGACCCGGTTGCCGTACGAGTCGCCCCAGGACGAGACGGTGCCTCGCGGCGGATCGTAGTCGACTGTGGACAGGGCCGCGCCGGTGCGGCCGTCGAACATGGTCAGGTACTCCGGGCCGGCGAGCACGTAACCGCTGGAGTTGCGGTGGTCGGCCGAGCCGTTGCCGATCACCTGACCGGTGCCGGAGCGGGTGCCGTCGGCGGTCTTCATGGCCACCTCGGCGTCCCCGTCGCCGTCGTAGTCGTACACCTGGAACTGGGTGTAGTGGGCGCCGGCGCGGATGTTGCGGCCCAGGTCGACGCGCCACAGCCGGGTGCCGGTGAGCGTGTACGCGTCGACGTAGACGTTGCCGGTGTAGCCGGACTGCGAGTTGTCCTTGGCGTTCGACGGGTCCCACTTGAGCACGAACTCGTAGCGGCCGTCGCCGTCGAGGTCACCGACGCTCGCGTCGTTCGCCGAGTAGCTGTACCCCTCCCCGGCCGGGGTGGTGCCGCCGGGCGGCGGCTGGATCGGCACGTCCAGGTAGCCGTTGGCGAACTGGAGCGCCGGGGCCGACGCCGCCTGCTCGGCGCCGTTCACCACGGCCCGCACGGTGTACGCGGACCCGGCCGCCGCGCCGCTGTCCAGGTACGTGGTGGCGCCGGTGATCGGGCTGGCGTTGACCTTGGTGCCACCTCGGTAGAGGTTGAACGCCACACCGGTGGTCTCGGTGCCGAGCAGCCGCCAGGAGACGAGGTTGCCGCTGCCGGAGCGGACGCTGACCAGCCCTCGGTCGAGCTTCTCCATCTGCTTCGCCCCGGCCGGCGGGTCGGTGGGCGGGGGCGTGGTTGGTGGCGGTGTGCTGGGCGGAGGTGTGGTGGGCGGCGGCGTGGTGGGCGGAGGCGGCGTCGACGGCGGCGCGCTGGTGGACGGCGCGCCGGTGCAGGCCGTGCCGTTGAGCGTGAACGCGGCCGGCACCGGGTTCGACGCGTTGTTCCACGAGCCGTTGAAGCCGAAGTTCGCGGTGCCGCCGGTGCCGATGGCCGCGTTGTAGCCGGCGTCGCGGGCGCTCACCTGCGCGCCGGACTGGCTGACCGTCGCGTTCCACGCCTGGACGACCTGCTGGCCGGCGGCGAAGCTCCAGCCGAGGGTCCAGCCGTTGACCGGGTCGCCGAGGTTGGTCACTGTCACGTCGGCGCCGAATCCGCCGCTCCACTGGTTGGTGATCCGGTAGTCGACCCGGCAGCCGGCGGCCGCCGCCGCGGCGGTCATCGTGGTGAGCGCGCCGGCCGACAGGGTGAGCGCCGAGGCCGCGGCGAGCAGCGCGAGCCGGCGGCGTGGGGTGGTGAGGTGCACGGAGATGCCTTTCGCGGAGGTCAGGCACGCGACGACGCCGGCCTGCCCGGACCGGCGGATACGTGCCCTGACGCGACGGGCGACGTCAACGCATCGACGTCGATGATTCGGCTCCGCGCTCCGTCAGCCTAGGTCACCGCCGGACACCCCCACAAGCGCGGCGGCGTGCGCGGGGCGGGCAGCGCGGCGGCGCGGCGTGGGCGTGGCAGCGCGGCGGCGCGGCGCGGGCGCGGCAGCGCGGCGGCGCGGGCGGGGCGGCGCGGCGGCGCGGGCGGGGCGGCGCGGCGGCGCGGGCGGGGCGGCGCGGCGGCGCGGGCGGGGCGGCGCGGCGGCGCGGGCGGGGCGGCGCGGGCGTGGCAGCGCGGCGGCGCGGCGGCGCGGCGGGGCGAGGCGGCGCGGGGCCGGGCGGGGCGGCGAAACGGCGCGGTGGAGTGGCGGCGCAGGAGCGCGGCGGCCAACAGCCGATGCCGACGCCGACGCCGACGCCGACGAGAAGAGATGCCTGAAAGCCGATATACCTCAGAGTCATAATTATGACTCTGAGGTATATCGGTCAGCAGGACATGTCTCTACGGCGCGCGACACGCCGAGACAGAACACTCCTGGGCGATGGCGCGGCCCGGGAACGCGAGCGGCTCAGCCCTCGACGGCGGCGGCGAGCTTCCGCGACTCCGCGGCCTCGGCAGGCTCGGAGGTCTCGGCGGTGACCACCGGCTCCGGGACTTGCCCCGACTTCGCGGCCTCTGCCGACCCGACGGATTCCCCCGGCCGAGCGGGCTCCCCCGCCTCCGCGGGCGACGCGGAGACGGGCGCGGCCTCGACCGGCGGCGCGGAGGCCGGCGGCGCGGAGGCCGGCGACGCGGAGGCCGGCGACGCGGAGGCCGGCCGCGCGGAGGCCAGCGCCGCTTCGACGGTGGCGCGGGCGCGGCGGGTGCGGCGCAGCGCCCGCACCGCCAGGACAATGGCGACCACCCAGGCGACACCGAGCAGCGCGTACACCACCACCGGCGCCGAGCCGCTCACGCCGCCGGCGCTGAGCAGCGTGCGGGCGTTGGTCAGCACGATCACGCCGCCGATCACGGCGCCGAGCAGCTGAGCGGGAACGATGCGGACCAGCCAGGCCGCGATCGGGGCGGCGATCAGGCCACCGATCAGGAGCGCGGCCACCGTGGGCAGCAGGAAGCCCTCGGTGCCCAGGCCGATCAGGAAGCCGACGCTCGCCGCGCCGGCCACGACGAACTCGGAGGTGTCGACCGAGCCGATGACCTTGCGGGGTTCCATCCGGCCGGAGACCAGCAGCGCCGGGGTGGCGACCGGGCCCCAGCCTCCGCCGCCGGTGGCGTCGACGAAGCCGGCGACCAGGCCGAGCGGGGCGAGGAAGCGGCTCCGCAGCCGGCCGGCGGCGCGGGTGGCCCGAAGCGGCCGGGAGAACCGCACCAGCAGGTACGCGCCGAGCGTGAACAGGATGGCCGCCATCCACGGCGCGGCGGCCTCGGTGGAGATGGAACTGAGGAACGTCGCCCCGGCGAACGCGCCGATCGCGCCGGGCAGCGCGATCCGGCCGACGACCCGCCAGTCGACGTTGCCGAAGCGCCAGTGCGAGACGCCCGCGGCGAGCGTGGTGCCGATCTCGGCCAGGTGCACCGAGGCCGACGCGGCGGCCGGCGCGACACCGGCGAACAGGAGCAGCGTCGAGGAGGTCAGCCCGTACGCCATGCCGAGCGAGCCGTCGACCAGTTGCGCGGCGAGCCCGACGAGGGCGAGGACCAGCAGCTTGCGCACGAGCGCCCCCTGACTTTTCGGTATCTCCTATCGACTTGGTCGACAATGCGGCACGAAGGTGGTCCCGGTCAAGTCCCCCATCCGGTTGGTAGGACACGCCGGACGGCGCGGTCAGCTCCAGGCGCGCGGGTCGGCGGCCAGTTCGTTGACCCGGCCGGGCAGCTCACCGGAGGCCACGTCGGCGATCGTGACCAGCTCCAGGATCTCCCGCTCGCTGGCCCGCAACGCGATCCAGACGTCCTGCAACGCGCGGGCCGCGCCCTGATAGCCGAGCTGTTCCGGACGCTGGCCGCGCACGTGCGCGAGCGGCCCGTCGATGACGCGGATCACCTCGGCCAGGGAGATCTCACTCGCCGGCCGGGCCAGCCAGTAGCCGCCCTCGGGGCCACGCTGGGCGTGCACGATGCCGCCCCGGCGAAGCTGGAGCAGGATGCTCTCCAGGAACTTCGGCGGGATGTCCTGGGACCGGGCGATCTGCTCGGCGGTCACCGGGCGGCTCCGCTCGGCGGTCCCGTCCGCGACCGAGGCCAGCTCAGCGGCCGCGCGGAGGGCATAGTCGACCCGGGCGGAAAGACGCATACGGCCAGGTTAGTCCGCTCGGGTGCGGGCCGCCCCGCCGACCCGCGCCCGGACGATCATCACCCGCCGATCAGCCGCCGACGCGGCGCAGCAGTCCCTCCTGCACGGCGCTGGCGATGTGCCGCCCGTCGGCGGTGAACATGCGGCCGGTGGCCAGGCCACGGCCGCCTGACGCGGACGGGCTCCAGCAGTCGTACAGGAACCACTCGTCGGCGCGGAACGACCTGTGGAACCACAGCGCGTGGTCGAGGCTCGCGCCGACCACGCCGCCCGGGCCCCACACCTCGCCGTGCACCGACAGCACCGAGTCCAGCAGCGTCAGATCGGAGGCGTACGTCAGCGCGCACGCGTGCAGCAGCGGATCGTCCGGCAGCTTGCCGTCCAGCCGCATCCACACCCGCTGGTGCGGTTCGGCCGGGCGGTCGCCGGGGCGTACCCAGCCGGGCTCGCCGACGTAGCGCACGTCGATCGGGCGCGGGATCATCCCCCAGATGCCGAGCCGCTCCGGGTAGCGGGAGAGCCGGTCGGTCATGGTCGGCACGTCGTCCGGGCCGGGCACGTCCGGCGGCACCGGGGCGTGGTGGTCCAGCCCCTCGTCCTGTCGCTGGAACGACGCCGACATGAAGAAGATCGGCTTGTCGTGCTGCAACGCCACCGAGCGGCGCACCGAGAAGGACCGGCCGTCGCGGACGTTCTCCACCTGGTACTCGATCGGCTCGGCCGGGTCACCGGGGCGCACGAAGTAGCCGTGCAGGGAATGCACGGCCCGCTCCGCGTCGACGGTGCGGCCGGCGGCGACCAGGGCCTGGCCGGCGACCTGCCCGCCGTAGACCCGCTGCGGGCCCACCGGCGGGCTCATCCCCCGGAAGGTCATCTCCCCGGTACGGTCCAGGTCGAGCACCTCCAGCAGCTGGTCGACCGCCGCCTGCCCGGTCGCCGCAGCACTCACTGGAGCGCTCGCGCCGAGGCCGCGTCCACGAGCGAACCCAGCTGGTGCACGCGCAGCGTGTTGGTGGAGCCGGGGGTGCCGGGCGGGCTGCCCGCCACGATCACCACGTAGTCGCCCGGGTTGGCCCGGTTGAGGCCCAGCAGCGCCTGGTCGACCTGGCGGAACATGTCGTCGGTGTGCTGGACGAACGGCATCAGGAACGTCTCCACGCCCCAGGAGAGCGCGAGCTGGTTGCGCACCTCCGGCACCGGCGTGAAGGCCAGCAGCGGCAGGTCGCAGTGCAGCCGGGCGAGCCGCTTGACGGTGTCGCCGGTCTGCGAGAACGCCACCATGGCCTTGGCGCCGATGGCCCGGGCGATGGAGGAGGCGGCCACGGTGAGCGCGCCGCCGTGCGTACGCGGGTCGTGCTGCAACCGGGGGACGGCGATCGAGCCGGCCTCGGTGGTGGTGACGATCTTGGCCATGGTGCTGACGGTGAGCACCGGGTACTTGCCGACGCTCGTCTCGCCGGAGAGCATCACCGCGTCCGCGCCGTCGAGCACCGCGTTGGCCACGTCGGAGGCCTCGGCGCGGGTCGGGCGGGAGTTCTCGATCATCGAGTCGAGCATCTGGGTGGCCACGATGACCGGCTTGGCGTTCTCCCGGCAGAGCTGCACGGCGCGCTTCTGCACGAGCGGCACCTGGTCCAGCGGCAGCTCGACGCCGAGGTCGCCGCGGGCGACCATGACGCCGTCGAAGGCCAGCACGATCGCCTCGAGGTGGTCGACCGCCTCGGGCTTCTCGACCTTGGCCAGGACCGGGCGGCGCACGCCCTCCTCGTCCATGATCGAGTGGACGAGCTTGATGTCCTCGGGTGAGCGGACGAACGAGAGCGCGACCAGGTCGACACCGAGGCCGAGGGCGAAGCGCAGGTCCTCCGCGTCCTTGTCGGACAGGGCCGGGACGCTGACCGCCACGTTCGGCAGCGAGACGCCCTTGTTGTTGGAGACCGGGCCGCCCTCGGTGACCAGGCACCGGATGTCGTTGCCGGTGACGTCGCTGACCTCGACCGCGACGCGGCCGTCGTCGATCAGCAGCCGGTCGCCCGGCTTCACCTCCTGCGGCAGCTTGCGGTAGGTGCAGGAGACGCGCTCCTTCGAGCCGACGACGTCGTCACCGGTGATCACGACCGAGTCGCCGGTGCGCCACTCGTGCGGGCCGTCGGCGAACCGGCCCAGCCGGATCTTGGGCCCCTGGAGGTCGGCCAGCACCGCGACCGGCTTGCCGGACGCCTCGGCGGCCTCCCGGACCAGCCGGTAGACCGATTCGTGGTCGGCGTGACTGCCGTGGCTGAAGTTGAGCCTCGCCACGTTCATGCCCGCCTCGACGAGCCCTCGGATACGCTCCGGGGACGAGGTGGCGGGGCCGAGAGTACAGACGATCTTCGCGCGGCGTGTCACGCCCATCAGGCTAGTCTCTCCTCCGGATCGGCCTCCCGGCCGACCCCTTGCGGACAGCGGAACAGTTGTCCAACGACGCGCGTGTACCGCGCGGGCGGGCGGTTGGCGTACCGCACCGGAACGTCGTGTGTGGCGGGCATCGGCGACCGCGCGGCGGAAATGGTACCCCTCGCCGTCACGTGCCGGCCGGGTGCTCCCGTGGATGCCGTCCGCCCTCGCCGTGGCGCGGCCCCGCCGGACCGGCCGGGGGCAGGTTCGGGCAGCCGCCGGGCGGCCAGGCCGCGATGATCTCGGCGAGCAGGTGGTCGGCGCGCAGCCCGGACGCGGTCCGCTCCAGCGGGACCCGGCTCGCGGCGCCGTGGAAGTGGTGCAGCGCGATCGCCGAGAACGGCGACGAGACCGCGCCGGCCGTCAGCTCTCCGTCTTGACCAGCGGGAACTCCAGCGAGCCGGCCGGGCAGAGGAAGGTCAGCACCTCGACCCGGTAGAGCCCGGCCTGTACCGCCGGGTCGGCCTCCATGACGCTGCGCACGTCGTCCACCGAGCCGGTACGGGCCAGGCCGAAGCCGATCGGCGGGTCGGGTTCCCGGGCCGGGCCGTCCACCGAGCCGTCGACGAGCACGATGCCGCGCCGTTGCAGCGCCCGCATGTGCTGCAGATGCTCGGCCTGCAGCCGTTGCACGGTCTCCTCCGGCAGGGCCCGGCCGGACGGCCCCGGGTAGAGCACGATGCACTCGTACGTGTCCAGCGCGAAGTCGAGCCGTGGCGTCGTGCCCATGCGCACCTCCTGCTGACCACCGTTGCGCCCAGCCTCGCACGGCGGTCCGGTGCGCCGGGGCCGCTCGCCGCAACTACCGGTGCTTCGCCGCCACGATTCGGGGAATGTCCAGGGGTCGGGGCGCGCGCCGCCCGCGACCGCGTACGAGCACAGGAGGACCGCGATGGCCACCAGCACCCAGCCCGCCAAGGCGTCGGGCAGCTACCGGATCGGTGGTGACCTGCGGGTCGACCGCCTCGGCTACGGGGCGATGCAGCTCACCGGCCCCGGCGTGTGGGGCGACCCGAAGGACCCGGCCGAGGCGGTACGGGTGCTGCGCCGCGCGTACGAGCTGGGCGTCACGTTCATCGACACCGCCGACTCGTACGGGCCGTTCGTCAGTGAGCTGCTGATCCGCGAGGCGCTGCACCCGTACGCCGACGACCTGGTCATCGCGACGAAGGCCGGGCTGACACGCTCCGGCCCGGACGACTGGCGGCCGGTGGGCCGCCCGGAGTATCTGCGCCAGCAGTGCGAGCTGAGCCTGCGCCACCTGGGCCTGGACTGCATCCCGCTCTACCAGCTGCACCGCATCGACGCGAAGGTGCCGCTGGCCGACCAGCTCGGCGAGCTGGCGCTGCTGCGGCAGGAGGGCAAGGTCCGGCACATCGGGCTGTCGCAGGTCAGCGTCGAGCAGATCGAGGCGGCCCGGGAGATCGTCCCGATCGTGTCCGTGCAGAACCTCTACAACCTGGCCGACCGCGGCGCCGAGGACGTGCTGGCGCACTGCGAGCGGCACGACCTGGCGTTCATCCCGTGGTTCCCGATCGCCACCGGCAACCTGGCCCGCCCCGGCGGCCCGCTGGACGCGATCTCGACCGCGCACGGCGCCACTCCGGCGCAGCTCGCGCTGGCCTGGCTGCTGCGCCGCTCGCCGGTGATGCTGCCGATCCCCGGTACGTCGTCGGTGGCGCACCTGGAGGAGAACGTGGCGGCGGCCGAGGTGGAACTGACCGACGACGAGTTCGAGGCGCTGGCCAAGGCGGCCTGAGTCTGCCGCCGTCCGACCCTTTCGCGGAACGTGATCGAGCAACTACCGTCAGAAGGATTCTCACGAGTGGGGGTCCGCTGTGGAGGAGTTCGACTACGTCATCGTGGGGGCCGGCGCGGCGGGGTGCGTGCTGGCCAACCGGCTAACCGAGGATCCGGGGACGCGGGTGCTGCTGCTGGAGGCGGGCGGCTGGGACCGCAGCCCGTACGTGCGCGTGCCGAAGGCGTTCTCCCGGCTGATGGACGACGAGCGCACCGCCTGGCACTACCCGGCCACCACCGGGCCGGGCCGCCAGGAGATCTGGCAGCGCGGCCGGATGATCGGCGGCTCGACGTCGGTGAACGGCATGATCTGGAGCCGCGGCGCGGCCCGCGACTGGGACGCCCTCGACCCGCTGGGCTGGGGCTGGTCGGCCATGCGGCAGGTGTTCACGCGGCTGGAGGACCACCCGCTGGGCCCCGCGCCGCACCGGGGCGCGGGCGGGCCGGTGCGGCTGTCCATCGCCACCGGCACCGACCCGCTCGCCGAGGAGATGGTGGCCACCGGCGCCGAGCTGGGCTGGCGCCGGGCCGACGACCTGGACGCCGACGACGACGAGCGGATCGGCTACCCCACCGCCACAATCCACGGCGGACGGCGGGTCAGCGCCGCGAACGCGTTCCTGCACCCGGTGCGGCGCCGGCCCAACCTGACCGTCGAGGTCGGCGCCGTCGTGCTGCGGGTGCTGGTCGAGGGCGGCCGGGCGGTCGGCGTACGGGTGGCGCACGGCGGCCGGGCGGTCGAGCGCCGGGCGGCCGGGGAGGTGATCCTCGCCGCGGGCGCCCTGGCCACCCCGCACCTGTTGCAGGTCTCCGGCATCGGGCCGGCGGACACGCTGCGCGCCGCGGGCGTGCCGGTGCTGCTCGACCGGCCCCGGGTCGGCGCGGGGCTGCGCGAGCACCGGTCGATGGTGCTGCAGTACCGCCTCGCCGAGCCCGGCGGCCACAACATGACCATCGGCAGCCCGCTCGGGCAGGCCCGGGCCACGCTGCGCTGGCTGCTCACCGGCGGCGGCCCACTCGCCCTGCCGGTGCTCGACGTGGCGGCCCACGTCAAGTCCCGGCCGGAGCTGGACCGCCCGGACGCGCACCTGCTGATGGCGCCGTTCTCGGCCGCGCCGCCGCGGCCCGGCAAGGCGCTCGAACTGGAACGGGAGCCGGGACTGATGTGCCTGGGCACCGTCACCCGGCCGGACAGCGAGGGCAGCCTGGCGATCACCGACGCGGACCCGCGTACGCCGCCGGCTGTCGTGGCGAACTACCTCACCACCGACCACGACCGGCGGGTGGCGGCGGACCTGTTCCGCCGGATGCGGGAGTTCTTCGCCACCGGGCCGATCGCGAAGCGGATCCGGGCCGAGACGGTGCCCGGCCCGGCGGTCCGCACCGACGCCGAGATCGTCGAGGCGGCGGTGGCGCGCGGCTACTGCGGTTACCACGCCATCGGCACCTGCGCGATGGGCGACGGCGACGACCACGTGGTCGACCCGCAGCTGCGGGTACGCGGCGTGGACGGGCTGCGGGTGGTCGACGCGTCGGTGCTGCCGGTGATGGTGGCGGGCTGGACCAGCGCCCCGGTGAGCGCGCTGGCCTGGCGGGCCGCGGACGTCATCCGCGGGCGGGACGGGAGCTGACAGCGCCCGGGCCCGCGCGACGGCGGGCCCGGGCACCGGTGTCAGACCGCGAAACAGTTCGGCCGGACCGGGGCGCCGGCGAGCACCTGGCGCACCACCGTGTACGTGGTGCCGTCCAGCACCAGCCCGAGGTGGCCGACGACCCGCAGCGGGCACCACGCCTGCACCAGCACGTTCGTGGCGCCGTCGGCGAGCAGCGCGTTGTCGACCGGCCGGACCAGCTCGTCCTGCCAGGTGCGCACGGTGGCCCAGCGAACCGGCCCGGGCGTGTCGTCACCGGCGTTGAGGTCGGCCAGGAAGCTCGACCCGATCGACATCTGCTGACAGGCGATCACCCCGGCGCAGCTGCCCAGCCCGAGGAACGCGACCAGGTTGGCGACGTACGTGCCGTACTGCGGGCTGCCGAGGCTGACGTACTGGTCGACGGTGGCGGCGCCGCCGAGGTACTTGACGTACCAGCGGCTGACCAGGCCGCCCTCGGAGTGGCCGACCAGGTCGACCCGGGCCGCTCCGGTGGCGGCGCGGACCTGGTCCACGTAGGTCGAGAGCGCACGGGCGGACTCGCGGATGTCGCCGAGACCGAGATTCGGCAACTGGAAGATCGAGACCCGGTAGCCGTCGGCGCGCAGCCGGGCGGCGATCGGCTCGTACGCGATGGAGATTCCACTGAGGCCACCGACCACGATCACCGGGTCGGCGGCCGCGGCGGCGGCCCGTTGCGCGGCGGTGGTGACGGTGGCCGTGTTCGACGGGGCGGCGGGTTCGGCGGCGGCCGCCTGGGCGGCGGCCGGGACGAGCAGGACGGTGGCGGCGGTGGTGGCGGCCAGGATCGTTCGGAGCAGCATGGGCTGCACCTCCGAGGGGGAGGCACCCGGGCGGACCGGGAGGGGACGGGTGGGATCCGATCGATCGTGGACACGATGATGCGTGTCCGATTTCACACACGTCAATGAAAAGTTACGCGGCGGTAACCACTTGTCGCGCCCACCGCGCAAACCGGCAAGCCGGGCCGGGCTCAGTTGCCCAGCGCCTGGACCTTCGCGATGGTCTCCTGGACGTGCTGCCGGGCCGGCTCCCCGCCCTGCGCGGCCTGCGCCAGCGCCTGCCGGTAGGAGTCGATGACGCCGATCAGCGGCCCGGCCGTCGCCCCCTCCAGCGCGCCCGCCACCAGCGCCCGCGCCTCCGCCGCGTCCTGTGCCGCGGCAGCCGTGCGCGCCTTGGCCTCGTCCAGCTTCTGCGCCGCCGCCGCCAGCCTCGCGATGATCTCCGCCGCGCTCACAACCCCTCCCCCACCTCACCCACCCTCGGGAACCCTACCGCCCTCCCCCACCCCCACACCTTCGCGATCTTGCAGTTTCCGCCCCGGCAAAAGCCACATCAAGCCCACCGCCGCGGCCACAAGTCCATGATCGACGGCGACGAACCGGGCTGGGGTCAGCGGAGGAGGCGGAACAGGAGCAGGTAGACGCAGAACAGCGACGGGGAGACCAGCGCGCAGATCACGAAGCCCAGCGGCACGTACCGCCCGGTCGTGGCCTCACCGCCGGCCAGCGCCGGGCGGCCCCACCGGGCCAGCACGACCTGACCGGCCACGAAGGACAGCAGCGGCACCCCGGCGCAGGACAGCGCCGCCACCAGGTCCAGCCCGGCCACCGGCACCGGCGACCCCACCAGCGCGACAAGCATCAGCAGCGAGCCGACGAGCGCGCAACCGCCGTACACCGCGACCGCCCGGGCCGGCGCCGACCAGGTCGGCAACAGCACCGGCGTGCGGGCCAGCGCGTCGGCCTGCTGCCCGTACCCGTCGGCCTCCCCGGCGAGCCGCTCCGCCGCAGCCAGCTCCGCCGCCGGGTCACCCGCCCGCGGCGCCACACCCGGAGAGGGGTACGCCCCGACGCCCGCCTGCCCCGGCGCGGCGGCTGCGCCGCCGGTCACGCCGTCCCCCGGCCCGGCGCCCGTCCGCCCGCCCGCGTCCTCCCCCCGCCCGGCGCCCGTCCGCCCGCCCGCATCTGCCGCCTCCGGCGCGGCCGGTCCGGCGGCCACCGCAACCGCCGGCGCCGGTACCGAGGTCATCGGCGCGCCGATCGCCTGGCCCAGCCGGTCCAGGTGCTGCCCCTGGGCGACGAGCCGCTGCCCCAGCTTGTCGACGGCGGCCTGCAGGCCACGGCGGCGCTCCGCCTCGGCCGCGATCTCCCGCTCCCCGCCCCGCTGCCGGGTGGACAGCTCCCGCAGCAGCGCCGCGTACTCGTCGAATCCACTCATGGGACATCACTCCCCGCGGCGAACGGCACGATCAGCGCGGTGCGGTGCTCGTGCCGGTCGACGAGCAGCGCGCGGCCCTCGCGCGGCACGTACGCGAGGTCGTGCACGCCGAGGTGCAGGCCCAGGTCGGCGGCGGGCACGTTGAGCGCGACCAGGCCGGTGACGTCGTCGCGCTGCCCGCTGCCGCCCAGGTCGTCGGCGAGCCGGCGCAGCCCGCGCCACCAGCCGAGCACGTGCACCCCGCGCGCGGGCCCCTGGCGCAGCACGGCGCGCAGGTCGTCGTACCCGGAACGGAACGTCGCCGGGTCGGAGGCGGCGAGCGTCGTGGCGGCGGCGTCCACCCCGAACACCACCAGGTAGGTACGCCCGGAGGCCGGGGCGTCACCGGTGGCGGCCTCGGCGAGCTGGGCGCGCAGCGCCTCGGCGGCCAGGCGGCGGACCGGGTGCCCGGCGGCGGCCAGCGTCATGGCCAGGTCGTCGGCGGCGTCGGTGGTGCCGGGCGCCAGCGGCGCGAACAGGAACCGGGCGGTGCCGGGCGCGTGCTGCCGGGCCAGGGACAGCGTGGCCGACCGGAGCACCTCCGCGCCGAAGGCTGCGGTGCCGACCACCGCCAGGTGCCGGCCCGGGCTGGCGTCGAGCGCGAACCCGGCCGGGCTGCCGGCGACGTCGACCGCGCGGCCCACGAGCGCGTACGGCGGGTCGGCGCCCGGCGTCAACGCGGTCCACGCGGAGTCGTCGGTGAGCCGGGGCGTCTCGTGTCCCCGGAACACCGACGGCGGGCGCGACCCGGCAGGGCGGGCCGCGTGCAGCTCGTGGCGCAGCGCTGCCAGGTCGGCCGAGGCGGCGTGCGCGTCGGGGAACCGCACCTCCGCGTCCGCGCCGGGCGCGCCGGCGGCGGTGTTCACCACTGCCGTGCCGACGGTGAGCCCGCGCGCGGCGTCGTTGCGCGGGTCCAGCACGGCGTCCCCGCCGGGCAGCGCGATCCGCAGCGGGAACTGGCCGAAGATGGCCTCGGCCCGGCCGTAGAGCGCCTCGATGCCGGTGGTGCTCTGGCTGGCCAGCACCAGGTGCAGGCCGTACGAGCGGCCCTTGCGGGCCAGTTCCTCGATCAGGTCGACGGCCTGCCGGGCCAGCGCGTCGTTGCCGGCGAACAGCACGTGGAACTCGTCGATCACGGTGACGATCCGGGGCGGCCGGGCGTTGGGCGGCAGGTCGGCCAGGCGGCTGACCCCGTGCCGCTTGAGCAGGTCGGCGCGGCGGCCCAACTCGGCGCGCAGCTCCCGCAGCACCGCCACGCCGTACTCGCGGTCGGACTCGATGCCCACCGCGTCGGCGTGCGGCAGCCAGGACGGGTCGCGGTCGGTGGGCACGAACTCGGTGAAGCTCACGCCCTCCTTGAAGTCGAGCAGCATCAGCCGCAGCTCGGCCGGGGAGTAGCGGGCGGCCAGCCCGTAGAGCACGTCGAGCAGCAGCACCGTCTTGCCGGCGCCGGTGCGGCCGCCGATCAGCCAGTGCGGCGTGGCGTCGTCGAACGCCACCGCGAGCGGGCGGCGGCCGGCGCGGCCGAGCACGGTACGCAGGCCGGAGGCGGCGGACCCGGCCCAGCGCTGCGCGGGCAGCAGGTCGGCGAACGTGACGACGTCCTGGTCGGCGGTCTCGGCGTACCGGCGGGCCAGCGCGGTCACCGCGGCGTGCGACGGGTCGCCGTCGAGCACCACCGGCGCGGCCAGCCCGCTGCCGTCGGCGCTGAACGGGCGGCCGGGCGGGTCACCGACGAGCGTGTACCGCTCGGTGACCCGCAGGTGGGTGGTGGCGCCCAGCGGCGGCGCGGCGCTCGGCCCGGCGGGCCGGTGACCGGCCAGCAGCACACAGACCGCGGCGGCCGGGCCGGCGTGGGTGAGCGCGGCGAGCCGGGCCAGCTCCCGGGGCGGCGGCGCGGACGCGGCCACCACCACCAGCAGCTCCCGGTCCTCCGGCGCGGACCGCTGGGCGGTACGGGCGTGCCGCTCGGCCGCGTCGAGCAGCGCTGCCGTCTCCGCCTCGGTGGTCGCCGCCGCGGCGAGCACCCCGGCGTCCTGCAGCGGGCGCAGCGGCAGGAACGCCGCGCCGAAGGCGGCCTGGTCGATGCCGACGACCCGGATCGCGCCGGCCGGAGCGGCGGTCAGCAGCCGCACCACCACCGCCCGCAGCAGCTCCCCGACGCGCGGGTCGCGGGCGTCCTGATCGAGCGCCAGATGCGCGCCCGCCCCCACCGGCACGAGCACCGGGAACGCGCCGTCGACTGTGGTCGCCGCGCCGAGGCGTACCGGAACGGGGTGGGTCGCGACGCGGGCGGTGCCGGGCACCGCGGCGGCCAGCTCACCGCCGAGGCGGGCCAGCCGCGCGACCAGCTCGGGGCTGCCCACGGGCGCCGGGCCGGCGGCGCCGAGCAGCCGCCGGGCCGCCTCCCAGTGGCGCAGTGCCTGCCGGTGCCGATCGACCGCCTGCCGGTACGCCGCCGCGAGTCTGCCCACCGTCCGCCCTCCGACGTCTTGCGATCGAGGGAACCCTAACGGACGCGCGGCGCAGCGGCACATGGCGCTCCGCACCGGGGATTCGTCCACTGTTCACCCGGCGGCGGACGGGCGCGCCGTCCACCGTTCCCCCGGCCCGGCTTGCCTGTCCCTCGGCGAACCGAGCGCACAGGAAGGCGACGACGTGACCTCACCTCTTCCCCGGCGGTCCCTGCTGCGCGGCGGCGTGGCCGGCGGGCTCGGCATCGTGGTGGCCGGCAGCCTGGAGGCGATCGCCGGACAGGCAGCGGCCCGGCCCGCGTGCCGCCCCGCCGTCGGCTACGGCGACCTGGTGCCGGACCCGGCCGGCCTGCTGGCGCTGCCGCCGGGCTTCTCGTACACGGTGGTCGCGCAGGCGGGCGCGACGCTGCTGGAGTCCGGGCAGCCCACCCCCAGCGACGCCGACGGCACCGGCTGCTTCCGCGGCCCGCGCGGCTCGGTGCTGGTGAACAACCACGAGATCGGCGGCGACGAGCCGTACCCGGTGCCGGCGCTGACCGGTCTCACCTACGACCCGGGCGCCCGCGGCGGCACCACCACCATCGAGGTGGACCGGCACGGGCGGCGGCTGCGCGAGTACGTGAGCGTGGCCGGCACGCACAACAACTGCGCCGGTGGCATCACCCCGTGGGGCACGTGGCTGACCTGCGAGGAGACCGAGCAGCGGGCCGGTGGGCGATTCCTGAAGGACCACGGGTACGTCTTCGAGGTCGACCCGCACGACAGGTCCGCCAACACCGACCCGGTGCCGCTGACGTTCCTCGGGCGGTACTCGCACGAGGCGGTCGCGGTCGACCCGTACACGCACTCGATCTACCTGACCGAGGACGCGAGCGGGCCCAACGGCCTGTACTTCCGGTGGACGCCGCCGCCCGGTTTCCGGGCCGGCAAGGGCGCGCTGCGGGCGCTCGCCCAGCGGCCCGACGGCGGCACCGCCGGCAGCCTCGCCGCGATGCGCTGCCTGCGCGGCGACACGCACGTGGCCGACCTGTCCGAGGCCACCACCCCCGGGACCCGCTACCGGGTCGAGTGGGTCGAGGTGCCGGACCGCGACGCCCGGACCGTGTCCGTACGCAAGCAGTTCACCGACGCGGAGGTGACCCGCAGCCGCAAGCTGGAGGGCGCCTGGTGGGGCGACGGCGGCGCGTACTTCGTGGCCAGCTACGCCCGGCACGACGACGGCAGCGCCAACGAGCACGACGGGCAGGTGTGGTTCTACGACCCGCGCCGGCAGACCGTCACGCTGAAGACGATCTTCGGGGTGAACGCCGACCCGGACGCCGACCACGGCAACTACGACGGGCCGGACAACATCACCGTGTCGCCGTACGGCGGGGTGATCCTGGCCGAGGACGGCGAGGGTGTGTCGCACCTGGTCGGCGTCACCGAGCAGGGCACTGCGTACCCGCTGGCGCGCAACGAGCTGAACGACAGCGAGTTCACCGGGCCGACGTTCAGCGCGGACGGCAGGACGCTGTTCGCCAACATCCAGTCGCCGGGGTACGTGTTCGCGATCACCGGGCCGTGGGGGCGGCCGGGTAACGGGCACCGCTGACGGGACGGTGAGCGGCCGGCGGTTCTCGCTCGGGAGCCGCCGGCCGAGCAGTGCTGGTCTGCGACAGACGTCCCATTCGACACCGCTGCACGGGTCGCCTGGCCAGGCGGATCATGCTGAACGTCTGCCATCCGTTCCGGGAGGGCAACGGACGGACCCTGCGCGCCTTCCTGCGCCAGCTCGGCGCCGCGGCCGGCTACCTGCTCGACTGGTCGGAACTCGATGCGGCGGACAACATCGCCGCTTGCATCCAGCACCTGAACACCGGCGAGACGGACCTCCTGACGGCAGCGCTCGATCCCGTCGTCCGGCGGATCAGCTGAGCCACGCTGCTCAGTCATAGATCCTGGAGGATATCTCCTGTGCTGCTTGACGCATGCGTTCGCGCAGCTTGACCCGACGACCGCGAGGCCACTGCTGCTCCACCTGAGCACGTTGCCTCCCCGCGCGAGCGCAGCCCTCGGCGGAGACCGCCATCCCCCGCCGGGCCAGTTCGGCATCGAGAT
This sequence comes from Micromonospora sp. WMMC264, assembly GCF_027497275.1. NCBI lineage: Bacteria > Bacillati > Actinomycetota > Actinomycetes > Micromonosporales > Micromonosporaceae > Micromonospora > Micromonospora sp. WMMC264. The sequence continues at coordinate 955,866 of NZ_CP114907.1, read as the reverse complement.
CTTCACCGAGCGTCGGTGCTGGTGTCATCGACGCTCACTGACGCCGATCTCCTTGGCCAGGTCGACGAATCCCTGCCAGGCCGCTGGCGCGAAGGCCAGCGTCGCGCCAGCCCGGTCCTTGGTGTCCCGGACCAGCACGACGCCCGCGAGGTTGTCGGCGACCTCCACACAAGAGCCGCCGTTGTTGCCGCTCTTCGTGCTCTTGCGCCATCGCGCAGCGGTCATGTCCATGATCCTGCCGCTTCCATGATCAGGTCTAGTGACTGGGTTCGGGAGAGGGCCTCGCCCCTGATGCGCTCCCACCTACGGCTGAGCGTAGCAACGGCCGCAGCCTCATTAAGTAGCTGCGCGGACGCCTGGCTGTCGACGTGCGCGACATGTTCACCGGTGGGCAGTTCGGCGAGGATGAAGCCGCCACCGAGCCCCGGATACATGCCGATGTCCCTCGGCACGACGTGTATCTGCACACCGGGCAGGGCTGCGCAGTGGACCAGGTGCTCAAGCTGCTCCCGCATCAGCTCCCGGTCGCCGTAGGCCGACTGATGCAGCACGCCCTCGAAGATGACCGCGACGACCAGAGGCGGCCGGTCCCGACGGAGGATCGACTGTCGTTCGAGCCGCGAGGCGACCAGCTCATCGATTTCCGCTGCGGTCAGCGCCTCGCCGGTCAGCGTCGCGCGTGCATATGCCTCGGTCTGCAACAGCCCGGGCACCCATGTGTGCTCGAACCAGCGGATCGACACGGCGTCCCGCTCCCAGTCGACCCACTCACGCAGCCACGGCGGTTCACGGCGCTTGAGGACGTCCGGCCAAAGATCCCCGACGTCCCGGCCGAGGAGCGCCGCCACCTGGGCACGTCGCCGAGGCTGCGGAATACGTCCCGGAGAGACCCAACGGGCCGCCGTCTTCGGATCCACGCCGATCTGAGCTGCAAGGCTCTCCGCCGTCTCACCGGCTTCGGCCATCGCCACCTGGAGCGCGTGGTTCATCCTTCCTCCCTCATGGACGTCCCGAACGTCTCGGCACCATACATCAACGCTGTGTATTGGTCCCATAGCTCTCAGCAAAGCTGACCTCCAGGCGACACAGCCGGTGCTCGGACGTCCGGCGGCCACAGGACCAGGGATGTCGGGCGAGCCGCCCGACGCAGCCCCCCTGGCAGGAGAGGAAACTCATGCCCGACAGCAGGCCGAGGGCGGGTCGACGCGACGCAACGGCGAATGACAGCCCGCTCAAGGCGGGAGACCTCCTCTGCCTCGACCGCAGGGCAAGCGTTCAGTTCTTTCGCCCGATCACCGTTCGCGTGATCCGGGAGATCGAGGATCGCCAGCCATACGACGGCTGGGCATGGATCGAGGCGTACGAGTTGAACGCCCGAGGCACCGCAGTCACCAAGCGGGAACTTTTCGTGTATTTGGCTGGTCTGCACCGACTGGAATCAACAACTCGGGAGCGCATGTCCAGCAGCAGCCGCACTTACGCGGCCACGCGGCTGCGAGGGCTGGGGTGAGCACGGGCGCTCGCGCGCATCTGCCTATGCGCCCACTCTGGATCTGCAAACGCTGCGCTTATCCGTGGCCGTGCGCGGAGGCTCGACTCGCACTGCTCGCCGAGTACGCGAACGATCGTGTCGCCCTGTCGATCTACCTGTGTGGGCAGCTCTATGACGCAGCCCACGAGCTACATCGCCTCAACCCGTACGAGGCTCCCAGCCCACAAGTGTTGTTCGCTCGATTCGTCGGCTGGGCACGGCCGCGCCCGCCACTTCCTCCCGTGCCGAGCAGCCCTTGATGCGTCACGTCGACAGACGGCCGGGCGACGAGACGTATCAGGTCACACGGGCCGGCGGGCGCAGGCCGTCCAGCGCGATGGCCAGGACGCGGTCGCGCTGGGCCGGGTCCGGGAACTGGTACGCGGCCAGCCCGCTGATCAGCCGGATCACGTCGTCGAAGCCGGCGTCGGGCCGGGCGGCTCCGGCCTCCTGGGCGCGGCGCAGCAGCGGCTCGCCGGTCGCGTAGATCTCGGTGCGGCAGCTGCGGAACACCTCGGAGTCGTGCACCAGTTCCTCGGCCAGCGCCCGCTTGGTGGCCACGTAGGCGACGAACCGGTGCAGCCAGCCGACGAGGGCGTCCCAGGGCGGCTCGTCGGCCAGGTCGGCGGCGGAGGCGCTGAGCGCGCGCACCTCCTCGACGTAGACCGCCTCGAACAGGTCCCGCCGGTGGGGGAAGTTGCGGTAGAGCGTGCCGATGCCCACGCCGGCCCGGCGGGCGATCTCCTCCAGGGACGCGCCCGCGCCGTGCTCGCCGAAGACCTCACGGGCGGCGGCGATGAGCGCGTCGTAGTTGCGGCGGGCGTCGGCCCGTTTCGGGCGGCGGGAGAAGACCTCACCGGGCATGTCGGCGTCGGTCATGACGCGCGTCACCCCTTCCGTCTTGCAACCGGAGGCAACCCTCCGCTAAGTTAATGGAGGCAAGCCTCCGGTTGCTGACCGGAGCCACCCCTCCGGATAGCTTACTCCGGACTTCCGGCCGCCACCGCCGCAGGACCGCGCGAGCGGCCACCAGTCTCGTACCGAACGGGGAGTCGTCCCACATGATCCACTCAACCCGGCGCGGCTCGCGCCGGCTCACCTTCCTCGTGCTGGCCGCCGGCACCGGATTCTTCGCGATGCTCCAGTCGCTGATCACGCCGGTGCTGCCCACCATCCAGCACGACCTCCACACCTCGCCCAACACGGTGACCTGGGTCCTCACCGCCTACCTGCTCTCCGCGTCCGTCTTCACGCCGATCATCGGCCGCGTCGGCGACATGGTCGGCAAGGAGAAGACGCTCGTCTTCTCGCTCGCCGCACTGGCGCTGGGCTGCCTGCTGGCGGCCGTCGCCCCCAGCATCGGCGTGTTGATCGCCGCCCGCGTGGTGCAGGGCATCGGCGGCGCCGTCTTCCCGCTGTCGTTCGGCATCATCCGCGACGAGTTCCCGGCCGCCCGGGTCAGCTCGGCGGTGGCTTCGATCTCCGCGGTCGTCGCAGTCGGCGGCGGGCTGGGCGTGGTGCTGGCCGGGCCGATCGTGGCCACGCTGGGCTACCGGTGGCTGTTCTGGATCCCGCTGGTGGTGGTCGGCCTGACCGCGCTCGCCGCGCACCGGTTCGTGCCGCGCTCGCCGGTACGCACCCCGGGCCGGATCAACTGGCTCAGCGCCGTACTCCTGTCCGGCTGGCTGGTGGCGCTGCTGCTGCCGGTCAGCAAGGGCGCCGCGTGGGGTTGGGGCTCCGGCCGGGTGGTCGGACTGCTGGCGCTGGCCGCGGTGCTCGCGGTCGCCTGGCTGGCGACCGAGGCGCGGGCCGCGAACCCGCTGATCGACCTGCGGATGATGCGCCTACCGGCGGTCTGGACCACGAACCTCGTCGGGTTGCTCTACGGCGCCTCGATGTTCGCCGTCTACGCCTTCCTGCCGCAGTTCGCGCAGATCCCGACCAGCGCCGGCTACGGCTTCGGCGCCAGCATCACCCAGGCCGGGCTGCTGATGCTGCCGATGCTCGTCGGCATGTTCGTGGCCGGCCTGCTGGCCGGACGGCTGCAGTCCCGGTTCAGCGCCAAGGCGCAGCTGAGCACAGGCGCGGTGTTCAACGTCGCGGCCGCCGCCATGCTGACCGTCGCGCACGACACCCGCTGGCAGGTCGGTGTCGCCGGTGGCCTGGTCGGCCTCGGCATCGGGCTGGCGTTCGCCTCGATGGCCAACCTGATCGTGGCGAACGTGCCGGCCGGGCAGACCGGCGCGGCGACCGGCATGAACGCCAACATCCGTACCATCGGCGGCGCGATCGGCGCGGCGCTCGCCAGTGCCGTGATCACTGCGAATCCGCAGCCGAGCGGGCTGCCCCGGGAGGCCGGTTTCACGGCGGGCTTCCTGCTGCTCACCGGCATCTCGGTGGCGGCGGCGCTGGCCGCGCTCGCCGTACCCTCCGGCCGCCGCCGGTGGCCGCGGCGACGGATCGGGCCGGCGGTGCCGGACCTGGCGCCGGCGCCGGAGCTGGTCCCGGCCCGCTGACCCCATGGGGTACGCGGACGGAAGCCCCGCCCGGCGCCGGTGCCGGGCGGGGCTTCGCCGTGCCGGTCAGCCGATGGCGGCGGTCAGCGCCGCCAGGTAGCCGTAGCGGTAGCCGCTGGCGTTCGGGTGGTACGCCTCGATCACGCCGCTGACGTCACGGATCCACGGGTCGGCGGCGCACACGCCGTGCCCGGCGAAGAACGGCCGCGCGTCGACGAACGTGCCCCCGGCCGCGGCGGCCCGGCCGGAGATGACGCCGTTGAGCGTGTCGGCGGCCTGGTTGAGGATGGTGCGCTTGTAGCTGCTCATGGCGAGCAGGCCGCAGGAGCCGGTCTCGAACAGCCGCGGGTAGCCGAGCACCACCAGCCGGGCGTTCGGGGCCCGGTTGCGGATCGCGGTGTACGTGGCGTCGAGCCGGGCGGGCAGCGTCGCGGTGGCGAACGCCTTCGACTCGTTCACAGCGCTCTCGCAGCTCGACGTGCTGCCGAACCGGCAACTGGTCATCACGTCGGCGAAGCCGGCGTCGTTGCCGCCGATGGTGATGGTGACCAGCGTGGTGCTGCTGCTGAGCTGGCCGACCTGGTTGTTGAGCACGTCGGCGGTGACCGCGCCGCCGCAGGCCGGGAACTTGAAGCTGGTGACCGAGTGGGCGGCGGCCCAGAGCGGGGCGTACGACTTCTGGCTGCGCAGGCAGGTGGACAGGTCGTACGGGCCGGCGCCCACTCCGGAGGAGTAGGAGTCGCCGAGAGCGACGTAGTTGACGGTGGCCGCCCGGGCGGCGCCGGGCAGGAGCACGGCGCCGAGGACGGCCGCCAGGACGGCGGCGAACACGGTACGGACGCGACGGGGCATGGCAGAGCCTCCACGGGGCAGGGTGGTGGAGCCCGTTGACCGCGCGCGTGGCCGAGGGATCGGTGCTGTTACTGGTCGGTAATGCTATCGAAACATTTGCCGAAATTGAATAGCCGAGATCGGCCGGACGGGACAGATGCGTTCACATGCGTCGATTAGCTTGGCGGTGACGACACCCGACGGAGGGAGTCCCCCGTGCGACGCGCACTCACGGCGGCCATCGCCGCCCTGACCCTCACCGCGGCCGGCACCACAGTGACCGGATCACCCGGCCAGGCCGCCCCGGCCGGATGGGGCCGGCCGCAACCCGCGGCGGCCACCCCGACGCCCGGCAGCCCCGGGCTGGGTGACAGCTACTTCCCCGACTACGGCAACGGCGGCTACGACGTCGGGCACTACGACATCCGGCTACGCTACGAGCCGGCCACCGACCGGCTCACCGGCACCACCACGATCCTGGCCACCGCCACCAAGGACCTGTCCCGGTTCAACCTGGACTTCGTCCTTGCCGTCGAGTCGGTGCGCGTTAACGGCTGGGTCGCCACGTACACCCGGGCCGGCGACCACGAGCTGGTGATCACCCCGGCCCGGCCGCTGACCAAGGGGCAGCAGCTCACCGTCGTGGTGAAGTACGCGGGCGTGCCGTCGCAGACCACGGTCCAGGGCTACACGGCGTGGACCCGTACCGCCGACGGGGCGCTCGCCGTCAACGAGCCCGAGTCGGCCTGGTGGTGGTACCCGAGCAACGACCACCCGAAGGACAAGGCCACCTGGGACATCTCCGTCTCGGTGCCGACCGGCGTCGAGGTGATCAGCAACGGCGTGCAGCCGCGCGACCCGCTGCCCGAGGCCGGCAACCGCACCCGGTGGAGCTGGCGCAGCGTCAAGCCCGGCGCCACGTACCAGGCGTTCCTGGCCATCGGGCAGTACGACATCGTCACCGACGTCGCGCCGAACGGCCAGCCGGTGGTGAACGCGTACAGCACCACGCTCGGCGAGCGCCTGCCCGCCGCGCGGGCCAGCATCGAACGCACCGCCGAGATCGTCGACTGGGAGAGCGGGCTGTTCGGCCCGTACCCGTTCGAGGCGCAGGGCGGCGTGGCCGGGCCGGTCGACGGCATCGGCTTCGCGCTGGAGACGCAGACCCGCCCGGTGTACGGCCCCGGCTTCTGGCGGCGCGGCGCCAACCCGTACGTGGTGGTGCACGAGAACGCCCACCAGTGGTTCGGCGACTCGGTGTCGGTGGCGGACTGGCGGCACATCTGGCTCAACGAGGGCTTCGCCTCGTACGCCGAGTGGCTCTGGTCCGAGGAGCAGGGCGAGGGCACCGCGCAGGAGTTGTTCGACTTCACCTACGACAGCTACCCGGCCGACTCCGAGTTCTGGCAGGTGCGCCCCGGCGACCCGGGCCCGAGCGGGATCTTCGACGACGCCGTCTACGACCGGGGCGCGATGGCGCTGCACCAGATCCGGCTCGCCGTCGGCGACGCCGCGTTCTTCCGCATCCTGCGTACCTGGACGGCCAAGCGGCAGTACGGCAACGGCACCGTCGCGCAGTTCCAGGCGCTCGCCGAGCGGATCTCCGGACGGGACCTCGACGCGGTGTTCACCACCTGGCTGTTCACGCCCGGCCGGCCCGATGTGACCGCCGCCGCGCGGACGAGCGCCGCACCGGCGCAGCCGGCCTCGTGGACGAAGATCCGCGCGGCGCACGACCTGCTCGGCCGCTGACCGGGCGCCGGCCGGGCCGCTCCCCCACGACGGGGGCGGCCCGGCCGGCCGGTCAACCGGCGGTCGGCACGGGTGCCGCAGTCGGCGCCGTCCAAGGCTGTGCCGCCTCGACCGCGCGGATGTGGCGGTAGGCGAACCAGAGCGGCGGGAACGCGCCGACCGCGAACGAGAGGTCGACGAGCGTCCAGAACCAGGGGATGTCCCGGATCGGACCGCAGATCACCGCCAGCGGCACGATGCCGGCGCAGGCGATCATTCCGACCTGGACCACCCAGACGTTGCGGACCGGGTCACGCAGCGGCCCCCAGAACGCCACCGCGAGCACCAGGTGCGCGAAGGCCAGCCAGTCGGTGCCGTACCGCAGGAACGGGTAGTCCTCGCCGGCCGCCACCAGTCCGACGTGGACCCGCTCGATCCAGTCGACCAGCGCCGGAAACTGCCCGGCGAGCGGGTCGGACGCCGCCAGCAGCCAGCGCACCTCGACCTCCAGCGGGAACGCGGTCACCCCGCTGAGGAAGAGCCCCGCCACCACCAGCCAGAGCCAGCGGCGGATGCGCCGCAGGCGTACCTCGACGTCCATGGCCGCAGCCTAACGACGGTCGTCGTACCGCCGGGGCCCCGTCCGGCATGACCTGGGCCACCCTTCCCGGACGGCCGCGCGGCGGCGGCGGGTGTTAAGAAGGGCCCCCTCCTCTACCTGAGGCGTTAAGAGGGGGCCCTTCCTTTCACCTGGCGGCGAGCGGCTGGCGGGCCGGGTCGACCGGGGCGGGCAGGTCGCCCACCCCGCCCAGGTACGTGTGGATCGCCGCCGCGGCGGCGCGTCCCTCGGCGATCGCCCAGACGATCAGCGACGCGCCCCGGTGCATGTCACCGGCGACGAAGACGCCGTCGGTGGCCTGCCAGTCCGGGCCGGAGTCGATCGCGCCCCGGCCGTTGCGGGTCACCCCGAACTGCGCCAGCAGCGGCTGCTCCTCGGTGCCCTCGAAGCCGATGGCGAGCAGCACCAGGTCGGCCGGGATCTCGCGCTCGGAGCCGGGCAGCGCGGTGACGATGCGGCGACCGTCCACCTTCTCCACTGTCACCTCGGCGATCCGGACCGCGCGGACCTGGCCGGTGCCGTCGTCCACGAACTCCTGCACGGCGACGGCGAAGACCCGCTCGCCGCCCTCCTCGTGCGCCGGGTAGTTGCGCAGCACCCACGGCCAGGTCGGCCACGGGTCCCGCGCCGCGTCCCGCTCCGTCGGCGGCTCCGGGTAGAGGTCGAGCTGGTGTACGCCGGCCGCGCCCTGCCGGTGCGCCACGCCGAGGCAGTCGGCGGCGGTGTCGCCACCACCGATGATCACCACGTGCTTGCCGGCGGCGTCGATCGGCGTACCGTCGGGCAGCGTCGCGGGGGCGGGCTTCCCGTCCCCGGCGGCGGCCACCACCCGGTTCGCGGCGACCAGGTGCGCCATCGCCTGGTGCACGCCGCGCAGCGGCCGGCCCGGCGTCTCCGGGGTGTCCCGGCCCTGCAACGCGCCGCAGGCGAGCAGCACCGCGTCGTGCTCGGCGCGCAACTGCTCGGCGGTCACGTCGACGCCGACCTCGACGCCGGTGCGGAACCGCACGCCCTCGGCGGTGAGCTGGGCCAGCCGCTTGTCGATGTGCTGCTTCTCCAGCTTGAAGTCGGGGATGCCGTAGCGGAGCAGGCCGCCGATCGCGTCGTCGCGCTCGTACACGGTGACCGTGTGACCGGCGCGGGCGAGCTGCTGCGCGGCGGCCAGCCCGGCCGGGCCGGAGCCGACCACGGCCACCGACCGGCCGGTGGACACGGACGCGGGCCGGGGCCGCAGGCCGTCGCGGGCCACCGCCGCGTCGGCGATCTCCACCTCGACCTGCTTGATGGTGACCGGCTGCTGGCCGCCCAGGCCGAGCACGCAGGCCGCCTCGCACGGCGCCGGGCAGAGCCGGCCGGTGAACTCGGGGAAGTTGTTGGTGGCGTGCAGCGAGTCCACCGCCGCGTCCCAGTTGCCGGTGCGGACCAGGTCGTTCCAGTCCGGGATGCGGTTGCCCAGCGGGCAGCCGTCGTGGCAGAACGGGATGCCGCAGTCCATGCACCGGGTGGCCTGCTCGCGGATCAGCTCCTCACCGGCCGGCGGGTACACCTCCCGCCAGTCGGAGATGCGCACCGGCACCGGACGGCGGGCCGGCAGCCGCCGGTCGTAGCGCAGGAAACCGTTCGGGTCAGGCACGAGCCACCTCCTGGGCGACCGCCCGGGGCGCGGGCGGTACCGGCGCGGGCGAGAGGGCGCTCATCACCGCGTCGTCGACGTCTCGGCCGGCGGCTTCGGCGGCCCGCATGATCTCCATGACCCGGCGGTAGTCCCGGGGCACCACCGCGGTGAACTCCTCCACCGCCTGCGGCCAGCGCTTGAGCAGGTCCTCGGCGACCGCCGAGTCCGTCTCGGCGAAGTGCCGCTGGACCAGCTCGTGCAGCCGGTCGCGTTCCTCGTCGCGCAGCGGCGACAGGTCGACCAGCTCGGTGTTGACCAGTCGCCGGTCGAGCCGGTGCACGAACGCGGTGCCGCCGGACATGCCGGCGGCGAAGTTGCGCCCGGTCGGCCCGAGCACCACGACGGTGCCGCCGGTCATGTACTCGCAGCCGTGGTCGCCGAGGCCCTCGACCACCGCCACCGCGCCGGAGTTGCGGACCGCGAACCGCTCCCCCACCCGGCCGCGCAGGTAGACCTCGCCGCCGGTCGCGCCGTACAGGATGGTGTTGCCGGCGATGATCTGGTCCTCGGCCCGGCGGCCGGGCGCGGCGTCCACGCCGACGAACGGCGCGTCGGCGTCCGGCCGCACCACGATGCGTCCGCCGGACAGTCCCTTGCCGACGTAGTCGTTGGCGTCGCCGTGCAGGCGCAGCGTGACGCCGCGCGGCAGGAACGCGCCGAACGACTGGCCGGCGGTGCCGCGCAGCAGGAACTCGATCGTGTCGTCGGGCAGGCCGGCGCCGCCGAAGCGGCGGGTCACCTCGCCGCCGAGCATCGCGCCGACGCTGCGGTGCTCGTTGCGCACCTCGACCTCGACCCGGACCGGGGTGCGCTCCCGCAGCGCCGGCCCGGCCAGCTCGATGAGCCGGTTGTCCAGCGCCGCGTCGAGGCCGTGGTCCTGGGCGCGTACGCCCCGGCGGGCCGCGCCCTCGGGCAGCTCGGGCAGGTGCAGCACGCGGCTCAGGTCGAGCCCGTGGCCCTTCCAGTGGTCGATCGCGCCGGCCACGTCGAGCAGCTCGGTGTGCCCGATCGCCTCGTCGATGCTGCGGAAGCCCAGCTCGGCCAGGTAGCCGCGGACCTCCTCGGCGAGGAAGAGGAAGAAGTTCTCCACGAACTCGGGGCGGCCGGTGAAGCGCTCGCGCAGCACCGGGTTCTGGGTGGCGATGCCGACCGGACAGGTGTCCAGGTGGCACACCCGCATCATCACGCAGCCCTCGACGATCAGCGGGGCGGTGGCGAAGCCGAACTCCTCGGCGCCGAGCAGCGCCGCGATCAGCACGTCCCGGCCGGTCTTGAGCTGGCCGTCGACCTGCACGGTGACCCGGTCGCGCAGCTTGTTCAGCAGCAGCGTCTGCTGTGCCTCGGCCAGGCCCAGCTCCCACGGGGTGCCGGCGTGCTTGAGCGAGTTGAGCGGGGACGCGCCGGTGCCGCCGTCGTGGCCGGAGATCAGGATGACGTCGGCCTTGAGCTTGGCCACGCCCGCTGCGACGGTGCCCACGCCGACCTCGCTGACCAGCTTGACGTGCACCCGGGCGGCCGGGTTGACGCACTTCAGGTCGTGGACGAGCTGGGCCAGGTCCTCGATGGAGTAGATGTCGTGGTGCGGCGGCGGGGAGATCAGGCCGACACCGGGGGTGGCGTGCCGGGTCCGGGCGATCCACGGCCAGACCTTGTTGCCGGGTAGCTGCCCGCCCTCGCCGGGCTTCGCGCCCTGCGCCATCTTGATCTGGAGGTCGTCGGCGTTGACGAGGTATTCGCTGGTCACGCCGAAGCGGCCGCTGGCGATCTGCTTGACCGCGGAGCGCCGCGCCGGGTCGTGCAGCCGCTCGACGTCCTCGCCGCCCTCGCCGGTGTTGGACTTGCCGCCGAGCCGGTTCATCGCGATGGCGAGCGTCTCGTGCGCCTCCGCCGAGATCGACCCGTACGACATGGCGCCGGTGGCGAAGCGCTTGACGATCTCGCTGGCCGGCTCGACCTCGTCCAGCGGCACCGGCGGACGTACGCCGGTGCGCAGCGTGAACAGCCCGCGCAGCGAGCCGGCCTGCGCGGCCAGCTCGTCGACCTTCGCGGTGTACTGCCGGAACACGTCGTACTGGCGGCTGCGGGTGGCGTGCTGGAGCAGGAAGACGGTCTCCGGGTTGAACAGGTGCAGCTCGCCCTCGCGGCGCCACTGGTACTCGCCGCCGACCTCCAGCCGGTCCGTGGCCTGCACGCCGGGCGCCGGCCAGGCCCGCGCGTGCCGGGCCGCCACCTCGGCGTGGATCTCGGTCAGCCCGATGCCGCCGATGGTGCTCGGCGTGCCCCGGAAGTACCTGTCGACCAGGCGGGTCTCCAGGCCGACCGCCTCGAAGACCTGCGCTCCGCAGTACGACGACACGGTCGAGATGCCCATCTTGGACATGATCTTCAGGACGCCCTTGCCGAGCGCCTTGACGTAGTTGCGGACCGCCTTCACCCGGTCGACGCCGGCCAGCACGCCGGTGGAGATCATGTCCTCGACCGACTCGAAGGCCAGGTACGGGTTGACCGCCGCCGCGCCGTACCCGATCAGCACCGCCGCGTGGTGCACCTCGCGGCAGTCGCCGGACTCGACGATCAGCGCGACCTGGGTGCGGGTCTGCTCGCGTACCAGGTGCTGGTGCACCGCGGCGGTGAGCAGCAGCGACGGGATCGGGGCCAGGTCGGCGTTGGAGTCCCGGTCGGAGAGCACCAGGATGCGTACGCCGTCCTCGATCGCCTCGGAGACGTGCCGGCAGATCTCGGTCAGCCGGGCCTTGATGCCGGCGCCGCCGTCGCGCAGGCGGTAGAGACCGGAGACCCGGACCGCCTTGAAGCCGGGCAGGTCGCCGTCCTCGTCGATGGAGAGGATCTTGGCCAGCTCGTCGTTGTCGATCACCGGGTACGGCAGCACGATCTGCCGGCAGCTCGCCGGACCCGGGTCGAGCAGGTTGCCCTCCGGCCCGATGGTGGACGCCAGGCTGGTCACCAGCTCCTCCCGGATGGCGTCCAGCGGCGGGTTGGTGACCTGCGCGAAGAGCTGATGGAAGTAGTCGTAGAGCAGCCGCGGCCGGGTGGACAGCGGGGCGATGGGCGTGTCGGTGCCCATCGAGCCGATCGGCTCCGCGCCGCTGCGGGCCATCGGGCCGAGCAGGATCTTCAGCTCCTCCTCGGTGTAGCCGAACACCTGCTGGCGGCGGCGTACCGAGTCGTGGGTGTAGACGATGTGCTCGCGGGCCGGCAGGTCGTCCAGCTCGATCAGGCCCGCGTGCAGCCACTCCTGGTACGGCTGCTCGGCGGCCAGCTCGGTCTTGATCTCGTCGTCGGAGACGATCCGGCCGTTGACGGTGTCGACCAGGAACATCCGGCCCGGCTGGAGCCGGCCCTTGGCGATCACGGTGGACGGGTCCAGGTCGAGCACGCCCGCCTCGCTGCCTAGCACCACCAGCCCGTCGGCGGTGTGCCACCAGCGGCCCGGGCGCAGCCCGTTGCGGTCGAGCACCGCGCCGACGATCTCGCCGTCGGTGAAGGCGACCGAGGCCGGGCCGTCCCACGGCTCCATCAGGCTGGCGTGGAAGCGGTAGAAGGCGCGCTTGTCGGCGCGCATGTCCGGGTCGTTCTCCCACGCCTCGGGGATCATCATGAGCACCGCGTGCGGCAGGCTCCGCCCGGCCAGGTGCAGCAGCTCCAGGACCTCGTCGAAGTTCGCCGAGTCGGACGCGGCCGGGGTGCACACCGGGAAGACCCGGCGGATGTTGCCGGGCAGGTTCGGGCTGCGCAGCAGCGCCTCGCGGGCCTGCATCCAGTTGCGGTTGCCGCGAATCGTGTTGATCTCGCCGTTGTGCGCGATGAACCGGTACGGGTGCGCCAGCGGCCAGGAGGGGAACGTGTTCGTGGAGAAGCGCGAGTGCACCAGCGCGATGGCGCTGACCACCCGCTCGTCGGTCAGCTCCGGGTAGAACTCCGGAAGCTGGTCCGGGGTGAGCATGCCCTTCCACACCATGGTGCGGCCGGACAGCGACGGGAAGTACGCCGGCACGCCCCGCTCGGCGGTCTCCCGCTCGACCTGCTTGCGCAGGCAGAACGCCACCCGGTCCAGGTCCAGCCCGGTCAGCGGGGAACCGGCCGGGCCGGCCGGCGAGCCGGTCAGCCGGCGCGCGGCCACGAAGAGCTGCCGGACCCGGGGCATCGCCGCGAGCGCCGTCTCCCCCAGGCCGGACGGGTCGGTCGGCACCTCGCGCCAGCCGAGCACGTCGGCGCCCTCGACCAGCGCGTACTTGTCGACCACCTGGCGGGCACGGGTCTCGGCCGCGTCGTCGTCGGGCAGGAACACCAGGCCGGTGGCGTACTGGCCGGCCGGGGGCAGCGGGAAGTCGACGGTGGCGCGCAGGAACGCGTCCGGCACCTGGATCATGATGCCGGCGCCGTCCCCGGTGTTGTGCTCCGCGCCCCGGGCGCCCCGGTGGTCCAGCCGGCACAGCGCCCCGAGGCCGTTCGCGACGACCTGGTGCGAGCGCCGCCCGTGCAGGTCGGCCACGAAGGCCACACCGCAGGCGTCATGCTCGTACGCGGGGTCGTAGAGCCCGGTCGCCGGTGGGGCCGACTGCGGGCTGTGAGGGTACGGAAAGGCCACCGGGCCTCCTGTCGTCACTCAGGATGGATCATGATGGGGACGACGTCGGCCCTCTGCGGTTTATTGAGTCTACGTTAGGGCTTCCGGCGCAAGGCCAGTTCAGATTGATCACACTTCCAGATGCTGGGACATGTAGTCTCGCGCGGTGGATCTCGCACGCGCTGACGTACTCGACCGGTTGGAGCGGTTCTACGACGCGGTGCCCCGCGACGGGGCCCGGACCGAGGAGTACGGCGCCCTGGTGCTCTTCGTCCGGGAAGGCCCCGGATGGCCGTTCTACGCCCGGCCCCGGCTCGACGCCACCGAGCACCCCACCCTCGCCGATGTCAACGCGGTACGCACCCGGCAGCAGGAACTGGGCCTGCCGGAGGCGTTCGAATGGGTGCACGAGCACCAACCGGAGCTGCTGGCGGTGGCCCGCTCGGCCGGGCTGAGCGTGCTGGAGGCGCCGCTGATGCTGCTGGAACCGGAGCGCCTGCCCGAACCGGGAACGTTCAGCGACGTACCGGTGCGGGTGCTGGACCCCGGCGACGCGGGCTTCGCCGCGGACATCGCGCTGCGGCGGGCCGTCGCCGCGGTCGGCTTCGCCAACGGCGGCACCGCGCGCGGCGAGGCCGGACCGGCCGAGCGGGACGCCACCGTCTCCGGGCTGGACGTGGCCGCGCTGGAGGAGGAGGCGACCCGGGTCGCCGACGGCCGGCGCATCTCCGTGCTCGCCGCCACGCCCGAGGAAGGCGCGCTCGCCGGCGGCATGGCCATGCGGGTCGGCGACGTGGCGGAGATCGCCGGGGTGGCCACGCTGCCGTCCGCGCGGCGGCGCGGCCTCGGCGCGGCGGTGACCGCCACCCTCGCTCGGGAACTGCGGGCCGCCGGCACCGACCTGATCTTCCTCAGCGCCGGCAGCGAGGACATCGCCCGGGTCTACCTGCGGGTCGGGTTCCGCCGGATCGGCACCGCCTGCATCGCCGAGCCCGCCGCCGTCATCTGAGGCCGCCGCGGCGGAGGTCAGGACGGCGGCTGCCAGGCGGCGGCCGCCGCGGCGGCCGTGTTGCGCAGGCGCGGGCTGATCGTGCCGAGGGCGGCGTCGCGGGCGCGCAGCGCCAGCCGGCCCCGGGCCTGCAGGACCGCCGACATCCGCCGGGTCTGCCGGACCATCGTGGCCGCGCGGGGCCGGCGCAGCCTGTCGTACGCGGTCACCGCGTCCGGCAGCCGCGACTCCCGTAGCAGTCCGGCCAGCGTCGCCGCGTCCTCGAACGCCAGGCAGGCGCCCTGGCCGAGGTGCGGCGGCATGGCGTGCGCCGCGTCGCCGAGCAGCACCACGCCGCCCGGCCCGGCCGGGAAGCCGTACGCCTTCGGCAGCGGACGCAGCTCGCGGATCTCCTGCTGCACCACGTCGTCCGGGTCGGTCGCGTCCAGCAGCGTGCCGATCGGCGCGGGCCAGCCCGCGAACCAGCGCTTGAGCAGCGCGAGCTGGACCTCGGGCGGCTCCGGGCGGGGCGCGCCCGCCGCCGTGGCCACCCAGTAGACGCCGCCCCGGCGGGACGCCCCGGCGTTGCCCCGCTCGCCGAGCGAGGCGGCCAGGAACCGGTAGCCGGCGCCCAGCGTCTCCCCCTGCAGCGGCTGGTCGTCGGGCAGTTGCGGGGCCCGGTACCAGGGGATGACCGCCCGCCACGCCGCGCACCCGGAGCTGACCACCGAGGTCTCCGGCGCCAACTGCCGGCGGATCTCGCTGTCGGTGCCGTCGGCGGCCACCACCAGGTCCGCCTCGTAGGTGTGCCGGCCGTCGCCCACCGCCGGGCGCTCACCGGACGCGGCGCGCACCGTCCGCACGCTCACGCCGGTACGCAGCTCGACCCGGTCACCCAGGCCGGCGATGAGCGCGTCGTGCAGGTCCTCCCGGTGCACCACCACCGGCATCCGCTCGGCCGGGGTGGACCGGGCCTGCACCAGCCAGTGCCCGTCCGGGCGGCGCACGCCGCCGTCGGGCAGCGGGGTGGCGATCGCGTCCAGCCCGTCGCCCAGCCCGAGGGCGCGCAGCGCGCGTACCCCGTTGGGCCAGAGCACCACGGCGGTCGCCTCCGGCCGGACCCGGTCGGCGCGTTCCAGCAGCGTGACCTGCCATCCCGAGCGGGCCAGCACGCCGGCCACCGCCATCCCGCCGAGGCCGGCGCCGACCACCACCGCGCTGCGCATGACTCCCCCGCTCAGCTGTCCCGGTCCGCCGGGCGCCCGCCGTCGGCCCGGCCGGCGTTCGTCCGCTCGGCGTCCGTCCGTTCCGGGTCGGCGTCGGTGCCGTCCGCGTCGGCGCCGTCGGTGGCCACGGGGTCGGTGTCCGTGCGGTCGGCCTGCTCCGCGTCGCCGTCGGTGGCACCGCCGGGGGTCTCCGGCCGGTCGTCGTCGGCCGCCGGCTCCACCGGGGGCAGCACGCCGGTCTTCCGGTACGCGTCGAACTGTTCCTCGCTCACCACCCGGTAGCCCTCGGGCGGGGCCGGCCGCGCGGCGGCCTCCCGGGCGGACAGGTCGACCTGGGACACGTCGCCGGCCGGGCCGGCGGCGGGGGCCGGCTCGCCCACCGGCACCAGGTATTCGCGCGGGCCGCGGACCCGGATGAAGTAGGCGAGCGCGCCGAGGAAGACCAGCGCGGCGGTCCAGACGTTGAGGCGTACGCCGAGGATCAGGTTCGCCTCGTCGGTGCGCATCAGCTCGATCCAGAACCGGCCCGCCGTGTAGCCCATCACGTAGAGCGCGAACGCCCGGCCGCGCCCGAGCCGCAGCTTGCGGTCGAGGTAGAGCACCAGCGCGGCGACGCCGACGTTCCAGAGCGCCTCGTAGAGGAAAGTCGGATGGTAGAGCCCCGGCTGGAGCACCGGGTTGCCGGCGTCGTCGCGCAGCGCGTGGCCCGGGTTGTCCGGGTCCATCACGTGCACCTCGAGACCCCAGGGCAGCGTGGTGCGCCCGCCGTACAGCTCGTTGTTGAACCAGTTGCCCAGCCGGCCCACGGCCTGCGCCAGCGGCAGCCCGGGCGCCAGCGCGTCGGCGATCACCGGGAACGGGATGCCGAGCTGCCGGGCGGCCAGCCACGCGCCGACCGCGCCACCGGCCACCGCGCCCCAGATGCCGAGCCCGCCCTCCCAGATGTAGAGCGCCTTGATCGGCTCGCCGCCGGCGCCGAAGTATTTCTCCGGCGACGTGATCACGTGGTAGATCCGCGCGCCGATGATGCCCGCCGGCACCGCCCAGACAGCGATGTCGAGCACCGCGCCCGGAGCGACGCCGCGGCGGCGCAGCCGGTACTCGGTGACCACGCAGGCCACCACGATGCCGAGGATGATGCAGAGCGCGTACGCCCGGATCGGAACCGGACCGAGCTGCCAGACGGCGGTGCTGGGGCTGGGCATGGCCGCCAGTGGGGTCATCGGGGCGAGGGTCACGGGTGCACACGGTACCGGTGCGGACTGTGTGCGCGGCACCCCGGGCCGCCTGCCGCGCGGGTCGGATGACTTCTGGTTTGCACGGTCGTAGGCTGTTTGTCCATGAGCCCGCTCACCTGGGCGGCCGCCGCTGTCGTCACCGACGCATCCGGGCGGCTGCTGCTCTGCGGCCGGTCCGAGGGGGCCCGGCGCTGGGGCCTGCCGGGCGGGCGGCTGCGCCACGACGAGAGCCCGGTGGATGCCGTCGTCCGGGCGGTCCGCACGGAGACCGGCTGGGCGGTGGCGCCGGCCGACCTGGTCGGCCTCTACCGGGTCACCGGTCCACCGGTGCCCGCCCCATCGGCCGGGCGGTGCGGCGCGCGCCCAGACGTGCTGGTGCACGTGTTCCGCGCCGGACCGGCCGACGCCGGACCGGCGGGCGAACCGGCGACCGGGTGCCTGCCTCGGTGGTGGCCGCCGCAAGAGCTGCCCGACGTGCTGACCCCCACGACGCGCGCGGCGATCGCGGACGCGCTCGCCGGCCGCGCCGGCGTGCTGCGGCACACGACCGCCGCCGACGCGCTCACGCCACCCGGCGACGGACAGCCCGCCCCGCCCGGCCAGCGCGCCTCCGAGCAGGTCGACAGCAGTAGCCGCTGACCGCCCGCTCGCTTGATCGACACCAGTTCGGCGAAGTGGCGGTATCCCGGCGTCCTGGACCACGCCAGCTCGGCGAAGTGGAGTCGATCAAGCAGGTGGCGAGCAGGCGGTCAGCGGGCCGGGTTGCGGACGCCCTCGGCCAGTTCGGCGCTCAGCTTGCGCAGCGCGGTCAGGCCGGCGGCCTGGTCCGGGGCGTCCAGCACGCAGCGGACCAGCGCGCTGCCCACGATCACCGCGTCGGCGTACCCGGCGACGGTGGCGGCCTGCGCGCCGGTGCCCACGCCCAGCCCGACGCCGACCGGGATGTCGGTGACCTCGCGCAGCCGGGAGACCAGGACCGGGGCCGCCTCGGAGGTCTGCGCCCGGGCGCCGGTGACGCCCATGATCGCGGTGGCGTAGACGAAGCCGCGGCAGTGCTCGGCGGTCATCCGCAGCCGCGCGTCGGTCGAGGACGGTGAGACCAGGAACGTCCGGTCCAGGCCGTGCGCGTCGGAAGCGGCCAGCCACTCGGCGGCCTCGTCGGGGATCAGGTCCGGGGTGACCAGGCCGGTCCCACCGGCGGCGGCCATGTCGCGGGCGAACGCGTCGACGCCGTACTGCTCGATCGGGTTCCAGTAGGTCATGGTGACCACGCTCGCCCCGGTCGCGGCGACCGCCTCGACGACGCGCAGCGCGTCCGCGACGCGGACGCCACCGGCGAGCGCGATGTCGCTCGCCTTCTGGATGACCGGGCCGTCCATCACCGGATCGGAGTACGGGATCTCCACCTCGATGACGTCCACGCCCGCCTCGACCATGGCCTTCATGGCGGCGATACTGCCCTCGACGGTCGGGAAACCGGCCGGCATGCAGCCGACCAGCACGGCCCGGCCGTCCGCCCGCGCCTTGTCGAAGGCGACCCCGATGCGGCTCACGCTGTCACTCCTTGTCGAGGATGCCGAAGTACGCGCCGGCGGTGTGCACGTCCTTGTCGCCCCGGCCGGACAGGTTGACCACGATCAACGGCTCCCGGCCCAGCTCCTCGGCGAGCCGGGGGGCGATCGCGCGGGCGCCGGCCAGCGCGTGCGCGCTCTCGATCGCCGGGATCACGCCCTCGGTTCGGCAGAGCAGCTCGAACGCGGCCATCGCGTCGGCGTCGTCGACCGGCAGGTACGTGGCCCGCCCGGTGTCGTGCAGCCAGGCGTGCTCCGGGCCGACGCCCGGGTAGTCCAGGCCGGCCGAGATCGAGTGCGACTCGATGGTCTGCCCGTCGGCGTCCTGCAGGACGTACGTGCGGGTGCCGTGCAGCACGCCCGACGAACCGCCGGTGATGCTGGCGGCGTGCCGGCCGGTCCCGACGCCCTCGCCACCGGCCTCGAAGCCGTAGAGGCGGACCCCGGCGTCCGGCACGAACGCGTGGAAGATGCCCAGCGCGTTGGAGCCGCCGCCGACGCACGCCGCGACCGCGTCCGGCAGCGTGCCGGTCAGGTCCAGGCACTGCTGGCGGGCCTCCACGCCGATGCCGCGGACGAAGTCGCGGACCATCTCCGGGAACGGGTGCGGGCCGGCGGCGGTGCCGATCAGGTAGTGGGTGTCGTCGACGTTGGCGACCCAGTCCCGCATCGCCTCGTTCATCGCGTCCTTGAGCGTGCGCGAGCCGGTGGTCACCGGGACGACGGTGGCGCCGAGCATCCGCATCCGGGCCACGTTGAGCGCCTGCCGCTCGGTGTCCACCTGGCCCATGTAGACGACGCATTCCAGGTCGAACAGCGCGGCGGCGGTGGCGGTGGCCACGCCGTGCTGGCCGGCGCCGGTCTCCGCGATGACCCGCCGCTTGCCCATCCGCTTGGTGAGCAGCGCCTGGCCCAGCACGTTGCGGACCTTGTGCGCGCCGGTGTGGTTGAGGTCCTCCCGCTTGAGCAGGACCCGCGCCCCGACCTGCGCGGAGAAGCGCCGGGCCTCGTAGAGCATCGAGGGCGTGCCGGCGTAGTCACGCAGCAGCGCGTCGAACTCGGCGAGGAAGTCCTCGTCGCCCATCGCCTTGCGGTACGCCGCGTCCAGCTCGTCCAGCGCGGCGACGAGCGCCTCCGGGACGAACCGGCCGCCGAACCGGCCGAAGTGACCGGCGGCGTCGGGAACCTGGCCGGCTGCGGGTGCGGCGCTCATCGCGGGCGTCCTCTCGGATCGGGTGGCCCGGCGGCTCAGCGCACCGGGCGGGGCGTGGCCGGGTGGTTACCGGCGTTGACCAGCTCGGCGACCGCTTCACGCGGGCTCTTCTGGGTGACCAGGCCCTCGCCCACCAGCACGGCGTCGGCGCCGGCGGAGGCGTACCGGATCAGGTCGTGCGGACCGCGCACCCCGGACTCGGCGATCTTGACGACGCTGCTCGGCAGGCCGGGCGCGATCCGCTCGAACACCGAGCGGTCGACCTCCAGCGTACGCAGGTCACGGGCGTTCACGCCGATCACCTGCGCGCCGGCCTCCAGGGCGCGGTCCGCCTCCTCCTCGGTGTGCACCTCGACGAGCGCGGTCATGCCCAGCGACTCGATCCGCTCCAGCAGGCCGACCAGCACGTTCTGCTCCAGCGCGGCGACGATCAGCAGCACCAGGTCGGCGCCGTGCGCGCGGGCCTCGTGCACCTGGTAGCTGGAGACGACGAAGTCCTTGCGCAGCACCGGCACGTTCACCGCGGCCCGCACCGCCGCCAGGTCGTCGAGCGACCCGCCGAACCACCGGCCCTCGGTGAGCACGCTGATCGCCCGCGCTCCCCCGGCCGCGTAGTCACCGGCCAGGTCCGCCGGGTCGGCGATCTCGGCCAGCCGCCCCTTGGACGGCGACGAGCGCTTCACCTCGGCGATCACGGCCACGCCGGGCCGGCGCAGGGCCGCGTACGCGTCCAGCGGCGGCGGCGCGGCGGCGGCCAGCTCACGGATCCGCTCCAGCGGAACCTGCTCCTGCCGCCGGGCCACGTCCTCGCGCACACCGGCCAGGATCTCGTCGAGCACGCCTGCGGACGGCGCCGCTCCGGCGTCGTCCCCCTCCGCGTGCGCATGCTCAGCAGTCACCAACGGACTCCCCTCTCCGGGCGTCATGGGCCGATGCTAGGGGGCGCCACCTGGCGACAAGTGCCGGGGGGTATGGCGCACCTCACGACATGGGCTGTGGCATGATGGCCGACTTCCGGTGAACGCCACGTCACGCAGCGCCACGCTGGCATCGACCGTCACCCATCCCCCATCTCACCACGGTTGATCCGTCGCCGCAGCACCGCTCCCGCGCCGGGCTGTGACCAAGCTCAAGGACCTCCGGCCCTGCCCAGGTCGGGCCGCCTGGCGGACCGTTGACCTGTGCTTCACGAGGGCGAAACGTGAGCCCGGCAGCATCGTCCTCGGGCAGACTCGACACCGGCGGCTGACCACCGCCGACAACCATCTCGTGCGGGGTGACCATGAGCGCCAACGGGCCGAACCAGACCATCGGCTTGACCACCATCTCCCGGACCGTCGCCTCCCTCGCCTTCGGCGTGGTGCACACGCTGGAGCGCGCGGTGGCCGGTGACGGCCGGACGCGTACCGCCCAGGGCAACGCCTGGGAGGCCGTCTGCGCCGACCGGGCCCGCGCCGCCCAGCGCCGCGAGCTGGAGCGGCTGGTGGCCGAGCTGACCGCCGCACGGGCCGCGGCCCGCCGCCGGCGCGACGCGCGCGAGGCTCAGCCGGTCAGCTGACCGTCGGGTCCTCGCCCCGGTCCAGCGCGTCCCACGCGTCCCGGGTGCCCCGCTCGACCGCCGGCCGGCCGGGCTCGACCGCCGGGACGGCCCGTCGCTCGTACCGCGCGCCCATCGCGGGCCAGCCCGCTGCGCGCAGCGCGGTGAACGCGCCGCCGGACGCGAGGGCCAGGCCGCCGGCCACCACCAGCGCCGGCCACTGGCGGCTCACCCCGGCCTCGGTGAGGCCGATCCCGCCGCCGACCGCCACGGCCACGCCGACCGCGCCCAGCAGCAGGCCCAGCAGCCGGCGCAGGCGGCCCCGGGTGGCGAGCACCGCGCCGCCGCCGGCCAGCCCCACGTAGGTCAGCGCCAGCACCCAGGGCAGCAGCTCCGCGCCGGTCCGGTCGGCCCGGCCGGGCGGCAGCGACCCCCGGGCGGTCATCTCCACCGACCAGGTCCGGGTCACCGCCCAGCAGGCCAGGCCCGCCCCGGCCAGGCAGAGCAGCACCGCGTACGCGAGTTCGCGCCGACCGCGGGCCGACGGCGCGGTGGTGCCGGGCGCGCTCACCGGGCTGCCCGCAGCGTCTCGGCGGCCGCGATCGCGGCGAGGACGGCGGCGGCCTTGCTGCGCGTCTCCCGGTCCTCGGCGGCCGGATCGGAATCGGCCACGATCCCGGCGCCGGCCTGCACGTAGGCCCGGCCGTCGCGGATCAGCGCGGTACGGATCGCGATGGCCATGTCCAGGTCGCCGCCGAAGGCGAAGTAGCCGACGGTGCCGCCGTAGACGCCGCGCCGCACCGGCTCCAGCTCCTCGATGATCTCCATGGCGCGTACCTTGGGCGCGCCGCTGAGCGTGCCGGCCGGGAACGTGGCGGCGAGCGCGTCGAACGCGGTGCGGTCGGCGCGCAGCTCGCCGACGACCGTCGAGACGATGTGCATGACGTGGCTGTAGCGCTCGATGGTGGCGAACTCGGGCACCTCCACGGTGCCCGGCCGGCAGACCCGCCCCAGGTCGTTGCGGCCCAGGTCGACAAGCATGACGTGCTCGGCGCGTTCCTTGGGGTCGGCGAGCAGCTCGGCGGCGAGCCGGGCGTCGGCCTCCGGGGAGCCGCCGCGCGGCCGGGTGCCGGCGATCGGGTGCAGCAGGGCCCGCCGCCGCCCGTCCGGGCCGGCGCTGACCTTGAGGTGCGCCTCCGGGGACGACCCGACGATGTCGAAGCCGTCGAAGCGCAGCAGGTACATGTACGGGCTGGGGTTGGTGGTGCGCAGCACCCGGTAGACGTCCAGCGGGTCGGCCTCGGTGGGGCGCTCGAAACGCTGGCTGAGCACGATCTGGAAGCACTCGCCGGCACGGATCGCCTCCTTGGCCGCCGCCACGGCCTTCGGGTAGCCGCCCTCCGGGGTCCGGCTGACCACCTCGCCGACGCCCGGCCGGCCGACGGTGGACACCATGGGCGGGATCGGTCGGGACAACGCGGTGGTCATGGCGTCCAGGCGACCCACCGCGTGGTGGTACGCGGCGTCGACCAGCTCCGCCCGCCCGGGCGTATCGAGCGGGGGCAGGACCGCGTTGGCGACCAGGATCGCCGAGCCCTCGTAGTGGTCGAGCACCACCAGGTCGGTGGCGAGCATCATGCCCAGCTCGGGCACGTCCAGCTCGTCCTCGGTCAGCTCGGGCAGCCGCTCGAAGCGGCGGACCAGGTCGTAGGCGAGGTAGCCGACCAGCCCGCCGGTCAGCGGCGGCATTCCGCCGGCCGGGTCCCAGGCCGGGCCGGCGAGCGCGTCGACCGACTCGCGGAGCACGGTGACCGGGTCCCCGGTGGTCGGTACGCCCGCGGGCGGTGTGCCGGTCCAGCGCGCCTCGCCGTCCCGCTCGGTGAGCGTGGCGCTGCTGCGGACGCCGATGAACGAGTACCGCGACCAGGCCGTGCCGGCCGACCCGACGCCCTGCTCGGCGGATTCCAGCAGGAACGTGCCGGGACCGCCGGCCAGCTTGCGGTAGACCCCGACCGGGGTCTCGGCGTCGGCGAGCAGCCGCCGGGTCACCGGCACGACCCGCCAGCGGGCGGCCAGGTCGGCGAAGGTGGACCGGTCCGGGCTGACGGTGCCGTCGGTCACGGGGTCTCCTCCGGTGAGCTGACCGGCAGGTCGGTGAAGAAGCAGGTGCGCTGCCCGGTGTGGCAGGCCGCGCCGACCTGCTCCACGCTGACCAGCAGCGCGTCGCCGTCGCAGTCCAGGGCCACCGAGCGCACGTACTGGTGGTTGCCGGAGGTGGCGCCCTTGACCCAGTACTCGCCGCGGCTGCGCGACCAGTAGGTGGCCCGGCCGGTGGTGAGCGTGCGGTGCAGCGCCTCGTCGTCCATCCAGGCGACCATCAGCACCTCGCCCGTGTCGTGGGCGCGGACCACGGCGGCGACCAGGCCGTCCGGGGTGCGGCGGAGTTTGGCCGCGATGGCCGGGTCGAGCCGGGACGGCCGGGCCGGGCCGGGACTGGGGGCGCCGGTCAGCGGCGCGTCAGGGGCGGGCACGGTTGACCATTCTCCCGCACGCGGCCCGGGGACCGCCGACGTGTCCCGGGAGGCGGGCGTCACCGTCGCCAGCGCCCGGCCCAGCTGCCGCAGGTAGCGGTCCGCCCGGCCGTCGGTGAGCGCCTCGGCCAGGTCGGTCCCGGTGGCCCGGGCGATCTCCGCCGCGTACGGGCGCACCAGCGGGAGGATGCCGGTGACCAGCCGTCCGGCGGCGGCGCCGACCTCGGCCGGGTCGCCGGGGCGCAGCCCGAGGCAGAGGAGCATGTCGTCGCGGTAGCCGGGCGGGGCGACCGGCAGGTCCAGCGCGGCGGTCAGGGCGGCCCGGCGGGACACCACGCGCACCGACGGGTTGGCCGGCCGCAGCACCGAGGGGCAGAGCCGGGCCAGGTCGGCCGCGGCGAGCCGGACCCCGACCGGGTCACCGGCCAGGCGCGCGGCGGCGACCTTGCCCAGCGTGGCGATCAGCTCCTCCAGGCGCGGCTCGTCGGCGGGCTGGCAGAGCACCGGCAGGTCGATCCGGCGCCGCCATTCCGGCACCGCCCAGAGCAGCCGGGCCGGCGCGGTGACCGGGAGCCCGAACGCCCAGTCGGCGGGCTGGCCGAGCCGGCGTACCCAGGAGCGGACGTCGCGGGCGGCCACGGAGACGTGCACCAGGCGGCCGCCGAACTCGGTCAGGTACGCCCGCCGGGCCGCGTACGGCGTGCCGCGGCGGGACGTGACCTGCCGGGGCCCGCCGGTGGCGCGTGGCTCGTCGGCGGCCACCAGCACGTCCACGTCCACGTCGCTGTGCTCGGTGGCGGCCCGCCGGGCGTGGCTGCCCCGCAGCATGATCCCGACGACCGGCCGGTCGGCGGCGTGCCGCAGGCGGGCGGCCCAGAGGTCGAGGAACCCGGTGTCGGACAACGGAGCTGGACCCACTGCCTCATGGTGCCGAAACCTGATCTTCCGATGCCGGACTCCCTGTCCGCCGCCGGGTGTTCAGCCCGACTCCTCCTCCGCCCGCCGGTACGCGTCGATCTTGTGTTCGAGAACCTTCAGGTCCTCCTCCAGCTCGGCCATCCGGGCCAGCACCCGGGCGCGGTGCGCCTCGAACAGCGCCCGCCGCGCGCCGAGGGTGCTGTCGCCGTGCCGGGCCAGCTCGGCGTAGCGGCGCATGTCGCGCACCGGCATCCCGGTGCGCCGCAGCCGGGTGAGCAGGAACAGCCAGTTGACGTCGGACTCGGTGTAGCGCCGGCGGCCGGAGGAGTCCCGTCCGACGCGGCCCACCAGCCCCTCCTGCTCGTACCAGCGCAGCGTGTAGGTGGTCAGGCCGACCCGTTCCGCCGCCTCACCCACGGTGAGGCTCATCTCCCGCGTGCTGATGTCCACGCCCTCCAGGCTTCCAGTTCGAGCCCACTCGAAGTCAAGTCCCTCGTTGCCTCGCCGACGGAATTCATCTAGCGTTGAGTTCACCGGGTGATGAATTGACGGAGGCGAGCATGGACGACGCGGTGTCGGTCCGCGAGCTGGTGGTCGACCGGGGCGGGCGGCGGGTGCTGCACGGCATCACCTGCGGGGTGCCCCGGGGCACGGTGACCGGGCTGCTCGGGCCCAGCGGCAGCGGCAAGACCACGCTGATGCGCGCGGTGGTCGGCGTGCAGACGGTCGGCTCCGGCGCGGTCGACGTGCTCGGCCGCCCGGCCGGCTCGGCCGACCTGCGCCGCCGGGTGGGCTACCTGACCCAGGCGCCGAGCGTCTACGCCGACCTGACGGTGCGGGAGAACGCCCGCTACTTCGCGGTGCTCCAGGGCCGGGGCCGCGCCGAGGCCGACCGCGCGGTCACCGACGTCGGCCTGGGAAAGGCGGCCGACCAGCTCGTCGGCACGCTCTCCGGCGGCCAGCGCAGCCGCGCCTCGCTCGCGTGCGCGCTGGTCGGCGAGCCGGAGCTGGTCGTCCTCGACGAGCCGACGGTCGGCCAGGACCCGGTGCTGCGGGCCGACCTGTGGGCCCGGTTCCACGCCATGGCCGCCGCCGGCACCACGCTGCTGGTGTCCAGCCACGTGATGGACGAGGCCGCCCGCTGCGACCGGCTGCTGCTGATCCGCGAGGGCCGGCTGGTCGCCGACGACACCCCGGCCGCGGTCCGCGCCGCCACCGGGACCGACGACCTGGAAGAGGCGTTCCTGCGCCTGATCCGCGACGCCGAGGGAGAGGCGCGATGAACGGACGGATCCTGGCCGCCACCACCGGGCGCATCCTGCGCCAGCTCCGGCACGACCGGCGGACCGTGGCGCTGCTCGTGGTGGTGCCGTCGGTGCTGCTCACGCTCGTCTACTTCATGTACGTCGACCAGCCCGCCCCGCCCGGCGCGCCCAGCACGTTCGACCGGGTGGCCCTGATCATGCTGGGCTTCTTCCCGTTCATCATCATGTTCCTCGTGACCAGCATCGCCATGCTCCGCGAGCGCACCACGGGCACGCTGGAGCGCCTGCTCACCACGCCGCTGGGCAAGCTCGACCTGCTGTTCGGGTACGGCATCGCGTTCGGCCTGGCCGGGGTGCTCCAGTCCACTGTCGCCTCGGTCGTCGCGTACCGGGTGTTCGGCCTGGAGACCGCGGGCAGCGCGTGGCTGGTCGTGCTGATCGCCGGGGTGAACGCGGTGCTGGCGGTGGCGCTCGGGCTGTTCTGCTCGGCGTTCGCCCGCACCGAGTTCCAGGCGGTCCAGTTCATGCCGGTTGTGGTGGCGCCGCAACTGCTGCTGTGCGGCCTGTTCGTGCCGCGCGACCAGATGGCCGGCTGGCTCCAGGCGGTCAGCGACGCGCTGCCGCTGTCGTACGCCGTCGAGGCGCTGCAGGAGGTCGGCGCGCACGCCGAGCCGACCGGGACGATGTGGCGGGACGTGGCGATCGTGACCGGGGCGGCGGTGGCGGCGCTGGTGCTGGCCGCCGCGACGCTGCGCCGGCGCAGCGGGTGAACGCGCGGCGCACCGGGCGGCGGCCCGGCACCCCGGACACCCGCGAGGCGATCCTCGCCGCGGCGCGGGAGGCGTTCGCCGAGCGGGGGTTCGACGCCGCGTCCATCCGGGCCATCGCCGCGGCGGCTGGAGTGGACCCGGCGCTCGTGCACCACTACTTCGGCGGCAAGGAGGAGCTGTTCCGGGCCGCGACGGCGTTCCCGGCCGACCCGGGACGGCTGCTGCCGGCGGTGCTCGCCGGCGGCCCGGACGCGCTCGGCGAGCGGATGGTCCGGGTGTTCCTGGAGGTCTGGGACTCCCCCACCGGCAC
This sequence comes from Micromonospora sp. WMMC264, assembly GCF_027497275.1. Lineage (NCBI taxonomy): Bacteria > Bacillati > Actinomycetota > Actinomycetes > Micromonosporales > Micromonosporaceae > Micromonospora > Micromonospora sp. WMMC264. The sequence continues at coordinate 928,808 of NZ_CP114907.1, read as the reverse complement.
CGCCGCGGTGGCGCTGCTGCGCTCGGCGGTCAGCAACGACTGGACGGCGCGCCTGCTGCGCGAGTTCCTGGTCACGCAGGTGCTGCGGCGGGTGCTCGACCAGCTCGACGTCGACCCGGCGCAGCGCGCGCTGCGCGGCGGCCTGGTCGCCACCCAGCTCGCCGGGCTGGCGATGATGCGGTACGTGCTCCGCCTCGACGCGGTCGCCACCGCCGAGCCGGCGACGCTGGTGGCCGCCGTCGGCCCGACGGTCCAGCGGTACCTCACCGGCGACATCACCTGAGCCGTCGCGGCTCAGGCCGCGGCCGCCCGGGGGCAGAGCATCGGGTGCAGCAGGCGGGACAGCTCCGCCACGTCGGCGACCGGCCGGGGGAAGGCGAGCCGGGCCCGCCGGGTCGCGCCGGGCCGCCCGTGCGCGACCAGCAGGCCGTACCTGTCGATCCGGACCACCCGCGGGATCTGGTCGCCGGGCAGGTCCAGCCGCCGCCGCAGGTAGTCGCCGACCTGCTCGGCGTGGTGGTCGGCCAGGTCCGCGAGCAGGGCGGCCTCGACCGGGTGCAGCGGGTCCGGCTCGGCCTCCGCGAACGCCTCCGGGTCGATCCGGCGCACCCGCCCGGCGCGTTCCCAGCGGGCCTCGGCCACCTCGAAGCGGTGCAGGTGGAACCGGCTGCCCACGTCGAGCAGATCGGCGACCGGGTCGGTGGCGGCGAAGTCGACCGCCGCGTCGCGCGCCTCGTCCCCGTTCAGCCGCGTCGCCCAGCCGGACACCCAGGCCCGGCCGAGCGAGGGCGCCCCGGCCGCCGGCGGCAGGTCGAGCACGTCGAGCACGGCGGCCACGTCGGCGTCGCCCGCCGGCGGCACGAGCGCCGCGGCGAGGTCACTGACCACGGGTACGAGCAGCAGCACCCGCCCGTCCGGGTCGACGGCGTGCCGGACCTGGTGCGGGCCGGGGTGCCGGGCCAGGTGGACGAGGGCGGGCAACCGGCCCGCGACAAGGGTTCGCACGATCTCCGCCGGGCTGGGCCGCATGATCCCGACCTCCTCAAGATAGGTTAGGCTTACCTAAGAAGCAGGCTAGACGATCGGAGACGCCCCCGTGAACCACCCCCGGCCCAAAGCCCGGCTCTCCCGGGCCCTCGGCATCCCGCTGACCCGCAAGTGCGTGCGGTACTTCGAGCGGCGCCCCTATCCCCCGGGCGTGCACGGCCGGTCCCGCCGCACCACCTCCGACTACCAGGTGCGGCTGCTGGAGAAGCAGCGGCTGCGCCACCAGTACAACGTCAGCGAGGCCCAGTTGCGCCGGCTGTTCGACGAGGCCGCCCGGGCCGCCGGCAAGACCGGCGACACGCTCGTCGCGCTGCTGGAACGACGCCTCGACGCGGTGGTCCTGCGGGCCGGGCTGGCCCGCAGCATCTACCAGGCCCGCCAGCTCGTCGGGCACGGCCACATCACCGTGGACGGGCGCAAGGTCGACCGGCCGTCGTACCGGCTGCGGCCCGGCCAGGTGGTCGGCGTACGCGAGCGCAGCCGCACGCTGCCGCCGTTCCAGCTCGCCGCCGCCGGGGCGCACGCCGACGCGCAACCCCGGCCGTACCTGTCGGCGCAGCCGGCGCAGCTGCGCGCCACGCTGGTACGCGAACCGGCCCGGCACGAGGTGCCGGTGGTCTGCGACGAGCAACTGGTGGTGGAGTTCTACTCCCGCTGACCGGTTACCGGGTCTGCTCCAACCAGGACGCGTACAGCAGCGCGTACACGGAGTCGGTGTCGCGGACCAGCTCGTCGTGCGGGCCACGCTGCACGATCCGGCCCCGGTCCACCACGATCACCTCGTCCGCCGCCTGCGCGGTGGACAGCCGGTGCGCGATGGCGAGCGTGGTCCGCCCCCGGGTCACCGCGTCGAGCGTGCGTTGCAGGCGTACCTCGGTGGCCGGGTCGACGGCGCTCGTCGCCTCGTCCAGCACCAGCAGGTCCGGGTCCGCGACGTACGCCCGGGCCAGCGCCACGAGCTGCCGCTCGCCGACGCTGAGCGCCTCCCCGCGCTCACCGACCGGCGTGTCCAGCCCGGACGGCAGCCCGTCCAGCCAGTCGGCCAGGCCCAGCTCGCCGAAGGCGGCGGTGAGCCGCTCGTCGGTCAGGTCGGGGCGGGCGAAGCGGACGTTCTCCCCGACCGTGGCGTCGAACAGGAAGCCGTCCTGCGGCACCATCACCACCCGGGAACGCAGCGAGTCGAAACGCACCTGCCGCAGGTCGACGCCGGAGAGCAGCACCGCGCCCTCGGTCGGGTCCATCAGCCGGGTGAGCAGCTTGGCGAACGTGGTCTTGCCGCTGCCGGTCTCGCCCACCACCGCCACCCGGCTCTTGGCCGGGATGTCCAGCGTCACGTCGTGCAGCACCGGCGGGCCGCCCGGATAGGCGAACGTCACGCCGGCGAACCGGGCGTCCAGCGGCCCGGGCGGCAGCTCCCGCCCCTGCTCGCCCGGGTCGGCCACGTCCGGGGAGACGTCCAGCACGTCCAGCACCCGGCGCCAGCCGGCGATCGCGTTCTGCGCCTCGTTGAGCACCTCGGTGGCGATCTGCACCGGCTGGATGAACAGCGTGACCAGGAACAGGAACGCGGTGAGCTGGCCGACCGACAGCGTGCGGTCGACGCCCAGGCTCACCCCGACCACGACCACGCCGGCCAGCGCCAGCCCGGCCGCCAGCTCCCCCACCGAGCTGCCCATGATGCTGATCCGGATCGCCCGCTGCTGGGCCACCCGCTGACCGTCGATGGCCGTGTCGAGCCGCCGCGCGGTCCGCCCGGCGATGCCGTACGCCCGGATCACCGGCGCGCCCACCACGCTCTCGCCGATCGCGCCGAGCAGCGTGCCGGTGCGCTGCCGCACCAGGCCGTAGGCCCCGGCGAGGCGGCGCTGCAACTGCCGGATCACCAGCACCGCCGGCGCGAACGCGACGAGCACCACGAGCGTCAACTGCCAGGAGTACGCGAGCATCACCGCTGTGGTCACCAGCAGCTGGCCCAGGTTGACGATCAGGATCACGCCGCCCCACTGCAGGAACTGGGTGATCTGGTCGACGTCGCTGGTCACCCGGGAGACCAGCGAGCCGCGCCGCTCGGACTGCTGGTGCAGCATGGACAGGTCGTGCACGTGCCGGAACGCCCGGGTGCGCACCCCGGCCAGGGCCGTCTCGCTCACCGTGAACAGCCGGCGCATCATCAGGTAGCCGCAGGCGGTGGTGACCACCAGCACCCCGGCGGTGATCGCCACGGTGAGCGAGATGACGTTCAGATCGAGCCCGCCGACGATGCCGTGGTCGATGCCGCGCTGCACCGCCACCGGCACGGCGACCCGGCCGACCATGTAGACCAGCGCCAGCGCCAGCGTGCCGGCGAGACCGGTGCGCAGCTCCGGGGAGAGCGCCAGCCCGCGCCGCAACGTCTGCCAGGTCGACTCGGTGGTCTCGGTGCTCCGGTCCGCCTCCGCCGTCGTCGCGCTCACCGCTCCACCTCCAGGCCGGAGGCCAGCGGCGTGACCTCGTCGTACGTCTGCTTCTGCTCGCGTTCCTGCTCGGCCTGCTCGTACGCGGTGACCAGGTCGGCGTAGCCGGGCACGGTGGCCAGCAGCTCGGTGTGGGCGCCGCGGGCGACCACCCGGCCCTGCTCCACGTAGATCACCTCGTCGGCGAGCGCGATGGTGGCCCGGCGGTACGCCACCACCAGGATCGACGCCGGGGCGCCGCCGTCGGCGGGCGCGCGCAGCCCGGCCAGGATGGCCGCCTCGACGCGCGGGTCGACAGCGCTCGTGGCGTCGTCGAGCACCAGCAGCCGGGGGCGCCCGGCCAGCGCCCGGGCCAGCGTCAGCCGCTGCCGCTGCCCGCCGGACAGCGAGGTGCCCCGCTCGCCGACCATGGTGTCCAGCCCGTCCGGCAGCGCGGCCACGAAGCCGTCCGCCTCGGCCAGCCGCAGCGCCGCCCACACCTCGTCGTCGCCGATGCCGGCCCGGTCCAGCGCGATGTTGGCCCGGACCGTGTCGTCGAAGACGAACGGCACCTGCGCCACCAGCGCCACGGTGCCGGCGAGCGAGGCGGCGGTCAGTTCCCGCACGTCCACGCCGTCCAGCGTGACCCGCCCGGCGCCCGGGTCGACCAGGCGCACGGCCAACGACGCGATCGTGGACTTGCCCGAACCGGTGGGCCCGACCAGGGCGACGGTCTTCCCGGCCGGCACGGTGAACGTCACCTCGCCGAGCACCTGGGCGCCGGGCAGGTGCGCCTCGGCCGGCTCGTACGCGAAGTGCACGTCGTGGAACGCGAGCGTGGCCGGCGTACGGGTGGCCGGGTCGAGCGTCCTCGTGCCGTACGGCATCTCGCCTGTCGCGTCGAGCACCCGGCGCACCCGGTCCCACCCGGCGACGCTGCGGGGCAGCTCGGCCAGCACCCAGCCGATGGCGCGCACCGGAAAGGCCAGCACGGTGAACAGGAACGCGACGCTGACCAGCTCGGACACGGTGATCGCGCCCTGCCGCAGCCGGATCGCGCCGACCACCAGCACGGCGAGCGTGCCGAGGCTGGGCAGCGTCTCCAGCATCGGGTCGAAGACGCCGCGCAGCCGGCCGACCGAGATCAGCGCGTCCCGCAGCTCGCCGGCGCGGGCGGCGAAACGGGCGGTCTCCTGGGCCTCGCGGCCCATCGTCTTGACCACCAGCGCGCCGTCGAAGCTCTCGTGCGCGATGCCGCTGACCTCGGCGCGCAGCCGCTGCGCCCGGGCCTGCCGGGGCGCCATCCGGCGGGAGTAGACCACGTTGAGCGCGAACAGCGCGGGGAACACGGCGAGGCCGACCAGGGCCAGCGCCCAGTCGGTGACGAACAGTGACGCCACCGCGCCGACCAGCATCACCAGCGTGCCGACCGCGAACGGCAGCGGCGCGATCGGGTACCAGGCCGCCTCCACGTCGGAGTTGGCGTTCGACAGCAGCGTGCCGGTGGAGTTGCGGTGGTGCCAGGCCAGCGGCAGTTCCAGGTAGCGGCGGGTGACCCGGCGGCGGTAGGCGGCCTGGAGCCGGTACTGCATGTAACCGGCGCCGAGCCGCCGGCCGAAGATGCCGACGACCCGCAGCACGCTGATGCCGAGCAGCGCCGCCGCGGCCAGCGCCAGGGTCCCGCGGGCCACCTCGCCGCGCTCGACCGCGGGCACGACGACCTTGCCGACCACCCCGCCGACCACGTACGCGCTGGCGATCACCAGGAGGCCGAACAGCACGCTGCCGCTGACCGCCACCGCGAAGATCCGCGGCTGTTCCCGGATGGCCCGGCCGAGCACCCGTAGCCCTCTGCCGAGCACGTCCCGACTTGTCCCGCTCGCCACGTTCGCCCCCGCCGTAAGCCGCAATTTTCTCCCCCATCCTTACCGCTCGCCGCCAGCTCCGCCGACCCGGCCGGGATATGTCCGCCGTCACGTTCGCACCGGACCTGGGCGGACACCGGCCCTCGATGCTCGCGGCCCGCCGTAGCGCCGGGCGTGGCGCGCCGATCGGCCGCGACGGGCCTACGATCGGGCCATGCCGCGGTACGCCCGAACGGAGCGCGAGGCGCTCGCCGACCTGATGCTGGAGCTGGGACCGGACGCGCCGACTGTGAACGAGGGGTGGACCACCCGCGACCTGGCGGCGCACCTGCTGGTGCGGGAGCGCCGGCCGGACGCGGCGGGCGGGATCCTGCTGCCGCCGCTGCGCGGCTACGGCGAGTCGGTCCGCAGGCGGATCGCCGCCGGGCCGTACGCCGACCTGATCGCCCGGGTCCGCCGTCCCCCGGTGTGGAGCCCGGTGAGCAACCCGCTCACCGACGAGATCGCGAACGGGATGGAGTTCTTCATCCACCACGAGGACGTCCGCCGGGCCCGGCCGGGCTGGCAGCCGCGTGACCTGCCGGCCGGGCAGCAGGCGGTGCTCTGGAAGCGGGTCGCCCTGCTGGCCCGGATGGCGCTGCGGCGCTTCCCGGCCGAGGTGCTGGTGCAGGCGCCGGGGCACGGCGAGCTGCGGGCCGGTGGCGGCGGCGAGCGGCTGCGGCTGGTCGGCGCGCCGGGGGAACTCGTGCTGTTCCTCACCGGGCGGCAGCGGGTGGCCCGGGTCCAGGTGGACGGTCCGGCCGAGCGCGCCGAGCGTCTGCGTACCGCCGAACTGGGCCTGTGACAGACGTTTCCGCCCGCCCACCCAGGCGATCGTAGAATGTGGACACCCGGCGTTCGATAACGTTCGCCGGCTGCCGTACGCTCCTGCGCACCGGCCCGACCCTGCGGGGCGGCGGACAGGGGACGACGATGCGGGACTTCGCGCTCTCGGCGCTGCACGAGCCGCCCTTTCCCTCCCGGTGTCACCCGGCCGCGGACGAGGTGGCCGCGCAGAGCGTCGCCTGGGTGCGCGGTTTCGGCCTGGTCAAGACCCAGGCCGGCCTGCTGCGGCTGGCCGGCGCCCATGCCTCGGAGCTGGCCGGACGGGCCTGCCCCGAGGCGTCCCCGGCCGGTCTGCGGCTGCTCACCGACCTGATCAACTGGCTGTTCGTGGTGGACGACGCCTGCGACGACGACGGGCTGGGCGCCGCGCCGACGGTGCTCGCGCCCACCCTGGCGGCGCTGCTGGAAGTGCTCGACCGGCACGGTGACCCGGACGCGCCCGCGCCCACCGACGCCGGCCCGATGGGCCTGGCGCTGCACGATCTGTGCCGGCGGGCGCGCGGCCGGGGCCGGCCGGCGCACCTGATGCGGCTGGTGAGCCAGTTGCGGGAGTACCTGCTGGCGCTGCTGTGGGAGGCGGCGAACCGGGAGCGCCGGCGCGTGCCCGGGGTCGCCGAGTACGTGCAGATGCGCCGCCACACCGGCGGCGTACGCCCCAGCTTCACGGTGACCGACCTGGCCCGCCCGTCCCTGCCCCGGGCCGACCAGCGGGCGACCCCGGCGCTCACCGCGCTGGACGCCCTCGCCACCGACCTGGTCTGCTGGTGCAACGACGTGTTCTCCTACGGCAAGGAGCGGGGCGTCACCCCGGACGCGCACAACCTGGTGACCACGATCGCGGGCGAGACCGGGCAGGACGAGTCGGCGGCGCTGAACGCGGCGGCGAACCGCTTCAACGCGGCCCTCGCCTCGTACGCGGAGCGGGACGCGGCGTTGAGCGCCGGGGCCGACGAGGGGATGCGGGCGTTCCTGGACACCCGCCGGGACTGGATCCGGGCCACCTACGACTGGTCCCGCGCCGCCAGCCGATACGCCTGATCCGATTCCAGAAGTCGGAACCGGTGGCGACTCGGCCGATCAGGGCTAGCCGCTGGCCGGGTACAGGCAATACCCTTCGGTAACCGCAGACCGGCGTGACCCCCGTCACGTCCCTCCACCCCTGAAGGCGGCTACAGCGATGGCTCTCGATGTACCGTACCGTTCCGTACCCGACATGTTCCTCAAGCGCGTGGCGGACTCCCCCGACCGCCAGGCGTTCGCTCACCCCGCACCCGACGACTCGGGCCCGGTCTGGCTGACGTGGGAGCAGGTCGGGCAGCGCGCGAAGGCGATCGCCGCCGGGTTGCACGGGCTCGGTGTCGGCCTGGAGAACCCGGTGGCGATCCTGGCCAACACCCGGCTGGAGTGGGTGCTGGCCGACTTCGGCATCATGTGCGCCGGTGGGGCCACCACCACCGTCTACCCGACCACCGAGCCCGACGACGCGGTCTACATCATCGCCGACTCCGGCTCGAAGGTGCTGTTCGCGGAGAACCCGGCCCAGGCGGCGAAGATCGCCGGAGCGGACCTGCCCGCGCTGACCCACGTGGTGCTCTTCGACGGCGCGCCCGACCCGGCCGCCGCCGTCCCGCAGCTCACCCTGGCCGAGCTGGAGGAGCGCGGCGCCGCCGCGCTGAGCGCCGAGCCCGACCTGATCGACATGCTCGTGGCCGGCATCGGCCCGGACCACCTGGCGACGCTCATCTACACCTCGGGCACCACCGGCCGCCCGAAGGGCGTGGAGCTGCTGCACGGCGGCTGGTGCTGGGAGGGCGTGGCGCAGGCCGAGCTGGGCCTGCTGCGCACCGACGACCTGCAGTACCTGTGGCTGCCGCTGTCGCACTCGTTCGGCAAGACGCTGCTCTGCGGCGCCACCCACGTCGGCCTGCCCACGTACGTCGACGGCCGGGTGGACAAGCTGGTCGACCTGCTCGGCGTGATCCGGCCGACGCTGATGTGCGGCGCGCCCCGGGTCTTCGAGAAGGTCTACAACAAGGCGGTCACCACCGCGCAGGGCGCGGGCGGCGCGAAGGCCAAGATCTTCGCCTGGGGCGTCGAGGTCGGCAAGGAGAAGGTCGCGCTGGAGCAGGCCGGCAAGCCGGTGCCGGCCGGGCTGCGGATGAAGTACGCGCTGGCCGAGAAGCTGGTGTTCAGCAAGCTGCAGGCCCGGCTCGGCGGCCGGATGCGGGTGCTGGTCTCCGGCGCGGCGCCGCTGAGCAAGGAGATCGCCACCTTCTTCGCCGCCGCCAACCTGCCCATCTCCGAGGGCTACGGCCTGACCGAGACCAGCGCCGGCGCGTTCGTGAACCCGCCCGACGGGCTGAAGATCGGCAGCGTGGGCCGGGCCATGGGTGATCTGGAGTGCCGGATCGACACCGACGGCGAGATTCTGATGCGGGGCAAGCCGGTCATGCGGGGTTACCACAACCTCCCCGAGGAGACCGCCGCCGCGTTCACCGAGGACGGCTTCTTCCGCAGCGGCGACATCGGCACGCTCGACGACGACGGCTACCTGCGCATCACCGACCGCAAGAAGGACCTGGTCAAGACGTCCGGCGGCAAGTACGTCGCGCCGTCGCACATCGAGGGCATGTTCAAGGCGGTCTGCCCGTACACCTCGCAGGCGGTGGTGATCGGGCAGGCGCGCAACTACTGCACCATGCTCGTCACGCTGGACCCGGACGCGATCAAGGGCTGGGCCGCCGGCACCCCGCTGGAGGGCAGCGACTACACCACGATCGTCACCTCGCCGCAGGCGCGGGAGATGGTCGAGGGGTACGTCGCCGAGCTGAACGCCAAGCTCAACCGCTGGGAGACGATCAAGAAGGTGACGATCCTCCCCCGTGACCTCACCATCGAGGACGGCGAGGTCACGCCGTCGCTGAAGATCAAGCGCCGGAGCGTGGAGACGAACTTCTCCTCCGAGATCGACAAGATGTACGAGGGCACGCTCGCCGAGCTGTGACCCGCACCGCCAGCCGGTAGCGCCGGCCGTGCCCCACCGTCCCGGGGCACGGCCGTTCGCGTCGGCGCCGGTCAGAGGTGCTGCTGCCGCCAGCGGCTCTGCTCGGCCTCGGCGGCGATCTGCTCCTCCAGCGCGAGCTGGCGTACCCGGCGCCGGTGACCGTTCTCGCCCCGGGTCTCCCAGGCCACTCCCGCGCCGGTGACCACCGCCAGCACGATCAGCGCGACCAGCTCCGGCACACGGAACACGAATGGGGCGACCGCGGTCAGCGCCCCCACGGTGGTCAGCAGCCGCCAGTGGATCTCGCGCAGCGCCACCCACCAGCACCCGGCGACGCCGAGCAGGTGCAACGCGACCCCGCCGAACAGGATCGCGCCCCAGAAGTCGCCGAGCGGCAGCCCCCAGGCGGGCGTGTGCGGATCGGCGGCCTCGGCCAGCAGGTCCTTGAGGCCGAGCGCGTAGAGGATGATCCCGGCGACTATCGGCAGGTGCAGGAACGTGTACGCGGTGCGGGCCAGCCGCAGCCGTGTGGCGCGGTCCCGGGCCTGGTGCAGGACCTGTTCCATGGCGAACGCCAGCGTGTCGAAGTACGCCCACCACAGCGCCGCCACGACCGTGATGCCGAGCAACGCGGCGATCGCCACCGGGCCGGTGAGCGGCAGCCCGCGCTTCGGGCCGAGCCCCAGCGCGATGATCGACTCGCCGAGTGCGACGAGCACGATGAGCGCGTGCCGTTCCGCCCAGTGCCCGGCCGAGAGCACCACCCACCACTGCTGGCCCAGGACCGTCCCGGCGACGTACTCGACAAGCAGCGCCAGCGTCCAGAGCGCCAGTTGCAGCCCCACCGCGAACCGCTCCTGCGGCAGCCGGCCGGGGAGTGTGCCGGCGACGACAAGCAGCGCCGTGGCCACCGTCGGGGCCAGGAAGCGCATCCGCAGTCCCCGGCGCCGGGCCGGGTCGGCGCGGTCGGCCCAGGCGAAGACGGTGAGCTGGGCGGTCCGGATCACGAAGTAGCACGCGGCGAAGACCAGCGGCCCGGGCAGCCAGCCACCGCTGTTGGCGAACGCGCTGGGCGTGCTGAGCACGAGCAGGAACGTGGCCGCCACGGTGACGACGCCGATCAGCGGCAGCATCCCCTGGTCGGCGCGGAACGCGTTGCCCATCCGGGCGAAGCCGGTCCACGACCACCAGAGCAGCGCCAGCACCAGCAGGAACCGGTAGAGGTTGACCGGCGTGAGCACCGAGGCGGTGAGCGTGGTGACGCTCAGGAACGCGAAGACGAAGACCAGGTCGTAGAAGAGCTCCAGCCGGGTGGTGCGGGAGCCCGGCGCGCTGCGCCGCACCGCCCACGACCACCGGACCGCGTCCCCGTCTCCCACCCGGGCAGTGTGCGGGCGCGGACCCGCCCGCAGCTGTGGTTCGGGCGGTTCACCACCGGATCGGGCGGGCGGTCAGGCGATGACGCTCGGCTCGCGCCACTGCGGGCGGCTGGTGCGGTCCAGGTCGTAGCGCACCGCGGCGAGCCGGCCCACCGCTTCCACCAGTTCCTCGGCGGGCAGCGTGAAGGGCAACCGCAGGAAGCGCTCGAGCGTCCCGTCCAGGCCGAACCGGGGTCCGGGCGCCAGCCGTACGCCGACCTCCTCGGCGGCCCGGGCCAGCGCGCTGGAGATCGGGCCGTCCAGCTCGGCCCAGAGCGTCACGCCGCCGCGCGGCGGCGTGACCCGCCAGTCGGGCAGCTGCTCCGCGAGCGCCGCGACCAGGGCGTCGCGCTGCGCGGCGAGCTGGGCCCGGCGGGCGGCCACGATGGCCGGCGCCTCGGCGAGCAGATGCACGGCGACGAGCTGGTCGAGCACCGGGCTGGCCATGTCCACCCCGACCCGGGCCGCGGCGAGCCGCTGCACCTGGGGCGCGGAGGCGCGGACCCAGCCGATCCGCAGGCCGCCCCAGTAGGGCTTGCTCATCCCGCCGATGCTGATCACCCGGGAGTGCCTGTCGAAGACCGCGACCGGCGGCGGCAGCGGGGTGCCGTCCAGCGGCAGGTCGACGAAGGACTCGTCGACGACGAGGTCGGTGCCGGCCGCGTGGGCCGCGCCGACCAGCCGTTCGCGCAGGTCGGCCGCCATCAGGTGGCCGGTCGGGTTGTGGAACTCCGGGATCACGTACGCGAGCTTCGGCCGGGTCTGCCGGATGCTGCCGAGCAGCAGCTCGGCGTCCCAGCCCTCGTCGGACAGGCCGTGCGTGGCGATCCGGGCGCGCCGGGCGGCCAGCGCGGCCAGCGCGTTGGGGTAGGTGGGTGACTCGACGAGCACCGCGCCACCGGGCGACAGGGCCAGCCGCAGCACCAGGTCCAGCGCGTGCTGGGTGCCGCTGGTGACCATGATCTGCTCCGGGCTGGTGGGCAGCCCGCGCTCGGTGTACCCGCGGGCCACCGCCTCCCGCAGCTCGATGATGCCGGTCGGGTGGTAGCCGGCCCCGCCGAGGTAGCGGGGCAGGTCCTCGGCGGCCGCCCGGGCGGCCGGGACGAGCTGCGGCGGCGCGGACAGCGCGGCCACGCCGAGGTCGATCATGTCGCGGTCGTCCAGCGGCGTCCACAGCCCGGTGCTGGCGACCCGGTGGCCGCCGGGCAGCATGGTCCAGCTCCCGGCGCCCCGGCGGCTGGCCAGGTGGCCGCTCTCCCGCAGTTCCCGGTACGCGGCGGTGACAGTGGTCCGGCTGATCCGCAGCGCCTCGGCCAGTTCCCGCTCGGCCGGCAGGCGTACCCCCAGGGGCAGCCGGCCGTCGGCGAGCAGGCCCCGGACGGCGCCGGCGAGCGCGGCGTAGTCGGGGCTGCGGCGGCGGCCCGGCAGCGCATGCCACTGGCCGAGGAGTCGCGCCAATTGGACGCCGCGCACCTGGCTGGTCATGGCCACACCTCCGGAATTGGACCCCTTACGTCCTGCAATTGGCCCCTAGGGTGGCATGCATGGCACCGCTTGGCAATCTCGGGCACCGTTCGGCGCGACGACTCACCCAGCTCTACGCCGGGCTCGTCCTGTACGGCCTCAGCATGGCGCTGATGATCCGGTCGGAGCTGGGGCTGGACCCGTGGGACGTGTTCCACCAGGGGCTCGCCCGGCAGACCGGTCTCTCCTTCGGCACCGTCACCATCGCCGTCGGCGCTCTCGTGCTGCTGCTCTGGATCCCGCTGCGGCAGCGGCCCGGCCTCGGCACGGTCAGCAACGTCGTGGTCATCGGCCTGGTCGTCGACGCCACCCTGGCCGTGCTGCCGCCCGGTGAGGGCATGCCGGCGCGTGCCGCGATGCTCGTGGCCGGGATCGTCGCCAACGGCGCCGCCACCGGGCTCTACCTCGGCGCCGGGCTCGGCCCCGGGCCCCGCGACGGTCTGATGACCGGATTCGTCGCCCGTCATCCCCGCTTCTCGGTGCGGCTGGTCCGCACGAGCATCGAGGTCACCGTGCTGGCCCTCGGCTGGCTGCTCGGCGGAACCGTCGGCCTCGGCACCGTGGCGTACGCGCTGACCATCGGCCCGCTCGCCCAGTTCTTCATCCCGGTCTTCGCGCTGCCCGCACGGCCGGCGAGCGGCGCTTACGCTACGTGACCGGCGCCGGGCCGACCGCCACGGCCCGAAGCGATCCGCAACGCGCTGAGCTGCGGTGACGAAGAACAGCAAAACCAGGTGTTTCCTCCGCCGTCGCGGCCGGGCATCATTCCTGCATGGGGGAGAACGGATGGCGTTGGAGCGACGCCTGGATCTTCGTCGCGCTTGTCATCGCCAGTGGCGCCGGCCGGCACCGGCGGTCCGCGTCGACACGCCGCCCCGAAGGCGTACGACTGGCCGACGTCCTCTCCACCGCCGACCACCTCAACCAGGCCATCCCCGAGCGGCACGAGGTGGAGGGCGCGGTCCGGCGGCTCGTCGGCGCGGGCCTGGTCAGCGTCGCCGACGGCTGGTTCCGGGTCACACCGGACGGTGAGCGGCTCTGGCGCACCCGCCCCAGCGCCGGGCTCGGCACCACTGTGGACACGGTGCAGGGCGTGCTAACCCGCCGGCACCCGCCCGGTGAGTCCGAGTGGCAGCTCGACGAGGACGACCACGCCGCCGCCGTGCAGGAGTACGTGGTCCGCTCGATCCCGATGCCGCGCCGCTCCCCCGAGGGGCACTCCGGCCGGCAGTGAGCGCGCCTCAGCGCACCGGGTGCCCGGCGCCGCGCAGCGCGTCCTTGACCTCGCCGACGGTCAGCTCACCGAAGTGGAAGACGCTCGCCGCGAGCACCGCGTCCGCCCCCGCGCCGACGGCCGGCGGGAAGTGCGCCACCTCGCCCGCGCCGCCGCTGGCGATCACCGGCACGTCGACCACCTCCCGGACCGCCTGGATCAGCGGCAGGTCGAACCCGGCCTTGGTGCCGTCGGCGTCCATCGAGTTGAGCAGGATCTCCCCCGCGCCCAGCTCGGCGCCGCGCGCCGCCCACTCGACCGCGTCCAGCCCGGTGCCCCGCCGCCCGCCGTGCGTGGTCACCTCGAAACCGCTCGGCGTCGTGCCGTCGGGCGCGCGGCGCACGTCCAGTGAGAGCACGAGCACCTGACTGCCGAACCGGTCGGCGATCTCGGCGATCAGCTCCGGGCGGGCGATGGCGGCGGTGTTCACGCCCACCTTGTCCGCCCCGGCCCGCAGCAGCGTGTCGACGTCGGCGACCTGGCGGACGCCGCCGCCCACGGTGAGCGGGATGAAGACCGACTCGGCGGTACGCCGCACCACGTCGAGCATGGTGCCGCGGTCACTGGACGAGGCGGTGACGTCGAGGAAGGTCAGCTCGTCCGCGCCGGCCCGGTCGTACGCCGCCGCCAGCTCCACCGGGTCGCCCGCGTCGCGCAGGTCGAGGAAGTTGACCCCCTTGACCACGCGCCCGGCGTCCACGTCCAGACACGGGATGACCCGTACCGCCACCGTCATGCCCCGAGCCTAGCCAACGCGCGGGCGGTGGTGACCCGCCGGTGAGGCCGGTCACCACCGCCCGTGGTGGTACGGGTTCACGCCGGTCAGAGACGGACCAGCATCTTGCCGAGGTTCTCGCCGCGCAGCAGGCCGAGGAACGCCTCCGGGGCCTGCTCGATGCCGTCGACGATCGTCTCGTCGTACGACAGCCGGCCCTCGCGCAGCCAGCCCGCCACCTCCTGCACGAACTGCTCCCGCAGGTGACCGTGGTCACTGACGAGGAAGCCGCGCAGCGTCAGGCGTTTGCCGATCACCAGCGCCAGGTTGCGCGGCGCGGCCGGCGGCTCGGTGGCGTTGTACTGGGCGATCATGCCGCAGATGGCGGCCCGGCCGTGCACGTTCATCACCCCGATCGCGGCCTCCAGGTGGTCGCCGCCGACGTTGTCGAAGTACACGTCGACGCCGTCCGGCGCGGCCGCCCTGAGCTGCTTGGACACCTGGCCGTCGTGGTAGTCGAACGCGGCGTCGAAGCCGAGCGCGGTGAGCCGTTCCACCTTCGCCGCGGAGCCGGCGCTGCCGATCACCCGGCCGGCGCCGCGCAGCTTCGCGATCTGGCCGACCATGCTGCCCACCGCGCCGGCCGCGCCGGAGACGAAGACGGTCTCCCCCGGCTTCATGGCGGCCACGTCGAGCAGCCCGGCGTACGCGGTCAGCCCGGTCATGCCGAGCACGCCCAGATGGGCGGTCACCGGCGCCAGGTCCGGGTCGATCTTGCGCGCGCCCTTGGCGTCCACCAGCGCGTACTCGCGCCAGCCCAGCCCGTGCAGCACCGTGTCGCCGGGCTTGACGCCGCCGGCCTCGCCGGCCACCACCTCACCGATCGCGCCCCCGTCGAGCGGGGCGTCGAGCGCGAACGGCGGCACGTACGACTTGACGTCGTTCATCCGCCCGCGCATGTACGGGTCGACGGACATGAACCGGTTGCGGACCACCACCTGCCCCGGGCCCGGCGTCGGCACCTCGGTGGTGACCAGCCGGAAGTTCTCCGCGGTCGGCCAGCCCTGCGGCCTGGACGCCAGATGGATCTCCCGGTTCATCCCGCTCATCGGGCCTCGCGGACCGTGCGGGTGACCTCGACGTTGCCCCGGGTCGCGTTAGAGTAGGGGCAGACCTGGTGGGCCGCGTCGACCAGCTGCTCGGCGGCCGCGCGCTCGACCGCGGGCAGGTCCACCACGAGGGTCACGGCGAGGCCGAAGCCGCCGCTGCCGTTCGGGCCGATGCCCACCTCGGCCTCGACCACCGAGCCGGAGACGTCCGCCTTGGCCTTGCGGGCGACCACGCGCAGCGCGGAGTGGAAGCAGGCCGCGTAGCCGGCCGCGAAGAGCTGCTCCGGGTTGGCCGCGCCGCCGGCGCCACCCATCTCCTTCGGTACGGCGAGGTCCAACTCGACCGTGCCGTCGGAGGTGCGGACGTGACCGTCGCGGCCGTCGCCGGTGGCGCGGGCGGAGGCGGTGTAGAGCACCTGCATGTCACTGCTCCTTCTGTCGGTGGATCGTCTCGGTGACCCGGGTGAGGATGCCGTGGAGGAAGACCAGTTCGGCCTCGGTGAGCCCGGTGGCGGTGGCCACCTGCCGCGGCACGTCACACATCCGCTCCCGCAGGGCCCGGCCCTGGCCGGTGAGGCCCACCTCGACCCGGCGCTCATCGGCGGCCGAGCGGGTACGCACCACCAGGCCGGCCGCCTCCAGCCGCTTGAGCAGCGGGGAGAGCGTGCCGGAGTCGAGCCGGAGCGCGGCGCCGAGCTCGGAGACCGTGGGGGCGTCGTCGTCACGCTCCCAGAGCACCAGCAGCACCAGGTACTGCGGGTAGGTCAGGCCGTGCTCGTCGAGGATGGGCCGGTAGACGTCGGTCATGGCGCGCGACGCCGCGTAGAGGGCGAAGCACACCTGCCGGCGCAGCACCAGATCATCGGTCACCGCGAAACCGTAACGCACAATTAGGTTGTGCACAACCGATCGGCGTGTGGTCCGGGGCGCGCGAGGCACCCCGGAACGCCTCAGGCGGGGAGGTACGCCTCCAGCTCGACCTCGACCAGCAGGTCCGGGTCGATCAGCCCGGCCACCACCACCATCGTCGCCACCGGGCGTACCGGGCCGAACACGGCGTTGTGCGCCCGGCCCACCTCGTCGGCGAAGATCCGGTCCGTCACGTACATCCGGGTCCGCACCACGTCGCCCGGACCGGCGCCCACCTCGGCCAGCGCGTCCAGGCCGATCCGGATCGCCTGCGCGGTCTGCGCCGCCGCGTCGCCGGCGTGCGCCACCCGGCCGTCCACAGTGGAGGTGCAGCCGGCTGTGATCGCCAGCGAACCGGCCCGGACCACCCGCGAGTAGCCGTACAGCGCCTCCCACGGGCCGCCCGAGCCGAGCCGGGTCACCACACCGGCGTCCGCCGGCGGCTCGGGCGGCGCGGCGGTCACGCGCCGGCCCGCAGCGTCGCCAGCGCCTCGGCGACGGTGAACGCGCCCGCGTAGAGCGCCTTCCCGGCGATCACGCCCTCCACGCCCACCGGCTCCAGCGTGGCCAGCGCCCGCAGGTCGTCGAGCGTGGACACGCCGCCGGAGGCGATCACCGGGGCGTCGGTGCGGGCACACACCTCGCGCAGCAGGTCCAGGTTCGGCCCGCGCATGGTGCCGTCCTTGGTGATGTCGGTGACCACGTACCGCGCCGCGCCCGCCGCGTCCAGCCGGGCCAGCACCTCGTACAGGTCACCGCCGTCGCGGGTCCAGCCGCGCGCCGACAGGGTACGGCCGCGCACGTCCAGCCCGATCGCCACCCGGTCGCCGTACTCGCCGCAGATCCGGTCGCACCACTGCGGATCCTCCAGCGCGGCGGTGCCGATGTTCACCCGCGCCGCCCCGGTGGCCAGCGCCGCCCGCAGCGACTCGTCGTCGCGGATGCCACCGGACAGCTCCACCTTCACGTCCAGCTTGCCGACCACCTCGGCCAGCAGCGCGGCGTTGGAGCCCCGCCCGAACGCGGCGTCCAGATCCACCAGATGGATCCACTCCGCGCCGTCGGACTGCCAGGCCAGCGCCGCGTCCAGCGGGTCGCCGTACGCGGTCTCGCTACCGGCGGCGCCCTGCACGAGCCGGACGGCCTGGCCGTCGGCGACGTCCACGGCGGGCAACAGGGTGAGGCTCAACGCTTCTCTCCTCGGATCCTCAACGACGGTCCAGCGCGATCACCACGATCGCGGGCAGGACCAGCAACAACAACGCGACCAGCACCAGCCGCAGCGCCAGGTCGTCCACCAGGCTCCAGATGCCGACCACCGCCACCGCGGTGAGCACCAGGATCGTCGCCCGCTCCCGGCGGGTGTGCCGGCGCAGCCGGCCGGTACGGCCGCGCCGCAGCGACGGCGTCAGCCGGCGTACCAGGGAACGACGCCGCTCCCGGCGGGCCACCCGGCGGGCGCGGACGGCGCGCGCACGCTCCTGCTCGGCCTCGCGCGCCGCGCGGCGGCGGGCCCGCTCCTTGCTCACGCCGACGCCAGCGGGCCGGTCACAGCGTGCCGAGCCAGTTGCGCAGCAGCGCCGCACCGGCGTCGGCCGACTTCTCCGGGTGGAACTGCGCGGCCGACAGCGCGCCCCGCTCCACCGCGGCCACGAAGTCCGTGCCGTGGTGCGCGGTCGTCACCGTGGCGCCCGCCTCGGCCAGCGCCGCCGGGTCCGTCACGCCGTAGGAGTGCACGAAGTAGAACCGGGTGCCCTCCGGCAGCCCGGCGAACAGCGTCGAGCCGGCCGGCGGCCGCACCGTGTTCCAGCCCATGTGCGGCAGCCGCCGCGCGGGCAGCCGGGTCACGCCGCCGGGCAGCAGCCCGAGCCCCTTGGTGACCACGCCGTGCTCCTCGCCGTGCCCGAAGAGGATCTGCATGCCGACGCAGATGCCCAGCACCGGCCGCCCGGCGGCGACCCGCTCGGCGATCACCGGCCCGGCGCCCAGCGCCTCGATCCCGGCCATGCAGGCGGCGAACGCGCCCACGCCCGGCACCACCAGGCCGTCGGCCGACGCGGCGGCGTCCAGGTCGTCGGTGACGGTCACGTCGGCGCCGGCCCGCGCCACCGCGCGCTCGGCCGACCGCAGGTTGCCCGAGCCGTAGTCGAGCACCACCACGCGCCGCGTCATCAGCTCTCCCCCGGCAGCAGCCAGAGCACCCCGGCGACGGTGGCCAGTACGGCCAGCAGCCCGGTGACCACCACGGCGGCGCGCGGCGCGCCCTGCTTGAGCAGCGACCACGTCCCGCCGACCAGCAGCCCGGCCAGGATCAACACAAGAGTGGGCAGCACCTTCATCAGAGCCGCCTTTCATTCGCGACTGCGGGACTCCGCTGCGCTGCGTTCCTCGCGCTCATCAGAGAGCGCCCTTCGTGGACGGCACCACACCGGCGTTACGGGGGTCGAGCGCGGTGGCCTCGCGCAGCGCGCGGGAGACGGCCTTGAACTGCGCCTCGACCACGTGGTGCGCGTCCGGGTGACCGCCCGGCCGGGCCGCGCGCAGCACGTCCACGTGCAGCGTGATCCGGGCCGACTGGCCGAACGACTCCCAGATGTGCCGGGTCATGCTCGTCGGGTAGACCGGCCCGATGTACGGGGCCAGCGCCGGCTCGTCGTGCACCACGTACGGGCGGCCGGACAGGTCGACGGCGGCGCGGACCAGCACCTCGTCCATCGGGACGGTCGCCGAGCCGTACCGCCGGATGCCCGCCTTGTCGCCCAGCGCCCGGTCGAACGCGGCGCCCAGCGCCAGCGCGGTGTCCTCCATCGTGTGGTGCGCGTCGATCTCCAGGTCGCCGACCGTGTGCACGGTCAGGTCGAAGCCGCCGTGCCGGGCGATCTGGTTGAGCATGTGGTCGTAGAAGCCGACGCCGGTGGAGATGTCGGCCTGGCCGGTGCCGTCGAGGTCGATCTCGACGAGCACCTTGGTCTCGTTTGTGACCCGCTCGATCCGGGCGATCCGGCTCATGAAACGTTCTCCATCGCGGTGAGGAAGGCGTCGGTCTCGGTCGGGGTGCCGGCGGTGACGCGCAGCCAGCCGGGCAGGCCGACGTCGCGCACCAGCACGCCGGCATCGAGCAGGGTACGCCAGGCCACCGCCTGGTCCCCGTCGACGGCGAACAGCACGAAGTTCGCGTCGCTGTCGGCCACCCGGTGGCCCCGGGCGCGCAGCTCGGCGACGATCCGGTCCCGCTGCTCCATGATCGCGGCCACGGTGCCGAGCAGGGCGTCCCGGTGCGCCAGCGCCGCGCGGGCGGCGGCCTGGGTGAGCGCGGACAGGTGGTACGGCAGCCGGACCAGCTGCACCGCGTCCACCACCGCCGGGTCGGCGGCCAGGTAGCCGAGCCGGCCGCCGGCGAAGCCGAACGCCTTGCTCATGGTGCGGGTCACCACCAGCCGCGGGTGGCCGGGCAGCACCGCCAGCGCGCTCACCGTGCCGGGCCGGGCGAACTCGGCGTACGCCTCGTCCACGACCACCATGCCGGGCGCCTCGTCCAGCACGGCGGCGACCACGGCCGGGTCGAGCGCGGTGCCGGTCGGGTTGTTCGGCGAGCAGAGGAACACCACGTCCGGCCGGTGCTCGCGGACCTGGGCCACCGCCTCGTCGGCGGTGAGCCCGAAGTCCGCGCCGCGCCGGGCGGGCACCCACCGGGTGCCGGTGCCGAGCGCCAGCAGCGGGTGCATCGAGTACGCCGGGGTGAAGCCGAGCGCGGTGCGCCCGGGACCGCCGAACGCCTGCAGCAGCTGCTGCTGGATCTCGTTGGAGCCGTTCGCCGCCCACACGTGGTCGGCGGTGAGCCCGTGCCCCAGGTAGGCGGCCAGGTCGGCGCGCAGCGCCACCGCGTCCCGGTCCGGGTAGCGGTTGAGGTCACGCAGCTCGGCGGCGAGCGCCTTGCCGATCGCCTCGACCACCGGCTCGGGCACCGGGTAGGAGTTCTCGTTGGTGTTCAGCCGCACCGGCACGTCGAGCTGCGGCGCGCCGTACGGCGTGCGCCCGCGCAGGTCCTCGCGGATCGGCAGGTCGTCGAGCGTGGTCACGACGCCCCGCCCTCGGGGAACCGGACGCTGACCGCCTGGCCGTGCGCGGGCAGGTCCTCCACGGTCGCCAGCGTGACCACGTGCGGGGCCACGTCGCGCAGCGCCTCCTGCGTGTATTCGACCAGGTGGACGCCGCGCAGGAACGACTGCACGGACAGCCCGGAGGAGTGCCGGGCGCAGCCGCCGGTGGGCAGCACGTGGTTGGAGCCCGCGCAGTAGTCGCCGAGCGACACCGGCGACCACGCGCCCACGAACACCGCACCGGCGTTGCGGACCCGCAGCGCCCACTCGCGGGCGTTCTCGGTCTGGATCTCCAGGTGTTCGGCCGCGTACGCGTCGACCACCCGCAGGCCCGCCTCCAGGTCGTCGACGAGGACCACGCCGCTCTGCTCGCCGCGCAGCGCGGTGCCGATCCGCTCGGCGTGCTTGGCCGCGGGCGCCTGCCGGGCAAGCTCCGCGTCGACCGCGTCGGCCAGCGCGGTGGACGGGGTGACCAGCACGCTGGCCGCGAGCGGGTCGTGCTCGGCCTGGCTGATCAGGTCGGCGGCGACGTGCGCCGGGTCGGCGGTGTCGTCGGCCAGGATCGCGATCTCGGTCGGGCCGGCCTCGGCGTCGATGCCGACCACGCCGCGCAGCAGCCGCTTCGCGGCGGTGACCCAGATGTTGCCCGGGCCGGTGATCATGTCGACCGGCTCGCAGCGCTCGTCCCCGGCCGGGTCGGCGTCCGCCCCGTACGCGAGCATGGCGACGGCCTGGGCGCCGCCGACGGCGTACACCTCGTCCACGCCGAGCAGCGCGCAGGCCGCCAGGACCCGGCGGTCCGGCAGGCCGTCGTTGTCCTTCTGCGGCGGGCTCACCACCACCAGCGAGCGCACCCCGGCCGCCTGGGCCGGGACGACGTTCATCACCACCGTCGACGGGTACATGGCCAGGCCGCCGGGGACGTAGAGACCGACCCGGTCGACCGGCACCCACCGCTCGGTGACCGTGCCGCCGGGCACCACGGTCGTGGTGTGGTCGGTGCGGCGCTGGTCGGCGTGCACCTTGCGGGCCCTGGTGATCGACTCCAGCAGCGCGGCGCGGACCTGCGGGTCCAGCTCGTCCTCGGCGGCGCGGATCGTCTCGACCGGCACCCGCAGCCGCTCCGGTGACACACCGTCGAACCGTTCGCTGGCCTCCCGGATCGCCGGGTACCCATGCTCCCGGACCGCCTCGACCAGCGGGCGGATCCGCTCGACCGCCACGGAGACGTCGAGCTGGGCACGGGGCAGCAGGCGGCGCGGGTCACGTGCCCCGCCGCGCAGGTCGATCCGATTCAGCACGCCTGCGAGTCTAGGCCGCCGCCGCGGCGACCGGCCCGGGCCGCCCGCACGCCGGGACGGTGAGCCGGGACACGCGCGGGCGGGCGCGTTGGGGATACGCTCGATCGCGTGAGCGCACGGCTGCCGGTGTTCCCGCTCGGGACCGTCCTCTTCCCCGGGCTGGTCCTTCCGCTGCACATCTTCGAGGAGCGCTACCGGGCGCTGGTACGCCACCTGGTGGCGCTGCCCGAGGGCGCGCCGCGCGAGTTCGGCGTGGTCGCGATCCGGGCCGGCTGGGAGGTGGCGCCGGCCGGGCCGCCGGGGCGCTTCGGGCTGACCGCCGGCGAGGTCACGCTGCACGAGGTGGGCTGCACCGCCGAGCTGCGGCAGGTCACCGAGCTGGCCGACGGCGGGTTCGACATCGTCACCGTGGGGCGGCGCCGGTTCCGCCTCGCCGAGGTCGACCATTCCGCCGAGCCCTACCTGACGGCGGAGGTGGAGTGGTTGCCCGAGCCGGGCGGCCCGGACGAGACGGCCGACCTGCTGGCGGCCCGGGTGATCTCGGTGTTCCGGCAATATCTCGGCCTGATCCGGCCGGACCAGCAGGAGATCTCCGAGCAGTTGCCGGAGGACCCGACGGTGCTGTCGCACCTGGTGGCCGCGACCGCCGCGCTGACCGTGGACGACCGGCAGCGGCTGCTCGCCATCGACGACACCGCCGCCCGCCTGCGGGCCGAGCTGCGCCTGCTCAACCGGGAGACGGCGTTGCTGCGGCAGGTCCGGGCGGTGCCGGTGCCGCTCAGCGAGCTGGCGGGTCTCCCGGCGCCGAACTGAACCCCGGCGGCGGCCACCCGCCGTCGAACTCCGGCTCCGGCCGCAGCGACGGCCACCGCGACCAGCCCGCGAGCAGCGTGTACGTGACTGCGGCGCCGAACGCGGCGAGCAGCAGGTTGCCGTGCGGCAGCGGGAGCGGGCCGAACCAGTCGACGCCGCCGGCGCGCAGGTCGACGGGTTTGGTGAAGGCGGTACCCGGCGGCGCGGTCTCCACCAGCCGCTGGAACGTGGACAGGCCGATCCGGCGGCCGACCTGCCAGGCCACCACCGCCGCGCCGAGACCGCCGAGGGTGACCGCGAGCAGGCCCGCCGGACCACGCCGGCGGCGCAGCACCACCCACAGGGTGATCGCGGCGAGCACGCCGAAGCCGAGGGTCAGGAGGCTGAACCAGCCGTCCGCGGCGATCGGCTGCTCCGGCTGCGTGGTGGCGTAGACCGCGCCGGCCGGCGTCTGCCGTACCGGGGTGGCCGGCGCCGCCCACACCCAGAGCAGCCCGAGCGGCGCGCCGAGCGCGGTGAGCAGCGCGGCCACGCCGAGGGTGGTCGCCACCACCCGGCCGGCGGATCGCCGGGACGCGGGCGACGCACCGGGGAGCTGCGTCACGACGCCCGGATGCCCGGCCAGCGGGTCGGCGCCGGGCGCGGTGACCGGGGTGCCGGCGGGCACCGGCAGTCCGCCGGGCCAGCCGGGTGGTCCGCCGGGCCAGGCAGGCGGCTGCTCGCGCTCGGGCCGCGCCTCGGCGCCGTCGGCACGCTCGCGCGTCCGCTCGGGATCAGGGGTGTCCGGAGTCACCCGTTGATCCTCTCAGGCCGGGGCACGGCGCGGGGCGGTGGTCGCCGCCTCAGCGCGCGAACGGTTCCACCATCACCGCGGCGGCCTTGAGCCAGGCGTTGCGGGTCTCGGCCTGGAGCTGGTGGTACTCGATCGAGGAGCCGGTCTCCAGCGCCGGGTCGTAGGGCACCACCGCCACCGCCCGGGTCCGGGTGGCGAAGTGCCGTTCCAGGTCGTCCTGCAGGGAGGTCCGGCCGGGCGTCGGGCAGGAGATCAACGTGACCGCGTTGTCGGCCAGGTCGCCCATGCCCTCCTCGTGCAGCAGGTCGAGCATCCAGTCCGCGCTGAACGCCGCGTCCTCACGCGGCACGGTGGTCACCACGAGCTGGTCGGCGGCCTGCATCACGGTGCGCCAGTTCGGGCTCTCCACGTTGTTGCCGGTGTCCACGCAGACCACCTCGTGGGTGCGGCGCAGCAGCTCCAGCACCCGCTTGACGGTGAACTGGTCGAGCCGCTGGGCGAAGCGCGGGCTCTCCTCGCCGGCCAGCACGTCGTACGAGCCGTCGGAGGCGTGCCGCAGGTAGTCGTCGAGGTGGGACAGCAGCCGGTTGCCCTCGAGGATCTCGATCTGCGCCAGGTCGTGGATCAGGTGGCGGATGGTGCGGGCGTGCCGGGCGCTGCCGGCCCGCAGCCCGAGCGTGCCGCGCAGCTCGTTGTCGTCCCAGGCGAGCACGCCGCGCCCGCGGACGCTGCCCACCGTCGCCGCGGCGAGCACGGTGGCGGTGGTCTTGTGCACCCCGCCCTTGGGGTTGGCGAACGCGAGCACCCGGGGCGTGCCCAGCTCGCGGCGCAGCACGCTGGTGGCGCGTTCCAGCTCGGCGTCCGGCTCGGGGGCACGCCACTGCGCCTGGGCCGGCGCGACTCGCCCGGCGCGGCCGGAGCGGCCCTCCAGCGGGCTGCGCGGCGCGGGCACCACCGGTTCCGGCGCGGGCGGGACGTCCGGCCGGTAGCGGCCCCGGTCGAGCAGGGCGTACCGGGACTCGGCCGGCGGTGGCGCGGGCCGGTAGCCACCGTCGAGAAGGGAGTAGCGCGACTCGGCCGGCGCCTCGGCCCGGCCGCGCGGCTCCGGCAGCGCCGGTTCGGCGCGCCAGGACGGCTCCGGCCGGGGCTCGGCGGCGAAGGACGGGTCCGGTGCGACAGACGGCTCGGCGCGCCAGGACGGCTCGGCCGGATAGGGCTGCCCGGCGCGCCAGGACGGCTCCGGGTCGGTGCGGTACGCCGGCTCGGCCCGGTAGGCCGGTTCACCCTCCTGGCGGGGGTCGGCGCGGAAGGCGGGGTCGACGCGGAACGTGGCCTCGGCCCGGTAACCGGGCTCGGCGCCGTACGACCCGTCGGGGGCGCGGCCGACGGCGGCGGCGCGCCCGGTCCAGCCGGTGCCGGCGGCGCGGCGTGGCAGCGGGTCGGGCGGCGGCGCGTGGTGGTCCTCGACGTGCCGGTCGGCGTCGGCGTGCTCCGCGCCGCGACCGCCGAGCCGGGCCCGGTCGAGCAGCGCCCGCCACCGCGGTGCCGGCTCGCCCTGCCGACCCCAGCCGGTCTCGCTGCCGTCCAAGGATTCGCCCTCCCCCAGCCCATCGATCTCCGCCTGACAGGCTACGAACGAAACCCTATTCGGACCACTCCCCGCGCCGCACATCGCCCGGTGACCCGCCGCACGGTGGGATCGACCGGGTGGCCGCGCCCGCTGATGTCTCAGGAGGTGGGAGCGGGATTGGGTGGCCCGGATCCGGGGACCGGCGCACGGGCGGTCGGTGAAGGTCCGCTCACCGTCCGTGCAGCTTCCGACGAATCGCCCATTCCGCCGCCCTGGGCCGCCGCGCTGTCCGCCGGCGGCCGGGCCACGTCACGCTGCTCCGGCAGCGGCGGGGTGAACACCGTCCGGTCGAGCCGGGTGACCTCCGGCGCCGGGTCCACCACCCGTACGTCCGGGCGCCCGGCGAGCGCGCGCAGCGCGTCCGGCGCGGCACGGACCACCGCGGCGTACACGCAGGCGCACCCGGTCCGGTAGGCGTCCGCCTCCCGGGCCGCGACCTCGGCCCCGCTCTCGTACACCCGGCGCAGCTCCGGATCGGCGGTGGCCGCCGGGGCGGCGGCGCGCGACCGGTAGTCGGCGGCCTCCCGGTCCTTGCGCCCGGCGACGTCGGCCATCCCGGCGACCACGTCGTCCGGCAGCCGCAGCGCCGCGATCCGGACGATCTCGGTCTGCCGGCCGGACAGCGGCACCCGCGCCACCACCGCCGAGACCGGCGCGCCGTCCAGCGCGGCGGCCGCCCGCGCCGGGGTCAGGTAGCCGGCGAACGAGACGAGCGCGTAGGCGTCGGGCGCGCCGAGGGCGGCCAGCTCCTCCCCGGCGGCGCGCAGGTACGCCGGGACGCTCGCGCCGGCGGCCACCCCGACCCGGGTCACCTCGCCGACAGTGCGGTCGCTGACCGGACGGTCCCGCCGCTGTGCCACCGCTACCACCAGCACCACCAGCGCGCAGGCCAGCGCCAGCCAGGTCAGCGTGGTGAACCGGGACCGGCGCGGCGGCGCGGCGTCGTCGCTCATGGTCAGTCGCGCAGGATCTCCAGCGCCCGGGCCAGATCCTCCGGGTAGTCGCTGACGAACGTCACCTCGTCGCCGGTGCCCGGGTGCGCGAAGCTCAGCGAACGGGCGTGCAGCCACTGCCGGGACAGCCCCAGCCGGGCCGACAGCGTCGGGTCCGCCCCGTAGGTCAGGTCGCCCACGCAGGGGTGCCGCATGCTGGAGAAGTGCACCCGGATCTGGTGCGTGCGCCCGGTCTCCAGCCGTACGTCGAGCAGGCTGGCGGAGGGGAACGCCTCCAGCGTGTCGTAGTGGGTGATGCTCGGCTTGCCGCCGGAGACCACCGCCCACCGGTAGTCGTGGTGCGGGTGCCTGTCGATCGGCGCGTCGATGGTGCCGCGCAGCGGGTCCGGGTGGCCCTGCACCACGGCGTGGTAGCGCTTCTCCACCTCGCGCTCCTTGAACGCCCGCTTCAGCGCGGTGTACGCGCGCTCGCTCTTGGCCACCGCCATGATCCCGGTGGTGCCGACGTCGAGCCGGTGCACCACGCCCTGCCGCTCCGCCGCGCCGCTGGTGGAGATGCGGTGGCCGATGCCGGCCAGCCCGCCGATCACCGTCGGGCCGGTCCAGCCGGGGCTCGGGTGCGCGGCCACCCCGACCGGCTTGTCCACCACCACGATGTCGTCGTCGGCGTACACCACGGTCAGGCCGGGCACCGCCTGCGGCACCACGGTCGGCGGGGCGGGCGGCGCGGGCAGCGTGACCTCCAGCCACGAGCCGGCCTTGACCTTGTGCGAGTTGGGCCGGGCCACGCCGTCGACGAGCGCGTCGCCGGCGTCGATCAGGCCGGCGGCGGCGGTGCGGGAGAGCCCGAACAGCCGGGACACGGCCTGGTCCAGGCGCATGCCGTCGAGGCCGTCCGGGACGGGCAGGGAGCGGGTGTCGCCGCCGGCGGCGAACGCGGAGGTCACGCGGTCTCCCGCTGCTCGGTCGCGGCGACGTCGTCGCGCTTCTCGTCGCGCAGCCGGGAGCCGTCGCGTTGCCGGCCGGTCAGCTCCAGGAAGACCGCCAGTACCACGCCGCAGACCAGCGAGCTGTCGGCCAGGTTGAACACCGGCCAGACCTGGCCGTACGGGTCGAAGAGGCTGATCATGTCGACCACGTGGCCGACGAAGTGCCCGGGCGCGCGGAAGATCCGGTCGATCAGGTTGCCCAGCGCGCCGCCCAGCACCAGGCCCAGCGACACCGCCCACGGCAGCGAGCGCAGCCGCAGCGCCATCCACGCGATCCACCCGATCACCACGAACGTGATGATCGGGAAGACCCAGGTGTGGTCGGAGCCGATGCTCCAGGCGGCGCCGCTGTTGCGGGTGAGGCTGAAGTAGACCGCGCCGCCGAGCACCGACACCGGCTCCCGGCCGGTCAGCTCGGCCAGCGCGAGCTGTTTGGTGCCCAGATCCGCCAGCAGCGAGAACAGGGACACGCCGAGCAGCAGGCCGACGGCCCTGCGGCGGGGCGCGCCGGCACCCGACTCGGTGGTGCCGGAACCGGCGGGCGGTGCTGCGGTCATCTGCTCCCCATCGACGCTTGCGACGGCGTGGTCACCGTCTGCCGTACGGCCGCCGGGGAGCGGTGATCAGCGCCGCTCCTCCAGCTGCTTGCAGGTCACGCAGAGGGTGGCCGACGGGAACGCGGCGAGCCGCTCCACCGGGATCGGGTTGCCGCACCGCTCGCACCAGCCGTAGCCGCCCTCGTCGAGGCGCTCCAGCGCGCGCTCGACCTGCGTGATCCGCTCCTTGATGCTGTTGGCGAGAGAGATCTCCTGCTCCCGCTCGAACGTCTTGGTGCCGGTGTCGGCCTGGTCGTCCCCGGCCGAGTCGGTCAGCCGGTCGCGCTGCAGCTCGGTGATCTCGCTCAGCGTCTGATCGTACTCGGCGTTCAGCTCGTCCCGCCGCGCCGCCAGGGCGGCCCGGATCTTCTCGGTCTCCGCCGCGCTGCGGGTGGCCTTCGGCGCGGGCTTGCGGCCGGCGGTCCTGGTGTCGGCTGGCTTCGCCATCGTCAGCTCCCTCAGCCGCGTGGCGCGGCGGTCAGCGGTACGTGGGCGGGGACGCCTTCGTCGGCGTCTCCGCGTACGGAAGGGTGCACGGCGAGCGGGCCCGCCGTGCACTCCGGAGGTTGGCAAGAATACGGAACGTACAGGCGTCCGACAACGTGCCGCACCGTCGTCCCACGTATCCGCCCCGGACTGCCATCAATCGGGGCAAAAGGAACGGTAGCAGATCAGCGGGCCGTCTCCTCGCCGTACTCCCCGAACCATCGCGCCAGCCGGCCCCGGCGGCTCACCGCCCGCAGCCGCCGCTCGGTCTCGTCCCGTACGCCGGCGGTGGCGACGATGAGCAGGCTGTCCCCGACCTTGAGCCGGGTGTCCGCGCCGGGCACGAACCCGACGCCGTCGCGCAGCACCAGCGTGACCGCGGCGCCCACCGGCAGCCGCAGCTCGTCCACGTGCACCCCGGCCAGCCGGGACCCGTCCGGCACCTCCAGCTGGAGCAGGTCGGCGCGCATCCGCTCCAGCGGGGCGGTCTCCAGCATGATCTCGTTCGGCTCGGCCGGCGCGATCACGCCCAGCCGGCGGGCCGCCGACGCCAGCGTGCCGGCCTGGAGCAACGTGAAGATCACCACCAGCACGAAGACCGCGTCGAAGAGGCGGTCCGCCCCCGGCACGTGCAGCGACAGCGGGATGGTGGCGAGCACGACCGGCACCGCGCCGCGCAGACCGGCCCAGGACAGGAAGAGCTGCTCGCGCAGGTTGACCCGGAACGCCAGCGCGGACACCGCCACCGACAACGGCCGGGCGAGCAGCAGCAGGGCCAGCCCGGTGATCACGGCGGGCAGCACCGCGGTCTCCAGCCGGCTCGGCGAGACCAGCAGGCCGAGCAGCACGAACAGGCCGATCTGGGCCAGCCAGGCCAGCCCGTCGGCGAAGCCGAGGATGGCCTGCCGGTGCGGCAGGCGGGAGTTGCCGAGCAGCACGCCGGCCACGTACACGGCGAGGAAGCCGGAGGCGTGCACCACCGAGCCGGCCGCGTACGCCAGCACGGTGAACCCGACCACCGCGATCGGGTACAGGCCGGCCGACGGGAGCGCGGCCCGGCGCAGCGCGTACCGCCCGGCCAGCCCGGCGCCCACCCCGACCGCCGCGCCGACGCCCAGCTCGTAGCCGAGCAGCAGCGCCTCGTACCACCACGGGTGGGCCACCTCCGCTCCGGCGCGGGAGAGCAGCAGCACCACGAGCACGACGGGCGCGTCGTTCACCCCGGACTCGGCCTCCAGCGCGGCCACCAGCCGGGGCGGCAGACGCAACCGGCGCAGCGTGGCGAACACCGCCGCCGCGTCGGTCGAGGAGAGCACCGCGCCGTAGAGCAGCGCCAGCCGCCAGTCCAGGTCGAGCAGCAGGTGCACCACCACGCCGACGACCACGATGCTGACCACCACGCCGACGGTGGACAGCGTGGCCGCCAGCCCGAGCACCGGCCGCAGCGTGCTCCACCGGGCGGTCAGGCCGCCCTCCGCGATGATCACGATGAGCGCGCAGAAGCCGAGCACCCGGGTCAGCTCGACGTCGTCGAAGCGGATGCCCAGCCCGGCCTCGCCGAGCAGCACCCCGAGCGCCAGGTAGACCAGCAGGCTCGGCACGCCGAGCCGGGTGGAGAAGCGCACCGCGCCCACCGCCACCAGCAGCACGGCGGCGCCCACCAGCAACGCGACGTCCAGCCCGGGGGTCATCGCCGACCGGCCCGGGCGGATCTCACGGCGTGCTGCCGTCGCGCAGTCGCCGCAGCACCTCGGGCAGTTCGGCGTGCGGGCGTTCCACCAGGAAGAGCTTGTCCCGGCTGGCCGCGCCGGAGCGCAGCGACACGGTCGCCGGCCGGACGCCGAGCGCCTCGGCGAGCGCCCTCCGGGCCGCCTCGGTCGCGCGGCCGTCCACCGCCGGCGCGTGCACCGCGACGACGAGCGCGGGACCCAGCGGCCCGTCGTACCGGCCGCCGACCCGAGTCCGGGCCGCGCCGGGCTTCACCCGCACCGCGACGGTGAGCGTGTCGTCCGCGATCGTCATGGTCAGCGGGGCCGGGCCTCGGCCAGCAGGGTGGTGGCGGCGGCGCACTGCGCGCACGGGGTGAAGCCCAGGCCGACCGCCTCGGCGACCGGAACGGGCTCGTCCTCCCGGCCCACCAGATGCGGGCAGCCGGGCAGGTGGAAGCGGGGGTGGCCGTCGACCACCAGGACCTCGCCGGGCAGCCGCACCAGCCGGGCCACCTGCCCGGCGGAGAGGAACTCGGCCGGCGGGTCGCCGTCGAACGCATCGCCCGGCGCGGGCGAGGTGGGCCGCGTGGCGTCCGAGGCGCGCTGGCCGGGCGGCGAGTAGGGCGTCGGTTCCGCGTCGGTCACCGGCTCGGCGGCGACGCGTTCGTACGACTCGGCGGTCGCCGGCTCGTAAGGCGCGGTGTACGGATCGGCGTCGAACGGATCGGCCGGTGGTGAGTACGCGGCCGGCGGCGGGGTGTCGTCCGGTTCGGTCACCGGCGACCCGGGCGGTTGCCGCCACCCGGATCCGCCGGCGTCGACCGTGGACGTGTGGTGCGGGACCGGGCTCACCGGGTCGTCCGGAGACGGGACGGTGTGCGCGGTCCGGGTACGCGGCCCGGTCGCCCGGCCGGCCGTGGCCCGCGCCGCGGCCGCCTGGCGGGCGAACGCGACGAAGACGACGGCGGACAGGACGCTGGCCGCGATCGAGACGATGAGCAGGAGGCTGGATCCGCCGGCGAGCCCGGCGACCAGCAGCACGACCGCGACGACGATGAGCAGGATGCTGGCGGCTACCACGGCTCACCCCCGGCCGCGTCGTGTCGGTCTGGGCGGTCGGTGGCCGTCACGGGGACGGCCACCGACGCGGGATCAGCGGCCGGACTCGAGCGAGCCGGCGCCGCGGCCACCGCCGTAGGAGCCGGCGAGGCCGGCCGCGGCGAGACCGTTGCTGCCGGCGGCACGGGTGCCCTCGGCGCGGTTCATCTCCACCTCGAGGCCCTGGCCGCGACCGTCGAGGTCACGCAGCTGGCTCTCCAGGTACGCCTTGAGCCGGGTGCGGTACTCGCGCTCGAACTGCTTGAGCTCCTCGATGTGCTTCTGCAGCGCGGTGCGCTTGGCGTCCAGGCCGCCCATGGCCTCCTGGTGCCGCTGGCGGGCGTCCCGCTCCAGGGCGTCGGCCTTGGCGCGCGCCTCCCGGGTGACCTCCTCGGCCTTCGAACGGGCCTCGGAGAGCAGCTGGTCGGCCTCGCGACGGGCGTCGGAGACGTGGTCGTCGGCGGTGCGCTGGGCCATCATGAGCACCCGCAGCGCCTGCTGCTCGCCGTCCCCGGTCACCCCGGCCGGGCCGCCCTGCGTGCGGACCTGCTCCAGCTCGGCCTGCATCGCGCGGGCCGCCTGCTCGGCGGCCGCCTTGTCGCGCTGCACCCGGTCGAGCTGGGCCTTGACGTCGTTGAGCTCCGCCGCGAGGCGGGCGTCACCGCCGGGGCCGGCGGGAGCGCCACCCCGACCGCCGCGCTCCACCTGGGCGCGCAGCTCGTTGTTCTCCTCGATCAGACGGGCCAGCTCGCGCTCGACCTCGTCCAGGAAGGCGTCGACCTCCTCCTCGTCATACCCCCGCTTGCCGATCGGCGGCTTTTTGAAGGCGACGTTGTGAACGTCGGCCGGGGTCAGCGGCATCGAAACTCCTCGGGTCAGTTGCGGCCGCGAAAGCGCTCTGGTCAGGCAAACGCGAAGATCAGGCGCCTAAACACGAACTCCATCAGCACGAACAGGATAACCAGGAGCACAAGGGAGGCCAGGTCGATGCTCACGGTACCAATTCGCAGTGGCGGGATCACACGCCTCAACGCTCGCAGGGGCGGATCAGTGACGCTCCACACGACTTCCAGTCCCGCCGACGCTCCCCGGCCCGGTTGCCAGCGGCGACCATAGGCCAGCACCGCCCCCATAACAAATCGCGCCAAAAGGACAATTAGGAAGATGTACAGCAGCAGGTAGAGCACCTGGAACAGGATCGACAACACGGCAGGCGACGTCCCTCGGTCATGTGGGTCAGCTCAGGCTGAAGAAGCCGCCCTCAGCGATCTTGGCCTTGTCCTCCGCGGTGACCTGGACGTTGGCCGGTGAGAGCAGGAACACCCGGTTGGTCACGCGCTCGATCGTACCGCGCAGGCCGAACGCGAGCCCGGCGGCGAAGTCGACAAGGCGGCGGGCGTCCGCCTCGTCCATCTCGGTGAGATTGATGATCACCGGTACGCCGTCCCGGAAGTGCTCGCCGATGGTCCGCGCCTCGCGGTAGGTGGTCGGGTGCAGCGTGGTGATCTGGTAGCGCTGCTCGTCCTCCGGCGCCACCCGCTCCCGCTCGCGCGGCTGGGCCTGCGGCGCGAGCGCGAGATTGTCCCGCGTGTGATAGGTCAGGGCGCCCGAGGTCTCGCCGGCGGAGGACCGGGTGATCGACCGGACGCTGGAGCGCTCGACCCGCTCCGGGCGCTCCACGTCGCCCCGGTCGGTGTCGACCGACCGGCTGGAGGCGCGCTCGGACAGCCGGCCCCGGTCGCTGAGGCGGGACCGCGTCGCCGGCGGCTCGTCGGCCTCGTCGTCGTCCTCGTCGGCGAACTCCTCGGCGTACCGGCTCGACCGGTAGCGCGACGAGTCCCGGTAGCCACCCTTGTCGTAGCCACCGTCCTCGTACGCCCGCTCGTCGTCCTCCTCGACCAGACCGAGCCAGACCCCCGCCTTGCGCAGTGCACCCATCCCCGCGCCCTTCCGTCCGCCGTGCGGCACGCGCCCCCGTGCCGTGTCGCTTGATCACGAGTGGACGATCATGCCCACCGGACCGGATCGGCAATCCCCTGACGTGCGGTTCGCGGTCCGCCCGTCACGGCCCCCGGCTACGGGACGCCGTCCTGAACAACACTGATGTAATTTGCTTCCGTCGTGGTGAGGCTACCGCAGCGCAGGGCGCATTCCGAGCAACGCGCTGCCGACACGGACATGTGTCGCGCCGTGCCCGATCGCGCTTTCCAGGTCGCCGCTCATCCCCGCCGACAGCACCGTGGCGCCCGGATGGTCGGCCCGTAGCGCCGCCGCCACCTCGGCCAGCCGGGCGAACGCCCGGTCCGGCTCCCAGCCCAGCGGCGCCACCGCCATCAGGCCGGCCAGCCGCAGGCCGTCCGCGCCGGCCACCGCCGCAGCGACCGGGTCGAGCCCGCGCTGCGGATCGGCGGCGCCCGGCAGTGCCCCGCCCCGGGCCGGGTCGCCGTCGATGCTCACCTGCACCAGCACGTCCAGCGGCCGGTCCCGGACCGCGCCCGCGGCGGCGTCCAGCGCGGCGGCCAGCCGGACGCTGTCCACCGACTGGACCACGTCGGCGTACCGGACCACCGACCGGGCCTTGTTGCGCTGCAACTGGCCGATGAAGTGCCAGCGCGGCGCGGCGCCGGCGCCGGCGTCGGCGACCGCCTCCGCCTTCGGCGCCGCCTCCTGGTCGCGGTTCTCCCCGACGTCGGTCACGCCCAGCGCGGCCAGCGCCACCACGTCCGACGCCGGGTACGTCTTGGTCACCGCGACCAGGGTGACCGCGTCCCGCTGCCGCCCGGCCGCCGCGCAGGCGTCGGCGATGCGGGCCCGGACCCGGGCCAGCCCGGCCGCCAGCTCGGCGCGCCGCTCGGGCCGCACCGCCGTCTGTGACTCCGTCATCGGCGCGGCTCAGGACCCGTTCTTGAGGAAGTCGGGCACGTCGACGTCGTCGAAGAGCACCCGCCGCGACGGCTGCTGCGGCGCCGGCATGGTGGCCGGCGGGCTCACCGGCGCGTTCGGCTGGGCCGGCGGGTTCTGGTTGCTCTTGCGCGGCGGCTCGACCGCCTTGTACGCGGGCGCGCCCCCGTCGAAGCCCGCCGCGATCACGGTGACCCGCACCTCGTCACCGAGCGCGTCGTCGATGACCGCGCCGAAGATGATGTTCGCGTCCGGGTGGGCCGCGTCGGTGACCAGCTGCGCCGCGTCGTTGATCTCGAACAGGCCGAGGTCCGACCCGCCGGCGATGGACAGCAGCACACCGCGCGCGCCGTCCATGCTCTGCTCCAGCAGCGGGCTGGAGATGGCCGCCTCGGCCGCCTCGACGGCGCGGTTCTCGCCCCGGGCGCTGCCGATGCCCATGAGCGCGCTACCCGCGCCGCTCATCACGCTCTTCACGTCGGCGAAGTCCAGGTTGATCAGACCCGGCGTGGTGATCAGGTCGGTGATGCCCTGGACACCGGAGAGAAGCACCTGGTCCGCCGTGCGGAACGCGTCCATCATGGAGATGTTGCGGTCACCGAGCGCGAGCAGCCGGTCGTTCGGGATCACGATGAGCGTGTCGCACTGGTTGCGCAGCTCCTCGATGCCCGCCTCGGCCTGGACCTGCCGGCGCTTGCCCTCGAACGAGAACGGCCGGGTCACCACGCCGATGGTGAGCGCGCCGAGCTTGCGGGCGATGTTCGCCACGACCGGCGCGCCGCCGGTGCCGGTGCCGCCGCCCTCGCCGCAGGTCACGAACACCATGTCGGCGCCCTTGAGGACCTCTTCGATCTCGTCGCGGTGGTCCTCGGCGGCGTTCTTGCCGACGTCCGGGTTGGCGCCCGCGCCCAGTCCCCGGGTCAGCTCCCGGCCCACGTCGAGCTTGACGTCGGCGTCGCTCATCAGCAACGCCTGCGCGTCGGTGTTGATCGCGATGAACTCGACGCCCTTGAGCCCAACCTCGATCATCCGGTTGACGGCGTTGACTCCGCCGCCCCCGATGCCGACGACCTTGATGACCGCCAGGTAGTTGTGCGGAGGTGTCATCTCCGGTCCTTTCCCTTCGAGATTGGCATGGGCCGACCCCACACGGCTTGGCCGGATCAGCGGCCTCCGACGGCTGAACCCTCACCCTCTACTAGAGGCTTAGAGTTATGTCAACCACTGATCTCTTCGGGGCAACGTATGCGCCGCCGCGCCAGGAGCCAAGGACCTGTTCCGGCGTGTCGCGACCGAGCGACAGGGGACACAGCGTCCGCTCGCTGAGCCGCGGGTCACTCGAACGTGACCACGTCCGGCGCGCTGACGTCGATCCGGTCCGCCTTGCGGCTCAGCAACGCGGTCGCCACGGTGGACTTGTCCGCGCCCCGGGAGGCGTCGCCCCAGAACACCTGACGCTCGCCGCGCAGCTGCAACGTGATCCGGGCCAGGCCGGCCACGTCCACCGCGACCAGCTCCGCGCGCAGCTTCTCCCCCAGCGCGGCGAGCACCGCCAGCCCGGCCCGCGTACCCGGATCGTCCGGGCCCGGCCGGGCCACCTTGACCAGCGGCAACCCGTCCGGCGCCCGGTCCAGGCGCTGGAAGACCACGCCCGAGCCGTCCACCACCACGAACCCGTCGCCCTGCGGCACCGCCGCCACCGCGGTGCGCTCCCGCACCCGGATCACCAGCGTGCCCGGCCACTCCCGCTCGACCGTGGCGCTGGCCACCGGCGGCAGCGTGCCGACCCGGCGGGCGGTCGCGGCCAGGTCCACCCGGGCCAGCGGCTCGTTGTCCGGCACCGCCGCGGCGTCGCGGATCTGCACCGGCGTGACCAGCCGCGCGCCGACCACCCGCACCTCGCGTACGCCGAACAGGCCGGTGCCGAGCACCGTCCACGCCACCAGGCCCACGACGGCGAGCACCGCGGCGGCGACCGCCCACGGCAGCGCGGCCCGCATCCGCCGCTGCCGGGCCCGGGCCATGAACCGGCGGGCCGACGGCGGCACGGCGTCCGCGTTGGCCCGCACGAGCTGCCAGCGCCGCACCGGGCTGCGCCGGCCACCTCCGCCGTCCGGGCCGGGGGTACGGCCGCGGGCCGGACCGGGACTCATCCGGCGGTGGCCGCCGCGCCGTCCGGGCCGACGCCGGCGTCCAGCCCCGTGCCGCCGGAGCGGGCCAGCAGGGCGTCGAGCAACTGGTCACCCATCAGCGAGATCGGCGGCGCGCCCATGGTCACCACCACGTCGCCAGCCCGGGCCCGGCGGGCCACCTCGGCCGGCACGTCGTCCCACGCCTCGACGAACACCTTGCGCTCGTCCGGCAGCGGCACGTCCTGGATCAGCGCGGCCGAGCCCTCGCCGGGGCGGCGCGTCTCGCCGGGACCGAACACCTCCAGCAGCACCACCTCGTCGGCGATGCCGAGGGCGGCGGCGATCTCCGCCTGGTTGTCCCGGGTCCGGTAGAGCCGGTACGGCTGGAACACCACGATCAGCCGGCCGTCGCCGGCCACCTCGCGCAGCGTCTGCAGCGCCAACGTCATCGAGGTCGGGTGGTAGGCGTACTCGTCGTAGACCAGCACGCCGTCGGCGACGCCCTTGCGCTCGAAGCGGCGCCGCACGCCGGGGAACGCGCCGAGCGCGGCCTCCGCCGCCGGGACCGGCAGCTCCAGCAGGTACGCGGCGAGCACCGCGGCGGCGCTGTTGAGCGCCATGTGCCGCCCCGGTACGGGCAGCCGGAACTCGCCGAACGCCCGGCCCTCGATCTCGGCCTGATAGCGCACCCCGTGCGCGGACGAGACGACGTCGCTCATCCGCAGGTCCGCGTCGGCGGACTCGCCGTACGTCCAGACCCGGCGGCCCTCGGCGCGCAGCGTCTCGGCCAGCCGCCGCCCGCCCGGGTCGTCGGCGCAGGTGACCACGAACCCCGCCGGGTCGGTGAGCCGGGCGAACTCGGCGAACGCCGCCTCCAGCGTGGCCAGGTCGCCGTAGGTGTTGAGGTGATCCGCCTCGATGTTCGTGATGATCGACACGAACGGGCGGTAGATGAGGAAGGAGCGGTCGCTCTCGTCCGCCTCGACCACGAAGTGCTCGCCGGTCCCGTGGTGCGCGCCGGAGCCGACCTCGGAGATCTCGCCGCCGATCACGAAGGACGGATCGGTGCCGGCCTGCTGGAGCACCATGGTGACCATCGAGGTGGTGGACGTCTTGCCGTGGGTGCCCGCGACCGCCACCGTACGGCGGCCGGTCATCGCCGCGGCGAGCGCCTCGGACCGGTGCAGCACCCGCAGGCCCCGCCGGCGCGCCTCCACCATCTCCAGGTGGTCCTGCGGGATCGCCGAGGAGTAGACGACCGTGTCCACGCCGTCGAGGTTGGACGCCTCGTGGGTGGAGTGGATGGTGCCGCCGAGCGCCCGCAGGCCGGCCAGCGACGGCCACTCCCGCAGCTCGCTGCCGGAGACCGGCAGACCCCGGGTGAGGAACAACCGGGCCAGCCCGGCCATCCCGACCCCGCCCACGCCGATCAGATGGATCCGGCCCAGGTCCTCCGCCGTCATGGTGCCGGCGGGCGTGAACTGCGCGGTGTTCATCAGACGTACCTTCCCGTCGCGGTTTCCCTCATCAGCGGGCCACCGCCTCGTAGACGAAGTTCAGCAGCGCCACGTCGCCGTCGCGGCGGCCGTAGCCGGCTGCCGCCTGGCTCATCGCCCAGAGCCGCTGCGGGTCCCGGATCAGCGGGATCACCGTCCGCTCCACCCAGGCCGGGGTCATCTCGGCGTCGTCGACCAGCAGACCGCCGCCCGCCTCCACCACCGGCAGCGCGTTGCGCTTCTGCTCCTGGTTGCTGTGCGGGTAGGGCACGTAGACGGTGGGCAGTCCGATCGCGGCCACCTCGGCGCAGGTCATCGCGCCGCCCCGGGCCAGCATCAGATCGGCGGCGGCGTAGCCCAGCTCCATCTCGGACAGGTACGGCAGCGTGACGTACGGCACCGGCAGGTCGGTGGGCACCGAGACCGGCTCGTTGCGGGCGCCGATGACGTGCAGCACCTGCACGCCGTTGCGCGCCAGCTCCTTCGCCGCGCCGGACACGGCCAGGTTGATCGAGCGGGCGCCCTGCGAGCCACCGGCGACGAACAGCACCGGCAGGTCGGGACGGAGTCCGAAGTGGGCGCGGGCGGCGTCACGCAGGGCGGCCCGGTCCAGCCCGGCGATGCCCCGGCGCAGCGGCACGCCCACCACCCGGGCGTCGCGCAGCGCCTCGGCCTGGGCCGGCTGGTGCGGGAAACCCACCGCGACGTTCTTGGTGAACTTCATCCCGAGCCGGTTCGCCACGCCCGGCGGCACGTTCACCTCGTGGATGACGATCGGCAGCTCCCGCCGCCACGCGGCCAGGTAACCGGGCACCGAGACGTACCCGCCGAAGCCGACCACGGCGTCGGCCTGGACCTCGTCGATCACCTTGCCCGCGGCGCGGGCCGCCTTCCACATCCGGTCCGGGGTGCGCACCAGGCTCATGTTCACCGACCGGGGAAGCTGGTACGCCGGGATCTGCCGCAGGTCGTAGCCGGCCGGCGGGATCAGCTCGTTCTCCAGCCCCTTCGGTGTGCCCAGACAGGTGATCCGGACGCTCGGGTCGTGTCGGCGCAGGCAGTCGGCGAAGGCGAGCAGCGGGTAGATGTGCCCGCCCGTACCCCCTCCGCAGAGCACCACCGAACGCAGCGGACCCATCAGCGTCTCCTCTCGCTCGCCGCGCCGGTGCGCGCCCGGTCGGACCGGGCGCCGCGGGGCGCGGCCTGATCGTCCTGCCGCCGCTGCCGGGACCGGGGCACGGACCCTCGGTCGGCCGGCGGCGACGCCGGCTTGCGGCGCCGGCCGGGAAGCGGCGGCAACGGGGCCCACACTAGTCGGACCCATCGGGCGGGCGGACGGGCATGCAGCGCTCGCGCGGCGTCCGGCTCGGCGCGGGCGAACGAGGCGAGCATGCCGACCGCGGCGAGCGTCACCACCAGGGCGCTGCCGCCGTCGGAGATGAACGGCAGCGGTACGCCGGTCAGCGGCAGCAGCCCGGTCACGCCACCGATGTTGATGACGGCCTGGCCGACCAGCCAGG
The DNA here is from genome assembly GCF_027497275.1 of Micromonospora sp. WMMC264. Classification (NCBI taxonomy): domain Bacteria; kingdom Bacillati; phylum Actinomycetota; class Actinomycetes; order Micromonosporales; family Micromonosporaceae; genus Micromonospora; species Micromonospora sp. WMMC264. The sequence goes on along the minus strand of NZ_CP114907.1, from coordinate 890,110 downwards.
CGGTCACGCCGGCGGCGGCGAGCCGGCGGAACGGGTCCTCGACCCGGCGGGCGATGCGCAGCCCGGTGTACGCGAGCACGGCGAACAGCACCAGGATCACGGTGCAGCCGACCACGCCCAGTTCCTCCGCGACGATGGCGAAGATGAAGTCGTTGTGCGCCTCGGGGAGCCAGTTCCACTTCAGCGAGCTCTGGCCCAGGCCGACGCCGAACCAGCCGCCGTTGCCGATCGCGTAGCGGGCCTGCACGAGCTGGTAGCAGTTCGGCAGCTCCTGCTCGAAACACGTGCGCGGGGAGGGCGGGTCGAGCCACATGGTGAGGCGGCCGAGCCGGTAGTTGTCGGCGCCCCGGGAGCCGGAGCCAGCGCCGAGCGAGGCCGCGGCCACCAGCAGGCCGATGCCGGCCAGGCCGATCGCGGTGAGCGCGGCGAAGACCCGGGTCCGTACGCCCGCCGCCCAGAGCATGCCGACCACGAGCGCGAGCAGGCACAGCATGCTGCCCAGGTCGTTGTAGCCGACCAGCACGAACAGCAGGCCCACCACCGGGAACAGCGGCGTGGCCAGTTCCTTCCACCAGCCCAGCACCGCGCCCTTGCGGGCCAGCACGTGCGCCGCCCACAGCACCAGCGCGAACTTCGCCACCTCGACCGGTTGCAGCGAGATCGGGCCGAGCGAGAGTGAGAGGAGTTCGGCCCGCAACGGCCCGATCGACGTCACCCCGAACAGCGAGCCCATCGCGACGAGCAGGTTGAGCAGGAGCAGCAGCGCGACCGCCACCCCCAGCGCCGGGCGGCTGACCGCCCGGAACGTGCGCGCGGGCAGCCGCTGGCAGGCCCAGAACGCGCCGATGCCGATCACCGCGAACACGGCCTGCTTGGTCAGCGACGCGGACGCGTCGCCGCCCTCGGCGAAGTCCTTCACGCTGGTCGCGGAGAAGACCATGGTGAGGCCGATCAGCAGCAGCAGTCCGACGCTGGACAGCAGCAGGTAGTACGAGGCCAGCGGCCGGGCCAGCAGGCCACGCAGCGCGGCCAGCCCACCGGCCGGATCCCAGCGCGCCGCCGGCGGTTCGGCCGGAGGCGTGGCCGCCGGCGCACGGCGGGCCGGCGGGTCGCTGGTCACCTGGATGTCTCGTCCCTCCCCCACAGGCCCATCATTGCCGCTCGCCCCGCCCGCCCGTGGCGCAACCGCCCGGTCGGCGTGTCGGATCTGAAGGAAGGGCCCCTTATTAACAGACGTCTGTTAATAAGGGGCCCTTCCTTACACCTAGCTGACCGCGGCGAGGAACTCGCTGTAGAACAGGCCCAGCGCGATGGCCACGCCTATGCCGGCGATGATCCAGAACCGGACCACGATGTTGACCTCGCTCCAGCCGGCCAGCTCGAAGTGGTGCTGCAACGGCGACATCCGGAACACCCGCTTGCCGGTGGTACGGAACGAGATGATCTGGATGACCACCGACATCGTGATGATCACGAACAGGCCGCCCAGGATCGGCAGCAGCAGGATCGTGCGGGTGGACATCGCCATGCCGGCGATCAGGCCGCCCAGCCCGAGCGCGCCGGTGTCACCCATGAAGATCCGCGCCGGGGACGTGTTCCACCACAGGAAGCCCACGCAGGCGCCCGCCGCCGCGCCGGCGATCAGCGCGATCTCCAGCGGGTCGCGCACGGTGTAGCAGTACGCCTCGGTGTAGTTCGGGTCGGCGCACCAGTGCCGGTACTGCCAGAACGCGATGAGCGCGTACGCCGCGAGCACCATCACCGAGGCGCCGGTGGCCAGGCCGTCCAGGCCGTCGGTGAGGTTGACGCCGTTGGTGGCGGCCATGACCACCATGATGATGACGATCACCGAGCCGATCTTGCCGATCTCCAGCGCCGGGATGTCCCGGATGAAGCTCAGCGTGGTGCTGGCCACCGTCTCGGTGTTCGTCGCGTTGCCGCCGGCGTCGGTCATGCTCGACGGGAAGTAGACCGCCACCGCGCCGAAGACCGCGCCGACCAGGATCTGCCCGGCCAGCTTGCCCCGCTTGTTGAGGCCGCCGCTGTGCCGCTTGCGCACCTTCAGGAAGTCGTCGATGAAGCCGACCGCGCCGGAGAACACCATCAGCCCCAGCAGCACCAGCGCCGTGATCGTCGGCTCGACCTGGGCGATCTGCGCGTCCGGCAGTGTGGTCAGGGCCAGGTGCCCGGCGACGTACGCGATGACAGTGGCCAGGATGAAGACCACGCCGCCCATCGTCGGCGTGCCCTTCTTGCCCTCGTTGCTGGCGAGCCCGAGGTTCGACCGGATCGGCTGGCCGGCCTTCAGCCGGGCGAACACCTTGATCGCGATCGGGGTGCAGAACAGCGAGATCAGGAACGCGACCCCGATGGCGACGATGACCGCCCTCATGCGGCGCCGCCCTCCGTCGCACCCTCGCGGGCGTCCGCGCGCAGCGCGTCGGCCACCTCCCAGGTCCGGTACCGGGAGCCCTTCACCAGCACCACGTCTCCCGGACGCAGCTCGCTCCGCAGCACCTCGACGGCCGCCGCCTGATCGCTGAGCAGCACCGACTCTCCTCCCCAATTGCCTACCGCTGTCGCGCCCTCGTGGATCGGCGCCGCCGGCTCGCCCACCACGAGCAGCCGGTCCACTCCCAGCTCGGCCGCGAGCCGGCCGACCTGCTGATGCCCCTGAAGTTCGAAGTCACCCAGCTCGGCCATGTAGCCGAGCACCGCGACCGTACGCCCCTCGCCGCGCATGCTGGCCAACGCCCGCAGCGCCACGCCGGTGGAGGCCGGGTTCGCGTTGTACGAGTCGTCGATCACGGTCACCCCGTCGGGGCGCTCGAAGACGTCCATCCGCCGGGTGGAGACCAGGCCCAGCTCGTTCAGCGCCGCCGCCAGGTCGGGCAGCGGCAGGCCCAGCTCGCGCCCGACCGCCGCCGCGGCGAGCGAGTTGGAGACCTGGTGCCGGCCGGTCAGCCCGAGCCGCACCGGCGCGCTCCCCTCCGGGGTGACAAGCGTGTACGAGGGCCGGCCCCGGCCGTCGAGCGTCACGTCCACGGCGCGCACGTCGGCGCGCTCCGACTCGCCGTACCGCACCACCCGGGCCTGCGTACGCGTCGACATCGCGTCCACCCGCGGGTCGTCGGCGTTGAGCACCGCCAGCCCGTCGGACGGCAGCGCCTCGACCAGTTCCCCCTTGGCCAGCGCGATGGCCTCCACCGAGCCGAACTCGCCCAGGTGCGCCACGCCGACGTTGAGCACCACCGAGATCCGGGGCGGCACCACGTCGCACAGGTACCGGACGTGCCCCACCCCGCGGGCACCCTTCTCCATCACCAGGAAGCGGGTCTCCGGGGTGGCCTGCAGCGCCGTGTACGGGTGCCCCAGCTCGTTGTTGAACGAGCCGGGCGGGGCCACCGTCGGGCCGAGCCGGACCGCGACCTGGGCGATCAGGTCCTTGGTGGTGGTCTTGCCGGACGAGCCGGTCAGCCCGATCACGGTCAGGCCGGGCAGCCGGTCGACGACGGCGCGGGCCAGCCGGCCCATCGCGTCGAGCGCGTCGCCGACGAGCACCATCGGCACGCCCGGCACCTCCCGGGTGCCGAGCACCGCCACCGCGCCCGAGGAGATCGCGCCGGCCGCGTAGTCGTGGCCGTCCACCCGCTCGCCGGGGAAGGCCACGAACAGGCCGCCCCGGCTCACCTTGCGGGAGTCGAACTCGACGGTGCCGGTGACCCGGGCGTCCGGGTCGGCGCCGACGAGCCGGCCGTCGACGGCGGTGGCCACCTCGGCCAGCGTCAGCGGGATCACCGCTGACCCACCAGGTCACCGAAGCGGGCGCGCAGCGCCGCCGCCAGCTCCACCCGGTCGTCGAACGGCAGCACCTCGCCGCCGATCTCCTGGCCGCGTTCCTGGCCCTTGCCCAGCACCGCCACCACGTCACCCGGTTCGGCCACCCGGACCGCCTCCTCGATCGCCGCCCGCCGCCCGGGCACCTCGATGACGCGGGCCGGGGTCGCGGCGGCGTACGCGCCGGCCAGCACCTCGGCCCGGATCGCGGCCGGTTCCTCGGTCCGCGGGTTGTCGTCGGTCACCAGCACCACGTCGGCGCCGCGCGCGGCCACGCCGCCCATCACCGGCCGCTTGCCCCGGTCCCGGTCGCCGCCGGCGCCCAGCACGCAGATCAGCCGGCCGCCGGTCAGGTCGCGCAGCGCCGTCAGCACCGCCTCGATCGCGTTGGCCTTGTGCGCGTAGTCGACCACCCCGCGTACCGGGGCGTCGCCGCTGACCAGTTCCAGCCGCCCGGGCACGCCGCCGCAGGCGGCCACGCCGCGCGCCGCGGTCTCCGCGTCCACCCCGACGGCGACCAGGAGCGCGACGGCCAGCAGCGCGTTCGCCACGTTGTGCCGGCCGGGCAGCGCCACCCCGGTGGGCAGCGCGAGCCCGTCCGGCCCGTGCAGGGTGAAGCGCTGCGCGTACCCCTCGCCGTCGATGCCCTCGGCCCACCAGGTGGCGTCCGGGTCGCCGGCTGCCGAGTAGGTGACCGTGCCCGGCTTGTACAGCGGGCGCAGCGCCGGGTCGTCGTGGTTGAGCACCTCGACCCGGCAGCGGCCGTCGAACAGCCGGGCCTTGGCCGCGAAGTAGTCCGCCTCGTCGGCGTGGAAGTCCAGGTGGTCGGAGCCGAAGTTGGTGTAGCCGCCGACGTCGAAGCGGACGCCGCCGACGCGGCCCATCGCCAGGGCGTGGCTGGACACCTCCATGACCACGGTGTCCACCCCGTGCTCGCGGGCCACCGCGAGCATGGCGTGCAGGTCGGTGGCCTCCGGGGTGGTCCGGACGCTGTCGATCACCAGATCGCCGAGGCGGGTCTCCACGGTGCCGATCAGGCCGGTGACGCGCCCGGCGGCGCGCAGCCCGGACTCGACCAGGTAGCTGGTGGACGTCTTGCCGGCGGTGCCGGTCACGCCGATCACGGTCAGGCCGGCGGTCGGGTCGCCGTAGACCGTCGCGGCCACCTCGCCGAGCGCCTCGCGCGGGTCGTCGACGACGAGCACGGGCAGGCCGGCGCCGGCGGCCAGCGCCACGCCGGCCGGGTCGGTGAGCAGGGCCACCGCGCCCGCCTCGGCGGCGGCGGCGGCGAACTCCGCGCCGTGGCGCCGCGCGCCGGGCAGGGCCGCGTACAGGTCGCCGGGGCGGACCTCCTGGCTGGCGTGGGTCACGCCGGTGACAGCCACCTCGGCGGCCCCCTCCGGCGGGGTCACCGCCACGCGGGCGGCGAGGTCGCCGAGCCGTACGGGACGCACGGTGGCGGGACGTGGATTGCCGGGCACGGCGTCAGACCCTACCCGGTCGTCCGGTTCCGACCGCACAGCCGCCCCGGTGGTTCGTCGCCACTCACCGATGATGTCCCGCCGTCCCGGCTCAGCGCGGAAAGACCTCGAACTTCGGGGACTTGTTGGTCAGCGACGGCGGCACCCGGTAGTGGCGGAGAGTGAAGCCCATCATCTCCCGGAACGCGGGCGCGGCCACCGCGCCGCCACCGCCGCCGGGGCTCCACACGAAGACCGCCACCACGTACCGGGGGTTCTCCGCCGGGGCCATGCCGATGAACGAGCCGACCTCACCGGGCTGCTGCTTGCCGTTGTCGTAGCGCAGCCCGGTGCCGGTCTTGCCGGCCACCCGGTAGCCGGGCACAGCGGCGGCCAGCCCGGTGGCCTGCCCCTCCGGGCCGTCGACGGTGGTGACCGCCTCCATCATCCGGCGCAGCGCGGCCGCGTTTGCGGGGCTGAGCACGGACCGGGTGGTCGGCGTCGCGGCGGGGCTGCGTGTGCCGTCCGCGCCGATCGTCTCCTTGACCAGGTGCGGCTGCACGTACGTGCCGTTGTTGGCGATGGCCGCGTACGCGGCGGCCATCTGCAGCGGCGTGGCGTCCACGCTGTGCCCGATCGGCACCGACCCGTACGCCGAGCCGCTCCACTGGTCCGGCGGGAGCAGCCGGCCGGCCGCCTCACCCGGCATGCCCTCGCCTGTCACCTGGCCCAGCCCGAACCGCTTCTGGTAGTCGAAGAGCCGTTCCTTGCCCAGCTTCTCGCCGATCTCGATCGTGCCGACGTTCGACGAGAAGGCGAGCATGCCGGGGATGCTCATGGTGCGGCCGTCGACCGGGTGGGTGTCGCGGAAGGTGACCCCGCCCCGCTCGATGGTGTTGGCGACCGGGAACGCGGTGTCCGGGGTGATCACGCCCTCCTGGAGCGCCGCGCCGAACGTGATCGCCTTGTGGATCGAGCCCGGGTCGACCACGAACGTGGTGGCCGCGTCGTCCCGGTCCGACGGCGAGGTGACCTTGGTGGGGTTGGCCGCGTCGTACGTCGGCTGGCTGGCCTGGGCCAGCACCTCGCCGCTGGGGATCTCGATGATCACCGCGGCGCCGACGCTGCCCTTCACCTTCTCCGTCTGCTTCGCCAGGATCCGCTGCGTCATGAACTGCAGGTCCCGGTCGACAGTGAGTTGCAGCGAGCTGCCCGGCTTCGGCTGGGTGGTCCGGCTGTAGCCGCCCGGGATGGGCGCGGCCAGGTCACCCTGGCCCACCTCGTAGGTCCGCTTGCCGGCCTGTCCCCGCAGCACGTCGTCGTACCTGGCCTCCAGCCCCTCCAGGCCGTTCATGTCCTGGCCGACGAAGCCGAGCAGGTTCGCGGCCAGGTCCCCGCCGGGCACCTCGCGCCGCTCGTCCCGGTGCACGTTGATGCCGGCCAGGTCGAGTGCCATGATCCGCTTCGCGGTGCCGATCTCGACGCCCCGGGCCAGGTAGACGAACTGCAACGGGGTGTCGGTGCCGGGCAGGTTGCGCTCGCGCATCTTCTCGGCCAGGTCCGAGGCGGGCACGCCGAGCAACGGGGACAGCGCCCGTGCGGTGGCGGCGCGGTCCTTGACCCGGGTCGGGTCGGCGAACACGTACCGGGCCTCCACACTGTGCGCCAGCGGCTCACCGTTGCGGTCGAGGATCGCCCCGCGCGGGGCCGGCAGCTCGACCACGGCGAGCCGGTTGGGCAGGCCGCCGTCGGCGTACGCCGGGGTGTCGACGGTCTGGAGGTAGACCAGCCGCACGCCGATGCTGGCGAACAACGTCAGCGCCAGCAGCGTGCCGAGGCGCAGCCGCCGGCGCGGATCGCCCAGCCGCGGGGGCCGGCGCGGCTTGCGGACCGGTCGGCGCGGCTGGGCGGCGGGACGGCGCGGCTGGGACCGGCGGCGCGGGGGCGGCGCGTCCTCCTCGTCGTCGAACGGCTCCCGCACCGGCCGGGACGAGACGGTCCGCACCACGCCGGCCCGGCCGCCCGCGGCGGTGGCCCGGCGGCCGGTCCGGGCGCCGTCACCCGTGGGCTCGCGCGTGCCGGCACGCCCGGCCCGGCCGCCGTCGAGCACCTGCAACGCGGGCCGGAACGGGTCGCCGGACCGGGTGCTGCGGGGGGTACGCCGTTGCTCGGCGCCGCCGCCCTCACGCACGGTCCGTCCGCGTGGGGTGTACGCCCGGGCGTCGGAGATCCCGCCGAGACCCGGCTCGCGCGGCTCCGACCCCCGCGACGATCCGCGCCGGGAGCCCGTGGCGTCCCGGCGCGGATCCTCCGATCTCGGCGGCACCGCTCAGCCTCCGTTGCCCTGCTGGCTGGTGACCGACGGGGCGCCCTGGGCGGGGTGCGGCACCCCGATGGTCTGCCCGTCCGGCAGCCGGATGTAGGCCGGGTCCTCGGACTCGACCAGGCCCAGCTTGCGGGCGTTGGCGGTCAGGTTGCCGGGCGCCTTCTGGTTGGCGATCTCCTTCTTGAGCTCCTGCTCGTCCACGTCGAGCTTGGCCTGCTGCTGCTGGAGCCTCTCCAGCTTGAAGGCGTTCTCATTGATCTTGGTGTTGACGGCCAGGATGCCCAGTACCCCACCGACCACGAGAACCAGGATCAGTGCGACGAAAGGCGCCCGGGGCACCCGGATCGGCGCCGGCGGGGCGACCCGCAGGCGCGGCGCCGGCGTGCCGGTGACCCGGGTCCGCTCGGCCGGCCGCAGAGCGGCGCTGCCCTGCGTCGGGAACTCGCGCGCCCCCCGGGCGCGAGTGTCCTCCCGGCGGTCGGTCGCCGTCGTGGCCCGCGTGGTGCGCTGCGCCGCGGTCCGGCCCCCCGACCGCGGTGCGCGCTGCCCGACGGCTCCCCGGCCGTCGCGCTTCTCGACGTTCATGTCCCCTCCCCCTCTTCGTCCGTCCCGATCCCGTCCCCCGGAGCCGACGCGGGGTCCGTCCCGGACCCCGGTGACCCCGTCCCCGGTTGGTGCATCGCCTTCACCCGGCGGCGGTACCGTTCGCGGTCGGTACGCCCCTGCCGGGCCGCCTCCGGGTCGAGCCGTTCCGCTGCCCGCAGCCGCACCGAGGCGGCGCGCGGGTTCGCGGCCACCTCCGCCTCCCCGGGCAGCTCGGCGCCCCGGCTCAACAGCCGGAACGTCGGGCCCGACCCGGGCAGTTCGACCGGGAGGTCGACCGGGCCCTTGCTGCGGACCCGGTCGGCGAGCGCGTGCTTGGTGAGCCGGTCCTCCAGCGAGTGGTAGGACAGGACCACCATGCGGCCGCCCACTGTGAGCTTGTCCAGAGCGGCCGGCAGCGCTGTCTCCAGCGCTGCCAGTTCTCTGTTTACCTCGATCCGTAAAGCCTGAAACGTTCTCTTTGCCGGGTGTCCGCCAGTTCGTCGGGCTGGCGCCGGAATGCTCTCCCGGACCAGCTCGGCCAGCCGGGCCGACGACGTGATCCGGGCCCGCTCCCGTTCCCGGATGATCGCCGAGGCGATCTTCCCGGCGAACTTCTCCTCGCCGTACACCCGCAGCAGGCGGGCCAGGTCCGGGTGGGAGTAGGTGTTGACCACCTCCTCGGCGGTCACCCCCCGGGTCTGGTCCATCCGCATGTCCAGCGGCGCGTCCTGCGCGTACGCGAACCCGCGGTCGGGCGCGTCCAGTTGCAGCGACGAGACGCCCAGGTCGAACAGCACCCCGTCGATCGCCGGGTAACCGAGCCGGTCGAGCACCTCGGGCAGCTCGTCGTAGACGGCGTGCTCCAGGTGGATCCGGTCGGCGAACCGGGCCAGGCGGACCCGCGCGTGGGCGAGCGCCTCGGTGTCCCGGTCCAGGCCGATCAGCACCGTGTCCGGATGCGCCGTGAGCACCGCCTCGGCGTGCCCGGCCAGGCCGAGCGTGGCGTCGACGTGGACGGTGCGACCGGGCCGGCTCAGTGCGGGGGCCAGCAGCTCGAGACACCGCTCGAGCAGCACCGGCACGTGCGTGCCGCGTAGCTCCCCCATCTCGACCCCCACCCCGTTCGCCAACCGTTCCGTCACGTGTCCGTCGTCGCCACGACGCCTCGCCATACCGCCAGATCCCCATCCGCTCCCGCCCGCCGGAGGCCGCGGCCCTCCGTGTCGGATCGTGCGCCTGGCACCGGGGAAGGGGTGCCAGGAACTCGAAAGCGGCTGGAGATCTCGCAGTACGTCGGGCGCCGTCACGCCCTACAGACCGCCGGGCAGCACCCCCTCCTCGATGTCGGCGAAGTCGTCTTCGCTCTCCGCGAGGTAGGCCTCCCAGGCCGCCTTGTCCCAGATCTCCACCCGGGTGCTCGCTCCGATCACGACCAGATCCCGGTCCAGTGCCGCGTACGACCGCAGGTGGCCGGGTATGGTGACCCGCCCCTGCTTGTCCGGCACCTCGTCGTGCGCGCTGGCGAAGAAGACCCGGCTGTAGGCCCGGGCCGCCTTGCTCGTCATCGGCTGCGCGCGCAGCTGGTCGGCGATCCGCTGGAACTCGGGCATCGGGAAGACGTAGAGGCAGCGCTCCTGCCCTTTGGTGATCACGACACCCCCCGCCAGTTCGTCCCGGAACTTCGCCGGCAGGATCAACCGGCCTTTGTCGTCCAGGCGCGGAGTGTGGGTGCCGAGGAACATCGGCCCAACCCCCTCGCCCTGAGCGGCGTTCGCGGCGCCGCTGACCCCCCGGGCCGGTGTGGCCCTCCCGGCCTCACCATCGCGCCCCACTCTACTCCACTTCCCTCCACCTGCAACCAGAATCGCCCGCGCGGCGTGGCGTTTCCGCGCGCAAAACCGCACGTCAACGCGGGTGGGGCGGAGTGGAGGGGGTGGGGCGCGCCCGGCACCGTCCGCTACCCGACATCGACCGACGCCGTCCGGCCCCGCGCGCTCCACCCGTCCGCCGGAACGTCCCCGGCCGAACGGTTCGCCGTCGGCGGCGATCTGGTGGAGGTGGCGGTCCGGTAACCTCGCTCGCGTGACGGACGCGAAGATGCCCTTGCGGGCAAAGGTGGCCAGCTCCGTGTCGCGCACCGCCGCGGCGCTGTCGCGGGCCGCGGGCCGTGGCGACGGCTCGGTGATCGGCGGCTGGATCGGCCTCAAGATCGACCCGGACCTGCTCGCCCACCTCTCGGCCGGGCGCGCCATCGCCCTGGTGTCCGGCACCAACGGCAAGACCACCACCACCCGGCTCACCACCGCCGCGGTCGGCGTGCTGGGCCGGGTCGCCACCAACTCCTTCGGCGCGAACATGCCCACCGGCCACACCTCGGCGCTCGCCAAGGCCGGCAGCACGCCGTACGCGGTGCTGGAGGTGGACGAGCACTACCTCGCCCAGGTGCTGGAGGCGACCGAGCCGCACGTGGTGGCGCTGCTCAACCTCTCCCGCGACCAGCTCGACCGCGCCAAGGAGGTCGCCATGATGGCGCAGCTCTGGCGCGCCGCCCTGGTCCGGCACCCGCGGGTACGGGTGGTCGCCAACGCCGACGACCCGATGGTGGTGTGGGCCGCCACCCCGCCGGCCGACCCGGCCCAGGGCCACGTGCCGCCGCACGTCACCTGGTTCAGCGCCGGGCAGCGCTGGCACGACGACTCCTGGGTCTGCCCCGAGTGCGGCTCCACCATCCAGCGCTCCGGCGAGCAGTGGTGGTGCACCGGCTGCCCGCTGCGCCGCCCCGAGCCGAACTGGACGGTCGAGGACGACGGCGTGCTCGACCCCACCGGCGCCTGGCACAAGATCCAGCTTCAGCTCCCCGGCAAGGTCAACCTCGGCAACGCGGCCACCGCCCTGGCCGTCGCCGCCGAGTTCGGCGTACGCCCGGTGGACGCGGTCTCCCGGCTCGGCACCGTCACCTCGGTGGCCGGGCGCTACGCCCAGGTGAACCGCGACGGGCGCAACATCCGGCTGCTGCTGGCGAAGAACCCGGCGAGCTGGCTGGAGGCGTTCGACATGGCCGACGTCGCGCCGACACTGCTGTCCATCAACGCCCGCGACCCCGACGGGCTGGACACGTCCTGGCTGTTCGACGTGGACTTCTCCCCGCTGACCGGCCGGCAGGTGCTGATCACCGGCGACCGGGCGTACGACCTGGCGGTGCGGCTCGAGGTCAACGGCGTGCCGTTCCAGCACGTCCGCAGCTTCGACGAGGCGGTCCGCGCGGTGCCGCCGGGCCGGCTGGAGGTCATCGCCAACTACACCGCCTTCCAGGACATCCGAGCGGAGCTGGACCGTGTCAACTGAGAGCCTGCGCATCGTCTGGATCTATCCCGACCTGCTGTCCACCTACGGCGACCGGGGCAACGCGCTGATCCTGGCCCGCCGGGCCCAGCTGCGCGGCATGCCGGTCGAGGTGCTGGAGGTCCGCTCCGACCAGCGGCTGCCCGCCACCGCCGACATCTACCTGCTCGGCGGCGGCGAGGACGGCCCGCAGGCGCTCGGCGCCCAGCGCCTGATCGCCGACGGCGGCCTGCACCGGGCGGTGGCCCAGGGCTCGGTGGTGTTCGGCGTCTGCGCCGGCTACCAGTTGCTCGGCACCTCCTTCTTCGCCAAGGGCACCCAGTGCGCCGGCCTGGAGCTGCTCGACCTCTCCTCCGACCGCGGTCCCACCCGGGCCGTCGGCGAGCTGGCCGGCGAGGTCGACCCGCGGCTGGGCATCCCGCACCTGTCCGGGTTCGAGAACCACGGCGGCCGTACCCACCTCGGCCCCGGCGTGTCCCCGCTGGCCCGGGTCACCACGGGCGTCGGCAACGACGGCGCCACCGAGGGCGCGTGGCGGGGCAAGCTGCTCGGCACCTACTCGCACGGCCCGGCGCTGGCGCGCAACCCCGACCTGGCCGACCTGCTGCTGCGCTGGGCGACCGGCATCCACCAGCTTCCGCCGCTCGACGACACCTGGGCCGACCGGCTCCGCTCCGAACGCCGCACCGCGGTGGCCGCCGCCCCGAGGCCGTGACCGACGCCGCCCGGCCGGGGCGGCGACCGGTGGCCCGCCGGCTCGCCGGGTTGCTGCGGCAGCCCTCGGCGCGCCGGTTCGGGCTGCTCCTGCTGCTGCTCGCCGGGTTCGGCGTGACACTGCTGCTGGTGCCGCGGCCGGATCCGGCCGACCTGCCCCGACTCGCCGACTCGCTCGGCGGCTACGGCCCGCCCGCGGCGGTTCTCGGCGGCGCGCTGCTGCTGGTGGCTCTGGTGCCGCGCACGTTCGTCACGCTGGCCGCGGGCGCGATCTTCGGCCCGGTGCAGGGCGCCGCGTACGCGCTCGGCGCGGCGCTGCTGGCGGCGGCCCTCGGCTTCACGGTGGGGCGGGTGCTCGGGCGCGACTTCGTCGCCGAGCGGGTACGCGGCCGGCTGGCCCGCCTCGACGGCTGGTTCGCCCGGCAGAGCGTCTTCGGCGTGATCACCGTACGGCTGCTGCCGATCGCCGGGTTCGGCCTGGTCAGCTACGGCTACGGCACCACCGCCGCCCGGGTGGTGCCGTTCCTGGCCGGCAGCGTGATCGCCTCCGCCCCCACCGCCATCGGTTACGCGGCGATCGGCGCGGCGGTGACCACGCCCGGGTCGATCAACTGGTACGCGGCGGCGCCTGCGAGCCTCGGCCTGATCGCCAGCGTGCTGATCGTCCACCGCTGGTGGCGGGCCGAACGGCGACGCCGAGCGACCTGACCGGCGGGTGGGCGTGTCCCGCGTGTGGACACGCCCACCCGCCGGCTCAGACGACGACCGAGACCATCCGGCCCTTCACCACGATCACCTTGCGCGGCTCCTTGCCGGCCAGGGTGCCGGCGACCGCCTCCAGCGCCGCCGCACGGACGGTCTCCTCGGAGGCGTCGGCGGGCACCTCGATCCGGCCCCGGACCTTGCCGTTGACCTGCACCGGGTAGGTGACCGACTCGGCCACCAGCAGGGCCGGGTCGGCGACCGGGAAGTCCGCGTACGCCAGCGAGTGCTCGTGACCCAGCTTGCGCCACAGCTCCTCCGCCATGTGCGGGGCGAACGGCGCGACCATCAGCACCAGCGGCTCGGCCACCTCACGCGGCGTCTCCGCCAGCCGGGTCAGGCCGTTGGTCAGCTCGATCAGCTTGGCGATGGCGGTGTTGAACCGGATGCCGTCCATGTCGGCGCGGACCCCGTCGATCGCCTTGTGCAGCAGCCGCCGGGTCGCCTCGTCGGCCGGCGCGTCGGTGACCCGCAGCTCACCGGTCTGCTCGTCGACGACGGTGCGCCAGACCCGCTGCAGGAACCGGTACGAGCCGACGACGGCCCGGGTCTCCCACGGGCGGGACACCTCCAGCGGGCCCATCGACATCTCGTACACCCGGAACGTGTCGGCGCCGTACGCCGCGCACATGTCGTCCGGGGTGACGACGTTCTTCAGCGACTTGCCCATCTTGCCGTACTCGCGCCGGACCTCGGTCTCGCCGTGGAACCAGCGGCCGTCGACCTCGACGACCTCCTCGGCGGGCACGTACGCGCCGCGCGGGTCGACGAACGCGTACGCCTGGATCATGCCCTGGTTGAACAGGCGGCGGAACGGCTCGAACGACGAGACGTGGCCCAGGTCGTACAGCACCTTGTGCCAGAAGCGCGCGTACAGCAGGTGCAGCACGGCGTGCTCGGCGCCGCCGACGTACAGGTCGGTGCCGCCGCAGTCACCCGGACGCTGCGGCCCCATCCAGTACGCCTCGTTCTCCGGGTCGGCGAAGCGCTGCGAGTCGGTCGGATCCAGGTAGCGCAGCTCGTACCAGCAGGAGCCGGCCCACTGCGGCATCACGTTGGTCTCGCGGGTGTAGCGCTTGGGCCCGTCACCCAGGTCCAGCTCGACCTCGACCCAGTCGCGACGCCGCGACAGCGGGGTCTCCGGGTTGCTGTCGGCGTCGTCGGCGTCGAACGTCTTCGGCGAGAAGTCCTCCACCTCGGGCAGCTCGACCGGCAGCATCGACTCGGGCAGCGCGATCGGCGCGCCGGTCTCGTCGTACACGATCGGGAACGGCTCGCCCCAGTAACGCTGCCGGGAGAACAGCCAGTCGCGCAGCCGCCAGGTGACCGCGCCGGCGCCGTGCCCGTTCGCCTCCAGCCACTCGATGATGCGCGCCTTGGCCTCGGTGACGCCCAGGCCGTCCAGGTCGATGCCGCGCTCCGGCGCGGCGCTGTTGATCGCCGGGCCGTCCCCGGTGTACGCCTTGCCGGCGAAGCCCTCCGGCGGCTGCACGGTCCGCACGATCGGCAGCTCGAAGACCTCGGCGAAGTCCCAGTCCCGCTCGTCCTGCGCGGGCACCGCCATGATCGCGCCGGTGCCGTACCCGGCCAGCACGTAGTCGGCGATGAAGATCGGGATCTGCCCGCCGGTCACCGGGTTGGTCGCGTAGGCGCCGACGAAGACGCCGGTCTTCTCCTTGCTGTCCGCCTGCCGCTCCATGTCCGTCTTGGCCGCGGCGGCCTTCCGGTACGCCTCGACGGCCTCACGCGGGCTCGCATGCCCACCGGTCCAGGCGTCCTTCGTCCCCTCCGGCCAGGCGGCCGGCGTCAGCACGTCGACCAGCTCGTGCTCGGGGGCCAGCACCATGTAGGTGGCGCCGAAGACGGTGTCCGGCCGGGTCGTGAACACCCGCACCGGCGCGGCGGCGGTCGGGAAGTCGATGTGCGCGCCGGTCGACCGGCCGATCCAGTTGCGCTGCTGCAGCTTGATCGGCTCCGGCCAGTCCAGTGTGTCCAGGTCCTCCAGCAGCCGGTCCCCGTACGCGGTGATCCGCATCATCCACTGCTTCAGGTTGCGCTTGAAGACCGGGAAGTTGCCGCGCTCGGAGCGGCCGTCGGCGGTGACCTCCTCGTTGGCCAGCACGGTGCCCAGCCCCGGGCACCAGTTGACCGGCGCCTCCGAGACGTACGCCAGGCGGTGGTCGTCGACGACGCGCCGCCGCTCCCCCACGGACAGCTCGGCCCACGGCCGCCCGTCCGGGGTGGCGCGGGTGCCGCCCTCGAACTCGGCGATCAGCTCGGCGATCGGCCGGGCCTTGCGTGCGTCCGTGTCGTACCAGGAGTTGAAGACCTGCAGGAAGATCCACTGCGTCCAGCGGTAGAAGTCGGTGTCGATGGTCGCCACCGACCGCCGCTCGTCGTGGCCCAGCCCCAGCCGGCGCAGCTGCGCCCGGTACCGCTCGATGTTCGCCTCGGTGGTGGTCCGGGGGTGGGTGCCGGTCTGCACCGCGTACTGCTCGGCGGGCAGGCCGAACGCGTCGAAGCCCATCGCGTGCAGCACGTTGCGCCCGGCCATCCGCTGGTAGCGGGCGTAGCAGTCGGTGCCGATGTAGCCCAGCGGGTGGCCGACGTGCAGGCCGGCGCCGGAGGGGTACGGGAACATGTCCAGCACGTACAGCTTCTCGGCGCCCGCGCGCGGATGACCCGGGTCGGCCAGCGGGCCGGTCGGGTTCGGCGCGTGGAAGGTGCCGTCCCGCTCCCAGGTGTCCTGCCAGCGGTGTTCGATCTCGTCGGCCAGTGCGGCGGTGTACCGGAACGGGGGAATGTCGGTCGCCGGTGCGGCTGCCTCACTCATGGCGTCTCCTCGGCGCGGATCGGGCGATTCGAAAAAATTGTGGGCGGTCTGCTGCGGGCACAAAAAAGCCCCTCGCGCAGGAGGGGCGGCCGTGCTGTCGCGCGTTCAGCGCATCAACACGGCTCGGTAAGAAGCAGGAAGAACCCGGCCATGCAGGCAGTGTACCTCGCAGCCCTCGGCGGCGGCGCGCCCGTTCCGCCCGGAGCGGCCGGTCCCCCGGTCCGGCGAATATTCCGGGCGTAACCGACCGACCACCTGCGGGAGTCGGCAGTAACGACAAACATGGTTAGCCTGAGAGGCCAGTGAGATTACTGCGGCAGACGTGGCTCGGCGTCGCGAACCCAACGGCGGGTCCAGGTGCTCTATAAAGAGCTGCCGTCCAGGCGACGAGGAGGAGGCCCGTGACACAACAGACCTGGGACGAGGTGGGCGGTCTGCTGCCGCACGACGAGTTCCGCGCCGCCAGCGAGGCCATCGTGGCCAACATCGAGCAGGTCATCGAGGGCAAGACCGCCACCGTCCGGCTCGCCCTGGCGGTGCTGCTGGCCGAGGGCCACCTGCTCATCGAGGACGTGCCCGGCGTCGGCAAGACCAAGCTCGCCAAGGCGATGGCCCGGTCCATCGACTGCTCGGTCCGGCGGATCCAGTTCACCCCCGACCTGCTTCCCAGCGACGTCACCGGCGTGAGCGTCTACAACCAGGAGACGCACGACTTCGAGTTCCGCCCCGGCGCGGTCTTCGCCAACCTGGTGGTCGGCGACGAGATCAACCGGGCCTCGCCGAAGACCCAGTCGGCGCTCCTGGAGTGCATGGAGGAGCGCCAGGTCACCGTCGACGGCGTCACCTACCAGCTGCAGACGCCGTTCATGGTGATCGCGACGCAGAACCCGATCGAAATGGAGGGCACGTACCCGCTGCCCGAGGCGCAGCGCGACCGGTTCACCGCCCGCATCGCCATGGGCTACCCGGACCCGCGCGCCGAGCTGGCCATGCTCGACGGGCACGGTGCCACCGACCCGCTGTCGGGGCTGCGGCCGGTCTCCGACGCGGCCACCGTGCGCCGGCTGATCGGTCACGTCCGGCAGGTGCACGTCGCCGACGCGGTCAAGCAGTACGCGATCGACCTGGTCACCGCCACCCGGGAGGCGCCGGACCTGCGCCTGGGCGCGTCCCCGCGGGCCACGCTCCAGCTGCTGCGCACCGCCCGCGCGGTGGCCGCCCTGGAGGGCCGCGATTACGTGCTGCCGGACGACCTCCAGGTCCTCGCGGTGCCGGTGCTGGCGCACCGGATCATCCCGACCGCCGACGCCCAGCTGGCCCGGCGCACCACCGACGCGATCGTCTCCGAGCTGGTGCACCGCCTGCCGCTCCCGCACGACCGGCAGCGTTCGCCGTACGACACCCGCCCCGGCGGCGGCAACAACGGCCGCGGGCCGTACGAGCCGCGGAGGCCGTGACGTGCGCGACGGCCTGCGTGGGCTGACCACCCGCGGCCGCTCCTTCCTGGCGGCCGCGGTGGCCGCGGCGATCTCCGCCGGCATCCTGGGCGAGAAGGACCTGCTCCGGGTGGCGGTCCTGCTCGCCGTCCTGCCGCTGCTGGCCGCCGCGTACGTCGGGCGCAGCCGGTACAAGCTGGCCTGCAACAGGTCGCTGGAGCCGCACCGGGTGCCGGTCGGGGCCAGCTCCCGCGTGGTGCTGCGGCTGCAGAACCTGTCCCGGCTGCCCACCGGCACGCTGCTGCTGGAGGACCGCCTGCCGTACGCGCTGGGCAGCCGCCCCCGGGTGGTGCTGGAGCGGCTCGGCGCGCACCAGGCCAGCTCCGTGGCGTACACCGTCCGGGCGGACGTGCGCGGCCGCTACGAGGTGGGCCCGCTGGTGATCCGGCTGACCGACCCGTTCGGGCTGTGCGAGCTGACCCGCTCGTTCCCCAGCACCGACCACCTCACGGTGATCCCACAGGTCACTCCGTTGCCGTCGGTGCGGCTCCCCGGTGAGTACGCCGGCAGCGGCGACAGCCGGGCCCGCTCGGTAGCGGTGCACGGCGAGGACGACGCCGCCACCCGGGAGTACCGGATGGGCGACGACCTGCGCCGCGTGCACTGGAAGTCCACCGCCCGCACCGGCGAGCTGATGGTGCGCCGCGAGGAGCAGCCGTGGGAGAGCCGCGCCACCGTCGTGCTGGACACGCGCGCCGCCGGGCACCGGGGCGAGGGGCCGACGGCGAGCTTCGAGTGGGCGGTCTCGGCGGCCGCCAGCATCGCCGTGCACCTGCGCCAGGCCGGCTACAAGCTGCGTCTGGTCACCGGCAACGGCGCCGACGTCGCGGCGACCGAGGCCGGCGGTGAGGGCCTGCTCCTGGACCAGCTCGCCGACGTGCACCTGGACCGGCGCGGCGAGATCACCACGCTGGTGCAGCAGGTCCGGCAGCGGGCCGACGGCGGCCTGATCATCGCGTTGCTCGGCACGCTCGGCGCCGCCGAGGCGGAGCTGCTGGCCGGGCTGCGCGGCAACGGGGCGACCTGTGTGGCGTTCCTGCTCGACAGCAACACCTGGCTGAACCTGCCGCCGAAGGCCCGCACCGAGGCGGAACGGGCGCACGGCGCCGCCGCGCTCGCGCTGCTGCAGAGCGGCTGGCGGGTCATCGGGGTGGAGCACGGCAGCCGTCTGCCGGTGCTGTGGCCGCAGGCCGGGCGCGGATCGCAGGGATTCGCGCTGCGGGCGGCCCTGGCCGAGACGGTCGCCGGAGGCATGCGATGACCGGAAGGAAGCTCCCGTGACCCCCCATCGCAACATCGGGTTCGTCGCCGCGGCGGCGACCCTGCTGGCGGCGGCCCCGCTGTCGGCGATCTTCGAACGCTGGACGTGGCTGATCCAGGCCACCATCGTGGTCGCCGTGGTGGCCGGCTCGGCCGCGTTGAGCCGGCTGGCCCGGGCGCCGCTGTGGGGCCAGGTGCTGGCGATGCTCGCCGGCCTGACCCTGGGCCTGACGTGGATCTTCCCGAGCGGCGCCGAGCTGCTCGCGTTCATCCCGGCCCCGGGCACGTTCGCCCACTTCGGCGAGCTGACGCAGGCGTCGCTGGAGGACATGCGCTCGTACGGCGTGAAGGTGCCCGACGTCGACTCGCTGCTGTTCCTCGCGGTGCTCGGCATCGGCGCGGTCGCCGTGGTGGTGGACGTCCTCTCGGTCGGGCTGCGCCGGCCGGCGCTGGCCGGCCTGCCGATGCTCGCCATCTACTCGGTGCCGGTGGCGGTCTACCTGGACAGCGTCCCCGCCACCCCGTTCGTGGTGGGCGCCGCCGGCTACCTGTGGCTGCTGGTCACCGACAACGTCGACCGGGTACGCCGGTTCGGCCGCCGGTTCACCGGTGAGGGACGCGACGTCGACGTCTGGGAGGCGTCGCCGCTGGCCGCGGCGGGCCGCCGGCTGGCAGTGGTCGGCGTGGCGGTGGCGGTGGCGCTGCCGCTGGCCGTGCCCGGGATGACCGGCGGGCTGATGAACAACGTCGGCGCCGGGCCCGGTGAGGGCAACGGCCGGCCCGGCCAGGGGGGCAGCCCGGGCCGGATCGACCTGTTCGCAGCGCTCAGCGGCCAGCTCAACCAGAGCCAGGAAACCGAGCTGGTGAAGGTCAGCACCAACGAGCCGAGCCCGTTCTACCTGCGCCTCGGCGTGGTCGACGACCTGCGGCCGAGCGGCTTCCAGGCGCGCGTGCCCACCGGGCGGCCGGTCACCCGCGGCCTGCCCGACCCGAGCGAGCGCACCCCGCGTGGCGTCGAGCGGCAGCGCTACAAGGCCACCGTCGAGGTGTCGAAGAACCTGAACATGCCGCTGCTGCCGGTCTACGCCGATCCGGTGAAGGCGGACGACCTCAACGGCAACTGGCTGTACGACTCGAGCCAGCAGATAGTCTTCTCCAACCGGGAGAACGCCCGCGGCAAGAGCTACTCGTTCGAGTACGTGCGCTCGACGTTCAGCCCGGCGGCGCTGCGCGCCGCCCCGTCCCTGCCCTCGGACAGCCAGGTGAAGCGGCAGCTGACCGACCGGCCGTCGGTCCCGGAGGTCGAGGATCTCGTCGGCGAGCTGGTGAGGGGCAAGTCGAACGACTACGACAAGGTCCGCGCGATCTACGAGTACTTCTCCGTGGAGAACGGCTTCACCTACTCGCTGTCCACCCGCGACGGCAGCAGCGGGCAGGACATCACCGACTTCCTCGCCACCAAGGTCGGCTACTGCCAGCAGTACGCGGCGGCGATGGCCTGGCTGGTCCGGGCCGCCGGCATTCCGGCCCGGGTGGCTGTCGGCTTCACCAACGGCAGCAAGTCCGACGGCGGCACGTACGTGCTGACCAACCGCAACCTGCACGCCTGGACCGAGGTCAACTTCGGCAACGGGATCGGCTGGGTGCCGTTCGACGCCACCCCGGCGGCGAGCGTGCAGGGCTCGGTCCGCTCCGCCTGGGCGCCGGACACCGACGCCCCCGAGGAGGTCACCCCGTCGCCCGGCAGCACCGTCGCTCCCGGCGCCGCCGACCCGTCGGCCGGCCCGAACGAGGCGGACCGGCTCGACAAGGACACCGACCAGGGCCTGTCCCTGGGCGGAGGTGACCCGGCCGAGCAGAACCGGGTGTGGCCGTGGTGGCTGGCCGCGGCGCTGGCGCTGCTGGCGCTGTTCGCCGTACCGGGGCTGCGCCGCTCCACCCTGCGCCGCCGCCGGCGCGTCCGGGTCCGGGCGCCCTCGGCCACCGCGCTCGCGGTGCCGGGCCAGCGGGGCGAGGCACGGGAGGTCGTCGTCGGCGTGGACGCCGAGTCCGCCCGCGCCGACGCGCACGCCGCCTGGGACGAGCTTCTCGACACGCTCGTCGACTTCCACGTCCGGGTGGACCGCACGGAGACCCCCCGCGCGACCGCCGAGCGGCTGGCCCGGGAGGCGCTCACCGAGAACGGCGACGCCGCAACCGGGGTACGGCTGCTGGGCCGGGCCGAGGAGCGGGCCCGGTACGCGCGGGACCCGCTCGCCGGCGCGGAGTTGCAACCGGCGCTGCGGACGGTCCGGGGCGCGCTCGCGGCCGGGGCGGACCGCCGCACCCGGCTGCTGGCCGCGCTGCTGCCCCCGTCGGTGATCCAGCGTTGGCGGACCGCCCTGGCCGAGCAGTCGGCGCGGATCGTCACCACGAGCGGGCAGGCCCGGACGCAGATGCTGCGCTGGAGCCCACGCCGCCTGTTGGCGGGCCGCACGGCCCGCTGACCGTCCCGCCCCGTCCCCCCGCCCCCGCCCCCGGCCCGTTGATCAAGGAGTTTGTGTCTCCGCGCCGCCTCCGAACGGACACAAACTCCTTGATCACCGACTGCTCAGCGAGGTGACGGGGTGGGGAGCGGGGGCGCTTCGAGATCTTGGTAGGAAAAGGCCCCTATAGCGGCTGTTCAGTCCCATGACATCTGTCAGCGTTGAAGTCCCGATACATGTGTCACGTGGTAGGGATCTTGGGTCGGGTGGTATGTGCTGCCGGGCATGGCTTCTCGGCGGCATGTGATGAACCTGCTGGACGCGCTGCTGGCGGCGGGGGTTCGGGTGAACGCGGCCGAGTTCGCGCGTGAGCACGGGGTGTCGGTGCGCACGGTGTACCGGCACCGCGCACGTATCCGGGCCGAGGGTCAGTGGCAGGAACGATCCCGGCGGCCGCGTACCAGTCCGCGGGTCACGCCGCCGGAGGTGGACGCGTGGATCTGCAAACTGCGCGCTGAACTGGGCCCGGACAACGGGGCTGACTTCATCCGAGACGCGTTGGACGATGTGCGCCGGCGCACCGACGCGTCCTGGTCGGTGCCGTCACGCTCGACGGTCAACCGGGTGCTGGCCCGGCATGACCTGCTCGTGGCTACTCCGGCTAAACGACCGCGTAGCTCGTGGCGGCGTTTCAGCTATGCCCGGCCCCGCGACTGCTATCAGATCGACGCCACCGAAGTGAAACTCGCCGACGGCCGCACTGTCGTCGTCTTCGACGTCCTGGACGACTGCACCCGCACCCTGGTCGTCTGCCACGCCGCCGCCGCGGAGACCGCCCGAGCCGCGATCACCGCGATCAGACAGGCGTTCACCGCCTACGGCGTGCCGGCCATCGTGCTCAGCGACAACGGCATCGCGTTCACCAGCCGCCGCACCCGACCCGGATCAATCTCCACCTTCGTGCAGACCCTGATCGACCACGGCACCCGCCCGATCAACTCCAGCCCCTACCACCCACAAACCTGCGGCAAGGTCGAACGCCACCACCAAACCCTCAAAAAATGGCTGAGCACCCAACCCCCACCACAGACCCTCACCGCCCTGCAAACACTCCTGGACACCTACCGCCGCTACTACAACACCCAACGCCGCCACAGCGCCCTACCCCACCGCACCACACCCGCCCACGCCTGGACCCACGCACCCACCCTAGGCGGACCCACCAGCCCACCCCTGCAAACCGACGCCACCCTGCACCACTGCCCCGTCGCCAGCAACGGCGCCATCGCCGTCGCCGGACACCGCACCAGCGTCGGCACCACCCACGCCGGCACCACCGTCACCGCCATCCGCGACAACAACCACGTCACCATCTACCACCCCGACGGCCAACCCATCGGCTACCTCCACCTCAACCCCGACAAGAACTACATCCCCCTCACCCCCACCCCCACGATCCACAACCCCTGACACATCTATCGGGACTTCCCGTTGACACATGTCCCGGGACATGACAGCCCCTATAGCGGCCCTTTCCTACCAAGATCTTCGCGTTTCCCGCGCTTTGGAAGATCGATCTCTATTCGTGGACGATCAGCCGACAGGAGCCGCCGCAGGTCGGCGCGGAGGCGATGATCGGCTGCGAAGCACTGGCCAGCGGACCGGGGAGAGACTCACGCCGCAGCCGGGGAAATCCGAGGGCACCGCCACACCGACCGACATCAGGGCGTGGACGGGTGCGGCGCGATCGACCGCTACGCGACAACAACCGGCCGTGGAGCGGGCACGACGAAGCGCACGCCGACGGGCGTCGCCGCGACATCCGCCCCGGTCCGGGGCGGAGCACGGTCAGCGGTGTCCCTCCGGGCGCTGCCGCCAGCGGTCCTCCATCCGGTCGAGGAAGGAGCCCCGGCGGCCACTGCTGCGGCCACGGGGACGACGCCGGCTCGTTGTGCCGCCGACCACGTGCAGGTCGGGCGACTGGGATCGGCGGTGCGACTGCACCGCGTAGCCCAACGAGGCCAGCATGACGACGAAACCCGCCACGGCCACCGCGGGAATCTTGATCACGGCACCATAGATCAACAGGGCCAGACCAGCGACGACCACGCCGGCAGCGACGAGCACGCGACGCCGCGCGTGGAAACGCGGGTCGCTGGCGCGCACGGCCGAGGCGAACTTGGGGTCCTCGGCAAGCGACCGCTCGATCTGCTCGAACAGCCGCTGCTCGTGCTCCGAGAGCGGCACGGCACTCCTCCCCGGTCACGTTGGTCGACCCGGGCGGGCCGACAGACCGTGGCAGCCAACCGGCTGCTTACCCGCAAGTCTACGAGGGCCCCCGCGCGTCGGAAAGCGGGACGACCTACGGCCGGGTCGGTTTTTCGACTTGTCGTGTATCACGACGGCCGAGAAGACTGGCCGGACCTATGACGGACCGCCCGAATCGGGCGGCCGCCGCATCGGCCGCCGCCTCCGCCTCACGCCAGCCGCGCTCGGGCGCGCCGAGGGTGAGCTGCTGCGGGGTCTCCCCGGCGGGGGCGAGACCTTCCATCCGGACCCCGACCAGCCGAACCGGCTCGCCGGGAGCGAGCGCGCCCCACAACGCCCAGGCCGTGTCGAACATCTCCCGGGCGGTGTCGGTGGGCACGGCGAGCGTGCGGGAGCGGCTGATCGTCCGGAAGTCGGCGAAACGGACCTTGAGCGACACGGTACGGCCCACCTGCCCGGCCGCCCGCAGCCGAGCGCCGGCCTTGTCGGCGAGGGCGAGCAGGGACCGCCGGATCTCGTCCGGGTCGGTCACGTCGATGTCGAACGTGACCTCCGCGCCGATCGACTTCTCCACCTGTTCGGGCGTCACCCCGCGCGGGTCCCGCCCCCAGGCCAGCTCGTGCAGGTGGGCGGCGGACGCCTCGCCCACGGCCCGGCGCAGCAGGCCGGCCGGTGCCTCGGCGAGGTCGCGTACGGTGCGCAGGCCGAGGCGGCGCAGCGCGTCGGCGGAACGCTCCCCCACGCCCCACAGGGCGGACACCGGCAGCGGGTGCAGGAACTCCAGCACCCGGGCGGCCGGGACCACGAGCAGGCCGTCGGGCTTGGCCCGGGTGGAGCCGAGCTTCGCCACGAACTTGCTCGGCCCGACGCCCACCGAACAGGTCAGCCGCTGTTCCTCGGCGACCCGGCGGCGGATCAGCGCGGCGATGTCGGCGGGCCGGCCGAACAGCCGGCGGGCGCCCGCCACGTCGAGGAACGCCTCGTCCAGCGAGAGCGGCTCGACCAGCGGGGTGACGTCCCGGAAGATCCGCATGACCGCCCGCGACGCCTCGGTGTAGGCGGTGAAGTCGGGCGGCAGGTAGACAGCGCCGGGGCAGAGCGCCCGGGCGCGGGCGGTGGGCATGGCGCTGCGGACGCCGTACTGCCGGGCCTCGTAGCTGGCGGAGCTGACCACGCCGCGCGGGCCGACGCCGCCCACCACCACCGGCCGCCCGCGCAGCTCGGGACGGCGGCGCACCTCGACCGAGGCGTAGAACGCGTCCATGTCGACGTGCAGGATGGCGCAGCCGGTGTCGTCGGCGTCCGGCCCGAAGCGCGGGTCACCGCCTCGGGGCAACGACTGGCTGCGGCCCATGCCAGCAGGCTAGCCCGCCGGTCCGACAACCCCACCGCCCAGCCCGGCGGCCACCGACGCGGCCGCAGCCGCGGATGAGCCGGGTCAGCCCCGCACCACCAGCAGCGGAACGGTCATCTCGGCGGCGGTGTCCGCGCCGTGGTACGCCACCAGCCGCGACGCCATCGGCGGCTCGGAACGGGTGGCGACCACCGCGTAGGTGTCCCGGCAGACCACCACCACGTCGCCGATCCGCCTCAGGTGCGCCTCGGGCACCGGCCCGAACCAGCCGGTCGCCACCGCCTCGGCGCGGGTCAGCACGTGCGCGGCCGGGCCCAGCAGCTCGGTCCAGGCGGCCACCACGTCGGCTTCGGCGCCCCGCTCGGTGTGCAGGTAGCGGACGCGGGGCTCACCGGCGACCACCAGTACGCCGGCGCGCAGCCGGGGATCGGCGTCCAGGTCGATCCGGTGCCCGGCGGGCACGTCGAGCTGGCCGTGGTCGGCGGTGACCAGCAGCGCGGCGTCCGGCGGCAGCCCGTCGACGAGCCGGGCCAGCAGCGCGTCCACATCGGCGGCGGCCAGCCGCCACGGCTCGGAGTCGACGCCGCTGAGGTGCCCGTGCCGGTCCAGGTCGGGGTGGTACCCGGACACCAGCGTGGGTCCGTCCCCGGCGGCCAGCGCCGCCAGCATCCGCGCGGCGAGCGCGTCGGCGCCGGCCGCGCCCCGGTAGTCGCCGCCCCGGTTGGCGGCGAGCGTCAGGCCGCTGCCGGCGAACTCGGGGCGGCTGACCACGGTCACCGCCACCCCGGCGGCGCGCGCCCGCTGGTACCAGGTGGGCACCGGCTGCCAGCTCACCGGGTCGGGGTCGCCGGCCCAGTCGACGTGGTTGAGCACCCGGTCGGTGCCGGGCACCCGGACGGTGAAGCCGAGCACGCCGTGCGCGCCCGACGCGGTGCCGGTGCCGAGGCTGACCAGGCTGGTCGGGGTGGTGGACGGGAAGCCGGTGGTGAGCGGCCGGCCGGTGGTGGCGGCCAGTCCGGCGAGCGTCGGGGCGTACCGGGCGGCGGTGGGGATCTGGTACCAGCCGAGGCCGTCGACGAGCAGCACCGCGATCCGGCGTACCCCGGCCAGCCCCGGTGCCAGGCCGAGCCGGTCGGCCGCACCGGGTACGCCGAGCACCGACAGCGCGCTGGGCAGCACGTCGGCCAGGCTGCCGCCGTCGTAGCGCGGCGCAACCCGGTCCAGCGGGCCCGGAGCCGGGCCGGTCATGCCGGGCGGCGGGCGAACAGGTGCAGCTGAGCGGCGAGATCACGGTACGGGGGCCGGGCCGCGAGCGCCCGTTCCAGCTCCACCAGGGCGGCCGGCTGACCGTCGGCCACGGCGGCCGGAAGCAGGTCGGCGAGCACCCGTACCCCGTGGATCTCCTCCACGGCAAGGCCGGCGGCGGTGAGCAGCGCGCTCGCGTCGGCGGCGTCGTAGCGGCGGCGCAACGTGTCCCGGCGGCCGGTGGTGCCGTGCGGGTCGGCGGCCAGCGCCGCGGCGGCGTCAAGCTGCCCGTTCATCGCCCGGCCGAACACGGCGGCGGCCCGGCCGGCGACGAGCACGCTCGCCGCGCCGCCCGGGCGCAACGCGGTGACCAGCGCGGAGATCACCGGTTCCGGCTCGTCGACGACTTCGAGGACGGAGTGGCAGAGCACCAGGTCCACGGTGGCCGGTTCGACCAGCCCGGCGAGCGCGTCGGCGTCGCCCTGCGTCGCGCGTACCCGGTCGGCGACCCCGGCCTCGGCGGCGCGGCGGGTCAGCGCGGCGAGCGCGTCGGGGCTGGCGTCGACCACTGTGACCCGGTGACCGGCCTCGGCGAGCGGGACGGCGAAGCCGCCGGTCCCGCCGCCGACGTCGAGCACGGAGAGTCGTTCGCCGGCCCGCCGGTCCAGCTCGGCCCGGAGCACCGACCAGATGACGGCGGTGCGGGGGGTGAGGGTTCGGATCTGCTCCACGCGCCGAGCCTAGTCACCCCCCGGCCCAGGTTCAGGACTCGCCGCCGCCGGCGGGGTCGTCCTCGGCGCGGGAGCGCTGGTCGTTGGCCACCGGGCCGTCGGTCACCTGGTATTCCCGCGGCTCGGCCTCGTGGGTGGGCGCCCAGTCGGCGCCGAGGCGGGTCCGTCGGGCGTTGGCTACGCCACCGGCGTACGTGCGGTGAAAGGTCATCTGTTCATCCCCCATACCCCGGGTGGGCCACTCTGCCCACCCGCGTCGGGAGTCTCCCGCCTCCGGCTCACGGAAACCGTAATGTGGATCACTCCATCAACGGAAATCCCTGGATGCCGGTGTGACGGGGGGCTCGATCGCGTCCAGCCGGTCCGCGGTGAGGTTCGTGACGCCCTCGTGCCGCTGCAGCCGGCCCCGCACCACCAGTGCTCCACTGGTGCGGGCGATTCGACGGTAGCGCTGCCACAGCCCCGGGGAGCAAGTGACATTCAGCATTCCGGTCTCGTCCTCCAGGTTGAGGAACGTGACGCCGCCGGCGGTCGCCGGGCGCTGCCGGTGGGTGACGATCCCGCCGACCCGGATCCGCTGCCCGGGCGGCACCTGGCCGAGCCGGGCGATCGGCACCGCGCCCAGTTCGTCGAGGCGGTCCCGGATGAACCGGGCCGGATGGCTCTCCGGGGACAGGCCGGTGGCCCAGACGTCGGCGACCAGGCGGTCCACCGCGGCCATGCCGGGCAGCGTGGGCGGGTCCGCGCCGGTCACCGTGCCGGGCAGCCGGCCGGGCCGGTCCTGGGCCGCCGCGCCGGCGGCCCAGAGGGCCTGCCGCCGGGTCAGCCCGAAACAGGCGAAGGCGTCGGCGGTGGCCAGCGCCTCCAGCTGCGCGGCGGTGAGACCGACGCGGCGGGCCAGGTCCGGCATGTCCCGGTACGGCCCGTGCGCCGTCCGTTCCGCCTCGATCCGCTCGGCCACGTCCTCGCCGAGGGTACGGACGCTGCCCAGCCCGAGCCGTACCGCCGGGCCGCCCAGCCCCCAGGCGTGCGGCGGCTCGCCCGGCACGCTGCCCCACCGCGTCTGCGGGGTGGACTCCAGCACCGCCTTGGCGCCGCTGGCGTTGATGTCCGGCCGGCGTACCTCCACGCCGTGCCGGCGGGCGTCGTCGGCGAGCGTCTGCGGCGAGTAGAAGCCCATCGGCTGGGCGTTGAGCAGCGCGGCCAGGAACGGGCCCGGGTGGTAGCGCTTGAGCCACGAGCTGGCGTACACCAGGTAGGCGAAGCTCATCGCGTGGCTCTCCGGGAAGCCGTAGCTGGCGAACGCGGTGAGCTTGCGGTAGACGTCGTCGGCCAGCTCGCCGGTGATGCCCCGCTCGGCCATCCCGGCGTAGAGCCGGTCGGCGATCTGCGCCATCCGCTCCACCGACCGTTTCGCCCCCATGGCCCGGCGCATCTGGTCGGCGCCGGCCGCGTCGAACCCGGCCAGGTCGATGGCGAGCTGCATGAGCTGCTCCTGGAACAGCGGCACGCCGAGCGTCTTCTCCAGCGCGTTGCGCATCAGCGGGTGCGCGTACGTGACCGGCTCCTGGCCGTTCTTGCGCCTGATGTACGGGTGCACCGAGCCGCCCTGGATCGGGCCGGGCCGGATCAGCGCCACCTCCACCACCAGGTCGTAGAACTCGCGCGGCTTGAGCCGGGGCAGCGTGGCCATCTGGGCGCGGCTCTCCACCTGGAACACGCCCACCGAGTCGGCCCGGCAGAGCATGTCGTAGACCTCGGGGTCGTCCAGCGTCATGTCGCCGAGGTCGAGGCGGGAGCCGATCAGGTCGTAGCCGTAGTGCAGCGCCGAGAGCATGCCGAGGCCGAGCAGGTCGAACTTGACCAGGCCGACGGCCGCGCAGTCGTCCTTGTCCCACTGGAGCACGCTGCGGCCGGGCATCCGGCCCCACTCCACCGGGCACACCTCGATCACCGGCCGGTCGCAGATCACCATGCCGCCGGAGTGGATGCCCAGGTGCCGGGGGAACGTCTGCAGCTCGTTGGCGTACGCGACCACCTGCTCCGGGATGTCCGCCACGTCGACCGCGGCGACCGAGCCCCACCTGTCGATCTGCTTGCTCCAGGCGTCCTGCTGGCCGGGTGAGAAGCCGAACGCCTTCGCCACGTCCCGCACCGCCGACCGGGGCCGGTACGAGATGACGTTGGCGACCTGGGCGGTGTGCTCCCGGCCGTAGCGGGCGTAGACGTGCTGGATCACCTCCTCCCGGCGGTCGGACTCGATGTCCACGTCGATGTCCGGCGGGCCGTCGCGTTCCGGGGCGAGGAACCGTTCGAACAGCAGCCGGTGCCGGACCGCGTCCACGTTGGTGATGCGCAGCGCGTAGCAGACCGCCGAGTTGGCCGCCGAGCCCCGGCCCTGGCAGTAGATGTCCTGCGCGCGGCAGAACGCGACGATGTCGTAGACCACCAGGAAGTAGCCGGGGAACCCGAGGTCTTCGATCATCCGCAGCTCGTGTTCCAGCTGCGCGTACGCCTCCGGGTGCGCCTCGGGCGGGCCGTAGCGCTCGCGGGCGCCGTCCATGGTCAGCCGGCGCAGCCAGCTCATCTCGGTGTGCCCGGGCGGCACCGGGTACGCCGGCAGCTTCGGCGCCACGAGCTGCAGGTCGAAGGCGAGTTCCGCGCCGTACTCGGCGGCCCGCGCCACCGCCCCCGGGTACGCGGCGAACCGCGCCGCCATCTCCGCGCCGCTGCGCAGGTGGGCGGTGGCCGCGGCGGGCAGCCAGCCGTCGATCTCGTCGAGGCTGCGCCGGGCCCGGACCGCCGCGACCGTGGTGGCCAGCCGCCGCCGGCCCGGGGTGGCGTAGTGCACGTTGTTCGTGGCGACTGTGGGCAGCCCGGCCGCGGCGGCCAGGTCGGCGAGCGCGTCGTTGCGGTCGGCGTCGACCGGGTGGCCGTGGTCGGTCAGCTCCACCGCCACCGTCTCCGCGCCGAACAGCGCGGTGAGCCGGTCCAGCTCCCGGGCCGCCGCGTCGACGCCCTCGGTGAGCAGCGCCGCGGGCACGTGCCCCTTGCGGCAGCCGGTGAGCACCAGCACGTGGTCCTTCAGCTCCGCCGCGATCTCCTCCAGCTCGCCGTAGACCGGGCGGCCCTTCTCCCCGCCGCGCAGCTGGGCGCGGGAGATGGTGGCGGCCAGGCGCGCGTACCCCTCGTGGCCGTGCGCCAGCACCAGCAGGTGCCGGCCGAGCGGGTCGGGTTCGCCGTTCTGCGGGCCCGGCAGCCCGAGGGACAGCTCCGCGCCGAAGATCGTCGGCAGCCGCAGCGCGCGGGCCGCCTCGGCGAAGCGCACCACGCCGTAGAAGCCGTCGTGGTCGGTGACGGCGAGCGCGGTGAGCCCGAGCCGGGCCGCCTCCTCGGCCAGCTCCTCCGGGTGGCTGGCCCCGTCGAGGAAGCTGAAGTTGGAGTGCGCGTGCAGCTCCGCGTACGGCACCACGCCGTCCGGCCGGTCCAGCTGCGGCGGCCGGTATTCCTGGCGCTTGCGGCTCCACGCCGGTGAGTCGCCGCCGTCGGCGTCGACCGCGAGCGGGTCGACCACGTGCAGGTGCCGCTCCCCCTTGGCCCGTCCGGAGAGCACCTGCTCCAGCTTCGACCAGGGCATCTTCGGGTTGCGGAAGCTCACCGGTGCCCGCCTCGCCCTGCACCCGAAAGCCCGAGATCTTGGTACGAAGCGGCCCCCGGAGGGGCGCTTTCGTACCAAGATCTTTCCCGGCGCTCAGTCATAGATCGCCTCCACCAGCCACTGCCCGCCCTCGACCGCGAGCAGCAGCGCGGCGCCGTCGGCCAGGCTCACCTGGAACCGGGCCCGGCGGCGCGCCTCGGCCGGCGCCCACCAGCGTTCGTCCACCGGCCACGGCCCGGCCCACCCGGTGATCTCGGCCGGGCGCCCGTCGCCGACGGTGAGCCGGGCCGGCGCCGCGCTGACCGCCAGCCGGGCGCTCACCACGACCGGCTCCCCGGCCGCGTCGCGCACGTCGGCGGCCAGTGGGGCGGGCAGCACCACGGCCGGCGCGGGCGGCGGGATCCTGCCCGGCCACGGCGGCTCGGCCATCGCCCGGCCCCGCCCGGCCCGCCGCCCCGCACGGCCCCCAGGGGGTACGACGACAGGGGCGGACGCGGCACCCGGAGCGGCCCCGGCGGCCGGGCGCGACGGCGTCACGCCGCTCGCCGGAGCGGCCGGAGCCGGGCGCGACGACGTGACACCGCGCACCGAACCGGCCGGGACCGGGCGCGACGACGCGACACCGCGCACCGAACCGGCCGGGACCGGTGGCGCGGCGGCGGGAGAGGCGGGCGGCAGGGGTGGCGGGCCGGGGCGCGCGGGCACCCGCTCGTCGCCCCACGGGACCAGGCGCACCTGGTCGGCCGGGGACCGCCCGCCGCCGAGCACGGCGGTGACCACCGCCTCGGGGCCGAGGATGCCCTGCACCCGGCTCAGCGCGCGGTGCGCCCGCTCCCGTTCCGCGCCGGTCTCCCCCCACAGCCCGGGTTGCAGGCCCGCCTGGGCGAGCACCCCGTCGGGCACCAGCCGCAACCGGACGATCCCGGCGGTCGGGCGGGCCGGGCGCGTCCCGCCCCGGCCGTTGCTGCCGGTGAGCCAGCCGTCGAGCTGCCAGCGGACCCGGTCGGCGATGGCCGCGGCGGTGAGCAGGCCGTCGTGCCGCCAGACCCGGTGCAGCTCCTGGCCGTGCGCGGTGACCGCCTCGATGCCGAGGCGGGTGCAGGCCAGCCCGTACCCGGCCAGCCGCTCGTGCAGCAGTTCGGCGAGCGTGCGGGCGGCGAACGCGGCGGCGTCGACCCGGTCGACCGGCTCGTCGTAGTCGGCGGTGACGATCAGGTCGGCGGGCGGCTGCCGGACCGCGAGCGGGCGGTCGTCCCGGCCGCCGGCGAGCCGGTGCGCCAGCGCGCCGTCGAAACCGAACCGGGCCAGCACGTCCCCGGCGGGCAGCGCCGCGAAGTCGCCGAGGGTGCGGACGCCGAGCCGGCGCAGCAGGTCGGCCAGGGCGGGCCGGCCGAGCGCCTCGACCGGCCGGGTGGCCAGGAACTCGCGGGTGCCGCCGGGCGCCACGATCCGCCCCTCCCGGGCGGCCAGCCCGGCCGCGAACACCCCGTCGGCGATGCCGACCTGGCTCTCCACCGCGCAGCTCTGCGCGACGTGCTCGACGATCCGCTCGGCCGCCGCCTCCTCGCCGCCGAGGTAGCGGCTCGGCCCCCGGGCCGCCGTGGCGCAGGCGCCGGGCCGGATCACCTCGACGCCGGCGACCACCTCCTCCACGGCGGCCACCACCGGTTCGAACGCCCGCGCGTCCCGCCCCGGGTCGTGGTCGACCACCGTCAGGTGCGGGCAGCGCCCCTGCGCCTCCCGGCGGCGCAGCCCGCGCCGGATCCCCTCGGCACGGGCCCGCTCGGAGCAGGCGACCACCCGGTTGGCGTGCAGCACCACGACCGGGTCGGTGGCGGGCACCCCGTCGACGATCTCGGCGGCGAGGACCGGCCAGTCCGGGCACCAGAGCAGCAGCGTCCGCTGCGGTACGCCGCTCACGCCGGCCCGGCCACGGCGGGCGTACGGGCGGGCGGAGCCACCACGCGCAGCCGGCGCGACGGCGCGGCGGACGGTGCGCCGAACCCGGCCGAGCGGGGGATCACCCGGGTCAGCTCGTCGCCGGGCAGCCACACCTTGATCTCCTTGGGGCGGGCGGCGGCGCCCCGCCCCCGGGCCGAGACGGTCACCTCACGGCGGCGCAGCCGCCCGCGACCGGCGCCGAGCCCCTGCCAGACGCCCCGGACCACCTGGAGCGTGACGTCCGCGCCGTCCCACCGGCCGTACGGGACGAGCACGCTTCCGCGCTGCCGGGCGCGGGCGGCCAGCCGGGTGGCGATCGAGGCGGAGACGGTGGCCGGCACGGCGGTGACCACCACGTCGACCCCGTCGATGAGCGCGGCGACCACTGTGGGCCACTCCGGCCCGGGGTCGGGCACCAGGGCCAGCCGGTCCAGGGCGATGCCCGCCTCGGCGGCGGCGCCGGCCCCGAAGGTGGGTACGCCGACCACGGCGCACCACGAGCCGGCCCGGGACGCCTCGGCGAGCAGCGCGAGGATCAGCGAGGTGGCGCCGCTGCGCCGGGGCTGGCCGGCGCCGACCGCGACGGTGCTGCCGCGGCGCAGGCCACGGTTGGGCAGCAGCCCGGTCAGCTCGGCCCGGACGGGCAGCACCCGGTGGCCGCCGGCCGGGTCGGGCGCGCTCGCCGGACGGACCAGCTCGGCCAGGGCGGCGGAACCGACCACCATGCGGCCCGCCATCGGACCAACCCCCCGTCGTGTTTCCGCCACGGGCCCGCCCGTGGATGGTGCTGTGGATCGTGTGCTGTGGATCGTGTCGGTGCTGCGGCACGCGCGTGCCGGGTGTGGGAGCGGCGCCCGGCCACCCGGGGTCCCGCCGGTGGTGGCCGGGCGCCACGAATCAGGCCGCGGCCGCTCCGGGCCGGGTCGGGGAGTCGGGGGCGCCGCGCCGCAGGGGCCGGGGCAGGCCGTCGAGCGCCGGCTGGTGGGCCAGGCCGAGCGCGGTCTCCACCACTGTCACGAACTCCTCGGCGGCACGCAGCAGGTCGTCGGCCTCCCGGGCGGTGACCACCCGGGGGATGCCTGCTTCGGCGGCGGCCCGCTTGCTCGCGCCAGCGGCGAAGTAGGCGGCCCACTCGTCCAGCTCGGGGGCGACGGTGGCGAGCAGCACCCAGACGCTGGTGATCCGGTTCCGCCGGGTGGGCGCGGGACGGGCCCGGGCGGCGAGCACTGCGGCGGCGGCGCGCAGCGCCGCGAGATGGGCGGCGGCGTACCGGAGACCGTCGGGACGGGTGCGGGCGGCCTCGGCCAGCCCGTCGCGGGCCACCGCGAGCAACTGGGCGGGGGTGCGGTGCGGCAGCACGTGCGCGGGCACCGTGGGCGCCTGGGCCGGACTGGTCGGCATGGGTCTCTCCTCCGCGTGTGGCCGGGGCGGGCGGTCGCGCGACGGGGAAACCGTCGCCCGGTCGCCCGGAGCGGTCGGTGCGGAGGAAGACGCACCTTCGGGTGGCTGGCCGGCCGGGTGTGGACGCTTCCCCACACCCACCCCCGGCCGGCGTGCCGGCGGGTCCGTCGCCCGCCGCCCGGGGGTCGTGGGCGGCGGGCGACGACCTGCCTGACGGGCCCGGACTCGCGACTGTCCGAACCCGGTGCGGCCCGCGGTGCCGCACCTCCCGGAAGCCGGTGCCGCGAAACACCGCTTCCGGAGCGTTCGACGGGTGTGCGACCGGTCGGACCGGAGCCGGGCCAGCCGGGGAGCTGAGCCGCTATCCGCTCCAACCGAATCGAACACTCGTTCTAACTACCCTGACAGTACACCTCCCCACCGACGAAAACGCAACGTGTGACGCGCCGGGGACACACGGGAGGGCCACGGCCCCCGGCGGGGTCGTACCGGGGGTGAGGGAAGAATGGGGGCATGCAGCCACACCCGAACGTGCAGGCGGTGCAGCGAGCGCTCGACGAGGCGGGCGCGCGGGACGGATCGGGCGAGGCCAGCCTCGTCCGACTGCTGCCCGACGCGGTGCACACCGCCGCCGCCGCGGCCGAGGCGCTCGGCGTCGCCGTCGGTGCCATCGCCAACTCGCTGATCTTCGACGCGGACGGCGCGCCGCTGCTGGTGCTCACCTCCGGCGCGCACCGGGTGGACACCGCCGGGCTGGCCGCCACGCTGGGCGTGACCCGGCTGCGCCGGGCCACCCCGGAGTTCGTCAAGCAGCACACCGGGCAGGTGATCGGCGGCGTCGCCCCGGTCGGCCACCCCACGCCGCTGCGCACCGTCGTCGACACCGCTCTGACCGGGTACGACGAGGTGTGGGCCGCCGGCGGCGTACCCCGGGCGGTGTTCCCCACCACGTACGCGGAACTGCTGCGGATCACCGCCGGCGCGCCGGCCGAGGTGGCGTGAACCCCGAACTCGTCACGCTGCACGTGTGGCGTGTGCCCCGGCGGGCCGTACCCGGTGTGCCGGCCCGGATGGCCACCCACCCGGCGCGGCTGCGCCGCCTGCCCGGCGTCCGCTTCGCCAAGCTGCTCGGCACCGGGACCGGCACCGGATTCGGCCCCGGCGACGCCGACCTGACCCGGTGGGCCGCGCTCGTGGTCTGGGACTCCCCCGCCGACGCGGCCGGCTTCGACGCCTCCCCGGTCGCCCGCTCCTGGGCCCGGATCGCCCGCGCCGCGGTACGGGTCGACCTGCGCCCGCTGACCAGCCGCGGCCGGTGGTCCGGCCGGGAGCCGTTCGGCGCGCCGTCGGGCGGGCGGGTCACCGGTCCGGTGCTGGCGCTGACCCGGGCCCGGCTGCGGGCCCGCCGGGCGGCCACGTTCTGGCGGGCGATCCCGCCGGTCGCCACCGAGCTGCACGCCGCGCCCGGCCTGCTCGCCCGCTTCGGCGTCGGCGAGGCGCCGCTGGGCTGGCAGGGCACGGTGAGCGTGTGGCGCGACCCGGCGGACCTGGTCGCGTTCGCGTACCGTTCCCCCGAGCACCGCGCCGCGATCACCCGCACCCCCACCGAGGGCTGGTACGCGGAGGAACTGTTCGCGCGGTTCGCGGTGGGCGACGTGGTCGGCGACCGCACGGTGCTCGGCTGGGCCGCCGAGGGCGGCCCGGAAACAGCGAGAGGGTACGCATGAGGCTGGTGCGGTGGACACCGGACGACCTGGTCCGGCGGCTGGACGACGTGGTGGCCGTCTACGGCGAGGCGATGGGCTACCGGCCCGACCTGCTGGAGGCCCGCCGCGGCTACATCGCCACCCACGTACGCCGGCCCGGCTTCCGCGCCGTCGCCAGCCTCACCACCGAGGGCCACCTGGCCGGCTTCGGGTACGGCTACCGGGGCGCCACCGGGCAGTGGTGGCACGACCAGGTGCACCGGGCGCTGAACGCGCGGGACCGGCAGCGCTGGCTGGCGCACCCGTTCGAGGTGGTCGAACTGCACGTCCGCCCGCCCGCGCAGGGGCACGGCCTGGGCGCCCGCCAGTTGCGCGCGCTGCTCGCCGTGGCCGAGGGCGACACCACGCTGCTGTCCACGCCGGAGGCCGACGAGGAGAAGTCCCGGGCCTGGCGGCTGTACCGCCGGTTCGGCTTCGTCGACGTCCTGCGGCACTTCCACTTCCCCGGCGACGAGCGGCCGTTCGGCGTGCTCGGCCGGGACCTGCCGCTGCCCCCGCCGGACGCCCCGTGAGCGCGAGGAGTGAGCCGGGTTTGCGAGCCCCGCAGTCGCGAACGAAAGGGCGGCACCGTGAGCGCGAGGAGTGAGCCGGGTTTGCGAGCCCCGCAGTCGCGAACGAAAGGGCGGCACCGTGAGCGCGAGGAGTGAGCCGGGTTTGCGAGCCCCGCAGTCGCGCACGAAAGGCGGCACAGCATGAGGGCGGCCCGGCTGCCCTGGGCGCTGCTGGCCGCGCTGATCCTCGCCCAGATCTGCTACCCGCTCACCGGCGGCGCGACCCGGGCCGGGCTCACGGTGGCCACAGTGGTGCTCGGCTGGCTGCTCTCGGTCGGCCACGCGCTGCTCACCCGCGGCGTCCGTACCGCCGCCGCGCTGGTCGCGGTCGTCACCGGCGGCGGGTTCGCGGTGGAGGCGATCGGCGTGGCCACCGGGTTCCCGTTCGGCACCTACGACTACTCCGGCGAGCTGGGCCCGAAGCTGGCCGGGGTGCCGCTGATCATCCCACTCGCCTGGACCTGGATGGCCTGGCCGGCGTGGCTCACCGCGGTGCGGCTGGTCCGGTCCCGGATCGCCCGGATCGCGCTGTCGGCGGTCGGGCTGGCCGCCTGGGACCTGTTCCTCGACCCGCAGATGGTGGCCGAGGGCTACTGGACCTGGCGCGACGCCACCCCGGCGCTGCCCGGGCTGCCCGGCATCCCGGTCAGCAACTACCTGGGCTGGCTGGGCTTCGCGGTGCTGCTCGCGGTCGCGCTGCGCCCGCTCGCCGGGCCGTCGGTGGACCGGACCGACGGCCGGGACGCGCCGATGTTCGCGCTCTACCTCTGGACGTACGCCTCCAGCGTGCTGGCGCACGCGGTGTTCCTGCGGCTGCCGGCGTCGGCGCTGTGGGGCGCGGCCGGGATGGCGGTGGCGGCGGTGCCGCTGGCGGTGACGCTGTGGCGGGCCCGCCGGGACCGGGCCGGAACGCCGGAGCCGGCGCCGCGCGTCGACGCCCCGGCATGATCGCCACCCTCGCGCTGGCCGTGGCGGTCGCCGCGCTCACCGGGCACACGATCGTCAACGCGTACGCCTGGCTGCGCCGCCCGGCCGCCG
This sequence comes from Micromonospora sp. WMMC264, assembly GCF_027497275.1. Classification (NCBI taxonomy): domain Bacteria; kingdom Bacillati; phylum Actinomycetota; class Actinomycetes; order Micromonosporales; family Micromonosporaceae; genus Micromonospora; species Micromonospora sp. WMMC264. Next base: position 853,077 of record NZ_CP114907.1, on the reverse strand, counting down.
GCCCGGCCGAGGTGACCGAGCCGGTGGCGGTGCTGCTGCCGCTGCGCGACGAGGCCGACCGGGTCACCCCGTGCCTGCGCGCGCTGCTGGCCCAGCGCGGCGTGCCGGACCTGCGGATCGTGGTGCTCGACGACGGCTCGACCGACGGCACCGCCGACGTGGTCCGCGCGGTGGCCGGTGACGATCCCCGGCTCACGCTGCTCACCGGCGTCGCCCCGCCGCCGGGCTGGCTGGGCAAGCCGCACGCCTGCTGGCAGCTCGCCACCCGGACCGCCCCGGAGCCGGCGGTGCTGGCCTTCGTCGACGCGGACGTGGTGCTCACCCCGTACGCGGTGGCGGCGGCGGTGACCGAGTTGCGCGCGGCGGACGCGGCGCTGCTGTCGCCGTACCCCCGGATCGTGGTGCGGACGGTGGCCGACCGGCTGGCGCAGCCGCTGCTGCAGTGGTTGTGGCTGACGTTCCTGCCGCTGCGCGCGATGGAACGCTCGCGGCGGCCGTCCCTCGCGGCGGCGGGCGGGCAGTTCCTGGTCGTGGACCGGGCCGGCTACCTGCGGGCCGGCGGGCACGCGGCGGTGGCCGACAAGGTGCTGGAGGACATCGAGCTGGCCCGGGCGGTGAAACGGGCCGGCGGGCGGATCGCGCTGGCCGACGGGTCCCGGCTGGCGTCCTGCCGGATGTACGACACCTGGCCGCAGCTGCGCGACGGCTACACCAAGTCGCTGTGGGCGACGTTCGGGCACCCGGCCGCCGCGGCGGCCGTGCTGGCGCTGCTGTTCGCGCTCTACGTCGCGCCGCCGCTGCTGGCGCTCGGGGCGCTGCTCGCCGGCGCGCCGGCGGTGGCCGCCGTGGCGTTCCTGGCCTACCTGGCCGGGGTCGCCGGGCGGGTGGTCAGCGCCCGCGCCACCGGCGGACGGGCGTGGCCCGACGCGCTCGCACACCCCGTGTCGGTCGTGGTCCTCGGTTGGCTGACCGTCCGGTCGTACCATCTGCGGAAGCGACACCGGCTCACCTGGCGGGGTCGCCCGGTCACCTAGGAGGGTCACGCCATGGCGCGCATCGTGGTCATCGGCGCCGGGGTGGGCGGGCTCGCCACCGCCGCCCGGCTCGCGGTCACCGGGCACGAGGTCACCGTCCTCGAACGGGCCGGCACGGTCGGGGGCAAGCTCGGCCGGTACGCCCACCACACCCCGGAGGGGGTGTGGCACTTCGACACCGGGCCGAGCCTGTTCACGCTGCCGCAGGTCTTCCACGACCTGTTCGAGGCGACCGGCGCGAAGCTCGACGAATACCTCGACCTGGTCCCGCTGGACCCGATCGTGCGGCACGTCTTCCCCGGCGGCGGACAGGCGCTCGACTCCTGCGCCGACCCGGACGAGTTCGCCGCCCGGATCGGCGCCGCGTTCGGCGACCGGTCCGCCGCCGACTGGCGCGGGCTGTGGCGGCGCGCCGGCCGGGTGTGGGCGGCCTCGCACCGGGACATCCTGCGCCGTACCGTCGACTCGCCCCGCGACCTGGCCGCGCTGGCCTGGCGGCTGGGCGACCTGGCCGCCATCGGCCCCGGCCGCAGCCTGCGCGGGCTGGGCCGCCGCCACCTGTCCGACCCACGGATGCGGATGCTGCTGGACCGGTACGCCACGTACACCGGCGCCGACCCGCGCCGCGCCCCGGCCGCGCTCGTCGCCGTTCCCTACGCCGAGCTGGCGTACGGCGGCTGGTACCTGCGCGGCGGGCTGGGCACGCTCGCCGACGCGCTGCTGTCGCGCTGCCTGGACCTGGGCGTGGTGGTACGCACCGACGCCGCGGTCACCCGGATCGACGCCGCGGGCGGGCGGGTGCACGGGGTACGCGTGGCCGGGTCGGCCGCGCCGGTGCCCGCCGACGTGGTGGTCGCCAACGTGGACGCGCTCACCGTCTACCGGGACCTGCTGCCCGACCCGCGCCGGCTGGCCGCGCTCACCGACCGCAGCCTGGCCGGATTCGTGCTGCTGCTGGGCGTGCGCGGCGACTCCGGGCTGGCCCACCACACCGTGTTCTTCCCCCGCGACTACGACGCCGAGTTCGACGCCGTGTTCGGCGACCCGGGTCGCGGGGTGCGGGCCCGCCCGGCCCCGGACCCGACCGTGTTCGTCACCGCCGCCGACGATCCGGCGGTACGCCCGGACGGCCACGAGGCGTGGTTCGTGCTCGTGAACGCGCCCCGGCACGGCACCGCCGCGAGCGCCGTGGACTGGCGGCGGCCCGGCCTGGCCGAGGCGTACGCGGACCGGATCCTCGACGTGCTGGCCGAGCGCGGCGCCGACGTGCGGGACCGGCTGGTGTTCCGGGAGATCCGTACCCCGGCCGACCTGGACGCGGCCACCGGCGCGCCGGGCGGGGCGATCTACGGCACCGCGGGCGGGCTGCTGCGCCCGGCCAACCGGGGCCCGGCGGCCGGGCTCTGGCTGGTCGGCGGCTCCAGCCACCCGGGCGGCGGGCTGCCCATGGTCACGATGTCCGCCGAGATCGTCGCCGAGGCGGTCGGCCCCGCCTGGTGAGGGGTGTAAGGAAGGGCCCCCTATTAACGCCTCCGGTAGAGGAAGGGCCCCTTATTAACGCGCGCCGCCCGCCGCCCGCCGCGCGCCTCGCGTGGGCGCGGCGGGGCTGCGCGGGCGCGGGCGCGGCGGTCAGCCCGCGTCGACCAGGGCGCGGCGGACGGCGGAGAGCAACTGCCCCAGGCCGAACCCGGCGAGCAGCACCCACACCGTGGTGGCCATGGTGATGGTGCCGGCCGTCAGGTCGGCGTCGATCAGCCCGGTGAGCCCGGCGACGAGCAGCCCGACCAGCGCCACGCTGACCCGGGTGGGCCGCTCCCCCACCGTCACCGCGCCGATCTCCCGCATCCCCGCCGACACCGCGCGCGCCCGCACGTACTCGTGCAGCCAGGACAGACCCCCGGCCGCCGCGACCAGCGCGCCCGGCGCGCCGAGCAGCCAGAACGCGATCAGCCAGGCCACCTCGCCGAGCCGGTCGGCGACCGAGTCGTAGACGTAACCCAGCCGGGTGGTGCGGCCGGTCGCGACCGCCACCGCGCCGTCGACGCTGTCGGCCACCGCCGCCAGCAGCACGAACAGCGCGCCCAGGAACGGTCCGTCGCCGGGCCGCTCCGCGAACAGGGGTACGCAGAAGCAGAGCAGCACCCCGAACACGGTCACCGGGGTCGGGCCGACGCGCAGCCGGCCCAGCACGTAGCCCACGTGGTAGGCGAAGCGCAGCCAGGCACGCACCACCGGCGCGGCGGTACGCGGATCGAATCCGCCGTGCAGCCGCGCCCACGCGGTCGCGTACTGGTCCCAGTTCAGCTGTGTGCCCACCACGGATCAACCGTAGAAGCACGGCGCGGGTGTCGTGTGGCGGGTGGTCACACCCGTGCGGCCGCGCGCAGCCGCTGCCACACCTCGCGGGTCGCGGTGGACCGGTTGAGCGTGATGAAGTGGATCCCCGGCACGCCCTCGTCGAGCAGCTTCTCGCACATCTCGCTCGCCTGCTCCACGCCGAGGCGGCGGACCGCCTCGGGGTCGTCGGCCACCCGCTCGAACCGCTCGGCGAGCGCCGGCGGGAACGGCGCGCCGGACAGCTGCACGGAGCGTTCGATGGTGCCGATCTGGGTCACCGGCATCACCCCGGCCAGGATCGGCGTGTCGCAGCCGGTGGCGGCCACCCGGTCACGCAGCCGCAGGTAGTCGTCGGCGTCGAAGAACATCTGGGTGATCGCGAACTCCGCGCCGGCCCGGCACTTGCGCACGAAGTAGGCGGTGTCGCTGTCCACGTCCGGCGAACGCGGGTGCTTGTACGGGAAGGCGGCCACGCCGACGCTGAAGTCACCGCTGTCGCGGACCAGCCGGACCAGGTCCTCGGCGTACCGGACGCCCTCGGGGTGGGCGATCCACTCGCCGCCCGGGTCGCCCGGCGGGTCACCCCGCACGGCCAGCACGTTGCGCACCCCGACCGAGGCCAGCCGGCCGATCACGTGCCGCAGCTCGGCGACCGAGTGGTTCACCGCGGTCAGGTGCGCCATCGGCAGCAGCGTGGTCTCGGTGGCGATCCGCTCGGTCACCGCCACCGTGGTGTCGCGGGTCGAGCCGCCCGCGCCGTAGGTGATCGAGACGAACGAGGGGCGCAGCGACTCCAGCTCGCGGATGGCCTGCCAGAGCAGCTTCTCCCCGGCCTGCGTCTTCGGCGGGAAGAACTCGAAGGAGAAGGTGGGGCGGCCGTCACGGATCAGCTCCCCGATGGCCGGCTGGGGATTGGGGAGGACCGAGGGAAGACCGAGCGCCACGGACCGACTGTAGCCGGGAGCGCACGGCTTACCGAGGGTCTTCCCAGCCCGCGAACACTTCGCGGCGCGACGTCGTACCCCGGGGGTAGAAAGACCACAGCGCGGTGGGGCGGCCGACGGCCGTCCCGGGGGCCCGCGCGGGGGTCGCACGACTGTGACGCGCTGGCGCCAGCCGGACGTCCGCGTCGCCATTTCACGCCGTCGCCCCCGGAGGTCACCATGATCCCGTCCTGGCCGCCCGGTCCGCGCCTGCTCGGGCCGCTCCTGGCCGAGCTGCGGGCCGCCCGCGGCTGGAGCCAGCAGCGCCTCGCCGCCGAGCTCTGCGCTGCCTCCGGCGTGCCCACCCTGACCCGGCACGAGGTGTCCCGCTGGGAGCGCCAGCTCCGGTTCCCCGGCGACTTCTGGTCCGCGTGGCTGGCGACGGTCCTGGGCGTGCCCGGCGAGCTGCTCGCCGGGGCCGCCGCCAGCAGCCGCCGGCTCGGCGTGACGCCGGTGGCCGTCGACCCGGCCGGGTCCCGGGCCCGGCTGGCGCTGCTCACCCTGGCGCACCGCTGGGCCGCCGACCCGGGCGGCGGCACGCTGGCCGGTCCCTTCACCGGCCCGGCGACACCGCCGGTCCCCGGCCCGGCCACCGGCGACGGGTACGGACCGGCCCGCGCCGCCGACCGCGCCGGCCCCGTCCGGGGGCACCCGGCGGACGGGGCGTCACTGGCCACGCTGCGCCGCTGGGACGACCTGCTCGGTGGCGGCGACCTCGCCGGGCTCGGCGCCCGCCGGCTGCGCCGCTCGGTGCGCGGCTACCGGCGCGCCGGGCCCGCCGGCCGGCGGCGGATGCTGCCGTCGCTGGCCGAGTCGGCGCAGCTCGCCGGGTGGCTGGCCGCCGACGCCGGCGACCTCACCGGCGGCCTGGTCGCCTACCGGCTGGCGCTGCGGGCCGCGGTGGCCGCCGGGGAGCCGCCGCTGGCCGGGCACGTGCTCGGGTCGGCCAGCCACCTGCTGTCCGACGCCGGTGACGCGGCCGGCGCGCTGGTCCTGGCCCGGATCGGGTACGCGGCCAGCCGCGCCACCGCCTCCCCGGGGCTGCGGGCGCTGCTGCTGCACCGGGTCGCCCTCGCCGCCGCGCTCGGCGGGCGGCGTCGCGCCGCCGGTGAGGCGCTGGCCGGCGCCGACCGGGCCGGGCCGCCGGAGCCCGGCCGGGAGCCGCAGTGGCTCTACTGGCTGGACGCCGCCGAGCTGGCCGCGATGACCGGGCGCACGCTCGTCGCGCTGGGCCGGGCCGCCGCGGCCGTGCCGCTGCTGACGCCCGTGGTGACAGCGCCGGGCCGCCCGCGCCGCTCCGCCGTGTACGGCGGCTGGCTGGCCCGGGCGCACCTGGGGCTCGGCGCGGAGCCCGAGGCGTGCGCGGTGGCCGGCGAGGCGCTGCTCGACGCGGTCCGCTCCGGTTCGCCCCGGGCCGTCGGCCAGCTCACCGAGTTCCGCCGCGGGCTGGCCCGCCGTCCGCCCGGACCGGCGACCCGGGGGTACGCACGGCTGCTCGCGGCGACCCGTCCGTACCTGCCGTCACGGCACCCGTGGCGGCCGTCGCCGCCGGTGAGCTGCGAGGCACGCCGGGACGGCGGCACGACGGGAGCGGGCCCGAACCGCTAGCGTCGTGGCGTGACCCACGCTGCTCCCGTTTCCCCCGTCGACCGTGCCGGCCTGCGTCAGCGGATCGACAAGGCGCTCACCGAGTTCCTGGCCGGCCAGCGCGGCTGGCTGACCGCCGTCGACGACGGCCTGCTGCCCGTCGCCGAGGCGATCGAGGCGTTCGTGCTGGGCGGCGGCAAGCGGCTGCGCCCGGCGTTCGGCTACTGGGGCTACCGGGGCGCCGGCGGAGTCGACTCCGACCAGGTCGTCGCCGCCCTGGCCGCGCTGGAGTTCGTGCAGGCCAGCGCGCTGATTCACGACGACCTGATGGACCGGTCGGACACCCGGCGGGGCGAGCCGGCGGTGCACCGCAGGTTCGCCGCCCGGCACCGGGCGGCCGGCTGGGGCGGCGACGCGGACGCGTTCGGCGACTCGGCCGCGATCCTGCTGGGTGACCTGTGCCTGGTCTGGTCCGACGAGCTGCTGCACTCCTCCGGCCTGCCGCCGGCGACGGTGGCCCGGGCCCGGCCGGTCTTCGACGAGATGCGCACCGAGGTGACCGTCGGGCAGTACCTGGACGTGCTGACCCAGGCGACCGCTGACACCTCGCTCGACCGGGCGGCCAAGGTGGCCCGGTACAAGTCGGCGAAGTACACGGTCGAACGGCCGCTGCTGCTGGGCGCCGCGCTGGCCGGCGCCCCGGCCGAGGTGCACGCCGCCTACTCCGCGTACGGGCTGCCGCTGGGTGAGGCGTTCCAGCTCCGCGACGACGTGCTGGGCGTGTTCGGCGACCCGGAGCTGACCGGCAAGCCGGCCGGTGACGACCTGCGCGAGGGCAAGCGGACGTACCTGGTGGCGGCCGCCCTGGAGACGCTCGACGAGGCCGGCCGGGAGGCGCTGCTGGCCGGGCTGGGCGTACCGGACCTGGACGTGGTCGGGGTGGACCGGCTGCGCGAGCTGATCACCTCCAGCGGCGCGCTGGAGCGTGCCGAACGGCACATCACCGCGCTCACCGAGAGCGCGCTGGCCGCGCTCACCGCCGTCGACCTGGACACCGAGGCCCGCCAGGCGCTGGTGGACCTGGCCATAGCCGCCACCCGCCGCCCCGCCTGACAACCACTCCCCCCGCGCTGTCCCCCGCCTCCGAAGCGGTCGATCATGAAGTTGGCGGCACTTTTGGAGATCGACTTCGCCGTCAACTTCATGATCGACGGGGTGGGTGGGTGGGTGGGGTGTGGGTTAGAAGGCCACGGCCTGGGCTCGGCGTTTGACCTCGCGGGCCAGGTCGCCGCCGAGGGCCACTGCGGGGGTGCCGGGAAGCGACGGGTCCTCCCGGTAGAGCCAGCGCAGCGCCTCCTCGTCGTCGTACCCGGCGTCGGCGAGCAGGTTGAGCACGCCGGGCAGGTGCTTGAGCACGGTGCGGTTGGCCACCAGGTCGGCCGGGACGCGGCGGACGCCGTCGCGGCGCACCGCGAGCAGCTCGCGGTCGCGGATCATCTGGTGCACCTTGCTGATCGACAGGTCCAGGCGCTCGGCCACGTCGGGCAGCGTCAGCCAGCCGGCCGGGTCGGCCGGTCCGGCCAGGTCGGCGCCGGTCTCGGCGGGTACGGAATCGGTCACCCGACCACCCTGCCACGTGCCCGCCGGATCCGGTGCACGGCACCCCCCGACCTGCGCCGGAGCGCGCCGGGCCACCGGTGTCCCAACCCGGCGGTAGCATCCTGTTCTACGTTCACCCTTCCGACACATAGACTGCCTGCCGATGGACACACAGGTCGCCGACACGTTGCTGGGCTCGCTGATCGAGGGACGCTACCGCATTCGCGGTCGCGTCGCCCGTGGCGGCATGGCGACCGTGTACACCGCCACCGACGAGCGCCTGGAGCGCACCGTGGCGGTCAAGATCATTCACCCGACCCAGGCGCCGCAGGCCCGGGCCCGGATGGCCGGGTTCGTCGAGCGGTTCACCGACGAGGCGAAGACGATCGCCCGGCTCACCCACCCGAACGTGGTGGCGGTCTACGACCAGGGCATCCACGCCGGCCTGCCGTACCTGGTGATGGAGTACGTGCGCGGCCGCACGCTGCGTGACGTGCTCGCCGAGCGCCGCCGGCTGAACCCGGACGAGGCGCTCGCGATCACCGAGCAGGTGCTCGCCGCGCTCGCCGCCGCGCACCGGGCCGGCCTGGTGCACCGCGACGTCAAGCCGGAGAACGTCCTGGTCGCCGAGGTGCCCGCCGGCGGCAGCCGCGACCTGGTCGACAGCGTGGTCAAGGTGGCCGACTTCGGGCTGGCCCGGGCCGTCGAGGCGAGCGCGGAGGACGAGAACGGCAACCAGCTCATGGCGACGGTGGCGTACGTGGCGCCGGAGCTGGTCACCCAGGGCCACGCCGACCCGCGCACCGACGTCTACTCGGCCGGCATCGTGCTGTTCGAGATGCTCACCGGCCGGGTGCCCTACGACGGCGACCGCCCGGTGGAGGTCGCCTGGCAGCATGTCGACCGGGACGTGCCGGCCCCGTCCACGCTGGTTCCGGCGCTGCCGCCGGCTGTCGACGCGCTCGTCGCCCGGGCCACCCGGCGCGACCCGGCCGCCCGTCCGGCCGACGCCGCGGCGCTGCTGACCGAGGTGCAGGCGGCCCGCGAGGAACTGGGCAACCCGCACACGCACACCACTGTCCTGCGTCAGCTCAGCGACGACACGGCGGTGCTGAGCCAGCCGACGCAGGTGGTGGCCGCGCTGCAGCCGATCGAGCGCCCGTCGTGGGCCCGGCTGCCCGAGGGCGCCGCCACGCAGCGCCCGCACCGCCGACGCGCCGCCGAACCGGAGGGGGTGGGCGCCCGGTTCGCCGCCCTGCGTACCCGGATCATGGGTTCGCCGCGCGGCCGGCTGGCCGTCGCCGCGGCGGTCGTGGTGCTCGGCCTGGTCGCCGCCGTCGGCGGCTGGTGGTTCGGCGTGGGCCGCTACACGGTCGCGCCGCAGATGGTGAGCCTCACCAAGGCCGAGGCGGAGGCGCAGGCCCAGCGCGGTGGTTTCACGCTGCGCTACGCCGACCCCCGGTACGACGAGAACGTCCCGAAGGACACCGTGCTCGGGCAGGCGCCGGGCTCGGCCGCCCGGATCGTCAAGGGCGGCACGATCACGCTGACCCTGTCGCTCGGTCCGGAGCGCCTGCCGGTGCCGGACGTGGTGGGCAAGGACTTCGCGCTCGCCCAGGTGGAGCTGGAGGGTCTCAACCTGGTCGCGGCCAAGGGCAGCTCCCGCTACGACGACGCGCTGCCGGCGGGTGTCGTGCTGGCCACCGACCCGAAGGTGGGCACTGAGGTCAAGCCCGGGGCCAAGGTGACGCTGATCCTCAGCAAGGGCCGCGCTCCGGTGAGCGTGCCCGACCTGGTCGGCAAGAGCCTCACCGAGGCGCGCGCCATCCTCGCGCGGCTCGGGCTCAAGCCGGTGGAGAACGTCAAGGAGTCCGACAAGCCGAAGGACGAGATCCTCGGCCAGAGCCCGGCCGACGGCACCGGTGTGGAAAAGGGCGCCCAGGTCAAGCTGGAGATCAGCAAGGGCCCGCCGCAGGTGGCCGTGCCCCGGGTGGTCGACATGCCCTGCCAGCAGGCCAAGCAGACGCTGGAGAGCCAGGGCTTCCCGGTCAACATCCAGCTCAACCCGAACGGCATCGTCCGGATCCAGAACCCGGCCGAGAACACGCCGGTGCCGCCGGGCACCACGATCACTGTGACGTGCCTGTGAGCGCGGCGAACGGGTGCCGGCCGGTGGGGTCGCACACCCCCACCTCCGGTGGCCTGGCGCGGGCGGCCCTGCCGTACGCGGATGCGGCCGAGTCCGAGGTGGTGCAGGTCTACGTCTCGAACTCGCGTGGCTGGGCGCTGCCGGCCGGTGACCCGGCGCAGGACGCGCTGTTCCGCGACGGCTGCGCCGAGCGTGGCCTGCCCGTGTTCATCCACGCGTCGCTGCTGGTCAACCTCGGCTCCCCCACCCCCGCGACGGTCACCAGGTCGGCGGAGACGCTCGCCCACGCGCTGCGGCGGGGCCGGGCGATCGGCGCCGAGGGCGTGGTGTTCCACGCCGGCAGCTCGGTGGACGCCGGGCACGCCGAGGCGGCCCTGCGGCAGGTCCGGGAGTCGCTGCTCCCGCTGCTCGACGAGACTGCGGCCACCAGCGGGCCGATGCTGCTGGTCGAGCCGAGCGCCGGGGGCGGCCGGTCACTGGCGTCCCGGGTCGAGCACCTCGGCCCCTACCTCGACGCGGTCGACCGGCACCCGATGCTGGGCGTCTGCTTCGACACCTGTCACGCCTGGGCGGCCGGGCACGACCTGGCCGCCGAGGGCGGCATGACCGCCACGCTCGACACGCTGGTCGCCACGGTGGGCGCCGACCGGCTGCGGCTGGTGCACGCGAACGACTCGAAGGACCTGTGCGGCTCCACCCGGGACCGGCACGAGAACATCGGCAAGGGCACCATCGGCGAACCGGCGTTCGCCGAGCTGATGCGCCATCCGGCGACCGCCGGCGTACCGGTGCTGGTGGAGACCCCGACGGAGAAGCACGTAGGCCACGCCGCCGACATCGCCGCCCTCAAACGCCTGCGCCCCTGACACAGCCGTTTCCTCCCGCCCTCGCCACGGCGTTGCCGGAGGGTCAGGCGCGCAGGGCGGTGTCGAGGATGGTGGCGGCGCTGTCGATCTGCTCGTCGGTGACGTCCAGGTGGGTCACCAACCGGGCGGTACGCGGGCCGAGCACCGAGATCAGCAGACCGGCTTCCCGCGCGGCTGCCGCCAGCGCGTGCGCGTCGAGAGGGTGCTTGGTCAGGTCCAGCGGCACGATGTTCGTGCGCACCACCGACGCGAGCACCCCGTGCGGGGCGACCGCCTCGGCCAGCCGGGCCGCCTTCGCGTGGTCCTCGGCGAGCCGCTCGACGTGGTGCGCCAGCGCGTACCGGCCGGCGGCGGCAAGAATGCCGACCTGCCTCATGCCACCGCCCATCCGCTTGCGCAGGACCCGCGCGCGGGCGATCTTCTCCGCGCTGCCCACCACCAGCGAGCCGACCGGCGCGCCGAGGCCCTTGGAGAGGCACACCGAGAGCGTGTCGAACAGCTCCCCGTACCCGGCCAGCGGCACCCCGTCCGCGACGTGCGCGTGCCAGATCCGGGCGCCGTCGCAGTGCAGCGCCACCCCGTGCTCGTCGGCGACCTCGCGCATGCGGCGCAGCGTCGGCAGCGGGATCACCCCGCCGCCGCCCCGGTTGTGGGTCTGCTCCACCGCGATCGCGCGGGTCGGCACCGCGAAGTAGCCGTCCGGCCGGATCATCCCGGCGACCACGTCGGGGTCCAGGTCCGCGCCCACCGCCGGCCACGTCCGCGAGGAGATCCCACCGTACGCGGCGGCGGCCCCCACCTCGTACGTGACCACGTGCGCGTCGGCGTCGCAGAGCAACTCGTCGCCGGGCGGCACGTGCAACTGGAGCGCGATCTGGTTGGCCATCGATCCGCTCGGGGCGAACAGCGCCGCCTCGTGGCCGAACAGCGCGGCCACCTCCGCCTCCAGGGCGGTGACTGTCGGGTCCTCGCCGTAGACGTCGTCGCCCACCTCGGCGGCGGCCATCGCCTCCCGCATCCCCGGCGTCGGCCGGGTCACGGTGTCGGTCCGCAGATCGATCAGCTCAGGGCTCGCAAGCTCACTCCTCGCGTCAGCCACGGAGCATCTCCGCCACCAGGAACGCCAACTCCAGCGACTGCTGGGTGTTGAGCCGGGGGTCGCAGGCGGTCTCGTACCGGTCGGGCAGGTCGAGGTCCTCGATGCCCTGGGCGCCGCCGAGGCACTCGGTGACGTCCTCGCCGGTCAGCTCGACGTGCAGGCCGCCCGGGTGGGTGTCGAGGCCGCGGTGCACCTCGAAGTAGCCGAGCACCTCGTCCACGATCCGGTCGAAGTGCCGGGTCTTGTAGCCGTTCGAGGACTCGTGCGTGTTGCCGTGCATCGGGTCGCACTGCCAGACGACCTTCGCGCCGGCGGCGGTGACCTTCGCCACGATCGGCGGCAGCGCGTCGCGTACCCGGTGGTTGCCCATCCGGCTGATCAGCGTGAGCCGGCCGGGGATGTTGTCCGGGTTGAGCTTCTCGCAGAGCTCGATCGCCTCGTCCGGCGTGGTGGTGGGGCCGAGCTTGACGCCGATCGGGTTGGCGATGCGGGAGATGAAGTCGATGTGCGCGCCGTCGATCTGCCGGGTCCGCTCGCCGATCCAGAGGAAGTGCCCGGACAGGCCGTACGCCTTGTGGTCGGAGATCCGGGTCAGCGCCCGGTCGTACTCCAGCGCCAGCGCCTCGTGCGAGCAGTAGAGCGTGACGGTGCGCAGCGCCTCGTCGTCGGTCATCCCGCAGGCCCGGATGAGGGCCAGTGCCCGGTCGATCTCGCGGGCGATCGCGTCGTAGCGCTCCCCGGCCGGGGACTGCCGGACGAAGTCCTTGTTCCAGTCGTGCACGGCGTGCAGGTCGGCCAGGCCGCCTGCCAGGTACGCCCGGAGCATGTTCATCGCGGCGGCCGAGTTGGCGTACGCCCGGATCATGCGCTGCGGGTCGGCGACCCGCGCCTCCGGCGTGGCCTCCAGCGAGTTGATCATGTCGCCGCGGTAGGCGGGCAGCCCCCGGGCGTCGGTCGGCAGGGACCGGGGCTTGGTGTACTGGCCGGCCACCCGGGCCACCTTGACCACCGGCAGCGACGCGCCGTACGTGAGCACGATGGCCATCTGGAGCAGCGTGCGGGCGTTGGCGAGCAGGTGGCTCTCGGTGTTGTCGGCGAACGTCTCGGCGCAGTCACCGCCCTGGAGCAGGAACGCCTTGCCCTCGCAGACCAGGGCCAGCCGCTGCCGCAGCTGGTCGACCTCGTAGGGCGCGACCACCGAGGGAACCGTGTCCAGCACCCGGCAGACCTCGGCGACCTGGGCCTGGTCGTCCCACGGCGGGGTCTGCGCGCGCGGCAGCTCCCGCCATCGGTCGAGGCCGAGGGCCGCGTCCTCGGCGGAGTCGGCGGTCGGGCGGCTGGTCTGCAGGCCAGGGCTGCCCACGGCGGGGTGACTCAGCTGATGCCACTCATGGCGCATGGAGGAAAGCGTACGGCGACCGTCGCGATCACTCGCCGCCGAGGGGCATGGTTCCGGTCACTGGGAGGAGACCGGCGAGGGCCGCGCCGCCGGCGGCGGCTCGGACGGGTCGGCCGTGCGGTCGCCGGGAACCTCGCCGGAGATGCACCAGTCCGCCCCGTTACGGGTCACCGTGAACAGCAGGGACCGGGTGGCCTTGCGAGATCCGGCGGCCACCGTGACGGAGGCGCTGACCTCCTGCCCGTTCGGGCCGGAGCGGACGTCGGTGATCGTCGCGTCGGGCACCGTGAAGTGGTCGGCGAAGTCGCCGTTCGGGCCGGTGGCGGCGGCGTCGAAGGCGGCGTGCATGGGCGCGCAGAGCTGGCTGCGGCCGGCGTCGGCGTCGCGGGCGGTGAGCGCGTCGAGGTACGCCTGCACGCGCTCCCGGCTCTTGGCCGCCGCCTCCTCGGCGGGCGCCCGGCCGCTGGGCGCGGTGGCGGCGCCGTCCGGGCCGGAGCCGCAGGCGGCCAGCGCCGGCGTGAGCGCGAAGGCGAGGGCGAGCGCGGCGAACCGGCCGCGGTGGCTGCGATCCATCGGTCCTCCCGTCGCGTGGACTCGTCGAGCGGCGAGTGTGCCACACCCGGCCCGCGCGGCCGGGTGACTCCCCATCCTGACCCGGATCGGCGCGCTCTGCCAGGGCGGCACGCGGGCGGGGAGGGGCCGGTACGGCCCCTCCCCGCCGGGTGGGTGGTGCGTCGGCCCTCGGCTCAGCCGAGACCGCCCTTGATGGCGCCGATCAGCTCACCGTTGCTGGTGTCACCGGAGAGCTCCCAGAAGAACGCGCCACCGAGGCCCTGGCTGTTGGCGTAGCTCATCTTCCCGCCGATGGTCGCCGGGGTGTCGTAGCTCCACCAGTTGCTGCCGCACTTGGCGTACGCGGTGCCGCCGACCGTGCCGGTGGCCGGGCAGCTGTTCTTGAGCACCTTGTAGTCCTCGATGCCGGCCTCGTAGGTGCCGGGGGCCGCGCCGGTGGCACTGCCGCCGGGCGCAGCCTGGGTCACGCCGGTCCAGCCGCGTCCGTAGAAGCCGACGCCGAGCAGCAGCTTGCTGGACGGTACGCCCTTGGACTTCAGCTTCTGGATCGCCGCGTCGGACCAGAAGCCCTGCTGCGGGATGCCCGAGTACGAGTAGAGCGGCGAGTGCGGCGCGGTCGGCCCCTGGGCGTTGAAGGCGCCGAAGTAGTCGTACGTCATCGGCATCAGCCAGTTGAGGTTCGTCGCGGCGCCCGCGTAGTCGGTCGCGTCGATCTTGCCGCCGTTGCTGCCGTCGGCGGTGATCGCCGCGGTGACCAGGAAGCTGGAGCCGAACTTGCTCCGCAGCGCCGAGACCACGTTCTTGAAGGCGTTCGGGCCGCTGCTGTCGCACTGGAGGCCGCAGGCGTTCGGGTACTCCCAGTCGACGTCGATGCCGTCGAAGACGTCCGCCCAGCGCGGGTCCTTGACCAGGGAGTAGCAGGAGTCGGCGAACGCGGCCGGGTTCTGCGCGGCCTGGGTGAAGCCGCCGGACCAGGTCCAGCCACCGAAGGACCAGAGGACCTTCAGGTTCGGGTACATCTTCTTCAGCTTGCGCAGCTGGTTGAAGCTGCCGCGCAGCGGCTGGTCCCAGGTGTCGGCCACGCCGTCGACGCTGTCCGCGGCGGTGTACGCCTTCTCGTAGTCGGCGTAGCTGTCCCCGATGCTGCACCGGCCGCCGGTGGTGTTGCCGAAGGCGTACAGGATGTGGGTGAGCTTCGCGGCCGAGCCGCTGGTGTGGATGTTCTTGACGTGGTAGTTGCGGGCGTAGACGCCCCACTCGGCGAAGTAGCCGACGACCTTCTTGCCGCCGGGCGGCGGCGTGGTGGGCGGCTGCGTGGTCGGCGGGGCGGTCGTCGGCGGCGCCGTGGTGGGCGGCGCGGTGGTCGGCGGCGCCGTGGTCGGCGCGGTGGTCGTCGGCGTGCCGCCGCCGGTGCAGGTGCCGCCGTTGATCGTGCAGCTCACCGGCGCCTTGTAGCCGCCGGTGCCGTTGTAGCCCCAGCTGAAGCTGGCGCCGGGGGCGAGCGTCGCGGCCCAGCTCTTGTTGACCGCCACGTAGCGGTCACCGCTGCGGGTGATGTCGGCGTCCCAGGAGCTGCTGATCGAGGTGCCGGAGGGCAGCGTGAACTCGATGCGCCAGCCGTTGACGGTGGAGCTGGTGCCGTTGGTGACGGTCACCCGCCCTTCGTGGCCGGTCCCCCAGTCCTGCACCTTGGCGAAGGTGGCGGTGACGCTGCCGGCGGCCGACGCGGTGGTCATGGGCACCGCGGCGACCGCGAGCGCGACCACGGCGCCGGTGGCCCACAGGGCCCGGCGGAGCGATCTCTTCATACGGTGTCCCTCCAATAGTTAGGAAAGTTTCCAAATTGATTGCTGAGACGCTACTCACGCCGTCACCACTTCGTCAAGATGTAGATGCGTCGATTTCACGGGTGGCGCGGTACGGTTCGCGTGACGGCCCGTAGCCTCGTCACATGACCGTTTTCGACGTCCAGATCGACGCCCTCACCGGCGGACCGGCCGACCTCGGCCGCTACCGTGGCCGCGCCCTGCTCGTGGTCAACGTGGCCTCCCGCTGCGGCCTCACCCCGCAGTACGCGGGCCTTCAGGAACTCGCCGACACGTACGCCGGGCGCGGGCTCACGGTGCTCGGGGTGCCGTGCAACCAGTTCGCCGGCCAGGAGCCGGGCAGCGCCGCCGAGATCGAGGAGTTCTGCCAGGTCAACTACGGCGTGACGTTCCCGCTGACGGAGAAGGTCGACGTCAACGGCCCGGACCGGCACCCGCTCTACGCCGAACTGGTGTCCACGCCGGACGCCGAGGGGCACACCGGCGACGTGCGCTGGAACTTCGAGAAGTTCCTCGTCGCCCCGGACGGGACAGTGGCCGCCCGGTTCGGCCCGCAGGTCACCCCCGAGGACCCCGAGCTGCGCGCGGCGATCGAGAAGGTCCTGCCGGCCTGACGGGCACACCGCCGCCGGGCACGGCGAAGCGGCACGCCCCCGCGGGGAGGCGTGCCGCTGCCGCGGACCGGGTCAGCCGGCGGCGGACCGGAAGACCGGGTAGTAGCCGCCGGACTGCCCGGCCGCCGTCGGGTGGTACGACTTGCTCAGGCTCAGCACGTTGAGCGCGTGCAGCCACTTGGTCCCGCCGCTGCACAGCTGGTGGCCGACGAAGATGGAGCGGACGTCGGCGAATTTGAAGCCGGCCGAGACGGCGGCCGTACGGGTGATGTCGTCGAGCAGGTTGATGCCCTCGTTGATCTTCGCCCGGGACGTGGCGCTGAGCCCGACACAGGTCGTGCCGAGCTGGTAGAAGACCGGGTAGCCGACCACCACGACGCGAGCCGAGGGCGAGCGGCTCTTGATGCCGTTGTAGACGTTGGCGAGGCGGCCCGGCATCGAGGTGCGGGCCACGTTCATGGCGGACTGCACGGCCGCCACGCACTGGGTCTCCCCCTGGAGCACACAGGTGCTCATGATGTTGGCGAAGCCCACGTCGTTGCCGCCCACGGTGACGCTGACCAGCGTGGTGGTCGAGGAGAGCGCGGAGAGCTGGCTGTTGATGACGTCGGCCGTGGTGGCGCCGGAGCAGGCCACCGATCGGTACGACGCCGGCTTGATGTTGGCGTTGTAGAGCGCCGGGTAGGCGTTCGTGCTGCGTAGGCAGTTACCGCTCTCGGACGTGTAGCTGTCGGCGCCGACGCCGGAGGCGTACGAGTCGCCGAGCGCGACGTAGCGGTCGGACGGGGCCGCCTGGGCGGGGGCGGCCAGAGACAGAGTGACCCCGACCGAGGCGGCCAGGGTCAGGGCGAGGGTGGCAAGACGGGATCTCCGCACGTCGCACTCCTGGGGGCGTGAAGTGGTGGTGAGAGATAGATATCAATAAGATCACAGCGTATGGAAGATCACCGATTTGCGGTTCAGCGCGCATAGCGACTTACGCCTACAAATCGTTGCCGGTCTCGCGGAGCGGGATGAAGGATTGTTCCGCCGGGAACGTCAGGCGCATCGCCGGGTCGGCGGTCTCCCGGAAACCCAGGGCACGGTAGAGCGGCCGGCCGGCCGCCGAGGCCCGCAGGTCGACCCGGCGCACGCCCCGGTCCCGGAACCAGGCCAGCAGTGCGCTGCGGCCAGCCACGGGTCCGGCTCGGCCAACCAGGCGCGCAGATTGTCCCGGGCCACGTCCTGCCAGCGGCCCGGCGGCGTCGGCGCGCCGCTCATGCCGGCGAGCATCAGCCCTCGCAACCGGACCAGTTCCCCGGCGTCCGACGGCACGGCGCGGCGCGCGTCACCCACTGTGCGGGGTCAGACCGGGCGGCGGCCGGCGAATCCGCACTCGACCCGGTGGTACCACCTGATGTCGGTGTCCCCCTCCAGCCAGCACCACAGCACCGCCCGGCCGTCGCGCTCACCGGGGAAGTCGAGCAGCACCGGGGCGATCCCCTTGACCGCGATTTCGTGCTGGTGGAACTCGTCCACCACCACGTGCAGCCGCGCCTCCAGGGCCTTCACCTCGGCGAGCCCGCCGAGCGCGCTGACGCCGTGGTCGGCCAGATCGACACGCAGCTCGGCCAGGTCGGCCCGCAGCCGGATCAGCTCGTCGACGCGCGGCCGCAGCGTGGCCACCAGGTGTCGCGCCTGGGCGAGAGTGAACACCGGGCCAGTATGCGGCACGACCGGTGTCGTCCGGGTCACCGCTCACCCGCACGTCGACCGTCGGGGCCGGGACGGGACGGTGCGCCTGGAATGGCCGCGGGAGACCAGACGACACCGGCAGCCTCCCGCACCTCGGCCTGCCAGGCGCGCAGGGCCCGCTTGATGCGGTCGTTCTCGTCCCGGGCGTCATCGAGCAGCCGGCTCCGCTCCCCCAGTTCGTAGACGAGCCGGTGCAACAGCGCGTCGACGTCGTCGGTCCGGTAACCGCGCCGCCCCAGTGACGTGCGGGGCAGCTCGACGGCGCTGAGCCGGTCCGCGGTGAGCGGGCCGGCCAGCGCGTTGCGGCTGTGATAGACGCCCATCAGACGCCGAACCCGTCCGGCAGGTGGATCCGCTCGGCCGGCACCCCACCGACGAGCAAGCGCAGCCGCGACCCGGCCACCATCAACGGTGGCCCGCACAGGTAGACCTCCTGACCGGGTCGCCAGTGGTCGAGCGCGACGGTGAGCGCATCACCCTGCTCTCCCGCCTCCGCCACCGGATCGTGCGAGAACGCGGGCACGACGGTCAGCCAGTCGTTGCTGCTCTGAAGCTTGTCGAGGCTGATCGGGTCGTAGAGGTCGGCGAGGGTACGGGCGCCGACCACCACTGTGACCCGGCGACCGGCCGGCGCGGCGGCGACCTGCTCGACCAGGGCGCGCAGCGGCGCCAGCCCGGTCCCCCCGGCGACGAGCAGCAGGTCCGCCTTCGACGCCGGGTCGAGGGTCAGGCCGGTCGACCGGGGCGGGCCGAGCCAGATCCGGTCACCGGGGCGTACCCGGTGCACGAGCGTGCGGGAGACGGCGGCGACGGCACGGACGTGGAGTTCGATGGTGCCGTCGGCGCGCGGGGCGTTGGCCGGCGAGTACCAGCGCCACCGGCCGGGCCGGCGCTCGGCGCAGACCGGCAGCGCCTGGCCGGGCCGGAACGCCAGGCGGCGCCAGGGGCGCACGGTCACCACGGCGATGCCGTCGGCGGCCCGGTCGTGGTCGACGACCTGCGCCGGCCACCAGGGCGGGCCGTCGTCGGCCTGCTCGACCGCACGGCTCACCGCCGCCGTGGCCCGCCGGGCGGCCCCTGCCCAGGCCGCCACCAGTTCCGGTGTCAACCTCACCTGCCGGGACACCGTCGCGACGAGCGCGGCCTCGACGGTGAGCTGGTGCGGCAGCAGCCGGTAGCGGCGACAGGCCCGGCCGAGCACGGTCAACAACGCCGCCCGACCGGCCGGGTCGTCGCCACCGCTGACCAGCCGTCCGAATGCGGCGAGGAACACCGCCGCCTCCCGCTCCGGCAGCGTCCCGGGGCAGCGCTCCTCGACCGCGCACCAGAAGTGGTCGGCTGCCTCGCGGGCGTACCGCATGGTGACGGACCACGACGCGGCGAGGGCGGCGGTCACCAGCCGGCCTCGTCCGAGAAGGCCCGCCGGGCCGCTGTCACCGAGCCTGCCGGCACGTCGAGCGCCCAGAGCACCCCGGCCAGGTAGTCGACCACGCGGCGGTGCTGCGCCTCGGTCAGGCCCAGGCCGCGCCATGCCTCGGCCGTCGGCCGGGCGATGTCGCCCGCCGGTCCGCCGAGCGCCACCGTGAGAGTGAGCGCCAGGTGTCCGGCGAGCCGGGCCCGATCAACCCCGACGAGGTACGGCGCCAGCTCCGCGTCCGCCGCCACCAGCCGCAGCCACCGGGCCACCGCCTCACGCACCGCCGCCGACCCGGGCCAGCTCTCCGTCGGGTACGCCCCGAGCCCGGTCACGCCCACGGCCAGGCGCCCGGGTCGCCGGCGGCGACCAACTCGTCCACGCGCTCCTCGGTGAGCCCGGCCGCCTGCAACGTGCTGCGGCCCCAGCGGGCCAGCCGGCACGGATGCGGGACCCGCTCACTGCGGCACAGTGGACCCGCCGGCCACCGCTCCGGCACATGCACCGCCACCGCGCGTACGGCCAACACCACGTCCTCGTCGCTGACCGGGGTGAACACCGGGAAGTCGTCCAGCACCGCCGCCATGAAGAGCCCTTCCGTCGAGAGTCGGAGCGGCGCCGGGGCGGGCGGGGACGGCGGACGCGCTCGGGTGACGCCCCACCGGAGCCCAGCACCCGCCCCGGGCCATGCGTCCACCCTCGCGGTGCTGGCGATTCGGCCCCAGGGCGGCAACTTGGCGAAACATGTGCAGAGGTGTTGCATCACGATCAGCGGCGGAGTAACTGTGTAGTGCCGCTCAATCACACTCCGCATCGGAAGGCGCCGTGATGGCCCTGAGGCGACACCGCTTGATTCAGCGCCGAAAGACCGTCGGCTACAGCCAAGAGAGCCTCGCGGAGAAGCTCGGTGTCGACCGCACCACCGTGGTGCGGTGGGAACGTGCCGATTCAGAACCGCAGCCATGGGTCAGGCTCCGGCTCGCCGACGCTCTGGGAGTATCGCCCGAGGAACTCGGTGACCTGCTCGCCGATATCGACTCCGCTCGCACTCGACGAGACGAACGGCTGTCCGCCGTGTTGAAGAATCCTCGAACGGTCGACCTGTCCACCGTGGCCAACCTGCGGCTGACGCTAACCCAGTTGATCGACAGCTACGACACCAGTCCATCCATAGCGATCCTTCCAAATGCGAGCCGTCTACACAGCGAGGTCTGCCTACTCCGCGAGCATGCTGCCGGCGAGGCTGTCCGCCACGCCCTGCGCAGTGTCGAAGCCGCAGCCTCAATCTTCATGGGCCAACTCGTCTGGGATGCGTCGCAGCGAAGAAGCGCGCAGGCTGCCCTGAGCTACTACGACCAGGCGGCACATGCCGCGAAGCAGAACAAGGATGCCGATACGGAGGCGCAAGCACGACTTCGCCGAGGTTTCATCGCGCTCTACAGTCAGGGCGATCCGAAGGGTGGCCTCGCGCTGGCAGCCGGAGCGGAAGAACTCGCCTCGCGCCGTGGTGACCGCACCTTGTCGGCACTGGCGCTGCTGCATATCGGTGAGGCCAACGCAATGATGGGAGACCGCGCAGCCTGCGAGCGCGCCCTCGGTCAAGCCGAGAGCCAATTGAGCCGCGCGGACCACGACAGCCAGGACGGCGCAACTGATACCGCGGGACAGCTCAACCGGCTTGCCGGCTCCTGTTACCTCCACCTTGGCGACCCGAAGCGGGCTCAACTCCTTCTTGAACGCGTTCCGTCCGAGATTCGGGAACGCCGGAAGTCGTATGCCATCGCCCTCGGCAACCTCGCGATGGCCCACCTACGACAGCGTGACCTCGATGGCGCGACGGTAACTCTGCACCAGGTGATCGACGCCGTCGAGGAATCCCGTGGAGGTGGTGCGGTAAACGTCCTGTTCGCCGTCGGCCGCGAACTGCGACCATGGCGAGACCAGCCGGACGTCCAGGAGGTCATAGACCGGACGCTCGCGCTGATGTCGTCATGAGGAGGCCACATGGACGTCGATGAGGCAAAACGTGAGGCGCGTAAGGCCGTTTGGTCACGGTTGGAACAGGCTGCCCAGGCGCTACCCCCTGGAGCGCACGGGCGTATCCCTGACTTTGTTGGAGCTGAGCAAGCCGCAGAACGGCTTACGGCGCATGATGCCTGGCGCAGCGCTCGCGTCATCAAATCCAACCCGGACAAGGCTCAACTTCCGGTGAGGCTGCGTGCGCTTGCCGAGGGCAAACTCCTCTACATGGCAGTGCCCAAGCTCGCCGACATTCGGCCGTTCTACCTGCTCGATCCCGCCAACCTGAATGCAGCACCAGCCGATGTCGCCACTGGTAGCGGCGCGGCGGATCACACTCCCAAGGTCAACATCAGCGAGATGCAGCCGGTGGATCTGGTGCTGTGCGGCAGCGTTGCGGTCAATCGTGACGGGGTACGGATCGGAAAGGGCGCGGGCTACTCGGACATCGAGGTCGCCCTGCTCACCGAGGCCGGCTTGGTCGGCCCCTCCACCATCCTCGCTACGACGGTGCACTCGCTACAGGTCGTTGAAGGACCGCTTCCCGAGTCGTCGCACGACTTCCGAGTCGACTTGATCGTCACTCCGGACGAGGTGATCGAGTGCCGTCGAAGCCAGCGCCCGGCCGGCATCTACTGGGAAAGCCTCAGCTCCCAGAAGATCGACTCCATTCCGGTCCTCAGGGCATCAGCCGCTGTTGATTGAGTGGCACCAGAACGACCCCACACAGGTCACGAGGGCCTGTCGTGACTTTCTCCGGTGAGCTGTCCGCCGGCATCGGTCGACGGACCGTCAGGACTGGACGCGTTCCGCCTCCTGCACGAACGTGTCGCTCCGCCGCGCGCCCATCCGGTCCAACTCGTCCAGCACCGCCCCCACCCCGTCCGCACCGACCAGCACCGTGACCCGCAACCGGGCCGACAACGGCTGCTCCTGCCAGTAACCACGCGGCAGCAGGCTCGCCTGCGGCGTCGTCGTCGCCACGGCGGCGTCGCTGACGATCACCGAGATCGCGCCGGCGGCAAGCAGGGCGTCGCGCAGGTCGGCGCTGTTCGCCGCCGGGTCCGGTTCCAGCAGCGCGGTGACCACCCGTACCCGCTGGCCTGGTGGCACTGCTGGTTCGCCGGCCGGCGCCGCCGCGGCACGGCGGCGGGGCGCGCCCGGCGCGGTCAGGCTGGTGACCCCGCCCAGGTGGTAGGCGTCGGCGCCCTGTTGCGCCTGGTCCAGGCGTTCCTGATCGGCCGGCGGCACACGCAGGCCGATGAGTGCCTGCACCCCGGCGGCGATCAGCCAGGTCAGGACGAACGAGAACGCGACCACGCTCACCACGCCGACGAGCTGGCGCCACAGCAGGCCGCCCCCGCCGCCGAGGAACAGCCCGTCCGCGCCGAGCGGGTTGACCCCGCGGTTGCCGAACAGGCCGAGCAGGAGCGTGCCGAGCATGCCGCCGACGAAGTGCACGGCGAGCACGTCGAGCGCGTCGTCGAGGCGCAGCAGGTACTTCAGTTTCAGCGCGAAGTGGCAGACCAGGCCGGCCAGCGCGCCGATCGCGACGGCCGAGGCCGCGTTGACGTACCCGGCGGTCGGGGTGACAGTGGCCAGGCCCGCGACCGCGCCGGAGACCGCGCCCACGACGGTGCTGTGTCCGTCGGTGACGCGCTCCAGCGCCAGCCAGACGAGCATCGCCGCGGCGGCGGCCAGGTGCGTGTTGAGGACGGCCTGCGCGGCCAGGCCGTTGGCCTGGAGGCCGTCGCCGCCGTTGAAGCCGAACCAGCCGAACCAGAGGATGCCGGCGCCGACGATGGTCAGCGGGATCGAGTTGGGTGGCGCGGCGGTGTGCGGCCAGTCCCGGCGCCGGCCGACGACGAGCAGGACGGCGAGGACGGCGGCGCCGGCGCTGGCGTGCACGACGAGCCCGCCGGCCCAGTCCTGGGTGCCGAACTTCGCCAGCCATCCGCCGGGATGCCAGAGCCAGTGCGCGATCGGCGCGTAGACCACCACCGACCAGACCGCGAGGAACAGCACCCAGCCGCCGAAACGCAGCCGGCCCGCGGTGGCGCCGGTGACGAGCGCCGGCGTGATCACCGCGAACATCATCTGGAACAGTACGAACGCCAGCGTCGGGATGGTGATCCGGCCGTCGACCACGTGCAGGTTGGGCGCGGGCGGCACCTTGAGGTCGGCGAGCCCGAACAGTTCCAGGTTGCCGAACAGTCCGCTGCCGGCGTCGTCGCCGAAGGCGATGGTGTAGCCGACGAGCACCCAGGTCAGGCTGACCACGCCCAGCGCGATCATGTTCTGTTGCAGCATCGCCAGCACGTTGCGGGTGCGGACCATGCCGCCGTAGAACGCGGCGAGCCCCGGTGTCATGAACAGGACCAGGCCGGCGCAGACGAGCACCCAGGCGGTGTCACCCGCGTTCGGAGCGGACACGGTTTCCCTCCTTCTCTCGCAGGTGGACGGAGTCGCGGACGGTGTGCATCACGGTGTCCCTGACCCGTTCGTGGTTGGGCACCGGCGCGAAGTGCCGGTCCGGCAGCAGCAACAGCCAGGTGGCGATGTTGAACGGCCCGGTGAGCACCGGGATGCCGAGCGGGGTGAGCATGGTGGTCAGCGCCATCTGTACGAGCAGCGTCAGCGCGATTCCGAACAGCGTGTAGACGGTGACCAGTGCGCCGGGACGGTGCGCCACAGCGCCCACCACGATCGCGGTCAGCACCGCGTTGAAGGCGAACAGCCCCTTGTCCAGGGACGCGCCGTCGGCGCCGAACCAGAGCGCCAGCAGTGTCGCGCCGACGGCGCCGATCACCGCGAACAGCGCCGACCACCGGGAGTTGATCAGCAGGGCGACGAGGATGAGCAGGCCGGTGACCCAGCTCTCGATCAGGTAGACCTGGGACACGCCCTTGAAGAAGACCGGGATGAGGCCCCAGTCGAACGTGCCGCCGGTCAGGGATCCCTCACCGGGGAACTTCGGCGTCAGCTTGGTGAGCACCGTGAACCTGTCGAACTGGTACGCCGCCATCAGCAGGAACCAGGTCGTGAGCACGAACGGGAACGTGTAGGCGGTCAGGTTCCAGCGTTTGAACACGGCGTTGAGGGCGAGCGTGACCACCACCGTGCCGATCGCGCCGAGCACGAGGTAGAGCCACATCAGCGGGCGCTGGTCGAGGAACGTGGGCACCGCGAGGCCGGTCAGCAGCGGGCTGAAGCCGAACAGGCCCTTGCGCCAGCTGGACATGTCGACCCGCAGCGCCAGCGCGGTCGCGGTGCCCAAGACCAGGCCGAGCACGCCGCCGCCGAACACCCGGGGCGTTCCGTTCTCGAACGCGCCCCAGGCCAGCGCGATCAGGATGAGCAGGCCGCTGAGCGGATTGTTCTGGAGCACCACCTGCGCGGCGCCGCGCAGGCTCGCGTCGACGAATCCGACCGCCGGGTTCCGGTCGGCCAGCCGGTGCCAGCCACGTCCGATGTCGGCCATGCCGCTGTTCTCCTCGCCTCAACGCCAGCTGAAGACCGGCGGGAAGGTGCAGCCGGTCACCTCTTCGCGGGCGGCAGTGCAGAACGCGCGTACCGCGGCGCGGACCGGTTCGGTCTCCTGCCCGAGCACCTTGAACACCAGGCCGGCGTCGTTCGGCAGCCGGCTGACGGCGGTGGCCAGCGGCGTCTGCTCGTCCCACACCGGCGTCGCGGTCCGCTCGAAGACCCGGGCCGCCCGGTCCGGGTCGGTGAGCAGCACGACGTTGCCGAAGACGTGGAAGCGGTCCATCATGCCGATCCGCGTCACCGGGAACCGGCCGGGAGTGATGACGAACTTCTCCACGAACAACGGGCGTCCGTCGGGCCGGTGCGCCCGCAGCGTGGTGGAGAACAGGTCGTACGCGAAGATCTCGCCGTCGCGGTAGTACTTGCGGCCGGGCTGGAGCACCTCGGCGTACAGCATTGTCGCGGTCTCCGGGAGCCGGACCACGGTGTCGGAGACGAACCGGCTGCGCCGGAACGGGATCACCGGCTCGGGCAGGAACTCCAGGTAGGCATCCTCGGCCAGGGTGAAGCTCTGGGTCTGGGTGCCGTAGTTGGCGTCCATCTCCTGGATCTTGGTGGCGGCCTGGGTGACCAGGTGCGCCTGCGCGCCCGGCCCCAGGTCGACGTCGATGCGCAACCGGTCGCCCTGAAGCACGCCGCCCGAGGTGGTGAGGATCATGACGCAGGGCAGGCCCGGCATCTCCTCGTCCCAGTACAACGCGCGCTGCACCAGCAGCGGCGACTGCCGGAAGACGTCGCGCAGGATGGTCCGGTCCTGGTCCTCGCGCCACTCGAACCCCAGCCGGAGGATGCCCACCTTGCCGTTCGCGGCGGCCGGCAGCTGCGCCGGCTGGTCCTGGTACGGCGCGAGTTCCCGGACGGAGTCCAGAGTGGTCATGCCAGCACTTCGGCGTCGAACAGCGCGTTGCGGCGGACCAGGTCCACCAGGTCGTCGATGCCCTCGCCGGTCTTGCAGTTGGTGAACACGAACGGCTTGCCGCCGCGCATCAGCTCGGCGTCGCGGGCCATCACGTCCAGGTCGGCGTCGACGTACGGGGCCAGGTCGGTCTTGTTGATCACGAGGATGTCGGACTTGGAGATGCCCGGACCGTTCTTGCGCGGGATCTTGTCGCCGGCCGCCACGTCGATCACGTAGATGAAGTAGTCGACGAGCGCGGGGCTGAACGTGAGCGTGAGGTTGTCCCCGCCGCTCTCGATGAGCACGACGTCGCTGTCCGGGAACCGCGCCTCCATGTCCTCCACCGCCGCGAGGTTCATGCTGGGGTCCTCGCGGACGGCGGTGTGCGGGCAGGCGCCGGTCTCCACGCCGACGATGCGCTCCTCCACCAGTACGCCGGTCAGGGCGCGGCGGACGTGCTTGGCGTCCTCGGTGGTGACCACGTCGTTGGTGATGACCAGGATGCGCAGGCCCTGCTCGACCAGGCGGGGCACGACGGCCTCGATGATGGCCGTCTTGCCGCTGCCCACCGGGCCGCCGACGCCGATCCGACTCGCTGATTTCATTTTCGAAGAAGCCCTTCAGGTGGGTGAGCGCTCAGCTCATGAACATGCGTACGTGTGCGTGCTGGTGCGCGCCGGCCAGCACGTCGAGGTGCGGCGCGAAGCTCTGCATGTCGTCCAGCCCGGCGGTGCGCACCTCCTCGTAGTCCTCGCCGACCCGCTCGTTCACCGCGAAGAGGATCGACTGGGTGTCGAGGTGGTCCACCCGCATCAGCCGGACCGCCGCGCCGAGCACCATGGAGGCCGCGCCGTACTGGTGGGCGGCGAACGCGTCCGCCTCGCCCACGCCGAGTTCGGCGAAGAGCACGCCGAGCGCGACCGGGTAGGTGACCGGGACGCCGCCGCCGCTCTCCGCGACGCGCTTGCGCAGCAGGGACTCCCCCACCACCCGTTCGGCGGCCTCGGCCAGCTTGCGCCCCATGCGGACGGTCATCGTCCGCGTCTCCTCGTTGATCTTGCGCAGGTGTACGGCCTCGTCGGCCGCCCGGATCCGGTCGAGGTCACCGGCACGCGCGGCGCGGTGCGCCACGAGCAGCGCCACCCCGTCAGCGGTGGCGGCGGCACGGGTGACCGTCCGCACGAACTCCTGCAACGTGGTCCGGTCGTGCACCGCGCCCTGCTCGACCGCCGTCTCCAGCCCGTTGGAGAAGGAGAACGCGCCGACCGGGAAGACCGAGTCGCCGAACTGGAGCAGCTTCAGGGCCTCAGTCACCGTGGACACCCCGGCCCCTCAGTTCAGGTCGGCGGGCAGGTGCGTGTGCGGGGTCGAGTCGGCCCCGCCGAACAGCCGCCGCGACTCGTGCGGGGCCAGGTACGCGATGATCTCGGTGCCGGGGATGAACTCGTGGGTGAGGCCGGTGAACGCGTGTGTCCGCATCACCGAGTCCATGACCTTGCGGTCCACCGTCAGCGGGACGTACATCTTGGTGCCCTTCACCACCGCCGGCCAGTGCTGGTTGCCGATCGCGTGGCCGAGTTCGACGGCGGAACGGATCACCATGTCCAGCGACTCGCCGTGCAGCGTGTCGAGGTGCACGACCATCACCTCGCCGAGCGCGATCCGGGCCACCACAGCGGTCGCCGTGGCGTCGTCCCAGGCGAGCACGTCGCCGTCGCGCAGCCGTACGCCGCGGGCCAGGGACAGCGCCAGCTCGGTGCCGAGGCTCGTGGTCCGGCGCAGCCGGCTCTTCTGGGCGTCCCACTGGTCGAGGACCAGGTCGTCGACCTTGGCCTCCCGGAGCCGCTCGGTCCAGGCCGGCTCGTTCACGTTGCCGAGTACCGTTTCGACGAGCATGTGTTCTCCTTTCACGCGACCCCGCCGCCGGCCCGGCCGGGGGCGGGTGCCGCGCCGGGTCAGCTGAAGAAGTAGAGCTGGCTGAGGGGGAGGTTCTTGGCCGCCGGCACGGTCGCGTGCACGCCGTCCATCTTCACGGCGAAGGTCTCCGGGTCGACCTCAAGCTTCGGCGTACGGTCGTTGCGCACCATGTCGCGCTTGGTCAGGTTGCGGCAGCCGTAGACCGGCATGACCTGCCGTTGCAGGCCGAGCTGTTCGGCCACACCGGACTCGTGCGCGGCCCGGGACACGAACGTCACGCAGTTCTTGGCGAGCTGGGAGCCGGTGGCGCCGAACATGGGCCGGTAGTAGACCGGCTGCGGGGTGGGCAGCGAGGCGTTCGGGTCGCCCATGATCGACCAGGCGATCATGCCGCCCTTGAGCACCATCTTCGGCTTCGTGCCGAAGAACGCGGGCTCCCAGAGCACCAGGTCGGCGAGCTTGCCCGGGCTGACCGAGCCGATGACGTGCGAGACGCCCTGGGTGATCGCCGGGTTGATGGTCATCTTGGCGACGTAGCGCAGGACGCGGAAGTTGTCGTTGGCGTCGGAGTCCTCGGCCAGCTTGCCGCGGGCGTTCTTCATCTGCCCGGCGAGCTGGACGGTGCGCAGCCAGGTCTCCCCCACCCGGCCCATGGCCTGCGAGTCGCTCTGCATCATCGAGATGACGCCCTCGTCGAGGAGCACGTCCTCGGCGGCGATGGTCTCGGTGCGGATCCGGCTCTCCACGAAGGCGACGTCCGAGGGCACCTTCGGGTTGAAGTTGTGGCAGACCATGATCATGTCGTACAGCTCGGACTGGCTGTTGATGCCGTACGGCACTGTGGGCGTGGTCGACGCGGGCAGGACGTTCATCTGGCCGGCGACCTTGATGATGTCCGGCGCGTGCCCGCCGCCCGCGCCCTCGGTGTGGAACGTGTGGATGGTCCGGCCCTCGAAGGCGGCGATGCTGTCCTCGATGTAGCCGCTCTCGTTGAGCGTGTCGGTGTGGATGCTGATCTGGACGTCGTACTCGTCTGCGACGGCCAGGCAGGACCGGATCACCGCGGGCGGCGCGCCCCAGTCCTCGTGGATCTTGAAGCTGGGCACCCCGGCCATGATCTGCTCGACCAGGGGCGCCCGGCCGCTGCTGTTGCCCTTGCCCAGCAGGCCGATGTTGATCGGCAGGTTCTCGAAGGCCCGCATCATGTTGTGGATGTTCCACGGGCCGGGCGTGATGGTGACGCCGTTGGTGCTGTCGCTGGGCCCGGTGCCGCCGCCCCACAGGGTGGTGACGCCGTTGCTGAGCGCGGCGTACACCTGCTGCGGAGTGACCAGGTGTACGTGCGCGTCGATGCCGCCGGCGGTCAGGATCAGGTGCTCACCGGAGATCGCGTCGGTGCCCGGTCCGGTCACCAGGCCCGGGGTCACCCCGTCCATGATGTTGGGGTTGCCGGCCTTGCCGATCCCGGCGATCCTGCCGTCCTTGATCCCCACGTCCGCCTTGACCACGCCGAGCAGCGCGTCGACGATTGTCACGTTGGTGATCACCAGATCCACCACGCCCTCGGCGCTGGTGGCCTGGCTGGCACTGCCCATGCCGTCGCGCAGGGTCTTGCCACCGCCGTACATGACCTCGTCACCGAGGACCCGCAAGTCCTTCTCGATCTCGATGTAGAGGTCGGTGTCACCCAGCCGGATCTGGTCGCCCGTGGTCGGGCCGTACATTCCGGCGTATTCCTGCCGTGAGATCTGACTCATGCGTTATCGCTCCAGCTCTGGCGCGTCTGAGAGTGGCGGGCTACTTGCCCTTGCCCTTGCCTTGGTCCTGACCCTTGCCCTGGTCCTGGTCCTGCGACGTGGTCTTGAAGCCGCGCGTCTGGGCCTGGTGGAGCGCCTCGGCCCGGTCCGGCCGGTACCCGGGGATCGGCCCGTCGCCGGTCCAGCCCTGGACCAGTCCGTTGAAGCCGTACACCCGCTGGGAGCCGCCGTACGGGATCAGTTGCACTGTCTTGCGGTCGCCGGGCTCGAACCGGATCGAGGTCGTGGCCGGGATGTTCAGCCGCTTGCCGAACGCCGCCGGGCGGTCGAACTCCAGGAAACGGTTGGCCTCGAAGAAGTGGAAGTGGGAGCCGACCTGGATGGGCCGGTCACCGGTGTTGTGCACGACCACCTCGGTCACCGGCCGCCCGGCGTTGAGTTCCAGAGGTTGGTCGCTGAGCTTGTAGCCGCCGATGGGCCGAAGGTGCTTGGAGTTCGGTCCCGGGTGTTGCTTCGCCATGTCGCCCCCGCTCTGCCGGAGACCGTGGCCTCCGGTCGCTGCTCTACTGGATGGGTGAGTGGACGGTGATCAGCCGTGACCCGTCGGTGAACACCGCTTCGACCTGGAGCATCGGGATCATGTCCGCCACGCCGGGGATCACGTCGTCGGCCGTGAGCACGTGGCTGGCGTCGTTCATGACCTCCTCGACGGTCTTGCCCTCGCGCGCGCCCTCGAGCGCCGCGGCGCAGATCACCGCCACGGCCTCGGGGTGGTTGAGCTTGACCCCGCGCGCCTTGCGGGCGTTGGCGACCATCGCCAACGAGTGGATCGTCAGCTTGTCGAATTCCTTCGGCGTGAGATGCACTTCGCGATCCCTTCGTCCGCACGCTTTGTACGGTTTCAGCTATTCCGTCACGGTAAGAGCGGTTTAGTCGCGCCGCAGCCGTTCAGGGAGATTTCAGGAACCGGCGTGCGCCCGCCGCCGCCGGTCGTAGTCGGCGGCGATCAGCGCGAACACGCCCGAGCGACCGAGCGCGTCGAGCAGGCTCAGGAAGAACTGCGTGATCAGGTACCCGGCGCCCCAGCGGCCGGCCGCGCGTCCGGTCGCCGCATTGCGAAGCGCCCTAAACCCTACATATGCGACATATAGTAGGTTCGCCGCGGCGGCCCGACAGCGAAACTGCCGGGGCTGCTCCTGCACACGAACGGGGGACGGGTGAACCGGTCGGCGCCGTACGACCCCGCGGACTCCTACCGCGAGTTCCGGCGCCCGCTCGCGGCGCTGGTGCTCGCCGTCGTCACCGCCGGCGCGCTGGACTCCTTCGCGTTCCTGCGATACGGCGCGTTCGTCGCCAACCAGTCCGGAAACGCCATCTTCCTCGGCATGGGGCCCACCGGCGGGCACTCCACGTGGCCGGTCTCGGCGGCGTCGATCGTCGCGTTCGCCACCGCCGCCGGGCTGGTCAGCCTGCTCCGCGGCCGCACCGGGCCGACGTCGGCGCCGCTGGTGGACATCGCGGTCACCGAGGCCGCCATGATCGTCTGGGCGGCGCTCAACCTGGCGCTCGCGTACGGCCGGGACGGCACGGCGTCCCGGGTTCTGCTCGCCGCCGCCGGCGCGGCCGCCATGGGCAGCCTGACCACGCTGGCGAGCCGTACCGCGGGGATCGCCACGCCGATCACCTACCAGTCGGGCACCACGACCAAGACCGGTGAGCGGGCCGCCCGCTGGCTGCTCGGCCCCGCCGCCGGCCGGGCCCGGGCCCGGCGGGGCACCCTGCTCGGGCTGCTCGCCCTGGTCAGTTACAGCGTCGGTGGCGCGGTCGGCACGCTCGCCCAGCACCGGCCCCGCTGGGTGCCACTGTGGGGGACGCTCGCCCTGGCCGTGCTGATCCTGCTGCTCCGGCGGCATCCGCGGCCGGCGTCGCGTCGCGGCTGAGCGTCAGTCCGCCTGGGCGGCGAGTTCCCGGGCCCGGTCCCGGGCCGCCTCCAGCGCCGCCAGCATGGCCGCGCGTACGCCGTGGTTCTCCAGCTCGCGGACCGCGGAGATGGTGGTGCCGGCCGGCGAGGTGACCGCCTCGCGCAGCTTCACCGGGTGCTCGCCGGAGTCGCGCAGCATCACCGCCGAACCGATCGCGGTCTGCACGATCAGCTCGTGCGCCACCTGGCGCGGCAGGCCGAGCAGGATCCCCGCGTCGATCATCGCCTCGACCAGCAGGTAGAAGTAGGCGGGGCCGGAGCCGGAGAGCGCGGTGACCGCGTCCTGCTGCGACTCGGGCACCCGCACGGTCGAGCCGAGCGGGGAGAACATCTCCTCCGCCAGGGCCAGGTGCTCGCCGGTGGCGTACGCGCCCGCCGAGATGGCGCTCATCGCCTGGTCGACGAGCGCCGGGGTGTTGGTCATCACCCGGACCACAGGGGTGCCCTCTGGCAGCCGTCGGTTGAAGAACGCCGTCGGCAGGCCGGCGCAGAGCGAGATGACCAGCTTGTCCGCCGGCACCTTCGGGCCGATCTCGTCCAGCAGCGCGGCGGCGTCCTGCGGCTTGACCGACACCGCGAGCACCTCGGCCTCGGTCACCGCGGTGAGGTTGTCCACCACACGTACGCCGTAGCGGTCGGCCAGCTCCTTCGCCCGGGCCGGGCGGCGCGCGGTGGCGAGCAGCCGCTCCACCGGCCAGCCGGAGCGCAGCAGCCCGGACAGCATCAGCTCACCGATCTTGCCGGCGCCGATCACCGCGACCGTGTGCACCTCGCGTGCCATCAGCCGTACCCCTTCCCGGGTCACGTGGGCGTGGCGTGGCGGGCCGGATCACCGGCCCGCCACGCCGTGCGCCGTCGATCAGCTGCCGAAGAAGACCTCGGCCTCGGCGTACCGCTCCAGCGGCACGGTCTTCAGCTCGCGGGTGGCGTCGGCCAGCGGGACCCGGACGATGTCAGTGCTCTGCATCGCGACCATCTTGCCCCAGTCGCCCTCGTTCGCGGCGTCGATCGCGTGGAGGCCGAGCCGGGTGGCGAGCACCCGGTCGAACGCGGTCGGCGTGCCACCACGCTGGATGTGGCCGAGCACCACGGTGCGGGCCTCCTTGCCGGTCTTGGCCTCCAGCTGCTCGGCGAGCCACTGGCCGATGCCGCCCAGGCGGACGTGGCCGAACGCGTCCAGCTCCTGGTTGTGCAGCACCATCTGGCCGTCCAGCGGCTGGGCGCCCTCGGCGACCACGACGATCGGGGCGTACTGGTGCTGGAAGCGCTTCTCGACGTAGCCGGCGACCTGCTCGACGTCGAACTGCCGCTCCGGCAGCAGGATCACGTTGGCGCCACCGGCGAGGCCGGCGTGCAGCGCGATCCAGCCGGCGTGCCGGCCCATGACCTCGACCACGAGCGTGCGGTGGTGGCTCTCCGCGGTGGTGTGCAGCCGGTCGATCGCCTCCATCGCGATGTTCACCGCGGTGTCGAAGCCGAACGTGTAGTCGGTGGCGCCCAGGTCGTTGTCGATCGTCTTCGGCACGCCGATGACGTGGACGCCCAGCTCGTGCAGCTTGGTGGCGACGCCGAGCGTGTCCTCGCCGCCGATCGCGATCAGCGCGTCCACGCCCTGGGCGGCCAGGTTCTCCTTGATCCGCTCCACGCCGTTCTCGATCTTGAACGGGTTGGTGCGGGACGAGCCGAGGATGGTGCCGCCGCGGGGCAGGATGCCGCGCACCTCGGGGATGCCCAGCGGCTTGGTCAGGCCCTCGAGCGGGCCCTTCCAGCCGTCCCGGAAGCCCACGAACTCGTGACCGTAGGTGGCGACGCCCTTGCGGACCACCGCCCGAATCACCGCGTTGAGACCTGGGCAGTCGCCGCCGCCGGTGAGCACGCCGATACGCATGATCTGCTCATCCTCCTGGAGCATCAGGTGAAGCCCGGATAAGCCCCAGGATATGTGTCAGATCAGACCATCGGCGCCGTTGCCGGCCCGGGGCGGGCCGTCAGTGCGCACTGTAGTCGCCACAGGTGTACGCCGACACCGCACCCCGGGCCGTTCCGGACGACGGACGGCCCTACCCGTCAGTAGCTGACCTCGTGGTTCTCCCCCGCCTTCGGCGGCTTGCCGGTCACCGCCGCCCTGGCGAACCCGAGCAGGTTCACCACTGTGCTGCCGGGCGAGTCCCAGTACTCCGCCGAGCCGGCGTGCACCTTGATCAACGTGATCCCCGGCGTGTCCAGACCGTCCGGGAACCACACCTTGAGCAGCGGGTTCCACAGCTCCTTCGCCCGCTCGGGGTCCCACTCCTCGGTGGCGGTGCCGGCCACCGACACCCAGGCGTGGTGGCGCTGGTCGGAGAAACCGACGTTCACCTGGGGGTTGACCCGGATCTGCCGCACCTTCGCCGAGTCGGCGTATGCGAAGAACCACAGGTCCCCGTCGAACTCCGCCTCCTGCAGCCCCATCGGGCGGCTGACCAGACGACCGTCCACGCCGGTGGTGGTGAGCAGGCAGATCCGGGCGTCCCGGATCAGCTCGGTGACCCGGCGGCGGGCGTCCGCGGCGCTTGTCGGCTCATGGCTCATGGGGCACTCCTGTCTCGGATCGGCGTAGATGCCGCTCCCGTGCCCTGGGCGGAACCGGTCAAACCTCCCGCGCCGTCATCGCCCGCCACCGTGCCAGGTTGTGCCGGGCGTCGACGAGCGCGTCGTGCCGGTCCGCCTCGGCGTCCGGCAGCCGGGGACGCCCCCGGTCGTCCCAGAGCTGACGCAGCTCCTTGGTGAACCGGGGGATCTCCCGGGGCAGCGCCGGCATCGCGCCCCAGAGCTGGGCCAGCACGACGTGGTCGTACGCGGCGTACCAGGCCCACAGCTCCAGCTGCTCGCCCGGCCGGTCCCGCACCGGCTCCAGCAGGAAGTCGTGCAGGTCGTCACGGATGCGCGCGCGCGAGCGCCAGGCCCGGTCGGCCGGCGAGGGGAGCTTGTCCAGCACGTTGCGCCGCACCCAGGGCACCGCCCGGGAGTCGTCGAACTCGGTGGAGACCGCGTAGAACTCGCGGCCGTACTCGTCGACGACGCCGATCGACACCAGGTCGACGATCCGGCCGTCCTCGATGAATTCGCAGTCGTAGAAATAGCGGTAGACCATCGCCCTCATCCTCGCCCATCACCGCCGGGGACCGCCCGCCGGGGCGTCCGCCGAGGTCGGCGGCGTGCCGGACACGGCCGGGCCATGGTCACGGAAGTGTCTCCGGGGGTGTACAGCACGCGACGGGACCGTCATGATCTGATGTGTACCGCCGTCGGGCGCCGAACCGGTTGAGCTGCCTTCGTACCGGGACTGACAGCTTCACCCGGTGTGCGAGTCGTGACTTCTGACCGGGGAGGGGTTGAGCCGTGGAGTCTCGCCTGCCGGAGCCGGGTGACGCGCTCACGGGCGTGGAGATGTTCGCCGGGCTCGAGCCGGAGGTGCGGCAGCGGGTCATCGCCGCGGCCGTACCGCGCACCTACCGCAAGGGGCAGCTGCTCTTCGTCGAGAACGACCCCGGCGAGTCGCTGATCGTCCTGCGCCGCGGCGCGGTCGCGGTGTTCCGTACCGCGCCGACCGGCGAGCGCGCGGTGCTGTCGGTGATCCGACCCCCGGATGTGCTCGGCGAAGTGTCCCTGTTGGACGCCTCCACCCGGTCCGCCTCGGCCGAGGCGATCGAGGACTGCGCCGCGCTGGCGCTGTCCCGGCCCGCCTTCATGGAACTGGTGCACTCCAACCCGCGCATCCTGGACGCGGTGATGCGCTCGCTCGGCCAGCTGATCCGCCGGCTCACCGAGCAGAACGCCGACCACGTCTTCCTCGACCTGCCGGGCCGGGTGGCCAAGACGCTGGTCCGGCTGGCCGGCGAGAGCCAGGCCCCGATGATCACCATCGAGCTGAACCAGAGCCAGCTCGCCGAGATGGCCGGCGGCTCGCGGCAGAGCGTCAACCAGGCCATCGGCTCGTTCGCCAGCCGGGGCTGGCTGCGTACCGAAGGGCGCCGCATCGTGGTCACCGACGTGGCCGCGCTGCGCCGCCGGGCCGGCATGAACGACCGCTGAGCGACGACGACGCGGGGGCCGGCGGTCGTCCCGCCGGCCCCCGCGTCGTCGTGGTCGGACCGTCAGTCCTTGTCGCTGTCGGCCGGGGGCGCGCTCGGGCCCGGGCCGATCTTCGAGGGGTCGGTCTTCTTCGGCGGGGTCGTCGTGGTGGTCGTGGTCTCGGTCGATCCGCTACCCGCGGGCTGCTCCACCATTCCTTTTTCCTCCAGTTCGGCGAGGGTTACGGCGTCCACGTCGACCGTGTCGCCGACGGCCCACACCGTCCCCCGTGGATCGGTCCATGAGGCGGACAGCCGGACGTGCACGGCAATCTCCCTGTCGACGGGACTTCCTGCTAGGGGAGACTAGACCCGGCCGAACAGCCGTGACGTCCCGCCGACCCGTCGGGTACCCGACTGCGGCGGCCGCGCGGGACACTGGGGACCTCACGCGTACGGAGCCGGACATCGACCTCACCTGTGGACACTGCGCCCGGACCGCCGGGCCGGACGACCGTTTCTGCGGCGGGTGCGGCCGTCCGCTGGCGGCGTCCTGCCCGGGCTGCGGGCACGCCAACGACACCGGCGCGAACTTCTGCACCAACTGCGGTCAGCCGCTGCGCGACCACGCGGTGGCGGTACAGGAGGACCGCCGGCAGGTCAGCGTGCTCTTCATCGACATCGTCGACTTCACCACGTACGCCGAGCGGGCCGATCCGGAGCAGGCACGCAGCCTGCAACAGGTCTACTTCGCCACGGTGCGCCGGCTGGTGCACCAGTACGGCGGCGTGGTGGAGAAATACATCGGCGACGCCGTCATGGCGCTGTTCGGCGCGCCGGTGGCCACCGACAACGACGCGCTGCGCTGCGTACGCGCCGGGCTGGAGCTGCAGCGCAGCCTGGCCCGCCAGCCGGCCGGGCCGCACCCGCCGCTGGGTTTCCGGGTCGGCATCGCCACCGGCGAGGCCCTCGTCGACCTGGCCGCGGCGCGCGACGGCGGCCAGGCGTTCGTCACCGGCGACGTGGTGAACACCGCCAGCCGGTTGCAGGCGCTCGCCCCGGTCGGCGGCGTGGTGGTCGACGAGAGCACGTGGGCGGCCACCCGGCGCGAGATGGAGTACGCGGACCAGCCGCCGGTGACGTTGCGCGGCCGGTCCACGGTGAGCCGGATCTGGCTGGCCGTGCGGGCACGGCCCCGGCGCGACGGGCAGACCGCCGAGCTGACCCCGATGGTCGACCGGGACCACGAGCGGGGCCTGCTGGTCAGCGCGTTGCACCGCACGCTGACCGAGCGCACCTCGCAGTTGCTCACCGTCTTCGGCCCGGCCGGGGTGGGCAAGAGCCGGCTGCTGCGCGAGCTGGCCCGGCACGCCGCCAGCCTGCCCGGCGCCCGGGTCACCTGGCTGACCGGCCAGTGCCCGCCGTTCGGCGAGAACGTCACCTACGCCGCGCTCGCCGACATCGTCCGCAGCTGGGCCGGGCTGACCGGCGCCGACGACCCGGCCACCGTCCGGGACCGGCTGCGCGAGCGGCTGGGCCGCCTCGCCGAGCCGCACGCGGTACGGCTGGCCGAGGCGCTGGGCCCGCTCGTCGGCGTCTCCGGCGAACGGCTCACCTCGGCCGAGACCGAGGCGGCGTGGCGGCGCTTCCTGCTCGCCCTGGCCGCGACCGGCCCCACGGTGCTCGTCTTCGAGGACATGCACTGGGCCGACGAGGCGATGCTGTCCTTCGTCGAGCAGCTCGGCGCGGCGGCGCGCAACGTGCCGCTGCTCGTCGTCGCGACCGCCCGGCCGGAGCTGCGCGAGCGGCACCCGGCCTGGACCGGCACGATCAGCGGGGCGATGTCCATCTCGGTGCCGCCGATGCACGACGGGGACATCGACACGCTCTACTCGCTGCTGCTCGGCCAGGCCACGCTGCCGCAGGACGCGCGGGCGCCGCTGATCGAGTTCGCCGACGGCAACCCGCTCTACGCCCAGGAGTACGCGCGGATGCTGCTCGACGGCGGGCTCGCCGAGCGGACCGCCGGGCTCGCGCTCGTCGACCCGGCCGGGGTCGCCGGGATGCCGCGTACCGTGCAGGCGGTCATCGCCAACCGGCTGGACCTGCTCGACCCGGCCGACCGCGCGGTGCTCCAGGCCGCCTCGGTGGTGGGCGTGCAGTTCTGGGCGGCGCCGGTGGCGCTGGCGCTCGGCCGCCCGACGGAGTGGGTCGAGCGCGCGCTGCACCACCTCCAGCGCCGGGACCTGGTCTACGAGCTGCCCGTCTCGACCATGCCCGGCCAGGCCGAGTACCGGTTCCGGCACGTGCTGGTCCGGGACGTCTGCTACCAGCGGCTGCCCCGGGCCGAGCGGGTCGCCCGGCACCAGCGCACCGCCGACTGGCTGGAGCAGCTCGCCGACGGCCGGCAGCACGACCGGGCCGAGGTGCTGGCCAACCACAGGTGGGCGGCGCACGAGATCGCCCGTACCGTCGGGCTGGACCAGGCCCCGCACGCCGCCGCGACCCGGTCCGCGCTGCACCGGGCCGCCCGCCGGGCGTACGAGCTGCACGCGCTGGAGACCGCTGCCACGCTCGTGGAGCGCGCGCTGAGCGTGGAGTGCGGGCCGGACCCGGCGCTGGAGCTGTTCCAGGCCGAGCTGGCGTTCTACCGGGACCGCGACGGGTTCCTCGACGGCGGCGGGACCGCGCTGCTCACCACGCTGGCCGGCCGGCTGGCCGACGCCGGTGACCGGCCCGGCGCGGCGAAGGCGTGGCGGCTGCTCGCCACGGCGGCCTTCGCCCGGGCCGACCGCTCGGAGCTGATGCGCTGCCTGGATCAGGCGATCGGGCTGCACGCCACGCTGCCGGACAGCGAGGACAAGGTGGGCGTGCTGCTGGAGCTGGCCCGGGCGCACATGCTCGACGCGGAGACCGAGCCGGCGTGCGTGGCCGCGCGCAGCGCCGCCGAGCTGGCCGAGCGGCTGGGGCTGCCCGAGGCGCGGGCGAACGCGCGCATCACGCTCGCCGTGGTCCGCTACCAGGCCGGCGCCGAGGAGGCGTACGCGGAACTGGCCGAGGTGACCGAGGAGTGCCGGGTGGAGCGGCTGACCAGCCGCCGCCGCGCGGTGCACAACCTGGCCTGGGTGCTGCAGGAGGAGGGCGACCTGACCGGCTCGGCCCGGCTGGTCGACGAGCAGCGGTCCCTGGACCTGGCCGGCGAGCACGCGCTGACGGTGAGCTTCAGCGACCAGTGGGCCCAGTCGTACTACAGCGGGGACTGGACGGCGGCGCTGCGGATGGCCGAGGGGTCGACGCG
This sequence comes from Micromonospora sp. WMMC264, assembly GCF_027497275.1. Taxonomy (NCBI): domain Bacteria; kingdom Bacillati; phylum Actinomycetota; class Actinomycetes; order Micromonosporales; family Micromonosporaceae; genus Micromonospora; species Micromonospora sp. WMMC264. Next base: position 814,395 of record NZ_CP114907.1, on the reverse strand, counting down.
ACGCCCGACCGACGAGTGGGACCTGCACATCGTGGCCGTGTCCGGCTGGATCCGGGCGCTCGGCGACGACCCGGCCGGCCCGGGCGCCGGCGAGGACCTGGTGGACCAGGCGCTCGTCGCGGCCCGGCGCAGCGGCTTCCAGCGCGTGCTGCGCTCCACGCTGGCGCACGCCGCGCTCTGCCGCGCCGTGCAGGGCCGCCGGGACGAGGCGATGGCGCTGCTCACCGAGCTGGACGAGGACTGGCGGCAGACCAAGATGATCCCGTTCGCCGAGTGGGTGCCGGCGGTCGGTCACGTCGCCGCGCTGCTCGGCGGCGACGCCGCGGAGCTGGTGCGCGACCTGCTGGCCCACGCGCCACGGGTGACCCGCTGGGCGCGGGCGGCCGGGGGGTCGGCCGAGGCGGCGCTGGCCCGGCGGGCCGGGGACGCCGCGCGGGCGGGCCGGCTGCTCACCACCGCCGCCGAGGGGTACGCGGAGATGACCGACGTGACCGACCAGATGATCGCGTCCGCGCTGGCGGTCGGGCCGTTGACCGAGGCGGACCCGCCGGCCGCGGCGGCGACGCTGGCCCGGGTACGCGCGTTCGCCGACCGGCACGCCGCGGGCGGGCTGCTGCGGATCGCCGGGGCGGGCTGAGGGTCAGGCCGGTACCGGCTGGCGCGCCCCGGCGCCCTTGGCCTTCTGCGCGTACGTGTCGACGTACTCGCGGCCGGACAGCTCCATCAGCTCGTACATGATCTCGTCGGTGACGGCCCGTTCGACGAACCGGTCACCGGCCATCCCGGCGTAGCGGGAGAAGTCCAGCGGCGGCCCGAACCGGATCCGCACCCGGCCCAGGTTGGGGATGATCTGGCCGGTCGGCTGGATGGCGTCGGAGTTGAGCATGGCCATCGGGACCACCGGGGCGCCGCTCTCCAACGCCAGCCGCGCCACCCCGGTCTTGCCCCGGTAGAGCCGGCCGTCCGGCGACCGGGTGCCCTCCGGGTAGATGCCGGCGATGCCGCCGGCCCGCAGCACCGACAGCTGGGTGTCGAGGGCGGCACGGGCGGCCCGGCCGCCGGAGCGGTCGACCGGGATGGTGCCGGAGCCGACGAAGAACATCTTGGTGAGCCAGCCCTTGAGGCCCCTACCCGTGAAGTATTCGGCTTTGGCGATGAATGTGACTTTTCGCTTGACGATCAACGGAGTGAAGATCGAATCCGAGAAGGAGAGGTGGTTGCTGGCGAGGATCACCGGCCCGGTGTCCGGCACGTGCTCCAGTCCCTCGACCTGCGGGCGGAAGATCAGCCTCAGCAGCGGGCCGAGGATGATGTACTTCAGCAGCCAGTACAGCACCGGCGTCCTTCCCGTGTCGGTGGCGGCGGGCGGGTCGCCGCGTGGCCCCGGAGGCGCCGTCGGCGCCCGGAGGAGTCCGGGAAGAGGGTACGAACGACGAGCGGCACGCCACAACGCACTCCCGGAACCGGGTGCCGACGTGTCACGATTCAGGGCACGGGCAGGGATCGGCGAAGGGGGTGTCCGGTGTCAGGGGGCGGGCCCCGTCGGGGACGGCGGGACAACGGGCTCGACGCGGCCGAGTACGCGGTCGCGGGCGACGTCGATCCACGCGTCGGCGAGCACCTGCTCGACGTGCTCGCCGCCGGTGGCATCGCGGCCTACCTCCAGCCCTCGGCCGACCTGAACCCGGTGACCCGCACCACCACCGTCCCGGCCCGCCCGGTCGACCGGCTCTACGTCGACAGGTCGCACCTGACCACCGCCCGGGACTACCTCACCCAGCTCGCCGACGAGGGCGGCGGCGAGCAGCCGCGCGCCGACGAGCCGGACATCGAGGCCGAGTGGGCGAAGATCGTCGCCGGGTTCCACACCGCGCCGAGCGCCGGCAGCCACCCCTGGCCCGCGGCCGAGGACGTGGACGACCCACCCCCGCCGGGCGCCGCCGCCGGCAGCCGCCCCGAGGAGCCGGCCGGGCCGACCGCCACCGACGTGCGCCGGCTGCCGTACGCGGCCGACATCTCCGGCGTCTCGCTCAGCCGGGACCGGCACGACGAGCCCTCGCTGCTGGACGGCCTGGACACGTTCGGCGCCAACCTGCCCGACGAGGCGTCGGACGAGGAGCACTACACCCCGCCCCCGCCGCCGCCGCTGCCCCGCTTCTCCAAGTACGCGGTGCTCGGCGTGGCCTGCATCGTGCTCGGCTTCCTGCTGTTCCTGTCCCCCACCGTGGTGTCGCTGGTCGACCCGTCGGTGGTGACGCTGCTCGGCTTCTCCGGCATCCTGGCCGGTTTCGTGATGCTGATCTGGCGGCTGCGCCCCGGCGACCGGAACGACCACGACCCGGACGACGGCGCGGTCGTCTGAGGTCGCGCCGTCCGGCTCTGCCCGGATGGCGGGACGCCGCTCGCCCCTGGGCCGGGACGTAACAAGCGTGTAACTTACAGTCAGTAGGAATAGGCTGAACGTCACGTCCCGCACCGGCTGTCCGGCTTGCGTCTCTTCCGGGTCGCCGGTCCCCTGCTGAGCGGAATGCCCGATGCGACAGAGCCCCCTGGTGGTGGTGGCCAACCGCCTCCCCATCGACGACAGTGTGGCGCCCGACGGCGCCTTCGAGTGGCGCCGCAGCCCCGGCGGCCTGGTGAGCGCCCTGCACCCGCTGCTGCGGCAGACGCCCGCCACCTGGGTCGGCTGGGCCGGCGGCACCGGTCCCGCCCCCGCGCTGCCGGACGTGGACGGCGTCCGGATGCACACCGTCCCGTTGAGCGCCGAGGACTTCCGCGACCACTACGAGGGCTTCGCCAACGCCACCCTCTGGCCGCTCTACCACGACGCCGTCGAGCAGCCGGAGTACCACCGCCGGTGGTGGGAGGCGTACCAGCGGGTCAACCAGCGCTTCGCCGAGGCCGCGGCCGAGACGGCCGAGCCCGGCGGCCTGGTCTGGGTGCAGGACTACCACCTCCAGCTGGTGCCCGGCCTGCTCCGCGACCTGCGGCCGGACCTGCGGATCGGCTTCTTCCTGCACGTGCCGTTCCCGCCGCCGGAGCTGTTCATGCAGTTGCCGCGCCGCGCCGAGCTGCTGCGCGGCATGCTCGGCGCCGACCTGATCGGCTTCCAGCGGGCCCAGGCCGCGCACAACTTCGCCCAGCTCGCCACCAAGGTGCTCGGCCTGCCCGCCACCGACCGGCGGATCGGCGTCGACGGCCGGGTGGTGCGCATCGGCGCCTTCCCGGTCGCCATCGACACCGCCGAGATGTCCGCGCTCGCGGCCCGCCCGGAGGTCGCCGAGCGGGCCCGCCGGCTGCGGCAGGACCTGGGCCAGCCGGAGCAGGTGATCCTCAGCGTCGACCGGATGGACTACACGAAGGGCATCGAGCAGCGGCTCAAGGCGTACCGCGAGCTGCTCGCCAGCGGCGACATCAAGGTCCGCGACACCGTGCTGGTGCAGGTGGCGGTGCCCAGCCGCGACCGGGTGGCGCAGTACCAGATCCTGCGGGACCGGGTCGAGCACCAGGTCGGGCGGATCAACGGCGAGTTCGGCCGGGTCGGCGAGCCGGCGATCCACTACCTCTCCCAGCCGTTCGACCGGGCCGAGCTGGTCGCGCTCTACCGCGTCGCGGACGTGATGGCGGTGACGCCGCTGCGCGACGGGATGAACCTGGTCGCGAAGGAGTACGTGGCGGCCCGGGTCGACGGCACCGGCGCGCTGCTGCTCAGCGAGTTCGCCGGCGCCGCCTCCGAGCTGGAGCAGGCGTACCTGGTCAACCCGCACGACCTCGACGGCCTCAAGCAGGGGCTGCTGGCCGCGCTGCGGGCCGGCCCGGAGGACGTGTCGGCGCGGATGCGCGCGATGCGCGACCATCTGGCGCGCAACGACATCCACGCCTGGGCGGCGTCCTACCTGAGCGCGCTGGAGGAGAGCGGGTCGCTCGCCGGCCGCCGCGCCGCAACCCGCTGAGCCGGCGCCCCGGCGCTCACCCCGCCGCGGACGCCGGGTCCTTGTCCAGCCAGTCCAGGATCGCGTCGATCGGCTCCCGCCAGCGGGCGTCGAGCATCAGGTCGTGCCCCATGCCGGGGAAGAGCAGCGGCGCGGAGGCGTACCGCTGGGCGGCCCGGATCAGCGCGGACGCCGGCACGACCCGGTCGTCCGGGCTGCCCAGCACCAACACCGGTGGCCGGCCCACCGCCGGCTCCGGCCCCCGGCCGGTCAGCAGCTGCCACTGCGCCCGCCGCCCGGCCCGGCCCAGCCGGGCCAGGTGCCGCCGGGCGTCGGCGTCGGGCAGCTCCCGGCTGAACAGCTGCCGCCGGTGCAGCCGCAGCCCGGCGCCGAAGACCGCCGGCAGGGTCCCGGCCGGATTGCGCCGCAACGCCGTGCCGAACGTCGCCCAGCCGCCGAGCACCGGCGCCACCAGCACCGCGGCCCGCGCCGGGTAGCGGGCCAGCGCGTGCGCCACGACCCGGGCGCCGGCGCCGTGCCCCACCAGCACCGCCTGCCGCGGCAGGCTCGCCGCCACCTGCGTCACGTCATGGGTGTACGAGCGCAGCGTCGCCTCCGGCGCCGGCTCGCTGCCGCCGTGCCCGCGCAGGCTCAGCGCGTACGCCGGGAAGCCGCGACCGGCGGCGTGCCCCAGCCAGTGCTCGGCGAACGCCCACGCGCCGTGGCCGAAGCCGGGCACGAACAGCAGCGGCGGCTTCGCCTCCTCCCGCTCGGGTACGGCGGCGAGAACCTCCCGGCGGGCGGGCCGCTCCGGCCGGGCCCACTCCCAGGACCGGACGACCCGCACACGCTCAACCGTCATTTGACACCCTCCAGCTCGTGCAGCGCCCGCTGGAGCGCACGCAGGTAGTCGGCGTGCCCGACCTCGAACCAGTGCCGGGTGCTGTCCTTGACCTTGGCCGAGTACCGCTCGCCGAGGCCCGCGCGGACCTTGCGTTCGAACGCGGCGGCCCGCTCCGGCCGGGTGGCGCGCAGCGTGAGCAGCCGGGCGAACAGCACGCTCTGCCAGTGCGAGATGGGGAAGATGCCGGAGTCCGGCTGCACCAGGCCGACCACGGCGAGCGTGGGATGCCCGGCGGTGAACGCGTTGAGCCACAGCCGGGGCCGCCCGGACCCGTCCTCGTCGCCGAGCACCTGTCCCTTGAGGAACTCGAAGCGCGGCAGGTAGCCGGTGGCGAAGACGACCAGCTCGGGGTCGATGCGCCGGCCGTCGGTCAGCTCGACCGCACGGTCGTCGAACCGGGCCACGTCGGGCACCGGCGTGACCTCGCCGTGCCCGACGTAGTAGACGAGCTGGCTGTTGGCGATCGGGTGCGTCTCGTAGACGCGGTGGTCGGGCTTGGGCATGCCGAACCGGGTCAGGTCGCCGACGGTCAGCCGCAGCGTCCAGTGGTAGAGCCACTGCCGTACCCGCAGCGGCACCCGCAGCGCCAACAGCGTGTCGTTCACCTGGTCGGCCGGGCGGCCGAGGACGTACTTCGGGGCGTACCAGTAGCCGCGCCGGGTGGAGTGCCAGCAGTGCGACGCCTGCTGGGCCGCCTCGACCGCGATGTCGCAGCCGGTGTTGCCGGCGCCCACCACCAGCACCCGCTTGCCGCGCAGCTGCGCCGGGTCCTTGTAGGACGAGGCGTGCATGACCTCGCCCCGGAACTGCTCCAGCCCTTCGTAGCGGGGCAGCTTCGGCGACCAGTTGTGCCCGTTGGCGAGCACCACGGCGGCGTACCGGGAGGTGCGTTCGGGGCCGTAGCCGCCGGTGCTGCGCGTGGTCACGTCCCACCGGTCCCCCTCGACCGGCTCGACCCGGACCACCTCGGTGCCGAACCAGACGTGCTGGCGCAGGTCGAAGTGGTCGGCGTACCGCTCGAAGTAGGACAGCAGCTGGCTGTGGTGCGGGTAGTCCGGCCAGTCGTCCGGCATCGGGAAGTCGGGGAACTGGGTGAACGGCCGGGACGAGATCAGGTGCGTGCTGGCGTACACCGGGCTGCGGTCGTGCCGCCAGTTCCAGGCGCCGCCGACGCCTGTCTCCCGCTCGTAGCAGTCCACGCCGAAGCCGGCCTCGCGGAGGTTCTTGACGGCGGTCAGGCCGCTGGCGCCGGCGCCGATGACGCAGACCGTGTCACCCCGGTCGGAGACCGGGCGTTCGGCACGGCTCGATGCGACCGTGGAGTCCGGATCGGGGTGGCCGGGGTCGGTGGAGGAGGACACCGCGAAATCCTGCCGAGAATGCCAGCGGTTGTCCAGCCACCGATTTCGCCGCCGCCCACCCGCTCGACTCGCTTGACACAGCGTCACCGCCGACCCGGTCACCGAGCGTGAATGGACCGGCCGCGCCGGAGGCGTACCTCGTGCGCCCTTTGCTCTGCCGCCACGGACGCGGCACCGGCGGGAGCTGGCCTGACGCCTCTCGGCCGGCCGGCCGGGAAGCGGCCGCCGATCACGACGGGTAACTGATGCGCATGTGGCGGCAGAGCAAAGGCGGCGAAGCGGTTGTCCTGCCGGCCGCCGGGTCCGTGACCGTGCGTCACGGCCGGCGGTCCGCGGCCGTCAGGCGGTGGGCAGCAGCAGGTCCACCAGGACCGGGAAGTGGTCGCTGGCGCGACGGGTCAGCGGCGTGTCCACCACGTCGTAGTCGACCACTGTGATCCGGGGGTCGACGAACAGCGCGTCGATGCGGCGGCGCGGGTCGGCGCAGGAGAACGTGTGCCGGTCGGCCCGGTCGGCGGCCAGCGCCGCGTCGGTGAGCCCCTCGGCGACCGTCCGCCAGGCCGGCCCGTCCGGGCCCTCGTTGAGGTCCGCGCCGGCCACCACGGGCAGCGTGGACGCGGCCAGCTCCCGCTTGAACGCGGCCGCCTGCGCGGGCCGCTCGGCCGGGTCGGTGGACAGGTGCGAGCCGGCCAGCAGCACGTCGACGCCGCCGACCCGGCAGCGCGCGTACGCGGCGCCGCGCATGTGCCGCCCCGGCGTCAGCGGATAGCGCTGGCAGCTGGTGTCGGTGACCCGCACCCGCAGGCTGGTCAGCAGCACGTTGCCCAGCGACGGCAGGCCACCGGCCGCCACCACCATGCCGAACGACTCGGCGAGCGCGGCGCACTTCTGCCGCCACCGGAACCGGCGCGGTCCCTCCTGGACGATCACCACGTCCGGGTCCGCGCCCCGGACCACCTCGGCCAGCGCGGCGGTGTCGTCCCGCTGGCCGTGGACGTTGTACGACAGCACCCGCAGCGGCACACCCGAGTCCGTCATGTCAGATCCGCCGGGCCAGGTCGGCGGCGCCGATCACACCTGCGGTGTTGCCCAGCTCGGCCGGGCGTACCTCGGCGACGGGCAGGCGGCTGCGCTGGGCCAGCGCCTCGGCGAACGACCGGCGGGTCGGGCCGAGCAGCAGGTCGCCGGCGTCGATCACGCCGCCGCCCACCACCAGCACCTGCGGGTCGAGGATCTGCGCCATGTCCGCGAGGCTGGTGCCGAGCCAGCGGCCGACCTGGGCGAACGCCTCGGTGGAGACCGGGTCGCCGCCCTTGGCCGCGGCGGTCACCATCGGGCCGGTGATCGACTCGGCCTCGCCGTCGGCCAGCTCCAGCAGCGCGGTGGCCCGGTGCGGCTCCTGCCGGGCGGCGGCGCGGGCGAAGCGGACCAGGGCGCTGCCGCTGGCGTACTGCTCGATGCAGCCCAGCCGGCCGCAGCCGCACTGGTGGCCGTCCGGCACGGTGAGCATGTGCCCCAGCTCGGCGGCGATGCCGTTGGCGCCGCGGACCAGGCCGCCGCCGAGCACGATGCCGCCGCCGACGCCGGTGCCGATGGTGAACATGACCATCGAGTCGTCGGCGTCGCGGGCCGCGCCGTAGCGGAACTCCGCCCAGGCGGCCACGTTCCCGTCGTTCTCCACGATCACCGGCAGGCCGGTGGCGTCCCCGACGTACGTGCGCAGCGGCTCGTCCCGCCAGGCCAGGTTCGGGGCGAACAGCACGGTGGAGCGGGAGGCGTCGATCCAGCCGGCGGCGCCGATGCCGACCGCCTCGACGGCGTGCCCGGCGGCCAGTTCGGTGACCACCTCGATGATGACGTCGCGGGTCTTGGCCACGTCGTCGGCGGGGGTGTCCCGTCGCGTCTGCACGAGTACCGTGCCGGCGTCGTCCACGACACCGCCGGCCACCTTCGTGCCACCGACGTCGACTCCGATGGTCAGCGTCACCGCTGCCACTCCCCTCTGCTGTGCTGCCCGGGGACCGGCCGAACCAGCCGTACGGTCCCGGGATGTCCGGTGGTCAGGCCCCGTCGCCTGGTGCGTCCGCGCCCACCTCTCCGGACGCCCGCGAGGCGGGCACCACGGGACGGCCGGCCGGTGGCCGGCTCGTCGCCGGCTCCGGCGGCCCGGCGGCGTCGGCGGCGGCACCCGAATCGGCCGCGCCCTCCCCCCGGGTGGCGGCGGACCACACGTCCTGCTCGGGTGCCGGCTGAGAATCATGCCCGGTACGGGTCGCCTCGCGCCACACGTGGTCCCCGGATCCGTCCGCCGCGGCGGTGCCGTCGTCGGCGGTTCGCTCCGGCTCGGCGGGGGTGAACGCGCGCAGCAGGCTCGCCACGCCGGCCGCCAGGTCCCCGGCGCCGGTGGCGAGCCGCTCGGCGAATTCCGGACTCGGGTCGCGCAACGCGGCGATACCGCGACAGACGGGGCAGACACAGCATTCCGGCGAGCCGGTGGCGAAACCGGCGGGCGCGAGCGTCTCCGGAGCGGGCCCGGCGCCGGGCGGGGTGTGACCGAGGACACCGGAGAGGATCCCACCGAGCGGACCCCAGGCGCCGGAGCCGGGCGCCGCGGCGGCCATCTTCGCGCCGGCGAGCAGGGTGGCGACGAGGCGCTCGGCCTCTTCCCGGGCCGAACCCGGATCAGTGGTGCCCATGGTTCGGCTCCTCCAGCGTGACTACCGGGACGGTCGGGACGGTCGGGTCAGTGCGCCGCACCGGGTGCTTCTACCCGGCGCTTGAGCTGCTTCAACGCCGTATCCATGATCATTTTCTCGGCCTTGCGGCGGAACATGCCGAGCATCGCCACGGACAGCTCCACCTCCAGCGTGTAGGTCACCGTGGTCGTCCCGTCCGGGTTGCCCACCAGGTCGTACGACCCGCGCTGGGACCGCTGCATCTTCGACGGGGCGACCAGGCGCCACTCGATCCGGGAGATGTCCTCGGCGTACTCGTAGGCCAGCACGTACTCGTCGGCCAGCACGCCCGCGTCGAGGGTGAACCGGACCTGGCTGGCATAGCCGTCCTCGTACTCCTCGATCACCTCGGCCTCGCGTACCGCCTCGGTCCACTCGGGGTAACTGGGGAAGTCGCAGATGACGGCCGCCACCCGGTCCGGTGACGCGCCGATGATGATCGACTGGGTGGAGGAGTCCGCCATGGGGGGAGGCTACCCGGCCGCGTCCCGCCCGGCGCCGCTCCACCCGCCGACGGGCCTCCCACCAGCCGGTCGGCCAACCTCCCTGGCCGACCCCCCGGGGTGTGCGGGTAGGTTTCGACAGAGCCGACCAGGCCGGCCCCCGCCGGTAGAGCACGAGGGAGTGCAGGTGCGCGAGTTCTCCGTCCCGCCGATCGTCACCGTCGGCGACGCGGCCAACCTGACCGACCCGGTCTGGGAAAACGCCGAGGTCGCCCCGGACACCGTGCAGTTCGTCCGTCCCGGCGCGGGGACGGCGCGCGAGGAGGTGACCTGCCGGCAGTTCCGCGACGAGGTGGTCGCGGTGGCCCGGGGCCTGATCGCGGCGGGCGTCTCCCCCGGCGACCGGGTCGGCCTGATGAGCCGCACCCGCTACGAGTGGACCCTGTTCGACTACGCGATCTGGGCCGCCGGCGCGGTCACCGTGCCGATCTACGAGACCTCCAGCGCCGAGCAGGCCGCCTGGATCCTCGGCGACTCCGGCGCCGTCGCCGTGGTGGTGGAGAGCACCGCGCACGCCACCCTGGTCGCCGGCGTCCGGGACCGGCTGCCCGAGCTGCGCGAGGTCTGGCAGATCGAGCTGGGCGCGGTGGACGACCTGGTCACCGCCGGCGAGGCGGTGGACCCGGCCGAGGTCGAGACGCGCCGCTCCATGCTCAAGGCCGGCGACGTCGCCACGATCATCTACACCAGCGGCACCACCGGCCGGCCGAAGGGCTGCGTGCTGACCCACCGCAACATCTACACCGACATCGCCAACGCGGTGCCGGTGCTGCCGAACCTGTTCCGCCCGGGCGCCTCGACGCTGCTGTTCCTGCCGCTCGCGCACGCCTTCGCCCGGCTCATCCAGGTCGGCGTGGTGCACGCCCGGGCCACCATGGCGCACTGCGCGGACACCAAGAACCTGGTCGCCGAGCTGCAGGACGTCAAGCCGACGTTCGTGCTCTCCGTACCCCGGGTCTTCGAGAAGGTCTACAACGGCGCGCGGCAGAAGGCCGAGTCCGAGGGGAAGGGCAAGATCTTCGACCGGGCGGAGAAGGTCGCCATCGCCTGGAGCGAGGCGCAGGAGCTGCCCGGCGGTCCCGGCCTGGGCCTGCGCGCGCAGCACGCCCTCTTCGACAAGCTGGTCTACCGCAAGCTGCGGGCGGCGATGGGCGGCCGGTGCCGCGACGCCATCTCCGGCGGCGCGCCGCTGGGCGCGCGCCTCGGGCACTTCTTCCGCGGCATCGGGGTGACCATCTGCGAGGGGTACGGCCTGACCGAGACCTCCCCGGCCGCCGCCGCGAACCTGCCCACCGGCACCCGGATCGGCACCGTCGGCCGCCCGCTGCCCGGCGTCACCATCCGGATCGAGGACGACGGCGAGGTCCTCATCGCCGGCGACATCGTCTTCCAGGGCTACTGGCACAACGAGGCGGCCACCGCCGAGGCGATCAGCGCCGACGGCTGGTTCCGCACCGGCGACCTCGGGCACCTCGACGAGGACGGCTACCTGAGCATCACCGGCCGCAAGAAGGAGATCATCGTGACCGCCGGCGGCAAGAACGTCGCCCCGGCGGTGCTGGAGGACCAGGTCCGGGCGCACCCGCTGATCAGCCAGTGCGTGGTGGTCGGCGACCGGCAGCCGTTCATCGCCGCGCTCGTCACCATCGACGAGGAGGCGCTGCCGAAGTGGCTCGCCGCGCAGGGCCGCCCGGAGACCACGAGCATCGCCGAGCTGCGCGAGGACGCGACGCTGCGCGCCGAGGTGCAGGGCGCGATCGACCAGGCCAACCAGGCGGTCTCCAAGGCCGAGGCGATCAAGGTGTTCCGGATCCTGCCGCAGGACTTCACCGAGACCACCGGTGAGCTGACCCCGTCGCTGAAGGTCAAGCGGCAGGTCGTGCACAAGACGTACGCCTCGGAGATCGCGGAGATCTACCAACGCTGACTACGATCCGTCACGTGCCCGCCTCCACATCCGGCCAGCCGCAGACGCAGCCCCTCGCGGTCGCGGCCCGCGCGGTCCTCCTCGCGCTGGTCGCCGCCCTGACCCTGTTCGCCACCCGCGACGCCGCCCAGCTCTGGTGGATCGCCCTGCTGGGCGTCGCGGGGCTGCCCGCCGTGCTCGCCCCACAGCACCGGCTGCTCACCCCGATCAGCAGGTTCGCCGAGGTGGTGGTGCTCGGGCTGGCCGCCAGCCAGGTCGCCGCCGACACCCACCTCACCGGTGTCACCGGGGGCGTTGGCGCCTCGGCGGTGCTGCCGTACCTCGCGGTGCCGGTCACCGTGACCGCGCTGAGCCGCCGGTTCCGCGAGGGCGCCGCGCTGCTCGCGGTGGCGGCGGCGACGCTCGTGGCGAGCGCCGCGTTCACCCGGGTCGACGGCGGCGCGCAGCTCGGTCAGGTCGGCTACCTGGCGGTCTGCGCCCAGTGGCTGATCCTGGCCGGTCTCGGCCTCTACACCGCCGGCACGCTCCAGCGCGTGATGCGGGTCCGCGGCGAGGGCAAACCCCAGCCGTACGCCGAGGCGACCCGGCTGCTCACCCAGCTGCGTACCGTCGCCCGCCAGCTGCCCGGCGCCACGCTCGACCCGGGCGGCATCTCCGAGCACCTGCTGGAGGAGCTGCGGGTGGTGGCGAAGACCGACCGGGGCGCGGTGCTCTCCGCCAGCGGCGGCGGCCGGCTGGTGGTGCTGGCCCAGATCGGCGCGGACCGGGTCGACTGGGAGACCACGCTCGACGCCGACTCGGCCATCGCCGACGCCTGGGCCAGCCAGCAGCCGACCGTCTCGTCCCGGTCGCAGGCCCGGTCCCGGCACTCCGGCGAGGTCTCCGCGCTGATCGTGCCGCTGGTGGCCGGCGTACGCACGGTCGGCCTGGTGGTGATCGAGGCGGACACCGCCGCCGCGTACCCGCCGCCGGTGGTGTCCCGGGTGACCGCGCTGACCGGCCCGGCGGCGCTGCGGCTGGAGGCGGCGCTGCTCTTCGACGAGGTGCGCTCGCTGGCGACCAACGAGGAGCGGCAGCGGCTGGCCCGGGAGATCCACGACGGGGTCGCCCAGGAACTGGTCATGGTCGGGTACGGCATCGACAACGCCCTGGCCACCGTGCACGAGGACGCCGACGAGACCGCCGACTCGCTGCGCACGCTGCGCCAGGAGGTGACCCGGGTGATCACCGAGCTGCGGCTGAGCCTGTTCGAGCTGCGCAGCGAGGTGGACCGGCACGGTGGCCTGGCCGCCGCCATCGCCGAGTACGCCCGCACCGTCGGCGCCTCCGGCGGCCTGCGGGTGCACCTGTCACTCGACGAGTCCACCGCCCGGCTGCCGGCCGCGACCGAGGCCGAGTTGCTGCGCATCGCGCAGGAGGCGGTGACGAACGCCCGTAAGCACGCCGGCGCGTCGAATCTGTGGGTCACGTGCGAGGTGGATCCCCCGTACACCCGAATCGAAGTGTCGGATGACGGTCACGGCATCGGTGACCAGCGCCCGGACGGGCACTATGGCCTTGCGATCATGGCCGAGAGGGCGGAACGTATCCGAGGCCGGTTGGAGATCAGGCCACGTCGACCCAGTGGGACGACAGTGGCCGTGGTGCTCGGCTCGTCGCCCCGGCGCGATAAGGTGCGCGGCAGCGCCGCAGCAGCAGAAGGGGAGTAACCCGAGGATGACCAGCAGTCCGACACCGGCCACCCGTACCAAGGTTCTCCTAGTCGACGACCACGACCTCATCCGTAAGGGTCTTCGTCACGCGTTCGAGCGTGACCGCCAGTTCGAGGTCGTTGGCGAGGCCGCCACCGCCGCGGAGGGCGTGCGCCAGGCCGGCGCGCTCCAGCCCGACGTGGTGATCATGGACCTTCGCCTGCCCGACGGCAGCGGCCTGGAGGCCACCCGCGCCCTGCGCAAGTCCAGCGCGTCGATGGGCATCGTCGTGCTGACCATGTACGCCGGCGACGACCAGCTCTTCGGCGCCCTGGAAGCCGGCGCGAGCGCGTTCGTGCCGAAGACCGCGCCGGCCGACGAGGTGGTCGCCGCCGCCCGGCACGCCGCCTCCTCCCCCAGCGCGTTCACCGCCGCCGACCTGGCCGAGGCGATGAAGCGCCGGCTGGCCCCGTCCGGCCCGCAGCTGTCCCCCCGTGAGGGCCAGGTGCTGCGGCTGCTCGCCGACGGCATGAGCGTGGCGGGCATCGCCAAGCAGCTGTTCGTCAGCGAGTCGACCGCCAAGACCCACATCTCCAAGCTCTACGAGAAGCTGGGCGCCGCCAACCGGGCCCAGGCGCTGATGACCGCGCTGCGGCTGGGCCTGCTCGAGGCACCGGACGCGCCCAAGTTCTGAGGCACACCGCCGGAAGAGGCCCCGTCCACCGCGGACGCGGGCCTCTCCGGCGTCGTGGGTGCGGCTGACCGCGTACGGTGAACGGCCGGACGCATAGCGACGACGGTCTTTGCACCACGACGGCGGAGGGGCAGAATACCCGGGTGATCCGCGCGGCGGTGACCACCGCGCGCCGTCGACACCCGAGGGGCAGGACATGCAGCGGCCGGACTGGGCACCCGAGACGATCGACATCGAACGCCCCAGCGTCGCCCGCATGTACGACTACTACCTCGGCGGCTCGCACAACTTCGCCGCCGACCGGGCGGCCGCCCGCGCGATGGTGGAGGCGGTGCCGGAGGCGCCACTGATGGCCCAGGCCAACCGCGCGTTCCTGCGCCGGGCCGTGCAGTACCTCGCCCAGGCCGGCGTCCGCCAGTTCCTCGACATCGGCTCCGGCATCCCCACCGTCGGCAACGTGCACGAGATCGCCCAGCGGATCGACGGGCAGTCGCGCGTCGTCTACGTCGACGTGGACCCGGTGGCGGTGGCGCACAGCCAGGAGATCCTGGCCGGCAACGAGCACGCCACCGTGCTCCAGGAGGACCTGCGCCGCCCGGAGGCGATCCTGACCCATCCGGAGGTCACCCGGCTGCTGGACTTCAGCCGTCCGGTCGCGGTGATGATCGTGGCGGTGCTGCACTTCATCCCGGACAGCGACCGCCCCGAGGAGATCCTGCGGACGCTGCGCGGAGCACTGGCGCCCGGCAGCCACCTGGTGCTCTCCCAGGCCAGCGAGGAGGGCCGCGACGGCACCGGCGAGCGGGCCGAGGCGGAGCGGGTCTACCGGCGCACCGACAGCCAGCTCTGGATCCGCAGCCGGGCCGAACTGACCGCGCTGTTCGACGGCTTCGAACTGGTCGACCCGGGTGTGGTGTGGGTGCCGCAGTGGCGGCCGGACTCCCCCGACCAGGCCGAGAACGCCGAGCGGGCCGTGTTCATGGGCGGGGTCGGGCGGCTCGGTGGGTGACGACGCGGCCCGCAGCAGGCCCGGCGTGTTCGCCCGGGCCTGGGCCAAGGCGGTGTCCGGCACCAGCTACCTGCCGATGACCCAGTCGCAGCTGGAGGAGATGCTGCAACGGCTCACCGAACGGCTGGCCCAGGCGCTGCGTGCCGAGCCGTTCGACCTGCGGATCGGCCAGCAGGTCGGCGCGGAGCTGGTGCAGGCGCACATCGCCTCCGCCGAAGGGCTGGGCCGCACCGTCGAGGTGATCCAGCTGCGCCTGGTCCGCGACCTCGACCTGGTCGTCGACGACGTCGAGGACCGGATGGCCCGGCTGCTCGCCACCGTCGCCACCGGGTACGCCCGCGCGCTGCGCGACCGCACGCTCGACGAGCAGGAGTCCATCCGCCGGGCCGCCATGATGGCCCGTGCGCAGGCGGAACGGGCGCTGCGCGACAGCGAGGCCCGGTTCCGGCACCAGGCCACCCACGACCCGCTCACCGGCCTGCCCAACCGCACGCTGTTCACCGAGCGGCTGGCCGCCGCGATCAACCGGGGCGCCGACCGGGTCGGCGTCTGCTTCCTGGACCTGGACCGGTTCAAGGTCGTCAACGACTCCCTCGGCCACCAGGTCGGCGACTCGTTGCTGGTCGCGGTGGCGCAGCGGCTGCACGAGGCGCTCGGCGAGCATCTGGTGGCCCGGCTCGGCGGCGACGAGTTCGTGATCCTGATCGAGCGCACGACCGGAACCGACGACGCGGTGCAGGTCGCCGAGGCGGCGCTGGCCGCGGTACGCGAGCCGGCGCTGGTCGACGGCCACGAGCTGACCGTCTCGGCGAGCATCGGCATCGTGGAGCGCCCGGTCGCGGGCACCTCCCCGATGGAGCTGATGCGCGCGGCCGACAGCACGCTGCACTGGGCCAAGGCCGCGGGCGGGGCCCGCTGGTCGCTGTTCGACGCCGACCGCAACCGCCGCGACCTGGCCCGGTACGCGCTGTCCGCGGCCATCCCCGCCGCCCTGGACCGGGGCGAGTTCTACCTCGACTACCAGCCGCTGACGTCCCTGCGCGACGGGCGGGTCCTCGGCATGGAGGCGCTGGTCCGCTGGCGCCACCCCGAACTGGGCGTGCTGCGGCCGGACAGCTTCATCCCGCTGGCCGAGGAGACCGGGCTGATCGTCCCGCTCGGCAGCTGGGTGCTGGCCGAGGCGTGCCGCGAGGCGGGCACCTGGTCGGCGATCGACGGCGACGCGCCGTTCGTCAGCGTCAACCTCGCCGTACGCCAGTTGCACCGGGCCGACCTGGTGCCCGAGGTACGCGGCGTGCTCGGCCGCACCGGCCTGCCGCCGCGCCGGCTGCAACTGGAGATCACCGAGAGCACCATGATGAGCACCGTGGTCGAGCCGGTGCGGGCGCTGCGGGTGCTCGGTGACCTGGGGGTCCGGGTCGCCATCGACGACTTCGGCACCGGCTACTGCAACCTCGCGTACCTGCGGGACCTGCCGGTCGACGAGCTGAAGGTGGCCGGTGAGTTCGTCACCGGCCTGCGCGCGCCGGACAGCGGCACCGACGAGCGGATCCTCGCCTCGCTCGTGTCGCTGGCGCACGCGCTGGACCTGACCGTCACCGCCGAGGGCGTGGAGACGGCCGACCAGGCGGACCGGCTGCGCGCGATCGGCTGCGACGCCGGGCAGGGCTGGCACTTCGGCCGCCCCGGCCCGGCGGCGCCGCACCTGGGCCGGGTGCCCGTGCACGTCGAAGCCGTCTCCTGAGGCGGCTCGGCCGTCGTGCCGGAGCCGCTTGCGGGTCGGGGGCGGTGGTCAGCCGGCCAGCAGCGCGGCCATCCGCTGCGCCTGCGTCTCCCAGCGCCACTCCCGTTCCACCCACGCCCGGCCGGCGGCGCCGAACTGTCGGGCCAGGTCCCGGTCGGCGAGCAGCGTGGCCACCCGGTCGGCGAGCTGGGCCACGTCCCGGCCGCCGACCACGTACCCGGTCTCGCCGTCGCGGACCGCGTCCGGCGCGCCCCCGGAGTCGCCGGCCACCACCGGCAGCCCGGTGGCGCCCGCCTCCAGGTAGACGATCCCGAGGCCCTCCACGTCCAGGCCCCGGTTACGGGTGCGGCAGGGCATCGCGTACACGTCACCGGCCGCGTAGTGGGCGGGCAGGTCGGCCGACGGCACCGAACCGGTGAACACCACGTCGCGTTCCAGCCCGCTCTGCCGGGCCAGCTTCTCCAGCGTCGAGCGGTACGGTCCGCCGCCGACCACCAGCAGCGCGGCACCGGGCACCCGGCGGCGGATCTCCGGCAGCGCGCGGATCAGCATGTCCTGGCCCTTGCGGGGCACCAGCCGCGACACGCACACCACCACCGGCCGGTCGGCCAGCCCGAGCCGTTCGCGGACCTTCGTGCCGTCGACGTCCGGGTGGTAGGTGTCCACGTCCACGCCGGGCGCGAGCCGCCGCAGCTCGGTCAGCCCGTCCAGCACGCGCGCCAGCCGCGTCCGGGTGTACTCGCCGAGGTAGGTGGTCACGTCCACGCCCCGGCCGATGCGGCGCAGGGCCGAGCGGGCGCCGGGCAGCGCCGCCCATCCGACCTCGTGTCCGTGGGTCAGCGCCACGGCCCGGCGGATCCCGGACCGCCGCCGCAGGCCCGCCGCGAGCAGCCCCAGCGGGGCCGCCGCGCCGAACCAGACCGTGTCGCAGTCGTACGCGCGGGCCAGCCGCGCCGCCCGCCGCGCGATCAGCGGCGTGGGCAGCAGCACCCGGGTATGTTCCCGCACCACCTCGAACGGCTGGTCGGCGTCGAACTTCTCCGCCCCGCGCCAGCTCGACGCGTAGACCACCACCGATCCCGGCTGCTGTCGCACCGCGAGGTTGTGCACGAAGGACTGGATGCCACCGGGGCGCGGTGGGAAGTCGTTGGTGATCAGCAAGGTGCGGCTCATCGGCCGGACTCCCTGGCATAGGCGCGGGCGGCGGCCATCCGCTCCACGGTGGACGGGTGGGTCGCCGACCAGAGGTGCTCCCAGCGCGGCGGGTCGGGGTCGGCCAGGTTCACCCCGGCCAGCCGGCGCTGCATCGCCTCGAACGTCGCCGGGTCGCCGGTGAGCGCCAGCGCGTGGGCGTCGGCGCGGGCCTCGATCCGGCGGGAGACCAGCGCCTGCACCGGCGTGGTGAGCAGGCCGGCGACCGTGACCAGCGCGATCAGCAGCGGGAACGCCCGCGGCTGGGCGATCGAGTCGACGCCGGCGAGCCGCAGCAGCGGCGTCCAGGAGCCGATCAGGTAGAGCGCCACCACCGCGGCGGCGGCGCCGAGCGCGCCGAGCAGCGTGCCGGTCCACACGTCCCGGTCCTTGGCGTGCCCCAGCTCGTGGGCGACCACGCTCGTCACCTCGGCCGGCTCCGCCTCGCGCAGCAGCGTGTCGTAGACCACCACCCGCCGCGTCGGCCCGAGCCCGGAGACGTACGCGTTCACCGCCCGGGTGCGCCGCGACGCGTCGGCGACGAGCACGTCGCGCACCGGTACGCCGTCCCGGGCCGCCATCGCGGTCAGCTCGCTGCGCAGCGGGCCCGGCTCCATCGGGGTGAACCGGTTGAACACCGGCTCGACGAGCACCGGCAGCACGAACGACAGCACCACCACCAGCGCCGCCGCGCCGGCCGCGCCGAACGCCCACCACCAGCGCGGGGCCAGCCGGACCACGGTGTAGAAGCCGAGCAGCACCAGCGCGCCGATCACGGCGCTGACCGCGTACGACTTGAGCAGGTCGACCGCCCAGCCGCCCCAGCTCTGGGTGCTCAGCCCGTAGCGGACCAGCACGGTGCGCCGCCAGGCCGCGAACGGCAGGGTGAGCAGGTCGGCGAGGAACATGACGGCCAGCCCGCCGAGCACCGCCTGCGCGATCCAGTGCCCGCCGAAGGGCCGGCCCGCCAGTTCGACCAGGCGCCCGCCCAGCGGGGTCAGGCCGAGCAGCAACGCCACCACCAGCCCGACCGCCAGCGCCGACCAGGCCGCCGGGCGCAGCGCGCCGTGAAACGCGCGGCCCCGGGTCACCTGTTCGGCCGGAAGGTCACGCAGCGCCGCGAGCTGGTCGGCGCGGGGCGCGGGCGGCCGGCTCCACGGCACCAGAAGCGCCACCGCCACGAGCAGCGCCACCGCCAGGCCGGCCAGGGTCAGCAGGGCCCACGCGCGCGGGGTCACCGCTCCACCCCGCCGTCGTGCCCGGTCCGCGTCATCCCGCCCCCTCCCGCCGTGACCGCTCATCCTATTGCCCGGCCGCGCAAGCGAGACCGTGCCCGCCCCGCGGCCCCGCCCCCGCCCCGCCCTGCCCGCGCGCGGCCCCAGCCCGCCCCGCGCGCCGATCTTGGAGTTGTGGCGGCTGACAAACGTGGCTACTCGGACATCCTGGGCACCACAACTCCAAGATCGGCGGCCGTTGCCGGGGCGGGGACGAGAAGGGAGCGTCAGATGTGGCTGGGATCCAGACTCGGGGACCGAGGAGCAGCGCAGGCCAGGGTGGGCCGACGCGGCAGACGGCGGCCCGGGCCCGATCGACATGCGGTGGACGGGGTGATCCCGGCGGCCGCCCTGAGCACCCCGGGGGCAGCCCTCCTTTAGTGGCAGGCGGAAGCCGGCGGGCGGCGGGCAGCGGGCGGCGGGCGGCGGGCGGCGGGCGGCGTCAGGCGACCCGGCGGCGACGGCCGGGGCGGCGGGGCATCGGCGCCAGCGCCTCGGCGGGCGCGGGTGGTGGTAGCACCTCGACCTCGAACCCGGCCCGCGCGAACACCTCGATCGCCCGGTGCTCGGCCGGGCCGAGGTCGGCCGGGTCGGAGTCGAGCAGTGCGGTCACCAGGCAGCCGGAGCAGCCGGCGCCACGGTTGCCGCAGGTGTCGCAGTCGATCAGCATCAACGCCTCCTGACGGGTCGCCGGTGGCGCTCGGGGAAGGGACCACCACCGTCGGTCACCAGAACGCTAACGCCCCGGTACGACAGAACCGGACAACGAGGCAGCACCCGCCGCGAACCAGAACCAGTACGCCGAAGTGGCGCGATCAGCACGCGCCCGACCCCACCACTCCCCCGATCTGGAGTCGATCAAGGGGGAGAGAGAAGGCTCAGGAGCGGGCCAGGCGCCGCAGCAGCGAGTCGGCGCCCAGCGGGTACGCGCCGTGCCGGCGTACCCCGTCGGCGACCTCGCGGTCGGAGGAGACCACGACCACCGGCCGCCCGGCCGGCTCGGCGCGGACCAGCCGGCGGATCAGCTCGTCCGCGGTCTCGCCCTTACGGGAGAACAGCACCCGCACGCCGCGCGGCGCCGGGGGCAGGCCGTGGATCCGCTCGGCGCCGTCGAAGACGACTGTGACCTCGTCCCCGGTCTGCGCGGCGATCCCGCCCAGCCCGGTGATCAGCCGTTTGCGCTGCTGCTCCAGCGACATCTCGCCGAAGCCCCGCTTCGTCACGTTGTAACCGTCCACCACCAGGTGTGCCCGGGGCAGCGCGAGCAACTGGTCGAGGCGGGCCGGGTCGTCGGTGTCGCGGGCCCGCGTCGACGGGCCGGCCTGCGCGGCGCCCGGCTGCTCGGCGAACGCGTCGGCGACGAAGTCGGCCGGAAGCTTGTCCACCGGGTCGAGCGCCAGCTCGCGGCGCAGCCCGACCGCGGCCTGGCCGATCGTCTCCAGCAGCAGCCACAGCCGGGCGTCGTCGACCGACCGGGCCTCCTTGGCGCTGGCCCGGGCCACGCCGGCGGCGGCCTCCGCCTCGGCCAGCCGGGCCCGGGCGCGGCGCAGCTCGGCGTCCGCGTCGGCCGCCGCGCGGGCCGCCCGGCCCCGCTCGGTGGCGAGCAGTTCGGTGGCCTTGCGCTCGCGGGCCTGGGTCTCCCGCAGGGTACGGGCGAGCTGGCGCGCCTCCTCGCGGAGCTGACCGAGTTCCTCGCGGACCCGGGCCAGCTCGTCGCGCAGCTTCTCCGCCTCGACCCGGGCCACCGCCCGGTCGTGCTCGGCGCGCGCGGCCCGCTGCTCGGCCTCGCGGACCAGTTCGGCCACCACAGCGCTGTCGGCCTCGGCGCGTACCGCCTCGCCGCTGGCCTCGATCAGTTCCCGCCAGCCCCGGGGCCGGGCCAGGTAGGCCAGCGCGGCCACCTCGACCGGGTCGGCCGCGGCCGGGGCGGTGCCCTCCACCACCGCCGTGCCGAGGTCGCCGGCGTCGGCGAGCACCCGGGCGGTGACCCGCTGCCGGAACAGCGGGTCGGCGGTGAGCTGGGCGGCGATCGCGGGCGCGCCGAGCCGGGCGCGGCGGTTCGGGGCGAACTTGGCGACCCGCCGCAACGGCACCGGCACCTCGTCGGCGGGCAGGCCGGGCAGCACGGCCGCGGTGAGCGTCACGATCCGCTGCCGGACCGGTTCGGGCAGGGTGGGCTCGGGCTCGACCGGGGTCGGCGCGTCCTCACCGGCGCCGGGCACGCCGAGGACCGGCTCCTCCGCGGAGGAGTGGTCGTCGTGCGGCTCGGTGAGGGGCATGAGGCAAGTCTCCCACCCCGAACGGGCCCACCGCCCGGTGAGTGAGCCGATCTCTCATCGTACCCCCGTGGTATCTCCTGGGGCCGCAGTGACGCAAGTGTCGGACCGTGCCGCTAGCGTCCCGCGGGTGACACGAGCGGAGTACGTCCAGGAGTCGCTGGCCGGCCTGGACACTGCGGCGGGCAGCGGCGTGGACCCGGCGCTGCCGCTCTACGCGACCACCTTCGTGGTGGTCGACCTGGAGACCACGGGCGGCGCGCCCGACGGCGGCGGGATCACCGAGATCGGCGCGGTGAAGGTGCGCGGCGGCGAGGAGCTGGGCGTGCTCGCCACGCTGGTCAACCCGGGCGTGCCGATCCCGCCGTTCATCACCGTGCTCACCGGCATCACGCAGGCCATGCTGCTGCCCGCCCCGCCGATCGAGCAGGTGCTGCCGAGCTTCCTGGAGTTCGTCGGCGACGCCGTGCTGGTCGCCCACAACGCGCCGTACGACGTGGGGTTCCTCAAGGCGGCCTGCGCGAAGCACGGCTACCGCTGGCCCAACCCGCGGGTGCTGGACACGGCCGCGCTGGCCCGGCGGGTGCTGACCCGCGACGAGGTGCCCAACCGCAAGCTGGGCACGCTCGCCGCCTACTTCCGCACCGCGACCCAGCCCACCCACCGGGCGCTGGACGACGCCAAGGCCACCGTCGACGTGCTGCACGGGCTGATCGGCCGGCTCGGCGGGCACCGCGTCGACACGGTCGGCGAGGCGATCGAGTTCGCCCGCGCGGTCACACCCACCCAGCGCCGCAAGCGGCACCTCGCCGACGGGCTGCCGAAGGTGCCGGGCGTCTACATCTTCCGGGCCGCCGACGACCGGCCGCTCTACGTCGGCACGTCCGGTGACATCGCCACCCGGGTGCGCAGCTACTTCACCGCCGCGGAGAAGCGGGCCCGGATCTCCGAGATGCTCGCCGCCGCCGAGCGGGTGGAGGCGGTGGAGTGCGCCCACTCGCTGGAGGCGGAGGTCCGCGAGCTGCGGCTGATCGCGGCGCACGCGCCGCCGTACAACCGCAGGTCGAAGTATCCGGAGCGCCAGGTGTGGCTGAAGCTCACCGACGAGGCGTACCCCCGGTTGTCGATCGTGCGCGACATCGCGCCCACCGACACGGCCTACCTGGGGCCGTTCCGGTCCCGGCAGGCGGCGGAGCTGGCCGCCGCCGGCTTCCACGACGCGGTGCCGCTGCGGCAGTGCACGCACCGGCTGTCCCGGCGCACCACCATGCCGGCCTGCGCGCTGGCCGAGCTGGGTCGCTGCCCGGCGCCCTGCGAGCACCGGATCACCCCCGAGGAGTACGACGACCGGGCGGCGACGCCGTTCCGCACCGCCACCAGCGACGATCCCGGTGTGGTGGTGGACGCGCTGCTCGCCCGCATCGAGGTGCTGTCGGCCGCCCAGCGCTACGAGGAGGCGGCTGTGGTGCGCGGGCGGCTGGTCGCGGTGCTGCGCGCGGCGGTCCGGATGCAGCGGCTGGCCGCGCTGACCGGCATCGCCGAGCTGGCCGCCGCCCGGCCGGCGGCCCGGGGCGGCTGGGAGCTGGCGCTGGTGCGGCACGGGCGGCTGGCGGGGGCCGGGGTGTCCCCGCCGGGTGTCCATCCGCGACCGACGATCGACGCGATCCGGGCCACCGCCGAGACGGTGCTGCCCGGGCACGGGCCGGTGCCGGCCGCGACCGCCGAGGAGACCGAACGGATCCTGTCCTGGTTGGAGCGACCGGAGACCCGCCTGGTCGAGGCGAGCGCCGGATGGGCCTCGCCGGTGGCCGGCGCGGGGCGTTTCCGCGACCTCCTGACGAAGGCGGAGAGCGGCGGAACCCACAAAGTCTCGACCGAACGCTCATGACCAACTGACCGATCGGACTACCTCGACTCCCTTAGTCTGTTAAAGGAGTGCAGACCTGCCCGATTCGCGGGCTCTGCTCCCGGTCGCCGGTTCCCGGCGGCCGAGGGCCGGGGTGAGGAGGTGTCCCAGGTGGACGTCGACGCCGGACACGGCGCCGCCCTGGGTGGCGCGCTTCCAGCCCAGGGCGAACTGCCACTCACCCGCCGCCTGCGTTCCCTGCTCACCTGGCCGACCTCCGACGGCGACCCGGTCACCGCGCTGGTCCGGGCCCATCGCGGCATCCACGCGAGCGCCGACGCCTCGGTGTTGCGCCGCGCCTACACGATCGCCGAGAACATGCACCGCGGCCAGTTCCGCAAGAGCGGCGAGCCGTACATCACCCATCCGCTGGCGGTGGCGCAGATCTGCGCCGACCTCGGCATGGACACCATCACGCTGGTCGCCGCGCTGCTGCACGACACGGTGGAGGACACCCGCTACACGCTCCAGGCGCTCCAGGAGGACTTCGGCCGCGAGGTCGCCCACCTGGTCGACGGCGTGACGAAGTTCGACAAGGCGTTCTACGGCAAGGCCGCCGAGGCGGAGACCGTCCGCAAGATGATCGTGGCGGCCGGCAAGGACGTCCGGGTGCTGGTGATCAAGCTGGCCGACCGGCTGCACAACATGCGTACGCTCGGCGTCCGCTCGGCCGCGTCCCGGGAGCGGATCGCCCGCAAGACCCAGGAGGTGCTGGTCCCGCTCTGCGACCGGCTCGGCATCCAGACGCTCAAACGCGAGCTGGACGACGTGGTCCTGCTGCACCTGCGGCCGGAGGAGCACGCGCGGCTCGCCCGCTTCGTGCACGACCGGCCCGGCTGGGACGCCTACCTCGCCGACGTGGTGGCCCGCACCCGGGTGGCGCTGCGCCGCAACCGGGTCGACGCCGACGTCTCCCCCCGCCCCCGCCACCTCTACTCGATCTGGAAGGACACCGTCGCCGGCGGTCACACGGCCCCGTACGACCTGCCGCGTATCGCGATCGTGGTGGACGGTCCGGCGACCGACTGTTACGCCGCGCTGGGCGCCGTGCACGGGCTCTGGCGGCCGGTGCCGGGCCGCTTCAAGGACTTCATCGCCTCCCCGAAGAACAACCTCTACCGCTCCCTGCACACGAGCGTCTGCGGCCCGCAGGACCGCACCGTCGAGGTGCTGATCCGCACTACCGAGATGCATCGCTCCGCGGAGTACGGCGTAGCCGCCCACTACCGCTTCCCCCGCGCCGCGGGCCGGGCCGTCGACCGGGCGGACGAGCTGGCCTGGCTGCGCCGGGTGCTCGACTGGGAGCAGGAGACCGTCGACCCGACCCAGTTCATGGAGTCGCTGCGCTGCGACCTGTCGGAGGCGCAGATCCAGGTCGTCGCCGACGGGCGGCAGGTGGTGCTGCCGGCCGGGGCCACGCCGGTCGACCTCGCGTACGAGCTGGGCACCGAGCGCGGCGACCACTGCCTGGCGGCCCGGATCAACGGCCGGCTCGCCCCGCTCTCCTCCGAACTGGAGGAGGGCGACGTGGTGGAGATCTACACCGAGCGCGACGCGGAGAGCGGCTTCGAGGCCGACGTGGCCCCGCGCGGCCCGCGCCGGGAGTGGCTGGGCTTCGTCAAGTCGCCGCACGCCCAGATGCAGATCAACCGCTGGTTCGCCGAGCACACCGAGCCGGGCATCTCGATCGCCGACAAGGTACGCCTCGGCCGGGCCTCCATCGGGCTGGCGCTGCGCAAGCACAACCGGGGTCTGGCCAGCGACCTGCCGCTGCTGCGGCTGTCCGAGGAACTGGGCTACCCCGACCTGGAGACGATGCTGGTGGCGGTCTTCGACCGCACCGTCGAGCCGGACACCGTGGTCCAGCAGTTGATCGATCTGGTCGACCACAGGCAGTAGACGAAGCCGGTCCGCGCCGGGACCACTAGCCTGGACGGCATGATCCCCCGCGCGCGTGCCACCGGACGGGCCCTCGGCTACCAGATCTTCTACCGGCTTCCGGTCCCGCTGCGGCGGCGGCTGGTGCGGCTGGCCGTGCCGAAGTACGTCGTCGGCGCGGTCACGCTGGTCAAGGACGCGGAGGCCACCGGCGCGGGCCGGATCCTGCTGCTGCGCCAGCCGCCCGGCTACAGCTGGACTCTGCCCGCCGGGCTGCTGCAACGCGGCGAGGCCCCGGTGGTCGGCGCCGCCCGGGAGCTGTACGAGGAATCAGGTGTCCGCCTGTCCCCCGACGCGCTGCGCCCGGCGGTGCCGAACGCGGTGGTGCACGCCAAGGGCTGGGTGGACGTGGTCTTCGAGGCGGAGGTGCCGGCGTCGACCACGGAGCTGAAGGTGGACGGGGCCGAGGTCTTCGAGGCCGCCTTCCATCCGCTGGACGACCTGCCCCGGCTCAGCCGCGCCACCGCGAACCTGCTGGGCTTCTACGGCATCGGCCCGCGCGCCGGCGAGCGCCCACCGGCCGCGTGAGCACCCCGTACGCGGGCGCTCCGGCGCCGGGGGGCGAGGTGTGCGCGGTGGTGCTGGCCGCCGGTGAGGGCACCCGGCTGCGCCCGCTCACCGAGCGGGTGCCGAAGGCGCTCTGCCCGGTCGGCAACGTCCCGCTGCTGGACCGGGCGCTGGCCCGGCTGGCCGGGCTCGGCCTGGCCGGTCCGGAACGGGTCGCGGTGAACGCCTGCTACCTGGGTGACCGGGTGGTCGCGCGGGTCGGCGACCGGGCCCACCTGTCGGTCGAGCCGGACGCCCCGCTGGGCACCGCCGGAGGCGTCGGCCGGCTGCGGGACTGGATCGCCGGCCGGGGCGTGCTGGTGGGCAACGCCGACGCGTACCTGGCCGATCCGGCGGCCCCGCCCGGGCCGGACATCGCCGCGCTGCTGGACGGCTGGGACGGGCACGGCGTACGCCTGCTCGGCCGGCCCGCCGACGACCCGGACGCCCCCGGGACGTTCGAGGGCCACGAGTTCGTGGGTTTCTCGCTGCTGCCCTGGCGGCTGGTCCGCGACCTGCCGGCCACGTTCGGCGACCTGGTCCGGGCGGTGTGGCGGCCCGCGGAGGCGGCCGGCGCGCTCACCGTGGTGCCCTACCGGGGCACGTTCTACGACACCGGCACCCCGGCCGACTACCTGGACGCCAACCTGCACGCCGCCGGCCCGGACGGGCTGGTGGACCCGGCGGCGACGGTGACCGGCCGGGTCACCGGCTCGGTGGTGGGCGCGGGCGCGCGGGTGGACGGTGACGTGGACCGGTCCGTGGTGTGGCCGGGCGCGACCGTCGCGGCCGGGGAGAGCCTCCACCGGGTGATCCGGGCCGGGGACGACCTGACCGTCCCGGCGGCGCGGTGAGGGCCGCGGGATCTAGCATGGGCCTCGTCGCCGACGAACGGAGAACCGTCCCGTGATCACCGCGATCGTGCTGATCGACTGCGCCACCGACTCCATCCCCGAGGTGGCCGAGACCCTGGCCAACCTGCCCGGCGTCAGCGAGGTCTACTCGGTGGCCGGGCACGTCGACCTGATCGCCATGGTCCGCGTCCGGGAGTTCGAGCAGATCGCGCAGGTCATCGCCGGCAGCATCTCGAAGGTGCCGGGCGTGCTGAACACCGAGTCGCACATCGCGTTCCGCGCGTACTCCCAGCACGACCTGGAGGAGGCGTTCGCGATCGGGCTCGCGAGCGCCGACTGACACGAGCCGGTGGCCGGCCCGCCCCGTGGGCGGACCGGCCACCGTCGACCGTGCGGTACGTCAGCTCTGGCTGGGCACCGGGGTCTCCGTGGTGCCCGGAGCGGGCTCCTCGGTCTCGGTGCCGCCCGGAGCCGGCGACTCGGTGCCACCCGGCGAGGTGGTGCCGCCCGGGCTGGGCGTGCCGCTGGCACTGGTCTGCGGAACCGGGACACCCAGCGTCTGGGCCAGGGCCACCAGCGCGTCGTAGTGCGCCTGCAGGACCGGCAGCGCGTCCTGCGCGATCTGCACCACCGACTGCTCCGAGCCCTGCGAGATCTCGGTCTGGGTGGCCTGGATGGCCTGGACGTGGCCGGCGAGCTGCGCGGTCACCCAGGCCTTGTCGAACTCGGCCCCGTTGAGGTTGTTCAGCTTGTCGAGGACCTTCTGCTGGTCGGCGGTCGGGTCGGCCGGCAGCTGCACGTTGAGCTGCTGGGCGGTCGACTGCACCGTCTGGTCCAGCTGGGTGTGGTCCGTGACGAACATCTTGCCCAGGTCCTTGACCTGCTGGTTCTGACCCTTCTGCTGGGCCAGGTTACCGGCGGTGATCTCGAACAGGTTGACCTGGTGCACCGCCTGCAGGTACTGCGTGTCCTGCGTCGACGGCTGCGCCGCGGCCTGTGCCGCGGCGGCGGGCGCCAGCCCCACGACCACCAGCGCGGCCATCAGGCCCAGGCGTTTGATTCCCAGCATCTTTCCTCCCCCATGAGACGTCGGACCGCACGGATACCCGGCTGACCGGGGTTATTCCTGCGATTCCACCCGTCCGTGTCGGGGGGCGGCGGGGACCGGTGCACCGCACGTCGGGCGCCCGGCGGGCACAACCGGACGACAGGCACGTAAACCGGCAGTGGCGCCCGCCGGATGATCCGGCGGGCGCCACTGTCAGTCGTACCGGGAAGGTCAGCGACGGCTCTCGCCGCTGCCGATCTCCTCCCGCTCCGGCCGGTCCTCGACCGGCGGGTGCCCCGGCGAGACCGGCGCCTCGGCCGGCTTCTCGATCGGGTAGAAGAAGCCCCGGATCGCCGGGCCGAGGGCGCCGAGCCGGTTCATCTTCTTCGGCACCACCCAGCCGACGTAGTCCAGCGCCGGCGGGTGACCGTCGTGCCCCTCGGCCGAGGTGAGCGGCTGGTGGACCTCGACGAACCGGCCGTCGGGCAGCCGCTTGATGATGCCGGTCTCCACACCGTGGGCCAGCACCTCCCGGTCGTGCTGCTGCAGACCCAGGCAGATCCGGTACGTGATGTAGTACGCGATCGGCGGCAGGATCAGCAGGCCGATCCGGCCCGCCCAGGTCATCGCGTTCAGGCTGATGTGGAACTTGTCGGCGATGACGTCGTTGGCGCCGGAGAGCGTCAGCACGATGTAGAAGGCCAGCGCCATGGCGCCCACGGCGGTCCGGGCCGGAACGTCCCGGGGCCGCTGGAGCAGGTTGTGGTGCTTGTAGTCCTTGAGGCGGCGCGCCTCCAGGAACGGGTACATCATCGACAGGCCCACCAGGATTCCGGGTAGGACCACCGTCGGCCAGAACAGCGGTGGGATGACGTACCCGTTGCCGATCGGGATGTGGATCTCCCAGCCCGGCATGAGCCGGGTCGAGCCGTCGAGGAACATGACGTACCAGTCGGGCTGGCTGGCGGCCGAGACCACCCACGCCTCGTACGGGCCGAACAGCCAGATCGGGTTGATCTGGAACAGGCCGCCCATCAGCGCGATCACGCCGAAGACGACCATGAAGAAGCCGCCCTGCTTGAGCGCGTAGCGCGGGAACATCCGCTCGCCGACCACGTTGGAGTTGGTCCGGCCGGGGCCGGGCCACTGGGTGTGCTTCTGCTTGAACACCAGGCCGAGGTGCACGCTGATCAGCGCCACCAGCAGACCCGGGACGAGCAGCACGTGGGCGATGAAGAAGCGGCTGATGATGATGGTGCCGGGGAACTCCCCGCCGAAGATCGACGAGCTGACCCAGGAACCGATCACCGGGATCGACAGGATGATCGCGGAGGCGATGCGCAGACCGGTGCCGGACAGGCCGTCGTCCGGCAGCGAGTAGCCGGTGAAGCCGGCCAGGAAGCCGACCCAGAACAGCAGCGAACCGATGATCCAGTTGGTCTCACGCGGCTTGCGGAACGCGCCGGTGAAGAACACCCGCAGCATGTGCACCACGATCGCGGCCATGAACAGCAGGGCCGCCCAGTGGTGCATCTGCCGCATGATCAGGCCACCCCGGACATCGAACGAGATGTCCAGGCTGGAGGCGTACGCGGCCGACATCGGGGTGCCCCGCAGCGGCGCGTAGCTGCCGTTGTAGATGACCTCGGTCATCGTCGGCTCGAAGAAGAACGTCAGGAAGACGCCGGTCAGCAGCAGGACGATGAACGAGAACAGCGCGATCTCGCCCAGCAGGAACGACCAGTGGTCGGGGAAGACCTTGTTCAGCAGCTTGCGCAGGGGCGTGGCCACCTGGAAGCGGTCGTCCACCGCCCGCGCGCTCTTGGCCGGCAGCGCGGCGGCATCAAACTTTCGGCGCTTCATGGCCGCTCCCAGAAGTCGGGACCGATGGTCTCGG
The DNA here is from genome assembly GCF_027497275.1 of Micromonospora sp. WMMC264. Taxonomy (NCBI): domain Bacteria; kingdom Bacillati; phylum Actinomycetota; class Actinomycetes; order Micromonosporales; family Micromonosporaceae; genus Micromonospora; species Micromonospora sp. WMMC264. The sequence continues at coordinate 784,965 of NZ_CP114907.1, read as the reverse complement.
TGTAGTCGGACTTCGCCACGAAGAAGCCCTCCTCGTCCACCTCGATCGGCAGCTGCGGCAGCGGCCGGTTCGCCGGGCCGAAGATCGGCTTGGCGTTGTCGGTGATGAGGAACTGGGACTGGTGGCAGGGGCAGAGCAGGCGGTTGGTCTGCTGCTCGTAGAGGCTGGCCGGGCAGCCGGCGTGCGTACAGATCTTGGAGTACGCGACGTAGTTGCCCCACATGTAGTCGCCGTGGCCCTTGCGCTCGTTCGCGGCGCGCGACTTCTGCGCGTCGTCCTCCCGCAGGTGGATGAGCAGGGTGGGCGAGTCGGCGTGCTTGTTGCTGACGCCGCCGTCGATGCCCGGGAACACGGTGAGCTGGCCGCCGACGCTGACGTCGGCCGGGCGGATCGGACGGCCGTCCTCACGGATCAGCCGGATCTTCTTGCCGCCCTCGCCCGGCTGGAAGCCGGTGGTGAACATCTGGTTGTTCTTGTGCGGCTGCTCGATCAGGCCACCGATCAGCGGCGCGGCGGCCACCGCGCCCACCGGCGCCAGGCCGGCGAGCAGCGAGATGCCCAGCAGCGGCCGGCGGCGTACGCCCATCTCGTCGGCGAGGTAGAGCATCGTCTCACCGGTGATCTTGCGACCCTCCGGGTCGTCGACCTGGTCGTGCCGGTCCTGGATCGACACCTCCTTGGGCAGCAGCTTCTTGCCCCAGGTCAGGATGCCGAAACCGATGCCCAGCAGCGCCAGGCCCAGCGTCACGCCGAGCAGCGGCGTGTAGAGCTTGTCGCCGCCGCGACCCGGCTCCCACTGCCACGGCCACCAGATGTAGACCACCAGGAAGGCGGTCGCGAAGACGCCGGTCAGCAGGAACATCAGGGCGACGGTACGGATCAGCCGGCGCTCGGCCTTGCTGCCCGGGACCACCTGCGGCTCGTAGTGGACGATCTCGATGTCGTCCCGCCGGGCGCCCTCCTGAACGACCTCGAACCGGGAGAGCCGGGGGTCGTTCACGTCGAGCGGCTCCGGGCCCCGCTGGGCCTGGTGCTCGGTGTGGGTGCTCATGCCGTCACCTCGCTACGGGTGACGCCGGGGGTCGGCGCCACAGCACTGGAACCATTGATCCGTCCGGTCACGACTTGCCCGCAATCCACAGGCTCGCGAAGACCAGCGCGACGATGCCGACCAGGAAGATCGCGATGCCCTCGGTCGACGGGCCGTACCGGCCCAGGTTGAACCCGCCCGGGTCGCCGTCGTTCTTCAGCGTGTCCTGGATGTAGGCGATGATGTCCGCCTTCTCCTGCGGCGTGATCTGGTTGTCACCGAACACCGGCATGTTCTGCGGACCGCTCAGCATCGCGGCGTAGATCTGCCGGTCGCTGGCCGGCGCGAGGCTCGGCGCGTACTTGCCGGAGGACAGCGCACCGCCGCCACCGCCGAAGGCGTGGCACTGCGAGCAGTTGATCCGGAACAGCTCGCCACCGGTGGCCAGGTTGGCGCCCTCACGCAGGTCGCCGTTGGGCACCTCCGGACCGCCACCGAGCTCCTGGATGTACTGCCCGAGCTGGCGCACCTGCTCGTCGGTGAACTGCGGCGGCTTGCGCATGGCCTGGGCCTCCTGCCGGGCCATCGGCATGCGACCGCTGCTCACCTGGAACTCCACCGAGGCGGACCCGACGCCGATCAGGCTCGGACCACGGCCCTCGACGCCCTGGGCATTGCGACCGTGACAGGTCACACAGCTCACGTCGAACAGCGCCTTACCCTCGTTGCCTGCGGCGGTCAACGGCGGGTTGTCCTGCGCCTGCACGCCGGGGGCGAAGACGGTGTAGGCACCGCCGGCCAGCATCAGCGCGGCGAACAGCCGGACCGCGGCGCCCAGCCGGCGGCGGCCCCTGCTGCGCGCTACGGGCCGCCCGCGCAGCCGCGCGAGCAGACCGCGTCGGCGGTCGTTGTCAGAAGTCATGACCTGTGTCCTTAACCGGTTGGACCTTGTCTCAGGGGACGGAGCAGCGGCGCGGTTCGTGACGCGCCAAGATCACTGGAGCCAGTAGATCATGGCGTAGAGCGCGATCCACACGACGTCCACGAAGTGCCAGTAGTAGGACACGACGATCGCCGAGGTCGCCTGGGCTGGGGTGAACCGACCCATGGTGGTGCGGATCATGAAGATGATGAAGGCGACCAGACCGCCGGTCACGTGCAGACCGTGGAATCCGGTGGTGAGGTAGAACATCGACCCGTAGCCGTCTTCGTTGATCTTCACGCCCTCGTGCACCAGGGTCCGGTACTCGTTCAGCTGACCGAGTACGAAGATCAGACCCATGATGAACGTGATCGTGAACCACCGGCGCAGGGCGTGGACGTCGCCGCGCTCGGCCGCGAACACGCCGATCTGACAGGTGATCGAGGAGAGCACCAGGATCACCGTGAACGTGGTCGCGTACGGGATGTTCAGCACCTCGGTGTGCTTCTCCCACTGCTCCGGCGCAGCCGCGCGGATGGAGAAGTACATCGCGAACAGCGCCGCGAAGAACATGAGTTCGCTGGAGAGCCACACGATCGTCCCGACGCTGACCATGTTGGGTCGCGTCAGGGAGTGGATCCGGCTCTTGTCAATGGCTGGGGCCGCAGTCACGCGGTCATTATTGCCCCTGACCGGGACCGACGATCAGCGGGGTGCCAAACCCGGCCCTTCCGTGGCCCGATCGTGGTGGTCCGCTTCGCCTGACCTACCCTGAAAAGCGTGCTGCACGTCGATCAGATCCTCGCCGTCACCTCGGCCGTTCCGGCGACGCTGGCGGCGGGAGGCGAGAGCGCCCCGCCGCCGTTCACCGTGGCCCGGGTGTTCACCGAGACCCGGCTGGACAGCTGGCTCACGCTGGGCATCGTGCTCGCCGCCGGCCTGTACCTCTACGGGGTGCACCGGCTGCGGCTGCGCGGCGACCGCTGGCCGGTCATCCGTACCGTGTCGTTCCTCGGCCCCGGCCTCGGCGGCATCGCGCTGGTCACGCTCACCGGGCTCGGCGCGTACGACACCGCCCTGCTCTCGGTGCACATGGTCCAGCACATGGTGCTGTCGATGATCGCGCCGATCTTCCTGGCGCTCGGCGCGCCGGTCACGCTGGCGCTGCGCACGCTGCCGGTACGCCCGCGCAAGCGCCTGCTCGCGATCGTGCACAGCCGGATCGCGCGGATCTACAGCTTCCCGCTCGTGGCGTTCACCATCTTCGTGGTGAACCCGTTCGCGCTCTACTTCACCGACCTCTACGAGTTCACCCTGCGCCACGAGTGGGCGCACGAACTCGTCCACGCGCACTTCATCGCCACCGGCTGCGTCTTCTTCTGGCCGCTGCTCGGCCTCGACCCGCTGCCCGGACGCTGGCCGTACCCGGCGCGCGCGCTGCTCATGCTGCTCTCGGTGCCGTTCCACACCGTGCTCGGGCTCACCATCATGCAGAGCACCACGCTGTTCGGCGGCGACTGGTACCCGTCGCTCAACCTGTCCTGGTCCGACCCCTGGAACGACCAGGTGGTGGCCGGAGGCGTCCTCTGGGCCGGCGGCGAGTTCGTCAGCGTCACCATGCTCGCCGTCCTGGTCGTCCAGTGGGTCAAACAGTCCGAGCGCGAGGCCCGCCGGCTCGACCGCGAGCTGGACCGCCAGGAGGCCCGCGAGCGCGCCGCGGAAGCGAGCGCCTGAGGCCCCTGACGGGGTACGCCCTCCCCCGCCCGGGCGGAGGACAGGCCGAACGTGACGCCCGCTACGATCAGCGGGCAGCTACGAGGTGGGAGCCACGTCACGATGAGCGATCGTCTTTGCACCGTCCTGCTCTACAGCGACGACCCGAAGGTCCGCGACCGGATGCGGCTGGCCGTGGGCACCCGCCCGGCGCCCGGCATCGAGATCGAGTTCGTCGAGGCCGACGAGTACGCCGCCTGCGTCCGGCTGGTCGACGACTACGAGATCGACCTGCTGCTGCTCGACGGCGAGGCGAGCCCGGGCGGCGGCATCGGCATCGCCCGCCAGATCAAGGACGACCGGGACGACGCGCCGCCGACCTGCGTGGTGCTGGCCCGCGCCGCCGACCGCTGGCTGGCCGCGTACGCCGAGGTCGACGCCACGCTGACCCACCCGCTGGACCCGGTGGTCGCCGGCAGCACCGTCGCGGAGCTGCTGCGCCGCACCCACGCCGCGGCCTGATCCCCCGGCCCTCGCGCGCCACGGCGACGCGGCCGTGGCAAGCCCCAACCGCTTTCCTCACGCCGCTCGGGAGGCCCGTCATGGGCGAACGGACCTGGCCGCTTCTGCTCAACGCGCTGCTGCGCGGCGAGGAGCTCTCCACCGCCGACACGGCGTGGGCGATGGGCGAGATCATGGCCGGCTCGGCGACACCGGCGCAGATCGCCGGGTTCGCCGTGGCGCTGCGCACCAAGGGCGAGACCCCCGCCGAGCTGGGCGGCCTGGTCGAGACCATGCTGACCCGTGCGGTGCCGGTGCTCCTGCCCGACGAGGTACGCGACACCGCGCTGGACGTGGTCGGCACCGGCGGTGACCTCGCGCACACGGTGAACATCTCCACCATGGCGGCGCTCGTGGTCGCCGGGGCCGGCGTCCGCGTGGTCAAGCACGGCAACCGGGCCGCCTCCTCCTCGTGCGGCACCGCGGACGTGCTGGAGGAGCTCGGCGTACCGCTGGACCTGGAGCCCGAGCAGGTGGCCCGCTGCGTCACCGAGGCCGGCATCGGCTTCTGCTTCGCCGCCCGCTTCCACCCCGGGATGCGGCACACCGGCCCGGTCCGGCGCGAGATCGGCGTACCCACCGCGTTCAACTTCCTCGGCCCGCTGACCAACCCGGCGCGGCCCCGCGCGGGCGCGGTGGGCTGCTTCGACAAGCGGATGGCCCCGGTGATGGCGGCCGTGTTCGCGGCCCGGGGCGACTCCGCGATCGTGGTACGCGGCGAGGACGGCCTGGACGAGTTCAGCACCGGCGCGCCCACCCGGGTCTGGGTGGCGCAGCAGGGCACCGTCACGGAGGCGCTGCTGGACGCGGCGGAGCTCGGGGTACCCCGGGCCACCCTGGCCGACCTGCGCGGCGGAGACGCGGCCTACAACGCCGACGTGGTACGCCGCCTGCTCGCCGGCGAGACCGGCCCGGTACGGGACGCGGTGCTGGTCAACGCCGCTGTGGCGCTGTCCACCCAGGGCCCGCTCGACGGCGATCTGCACGAGGCGCTGCGGACCAACCTGGACCGGGCCGCCGAGGCCGTCGACTCGGGCGCCGCGGCGGCCGCGCTGGAGCGCTGGCTGGAGGTGGCACGCGCCGCCTGACGGCGAGGGTGTCGTACCCGCGTGCCAAACTACACGGGAGTTATTTTCCGTTTTCGGTCTATCCGTTTTCGGTCTTCGGTCCACCGGCCGGCGCCACACCGCCTCGCCCCGGGCCCGGAGCGAGAGGAGCCACCCGTGTCTGACCGCGAGCTGCACTGCGACACCTGCGAGGACGTCGTGCTGTTCGAGGCGCCGCCCTGCGGCGACGGGCACGGCGCCGACTGCCCGGAGCTGATCTGCACCCGCTGCGGCGCGGCAGTGGTGATCGCCACGTTCACCTTCCGCCCGGCCCGCCTGTCCGGCCGCCGCGCCCGCCGCCCTTCTCACCCCCAGGCCGCCTGACCTCCACTCCCTTTCGGCGCCCCTTCCCTCCCCGCCACGCCCGACAGCCCAACCGCCTTCCTCGCGTGATCAAGGAGTTTGTGTCCCCCACAGTTGTCCAGGCGGACACAAACTCCTTGATCAACGGGGCGGGGCGGCGCCGGGAGCGCGGTGGGCTCGGGCGTGAGTGTCAACGATGACCCGGTGGCGGCACCGCGTCATGGGGAGCGGACTGCGGTTCGCCCCACCTGGCCGAGCCGCGCGGCGAGATCTTGGAAGGAAACGGCTGTCATGGAGACCGTTTCCTTCCAAGATCTCTCGTGGCCCTGCCAACCGGAACGGCTCTCTCGGCTGATGGAACAGTCCGGCGTGAGCCGGTGGTGCGCACCGGAGGCGGAACGGGAGAGCGCCAGCGCCGCCGCACGGGCGGTGATCATGAGGTTGGCGGGGACAAAAAGGACCGCCGGTGCCGTCAACTTCATGATCAACGGGGACGGCGGAGGGGGACGCAGAACGCGGCAGGCCCGCTCCCCCGGAGGGGGTGCGGGCCTGCCGTGGCGCTCTGGGTCAGTGCTCGGCGGTGCGGCGGGTGCCGGAGTAGTACTCGAAGAGCAGCCCGCAGGTGGCGAAGACGACCGTCACCAGGCCCAGTCCCAGCAGCCAGAACTGCCAGAACACCAGGCCCAGGCCGGCGATCGCGGCGGCCAGCGCCAACGCGAACGGCCAGTAGCTGCCCGGGCTGAAGAAGCCGACCTCACCGGCGCCGTCGGCGATCTCGCCGTCCGGCCGGTCCTCGGGGCGCAGGTCGATCCGGCGGGAGACGAACCAGAAGAAGCCGCCGCACATGGCGCAGAGCAGGAAGGAGAGCAGCAGCGCCACGGTGCCGATCCACTCGATGCGGCCGTCGCTGTCCGCGTACGTCCAGGCGCCGTAGAGGATGGTCGCGCCGAGGAGGAACGTGGCGATGGTGAGGAAGATCTTCCACTCGGTCTTCATGCCGGACCTCTCAGCTTCCCGCGCCGGCCTGGGCGTCGGACGGGTTGAAGTTGTTCACGTCGCGCCGGGTGTCGAACGGCTTCGTCTCGGTGGCGTACTCGGGCTCACCGATCGCGCCGAGCGCCTCCTGGGTCGACTTGCCGGCCTTCTTGGCCGCGAGGAACTGGTCGTACTTCTCCGGCGAGACGACCCGCAGTTCGAAGTTCATGAAGGCGTGGTAGCTGCCGCACAGCTCGGCGCAGCGGCCGACGAACGCGCCCTCCTGGTCGATGCGGGAGACCTCGAACGTGTTGCGCACGTTGCCCGGCATGACGTCGCGCTTGAACAGCAGCTCCGGCACCCAGAACGAGTGGATGACGTCGCGGCTGGTCTCCTCGAACCGGATCGAGCGGCCGCTGGGCAGCACCAGGACCGGGATGACCTCGCTGGTGCCCAGCACCGAGGCGACGGTGTTGGCGTCGCGGCCCTGGCCGTCGCGGTAGTTGAACTGCCAGTTCCACTTGAACGCCACGACCTCGACGGTGACGTCCGGGTTCTTCGACTCCTTGATCACGTCGGTCTGCACGACCGCGGTGTAGTAGAAGAGCACGGAGACCACGAGGATCGGCGCGATGGTGTAGAGGAACTCCATCGGCAGGTTGTAGCGGGTCTGCACCGGCAGCTCGTTGCCGCGCTTGCGGTAGCGGACCACGCACCAGAAGATCAGGCCCCAGACGAACACACCGACGGCCAGCGCCGCGATGCAGGACGCGATCCACAGGTCGTACATGCGCTGCGACTCGGGCGTGATGCCGCCCTGCGGCCAGCCGAACCCGCCGAACGCCTTGCCGACGTCACAGCCGGTGAGCGAGACCAGCAGCGCCGCCGCGCCGAGACCGAGCCCGGCGATTCGACCAGCACCACGCCGCCGGCGTCCACCGGCCCCCGGGGAAGCGCTGTCCCGTACGGCCGAGCGCCGTACCTCCGAACTCCTTGCGACCACCTGGTCCTGCCTCCCTAGCGCGCCGCGGCGGTTGTTCTCCTTGACACCGACGGCAAAGGCGTCACCGACGGTCGCAGATTACTCGACCATGACCGGCCAGGCCGTCTTGGGGTCGCTGTCCACCCCCATCGGGGGGATCTTGGGCGTAACCGGGCGATAGCGTGGAACGTCATGAGCGCCTCCCCGGTCTACCTGGACGCCGCCACCGCGGCCCCGCTGCATCCGGTCGCGCGGCAGGCGATGCTGGCCGCCCTGGACGACGGCTGGGCCGACCCGGCCCGGCTCTACTCGGCGGCCCGCCGGGCCCGCCAGCTCCTCGACGCCGCGCGCGAGGCCGCCGCGCAGACGCTCGGCGTCCGCGCCGACGAGCTGTCCTTCACCCCCAGCGGTACGGCGGCAGCGCACGCCGCCGTACTCGGTGGCCTGGCCGGGCGGCGGCGGGCCGGGGCGACGCTTGTGCACTCGGCGGTCGAGCACTCGGCGGTGCTGCACGCCGCGCAGCGGCACACGGCCGCCGGCGGCGCGGCGGTGTCCGTACCGGTGAACCGGCTGGGCCGGGTGGACCTGGACGCCTGGGCGTCGGCGGTGGCCGCGCCCGGCGTGGCCCTCGCGGCGCTGATCGCTGCCAGTCACGAGGTGGGCACGGTGCAGCCGGTGCCCGCCGCGGCGGAGCTGTGCGCCGAGGCGGGCGTGCCGCTGTACGTGGACGCGGCGCAGCTCGCCGGCCGGGCGCCACTGCCGGCGGGCTGGTCGGTGCTGAGCGCCAGCGCGCACAAGTGGGGCGGGCCGCCCGGCGTCGGGCTGCTCGTGGTGCGCAAGGGCGCCCGGTGGGAGTCGCCGTACCCGGCCGACGAGCGGGAGTCGGGGCGTACCCCGGGGGTGGTGAACCTGCCGGCGGTGGTCGCGGCGGCGGCGAGCCTGCGCGCGGCGGCGGCCGACGCGGCGGCCGAGGCGGCGCGGCTGGGCCCGCTGGTGGACCGGATCCGGGCGCGGGTGGCGGCCGAGGTGCCGGACGTGGAGGTGGTCGGCGACCCGGTCGACCGGCTGCCGCACCTGGTGACGTTCTCCTGCCTGTACGTGGACGGCGAGGCGCTGCTGCACGCGCTGGACCGGCGCGGGTTCGCGGTGTCCTCCGGCTCGTCGTGCACGTCGTCGACGGTGCGCCCGTCGCACGTGCTGGAGGCGATGGGGGTGCTGTCGCACGGCAACGTGCGGGTGTCGCTGCACCGGGAGACCACCGAGGCGGACGTGGAGCGGTTCCTGGCCGAGCTGCCCGGAATCGTGGCGGACCTGCGGGCGCAGGCGGGGGTGACCGACCTGTGAGCGAGCCGGACGAGGTGCTGGACTGCCGGGGGCAGCGCTGCCCCCTGCCGGTGATCAATCTCGCCCGGCTGGTGCCCGGGCTGCCGGCCGGCGCGGTGGTGCGGGTGCTGGCCGACGACCCGGCGGCGGCGGTGGACATCCCGGCGTGGTGCCGGATGCGCGGCCACGAGTTCCTCGCCGCGCACGACGGGCCCGCCTACGACGTCCGGGTGTAAGGAAGGGCCCCTTGTTAACGCCTCGGGTAGAGGAAGGGACCCTTCTTAACGCCCGACGCTCAGCTCAGGTACGCGAGGATGCCGGGCAGCGGGTCGGCCGCCACGGCGGTGTCGACCACCAGGCGGGGGCCGATCAGCGGCTCGTACTCGGCGCGGCGGCGCAGCGTCAGCTCCCAGGTGCCGTCCTCGGGCGGGCGGGCCTCGACCCGGCGCCGGTGCTCCTCCTCGTCGCCGCAGTGCACCTCGATCACCCGAAGCGGCACGCCGGCCCGCTCGGCCACGTCGTGCCAGAGGCCCCGGGCGCTGGCGACCGGGTTCACCGCGTCGACCACCACGCTGAGCCCCAGACCGAGCTGCACCTCGGCCAGCCCGGCGACCGCGCCGTACGCGGCCATGCCCGGCACGTCGCCGGTGAGGCCGTAGCGGTGCAGGGCCCGCTCGACCGGGTCGACCGGCAGGACCGGGGCGCGCAGCGCGACGCCGACCCGGGCGGCGAGGGTGGTCTTGCCCACGCCGGGCAGCCCGGCGAAGGCGACCAGAACCGGGCCGCCGGAGCCGGGGCGGACCGCCTCCGGGTCCACCCCGCCCGACGGGACGGCCGCGCCGGTCACAGCAGGTGCGGCCGGACGTCCTCGGCGGCCGCGTCACCGTACGACTCGGCGAGTCGCTTCACGAACAGGTCGCGGCGGACCTCGTACTCCTGGCCGCCGAAGTTCTCCAGCACCAGCGTGGCCAGCAGGCAGCCGACCTGGGCCGCCCGCTCCAGGCCGACGCCCCAGTCGAGCGCGGCGAAGAAGCCGGCCCGGAAGCCGTCGCCGACGCCGGTCGGGTCGACCGCCTGGATCTCCCGCGCGATCGGCACCCGGATCGTGCCGACCTCCCGGCCGGCGATCTCCACGCCCTGCTTGCCCAGCGTGGTGACCCGCACCTTGACCCGGTCGAGCAGCTGCTCGTCGGTCAGGCCGGCCTTGCTCTGCAGCAGCGACTTCTCGTACTCGTTGGTCATCAGGTAGTCGGCGCCCTCGACCAGGCCGAGCACGTCCGCGCCGTCCATCCGGGCGAGCTGCTGGGACGGGTCGGCGACGAAGGCGTAGCCCCGGTCCCGGCACTCGCCGGAGTGGCGGATCATCGCGGCCGGGTCGTTGGCGCTGACCAGCACCAGGTCGAGGCCGCCGAGGCGCTGCGCGACCGGGTGCAGCTCGATGTTGCGGGCCTCGCTCATCGCCCCGGCGTAGAAGGAGGCGATCTGGCACATGTCGGTGTCGGTGGTGCAGACGAAGCGGGCGGTGTGCGCCACCTCGCTGACGTGCACCGAGTCGCAGTCGACGCCGTGGCGCTCCAGCCAGGAGCGGTAGTCGGCGAAGTCGGCGCCGACCGCGCCGAGCAGCACCGGGCGCAGCCCGAGCTGGGCCATGCCGAACGCGATGTTGGCGGCGGTGCCGCCGCGCCGCAGGACCAGCTCGTCGACGAGGAAGGAGAGCGAGACCTTGTCGAGCTGGTCGGCGATGAGCTGGTCGGCGAAGCGGCCGGGGAAGCTCATCAGGTGGTCGGTCGCGATCGAGCCGGTCACGGCGATCTTCATGTCAACCCTCGGGGTCGGGAGCACGGCGCGGTCAGCCTACCGGCCCCCGGACCGGACGGACGGCGGTCGGTCACCAACCGGTCGATCAGCGCACATCCGGACGTCACCCCCAGGGGGTACGACGAAGCGGCGGGCCGCCCCACCGGGACGGCCCGCCGCTTGCGGTCGGTGCGTCGACTCAGCTGAAGGAGTCGCCGCAGGCGCAGGAGTTGCCCGCGTTGGGGTTGTCGATGGTGAAGCCCTGGGCGTCGATCCGGTCGGCGAAGTCGATGGTGGCGCCGGTCAGGTAGGGGGCGCTCATCCGGTCGACGACGACCTCGACACCGTCGAAGTCGGTGACGATGTCACCGTCGAGCGAGCGCTCGTCGAAGAACAGCTGGTACCGCAGGCCGGAGCAGCCACCCGGCTGCACGGCGACCCGGAGCCGCAGGTCGTCGCGGCCCTCCTGCTCGATCAGGGCCTTGACCTTCTGCGCCGCGACGTCGGTGAGGACGACGGTGCTGGGGGCCTTGGCCTCGGTCGACTCGGTCTGCGCTGGCGTGGTCACGTGGAAGTCTCCCTGCGCGGTATAGGTCCGGACGTCCTGGCCAACGCCGCACGTCCGCCAGTGATTCCCGGTGTGGTCCGTTTCGATCGTACGCCGCCGTCGGCGTCACCACCCGGCGGCGTGACCAGCGGAACCGGTCAGCGGCTCCACTGCCCGGCCAGCCGCGCGCCGAGCGCGCGCAGCCCCTCGGCCGGGCGGGTCATCGCCGCGTCCACTCCCCCGCGCTCCTCGCCGCCGAAGTGGTCGACCAGGCTGTACGCGTCGGTCACGCCGGCCGCCGCGGCCTCCCGCCGCCCGGTGCTCACCCGTCCCGCCAGCACCACGCAGGGCACGCCCCGGTCCCGGGCGGCGCCGGCCACGCCGGCGACCACCTTGCCGCGCAGCGACTGGTGGTCGAACGAGCCCTCGCCGGTGATCACCAGGTCGGCGGCGTCGAGCGCGGCGTCCAGCTTCACCGCGCGGGTGACCAGCCCGATGCCCGATTCGCACCGGCCGCCCAGCGCCAGCACGGCCGCGCCGAGGCCGCCCGCGGCGCCGCCGCCGGGCAGCGCGCCCAGACCGGGCGGGCAGCCCGGCAGGCGCTGCGTCAGCACGTCCGCCCAGCGGGTCAGCGCGGCGTCGAGCAGCAGCACGTCGGCCCGGTCGGCGCCCTTCTGCGGGCCGAAGACGCTGCTCGCGCCGTGCAGCCCGAGCAGCGGGTTGTCCACGTCGGTGGCGGCGACGAGCGTCGCGCCGCGCAGCCGCGGCTCGCCGTCGAGCGCGGCCACCGCGGTGAGCGCCGCGCCGCCGTACGGCAGCGCCCGGCCGGCGTCGTCGAGCGGCGTGACACCCAGCGGTACGAGCATCCCGGCGCCGCCGTCGTTGGTGGCCGAGCCGCCCAGCCCCACCACCACGGTGCGCGCGCCCGCCTCGACCGCGGCGGTGACCAGCAGCCCCAACCCGTACGAGGTGGTGGCCTTCGGGTCGCGTTCGGCGTCGGAGAGCAGGTGCAGGCCGCACGCCTGGGCGCTCTCCAGGTACGCCGTGCCGTCGTCGGTGAGCAGGATCTCACCGGTGGCCGGGCGGCCCAGCGGGTCGACCGTGGGCACCGGCAGCCGGCGCCCGCCGAGCGCCTCGGCGAGCACCTCGACGAACCCCGGTCCGCCGTCGGCCAGCGGCCGGACCAGCAGTTCGTCGCCGGGGGCGACGTCCCGCCAGCCCTCGGCCACCGCGGCGGCCACCTCGGGGGCGGACAACGTGCCGGCGAACTTGTCCGGGCAGAGCAGCACGCGCATGCGCAGCAGTGTGGCAGGCCACATCGGGGACGGCTGCGCGGTGGTCGCGCTGTGGGACCATGGGGGCGTGACTTCGACCTGGGTTGAGCCGTCCAACACCGCCACGGCGCTGCTGCTCCTCGGCCGCGGCAGCGACCCCGCCACCGAACGTGGCGTGGAGTGTCCGGGTGATCTTCCCGCGCCGAGCGACCCCGACCTGGTGGCCCGCGCCGCCGCCGCGAAGGCCGCGCTCGGCACGAAGGTGTTCGTGCTGGGCCACCACTACCAGCGCGACGAGGTGATCCAGTTCGCCGACGTGACGGGCGACTCGTTCAAGCTGGCCCGGGAGGCGGCGGCGCGCCCTGATGCGGAGTACATCGTCTTCTGCGGCGTGCACTTCATGGCCGAGAGCGCGGACATCCTCACCTCGGACGCGCAGAAGGTGATCCTGCCCGACCTGGCGGCCGGCTGCTCGATGGCCGACATGGCGGTGCTGTCGCAGGTCGAGGCCGCCTGGGACACGCTCACCGACCTGGGCATCGCGGCGGACACCGTCCCGGTGACGTACATGAACTCCTCGGCCGACATCAAGGGCTTCGTCGGCCGCAACGGCGGTGTGGTCTGCACCTCGTCGAACGCCAAGCGGGCCCTGGACTGGGCGTTCGAGCAGGGCCGCAAGGTGCTGTTCCTGCCCGACCAGCACCTGGGCCGCAACACCGCGGTGCTGGAGATGGGCTTCTCGCTCGACGACTGCGTGCTCTACGACCCGCACAAGCCGGGCGGCGGGCTGACCGCCGAGCAGCTGCGGGACGCGAAGATGATCCTGTGGCGCGGCCACTGCTCGGTGCACGGCCGGTTCACGCTCGACAGCGTCAACGACGTACGCGAGCGGGTGCTGGGCGTGAACGTGCTGGTGCACCCGGAGTGCCGGCACGAGGTGGTGAACGCCGCCGACCTGGTCGGCTCGACCGAGTTCATCATCAGGACGATCGAGGCGGCCCCGGCCGGCTCGGCGTGGGCGGTGGGCACCGAGCTGAACCTGGTACGCCGGCTCGCGCTGGCCCACCCGGACAAGCAGATCATGTTCCTCGACCGGGCGGTCTGCTACTGCTCGACGATGAACCGGATCGACCTGCCGCACCTGGTGTGGGCGCTGGAGGAGCTGGTCGCCGGCCGCGTGGTCAACCAGATCACCGTCGATCCGGAGACCGCCCGACACGCCCGGTCGGCGCTGGACCAGATGCTCGCGCTTCCGGGAGCCTGATCACCCTCGGTCACCTGACTGGCACGTAAACGCACCGGACACCCCGGTTCGTGCCCTCGCTGGTGATGTGACCGATTCCATTTTCGTCACGGAGGGCTATGCTGCCGGGGCGACGACACACGCGGCCCGTTTTCCCATGACCGCGTTCCGGGTAGCGATGAACTTCGTGCACCCATCACTAGACACGGCAGCACCCAACGCGCTGGAGGTTGCGTTGACCGACGACGTCCTGGTCGTACACGGAGGCACTCCGCTGGAAGGGCGGATCCGCGTCCGCGGCGCGAAGAACCTGGTGTCCAAGGCGATGGTCGCCGCCCTGCTCGGCGACACACCCAGCCGGCTGTTCGACGTGCCGCGTATCCGTGACGTCGAGGTGGTCCGCGGTCTGCTCGGCCTGCACGGCGTCAAGGTCAGCGACGGCGACGAGGAGGGCGAGCTGGTCTTCGACCCCTCGAACGTCGAGAGCGCCAGCACCGACCAGATCAACGTGCACGCCGGTTCCAGCCGGATCCCGATCCTGTTCTGCGGCCCGCTGCTGCACCGGCTCGGCCACGCCTTCATCCCCGACCTGGGCGGCTGCCACATCGGCCCCCGCCCGATCGACTTCCACCTCCAGGCGCTGCGCGAGTTCGGCGCCACCGTCGACAAGACGCCGGAGGGCCTGCACCTGTCCGCGCCCAACGGGCTGCACGGCACGAAGTTCGCGCTGCCGTACCCGAGCGTGGGCGCCACCGAGCAGGTGCTGCTCACCGCGGTGATGGCCGAGGGCGTCACCGAGCTGCGCAACGCGGCGGTCGAGCCGGAGATCATCGACCTCATCTGCGTGCTGCAGAAGATGGGCGCGATCATCAAGGTGCACACCGACCGGGTGATCGAGATCCAGGGCGTCAAGAAGCTGCACGGCTACACCCACCGGCCGATCCCGGACCGGATCGAGGCGGCCAGCTGGGCGGCGGCGGCGCTGGCGACCCGCGGTCACGTCGAGGTGCTGGGCGCCCAGCAGGCCGACATGATGACCTTCCTGAACATCTTCCGCTCGGTCGGCGGCGAGTACGAGGTCACCGACCTGCGCCCGCCGCGCGGCGGCAGCCCCGGCCAGGAGGGCGGCATCCGCTTCTGGCACCCGGGCGGCGAGCTGAACGCGGTGGCGCTGGAGACCGACGTACACCCGGGTTTCATGACCGACTGGCAGCAGCCGCTGGTGGTCGCGCTCACCCAGGCCCGCGGCCTGTCGATCGTCCACGAGACGGTCTACGAGCAGCGGCTCGGCTACACCGAGGCGCTGAACACGATGGGCGCCAACATCCAGGTCTACCGGGACTGCCTCGGCGGCACCCCGTGCCGCTTCGGCCGGCGCAACTTCAAGCACTCCGCGGTGATCGCCGGGCCGAGCAAGCTGCACGCCGCCGACCTGGTCATCCCGGACCTGCGGGCCGGGTTCAGCCACCTCATCGCGGCGCTCGCCGCCGAGGGCACCTCCCGGGTGTACGGCGTGGACCTGATCAACCGCGGCTACGAGGACTTCGAGGCCAAGCTGGCCGACCTCGGCGCGCACGTCGAGCGTCCCTGAGGCGTCCCGTTCACTCGACCGGCCGCGCCCGGTGCACCCGTGATGTGCACCGGGCGCGGCCGGTTGGCTACCCTTGCCGCGTGCCGTCGCTGTTTCGCCGCAAGTCCGCCGACCTCGTCGAGGAGTCCGTCACCACTGTGACGACCGACGAGGAGTCCGCCGCCGCCCGTCCCCGGGGCTACACGCCCAGCAAGAAGGAACTCGGGCAGGTCACGCCGAAGCGCCCGGTCGCCGGCCGCCGGCCGACCGCGCCGGCCAAGCCGCTGACCAAGGAGGAGGCCCGCGCGCAGCGCCGCGCCGCCCGCGCCGAGGCCGCCGCCGAGTTCCGGCGCGAGGGCGGCCCGCGTGACCGGGGGCCCGAGCGGCTGCTGGCCCGCAACGTGGTCGACTCCCGGCGTACGGTCGGCACCTGGTTCTTCGGCGGCGCGCTGATCGTGCTGGTCGGTTCCAACCAGGCCATGCCGCCGATCGTGCGGCTGCTGTCCAACCTGCTGTGGGGCGCGCTGGCGCTCGGCGTGCTGATCGACTCGGTGCTGATCTCCCGGAAGATCAAGCGGCTGGTCCGCGAGCGCTTCCCGAAGAGCACCGAGAAGCTCGGCTCGCTCTACTTCTACGCGATCATGCGGTCGATCACGTTCCGCCGGATGCGCGCTCCCGCGCCCCGGGTGAACATCGGCGACAAGGTCTGACCGGCCCCGCTCCGAAATCGGCCCCTTCCCGCTCCGGCGGTGCGGGGCCGTTCTCGTGCGAGGGCCGGCGTCAGTCCACGCCGAGCAGGCGCAGCACCGCTGTGGTGGCCGCCGCCGCGACCACGACCAGCACGAACGGCGCCCGGCGCCAAGCGAGCACCAGGCCGATCAGCACCCCGGCGGGGCGGGCGTACCCGGCGAAGCCACCGGCCTCGGTCAGCGCCGCGGTGGCGGCGAGCGCGGCCAGCAGCGTGGCGGCGCCGACCGGCAGCAGGTGGCGGGCCCATTCGGGCAGGTCCAGCCGGTCCCGCAGCAGCACCCCGGCGACGCGGAAGCCGTAGGTGCCGGCGGCCAGCGCGAGGATCACGGCGATCAGCACGAGACCTCCCCGGCCCGCACGCTCCGATCATCAGCCGCCTCGTCAGCGGTCCGGGGTGGCGCGGCGGGCGGGCGGCGGCGGGCCAGCAGCGGCAGGGCCAGCGCGGCGAGCGCGAGCAGCACCGGCAACCCGGCCGGCAGCAGCGGCGTGGCCAGCACGGCCAGGCCGGCGCCGGTCAGCGCCACCCGGCGGGTCTCCCGGTCGCGCAGGCTGGGCAGCAGCAGCGCGGCCAGCCCGGCCGGGAACGCGGCGTCGAGTCCCAGCGCGGCCGGGTCGCCGGCCGCGCCGCCGGCGAGCACGCCGAGCGCGGTGCCGGTGTTCCAGGCCAGGAAGAGCAGCACCCCGGCGAGCCAGAACGCCCGGCGCCGCCCCGGACCGGCCGGGCGGGCCAGCGCGAACGCGGTCGCCTCGTCGGTCATCAGGTGGCTGCCCAGCAGCCGCTGCCAGCGCCGGGAGCCGAGCGCGCCGCCGAGGGCCAGGCCGAACGGCAGGTGGCGGGCGTTGAGGAGCAGGCCGGCGAGGACCGCCGCGAGCGGACTGCCGGCCACGACGAGCCCCACCGCCATGAACTGGGCGCCACCGGCGTAGACGACCGCGGACATGGCGAGCGTGGCCCAGGCGGGCAGGCCGGCGGCTACCGCCACGGCGCCGAACGACGCGCCCACGGCGAGCATCGCCGCGCCGATGGCGGCGACGTCGCGGAGCACCCGGGCGTCGCCCGTTCGGTATGCCGTACGCATGTCCATTATCCTGAACGCGAGAACGCTTGTTCGTCAAACCGAACAAACCGACCGTTGGAGCGAACACATGGCGATCGACCCCGCTCCCCCACTCGCGACCATCGCCGCCGCGCTACGCCGCGAACGCGAACGGGCCGGCCTGTCGCTCACCGAGCTGGCCCGCCGCGCCGGCATCGCCAAGTCCACCCTGTCCCAGCTGGAGTCCGGTTCCGGCAACCCCAGCGTGGAGACGCTCTGGGCGCTCGGCGTGGCGCTGGACGTACCGTTCAGCCGCCTGGTCGAACCACCCGCCGCCGCCGTGCGGGTGGTCCGGGCCGGCGAGGGCCCCCGGATCCGCTCCGAGCACGCCGACTTCTCCGCCACCCTGCTCGCCGCCGGAGCGCCGCACGCCCGGCGGGACGTCTACGTGATGGAACTGGAACCCGGCGCGGTACGGATCGCCGAGGCGCACACCCCGCGCAGCGTCGAGCACGTCGTGGTCGCCGCCGGACGGATGCGCGTCGGCCCGGAGACCGACCCGGTCGAGCTGGGACCCGGCGACTACGTCACCTTCCCCGGCGACACCCCGCACCGGTACGAGGCGCTGGCCCCCGGCACGTTCGCCGTACTCGTCATGGAGCACCCGTGACCGCGGCCGGCGCCCGGTAGAGCCGCGCCACGACCTCCTCGATGTCCGGCTCCACGATCGAGATGTCCCGCAGCGTGGCCAGGCCGGCCAGCCCGGCCACCACCTCGGCGACGCTCGCCCGTTCCAGCGCGAAGACCAGCCGCCGCCCGTCCGCCTCCACCCGCTGCACCGGCGCGCCGGGCAGCACCGGCGGCTCGGGCAGCGCCGCGTCCAGCTCGGCGACCACCATCCGGCGCGAGCCGTACCGGCGGTGCAGCTCGGCGATCGACCCGTCGTGCACCACCCGACCGTGGTCGATCACCACGAGCCGCCGGCACAGCCGCTCGATGTCGGCCAGGTCGTGCGTGGTGAGCACCAGCGTGGTGTCCCCGGCCCGGCCCAGCTCGGCCAGGAAACCACGCACCGCCTGCTTGCTGACCACGTCCAAGCCGATCGTCGGCTCGTCCAGGAACAGCACCTCCGGGCCGTGCAGCAGCGCCGCGGTCAGCTCACCGCGCATCCGCTGACCCAGCGAGAGCTGCCGGACCGGGGTGTCCAGGAACCCGTCCAGGTCGAGCAGGTCCCGGCAGCGGGCCAGCCGGGCCGCGTGCTCGCCGGCCGGCACCCGGTAGACGTGCCGCAGCAGGTCGAACGAGTCCCGCAGCGGCAGGTCCCACCACAGCTGCGAGCGCTGCCCGAACACCACGCCGATACGCAGCGCCAGCCGGGTCCGGTCGGCCACCGGGCGCAGCCCGCACACCCGGGCCCGCCCGGACGACGGCGTCAGCACGCCGGTGAGCATCTTCAACGTGGTCGACTTCCCGGCGCCGTTCGGGCCGATGTAGCCGAGCATCTCGCCGCGCTCCACCCGCAGGTCGACCCCGTCGACGGCGGTCACCGTCCGCTTCTCGCGCCGCAACCGCCCGGCCCGGACCCGGACCGTGAACTCCTTGCGCAGCCCGTCCATCTCGATGACGCTCATGACCCCGTACTCCGGTAGTGACGGACCCCGACGCGCCAGGCCAGGGCGGCCAGCGCCGCCGCGACCACCGCGACCCCCGGCGCGGCCCAGCCCGCCCAGGACGGCAGGCCGAGCGGGTCGGCGCGGCCCAGCAACGCCAGCGCCGGGTGGTAACTGACAAAGGCGAACCCCATCCCGTACGCGAACAACGCGCGGAACCAGCCGCCGTAGACGGTGACCGGGTACGAGGTGAAGTCACGCCCGCCGTAGGTGACCGAGTTGGCCAGCTCGCCCGAGTCGACCCAGTAGAACGACACCGTCGCGGTCAGCACGAAGACCGAGGCGAAGAAGACCACGGCGGCCAGCGGCGCGACGACCGCCAGCGCCACCCGGCCCGGTGTCCAGTCGATCCCCGCCGAGACCAGCGCGAACAGCAGCACGGCGAGCCCGAACACGGCCCGGGACAGCTTACGCAGCGGCAGGTCCATCAGCAGCAGCTGCGGCAGCGCGCCGAGCGGACGGACCAGCACCGCGTCGAACAGGCCGGTGCGCACGTACCGGGGAAGCCGTTCGATGTTGCCGACCAGCAGGTCGGCGGTGGCGAAGCCGCACGCCGACAGCCCGACCACGACGAGCGTCTCGCGCAGCGTGAAGCCGCCCAGCTCCCGCGTCACGCCGAAGATCACCAGGACCGTGACCACGTCGAACACCGTCGCGCCCACGTTGCCGACCAGGTCCACCACGAACGACGTGCGGTACGCCGCCTGCGAACGCGCCTGCGCGCCGAGCAGCGCCCGGTACGCCCACAGTTCAGCCACCCTGGACGCGCTGTCGCGCTCAGCCACCCTGGACGCGCTGTCGCGCTCAGCCACCCTGGGCGCGCTGTCGCGCTCAGCCACCCTGGACCACCAGGCGGCGCTCGGCGCGGCGCTGCACCAGCCGGCACAGCGCCAGCAGCGCCACCACCCAGGCGGCCTGCACCCCGACCAGGGCGAGACCGGTGGACATCGGCTCCCGCTCCACCAGCACGTCCAGCGGCACCTGCAGGATGCTGGGGAACGGGGTCGCGTACCGCAGGACCGTCTCCAGCGGGCCGGGCAGGAACCCGAGCGGGAAGTAGAGCCCGGCCAGCACGCCCGAGCCGAGCGTCCACAGGATCATCGGCCCTCGGACGTCCTGCAGCCAGTACGCGGTGGCGTTCACCAGGTAGCGGCAGCCGAAGCAGACCACCACCGCGAGCAGCACGGAGAGCAGGAACAGCGGCACCGTTGCCCAGTGCCGGGGCACGTACACCGCGAAGAAGAACGGGCCGATCACCAGCGGCGGCACCAGCCGGGCCAGCGCCGCGAACCCGGCCCGGCCCAGGTCGGTGGCGAGGTAGCTGGTCACCGGGTGCACCGGTCGCAGCAGGTCGGCAGCCACCTCACCGGTACGGATCCGGTCCGCCAGGTCGGTCCAGCCCCAGATGGCGATCACCGCCAGCAGCCCCTGGCCGGCCCAGACGAACGTGGCGAGCTGCGCCCTGTCGTAGCCGGCCACGGTGCCGGCCGCGCCGGTCGCGGCGAGGAAGATGTAGCAGCGCAGGAAGCCGAACACGGTGTTGGTGAACAGCCCCGCCACGGCGGCCTGACGGTAGGTCGCGTGCCGCCGGAACCCGGCCGCCGCGATCGCGCCGAATGTCCGAAACCATGGGGTAACGTGTGCGCCGGTGGGTGGTGCCACAGTGGCGGTGACCGAGCCCACGCCGTTACCCTCCTTCCGCAGCCACGACGTGCTGGACCGGGCGACTGTACCGGCACGTCCGGCGCCCCAGCGCGCGAATTTCCAATGAGGTGACACCGCCGTGAGCGAGCGACGCGAGCCGGCCCCGGGGCCGTCCCGCGCGAGCGGCCGGAGGGGTTGCCGATGAGTGGCTGGGGGAGCTGGCGCGAGCCGGCCGAACCGGCCTGGGCCGCCGAGCCCACCCACGAGTGGCAGCCGCAGTTCCCGGGGCAGCGCTACCCGGGTGACATCGGCATCGAGAACCTGACGCCGCGCCGCCGTACCGTGGTCGGCCGCGCCGAGGTACGCCCGGTCAGCCCCGCGCCCGACGCCGACCCGTACCCGGTCAGCCCAGCAGGCGCGCACCCGGTCAGCCCGGCCGGGTTCCACCCCGTCAGTCCCGCGCCCGACACCGATCCGTATCCGGTCAGCCCGGCCGGCGCGAACCCGGTCAGTCCCGCCGGATTCCACCCGGTCAGCCCGGCCGGTCCGCACGGCCCGCACCCCGCCGGCCCGGTGGGTCCCGCGGGTCCGCGCGACGCGTACCCCGTCAGTCCGGCCGGCCCACGCGGCACGTACCCGACCAGTCCAGCCGGCCCACGCGGCACGTACCCGACCAGTCCGGCCGCCCCACATGGCACGTACCCGACCAGTCCAGCCGGCCCACGCGGCACGTACCCGACCGGTCCGGCCGGTCCGCGCGGGGCCGAGCAGCCGGGGTCCGGCGGTCCACGCGGTGGCGGCCCGGCCGGTCCGGCCACGTCCCGCGGGGCGTACCCGGCCGGGCCCACGGATCACGGCGGCCAGCGCCCCGCCGGCAGCCCTCCGGACGACCGCCGCGGGCACCCCGCGGACGGGCGGCGGCCCTGGCCGGAGGATCGGCGCCGCACCGGCCCGCCCACGCCGCCCGAGCAGCGGCTCGACCAACGCTGGGTACGCCCCGAGGCCGCACCGCGCCGGCCGTCCCAGCCCGGCTGGATGCCGGAGCCGAACGAGTTCCCGCACCATGGCGAGCGCCGGGCCGACCGCCCGCACCAGGCCGACGGACGCCGCGCCCCGGTCGAGGGCCCGCCTGCCGTGTCGGAACAGCGGTGGGGCTCGGCGTCCGACGCGCGGCGGGACCACTCCCCCGCCGGGCGCCGCGAGTCCATGCCCGACGGACGCCGCGACCGCTTCCCGGACGAGCGCCGGGAGCCGCCGTCCGACGGGCGGCGTGACCACGGCGCCGGGCGCCCGGCCGATCGGCGCGACGACGCCGTGCCGCCGCTTGAGCGGGGCGCGGCCGGGTGGGGCCAGCCGGGCCGGGACGGTTGGCGCGGCACCGACGGTGACGGCTGGCGTGACCCGAGCCGGCGTCCCCCGACGGAGCGGCGTGAGCCGGTGGACGGCCGGCCCTTGGCAGACGGACGTGCGCCGGGCCGGGAGGCCGCCGCGTACCCGGAGACCCAGCGCCGGGCGCCCGAGAACGGGCCTCCGCAGACCGAGCCCGACCGGTACGGCGCACCGCGTCCCGGCGCCGACCAGCGGTGGCAGGGTCAGCGCCCGCCGGTCGACCGGTCCCGCCCGCACCAGGGCGAGTGGCCCATCATCGAGCCGCGGCCCCGTCCCGAGACGGACACGCGCCGGCCGGACGAACGGCAGCGCCCGCCCGTGGAGCGGCCGGCGCCGCAGCGGTACCCGATGCCGCCGTCCGACGCCACCCGGCCGCCCACCGTGATGCCCCGTCCCGAGCCCAGTCGGCCACAGCCGGATGCCGCCGCCCGCCCCGAGACCCGTGCCCCGCAGTGGCCGGTGCGGCCGGACGAGCGCAGGTCGGCGCCGCCGGTGCAGTGGCCGGTGCGGCCGGCCGGTCACCCGCCGCCCCGGGTCGCCGACGGCCGGGAGACGGCACCTGTCGAGCCGGCCGCACACACCCGTCCCGACGACCGTCCCCGGGTCGCCCCGGTACGGCCCGATCCGGTGCCGCCGCCGGCCACGCCCGGGCGTTCCGGGGAGGGCTCGGCCGCGCCTCGGACCGGCGACACCCCGCGTCCGGCATCTCCTGCGCCGCAGGCCGGCGTGCCCGTCGCGGACGCTCCCGTTTCCGGAGCGTCCGCCCCCGCCGCGCCGCAGGCCGACATGCCTGGCGCGGGCAGCCCCGCTTCCGGCGCGGTCACCCCCGTTCCGCCTCCTTCCGACGCGCACGTCTCCCGTGCGCCCACGTCCGGTGCGCCCACTTCTGGAGCGCAGCGTCCGGGTGGCGCGGCACCGACGGACCGGAGCGAGGGCGCGGCCCGGCCCACGCCGTCGCAGGACGGGACCGCCGAGCGTCACGGCCCGCCTTCTTCCGACCCGGTGAACGCGGCGCAACCCGCGAGGGCTCGCCCGGCACCGCCTGCCTACTCCGGTTCCGTGCCCGCACAGCAGACCGCGGGCAGGCCGCCCGTACCCACACCGGCCGAGCAGCTACCCGACGTCAGGCCCGCCGACTCGGTGGAGCACCTGGCCCCGATCGCGCCCCGGCCAGTCGTGGAGAGCGGCGCCATCGGCGAGCCCGAGGCCGGACCGGACGCCGAGGCCAAGCCGTCGGATGTGGATGCCGGTCGTCGGCGCGAGTCCGAGGTGGAGGTTTCGTCCACGTCGGCCCCTGACGCCGACCGGCCCTACGCCGACGCCAGTGCCCGTCCCGCGCCCGGCACAGGACGGACGGAAACCGGCCCGGCTGTCGACCGGACCGGCGAGCCATCGGAGCGAGCCGAGCACCCCCGCCCGGGGGCGACAACCGCTCCGCCCTCCCCGGCCACGGACTCCGGCGCCGAGGCATGGTTCCGTCCCAGCCAGCCCGCCGCCCCCGCCCAGACACCGGAACCGCCGGAGATCTTGGAAGATTTCGGCCCCCCTGGGGGCCATTTCGTACCAAGATCTCCGGCAGACCGGGCCGAGCCGGCGACGATTCGTACCTCCGAGGTGGCCGAGGCCGGGTCCGGTACCGGCTCGACGCCGCCCGCTACCGGCGTCACCACGCCATCCGACGCCGCAACCAGCGACGCCACACCGAGCGCCCCTGCCGCCACCGACATCAGCACCAACGCAAACACCGACACCGACGAATCCACGAGCACCGCGGACCCGGCGGCCGGACACCTGGACACACCGGACGGGACCGCTTCCGGCGGGGAGAACGCGGGCAACCGCATGCCCGCCACCGGCACGTCCGCCGACACCGGAAGCGGCCGGCCGGTCACCGACGCCGAGCCGCCGGTCACTGTGGATGCCGGGCAGGACGCCACGGATTCAGAGGCTGGCGGCGGGAGCCAGACAGCCGGCGAGCCGGGCGGGGCCGGTCACGTCGAGGAACCGGCCACCACACCGGAGCCGACCGGCAGCATCCGGGCCGACGCCGACATCACCGCCTCGCCACTGGAGTCTCCGGGCAGCCGAGCCGAAGCCGACCTCACGAGCATCGCGACCCCGCAATCGGCACCCGCCGGCATCGAGCCCTCCGGCATCACGATCCCGCAGCCGCAGGCCGCCGACACCCCGGCCACCGCGCCCGGCGAGGACTCCGACGGCGAGACCGCACCGACCGGTGACCCGGACCGCGCCCCCGCCGAGCCCGCGGCCGGCGGCAAGCCCGCACCTCACACCGACACCACAACCGTCGACCCGGAGCACGACCGCGAGCCCGCACCACCCGAGCCCGCCGACGAGCCGACCGCTCAGACCGACGACGCGCCGACTCCCCGTACCGAAGAAGCGGACACCGAAGCGGACGCCGAACCGGCCGGACCGCCGCCGCCCCCGGCGGACCCGGAGCAGGCCCTCGCCGCGGTCGGCTGGCGGCTGGATCCGCGTACGCTGCGCGAAGAGGCGCCCGATCCGGCGCAGTTGCGGCTGATCCGGGACGGCCTGACCGGCAAGCTCGACACCACACTGGACAACCGTGGCCGGGCCCGGCTGCTGAGCCTGCGCGCGGTGGCGTCGCGGATCCTCGGCGACCTGGACGACGCGCTCGGGGACGCGCGGCTGGCAGTCACGTACGCGGAGACGACGGGTGAGCTGCGGCGTACCGCGTTGGCCCGGGCCCGTCTCGCGGAGGCGCTGCGGTGGCGGGGTGACCACGCGGAGGCCGACCGGCTCTTCGCCGAGACGAACTCGCCGGAGCTGCCGGACCCGCTGCGCGCGTTGCTGCACGAGCACGCCGGGCGGAGCTGCTACGACCAGGGACGGCTGACCGAGGCGTGCCTGCACTTCGAGCGGGCGCTGGACCTGCGCCACGGCGAGGACGCGGCGATGAACGCGCGCGTCGAGGTGGCGCTGGACGCGGTCGCGGAGCGGGCCGCCGCCGACGGTTTCGGTCCGGCCCCGCGCCGGCCCGAGGAGGTGCTCGGCGCGCCGCGTCTCCCGGTGGCGACGTTCGACGAGGAGCAGCAGCTCTGGGGGTACGCGAACGCCGACGGCGAGATGGTGATCGCGCACCGGTACGCCGAGGTGCAGCCGTTCCACGAAGGGCTGGCCTGGGTACGCCGTCCGGAGGCGTCCCGCTGGGCGCTGATCGACACGTCCGGCGCGGCGCTGATCGAGGCGAACAACGGCTACCGGGCGGTGGGCGCCTTCTCCGAGGGGCTGTCCTGGGTGTCGATGGACGGCAAGGGCCGCTGGATGGCCGTGGACCGGATGAACATCGTGCGGATCCCGCCCGGGTACGAGGAGGTCAGGTCGTTCCGCAACGGACTGGCGGCGGTACGGCAGAACGGCGGCTGGGGCGCGGTGGACCTCACCGGCGAGGTGGTGGTGCCGACCCGGTACCACGGTCTCGGCACGCCGCTGGCCGACGGACGGAAGGTGGACGGGTTCACCGCCGACGGCCTGGCCGTGGTCGAGCTGGCCGGCCGCCGGGGCGTGGTGGACCGCGCCGGGCGGGTGGTGGTCACGCCGGCGTACCCGACTGTGGTGGTGCATCCGGTGGCGTTCATGGTCGCCACGGAGTCGGGCCGGTGGGGCGCGCTGGACCGGCGCGGCGACCCGCTCATCGACCCGGTGCATCCCGGCCGCGCGGCGGTGGTAGCGGAGATCGACCGTCTGCTCGCCGACGCCAGCCCGGTGCTCTGACCCGCGCCCGGCGGGGAGCGCCGGACGGCGGTCGCCACCGGGCAGGACTAGGGTCGGGAGCATGGAATTCCGTCACCTGGGCCGCTCCGGCCTGATGGTCAGCGAGATCTCGTACGGCAACTGGATCACCCACGGCTCACAGGTCGAGGAGGACGCCGCGCTCGCGTGCGTCCGCGCCGCGCTCGACAGCGGCATCACCACGTTCGACACCGCCGACGTGTACGCCGGCACCCGGGCCGAGTCGGTGCTCGGCCGCGCGCTCAAGGGTGAGCGCCGGGAAGGGCTGGAGATCTTCACCAAGGTCTACTGGCCGACCGGGCCGGGCCGCAACGACAGGGGCCTGTCCCGCAAGCACATCATGGAGTCGATCGACGGCTCGCTGCGCCGCCTGCAGACCGACCACGTCGACCTCTACCAGGCCCACCGGTACGACTACAGCACGCCGCTGGAGGAGACGATGGAGGCCTTCGCCGACGTCGTACGCTCCGGCAAGGCGCACTACATCGGCGTCTCCGAGTGGAAGGCGTCGCAGCTGCGCGAGGCGCACGCGCTCGCCCGTGAGCTGCGCATCCCGCTGATCTCCAACCAGCCGCAGTACTCGATGCTGTGGCGGGTCATCGAGACCGAGGTGATCCCGGCCAGCGAGGAGCTGGGCATCGGTCAGATCGTCTGGTCGCCGATGGCGCAGGGTGTGCTCTCCGGCAAGTACCTGCCGGGCCAGCCGCCGCCGGCCGGCTCCCGCGCCACCGACGAGAAGTCCGGCGCGAACTTCATCGCGCGGTTCCTCAACGACGACGTGCTCACCCGGGTGCAGCGGCTCAAGCCGCTGGCCGAGCAGGCCGGGCTGACGATGGCGCAGCTCGCCGTCGCGTGGGTGCTGCAGAACCCGAACGTCGCCTCGGCGATCGTCGGCGCGTCCCGGCCCGAGCAGGTGCACGACAACGTGAAGGCGGCGGGCGTGAAGCTCGACGCCGACCTGCTGAAGGCGATCGACGAGATCGTCGAGCCGGTCACCGAGCGGGACCCGGCGAAGACCGAGAGCCCGGCGCAGCGTCCGTGACGTCGCGTCGTTCCCGGGCCGGCTCGCTCCGGCCCGGGAACGGCCGGTCGGCTACTGCCAGAAGCGGATCAGGGCGTAGCCGATCTGGTACAGCTCCCGCGGCAGCCCGAGCGCGTCGCCGACGGCGAACACCGCGCCGAAGAACGCCCGGTTGATCTGCGGGCTCCACAGCAGCGCGAACAGCAGGATGAAGCCGTACGGGGCGAACAGGTCGTACATCCGCCGGTAGGCGGGGCTGAGCCAGGGCTGGAGCATGTTGCCGCCGTCCAGGCCCGGCACCGGCAGCAGGTTGAGCACGCTGGCGGTGAGCTGGAGGAACGCGAGCAGCCCGACACCGGCCCAGAACTCCAGCGGCCCGCCCAGCTCGGGGCCCCACGCCACCGCGGCCACCAGCACCAGCGTGAACAGCACGTTTGTGGCCGGCCCGGCCAGGCTGACCAGCGTGTGCCGCAGCCGGCCGGGGATGGCGTGCCGGTCCACCCAGACCGCGCCGCCGGGCAGGCCGATGCCGCCGAGCAGCACCACGACCACCGGCAGCACGATCGACAGCAGCGGGCTGGTGTACTTCAGCGGGTTGAGCGTCAGGTAGCCCCGGTGGGCGATGTCCCGGTCACCGGCCCGGTACGCGACCACGGCGTGGGCGTACTCGTGCAGGCACAGTGAGACCAGCCAGCCGGAGACCACGAAGAGGAACACGTCGAACCGGACGTTGCCGTACCTGTTCCAGGCCATCACCCCGCTGGCCACGAAGAGCGCGACCAGGGCCAGGAAGATCGGGCTCGGCCGGAACGCCGCCCGGGGCACGCCGAGGACCAGCGGCTCGCCGGGGCGGTCGTAGCCGGTCATTCGGCCGGGGGTTGCAGGCTCATCCGGTAGTCCACCCGGTCGTCCTCGACCAGCACGACGGTGGTGACGCCGGATGCCGCGAGCTCCCGCCAGGTCTGGCCGATCCACGACTCGGCGTCCGCCTGGCTCGTGAACGACTCGTCCGGCCCGTCGACCGCGTCGCCGTTCGTGCCCTCGTACCGCCAGCTCCACGCCATGCCGCGTCTCCCCTCGCCGCCGTCGTCCCGCAGGACGCCAAACCTCCGCAAGCCTAGTCGCCCGCCCACGACGCTTCACCCCTCGACCGGCGCGGGCCGACGCGCGGGTGCCCGCAAGGTTCGGCCGTCACCAGCGGGGTATCCACGCCGGACGTCGTCAGCGAGGGAGGACACCATGCGGCCGTTGCGGGAGATGGACACCGAGGAGATACGGGCGATGGCGGTACGCGGCGGCATCGAGGCGGCCCACGAGATGGACCGGGAGGAGCTGCTCGACGCGCTTCTCGCCCGCCCCGGCGAGGGAGCCTGGCAGGAGGATCCGAAGCCGGTTGACGTGAATCCCAACGACTATCGCTTCGAGGCCCCCGAGCGCCGACCGCGATGAGCCACCTCTCACTGCCCCGCCGGGGCGGCGGCATCTAAGGTACGGGGCATGTCCGTTGACGGGTGGCACACCCTCCTGGTGCTCGGCGGTATCCGCTCCGGCAAGTCCGAGATCGCCGAGTCGCTGGTCGCCGACGCGCCCACGGTCCGGTACGTGGCGACCGCCCCGGCCGGGGATCCCGAGGACACCGAGTGGGCGGCCCGCCTCGCGACGCACCGCGCCCGCCGGCCGGGGAGCTGGACCACCGAGGAGACGGCCGCGAACCCGGGCCGACTGGTCGAGGTGATCGCCGCCGCCGGGCCGAACGAGACGCTGCTCGTGGACGACCTGGGCGGCTGGGTGACGGTGCTGCTCGACCCGGCCCACCAGCCGGCCGACGACACCGCCACGATCGCCGAGCTGGCCGCGGCGGTGCGCTCCAGCACCGCCCGGCTGGTGCTGGTCAGCCCCGAGGTGGGCCTGTCCCTGGTGCCCACCACGCCGCTCGGCCGGGCGTTCACTGACGCGCTCGGCGCCGCCAACCGCGCGGTCGCCGACGCCTGCGACGCGGTCGCGCTGGTGGTCGCCGGTCAGACCACCTGGCTCAAGCCGGCCGCTCCGGCCCACGCCGTGCCGCCCGCCGGCACGTCGCCCGAGGCCGGGCCGAGCCGCGACGCGGCGCCCCAGGTCGCGACATCCTGGGCCACGGCACCCCGGCCCGCGCCGGACCAGGCCGCGCCGACCGGAGCCGCCGCGAGCCGGACCGCACCGGCTCAGGCCGTACCGGCCGACCTCGGCGCCGGGGACGTGACGCTGCCCGAGGTGCTCACCCCGGCCGCCGCCCCGCTGCCCGCCCCGGCCGCGTCCGACGAGCCCGGCACGGGCGACTGGGCCGCCCCCACCATGGCGCTGCCGATGATCGCCACCGGCCTGGTGATCCAGCCGGGCATGGAACTGCCGATGCCTGACGACTACACCGGTCCGCAGGCGGTCGACCGGCTCGCCACGCTCGACCTTCCCGGCGCCGGTCTGGGCGTGCTGGAGCAGGTGGTCGGCTTCGCGGCCGCCACCCAGGGCACCTCGATGCCGCGGCCGTGGGACTCGGTGCGCGTACTGCTGATCCAGGGCGACCACGAAGGCGGCGTGTCGGCCGGCGCGCCGGCCGGTGAGTCGGCCCGCCGGGCCCGGCAGGCCCGCGCCGGCCGGGGCGCGCTGGCCCGGCTGGCCGCCGAGAACCGCGCCGACCTGCAGATCGTCGAGGCGCCCACGTCGGCGCCGATCGAGGACCGCCCGGCCCTGCCCGGCGACGAGGTGGAGGCGGCGCTGCGTTACGGCTGGCGGCTCGCCGAGCAGGCCGCCGACGCGGGAGTGCAGTTGCTGGTGCTCGCCGCGTGCGGTGCGGGCGCCGAGGCCGCCGCCGCGGCGGTGCTCGCGGCCACCGCGGGCGCGGAGCCGCCCACCGTGCTCGGCCGGGTGATCACCGAGCAGGGCGAGATCGACGACACCGCCTGGATGGTCCGCTGCGCGGCGGTACGCGACGCGCTGCACCGCACCCGCCGCTCGTCCCGCGAGGCCAAGGACATCCTGGCCGAGCTGGGTGGCGGCGACATCGCGCTGGCCACCGGCGTCCTGCTGGGCGCCACCGCCCGTAAGGTGCCGGTGCTGCTGGACGGCCCGGTCGGCACCGCCGCCGCGATGGTCAGCCGCGACCTGGCCGGGCAGGCGCGGCACTGGTGCCTGCTGCCCGACCACGGCGGCCGTCCGGGTGTGCGGCTGGCCGCCGACGTGCTCGGCCTGACGCCGCTGGTGGACCTGCGGCTCGACCTGGGCGAGGGGGCGACCGCGCTGGCCGCGCTGCCGCTGCTGCGCTCCGCGCTGACGCTCGCCGCCACGCTGCCGGCGCACCCGTCGCTGGGCGGCCCCGACGACGACGGCGACACCGGCGACGGCCGGACCGGCGACGAACCGGACTTCGCCGAGCCGGAGCCGGCCGGGCCGGGACCGACCACGATCGGGTCCGACGAGCCGGTCTTCCCCGGCCGACGTGCCGACTGAGGCGCGGCTCGCCGACGGCATCCGGCTGGCGCTCACCACGTTCACCACCGCACCGGTACGCGCCGGCCGGGTCGACCGGGCCGCCGCCGGCACCGCGATGGCGCTCGCCCCGCTGGTCGGCGCGCTGCTCGGCGCCGTACTCGGCGGGGCGCTGCTGCTCACCGGCGCGCTCGCGCCACCGCTCGTCGCCGCCGTGGTCACGGTGGGGCTGGGCGCGCTGCTCACCCGGGGGCTGCACCTGGACGGGCTGGCCGACACCGTGGACGCGCTCGGCTCGTACCGGCGTGGTCCGGCCGCGCTGAAGATCATGAAGCAGCCGGACGTCGGCCCGTTCGGGGTGGTCGCGCTGGTGGTCGTACTCCTGCTCCAGAGCGCGGTGCTCGCGGAGCTGGCCGGCCGGGACGCGCTCGCCGCGTTCGCCGCCGTGGTCGCCGCGACCGCGGCCGGGCGGCTCGCCGTCGGCCTGGCCTGCCGGCGCGGCGTGCCGGCCGCGCGGCCGGAGGGCCTGGGCGCGCTCGTGGCCGGCACCGTCGGGTGGGGCGCGCTGGCGCTCGGCGCGGTCGCCGTCGCGCTGGTGGCCGTGCCCGCGGTGCCGGACCGTCCGTGGCAGGGGCCGATCGCCGTGCTCGGCGCGCTCGCCGTCGCGGCCGGGCTGCTCCGGCACCTGGTACGCCGCTTCGGCGGCATCACCGGCGACGTGCTCGGGGCGCTCGTGGAGATCGTCACCACGCTGTCCTACCTGGGACTGGTGCTGACCGGCTGAGCGTCACCGGTCCGGGCGGGTAGCGTTCGGGGCGAGTGCACCGGCGCGGTCGAGGGGGACGGCATGCTCATCACGGACGACTTCCTGCCGGTACCGGTGCCCGAGTCGCTCGACGCGACCTATCTGGTGCCGATCACCGGGCTGCCCAAGGTGAGCCCGAAGACCGCAGTGGAAGGGCTGGCCGGGCGGCTCGCCGAGCCGGTGCACGGGCTGGCCAAGCAGATGCTCGACAGCCCGCTGATGACCGTCGACACCCGTACCGTCGACGAGTTCCCCGAGCTGCCGCCGGACCTGCTCACCGCGTTCGGCGCCACCGAGGAGCAACTGGCCCGGCTGGCCGCCGCCACCCACCTGGTGGTGGTGCAGGCCGAGTACCGGCCGGGCTGGCCGCCCGCGCACGAGTGGGCCGCCCGCGCGGTGGCCGCGGCGGTCGCCGAGACGGTCGGCGGGGACGTGGTGGACGTCTTCGGGCTCCAGTTCCTCGACCCGGCGGCGGCGCTGCGCTCGCTGCCGGACGAGCAGGGCCGGATCCGGCTCGTCGACTGGGTGCTGGTGCCCTACTCCTCGGACTCCGACGGGCTGTGGTTCACCACGAAGGGGCTGCGCCGGTTCGGGCTGCTGGAGTTGCAGGCCCAGGGCGTGCCGGACCACCTGACCCGGGCGTGGGGCGCGGTGATGACCGGCGCGGCCCGGCGGCTGCTGCGGGACTGGACCGACGGGCTGGCCGGCGAGGAGGTGCCGGCGTTCGTGCAGCTTCCGGTGCTGGCCACGGTGACCGGGCACGACATCGCCGTGGCGTACGGCAATCCGGAGCAGCACGGCGCGACCGCGCCGGTGCTGCTGCGGCTGGAGCTGGACCCGGCCACCGACCCGGACGCCGACTCGTTCCTGAGCCTCAACCCGCCGCCCGGGCATCCGGGTCCGCCCGGCCGCTACTTCGCCGCCGCCTGCGCGACGCTGTTCAACGGCATCCAGCCGGACGTGCGCTACACCCGCACCGGGGACGCGATGAGCCGCGCGGTGGAGACCGCCCGGGAGGCGCTCGGCGACATCCGGGCCCGGTTCCTGGCCGGGCGGCTGCCCGAGGAGAGCCAGCTCGTGGTCAAGTACGGGCTGCCCGGCGACGACGGCCCCGAGTACGTCTGGGCCGGGGTGACCTCGTGGGAGAGCCCGGAACGGATCGTCGGCGCGAGCGCCAGCGACGCCAACACCGACCCGAGCGTACGGATCGGCTCACCCGTGGTGGTGGAGGCGTCGGACGTGGTCGACTGGGCGGTGCTGGACGGCACCGGCGTGCTGGAGGGCGGCTGGACGCAGGCAGTCCTCGACGCCGGGGAGCGCGGCGAGGACTGACCCGCGCGGCTCAGCGCGCCGGGCGCCGATCCGCCTCCGGCCTCAGCGCACCGAGGGCTTGACGAACGGCGGCCGGGTCAAACGCATCCGGGCACGGCGGCCCCGGATGTCCACCTCCAGCTCCTCGCCGTCGGCCAGCTTCGGGTCGGTGTCGACGAGCGCCAGCGCGACGCCGTGCTTGAGCGTCGGGCTGAACGTGCCGCTGGTGACGGTGCCGACCTGCCGGTCGCCCGCGTACACGGCCATGCCGGGGCGCGGGATGGCCCGGTCGACAGCGGTCAGGCCGCGCAGCGTACGGGCGGGTCCGGCGGCCTTCTCGGCGCGCAGCGCGTCGCGGCCCCAGAACGCCGGCTTGTCCCAGCCCACCGCCCAGCCGGAGCGGCCCTGCACCGGGGTGATCTCCGGGGACAGGTCCTGCCCGTGCAGCGGGTAGCCCATCTCGGTGCGCAGCGTGTCCCGGGCGGCCAGGCCACAGGCGCGTACGTCGCCTGCTGCGGCGAAGAGCGCGTCCCAGACGGCGACCGCGTGCTCGGACGCCACGACCAGCTCGTAGCCCAGCTCGCCGGTGTAGCCGGTGCGGCACACGGTCAGCTCCACCCCGTCGAGCGTGGCGGTGGAGAAGCTCATGTAGTCGTGCCCGGTGGGCAGGCCGAGCGCGCCCAGCAGGTCCGCCGAGCGCGGGCCCTGGACGGCGAGCACCGCGTACGCCTCGTGCTCGTCGGTGACGGTGACACCGGCGGGCGCGGCGGCGCGCAGCCGGCGGGCCACCTCGGCGGTGTTCGCGGCGTTGGGGATCAGGAAGACGTGGTCGTCGGCGTGCAGGTAGGCGATGATGTCGTCCACCACGCCGCCGGTGGCGTCGTCGCAGCAGAGCGTGTACTGCGCCTGACCGGGGGCGATCCGGCCGAGGTCGTTGGTGAGGCAGGCGTTGACGAAGTCCGCCGCGCCCGGCCCGGTGACCCGGATCTTGCCCAGGTGCGAGACGTCGAACACGCCGACGCCCTCGCGGACGGCGGTGTGCTCCTTGAGCACGCCGCCACCGGCGTACTCCAGCGGCATCTGCCAGCCCCCGAAGGGGGCGAACTTCGCGCCGAGCGCGGTGTGCCGCTCGTGCAGCGGGGAGCGGCGCAGCCGGGTCTCGGCGGCGTCGGAGGTCACCTCGGTCATGGGTGGCAACTTACCGGCCGCGACGACTGTGGTTAGCATCGGCGGGATCCCGTCGGCGCGCATCGGCGGGACACCCACGCCTTCCGGCGGGTAGGTTGCCGCCGGAGACACCTTCACCGCCGGTACGCGACGACGCGGCCGGCCCGGCCCGCCCGGAGTAGCTTTCGTGACATCGCCCCGCACCACCCTCAGCCTGGTCGACACCGACCCCGCCGAACTCGCCGTCGACGCGATCGTGATCGGCGTGCACAGCCAGACCACCGAGCCGGGCAGCGGCGCACCCGCCCACGCCCTGCTGCTGGCCACCGGCGGGGAGAGCATCGCCGCCGCGTTCGACGGAAAGCTGACCGAGACGCTGGCCCTGCTCGGCGCGACAGGTGGCCCGGGCGAGGTGATCAAGTTGGCCACGCTGGGCACCGTGACCGCCCCGCTGGTCGTGGCCGTCGGCCTCGGCCCGGAGCCCTCGGGCGCCGCTCCGGCCCCGGAGTCGCTGCGCCGGGCCGCCGGCGCCGCCGTACGGGCGCTGGCCGGCGCGGCGCGCGTCGCCCTGGCCCTGCCCCTGCCCGACGACGCCGACGCCCCGGCCGCGCTGCGCGCGGTCGCCGAGGGCGCGCTGCTGGGCGGCTACCGGTTCGCCGGCTACAAGACCAAGCCGCAGCCGGCCCGCCGTGAGCCGGTGGCCGAGGTGCTGGTGGCGGTGCCGGACGCGGCCGACGCGACCGCCCAGGCCGAGGTCGCGCGGGCGCAGGCGGTGGCCGGCGCGGTGCGGACCAGCCGGGACTGGGTGAACACCGCGCCGAACGAGCTGCGTCCCCCGGCGTTCGCCGACGCCGTCTCCGCCGCCGCCCGCGAGGCGGGGCTGGAGGTCGAGGTGCTGGACGAGGCGGCGCTCAAGGCCGGTGGCTACGGCGGCATCCTCGCCGTCGGCCAGGGCTCCGAGGCCCCGCCGCGGCTGGTGAAGCTCACCTGGACGCCGGAGGGCGGCGGCAACGGCAAGCGGGTCGCGCTGGTCGGCAAGGGCATCACGTTCGACACCGGCGGCATCTCGATCAAGCCGGCGCAGGGCATGTGGGAGATGAAGTCGGACATGGCCGGCGCGGCGGCGGTCGGCGCGGCCATGCTGGCGATCGCGGCGCTCAAGCCGTCGGTCACCGTCACCGGCTACCTGCCGATGGCGGAGAACATGCCGTCGGGCGCCAGCTACCGGCCGGGCGACGTGATCAGCATGTTCAACGGCAAGAAGGTGGAGGTGCTGAACACCGACGCCGAGGGCCGGATGGTGCTGGCCGACGCGATGGCGCGGGCCTGCGCGGACGGCGCGGACTACCTGTTCGAGACCTCCACGCTGACCGGCGGGCAGGTGATCGCGCTGGGCAAGCGGATCGCCGGTGTGATGGGCACCCCGGAGCTGTGCGAGCGGGTGCGGGTGGCCGGTGACGCGACCGGTGAGCCGGCCTGGCCGATGCCGCTGCCGGACGACGTGCGCAAGGGCATGGAGTCGGACGTCGCGGACATCTCGCAGGTCAACGCCGGGATGGACCGGGCCGGGCACATGCTGCAGGGCGGCGTGTTCCTGCGCGAGTTCGTCACCGACGACGTGGCGTGGGCGCACATCGACATCGCCGGTCCGGGTTACCACTCGGGCGAGGCGACCGGCTACTGGACCAAGGGCGGCACCGGCGTGCCGGTGCGTACGCTCGTGCACCTGGTCGAGGACGTCGCCACCAACGGCTGACGTGCAAGGAAGGGCCCCTTCTTAACGCCTCGCGTTGTAGAAGGGGCCCTTTTTAACACCCGCGCCCGCGCCCGCTCAGAACAGCTCGGGACGACGCTTGCGGCGTTCGTTGTAGTCGCGCATGCGCTGCGGATAGCCCATCAGCCGCACGTCGTAGATCGGGATGGCGATCCGGTGCGCCCAGCGGCGGGCCTCGTCCGGCCCGCCCACGCGCCGCCGGGTCCACTCGCCGTCGTCGGCGATCAGCATGATCGTGGTCTCGGTGACCGTCGTACGGGGCTCGATGTACGCCTCGACGCCCTTACGGGTCCGGACGAAGTTCTCCAAGTGGTCCAGATCGGCGCGGTCGGCGGCACGGTCGCGGCTCGCCGGGGCGGCCCGCTTTCGTCGTCGGAACAACCCCACCGAATCCACTCCTCCCCCAAGCCGTCATCGAGGACGGTGCCAAGGGTACGTGTCACCGACGTGTCGTTGGGCACCTCGGTACGCGCCCGGTCCGTGGTGGTGACAAGATGACCGAGGTGGGGTGTGCCTGTTACTCCGCCGTAACCCCCGATGCAGTGACGCGACCTGGGAGTTGGATGTGAGCGAGCCGAACGACACGACCTTCGACATCGTCATCCTCGGAGGTGGTAGCGGCGGCTACGCGGCGGCGCTGCGTGCCGCCCAGCTGGACCTCTCCGTCGCCCTCATCGAGAAGAGCAAGCTCGGCGGGACGTGCCTGCACAACGGGTGCATCCCGACCAAGGCGCTGCTGCACGCCGCCGAGATCGCCGACCAGACCCGCGAGTCCGAGCAGTTCGGCGTGAAGGCCGAGCTGGTGGGCATCGACATGAAGGCGGTCAACTCGTACAAGGACGGCGTGATCTCCCGCCTGTACAAGGGCCTGCAGGGCCTGGTGGGCAGCAGCAAGAAGATCACCTTCGTGGCGGGCGCCGGCAAGCTGGTCGGCAAGAACGTCGTCGAGGTGGACGGCAAGCGCTACACCGGCCGTAACGTCGTGCTGGCCTCCGGCTCGTACGCGAAGAGCCTGCCCGGCCTGGACGTCGACGGCGAGCGGATCATCACCAG
Source organism: Micromonospora sp. WMMC264 (assembly GCF_027497275.1). Lineage (NCBI taxonomy): Bacteria > Bacillati > Actinomycetota > Actinomycetes > Micromonosporales > Micromonosporaceae > Micromonospora > Micromonospora sp. WMMC264. Next base: position 748,759 of record NZ_CP114907.1, on the reverse strand, counting down.
CGACCACGCCCTGACCCTGGACCGCGTGCCGTCCTCGGCGATCGTGCTCGGCGGCGGCGTGATCGGCGTCGAGTTCGCCAGCGTCTGGAAGTCCTTCGGCGTGGACGTGACCATCGTCGAGGCGCTGCCCCGCCTGGTCGCCGCCGAGGACGAGGAGTCGTCGAAGGCGCTGGAGCGGGCGTTCCGCAAGCGGAAGATCAACTTCAAGGTCGGCAAGCCGTTCGAGAAGGTCGAGAAGACCGACAAGGGCGTGAAGCTGACGATTCAGGGCGGTGACACGGTCGAGGCCGAGCTGCTGCTGGTCGCCGTGGGCCGCGGCCCGAACACCGCCGGCCTCGGCTACGAGGAGCAGGGCGTCAAGATGGACCGCGGTTACGTGCTGACCGACGAGCGGCTGCGCACCAGCGTGCCGAACGTCTACGCGGTCGGCGACATCGTGCCCGGCCTGCAGCTCGCGCACCGCGGCTTCCAGCAGGGCATCTTCGTCGCCGAGGAGATCGCCGGGAAGAGCCCGGCCGTGATCGACGAGGCCGGCATCCCGCGCGTGACCTACTGCGACCCGGAGCTGGCGTCGGTCGGCCTGACCGAGGCGAAGGCCAAGGAGCAGTACGGCGCCGACAAGATCAAGACGTACAACTACAACCTGGGCGGCAACGGCAAGAGCCAGATCCTCAAGACCGCGGGCCACGTGAAGCTGGTCCGGGTGGACGACGGCCCGGTGGTCGGCGTGCACATGGTCGGCGCCCGGGTCGGTGAGCTGATCGGCGAGGCGCAGCTCATCTACAACTGGGAGGCGTACCCGGCCGAGGTGGCGCAGCTCGTGCACGCCCACCCGACGCAGAACGAGGCTCTGGGCGAGGCGCACCTGGCCCTGGCCGGCAAGCCGCTGCACGCGCACGCCTGACACGACAACCGCGGCGTCCGGCGACGGGCGAGAATCCCACCAGGGAATGAAGGAGTCTGGAGAACATGCCGGTATCGGTCACCATGCCCCGGCTCGGCGAGAGCGTCACCGAGGGCACCGTCACGCGCTGGCTCAAGCAGGAGGGTGACACCGTCGAGGTCGACGAGCCCCTGCTCGAGGTGTCGACCGACAAGGTCGACACCGAGATCCCGTCCCCCGCGGCGGGCGTGCTGAGCCGGATCGTGGTCGGCGAGGACGAGACCGCCGAGGTCGGCAGCGAGCTGGCGGTCATCGCCGGTGAGGGCGAGGACGCGGGCGCGGCCCCGAAGCAGGAGGCCGAGCCGGCCACCGAGCCGACCGCCGCCGCCGAGGGCACCGGCCCCGAGCCGGAGCAGCAGGCCGAGGAGGCCGCCGCCGAGCCGGGCGCCGAGGCCGAGCAGCCGGCCGTCGAGGAGCCGGCCCAGCCGGCGGCGTCGTCGGGCGAGGGTACGCCGGTGACCATGCCGGCCCTGGGCGAGAGCGTCACCGAGGGCACCGTCACCCGCTGGCTCAAGCAGGTCGGTGAGACCGTCGAGGTGGACGAGCCGCTGCTGGAGGTCTCCACCGACAAGGTCGACACCGAGATCCCGTCGCCGGTCGCCGGCACGCTGCAGGAGATCAAGGTCGCCGAGGACGAGACCGCCGACGTCGGCGCCGTGCTGGCGATCGTCGGGGTGGCCGGTGCCGCGCCCGCGAAGGCGGAGCCGAAGCCCGAGCCCAAGCCGGAGCCCAAGGCCGAGGCGAAGCCCGAGCCCAAGCCGGAGCCCAAGCCGGAGCCGAAGGTCGAGGAGCCGACGCCGGGCGCGGCCTACAACGAGCCGGCCGCCGAGGCGGAGCAGGCCGCGCAGCCGGCCAAGGCCGAGGCGGCGGCCCAGCCGGCCGCGCCGGCCGCCACGCAGCGCCGGAGCGTTCCGGCCGAGCACGGCGAGGACTCCGCCGGGTACGTGACGCCGCTGGTGCGCAAGCTCGCCGCCGAGCACGGCGTGGACCTGGGCTCGGTCAAGGGCACCGGCGTGGGTGGCCGCATCCGCAAGCAGGACGTGCTGGAGGCGGCGGAGAAGGCGAAGGCCGCCAAGCCCGCGCCGACCGCCGCCGCTCCGGCCGCGAAGGCGGAGGCGCCGGCCCAGCCGGCCGCCAAGCCGCAGCCGAGCGCCAAGCGGGGTACGACGGAGAAGCTGCCGCGTATCCGGGCCACCATCGCCAAGCGGATGCAGCAGTCGCTGCACGAGACGGCCCAGCTGACCACCGTGGTCGAGGTGGACGTCACCCGGGTCGCGAAGCTGCGGGCGCGGGCGAAGGAGTCGTTCCAGGCCAAGCACGGCGTGAAGCTGTCGTTCCTGCCGTTCTTCGCGCTCGCCGCCGTCGAGGCGCTCCAGACGTACCCGATCGTCCAGGCCAGCATGGACCTGGAGGGCGGGACGATCACCTACCCGGCCGCGGAGCACCTGGGCATCGCCGTGGACACCGAGCGCGGCCTGCTCGTGCCGGTCATCCACAACGCCGGTGACCTGAACATGGGCGGCATCGCCAAGCGGATCGCCGACCTGGCCGAGCGCACCCGGGCCAACAAGATCACCCCGGACGAGATGGCCGGGGCGACGTTCACGCTCACCAACACCGGCAGCCGGGGCGCCCTGTTCGACACCCCGATCGTGCCGTCGCCGCAGTCGGCGATGCTCGGCACGGGCGCTGTGGTGAAGCGCCCGGTCGTGGTGAACGACCCGGAGCTGGGCGAGGTCGTGGCGATCCGGTCGATGGTCTACCTGGCCATGTCGTACGACCACCGGCTGATCGACGGCGCCGACGCGGCCCGTTTCCTCACCGCGGTGAAGGAGCGGCTGGAGGCCGGCAACTTCGAGGCCGAGCTGGGTCTGTAGATCCGAGACGGCGAGGGGGCGCGCGGCGACATGCCGCGCGCCCCCTTCGTCGTCAGCGGCCTCAGCCCTTCAGGTGCTCCTCGGATACCGTCCAGAGCTGCTCGGCGGCCTCCGGGTCCCGGGCGTACGGCGCCCAGCCGGTCCGCGTGCCCGGCTGGTTCGGCCCGGCCTCCTGGCAGTCCTCGAAGTACCGGCCGCCGACGCCGTCGAGCAGCGGTGAGGTGGCGACCAGCACCGAGGTCGCCGCGCCCTGCTCCGGGGTCTTGAACGAGGCCGCGCCGCCACCGCTCTGCGCGCGCATCCGGGCCAACTCCTCCTCGGTGATGTAGCGCTGCAGGTTGGTCCGGATCGCGCCGGGCATCAGCGCGTTGGTCCAGATGCCGTCGTCGGCCCAGCGCCGGGTCGCCTCCACCGCGAACAGCACGTTCGCGGTCTTGGACTGCCCGTACGCCAGCCACGGGTCGTACGGCCGCTGCCGGAAGTGGATGTCGGAGAACACCACAGGTGAGCGCAGGTGGGCGGCCGAGCTGACCGAGACGATCCGCGCGCCACCGGCCGCGGCGAGCGCCGGGCGCAGTCCGGTGGCGAGCGCGAAGTGCCCGAGGTGGTTCGTGGCGAACTGCATCTCCCAGCCCTGCTCGGTACGCATCTCCGGGGAGGCCATGATCCCGGCGTTGTTGACGAGCATGTGCAGCGGCCCGTCCCAGTTCCGGACGAACGCGGCCACCGACGCGAGATCGTCCAGGTCGAGCGGGGCGACCAGGATCCGGTCGTTGCCGGTGGCGCCGGTGAGCTCGGCGGCGGCGCGCTGACCGGCCTCGGTGTTGCGGACGGCGAGGGTGACGTCCGCTCCGGCGGAGGCGAGCGCGCGGGCGGTCTCCACGCCGATCCCGGAGGCGCCGCCGGTGACGACGGCCCGCCGGCCGGTCAGGTCCAGGTCGCGGACCACTTCCAGGGCGGTGGTCTCGGAGTCGAACGGGGTCGTGACTGGTGTCGGGGTTGTCATGGTCCATCCTTGTCGACGGCGACGCGGACCGATGTCCGCCCGCTACGATGAGAAGCGGAGGATCCTCCGTTACTTGCTCAGCATAACCGGAGGAGGCTCCGGTTACCACCGACCCGGGCCCGCGACCCGGTCGAGCCGAGGAGGAACCGTGCCCGACCGACCGCTGCGCGCCGACGCGCTGCGCAACCGGCAGCGCCTGCTGGACGCCGCGGTGCAGGCGTTTTCCCAGGCGGGCGCGGAGGTAACGCTCGACCGCGTCGCCAAGGAGGCCGGGGTCGGGATCGGCACGCTCTACCGCCACTTCCCCAGCCGGGAAGCGCTCATCGAGGCGGCGTACCGCAACGAGCTGGAGAAGCTCTGCGACGCCGCGCCGGCGCTGCTCGCCACCCGGCCCGCCGACGTGGCGCTGCGCACGTGGATGGACCGGTTCGTCGACTACCTCGCCACCAAGCGGGGCATGGCCGACGCGCTGCGGCTGGTCATCGCCGCAGGCGCCAACCCGTACGCGCAGAGCCGCGACCTGCTGCTGGCCGCGCTCGGCGAACTCCTCGCCGCCGGCGCGGCGGCCGGTGCCGTACGCGCCGACGTGGCCGCCGCCGACGTGCTCGCCAGCCTCAGCGGGGTGTCCCTGGTGGCCGGCGAGCCGGACCAGCGCGCCCAGGCCGGACGCCTGCTCGACCTGCTGATGGACGGCCTGCGCCACCGGACGGGCTGACCGAATCGGCCACCCGGCCCGACCTGCGCTGACAGACTCGGCCGGTGGGCTCGAACCGGTGGCGGGGACGCCTGGGGCCGGCGGTGCCGGTGGCCCCGGGCGCCCGCGTCGACCGGTTCGAGATCTTCTTCGACCTGGTCTTCGTCTTCTCGTTCTTCATCATCACCCGGGCCACCGCCCTGCAGGTGACCGGCGGGGCGCTGCTGCACGCGCTGCTGGTCCTCGCCGTGCTCTGGTGGTCGTGGGTGGTGCACAGCGTGGTCGCCACCCGGGTACGCCTCGGCGAAGGCTTCGTCCCGGTGCTCATGACAGTCGGCATGGCCGCGCTGTTCACGTTCGCGCTGTCGCTGCCGCAGGCGTTCCGGGACCCGACCGGCAACGCGGCCGGGCCGATGGTCGCGGCGCTCAGCTACACCGTCCTGCGGTTGATCCACCTGCTGCTGTACCGGCACGCGGTCCGGGACAGCCCGAACGAGCGCCGGCAACTCCTCCGGTTCGCCCCGGAGTTGATCGGCAGCACCGCGCTGCTGCTGGTCGCCGCGCTGCTGCCGCCGAGGATCGACGACCTGTTCTCCGCGGCGGTGCTCCGCGACGTGCTGTGGGCGGTGGTCGTCCTGCTCCAGTACGGCACCGGCATCCTCGCCGGGACCTGGGGCTGGGGCGTCGCATCGGCCGAACACTGGACCGAGCGGTACGACCTGATCCTGATCATCGCGCTGGGCGAGTCCGTGATCTCGGTCGGCGTCGGCAGCAACCTGCTCGGCCAGCCGCCCACCTGGCCGGCCGTGACCGCGGCCGTGCTCGGCATCTTCTTCACCGCCGCGCTCTGGTGGGCGCACTACGACATGATCGGGCCAGCCGCCCGGATCGCGTTGCACGTCGCGCAGGACGGCCCCCGGGTGGCGATGGCCCGGGACGCGTACGCCTACCTGTTCCTGCCGATGATCGCGGGCATCATCCTGTTCGCGCTCGGCGCCGAGACGATAGTGCACGGCATCGCCGACCCGAACGTGCCGCCCAGCGAGCCGGGGCACGGGCCGAGCGTGCCGCTGCTGTTCGGCGGCGTGATCTGCTATCTCTGCGGCAACATGCTGTTCCAGCTCCGTACCCTGCGCACGCTGAGCTGGACGCGGGTCGCGACGGCGTTGCTGCTCGGCCTGAGCATCCCGGTCGCGGAACGGGTGCCGGGGCTGGCCGCGCTGGGCATGCTCACCGCCATCACGGTGGGTATGGTGGCCGTCGAAGTGATCGTCTTCGACGAGGGCCGGCGGGCCCTGCGGAAGCTGGTCTTCGAGGAACGCGCCAGCCACGAGGCGCACGAGGCGGCCTGGCGGGCCCGCTGGCACGAACGGCCCGACGACCGCGACGAAGGCGAGTGAACCAGCGGCCCGCCGCCTCCGTGAAACCTGTCGGCCCCGCCGCGGGGCCACACCTGAGGGATACGGGGGCCACATGACCATCGACACCGTCCACGCCGGCGCGGCCGGCGCCTGGCAGCTCGGCGACCTCACCGTCAACCGGATGGGCCTGGGCGCGATGCGGCTGACCGCGAACGCCGACGGCAGCCCGAGCGACCGCGACCGGGCCGTCGCCGTGCTGCGCCGCGCCGTCGAGCTGGGCGTCAACCACATCGACACGGCCGCGTTCTACTTCTCGCCGCTGCGCTCGGCCAACGAGCTGATCAACCGGGCGCTGTGGCCGTACCCGGAGGATCTGGTCATCGTGACCAAGGTCGGGCCGGGCAAGGACCCGTCCGGGCAGTGGCTGCCGGCGGCCCGCCCGGACCAGCTGCGCGGCCAGGTGGAGGAGAACCTGCGCCAGCTCGGCCGCGACCACCTGGACGTGGTGAACCTGCGGGTGCACGGCCCGGAGCCGCTGTCCGAGCACTTCGGCGCACTCGCCGAGCTGCGCGACGCCGGGCTGATCCGGCACCTCGGCGTCTCCGCGGTACGCCCCCACCAGGTCACCGAGGCGCGCGCCATCGCACCGGTGGTGTGCGTGCAGAACTCGTACGGCCTGGGCTACCGCCGTCAGCACGACGAGCTGATCCGCGCCTGCGCCGCGCACGGCACCGCGTTCGTGCCGTTCTTCTCCATCGTCACCAGCGGCCGGGAGGCCGGCGCGACCGGCGAGGAGCACCCGGACGTGCTCGCGGTGGCCCGGGAGCACGGCGTGACGGCGGCCCAGGTCCGGCTGGCGTGGACGCTGGCCCGCGGCCCGAACGTGCTGGCCATCCCCGGCACCGGCGACCCGGCGCACCTGGAGCAGAACGTCGCCGCTGCCGCGCTGCGCCTCTCCCCCGCCGACCTGGCCCGCCTCGACGCCGTGTGACGTTCGGCCGTCGGCAGAATCGGCGCGCGCGGGGTGGCTCGCGGCCCGGCGCGCGCCGATGCTGAGGCGATGGCGACCTTCTCCGTACAGGCCCATCCCACCGACGCGGCGAGCTGGACCGAGCTGGCCCGCACCGTCGAGGCGGCCGGTTTCGACGCGCTGTTCGCCGCCGACCATCCGGGCGACTGCGCGTCGCCGTTCGTCGCGCTGGCCGCCGCGGGAGCCGTGACCAGCACGCTGGGCCTCGGCTCGTACGTCTCCAACGCCGCTGTCCGGGAACCGATCCTGCTCGCCGCCGACGTGGCCACGCTGGACGTGGTCTCCGGCGGGCGGGCCCGGCTCGGGCTCGGCGCCGGCCACACCCCGGCCGAGTGGCGGGCCGTCGGGCGCGAGCGGCCGAACGTCGCCGCCCGGGTCCGCCGCTGCGTCGCGGTGGCCGAGGCGGTACGGGCGCTGCTGGCCGGCGACGAGGTCACTGTGGACACCGAGGAGCTGACCGCGTATGCCGCCCGCCTCAAGGAGCCCCGGCCGGTCCAGGACCGGATCCCGCTGACCGTCGGCACGGCGAACTCGACGCTGCTGCGCTGGGCCGGGAAGCACGCCGACGTGGTCGGTCTGACCGGCTTCGGCCGCACCCTGGCCGACGGCCACCAGCACAGCGTCCGGTGGCGGGCCGACCAGATCGAGGCGCAGCTCGCCCGCGTCGCGGCCGGAGCGGCCGGCCGGGAGACGCCGCCGCTGCTGGAGGCGCTGGTCCAGCACGTCGCGGTCACCGACGACGCCGAGGCGGCCGCCGCCACAACTGCCGCCGAGACCGGGCTCACCCCGGCGGAGGTGCTGGCCACCCCGTTCGTGCTGGCCGGCACGCCCGACGAGATCGTCGCGGCGGTGGCCGGGCACGAGCGCCGCTGGGGCGTCACCCATTTCGCGGTACGCGCCGACGCGGTGGCGCCGCTCGCGCCGCTGCTGCCCCGGCTGGCGGGAAAAGCGCTGGACTTCGAGCACACTCGAAAGTGAACACTGGGCGCATGACGACGACACGACGGCTGGGCCGCAGCGGCATCGAGGTCAGCGCGATCGGCATGGGCTGCTGGGCGATCGGCGGTCCGCTCTGGGACGGCACCCAACCGCTGGGCTGGGGCGAGGTGGACGACGACGAGTCGGTGCGTACCGTCCACCGGGCCCTCGACCTGGGCGCGACGCTGTTCGACACCTCCAGCAACTACGGCGCCGGGCACAGCGAGCGGGTACTCGGGCGCGCGCTGGCGGGCCGCCGGGACCGCGCGGTCATCGCGACCAAGTTCGGCTATCCCACCGACGAGGAGACCCGCCAGGCGCTCGGCGAGGACGCCAGTCCCGAGTACGCGCGGCGCAGCCTGGAGGGTTCGCTGCGCCGGCTCGGCACCGACCACGTCGACCTCTACCAGCTCCACCTGGGCGGTCTGCCGGTGCCACGGGCGCTGGACCTCGTCGGCACGCTGGAGGACCTGGTCGCGGAGGGGAAGATTCGCGCGTACGGCTGGAGCACCGACGACCCCGCCTCGGCGCGCGCCTTCGCCGAGGCGGGACCGCACTGCGCGGCGATCCAGCACGACCAGTCGGTGCTGCGGGACAACGCCGCCATGCTCGCGGTGTGCGCGGAGTTCGACCTGGCGAGCCTCAATCGAGGGCCGCTGGCGATGGGCCTGCTCACCGCGAAGTACCAGGACGCGCCGACCGCCCGGGGCGGCGACGACGTCCGCGGTGTGGCACCGGAGTGGCTGGACTGGTTCACCGGCGGCGTACCGCGCGCCGAGTGGGCGCAGCGGGTGGCCCGGGTCCGTGCGGCGCTGACCGCCGACGGCCGCACGCTCGCCCAGGGCGCGCTGGGCTGGCTGCTCGCCCGCAGCCCGCACACGCTGCCGATCCCCGGCTGCCGGACCGTGGCGCAGGCCGAGGAGAACCTGGGAGCGCTGGCGTACGGGCCGCTGCCGCAGGCCGCGTTCGCCGAGGTGGAACGCCTGCTCGCCGACCTGCGCACCGCCCCGGCCGACGCCTGACCGCTCTGTCCCGCCGCGGGGGGGCCGCCTCAGAGGTGCCGGCGGACCTCCGCGGCGAACCGGGGCAGGCCGGTGCGTCCCAGCAGTACGAGCAGACCCGGTACGGTCGTCGGCTCCCTGCGGTAGGCGGCCGCCTGGCGGTGCAGGACGTCCAGTGTCTGCCCCGGGTAGAGGTCCAGCTGGTCGAGCAGGAAGTCGTCCGGGTGCATCGCCACGATGTCGAAGGACTTGAGCGACGCCTCGGGAAAATCACCGACGTTGAACGTGACCAGCACTTCCGCGTTCGCCCGGACGGCGGCAGCCAGCACGTGCCGGTCCTTGGGATCGTTGGACATGCCGTCGATGAGCGACTCGTACCCGCTGACCATGGCGTCCGGGAACGCCTCGGACATCTGGCCGATCCGGCGGTCGACCCGCTCCTCCGCGATGCCTCGTGCGATCAGGTTGCGTCGCAGCTCGTCAAGGACGTCCCTGGACCAGAGGGGCCGGTAGGCGGCGACCTCGGCCAGCCGCAGCAGGGTGTCGCAGAGATGCGCCGGGTAGAGGACGCAGGTGTCGAGAAAAGCCGGGAACGCCACTCAGGTCACGCTCATCTCGTCCTGCGCGGTGTGGCCGTCGCGTCGTACAGGCCGTCTTCCTCGGCTTCGGCGGTCATCCGGTCGAGCGTCCGGCGGCGTGCCTGCCGGGTCCGCTCCTGGTAGTCGAGAACGTCCCGGAGCATGACTCGCCGGTGACGGCCGCGCATCGTGTGCGGCATCTCGCCCTCGGACAGCAACCGGACCAGCGTGGGCCGGGAGATGTTGAGCAGGTCTGCCGCCTCCTGGGTCGTCAGCATCGTGTTGTGCGGTGCGATGGAGATCGCAAGCCCTTCGGACAGTGCCGTCACCACGTCCCGCAGCACTCCGTACAACTCGTCGGGGATCTCGATCTCGGACCCGTCCGGCCCGACCAGCCTGGCCCGCGCACGACCGCTGGCGCTCCGCAGTTCGTGCACGAACCGGGCCAGCTCAGCCGGGTCGTCCGGAGGAAGGACGGTACGTTCACGCAGCGCGCTGCTCATGACCACAAGGGTATCGCTATTCGAAAAAAACGCAACGCGTTCAGCGCGCGTGACGGGTGGGCGTGACGAGTGAGTGATTTCGCTCCACGCATCCGAATAGCGCCGCGTACTCGAAGATGTGAGCATGCGGATCCTCATGGCCGGCGTGTCCGGCTTCCTCGGCACCCGACTGGTCGACTGCCTCACCGCGGACGGCCACCAGGTCACCCGCCTGGTCCGCCGCCCACCACGCACACCCGCCGAGCGCCAGTGGAACCCGTCCGCCGCGCAACTGGACCCGCAGTGCGTCGCCGAGGCGGACGCGGTGGTGAACCTGGCCGGGGCCGGGGTGGGCGACAAGCGCTGGAACGACGAGTACCGGAAGCTGATCCGGACCAGCCGCGTGGACAGCACCACCACGCTCGCCATCACGATCGCCGGTCTGCCCGCCGCGGACCGGCCCGCGGTGCTGCTGAACTCCTCAGCGGTCGGCTGGTACGGCAACACCGGTGACCGCGCGGTCACCGAGGAGGCGCCGGCCGGTGAGGGGTTCCTCGCCGACGTCTGCCGGGTGTGGGAGGCCGCGACCCGGCCGGCCGAGGACGCGGGCGTACGGGTGGTGCGCCTGCGTACCGGACTGCCGCTGCACCGCGACGGCGGCCTGCTGAAGCCGCAGCTGCTGCCGTTCCGGCTCGGCGTCGGCGGCAAGCTGGGCAACGGGCGGCAGTGGCTGCCGTGGATCTCGATGCGGGACTGGCTGAACGCGGCGAAGTTCCTGCTCGACCGCGACGACGTGGCGGGCCCGGTCAACGTGGTCGGACCGGCGCCGGTCACCAACGCCGAGTTCACCCGGGAACTCGCCCGTCAGCTGCACCGCCCCGCGATCATGCCGATCCCGGCGGTGGCGCTGAAGGTGGTGCTGGGCGGCTTCTCGCAGGAGGCGCTCACCAGCACCCGGGTGCTGCCGGGCGTACTCGACAAGTCCGGCTTTCCCTGGACGCATCCGGACCTGCCGGGCGCGCTGCGCGCCGCCCTCACGGAGTGAGCCCGCGAGGGCGGCGCGGCGTGGCCGTTCAGCAGCCGATCACCCAGTACGCGGGCCCGGTCTGCTTGAGCGTGCTCGTGTAGAAGGTGTTGTAGAGGCCCATCCGCTGCCCGCTGCCCAGCGCGTAGGCGTACCCGCCGGACTGGTAGGCCCGCCCGGCCACCACGTGCGCGTAGTTGCTGGCGGTGACGCAGACCGGCGCGCCGGTCGGCGATGGCGTGGGCGAGGGCGACGCGGTGGGCGTGGGTGACGCGGTCGCCGTCGGGGTCGGGCTCGGCGAGGCGCCGCCACCGCCGAGCCCGAAGAAGACCGCGTCCCGGTACGTCGAACAGATGGTGTCCAGGAAGTACGCCCCGGCGGTGCCGCACTGGTCCGCGCCGGTACCCGGGTCGACGGGGGTGCCGTGGCCCATGCCGGAGACCCGGTAGAGGCGGACCTGGTCGTTGCCGTAGACCTCCAGGCTCGTGCCGGACGGCAGCGTGGACGTGCTGGTCGGGGTGGTCGACAGGCCCAGCACGTTCGTCCACTGGTCCCGGGACTCGGCGGCGTTCGCGGTCGCCACAGTGGTGTCGCTGGTGCCGTGCCAGATCGCCACCCGGGGCCGCTTGCCGGTGTAGCCGGCGTACGCGCCGCGGACCAGGTCGCCCCACTGGGCCGGGGTCTTGTCCACACCCGGGTTCATGCAGCTGAACGCCGTGACGGTGCTGGTCGCGCAGCGGTACGGGATGCCCGCGATGATCGAGCCGCCGGCGAAGACGTCGGGGTAGGCGGCGAGCATGGCCGCGCTCATCGCGCCGCCGGCGGAGAGGCCGCTGACGTACACGCGGGCGCCGTCGGTGCCGTAGGTGGTCCTGGCGTAGTCGACCATCTGCTTGATCGACAGCGCCTCGCCCTGGCCGCGCGCGGTGTCACCGGTCTCGAACCAGTTGAAGCAGGAGTTGGCGTTGTTGCCGCTGGGCTGCTGCGGCGCGATGAGCGTGAACTTCCACTGGTCGGCGTACTTCTGCCAGCCGGAGTTGGCGACGTAGGTCGAGGCGTTCTGCACGCACCCGTGCAGCAGCACCACGGCGGGCGCGCCGGCCGGCAGGCCGTCCGGGCGGTACGCGTACATGGTCAGGTTTCCGGGGTTGGAGCCGAAGCCGGTGACCTGGGTGAGCGAGGCGGCCTGGGCGGGAAGGGCGGCGACCAGCGCGGTGGCCGCGGCCAGCACGACCCCGGCCGCCGCCCCGGCGACGCGGGCGATGAGGGATGAGGAGCGGGGCACGGGAACCTCCCGATCGTGGAATGTGAACTGAGTCACCTCCGGGTTGCCGCGACGTTACGGCTGTGTTTCGTCACACCGGAATGGCCGCCGCTCACACATTCACGACCGCCGAAGTGTGCGGGTGAGTTTCGTGTCCGGGCGGTCTGCCCAGGTCCGGTTGGTAACGTCCGCTGCGTGCCGTCCTCCCCGTTCCTGGCCACCGGGCCGTCGACGACCCGCGTCCGTGACCGGCGGGCCGACCTGCTGGTGACGCTCGCCGCGCTGGCCCTGGCCTTCTGGGTCACCAGCGGCATGTGGCGTGATCCGAACAGCCGTGCCATCACCGTCAACTCCAGCGACCAGGCGCTGTTCGAGTGGCTGCTGGCGTTCGGCGGGCACGCGCTCACCCACGGGGAGAACCCGCTCTACACCACGCTGATCAACGTCCCGGACGGGGTGAACCTCGCGGTGAACACCTCGATCACCGTGTACGCGGCGGTCTTCGCGCCGCTGACGTACCTGATCGGGCCGCCCGCGACGTTCCTGGTGATCCTCACGCTCAACCTCGCCGCCACCGCGGTGGCCTGGTACTGGCTGCTGAGCCGGTACCTGGTGCGCAGCCGGCTGGCCGCCGGTGTGGGGGCGCTGTTCATCGCCTTCTGCCCGGCGATGGTGTCGCACGCCAACGCGCACCTGAACTGGACCGCCGGCTGGCTGGTGCCGCTGCTGATCTGGGGCGTGTTCCGGCTGCGCCGCCCCGGCCGCGCGGTCACCGGCGGGATCGTGCTCGGGCTGCTGGTGGCGGCCGCGTTCTCGATCGCCGCCGAAGGGCTGTTCTTCACCGCGCTGGCGCTCGGCGTGTTCCTCGCCGTCTGGGCGCTGCACCCGGCCCGGTGGCCGGAGGCACGCGCCGCGCTGCCCCGGATGGCGGCCGGGCTCGGAGTCACCGCGCTCGTCGCCGGAGCGCTGCTGGCGTACCCGCTCTGGCTGCACTTCCTCGGGCCGCAGCGGTTCCACGGCACCGGCTTCGATCCGCTGATCCACTCCGAGGACATCGCCGCGTACGGGTCGTACCCGCGCCGGTCGCTGGCCGGCTGGGCCGGGTGGGGCACCTCGCTGGCGCCCAACCCGACGGAGGAGAACTCGTTCTTCGGCGTACCGCTGCTCGTGCTCGGCCTGGCCTGCTTCGCGCTGCTGTGGTGGCGCGCGGACCGGGCGTTCCGGGCCACCCTCGCGGCGCTCGGGGTGACCGCGGTGGTCTTCGCGGTGCTGTCGTGGGGGCCGACGGTGAAGTGGAACGGCCGCCGTTTCGACCAGACGCTGCCGTTCGGGGTGCTGGACAACCTGCCGGTGATCAACGCGGCGCTGCCGTCGAGGCTGGCCCTTGTCGTCGCGCCGGTGATCGGCCTGCTGCTGGCGTACGCGATCGACTCGCTGCGCGCCCGGCCGCCCCGGCACCGCGCCGTCGGCGTGGCCTGGGCGCTCGGGTTCGTCGCCGCGCTGCTGCCGCTGGTGCCGACGCCACTGCTGACCAGCGTCCGCGAGCCGATCCCGGCGTTCATCACCAGTGGCGCCTGGCAGCGCTACGTCCCGCCCGACGGGGTGCTGACCCCGCTGCCGCTGACCGTCGACGTGTACCCGGACGGGCAGCGCTGGCAGGCGTACGCGCTGGCCCACCGGCAAAGTGAGTTCCGCATCCCGGCCGGGTTCTTCCTCGGCCCGGGCGGTCCGGAGGGCCGGGGCCGGATCGGGCCGGTGCCGCGCACCTTCGACTCACTGATGGACCAGGCCGGCCGGACCGGGCTGGTGCCGATCATCACCGACGGCAGCATCCGCGAGTCCCGGGCGGACCTGCGCCACTGGGGCGTGCGGGCGGTGGTGCTGCCGGACCGGGTGCACGGCGCGAAGTACGACGTCGACGAGGACGCGCTGCGGCGTACCGCCACCGCGCTGCTCGGCGAGCCGGAGCGGGTGGAGGACGTCTGGCTGTGGCGGGTGCCGGACTGACCGCCACCTCGGCCCGATGGCGACGAGGCTCACGGGTCCGGTTCCCGGGGGGCGGGACTAGGCTGGACGGGTGAGCGTGACGACTTCCGGGCTGACCGCCGTCCGCGCCGGCCTGCTCGACTACCAGGCCGCCTGGGACGAGCAGCGCCGGCTGCACGAGGCGGTGGTGGCCGGCGAGCAGGGCGACACGGTGCTGCTGCTGGAGCACCCCAGCGTCTACACCGCCGGCAAGCGCACCGAGCCGTGGGACCGCCCGATGGACGGCACCCCGGTGGTGGACGTGGACCGCGGCGGGAAGATCACCTGGCACGGTCCGGGGCAGCTCGTCGGCTACCCGATCGTCCGGCTGCCCGACCCGGTCGACGTGGTCGCGTACGTCCGCCGCACCGAGCAGCTGCTGATCGACGTGTGCGCCGAGTTCGGGCTGGCCGCCGGCCGAGTCGAGGGGCGCTCCGGCGTGTGGGTGCCGGAGGACGACAGGGGCCCGGCCCGCAAGGTGGCCGCCATCGGCATCCGGGTGGCCCGCGGCGTCACGCTGCACGGCTTCTCCGTCAACTGCGACTGCGACCTGGGCTTCTTCGACCGGATCGTGCCCTGCGGCATCCGCGACGCCGGGGTCACCTCGCTGACCGCCGAGCTGGGCCGGCCGATCACCGTCGCCGACGTGCTGCCGGTGGTCGAGCGACACCTGCCGACGCTGACGCAGGTCTGAGCCCCGTGCGGCTCGACCTGGTCACGCTCGTCGTCGCCGAGTACGACCCCGCGATCGCGTTCTTCACCGAGGTGCTCGGGTTCGAGCTGGCCGAGGACAAGCCCTCGCTGACGAACGACGGCCGGCCCAAGCGCTGGGTGGTGGTACGCCCGCCGGGCGGTGGCACCGGCCTGCTGCTGGCCCGCGCCGACGGTGAGCACCAGGCCGGTGCGGTGGGCGACCAGACCCACGGCCGGGTGGGTTTCTTCCTCCAGGTCGACGACTTCGAGGCGGTGTACCGCCGGATGGCCGACGCGGGGGTCGAGTTCGTCCGGCCGCCCCGCACCGAGCCGTACGGCCGGGTCGCGGTCTTCCGCGACATCGCCGGCAACCTCTGGGACCTGCTCGGCCCGGCCTGACCGCCCGGTCCGGCCGATCGGCCCGGCCCGACCGCTCGGCGGCGCGGTGGCCGACCGGTCCGGATCGCCGTCCGCCCAGAACCGCCGCTCGCCCAGCCCCACCCCGCCATCGGTCACGGTGAGTGACAACGCCGCGTCCGCGGCATGTGCCCTCCCGCCGACTTTGCTCTGCAGCCAGATCCGCAACGATCACGCCCGGTCAACCGTTGCGCTCGTGGCTGCAGAGCAAAGGGCGCAGACACCCTTCCCTCCCTCCGGACGGCAGTCGGCCATAACCCCAGCTCAGCGCAATCCGCCGACGCCGAGGGCCTCTCGAGCGCCCCGAAACAACCCTCACCGAGAGTGACTACTAGGCCGAGCGACCTCTCGTCACGCTCAGTGGCAGATCCGAACCGATTCCGGAGGTCGGCGGCGAGACCGCCGGCCCGATGCCGAGCCCGCGCCCGCCATCGGGGTCGGAACCGGGACCGGGACCGGCTAGGAGCGAGCCCGCCGCCGCGGACCGGCACGGAGCAAGCCGCGCGAGGGCGCAGCCGTCAGGGCGCGAGGCGGTGCAGGTCGCGCGGGAAGGCGGTCACCTCCCGGACGTTCGCCGCGCCCGTCAGCCGCGCGACGAACCGCTCCAGCCCGATCGCGAACCCGCCGTGCGGCGGCATGCCGTGCCGGAACGCGTCCACGTACCCGGCGTACGGCTCGACCGGCTCGCCCCGCGCCGCCAGCGCGGCCAGGTAGTCGGCGTGCCGGTGCAGCCGCTGCCCGCCGGTGACCAGCTCCACGCCGCGGAACAGCAGGTCGAAACCGTTCGAGTACGCGGGCCGCGCCGGGTCCGGGTGGGTGTAGAAGGGGCGCTTCGCCATCGGATAGCCGGTGACGAAGAGGAAGTCGCTGCCGTGCTCGCGGAGCGCCCACTCCCCCAGCGCCCGCTCGTGCGCCGGGGCCAGATCGGGTTCGGAAGGCGGCGCGCCGGCGATCGTCAACGCCTCGGTGAAGTGCACCGCTGGGATCTCGGCCGGCACCTCCGGCACCGTCACGCCGAGCGTGGCCAGCGCACCGTCCGCCCGGTCGGCGACTGTCGCCACCATCCCGGCCAGGGTGTCCCGCAGCACCGCCATCACGTCCCGGTGGTCGGCCACGAACCCCAGCTCGACGTCGAGCGACGTGTACTGGGCCAGGTGCCGCGCCGTGTCGTGCGGCTCGGCGCGGAACACCGGCCCGACCTCGTACACCCGCTCGAAGACGCCCACCATGAGCTGCTTGTAGAACTGCGGTGACTGGGCCAGGTAGGCGGGCCGCCCGAACCAGTCCAGCGTGAACACGTTCGCCCCGCTCTCGGTGGACGAGGCGACCACCTTCGGCGTGTGCACCTCGACGAAGCCCTGCCCGTCGAGCGTGGCCCGGAAGCCGGACACGGCCGCCGCCGAGATCCGCAGCGCGGCGGATCGGCTCGGGTGCCGCAGCGCGACCGGCGCGTGGTCGAGCTGGGTGGACAGGCCGGCCGTGAGCACCGGCCGGTACAGGTCGAACGGGGGCGGGACGGCGGGCGGCCCGAGCGGACGTACCGTCGGCTCGACGACCTCGACCCCGGCGGGCGCGGCCGGGTTCGCGACCACCGTGCCGACCACCTCGACGACCGTCTCCTCGGTGAGCGCCTCGACCTGCGCGCGCACGGCGGGCGCGGTGACCACCACCTGGGCGAGCCCGCCGCCGTCGCGGAGGACCAGGAAGGCCACCGACTTGAGCAGCCGGCGGCGGTGGACCCAGCCGGCGAGCCGCACGGTGGCGCCCACATGGGCGGGGAGTTGAGAGGACAGGATGCGTTGCACGACGACTACCTCCTTGACCAATCGCAACGCGATCCCCAGGGAGGTGTGGGCGAGCGGGAACCTCGCGGTGCCACCACACCTTCGCCCCCGCCGGGGCGGGAGCCTCGTTCGTCGCCTTTTCACCGGGGCCGGCCGGGCGGGCTCTACTGGGCGCACAGGCGCTGTTCTTCCCGCAGCTCGGGAGGGTCTTCACGGCCCGGCGCCAGACCGCCTCGCAGCAACCGGCGGCTCTCTCGACTGGCGGATCGGTCCGTTACTCGGCTCCGTCACAGCTCTGCCCGGCACGCTAGCACCGGGCGACTCGCGGTGTGACCGGGATTTTTGGCCCTTCGTGTCCGGTGTCACAGCGATTCCGGGGTGACGGCGGTCGCCCGCCGTTCATCGACCGGCGCCGACCGGCGTACGCTCGGTTTTGTGACGATCGAGCAATCCGCGCCGACGACTGAGCAGCCCGCGCGCCCCGCGACGGTCGCCCCGGAGGGGCGGCGCATGCTGCGGATCGAGGCACGCAACGCCGAGACGCCGATCGAGCGCAAGCCGCCGTGGATCAAGGTCAAGGCCAAGATGGGCCCGGAGTACACCCAGTTGCGCGGGCTCGTCTCGCGCGAAGGGCTGCACACCGTGTGCCAGGAGGCCGGCTGCCCCAACATCTACGAGTGCTGGGAGGACCGGGAGGCCACCTTCCTCATCGGTGGTGACCAGTGCACCCGGCGCTGCGACTTCTGTCAGATCGACACCGGAAAGCCGGCCGAGTTCGACGCCGACGAGCCGCGGCGCGTCGCCGAGTCGGTCGCCGCGATGGGTCTGCGTTACGCGACCATCACCGGTGTCGCCCGCGACGACCTGCCCGACGGTGGCGCCTGGCTCTACGCCGAGACGGTCCGGCAGATCCACGCGCTGCAGTCCGGCTGCGGTGTCGAGCTGCTGATCCCCGACTTCAACGCCGTGCCCGAGCAGCTCGCCGAGGTGTTCGGCTCGCGGCCGGAGGTGCTGGCCCACAACGTGGAGACGGTGCCGCGCATCTTCAAGCGGATCCGCCCGGCGTTCCGCTACGAGCGTTCGCTCGACGTGATCCGCCAGGCCCGCGCCGACGGCCTGGTCACCAAGAGCAACCTCATCCTGGGCATGGGCGAGGAGCGCGCCGAGGTGTCCCAGGCGCTGCGCGACCTGCACGAGGCGGGCTGCGAGCTGATCACCATCACGCAGTACCTGCGCCCCTCCCCCCGGCACCACCCGGTCACCCGCTGGGTCAAGCCGGAGGAGTTCGTCGAGCTGCGCGAGGAGGCCGAGGAGATCGGCTTCGCGGGCGTGATGAGCGGCCCGCTGGTCCGTTCGTCGTACCGCGCGGGCCGCCTCTACCAGCAGGCGCTCGACGCCCGCCGGGAGGTCGTCGCCGCCGGCTGAGGCCGGCCGTCGACCGCGTCACCCGCCGCCGGCCGCCCGCCGGATGCCATGATCACAGGCATGACCGCCGGGGTACGCGAGGAGCCACGCGAGACCGTGCGCTCCCGTACGCCCCGGCGGCTGCCGTTACCGACGCTGCTCGCCGTGCTCGTCGGGTTCGCCGCTGTGGGCTACCGGCTGGCGCTGCTGTTCGCCGACGTGCCACCCACCAACAGCGACGAGGCGACGATGGGGCTGGCCGCCCTGCACATCGCCCGCGGCGACGGCTTCCCGGTGTGGTTCTACGGCCAGGCGTACATGGGCACGCTGGAGGCGTACCTGGCCGCGCCGCTGATCGCGCTGGCCGGACCGTCGGTGCTCGTGCTGCGGCTGCCCACGCTGGCGTTGTACGCGTTGTTCCTGCTGCTGTCCTGGCGGCTGACCCGGCGGCTCGGCGGCGACCGCTGGTACGCCCTGTTGGTCGTCGCCGTGCTGGCGCTCGGCGCGGACCGGGTGGTGAAGAACCAGCTCATCGCCGGTGGCGGCTATCCGGAGCTGAACCCGGCCGGCGCGGCGCTGGCGCTGCTCACCGTCGGGCTCTGCGTGACCGGGGCGGGCGCGCGGCTGCCCCGCTGGGCGGCCTGGGGGCTGATCGCCGGGGTGCTGCTCTGGGTGGACCCGCTGATCCTGCCGTACGTGCTGACGCTCGGCGCGCTGCTGGTGGCGTGGCGGTGGCGGGAACTGGCCGGGCAGGCCGGTGTGGTGCTGGCCGGGGCGCTGCTGCTGGGTATGGCGCCGATGCTGGTGGACAGCCTCCGGCACGGCCGCAACCCGGTGGCCGCCGTGCTGGCGGCCGGTGGTACGGGCGCGTCGGCGGACTGGGCGGACCGGCTGTACGGCGGGCTGGTGCTCGGGCCGCCGCTGGCGATGGGCTTCTGCTCGCCCGGCCGGTGCGCCACCTGGCAGCTCTGGTGGGCGCTCGCGTTCCCGCTGCTGTTGCTGCTCGCCGCGTTCACCGCGTGGCACACCCTGCGACGAACCTGGGGCGGTCCACGCTCGGTGGAGCGGGTGTCGGCCGGGGTGCGGCTGGCGCTGCTCGGCGGCGCGGCCGGGGTCCTCGCCGCCTACGCGGTCAGCAACGCGGCCGGGCGGACGCCGATCGAGAGCAGCCGGTACCTGTCGTGCCTGGCGGTGGCGGCGCCCGCCCTGCTCTGGCCACTGTGGCAGGCCGTCCGCCCACTCGCCGAGGTGGAGTCGATCAAGGCGACCGGCGGGCGGGCGGCCGGGGCTAGGGCCCGGGTGGCGGGTGTCGGGGCGGTGGCGGTGCTCGCAGGTGTGCTCGGGACCGGCGCGGCGACCACAGTGGAGGTGATCCGGGCGGCCCCGGCCGTGCACGCCGAGGCGGACCGGCACCGCTCGCTCGTGGACACGCTCGGCGCGCTCGGCGTCCGGCACGTACGCGGCGGCTACTGGACGTGCAACCGGCTCACCTACGCCACCGGCGAGAACGTGCTCTGCGCCGTGGTCGAGGACGACCTGCGCCCCGGATTCGACCGGCTGCCCGCGTACCGGCGGGAGGTGGCCGCCGACCCGGACGCCGCCTGGGTGGCGCTCGCCGGCTCGCCGCTGGCCGCCCGGCTGGACGCGCGCCTCGGCCCCGAACCGGGCGCGCTCGACGTCGTCACGGTCGCCGGCTGGCGGATCTACCTGCCACGCCGCTGACGCAGGCCCGGTGGCGGGTCGAGCAGACCGAGGCGGTGGGCCAGCGCGGCGGCCTCCACCCGGTTGGTCACGTCCAGCTTGGCGATGATCCGGGACACGTGCACGCTCGCCGTCTTCGGCGAGATGAACAGCCGCTCGGCGATGCGGCTGTTGCTGTGCCCCTCGGCCACCAGCCGCAGCACCTCCCGTTCCCGGCTGGTCAGCAGGTCCGGCCCGGGTCGCCCGGTGCCGCGCAGCCCGACCCGGCGGGCCAGCGTCGCCGCCTGCTCGCCCAGCGGGGTGGCGCCGAGCCGGGCGGCCACCTCGACCGTCTCCCGTACCGCGGCGGCCACGTCGTCCCGCTCGCCCGCCGCGGCGGCCGCCTCGGCCAGCCCGAGCAGCGCCCGGCCCAGCGGGTACGGCTGCCCGGCCGTCCGCCACGCCGCCACCGCCGCCCGCCACTGCGCGAGCGCCCCGGCGGGACCGGTGGGCGCGAGCCCGGCCAGGACGGCGGTGACGTGCGCCGCGTACGCCTGTTCGGCCGGATGCCGGGCGGGCAGCGCGGCGGCCCTGGTGGACACGTCGGCGGCGAGCGTCGCGTCACCGGTCAGCGCGGCGGTACGCGCCACCGCGCCGAGCACCGGCCAGCCCTCGCGCGGCAGGTCGGCCAGGTGCGGGTCGGCCAGGGCGGCGCGCGCCGCGCGTACCGCTTCCAGCTTGTCGTCGGCGGCGAGCGCGGCCTCGACGCGCAGCTCGTGCAGCGGCAGCCGGTGGTTGGGCCACAGGTAGGGGCGGCTGAGGAACGCCAGCGCCCGCCCGACGACCTCGTCGGCGGCGGGGTGGGCGCGGGCCAGGTGCAGCCCGGCGCGCAGTTGCAGCCAGTGCAGCCCGGAGACGCCCGGCGGGTCGATGCGGGCCGCCTCGGCGCAGGTGGCGTCCGCCTCGTCCCAGCGGCCCAGCGCGATCAGCGCCTCGGCCCGGTTCGACAGCAGGTACGCCCCGATCGAGCGGCTGATGCCGACCCGGCGCGCCTCGGTCACCCCGGCCGCGGCCGCCTGCTCGGACTCGTCGTAGCGGCCCAGCTCGTAGAGCACGTCGGAGAGGAAGACCAGCGCGCTGACCAGGGCCCACGAGTCACCGGCGGCACGGGCCCGCGCCTCGACCCGGCGCAGCTCGGCCAGCCCGCGCTCCGGCGTGCCGTCGAGGCGGTGCAGCAGGGCGATCCGGGTGGGCAGCAGCACCAGGTCGGTGCCGACCTCGGACGCGCCGGCCGCGGCTTCGGCGGCCACCGTGGCGGCCTCGCGCGGGTCGACCTTCATCAGGTGCGACGCGATGTCGGCCAGCACGGCGAACCGTTCCGGGCCGTCGGGGGCGCCGGCCGCCAGCCGGTACGCCTCGCGCAGCTCGGCCGCGCCGTCGCTCTTGCCGAGCAGCGCGAACAGCCGGCCCCGGTGGTCGAGCAGGCGGGCGGCGCGCAGCGGTTCGGCGTCGGAGTCGACCTCGGCCAGCGCGGCCCGGGTGAGCGTGAGCGCCCGGCTGAGGTCACCGGCGGTGACCGCGGCGGTGAGCGTGTCCTCCAGTACCCGCAGGTGGTCCATGCCGAGCCGGTCGGCGGCGTCGGGCACCTGCTCCCACAGTTCGAGGACGCGCTCCAGCAGCCGGCTCTGCTCGGCGTACGCGTACCGTTCGGCGGCTGCCTCGGCGGCGACCCGGGCGGCGGTGAGCGCGCGCGGGTGGTCGTGCGCCGCGTACCAGTGGTGGGCGATCTCGGCCGGCGCGCGACCGGCGGCGACCAGGTGGGGTTGGGCCTCGATCGCGGCGGCGTACCGGGCGTGCAGCCGGGCGTGCTCGCCGGGCAGCAGGTCGTCGTGCACCGCCTCGCGGACCAGCGCGTGCCGGAACTCGTAGTCGCCGTCCGGGTCGGCCACCACGAGCTGACCGGCGACGGCGGCGCGCAGCGCGTCCTCCAGTTCGGCCTCGGGCAGGCCGGCCACCTCGGCGAGCAGCTGGTGGGCGAAGCGGGTGCCGCCGGCGGCGGCGATCCGCAGCACCCGCTGGGCCGGCTCGGGCAGCCGGTCGACGCGGGCCAGCAGCAGGTCGCGCAGCGTCTCCGGGATGGTGGCGCAGCCGACCGGGCCACCGGCGGCGGCCAGCTCCTCGATGAAGAACGGGTTGCCCTGGGTGCGTTCGTGCACGTCGTCCACGGTCCGGGCGAACTGCTCGACACCGAGCAGGTCGGCGAGCACGGCGGCGGTGCCGTCGCGGTCGAGGCGGCCCAGCTCGATCCGGTCCACGCCGCGGACCCGGTCCAGCTCGGCGAGGAACGGCCGCAGCGGGTGCCCGCGGTGCAGCTCGTCGGTGCGGTACGTGCAGACCACCAGCAGGCGGGTGGCGCGGGCGGCCCGCACCAGGAAGCCGATCAGGTCGCGGGTGGAGCGGTCGGCCCAGTGCAGGTCCTCGATCACCAGCACCAGCGGGCGTTCCTCGGCGATGCGCCGGAACAGGTCGGCGACCAGGTCGAACAGGTAGCCGCGCGGGGTGTCGGCGAGGGCCGGCCCGGCGGGCGCGGCGACGCCTGCGGGCATCCGGGCCAGCTCCGGCAGCAGCCGGGCGAACTCCGCCTCGTAGCCGGCGAACGCGGCCGGCCCGTCGTGGCGCAGCACGTCGCGCAGCGCGGCCGCGAACGGGGCGAACGGCAGGCCGGCCTCGCCCAGTTCCAGGCACTGGCCGACCAGCAGCCGCGCCCCGGCGGTGTGGACGTGCGTGCCGAACTCCTCCAGCAGCCGGGTCTTGCCGACCCCGGCCTCGCCGCCGACGAGCACGGTCGTCGGGTCGCCGGAGCGTGCCCGGGCCAGCGCGTCGCCGAGCACTGTCAGCTCGGGCCGGCGGCCGACGAGGACGGTGCTGGCGGCGCGTACTGTCACGCCGTCGAGCATGCCACGGCCCCCCGACGGCCTCGCCTGGCCGATCGGGCGGTCGGTGGCCGCCGGCCCGGCCGCCCCCGTGACGGCCGGACCGGCGACGACCGCCGGCGCGGTCACCGGCGGGCGTCGGTGATGCGGGCGTGGTGCTGTCGGCGGCTCAGCCAGCCGCGCGGGTGCCGTCGGGGCAGCGACCGGGCCAGCCGGTCCTGCGCCGCGTCGGCCTGCAGTTCAGAGGCGTGGCTGCGGTGGATGCTGAGGATGAACTCCGCGTCGTTGCCGAACATGTCGGATCTCCCTGTCGTGGGTCTGTCGTCGCTGTCGAGATCCACTTTTCGCGCGAAGGTGCCCCCGGCACATGGGTACGCCGCCTGATCTTTGCCCCCGCCGCCTCCTTACCTGAGGGCCGACGAGGGGCCGCGCGGCCGTAAGGTACTCAGCCCGCTCCGGAAGAGGCGGCCACGGATCAACGTGACGTGCGCCGACCACTAGACTCTGCGGCATGGCAAAGCCCCAGGAGAAGGTCTCGTTCGGCCAGCGGCTGAAGCAGATCGGGATGGTGTTCCGGTTCACCGCCAAGCAGGACAAGTGGTTCGCGCCGCTGACGGCGGCGGCGGTGCTGATCCCGCTCGCGCTCACCGTGGTCGCGGTGATCGCCTGGGGCTGGATCTGGTTGCCGATCGGCATCCTGCTCGCCCTGCTGGCCGTGCTGATCGTGCTCAACCTGCGCTCCAACAAGGCGATGATGAACGCCGCGGAGGGGCAGCCGGGCGCGGCGGCGCAGATCATGGAGAGCATGCGCGGCGACTGGCGGGTCACCCCGGCGGTCAGCTCCACCACGCAGATGGACATGGTGCACCTGGTGGTGGGCCGCCAGGGCGTGATCCTGCTGGCCGAGGGGAACCCGCAGCGTGTGCGTGGCCTGCTCGGCCAGGAGAAGCGCCGGCTGGCGAAGGTGATCGGCACGGCGCCGCTGCACGACTACGTGATCGGGCAGGGCGAGGGTGAGCTGCCGGTCCGCAAGCTGCGGATGACGCTGATGCGGCTGCCCCGCGCCCTGTCCCCGAAGGACGTCAACGCGCTCGACAAGCGGCTCAAGGCGCTGACCGCGCGGCCGCAGATGCCCAAGGGCGCGGTCCCGAAGAACATGCGGCCGCCGCGTGGCGCGTTCCGGCAGACCCGGGGTCGCTGACCTTCGGCGTACGCGAGAAGGAGCCGGTCCCGTGCGGGGCCGGCTCCTTTCTTGTGCGGGTCAGCGGCGCGGCGCGTCGGTGACGACGGCGCCGGCTAGCCGGTCGTGCAGGCCGCGCTTGTGCTCGTCCATGAGCAGGGCCGGCACGACGAGGGCCAGCAGGAGTCCGCGCAGCAGCCCGCGGAGCAGCCCGATCCGGCCGCCGTCGGCCCAGGCGACGCAGCGCAGCCGGGTCAGGTACATGCCGGGGGTCTGGGCGAACAGGCCGATGAAGAAGCCGTACTCCAGGATCAGCACCAGGACCGGCGGCCAGCCGTCGCGGACCGGGTCGGAGAAGGCCCGGGCGACCATCAGGCACAGCACCCAGTCGATGATCAGGGCACCGAAGCGGCGGCCGAGGCTGGGCGGAGTGAAGGCGGGGTCGGCGGCGGGCGGCACCGGTGTGGCGGCGGTATCGGTCACAGCGGCCAGGGTAGCGCCGCCGCAACCCCTGACGAAAAATCCGACATTCGCCACCAGAGCGTGCCGGAGTGACGCTCCGCAAGCGACGTAACACGGCGGAAACAGACGAGACACGGCCGGGCAACCCCCCGGCCATAGCGTCGCCAGTAGTTAGCTACCGGAGTGGACCTGCCAGGAGGACGTGTGTTCGCCAATTCCGAGGAACTCCTGCGATACCTCGCCAACGAGGACGTGAAGTTCGTCGACGTACGTTTCTGTGACCTGCCCGGCGTGATGCAGCACTTCAACCTGCCGGTCGAGTCGTTCGACGACAGCGTGTTCACCGACGGCCTCGCCTTCGACGGCTCCTCGATCCGCGGGTTCCAGGCCATCCACGAGTCCGACATGCTCCTGCTGCCGGACGTCGCCACCGCCTTCATCGACCCGTTCCGCACGCAGAAGACCCTCGCGCTGAACTTCTTCATCCACGACCCGTTCACCCGCGAGGCCTACTCCCGCGACCCCCGCAACGTCGCCAAGAAGGCCGAGGCCTACCTCGCCGCCAGCGGCATCGCCGACACCGCCTACTTCGGCGCCGAAGCCGAGTTCTACATCTTCGACTCCATCCGCCACGAAACCTCCGCCCACCAGTCGTTCTACTACATCGACTCGATCGAGGGCGCCTGGAACAGCGGCCGGATCGAAGAGGGCGGCAACCGCGGCTACAAGACCGCCTACAAGGGCGGCTACTTCCCGGTGCCGCCGGTCGACCACTACGCCGACCTGCGTGACCGGATCGTGCGGCGCCTCGTCGACGGTGGCTTCACCGTCGAGCGGTCGCACCACGAGGTCGGCACCGCCGGCCAGTCGGAGATCAACTACAAGTTCTCCACCCTGCTGCACGCCGCCGACCAGCTCCAGTTGTTCAAGTACATCGTCAAGAACGAGACCTGGGCCGCGGGCAAGACCGCCACGTTCATGCCCAAGCCGCTGTTCGGCGACAACGGTTCCGGCATGCACACCCACCAGAGCCTGTGGCGCGGCGGCGAGCCGCTGTTCTACGACGAGACCGGCTACGCCGGCCTGTCCGACACCGCCCGCTGGTACATCGGCGGCCTCCTGCACCACGCCCCCTCGCTGCTCGCCTTCACCAACCCGACGGTGAACTCCTACCGTCGTCTGGTGCCCGGCTTCGAGGCGCCGGTGAACCTGGTCTACTCGCAGCGCAACCGCTCCGCGTGCACCCGCATCCCGGTCACCGGCAGCAACCCGAAGGCCAAGCGCGTCGAGTTCCGGGTGCCGGACCCGTCCAGCAACCCGTACCTGGCGTTCTCGGCGATGATGATGGCCGGCCTGGACGGCATCAAGAACAAGATCGAGCCGCCGGCGCCGATCGACAAGGACCTGTACGACCTCCCGCCGGAGGAGTGGGGCGACGTCAAGCAGGTCCCGGGCTCGCTGCCGGAGGTGCTCACCGCGCTCGAGGCCGACCACGACTACCTGCTCGACGGCGGCGTGTTCACGCCGGACCTGATCTCGACCTGGGTCGAGTGGAAGCGGGCCAACGAGGTCGACCCGGTGCGCCTGCGCCCGACCCCGCACGAGTTCGCGATGTACTTCGACTGCTGAGCACGCTCGTCAGCACCGGCCGGGCCGGCTCCGCGATGGCGGAGCCGGCCCGGCCGTTTCACGCGGCTCGGCGGCGCAGTGCCGCCCGGACTCCGGCCACCGCGACGACCACCACCAGCACCGTCATCAGCACCGCGCCGGGCGCCTTGGTGAACCGGGCCAGGTTGGTGCCGTCGGGCAGCGTGAGCAGCGAGACCGCCGCGCAGGGGGCCACGAACCACACCTCCCGGGCCAGCGGCACCGCCGCGACCGCGAGCAGCGTCAGCGGCCAGATCGCGTACCAGGGGTGGAAGACCGGTGCGAGCAGCACGGTGGCGGCGAGCGCCAGTCCCGCGCCGAGCAGCGCCACCCGGGGCCGGGCCACTGTCAGCCGGGCCACCCGCTGCCGGCTGTCGTTGAGCCGCCGCAGCGCCGTCCACGCCCGCCACCAGAGCGCGACGAGGGTCCCGGCCAGCAACGCCAGCGCGACCGTCCGGACCACCGGCACGGCCGAGGGCCGCTGCCCGGCCAGTTCGCCGGCGTAGTCGATGACGAACCCGATCGCGGTGGGCGGTGAGGTCCACTGCTGCGAGTCGCCGCTGTGGCCGAGTCCGCCGATCCAGCCCAGCCCGAGGCCGGTGGCGAGTGAGACGACGAGCAGCGTGCCGAGCACCGACGCGGCCAGTTGCCCGCCGTCGCGCAGCAGCGCCCGCCAGGTGTAGCGGCCGAGCACGGCGGCGAGCGCCGCGAACGGCAGCGCCACGACCGCCACCGCCTTCACCGCCACGGCCAGGCCGAGCAGCACCCCGGCGACCAGCAGCGCGCGCGGCTTGCCCGGCAGGCGGACCAGCACCAGCAGGCCGAGCAGGAGCAGGCCGAGCGCGAGCGCGTCGTTGTGCGCGCCCGCCACCAGGTGGATCCCGACCAGCGGGCAGGCGAGCACCAGCCAGGCGGCCCGGCGGGTGGGCACGCCGGCGGCCCGGACCAGGCCGGGCAGGCAGAGCGCGGCCAGCAGCACCCCGGCCACCGCTACCAGCCGCAGCGCCACGACGGTCCCGATCAGGCCGCCGCCCGCGAGGACGGCGAGCCCGGCCAGCAGCACGAAGAACGGCCCGTACGGCGCCGGGGTGTCCCGCCAGATCGGCGACACCGAGTCGGTCCACGGGCAGCCAGCCGCCGCGACCCCCACCCGGTACGGGCTGAGGCCCTGCGTCCACGTCCAGCCCTGGCAGGCGTACGAGTAGACGTCGCGGCTGCCGATCGGCGGCGCGGCGAGCAGCGGCAGCGACCAGAGCCCGGCGGTCACGTACGCCCACCGGCCGGACGGCGCGCCCCACCGCAGCGACCACCAGGCGCCGACCAGCAGCAGCGTCCCGGCCAGCCAGCAGCCGAGCGTCAGCGGCCCGTTCGGGGCCGCCCAGATCGCGGCGAGCGTGCTGCGCGGGGGCGGGCCGGGCAGCGCGCCGCCGAGCCACCCGGCGACGGTGAGCAGCACCGCCCCGGCGAGACCGGCGTAGCGGGCGACGGCGGCGGCGATCGGCCGGACCGGTCCGTCGACCTCGCTCACCGGCACACTCCTCAGTCCGCGGGAACCGGCTGCCGGCCCTTGCGAGCCGACCGTACCAACCAGACGACCACGCCGATCACGAACAGCGTCATCAGCGGCGCACCGGGCATCTTGCTGTACCGGGCCAGCCCGGTTCCGTCGGCGAGCACCAGGAACGACGACACCACGGTGACGATCGAGAACCAGAGCGTGCGGTGCGCGGTGGCGGCCAGCACCGCCAGCGGCCACAGCCAGTACCAGGGGTGGAACAGCGGGGACAGCGCGACGGTGGCGGTGAGCGCCAGCGCGGCGTGCCAGAACGGCTCACCGCGACGCAACGAGCGGAACCACAGCCAGATCAGCACCCCGACCAGCACGACCATGCCGATCGCCCGGGTCACCGGCAGCGCGTCGACGTGCACCCCGAACGGCGCCAGCAGATAGCCGACGGTCTGCCCCACCGCTGTCGGCGGCGACGTCCAGGCCACCACCAGGCTGCCCTGCTCCAGCCCGCTGATGAACCCCAGCCCCAGGCCGGAGACGAGCGTCACCCCGGCCAGCGCCACGAGCGATCCACCGACCACCCACCCGCCGTCGCGGACCAGCGACCTGATCCGGTACGCCCCGACGATGGCGGCGAGCGCGGCGAACGGCATCACGACCAGCGCGGTGACCTTGACGGCGGCTGCCAGTCCGAGCAGCGCCCCACCGGCGAGCAGCGGCCAGGGCCGCCCCGGCCGGGCCGCCACCACTGCCAGCCCGGCCACGAGCAGGCCGATCATCAGCGCGTCGTTGTGCGCGCCGGATATCAGGTGCACGGGCACCAGCGGGCTGGCCAGCGCCAGCCACAGCGCCCGCCGCGGCGGCACCCCGCAGCGGCGGGCCAGCACCGGCAGCGCCCACGCGGTGAGCGCCACCCCGGCCACGGCGAGCAGCCGGAACAGCGCGACCGCGCCGAGCAGCGACCCGGTCGCCTCCACCACCGCACCGGCGAGCAGCACGAACAGCGGCCCGTACGGCGCCGGGGTGTCCCGCCAGATGTAGGAGATGGTGTCCAGCCAGGGGCAGGGCAGCGCCGACACGCCCTGCTCGTAGGGGTTGATCCCGGCCGAGAAACTGGCGCCCTGGCAGGCGTACGCGTACACGTCCCGGCTGCCCAGCGGCGGCGCGACGAGCATCGGCAGCAGCCACAGCGCCACTGTGACCAGCACCCAGCGCGACGACGGCACCCGGTCCCGCAAAGACCACCACGCCCACGCCAGCAGCCCGGTGCCGACCAGCCACAACCCGATGATCAGCGGCCCGTTCGGGCCCTGCCAGATGCTGACCGGGGTGGGACGCAACTCGCCGTCGGGCAGGGCGCCGCCGAGGAACGCGGCCACGGCGAGCAGCACCGAACCCGCCAGGCCGATCCAACGCGAGAGGTGGTGAGGCACGCCCGACATGCTGCCAGTACGGTGGTTCGCGATCAGGAGGTGGGCATGCGGGGCGGTCGGGTGGTGGCGGTGTCCGCCGCGTTCGCGCTCGTCCTCGCCGTGCTCCACCTCACCCTGCCGGTCACCGGCTCGGACCTGTCCGCCCAGGTCGCCCGCGCCGACTTCTTCGCCGCGCACCCGTCCGCCCTGGTCGACCTGCGCTGGTACGGCGGCGTGCACCCGTGGGGCTACAGCCTCGTCTCGCCGCCGCTGATGGCGCTGCTCGGCGTACGCGTCACCGGCGCGCTGGCCCTGCTCGCCTCCGCCACCGCGTTCGCCGCCCTGCTGGTGCGGACCCGGGTGCCCCGACCGCTGCTCGGCAGCCTGGTCGGCGTGGTCACGATCGCCGGCAACCTGGTCTCCGGCCGGGTCACGTACGCCCTCGGCATCGCGTTCGGCCTGGCCGCGCTGCTCGCGCTCACCGTGCCCGCCCGACGTGCTGCCGCCGTCGACGCCTCCGGCACCGGTGCCGGTGCGGCCGGTGCCGCTGCTGGTCCGGCCGGCCCCGGCGCGCCGGCCTCCCCCGTCGGCATCTGGGCGGGCCGGAGCGTCTGGGCGGCCGTCGCCGCCGTTGTCGCCGCGCTGCTCGCCTCCGCGGCCAGCCCGGTGGCCGGGCTGTTCGTCGGGCTCGCCGGCGTCGCGCTGCTGCTGAGCCGCCGGTACGCCGACGGCCTGCTGCTCGCCGTACCCGCGGCCGGACCGCTCGCCGTGACCGGGCTGCTGTTCGGCGAGGGTGGCTGGATGAACATCAGCCGCACCGACACCGTGCACGCCGTGGTGACGAGCCTGCTGGTCGCGGCGCTCGTGACGTACCGGCCGGTGCGGGTGGGCGCGCTGCTGTCCGCGGCCGGGGTGCTGGCGTCGGCGTTGCTGCCCACCCCGGTCGGGCTGAACGCCACCCGCCTGGTGGTGATGTTCGCGCTGCCGCTGCTGGCCGCCGCGGCGACGCCACCGGCGAGGCTGGGCATCCCCCGGTTGCCCCGGACCGCCGGTGCGGCCGGGCTGGCCGCGCTGCTCGCGGTCGTCTGCTGGTGGCAGCCGCCGGTGGTCACCGCCGACCTGCGCAGCGCCGACGATCCGACGGCCGAGCCGGCGTACTACGCGCCGCTGCGCGCGGAACTGGCCCGGCGCGGGCTCACCGGACGGGTGGAGGTGCCGCCGACCCGCAACTACTGGGAGGCGGCCCGGATGGGCGAGGTGCCACTGGCCCGGGGCTGGCTTCGCCAGGCCGACATCGACCGCAATCCGCTGTTCTTCACCACGGTGCCCGGCGCGGACGGCACCGGCATTCCGCTGACCCCCGTCACCTACCGGGACTGGCTGGCCGACAACGCGGTGCAGTACGTGGCAGTGCCCGACGCCGAGTTCTCCTGGGTGGGGCGATCCGAGGCGGAGCTGGTGGAGACGGGCCTGCCGTACCTGACCGAGGTCTGGTCGGACCGGCACTGGAAGCTGTACGCGGTGGCCGAGCCCACCCCGGTCGTCGGCGCGCCGGGTGAGCTGATCAGCCAGGACGGCGCCTCGATCACCTTCCGCGCCCCCGCCCCCGGCCCGATCCCGATCCGGGTCCGCCACGATCGCTGGCTGACCGCCTCAGGCGGCGCCGAAGTCACCCAAGACGGCAAGTGGACAACGGTGACGGTCCCCCGAGAGGGCACCTACACCCTCACAAGCTGATCCCGGCGGAGATCTTGGTACGAAATGGCCCCCATAGGGGCCGTTCCCTACCAAGATCTCTCGGCTTTCCTGAGATTCGGAAAGCATTTCTCGCGTGTCGGGACCAGCAGCGGCAGCGGAGGCGAGGGCGGCCATCGAGGTCCCGGCATCCCGTGGCACCGGGCTGGACCGCCTCGCCCTCTGACCGCCTCCCCGCTGCCGACGACAGGCGACGCAGCTAGGCATTACAGCTAGGGCCGCAAGTGCAAGATCGACGTTGGGACCGGGCGGGGCGAGGTCGAGGGCGGGACGGGGCACGGCCGACGTGAACAAGGCCGAGGGCCGGGCAGGCGCAGCCTAACCAAGAGGCGTGGGCGGGCGCAGGGCCTAGAGGGGGGACTCCAGGATGCGCTGGACGACCGTGCGGGAGTGGCGGCCGGTTCGCAGGTACTCGTCGAGGAACTCGCCCTGGTCCTCGCGCCCCAGCAGCCGCACCACCCCGGCCAGCTCCACCCCGTGCCGGGGCAACTGGTCCCCCGCCCGGCCGCGTACCAGCATCAACGCGTCGCGCACCTCGGCCGCGAGCGTCCAGCCGGCGGCCAGCTCGGCGGCGTCGGTGGCGTCGAGCAGGCCGGCGTCGCGGGCGGCGGTCAGGGCGTCGAGCGTACGGGTGCCGCGCAGCTCGGGGATCCGGCCGGCGTACCGGAGCTGAAGCAGCTGCACGGCCCACTCGACGTCGGCGAGCCCGCCCCGGCCCAGCTTGGTGTGGGTGGCCGGGTCGGCGCCCCGGGGCAGCCGCTCGGTTTCCACCCGCGCCTTGATCCGGCGGATCTCGATGACCTGCTCGCGGGTCAGCCCGTCGGCCGGGTAGCGCACCGGCTCGATCATCGCCTCGAACTCGGCGCCCAGGTCGGCGTCGCCGCAGACGAACCGGGCCCGCAGCAGCGCCTGCGCCTCCCACACCCGCGACCAGCGCGCGTAGTACTGCGCGTACGCGGCGAGGCTGCGTACCAGCGGGCCCTGCCGGCCCTCGGGGCGCAGGTCGGCGTCCACACCGAGCGGCGGGTCGGGGGCGGGCGCGGACAGCAGCCGGCGCAACTCCTCGGCGATGGCCTGCGCCGCCGCGCTCGCGGTGCTCTCGTCCACGCCGGGCGGCGGGTCGTAGACGAACAGCACGTCGGCGTCGGAGAGGTAGTTGGACTCGTACCCCCCGAGCCGGCCCATGCCGATCACCGCGAAGCGCAGGCCGGGCGGTCCGGGGTGGACGGTACGGGCGGCGCGCAGCGCGGCGGCCAGCGTGGCGTCGGTGACGTGGGACAGCGCGGTGCCCACCGCCGTCACGTCGACCACCGTGGGCCGCCGCTCGCCGCCGCCGACCGGGCGCGGGGTGAGCGGCGCGAGTGAGCCGGCGCGGCTGAGCACGTCGGCGGCGGCGATGCGGACCAGTTCCCGGCGGCGCAGCGCACGGACCGCCCGGATCGCCTCGACCGGGTCGTCGTGCCGGGCAGCGGCCGCGGCGAACCCGTCGACGAGCGTCTCGCGCGGGCGCGGGGTCAGTTCGCTGTCCTCGGCGAGCAGCCGCAGCGCCTCCGGCTCGCGGGACAGCATGTCGGCCGCGTACCGGGACGAGGAGAGCACCCGGGCCAGGCGGCGCGCCACCGGGCCGGAGTCGCGCAGCAGGCGCAGGTACCACGGGGTGCTGCCGAGCTTGTCGGACACCTGCCGGTAGTTGAGCAGACCTCGGTCCGGCTCGGGGGCGTCGGCGAACTCGTCCAGCAGCACCGGCAGCAGCGTGCGCTGGATCGCGGCGGTACGGCTGACGCCGCCGGTGAGCGCCTGCAGGTGCCGCAGCGCGCCGGCCGGGTCGGCGAAGCCGAGCACCTCCAGCCGGTGCCGGGCCGCCTCTGGCGTGAGCCGCAGCCCTTCGGCCGGGACCCGGGCGACCGATTCCAGCAGCGGCCGGTAGAGCAGTTTGGCGTGCAGCCGGCGTACCTCGGTGGCGTGGGTGACCCACTCGGCGCGGAACTCCTCGACGGCGCTGCGGCCCGGCGTGGCCGCGTAGCCGAGCGCGGCGGCGAGCCAGCGCAGCGCGGCCGGTTCGGTCGGCACGGTGTGGGTGCGGCGCAGGGCCTGGAGCTGGAGCCGGTGCTCGACGGCGCGCAGGAAGCGGTAGCCGCGCAGCAGCGCCTCCCCGTCGGCGCGGCCCACGTAGCCGCCGGCCACGAGCGCGCGCAGCGCCGGCACGGTGCCCGGCACCCGCAGCGACTCGTCGCCCCGGCCGTGCACGAGCTGGAGCAGCTGGACGGCGAACTCGATGTCGCGCAGCCCGCCCGGACCGCGCTTGATCTCGCGTTCCAGCTCCTTGGGCGGCACGTTGTCGAGGATCTTGCGGCGCATGGACCGGACGTCCTCGACCGCCTCGGGGCGTTCGGCGGCGGTCCAGACGAGCGGGGCTAGCGCCTCGATCCACTCCCGGGCCAGTTCCAGGTCACCGGCGGCCGGGCGGGCCTTGAGCAGCGCCTGGAACTCCCAGGTGCGGGCCCAGCGCTTGTAGTACGCGAGGTGGCTGGCGAGCGTGCGGACCAGCGGGCCCCGGTTGCCCTCGGGACGCAGCGCCGCGTCGACCGGCCAGGCCACCAGCCCGCAGATCTGGATCAGCCGGGTGGCGATCTGGGTGGCGGCGGGCAGGTCGTCGTCGGTGGCGGAGACGAAGATGACGTCGACGTCGGAGACGTAGTTCAGCTCGTCGCCACCGCACTTGCCCATCGCCACCACTGCCAGGCGAGGGCGCGGCGTGCCCTCGGGCAGCTCGTCGGCGGCGATGTCGTAGGCGGCGGCCAGCGTGGCGTCGGCCAGCCCGGACAGCGCCGCCATGGTCTGCTCCAGGCCGCGCCCGCCGGTCAGGTCGGCCGCCGCGATCCGCAACAGCGCGAGACGGTACGCCTGCCGCAGCAGCGGGACCGCGCCGGTCATGGTGGTGAGCCGGGCGGCCACGCTCAGGTCGAGCCGCCCGTCCGCGGTGGGGGCGAGCCCGTCCGGCTCGGTGGCCAGCACCGCCCACTGCCCCGGGTTGGCGACCAGGTGGTCGCCGAGCGCGGAGGAGGCGCCGAGCACCGCGATCAGGCGGCGGCGCAGCCCGGGGTCGGCGGCCAGCGCGTCGCGTACGGCCACCTCGTCGCCGGAGCGCCGCTCGGACTCGACCAGCCGGTGCAGCTGACGCAGCGCCAGGTCCGGGTCGGCGGCGCGGGACAGCGCGGCGAGCAGTTCGGCGGCGCGTTCGTCGGCCGGCTCCTGCGTCTCGGGCCGCCACAGGTCGAGCCCGTCCGGGCCGAGCAGGTCGGCGGCGCGCGTGGCGCCGTCCCCCTCGGCGAATCCGTAGCGGGCCAGGCGCCCGCGGGCCGGCCGGGTCACCGTCAGGCCCCGAGCAGCGGCAGGCTGCGGCGCGGGTTGTCGTCGCCCAGTTCGCCGAGCGCGAGCGCGGCGAACCGGATCGCGAACGGCTGCCACGCCTCCTCGACGTCGGCCATCACCCGGTCGCAGGCGGCCACCACCAGCTCCGGGTCGTAGTCCAGCTCGGCCAGCACCGCCGAGTCGCGGGACCACTCGGCGATCATGGCGGTGTCGCACTCGATGTGGAACTGCAGGCCCCAGGCCCGATCGCCGAGGCGGAACGCCTGGTGCGGGTAGCGGGTGGACGCGGCCAGCAGCGTCGCGCCGTGCGGCAGCTCGGTGATCTCGTCGGCGTGCCACTGGAGCACGTCGGGCATCAGCGGCACGTACCGGAACAGCGGATCGTCCTCGGCGGCGTCGCGCCGGCCCACCAGGGCCGGGCCGATCTCCGGCCCGGACGGGCTGCGCTCGACCAGGCCGGCGTGCGCGGTGGCGAGCAGTTGCGCGCCGAGACAGATCGCGAGCGTGGGCACCCGCTGGCGGACCGCCTTGCGCAGCAGCCCCTCCAGCGCCGGGAACCAGGGCGCGCCGGGGGCGCCGTCGGACCCCGGGTACGCCTGCTGGTCGCCGCCGAGCACCACCAGCGCGGCGTATCCCTCCAGGTCGGCGGGGAGCGCGTCACCGGCGTGCGGACGCAGCACGCGCAGTTCCAGGCCCCCTTCGGTGAGCCACTCCCCCAGGCGGCGGAGGTCGTCGGTCGGGTCGTTCTCGATCACCAGCGCGGTCGCCACGACGTCGAGGCTAACCGGTGCGGCCGACAGGGCACGGTCCGGCAGGCCCTAGGCTCGCGATCGTGCCCGACGACTGCCTGCGCCCACCGGCCCTGCGTCCCGGCGACGCGGTGATGCTGGTGTCCCCGTCCGGACCGACCCGTCCCGAGCGGGTGGCCCGTGGCATCGAACTGCTCACCGGCTGGGGGCTGCGTCCGGTGCCCGCGCCGAACGCGTACGCCCGGCGGGGTTACCTGGCCGGCGACGACGCGCTGCGGGCCGCGGACCTGAACGCGGCGTTCGCCGACCCGGAGATCCGTGGGGTGATCTGCACGCGGGGCGGCTACGGCGCGCAGCGGGTGGTGGACCTGATCGACATGGCGGCGGTACGCCGGGACCCGAAGGTGGTGGCCGGGTTCTCCGACATCACCGCGTTGCAGTTCGCGCTCTGGCGGGGTGCCCGCCTGGCCGGGGTGCACGGCCCGGGGGCGGCGTGGCGGGACGAGCGCACCCCGCTCCGCTCGGCGGAGTCGCTGCACGCCGCGCTGACCAGCGCCGAGCCGGTGACGGTGGCGGCGGTCGAGGCGGAGGAGACGTACCCGGTGCGGGTGCCCGGCCGGGCCGAGGGCCGGCTGATCGGCGGCAACCTGTGCCTGATCACCGCGTCGATCGGCACGCCGGACATGCCGGACCTGACCGGTGCGATCCTGCTGGTCGAGGAGGTGCAGGAGCCGCCGTACAAGATCGACCGGATGCTCACCCACCTGCGTCGCTGCGGCGCGCTGGACGGGATCGCCGGGGTGGCGGTGGGCCAGTTCACCGAGTGCGCGGACGGCTGGGACACCACTGTCGTGGACGTGCTCACCGACCGCCTGGGCGACCTGGGCGTGCCGGTGCTCGGCGGCCTGCCGATCGGCCACGGCCCCGACCAGCTCACCGTCCCGGTGAACACCCCCGCGGTCCTGGACGCCACCACAGGCACCCTGACGGTGACCTCCGCCGTCCGCTGAAGCCGAGCCCCGGCGCCGGCCCGGCCCCGGCCCCGGCCCCGGCCCCGGCCCCGGCGATCATGAAGTTAGCGGCAGTTCAGAGATCCACAACTGCCGCCAACCTCATGATCAACGCGGCGCGGGCGGGGTGAGGTGGGCTACCGCGCCGATCTCCAGGGCTGCCCAGACCGTGCCGTCGGGGGTGACCGTGAGGCCATGGGGCTCCGACGCGGGGGTGGGCAGATCGTGGGCGGTGATGTGGCCGTCGGGGTCGAGGTGGGCGATGCGGTTGGCGCCCCACTCGGTGAACCAGCAGCCGCCGGCCGGGTCGGCGACGATCGCGTGCGGGCGCGCCGCGCGGTCCGGCAGCGGGAACTCGTCGATCCGCCCGTCCGGCGTGATCCGGCCGACCTGCCCGGCGGCGATCTCGACGAACCAGAGCGCGCCGTCGACACCCCGGGTGATGCCGACCGGCCCGGCCGCCTCGGTGGGCAGCGGATGCAGCGTCACCGATCCGTCCAGGTCGATCCGGGCGATCGCGTTCGCCTGGTTGAGCGTGAGCCAGAGCGCGTCGTCCGGCCCGGCCGCGAGCATCGACGGGAAGCCCTTCTCCACCGGCAGCGGGACGGACGTCACCTCCCCGTCGACGCTCACCCGGCCGACCGTGTCGTCGCTCATGCCGGCGTACCAGAGCGCGCCGTCCGCGCCCACCGCCAGCCCGCACGGGCCGCAGCCGGGCGGCAGCGCCACCGAGCCGGTCTCACCGTCGACGGTGATCCGGCCGAGCCGGTCGTCGCCCGAGCGGGTGTACCAGAGTGCGCCGTCGGGGCCGCCGACGATGATCAGCGGTCGGCTGCCGGGTGGGTCGTCGCGGTAGGTCCGCACCTCACCGTCGGGGCCGAGCCGAGCGACGCCGCCGGAGCCGGCCAGCGCCAGCCAGAGCGCGCCGTCGGACCCGACCGTGATCGAGTACGGGCCGGAGCCCGGCCCGGTGAGCGGGATCTCGCGGATGGCAGGCTGTGTCATGGCGTGGCCTTTCGTCGGGTTTCGCCCAGCCTCGCGGGCACTCCGGCACACCGGCAACACGAATAAAACGGGCCTTCCGGACGGGATTGCCAGCCTGCTGACAGGTTCGCCACGGGTTGCCCTCAGTTCCGGGGCTCACTGTCGGTGACGTCATCGCACCACCACCGAACAGGAGAATCGCATGATCCGCACGATGTCGAAGAAGCACCTGCTGGCCGGCCTGGCCGCTGCCGGCGTGCTCGGCGTCGGGATCGCCGCCCCGACGGTGGCGCTCGCCGACGACAAGAACCCGAAGCCGTCCTCGAGCGCCAGCAGCACCGACCAGGGTGACGAACGCCGCCAGAAGCACGCCGACCGGCAGGCCGAGTTCGCCGAGGCGCTCGCCAAGGAGCTGGGCGTGTCGACCGACAAGGTCACCGCGGCGCTGGAGAAGCTGCACGAGCAGCGGCAGGGCGACCGCCCGGAGCGGCCGGAGCGGCCGTCGACCGAGGACCGGCAGGCCGCGCTGAAGGAGCGCCTGGACCAGGCCGTCACCGACGGCAAGCTCACCCAGGAGCAGGCCGACGCGGTGCTCAAGGCCGCCGAGGCGGGCGTGTTCCCGGGTGGCCCCGGCCACGACGGCAAGGGCGGCCCGCACGGCGAGCGCGGCAAGGGCGGCCCGGACGGCAAGTGACCGCACGGCCACGCCGTTTCCCGCCGGCCGGCCCTCCTCGTGACCGGCGCCGGCGAGGCCACCGCCTGACACCAGGCGGGCGGGACAGAGGCGCCGCACCGGGACTCCCCGGTGCGGCGCCGGTCGTCGTCCCCGTGACACCGCAGCCGGCGGCACGGGGACGGCAGTAAATCAGCGAGCGGTCGCGTACGCGGCGCAGCCGATCAGTTCGAGGGAGACCTGGAGTCGCTCGAGGCTGATGTTCTTGGCGATGGTGTCCTCCGGGGTGTGGTACGGCGGCTCCAGCAGCGCCGGGCTCGTCTCACCCCGCCAGGAGAAGTTGGCGCTGGCGATGCCGACCTCCTGGAAGGACTGGTGGTCGCTGGAGCCGCGCTGCGTCACCGGCGACATCCGCGGGTCGTAGCCGAGGCGTACACCGGCGGCGGCCACCTCGTCGGTGGCCCGGTTGGACTGGCCGGTGAAGGACAGCAGCCAGTAGAGGGTGGCCGGGTCCCAGCTCGTGGCGACCATGTCGTTCTGGTACACCGCCAGGAAGCGGTCCCGCTCGGCCTGCGGGAGCTGCCGGACGTGGTGACGCGAGCCGAGCAGGCCCTGCTCCTCCGAGCCCCACAGCGCGAACCGCAGGGTGGCGTCGACCGGGATCGCCTTCATCACCCGGGCCAGTTCGAGGCAGAGCACCGTGCCGGAACCGTCGTCGTTGGCGCCGGGGGCGCCGATGACAGTGTCGTAGTGGGCGCTGACCATGACGACCGGCCCGTTCGCGCCGGACCGCCCGACCCGCTCCGCGATGACGTTGTGGGACGTCAGGTTGCGGTGCGCGACGGTGGAGATCGTGAGCGTGAGCCGCCCGGCCGCGAGCAGGGCACGCAGCCGCTCCTTCTGCGCCTGCGCGACGCCGACCACCGGGATCGGCACCGGCGTGCCCGCCGAGCCCGGCAGGGTCGGCGAGAACGCGCTGCTGCGCCGGGGCGGCACCCCGTCGGCGGCGAGGAACACCACGGCGGCCGCGCCGCGCGCCACAGCGGTGGCGACCAACTGCTCGCGCCGGGCGGCCACGTAGTCGACGAGCACGATCTGGCCGGTGACGCTCGCCGGGTAGTTCTCTTCAGCACCCGCGCCCACGTCCACCACGTCACCCTGGACTGTGGTGTCCAGCGCGGCCTGCGGGGAGGCGCCGGCCTGCCAGTTCAGGTCGGTGGGCAGCCCGGCCGGCGAGGCGAGCTGGGCGAGGAACTTGTCCGCCACCGCGAACGGCTCCAGCCGAACCTGGTAGCCGAGGCGGTCGAGCTGCTTGGCGATGTAGTCGGCGGCACGCCGCTCCGAGGCGGTCCCGCCGATACGCGGCCCGATCTCCTCGCTGAGGACGCGCAGGTGCGCCAGCGCCCGCTCGGCCGAGACCTGGGCGATGATCTTGCGATCGTCCGACGTGAGCGCCGGCTTCCGGCTCGATCCGGGGCGCTTGTCGTCGGCCGCCCAGGCCGGCGCGGGCAGGGCCACGGTGGCGGCGCCACCGAGAGCGATGGTCAGCATGCGGCGTCGGTTCACAGTGGATCCGGTGATGTCCGTGGCGGGGGAAGAGGGGTGGCCGTCGTTGGTCATACGCTTCTCCTGACTGTGCGAGCCGGCCGGCGTTGGCCGTCCGACTCGGAGGATCTTGAACATAACCCGAGGTAGGGGGCGCATCCAAGATCCTCTCCGGCGATCACCGGACCCGACATCGACCGGTCTCTCGCCCGCCGTCGCTCCACGGTGGCCGGCCGCCACGGGTGGACGGACCGGGGTCAGCCGCCGGCCGGCGGGGTGAAGACGCCGAGCAGGTTGCCCGACGGGTCGCGCAACAGGGCCCGCACCAGACCGGCCGGCGTGGTCACCGGCCCCGTCACCACGACGCCGCCGGTCGCCTCGGCCCGGCGGCAGATCTCCGCGACGTCCGCCACCTCGGCGTAGAAGATCGCGTAGTTGCCGGCGTCGGTGCCCCGGATCGCGCCGCCGATCCCCCGCTCACCGCCGGCGGTCGTCTGCCGGTACGACCCGGCCGGGCCGCCCTGCTCCTCGAAACTCCAGCCGAACAGGTCGGCGTAGAACCGCTGCGCCTCGTCCGGGCGGTCGGAGCTGATCTCGAACCAGGTCACGGGCGTGCTGGACATGCTTCCTCCTGAGGTTCGCGCCGGCGGTCGGCCGGCGTCGTCAGGAATCAGCGTGGTGCCGGGACACGACAGCGTCCTGTCGGTGTTTCCACAGGGATCAGACCAGGGTGAGCGGGCGCACCCGGTCGACCGGCACGTCGAGGTCGTCAGCACACCACTCCCGGGTCACCGGCTCGGCGAGCGGGCGCACCGAGCGGATCCGGTCGGTGCGGAAGCAGCGCACACCGTCGCGCAGCCGGCACCAGGCGACCAGATACCAGTGCACCGAGTTGCCCAGGTAGGCCAGCGGCTCCACGTCACGTGCCGAATCGGCGCCGTCGCGGTCGGCGTACCGCAGGCGCAGCACCCGCCCGGCGGCGACCGCGTCGGCGACGACGGCCGGGACGGGCGTGCCCGGCCCGTCGCCGACCAGGTGCACCCGGCCGGCGAGCCGGTGCGCCTCGGCCACCGCGGCCGGTGGCATCACCGCGACCAGCTTGCGCAGCGCGGCGCCGGCCGCCGCGGCGAACGGGGAGCCGCCGAGCCGGTGCAGCGCGACGGCCATCGCCACGGCCTCGGCCGCCGTCAGGTTGACCGGCGGGAGCGTGCGCGCCCGGTCGACGACGTAGCCGCCGGTGCGGCCCGGCTCGGCCCAGATCGGCACGCCCGCGCCCTGCAACGCGGAGATGTCCCGCTCGACGGTGCGGGTGCTGACCTCGAAGCGGCGGGCCAGCCAGCTCGCGCTGCGCGGGCGCGGCGACACCGCCCGCAGCTCCTCGACCAGGGCGTAGAGGCGATCGGTGCGGTTCACCCCCGGACGCTAACCCGGGGGTACGACACCGCTCAGGCGATGCAGGCGCAGACGATCAGCGCGGCGCCGAAGTGGGTGGCGGCGCTGACTTTGGCGGCCGGGTGCGGCTCCTCGGCGGCGATCACGTCGCCCAGCCGGCCCGGGGTGAGCAGGTCCAGCACCAGGAACGCCAGCGCCATCACCAGCAGGCCGACCAGCCCGAAGACCACAGTGGAGGCGAGCCCCTTGGTGAACGAGCTGTAGCTGGTCAGCACGGCGGTGAAGACGATGCCGGCGATGCCGAGCTGGTTCGCGGCGAGCAGCAGCGCGGCGTTGCCGTTGCGGCGTACCCAGATCAGCTCCCGCAGCTTGCCCGGGGTGAGCACATCCACGAGCAGGAATCCGGCGGCCATCAGCGCCACCCCGACGATCCCGAACACGATGCTCTGCCACGCCCCGTCGAGCAGGTCTCCCAGCACCCAACGCCTCCCCGGCTCACCCGCCCGGCCAGGTGCCGGGACGGTGCCGCAGACGATAGCGGCACCGCGCCAGGATGATCTAGAGAGACAGGTAGCGCTGCCGCTCGTACGGGGTGACCTCGCGGCGGTACTGCTCCCACTCGGCCCGCTTGTTGCGCAGGAAGAAGTCGAAGACGTGCTCGCCGAGCACCTCGGCGACCAGTTCGGAGCCGGCCATCACGTCGATCGCCTCGGCCAGGTTCTCCGGCAGCGCCTCGTAGCCCATGGCGCGGCGCTCCGCGCTGCTCAGCGACCAGACGTCGTCCTCGGCGCCCGGCGGCAGCTCGTACCCCTCCTCGATGCCCTTGAGGCCGGCGCCGAGCATCACCGCGAACGCCAGGTAGGGATTGGTCGCGGAGTCCAGCGAGCGGACCTCGACCCGGGCCGAGTTCGGCTTGCCGTACGCGGGCACCCGCACCAGCGCGGACCGGTTCAGGTGACCCCAGCAGACGTACGCGGGGCTCTCGGTGATCCGGTCCGGCAGCGCCTGCGGGAACAGCCGCTTGTACGAGTTGACCCACTGGTTCGTCACCGCGGTGTACTCCCGCGCGTGGGTGAGCAGCCCGGCGATGAACGACTTGGCGACCTTCGACAGCTTCATCGGGTCACCGGCGTCGTGGAACGCGTTGCGCTCCCCCTCGAACAGCGACAGGTGGGTGTGCATGCCGTTGCCGGGCTGGTCGGTGAACGGCTTCGGCATGAAGCTGGCCTGCACGCCGGTGGAGAGCGCGACCTCCTTCACCACGTGCCGGAAGGTCATGATGTTGTCGGCGGTGGTGAGCGCGTCGGCGTAGCGCAGGTCGATCTCCTGCTGGCCGGGGGCGACCTCGTGGTGGCTGTACTCCACCGAGATGCCGATCCGCTCCAGCGCCAGCACCGCCTGGCGGCGGAAGTCCCGCGCGACGGCGTGCGTGGTGTGCTCGAAGTAGCCGCCGGTGTCCACCGGGATCGGCACCGAGCCGTCCTGCGGGCCGTTCTCCAACAGGAAGAACTCGATCTCCGGGTGGGTGTAGAACGTGAAGCCCTTGTCCGCGGCGCGGGAGAGCATGCGGCGCAGCACGTGCCTCGGGTCGGCCCAGGACGGGCTGCCGTCGGGCAGCGAGATGTCGCAGAACATCCGGGCGCTCTCGCCGCTGACGCCGCCCTCGAACGGGAAGACCTGGAACGTCGTCGGGTCCGGCATGGCGACCATGTCCGACTCGAAGACCCGGGCGAAGCCCTCGATCGCGGAGCCGTCGAAACCGATGCCCTCGTCGAAGGCCGCCTCCAGCTCCGCCGGGGCCACCGAGACGCTCTTGAGCGTGCCGAGCACATCGGTGAACCACAGCCGGACGAAACGGATGTCCCGCTCTTCCAGCGTACGGAGGACGAACTCCTGCTGACGGTCCACTTCCACCCCTCGTTACACGTACGTCCGCACCGGCGCCGGGCCGGCTCGGCCTGACCGCCCAGTCTCCACCGGGCTCGTTACGCCGACGTTACGCCCTCCCCGGCCGGCCGTCCCGCCGTGTCCGCCGCGCTGGGACGCGCGGGCCGGCACGCCTGTCTGCCCCAACCGGTCGGATTCGGCCGGGAGGGCTGGGGGAAGATGAGGACATGCCCACCCTGCGTCTCGCTCTGTGCCAGGTCAACCCGACGGTAGGCGACCTCGCCGGCAACGCCGGCCTGGTCCGCGAGTGGACCCGCCAGGCGGCCGGCTCCGGCGCCCAGCTCGTCCTGTTCCCCGAGCTGATGCTGACCGGCTACCCGGTCGAGGACCTGGTCTTCCGCCGCTCGTTCGTGGCCGCGTCCCGGGCCGCGCTGCACCGGCTCGCCGCCGACCTCGCCGCCGACGGCCACGGTGACCTGCCGGTCCTGGTCGGCTACCTGGACGCCGACGGCCCGCCGCAGGTCAGCTCCGACGCGGAGCCGGGCAGGGGCGCCCGCAACGCGGCGGCGCTGCTGCACCGGGGCGAGGTCGTCGCCACCTACTTCAAGCACCACCTGCCCAACTACGGCGTGTTCGACGAGGACCGCTACTTCGTCCCCGGTGACACGCTCACCGTGGTGCGCGTCGGCGGGGTGGACGTGGCGCTGACCATCTGCGAGGACCTGTGGCAGGCCGGCGGGCCGTTCGCGGCGGCGCGGCAGGCCGGCGTCGGGCTGGTGCTGAGCATCAACGGCTCGCCGTACGAGCTGAACAAGGACGACGTGCGGCTGCCGCTGGTGCGCCGGCGCGCCGCCGAGGCCGGGGCCGCCATCGCGTACGTGAACATGGTCGGCGGCCAGGACGAACTGGTCTACGACGGCGACTCGATGATCGTCGCCGCGGACGGCACGCTGCTGGCCCGGGCGCCGCAGTTCGTCGAGCACCTGCTGGTGCACGACCTGGAGCTGCCGGCGGCGGCCGGTGCGCCCGGCGAGGCCGGTGGGCTCAGTGACGGCATGCGGGTGGTCCGCGGCGAGGTGGCGACGATCCCGGCCGCGCCGCCCGGACCGGCTGCGGACGGCGGCATCATCGAGCCGGTCGCCGACGAGGCCGAGGTGTGGCACGCGCTGGTGCTGGGCCTGCGCGACTACGTCGACAAGAACCGCTTCCCGTCGGTGGTGCTCGGCCTGTCCGGCGGCATCGACTCGGCGGTG
This sequence comes from Micromonospora sp. WMMC264, assembly GCF_027497275.1. NCBI lineage: Bacteria > Bacillati > Actinomycetota > Actinomycetes > Micromonosporales > Micromonosporaceae > Micromonospora > Micromonospora sp. WMMC264. Next base: position 704,754 of record NZ_CP114907.1, on the reverse strand, counting down.
GCGGCGGCCATCGCCGTGGACGCGGTCGGCCCGGAGCGGGTCGTCGGCGTCTCGATGCCCAGCCAGCACTCCTCCGAGCACTCCCGCACCGACGCGGAGGACCTGGCCAAGCGCACCGGCCTGGACTACCGGGTCGAGCCGATCCAGCCGATGGTGGACACGTTCCTGGCGAACATGTCGCTGTCCGGGGTGGCGGTGGAGAACCTCCAGGCCCGGGTACGCGGCGTGATCCTCATGGCGCTGTCGAACCAGGAGGGCCACCTGGTGCTCACCACCGGCAACAAGAGCGAGCTGGCGGTGGGCTACTCGACGCTGTACGGCGACTCGGTGGGCGGCTACAACCCGGTCAAGGACGTCTGGAAGACGCTGGTGTGGCGGCTGGCGAAGTGGCGCAACGCCGACGCGGCACGGCGCGGGCAGACGCCGCCGATCCCGGAGAACTCGATCGGCAAGCCGCCGTCGGCCGAGCTGAGCCCCGGCCAGCTCGACAGCGACACGCTGCCCGACTACGACGTGCTCGACCCGATCCTCATCGGCTACGTCGACGGCGACCTGGGCCGCGACGGCCTGGTCGAGTCCGGCCACGACCCGGCCGTGGTGGACAAGGTGCTGCGGATGGTGGATACCGCCGAGTACAAGCGGCGGCAGTCCGCGCCGGGCACCAAGATCTCCATGAAGGCGTTCGGGCGGGACCGGCGGCTGCCGATCACCAACCGGTGGCGCGAGGACGGCTGACCGCTCCCGGCCGGGGAGTGACATCCTCCACTCCGATCTGCCCGCGGGCCGTCGCCCGGTGCGACGATCGCGGGGAACCCGGGGACCGCGTGCGCGGCCTCGAGGAAGGAGATTGTCATGGTGGAGTCCACCCCGGCCGAGGTGACGGCGCTCTACGGCGGCCCGGCGACCCGGCGGGTACGCACCCGCGACCTGATCGCCGCCAAGGAGCGCGGCGAGCGCTGGGCGATGCTCACCTCGTACGACCAGTACACCGCCTCGATCTTCGACCAGGCGGGCATCCCGGCGCTGCTGGTCGGCGACTCGGCGGCGAACAACGTGTTCGGCTACGAGACCACGCTGCCGGTGACTGCCGAGGAGCTGCTGCCGCTGGTCCGCGCCGTGGTACGGGCCACGAAGCAGTCGCTGATCGTCGGCGACCTGCCGTTCGGCTCGTACGAGGAGGGCCCGGCGCAGGCGCTGCGCACCGCGGTGCGGTTCATGAAGGAGGGCGGCTGCCACGCGGTGAAGCTGGAGGGCGGACGGCGCTGCGCGGCCCAGATCGAGGCCATCACCGGCGCCGGCATCCCGGTGATGGCGCACATCGGCTTCACCCCGCAGAGCGAGCACACGCTCGGCGGCTACCGGGTGCAGGGCCGGGGCGAGGCGGCCGAGGAGGTGCTCGCCGACGCGCGGGCGGTGGCCGAGGCGGGCGCGTTCGCGGTGGTGCTGGAGATGGTGCCGGGCGAGGTCGCCAAGCGGGTCACCGCCGAGCTGGCCATCCCCACCGTCGGCATCGGGGCCGGCCCGGACACCGACGGGCAGGTGCTGGTCTGGCAGGACATGGCCGGGCTGCGGACCGGCCGGGCGCCCCGCTTCGTGAAGCGCTACGCCGACCTGGCGGGCGCGCTCACCGACGCCACCCGCCGGTTCGCCGACGAGGTACGCGGCGGCGATTTCCCCGCGGCCGAGCACACCTTCTGAGGGTGTAAGGAAGGGCCCCTTCTTAACGCCTGGCGTAGAGGAGGGGCCCCTTCTTAACACGCGCGCGCGGCGCGCGGCGCGCGCCGCGCGGCAGTTCAGAGATCGGTGACGCGGATGCCGGCGTGCGCCTTGTAGCGCTTGTTGATCGCGATCAGGTTGGCGGTGAACGCCTCGATCTGGTGGGCGTTGCGCAGCCGGCCGGCGTAGATGCCCCGCATGCCGGGGATCCGCGCGGCCAGCGCGGCCACCACGCCGGCCACCTCCCGGTCCTCGGTGCAGATCAGCACGTCGAGGTCGATCCGGTCGATCTGCGGGTCGGCCAGCAGCGGCGCGCTGACGTGGTTGAACGCGGCGCACACCCGGGACTCGGGCAGCAGCCCGGCGGCCTGCTGCACCGCGCTGCCCTCTGGTACGTCGAGCGCGTACGGGCCCTGCTTGTCGAAGCCGAGCGGGTTGACGCAGTCCACCACGATCTTGCCGGCCAGCGGCTCGGCGAGCGCGGCGACGGTGACCGCGTGCCCGTCCCACGGCACCGCCACGATCACCACGTCGCTGCGCCGGGCCACGTCCTCGTTGTCGCCGCCGGACACGATGGCGCCGTCGGGCACCCCGGGCAGGGCGGCGATCTCGGCGGCGGCCTGGGAGGCCCGCTCCGCGGTGCGGGAGCCGATCAGCACGCTCTGCCCGGCGCGGGCGAACCGGTAGGCGAGACCTCGTCCCTGGTCGCCGGTGCCACCGATGATGCCGACGGTCAGCCCGGAGACGTCGGGCAGCGTGGTCGCGTCGTAAGCCATGCGCTCATCCTCGCAAAGCGAGGCGGCGTGCGGTGCATCCCGATGCTGTGACAATGGCCGCTGGTCAGGCCCGTTCGAAGGCGACCCGGCGCTGGGCCGGGTCGGCGACGGTGAGGCGTACCCGGACGCGCTCGCCCAGCGGCAGCTCGCCGGTGCAGCGGGCGCGGACCGGCGGCTCGTCCAGCGCGATCGTGCCGCCGGGCGGTCGGCCGGACCGGCCGTTGCCCGCCGGGCGCGGCTCGTCGACGTCGAGCACGGCCGCCTCGAACGTCTCCCCCACCCGGTGCGCGAGCAGCACCGCCTCGGCCAGTTCCACGGCGCCGCGGCTGGCCGCGCCGGCGGTCCGGTCGGTCGTGGCCATCACCTCGGGCAGCTTCGGCAGCGCGGCCCGCACCTGCTCGGGCACCTCCCGGCCCTCGTGCAGCGCCAGGCAGACCTCGGTGGCGTAGCGGTCGGCCAGCCGCCGCAGCGGCGCCGTGACGTGCGCGTACGCGGCCGCCACCCCGCCGTGCTCGGGCTGCTCGGGCAGCTCACCGTCGAACGCGGTGTACGCGGCGCCGCGCATCAGCTCGGCGGCCTGGTCGACGAAGGCGGCCACCCGGGGCTGGGAGGTGTCCAGCCCGTCGAGCACCTGACCGACGGGGGTGCCGTCCGGCCAGGGCACGCCGAGCGGTCCGGCGGCCAGCCGCAGCCGCTCGACCGCCTCCGCGCGGGGACGCGGCATGGTGCGCAGCAGCCCGATCCGGCCGGCCAGCATGATGTCGGCCGCCGCCATCCCGGTCAGCAGCGAGATCTGGGCGTTGTGCTCCTCCATCGGGCCGGGGCCGCGCAGCACCAGCCGCCACCCGTCGCCGTCGGGTTCGACGTCCTGCTCCGGCAGCGGCAGGTTGATCGCGCCCCGGCTCAGGCCACGGGCGGTGAGCAGCGCCCCGATCTCGGGCAGCAGGGCGATCGGCTCGGGCAGCCGGCCGGCGTCGGCGTCGCGCTGCACGCCGCCGTAGTCGAGCTTGGCCCGGCTGCGCACCAGCGCCCGCTCCAGCGTGACCGCGACGGTGGCGCCGTCGGCGTCCAGGTCGACGGTCCAGAGCACCGCGGCCCGGTCGGCGTCGGGCAGCAGGCTGGCCGCCCCTTCGCTGAGCGTGTGCGGGTGCAGCGGCACGTTGCCGTCGGGCAGGTAGACCGTCTGCCCCCGGCGCCACGTCTCGGCCTCCAGGTCACCGCCGAGGCGTACGTGGGTCAGCACGTCCGCGATCGCGTACCGGACGCGGTAGCCGCCGCCGGGACGGCGGGCGAGGTGCATGGCCTGGTCGAGGTCGCGCGAGGTCGCCGGGTCGACGGTGACGAACGGGACGTCGGTCCGGTCGGCGACGGCCGGTGGCGGCGCGGCTGCGGCCGCGTCGGCCTCGCGCTGCGCCGCGGCCGGGAAGCTCTCGGGCAGTCCCAGCTCGCGGCGCAGCGCGCCGAAGTCGATACGGGGCGCCAGTACGCGTCGGATCACCACGTGGTCAATCCTGACAGCGCCCCGCTCGTTCCGCCCTTCGGGGCGAGCGCCGTGTCCGTGCGGCGCCCCGCGGGAGGGCGGCGGGGGTCAGGCGCGGCGGGCCGGCGCCTTCCGGGCGGTGCTCTTGGCGGTGGTGGTCTTGCGGGCGGGCGCCTTCTTGGCCGCCGTGGTCTTCTTCGCCGTGGTGGTGGTCTTGCGCGCGGTGGTGGTCTTGCGCGCGGGCGCCTTCTTCGCCGCCGTCTTGCGCGCCGTGGGGCGGGTCGAGGCGGTGGCCTTCTTCGCCGGAGCCTTCTTCGCCGCTGTGGTCTTCTTGGCGGCGGTGGTCTTCTTCGCCGCCGCGGTGACCTTCCGCGCTCCGGTCGCCTTCGTCGCCGCCGCCGTCTTCTTCGCGGTCGTCTTGCGGGCCGGCGCCTTCTTCGCGGTGGTGCTCTTGCGCGCGGTGACAGTCGACTTCGCCGCCGTGCTCTTCCGGGCGGCGGTGGTCTTCTTCGCGGCCGTCGTCTTCTTCGCCGCGGTGGTCTTCTTCGCCGTCGTCTTCTTCGCGGTGGCCTTCTTGGCGGGCGCGCTCTTGGCGGTGGCCCGGCCGGCCGGCGCCGTCCGGGTACCAGCCTTCTTCGCGGCCGTCTTCTTGGCGGTCGTCCTGGTGGTGGCCTTCGTGGCCGGCGCCCCGCGGACCGCCGACACGACCTTCTTGGCGGCCGCCTTCTTCGCCACCGCCTTCTTCGCCGGCGTCCGTCCGGCGCCGGCGCCCGAGGCGTTCGGCGACGCCTTGGTGACCGTCGTCGACCTGCCCGCGGCGGTCCTCTTCGCGGTCGTCCGTTTCGCGGCCGGGCGGGTGGCCTGCTGTGCTTCGGCCATCTCGGTTCCCTTTCCTGGGGACGTGCTCCCGCCCTCGCGGGAGCACGGATCACCTCGACGCGGGCCCTCCCGCGCCGTCTAGCGGCCCTCCCCGGCCCAACGGGCGTCCTCGGCGTCCCACGCGTCGTTCCGCTCCCGCACCGTCTGCAGGGCGTTGTCCGCGTCGGCGGCTGAGGCGTACGGTCCGAGAACGTGCCGTGCGGGACACACGTCGGCATCGGTCTCGACCCGGTGGTGTCGCGTGCACCAGTAGTAGTGCCCACCACTTCCGTCGTCGCTCATGCGATCACTGTGCACTGGTAACCGCCCGTCCGCCACCGGAACGGCCCAAATAGTCACGCTTCTCCACATTAGACCTGGTCGGGACGGTTGCGGTGGGGAACCGCGCAAGCCCGTCCTCGTCCGAACGGCGGGTACCGCCAGTGGTGCGAACCGGACAGGATCGGCGCTCGTGATCACCATGACGACGGGCACGGGGGCCTGTCCGCGCTGCGGCACGACGCCGGTGTCGCTGGACGGGGCGTTGCCGTGGTGCCCCGGATGCGACTGGAACCTCGACACCTACGACGCGCGCCGCCAGGCGCCCGAGTTCGGCTGGTCGCCTGTCGACCGGCGGACCCACCGGCTCGCCGCGCGGCTCACCCGTCAGCAGTACGCCGCCCTGGTCGCCCGGTCGCTGAAGTCGACCGGGCCGGGGTTCGCCAGCCTCCTCGTCACCGGCATCTCGGTGCTGCTCCTGCTCGGTGTGGCCGGGCTCGCGGTGGCCGGCGTGTGGCTGCTGTTCGCGTACCCCTTCCCGAACCTCGCCGTGGTCGGCGGCGTGGCGCTGATCGCGCTGGCGGTGGCGCTGCGCCCGCGCTTCGGCCGGGTCGACGGCGACCTGGACGTGCTCACCGCGCAGGAGGCGCCGGAGCTGCACGCCCTGGTCCGCGAGGTGGCGTCCGCGGTGGGCGCGCCGATGCCGCACGTGATCGGCGTCGACGGCGGCATCAACGCGTACGCGACAGCGGTCGGGCTGCGCCGGCGGCGCGTGCTCGGCCTCGGGCTGCCGTTGTGGGGTGCCCTGGACGGGCCCGCGCGGGTGGCGCTGTTGGGGCACGAGCTGGGCCATTTCGTCAACGGCGACGTACGGCGCGGGCCGGTCACCCAGCCGGCGCTGACCATGCTGGGCAACGCCGCCGACCTGTTCCGGCCCCGGGGCGGCTCCGACGGCGGCGGGCTGCTGGTACGGCCGTGACGCTCACCGAGGAACGGGCCGCGCGGATCGACGCCGAGCTGGCACGGCACTACGAGCGGGCGGGCCGGGCGCTGAGCTGGAACTCCTGACCCTTCAGGCGAGAGCCGGGACGGGCGCGGCGGCCGCCGCCGGCCGGGCCGCCGCGATCGCGTACGCCAGGACGTAGGGCGTGCACGCCAGGTAGAACATCGGCTCGACGAGCACCCGGTCGGTGATGAGGAACCGTTCCCAGCCGGTCGGCCGGGGCAGCCCGAACGACGAGTCGGTCCAGCAGGTGAACAGCCACAGCGGCGCGGAGATCCGGTCCACCGAGTCCGGCGGCAGGCCGTCCGCCACGGGCGCGCCGGCCGGGATCGAGGTGACCACCGCGAGCACCACCGCCGCGTCGGCCGCCACCAGCGCGCCGAGCAGCCCGGCCAGCCACGCGGCCCGGACCCGGCCCCGGCGTGCCAGCGCCCCGGCGGCCCACAGCGCCGCGACCAGCAGCGCCAGCCAGAGCAGCACCCCGGGCACCTTCTCCCCCACCCGGCTCTCGCCCCGGGCGGCGAGCAGCGCCGACGTGGCGGTCACCGTCGCGGCGATCGGCAGCACCACGCCGAGCGCGGTGGGCAGCGCCCCCACGCGTACGGTCCGGCGCGCGGCCCGGGCGACGACGAGCGCGAGCGCCACGCCGAGCAGCGCGGTGAGCGCCGACCAGGCCGGCAGTTGCGCGGCGGCGCGCATCTCCAGCCACCCGTGCGCCAGGGCCATCGCCGCGGCCGCGGCCACGAGGACCGCGAGGCAGGCCGGCGGCGCGAACAGCAACACCCCGGCGGTACGCGCCACCCGCCGGGTCACCACGCCGGGTCCGCGCCGGCACGTTCGGCGGGTACGAGGGCACGCAGCTCGGCCAGCGCCAGCCGGGCCGAGCGGATGCCCTCCCCGGTGAGGCGGTAGTAGCGGCGGGCCGGGCGGCCGGCGGCGACCGGGTCGACGGCCTCCCAGTCGGCGGTGAGCCAGCCGGCCGCCTGGAGGCGGTGCAGCACCGGGTAGAGCGTCCCGCTGGGCAGGCCGGTGAGCCGCATCAGGTCGAGGCCGTAGCGCGGCGCCTCGGGTTCGGCGAGCAGCGCCGAGAGCACCTTCGCCACCGGGATGGTCAGTCGCACAGCGGCACTCTATCGGAACTCTACATAGCATGGATGCACCGTCTTGCCGGGACGGACGGCGATCGGCGATGGACGGCGTGGTCCCTCCCGCGGGACCGGTGGCCCGTCCGGAGGGCCCGCTCAGGTGGATCACCGGTGGTCCGTGTGCACCTCGCACCTCCATATGCGAGCCTCGACGGACGAATCCGCTGTCGCGCTTCCAGCGGACAGCGGCCCGAGTTGGGGAGAGAAATCGTGGGCAACCTTGACATCGCGCTGAAGAACGCGATGAACATCGACGGCGCGATCGGCGCCGCGCTCGTCGACTACACCAGTGGCATGACCCTCGGCGTCGCCGGTGGCACCGGCGAGATCGACCTGACCGTCGCCGCCGCCGGGAACACCGACGTCGTACGCGCCAAGCTGCGCACCATCGAGATGCTCAAGCTCGACGACGAGATCGAGGACATCCTGATCACGCTCGGCAGCCAGTACCACCTGATCCGCCCGCTGAGCAACCGCACCGGCAAGGGCCTGTTCCTCTACCTGATGGTCAGCAAGAGCCGGGCCAACCTCGCGATGGCGCGGCACCAACTGCGCACGATCGAGGAGAGCCTGGAACTGTGAGCCGGGTGGACGACCTCCCCCGCCGTACGCGCCCCCAGACCGGCACCCTGCCGCCACCACGCGCGCTTCCGCCCTCGCTGGCCGGCAACCCGACCCTGCCGTACCCGGCCATCGCCCAGGAACTGTCCGCGCTGCGGTTGCAGATCCCCGGCGTGCACGGGTGCGTCCTCGGCGGCGTCGACGGCCTGCTCGTCACGCACAACCTGCAGAACGGCGCCGACCCGGACGACCTGGCCGCGCTCGCCGCCACCACGTACGGGCTCGGCCGCCAGGTCGGGCTCCGGCTCGGACAGGGCGACTTCCAGCAGTCCACGGTCCGCAACGCGGGCGGCTACCTCAGCGTGTACGCGATCAACGGCCAGGCCCTGCTCGCCGTGGTCGGCACGGACAGCATCAACGTGGCGCGCCTGCACCTGCACGCCCCGACCACCGCGGCCAAGCTCGCCGAGCTGCTCGACGGGGTCAGTCCGACCACGTCCTGACGTACGCCGGCCGCTCGGTCCCACCCGTCCGAACCGAGCCGGCCGGCGTACCCCAGGTTCGGTAGCTTGTGCGCGGCGGTCGCCCGCTCCGGCGCGGCCGTCCCGTGCTCGGTGGTCCCGTGCCCGGCGGGTCAGACGCCGAAGCGGCCGGCCCACGTCGTCACGTCGGCCACCGTGGCGTTGCCGCCGCAGACCACCAGGCCCAGCCGGGCGTCACCGCCCACCCGCTCGACCACCCGGCGGGCGGCAGGAAGCAGACAACCGGCGGCCGGCTCGGCCCACACCTTGGCGTGCTCGGCCAACTCCAGCGTGCCCCGCACCGCCTCGGCGTCGGAGACCACGAGGACGTCGCTGACCAGCGCGGTCACGTGATCGTAGGTGAGCTGCGAGACGCTGGGCGCGCTGAGCGTGGTGACGATCGACGACAACGGCACCTCGACCGGGCCGCCCTTCGCCAGGGCCTGCGACATCGCCTGCGCGCCCTCGGTCTCCACGCCCCAGACGCGTACCCCCGGCCGGCGCGCCCGCAGCGCCGCCGCCACGCCCGAGATCAGCGCGCCCCCGCCGATGCTGACCAGCACGTCGGTCAGCTCACCGGCATCCTCGGCCAGCTCCAGCCCGACAGTGCCCTGCCCGGCCAGCACGATCGGGTCGTCGAACGGGTGCAGCAGCGTCACACCCTCGTCCCGCAGCCGGTTCATCAGCGCGAACGCGCCGGCCATGTCCTCGGTCAGCCGCACGTCCGCCCCGGCCCCGCGGGCAACCTCGACCGCGCGGGCGGGCGCGTTGCGCGGCATCACCACTGTCGCCGCCACCCCGAGCGCGCCGGCCATCACCGCGACCGCGATGCCGTGGTTGCCGCCGCTGACCGCCACCACCCCGGCCGCCCGTTCGGCGTCGTCGAGCGCGAGCAGCTTCGCCGCCGCGCCCCGGGCCTTGAACGATCCGGTACGTTGCAGCAGCTCCAGCTTGGCGGTCACAGGTACGCCGAGCAGCTCGGTCAGTCCCGGGCTGGGCAGGGTCGGCGTGTGCACCACGACGTCGGCGATCCGATCGGCGGCCGCCTGGATGTCCGCAAGCTCGATCACCACCGCAGCGTGCCACAAGCAACCCGCCGGCTTTCCCCCCGCCCTTGCCCGCTCTCCCCGCCCTCCCCGTCCCCCCACCTCTCGCTCTCCCCGTCGATCTTGGAGTTGTGGTGCCTGCCGAACTTCGCGAAACGGGGCGTTGTGGGCGCCACAACTCCAAGATCGGTGGGAGCCAGGTCGAGCACCTGGGCTCGATCACTGTCACGGGCGGGTGGCGGCCACCTCGGCGTCGCTGCGCAGGATGCAGAACTCGTTGCCCTCCGGGTCGGCGAGCACCACCCAGCCGGTGCCGTCGGTCTCCCGCCGGTCGGCCACCACCGCCGCACCCAGCCCGGTCAGCCGGGCCAGTTCCTCGTCGCGCGTCCCATCGACCGGGCGCAGGTCGAGGTGGATGCGGTTCTTGACCTGCTTCGCGTCCGGCACCTCGATGAACAGCAGGCGGTGCCGCCCGCCCCGCGAGTAGATCATGCACTCCTCGTGGCCCGGCTCGTTCGGGTCGTCCGGGTCCTCGCGGTAGTCCAGAACCGATGCCCACCAGCGGGACAGGGCGTAGGCGTCGGCACAGTCCACGGTGGTGTGGGACACGTAGGAGGTCACACCTGATCATCGCAGAGTGGCACGGGTTGCAGCACTGGCGGCCATGGCGGTTGGCGACGAGCGAGGACGTGCTACAACGCACTCATCCCGAGGATGCTGGGAGGACCGGCAATGGCGAGCCCGTTCGGCCGACGGGAACTCAAGTTGGTCCTGGCGGTTGTCCTGGGCACCCTTCTGGTCGGCGGCGGGATGCTGCTCCACGATCGGCTGAGCACGGCGATCGACGAGCGGGTACTCGCCGGCGCCGAGACGACCGGCCAGGTGGTTCACGTCGAACGGTTCAAGATCAGCCGATCGTTCGCCGCCACGAGGCTGACCGTGGACTACACGTTCGACGGCATACGGCACCGGAAGCGGTTCTCCAGCGAACTCGACGAGAGTGAGTTCCACGTCGGGGACGTACTCGATGTACGCGTCGACCGGACGGATCCGACCAGGGCTGCCACGCCTGACGGGTACGCGACGGAGGATCTTCTCCTGCAGGCGCCGACCGTGCTGGCAGGCCTGGGCCTCGCCGTGATCGCGATCTCGCTCGCGCTGCTCAGAAGAGATCCCCCACCCCACGAATATCCTCGCTGAGCACGGATCCCGATGGGCGGAACCGGAACTACTACCAGCACAAACGCCCCGAAGCACGCTCCCGCTACAGCTCGCCCGCTGCGGCTACCAGGACCACCGGGCCGTGGGTGTCCGACACCCCGACGCCGACACAGATGCTCCGATCTGCAAAGCGCCACACAGCCACATCCGACATGACGCCGAGAAGGAACCCGGGAAGTTCCGGAACGCTCTCTCCCCGCACCATGAGATCCATGTACGGCCGTAGGTCCACGCTCTCGGCTGGTCCCCACAGCCGGCTCAACGCCTCTTCGAGAGAGGCGCAGTCCTGTTCGAAGCGCTCCAGGACCTCAAGAACCTGCACGTTGTCGTCGAACTCTTCGGTGACACTCAGATACAGAGCCAGGAAGTCGTATCCCACCACGGGTAGAGCAGCGGGCCCGGGACTGGGTGGAGGTTGCGTTGCGAGGTCGAGCGTCCGCAGTTCGAGCACACGCCCCACGCAGTCAGCGAGATCCACAGCCGGCACTGTAGGCGAGAACTTCAGGGGCGGTGAGGGGCAGTAGCGGAGTGCGCAGCGGGCACGAGGGGCAGCCGCGCAGAGATCCGCTTCAGCGCTTGGCCTTGGTTCGTTACGCGTCAGCCCACCGTGCCTATGCGTGAACACTTGCTCAGAGCCTCGCGCTCCCAGTCGCTTCCTACGAGAGCGACGGGGTAGCTGACCCTTCTGCCTTGCTTGTCATCGGTCTCGACCGACAACCCTAGCGGCAGCGGCTCTCGCTGGAGGCGTGCGACCGAGCAATCGAACCACAGCTCGACCGCGAGCTGACCGGTGCTGCCAGGCGGTAACAACCGGGGCGATCCGATGCTGTGTATCACGACGCCCGGCCTCTTTGCGTGAACCCGACGAACGGTGATCGGCCCGGGGCCGGCGTTGGCCAACGCCAAATACCCGGACAGTCGGACGGGTCCCGCGGAGGCCGCGCTTCCAGAGTCGGCCGATTGAGGGAAGGCCACGAATGCGACCACGGCGTTCCGCTCCCGCTGATCACGCGAGTCCCGCAGTTGGCTGACACCGAAGCCGCCAAGCACAACGCCGACCACGAAAACGGCGACGAGCCGCAGGGTCATCTTCTGTCTGACCACGAGACGGTCGTGGACGGTGGTACCCGACTCCGCCGACTGGTGATTGTGCTCGTCCAGGTCGATCACTGCATGCTCCGCGACATGGACGTCAGCCTAGGTCTCCTCACGCCAGCAGGTCGCCCGGCCGCAGAGCCGCCCTAGAGCCAAGGCCATCCGCAGACGTCAATCAAGCCCGACAACGACGGACAGACTGACATCGCGGGACCAGTGAGCCATTTTCATCGTGATCAAGGGGCCTGAGCAGGTAGGCAGGGGCGTGTCGATGCTCCAGATAGGACGAAGCTCCCGGTAGGACAGCAGTCGACCAAGACGCACTGCCCAGCACAGGAGCTTCGTTGCTGACCTATCCTGCCAGCATCCCGCTGTCCACGCGTAGCCTGACCCGCCTGACCGAGCTGATCCGTGATCGGCGCCGCACGCTCGGCGGCCGCTGGCGCCGGCTGCCTGCGCAGCAGCAGGCGCTGATGGCTCTGGCCCACCTGCGCAACGGCGACACCCTCACCCGGCTGGCCGCCGGCTTCGCCGTGTCGGTGGCCACCGTATGGCGTTACCTGCGCGAGGCCGTCGACCTGCTCGCCGGCTGCGCCGACGACCTCACCGCGGCGATGCGTCGAGTCACCCGGTTGGCGTACGCGATCCTCGACGGCACGCTGATCCCGATCGACCGGGTCGCCGACCAGCGGCCCTACTACTCCGGCAAGCACAAGCGACACGGCGTGAACGTGCAGGTCCTGGCCGACCCGGCCGGGCGGCTGGTCTGGGCCTCACCCGCCCTGCCCGGCGCCGTCCACGACCTGACCGCCGCCCGCACGCACGGCCTGATCGACGCCCTGACCAGCACCAACGTGCTGACCTTCGCGGACAAGGGCTATCAAGGCGCCCGCGGCGCCATCTGGACCCCGTTCAAACGCCGCCGCACCCGACTGTCCCGCCGGCAGAAGTCCGTCAACCGGCACCACGCCAAGATCCGAGCCCTCGGCGAACGCGCCGTCTCCACGCTCAAGACGTGGAAGATCCTGACCAAACTCCGCTGCTGCCCACGCCGCGCCACCCCAATCGTCCAGGCCATCCTCGTCCTCCAAGCCGCCGAGGACGCCCGCTACCCACGATGAAAATGGCTCAATGACAATCACCAACACCGATCGATATCCGGCATACGCCGAGGTCGCAGCCTTAATCGAAGCTGCGAACTGGTGGGCGACGGACGAGTCGACCTGTACGCCGGATTGTGAAGGGTACACGCACCCTGAGCAGGCGTTTTACCCTCCTGACACCCTCTCAGGGCGTCGCCAGGGCGTCGCGCGCTACCACGACTCTAAAATCGCACTCAGGTTGAAGCCCGGTCGACCGCGCAACGCGTGGACTCAACAGGAATCATCCCCTCGCCAGCCAGGTAGAGCCGGCTCGGAGAATCCACCTCGATGCCAAAGACTGGCCCTGGATCAACCAGAGCGATGCCGACGATCGTTCGAACCCGGGAGTACGGGACGATCAAACCCTTGGCGCCTAGGCGCCCGAGCTTGCGAGGAAGACGAGACACAGCGTCGTCCAGATATGCGGTGAAGTTAATCCTGTGTCGGAGACCAACCCTCCGCCCTTTAAGGACTGCATCTACCGAGCTCATCCGCGGATACAGCCCTAGCGTCCTGATCAGTTGGACCGTGTCTTGCGCTAGACGCGCCGCAGTGAAGCAAATTTCTACCCGGTTCGTCTTCTTTTCGATGTATCCGTCACTGTCCACCAGCCCTTGCAAAACTTCCAGGCGCTGCCGCTTAGAAGCCCGAAAGACTTGTGAAGGGATGTGCTTATTCGCCAACACGCCCAGCTCGCGCAGCGCTCGGATGCCCGTGCCGTAGCCACCTAGGTCGAAGCGCACCCTGAGAGTTCTCCCATGAGTCCTCTGCCGGGAGATGACCCTCGCACCCTCTAGTTCGAGCTGACGCTCAAGGTCAGGAAAGTCATCCTCGGATACGGTGATTCGAGGTCCATCACTGTCACCGTCACCCAGCCAGTAACCAAGAACATACGGCGACAAGGGGAGCGGGCAATGATCGACGCTAAGAGCCGGGGTTGCAAGAGTCCGCCAACGGGCCACACCACCCCGGGACGCCTTCGTCTTTCCTGACGTCAGACGTCGTTCGAAATCGATTCCCGCCGTAAAAACGTCCGCTGTTGTCACTGAACGATCTGCATAGCTGCCTGAAAACTCGCGTAGCGGCCAAACTTGAGCTGCGCTAGCGATAATTGACGTTCCATCACGGAAAGCTAAGCGATATCGCGGCCCACCCTCCGCCATAATGGACGTGCGCCTCACTCTCGCGACACGACCCCTCTCATCGAAGACCTCGTCACCAATTACCAACTCTCTAGCGCTCGCCCACCCAGTCGCAGTTGGGACGATGGCATCGATCGCCACGTTACCTCCACGTATCGCCTCGAAAGAGATTATCGATGGCCTTACGGGTGCGTTCCTCGCTGGCCGGCATCAGGTGCGTGTAGACCCGGAGCGTGAAGCCCGGATCGGCGTGACCGAGGTACGACGCCAGGGCCTTGATGCTCTCCCCCGCGTCGAGCAGCGACGAGGCGTAGAAGTGGCGCAGCGCGTGCATGCCGGTGGCCCGGGTCGGCGTGATGCGTAGATTCGCCTTCGGAACGCCCGCACCCCACAAGAGCGCCGCAAACAGGCAAGAGGAAAGTTACTTAAAAATTAGTTTAGTCAATCCTGAAAAATCCCCGCCGTTGACGGCGCCATATAGGGCCAGAGTAAAGGCACCCATTGCAGCGGCCGCATTGAACGCTTTGGTTGGCCCGTCAACTAGGTCCAATACCGCAACAAGCCGATTCATCGACCAACCTTTCCGGCTTGATGCTGGCAATTCTTCCCCGGCGACTTCCGGCGCAAGTTTTTCTACCGCCAATCCCGCTGCGTGCAAAAGTCCCGGATCTCTAGGTTCGGCAAGACAACTGACTACAAGCTCCAGAGTGCCACGAATTTCCTTTACGGGAACAGCGTCAGGCGTTACGGGGTTAACCAAAGTGCGGCGAATGGCGACATCAAGGCCATCCAATACGCGCGACAATGGATGCGGCACCAACAACTGGCGCAATTCAGGAGCGATGAAAATCGCAGAAGAGCGCATTTGCTGGGCAAGCAATGCCAGACCATGGCGCCAGTGTCCCAATGGATCAGGTATGGGAGAGTACTTACCGTACGACGCCTCACCCTCGTCCTGTTGGGAAGTTTGATCAAGTAATGCCATCAGGGCCCGAGTGGGTTCCATTTGGCGTCGCACTGCTCGGACCTTGCGCCTAACCACGAGGAAGTACGCCACAACGCCAGATGCAACAAAAAAACCAGAAACCAGCAGAGGGAGATCTCCTAAAAGGTCAGCCTTGATTTTATCGAGACTTCTGCTCTCGGTTGAAATAATCAAAAATGATGTAGCGAATAAGTAAGTTAGGAAAAACGGAGCCAAGCGAAGCAGAGAGTAGGAGTAGAGCGCCATTGAAGACTCCAAGAATGACCTATTGCTAATCATCCCACTCGACTTGGAGATTCTTCTTAGCTCCACTGAATGCGGGGACTTGGCGATCTTGCTGGCACCAGAAGCAACGATAGAAAAGCCGTAAATCGCCGCCATAAATACCGTAGTAATGAGGCTAGCCGCCATTCCCTGAACATAGTCTTGCTGATTCGCGGCAGCCGCCATCCGCACGAGCAAATAACCAATTCCACAAGGAACACCAATAGCGATTGTCGCGAGGAATGAACCGATCAAGCCGAGCCAAAAAAAGCGACCAAGGTTGGCCCAAACCGCAACCATTGGAGGGCCTTGGTTAGCCGCTCGCCACGAGTTGGACTTTCGGATAATGGCTCTGTTGAAGCGGTCGATTAGCAAGGATGTACCGCGATGCGCACTAACCCTACCCAAGAGCCAACCGAGGAAAGTTCTAACCACGGGGCGAATTGGGTTAAGGCGGTAGGGCTGCGATGCAAGGAACGGAAGCCGAGGAGATAGTTTTGCGGAAATCGACACGCGAAGCGCCATCATGAAGGAACACGCCCAGCGAATCGTGAGGTATGGAGCAACGAGACTTAGAAAAAGCCCACTCAGCAACCACAACATGGAACGGCTCCTACACCTGATCGGCCCCGTTCAATCTTGCAGAGGCTGTCAAGTCAAGTCGCGTGGCTGCTGAATCGTTCTGTACTAGATCAAGGCACCGCGCTCCGCGCGGTGCGGGGCGGCAAGCCCGGCCGGCGGCAAGCCGCCCCGGCCGCCTACGGCGCCGGGGCGGTGAGCCACCGACAGCCGCCGGGACACCGCCCCCACGGGAAGAAGAACCAGCCTCAGCAAGGCCGTGACGGAAGCCTGCAAGTCGACCTGGCCGTGTGGTCCGGGCTTCCGGCTGCCGCGCCAGTCCAACCCCGGGACTGGCTTGCCACCGAGTCACCGGGTCGCGGCACCAGCTCCACCGCCAGGACGCGACCGACCTTCCCACAGCCGCCGGCTCCGCTCCGAAACCATCGAGCGGCGGCCCCTCAGACGGCCCACAGCGGCACAGCCGGCCTTGCCCGAGAAGAGGTCAACTGAGCCGGCGCTCAGGGCGTCTCCAGGGCGTCAGGGCGTCGTCAGGGCGTCAAACGCCGGCCAAAGTTGACCAAGAACGACCATCGACGCCCGGACATAGAACCAGCTCAGAGCCATGATCACGGCTCTGAGCTGGTGGGCGACGGACGAGTCGACCTGTACGCCGGATTCTGTGCCCGGTACGCCTGTAGGCGCACCGGCGGCGGCCATCCATCTCGGCCTGCCGTTGCCGGCAGGCTCCAGCGGCCTACCCGCAGACATCGGGCGGGCAGCCCTCAAGCGTCTGCGCGGGTCGTCATCTTGCGGTGACGGCCCTTTCTTGGCCTTGCTCCGGGTGGGGTTTACCGAGCCACCCCGGTCACCCGGGGTGCTGGTGGGCTCTTACCCCACCGTTTCACCCTTACCGTCCCGTTACGGGCCGGCGGTCTGTTTTCTGTGGCACTGTCCCGCGGGTCACCCCGGGTTGCCGTTAGCAACCACCCTGCCCTGTGGAGTCCGGACGTTCCTCGGCGACGGGCCGGAGCCCGTCGACGCGACCGCCCGGTCGACTCGTCCGTCGCGCTCTCATCCTAACGACGCACCCGCCGCGCCCATTTCCCGCCCACCACCTCGGGGAGGTGGCGGCATCAACCGGCTCTCGATACAGCCACCTCCCCGAACCGGCGCGATACGCGTTCGCCCGCCCGACCGACTAGCCTCGGGGGACCATGGATCTCTCCGACGCCGCGCTCCTGCTCGCCGCCGGTCTCGCCGCGGGCACAGTCAACGCGGTGGCCGGAGGTGGCTCGCTGATCACGTTCCCGGCGATGATCGCCACCGGTCTGCCGCCGGTGGCGGCGAACGTCTCCAACTCGGTGTCGGTCTTTCCCGGGTACGTGGCGAGCGTGGCCGGCAGCCGGATGGACCTGCCGCGCGGGCGGCAGTTGTGGTCGCTGCTGCCCACCGCCGTGCTCGGCACGATCGCCGGGTGCGCGCTGCTGCTGGCCACCCCGGCTCGGGCGTTCGAGCTGGTGGTGCCGTTCCTGGTGCTCGGCGCTACCGCCGTACTCGCGTTCCAGGGTCCGCTGCGCCGGCTGGTCGGCCATCCGGAACGGCTGGGCGCGCGCCGCCGTACCGTCACGGTGCAGACCATGGTCGCGCTCGGCACTGTGTACGGAGGCTACTTCGGCGCGGCCCTCGGGGTGATGCTGGTGGCCGGGCTGGCGCTGGTGCTGGACGCGACGCTGGCCCGGGTGTCGGCGGTGAAGAACCTGCTCTCGGCCGTGGTGGGGTTGACCACGCTGGTGGTGTTCGCCCTGTTCGGCCCGGTGAACTGGGCGGCGGTCGCGGTGGTTGCGCCGGCCACGCTGTTCGGCGGGTACGCGGGCGCGCGGCTGGCCCGCCGGCTTCCGCAGGTGGTGTTGAAGACGGTGATCGTGGTGTTCGGCACGGCCATCGGGTGCTACCTGCTGTGGCGCGCGTTGACCTGACGCCGCCCGGGCAAGACCGGAGCGTCAGTACGCCTCCCCCACCGGCTCCTCCGGGGCGTGCTCGGCACGGCGGGCGGCCCGGTTCCAGATGACCCGTTCGCCGTAGCCGGCCGCCATCAGGTGACCGAACGCCAGGTAGACCAGCACACCGGCGGCGAGCACCGCGAAGCCGACCCAGAACGGCAGCGCCAGGCCGTGTTCGGCAAGCTTGCCGGAGATGATCGGCGCGGGCGCGGCGGCGCCCCAGCGGACCAGGTTGAATGCCCCCGTGGCGACGCGCCGGTCGGCGGAGCCGAGCCCGAGTGCCAGGTCGGTCAGGTTGGCGTTGGCGAGGCCCATGAACAGGCCGGCGACGACGAGTACGACGAGCGACATGGCGGTGCCGGTGGAGGTGGCAAACGCGACCATGCAGGCCAGCAGGCCGAGCAGGGCGACGCCGACGGTCTGCACCGCGCCGATGCGGTGGGCCAGCCGGTGCCCGATGAGCAGGATGCCGGCGGCGAGGCCGAGGCCCCAGCCGGTGAACGCCAGGCCGAGCGGGATGACGTCGAGGCGCAGGAACAGCGGCGTGTAGCCGAGTACGACGAAGAAGACGAAGTTGTACGCGGCGGTGACCACGCACAGCGTCACGAACGCGGGTTTGCGGTAGGTGGCGAAGATCTGGCCGAGGCGTACCGGCTGTTGCTTGCGTGCCGGTTCGCGCAGCTTGCGGGCGGCGACGCCGAGCGCGAGCACCATGAACACGCCGCAGACGAAGAACGGCAGCCGCCAGCTGACCTCGCCGAGCAGGCCGCCGATGAGCGGGCCGACGGCGAAGCCGAGCCCGAGGGCGGTCTCGAACAGGCCGACCACCCATTCCCTGTCGTTGGCGAGGTTGACCAGCACCACCATGGCGGTGGCGAAGAACATCGCGTTGCCCAGGCCCCAGACGCCCCGCAGCACTGAGAGCTGCACGATGTCGTTGCTGAACGAGGCGAGGATCGCGGCGAGGCCGACGACGGAGACGCCGGTGACGAGCACCGGTTTGAAACCGAACCGCCCGCTGGCCAGCGTCGCCGGGATCATGCCGACGGCCATGACCGCGATGTACGCGGTGAAGAGCAGCTCGACCTGCCAGGCGGTGACGCCGATCGCCTCGCCGATGGCGGGCAGGATCGGGTCGACGACGGCGATGCCGGCAATGGCGAGGAACGCGACGAGCGTGGTGGCGTAGATGGCACTGCGGTTGGGCTCGGATCGGCGATCCACTCCGCAACCTCCCAGATAGCTGTATCGTACAGGTAATTTTCTTGTATCATACAGCTATGAGCGAGGACGTCCACGGCACCGAAGTCACCCTCGGCCGGATCGAAACCGAGGTCGCGTTGCTGATGCGGCTCGGCGAGGCCACCCGCCGGGGCACCGGCACGATGGAGCACCGGCTGCTCGACCGCGCCGCGTACGTGATCCTGCGCCACCTGGACGCGGCCGGCCCGCAGAACGTCTCGGCGCTCGCCGCACGGCTGAGCCTGGACGGCTCCACAGTCACCCGGCAGGTCTCCGCGCTCCAGCGCGACGGCCTGATCTCGCGTACCCCCGACCCGGCCGACGGGCGCGGCACGGTGATCTCCGCGACGGCGGCCGGGCTCCAGCGGATGGCCGCCGTCCGGGCGGCCCGCACCCGGCTGTACGGCGACATCCTCGCCGCCTGGCCCGAGGCGGACCGGGAGACGCTCGCGGACATGTTGCACCGCCTCAACGAGGCGCTCGACGCGCGCACCCGCCGCCGCTGAGGGTGTTAGGAAGGGCCCCTTTCAATGCACGAGGCGTTAATAAGGGGCCCTTCCTTTCATGCCACGGGCTCGCGGGCTGCGTCGGCGGAGGGCGTCACGCGCGGGTCGTCCTCGTCGGCGAAGTAGTCGTCCGGCGTGGTGTGGTCGGGGCCGTCGGCCACCTTCGCGGCGCGCAGCACCAGCGTGAGCAGCGCGGCCACCACCAGGTTCACCAGCACCGCGACGATGCCCACGTAGATGGTCTTCGGCGTGTCGAAGCCGAACTTCTCCAGCGGGAACGCCGACCCGGCGAAGTGCTTCTTGCCGGTCGCCGGGTTGCCGATCTGGTAGAGCATCCACATGCCCAGGCCCATGCCGGCGGCCCAGCCGGCGATCAGCGCGCCCCTGTGGAACCAGCGGGTGTAGAGGCCCAGCGCCACCGCCGGCAGCGTCTGGAGGATGATCACGCCGCCGATGAGCTGCAGGTCGATGGAGAACTGCGGGTCGAGGAAGACGATGCAGGCCACCGCGCCGACCTTCACCACCAGCGAGGTGATCTTCGAGACGTTCGCCTCCTGCGCCGGGGTGGCGTCGCGCTTCAGGTACTCCTTGTAGATGTTGCGGGTGAACAGGTTCGCCGCCGCGATCGACATGATCGCCGCCGGGACCAGCGCGCCGATGCCGATGGCGGCGTACGCCACCCCGGCGAACCAGTCCGGGAACTGCTGGTCGAACAGCAGCGGCACGACTGTGTTGCCGTCGGTGGTGCCCTCCTTCGCGCCCGGCAGCGGCTTCACGTTCGCCGCGATGGCCATGTAGCCGAGTAGCGCGATCAACCCCAGCAGCAGGCTGTACGCGGGCAGCGCGGACATGTTCCGCTTGATCACGTCGCGGTTCCGGCTGGCCAGGACACCGGTGATGCTGTGCGGGTAGAGGAACAGCGCCAGCGCCGAGCCGAACGCCAGCGTCACGTACTGGATCTGGTTGTTCTGGTTGAGCAGGATGCCGTCGCCGGGCGCTGGTGACGCCTGGAACTTCGCGTCGGCGGCGTCGAAGATGGCGCCCCAGCCGCCGAGCTTGTACGGCAGCCAGATCACCGCGACCAGGATCACGATGTAGATCAGCGAGTCCTTGACGAACGCGATCAGCGCCGGCGCGCGCAGCCCCGACTGGTACGTGTACGCGGCCAGGATCGCGAACGCGATGATGATCGGCAGGTGCCGGGCCAGCGCGCTGTCCCCGGTCACGCCCATGGTCTTGAGCACCGCCTCGATGCCCACCAGTTGCAGCGCGATGTACGGCATGGTGGCGACGATGCCGGTGATCGCGACCAGCAGCGCCAGGATCGGCGAGCCGAACCGGTTGCGGACGAAGTCGGCGGGGGTGACGAAGCCGTGCCGGTGTGAGACCGACCAGAGCCGGCACAGCACCAGGAACACCAGCGGGTAGATGACGATCGTGTAGGGCACCGCGAAGAAGCCGGCCGCGCCGGCCCCGAAGATCAGCGCCGGGACGGCGACGAACGTGTACGCGGTGTAGAGGTCACCGCCGACCAGGAACCAGGTGATCCAGCCGCCGAAGCTGCGCCCGCCCAGCCCCCATTCGTCCAGGTGGGCCATGTCGGTCGGTCTGCGCCACCGGGCCGCCACGAAACCCATGGCGCTGACCAGCAGGAACAGAAGCGTGAAGACGATGATCTCGGTGAGGTGGTCCCGCCACATCAGTGGTCACCCCGCTTCTTGGTCATCTGGTAGACCAGCGTGGTGGTGCCGACGCCCAGCAGGATCCAGGCCAGTTGCAGCCAGTAGAACCGCGGGAACCCGAACAGCCGGGGTGAGTCGGCGTTGAACAGCGCCGGGATCAGCGGCACCACGATCGGGATGAAGAGCAACCAGTTCCAGGGACTCTTGTCCTTCGCCCTGGATCGCGCCGTGTCCGGCGCCTCGGATTCCGGTGCGGCCATGTGACACCCTCCGGGCATTCGTAGCGGGCCATGTGACGGCCGGAGGCTACGACCCTGTGACGGGGGTCACGTCCGATCGGGTGATGTCGATGCGCCAAACGGCCGCCGGCATGCGCCGAACGGCCGTCAGGCGTCCGTGAGGTGCGAGGTGTCGTTCACCGAGCGGACCGCGACGCCGCCGTCCGGGTACAGGTCCAGCACCGAGATGCCCGCCGTGTCCAGGTAGAGCCGGTGCAGGAACGCGTCGCCGGCGGCGAGCGCGTCGCGCAGCACCAGCTTGATCGGCGAGACGTGGGAGACCACCACCACCGTCTCCCCCGGGTACGCCGACCGCAGCCGGTCGACGGCCCGCCCGGTCCGCTCGGCGACCGCCACGAACGACTCGCCCTGCGGCGGGGCGACCCGGGTGGAGGCGAGCCAGGCGTCCAGTTCCGCCGCCCAGCGCTCGCGTACCTCGGCGAACGTGTGCCCCTCCCAGACGCCGAAGTCGCACTCGATCAGGTCGTCGTCGGTGCGTACCGGCGGGTTGCCGACCCGCGCGGCGATCGCCTCGGCGGTGGCCGTACACCTCGACAGCGGGGAACTGACCACCGCCGCGACGGACGGCGCCAGCGCGGCCACCCGGGCTGCGGTGGCCCGGGCCTGGGCCCGGCCCCGCTCGGTCAGCGGCACGTCGCCCCGGCCGGAGTAGTGCTTGCGCACGGTGCGCTCGGTCTCGCCGTGCCGGACCAGGATCAGCCGGGTGGCCTCCTCGGTCGGGCGCGGCTCCCAGGAGGCGGGCGTGGTGGCCGGGTCGGTGCCGGTGGCCCGGACGACGGCCGCCTCCCGCGCCTCGGCCGCCGCCTCCGGCGCGGCGCCGGACGCGGCGGCGTCCATCGCCGCGTTGGCGAGCGCGTCGGCGTGCCGGTTGCGCTCCCGGGGGATCCAGGTGAAGCGTACGGCGGTGAACCGGCCGACCAGCCCGGCGGCCTGGGCGGCGAGCGGGCGCAGCCCGGGGTGCTTGATCTGCCAGCGGCCGCACATCTGCTCGACCACCAGCTTGGAGTCCATCCGCGCCTCGACCTCGGCCGCGCCCAGTTCGGCGGCGGCCTCCAGCCCGGCGATCAGGCCCCGGTACTCGGCCACGTTGTTCGTGGCGGTGCCGATCGACTCGGACCGCTCGGCCAGCACCTCGCCGGTCTCCGGGTCCCGGACCACGGCGCCGTAACCGGCCGGGCCCGGGTTGCCCCGGGAGCCGCCGTCGGCCTCGATCACTACCGCGCGCACCGCCACAGCGGCTACAGCCCCGACTCGTTGGTCCGGACCATGATCCGCCGGCAGTCCTCGCAGCGGACCACGTCGTCCGGGTCGGCCTTGCGGATGCGAGCCAGGTCGGCGCCGGACAGGTCCAGCCGGCAGCCGCCGCAGCGGCCCCCGGTCAGCAGCGCGGCGCCCAGCCCGGTGTCCTCACGGATCTTGTCGTAGAGGCCGACCAGGTCCGCCGGGAGGTCACCGGCGAGCGGCTGGCGGGCGGTGCGCTTGAACTCCTCCTCCTTGGCGATCTCGGCCAGGGCCTCGTCGCGGCGCTGCTCGGTCGCGGCGCGGCGCTCGCGGGCCTCGGCGAGCCGGCTCTCGATGCCGTCGAGCACGCCCTGCGCGGTCTCCCGCTGCTCCATCAGCTCCAGCTCGGCGTCCTCCAGGTCGCTCTGCCGGCGGTTCAGCGAGACCAGCTCGTGCTGGAGGGCCTCCAGCTCGCGGGCCGGGCCGCTGCCCGAGGCCAGCCGGGCCTCGTCCTTGCTCTTGCGCGCCCGTACCTGGTCGACGTCCTTCTCGATCCGGGCGATGTCCCGGTCCAGGTCGTCGACCGCCACCTGGGCGCGGACCCGCTCGTCCTCCAGCGCGGACAGCTCACGCGCCAGGGCCTCCAGCTCGGCGCGTTCCGGCAGGCTGCGGCGGCGGTGCGCGAGCTGCGCCAGCGCGGTGTCGATCGCCTGGAGGTCGAGCAGGCGGCGCTGCACCTTCGGGTCAGCCTTCACGTCGGGGCTCCTTGTCGTCCGGCCGGGGCGCGGCGGCGTGCACGGTCCACGGGTCGGTGTCCAGGTCGGACACCACGGTCTCGACGCCCAGCGCGCCGGCCAGGTGGGCGGCCAGGTCGTCCAGCCAGGGTCGCTCCGTCGCCCAGTGGGCGGCGTCCAGCAGCGCCGGGCCGCCCGCGGCGAGGTGTTCCCCGGCCGGGTGGTGACGCAGGTCCGCGGTGAGGAACGCGTCCACCCCGGCCGCGGTCGCCTCGGCGAGGAAGCCGTCCCCCGAGCCGCCGCTGACGGCGAGGGTACGAACCATACGCCCGGGATCCCCGGCGGCGCGAACTCCCCAGGCGGTGAACGGGAGCACGGCGGCGGCCAGCCGGGTCAGCTCGGCGAGCGTCATCGGGCTGGGCAGCTCGCCGATGCGGCCGATGCCCCGGCCGGGCCCGGCGGCGGGCGAGCCGGGGCGGGGCGCGTGCAACGGGCGCAGCCCGGTCAGCCCGAACCGGGCGGCGAGCGCGTCGGACACGCCGGGATCGGCCACGTCGGCGTTCGTGTGCGCCACGTACAGCGCGACGTCCGCCTTGATCAACCGGTGCACGATCCGGCCCTTGTACGTGGTGGCGGCCACCGAGGAGACGCCCCGCAGCAGCAGCGGGTGGTGCGCGACGATCATGTCCGCGCCGGCTTCGAGGGCCTCGTCCACGGTCTCCGGGACCACGTCCACCACGCAGGCGATCCGGTGTACCGGGTGGTCGGGCTCACCCACCACCAGGCCGACCCGGTCCCACTCCTCGGCCCAGGCGGGCGGGTAACGGCGGTCCAGGGCGGCCACCACGTCGGCGACGGTTGTGCTCACGGGCGGCCAGCTTACCGGCGTCCGGGCCGCTACACGCCGACCGCCGTCGGGCGTGGCTCCCGGGCGCGCCGGGAGCCACGCTCACACCGTCAGCCGACCGGGGCGACCGGCCGGTCCGCGCCGCGCAGGGCGGCCAGGCCGGCGTCCCAGGGGAAGGCGTCCGCGCGCCGCTCCCCCGTGCCGGGCGGATGCAGGCGTACGACGTGGTCGCCGAAGACCACCCGGACGCCCCACCCGGCCAGCCGGTCGAGGCTGGCCCGGAACGCCGGGTGCCCGGCCATCGCCTCGTTCGTGTACGGGACGGCAGCGATCGGCACCCCCATCCCCTGCGCCTCGACCAGCAGGCCGAGCGCGAGGGTGTCGGTGATGCCGACCGCCCACTTGTTGATCGTGTTGACCGTCGCCGGGCACACCAGCATGGCGTCCGCCGGTGGCAGCACGTCCAGGTCACCCGGGTTCTTGTAGTGCGTACGGACCGGGTGGCCGGTCTGCCGGGCCAGGGCCGCCCGGTCGACGAACTTCGCGCCGTCGGGCGTGGTGACCACGCAGACCGTCCACTCCTCCCGCTGGGCGAGGTCGACCAGCCGGCCGACGTGACGGGCCAGCGGCGAACCGCAGGCGATGACGTAGAGCACCCGCCGGTGCTCGCTCGCGGTCTCCGGACCGCTCATACTCCGACTCCCATGTGCTCAGCCAACTCCGCGATCGGCTGAGGCGGCGCACCACGTGTGCGACGGAGAATCTCGGACATCAATTCGTGCGCTATCGGCCGGCACCGGATCTCGGACGGCGCGAGCCGGTCGCCGCGCAGCAACATGTCCCCCGCGCTCGCCACGTCGCCGATCTGCGAGTAGCCCCGGGCCAGGTCGAGCAGGTGGTGCGCGCGCCGCTCCGGCAGCAGCGCGTTGAACGCGGGCTCGGACAGCCGCAGGTGCGTCTCCACCGCCCGGCCGCCGTCACCCAGCTCGACGGCCGCGGCGGCGCGGTGCAGCTCCAGGTTGGTCGGGCCGAAGGAGGTCCAGTAGTGGTTGTGGTCGCCGCCGAGCAGCTTGGCCGCCTCGTCGGCGCCGGCGAGCAGGTCGTCCACCGTCGCCGAGTCGCCGATCCGGGCGGCCGCCATCGCGCCCTGCAGCAGCAGCATGCCGTAGACGGAGAGCCGTTCGGGCCGGACGTCGTTGTCGCCGCCGGGCGCGAGCCGGCCGGCGATGCGCACGTTGAGCTCCAGCGCGGGGCGGGGACGGCCCATCGCGACGAGCGCGTTGCAGACCCTCGTGGTGGCGATCCCGGCCAGCAGCGGGTCGTCGGCCCGCTGGGCCACCGCCATCGACCGGTCGGCGGCCAGCCAGGCGAGGTCGCACTCGCCGAGCTTGCGCAGCACCGAGGAGGCGATCTGGTAGACCTGCCCGAGCAGGTGGGCGGCCTCGCGTACCTGCTCGTCGGCGGCGTAGCCGGCGTCCGCCGCCTGGGCGTCGCGCAGCAGCTTCGGCAGCGCGCGGGTGAGCATGCCGTACCGGCCGTACTGGTAGGTCAGCCAGGCGTGGTTGACGGCCTTGCGCATGTCGGCCAGCGGCGGCGGGAAGGGCGCCGCGTCGAAGTAGGCGCTCATCGAGTCGTACCGCTCCAGGGCGGTGCGGATCTCCTCCACCTCGACCTGGTCGATGCAGTTGAGCGCGTCGGTGCGCCGCTCCGGGTCCTTGCCGTGCAGCAGTTGCACGTCGATCTGGAGGATGTCGGCGATCTCGTAGAGGACGGAGAACTTGTCCAGCCGGCGGACGCCACGCTCCACCTTGTCCACCCAGCTCTTGGACTTGCCGAGCCGGTCGGCGAAGACCTGCTGGGACATCTTGCGCCGGCTCCGCCAGTACGCCACCCGCCGGCCTATGGGCAGTTCGTCCATCCCTGCTCCCTCCCCCTCACGGCGCCGGCCGGTCCCCCCACGTCCCCCAGGCTTGCCCCGATCGCACAGGTTGTGCGTCCACCGACCAGCCAGTTCTCGTAGTTTTCGTGCAAGTTGCACCGACCGTTAGTCACCACAACGAGCGTGAGTTTCGGCAGTGACGGCTTTCGACGTGTGGCATGTGGACGGTTTCGCGGGACGAGAGGGGATGTCAGACATGTGGAGGAATGTCCGGCCGCGCGTCGCTAATCTGTCCCCGCTGGAACGGGTCCGCCTGCGCCGCGTCGCGGTGCGGTACGCGCTGCACGGCTGGCCGGTCACGCCCGGCGCCTGCCTGGCCAACAGCCGCTTCGTCTGCGGCCGGGCCGGCTGCCCCACGGTGGGCTGCCACCCCGCCCTGGAGGACTGGGAGCACGCCGCCAGCACCGACCCGGCCCGGGTGGCCACCTGGTGGCGCAGCCGCCCGCACGGCGTCCTGCTGCCCACCGGCCGCGCGTTCGACGTCCTCGAGGTCGCCGCCCACCTGGGCCGGCAGGTGCTGGACGCGGTCGCCACCCATCCCGCCGGGCCCGGCGTACGCGGCCCGGCGCTGGTCACCCCGACCGGCCGCTGGATGTTCCTGGTCCGCCCCGGCGACCCGCTGCGCCCGGAACTGGAGCACTGCTTCCACGTGGTGCGGCACGGGCCCGGCTCGTGGATCCCGGCCCCGCCGACCCGGCTGCCCGAGGGGACGGTGCGCTGGGCGGTCGCCCCGGAGCAGGCCCGCTGGCAACTGCCCGACTCGTACCTGGTGCAGAACGCGCTGATCGCCGCGTTACACGCGGCCGGCGTGACGCTCGGCGCGGACCTGTTCCCCGGCCACCTCCCGTTGCCCCGGCGGGGCCGCTGACCCACCCGTCCGCCCCGGACGGGTGGCCGACAGCGACCTCCCCGGCACCGGAATCGTTGAACCTGGCGAGGGCGCGTGCGCGCCGGAGCGGGGGTTTGAGGATGTCCAGGGACGACGCGGCCCGCCACACCGGCGGCACCGAGCCGGCGCGGCCCCGCCGCCGTGTGCACCCGTGGGCCTTCACCCGTCCCCTGGGCGTCCGCCCCGGCCGCCCCCGCCCGACGGGTTCCCGCCCAGCCATCCTCCACCGCCCCCTCCGCTGACCCCCCTCACCCCTCACCCCCGCCGATGCCGTTGATCAAGGAGTTTGTGTCCTCCAGCGCGGGCTAAACGGACACAAACTCCTTGATCACCGCGCTGGGGTGGGGATGGTGGGGAGGGTTCGGGAGTGGTGTTGGTGGGCTTCGTCCGTTACCACGGCGTGCTGCCAGGGGGACGGCAGGCGGTCGAGCCAGGCGAGGCCCGGCTCACCCATGGCCACCGCGGCTGTCGCGTACGCGTCCGCCACGCCCAGGTCCGGGCCCGCCACCGTGACCGAGCGCAGGCCCTTCGCCGGTACGCCTCGACGCGGGTCGAGCACGTGGTGCCCGCGCTCGTACACGCCGGAGGTGGCGACCGCCAGGTCGGTGCCGGTCAGCACCAGGCAGGTCGCCGCCGCGTCGAACGGATGCCGCACCCCGATCCGCCACGGCTGTCCGGCCGCGTCGTGGCCGCGTACCCGCACGTCGCCGCCCGCGTTCACGCAGTGGTTCGGCGAGCCGGCGGCGACCAGCCGGTCCGAGGCGACCTGCGCCGCCCAGCCCTTGACGTAGCCGGACGGGTCGAGCCGCCCGGTCGCGTACACGTCGAAGAACCCGTCGGTGGCGGTCCACAGGTCGGCGCAGGCCGCCAGCACGGCGCGCAGGTCGGCGGAGGCGTCGGCGGGCCGCAACTCGCCCCGGTCGATCCGGCACACCTCGCTGTCGTCCCGGTACGTGCTGAACCGCGCGTCCACCTCGCGCAGCCAGCCGAACGTGTCCTCGGCCAGCTCGTGCAGGGTCCCCGGGGGCAGGTCGTCGGCCAGGTCCAGGCTGATCGCCGTACCCATGACGTGCTCGACCCGGCGCAGGCCGGAACGAACCGTCACGCCTTGTCCAGCGCGGCCTGCAACGACTGCTTGTACGCGGTGCTGGTGTACGTGGCCCCGGAGACGGTGCTCAGGTTGGCGCTCTGCCGGGCCACCACCTCACCGGACGTGCCGCTGTAGCGGGCCTGCACGTCGTCGCTGCGCTGCCCGGACTGCCCGCCCAGCGGCAGTCCGATCGCCGTCGCGTCGACGACCCGGCTGCCGCTGAGCGTGATCCGCACCTGCAGTGAGCCGTACTCGTAGGTGACCGACGGCCCGGTCACCGTGCGGGTGGTGACCTTCGGCGCGCTGGTGGTGGTCCGCGGCGCGGCGGGTGCGGTGCTGGTACGGGTGCCGCCCCGGCTGGCCGGGCTGCGGTCGGCGGACGCCTTCGGGGTGGGCTTCGCCGAGGCGCGCGACGACGGCGTGGCGCTGCCGGACGCGGCGGCGGTGGGCGACGGCGGCTCGGGCGCGGCCGAGCCGCCCGGGGCGACCGGAGCCAGCGCCACCGGCGCGTCCGGCAGGGTCTGCCCACTGCCCGGCGCGCCCTTGAGCACCACGAGCGCGGTGGTGCCGGCGGCCAGTCCGGTGATCGCGAGGAGCGCGCGACGCATGGTGGTGCCTTTCCTACAGCTCGAACGCGGTCAGGTGGATCTGGCGGCGGGGCACGCCGGCCGCGCGCAGCGCGGCGACCGCCTCGTCGACCAGGCCGCCCGGGCCGCACAGGTAGACGTCGCGCCGGGTCAGGTCGGGCACCAGGCGGCGCAGCCCCTCCGGGTTCATCACCTGGCGGGGGCCGGGGTCGTCACGGCGGCCGACGACGTACCAGACGGAGGTCTGCCGGGCCTGCGCGAGCCAGTCCAGCTCCTGGTGCAGCAGCACGTCGGCCGGGGTGCTCGCGCGGTAGATCAGCGCCGCGCCGGGCGGCAGCTCCTCCAGCATGGCCCGCAGCGGGGCGATGCCGCTGCCGCCGGCGATGAGCAGCGTCCGCTCCCGGGTGCGGTGCGCGGCCGTGAACGTGCCGGAGGGGCCCTGCGCCCAGACCCGGGTGCCCGGCGTCAGGTCGCGCAGCTCGGCGGTGTACCCGCCGACGACCTTCACCGTGATCCGCAGCCACCTGTCGTTGCCGGCGGCGGAGACGGAGAACGGGTGCGACTGCCACCAGCAGCCGGGGTTGAGGAACCGCCAGCGGAAGAACTGCCCGCCGAGCAGGTCGATCTGGTTGAGCCGCTGCCCGGTCAGGTATACCGACACGGTGTCCTGGCTCTCCGCCACGACGTCGGCGACGCGCAGCCGGTGCCGCAGGTTGAACGCCAGCGGCGCGAGCACCCGGCCCCACACCAGCGCGGCCACCACCAGCACGTATCCGGCGATCCAGCCGGTACGCACCAGGCCCGGCTGGTGCAGCTGCGCGCCGTTGCTGAACTGGTGCGCGTAGCCGAGCAGCAGCGTGAGGTAGCTGGCCGCGTGCAGCAGGTGCCACAGCTCGTACGGCAGGCGGCGGCGCACCGCGCGTACCGCGGTGACCGCGACGGTGACCAGCACGCCGGCCGCGGCGAACGCGGTGATCATGTCCTCGTAGTCGGTCAGCAGCACGCCGACCTCGGCGAGCACCGAGTTGCGCTCCTGCCGGGAGTAGCCGACCACCAGCAGCGACATGTGCGTGAGCACCGCCACCAGCAGCGTCGCGCCGAGGTCCCGGTGCAGCCGGGAGATCCGCTCGCCGCCGAGCGCGCGTTCCAGCACGCCGAGCCGGCTCATCATCAGCACCTGGACCAGCAGCAGGTAGCCGGCGATCAGGCCGGTGATCCGGCCGCCCGCGGTGAGCAGGTCGGCGGTGTCGGTGAGCGACCCGGCCGGGGTGTTCAGCCACCACGGCACCACCGCGGCGACCAGACCGAGCCAGAAGAGCGCGGCGAGCGCCCGCCGGGCGCCGGGTCCGCGGCGCGGACGAGCCGGGGGTACGGGAGCAGCCGGACGGCCGCCGTACGGGGCGGAGTGCCCGGTACGACGGCCGGCGGCGCGGGTATCCTGGTACGTCACGCGTAGATCTTGACCGGGGTGAACTTCTGCCGGGGGAAGATCTTGTCCACCTCGGCGTTTGTCAGGCCGAAGCGGCCCTGCGCGACCGATCCGTAGACGTTGAACATGTTGTTGTACTCCGGCACGTCGCCGCTGTCCAACTTGTCCAGCCCGTTCCAGGTGCCGAGCAGCGAGCTGGCCAGCTTGCGGCCGGACAGCACGGTGACCACGCCGCCGTGGCCGTGGTCGGTGCCGCCGCCGTTCGAGGCGACCCGGCGGCCGAACTCGCTGGACACCATGATCGTCACGTCCGCCGCCTGGTCGCCCAGGTCGGTGAAGAACGCGGCCATCGCGGCGGCCAGCTCGTTGAGCCGCCGCCAGAGCTGGCCGCCCTCGCGGGTGCCCTGGTTCTCGTGGGTGTCGTAGCCGCCCATGCCGACGGTGGCCACCCGTACGTTCGCGCCGCCCTTGATGAGCTGGGCGAGCTGCTTGAACGAGTTGCCGACGCCCCGGTACTCGACGCCCTCGGCGGCGGCGTACGGCTTGGCAGCGAGCTTCTGGGCGGTGGCGAGCGCGCCCATGCCCTCGATGACCGCTTCCTCCACCGGGTGGTTGATGCCGGTGAACAGGCCGCGGATCGCCTTCTCGGTGGCCGCGCGGAACTTGTCGTCGCCGTTGAGCCGCAGGTCGCCGACGCTGTTGAGGGAGATCGCGCCGTTCACGCCGACGAGCGAGCGCGGCAGCGTGCTGCCGATGCCGACGCTGCGGAACGCGGTGCCCTTGCCGAGCGCGTCGACCAGGCTGTCCAGCCAGCCCCGGCCGCCGGTCTCGCCGGGCAGGCCGCCCAGGTTGCAGGCGTCGGCGGCCTGGAAGTGGCTGCGGGACAGCCGCGGGTCGGACGCGGCCGGCACGAAGCCGAGCTGACCGGCCTTGAGCCACTTCTCCAGCGGCGCGAACGCGCTGGTCAGCTTGAAGCCGCGGGCCAGCGCCAGCGAGTCCTCGCCGAGCAGCAGGTCCGGGCGGGCCTTGGTGAGCACCGGGTCGCTCGCCGGGGCGACCAGGCTCAGCCCGTCCAGCCCGCCGTAGAGGAAGACGTGGATCAGCGTGCCGGTCTTGGTCGCGGCGAACGACGCCGACGTGGTGACGAACTGGGCCGTCGCCAGCGCGGTCGCGGTGGCCGCGGCGCCCGCGACGAAGGTACGGCGGGTGACGCCCCGGCCGTCCTGCTGTGCCTCCTCGATCTCCTCCAGCCGGCGGTACCGGTCGGCCTCGGCCGCGCTCTCGGCCGCGACGATGTCCGCCTCCGCGCGCAGCAGCGCCTCGGCCGGGTTGTCGGCCAGCCGCCGCAGGTCGGGGCATTCGGGGTGCAGGGGGTACGGGTTCACGGTCATCTCCATCGAATGCCTCACCGGAGGTGGTGCTGGGGGGACGCGAGGATCGTCCGCGCGACAGCGGCGATGGCCCCGTTGAAGGTGGCGTCGACCTTGGCGCTCTCGGCGACCCCGGCCACGGCGAGCACGAGCTTCTTCTCCTTGGCGCTGAGCTTCTGGTGCACCAGCCGCTGGGCCAGCGCGTCCACGTACGCCCCGGCGGTGGTCGGCGGCTTCGCCACCAGCTTCTCCGGCTTGGCGAAGGTGAACTGCTTGCGGTAGCCGGCGATCAGGTCGCCCGCCTCGTTCCAGCCGTCGATCATCGTGCCGGCCGAGGTCCAGGCCAGGTAGACGTCGGCGTAGCCGTCCGGGGTGGGCTTGCCCATCGGGTACTGGCCGAGTTCGCGCATCTTGTCCTGGATCTGCCGCAGGCCCTGCGCGAACGGGGTCCGCCGATTGTCGCCGGAGTAGCCGGGGGCCGCGTCCGGCGAGACGCCGAGCGCCCGGTACGTGGCGACCAGGTACTCCATCGGGCGGCGTACCTTCTGGCCGACCGCGGCCCAGAACTCCGAGGAGCTGAACAGCGTCGCCAGCACCGGGCGGATCTGCCCCTTGTTCGTGGTGTACGCCTTGGCGAGCCGGTCCACCACGGACTTCGGCGGGGTGTCGGAGACGAACCGGGTGGCGAGGTTCTGCGCCACGTACCGGGCGGTCGACGGGTGCGTCGCGATGTAACGGATGTACGAGTCGATGACCTTGTCGGCGGCCACCGGATCGTCGGAGTTGTTGGCGTGGCTGAACCCGAGGATCTTCACCTTGCCGAGGTAGTGCCGCTCGGCGAAGAACTTGTACTTGCCGTCGGCGACACCGCGTCCGGTCTGCAGCAGCGCGGCCTGGCGTACGTCCTTCTCGGTGTAGCCACCGTCGACGCCGACGGAGTACAGCTCCAGGTTCTCCCGGGCCAGGTTCTCGTTGACCGCGTCCTTGCGCGAGTCGACCTGGTTCAGGTAGAGCAGCAGCGCCGGGTGCTTGTTCGCGGCGACGAGCATCTCCGGGTAGCTGCCGAGCGCGTGCTTGCGGATGACGTCCCGGTCGAACGCGTTGCGGTAGTTCTCCCCGCCGTCGAAGTCGGCGGCGACGTGCAGGAAGTCGTTCCAGAAGTCGACCATCACCTCGAACAGCTGCCGGTCCGACCAGATCTGCCGGGCGATGGTGGCGTCCACCGTCTCCCGGGCCGGGTCGACGCCCTTCTCGTTGAGCTGCTCGCGCTGGTCGCGCAGCTGCGTCGGGCTGAGCTTGAGTGACTGCAGCTCGGCCAGCTTCAGCTCCGCCTTGGTCGGGGCGATCTTCTCCGGTTCGAGCTGCTGGCGCAGCCAGTCGTCGATGCCGAGCCGCTTGATGTCGGCGAGCATCTTCGGGGTCGCGCCGAACGTGGTGCGGGTGGCGAGGTGCCGGATCGGATCCTTGGCGAGCACCGTCTTCACAGTCACCTTGGTCGCCTCGGCGGCGGCGGCCGGGCTGCCGTAGAGCCGGCCGCCGGTGGGCGCGTTGCGCTTGAGCGCCTCGCCCGCCCGGGAGCCCATGTAGCTCTCGTTCTGCTCGGTGTAGGTCCGCACGGTGCTGGGCTGCTGGCCGCTCGGCCGCGCCGCGTTGCCGTCGGTGGTGACGGTGCCGGTGGCGTCACCGGCCGCTGCGTCACCGGTGAACAGTCCGCGTACCTGCGGAGACAGCGCGAAGGCGGCGCCACCGGCGACCACCGCGGCCCCACCGAGGGTGGCCAGCGCGCGGCGGCGACCCCGGTTCGGCGGCTCGTCGCCGTCGTCGTCCAGCGTGGGCAGTCCCGGGCCGGGCGGCGGGCCGTACCCGCCGGCGGGCTGGGCGTAGCCGCCCTGCTGGGGGAAGCCGCCCTGCGGCGGGTAGCCACCGGCGGCGGGGGCGAAGCCGTCCGGTCCGACCCACTGCGGGCCCGGCGCGGCGGCGGGGTGAGCGCCGGCGTACGGCGCGGCGTGCGGGTCGCGGTACCCGTCCGGATGGGGGTGCTGGTATCCGTCCCAGCCGCGGTCGTCCCGGGGTCGACGCGGTGGCACGTTCAGGTCGGCCATGTACCTATCCCGTTTTCTTCGAGTGCCGGCACGCCTGCCACCCGGGGGGTCGGGTGGCGCAGGGGCGGCGACGGTTGCCGGAGAAGTTGCCTACGGGAAAGTAGCCAGGCCGTCCCGGCCGCTCAAGGCACGCCGGACGCGCCCGTGAGCGCACTTAAGACGGTGCTCAGGCCCGCCGCGGAGGACCCGGCGGGGCGGCGAGTGCGCGGCGACCTCCGGAGCAGGGCCGATCCGGTCACGCACCGCCCGAACGCGAGGTTTCGCAGCCCGGCGAGGCCGCCGGGGGCGTTCACCGCCTCACCGAAACTTAAGGTACGGATAAGCCTGCGCTGAGAACCTCGTTCCGCCTGTCCGGTCCGGCGAAACAGCAGCAGCGGCGGCGCGTGACCGCCCTCCGATCCGGGTATGCCGCCGAACCGCTGAAGCCGTGAGGGGAAGGCACCGCCATGCTCAGCCAAGAGGATCAGCGCAGGTTCGAACAGATCACCCGCCGTCTGCGGGAGAGCGACCCTCGGTTCTTCGCCCGGTTGGACAGCCGGATAAAGGGACGCCGGGGCCGGTACATGATGCTGCTGACGATCGTGCTGTGGGCCTCGCTACCGGCGATGACAGTACTGGTCGGACGGCTGGCCGGGGCGATCTGCGCGGTGGTGCTGGTCGCCAACGCCGCCGTGATGTGGCGTTTCCGCCGCCGATTGCTGTAGGCGTAAGGAAGGGCCCCTTCTTAACGCCTCCGGTAGAGGAAGGGCCCCTTCTTAACGCGCGCCTTCGGCGCGACCGAACTCCGTGGGCGACGCGCCCTCGGTGCTGCCGAACTCCCGGTACGCCCGGCGCAGCCGCTCGGCCAGGCCAGGCCCGCCGATCGCGGCACCGGGCGACCCGAGCTGGCGCAGCAGCAGCTCCGGGCCGGTGGCGAGCGTGGGCGGCCGGTCCGGCAGCGCCACCGGCGCCAGCCAGAACCGGTCCAGCTCCTCGTCCGGCTCGACCGCCGGCAGCCCGGCCAGGGCCCGCGCCGCGCCGACCACCGGCACACCCGTCGTCGCCGCCGGGTCCGGTCCGGCGCCCGGGACCGATGCCGCGCCCGCGCCGAGCACACCGCCGTCCGCCACGGCGCCGCGCAGCGTACGCAGCCGGTCGAGCAGTTCGGCGCGGGACCGGCCACGCCAGTGCAGCAGGTGGAACGGGTCGGCGTCGAACGCCTCGGCGAGCAGGTAGAACGTGGCCGCCAGGTGTTTGCACGGCACCGCGAAGTCGGGGCAGCCGCAGCTCTGGTCCAGCTCGTCGATCTCGGCCGGGAACAGCGGCGCGCCCGCCTCGGCGAACAGCTCCTCCAGTTCGGCCGGCAGGTCACCGGCGAGCAGCCGGGCGCTGAAGAACGCCTGCCCGGCCAGCTCCGACTCCAGCCGCCGCCACACCTTCTCCGGATACGCGGCCAGCCCGATCCGCACCGGGTAGGGGCGCGGCCGGGAGCCCTGCACCTCGGCGGTGACCTTGCCGGGCGACACGTCCAGCCGGAGCACCTGCCCCCGGCGCGCGTACGCCCGGCCGCGGGTGAGCCGGGAGCCGAGCGCGAACGACTCCAGCACCTCCACGAACCGCCGGGACCACCAGGACTGCCCGATCGCGCCTCTGGTGCTGCGCGCCCGCAGGCCACCCTCGACCCGCAGCGGCGGCCGGTAGTCGTCAAAGCGGGGGCTCACTCGACCACCGCCCCGGACTCCAACGTGAACAGGTCCCGCAGCGTGTCGGTGGACAGCTCGGTGATCCACTGCTCGCCGCTGCCCACCACGGACCGGGCCAGGCTGCGCTTGTCCGCGATCATCGCGGCCACCTTCTCCTCGACGGTGCCGGCGCAGACGAACTTGCGTACCTGCACGCGGCGGCGCTGTCCGATGCGGAACGCCCGGTCGGTGGCCTGGTCCTCGACGGCCGGGTTCCACCACCGGTCCACGTGCACCACGTGGTTGGCGGCGGTCAGCGTGAGACCGGTGCCGCCGGCCTTGAGCGACAGCACGAACAGCGGCGGCCCCTGCGGCGCCTGGAAGCGGGTCACCATGGCGTCCCGGTCGGCCTTGCCGACGCCGCCGTGCAGCAGCAGCACCTCCCGACCGGTACGCGCCGACAGGTGCCCGCGCAGCATGCCGCCGAACTCGGCGTACTGGGTGAACAGCAGCGCCTTCTCCTCCGCGGCGAGCACCTCGTCGACGATCTCGTCGAGGCGTTCCAGCTTGCCGGAGCGGCCGTCCAGCGCGGAGCCGTCGTGCAGCAGCTGGGCGGGGTGGTTGCAGACCTGCTTGAGCCGGGTCATGGTGGCCAGCACCAGCCCGCGTCGTTCGATGCCGTCGCTGGACTCGATCTTCGCCATCATGTCGTCCACCACGGCCTGGTAGAGGGCTGCCTGCTCGGCGGTGAGGTTGCAGACCACCTCCATCTCCAGCTTCTCCGGCAGGTCGGTGATGATCGTCGGGTCGGTCTTGAGGCGGCGCAGCACGAACGGGCCGGTGATCCGGCGCAGCCGCTCGGCGACCTCGGCGTCGCCGTGCCGCTCGATCGGTTCGGCGAAGCGCTTGCGGAACGTCGCGGCCGGGCCGAGCAGCCCCGGATTCGCGAACTGCATGATCGACCAGAGGTCGGCGAGCCGGTTCTCCACCGGCGTACCGGTGACCGCGACCCGGTGCCGCGCGGGCAGTGACCGGACCGCCTCGGCCTGCCGGGTGGCGGCGTTCTTGATCGCCTGCGCCTCGTCCACCACCACCCGGTGCCAGTCGACACCGGCCAGCTCGAACGCGTCCCGGGCAGCCACCGAGTACGTGGTGAGCACCAGGTCCGCCTCGCCCACCGCGGTGGCGAAGCCCTCGCCCCGGGCGCGCTCGGCGCCGTGGTGCACGTGTACGCGCAGGCCGGGTGCGAACTTCGCCGCCTCCCGCTGCCAGTTGCCGACGAGCGACATCGGGCAGACCAGCAGCGTGGGCCCGGCCTCCGGCGGGTCACCGGCGAGCAGCGCGAGCAGTTGGACGGTCTTGCCCAGCCCCATGTCGTCGGCGAGGATGCCGCCGAGCCCGAGCGACTGGAGGAACGCCAGCCAGGCCAGCCCGCGCCGCTGGTACGGCCGCAGCGTCCCGGCGAAACCCGGCGGCGGGTCGGCCGGGGTGAGCCGCCGTTCCGCCTCACCGGCGAGCAGTTCGCCGAGCGCGCCGTCGGCGACCACGTCCAGCACCGGCAGCTCACCGGCACTGTCGTCACCGGACAGTCCCATCCGCAGCAGGTCGGCCACCGTCAGCTCGCCGGAGGAGCGCAGCAGCTTCAGCCCGGCCTCCAGCCGCTGCGGGTCCAGCTCGACCCACCGGCCGCGCAGCCGGACCAGCGGCGACTTCAGGTCGGCCAGCGACGCCAGTTCCTCGGCGGTCAGCGGCTGGTCGCCGAGCGCCAGCTCCCAGCGGTAGTCGACGAGTGCGTCCAGCCCCAGCTTCCCGGCGCTTGTGGCCACCGCTCCCGGCGCGCTCCGGCTGCGCGCCCGCAGCCGCGCGCCGAGCCGCGACGAGGAACGCCGCCACCACGACGGCAGCAGCACCCCGAACCCGGCCGCGTGCAGCACCGGCGCGCCCTCACGCAGGAACCGGTGCGCGCCGTCGGCGTCCAGTTCCATGCCTTCCGGCGCGGCGGTACGCAACGCGGCGTCCACCTCGGGCCACAGCCGGCTGGCCCGGCCCAGCTCGGCCAGGAGCGTCTCCTGCGGCTCCACGCCCCGGGCGGCCAGCGCCGGCGCGGGCCGCTGCCAGATGTGCGCGGCGTCCACCACGAGCCCCGGCTCGTCGGCCGGGTGCAGGCCGAACTCGACCCGCCAGACGGCGTCCTCGACCAGCTCGGCGACCGGGTCGACGTCCGGCTCGACCAGGCGGAACGTGGCCCGTACCGCGCCGCCCGCGGCGTCGCGCTGCCAGGCGTCCAGTTCGTCGCGAAGCGTCGCCAGCGCGTCCGGCTCGGCGGGGAACGCCCGCTCCGGGCCGGTCAGCGCGGCCAGCCAGCGCGGCACCGCGCCGACCGGGCGCATTCCCCGGTGCAGCCGGGTGTCGGCCAGCGCCACCCGGGCGGCGGCGTCGACCAGCGCGTCCAGCGCCTCGGCGACCAGCGCACCGGCCCCGATGTCGCCGGATCGCCCGGCCCACGCGCCGCCCGTCGGTCCGCCCGCCCGGCTGCTGTCCCGGACGGACCCGCTCGGCGAGCGCCCGCCCGGCATGGGCCCGGCGGCGTCCGTCCGCACATCCGCCGACGCCGGGGCGGCGGCCCCGCCAGGGCCTTCGCCCGCACCGACCGACGCCGCTGCCGGGCCCCACGGCTCGGGCCGCCATTCCCGGGCGGCACGGGCCGCCGGTGGCAACGCCGTCGCCAGGTCGCGCGCCCAGCCCGCGTCGGTGCCGGTGAGCAGCGGCCGCCAGAGGGCCCACCCGGTCGCCACGTCGTCCGCCCCGACGGCCCGCAACCGCCGCCCGGCCCTCGCGCCCGAGGCCGCCGGTGACCGCCGCGCCGAGGCACGCCGGCCGGTCGCGGCCGGCCCGCCGTCGGGTCCACCACCACCGGGGTACGCGTCGAGCGCGACGGGCAGCAGCCGGCCGCGTGCGACCAGGTCGGTGGCGAAGTCGGCCAGCTCGCACAGGTGACGCAGGCTCGCCCCGACCGGTCCCGGCGCCGGCGCGCGCAGCAGCTCGTACGCGGCGTCCGGGGCGTACCCCAGGGCCGGGACCCGCCATCCGGCGCGGGTGACCGGGCCGCGGACCGGTTCCCCGACGGTGGCCCGGATCAGTTCCGGCGAGTCCACCGGCGAGCCGGCGCGGGTCGGCAGGTCCAGCAGGACGGAGATCGGCTCGCCCGGCATGCCGTCGAGCGCGGCGGCGAGCGTGGCGTGGTCGGCGGCGAACGGGTGCGGGCGCTCGCGCGGGACGCGGCCGGGCCGGCGGGGCGCGCGCGCCGGGCGCGTGCTGTCCTCGGCCCACAGGGCGAGCCCGCTACCGGGCAGCCACAGCCCGTGGATGACCAGCACTGCTCCCCCTCGCCGACGCCGGGGCCGGAAGACGGCCCGGGGAGTCAGGATAGGCCGCCGGGCGTCGCTATCGTCGGCGCCATGGTCGACCTTCTCGTGCTCGGCGGGCTCGGTGTGGACGTCCGCGTCCAGGTGCCCGCGCTGCCGCCGCCCGTCGCCGACTCGCTGCTGGTGCCGCCGATCGACATGCGGATCGGCAACACCGGCGCCGGGGTGGCGCTGGCCGCGCACGCGCTCGGCCTGCGGGTGGCGCTCGTCGACGTGCTGGGCGCCGACCCGGCAGGTGACGTGGTGCGGGCGGCGCTGGCGCGTACCTCGGTGCGGACCACGCTCGCGGACGCGCCGGCCGGCACCCGCCGCTCGGTGAACCTGGTCGACCCGGCCGGGCGGCGGATGTCGCTGCACGACCCGCGCCCGTGGTCGGGGCCGGCGCCGTTCGCCGACGCGGAGCTGGCCGCGCTCGTGGCCGAAGCGACCCACGTCCACCTGTCGATCATGGATTGGGCCCGGGACTCGCTGCCGGTGCTGCGCGCCGCCACGTCGGTCTCCACCGACCTGCACGACTGGGACGGCGAGAACGACTACCACCGTCCGTTCGCCCGGATCGCGGACCTGGTCTTCGTCAGCGACACCCGGCTCGGCGAGCGGGCCGCGAAGGAGGCGGCCGAGCTGGCGCCGCGCACGGTGCTGGTCACCGGCGGCGCGGCCGGCGCGACGCTGCACACCCCCGGCGCGCCGCCCGCACACGTGCCCGCCGCCACCCCGCCGGGGCCGGTGGTGGACACCAACGGCGCCGGGGACGCGTTCGCGGCCGGGGTGATCGCCGCCCGGCTGCGCGGCGCGGACGTGCTCGACGCGGCCCGGTACGCCGCCCGGGTGGCCGCCGCGGCCTGTACGCACGACGGGATGGAGTATCCGGACGGGCTGCTGCCCCGGGCCTGAGGCGTCAGATCGCGCCGGTCTCGCCGTCGGTCAGCTCGCGCAGGATGTCCGCGTGCCCGGCGTGCCGGGCGGTCTCCTCGATCAGGTGCACCAGCACCCAGCGCAGCGACACCTCGCCGAGCTGCGGGTGCGGCACCACGTGATCGAGGTCGAACCGCGCGGCGACCCGCCGGGATTCCTCGCAGGCCGCCTCGTACGCGGCGGCGAGCGTCTCGACCGTGTCGCCGGGGCGCAGCGCGAAGCTGGCGTCGGCGTCGGCCTGGGAGGTGAGGTAGACGTCGCCCGGCTCGGGGGCGAACAGG
Organism: Micromonospora sp. WMMC264; assembly: GCF_027497275.1. Lineage (NCBI taxonomy): Bacteria > Bacillati > Actinomycetota > Actinomycetes > Micromonosporales > Micromonosporaceae > Micromonospora > Micromonospora sp. WMMC264. The sequence goes on along the minus strand of NZ_CP114907.1, from coordinate 664,740 downwards.
CGGCGGAACCAGTTCCCCTCGACCACCGTCAGGTGCTTGAGCAGCCCGGCCAGGGTGGTCAGCGAGGGCACCAGACGCCGGCTGGCGTCGGCGTCGGTCAGGCCGCGCACCTTGCGCAGCACGGTGCTCCGGTGGAAGTCGAGGAACGCGTCGAGGATCGCCCGTTCGCCGCCCGTACGGGCGAGGACCGGACCGAGAGTCGGATCGATCGTCGGGTGCGCCATCCCCGGACCCTAGTACGCACGGTGCCCGGTTCGCTGCCCCGCGTGATCCCCTGCGCGGGCGGGCCGGCCGGGGCAGGATGGGCGCATGGCTTCCACGGTGCAGATCCCCCTGGTGGGCGGCGCGGCCGACGGCGAGACCGTCACCGTCGAGCTGGACAGCAACGGCCGTCCCCCGCTGACCCATCACCACCTCGGGTCCAACGGGCTCGCGGAGGCGCAGATCTACGAGCTGGAGTCGGACGCCCAGCCGGGCCGGGAGTGGGTCTACGCCTGGCGTGGCCCGGCGGTCTGACGACCCGGCTCACACCGCCGGGGTCAGTGACCGGGCCCGGATGCTGTCCAGCACGCTGCGGGTCACCTGCGAGGTGCCGCGCGCCTGCTCGCAGACCTCCGCCACCCGGCGCGCGGTCTCGTCGGCCCGCGCCGCCCGCTCGTCCCACAGCCGGTCCACCTCGGCCAGCAGCGGGCCCTCGACCTCCCGTTCCACGCCGCGCAGCGCCGGCACTCCGAGCCGCTGGGCCAGGTCGAAGACCTTTCCGGCGTACGGCAGCGGCAGGAACGGCGTGCCCATCATGGCCGCGAAGATCAGGAAGTGCAGGCGCATGCCGACCGCGAGGTCGAAGTGGCGCATCAGGCCGAGGATCTGCGCCGGACGGTAGTCGCCGTGCAGGATCCGGCCCCGATCGGCGGCGGTCATGTGCGACAGCACGCCGTGCGAGTGCCGGATGTCGTCGCGTTCCATCGGCACGAACAGCACGTGCGCGTCGATCCGGTGCACCAGGAAGTCACCGATCTGGGCGAGCAGGCGGTGGTAGCCGTCCACGTCGAGCCGTTCGGCCGCCCGGCCCGGCTCGCGCACGCTCAGCCCGACCAGCCGGGAGTTGGCCGGCACGCCCTCCTCACGCAGCCACTGCTCGGGGAACTCCTCCGGTTCCAGCAGGAACGCCGGGTCGGCGGTGACGGTGATGGGATTGATCAGACCGGCCTCCTCCAGCACCATCCGCGACTCCTGGTCCCGGACGGTCACCTCGACCGCCTGCGCGAGCGTCTCGCGCACCATGCCGCTGTCGAGCGTGTCGCTGAGCGGGCCGACACCCACCGCGTACGTGAGCAGCGGCAGCCCGCGTTCCTGGGCGACCCGGACCACCCGCAGGTAGCGCCGGGCCTCCTTGTCGTAGAGGATCCCGCCGCCGCCGAGGATGAGCAGGTCGAGCTGGTTGAGCACCGGGGACGAGTCGACGCGGCTGACGCCCTCCCACGGCACCGCCTCGACCTCGGGGTGGGCCAGCGCGGTGTGCGCGGGGTTGCGGGAGAAGACGATGATCCGGGCGTTCGGCTCGTGTCGGCGCAGATCGTCCAGGAGACCCGTGAGGATCGCCTCGTCGCCGAGGTTGCGACCGCCGTAGGAGCCGAGCACGCCGATGGTCAGTCCGGTGCGTTCCCTCATCCGTTGCTCCTTCCCAGGGGTGTCCGCGCCAGCGTTCCCGCTGGCCGCCCCGGGTTAACGCACGGCGAGGAGACTCAACCGGTGGCGTCGCCGACCAGACGGGAGACGAGGTCGGAGACCACCTGATCGGTGTCGAACCCGGCGTCGATCGAGGTGGTGAGCAGGTCGAGCAGGAGCCCGTCGACGGCGTAGTGCAGCAGCGCCACCTCGTACGCCCCGCCCGGTAGTCCGGCGGCGAGGTGGTGGGCGACGTCGTCGGCGTACCCCTGGCGCAGCACGCCGCCGAGCGCGGACCGCAACTCGGGGCGGCGGGCGGCCTCCAGCCGCAGTTCGAACAGCGCCCGGGTGAGGCCCGGCTCGCGGGTGGTGCGGGCGACGATGTCGCGCAGGTAGTCGGTCATCAGCGCGAGCGACGGCTCGCGGCGGCCGAGGTCGGCCAGCACGGCCGGGTCGGGCGCGATCCGGTCGAAGATCCGTTCGGCCAGGCCGGCGAGCAGCGCCGCGCGGGACGGGAAGTAGTTCGAGGTGGTGCCGGTGGGCACGCCCGCCTCGGCGTCGACCGCCCGGTGGGTCAGCCCGCGCGCGCCGGCGTCGGCGAGCACCCGCAGACCGGCGTCGGCGAGCAGGGTACGGCGTTCCGGGTTCCTGGCCACGCGAACACAGTAGCAACAACCACGACAGGTGTTGTAGATTCGCCACTGAACCACGACAGCCGTCGTGGATCACCTCGGACATCGGAGCCGGTTTGCGCAAGCTCGTGTATTTCGTCGCCAGCACCCTCGACGGCTTCATCGCCGCGCCCGACGGGTCGTTCGACTTCCTCCCGCTGACGCCCGACCTGGCGCCCCACCTGGTGGCCGAGTGGCCCCAGACGCTGCCCACGTTCGCCCACGCCCAGCTCGGCATCGACTCCCCGCCCGCCGGCCGCTTCGACACCGTGCTGATGGGCCGGGCCAGCTACGAGCCCGGCCTGAAGATGGGCGTGACAAGCCCGTACGCCCACCTGAAGCAGTACGTGTTCAGCCGCTCCCTGCCCCCTGCCGACTACCCGGACGTGAACGTCGTCGCCGGTGACCCGGTGGCCATCGTCCGCGAGCTGAAGACACAACCCGGGCGCGACATCTGGCTCTGCGGCGGCGGGCAGCTCGCCGGTCAGCTCCTCGACGAGATCGACGAGCTGGTGGTCAAGCTCAACCCGGTGGTCGTCGGCAGCGGCATCAAGCTCGTCGACAGCGGCTTCGACCCGCGCCGACTCACGCTCACCTCGGCGCGCCCGTTCGACGCCGGCGTGGTCGTCCTGCACTACACGCGCAACGATTAACCCGGTTGCCCCGGACGGCGGGCGGCACGCACCGTGGAACGGTGACGAAGACTCGGCTGCACTGGCACGAACTGCCCGGGCACGTACGCGACGGCGTCGAGGGCGTCCTCGGCGACCGGGTGGTGGCGGCGCACTCGCAGCCGGGCGGCTTCTCCCCCGGCACCGCCGACCGCGTCCGTACCGCAGGCGGTGGCCGGGCCTTCGTCAAGGCGGTCAGCCCGGCGCAGAACGACCGCAGTCCCCACCTGCACCGCGCCGAGGCCCGGATCGCCGCCGCCCTGCCCCCGGACGCGCCCGCGCCCCGGCTGCTCGGCAGCTACGACGACGGCCACTGGATCGCGCTCGTCTTCACCGACGTCGAGGGCCGGCATCCGGCCACGCCGTGGCGTACCGGTGAGCTGACCGCCGTGCTGTCCACGCTGGAGGCGATGGCGGCGACGCTCACCCCGGCGCCCGCCGCCGCCGGAACCACCACCGCCGCCGAACACCTCGCGTACGACTTCGGCGGCTGGCGGCGCCTCGCCGCCGACCCGCCGGCCGACCTCGACCCGTGGGCCCGGTCCCACCTGCCCGAGCTGTGCGCCGCCGCCGACCGGGGCCTGGCCGCGCTCGCCGGTGACACGCTCTGCCACGTCGACGTCCGCGCGGACAACCTGCTGCTCGGCCCGGACGGATCGGTCACCGTGGTCGACTGGCCGTGGGCCTGTCGCGGGCCGGCCTGGCTGGACACCCTGTTCACCGTCGTCAACGTCCAGGTGTACGGCGGACACGACCCGGACGCGCTGCTCGCCGCCCGACCGCTGACCGCGAATGTCGACCCGACCGACCTGACGGGTGTGCTGGCCGGCCTCACGGGGTTCTTCCTGGACGGCGCCCGCCAGCCCCCACCCCCCGGCATCCCCACGGTCCGAGCGTTCCAGCGCCAACAGGGCGAGGCTCTCCTCCCTTGGCTGACCCACCGCCTGACCTCCTGACCGCCCCGCGCGGAGTGCCGCCGTCGATCTTGGAGTTGTGGCGCCTCACAAGGCTCACCAAAGCGACATCCCAGGCGCCACAACTCCAAGATCAGCGAAGCGCCGAGGCGCGGGTGAGGGTGCCGAGGGGGTCGGCGAACAACGGGGTGAAGCCCCGTTCGGCGGCGCCGATCAAGGTGGCGTCGTAGCCGAGCGCGGACACCCGCAGGCGGGCCTTGTCGCGGGAGATGGGCAGCACGTTGGCGGCGATCCGGCTGCGGACGTGGTCGGCGCAGACCGGAAAGACCTCGCTGAGCGTGCCCCCGAAGATCACCACGCCGGGGTTGAACAGATTGATCACGTTCGCCACGCCGATGCCCAGCCAGTCACCGATGTGCCGCACCGCGTCCCGGGCCGCCGGCTCGCCCCGCGCGGCGGCGGCCACCACGGCCCGTACCGCCTCGCGCCCCTTCTCCCCCGCCGGGCGGCCGGCGGCGTCGAGCAGTGCCCGCTCGCCGACCTCGGCCTCCAGGCACCCGCGCGAGCCGCAGCCGCAGGGCCGCCCCTGGTACGGGTTCACGAGCATGTGCCCGACCTCGGAGGCGTACCCGCCGTCGCCGTCGAGCAGCTCACCGCCGACGATGATCCCGCCGCCGACGCCCACGTCACCGTGCAGGTAGACGACGTTCTGCACGCCGACTCCGGCGCCCCGCTGGTGCTCCGCCAGCGCGCCCAGGTGCGCCTCGTTGCCGACCAGGACCGGCAGGCCCAGGTCGAGCCGCCGGGCCAGCTCGGCACCGAACGCCTGGTCGACCCAGCCCATGTCCGGTCCGAAGCGGACCATGCCGTCGCCGGGCCGGATCATCCCGCAGTACGACGCGCCGACGCCCACGCACACCGATCCGGCCGGCGCGGCATGGTGCAGCGCCCGCCCGAAGTCGGCGAGCACCGAGACCACCGAGTCGAGGTCGGCCCCGGCCCGTGGCCGTTCCGCCTCCAGGCGGGCCGACACCACGCCGCCGAGCCCGACGCGGGCGGCCACGAGCCGGTCCACGGCGATGTCGAAGGCGAGCACGTAGAAGGTGTCCGAGGCCGGGCGGACCACAAGCGAGGGTCGCCCCGCCCGTCCGCTGCCGCCGGCCGCCACCTCCCGGACCAGACCGGCCGACGCCAGTTCCGCGGTGAGCGCCATGACCGTGCTGCGGTTGACGCCCATCCACTCGGCCAGCTCGACGCGGGTGACCGGGCCGGCCAGGTGGACGCGCCGGAGCAACGCGCCGAGGTTGGCTCTGCGGCCGTCCCCCTGCGCATGCCGGACCGTGGCCACATCCCTCAACATCGACTACTCCGTCGGCTGGCGGCAGGCTTGTGCCCCCAGGGTAGTTGCCATCTATCGACCGCTGCCAGCGACGACATCGCGACGGCTGGCGCCTTGGCCCGCACTTCCCGCCTTTAGCTCGAGCGGACGGGCTGCCGCTGAGCTCATTGCGACTTGGCGCCGTTCGGGGTCGGGCGATAGGTGGCTGACAGAAGGTCGGGCATATCGGTGAGGACATCGTTGAGCATTTTGATGACTTCGTCAGCTTCGTGCGCCTCCAAGGGCTGCCCGACCCTCCCGCTACGTCGGAGCACCTCGTCCAGGCGGCTGGCGAGAAGGTCGAGCTTTGACTTCTCGTCCGCCGCGATGTAGTGCTCGATGACTTCGGCAAGGTGCTTGTCGGTCAGGTGAGCTGCAGCATGGGCAAGAGGACTGCGGCGCAGCCGGTCTATTACCGCAATCCAGCGTTGAGTCAACTGGTCGGTCCGCTGGGCTCGACGGAGGCGCAGTTCGTGTTCGCCTTCCTCCTGTATCCGCTGCAAGTGGACCGCACGGAGTTGTTGGCGGACCTCCGGGTCGAGGCGGACCCTGACCTCGGGTCGACAGTGGAGCGCAACGCCGCGCCTTTCATAGGTGCGGTGGTTTCTCGAAAGTTCACGGTTCAGGCGGTACTCGAACTCGCCGGCCTGCTGAGGGTAAAAATTCCGTGCAAGCTCAACGCAGTGGCGTTCTACATCCCTTCGCGCAATATCTGCGAATTGCAGTGACCAGGCACCGAGCAGTTCCTCGCTGAGCTGTCTTGCCCGCCAGTTCAGCAGCACATCGATTTCGAAAGTGAAAACGGAGCCACGAGCCGACACGACGATGGGCCGGGACAGTCGGCGACGCTGACTGACACTCTCCGGAACGGGCTCTTGAGCGGACAGCGCTGTTCCGACGAAAGCGCGGCGCGCTGCTGTCCAGAGCCGGATCAGCCACGCCTGAAGTATCCTCCAGCCGCGGGTCGGGGTCTCCGTGAGAGCAGCCGCGTTAGGTGCGTTCATGAGCACTCCTGATCTCAAGCAGCCGACGTAGAAGACGATGACGCACGCGACAGCCAGTACGTAAACCTCGGCCGCACGCTCGGATCCAGGACGAGTTTCCGGAGCATCGTCTGAAAGGCCTCGGCGGTCGGCGCGTAGGCCCGGAAGGATCGAAGCCAGTGGCCCAGTTGGCGCCAGCCGTTCTCGGCATGGTCAGGATCCAACAGGACCAAGCGCCAGAGAGTGACAACGTCTTCCAAAGCGTGCGGCGACACCCCAGCCAGGGAGAGCAGGGGAAACTGGCCCGGGAGAGGGAGCTCCGACATGATCAGTCGGCTGAACGCGCGGCTGGCTGCGAGCTCCAGGGCGCGATCCTCACTCAGCGCCCACCTCTTTAGCAGCACCAATATCGGAGCATGGCCGATGTCTCCGGCAAGGCCTGCAACGGCACCGGTGATCTCATAGCCGAGGTAGCCATGGGCGTTCCGCGCCACGTGCGTCAGTTCTTGCAGCAAGCGGTTGTGGTTCGCGGGCCGGAAGCCCATCGACCAAGCCTTTGCGGCTGTGTCGCGCTCAAATGCGGCGCCGGACCGGGCGAGGGAGGAGATCTCCGCGCTCACGCGGCTGCTGATCCGATGGCCAGCCAGCCTGTCGGGAGGCCCCGAGTCGGCAAGGTTGGCCACGGCCACCAGTGCAGCCGCGGCAGCTCGACGAAGAGGCGGCCTCCGGTCCTTCGCCCAGTTGCCGATCACACTGTCGTAGACTTGCTCGAAGTCGTGACGGGCGAATCCGGCGGCAGCGACCGCCGCGCAGTGTTTGAAATCCTCAGCCGGATGAGCTGCCAGAGCGTTCAGCCACCCGATGAGCGCACTTCGGCTGTTGTCGAATTCGTTCCAAGCGACGTCCAGAAGCGCCCGGACCATGTCCGGCTCGACCTGTGCCTTGCGGGTTGCCAGACCAGATTTGAAACTACCTATTGCCTTTTCCTCACTGTCCCAGTGCTGAGCAAGATCGTCGCCGAGCAGCTCGGGGAAGCTGTATACCAGCGCAGGCCGACCGATTGCGGAATGAGCGAAGAGTCCATCAAGCCCTTCCAACAACAGCCCGGCGGCGTCCGTCACGTGTGCAATCGGATGGCCGGAGAACACTGCATAGGTCACTCGCAGGGCACGGCGGTGCTGGAGGTGGCGATGTTGATAGCTGCTGTCGACAGGTGGCGTCTCCAGGATGGCGCGCGCACGCACACGTCGCCGAATTTCCCCGGACGGAAGCAGCGCAGCTATTTGTTCGTCGCTTTGCGGAAGTCGGGTCGCTATCATCTCCGCCTGCTGCGCGCACTCACGAGGACGATGAAGAAGCGTTACACCACGGCGAACAAATTTTTTCTCCAGCAGACGGCGCGCATAGCGGGTCCCGCACCGCCGGTCACCGCATCTGTCGCTATGGACGCAGCGGCCGTGGAGATTGTAAACGAGATGCCGACGGAACACCGCTATCGGATCGATGCTGAGGTGGTGAAACACCTCCGCGTGATGGAGCGCGCCGCCTGGCGTGTCCAGATCGCGGACCATGATGGCACTTGATTCGCGTTGCTCAAATGTTCGCTCCAAGGCCCGGATGAGCCCGGCGGTGGCGTTGGGGCCGAGCCGGATGATATACCCGTGTCCCTTTTGCAGCAGATCGGGATGATCTCGAACTTGCAAGGGGTCACTGGATTCGGTGAGCATGATCTCTCGAACGTTCTCCCCGCCGTAGCGAGCCGCGAGCACAGCGCAGGCTGTGGTTAATCTCCCGGTGCCGGACGGGCCCGCGAGGCCAACTACCGGGCTCCGATCAAGGCGTTGGGTCAAATCCTTGAAGCATGCAGGCTTGACCAAGGTCGCCACCTTGAGCTTGATCCGGCTGACGGGGTCGATGCTGAGCCGAACGCGGTCGTCCTGCGCCACGTTGATGACGCTTCCGATAACGTGCGCGTAATCGCCATATACCGCTGGCCCATCGTTCCGAACGTCGTCAAAACGAATATGGTTGCCCTGCCCTGGCACCCAGGCTCGAAGCGTCGGGTTGGCCTGGACGAAGTCGGCCGAGTCGCCAGACTCATCGCCCTCCGCTTGGGCGTCCGACCGCCCTTCATCCTCTTTGTTCTCTTCACGTTTCTTGCTGTCTTGCAACTGTGCGCCCGCAGCGCCCTCGTCACCCTCCGGCCCTGCCGCCGCAGTCGGCTTCTTCGAGTCGTCTACCTCCTGACCCACCCCTTCCGGTGGCGCGTCAGGCCCTCCATCAGCGGGTGCCGGCTCGTCCGTAGAGGGACGCTGGGGAATCACGACCCGTCCTCCTCGTCCTCCTCTTCGCGCCACGCCGCATGCGAGCCGTAGGCGCGACCGTTGTCGCCGTACACAGTGGGCCCGTTGTTGGTCACCGTGCCGAAGTCGAACCTGCTCCCACTGGTCCGACCTGCCGGCGGCTGCTTGGCCTTCTCCGCACGACGGCGAGCACCACTGCGACGATCGGCAGGGGGATCCATGGGAGTGCAGTTGACGTTCTCATCCGGCACGAATATCCACGCCTCATCTACGAAGGACTTCACCTCGACGCGCACTCGGCGGAAGCGGTCTGGCCGGATACCGCTGTAGGACTGGGAGACGACGTCGCGGTGGATCGTGTCCGACACGATCAACGCCACTGCGGCGTCAGGGAACGAGCCCAGCGCGTCGCGCAACGGCTCGGCGTTGACGAGCCTGGCGGCCGTTACGACTGCCTTGCCGGCGAAGCCGTTCTCGGCCAGAGCCACCAATCCTTGATGCATGGCGACGCGCATTCGGATACGAGCGTGATCTGAGGCTTGACGGTTGTGGTCACGCAAGACCCGTTCCATGGCCGGGACGAGTTCGGCAACAATCCTCGGCTCCGAGGTCCCAGGCGGAAAGATGGCGAATTCACCGTCTCCTGTCGCCTGGACCGTCCAACCACTCCGATCCAGTCCACAGAGATCCGCGGCTTCGCGCATAATCTTTCGGAAGTTTTTCTGCGCATGGAACTGTCCGACGTCGTCGTTCCTACTGTAGCTCTCCATATCCACGAACATGATCAGCCGCCGCTGCGACTGGACAACCGATGCCATCTCACCCTCCTCGTGCCCCGCCCTGCTTGCGAGACAATGTCACTTATAGCGAGGCGTGACCGTGGGAATGCCATCAAAATACGGGTTTCGGTTATAGGGCTGTTGTCGCATTCACGTCAATCCCTACTTCAAAGGGGCCAGGCGAGGGCAGCCCAGACTTGACTTGCGCCATGAGCACCCCTCAGACTCCAGCTTCCTTCAGCACTTCAGACGTGGAACGCGCGTTGGCAACCGCCCGAATGCATCAAGACTCGATCCAGCATGCCGACGCCAAGATCGCCCGACTGGCCGGCTTGTACGGTGCGCTGGTAAGCCTCACCGCCAGCAGCATGCCCGCACCATCCGACATAACAGCCAATCCAGTTCTCGGCCTGCCCCTCGGCCTGGCCTGTGCTGTCTTCCTGTGCTGCTCGGCCTTGGGCACTCGGCACCTGGCACTCGGCTTCCGGCCGGTGGTGACCGGACCGAAGGGAGCGAACCGGTTCGGCTTCATCGAGCCTCGATCAGCACCACTTGCGCTGGATGCGGGACAGGAAATCACCGAGGCGTGGCAGCTTGTGATGCTGCTCGGTCAGATCGCACGTAGCAAGCATCATCGGGTCCGCTCAGCACTCCCGTGGACCTTCGTTGCAGCCGCCTCTGCAACGGCTTGGCTGATCCTTGCCTCCTTCGTGTAGCTGGGCACCCTGCCGCTTGGACACCTTCTGCAGGCCGACTGCATCGACCACAATGGTTCCTGTGCTGATGCAGCCGCAACCAGGCCGAGCATCGTCATGTCTCACGGCGAACGGGGTGCTGACATGCGACAACACCAGGAACGAGCGCAGACCTCGCCAGAGTGGCCTCCAGGTTCACTCCTCAACTGCTTGGCTCCGTCCGTGCGCGCCGCCTTCCTCTCCATCGGTACAGCCATCGAGGTGGAACCCGGAGACCGCATTCTCCGCGAAGGTGATGAGGGCAGCCATATGCTGCTACTTCGGCACGCATTGACTAAGGTAACCGTCAACCTGGCCGATGGCCGTCAGGCCCTGCTGGCGATCAGGGTTTCGGGCGACGTCGTAGGTGAGATATCAGCGCTGGCCGGCACACCGCGCACCGCTACCGTCACGAGCTGCAGCAACGGGATGATCAACATCATTCATCGACGTGACTGGTACCCCTTCTTGCAGAATCACCCAGAGGCGGCGCTTGCGTTGGCGGGAACCACTGCAGCCCGTTTTCGCTGGGCCAATCAGCGGAGGGTCGAGTTCGCCTCCTACCCGGCGAAGGTTCGACTGGCTCGGGTTCTGGCCGAGCTTTCAGCCGCTCACGGCGAGCCGGTGCCAGGCGGCAGAACTCTTGGAGTGACGCTCACTCAGACCGAGTTGGCAACGCTGAGTGGTGCGGCGGAGCCGACCGTAGAGAAGGCGCTTCGCGAGCTTCGGCAGGCCGGGGCTCTTGAGACGGGGTACCGCCAAATCACCATCCGGGACCTTGCAGCCCTTCGACAGATCGGGCGCTTACCGAACGTACGACAAGAGTGGCGCGCAGGGAGGAGCGAGCGGTAAGCGTACGGCTGGGGTGGAACGCCGCGGGTGCCTCCCCGGCCGGGGAGGCACCCGTGATGCTTCTGTCGTCGCGGCCGACTTCTACTCCGCTTCGCGGACCGGGCTCTGCGGCACCACCATCACCGGCCGGTGCGCGCGGTGCAGGGTGGCCATGGCGACACTGCCGAGCAGGATCTTGCGCATCGCCGTCCGTCCGCGCGAGCCGACCACCACCGCGCTCGCCTTGTGCTCGGTGGCGACGGCGGAGAGCGCCTCGGCCACCGCGCGTCCCTGGGCGCCGCGTCCGGCGCTGACCCGCACGACGGTGACCGAACCGCCGGCCGTCTCCGGGGTGGGCGTCTCCCCCTCGTCGCCGTCGACGGCGACCAGGACGACGTCCCGTTCGGGGAAGAGGCGCCGGGTGGAGTCGAGCGCCGCCTCGGCGCCGGCGGAGGCGTCCCAGCCGACCACCACCGGGCCGGCGGCGAGCGCGTCGTGCTCGTCGGTGAGCAGCGGGTGCGGCACCACCAGGACGGGCCGCGGGCTGTAGTGCACGGCCATGTCCGAGACGCTGCCGAGCACGGCCCGGGCGCCGCCCAGACCGCGCGAGCCGAGCAGCAGCACGTCGGCCTGCTTCTCGTCGGCCAGCTCGGCGAGCCGGAGCCCCTCACCGCCGTAGCTGCGGCACACGAGCGGCTCGGCGTCCCAGCCGGCCGCGCGGGCCAGCATCACGCCGACGGAGGTGAGCCGGTCGGCCTCCCGGCCGCCCTCGCGCTCGATCGCCTCCACGAACGCGTTGATGTTGCGCTTGCCGGTCCAGAGCCGCTTGCGCAGTTCCTCGCTGGCGAACGGAGGCGTCCACAGATGCCCGATCCACGCGTGCGCGCCGGGGAACAGCAACGCGCCCGCCTCGATGGCGGCGCTCGCGGCCGGAGACCCGTCGTAACCCACCATCACTTGCCTGCCGTGCACGTCGCTCACCGCACCGAACCTCTCCTGCCGACGACATCTCACAAGATCGTATCCGCGGTCCGACCGGGTCCGCGCCGGATCATCCGCCACGAACCCATCGGTACGCTGGGCGGATGAGCACCCCGGACCTGTCGTACCTGCTCGACCACACCAGTCACGTGCTGCGCACCCGGGTGGCGGCGGCCCTGGCCGAGATCGGGCTGACCGCGCGGATGCACTGCGTGCTCGCGCACGCGCTGCCCGAGGAGCGTACGCAGATCCAGCTCGCCGAGATGGGCGACATGGACAAGACGACGATGGTGGTGACGGTGGACGCGCTGGAGCAGGCCGGGCTGGCCGAGCGGCGGCCGTCGCGTACCGACCGGCGGGCCCGGATCATCGCGGTCACCGAGGAGGGCGCCCGGGTGGCCGCGCGCAGCCAGGAGATCGTCGACCGGGTGCACGCCGAGGCGCTGGCGAGCCTGCCGGAGGACGAGCGGGCGGTCTTCCTGCGCGCGCTGGAGCGCCTGGCCGCCGGCCACCTGGCCACGCCGGTACAGAGCCCGAAACCGGCCCGCCGAGCTCGCCAATAGTCCCTCAATAGATTGTCCGTAACGGAACTATCCGCTACGGTCCCTCCTGTCGCACCTCTCGACAGGAGGACTCCATGTCCGCTCCCCGCTCGCGGCGGCTCGCCCTCGGCGTGCTCGCCACCAGCGCCCTGATGACCATCCTCGACGGCAGCATCGTCACCGTGGCGATGCCGGCCATCCAGCGCGACCTGCGCTTCTCCCCGGCCGGCCTGAGCTGGGTGGTGAACGCGTACCTGATCGCGTTCGGCAGCCTGCTCCTGCTCGCCGGCCGCCTGGGCGACCTGGTCGGACGCCGGGCGATGTTCCTCGGCGGCACCGCGCTGTTCACCGCCGCCTCGGTGCTGGCCGGGGTGGCGGCGAACAGCGCCACGCTCGTCGCGGCCCGCTTCCTCCAGGGTGTCGGCAGCGCGGCGGCGGTCGCGGTGAGCCTCGGCATCCTGGTCACGCTCTTTCCCGACGCCGCCGAGCGGGGCCGGGCGATCGCCGTGTTCGCCTTCACCGGCGCGGCCGGGGCGGCCATCGGCCAGGTCGCCGGCGGCCTGCTCACCGACGCGCTGGGCTGGCACTGGATCTTCCTGATCAACCTGCCGATCGGCCTGGCCACGATCGCGCTCGCGGTCCGTACGCTGCCCGCCGACCGGGGCCTCGGCCTGGCCGCCGGGGCCGACGTGGCGGGCGCGCTGCTGGTCACCGCCGGACTGGTGCTCGGCATCTACACGGTGGTCACGATCGAGCGGTACGGGGCGACGTCGGCGCGCACGCTCGGCCTCGGCGCGCTCGCCGTCGCGCTGGTCGCCGGGTTCGTCGTCCGGCAGGCGACCGCACGCCGCCCGCTCATGCCGCTGCGGATCCTGCGCTCGCGCGGCGTGGCGGTGGCGAACGTGGTCCAGATCCTCACCGTGGCGTCGACGTTCGCGTTCCAGGTGCTCGTCACGCTCTACCTCCAGCAGGTGCTCGGCTACGACGCCACAGGCACCGGGCTGGCCCTGCTCCCGGCGGCAGTCGTCATCGGCGCGGTGTCGCTGGGCGTCTCCGCCCGGCTCAACGCCCGGTTCGGCGAGCGGGCGGTGCTGCTGGCCGGGCTCGTCCTGCTCGTCGCCATGTTCGTGCTGCTGGCCCGCGTACCGGTGGACGGCCGCTACCTGCCCGACGTGCTCCCGGTGATGCTGCTCGCCGGCGGGTTCGGGCTGGTGCTGCCGGCGCTGACCGCGCTCGGCATGTCCGCCGCCCGCCCCGACGACGCCGGTCTCGCCTCCGGGCTGTTCAACACCACCCAGCAGCTCGGCATGGCGTTCGGCGTAGCGGTGCTGTCCACGCTGGCCGCCGCCCGTACCGCGGACCGCCTCGCGCTCGGCGACGACCGGGCCGCCGCGCTGACCAGCGGATTCCACCTGGCGTTCGCGATCGGCGCGGGGCTGCTCGTGGTCGCCGTCGGGCTCGCGTACGCGCTGCTGCGCCCGCGCACGACGGCGGGCGCGGACGCTCCGGCGCTGGTGGGCTGAGTCAGCCCGGGGCGCGCGCCGGATGGGTGAGGAACGGCAGCACCGCCGCCGGCAGCGCGGGCGAGGTCAGCACGTCGTAGTGGGTCAGCCCGGGCAGCACCGCCAGCCGGGACGCGGGGCGGCCGGTTCCGTCGCCGCCCGCGTCCCGGCGGCCGCCGCCGAGCAGGCCGAAGAACTCCGCCGCGTGGCTCACCGGGATCTCGTCCGCGTCGGCGAAGACCAGCAGCACCGGCATCGGCAGCGCGGCCACCTCGGCGGACCAGTCGTATTCCCGCCGCAGCAGCTCGCCGCCGCGGGCCCAGAGCGCCTGCCAGTCCTGCGGGCGGGGCGCCACCCGCGCGTACCGCTCGTGGAGCGGGGTGCCGCGCATCCGTTGCGCGACGCGCTCGTCGTGGGCGGACATCGCGGCGAGCGTCTCCGGGTACCAGCCGCGCCGCCGGAACGGCGTGGAGACCAGCACCAGGCGCCGGACCAGGTCGGGGTGCTGGATCGCGGTACGCAGGGCCACCCCGCCGCCGAGGGAGTAACCGAGCACGTCGGCCCGGGGCAGGCCGAGGTGCCGCAGCAGCCCGGCGACGTCGTCGGCCATCGACTCGTACCGCAGCGGCCGGTCCACGTCGGCGGTGCGGCCGTGGCCCTGCAGGTCGACGGCGATCAGCCGCCGGCGCGTGGCCAGCGCCGGGCGGACCGGCGCGAACGCCTCCGTCGAGCCGTACTCGCCGTGCAGCAGGACCAGCGGTTTGCCGGCCCCGTGCTCCTCGGACCAGATCCGCAGCCCGCCGACGTCCGCATAGCTCACCCGCCGATCGTCGCGCCGCCGATGCCGCGGCGGGCGTGTTTACCGTCGCCGCTCAGCTCGACGCGCGTGGGCGGGCCCGCAGGTGGGCGCGTTCGCCCTGGCTGCCGAAGAGGCTGAGGAACTCCACCCCCTCGCTGTCGGCACGCCCGAACCAGTGCGGTACGCGGGTGTCGAACTCGGCCGCCTCACCGGGGACCATCACCAGGTCGTGCTCGCCGAGCACGAGCCGCAGCCGCCCGTTGAGCACGTAGACCCACTCGTACCCCTCGTGGGTCTTCGGCTCGGGCTCGGACCGGCCGCCGGCCGGGATGATCAGCTTGTACGCCTGGATGCCGCCGGCGCGGCGGGTGAGCGGCAGCATGGTCATCCCGAACGCGGCGACCGGCCGCAGGTGGATGCGCGGGTCGCCGGTGGGCGGGGCACCGACCAGCTCGTCGAGCGTCACGCCGTGCGCGCGGGCGAGCGGGAGCAGCAGTTCGAGGGTGGGCTTGCGGCCGCCCGACTCCAGGCGGGACAGCGTGCTCACCGAGATGCCGGTGGCGGCGGAGAGGTCGGTGAGCGTGGTCTCCCGCTCACGCCGCAGCGCGCGCAGCCGGGGACCGACCGCGTCGAGGGCCTGGTCGAGGTCGACGTCCATGCCCCCAGTTTGCCACATCAGCAAGAGAGTTTGCGGTTCTGCGCTTCCCCGCCGCAGTCTGGTCGCGGAGGTGGTCACGATGACCGAGCTACGTGAGGACTACGAGGTACTGGTGATCGGCGGCGGCGCGGCCGGGCTGAGCGGCGCGCTGATGCTGGCCCGGGCACGCCGGTCGGTGCTCGTGGTGGACGGCGGCGAACCGCGCAACGCGCCCGCCGACGGCGTGCACGCGCTGCTGGGCCACGACGGCGTACCGCCGGCCGAACTGCTGGCACGCGGTCGGGACGAGGTCCACCGCTACGGCGGGCACCTGACCGAGGGCCGGGTCGAGTCGGTGAGCCGCGACGGCGACGGCTTCGAGGTGACGCTCGCCGACGGCCGGCGGGTACGCGCCGGTCATGTGCTCGTCGCCACCGGCCTGGTCGACGAACTGCCCGAGGTGCCGGGCCTGCGCGAGCGCTGGGGCCGGGACCTGGTGCACTGCCCGTACTGCCACGGCTGGGAGGTGCGGGACCGGCCGATCGGGGTGATCGGCAGCGGCCCGATGTCGGTGCACCAGACGCTGCTGTTCCGGCAGTGGAGCGACGACGTGGTCTACCTGCGGCACACCGCGCCGCCGCTGACCGACGAGCAGGCCGAGCAGCTCGCCGCCCGCGGTGTGCCGGTGGTCGAGGGCGAGGTCGCGGCCGTCGAGACGGCCGGGGACCGGGTGACCGGGGTACGCCTGCGCGACGGCCGCACCGTCGACCGGGAGGTGCTCACCGTCGCGCCCCGGATGGTCGCGCGCACCGGGTTCCTGGCCGGACTGGGCCTGCGCCCGCAACCGCACCCCAGCGGGATGGGCGAGTACCTGCCGGCCGACGAGTCGGGGCGTACCGAGGTGCCCGGGGTGTGGGTCGCGGGCAACGTGACCGACCTGTCGGCGCAGGTCGGGGCCGCTGCCGCGGCTGGTGCCCGGACCGCGGCGATGATCAACGCGGAACTGGTGAACGAGGAGACCCGCCGGGCGGTCGAGGCGCGGCGTGACGCGCGAGGGTGGGTGACCACGAATCCCCTCTAACCTGACAATTCTTCCCCTAGGTTGAGTCGGAGAGGGCAGTCGGAACCTGGGGGGCGACGTGAAGAGCTATCCGGCGATCGAGGATCACGGGCTCATCGGCGACCTTCAGACCGCGGCGCTGGTGACCTGTGACGGGACGATCGACTGGTTCTGCGCGCCGCGCTTCGACTCGCCCAGCGTCTTCTGCGCGTTGCTGGACAAGGACAAGGGCGGCTTCTTCCAGATCGCCCCGCACGACGTCCGGTACGTCACGAAGCAGCTCTACCTCCCCGGCACGCCGATCCTGATCACCCGGTTCATCAGCGCGGACGGCGTCGCCGAGGTGATGGACTTCATGCCGGTGACCGGCGAGCGGGTCACCGACTCGCACCGCATCGTGCGCATGGTCAACATGGTGCGCGGCAGCATGCGGTTCCGGGTGGAGTGCCGGCCGCGCTTCGACTTCGCCCGGGAGAGCCACGAGCTGGAGCGGCACCGCAACGGTTACCTGTTCCGGAGCCGGTCGGCGACGCTCGCCTTCAACCCGATCGATCCGGTGCGGCAGCTCTGGGCCAAGACCGGCGAGATCCGCATGGAGGACGGCGACCTGATCGCCTACGGCACGTTGCAGGAGGGCGACACCGGCGGGGTGGTCCTGGAGACCGGCATCGACGAGCCCAGGATCATTCCGCCGGAAGAGGTCCAGGGCATGTTCGAGTGGACCCGGGACTACTGGCGGCGCTGGGTCGAGCGCTCCCGCTACACCGGGCGCTGGCGGGAGATGGTCGAGCGCTCGGCCATCACGCTCAAGCTCATGACGTACGCGCCGACCGGCGCGATGATCGCCGCGCCGACCGCCGCGCTGCCCGAGTTGGTCGGCGGCTCCCGCAACTGGGACTACCGCTACACCTGGGTACGCGACACCTCGTTCTCCGTGCACGCGCTGCTCGGCCTCGGGTTCACCGAGGAGGTCAGCCGGTACATGGACTGGCTGGACGAGCGCATCCGCGAGGCCGGCGACCACCAGGACCCACTGAAGATCATGTACCGGGTGGACGGGTCCTCGGACCTGCACGAGGAGGTGCTCGACCACCTGGAGGGCTACCGCGGCTCCCGTCCGGTGCGGATCGGCAACGGCGCCGCCGACCAGCTCCAGCTCGACATCCACGGCGAGGCGCTCTACGCCATGCACCTCGCCGACGAGCAGGGCATCCGGGTGTCGCACCAGGTGTGGAAGAGCACCGTGCGGCTGATCGACTGGCTCTGCCACAACTGGGACCAGCGCGACGCCGGCATCTGGGAGAGCCGCCACCACCCCCGCAACTACACGTTCGGCCGGGTGATGTCGTGGGTGGCGCTGGACCGCGCCATCCGGCTGGCCACCCGCACCGGCCGGCCCGGCGATATGCACTGCTGGACCGAACAACGCAACCGGATCTACAACCAGGTCATGGCCCGCGGTTTCCACCGGGAACGCGGCAGCTTCGTGCAGGCGTACGACGAGAACGTGCTCGACGCCGCCCTCCTCTACATGCCGGCGGTCGGCTTCGTCACGCCCACCGACCCGCTGTGGCTGTCCACCCTCGAGTCGATCGAGCGGGACCTGGTCTCGGACAGCCTGGTCCACCGGTACGACCCGGTCCACTCCCCCGACGGGCTCCCCGGTCACGAGGGCACGTTCAACATGTGCACGTTCTGGTACGTCGAGGCGCTGGCCCGCTCCGGCCGGCTGGACGACGCCCGGCTCACCCTGGAGAAGATGTTCACCTTCAGCAACCACCTCGGGCTATACGCCGAGGAGATCGCCTCCACCGGTGAGCAGATCGGCAACTATCCGCAGGCGTTCAGCCACCTCGCCCTGATCAACTCGGCGTTGGCGGTGAACGACCTGCTCGACGCCGAGGCCTCCGCCCGCCTCCGCCGGTAACTCCGGTGATCTCCGGCCCGGAGCCGGGTACTGTTTACCGCATGAGGTTCTTCGCCGCTGTCATGAAGCCCTGGTCCCTCCGCTGACGGCGGCAGGGTGACCGGCTTCTTCTGACGTACCAGCTCTGCTCCGCCGTCCCGGCGTTCCCGCCGGGCGGTGTCCTCGCGCTGCCCGGCTCCATGACGAGCCGAAGAGCGGACTGTGCACAACCTCGACAACATTCCTTCCTTCCCATCCACCTCGGGCGGTTCGCTGCCCGCCGGGCACCGGGCGCACGTGCGGGCCGACGGCGTCCGCGTCGTACTCGGCGGCCGGGTCGTGCTGTCCGACGTCAGCGTGACCGTCTCCGCCGGTTCCCGCCTGACGGTCGTCGGCGAGAACGGCCGCGGCAAGACCACGCTGCTGCACGTGCTGGCCGGCCTCATCGCTCCCGACCAGGGCGTGGTGGAACGGCTGGGCACGATCGGCGTCGCCCGGCAGAACCTGGAGTCGCGCCACGGCGAGACCGTGGGCACGCTCGTCCGGGAGGCGATCCGGGAGTCCGAACGCGCGCTGCGGGCGTTCGACGAGGCCGCGATCGCGCTCACCGAGGGCCGGGCGGGCGCGGACGACGCGTACGCCGCCGCCCTGGACGCGGCGACCCGGCTGGACGCCTGGGACGCGCAGCGGCGCGTCGACGTGGCGCTGGCCGGCCTCGACGCCTGCCCGGACCGGGACCGGGAACTGGCCACGCTGTCCGTCGGCCAGCGCTACCGGGTCCGGCTGGCATGCCTGCTGGGAGCGCGGGTGGACCTGCTGATGCTGGACGAGCCGACCAACCACCTCGACGCGGACAGCCTGGCCTTCCTCACCGCCCGGCTACGCGACCACCCGGGCGGCATCGTGCTGGTGACCCACGACCGCGCCCTGCTGCGGGACGTCGCCACGGAGTTCCTGGACCTCGACCCCAGCGCGGACGGGCGCCCGCGCCGCTACGCCGGGGACTACGCCGCCTGGCAGGACGGGCGCCGCCGCGACTTCGCGCACTGGGTACGCGACCACGAGGCGCAGCAGGCCGAGCACCAGCGGCTGGCCGACGGGGTACGGGAGGCGCGGGACCGCCTCAGCACCGGCTGGCGGCCGGAGAAGGGACACGGCAAGCACCAGCGCCAGTCCCGCGCGCCCGGACTGGTCCAGGCGCTGCG
Organism: Micromonospora sp. WMMC264; assembly: GCF_027497275.1. NCBI lineage: Bacteria > Bacillati > Actinomycetota > Actinomycetes > Micromonosporales > Micromonosporaceae > Micromonospora > Micromonospora sp. WMMC264. The sequence continues at coordinate 645,176 of NZ_CP114907.1, read as the reverse complement.
CCGCCGGCAGGAGGCGCTCGACGCGCACCGCGTCACCGTGCCGCAGCCACCGCAGCCGCTGCGCTGGCCACCGCTGGACACCCGTCCCGGACTGCCGATCCTGCGCTGCCACGACGTGACGGTGGCCGGGCGCCTGCGTACCCCGGTCACGCTCACGCTCGACGGCGGGGACCGCCTGCTGGTGACCGGACCCAACGGCGCGGGCAAGTCGACGCTGCTCTCCGTGCTGGCCGGTGACCTCATGCCGTCGACCGGGGAGGTCCGGCACCTGTCCGGGGCGCGCGTCGCGTACCTCGGTCAGGAGGTGCCCGACTGGCCACCGGCGCTGCTCGCCCACGACCTGTACGAGCAGCACGTGGGCCGGTTGCGCTCCGCCGGGCGCGTCGGCTCCGGCACGGCCCTGCCGCTGAGCGCGACGAACCTGCTCGACGCCGAGGCCCGGCGTACCCCCGTCGGCCGGATGTCGCACGGACAGCAACGGCGGCTGAACCTGGCGCTGCGCCTGGCCGAACGTCCCGACCTGCTGATCCTCGACGAACCCACCAACCACCTGTCCGCGCCGCTGGTCGACGACCTCACCGCCGCCCTGCTGACGACGAGGGCCGCGGTGGTGGTCGCCACCCACGACCGGCAGATGCTCCACGACCTGGCGGCGTGGCCCACGCTGTCGCTCACCGCCCCGGCGGCGCCAGGCCGTTCTGTCACGGAGGGTGATGCCCGGCCGGAAGACTGAGTGCTTCGAGCGATATGACTGAGAGGTATATTTATTTATGCCTCTCAGTCATATCGACTTCTCGTCACCTATACCCCACCGGGCTGGGCGCGCTGGCTACCGTGGATGTCCGGGGCAGTCGGCGAAGGAGCGGCGGGATGTCTGTCGACGGAGCGGGCGCCGGCCCCGTCAGCCGCCCCTCGCGCTACGAGGAGGTCGTCCTCGGCCTGCTACGGGGCGAGGGGGCGACCGTGCTGACAGCCGGTCTCTGGCTGCTCGTCACGTCCCTGTTCACCGCGCTGTTCCTGACCTTCGCCGGGTGGCAGGTGTGGGAGAACCGCATGCTGGAGACCAGAGGCCGGATCGGCGACGCCCAGGTGGTGCGCGCCAACTACGAAGGGCCCGGCAAGTCCCTGAACGTCGTCTACCTGTCAGGGCCGGTGGGCGCGACGGCGATCCTGGAGAACCCGGTGCACCGGCCGGCCGCGGGCGACGTGATAGCGGTCCGGTACGACCCCCGGCACCCCACCCACCTGAGGGAAGCGGACGCGCCCATCTGGCGGTGGCCGGACTTCCTGGTGACCGTGCCGCCCGCGGTGGCGGGCTGCCTCGTCGTACCGGCCGAGTGGATGCGGTTCCGGCGGCGGCTGCGGGAGCGACGACTCTGAGCAGTCACCGCCCCTGCGGACCCGCCTCCCGGGTCCACCCGACGAAGCGGCGGTGCAGCGCACCGGCAGGCGCCCAGGGCATGTCCTCGGAGGCTTGCACGAGATAGGCGCCGAGATACAGAGCCAGTGACACCGGCGCGCCGGCGTACTCCGCCCGCAGCTCACGCCTGCGAGTGGGGCACGGCCACGGCAGGTCGCAGCCGCCGCAGCTCCAGACCGGCATGACCGGACCGTGGGTGGTCACCGCGCACCCTCCAGGAACCGCGCGGTGATCGCCCGCGCCTGCCGACTCGTCGCCCATTCCGCCTGCCAGCACGGGTACGGCGTGAGCCGTGCCCACCACGCCCGGCGCCCGGCACACATGCCGTCGAGTCCCCGCACGTGTACCGCGAGGATCATCTCCTCCGGCCCGGCGATCACTTGTCGCTCGCCTGTGGCCAGTGACCACGATTGATCGGAAGCCGATGCCGCGAATGACAGGGCAGCTCGGCTCCGCACCAGCAAACCCGTCTCCACCGCCGCCAGCACCACACCGGCCGATGCCGCCGGGCGAACGTCAACGCGGCGGCCGACAGGTACGTGTCGTACGAGACGCGGCGTTCCCGCGAGGCGTCGCCGTCCGGGGACCGTTGCCCGCCTCGCGCCTGGTCCAGCAAACGGCGTCTGGCGATCTCCTGCTCCATCGCCTGGATGCGCTCACCGATGCCGGAAACCGCCGACGGCGACAGGCACCGACCGACGCGCCGCCGCAGGAGCATCAGGATCTCGAACCGGGACAGTGCGGTGCCGAGCCAACCGACACCTTCGCCGCAAGCCGCCTCAGCAGTGGTCAGAGGTCGCCTCTTTGTCGCCCGTCGGCCCACCGCGCGGATCTGTTCGCTCCGGCTCACCGACGGTTCGTCGCCAGTGCTCGGCATCTTCACCTCCGCCAGGGAAAACGCGGCGGCCTCTGCCGTCGCCTGTCCACAGTGACGTCCGGGTGTCACCGATCGCGACGGCACAAGAGCCGACAATCCGACCACATAGGTGGCGACATTGAGGCGACACAGCACTATCGTGGAGGGCATGACCGCCCCCAACACGGTTCTCCGCGGCGTCCGTACCGGGATGCGCATGAGCCAGGACGACTTCGCCCGCGCGCTCCAAGCCGCGGGCCACCGCGTCGGCGAGCCCAACGACGCCAACAAGCGACTCGTCCAGCGATGGGAGTCCGGTGCGATCGCCGCACCGCGCCCCGTCTACGCCCGCGCGCTGGAAGTCGTCACCGGCCTGCCCATCTCACTGCTCGGCTTCGCCGCGGTGCCCGGTGGGCACGTGGCCGACGACCAGCAGGGTGGCCACGACCTGACCTCACCCGTATCGAACCTGGCCACGCCGACGCCGGCTGCCAAGCCCAGCACGGCGCACAGGTCGTACGAGGGCGTGTGGCTCAGCCGCTACCAGTACTACTCCAGCGGCCGGGAGGAATCCTTCGCCGGACAGCACTTCGTCGTCCTGCTGCAGCACGGTGACAGGCTGACCGCCCGCAGCCTGCCCGGATCGGCGTCCTCATCTCTGTCGCTGGACCTGACCGTGGACGGTGCCGTCGTCACCGGCACCTGGGTGGAGCAGACCGACCCGGCCGGCTACTACCGAGGCGCCCGCTATCACGGAGCGATCCAACTCCTGGCCGAGCCGACGGGCCGGCGGATGGCCGGAAAGTGGGTCGGGTTCGGCAAGGACATGGACGTGAACACCGGCCCGTGGGAGCTTGTCTTCCGCGACGCCTCGACCTCCAAGGCGACGCTGGACCGGTACAACACCTCAGCGACATAGCGCCGTGGCCTTGTTCTGGCGCCGACTACTCTGCACTCGGGGTACAACACGGCACGGCGTCCGGATCCAGCGAAACGCCCGGTGCCCCCGACACAACAGGAGAGCGCTGTGACAGTCCGCGCCACGGGCCACCCACTGACCCGACTGGAAGCCGCCCAGGCGCAGGCGGAGCACGTACTCGGCCCCCGGAAGGCAAAGCGGATCGCGACGTTCGGCAACGGCGGCCTGTACGTCCGGGCCGGCACCGGGGCACAGATCATGGCCTGGCTCGTCGACTTCACGGTGTTCCTGTTCGGTGTCGGGGCGGGCGTCGTCGCCCTGGCCCTGGTGGACCGCGCGGTCACCCTGTCCGACAACTTCGCCGCCGGGGCGAGCCTCTCGTTGCTCGTGGTGGTGCCGCTGCTCTACGGCCTCTGCTACGGCAACGGCCGCGCGCTCGGCGCGCTGCTCACCGGCACCCAGCTCGTACGGGCCAGGGACGGCAGCCGGATCGGCCTGAAGGCGTGCTGGGCCATGCTGGTTCGGACGCTGTTGATGCCGGTGCTGGTCGTCGTGCTGCTGGTGGCCGCGTTCAGCACCGGATCGTCAGACGCGCCCGGTTCGCTCGTGCGGACCAGCATCGACCCCGACGCCACCCGGCGGCTCCACGAGGCGGGCATCCGCTGACCCGTCGGGTGGCCGCGTCCCGAGGGCGGACGCCGCCAGCCTGATGCTCACCTGGGCTCCGAGTTCGCGGAAGCCGAGCCGGCGAGCGACCCGTCGTGAGGGCTCGGGGCGTGCGCGCCACTGCGGCAGCAGCCGGTTCGCAAGCGCCTCCGCGACCGCGGCGGACGCCACCGCACGGGCCAGCCCGCGGCCCCGGAAGCGAGAGCTGGTCAGCACGCAGAGATGAGCGACCGCGTGTGGCCAGTTGTGGTACCCCGCCGCCGCCACCACTCGTACGCCGTCCCGGACGACGAACACCGGAGAGGTGATCTCACCGATCCCGCTCTCCGCGAGGTCATCCGCGGAAACGTCCGCGACCAGCCGATCGAGGTCCGGGTGCCCCGGCGACAACCGGGCCACCTCAGCGGTCGCCGTCTCCGGCCGGAACTCACGCTCGTCGAGGTACGCCAGCGAGGCGGGACCGAGCACGTCCATCACGCCGTGCTCCCCGTCCCACCGCCCGTCCTCGACGGCCGACCGGAGTGGCCGTCCCATGAGCGATTCGCGTAGGAACCGGGCGGCGGCAGCGTCCGGCGCGGTGGCGATCCCTGATCCTCCCAGCACCACGATGCCGGCCCAGGCCGGCGGGCACAGCCGCGACCCGGCGGAGACGACCACCCGCACGCCGTCCGCCGGGAAGCTGGTGGCGACACCGGCGAGGCCGGCCCAGAGATCCTGTACGCGGTGCGACACATCCGATCGAGCCATCGACGCATTGTCCCGGGCTGCCGCCTCGACCGCTGTCCGGCTGCACGCCCCGCGCACCGCCTAGCCTCTCGGGGATGGAGCGACTGCGCGACCTTGCCGTCCGGCTGGCGATGGACGAGCCGGTCGGCGACGACCTGGCGATGGCAGCCGCGCACGCTCTGGCCCGTGGTGTCGACTCGCCGAGCCTGCGGGAGCTCGCCGGTCTGTCGAAGGGCCAGTCCCGGGAAGCCGTCGACCTGTTCCGGCAGGCGATGGAGGAACTCGGCTCGCCGGTCCCTGACGAGAGCGGCGCCCGGCTGCACCTCATGCGGGCGGCAGCGGCGAGCATCATCGACGGAGAGGGCGATCCCGAGGACCTGGCGCACGAGATCTACTGGCAGTCGTCCTACTCTCCCTCGGAAAAGCTGCGCGAGGTGGGCTACCGCTTCCTCCACCTGTACGCCGATTGCGGCGCAGCGCCGGATCAGACGGAGGAGGCGGTGGCGGCCATGAAGGATGCGGCGCGGTCGTTCCTGCACGATCATCCCGCCTGACCGCACCGTCGCTGTCGTGGCGCAGTGCTCAGAGGGCAAACGGCTCGTACGCGAGGGCTTCCGCCACCACCTCCTCATCGGTCAACTCGGGCTGATTGAAGAACATCAGGGTGATGACGTGCGGGCAGCGCACGATCCGCTCCAGCTCATCGAGCTTCGCCCCCGTCTCCTCGTCAGGAGTGGCCGGGTCGCGCAGTTCTCGAACGAGGGCCAGCGCCCTGCCCCGCGATGCGTCGTCCAGTTCCACAGCCCCGGAGGGTACGGCTCCGGGCCTGATCTGCGGCAACTCGTTCACGTCGCGGCGACCTGGGACCACCCTTGACCGGCTGCGCACACTGAGGGCAGGCATCTCACCCAGGGAGGTCCAAGTGCGCTGGCTCATCGTCCTGATCATCATCGCGGCGGCCGTGGCCGCGGTCGCACTGTGGCGCCGTACCCGGCAGACACCAGTCGACGGCGGCCAGGTGCGTGACCTCCAGGCATCCGCGGAGGCCCGCCGCAGGCTCGACGACCATCGGAACCGGACGGACGGCGGCAACACCGGCAGCGGTGGCGTAGGTGGCTGGAGCGCCTGACATCACCGGCAGGTCAGCTTATTTGATGGTGGGCGCGGCAGGTTTCGAACCTGCGACCCCTCGCTTGTAAGTTCTGGGCGGCGTGGCGACCGCGTCCATCTCTGGCCGGTCCGTCTCCCTTCGACCCGCCAGTAGCACGTGGTCGTGCGCCTTCGACCGTCATCGTTGCTACGGGCGTTGCTACACCCTGCATCCGTCGGGCCATTAGATTAAGAGGACTCCCTCTCGGTCATGGTGGGGTCCTCTGACCTCTCAGGGGCATGCTGGCCTGCCGTGCCGGTCGTGCTCGGCTTGCAGCCGGTTGGGGTCGCCCTGGGGTCAACTTCGGGCGGCCCGGTGCGGCCGAACAGGGCGCGCCGGCCGCCCCCGTCGGGTGAGTGAGGCCACCTGTCGGCGGCCCTCCCGCGTCGGGCGACCGGTCGTCTCCCGCCTGCCCTCACATGATCCGGCCCAAGCGTGGATTCGCCATGTGCACTCCGCGGCTCCCGCCCTGCATTGATTTGGCTTATTTGTCTACATTCGATCCCGGATGAATCTGAGTCCGGCGCAACCACGGCTAGCCTGCGCCAGACCGTAGCCGCTACATTGCTACAGTGCGCCATCCCGCCATCACCGGGGACTACATTTCGTCCGCAGCGACCCGGTTTGCCGAGGAACGGCTCTACACCTTCCTCCGGCGACTCGACTACGTCTGCAACCCATCGGGCGCAAACCATTCCGCCGCAACAACTTGGTTCCATGCGATGCCCGACTTCTCGCCTTCGCTCAACGAGGCGCGCATACGGGAAGGGCTTCCGGTTGGAGGCATTCTTGGCTGGGGAACCCCCGATACACATTTTATGCCTGGCATACTTCCGTCGAACGGCTGCGGGATCCTCGTCGCAAAGGTTAGGGCCCTTCCTCGCATCCAGGAACTAGTAGAGTCAGTGGCAGGCCTCGCCGAGAAACCACCATTAGTGGACTCACGGCCAGTCATCTGGGACGCGGGCCGGAAAAACCATTTTTTGAATTTCTATCGTGACGATGAAGGAACCTACTACATCGTTCTACATTGCTCCGCTCCTGAGCTGCGAGATACCCTACAGTCGCTTACCAAGACGTCCTACGACACGCCACACGGCTCGATTTCACTATTCGAGGACGGAAGTGCAGAAGGCTTTCGGAAGTTTGCAAAGCAGGCCGAAGAATTCGGAAACAAAAAGCGAGAAATAATCTGTATGGCAATCGCGTCAGACGCTAACATCATATTCAACCGGCCCCATATGGAGTTGATCAGCGACCGTTGTTTTGCGATTGGATGCTACGCCTCAAGTTTGCCGATTGCCGATGTGCCGATCATGGTTGCGCCCGGACAGCCGGCTCTCCTGGTGGACTGCTCAAATGTGATTGAAACACCACAAGGGCCAATCTATGCGGTACCGCATGGAACCGGTAATGCAATGACGCGACCCGGCAGGATCTCGTATGTCGAGCGACATTCGACCTTCGTGGTAGAAAGACGGGAGACTGCCGTGTATGACGTCGCAAGTCAAGTCTTTGACAGCTTTCCAACGCTTGACCAAGTCGGCTCGCATTTCGCTAAGTGGACTGATTCTCCCGACGCCCGACTGCGCCAGCTTCAACCAATCATCGAATTGAAGCTCCAGAAGGGGAAATTCTGAAGTGAAGAATCGGCGATATAATGCACTCCTTGCGATTGGAGCTACCGCGCTAGCATCCTTCGGCGCCCTTTGGACTCTGCTAGAGCCCTTGGATGCGTTCAAGATTGCCGTCGAAAACTCCTCCAAGCGGCTTCTAACCTATATCGTTTTAGTCTTGGCGAGCATTACGATTGGGGCGTTTGTCGGTCTCTGGCGGGCAATCGCTCTCGAAGGGTATGGCGATGGGCGGAAAGTCTCTTCCTCGCGGCTTGAGTTGAACGTCGTGCAGGAGTTAAGTAGGGCCACGAGACGCATCCTTGTTGTTGGACTCAGCATTCCCAGTTTTTCAAGCGAGCAGGCCTTGCGCACCTATGACGCGATACTGGGCAGAGGTGTGCAGATCGATTTAGTCCTCGTGAATCCCCTGTCGCCTTCCCTGCTCCAGCGTCCGCGGAGGTTGTATTCCTCTTTGCCCCATCCGTCACTAACGGCGGCTCGAACGCTGAACACGCTGACGCATTATGCCGCCGGCCTATCGGAACACCAACGTGCACGCTTCAGAGTACACATCGCGAACTCGTTGCCCACAGCGGGCATCGTGATCGTAGACAGCGAATGTATCTGGCACCCCTATCTCAATCAAGCAACCGGCGTAGCCTCTCCGTACATACGTGAAAGTACCGACTCCGGTTATGGCATTCATATTGCGCGATATGCGGAATCGCTTGCAGGACCCCCCAGCTCGTTTGCCGCTACGCGTGACCCGGACAGGCTTGCGAGGGAGTTAGAAGAGGACCCAGAAATATCCTTTGCTTATACGGAGCGTGAAGTCGGCGCGACTAGGAAGGCACTTGCCGAATGAGTCCATTCGTTGAAGGATGTAAGTACTGTGAGCGAGATAGTGATAGGACCCTTCTTACCGTCGGCGCCGTTCGCGTTGTCGCGCCCGAGCGCCCTCACGTTCCGGGATCTGAGGGGGGCCATCTAGTCGTCGTTCCGCTTCGACACGTCTCTGACCGTCGTGGTCTCGACCTAGAGGAAAGCGTCGCAGTTCAACTGTGCTCGATGCTCGCCGCGGATGCTATGCAAGAGGTTTTCGCGGCTGAGTGGCAGAACTATCAGGAGAACGGGAACTGGGCTCTGGCGACTCCGCAGGGTCCCCATATGCACGTTCACATTTACGGTAGATCAAGGCGATCCAGCACCCAGCCATTTGGAGAGGCTCTACGATTTCCCCATTCGACCGAGGTTACCGCCTGGGTGGTCGAGGCGCCCACGCCGGCCCAGCTTGACGAGGTTACGGCCCGGCTGACTGAGCTGTTGGCAACGCGCTACCTCCAGTACAGCGCGTTCGTAAAGGACTCGGCATCCGCTAGGAACCTCGATGGATGACGCGACGGTTCGGTTAGCCGACACGATAGCGCTGCTTCGCGAGGAGGGCCTTCTTGACTGGACGGGTGGGGCAGTGTCCATTCGGTCAGGAGATGCGAAGTTCCTGGTTTCGCCCGGTGGAAGCGCCCGGCGTCTTTGGCGAATCGGAGCAACCGACGCAGTTCCCGTCGACGTTGACGACCGTTCGCTGCACCACAAGCAACGCGCGCCCATCGGCATTTCTCTCCACCAAGAAATATACCGTCTTGTACCTGGCGTAAACGCCATCGTGCACACGCATGCCAAGGCATCGTTTCAGGTCTCATGCCTGATCGATAGTTTCTTGCCGGTGTTGCCTCCCACAGCTCCGTTGGGTCAGATACCAGTGCTAGGACTAGGCGGTTCCGCTACTGCGTCCGAGGACGCTCGTTCATGGGTTTCCGGCCGCCTCGTCGGCGAGATACAGCAGCTTGCCCCGGTATGGCGACGGTCGCTTGAAACCCGGGGTGCCGCATTCTTTGAGGCCGGGCATGGCTTGTATGTGCTCGGAAGATCGGCGGAGGCCGCCCTCGTTGACCTAGCCCGTATCGAGGCTGCATGCGCTCTATGGTTGACGCTCACGGTTTCACCCTCCCTAAACTCTTTCCAGCGGCCTTCACTGGAATATTGAGTTGCGCAAGGAAATCGAGGCCTACTATTCGTCGTCCTCCGCGCTTAATCGGCTGGCCGCAAGGGCCACTGGTTCCCTCACGCGGGTCAGGGTCAATCTGGTGAGGCGGTTGTGGTACTCCACGCTGCGAGTGGGATCACCTCGATGGCATAGGACGCAGTATCGATTGTCTATCAAAAGTGCTGTCGAGCCCCATATGGCTCTTCGCCAGGCATTCTACGAGGAGACGCTTAGCCTTCTGGGCGGCCGCCGGCGATTTTACCCCCTCGTAGCGATTCACTACCCATGGAACGTTGAAATTGGTCAAGGCGTCGTACTCAATCGGGGCACCTTCATTACTGCACCCGGAGCCGTGACCATCGAACCAGACGTCCTGATCGGGCCTTATGTTGTCATCAACTCAGGAGATCACAGGTTCGATGATCCCGAACGGCCGGTTCGTGGCCAAGGGCATGCGATTGCACCCATACGGATCGGCGAGGGCTCATGGCTTGGAGCTCATGTCGTGGTCTTGAAGGGCGTTTCCATTGGCCGAGGGGCTGTAGTCGGTGCTGGATCGGTGGTGAACCGCTCGATCCCCGATATGTCCATTGCGGCAGGAGTACCGGCCAGGGTAATTGGCAGCAGGCTCGATCGTCGCGACTAGCTCGGCGGTACGGCGATCCGAGCCAGGAACAGAACCCTCGATCTCGGAAGCTGCACAGGCCGGGACTGGTACCGCCCGGGGCGCCACCACCCTGCGCCCCCTCTCGCAGGGCATCGCCGGCGACGGAGCCTTCCGCTACTTCACCACCACCGCGAATGCCACAGTCGACCTCCACACCCCCTGTCCGCCATCAGCACGGCATACCGGGACATGGCCGACGCCGTCTGGTCCGCCGGTGAAGACCTCGGCGGTGTCGTCAAGAGCTTCATCGACGCCAGCATCATCGCCGGGTGGCTGCCGCCGCCGGCACCGTCACGTCCGAAACCGGCGTCGGGGCGCTCGTCGGCTACGGCGTCGCCGCCGCCGAAGCCGCCAACATGTTCCGGCTCTGGGGCGAAGCGACCAAGCTCTGCCAACAGATCGCCGCCACCGTCCTCATCTGCCGGACCGCCCTCACCCGCGAACTCAGCGACCTCGACACCGTCGCCCTCCCCTCCCTTCCCGACGGCGGTCACTACGACCACCCCCTCGCCGGGCAGCGGCGTTATGGTTATGGACGACCTGGACGACATCACGGGCGGCGACGAGAAGCGCAGCCAAGCTCTGCGCCACGTCCTGGACCAGCTCGCCCGCGGCACCGACCCGCTACTCCGCGAGTGGCCACCGCAGTCCAGGAAGGCCAGCTCACCCTCCGCCAGGAAGCCACCAGCGACACCTACGGCACCACGCTGACAGCACCCTTGCAGGCCTTCTGGACCGCATACCAAGAGATGACCCCCGAGGAGCGCGAGGACCTCGCGGCCAACCTCTTACCGCCAGGACGACCTCTCGCTTACAAGTTCTGGGCGCTTGGTCCGACGGCGTCCGTCCCGCCGTCCATGACCTCGGTCGGCTGTTCGTGCTGAACCGCTGGCCGCTGTCCTCGTCCTGACCACCCGTTGCTGTCGATAGTCAGCCGCGCGCTCCGTCGCCCGCCATACCTACCCATGAGCGTCATGACGGGGCCTTAGCGGATCAGGGCGAGGCTGCGGCGCCAAACTTGAGCGCCTCCTCAACTGCGGGGTAGGGCAGAACCGCTGGCCTAGAACGCTCACGGATCTGATGTTCTACACCTGGTCCGATCACCGGAATGCGTCGAAGAACTATGCGGGGTCCGTCATTAGGCAGAGCGGCGACCGCCGCTACATTGCGGATCGCGTTCCCGCCGTAGTTGGCGATGGTGAGGACTACTTCGTCGATGTACTGGTCGCCGGGATGTCCGTGACCGCCGAAGCCAGCCGGGGACACGACCACTGCGCGGGGCACGTTCAATGAGCCGTTTTCATCCTGAGTAGCGGCTGGTCTCGGCGCGGTGCAGGACGAGGATGGCCTTCACGATCGCCGTAGCGCGGCGGGGACAGCAACGCAGCTTGGTCAGGATCTTCCAGGTCTTCAGCGTGGCGATGGCTCGTTCGCCGCGGGCGCGGAGCCGGGCATGACCACGGTTGACGGCCCGCTGGCGACGGGACAGCTTCGGTCGGTATCGGTGGCGCTTGAACGGCGTGCGCACGCTTCCGCCGGCTCCCTGATAGCCCTTGTCCGCGAAGGTCAGCACGTTTGCGCTGGTCAGCGCGTCGATCAGTCCGTGGGCGCGGGCGGCGGTGAGGTCGTGGACCGCGCCGGGCAGCGCGGCCGACGCCCAGACCAACCGCCCGGCCGGATCGGCCAGGACCTGCACGTTCACCCCGTGGCGCTTGTGCTTACCGGAGTAGTAGGGCCGCTGGTCAGCGACCCGGTCGATGGGAATCAGCGTGCCGCCGACCGGCAAGGATGCCCGCCCCGTACCGTGCGTCTGTGATCCGACCTCGACCTCATGACACAAGTCGCTCGCTTGGGACTCGGGGGCGCCGTGGATGAGGCGGAGGAGGTTTGGAGGCCCGCCGGACTGGATGTACTACAGATCATCTGGAACGATGCCGCTGACTACGGCGCTGACGGCGAGGCTCCCGAAGGTATTCCGCGAGGCATCGTGCAGCTTTCGTACCTGCTGCGTGTCTACAACTCAGCGATGAGCGGTGGCTTGGGCTTCGCTGTCGAGGTGAACGAGCCCTTCCGTCTGAAACGCGCCATGGACGCGATGCAGTACTTCGGATTGGCGGACCTCGCCGAGCTGGTAGCAGACCTCATTGAGCACGACTTGGAGATTTACCACGCCGGGTCCAGGCACGATGATCTGGAAACTCTCCTGGGCCCTCAGGGCGGGGCCCTGACGAGGGCGTTCAGAGTCAAAGCTGCCGAAAGGCCCGCCGACTTCGGCTTGGAGTGACGGCGGCCGTCCTGTCACACCTCACCCGGCGGAGCTGCGTCGCCAGTTCCTTAGAGCACATCAGCAGCGATGGCAAGGACTTGCGATCTCCCTCCAAGGCCCTGCGACCGTAGGACACCGCCTGGTCGAGGTCCCCGCTGCGCGCCGCCACGACGCCGAGCGTGATCCGGGCTTCGGCGTTGCGCATGGGCTTGCGCTCGGTCCCGTCCGGGTCCGTAGACGAACGGATGACCTCACGGGCGTACATCTCCGCGAGACGGTCCTCACCGGCGATGCGGTAGCAGTCCATCGCGTAGAAGTCGAACTTCGCCGGGTCCACCACGAAGTGATGATCGGTGTCCTCCGGGTACGGCAGCGACTCCAGCAATGATCGGCCCTTGTCCAGCGCCGCTTCGACCTGCCGCCTGTCGCCGAGCCGCGCCCAAGCCTTGGCGCGCTGCGCCGTCAACTGGACCGCCGCCCCGTCGTGCGCTGCTACTGCTTCGCCGGCCTCGGCGGCTGCAATCACGCCTCGATAATCGCCCTGAGTGAGCGCGTACCACGCCCGCATCTCGTACGCCCAGCCAGAGATGGCGGCGTTCCCCGCTTCGTCGCCCAGCGTCAAGGCAGCCTTGCGGGTGCCTTCAGCGATTCGGCGTAGCCCCACGTCGTACTCCACGCAGCCAACGACAAGCGCGACCCATCCTGCGAGGCTCAACACCTCCTGATGCTGGGCAAGAGTCAGCCGACGGTCCATCAGGGCGTCCCGCCGCACGTCGTCCAGGCCATCGCCCGGCACGCCGACGTGAAGATCACGCTGAAGGTCTACTCGCATGCCAACCTCGACGCGATGCGTCAGGCGCTCGGCAAGCTCGATGGACGGCTGTCATAGACCCTGTTGCTGTCAGCGTTGCTGTCACCGCCCCGAGGAACGATCTTCTCGGGGCGGTTTCTGCTGGTGGTGAAGGGTGGGCGCGGCAGGTTTCGAACCTGCGACCCCTCGCTTGTAAGGCGAGTGCTCTCCCACTGAGCTACGCGCCCGGAACGCCCGTACGGCGGGCCGGAGCGGCCAGCTTACCTGCCCGCCTCCGGCCCGGTCGAACGACGTACCTGGGTGTGGGACTCAGGCAGCGGCGGCCTCGGCCAGCGCCTTGCGCCAGCCCTGCTGATCGCGCGCCTCGCCGGGCATGTTCATCTCCGCGAAGCGGACCACGCCGGCCTTGTCGATGACGAAGGTGCCCCGGTTGGCGATGCCCGCGACGTCGTTGAAGACGCCGTACGCCTGGGCCACCGCGCCGTGCGGCCAGAAGTCGGCGAGCAGCGGGAACTGGAAGCCCTCCTGCTCGGCCCAGATCTTGTGGGCGTACACGGAGTCGACGCTGACGGTCAGCACCTGGACGTCGTCGTTGGCGTACTCGTCGAGGTTGTCCCGCACCTCGGACAGCTCGCCCTGGCAGACGCCGGTGAACGCGAGCGGGTAGAAGACGAGCAGCACGGTCTTGCGGCCACGGAAGTCGGCGAGCCGTACCTCCTGGTTGTTCTGGTCCTTGAGCAGGAAGTCGGGCGCTTCGGCGCCAACCTCGACGGGCATGTGCGCTCCTACTTCTTGCTCTTGGAGCCGCGCCGCATGACCAGGCGGGCTCCGCTCCAGTCGCGGCCGGCGTTGATGGTGGAGGTCTGCTGGAGGCCGGCGGTCTGCGCGCTCTCCGCGACCTCGCTCGGCTCGACGTGGCCGTCGCGGCCGGCCTTCGGGGTCAGGAGCCAGACCACGCCGTTGTCGGCGAGCGGCCCGAGGGCGTCCACGAGGAGCTCGAAGAGGTCACCGTCGCCGTCGCGGTGCCAGACCAGAACCGCGTCGACCACCTCGTCGGTGTCCTCGTCGACGAGTTCCCCACAGCGGTCGGTCAGGGCGTCCCGGAGATCGGTGTCGACGTCGTCGTCGTAGCCCATCTCCATGACGACCATGCCCGGCTCGATACCGAACCGGTCCGCCAGGCTGCGTACCCCGTCGGCCTGGCCAGCGGTCGCGCTCACTGTCGCGTGCCTCCTCATCTATCCCTGCTCGTGGCGTCGGGTGACACCGTCGGGCCCAGTCCACACAGTTGCGGCTCGCCGCGCAAGTGGCGCACCGGGTGGAACGGAATTTACCGTGCCAGCAGCGTACGGGCACCCTGGGTGATGGCTTCCTCGGAGACCAGAACCTGACGAGCGGCCGGACCTAATGGTACAAACGAGTCAAGTCCGGCCACACGGCGCGCGGCGCCGACGTACCCGGTGTCGACGAGCGCGGACACCACGCCCTCGCCCACCCCGCCGGAGCGTCGCGTCTCGTCCACCACCAGCACCCGGCCGGTCGCCGAGGCCTCCCGGATGATGTCGGCCACCGGCAGCGGGGCCAGCCAGCGCAGATCCACCACCCGGCTGCCCACGCCCTCCGCGGCGAGGGTGGCCGCCGCGCGCAGCGACATCCGCACTCCGCTACCGAAGGTGATGATGGTGAGGTCCTCGGCCGAGCCGATCCCGTAGACGCGGGCCCGCCCGATCGGCACGTGCCGGTCCGCCCAGGCGCCCGGCTCGGCGTACTCGGCCGTCCACTCGCCGTCGCCGTCGGCGTAGAGGTCACGGGCGTCATAGAGCGCGGCCGGCTCCAGGAAGACGCAGACGCTGCCGTCCACCCGGGCCGCGGCCAGGCACGTACGCAGCATCGGCGCGGCGTCGTCCGGCCGCGCCGGCACGGCGACCACGAGCCCCGGCACGTCCCGCAGCACCGCCACCGAGTTGTCGTTGCGCGCGTGGCCGCCGAGCCCGTCCTCACCCGCCAGGGCGGCCACCCGCACCACCATCGGGTTGCGGAACGCGCCCCGGGAGAAGAACCGCATGGTGGCCGCCTCGCCGCGCAGCTGATCCTCGGCGCTGTGCAGATACGCCAGGTACCGGATCTCCGGCACCGGCAGCATCCCGGCCAGGCCGGCACCCAGCCCGAGCCCGAGGATCGAGGTCTCGTCCCGTGGCGTGTCGAACACCCGGGCCGCCCCGAACCGGTCCCGCAGCCCCTCGGTCACCCCGTGCGCCCCGCCGCCGGCGGCCACGTCCCGGCCGAACACCGCCATCCGAGGGTGGTCGAGCATGCCGTCGGCGAGCGCCGCGTTGATGCTCTGCGCCAGCGTCAGCGGCCCGGTCAGCTCCGGCGGTTTGCCGCCGAACGCCTCCGCCCGCGCCCCGGCGCCCGGCCCGGCCGCCCGCTCCGCCGCCTCGGCCACCGCCCGGGCCACCCGGACCGGCCGCCGCGGCGCCAGCTCCCGCACGACGTCGACAGCGGACGCCAGTTTCGGCTCGTCCAACGCCTCCTCGGCGATGCGGCGCAGCTGCCAGCCCCGCTCGTCGTACCGGCTGAGCAGCTCCTCGCCCCCGGCGTACCCGGAGGTGACCAGCAGCCGCGCGGTGGCCAGCAGCGGGTCGCGGGCCGCGTCGCCCTGGCCCATCAGCCGGACCGCGCCCAGGTGCAGCACGGCGGGCCGGCGGTGCCGGCGCACCCAGGCCGCCGCCTCCGCCGCCACCCGGTAGCTCTCGGCCACGTCCGTGCCGTCGGCCGCGAAGTAGCGGATGCCGGGCCGGGACCGCAGCGTCGTCGCCACCCACCCGTCGGCGGAGCCACCGCTGTCCTCGCAGACGAACAGCACCGGGATACGCAGGCCGGTGTGGTCGTACCAGCCGGCCGTGTTGAGCGCGGCGGTCACCGTGGCGTGGTTGACCGAGGCGTCGCCGAAGGAGCAGACCACCACGGAGTCCGCGGGCCAGGCCGCCGCTTCCGGCTCGCCGTCCGCGGGCCGGGCGCCCCGGCGCAGCCGCTCCAGCGCCAGCCCCAGACCGACCGCGCGGGGCAGGTGCGAGCCGGCGTTCGCGGCGGTCGGCACGACCGCGAGGTCGGCGCGGCCGAAGAGCTTCTGCCGGCCGCCGGCGGCCGGTTCCTCCACGGACGCGACAATGCCGCGCAGCACGTCGCGCGCCGCCGCCGCGAACGCGTCGTCGGGCGCGGGCTGTGGCAGATCGGGTACGCCGACAGTCGCGTCACCGTCCGCGTCCACCACGATCGCGGCTCCCGCGGGAAGGCTGCCCGCCTCGCCTCCCGCCCCCGGCCGTTCGAGATCTTGGTACGAAACGGCCCCTATAGGGGCACTTTCGTTCCAAGATCTCTCCGGTTCCCGGAGGGTGGAACGTTGCTCCTGGGAGGTGGGATTGATGTGCGCATCCTGGCCGGTGCCGCGCCGGGCGGGCAGGTCGTGCGATTCGGGCACGGCGGCCGGCAGGGCCGGGGCGGCCGCCGGGTCCGGGATGACAGCAGACGGTGCGGGGGCGACAGCCGAGGAGGCGGGGGTGGCCCGCTGCGCGGAGGATGCGGCCGGCTCGTCGGGCGAGACACCGCTCGAGGTGCCGGGGACGGCACCGGGCGAGCCGTGGACCTCGGCGCGGGCAGCGGTGCCGGGCGAGCCGTCGGCGGCGGGCGAGCCGTCAACGGCGCTGCCGGGCGAGCCGGCGGCAGCACTGGGCGAGCCGTCGACGACGGTGCCGGGACCAGCATCGGGCGAGGCGTCCACGGCGGCGTCGGGATCGGCCTCCGGGGCGGGTGTCGGCGGGACGGCCGGCGGCGGGGCGGTGGGGAAGGCGCTGGCGGCCTGGGCGGCGCGCAGGCAGTAGAACGCCCCGGAGCGGTGGTGCAGCAGCGCGGGGTCGGTCGGCCGCAGCGCGGCGGCCACGGCGGCGTTGCCCTCGTGCCCCGCCGACTCGATGGTGTGGTACCCCTCACCGAAGCCGTGCAGCCACTGCCCGGCCAGGTCGAGCAGCCGGCTGGTCAGTTGCGCGTCGAACAGGGCCAGCGCTTGCGCCCCGGTCAGCGGCCCGCCGTCGGGCAGTCGCTCGCCCAGGTCGCGCCGCTTCTCGGGCGCCCCGAGCGCGGCCAGTTCGGCCCGGAGCCGGTCGTCGAGATCGTGCGGGGTGGTCACGTCGGACAGCATTACCGACTCGGGCCCGCCGCGCCCAGTCGGACACGTTCCGCCCGGCGTGGCTCAGACCTCGCCGCACTCCTCCGGGCAGCCGCCGTCGGAGACCTTGAAGACGAGTTCACGTAGCGCGGCCAGTTCGGCGGTGCTCAGGTCGTCGAGCAGCCGGGGGTCGGACATGACGTGGGCGACCCGCTCGCGGACCTCCCGGCCGCGCTCGGTGACCACGAGCGCCTTCTGCCGCCGGTCGGCCGGGTCGGTGCGTCGTTCCACCAGCCCGGCCCGCTCCAGCCGGTCGGCCAGGCCGGTGACGTTCGACCTGTCGCAGCCGAGCTGCTCGGCGAGGTCGCGGGCCGGCAGCGGGCGGTCCGGGTCCAGTTGGTGCAGCGCGCGGGCGGCCGCCGGAGTGAGCCCCAGGTCGGCGAACGCCTCGTCCTGGTGGTGGCGCAGCGCGGCGGCGACGTGCAGGATCCGGCGCACGGTGTCCCCGGCCAGGCCCGGCCGGTCACCCGGGCCGGGCTGCTCAGCGGAGACAGTGGAGTGCGCCATCAGTGGATTGTACGTGACCAGTCAACAATTGACGTACTCCACTATCTGCGCCGCCGGTCAGCCGGGCAGGAACGAGAAGCGCACCTGGCGGTCGGGGTTGTCGCCGTTGGTGTCGACCAGGCAGATCGACTGCCAGGTGCCGAGCTGGATCCGCCCGTCGAGCACCGGCAGCGTCGCGTACGGCGGCACGAACGCCGGCAGCACGTGGTCGCGTCCGTGCCCGGGCGAGCCGTGCCGGTGCCGCCACCTGTCGTCGGTGGGAAGCAGGTCGTCCAGGGCCCGCAGCAGGTCGTCGTCGGATCCGGCGCCGGTCTCGATGATCGCCAGCCCGGCGGTGGCGTGCGGGACGAAGACGTGCAGCAGGCCGTCGCCGGCGCCGGACACGAACCGTTCGGCCTCGCTCGTGATGTCCCGGACGGTCGGCCGGGAGCCGGTCCGGACGGTGATCACCTCACTGCGCATACGGCGCATTCTGCCGCAGTGCCCGGTTCCCCGCCGCGCCCGCCGATAGCGCATCCGGTGATCGCGCAAAGTTACTGATGGGTACCTGTGTTCAGCGTCGCGTCTGAGGGTGGGAGAGGTGACGGCACGCGCCACCAGGGGGCAGGATGGCGCTAGAGACCTATCCCACACGAAACCGAGGGAACGCCTGTGGCTACGGAACGCAAGCGCCCGGTGATCACCGCTGGTCTGCCGAGCCAGCTTCCGGACATCGACCCTGAAGAGACCAGCGAATGGGTCGAGTCGCTCGACGGTGTCATCGACGAGCGCGGGACAAAGCGAGCCCGGTACGTCATGCTGCGCCTGCTGGAGCGGGCCCGCGAGCGGCAGGTCGGGGTGCCGTCCCTGACCACCACCGACTACATCAACACGATCCCGCCGGAGCGCGAACCGTGGTTCCCGGGTGACGAGCACGTCGAGCGGCGGCTGCGGGCGTACATCAGGTGGAACGCCGCGATGCTGGTGCACCGGGCGCAGCGCCCGGAGATCGGCGTCGGTGGCCACATCTCCACGTTCGCCAGCTCCGCGTCGCTCTACGAGGTGGGCTTCAACCACTTCTTCCGGGGCAAGAACCACCCGGGCGGCGGCGACCAGATCTTCTACCAGGGCCACGCCTCCCCCGGCATGTACGCGCGGGCGTTCCTGGAGGGCCGGCTCAGCGAGAACCAGCTCGACGGGTTCCGGCAGGAGCTGTCGCACCCCGGTGGCGGGCTGCCGTCGTACCCGCACCCGCGGCTGATGCCGGACTTCTGGGAGTTCCCGACCGTCTCCATGGGTCTCGGGCCGCTGAACGCCATCTACCAGGCGCGGTTCAACCGCTACCTGCAGCACCGGGGCATCAAGGACACCTCCCAGCAGCACGTCTGGGCGTTCCTCGGCGACGGCGAGATGGACGAGGTCGAGTCGCTCGGCGCGATCGGCGTGGCCGCCCGCGAGGAGCTGGACAACCTCACCTTCGTGATCAACTGCAACCTGCAGCGCCTGGACGGACCGGTCCGCGGCAACGGCAAGATCATGCAGGAGCTGGAGGCGTTCTTCCGGGGCGCCGGCTGGAACGTCATCAAGGTCGTCTGGGGCCGGGAGTGGGACCCGCTGCTCGCCGCGGACACCGACGGCGCGCTGGTCAACCTGATGAACACCACGCCCGACGGCGACTACCAGACCTACAAGGCGGAGTCCGGGGCGTACGTGCGGGAGCACTTCTTCGGCCGCGACCCGCGGACCCGCAAGATGGTCGAGCACCTGTCCGACGACGAGATCTGGAACCTCAAGCGGGGTGGCCACGACTACCGCAAGCTCTACGCGGCCTACAAGGCGGCGATGGAGCACACCGGCCAGCCGACGGTGATCCTCGCCAAGACGATCAAGGGCTGGACGCTCGGCTCGCACTTCGAGGGCCGCAACGCCACGCACCAGATGAAGAAGCTGACGCTGGAGGACCTGAAGCTCTTCCGCGACCGCCTCTACCTGGACATCCCGGACAAGTCTCTGGAGGAGAACCCGTACCTCCCGCCGTACTACACGCCGGGCGAGAAGTCGGACGAGATCACCTACCTGAAGGACCGGCGTCAGCAGCTCGGCGGCTACCTGCCCACGCGCAGCACCGCCCGCAAGACGCTGGCCATCCCGGGCAGCGAGCGGTTCTCCGACGTCAAGCGCGGGTCGGGCAAGCAGAAGGTCGCCACCACGATGGCGTTCGTCCGCCTGCTCAAGGACATCATGAAGGACAAGGAGTTCGGCAAGCGCTGGGTGCCGATCATCCCGGACGAGGCCCGTACGTTCGGTATGGACTCGCTGTTCCCGACGCAGAAGATCTACTCGCCGCACGGCCAGCGCTACACCGCGGTCGACCGGGACCTGTTCCTGTCCTACAAGGAGTCGACCACCGGCCAGATCCTGCACGAGGGGATCAACGAGGCCGGTTCGGTGGCCTCGTTCACCGCTGCCGGCACGGCGTACGCGACGCACGGCGAGCCGATGATCCCGCTGTACATCTTCTACTCGATGTTCGGCTTCCAGCGCACCGGCGACGGGTTCTGGGCGGCGGCGGACCAGATGGCGCGGGGCTTCGTGCTCGGCGCGACCGCCGGCCGGACCACGCTCAACGGTGAGGGCCTGCAGCACGAGGACGGCCACTCGCTGCTGCTCGCCGCCACCAACCCGGCGGTGGTCTCCTACGACGCGGCGTTCGCCTTCGAGCTGGCGCACATCGTGGAGAACGGCCTGCACCGGATGTACGGCGAGGCGCAGGAGAACATCTTCTACTACCTCACCGTCTACAACGAGCCGATCTTCCAGCCGGCCGAGCCGGAGGGCGTGGACGTCGAGGGCATCGTCAAGGGCATCCACCGCTACTCCCCCGCGCCGCAGGTCGGCGACGACGCGCCGAAGGCGAACATCCTCGCGTCCGGCACCGGCATGCAGTGGGCGCTCAAGGCCCAGCAGCTGCTCGCCGAGGACTGGGGCGTCTCGGCCGACGTGTGGTCGGTGACGTCCTGGACCGAGCTGCGCCGCGACGCGGTCCAGTGCGAGGAGCACAACCTGCTCAACCCGGGCGAGGAGCCACGGGTGCCGTACATCGCGCGGAAGCTGGCCGACGCCGACGGGCCGAAGGTCGCGGTCAGCGACTGGATGCGCGCGGTACCGGACCTGATCGCCCGCTGGGTACCCGGCGACTACACCTCGCTCGGCACCGACGGGTTCGGCATGTCGGACACCCGGCACGCGCTGCGCCGCCACTTCCACGTGGACGCCGAGTCGGTGGCGGTGGCCACGCTGCGCCAGCTCGCGCTGCGCGGTGTGGTGCCGGCGCACGTGCCGGCCGACGCGGCCCGCAAGTACGCGCTGGACGACGTCAACGCCGCCCCGGTCGGCGAGACCGGCGGCGACAGCTGAAAGGAAGGGCCCCTTCTTAACGCCTCCGGTAGAGGAGGGGCCCCTTCTTAACAACCTCGGGTAGAACGACGGCCCGGCGTCCCTGGCGGGAACGCCGGGCCGTCACCATCGCGGGCGACGCCGGGACTGGGCTCGGTCAGCCGACGGCGGCCAGGTCGGTCAGCCGGGCCAGCGAGTCCTCCAGGTCGGCGCCGACCCGGCGCAGGCCGAGCCGGAGCAGGGCCGCCTTGACGGGTCCGGCGGGCCACCGCACGACGATCAGCCGTACGACGGTGCCGCCGGCCTCCTCGTCCGGGGTCAGCTGGACGTAGATCTCGGTGCGCGCCTCGGCTCGGGCGCCGGCACCCTTCGCGCGTTCGCGCCAGCCGATCAGGGTCGGCTCCTGGAAGGCGATCACCTCGGCCTCGTGCGCGGCGCCGCGTCCGGCCTGGACCAGCTGCCGCCGCCCGAATCCCTCCCCGGACAGGACCTCGGCCGCGCGGACTCCCGCCAGCCAGGCCGGCAGCTGCTCGGCGCGCTGCACCACGTCCCAGACCACATCCACCGGCGCCGCCACGTGCGCGCTTCGTTCCACGAGGATCATGAGTATCTTTCCCCCACTTAAATCACATCCGCGATATTTGGCACTCTATGTGTAAATCGGACTTAAGCGGACGGGTTCGGAAAAGACACGCCGAACTCCCTTGCGCCACCCAGTCATCTCGGCCTATGGCGCGGCGGTCCGCCGAGCCCTAGAGTCGCGAGCACGCTTCATGTCTTGGAGGGTGCCTTGACGACCGCGCCGATGCCCGAGTTCCCCGCCGGCTTCCGCTGGGGGGTCTCCACCTCCGCGTACCAGATCGAGGGCGCGACCACTGCCGACGGTCGCGGTCCGTCCATCTGGGACACGTTCGCGCACGAGCCGGGCCGGGTCGCCGACGCCAGCACCGGCGACCGGGCCTGCGACCACTTCCACAGGTACGCCGAGGACACCGCGCTGCTGGCCGGGCTGGGGGTGTCCGCGTACCGGTTCTCGCTCGCCTGGCCCCGGATCCAGCCGGACGGCACGGGCCCGGCCAATGCCGCCGGGCTGGACTTCTACGACCGGCTGGTGGACGGCCTGCTCGCCGCCGGGGTGGACCCGGTCGCCACGCTGTTCCACTGGGACCTGCCGCAGCCGCTGGAGGACGCCGGCGGCTGGCTGAACCGGGACACCGCCGCGCGCTTCGCCGAGTACGCCGACCTGGCCGCCGCCCGGCTCGGCGACCGGGTGAAGCTCTGGATCACGCTCAACGAGCCGTTCATCCACATGAGCATGGGCTACGGCATGGGCGTGCACGCCCCCGGCCGGATGCTGCTGTTCGACGCCTTCCCGGTGGCCCACCACCAGCTTCTCGGGCACGGTCTGGCGGTCTCCGCGCTGCGCGCCCGCACCACGTCCCCGGTGGCGATCGCCAACAACTACTCCCCGGTGCGGGTCGCCGGCGACACCGACGCGGACCGGGCCGCCGCCGCGGCGTACGACGCGCTGCACAACCTCCTGTTCACCGATCCGCTGCTCGGGCGCGGCTACCCGGACGCTCCCGGCCTCGACCCGGCGGTGATCCGGGACGGCGACCTGGACGTGCTGGCCGCGCCGATCGACGTGCTGGGGGTCAACTACTACAACCCGACCGCCATCCGGGCGCCCGAGGCGGGCTCGCCGCTGCCGTTCGACATCGTGCCGCTGGAGGGCTACCCGCGTACCGCGTTCGACTGGCCGGTGGCGCCGGACGGCCTGCGCGACCTGCTGCTCCAACTGCACCGGCGGTACGGCGACGCGCTGCCGCCGATCCAGATCACCGAGAGCGGCTGCGCGTACGACGACGCGCCGGACGCCGACGGCCGGGTGCACGACCCGGAGCGGATCGCGTACCTGGACGGGCACGTGCGCGCGGTGCGCGGGGCGATGGCCGAGGGCGTGCCGGTGACCGGGTACTTCGTCTGGTCGCTGCTGGACAACTGGGAGTGGGCCGAGGGCTTCACCAAGCGGTTCGGCCTGGTGCACGTCGACTTCGACACGCAGCGGCGGACGCCGAAGTCGTCGTACGCCTGGTTCCGGGACCTGGTCCGGCGGTGACCACTGTGAACCCGACGCCGGCCTCGCTGCCGGCGGCGCTCGCCGAACCGACGGTGCCGGTACGGCGGAGCTGGATCGCGCTGATCTTCGCGGCCAACCTGGGCGTCTGGATGGCGTTCTTCACCCCGATCCAGGTGCTGTTGCCGCAGCAGGTGGAACGGATCGCGCCGGCCGACAAGGAGGCGATGCTGGCGGTGGTCACCGGCATCGGCGCGCTCGCCGCGGTGCTGGCGAACCCGCTCGCCGGCGCGCTGTCCGACCGCACCTCGCTGCGGCTGGCCAACCGCCACTTCGGCCGCCGGCACGTCTGGACCGCGTTCGGCGCGGTGATCGGCGCGCTCGCCCTGGTGCTGCTGGCCCGGCAGAACACGATCGCCGGGGTGGCGGTGGCCTGGGTGGCCGCGCAGGTCTGCTTCAACGCGATGCTGGCCAGCCTCACCGCGGCGATCCCCGATCGGGTGCCGGTGGCGCAGCGTGGCGGCGTGTCCGGCTGGGTGGGCATCCCGCAGGCGCTGGGCCTGGTGCTGGGCGCGGTGCTGGTGACGGCCGTGGTGACCGGCAACGCCGCCGGGTACGCCGCGATCGCGCTCGCCGTGCTGCTGCTGTCGCTGCCGTTCGCGCTGCTGACCCAGGACGACCACCTGCCCCGGGAGCACCGCTCGCCGCTGCGGCTGCGCTCGCTGTTCTCCTCGATGTGGATCAGCCCGCGCCGCCACCCCGACTTCGCCTGGGCGTGGTTCACCAGGTTCCTGGTGCAGACCGGCAACGCGCTGGGCACGCTCTACCTGCTCTACTTCCTCACCGACGGGGTACGGGTGGCCGACCCCGAGGGCTCGCTGCTGATCCTGATCCTGCTCTACACGGTCGGCATGATGCTGACCGCCGTGACCGCCGGGCGCATGTCCGACCGCTCCGGCCGGCGCAAGGTCTTCGTGATCGCCTCCGGGCTGATCATGGCGGTGGCGGCGACGCTACTGGCGGTGGCACCCACCTGGCCGATGGCGATCGTCGCGGCGCTGCTGCTCGGCGCCGGGTACGGCGTCTACCTGGCGGTGGACGCCGCGCTGATCACGCAGGTGCTGCCCGCCGCCACCGACCGGGCCAAGGACCTCGGCGTGATCAACATCGCCAACTCGGCGCCGCAGGTGCTCGGCCCGGCGCTGTCCGCGCCGATCGTGGTGCACCTCGGCGGCTACCCGACGCTGTACGCGGTGACCGCGGCGGTCACGCTGCTCGGCAGCGCCCTGGTCGTGAAGATCCGCTCCGTGCCGTGACGCCCGCCGGCTGCCGCGCTTGTTAAGAAGGGGCCCCTTCACCTCCGGAGGCGTTAAGAAGGGGCCCTTCCTTTCTCGGTGGCGGCCCGCCGTAGGCTGGGGGACGTGACGGTACGTGTACGCTTCGCCCCCTCCCCGACCGGTATGTTCCACGTCGGCGGCGCCCGCTCGGCGCTGCAGAACTGGATCTTCGCCAAGCAGCAGGGCGGGGTGTTCGTGCTGCGCATCGAGGACACCGACGCGGCCCGCAACAAGCCCGAGTGGACCGAGGGCATCCTGTCCGCGCTGGAGTGGATCGGCATCGCGCGGGGAAGCTACGAGGGTCCGTACTTCCAGTCCTCGTACGCCGGCGAGCACCGGGCCGCCGCGCAGCGGCTGTACGAGGGCGGCCGGGCCTACTACTGCGACTGCACCCGCGAGGACGTGCAGGCGCGTACCGGGCCGCAGCAGCGCGGCTACGACGGCTTCTGCCGCGACCGCGGACTGGGGCCGGGCGAGGGCCGGGCGCTGCGCTTCCGTACGCCGGACGAGGGCGAGACCGTGGTGGTCGACCTGGTGCGCGGCGAGCCGACGTTCGAGAACAAGCTGATCGAGGACTTCGTCATCGCCCGCGGCGACGGCTCCCCGGTGTTCCTGCTGGCCAACGTCGTGGACGACATGTCGATGGGGATCACCCACGTGATCCGGGCCGAGGAGCACCTGCCGAACACCCCGAAGCAGCAGCTGCTGTGGGACGCGCTCGGGGTCAAGCCGCCGATCTGGGCGCACGTGCCGGTGGTGGTGAACGAGAAGCGGCAGAAGCTGTCCAAGCGGCGGGACAAGGTCGCGCTGGAGGCGTACCGGGACGAGGGCTACCTCGCCGACGCGATGCGCAACTACCTGATGCTGCTGGGCTGGGCGCCGTCGGGCGACCGGGAGATCGTGCCCTGGTCGGTGATCGAGGAGGAGTTCCGGCTGGACGAGGTCAACCCGTCCCCGGCGTTCTTCGACGAGAAGAAGCTGCGCGCGTTCAACGGCGACTACATCCGGGCGCTGCCGGTGGAGGACTTCGTCGCCGCCTGCCAGCCGTGGCTCACCGGCACCGACACCATCGCCCCGCCGCCGTGGCAGCCCGAGGAGTTCGACCCGGCCGCGTTCGCGGCGGTGGCTCCGCTGGCGCAGACCCGGATCGCGGTGCTCAGCGAGATCGTGCCGAACGTCGACTTCCTCTTCCTGGCCGACCCGCTGATCGACGAGGCGGCGTGGGCGAAGGCGATGAAGGAGGGCGCGGCCGACCTGCTGGACGCGGCGATCGTCGCGTTCGAGGCGCTGGAGTCCTGGGACGCGGAGTCGCTGAAGGCCACGCTGGAGGCGGTCGGCGCGGAGCGCGGGCTGAAGCTCGGCAAGGCGCAGGCGCCGGTACGGGTCGCGGTCACCGGCCGCACCGTCGGGCTGCCGCTGTTCGAGTCGCTGGAGGTGCTCGGCCGCGACCGTACGCTGACCCGGCTGCGCGCCGCCCGCGTACGCCTGGTCTGAGCGGCAGGCCCGCCGACGGCCCGGGCGTGTCGTGGCCGGGAGAAGGTGACCCTGTCGAGCGATATGCCTCTGAGTCATGATTATGACTCAGAGGCATATGCGTTTTCGGCGATCGTTGCGCCGGCCGCGTCACGCGGAGTGTTCCCCGCGAGCCGGCTCCCGCTGACCGGCCGGCGTCAGCGGCGGGCGGCCCGGCGGCGCAGCAGCAGCCCGCCGCCCAGAGCGGCCAGCACCACCACCGCGCCGGCCGCCCACAGCCAGCCCGTACCCCCGTCGTCGTCCGCCTCGGCGGCGGCCGGGGTCGGGCTCGGCGCCGCGCTGGTAGGCGCGGCGGGGGCGGCACTCGTGGGCGACGCGCTCGCCGACGGCGCCTCGGCGGGGGTGCCGGTGGTCAGGGTGAACCGGATCTCCCCCTTGATCGGATGGCCGTCGTCGGAGGCCAGCCGGTAGGTGACGATGTAGAGCCCGGCCGCGCCCGGCCGGAACGGCACGGTCACCCGCTTGCCGGAGAAGGTCGGCGCGCCGCCGGCAGCGGCCACGTTGTCCGGCCCGGTGACGGTGACCTCGGTCGTGGCTTCCTTCGGCGTGGCCAGGAACCGCAGCTCGATCCGCTCCGGCGCGGCGGCCAGCCGGGCCCCGTCGCGCGGATCGCTGCCGGTCAGCGAGTTGTGCGCGGCGGCCGGCGCGGCCGGCAGCAGCGCGAACGCCGCCACCACCCCGAGCACCACCAGCCAGGTACGCGCCGTACGGGCGACCCTGCCCCCCATGGTTCCCTCCGTCCGGGTAAGATCCGGCCGATGATCATCGACCGCTCGTTGGTCGGTCTCAGCTCGCAAATAGTTCCAAATACTCTTCCACCTGCTGCAACCGAGCGCCGTTCTGCGGAGTCTTTGTGGTGGACACCGGTCCAGTGTGACTGCAGCGGAAGCCAGCCATCGAACGGGGCGAGGAGGCGGCGATGATCCGGAAGGTGAGACGGCTGCTGATCGCCGTGACCGGGACGATGGCGGCCCTCGCGTGCACACTGGCTCTGACCGGCGCGACGGCGGCCCACGCCGCCCCGAAACCGACGCCCGCGCCCGCCCCGACCGGCGTCGACATCACCGGCGACAAGCTCGACGAGCCGCTGCGGCTGCGCACCGACAGCCGGTCGGCCGACGTCCACCTGGTGATCGACCAGGTCAAGTGGCTGGGCGCGACCGGCCAGCTGCGCGGCCCGGCCGCCGCGGACCTCGGTCCGAAGTACACGGTGGTGGTGCACGTCGCCGCCGGTCCGCAGCGCACCTACGACCTCTTTCCCCTGGCCAAGGGCGGCCCGCGGGTCTACCGGCCGGCGAAGCAGCCGGACAGGAGCAACCTCCGCGCGGGCTGGTTCCTCGGGCGGCTCAACATGCCGGAGACGCTGCGCTCGGTAGGCGTGCCGTTGCCGGCGCAGTTCGACACGCTCGCCGGTGGCATCGGCGGCGGCGAGCGGGTACTGCCGGAGGAGGCGCTCGACCCGGTGGGCGAACTCGACACCGCCCTCGGCGAACTCCAGCGGCTGCTGCTGCTCAACGTGGGCGTCGTGCTGGTCATCACCGCCGGGCTCGCCGGCATCGCGCTGCTGGTGCGCCGCCGCACCCGCTGAGCCCGGCCCGACACCGCGTCGGCGTCAACCCGCCCGGCTCCGCGTCAGCACCAGCGACGCGGCGGGCGCTCGCGGCGGACCGTACGGTTGCGCGGGCGTACCGCGCCGTGGCGGTGGGCGCCCGCCCAGCCCGCCAGGTCGCTGCGACAACCCTGCTCCGGCGACGCCTCGTCCGCGAGATGCGCCGGCTCGACGGCCCGCTGACGGGGCACCGCCGGCTCGTCCTCGGCGCGCTCCGCGGCCCGGCCGACGGCCTGCTCGCCCTGGTGGTGCAGGCACGGCCGACGCGGGTGCGTGGCCGTGACCGGCTGGTCGTGGCCACGCCGGCACGGCTCGCCCTGGGCGCAACCGTGCTCGGCCTCCCCCTGCGCCATCCCGGCCTCCTCACCGTCGCCCTCGCGCGCCCGCCGGAACAGCCCGGGCGCGCCCTGACACCGTACTGGCCCACCCGGACAAGATCGCCAGCGCGTACCGGTGGAGATCGTCACGCCACGGCGAAGCCGCCACCTCGGAGTGGAACCGCTGCTCAGCGCATGTCAGGCTGGTGCGGTGAGCGAACCGGGCGGCACGGAGACGTCGGCGACGCTGCGGCGTATCGAACGGGCGGCGGGCGGCCTGGCCACCGCCAGCGTGGCCCGGATGGACGAGACACTGCCCTGGTTCCGCGACCTGCCCGCCGACCAGCGCTCCTGGGTCATGCTCGTGGCCCAGGCCGGCGTGCGGTCACTGGTGCAGTGGCTGCGCCAGGGTGGCGGGGCCACCGACCGCACCCAGGAGGTGTCGGACGAGGTCTTCGCCGCCGCGCCGCAGGCGCTGGCCCGCTCGATCAGCCTCCAGCAGACCGTGGCGCTGATCAAGGTGACCATCGACGTGGTCGAGGAGCAGGTGTCGGAGCTGGCCGTGCCGGGCGAGGAGCAGTCGCTGCGGGAGGCGGTGCTGCGCTTCTCCCGGGAGATCGCGTTCGCCGCCGCGCGGGT
Organism: Micromonospora sp. WMMC264; assembly: GCF_027497275.1. Classification (NCBI taxonomy): domain Bacteria; kingdom Bacillati; phylum Actinomycetota; class Actinomycetes; order Micromonosporales; family Micromonosporaceae; genus Micromonospora; species Micromonospora sp. WMMC264. The sequence continues at coordinate 616,416 of NZ_CP114907.1, read as the reverse complement.
CTACGCCCGGGCCGCCGAGAGCCGCGGCTCCTGGGACGCCCGGTTGCAGGCGCTGCTGGTCGACGCGTTGCTGCGCGGCGACTCCCCGGACGTGCTGGCCAGCCGGGCCGCCGCGCTCGGCTGGACGGACGCCCCACCGGTCGCGGTGGCGGTGGGCCGGTCCCCCGGCGGCGAGGTGGCCGCCGTGCTGCACACCGTCTACCGGCAGGCCCGGCGGATCGGCGTCGAGGTGATCGGCGGCGTGCACGGCGACCGGCTGGTCATCGTGCTGGGCGGGGCGGCCGACCCGGTGGCGGCCACGGAGAAGCTGCGTACCGCCTTCGGTGAGGGGCCGGTGGTGGTCGGCCCGGCGGTGCCCAGCCTGGACGAGGCCACCGAGTCGGCGCGGGCCGCGCTGGCCGGCTTCCGGGCCGCGCCGGCCTGGCCGACCGCGCCGTGCCCGGTCGCCGCGGACGAGTTGCTGCCGGAACGGGCGCTGGCCGGCGACACCGAGGCCCGCCGCCGGTTGCGCCACGACGTGTACGCGGCACTGGCCCGCTCCGGCGGCGAGCTGCTGGAGACGCTGGACGCGTTCTTCGCCGCCGGTGGCACGCTGGAGAGCGCCGCCCGGGCGCTCTTCGTGCACCCGAACACCGTGCGCTACCGCCTGAAGCGGATCGCCGAGGTGACCGCCTTCTCGCCGCTGGCCCCGCGCGACGCCTTCGCGCTGCAGGTGGCGCTGACTGTGGGTAGGCTCGACCCGGTGGTACCGGGGGTCTCCGACCGGCGATGACCGCCCACCGATTTTTGTAGGTTTCCTCCAAAGGTTCTAGTGCGGTTTCGTGCCGTGCGTTACAGCGCGACCCGCGAGTATCCGTCAGAGTCGTACACGTGCTCGCCGTACTCTCTCCGGGACAGGGTTCGCAGAAGCCCGGCTTCCTCGCTCCGTGGCTCGACCTCGACGGTGTCGAGGCGCGCCTGCGCTGGTGGTCGGCCCTGGCCGGGGTGGACCTGATCCATTTGGGCACCCGGGCGGACGCGGACGAGATCAAGGACACCGCCCGTACCCAGCCGCTGCTGGTCGCCGCCGCGCTGCTCGCCGCCGAGCACCTGCCGATGCACGACGTCGCGCTGGTCGCCGGGCACAGCGTGGGTGAGCTGGGCGCCGCCGCCCTGGCCGGGGTACTGCCGGCCGAGGCCGCCGTGACGCTCGCCGGCGTACGCGGACACGAGATGGCCGCGGCCTGCGCGCTGGAACCGACCGGGATGGCCGCGGTGCTCGGCGGTGACCCGGACGAGGTGCTCGCCGCGCTCCAGTCCCACGGGCTGCACCCGGCCAACCGCAACGGCGCCGGTCAGATCGTGGCCGCCGGCGCGATCGACGGGCTGGACAAGCTCGCCGCCGAACCGCCGGCCCGCACCCGGATCATCCGGCTCCAGGTGGCCGGCGCGTTCCACACGCCGTACATGGCGCCGGCCGAGGCCGCGCTGGCCGCCGTCGCCGCCGGTGTCACCGCCTCCGCCCCGGCCCGGATCCTGCTGTCCAACCTCGACGGCGCGCCGGTCGGGCACGGCCCGGAGACGCTGCAGCGGCTGGTCCGGCAGGTCACCGCCCCGGTCCGCTGGGACCTGTGCATGCGTACGCTGGCCGACCTCGGGGTCACCGGCGTGATCGAGCTGCCGCCCGCCGGCACCCTCGCCGGACTGGTCAAGCGGGAACTCAAGGGCGAGGGCGCGCCCGAGATCGTCACTCTGAACACCCCCGCCGACCTGCCCGCCGCGCGGCGGCTGATCGCCCGGCACGCCGGTCCCGCCCGCCCGTACACGCCGTGGTTCCGGGTGGTCGTCTCCCCCGCCGCCGGCCGCCTCGCCCGGGCGGCCGAGGCGACGGTGGGCGCCGAGGTACGCGCCGGCCAGGTCCTCGGCCACGTCACCGGAGCGCAGGGGCCGGTCGAGGTGACCGCACACGACAACGGGCTGCTCACCGAGTGGCTCGCGCACCACGACGACCCGGTCGCCCCGGGCCAGCCCCTCGTCCGCATCGGAGGAACGCACTAAATGGCCGGCAGCCGGATCGTCGCGATGGGGCACTACCAGCCCTCCCGCGTCGTCACGAACGACGAGATCGCGCAGATGGTGGACACCAGCGACGAATGGATCCGGGACCGGGTCGGCATCGCCACCCGGCGGATCGCGGGCGACGAGACGGTCGCCGACATGGCCACCGCCGCCGCCGGCAAGGCGCTCGCCAACTCCGGCCTCACCGCCGCCGACATCGACATGGTCGTGGTGGCCACCTGCTCGTCGGTGGACCGCAGTCCCAACGTGGCCTGCCGGGTCGCGGCGAAGCTCGGCGTCACCGCGCCCGCCGCGTACGACCTCAACACCGCCTGCTCCGGCTTCGCGTACGGGCTGGGCACCGTGGACCACGCGATCCGGGCCGGCGCGGCGCGCAACGCGATCGTCGTCGGCGCCGAGAAGCTCTCCGACTTCACCGACTGGACCGACCGCTCGACCTGCATCATCTTCGCCGACGGCGCCGGGGCGGCCGTGGTGACCGCGACCGCCGACGACGAGCCGGCCGGGATCGGGCCGGTGGTCTGGGGCTCCGCGCCGGAGAAGAGCGACGCGGTACGCATCGAGGGCTGGCAGCCGTACATCGCGCAGGAGGGGCAGTCGGTGTTCCGCTGGGCCACCACCGCGCTGGCCCCGCTCGCGCTGCAGGCCTGCGAGCGGGCCGGCGTGGCCCCGTCGGAGCTGGCCGCGTTCGTGCCGCACCAGGCCAACGGCCGGATCATCGACGGCATCGCGAAGCGGCTGAACATTCCGGACGCGATCATCGCCAAGGACATCGTCGAGTCCGGCAACACGTCGGCGGCGAGCATCCCGCTGGCCCTGTCGAAGCTGGTCGAGCGGCGCGAGGTGCCCTCGGGCGCCCCGGTCCTGCTGTTCGGCTTCGGCGGCGGCCTGACCTACGCCGGTCAGGTCGTGCGCTGCCCCTGAGACCCCCTCGGGCGCGAACGCGCCGAGGCGCGTGACCGGCGACGCCGGTCACCGGTAACCCCCGATGAGAGGAACCAACCGCAATGACCCGTGACGAGATCACCGCCGGCCTCGCCGAGATCCTCGAAGAGGTTGCCGGGGTGAACCCGGACGACGTGGCCGAGGGGAAGTCCTTCACCGACGACCTCGACGTCGACTCGCTCTCCATGGTGGAGGTCGTGGTGGCGGCCGAGGAGAAGTTCGGCGTCAAGATCCCGGACAACGAGGTGCAGAACCTCAAGACGGTCGGTGACGCGGTCAGCTACATCGAGGCGCAGTCCTGATCATGAGTCGTCCCGACGTCGTCGTCACCGGGCTCGGCGCGACGACCCCGCTCGGCGGGGACGTCGCGTCGACCTGGGACGCCATGCTCGCCGGCCGCTCCGGGGTGAGTGCGCTCACCCAGGAGTGGGCGGCGGACCTGCCCGTCCGGATCGCCGCCCAGCTGGCGGTGGACCCGTCCGAGGTGCTGGACCGGGTGAAGCTGCGCCGGCTGGACCGCTCGGAGGCCATCGCCATCATCGCCGCCCGGCAGGCGTGGGCCGACGCCGGGCTGGCCGAGGCCGGGCCGGACCCGGAGCGCCTGGCGGTCAGCGTCGGCTCGGGCATCGGCGGCGCCACCACCCTGCTCGCCCAGGACGACATCCTGGAGAAGTCGGGCCCGCGGCGGGTCTCCCCGCACACCATCCCGATGCTGATGCCGAACGGTCCGGCCGCCTGGGTCGGACTGGAGCTGGGCGCCAAGGCCGGCGTGCACACCGTGGCCAGCGCCTGCGCGACCGGCGCGGAGGCGATCGCGCTGGGTCTGGACATCATCCGCGCCGGCCGGGCCGACGTGGTGGTGGCCGGCGGCACCGAGGCGGTCATCCACCCGCTGCCGATCGCCGGCTTCAGCTCGATGCGGGCCATGTCGACCCGCAACGACGAGCCGGAGCGGGCCTCCCGGCCGTGGGACTCCGGTCGCGACGGCTTCGTCCTCGGTGAGGGCGCGGGCGTGGTGATCCTGGAGCGCGCCGACCACGCCGCCGCCCGGGGCGCCCGGGTGTACGCGCGCCTGGCCGGCGCGGGGATCACCTCGGACGCGTACGACATCGTGCAGCCGCACGCCGAGGGCGAGGGCGCGATCCGGGCCATCGCCCGGGCGGTCGCCGACGCGGACGTGGCCCGTACCGACATCGTGCACGTCAACGCGCACGCCACCTCGACCCCGGTCGGGGACATGCTGGAGATCGGCGCGCTGCGCCAGGCGGTCGGCGACCACCCGGTGCTCACCGCCACCAAGTCGATGACCGGGCACCTGCTCGGCGCGGCCGGCGCGCTGGAGTCGATCGCCACCATCCTGGCCATCCGGGACGGCGTGATCCCGCCGACGATCAACCTGGACGACCCGGACGAGGGCCTCACCCTGGACGTCGCCGCGCACAAGGCGCGGCACATGGAGGTCCCGGCGGCGCTGAACAACGCGTTCGGCTTCGGCGGACACAACGTGGCGCTGGTCTTCACCCGCCCCTGACGTAAGGAAGGGCCCCTTCTTAACAGCGACTGTTAAGAAGGGGCCCTTCCTCTACCGCAGGCGTTAACAGGGGGCCCTTCCTTACACCTCAGCGGTTGCGGGGGTGTAGGCGGGCGGTGCGCTCGTTGCCCCGCCGGTAGTTGCCGGTCCACCGGGCCATGGCCAGCTGCGGATCGTCGTCGACCTCGGCCAGGAACTGCGCCGCCCGGCCGCCGCGAAGCGTGCTCGCGACCCGGCCGTGATGCGTGATCACCACCGTGCCGTCGGCGCGCTCGACGTACCGGAATCCCTGTGCTGCCTCTCCCATGGCGCCACCCTGCCAGCCGGCCGCCCCGGGCCGCACCCGAGTTACCGGCGGCGGCGGTCAGGTGCGGCAGGTGGTGGCGGGCAGGCCGGAGACCGGCACCGGGGAGCGGCCGCCCGGGCGGGCCTTGCCGGCGAGCACCGCGGCGAGGCCGTTCATCGAGGCCCGGGTGGACGAGTAGGTCGCCATCAGCGTCGGGGACTTCGCCCCGGACAGCACGTACGGCGTGTCCATCGCCACCGTCACGGCGGCGTCGGCGCGCAGGTCCTTCGCGCCGTCGCCGTACCCGACCAGGTGCACCACCGTGCCGCCGGAGGGCACCACCTTGACGCCGGCCGCGGTGAGCGCCTCGGTCAGCAGCTTGCGGGTGCGCTCCCGGCCACCGGAGGAGGTCACGCTGACCGGTCCGGTCACCGCGCCGCCGCACTTGCCGCGCAGCACCGTCACCGCGGCGGTGGCGAGGTCGTCGGCGGCCTTGCGGTGTGCCGCGCCGTCGAGCGTGGACAGCGCTGGCGTGTCCCGCCCGGCCAGCCGGAACTTCATGGTGAGCACCCGGGTGACCGCCTCGACCAGGCGGGCGCGGGGCAGCGAGCCGTCCTTGAGCGCGGCGCGCAGCCCGTCGTACGCCTGGGTGACGTTCGGCGTCATCAGGATGAGGTCGTTGCCGGCGTTGAGCGCGCGCACGGCCGCCTCACCGGGTGACCACTTCTTGGCCGGGGCCATGTTCATCCCGTCGGTGATCACCACGCCCTGGAAGCCGAGCTGGCCGCGCAGCACGTCGGTGAGCAGCTTGCGGGAGAACGTGGCGGGGGTGCCCGGGTCGACCGCCTTGACGTCCAGGTGGGCCGACATCACCGCCATGGCCCCGGCGCCGATCCCGGCCCGGAACGGCGGGAACGCGATCCGGTCCAGGTCGGCGCGGGACTGCTTGATCACGGGCAGCTCGGTGTGCGAGTCCTCGGCGCTCAGGCCGTGCCCGGGGAAGTGCTTGACCGCCGCGCCGACGCCCTCGGCCTGCAGGCCGCGTACCGCGCCGGCCACCTGGGGGGACGCGGTCGCCGGGTCCGCGCCGAAGGACCGGGAGCCGATCACCGTGCTGCGGGTGACGAGCACGTCGGCGACCGGGGCGAAGTCGAGGTTGATGCCCATCGCGGCCAGCTCGGCCCCGGCGGCCCGCCAGGCGGCCTCGGTCAGCGCCGGGTTCCCGGCGGCGCCGGCCGCGAGCGGGCTGGGCAGCAGCGTCACGCCGTCGGTGATCCGGGTGACCACGCCGTACTCCTGGTCGGTGCCGATCAGGAACGGCGCGGCGCCGGCGGGCAGCTTGCCGGCGGCGGCGCGCAGCCCGTCGGTGAGCGCCCGGACCTGCTTCGGGTTGTCGACGTTCGTGGTGGCCTGGTTGCCGGAGGTGGGGTCGTCGGCGCTGAAGCCGACCAGGATGACGCCGCCGAGCCGGTACTTCGCCACCATCTCGGCGGGGGTGTCGACGCCGGCCAGCGCGCGGTTGCCGGCCGCCGAGCCGGCCGAGACCTCGGTGGCCGAGCTGCCGTAGGCGTACGGCATCAGCACCTGCCCGACCAGGTCCTCGTCGCTCAGCGTGCCGACCAGCGCGGCGGCGCGGGCGGCCGGGTCAGCGGCCGGCGACTCGCTCGGCGCGGGCGCGGCCGACGACGGCGCCGGACTCGTCGGGGTGGGACGGGGCCGGTCCGGCCCGTCCGAGCACCCGGAGACGAGAAGCGCGGTCAGTGCGGCGAGCGCGACGGCGGAGCGCCGCGGGGAAATCGACACGCGGCCCACCGTATCGGGGCAACTCGGCCGCCGTCACCCGACCCGGGTGAGCAGCGTCACCGGGGCGCCGTCGCCGGCGTAACGGTAGGGCTCCAGTTCGGCGTCCCAGGCGGTGCCCAGCGCCTTGTCCAGCGCGTGGGCGAGCGCCTCCGGGCTGCGCGCGGCGGCCATCAGGCTGCGCAGCCGGTCCTCGCCGAGCTGGATGTCACCGGCCGCGCCGACGGCGGCCCGGAACAGGCCCCGGCCCGGTACGTACATGAAACGCTCGCCGTCGACGCCGGGACTGGGTTCCTCGGTGACCTCGAAACGGATCATGGGCCACTGCCGGAGGGCAGCGGCCAGCTCCGCGCCGGTCCCCGGGCTGCCGGTCCAGCCGCACTCGGCGCGACGAGCGCCCGGATCGGCGGGCTGCGCCGTCCAGTGCAGGTTGACCGGCGCGGCGAGGACGCGCGCGATCGCCCACTCGACGTGCGAGCACACGGCGAGCGGGGTCGAGTGGACGTATACGACGCCACGCGTTGGCACGGTGACCTCCCGGTGAGCCGAGGTGCGTCTTCCCCTACGACCTCGTCCTACCGAGTGGTACCTGGACACACATGATGACCCGTGTGACTGGTGGTGCGCCAGCGAATCGGAAAATTCGCCGGTCCCAGCCGGCGGGAAATACCCGGGAGGTGGAGCCGGTTGTGCCCTCTGACGCCGCGACGACCAGCCAGGTGTCGCGGTCGTGTACAGTTCTCTGGGCGGTTCTGTGTGCCGCCGTACATCTTCGCGGGCAGGCGCTCAACCCGGGCGTCACTCGCACAGCCCCCGGACGGCTTTCCGTCCCCACCGTACGTCTGCAAGGAGTACCTCCGTGGCGAGCAACACCTCTAAGACCGCGCGCGCGTCAGTCCGGGCCGGCCAGGCTGGCCAGGGTGGCGCCCTCAGCGTGCTGGGCGAGTTCAAGTACCTGATCCCGCTCAACGGCGGCAAGCACGCCTACGTGCGCAACCTGACCAACGGCAAGACCGCGCACCTGCGCACCGACTCCGAGGCCTTCGTCGAGGAGATCCGGGTGCTGGCCGCCGCCGGCCACGCCGCCAAGATCCGGGCTGAGATCAACGGCCTCGCCGCCGCCCACCCGGACCACGGCTGGGAGGCCACCGAGAAGCGCCTGGTCGAGGCCGGCGTCTTCGAGGGCTGAGCACCCTTCACCCGCACCACCGCGACCGCCCGCCGGGATCACCCGGCGGGCGGTTTCGCGTCTGCTCCTGCGGCAGCAGCGTCACCTCACCGGTGGCGGATCGCCGGCGGATGCGCGTCCGGCTCGTCCACGGGTCGGGACGCGAATCTTCTCCCCGCCCCGGTTGCCGTGGTGTCATGACGGGTAACGCCGGTGTCACCGCCGGGACACCCGGTGGACGCAAACCGGACGGGCTCGGGGGTGGCGACATGGAACTGCGGCTTCCGGACGGCGTACGCCTGCACGTGACGGTCACCGGGCCGGTCGACGCCGAGGTCACCGTGCTGATGCTGCACGGCTGGACGCTCGACGGCCGCAGCTGGCACCGTCAGGTCGCCGAGCTGCGGGAACGGTTCGGCGACCGGGTCCGCCTGGTCACCTACGACGCGCGCGGCCACGGCCGGTCGAGCTGCCTGGCGCTGCGCGACGCCACGCTCGCCCAGCTCGGCGACGACCTCGCCACCGTGGTCGACGAGATCGCCCCGTCCGGGCCGATCGTGCTGGTCGGGCACTCGATGGGCGGAATGACGGTGATGGAGTACGCCCACCGCCACGCCGACCGGTTCGCGGCGCGTACCGCCGGGCTGGTCTTCGTCTCGACCACCGCCGAGGGGCACACGCACACCGTCTACGGCCTGTCCCCCCGCATCACGAGGTTGATCCGGCTCGCCGAGACCACCGGCGCCGGGGTGCTGGCCCGGTGCGGCGGCTGGCGGCCACCGCACGCGCTGCTGCGCGCGCTGCGCCCGAGCATCCGCTGGATGCTGTTCGGCGACCGCTGCGACCCGGCGGACATCCGGCTGGTCACCTCGGCGGTGGCCCGGGCCACGCTGCGCTCGATCGGCGGGTTCCGCGCCTCGATCGGGGCGCAGCACCGGCTGGAGACGCTCGCCGCGCTGGGCGGGCTGCCGGCCGCCGCGCTGGTCGGGGACCGGGACCGGCTCACCCCGCCGCCGTGCGCCGAGTCGATCGCGGCGGCGCTGCCCACCACGGAGCTGACCGTCTGCCCGGGCGCCGGTCACATGCTGATGATGGAGCGCCCGGACCAGGTGAACGACGCCGTGGCCGGGGTGCTGGACCGGGTGCTGACCGGCCGTCCGGCGGCCCGCCTCTGAGCGTCTCCCGCTCCGGAACGGCACTGACGTACGCCACGCGGACGGCATGCCCCGGCGCTGCGGTTGCCGGGGGCCCGTACCCTCATTCAGCCCGTCGTGCCGTCCGACCACAGGAGCATCCGCGTTGACCGACCAGACCACGCTGGACCGGGAGATCGCCGCCGAGCAGCGCCACCTCGACCGGGTGTACGCCCGGCTGGCCGAACTGCGCCGGTCGGCGGCCGACGCCGAGCGGGAGGGCTACCGGCTGGCCCGGGTCGGCAACTTCGGCGCGCTGGTCGAGCGGGATGCGATGGTCTTCCACGCCGCCCAGCGCCGGCACGTGCTGGACGCCGAGCACGAGGGGCTGGTGTTCGGGCGGCTGGACCTGCGTACCGGGCAGGTGCTGCACGTCGGCCGCCTGGGCGTGCGGGGCGTGGACGCGGAGACGCTGGTGGTGGACTGGCGGGCCCCAGCCGCCGCCGCGTTCTACCAGGCCACGCCCGCCGAGCCGCGCGGCGTGGTACGCCGGCGCACGATCCAGTCGGCCTCGGAGAAGGTCACCCGGATCGAGGACGACCTGCTGGACCCGGAGGCCGCGCCGCCGGACATGGCGGTGGTCGGTGACGGAGCGCTGCTGGCCACGTTGTCCCGGGCCACCGGCCGGGGCATGCGCGACATCGTCGCCACCATCCAGCGCGAGCAGGACGAGGCGATCCGCTCCCCCGGCAACGGCGTCACGATCGTCTCCGGCGGCCCGGGGACCGGCAAGACGGCGGTGGCGTTGCACCGGGCCGCGTACCTGCTCTACTCCGACCGGGCCCGGTACGCCGGCGGCGGCATCCTGGTGGTCGGCCCGTCCGGCGTGTTCGTCGAGTACATCGCCTCGGTGCTGCCCTCACTGGGCGAGGAGACCGCCACGCTGCACTCGCTCGGCTCGCTCTTCCCCGGCCTGTCCGCGTCGCGGACTGACCCGCCGGACGTGGCGGCGGTGAAGGGCTCGCTGCGGATGCGCCGGGTGCTGGAACGCGCGGTCCGCGACGCGGTGCCGGACTCCCCCGCCGAGCTGCGCCTGCTGTACCGGGGTGAGCTGCTGCGCCTGGAGCGCCCCGCGCTGGACGCGATCCGGGACCGGACGCTGGCCCGGGGCGCGCGCCGCAACGAGGTACGCCGGGCGGCGTTCGACGCGGTGCTCGCCGCGCTCTACGCGCAGGCCCGCACGCTGCGGGTGGGCCGGCTGCCGGAGCAGCCCGCGTTCGAGGACGAGATCATCGAGCGGCCGGAGTTCCGCGAGTTCCTCAAGGCGTGGTGGCCCCGGCTGCACCCCCGGCACGTGCTGGACTGGCTGGCCCGCCCGGACCGGCTGCGCCGCTACGCCGGGGGGATCCTCTCCTCGGCCGAGATCCGGTTGCTCGGGCAGGCGTACCGCACGCTCGCGACCGACGGGCTGACGGTGGCGGACATCGCGCTGCTGGACGAGCTGGACGCGCTGCTGGGCAAGCCGGTGCAGCGGGCCCGGCCCAAGCGCGACCCGTACCAGCTCGCCGGTGGCGTGCGCGAGCTGAGCACGTACGCCGATCGGCAGCGCGCCGCCCGCGCGGCGGCCCGGGAGCGTCCGGCCGACTACCGCGACTACGCGCACGTGGTGGTGGACGAGTCGCAGGACGTCTCGCCGATGCAGTGGCGGATGATCGGCCGGCGCGGGCGGCTGGCGTCCTGGACGGTGGTCGGCGACCCGGCGCAGACCGCCTGGACCGGCGACCCGCAGGAGCTGGACCGGGCCCGGGACCAGGCGCTGGGCCGGCGCAAGCGGCACCGCTACGAGCTGACCACCAACTACCGCAACTCGGCGGAGATCTTCGCGGTGGCGGCGGCGGAGATCCGCCGGCTCTACCCGGATCTGCCGCTGCCCGACGCGGTCCGGTCCACAGGCGTTCCGCCGGTGGAACGCACGGTGCCCGCCGCCGAGCTGCCGGCGGCCACCGTCGAGGCGGCCGAGGCGCTGCTCGGCCAGGTGGAGGGCACCGTCGGCGTGATCACGCCGGTGCCGCGCCGGGACGAGGTGGCCGGCTGGCTGGGCGCGCTCGGCGCGGGCCGGCTCCAGGTGGTGACCAGCCTCCAGGCCAAGGGCATGGAGTACGACGGCGTGGTGCTGGTGGCGCCGAGCGAGATCCGGGCCGATCCGGGCTCGGGCGTGCGCACGCTCTACGTGGCGCTGTCCCGGGCGACCCAGCGCCTCACCACGCTCGACCCGGTGGGGTGAGGGGCCACGCCCGCGCCACCCACAGTTCACTTGCATACATAGCGATGTGAGCATACATTGGGCCCGGCCGGTACGCGGCAGGGAGGGTGTTGGCGTGGGCGCAGGTCATGACCACAGCAGCGCGGTGGCCAACGCGGCACACCGCCACGCAGGCCGGCTCTGGGCCGCGTTCGCGCTGCTCGCCGTCCTGATGGTGGTCGAGGCGGTGGCCGCCTTCACCACCGGCTCGCTCGCCCTGCTCTCCGACGCCGGGCACATGTTCACCGACGTGCTCGGCATCGGCATGGCCCTCGCGGCGATCACCGCCACCCGGCGCGCCGGCACCGACCCGCAGCGCACGTTCGGCCTCTACCGGCTGGAGGTGCTCGCCGCCCTCGCCAACGCCGTGCTGCTCGGCGCCGTCGCGGTCTACGTCCTGATCGAGGCGGTACGCCGCTTCGGCGAGCCGCCGGAGGTGCTGGCCGGCCCGATGCTCGTGGTGGCGGTGCTCGGCCTGCTCGCCAACATCGTCGCCTTCGCGCTGCTGCGCGCCGGGGCGAAGGAGAGCATCAACCTGCGCGGCGCGTACCTGGAGGTGCTCGGCGACCTGCTCGGCTCGCTCGGCGTGATCGCCGCGGCGCTGGTCATCGCGGTGACCGACTGGTGGTGGGCGGACCCACTGGTCGCCGTCGGGATCGGCCTGTTCATCCTGCCGCGCACCTGGCGGCTCGGCCGGGCCGCGGTGCGCATCCTGGTGCAGGCGGCGCCGGAGCACCTCCAGGTGACCGCCGTGCACGACCGACTGGCCGCGGTCCCCGGCGTGGCCGAGGTGCACGACCTGCACGTCTGGACGCTCACCTCGGGCATGGAGGTGGCCTCGGCGCACCTGACCACCGACCCGGGCGTGGACCCGGCCGGGGTGCTGGCCGCCGCGCGGACGGCGCTGCACGAGGACTTCTCCATCGATCACGCCACGTTGCAGGTCGAACCCGGAGCGTCAGCCGGAGTGTGCGGAAAGACCGAGTGGTGATTAGGGCAGACTTAAATCACCGTGACTGCTGTACACTTATGTCGGTTTTGCCCCACCATGCGGCACTGCGCAACGGAGCCACGCCCGGGCCGCGCCGGTAGGCTCGGTCGCGGCCGCAGCCACCGGCGTCACGGGCGCAGGTGGGGTGGCCGTCGCCTAATCGCCCGAAGGGGCGAGCCGGGGAACCACGTACGTGGGGTGCATCCGCGTCAGCGGTAGGGATCTTCCGTCCCGAACCCGTCAGCTAACCCGGTCGGCGGTTGACGGAAGGACATGTGAATGCCCCCAGTGGCACCTGTACGACGGACGGCCGCCCGGTTGGCGGCCCTGCTCGTCGCGACGCTGACTGTCGGCGTCGCGACCGTTCCGGCCTCCCCCGCCTCGGCGGCGCCCCGGACCGCCCTGCTCGCCGCCGCGCCCGGCGACGACGAGGGCGGCACGCCCGAGCTGCGCGCCCAACTCGACGCGGCCAGCAAGGGCTGGCTGGAGGCGAAGGCCGCGCTGAACCGGTCGGTGGACCGCCAGAAGCAGCTCAACGACCAGCTCGCGAAGGTCGGCGCCGAGCTGGCCGTACGTGACGCCAAGGTCGGTGAGATCGCCGGGGTGGCGTACCGCGCCGGGCGGCTCGGCACCGCCGCCGCGCTGCTCGACAGCAGCAGCCCGGCGGGCTTCATGGACCGGGCCGCCACGCTGGAACAGGTCGCCGCGCACGAGGACCGCACGGTGCGCGAGCTGATCACCACCCGGGACGAGGCCACCCGCACCCGGGCCGCGCTCGACACCGAGATCCGCGAGCAACGCAAGCAGGTCGAGGTGATGGGCAAGCGCAAGGAGCAGGCCGAGCGCGCGCTCGAAGTGGCGAACGAACGTTCCGCCCGCAACAACAGCAGCGGCGGCGGCAGCGTCCAGGGCACCTCAAGCAAGAACGCGAAGCCCGCACCACGCAACTCGGACGGCTCGTGGCCGTCGGAGTCGTGCAGCGTCAACGACCCGACCCCGGCCAACGGCTGCATCACCCCGCGGACGCTGCACGCGCTGCAGCAGGCCAAGGCGGCCGGTTTCACCAGGTACGTCTCGTGCCACCGGCCCAGCGGCTCGGGCGAGCACCCGAAGGGGCGGGCCTGCGACTTCGCCGCCCAGAAGAACGGCTTCGGCGGCGTGGCCAGCGGCGGTGACCGGACGTACGGCAACAACCTGGCCGCGTACTTCGTGCGCAACGCCGACCCGCTCGCCGTGCTCTACGTGATCTGGTTCAAGCAGATCTGGCTGCCCAGCAGCGGGTGGAAGTCGTACAGCGGCGGCAACGGAGACCCGTCCAGCGACCACACCAACCACGTGCACCTGTCGGTGTACTAGCGCGCTCCCGGGGGGCCGGCCGGATCGGGCCGGCCCTCCAGCGTCGCGCCGAGACGGGCCGCCAGGCTCAGGTGAGCCGCCCGGGCCTGGCGGAACGCGTACCCGAACAGCGGCGCCGGCGCGGTGAGCGTGATCTCCACGTCGATGCGCACGGTGCCGTCGGGCTCGTCGCGCAGCCGGGTGTGGTTGCGCACCGTCGTCGCCGGCTGCTGCCGGGCCACAGTGACCACCTCGTCCTCGCTCGCGACCAGCACGTCCGCCTGGTACGTGACCGGGAAGTGCAGCGGGCCCAGTTGCAGCCGGTCGGTGATCGCGTAGCTGGCCAGCGCGCCCGGCCGGGCCGGCAGCTGCCGGACCCGGACGATCAGCGGATGCAGCTCGCCCTGGCGACTCAGGTCACCCAGCAGTGCCACCGCGTCGGCCCGGCTGCACCGGGCCTGCACGGTGTAGCTGAAGCTGTCGCTGCTCTGCAAGCGGGCCCCCTCGCCGTCGTACGTCGCGACGATCGTCCCGTACCGACGCCGGGCTGGCAACGGGTAGAAGGTCCCCTGGCCGCAGGGGGTGCGAACGGCGCTCAGGCGCCGGGCAGCACCTCGGGGGTGTCGTCGGCGAACCACGGCTCGGGAGCGCCGAAGAGGCCGAGCAGGCCGGTCACCCAGAGCTGCCGGTGCACGAACCGGCTCGGCTCGGTGACCACGAGCTTGACGCCACTGACCTCGCAGGTCTGGAAGCCGGCCACCATGGCGCTGATGCCGACCGAGTCGATGAACGTGACGAGCCGCATGTTCAGCTCGATGCGCGAGGGACGGCCCTTCGCGAGCACCTCGGCGATCGCTTCCCGCACCTCGTACGCGGTGTCGACGTCGATCTCCCCACGGGGCGCGATCTGGACGACACCACCCGGCCGCACCGACTTCACGATCGACAGGCTCACGCGAGCACCTCCACTCGCCCTTGACGGGCGCCTCATCAGTACGCGGGCCGCGACCGAGAGTATTCCTCCAACGGCCCGGTCGCCACCCCCCGGGATGAGCAATTCGCGAACTGGGCACACCTGGGCGCTCCCAATCCGGACCTCCGGGTTCCAGTTTCCCCTTCGACGCGGGCCGCGGCCAGCCGTACGGCCGGTCGGACCCGTCGATCCGCCGACCAGGGTAGCGGGCGCGCGCACGTCCCGTCGGCACCGGTCCCGGCGCGTTCGGGTGGTTCGTCCCGTTCGCTGCTCACGAGCCGGGCACCACCGCGAGGGTTTGCCGCGTGCGCCGGTGGGGCACTGCCCCGAGACAGTGAACGCGCCGGATGGACACCGGAGTCCGAAGTGGCCGCCGGCCTTCGGCACCCGAGGAGGTAGAACGATGTTCGGATCCAACCTGCTGGACCGCCGGGGCAAGGCCGAGCGGGTCGCCGACCAGGCGTGGCAGCACCTGCTCTCCGCGGCCGGCTCCGCCGGTGACAGCGTGCGCGACGCCACCCGCAGCGCCCGCCGCAACTCCTCCGGCTTCGCCGACGACGCCACCGACCTGGTCGGCTCCGCCGCCGAGGAGGCGCGCCGGCGGGCCACGCTCGCCTTCGACGCGCTGGCCGGACGCCGGCCCGCCCTGCCCTGGACGCTGCTGATCGCGGCGGCGCTCGCGGGCGCGGCGATCGGCTGGGCCGCCGGCACCGCCGCGCGCGCCGCGGGCAGCCGCGACCGCGCCGCGGACGAGATCGAGTTCGTGGACGTGGACCGCCCGAACTCCCCGGCCGGCCTGGACGGCTGAACCCCACCCGACCGGCACGGTGGCCGCTCCCGGCACTCCCGGGGGCGGCCACCGTGCCGCGTGGTGCTCTCCCCCACCCGGACCGGGTGAGGGCCGGTCACCCGGGACACGCGCAGGATCGCGGGTGCGGGACCGCGTGCCCGCGCCGCCATCGACGGAGGGAGAGCCGGATGGCCACCGACACGATCACGCGCACCGACCGGGACATCCAGTCCGCGGTGCTCGACGAACTGACCTGGGAGCCCCGGGTCGGCCCGGACGAGATCGGCGTAACCGTCACCGAGGGCGTGGTGACGCTGACCGGCCGGGTGGACAGCTACGCCAAGAAGTGGGCTGCCGAGCGGGCCGCGCACCGGGCCGCCCGGGTCCGCGCGGTCGCCAACGACCTCGCCGTCCAGATCGCCACCGCGGCCGGCCGGGAGGACCCGGAGATCGCCGTCGCGGCCGTACGGGCGCTGGAATGGGACGCGTTCGTGCCGGTCGAGACGCTGCAGGTGACGGTCTCCGACGGCTGGGTCACGCTGCACGGCGACGTCGAGTGGGAGTACCAGCGGCGGGCCGCCGAACGGTCGGTCGCCCGGCTCACCGGCGTACGCGGAGTGAGCAACGGGATCGCCGTGCGCCCGGCGGTCCGCGCCGACGGCCACGACCTGGCCGAACGGATCGTGGACGCGCTCGCGCGCAACGCCGCCACCGAGGCCGAGAGCGTCGACGTCCGGGTGCACGGCGACACCGTCGTGCTCGGCGGGCAGGTCCACTCGCCCGGCGAGCGCGCGGAGATCGAGCGGGTGGTGTGGAACGCCCCCGGCATCCGGGAGGTGCACAACCACCTGGTCGTGCGCTGAGCCGAACCACCCCGCCCGGGTGAGCCCGCCTCACCCGGGCACCCGCCATGGTGGGAGGCATGAGTGATCCGAACGGGCTGATCACACCCGGGCGGGCCGCCCCCGGGTTCACGCTGCCGACGGCGCCGGACGGGCGACAGGTGGGTCCCGGGCAGTTCCGGGGCCGTCCGGTGGTGCTGGCCTTCTATCCCGCCGACTGGTCACCGGTCTGCGGCGAGCAGATGGCCCTCTACCAGGCGGCCCTGCCCGAACTGGAGCGGTACGACGCGGTGCTGCTGGGCATCTCGGTGGACAGCGTCGACTCGCACCGGGCGTTCGCCGAGAGCCAGGGCATCCGGTTCCCGCTGCTCGCCGACTTCGAGCCCAAGGGCGAGGTGTCGCGCCGGTACGGCGCGTACGCGCCGCGTGGGCAGTCCGACCGGGCGCTCGTGGTGATCGACCCGGACGGCCGGGTGGCCTGGAGCCACCTGTCGCCGCCCGAGGTGAACCCGGGCGTGGACGGCATCCTCGACGCGCTGGAGCGGCTGGACGCGGATCGGCGGGTGAGCGCCCGATGACCACGCCACTTCAGGTCACCACCGCGCGGCTGCGGACCCCGGTGACCGAACACGACCATGTCCGCGGGCCGGCGGACGCGCCGGTCACGATCGTCGAGTACGGCGACTTCCAGTGCCGGTTCTGCGGCGCCGCGTACCCGAACCTGACCGAGGTGCTGCGCCAGCGGGCCGACGTGGTGCGGCTGGCGTACCGGCACTTCCCGATCGCCAACATCCACCCGTACGCGGAGAGCGCGGCGGAGACCGCCGAGGCGGCCGCCGCCCGGGGCCGGTTCTGGGAGATGTACGACTGGCTCTTCCAGCACCAGGACCAGCTCGACCCGGTGCACCTGTCGCTCGGCGTCGAGCAGATCGGACTGTCGCCGGACGAGATCGCCGCGGAGGTCGGCCGCCAGGAGTACGCCGACCGGGTGCGGCAGGACTTCGTCGACGGCATCCGCAGCGGCGTCAACGGCACCCCGACGCTGTTCGTCAACGGCGTCCGCCACGACGGCGGCTACGACCTGGCCGAACTGCTGACAGTGGTGGACGCCGCGGCCGACGCCTGAGTCAGATCAACCGCAGCTCGCGCGCCCGCCGGACGGCGTCCCGCCGGCGGGTCGCGTCGAGCTTGCGGTAGATGTTGCGCACGTGCGTCTTGACGGTGTTCACCGACAGCGACAGCTCGGCGGCGATCTCCACGTTGGACAGGATGCTCTGCAGGTACCGCAGGATGGTCAGCTCCCGTTCGGTGAGCGGCTCGTCCAGCCCGCGCGCCGGGCCGTCCGCCGGCCCGGTGACCGGCTGCGCGTCCGCGCCCCGGACCAGTTCGCTCACCGTGGCCCAGTACGCGGTTCCGGAGTCCAGGTGCGCGGCCAGCAGGTCCCGTACCCCCGGGTCGGTCCGGGTGAAGACGCGCCGGTAGCCGTCCGGCTCGGCGAGCGCCAGCACCTCCTCCAGCGCCCGCCCGGCCCGCCGGGCGTCCCCGGACCCCCCGGCCAGCACCGCGTCGAGCAGCCCGGCGCCCAGCCGCACCGGCAGCGGCCAGTCCGCCGCGCCGGGCCCGGCCCAGTCGGGCAGCGTCCGCTCGGCCGCGCGGGCGTCACCGGCGCGCAGCAGCAACCGGGCGGACGCCAGCGCCGGCGCCGGCCCGTCACCAGTGGCGTCGAGCAGCGCCCGGGCGCCGTCGGCGTCACCGGCCGCCGCGCGTACCTGCGCCTCCTCGGCGGCCAGCCACCCGCCCAGCTCCGCGCCGGGCGCGACCGCCCGCGCGCCGGCGAGTGTGCGCAGCGCGCCCGCCGGGTCGTCGCCGTCGGCCAGCAGCCCGGCCCGGCAGAGCGCGGCCAGCGCCGCTCCCCCCGGCTCCGCGGTGGCCGGACCGGCCAGCGCCAGGTGGGCCACGGCCTCCGCGGGCCGGTCCCGGTGCCAGGCCACGAGCGCCAGCGCCAGGTACGCGTAGCCGCAGTCCGCCCGCGCCGACCAGCCCTGGCAGGCCGGCATCGCCAGCGCCTCCCCGGCGAGTTCCTCGGCCGCCCGCAACGCGCCCCGGGCCGCCTCCAGCGCCGCCGACCGGCTGACGCAGAGCAGCTCGGTCCGCGGCCGCCCGGCCCGGCGCGCCGCCTCCCGCGCCTCGGCGAACCGGGTACGGGCTGCCGGCAGTTCCCCCTCGGCCAGCGCGACCAGCCCGTGCGCGGCGCCCGCCACCGCGCGTACATCGTCGCGCTCGGCCGACCCGGCACGCGGATCGGCCCCGGCGTCGGCAGCCGGGCCGGAAGCGGTGGCGAGCAGGCGGTCGGCGGCCTCGCGTACCCCCTGGTGGTTCCCGCCGAGCCGGGCCAGGCTCAGCTCCACGGCGGCGGCCAGCCGGCGGAACCGGTCGCGGCGCGGCGCGGGCAGGTCGTCGGCGTGGGCCAGCGCCCGCCGCAGCTGCCCGTCGGCGGCGGCCGGATCACCGGCGTACGCCCGCTCGGCGGCGGCGGCCAGCGCCAGCTCGGGATCCCGGCGGACCTGGTGCGCGGGCGGCTCCGGCGGGGCCGGCGCGGCGGCCGGCTCGTCCGGGGCCAGCTCGGGCCAGCGGCTGACCAGCAGCTCGGCGGCGGCGGTCCACTCACCGGCGGTCAGCGCGTGCCGTACCGCCTCGGCCGGCCGGTCATGGGCGGCGTACCAGTCCGCCGCCCGCCGGTGCAGCTCGCGCACCTCGTCGGCGGGCAGCCGGCCCAGTTCGTCCCGCAGCACGTCGGCCAGGAGCGGATGCGGCCGGTACCACTGCGGGTTGCCGCCGTCCTGGAGGAGGAAGCCGCCGTCCCGGGCCGCCTCGGCGAGCACCTGCCCGGCGTCGGCCCGCCCGGTCAGCGCGGCGGCGAGGTCGGCGCGGACCGCGACGGCCACCGCCACGCGGCGCAGGACGTCGCGGGTCGCCGGGCCCAGCGGGGCGAGCACCTCGTCCCGCAGGTACGCGGCGACGTCCGGCTGGTCACCGGCGAACCGGTCCACCGCGCGGGCCGGGTCGGTCCCGTCGGCCAGCGCGAGCGCGGCGAAGCGCAGCCCGGCGGGCCAGCCGGCGGTGCGCTCGGCCAGCCGGGGCACCGCCGGGGCGGGCACCGGCACGCCGTGCGCGACCAGCAGGTCGGCGACCTCGTCGGTGGTGAACGCCAGCTCGTCCGGGCCGATCAGCGTCAGTTCGCCGGCCAGCCGCCAGCGGTGCAGCGCCAGCGGCGGCTCGCGCCGCGCGCCGGCCACCAGCCGCAGCCGCCCGTCGGTGTGCTGGAGCAGGAACTCCAGCCCGGACAGCGCCGCCGGGTCGGTGACCCGGTGCAGGTCGTCGAGGACCAGCAGCACCGGCCGTTCCCGTCCGGCCAGCGCGGCGGCCAGCGACTCCAGTTGCTCCGGCCGGGGCGGGCCGTCCGGCACCGGTGGCGGTGGTCCCTCGTCCGGGTCGTCGACCGCGGCCGTCCGCAGGGCCGCCGCCAGGTAGCCCCAGAGCCGCCGTGCCGTGTCGCCCTCACCCACCGTCACCCAGGCCGGCGCCGGGCCGTCCCGCTCCGCCCGCGCCCAGGTGGACAACACAGCCGTCTTGCCCCAGCCGGCCGGCGCGAGCAGGAGCGTCACCGGCCCGCTCGCGCCCCGCTCCACCCGCTCCACCAGCCGGGGCCGCAGCAGACCCGGCTCGGGTGGCGGCGGCGGCGTCAACCGGGACGCCAGCAGCGGCGGGCCGCCCGGCAGCGGGCCACCGGCCAGGTCGGGCGAATCGATGCCGGCGGTACGCAGATCGGACGTACCGGTGATCTCGCTGGTGTCGTGCGGCGCGGCCACGAACCGGACCTGGTCGGCCTCCTCCGGCATGCATCCCTCCCCCTGTCGACGCGGGCAGCGGTTACCCGAACCGGGCCGGTTCACCCCTTCGGGGCGAACCCGGCTCACCCGCCCCTCGCCCACCCTGGAGGCACGCGGGCGGCCGGCCGGGCAGCGCCGGCCGCCCGAGGCCGGGACCTCGGGAGGTCAGGTGGCGCGGATCAGACGGCTGGCGGCGGGCGCGCTGGCGCTGGCGGCCGGCGGTGCGCGGAGGCTGGCCGATCGCCTGCCGCAGCGGGCCGCAACCGATCCACGGCCGGGGCGCTGGCAGAAGGTGACGGTGGCCGCCGAGCCCGAGCGGGTGCTCCCGGCCGGGCGGTGGCCCGAGCCGCTGCGCCGTCTCGACGGGGCGGTCGAGGTGTGGGCCCGCCCCGCGCCGGGCGGTCGCGGCACGGAGCTGGCGATCCGTCCGCTGGGCGGGGAGTGCACGTTGCCGGGGTTCGCCGCGCACCTGGTCGGTGACGACCCGGGCCGGTACCTGCGCCACGTGCTGCGGCAGACCAAGCAGCTCCTGGAGACCGGCGAGGTGCTGCGGGCGGACCGTTCGCCGCTGGAGCGGCCGGGGCCGGTGCGATGAGGGCGCTGTGCTGGGCCGGAGCCGACGCGGTGGAGGTACGCCGCGTCCCGGACCCGGAGCTGCGCAACGCCCAGGACATGATCGTGCGGGTGCGGCGCAGCATCACCTGCGGCGCGGACCTGCCGCTCCTGGACGGGCGGGTGCCCGAGGCGTCCGCCGGGGAGGTGCTCGGACGCGAGTTCCTCGGCGAGGTGGTCGAGGTCGGTACGGAGGTACGCCGGCACCGGGTCGCCGACCGGGTGGTGGTGGGCGCCGCGGTGGCCTGCGGGGCGTGCTGGTTCTGCCGGCAGGGGCTGCTCGCCTGCTGCGACAACGGCACGAGCGGCGTGACCG
The DNA here is from genome assembly GCF_027497275.1 of Micromonospora sp. WMMC264. Lineage (NCBI taxonomy): Bacteria > Bacillati > Actinomycetota > Actinomycetes > Micromonosporales > Micromonosporaceae > Micromonospora > Micromonospora sp. WMMC264. The sequence continues at coordinate 595,444 of NZ_CP114907.1, read as the reverse complement.
CCGAGCCGGAGTGGGGCCAGCCGTCAGCGGGCGGTTTCGGCCGGCCGGCCCGGCTGGGCGGGTTCGCCGGTGGCCACGCCGAGTTCGTCCGGGTGCCGTACGCGGACGTGGGCGCGTTCGCCGTACCGGAGTCGGTGAGCGACGACCGCGCGGTGTTCGCCGCCGACGCCGCGCCGGCCGGCTGGTACGGCGCGGAGCTGGGCGAGGTCGCCCCGGGCGACGTGGTGGCGGTGTGGGGCGCGGGCGCGGTCGGCCAGCTCACCGCCGGGGCGGCGGTGGCCCGGGGCGCGGACCGGGTGATCGTGGTCGACGACCGGGACGACCGGCTGAGCATGGTCGCCCGGCACGCCGAGGTGGAGGCGCTCAACCACAGGTACGTGGACGTGCTCGCCGAGCTGCGGGAGCGCAGCGGCGGCCGGGGCCCGGACGTCTGCGTCGACGCCTCCGGGGTGCCGGCCGAGCCGAACCGGTGGCCGCTGACCGAGGCGGTCGGCGGGGCGGCGCTGCGCGAGGCGGTGCACGCGTGCCGCAAGGGCGGCGTCGTGGTGGTGCTCGACGCCCGGCCCGGGGTGGTGGACCGGTTCCCGCTCGGCGCGCTCGCGGACAAGGGCCTCGCCGTCCGCGCGGCCCGGCGGCGGGGCGCGACGGCGATCCCGGAGCTGCTGGCCCGGATGGCCCGCGACGAGCTGGTCACCGAGCATCTGGCCACGCACCGGATGCCGCTGGAGCGCGGCGCCGACGGGTACGCGTTGTTCCGCGACCGGGCCGACGGATGCGTCCGGGTGGTCTTCACGCCGTGAAGGTGAACGCCGTGGATGGCACACTCGGCGGATGCGCGCAGACCGTCGGTACGACCTCGTCCTGTTCGGCGCCACCGGCTTCACCGGCGGGCTGACCGCCGAGTACCTGGCCCGGCACGCGCCGGAGCGGCTGCGCTGGGCGCTGGCCGGGCGTAACCCGGACAAGCTGGCCGCGGTGCGGGAGCGGCTCGCCGCGATCGACCCGGCCCTGGCCGAGCTGCCGCTGCTCACCGCCGACGTGACCGACCCGGCGTCGCTGCGCGCGGTGGCGGAGTGCGCCCGGGTGGTGGCCAGCACCGTCGGGCCGTACGTGCACCACGGCGAGCCGCTTGTGGCCGCGTGCGCCGCGGCCGGCACCGACTACCTCGACATCACCGGTGAGCCGGAGTTCGTGGACCGGATGTACGTGCGGCACCACGCCGAGGCGGTACGCACCGGGGCCCGCCTGGTGCACGCCTGCGGCTTCGACTCGATCCCGCACGACCTGGGCGTCTGGTACACGGTCAAGCAACTGCCCGCAGACGGGCCGATCGCCGTGGACGGGTACGTGCGGGCCGGTGGCCGGTTCTCCGCCGGCACGTACCACTCGGCGCTCACCGCGTTCTCCCGTACCGGTGAGACGAGCCGCGCGGCGCGGGCGCGGCGGGCGATGGAGCCGAAGCCCGACGGGCGCCGGGTCCGCGCGGTGCCGGGCAAGGTCGGCCGGGTACGCGAGTTCGGCCAGTGGGCGGTGCCCCTGCCCACCATCGACCCGCAGGTGGTCCGCCGGTCCGCGGCGGCCCGCCCGGAGTACGGCCCGGACTTCCGCTACCGGCACTTCGCCGCGCTGAAGCGGCTGCCTACGGTGCTCGTCGCAGGTGTCGGGCTGGCCGGTGTGATGGGGCTGGTGAAGGTGGCGCCGACGCGGCGCTGGCTGCTCGGACGGCTCGCCTCCGGGCAGGGCCCGACCGCCGAGCAGCGGGCCAAGTCGTGGTTCCGGGTGCGGTTCGTGGGCACCGGTGGCGACCGCCGGGTGGTGACCGAGGTGGCCGGCGGCGACCCGGGCTACGACGAGACGGCCAAGATGCTCGCCGAGTCGGCGCTCTGCCTGGCCTTCGACGACCTGCCGGAGACCGCCGGGCAGGTCACGCCGGTCGCGGCGATGGGCGACGCGCTGCTGGACCGGCTGGTACGCGCGGGCATCACGTTCCGCACGCTGCCGGCGTGAGGTTGACCCTCGACCCGCTTGAGGTCACAGGATGACGGCCGTGGAGAGCGAGCTTCGCAGCATCGGCGAGCTGGCCCGGGCCAGTGGCCTGACGGTCAGCGCGCTGCGGTTCTACGACCGTTCCGGGGTGCTGGCCCCGGCCCGGGTGGACCCGGTGACCGGCTACCGCTGGTACACCGAGGAGCAGGTGGACCCGGCCCGGCTGGTGGCCGGGCTGCGCCGGGTCGGGATGCCGCTGGCCGGCATCGCCGAGGCGCTGCGGAACCGGCACCGGCCGGCCGAGGTGCACCGGCTGCTGGACGCGCACCTGCGCCGCCTGGAGGACGGCCTGGCCGACGCGCGTCGCGAGCTCTCCCGGATCCGTTGCCTGATCGACCCGGAGGAGCCCACAGTGACCACCCGCCTCGCGCTGGCCCGCACCGACCTGGCCGCCGCCGTGGACGCCGTACGCTTCGCCGTCGGCGCCGACCCCGAGCTGCCGGTCCTGTCCGGCGTGCTGCTGGAGGTCGCCCTCGACGGGGTGCACCTGATCGCCACCGACCGGCACCGGCTCGCCGTGGCCCGGGTCGCCGGCACCGTCGACGGCCCGCCGGTGAGCGTGCTGCTGCCGGTGGCCGCCGTCGACGAGCTGCGGGCGCTGCTGGACGCTGCCGGCTCGGTGTCGGGCCCCGACGGCTCGGACGTCGCCGAGGTCGTCGTCGCTCCCGGCCGGGTGACCGTCACGGTGGCGGGCCGGCCGCTGACCGCCGTACCGCTGCCGTACGACTTCCCGGACTACCGCCGGCTGCTGCGCGCGCAGCTCGGTGACGTACCCGCGTACCGGATCCCGGTCGACGGCGCGGCGCTGCGCGCGGCGCTCACCGCCGACGGCGTCCCGGTCTGCCACCGCGCGCACGAGGGCGTCGAGCACGAGGTGGTGGCGCTCGGCCTGGACGGCCGCGGCGAGTTGCGCCTTGTCGACCCGGCCGGCGCGGCCGGCGCTGACGCGCTTCGGGTTGGGGTGAACCGGGAGTACCTGCTGGACGCGCTGGGGTCCGGCGACGGCCAGCTCGTGCTGGAGCTGGACGGCCCGATCACTCCGCTGGCCGTGCGACGGACCGACGACGCGCACGCCTTCTCGGTCCTGATGCCGGTACGCCTCTGACGCTCAGCGCTCCCGGGCCTCCGTCACCCGGCCTCCGCCACCCGGGCTCCGCCAGGCCCCGACGGAAGACGTCAGTGACTGTGCGTGATGCGAACGCTCCCCCGGGATGTTTGCCCTTCGCGGACTTTGCTCTGCAACCATCCGCGCGACGCTGACGCTGCGTCGAACGCCGCGTCGGTGGCTGCAGAGCAAAGTCGCCGAAGGGGCACACCCGCCCGAAGGCGAATCCGTCAGATTGACCAGGTCAGCACGCCGACCAGCGGACGCGGGTCGGAGCGGGCACCAGCGCACCGTCACGGACTGTGAGTACACCCCTCCGACAGCACCACCGTCACGCGCCGTCACCGAAACGGGCCCCGTGGCGGCGGGCTGTGCGGGCCGGGCCGGGGCGACGGGGGCGCGACGGTAGCATCTGGAGGTCCCACCTGACTGCCTGGACGGAGGCGTACGAGCAGCATGCTCGACATGGAGTTGATCCGGAAGGATCGCGAGGCGGTGGCGACCGCGCTGGCGAAGCGTCTGGATCCTGCCGAGGTCACCCGGACGCTGGACGACATCCAGCGGCTCGACCAGGAACGACGCGCCCTGATCACGGAGATCGACGCCGAGCGGCAGCGCCGCAAGGCCGAGGCGCGGGCGTACGCGGAGGCGAAACGGTCCGGCGGCACGCCGCAGCCGGTCGCCCCGGAGGCCGAGCGCAAGCAGCTCGCGGAGCTGGAGTCCCAGCTCGACGAGGTGCAGTCCCGGCTCCGCGCGGTGATGAGCGAGCTGCCGAACCTGCCCGCCGACGACGTGGTCGCCGGGGGCAAGGAGGCCAACCGGGTGGTGCGGACGTTCGGCGAGGCGCCGGCCATCGAGAAGGTACGCGACCACGTGGAGCTGAGCCGCGCGCTCGGCCTGGTCGACCACGAGCGGGGCGTGAAGCTCGGCGGCTCGGGCTTCTGGATGTACACCGGTCTGGGCGCCCGGCTGGAGTGGGCGCTGGTGAACTGGCTGATCGAGCAGAACATCCAGGCCGGCTACGAGTTCCTGCTCCCGCCGCACCTGCTGCTGGACAGCGCCGGTTACGCGGCCGGGCAGTTCCCGAAGTTCCACGACGACGTCTACCACATCGACAAGCAGTCGTCCTCGCGCGGCCAGTTCCTGCTGCCCACGGCGGAGACGGCGATCCTCGGCGCGTACCAGGACGAGATCCTGGAGACGCCGAAGCTGCCGCTGAAGGCGTTCGCGTACACGCCCTGCTACCGGCGCGAGGCGGCCGGTTCGCACTCCGACGAGCGCGGCACGGTGCGCGGCCACCAGTTCAACAAGGTGGAGATCTTCCAGTTCACGCTGCCGGAGCAGGCGGGCGCGGCGCTGGAGGCGATGGTCGGGCACGTCGAGGGCCTGGTCGGCAAGCTGGGTCTGCACTTCCAGACCAGCCTGCTGGCCGCCGGTGACGCCAGCGCCTCGATGAAGAAGACGCTCGACGTCGAGGTGTGGATGCCGAGCACCGGCAAGTACAAGGAGGTGTCGTCGGTCTCCTGGGCCGGTGACTACCAGGCGCGCCGGGCGGCGATCCGCTACCGCGAGCCGGGCGCGAAGCAGACCCGTTTCGTGCACACGCTCAACGGCTCGGCGCTGGCCACCAGCCGCCTGTTCCCGGCCATCCTGGAGCAGCACCAGCAGCCCGACGGCTCGGTGGTGGTCCCGGAGGTCCTGCGCGACAAGCTCGGCACCGACCGCCTCACCCCGCGCTGACCCGCTCCCCCGCCGCCGTCCCCGCCCCTTCCCCGCGATCTTGCACTTCCGGCCCGCGAGAAGTCCGCTTCACCCCTTCCGCCCGGGCCCCAACCGCAAGATCGCGGGAGAGAGAGCGGGGACGGCGGCGGGTGAGGAGCACGGCGGCCAGGAGCAAGGCCGCGAGGACCGCGGGGCCCAGAGTGTCGACGGCGTTCACCAGGGTCTGCTGAAGACCAGCCGCGGCGCGGATCACCGGGTCGGTGAAGGCGTCGTACCGGCCCTCGGCGAGGCGCACCTCGTACCAGCCGTACCAGGCGACGTAGCCGCCCGCGACCACGAGCACCAGGCCGCTCAGACGCGGCGCCCAGGCGCCCGCGCCGCGTAGTCGCGCCACGACCCGGCCGCGCAGCAGCGCCACGGCGAGCGCGGCCACCCCGACCACGAGCGCCATGCCCAGCGCGTACGCGCCGAACAGCGCCAGCCCGCGCAGCGGCGACCCGGCCCGCATGCTGGTCACCACGATCGCCAGGAACGGCGCTATCGCGCAGCTCAGCGACGTGAGCGCGTACGCCGCGCCGAACAGCACCATGGACGGCCAGGTGCGGGTGAGCCGGGGCGCGACGCGCAGCGGGCGCGGGGCGGGCAGCCGCTTGCCGGCGAGCAGCCAGCACCCGGCCAGCGCCAGCAGCACGCCGAGCGTCACCGTCAGCCACGGCAGCCGAGGGCGCAACCAGTCGGCGGCCGGTGCCACGGCCAGCCCGAACGCGCCGAACACCAGCACGTACCCGAGCGTGAGCGCGGCCGTCGCGGTGAGCGCGCGGCCGACCGCGCCGCGCCCGGCGTCGGGCCCGGCGACGAGCAGTGACAGGTACGCGGGCAGCATCGCGAAGCCGCACGGGTTGACCGCGCCGAGCATGCCCGCGGTCAGGGCGAGCAGCAGCGCGCCGGTCATCCCCGGGCCAGCGTCTCGACCTGCCGGGTGAGCGCCTCACCGTCCAGGAATCCCTGGTGGACGACCCGGCCGGTCCGGTCCAGGACGACGAACGTGCTCTGCTCGGTCACCTTGAAACGGCGCCACAGCGCGCCGTTGCGGTCGTCGATCTGGGTCGTGTCGCCCAGGTCGAACTCGGTGACGAAGTCCTTCATCGCCTTCTGCTCGCCGAGCCCGGCGACGCCGACGATCGGGACCGTGTCCCGGTAGGCGGGGGCGATCTCGGCGACCGTCCACGCCTGGCTGGCGCAGGTGGCGCACCAGGGCGCCCAGAACCAGAGCAGCACCGGCCGCCCGGCCAGGGCGGCGGCGGAGAACGCCGTACCGTCGAGGGTCTTGCCGGTGAACGTCAGCGTGGCCGGCACCGCGGCCGGTGGCGCGGACGTCGGCCCGCCCGGCGTCGCGGCGGGGGACGCGACGTCCGGGGGCGCGGCGGCGGGGGCCGCGGGTGCCACCGCCCCGGCCTCGGGCCCGGCCGCGCAGCCGGTGGCGAGCGTGGCGGCGAGTACGACGGCGGCGGTCACACGAACGGCGGTACGCATCGGCGGCTCCTGGGTTCTACTCGGCCCGGACCAGGCGAAGCGCGAGTTCGGGACAGACCTTTACCGCCTTGAGCGCGCCTTCGCGCAGCCACGTCGGCACCGGGGTGGGCGGGAACGCCGGGTAGCCGTTGCCGTCGAGCCGGATGAAGTCCGGCACCACGTGCGCGCAGAGCCCGTGGCCGTCGCAGCGGGACCAGTCGAGCGTGAGCTTCTGCGGGTTGGCGTCGGGCGCGCCGGGCAGGCCCATCATGCCCTTGACCCGCTTGCCGCAGCCCTCGCCGGTGGCGTGCAGCCGCAGGTCGTCGGCGAACACCTCCATGGCGGACAGCGCGAACCGGGCGGTGCCGTCCGGGTGGCTGCACGCGCCGCGTCCCTTGACGTCCCCGGCCGCGGCGCGGACCAGCTCGACCGGGGCGCTGCCGGAGACCGCGAGGTCGACCGAGCGGGCCAGGTCGGGCAGGCCCATCTTGCACGGGCCGCACTGCCCGGCGGACTCACCGGCCAGGTACCGCACGACCTGGGCGGCCTCGCCGAGCGGGCAGGTGTCGGCGCCGAGCGGCACGATGATGCCGGCGCCGAGCGTGCCGCCGACGGCGGTGAGCCCCTTGCGGGACACCTCGGCCCGGTCCGCCGCCGCCGCAGTGATCCACTTGCCGTGGTAGCCGCCCATCAGGATGCCCGGGCCGGGCGGCACCTCGCACAGGTCGAGGATCTCGCGCAGCGGGGTGCCCGCGGCGCACTCCACCACGGCGGGCCGCTTCGCCGACCCGGTGACGGTGAGCAGCACGGTGCCGGGCTCGTCGTCGGTGCCGAGCGCGGCGTACTCGTACGGGCCGATCCGGGCGGCGACGGCGAGCTGGGAGTACGTCTCGGCGTTCGACAGCAGGGTGGGCAGCCCGCCGACGCCGGAGTCGCTGGAGCGCTTCTTGGTGCCGGGCGGGATGTGCGGCAGGCCGTTGATGCCGTTGACAAGCGCGCCGCCCTCGCCGGAGATGAACCGGTGCGGCACCGTGACGATAGTGGTGGGCACCGGCATCCGGCGTTCCTGCAGCGCCTCGGCCAGCGAGGGCCGGCCCACGTCGTCGTCGGCGACGCCGATGACGATCTCCTCCGCGTCCAGCGCGAACGCGGCCAGCGCGGCGCCGTCCAGGATCAGGTGCGGGGCGCGGGTGAGCAGCACCTTGTCCTTCCAGCTCGCCGGTTCCCCCTCGGTGGCGTTGACGACGACCACGGCGGAGAGGTCCTGCCGCTCGCAGGACTCCAGCACCGCGCGCAGCTTGCGGGCGAACGGGAAGCCCGCGCCGCCCTTGCCCTTGAGGTCGATGGCTTCGGCGAGCCGCAGCAGCGCCGCCGGTTCCATCGGGCCGATCGGGCCGTGCACCTCCTCGTGGGCGAGCAGGTCGAGCCGGCCGAACTCGGCGAACCCGGCGGTCAGGCGGGGCTCGCCGACGCAGGCGACCGGTGGGACCGTGGTCTGCCGCGTCACCGGGCCTCACCCCGCAGCCCGGCCCAGTACGCCCCGTCGACCGCGTCCGCGTCGGCCCGCTTGCGCCGGCCGGACCGGCTGTCCTTGCCGGCCCGCATGGCGCGACGGGAGGCGAGGTCGACGAGCGTCGGGGTGTCGTCCACGAACGCCTCGTCGGCGTCGTAGCGGGCCGGCGGGCGCCAGTAGTCCGGCTCCTCCGGCACGTCCTCCTCGTCCCGGTAGCGCCGGCCGGATCCGCTGAGCGGCTGCGCCGACATCGGGCTGCCGGAGATCGGCCCGGCCGAGATCGGCTCACCGGAGACCGGGCGGGTCTCCCAGCGGCGCGGGCTGTCCCACGGCTCCTCCGGCTCGCTGCCGGCACGCGGCGGCGCGGAGTAGCGGGCCACCTCGGCCGGGGTGGCGTACCGGCTGCTGTCCGGCGGGGCGGAGTGGCGGCCACCGGTGTCCGGGGGCGCGGAGTGGCGGCCACCGCTCTCCGGCGGGGCCGAGTACCGGGCGGCGACGTCCTCGTCGGCCCGGGAGCGGCGACCGACCCGTTCCTCGTCGGTCCGGGACCGGCGGCTCACCCGCTCCTCGTCGGTGCGGGACCGGCGGCCCGCCGGCTCCTCCTCGGACCGGCGACGACGGCGGGAGCGTTCACTGTCGGACCGGCGTGCCGGCACCAGTTCCTCGTCCCGGTCGAAGAGGACCGGCTCGCGCTCCTCCTCGCGTACCCGGGTGGCGACCCGCTCCTCGTCGCGGCGGCGGGCGGACGCGCGGACCGGTTCCCGCAGCGACCCGGGTTCCGGCACCACGGGTACGGCGAACCGCTCGGGGTCGCGCCGCCGGGCGGTGCCGGCCGGCGCGGTCCAGGTGGCGGTGGCCTCGGCCCAGCGGCCCCGGCCGGCGCCGCTGTCCTCCTTGGCGGTGTCCTTCTTGCGGGTGAGCACGGCGAACACGCCGGTCCGCTCCTCGGCCTTGCCGGCCATGGCCTTGTTGAGCGCGGCGGCCTGGTGCTGTTCCCGGCTGCGCTTGCCCAGGTGGACGGAGAGCCGCACCATCAGCGCCAGCACCACGGCCAGCACGCAGGCGAGGTAGCTGAGCAGCACCCAGGTCGCCGCGGGACGGCCGGCGTTGAGGCCGTGCACCAGCGCGAACGGCCAGGACACGTAGGCCATCGAGTGCAGCGCCCGCCAGAACCACTTGGGACCGACGCCGGCGAACCGGACCCGGACGATTCCGGTCCAGAGCACGCCCACCATCAGCAGCGCGGCGACGGTGCCCAGTCCGACGTAGAGGCCGGCGCCGCCGATGAACGGCACCACCGCGTCGGTGGGGCCGGCCCGGCCGATCGCCACCTTGGTGATGACGTGGAAGACCAGTCCGGCCACGCCGAGCACGCCGGTGGCGCGGTGCGCGGACTGGAGCAGCACGCGGTGCCGGATGAGCAGCACGAGGCGGTCGGTGGCGAGCAGGCCCAGCATGACGGTGATGCTGAGCGCGACCAGGGCGACCACCCCGGCGAAGAACTCGGTGAAGAAGAATCCGTACGAGTACATGAGCCCGCCGGCGCCGGCCAGCTCCACTCCGGCCCACGCGAGGCCGAGTGCGGAAGCGGTCAGCGCCGCGATCGCGGACTTCGACATGGTCCGGGCACCACGGCTGCTGGTGGTGGTCCGGACGGTCGTCGTCTTCTCGTTCTGCTGTGCCCGGGCCATCTGCTCCTCGATCGTCTCGCGGCGGCGCCCCCACCGGCCGACCCTGCTCCCCACTCAGGTACGGAGCGACGGCGCGGACGGATCACCTCCGGTGGCGAATTTCTCGGCCGGTTTTTCGAACCGTCCGGTCCGGACGCGCGTGTAGCGCCTGACGCAACGACGAATGCCCATACGTTGACAGTCCTTGCAACATTCTCGTAACCTTGCCGCAAAATTTCAGCGCGGGCTGCAAGAAGCCAGCACTGAGACAGGCTCCACTCCCCCGCATCCCCCGCACCCCGCAGGAGTCCTGATGCATCGACGCCGATTCCGCGCCGCGGCGCTCGCCCTGGGCCTGGCCGCCAGCCTGCTCGTCCCGATCACGGCGGCGGCTCCCCCGGCCACCGCCGCCACCCCGGGCGCCAAGAAGGTCATCGTCCAGCTCTTCGAGTGGAACTGGACGTCGGTGGCCGCCGAGTGCACCAGCACGCTGGGCCCGAAGGGCTACGGCTACGTGCAGGTGTCCCCGCCCCAGGAGCACGTCAACAGCAACCAGTGGTGGGTGTCGTACCAGCCGGTCAGCTACCGGATCGAGTCCCGCAAGGGCACGCGCGCGCAGTTCCAGTCCATGGTGAACACGTGCCATGCGGCGGGCGTGAAGGTGATCGTCGACGCCGTGGTCAACCACATGTCCGGGCAGGAGAACGGCGGCACCGGCTGGGCCGGCTCGTCGTACGGCCACTACAACTATCCCGGCATCTACTCGGCGCAGGACTTCCACTACTGCGGGCGCAACGGCAACAACGACATCGCCAACTACAACGACCGGTACGAGGTGCAGAACTGCGAGCTGGTCAACCTCGCCGACCTCAAGACCGAGTCGGAGTACGTGCGCGGCCGGCTCGCCGCGTACCTCAACGACCTGCTCTCCCTCGGCGTCGACGGGTTCCGCCTGGACGGCAGCAAGCACATGCCGGCCGCCGACATCGCCGCGATCAAGGCCAAGCTGAACCGCAGCGCGTACCTGGTGCAGGAGGTCATCTACGGCGCGGGCGAGCCGATCCAGCCGGCCGAGTACACCGGCAACGGTGACGTGCACGAGTTCCGGTACGGCAAGGACCTGGCCCGGATGTTCAACAACGAGCGGCTGGCGTACCTGAAGAACTTCGGTGAGTCCTGGGGCTACCTGTCGAGCGCGAAGGCGGTGGTCTTCACCGACAACCACGACACCCAGCGCGAGGGCGGCGTGCTCACCTACCGCGACCGCGGCACGTACGCGCTGGCCAACGCGTTCATGCTGGCCTGGCCGTACGGCACCCCGGCGGTGATGTCGAGCTTCACCTACAGCGGCCGGGACCAGGGCCCGCCCGCCGACGGCAGCAACCGGATCACCAACGTCACCTGCTACTCGGGCTGGGAGTGCGAGCACCGCTGGCCGGTCATCGCCAACATGGTCGGCTTCCGCAACGCCACCGAGGGCGCCGGGGTCTCCAACTGGTACGACAACGGCTACCAGCACATCGCGTTCAGCCGTACCGGCAAGGGCTACCTGACGATCAACGACGAGGGCAGCGCGGTGAACGGCCGCTCGTACTACACCGGGTTGCCGGCCGGCCGCTACTGCGACGTCGTCCACGGCACGTTCAGCAACGGCTCGTGCAGCGGTCCGGTGATCACGGTGGACTCGTCCGGCTGGTTCGCCGCGAACGTCCCCGCGCACGACGCGATCGCCATCCACATCGGCGCGAAGCTCAGCTGAGCCACCCGGGCCGCGAAGCCCCCGTACCCGTAGTACCGGGTACGGGGGCTTCCGGTCGGTTACAGTCAGTTTCGTGCTGTTCGACCGGTTTGCCGCGCGCCGACCTCCCGGTTGGCTGATCGCCGCGCTCGCCGTACCGCTGCTGCTCGTCACCGCGCTGCTGGTCGGCCGCGCGCTCACCGCCACGCCCGCGCAGCCGTCCGCGCCGGTCGTCGCCGCGCCCACTACCACGACCGCCGCGCCGAGCCCGTCGCCGTACGAGTCGGTGCCGCCCGCCGCGCCCCCGCCGGACGACCTGCCGGTGGTCACCTACGATCCGGCGCCGCGCGGCTTCCCGCCCGACCCGGATCCGGCCGACACCCGCCCGCTGAGCGAAGGGCTGCGCCCGAACCGGAACGTGGCCGCGTACGACGCGCCGGGCGGCCGTCCGCTGGCCTTCCTCGCGCCGACCATCAACGGCGTACGGCTCACCGTGCCGATCGTCGAACGCCGCTCCGGCTGGACCGCGGTGCTGCTCCCGTCGGCCAACCGCACCATCGCCTGGCTGCCCTCGGGCGGCTGGACCACCGTGGCGTTGCGCGACCAGATCGTGGTGGAACGGCGCACCCACCGGCTCACCTGGAGCCGGGACGGGCGCGCGATGCGCACCTGGCCGGTCAGCCTCGGCATGTCCGGGCAGCTCACCCCGCTGGGCCGCACGTTCGTGCTGGGCCGCACCCCGCCTCCGGAGGCCGTCTACGGCGGCGTCGACATATTCGCCCTCGGCGCGATCCCGGACGACCCGGGTGCGGTGCCGACCGGGCTGCGCGGCGCCCACATCGGACTGCACAGCTGGTACAACGACGACACGCTCGGCAAGAACGTCACGAACGGCTGCATCCGGCTGACCCGCAGCGCCCAGCGCCTGCTGCTGACCGAGGTCGAGCCGGGCACCGCCTTCGTCGTGGTGGACCGCCTGCCCTGACCGGGCTCAGCCCAGCAGCCAGCCGTTGGCCTCGGCCACCCGCACCGCGTCGGCCCGGTTGCGGGCGCCGGTCTTGCCGATGGCTGCGGAAAGATGATTGCGTACGGTCCCCTCGGACAGGTGCAACGTCGCCGCCAGCTCCGCCACCGTGCCGCCGCCGCGCGCCGTACGCAGCACCTCGGTCTCCCGCTCGGTGAGCGGGCTCGGCCCGGTGGCGAGCGTCTCGGCGGCGAGCGCCGGGTCGACCACCCGCAGCCCGGCGTGCACCCGGCGGACCGCGTCGGCGAGCTGCCGGGCCGGGGTGTCCTTGACCACGAAGCCGTTCGCGCCCGCCTCCATCGCCCGGCGCAGGTAGCCGGGCCGCCCGAACGTGGTCACCACGAGCACCCGGCAGGACGGCAGCGCGGCCCGCAGCGCGGCGGTCGCGGCCACCCCGTCCAGGCCCGGCATCTCCACGTCGAGCAGCGCCACGTCCGGGCCGGCGCGCAGCGCCTCCGGCACCACCTCGTCGCCGCGGCTCACCTCGGCCACCACAGTCAGGTCCGGCTCCAGCGACAGCAGCGCTGCGAGCGCGCCCCGGACCAGCGCCTGGTCGTCGGCGAGCAGCAGCCTGATCGGCTCGGTCACGGGCGCGTCCCTCCGTCCGGATCCGCCGCGGGCACCGTCACCCGGAGCAGGAAGCCACGCCCGTCGTCCGGCCGCGCCACCGTCACCGTCACCGTCGCGTCCAGCCGCCGGGCCCGCTCCCGCAGCCCGGCCAGCCCGTGCCCGGCCGGGCCATGCTGGTCCGCCGGGCCCCGGCCGTCGTCGCGTACCTCCACCGCCAACGGTTCCACCCGGATGACGCAGTGGCGGGCGTCGCTGTGCCGCACCACGTTCGTCACCCCCTCGCGGACCGCCCAGCCGAACAGCTCGTCGCGGTCCGCCGGCAGCGGCGGCACCGACTCCGGCAGCTCCGCGACGACGCCCGCGGCGGTCAGCGCCGACCGCGCGCCGGCCAGTTCGGAGGCCAGATCCACCCCGCGGTACGCCCCGACGGTGCTCCGCACGTCCGCCAGCGCCTCCCGGGCCAGCCGCTCGATGTCGGCGACCTCGGTGGCGGCGCGGGCCGGGTCCAGCTCCAGCAGCCGGCCGGCCAGTTCGGCCTTGACCGCCACCACGGTGAGCGAGTGCCCGAGGATGTCGTGCAGGTCCCGGGCGGCGCGGGCGCGTTCCTCGGCCACCGCCAGCCGGCGGATCTCCTGCTGCGCGGCCTGGAGTTCGCCGTTGCGCTGGGCCAGCCGGCTCACCCCGAACATCGCGAACGAGGCGAGCAGCACCGCGAAGACGAGCGTGCTCTCGTGCTCCCAGCCGGGCACCAGACGCGCGGTCACCGGCGGCGCCGCCGCGGCCAGCACCACCACCACCAGCGCCTCTGCCGACGGCAGCAGGAACACCGCGGCTGCCCCGACGAAGACCAGTGTGGTCAGCCAGTCGCCGCCGGTGCCGGGGATCCCGGCCAGCCCGAGCGCGAGCAGCACGGCGATCAGCAGCCGGGCCCGGCCGGGCGGCACCGGCCGATGGCGCTGCCGTCGGCCCCGGGCCCATTCGAAGATCAACACGTACGCCACGGCGAACGCGACGAGCGCGCCGATCCCGACCAGCCGCCGCCACAGTTGCGGCTGGTGCAGTGCGGTGCCGAGCGGGATGTTGAGGAAGAACAGCCAGACCGCCGCCAGCAGCCAGCCGGTGAACCGCCAGTGGCGGTTCACCGGCCGGGCCGGACCGGGCGGCGACGTCACGCCGACCACGCTAGACCCCGCTCAGACACGGGTGGTGTCCCGGCGGAACAGCCGGGCCGCGCCGAGGCCGAAGAACACGGTCCAGGCGGTCACGTTCGCCACCGCCGCCCAGTCCACCCCGGTGCCGGTCAGCGGCGCGCGGGCGAGCTGACCGACCCCGTACACCGGGGTGAACTTGGCGATCTGCCGCATCACGTCGGGCAGCAGCTCCAGCGGGACGAACAGGCCGCCCAGCATGGCCAGGATCGCCAGCGCCGGGCCCATGAACTGCATGACGTTCTCGGCCGGGGCGAGGTAGCCGACGAACAGCCCGAACGCGGCGAACACGAGCGCGCCGACCCAGGCGGTCAGGCCGGACTCGACCCAGACGTGGGCCGGCAGCCGCACTCCGGAGGCCGCGCCGACGGCGAACTCCACGAGTACGCCGAGCAGGCCGAGCACCATCGCGGTGGCCACCTTCGTCGCCACGTACGCGGCGGGGCGCAGCGGAGTGAGCCGCAGTTGCCGGCTCCAGCCCAGCGCGCGTTCGGTGGCGACGGCCGCGCCGGCGCTGGTGGTGGCGACCATCGCCGCGTACACGGCCAGGCTGATCATGATCCAGCCGGTGACCGGCAGCCCGTTGTCCAGCTTCTCCCCGCGCGTGGGCAGCCCGAACAGCAGGAAGAACACGGCCGGCATGACGAGGATGAACAGCAGCGTACGGCGGTTGCGCAGCACCCGGCGTATCTCGATGGCGAGCACCGGCGCGCAGAACCCGCCGAGCATGGGCGGCCGGCGGTCGACGGCGCGGGCGGTGGTGGACGAGGTCGTGGCGGTCATGGCGAGGCTCCCCGGTTCAGGCGGTCAGGGTGAGGAAGGCGTCCTCGAGGTTGCGTGAGGTGATCTCCAGGTCCCGGGCGTCCGTGCGGGTCAGCAGGTGCCGGGCGACCACATCGGAGTCCCCGGTGTGCACGAGGACCGCGTCGCCGCGTACCTCGACCGAGCGGACGCCCGGCAGCGCGGCGAGCGCGGCCTGGTCGGCGCCGGGCAGCGTCGCCCGCACCACCCGCCCGGCGGCAAGGTTCTTGATCTCGGCGGTGGTGCCGTCGGCGACCACGCGGCCCTGGCGGATCAGCACGATCCGGTCCGCGTACGCGTCGGCTTCGTCCAGGTAGTGGGTGGCGAACAGGACGGTCCGGCCGGAGCGGGCGTCGGCCCGGATCGCCTGCCAGAAGTCGCGCCGGCCCTCGACGTCCATGCCGGTGGTCGGCTCGTCCAGCACCATCAGGTCCGGGTCGGGCAGCAGCGCGAGCGCGAACCGCAGGCGCTGCTGCTGACCGCCCGAGCACTTGCCCACCGCCCGGTCGGCGATCCCGGCGATGCCGGCGCGCTCCAGCACCTCCGCCACCGGCCGGGTGTGGCCGTAGAAGTGCGCGGTCATCCGTACCGTCTCGGCGACGGTGAGGTCCTTGAGCAGGCCGCCGGTCTGCATCACGGCGGCGACCCGGCCGTGCCGGACGGCGTCGGCCGGCTCGCCGCCGAAGAGGCGGACCGTGCCGGCGTCCGGGCGGGCCAGCCCGAGCAGCATGTCGACGGTGGTGGTCTTGCCGGCGCCGTTGGGGCCGAGGAACGCCACCACCTCACCGGCGGCGATCCGCAGGTCGAGCCCGTCGACGGCGGTCACCGGGCCGAAGGTCTTGGTGAGTCCGGCCAGGTCCACGGCCGGTGCGGAATCGGTCATGTCCCGATGCTCCGGCGTGCGGTGTCCGGTTCCCCGGAGCGGCAGTCACCTTCCGGCCGTGACATTTGTCAGGCGGTCACGCCGCCGACGCCGGACGCTCTGGGGCCGATCAGGCCGTCGCGCCGCCGTCGATCGCGATCGACGCGCCGGTGACGTGCCGTCCGCCGGGGCCTACCAGGTGACTGACAGTCGCCGCCACGTCGTCCGGGGTCGCGTACCGGCCGAGGGCGATGTGCGACCGCTGCCCGTCCGCGCCCGCGCTGTCCGCCGGGTTCATGTCGGTGTCGGTCGAGCCGGGCAGGATCAGGTTGACGGTGATCCCACGCGGACCGAGTTCGCGGGCGAGCGCCCGGGTCAGCCCGTTCACGGCGCTCTTGGTCATCGCGTACGCGCTCACCCCCGGTGCCGGGACGCGGCTGGCGAAGCTGCTGCCGATGTTGACGATCCGCCCGCCCGCGCCCATGTGGCGTACCGCCGCCTGGGTGGCGAGGTAGACCCCGCGCACGTTCACCGCGATCGCCCGGTCCAGGGCGTCGAGGCTGACCGACTCGATCGGCCCACCCGCGAACACGCCGGCGTTGTTGACCAGGATGTCCAGCCGCCCCAACTCGGCGACGGTCCGGTCCACTGCGCCGATCACGGCCGTCGCGTCGGCGCTGTCCGCGTTGATCGCCAGGCCGGTCCGCCCGTACGCCTCGATCTCGGCCACCACGGACTTCGCGCTGTCCTGCGCGGTGCGGTAGGTGAACGCGACGTGGATGCCGTCCTCGGCCAGCCGGCGCACGACGGCGGCGCCGATACCCCGGCTCCCGCCCGTCACCAGGGCAACCCTGTCGGCAAGTCTGACCGTCATGTCGTCATCCTGACAGTCGACTCAGGACGCTGATCATCCGGGTCAGCCGTCAATTCCTGTCCGGCCGGTCAGGCAGGATTGCCGGCGCCCAGTCCGGGTACGCGCGGGCCGTCCAGCGGCGAAACGGGGAGGCGGACATGAGCGCACCGACGGGACGGGTCGACACGATCGTGCTCATCCACGGGCTCTGGATGACCTCGCGGAGCTGGGAGCACTGGGCGCAGCGGTACTCAGCGCGCGGCTTCCAGGTGCTCACGCCCGCCTGGCCCGGGATGGACCGCGAGGTGGAGGAGCTGCGGGCCGACCCGGCCCCGATCGCCGCGCAGCGCATCGCCGACATCGCCGACCACTACGCGGCGATCGTCAGGGACCTGCCGCGCCCGCCGATCATCATGGGCCACTCGTTCGGCGGCCTGATCGCCCAGTTGCTGGCGGACCGCCGCCTCGGCGCCGCGGTGGTCGCCGTGCACCCCGCGCCGGTACGGGGTGTGCTCAAGCTGCCGCCCAGCACGCTGCGGTCCGGATATTCGATCCTGCACAACCCGGCCAACCGGCACCGCGCCGTGCCGTTCACGCCGGAGGACTTCCGGTACGCCTTCGGCAACACCATCAGCCAGCAGGAGTCCGACGCCGCCTGGGAGCGGTACGCCGTACCGGGCGCTGGGCACGTGCTGTTCGAGGCCGCGTTCGCCAACCTGGACCCGAACTCCGCCACCGAGATCGACAAGAAGCGCAGCGACCGCGCCCCGCTGCTGATCACCGCGGGCGGCGAGGACCACGTGGTGCCCGCAACCTTGGCCAGCTCGATCGCCAACCTCTACCGGAGTTCGACGGCGCTCACCGGCTACCGGGAGTTCCCCGGCCGGTCGCACTTCGTCGGCGGCGAACCGGGCTGGGAGGAGGAGGCGGACTACGCGCTGGAGTGGGCGGTCGAGGCGGCGAACGAGTATTCCCCGACAGTGGTCGCCGAGGCCCCGCGACGGCGTTGACCCACGGAGATATCAAGATCAGCGAAAATTGATATCATCACCTCGTTCGAGTGCTCGGACGAGGAGGCGCACGTGTCCCGGACCATCCTTGACGTCGACGACGACCTCCTGGCCGAGGCCGCCGAGATCCTCGGTACCGGCACCAAGAAGGCCACCGTCAACGCCGCGCTGCAGGAAGTGGTCAACCGGGAGAAGCGCCGGGAGTTCGCCGACTGGCTCAAGAGCGGCGGCCTGCCGGACCTCACCGACCCGCAGCAGGCGTCGAAGCCCGAAGCGGCATGACGCGGGAGCGCTACCTTCTCGACAAGTCGGCGCTCGCCAGGTGGCCGAAGCCCGCCGTGGCACCCGTCCTGGACGAGTTGTCCGAGCGCGGTCTGCTGGCGGTCTGCGGGGCGGTCGAGATCGAGGTGGTGCACAGCGCCCGCTCGGCCAAGGACGCGCAGCGCGCTCGATGGCTGCTTCGCGGCTTCGACTGGCTCGCCATGCCGGACGACATCTGGGATCGTGCGATCGACGTCCAGGTGCAGGCGCTGCACAAGGGCAACCACCGCGCGCTTTCGATGGCCGATCTGCTGATCGCCGCCACCGCCGAACGGCATGGCGTGACCGTTCTGCACTACGACGGCGACTTCGACCTGATCACCGCGATCACCGGCCAGCCGACGACGTGGGTCGTCCCGGCCGGAAAGGCCGACTGACCGACTACGGTCCTCATTCCCAGGAGTCGGAGATGTCGAGGACCTCGAGGTCGGGCGGGGCCGCCGCCGCTACCGTCCCGACGTCCCGTGTGACCAGGTAGCACCGGTAGAGCACGGCGGTGGCGATCGCGTGGGCCACGTCGAGCGGCACCTTGCGGCTCGCCGCGATCCGGGCCACCCGCCGGCTGGTCGGACCGTCGTATACCGCGATCCGGATGTCCCGGTCCGTGTCGAGGAGCAGGTCGAGCAGATCGGCGGCCGGAGTACCCGCTACCTGAAGCTGCGCCTGCCCCAGGCAGAGCGCCGGGATCCACACCTCCTGCTCGGGATCCTCCTGCGCGAGGGTCAGCAGCGCACCCGGCTCGACGCTGTCCCCAGCGGCGTACGCGAGCAGTGCGGACGTGTCCAGGACGAGCCCGTTCACGCGGCAGCCGCCCCGTCACCGTCCCCGAACTGGCGTAGCCACTCCATGTTCCGATCGTGTTGCTCGTCGGTGATCGGCGGCTGTTGTGCCAGCCTCCGGCGAGCCCGCTCGACGTCCTCGTCGGTCACCACATAGCCGTGCTCAGCCCATCGGGCACGCAGACCGTCCGCTCGCATCTTCCGCCGGAGCACGTCGGCGATGAAGCCGGACGTCGTGCCCTGCGACCGCTCGACGTACTCGGCCACGTCGTCGGGCAGGCTGATCGTGATGCGCCGCGTCATACTCTCACCATAGCTCGTGCATACTCCGCTTTCGGTGCGGCACGCGGTGCCGGTCGAGCGGGTGCTCATCGCGGCCGGAACCGCCGGGAGCACTCACCGTCGTGTCCGGGCCGGAGCAGACACCGCTGCCCACCGGGCAGCAACCGGTCGCAGAACACCCAGTGGCGGACGTTCTGGTCGTCCTCCGCCGAGACCGTGGTGCCGCCGGGCTCGGTCTGCGGCAGGACGTGCGACCAGTGCGCCACCACCCGGGCCAGCCGCTGAGCGGAGAGCAGGTCGTTGACGACGACCGGCAGGTGGATCACCCATCGCTCGGTCACCTGTCGTACCCCCGTTCGTTGCGGGCCCGGGCCTGCTCCGACTGCCAGCGACGCAGCGCGTTCTTGATCCGGTCTGTCTCCCGGCGGCTCTGCGCCAGCGCGTCGTAGACGACGGCCAGGTCACCGGCGACGCGGTCGAGGAACTCCCGCACCTCCTGCGGATCGAGCCCACGCCGGCCCAGCTGGGTCGTCCGGAAGCTCCGCTCACGGACCTGCCACGGACGCAGGGGCTGGTAGGTGGACGAGCGGTAGCAGGTCGATCCGAGGACCGACCGCCGGCGACGCCGGACACGCCGGAGGAAGACGCGCATGACAGGACCTGCCCCTCACCGTCGAGATCGAACTGTGGAAGGGCGGGCCCACCGGCCCGCCCCGCACCGGCGGACCCACCCCGGCACCTGCCACCGCAGCCTTCGACCAGCAGTACGTCAGCAGGGCACAACGCGTGGCCCAGGTCGACACCCGATGACCCAGCCGATCCGGCCACTCACTCATCGTGCAGTGGACCGCACCCTTTGCGCAACTCCCGATTCGGGATGATGTCATTGCGAAGCTCGTCCGCTTCCGCCACACTGACCGGCATGACTGGAAGCCCGACCGTCCGACGTCGACGCCTGGCCGCTGCCCTCCGTCGCCTCCGTGAGCAGACCGGCATGACCGCCGACCAGGCCGCCAAGGAGGTGGGGATCTCGAAGTCGGCGATCAGCCGCATCGAGAACGCCCAGGTGTCCGTCATGCCGCCGGTCGCCCGTGGACTTCTTGAGCTGTACGGGGTGGAAGGCGACGAGGTGGACGCACTCGTCCAGGTCGCCCGCGATGCCCGCAAGCGCGGCTGGTGGCAGGCGTACGACGACGTGCTGCCGGACTGGTTCGAGGTCTACGTCGGGCTGGAGGCCGAGGCCTCCGAGATCCGCGCGTTCGAGCCGCAACTGGTTCCGGGTCTACTCCAGACCGCCGACTACGCCCGCGCGGTCATCCGCGCCGAGCACCCGGACGCCCCGAACGACGAGGTGGACCGGCGGGTGGAGTTGCGCATGCGGCGACAGGACACCGAGACTCCGCCGAAGCTCTGGGTGGTACTGGACGAAGCCGCACTACGGCGGCCGGTCGGCGGCGCGGAGCTGTTCGCGGCGCAGTTGCGGCGACTGGCCGAGGAGGCCGACCGACCTGGCCGCACCATTCAGATCCTGACCTTCGGCGCGGGCGAGTACGGGTCGATGGGCAGTGCCTTCAGCGTGCTGGCCTTCCCCGAGCCGGCCGATCCGGGGGTCGTCTACGTCGAGACCCGCGCGGGTAGCCTCTACCTCGAAGGCCAACAGGTCAGGGAGTACAGCCGCGTCTTCGAGCACCTGGTCGCCACGGCGGCCGGCGCCCGCGAGTCGCACGACCTGATCCTGGGGGCGATCGACGAGCTATGAGAGGACGGCGCGGGTGGAAGAGGCCAACCAGGCGGCGGTGACCTGGCGCAAGAGCACCCGCAGCAACGGCTCCGGAAACTGCGTCGAGGTCGCCGACAACCTGCCCGGCGTGGTCGGGCTACGCGACAGCAAGGACCCGCGAGGTCCTATCCTCGCCTTCGACCCGGCAGCCTGGTCGACCTTCGTCGCGGGCGTCAAGCACGAGACGTTCCGGAACTGAACGCGGCAGGCATCGCCCGCGCACCCTGACCCTACGATCCAATGCCCGAAGCCTCCGTGCTTCGTAGCTTCGCCAAGGCGCGCAGGTACTCGTCCTCTACAATCCGGTCGAACGCTGCTGGCTGCGCCCCCGCGTGCACGATCTTCCGCGTAAGCCGCGCCTGCTCCCAGAACCTCAAGCCGATCTCGGTGGCGAAGATGTCAGCCGCCAGCAGTCCTCGCAACTGGCTCTCAGGCATCCCGCCCAGTTGCCAGGTCGTGGCCCAGAAGTTGAGGATCAGATTGATGTAGGCCCGCTGCCTCCGCCGTTCAGGGGCAGGGTCCTGGGTCAGCGACCCCCAGCACTCCATCAGCACGGCATCATCTATGGCCATCTTGAGCAACAAGGCGTGCTGGTCACGTTGCGCGTATTCCAATGCGATGCGGGCCTGCCTGTTTTGACTGATGGTGGTGGCGACCACACCCACGAGAGCCAGCGCGGACAGAAGCATGGAGACCGAGCCGTAGGCTTGGCCGATATTCGCCAAGCGCTCCCAGTCGGTACTCGGATCGAAGGCGTAGTCGATCAGGGGCGGGGAGAGCAGCAGCGCAAGCCCTCCCAAGAAGACCAACAACGCCCAGACGGCTACGCCGCGAACACTCCTCATCTACGCAAGGCTAGTTCTCCCATCAAAGTTGATCAATCGAACGCGCCGCCACCTGGCACCCCGATCCTCCTGGCTCTGCACCCACCGCAGAACCGGCACGCCGTGCGGCAGGTTCTGGTGTGCGGGTGGGTCCGCCGGGTATGACGGAAACATGAGGGCGAGTTTCCGTCTGGGTCGGATCGCCGGCGTACCGGTCGGCGTCAACTGGAGTGTCCTGGTCATCTTCGTGCTGATCGCGTGGGCGCTGTCGGCGAGCCTGTTCCCCGCCTCGTACCCCGGTCACTCCCCCGTCGCCTACTTCGCGGCCGGCCTGGCCGCCGCCGTGGTCTTCTTCGTCGGTCTACTCGCCCACGAGGTGGCGCACGCGGTGGTCGCCAAGCGCAACGGCATCGAGGTCGAGGGCATCACGCTCTGGCTGTTCGGCGGTGTCGCCGAGCTGAAGGGCGAGGCGAAGGACCCGGGCGCCGAGCTGCGGATCGCCGGGGTCGGGCCGCTGGTCAGCCTGATCATCGGCGTGTTCTTCGCGGCGATCGCGGTGGCTGTGGCCGCCGCGGGCGGGCACGGGCTGCTGCTCGGCGCGCTGGCCTGGCTGGCGGGCATCAACGTACTGCTGGCGATCTTCAACGTGCTGCCCGCCGCCCCGCTCGACGGCGGGCGGCTGCTGCGCGCGGCGGTCTGGAAGGTCACCGGCGATCGAACCAAGGCGTCGGTGGTGGCGGCCCGCGCGGGCTGGGTGCTCGGCGTCGCGCTGATCGGGCTCGGGCTGTGGCGGTTCTTCACCGGCGCCGGGTTCGGCGGGCTCTGGCTGGCGTTGATCGGCTGGTTCCTGCTCGGTGCCGCCGGCCAGGAGGAACGCGCCGCCCGGATGGGCGACGCGCTGCGCGGCATCCGGGTCGGCGACGTGATGACGCCGCAGCCGCAGACCGCGTCCGGCGACCTCACAGTGGCCGACTTCGTCGACCACTACCTTTTCGCGTACCGGCACTCCGCGCTCCCACTGACCGTCGACGGCAGGCCGGTCGGTCTGGTCACGCTCGATCGGGTACGCGGCATCGCGGCCGACCGCCGTGCGTCGACCACCCTGGCCGAGGTGTCCTGCCGGGCCGACGAGCTGGTGCTCGCCCGCCCGGACGAGCAGCTCACCGACCTGCTGCCCCGGCTCAACGAGTGCACCGACGGCCGCGCCCTCGTGGTGGTCGACAACCAGCTTGTCGGCATCGTCTCACCCAGCGACATCAGCCGCGCGGTGCAGCGCGGCAGCCTGCGCCAGCAGATGCCGGCCGGACGCTGAGTCAGTCCCGGGGGAAGTAACGGTCCATCTCGGCGGTGCGGAACTTCCCCTTCGGGTCGAACTCGCGCAGCAGCGCGGCGAAGTCGGCGTGCCGGGGGTACGCGGCGGCGGGGTCGCGCTCGAACAGCTTGCCCCAGTGCGGGCGCGGCGCGAACGGGGCGAGCCGTTCCTCCACCTCGGCCAGCACCGGCGCGACAGCGACCGGATCGCCGATCCAGGTGAAGTGCAGCGCCAGCGAGTCGCGCCGGAAGTTCGGGCTCAGCCACAGCTCGTCGGCGGCGACCGTACGCAGCTCGCAGATCTGGAGCACGGCGGCGATGCGGTCGGCGACCGGGTCGAGCGCGGCGAGCGCCGCCGTCGCGTCGGCCCGGGCCACGTGCCACTCCGACTGCAGCTCGTCGCCGCTACTGGGGGTGAAGCCGAGCCGGAAGTGCGGCAGCCGCTCGTGCCACGGCCCCGGCTCGCCGAGCTGAGCGGTGCAGTGCTCCGGCGACATGCCGGGCACCGGGTGCCGGGGCGAGTCGGCGGCCACCGTGTCCAGCCAGTCGGCGGGCGGCGGGGCCTCGTCGGCGTACTGCTTGACCCACACCTGGTCGAAGCGCTCCGAGCGCCACGAGGTGAAGACGCTGACGCTGTACGCGGCGTCGAGCGCCTCGTCCAGCACGGCGCGGGGCAGGCCCAGACGGACGTGCTGCCGGATCTCGTACGTAGGCACCACGTCGAGCGTGAGCCGGGTGACCACGCCCAGCGCGCCCAGGTTCACCACCAGCCCGGCGAAGCGCGGATCGGTCCGGTCGACGGTGACCAGATCGCCGTCGGCGGTGACCAGTTCCAGCGCGGCGACGGCGGCAGCGAGGTTGCGGTTCCGCGCGCCGGAGCCGTGGGTGGCGGTGGCGACCGAGCCGGCCACCGAGATGTGCGGCAGCGACGCGAGGTTCGCCAGCGCGTACCCCTGGGCCTGGAGCGCGGTGGCCAGGTCGCCGTAGCGGACGCCCGCCGCGACGGTGACGGCGCCGCGGTCGGGGTCGAGCGCGACGGCGGGTGGCAAGCCGTCCAGCGCGATCTGGGTGCCGGTGGTGTCGCCGAGCCGGTTGAACGAGTGGCCGGTGCCCACGGCCCGGACCAGGTCGGCCTCCGCGACCAGCCGCCGCAGTTCGTCGGTCGAGGTCGGCCGCGATCGGGTACGCGCCGACCAGCTGACGTTTCCGGCCCAGTTCGTGTCCGTCATGCGCGCCATCATCCGCCATCATGCGCCGACAGGGTTGCCCCGGCCACTCGGCGGGAATCCTGGCGGGATGAGCAGCTACCGCGACCCGAGCCTCCGCGGCGACGTGTACCCGTCGGAGGAGGAGATCGACCCGACCGGCGTGGACCCCGACGCTGCGGAGATGCCGCCCGCCGGTGCGGGACCCGCCGGTGTGGGTGTGACGCCCGCCGCGACCGCGCCGGTGCCGGGGCCCACGCCGGAGCCCGAGCCCGCGCCGGTGCCCCACCCGGGGCCGCCGCCGCGCCAGGGGGCGGGCCGGTCGATCGTGACCCGGCACCTGGACGGTTCCGTCGAGGTGGTCACGGATCTGGACGGCGACGGTGTGGCCGACGTGGTGCAGATCGACCTGGACGGCGACGGCGTACCCGACGTGACGTACCTGGACAGCGACCGCGACGGCCGCCTCGACACGGTCCGCCGCGCCACAACAAGCTGACCCACCCGCCGCCCACGCGACTCGGCGACGATCTTGGAGTTCTGGCGTCCACACCGCCGTTGATCATGCAGTTGCCGCCCCGACAAGAGCCGTAAATCCGGCACCGGAAGGGCCGCAACCGCAAGATCGCGGGGTTTGTGGGGGGCGGCGCGGGAGTGCCTCCCGTAACGCGAGATTGTTGTTCCGCAAGGTGGGACCGCTGGAGATCTTGGTACGGAAGGGCCCCTTTAGGGGCCGTTCCGTACCAAGATCTCGACGGGAGGCGGAGGCGGGAGGCGGGACGGGCGGCAGACAGGGCCGGGTCAGATGTGGGGCATCACCTCGGCGGCTACCAGCTCCAGGTGGTCCAGGTCGGTCAGGTCCAGCACCTGGAGGTAGGCCCGGGAACTGCCCGCCTCGGCGTACCGGCCGAGCGTCTCGACCACCTCGGCGGGCGTGCCGGCGGCGCCGTTGGCGCGCAACTCGTCCGGGTCACGGCCGATCGCCTCGGCGCGCCGCTTCACCTCGGCCTCGTTGCGGCCGCAGCACAGCACGAGCGCGTTGGACCAGGCCATCGTGGACGGATCGCGGTCGATCTCGGCACAGGCGTCGCGTACCCGCTGGAACTGCGTGACGGTGTCCTCGACCGAGACGAACGGCAGGTTGAACTCGTCGGCGTACCGGGCGGCCAGGCGGGGCGTGCGCTTCGGTCCCATGCCGCCGAGCAGGATCGGCGGGCGGGGGCGCTGCACCGGCTTGGGCAGCGCCGGCGAGTCGCTGACCGGGTAGTACGTGCCGGGGAAGTCGAACGTGGAGCCCGCCGGGGTGGACCAGAGCCCGGTGATCACCGCGAGCTGCTCCTCCAGCCGGTCGAACCGCTCCCCCAGCGGCGGGAACGGGATGCCGTACGCGGTGTGTTCCTCGGCGTACCAGCCGGTGCCGATGCCCAGCTCGACCCGGCCGCCGCTCATCTGGTCGACCTGCGCCACCGTGATCGCCAGCGGGCCGGGGAGCCGGAACGTGGCGGCGGTCATCAGCGTGCCGAGCCGGATCCGGGTGGTGTCGCGGGCCAGCCCGGCGAGCGTGGTCCAGGCGTCGGTCGGGCCGGGGTCACCGCTCACCGAGCCCATCTTCAGGTAGTGGTCGGAGCGGAAGAACGCGGCGAAGCCGGTCTCCTCCGCACGCCGGGCCACGGCGAGGAGCTGGTCGTACGTGGCGCCCTGCTGGGGTTCGGTGAAGATCCGCAGTTCCATGCCCCGAGCATATGGAGCCGGCCGGCGCGGGGCAGCGCGACCTGTCATTCCTTGCCAGGCATATAACCGATGAGGCATATTGAAGGCGTGACAGTCGACGCCTTCGCCGTGCTGGCCGAGCCCTCCCGGCGCCGCATCCTGGACCGGCTGCGCCGGACCGAGAGCAGCGTCGGCGAGCTGGTGGACGCGCTGGGCATGAGCCAGCCGGCCGTCTCCAAGCACCTGCGCGTGCTCCGCGACGCCGGACTGGTCACCTGCCGTACTGCCGCGCAGCGGCGGATCTACCGGGTCGACACCGCGCCGCTACGAGCAGTCGACGACTGGCTCGAGCCGTACCGGTCGATGTGGACCACGCATCTCGACGCCCTGGAACGCCATCTCGACAGTCAGGAGTGACAGATGGACCGCGCCACGTTCCGCCCCGGCCCACTCGCCCGGGTCAAGCTGACACCCGAAAACGAACTGGTCTTCGTCCGCGACCTGCGGCACCCGCCGGAAACCGTGTGGGCCGCGCTCACCGACCCGGATCGGCTCGCCGAGTGGGCGCCGTTCCTGGCCGACCGTGACCTGGGCCGCCCCGGCGACGCCGTACTCAGCGCCGTCGACGGCGACCAGAGCTACCCGGCGCCGGCCCGGGTGCTGCGCGCCGACCGGCCGCACCTGCTGGAGTACACCTGGGGCGACGACCTGCTGCGCTGGGAGCTGGCCGCCAACGGCGACGGCACCACGCTGACGCTGCGGCACCGGGTCGGCGGTCCCGACCTCGCCGCGATGACTGCCGCCGGCTGGCACATCTGCCTCGACGTCGCCGCGCATCTGCTCGACGACGACCCGGTCGGCCCGATCCGGGGCGCGGAGGCGAAGGACTTCGGCTGGGCGGACCTGCGCGACGCGTACGCCGAACGCCTGAACCGCGACTGACGACTGCGGTCACCCGGTCCGGCGGCGCAGCCACCCGGCGGCGCCGCCGACAAGCGTCGTTCCGATGGTGGTGCCGATCGCCACCAGCGCCGCCCCGACCGCCCACAGGCCGGTGTCGTCGGTCGAGGCGGCGTGCACCGCCCACGGAACTGTGAACGCCACTGTCATCACGGTCGCCACCAGCCAGATGTTCAGCCACCAGCCGGCGACGGCGGCCAGCGCGCCCAGGGTCAGCACCGCGGCGGCGACCTGCCAGACCGCGTACGGCCCGCTCATGTCACCGGTCTGCGGGTCCACGGTCCAGCCGGACTCCCAGCTCAGCCAGGCCACCCACGCGCCGGCCGTGGCCAGCGCCAGGAACAGACCGCCGAGCAGCGTACGTCTCGTCGTCACGCCTTCGATCCTGCCCGGCCGGCGGGGCTGGCGAATGAGCACGCGTACTCGATTTCGCCGCCGCGCACACGGCGGTGTGCGCGGCGTGTGCGCCCGGTGCCAGCGGCCCCGGCCATCGTCGGCGTCATGAGTTACGCATTCGAAGCGGAGGGCCTGGTCAAGCGGTTCGGTACGACCACCGCGCTGGCCGGGATCGACCTCGCCGCACGCCGGGGGACCGTGCTGGGGGTGTTGGGGCCCAACGGCGCCGGCAAGACCACTGCGGTACGGATCCTCGCCACGCTGTTGCGCCCGGACGGGGGGCGCGCGACTGTCGGCGGCTACGACGTGGTCACCGACGCCGCCCGGGTACGGCGGCTGATCGGGCTGACCGGCCAGTACGCCTCGGTGGACGAGGACCTGACCGGCACCCAGAACCTGGTGCTGATCGGCCGGCTGCTCGACCTGAGCCGCCACGAGGCGCGGGCGCGGGCGGCGGAGCTGCTCGCCTGGTTCGGCCTGACCGACGCGGCCGGACGCCCGGCCAAGACGTACTCCGGTGGCATGCGCCGCCGCCTGGACCTGGCCGCGAGCCTGGTCGGCCGGCCGGAGGTGATCTACCTGGACGAGCCGACGACCGGGCTGGACCCGGCGAAGCGGGAGGAGATGTGGGGTGTGGTCCGCTCGCTCGTCGACGACGGGTCGACGGTGCTGCTGACCACGCAGTACCTGGACGAGGCCGACGCGCTCGCCGACGAGATCTCGGTGATCGACCACGGCCGGGTGATCGCGCACGGTACGCCGGGCGAGCTGAAGCGGATCGCCGGCAGCCAGACGATCGTGGTCCGGCCGACCGATCCGGGCCGGATCGGCGCGGTCGCCGAGATCCTGCGCGCCGCCACCGGGGCCGATCCCGAGCTGCCCCGGCCGGGCGTGCTGACCGTGCCGGTGGACGACGACGCCCCGTTCACCGCTGTGGTCCGCCGGCTCGACGACGCCGGCATCGGAGTGGTCGAGCTGGCGTTGCGGCTGCCCAGCCTCGACGAGGTGTTCTTCACGTTGACCGGCCACGGCGCCGAGGAGCAGGCGGAGGTGGCGGCATGACCACGACGACCCGTACGGCGACGCCGCCGCCCCGGACCGGCACGCCCCGCGCCTCCGCCCGTCCGTTCGGGCTGGTCCGGCACAGTCTCGCGCTGGCCGGCCGCAGCCTGGTCAAGACGATCCGGACCCCGGAACAACTGCTCGACGTCACGCTCCAGCCGGTCGTCTTCGTGCTGATCTTCGTCTACCTGCTCGGCGGCGCGGTCGCCGGCTCGCAGCACGAGTACCTGCAGTTCCTGCTGCCCGCGATCATGGTGCAGACCGTGCTGTTCGCGTCCATCGCGACCGGCGTCAGCCTCAACACCGACGTGGAGAAGGGCGTCTTCGACAGGTTCCGCAGCCTGCCGATCGCCCGGTCCGCGCCGCTCGTCGGCTCGGTGGTCGGCGACCTGGTCCGGTTCGTGGTCTCCATCGCGGTGCTGCTGGGGTTCGGCTACGCGCTCGGCTTCCGGATCGGCACCGATCCGCTGTCCGCGCTCGCCGCCTGCCTGCTGACCATCGCGTTCGCGTTCGCGGTCAGCTGGATCGGCGTGCTGCTCGGGGTGCTGATGCGCAGCCCGGGCGCGGTGCAGGGCACGGCGTTCCTGCTGCTGTTCCCGCTGACCTTCGGCACCAACATGATGGTGCCGACGGACACGCTGCCCGGCTGGTTGCAGTGGTGGGTCGGGGTCAACCCGGTGGCCGACGTGATGGAGGCGGCCCGGGGTCTGATGATCGGCGGCCCGGTGGCCGGGCCGGTGACCCGGTCGCTGCTCTGGACCGTGGCGATCATCGCGGTGTTCGCGCCGCTCGCCGTCCGCGCCTACCGCCGCCGCGCCTGAGGGCGCCTCATCCAGCCGGGTCGCCGCCCACGAACGCGAGGGCGTCGGCCCGGCTGCGGCCGTGGCCCCGGGCGTACGCGGCGGCGTATCCGTCCTCGCCCAGCTCGGCGCGCAGCCGCTCGGCGAGCCGCTGCGCGTCGGGATTGGAGCGGTCCGGCCGCCCGCGCAGCGAGTCGGAGACGCCGAGCAGTTCGGCGGCGCGCTCGTACCGGCCCTCGGCCACCGCCAACGCCACCCAGCCGACAGTGACGATCGCGACCACCGGCATGTCCCGGGCGGCGAGGCTGCGCGTGGTCGCATCGTCGAGACAGCGACGCGCACCCGGAAGGTCACCGCGGGCCAGCGCCAGATGGCCCGTCTCGGTCAGCAGCAGGGCACGGAACTGCGGGGCGGCCAACGGCGTCTCGTCCTGGCGGCGCGTCGCCTCGGCGAGGCACTCCTGCGCCTCGTCCAGCGACCCCTCGGAGCGGGCGATGCTGCCGAGCATCATCAGCCCGAACGCGCCGTCCCGGCCGTCCCGGTCGGTCACGAACCGGCGCAGTTCGGCCTTGGCGCCGGCCACGTCGCCGGAGCGGGCCCGGATGGCGGCGAGCCAGATCAGCTGGAAGCCGGGCTCGGAGGCCGGGTTGAGTTCCCGGGCCAGCCGCACCGACTCCTCCAGCGCCGCGGTCGCCGCCTCGAAGTCGCCGCGTTTGGTGAGCGCGTCGGCGTACTCGCTGAGCACGTGCGACAGGCTCATCCGCTCGCCGACCGCGCGCAGCTCCGCGGCGGCGTCGGTCAGGTCACGCAGCATGCCCTCGGCGTCGCCGTCGTTCTCCTTGAACTTGCCGCGTACCCCCAGCAGCGTGCCGTCGGTCCACGGGTCGGGATGCCCGCGCGCACGGTCGATCGCCGCGATCCCGGCCGCCGTGTCGTCGTCGAAGATCGACAGCATCGGCGCGAGCAGCCCCACGATCGGATGCTTGGTCCCCTCCACCGCCCGCAGGGTCGTGGTCAGCTCGGCGATCTGCTCCGGCGTCGGCCCCCGCTCGCCGCCTGCCAGCTCCGAACCGATGCGGATGGCGAGCACAACCGCCCGCTCCTCCGCCGGGGCCGGGCCGGGCAGCGCCAGCGCGCGGGCCAGCACGTCACCGCCGATGCCGCCGTCGCCCCAGATCACCAGCGGCAACGCCAGCCCCGCGCCGATGCGCAGCGCGGTGTCGGCGTCACCGGCGTCGCAGGCGTAGTGCAGCGCGCCGACTATGTTCTCCCGTTCCGCCTCCAGCAGCCGCAGCCACGGCAGCTGACCGGCCGTGCGCAGGTGCGGCTCCGCGGTCCGGACCAGCTCCCGGAAGTACGCCGCGTGCGCGGCGCGCGCCCCGGCCGACGCCCCGGCGGCGGCGAGCCGTTCCAGCCCGTACTCCCGGATGGTCTCCAGCATCCGGAACCGCCCGTCGCCGACCACCTGGAGCAGCGACTTGTCCACGAGCGCGTCGAGCAGCGCGACGGCGGCCGGGCCGGCGACGCCGGCCGCCGAGTCGGCGGTGACCGACGCCGGGAAGACCGCGAGCCGTTCGGCGAGCTGCCGCTCGTCGTCGGTGAGCAGCCCCCAGCTCCAGTCCACCACCGCCCGCAGCGTGCGGTGCCGGGGCAGCGCGGTGCGGCTGCCGCCGGTCAGCAGCCGGAACCGGTCGTCCAGACCGGCCGCGACCTGCCGCGGCGACAGCGTCCGCAGGCGCGCCGCCGCGAGTTCGATGGCCAGCGGCAGGCCGTCGAGCCGCCGGCAGATCTCCACCACTGCCGCCACGTTCTCGCCGGTCACCGCGAACCCGGGCCGCACGGCGGCGGCCCGGTCGCGCAGCAACTGCACCGACGGATACGCGAGCGCGTCGCCCGGCGTGGCGTCCGCCGGTGGCAGCCGCAACGGGGGTACGGGTTCCAGCACCTCGCCGACGATGCCGAGCGGCTCCCGGGACGTGGCCAGCACGCGCAGCCCCGGACAGTGGCCGAGCAGGTCCTCGGCGAGCCGGGCGGCGGCCTCGACGACGTGTTCGCAGTTGTCCAGCACGATCAGCGTCTCGTCGGTGGCGATCGTGTCCACCAGGCGGCCGAGCGTGTCGCGGGCCGGCTGGCGTACCGGTTCCAGCTTCCGGTCCCGCCGCCCGAGCGTGTCGAGCACGGCCCGTGGCACGTCCGCCGGGTCGGTGATCGGCGCCAGCTCGACCAGCCACGCCCCGCCGGGTACGCCGTCGGCGAGCCGGCCCGCCGCCACGCTCGCCAGCCGCGTCTTGCCGGCTCCGCCCGGCCCGAGCAGGGTGACCAGCCGGTTGCCGGCGAGCAGCCCGGTGAGCCGGCGCAGGTCCTCGTCGCGCCCGACGAAGGTGGTGAGCGCGGCCCGCAGGTTGCCCCGCGTCACGGCCGTCGGCTGCGGCGGGGCCGCCTCGCCGCGCAGCAGCTCCAGGTGCGCGGCCCGCAACTGCGGTGACGGGTCGACGCCCAGCTCGTCGGCGAGCCGCTGCCGGATCCGCTCGTACGCGGCGAGCGCCTCGGCGGGCCGCCCGGCGGCGGCGAGCGTACGCAGGTGCAGTTCGGCCAGCCGCTCCCGCAGCGGATGCGCGGCGGTCAGCTCCTCCAGCTCGGCGACCAGCAGTTCCGGCCGCCCGGCGCGCAGCTCCGCCTCGATCCGGTCCTCCTGCGCGGTGAGCCGCAGTTCCGCCAGCCGCGCCACCGCTGCCGCCGCGTACGGCGCGTCGGCGACCTCGGCCAGCGCCGGCCCCCGCCACAGCGCGAGCGCGTCGCGCAACATCGTCCGCGCCGTCGCCGGGTCCCCGTCGCGAAGCGCCGCCCGCCCCTGCCGGGTCAGCCGCTCGAACCGCCCCGCGTCCACGTCGTCCGGGTCCAGGTCGAGCCGGTAGCCCGCGGGGCTGCTGCGTACCCCGAGCCCGGGCACCGCCCGGCGCAGCCGGGACACGAGCGTCTGCACCGCGTTGGCGGTGTCGGTGGGCGGCTCGTCCGCCCAGAGCGCCTCGGCCAGCGCGGGCACGCTCACCGGCCGGCCCGGGTCCAGCGCGAGGCGGATCAGCAGCGCCCGCAGCCGCGCCCCGGCGACGTCGAGCGGCCGGTCGCCGTCGCGGACCTCAAGCGGCCCGAGGATCCCCACCCGCACCATGTCACTCTCTCACCCGCTGGCGAACCGATGGTGGCAAGATCGCGGGCGTGACGAGTGTGTCCCGCCCGCTGCCACGGCTCGTGGGGCCGGAGGCGTTCGCGGACGTCCCCGCCGACCGGCTCCTGGCGGTGCTGGAGGCGGTCACGATGGTCCTCACGCTCCCCCACCGCGCCGCCGAGCGGGTGGACGCGCTGGTGGTGGCCACCGGCCAGGGCGAGGACTGGCGTCTCACCGACGCGATCCGCGCCTGGGAGACCGGCCCGGCGCTGCGGCACCTGCTGGTGGCGAACACCGACTCGGCCGAGCGGACGTACCGCCCGCTCACGCTGGACCGGCTGCGCGGACTCGGTCTGCGCCGGGTCGACGGGGTCGTGCTCCAGGCCGAGCCGGTCACCGGCACCGGCCGGCAGGCCACCTGGGTCGTGGAGCAGGTACGGGCGCTGGGCATCGGCAGCGTCGCGCTCGTCGTCTCGCCGTACCACCTGGTCCGGGTCTACCTCACCGTGCTGCGGGCCTGCGACGACGCCGGCCTGCGGATCCCGATGGTGCCGCTACCAGTGGCTGTCGCACCGGACGCCCCGGTGCCGGAGACCGGCGCGGCCGGGTACGACCTGGTGGCCGGCGAGGTCAGCCGGCTGCTCCGCTATCCCGGCCAGGGGTGGATCGCCACCCCGGAACGGCTACGCGACTACCTGCGCTGGCTCTGGTCCGAGCACCACCCTCTGCTCACCGGCGCCTGAAGGTTCCCCGGCGGGCTACGCGTCGGGGATCCGGACGGTGAGCACCCGGGTGAGGACGCGGAAACCGGCCGCGTCGTACATCCTGCGGGCCGGGTTGCCGTCGACCACCGACAGGCCGACGGACGGCAGTCCCGCCTCCCGCGCGCCGCGCAGCGCGTGGACGAGCAGCGCCCGCCCGAATCCGCGCCGCTGCGCCCGGGGCGCGACACCGAGGTTGAGGATCCAGACGCAGTCGTCGTCGGTCCACGGCACCGGCCCGGCGCACAGCACGTGCCCGGCGCTGCGGCCGTCCGGGTCGATCAGCAGGGCCGAGGCGGGCACCAGGGGCGGCACCGGCTCACCGGTGTCGAACATCGCCCGCACCTGTTCGGTGTCGCTGGGCTGCCAGCGGCCGTCCGGGTGGTCCGGGCCGTACGCCGCGTCCAGCCCTGCGGCGAGGTCGTCGTCCCAGCCGGGGGCGCCGAGCGACCAGCCGTCCGGCAGCGCCACCGGCGCGGGCACGTCGGTCAGGTCGTGCCGCATGTCAGTGGCGGCCCGGCTCAGCTTCAGCCCGTCGGCCACCAGCGCCGCCGCCAGCGCCTCGTCCGGCGTCTCCAGCCGATGCCCGGCGAGGTCACGCCGCACCTGCGCGACGAGCCGGGTGAACGGCGCCCCGGCCAGCGGCCTCACGCCGGCCGCGACCCGCGTGCCGTCGTCGTCCCGCAGCCGCATCCGGGCCAGCGGCACGTCGTCGGCATCGAACAGCAGCGAGTCGTCAGGGGCGTCGGGGTGCGGTAGTACCGGCATTCGCGGCAGCGTACCCGGCGCGCCCCGCCCCCGCTTCCCCGCCGATCTTGGAGTTGTGGTGCCTGAATCGCCCTACTCGGTGACATTTGTCAACCGCCACAACTCCAAGATCGGCGTCGGGCGGGACCGGCGAGCGGTGGGAGGCGCCTAGGGTTGGGGGGTGAGCAGGGTCGATCGGGGCAGCAGGACGATCGGGGCCGCGCCGGCGGCCGTCTACGACGCGCTCGTGGACCGGGCGGCCCTGGAGGCTTGGTTGCCGCCGGACGGGATGCGCGGGCGGATCGAGCGGTGGGATCCCCGGCCCGGGGGCGGGTTCCGGATGGTGCTCACCTATCTCGATCCGGCGGGCAGCCCGGGCAAGACGTCGGACGCCACCGACGTGGTCGACGTCGGGTTCGCCGAACTCGTACCGGCGCGCCGGGTCGTGCAGACCGCCGTGTTCCAGGCCGACGACCCCGCGTACGCGGGCACCATGACCATGACCTGGCACCTCGCGGCGGCCGGCGACGGCACCGAGGTGACGGTCACGGCCACCGGCGTACCGCCGGGCATCGACCAGGCGGTGCACGAGGAGGGCATCGCGTCCTCGCTGGCGCACCTGGCCGCGTACCTCGAATCGGGCGGCTGACCTCGGCGGACGCCGGGATTGGCGGCGGTTTTTGCGGGTAGCCGCCCGCGGTGACCGGGCAGCGGGAGGGGCGCGACGGCCGGCGGGGGTCGTCGCGGCGCGCCGGCCTGGACGCGGAACGGTTCGACGAGGCGTGGGAGCGCGTGAACGAGCGCGGCCGGGCCGCCGGGCGAGACCGGATGCAGCAGCTGCGGGTCAAGTCCGTACTCGCCGTGCAGGCCGGTCTGGCGGCGGCGCTGGCCTGGGCCGTCGCGCGCTGGATCACCGGCATGCCGAGCCCGATCTTCGCCCCGGCGGCCGC
The DNA here is from genome assembly GCF_027497275.1 of Micromonospora sp. WMMC264. Taxonomy (NCBI): domain Bacteria; kingdom Bacillati; phylum Actinomycetota; class Actinomycetes; order Micromonosporales; family Micromonosporaceae; genus Micromonospora; species Micromonospora sp. WMMC264. The sequence goes on along the minus strand of NZ_CP114907.1, from coordinate 560,756 downwards.
GGTCGCGGTGATCACCTCGTCGTTCGGACGGCGCCTCTCCAACACCGTCGAGCTGCTCGCCGGGGTGACGCTCGGCATCATCGTGTCGGACCTGCTGATCGGTGCCGTCGGCGCCGGGGTGTGGCAGACCGGCGTGATCGTCGCGGCGTCCGTCCTGGTCGCGCTGGCCTTGAGTACGCGGGGCGGGATCGTGGGCAACGCCAGCGGTACGGCGGTGCTGCTCGGCGCGCTCTCCTCGTCCCGGCAGACGCTGGAGTTCCCCCGCTTCGTGGACGCGCTGATCGGCGGCGGCGTGGGACTGGTGGTGACACTGCTGCTGGTGCCGATCAACCCGCTGCGGGTCATGCGGCGGGTGGCCGCGCCGACGTTGCGGCAGCTCGCCGACCAGCTCGCGGCGACCGCCACCGCGCTGCGGCGGCGCGACCACGAGCTGGCCGACCGGGCGCTGAGCCGGTCGCAGGCGATCGGCACGGACCTGGGCCGGTTCTGGGACGTCTTCGGCGGCGCGAAGGAAACCGTCGACCTCGCCCCGGCCCGGTGGCCGAGGCGGCGATCCGTTCAGCATTACCAGCTCGGCGCGCCGGACGTGGACCAGGCGGTCTGGAACACCCGCGTGCTGGCCCGGCGGGCCGTGGTGCTGATCGAGGACGGGGAGCCGATCCCGGAGAGCCTGCCGGACGCCGTGGAGGCGCTCGGCGCGGCGGTGCACGCCGTACAGGAGGAGGTTCTCGCGGACCAGGGTCCGGAGGACGCCCGCCGGCACGCGCTGAACGCGGTGGCGGCCGCGACGCGCGCGGAGCTGGCCGGGACCGGGCTGTCCGGCACGGTGATCGTGGGGCAGGTCCGGACCGCCGCGAGCGACATCCTCCAGGCGACCGGGATGGACCGGGCGGAGGCGCTGCGGCGCATCCGGGAGGTGGCCGCCGCGCAGTCGTGACCCGGTCAGTCGTCCCCGCGGACGCGGGCGTGCAGGTGCATGTCGTGCCGTCCGTCGTCGTGCACGGCCGCGCTGCGCTTGGTGCCCTCCAGCCGGAACCCGGCCTTGACCGCCACCCGGCACGACGCGACGTTGCCGGTCGAGTGGTCCAGCCAGAGCCGGTGCAGCCGGCCGTCCGCGAGCGCCCACGCGCTCAGCGCCTGCAGCGCGCCGGAGGCCACGCCGGTGCCGCGGGCGGCCGGAACCACCCAGTACGCGCACGCGGCCTCGCCGTCGTCGAGGTTGACGCCGCCCAACGTCATGCGGCCCACCACCTCGTCGCCCCGGGTCACCGCCCAGCTCGCGCCCGTCTCCTCCTGCCACGATCGACGGGAGTGGGCGAACCACTGGAGGACCTGCTCCGGCGACGCGGGCCGGCGGGTGTGCCAGCGGCGGATCTCCGGATCCTGGTACGCGGCCAGGACGGTCGGCGCGTCCCCGTCCGCCCAGGGGCGCAGGACCAGGCCGCCCTCGGCGGGCAACGTCGGTTGCGGGCCGGCGGCCAACGTACCGGCGGGAACGGCGGGCGGTGTGGACACCTGAAAGCGCATGCCCGACTCTCCCCCGCCGACCACCCCACATGTCAATCGGGTTCAGATCGGCACGTGTGAGGGTCCACGCGTCACGTGGCCGCTCGGCTAGGGTGCGCTGGTGGCAGTGACGGCAGCGGGCGTCTTCCGGCGTACGCCGCGGGAACGGCCTGGGTGTGCCGGGACACCTACCCGGACCGGCCGATCGGCCTCGCGGGGTTGCGGTTCGCGGGCGAGCGCCAGGTCTTCCACGTGTACGCGACCTGGGCGGACTGGGCGTTCGACCACGCCGGGTGGAACCGGGAGGCGGACCTGCTCGCCATCACCGCATGCCGCACCAGTACTGGGGTGATCCGCTCCCCCGCGCCCGCGACTACGTGAACCGGCATCCCCCGCCGGTGAGCAGGTAGGCGACCCGTATCAGCGCCGGCGCACGGCTCGCCACGAACTCGGCCAGCACCGCCCGTTCGTCCTCGTCCACCGCACCGCCCTCGTCTCCTCGTTCACCAGTGACAGACGCGCGGGGACGCCGCCGCTATCCCGGAATCGGCGAGAATCCTGCTCAGGGCCCCGCCTACACTGCGCCGCGTGGACCAGGCCGCACCGCACACCGTCGCCTCGATCGCGCACGACCTGCGCACGCTCGGCGTCACCAAGGGCGACGTCCTGCTGCTGCACTCGTCGTACCGGAGTCTCGGGTTCGTCGCCGGGGGCACCCACGCGGTGGTGCTGGCGCTGCTGGAGGCGCTCGGTTCGGAGGGCACCCTCGTGGTGCCGACGCACACGCCGGACAACACGGATCCGGCCGGGTGGCGGCATCCGCCCGTACCGGAGGCGTGGTGGCCCGTCATCCGCGAGCACACCCCGGGCTTCGACCCGGCGCGCACGCCGAGCCGGTGGATGGGCGCCGTCGCCGAGACGGTACGCACCTGGCCGGGCGCCCGCCGCAGCGACCATCCGCAGGTGTCGTTCGCCGCGCTCGGCGCGCACGCCGCCGATGTCGTGGACGGACACCGCCTCGACGACGCGCTGGGCGAGGGCTCACCGCTGGGCGCGGTCTACCGGCTCGGCGGCAAGGTGCTGCTGCTCGGCTGCGAACACAGCTCCAACACCTCGCTGCACCTGGCGGAATGGCGGCAGGCGTCGCCGCCGCGGGCGGTGACGGGCTCGGCGGTACGGCTGCCGGACGGAACGAGCCGGTGGACCACGTGGACCGACGTCGTCACCGACGAGGACGACTTCGACCGGCTGGGCGCCGACTTCGAGGCCACCGGCGGCGCGACGGTCGGCCGGGTCGGCAGCGCGACGGCCAGGCTGATGCGCCAACGCGCCCTGGTCGACTTCGCGACCGCGTGGATGGCCACCAACCGCACGGGCTGATCGCCGTCCCCGTCCGCCGCCCGGACTCGCACGACGGACGGGCGCTCGACTCACGCGGGGCGTTGTTCGTTCTCCTCGCCAGGAGGACGCTGGCGGAGCGGCTCGGTCGTGTGACCTTCGGACGGCGGCGGCATCAACAGGGCGGTCGGGTCCGCACCCGACGGCACAGCGGGTCCACTCAACGCCGCGGGCGCGTCGGGATACGCGGCGCCGCTGTGTTCCCGCAGGTGCTCGCGGAGTTGGGAGATCATCCTGTCCACGGAGGACGGCTCCGTCACACCCTGGATACCCATCGCCTCGTTGGGCGCGATCCCCAGCCAGAGGTCGACAGCCACCCGGCCGGAGACGAGCAGTTTGATGATCTGGCGCTGCGTGTAGTGCCCGAACTGTGCACCCATGTTCGGCCCGTTGCCGATGGCTCCCGAGAAGACCCCGCCGCTGTTGCCGTCGGAGCCGGGTTTCCACTGCTCGTTGAAGACGCTCACCCGGTCCGCGGACGTCTCCATCCCGTCCACGTTGCCGAGCGCGTACTCCTTCGTGGAGTCGCGGATCGTGAACCCGGTGGCGATGTCGAGCACGCACTCGTACACCGGCAGGCGCCAGTTCGACATGTAGACGATCATGATCTTGTACGCGGAGTAGCGGAGTTTGCCGTCCCGTCCCCTGTTCCAGTGGAACGGGAGAACCGAGAACAGTTCGGGGATTCCGTAGAAGACCAGATAGGGCTGCCTGCCCTGGGAAAGCTCGGTGGGGTGGATGTTCAGCCGCCGGTAGCCCATCTGCGCGATGGCTTCCTCGGCCCCGTACAGCCAGGCGTCCATCTCCTGATCGGTCGCCCGGGGATAGGCGCGCCGGCGCGCCTCCGCATAGTTCAAGAGCCCGATGAGCCCCAGGACGACGAGCACCGCGCCGCCGACCCCACAGAGGAATCCGAGACAGATCGCCGCGTCGCCGACGGCGAACATCACCAGGGCCATCAGCAGGAGTCCGCCACCGAATGCCAGCTTGACGTACTGGGCTACCGGAGTGGACGGTTCGGGCGCGAAATACTTGCCGGCTCGCTCTGCGCGTTGTTCAGGATGCATCAGATCCCCTGGTTTCGGCTGAGCCCCTGCCAGGTCGGGCACTCGACAGCAGGAACGTGGTTGATGATCTCGCGGGCGCGATCACTGCCGACGCCCGACAGCGCCGCCTGAAGGCCGCGCAGCCTGGAGCGGTCGGTCGGAATGCCACGGATTTCGTAGTAGTCCTCGATGATCAGCGCCCAGAGGGCTCGCAAATGGTTGCTCGTACGGCCGGGCTCGATCTGAATGCCGATCTGCAGCAGATTCTCCATCGCCCGGATCACCTCGTACCGGTACCCGCCGGGGCGTCGGCCGCCGAGAGCGGCCAGCACCCGGTAGTAGTAGACATCGACTTCGCGTGGATACATGTTCACGAGCGTGTTGAAGCGCTCCAGGGCCCGCGCGTACGCCCCATTGTTGAGAGCAGCGACCGCCTCGACGAATTCCGGGTCGACGCGGATCTGCTCCGGGAGCAGGTCCGCCAACGGCGGCCAGGCCTCAGCCAGCGTGGCGAGCGGGATGATCCACGAGATCCGCAGCCTCTTGTCCATGTCGGCGGTCGAAACCATGCCGACGACGCGGCCCGACGTGACGTCGACAACGGGGCCGCCGCTGTATCCGCGCTGGATCTGGCCGTCGAATCCGGGCAGACCGTTCACCTGGATGAGCTTCCCGGTCTCATCAGGCCCGATGACCTGGACCCGGGTCCGCTGACCGCGGTCGTCCGCCGCCGAATACTGTTCCGGAAAGCCGAGCGCGTCGAGCGGCGTCTCCGGCCGCGGCGGCGCACTAGGCCCGAGCGGCGCCGTAGGCCAGCTCTCCGGCACGTCGACGACTGCCACGTCGGTCCCGTCGTACCGGCCCGGACTCCAGCCCGGCACCGCGTAGCGGGTGGAACAGACCTGGCCCGAGCCCCAGCCCCCCGGCGCCTCCGCCCAGCACCGGACCCGGCCCTCGACCACGTGAGCGCACGTGAGGGCCACGCCCGGCGCCACGACGAATGCGGTTCCCAGCACCTCCGACGGAGCACCATCATTCGTCGTGGCTCGGATCCGCAGCCGCCAGGGTTCAGAGGAGGTGATCATTTCGGTGCGGAGTCTTCCCGTCGCCAGACCAGTTCGACACCGAGGTTTCCTTCGTATGCGGTCTTCGCGATGACGGCGTTCATCTCAGCCGTCATCTTCACCGCGAAGGTGAGCTTGACCTCGCTCGGCCCCAGGTCCTCGCGGAACACACGCATGGCCTCGAGAGCCGCCGCGCGGACGCTCCGAAGGGACTCCTCGAAGGATCTCGGTTCGGTACGACCGCTGCGGCCCACCGGTCCGATGCCGGCGCTCCCGCCACGAATATCCAGGTCCTGGCCATCGACCTCGATGAGAACCGGATCCGCTCCATGCACCGCGAATTGCCTGGTAACTGGCACAGCACTCCTTCGGACGGAAGGAAAAAGAGGTCAGCGGGACAATGCAGACGACGCGACAATGCGTCGAGGATCGACCGGCAGCACACCCGCAACTCGCGAGGATCGTTCAACCGGCTTGAAATCGATCCTGGCGTTCGCGCACTGATGCCAGGATCAGGCATTCGGCCGGTTCGATTGTCAGCAACACGACTTCTGGTCGAATATCGCGCTCTACTGAGGACTGGGCCGATGCCTTACGGCATCTCGCATCGATCACTACTCCTGGTGGACCCCTGCGGACTGGACGCGGACTAGCAGGCAGACTTCTGGACGAAGGTCTCGCGTTCCCCGGTGTCCGGGTCGTCGGCCCAGTGCCACAGGCTCACATTCCCTCGCCAACTGCGCCGCGTATCCAGCTCAAGGCTTACCTTGGCATCCTTCATCGTCAGGATTAGATGGCCGTCCGCTGCCAGGTCACCCGGGCGCAGCTGGCCGCTCCCGGAAACCGTGTCGTTCGGACCGAACACGGCCGCAGAGACCGTGAAGGAACGGTCTGGCTCGATCTTGACGACCCCACCCTGCCGGGACTGGAAAACGCCGCACAGAGCGTCGATGCGGACCGGCCACAGTGACCTCCAGGCCAGGGCACACGGCAGCAGCGCGATCAGTAGGCCGACGGCCACAAGCAAGACCTTTCGCCTGCTCACGCCCGTCTCCTGTCGATGTCCGCCGTCGGCATGGCCGGCGCCGCTTCCGCCTTCATCCCGGCAGCGTAGGCGGTGATGCCGCCAACCATTCCTCGCCTCAGCTCATCTCCGCGGTGGGTCCGCACATCGCGGAACTGGCCCGCGTCTAGCTGGTCGGGCTGCCGCAGGCTCAGATGGGCGGCATCGAACGCACCCGCCCTCGGGTACGGTGACGCTTCACGAGTCGTGCCCTTACCGGTGATGGCCTCGCCGTTCAGGAGGTGACGCGCGTGAGAAGGACCAGCCGCATGGTGTGGTGGGCGCTCAGCATCTTCCTGATGGCGGCGCCGGCAGCTTGTACGTCCTCAAGCGGTACCGGCCAGGGTGAGGCCAGACCACCCGCGCCAACTGCGTCTCTGGGCACCGACCCCAGCGCGACCCCGTCAGCTGACGTGGGCGCCGGGCAGGAGTCGTGCACCAAATCGGTCGATACGATCACGGAACCGCCGGCGGGTTATCGGCTCGTGGGAGAGGACGTCGCGGTACCTGCCCGGCCGGTGCTTCAAGTAGCGGAATCGGGGCAACCGGACCCGGCAGCCCGACTGTTCGCCAAATGGGGCTTGGTCGTACGCGGCGGCGCAGTGGTCGACCTTCGGGTGGCAGCCGGCTGGGAGGACAAGGCGCGTCTCGGATGGGGCTCGTCAGTGGTGCCGGCCGTGAGCGCCCACGTGCGCGCCTGCGCACCTGTCGATGACCGACCTCAGTGGCTGGCCTTCGTCGGCGGCACCTGGGTTGCGCGGCCGGCCTGCCTACTGCTCACCATCACGTCGCGGGGGCAGACGGCGCACGTACAACTAGGTGTCGGTGTCCCCTGCGACGGAACCACGCCGCCGAGTTCGTAGGAATCCTGAGCTTGAGGCTTACTTGTCTAGGCCTCGAGCGTGGTGGGCATGCCGAAGGCGGCGACGTGACGGGCACCGATGAAGGCGTTGCTTTCTACGATCTTCCCGTTCTCGATCCGGAGTACGTCGACGACCAACGCCTCGTAGTGCCGGCTGCCGGGCCGGCGGAGATAGTTGATCAGTGCCGGGCGCCCGTTGGCCGAGGTGGGGAACGTACGCCAGTCGAGCGGTCGGCCGAGGAACTCCGCGGCCGCGTCGATCCCGACGACCGGCGGCTCGGGCGGCATCGTGATCCGTACGTCCTCGGCGAGCAGTTCCCGTATCGTCTCCGGGTCCTTCGCGTCGGCGTAGCGGCGCAGGATCTCTTCGTCCTCACTGGTGAGCTGCGGGCGGCGCCATTCCTTCGGGTCCGACGGAGCGCGCCCCCGGAGGGTGTGGCGGGCCCGCTGGAGGAGGCTGTTGACGGCCGCTACGGCGGTGTCGAGCGCGACGGCGATCTCCTGCGGCGTCCAGCCGTGGACGTCGCGCAGCACGAAGGCCGCCCGCTGCCGCGGCGGCAGGTACATGAGCGCCGCGATCACGGCCAGCTCGACGGTCTCCCGAGCGGCGAGACCGGCCTGCGGATCGTCGGCCAGCAGGGCATCGGGATAGGGACCGAGCTCGGTGGACCACTCCAGCGGATCACCGTACGGCACCGCCCGTCGACCGGCCGCCTTGCGGCTGTCGAGGAAGACGTTCGTGGCGATCCGATACAACCAGGTACGCGCCGACGCCCGGCCCTCGAAGCGGTCGCGAGCCCGCCAGGCACGCAGGAAGGTCTCCTGCACCAGGTCGTCCGCGTCGGTGACGTTCCCGGCGAGGCGGTAGCAGTGGACGTGTAGCTCACGCCGGTGCTCGTCGAAGGCGCGCCGCAGCCAGATCGCCTGCTCGTCAGGCGAGTCGGGCATGTGATTTCCCCGGGGCTGAATGGTGCTCACAACCGTACTGACGACCGCGGACCGCATCCGTCATCGGTCATCGGTCACCGATGACACTCGCAGACTCGGTCGTCTGTACCTGTGACCGATCCCCACTCCACGAAGGAGACAGCCATGACGGCAACCCCCGCGTCCAGCGCCGCCGCGCCCCCGGTCGTCGACCGGGAGACCTGGCTGCGCAAGCGCGACGAACTGCTCGTACGGGAGAAGGCCCACACCCGCGAAGGAGACGCGATCGCAGCCGCTCGTCGTCAGCTACCGATGACCTTGATGCCGACGGTGACGGTGCGGGGCCCGGGCGGGGACACCCCACTGGTGGAGGTGTTCGAGGGCCGCCGGATGCTCATCGCCTACTTCCATATGTGGCACGACGGCAATCCGTACGAGGATCAGTGTGAGGGGTGCACCTTCTCGACCTGTCACATGCAGACGCTGGACTACCTGCATGCTCGGGACGTCACCTACGCCGTCTTCTGCGAGGGTCCCTACGACGAAAGCGCCCCGTTCGCGGAGTTCATGGGCTACCGGTTCCCCTGGTATTCGGCGAAGGACTCCGACCCGGCTCTGGCCGACGGTCGTCACTTCGGGTTCATCGCGTGCTACCTGCGCGACGGCGACAAGGTCTACGAGACCTACTGGACCACCGGGCGGGGCGTGGAGGCGTTGATGACCACCTACCACGCTCTGGATCTCACGGTGTACGGCCGGCAGGAGAACTGGGAGAACTCGCCTGAAGGCTGGCCGCGGGTCACCGGGCACCCGTGGCGTCTCGACGGCCGCCCCACCGCGCAATGGTCGCGCCCCGGCGTTGCACCGCGATGACGTCCTGATCGTAGTTGAGCTGGGAAAACGGCTGGTGGGGCGGGCGGGGTTCGACCCCGCCACCGAGGGAATCATGAGATCAAGATGGGCGACCCAGCGACCTGCCTGAATGGGCTCTCACCAGCGGAAACACCTCTCGATATCTCTCACCACTCCCCCAGCGGCGGTCGGCCTCTTGCGGACTGGGTGCGAACTGCCCGCAAGCCTCTCGTCCCGCAAGAGGCGGCTACCCATCGAGCGCCTTCTGCCACGCCGACAGCTCCTGTCGAAGCCGTCCCACCTCATCAGGTGAGGCGTCCGTGAATCTGGGCACTGCTTCAGCGATTCCCTCCACCGCCTCCTCACCGATCACCTGACTGATGGCATCCCATAGGACCCTTCGCGCCCGAGACGCTTGAGGGCCGATCAGCCACTCGTCGATGAAGCGGTCGACGGTCCCGGCGTCTGCATGGCCGCCTGCCATCCTTGAACCGATCCGGTCAATCGAGCGGGTGAGGCACTCAAGGAAGCGAGCTACCTCGATCGCCCGGTCAAGTGGGACGGTCACCGTTGATTCGTCGCGGTTCACATCCAAGGCTGCCCCTCTGGATCAAGATGCCGTCGCAGACCGTCCAGATCCTCGACGGATAGCCGCCAGTCTGCCCCCGTCCCCCGGATAGGTGCCAAAAACTGCGGTGCCCGGTTGGGGTCAAGGATGGCTGTAGGCCATCGGCATACCGACGCGCAGCGCCCTTGACGCCGGGCGGGTGGCGTAGAGGATCGGGCACCCGGGGACGGTTCACGCCCTGGCCCTCATCGTCGTCAAACCGCATTCGGCGACCTACGAGAGGCCGGGGGCAAGCAGTTCCGCTGCGCGGCAGCCGATCGCCCCAACCTCAACTGGGAGCGACGCCTACGCCGATCGTCCCGCCTCACAGCCCTTCAAGCCCTTGGTAGGCCCCGTCAGCGTGGCCGGCCGGCCCGGCCGATGCCGGCGCTTGCGCCGCCAGCAGGCCGCCTTGATCCTAAAGAGGCCAATTCGGCAGTTCGCGGTGTAGAACTCTTGTCTTCCGTCGGCTGATGCGCGACACCCGTCCGCCAACTGATCGGCGACACCTACGCGCTGGTCGCGGCATGAGCGAGCGTCAGCGATGATGGCGCGACCGTTCAGATGGGGAAACGATGACGACACGACCGACTCTGTTCCTGACGGTAGGACTGCCAGGCACCGGGAAGACCACAGAAGCGCGGCGCATAGAAGTCGAGGAGCAGGCTCTTCGCCTCACGAAGGACGAGTGGGTAAAGGCCCTGTACGGCCTCGCGAACCCGCCGTCGGCCTCGGACGTGATCGAAGGACGGCTCATCGAGATTGGGCTGCGCGCCCTCAATCTCGGCATCAACGTCGTCATCGACTTCGGCCTCTGGGGTCGAGATGAGCGCTCCGCGCTACGGCAGGCAGCTGCCGACCTCGGCGCGGCGGTGGAGATGCGCTACTTCGAACTCCCACCGGCCGAGCAACGGAGACGACTCGACCAACGCCAAGCCGAAGAGCCGCACACGACGTGGCACATGTCCGACGAGGAACTCGACAGGTGGGCTGCCCTCATCAGCATCCCGACCGAAGGGGAACTCGACGGCAGTGAACCCGTCGACTGCCCGCCGGCAGAATTCGCGACGTGGGAGGACTGGCGCAGGCATCGCTGGCCTCCGTCGGTCCCCTGACACCAAGGATTCCGAACCAACCACCCATCGGCAGACCGCACGTCCCGACGCCCACTGATGTGCCCCGGTGACGAGCTGGTGTTCACATCCCCAACGGGCGAGGTGTTGCGTAACAACAACTTCCGTCGCCGGGTCTTCGACCGGGCTTCGGCGTCGATCGAGCTTGCGAACCGGACGCCGCACGAGCTGCGGCACAACGGCGGCCAGTGTCGCGGTGGCGGAGGGGCCAATGTGAAGGCGGCCATGACCTCGACGCAGTGCACCCGAGCCGTCGGCACCATGGCTGAGCTGGAGAAACGGCTTGGTGGGGCGGGCGGGGTTCGAACCCGCGACCGAGGGATTATGAGTCCCCTGCTCTAACCGGCTGAGCTACCGCCCCGTCACCGCGCCGGATCGTAACCCGCCGATCGTTTCGCGGACCACCACCGGCCGGGCGGAAAGACTACCGCGACAGCACGATGGGCTACGCGAGGATAACAACGCGCAACCCACCGGCCAACGGCTCTACGCGCGCCGGAGATCGGCGATGACGGCGCCGACCGTGCGCCAGCCGCTGGCGAGCGCGCCCTGGATGGACGGGCTGTCCCGGTGGTCCCCGGCCACGTACAGGCCGCCGCCCAGCGCGACCGGCTTGCGCAGGCGGCCCTGCGGCGGCGGGGCGGCGGGCAGCGCGTCCGGCACGGTGATGGTGGTGAGGTGGGTCCAGTCGGCGGTGGAGCGGCCGTAGAGGCGGTCCAGTTCGCGGCGGATCACCGGTTCGGGTGGGGTCTGCGGGCCGACCACCGAGGTGGCGACCAGGTGCTGGCCATCCGGGGCGTACGTGGGCGCGGCCCGGCTCACCACCACCGTGTTGGCGATCGTTTCCCGCCGGTCGCCGTCGAGCAGCAGGATCGGCTCGTCCAGTGGCGCCGTGCCGGTGCGGTGGTAGTAGGTGGTGTAGGCGTGCATGCGTACCCTCGGCAGCCCGGGCAGCAGCGTGGCCGCCGCCGGCGGGTCGGCCGCGACCACGACGGCGCGGCAGGTGATCTCGCCGGACGGGGTGCGGACGCGGCCGGGCGCGACCTCGGTGACCGGGGTGTTCAGGTCGATCAGCTCGGCGGGCAGCGGCGCGGCGAGCGCCCGGGGCAGCGCCGCCATGCCGTCCGCGGGCAGGCCGATGCGGCCCCGGGCGAAGGAGCGCATGATGACCGCGAGGACGTGGCTGGAGGTGGCCAGCTCGCGGTCGAGCAGCACGCCGGACAGGAACGGCCGGAGCAGTTCCTCGATGATCGTGTCGGAGAGCCCGGCCCGGCGCAGCGCCTTCTCGGCGCTGGTCTCGGGTGTGTTGAGCAGCCGCCCGACCGGCAGCGTCGCGTAGCCGGCGGCGAGCGCGCCGAAGCGCAGCCGGTCGGTCAGTGTCCCGATGCCGGCGGTGAGCGTGGCGGGCGCGCCGGCGGGCTCGCGCAGCGGGTTGACGAGTCGTTCCAGCCGGTCGCCGCGGCGCACCAGGACGCCGGGTGTGAACCAGCCTATTCCGAGGGCGCCGACGTCGACCAGGCCGGCCAGCCGTGGGTACGCGGTGTTCAGCACCTGGAAGCCGCGGTCCAGCAGGAACCCGTCGACGCGGTCGGTGGCGACCCGCCCGCCGAGCCGGTCGCTCGCCTCCAGCAGCCGCCAGGGCACGCCGGCCCGGTGCAGCCGCCGCGCGGCGGCGAGACCGGCCAGGCCGCCGCCGACGACCACCACGTCGGTGTCAGGCACGGTCCACCCCCGCGCCGGCCCGGTCGCCCTCGCGGTGCGACCGCGACAACCGGCCCGGCCACCAGACCTTCGGCCCGATGTCGTACGCGAGCGCGGGCACCAGCAGCGAGCGGACCACTATGGTGTCGAGCAGGACGCCGACGGCGACGGCCACGCCCAGCTCGACGAGCACGACGAGCGGCAGTACGGCGAGCGCGGAGAACGTGGCGGCGAGCACGATACCGGCGGAGGTGATCACGCCGCCGGTGACGGCCAGGCCGACGAGCACACCGGCGCGGGTGCCGCGGCGTACCGATTCCTCCCGGACCCGGCTCATCAGGAAGATGTTGTAGTCGATGCCGAGCGCGACCAGGAAGACGAACGCGAACAGCGGGAACGACTGGTCGACGCCGGGGAAGTCGAACACGTACTTGAACAGCAGCGCGCAGAGGCCGAGCGTGGCCAGGAACGACAGCACCACCGTGGCGATCAGCAGCACCGGGGCGACCAGGGCGCGCAGCAGCACGGCCAGGATGACCGCGATGACCAGCAGCACCACCGGGATGATCACGTTGCGGTCGCGGACGGAGGCGTCGGCGGTGTCCACGTTGATCGCGGTGAAGCCGCCGACCACGGCGTCCGCGCCGGGCACCCGGTGCACCGCCTCGCGCAGGTCGCGGATGGTCCGCTCGGCGCCGTTGCTGTCCGGCGCGTCGGCGAGCGTGACGTTGAGCTGCACCCGCCCGTCGACCACCTTGGGGGGCGCGTTCGGGTCGGGCGGCGCGTTCTCGCCGCGCTGGCCGAGTGGCAGCACCGAGGCGACTCCCGGTACGCCCTGCGCCACCTGGGCGACCTGCCGCGCGGTGTCCTGGGTGGTGAAGATGGTGGCGGGGCTGCCGGTGCCGGCCGGGAAGTGCCTGTCGATGACCTCCTGACCGGCCACCGAGTCGGTGCGCTGGGTGAACAGCTGGGACTGGCCGAGCGTGGTGGCGCCGAGCTGGGTCACCCCGATCGCGAGCACGGCGAGCGCCACGGCGGTGACGACCCAGACCGTACGGGAGCGGTGCGCCACGAAGCCGGCGATCCGCGCCCAGATGCCGTGCTCGGCGCGCGGGTCGGCCTCGTCGTGCCGGGGCCGCCGGGGCCAGAACGCCCACCTGCCGCCGAGGACCAGCAGCGCGGGCAGGAACGTGAGCATCACCAGCAGCGTGGCGGCGATGCCGACGGCGCTGACCGGGCCGAGCGCCCGGTTGGAGTTGAGACTGGACAGCAGCAGGCAGAGCAGGCTGACGATGACTGTGGCGCCGGAGGCGACGATGGCCGGCGCGGCGCCCTTCCAGGCGGTCTTCATCGCGTCCCAGGGCCGCTCGTGCCGGTGCAGTTCCTCCCGGTAGCGGGCGATGAGCAGCAGCGCGTAGTCGGTGCCGGCGCCGAACACGAGCACGGTGAGGATGCCCTGCGCCTGCCCGTTGAGCTTGACGATGTCGTGGTCGGCGAGCAGGTAGACGAAGACGGCCGCCAGCGAGTACGACATCCCGGCGGCCAGCAGCGGGAAGATCCACAGCACCGGGCTGCGGTAGACGACGAGGAGGATGACCAGGACCACGGTGAGGGTGACGAGCAGCAGCGGGCCGTCGATCGCGCCGAACACCTCGATCAGGTCGCCGAGCAGCCCGGCGGGTCCGGCGACGTCGACGGTGAGCCCGTCGCGGTCCGGGCCGGCGATGTCGCGCAGGCGTTCCACCACCGCGCGGATCTGTTCGCCCTCGCCGCTGTCGATCGGCACGATCACCTGGGCGGCCTGCCGGTCCTGGCTGACGACCGGTGGCGGCAGCGGGCCGACCACGCCCGGTACGTCGGCGAAGCGGGCCGCGTCGGCCTGGATCCGTTGCTGGTCGGCCGGGGTGAGGCCGCCGGCGCGTTCGTAGACCACGAGCGCCGGCGTGGTCTCCCGGTCGACGAATCCGGCGGCCAGGTCCTGCGCGCGGGTGGCCTCGGCGTCGGCCGGCAGGAAGGAGGCGTTGTCGTTGGTGGAGACCTCGCCGAGCTTGCCCGAGTACGGCCCGGCGACGCCGCCGATGATCAGCCAGCCGAGCACCACGGCTACCGCGATCAGCGTCGCGGTCCAGCGGCTGCGTCCTGCGGCCATCTCCACCGTCCTCGAATCGACGCAACAATCGACGCAGCGGGAGTCTAGGTCGACGCCGACCATCCTGCCGGGCGAGTGACGACTCGCGGGCGGAAACCGGGCAGCCGGGACACGCGAGGGGCCGGAACGGGAAACGCCCGCCGGCAGGGCCGACGGGCGTGACGTGGAGCGAAGCTCCCCCGATTGGACTCGAACCAATAACCTGCCGGTTAACAGCCGGCTGCTCTGCCAATTGAGCTACAGGGGACCGTGCACCGCTCGGATCGGATCTCTCCGCTCCGTGCGACGGGGACAAGAGTACAGGACATCGGGGGGTTGTGCGCCAGGGGGTTACCGGAGGAGGACCGGACCGGCGGACGCGCCAGGATTACGGACAAATCGTCATCTCGGCACAGGGAGGCATGAGCGGAGAGCAGGATGGGTAGTTAGCCGTCGACAGAGAACGCAGGCGCAAGATGGTCGTTCCGCCGAGCCGGCGGAAATCGGCAAGAGCGTCAGGTACGGAAGGAGCCGCCATGCGCGGAAAGATCATGTTTCTTGGCGGGCTGGCTGCGGGATTCGTCCTGGGCGCCCGTGCCGGCCGGGAGAAGTACGAGGAGCTGGTGGTCCGGGGGCGCAAGGTGCTCGACCACCCGACCGTCCAGGAGGCGGCCGGGGTCGCGCAGGCCCAGGCGACCCGGCTCTACTCCGAGGGCAAGGACAAGCTGGGGCAGACCAAGCTGGGTGAGAAGCTCGCCACCGGCAACGGTGGCAAGCCGGGCATGACCGAGGCCGACAAGCCGTTCGCGGGCACGCCGGCCGCGGTCGGCAGCCGCAGCGCCAACGGCACGGGCTCGACCAGTTCGACCAGCGCGTCCGGCTCGACCACGACCGGCACGAGCACCA
Source organism: Micromonospora sp. WMMC264 (assembly GCF_027497275.1). NCBI lineage: Bacteria > Bacillati > Actinomycetota > Actinomycetes > Micromonosporales > Micromonosporaceae > Micromonospora > Micromonospora sp. WMMC264. Next base: position 545,563 of record NZ_CP114907.1, on the reverse strand, counting down.
AGCCGTCCACCGGCAACACGCTCTGACGCAAGCGGACAGCGGGCCGGTCACCTCCGGGTGACCGGCCCGCTCCCGTGTGCTCGGGCGCCGATGTGGCACATTCTCCGTGGGGAGGTGACCACATGCCGATGGTCGGACCGGAAACGGCGGATCAGGCGCGGCTGCTGCGCCTGCTGCGCGACGACGGCCCGCGGTCCCGGGTCGAGCTGACCGACCTCCTCGGCCTGCCGCGGGCCCGGTTCGCCGCCGAGGTGGACCGGTTGACCGCGCTGGGCCTGGTGGAGAGCGCCGGCCCGGCAGCCTCGCGGGGCGGGCGACGGTCGTCGCTGCTGCGCATCGGCGCGCAGGTCCGGTTCGGCGCGGTGCTCGTCGGCGGCGGCACGCTACGGGTCGCGCTCACCGACGGCGAGCTGAACCCGCTGGCCCGGCACGACGAGCCGGTGGACGTCCGGCTCGGCCCGGACGTGGTGGTCGGACGCATGGTCGAGCTGCTCGGCAAGCTGCGCGTCGAGGCGGGGCTGACGTCGCTGACCGGCGTCGGTGTCGCGCTGCCCGCGCCGGTCGAGGTCCGCGACGGCACGCCGGTCTCCCCGCCGGCCCTGCCCGGCTGGCACCGCTTCCCGGTACGCGACACGCTCGCCGCCGAGCTGGGCTGCCCGGTGCAGGTCGACAACGACGCCAACGCGATGGCCCTCGGTGAACGGCACGCCGGCACCGGCCGCCCGTTCGACGACTTCCTCGCCGTCAAGCTGGGCGACGCGGTCGGCTGCGGGCTGGTGCTCGCCGGCTCGCTCTACCGGGGCGCGGCCAGCGGGGCCGGCGACATCGGCCACCTCCAGCTCAGCGAGGACGGGCCGCTCTGCGGCTGCGGCAACAACGGGTGCGTCGAGGCGTACTGCGGGGATGCCGCGCTGGTGCGGGAGGCGGTGACGGCCGCGCGGGCCGGGCGCTCGACGGTGCTCGCGGACCGGCTGGCCACGGCCGGGACGCTGGCGGTGGACGACGTGGCGGCGGCGGCCACCGAGGGCGACCCGGCGGCGCAGACCATCGTCCGCGACGCCGCCCGCCGGCTCGGGCAGGTGCTGGTCGGGCTGGTCAGCTTCGTCAACCCGGCCATCGTCATCATCGGGGGCGCGCCGGCCGGGATCGGGCCGGTCCTGCTCGCCGAGATCCGGGGCGTGGTCTACCGGCGCTCCACGCCGCTGGCCACCGGCAGCCTGCCGATCGTCCTGTCCGACCTCGGCGACACCGCCGCCCTGATCGGCGCGGCCCACCTGGTCAGCACCCAGACCTACGCCGCCCGCTGACCCCCGCCCTCACCTCACCCCGTCGATCTTGCACTTGCGGCCCTCCCGAAACGGGCATAAGCGGCATCACGTGGGCCGCAAGTGCAAGATCGCGAGCGCAGGAGGAGGGTCAGTCGCGGCTGCTGAAGGCGGCGTCGAAGGCGGCGCTCGGGGCGTCGAAGGCCAGGCGGCGGACGAACTGGAGCGCCTCCGGCGCGCCGACCAGGCGGTCCATGCCGGCGTCCTCCCACTCGACCGAGATCGGGCCGTCGTAGCCGATCGCGTTCAGCGCCCGGAAGCAGTCTTCCCACGGCACGTCACCGTGGCCGGTGGAGACGAAGTCCCAGCCGCGCCGCAGGTCGGCCCAGGGCAGGTGGGAGGAGAGCCGGCCACGCCGCCCGTCCCCGGTACGGACCTTCGCGTCCTTGCAGTCGACGTGGTAGATCCGGTCGGCGAAGTCGAAGATGAAGTTCACCGGGTCCAGCTCCTGCCAGACGAAGTGCGACGGGTCCCAGTTGAGCCCGAACGCCTCCCGGTGCCCGATCGCCTCCAGCGTCCGCTTGGTGGTCCAGTAGTCGTACGCGATCTCGCTGGGGTGCACCTCGTGCGCGAACTGCACGCCCACCTCGTCGAACACGTCCAGGATCGGGTTCCACCTGTCGGCGAAGTCCTGGTAGCCGCGCTCGATCATGGCCGGTGGCACCGGCGGGAACATGGCCACCGTGTGCCAGATGGACGAGCCGGTGAAGCCGACGACGGTGCGTACGCCGAGTTTCGCCGCCGCCCGCGCGGTGTCCTTGATCTCCTCGGCGGCCCGCTGCCGCACCCCTTCCGGCTCGCCGTCGCCCCAGATCCGGGCCGGCAGGATGTCCTGGTGCCGCTCGTCGATCGGGTGGTCGCAGACGGCCTGCCCGACCAGGTGGTTGGAGATGGCGAACACCTGAAGGTTGTGCTTGGCCAGGGTGGCCCGCTTGCGCTCGACGTACGAGTCGTCGGCGAGCGCCTTGTCCACCTCGAAGTGGTCGCCCCAGCAGGCGATCTCCAGCCCGTCGTAGCCCCACTCGGCGGCGAGCCGGCAGACCTCGTCGAACGGAAGGTCGGCCCACTGGCCGGTGAAGAGCGTGATGGGTCGCGCCATTGTCCTTCTCCCCTGTGGTGATGGGGGATTCCGTCGCGGACCGGGGCGAGGACGACCGGAGGCGGCGGCCTGAGGGCACCGGTGGACGCCGGAGCGTCTGCCTCCCGGGCGGGTTGCGCCTCCCGCCGGGTCACCGGCCACCTCGCGGTCGCCGCCTCCACTCTATGGCCTACCTCAGGGCAGGGTCCAGCGCTGGTTCGCCGCGCCCGTGCACGTCCACAGGTGCACCGCCGTGCCGTCGGCCGAGTTGTTGCCGGACACGTCCAGGCACTTGCCCGACGACGGGTTGCGCAGCGTCCCGTCCGCCTGCGCCGACCAGGTCTGCGCGCCGGTGCCGTTGCACGACCACAACTGGATCTTCGTGCCGTTCGCGTTGCCGCCGCCGGAGACGTCCAGGCACTTGCCCAGCGCCTTCACCGGCCCGTTCGGCGTCACCGTCCACGTCTGCGCCGTCGAGCCGTTGCAGGTGTAGAGCTGGATCTGGGTGCCGTCGGCCGACGAGGCGTTCCGCACGTCCAGGCACTTGCCGGCCAGCCCCTTGATCGGGCCGGTGCCGCCGCTTGCGGTGCCGCGGACCAGCGTGAAGTCGTCCACGTCGAACAGGCCGGTGCCGCTGCCGGCGAACGTCAGGTGCACGGTCTGCGTACCGGAGGGCACGCCGGTGAGCGCGGTGGACACGTCGGCGAACGTGGTCCAGCTGCCGGTGTTCGGCACCGCCACCTGGCCGAGCACCGGCCCGGTCGGCGAGCCGGTCCGCACCTGGAGCGTGCCGCCGGGCCCGCCGGAGACCACCCGGGCGCGCAGCGACGTCACACCGGTCAGGTCCAGCCCCGGGTACGCGGCCCAGTCGCCCGGATCCACGTACCCCAGGGTCTGGCCGCCGTTGGCGCCGGCCTTGGGGTACGCGCTGACGCCGCTGGCCGAACCGAACGCCTCGGCCTGGACCGTGGTGTTGCCGGTCGGCGGCGGCGTCCCGCCCAGTTCCTTGATCCGGATGTTGCGGAACGACACGTCGTCGCCGGTGCCGTGGTTCTGGATGCCGACGTGCCCGGCGAGCGACCGCACCGGATCGGTGTTTGTGAAGTCGTTGATGCGTACGCCGTTGAGGAACACCTGCAGCCGTTCCCCTTCGACCAGGATCTCGTAGGTGTTCCACTCCCCCGCCGGGTTCAGCGCCGCGTCCCGGGCCGCCAGGTCGGCGGACTTGAAGCCGTAGATCGCGCCGGTGGTCCGGTCGGCGGCGTCGGTGGGGTCGATCTGGATCTCGTAGCCGTTGTCCACCGCCGAGTTCGGGTCGCTCGACGGCGGGAAGCCGACGAACACGCCCGAGTTGTCGTCACCGGCCAGCCGCCAGTCCAGCTTCAGCGAGTAGTTGGTGAACTGCTTCGCGCTGTACCAGTACAGGCCCATGCCGCCGACCGAGGTGAGCGTGGCGTCGGTGTTGGTGAAGCTGCCCGGCCCGGCCTGCGACCAGCCGGTGGTGCCGCCGTTGTAGAGCGCGGTGTAGCCGGTCTCCGGCCGGCAGTCGGCCTTCGTGCGCCCGGCCGCGTAGCGGATGCCGCCGAGCAGGTGGTTGCGGAACGCCGCGTCGGCGTAGGAGGCCTGGGTGTGGCCGCCGCCGGTGTAGAAGGACCGGCCACCGCTGTACGTCTTGCACCAGGCGTGCGGGTGGTCGCCGCCCATCGAGCCTCCCGAGTACGAGGACTCGTCGAGACTGGCCAGGACGTGCGCGGTGGAGCGGGCGTTGGAGCGGTAGTCGTACCACTCGTCGGTGCGGTTCCACTGCTGCGGCAGGTGCGCGGTGGCCGCGTGCGCCCGGTCCTCCACCTTGACGGTGGCCGGCTGGATGGCCGGGTGGGACGCGAACCACGCGCCGACGAGGTTGCCGTAGAACGGCCAGTCGTACTCGGTGTCGGCGGCGGAGTGCACGCCGACGTACCCGCCCCCGGCGCCGATGTACGCCTCGAACGCCGACTGCTGGGTGGCGTTCAGGACGTCCCCGGTGGTGTTGAGGAAGATCACCGCCTCGAAACGGGCCAGGTTGGCGGTGGTGAACTGGGCGGCGTCCTCGGTCGCGGTGACGGTGAAGTTGTTCGCCGCGCCAAGCTCCCGCACGGCCTGCGTGCCGACCGCGATGGAGTCGTGGCGGAAGCCGGCGGTCTTGGAGAAGACGAGCACGTCGTAGGGGGCGTCGGCGGCGCTCGCCGGGGTGCCGGCGCTGGTGGCGGCCACGGCGGTCACCGCGACCAGCGCGATACGGAGGAGTCTCATCGGCGTTCTTCCTTCCCACCTCACGGCAGCGTCCACTTCTGGTTGGCCGCACCCGTGCAGGTCCACAGGTGCACCGCCGTGCCGTCGGCCGAGTTGTTGCCGGACACGTCCAGGCACTTGCCCGACTGCGGGTTGCGCAGCGTCCCGTCGGCCTGCGCGGACCAGTTCTGCGCGCCGGTGCCGTTGCACGCGTAGAGCTGGATCTTCGTGCCGTCCGCGCTGGCCCCGCCGGACACGTCCAGGCACTTGCCGAGCGCCTTCACCGTGGCGTTCGGCGTCACGGTCCACGACTGCGCCGTCGTGCCGTTGCAGGTGTAGAGCTGGATCTGGGTGCCGTCGGCGGTGGCGGCGTTGCGCACGTCCAGGCACTTGCCGGCCAGGCCCTTCACCGGGCCGGTGCGCACAGCCGACGTGGTGAGCGTGAACGCGTCCAGGTCGTAGAGCGCCCCGGTGCCACCGGCGAACGTCAGATAGAGCGTGGTGGTGCCGGCCGGCGGATTGGCGATCGTGCCGGTGACTGTGGTGAACGTGTCCCAGGCGCCGGTGACCGGGACGGTGGCCGAGCCGAGCACGGCGCCGGTGGCCGAGCCGGCCCGTACCTGGAGCGTGCCGCCGGCCCCGGCGGACGACACCCGGGCGGTGAACCCGGTGGCGTCGGCGAGCAGGTACGGCTGGAACGCGATCCAGTCCCCGTTGTGGATGTCGCCGACGGTCTTGCCGCCCTCGGCGGTGGCCTTGTCGAACGTGTTGATTCCGGACGAGGTCTTGAAGTGCTCGGCCTGCCGGTGCCGGGGCTGGAGCGTGTGCTGGGTGTGCGTGGTGAGGCCGCCGGAGTCGGTGTACTCGGCGTCGAAGACCGCGAAGATGTTCGCCGCGTCGTCGTGCTCACCGTCGACGGGTACGGCGATCGAGCCGGTGCAGCCGGTCGCCGAGGTGATCTGGTGGCCGTGCTGGTCGTGGCCGAGCACGTAAGTCATCTTGACCTTCGTGCAGTCGATGGTCGCGTCCTCCGGGTCGGTGACGGTGATCCGGAACGGCACGGTGTCGCCGAAGGAGAACAGCTTGCCGTTGCCGGGTGTCTCGATGACCACAGTCGGGGCGGTGTTGCCGACGGTGATCGTCACGCTGGCGGTGCCGGTGGCGCCCTGCGGGTCGCGCACGGTGAGCGTGGCGGTGTACCTGCCGTTGGCGGTGTAGGTGTGCGAGGGGTTCGCCGCGGTGGAGGTGCCGCCGTCGCCGAACGTCCAGGCGTACGTCAGCGCGCCGCCCTCCGGGTCGGACGAGCCGGCCGAGGAGAAGGCCACCGCGAGCGGCGCGGCGCCGGAGGTCCGGTCGGCGGCGGCGCGGGCCACCGGGGCGCGGTTGGCGCCGCCCAGGTAGTCGAAGCGGTACAGCGCCGAGTTGGCGTCGCCGTTGAAGTAGCCGGTGCCGTAGTCGAGCACGTAGTACGCCCCGTCCGGGCCGAACGCGGAGTCCATCACCTGCTTGCCGGTCCACGGGAAGCTGTCGATGGTGCCGGGTGAGCCGTCCGCGTTGACGTGGATCGGCTTGATCCAGCCCCGGCCGAACTCGGTGGCGAAGAACTGCCCGTCGAACGACTGCGGGAACTTGGTGGTGGACGGGTTCGCCGCGTCGTACCGGTAGACCGGACCGCCCATCGGCGACTCGGAGCCGCCGCCGAACTCGGGCGGGCTGCCCGCGTCACCGGCGTAGCGGATCCAGGACGGCTTCGCCGCCGGCAGCGTGGTCAGGCCGGTGTTGCGGAACGAGTTGTTCGTCGGCCCGCCCGTGCAGTTGAACTTCGGGCCGGCGGCGCCGGTGGCGAAGTCCCATTCGGCGTACGTCTCGGCGGCCGTGTTGGTGCCGGTGCAGTACGGCCAGCCGTAGTTGCCGGGCCCGGTGACCCGGTTGAACTCGACCTGCCCGGACGGGCCGCGCGCGGTGGTGGTGCCGGCGTCCGGCCCGTAGTCGCCCACGTAGACGATGCCGGTGGCCTTGTCGACGCTGATCCGGAACGGGTTGCGGAAGCCCATCGCGTAGATCTCCGGGCGGGTCCGCGCGGTGCCGGGCGCGAAGAGGTTGCCGGCCGGGATCGAGTACGTGCCGTTGGCGTTCACCTTGATCCGCAGGATCTTGCCCCGCAGGTCGTTGGTGTTGCCGGCGCTGCGCTGCGCGTCGTACCCGGGGTTGCGGTTGGTGCGCTCGTCGATCGGCGCGTATCCGGCCGAGTCGAACGGGTTGGTGTCGTCGCCGGTGGACAGGTAGAGGTTGCCGGCGGCGTCGAAGTCGATGTCACCGCCGACGTGGCAGCACAGCCCCCGGTCGGCCGGTACGTCGAGCACGTCGACCTTGCTGGCCTGGTTGAGCGTGAAGTCGGCGTTGAGCGTGAACCGGGACAGCCGGTTGACGCCCTGCCAGGCGGAGAAGTCGGTGCCGGTGGCGGGCGCGTCGCCGGCGGGGGTGGACAGCGGCGGCGCGTAGTAGAGGTAGATGTGCCGGTTGGAGGCGAAGCCGGGGTCGACGCCGACGCCCTGGAGCCCCTCCTCGTCGTGGGTGTAGACCGGCAGGGTGCCGATGACTGTGGTGGCGCCGGCCGCGTCGGTGCGGCGCAGCGTGCCGTTGCGGGCGGTGTGCAGGACCGACCGGTCGGGCAGCACCGCCAGGGACATCGGTTCGCCGGTCTCGGCGACGCCGCGGGCGAGTTCGACCTGCTGGAAGTCGCTCGCCGTGATCGGGTGGGCGGACGCCGGGACGGGCGCCGCGGCCGCTGTGACGGTGCCGGCGGTGGCCGCGAGCAGCAGCGCTGCGGCAGCGGCGAACGGTCGTCGGGCACGGGGGTGGTGGTGGCTGGACATGCTGTGCTGTCCCTTCCTGACGCGCGCAGCCAGGACCGGGCGCGCGTCGCGCCGGATGCCGAGCGGGGGATGCTGCGCCTCGGCGAGGCGGGCGGTACGGGGGCGGATCGCCTCGTCGGGTCAGCTAGGTACTGTGCACGACATTAAAACCTTTCGATCAGCCTGTCCATAGCTTCTGATCGATCGGCTTACACTTTCGCCGCCACGCGACAAAAGTAGGTGTCACTCGCGGCGGTCGACAGCCCGCTCCACGAGCGCGGCGAGCACCCGCCGGGCCGGCTCCGCGAGCCCCACCGCGTCCAGCGCGACCACTGCCGCGTCGGCCCGGGTACGGATCATCCGCTCCACCGCCTCCCGGGCGCCGGACTCCTCGACGATGCCCCGCACCTCGGCGGCGCCCGCCTGATCCAGCGCCGGATCGCCGACCAGCTCGCGCAGCCGGGCCACCCCGGCCGGGGAGGCGGACGCCCGGGCCAGCGCCAGCAGCACCGTCGGCTTGCCCTCGCGCAGGTCGTCCAGATTGGACTTTCCGGTCACCGCCGGATCGCCGAAGACGCCGAGGACGTCGTCGCGGAGCTGGAACGCGTCCCCGAGCGGATCGCCGAACCCGGCCAGCGCCGCCACCTCCGCCGGCGTCGCGCCGGCCAGCGCGGCGCCGATCTGCACCGGACGGGTCACCGTGTAACGGGCCGTCTTCAGCCGCACCACGGCGAGCGCGCTCGCCACCGAACCGTCCCCGGCCGCCGCGACCACGTCCAGGTACTCCCCCGCGATCACCTCCGAGCGCATCCGGGCCAGCAGGACCTGCCCGCCGCGCAGCCGCTCGGGCGGCAACCCGCAGCCGTGGAACATCTGCGCCGACCAGGTGGCGCAGAGGTCCCCGCAGAGCACCGCCGCCTGCCGGCCGTACGCCGCCGGGTCGCCGCGCCAGCCGGACCGCTCGTGCAGGTCGGCGAAGAAGCGGTGCAGCGTGGGCCCTCCCCGGCGGCGGTCACTGCGGTCCACGATGTCGTCGTGGATCAGCGCGAACGCGTGGAACAGCTCCAGCGACGCCGCGGCCACCACGATCGGCCGCTCGTCCGGGCCGCCGAAGCCCCGCCAGCCCCAGTAGCAGAACAGCGGTCGCAGCCGCTTCCCGCCCGCCAGCACGAACCGGCGCAAAGCGGAGTGAACAGTCCCCGTACCGTCGTCCGGCCGACCCGGCCCTCTCGCGTCCAGGAACGCGGCGAGCTCGGCGTCGAAACGGCCCCGAAGCAGGGCCGGGTCGGTCGGTGCGACGGTCACGGTCATGGTGCCTCCCAGGCCAATCCGGCGAGTTCCAGCAACAACGCCTTCACATCGGTCGCCTCCACCCGGGGCCGGATCGCGGCCGGGTCGGAGCAGAGCAGCACCGGGCCGTCCGCCGGATCGGCCGGCAGGCGCCCGTGCGAACCACGCACCGCCCGCGCCCCGGCGTCCAGCCCGACCACGTTCGTCAGATAGCGCAGACCGAGCTTCTTGCGCGCCAGCGCCACCGCCGCACGACGTTTCGCCGCGCCCGGAGCGGCCGGATCGAAGAACAGCTCGGCCGGGTCGTAGCCCGGCTTACGGTGGATCTCCACCAGCCGCGCGAAGTCGGGTGCCCGCGCGTCGTCCAGCCAGTAGTAGTAGGTGAACCAGGAGTCCGGCTCGGCCACCAGCACCAACTCGCCCGAGCGGGGATGGTCCAGGCCGTACCCGCCCTGCCCGGCGGCGTCCAGCACCTCGGCCACGCCGGGCAGCGCCGCGCAGAGCTTCGCCACCGCCGGCACGTCCGCCGGATCCCGGACGTAGACGTGCGCCACCTGGTGGTCGGCCACCGCGAACGCCCGTGACGTCCACGGGTCGAGGTATTCCATCCCGGCCTGGGTGTAGACCCGCAGCAATCCTTCGGCGCGCAGCAGCCGGTTCACGTCCACCGGGCGGGACACGTCGGTGATGCCGTACTCGGACAACGCCACCACAGTAGCGTCCCGATCACGGGCCGCGTCCAGCAGCGGGCCGAGCACGGTGTCCAGCTCCGCCGCCGCGGCGGCGGCCTCCGGCCCGGACGGACCGAAGCGTTGCAGGTCGTAGTCCAGATGCGGCAGGTAGACAAGGGTCAGGTCGGGGGCGTGGTCGGCCAGGATCCGCTGCGCGGCCCGGCTGATCCACGCCGAGGACGGCAGCCCCGCGCCCGGGCCCCAGTAGCTGAACAGCGGGAACGTGCCGAGCGCGTCGGTGAGCGTGTCCCGCAGCCGCGGCGGGTCGGTCCAGCAGTCCGGCTCCTTGCGCCCGTCGGCGTGGTAGACCGGGCGCGGCGTGACGGTCCAGTCCACGTCCGCGCCCATCGCGTACCACCAGCAGACGTTCGCGACCCGGTAGCCCGGCTCGACGCGGCGGGCCGCCTGCCACACCTTCTCGCCGCCGACCAGCGCGTTGTGCTGCCGCCAGAGCAGCACCTCGCCCAGGTCGCGGAAGTACCAGCCGTTGCCCACCACGCCGTGCCCGGCGGGCAGCTCGCCGGTGAGGAACGTGGACTGCGCCGAGCAGGTCACCGCCGGCAGCACGGTGCCCAGCTCGGCGGCGAACCCGGCCTCGGCCACCGCGCGCAGCCGGGGCATGTGCGCCAGCAGCCGCGGGGTCAGCCCGACCACGTCGAGCACCACCAGCCGCCGGCTCATGCGGTGCCGGCCTTCGTTCGCGACTGCGGGGCTCGCAGGACCGGCTCACTCCTCGCGCTCACGAGGACATCACCGCCGTCGGCGCCAGCCCGAGCGCGGTCAGCTCGTCGCGGGCGAAGGCCAGCTCGGCGGCGATGCCGGCGGCCAGCTCCGCGTCGCCGCGCGGCCGCCGCGCCTCCGGCAGCACCCCCCAGGTGTACGTCTCGACGTCGAGGTGGTCGCAGCCGGCGGCCGGACCGGCGAACAGCGCGGCGAGCGCCTCCCGCAGCACCGGCACCGTGGAGCGCAGCGGCGGCTCGGGCGGGGCGTGCAGCGGCACGTGGTAGTGCACCCGCCAGGCACCGGGCAGCCGCGCGTCGAGCGCGGCGTCGAGGTCGTCGGCCGCGTACGCCGGGTCGGCCGGATCGGCGGCGCCGGCGCAACCGGCGGCGCGGGTCTGGTGCAGGAACCTCGGTTCGACGAAGCGGCGCAACGCCGCGCCCGCCCCGACCGGATCGGGCGCCTCGACGGCGGCGGACACCTGGACCTTCACCACGGGGAGACCGGCGGCACGCAGCCCGGCCAGGGCATCCGCCGGCTGCTCCCAGGCGCACGCCAGGTGTGCGAGGTCCAGGCAGATCCCGAGCCGGTCGGTATCCATGGCTGAGAATACCTCGCGTGCTTGTCCCGTCGACTCCACCAGGCAGCCGGGTTCCGGCTCGAAGCCGACCCGGATCACCCGGCCGGTCTCCCGCTGCACCGCGGCCAGCCCGTCGGCCAGCGCGTCGAGCCGGCGCCGGGCGGTCGCGGCGCGCGCGGTGTCCCACGGCGTACGCCAGGCCAGCGGCAGCGTCGAGACCGACCCGTGGACCGCGTCGTCGGGCAGCAGGTCGGCCAGCACCCGGGCCAGGTCCAGCGTGTACGCCGAGCGCTGCGGCGTGGTCCAGTCCGGGTGGTACACCGCGCCCTTGACCACCGGGGCCTGGAACGCGGCGTACGGGAAGCCGTTGAGCGTGACCACCTCCAGGCCCCGTACCGTCAGCTCGTGACGCAGCCGGCGGCGGGCCGCCGGGTCGGCGGCGAGCGCGGCGGCCACCGGCGCGGCCAGCCAGAGCCCGAGCCCGAGCAGGTCGGCGCCGAGCGCCCGGCGCACCGCTACCGCGTACGTGTCGAGCTGGGCGACGATGCCGGGCAGGTCCTCGGCCGGGTGGACGTTCGTGCAGTAGCCGAGATGGACGGTCGTGCCGTCGGCGTGGCGCAGCCGCATCATTCGCCTCCGCGCAGGATCGAGTTGCCGGCGAAGGTGGGGTCGCTCGCCTCCAGGGCGGTCAGGTCGAGCCGGCCGGACTGGCCGTAGAACTCGACCGGGTTGCGCCACAGCACCCGGTCCACGTCGTCGGCGCTGAACCCGGCCAGCTGCATCGCTTCCCCGGTGGCCCGGGTCAGCAGCGGGTCCGACCGCCCCCAGTCGGCGGCCGAGTTGACCAGCATCCGCTCGGTCCCGTACCGCTTCAGCAGCTCGACCATGCGCGGCGGCGACATCTTCGTCTCCGGGTAGATGGAGAAGCCCAGCCAGCAGCCGGTGTCCCGGACCAGCCCCACAGTCACCTCGTTGAGGTGGTCGACGAGCACCCGTTCCGGCGCGATGTCCGACTCGGCGACCACGTCGAGCGTGCGCCGTACGCCGCGTGCCTTGTCCCGGTGCGGCGTATGCACCAGCGCGGGCAGGTCGTACGCGACGGCCAGGGCGAGCTGCCCGGCCAGCGCGGCGTCCTCGGCCGGCGTCATCGCGTCGTAGCCGATCTCGCCGACGGCCACCACGCCGTCCTTGTCCAGGTAGCGGGGCAGCAGGTCGAGCACCGGGCGGCAGCGCGGGTCGTTCGCCTCCTTCGGGTTCAGCGCCACTGTGGCGTGGTGCCGGATGCCGAACTGCCCGGCCCGGAACGGCTCCCAGCCGATCAGCGAGTCGAAGTAGTCCACGAAGCTGTCCACGCTGGTGCGCGGCTGGCCCAGCCAGAACGCCGGTTCGACCAGCGCGCGGACCCCGGCGGCGGCCATCCGCTCGTAGTCGTCGGTGGTGCGGGACGTCATGTGGATGTGCGGGTCGAAGATGCGCATGTCACGCCTCCGGGGTGGGGATGGTCAGCCGGCGCAGCAGGTCGGCCGCGTCGTCGGGCATGGTCCGGCCGGCGGCGTGCCGCTCGGCGGCGTACGCGGCGAGCATCCGGGCCAGCTCGCCGTCGGCCCGCTCCGGCAGGTCGTCGACCACCGCCAGGGGCACGCCGGTGAACACGCACTTGAGCACCGCCTGCCGCCAGACCGGCTGCTCCAGGTGCCGGGCGTACGGGCCGAGCGCGGCGGCGACCAGCCGGGTGTCGTTTGTGCGGATCGCGTCGTGCAGCAGCGGCACGCACTCCGCGCCGATGGGCAGCAGCGGCAGCGCGCGCAGCACGGCGCGTTTCTCGGCGGCGTCGCCCTGCCGGTAGAGCGTCTCGGCCGCGGCGGCGTGGCCGTTCGGCAGCGTGGTCAGCAGCAGCGCGCGGGCCGCCTCGTCGGCCGTCCAGCCGGGCGGGTCGGGCAGCGGCCCGCGACCGCACCGCCGGGCGGCGGTGGCGAAGAACCGTTCGATCGCCGTGGGTTCGGTCGCGACGCGGCGCAGCGCCGCGTCCAGCCACTGCGGATCGGGTACGCCCCGAAGCGCGGCGCGCAGTCGGTCGGGTGTCATGCCGTCTCCCCTCTGCCGGGTGGAAGGTGGTGGGTCACCGCCCCTCGCCGCGCGAGGCGGCGGCGCGCAGGAAGTCCAGTGAGCGGGCGGCGACGGCCGGTGCCGCGTGCGAGTGCCGGGGCAGCTCCACCGCCACCAGCCCGCGGTAGCCGGCGTCGGCCAGGGCACGCAGCACCGGCGGGAAGTCGATCTCGCCGGCGCCGAACTCCAGGTGTTCGTGCACGCCTCGGCGCATGTCGTCGATCTGCACGTTGACCAGGTGCGCGGCGACCTCGGACACGCACCGCGGCACCGGCAGCGGCTCCAGGCACCGGCAGTGCCCGATGTCGAGCGTGATGCCGAAGCCGGGCGGCGCGCCGAGCGCCTCGCGCAGCCGCCGCCACCCGGCGACGTCCTCGACGAACATGCCCGGCTCCGGTTCGAAGCCCAGCGGCACGCCCGCCTCCGCCGCCTCGGCGCAGACCACCGCGCAGCCCGCTACGAGGCGGTCGGCGGCGACGTCGGGCGGTACGCCGGGCGGGCGTACGCCGGCCCAGAAGGAGACCGCCTCCGCGCCCAGGTCGGCGCCGATCCGCACGGCCCGGCGCAGGAACTCCACCCGCCGGGCCGGGTCGTCGTGCAGCAGCGTCGGCGCGTGCTTGTGCCAGGGGTCGAGCAGGTAGCGGGCGCCGGTCTCGACCACCACCGCCAGCCCGAGCGCGTCCAGCCGGCGGCGCACGGCGGCCACCCGGCGGACCAGGCCGGGGGCGAACGGGTCCAGGTGGTCGTGGTCCAGGGTGAGCGCGACGCCCTGGTAGCCGAGGTCGGCGAGAACGGCGAGCGCGTCACCGAGGCGGTGGTTGGCGAAGCCGTTGGTGCCGTACCCGAAACGCAGCGCGCCCGGGCCGGGCAGCGGGTCGGCGGCGGTCATGTCGGGGAGATCAGTCGGGCCAGGCGGCGGCCGAGCGGGGCGGCGCCGGCCACGGCGAGGCCGAGCAGCCGCGCCCCGGCGCGGGCGGTGAGCGAACCCTGCAAGGCGGGCAGCCCGGTGATCCCGGCCCCGACGGCGGCGCGCACCCGGGCCGGTGACGGATCGGCGAGTACCCGGGCCTGCGCCCGGCCGTACCGGACGGCGTACCCGGCCGCGAGCACCGCCGGCACCAGCTCCCCGAGCCGAAGGAAGGGCCCCCTCTTAACGCATCCGGTAGAGGAGGGGGCCCCGCTTAACACGGTGGGCCGGGCCGGGGTGGTGAACGCGATCAGCGCGGTGCCGGCCAGCGTGAGACCCGGCAGACGCCGGTCCGCGCCGGTCACCTCGCGGCGGGACAGCGCGGTCACCGTCCAGGTGTGCGCGGCGACGGTCAGCGCTGCGGGCAGCGCCCGGACCACCCGGCCGCCGGACGCGCCGAGCAGCACGTCCAGCCCTCGGCACGCGGCCATCACCGCCGGGCCGGCGGCGGTGTTCTTCGCGCGCAGGTCGTACCCCCAGATCGTGGCCGCGAGTGGCAGCGCGACCGCCGCCGCCCGGCGGCCCCCGGCGGCGGTGGCGACCGCGAGCCCGGCGGCGGTGAGGCCGGACGCGACGCCGAGCGCCACGGACGGGCGCACCCGCCCGGACGGGATCGGCCGCTCCGGCCGTTCGACCGCGTCCAGCCGCCGGTCCGCCCAGTCGTTGGCGGCCATCCCGGCCCAGTAGAGCAGCACCGACGCGCCGGCCAGGGCGGGCGTCCGGCGGTCCAGCGCCCCGGCCGCGGCGGCGCCGGACAGCACGTCCCCGGGTACGGAGAGCGCGGCCGGCGCCCGGACCAGTTCGGCCAGGTCGGCCAGGCGGGTCACGACGTCGCCCGGGCGTGCAGGTCGGCGGCGAAGTCCCGCAGCACCGTCCACTGCTCGCCGAGCGCGTGGCCGGTCGCGCCGAGCGGGTCCTTGAAGAAGAACGCCAGTTCGGTCAGCGGGCCGTGGCGGCCGGCGGCGTGCGCGGCGGCGGTGAGCCGGGCCAGGTCCAGCACGAGCGGCGCGGCGAGCGCCGAGTCGCAGCCGTGCCAGGTGAACTCCATCCGCATGCCGGTGCCGAGGAAACCGGCGAACGTGATCAGGTCCCAGGCGGTCTTGAAGTCGCCCAGTTCCTCGACGTACTCGATCCGGGTGCCACCCTGGGGCAGGTAGCCCAGCGTCTCGGCGAGCACCCGCTGCTTGCTGCCGACCTTGGCGGCGTTGGCGGCCGGGTCGGCGAGCGTGGCGCCGTCGCCGCCGCCGAGCAGGTTCGTGCCGGACCAGGAGCGCACGGCCAGGTGCCGCATCGCGAACATCGGCGCGAGCACCGACTTGAGCAGCGTCTCGCCGGTCTTGCCGTCGTGCCCGGCGTACGGCAGCCCGCGTTCGGCGGCGAGCGCGGCCAGGGCCGGCAGGCGGGCGCCGGTCGACGGGGTGAAGTCCACGTACGGGCAGCCGGCGGTGAACGCCGCGTACGCGTAGGCGGAGCTGGGCGGCAGCACGTCGGCCGGGCCGGTCAGCGCGTCGCGCAGCGTGGCCAGGTCGCTGTGGGCCGGGTGCGGTGCGGGCGCCGGTTCGGTGGCGGCGACGTTCACCACGACCACCCGGTCCAGTCCGTGCCGGGACCGGAACTCGGTCAGGTCGCGCACCACGGCGGCGATCCGTTCGCCCTGGTCTCCGTCGGCCGGAGCGGGCCGCAGCGCCGCCTCGACGGTGGCCAGGTCCGGCGCGACGGCGTCGGCCAGCCGGGCGGGCAGCACGCCTGCGGCGGCGAGCGCCTCGGCGCGTTTGGTCAGCGGGGTGGCGACCACGTCGTGGCCGCCGAAGACGAGATCGGCGAAGCCCGGCAGGGCGGGCCCGCGCAGGTCGGGCAGCTCGGTCACGCATCCGGTCGGCGCGGTGAGCCCGGCCCGCAGGGCCAGCCCGCCGACCACGGCTGTGGTGGCGACCGAGCCGCGCGCGCCCACCAGCCACACACCCGTACGCATTCGCGCTACCTCCCCAGGTAAGGCCGGTCCACCGGTGCGGCCGGGGAATCCCGGTCCGGCCGCACCGGAGGGCCGTGCTGGTCGTGCCGGCGGACACCGGCGGCACGCTCCCCGGAGCCGGCCTCGTCCCCGCCGCGGGGCGCAACCGCGGGCGGGCCCTCGCCGGCCGGCGCCGGTGAGTGTCGGGCGGGCCTGGCCCGCCTCGGATCAGGCGGAAGCTTCGGCCAGCGCGGGCTCCACCTCCGTCCAGGCGGCCCGCTCGGCCGAGCGGGTCACCGCGTCGAGCACGAGCTGGACCTGCAGCGCGTCGGCGAACGACGGGGCCGGGTCGGCGCCGGTGGCGACCGCCTCGACGAAGTCGCGCGCCTGGTGGGTGAAGGAGTGCTCGTAGCCGATGATGTGGCCGGGCGGCCACCACGCACCCAGGTACGGGTGGTCCGGCTCGGTCACCAGGATCCGGCTGAAGCCCTGCTCGGCGGCGGGCCGGGTGGCGTCCAGGAACTCCAGCTCGTTGAGGCGTTCCAGGTCGAACACGACGCTGCCGCGCGAGCCGTTGATCTCGACGCGCAGGGCGTTCTTGCGGCCGGTGGCGAACCGGGTCGCCTCGTACGTGGCGAGCGCTCCCCCGTCGAGCCGGGCCACGAACACCGCCGCGTCGTCCACTGTCACCTGGCCCATGGCGCTGCCGTTGCCGTCGGCCTGCGCGGCCAGGCCGCTCGACCCGGCGACGAGTGGCCGCTGGCGGACGAACGTCTCGGTCAGCGCGCTGACCCCGCTGATGAGCTGACCTGTCACGTACTGGGTCAGGTCGATGATGTGCGCGCCGATGTCGCCGAGCGCGCCGGAGCCCGCCCTGTCCTTCTGCAACCGCCACACCAGCGGGAACTGCGGGTCGACGATCCAGTCCTGGAGGTAGACCGCCCGGACGTGCCGGATCTCGCCGATCCGCCCGTCGGCCACCAGCTGCCGCATCAGGGCGACAGCGGGCACCCGCCGGTAGTTGAAGCCGCACATCGCGCGTACCCCGGACTCGCGGGCCCGGGCCGCGGCCCCGGTCATCTCGCGGGCCTCGGCGACGCTGTTCGCCAGCGGCTTCTCGCACAGCACGTGCTTGCCCGCGGCGAGCGCGGCGAGCGCGATCTCGCGGTGGCTGTCCCCCGGCGTGCAGATGTCGACCACGTCGATCTCGTCGGACTCGACGAGCCGCCGCCAGTCGGTGGTGTAGCCGTCCCAGCCGAGCCGGTCGGCGGCCTCGGCCACCTTCGGCTCGTCCCGGCCGCAGACGAGCGCCATCCGTACCCGGGACGGCAGGTCGAACACCCGGTTCACGGTGCGCCACGCCTGGGAGTGCGCGGCGCCCATGAACGCGTAGCCGACCATGCCGACCCGCAGGATGCTGTCGTGACTGGACAAGGTGGGTCTCCCCCCGTGTGTCAGAACCCGAGCTTCAGGTAGTCGCTCGCGTTCTCCTTGGTGATCGTCTCGGAGGCGAGCACGATCTCCTTCGGTACCTGGAGTTCGACCAGGTCGGACATGCCCTTGCCCTGGCCGATCAGGCGGGCCAGGGAGATGGCCGAGGAGGCCATCGACGGGCTGTAGGTGACTGTGGCCTTGAGGACCGTGTTGTCGGCGGCGATGTCCTCCATGGCCTTCTTGGAGCCGGCGCCGCCGACCATGATGAATTCCTTGCGGTTGGCCTGGTTGACCGCCGCGAGCACGCCGATGCCCTGGTCGTCGTCGTGGTTCCAGACCGCGTCGATCTTCGGCAGTGCCTGGAACAGGCCGGTGGCGGCCTGCTGCCCGGAGTCGACTGTGAACTCGGCGGGGCGCCGGTTGGCGACCTTGAACCCGTACGAGGCGAGCGTGTCGGCGAACCCCTTCGACCGTTCCTGGGTCAGCTCCAGCGACTCGATGCCGGGGATCTCGCCGATCACCGGGTTGCTCACGCCCTTGGTCTTGAGCTGCTCGGCGATGTACGTGGCGGCGGCCACCCCCATGCCGTAGTTGTCGCCCTTGATCTGGCACCGGTAGGCGCGCGCGTCCGGGAAGGCCCGGTCCAGGTTCACCACCGGGATGCCGGCCTTCATCGCCTCCAGGCCGAACGCGTTGAGTTCCTTGCCGTCGTGCGGCAGCAGCACGATCACGTCGGGCTTCTGCGAGATCAGCGTGGACAGCGCCGCCCGCTGGGCCGCCGCGTCCGCGCCGGCCTCGACCGACTTCAGCTCCACGTCCTGGTACGCCCCGGCCTGCGCCTTGGCGTTGTTCGTGATGGCGGCGATCCAGCCGTGGTCGGCGGCCGGGGCGGAGAAGCCGATGGTCACCTTCTTGCCCGGCTCGGTGTTGGCGCCGGAACCGGCCGCCTTGGTCTGTGCCTCGGTCGGGCTCTGCTCGTTGCTGGTGCAACCGGCGAGCAGCACCCCGGCGGAGACCGCGGCCCCGCCGAAGAGCAGCCGGCGGCGGGACAGGTCATGGCGCGGTGTTCTCATGACGCCTCCTGGGATGAGGTGGTGGGGTGGTTTCGGGTGTGGCGGGCCGGACCGCAGTCGGTACGACTGCAGCCTGGTGTGCGCGGGTGGGGTCAGGTGGTGGTGGCCCGGTTGCGGGCGAGGAACTGGGTGAGGCTGCCGAACTGCACCTGCTGGACCAGGACGGCGGCGACGATGATGCCGCCCTTGACCATGTTCTGGGCCTCGGCGGAGAGGTTGTTGATGGCGAACAGGTTGGTGATCGTGGAGAAGATGATCACCCCGAGCAGGGAGCCGATGATCGTGCCCCGCCCGCCGCTGAGCAGCGTGCCGCCGATGATCGCGGCGGCGATCGCGTCCAGCTCGTAGAGGTTGGCCATCGCCGCCTGTGCGGAGGTGGCCTGCGCGGTCAGCATGACCGCGGCGATGCCGCAGCACAGGCCGGACAGCGCGTAGAGGAGCACGGTGTGCCGGCGCACGTTGATGCCGGCGAGCCGGGCCGCCTCCGGGTTGCCGCCGACCGCCACCGTACGGCGGCCGAACGTGGTCCGGTTCAACAGCACCCAGCCGGCCGCCACCACCGCCACCAGGATGTAGACCAGCAGCGGGATGCCGAGCAAGTTCGTGCTGGCGATGCCGTTGATGAACGTGTTGCCCGACACCTGGGTCTGCTTGTCGGAGATCTCCGCCGCCAGCCCCCGGGCGGCGACGAGCATCGCCAGCGTGGCGATGAACGGCACCAGCCGCCCGTACGACACGAGCAGCCCGTTCACCACGCCGACGGCGAGCCCGACGGTCAGCGCGGTGAAGATCATGCCGCCCGCGCCGTAGCTCTGCGTGGCGACAGTGGTGCACCAGACCCCGGCCAGCGCGACGATCGCGCCGACCGACAGGTCGATGCCGCCGCCGATGATCACGAAGGTCATGCCGACGGTGACCACGCCGACCACCGAGGCGAGCTTGAGAATGGTGAGCGTGTTGCCCCACACCCAGTTCGGGTCGCCGTAGAGGTCGGGGCGGGTCAGGATGCCGATGACCACCAGCACGACGAGCGTGGCGAGCAGGCCGAGGTTGCGCTTGACGCCCTCCCCGCCGTCGCCGCGCCACCAGGAGAGCTTCGCCGGCGCGTCGACCTTGGCGGTCTCCGCCCGCTCCACCGGCGGCGACTGCGCGGGCAGGGCGGATTCGGTTACATCGCTCATGCCGGTGCGCCTTCCATGAGGGACCCCGCCATGACGAGGTCGAGCACGGTGTTCTCGTCCAGTTCGCCGGCCGGCGCCTCGCGGACCACCCGGCCCTCCCGCATCACCAGCACCCGGTCGGCCAGGCCCAGCACCTCGGGCACCTCGCTGGAGACCAGCAGCACCCCGACGCCCCGGGCGGCCAGATCGCGGATCACCTGGTACAGCTCGGCGCGGGCGCCCACGTCCACGCCCCGGGTCGGCTCGTCGAGCAGCAGCAGCCGGGTGTCACCGAGCAGCCACCGGCCGACCACCACCTTCTGCTGGTTGCCGCCGGACAGCGTGCGCACCGGCCGCCGCACGTCGCGGGGCCGCAGCTCCAGCGACTCGGCGATCCGGTCCGCCTCGGCGCGTTCCCGCCCGGCGTCGGTGAACCCGAGGCGGGCGTACCTGCCGAACGTGGCGAGCGTGACGTTGCGGTAGATCGGTTCACCCAGCAGCAGCGCCTGGCTCTTGCGCTCCTCCGGCGCCATGCCCATCCCGGCCCGTACCGCCGCGCCCACACTGCCGGGACGCAGCGTCCGGCCGTTCACCCGGACCGTCCCGGCGTGCGCCCGGCGCGCGCCGAAGATGGTCTCCAGCAGCTCCGACCGGCCCGAGCCGACCAGCCCGGCGATGCCGACGATCTCTCCCGCCCGGACCCGGAGCGAGACGTCGGCGAACTCGCCGGGCCGGGTCAGCCCGTCCACCCGCAGCAGCTCCGCGCCACCCCCGTGGTCGGCCGGGCGCTGCGGGAAGACGTACTCGATGGTCCGGCCCGTCATCCGGGCGACCAGGTCGCGGGTCGGCGTCTCGCGGGCCGGCAGGCTCGCCGCCGTGGTCCGGCCGTCCTTGAGTACGGTGACCCGGTCGCCGATCTCGCGGATCTCCTCCAGCCGGTGCGAGATGTAGATGACAGCGATGCCCTGCGCGGTGAGTTCCCGGATGATCCGGAACAGGTTCGCCACCTCGTCGTGGGCCAGCACCGCGCTCGGCTCGTCCATGATGATCAGCCGGGCCTCGTGGGAGAGCGCCCGCGCCATGCTGACGATCTGCTTGCCGGCGGCGGGCAGGTGCCGCACCAGCCGCCCCGGCGGGATCTCCGGGTGGCCGAGCCGGGCCAGGATCTGCCGGGTACGCCGGGCCATGTGCCCCCGCCGGACGAAGCCGAACCGGCGCGGCTCGTGGCCGAGGAACGCGTTCTCCGCCACCGACAGGTCGTCGACCAGGTCGAGTTCCTGGTAGATCGTGGCGATGCCGGCGCGCATGGCGGCCTGCGGGTTGGCGAACGACGCCGGCTCGCCCCGCCACACGACCTCGCCGGAGTCCGGCCGGTGCACCCCGGCCAGCACCTTGATCAGCGTGGACTTGCCGGCGCCGTTCTGCCCCAGCAGGCAGTGCACCTCGCCGGCGCGCACCTCCAGTTGCACGCCGTCGAGCGCGCGTACCCCCGGGAACGTCTTGACGACGTCGGTGAGGCGCAGGACCACCTCGCCCGCGACGGCGTCCGCGGGCGCCTCGACCAGTGGTTTCCCGGTGTCGCTCATGCTGCTTCTCCGAACGCGAGGTCGCTGGCGAGCACGGCCGCGCCGGCGACGCCGGCGCGCGGGCCCAGTTCGGACAGGACGACCGGCAGGTTGCCGGTGGCCAGCGGCAGCGAACGGCGGTAGACCACGCTGCGGATCTCGGCGAGCAGGATGTGGCCGAGCTGGGCCAGTCCGCCGCCGATCACGATCATCGACGGGTTGGTGAAGCTGACCAGCCCGGCCAGCACGCTGCCGACCCGCCGGCCGCCGTCCCGGATGAGCTGGATGCAGGAGACGTCCCCCTCGATCGCCCCCTGCGCCACGTCCAGCGCGGTCACCACACCCCGGGCGGCGAACCGCTCGGCCAGCGCCGGGGAGACCTCGGTGCGGGCCGCGACAGTCGCCTCGCGGGCCAGCGCGGCGCCGCTGAACACCGCCTCCAGACAGCCGACGTTGCCGCAGGAACACATCGGACCGTTCGGGTCGACCTGGATGTGGCCGATGTCCCCGGCACAGCCGTCGGTGCCCCGGTAGACCTCGCCGTGCAGGTAGATGCCACAGCCGATGCCGGTGCCGATCTTGATGAACAGGAAGTCGTCGACCGAGTGGGCCACGCCGCCGTGCCGCTCCCCGATCGCCATGATGTTGACGTCGTTGTCCACCACCGCCGGGCAGCCGTGCTCCCGGGTCAGCAGCTCGCGGACCGGGAACCGGTCCCACCCCGGCATGATCGGCGGGGAGACCGGGACGCCGTCACGGAAGCTCACCGGCCCCGGCACGCCGATGCCGACCGCGTCGAGCCGCTCGTACGCGCCGTCCACCTTGGCCTTGTGCAGCAGCTCGTTGACGCGCTGGAGCGTCACCTTCGGGCCGGAGCGGATGTCGGCGGTCTCGGTGTAGGCGGCCACCGGCTCCAGCCGGCCGTTGACCACCTCCACGTCGATCGAGCTGGCGCCCAGGTCGACGGCGGCGAACCGCAGGTGCGGGCTCAGCTCGACCAGGGTGGAGCGCCGCCCGCCCCGGGAGGCGGCCAGCCCGGCCTCGGCCACGTACCCGAGGGAGACGAGCCGTTCCAGCTCGGCGAGCAGGCGCGGGCGGGGCATCTGGAGGCGGTCGCCGAGTTCGGCGCGGGACACCGCGCCCTCGTCCCGGAGCAGCCGCAGGAGCCGTACGTGCAGGGGGTCGACCGTCCGCACCGGCAGTCACCTCCGCATCGGAAGTCCGTCACATCGACCATGGCGATGTGTGTTGTGTCCGACACAGTAGGAGCCTTCCGGGTCGCATGTCCATAGCTTCGGCACGCCTGATGCAAACTTTTGTCCATACGAACAAAAGAGGTGCCGGGCCAGAAAAACGCGCCGCCCCGCCCGGGCGCGTCCGGGCGGGGCGGCGAGGTGCGGTCAGCGGTCAGTGGTGGGAGGAGGCGTTGCCCTTCTTGCGCAGCTTGCGGTCGTCGCGCAACTCCACGTAGGGCTCCTCGTCGGCCGGGTGCCCGGCCGCGATGGCCCGGCTGCGCTCCAGCTCGGCGTCGAACTCCGCGCCGAGCAGGATGGCCACGTTGCTCAGCCAGAGCCAGACCAGGAAGATGATCACGCCGGCCACCGCGCCGTACGTCTTGTTGTACGAGCCGAAGTTG
The DNA here is from genome assembly GCF_027497275.1 of Micromonospora sp. WMMC264. Taxonomy (NCBI): domain Bacteria; kingdom Bacillati; phylum Actinomycetota; class Actinomycetes; order Micromonosporales; family Micromonosporaceae; genus Micromonospora; species Micromonospora sp. WMMC264. Next base: position 522,821 of record NZ_CP114907.1, on the reverse strand, counting down.
CTGACGTAGAGCGCGAAGAGGCCGGACACCACGAGCCAGAGCACCACCGCGAGCACGCCGCCGGGGCTGACCCAGCGGAAGCCGCCGTGCCGGGCGTTCGGCGAAGCCCAGTAGAGGATCGCGAACATCAGGCTCACCAGCACCAGCAACACCGGCCACTTGGCGATGTTCCACACCGTGACGGCGGTCGAGCCGAGCCCGATCGCGTTTCCGGCCTGCTCGGCCAGGCCGCCGGTGAACACCACGATCACAGCGCTGATCAGCAGCATCACGCCGATCACCGCGGTCACGCCGAGGCGTACCGGCAGCGTCTTCCAGATCGGCCGCCCCTCCGGCACGTCGTAGATGCTGTTCGAGGCGCGCATGAACGCGGCGATGTAGCCGGAGGCGGACCAGAAGGCCGCGACCAGACCGATGACGGCCGCGATGCTGGCCAGCCCGCCGGACTGGCCGGCCTGGTCGATCGCGCTCTCGATGATCTTGCGGATGTTCTCCTCCGGCACCGCCTGGCCGACGGTGTCCCGGACCCCCTCCGTGGCCCGGTCACCGAGCAGGCCGAGCAGCGAGATCAGCACCAGCACGCCGGGGAAGATGGAGAGCACGCCGTAGTAGGTGAGCGCGGCGGCCCAGTCGGTCAGGCTGTCGTCCTGGAACTCCCGGACGGTCCGCTTGAGCGTCGCCATCCAGCCCGTCGCGGTCAGGTCGGTCGGGCTGTCCGGACCGTCGTCCGGGCCCACCGGCTCCGTGCGGTCGCGCCCGTCACGGGCGGGAGCCTCGTCGGCGGCCATGGCACCTCCTCGTCGTCGCGTCGTCAGACGACATGCCCTGACGACGGCGGCCATAACCACCACCCGCGAAAACGGCAGACCCGCCCGACGCCCCTGCCCCCGAGGCGGCCACTCACGCCCATCGCGGCCGTCCGCGTTTCCCGCCGCCTCGCTCTGCATCCATCGGCGCACACGGTTACGCAGCGTGGCTGCCGCGCGGGTGGCTGCAGAGCAAAGCCCGCCGGCGCCGCACCCCGTCACGACAGCGCGACGCACTCGACCGGAGATCTCGGCGCCCGCCGCCCGGAGCGGACAACAACTCGCCCAAGATCTCGACAACCGTCACGACGGGTGGAACGTCATGGGTGCCAAACGGGGGCGGAGACACCCACGGCGCTCCACCCGTCCGATCCGCCGGCGGCGCGTGCGCGGTGGAATCGGCGGCGGCACCCGGCACAGCCACTGTGCCGCAGTGGCGGCGTCGTCATGACGAAGGAGCCCGCGACCTCGGCGGAATGAATTCGATCATGGGCTTCCGGGCACCGGAGCACGTACTGCCGACGCCGGTCGGCGCCGGCACCGCCGAGGGCCGACAGGGCCTGCGACAGCAGTCGGTCGCGCTGCACTATCCGTAACCGCCACCGGCTCCCGTGACTCGCCATTCATCGTTGGAAAGGCGCCCGGTCGACCACCGGAAGGCATTGCCGAAGTCCTTGATCGCGCAATTACGAAAGAGATTCAAGAAGCGTCCGCCGGAGCGCGTCACCCCAATTACCGTCACTCATTGCAATCACGTTAAGCAATGTTCCCAACGCGCGCGCAATTCGCGTATCGTGCCCCCTCGTGCCGCCCGTTCGCCCCTCCGACGCGACTCCCCCGAAACCCCGGCCGCCGTCCGGCGGACGACCGGGGTCCGATGTGGACGCCGAGGTGGTGCCGCTCCCGCCGGACCAGGGCGTCGTCGCCGGTCCGGAGTGGTCCGACGACGGGCCGGGCGAGACGCACCACCACAGCCGGGCCGTGCCGCACCACGCCGAGGACCACACTCCGGCCGAGACGCAGGACGCCCCGGATCAGGCCCAGCAGGACGCCCGGGAACTGGCCGCCCGGTTCGAGGAGGAGAAGCCGGGACGGGTCCTCGCCGGCGGAGTCGGCTTCCTGTTCACCGGCGTCACCGTCGCGGTCGGGCTGCTGACGCTCTGGCAGGTGTTCTTCCCGCTGGCCCAGGGCAGCAAGTACTACCTCATCTTCTTCCTCGCCGGCGTCCTGCCGATGGTGTTCCTCGCGTACCCCTCGGGGGTGCGGCTGCGACGCACCGAGGCCGACGCGGTCGACGTGGACGACCGGCGCGGACCCACGCCCGTGGACTGGCTGCTGGCGCTCGCGGCGCTCGTGGTCTGCCTCTACCCGGTGCTGCCGGTCGCCGTCGGTGCGGGCGGCGGCGGGTACGACGCCTTCCTGGACCGGCAGGGCCTGCTGGATCCGCTGGACGTGGCGTTCGGCACCGGGCTGCTGCTCCTGCTGTTGGAGGCGTGCCGGCGTACCACCGGGTGGATCCTGCCGGCGGTCTGCGTGCTGTTCCTCGGGTACGGCTACTACGGCGGGCTGCTGCCGCAGTCCTGGCCGGTGGCGCACGCGGGGCTCGACTTCGCGCAGCTGGTCGACGCGTTCTACAACTCCGACAGCGGCTTCTACGGCACGCCGCTGGACGTCGCCGCCTCCTACATCGTGCTGTTCACCATCTACGGCGCGGTGCTCGACCTGTCCGGCGCGGGCCGGTTCTTCGTGGAGCTGTCCGCCGCCGCGTTCCGCCGCTCCCGTACCGCCGCCGGGCGCACCGCCGTCGCCTCGGGTTTCCTGCTCGGCACGGTCTCCGGCTCCGGCGCCGCCACCACCGTCAGCATCGGCGCGGTGACCTGGCCGATCCTGCGCCGCGCCGGCTACCCGGCCGAGCGCGCGGGCGGCATGCTGGCCGCCGCCGGTGTCGGGGCGATCCTGTCCCCGCCCACGCTCGGCGCGGCGGCGTTCATCATCGCCGAGTACCTGGGCGTGTCCTACCTGCAGGTGCTCGGCTGGGCCACGGTGCCCACGATCCTCTACTACCTGGGCATCCTGTTCTCGGTCGAGATCGACGCGCGACGTTCCGGGGTCCGTCCGGTGGTCATCGACAGCGGCTCGGCCTGGCGGCTGCTGGCCCGTTTCGGCTACCACTTCCTCTCGCTCCTCGTGATCATCGTGGTCCTGGCGCTCGGCGCGTCGGCGATGCGGGCGGTGGTCATCGCCACCGTGATCGCGGCGGCGCTGTCCTTCCTGGACCGGCGGCACCGCCTCACGCCGGCCCGGCTCGTGGCGGCGCTGCGCGACGGCGTACGCGGGGTGCTCGCGGTGAGCGCCGTGTGCGCCGCGGCCGGCATCATCACCGCCACCACCACGAAGACCGGGCTCGGGCCGCAGGCCGCCTCGCTGCTGATCAGCGGCGCGCAGGCGGTCAGCTCGGAGCCCGCCGTGGTGCTGGCGCTGACCGCGGTGCTCGCCGCCGTCGCGCTCAGCCTGCTGGGCCTCGCCGTGCCGGTCACCGCGTCCTTCGTCATCGGCTGGGTGATCATCGGCCCGGCGCTGCTGAACCTGGGTGTCGAGGCGCCCGCCGCGGCCATGTTCGTCTTCTACTTCGCGGTGCTGTCCGAGGTCTCGCCGCCGACCGCGCTCGCCGCGGTCGCCGCCGCCGCGGTCACCGGCGGCCGCCTGGTGCCGACCATGTGGCAGACCCTGCGGTACGCGCTGCCGGCGTACCTGATCCCGCTGGCCTTCGTGATCACGCCGACCGGCCTCGGACTGCTCGGCATCGGCGGGCCCGGGCGGATCGTGACGGCCGGCCTGGTCTCCGCGCTCGGCGTGGCGGTGCTGGCGGTCGCGGCCGGCGGCTGGCTGCCGGGCGTGGGCCCGGCCGGCGCGCCGGAGCGGATCCTCGGCGCGATCGCCGGGCTGGTCCTGCTCTGGCTGGAACCGCTGCCCATGGCGATCGGCGCGGCGCTCGCCGCGCTCACGGTCGCGGGCGTGTACGTCCGACGTGGCGCCGCCGGGCACCCCGGCCGCCCGGCGGTCGAAGAATCCGTGGATCTTGGGGAGGAGAGAGAGTGGGACGGATCGACGCGAGGATAGTGGCGGGTGTCGGGGCGTTTGTCCTGGTCGCCGCCGGTGCCGCCGGCTGCGGGGGCCGTCAGGACGGCGCGGCGAAGGACGACGCCGCCCGCGAGGTCAGCTGCAAGGTCACCAAGGACACCCGGGTCGGTATCGCCACCGGCAACGCCACCGGCGTCTACTACGTGGTCGGCAACGCGCTCGCCGGTGAGCTGAGCAAGACCACCGACGGCAAGCTCACCGGGACGGCCGCCGAGACCGGCGCCTCGGTGCAGAACGTCGAACAGCTCGTCGCCGGCCAGTACGACGTGGCGTTCTCCCTGTTCGACACCGCTGTCAACGCGGTGCAGGGCAAGGGGAGCTTCACCGCGCCGCAGCCGGTCAAGGCGCTGGCCCGGATCTACGACAACTACACCCAGGTGGTCGTACGGGCCGACGCGGGCATCACGTCGGTGGCCGACATGAAGGGCAAGAAGATCTCCACCGGCTCACCGAAGTCCGGCACCGAGGTCATCGCCAACCGGCTGCTCACCGCCGCCGGGCTGGACCCGGCGAAGGACGTCCAGGCGCAGCGGCTGGACCTCACCAAGACCGTCGACGGCATGAAGGACGGCAGCATCGACGGCTTCTTCTGGTCCGGCGGCGTGCCGACCGGCGGCGTCACCGACCTGTTCACCACGTCCGGCGACAAGGTGAAGTTCGTCGACATCACTCCGCTGCTGCCGAAGATGGCCGAGCTGAACCCGGCGTACCAGGCGGGCACCATCGGCAAGGACATCTACCGGACCCCGGCCGACGTGCCCACCATCGTGGTGCCGAACGTGCTGCTGGTGCGGGACAACCTCGACGCCGACGTGGCCTGCGCGATCACCCGGACGGTGTTCGAGTCCAAGGACGCCCTGGCCCAGGCGAATCCGGCGGCGAAGGGCATCGAGCTGGGCAACGCCCGCAAGACCGACCCGGTGCCGCTGCACCGCGGCGCGGAGCGGGCACTGAGCGACCTCGGCGCGAGCTGACCTGAACGGGCCGGGTCCGGACGCGCGTCCGGGCCCGGCCCGCCCGACCCGACCGGAGACCACCGTGCCGCTGCCCCACCCGGCTCGCGTACGCCGGCACCACCGCTCCGCGGACCGCACCGGACGCCTGCGCTCGGTCCGCGTCCAACTGCTGGCCCCGATCCTGGTCGCCACGGCCGGGCTGGTCGTGCTGGGGGCGGCGCAGACCGACGCCGCGCTGGACGCGTCCGCCGACGCCGACCGGGCGCGCGTGCTGGCCGGCACCGCCACCGCGACCGTACGTCTGGTGCACGAGCTGGAACGCGAACTGGGCGAGACGGCCGCGTTGCGCCAGCGCGGCGGTACGTCCGGCCGCCCGCTCGTGGACGCGCAGCGCCGCCGGGTCGACACGGCCGTGGAGCGCTACCGCTCGGCGCAGGGTGACGCGCGCCGGGCCGCCCCGGACCTGGCGGGGGTGCTGGACGACGCGCGCGGGCGCTTGGAGCAACTCGCGCCGACCCGGGACCTGGCGCTGGCCGGTGAGCGCGGCGACCCGGCGTACGTGTCGCTCGTGGAGTCGCTGCTCGCGGTCGCGGACGCGCTGCCCAGTCAACTCCGGGACGCCGACCTGGCCAACCAGGCCCGTGAGGTGGCCTCGGTGGCCGCCCAGGAGCACCTGTCCGCGCTGGAGCGCGACCTGCTGCGGGCGGTGTTCGTCAGAGGCGGACTGGAACGCGGCGAGCTGGCCCGGCTGGGCCGGCTGCGGGGCGCCCGGGAGCAGCGGCAGGCCGAGTTCCTGCGGATCGCCTCCGCCCCGGCGAACGCTGCCTGGTACCGGCTGGTCGACGGCGCCGACGTGACCACGGCCCGGCGGATGCGCGACGCGATGCTCGACACCGACGGCGCGCCGGACGCGCTGAAGACCGACGGCGACGCCTGGTACGTGGCGCAGAGCGGCGCGATCCGCCGGTACAACCTGCTCGGCCGGGACCTGTCCGACGGGCTGGACCGGGACGCGGCCGACCTGGCCGCCGCGGCCCGGCTGCGCGCGGTGCTGACCGCCGGGGCGACGAGCACCGTCGCGCTCGGCTCGCTCGTCACCGCCGTGCTGCTGGCGGTACGGACCAGCCGCCGGTTGCGCCGGCTGCGGGTGGCCGCGCTGACCATGGCGAACCGGGAGCTGCCGGAGCGGATCACCGCGATCGCGGCGGGCGAACGGGCGCCCGCGGAGGGTCCGGCGACCCGGATGACGGACGGGATCCGGCGCGGTCGGGACGAGGTGGCGCAGGTCGCCGAGGCGTTCGACACGGTGAACCGGGCCGCGCTGCGGCTCGCCGGGCAGCAGGCGGAGTTGCGGCTGGACGTGACCCGGATGGCGGAGGCGCTGGCCCGGCGCATCCGGACGCTGATCACCCGGCAGTTGCGGCTGCTCGACGACTTCGAACGCGAGGAGACCGATCCGGACGCGCTGGCCCGGCTCTTCGCGCTGGACCACCTGGCCGCCCGGCTGCGGCGCAACGGGGAGAACCTGCTGGTCCTCGCCGGTGGCGAGCCGGGCCGGGGGCACGAGGGCGCGTTGCTGCTGGACGACGTGGCACGGGCGGCGGCCTCCGAGATCGAGGACTATCCGCGGGTGGAGATCGACGTGCCGACCGCGGCGGTGCACGGCGCTGCGGCCGGCAACCTGGTGCATCTGCTGGCCGAGTTGCTGGAGAACGCCACCGTCTACTCGCCGCCGGAGGCCCGGGTGCTGGTGGACGGCCGGCGCACCGTCGACGGGCTGGTGCTGCGCGTGCACGACCAGGGCATCGGCATCAGCGAGAGCCGGCTGGCCGAGATCAACGAACGGCTCGCCGCGCCGGCCACCCTGTCCAGCGCCGCCGCCGGCAGCATGGGCCTGCACGTGGTGGCCCACCTGGCCGCCCGGCACGGGATCCGGGTGCAGTTGCACAACCCCGGCACCGGCACGGTGGCGCAGGTGGACGTACCGGAGTCGGTGCTGACCCGGGTCGAGTCGGTGGCGTCCCGGCCGCCGGCCGAGCGGCGCCCGCACGGGCGCGGCGCGCCGTGGTTCAAGAACGCGCCCGTCCTGCGGCCGCAGGGCGGTTCCCGCGACCTGGTCACCAGCGCCCCGACGGCCGGCGGGCCGGCGCGCGGCGTGGCCACGGTCCGGGCGCCGGGTGGCGCGCTGCTGGCGCCGAGCGCGGCGCGGATCCGGCCGGTGAGCGTGCCACCGGCGCCGGTGTCGACCACCGCCGCCGGGCTGCCCCGGCGGCCGGTGGGCGGGCATCTGCCGGGACCGATGCCCGCCGTCACCGCGCCGCCGCCCGCGACCGACCTGCTCGACCCCGAAGTGGTACGCGCCCGGCTGTCCGCCCTCGCCGAGGGGGTGGCCAGCGCGACGCGCCGTGCCCCGAACACCACACCACCCAACGGGAGAAGACCATGAATCCACCCGCTTCCACCGGGCTCGACTGGCTGCTGGCGAACTTCGCCGAGCAGGTGCCGGACGTCTCGCACGCGCTCGCGGTCTCCGAGGACGGACTGCGGCTGGCGTCCTCGCCGGATCTCTCCCCGGACCAGGTCGACCAGCTCTCAGCGGTGATCAGCGGCTTGGCGAGCCTTACCGTGGGCGCGGCCCGGCTGATGTCCGCCGGCCGGGTACGCCAGCAGATCGTCGACATGGACGGCGGTGTGATGCTGGTGATGGCGGTCGGGGAACGGGCGCTGCTCGGCGTGCTGGCCGCGCCCGGCTGCGACCTGGGCCAGATCGGTTACGAGACGGCGACGCTGGTGCAGCGGGTGGCGGAGGCGCTGGAACCGGCGGTCCGCCGGTGAGCGGCCGCCCGGCGCGGCTGGTGGCGGCGCTGCTGGCGACGGTGCTGGTGGCCGGTTGCGGCGCCGAGGACACCACTGGGCAGGCGTGGCACGGCGGGCGGATCTTCCTGGCCACCGGCAACACCACAGGCGTCTACTACCAGCTCGGCGGCGGGTACGCCGATCTGATCACCCGGCACGTGCCCGGGTACGAGGCGCGCGCGGAGCCGACCGGCGCGTCGGTGGAGAACATCACCCGGGTGGCCGGCGGCGACATGGAGATCGCGTTCAGCCTGGCCGACACGGCGGCGGACGCGGTCGACGGCCGCGGGGCGTTCGACAAGCAACCGCAGCCGGTACGTGCGCTGGCCCGCGTCTACAGCAACTACACGCACGTGATCGTCCGCAGCGACGGCAAGATCAACAGCTTCGCCGACCTGCGCGGCAAGCGCGTCTCGACCGGTTCGCCGAAGTCCGGGACCGACATCATCGCCGGGCGTCTGCTCACCGCCGGCGGCATCGACCCGAACGCCGGCATCCAGCGGCTCAACCTGTCGTTGCCGGAGACGGTCAAGCGGATGCGGGCGAACACGCTGGACGCCATGTTCTTCTCCGGCGGCCTGCCCACGCCCGGCGTGAAGGACCTGCTCTCCTCCGCGCCCGGGAAGTTCCGGCTGCTGCCGCTGAACGACCTGATCGAGCCGTTGAGCGCCCGGTTCGGCGGCGTCTACACCACCGCCACGCTGCCGAAGGAGGTCTACGGCACGGCCGAGCCGACGCCCACCATCACGGTGGCGAACGTGATCCTGGTGGCGGCGGACATGCCGGAGCAACTCGCGTACGACCTGACCCGGGTGCTCTTCACCTGGCAGGGCGATCTGATCCAGGTGCACCCGGAGGCGGCGAACTTCAACCGGGCCAGCGCGGCCGCGACCGGCCCGATCCCGCTGCACCCGGGCGCGGCCCGGTTCTACCGCGACGGCGGCTGAGCGCGGCGCGGCCCCGCTACGGCGTCCAGTCGCTCCGCAGCAGACCGTAGAGCGCCATGTCGGCGAAGCCGTCGCCGTCGTACTCGCGGTCGCGCTGGGTGCCCTCGTGGACGAAGCCGCACCGCTCGGCGGTACGCCGCATCGCCGTGTTGCCGGCCAGCGTCTCGATCTCCAGGCGCCGCAGGTTGCGGTTGCGGAAGCCGTACCGGCAGAGCAGCCGGATCACCTCGGTGCCGTAGCCCTGGCCGCGCGCCTCGGGCAGCAGCGTGATGCCGAGGTGGGCGTACCCGTTGAAGGTGTTGATCCCCCACAGCACGCCGGTGCCGAGGAACGTGCCGTCGGCGACGGTCTCGGCCAGCAGTGACACCGGAGCGCCGGCTTCCGGCTGCTCGGCGGCGCGCTTCTCCAGCCGGGCCCGGACCTGCCCGACGTGGTGCGGCAGGAACGGCTCGTCGTCGGTGATCAGGTGCAGCTCCGGGTCGCTGTGCAGGCGGAACAGGTCCGGCGCGTCGTCGGGGGTGGGCGGGCGCAGCCGTACGCGCTCGGTGGCGAACATGCCGCGACGCTAGCGGCGGCAGGGCAGGTCGACAACCGGATTTGGCCACCCTACCGACCGGTCGGTAGGGTGGCGGGCATGACGCCGCTCGTCCTCGCCTCCGCCCTGACCAAGACCTACGGGACACGCGACGCCCTGCGCGCGCTCGACCTCGCCGTCGCGCCGGGCAGCCGGTTCGTCGTGCTCGGCCACAACGGCGCCGGCAAGTCCACGCTGCTGGAGATCATCGCCACCCTGCGCACCCCGACCTCGGGCTCGGTGCGCGTCGGCGGCTTCGACACCGTGACCCAGGCGCGGGACGCACGGCGGCTGATCGGCCTGGCGCCGCAGTCCAACGCGCTGGACCCCCTCGCCACCCCGGCGGAGGTGCTCGACTTCCACGGCGTGGCGCTCGGGCTCGGCCGCCGGCAGCGGGCCCGCCGCACGCGGGAACTCGTCGACCTGTTCGGGCTGGGCGAGCACCGCTCGTCCCGGGTGGCCAAGCTCTCCGGCGGCACCCGCCGCAAGCTGGACCTGGCGGTGGCGCTCGTCGCCGAGCCCGCAGTGGTGATCCTGGACGAGCCGACCACCGGCCTGGACCCGCTCGCACGCATCGACTTCTGGACCGAGCTGACCCGCCTCAACCACAGCGGCACCTCGCTGCTCATCTCGACCCAGGACCTGCACGAGGCCGACGTGCTGGCCACGGAGATCGCCGTGCTACGGGACGGCCGGGTGGTCGCCCAGGGCCCACCGGCGTCGCTCAAGGGGCGCGTCGGCGCCCGAACGCTCACGCTCGACCTGTCCGACGCCGCCGCCGCGACCGCGCTCGTCGCCGCGTCCGAAGCCGGGTTCCGCGCCGACCCCGACCACCCGGACCGGGTACGCCTCAGCGTCCCCGACGACCCCCGCGCGCTGACCGCTGCCCTGCACGAAGCCGGCGCGATCGCCGCCGACATCACCCGGCTCCATCTCACCGAGCCCTCCCTCGACGACGTCTTCGTCGCCCTCGCCGCTCGCTGAGGCGCGCCCCCACCGCACCCCGAAAGGCCCGACACCGTGCTCCCGCTCGCGCTCACCCCGCACCGCCGCTCCCCGGCCCCGGTCGTCCTCGCGGCGATCAGACGCTCGACCCGGGCCGTGCTCCGTACCCCGGCGCTGCTCGTGGCCCCGGTCGCCCAGTCCCTGTTCTTCCTGCTCGTCTACGCCGGGCAGCTCGACGCCGTGGGCAGCACCTACCTGGGCGGGACGAGCTTCATCGCGTTCCTGCTGCCGCTGATCCTGCTCACCGGCGTCGCCACCGGCGCGGGCGCGGCCGGCACGCTGGTGCTGGGCGACATCACCAGCGGATACCTGGACCGCCTCCGGCTCGCCCACGGGACCACGACGCCGTTCCTCGTCGGCCCGGTCGTCGCCGCGCTGCTCGCTGTCGTACTCCAGATGGTGGTGACCGTCGCCGGGGCCGTCGCGATCGGCTACCGGCCGGCGAGCTGGTCCGGCGTCGCCGGAATGCTCCTGCTGATGCTCGCGCTCGGACTCGGCGTCGCGCTGCTGAGCACAGCGCTCGCCATCCGGTCGGGCTCGGCGTCCACCACCAACCTGGTCACGCTCGTCGTGTTCGGCCTGTCGTTCTTCACCGGCGTGTTCGCGCCGGTCGACGAACTCGCCGGCTGGATGCGGGTGATCGCCACGGTCAACCCGCTCACCTATATCGTCGACACCGCCCGGCAGCTCGGCGGCGGCACGCCGCTCGCCGCGGCCCCGATCGGCGTCGCGGCGCTCGCCGCCCTCACCGTCGGCGGAACCGCCGCCTGCGCCCTCGCCCTCCACCACGCCAGGAAGAACCGATGAGCGACACCCGCACCCAGATCATGGACGCCTTCGCCGAACAGCTCGCCGCGACCGGCTACCAGGGCATCTCCCTGGTCGGCGTCGGCCGCAGCGTCGGCATCCAGAAGCCGTCCATCTACCACCACTTCCCGGGCGGCAAGGAGGACCTCTACATCGCGGTGGCGGAGCGGTACATCCGGGACGTCGGCGGCAGGATCTCGGCGGCGCTGGCCGGCCCCGGCGACGTGCCGCACCGGCTGCACGCGCTCGCCACCGTCGCCGCCGGGCAGCACGGCGACGCGATCACGTTCGAGCAGCGCATCTACGACACGCTGCCGCTCGTCTCCGCCGAGACCAGCGAGCACGTCTCGGGCCTCTACGTCGCCCTGATGCTGGCGCCGGTGACCCGGTTCTTCGCCGACGCGAAGGCGGAGGGCGCCGTCACCGGCGAACCGGAGTTCCTGATGAACGCGTTCCTGCACCTGGCCCGGGCGACCGACCTCACCGACGAGACCGGCCCCGCCCGGGTCGTCGCGCTCTTCCTCGACGGCGCCCGCCCACGTGCCTAAACTAAGAACTTAGCTAACCGAGGAGGGCGCGCCATGTCGGCTGAGGCTGTGCACTACAACATGCATGATGCCAAGACCCACCTGTCGCGCATCATCGAGCGGGTGGAACGCGGCGAAGAGATCATCATCGACCGGGCGGGCACCCCCGTGGCGAAGGTCGTACCGCTGGTGCGCCGGACCGACCGCACGGCGATCGGCTCCCTCGCGGGGCAGGTGGACCTCTCGGGTGACTGGGATTCGCCACAGACCAACGCCGAGATCGCCGCCGACTTCGGGATCGGCGCATGACCCTGCTGCTGGACACCCACGTCGCGCTCTGGGCCATCACCGGCGACGCCTCCATCCCGCTCTACGAGGTCGACGTCCTCAAGGTGTAGACCTCAGACGTCGGCGGGGGTGGTGGCGGCCCGCGCCGCTGCGACCAGCCGGGCGGTCTCGGCGGCCACGTCCTCGTCGTCCGTGGGCGTCCCCGGGTCGTAGCGGACCGTCCAGGTCAGCCCGTCGACGCCGGGCACCCGCCGGGCCGCGATCCGCCCGGAGCCGCCGGGCATCTCGTGGTGCGAGGTGTACGCCACCGAGCCGGTGACCCGGTCCCGGACCTGGTGCGGCAGGTCACCCGGGTCGACGAGCAGGTACGTCTCGGGGAGGCCGTCCGCCACCACCAGGTAGCCGTCGCGCTCGGCGACCGGCTCGGCCGGGGTGACAGTCAGCTCGCGGCCGGACCAGACCGCCTTGAGGATGTCGTGCCAGCCGAGGCGCTCCACCCGGCCGGGCAGCCAGAGGCCACGGTTGCTGGCGACCAGCACGCCGTCGTTGCCGCCCTCGCCGGTGCCGGCGGCGGCCCAGGCGAGCACCCGCTCGTCGGCGGCCAGCGGCGGCCGGTCGGCGGACGGCAGTTTCGGCCGGCGGTTGAACAGTCCCATCACAATCCTCCGGCGGCCTGCTCGCGCAGTGCCCGTGCGTGCTGTTCCAGCGACAGCAGTTCCCCGAACAGGGCGAAGTACTCGTCCTTGTTGCTCACCGGGTTGACCCGCTGGATCTTCGACTTGAGGTCACGGATGCGGCCGGTGACCGAACTCCACTGGAGCCGGGCCATGGTGATCGAGACGTACCTCGGGTCCGGCTCGCCGTCGATGCGCAGCGGCTCCACCGCCAGCTCGCCGATGAGCGCCTGCCCGGCCAGGTCGTCGCAGGCGTCGCGGACCCGTTCGATCCAGACCGCGCCGCCGGTGGCAGTGGACGCGCCGCCGGCCGCCGCCACGGCGGCGCGTACCGCGACGTGCACCGGGTGCTGGTAGTCGGTCACCTCGACCGCGTCGAACATCGGACCGGCCAGCACCGGCTCCTGCAACGCCAGCTTGAGCGCCTCCCGCTCCACCATGGAACGCGGACTGTCCACAGCGGGCGTGGCCCGGCCGGGGCGGGCCGGGGCGGCGGGGGCGGCGCCGCCGGCCTGCGGCCCGTGTGCCGCGTTGAGCACCGCGCGCTGCACCGGCTCGATCTCCATGCCGAGGTCGCCGGCGAGCTTGCGCACGTACTCCGGGCGCTTCTCCCGGTCCTTGATCTTCGCCACGAGCGGCGCGGCGCGGCGCATGGCCTCGACCCGGCCGTCGACGGTGTCCAGGTCGAACCGGCTGATCACGTGCCGGAGCGCGAAGTCGACGAGCGGCTCGCGGCGGGCCACCAGGTCGCGCACGGCCAGGTCGCCCTTTGCCAGGCGCAGCTCGCACGGGTCCATGTTGTCGGGGCTGACCGCGATGAAGGTACGCCCGACGAAGCGCTGGTCGTCCTCGAACGCGCGCAACGCGGCCTTCTGCCCGGCGGCGTCGCCGTCGAAGGTGAAGATGATCTCGCCGGCCCGCTCGTCGCTGTCGAACAGCACCCGGCGCAGCACCGAGATGTGGTCGCCGCCGAACGCCGTGCCGCAGGTCGCCACCGCCGTCGGCACGTCGGCGAGGTGGCAGGCCATCACGTCGGTGTAGCCCTCGACCACCACCACCTTGCCCTGCTTGGCGATCTCCCGCTTGGCCTGGTCGATGCCGTAGAGCACGTGCGACTTCTTGTAGATCGGCGTCTCGGGGGTGTTCAGGTATTTCGGGCCGTCGTCGTCGTCGAACAGCTTGCGGGCGCCGAAGCCGATCACGTCACCGGTGATGTCCCGGATCGGCCACATCAGGCGGCGGCGGAACCTGTCGATCAGCGAACCGGAGCGGGCCGGGCGGGACAGCCCGGCGGTGACCAGCTCGTCGTGGGTGAAGCCCTGCTGGCGCAGGTGCTTGGTGAGCAGGTCCCACCCGTCGGGGGCGAAGCCGCAGCCGTACCGCTCGGCGGCGGACCGGTCGAAGCCGCGCCCGGCGAGGAACTCGCGGGCCGGGCGCGCGCCGGCGGTGGTGAGCTGGGACCGGTAGAAGTCGACGGCGGCGGCGTGCGCGGCCACCAGGCGCTGCCGCTGCCCCTGCTGCGGGCGGGGACGCGGCGCGGACCTGTCGTCCTCGACGTAGCGCAACTGGATGCCGGCGCGGGCGGCCAGCCGCTCGACGGACTCGACGAAGCTGAGGTGCTCGGCGTCCATCAGGAACTTGATCGCGTCGCCGCCGACCCCGCAGCCGAAGCAGTAGAACACGTTGCGGGCGGGCGAGACGTTGAACGACGGGCTCTTCTCGTCGTGGAACGGGCAGAGCCCCTTGAGGTTGCCGCCACCGGCCGACTTGAGCGTCACCACCTCGGAGATGACGTCCGCGATGGCGGTGCGCTCGCGGACCAGCGCGATGTCCTCGTCCCGGATCCGCCCCGCCATGACCGCCACCCCCTCGGCGTACATCCTGCCCTGCCGGACCGACGATCCGGCGGCCGGGGGGACGGGCGTGTGGCCGACCACGCCCGTCCCCGCCGGCTCAGGCCGAGCGGGCCGCCGCGGGGTCGCCGATACGCGGGAACGGCTCGATGGAGAAGACCACCTCGACCGGCACCTCGAAGTACGCGGCGATGCGCAGCGCCAGGTGCAGGCTGGGCCGGAACTCGCCGCGCTCCAGGTAACCGACGGTCTGGTAGTGCACACCGAGCGCGTCGGCGAGCTGCCGCCGGGAGATGCCCCGTTCGGCGCGCAGCACCGCGATCCGGTTGTGCACGGTCTCGCTCATCGACGCCCTCTCATCCGACCCGCTGCATGGCCCGCTCCCGCCGGGCCGCGACCCGCGAGCCGGACTCCCGGCGGGCCATCCGGCGCAGCACCACCGGGGCCAGCACGAGCCCGAGCACCGCCCAGGCGCCGAGCACGCCGACCGTCTCCAGGTGCCGCCAGGAGCCGCCGAGTTCGACTGCTGCCAGGTCGCCGGGGAGCAGCGCCGAGCGCATGCCCAAGCCTAGCCAGTAGAGCGGGAACACCTGGGCGACGCCCTGCAGCCAGCCGGGCAGGCCGTTGATCGGATAGAAGATGCCGGACAGCGCGATCAGGCCGAAGATCGGCATCACCACCAGGCCCATGTTGCGCGGGTTCTCGATCAGCGAGCCGATCACCGCGCCCAGCGGCAGCGTCGCCACCAGCCCGAGCGGCACCACCCAGGCCAGCGTGAGCCAGGCGCCCGGGTCGCCGAGCCGCAGCCCGTCCAGGAAGAACAGCCCGGGCGTGAGCTGGATGACCACGCCGATCAGCGCGACCGCCGAGACCAGCACGATCTTGCCGACCAGGTAGCCGAGCATGCCGTCCGGGATCGCCTTGGCGCGCAGCAGCGTGCCGTCCTCCCGGTCGATGACGAGCTGGTTGGCCAGCCCGAGCAGGCCGCCGAAGAGCAGGCCCATCCCGAGCGCGCTGGGCAGCGTACGGGCGCCGAGCGAGAAGTCGGTGCCCGGCACCGTCGAGCCGCGCATCCAGAACACGGCGATCAGCAGCACCACGGTGGGGAAGAAGTAGGTCCAGAGATCCTGGCCGTTTGTGAACGTCGCGCGCAGCTCGATCACGCCGCGCCGCAGCCCGGCCCGTAGCGCGTTCGTGGTCGGGTTCATCGGTCCGCCTCCTGCTGCCACACCCGCTCGGCCCGGCCGGTCCGGATGCCGGTCTCCTCCTCGTGCACCAGCGCCAGGTACGCGTCCTCCAGGCTGGCCCGGCGCACCTCCAGCTCGCCTATCCGGTCGCCGTGCTCGCGGAGCAGGTCGCGCAGGAACGCGGTGGCGTCGGGGGTGGCGTGCACGTACCGCTCGCCGTCACGGGTCCAGCGCACCTCGGCGTCCCCCGCGACGCGCCGGGCGAGCTGGTCGGGCGACCCCTCGGCGATGATCCGGCCGCCGGCCAGGATGAGGATGCGGTCGGCCAGCTTCTCCGCCTCGGCCAGGTCGTGCGTGGTCAGCACGATCGTGGTCTCGTCCAGGTCGGCCAGGCGGTGCACCAGTTCGTGGAACTCGCGCCGGGCGGCCGGGTCGAAGCCGACAGTGGGCTCGTCCAGGAACAGCAGCTCCGGGCGGCCGACGATGCCCACCGCCACGTCCAGCCGGCGGCGCTGACCGCCGGAGAGCCGCGCCACCCGGCTGCCGGCGTGCGCGGTCAGGCCCACCGTCTCCAGCAGCTCGTCGACCGGCCACGGGCGCGGGATCCGGTCGGTGCCGTACGGCGCGTAGAAGTCGCCGAGGTGCGCGAGCAACTCCCGCACCCGCCACTTGCCGTGGTCGCGCCAGGACTGGAGCACCACGCCCAGCCGCGCGCGCCACCGCTCGTCGCCGCGGGCCGGGTCGCTGCCGAGCACGCGCACCGTGCCGGCCGAGGGCAGCCGGAAGCCTTCGAGGATCTCGATGGTGGTGGTCTTGCCGGCGCCGTTGGGCCCGAGCAGCGCCACCACCTCGCCCCGCCGGGCGGTCAGGTCGACGCCGTGCAGCACGTCGACGGCGCCGTAGCGCATACGCAGATCCCGCACGTCGAGGACGAGATCCTCGTCGGGCGGTCGGGGGGACGCGACGGCCCCAGGAAGTTCGACCGCAGTCATGCCTCGAAATGTAGCACCTATACTACAAACCGAGGTACCCCCACTCAGCGGCGCCGACTGTGGAACCAGCGGGTGACGGGGGCCGGCTCCTCCTCCTCGTACGACCGGGCCGCGTTCACCGCGGCGGCCAGGCCGGAGCGGCGGGGCCGGGGCCCGGCGCGCAGCACCGGATCGGCTGCCATCTCCCGGAGCACCGCGACGGCCAGGCCCAGCATCACCACGACGAACGGCAGCGCGACCAGGATGGTCGCCTGCTGCAGCGCGGCCAGCCCGCCGGCCAGCAGCAACGCCGCCGCGACAGCGCCGATCAGCACACCCCAGAGCACCACCACCCCGCGGTGCGGCCGCAGCGCGCCGCGCGAGCTGAGCGAGCCGAGCACCAGCGACGCCGAGTCCGCGCTGGTGACGAAGTAGAGCGCGATCAGCACCATGGCGAGCACGCTCGTCAGCGTGGCCAGCGGCAGCGCGTCGAGCAGCCCGAACAGCGCCTGCTCGGACCCGGCTTCCACGTCGGCCACCAGGTCCCGGGTGCCGGTGGTCTGCGTACGCAGGGCGGTCCCGCCCATCACCGCGAACCAGACGGTGCTCGCGCCGCTGGGTATCAGCAGCACCCCGATCAGGAACTGGCGGACCGTACGGCCGCGTGAGATGCGGGCGATGAACGTGCCCACGAACGGCGCCCAGGAGATCCACCACGCCCAGTAGAAGATGGTCCACGAGCCCAGCCAGGCCGGATCGGAGAACGCCCCGGTACGCGTCGACATGCGCACCAGGCCGCTCAGGTAGTCACCGACCGAGGCCGGCAACACCTCCAGCGTGTAGACGGTCGGACCGACCACGAACACGAACAGCATCAGTACGACGGCGATCAGCACGTTCGTGGTGGACAGCCACTTGACGCCCCGGTGCAGTCCGGAGAAGGCGGAGACGACGAACGCGAGCGTGAGCGCGCCGATGATCGTCAACTCGACGGCCCGGCCGTCCGGCACACCGGCCACCAGGTCGAGGCCGGCCGCCACCTGGAGCGCGCCCAGCCCGAGACTGGTCGCGGAGCCGAACACGGTGGCGAAGACGGCGAGCAGGTCGATCGCGCGGCCGAGCGGGCCGTCGGTCCGGTCGCCGAGCAGCGGCGTGAACGCGGACGAGATGCGGTTGCCCCGCCCCTTGCGGAACGTCGAGTACGCCAGGGCCAGCGCCGCGATCGCGTAGATGCCCCACGGATGCAGCGTCCAGTGGAAGAGCGTGTACTGCATGGCGGTCGCGGCGGCGGCCCCGGTCTGCGGCGCGACGCCGGAGGCGGGAGGCGGCGTCGCGTAGTGCTGGATCGGTTCGGCCACGGCGAAGAACACCAGGCCGATTCCCATGCCGGCGCTGAACATCATGGCGACCCAGGCCAGCGTGTCGAACTCCGGCTCGTCGTCGTCGGCGCCCAGCCGGATCCGGCCGAACCGGGAGGCGGCCACGACGACCGCCAGCACCAGGAAGGCGTCCGCCGCGAGCACGAAGAACCAGCCGAACGTGCTCACGGTCCAACTCAGCCCGGCCGCGCCGAACGACGCCAGGGAACCACGCGCGAACACGCCCCAGGCCACCACGGCCAGCACCCCGGCCACGCCGACCCCGAGCACCACCCGGTCGGCCGGCTGCGTCCCGGCCCGCTCCCCCACGTCTTCCCCCATGACCCCATCCTGGGCAGCGCAGCCGCCCGGGTAGGACGAAACGCCCACTCCGCCTCCGTCGATCTTGGAGTTGCGGCGCCCAGGATGCCCGCTTCACACCGGTATCAGAGGCGCCACAACTCCAAGATCGGCGTCGGGAGCGGGGGCGGCGGGCGGCGAGCGGCGAGGGCGGTCAGGAGGGGACGGCGGTGGCCTCCTCGGCCTCCACCGCGGCGTTCCAGGCCGGCTTGGTGGATCGCCAGCCCTCGTCGTCCAGGCCCTGCCGCCAGTAGCCGGAGATGGACAGGTCGCCCCGGGGCACGCCGCGCTCGACCCGCAGCAGCCGCCGCAGCTCCTTCACCGCGCCGGCCTCGCCGTGCACGAACGCGTGCACCCGGCCGGGCGGGAACTCCAGCGCCCGTACCGCCTCGACCAGCGGCTCGCCGTACGGGCGGCCGTCGCGGTGCAGCCAGCACACCTCGACAGCGCCCGCACTGGTCAGGGGCAGCTCGTCGGCCGGGCCGCCGACCTCGACGTACACCTTCGCGGGCGCGCCCGCCGGCAGCCGCTCCAGGGCGGCGGCGATGGCCGGCAGCGCGCTGTCGTCGCCCGCCAGCAGGTGCCAGTCGGCGGCCGGGTCCGGCGCGTACGCGCCGCCCGGCCCGGTGAACAACACCCGGTCGCCGGGACGCAGCGCCGCCGCCCACGGCCCGGCCAGCCCCTCGTCGCCGTGGTGCACCACGTCCACCGTCATCTCACCCGCCGCGGCGTCCCAGGCCCGCACCGTGTACGCGCGCAGGCGCGGCCACTGCTCCGCCGGGAACTCCCGCTTGATCGTCGCCAGGTCGACCGGGTACGGGTAGGTCACCCCGGCCGGCGGGAAGACGAACTTCACGTAGTGGTCGGTGTACGCGCCCACCGGCAGCCCGGCCAGCTCGGGACCGCCCAGGACCAGGCGGATCAGGTGCGGGGTGGGCCGCGTGGTCCGGACGACCGTGGCGGCGGTGAGCTTCTTCGGGCGGTCCGTCATGCCACTTAGGCTAGCCTAAGCTCGCCGGGTTGATCCGGTCAGCTCGGCGACACCAGGCGGGCGTGCCAGGCCATCGCGGCCGGATCGGTGAGCGAGGCGACCTGGTCGATCACCACGCGCAGCCGCGTGGCGTCGTCCGCCGCGTCCCGCCACAACGGCGCGAACACCGGGTCGAGCGCGTCCGGCGCCCGGTCCAGCAGCGCCGTCACCAGCCCGGCCAGGACGTCGCGCTGCCGCGCGTACCGGCCCTCGGCACCGGGGCGGCGCATCACGTACCGCAGCGCGATGCCCTTGAGCAGCGCGCACTGCGCCCGGGTCCGGCGCGGCACCTCCAGGTCGGCGGCGTAGCGGCGGTGCGGGCCGGGCCCGTGGCGCTGCTGCGTGGCGGCCACCACGCGGGAGACGAACCGGCCGGTGAGCACGCTCGTGGTGGCCTTCAGCGCGGCGAGCGCACGGTGGCTGCCGTCGTACGCGGCCAGCGGGGCGAGCACCGGGTCGGCGAGCAGGTCGGCGAGCACCTCGCCCAGGTCCTCCGGCGCCTCACCCGAGTACGTGGCGGACACGTCGGCGCAGAGCGCCCGCCGTTCGTCCGGGTCGGCCAGCAGCGGGCGCAGGTCGACGTATCCGCCGTGGATGCCGTCCTCGACGTCGTGCACCGAGTACGCCACGTCGTCGGCCCAGTCCATCACCTGGGCCTCCAGGCAGCGCCGGGTGCCGGGCGGCGCGCCCTCGCGCAGCCAGTCGAAGACCGGGCGGTCGTCGGCGTACACGCCGAACTTGCGCTCGCCGGGCCGGCGCGGCCACGGGTACTTGCTCACCGCGTCCAGCGCGGCCCGGGTCAGGTTCAGCCCGGCCGAACGCCCGTCCGCTGTGAGCACCTTGGCCTCCAGCCGGGTGAGCACCCGCAGCGTCTGCGCGTTGCCCTCGAACCCGCCGCAGGCGGCGGCCAGCTCGTCCAGCGCGTACTCGCCGTTGTGCCCGAACGGCGGGTGACCCAGGTCGTGGGCCAGCCCGGCGGTGTCCACCACGTCCGGGTCGCAGCCGAGCCGGGCGCCCATCTCGCGGGCGATCTGCGCGACCTCCAGCGAGTGGGTCAGCCGGGTACGCAGGAAGTCGTCGGTGCCGGCGGTGTGCACCTGCGTCTTCGCGGCGAGCCGCCGGAACGCCGCCGAGTGCAGCACCCGGGCGCGGTCCCGCTCGAACGGCGACCGGCCGTACCCGGTGTCCTTCGGCGCCTCGTCGACCAGCCGCGCCGCGTCGTCAGCCCCGGTCACCGTTGCCGCGTTGGCGCAACACGCAGAACTCGTTGCCCTCCGGGTCGGCGAGCACCGTCCACTCCACGTCTCCCTGGCCGATGTCGACGTGCCGCGCGCCCATGTCGACCAGGCGCTCGACCTCGGCTTCCAGGTCGGCCGGGCGCAGGTCGATGTGCAGCCGGTTCTTCCCCTCCTTCGGCCCGGCGACCGGGACGAAGACGAGACCGGGCAGCGTGTCGGGGGTGCGGCGGATCTCCACCTCGTCCGGCTTGTCGGTGACCACCTGATAACCGAGCGCCTCCGCCCACCAACTGGCGAGCCGGGACGGGTCCCGGGCGTCGATGGTCAGGTTCTCCCAGACGGCGGTCATGCGCCCACCCCTCCTGATCGACACGTG
Source organism: Micromonospora sp. WMMC264 (assembly GCF_027497275.1). Taxonomy (NCBI): domain Bacteria; kingdom Bacillati; phylum Actinomycetota; class Actinomycetes; order Micromonosporales; family Micromonosporaceae; genus Micromonospora; species Micromonospora sp. WMMC264. Next base: position 501,867 of record NZ_CP114907.1, on the reverse strand, counting down.
GCGGAAGCTCAGGTTACGCCGAGGAGGCCGGAAAGGCGCGCCAGGCGGTACGCGGGGCCGTCGATGAACACCGGCGGCCCCGCGTCGGCGTCAGCGGGAGTCGGAGCCGGTGGTGGTGATCGCCGCCCGGCCGGCCTCCAGGCGCGCCACCGGCACCCGGAACGGCGAGCAGGAGACGTAGTCCAGGCCGACCTCGTGGAAGAAGTGCACCGAGTCCGGGTCACCGCCGTGCTCGCCGCAGACACCCAGCTTCAGGCCCGGGCGGGCCGCCCGGCCCTCCTCGGCGGCGATGCGGACCAGCCGGCCGACGCCGTCGGTGTCGATCGACTCGAACGGCGAGATGCCGAAGATGCCCAGCTCCAGGTAGCGCCAGAAGAACGCGCCCTCCACGTCGTCGCGGGAGAAGCCCCAGCCCATCTGGGTCAGGTCGTTGGTGCCGAAGGAGAAGAACTCGGCCGCCTCGGCGATCTGCCCGGCGGTCAGCGCCGCCCGGGGCACCTCGATCATCGTGCCGATCAGCACCTCGACGCCGCTGTCCCCGACCACCTCGGCGATGATCCGCTCGGCCTCGGCGCGTACCGTCTCCAGCTCCTGCACGGCCCCGACGAGCGGCACCATGATCTCCGGGCAGGCCCTGCCGCCGTCGCGGACGACCGCCACGGCGGCCTCGGCGATCGCGCGGACCTGCATGGCGAACAGGCCCGGGATGACCAGGCCGAGCCGGACGCCGCGCAGGCCCAGCATCGGGTTCTCCTCGTGCATCCGCCGGACGGCGGCGAGCAGCGCCTCCTCCTTCGCGACGTCCTCACCGCGCTCCTGCGCGACTGCGACGTTCACCGCGAGCTGCTCCAGCGGGGGCAGGAACTCGTGCAGCGGCGGGTCGATCAGCCGCACGGTGACCGGCAGGCCGTCCATCTCCCGGAAGATCTCGATGAAGTCGGCCCGCTGCAGCGGCAGCAGCGCCGCGAGCGCGTCCTCCCGCTCCCGCGCGCCGGAGGCCAGGATGAGCCGCTCGACCAGCTCGCGCCGGTCACCGAGGAACATGTGCTCGGTGCGGCACAGGCCGATGCCCTCGGCGCCGAAGCGCCGGGCCCGGGCCGCGTCCGCGCCGGTGTCGGCGTTCGTGCGCACGCGCAGCCGCCGCGCCGCGTCGGCGTGCGTCATGATCCGGTGTACGGAGCGGACCAGCGCGTCGTCGGTGTGCTCCGGGTCGAGTTCGCCCTCGAAGTACTGCACCACCTCGGACGGCATGACCGGCACCTCGCCGAGGTACACCTTGCCGGTGGTGCCGTCGATCGAGACCACGTCGCCCTCGTTCACCACGTGGTCGCCCACGGTGAACCTCTTCGCCGGCACGTTCACGTCCAGCTCGTCGGCGCCGGAGACGCAGGTCTTGCCCATGCCGCGGGCCACCACCGCGGCGTGGCTGGTCTTGCCGCCTCGGGAGGTCAGGATGCCCTTGGCGGCGATCATGCCGTTGAGGTCGTCCGGGTTGGTCTCCCGGCGGACCAGGATGACCGCCTCGCCCTCGGCGGCCAGCTCGACCGCCCGGGCCGAGGTGAAGACGACCTTGCCGGACGCGGCGCCCGGGGAGGCGCCGATGCCCTTGGCGACCGCCTCGAACTCGTGGTCGAGCTGGAAGCGCGGGAACATCAGCTGGGCGAGCTGCGCGCCGTTGACCCGGTGCAGCGCCTCGTCCAGGTCGATCAGACCCTCGTCGACGAGCTGCCCGGCGATGACGAACGCGGCGGCGGCGGTGCGCTTGCCGACCCGGGTCTGCAGCATCCAGAGCTTGCCGCGCTCGATGGTGAACTCGATGTCGCAGAGGTCCTTGTAGTGCTCCTCCAGCCGGGCCATGATGCCGAGCAGCTGGTCGTAGGAGGTCTTGTCGAGCTGCTCCAGCTCCTGCAACGGCACGGTGTTGCGGATGCCGGCGACCACGTCCTCGCCCTGGGCGTTGGCCAGGTAGTCGCCGTAGATGCCCTGCGCGCCGCTGCCCGGGTCGCGGGTGAACGCGACGCCGGTGCCCGAGTCGGGGCCGAGGTTGCCGAAGACCATCGCCACCACGTTGACGGCGGTGCCCAGGTCGGCCGGGATGCGCTCCTGGCGGCGGTAGAGGATCGCCCGCTCCGCGTTCCACGAGTCGAAGACCGCGCGGATGGCGAGGTCGAGCTGCTCGCGCGGCTCCTGCGGGAACTCGCGGCCGGTGTGCTTGACGAAGATCTTCTTGTACGCGTCGACCAGCCCCCGCAGGTCGTCGGCGTCCAGGTCGAGGTCGTTGTGGGTGCCCTTGGCGCTCTTGATCTCGTCCAGCGCGTGCTCGAACTCCTCGCCCGGCACCTCGCAGACGGTCTTGCCGAACATCTGGATCAGCCGGCGGTACGAGTCCCAGGCGAACCTGTCGTTCCCACCCGCCTGGTTGCTGAGGCCGACCACGCTGCGGTCGTTGAGACCCACGTTGAGGACGGTCTCCATCATGCCGGGCATGGAGAACTTGGCGCCGGAGCGTACCGAGACCAGCAGCGGGTCGTCCGGGTCGCCGAGGCGGCGGCCCATCTCGCGCTCCAGGGACTCCAGGTGCGCCTCGATCTGCGCGGCCAGGCCGTCGGGCTCACGCCCGGTCGTCAGGTACGCCTTGCAGGCCTCGGTGGTGATCGTGAAGCCGGGCGGAACCGGCAGGCCGAGGTTGGTCATCTCGGCCAGGTTGGCCCCCTTGCCGCCGAGCAGATCCTTCAAATCCTTGTTGCCCTCGGCGAAGTCGTACACGTACTTGTGCTCGCCCGATTCCTGCGCTTCCACCAGAGCCTCCAACGCGCGCCATTGACACTTAACGAAGGTTTAGTTCGGACATACCCCGGGAGTGACCACCGGTAATCCCGGCTCGTCAGCGTCGGTGGGCCGAAGGCTAGGCGAGTTTCGTGAAACCTGGGAGCGTTCGGTGACTTTCGGCACAACGGTCGCCACTATGCGCGTTCGTACGGGTTGTTGGGAACGCTTCCACGAGCACGATCACGCAATTCCGCTTCCCCTCGTACTCTTGACTGACTGCGTCCCGCGGATCCTCACCTTTGCCATATCCCGCGCGAATACACCCCTCGGAGCCGTCGCCGTGCCGACCACACCCACCGCCCCGGAGACCGGGCCGGAGCCGACCGACACCCGTCCCACCAGCACGTCGGGTGAATTGCTGCCCGGCGTGGCGACGCCTGCCGCCGAGCTGGCGCGTGTCGCCGCGGGCCGTGCCACCGAGGTGCTCGCCGGACCGGCGCCGGTCCGGCTCGACGACGTGGTGCCCGCGCCCGAGCAGGTGTTCCCGGACCCCGCGGGCGACTTCACGCTGGGAGCGGACGCGGCGCTGCGGGTCAGCCCCGCCGGGCGGGACGTGGCCGAGCAGCTCGCCGCCTGGCTGCGTCCGGCCACCGGCTTCCCGCTGCCGGTCACCGACGTCCCCGCCCGGGGGGACGGCCCGCTGACGCTCACGCTGTCCCCGTCCGCCCCGGATGCCGCCGCTGCTCCCGGGACCCGGGCGACGGACGACGGCTCCGGCGGGCCGGCCGTCGGCGGGCTCGAGGGCGAGGGCTACCACCTCGACGTGACCGCCACCGGCGTCCGGATCACCGCCGCCACCCCGGCCGGCCTGTTCCACGGCGCGCAGACGCTACGGCAGCTCCTGCCGGCGGCGATCGAGAGCCCCACGCCGGTCGCCACCCGCTGGGCAGTATCCGGCGGCACGGTCGTCGACCGTCCGCGTTTCCCCTATCGGGGCGCCATGCTCGACGTGGCCCGGCACTTCTTCCCCGTCGAGGACGTGCTGCGGGTGGTCGACCACCTGGCCCGGTACAAGCTCAACCACCTGCACCTGCACCTCACCGACGACCAGGGCTGGCGGATCGCCGTCGACTCCTGGCCCCGGCTCACCGAAGTAGGCGGGGCGACAGCTGTCGGCGGCGGCCCCGGCGGCTGGTACTCCCGCGACGACTACCGGCGCATCGTCGCGTACGCGGCCCGCCGGCACGTCACCGTGGTGCCCGAGATCGACCTGCCCGGCCACACCAACGCGGCGCTTCTCGCGTACCCCGAACTGGCACCCGGCAAGGTCGCGCCACCGCCCTACACCGGCACCGAGGTCGGGTTCAGCTACGTCGACCCCGCCGACGAGCGGACGTACGCCTTCGTCGCCGACGTGGTCGGCGAGGTGGCCGCGCTCACGCCGGGGCCGTGGCTGCACCTCGGCGGCGACGAGGCGTTCAAGGTGCCGGCCGAGAGCTACCGCGCCTTCGTGGAACGGGCACAGCGGCTGGTGCAGGCCACCGGCAAGACGGTGGTCGGCTGGCACCAGCTCGCCCCGGCCGGGCACGTCGACGGGCGCGTCCTGCAGTGGTGGGGCACGAACGGCGACGACCCGGAGACCGCCGACGCGGTACGCCGGGGCGCCCGGGTGATCCTCTCCCCCGCCAACCACGCGTACCTGGACATGAAGTACGCGCCGGACACCCCGATCGGGCACGACTGGGCGGGTCTCATCGACGTGCGCCGGGCGTACGAGTGGGATCCGGGCACCCACGTGCGGGGCGTACCGGCCGAGGCCGTGCTGGGCGTGGAGGCGCCGCTGTGGACCGAGTCGGTGAGTACGCGGGCCGAGGTCGAGTACATGCTCTTCCCCCGCCTGCCCGCCGTCGCGGAGCTGGGCTGGTCACCGCGTGCCACGCACGACTGGCAGCGGTTCCGTAGCCGCCTCGCCGGCCACGGCCCGCGCTGGGCCACCGCCGGCATCACCTTCCACCCATCCCCCGAGATCCCCTGGCCCCCCACCCCCACACCCGTCCCCACCCCGCGCCGCCGCCCGGAGGACAGCCCTCGTCGATCATGAAGGTGGCGGCGACAAACCGGACACAAACCGCCGTCCACCTCATGATCGCCCGCTGCTGGCGGGAGGTCTTGGGGCACCGCGGCTTGATCGACTCCAGCTCGGCGAGGTGGTGGCATCAGAGGCTCCGCGACACCACCACGTCGGCGAGCTGGAGTTGATCACTACCCAGGGCCAGGGCAGCGCGCCGGAAAACGGACAGGTCACGCCCGCCGGAGCCGCGAACACCCCTCACCAAGCGCGTTGTCGACCAAGGAGTTTGCGGGATCTTGCAGTTGCCGCCCCGGAAAAAGGTGCGAATCGGGCACCTCAAGGGCCGCAAGTGCAAGATCGCGATCGAGGGTTGGGCGCTCGGGTGTGATCAAGGGGTTTGTGTCTGTTCTGGGTGGTCTGTCGGACACGAACTCCTTGATCAACGCCGGGCGGGCGCTGGGTGGATTGTCCGGGTTCGGGGTGGTGGGCGCCACGGCTGTGCTGGAATCGGGGCGGGGTGCGGGGCGTTGTACATGGCAGACCGCGCCACACCCGCCAACCACCCCGCCCCGCCCCGCCCCCGGCGGGCTGGGAATGAGGCCGGGACGCCGGTCGTTACATCCCCGAGCCGCCGGAGCAGGCCGTCCCCCTGGCCGCCCGAGCGAGCCACCGGCCCGACGCACATACCGGGCCACCTGATCTTTCTCTGCGGCATCCCCCATCGCCGCGTACCCCCGACAGAGAGGCAACTGATCATGGCTACCACTCTGCTGCGCAAGACCGTTCTGACCGCTGCCGGTGTCGTCGCCACCGCCGGTGGGATCGCCGGCCCCGCCGTCGCCGCCCAGGCCACCCCGGCCGAGCGCGCCGCCGCCCAGGTCACCACCGACCGCAAGGGCCACGGCGAGCGGGAACTCGACGTCCGCTACGAAGCCCAGCCCAACTTCTACTTCTGCGGCCCCGCCGCCGCCCGCAACGCGCTGAGCGTGCAGGGCAAGAACATCGACGTTCACGCCATGGCCGAGGAGATGGGCACCACCGAGGCCGGCACCAACTCCATCAACGACATCACCCCGGTACTGAACAAGGAGACCGGTAAGGACGTCTACAAGTCCACCGAGATCCCCGTGGACAAGGCCCGCGACCGCGACAAGGTCGACAAGCTGCGCGCCGACGTGGTCAAGACCGTCGACGACGGCCGTGCCGTGGTGGCCAACATCGCCGGCACCGCGACCGACACCGACGGCAACGCCCACTCCTTCGAGGGTGGCCACTACATCAGCGTGGTGGGCTACCGCGACGGCGGGAAGGTCGTGACGATCGCCGACTCGGCGAACCCGAACCAGGCCTCCTACCGGATGGACGTGGACGAGCTCGCCCGCTGGATCGCCAGCCGCGGCTACAGCTCCTGACCGAACACGAAGGGCCCGACCCCCACCACGGGGTCGGGCCCTTCGGCGTACCCGGGTTGTCAGCCGCCGGAGTCGTCCAGCTCGGCGCCGTCCGGCGGGGTGTCGTCGTCGCGGCTGGCCAGCCACCCGTCGGGCAGGAAGACCTTGCCCGGGGAGTTGGTGCGGCCGCGCGGCTGGCCGAGGTTCTCCACCGGGAACGGTACGGCCGGGTCGAGCTTGCCGAGCAGGTCGTCGAGCTGCGCCAAGCTCTCGATCATGGCGAGCGAGCGGCGCAGCTCGCTGCCGATCGGGAAGCCCTTCAGGTACCAGGCGACGTGCTTGCGGAAGTCGGTGCAGCCGTCCCGCTCGCCCCGGGCCGGGTTGCGGGCACCGGCCACGAACTGCTCCACCAGCAGCTCGGCGTGCCGGCGCATGGTCACCGCCACCTCGCCGAGCGAGGGCAGCCGCCGCTCGGGGCTGCCGTTGAACGCGGCCTCCAGGTCGGCGAACAGCCACGGCCGGCCCAGGCAGCCGCGCCCGATCACCACGCCGTCCACGCCGGTGTGCGCGACCATCCGCAGCGCGTCGTCGGCCTCCCAGATGTCACCGTTGCCGAGCACCGGCACGTCGAGCGCCGACTTGAGCGTGGCGATCGCGTCCCAGTCGGCGGTGCCGGAGTAGCGCTGCGCGGCCGTACGCCCGTGCAGGGCGACCGCCGCGACGCCCGCGTCCTGGGCCGCCAGCCCCGCCTCGACGTACGTCAGGTGGTCGTCGTCGATGCCCTTGCGCATCTTGACGGTGACCGGCACCCCGGCCGGTGACGCGGCGTCCACCGCGGCCCTGACCAGCCGGGCGAACAGACGGCGGCGCCACGGCAGGGCCGAGCCGCCGCCACGCCGGGTGACCTTGGGCACGGGGCAGCCGAAGTTGAGGTCGATGTGGTCGGCCAGGTCGCGCTCGACCACGATCCGCACGGCGGCGGCGGTGATCTCCGGGTCGGTGCCGTAGAGCTGGAGGCTGCGGGGCTGCTCCTCGGCGCCGAAGGCGATCATGCGGAGCGTCTTCGGGTTCCGCTCGACGAGCGCCCGGGTGGTGATCATCTCGCAGACGTAGATGCCGCCGCCCTGCTCGCGGCAGAGCCGGCGGAAGCCGACGTTGGTGATCCCGGCCATCGGCGCGAGCACCACCGGCGGCCACACCTCGTGGGGGCCGATGGTCAGCGCGGGCAGCGTAGGGGCAGTCACCGACCAAGTGTAAGGAAGGGCCCCTTATTAACGTCTCCGGTAGTGCAGGGGCCCCTTGTTAACAGGGCGCATATCACAGCCGGCCCGCCTCGCGGACGCGCTCCACAGCCGGGCCGGCTGTCCACAGGGCGGGCGAGCGGGCCACAGAAGGATCGGCGCAGCCCGCACGCTGCCGGGCATGCCCGAACAACCACCCGAACTCGGCGACCTGGCGGAACGCCAGCAGCAGATCGTCACGCGGACGCAGCTTCTCGGCGTCGGATACGACGACATGTACCTGTACCGGCAGACCCGGCGCGGCCTGTGGCAGCGCGTGCTGCCGGCCACGTACGCGCTCGTCACCGGCACCCTCACCGACGAGCAACGACGCATCTCGGCGGCGCTCTACGCAGGCGCCGACGCGCAGCTCACCGGCCTGGCCGCCCTGATCTGGTACGGCTTCCGGCACAGTCCGCGCACTGCTGACGTACACCTGATCCTGCCGCACCACGTGCGGCGCCGCTCGGCCGGTCACGCGGTGATCGCGCGGGCCCTGGAGCTTGATCCGCGGGCCCGGCGGACCACGCTCTATCCGGTGTGCTCGCCGGCGCGGGCGGTGGTGGACGCGGCCCGCGACCTGCGCCAGTTGCGGCCGGTACGGGCGACGGTGGCGGAGGCCGTGCAGCGCGGCTTCACCGATCTGGACAGCCTGGACGCGGAGATCCGCCGGGCCCGGCGCAGTCGCACCGCCCTGATCCGGAAGGCGTTCGCCGAGATCACGGACGGGGTCCGCTCCGCGCCGGAGACCGAGCTGCGGGAGTGCCTGGGCGGCAGCGGCATGCTCGGCGGGATCCTGTGGAACCCGCGGCTGTCGGCGGCCGACGGCACCCGCCTGCCGACGCCGGACGGCTACCTCGCCGACTGCGCGGTGGCGCTGGAGGTCGACTCGCGGGAGTACCACCTCAGCCCGACCGACTGGGCACGGACGCTGGACCGGCACAACGAGTTGAGCCGGTACGGGGTGCTGGTCCTGCACTTCACGCCGGCGCAGATCCGCAGGGAGCCGGGCCGGGTGCGGCGCACGGTCGAGGACGCGTACGCGGCCAGGCGCGGGGTGGGCGCCGCGACCGGCGTACGGGCGGAGCCGATCTCCCCCGGCGACGGGTGTTAAGAAGGGGCCCCTTCTCTACGCGAGGCGTTAAGAAGGGGCCCTTCCTTACAGCAAGGTCAGCAGCCGGGGAGGCGCTCGATCAGGTAGCGCTCGACCTGGTCCAGCGAGACGCGCTCCTGGGCCATGGTGTCCCGGTTCCGGACCGTCACGGCGTTGTCGTCGAGCGTGTCGAAGTCGACGGTGACGCAGAACGGCGTACCGATCTCGTCCTGCCGGCGGTAGCGGCGGCCGATCGCCTGCGAGTCGTCGAACTCGACCACCCAGCGCTTGCGCAGGTCGGTGGCGAGCTGCTTGGCCTTCGGCGACAGCGCCTCGTTACGCGACAGCGGCAGCACGGCGACCTTGACCGGGGCCAGCCGCGGGTCGAAGCGCATGACGGTGCGCTTGTCCACGCCGCCCTTGGTGTTCGGCGCCTCGTCCTCGTCGTACGCCTCGAGCAGGAACGCCAGCACCGCGCGGGTGAGGCCGGCGGCCGGCTCGATCACGTACGGCATCCAGCGCTCGCCCTTGCCCTGGTCGAAGTACGACAGGTCGACGCCGGAGTGCTTGCTGTGCGTGGACAGGTCGAAGTCGGTGCGGTTGGCGATGCCCTCCAGCTCGGCGAACTCGCTGCCGCCGAACCGGAACCGGTACTCGATGTCGACGGTGCGCTTCGAGTAGTGGGAGAGCTTCTCCTTGGGGTGCTCGTAGAAGCGCAGGTTCTCCTCGGACAGGCCGAGGTCGAGGTACCAGTTCCAGCGCTCGGAAAGCCAGTACTCGTGCCACTGCTCGTCGGTGCCGGGCTCGACGAAGAACTCCATCTCCATCTGCTCGAACTCGCGGGTCCGGAAGATGAAGTTACCGGGGGTGATCTCGTTGCGGAACGACTTGCCGGTCTGCGCGATGCCGAACGGCGGCTTCTTGCGGGCGACCGTCTCGACGTTCTTGTAGTTGACGAAGATGCCCTGGGCGGTCTCCGGGCGCAGGTAGTGCATGCCCTCGTCGCTCTCCACCGGGCCCAGGTAGGTCTTCATCAGGCCGTTGAACATCTTCGGCTCGGTGAAGGTGCCCTTGTTGCCGCAGTTGGGGCAGTTCAGCTCCGTCAGCGAGGTCAGCGGCTTGCCGTGCTTGGCCTCGTACGCCTCTTCCAGGTGGTCGGCCCGGAACCGCTTGTGGCAGGACTGGCACTCGGTGAGCGGGTCGACGAACTCGGCGATGTGGCCGCTGGCCTCCCAGACCTTGCGGGCCAGGATGACCGCCGAGTCGAGGCCGACGACGTCGTCGCGCTGCTGCACCATGGTCCGCCACCACTGCCGGCGGACGTTCTCCTTCAGCTCGACGCCGAGCGGACCGTAGTCCCACGCCGACCGGGTGCCCCCGTAGATCTCGCTGGAGGGAAAGACGAAGCCCCGGCGCTTGGCGAGGCTGGTGACGGCGTCGATACGGTCGGCTGGCATGTTTCCTCCTACGCCGGCTGGCGGTCGGCGCGGTTGAGATGGATAAAACCGGGCTGTTCGGGACAACGGTACGACCGCGTTCGTCCCGAGCCCAGCAGAATACCGGGGGCCGGTCAGCTCACCCCGCAGACCTCCACGCCGCCCGTCTGCTGGTCCGGCGCCAGCGTCACGGTCTGCGCCTCCCGCCGACCGCCGGCCAGCGTGACGTCCACCGGGACGGTGAGCGTGGTGATGTCGACCTCGCCGACCCGGTAGCCGGAGATCTGCGGCTCGGTGGCGACGCGCCGCACGAACTCGGGCCGCGGTTCGCGTCGGCGGAGGTCGTCGCAGAGCGTGTCGTACGCCTTGGACCACTCCCGGGCGACCAGTGCCTGGTAGTAGTCGCTGGTGACGGCCCGGCCCTGCTCGCCGATCGCCTGGGCGTTGCTCACGGCCAGGCCGACCACCGCCGCGCCGCCTCCGCCGCAGCAGATCAGCACGGCGAGCGCGCCCGCGCCGAGGCCGAGCCAGAGCCGGGTCCGCCCGCCCTCGGTGGGCGGGGCGGCGAACGGCGGCGCGGCACCGGGCCCCTGCGGCGGCGCGGGCACCCCGGGGTCCGCCGGCGGCGCGGGCGGAACTGACGACGGGGGTGGTGCGGCCGGTCCGGGAGCGGTCATACGCGCCAGGGTAGTGCCCCGGCACTCACCGGTAAGGACCTGCGGCCCGATCGCTGGCGACGACGACGATCTCACCCTCGGGGGCGGCGCTGGCGAGCGTCTCGTACGCCGACGGTTCGTCCACCGATCGGGCGAGCAGCGGCACGGCGGTGACCTTGACGTCGAACCCGCCGAGCGCCCGCCGGTACGCCCCGACCGACTCCCACTCGGTGAGCAGGCACCAGTGGTCCGGGTCGTCGAGCGCCCGCAGCAGCTCACCGCGCAGGTAGCCGGGGCGGGCGGCGAGCGCGGCCAGCGCGGCGTGCGCCTCCCGGGTGAACTCGTCCACCGTTTCGGCTTCCACCACGAACCGGTTGGTGACCAGCACGGCGTTCCTCCTCGTAGAGTTTGTGGCATGCAGCGTACGCAGAGTCCCGTGCTGTCCCGGTTGGCACGGCTCAACCCGACGGCGGTGTTCCTCGCCGTACTGGCCCTGATGCTGGTCGGCCTCTTCGCGCCCGGCCCGGCGGGCGGCGTCCTGCTGCTGGCGCTGGCCGGCGGCCTGGTGTGGCTGATGTCGGTCACCTGGCCGGTGCAGGCGCCGGCGACCCGGATGTTCCGGCTGGTGATGCTCACCCTGTTGATCGCGGTGGCGCTGGCGAAGCTCATGGTCGGCTGACGTACGGAAGCAGAGCCGAGCTGACCTGCGCTGACATGCAATCATGCGTTTTTGACAATAGTTTTCGTTGTCGCGGACAGTTGAGCCCATGACCGTTCGCGCACCCCGCCGTGTCCTGACCGCCACCGCAACCGCCCTGCTCGCCGCCGCCGGCCTGACCGCCTGCGCGGACGGCACCGGCGCCGCGAGCGAGCCGGGCAAGGTCGGCGTGGTGGCCGCGTTCTACCCGCTGCAGTTCCTGTCCGAGCGGATCGGCGGCGACACGGTCTCGGTCAGCAACCTGACCAAGCCCGGCGCGGAGCCGCACGACCTGGAACTCAACCCACGGCAGGTCGGCCAGGTCGTCGACGCCGACGTGGTCGTCTACCTCAGCGGCTTCCAGCCGGCGGTGGACGAGGCGGTGGAGCAGAACGGCGGCGACCGCGCGTTCGACGTGGCGGGCGTGACGCCGCTGCGCGACGCCGCCGCCGGTGGCCACGACCACGAGGGCGAGGCCGGGCACTCCGGGGAGAGCGGCGGCAAGGACCCGCACGTCTGGCTCGACCCGACCCGGCTGGCCACCATCGGCGACAAGCTCGCCGAGCGCCTCGGCAAGGCCGACCCGGAGCACGCCGCCGACTACACCGCCCGCGCGGGCGCGCTGCGCGCCGAGCTGACGAAGCTGGACACCGAGTACGCCGACGGCCTGCGCACCTGCAAGCGCCGGGAGATCGTCACCAGCCACACCGCGTTCGGCTACCTCACCGAGCGCTACCAACTGGAGCAGATCGGCATCAGCGGGCTCACCCCGGAGTCCGAGCCGTCGCCGCAGCGCCTCGCCGAGGTCGCCGAGGAGGCCCGCGAGCACCAGGCCGGCACGATCTTCTTCGAGACGCTGGTCAGCCCGAAGGTCGCCGAGACGATCGCGCGTGAGGTGGGCGCGAAGACGGCGGTGCTGGACCCGCTGGAGGGCCCGCCCGCCGACGGCGACTACCTCTCCGCGATGCGTACCAACCTGCAGACCCTGCGAACCGCTCTGGACTGTTCATGACCCCACCCGTGATCGAGATCGCGCACGCCACAGTCGGCTACGACGGCCGCCCGGTGCTGCGTGACGTCTCGTTGACAGTGACCGCCGGCGAGGTGGTCGCCGTGCTCGGCGCCAACGGCTCCGGCAAGTCGACGCTCGTGCGCGCCGCGCTCGGCCTGGTGCCGGTCGGCGCCGGGTCGGTCGCCCTGTTCGGCACGCCGCAGCGCCGCTTCCGGCAGTGGCACCGAATCGGGTACGTGCCGCAGCGGCTCGGCGCGGGCAGCGGAGTGCCCGCCACCGTACGCGAGGTGGTGGCGTCCGGGCGGCTGGCCCGCCGCGGCGTGCTGCGGCCCGCCGGACGGGCGGACCGGGAGGCGGTGGCGGCGGCGCTGGACGCCGTCGGGCTCGCCGACCGGGCCGGCGACCCGGTGTCCACGCTCTCCGGCGGCCAGCAGCAGCGCACCCTGATCGCCCGCGCGCTCGCCGGCGGGCCGGAGCTGCTGGTGCTCGACGAGCCGACCGCCGGGGTGGACGCGGCCAGCCAGGAGGCGTTCGCCGGGGCGCTGCGCTCGTTCCGCGACGGCGGCGGCACGGTGCTGCTCGTCGCGCACGAGCTGGGCCCGCTGCGCCCGCTGATCAGCCGGGCCGTGGTGGTGCACCAGGGCGGCATCGCCCACGACGGCGCCGTGCCGGAACCCGCCGGCCACCACGCCGACCCCGACCACGAGCACGTGCACCCGCACTGCGACGAGGAGCCCGCCCGGCTCTGGACAGGCATCTGAGATGGACCTCTTCCAGTACGACTTCATGCTCCGCGCCCTGGTCGGCGCGCTGATCATCGGGCTGGCCGCGCCGGCGCTCGGCATCTACCTGGTGCAGCGGCGGCTGGCCCTGATCGGCGACGGGATCGGGCACGTGGCGCTCACCGGCGTCGGCGCGGGCCTGCTGCTCAACCGCTCTCCCGTGCTGGTGGCGGTGATCGCCGCGACGCTCGGCGCGATCGTCATCGAGCTGGTCCGCGCGTACGGGCGCACCTCCGGCGACCTGGCGCTGGCGCTGCTGTTCTACGGCGGCATCGCCGGTGGCGTGGTGCTGGTCGGGCTCTCCGACGCCAGCAGCGGGGCGCTCAACGCGTACCTGTTCGGGTCGCTGACCACCACCTCGCAGGGCGACCTGGTCACCATCGGCGTGCTCGGCGCGGCGCTGCTGGTGACCATGCTGGTGCTGCGCCCGGCGCTGTTCGCGGTCTGCCACGACGAGGAGTACGCGCGCGTCTCCGGCCTGCCGGTACGCGCGCTGAACCTGATCATCGCGGTCGGCACCGCGATCACGGTGACCATCGCCATGCGGGCGGTCGGGGTGCTGCTGATCAGCGCGCTGATGGTGGTGCCGGTGGCCACCGCGCAGCAGGTGACCCGGGGCTTCCGGTCCACCATGGCGGCGGCCATGGCCCTGGGGCTGTTCGCCGCCGGCGCCGGGGTCTGGGTGGCGGCCACCGCTGACACCGCGCCCGGCGCGTCGGTGGTGCTGGTGGCGATCGGCTCGTTCCTGCTGGTCGCGCTCGGCGCGGCCGGTGTGCGGGCGCTGCGACGCCGGAGCGGGAGCGACCGGGCCGCGCCGCCGGTCGAGCCCGCCGAGCACGAGGTGCTGCTCGGATGAGGCCCTACCGGCTGACGCAGCTGGGATTGGTTACCGTTACAGGGTGACCGGCACGAACGGGTACGACGCCTTCGAGGGCGCGGGTGACCTGCTGCGCGCGCTCTCGGCCCCGATCCGGCTCGCGATCGTCAGCGAGCTGGCCGAGGGCGAGCGCTGCGTGCACGAGCTGGTCGAGAAGCTCGGCGCGCCACAGCCGCTGGTCTCCCAGCACCTGCGGGTGCTGCGCGGCGCCGGGGTGGTACGCGGGTCGCGGCGCGGCCGGGAGATCGCGTACGCCCTGGTGGACGACCACGTCGCGCACATCGTGGCGGACGCGGTCAGCCACGCCGGTGAAGGGCCCTCCTGAGGCGCGAAACTGTCTCGTGCCGGCAGGGCCGAGCCGTGGCAGGCTGTCCGGCGTGAAGATTTACGCCGACCGCTTTCCCACCGCCGCCCGCCAGTTCCTCACCGACCTGCTCGTGGTGGTCTGGGTGTACGCGGCGATCCGCTTCGCGCTGTGGCTGCACGACGTGGTCGAGAAGCTCGCCGTACCCGGGCAGAAGCTGGAGGGGGCCGGCGGTGGCCTCGCCGACAACCTGGCCGACGCCGGCGGCAAGGTCGGCCGCGTGCCGCTGGTCGGCGACGAGCTGACCGCGCCGTTCACCCGGGCCGCCGACGCCGCCCGCGCGGTCGCCGAGGCCGGCCGCGACCAGCAGGAGATGGTCGGGCAGCTGGCGCTCGGGCTGACCATCGCGGTGCTGGTGTTCCCGCTCGGCCTGGTGCTGTTCGGCTGGCTGCCGCTGCGGGTGCGCTGGATGCGCCGGGCCGCCGCGGCGAAGGCCCTGGCCGGCGCGCCGGCCGGCCGGGACCTGCTGGCGCTGCGCGCGCTGGCCGGTCAGCCGCTGTCGAAGCTGAACCGGATCGCGCCGGACGTCGCCGAGGCGTGGCGGCGCGGCGACGACGCGACTGTCGACGCGCTCGCCGCGCTGGAGCTGCGCGGGCTGGGGCTGCGCGGCGGCCGCTGACGGACCGGCTCCCGGCTCCCGGCTGATGCACTTCTCGGCGTTATGCCTCTGAGTCATATTTAAATATGCCTGAGAGGCATAACGCCAAAAACAGAGTCCTTCCTCTGGCACCACGTGACACCGCGTAACGGGTCGCTGGCCCCGCCTGAGGACCGCCGGTCCGACGGCACGCCGCAGGTCCGGCACCACGGCCACGGGCCCGGGCCACGCCGCGACACCAGCTCGCTCCCCCGGTTCGGGAACGGAGACCGGTGGGGCGCGGCCGAAGTTCCTGCGCGGCCGGGCAGTCGCCCGCGTGGACCGACGGGCGACGCCGTCCGCAGGCGCAGCACGCCGGAACCCGGCACCGCACCGGCGGACGACGACCGCCGCGCGGGCGCGCCGAGGCGTAGCGGTTGGTCAGCGGGCCGGCGGGATGCGGCGGCGCACGTCCTCGGCGGTGGACGGCCCCGGTTCCCAGCGCGCCACCCACGGCAGGTCGGCGGGCGGCGTGAGGACGCCGTCCTCCAGCGAGGCGTACCGGCCGGCGACGATCCGCTTGGCGGCGGCCACGTCGACCGAGTCGGTGTTCGACCACAGGCCGGTGAACAGCTCGTCGACGCGCAGCCGCGCCTGACGGCAGAACAGGTCGGCCAGCTCGACGTTCTCCGGGTGCGCGTCCCGCTCGGCGTAGGCCCGGACGCAGACCGCGCTCATCGCGAACAGCTCCGCGCCGATGTCCACCACCCGGCCGAGGAACGCCTGCTTACGCTCCATCTTCCCCTGCCACCGGGACATCGCGTAGAACGTCGACCGGGCCAGCTTGCGGGAGGTCCGCTCGACGTGGCGCAGGTGCCCGGCCAGCGGCCCGAACTCCTGGTACGCCCCGGGCGTCTGCCCCTTGCCGACAGCGAGCGTGGGCAGCCACTTCGCGTAGAAGGCGCCGGCCCGCGCGCCCGCCTTCGCCTTGCGGCCCAGCCCGGCGTCCGGGTCGATGATGTCGCCCGCCACCGACAGGTGCGCGTCGACCGCCTCGCGGGCGATAAGCAGGTGCATGATCTCGGTGGAGCCCTCGAAGATCCGGTTGATCCGCAGGTCACGCAGGAGCTGCTCGACGGCGGCGGGCCGTTCGCCCCGGGCGGCGAGCGAGTCGGCCGTCTCGTACCCGCGTCCGCCGCGGATCTGGATCAGCTCGTCGGCGATCCGCCACGCCATCTCGCTGGCGTAGAGCTTGACCAGCGCCGCCTCGATCCGGATGTCGTTGCGGTCGTCGTCGGCGAGCATGCAGGACAGGTCGAGCATGGACTCCATGCCGTACGTGGTGGCGGCGATGAACGACAGTTTCTTCGCCACCGCCTCGTGCTCGGCCACCGGTCGGCCCCACTGGACCCGGTCCGCCGCCCACTCCCGGGCCACGTTCAGCGCCCACTTCCCGGCGCCCACGCACATGGCCGGCAGCGAGAGACGGCCGGTGTTCAACGTGGTCAGCGCGATCTTCAGGCCCTTGCCCTCGCCGCCGATCACGTTCTCGGCCGGCACGAACACGTCGTGGAAGCGGGTGAGGCTGTTCTCCAGGCCGCGCAGCCCGACGAAGGAGTTGCGCCGCTCGACGGTGATGCCGTCGCTGTCGCCCTCCACCACGAACGCGGTGATGCCGCCGCGCCGCCCCTCGCCGGCCGGCACCCGGGCCATCACCACGAGCAGGGTGGCGAGCGTGCCGTTGGTGGCCCACAGCTTCACCCCGTTGAGCCGGTAGCCGGTGCCGTCCGCCGTCGGCTCGGCGGTGGTGGCGAGCCGGGCCGGGTCGGAGCCGACGTCCGGCTCGGTGAGCAGGAACGCGGAAACCTCACCGGCGGCTAGCCGGGGCAGGAACCGGTCCTTCTGCTCGGGCGTGCCGAACATCTTCAGCGGCTGCGGCACGCCGATCGACTGGTGCGCGGAGAGCAGCGCGCTGACCGCCGGGCTCACCGAGCCGACGAGCATCAGCGCCCGGCAGTAGTGCAGGTTGCTCAGCCCCAGTCCGCCGTACTTGCGGTCGATCTTCATGCCGAACGCGCCCAGCCCGGCCAGTCCGTGGAACACCTCGTCAGGGATGCGCGCGTCCCGCTCGATCGCCTCACCGTCCACCTCGGACCCCAGGTACGCCCGCAGCGAGCCGAGGAACTCGTCGGCACGGGCCACCTCGGCCGGGTCGGGGCGGGGCCACGGGTCGATCAGGTCGAGCCGGAACCGGCCGAGGAACAACTCCTTGCCGAAGCTGGGCCGGTCCCAGGCCGACTCGCGGGCCGCCTCGGCGACCTGGCGGGCCTCCTTCTCGGTGACCTGGCCCGCCTCTCCGGGCAGCGGCTCCGCGCCGTCGGGGGACTCGGGCCGGCTGTTCTGTGTCGTGGTCACGGCTGCCTCCTCGTCGGTCCGGCTGCGTCGACGCGCTCGACGAAAACGACGCTACCCCCGGGTGTTACCCAGGGGTAGCGCCGCGTGCACGTCCGATTTGGCGGACGGTCAGCCGCCGGTGAGCGTCTGCGGGTCGTCGTCCTCGTCGTCGATGTCGTCGTCGCCCCAGTTGCGGCGGCTGAACGGCAGGATCGCCCAGAAGATCAGGAACCAGAGGCCGGTGAGCGCGCTGAGCAGGAACGCGATCGGCCGGTCCAGCACGAAGTCGGAGACCAGCAGGACCGAGCTGACCATCGCGATCAGCATGAAGAACAGGCCGCCGGTGGCCATCCGGTGGGCGAAGCGGACCAGTTCCGGCTTGCGGCCCTGGCGGAACAGCGCCCGGTGGAACGCCACCGGAGAAATGATCATCGCGGCGGACGCGGCGGCGGTCAGCAGCGCCAGGATGTAGACGTCACGCTGGAACTCGGTGGTCCGGTCGAACCCGGCGCTGAACGGCAGCGTCAGCAGGAAGGCGAACAGGATCTGCACGCCGGTCTGCGCGACGCGCAGCTCCTGCAACAGATCGGCGAAGTTGCGCTGCCAGCGCTGCTTCTCGGATTCCTTCGACACTCGCGGACCTCCCCGGGAGACGGCACGGCCGGCGGGTGAACGCCCACCGGCAGGACCGCCTGTGCCCCGTACGGATGATCACGAAACCGGTTCAGGAACCGCGGCGGATCCGCCCCGCGTACCGTGCCTCCAGCTCGGCGTTGTGCTCGTCGCCGCCGGTGATGTTCGCGGACAGGTAGACCGGCGGACGCTCCCCCGCCGCGACCAGCCGGGCCACCACCTCGGCGACGATCTGCTGGGCGAGCAGCGCCGCGGTGATCGACGAGACCGCGCCCACCGCGCCGCCGCCCGGCAGCGGCAGCGTGGCGTCGCCGTACGGGGCGCCGTTGTCCAGCACCACGTCGGCGAAGTCGGCGAGCTTGCGGCCGGACGGGTGCCGCGACGTCATCCGGGCCGAGTGCTGCGCCGACGTGATCGCCACCAGCCCGTGCCCGCGTTCCTTCACGATGGACGCGAACTCGACCATCGCCCCGTTCACGCCCGAGTTCGAGGCGAGCACGAACACGTCCTGCGGCCGGATCGGCGCCAGCTCGTAGAGGCGGTGCGCCACCGCCGGGTCGCGTTCCAGCTTCGGGCCGAGCACGTCGGCCGGATCGCCGCCGACCAGCACCAGGTCACGCAACGCGATCCGGTTCGTGGGCACCAGCCCGCCGGCCCGACCGGCGATCTCCATGGCCAGCGCCTCGGAGTGCCCGGTGCCGAACGCGTGCACCACACCATCGGCGCGCAGCGCCGCTGCGATCAGGTCGGCCGCGTCGGCCACGTTGCGCCGCTGCTCGGCGGCGACCCGGCCGATCGTCTCGGTCACCACCGCCAGGTACGCCTCGGCGCTCACCGTCATGCCTCCTCCGTTCCTGCGCACCGGGCGAGGATCGCCTCGGCCAGCGGGCCGGGCGCCTCGTCCGGGATCCAGTGGCTGACGCCGGGCAGCGTCACGAACCGGTAGTCACCTGTGACGTGCGCGGCGCACGCCTGCGCGGCCGTCCGGCCGATCGCCACGTCCTTGTCGCTCCAGACGAACGTGGTGGGCACCCCGACCGGGGCGACCGCCTTCATGTCCGCCCCGGTCATCGCCCGGTACCAGTTCAGCGCCGCCGTCAACGCCCCCGGCTCGCGCATCGGCTCGGCGTACCGGGCCACCGCGCCGGCGTCGCCCACGCCGCTGAGCAGCTTGCGCAGCGTGGCGGCGTTCCACGCCAGCAGCACCCGCTCCGCCGTACCGGGCTTACGGAACAACGCTATGTACGCGGACTTGACCTTCTGCCGCGGGTCGGTGGCGAGCGCGTGCCCCATCGCGGCCGGGTGCGGCACCGACACCGCGGTCAGCGTCCGCACCCGCTCCGGGTGCGCCGCCGCCAGACCCCACGCCACGATCGCGCCCCAGTCGTGGCCGACCAGGTGGGCGCGGGTCACCCCGAGGGAATCCAGCACGCCGGCCGCGTCGGCCACCAGCTCCGGAATCCGGTACGCCCCGACGTCCGCCGGACGCGCGCCGGGCGAGTAGCCGCGCTGGTCGAGCGCGTACGTGCACAGCCCGGCGGCGTGCAGCGCGGGCGTCACCGCGTCCCACTCGCCGGAGTGCTGCGGGAATCCGTGCAGCAGCAGGACCGGGTCACCGCCCTCGGGGCCGCCGGCGCGTACCTCGAACGTCAGTCCCCGCGCATCCACCAGCATGATCGCCACCATACCGACACTCGCCCTGCTGGGCCGGGGCCCGTGGTCGGTGCTAGCGTCTGCGACGAGACAACTTCACATCCGACAGGGGAGCGCACAGCGCTGAGAGTGCGGGCCGGTGCCCGCAGACCCTCGAACCTGATCTGGGTAATGCCAGCGCAGGGAGTTCGGTCGACCTCCAGCCGCGTCGCCGTCCGGTGACCACCGGGCGCGGCGTGCGTCTTCTCCTGGTTCACCTCGACGAACTGGGAGCCAACCGTGAACCACACCGACAGCAACCGCTGGCGTACCGTCGACATCGTCGTCGCCTCGGTCATCGCCGTCACCTTCGGCGTCGTGTTCCAGCTCTGGAACATCCTCTGGAAGGGCAGCGACGGGCCGTTCGCCTTCTTCGCCCCGCTCCAGTCGGTCATGTACGGCGTCTGGCTCATCCCGGCCGTGCTGAGCGCGCTCATCGTCCGCAAGCCGGGAGCGGCGCTGCTCACCGAGACCGTCGCCTCGGCCGTCTCGGTGCTGCTCGGCTCCCCCTACGGTGCGATGGCGATCCTCCAGGGCGCGGTGCAGGGCCTGGGCGTCGAGGCGGTCTTCGCGGCCACCCGGTACCGCCTCCACCGGCCGCTCACGGCGGCGCTCGCCGGCGCGTGCGGCGGCCTCTTCGCCACGCTGTTCGACGCTCTCTACTGGTACCCCGGCACGAGCTGGACGACGTTCCGGCTGCCCTACATCGCGTTCGGCGTGCTCAGCTGTCTGCTGGTGGCCGGCCTGGGTGCGGTGGCCCTCACCCGCGCGCTGGCGAACACCGGCGTCCTGGACCGCTTCCCCGCCGGCCGCGACCGAGCCCTGGTCTGACGGCTCGCCCCGCCCCGGTGATCAAGGAGTTTGCGTCCGCCGGGCACGGTTTTCCGGACGCGAACTCCTTGATCACGCAGGCTGGGCCGGGAGAGGGGGTGGTGGGCGGTGAGCGGGGTGGTGCTGCGGGGGTTCGGGTGGCGGCACGGGGGACGGAAACGCTGGGCTCTGCGCGGGGTGGATCTGCGCGTGGAGAGCGGCGAGCGGGTGCTGCTGCTCGGACCCTCCGGCGCCGGTAAGAGCACGCTGCTGGCGGCGCTGGCCGGGCTGCTGCCGGAGGACTCCGGCGAGCAGGAGGGCACCGTCGAGATCGACGGGCTGGACCCGCGCAAGGCCCGCGAGCGCGTCGGCATCCTGTTCCAGGATCCGCAGACCCAGCTCGTCATGGCCCGTTCCGGCGACGACGTCGCGTTCGGGCTGGAGAACCGGGGCGTGCCCGCCGGGGAGATCTGGCCCCGCGTCGACGAGGCGCTGCGCCGGGTCGGCTTCCCGTACGACCGGGACCGGCCGACCGCCGCGCTCAGCGGCGGCGAGCAGCAGCGGCTCGCCCTGGCCGGCACGCTCGCGCTGCGCCCCGGACTGCTGCTGCTGGACGAGCCCACCGCCAACCTCGACCCGGCCGGCGCCGCGCTGATCCGCCGGGCCGTCGCGAACGCGCTCGACCCGGACACCACGATGGTCCTGGTGGAGCACCGGGTCACCGAGGCGCTGCCGCTGGTCGACCGCGTGGTGGTGCTGGAACCGGGCGGCGGGGTGCGCGCCGACGGGCCGCCCGCTGCGGTCTTCGCCGCGCACGGCGACGCGCTGGCCGCCGCCGGGGTCTGGGTACCCGGCCACGTCACGCCACCCCGGCACGCCACCACGCCGCCCGGCGACGTGCTGCTCACCGCGGAGCGGCTCGGCCTGCCCCCGCGGCTCGACCCCACCGATCTTCGGGTACGCGCCGGCGAGGCGCTCGCCGTCCTCGGCCCCAACGGGGCCGGCAAGTCCACGCTGGCGCTGCTCCTGGGCGGCCTGCTGAAACCCGGCACGGGCGGCGTCACCGCGTCGGCGGAACTGGCCGGGCGGGACGCGCGCACTCCCCCGTACCGCTGGCGGGCGCCCGCGCTGGTACGCCGGATCGGCTCGGTGTTCCAGGACCCGGAACACCAGTTCGTCACCGCCACCGTCCGCGACGAGCTGGCGCTCGGCCCGCGCCGCACCGGGCAGCCCCAGGCAGCGGTCAGCGCCACAGTGGACGCCCTGCTGGAGCGGCTGCGGCTGGACCGGCTGGCCGGCGCCAACCCGTACACCCTCTCGGGTGGCGAGGCGCGGCGGCTGAGCGTGGCGACGGCCCTGGCCACCGCGCCCCGCCTGCTGATCTGCGACGAGCCCACGTTCGGCCAGGACCGGCGCACGTGGCTGGAACTGATCGACCTGCTCGCCGAGCTGCGCGACGCCGGGCACGGCGTGGTGGCGGTGACCCACGACGAGGACTTCGTGGCCGCGCTGGCCGACCGGACGCTCACCCTGGGGGCGTCCTCGTGATCAACGTCGAACCGGTCGCCGCGCCGGGCGCTCCGCTGGCCCGGCGCAACCCGGTGGCGAAGCTGGCCGCCGCGATGGTGTTCACGCTGATCCTGGTGGCGACGCTCGATCCGGTGGCCCCGGCCGTCGCCATCGCCGTCGAACTCGCGGTGCTGCCGCTGTTCGGTGTTCGCTACCGGGTGCTGGCCCGCCGGGCGTGGCCGCTGCTCGCCGGTGCCGTCGGCATCCTGGTCACGCTTGTGCTCTTCGCGGCCGACCGCTCCGGCCCGGTGCTGCTCCAGGCCGGGCCGATCCTGGTCACCGAAGGGGTGCTCGTCACGGCGCTGGGCCTGGTGCTGCGGATGCTCGCGGTGGCGCTGCCCGGCATCGTCGTGTTCGCCACCACCGACCCGACCGACCTGGCCGACGCGCTGATCCAGAACGCGAAGGCGCCCGCCCGGTTCGCCATCGGCGCGCTGGCCGCGTTCCGGATGGTGCCGCTGCTGGAGCAGGAATGGCGGATGATCAGCATGGCCCGGCGGGCCCGTGGCGTGGACGCCGGCCGCAATCCGGTGGCGAAGCTGCGGCTGTTCGGGTCGACCGCGTTCACGCTGTTGGTGGGCGCGATCCGGCGCGGTACACGGCTCGCCGTCGCGATGGACGCCCGGGGCTTCGACGCGGGCACGCCGCGCACCGTGGCCCGCCCGCAGCGCTTCACCGGCGCGGACACGCTGCTGGTCGTGGGAGCGGCCCTCCTGGCCGCCGCCGCTCTGGCGACAAGCATCGCCCTGGGCACCTTCCGCCCCCTGATCGGCTGACCCCACCCTCGCCCCCGCCCTCGCCCTGCCCCGCCCCGCCCCGTTGATCATGAAGTTGACGGCACGGGTTGCCCGTTTTGTCGCCGCCAACTTCATGATCGACCGGCGTCGGGGAAGATCTTGGTAGGAAATGGTCCCTATAGGGGCCGAAATCTTCCTAGATCTCTAGGGACACCGGCGGTGGGGGCGAGCGGCGGGAAGGAGAAACGCTGCCCGGGCAAGGACCCGGATGAGGGGCCTGCCCGGGCAGCGGGCGACGGGAACCGGCCTGCCGGTCAGCTCCGGCGGAACGCGTAGAAGCGGGTCTGGCCGGCGCGCTGGCTGCGCCCGGTGACCCGGGCCTGCCGCCCTGCCGGTGGGCCGGATCGGGGCGGCGTCGCGGGCGCGCTGAGCAGGACCGGAGTCTCCGGTGACGCCGAATGCGGCGCCGCGTCCAGGGACACGGCGGACGCCACCGGCTCCGTCGGGAGCACCACTGCGGGCGGCGCGGTGAGCGCGTCGAGCGCCGGCGCGGTCACCTGCGGCGAGGACTGTTTGCGGGACTTCTTCGGATTGCGCTTCGCGGGCATCCGCGGGCCTCCTGTCGTGCGGGCGCGCCGACCGGGACGCGCCGAGCGAGGACTCCGGCGCATTCCGATCACGACAGACACCGCGACCGACGGTGGCGGGGAAGGATGCGGACGCCCGGAGCAGGACGGGTCCACGGCACTCGCGGCGGTGGACCGGGCTCGGAGGTGGGGCGTCACATACGCATGCGGCAACGCTATCGCGCCACCGGCGAGTCCCGCAGCCGAATTAAGCCGAGGGACGTACGGCCACCCACCGGTCACGCCCTGTGGACACCGTGGCCCACATCCTCGACGGCCGCGATACGGTCGCAGCACGGCAGTACGGACGAGAGGTGGCGGTACGCATGGCAGAGCAGGCGACGGCGCAGATCGGGGTCACCGGTCTGGCGGTGATGGGCCGCAACCTGGCCCGGAACCTGGCCCGCAACGGCTTCGCCGTGGCGGTGCACAACCGGTCGCCGGAACGTACCCGCAGCCTGGTCGCGGAGCACGGCGACGAGGGCACGTTCGTGCCGTCGGAGTCGCTCGCGGACTTCGTCGGCTCGCTGGAGCGGCCCCGCGCGGTGATCGTGATGGTGAAGGCCGGCGCCCCGACCGACGCGGTGATCGACGAGCTGGTCCCGCTGCTGGAGGAGGGCGACATCGTCGTCGACTGCGGCAACGCGCACTTCGCCGACACCCGCCGCCGGGAGGAGGCGCTGCGCGCGCACGGGCTGCACTTCGTCGGTACCGGCGTGTCCGGCGGCGAGGAGGGCGCGCTGCTCGGCCCGAGCATCATGCCCGGCGGGTCGGCCGAGTCGTACCAGAAGCTGGGGCCGATCTTCTCCAAGATCGCCGCGCACGTGGACGGCGAGCCCTGCTGCCGGCACGTCGGGCCGGACGGCGCGGGCCACTTCGTGAAGATGGTGCACAACGGCATCGAGTACGCCGACATGCAGCTCATCGCCGAGGCGTACGACCTGTTGCGGGCCGGTCTGTCGGCGAGCCCGGCGGAGATCGCGGAGATCTTCCGGGAGTGGAACGGCGGCGAGCTGGGGTCGTTCCTCATCGAGATCACCGCCGACGTGCTCGGCCACACCGACGCGGCCACCGGTCAGTCGTTCGTCGACGTGGTGCTCGACCAGGCCGAGCAGAAGGGCACCGGCCGCTGGACCGTGCAGAGCGCGCTCGACCTGGGCATTCCGATCACCGGCATCGCCGAGGCCACGTTCGCCCGGTCGCTGTCCGGGCACGCCGGCCAGCGCGAGGCCGCCCGCCGGGTGTTCGCCGACGCGGGCGAGAAGTGGCAGGTGGACGACCGGGAGACGTTCGTCGAGGACGTGCGCCGCGCGCTGCTGGCCAGCAAGATCGTCGCGTACGCGCAGGGCTTCGACCACATCCGCGCCGGCAGCCGGGAATACGACTGGAACATCGACCTCGGCGGCACGGCCACCATCTGGCGGGGTGGCTGCATCATCCGGGCCGGTTTCCTGGACCGCATCCGCGAGGCGTACGACGCGGAGCCGGACCTGGCGACGCTGCTCGTCGCGCCGTGGTTCGCCGAGCGGGTCAGCGCCGGCGTACCGGCCTGGCGACGGGTGGTGGCCGACGCGGCCCGGGCGGGCGTGCCGGCACCGGCCTTCGGGTCGTCGCTGGCCTACTTCGACGCGCTGCGGGCGCAGCGGCTGCCGGCCGCGCTGATCCAGGGGCTGCGGGACAACTTCGGCGCGCACACCTACCACCGGGTGGACCGGGACGGCTCGTTCCACACGCTCTGGGCGGGCGACCGCTCCGAAGTGGAGGCGTGAGCCCGGCCGGACACCTCACCAGGCCCGCTGGGCGTGCGGGTCGGGCGCCCAGCCGGCCGCCGGCTCGCCGGCCGCCAGTTCGCCGATCTCGCCGGAGCGGACCGCCGGGGTGTGCCCCAGTTCGGCGCACCACCGCTCGGCCAGCTCGGCGCACAGCCCGGCGACCGCGTCCCGGCGGTCCGGTTCCACCAGGTCGGCGGCGGCCAGGGCAGCAGTCATCTCGTACCGGAGATCGCGCATCCTCCACCCCCGTGGCGGGCGCGCACCCGGCGGCGCGCCCTGCGCCGATCGTAGAGCGCAACGCCCCGCGCCCGGCGGTAAAGCCGGATGCGGGGCGTACCGGTCGGGCCGACGTCGCAGGTCAGAAGAACCGGCGACGCCTGGCCTTCTGCGGCCGGATCAGGTCGGCGCCCTTGGTCAGCAGACGGCTCACCCCGGACGGGCCGCGACGGGCCTCCAGGGTGTGGCTGAGCCGGCGCGCACCGGCCGCCGCCAGCGGCACGGCGACCGCCATGACCGCCCACTGCGCGATCCGCTTCTGAATCATGTGGTTCACCTCCGCGTTTGCTGTCTGGAGGTATCGGTACCCAGAGCGGCGCGCCGGTAAGCCTGCCCCCTCAGGCGCCCGGGGCGACCGGGTTGGGCAGGGCGCCGCCGAAGCGGCGGTCGCGCTGGGCGTACAGCTCGCAGGCGTACCAGAGGTGGCGGCGGTCGAAGTCGGGCCAGAGCGTGTCCAGGTAGACCAGTTCGGCGTACGCGGTCTGCCAGAGCAGGAAGTTGGAGATGCGCTGCTCGCCGGAGGGGCGCAGGAACAGGTCGACCTCGGGCACCTCGGGGTGGTAGAGGTACCGCGCGACAGTCTTCTCGTTCACCTTGGCCGGGTCCAGCCGGCCGGCGGCGACGTCGCGGGCGATCCCGGCGGCGGCGTCGGCGATCTCCGCCTGGCCGCCGTAGTTGACGCAGAACTGCAGCGTCAGCGTCGAGTTGCCGCGCGACATCTCCTCGGCGGTCTGCAGCTCGGAGATGACGCTCTTCCACAGCCGGCCCGCGCGGCCCGACCAGACCACCCGTACGCCCAGGTCGACGAGCTGGTCGCGGCGGCGACGGATGACGTCGCGGTTGAAGCCCATCAGGAAGCGGACCTCGTCGGGCGAGCGCCGCCAGTTCTCGGTGGAGAACGCGTACGCCGACAGGTAGGGAATCCCCATCTCGATCGCGCCCTCGACGGTGTCGAAGAGGCTGTGCTCGCCCTGCTCGTGCCCCTTGGTGCGGGGCAGCCCGCGCTCCTTGGCCCAGCGGCCGTTGCCGTCCATCACGATGGCGACGTGCCGGGGCACCGCGGCGGGCGGCAGCGCCGGCGGACGGGCCCCGGAGGGGTGCGGGGTCGGCGGGACCGGCTCGCGGCGGGTCGCCCTCGTCGATCGGATCACTCGGTCATCTCCCTGTTCACACCGGCGACGGGCCCGGCGCCGGAGCGCGGCGGGGCCACATCCGGTCCCGCGCCGCCGGGCGACGGGACCGCGCCGGCCGCCGGGGCGCCCCGGTCGACCAGCGGCAGCGAGCGTAGCGCGCGTTCCAGATGCCACTGGAGGTGCGCCGCGACCAGCCCGCTGCACTCCCGGCGTACGCCGGTCTCGGCCGCGTCGGCGTACCCCCAGTCGCCGGAGGTCAGCGCGGACATCAGCTCCAGCGTGGCGGGCGCGGGGTGGGCGGCGCCGGGGGGCCGGCAGTCCGGGCAGACGGCGCCGCCGGCCGGTACGGAGAACGCGCGGTGCCGGCCCGGCTCGCCGCAGACCGCGCAGGCGGCGAGCGCCGGCGCCCAGCCGGCGAACGCCATGCCGCGCAGCAGGTACGCGTCGAGCACCAGCGTGGTGGCGTGCTCGCCGCGGGCCAGCGACTTCATCGCGCCGAGGGTGAGCTGGAACAGCCGCAGCGACGGTTCGCGCTCGACCGGGGTGAGCCGCTCGGCGGTCTCGGCGATCGCGCTGGCGGCCGTGTAGCGGGGGTAGTCGCCGAGGAACCGTTTGCCGTACAGCTCGATCGCCTCGACCTGGCTGACGGTGTGCAGCGAGCTGCCCTGGTTGCCCTTGGGGTCACCGGCGAGCTGGAGGTCGACGTGCCCGAACGGCTCCAGCCGGGCGCCGAACCGGCTCGTGGTGCGCCGCACGCCCCGGGCCACCGCGCGCAACCGGCCGTGCCGGCGGGTGAACAGCGTGATGATCCGGTCGGACTCGCCCAGCTTCTGCACACGCAGCACCACCGCGTCGTCGCGGTAGAGCTGTCGGCGGTACCCGGCCATCAGGCCATTCTCCCTCCGGGTGCGATCTCAGGGTCGGCTCGGGGTGGACCGGCGGGCGATCCCCGATGTGCCGGGCGCCGGGCCGGACCTAGTGTGCTGGCCATGGCTTCGCTCCGTACCGCGGTGGCCGCGACCGCTGCCGCCACGCTCATCGTTCTCTCCGGGTGTGACACCCTCTCGTTCCGCCGACTCGACTACGACCACACCGAGCAGGCGAAGATCACCCGGATCACCGTGACGGAAGACGGCTCCGGGGACGTCGTGGTCCGGGCCAACGGCCCGGCCGACCAGGTACGGATCAAGCGCGTCGTCCGCTACCAGGGCGACGAGCCGACCAGCCGGTACGAGATCAAGGGCGACGAACTCGTGCTGCCCACCGACTGCGGTCACCGGTGCAGCATCTCCTGGGAGGTGACCGCGCCGCCCGGCGTGGCGGTGAAGGGCGGGACCGCCTCGGGCAACGTCGACCTGACCGAGATCGGGGCGGTGGAGTTCACGCTCAGCTCCGGCGACCTGACCATCCGGGGCGCCACCGGAGAGGTCCGCGCGTCGTCCACGTCCGGCAACATCCGGGTGGTCGAGGCGGCCCGCCCGGTGCGGTTGCGGGCCCGTTCCGGCGACATCGAGGCCCGGCGCCTCGCCTCCGCGGTCGACGCCGAGACCACCTCCGGCAACGTCGTCGTGGAACTGGACCAGCCCGCTCCGGCCCGGCTGCACGCCACCAGCGGGGACGTGGACCTGGCCGTGCCGGCCGGCCGCTACCGGGTGCGGGCCGAGGCGAGATCCGGGGACACCGACGTGACGGTGACCGACGACCCGGGCGCGTCAGTGCTGCTGGACGTCTCCGCCACCAGCGGGAACGTGACGGTCACCAGCCGCTGAGCGCGGTCAGTCGGCGGCCGGGGCGTCCCGCCGGTGGCCGCCCGCGCCCGGCGGCGGGTCGTCCGCCCGGTCCACCGCGCGGCGCGGCGACGGGATCCGGGCGCCGGCGCCCACGAGCCCGTCCTGGGCGCCGGCGGGAGCCGGGCTGGCCGGGGCGGCCGCCGCCCGCTCCGCCACGGTCCGCCGCGGCCTGCCGGGAAGCAGTTCCGGGGTACGCCGGGCGGCCACGTCCTCGACCCAGCCGACCATCAGCGTCACCACGCCGACCAGCGCGAAGACCAGCCCCACCCGCAGCCACAGGCCGACCGGGTCGCGTGGCGACCAGCCGACCAGGCCGACGAGCGGGGTGAGCGCCACCACGAACGGCATGTGCCAGAGGTAGATGGTCAGCGCGCGCCGGTTCACCACCGTCACCGCGCGGCCGAGCGCCGGCACGCGGTCGACCCAGGTCACCCCGGCCGGCGCGCGGCCGATCGCGACCAGGATGAACGCGGCCGACCAGAGCGCGTTGCCCAGCGGGATGTCGTTGATGTCGTACCCGCGCGGGCCGGGATGGGTGAAGATCCAGGCAAGGCCGGCCGCGCCGACGACGGCGGCCACCGGCAGCAGCACCCGGTTGCGCATCCGGCGCAGCAGCCCGTCGTGGTGGGCGAAGCCGAGCAGCCAGGCGCCGAAGTAGAGGCCGAACTCGCGCAGCACCGTCGGCGGGTTCGCCAGGATGCCGGCCTCGATCGCGACCAGGAGCAGGTACGGCGCGGCCAGCGTGGGCAGCGGCGCCCGGCGGAACAGCCACAGCACGAACGGTGAGGCGAGCACGAACCACAGGTAGTCCCGCAGGTACCAGATCGGGCTGAGCGCCAGCCCGCCCCAGTAGTTGGCCGGTGGGTCACTGATCGGGAACAGCCAGAGCAGCACCTTCGGGCCGAACGCCAGCCCGGTGAGCAGCATGGCCGGCACGAAGACGGCGGCGACCACCCACAGCGACGGCAGCAGCCGGCGCAGCCGCCGCCCGACCGCGCCCACCCCGCTGCGGTCCAGCGACGCGGCCATCAGCGACCCGGCCAGGGCGAACATCACCGACATCGCCGGGAACACCAGCGTGAGCGTGGCGTAGCCGGTGACGTGGTACGTGACGACTCGGAGGATGGCCAGGAAGCGCAGCAGGTCCAGATAGCGGTTTCGCATCAGCTCGCGGCGGGGTCCGGGGGCAGAGACAATGGTCCCTACCCTGCTCCCGGACACCTCGAAACAACCACAGACGCCTATGAAAAGTGAGATGTCCCATAGGCCTGACTGATCCTGATCACCCGTCGCCGAGCACGCCCGGCCGAGGGCTCAGAAGCCGAGCTTGCGCAGCTGCTTCGGGTCGCGCTGCCAGTCCTTCGCCACCCGTACGTGCAGGTCGAGGTAGACCCGGGTGCCGAGCAGCTCCTCGATCTGCCGCCGGGCGGTGGTGCCGACGTGCTTGAGGCGGCTGCCCCGGTGGCCGATGACGATGGCCTTCTGGCTCGACCGCTCGACGTACACGTCGGCGTAGATCTTGGTGAGGTTGCCCTCCGGGATCATCTCCTCGACCACCACCGCGATGGAGTGCGGCAGCTCGTCGCGTACGCCCTCCAGCGCCGCCTCGCGGACCAGTTCCGCCACCAGGACCTGCTCCGGGTCGTCGGTGAGCATGTCGTCCGGGTAGAGCTGCGGCGAGGGCGGCAGGTAGCCGGTCATCACGTCGACGAGCGTGTCGACCTGGTGCCCGGAGACCGCGCTGACCGGCACCACGGCGGCGAACTCGCCCAGCTCGCTGACTGCGAGCAACTGCTCGGCCAGCCGCTTCTTGTCCACCAGGTCGGTCTTCGTCACCACCGCCAGCACGGTGGCCTTCAGGCTCGCCAGCTCGCCGGTGATGAAACGGTCGCCCCGGCCGACCGGCTCGTTCGCCGGCACGCACAGGCCGATCACGTCGACCTCGCTCCACGTCTCCCGGACCAGGTCGTT
Organism: Micromonospora sp. WMMC264; assembly: GCF_027497275.1. Taxonomy (NCBI): domain Bacteria; kingdom Bacillati; phylum Actinomycetota; class Actinomycetes; order Micromonosporales; family Micromonosporaceae; genus Micromonospora; species Micromonospora sp. WMMC264. Next base: position 471,459 of record NZ_CP114907.1, on the reverse strand, counting down.
GAGGCGCTCCCCCAGCAGCGTGCGGGGGCGGTGCAGGCCCGGGGTGTCGACCAGCACGAGCTGCGAGTCCGGCCGGTGCAGCACCGCCCGGATGATGTGCCGGGTGGTCTGCGGCTTGTTCGAGGTGATCGCGATCTTGGTGCCGACGATCGCGTTCGTGAGCGTCGACTTGCCGGCGTTCGGCCGCCCGACGAAACAGGCGAAACCGGCCCGGTAGGGACGCGCCTCAGGCGTGGTCACTCGACCACCGTGCCGAGCACGGCGCCGTCCGGCGCGGCCACGTGGATCGGCGCGTCGGCGGACAGGTCACGCACCGCCGCGTGCCCCGCCCCGTCCAGCGTCGACGCCTCGGTCACCACCACAGCGGCCTCCAGCCGGCTCGCGCCCGCCGCCACCGCCGAAGCGACAGCCAGCTGAAGCGCGGTGAGCGTCAACGACGGCAGCGCAACGCTCGCCGCCGCGTACGTCCGGCCGTCCTGGTCGCGGACCGCGGCGCCCTCCACTGCCGCCACCCGGCCCCGCGCGCCCCGGGCCAGCACGACGAGCTTGGCGTCCTCGGCGCTCAGCTCGGCCGGATCGGCCGGGGTGGGCAGGGCGGCGGGCACGGCGGGTGTCTCAGGCATCGGCGGATTGCCTCTCCTCGGAACGGTTGTTGTCGCCACGGGAATCGGGCGGGTCGTTTCGGTTCGCGCCCTCCGGCGCGTCGCCCCGGTCGACGCGGCTCACCAGAACCGTGTCGATCCGGTTGCGCCGGCCGGTGGTGCCCTCGGCCATCAGCCGCAGGCCGGCCACCTCGGCCTCGGCGCCCGGGATGGGCACCCGGCCGAGCGCCTGCGCCAGCAGGCCACCGACCGTCTCCACCTCGTCGGTGGGCAGCTCGGTGTCGAACAGCTCGCCCAGATTCTCCACCGGCAGCCGCGCGGTCACCCGCACGGCCCCGTCCGGCAGATGCTCGACCGGCGGGCGCTCGACATCGTACTCGTCGGTGATCTCCCCGACGATCTCCTCCAGGATGTCCTCGATGGTGACCAGCCCACCGGTGCCGCCGTACTCGTCGACGACGATGACCAGGTGGTTGCGGGCCGCCTGCATCTCCGAGAGCAGGTCGTCCACCGGCTTGGACTCCGGCACGAACGTGGCCGGGCGCATCAGCTCGGCCACCGGCATCTGCCGGGCCGCCTGGTCGCCCTGCACCCGCCGGATCAGGTCCTTGAGGTAGAGCACGCCGAGCACGTCGTCGACGTTCTCGCCGATCACCGGGATGCGGCTGAACCCGGAGCGCAGGAACAACGCCAGCGCCTGGGCGAGCGTCTTGCGCTCCTCGATCCACACCATCTCGGTACGCGGCACCATCACCTCGCGCGCGATGGTGTCGCCGAGCGCGAAGACCGAGTGGATCATCTGGCGCTCGCCGTGCTCCACCACTCCGCGCTGCTCGGCCAGGTCGACCAGCTCCCGCAACTCCACCTGGGTCGCGAACGGCCCCTCGCGGAAACCCTTGCCCGGGGTGACCGCGTTGCCGATCAGGATCAGCAGCGACGCCAGCGGGTTGAGCGCGCGGCCCAGCCAGCGCACCAGCGGCGCGACCGCCCGGCCGACCGCGTACGCGTGCTGGCGGCCGATCGTGCGCGGCCCGACCCCGACCACCACGAAGCTCACCACTGTCATGGCGCCGGCGGTCACCAGCGCCGCCCGCCAGCCCGCGCCGAACGTGTCCACAGCCACCAGCGCGACCAGCGTGGTGGCGGTCAGCTCGGCCAGCAGCCGCAGCAGGAGCAGCAGGTTCAGATGGCGGACCACGTCACCGGCGACCACCTGCAGGGCCCGCCCGCCGCGCGCCCCGTCCCGGGTCAGCTCCGCGGCGCGGGCCGGGGAGACCGCTGCGAGCGCCGCCTCGGTCATCGCGATCAGGCCGGCGAGGACCACCAGCCCGGCGGCGAAGACCAGGAGTTGAAGATCGGGCAGGCCGGCGGGCGCGCGGACCGCCGCCAAGGTGTCCATCACCGCGACCGGGTCGACCGCCAGCTGGCCAGCAGCCGGGCCTGGAGACCGAACATCTCCCGCTCCTCCTCGGGCTCGGCGTGGTCGTAGCCCAGCAGGTGCAGCACGCCGTGCACGGTGAGCAGGTGCAGCTCGTCGGCCGCCGAGTGCCCGGCCACGGCGGCCTGCTTGGCCGCCACCTCCGGACAGAGCACGATGTCGCCGAGCAGGGCCGGCTCACCGCCGGCCGGGGCGCTCTCGCCCGGGCCGTGGTCGACGCTGCCCTCGTCCATGGGGAAGGCGAGCACGTCGGTCGGGCCGTCGCCGCCCATCCAGCGGTGGTTCAGCTCCGACATGTACTCGATGTCGACGAGCAGCACGGACAGCTCGGCGAGGGGGTTGACCCCCATCTCGTCGAGGGCGTGCCGCGCGACGGCGAGCACGGCGTCGGTGTCGACCTCGACACCCGACTCGTTGGCGATCTCGATGGACAACTGTCTTCCTCTGATGGTGTGACGGCTTGCGCCGGTGGTCAGCGGCGCCGGCCGGCCCGGCCGCCCTGGGCGGTCCGCCCGGGTACGGCGTGCACGCTCTGGGCCTGCTGGTTCTCCCGCTCGGCGTCCCAGCGGGCGTACGCGTCGACGATCTCACCCACCAGCTTGTGGCGGACCACGTCGGAGCTGGAGAGCTGGGCGAAGTGCACGTCCTCGACGTTGTTCAGGATCTCCCGGACCACGCGCAGGCCGCTGGTCGTCCCGCCGGGAAGGTCCACCTGGGTGACGTCACCGGTGACGACGATCTTGGAGCCGAAGCCGAGCCGGGTGAGGAACATCTTCATCTGCTCGGGCGTGGTGTTCTGCGCCTCGTCCAGGATGATGAACGCGTCATTAAGCGTGCGGCCCCTCATGTATGCCAGCGGCGCGACCTCGATCGTCCCGGCGGCCATCAGCTTCGGGATGGTCTCCGGGTCGAGCATGTCGTGCAGCGCGTCGTAGAGCGGGCGCAGGTACGGGTCGATCTTCTCGTTCAGGGTGCCGGGCAGGAAGCCCAGCCGCTCCCCCGCCTCGACCGCCGGGCGGGTCAGGATGATCCGGTTGACCTGCTTGGCCTGCAGCGCCTGCACTGCCTTCGCCATCGCGAGGTAGGTCTTGCCGGTGCCGGCCGGCCCGATGCCGAAGACGATGGTGTGCGCGTCGATCGCGTCGACGTACTTCTTCTGCCCGAGCGTCTTGGGACGGATGGTGCGGCCGCGCCGGGAGAGGATGTTGAGCGTCAGAACCTCGGCGGGCCGCTCGGCGCCGCCCTGCTCGAGCATGCCGACGGTACGCCGTACCGCGTCTGTGGTCAGGGTCTCGCCTTTCTCGATCAGTTCGAGCAGCTCACTGAAGAGACGCTCGGCGAGGGCGTTGTCGGCGGGCGCGCCGGTGATGGTGATCTCGTTGCCGCGCACGTGGACGTCGCTGTTGACCGAACGCTCGACGAGTCGCAGGATCTCGTCGCCCGCGCCGAGCAGGTTCACCATGATCTTCTGGTCTCCGACCGTGATCCTGGTCTGCACGCGCGGCGTGCCGGGAGGTGGGGTGCCGGTCATAGGTCGGGCCGTCGGGCCCTGCGCCACCTGCTCTCCGCTTCTCTGTGCCGGGCCCTGCTGGCGCGGCGTACGGTTACCTCCCATCGTATCGGGTCGGCACCGCGCACACCGCGCCCATTTCCGGCGCTCGGCGATCAGTCACCGGCGCGGAAGTCGTACCCGTCGAAGGTCTCCTGGCGGCGGGTGAAGCGGTAGGTCGCCCAGTGCATCCGGACCACCACGCCGTGCTCGTCGCGCGTGAGCCGCAGCAGCTCCCCCACCTCGCGGCCGGAGACCGTGCGGAACACGTCCGGCCGGTCCGGCAGCGGCGCGAACACCGCAGGCGGCTTCCCGGCCGGGTCGTCCGCGCCCCGGGCCCGCAGCGTCCCGTCGTGCCAGGAGAAGACGTACTCGAAACCCTCGCCCCACCAGCGGCCCAGCATGCCGCGCAGGTGCGCCGGCGCGGGCGGGCCGGGACGCCACGGCTCGATCTCCGCCGGGTCGTGCTCGGCGGCGGCGGCGAGCAGCCGGTGCGCCAGGTCGAACACCTCCACGCCGGCGCCGGACGAGCCGAGCACCGCGGCGCCCATCGCCCCGGCGGTGCCCTGCCCGCCGCGCCGCCCGTAGACGGCGGCGAGGAATCCGGGCATCGCGCCGTCGTGCCCCACGTGGGTCACCCGCTCGGGCTGCGGCACCAGGATCAGCCCGAGGCCGAAGCCGGCCGTCCAGACCGACTCGTCGGTGGTGGTGAGCGGCCAGCGCATCTCCTCGACGGTGGCCGCGGCGAGCACCGCGCCGTCCGGGTCGAGCGCCGCCGGGTCGGCCAGGAAGGCGGCCCACCGGGCCATGTCCGGCGCGGTGCTCCAGAGCTGGGCTGCGGGGGCCACCGCGCCGAAGTCGGCCGGTGGCTCCGGGTGGGCCTCGTCGGAGTACGCGTCGACCAGGAACCCGGTCGCGGCACGCTCGGTCGGGGTCGGACCGGTGGCGGTCAGCCCGAGCGGGGCGAGGACCCGGTCGGCCAGCACCTCGGCCCAGGTCCCGCCGCGCAGCCGGGCCACCATCTCGCCCAGGAGGGCCATGCCGAGGTTGGAGTAGTGGAAGCGCCGCCCGGTGGGCAGCACCCGCTCGACCCGGGCCAGATCGGCCAGCAGCTCCTCCACGGCCGGGGCGCGCAGGCTGTCCCACACGTCGCCGTGGGGCTCGCGTTGCAGGCCGGCGGTGTGCGACAGCAGCCGGCGTACGGTCAGCTCGCCGTGCGCCGGCAGGTCGAGGTGCCGCCCGACCGGGTCGTCCAAGTCGAGCAGGCCCTCGTCGCGGCACTGCATGACGAGTGCCGCGGTGAACGTCTTGGTGACCGACCCGATCCGGAACACCGTCTCCGGCCCCAGCGGGGTGTCGTTGCCGGTGTCGCCCACGGCGCAGGTCCAGAGCGGCCGGTCGGCGCGGTGCAGGGCGGCCGACACCGCCGGGATCCGCCCGGTGGCCTGGGCCTGGCGCACCATCCGGCCGAGCCGGTCGGAGACGTCGGTCATCGGCAGAGCATCGGGCCGAGCGGCGCGCCGCCGAGCAGGTGGGCGTGCACGTGGAAGACCTCCTGGCCGCCGTACGGGCCGGTGTTGAACATCAGCCGGAACCCGTCCACGGTCAGGCCCTCCTCCTCGGCCACCACGGCGGCGGTCTGGAGCACCTCCCCGGCCAGTTCGGGCGCGCCCTGGGCCAGCGTGGCCACGTCGGCGTAGTGCTCCTTCGGGATCACCAGCACGTGCGTGGGCGCCTTCGGGTCGATGTCCCGGAAGGCCAGGGTGGTGGCGGTCTCGCGGACGATGGTGGCCGGAATCTCCCCGGCGACGATCCGGCAGAAGAGGCAGTCCATCGCAGCAGTGTAAGGAGGGGCCCCCGCTTAACGCCTCCGGCATGGGAAGGGGCCCTTCTTAACACCCCGGGCCGGTGCGGCAGGATGGCCGCCATGGCGGGACGGGCGGTGCTGGTGACGGGGGCCTCGCGGGGCATCGGGCGGGCGGTGGCGCGAGCGTTCGCCGCAGGTGGGGACCGGGTGGCGATCCACCACCGGGACTCCGCCGAGCTGGCGGAGCGGCTGCGCGCCGAGCTGCCCGGCGACGGGCACGTGGTGGTACGCGCCGACCTGGCCGACCCCGACGCGGTACGCGCCATGGTGGACGAGGCGGCCCAGCGGCTCGGTGGCCTCGACGTGCTGGTGAACAACGCCGGTGTGTTCGGGCCGGCCGATCCCCCGCACCCGGTCTTCGAGAGCAGCTACGAGCAGTGGCGGGCGCGGTGGCGGGAGGTGCTCGACACCAACCTGGTCGGCGCGGCGAACGCGGCCTGGTGCGCCGCGCAGCACATGCGCGACAGTGGGGGCCGGATCGTCAACGTCTCGTCCCGGGGCGCGTTCCGGGGCGAGCCGGCCAACCCGGCGTACGGGGCCAGCAAGGCCGGGATGAACGCGATGGCCCAGTCGCTGGCGGTGGCCCTGGCGCCGTACGGCATCGGGGTGGCCTGCGTGGCGCCCGGCTTCGTCGAGACGGACATGACCAACGAGCACCTGAAGGCAGAGCGGGGCGAGGCGGTACGCGCGCAGTCCCCGTTCCACCGGGTGGCGCGTCCGGAGGAGATCGCGGCGGCGGTGCACTGGCTGGCGAGCCCCGAGGCCGAGTGGGCCTCAGGAACGATCATCGACCTGAACGGCGCTTCCTACCTCCGCTCCTGACCCACCCTCCCCCGCTACCAGTGGGTCAGGCGGGTGGCCAGGACTGTCAGGGCGGCCACGCCCGCTGTGGACGTACGCAGCACCGACGGGCCCAGGCGGACCGTGCGGGCGCCCGCCTCGGCGAACGTGGCCAGCTCGTGGTCGGCGATGCCGCCCTCCGGGCCGACCACCAGGACGATCTCCCCGGCCGTCGGCAGGTCGACTGTGGTCAGCCGGTCCTGCGCGCCCTCGTGCAGCACGAACGCGGCGGCCGCGCCGGCGATCCGGCGGGCCACCGTGGCGGTCGACTCGTCCGGGGCGCCGGCCACCACCGGCAGCCACGGGCGGCGGGCCTGCTTGGCCGCCTCCCGGGCGGTGGCCACCCACTTCTGCCGGGCCCGTACGCCCCGGTCGCCGCGCCACTGCGCCACCGAGCGGGACGCCGCCCACGGCACGATCTCGTCCACCCCGACCTCGGTCATCGCCTGCACGGCGAGTTCACCCCGGTCGCCCTTGGCGATGCCCTGCACCACGACGAGCCGCGGGACGGGCGCGTCCGCGTACCCCCGGCTGGTGACGCGCAGGTCGAGCGTGCCCCGGCCGACGGCGGTGACCACCGCGGCGGCGGTGCCGCCCCGGCCGTCGGCGAGCAGCAGCTCCTCGCCGGCCCGCAGCCGCTGCACGGTGGCCGCGTGGTGGCCCTCCGGGCCGTCCAGCGTCAGCGTGTCACCGGTGGGCAGCGCCTCGACCAGGAACAGCGGGGCGGACACCTCAGGCGTGCCCGTTGAAGGCGTCGCGCATCCGGGAGAAGAAGCCGCCCTGCTTGGTCAGCTCGGCGACCTCCTCGCCGCGGGTCTTGGCGAAGTCGCGCAGCATCCGCTCCTGGTCGGCGTCGAGCTTGGTCGGGGTACGCACGTCCAGGTGCACGTAGAGGTCACCCCGGCCGGTGCCGCGCAGGTGCGGTACGCCCCGGGCGCGCAGCCGCAGCGTGCTGCCGGGCTGGGTGCCGGGCTTGACGTCGACGGTCTCCTCGCTGTCCAGCGTCTTGATGGTCAGCCGGGTGCCGAGCGCGGCGGCGGTCATCGGCACCGTCACCCGGCAGTGCAGGTCGTCGCCCTTGCGGGAGTAGACGTCGTGCGGCCGCTCGTGGATCTCCACGTAGAGGTCGCCGGCGGTGCCGCCGCCCGGGCCGACCTCGCCCTGCTGGGCCAGGCGGATCCGCATGCCGTCCTCGACGCCGGCCGGGATCTTGACGGTCAGCGAGCGGCGGGTACGCACCCGGCCCTCACCGGCGCAGGTCGGGCAGGCATGCGGGATGGTGGTGCCGTAGCCCTGGCAGACGGTGCACGGCCGGGCGGAGACCACCTGGCCGAGGAACGTGCGCTGCACCGACTGCACCTCGCCCCGGCCGGCGCACGCCTCGCAGGTGGCCAGGTGGGTACCGGCTGCGGTGCCGGCGCCGGAGCAGGTGGTGCAGAGCACCGCGGTGTCGACGGTGATCGGCGCCTCGACGCCGAACGCGGTCTCGTTGAGGTCCAGTTCCAGGCGCAGGATCGCGTCCGCGCCGGGCCGGGTGCGCGGCCGGGGTCCCCGGCTGCCGCCCGCCGCGCCGCCGAAGAACGCGTCCATGATGTCCTGGAAGCCGACGAACGGACCGGCGCCGCCGGGCCCGCCCGGGCCGCCCATGCCACCGCCGCCGGGGGCGAGCGGGTCGCCGCCGAGGTCGACGATCTGCCGTTTCCGGTCGTCCGAGAGGACCTCGTACGCGGCGTTGATGTCCTTGAACTTCTCCTGGGCCTCCGGGTCCGGATTGACGTCCGGGTGGTACTGCCGCGCCAGCTTGCGGTAGGCGCGCTTGATCTCGTCGTCGGAGGCTTCCCGGCTCACGCCGAGAATGCCGTAGTAGTCCCTGGCCACTGCGTTAGGTGTCCTCATGTTCGTCTCGCGTCGCTCCGGTCGTCGGCCGCAACCGGCCGTCGGCCCTGACTGGTCAGTTCTGGGCCAGCAGTTCGCCCACGTAGCGTGCCACGGCCCTCACCATGGCGATATTGCCGGGGTAGTCCATCCGGGTCGGCCCGAGCACGCCGAGCCCACCGACGATGGTGCTGCCCGGTCCGTAGCCGGTGCTGACCACCGAGGCGGCCCGCAGGTTGTCGAACTCGTTCTCGTCGCCGATCAGCACGCGGGTGGTGCTCGGCTCGGTCTCGCCGATCAGTTTGAGCAGCACTACCTCTTCTTCGAGCGCCTCCAGGATCGGCCGCAGCGAGCCCTGGAAGTCGAGCAGGCCGCCCCGGGTGAGGTTGGCCTGGCCGGCCAGCGCGAGGCGCTCCTCGTGCCGTTCCACGAGCGTCTCCAGCAGCACCGTGGACAGCGTGGTCATGGCCGGGCGCAGGTGCGGCGCGGACTCGTCCACCAGGGCCTGCACCAGCGGCGGCGTCTCGGAGAGCTGGCTGCCGACGAGCTTCTCGTTCACCAGCCGGCGCAGGTCGGTCACGTCGTCGGCGGGAACCGGGGCGGGCAGCTCGACGAGCCGCTGCTCGACCCGGCCGGTGTCGGCGATCATGACGACCATCAGCCGGGTGGTGGAGATCGGCACGAGTTCCAGGTGACGCACCTTGGACCGGGCCAGGCTCGGGTACTGCACCACGGCGACCTGCCGGGTGAGCTGGGCGAGCAGCCGGACCGTGCGGTGCACCACGTCGTCCAGGTCGACCGCGCCGACCAGGAAGCGCTCGATGGCGCGGCGCTCGGCGGGGCTGAGCGGCTTGACCCGGGAGAGCCGGTCCACGAAGAGGCGGTAGCCGCGGTCGGTGGGCACCCGGCCGGCGCTGGTGTGCGGCTGCCGGATGTAGCCCTCCTCCTCCAGCACCGCCATGTCGTTGCGCACCGTCGCCGGGGAGACGCCGAGCTGGTGCCGCTCGACCAGGGCCTTGCTGCCCACCGGCTCCTGCGTGGCGACGTAGTCCTCGACGATCGCGCGCAGCACGGCAAGTTTGCGGTCGTCGAGACCCATGTCCCCACCTCCTGACACACCTCGGCCGGGCCGGCACGCGGCATCCGCCGGGCGGCTGGCACTCGACTGTAGCGAGTGCCAGTCTACGTCGGCACCCCCACCGACGCGATGATCGCCTGACGGACCTGCGGTGCGGCCCACCACACCGCGCGGCACGCCAGGGCCGAACAGCCGGTCACGCTCGGTCTGTGTCGCCCTGGTGCGACTTGCCCGCTGGCCCTACCGTGACCTCCATGACTGAACCTCCTCGCCCTCCCGGAGCAGGGGACTCCGGCCCCCAGCCCGACCCGTCGGCGCCCTACGGCTCCGGCGAGCCGCCCACCGCTCCACTGTCCGGCGCGCCGGGCGCGGGCGGGTATCCCCCGCCCGGTGACTATCCGCCCCCGGGCGGCTACCCGCCCCCCGGTGCCCAGCCTCCGCCGGGCGGCTACCCGCCCCCTGGTGGTTACCCCCCGCCGGCCGGCGCGCCGGGCTACGGCGCCGGTGGCGGCTATCCCGGCGGTGGCGGCTACGGCCCGGCCGGGTACGCCAACAACGACGAGAAGACCTGGGCCCTGGTGGCGCACTTCGGTGGCGCCGCGGGCGTCATCATCGGTGGCGGTCTGCTCGGCTGGGTCGCCCCGCTGATCGCGATGATGACCCGCGGCCAGCAGTCGCCGACCGTACGCGCCCACGCGGTCGCGGCGCTGAACTTCCAGATCACCTGGACCATCGCCAGCGTCCTCGCCTGGGTGATCACGGTCATCACCTGCGGGATCCTGTTCTTCGTCCCGATGCTGGTCTGGCTGGTGCCGCTGATCTTCGGGATCATCGGCGGGGTCAAGGCCAACGAGGGTGTGCTCTACCGCTACCCGATGACCTACAACTTCGTGAAGTGACACCGCCGGCCGGCCGAGGGGGCGGCCGGCCGGCGCCGGTCACGGCAGCAGGTCGCGTACCACCGCGTCGGCCAGCAGCCGTCCGCGCAGCGTCAGCACCACAAGCCCCCGCGCGTACGCCCCGGCGTCGAGCAGCCCGGCGTCCCGGGCCCGCTCGGCGCCAGCCCGGCCGGGCTCGTCCAGCACGTCCAGCGGCAGCCCGGAGGCGAGCCGCACCCGCAGCATCACGTCCTCCATGTGCTGCTCGTCCGCGCTGAGCACCTCCCGGGCCAGTGCCGGCGAGGCGCCCTCGGCCAGCCGCGCCGCGTACGCGCTCGGGTGCTTGACGTTCCACCAGCGCACGCCGCCGACGTGGCTGTGCGCCCCCGGGCCCAGGCCCCACCAGTCGGCGCCGGTCCAGTAGAGCAGGTTGTGCCGGCACGCCGCCGCCGCCGAGCGGGCCCAGTTCGACACCTCGTACCAGGAGAAGCCGGCCGCGCCGAGCGCCGCCTCCGCGGCCAGGTAGCGGTCCGCCGCCACGTCGTCGGAGGGGTACGGCAGCTCGCCCCGGCGCATCCGCGCGGCCAGCCGGGTGCCGTCCTCCACGATCAGGGCGTACGCGCTGACGTGGTCCACCCCGGCGTCGACGACCTGGGCCAGCGAGGCGGCGAAGTCGTCTGCCGTCTCGCCCGGCGTGCCGTAGATCAGGTCCAGGTTCACGTGCTCGAACCCGGCGTCGCGCGCCTCCAGCGCGGCGGCGGTGGCCCGGCCCGCGCTGTGCCGCCGGTCCAACACCGCGAGCACCCCGGGTGCGGCGGACTGCATGCCCAGCGAGATCCGGGTGTAGCCGGCCGCCCGCAGCGTCTTGAGCGACTCCGGGGTCACCGACTCCGGGTTGGCCTCGGTGGTCACCTCCGCGTCGGCGGCCAGCCCCCAGACGCGGTCGATGCCGTCGAGGATCCGGGCCAGGTCGTCGGCGGGCAGCAGGGTCGGCGTGCCGCCGCCGACGAAGACGGTGTCGACCCGCTGCGGCGGCGAGTCGCCCAGCACCCGGGCGGCCAGCGCCAGCTCGGCCAGCACCGAGTCGGCGTACGTCTCCCGGCTCGCCCCGCCGCCCAGCTCGGAGGCGGTGTACGTGTTGAAGTCGCAGTAACCGCACCGGCTGGCGCAGAACGGCACGTGGACGTACACGCCGAAGCCGCGCGCGCCGACGGCGCGACGGGCGGTGGCGGGCAGCGATCCGTCGCGCGGGACGGGTTCGCCTTCTGGAAGGACGCCGGGCATGGCCACTAGTGTGCCCGGCATGACCTCTCCGGACGCTCTCGTGCGAGTCGCCACGGCCCGTGGGGTGACCACCCTCACCCTGGACAGCCCGCACAACCGCAACGCGCTCTCCACGCCCCTGATGACCCAGCTGCTGGCCGGGCTCGCCGACGCGGTCGCCGACGACGCGGTACGCGCGATCGTGCTCGACCACACCGGCCCGGTCTTCTGCTCCGGCGCCGACCTGAAGGAGACCGCCGCCGCGTACGCCAGCGGCACGGTGCCCGCCGGGATGCTCGGCGACGTGCTGGTGGCGGTGCGGGAGTGCCCGAAGCCGGTGGTCGCGAAGGTCGCCGGGCCGGCCCGGGCCGGTGGGCTGGGCCTGATCGCCGCCGCCGACCTGGCGGTCTGCGCGCAGGAGGCGACGTTCGCGTTCACCGAGGTGCGGATCGGGGTGATCCCGGCGGTGATCTCGGCGACCGTGCTGCCCCGGCTGGACCAGCGGGCCGCCGCCGAGCTGTACCTGACCGGCGACACGTTCGACGGCCGCCGCGCCGCCGAGGTCGGCCTGGTCACCGCCGCGGTGCCGGCCGGCGAGCTGGACGCCGCCGTCGAGCGTTACTGCGCCTCGCTGGTCAGGGGCGCGCCGGGGGCGCTGGCCGGGGCGAAGGAGCTGCTGCGCCGGCCCGCCGCGACTGACCTGCGGGCCGAGATCGCCGAGTTGGCGGCGCTGTCCACCGGGTACTTCCTCTCCGACGAGGGGCGTGAGGGCGTCATGGCGTTCCGGGAGAAGCGTCCCGCCGCCTGGGTGCCCGCCGGAGACTGAGGTGCGCGGCGGGGCCCGGCTGGTCACCTTCGGTGGTGGCGGGCCCCGCGCGGCGGCACGGCGCCGGTCACGTGCTGGCGGGACGGCCACTCGGCCGAGACGCGGCGGCGCGGGGCCGACGTACGCTTGGCGGACTGTCGGGACAGGGGGTGCGGGTGCGGACGCGAGCGGCGATCGTGGCATCTGGTGTTGCGGTGTGCGTACTGGCGCTGCTCGCGGTCTATGTCGTGACCAAGCAGTTCGGCGAGCACCTGCGGCTCCCCCTGGCCAGCCGGACCTGCACGGTGCAGGCCGACGGCGAGGTGGTGCTCGGCGCCGACCAGATGGCGAACGCGGCGACCATCGCGGCCATCGGCATGCAGCGCCGGATGCCCGAGCGGGCGGTGGTGGTGGCGCTGGCGACCGCGTACCAGGAGTCGCACCTGCGCAACATCGCGCACGGCGACCGCGACTCGCTCGGCCTGTTCCAGCAGCGCCCGAGCCAGGGCTGGGGCACCCCGGAGCAGGTCCAGGACCCGCGGTACGCGGCGAACAAGTTCTACGCCGCGCTGAAGAAGGTCAAGGGCTGGGAGCGGATGCGGGTCACCGACGCCGCCCAGCGGGTGCAGCGGTCGGCCTTCCCCGAGGCGTACGAGAAGTGGGCCGACGAGTCGGAGGTCCTGACCCGCGCGTTGCTCGGCCACGCGACCGGCGCGGTGGCCTGCACGGTGAGTTCGCCGCCGACGATGCGCGGGCCGGCCGCCGCCAGCGCCGTGCTGGAGAGCCTGTCGCTGGACTGGGGGCTGCCCCGGCTGGCCACGGCGACGGACCTGACCGCGCTCACCGTGCCGGCGGGCGACGACCGCAACGGCTGGCGGTACGCGCACTGGCTGGTCTCGCACGCCGACGACCACGGCGTGAAGAAGGTCCGCTTCGGCAACCTGGAGTGGACCGCCGAGCAGGGCTCCTGGGCCCGGGTGAAGGGCGACCCGGCCACCGAGGTACGCGCCGAGGTGTTCGCCGCGGCCTGACCGGCCCGCCGCCCTCAGCCCTTCACAGCTCCCGCGACCAGGCCGGAGACCATCCGGCGCTGCACCAGCAGGAAGAAGACGATCACCGGCAGGGTGAACAGCGTGGACGCGGCCATCACCGAGCCCCAGGCGGTGTCGTCGCGGCCGAAGAAGAACGTCATCGCCACCGGCAGCGTGTACTTCTGCTGGTCGTTGATGAAGGTCAGCGCGAAGATCAGCTCGTTCCAGGCGGTGATGAACGAGAAGATGCTGGTGGCGACCAGGCCGGGCGCGACCAGCGGGAACAGCACCTTGCGGAACGTCTGGGCCCGGCTGGCGCCGTCGATGGCGGCGGCCTCCTCCAGTTCCTTCGGCACCGCGGCGACGAAGCCGCGCAGCATCCAGACCGCGAACGGCAGCGAGAAGCCGAGGTACGTGAGGATCAGGCTGGGCAGCGTGTTGTAGAGACCGAGCCGCTGGATCATCAGGAACAGCGGGATGACCAGCGCCTCCAGCGGGATCATCTGCACCACCAGCAGCATGATCAGGAACGTAGTGCGCAGCTTGAACCGGAACCGGGCCACGGCTGTCGCGGCGAGCAGGGCGACCAGCCCGCTCAGCAGCACCGTGGCCCCCGCGACGAGCACGCTGTTGAGGAAGAAGTCGGTGAACGTCACGCCCGGGATCAGGTTGCCGGTGAGGATCTCCCGGTAGTGCTCCAGCGTCGGCTCGGCCGGCACCGGCCGGGGCGTGGACGAGAAGATCTCCCGGTTGGGCTTCAGCGACGTCGCCACCATCCAGTAGACCGGGAACGCGGCGAAGAGCGCGACCAGCAGGCCCGCGCCGTTGAGGGCGATCTTCTTCATCATTCGTCCTCCTGCCGCAGCACCATGCGGACGTACAGGGCGGTCACCACGAGCAGGATCACGGTGAGGATCACGGCGATGGCGGAGCCGAGGCCGTACTTCGGCGGCGGTGAAAACGCCTCCGCGTACGAGTAGATCGACAGCATGAACGTCGACCGGTCCTGGGTGCCGCCGGCCAGCACGAACTGCTGGGTGAAGACCTTGAAGTCCCAGATCGTGGAGAGCACCACGAGGATGCCGAAGACCGGCCGCAGGATCGGGAACGTCACCTTCCAGAACACCTTCCACGGGCCGGCGCCGTCGACCCGGGCCGCCTCCTGCAACTCCGTCGGCACGCTCTTGAGCCCGGCCAGCACGCTCACCGCGATGAACGGGAACGAGTGCCAGACCACCACGAGCGTCAGGATGGCGAAGAACAGCAGCGGGTCGTTGAACCAGCCGTACCCGGTCCAGTCGCTGCGCCCGAACAGCGCCGTGGACAGCCCGTCCGGGAGCTTGTTGAACAGCCACGTGACCAGGCCGCTCGTGTCGTCGAAGATCCACTTCCAGACGATCGTGCCGGTCAGCGCCGGGGTGGCCCAGGCGAGCATCACGCAGCTCGCCACGAACGTGGCCATCTTCTTGCCCAGGCGGTTGAGCAGCAGCCCGACCAGCGTGCCGAGGACCATCGTGAGCGCCACGTTGGCGACCGCGAACAGCACCGTGTTGCGCAGCACCGTACGGAAGAACGGGTCGCCGAGGATCTGCGCGTAGTTGGCCAGGCCGATCCACGGCCACTCGCGGTCGCCGCGCAGCTGCCGGACGCTGTCCAGCTTGTGGAAGGACATCCACACGACCTGGCCGAGCGGCCAGAGCAGCAGCACGGCGATGATCGCCAGGCAGGGCAGGAGCAGCAGGTACGGAAGGTGGTCCACCCGGCGACGGCGCCGCCGCGCGGGGGTCTCCCGCGCGGCGGCCTCGCCGGTGGCCTCGGTCAGCGTGGTCACTTGGCGTTGAGGATGCTTTCGATCTCGGTGGCCGCGTCGGCGGTGGCCTTCTCGACCGTCTTCTGGCCCTTGATGACCGAGCTGTTCATCGCCTGGGTCACCGTCTTGGTCCGGCTGACCTCGACCCACTTCGGGGTGAGCGGGGTCAGCTTGGTGTTCTGGATGGCCGTGGCGAACGCGGCCATCACCTTGTCGTTGGCGTAGTCACCGCTGCTGACCAGGTCCTGGTAGACCGGGAAGAACCCGAGGCTGCTGGCGAACTCCTTGTCCTTCTGCTTGCTCAGCAGCACGGTCATGTAGTCCCAGGCCAGCGCCGCCCGCTCGCTGTCCTTCCAGATGGCGATGTCGGAGCCACCGGCGAACGCCGGGGCGGCCTTGCCGTCCGGGCCGGGGATCGGGAACGTGCCCCAGACCTTCTCGATGTCCGGGTTGTCCTTCTTCATCGCGCCGCCCTGCCAGCTACCGGCGAACGCCATCGCGGCCTTGCCGGTGGCGAACTGGGTACGGGCGTCGACCTCGTTCCACCCGGCGGCGGCCGGCGGGGCGACCTTGTGCACTGTCACCAGGTCGGTCCAGAACTTGACCGCCTTCTGCGCCTCGGGGGTGTTGTAGCCGGACTTCCAGGCGTCCCCCTCCTTGGTGGCGATCTCCGCGCCGGCACTCCAGAGGAAGGAGTAGAACGGCAGCTCGGAGTTGCCGGGCAGGGCGATGCCGTAGGTGCCGGGCTTCTTGGCCTGCACGGCCTTCGCGGCGGCGACCATCTCGTCCCAGGTCGTCGGCGGCTTCACGCCGGCCTCGGCGAACCAGTCGGTGCGGTAGTAGACGGCGCGCACGCCGGCGTACCACGGCACGCCGTACTGCTTGCCGTCGAGCTGAGCGTTCTTGACCAGGTCGGGCAGGATGTCCTTGCCCTCGGACCAGGCGTTGAACTTGTCCGAGACGTCGGCCAGGGCCTCCTGAGCGGCCCAGCCCTGGGTCTCGGTGTTGCCCAGCTCGGTGACGTCCGGGCCCTCGCCACCGGCGAGCGCGGCCTGGAACTTCTTCGGCGCCTCGAGCCAGGGGATGTACTGCACCACCACGTCGGTCTCGGGGTGCTTCTTCTTGAACTCCGCCTCGACGCTGTCGAGGAACGCGGTCTGGGCGTCGCCGCCCTCACCCATCATCCACACAGTGAGCTTGCTGTTGTCGGCGGCCTTGTCGTCGTCGCCGGAGCCACCGCACGCGGTCAGCACCAACGCGGCCGACGCCACGATGGCGGTGACCGGAGCCAGCCGCTTCCACCTGTTCACGCCATATCTCCCTCAGGGCCGTTTGGCACTAACCTTCTCCGCCGCACCTTAGTAGGAAAATTTCCTTTACAACAGGGGGTGTTCGTGACGGAGGGCACAGGCGACCGTATCGCAGCCGGGGCCCGGCCGACATCGATGCCGTCCGGGCAGTTCAGAGCCCACGAACGCCGACGGGCGCCCGGCCGGTGAGGCCGGGCGCCCGTCGAGGCGCGTGGTGCGGGGTCAGTAGCGCGAGACGCCGCGGCGACGGCCGACACCGGCCACCAGGGCCACGCCGATCGCGGCGAACAGCACCTGCAGCATCAGCTCGCGCCAGTCGATGCCGGCGGTCTCGGCGAAGCCGGAGGCCCGGGCGACGAGCGTGCCCAGAAGCGCGGCGCCGACGCCGATCAGCATGTGCAGCCACATGGGCATGTTCTGCCGGCCCGGCACGACCAGCCGGCCCAGCGCGCCGACGATCAGACCAACGACCAGCGCCGTGATGATGCCCCAAACGGTGAGCTCCATGGTCGCCCTCCTCCTTAAGATCCGGTCACACGTTTTTGTGTGGTTACTGTCGTGATCGCTAAGTTCCCGACCGCCCGGAAATCCAAACCGACTCCGATGACGAATTGTTCAGACGTACCCTGACCTGCTGCTTCTCCCCGAAACCCGGCGCGGCGGGCGGGCCCGGCACACCGACGGGGTTCAATGCGCCGAATACGCCGACGGGTGCCCGGCCGATGCGGCCGGGCACCCGTCGAGGCGCGTGATGCGATCAGTAACGCGAGACGCTGCTGCGGCGGCCGACGCCGGCCACCAGGGCCACACCGATGGCGGCGAGCACGACCTGCACGGCCAGCTCGGCCCAGTCGATGCCGGCGGTCTGCGTGGCGATGCCGAGCGCGCGGGCCAGGACGGTGCCCAGCAGCGCCGCGCCGACGCCGATCACCATGTGCAGCCAGATCGGCATGTTCTGCCGGCCCGGCACGACCAGCCGGCCCAGCGCGCCGACGATCAAACCCACGACCAGCGCGGTGATGATGCCCCAGACGGTGAACTCCACGGTCGTCCTCCTAAAGCGATTTCGCACGTTCTGTGCGGTTGCTGTCGTGACCGCTAAGTGCCCGACGCATCGAAAACCGAAACCGGCCGCATCGACCGCCACCCTCCCGGCTGACGCGAACCCGCAGGTGGGAGCGCTGCCAGAGGCTTAAAATCTCCTGGGTACGCGAACGGCCGGCGCCCCTGCGAGGGGACGCCGGCCGCTGCGCGGAGCCGGACCGCTACTTCTTGCCGGCGGGCTTGCCGTCGCCGGAGTCGGACGAGAGCGCCGCGATGAACGCCTCCTGGGGGACCTCCACCCGGCCCACCATCTTCATCCGCTTCTTGCCCTCCTTCTGCTTCTCCAGCAGCTTGCGCTTGCGGCTGATGTCACCGCCGTAGCACTTGGCGAGCACGTCCTTGCGGATCGCGCGGATGGTCTCCCGGGCGATCACCCGGCTGCCGATCGCCGCCTGGATCGGCACCTCGAACTGCTGGCGCGGGATCAGCGAACGCAGCTTCGCCGCGATCGTCGTGCCGTACGTGTACGCCTTGTCCTTGTGCACGATCGCGCTGAACGCGTCGACCGGCTCGCCGTGCAGCAGGATGTCCACCTTCACCAGGTCCGACGCCTGCTCGCCGGAGGGCTCGTAGTCCAGTGAGGCGTAACCCTTGGTACGGCTCTTGAGCTGGTCGAAGAAGTCGAAGATGATCTCGGCCAGCGGCAGCGTGTAGCGCAGCTCCACCCGGTCGGCGGAGAGGTAGTCCATGCCGAGCAGGCTGCCCCGGCGGCCCTGGCACAGCTCCATCACCGCGCCGACGTAGTCGTTCGGGGTCAGCACCGTCGCCCGCACCGTCGGCTCGTACACCTCGGCGATCTTGCCGGTCGGGTACTCGCTCGGATTGGTGACCACGATCTCCTCGCCATCCTCCTGGATGGCCCGGTAGACCACGTTCGGGGCGGTGGAGATCAGGTCGAGGTTGAACTCCCGCTCCAGCCGCTCCCGGATGATCTCCAGGTGCAGCAGGCCGAGGAAGCCGCAGCGGAAGCCGAAGCCCAGCGCGCCGGAGGTCTCCGGCTCGTAGACCAGCGCGGCGTCGTTGAGCTTGAGCTTGTCCAGCGCCTCGCGCAGGTTCGGGTAGTCCGAGCCGTCGATCGGGTAGAGCCCCGAGTAGACCATCGGCTTCGGGTCCTTGTAACCGCCGAGCGCCTCCTTGGCCGGGTTGTTGTTGATGGTGACCGTGTCACCGACCCGGGACTGGCGCACGTCCTTCACCCCGGTGATCAGGTAGCCCACCTCGCCGACGCCGAGCGCCTCGGCCTTGACCATCTCCGGCGAGATGACACCGATCTCCAGCAGCTCGTGGACCGCGCCGGTGGACATCATCTTGATCCGGTCCCGGGCCGAGATCCGGCCGTCGATCACCCGGACGTACGTGACCACGCCCCGGTAGACGTCGTACACCGAGTCGAAGATCATCGCGCGGGCCGGGGCCTCGGCGTCACCCACCGGCGGCACGAACTGCCGGACGATCTCGTCCAGCAGGTACGGCACGCCCTCGCCGGTCTTGCCGGAGACCTTGATGCAGTCCGCCGGATCGCCGCCGATCAGGTGCGCCAGCTCCTCGGCGTACTTCTCCGGCTGGGCGGCCGGCAGGTCGATCTTGTTGAGCACCGGGATGATGTGCAGGTCGTTCTCGAGCGCCAGGTAGAGGTTGGCGAGCGTCTGCGCCTCGATGCCCTGCGCGGCGTCGACGAGCAGGATCGCGCCCTCGCAGGCAGCCAGCGAACGGGACACCTCGTAGGTGAAGTCCACGTGGCCCGGAGTGTCGATCATGTTGAGCACGGCCGTCTCACCGGCCCGTTCGCCCTCGCGGATCGTCCACGGCATCCGCACGGCCTGGCTCTTGATGGTGATGCCGCGCTCGCGCTCGATGTCCATCCGGTCCAGGTACTGCGCGCGCATCTGCCGTGGGTCGACCACACCGGTGAGCTGCAACATCCGGTCGGCCAGGGTCGACTTCCCGTGGTCGATGTGGGCGATGATGCAGAAGTTCCGGATGCGCGCCGGGTCGGTGGCACCAGGAGCGTTCGCGCCGGGATCGAGCGTCGGTGGCACAGCGGTCCGTTCTGGTCGGCTGACGTGAGCGGGCCGGCGCGCCGCCGGCCCCCTCCATGGTCCCACGTCGCCCCGGGAGCGCCCGGACTCCCCCTTTACTCCACTGCTATTCCACGGGTGGCTCCACGAAGAGGGTGGCCAGCCTCGGCAGCCGACGCCGGGCCTCCTCCTCGTCGTCGAAGTCCCAGAAGTCGTTCAGGTCGGGCACCGGCACCGGGTCGCGCTCGGCCGGCAGGTCGGTCGCGGTGGCCTTCCGGTACGCGTCCCACGGCACCGCCAGCATGTCCTCGCACTCGAACTCCTCGCCGCTGAGCGCCGCCGCCCGCACCTGCGGCAACTCGGCGAGCGAGTCCGGGTCGCCGACCGCCTTGGCGAACACCGCCCGGCCCTGGGTCATCAGCCAGCCCCGGAAATACTCGAAGCCGTCGTCCGAGGCGCCGCCGTTGATCAGGTACGCCGCGCCCCAGAGATCCACCCGGTAGGAGGCGGCGAGCACCCGCCGCTGGTGGTGGGCGTACCCGACGATCTCCTCCGGGTCGCGCTCGGCCAGCAGCGCGACCGCCCGGGCGGCGACCGCGTCGGGCTCTCCCCCGGCCCCGGCGCGGGCGTCGTCGATCAGCTGCCAGAACTCGTCGGTCCTCATGGCAGGCAGTCTGGCAGAGCCCTCCGACGCGCCGGTTCGCCGCGCGCCGCCGGTGCGGCGGGGCGGTTCGGCCCGCGTGCGGCAGCATGGTGCGGTGCGTGCGATCTCACTCCCGCCCGTCGCGTACGGGTCGACGGCCGTGCGGCCGGGCTGGGCCGACCTGCCGGCCGGGCTGCGGAACGCGCTGGCCGCCCGGCTCGGCGGCCCACCGGCGGCGGTACGGGTGGCCGCCGGCGGGTTCACCAGCGGATTCGCCGCCGTGCTGACCGGCCCCGACGGTGAGCGCGTGTTCGTCAAGGCGGCGGCGCTGCACGGGCAACGGCACCTGGTCGACTGGTACGCCCACGAGGCGGCGATCCTGGCCCGGCTCCCGGCCGGCCTGCCGGTGCCCCGGCCGCGCTGGGCGCTCACCGAGTCCGGCTGGTACGCGCTGGCGCTCGACGCGATCGACGGGCACACCCCCGCGCTGCCCTGGGCGCCGGCCGAGCTGGACGCCGCTCTCGCCACGTACGCCGAGGTGGCCGCCGCCCTCGCCGACCCGCCTGCGCAGCTGGCCGCGCTCCCGCTCCCCCGGCTCGCGGACCTGGCCCGCGACGACATCCTCTGGTGGGGCGAGGTGGCCGCCGGGCGCGAGCCGCTGCCCGAGCAGGCCGCCGGCGCCCCGCTGGCCGAGCTGGTGGCGCTGGAGTCGCGCCTGCCCGGGTACGCCGACGCGGCCCCCGGGCTGGCCCACGGCGACCTGCGGGTGGACAACCTCCTGATCGACTCCGGCGGGCGCGCCTGGCTGTGCGACTGGCCGTGGCTCTGTCACGGGCCGGCCTGGTTCGACCTGGCCGGGCTGCTGCTCACCGCGTACGCCAGTGGCCTGGACGCGGACGCCGCGTTCGCCGGTCACCCGGCGGTGGCAGGGGCGCCCGCTGATGCGCTGGACGTGACGCTGGCCGCGCTGGCCGGCTACTACCTGACCGGAGCCGCCGCCGAACCGTCGACGGCGTCCCCGCACCTGCGCGCCCACCAGCGCTGGAGCGGCGAGCAGGCGCTCAGCTGGCTGGCCGAGCGGCGAGGCTGGTCCTGACCCCACCCCGCCGGTTCCCCATGACCCACCCGGTTCGGCGAAGTGGCCGCATCCCACCGAACCGGCCCTCTCCCCCCTTGATCCACACCAGCACGGGGAAGTAGCGGCATCACACCGCCCCTGACCCCGCCACCTCCCCGAACTGGCGCGCCCGTCCACCGGCCCTCGCCCTTGATCCACACCAGCACGGGGAAATGGCCACATCACACCGGCCCTGGCCCCGCCACTTCCCCGAAGTGGCGCGCCGCTCGACCAGCCTGGAAACGCCGATCGGACTGGTGTGATCGCTGGGTGCGACGGCATGCTGGTGACGGTGGCAGGTGGGCCCCGGCCGGAGGCGTTTTGGCTCGTCGGGGACCGACCTGGTAGCCTGGCTTTTCGCGCGGCGATGACGCATGCTCGTCGTGCGCGAAAGCAGACCAACCCGAGCTATCAAGACGAGGCTGTCGCGTGGCGAACATCAAGTCCCAGATCAAGCGCAACCGGCAGAACGAGAAGCGCCGGCTGCGTAACAAGTCGGTCAAGTCGTCGCTGAAGACCGCCATCCGGAAGTTCCACGAGGCTGCCGAGGCGGGCGACGCCGAGAAGGCCACCGTGCTGATGCGTGAGGCCACCCGGAAGCTGGACAAGGCTGCCAGCAAGGGTGTCATCCACGCCAACCAGGCGGCCAACCGGAAGTCGGCGATCGCCAAGCGCGTCGCCTCGTTCTCTGCCTGACCGGCACCGCAGATCCCGACCGGAAGCCCCGGGGCCATCGAGCCCACGGGGCTTCCGGCTGTCCCACTCCGATCACGCCGCAGATCTTGGTACGAAACGGCCCCCTGAGGGGCGGTTCCGTACCAAGATCTCCGCGCGAAGGCGCGGGGCGCGGCGCGGGGGAAGAGGCGCTGCTAGCGCTCGGTCGGGCGGTCGAACGTCGCGCGTTGCGGGTGGTGGTAGCGGACGCCCCGGGAGTCGGCTGGCGTGCCGCCCGGCAACGACCGGACGCTCCGGACCGCGCCGCTCGGCAGCGCGCGGGCGCTCGCGGGCACCCGGGCCCGGCCGACCACCGGCTCCATCTGCCGCCGGAAGCGGTCCCGCTCCTGCTCGGGCACCAGCGCCGCGGTGCGGACGACCATCTCGGCGACCACGTCGTTGAGCTTGACCATCGCGGCCACCGCGACCGGCAGCACCAGCACCGCCCACCAGCTCACCAGTTCGGCGAGCGCGAGCAGCACGGCGAGCGCCATCGCGCCCTCGAAGAACAGGAAGCAGAGCACCCCGCCCGGGTTGACGAAGCGCAGGCCCAGCACCCGGGCGTAGAGCGGGCGGTACCGTTCCTCGTCCGTGGCCACAGTCGACCACGATCGGGTCACCGGGCGCCGCCCTGCCGGGCCGCGGCCACCGAGAACACGGCTCGCTCCAGCGCGTACGCCCGGTCGTCGGCGCCGCCCTTGACCGCCGCGTTGCACTCAGCGGCCACCCGCATCGCCTCGACCAGGCCCTCGGGTGTCCAGCCCCGTGCCCGCACCTGAGCCTTCTCGATCTTCCAGGCCGGCATGCCCAGCGTCTTGGCCAGCTGGAACGGGCTTCCCCGCCCGGCGGCGGCGACCCGGGCCACGGTTCGTACGCCGTCGGCCAGCGCGTCGGCGATCGGCACCGGATCGACGCCGACGTGCAGCGCCCAGCGCAGCGCCTCCAGCGCGCCGGGCACGTCGCCGACCATCGTCGCGTCGGCCACCGTGAAGCCGGTCACCTCGGCCCGCCCCCGGTAGTAGCGGGCCACCGTGTCCGCGCTGATCCGCCCGTCCGTGTCGGCGAGCAGCTGCGAGCAGGCGGCGGCCAGCTCACGCATGTCGTTGCCGACCGCCGCGACCAAGGCGTCGGCCGCGTCCGGCGTGCACTTGCCCCCGTTGCGACGGATCTCGTCCCGCACGAAGGCGGCCCGTTCCCGGTCGCCCTTGAGCTTCATCGCCGGCACCACCGTGGCACCGGCCGCCCGAAGCCCGTCGGCGAACGCCTTGCCCTTGGCCCCGCCCAGGTGCAGCACGACGAGCTGCACGTCCGGGTCGGGGTTCTTCGCGTACGCCAGTAGCGCGGTGGACAGGTCCTTGCGGGCGTCCTGACCGGAGCGGAGCACCAGCACCCGGCGGCCGCCGAACAGCGACGGGCTGAGCATCTCGGCGATCTCGCCGACGGTGAGCGTGCCGGCCTGGTATTCCCGCACGTCCACGTCGGGGTCCACCTCGCGGGCCCGGGCGACGGCTTCGGTCACCGCTCGCGTGGCGAGCAGCTCCTCGTCGCCGAGGACGAGCACAATAGGAGGCAGGTCGGCGGGGGTCACGTCGCCCATACTCGCACGCCCTCCGACCCGATCGGACCTGGTCATCGAGGACTGTGACGGCACAGCCCGCACTCAGCGCAAATCCAGACATTTGACTTGATCCACCATCTATCGCAACAAGATTGGCCACCTCACCGCTGTCGTACCGGATCGGGGCCGCGCGTCACCACGGCGAGGCCGGCGCCGACGCGCACGGCGGCCAGGTCACCGCCGGTGTCGGTACGCAGCACCCGCGCGCCGCCCCGGGCCAGCCGGTCCAGCAGCCCGGCGTTGGGATGCCCGTAGTCGTTGTCGACGCCCACGCACACCAGCGCCACCGCCGGGCGCACCGCGGCGAGGAACTGCGGATCCTGGTACGCCGAGCCGTGGTGGGCCACCTTCAGCACGTCGGCCCGGATCGCGGCGGCCGGCATCGTCTCCAGCATCGCCCGCTGCTCCTCCGTCTCGGCGTCACCGGCGAGCAGGACCCGTACCCCGGCCACGGTGGCGGTCAGGACGAGTGAGTTGTTGTTCGGGTCGGACCGGCTGCCCCGCAGCGGGTACGGCGGCCCCACCGCGACCAGGTCCACCGCTCCGGCCCGCCAGCGCCAGCCCGCCTGCGCGGCGGCGAGCGGCGCACCGGCCCGGCGGGCCGCCTCGCGTACCTGGGCGGCGCCGTAGGGCGGCTCGGACCAGGACGGACCCACCACCGCGCCCACCCGCCGGCCCCGGAACACCCCGGCCACGCCGCCGACGTGGTCGACGTGGAAGTGACTGACCACCAGCAGCGACACCTCACGTACGCGCAGGCGGCGCAGGCAGGCGTCCACGCCGGACGGGTCCGGTCCGGCGTCGACCACCACGGCCCGGCCGGCCGCCACCGGCAGCACCACGGCGTCCCCCTGTCCCACCGCGCACGCCACCACCACCCAGCCGCGCGGCGGCCAGCCGGAGGCAAGCAACCGGATCGGCACCGCGCCGAGCACCACCGCCATCACCACGACCGCGACCAGCCGCCGCGCCCGGCGTCGGCGGAAGGCGAGCAGCAGCGCCACGCTCACCCCCGCCAGCAGCAGGGCCCCGGCCACCCCGCCCACCCAGGGCAGGTTCCCGGCCGGCAGGTCCGCCCCGTGCGCGGCCACCGCCACCAGCCAGCGCGCCGGCCAACTCGCCAGCCAGGCCAGGAACTCCGCGCCGCCCGGCCACACCGGCGACAGCACCGCCGCCAGCACACCGAGCACAGTGGCGGGCGCGACGGCCGGCACCGCCAACAGGTTCGCCGGCACCGCCACCAGGCTCACCGTCGCGGACAGTCCGGCGATCACCGGGCCGCAGGCGAGCTGCGCGGCGGCCGGCACGGCGAGCGCCTCGGCCAGCCCGGGCGGTACGCCCCGGCGGCGCAGCGCGTCCCGCCATCCCGGCGCGAGCAGCAGCAGTCCCCCGGTGGCGCAGACCGACAACGCGAACCCCGGGTCGCCCGCGAGGTCCGGGTCGTACAGGACCAGTCCGGTGACCGCCGCGGCGAGCGCGGGCAGCGCCGACCGGGACCGCCCGGCGGCCAGCGCGGCGAGCCCGATCGCACCCATCGCGGCGGCGCGCACCACGCTCGGCGAGGGCCGGACCAGGATGACGAACCCGACCAGGGCGAGCACACACAGCGTGGCGGCGGTACGCGGACCGGCGCGCGCCCAGCGGGCCAGCAGCAGCACCGCACCGACCACTATCGCCACGTTGGAGCCGGACACCGCGTTGAGGTGCGTCATCCCGGTGGCCCGGAAGTCCTCCTCCACCTCGGGCAGCAGCCGGCTGGTGTCCCCCACCACGAGGCCGGGCAGCAGCCCGCCCGGCGCGTCCGGCAGCGGCGCACAGGCGCGCTGGAGCCCTGATCGCAGCACCCCGGCCGCCCGTTGCGGCCAGGACGCGCTGCCGCGCAGCGTGGGCGGGTCGGCGGCGGAGAGCACGGCGGCGGTCAGGTCACCGCCGCGCGGGGCGGACAGCCGCCCCTGGGTGGTGACCCGCTGACCCGGCAGCAGCGGCCGCCAGGCCGGGTCGGTGGCCAGCACGAGGGCGCGTACCGGGCCGGTGACCCGCGCGCCGTCGCCTCCGGTGAGGCGGACCAGGTCGACGCGGACCAGGAGCATCGGTGGCCGGCCGGGGGCACCGCGTACCGGGCGGGGATCGTCGCGCAGCACCAGGTCGGCGGTGACCACTGCGCCTTCGGCGACCAGCGCTCGTACCGCCGTGGCGTCGCGGATCGCGAGCCGGGCGCCGGTGGCGGCCGCCCCGCAGACCACGCCGAGCAGCACGGCGACCGCGATCCAGCCGTAGCGGCGGGCCGGCTCGCCCGGTCGACCGAGCACACCGCAGCGGCGCAGGCCCGCCAGGAGGGCGAGCGCGGCGGCGACGGCGGCCGTCCACACGGTCGCCCGGACGGTGAGGTGCAGCCCGGCCAGCGCGGCGAGCCACGCGGCCGCCGCCAACCCGGCCAGCCGCAGGTCGGGCACGTCGCGGACAGGCGCAGGGTCACCGTCGAGGACGGGCGAGGCAGGGGCACGCCGGCCGGTCACACCGTCACCAGTTCCTTGAGCTGCTCGTACCGGGCGTCGCCGATGCCGTCGACCTGCCGCAGGTCGGACACGGACCGGAAGCCGCCGTGCTGGTCGCGGTGGTCGAGGATCCGCTGGGCGAGCACCGGGCCGACGCCGGGTAGCGCGTCGAGCTGGGCAAGCGTCGCGGTGTTCAGGTTGACCGGTCCGGCCGGCGCCGCAGGTCCGCCCGGCGCACCGCCTGCGCCCGCCGCGGCGGGCCCGCCCGGTCCCGGTGGGGCGGTCACGCCGACCAGGATCAGTTCACCGTCGGTGACCTTGCGGGCGGGGTTGAGCAGCGCGACGTCGACGCCGGGCAGCGCGCCGCCTGCTGCCTCGACGGCGTCGGCCAGCCGGGCGCCGGCCGGCAGCCGGACCAGGCCGGGGCGGCGGACCTTCCCGGCCACCGCGACGACCACCTGACCCGGTGCGCCGGCTGACGCGGGCACCCCGGTGACCGCCTCGGTCGCCGCGCCCACAGGCGCCTCGGAGGGCGCCGTCACCGGCGGCACGGGTTCGGTGCTCGGACGCGAACGCCAGGCCCAGACGGCGGCCACCACGACCACCACTGCCGCCACCGCCGCGAGCGCCCGCACACCCCGGCGGCCGGGATCGAACGCCCCGGGTCCGGGCAGCCGGGACGCCAGGCCGCGCGCGGCCACCGGAGCATCGTGGGACGGGCCTTCGTCGGCGTACGGCTCGGCGGACCAGGGGTTCGCCCCGGACGAGGGCTCCCGCCCGCCGTCGCGCTCCGGGAAGCCGGGACGCAGCCCGAGACCCGGCTCGGCCTCGCCGGGCCCAGGCCCGAACAGCCGGGCGAGCCGCCGCCGTACCGTCGTCTCCTCGTCGTCTGGCACGGCTCGGGACGCTACGGCGACAGCTCGTCCCGCATCGGCCGATGAACGCTCACCTGTGGACAACCAAGGGACTGTGGACACACACCCGATCAAGCCGTGGCCGTGCTAGGTGGCCGAAAACGGCAGTCAGCGCGCCTCCGGGTCCAGGCCGAGCGCGGCCCGTCCCCCGTCGACCGGCACGACCGCGCCGTTGACGAACGAGGCGCGGTCGGAGAGCAGGAACGCGACCACCTCGGCCACCTCGTCGGTACGCCCGATCCGGCCGAGCGGGTGCAGCCGGGCCATCTCCGCGTCGACGTGCGCGACCTCGGCCGGGTCGAGTCCGGCCAGGTAGGCGGCGTGCCGTTCGGTGTGGACGGAGCCGAGCGCCACCGCGTTGGCGCGGGTCCCGTGGCGGCCGTAGTCGACGGCGAGCGCCCGGGTCAGCCCTTCCAGCGCGGCCTTGGCGGTGGCGTACGGCAGCGCGCCCGGCACCGCCCGGCGGGCCTGGTGGGACGAGACGTTGACGATCGCGCCGCCGGTCCGGGCGGCCAGGAACCGGCGTACGGCAGTGCCGGCCCCGGCCACGGCGGGCCGCAGGTTGAGCGTGATCAGGTCGACCACCTCGCTCGCGGGCGCGCGGTGCAGGTCGGCGTCGCGGAAGACGGCGGCGTTGTTGACCCAGCCGGCCAGCGGCGCGTACGCCTCGGCGCGGTCGGCGGCCCGGCCGGTGACCGCCTCGTCGCCGGCGTCCCCGGTCACGGCGTGCAGCCGGTCGGCGAGTGGATGCCGGGCCAGCCAGTCCAGGGCGCTCGTGTCCCGTTCGACCACGACCACGATGCCGCCGTCGGTGGCCAGCCGCTCGACGATCGCCCGTCCGACGCCCCGGCCCCCGCCGGTGACGACATACGACCGGAGGTTCATCCGGCCACCCTAGGGTGTACGGCGGTGGACCACCACGCACGCCAGCCCCGGCCCGGCGTGGGCGGCGACCACCGCTCCGGCCTCGGTGACGTACGTGTCGTGCAGCCGGTCGCCCAGCCGCTCGGTCAGCGCCGTCAGCAACTGCTCGGCCCGCTGCGGCGCGGCGAGGTGGTGCACCGCGACGTCGACCTGGGCGTCGT
This sequence comes from Micromonospora sp. WMMC264, assembly GCF_027497275.1. Classification (NCBI taxonomy): domain Bacteria; kingdom Bacillati; phylum Actinomycetota; class Actinomycetes; order Micromonosporales; family Micromonosporaceae; genus Micromonospora; species Micromonospora sp. WMMC264. Next base: position 443,405 of record NZ_CP114907.1, on the reverse strand, counting down.
CTGCCGCCTCGACGGCGAGGTCGACCAGCCGCGCGACTCCCCGGCTGGCGGTACGGACCTTGTCCTTCACCACGATCGCGCCATCAGGCATGTGCATGATCGGCTTTACCGAGAGCGCGGTGCCGAGCAGCGCCTCGGCCGCGTTGATCCGGCCGCCCCGGCGCAGGAACTCCAGCGTGTCGACGTAGAAGTAGATGGTGGTGCGGGCGACCGCGTCCAGCGCCGCGTCGCGTACCCCGGTCAGGTCGGCGCCCGCCGCGGCGGCCGCGGCGGCGGCGAGCGCCGGGAAGCCGAGGCCCATGCCTGTGGATCGGCTGTCGACGACGGTGACGCGGTCGTCGCCGATCTCGGCGGCGGCGAGCCGGGCGGCCTCGACGGTGCCGGACAGCTCGGCGGACAGGTGCACCGACACCACGCCGTCGGCGCCCTCGGCGAGCAGCGTGCGGTAGACCTGCGCGAACTGTTCGGGCGCGGGCCGGGACGTGCTCACCGAGACCCGCCGGCCGCTCAGCGCGCGGGTGGCGTCGGCCGGGGAGGTCTCGACGCCCTCCAGCCCTTCCGCGCCGTTGAGGACGACTGTGAGCGGGACGACGGTGAGCCCGCGTGCGCGGGCCAGGTCGGAGGGCAGGTAGGCGGTGGAGTCGGTGACGACCGCGACGGGCATGACCGGCACGCTAGCCGATGGCGCTGTGACGTGCCGGGGCCGGAGGTGTCAGACCGCGTCGGTGAGCGCCGCCCGGGTGACCAGACCGACGTTGTGCGCCCGCAGGTGCCAGCCCCGGACGCCGTTGTGGCGCAGTTCGGTCCAGTGGCAGTTCGCCAGCGAGCCGAGGCTGCGCAGCACCGTGTGGTCCCAGCCGAGCAGGTGCCCGACGCCCTGCCGGGCGCCGCCGCCGTGGGTGGTCACCACGACCGTGCCGCCGACTGCGAGGTCGGCCGCGTCCTGGAACCCGGCACCGAGCCGGGCGCCCAGGTCACCCAGGGGTTCGAGGCCGGCGCCCGGGTCCGGGTCGCCGGCCCGCCAGCGGGCGTACTCGTCGGGGAACCGTTCGGCCACCTCGGTCAGGGTGAGGCCCTGCCACTGGCCGAAGTGCCGTTCCCGCAGCCGCGCGTCGGTGCGGACCGGCAGCCCGGTCAGCGCCGCGAGCGCGGCGGCGGTGTCGGCGGCCCGGCGCAGGTCGCTGGCGACGATCGCGTCGGGGCGCAGCGCGGCGAGTACCGGGGCGGCGGCGTGGGCCTGCTCGCGGCCGAGGTCGTTGAGGGGCACGTCGGTCTGGCCCTGGACGCGGCTCGCGGCGTTCCAGTCGGTGTTGCCGTGCCGCCAGATGATCAGGCGGGTCATTCGGCGGTGGCGGTGCCGGCGGCCGAGTCGGCCAGGTCGCGATCGGTGAACGGGATCTGCGGGCAGTCCTTCCAGAGCCGGTCGAGCGCGTAGAACTCGCGCTCCTCGGTGTGCTGGACGTGCACCACGATGTCGACGTAGTCGAGCAGCACCCAGCGGCCGCCGCGCTCGCCTTCGCGGCGCACCGGCTTGGCCTTCTCCGGCAGCTCCAGCAGGCGCTCCTCGATGGCGTCGACGATGGCGAGCACCTGACGCTCGTTCGGAGCGGCGGCCAGCAGGAACGCGTCGGTGATCGCGAGCTGGTCGCCCACGTCGATGATGACGATGTCCTGTGCCTTCTTGTCGGCCGCGGCCTGGGCGGCGGCCATCGCCAGCTCGTGCGCGCGCTCGGAAACTGTCACCGTTCTCCTTCGATCAACCGTGCGACCCTCCAAGCCTCTCACACCCGGCGGTGCGGCGACTTGTCAGTTCTGGTCGATTTCAGGCACAAACGGGGACATAAAGCGCGGAATCACCGCTGATAGAGACGTCGTTTCGCGATGTACTGCACCACACCGTCGGGCACCAGGTACCACACCGGTTCGCCCCGGGCGACCCGCGCGCGGCAGTCGGTCGAGGAGATCGCCATCGCGGGCACCTGCACGAGGCTCACCGAGTCGGCCGGCAGGTGCTTGTCGGTCAGTTCGAAGCCGGGCCGGGTCACGCCGATGAAGTGGGCCAGTTCGAGCGCCTCGTCCAGATCCTTCCAGGAGAGGATGCGCTCCAGCGCGTCCGCGCCGGTGATGAAGAACAGCTGCGCCTTCGCGCCGTACTCGGCGTGCAGGTCGCGCAGCGTGTCGACGGTGTAGGTGGGGCCGCCGCGGTCGATGTCGACCCGGCTCACCTGGAAGCGCGGGTTGGAGGCGGTGGCGATCACCGTCATCAGATAACGGTCCTCGGCCGGGGTGACCGCTTCCTCCGCCTTCTGCCACGGCTGTCCGGTGGGCACGAAGACCACCTCGTCCAGACCGAACCGGTCGGCCACCTCGCTCGCCGCCACCAGGTGCCCGTGGTGGATCGGGTCGAACGTGCCGCCCATGATGCCGACCCGCCGGATGTCTTCCTCCACTCAGCGATCGTAGGCCGCCCGCCCGGCGGCCCCGGGCGGGGTCCGCCGTCGAGCGCGCCGGGCGGTCCCCCACCCGGCGCGCTCCCAGCTCAGGCCGACGCGGCGGCCACCGCCGTCCGGGCCACGAGCGCCCGGCGCATGTCGTCGTCCAGGTCGGTCACCCACCGCCGCAGGCCCGGCGTCAGGTCGTCGCGGGCCAGCAGCGCCGCGGCCATCTCCCGGGTGGGCTGCGCCACGGCGTAGCGGGGGTAGGCGGCCACCGTGACCGCGTCGGCCACCCACGCGGTACGCAGACGCGCCGCCGCCGGCATGTCGGTGAAGTAGCGCTGCACGTACCCGGCGGTCAGCTCTGCCTGCTCGGGCTGCCAGAAGCCCTCGGCGGTCGCCTCGACCAGGCGGTTGGACAGCTCGGTGCTGCGGGTGACGATCTCCCAGGCGGCCCGCTTCGCGTCGGCGTCGGGCAGCGCGGCCCGGCACGCGGCGGCCTGCTCGGCGCCGGTGGCGCTGCGGTCGGCGTCGGCCTCGGCGTCGATCTGCGGCGTACCGGCCGCGCCGAGCACCACCAGCCGGCGCAGCACCGCCCAGCGCAGGTCGGTGTCCACGGCCAGCCCCGACGGCACGTCCTTACCGGCCAGCCAGCCGGCGAGCATCGCGGTGTCGGTGGTGGCGGCGATCAGGCCCCGCGCCGCCGCCAGTTGCAGGGAACCGCCCGCGGGGGCCGAGTCGAGCAACGCCGCGCAGGCGCTCGCCACCCGCAGCAACGCCGCGTCCCGGCCGAGCGGGTCGAGGTAGCGGTCGATCAGCCGGCGACTGAGCAGCAGCACGTCCTCGACGATCGTCACCTCGGTCTCGGCGGGCAGCGCCGCCGCAATCAGCGCGGCCAGCGCGCCGGCCGGCCGTTCCCCGTCGGTGACCGCGTCCAGCGCCTCGCCCCAGAGCAGCGCCCGGGCCAGCGGATCGTCGAGCCCCGGCAGCAGCAGCGGCACCGCGTCCGCCGAGGCCGGGTCGAGGCGGATCTTGGCGAACGTCAGGTCACCGGCGTTCGGCAGCACGAGCCCGGTGGCGGGCCGTCCGACCAGCTCGGGCAGCGGCGTCCGGCCGCCGTCGGCGTCGGGGTCGAGGTCGACGTCGAACCGGTACGCCGGGCCGTCGGCGGTGTGGTGGGCCACGCCGATACGGTGCGGCCGCAGCACCGGGTGGCTCGCCGGGGCGGTCTGCACGATCGCCACGTCGGTCCACCGCCCGTCGGCGTCCACGGCGGTGTCGACCCGCAGCGTGTTCACCTGCGCGCGGCGCAGCCAGCGTTCCGCCCAGCCGTCCAGGTCGCGGCCGCTCGCCGTACCCAGGGCGGCCAGCAGGTCGGCGAGTGTCGCGTTGCCGAAGCGGTGCGCGGCGAAGTGCGCGTTCAGCCCGGCCAGGAACGCCTCGTCACCGAGCCAGGCGACGAGCTGGCGCAGCACGCTGGCGCCCTTGGCGTACGAGATGCCGTCGAAGTTCAGCAGCGCCCGGGCGGCGTCTGCCACCTCCTCCGGCGCCACCGGATGGGTGGAGGGGCGCTGGTCGGCGGTGTAGCCCCAGGCCTTGCGACGGCTCGCGAACGTGGTCCACGCCCGGTCGAACCGGGTCGCCTCGGCGGTGACCCGGGTGCCCAGGTATTCGGCGAAGGACTCGTTGAGCCACAGGTCGTCCCACCAGCTCATGGTGACCAGGTCGCCGAACCACATGTGCGCCATCTCGTGGGCGATCGTGGTGGCGCGCAGCTCCCGCTGGGTGTCGGTCACCGCCGAGCGATAGACGTAGTCGTCGCGGATCGTGACCAGGCCCGGGTTCTCCATCGCGCCGGCGTTGAACTCGGGCACGAACGCCTGGTCGTACTTGTCGAACGGATAGCGTTCGGCGAACAGCTCGTGGAAGCGGTCGAAGCACTGCCGGGTGACTGTGAGGATCTCCTCGGCGTCGGCATCCAGGTGCTCGGCGAGCGAGCGCCGGCAGTAGAGGCCGAGCGGGATGCCGTCGTGCTCGGCGCGCAGCACGTGCCACGGCCCGGCGATCAGCGAGACGAAGTAGGTCGCGAGCGGCTCGGTGGTGGCGAACTCCCAGCGGCCGGGTGCGGGCCGGTCGGCGAGCGGCCCGTTGGCGGCCACCGTCCACTCCGGTGGCGCGGTGACGGTCAGCGTCACCGGCGCCTTCAGGTCGGGCTGGTCGAACGCGGCGAAGATCCGCGGCCCGTCGTCCAGGAAGGACATCGCATACAGGTAGGTCTCGCCGTCGGCCGGGTCGACGAACCGGTGCAGCCCTTCGCCGGTGTTGGAGTAGGCCATCTCAGCCTCGACGGTGAGCGTGTTGTCGGCGGCCAGGCCGGTCAGCGGCAGCCGGCCGTCCGCCAGCAGGGCCGGGTCGAGGTCGCTGTCGTTGAGGCGGGCGGCGAGGAGTCGGCGCGGTTTGACGTCGACGAAGGTCTCGGCGCCGGGGGTGGCCCGGAACCGGATGGTGACGGCGGAGCGGAACCGCTCGGCGTCGCCGGTCAGGTCGAGGTCCACATCGTAGGACTCGACGGTGATCGACGCGCGGCGCGCGGTCGCCTCTGCACGGGTGAGGCTCGGCATCCGCTTATCCTGCCCGATGTGGTCCGCTCGGGCCGCCTCGTTACGCATGGCGATGGAGGAGCAGCGATGGGTCAGCACCCCAAGGGCGATTTCGACCTCTCCCGGGCGGTTTGGCAGCGGGCAGAGGGCGACACCTCCGAGGGAGCGGTCGAGGTGGCATTCGTCGACGACCTGATCGGTATGCGCAACTCCGCCGAGCCGGACGGGCCCGTGCTGGTCTTCACCCAGGCCGAGTGGGACGCGTTCGTCGCCGGCGCCCAGGACGGCGAGTTCGACCTGGACTGAGCGCACCTCAGTCACCGTCGCCCCAGCCGAGGCCGCCCGGACCGGGCGCGTGGTGGAAGCCGGGGTGAGCGGCCACGTCGGCGCAGCGCTCGCCGTCGGGCCCGACCGCGTCGCAGAACAGCCGCTCGGCCCGGTGCCAGGCGTCCGCCGGGGACAGGGCCGCCGCGCCGAGCGCCAGCTCCGGGCGGAGCAGGCCGAGCGCTTCGGCGTACGCCACCGCCTGCTCCCGCGCGACGGCGGGATCGGTGGCGGCGAAGCCCAGGTGCACGGTGAAGTACCGCGGTGGGCGGGCCCCGGCGCGCCGGGGCCCGCCGATCAGCGGACCGTCGCGGCCGTCCCCGCGCAGCCCGGCCCACGCCTCGCGGTGCCGCCGTGCCGCGCTGTCGTCACGCATCAGTGCCCTCCCCCGTCGCCGGTGACCCTCGCCGGACACCACGCCGGCGGGCGCCGGACCGGTAGCCGCCGGTCCGCGTGCCTTGAGGGAACCAGCTTTTCCGCCGCCGGGGAGGGGCCAGCGTCCGCCCGACCGGCTGGCCCCTCCCGCGTGCGGCCCGAGCTGCTGAGATGAAGGGTTCGGCGGCGTCGCCCGGGGTAGGTAGGCAGCGCCGCCGAACCGCGTCAGGAGCAGCCGACATGAGCACCATGCCGAGCGACCGGAGCCCGGACAGCACGCTCGCCTTCATCCGGGAGGGCTACCGCTTCGTCGGCTCCCGCTGCGACCGCCTCGGCACGGACGTGTTCCAGACCCGGCTGCTGCTGGAGCCGACGATCTGCCTGCGCGGCCGGGAGGCCGCCGAGCTGTTCTACGACGAGGAGCGGTTCGTGCGGCGGGGCGCCATGCCGATGCGCGGGCAGCGCACGCTCACCGGTGTCGGCGGCGTGCAGGGCCTGGACGGGCAGGCGCACCGGGTCCGCAAGGCGATGTTCATGTCGATCATGACGTCGGCCGCGATCCGCCGCCTCGGGGAGATCTTCGACGAACAGTGGCAGGCCCGGATCCCGGTCTGGGCCCGCAACGGCCCGGTGGTGCTCTACGACGAGGTGGGCGAGATCCTGACCCGTACGGTCTGGGCCTGGGCCGGGGTGCCGCTGGCCGAGGCCGACGTGCCGCGCCGCACCGCCGAGATGCACGCGATGATCGAGGCGCCGGCCGCGCTGGGCCCCCGGCACTGGCTCGGCCGGCTCGGCCGCTACCGCGCGCAACGATGGGCCGGCGACCTGATCGAACGGGTACGCGCGGGCGCGGTGCCCGCCCCGGAGGGCAGCGCGCTGGCGGTCGTGGCCGGGCACCGGGACGAGCGGGGACTGCCGCTGCCCCGCCGGATCGCCGCCGTGGAACTGCTCAACGTGCTGCGCCCCACAGTCGCGGTGGACCGGTACGTGGTCTTCGCCGCGCTGGCCCTGCACGACCACCCGCACTGGCGGGACCGGCTGCCCGGCGACGACGCCGCGACCGAGCGGTTCGTGCAGGAGGTACGCCGCTACTACCCGTTCTTCCCGGTCACCGCGGCCCGGGTGCGCCGCTCGTTCCAGTGGCGGGGGTACACGTTCCCGCAGGGCCGGCGGGTGCTGCTCGACCTGTACGGCACCAATCACCACCCGGACATCTGGCCGGAGCCGGAGCAGTTCCGCCCCGAGCGCTTCACCGGCTGGCGCGACGACCCGTTCGGCCTGGTCCCGCAGGGCGGCGGCGACCACTTCACCGGCCACCGCTGCGCCGGCGAGTGGATCACCATCGAGCTGATGAAGCGGGCCGTGACTAACCTGACCGGCGCGATGGACTACCGCGTACCGCCGCAGGACCTGGCGCTCGACCTGGGCGCCATGCCGGCGTTGCCGCCCAGCGGGCTGGTGCTCGACGGCGTACGCCCGGTCGACGCGGTACGCCCGCTGCGCTGAACGGGCACGCTCCCTCCCCGGACGGTCGGGCGGCACGGGTACACCGACGATGCGCAGCGTGCCCGAAACGGTTTCAGCAGCCGCGTTCCGGGCAAGTCGCGTCACCCGGCACGAGGGGAGACGACATGACCCGACCGACCGCCGCGCCGCCGCGCGACGAGGGCGCCGCGTCCGCGCCGGTCCGGCTGCCGATGGCGTACGTCCTGCCGCTGCGCGCCCACGACGACGGCGGCCTGGACGAGCTGACCGCGTACCTGCGGGAGCTGAGCCGCTGGGTCGACGTGGTGGTGGTCGACGGATCGGCGCCGGAGCTGTTCGCCCGGCACGCCGCCGCGTGGGGCGGGCTGGTGCGGCACGTGCCGCCGGACCCGGCGCTGCGCGGACGCAACGGCAAGGTGCTCGGCGTGCTCACCGGCGTCGCGCTGGCCCGGCACGAGCACGTGGTGATCGCCGACGACGACATCCGGTACGACCTGCCGGCCCTGGCCGCCGTGCACCAGCTGCTGGACGGGGTCGACCTGGTCCGCCCGCAGAACCACTTCGACCCGCTGCCGTGGCACGCCTGGTGGGACACCGGCCGGACGCTGCTCGCCCGCGCGTTCGGCGGGGACTGGCCCGGCACCCTCGGGGTGCGGCGGGGCACGTTCCTGGCGATGGGCGGCTACGACCCGGACGTGCTCTTCGAGAACCTGGAGCTGGTCCGGACCGTGCGCGCGTACGGCGGCAGCACCGCCACCCCGGCGTGGCTGTACGTGCGGCGGCTCCCGCCCTCCGCGGCGCACTTCCTCGGGCAGCGCGTCCGCCAGGCGTACGACGAGACGGCCCGGCCGGCGTGGCTGCTCGCCGCGCTGGCGGTGCTGCCCGCGACGGCGGCCGCGCTCGCCACCCGCCGGCCCGGGCTGCTGCTGCGGGCCGGGCTGGCGGTTGTCGCGGTGGCGGAGCTGGGCCGGCGACGGGCCGGCGGCGCGGCGGTGTTCCCGGCGCACACCAGCCTGGCCGCGCCGCTCTGGGCGCTGGAACGCGGGCTGTGCGCGTGGCTGGCGGTGGGCCGGCGGCTGCGCGGCGGGGTGCCCTACGCGGGCGCCCGGCTGCGGACAGCGGCCAACTCCACACGTGCGCTGCGGCGGCGGACGACCCGGCACCGCCCGGACGAACTGGTGCTCTGGGTGCAAACCGGGTCGATGCCCGCTGAGGTGAAAGGAAGGGCCCCTTCTTATCGCGAGGCGATAAGAAGGGGCCCTTCCTAACCGAGAGCGCGGGCCTTCAGGAGGACCGCGCCTGCTCGGCGCTGTGCCGCACGTCCTGCGCGGCGGCGCGGCCGTCGTCCTTGACCGCGTACGCGGCGTCCTGCGCGGTGGCCTTCACCGACTCGGCGGCGTGCTGCGCGGGCTCGCGCAGCTCCTCCTTCAGCTCACCGGCGACCTCGCCCAGCTTCTCCTTGACCACGCCGCCGTGCTCGGCGGCCTTCTCCTTGACCTGCGCGGCGACCTGCTGCTCGCGGCGGGTGGCGGGGATCAGCGAGGAGACCAGCATGCCGACGCCGAAGGCGATCACGCCGGCGGCGATCGGGTTGCCCTCGGACTTGCGCCGCACCACCTGCGGCGCCCGGTGGGCGGCGTCGCTCACCGTGGCGGCGGCCGAGTGCGCCTTGTCGCCCACCGTGGACGCCATCGAGGAGGCGTGGTCGCCCACCGAGTGGGCGGCGTGGCCGGTGCCGTGGCCGAGGTCCGATGCGGTTCCCATCACCTTGTCCTTCACGTTCGTCAGCGCGCTACGCACGCGCTGCTTGCGGTCGTCGACGATGCGGCCCGGGCTGACCTTGTACGCCAGGGCGTCCACGTCCGAGCTGAGGTTGTTGCGGGTGGCTTCGATCTCGCGGCGGATCTGCTCGGGATCGGTGCTCATCGGGTGACTCCCTCCGGGTGCGGCTTGAGCGCGTCGGGGATGCGCTGCACGCTGTCGTTCGTCTGCTTCAGGCCGCGGATCCGCTCGGCGTTCTTCTTGCCCATCGAGTACAGGACCGCCGCGACAGCGGCCCAGACGACGGCCACGATCAGCGCGGCCAGCCCGGAGTCCATGACGTTGTCGAGGAACTGCCAGATCGCGATCGAGACGAAGAGCGCCACCATGTAGCCGCCGAAGCCGGCGCCGCCGAACAGGCCGGCGGCCTTGCCCGCCTTCTTGCCCTCCTGGCGGATCTCCGCCTTCGCCAGTTCGACCTCCTGCCGCATCAGCGTGGACAGGTCAGTGGTGACCTGGCGCATCAGGTCGCCGAGCGAGCTGCCGCGCACCTCGTCGGCGTGGGGCGGGGCGCCCGCCGCCTGATAGCCGGGGTCCTGCGTGGGTACGGTCATGCCGTCGCCTCCCTTCTGCCGGTGCGGCCGGTCACGGGCGGGGAGCGCCGGTGGACGGGACGCCCGGCAGCGGGTCGGTGCGCTCCGGCGGCGGCAGCGGCTGACCGGTGCCACCCGCCGGGTCGGCCCAGGTGTTCGGGGCGCCGCCGGTCGGGTAGGTCGCGCCCGGCGCGGAGTAGCCCGGGTCCGGCTCGGCGTAGCTGCCCGGCGTCGGGTCGAGGTAGCCGCCCGGCGGCACCTGGTCCGGCACCTCACGCGCGGTCGGGATGACGGCCGTGCGGTCCGGGTCGTACGCCGGCCGCGCGCCGCTGTTGTCGTCGCCGAGCGCGGTGATGTTGCGGGTGAGCCGCCCGGCGACCACGCCGAGCAGCGCGGCGCCGACGAGGAACGTGCCGGGGTTGCGGCGGGCGTAGTTCTTCACCTCGTTGAGCAGGTCGCCCGGCTCGCGCTGCTCCAGCCAGCCGGCCACGCCGTGCACCCGCTCGGCCGCCTGGTGTGCCAGCTCGGTGACCGGGCCGGAGCCGCCACCCTGCTGCGCCATGGTGCGCATCTCGTCGGCGAGCGACCGCAGGCCGCTGGCGGCGCGCTGCTGCTGCTGACCGGCCTGGGCGGTGACCTGGCTGCGGGTCTCGCCGTAGAGGTCGCGGGCCTGTCGCTTGGCCTCGCCCACCACCTCCCGACCCTGCTCCTTGGCGGTCTGCGCCACGGCGCCACCGGCGCTCGCGGCGTCGGAGCCCACCTGGCGGGCCTGGTCACGCACGCCGCCGCCGTTCGTCGACTGGTACGTGGCAGAAGTCGGGGAAAGATCCTGAGTCATGATGTCCCTTCCGCTCGTGTGTTTCCCAGCGGGTGTTCTCGGGGGGTACGCGGATTTGTTTCCGCATGACAATCGCCCTACCCCCGGTCGACCGGTCCATGCCTGATTCGTGATTTCTCTGCGGGAGCGACCCGCTCCGGTCAGAGAATGGAATGCCTGCCCGCCCGGGCGGCGGCGAGTCCACGGGGGTGACAGGGATGGCACGTGACGTGCGCGAACACGCGCCCGCCCGGCCTACGGTGCAGAAGGTCGCCCTCGCGGCGGCAGCCGTCTTCGCGCTGATCGGCGTACTCGGTTTCGTACCCGGCATCACCACGCACTACGGCGAGATGACGTTCGCCGGGCACCACTCCGAGGCGAAGCTGCTCGGGGTGTTCCAGGTGTCGGTGCTGCACAACCTGGTGCACCTGCTGTTCGGCCTGGTCGGTCTGGTCATGGCGCGGCGGCTGGCCGGGGCGCGGGTGTTCCTGGCCGGCGGCGGCGCGCTCTACCTGGTGCTGTGGCTGTACGGCTTCGCCATCGACCGGGATGCCTCGGCGAACTTCGTGCCGGTGAACGACGCCGACAACTGGCTGCACCTGTTCCTCGGTTTCGGCATGCTCGCGGCCGGCCTGCTGCTCAACAACAACCTCGGCACCGGCACCCGGGTGGAGGCCCCGTTCGACCGTCCCTGACCAGGCGCGACACGCCGGTGCGGGGTTTGTCCCGACCCGATGCCGGGCAGGAGGGCAGGCGCGAGCGGGTCGAGGAGGTCCGGCGATGCCACGGTGGTTGCGCGACAACATGCTCTCGGTCGCCATGCTCGGCGCGTTCCTGGTCTTCCTGCTGCTGCAGAGCGTCTTCGGCTGGCAGGTGCACAACGAGGAGCTGAGCCGGTACGGCATCGAGCCGCTGAGCTGGTGGGCCTATCTCGGCACCGGGCACTTCGCCGAGGCGGTGTTCGAGAACTGGGAGTCGGAGTTCCTCCAGATGGGCGGCTACGTGCTGCTCACCGCGTACCTGGTGCAGAAGGGCTCGGCCGAGTCGAAGCCGGAGGACCAGACGGACCGGCCGGAGGACAACCGGGACCACGCCCGCCCCGACTCGCCCTGGCCGGTACGGGTCGGCGGGCTGCCGCTCGTGGTCTACCGGAACAGCCTCGCCATCGCGCTTCTGATGATCTTCGGCGGCTCGTTCCTGGGGCATCTGTTCGGCGGCGTGGCCGCCTACAACCAGGAGCAGGCGCTGGAGAGCGGTGCCGCCCCGATCAGCGCCTGGCAGTTCCTCGGCACCAGCGACTTCTGGTTCCAGTCGATGCAGAACTGGCAGAGCGAGTTCCTCGCCGTCGGCGTGCTGATCCTGCTCAGCATCGTGCTGCGCCAGCACGCCAGCCCGGAGTCGAAGCCGGTCACCGCGCCGCACGCCCAGACCAGCGCCTGAGCGTCAGGCCGGCCGATCAGGCCGCCACCGGCAGCCGCTTGGCGAAGCAGACGCTGTACGGGTTGTCCACGTACTCGCCGTACACCGGGATCGGCTCGTAGCCGCTGGACCGGTAGAGCGAGATCGCGGCCGGCAGGTAGGTGCCCGTCTCCAGGCACACCGTGCGGTGCCCCGCCCGGAACGCCAGCTCCTCCAGCGCGACGAGCAACTGCCGGGCGATGCCCCGCCCCCGGAACGCCGGTCGCACGTACATCCGCTTCAGCTCACCGGTGTCGGCGTCGAGCGCCTGGAGCCCACCGCAGCCGACCGCCCGGCCGCCCACCACGGCGGCCAGGTAGTGGATGTCGGTGTGCACGACCGTCACCTGCCCGTCCAGCCCGCCGTCCGCGTCGCGCAGCTCACGCTGCTGGGCGACGACGAGCGCGGCGATCTCCGGGTCGGTGGCGGGACGGGACTCGATCAACATGCCCGTACGCTAGATCCGCCGGATTTCGCGCAGGTTTCCCGCCACCGTCCCGCAGACGGCTACTCGACGTCCGCTTCCGCCGCGGCCGCGGCCTCGATCTCGTCCTCCGGGCGGACCCGGCGGGCCTTGCGGGCCGCCAGCCGGTCGGACGCCGACGGACGGTTCGACTTCTCCTCCAGCCGCACGTCGGTGCCCCGGTTACCGGGTACGAAGTCGACACCGGCGTAGAGCGTTGGTTGCCAGTCGAACTCCCGTTCGCCGATGCGCACCAGGTCACCGGCCTGCGCGCCGGCCTTGGCGAGCTTCTCCTCGACGCCGAGGCGGGCCAGCCGGTCGGCCAGGTAACCCACCGCCTCGTCGTTGTCGAAGTTGGTCTGCTTCACCCAGCGCTCCGGCCGGCTGCCGCGCACCGTGTACGAGCCGTCCGGCTCGGCCTCGATGGTGAAGCCGGCGTCGTCGACCGCCTTCGGGCGGATCACGATCCGGGTCGGCTCGGCCGGCGGGGCGGCCCGACGGCCCTGCTCGACCAGCTCCGCCATCGCGTACGTCAGCTCGCGCAGGCCCTCGCGGGTGGCGGTGGAGACGTCGAAGACGCGCAGGCCACGGGCCTCCAGGTCGGGGCGGACGATGTCGGCGAGGTCCTTGCCGTCGGGCACGTCGACCTTGTTGAGCGCGACCAGCCGGGGCCGGTCGGCGAGCCCGCCGTACTGGGACAGCTCCGACTCGATGGCGTCGATGTCGGCGAGCGGGTCGCGGCCGGGCTCAAGCGTCGCGGTGTCGACCACGTGCACCAGCACGGCGCAGCGCTCGACGTGGCGGAGGAACTCCAGGCCCAGGCCCTTGCCGCTGGCCGCGCCCGGGATCAGGCCCGGCACGTCGGCGACGGTGAAGGTGTGGTTGTCCACCCGGACCACGCCCAGGTTCGGCACCAGCGTGGTGAACGGGTAGTCGGCGATCTTAGGCTTGGCCGCGGAGATCACCGAGATCAGCGACGACTTGCCGGCCGACGGGAAGCCGACCAGGCCCACGTCGGCGACGCTCTTGAGCTCCAGCACCACGTCCAGCCGGTCGCCGGGCTCACCCAGCTCGGCGAAGCCGGGCGCCTTGCGGCGGGCGTTCGCCAGCGAGGCGTTGCCGCGTCCGCCCCGGCCGCCCCGGGCCGCCTCGAACGTGGTGCCCACGCCGACCATGTCGGCCAGGACCTCGCCGTCGAGGCTCTGCACCACGGTGCCGTTGGGCACCTTGATGACCAGGTCGCGGCCGTTCGCGCCGTCCCGGTTCGAGCCGGCCCCGCCCTTGCCGTTCTCGGCCTTCAGGTGGGGCCGGAAGTGGAAGTCGAGCAGCGTGGTGACCTGCGCGTCGACCACCAGGGACACGCTGCCGCCGTGGCCGCCGTTGCCGCCGTCCGGCCCGCCGAACGGCTTGAACTTCTCCCGGTGGATCGAGACACAGCCGTGCCCGCCGTCGCCGGCCTGCATGTGCAGGACGACCCGGTCAACGAACGTCGTCACGACGCCAATCCTTCCAGCGGGGTCCGCCCCGCGCGTGAAAAGGCGAAGCGGGCCGGGACCAGAGGTCCGCGGCCCGCTTGGCCAGAAAACTACTGCTGCGGCACGATGCTGACGGTCTTGCGACCGCGCTTGGTGCCGAACTGAACCGAGCCGGCGGCCAGCGCGAACAGCGTGTCGTCGCCGCCACGGCCGACCAGGTCACCGGGGTGGAACTTGGTGCCACGCTGACGGATGAGGATCTCACCCGCGCTGACGACCTGACCACCGAAGCGCTTCACGCCGAGCCGCTGGGCCGCGGAGTCACGGCCGTTACGCGAGCTGGACGCACCCTTTTTGTGAGCCATTGGAGGACGACCTACTTCCCGCTGGAGATGCCGGTCACCTTGACCTGGGTCAGCGGCTGGCGGTGACCCTGGCGCTTGTGGTAGCCGGTCTTGTTCTTGAACTTGTGGATCCGGATCTTCGGGCCCTTGGTGTGCGCGGCGATCTCGCCGGACACCGCGACCTTGGCGAGCTTCGCCGCGTCGGTCACCAGGTCGTCACCGTCGACGAGGAGCACCGCGGTGAGCTTCACCGCGTCGCCGGGGGCACCGGCGAGCTTCTCGACCTCGATCACGTCGCCCTCGGCGACCTTGTACTGCTTGCCGCCGGTCTTGACGATCGCGTACATCGGAGGCGGACTCCCTGTCGTTGAGGCTGCTGGCGTCTGTTCCACCGCTGCCGGTTGTCACACCGTCGGCGGTCGTTCCCACGGCGTCTCGCCGGGAGCCGTGACACCGGCGGCGCGGGCACGCGGGAACTCGGCACACCAAAGTGCGCCGCAGGCAAGCCTACGCCATACCCGGCCCGCTCCCCAAACCGGGCTGCCGGTAGGCGGCTCTTCCGCGCGGCCCACCGGCACGACAGGGCCCCCGCGCCACACGCCAGGCGTGGATCGGGGGCCCTGTTCGCGCAGGTCAGTGCCCTACGGCCGGGTACGCCGCCGGGCGCCGCCACGGCGGGTCCGCCGGCGCGGGGCGCCGCTGTCGTCGTCGCTGTCGCCGTCACCGATCGCGTCCGGGTCGTCGGCGGCGGCCAGCCGGGCCGAGTCGCCCTCCTGGCTGTCCGCGACCGCCGGGGCGGCGGGCGTGTCCGTCTCGAACCGGGACAGGTCGTAGCCCTGGGTGTCGTAGTAGTCGTCGTCGGTCTCGACCACCTCGGCGACGGTCCGCTCCGGCGGCGCGACCGCAGCGGGCGGCTCGGTGGCGGCCTGCGGCTGCGCGGCCGGTTGCTCCGGTACGGCCTCCACGGCCGGCTTCTCCGCGGCGGCCTTGCGGCCCCGGCGTCGGCCGCTCTTCTCCTCGGCCGGCGCGGCGACCGCCGAGGCGACCGCCTTGACCTTCTCGCCCGCGCCGCCGCGCGGCTTCTCCGGCACCGGCTCGGTGTGAATGATCACGCCCCGGCCCTTGCAGCACTCGCAGGTCTCGCTGAACGCCTCCAGCAGGCCCGCGCCGATGCGCTTACGGGTCATCTGCACCAGGCCGAGCGAGGTGATCTCGGTGACCTGGTGCTTGGTGCGGTCCCGGCCCAGGCACTCGGTGAGCCGGCGCAGCACCAGCTCCCGGTTCGACTCCAGCACCATGTCGATGAAGTCGATCACCACGATGCCGCCGAGGTCGCGCAGCCGCAGCTGACGCACGATCTCCTCGGCCGCCTCCAGGTTGTTGCGGGTGACCGTCTCCTCCAGGTTGCCGCCGGAGCCGGTGTACTTGCCGGTGTTGACGTCGATGACGGTCATCGCCTCGGTGCGGTCGATCACCAGCGAGCCGCCGGAGGGGAGGAAGACCTTCCGGTCCAGCCCCTTGAGGATCTGCTCGTCGATCCGGTACTCGGCGAACACGTCCGCCACCCCGGCGTGCCGGCGCAGCCGCGCCACCAGGTCCGGCGAGACGTGCGACAGGTACGACTCGACCAGGTCGTACGCGGACTCGCCCTCGATGACCAGCTCGCGGAAGTCCTCGTTGAAGAGGTCCCGGACCACGCGGATGACCAGGTCCGGCTCCTCGTAGAGCAGCACCGGGGCACCGCCCTCGGTCGCCTTGGCCTGGATGTCCTCCCACTGCGCCTGCAGCCGCTTGACGTCACGCGCCAGCTCGTCCTCGCTGGCGCCCTCGGCCGCGGTCCGGACGATCACCCCGGCGCCGTCCGGCACCAGCTTCTTCAGCGCGTCCCGCAGCCGCTTGCGCTCGGTGTCGGGCAGCTTGCGGCTGATGCCGGAGGCGTTGCCGTTCGGCACGTAGACCAGGTGCCGGCCGGAGAGCGCGATGTGACTGGTCAGCCGCGCGCCCTTGTGCCCGATCGGGTCCTTTGTCACCTGCACGAGCACCGAGTCGCCGGAGCGCAGCGCCTGCTCGATCGAGCGCGCCCGGCCCTCCAGGCCGGTGGCGTCCCAGTTGACCTCGCCGGCGTACAGCACCGCGTTGCGCCCGCGCCCGATGTCGACGAAGGCGGCCTCCATGCTCGGCAGCACGTTCTGGACCTTGCCCAGGTAGACGTTGCCGGCCATGGTGGCGGACGAGTTGCGGGTCACGTAGTGCTCGACCAGCACGCCGTCCTCGAGCACGGCGATCTGGGTGCGGTCGCCGCGCTGGCGGACCACCATCACCCGGTCGACCGCCTCACGGCGGGCCAGGAACTCCGACTCGCTCAGGATCGGCGGCCGGGTACGCCGCTGCTCGCGGCCGTCCCGGCGGCGCTGCCGCTTGGCCTCCAGCCGGGTCGAGCCGGAGACGCCCTGCACCTCGTCGACCGGCTTGCGCGGCTCACGGATCTTGACGACGGTGGGCACGCCGTCCTCGGCGGCGGTGTCCGCCTCCCCCGCGCCGCGGCGGCGACGGCGGCGACGGCGGCGGGTCATCCCCTCGCCGTCGGGCTCCTCGTCCTCGGCGGACTCCTCGGTCTCGTCCTCGGCGGTCTCGGCCGCGGCGGGCTCCTCGACGTCCTCGTCGTCGGCCTCGTCGGCGCCACCCTTGCCCCGGCCCCGGCCCCGGCGACCCCGGCGACGACGCCGCCGGCCGGCCGCCGTCTCGTCGTCCTCGTCGATCTCGGCGGACTCCTCGGCCTCGGCGGCCGGCTCCTCCTCGACGACCTCCGGCTCGGCCTCGGCCTCGGCCGGCTCGACCTCCCGGCGGGCGCGACGGCGGCGCCGGCCGGTCTCGACCGCTTCCTCGATCGGCTCCTCCGCCGCCGGGTACGTGACCTGGACGGCGGGCGCCTCGTCGGGCTGCGGCGCCATGAACAGGACGGTCGGCGCGGAGAGCGCGGCACGACGCCGCCGGGTGGTGGGCGGCGTCGGCTCGGCCGGCTCCTCGTCCACGCGCGGCACGGCGGCGCCCGTCGACACGACGCCCGTCGCGTCCGCGGGGCCGCCGCTGCGGGCCAGGTCGACCTCGTGGGTACGCGCACCCGCGGCGCTCGCGTCCTCGACGGTCCCGGCCTCGGCGTCCTCGTCCTCGACGTCCTCGCCGATGCCGGCGATCGCCTTGTCACCGACGGTGGCCCCGCTCCCGCCGGTGGTGGCAGCATCCCCGGTGGCGGTGGTCCGGTCGCCGGTGGCGGCCTTGTCGCCGGTGGCGGTGGCCGTGTCCCCGGAGGCGGCCTTGTCGGCGGTGGCGGCGCGGCGGCGGGTGCGGGACCGCCCGGCGGTAACCGTGCTCTCCGCGACGCCGGCCTGGCCCGGCGCGGTGGCCTCGGCACCGTCGATGTCGGCGCGGCCCTCGGCGATCAGGTCACCCCCGGGCGCGGAGACCGGCCCGTCGATCACCCCGTCCGTGGCCGTCTGCCCGCCGGCGGCGGTCTCGTCCGGCGCGACGGTCTCGGCAGCCGGCGGCGTGGCCTTGCGACGACGGGTCCGGGTCACCTTGACCGGCGGCACGACCTCCTCCGAGGCGGCCTCCACACCTGCCGCGGCCACCGGTTCCTCGACCGCCTTCGCCGGGGTCGCCTTACGACGCCGCCGGGTGGTCTTGGGCGCGGTGTCCAGCTCTCCGGCGATCGGTGCGAGCACCTCGGCCTGCGGCGACTCGCCGCTGCCGGTCGCCGCGGTGGACGCCTCGACCGGCGCGTCGGTCTGCTCCGGCTGGTTCAGCGGGGCGGCCTTGCGACGGCTGGCCCGCTTACGGGCCGGCGGCTTGGTCTCGGCGACGCCCTCCAGGGCGGCGACGCCTTCAGCGGTGGCGCCTTCCGCACTGGCGACGCCCTGGGCGGTGCCGTCGTCGGCGCTGCCGGAGGCGGCACCCTGGGCGCCGGCGGAGGCCGCGCTCGCGGCGCTGCCGGAGGCGGTGGCGGCGTTGTCGGCGGGCGTCCCGGTCGGCTCTGCGCCGGTCCGTTCGCCGCCCTCGGGCTCGTTCTCGAGCATGGACGCTCTCCAGTTCTGGCTGCCCCGGGCGCGGGTGAGCGCTGCCACGCAGGGTTGCCGCAAAGGTGTTTCCGCCGGGCGCGCAAACGCGCGACCGCCGAAGTCTGCCTGCCAGAGCGTTGACCGACGGTCAGCGCTCTCCGATGGTTGCCCCGTCGCGATCCGCTTCCAACGGATCGACGATCTCGCCCTGCGCGGTCAGCGTGCCCTGCGCCAGCCGGATCACCTTCGGGGTGACCGGCGGCTCCAGGGCGGCCACCGCGCGGAGGCCGGACAGGACGTCATCGGGCCGAACGGACGGGGTGACCTGCCGCACGACCAGTTCGAGTATCGCACACGGTACGGCCGCCGCTTCGGAAGGCGTCTCAGACGGAGACACCACATCGATGGACACCACTGCCGCACGGGCGTCGAACGTACGCCGCCCCTGCTTGGTCATCCGCTCGACCAGGACCTCCTCGGCGGCGGTGAAGGCCGCCACGGCCCCCGCCAGCACCTTCGGGTCGACCTCGGGCAGCTCGATCCGCCAGTACGACGCCTCGATCCGGTCGGCGAGGCTGCCGCCGGTGGCCTCCACCGCGTCGAGCACGTCGAGTCCGGGCGAGAGCGCGGCGTCGAGAGCCTCGCGCAGCCGCGCCGGGTCGACCGGCTCACGCAGCCCGATCTCCAGGTACTCCGCCTCGCTGGCCACACCTGTGGGCGCCGCCGAGGCGTACGAGATCTTGGGGTGTGGGGTGAAGCCCTGGGAGAAGGCGATCGGCACGCCGGCCCGGCGCAGCGCGCGCTCGAAGGCCCGGGCGAAGTCCCGGTGCGAGGTGAAACGCAGCGGTCCCCGCTTGGCGTACCGGATACGGACCCGCTGGACGACGGGGGCCTGGCCGCCCTCGGGTTGAGGCTTTCTGGCGATCGTGAGCTCCTCGGCTGTGCCTGCGTATCGGTCCCATCCTGGCGCAGCACCCACGGTGCCCCACACCCGGGGCCACCCCACCCACCCCAAACCGCCCCAAACCCCCGCCCGCTCCTCTGCTCCGGCGGCCCGCTCCCGCCGTGATCAAGGAGTTCACGTCCAGCTCCCACGCCCCCGAGACCCCAAACCCCTTGATCACCCCACCCGGCCTGCCGGGTCGGGCCGACAAGGGCCGGCGATCATGAAGTTGGCGGCGGAATTGGAGATCGACATCGCCGCCAACCTCATGATCGACGGGGTGGGCCGGAGGGCCGGGAGAGGTTGGGCGGGGTCAGGAGCGGTTGTCGTGGGGCGGGGTGGGCTGGGCCGGGGGTGGGTAGGCGCCGGGGCCGGGCTGGGGGTGGGTGCCCTTGGGCGGGTATCCGTCCGGCTGGGACGGGGCGCCAGGGTGCGGTGC
This sequence comes from Micromonospora sp. WMMC264, assembly GCF_027497275.1. Classification (NCBI taxonomy): domain Bacteria; kingdom Bacillati; phylum Actinomycetota; class Actinomycetes; order Micromonosporales; family Micromonosporaceae; genus Micromonospora; species Micromonospora sp. WMMC264. Next base: position 423,838 of record NZ_CP114907.1, on the reverse strand, counting down.
GGTGCCCGGGCGGGCGTAGGCGCCGGGCGACGAAGGGCCGCCGGGTGGGCCGTTGCCGGGCGGCGGGCCGTAGCCGGCGGGGTGGCCGGCCGGGACCGGCGGGCCCTGGTCGGGCATCCGGTCGAGCGCCTCGTCCGGGATGTCGGCGGCGCGCGCCAGCTCGCGCCGGTGCCGGCGGCGGTTCCAGATCAGGAACACCACGAGCGCCAACAGCACCACCAGCGCCACGGCGATGCCGATGCCGACCACCATGACCTGCTGGTCGGTGGGGCCGCCCCGGTCGCCGTAGTCGGTCACGTCGAAGTCTTCGTCCTCGGCCGCGGCCGGTGGCGCGGACGCGCTGGCCGGAGCGGCGCCGAGCAGCGGGTTCGCCGACACCGACGGCACGTCGGCGGTGAGCGCCGCCACCGGGTCGATCCGGCCGAAGCCGAACTGCGGGTCGCGGCCGGGCGGGCCGGCGTCCCGGGCGGTACGGATGATCCGGTTGATCACGTCGGGTGCGGAGAGCCGGGGGAACTTCGACCTGATCAGCGCCGCCACACCGGCGACGATGGCCGTGGAGTCGGACGTGCCGTCGCCCCAGCCGTACCCCCGGTCGGGTCCGATGTTGTAGACCTCGTCCCCCGGAGCGGCGACCACCGCCTCCGGGCCCTGGGCCGAGCCGGGCCAGAAGCCGCCGCCCCGGGTCGTGCCGGTCACCGCGATCACGCCGGGGATCTTCGCGGGTGAGGCGATGTCCGGGCCGAGCTTGCGGACGTTGCCGGCGGCGGCCACCACGACCACGTCGCGTTCCAGCGCGTACCGGATCGCCGCCTCTTCGCCCTCGTCGACGGCGCCGGCGTGCCCGTAGGACAGGTTGAGCACCCTCGCGCCGCCGTCCACCGCCATCCGGATGCCGGTCGCGGAGTTGCCCGCGTCGGCGCCCTTGTCGCCGGACGGCGTGCGGATGGGCAGGATCCGGGCGTCCGGCGCGACGCCGACCACCCCGGTCCCGTTCGCCGCGATGATCCCGGCCATGTGGGTGCCGTGGCCGTCCGGGTCGCGCCGGCCGTCGCCGGAGTCGAACGTGCTGCGCCCGGCCAGGAGCCGGCCGCGCAGATCCGGGTGGCCGGCGTCGGCGCCGCTGTCGACCACTCCGACCACGACACCACGCCCGGTGGAGATCTGGTGTGCCCGGTCGATCCGCAGCTCGTCGAGGTACCACTGCTCGGCCCGGCGGGGAGCGCCGACGGCGGGCTGCGCGGCCCCCAGCACCATCAGCCCGGCCGCCAGCGCGGCCACCACCGGCCGGAACGCGCCGACGTGCACCGTCATCCGTCCGTCCTCATCGCAGGATGCCCGGGGACGCACCGTCACCGGCGCCCCACGGATCGTCGTCCTCAGTCAACCACGACGAGTGGTCGCCACCGCCGCCGCCATGCCCGGCGCCGCCGTGGCCGCCCATCATCCCGCCGCCCATCATGCCCGCGCCGGCCAGGCCACCACGCGCGCCGGCCGCGCCCGCGCCTCCCGGCCCCGCGCCCGCCGCCGCCCGCAGCGCGCCGGCCGCGCTGGTCAGCGGGGGCACCTTGCCGTTGCCGCCGCCGACCATGCCGGGCAGCGCACCCACGCCCATGCCACCGGCCGCGCCGAGGCCACCGCCGCCGATGCCGCCCGCCGAACCCAGCCCGGCACCACCGCCACCGCCACCGAAGCCGGCGCCGGTGCTCAGTCCGGCGCCGCCACCGCCGAGGGTGCTGCCCGGACCGCCCGGGGTGATCGTGCCCGGCCCACCCGCGCCGGCCAGGCCGGTGCCGTATTCGGGACTGCCGGAACCCGGGGCGCCGGCGCCGGGCAGGCCGGTGCCGGGCGGGGTGTACGAGCCGCCGCCGGGGCCGCTGCCACCGAACTCGGGCACGCCGGTGGTCGGCGGGGGCGTGAACGAGCCGCCACCGCCGACACCGCCACCGCCGCCGCCGATGCCGGTGCTGCCCAGCGAGGGCATCCCGCCGCCGCCACCACCGGCACCGCCGCCACCGCCGCCGCCGGGCAGCCCACCGCCGGGCACTCCCGACGGGGGTACGCGGGGATCCGCGCGGTAGCCGTCGTCGAGCCGCCCGTCGGGCTGGGGTACGACCAGCTTGGGACGCTCGGCCTCGACCGCGGCCGGCAGCGGCGACATCGCCTTGTTGGCCGCCTGCTGGTTGTCGCGGTACCAGTTGTCCAGGTGGGACTTGGTGTCCCACCAGCCGCCGCGCTTCTGGTCGTTGGCGTTGCCGTCGATCTTCATGGTGGCTTCGAGGTCGTCGGCCTTGTCGCGGAACGCGCCGTCGGCGTAGAGCGCCTGGTTGGACTGGTAGTCGCTGCGCAGGGCGGCGAGGAAGCCGGACTGGCTCTCGCCGTCGCGCGCGTCGTCCAGCTCGGTGCCGCCGGGCAGGCTCCACTCGTTCCAGCCGAAGTTGTCCATCAGCGGGATCGGGATGCTCGCCACCGCCGTACGGATGTCGCCCTCGATCCGCGACAGCGCGCCACTGACGTTGCTGGCGTGCGTAATGAGCTCCTCGATCTCTTTGCCGATCTCGCCCAGGTGCTCGCGGTACGCGTCGCCGCCGCTGCCCTGCCAGCCGGCGAGCAGCCCGGGGAGACCGCCGGTGTGCGGGCGCTCCTGGCCGGGCGCGATCGGGCCGACGAACGAGCGGCCGACCAGCGAGTCACGCAGATGGCCGAGCGCGGTGGACAGGTTGCGCCAGCCCGCGCCGACCGAACCCACGGTCTCCGGATCCGCCGAGAGCGTCACCTCACGGACGCAGCGCTCCCAGGTGCCTCCTGCCATGACCGTCTCCCCCTCAGGCCGTGTACGGGTAGGTGGGCTGCTGCCCGGCGTCCGGCGGCGGGGCCGCGGTCTCCAGCAGCCGCTCGATGTCCTTGCCGTTCGCGGCGTTGCGGGCCTCGGCGTCGCGGAACGCCTTGGCGATGTCCTGCGTGCCCTGCTTCAGGCCGGCCAGCTTCATGGAGATGGCCTTGAGGTGGGCCTCCATGCTGGCCGTGGACCTGGTCAGCGCCGCCCACTGCATCCGGGCGTCCTCGTACGCGCCGAACGGGGTGCCGTTGGGCACCGTCTGCGCGTTGCCGCTGTCGCCCTTCATCCGCTCCTTGATGCGTTCCATCTCGTAGCCGATGGTGTCGTCGACGTACTGCTTGAGGCGCTCGACGTACTCCGCCGCGGCGTCCAGGTCCTCGACGCTGACGTGCAGATCGCCGGTATCCGGCGGATTGATGCCCATGCCTGCTGTCCTCCCCGCTACCGGCCCTGGCCGGTCCATTACGGACGCAGCGTATCGAGGATGCACCAGTCGGGGCAGCCCCACCCCGCGCACGCGCGCGGTCGCCCGGAAGGACGACGGAGCGCGGGAACCCGGTCGGGTTCCCGCGCTCCGGTACGGTCCGTGCCTCAGCCCTGGGCGGCGGCGGGCAGCTTCAGTCCATTGACCGGGGTGAGCGGCAGCAGCTTGCGGCCGGTCGGGCCGATCTGGATCTCGGTGTCCATGGACGGGCACACGCCGCAGTCGAAGCAGGGCGTCCAGCGGCAGTCGTCCTGCTCGTACTCCGACAGCGAGTCCTGCCAGTCCTGCCAGAGCCAGTCCTTGTCCAGGCCGGAGTCGAGGTGGTCCCAGGGCAGGACCTCCAGCTCCTCGCGCTCGCGGGTGGTGTACCAGTCGAGGTCCACGCCGTACGCCGGCAGCACCTCGGCGGCGGCGTCCACCCAGCGCTGGTACGAGAAGTGCTCGCTCCAGCCGTCGAACCGGCCGCCGTTCTCCCAGACCTTGCGGATCACCGCGCCGACCCGGCGGTCGCCCCGGGACAGCAGGCCCTCGATCAGCGACGGCTCGCCGTCGTGGTAGCGGAAGCCGATCGCCCGGCCCAGCGACCGGTCGCTGTTGATCGCCTGCTTGAGCAGCTTGAGCCGGCCGTCGATGACCTCCGGCCGCTCCATCGAGGCCCACTGGAACGGGGTGTGCGGCTTGGGCACGAAACCGCCGATGGAGACCGTGCAGCGGATGTCCTTGGACCCGGTCGCGGCGCGGCCGGCCCGGATCACCTCGTGCGCCATGTCGGCGATCTCCAGGACGTCCTCGTCGGTCTCGGTGGGCAGGCCGCACATGAAGTAGAGCTTCACCTGCCGCCAGCCGTTGGAGTACGCGGTGACCACGGTGCGGATGAGGTCTTCCTTCGACACCATCTTGTTGATCACCTTGCGGATCCGCTCCGACCCGCCCTCCGGGGCGAACGTCAGACCGGTCCGCCGCCCGTTGCGGGACAGTTCCTGGGCCAGGTCGATGTTGAACGCGTCCACCCGGGTCGAGGGCAGCGACAGCGAGACGTTCGTGCCGGCGTACTGCTCGGCCAGGCCGGAGCACATGTCGCCGATCTCCGAGTGGTCGGCCGACGACAGCGACAGCAGGCCGACCTCGTGGAAGCCGGAGAACTCCAGCCCTTCCTTGACCATCTGGCCGACGGTGGTGATCGAGCGCTCCCGCACCGGACGGGTGATCATGCCGGCCTGGCAGAACCGGCAGCCCCGGGTGCAGCCCCGGAAGATCTCCACCGCGTACCGCTCGTGGACCGTCTCGGCGAGCGGGACCAGGGGCTTCTTCGGGTACGGCCAGGCGTCCAGGTCCATCGTCGTGCGCTTGTGCACCCGGAACGGCACGTCCGGGCGGTTCGGCACGACCCGCTGGATGCGGCCGTCGGGCAGGTAGTCGACGTCGTAGAAGCGCGGCACGTAGACGCTCTCGGTCCGGGCCAGCCGCAGCAGCAGCTCGTCCCGGCCGCCCGGGGAGCCCTCGGCCTTCCACTCCCGCACGATGGCGGTGATCTCCAGCACCGCCTCCTCGCCGTCGCCGAGCACCGCGGCGTCGACGAAGTCGGCGATCGGCTCCGGGTTGAACGCGGCGTGCCCGCCGGCCACGATCACCGGGTCGGCGTCGGTGCGGTCGGCCGCGAGCAGCGGGATGCCGGCCAGGTCGATCGCGGTGAGCAGGTTGGTGTAGCCCAGCTCGGTGGAGAACGAGACGCCGAACACGTCGAAGTCACGCACCGGGCGGTGGGCGTCGACGGTGAACTGCGGCACGCCGTGGGCGCGCATCAGCTTCTCCAGGTCCGGCCAGACCGCGTACGTCCGCTCGGCCAGCACGTCGGGCAGCTCGTTGAGCACCTCGTACAGGATCTGCACGCCCTGGTTGGGCAGGCCCACCTCGTACGCGTCCGGATACATCAGCGCCCACCGGACGGTGGCGGCGTCCCAGTCCTTGACCACCGCGCCCAGCTCTCCACCCACGTACTGGATGGGCTTGGTCACCTGCGGCAGCAACGGCTCCAGCCGAGGCCAGACCGAGTTGGCGGCGGCGGGACGCGGGGTGGTGGACGGGGCACTCATGATGCCCAAGCGTACGCGGTGCCCCCGCCCCGCCGTCCCCAGCCGCCACACCCGCGCCCGTGTCCGCCGCGTTGATCAAGGAGTTTGCGGGCTGTCCCGCGCTCCCACCGGACACGAACTCCTTGATCACCGGAGTGGGGCCGGTGAGCGGGCGGGATTAGTCCTGGGTGGCGGGGCGGTACTAACCTCGCAACGGGCGCGAGAGGAGATAGCCGCGATGCCGCAGCCGCAGCCGGGGGCGGGCCGGCCGGCCGACGGGGCCGAGGAGCCGACCGTCATCGAGCCGGCCACCGCCGTCGACACCGAGGACGCCACCGGCGCCGCCGCTCCGGCGTCGCCGTCCGCCGCGCCGGGAGCCGCCGCACCCGAGGGCCGGCCGTCCACCACGCCGGACACCGCCGCGCCTTCGCACGACGCGGCCCCGCAGCCGGGGACCACCGAGGCCGAGACGCCCACGAACGAGGTCGACGCCACCGCGCCCGCGACGCCCACGGACAGGGTCGAGCCCACCGGAACCGAGAAGCCCACCGAGAAGGTCCAGCCCATCGAGACCGAGACGCCCACCGCCAAGGTCCAGCCCACCGGAACCGAGACACCCACCGACAAGGTCCAGTCCGCCGCGACCGAGACGGCCACGGACAGCGCTGAGGCCCTCGCCGCCGGCACCGAGACGCCCGCCGACAGCGCTGACGCCCCGGCAACCGACGCCGAAACACCCGCCGAGACCGCCGGAACACCGGCCGACAACACCGCGACAGCCGCCGGGGGGACCGACACCGTCCCGCAGGTGCCGGTCCCACGGGCCCGCGGGTCGGCCCCGGTGCCGGGCCGGACCACACCCGCCCCCACTCCCCGCACGGGCCGCCAGCCGGACCCGACCCGGATCGACGCGGCCCCGCAGCCGCCCGCGGCCACCACCACGCCGGACCCGACCCGGATCGACGCCGCGCCGCAGCCACCCTCGGCCACCACGCCGGACCCCACCCGGGTGGACAACGCCCCGAACCTGACTGGGAACGCACCGAACGCCACCCGCGTCGAGGCGCCCCGCTGGAGCGGCTCCGCCGCCGTCCCGCCACCGCCGCCGAGCCGGCCCCGCTGGGGCGCGTCCGCCGAGCCCACGCCGGTGCCGCCGTTGGACTCGCCCGAGCACGCCACGCCGGTCGACCCGTGGGAGGGGGTGGACACCGCCGGCTGGGAGCTGCACGCGCCGGAGCTGCCGCCCCTGACGCCGACGCTGCCGTACACCGCGCCCTGGTCGACGCCGAACCCCCACCCGGCCCACCCGGCGCCGCCGCAGCCGCCCCACCCGCAGCCGCCCGCCGCGCGGGTCTCCACGCCGCCGCACCACCCGGCACACCCCGCCGCACCGGCCGCCCGGCCGGTCTCACCGCCGCCGCATCACCCGGCCCGGCCGGTGTCGCCGCCGCACGCGCCGCAGTACCCCGCCGCGCCGGCCGCCCGTCCCCTGCCACCACCGGCGGCTCCCGCCCCGGCCAAGCCGGCGCGGCCGCCGAAGCAGCGCCGGGGCAAGGCCGGGCCGCCGGTCGCGCCGCCGCCGGGCTGGCAGCAGCCGCCCAAGCGGACCCGCCGACGGCGTCGCTGGCCCTGGGTGCTGCTGCTCAGCGTCGCGTGTTGCTGCGGCCTGCCGCTGTGGTGGTTCCAGCCGATCTCCAGCCAGTACCCGGCCCGCGCCAGCCTCCCGGACCAGATCGACTCGATGCGGCTGCGCCAGGACGAGCGCAGCCAGGCCGCCGCCGAGGAGCTGAAGAGCCGGGTACGCGAGTCGAACCTGCTCGCCGAGGACACGTTCGCCGGTATCTACACGACGAGCGACGGCAAGCGGGTGACGTTGTTCGGCAGCACCGGCCTGCGGTTCAGCCCGGAGTCGGACGCCAAGGCGGAGATCGACCGCCTCGCCGGGGAGTACGGCCTGAAGGAGTCGGTGAACGTGGAGACCGGCGTCCGGGGCCGGTACGCGCGTTGCGCGGTCGGCCGGGCGGACGGCGACTCGGTGGTGGTCTGCGCCTCGGCCGACCACGGCAGTCTGACCACAGGCGTGTTCACCCGGTTGTCCGTGGACGACAGCGGGCGGCTACTGAACGATCTGCGTCAGCGCGTGGTGGTGCCGAAGTCCTGACCGCTCAGGCGGTCTGCTCACCGGCGGCCTGGTCGGCGCGCTTCGGCGCGTAGCGCGGGACGTACTCCTGGCCGCTGAGCTTCTGGATCTCGGCCATCATCTCGTCGGTCATCGCGCGCAGCGACGTGCGGTCGTCGGGACGGCCGGTGAAGTCCAGCGGCTTGCCGAACTTGATGGTGATCTTTGCGCGGCCCGGTCGCGGGATCCGCGTACCGATCGGCTGGGCCTTGTCGGTGCCGGTCACGCCGACCGGGATGATCGGCACGCCGGCGGCGATGGCCAGCCGGACCGTGCCGGTACGCCCGCGGTAGAGCCGCCCGTCCGGCGAACGGGTGCCCTCCGGGTAGACGGCGACCAGGTCACCGGCCTTGAGCACCGGGATCGCCGCGTCGAACGCGGTGAGCGCGGCCCGCCCGCCGGCCCGCTCGACCGGGATCGCGCCCAGCCCGGTGAGCACGAACTTGGAGAAGCCGCCCTTGAGGCCGGTGCCCTTGAAGTACTCCGACTTGGCCCAGAACGCCAGGTGGCGGGGCACCACGGTGCCGAGCAGCAGCTCGTCGGCGACGGAGAGGTGGTTGCTGGCGAAGATCGCGCCGCCGGTCGCCGGGATGTGCTCCAAACCCTCCACGTGCGGACGGAAGGCCAACCGGAGCGCGGGCGCCACGGTGAGCTTGCCGATGGTGTAGAGCAGGGGCACGGGTCCTCCGGCGGTCGTACGTGAAACAGGCGCTGTCACGGTAGCCGACGCGGCCGTCCGTCACCGAGCGGGTGGCCCGCAGTCCACTCGCTGGGGCTGGGCCCTCCCCCACCACGGGGGCGGGGGAGGGCACCCGGTCCGGCTCAGACCTTCCGGACCGTCACTGTGACCCGCTCGCCGTCGCCGGCCTCGCCGGCGAAGCCGTCGAGCCCCTCGGCGAAGTCGATGCTGTCGGCCAGCACCTCCCGGGCCACGAACTCGGTGTACGCGGCGACCGCCGCGCGTACCTCCTCGGAGGCGGAGACGGCCACCGTGATCCGGTCGGAGACGTCCAGGTCGGCGTCGCGGCGGGCCTGTTGCACGACCCGGACCACGTCCCGGGCCAGCCCTTCGGCGGCCAGCTCCGGCGTGACCTCGGTGTCCAGCACGACCACGCCCTCACCGCCTGGCAGCGGCGCGGAGTGCTCGGCGTCGGCGGCGACCAGGCGCAGCTCGTACTCGCCTTCGGCGAGCGTGACCCCGGCGGCGACCGGGGCGCCGTCGCGCAGCTCCCACTCCCCCGCCTTGACCGCCTTGATCACCTGCTGGACGGCCTTGCCGACGCGCGGGCCGAGCGCCCGCGGCACCACCGTGAGGACCTGCTGGCAGTACGCGGACACCTCGTCGGTGAGCACTACCTCCTTCACGTTGACCTCGTCGGCGACCAGGTCGGCGAAGGGCCGCAGCTGGGCGGCGACGGGCGAGGCCACTGTCAGCTTCGCCAGCGGCAGCCGTACCCGCAGGCCCTTGGCCTTGCGCAGGGACAGCGCCGCCGAGGCGACCGACCGCACGTTGTCCATCGCGGAGACCAGCTCGTGGTCGGCCGGGAACTCGTCCGCCCGCGGCCAGTCGGTCAGGTGCACCGACCGCTCGCCGGTCAGCCCGCGCCAGATCTCCTCGGCGGTCAGCGGCGCCAGCGGCGCCACCACCCGGCACAGCGTCTCCAGCACCGTCGAGAGCGTGTCGAACGCGTCAGCGTCGCCGGCCCAGAACCGGTCCCGGGACCGGCGCACGTACCAGTTGGTCAGCGCGTCCAGGTAGGACCGCACGGTGGCGCACGCGCCGGAGATGTCGTACGCGTCCATCTGCGCGCCGACGGTCGCCACCAGCTCGTTCGTCTTCGCCAGCACGTACCGGTCGAGCACGTGCGTGGAGTCGGTACGGCGACGCGCGGTGTAGCCGTCGGCGTTGGCGTAGAGCGAGAAGAAGTACCAGACGTTCCACAGCGGCAGCAGCACCTGGCGCACCGCGTCCCGGATCAGCGACTCGGTGACCGCCATGTCGCCGCCGCGCAGCACCGGCGAGGACATCAGCATCCACCGCATCGCGTCCGACCCGTAGGAGTCGAACACGTGGTAGACGTCCGGGTAGTTGCGCAGGCTCTTGGACATCTTGCGGCCGTCCGAGCCGAGCAGGATGCCGTGGCTGATGCAGTTGCGGAACGCCGGCCTGTCGAACAGCGCGGTGGCCAGCACGTGCATGGTGTAGAACCAGCCGCGGGTCTGCCCGATGTACTCGACGATGAAGTCACCCGGGTAGTGGTGCTCGAACCACTCGCGGTTGGAGAACGGGTAGTGCACCTGGGCGAACGGCATCGAGCCGGACTCGAACCAGCAGTCCAGCACCTCCGGCACCCGGCGCATCATCGACTTGCCCGTCGGGTCGTCCGGGTTGGGACGGACCAGGTCGTCCACCGCCGGCCGGTGCAGGTCGGTCAGGCGTACGCCGAAGTCACGCTCGATGTCGGCCAGCGACCCGTACACGTCCACCCGCGGGTAGTTCGGGTCGTCGGAGCGCCACACCGGGATCGGCGAGCCCCAGAACCGGTTCCGGCTGATCGACCAGTCGCGGGCGTTGGCCAGCCACTTGCCGAACGAGCCGTCCTTGATGTGCCCGGGCGTCCAGTTGATCTGCTGGTTCAGCTCGACCATCCGGTCCTTGAACTTCGTCACCGCGACGAACCAGGACGACACCGCCTTGTAGACCAGCGGGGTGTCGCAGCGCCAGCAGTGCGGGTAGGAGTGGGTGTAGGTGTCCTGCCGCAGCACCACGCCCCGCTCCTTGAGTTCCCGGATCACCGGCTTGTTCACGTCGAAGACCTGCTCGCCCTGGTACGGCGGCACCAGCGCGGTGAACCGGGTGTGGTCGTCCACGGTCACGACGGTGGGGATGCCGGCGGCGTTGCAGACGTTCTGGTCGTCCTCACCGAACGCGGGGGCGAGGTGGACGATCCCGGTGCCGTCCTCGGTGGTGACGAAGTCCGCGGCGAGCACCTGGTAGGCGTTCTCCCCGGCCGGCTCGACCAGGAAGTCGAACAGCGGCGTGTAGCGACGCCCGACCAGGTCCCGGCCGTACACCGTGCCGACCTGCTCGTACCCCTCCAGCTCCTTGGCGTACGCGCCGAGGCGCGCGGCGCCGACGACGTAGCGCTCACCGTCGCGTTCCAGCACCGCGTACTCGATGTCGGGGCCGACGGCGAGCGCCAGGTTCGACGGCAGCGTCCACGGCGTGGTGGTCCAGACGCCCAGCTTGACCGGCCCGCGCAGCGGCTCCGGCGCGTTCTCGTCAGCGGTCAGCCCGAACCAGACGGTGAGCGTCGGGTCGTGCCGGTCCCGGTAGACGTCGTCCATCCGGGTCTCGGTGTTCGACAGCGGGGTCTCGCACCGCCAGCAGTACGCCAGCACCCGGAAGCCCTCGTAGACCAGGCCCTTGTCGTGCAGGGTCTTGAAGGCCCACATGACGCTTTCCATGTAGTCCAGGTCGAGCGTCTTGTAGTCGTTGGCGAAGTCGACCCAGCGGGCCTGCCGGGTGACGTACCGCTCCCAGTCGTGCGTGAACTCCAGCACGGAGGTGCGGCAGGCGTCGTTGAACCGGGCCACGCCGAGGTCGAGGATCTCCGCCTTGGTGGTGATGCCGAGCTGCTTCTCGGCCACCACCTCGGCGGGCAGGCCGTGGCAGTCCCAGCCGAACCGGCGCTCGACGCGCCGGCCGCGCATGGTCTGGTAGCGCGGCACCACGTCCTTGACGTAGCCGGTGAACAGGTGGCCGTAGTGCGGCAGGCCGTTGGCGAACGGGGGGCCGTCGTAGAAGACGTACTCGTTCTCGCCGTCGCGGCCGGCGTCGCGGGCCTCGACGGACGCCTCGAAGGTCTTGTCGGCCGTCCAGTGCTCCAGGACCCGGCGCTCGACCGCGGGCAGGTCCGGGCTCGCCGGGACACCGGCGCCGGACGGGTCGTGCAACGGATAGGCCATCGCCTGTCGCTCCTCAGCAGCTCACTCGTCTGTGCTCTGCGAGGACGAGCCGGATCCGGTACGCCGTGACCGGCGTGCCGGGCGTGGCCCGCGGTACCACCCCGCTTGGCGGCCGAGGTGCGACCGCCCGCTCGTTGGCCGGCTGTGACGGGCCGTCCCGTCCGGTTCTACTGGGCCGGTCACCCGGCTGTTCCTCCGGAGGCTCACCGGTGATGGCCGGGTCGTCGCCTGTGCGTTCAAGCGTACTCGACCCCCTGCCCGCCGTGCCGCGCCGCCGGGTATTCCACTGCCCGGCGAGGTGTCAGCGGCGCGACGGGGCCGGGAGGGTGGTGGTCCAGAGCGAGGCGCCGGAGCGGTCCCGCAGGTGGACCGTCAGAGCCGCCGACGGGCCGTCGATCGTGACCTCGCCGAAGTGCTGGAAGCCCTCGGCCGGGGAGGTGTTGGCGCGCGGCGGGGCGTGCACGAACACCGCCTTCGGGCCGAACGTGCCGTCCAGCGCGTTCGGGCCGAATGCGCCCGCGTGCGCCGGGCCGGAGACGAACTCCCAGAACGGGCTGAAGTCCCGCACCGCCGCACGGGCCGGGTCGTAGTGGTGGGCGGCGGTGTAGTGCACGTCGGCGGTGAGGAACACCAGCCCGGTCACCCCGGCCCGGTGCGAGGCGCGCAGCACCTCGGCGAACTCCAGCTCCCGGCCGGCCGGCGCGCCGTGGTCGCCCTGCGCCACGCCCTCCTGGGCGTCTGCCCCGTCCGGCACCACCACGCCGATCGGCAGGTCGTTGGCGATCACCTTCCAGGTGGCCCGGGACGCGCGCAGCTCCCGGATCAGCCACTCCCGCTGCGCCCTGCCGAGCAGCCCCCGGTTGCGGTCGGCGTACGTGTTGCCGTCGTTCGGGTCCTTGTAGGTGCGCATGTCCAGCACGAACACGTCCAGCAGCGGCCCGTACGACAGCTTGCGGTACATCGGCCCGCCGGCCGGCACCGGCAGCCACTCGTGGAACGCCTGCCGGGCCCGGGCGGCGAGCACGTCCACCCGCTTCTCGCCGTACCGCTCGTCGGTCAGGATCTCCCCCGGGTACCAGTTGTTCACCACCTCGTGGTCGTCCCACTGGTTGATCTGCGGCACCTCGGCGGCGAACGCCCGCAGGTGCTCGTCGAGCAGGTTGTACGCGAACTGCCCCCGGTACTCGGCGAGCGTCTCGGCCACCTTGCTCTTCTCCGGCGTCACCAGGTTGCGCCAGGTGCGCCCGTCCGGCAACACCACGCTCTCGGTCAGCGGGCCGTCGGCGTACACGGTGTCGCCGCTGCACAGGAAGAAGTCCGGGCGGCGCTCCCGCATGGCCCGGAAGATCGCCAGCCCGTCGAAGTCGGGGCTGATCCCCCAGCCCTGCCCGACGATGTCGCCGGTCCACACGAACCGCACGTCACGCCGCTGCTGCCGCCCGGGGGCGGTGGCGAACGAGCCGGTCAGCGGCTCGCTGCACAGGCCGTGCCGGTCCAGGCTCTCCACCCGTACCCGGTAGTGCAGCCGCTGGCCCGCGGGCAGGCCGCGCAGGCGGACCTTGCCGGTGAGGTCGCCGGTGGGGTCGACCACCGGGCCGCGCACCAGGCGGGCGCCGCGCAGGTCCGGCCGGCGGCTCACCTCGACCAGCATCCGGCCGGGCCGGTCCGCGCGGGTCCAGACCAGCGCCGAGTCGGCGGTCACGTCGCCGCTCTGCACGCCGTGGGTGAGCAGCGGCCGGCCGCCGGGCCGCAGGCCGGGTGCGGCGGGCGCGCCGGGCGCGCCGAGCAGCGCGCCGCCGGCGACTCCGGCGCCGGCGACCAGGCCGGCGCGGAGCAGGGTACGTCGATCGATGTGCGTCATGGGTTCTCCCGGTCTCGGCAGTGTCGCCAGCCCGGTCTACCGGCCGCAGGTGGCCGGGAACTCCGGTCGAGGTGACCGGAACGTCAACGACTGTTGTCGGCCCGGCCATGACCACCGTCACACCGCAGGCGCGTCACGCCGCGCCCGCCGTGCCCCGTCCTGTGCGCGTACCCCAACCAACGAGGAGGCGGCGATGAGCCGGATGGACATGGCGGCGGTGGCGCCGGAGGCGTACCAGGCCGTGCTGGGCCTGGAGAAGTACGTCCGGACGAACGTGGACCACACCGTGCTGGAGCTGGTGAAGCTGCGGGCGTCGATGCTCAACGGCTGTGCGTTCTGCGTGGACATGCACAGCCGGGAGGCGCTGGGGGCCGGGGAGGACAGCCGCCGGCTGTTCGCGGTCGCGGCGTGGCGGGAGGCGCCGTTCTTCGACGAGCGGGAGCGGGCCGCGCTGGCCCTCACCGACGCGGTGACCCGGCTCGGCGAGCACGGCGTGCCGGACGACGTCTGGGACGGCGCGGCGAAGGTGTGGTCGGAGAAGGAACTGGCCGACCTGGTGGTGGCGATCGCCACCATCAACGTGTGGAACCGGGTCGCGGTGACCTGCCGGACGCAGCCGCCGGCGCAGGTCTGATCGCTGACACACGACGGCCCCGGTCCCGCCAGGAGCGGGCCGGGGCCGTCGGCGCGTCGGTCAGGCCAGCTCGGGGAACCAGAGCGCGATCTCGCGCTTGGCGCTGTCCGCCGAGTCGGAGGCGTGCACCAGGTTCTCCCGGTTCGACAGCGACAGGTCGCCCCGGATCGTGCCGGCGGCGGCCTTGCGGCCGTCGGTGCTGCCGATCATGGCGCGCACCACCTCGATCACCTGGTCGCCGGAGAGCACCAGCGCCACGAGCGGGCCGCTGGTCATGAACGTCTTCAGCGGCGGGTAGAAGGGCTTGTCGACGTGCTCGGCGTAGTGCTGGTCGGCGAAGTCGCCGTCCATGGTCCGGGTCACCATCGCGTCGATCCGCAGGCCCTTGCGCTCGAAACGGGACAGGATCTCGCCCACCAGACCGCGGCGCACCGCGTCGGGCTTGATCAGTACGAGCGTCCGCTCGTCCGGGCTGCTGCTGGACACGCTGGTTTCCTCCTGCGCACTCAAACGGGGTCGGCTGGGTACGGTCAGCGTAGCGACCCGGTCCCGGCGCCGGCGCGGCGGCTGCGTCTTCCCTGGCCCGCCGTGGCGGCCTAGCCTGGCCCTGGAACCCCTGGGAGGTCCACTGTGGCGAATGGCGGGAACCGCACGATCGCGCCGGTACGCAAACTGATCGGCACGGTGCTGGGCACCGTCGCCACCTTCGTGACGGTGTTCGGGCTGGGCATGACCAGCTGGGCCATCGTGGCGCTCGGCGTCGCGCTGCTGGTGCTGGCGATCGCGCTGGCCACGGTACGCGGCGGCGGTCGCACCTGGGTGATCGGGCTGGGGCACGTGCACAGCGCCTCCGAACCACCCACCCAGTACGCGTTCGGCCGCTGCGAGCTGCAACTGGTGATCGACGCGCCCGGATTGCCGCCCCGGTCCAAGAAGATCATCGAGCCGCGGGTGCCGGTCGCCAAGTGGCCCTCACTCGGCCAGGCGCTGCCGGTCCGGGTGGCGCTGGACGACCAGCGGCACGTGCGCGTCCTCTGGGACGAGGTGCCCACCCACGCGGAGACCGCCGCCGCGGTGGCCGACCTGCCGCCCGAGTACGACACCCCGGACCCGCTGGACGAGCCGCTGATCGCGCAGGAGGCGCCGCCGTGGGCCGGGCGCGCGCCCGAGGACGACTTCCGCGACGACTACCCGCCCGCGCCGGAGGAGTACCTGGACGACGTGCCGCCCCGGGCCGAGGAGCGCGAGCCGGTGGTGCTGCACCAGAGCCCCAGCGGCCGGATGGTGCTGGAGGGGCAGCTCGTCGAACCGGCAGCCGCCGGCCCGCTCCCCCGCCGCGCCCCGGCGCCCCGCGTCCCGGCCGAGGAGCCGATCGGCGCCCCGGCACCCGACAGCACGCGCGCCGAGGCGGCCGACACCATTCCCGTCGAGACCGTGCCCGACCCGATCGACGTGCCGCTGGACGACCCGGCGGACGCGCCCCGGCGCTCCGACACCCCGCCCACCGCCGAGGAGCTGGACGAGGCCATCTTCGGCCCGTCCGGCTCGTCCGGCCCGGCGGACGCGGCCGAGCCGGACGGGCTGGGCAGCCCGATCAGCGGCGTCGGCATCACCCTGCTCGTCACCGACCTGGACCGGTCCCTCGACTTCTACCGCGAGCTGGGCTTCGACGAGCTGGACCGGGGCGAGGGCAACGCCGTGCTCGCCTCCGGGCCGACCCGGCTGGTGCTGCGCCGGGTCACCGGCGCCGCCCCGATCAGCCGCCGGCTGGTGCACGTCAACCTCGAGGTGGACGACATCCAGGGCGCGTACGAGCGGCTGCGCGAATCGGGCGTCCGGTTCACGTACGCGCCGCGCGTGGTCAACCGGGGCACCAAGCTGGAGGTGTGGGCGGCGGCCTTCCGCGACCCCGACGGTCACGGCGTCGCCCTGACCCAGTGGCGCACCCTCGCCGAGGTGTAAGGAAGGGCCCCTTCTTAACGCCTCAGGTAGAGGAAGGGGCCCTTCTTAACACAACACCGCGCGGGACCGCGCCGCGCGCGACGGCGCTCAGCCGAGGATGACCCGCCGCACGTGCAGCGCGTACGCCCACACCAGCGCGAACATCACCCCGAGCGCGAACAGCGACCAGTGCAGCAGCCCGGAGAGCAGCAGCAGACCCTGAAGCACCGTGCCGGCGTGCCACGCCCACGGTCGGCGCATCAGGCCGGCCAGCACCACGCAGGCGACCGCCAGCGCCACGATCGCGCCGATCGCCGCGCCGCTCAGGTCACCGCCGACCACCCGGATCGGCTGGATGGCCAGCAGCAGCACCAGCGCCTCCAGCGCCATCGTGCCGGCGCCCAGTCCACGTACCGCCTTGTCCGGGTTCCGGAGCCCGGACCGCCGCTCGCCGCCCGCCTGCTCCGGACCGGCCTGGTCCGCGTCCGGGCCATGCTGCGGGCCGGTCATCGCTTGAGCAGCCGGCGGGCGTCGGCCACTGTCACCACCGATCCGGTGACCAGCACGCCCACCCCCGCCAGCTCGCCCGGCACGTCCGCCTCGGCCTCCGCCACCGCCGCCTCGATCGCGTCGGGCATCTCCCGGGCCACCTGCACCCGCTCCGGCCCGAAGATCTCCCGCGCCAGCGCGGCCAGCTCGTCCACCGGCATCGCCCGGGGCGAGCTGTTCTCCGCCACCACGATCGAGTCGAGCACCGGTTCGAGCAGTTCCAGCAGGCTCGCCGCGTCCTTGTCGCCGAGCACCGCCAGCACGCCGACCAGCTTGCTGAACGCGAACTCCTCCTGCAGCGCGGCCACCGTGGCGGCCATGCCGTGCGGGTTGTGCGCGCCGTCGAGCAGCACCGTCGGCGCGGTCCGTACCCGCTCCAGCCGGCCCGGCGAGCTGGTCGCGGCGAAGCCCTCCCGGACCGCCTCGATGTCGAGCTGCCGCCGGGCCCCGGCGCCGAGGAACGCCTCCACCGCGGCCAGCGCCACCGCCGCGTTCTGCGCCTGGTGCGCGCCGTGCAGCGGGATGAAGATCTCCTCGTACACGCCGCCCAGGCCCTGGATGGTCAGCACCTGGCCGCCGACGGCGACCGCGCGGCGCAGCACGCCGAACTCGGCGCCCTCCCGGGCGACGGTGGCGTTGACCTCGGCGCAGCGTTCCAGGATCGGGCGGGCCGCCTCCTCCTCCTGCGCCGCCGCGATCACCGTGGCGCCGGGGTGGATGATGCCGGCCTTGTGCAGCGCGATGTCCTCGATCGTGTCGCCGAGCCACTCGGTGTGGTCCAGCCCGATCGGGGTGATCACGGCGACGCCGGCCTGGATGACGTTCGTCGCGTCCTCCGCGCCGCCGAGCCCGACCTCCACCACGGCCACGTCGACCGGGGCGTCGGCGAACGTGGCGAACGCCAGCGCCGTGGTCATGTCGAAGTACGTCAGCGGCTCGGCGAACCGCTGGTCGACCAGCTCGGCCAGCGGAGCGATCTCCCGGTACGTGGACACGAACCGCTCCTCGCTCACCGCCTCGCCGTCCAGGCTGATCCGCTCCCGGACGGTCTCCAGGTGCGGGCTGGTGTAGCGGCCGGTGTGCAGCCCGAACGCCCGCAGCAGGGAGTCGATCATCCGGGCCGTCGAGGTCTTGCCGTTGGTGCCGGTCAGGTGAATCGACGGGTACGCCCGCTGCGGGCTGCCCAGCAGGTCGAGCAGGGTTTCGATCTTCTCCAGCTCGAAGTGCATCCGGGTGAAGCCGCGCGCGTTGAGCGCGGCCTCCACCTCGGCGAACGCGCTGCGGTCGGTGCGGTCGGTGCGGTCGCTCACGAGGGCAGCGCCTCCAGGGCGGCGTCGATCCGGACCAGGTCCGCTTCGGCCACCGCCAGCCGTTCGCGGATCTTCGCCACCACCGGCTCGGGCGCCTTGCCGACGAACGCCGGATTGTCCAGCTTCGCCCGCGCCTGGGTGGCCTCCTTCTCGGCCGCCGCCCGGTCCTTGGTGAGCCGGGCGCGCTCGGCGGCCACGTCGATCGAGCCGCGGGTGTCCAGCGCGACGCTGACCGCGCCGGGCATGGCCAGCGTGGCGCTGGCCTGGAAGTCGTCGCCGGGCGCGTCGAGCCGGGCCAGCGAGCGCACCAGCGGCTCGTGCGCCGCGATGCCCGCGCCGGTCAGGCCGTCGAGCCGCGCGGCGACCCGCTGGGTCGGCCGCAGCCCCTGGTCCGACCGGAACCGCCGGACCTCGGTCACCACCCGCTGGAGGGTGGCGACTTCGCCTTCCGCGGCGTCGTCGACGAGGGTACGGTCGGCGACCGGCCAGGACGCCGTCAGTACGGTCTCGCCGCCGCTGAGCGCGGACCACAGCTCGTCGGTGACGAACGGGATGACCGGGTGCAGCAGCCGCAGGAGCTGGTCCAGCACGTGCCCGAGCACCCGCCGGGTGGCGTCGGCAGCCGGCCCGCCCTCGGCCAGCACCGGCTTGCTCAGCTCCACGTACCAGTCGCAGACGTCGTCCCACGCGAAGTGGTAGAGCAGGTCGCAGACCTTCGCGAACTCGTACGCCTCGAACTGCTCGTCCACCTCGGCGGTGACGTGCGCCAGCCGGGACAGGATCCACCTGTCGACGGTGGAGAGGTCGGCGGCGTCCGGCAGCGGGCCGCCGGTGTGCGCGCCGTTGAGCAGCGCGAACCGGGTGGCGTTCCAGAGCTTGTTGCAGAAGTTGCGGGAGCCCTGGCACCACTCCTCGCTGACCGGCACGTCCTGACCGGGGTTCGCGCCGCGGGCCAGCGTGAACCGGGTGGCGTCGGCGCCGAACCGGTCGATCCAGTCCAGCGGGTCCACCACGTTGCCGAACGACTTCGACATCTTCTTGCCGTGCTCGTCGCGGACCATGCCGTGCAGCGCCACCACGTCGAACGGCTGCACGCCGTCCATCGCGTACAGGCCGAACATCATCATCCGGGCGACCCAGAAGAACAGGATGTCGTAGCCGGTGACCAGCACGCTGGTCGGGTAGAACTTCGCCAGGTCCGGGGTGCGCTCGGGCCAGCCGAGCGTGGAGAACGGCCACAGGCCGCTGGAGAACCAGGTGTCCAGCACGTCCTCGTCCTGCCGCCAGCCCTCGCCGGACGGCGGTTCCTCGTCCGGGCCGACGCAGACGATCTCGCCGTCCGGGCCGTACCAGACGGGGATGCGGTGACCCCACCACAGCTGGCGGGAGATGCACCAGTCGTGCATGTTGTCGACCCAGGCGAAGTAGCGCTTGGCCAGCTCGGCCGGCTCGATCGCCACCCGGCCGTCGCGCACCGCGTCGCCGGCGGCCTTCGCGAGCGGCCCGGTGTTGACGAACCACTGCAGCGACAGCCGCGGCTCGACAGTCGTCTTGCAGCGCGAGCAGTGCCCCACCGCGTGCAGGTACGGCCGCTTCTCGGCCACGATCCGGCCCTGCTCACGCAGCGCCGCGACGATCGCCGGGCGGGCCTCGTACCGGTCCAGGCCCTCGAACGGGCCGGGCGCGGTGATGATCCCGCGCTCGTCCATGATCGTCAGCGAGGGCAGGTCGTGCCGCTGGCCGATCTCGAAGTCGTTCGGGTCGTGCGCCGGGGTCACCTTGACCATGCCGGTGCCGAAGCTCGGGTCGACGTGCTCGTCGGCGACGATCGGGATCCGCCGGTCGGTGAGCGGAAGCTCCACCTCGGTGCCGATCAGGTGCCGGTACCGCTCGTCGTCCGGGTGCACCGCCACCGCGGTGTCACCGAGCATCGTCTCGGCGCGGGTGGTCGCCACCACCACCTCGTCGCCGTAGCGGATCGAGACCAGCTCGCCCTCGTCGTCGGTGTGCTCCACCTCGATGTCGGACAGCGCGGTGAGGCAACGCGGGCACCAGTTGATGATCCGGTTGGCCCGGTAGATGAGCCCGTCGTCGAAGAGCTTCTTGAACATGGTCTGCACGGCCCGGGACAGGCCCTCGTCCATGGTGAAACGCTCGCGGTCCCAGTCGACGGCGTCGCCGAGCCGGCGCATCTGGCCCAGGATCGCGCCGCCGGACTCGGCCTTCCACTGCCAGACCCGCTCGACGAACTTCTCCCGGCCGAGGTCGTGGCGGGACAGCCCCTCACCGGCGAGCTGCCGCTCGACCAGGTTCTGGGTGGCGATGCCGGCGTGGTCCATGCCCGGCAGCCAGAGCGCCTCGTACCCCTGCATCTTCTTGCGCCGGGTGAGCGCGTCCATGAGCGTGTGCTCGAACGCGTGGCCCATGTGCAGCGAGCCGGTGACGTTGGGCGGCGGGATGACGATGGTGAACGGTGGCTTCTCGCTGTCCGCCGACGCCCGGAAGTGTCCGCCGGCTAC
Source organism: Micromonospora sp. WMMC264 (assembly GCF_027497275.1). NCBI lineage: Bacteria > Bacillati > Actinomycetota > Actinomycetes > Micromonosporales > Micromonosporaceae > Micromonospora > Micromonospora sp. WMMC264. The sequence continues at coordinate 403,481 of NZ_CP114907.1, read as the reverse complement.
CCACTGCTCGTACCGTCGCTGCTCTACCTCGCCGGGCTGGTACTGGCCGGCGAGGGTCGGGGCGTCGGGGCGTCGGGCATCCAGTCTCTCGGTCACCCTGAAAGTCTACGGAGCGCTTTCGAGGACCTGACGTGCGCCACCGGTGATTCGCGTACGGTGGCGGTCATGTCCGACGCGCATCTCACCGAGCGCCCGGTCGACGGGGGTTCCGATCCGGTCGAGCTGACCGAAGAGCCGATCGAGCTGAGCCGCCGCGACCCCGCGCAGGAGCCCGAACGCCGGCCCGTCTCCCGGCGCCGGAAGATCGTCCTCGCCGCCCTGCTGGCGGCCGGCCTGGCCGGCGCCGGCGTGCTCGGCCTCGGTGGATGGCGGGTGCTCCAGCAGAAGGACACCACTCTCGGTCAGCCCACCGAGGTCGCCGGGCTGGTACGCGACGACAGCGAGCGGGCCCGCAGCACCGCCGACTACCTGCGCGACGGGCTCGCCGCCGACATCGAGCTGGACCGCGGCTACGGTGCCGTCTACTCCGACCGCGGGGACGCCAAGCGCTCGGTGCTGCTGTTCGGCGGCACCACGCTGCTCTGGCAGCCCGAACGCGACCTGGACACCCTGTTCGGGCTGATGGCCGACGAGACCGGCCGGGTCGCGGGCCTGCGCGAGGTGGACGCCGGCCGTTTGGGTGGCGTGATGAAGTGCGGTACGACGAGCGGCGACGGCGGTGACTTCGCGGTCTGCGGGTGGGCCGACCACGGCAGCGTGGTGATGGGCATGTTCCCGGGCCGGACGGTCGACGCCGCCGCGGCCCTGTTCCGGGACATCCGAGAGTCCGTCCAGACGCGCTGACCGCGACCTCGGCGGGCACTCGTCCACGCCAGTGCGGCGAGGGGACAGGCACCCGCCCCGTCACGTCGCCGTGGTGACGGGTGCCTGTCCCCGCCCTGGTGACCGCTCCCCGCAACGGCCGCCCGGTTCGCCACTACGGGGAGGTGGCTGCATTCCCGGCACGCCGTTGCCGCCACCTCGGCGTAACGGCCCCCCGGATCGCCATTACGGCGTAGTGGTGGCCGGTTCGGCGGTTCGGGGAAGTGGTGGGTGGTCCACCGTTCACGCGCCGGCATGAGGGCCGGTTTTCGGGGTGGACGCGTTTCAGGGCCACCCCCGTGAGGGGTGGCCCTGAAATCGAATGTTTGTCCGGCGGTGTCCTACTCTCCCACACCCTCCCGAGTGCAGTACCATCGGCGCTGGAGGGCTTAGCTTCCGGGTTCGGAATGTGACCGGGCGTTTCCCCTCCGCCATGACCGCCGTAACTCTATGAACATGTCAACCAACCCTGTGGGTGATCGTTTGTTCAGAGTTGCACAGTGGACGCGTAGCAGCTTGGTAGTCAAGTCCTCGGCCTATTAGTACCGGTCAACTGAACCCGTTACCGGGCTTACATTTCCGGCCTATCAACCCAGTCGTCTAGCTGGGGGCCTTACCCCACAAAGTGGGTGGGATACCTCATCTTGAAGCGAGCTTCCCGCTTAGATGCTTTCAGCGGTTATCCCTTCCGAACGTAGCTAACCAGCCGTGCCCCTGGCGGGACAACTGGCACACCAGAGGTTCGTCCGTCCCGGTCCTCTCGTACTAGGGACAGCCCTTCTCAAGTATCCTACGCGCACGGCGGATAGGGACCGAACTGTCTCACGACGTTCTAAACCCAGCTCGCGTACCGCTTTAATGGGCGAACAGCCCAACCCTTGGGACCTGCTACAGCCCCAGGATGCGACGAGCCGACATCGAGGTGCCAAACCATCCCGTCGATATGGACTCTTGGGGAAGATCAGCCTGTTATCCCCGGGGTACCTTTTATCCGTTGAGCGACACCGCTTCCACATGCCAGTGCCGGATCACTAGTCCCGACTTTCGTCCCTGCTCGACCTGTCAGTCTCACAGTCAAGCTCCCTTGTGCACTTGCACTCAACACCTGATTGCCAACCAGGCTGAGGGAACCTTTGGGCGCCTCCGTTACCCTTTAGGAGGCAACCGCCCCAGTTAAACTACCCACCAGACACTGTCCCTGAACCGGATAACGGTCCGAAGTTAGATACCCAAATCAACCAGAGTGGTATTTCAAGATTGCCTCCACCCATACTGGCGTATAGGCTTCACCGGCTCCCACCTATCCTACACAAGCTAATTCAGATACCAATGTCAAGCTATAGTAAAGGTCCCGGGGTCTTTCCGTCCTGCCGCGCGTAACGAGCATCTTTACTCGTACTGCAATTTCGCCGGGCCTGTGGTTGAGACAGTGGGGAAGTCGTTACGCCATTCGTGCAGGTCGGAACTTACCCGACAAGGAATTTCGCTACCTTAGGATGGTTATAGTTACCACCGCCGTTTACTGGCGCTTAAGTTCTCCGCTTCGCCCTTGCGGGCTAACAGGTCCCCTTAACGTTCCAGCACCGGGCAGGCGTCAGTCCATATACATCGAATTACTTCTTCGCATGGACCTGTGTTTTTAGTAAACAGTCGCTTCCCCCTGCTCTCTGCGGCCATACAACGCTCCACCCGCGCGGGGCTTCACGTCTCCGGCCCCCCTTCTCCCTAAGTTACGGGGGCAATTTGCCGAGTTCCTTAACCACAGTTCGCCCGATCGCCTCGGTATTCTCTACCTGACCACCTGTGTCGGTTTGGGGTACGGGCCGCTAAGAACTCGCTAGAGGCTTTTCTCGGCAGCATAGGATCACTGACTTCACCTGAATCGGCTCGGCATCACGTCTCAGCCCCATGTGTCGCGGATTTGCCTACGACACGGCCTACACGCTTACCCCGGCACAACCACCGGCCGGGCTCAGCTACCTTCCTGCGTCACCCCATCGCTTGACTACTACCCGCCAGGTTCCCACGCTCCCCAACCTCAACCCGAAGGTCTTGGCCGGTTTGGGTGGTTAGCACAACGAGGTTCGTCAGGGTCGCTCTTTCGCGGGTACGGGAATATCAACCCGTTGTCCATCGACTACGCCTCTCGGCCTCGCCTTAGGTCCCGACTCACCCAGGGCGGATTAGCCTGGCCCTGGAACCCTTGGTCATCCGGCGGAAGGGTTTCTCACCCTTCTTTCGCTACTCATGCCTGCATTCTCACTCGTGCCGCGTCCACAACTGGGTCACCCCGCTGCTTCACCCCCGGCACGACGCTCCCCTACCCATCCACACACCTGCACCTGGCATCAAGGCCAGGCGAAGTTAAAATGTGAATGCCACAGCTTCGGCGGTGTGCTTGAGCCCCGCTACATTGTCGGCGCGGAACCACTTGACCAGTGAGCTATTACGCACTCTTTAAAGGGTGGCTGCTTCTAAGCCAACCTCCTGGTTGTCTATGCGACCCCACATCCTTTTCCACTTAGCACACGCTTAGGGGCCTTAGCTGGTGATCTGGGCTGTTTCCCTCTCGACTACGAAGCTTATCCCCCGCAGTCTCACTGCCGCGCTCTCACTTACC
>NZ_CP114907.1:0-395000 GCF_027497275.1 Micromonospora sp. WMMC264 | reverse complement strand
TGCCATGGCCAGGACGCGGCCGGAGACGCGGCGTGCGGCACCGCGCTCCCCCAGGCTGACCAGCGCGATCGCGACCACGGCGAGCCCGGCGCCGCCCAGCGCCACCGCACCCGGGGAATCGGCGAGGAGCAGGCCGGCGACGATCGGCACGATCGCCGCCGTGATCGCGGTGACCGGCGCGACGACGGCCATGACGCCGGTGGCCAGCGCGCGGTAGAGCAGCATGACGCCGCCCGCGCCCGCCACCCCGGCCAGCAGTCCCCAGCCCAGGTCGAGGGCGCTCGGGGTGCCGGGCACGACGAGTACGAGCACGACCAGCAGCGGAAGGCTGAGCATCTGCGACACGACGGTGACAGCGATGGGGTCGGCCCATCGGGACGCCTTGCCGCCGGAGAAGTCGGCCGTGCCGAAGGCGAGCGCCGAGACGGCGGCGAGGACAATGGGGAGCACATCGCAGTCGTACCATAATAGTGACCGTGAAGGACAGTGTGATGACCGACGCAAGCGGACGGGTCGGCGCGGTGACCTCAGCGGTCGCCCGGCAGGTACGTGAGTTGCGAGCCGCCCGCGGCTGGTCCTTCGAGGAACTGGCCGGCCGGTCCGGCGTCAGCAAGGGCATGCTCGTGCAGATCGAGGGTGCCCGCACCAACCCGAGCATCGGCACGCTCTGCCGGGTCGCCGACGCGTTCGGCGTCAGCATCGCCCGGCTGCTGGAGCCGGCCGAGGAGAACACGGTACGGGTCAGCGCTGCCGATGACGCGCCGGTGCTGTGGCGCGGCCCGCACGGCGGCCTGGCGCGTCTGCTCAGTGGGCTCGGCGAACCCGACCTGGTCGAGCTGTGGGACTGGCGGATGGAACCCGGAGAGACGTTGCGCTCCCCCGACCACGCCCACGGCACCCGGGAGATCCTGCACGTGCTCGACGGCACCGCGACGGTCACCGTCGACGGCGTCGACCACGAGGTACGCGCCGGCGAGACGGTCGAGTTCCACGCCGACCGGGAGCACGGCTACCGGACGGCCGGCGACGAGCCGGTGCGCCTGATGATGGTGGTGGTCACCCCGTCGGGCGAGTGGGACCGGCGGACCCGTTCACGCGGACCGCGCCCGAGCTGACCCGGGCGCGGTCGCGACGTCGGTCAGGCCGACTTCTCCTCGCGGTCCCGCCGGCGCCGGCCGGTGAACTCGCGGGGCACGATCGTCGGGTTGACGTTCTCCAGCACGACCTCGCGGGTGATCAGCACCCGGGCGGCGTCGGGGTTGCTCGGCACCTCGTACATCACGGAGAGGAGCACCTCTTCCATGATCGCCCGCAGGCCGCGGGCGCCGGTGCCGCGGAGCATGGCCTGATCGGCGATGGCCTCCAGCGCGGGCTGCTCGAACTCCAGCTCGACGCCGTCCAGCTCGAACAGGCGCTGGTACTGCCGGACCAGCGCGTTGCGCGGCTCGGTCAGGATCCGCACCAGCGCGGTGCGGTCGAGGCTGCGCACGTTGGTGATCACCGGAAGCCGGCCGATGAACTCGGGGATCAGCCCGAACTTCAGCATGTCCTCCGGCATGACCTGGCTGAAGATGTCGTCGGTCGACCGCTCGGACACCGACCGGAGCCGGGCGCCGAAGCCGGTGCCGCCGGAGCCGGTGCGGGCCTCGATGATCTGGTCGAGCCCGGCGAACGCGCCACCGCAGATGAACAGCACGTTGGTGGTGTCGATCTGGATGAACTCCTGGTGCGGGTGCTTGCGCCCGCCCTGCGGCGGCACGTTGGCGACAGTGCCTTCGAGCATCTTCAGCAGCGCCTGCTGCACGCCCTCGCCGGAGACGTCACGGGTGATCGAGGGGTTCTCCGACTTGCGGGCGATCTTGTCGACCTCGTCGATGTAGATGATGCCCGTCTCGGCGCGCTTGATGTCGTAGTCGGCGGCCTGGATCAGCTTCAGCAGGATGTTCTCGACGTCCTCGCCGACGTAGCCCGCCTCGGTGAGCGCTGTGGCGTCCGCGATGGCGAACGGGACGTTGAGCATCCGGGCGAGCGTCTGCGCCAGGTGGGTCTTGCCGCAGCCGGTCGGGCCGAGCAGCAGGATGTTGGACTTGGCCAGCTCCACGCCGTCGGTGCCGGAGCCCGGGGCGCCGGCGGCCTCGGCCTGGATCCGCTTGTAGTGGTTGTAGACCGCGACGGCGAGCGCCTTCTTGGCCTGCTCCTGACCCACCACGTAGTTGTCGAGGAACTGGCAGATCTCCATCGGCTTGGGAAGCTCTTCCCACTTCACCTCGCCGGACTCGGCCAGCTCCTCTTCGATGATCTCGTTGCAGAGATCGATGCACTCGTCGCAGATGTAGACGCCAGGGCCCGCGATGAGCTTCTTGACCTGCTTCTGCGACTTGCCGCAGAACGAGCATTTCAGTAGGTCGCCGCCGTCACCGATCCGTGCCACCTACGTTCTCCCTGCACTCATCGGCCGGAACGCCGGCCCTGACCTGCGAGCGCCGGAGCGCCCGTCCGTCCTGTCGTTCCACCATGCTGTCGGCTCCACCGATCCGACCGGCGGAGCGGTACAGACCCGACGTTACCCGGTGGCCGGGTTTTCTCCGACCCCCAAAACCGGTGTGTCAGAGGTCGACCGGGAACGATACCCCGGCCGACCTCCGACCACACGTGGCTCAGCCCGCGGCGTGCGACGCCAGCAGACCCTTCTTGCGGCTGGTCAGGATCGTGTCGACCAGCCCGTACTCCTTGGACTCCTCGGCCGTCATGATCTTGTCACGGTCGATGTCCTTGCGAACCTGCTCGATCGGGCGGTTGCAGTGCCGGGACAGCATGTCCTCCAGCTGCGTCCGCATCCGCAGGATCTCCCGCGCCTGGATCTCGATGTCCGAGCCCTGGCCGTAGCCGCCCTCGGTGGCCGGCTGGTGGATGATGATCCGGGAGTTGGGCAGCGCCATCCGCTTACCCGGGGTGCCCGCGGAGAGCAGCACCGCCGCCGCGCTCGCCGCCTGCCCGAGGCAGACGGTCTGGATGTCCGGGCGGACGTACTGCATGGTGTCGTAGATCGCCGTCATGGCGGTGAAGGAGCCACCGGGCGAGTTGATGTACATGATGATGTCGCGGTCCGGGTCGGTGCCCTCCAGCGTCAGCAGCTGGGCCATCACGTCGTTGGCCGACGCGTCGTCCACCTGCACGCCGAGGAAGATGATCCGGTCCTCGAAGAGCTTGTTGTACGGGTTGGACTCCTTCATCCCGTACGACGTGCGCTCGACGAACGACGGCAGGACGTAGCGGTTGTGCACGGCCGCGAACTGGGGCGGCAGGCTCAGGTCGGTCATCGTCAGCTCCTCGCTCAGCTCAGGGTCCCGGCGCCATCCGGAACCTGCGCGGCTCCGATGATCACCTTGTCGATGAAGCCGTAGTCCATGGCCTCCTGGGCGGTGAACCAACGGTCGCGGTCCGAGTCCGCCTCGATCTGCTCCTGGGACTGGCCGGTGTGGAACGCGACCCGCTCCTGGAACATCCGCTTGGTGTAGAGCATCTGCTCGGCCTGGATCGCGATGTCCGACGCGGTGCCGCCGAGGCCACCCGACGGCTGGTGCATCATGATCCGCGCGTGCGGCAGGGCGTAACGCTTGCCCTTGGTGCCGGCGCAGAGCAGCAGCTGGCCCATGGAGGCCGCCATGCCCATCGCCACTGTCGAGACGTCGTTGTCGATGTACTGCATGGTGTCGTAGATCGCCATGCCGGAGTAGACCGAGCCACCCGGCGAGTTGATCCAGAGGAAGATGTCGCGGTCCGGGTCCTCCGCGGCGAGCAGCAGGAGCTGCGCGCAGATGCGGTTGGCCACCTGGTCGTTCACCTCGCTGCCCAGGAAGATGATCCGTTCCTTGAGCAACCGGTTGTAGACCGAGTCGTCGAGGTTGCCAATGGAGTCGCCACCGCGGGCCTCGTTCACCCGGAGCGACTTCTTGGGGATGTGCATGTCGGTCATGGCAGCCCTTCGCTCTCCGTACCGTCCTACCCGACACTAACCGCTCAGCCGGGAGGCGTACTCCCGGTCGGGGCACTGTTCGCTCTCAGCGCAGTCACCCGCACGGCGTACCCCGGAAAGGGTTTCGGCCGCCTCCCGGCGCACAGCGCGGGACGGCGGCCGACACCCCCGACGGTCAGTGCTGGTGGTCGTGCTCGGCCTCGTTCTGGGCCCGCAGCGCGTCGAGGGAGACCTCGTTGCCCGCCGAGTCCTTGATCTTGATCTTCTCCATCACCGCGGCGAGCGCCTTGCCCCGGCGGACGTCGCCGAAGACGGCCGCGGCGGCGCCGGAGCGGACCAGCTGGTCGTAGTACTGCTGCGGGGCCATGCCGGCGCGCTGCGCCCGGTGCACGATCTCGTGACCGAACTCGTCGTCGGAGACCTGCACGTCCTCGGCGTCGGCCAGCGTGTCCAGCAGGAGCTGGATCTTGACGCCGTCGGTCGCCGCCTCGGTCAGCTCGGCGTCGATCTGCTCCTCGGTCTTCTCCTCCGCCGCGAGGTACTCCTCCAGGGAGGCGCCGATGCGCTCGAGCTGGTCGACCATCGCGGCCTTGCGGCTCTCGACCTCCTCCTTGACGACGCCCTCGGGCGCCGGCACCTCGGCGGCGGCCACCATCTGCTCCAGGGCCTTGTCGCGGGCGGCGTAGATCTGCTCGACCTGCTTGCCCCGGGTGATCCGCTCCCGCAGGTCGCCGCGCAGCTCGTCGATGGTGTCGAACTCGCTGGCCATCTGCGCGAAGTCGTCGTTGAGCTCGGGGAGCTCCTTCTCCTTGACCGTGCGGACGGTCACCGCCACGTCGGCGTCGCGGCCGGCGTAGTCGCCACCGACGAGCTGCGTGGTGAAGGTGGTGCTGTCGCCGGCGGCCAGGCCGACCAGCGCCTCGTCCAGACCCGGCAGGAGCTGCTTGCTGCCCACCTCGTGCGAGATGTTGCTCGCCGAGCCGCCCGGGACCTCCTCACCGTCGACCGTGGCGTTCAGGTCGATCTGCACGAAGTCGCCCTCCTGGGCGGCCCGCTCGACGGTCTTCAGCGTGGCGAAACGCTCGCGCAGGCTGTTGATCTGCTCGTCGATCTCGCTGTCGGCGATCTCGATCTCGTCGACGGTCACCTCGATGGTGGCCGGGTCCGGCAGGGTGATCTCCGGCCGGACGTCCACCTCGGCGGTGAAGTTGAGCGAGTCGCCGTCGTTGAACTCCGTGATGTCGACCTCGGGACGGCCCAGCGTCTTCAGGTCGTGCTCCCGGACCGCGGCGAGGATGTTCTGCGGGATGGCCTCCTGGATCGCCTCGTTGAGGACGGTCCCCCGGCCCACCCGCTGGTCGATCACCGCGCTGGGAACCTTGCCCCGGCGGAAGCCGGGAACCTGGACCTGCTGGCCGATCTCCCGGTACGCCTTCTTGAGGCTCGGCTCGAGCTCGACGAACGGCACCTCGATGGCGAGCCGCACGCGCGTCGGGCTCAGAGTCTCGACGGTGCTCTTCACAGGCGTACTCCTTGACGGATCTGGGTGTTGATTCTGGGGCGTGATTGCGCGCATCGAGTGTAGGCGAGCCGGCCGACGGCATCGGCAGGGCCCGGGCACCGCGCGGAAAAAACCGGCGGTTCCCGGGACGATCCGGTCGCGAACGACAGTCGGGGTGGCGGGATTTGAACCCACGGCCCCTCGCTCCCAAAGCGAGTGCGCTACCAAGCTGCGCCACACCCCGTGGCGACGAAGAGTGTATGCCGTCCGGTCCCCCGCGCGGGTGACCGGGGCGCGGCGCGGCGGTCGGCGGGCCGCCGCCGGGCCGCCGCCGCGCCGCCGCCGAGCCGCCAGTTCGGGGAAGTGGCTGGGTCCGAGGGCCCGGGAAGGCACCACCTCGCCGAGGTGGTGTGGATCTTGACGGTCCGCGGCGAGCGCGGGGTATGCGCTTCGCGGCGCCAACCCGGATTGGGTACGCTGTCGGCGCGCCCTGCTGTGGTGGGGCGCTCGCGGGCGTAGCTCAATGGCAGAGCTTCAGTCTTCCAAACTGACGGTGCGGGTTCGATTCCCGTCGCCCGCTCCACCCACGAAGGCCCAGGCAGACCGCATGATTGCGGCACCTGGGCCTTTCGCTTCCGTGGGGCGGATCTAGCGACCATCCGCAGCCCCCGGTCGACAGCGACGGGTTTCGTTACCGCGTCCGGTCAGCATTCCTGCGCACCGATCTCCGGACACCGGGCAGAGCGTCATGACCGCTACGCGCAGGAGGCCGCTGGGCGTACTCGAACTGTCAGCACTACCGAGCATCGGCGAGGAGCACTGGGTCCACCGGATGCGGCAGTCCGGGCTGGCGGACCTCATGCCGTCGCTGCGGGACACCGTCTGGGTCGGGCTGAGCGCCGTCGAGGTCGTCTCCGAGGGGCAGTGGAGGTGGTTCCCCGCGTGAGCACCCGCCCATGCCGCGATCAGCGCGCCGCGTACCCCAGGTCGGTCGCCGGCAGGCGGCGCCGCAGCCAGGTGACGACGAGTTCGTCGAAGCCCGGCGCCCGCTCGGCAGGGGTGTAGCGACCCTCCTTCACCTGCGCGGGTCCGTCGCCCGTGTAGACGCGGATGCTGTGGTCGGCGCCGGGGAAGACCACAGTCGTGTGGTCGGCGTGGCCCGCGTCGTCGAGGGCGCTGCTGATCGCGCGCACGCTCGCCTCCACCGGCACGAGCAGGTCGTCCGCGCCGAAGATCGCCAGCAGCGGGCAGCGCAGGGCCGCCAGTGCCGGGGCGGGGTCGTAGTCCGCGATGCCCGCGATGAACGCGATGGACTCGGGTGTCGTCCCGGCGAGCATCGGATACCAGGAAGCGCCGTGCCAGTGCGCCTGCGCGGCGTGCACGCGTGCCGGGTCGTCGCCCGACCGGACCCGCCGGATCTGGTCGCGTAGCAGGAGAAGCGCCTGCTGGATGTCCGTGTCGCTGAAGCCCTCCGCCGCGAGTTGGTGGCGGAGCCGGTACTCCTCCTGGATCCGTACGCTCACGCCCGGACCCGACACCGTCACCACCGCCGCGATCCCGTCGTCAGCGGCCGCCGCGAGGTGAGCCACCCAGCCGCCCTGGCTGCCGCCGATCAGCGCGACCTCGCCGGACAGCACGTCCGCGCGGCTCCGCACGGCCCGGACCGCTGCCACGGTCTCGTCGGCGCGGTCGGTCATGGTCTGACGGGTCCAGTCACCCGTTGACGCTCCGGAACCGGGCTTGTCGTAGGCCAGGCTCGCGAAGCCGGCTGCGGCCAGCCTCGTCTGCCACGACCCCTGGTCGCGGCCACCGGGACCGGAACCCTCGACGAAGACCACCGCCGGGTACGGCCCCGGCCAGGGCGGCCGGACGAAGTCGCCGACCAGCTCGTTCCCGTCGTCGAGGAACGAGAACTCCGCGGTCACCGGCTCGAACAACACCCCGCCGACCGTACGGGGTGCCTGCCACCCGCCCGCGTCCTCAGGCGACGGTGACGGGCCAGCCGTACGGCCGGCGGGTCTCCCGCCATCTCGTGCCCGTTCCGAACGCCTGGCTGTGAAGCAGCTCAGTCGCGTCGACCTTGGTCAGCAGCGCCGGAGCGAGCCCCCGGTCAGATGGGCCACACCGGCTCGGCGAGCCGCCATCTCCACCCGATCGGCGCCGATGGCCTAGTAGTGGTCCTCGATCGGCCGGCGCGCCTCGTCGAACAGCGCCGGTCCGTCGTACCGCACCGGGCGCGGCGCCGGGGTGGCCGGTTTGACCTGCTCGAACTGCTCGGTGGACAGCGCGTACACGACCCGGCCGAGGCCTGATGCGTTGATCGCCACAGTGCACATCGGGCAGGGCTGGCAGCTGGTGTACATGGTGGTGGCGACCGCCGCCTCGGGGGCGAGCTGCCGGGCGGCCCAGCGGGCCAGCTTCAGCTCCGGGTGCGCGGTGACGTCCCGTTCGGAGACCACCGTGTTGTGGTCCTCGATCAGGACGGCACCGTCCGCGCCGACCAGCAGCGACGCGAACGGCCGCTCGCCGGACGCGCCGGCCCGGTCGGCGAGTTCCACGGCGCGGCGCAGGAACGCTTCGTCGTCGGGGGTCATCGGCTCTCCTGGTGGTCAGTCGGCGGCGATCTGCTCGACGGATCGGGCGGCGACGGCGCGCAGGACCGGGTCACCGCTGCGGGCGTACGCATCGCTCAGGGTGTCGATGAATTTGATCGCGTGCGCGTCCCCGGTGTCCAGCGCACGCGCCATGGCCTCGCCGAGTTCCGGCCCGGCGGCCGGTGGGAGGGCACGCGCCTCGACCGGGGCGTAGGCGGCGGTGACGGCGGCGGTCGCCGCCCAGGCGGCGGCCAGGCTCGGCCGCCAGAGCGCCGGCGGCAGGGCCGGCAGCGTCCGCAGCACGGCGTTCGGCGCGGTCGCCGCGTGCACGAGCATGACGGGGGCGGCGTACCCGTGGGTGCCGTGCCGCTGCACGGCGGCGTCGACGACCGCGGCGAGCCGGGTGGACGCGTCGTCGGCCGCGTCGCCGGGCACCGCCGCCGCCACCGCCGGCCACCGGGTCAGGTCGGCCAGTTGCGCCAGGCGGGACCGGATGCCGAACCGCTGATCGGGTACGCGGGGCACCGCGTCGAGCGCGGACCGCGCGTCGGTCACCGGGTACGGCCCGGCGCCTGGCGGCGCGAGCGGCTGCCAGCGGGCGGCCCAGTAGGCGAGCCCGTGGCCGAGTTCGGTGACCCGCGGTCCGGTCTCGGCGTCGAGCAGGGCGCGTACGGCGTGGCCGACGCGGATGACACCGTGCGTGGCCCCGGCGGCGATGCCCGGCAACAGTCGCGGCCACCACCGGGCCAGCACGTCGCGCCACGGCTCGCCGGCCAGCTCTCGGTCGAAGAAGTCGAGCCAGTCGCCGCTACGCACCGGGTCGCCGAGCGGGTCGCGCCACTCCGCGGGTGCGATACGCCGGATGCCACGTGGACGTTCCTCCAGCCGGTCGGCGTACGCGTCGATCCAGCGGTGCACCGCCCGCCCGTGGCCGTGGCGCACCAGCGCCTCCGCCGCCATCGGCACGTGGTTGGACAGCCACCCGTCGCGCTCGGGACCGGTGTGGCGTACGCGCTCGTACGCCTCGTCGAGTACGGAGTTCAGCACGTCGGCAAGCGTCCGACCTGAAGTCCGGTTGACGTCAAGCGGCGCGGAACCGGCGGGGATCGGACGACGTCGAAGCGGCCATGAGACTTCGTGCTCTGCTTGTCGTCGCCCTGGCAGCTCTCGGCCTCGTCGTCGTCATGTCACCCCCGAAACCCGCGTGGGCGTGCTCGTGCGTCGGGTCCACCACCGAACAGGACGCCAACGCCGACAGCACCGTCGTCGGCACCGTCTCGCAGGTGACCGACAGGGCGATCCGGCTCACCGTCGAGTCCGTCGAGAAGGGCGGCGCCCAGGTCGGGAACAGCCTCACGCTGCGCGTCTCGCCCGGCGAGGCCGCCTGCGGCTACGCCTTCCGCCTCGGCACCCGGTACCGGGTGAACTCGTATGGTGGCGCCACCGGCGTGTGCGCCGGAATCCGCGAGCTGTCGAGCCCGGCGGCGGCCACCACGCCGTCCGTCGCCACGGCTGAGCGGACGCGGGCCGCGGGACCGCCTGCCTGGTGGATCGTCGGCGGCGTGACGGTGGCGGCGCTCGCCGTCGCCGGGCTGGTGGTGGCGGCCAGGCGGCGGACCGGACGCGGACAGCCCTGACGGCCGGTCAGGACAGGCGGCGGCGGATCCGTGCCATGTCCTCCTCGGGCAGCGCGTCGGCCACCAGCAGCCGGGGCAGCAGCTCCGTCTCCAGCGTCGTGGCCCGGAACACCAGCGCCACCGTCACGTCGTGGCCGGGCCGGTGCACGACCTCGACCGGGTCTCCGGTCCCGACGCTGCCCGGCGTGATCACCCGCAGGTACGCCCCGGGCCGTACCTCCTCGGTGAACCGCTTGATCCAGCCGCGTTCGCCCAGCCACCCCTGGAACGTCCCGCAGGGGATGCGCGGGCAGGTGACCTCCAGCACCAGGTCCGGGCCGATCCGCCACCGCTCGCCGATCAGCGCGCCGTTGACGTCCAGCCCGCTGGTGGTCAGGTTCTCGCCGAAGCTGCCGTCGGCGAGCGGGCGGCCCAGCTCGGCCTCCCAGTGGTCGAGGTCCTCCCGCGCGTACGCGTAGACCGCCTGGTCGGTGCCGCCGTGGTGGGCCACGTCGTAGACCCGGTCGCCGGCCAGCCCGACATCGCCGGTGCCCTTCGGTCCGGGGGCGGTGACGGCGACCCGGCCGTCCACGGGCCGCTTGTCGATGCCGGTGGCCCCGATGCCCTTCCACGGGTTCGGTTGCGGTCGGCCCACGTTTACGGAGATCACCCTCATGACGGCGACGGTATGCGGCGCAGGGCCGGACGGGCCAGTCCATTCCCCCGGGCCGGGTGAACGGCGAGGCGGCGTGGCCTGCGTACGATGCGGGCCGGACATCCTCGTCGGGTGGTGGAGGTAGCCGCGGATGGCAGGCCAGCAGGACGGTTTCGCCCTCGGCGTGGACCTCGGGACCTCGAACACCGTGGCGGTGCTGCGCTGGCCGGACGGGCGGACCCGGCCGGTGCTCGTCGACGGCCATCCGATCCTGCCGTCCGGCGTGTACGCCGACGCGGACGGTCACCTGCACGTCGGGCGGGACGCGCAGCGCCTGGCACAGGCCGACCCGGCCGGCTACGAGCCGAACCCGAAGCGCCGGGTCGACGAGGAGACCGTCGAGCTGGGTGGGCGGGCGTACCGGCCGGCGGAGCTGCTGGCCGCGACGCTGCGCGAGGTCGCGGACGCGGCGGTGACGGCGGTCGGGATGCTGCCCCCGGCGGTGGTCACCCACCCGGCGGCCTGGACGCCGGCCCGCCGTCAGGTGCTGCACGACGCGCTGGAACTCGCCGGCTGGCCGGCCGCGGCCGAGCACACGCTGGCCGGGCCGATCGCGCCCGGCACCCGCCTGCTGCGCGAGCCGGTGGCCGCGGCGCGCTACTTCACGCAGGTGCTGCGCCGGCCGGTGCCGGTGGGCGGTTCGGTGGCGGTGTTCGACTTCGGCGGCGGCACGCTCGACGTGGCGGTGCTGCGCAACGAGGGCGCCGACCCGTGGGGCGACTCCGGCTTCCAGCTGGTCGCCACCGGCGGGATTCCCGACCTCGGCGGCCTGGACCTGGACGCGGCCCTGCTCGGGCGGCTCGGCGAGCTGGTCGGCCCGGCCCACCCGCGTGAGTGGGCCCGGCTGACCGAGGCGACGACGACCGCCGAGCGGCGGGACCGCCAGCAGCTCTGGGACAACGTGCGCGGCGCGAAGGAGATGCTGTCCCGGGCCATGGTGGCGCCGGTGGCCGTACCGGGGGTGGAGGCGGCGGTGCCGCTGCCCCGGGAGGACTTCGAACGCCTCGCCGCGCCGCTGCTGGCCCGGGCGGTGACGGAGACCCGGGAGGTGACCGCCGCCGCCGGGCTGCGACCGGAGCAGCTCAGCGGCCTGTTCCTGGTCGGCGGGTCGACCCGGGTGCCGCTGGTGGCCCGGCTGCTGCACGCCGAGCTGGGCATCGCGCCGACGGTGCTGGAGCAGCCGGAGATGCCGGTCGCCGAGGGCGCGCTCACCGACCTGCCGCTGCCCCGCCGGTCCGGCCGCCCGGCCGCGCCGGTCCAGCCCGCGCCCACGCAGCCCGAACCGACAGGGCCCGCGCCGGGCGGGACCGACGCCGGCACGGCGAGCGCCGCCACGGTCCCCGCCGGTGCGACCAGGACGAACCCGACCGCGCCGCTCGGCGGCACGGACGCGGCCTCCGCCGGACCGCACGGCACGCTGGTCGCCGACGGGCCCGTCCCGCAGACCCCCGCCACCAGGTACGACGGCACGCCGCTCGCCGGAGGTCCGGTCCCGCACCCGAGGTACGACGGCACTCCGGGCGCCCCCGGTTTCGTGCCGCCGGGGGCAGCGCCCGCCGCGCACCACGCCGGACCCGGCGTACCCGGGATGCCGCCGCCCGGCGGTGGATGGCCGCCGGCGGGGCCCGGTCCCGGCGTACCCGGGGCGCCTTTCTCCCCCGCTCCGGGCGGTGTCCGGCCCGGCGGCGGCCGGCCCCGGCGCGGCCGGTGGTTCGCGCTCGGCGCGGGTCTCGTGGTCGTCGCCGTGGCGGCGTCGGTGCTGCTCTGGGTGTTCCGGGACCGGCACCCGGCGCTGGACTTCCACACCGCCGAACTGGTGAGGACGGTGGCCGCCGGCGACACGCGGCCGGGCCAGATGTTCACCGCGACGCTCGGGGAGCGCGCCTACCTGGCCCGTTCGCTGCCCGACGACCACCTCCACGTGACCGCCGTCGAGGCGGCCACCGGCAGGACGGTCTGGGAGAAGCGGACCGACGCGGCCACGCAGCGGTGGGCGGGGATCCGGGCGCTGCCCGACGGGCTGCTCGTCCTCGGCGACGCCACCGGCAGCGGCACTCCGCGCGTGCTCGCGGTGCTCGACGGCGATTCCGGCGAGCAGCGCTGGCAGACGGACGTGGGCCGCGACGACGCGCTGTTCTTCGGGGCCGACACGCTGGTCCGGGTGGACCGGGCCGGCGAGCGCCTGGTCGGGCTGCGGCTGGACGACGGCCGGCAGCGGTGGGAGCGGCGCAACCCGCGCACCGAGTACGGCGACGCCCGTACGAAGGTGCTGCCGGTCGGCACCGGCGCGGCGCTGGACGGGCCCGGTGACGCCGAGGGCTCGCCGCTCGCCCCGTGGGCGGGGAAGGCGGACCGGCTGGTGCAGGTCGGCGCGGACCGCTCGGTCCGGGTCCTGGACCTGCGCAGCGGAAAGGTCCTCAAGGACCGGGGCAACGTGGCCGGCCTCGACGACCCGATGGCCGCCCGCGACGACCGGCTGTACGTGGCGGAGGACGACCGTGGCCTGCGGCTGCTCTCCTACGACCTGGGCAGCCTCGGCACGCCCGGCGTGCTGTACGAGGCGCCGGAGCAGGGCGGCCGGGTGAAGGATCTGGTCACCTGCGGGGAACGTCGCGTGTGCCTGCTGGAGACGCCCGCCGGCGGCGCCGACGGCACCCGGGTGGTGGCGGCGACCGAGGGTGAGGGCACCCGGCAGTGGCCGGCACCGCGCGCCGAGTCGCTGGTGCCGGTCGGTGAGCACGTGCTGGCCGTGCAGGGCTCGCCGGACGCGGTGACGCTGTTCGCGCCGGACGGCACGGCGAAGGTGCTGCGGGACCGGGACGGGTTCGCGGTCCGGCTGGACGCCGGCAACCTGCTGATCTTCTCCGAGGCGCCGAGCGCGTACGAGGACGACCGGGTCCTCGCCGGCACGGCGGTGGACGGCAAGCCGGTCGAGATGGGGCAGCTCAAGCAGATCCGCAGCGAGTCCTGCTCGTGGAACACCGAGATGCTGGTGTGCGGCGCGGAGAAGGAGTTCCGGTTGTACCGGTTCGCCGGCTGACCGGAAGTGAGCTTGACAGCGATCGATGCCTCGGCTGGTGTGAACGGCAGAGAGATCGACGTTCGTCAGGAGGCCCCGTGTTCGTCCGACGACGGTGGACCGCACTCGCCACCACCAGCATCCTGATCGCCGCTGTCCTGTCCCATCCCGGCCCCGGCGCCGCCGCGCCGGCCGCCCCCGCGCTCACCCTCGCCCCCACCGAGACCGCGCTGGTCCGCGTGCAGCTCGCCGACCGGGCGCAGCTCGACCGCCTGGTCGCCGGCGGCGCGGACCTGGCCAACCGTCCCCGCTCCCGGGACGGCAGGCTGATCGCCGACCTGGTCCTCACCGGCCGGCAGCTCACCGACCTCACCCGGCAGGGCGCGACCGCCCTGCAGGTCGTACAGCGGGCCGACGACGGCACCCGGCGGATCGCCGAGAGCCGCCGCGCCGCCCAGGAGCGCACCCGCGCCGGGCTGCGCGCGAGCGGCGCCGCCGCTGTCGACACGCTCCAGTTCCTCCAGGCGTACTGGTGGACCACCGGCGGGCGGACGTTCGTCCAGGCGCAGGTCGCCACCACCGCCAGCGACGACCCCGACGTGGAGATCACCGTCACCTGGCGTACCGCCGACGGCGCCACCGGCTCGTTCCCGCTGTACCGCTTCGAGGACTCGGGCGAATACCAGTACCACTACGCGCTGCCGCAGCCGGCGCCCGGCCGGCCCGTGCAGTTCACCGCCACGTCCAGCCTGGGCGGGACGAGCCGGCCGGTCACGCCGTCGCTCTGGCCGAACGCCTCCCCGCCGCCGCAGCCGGCCGGCTACCAGAAGGACTTCATCGACGCGTACCTGACGCCGGTCGACATCAAGGCGCGCATCGCCCGGCTCGGCCGCCAGTACCGCGACCTGGTCGACGTGATCGACCTGCCGAACAAGACGCAGGGCTACCGCCGCAACGCCGCCGCCTACCTGGGTGACCCGGCGGCCGCCGCCGTGGTGGTGGAGTCGGTCCGCTTCGGCGACCAGGGCATGAACGGCGTGCAGGTACGCACCGTCGACCCGGGCCGGCCGAGCCGGCCGCTGAGCATGCGCTACCGGGACCGGGTGCTCACGATTTCGCTGGCCACCGACCGGGCGGGCAAGGTGACGAGCACCACCGACGACGTCGCCGCCCTGATCAACGCGCCGCGCGGCGCCCGCTTCCGGGCCACTGTGGAGGAGGGCTCGGCCGGGCTGCCGATGCCGGTCACCGGGCCGGTACGCCTCGACGACGGGTTGCAGGGCACCGAGGTGCCGGCCCGGCCGTGGACGGTGCAGGCACTGCGCATCGGCAAACACCGTGACGGCTCCCGGATCGGCGTGCTGGCGTACTCGCAGGAGCACGCCCGCGAGTGGGCCACCCCGCTCGTCACGCTGGAGTTCGCCGAGCGGCTGCTCGCCAACGCCCGCACCGACGCGGCGACCCGCAAGCTGCTGGAGCAGGTGGACGTGTTCGTCATCCCGACGGTGAACCCGGACGGCGCGAACTACTCGTTCCACGACTACAACTTCCAGCGCAAGAACCTGGTCAACCACTGCGCCGGTGAAGCGCGGGACCCGAAGTACCGGAACATGTGGGGCGTCGACGTCAACCGGAACTACACGGTCGGATCCCTGTTCGACGGGTACGTGGGCGCGAGCACGAACTGCCTGGCCGGCAACTACGCGGGCACGGCGGAGCTGTCCGAGCCGGAGAGCCGCAACGTGATCGACCTGGCCAAGGCGCACCCGAACATCAAGTTCGCGATGAACGTGCACTCGTACGGCGGTTACTTCATGTGGCCGCCCGGGGCGTACAAGGCCGACGGGCGGGTGACGCTGCCGCGCCCGTCGATCGACGAGTCGACGCTGTTCCTGGCCAGCGCCCGGCGCATCGTCGGGGCCATCGCGGCCGAGCGCGGCACCGTCACCTGGCCGTCGCAGACCGGCCCGGTCGCCGACGTGCTCTACTCGGCGGCCGGCAACTCGGCCGACCAGCTCTACTACGAGCTGGGCATCTTCGCCTGGGACTTCGAGGTCGGCAACGACAGGTGGAACGAGGCCACCGGCCAGTGGGAGGGCGTCGGTTTCCAGCCGCCGTTCGACGAGGCGCACGGCGAGGCGCAGGAGTACGCCGGCGGCCTGGTGGAGCTGGTCCGCGTCGCCCGCGACTACGCGGCGAGCAACCCGGTCCGGCGCTGAGGGCAGGCGGTCCCCGGCCGGTGGAGCCCGGCCGGGGACCGCGTCAGCCCTGCCCGTCCCGGTCCGCGGCGCCGAGGTCGCGGAAGACGGTGAGCGCGCCCGCGTCGTCGATGGTCGCCGGGACCGGCTCGTCGCGCCCCTCGACCAGGCCCCGCATGGTGCGCCGCAGGATCTTCCCGGAACGGGTCTTGGGCAGCGCCGGCACCACTGTCACCCGGCGGAACGCGGCCACCGGGCCGATCCGCTGCCGGACCAGCGCGACCAGTTCGGCGGCGAGCGCGTCCGAGTCCACGTCGGCGCCGGCCTTGAGCACCACGTACCCGCTGGGCACCTGCCCCTTCAGCGCGTCGGCCACGCCGATCACCGCGCACTCGGCCACCGCCGGGTGCGTCGCCAGGACCTCCTCCATCGCGCCGGTGGACAGGCGATGCCCGGCCACGTTTATGACGTCGTCGGTGCGGCCCATCACGTACAGGTAGCCGTCCTCGTCGAACCGGCCGCCGTCGCCGGTCAGGTAGTGGCCGGGAAACGTCGACAGGTAGGAGCGGACGAACCGCTCGTCGTCACCCCAGAGCGTGGGCAGGCAGCCGGGCGGCAGCGGCAGCCGGATCACGATCGAGCCGTCCGTGCCGGGCGGCACGTCCCGGCCCGCGCCGTCGACCACGCGCACGTCGTAGCCGGGCACCGGCACCGTCGGCGACCCCGGCTTGATCGGCAGCGGCTCCAGGCCGCGCGGGTTGGCCGCCACCGGCCAGCCGGTCTCCGTCTGCCACCAGTTGTCGACCACGGGTACGCCGAGCCGCTGCCCCGCCCAGGCCCAGGTGTCCGGGTCCAGCCGCTCACCGGCGAGGAAGAGGGTACGCAGCGCGCTCAGGTCGTACCGGTCGATGTGCGCGCCGTCCGGGTCCTGGCGGCGGATCGCCCGGATCGCGGTGGGCGCGGTGAACAGGGCGGCCACCCGGTGCTCGGCGGCGACCCGCCAGAACGCCCCGGCGTCGGGGGTGCCGACCGGCTTGCCCTCGTAGAGCACGGTGGTCGCGCCGGTGAGCAGCGGCGCGTACACGATGTAGGAGTGGCCGACCACCCAGCCAACGTCGGAGGCGGCCCAGAAGACCTCGCCCGGCTCGATGCCGTAGACGTTGCGCATCGACCAGCGCAACGCCACCGCGTGCCCGCCGTTGTCCCGCACCACGCCCTTGGGCCGGCCGGTGGTGCCGGAGGTGTAGAGGACGTAGAGCGGGTCCGTGGCGGCCACCGGCTCGCACGGCGCCGGTTCCGCGTCCGCCATCACCTCGGCCCAGGTCAGGTCGCGGCCCGGCACCAGCGGAGCCGGTTCCTGCGGGCGCTGCACCACCACGCAGCGCTCCGGCGCGTGCCCGGCCTCGTCCAGCGCGGCGGCCAGGATCGGGTGGTACGGCACCACCCGGTCGGCCTCGATGCCGCAGGAGGTCGCCACCACCACCTTCGGCCGCGCGTCGTCGATCCGGACGGCCAGCTCGTGCGCGGCGAAGCCGCCGAATACCACCGAGTGCACCGCGCCGATCCGGGCGCAGGCCAGCATGGCGATCACCGCCTCCGGGACCATCGCCAGGTAGAGCAGCACCCGGTCGCCCCGGCCGACGCCGAGCCGGCGCAGCGCACCGGCGAACCGGGCGGTCTCGGCGAGCAGTTCGGCGTAGGTGAGCGTGCGGACCGTGCCGGTCACCGGGCTGTCGTGGATCAACGCGGGCTGGTCGCCACGCCCGGCGGTGACGTGCCGGTCCAGCGCGTTGTGACAGGTGTTCAGCACCCCGTCGGGGAACCAGCGGTACAGCGGCGCCGCCTCCTCGTCGAGGATGTGCTCCGGCGGGATGACCCAGTCGATGTCGGCCGCCGCGTCCCGCCAGAAACCGGCCGGGTCGGCGATGCTCCGCTCGTACGCTGATCGATACGCGCCCATACCGTCATGCTGCGCCGCGGCGCACCGCCGGCACGACGGCCGGACGGGTCCGGTGCGCCGGAAGCACGGCCCGGCTCGCTGAACGGCCGCTCACGGCGGTGGGCGGTGGCCGCTCAGCCCAACGGGCGACGGATGAAGCCCGTGGGGCGGGGTAACCCAGCACGGTCCTGGTGGAGAGACGACCGGTGTCGCGGCGAACCGCGGCCGGGCACGCGGGCGGGCGGCGCGAATGCCGCCCGCCCGCGCATCCCGGGGCAAACCGAGTTTGATCGACGACGGCTGTCGACTAGCGTGCGCAGGCGTGAAAACCAATCGGATCTTGCCGATCCTCCTGACCTGTGCCGTGCTGGGGCTCGCCGCGTGCGGCGACGAGAAGCCCTCGACCACGGCCGGGCCGGCGGCCACCTCGGCCTCCGCCACCCCCTCGTCGGCTGCCCCCTCGCCGTCGGCGGCCGCCGCCGTGAGCGACAAGGAACTCTGCACCGCCGCAGAAAAGATCAACAAGGACATGCGGGCGAAGCTCATGACCGCCGTGCAGTCGGGCGGCGACCTGACGAAGCAGACCGGCGCGATCCTGACCGAGCTCGGTGACCGGGTGACCCAGCTCGCCGGGACCGCCGGCGACGGCAAGGCGGCCACCGCCCTGAAGGAGTTCGCCGCGGAGGCCGCCAAGGCGGGCTCAGCCGCCGACCCGGGCACCGCCGCCGACAACCCCGCCATGGAGAAGGCCAGCAAGGACATCAACGCCGCCTGCAAGACGGCCGGCGCACCGACCACCTTCTGACGCCGACGCCCCTGTCGTCCGTCCGGCGCGCGCCGGACGGACGACAGTCACCTAGACGCCGGTCACCCAGTTCCAGGCGGAGACCACCCACTCGGTCTGCTGCAGGTACGCCACCCCCACGCCGACCAGGAACAACGCGGTGACCAGGTGAGCACCCTTGGCGCTGCGGCGCACCCGGCCGAGCTGCCGTTCCAGGATCAGCCGGCCGAGCAGCCGGGCCAGCGCGAACAGGCCGACCGCGGTGAGCAGGCTGAGCACGAACGTGAGCAGCGGCGCGATCAGGTTGCCCCGCCCGGAGATCGCCCAGATGCCCCAGCAGACGAACGCGAACAGGGCCCCGGCGGCGCTCAGCTCCCCGCCCTTGCGGGCCTGGGCGAGATGCCAGCTCATCGGCCGGCGCGGCGCCGGCTCACCGGCCCAGTCGCCGTGCTGCTCGACGGTGGGGAACTGCTCGGTGCGGGGCGTACGCCGCGTGCGCGGCTGACCGACCGCCGCCACCCCGCGCTGGAACGCGTCCCGCTGCGGGGGCACCACCCCCGGCTGGGGCGGCACCTCCACGGTGCGCTCGGCCCACGGCTGTGTCTGGTCCGCCATCCTCGTCCTCCCCCTCGGCCGATCCCGGCCTCGCTTCCGAGGGTAGCCAGCCCGCAAATAGGGTGCCGACCCCCATCGCGGTGCGATACACACGTGCCGTGACTGACGTGCTGGTATCCCGAGCTGAGGACTTCGACGACATCGCGGCGCTGCTGGCGCTGGCCTTCCACGGCGATCTGGACCCCGACGTGCAGGCGCTCGAACGCCCGATCTTCGAGCCGGACCGGTCGTTACTGGTCCGCGACGGCGGAACGATCGTGGCAAACGCCGCCGCGTTCAGCCGCGAACTGGCCGTACCCGGCGCGAACGTGCCGGCCGCGCACGTGACGATGGTCGCTGTCGCGCCGACGCACCGGCGGCGCGGCCTGCTCACCGCGCTGATGCACCGCCAGCTGCGGGACGTCCGCGACGCCGGCCGGGAACCGATCGCGGTGCTCTGGGCCAGCGAGGGCCGCATCTATCCCCGCTTCGGCTACGGGTCGGCGGCACCGCGGTACATGCTGTCCGTGGACACCACCGGGCTGCGCCTGCCCGCCCCGGCGCCCGCCGAGGGCAGGCTGCGTCTGGACCGTCCGGAGGCGCGCCGGGACGAGCTGGCCCGGCTGTACGAGCAGGCGCGCGCCGACCGCCCCGGCTGGTCCCGCCGCGACGAGCGCTGGTGGTCGTACCTGCTGGCGGACCTGAAGGCGCACCGGGGCGGCGCCACCGAACGCCGGGTGCTGCTGCACGAGGGCCCCGGCGGGGTCGACGGATATGCGCTCTACCGGACGAAGGACAGCTCGACGGCCACCGGCCCGCAGGCCGAGACGCAGGTCGGCGAGGTGGTGGCGCTGACGCCGGAGGCGTACACGGCGCTGTGGCGCCTGCTGCTCTCGGTCGACCTGACCCGGCGGCTGTCGTTCCCGATCGCGGCCCTGGACGAGCCGCTGCTGCGGCTGGTGGACGAACCCCGCCAGCTCTCCCCGCACCTCGCCGACGCGCTCTGGGTGCGGGTGGTGGACGTGCCGGCCGCGCTCGCCGCCCGGCGCTACGCCGCTGACGTGGACGTGGTGATCGAGGTCACCGACGAGCTGCTGAAGGAGAACACCGGCCGCTGGCGGCTGGTCGGCGGCCCGGACGGGGCGGAGTGCACGCCCACCACCGCACCGGCCGGGCTGGCGTGTGACGTACGCGCGCTCGGTGAGCTGTACCTCGGCGGCGCGAACCCGTACGCGCTGGCCGCCGCCGGCCGTGTCCGGGAGCTGCTCCCGGACACGCTGACCGCGCTGACGCCCGCCTTCACCTGGTACCGCGCCCCCTCCCCCATGGAGGTCTTCTGACCGCCCGCCCCGCCCGTTTTCCCCGTCGATCATGAAGTTGGCGGCGTGAACCGTCCGTTTCGTCCCGGCCAACTTCATGATCGCGCGACCCCGGGCGCGGGTGGGTCGGGGGCGGTACGGTCGGGGGATGGGTGAGGCGGAGCGACGGCGACGACGGCTACGGCATCACGGCGAGGCCGGCGCCCCGGCCGACAGCGCCGACGGCACCACGGCCAGCACCGCCCCCGTACACGACGACGTGACGCCCCGGGCCCCGCGCGGCGGCCGGCCGGGCGAGCCGGAGCCGCGCGCACGCCGCGCCGCCCCGACCGCCGAGGAGGGCGAGCGCGGGCTGCGCGGGCTGGTCGGCTCCGGCTCGTCGCAGGTGAGCGTCACCGCCGCGCTGCGGGCACGGGACGCCGCCCGCCCCACCGACGACGATCTCGCCGCCGCGGAGGAGCGGGTGGTGCTGATCCGGCGCAACTGGGTGCCCCGCGAGGAGCTGCCCCGCAACGGGCGGTGAGCCCGGCGGCGTCCGGTCAGGCGGGCAGCTCGGGCAGCTTGCGGCTCTGCTCGTAGGCGGCCACCTGCTCGATGCGCCGGCTGTGCCGGGGGTTGCCGGAGAACGGCGTGGTCAGGAACGCCTCGACCAGCGCGGTCGCCTCGTCCAGCGTGTGCTGCCGGGCACCGATCGCGACGACGTTGGCGTCGTTGTGCTCGCGGGCCAGCTGGGCGGTCTCCACGTTCCACGCCAGCGCCGCCCGGACGCCGGCGACCTTGTTCGCGGCGATCTGCTCGCCGTTGCCGGAGCCGCCGATGACCACGCCGAGGCTGCCCGGGTCACCGACCACCCGGTCGCCGGTGTGCAGGCAGAACGCCGGGTAGTCGTCGTCCGGGTCGAAGGCGTGCGGACCCACGTCCACCACCTCGTAGCCCTGCTTGGCCAGGTGGTTGGCGAGGTGCACCTTCAACTCGAAACCGGCGTGGTCGGATCCCAGGTAGACGCGCATACCGCGCAGTCTGACAGGCCCGCCTCCGGGCCGGCGAACCGGCGGCGACCCGGAGGCGGTACGTCACACGGTCAGTGCGGCAGCTCGGCCACGACCAGGCCGGCCCGCGCCTTCGGGGTGAACCAGGTGCTCTTGCGGGGCATCTTCTCCCGGGCCAGGTTCACCGCGACGAAGTCGTCCACGGTCACCGGCGCGACGAGCACCGCCAGCTCGGCCCGGCCGGCGTCGACCTCACCGACGAGCCAGCTCGCCGGATAGTCGCCGCCCACGTACGTGATCCGCTTGTCGCCCGGGTCGAGGCCCAGCGCGTCGCGCAGCAGCAGGCGCTCGACGAGCGCGTGGTCGAGGTTCTCCAGCCGGCCCGCGCCGACGTGCGGCAGCGTCACCGCGTACCCCCGGCCGCCGAGGTAGAGGCGCACGACGCCGCCGGTGGCCGGCACGTCGACCGGCCCGTCCACCGGGGTGATCTCCGCGCCCGCCGCGCGCAGCCGGTCGAGCAACTCGTCCGGCGTGGTGGTCAGCTCGCTGACCAGCCGGTTGTAGGGCTGGATCGCGACCGACGCGGGCGTGGTGACCACCGCGAGGAAGCGCGGGAACCCGCCGGTCTGCGCGGCCAGGCTGCGGTGGTTGCCGTCCGCGACCACCAGCTCCCCGCCGCCCGCGAGCGTGGTCAGCTCGTCCTGCGCCGGGCCCGGGCCGAGCAGCCAGATGGCGTGCGTGCGACCGGACTGGTCGACGTCGGTCGCGGCGGGCGCGCCGGCCGCGTCGGTCGCCGCCGCGAGCGCGGCGTGCAGCTCGTCGCCCCTACCGGTCTGGAGCAGGAGTACGGGCGAGAGCAGGTGACCGAGCGCCTCGGCCAGGGCGACGCGCTCGCGCACCTTGGCGATGAACACGTCCTCGTTGCGGATCACCAGGCCCGGCTCGTCGGCGCGGGTGGAGATCTGGTCGGTGTCGACCATCGCCCACAGCCCGTACGCGCTCTCCTCGCCCGGCGCGCTGATCCGGTAGAGCACCACCACCTGCTCGGCCGGCGTGTAGCTGCCGTCCGCCTTCGCCTCGGCCAGGCGCGCCACCGCGTCCGGCAGCGCGTCGAGGAACGACTTCCCGAGGCTGCCCGGCGCCCGGTGGGGCATCTCGATGCCCAGCGCGCTGTGCGGATTCGCCTCGACGATGGAGGTGATCTCCGCGTCGTCGGCGAACTCGTCGTAGTTCTGCGCGCCGGTGCCGCCAGTGGTGATCCAGGCCCGGTTGATCGGATGCACGACCGTCATGTCCGCTGACGCTACCCGGGCCCCGATCGCCCCCGCCGCCGGACTCACCCCCTTACCACCAGGTGAAAGGAAGGGCCCCCTGTTAACGCCTCCGGTAGAGGAAGGGCCCCTTCTTAACACCGGGAGGGCGGCTCAGGCGGTGGGGTTACGGTGCCGGCCCGGAACCGGACGGCGAGCCGGGGCGGCGGGGCGGGAGCCGGCGTTGAGGCGTACCGTCGTCGCGCCCGCGGCGGCGCCGGTACGCGACGGCGCCCGCCCGGGCCGGACGGTCTCGGCCGGCGGCGTCATCCGCGACGTGGCCACCACCCGGGCCACGCCGACCACGATCGGCGGGGCCAGCAGGTCGGCCACCTCGGCCGGGCCGGCCGGCCAGTCGCTCTCGGTCACCGACCAGTACGTCGCACCGGAGTCCTCGGTCGCCGGCTGCGGCGCGTCGTCGGACATGCGGCGGTGCTTAGCCATGGGAACGCCTCCAGGAGCTGCCGTGGTGCGGCCTCGCGTGGGCCGTCGGCTGGGACATCCGGTGAAACGAGCCCCGCACCGGCCCGGTGACGGGCGGGTGCGGGGCTCGGGGCGCGCTGCGGGTGTTAACAAGGGGCCCTTCCGCTGCCGGAGGCGTTAAGAAGGGGCCCTTCCTTACCCCTCAGTCGAAGATGGGGCCCTGCTCGCGGGTGCGCTTGAGCTCGTAGAACCCGGGGGTGGCGGAGACCAGCAGCACGCCGTCCCAGAGCCGGCCGGCCGCCTCGCCCTTGGGCGCCGGGGTGATCACCGGGCCGAAGAAGGCGACCTGCCCGCCGTCCGGGCCCGGCGCGTGGATCACCGGCGTACCCACCTCGGTGCCGACCGGCCGCATGCCCGCCTCGTGGCTGGCCCGCAGCGCGTCGTCGTACTGGGTGGACTCGGCGGCGTCGGCGAGCGCCGGGTCCAGACCGACGTCGGTGAGCGCGCCGACCAGCATGTCGCGGCCCAGTTCCTCCTTGCCGAGGTGGATCCGGGTGCCCATCGCGGTGTAGAGCTTCGCCAGCGTCTCGGCGCCGTGCGCCTGCTCGACGGCGATGCACACCCGCACCGGACCCCAGCCCTTGACCATCAGGTCCTGGTACTCCTCCGGCAGGTCCCGGCCCTCGTTGAGCACGGACAGGCTCATCACATGGAACCGGATGTCCACGTCCCGGACCTGCTCGACCTCGAGCAGCCAGCGGGAGGTGATCCAGGCCCACGGGCACAGCGGGTCGAACCACATGTCCGCGGTGACACGTTCGGTCACGGTGTCATCCCTTCACGACAATGTCGCGCCGGGGATCCGGCGCGGTCACTCCCGATCCTCCACCCACGGCCGTATCGACCGGTACCGGAATGAGAGCGTGACCTCGACCACCGGGAGCGGTCCGTGCATGGAAGACTCGGTTCTCAGCGGGCCGTCACGAGCGGGCCGGGAAAGACCGGTGCCGCGGGGCGCGGCGAGACGAGTGGGATGGAGACGAACAGTGCCGGGAGTGCGCAACCTGACCCAGGTCGAGGCGACCGAGCGGGCCCGCCTGCTCGAGGTGACCGGGTACGACATCAGCCTTGACCTGTCGACCGCGGTGCAGCCCACCGGTCGCACGTTCCGCTCGGTGACCGAGGTCCGGTTCCGCTGCGCCGAGCCGGGGGCCACCACCTTCATCGAGGCGGCCGCCGAGTCGGTGCGTTCCGCCACGCTCAACGGCGAGCCGGTCGACCTGTCCGGCTGGTCCGCCGAGAAGGGCCTCACGCTGACCGGCCTGGCCGCCGAGAACGTGCTCGTGGTCGACGCCGACTTCGGCTACTCGAACAGCGGGCAGGGCCTGCACCGCACCGTCGACCCGGTGGACGGCGAGACCTACCTGTACAGCCAGTTCGAGACCGCCGACGCGCAGAAGGTCTACGCCTGCTTCGACCAGCCCGACCTGAAGAGCGTCTACACCTGGCACGCCACGGTGCCGGACCACTGGCGGGTCGTGTCGAACATGCCGGTGGCCCGCGAGGAGGCGGCCGGTGAGGGGCTGAAGACCGTGCACTTCGCGCTCTCGGAGCGGATGAGCACCTACATCACCGCGCTCTGCGCCGGGCCGTACCACGAGGTGCGCCGCAGCCACGACGGCATCGACATGGGCTACTTCTGCCGGGCCAGCATGGCCCCGCACATGGACGCCGACGACCTGCACCTGATCACTACGCAGGGCTTCGACTTCTTCCAGGAGAAGTTCGGCGTGCGTTACCCGCTGCCCAAGTACGACCAGCTCTGGGTGCCGGACTTCAACGCCGGCGCGATGGAGAACTTCGGCTGCGTCACGCACGCCGAGTCGCACTACATCTTCCGCTCGCAGGTCACCGACTTCGAGTACGAGCAGCGCGCCAACACGATCCTGCACGAGCTGGCGCACATGTGGTTCGGTGACCTGGTCACCATGCGCTGGTGGAACGACCTGTGGCTGAACGAGTCGTTCGCCGAGTGGGCCAGCCACTGGTGCAACACGCACGCCACCCGGTTCACCGACGCCTGGACCACGTTCCTGTCGATCCGCAAGAACTGGGGTTACCGGCAGGACCAGCTCTCCTCCACCCACCCGGTCTACTGCGAGATGCCGGACCTGGAGGCGGTCGAGGTCAACTTCGACGGCATCACGTACGCCAAGGGCGCGAGCGTGCTCAAGCAGCTCGTCGCGTACGTGGGCGAGGAGCCGTTCCTGGCCGGCCTGCGCGCCTACTTCGGCAAGTACGCGTGGGGCAACGCCACCTTCGACGACCTGCTGTCCGAGCTGGAGACGGCCTCGGGCCGGGAGCTGCGCAAGTTCGCCGCCCAGTGGCTGGAGACCGCGCAGGTCAACACGTTGCGCCCGGAGGTGACCATCGGCGCCGACGGCACGTACGAGCGGGTGGTGGTCCGGCAGGAGGCGCCGTCGGGCTACCCGACGCTGCGTACCCACCGCATCGGCGTGGGCCTGTACGACCTGACCGACGGCCGGCTGGTGCGCCGGGAGCTGATCGAGACGGACGTGACCGGCGAGCTGACCGAGCTGTCCGAGCTGCACGGCAAGCCCGCCGCGGACGTGCTGCTGCTCAACGACGAGGACCTCACGTACGCCAAGCTGCGGCTGGACGAGCGGTCGATGGCCACCGTGGTGCAGCACATCGCCGGCTTCGACTCGTCGCTGGCCCGGGCGCTGTGCTGGACGGCCGCCTGGGACATGACCCGTGACGCCGAGCTGTCGGCCCGCGACTACGTGGCGCTGGTGCTGGCCGGGCTGACCGCCGAGACGGACATCAACCTGGTCACGGCCACGCTGCGGCAGGCGAACACCGCGCTCACCTTCTACGCCGACCCGGAGTGGGCGCCGACCGGCTGGGCGGACCTGGCCCGTACCGCCCGGACCGCGCTGGCCGCCGCCGAGCCGGGCAGCGGTTTCCAGCTCGCCTGGGCCCGCGCGTACGCCTCGTCGGCCCGTTCCGGCGAGGACCTGGCGACGCTGCGCGGCTGGCTGGACGGCAACGGGGTGCCGGAGGGGCTGACCGTCGACACCGAGCTGCGCTGGACCGTGCTGCAGTCGCTCGTGGCCAACGGCGCCGCCGGTGCCGCCGACGTGGACGCGGAACTGGCCGCCGACCGTACCGCCAGCGGCGAGCGGGAGGCCGCGTACGCGCACGCGCTGGTGCCGACCGAGGAGAACAAGGCGGCGGTGTGGGCGCTGCTCACCGGCCCGGACGCGCTGCCCAACTGGCGCAACCGGGCGCTGCTGCAGGGCTTCACCCACGCGGCGCAGGTCGAGCTGACCGCGCCGTACCGGGAGCGGTACTTCGCCACGGTGGACCAGGTGTGGGCGCAGCGTGACAGCGAGCCGGCGCAGGAGTTCGTCCAGCTCGCCTACCCGGCGCACCTGGTCGAGGAGGACACGGTCGCGGCCACCGACGCGTGGCTGGCCCAGGACGGGCGGCCGGCGTCGCTGCGGCGGCTGGTGGCGGAGGGTCGCGACGGTGTGGTCCGCGCGCTGAGGGCCCGCGAGCGGGACGCCCGCAGCGCCTGAAAGCAGGGGCGCGGCGGCCGGGGGCCGGCGTGGGTGGGAGCCCGCGCCGACCCCCGGCCGTTATCGTGTGCGGAGGAGGTGGACGTGATGGCACAACCGACCCACGAGTGGCGCCCGCCGGAGCGGCCGTGGCAGGAGCAGGACCTGTCCGACCTCCCCGAGGACGGAAGCCGCTACGAGATCATCGACGGGAGCCTGCACGTGACCCCACCCCCCGGGTACGGGCACCAACTTCTGGCCGACGAGATCCGATCGGCGCTCCAGGCCACTGCGCCGACCGGTTGGTGGGTCATTCGGGAGGCCGGACTCCGGGCACCTGTCGCCAATCTCATTCCGGACATCTCCGTGCTGAAGCCGAGCGCTCCCCCGGACGGCTTGTGGACGCACCCCTCGGATGTCGCGCTCGTCGTCGAGATCGAGTCACCCAGCAGCCGCCGGTATGACCGGCTGATCAAGCCTCCGCTCTATGCCGAGGCCGGCATCCCGCACTACTGGCGGGTGGAGCGAGGCGACTTCGGCCCGGTGATCTACCGCTACCAACTGGTCAAGGGTGTCCACTACAACCTGATGGGTACGGTCGGGCCGGATGACGCCGCCCAGCTCGACGAGCCGTGGCCCATGCGCCTGGATCCTTCTGCCTGGCCCCGCTGAGACGACGAGAAAGCCCGGCCCGCGCGGTGCGCGGGCCGGGCTTCGTCGTGTGCGGGGCGGGTCAGCCCTTGCCGGCGTGGCTGGCGAGCTGGTCGAGGCCCTGGATGATGCCGCCGGCCAGGTCGCCGCCGCCGAAGGCGGCCACCATGGAGAGCGCGGCCAGCTTCGCGTACGTGTCCGGGATGCGCTTGCGCGCGTACCGGCCGGTGACGACCTCCAGCTGCCGCTGGTTGGGCGACACCGCGATCAGCACCGAGCGGTCGGGCTCGGCGAGCTGGCGGTGCAGCCGCTCGGCGTGCTCCCGGATCGGCTCGTCCAGCCCGCCGACGTAGACCGAGAAGACCAGGCCGGTGCCCTGGTCGGCGAGGCGCAGCGCCTCGTCGATGCGGAGCAGCTGACGGGTCGAGAACGGTCCGTCCAGCACGTCGGGCGGAGTGTCCGTCCCCGTCGTGGGCCGCGCTTCACCAACGGTCACTTGCGCCTCCGGTTCCACCGGCCGGCGCCTCCCGGCCGGCCTGCTCCTGCTTGCGGCTGGTCAACGCCGGCGCCTGCGCTCCGGCGGACAGCGCCGTGCCGGCCGAGTCGGCCAGCTGCTCCGGACGGCTCAGGAACCAGACCGGAGTGAAGTCGAAGGGCCGGCCCGGCCGGTAGCGCTTGGCGCCGCCACCGTTGCCACGGCTGCCCCCGACGGCCGCCAGGCCGGCGATCAGCAGCACCGCGGCGGCCGGGATGCCGACGAAGACCACCAACGTCTCGGTAACAGACAATCCCAACGCCCCCAGGCGGAAAGAGAGACCAGGAATGATTCGGGTCGGGTGACCGGTCAGGACCGGCCGCGCCGCACCTCACTTGTGATGTTCACGTTAGCGGAGTCGGTGGCCAGCCAGATTGCGGGGTGCTGATCCCATCCGCCACTCGAGTGCTCAAGCTGCGCGGCAGTGGCGACCAATGTCGCGTCGTCGCCGTACCGGCCGGTGAGCAGCACCCCGACCGGCAGGCCGTCGGGGGTGCGTCCGACCGGCAGGGAAACGGACGGATCGCCGGTGACGTTGAAGACCGCGCAGTACGGCGAGAAGCGCCGCTGCCTGTCGAAATCCTCTGCCGGTTCGAGGGCGGCGAGCTCGCCGACCGGCATCCGCGGGGCCGCGAGCGTCGGGCAGAGCAGCAGGTCACAACCGGCGGTACGGCGTACGCCGAGGCGTACCTGCGCCTGCAGCTCGCCGAGCGCGGCCATCAGCGTGGGGACGCCGAGGGCCGCGCCGCGCTCCCGCAGGTACCGGGTCAGCGGCAGCAGCTCGCCTTCCCGGTCGGGCGGGACCGGTGTGACCGCCAGCGCGTACCAGAGGGTCTCGAACAGCGGCCACGCCTCGGGGCCGAGCGGCGCGGGGACGTCGACCACCTCGTGCCCGGCGTCAGTGAGCAGCGCGGCGGCCCGGTCGACGGCGTCGACGCAGTCGGGGTGGACCGGCTCGTCGGCGAGCATCGGCGTGGTGAAGCGGCCGACGCGCAGCCGGCCGGGGCCGGTGGCGCGGGCGGAGCGGGCGACGCCGAGGTAGCCGCCGGCGGGCGCGGCCGGCGGCAGGTACGGCTCGCCGGGCACGGGTCGCGCCAGCACGTCGAGCAGCGCGGCCACGTCGGCGACGGTGCGGCCGATCGGCCCGTTCACCGGCAGCCCGAAGCCACCGAAGCCGAGTGGCCCGCCGGAGACCATGCCCCGGCTGGGTTTGTAGCCGATCAGACCGCAGAGCGCGGCCGGGATGCGCAGCGAGCCGCCGCCGTCGGAGCCCTGGGCCACCGGCACCAGTCCGGCGGCTACCGCTGCGGCCGCCCCGCCGCTGGACCCGCCCGCTGTGCCCGCGAGGTCCCACGGGTTGCGGGCCGGCGGCGCCACCAGCCCCTCGGAGTACAGCGAGCAGCCCAGCTCGGAGGTGGTGGTCTTGCCGACGCTGACCAGGCCGGCGTCGGTCATGAGGCGGACCACGTCGGCGTCGACCGGCGGGACGAAGTCGGCGAAGGCGGCCGAGCCGAAGGTGGTGCGTACCCCGGCGGTGAGGGTCAGGTCCTTGATCGCGGTCGGCACGCCGTGCAGGGGATGCCGGTCCGCCGCCGGGACCGCGTCGGCCGCGCGGGCGGCCGCCCGCCCGTGTTCGGCGGTGACGGTGACGAACGCGCCGACGGTGTCGCCGAGCGCCTCGACCCGGCGCAGGTGGTGCTCGACCAGTTCCAGGCTGGACAGCTCGCCCCGGCGGATCGCGGCGGCCTGTTCCAGCGCGGTCAGGTCGTGCGGCTCGGCCATGCCGTCCATCCTGCCGGTCCGGCGGCCGGGAGGCCGGGCGACACGTCCGGCGGGTCCTGCGCAGCGCCGGGTGCGTCCGTCGACTCTAGGGCGACGACGGACGCACCCGCGCCGGTCTCAGCGGCCGAGGAACCGCAGCGCGTTGCCGCCGAGCAGCGCGGCCCGCTGATCGTCGGTGAGGAAGTCCGCCCGGTGCACCACCTGGCCCACCGGCCGCTCCCCCAGCGGGTACGGGTAGTCGCTGCCGAGCAGCACCCGCTCGGCGCCCATGGTGTCCACGAGCAGCCGCAGCGCGGCCGGCTCGAAGACCACCGAGTCGACGTGGAACCGGTCCACGTACGAGCTGGGCGGCGCGCTCGACGCGCCGCGTACCAGGTCGCCGCGGCGGTGCCAGGCGTTGTCGGCGCGGCCCAGCCAGAACGGGAAGCTGCCGCCACCGTGCGCGAAGCAGATCCGCAGCGTCTCCGGCACCCGGTCGAACACGCCGCCGAGGATCAGCGCCAGCACCGACAGGTGCGTCTCGGCCGGCATCCCGGTCAGCCACCGGGCCATCCACCGGTCCAGGCGGGGGCCGCCGGGCATGTCCCACGGATGCACGAAGACCGGCGCGCCGACCTCGGCGCAGTGGGTGAGGAACTGCACGATGCCCGCGTCGTCCAGGTCCCGGTCGCCGACGTGGTTGCCGATCTCCACCCCGGCGTGCCCGGCCGCCAGGCAGCGGTCCAGCTCGGCGCAGGCCGCGTCCGCGTCCTGCAACGGCACCTGGCAGAACGGCACCAGCCGGTCGCCGCCGGCCGCGGTGACCTCCAGCGTGAGGTCGTTGAAGATCCGGGCCACCTTGACCGCCTGGTCGGCCGGACGGTCGTAGCTGAAGAAGACCGGGGTGGGCGAGACGACCTGCACGTCCACGCCGTCGGCGGCCATGTCGGCGAGCCGGGTCGGCGCGTCCCAGCACTGCGCGCCGATCGGGCGGAACTCCGTCTCCCCCACCATGATCATGGCGGCGCGCTCGGAGTCCACCCGCAGCCAGGGCCAGCCGGACCCGCCGCACGCCGCGGCGAGGTCCGGCCACCCCTTCGGTACGACGTGCGTGTGCACGTCCACGACCGGCATCGACACCGGCGTCAGCCCTTGCCCGGGTGCAGCGCGCCGCAGTTGTCGCAGGTGCGGGCCTTCTCGTCGGCGTAGAACGCGGCGAAGACCGGGGGCAGGTCGGCGGCGATGTCGCGGACCTGCAACTCCACCTCGTGCACCTTGTGGTGGCACTCGGCGCAGTACCACTGGAACTTCTCCAGCGTGCCCTCCTCGCGGACCCGCTCGATCACCATGCCGATCGAGCCGGCCTCGGGACGCTGCGGCGAGTGCGGGGTGTTGCGCGGCAGCATCCACATCTGGCCCTCGCGCACGTGCACCGTACGCGGCCCCTCGGGCAGCATCAGGTTGACGTGCATGTTGCCCTTGACCTGGTAGAAGAACTCCTCGTACGGGTCGACGTGGAAGTCCGTGCGCTGGTTCGGGCCGCCCACCACCATGACGATGAAGTCGTCGCTGCCGGGCAGCATCTCCTTGTTGCCCACCGGGGGCTTGAGCAGGTGCTGGTTGTCGCCGATCCAGCCGGAGAAGCTGAACGGCTCGGCGATCTCACTCATGGGAACCTCCCGACGGAAGAAGGGCGACGGCCTGCATCTCGATCAGCAGATGCGGGTGCGGAAGCTGGTGCACGGCCACAGTGGTCCGGGTCGGGCCGGTGGCGTCGAAGAACTCGGCCCACACCTGGTTGTAGCCACCGAAGTCGTTCATGTTGACCAGGTAGCTGGTGACCTGCACCAGGTCGCCGAGGTCGGCACCGACCGAGCGCAGCAGGTCCCGGATGTTCTCGATCACGGCCCGGGTCTGCTCCCGGATGTCCAGGTCGGTGGTGCCGAGCTCGTCCACCGACACCCCGGCGAACGTGTTGTCCGGTCGGCGCGACGACGTACCGGACACGTAGACGAATCCGCCGGCCACCTTGACGTGCGGGAACGCGCCCCGCGGCACGGCCTTCCCGGCCACCACGCGGGCGGTCATGGGAGAGCCTTCAGGGAGGCGGAACCCAGCTTCTCCACTGTGGCGCGGACGTGCGCCCCGGGGCGCAGCGGCACCGCGGCGGTGGCCGCGCCGGCCAGGAACACCCAGCCCTTGCGCAGCCGGACGCCGTGCCGGCCGGCCAGCCGCAGGCCCTCGTCCAGCGCGCGGCGCGGGTCGCCGAGGATGGCCGCGGTCGAGCCGACCTGCGCCACCCGCCCGTCGATCTCCAGCAGCACGCCGAGGTTGTCCAGCCCGTCCGGCACCGGCGACCACGGCCCGACCACGAACGCGGCGGCCGAGGTGTTGTCGGCGACCACGTCCGGCAGGGAGAAGGTGAAGTTCGCGTACCGGGAGTCGATCAGCTCGATCGCCGGGGCGACAGCGCGTACCGCCCGGGTGAACGAGCCGACCGGTTCGCCCGGGTCGGGCAGCCGGTCCAGCAGGAACGCCACCTCCGGCTCGACGCGCGGGTGGATGAAGTCACCGACGTCGACGGCGCCGCCGTCGGGCACCCGCATCACGTCGGTCAGCCGGCCCCAGATCACCTCGTCCACGCCGACCTGCGCCATCTTCGCCTTGCTGGTGAGGCCCATCTTCAGGCCGACCAGCCGCTCGCCCCGGTCGAGGCGGCGCTTCACCAGCGCGGTCTGCACCGCGTACGCGGCGTCGACGTCGAGGCCGGTCTCGGCGGCGAGCTGCGGGATCGCGGTGGCGGTGTCGGCCGCCGCGCCCAGCTTCTCCGCGATGCCGGCGATGTCCGGCCCGATCATGAGGTCTCCTTGCTCGCCAGGTCCAGTGCCACGTCCACGATCATGTCCTCCTGGCCGCCGACCATCCGGCGACGGCCCAGCTCGACCAGGATCGAGCGGACGTCCACGCCGTACTTGGCCGAGGCACGCTCGGCGTGCCGCAGGAAGCTGGAGTAGACGCCCGCGTACCCCAGGGAGAGCGTCTCCCGGTCCACCTGGACCGGCCGGTCCTGCAACGGGCGGACGAGGTCGTCGGCGGCGTCCATCAGCGCGAACACGTCACAGCCGTGCTTCCAGCCGTGCAGCTCGGCGACCGCGACGAAGACCTCCAGCGGCGCGTTGCCCGCGCCCGCGCCCATGCCGGCCAGCGAGGCGTCCACCCGGACGGTCCGCCCGGACGGCGAACCGAGCGGGCCGTCGCCGAGGATCCGGCCGTGCTCGACCGCCAGCACGCTGTTCGCCACGCCCAGGGACAGGTTGTGGTGCGCGTGGATGCCGATCTGCGTCTCCGGCTCCAGCACCTGCCGGTACGCGTCGACGCGCTGCGCCACGTCGGACATCAGCAGCCGCCCGCCGGAGTCGGTGACGTAGACGCAGTGCGCGCCGTACGACTCCATCAGCTTGGCCTGCGCGGCCAGCCCGGCCGGGTCGTTGAGGTGCGACATCATCAGGAACCCGGAGACGTCCATGTCGTTCTCGCGGGCCCAGGCGATGTGCTGGGCGGAGATGTCCGCCTCGGTGCAGTGCGTGGCGATCCGGACGCTGGTCACGCCGAGCGCCTTCGCCGCCTTCAGGTCGGCGATGGTGCCGATGCCCGGCAGCAGCAGCGTGGTCAGCCGCGCGGTGGTCAGCACCTCGGCGGCGGCGGCGATCCAGTCCGCGTCGGCGGCGGCGCCGTGCCCGTAGTTGACGCTGGAGCCGGCCAGGCCGTCGCCGTGCGCCACCTCGACAGCGGCCACACCGGCCGCGTCGAGTGCGGCGGCGATGGTACGCACCTGGTCGACCGTGTAGCGGTGCCCGATGGCGTGCATGCCGTCGCGCAGCGTCACGTCCTGGATGTACAGGTCGGTCATCGGGGTGCCCCCTCCGGGGAACGCAGCGCCACCAGCCGCTCCGCGGTGCGCAGCGCGGCCGACGTCATGATGTCGAGGTTCCCGGCGTACGCGGGCAGGTAGTGCCCGGCGCCGGAGACCTCCAGGAACACCGACACCTGCAGGCCGGTGAAGTGCCGGCCGAGCACCGGCGCGTACGTGTCGACGGCGTCGAACTGCACGTCCTGCTTGAGCCGGTAGCCGGGCACGTACTCCTGCACGGCCTTGACCATGTCGGCCACCGAGGCGGCGATCTTCACCCGGTCGGCGTCGGCGTCCGGGCACAGGCAGTAGACCGTGTCGCGCATCAGCAGCGGCGGGTCGGCCGGGTTCAGCACGATGATGGCCTTGCCGCGCTCGGCGCCGCCGACCACCTCGATCGCCCGGGCGGTGGTCTCGGTGAACTCGTCGATGTTGGCCCGGGTGCCCGGACCGGCCGACTTCGAGGCGATCGAGGCGACGATCTCGCCGTACGCGACCGGGGTGACCCGGCCGACCGCGTGCACGATCGGCACCGTCGCCTGCCCGCCGCAGGTCACCATGTTGACGTTGGGCTCGGCCAGGTGCTCGTCGAGGTTCACCGGCGGCACCACGTACGGGCCGATCGCGGCCGGGGTCAGGTCGACGACCGTGCGCCCGTGTGCCCGCAGCACCTCGTCGTGCCGCTTGTGCGCGCCGGCCGAGGTGGCGTCGAAGACGAGCTGGACGTCGGCGAACTCGGGCAGCGCGACCAGGCCGTCGACGCCCTCGGCGGTGGTGGTCACGCCGAGCCGGCGGGCCCGGGCCAGACCGTCCGAGGCCGGGTCGATGCCGGCCATCGCCACCATGCGCAGGCTCTCACTGAGCCGCAGCACCTTGATCATCAGGTCGGTGCCGATGTTGCCCGACCCGAGCACCGCCACTCCGACGCCGCTCATGAGCTTCCCTCCCGCGAGAAACAGGTACGCACCGAGCCGAGCCCGGAGATGCGCGCCTCGTACGCGGCGCCGGGCGTGACCGGCACCATCGGGCCGAGCGCGCCGGAGAGCACCACGTCACCGGCCTTGAGCGGGTCGCCCGCCCGGGCCATGGTCGCGGCCAGCCACTGCAACGCGTGCAGCGGGTTGCCGAGGCAGGCCGCGCCCGCGCCGACCGAGACCGGCTCACCGGCGTGCTCCAGCACCATGCCGCACAACCGCAGGTCCACGTCGGCGAGCCGCCGGGGCGCGGTGCCGAGCACGAACAGCCCGCTGGAAGCGTTGTCCGCCACCGTGTCCACGATGGAGATGTCCCAGTCGGCGACCCGCGAGTCGACGATCTCGATGGCCGGCAGCACGTGGTCCACCGCCCGGATCAGGTCGACAGTGGTGACCCGCTCGTCCGGCAGGTCCGCGCCGAGCACGAAGGCGATCTCCGCCTCCACCCGCGGCTGGAGCAGCCGGTCGATCGGCACCTCGACGCCGTCGCCGACGGCCATGTCGTCGAAGAGCACCCCGAAGTCGGGCTGGAAGACGCCGAAGCTCTCCTGCACGGTCCGCGACGTCAGGCCGATCTTCGCGCCGACGCGGCGGTGCCCCTTGCCCAGCCGTTGCCGGGTGTAGACCTGCTGCACCTGGTACGCGGCCTCGACGTCGCCCTCGGGCAGCAGCCGGCCGCGCAGCGGCGGGCAGGGTTTGCCCTCCTGCCGGGCCACCGCGAGTTCCCGGTTGGCGGCCTCGATGTCCACGGTCATGGCGGTTCCTCGCTTACGTCGCTGGGGATTCCGGCCATTCTGCCCACCACGCGCGCTCATGACAGGTCCACACAGACGTTTGTCAGTTCCGAATAGAAGTCGAGCGAGTGCACGCCGCCCTCGCGGCCGACACCCGACGCCTTCACCCCGCCGAACGGGGTGCGCAGGTCGCGCAGGAACCAGGTGTTCACCCAGACGATG
Source organism: Micromonospora sp. WMMC264 (assembly GCF_027497275.1). Taxonomy (NCBI): domain Bacteria; kingdom Bacillati; phylum Actinomycetota; class Actinomycetes; order Micromonosporales; family Micromonosporaceae; genus Micromonospora; species Micromonospora sp. WMMC264. Next base: position 359,655 of record NZ_CP114907.1, on the reverse strand, counting down.
CCGGCGTCGAGCCGGGCGCCGGCCCGGTGCGCCCGGCCCACGTCCCGCGTCCACACCGTCGCGGCCAGGCCGTAGTCGGTACCGTTGGCCAGCGCGAACGCCTCGTCCTCGTCGTCGAACGGCGCGACGTGCACCACCGGGCCGAAGATCTCCTCCTGGTTGGTGCGGGCGTCCGCGCCGAGGCCGGTGAGCACCGTCGGCTGCACGTACGCCCCGCCGTCGCGGCCGTCGCCGAAGCGCGGCGTGCCGCCGCCCGCGCGGACCTCGGCGCCCTCGGTGCGCGCCAGCGCGTAGTGGCCGAGCACCTTGTCCCGGTGCCCGTGCGAGATCAGCGGCATGTTCGCCGTCGCCTCGTCGTCCGGCCAGCCGTACGCCAGCTCGTCGGCACGCTTGGCCAGCCGCGCGGTGAACTCCTCGAACACCGGCCGCTGCACGTAGATGCGCTCGGTACACAGGCACACCTGGCCGCCGTTTGTGAAACTGGACCGCACCGAGCCGGCCACCGCCGCGTCCAGGTCGGCGTCGGCGAACACCAGGCCGGCGTTCTTGCCGCCCAGCTCGAAGCTGACCGCCTTCACCCCGTCGGCGGCGGCGCGCATGATCGCGCTGCCGGTCGCCGACTCGCCGGTGAACGTGATCGCGTCCACGCCCGGGTGGCGGGTCAGGTGCTCGCCGGCCGAGCCCGGGCCGAAGCCGTGCACCAGGTTGAACACGCCGTCGGGCACGCCCGCCGCGGCCATCACCTCGGCCAGCAGCGTGGCGGAGGCCGGGGTCTCCTCGCTGGGTTTGACCACCACGGCGTTGCCGCAGGCCAGGGCCGGGGCGACCTTCCAGGTGAGCAGCAGCAGCGGCAGGTTCCACGGCACGATCACCGCGACCACGCCGACCGGCTTGCGGACCGCGTAGTTCAGCGCCCGGCCACCGGTCGGGGTGACAGTGGTGAACGACTCGGTGGGCGCGGTCGCGACGATCTCGGCGAACGCGCGGAAGTTGGCCGCGCCGCGCGGGATGTCGAGCGTCCGGGCCTGCGAGATGGCCTTGCCGGTGTCCGCCACCTCGGCGGCAACCAGGTCGTCGAAGCGCCGCTCCAGCTCGTCGGCGACCCGGCGCAGCACCTCGGCGCGTTCCCGCTCCCCCATCCGGCCCCACGGGCCGCGCAGCGCCGCCCGGGCCGCGGCCACCGCGTCGTCCACCGTGGACTGCGACGCCTCGACCACCTCGAACACCGGCTCGCCGGTGACCGGGCTGCGCTTGGTGAACCGGGAGCCGGCGTCGACGAACGCGCCGCCGACGAAGTTGCGCAGCAGGCCGGGGCCGTCCGGCGCGTGCCCGGCCATCAGCCGGGGATCCCAGAGCGTCATCGCCGCCGCCCCAGCGCCGCGCGGACCCCACCGGCGAGCAGCGCCACCGCGCCGGCCGCCACCGCGCCGACGACCGCGTACTGCGCGCGCACCCGGCGGCGCACCTGCGCGTACGGGGTGGTCGAGAACGAGACCAGCTCGTACTGGGAGACGTAGCGGCCGGGCAGCGCGCGCTCCAGCGCGTGCTCGACCTGCTTGCGGGTCCGGAACACCGGCGAGGCGACCTTGTCCCGCATCTCCACGAAGTTCGCCAGCGCCATCCGGGCGATCGCCTCCGCGTTGTCCTGGCGGCGGTGCTGGAACAGCGGCAGCGCGGCGGCCCACTCGTCGTCGCACTCGTCGAGGCAGCGGTCCAGCTCGACCACGTCCTCGAACGCGCAGTTCGCGCCCTGGCCGTAGAACGGCACGATGGCGTGCGCGGCGTCGCCGATCAGGCCGACCTTCCCGGCCACCTGCCACGGCGTGCAGCGCACCGTGCCGAGCAGGCCGATCGGGTTGTGCTGGTAGTCGTCGACCAGGTTCGGGGCCAGCGGGACCAGGTCCGGGTAGTGGGTGGCGAAGAACCGCTCGATCGCGGCCGGGCTGCTCAGCGACGCGAAGCTGCGCGTGCCGTGGGTCGGCCAGAACAGCGTGCAGGTGAAGGAGCGGTCCGGGTTCGGCAGCGCGATCATCATCGAGGTGCCGCGCGGCCAGATGTGCAGCGCGCCCGGGTCGAGCGCGAACTCCCCGCCCAGCGGCGGGATGGTCAGCTCCTTGTAGCCGTAGTCGAGGAAGTCGAGGCTCTCGGTCAGGCCCCCGTACGCGAGCAGTTGCCCGCGCACCGCGGAGCCGGCGCCGTCGGCGCCGAGGATGACCGAGGCGGTGGCGGTGACCTTGCCCTGCGGGGTCTCGAACGTCATCTCGCCGCCGAGCGGGTCGAGGCCGACCAGCCGGTGGTCGAACGCGACGCGCACGTTCGGCAGCGCGGCGGCGGCGTCCAGCAGCGCGTTGTTCAGCGCGCCCCGGCTGATCGAGTTGATCGCCCGGTCGCCGGTGCCGCTGTAGGACTGGAACTCCGGCTCACCCTCGACCGGGTGGATCATGCGGCCGCGCATCGGCAGCGCGTCCGCCATCACCTCGTCCTCCAGGCCGATGCGGCGCAGCGCGTCCAGGCCGCGCTCGGACAGCGCCAGGTTGATCGAGCGGCCCCGCTCGACGGTGCCGGTACGCGGGTCGGGCCGCCGCTCGTAGAGGGCCACCGGGTAGCCGCGCCGGGCCAGGTAGCAGGCCAGCAGGCAGCCGGCCAGCCCGGCGCCGACGACAGCGATCTCGTCGCGCTCGGTCATGAGCCCTCCTTCTCAACAGTTGCCGCCAGCGCCTCGGCGACCCGCCAGCAGTCGTGGTACGTCGAGTAGAGCGGCACCGGGGCGAACCGGACGATGTCCGGCTCCCGGGCGTCGGCGACGACGCCGTGCTCGTGCCGCAGCCGCTTGGTCAGCTCGTTCGCGCTGCCCACCCCGATCCGCACCGAGAGCTGGCAGCCGCGCCGGGCCGGGTCGCGCGGGGTGACCACGCTCAGCGGGCGGCCCGGCGTGACCTCGTCGAGCAGCTGCTCCAGGAAGGCGGTGAGCCGCAGGCTGCGCTCGCGCAGCGCCGGCATGCCGACGGAGTCGAACAGCTCCAGCGAGGTACGCACCGGGCCCATCGCGAAGATCGGCGGGTTGGAGATCTGCCACGCCTCGACGGTGGCCGGCGGCCGGGACACCGGGGTCATCTCGAACCGGGTGGCCGCCTCGGTGCTCCACCAGCCCTCGAAGCGCTGGATCGACGGGTCGCCGAGGTGCCGTTCGTGGACGAAGACGCCGCCCAGCGCGCCCGGGCCGGAGTTGAGGTACTTGTAGGAGCACCAGGCCGCGAAGTCGACGTCCCAGTCGTGCAGCGCCAGCGGCACGTTGCCGGCGGCGTGCGCCAGGTCCCAGCCGACGACCGCGCCCGCGGCCCGCCCGGCGGCCGTGATGGCGGGGATGTCCATCAGCTCGCCGGTCAGGTAGTTCACGCCGCCGAGCATCAGCAGCGCCACCGTGTGGCCCTCGCGGGCCAGGAAGTCCAGCACGTCCTGCGTGCCGAGTGTGTCGGAGCCGGGGCGCGGCTTGAGGCGTACGACGGTGGTGTCCGGGTCGAGGCCGTGGAAGCGGGCCTGGCTGCGCACCGCGTAGCTGTCCGACGGGAACGCGCTGTCCTCGATCACGATGCGGGTGCGCTCGCCGGCCGGCCGGTAGAAGCTCACCATCAGCAGGTGCAGGTTGACGGTGAGGGAGTTCATCACCACCGTCTCCGCGGGCAGCGCGCCGACCAGGCGGGCGGCCGGCGCGGTCAGCAGCTCGTGGTACGGCAGCCAGGGCCGCTCCGACTCCAGGTGCCCCTCCACGCCCAGGCGCTGCCAGGCGTCGAGGTCGGCGAGGAGCTCGTCTCGGGTGGCGCGGGGCTGCAGGCCGAGCGAGTTGCCGGCCAGGTACGCGGTGTCCGGGTAGCGACCGCCGTCAGCCGGCGGGATGTGGAACAGGTGCCGGTGACCGGGGTCGTCGGCGTCGCGGCGGAGGGCTTCGTTCTCGGGGGTGTGCATGCTGTTCTCTCTCGTCACATCGCGGTGCGGGCCGACCACAGCTCCGGGAAGACCACCCGGGCCATGCTGCGCTGCAACCATGCCAGTCCGGCGGAACCGCCGCTGCCGACCTTGGCGCCCATGGTGCGCTGCACGGCCTTGACGTGGTTCCAGCGCCAGTCGCCGAACTCCTCGGCGATCTCGGTCAGCGCGTCGCCGAGCAGGCGCAGGTGGTTGTCCGGGCCGCTGTCGCCGTAGATCCGGACCCAGGCCGCCTCGATCGCCGGGTGCGCCTCGTGCTCGGTGTTGACGTCCCGGGACAGCAGCTCGGCCGGCACGTCGAAGCCCTTGCGGGCCAGCAGCGCCACCACCTCGTCCCAGAGGCTCGGCGTGGCCAGCGCGGCGGTCAGCTCGTCGTACACGTCGGTCTGCCGGCGGAACGGGCGGATCAGCGCCCGGTCGCGCAGGCCGAGCAGGAACTCAAGCTGCCGGTACATCGCGGACTGGAAGCCGGAGCCCTCGCCGAGCCGGTCGCGGAAGCGGTTGAAGTCGGCCGGGCTCATCCAGCGCAGGCCGTGCCAGGCCGCGTTGAGGCCCTCCAGGTGCAGGGCGGCCCGGCGCAGCGGGGCCAGCGCCTCCCAGATCCGGTCCTCGCGCAGCTCACGCTTGGCGTGCCGCAGCTCGTGGCAGGTCAGCCCGAAGTACAGCTCCATGATCTGGCTGACCATCAGGAAGGACATCTCGCCCGGGTCGTCGCTGAGCGGCTCCTGGAGCCGGTGCAGGGTGCTGGCCCGTACGTAGGCGTCGTACGGCACGCGCTCGGCGAATTCCAGCGTCGGCTCGCCGCCGTTGCGTGCCGCCCGAGCCGCCCGTTCCTGGGGGGTTACCGGGCGCACCGCCGTCGTCTGTTCCACAGTCGTTCTCCGTCCGTGCGCGGGGTAGACGTCATGATCCCGCTGGTGGGCGGCCGAATGGAATGCCTGTTCAACGGCGGTATGGTGGTCTCACCTCGCGAACCGAAACCATCTCGCGTCGCTCCCTTTACGGAAGGAAGGTCCCCGCGTGGACGACATGGACTGGGCGTTGCTGCGTGAGCTCCAGGCCGACGCCCGGCTCTCGTACAGCGAGTTGTCCCGCCGGGTCCACCTGTCCCCGCCCGCGGTGGCCGAACGGGTGCGGCGGCTGGAGGAGTCCGGCGTGATCACCGGCTACCACGCCCACGTCGACCTCACCCGGGCCGGACGCACGGTGCTCGCCCTGATCCGGATGTCCTGCTACGGCGCGCGCTGCATCCTCAACGACCCCGAGGTGGCCGGCTGGCCGGAGATCATGGAGATCCACCGGATCACCGGGGACGCCTGCAGCATGCTCAAGGTCGCCGCCACCAACATGGGCGAGTTCGAGGAGGTCATCGACCGGCTCGCCCCGTACGGCCAGCCGTCCAGCACGATGGTGCTCTCCACGCCGCTGGCCTGGCATCCCGTGGTGAAGGCGCCTCGTTAGCTTCCCCCGCCCCCCGGGAAAGCAGCCGCCGCTGCCCGTCAGTGGGTCCGGCGCACCGTCGCGCCGGGAGGGGGGAACCATGCGAGGGCTCCTGTCACACCGCGTGCTGTCGTCCGTACTCGGCCTGTTCGGCCTGGTCGCGACGTTCGTCCTGGCCACCGCGCCACCGGCGCGGGCCGGCGAGAGCGTGTTCATCGAGGTGACGCCGAACAGCGTCCAGGCCGGTTCCCGGGTGAGCCTGCGGGCCGGCTGCGACAACAGCAACAACCGTCAGGCCCAGGTCACCTCGGACGCCTTCGGGCGGGTGACGCTGCGACCCGACAACGGCTTCCTCACCGGCTCGGTCACCGTGCCCGGCAACAAGGCGCCCGGCGACTACCCGGTGAACCTGGACTGCTCCAACGGCAACACCGCCTCGACCATGCTCACCGTGCTGAACATGGCGCAGCCGAGCAAGGGACCGGCGACCGGCGGTGGGGGCGCCGCGGGCGGCCGGGGCACCGGCTCGCTGCTGCTGGTCGGCGGGCTGGTGGCGGTGGCAGTGGTGGCCGGTGTGAGCGCCCGCCGCAAGACCGGTAACCGCGTCTGACGAGGCGCCGACATGGCCCGCAAATCGCGCCGCCGGGACCGCGCCGGCCCGGCGGCGGACCGCACCCGCCGTCGCGCCGCCGGCCGCCGGCCGCCGGAGCGCGCGAAACGGCTCCGGGCCGCGCTGCGGCTGACGTCCCGGGCCGCGCGCCGGTTCGCCCATGTCGCCGGGCACGCCTTCACGGCCAGCGTCACCACCGCCGACCCGCGGCCGGTCCCGGCCCGCGCCGCACCGGCCACCACCCGCCGGTACGCCCCGAGCCGCAACCCGGGTGTCCCGGTGCTCGTGGTGGCGAGCGTGATGGCGCTGATCGTGGCCATGCTCGGGCTGGAACGGGTGACCGGGGTCAGCGTGCTGCCGGACCGGATCGTCGCCGGCCTGCGCCCGCCGCCGAAGAAGTTCCCGGTGCTGCCGGCCAGCCCGCCGACCGACCTGAGCATCGGCAAGCTCGACCTGCGCGCGCCGGTGCACCGCGTCGGAATCGCGCCGGACGGCAGCATCGACGTGCCGGACGTGGACCGGGCCGGCGAGGTCGGCTGGTACGACCAGGGCCCCACCCCCGGCCAGTACGGCCCGGCGGTGCTCGTCGGGCACGTCGACACCACCACCGGGCCGGCCGTCTTCCACGGGCTGAAGAACCTCGACGACGGCGACCGGATCGAGGTGACCCGCGAGGACCGCTCGGTGGCGGTGTTCGAGGTGACCTCGATCGAGCGGTACGGCAAGGAGAAGCTGCCGGTGGAGGACGTCTACGGCGACTTCAGCCGGCCCAACCTGCGGCTGATCACCTGCGGTGGGCGCTGGGTGGGCGGCGAGACCGGGTACGCGGACAACCTGGTCGTCTACGCCTCGCTGGTCAAGGCGCGCTGAGCGCTCCGGTCAGGCCGCCTCGGACTCGGGCTCGCGCAGGTCGAGCCAGTCCGCCCAGCGCGGGTCGGGCGCGCGGTGCCCGAGAACCCGCCAGGCCGCCCCTTTCGGGGCGGCCGGCAGGTGGTGCAGCCGCCAGCCCAGCTCGGCCGGCGTCTTGTCGCCTTTGGTGTGGTTGCACCGCGCGCACGCGGCGACCACGTTCTCCCAGGCGTGCCGGCCACCCCGGCTGCGCGGGAACACGTGGTCGATGGTCTCCGCCGGCCCCCGGCAGTACGCGCACCGCCACCCGTCGCGGGCGAACACGGCCCGCCGGGACAGCCCGACGTGGGTGCGGTAGGGCACCCGGACGTAGCGGGTCAGGCGTACCACTGAGGGCACCGGTAACGCGTTGCGCGCGCTGTGCAGGATGCCCTCACCGTCGGCGACGCAGATCGCCTTGGCGGAGAGCACGAGGATCGCGGCACGACGCACCGACACGACGCACAGGGGTTCGTAGGTGGCGTTGAGAACGAGCGCACCGGAGCCCGCCGTGGGTCGTATGTCAGGCATCGCGCTCACCCTCCCGGTCCAGCCGCTCCCGCCGTCTGCGCGCCGGAACCGCCCGCGAACAGCGCGGAACGAATTCCGACGCCGGCCGGATCACCGACGTCCGTTGCGCCAATAGTCCCTGATCGCGCCCTCGATTGCACGCACGAATCTGCAAGCGGCCCACCGGATCACCCGCACCGGGGCGGTCCGGCGCGCTCGCGCTACGCCGTGCCGACGCTACGCAGGGTGCCCAGCCGGACCCACTGGCCCTCGTGCGGGCCGGCGGCCAGGCGGTAGTGCTGGACGCCGTCGATGGCGGCGCGCAGATCCACTGTCACGGTGTCACCGACGGCGAGGCCGGCGGTCACCGCCGTCACCTTCCCGGCGTCGTCCAGGGAGTACGCCCTGCCGGGCGCGGCGACGACCACCGCCGAGCGCGGGATGCGGTAGCCGATCGGCGCCGCTCTCCCGATCTGGTACGACCGGCCGGGGATCTCCTGGACCAGGTAGCCGCTCAGGCTCCCCTCGCTGATGTCGTACCAGATGCCGGTCTGCCGCATCACCTTGTGCCGTTCCGTGGAGGCCGCCTCGGTCGGCCTGGTCAGGGAGATCCGCTTGCGGTCCAGGACCGTGCCGGCCGCGTCGAACTTGTAGCCGACGTGGTCCCCGGGGGCGAGCCGGATCGTTCCGGACACCCCGTAGGTGGGGTGGTCGGAGTAGAACAGGTCCATGATCCCGGCGAAGGTCGGGTCGCCGGTGATCGCGTGCAGCACGGCGTGCTGGATGATGTGCGTCGAGTGGTACATGCCCGCGTCCTTGCGGTGGGTGAGGCAGTACCGGCTCCGCCACTGGCGGGTGCGGACGAGGTGGTGGGCGTCCCGGGCGGTGGTGATCGCGCCCTGGAGCATCTGGCGGGCCCGGGCGTCGCGGCTCAGGCTCCAGTAGTCCCAGAGCCCGAAGGCCGAGAAGACGTGCCCGTTGTAGGTCTGGTCGCCGCGCACCCGCGTCGGGTGGGCGTACTCCTCAAGCCAGAGCAGCCCGTCCTTGACGTACACCCCCCACGGCAGGCCGCCCACCGGCGGGAGCAGGTAGGACGCGAACGTCGAGTCGGCCGCCTGCCGCCAGTGGGTGCGCTCGCCGACGATCTGCGCCAGCCGGACGAAGAGGCTCATCGCCTGCCCCTGGGCCATCATCGAGTACCACGGCGTCTCGTAGACGTCGGTGCCGCGGTGCATGGCGTGCCGGAACCGGTACGGGTAGAACCAGGCGTCCCGCCGCACGACCCGCCTGTCGATCAGGCGCTGCGCCTGCGCCATCGCCCGCTTGAGGTACACCTGATCGCCGGTGACCCGGTAACTCTCCAGCAGGTTGATGCCGTACTGGGCCTGGGCCACCGGATGGTCGTAGAGCTTCCCGGTGAGCAGCGCCATGCGTACGCCGTGCTCGTCGTGCGTGCCCGTGTCGACCAGCGGCAGCCGCACGCCGCTGTAGTAGGGCCGCTGCCCCTGCGGCAGATCGCGGATCTCGAACGGGTCGCTGCGGAACTTGACAGGCGATTCGGCAGACAGTTTCGCCGCCCCGGTCGCCACCAGCGGCGCGGCGCCGGCCGCCGCCACCACCGTCAGCACCTGACGACGGGACCAGGATCGGCGCGCGCCTAAGAGTTCCTCCGTCATGTCGCTTTTCCCCTTGCTCCGCCCAGCTGCGCGCTGGACGGCCAGTCGCGGGGCCCCCGTGCGGGCCGGGGCGTTTTTGCCGCCCCCCGGTACAACGGAGCAGGAAGCAGGGCGGGTTGCCCGGCCGGCGGTGGGTCCGCGCCGGACGGGCGACGCGGGTGCGGTACGAAAGCACTGTGAATCTCTCCGACCTGATCTCCGCCCTGCTGTCCGCCGTCTCCGACCGGCGGCCGGACTGCCAGGGCAGCAGCTCCTGCGAGTGGGTGTACCGGGTCACCGACTCCGCCTGGTTCGCCGAGAGCAGCTACTGGATCCTGTTCAAGCCGCTGCGGGTGGCGCTGATCCTGCTGCTCGCGGTGGCCGCCCGCTGGGCGCTGCACCGGACCATCAACCGGCTGGTGCGGACCACCACCGACGGCGCGGTGCCGACCATGCTCCGCCCGCTGCGGGAGCGGATTCCCAGCGCCACGCTCGACCCGGACCAGTTCGTGCCGGAGCGGCGGCGGCAGCGGGCCGAGGCGATCGGGTCGGTGCTGCGCAGCATGGTCACCGCGTTCGTGTTCGGCATCGCGTTGCTGATGGTGCTCAAGGAGTTCAGCTTCGACCTGGCCCCGCTGCTGGCCAGCGCGGGCATCGCCGGCGTGGCGCTCGGTTTCGGCGCGCAGAGCCTGGTCAAGGACCTGATCGCCGGCCTGTTCATGTTGATCGAGGACCAGTACGGCGTCGGTGACACGGTCGACCTCGGCGAGGCGACGGGCGTGGTGGAGGCGGTGGGCCTGCGGGTGACCACGGTCCGTGACGGCCGCGGGGTGCTCTGGTACATCCGCAACGGGGAGATCGTCCGCGTCGGCAACAAGAGTCAGGGTTGGGCCCTGGTCGTGGTCGACCTGCCGATCGGCTTCGCCGGCACCGAGGAGGCCACGGCGGTGCTGCGTACCGCGGCGGCGTCGGTGGCGCTGGACCCGGAGCTGGCGCCGAAGATCGTCGAGGCGCCGGAGGTCCTCGGCGTCGAGCAGATCACCGTGGACGGCACGGTGATCCGTACCGTCGTCAAGACCACCGCGGACGGGCAGTTCGCGGTGGGCCGGGAGCTGCGCCGCCGCCTCGCCGAGGCGCTGGAGAACTCCGGGATCACGGCGCAGATCGCGGCGGCCCGGCTCTTCCCCGGGCTGCCGCCCCAGACGCCGGCGACGCCCACGGCCGAGGGCACGGGGACCAGCGGACCCACCTGAGTCGCCGGACAAGCCGGACTATTTTCCGGGGGTCGCGCTCCGCGCGGCCCCTCGGGTATCGTCCGTTCGGTTCAGTCGGAGATGCGACGATCAATCCGTTCACCCTAGCCAGTTGTCAGACGATCGGGCAGAATCCGGTGAACACGCTCCACCGGGGAGCGTGCTCGTGTCCTCGCTGATCGGTTGATCTGACGACGGTTCCCGGTCGGGCCATCACAAGTGGTCGACCAGGAACGATGGAGGCGACGGTGTCCGACGAGCGACCCGCCCAGGAGGGCCCGGCCACCTTCCGCGACGTGTTCGGTCAGCCGGAGTTCCGGGCGCTCTTCGCCGCCAACATCCTCTCCTGGGTCGGCGACTATCTCGCCAAGGCCGCGGTCACCGTGCTCGTGCTGCGCGAGACCGAATCGGTCGCGCTCTCCGCCGCCGCGTTCGCGGTCAGCTATCTGCCCTGGCTGCTCGGTGGCCCGTTGCTCTCCGCGCTCGCCGAGCGGCACCGCTACCGCCGGGTCATGGTGATCTGCGACCTGATCCGGATGGCGCTGATGGTGCTCGTCGCCATGCCGTTCATGCCGGCCTGGTCGGTCCTCGCGCTGATCTTCCTGGCCACGCTCGCGAATCCGCCGAGCCAGGCGGCGCGCTCGGCGGTGATGCCGCAGATCCTCACCGGCGACCGGCTGGTGGTGGGCCTGTCCGCGTTCACCAGCGCGTCCCAGGCCGCCCAGGTCGTCGGCTACCTGATCGGCGCGACCATCGCCGCGCTGAACCCGAACGCCGCGCTGCTCGTCAACGCGGCGACCTTCGCCCTGTCGGCCCTGCTGGTCCGCGTCGGCGTACACGACCGGCCGTCGACGATGACCGCGAAGCACCGCAGCCACCTGCTGCGGGAGACCGGCCAGGGCTTCCGCATCGTCTTCGAACGGCCGGTGCTGCGGGCCATCGCGATGCTGGTGTTCAGCGCGATGCTGTTCTCGATCGTCCCCGAAGGGCTGGCCGCCGGCTGGGCCGCCGAGCGCACCGACGGCACGATGGACGCCGGCACCGCCCAGGCGGTCATCATGGCCGCCGGTCCGGTCGGATACGTCCTCGGCGGGGTGATCATCGGGCGGCTGATCGCCCCGGCGCGCCGGTTGGCGCTGATGCGGCCGCTGATGGTGATCGCGCCGGCGGTGCTCGTGCCCGCGCTCCTCGACCCGGCCCCGTCCGTGGTGGCGTTGCTCGCCGCGGCGTGCGGCTTCGCCGTCGCCGGGCTGGTGCCGGTCGCCAACGGGCTGTTCGTGCAGGCCCTGCCGGACGGCTACCGGGCCCGGGCGTTCGGGGTGATGGCCACCGGCACCCAGGTCATCCAGGGCGCCGCGGTGCTCGCCACCGGCGCCCTCGCCGAGCGGTTCTCCGTCCCGTCGGTGGTCGGCGCGTGGAGTGCGGCGGGCGTGCTGCTGATGCTCGTCGCGGCGTTCGCCTGGCCTCGGCCGCGCACCATCGACGCGGCGATCGCGGCTGCCCGCGCCGAGTCGGCCCCGGACGCCGCCGCGCCCACGCACGCCGCGCGTGGCCCGGCTGCGGGCGACCGGGGCCGGGAGCACGGCCGGCGCCGGCACGCGGTGACGTGATCCGCGCCGCCCCGCGGGCGGGCGCGACCGCGGGGGCGCACCTGGCAGGATGGAAGCGTGACTTCCCCAGGCGAGTCGATGACCCTCTTCGAGGCGATCGGCGGTGAACCGGCCTTCCGCAAGCTGGTGGACGAGTTCTACGCCGGCGTCGCCGAGGACCCGCTGCTGCGGCCGATGTACCCGGAGGAGGATCTGGGCCCGGCGGCGGACCGGCTGACCCTCTTCCTCATCCAGTACTGGGGTGGGCCGCACACCTACTCCGAGCAGCGCGGGCACCCCCGGCTGCGGATGCGGCACGCCCCGTTCCGGATCGGCGCCGCGGAGCGCGACGCCTGGTTGCTGCACATGCGCCGGGCGGTGGACGCGCTGGACCTGCCGCCGCAGCTCGCCGGCGCGCTCTGGGACTACCTGGAGCGGGCCGCCTACTTCATGGTGAACGTGATGGAGGACCCGGCGGCCGGCTGAGCCGCCCGGCTCTCAGAGCAGCGCGCCCTCGTCGTGCAGCCAGTCGACGAACGTGGTGGCGACCGCGGCGCCGCAGTCGAGCATCTCGACGAGCAGCGCGTCGTGGGCCCCGGCGCCGAGCGGGACCTGGAGTTCGGCGTAGATCGGGAGCTGGCCGCGCTCGGTCGGGTCGCCGATGTACGCCTTGCAGAAGCGGCGGGTGTGGTTCCACTCGTTGACCACCCGGTACGCCCGGTCGGCCCAGTCCGGCGGGACGGTGGCGTGCGGGCGGGCCCGCATCACCAGGATCTCGTCCTCCGGGCCCTCCAGCGCGACGAGCACGGCGTGCCGCTCCCACATGGCCAGCAGGTTGCCGCCGCCGTCGGCCAGGTAGCGCACGTCCAGCAGGTCGAGCGCGTCGCAGACCCGGCTCAGGGTGACCGGGGCGACAGTGGCCGGCATGTCCGCCAGGGCCGGGCGCTCGGGTGCCGGCGCGTCGTCTCCCGGCTGGCGCGGGGTAGGTGGCCCCACCCGGATGGTGTCATCCACTGTGACTCCGCTTCGAGTCTCCGGTTCGCCGCCAGCGGCGGGACCAGGGCGCCATGACCACCACGGCATCGCTCGCGCACCTCACTCCCCAGCGGATCCAATCGCCTACGGTGCGTTGGATCCGAGGAAGGACGGTACCCGGACAGGCGGCATGAGGCATCCCCCCAACGGCCGCCCCAAACCGGAAGGCCGATGATGGGTCATACTTTCGGCTGACCCGGCATCGGCCTGAGTGCAAGATCGGCGACGGTACGCGACCACACCGCCCCGAACGGACCGACGAGCCCGACCCACCGGCCGGCGACCCGCACCTGAACGTCGTCCTCGCCGCTACCGGCGAAGCCCATCCGGACCAGACCCTGCACCAGCCGCTGCGACACCTCCACCGGCGTGCGCGGGTCCTCGTCCGGCGTCACCACCACGGCGACGTGGTCCAGCAGCGCGTCCCGCAGCACCCGCTGACCCACCGCGCGGCCGGCCACCCCGTGCGTGGCCGCCTCGCGCAGCGTCCCGGCCGCCGCCTCCGCGATCCGGCGCAACTCCGCGCCGGGCAGCGTCTCCACCACGCGGCTGGCAGCCGGTGGGAGCTGCCAGCGCCAGCCGTCGTCCCGCCGTACCGGCAGCGCCGCGCCCCCGGCGGAGAGTTCGGCCAGCAGCTCCCCCGCGGCCACAGTGACGTCACCGGGGGCGGCGCCGGGCACGGTACGGACCACGAGCACCCCCCAGGGCAGCCGCGCCCAGAGCGCCGTACGCCCGGCGCCGGGCACCGGCCGCAGGCGGACCACCGTGGCCGGGTCGAACCGGACCAGCCGGGCCAGGAAGGCCCCCGCGTCGGCCACCCCGGTCAGCCCGTGCCCGGTCGTCATCCGCTCAGCCCCGGCGCGTAGCGGAGCAGGAACGCGCGCTCGTCCGGCGAGATCCGGCGTGGCCGCTGGGCGGCGAGGTCGAACGGCACCAGCACCGACCGGGCGGTGCTGGCCAGCGTGTCGCCGTCGTACAGCTCGTAGGCGACCGAGAACGAGGCGTTGCGGATCTGGTCCACCCACAGCTCGATCCGCACGGTCGGGGCCGCCTCCGCGCTGGCCCGGCCGAGCGCGTAGTCGACCGGGCGCAGGTAGTCGACCTCGTGCCGGCGGATGACCACCCCGTCGGCGAACGAGCCCACTCCCCACGCCCGGCCACCGGCGAACATCATCGCCACCCGGGCCTCCTCGTAGAGCGTGAGGAAGCGGGCGTTGTTGACGTGGCCGTACGCGTCCAGGTCGGACCAGCGCAACGCGCAGTGGTAGACGAAGCGGTCAGTCACGGGTGAGCTTGCGGTAGGTCACCCGGTGCGGCCGGGCCGCCTCGGCGCCGAGCCGGTCGATCTTGTTCTTCTCGTACGCCTCGAAGTTGCCCTCGAACCAGAACCACTTCGCCGGGTTCTGGTCGTCGCCCTCCCAGGCCAGGATGTGCGTGGCGACCCGGTCCAGGAACATCCGGTCGTGGGAGATGACCACGGCGCAGCCGGGGAACTCCAGCAGCGCGTTCTCCAGGCTGGACAGCGTCTCCACGTCCAGGTCGTTCGTCGGCTCGTCGAGCAGGATCACGTTGCCGCCGATCTTCAGCGTCAGCGCCAGGTTGAGCCGGTTGCGCTCGCCGCCGGAGAGCACCTTCGTCGGCTTCTGCTGGTCCGGCCCCTTGAAGCCGAACGCCGCGATGTACGCGCGGGACGGCATCTCGACCTTGCCCACCATGAGGTGGTCCAGCCCGTCGGAGACGACCTCCCAGACCGTCTTGTCGCCGTCCAGGCCCTGCCGGTTCTGGTCGACGTACGACAGCGAGACGGTCTCGCCGACCCGGACCGAGCCGCTGGTCGGCTGCTCCAGCCCGACGATCGTCTTGAACAGCGTGGTCTTGCCGACGCCGTTCGGGCCGATGATGCCGACGATGCCGTTGCGGGGCAGCGAGAACGACAGGTCGTCGATCAGCACCCGGTCACCGAACGCCTTTGTGAGGTTCTGCGCCTCGATGACCGTGTTGCCCAGTCGCGGGCCCGGCGGGATCTGGATCTCCTCGAAGTCCAGCTTCCGGGTCTTCTCCGCCTCGGCGGCCATCTCGTCGTAGCGGTCCAGGCGGGCCTTGGACTTGGTCTGCCGCGCCTTGGCGTTCGAGCGGACCCACTCCAGTTCCTCGGACAGCCGCTTCTTCATCTTGGCGTCGCGGCGTCCCTCGACGGAGAGCCGGGCGGCCTTCTTCTCCAGGTAGGTGGAGTAGTTACCCTCGTACGGGTAGGCCCGGCCGCGGTCCAGCTCCAGGATCCAGTTGGCCACGTTGTCCAGGAAGTACCGGTCGTGGGTGATCGCCAGGACGGTGCCGGCGTACTTGGCCAGGTGCTGCTCCAGCCACTGCACGCTCTCCGCGTCCAGGTGGTTGGTGGGCTCGTCGAGCAGCAGCAGGTCCGGCGCCTCCAGCAGCAGCTTGCACAGCGCGACCCGGCGGCGCTCACCACCGGAGAGCTTGGTGACGTCGGCGTCCGGCGGCGGGCAGCGCAGCGCGTCCATCGCGAGTTCGAGCTTGGAGTCGATGTCCCACGCGTCGGCGGCGTCCAGCTCCTCCTGGAGCTTGCCCATCTCCTCCATCAGCTCGTCGGAGTAGTCGGTGGCCATCTGCTCGGCGATGGCGTTGAACCGCTCCAGCTTGGCCTTGGTCTCGGCGACCGCCTCCTCGACGTTGCCGAGGACCGTCTTCTCCTCGTTGAGCGGCGGCTCCTGCGCGAGCATGCCGACGGAGTAGCCGGGCATGAGCCGGGCCTCGCCGTTGCTCGGCCGGTCCAGCCCTGCCATGATTTTGAGGAGGCTGGACTTACCGGCGCCGTTCGGACCGACCACCCCGATCTTGACACCCGGCAGGAAGTTCAGCGTCACGTTGTCGAGCACGACCTTGTCGCCGTGCGCCTTGCGCGCCTTGTCCAGGACGTAGATGAACTGGGCCACGGTGCGGGCTACCTCCGTCGGTTGCGTTCGCGGGCTTGTCGGGTGCGGGGCGCGGGCGTCGATCTCCGCCCGCCGCCGCCGGCCGGGAGCCGGCCGCACGCACGCCGCCGTCAATCCTGACAGGTACGGACCGCCACGCCCACATCACCCCACCCCAGGGGTACGGTGGCGCGCCTCCTTGCCGGCGCGGGTATGACTGAATAGCCTTGGCGTATGACCAAGAAGATCGCCGTGAGCCTGCCGGACGACGTCGCGGAGCGGCTGGCCAAGGAGCCGAACGTGTCCGCCTTCGTAGCGCGCGCCGTGCGTCGGCAGATGGCCGGCGAGCAGACGCGGGTGCTGCTCGCTCGCGCCGGTGTCACGATCACCGACGAGGACGTGGCCCGGGCCCACGCGGAGATGCAGCAGCTCACCGCGAGTATCACGCCCGAGCTTCGTGAGCGGGCCACCCGGCTCCAGTCGGAGGTCCTTGCGGCCAGGGCGAAGGCGCGGCGGTGACGCAGTTCGGCCTGGCGCTCGACACGGCCGCGCTGCTGGCCTATGCCTCGGGCGCCAAGGACGTCGGTGCGAGGATCGCCGAGGCCGCCGACTACGCGCGTGACGTGCTGGTGCCCGCCCTCTGCCTGGCGCATGCCCATCAGCAGGCCACGGCTCCGCAGTGGGAGCTTCTGGAACTGCTGGCCGCCCTGCCGCAGGTGCAGATCACCCCCGTGGAACCTGACATGTGCGCCTACCTCGGAGGCTGGTCGCGGCGGATGACCGGGCGGATGGATCTCGCGCAGCTGGCCATGGAGGCCGCCGCCAATCCGCTCGTGCCGATCGTGACGGACCGGCGGGAGCTGCTCGGTGAGGTGCTGCCGAAGGAGTGGCCGATCATCGACCTCTGAGCCACCGGTGTCGACAAGATCACGCGGTGGGTTCGGCGGTTCTGGGACGGGTAGGTAACTCCGGCACGGGGGAACAGAGGCCGCAGCTACGCTCAGTACGCTCATCGCGGTGGACCCGTCAGTACCCGGAGGTGGCCGATCGTGACCGTCCGTAGCTCCTTTGTCGTAGTGGCCAACCGCCTGCCGGTCGACGAGGTGAGCACACCCGAGGGGCGGCAGTGGCGGCGCAGCCCGGGCGGGCTGGTGACCGCGCTGCACCCGGTGCTCGCCGAGCACCAGGGCACCTGGGTGGGGTGGGCCGGCGGCACCGGCGCCGCGCCCGAGCCGTTCGACCTGGAGGGCATCCGCCTGCACCCGGTGCCGTTGAGCGCCGAGGAGCTGGAGCGCTACTACGAGGGCCAGTCGAACGCGACGATCTGGCCGCTCTACCACGACGCGGTGGAGACGCCCGCGTACAAGCGGCGCTGGCGCGAGGCGTACCGGTTGGTGAACGCCCGGTTCGCGGAGGCCGCGGCCGACGTGGCGGCCGAGGGCGCCACGGTCTGGGTCCAGGACTACCAGCTCCAGCTGGTGCCGGCGATGCTCCGCGAGCTGCGGCCGGACCTGCGGATCGGCTTCTTCCTGCACATCCCGTTCCCGCCGATCGAGCTGTTCATGCAGATGCCGTTCCGCACCGAGATCCTGCGCGGCCTGCTCGGCGCGGACCTTGTCGGGTTCCAGCAGCGGCTGGCGGCGCAGAACTTCGTCCGGCTGGCCCGGCACCTGCTCGGCCTGCGCTACGAGGGCCAGATGATCCAGGTCGACGGCCGGCAGGTGAAGGCGGGCGCGTTCCCCATCTCGATCGACACCAAGGAGATGGAGCGGCTGGCCGAGGACCCGGCGATCCAGGCCCGCGCCAAGCAGATCCGCGAGGAGCTGGGCAACCCGAAGACGATCATCCTGGGCGTCGACCGGCTCGACTACACCAAGGGCATCGAACTCCGCCTGAAGGCCTTCCGCGAACTCCTCGCTGACGGAAAGTTGACAGTTCCGGACGCGGTTATGGTGCAGGTCGCCACGCCCAGCCGCGAGCGTGTGGAGCACTACCAGGCACTTCGGGTGAAGGTGGAACGCGAGGTTGGCCGGATCAATGGTGAATTCGGCCGGGTCGGCGTGCCTGCAGTGCATTATCTGCATCAGTCGTACAGTCGCTCCGAACTGGCCGCGATGTACGTCGCGGCCGACGTCATGATGGTGACCCCGCTGCGAGACGGAATGAATCTGGTGGCCAAGGAGTACGTCGCATCGCGCGCCGACCAGGGCGGCGCGCTCGTGCTCAGTGAGTTCGCCGGCGCTGCCACCGAGCTGCGCCAGGCGTTCCTGTGTAATCCCCACGACCCGGACGCGGTGAAGGACGCGTTGCTGCGGGCCGTGCATGTCGAAAAGCCCGAAGCCCGCCGCCGGATGCGCGTCATGCAACGCCATCTGCGCAGCCACGACGTGGGCCACTGGGCCAAGTCGTTCCTCAGCGAGCTCGGCGTCGGAGATACGGAGGCTGCGTGACCTCGCCCGCCCTCGCCGCCGCACACGGCGGCGTGCTGGATCCCGAACTGCGTGCCGCGATCGGCCGCATCGCCCGGGTTCCGCAGCTTCTGGTCGCCTGCGACTACGACGGCACGCTCGCGCCGATCGTCGAGGACCCGAGCAAGGCCGTTCCGCTGCCGGAGTCGGTGGCCGCGGTACGCGCTCTGGCCTCGCTGCCGCAGACCAGCGTCGCGGTGGTCTCCGGCCGCGCGCTGCGCGACCTGGCCACGCTCTCCCGGCTGCCCAGCGAGGTGCACCTCGTCGGCAGCCACGGCTCGGAGTTCGACATCGGCTTCGTCGAGCGCCTCACCCCCGAGCTGATCGCGGTCCGGCACCGGCTCCGCGAGGCGCTGCGGGAGATCACCGCCGAGCATCCGGGCATCCGCCTGGAACGCAAGCCCGCCAGCGTCGCCGTACACACCCGCGGCGTCGACCCGCACACCGCCGCCCGGGCCGTAGAGGCGGTCCGCAACGGGCCGGCGACCTGGGACGGCGTGACGGTCACCCAGGGCAAGGAAGTCATCGAGCTGTCGGTGGTGGTCACCAACAAGGGCACCGCGATCGACCAGCTCCGGACCCAGCTCGCCGCCAGCGCGGTGCTGTTCATCGGCGACGACGTCACCGACGAGAACGCGTTCGGCAACCTGACCGGGCCGGACGTCGGCATCAAGATCGGCCCCGGCGAGACCCGCGCCGACTACCGGGTGTCCGAGCCGATCGAGGCGGCCCGCGCACTGGGGCTGCTGCTGGAGACGCGGCGGCACTGGCTGTTCGGCGAGCGGGCGGTGCCGATCGAGCGGCACTCGATGCTCGCCAACGGCCGTACCGTCGCGCTCGTCACGCCGGAAGCGAAGATCACCTGGCTGTGTCACCCGAAGCCGGACTCGGCGGCGATCTTCGCCGACCTGGTCGGCGGCAGCCCGGCCGGGCACTTCACGGTCGGCCCGGAGCGCGGCGGCATCCCGCTCGGCCAGCGCTACCGCAGCAACACGATGACCGTCGAGACCCGCTGGTCCGGCCTGACCGTGACCGACTGGCTCGACCTACCGGTACGGCAGACCACGCCGGACGACCCGGCCGTGGTCAGCGGCGACTCCACACTGGTCCGGGTGCTCAGCGGCACCGGGCGGGCCCGCGTCGAGTTCGCGCCACGGCCCGAGTTCGGCCAGGTCGCGGTGCAGCTCCAGCCGCTCGACGACGGCCTGCTGGTGCTCGGCTCCAACGAGCCGGTCGCGCTGCACTCCCCCGGCGTCGAGTGGGAGGTCACCAACGACGCCGGGTACGAGACCGCGAAGGCGGTGGTCGACCTGTCGGCGGCCGGCGGCCAGGTGGTGCTGGAGCTGCGCTTCGGCACCCAGAGCCTGGAGCCGCACCGGCTGCCGGTGCACGAACGGCAGGCCGCCGCCGAGCAGCCCTGGAAGGACTGGGTGGCCTCGCTGCGGCTGCCCGCCACCGCCCGGGACCTGGTCGCCCGCAGCGCGCTGACGCTGCGCGGGCTCTGCCACGAGCCCACCGGCTCGATCCTCGCCGCGGCCACCACGTCGCTGCCCGAGGAGCTGGGCGGTGTCCGCAACTGGGACTACCGCTACTGCTGGCTCCGGGACGCCGCGATGACCGCCCGCGCGCTGGTCGACCTCGGCTCCACCGAGGAGGCCGAAGGTCTGCTGCGCTGGATCGACGGCGTGGTCGAGCGCACCGGCGGGCACCCGGAGCGGCTGCACCCGCTCTACACGGTGGACGGCTTCGAGCTGGGCGCCGAGGCGGTCATCGACACGCTGCCCGGCTACGCCGGCTCCCGGCCGGTACGGGTCGGCAACCTCGCCAACCACCAGCTCCAGCTCGACGTGTTCGGCCCGGTCGCGGACCTGATCGCGGCAGTCGCCGACGCCCGGGGCTCGATCCGGGACGACGAGTGGCGGGTGCTGGAGAACATGGTCGAGGCGGTACGCCGCCGCTGGCACGAGCCCGACCACGGCATCTGGGAGGCCCGCCTCCCCCCGCGGCACCACGTCTTCTCCAAGGTCATGCTCTGGATGACTGTGGACCGGGCGCTGCACGTCGTACGGCGGCACGGCGGCGAGGACCGGCCCGAGTGGGTCGAGCTGCGCGACCGGATCGCCTCGAACGTGCTGGAGCACGGCTGGCACCCGGAGGCCGAGGCGTACAGCGTCGCCTACGGCTACGAGGAGATGGACGCCTCGTCGCTGTGGATCGGCATCTCCGGGCTGCTCGCCGGTGACGACCCGCGCTTCCTCTCCACCGTGCTCAAGATCGAGGCGGAGCTGCGCAGCGGGCCGGTCGTCTACCGGTACCACTGGGACGACGGCCTGCCCGGCCGGGAGGGCGGCTTCCACATCTGCACGTCGTGGCTGATCGAGGCGTACCTGCGCACCGGCCGCCGGAGCGACGCGGAGGAGCTGTTCACCCAGATGGTCGACACGGCCGGGCCGACCGGGCTGCTGCCGGAGCAGTACGACCCGCTGGCCGAGCGCGGGCTGGGCAACCACCCGCAGGCGTACAGCCACCTGGGCCTGATCCGCTGCGCCCTGCTGCTGGACAACATGCTCAAGCAGTAACGCCGTACGAGGGCGGCGGCGGGGACCCAACGGTCCCCGCCGCCGCCCTCGTACCATCCCCGCCCCGCCCCGCCCGCCCCGCCCGCCCCGCCCCCGCGATCTTGCAGTTGCGGCCCGGGCAAAGGTGATCGAAACGGGCATCCCGCGGGCACGAAGTGCAAGATCGACGCGCTCGGGGCGGGGCGGCGTAGGGCGAGGGCGAGGGCGGAGGGTCAGGCGGGGGTCAGGGCGTGCACCACGTCGCCTACCACCACGATCGCGGGTGGGCGCAGGGCGGCGGCCTCGACGTCGGCGGCGACCGCGCCGAGCGTGGAGCGCAGCGTGCGCTGGGCCGACGTGGTGCCCTCCTGGATCACCGCGGCCGGGGTGTCCGCCAGCTTGCCGTGCGCGATCAGGGTGGCGCTGATCGCGGCGAGGTTCTTCAGCCCCATCAGGATCACCAGCGTGCCGCGCAGCCCGGCCAGGGCGTCCCAACGCACCAGCGACGCGGGCGCGTCGGGCGCGAGGTGCCCGGAGACCACTGTGAACTCGTGCGCCACTCCCCGGTGCGTCACCGGCACGCCGGCCACCTCGGGCACCGCGATCGCGCTGGTCACGCCGGGTACCACAGTCACCGGTACGCCCGCCTCGGCGCAGGCCAGCAGTTCCTCGCCGCCCCGGCCGAAGACGTACGGGTCGCCGCCCTTGAGCCGTACCACCACCTTGCCGGCCCGGGCCCGGTCCACCAGGATCCGGTTGATCTCCTCCTGGGCGCGCGACGGCCCGTACGGGATCTTGGAGGCGTCGACCAGCTCGACGTCGGGGCGCATCTCGTCCAGGAGCAGTCCGGGCACGAGCCGGTCGGCGACGACCACCTCGGCCTCGGTGAGCAGCCGCCATCCCTTCACGGTGATCAGCTCCGGGTCGCCCGGACCGGATCCGACGAGCGCGACGCGGCCGCCGGTGTTAACAGGGGTCCCTTCCTCTACCGCAGGCGTTAACGGGGGGCCCTTCCTTCCGAGCAACTCCCGGACGGCGTCGCGGACTGCCATCGCGCGGCGGGGGTCGCCGCCACCGAGGACCGCCACCGTCACCGGGCCGTGCCGGGTCACCGCCGGCGTCCACGCGGTCGCCGCCGTCCGGTCGTCGGCGCGTACGCAGAAGATCCGCCGCTCGGCCGCGGCGGCGCTGACCGCGGCGGCGGCGGTCCGGTCGTCCACCGCCACCTGGACCAGCCACGCGCCGTCCAGGTCACCGGGGGCGAACCGGCGCGGCTCCCAGTGCAGCCGCCCGGCGTCGACGTGGGCACGCAGCGCCGGCGTCAGTTCGGGCGAGACCAGCAGGACGTCCGCGCCGGCGTCGAGCAGCGCCGGCACCCGCCGGGTGGCGACCGCTCCCCCGCCCACGACGACCACGCGCCGCCCGTCCAGCCGCAACCCCAGGGGGTACGGGCTGGGCGACGTCGGTCCGGTCATTTCTCCGCCACCCCGGCGGAGTCGAACGTCGCCACCTCGTGCAGTACCCGGACGGCGCCGGTGACCACCGGCAGGGCGAGCAGCGCCCCGGTGCCCTCGCCGAGCCGCAGCCCCAGGTCGATCAGCGGCTCCAGTCCGAGGTGCCGCAGCGCCGCCGTGGCGCCCGGCTCGGCGCTGCGGTGCCCGGCCACCATGGCGCCCACCGCGTCCGGCGCGAACGCGGCGGCGGCGACCGCGGCGCTCACCGCGATCACGCCGTCGAGCAGCACCGGCACCCGGCGCGCGGCGGCGCCGAGGATCAGGCCGGTCAGCGCGGCGTGCTCCAGCCCGCCGACGGTCGCCAGCACACCCAGCGGGTCGGCCGGGTCGGGCTCGTGCCGGGCCAGCGCGGCCCGCACCACCGCCACCTTGCGGGCGTACGTCTCGTCGTCGACCCCGGTGCCCCGGCCGGTGGCCGCCTCGGCGTCGACGCCGGAGAACGCGGCGATGAGCGTGGCGGACGGGGTGGTGTTGCCGATGCCCATGTCGCCGGTGAGCAGGATGCCCGCCCCGGCGTCGATCAGCTCGCCCGCGACCCGGATACCGGTCTCGACGGCCGTGCGGGCCTCGTGCCGGGTGAGCGCGGCGGTGACAGTCATGTCGCGGGTGCCGGCGCGGACGTTCGCGGACACCAGACGCGGCCCGGCCGGGTCGGCGGACTCGGCGCCGGGGATCGGGGTGGCCACGCCGACGTCCACCACCGTGACCGAGGCGCCGGCCTGGCGGGCGAACGCGTTCACCACGGCGCCGCCGGCCAGGAAGTTGGCGATCATCTGGGCGGTGACCTCCTGCGGCCACGGGGTCACGCCCTGGGCGTGCACGCCGTGGTCACCGGCGAAGATCGCCACCGCGGCCGGCTCGGGCAGCGGCGGCGGGCAGGCGCCGGCCAGCCCGGCGAGGCGTACCGAGAGCAGCTCCAGGGCGCCGAGCGAGCCCGCGGGCTTGGTCAGCCGCCCCTGCAACTCGCGGGCCGCCGCCATGGCGGCCTCGTCCAGCGGCCGGATCGCCGCGACTGTGGACTCCAGCATCATGCCTCCAGGATCCGTGCCAGCGTCTCGATGAACGCGTCTGTGGTGCCCCTGTCGCGTACGGCGATCCGGAGCCAGTCCGGGCCGAGCCCGGGGAACGTGTCGCCCCGGCGTACCGCCCAGCCGTGCGCGCGCAGCCGCTCCCGTACGTCGGCGGCGCCGGCCACGTGGATCAGGACGAAGGCGGCGGCGGGGCGGCCCGCCACGCGTACCCCGGGCAGGCCGGACAGGCGGGCCACCAGGTGGTCGCGGTCGGCGGCGAGTTCGGCGGCGATGGCGCGTTCGGCGGCGACGGCGGCCGGCGCGGCGCAGGCGGTGGCGGCGGCGAGCGCGGGGGTGGAGACCGCCCAGAGCGGCTGCGCGGCGGCGAACCGGGCCAGCAGCGCGGGGTCGCCGAGCAGGTAGCCGATCCGCAGCCCGGCCAGGCCCCAGGTCTTGGTGAGGCTGCGCACGACCACGAGGCCGGGCAGGTCACGACGCGCGGCCAGGGACTCGGGCTCGCCGTCGACGCCCGGCGCGGTGGTGGTGTCGGCGAAGGCCTCGTCGACCACGAGCACCCGTCCGGGGCGGGCCAGCGTGGCGATCGCCTCCGCCGGGTGCAGCACGGAGGTCGGGTTCGTGGGGTTGCCGATCATGACCAGGTCGGCGTCTTCCGGGACGCTCGCCGGGTCCAGGCGGAAGCCGTCGGCCGGGTCGAGCAGCACCCGGTCCACCCGGTGCCCGGCGGCCCGCAGCGCGGCTTCCGGCTCGGTGAACTGGGGGTGCACCACGACGGGGTGGCGGACGCCGGACAACGCGCGGGCGATCAGGACGAAACCCTCGGCGGCGCCGGCGGTGAGGAGTACCTCTTCCGGGGGTCGCCCGTGCCGGTGAGCGACGGCGGCGCGGGCCGGCGCCGGGTCCGGGTACGCGGCCAGGTCGCCCAGCGCGGCGGTGACCGGGTCGGCCAGCCAGTCCGGCATCGGGGCGCGGCGCACGTTGACCGCCAGGTCGACCAGGCCGGGCGTGGCCTCGGCGTCCCCGTGGTGGCCCAGGTCGGGCTCGTCGAGCGCGGCGGCGCTCCCGGTCGATGGTGCGGGCATGTCCGCGATCCTGCCGGGTAGCCGCCGCCCGGGACAGCGCATCCCGGCGTGGGTCGCGTCACGGTCCGCCGGTTTATGAGTTCTTCTCATTTCCGAATCGGAAATGTCATAGCTTGACCCCGTGAGCAGTCGTCCCCTTGCTTCCGCTGGCCGTCTCGTTCCTCTTCTCCGCGCCGGGCTGATCGCCGGCATCGTGGTCGCCGCCGCCCTGTATCCGCTGGTCGCCGTCACCGGCATCGGGGCCAAGGCCACCGCGCACGCGATCGAACAGAAGACGAGCATCCTCAAGACCGCGCTGCCGGCCGAGACCTCGTACGTCTACGCGCCGGACGGCAAGACGGTGCTGACGATGTTCTACGAGGAGTACCGGCAGTACACCAAGATCGAGAACATGTCGCCGAACATCCAGCAGGCGATCGTCGCCGCCGAGGACAACCGCTTCTACCAGCACCACGGCGTCGACCCGAAGGGCGTGGCGCGAGCTTTCGTCTCCAACGCCCGATCCGGCGGCGTCTCCCAGGGCGCCTCGACGATCACCATGCAGTACGTGCGGATGGCGCTGCGGGACAGCGCGACCACGCCCAAGGAGGTCCAGGAGGCGACCCAGCAGACCAGCCTGCGCAAGGTCAAGGAGATGCGCATGGCGCTGGACATCGAGAAGCACCTGACCAAGGAACAGATCCTGGAGCGCTACCTCAACTCGGCCTACTTCGGCCACCGCGCGTACGGGATCTACGCCGCCTCGCAGATCTTCTTCTCCAAGACCCCGGCCACACTCACCCCGGTCGAGGCGGCCACGCTGGCCGGGCTGGTGAAGTCGCCGTCGGAGTACGACCCGATCACCTCCGACCAGAAGGAGGCCACCGGCCGGCGCAACTACGTGCTGGACAACATGGCCCGCCTCGGTTACCTGTCGCCCGACGCCGCCGCGGCGGCCAAGGGCCAGCCGATCAAGCTGAAGCTGACCGACCCGCCCAACGACTGCGCCGCGATCGACGGCGGGCACCGCAGCTGGGGCTTCTACTGCGACTACCTGAAGAACTGGTGGAGCGCCCAGCCCGCGTTCGGCGAGAACCGGCTGGAACGGATGGACAAGCTGCGCCGCGGCGGCTACCGGATCGTGCTCGCGCTCGATCCGAAGACCCAGGCGGCGGCGGAGAAGAACGTGGGCGCCAAGGACAACACCGGCAGCCCGTTCGCGAACGGCATCGTGGTCGCCGAGCCCGGCACCGGGCGGATCAAGGCGATGGCGGTGAACCGGAACTACTCGCTGGATCTGGCCGAGAACCCGAACAGCTCGAACCCGGAGGCCGGACCGAAGGTCAAGGCGAACTACCCGAACACGGTGGCGCCGCTGCTCGGCGGCGGGACGCTCCCGGGCTACCAGGCCGGTTCGACGTTCAAGATGTTCCCGATGCTCGCGGCGCTCAACGCCGGGATGCCGCTGTCCACCGCGTACGACTCGCCGTACACGTACAAGTCGGCCGTCTACGACGGGTGGGCCCCGTCGAACGCCAGCGGCGCGATGACCGGGCGGCAGACCATGTGGTCCGGGTTCGGCAAGTCGGTGAACACCTACTTCGTCCAGCTGGAGGAGAAGATCGGCGCGGACGCCGGGGTGCGGCTGGCCGAGCAACTGGGGCTGCGCTGGCGTACCGACGTGGACAAGGAACAGGCGTCGCCGGGCAAGGCGAAGAAGTGGGGCGCGTTCACGCTCGGCGTCTCCGACGCCACCCCGCTGGAGATGGCGAACGCGTACGCCGCCATCGCCGCCGACGGGCGCTACTGCGAGGCGATCCCGGTCAACGCGATCATGAACCGGGACGGCACACCGGCCACGTACAGCACGCCGGGCGGGGTGCAGCGGGAGGTCGCCAAGCCGCGGTGCCGCCAGGTGGTGAACGCGGACGCGGCCCGGGCCGCCACGGACGCGGCGCGCTGCCCGACCGGCGACACCCCGGCGAAGGGGAGCTGCGGCGGCTGGTCGACGGCCGACAGCGTCCGCGGCACCGTGGGCCGGCCGGTCGCCGGCAAGACGGGTACGACGGACAGCACCCGGTCGGCGTGGTTCGTCGGCTACACGCCGGAGCTCGCGGCGGCGAGTTTCATCGCCGACCCGGACAATCCGTTCAACGCGGTGGGTGACGGGCAGTCGCAGATCCCGGTGAACGCGGTGGCGCAGACCCTGCGGGATTCCCTGAAGGGTCAGCCGACCCGCCAGTTCACCCCACCCTCGGACCAGATAGTCGGCTGACCCGCCCCGATCCGCCCGGGGGTGCGCCCGGGTAGTCGATCAAGGAGTTTGCGTCCGGATCGCCTGATCCGCCGACGCGAGCTCCTTGATCGACGTTTCCGTCACCTTGCGGTCAGGCGGGCGCCGGCACGGGCGCAAGCGCGGCGGCCACCAGCCGGGCCGCGACGTCCGGGTGCGCGGCCCAGTGCGGCACGAGCTGCGAGGCGTGCACGGCCTGCCGGACGAACCCCTCCGGGTTGCCGCCCTCCCAGCGCCAGGCCGGCCGCTCACCGGCGCGCGGCGTGAGCACTGCCGCGTGCTGCTTGTGCCCGGTCACCGTCGTACCGGCCGGGGCCACCACGCTGTCCGTGACCGCCGTGGCCGTGCGGTAGCCGACCACCAGGCCGTCCCGGACCGTGCCGACCGCGTCGAGCACGCCGCACATCGGCAGGCCGTCCAGCTCCCGGGCCAGCCAGAGCAGGCCGGCCCCCTCGGCGATCACCGGACGGCCCGAGCGGGCCAGCTCGGCCACCGCGATGCAGAGGCGGCGGTTGGCGGAGAGCTGCTCCGCGTACGT
This sequence comes from Micromonospora sp. WMMC264, assembly GCF_027497275.1. NCBI lineage: Bacteria > Bacillati > Actinomycetota > Actinomycetes > Micromonosporales > Micromonosporaceae > Micromonospora > Micromonospora sp. WMMC264. The sequence goes on along the minus strand of NZ_CP114907.1, from coordinate 332,298 downwards.
CTCGGGCAACCCGCCGCCGACGACGAGCGCCCGCGCCCCGGCGGGCAGCGCCTCGTCGCGCAGCGGATCGAGCGTGACGACCTCGGCGCCGGCGGCGCGCAGCAGCTCGGCGACCTCCGGGTGGCTGTAGGCGCCGGCCGGGCCGCCGGCCAGCGCGACCACCGGGCGCTCCGCCGACGCCGCCGGGGCGTCGGCCGGCTCCGGCGACCACGCCTGAACGGTGAGCGCCGGGGCGGACCGGGCCAGCACCAGCAGCCGGTCGAGGTCGACGGTGGCGGCCACCGCCTCCCCGAGCCGGCGTACGCCACGTTCGGCGTCGGCGTCGCCGCGCACCACGGGACCGGTGCCGTACCGCCGGGCGGGCAGCACCGGCGGCAGCTCGTGCCGGCGCAGCGCCCCGTAGACCGGCACGCCGACGTCGTCGAGCGCCTCGCGCAGCAGCGCCTCGTGCCGGGGCGAGGCCACCCGGTTGAGGATCACGCCGCCCAGCCAGAGCTCGTCGTCGTACGCCCGGAAGCCGTGCACCAGCGCGGCCACCGACTGGCCCATCGCGGCCACGTCCACCACGAGCACCACCGGGCTGCGCAGCGCGGTGGCCACCGCCGCCGTGGATTCGCTCTCCGGCCGCCCGGCGACCGAGTCGTAGAGGCCCATCGTCCCCTGCACCAGGGCGAACCCGGTCCCGGCCGCGCCGTGCGCGAAGAGCGGGACGATCCGCTCCGGACCGACCAGCCTCGGATCGAGCGTGCGCCCGGGACGGCCGGCGGCGAGCCCGAGGTACGCCGCGTCCACCTGGTCCGGCCCGACCTTGAAGCCGGCCACCGGGAGATCCCGGTCGGCGAGGGCCGCCAGCAGGCCGAGAGAGACGGCGCCGGTGCCGTGACCCGAGGAGGGCGCACTCAGCACGACGCGCGGCACGTCGGTCATCATCGACTCCTGATGTGGGTGGTTTCCGCCCGCGTGACCATACCCGTCCGGCCCGGCCCGCGACGTCCGCGCGTACCGCCGTTTCTGCCCGGCGACGGCGAGTGGCATCGCTCATACGGGTAGCCTTGGCCAACGTGTACCGGTTCCTGCTGACCCCGCGCTGGCTCGGCTACCTCGCGCTGACGCTCGTCGCCGCGACGGTGATGGTGTTCCTGGGCAACTGGCAGCTGGACCGCTACCGGGGCCGGACGGCGATCAACGACCGGATCGACGCCGGGGCCACCATGACGCCCGCGCCGCTGCGCGACGCGCTGCCCGCGCCCACCGGAGGCGCGGGTGCCGTCGGTCCCGCTCCGGCCGAGGAGCTGACCTGGAGCCGGGTCACCGCCACCGGCCGGTACGACAGCGCGAACACCGTCCTGATCCGCGGCCGGACCGTCGACCGGACGGTCGGCTTCGAGGTGCTCACCCCGCTGGTGCTCGCCGACGGCAGCGCGGTGCTCGTCGACCGGGGCTGGATCCCGCCCGCCCCGGGGGCCGGCGCGACGGTCCAGCCGCAGGTGCCGGCGGCGCCGGGCGGCGAGGTGACAGTGACCGGCCGGGTGGTCGCCAGCGAGAGCGGCGGGGGCGGGGTCAGCCGGCGCGACGGGAAGCTGGAGGCCCGGCGCATCGACATCCCCCGCCTGGCCGAGCAGCTCCCCTATCCGGTGACCGGCGGCTACGTGCTGCTCGACGGGCAGACGCCGGCCGCCGACCCGGCGTTCCGGGCGGTGCAGATCGGGCACACGAACAACTGGCAGAACTTCGGTTACGTGTGGCAGTGGTGGATCTTCGCGGTGATGAGCCTGTTCGGCTACGGCTGGGTGGCGCGCCGCGAGGCCCGGCGCCTCGCCGGACTGGACAAGCCGGGCGAGCCGGTGGACCGGGCCGCCGAGCCGGCCGCCCCCACCTCCGCCTGAGCCGGACCGGTCAGCCGGTGATCCGGCCGGCGTGGATGGCGCGGACCGCGTCGATCGTGTCCGCCTCGGCGGCCGTCTTGTCGTGGCGGTAACGCAGCACGCGGGCGAAGCGCAGGGCCATGCCACCCGGGTAGCGGCTACTGGTCTGCACCCCGTCGAAGGCGATCTCGACCACCTGCACCGGCCGGACCCGCACCTCCCAGTCGCCCTTCTCCACTGCGAGCGACAGGAACCGCTCGGTCTGCCAGCGCAGCATCTCGTCGGTGAGCCCCTTGAAGGTCTTGCCGAGCATGACGAACTCGCCGGTTCGCGGGTCACGGGCGCCGAGGTGCAGGTTCGACAGCCATCCCTCGCGCCGGCCGCTGCCCCACTCGACCGCGAGCACCACCAGGTCGAGCGTGTGCCGCGGCTTGACCTTGACCCAGGCCGAGCCGCGCCGGCCGGCGTCGTAGGGCGCGGCCGGGTCCTTCACGACCACGCCTTCCTGCCCGGCGTCGACAGCCGCGGCGAACGCCGTGGCCGCCTGCTCCGCGTCGTCCACCTCGATCCGGTCGACGAGCAGCGAGGCGTCGACCGCGCGGGCCAGGGCCGCCCACCGCTCCCGCCCGGGCGCGTCGATCAGGTCGGCGCCGTCGAGGTGCAGCAGGTCGAAGAAGTACGGCGTGAGCACCGGCTCGCCGGTGCGCTCGGCGGCGGCCAGCACAGCGGGCGCGACCTGCGTCGGCCCGGTGGTGCTGGGCGTGGTGCGCCGGGCCGCCCGGCTGGACGTCTCCTGGAACGGCAGCGGCCGGCCGGCCGCGTCCAGCCCGATCGCCTCACCGTCGAGCACCAGCTCGCGGGCGGGCAGCGCGCGTACGGCCGCCACCACCTGGGGCAGCCGGCCGGTGATCTCGTCCAGGCTGCGGGTGAACACGGCGATGTCCGAGCCGGAACGGTGCACCTGGATGCGGATGCCGTCGAGCTTCACGTCGACCATCGCCGGCACGCCGGTGGCGGTGAGCGCCTCGTCGACGGAGGGCGCGCTCTGCGCCAGCATCGGCGCGAGCGGGCGGCCCACCTGGAGGCCGAACCCGGCCAGCGCCGGGGCGCCGCCGGTGAGCGCCGCGACCGCCACCGCGCGCAGGTCACCGGCGAGCAGCAGGGCACGCCGGACGGCCGCGACCGGTACGTCGGCGGCGCGGGCGACCGCGTCGGTCAGCAGCCCGGCCTGCGCGCCCTGCCGCAGCTCGCCCCGGAACAGGCCGGTCAGCAGGCGCTGCTCGTCGGCGGTCGCGGCGGCGAAGAGACGGCCGACGAGATCCCGCCGCCGGGCCTGCGAACCGGAGCCGGCGACGCGGGAGATCTCCTCGATCGCCGCGTCGACGGCGGCGACGGTGAGCGTCGGCTCGGCGGCCGGCGGCGGCAGGTCACGCAGGCCAGCCCAGCCGACACCGGTCTGACGCTGGCGCAGCTCACCGGCGAGATAGCCGGCGCCGGCCGGGATCTCGCCCGGCTCCAGCCCGCGCAGCGCAGCGGCCAGCAGCTCCACCTTGGCTCGTCTGCCGCTGGTGGCGCCGACCGCGGCCGAGGTGGCCGCCAGCTCCACGAAACGCACGCCCATATCCTGCCAGTCACCTGCGACACCGGGGCCGATCCGGCGACCCGGCACACCACACGGGTGGCCGGGTCACCGGCAACCGGTCAGGCCGAGACCGGTTCCTCGATCCGCAGGCCGCGCCCGCGCACGCCCTCGGCGACCCGGGTGAGCAGCGCGTCGAGCGTGACCAGCGCGGCGGAGAGCTCGCCGATCTGTTCGTTGAGCGTGTCCTCGGACCACGCGGAGACGTCGACGTCCCCCAGAGCACGGACGGCGGCCTGAAGCCGCTCCATCTCGTCGTTCGTACGCATGTTCGAAAGGCTATAACACCCCGCCCGCCGACACACCACAAACTCCGACATCGGCCCCGAAGTTACGGTTTCGACACCTCAGCCGCGGTTTCCGGCCTCCGCCACCCGGGCCAGCAGCAGCGCCTCGGCCAGGCACACCCGCGCGAACTCGCCCAGGTGCAGGCTCTCGTTCGGCCCGTGGGCCCGCGCGTGCGGGTCCTCCACCCCGGTCACCAGGATCGCGGCCTGCGGGAACATCTCCTGGAACGTGGCGATGAACGGGATCGACCCGCCCACCCCGATGTCCACCGGGTCGGTGCCGTCCCAGGCCGCCCGGAACGCCGACCGCGCCGCGTCGAACATCGGCCCGGAGGCGTCGATGACGCAGGGCGCGCCGTCGTGCTCGAACGTCACCGACACCTGCGCGCCCCACGGCGCGTGCCGCTCCAGGTGCGCGGTCAGCGCCGCGTACGCCTTCTTCGGGTCGTCGCCCGGCGCGAGCCGTACGCTCAGCTTCGCCTTCGCGGACGGCACCAGCGCGTTCGGCGCCTCGCCGGTGGCCGGCGCGTCCACACCGAGGATCGCCAGCGCCGGCTTGGTCCAGAGCCGGTCGGTGATCCGGCCGGTGCCGAACAGTTCCGCGCCGTCGACCAGGCCGGCCTCGGCGCGGAACCGGTCCTCCGGGTAGTCGACGCTGGCGCCCTCGCGGCCGACCAGTCCGTCCACCGCGACGTCACCGGCCTCGTCGTGCAGCGTGCCGAGCAGCTTCACCAGCGCGGTGAGCGCGTCCGGCACCGCGCCGCCGAACATGCCGCTGTGCACCGCGTGGTCGAGCGTGCGCACCTCCACGAAGCAGTTGACGATGCCGCGCAGCGAGGTGGTCAGCGCGGGCACGCCGACGTCCCAGTTGGTGGAGTCGGCGATCACGATGACGTCGGAGGCCAGATCGTCACGGTGCTCGGCGAGCAGCCGCTCCAGCGAGTCCGAGCCGTACTCCTCCTCGCCCTCGATGAACAGCACCACGCCGACCGGGAGCCGGTCGCCGAACGCGCGCAGCGCGGCGACGTGCGCCATGATGCCGGCCTTGTCGTCGGCGGCGCCCCGGCCGTAGAGGCGGCCGTCACGCTCCACCGGCTCGAACGGGTCCGACTCCCACAGCGACAGGTCGCCGACCGGCTGCACGTCGTGGTGCGCGTACATGAGCACGGTGGGCGCGCCGGGCGGGGCCGCCTTCGTGCCGATCACCGCGGGCTGGCCGCCGGACCGGACGATCCGCGTGTCGAGGCCGCAGCCGCGCAGCAGCTCCGCCACCGCCTCGGCGGAACGCTCCACGTGCGAGTGGTCGAAGCCCTCGAAGGCGATGCCCGGGATGCGGACGAGTCGCTCGAGGTCGGCACGGACGCCGGGCAGTTCCCGCTCGACGGCGGCCCGCACCTCGGACTCGGAGAGGATCGGAGTGGTCATGACCGGAATCGTATGCTGGCCTTACCCCGCCACGTCGGCCGAGCCTGATCGCCGGCCGCCCACCCGGACGTAGTAGCGGTCCGCGTCGTGCGGCAGGCCCGGGGCACCGTCGACGACCAGGTCCACCGCCGCCGCGGTGCCGTCGGCGGTGAAGTGCGCCCGCTCCCCCGCGTGCCAGCGGCGCAACTCCGGCAGGATCTGCTCACCGTCGCGGGCGAGCGCCCGGCGCAACCGCAGCTCGGCCGGCGCGGTGACGAGCACCGACAGCGTCAGCTCGGGGCGTACCGCGGCGCGGGCGGCGCTCACCCCCTCGACGATCAGCACCGGACCGGCCGGCACCGGCACCACCCGGTCCAGGAAGCGCCGGCGCACCCAGCTGTAGCGGCGGTAGCCGCCCGCCCGGCCGGCCCGCAGCGGGCCGAGCACCTGCTCCTCCAGCCGCGTCCAGAACGTGAGCTGGTCGTCCCAGCCGTCGAGCAGGTCGTCGGTGTGCACCAACGGCGGGCGCACGCCGCCCGCCCGCTCCGCGAGCGCGTCCGCGAGGCGCGTCGCGAACACGCTCTTGCCCGCGCCGCTGGGCCCGTCAACGGCCACCAGCCGGGTACGCCCCAACCGCGCCGGACCGGCCAGCACGCGGCGGGCCAACCCGGCGTACGCCTCGATCACGGCGACGTTCACCCGACCGACGCTAACGTTCCCCCGTCCGCTGGAACCTGCGACCCGGGCGGGCCGTTTCGGCGAGCGGTGACGTGGGCGGCTGGGCATCATCGGGGGGTGCTCCATGACGTGATGTGTCCGGGCGTCGACGCCCTCCTGGAACAGGCCCGCGCCGGTCTCCGCCGGCTCACTCCGCACGAGACCGTCGAGGCGGTCCGAGGCGGCGCGCTGCTGATCGACACGCGTACCGAGGCGCAGCGCCGCGAGGAGGGTGAGCTGCCCGGCGCGATCGTCATCGACCGCACCGTGCTGGAGTGGCGGCTCGACCCGGCCAGCGCCTGGCGCATCCCCGAGGCCACCGGGTACGACCGCGAGATCATCGTGGTGTGCCGGGAGGGGTACAGCTCCAGCCTGGCCGCCGCCAGCCTCCAGACGCTGGGGCTGCGGCAGGCCACCGACATGATCGGCGGGGTGCAGGGCTGGCGGGAGGCCGGGCTGCCGATGTCCGACCGCCCCGCCGACGTGCGCTACTGAACCGCGCGGTCGACGGCGGGCCGCCGGACGTCGCTCTGTGCCGGCGGCGCGCCGGGTGGCACGAACGGCAGTCCCGGCGGCGGACCGGACTCGATCAGCCGCCACAGCGCGTCCGTGTCGAGGTGTTCCTCCACCAGGTCGCCGAGCAGGTCCAGCGTCCGCTCCCGGGCCGCCGCGAAGGACGTGTCCGGCGCGACCTTGAAGCCGGTGCGCCCGGCCGCCGCCGCGACCTCGGTCAGGAAGCGGCGGCGGAACTCGTCGGAGGAGAACGTGCCGTGCCAGTGGGTGCCGTACACGTTGCCGAGGCGCGCGCCCTCGCCGGTGCCGTCGGTGTGACGCAACAGCGGCGCGAGCCCCGGGTCGGCCGTCGACACCCGGCCGTGGTGGATCTCGTAGCCGCTCACCGGCACGTCTCCCGCGGCGCTGCCCTCGGCCCGGCGCACCGTCTTGACCGGCTCGAACGTGATCTCGACGGGCAGCAGCCCGAGGCCGGGCACGGTGCCCGCGCGGCTCTCCACCGGGTCGTGGATCACCCGGCCGAGCATCTGGAAGCCGCCGCAGATGCCGAGCAGCGGCCGTCCGGCGGCGGCGTGCGCCAGTACCGCGTCGGCCAGGCCGGTCTCCCGCAGCCAGGCCAGGTCGGCGACAGTCGACTTGGTGCCGGGGAGCACCACCAGGTCGGCGGCGGCCAGTTCGGCCGGTTCGACGGTGAGGCGTACCCGCACACCCGGCTCGGTGGCGAGGGCCTCGACGTCGGTGGCGTTGCTGATCCGGGGTAGCCGCACCACTGCCACGTCGAGCCAGTCGGTGCCCCGGGGCGCGGGCGGCCGGCCGAGCACCCGCCCGTACGCGAGCGAGTCCTCCGCGTCCAGCCACAGGTCCAGCGCCCAGGGCACCACCCCGTACGTGGGACGGCCGGTGACCCGGCGCAGCATGTCCAGCCCCGGCTGGAGCAGCCCCCGGTCGCCCCGGAACTTGTTCACGACGAACCCGGCGACCAGCGCCTGATCGGCCGCGTCGAGCAGTGCGACGGTGCCGAACATCGAGGCGAACACGCCGCCCCGGTCGATGTCGCCGACCACGATCGTCGGCAGCCCGGCCGCACGCGCCAGCCCCATGTTGACGTAGTCGCCGTCACGCAGGTTGATCTCGGCGGGGCTGCCCGCGCCCTCGCAGATCACCACCTCGTACTCCTCGCGCAGCTCGGTCAGCGCCGCGTACGCGGTGGTGGCGAGCCGGGACCGCACCTCGTGGTAGTTGCCGGCGGTGACCGTGTCGACCGCCTCGCCGAGCAGCACCACCTGGCTGGCGTGGTCGCTGCCCGGCTTGAGCAGCACCGGGTTGAACCGCAGGTCGGCGTCGAGCCCGCAGGCGGCGGCCTGCATGGCCTGGGCTCGGCCCAGCTCCCCGCCGCGCCCGTCCGGCCCGACCACCACAGCGGAGTTGTTCGACATGTTCTGCGCCTTGAACGGCGCGACCCGGACGCCCCGGCGGCGCAGCCAGCGGCAGATACCGGCGGTGAGCACGCTCTTGCCGGCGTCGGAGGTGGTGCCGGCGACCAGCAGCCCGCCGCTCACCGCCCGCTCCCCCGGCGGGCTGCCCGCACGAGGACGCCGAGCGCGGCCCGTCCGGCGGCCCCGGCCACGCGCCCGACGGTCACCGGGTAGAGCGCGGCCAGGCCGAGCGCGGCCACGCCGACCGCGCCGGAGATCCGGGCGGCCCGCTTCAGGTGCCGCGCCTCGGGGCGGGGCCCGTCACCGAGGAACGGCCGGGTCTCCGCGCGGCCGAAGTAGACGTTGCGCCCGCCGAGCCGGACACCGAGCGCGCCCGCCATCGCCGCCTCGCACTGACCGGCGTTGGGGCTCGGGTGGTCGGCCCGGTCCCGCCGCCACACCCGCCAGGCGACGGCACGGTCCCCGTGCGCCGCCGGCGCGACCGCCACCGTGAGCAGCCCGGTCAGCCGGGACGGCACCAGGTTCAGCACGTCGTCCAGCCGGGCCGCCGGGGTGCCGAAGCGGGCGTACCGGGGCGAGCGGTGGCCGACCATCGCGTCGAGCGTGTTCGCCGCCCGGTAGCCGAGCAGACCGGGCAGGCCCGCGACCGCACCCCAGACCAGCGGGGCGACCACGGCGTCCGAGGTGTTCTCGGCGACCGACTCGACCGTGGCGCGGGCGAGTTCGGACTCGTCGAGGGCGGACGGGTCCCGCCCGCAGAGGTTGCCGAGGCGAGCCCGGGCGGCGGGCAGGTCGGCCCGGCCCAGCGCCCGTGCCATCACCCGGGACTCGTGCCGCAGCGTTCGCCCACCCAGCACCGTCCAGGTGCCGGCGGCGACCAGCGCGGCCCGGGCCACCGGATGACGTCGGGTGGCCAGCGCGGCGGCGGCGCCGAGCAGGACCGGCGCGCCGACGGCGAGCGCCGTGAACGCGGCGCCGGCCGACCGGTCGGGACGGTAGAGCCGCTGTTCCAGGGCGCCGGCCGCCCGGCCGAAGCCGGCCACCGGATGCCACCGGCGGGGGTCACCGAGCAGCGCGTCGAGCGCGTAGCCCGCCACCAGTCCGGTCGCGTTCGCCATGGCGGTCGCCTGCCGCACCCGTCACCACCTCCGGCCGGCCAGCCTAGTCGTACGCGGGGTGGAGACGCCGATGTCACCACCCCGCGCCCCCGTCGGACGACTGTCAGGCGGGCACCGGGGTCCGTCGCCTGCTCCGGCGCCCCGACGCGGTCCCGCCCGGGCTCGCGCCGCCCGGCTCGCCCTCACCCGGCCCGGAACCACCCGGTCCGCCGACCTCCGGCGGTGCGACCTCGCCCAGTTCGTCGTCCTCGGCCGTGGCCGGCCCGTCGTCGGCCACGTCGCCCAGCTCGTCCTCCTCCCCCGCCGGGCCACCCGAACCGGGGTCGAAGCCGGCGGCCTGCCGCGCACCGGGCCGGGCGTCGACGGACCGGGCGTCGACGGACCGGGCGTCGACGGACCGGGCGTCGAACGGGTCGGGCTCACCCACCCGCTCCACGGTGCCGACGAGCCCGACCCGGCCGCCGCCGTACTCCGAGGGCGGGAAGTCGTCGTCGAAGGGCCGGTCGTCGAAGGTGGCCGGGGCCTGCCCGTCGGGCACCGGCTCGGTCGTCTCGCCGTGCACCCGCTGCTCGGCCTCCGCGTCCTCGACCGTGCTGGTGGCCGCGCGGGGCTGGTTACGCAGGAACCGGGCCCGGCCGCGGGACAGGTCGTGCCCGACCGCGACCGCCTCCAGTTCGTAGAGCGTGCGGTGGGTGCCGGACTCGTCGGTCCAGTCCCGGGTGTAGAGACGGCCGGCGACGATCACCGGGTCGCCGACCGCCACCGAGGACGCGACTCCCTCGGCCAGGCGGCGCCAGCAGTTGACCCGTACCCGCAGGCTGTTGCCGTCGACCCAGCGGCCGCTGTCGCGGTCGAGCCGGCGGGCGGTCGAGGCGACCTTGAAGTTGGCCACCAGCGTTCCGCTCTGGGTGGTCCGGCGCCACTCCGGCGCGGTCAGCACATTGCCGACGATCGTGACGTACGTATCGAACATCGCCCCTCCCAGGGATCGACTTGTCCCGGGAAGCGTCGGCCCGCCGCCTAGCCCGGGCCACCCGCCCGGCCCGTACCTGTGGATGACGGACCGCCTTGTGGACAACCCCCTGATCAAGGTCCCGATCTGCTAGGTCAACCGGCCCTACGCGCCTGACCTGCGGCGACGCATGATCGAGTGGAGCCGGCAAGCAGGCGTTCCGGAATCGCGCCGGTTGGGTAAGTACTTGATCAACCGAGAGAAAGGGAGCTCCGATGCTTCTCCGAGACGTCCGCGAGGCAGCGCGATGAGCGCCGTGGCGAACCCCGCGACCGTGGCCGAGTGCCTGCGGGTCGGCGCCGGGTTCTCCCAGGGCGACCGCAACTGGATCGCCGAGCAGTTCGCGACCCTGGACACCCGGCTCGCCGGCTTCCACGCCGACGCCACCGAGCTGGAGGTGTCCGTCAAGGATCGTGAGGCCCGGGGCCAGAAGGTGACCCTGGAGTGCTGGATCGCCGGTCGGCAGAAGATCGTCACCACCTCGACCGAGGAGGATCTGCACGCCGCGCTCAACGACGTCCGGGACGACCTGCGCCGCAAGCTCAACGACGCGAAGACCCGGCAGGAGCCGCGCAACAACAAGCACCTGCGCGCCGTCGACCAGCCCGAGGGCGTGCCGTTGCAGGACGCCGCACGCGAGGACGCCGAAACCGTCTGAATCCTGGCACGGCCCGCCCGCTCGGTGCCGGCGGGCGGGCCGTCCCCGCGCTGAGGCGTTGTTAAGAAGGGGCCCTTCCTCTACCGGATGCGTTAACAAGGGCCCCCTCCTTACAGCCCAACACCCCTACCGCCGGGTAGCGCGGCGGCGTACCGTCGCGGTCGTGGAACCGGACGTGCTGGGCGCCCCCTACGAGCGGCGGACGATCGACCTGGGCACCGACGACGAGGGGCCGGTCGTCGCGACCCTGGTGCGACGGCGGGCCGACCGCCCGACCGGTCGCGCCGTGCTCTACGTGCACGGGTTCGTCGACTACTTCTTCCAGACCCACGTAGCCGACTTCTTCGCCGAGCGTGGCTGGGACTTCTACGCGCTCGACCTGCGCAAGTACGGCCGCAGCCTGCTGGCGCACCAGACGCCGAACTTCTGCCGCGACCTGAGCGACTACTTCCCTGAGCTGGACGCCGCCGCGGAGATCATCCGGGCCGAGGAGGGCCACGACACCCTGCTCGCGATGGGCCACTCGACCGGCGGCCTGATCATCTCGCTCTGGGCGCACGACCGCCGCGACGCCGGACTGGTCGACGGCATCGTGCTCAACAGCCCCTTCTTCGACATCAACGCGCCCTGGATGGTCCGTCGACCCCTCGCGGCCGCCGTCTCCCGCCTGGGCCGCAGGGCGCCGCAGCGTGTCCTGCCGTTCGGCCTGGGCACCGTGTACGGCGAGAGCCTGCACGCCGACCACCGGGGCGAGTGGCGGTACGACCTGGCCTGGAAGCCGCTCGCCGGGTTCCCGGTCCGGGCCGGCTGGATCAACGCGATCCGCACCGGTCAGCGTCGCCTGCGGGCCGGGCTGGACATCCCGGTGCCGGTGCTGCTGGCCTGCTCGACGCGGAGTTTCCGGGGCACGAAGTGGCACGACAGCGCCACCGGCGCCGACGCGGTGCTCGACGTCGAGCACATGGTGCGCTGGGCGCCCCGCCTCGGCCGGCACGTCACGCTGGCCCGCTTCGACGGCGGGCTGCACGACCTCACGCTGTCCAGTCCCGGCGTACGCGAGAAGGTCTTCGCAGAGGTCGGACGGTGGGCGGAGGGATTCCTCCGCGCCGGACCGACCGAGCCGGAGCCCACGACGCCGCCGTCACCTCGGCGGCCGGCCGACGCGACCGCCGAGGGCTGAGCCCGGCCCCGCCAAGCCGCTTCAGTCGGTGACGACCGCCGCGAGCGCGGCGCGGATCCGGTCGAACGTCGCGACCGGGTGCCCGCCCGCGCGCCACGGCAGCACCACGCCCAGGCAGCGCAACGCCGACCCGCCGTCCGGTCCGGCCTCGACCGCGAACACCGGCGCGCCCACGTAGCCGGCGGGCAGTTCCGTGGTGACCCGCACCTCGCCGCCGTCCCGGGCGACCCGCTCGACCACCGCCTCCAGCGGCCGCGACCCGTCCTCACCCGCGCCCAGGGCCAGCACGAACGCCGAGACGGGCGCCGCGCCGATCCGGGCGACCGAGTCGGCCGGCGCGGCCACCGCCTCGGTGACATGCTGGGTACGCCAGCGCCAGCCCCGGTCGTCGGCCCAGCCGTGCAGGCCGCCGGTCGGCATCGCGGCGAGCCCCAGTTCCGGCAGGTGCACCCAGTGGTCGGCGAAACCGGGCAGGTCGATCGGCTCGTCCGCGCCCTCGGCCGGGTCCGTGACGCTCGGCCGCAACCCGATCTCGCCGTACGCCCGGTGGGTCAGCGCGTCGGCGGTGAGCAGCCACTCGTGCGCGATCTCCCCGTCGTCGGTGGCGCCGACCAGTTCGCTGTAGAAGAAGGCGGTGCCGAGGACGCCGGGCGGCGTGCCCGGGCCGTCCGAGCCGGTGAGGGGCAGGATCGCCCGTCCGAGGAGCTGACACAGCTCGAAGACGATCTCGTTCTCGGTTTCCTGGTCGAGCAGCATCCGACGAGGGTACGGATCGCGTCCCGCCCGGCCCCCGCGGGACCCGCCGGAACTGTGGTGCCGTTCCGGGCCCCGGCATGGGACGCTGAGGGGCGGAACGGACGCGCCGACCCGTACCCCCGGGCGGACGGGGAGCGGCGGTACCCTCTTGGCGCGACGACCGTCGGCGCGCGCCCGTAGCTCAGCGGATAGAGCAGGGGACTTCTAATCCCAAGGCCGCAGGTTCGAATCCTGCCGGGCGCACAGGTACTTTGCCTTCCTGAACGGCTCGCGTGGGGCTATTCGTGGTGCGAGCGCGCTACGGTGGCCCCGTGGCAGCCTCGAACGGACGCACCAAGCGCCAGCGCGGCGAGATCGAAACCCTCCCCAGCGGGTCACTGCGCGTGAAGGTCTATGCCGGCGTCGACCCGATCAGCGGGAAGCGGCACTACCTCACCGAGGTCATCCCCGCCAGCCGCACCGCCGCCAAGGAAGCCGAGAAGGCGCGTACCCGGTTGCTGGCCCAAGTGGACGAGCGGCGTAACCCGCGCACCCGTGCCACGCTCGACCAACTCCTAGACCGGTGGCTTGAGGTGGCCGATATCGAGGCCACCACCCGCATGGGCTACGTCAACAAACTCAACAAGCACGTACGGCCGGTGCTCGGCAAGCTGCCGGTCGGCCGGCTCGACGCCGAGACGTTGGAGTCGTTCTACGCGAGCCTGCGCCGCTGCCGCGGCTGGTGCGGCGGCAAGGCGTACGTGAAGCACCGCGTGGAGGGCGAGCACACCTGCACCGCGAAGTGCCGGCCGCACGTCTGCAAGCCGCTCAGCGCTTCATCAGTGCGGCAAATCCACTGGATCCTCAGTGGTGCTCTCAGCCGTGCCGTCCGGTGGCGTTGGATCGCCGTCAACCCGGCCAGCCAAGCCGAGCCACCCGCGCCGCCGCACCCCGACCCGCAGCCACCAAGCCCCGCCGACGCGGCCCGCATCATCAGCGAGGCGTGGCGCGATCCAGACTGGGGCGCGCTGGTCTGGCTTGCCATGACGACCGGCGCCCGCCGTGGCGAGCTGGCCGCGCTGCGCTGGCACCATCTCGATCTGGACGCCGGTGTGCTGACGCTGCGGCGCAGCGCCTACCTGGACGAGCATGGCCAGCTACAGGAGAAGGACACCAAGACACACCAGCAGCGGCGGGTAGCGCTCGACCCGGAGACGATCGAAGTGCTGCGCGAGCTGCACGGGCGATACGTCGGCCGCCTAACGCAGCTCGACGCGAACGCCGATCCTGCCGACTACGTCTTCTCCCCCGAACCGGACAACAGCCGTGGTTACCGGCCCGACACCATCACCCAGAGGTACGGCCGGCTCGCCCGTCGGCTGGGTATCGACAGCCACATCCACGCGCTGCGCCACTACTCAGCTACCGAGCTGATTAACGCGGGTGTCGACGTGCGGACGGTTGCTGGACGCCTTGGTCACGGCGGCGGCGGCACGACGACGCTCAGGGTGTACGCCGCCTGGCTGTCGGAGTCTGACCAGCGGGCCGCCGGAACGCTGGCCGCTCGAATACCGCCGCGCCCCGTCGCACCGGCACACCGCATCGTCGCCAACAGCCCGTACCAGGTGATCGCAGCAGAGCTACGCAAGCAGATCGCCACTGGTCGGCTGCAACCCCACGACCGTCTCCCCTCAGTTGCCGAGATGGCCGCGATGCATAACGTCTCGGTCGGCACCGCTCACCGCGCAGTTGCCCTGCTGGCCGCAGAGGGCTTGGTTAGCGTTATCCGAGGCACCCGTGCAACCGTCACAGGAGCAGCTGGATAGAGGCCAGGGCGACTCTCACCCGGGACGCCGTGGTGAATCCGCACGCTTCGAGCAGTGTTCGTCCAGCCGACCTCAGCCCTCGGTCGCTCGACAGCACTTGAAGAAACCCGCTCACATCTGGTGCAACCAGTGAGGCCCAAGTGACGATACTCTGTGGTTCCGGACTTGCTTTACGAAGGGTAGCTGCTCAGTGAAGCACCAGACAGGCTTCCGCCGCTCGCCGAACACCCAGTCGGCGAGTTGGTTTCTCGACCTCAATTCGGCGCGCCGCCTTGATCTAGACCCGCCATACCAGCGGCGCAGCGTCTGGAATATTGAGTACAAGCAGTTTTTTATCGACTCACTTATTCGAAACTACCCCGCACCCACCATCTTTTTGCAGGTGGACGTCTCAGCGGATGCACCTACCCTGTATCGAGTGATTGACGGAAAGCAGCGCCTGACTGCGCTCTTCGAATTCGTGGAGGACAAGTTCCAAGCACCCGACACCTTATCGGATCTGGGACTCGACAGCCTATACTTCTCGGAACTTCCGGATGATACAAAGATCGCACTACTGGAGTATGTATTCGCCGTGGAGAACATCTCCAAGGCATCTCCGACGGAACTCAATGAAGCATTTGACCGACTTAATCGGAATGTAGCTAGGCTGAATAAGCAAGAGCTTCGCCACGCCCGATACGGAGGAGAGTTCCTCCGAAAGGTAGAAGGGCTCGCAGAACATCCTTTCTGGGCGCAAATCGGAATCGCAACCCCGGCACGCATCCGCCGAATGCTCGATGTCGAGTACGTTTCCGAGCTATACGTCGTTTCAATGAAGGGCAGTCAAGACGGCAAGGACTACCTTGACTACCACTATGCGGCGAACGACTCGGAGATTGCAGACGAGAAGCGAGCAGACGAGAACTTCGTAGCAACGCAGGATATACTCCGCGAAATCGATGATCAATTCCCACTTAAGGCTACTCGGTTTAGCAATCTTGCAGACTTCTATTCACTGTGGGTCGCGGTCAGCGACCTGGTCAGGTCCGGCAGCACCGTGAACGTAGGTCTGGCTAAACAAGGTCTTGAGGATTTCGCCTACGAGATCGACGGCCAGACTACTGACCGAGCGCGCCATTACCTCCTAGCCGCCGTTCAAGGGTCGAACAAGAAGTCGAATAGAGACATCCGGGCCAACATACTTCGGACCATCCTCCTAGGCGAGTAGCGCGATGCTTTTACCCGGCTCCTTCAAGACCGCCTACGAGGCCATCATTCCGGACCTTGAACAGGGCGTCGAATATGTGCGTTCGCGGCTGCATGCCGAACTGGCAGAGTTTAGGCCAGTGGTCATTCAGGTTCGCCGAAAAGAAGCTGAATCACTCTACGCAAAACTGCAGAAAGGTGAAGCAGCGAGCATCTTCGACGTGGAAGACCTTATTGCCGCTCGCGGGGTATTCCTGCACACGGCGGAAGCTCAAAATGCCATGACAACAGCAGAGAGGGTCTTCCCACCGATCGAGGCGAAGAACGTCGAAGCCGGCAAGCCTACAGACTTCAGATACCAGCAGCCGCACTTGATATGCCGCCTACCAAACGACTATCTGGCAAGGCACCCTAACCTTACTCAACTGAAGATTGAAGTGCAGTTCACCACGTACGTGCAGCACGCTCTGCAGGAGTCCACGCACGACGTGATCTATAAAGGCCAGCGCTTTTCCTGGCGAGAACACCGCTTGGATGGCCGACTGCGCGGTCTTCTCGAAATTGTAGACGACGTGCTTGCCAATGTGAGCTCAGTCGCGAACATTGGGGACGAACCCAACTACGAGCTATTCGATGCGCGTAACAGGATTATTGAGGCCGCAAGGGAGAGCTTCGCCGACTCCTCATTGCCGGATGACATGAGGCGCTTCGCCATCACAGTGGAGGGCATTCTCCAAGCAGCAGAGATTAG
The DNA here is from genome assembly GCF_027497275.1 of Micromonospora sp. WMMC264. Lineage (NCBI taxonomy): Bacteria > Bacillati > Actinomycetota > Actinomycetes > Micromonosporales > Micromonosporaceae > Micromonospora > Micromonospora sp. WMMC264. The sequence continues at coordinate 315,969 of NZ_CP114907.1, read as the reverse complement.
CCCCGCCGAACTCGTCGAGTTCATGAACCGTCATGCTGACATCGCGCAGGCGTTTTCCCTCACGCCCGTCGACAAGGTGCTCGGCATCGCTCTGCGTGAGCGTCGCGAGAAGCTGCTTTCTAGGTCAAAGCGACGCCTGTTTCTGGTGACTCCCGAATTGGAGACCGTTGTACCTGAGGCAAAGACCATTCCCGCAGGCCAGCGTGTCAAGGTCTAGCCCCTGAACCAGAGGGACCGGGGCACCACCCTCCGGTCGCCCAGCTGTCCCTGCTCGGCATGATTGGTGCATGCGCTTACTGGTGCTCGGCGGAACCTGGTTCGTAGGCCACGCGATCGTAAGGGCCGCCCTCGATGCTGGATGGGAGGTGACCACCTTCAACCGGGGGACATCGAGCACCCCCTTGGAGGCTGTCCGGCCAATCCAGGGGGATCGAACCCGCCCGCGGGATATCGCCGCTCTCGCCGCTTTCGGCAACTGGGACGCGGTGGTTGACACGTCGGGCTACGTGCCGAGGAACACCCTCGACGTCGCCCGCATGCTTGCGCCTGTCGTTGGCCGCTACGTCTTCATGTCGACGCTCAGCGTGTACCAGGGCTGGCCGGTCAAGCCGCTGAGCGAGCAATCCGAGCTGCTCTACTGCCCGCCGGACGCCGGACCGGACTACGGCACCGACATGGAGGACGGACCGACCCGCTACGCCTACCAGAAGGCCGGCTGCGAGGCTGCGGCAGCCGTCGCGTTCGGGGCTGAGCGGACCACGATCCTGCGGCCCGGCGTTGTCTACGTGGCGCTGCTGGCCACGCCGATCCTGCGGCACTTCACCCGCTCCCTGACCCCGTTCGCGCTGATCGACGCGACCATGCCCTCATCCGGCAAGACGATCCTCACCGCCGGGCCGGGGATGCTCTACGGGCAGCGGGTCATGAACTGGGCCTACGCCGACGAGGAACTGCGCAAGTCCATCACTGCCGTGTTCGCCGAGCAGGTCGGCGTGGTCATCTGGGACAACCTCGCCGAGGGCACCGTCATCGACTCCGCCGTGCTCGCCCAACTCGTCACCAACGGCGTGTGGTCCGACCGACAGTTGGGCGCGTCGCGCAACATCGCCACCGTCAACGACCGGCTGTGGATGGCCACCGGCAACAACCTGCAAGTCGGCGGCGACATGGCGAGCCGCACCGTGCGCGTGCACCTCGACCCGGACATGCCCCGCCCCGAACTGCGCGACCAAACCGGATTCGGCATCCCGCACCTCGACCAATGGATCACCGTCCCCGCCAATCAACTCACCGTCCTGTGGCACCTCCTGGTGCTGGTGCTCGACTGGACGCGGCAGGGAGCGCCGAAGGTCAAGGGCCTGTCGATGCGGCAGTTCACCCCCTGGGCGCAAGCCCTCGGCGGATTCCTCGCACACCATGGCATCGACGGGTTCCTCACCAACGCCGCCGAAGTACGGGAGATCGATGAAGACGAAACGCGCTGGCGCGCGTTCCTCACCACCTGGCATGAGCGCCACGCCGGTCGACCTATGACCGCCGCCGACCTCCGCCGCGACGCCGAACCCCTGCACCTCGGCAGCGACGCCCACGACCCGTGGGACGGCCAGTTCATCACCACCGCCGCCGGCCGCCTACCCAACCCGCTGCAACTCGGCCGACTCCTCACCGGACAGGCCGGACGCTGGCGCGGCGATCACGTCATCCGGGCAGGCCGCAACGAGCGCGGCGACCGGGCCATGTTCTGGGTCGAACGCCACAAGGACTGAAACCCGCTGAACCATCTCCGCATCTCCGCAACGCCGCACCCACCCTCCACCACCAGGGAAAACACCCTGCGGAGATCAGACCATCAGGAGCCATCGATCTCCGCATCTCCGCAACCTCTCTGCGGAGATGAACCCCGATTGCGGAGATGACCGGTCAACAGCACTCCGCATCTCCGCAAGCATTCGCCCAGCTCACAGCCATGTTTGCGGAGATGCGGAGATGCGGAGATGGTTCAGCCGCTCCCGCAAGGAACGCCGACCACCGCGACTGGCCGCGTAGTCCGGCCCGCTGAGCCTGAGCCGCCTCCCCCGCTCCAAGCCCTAAGAGATGTCGCGCTTGCCGCGCCCGCGCATGGTTGATCACTTGGGGGTAACGGAGGTACCCGCCGGTTGACCCGCTCCCCGGAAATGCGCAACCTATGGGCCTACATTTTCCCGGTTCGGTGTAACCTCGTCGGTAGCAACATGGATGAGGTTGACGAGACCTGATCCGAAAACACGACTGCCCCCGTCCGAGTGGAGACCCGGGGTCGGGGGCAGCGCGTGGTGCGGCTTGATCCGTTAGGTCAGCTTGCCGACGATGTCGATCGCGGAGTTCACGATCGCCGCCGCCGAAGCGAGCCCTTGCAGGATTGAGACAGTCACCCGAACCGTTCGCTGCCGGCTGGCACCGGCAGCGGCGGGCGGGGTGTCGGTCGAGTCTTTACGCTCGGCCGAGTCTCCATCCTCCATGTCACATCACCTCCCTCCTTCAATGTGTCGATGGCTGTAGCCGTGTTGGCGAAAGACCATCGACACATCAACCGAGGGCGGTGCGAGCACCGTCGATGAGAATAAACGTTCGCTACGACGCAGCCCGACCACACCGCTCGCGTCGGTGAGTCGTCGAGGTTCGCACCTCCGTGGCTGATCCGGTAGACACGTCCTATGGGGATCAACGAGTGGTGGCGTGAGGATCCGGCCGAGCGCTTTTGGATGGAGATCACTGACCGCAGTGACCTCGGTGCCGACCTTCATGCCCCGCAGGTTGACGACGCCGGACGCGAGTACTGGTCCTACGCTCTGGTCACCGCTGTTCAGCCGGGAGATCTGATCCTTCATTGGCACAAGTCGCTCCTCGGCGCCCCCGGAATCGTCGGGTATTCGACAGCTGCCGAAGGGCCGGAGGAAGACGAGATCGTCTGGGCATCTCAAGGCAGCTACGGCAGAGGCCGCCCACTTGCAGGCCCCGAGCCCTCGTGGCGGTACGCCCTGACCGGCTATACCGCGCTGGCGCGTCCGGTCACTCAAGATGCCTTTCGAGGCGTGGAGGGTAAGCTCCGAAAGGTCAAGGAGAAGCTGAAGGCACACCACCGGGGAAGCCTCTACTTCCCGTTCGCCTTCTCCGACAAGCGTCCGGTGCGAGCAGCACAGGGCTACTTGGTGAAGCTGCCGGCCGCGGTGGTTGCGGCGGTCCCGGACCTTAGGCAGATCCCTCGGGCAGAGCGCCGTCAAGTCCCGAGGCAGCGCCCGGCGCCATCCGAGCTCGCCGTCGCAGCCCGGGAGCGACGGGGTGCCGGGTACCTGCGTGACGAGGTGGTTCGATTGGCCATCGAGCGCCACGCCGTCGACTGGGTGCTGAGGCACTACAGCGCCCAGGGCTACGACGTGAAGGATGTTGGTGGCACCAAGTCGTACGACGTGCATGCCACTGCTGGGCAGCGCGAGCTTCACGTCGAGGTCAAGGGATCGTCCGGCGATGCTGACGCCGTAGAGCTCACATTCAACGAAGTTGAGCATGCCGCAGCGGCCGATACCCATCTCGTCGTCGTAGACCTCATCGACTGGCGACGGTTGCCGGACGGCACCGTCGAGACATCCGGTGGCCGCGTGCGGGTGTGGGAGTCGTGGACGCCCGCCGAGGCCTCCTTGAAGCCAACGCGCTACCGGTACCAGCTCCCGAAGTCGGGCGCTCGGCGCTACAGCGGGTAGTCATCCGGAGGCCGCCTGACGCAACCTAGTGGGACTGAGCGTGGGGCTGCGCGTGGTGCGAAATGCAGGCAACCAGAGTTCATTCAGTCGACCAAAGCCGCATCAGATGCAGCCAAAGCGCTCTGTAGATACCTCAGTCGCACCCATAGAGGCCACTTCTAATCCCAAGGCCGCAGGTTCGAATCCTGCCGGGCGCACCATCCCCACCGCAGGCCAGATCGTCAGCGGGCTACAGGTTGTTGATCCGGGCCAGCAGCTCCGCCTCGGTCAGGTTCTCCAGGACCGCGTCCTGCTTACGGCCCAGGACCGCCAGCAGCTTCTCCTTCTCCAGCTTCTTGGCCGCCGCCGCCTTCGCCGCCTGGTCCTCGGCGAGGCGGACGGCGATGACGTGCTTGACGACCTCCAACTTGGTCTCCAGGGTCGCCTTGGCCGGATTGGCCTCGGTGGCCACGAACGACTCGGTGTCGACGGCCTTCAGTTCAGCGTTGACCGCCTTGGCCACGTCGTCGAGGCTGAAGCCGGACTTGGCGGTCAGCGGAAGCTCCCACAACTGCTCCGTGGTCAGCAGTCCCTTGGCCGACGGATAGCGGAACTTCTCCCGCGTGGCCTTCTCAAAAATGGTCACGGTGACCTCTCTCCGTTTTCTGGGTAGGGGATCAGAACTGGATGCTGAGGAGGCGGCGCCGGCCGCCGGTCATGGTCACCTTGGCGACCACAGAGTTACGGATCGTGGAGCTGAAGCCGAGGCCGGAAAGCTGATCCGGAGAGGGCTCGCACTTGGTGCGGTCGCCGAGAACCTCGAACACCTTGCGATGCGGTTGCAGGTCGCCGCGGAGGAACTCGTTGTAGATCCCCCGTGTCGGCTGGTCGTTCACGCACCCCTTCAGGATGAAGAAGTAGTGCCGGTTGCCGACCTCGTTGTCGTCGAAGTAGTTCGGCGAGTACATGACGGTGGACACCGGTACGAACTGTTCGGTGGTGATCCCCCACAGTTCCTTGCCCGCACTGCCTCGCTGCACGTCCTTGCCCGGCCGGAAAGCGGTGGTCACGCCACCGGTGACCGTCATCCGGCCGACCTCGACGGTCTCCTTGTGGCCGACCGCGCGCTCGTGGCGGTAATGCTCGATCTTCCCGTTGCTCTCGGTCTCGATCACGAAGCCGACCTGGGCGCTGTCCCGCTTGCGGTACTGGTTCACCTCGATCCGGTACTCACCGTCGGGGACGTGGTCGGTCCAGGTGACGTTCTCCACCGGCTCGCGGGAGAGCGGCCCGCTGGCGTTCATGTCGACGTCCAGCTTGTCGCGCTTCTCCTGGTACCAGATGTGGTCGCCGTTTGGTTCGAACACGTGCAGGTCGAGGTCGTCGTGGTTGAACCAGGACAGGCTCACCCGCAGCTTGCCGGTGACGTTGCCGCCGGCCCGCTTGACCTTCTCCCGGATCGAGTCGGCGACGTTGCCGCCGTACGACCAGGCGAAATCGTTGTCCCACCTGAACAACCGCGGAGCGGCCGGGTGCCGGCCGGTCGTGAGGCTGACGAAGTGCGGCTCGTGCGTGTTGGCGACCCACAGGTCGATGGAGGTGGCGCCGGGCAGGATGTCCTTCAGGAAGGAGACCACGGGGACCTCCTCCGGCTTCGCGTCACGAAGGCGCGCACCTGTCGACGTCGTGGTGGCCGCCTGCATGAGCAGCCCTTCGATGCCGTCCTTCATCTGCGGCTGGGTGTCGTTGTCGACCCACAGCACGTTGTTGACCGACACGTCGGACAGCCGGGCGAACCGTCGCTGCAACGACTCCTCGATGCCCAACTCGTCGATGGTCTTCATGGCAGCCTTGACCATGGCCGGGGTGATCAGCGCCGTGGGGCGCTGGTAGTTCTGCGGCGCCACCTTCGTCTCGAACGACCGGACCGCCTGCTCCAGGTCGACGCCCGCGGAGAGAGCCTGGACGAGGGTGCCGATCACCGTGTTGCGCAAGCGTGCCGCCGGGTTCATGGCGTTGGCGAAGACGAAGGCCCGTCCGTCGGTCGCCTTCGTCCACCGGTTCTGCAGCGACCGGAACTCGGTCACCGCCCGACGATGCTCCGTGCCGCGGTAGAGGGCGTTGTCGTCGATGAGGTCGACGACGGTGTCCAGAGCGTGCGGGCTCAGCTCGGCCAGGCCGCGCTGGAAGACCTGCACCGCGGCGTCGAAGTCGCTCTGTGCCGCGCCGACGTCTTCGACACGATGCCGCTTCTCCACCCGGCCGTGCAGGTGGTGCCACACCTCGACCTGGCCGTCGCGCAGCGATCGGGTGGTCTTCGTGCCGTACTGCGCCTGACTGGACCGGAAGACGGTGGCCAACGGCAGCGAAAGAACGAACTCGTCCAGAGCGGCGGCGACGACGGAGAAGACCGGGTCGGAGGCCGAGACCCCGGACCAGACGGTACGGACCCGCCCGTCGTGGATCTCGACGACGTTGCCGAAGTGCTTGATGAAACCGCGGCAGGTCGAGCAGTCGTACTCGGATCGCTCACGGAACCGCAGATTGGTGCCGGCGGGGAAGGATTCGAGGAAGGTGAGCCAGAGTGAGTCCCGGTCGAGGCCGTCGCCAACGACGTACAACTCACCTTTGGACATGGTGGACAGACGTGAGGTCACGTCCGTCACGAACTGCTGAAAATCGCCCACCGTTCATCCCCCTTGATCGCCGGAGATCCTACGGAGCGATCACCAATCGGAGAACCGCGTTTCCGGCCTTCCGCACGGTCACGAGACGAGTTCCAAGGACGTGTTTCAGCGCGGTGCGCTCCGCGTCGCCGGCCCTAGCCCTGCTCGTCAGCACCGAGGTCCAGCATGAACGGGGAGCCGGGGCGCTCGGGCTGCCAGCCCCGCTCAAGCCCCTGCCGGATGGCACTCGCGACCAGCGAAGGGAGCACCGGAGAGGCCACGGCATTCATCCAGTTGTCCGGTCGCGGTGACGCGAGTCGGACGACGAGAGTGGCGCACCCAGCCAGATCCGCGCGCTCAACGGCGAAGCTCAACGGTGACCAGGTCAGACCCTGGCTGTACGTCGGCTTCCGGCGGACGAGCCAGCAGTAGCGGTTGCCGTCGACGACGATGGGCCGACTGCCCCGCTTGTTCAGTGCCACTGATCCTCCAGCCGGGCAACCAGCGCGGCGATCAGGTCGGGGCGCTCGTCGGTGACGAGATGGCCGGCGCCGGGAACGATGTCGGCGTCCACATGGATCCGCTGTCGTGCTCCTGCGCGCAGTCGTGCCGGGGGCAGGAACACGTCGTGGTGTCCGCTCGCGACCACGACCGGCATCGTGTGAGCGGCCGCCGGTACGAGGTCGTCGGAACTCACCGGACGGGCGTGCCGGGCGACCAGCGTCATCCATTCCACCAGTTCGGCGCGGGGCTCCTGGCCGGGAGCAGACAGGATGCGTAGCAGTCGACGGCTCGAAGCAGCTCGTGGCCGCACCAGCCAGGCCAGGAACGCCAGCAGGACACGGGGTGTGATCCGGAGCCGGCACAACCCGCCTGGAGACACGGCGACCTTTCCCCGAATCCGCGGATGATCCGCGGCGAGCGCGACAGCGCCGCCGAACGAATGCCCGAGCACCACGACCGGCCCGGCGGTGGTCTTCTCGATGACCTCTCCCAGCCACGAGCCGTACCACGTGAGCCGGCCACCGGCGGTGCCCGCTTCGTCGGAGCTCAGCCCTGGCTGGCCTGGAAGGTCGGCGGCGACCACCATGCAGTCAACTGTTCCTCGCACCACCGGCGGATCCTGTCCCGGCCCGCAGCGGTTCGATAGATCGAGGTCACCCGCTGCATCCTGCATCAGGGTGATCGGAAGCGCCACGACACCCTCCGGGTCACCGTCAACGCGCTGCAACCGGTCGGCGATGTGGCGCCTCCGCGAACGCGGCCACGACCGGCACGTACCGCCAGGCCCGGTCAGGCCGCCAGCGCCGCCAGGGCGCGGTCCATCGCGGCGTTGAACTCCTCCGGCGTCAGCGTCAGCCGGGACTTGACGTCCCGGCTCCACTGGTCGGCCAGCACCTCGGCGGCACCCGCCTCGACGCCGTCGAGCGCCGCGTCGGCCAGATCGGACGGCGCGATCTTGTCGACGGGCCAGCCCGCTGACATGTCGGTGTCGGCCAGGCCGAGGTGCACCGCCGTCACGAGCGTGCCCTGCTCGGCGAGTTCCAGGCGTACGCCGTTGGTCATGGCCCAGGCGGCGGCCTTGGTCAGGTGGTACGCGCCGGCGCCCCTGGTCCCGAACCACGACATGGCGGAGAGCACGTTCACGATCGCGCCTCCGCCGTTGCGGGCGAGGGCCGGCGCGAACGCGCGGATCATCTCCAGGTGGCCGAGCACGTTGGTCTCCACCTCGTGTCGTACCGCCTCCAGCGAACCGGTCACCAGGTCGGTTCCGGTCTGGATGCCGGCGTTGTTGACGAGCAGCGTGACGTCCGGGGCGGCAGCGGCGACGGCCCGTACGGATGCGGGGCTGGTGATGTCGAGCGGCAGCGCCTCGACGCCGGGCAGGTCGACGGTCTCCGGCCGGCGGGCGGTCGCGTAGACCTTGCGGGCGCCGCGTTCGAGCAGGCGCTGGGCGAAGGCGCGGCCCAGGCCGCGGTTGGCGCCGGTGACGAGGGCTACCGAGTCGTTGATGTCCATGCCCGGTACGCTAAAACCTGACGTTGACGTCAGAGGCAAGTGTTGATCGCCGAAACCGGGGTGAGAGGGGTCACCGTGACCGAGCCGCTGATCCGCATCGGCGAGGTGGCGCGCGGCGCCGGTGTCTCGGTACGGGCCGTGCGCTACTACGAGGAGCAGGGCCTTCTCGTCCCCAGGCGCAGCCCGTCCGGCCAGCGCCTCTACCGGCCGGACACGGTCACGCTGGTCCGGTTCATCCAGCAGATGTACGCGGCGGGCCTGACCAGCAGCCGGATCGCCGAACTCCTGCCGTGCTGGGACTCCGGGCACACCGACCCCGGGCAGCGGGCCATGCTGCGCGCCGAGCGCGAGCGCATCCAGGCCAGGGTCGACGATCTCCGGGCCGCCCTGGACCGCCTCGACGAGGTCATCGCGATCACCGATTCGCACCCGTAGGCGCGATCGCCCGCGCAGGCCCGACGACAGACGCAAGGCGGAGAGTGGCACAGGAATCCTGGTCGCGTCGACCCGCCGGTTTCGTCGGTGGTGTCGGGCATGATCGCGTGCGCCGCCGCACGACGGCGGTCGACGAGCGGGATCACCGGGAGGCAGCGTGGGCGCATCGGGATGGACCTACTTCGTGGCGTACCAGCCGGATGCCCAGGCCGCCCTTGACGAACTGCGCCGGCAGGTCTTCGAGACCGGCGACTACTGGTGGGCGGCGCCGGGCGAGTTCGGTGCGTCCGCCGCCGACTTTCCGGACCGTCCCCGCAGCGAGGAGGAGCTGTGGGCGGACGAGCGGGTACAGGAGTCCGGCACCCACTCCATCCTGGACATGTCGCGGGTGCTGACCGACGGCGAGGAGCCCGGCTTCGGGACTTTCCAGCGGGTGACCGAGGCCGAAGCGCTCGCACGTGTGGGCGTCGCCAGGCCGACCCGCGCGCACGTCGAGGCGCTCGCGCCGCTGGCCGAGCAGCGCTGGTTCGGCCGGTACGCCGTGCTGCACGACGAGGCGGGCGTCCCGAGCGAGATCTACTTCTGGGGGTTCTCCGGGGACTAGCGTGCCCGGCCGGCGAGCAGCCACCGCCGGACGGGCACCTCCAGCAGCACCCGTTCACTGTCCGGTGTGACCGGCTGCCGGATGTCCCAGCCGCCGTACTTCTCGGCGAAGGCCGCCACGATCGCGGGCGGGAAGCCGGCACGGTGCAGTCGGGCGACGCCCTCCGCGACGACCGGGTGGACGCCGTCCTCCAGGGCGAGCGAGACGCGGGGGTCGGCCGCCACGTTGCGGGCCTTGACGCTGCGGCCCTCGCAGCCGATCCACCAGACGCCGTCGGCGTACACGAACCACACCGGCGTCATGTGCGGTGAGCCGTCCCGGCGCAGCGTGCAGAGCCAGACGTTGCGTTCGCGGGCGAGCCGGTCCTCGACGGCCGGGGGAACCGGTGCGGTGGGAGATGGGGCCATGCGACAAGTGGATCAGGTGCGCGCGGAGGAGCGCCACCGGCTCACTCGCAGATCCGCCACTCCCCGTCCTCCTTGACCATGGGGAACGACTGCGTCACGTTGGTCCCGACCGCCGGGGTGAACCGGATGGTCGTCGACCCGCTCACCCGGCCGTTGTTGTTCGACACGTTGAGCCCGGTGATCTCGTAGCCGGTGAACTCCGGCTGGGAGGACTGCTGCCGGGTGAAGTCCGCCTCGCTGACCCGGTCGCGTACGCGGGAGCAGAGCTGCCGGTACGCGGCGGGGTAGTCGCGGTCGACGATCGCCTCGGCGTAGGTCTGCGCTGTGGAGCGCGCCGGGCCGGTGGCTTCCTGCACGACCCGGAAGAGGAAGAAGCCGCCGAGCACACCGCCGGAGCAACAGATCGCCAGCACCACGCCGAGCACGATGAACAGGGTTCGCTTGGACTTCTTCGGCGGCACCATGGCCGGCTGGTATGCCATACCCCGCAGAGTAGGAGACGCCGGCAACCGTAAACCGGAGGCCGCGGCTCCGCTTCTCGGCGGGCGCTGAGCCTCGGCTGCTTTACGCCGGAGCGAAACTCGTCAAGCACCAAGGGTGACCAGTACCCACAAACCGTGTTATTCTCCGGCGTCAATCTATGCCGCGCGGACCCGGCCGGGTCGCTGCCGGAAGGACATCCCCCCGATGCCGGTCGCTGCCGCCACGTCTCTGCCCGGGTCCACCCAGGCCCGGCCGGCGGCTGAGGCGTTCACGCTGATCTTCACGACGCTTCCCGCGCTTCTGCGACTCACCTGCGGTCTGGTCGGCGCGGTGGTCGCGCTGTCGGTGCGGACGCCGCCGGTGCGGGTGGCGCTGCTGATCCCCGCTGTCGTCGTCCTCACCGTCTGGTCGGTCTGGTACGCCTGGCGGGCGTTCCGGCACGGCATCGACGGGCCACTGGTGGCCGGCGACGTCGCGCTCACCACCGCCGCCGCGCTCGCCGTCCCGTGGCTGGTCGCGCCGGAGGTGCTGCCGGGCGAGGCGAGCTGGATCGCGGTGCTGGCCAGCTCGACGGTGATCAACACGCAGGCCACCGCGCCGGCCCGCTGGTCGGTGCCGGCCGGGCTGCTGGTCACCGCCGCGTACGTCACCGGCACCACGCTGGCCGGCAACCCGGTCGAGGCGCGGGCGCACGCCGGGACGCTGCTGGTGCAGACCGGAAGCGCGGCGGTGATGACAGCGGTGATGCGCCGCCGGATCGCCCGCGCCGACGCCGCGTTCGCCGACTACCAGCGGCTGTCCCACGAGGCGGTGGTCGCGCGCGCCGCCCGCGAGGACGAACGGCGGCAGAACCGCGACCTGCACGACACCGTGCTGGGCACGCTCACCATGGTCGGCCTCGGCGCGGTACCCGACTCGGCGACGTTGCGCGAGCGGTGCGCGCACGATCTGCGTACCCTGACCGCCCTGGCGGGCGCGCGGTCCGCGACCGCGGCCGGCGAGGCCGACCTGGACGAACGGCTGCGCCAGGTGCTCGCCGGAACGCCCGGGCCGGCGGTGACCGCGACGCTCGCGCCCTGCCGGCTGCCGGCGGAGGTCGCCACGGCGCTCGCCGACAGCGCCGCCGCCGCGCTCGCGAACGTGGCGCGGCACGCACCCGGCGCGACCGCGTCGCTGCGCCTGGCCCGCGAGGGCGGCGCCGTCGTGGTGGAGGTGGTCGACGACGGTCCGGGCTTCGACCCCGCCACGGTCCCGGCCCACCGGTACGGGCTGCGCGAGTCGATCCACGGGCGGATGACCACTGTGGGTGGACGCGCGCTGGTGACCTCCGCCCCTGGCGCAGGCACCCGGATTCGGCTGGAGTGGTCCGATGCCGACTGAGTCGGGTGCGGCGGTGACCGCCGACTCCGTGCTGCGTCCACTTCCCCGGCCGCGGGTGGCGACGCGCCCCGGACCGGCCACCGCCCCGCCGGAGGCGCACGCGGTGGCCGACGCCTCCGACGGGGGCGCGCGGATCGCCGCCATCGTCATCGCGGCGGCCTGGCACCTGGCGATCGCGCTGCCGGCCGTGTTGCGGGCGGGACCGGGAATGGCCTTCCCCGCCGTGGTGGCGGTGGGCTGGCTGGTGACCGCGCTGATCGGGGTCTGGGCCGGCGTACTTCTGCTGCGCGGCGAACTGCCCCCGGCCCGGAGCCTGGCCGCGGCGCTGCTGGTGGTCGACGCGGCGGTCGTCGCGGGCGCCGGCGAGCGCTTCCTGTTCAGCACCGCCAACTGGGTGTGGGGCGGCCTGGCGTGGTTCTTCCTGCTGGCGCTCTGGCGGCGGCCGGTGCGCTGGCTGCTGGTCATGCTCGCCGCGCACGGCGCGATCGCGGTGACCGCGGTGGTGCTGTACGGCGCGACCGCGTCGGCCGATCTGAGCCGGGCCACGATGTACGTTTACGGCACCTCCACCCTGCCGGTGGCGGTCTTCGTCGGCGCGGCGGCGCTCACCGCGCAGGCCCGGGCCCGGGCCGCCACCGCGGCGGCGGCGCTGGCCGTGGCGGCGGAGCGGGAGGCGGCCGAGCGGGCCCGCACCGAGCGCCAGGAACGGCTCGCTCTGGTCAGCGGCACCGCCGAGGAGGTGCTGGCCGAGCTGGCGGCGGGCGACGCCGACCCGGCCGACCCGGCGGTGCGGCGGCGGGCGGTGCTGGCCGCGGCCCGGCTGCGCCGGCTCATCGCCGAGTCGGACGACGTGCCCGACGCGCTGCTGCACGAGCTGCGCGCGGCGGCCGACCTGGCCGAACGCAACGGACTGCCGATCGACCTGGTGGCGGTCGGCACGCCACCGGAGCTGCCGGTGGAGATCCGGCGCGGGCTGGCCGACCCGCTCACGGCAGGGCTCGCCGCGGCCGAGGGCTGGGCGCGGCTGACAGTGGTCGCGGGACCGGACGAGGTGGTGGTCAGCCTGGTGACACCGGACCACGACGGCCCGGACGAGACGACGACCGGTGGGGGCGGACCGGTGGAACACCTGCACGAGCGGGACGGGGAGATCAGATGGACGCAGACCCGCTGGCGGCGGACGTGAACGCCGGGTGGCCGATCGGGGTGGCGATCGTGGACGACCATCCGGTGGTGATCGACGGGGTGCGGGCCTGGCTGGCCGGCGAGCCGCGGTTGCGGGTGGTGGCCACCGGCGACGACCCGGACGAGGTGCTGCGGGCCGCGCCCGACGCCGAGGTGGTGCTGCTCGACCTGCGCCTGCACGGCCGGATGGTGCTGGACAAGCTGGCCGAGCTGAGCGCGGCCGGGCGCCGGGTGGTGGTCTACTCCGAGCACAGCGACCCGCCGACCATGCTGGCCGCGCTGGACGCGGGCGCGGTGGCGTTCCTGGCCAAGCACGAGGGACGCGAGCACTGTGTGGGCACCGTGCTGGCGGCGGCGCAGGACCGGCCGTACGTGCCGCCCGCGCTGGCCGGCGCGATGGTCGGCGACGCCCGGCCGGATCGTCCGGCCCTGTCGGACAAGGAGCGCGAGGCGCTGCTGTTGTGGTTCCAGTCGATGTCGAAGGCGTCGGTGGCGCGCCGGATGCAGATCAGCGAGCACACAGTGAAGCAGTACGTCGACCGAGCGCGGATCAAGTACACCCGAGCGGGGCGTCCGGCTGCCACGAAGGCGGCCCTGCTCGCCCGCGCGATCGAGGACGGACTCGTCCGACCGGAAGATATCGGCATCTACCGGTCGCAGGCGTCGGCCGACCGGCCGACCCCCTAACAGGTGTCATGACAATCACCCTACGAATCCGGCAGGCTCCCTGATACCGCCAACCGTCACCGGGAGGTCGTACCGTGCCGGAGGACGCCGCACCCTTCTTCGTCGGACCGCATCGGTTCGACGCCGACGCCGACCCCACCCGTCCCGTGCTGGACCGGCGTTACGCGCTGGTGCCCGAGCCGGGTGAGCGCATACTCGGGCATCAGTTGCTGCGGGTCGCCGGTCACCTGCTGGGCCCCACCGAGGACGTCCGCTGCTGGGCGCTGCCCGCGCCGGCGACGATCACCGTGACCGACCGCCGGCTGGCGTACGTCTGCAGCGGTTCCGAGTTGTCAGTGGTCCCCGGGCAGGACAGCCGGACGGGTGCCCGGCACCGGCGCCCGGTCCGGCTGTCCCGCCTGGTCAGCGGTCAGATCCGCTGGCAGTGGCCGTCCCGGCTGGAACTGGTCGATCACGGCGACGGCACAGCCGAGCTGCGCGTGGTCTGCGACGCGCTGCGCACCATCCGGCAGCCGGCGCTGGCACTGACCGGCCCGGTCGGGCCGGTCGCCGGGCTGGCCCGGCAGGTCCGCCGCGCGGTGGCCGGATACCGCCTGGCCAACCCCGATCTGGTCGACCTCTCACCGCCGGAGCGGGACGCGCTCGCCACCCGGGTCGCCGCCTCCCCCGGCCCGATGCTCGGCACGGTGACGCTGCCGGGCTCGCTGCCGGTGGAGTTCCTGTCCCGCGACGACTACTACCGTCCGCCGGTGGCCGAGGCGTCGCCGTGGGCGCTGTCCGACGTCCCGGCCCGCGACCAGCCCGGTTCCGCCTGCTGACCCTCCCCCGAGCGCGCATCCTCTGCGGCATGGAGGTGCATCCTTGCGCGGTGCGGCTGTCCTCAGTCGGCGGAACAGGTGAGCGTTCTCGGCGGCCCTTTCCTCGTATGTGCGTGGTGGGCGGCCGAAGATCTCGGCAACGGAGGGGCGTTGCGTGAGACTCCACTCGCTCAGTGCCGGGCGCGCACCGCACTCCTGGAGGGCACACCACCAGATGAGACGAACGTACTACGTCATGAGATTCGTACCAAGATCTACCGAGCCGAGCCGAGCCGAGCCGAGCTGCGGACCGCGGGGGTCAGGAGGCGCTGCGGGTGCGGCGCTCGGAGCGGTCCAGCTCGACGGCCTCCTCCGGCGTGGGCGCGCTGCCGCCCAGGTGGGCCGGCTGCCACCAGGTGTCGTCCGGGCCGGACGGCTGGTCCGGGTACTCCCGCTGGGCCCGGTCGACGAGCGCCGACAGCCGGGTACGCAGGTCGGCGGTCATGACTGTGGCGTCCGGGTAGGCGGCCGGGTCCATCGGATCGCCGACGATGATGGTGATCGGCGTGTGCCGGCGGGTGAGCGTGCGCGGGCGGCCCTTGGTCCACAGGCGCTGGGTGCCCCAGAGCGCGACCGGCAGCAGCGGCACGCCGGCTTCCTGCGACATCCGGGCCGCGCCGTTCTTGAGGTCCTTGACGACGAAGGAGCGGCTGATCGTCGCCTCCGGGAAGACGCCGACCACCTCGCCGCGGCGCAGCGCGCTCACCGCGGCGGCGTACGAGCCGGCGCCGGCGGCCCGGTTGACCGGGATGTGCTTCATGCCGCGCATGAGCGGCCCGGAGACGCGGTGCCGGAAGACGCTGTCCTTGGCCATGAAGCGGACCAGCCGCTTGGCCGGGTGCGCGCCGTAGCCGCAGAAGATGAAGTCGAGGTAGCTCACGTGGTTGGATGCGAGCACGGCGCCGCCGGTGGGCGGCACGTGCTCGCTGCCGGACACGTCGAGGCGCAGGTCGAGGAGCCGGAACATCGTCTTCGCGGCGGTGATCACGGGCGGGTACACGAGTTCCGACATCCCGCTACTTTACCCCGAGTAGGTTACGCGACCGTAGGGGCGATCTGCCCTCGGCAGACCGGGCTCGCGCACCGGGGGCGGGTGCGGCGACGATGGTGCCGTGACCGAACGCGCGGTGCTGCTCTGGATCCACGGCGGAGGCTGGCGTGCCCGCGCCGAGGAGGACGGCAGAGCGCTCGCGTCCCTCGGGCTGCGCGTGGTCGAGGCCACCTACCGGTTCTCCCACCAGGCCCGCTGGCCGGCCCAGCTCGATGACGTACGCGAAGCCGCGCGCGCCGCGTGGAGCGGGGCGGACGGCCTGCCGCTGCTGGTGGGCGGCGACTCAGCGGGCGGGATGCTGGCCCTCCAGCTCGCCCTGCGCGGGGTGGACCGGCCCGGCGATGTGGCGGGCGTGCTCGCGTACTGGGCGCCGGTCGACCCGCTCGACCCGGAGCAGCGGCGACGGCGTGCCCCCGGCGACGACCCGTGGACCGACCTGCTGGGCCACCCGCCGGCCGCGGGCGACCCGGCCACCGCCGACGCGACAGTGGCCACCCACCTGGGCTCCGGCGTGCCGGTGCTGCTGGTCCAGGGCCGCGACGACGAGGCGGTGCCGGCCGCCCAGCCGGTCGAGCTGACCGCTCGGCTGCTCGCCGCCGGTCACCCGGTGCATCTGTGGCTCACAGGCGGGGGTCACGCGCTCGACCTGGCCCGGCCCGACCTGCTCGCGACCGCCGCCGCGTTCCTGGACAACGTCCTGCCCGCCGTCGCGGGCGACTAGGTTCGAGGCATGCCCGACCTCGCCGCGATCGTCATCCACTGCCGCGACCCGTACCTGCTCGCGCCGTTCTGGAGCGCGGTCACCGGGCTGCCGGTGGTCGAGGAGGACCAGGTCAAGCTCGCCGAGGGCACGCTCGCCCCGGCCGAGGCGGTGCTGCTGCGCGACCCGCACGGCCGGCGGCCGGACCTGTGGATCAGCCCCGCCGCCGAGCTGCCCGCGCCCGGCCGGATCCACCTCGACCTGGTCGGTGACGCCGAGGAGCGGGCCGCCGTGCTGGAGGCGGGCGCGACAGTGGTACGCGAGCTGCCGCGCTGGACCGTGCTGGCCGACCCGGAGGGCAACGAGTTCTGCCTGCTGCCGCCGGACGAGGCGCACACCGCGCGTCCGCCCGGGCACTGACTCATTCGGCCAGCTCGTCGAGGTCGAGCCGGCCCCGGGCGAACGCGTCCACCCGGCCCCAGCGGCCCGGGATGTCCAGCACCTCGATGCGTCCCATGCCCATCGGCAGGCGCGGGTCCACCGCCAGGTGCCCCTCGTGCGGCTCCAGGCCCAGCATGGTGCGGATCAGCAGCAGCGGCGCGCCGGTGGACCACGCCTGCGGACTGCACGCGGTCGGGTACTCCACCGGGAACTTCGTCAGCTCCCGCTGGTAGCCGCCGAACGCCTCGGGCAGTCGGCCGTCGAAGTAGGCGGCCGCGTCGAGGATGCCGTTGGCCACGGTGGCCGCCTCCTCGTTGAAGCCGTACCGGCGCAGGCCCCAGGCGACGAACGAGTTGTCGAACGGCCAGATCGTGCCGTTGTGGTAGCCGATCGGGTTGTAGCGGACCTCGCCCTCGGCCAGCGTCCGCACCCCCCAGCCGGACCAGAGCCGGGGCCCCACCAGGTGCTCGGCGACACTCGACGCCCGTTCCTCGTCCACGATCCCGCTCCACAGCAGGTGGCCGATGTTGGAGCTGAGCACGTCGCACTGGCGCCCGTCCGGGTCCAGCGCGAGCGCGTAGAAGCCGCGGTCGGCGACCCACCAGTCCTGGTTGAAGCGCCGCTTCAGCTCCGCGGCCTCGCGTTCGAGCTGGTCGGCGTACGTGTGGTCGCCCCAGAACACCCGGGCCAGCCGGGCCGCGCGCATCTTCGCGTCGTACGCGTAGCCCTGCACCTCACAGGTGGCCCGGGGAAACGGCGGCAGCGTGCCGTCGGCGTACGAGATGGAGTCCCACGAGTCCTTCCAGCACTGGTTCTCCAGGCCGGTGTCGGTGTTGCGCCGCTCGTACCAGATGTAGCCGTTGCCGATCAGGTCGGCGTACTTGTCGATCCACCTCAGCGCGGCCCGGCACTCCAGTTCCAGCTCCTTGACCAGCGCTCCGTCGCCGGTCCACCGCTCGTACTCGTCGAGCAGCACCACGAACAGCGGGGTGGCGTCCACCGAGCCGTAGTACGGCGAGTGCGGCTGCTCCTCGAACGCGGCGGTCTCGCCGTAGCGCATCTCGTGCAGGATCCGGCCCGGGTCCTCGTCCCGGAAGTCGTCGAACCGGGTGCCCTGCAGCGCGGCGAGGATCCGCAGCGTGGTCTTCGACATCTCCGGCGCGAACGGCAGCACCTGCAGGCAGGTGAGGATGCTGTCCCGGCCGAACATGGTCATGAACCAGGGCAGGCCGGCCGCGGGCAGCGTCTGCCCGCCGAGCGACAGCGGCGAGAAGCGCAGCGCAGCGAGGTCGACCAGGCTCCGCCGGTAGGTCGCGGCGAGATCTTCGTGCTCGCTGTTCAGTTTCGGGGCCCGGCTGATCCACTCCTCCAGGTCGTGCTGGAGCGCGAGCCGCTCGACGCCGTGGGCGCGCAGCCCGATCCGCAGGTCCCGGCCGCCGGGACCGATGGCGAACGTCTGCACGTCGATGACGGCGTCCCACTGCTCGTTGGGTTCCAGCCGCAGGCTCCAGGCGAAGCCGCGCTGGTCGTAGCGGGCCGGCTGGTTGGCGGAGACGACGGTCTCGCGCCGGAAGTTGCCCCGCCGGTAGCCCAGGCGCAGCCGGTCCGACTCGGCCTCGGCGTACAGCTCGCCCTTCTTGTTCAGGATCTCGTCCTTGATCTGGAAGAGGTCGGCGAAGTCGGACCCGGCGTCCATCCGGACCTCCAGGTCGACCGCCTTCTCGTCGTGGTTGAGGATGGTCAGCGTCTCCCGGAAGCTGCCGCCCACCGCCCGTTCCCGGATCACCGACAGCTTCGCGTCGATGTAGTGCGTGGCCATGCCGGGCACCAGGAAGAACCGGGCCTCGTAGTACTGCAGGTCGTCGTAGGACAGGACGTTGAGCCGCTCGCCGTTGACGGTGAGCACCCACTTCGACAGGTAGCGCGTGTCGAGCGAGAAGAGACCCGTCGGCTCGTTCGGGGTGGCCTCGATGTCGCCGCTGTCCTCGCTGACCACGAACGTGTTGCCGTCCAGGATGCGGACGGTGTTCTGCCCGGGCATCAGGCGCCCCTCCCACCGAACGTGTGACGTGGTCCCCGGGAGTCCGGCGGACCGGGGAAGACCCGCTCGACCTGCAACACCAGCCGGAGGTCGCCGACGACAGTCATGTCGCCGCGCAGCAGCGCCGCGATGGCGTTCTCCTCACCGCCGACCAGCTCGGCGAAGAGGCGCGGCTCGGTGCCGACCACGGTGTCCGCCTCGCCGTCCTCCTGCCGGACCCGCAGGTTGCCCCGTTCTATCTCCAGCAGCCAGTGCGTGGTGTGCGGGCCCTCGTGCAGGTCGAAGCGCAGCGTTCCGGATGTCTTGACCAACAGGGGCTCGAACCCCCGCCGGTCCAGGTCCTCGAAGAATCTTGTGGCCATGTCCACCATCCGGGCGACTCCTCCCGCGTTCCGCGGTCTTCCGTCCGGGATGCGGTGTCCCCACCCGTTCCGCGGTCAACCTCGCCCGATCCGGGTGACCGCCGCGTCGCCTGCGTGACGCGGAACGCCGGCCCCCGAACCGGGAGCCGGCGTCACCGCGTCGGTCAGGTCAGTTGTTGGGGTCGTCGGCGCTGATGTCCGCGAGCACCGACTGGGGTTCCCGCTCGACCGCCAGGTCACCCATGGAGATGAGGCCGATCAGCCGGCCGTCCTCGACCACCGGGAGCCGGCGGACCGCGTACGTGCGCATCAGGTCGGCGGCGGCCACCGCGTCGTCGTACTGGCTCACCGTCACCACGTCCTTGCTGGTGATCTGGTTGAGCCGGGTGGAGGTGGGATCCATGTCCTCGGCCACGCCCCGCACCGTGATGTCCCGGTCCGTGACGATACCGACCACGTTGTCGCCGTCGGTCACCACCACGTCGCCGATGGCGCTGTCGCGCATCTCCTGCGCCGCGGCGGTGAGCGTGTCGTTGCCGTCCATCGTCACCAACCGGGTCGTCATGAACTCTCCGACCGTTGTCATGGTGCTCCCCTCTCGGTGTCGGCACGGCGGTCTACCCGCCGCCCGAGGCGGGGTAACGCGGGGCGTCACCGCCGGTGGCGCAGGCGCCGGCGCAGGTCGTAGAAGCCGTTGCTGGACAGCCCGTAGAAGATCGGCAGCAGCAGGAGCACCACGAGCGCCACCGGCACGCTCAGGAACACGGCCACCAGACCGGCGATCGCGTACGCGAGGACGCCGAGCAGCGCCCGGACGCGTTCGGCCTCGAAGAAACGGGCGGGGACGTGCGGCTCCAGCAGTTCCGGGTGCCGGCTCAGGTAGTGGTAGAGCCACAGCCACGTGATCGACAGGATCACGCCGACCAGCCCGTACGCGGACACCGCGACCCGCTCGTCGAAGACGTCGCCCTCCTCCACGGCGCGGGAGACGAGCGCGGTGACGAACGGCAGCAGCGCCACGCTGAACAGCACGCCGAGGTTGGCCCAGTGCAGTCCCCGGTCGGCGCAGCGGACCCGGTGGAACGTCCCCTTGTGGTTCAGCCAGTTGACCGCCACGTACAGGTAGGACGTGACGTAGGCGAGGTAGACCGGCCACTGGTCGAGCAGCGCGCGCAGCATTCCGCCCGGCGCCGTCTCGGGCACCCGCAGGTCGAGGACCAGCAGCGTGATGACGATGGCGAAGACCGCGTCGCTGAACCCGATCGCCCGGCCCGTGTCCGAACGCATCCCGGCGGCCTCGGTGTCCCCTTCGGCCGTCATCGGCACCTCCGCCCTGCCGGCGCGCGGGGCGGCCGGCGACCCGGCGGGCATACCCGCTGAGCGGATGTCCGTGCCGGGTGGCCCGGCACGGACGCCCGCAGGGTCAGCGCTCGGCGGCGACCAGTTCGGCGAGCTGCACGGCGTTCAGCGCCGCGCCCTTGCGCAGGTTGTCGTTGGCGCAGAACAGCGCGAGCCCGTGCTCGACGGTCTCGTCGGCCCGGATCCGGCCGACGTACGTCGGGTCCTGGCCGGCCGCCTCCAGCGGCGTGGGCACGTCGCGCAGCGCCACGCCGGGCGCGCCGTCGAGCAGCTCGCGGGCCCGGGCCGGGTCGATCGGGCGGGCGAACCGGGCGTTGATCTGCAGCGAGTGGCCGGTGAAGACCGGGACGCGCACACACGTGCCGGAGACCTTCAGCCCGGGGATCTCCAGGATCTTGCGGCTCTCGTTGCGCAGCTTCTGCTCCTCGTCGGTCTCGAACGAGCCGTCGTCGACGATCGAGCCGGCGAGCGGGAGCACGTTGAAGGCGATCGGGCGGGCGAACGAGCGCGGCGCCGGGAACTCCACCGCACCGCCGTCGAAGGCCAGCCCGGCGGCGTCCCCGGCCACCTTGCGGACCTGCTCGTCCAGTTCCGCCACGCCGGCCAGGCCGGCCCCGGAGACCGCCTGGTAGGTGGCGACGACGAGGCTGACCAGCCCGGCCTCGTCGTGCAGCGGACGCAGCACCGGCATGGCGGCCATCGTGGTGCAGTTGGGGTTCGCCACGATGCCCTTCGGGCGGTCGGCGATCGCGTGCGGGTTGACCTCGGCGACCACCAGCGGCACCTGCGGGTCCATCCGGAACGCCGAGGAGTTGTCGATCACCACGGCGCCGGCCTCGGCGACCCGGGGAGCCAGCTCCTTGGCGGTGGCCTTGCCCGCCGAGAAGAGCACGATGTCCAGGCCGCGGTAGTCCGCGGTGGCCGCGTCCTCGACGGTGACCTCGCCGTCGCGCCAGGGCAGCGTGCGCCCGGCCGACCGGGCCGAGGCGAACAGGCGCACCTGCTCCGCCGGGAACTCGCGCTCCGCCAGCACCTGCCGCATGACGCCACCGACCTGACCGGTGGCTCCCACAATGCCGATCCTCATGCCCGCGAGGCTACCCAGCCGGGCGGTGCGGGTGGGAAACGTTTCCCACCGCGCGGATGCGGGGCGACGGGAATCACAGGCCCGCCGCCCCGTCCGGTCACGTGTGGTCGAGCACCTCGCCGAGACCGCTGGCGACCAGCTCGTCCCGGATGACCGCCGCGTCCCCCTCGATCACCATGGTCAGCGACTCGGGGTGCAGGTAGGTCGCCGCGGCGGCGGAAACGTCCTCGACGGTCGCCGCGAGCAGTTGCTCCCGCAGCCGCGCGTGGTAGTCGTCCGGCAGGTCGTGCACGACCAGCGTGGTCAGGGCCGCGGCGATCGCGCGCGGGCTCTGCAGCTCGACCGAGAGCTGGCCGGCCCGCCAGGAACGCGCCACCTCCAGCTCGTCCTCGGTGACCCCGGTCAGCTGGGTACGCGAGATCTCGCCCACCGACTCGACGAGCGCCGGGGCGGTCACCGCGGTCTGCACGCCGGAGCTGACCGCGAACCGCCCGAACCGCCGGGACGAGGCGAAGTCGCCCCGGATCCCGTACGTGTAGCCGCGCACCTCGCGGATCAGGTGGTTGAGCCGGGACGTGAACGCGCCGCCGAGCACGGTGCCGGCGAGCGTCATCGGCACGTGGTCCGGGTGGGCGCGGTGCGGGGACGGGTGGCCCAGCCGCAGCGTGGACTGCACCGAGCCGGGCCGGTCCACCAGAATGATCCGGCGCTGCCCGGTCAGCGGCACGTCGATCGGGCCGCCGCGTTCCACCGGGCCGCCGCCGGCGCCGGCGAACGCCGTCGCGGCGAGCGCGTCCAGGTCGATCCGCTCCAGGTCACCGGCGACGATCAGGGTGCCGGGGCGGATGAACCACTCGGAGTGGAGGACGGTGACGTCGTCCACCTCCAGCGCGGCCACGCTGTCCGGGTCGCCGTAGAGCGGGCGGCCCCACCGGTGCTGCGCGCCGAACAGCTCGGCCCGCAGCACCGCGTCGGCGCGCGGGCCCGGGTTGGCCCAGTCCATCCGAAGCGCCGTCGCCTCGTCGTCGCGGACCCGGCGCACGTCGGCCGGGTCGAGCCGGGGCGTACGGACCGCCTCGGCGAGCAGCTCCACGGCGGCGGTCAGCCGGTCCACCGGCACCTGCACGCTCACCTGGAACGAGTCCCAGTCCAGCCCGGTCGACAGCTCGGTGCCGAGCGCCTCGATGGCCAGCGCGTACGCGGTGGCGTCCCGCTGCGCGGTGCCCTCCTCCAGCGCCTTGGCCAGCACCGCGCCGAGCCCTTCCTTGCCGACCGGCTCCCGGCCCGCGCCGCCGTCGAGAAGCAGCAACGCGACTGCGAGGTTCTGCCCGGGCAGGTGCGCGGCGACCACCTGGCCGCCGGCCGCCGGCCGCCGGACCACCTGCGGGAACCGGTAGGCGCGGGCGGCGCCGGGGCCGGGACGGGTGGCGATCAGCGACATCACTTCTCCTCGGGCAGGTAGGTCAGGATCACCCGGTCGGCGGCGCCGAGCAGCTCGGCGGCCTGCTCGGCGATCTGCTCGGCGGTCACCGCGAGCCAGGCCGGCAGCCGGTCGGCCGCGCGGGCCGGGTCGCCGAACTGGGTGGCGTACCGGCCGAGCGTGTCGGCCCGCCCGTCGACAGTGGACATCTGCCGCCACCACATGGTGCTCAGCAGCGCCTTGGCGCGGTCCAGCTCGGCGGCGGTCACCGGCACCGTGGCCAGCTCGTCGACCACCTCGGCCAGCCCGTCGCGCAGCCGCTCGGCGCTCACCCCGGGGCGGGCCGTGGCGGTGGCGATCAGCGGGGCGGGCGCGTGCGCCAGGTCCACCCCGTACGCGCCGACGAGGTCCGGCTGGGCGATCCGCTCGCCGTCGGCCAGGCGCTGGTAGAGGCGGCTGCCCCGGCCGCTGCCGAGCACGGTGGCCAGCACCGTGGTCACGTCGTACCCCGGGGTGCCGAACGGGTGGGTGCGGTGCGCGACGTAGACGCGGGGGGCGGGCACGTCGGCGGTGACCGTCTCCACCGCCGGGCGGCCGGTGGCCGGCACGGTACGGCCGTCCGGCGCGGCCGGGATGTCGGCGCGCGCGGCGAGCCCGCCGAAGTACTTGTCGGCGAGCCCGAACACCTCGGCGGCGGTGGTGTCGCCGACCACGGTGAGGACGGCGTTGTTCGGCGCGTAGTAGGTGCTGTGGAACTCCTGGAAGGTGGCCAGGTCGGCGGCGTTCAGGTCGGCCATCGACCCGATCGTCGCGTGGTGATACGGGTGCCCCGGCGGGTAGAGCAGCGGCAGCAGGCGCAGCCAGGCGTCGCCGTACGGCACGTTCTCGTAGCGCTGCCGCCGTTCGTTCTTCACCACGTCGCGCTGGTTGTCCAGCGTCTCCTGGGTCAGCGCCGGCACCAGCCCGCCCATCCGGTCGGCCTCCAGCCAGAGCGCCAGCTCCAGGTGCTCGGCCGGGACCGTCTCGAAGTAGTTGGTGCGGTCCGGGTTGGTGGTCGCGTTGAGCGAGCCGCCCGCGCCCTGGATCAGCTTCATGTGCTCGGTCTTCGCCACGTTCACCGAACCCTCGAACATGAGGTGCTCGAAGAGGTGCGCGAAGCCGGTCTGTCCGGCCGGCTCGTGGCGGGAGCCCACGTCGTACCAGAGGTTGACCGCCACGGCCGGGGCGGTGCGGTCCTCGCTCACCACCACACGCAGGCCGTTGTCCAGTCGGGTTGTCTCGATCGGCCAGGGGAAACCGCTGTCGGGCATGAGACGACGCTATCCGATCCCGGAGGCGGAAAGGTGACACGCGCGCCGGAGCATCGTCGGTGCGCGCCGGGGTACCCGTGCGGGCATGGCCGCCACCTCACCGTCCGCCGTCGAGCGCGCCGCCGCCGCGCTGGCCCGGCTCCGGCACGCCCGCCTGCTGCACCCGGCGGGGCGCACGTTCGGCGGCGAGGTCCGGATCTGGGGTACGCCGGGACCGCCGACCGGGGTGCCGCTGCTCGACCTGCCGGGCCGGTGGCCGGCCACGATCCGCCTCTCCAAGGGCGTGCCGACGCCGGGCGCCTGGCCGGACGTGCTGGGCGTGGCGGTACGGCTGCGCCGCGACCCGGAGCCGCCGGTGGACCTGCTGTTCAGTTCC
Source organism: Micromonospora sp. WMMC264 (assembly GCF_027497275.1). NCBI lineage: Bacteria > Bacillati > Actinomycetota > Actinomycetes > Micromonosporales > Micromonosporaceae > Micromonospora > Micromonospora sp. WMMC264. The sequence continues at coordinate 291,383 of NZ_CP114907.1, read as the reverse complement.
AGCGGCGCAGCGCCGGTGCTGCGGAACCTGCCGCTGCCCCGGCGGCGCTTCACCGGGACGTACACGTCGATCATGCCGTTCCGGGCCGGCGGGCGACGGCTGTTCCTGGCCGTGCTGGCCGACCCGGAGTCACCCGACCTGGGTCGCGGCCTGGCCGAGGCGGGCGCGGCGGTGGCCGCCGACGAGCCCCGGCTGGTGCTGGCGGTGGCCTCGGCGGCAGGCCGGTGGCGGCCGTTCGGCGAGGTACGCCTCGACGGCGAGCGCGGCGCCGCCGAGGACGCCGCGCTCGCCTTCGATCCGATCGGCAACGTGCCGCCGGGGTTGCGCCTGGCCGGCCCGCTGGCCCGGTTGCGGGACGACAGTTACCGGGGTTCCCGCCGGGCCCGGGGCGCGACGCTCAGTCGGGCGGCTCGACGGGGGTGACGGTCTGCTCGGAGGTGCGGTGCTCAAGCACCGTGTCGGGGGCGGCGTTCTGGTCCGCCTCGCGGATGTCGGACTCGGTGAGGATCGCGTCGGCCTGCGCCTCCGCGTCGTCGCTGCCCGCCGCCGCCTCCTCCGGCAGCAGATGCGCCCGGGACTCGATCCGTTCCTGGTCACTGGGGTCATGGCTGGTGGTCATGGCGATCACATACCCCGTGTTCCGCACTTCGGAACGACAGCGGGCTTTCCGGCGCGCTTCGGGTACGCTGGCCGACGTGACGCGGTCGTATCGATGGTTTAGGCAGCCGGCTGGAGGAGCCGGTGACTCGACCATGAGCTGACGTCACTTACCTCTTCGAGCCGGCCGGGCAGGGATTCTTTTCCCTGCCCTTTCGTATGCGAGCAGCCGGCTCGATCCCCCGGACCCGGCACGGGGGCACGGTCGGCGGAAGGAATCCCCACCGTGACCACGTCCCAGGACGCCCATCGGGTCATCGACCAGCGCATCGACCGTGTGGTGCCGCTGACCACCCCGGCCCTGCTGCACCACCACCTGCCGCTCGAGACCCCGCTGGCCGAGGCCGTCGTGGCGGGCCGCCGTGCCGTCGGCCGGGTGCTGGACCGCGACGACGACCGGCTGCTCGTCGTCGTCGGCCCCTGCTCCGTGCACGACCCGGCCGCCGCCCTGGAGTACGCGGGCCGACTGCGCGAGGCCGCCGCCCGGGTCGCCGACGACCTGCTCGTGGTGATGCGCGTCTACTTCGAGAAGCCGCGCTCGACGGTGGGCTGGAAGGGCCTGATCAACGACCCGGCGCTGGACGGGTCCGGCGACGTGAACACCGGTCTGCGTACCGCGCGGGCGCTCCTGCTCGACGTGCTGCGGCTGGGCCTGCCGGTGGGCTGCGAGTTCCTCGACCCGATCACCCCGCAGTACATCGCGGACACGGTGGCCTGGGGCGCGATCGGCGCGCGGACGGTGGAGAGCCAGGTGCACCGGCAGCTCGCCTCCGGGCTGTCCATGCCGATCGGCATGAAGAACCGCCCCGACGGCAGCATCGCCACCGCCGTGGACGCGATCCGGGCGGCCGGGGTGCCGCACGTCTTCCCCGGCATCGACGTCTCCGGCACCCCGGCGATCATGCACACCCGGGGCAACGCGGACGGGCACCTGGTGCTGCGCGGCGGGGGCGGCCGGCCGAACTACGACGCGGAGTCGGTGGCCGGGGCGCTGGAGCTGCTGCGCGCCGCGGGCCTGCCGGAGCGGGTCGTGGTCGACGCCAGCCACGCCAACAGCGGCAAGGACCACCGCAACCAGCCGCTGGTCGCCGCCGACGTGGCCGCCCAGCTCGCCGCCGGTCAGCGCGGGATCGTCGGCATCATGCTGGAGAGCTTCCTGGTGCCCGGCCGGCAGGACCTGGACCCGACCCGGGAGCTGGCGTACGGCCAGTCGGTCACCGACGCCTGCATCGGGTGGGACACCACGGCCGAGGTCCTGGAGCACCTGGCCCAGGCCGTCCGGGCCCGCCGGGCCACGCTGCCGGCGCCGGCCTGAGCGGGGTTGGGGCGAGTTTGACCGGTTCGGCGCCGGGTAGGTGGTCGGCGTGACCGATGACGCGCCCGTGACCGAGCAGCCCGACACCCGGCCGCTCGACGACCTGCTCGACGACATCTACCACGGCCAGGAGCGGATCACCCAGGCGGACATCTACCGCCGGGCGGTGGCCGCCGAACTCCCCGCGGAGCTGCTCACCCGGATCGCCGCGCTCCCCCAGGGCGAGTACGCGGCGGACGAGGCGGCCGATCTGCTGGGCGGCACGGTCGCCTGAGCCCCCGGAAGACGAGAGGACGCGACATGACCGACCGCAACCCCGAGCACGAGCACCTGGCGGCGCTCGGCCAGCCCCCGGAGGGCGTCGACACGCTGCCGGAGCCGGACTTCGCCAACGAGCACGAGCGCACCGCTGTGGACCGGGACATCGTCACCGGGGAGGACGAGGAGGAGCGGGAGCCGGAGGCGTCGCGCGGCTGGGCCGGCGAGGACCACGGCACCACCCCCACCTGACCGTGGGAGACGCGCGAAAAGGGGGCCGGCGTGCGCCGGCCCCCTTTCGTGTCCGCATCCCTCACGCCTCGTGGTGACCGCCCTCGGCCGCCTGCTGGGCGACCGCGTACCCCATCTGGAGGAAGTCGGAGGCGGCCACCGCGGTCAGCGCGGTGGCGACCAGCCGGGTCAGCCGGGGCGCCAGCACCAGGCCGCCGGTGAGCCCGGTGGCGACCCAGACCGCCAGGCAGAACGGGCAGCTGACCAGCTCGCCGAGCGCGTGCCGGGTGGGGCTGCCCTCGTCGCGGACCTGCTCCATCACCTCGCCGCTGCCGATCGGGTGGTCGTAGCGGGTGAACGGCGCCCGCAGCGGGCTGGTGATCGCGTCCTTGGACAGCAGCCGGCTGAGCTTGTGCGTGGCGATCGAGAGCAGCACCACGTCCGCCGGCGTGGGCCGCTCGGGCACCGGCCGTCCGGTCGCCCGGACCAGGCCGACGAGCGCGGCGGTCACGCCCGCGTACGTGCCCATCGCCTTCAGGTAGCCCTCCAGCGGCCGGTGCTCGTGCGGCGCGTACGCCTGGCGCAGGCGCGCCACCTTCTGCTTCAGGCCACTCCCGGTCAAGCCGGCCTCCTCGTGCTCGTCGTGCGCCCGGGCTCAGCCGGCGGTCAGGTTGTCGGCCACCTCGCGGTCGAGGTTGGCCAGGATCTCGTCGGCCAGGTCGTGGTCCGGGCCGGCCAGGTCGAGCCGGACCCGGGCGCCGCCCGCGTCGGCCGGTTCCACGTCGATCTCGGCGGACCAGTCCGCGGCGCTCCACCGGGCGCGCATGTCGTCGGCGTCGACGACCTCGACCCGGCAGGTGCCGGAGTTGCGCAGCCGCTCGGGCAGCCAGGCCGAGGAGCGGTCCGGATCAGTGGCGGTGTTGAACACCACCTCCGGGGGCGCGGACATGCCGCGCTCGGCGTGGCTGCCCATCAGGCGTCCCGCAGCCGGCTCGGGTCGACCTCCCGGCCGGGGTGCCGGGCCAGGTACTCCGTCTCCAGTTCGGCGGTGCGCCGCAGGTGGTTGGCGAGCGCCGAGTCGGTGGCGTGGCGCAGCGTGTCCAGCCGGGTGCGGTGCAGGCTCTGCATCTCCCGGACCAGGTCCTCGTCGCCCAGCTCCACCGGGTCCACCCCGAGCTGCTCGCCGTCGACGGTGCGGGCGTGATCGCCGTCCCACTCCGCGACCCGCTGTTCCGGGCTCGCGTCCCGGCGTACCGATTCGGTCATCGTCGCCCCCTCGTCTCGTTCGGGTTGGCACCTGTTCGGATGCCCAGCGGGCGTGCCACCAAACCACCGCCCGGACTACGACGCCGTGTCGGAGACGCCCGGGGAGTCCCGGTACTCTCGTGGGCATGGAACGGCTCTGGACACCGGCGTGGATCGTCCGCCACGTGGCCATGGTCGTGCTGGTGGCGGGTTGCCTCGGGATGGGCTGGTGGCAGGTCACCCGCGCCGCCGGGGGCAACGCGATCAGCTTCGGTTACGCGATCGAGTGGCCGGTGTTCGCCGGTTTCGTGATCTTCGTCTGGTGGCGGGAGGTCCGCCAGACGCTGCGGGCGACGCCGCCGGGCGACGCGCAGCCGACGGCCGATCCGGCGCCGTCGGCGGCCGCCGGCGCCGAGCCGGCCGTCACCACCCCGGCGGTACGCCGCCCGGTGCGCGTCGTGCGGACGCCGTCCGCCCCGGCCGACGGGGCGGACGACGCCGAGCTGGCCGCGTACAACCGCTATCTATCCTGGTTGAACGCCAATCCGGGCGCCCGGCCCGGCGACTATCCCGGCTGAGGCCGGTGCGGAAGGACGGACGACGGTGGGCGGAGCCCTTACCCGGTACCGCGTGATCGCCTGGATCGTGGGCGTGGCGCTCGTGGTGCTGGTCCTGATCGGCATGCCGCTGAAGTACGGCTTCGACAACCCGAGCGTGGTGGGCGTGGTCGGCGTGGCGCACGGCTGGCTGTACATGCTCTATCTGGCGCTCACGTTCGACCTGTCCCGCCGGGCGAACTGGCCGCTGAAGCGGATGCTGCTGGTGATGCTCGCCGGGACCGTGCCGTTCGTCTCGTTCTACGCCGAGCGGCGGGTGAGCCAGTGGGTGGCTGCCGAGCAGCAGCCGCGTACCCCGGAGCCGGTCGCGGGCTGAGCGCCGCTCACCGCGCCGGTCGCCACGGCTCGGCCGCCGGTGGGTCGGCCCAGCCGCCCATGCGCGCCGCCTCGCGGGCGCGGCGCAGCGCCCGGCTGACCTGACCGAACTGTCGTTCGTCGTCGCTGCTGAACAGCAGCACCTCGGTGCCCCGCACCCGGCCCCACAGCTCGTGCGCCGGGGGCCGCCAGCGGTCGCCGATCAGCACGAGCAGCAGCGGCACCAGCCCGACCGCGCCGAGCAGGAGGTACGCCTCGGCGGTGAGCCGGTGCAGGCCGCCGGTGAAGCCGAGCAGCAGCCCGACCGCGGCGATCATCGCGGCGGACACGGCGACGGCGCGGATCGCGAGCCGGTCGTGCGGGCCGCGATCGGTCCGCACCTGGGTGATCTCGGCCACCGGCCAGCTGTTGCGGCCGACGGTGAAGCGCTCGGCGGTGACGACGATGCCGGGCCGGGCGTAGAGCAGTTTGGGCGAGGTGGGTCGGGGCGGCTGGGTGGCGGAGCGTTCGGTCTGCACGGCGGCCTCCCGGGGACGCGGATCCCGTGCGGGAATCCCGGTTCCGGGCTTCATTGTGTTGCGGGCCCGCCACCTGACCTCGGGTTTTCGGCGATCGGCCGCCGGTTCTGCCCCGGGTGGCCCGCCGGAAAGAGGAAGCGATTTCAGTCTTTGTCATGACTTTGCGTGGCGGTGGCTGACGACATCCGCCCAGAACGACCAATCGGGCGAGCCACACCATGCTGCACCATCGTCACTTTCCGCCACTTTGCCAACTTTCGCCCCTGCTTGAACTCCCGACCACTCCGATCACGGGTTAGGTTGTGCAGGTCGGCCCGGTCGACAGCCATCCACCCGGATGGCCCCGGGCCGGTGTCGCCGGGTCGCGAACGCGCCCGGCGACCGGTGGGAGAGGAGCTTTCCGCTCTTGTCGTCCTTACGGATGCTGCTCCGCTCGCTCGCGGTGGCCGGCCTCTCGGCCGCGCTGCTCGCCCCGGCGCAGGTGGCCCGGGCCGAGCCCACACCCGCAGAGCTGACGAAGCAGATCGAGAAGTCCTCGACTGAGCTGGAGCGAATCGTCGAGTCCTACAACAAGCTCAACGAGGACATCAAGGCCAACAAGGCCACGGCGGCCACGTTGGAGGCCCGGATCGGGCCGCTGCAGGAACAGGCCGAGCGCAGCCGCGCCGAGGTGGGCGTGCTGGCGGCGACGGCGTACAAGACCGGCGGCATGCGTACCGCGGCGGCCCTGCTGGACCCGGGTGGCCAGGCCACGCTGCCGGAGCGGCTGGGCACACTGGACCAGCTCACCCGCCAGCGCCAGCGCACCCTCTCCAGCTTCACCGCCGACCAGCAGCGGCTGATCGACCAGAAGACCCGGCTGGACGCCACGCTCGCCCGGGAGGCGGCGCAGGCCAAGCAGCTCAAGTCCGCGAAGACGCGGATCGAGGGAGACCTGGCCGACCTCTACGAGATGCGGCGCAGGGCGTACGGGCGGGCCACCGAGGCGCCCGGCAACGCCGGCTCGGCGGGCAAGCCCCCGGCCGTCTCCGGCGACGCCGGCAAGGCCGTGCGGTACGCCTACGGCGCGGTCGGCAAGCCCTACGGCTATGCCCAGGACGGCCCGGGCAGCTACGACTGCTCCGGTCTGACGCTCGCCGCGTGGCGGGCCGCCGGAAAGTCGCTGCCGCACAGCGCGGCACGGCAGTGGAACGCCACCACGCGGATCAGCCGCAGCCAGCTGCAACCGGGTGACCTGGTGTTCTACTCCGGGCTCGGGCACGTGGCGCTCTACGTCGGCAACGGCCAGATCATCGACGCGCCCAGCGCCGGACGCAACGTCAGCAAACGCGGTATGAACATCATGTCGATCGCCGGCTACGGCCGGGTCTGATCGACGCGGACGGCGAACGGCCGGCGTCCCCCTGTCGGACGCCGGCCGTTCGTTGTCTCAATTACTACCAGGTCAGGCCGCCTGCAGCCCCTCCGCGCGAGCCAGCTCACGCAGCCGGCCGAGGGCCTGGATCTCCAGCTGGCGGATCCGCTCCCGGGAGAGCGAGAACCGCGACGCGACCTCGGTCAGCGAGTGCTCGCGACCGTCCTCCAGGCCGTACCGGGCCCGCATGATGCCGGCGGACCGGTCGTCGAGGTGGTTGAGCAGACCCTCGATCCGCTGCCGCTCCAGGCCGGTGAGCACGATCTCCTCGGGCGACGGCGCGTCGCTGTCGGCGACCAGGTCACCGAGGTTGGTGTCGCCGTCGTCGCCCACCGGGGTGTCCAGCGAGACGGTGTCCTGCGACCAGCGGACCAGCTCGTTGACCCGCTCGACGGTCACGCCGAGGGCGGTCGCGATCTGCTCCGGCTCCGGGTCGCTGCCCAGCTCACGGGTGAGCTGCCGGGCCACGTTGCGCATCCGGTTGACGTCCTCCACCAGGTGCACGGGCAGCCGTACGGTCCGCTCCTGCTGGGCGATCGCCCGGCTGATGGCCTGGCGGATCCACCAGGTCGCGTAGGTGGAGAACTTGAAACCCCGCTCGTAGTCGAACTTCTCGACCGCCCGGACCAGGCCGGTGTTGCCCTCCTGGATCAGGTCCAGCATGGGCATCCCGGAGCGCACGTAGCGCCGGGCGATGGACACGACCAGTCGCAGGTTCGCGCGGATGAACAGGTCCTTCGCGCGCTCACCCTCGACGACCAGCCGCTCCAGGTCCTCCCGGTCGACGCCCTCGGGGATCCGGTCTTCGTCGAGCAGGTGCTCGGCGTAGAGGCCCGCCTCGATCGCCTTGGAGAGGTCGACCTCCCGGGCGGCGTCGAGCAGCGGCGTCCGGGAGATCTCGTGCAGGTAGACGCCGACCAGGTCCCGCTCCTCGGCGACCTCGTCGGTACGCATGCCGATGTTCTTGTCCACGATTGCCACGGTCCCCTCGCTCGCGCCGGTTGCCCGGTTCCTTGCCATCCCCACGTTCATCAGCCCTCCCCGTAACCTCCGCTGTGCCCGTAGGTGCTGACACCTACACAACAGATGTGACGCTTCGGGGATTCCATGTCGTGAGTCGAAACTGTCACGAATGCCTGAGTACTAGCTGAGAGCCCGGTCCATGTTTCCTGTTACCGGCCCGGTTCGGACGGCTTCCGGACACGGCTTTTGGAGCCCGCCGGAGCTGCTGAATCGCTATTCGCCCATGGAATGGCACCATTGCCTGTTCCATGAACACAGCGAGCCGCGTCACCGGGTCGTTGCGATCCTGGTCACTGCGAGATACGCGCTCGTGGACCGGTCGGTTCAGCCACGCTCAGGATTACCCTCCGCCTCGTTGAACAATCCGTACGGGCGGGAACGTCCCCCTCCCGCACGTGATACGTGTCGCACCCGCCGGACGGATGCGCCGGGCGGGTGGATCGCCGGGAGAAGGGGTGAGCGGGGGCGGTCAGGAGGCGAGCAGGGCGAGCGCGCCGCGTACCTGGTGGGCGGAGCGGGCCAGCGCGGCCCGGGCGGCCGGCACCTCCGCGCCGGAGACCAGCGCGACGAGCGCGGTCTTGAGGTCGCCGTCGGCCTCCCGCAGCGCGACCCGGCAGACCTCCTCGGCGCAACCGGTGGCCTCCACGAGGATCGAGATCATGCGACCGCGCAGTTTGGCGTTGGTGGCCACCATGTCGATCATCAGGTTCGAGTAGACACGGCCCAGACGCACCATGACAGCCGTGGAGAACGTGTTGAGCACCAGCTTCTGCGCGGTGCCGGCCTTCATCCGGGTCGACCCGGTGACCACCTCCGGCCCGGTGTCCACGCCGATGAAGACGTCCACCGACGCGGCGGCCGGGGCCTCCGGATTCGCGCAGAGCAGCACCGTAGCGGCCCCCCGCTCCCGGGACGCGGCGAGCGCCCCGAGGACGTACGGGGTGCGTCCGCTGGCCGCCAGGCCGACCACCAGGTCGCCCGGGCGCACGCACTCGGCGGCCTCGGCGGCGCCGCCGCGCTCGTCGTCCTCGGCGTCCTCGACCGCACGCCACATGGCGTCCGGGCCACCGGCGAGGTGCGAGCAGAACCAGTGCCGGGGCGAGTTGAACGTGGGGGCCAGCTCGGCCGCGTCCAGCACGCCCAGGCGGCCGGAGGTGCCGGCGCCGAAGTAGTGCACGCGGTGTCCGTCGCGCAGCGCGGCCACCGCGAGGTCGACGGTCTCGGCGATCTCGTCCAGCACCGCGGCGACGGCGGCCGGCACCCGCCGGTCCGCCTCGTTGATCACGGTGAGCACGTCCCGGGTGGACATCAGGTCGAGGTCGAAGCTGTGCGGGTTGCGCCGCTCGGTCGGCGCGCCGACACGCACCACCGGCCGGATCGCCGCCACGCCGTCGCGCTCCGCCCGGCCCGCCGTCATCCCCGCCTCCGCCCGGGACCGACCCGGTGCGACTGGACCGCCTCGGCCGTGGCTTCGAGCGCCTTCTTGGTCCGGGCCCGGCTGCGCGCGGCCACCCCGACGAAGAGGCAGTCGACGACGGTGAGCTGGGCCAGCCGGCTGGCCGTCGCGCCGGAGCGGTAGGTCGTCTCCCGGGCGGCTGTGGTGAGCACGTGGTCGGCGACCTCGGTGATCGGCGAGCGCGGGAAGTTGGTGAGCGCCACGGTGGTGGCTCCCCGGGCCCGCGCCTGCTCCAGCACCTCGATGACGTCGGACGTGGTGCCGGTGTGCGAGATGCCGACCGCGACGTCGCCGCGCCCGAGCAGGGCGGCGGAGGTGAGCGCGGTGTGCACGTCCGGGAAGTAGAACGCGATGCGGCCGATGCGGTGCAGCTTCTGCTGGAAGTCGGAGGCGACGAAGCCGCTGGCGCCCGCGCCGTAGACGTCGATCCGGCCGGCCGCGCCGATCGCCTCGACCACCTGTTCGCAGACGGCCGGGTCGAGCTGCTCGGCGGTCTCCTCGACGGCTCGGGCGTCGTTGAAGGCGATGGTGGCGATGATCTGGGCCAGGTCCGCGCCCGGCGGGATGTCGCCACCGACCACCCGCGCGTCCGGCGGCTCGACCCGGCGGGCGGCCTCGGCGGCGAGGCGGATGCGCAACTGGGGGTAGCCGTCCATGCCGACCGAGCGGCAGAAGCGGATCACTGTCGCCTCGGACGTCTCGGCGGCGGTGGCGAGGTCGGTGATCGTGCGCCGGGCCGCGTCCGCCGGATCGGCGACGACCAGCCGGGCCACCCGCTGTTCGGCCGGGGACAGCGAGGGCAGCAGGCCGCTGATGTGGACGATCAGTCCACCGGGCTCGTGACTCGCAGAAATCTTCGGACTCTTCGCCACGGATGAAACTTACTTTCAGAGCGCGTGAGCGTCAACCATGACACCGCGTATCGGGAAATTTACCGTCTTCCGTGCCCGCCCCGGGCCAAGGATCCCATTGTCGCAGCCCCACCGCCTCAACCGGTCCGGTCGAGTCACTCCTGCCGCCCGACGTGCCGGTCCGCCGTCGCGCGGCAGGGCCTGCCTGGTCGGCCTCGGCCGGACGGTCCGGACGGCCCGTGCGGGTCACCGGTCGGTCGGCACGACGGTTGACTAGCGTGTGTGTCCATGACGGAACGCACGGTGCTGGTCACCGGAGGCACGGGTGGGCTGGGCGGCGCGGTCACCGCCGCCTTCCTCGACGCAGGCTGGCGGGTGGTCGTACCCCAGCGGGAGGCCGGGACGGACGACGGCCCGGTCCGGGTCGTGGCCGACCTGCTGACCCCCGAGGGGGCCGCGCGGGCGGTCGAGGTCGCGACCGCCGAGCCGGCCGCGCCACTGCGCGCGGTGGTCAACCTGGTCGGCGGGTACGCCGCGGGCGGCCTGGTGCACGAGACCCCGGTCGAGGAGTTCGAGCGGATGCTGCGGCTCAACCTGCGCCCGACCTACCTGGTGACCCGGGCGGCACTGCCGCACCTCGTGGCGACCGGTGACGGCGCCGTGGTCTGCGTCTCCGCGCGGGCGGCGGTGTCGCCGTTCCCGGGCGCCTCGGGCTACGTCACCGCCAAGGCCGCGGTGCGGGCGTTCGCCGACGCGGTCGCGGTCGAGTACCGCCAGCGCGGGGTGCGGTGCAACACGGTGCTGCCGAGCGTCATCGACACCCCGGCCAACCGGGCCGCCCAGCCCGACGCCGACCACCGGCGCTGGGTGCCTCCGGCGCAGATCGCCGGCGTGATCCGGTTCCTGGCCTCCCCCGAGTCGGCGCCCACGAGCGGCGCCGGCATCCCGGTCTACGGCCGGGCCTGAACCGGCACCGGGCCGTCGCGGCCCGCCCCGCCGGCCGGACGTGGAGGGCCGCCCGGAGCCGGGCCGGGACCGGCGGACGGATCGTCGGGCAGCCACTCGCTCAGGTGCGCCCGGATCCGGCGGGCCACCTCCTCCGGTGGGCCGTTGCCGTCCACCACCACGAAGCCGCCGTACTCCGGCAGCCTCCGGTAGGCGGTGTCCGCGTCGGTCAGCCAGGCCATGCTCTCGTGGTCGGTGCCGCGCCGCTCGATCCGGCGGTACGCCTCGGCCGGGTCGACGGTGAGCAGGAACGTGACAGCGGGCGCCGGGAAGACCCGGTAGCCGGCCCGGACCAGCCGCTCCCACCGCTGCCCGCCGTGCGCCCGGATGCTCGCGTACTGGCAGTACGACCAGCGGTCCATCACCGCGGTGCGGCCGGTGACCAGGCAGCTCAGCAGCGCGAGCGCGATGGCCAGCCAGCGCAGCGCCGACTCGACCACGAGCAGGCCGTCACGCCCGACGAGCCGCTGCGCGTCCGGACGGCCGATCCGTTGGGCGACGCGGCCGAGCCAGCGGCGGCCACCGGCGTTGCGGTGGTACGTCGCGGGGTGGCCGGCGGCGGTGAGGGCCTGGGCGAGCCGGTGCGCCTGGGTGGTCTTGCCTGAGCCGTCGATGCCGATCAGGGCGACGGCACGCAGTCGGGCCCTGCCCCGCCGCGTCCGCAGTGAGCTGGCCACCCTCCCGAGGTTATCCGACCGACGCCCACACCGGCCTGTATGTCGCTTTCCTGCCCTGGCGGGCCGATCGCGCCGCAACAGGTGTGACCGGAGCGTCCGCCGGGTACGCATCGTGATCCCACCGCCCATGACGACGAGGGAGCCGCAGATGGCCGAGCGCGGGGACGAGACCCTGGTGCACACGCTGAAGAAGGTCGCCGCCGTGCTCAAACAGTCCGAGATCCCGTTCGCGCTGGGTGGCAGCTTCGCGGTGTACGCGCACGGCGGCCACTCCAGCGACCACGACGTGGACTTCCTGCTCCGCGAGGCGGACGTCGACCGGGCGCTGGAGGCGCTCGTCGAGGCCGGCTTCACCGCCGAGCGCCCGCCGGAGGACTGGCTGGTCAAGGTCTACGACGAGGACCGGATGGTGGACCTGATCCACCGGCCGGTGGAGACGCCGGTGACCGAGGAGACGTTCGCCGACACGATCGTGCGCCCGGTCGACGCCATCCACATGCCGGTGCTCTCGGCCAGCCAGCTCATGGTGCACAAGCTGTTGAGCTTCTCGCAGCACTACTGCGACTTCGCCCGCGCCCTGCCGCTGGCCCGCTCGCTGCGGGAACAGATCGACTGGGAACGGGTACGGAAGGAGACGCAGCACTCGCCGTACGCGGAGGCGTTCCTGGTGCTGCTCGACCGGCTGGACGTGCTGCCCGGCGGCGCGCCCGGCGGAAGGGAGACCCTGTGACCGGACTGTCCGGCGACGTTCCCCCCGACGAGTACGTCGAGGCGGAGATCCAGAGCATGCTGGCCGAGGACCCGACGGTGGCCGAGCAGGGCATCACCGTGGTGCGGCGGGAGAACGGGCTGGTGCTCTACGGCGAGGTGGAGAGCCCGCACCGGCGGGAGGAGATCCTGCGCCGGGTGGCCGAGCGCTTCCCGGACACCCACGTGACGAGCGACATCGGGGTGATCCGCACGCAGGCGCCCACCCAGGTCGAGGAGCTGCCGTGAGGGAGGTTCGATGGTGATCCGGATCGCCGCCGTCGGCGACGTGCATCTGGACGAGGACGTGGTGGGCCGGTTCCGTCCGGCGCTGGAGGAGCTGCCCGGCTCCGCCGACGCGCTGCTGCTCGCCGGTGACCTGACCCGGCACGGCACCGAGGCCGAGGCGCGCTGCGTGGCCCGGGAGTTCGGCGATCTCGGCGTACCGGTGATCACCGTGCTCGGCAACCACGACCACCAGTGCGACCAGGTGCCGCAGGTGGTGAAGGTGCTGGAGGACGCCGGGATCACGGTGCTGGAGGGCACCGGCGTCGTGGTGGACACGCCGGGCGGGCGGCTCGGGGTGGCCGGCGTCAAGGGGTTCGGCGGCGGGTTCGCCGGGCGCTGCGCCAGCGACTTCGGCGAGCCGGAGATGAAGGCGTTCGTACGGACCACCCGGGAGAGCGCCGACGCACTCGCCGACGCGCTGCTCTCGCTGGACTGCGACGCGCTCGTCGCGCTCACCCACTACTCCCCCGTGCCGGACACGCTCGCCGGCGAGCCGCTGGAGATCTACCCGTTCCTCGGCTGCTACCAGCTCGGGCAGGCGATCGACGCCGCGCCCACCGCGCTGGCGCTGCACGGGCACGCCCACCACGGCACCGAGCGCGGCACCACGCCGGGCGGGGTGCGGGTGCGCAACGTGGCGCACCCGGTGATCAAGCAGGCGTACAGCGTCTTCCACCTGGGCGGTGACCAGCTCGACTGACCGGGAGGTTTCCGGGATCGGGCGCACGGGTATTCAGCCGACATGGAGCTGATTCTCTGGATTCTCGCAGTCGTACTGGTGGTCGCCGGAATTCTCGCCCTGTTCCGCCGGCAGATCCTCTGGGGCATCGTCCTCATCGTCGTCGGCCTCCTGGTCGGCCCGGGTGGCGTCAGCATCTTCAACACGTAACAGCGGTTCTCGTACCCGCCGGGGTCGCCGGGCCCGGGTGTTCCGTCCTGCCGGACCGGAACACCCGGGCCGGGTGACTCCGGCTTTTCCGCGTCCGGGCCGGCGTTTGCCGGGCCGGTCGAGCGGAAACATCTCGACCATGGAGACGTCGCAGAGTGTCACCCGGCGCACCACCGGCGCCCGGAAGTGGTGGGCGCTGCTCGGCTTCGGCGCCGCCACCTTCGCCGCGGCCGCGATCGGCGGGCTGGGTGTGCAGGGCACCTCCGCCGAGTACCAGAGCCTCGACCAACCCGCGTGGGCGCCGCCGTCGTGGCTGTTCGGCCCGGTCTGGACGGTCCTCTACGCGCTGATCGCGATCGCCGGCTGGCTGGTCTGGCGCCGGGTCGGGTTCGGCCCCGCCCTCTGGGCCTGGGTGGTGCAGCTCGTGCTGAACGCGATCTGGACCCCGCTGTTCTTCGGCGCCGGGGCGTACGGGCTGGCGTTCGCCGAGATCGTGCTGATGTGGCTGGCGATCGGCGTGACCGTGGTCCTGTTCCGGCGCGTCTCCCGGCCGGCCACGCTGCTGATGCTGCCGTACTGGGCGTGGGTGACGTTCGCGTCCGCGCTGAACTTCGCGGTGTGGCGGCTGAACTCCTGACCGGTACGGGCGCGAGGGCCGGTCGCCCCCGCGCCCGCCGGGCTCAGCAGCGGGGTACGCCGGGGATGTAGCCGTCGTAGCCGGTGTAGACGTAGGCGTCGGAGATGAACCGGCCGGAGCCGATCCGGTCCCAGATCGAGCTGGTGCCGTAGGTGCCGCTGACGCTGGTGCCGCTGGTCTGGCACTGGATGGTCACCTTCGCCCCGTCGGCGACCGTGCCGACCGAGCTGTAGCCGGTGCCGGGGCCGGAGCGGACCGTCAGCGGGGAGCCGGCCGTGTTCACGGTGCCCTGGCCGGTGTTCGTCCCGCCGCAGCCGTTGTCGCTGGTGTAGGTCTTGGTGCCCCAGTAGAGCGCCTGGACGCCGTTGAACTTGATCTTCACCGAGCTGCCGTCGATGCGCTGCTCGTAGTGCAGGTGCGGGCCGGTGGAGCCGCCGGTCGTGCCGACGTACCCGATCACCCGGCCGTAGCCGACGGTCTGCCCGACGGAGACGTTGAAGGCGCTCAGGTGGGCGTAGTAGGTGGTGTGGCCGCCGCCGTGGTTGATCCGGACGTACTTGCCGTAGCTGGTGTCGCCGAGGTTGGTGACCACGTCGACGGTGCCAGGCGCGCTGGCGACGACCGGGTCGCCGGCGTCGTCGGTGCGGTTGAAGTCGATGGCGTTCGCCGGGCTGTGGTTGGTCCGGGTCTGACCGGACCAGGACTGGTTGCAGGGGAACGGGACCTTGAACGTCGGCGCGGCCATCGCCGGCGCGGTCGGCACGAGGGTCGCCGCCAGGACCGTCGCGCTCGCCCCGAGGGCGAGCCATCGCTTACGCATCCACTGCCTCCAATGTTGAAAGTCTTCAATGTGATGCGGACATCCTGACAGAAAGTTCCGTTCCCGGGAAGATTCGTGGGAGCGCACCCAAGCCCCTGGCCAGGGTTTCGGGATTGTTACCGGGCCGTGTCCGGCCAGGGGTGGACCCGACACGATGCAAGCGCTTACATGTGAGGACGACCATCGGACCGGCGCGGGTTCGATCCCCCCACGCGCCGGCAAGGAAGGAGATCGGCATGGCGTTTGCCAGATCGCGCCAGACGCTCGCGGTCGCCGGCGTCCTGGGGCTGGCGCTCGGTGTCGCCGCCTGCGGCACCGGCGATGACAAGAAGAGCGACAAGGCCGGATCGGCCGAATGCGCCGCATACGAGAAGTACGAAGGTCACGACGGCAAGAAGGTGACCATCTACTCCTCCATCCGGGAGATCGAGGCCGACCGCCTCAACGAGTCCTGGAAGCAGTTCGAGGACTGCACCGGCATCGAGATCGACCACGAGGGCAACGCCGAGTTCGAGGCGCAGCTCCCGGTCCGGGTCGACGGCGGCAACGCCCCCGACCTCGCCTTCATCCCGCAGCCGGGCCTGCTGAAGCGCTTCGTCGACTCGGGCAAGCTCAAGCCGGTCGGCGCCGACACCAAGGCGATGGCCGAGCAGAACTACTCCCCCGACTGGCTGAAGTACAGCACCGTCAACGGCCAGCTCTACGGCGCCCCGCTCGGCTCGAACGTGAAGTCCTTCGTGTGGTACTCGCCGAAGACCTTCAAGGACAAGGGCTGGACCGTCCCCACCACGTGGGACGACCTGATCAAGCTCTCCGACCAGATCGCGGCCAGCGGCACCAAGCCGTGGTGCGCCGGCATCGAGTCCGGTGACGCCACCGGCTGGCCGGCCACCGACTGGATCGAGGACGTGCTGCTGCGTACCGGTGGCCCGGAGGTCTACGACAAGTGGACCACCCACCAGATCCCGTTCAACGACCCGCAGGTGGCTGACGCGCTCAACCGGGCCGGCACCATCCTGAAGAACGAGAAGTACATGAACGGCGGCTTCGGCGGCGTCAAGAGCATCTCCACCACCGCCTTCCAGGAGGGCGGCACGCCGATCACCACCGGCAAGTGCGCGATGCACCGCCAGGCGTCCTTCTACGCCAACCAGTGGCCCGAGGGCACCAAGGTGGCCGAGGACGGCGACGTCTTCGCGTTCTACTTCCCGGCCATCGACCCGGCCAAGGGCAAGCCGGTGCTGGGTGGCGGCGAGTTCGTCGGCGCGTTCGCCGACCGTCCCGAGGTCCAGGCGGTGCAGACCTACCTGGCCTCCGGCGAGTACGCCAACAGCCGCGCCAAGATCGGTGACTGGGTGTCCGCGAACAAGAAGCTGGACATCAACAACGTGCCGAACCCGGTGGACAAGCTCTCCGTGGGCATCCTCCAGGACGAGAAGACGGTCTTCCGCTTCGACGGCTCGGACCTGATGCCGGCCGCGGTCGGCGCCGGCACCTTCTGGAAGGGCATGGTGGCCTGGATCAACGGCAAGGACACCAACTCCGTCCTGAACGACATCGAGGGCAGCTGGAAGTGATCTAGCAGGTGGCCCGGTCCGGTTCCCCCGGACCGGGCCACCTCTGCTAGCCGAACCCTTGAAGGAGGGTCGATGGAGTTCGACTTCGCGGCGGAGCAGCCGAAGTTCCTCATGCTGATGTACGGGCTGATCGCCTTCGTCGCGGTGGTGGGCGGGCTGCTCCTGCTCCTCGACGTGGTGCCGTCGTACTTCGCCCGGCGCCGGGAGGCGCAACTGGTCGCTGCCTCGGTGAGCGGCACGCCGCTGCCCCGCCGGCCCAAGCAGCGCGAGGGCGCGTTCGCGTTCTTCTTCCTGTTGCCGACGCTGCTGCTGCTCGCCGTCGGACTGGTGGTGCCGGCCATCCGCACCACGCTGCTCTCCTTCATGGACTCCAGCAGCAGCAACTGGGTGGGACTGGACAACTACCGCTGGATGTTCGCCGAGGACTCGATCGTCCGGGTCCTGGTCAACACGCTGATCTGGGTGCTGCTGGTGCCGCTGGTGGCCACCGCGTTCGGCCTGATCTACGCGGTCCTGGTGGACAAGGCACGGTTCGAGGCGGTCGCCAAGTCCCTGATCTTCCTGCCGATGGCGATCTCGTTCGTCGGCGCCTCCATCATCTGGCGCTTCGTCTACGCCTACCGGGGCGAGGGCGACCAGATCGGCCTGCTCAACCAGATCGTGGTGAGCCTCGGCGGAGAACCGAAGCAGTGGCTGCTGGACTCGCCGCTGAACACGTTCCTGCTCATCGTGATCATGGTGTGGATCCAGGCCGGTTTCGCCATGGTGGTGCTCTCCGCCGCGATCAAGGCCATCCCGGCCGACATCGTCGAGGCGGCCCGGCTCGACGGCACCACCGCGTGGCAGATGTTCTGGCGGATCACCATTCCGAGCATCCGGCCGGCGCTGATCGTCGTGGTGGTGACGATCTCCATCGCCACGCTCAAGGTCTTCGACATCGTCCGCACCGCCACCAACGGCAACTACGACACGAACGTGATCGCGACCGAGATGTACAACCAGGCGTTCCGCTACCAGGAGAACGGGCAGGGCTCGGCGCTGGCGGTGTTCCTGTTCGTCCTGGTGATCCCGATCGTGATCTACCAGATCCGCAACCTGCGCAAGCAGCGGGAGGGCTGAGATGACCACCACCACGCCCACCGTCGGAGTCGGCGCCCAGGCCACCGAACCGGCCACCCGGGGCGCCCGGGTGCGCAAGCGTCTGAACAGCCGTACCGCCACGCTCGTGTCGGTCGTGATCGCGATGCTCTGGACGATCCCGACCTTCGGCCTGTTCATCTCCTCGCTCCGGCCGGAGAACGAGATCAAGACCACCGGGTGGTGGACGTTCTTCAGCGACCCGCAGATCACGCTGGAGAACTACCAGGAGGTGCTGTTCAGCTCCGGCTCGTCCGGGCAGCTGGCCAGCTACTTCATCAACTCGCTGGCGATCACCATCCCCTCGGTGCTCTTCCCGCTCGCGTTCGCGTCGCTCGCGGCGTACGCGCTGGCGTGGATGAACTTCAAGGGGCGGGACTGGGTCTACATCGGCATCTTCGCACTGCAGATCGTGCCGCTGCAGATGGCCCTGGTGCCGCTGCTGCGGTTCTTCTCCACCGGCGTCACGATCGCCGGCGTGCAGATCCTGCCCGCGTGGGACCTGGTCGACGAGCAGAAGTTCGCCCAGGTGTGGTTCGCGCACACCTGTTTCGCGCTTCCGTTCGCCGTGTTCCTGCTGCACAACTTCATCTCGCAGCTTCCCGGCGACCTGATGGAGGCGGCCCGGGTCGACGGGGCCACCCACCCGAAGATCTTCCGCACCATCGTGCTGCCGCTGATCATGCCCGCGCTGGCGGCGTTCGGCATCTTCCAGTTCCTCTGGGTCTGGAACGACCTGCTGGTCGCGCTGATCTTCGCCGGTGGCGGCGACGAGACCGCCCCGCTGACGGTCCGGCTCGCGGAACTGGCCGGCACCCGGGGCAACGAGTGGCAGCGGCTGACGGCCGGCGCGTTCGTGTCGATCGTCGTACCGCTGATCGTGTTCCTGTCCCTCCAGCGCTTCTTCGTGCGAGGCCTGCTCGCCGGCAGCGTCAAGGGTTGATCCGCGCCCCGCCGCCGGCACGGCCGGCGGCGGGGCCCGGGTCACGGCGGGGAGCCCACACGATGACCAGAATTGACGACGTCGCCCGGCTGGCCGGGGTCTCCACGGCCACCGTCTCCCGGGCGCTGCGGGGCCTGCCGACGGTCTCAGCCGCGACCCGGCGCCGGGTGCTCGCCGCCGCCGAGCAGCTCCAGTACGCGGTGTCCCCGAGCGCCAGCCGGCTGGCCGGCGGCCGGACCGGCACGGTCGCGGTGGTGGTGCCCCGGATCACCAGGTGGTTCTTCGGCACGGTGGTCGAGGCGGTCGAGGAGTTCCTCCAGGACAGCGGCTACGACCTGCTGCTCTACAACCTCGGCGGCCGGGAGCAGACCCGCCAGCGGGTGCTGCGCACGGCGAGCCTGCACAAGCGCGTGGACGCGATCATCCTGGTCGCCACCCCGCTGCGCGCGGCGGACGTGCACGCGCTGACGAACCTGGACCTGCCCGGCGTGACGATCAGCTCCGGCAGCGAGGTGCCCGGGTGGCCCTGCGTCCGGATCGACGACGTGGCCGCCGCCCGGACCGCCACCCGCCACCTGCTCGACCTCGGCCACACCCGGATCGCGCACATCTCCGGCGACCCGGACGACGAACTGGCCTTCACCACGCACCTGGACCGGCGGCGCGGCTACCAGGAGGCGTTGCGGGCCGCCGGACTGCGGCCCGACCCGAGCCTCGACGTCGAGTCGCGATTCACCATCGACGGGGGTACCCGGGCCACCGCCGAACTGCTGGCCCGGGGCGAACCGCCGACGGCCATCTTCGCCGCCTGCGACGAGATGGCGATGGGCGCGGTCACCGCGCTGCGCGACGCCGGGCTACGGGTGCCGCAGGACGTGAGCGTGATCGGCATCGACGACCACGACCTCGCCGGTGTGCTCGGGCTCTCCACGATCGCCCAGCCCGCCGCCGACCAGGGACTGCTCGCCGCCCGCATCCTGCTCGACCCGCTCGGCGTACGGGCCACCGAGCCGTACCCCGGCCTGGTGCCCGCGCCGCGCGGCGCCGGCACCGACGACGGGACGCCACCCCCGGTGATCCTGCCCACTCGCCTGGTGGTGCGCGAATCGACAGCGCCGCCGCGGGCACACTGAACCAACTTGCTCGTCCCCGCACCACCCAGACAGGAGTAAGGCGCTGAACACCGACGCGACGCAGCAGGCCCCGGGCACCGGCTGGTGGACCGAGGCGGTGATCTACCAGGTCTACCCGCGCTCGTTCGCCGACTCCGACGGCGACGGCATCGGCGACCTGCCGGGCATCACCTCCCGGCTCGACCACCTCGCCGAGCTGGGAGTCGACGCGCTCTGGCTGTCCCCGTTCTATCCGTCCCCGCAGGCCGACGCCGGGTACGACGTGGCCGACTACCGCGACGTCGACCCGCTGTTCGGCACGCTCGCCGACGCCGACAAGCTGATCGCCGAGGCGAAGGCGCGCGGGCTACGGGTGATCGTCGACCTGGTGCCCAACCACACCTCGTCCGCGCACCGCTGGTTCACCGAGGCGGTGGCGGCCGCCCCGGGCAGCCCGGAGCGGCAGCGTTACGTCTTCCGCGACGGCAAGGGCCCGGACGGCGCCGAGCCGCCGAACGACTGGGTGAGCGTCTTCGGGGGCCCCGCCTGGACGCGGCTGCCGGACGGACAGTGGTACCTGCACCTGTTCGACTCCGGTCAGCCCGACCTCAACTGGGACAACCCGGAGGTGCGCGCGGAGTTCCTCGACGTGCTGCGCTTCTGGCTGGACCGGGGCGTGGACGGCTTCCGGGTGGACGTGGCGCATGGCCTGATCAAGCAGGCCGACCTGGCCGACTGGCAGGAGCCGCAGGAGATCCTCTCCGGCAGCGAGGTGGACAAGCCGCGCCCGCCGATGTGGGACCAGGACGGCGTGCACGAGATCTACCGGGAGTGGCGGCGGGTCCTCGACTCGTACCCCGGTGAGCGGATCCTGGTCGCCGAGGCGTGGGTGGAGCCGGCCGAGCGGCTGGCCCGGTACGTGCGCCCGGACGAGATGCACCAGGCGTTCAACTTCGAGTACCTGCTGGCCGCCTGGACCGCGCCGGCCCAGTACGCGGTGATCACCCGCTCGCTGGAGGCCACCGACTCCGTCGGCGCGCCCACCACCTGGGTCCTGTCCAACCACGACGTGGTCCGGCACGCCTCCCGGCTGGGGCTCGGCACCGCCGGTGGCCGGGCCAACGGCGTCGGCGTGGACGACCCGCAGCCGGACGCCGCGCTGGGTCTGCGCCGGGCCCGGGCAGCCAGCCTGCTGATGCTCGCGCTGCCCGGCTCCGCCTACCTCTACCAGGGCGAGGAACTGGGGCTGCCGGAGCACACCACGCTGCCCGACGAGGCCCGCCAGGACCCGACCTGGGCGCGCAGCGGGCACACCGAGCGCGGCCGGGACGGCTGCCGGGTGCCGATCCCGTGGGAGGCCGACGCCCCGTCGTACGGCTTCGGGCCGACCGACGCGAGCTGGCTGCCCCAGCCGTCGACCTGGGCCGAGTACGCGCTGGACCGGCAGCGCGGCGTGCCCGGGTCGACGTACGAGCTGTACCGGACCGCGCTGCGGCTGCGCCGCGAGCACGCGCTGGCCCGGGGCCCGCTGCGGTTCCTGTCCTCCGGCGACGAGGTGCTCACGTTCACCAACGGCGACCTCACCGTGCTGACGAACTTCGGGGCCGACCCGGCGCCGCTGCCGGCCGGCGCGCAGGTGCTGGTGTCGAGCGCGCCGCTGGACGACGCCACGGTCCCGACGGACGTCACCGTCTGGTTCCGGGTGGTGTAAGGAAGGGCCCCTTGTTAACGCCTCCGGTATAGGAAGGGCCCCTTATTAACACTCACCGTTAAGAAGGGGCCCTTCCTTCCAGGCGGTCGGCGCGGGCGTGCAGCAGGTCGTGCACCTGCGCGATGTCCCGCGGCGACGTACGCGCGGCCAGCCAGTACATGATCCCGGTCGGGATGAAGAAGAGCTGGAACGCGGCCAGCCCGACCGCATAGTTCAACGGCGGCGGGAAGGCCGTACGCAGCGCGGCGAACACCACCCCGACCAGCCCGTTGCCGGCCGCCCGCCCGACGCCGTTGACGAGGTTGCCCAGGCTGTAGACGGTGCCCCGGTGCTCGGGCGGGTTGACGTCGGCGATCAGCGCGAACCAGTTCGGCGAGTTCGCCGACGTCAGCGCCAGCGCCACCACGGCGGTGAGCAGGCTCAGCCCCACCGTCGGCTCGGTCAGCACGCTGGACAGCACCGCCGTCACCACCGCGCCCGCCCCGGCGCCGTCGGGCACGTCGATGCGGATCGGCACGAAGAACAGGACCAGGTAGAACGGCAGCGCCGCGAGGATGCCGACGGCCGCCACGGTGGCCCGGCCACTGGGCGTACGCCGTTGCAGCGCGTCGCCGACCAGGCCGCCCACGATCGAGAACACCCCGCCGAGCTGGAACAGGGTGGCGAAGACGCTGCCCACCACCACGGCCGTCGCCGGCGAGTAGCCCTGCGCCTCGGCCCGCTGGCTGAACAGCACCGGCAGCCAGACCAGCGAGCCGAACGCGGCCTGGGCGGTCAGCCCCTGCAGGATCAGCCAGCGGTTGGTCCGGCGGGCCAGGATCCGGGGCAGGTCGGCGCGGCTGATCCGGTAGTCGTACTCGTTCCCGGCGTCGATCGCCCCGGCCAGCTCCGGTTCGCTCTGCCCGCGCCGGATGTCGTAGGTGAACAGGTACGCCACCGTGGCGGCCAGACCCACGCCGGTCAGCAGCAGGAACGGCCGCCGCCAGTCGGTCGCCCCGAGCACGCCGCCGAGCAGCGTCCCGGCCAGCGTGCCGACGCCCTGGGACAGCCCCCAGAAGCTCATCACCAGGCCGCGTCGGCGCGGCGAGATCAGGTCGGTGACCACGGAGAAGCCGACCGAGCCCACCGCGCCGAGCCCGACCGCGCCGACGAACTGCGCGGCCAGGAACGTCGCGTACCCCCCGGCGAGCGCGCTGCCGGCGGTGCCGGCGGCCCAGAGCAGCGTGCCGACCATGAGCAGCGGCTTGCGGTTGGTGCGGTCCCCGACGTACGCCCAGCCCACCGCCGCCACCGCGCTGACCAGGAAGCTGACGGCGGTGACCAGGCCGAGCATCCGCTGGGGTACGTCGAGGGCGGTGGAGATCGGCCCGTACAGCGGGGGCACCAGGCCGATCGCCACGTTGTCCAGCGAGGCGAGTACCACGAAGACGACGACGCTGTAGAACCGGTGTGCCGCGTTCCCGCGCCGGGAGACCTTCGTGCCCGTCATGCAGGGCAGCCAATCAGGTGCGGGCCGGTTCCGGGACACCGCCCCCGGCCGACGCGCATGTTAAGAAGGGGCCCCTCCTCTACCGCAGGCGTTAAGAAGGGGCCCTTCCTTACTCCCGGGCGTGGGCGTAGCGCTCGCGGATGGCGGGGACCGCCTCGCCGGTGTACTCCTCGGTGTCGCCGACCGACCAGGTGGGCGGGGTGTCGCCACCCAGCGCGACCCAGGCGGCCTGCCGGGCCGCGCCGTCGGCCACGTACTCGCCGGGCGGCGGCACCACCACCGGGCGGCCGAAGACCTGCGGCGCGATCCGCCGTACCGCGGCGGACCGGGCGCCGCCCCCGACCAGGATGATCCGGTCGGCGCGGGCGCCCTGGGCGAGCAGCGCGTCGAGACCGTCGGCCAGCCCGCAGAGCATCCCCTCGACCGCGGCCCGGGCCAGGTGCGCCGGGGTCGAGGTGCGCAGTGTCAGGCCCTTCAGCTCGCCGGTGGCGTGCGGTCGGTCCGGCGTCCGCTCCCCCTCCAGGTACGGCACCAGGACCAGCCCGTCGGCGCCGGGCGGCGCGGACAGGGCCAGCTCACCGAGCGTGTCGAGGTCGACGCCGAGCAGGGTCGCGGTGGCGTCGAGCACCCGGGCCGCGTTGAGCGTGCACACCAGCGGCAGGAACCGGCCGGTGGCGTCGGCGAACCCGGCCACCGCGCCGCTCGGGTCGGCGGCCGGGTTGTCCGCGACCGCGAAGACGGTGCCGGAGGTGCCGATCGAGACGACCACGTCGCCCGGACCGGCGCCGGCACCGAGCGCCGCGGCGGCGTTGTCCCCGGTGCCCGGCCCGAGGAGCACCGGGCCGGCGGCACCGGTTCCCGGGGTCCCGGCCGTACCGGACGCCGCGCCGTCGCCGAGCACCGCCGGGTCGAGGTGCCCGGCCGCCTCGGCCGGGCCGAGCACGACCGGCACCGTCACGCGCCGGCCGAAGGCCCGCTCCAGCAGGTCCAGCCGGTATTCGCCGGTGCGCGGCGACCAGTAGCCGGTGCCGCTGGCGTCGCCCCGGTCGGTGCGCAGCGCGTCCAGGCCGGGCGCGCCGGCGAGCCGCCAGGTGAGCCAGTCGTGCGGCAGGCACACGGCGGCCACCCGGTCGGCGTTGTCCGGCTCGTGCCGGGCCAGCCACCGCAGCTTGGTGGCGGTGAAGCTGGCCACCGGCACCGCGCCGGTCGCGTCGGCCCAGAACCGGCGGCCGGTCTCCCCGCCGCCGGCCTCCTCGACCAGGTCCCGGGCCGCGTCGGCGGACCGGGTGTCGTTCCACAGCAGCGCCGGCCGGACCACCTCACCGGAGGCGTCCAGGCAGACCATGCCGTGCTGCTGGCCGCCGACCGAGACGGCTGCCACGTCGGCCAGGCCGCCGGCCTCGGCCACCGCCGCCCGCAGGGCCTCCCACCAGGCGTACGGGTCGACCTCGGTGCCGGGCGGGTGCGGCGCGCGGCCCTGCCGGACCAGCGCGCCGGTCTCCGCGTCCCGGACCACCACCTTGCAGGACTGGGTCGACGAGTCGACCCCCGCGACGAGCGGCATGGCGGCCCGCCTCAGCGCGCGCCGAGCACGTGCTCGACGGCGAGCTGGTTGAGCCGGACGAAGCCGAAGCCCTTCGCCCCGGCGGCCTCCGGGTCGAACTCCTCGAACGCGGTGCGGTCGGCGAGCAGCTCGCGGTAGCCCTCACCCGGGTTCAGCGTCGGCGTGGCCAGCTCGGCCACGCGGGCGGCGGCGAGCGCCTCGACCACCTCCGGGTCGGCGCGGAACGCCGCGGCCCGCTCCTTGAGCAGCAGGTACGTGCGCATGTTCGCCTCGGCGGAGGCCCACACGCCGGCGATGTCCTCGGTGCGGGACGGCTTGTAGTCGAAGTGGCGCGGGCCGTCGTAGGCCGGGCCGCCGTTCGGGCCGCCGTGCTCCAGCAGGTCGACCAGGGCGAACGCGTTGAGCAGGTCGCCGTGGCCGAAGACCAGGTCCTGGTCGTACTTGATGCCGCGCTGGCCGTTGAGGTCGATGTGGAACAGCTTGCCCTGCCAGAGCGCCTGGGCGATGCCGTGGGCGAAGTTCAGCCCGGCCATCTGCTCGTGCCCGACCTCCGGGTTCAGCCCGACCATCTCCGGGCGGGCCAGGGTGGAGATGAAGCCGAGCGCGTGGCCGACGGTGGGCAGCAGGATGTCGCCCCGGGGCTCGTTCGGCTTCGGCTCCAGCGCGAAGCGCAGGTCGTAGCCGTTGTCGACGACGTACTCGCAGAGCAGGTCGACCGCTTCGCGGTAGCGGTCCAGCGCGGCCTGGACGTCCTTCGCGACGTCGTACTCGGCGCCCTCCCGGCCGCCCCACATGACGAACGTCTTCGCGCCCATCTCGGCGGCCAGGTCGATGTTGCGCAGCACCTTGCGCAGCGCGTACCGCCGCACGTCGCGGTCGTTGCTGGTGAAGCCGCCGTCCTTGAACACCGGGTGGTTGAACAGGTTGGTGGTGACCATCGGCACGACCAGGCCGGTCTCGTCGAGCGCCTTGCGGAAGCGGCTGAGCCGGGCGTCGCGGGTGGCGGCGTCCGCGCCGAACGGGACCAGGTCGTCGTCGTGGAAGGTGATGCCGTACGCGCCCAGCTCGGCGAGCCGGTGCACGGCCTCGACGGCGTCCAGCTCGGGACGGGTCGCGTCGCCGAACGGGTCACGGGCCGGCCAGCCCACCGTCCAGAGGCCGAAGGAGAACTTGTCCGCGGGGGTGGGACGGGGTGCCATGGCAGACCTCCAGTGGTGGTGTCGTCCGCGATTTGTTCAGCGGTTGAATTAAATGGCGGCGATGTGGCAGTGTCAAGAGGTGACAAGCGCCAGCACGGCCGGGGCGGTCCGGCAGGGCAGCCTGCGCGAGTTGAACCTCGCAGTGGTGCTCCGGCGGATCGCCGCCGCCGACCGGCCGCCCTCGCGGGCCGGGATCGCCGCCGACACCGGCCTGACCCGGGCCACCGTCTCCGCCGTGGTCGACGACCTGATCGCCGGCCGGCTGGTCGCCGAGGCGGAGCCGGAGCCGCGTACCGGTGCGGGCCGGCCGGCCCGGGGGCTGGTGCTCGCCTCCGACGGCCCGGCCGGGCTCGGCCTGGAGGTGAACGTCGACTACCTGGCGGCCTGCGTCGTCGACCTGACCGGCACGGTCCGGCACCACCTGGTCCGCCGCGCCGACCTGCGCCCGGTCTCCCCCGCCGACGCGCTCGCCCGGCTCGCCGCGCTGGCCGCCGAGGCGCGCGCCGCCGCCGTACGCGACGGACTGACCCTGGCCGGCGCGGCGCTCGCCGTGCCCGGCCTGGTCGGCGACGGCGGCCTGGTCCGGCTCGCGCCGAACCTCGGCTGGCGGGACGTGGACGTGCCGGCGCTGCTGGCCGGGCATTCGCTGGCCGAGCCGGTCGACGGGGTGCCACCGCTCGTGGTCGACAACGAGGCCAACCTGGCGGCGCTCGGCGAGCTGTACGCGCGACCGGCCGGCCCCCGCAGCTTCCTGCACATCACCGGCGAGATCGGCATCGGCGCCGGAATCGTGCTGGACGGCTCGCTCTACCGGGGCGCGCGCGGCTGGAGCGGAGAGATCGGTCACTTCCCGGTCCAACCGCAGGGGCGGCCGTGCCGCTGCGGCGGCCAGGGCTGTCTGGAGCGGTACGCGGGCCAGGAGGCGATCCTGGCCGCCGCCGGGCTGCCCGGCGCGGAACTGCCCGCCGACACCGCCGCCACCCGGCTCGCCGACCTGGCCGACGCCGGTGACCCGGCCACGCTGACCGCCCTGGCCGACGCCGGCGCCGCCCTCGGGGTCGCCGTGGCGGGCGTGGTGAACCTGCTGGACCTGGACACGGTGGTGCTCGGCGGCGGATACGCCCCGCTCGCCCCCTGGCTGCGGCCGCCTGTGGTGGCGGAGATCTCCCGGCGGGTGCTGACCGCCGCCTGGGCACCGGTCGAGGTACGCCCGGCCGTGCTCGGGGCGCAGTCCGCAGCGGTCGGCGGAGCCGGCTCGGTGGTCCGCCGGATCGTCGACCGGCCGGTGGGCTGGCTGGCCCGCAGCGCCTGATCCGGCCGTTCCTGGACGGGCATTACGTGCCCGCGCTCGGTACGCTTGCCGCCAGGCAACCTGTCCGCCGAGCGAGGAGTGCACCGACAGCATGCGCAGGGGTCGACTGACCGAAGCGCCCGGCCACCTGAGGTGACAGCCGCGCGCCGGGGCGGTGTCGCGGGGCCGGTCAGCGGCGGGGGGCACGCCTGGAGGAAGCGACCCCGGCGGGTGGCCGGGGCCGCGCTCCCGGCTGACGACCGGCTCGCCCAGGAGCTGCTGGACGGGCTCGCCGAAGCGGTCGTGACAGTCGACCCGGCCGGCGTGGTGGCCCTGGTCAACGCGATGGCCACCGACCTGCTCCCGGAGCTGACCCCCGGCGTCGACCTGGCCGGGTGCCAGGTGCCGGCGCTGGCCGAGGCGGCGCGCACCGGATCGGACACATTCGAGACCGAGCACCACGGCCGGCGGTTGCGCGGGCTGCGGCGCCCGCTGGCCGCCGGGCGCGGCGCCTGGTACGTCCGAGACGTCACGGAGGAGCACGCACGCACCGACGCGCTGCTCGCCGAACGCTCCCGGACCGCTTTCCTCGCCCGGGCCGGCAGCCGGCTCGGGCTGTCCCTGCACCGGGACCAGACGCTGCGCGCCGCGGTCACGCTGCCGGTGCCCTACCTGGCCGACGTCGCCGTGGTGGTGCACCGCCCGGCCCCGCCCGCCGAGGACGCGCCGCACTGGATCCGGTACGCCACCGGCGACTCCGGCCCGGTCACCGGCGTGACCGGCTGGCGCACCGTGGAGTCCGTCCCCGGGCTGGTCGAGGCGCTCGACGGCGACCGCACCGAGCCCAGTCCCTGGCTCGACGCCGAACTGGCCGACCTGGCCGAGGTGCTGCCCACCGGCTTCGGCCGGCCGGGCACCGTGCTGATCAGCCCGATGCCCAGCGCCGGCGGCCCGGCCGGCGCGCTGGTGCTGGCCCGCCGCCCCGAACGGCCCGGCTTCGACCAGCGGGAGATCGCACTGGCCCGGGAGTTCGCCGGGCGGGCCGGCGCCGCGCTGGCCGCCGCCGAGCTGTACGGCGAGCAGGCCCACCTGGCGCGCGTGCTGCAGAACAGCCTGCTCCCGCCGGAACTGCCGCGCCTGCCCGGGATGACGCTCGCCGGCGGTTACCGCGCCGCCGGGGACAGCCTGCGCATCGGCGGGGACTTCTACGACGTGTTCCCCACCGCCGAGGGCGGTCTCCTCGCGCTCGGCGACGTCTGCGGCAAGGGCGTCGGCGCGGCAGTGCTGACCGGCCGGGTACGCCAGTCGCTGCAGACGCTGCGCCTCGTCGAGCAGCGTCCCCGGGAACTGCTGGAGCTGCTCAACCGGGCGCTGCTGGACGCGCCGGACGCCGCCCGCCGGGCCCAGTTCACGACGCTCCTGCTCGGCGCGGTCCGCCGCGAGCCCGGCGGCGGGCTGCGGGTCCGGGTGGCCGGCGGCGGGCACCCCGCCCCGCTCGTCGCCCGCGCCGGCGGCGGGATCGAGACCGTCCGGGTGGGCGGCATGCCGGTGGGCGCGCTCACCGACGCGCGGTTCGTCGACGCCGAGGTACGGCTGGCGCCGGGCGACCTGCTGCTGGCGTACACCGATGGGGTGACCGAGGCCCGGGGCGGCCCGACCGAGCTGGCCATGTTCGGCGAGGACCGATTGCGCCAGGCGGTCGCCTCCGGTGCCGGGCTCCCGCCGGCCGCGCTCGTGGAGCGGGTGCTCCAGCTCGTCGACGAGTGGCTGGACGGGCAGCCGCACGACGACATCGCCATGCTGGCGCTGGCCGCCGGGTGAGCCCGGAGCGCCGGATCGGGCCGGAGACGCTCGCCGCGTATCTCGATCACCTGGACCGGGCCGACCGGGCCGGCGCGATCGCGCTGGCGCAGGAACTGCTCGCCGACGGCGTGCCGGTCGCGGACATCCTGGTGGACCTCGTCGCGGTGGCGCAGCAGGAGATCGGCCGCCGCTGGCTCACCGGTTCCTGGAGCGTGGCCCAGGAGCACGCCGCCACCCATGTCAGCGAACTCGTGGTCGGCGCGGTGGGCGCGACGATCGGCGCACCGCGACGTGGGCACGTGGTGATGGCCTGCGTCGAGGGCGAGTGGCACGCGCTGGCCGCCCGGATCGTCGCCGAGGTGGTCCGGGCGGCCGGCTGGCGGGTGACGTTCCTGGGCGCCAGCGTGCCGGCCCGGCACCTGGTCTCCTACCTGCACCAGACCGGCCCGGACGCGGTACTGCTGAGCTGCGTGCAGCCGAACCGGCTGGTCCGGGCGGCGCGGATGGTGGAGGCGAGCCGCGCGGCCGGGGTGCCGGTACTGGCGGGCGGCCCCGGCTTCGGGCCGGAGGGCCGGTGGGCCGCCACGATCGGCGCGGCGGCCTGGGGCGCCAGCGCCCGGGACGCCGTCGCGCTGCTGGACCGGCCGCTGTCCGCGGGCACGCACATCGGCGCGCCACCACCGCCGCCCGACGACTCGTACGTCGCCCTGCTGCACCGGCGGCGGGAGCTGGTCCGGCTCGCGCTGACCGCGGTGGACCCGCCCGAGGAGACCGCCGAGGACGCCGCCACCGGCATCGCGCACCTGGTGGACGCGCTGATCGCGGCCGTGCGGGTGGACGACGACCGGCTGCTGCGGGACTTCGTCGAGTGGCAGGCGGAGGCGCTGACGTCCCGGGGCGGGCGGGCGCTGCTGGACGAGGTGCTCGGCACGCTGGAGCGGGCGCTGACCGAGCATCCCCGGGTGGTGGCCCGGCTGCGGGCCGTCCGCGGGTGAAGTCAGGCGGTACGGGCCACCGGCGGCTCGCCGGACGGGCGGACCGGGTCACCGATCCGCTCCCCGGAGGGCTGCAGCACCGGCCAGCCCTCGGCCGCTGTCGCCTCCCCGCGCCGGCCGACCACGTCGAACTCGCGCATGCCCTGCAGCAGTGCCACCCGGCCCTCCGAGCTCATTCCGTCCAGGATCCGCTCCAGCCGGCGCCGCCGGTCGGTGCGCAGTTCGGCGAGGAGCCGCAGGGCCTCCGGAGTGAGGTGCAGGGAGATCTCCCGCCGGTCGTAGCGGCCCGGCTCGCGTTCCAGCATGCCGGCCGCGACCAGCCGGTCGCAGAGCCGGCTGGCGGAGGAGAGCAGCATGTCGGTGAGGGTGGCGAGCCGGCGGAGGTTGATGCCGTCATACTGCTCGACGACCATGATCGCGCGTAACTGGGCACTGGACAGCCGGCTGGTGGTGCGCTCCCGGGCCGCCTCCCAGACGGCGAGCAAGGTGCCTGCCGCCTCGTCCAGGGCGGCGGACATACTCGTGTCAGGTCCCTGGGGACCAGGCTCTTCGGTCATGGTGGGCCCGAGACTACCCCCCGGATCTGCCCGGCGACCTGTGCAAAGGAGCAAAGATGAGCGGAGCGGAGGGCCGCGCGCGCCGGGTCCTGACCGAGGCGCCGACGGATCTCATCGTGGACCGGCTCGCCGCCGAGCTGGCGCGCACGTACGGAATCACCCGCACCGAGCTCTACCAGGTCGACTACCGGCTCGCCGAGCTGCTGCCGCTGGGTGACGGCGAGGCGCTCGCCCGCCCCGGTCACCCGGCCTGGCGCGCCTTCGACCATCAGGAGCCGGTGATCGCCGACGAGGTGGGCTGGTTCCCGGTGGGCATGCGCGGCGAGCGCCGGGGCGTCCTCCGGGTCTCTCCGGTGCCGGCCGACCCGGACGCGCGCCGCGAGCTGGACACCATCGCCACGGTGCTCGGGCACGAGCTGAGCGCGGTCATGGCGACCACCGACATCTACCGGACCGCCCGGCGCAGCCGGCGCCTCACGCTGGCCGCCGAGATGCAGTGGGAGCTGCTGCCCGGGCGCAGCCGGATCCGGCCGTCGTTCAGCCTGGCCGGGCAGCTGGAACCGGCGTACGCGGTGCGCGGGGACAGCTTCGACTGGTCCGACGACGGCCACCGGCTCTGGCTGGCGGTGCTGAACGGCTTCGGTGAGGGGGTGGCCGCGGCGCTGCTCGCCTCGCTGGCCACGTACGCGCTGCGCAACGCGCGCCGGGCCGGGCTCCCCCTGGCCGATCAGGCCGCGCTGGCCGACCAGGCGATCTACGCGCAGCACCGGGGCCAGCAGCATGTCTCGGTGCTGCTCGTCGAACTGGACCTGGCCACCGGCACGCTGGCCGTGGTCGACGCCGGTTCGCCCCGTCTGCTGCGGCTGCGGGCCGGCGAGGTCAGCGAGCAGGCGCTGGACGAGCAGTTCCCGCTCGGCATGTTCGAGGGCACCGACTACCGGGAGCAGACGTTCCAGTTGGAGCGCGGTGACCGGCTCTTCGTGGTCAGCGACGGCGTCATCGACGCCACCACCGAGCAGGGGCGTTACGGCGAGGCGGCGCTGGACCGGTTCCTGCGCCGGACCGGGCCGATGGAGCCGCTGGACGCGGTCCGGTCGCTGATCGGCGACCTGCGGGCCTTCGTCGCCGGCGATCTGGTGGACGACGCGGTGGTGGTGTGCCTGGACTGGCTGGGCCCGCAGCCCTGACCCGGCCCGCTCAGTACGCGCCGCGGCTGTTGATCACGGCGCCGAACGTCTTCCAGAGGATGGTCAGGTCGGCGGCCAGCGACCAGTTCTCCACGTAGTAGAGGTCGAGCCGGATGCCGTCCTCCCAGCTCAGGTCGGACCGGCCGCTGACCTGCCAGAGGCCGGTCATGCCGGGCTTGACCAGGAGGCGTCGCGCCACGTCGCCGTCGTAGCGGGCCACCTCGGACGGCAGCGGCGGGCGCGGGCCGACCAGGCTCATCTGGCCGAGCAGCACGTTGACGAGCTGGGGCAGCTCGTCCAGCGACCACTTGCGCAGCAGCCGGCCCACCCGGGTCACCCGCGGGTCGTCGCGCATCTTGAACATCAGGCCGTCGGTCTCGTTGCGCGCGGCCAGCTCGGCGAGCAGGGCGTCGGCGTTGACCACCATGGTGCGGAACTTGAAGACGCCGAACTCCTCGCCGCCCTGACCGACCCGGGTCTGCCGGAACAGCACCGGACCCCGGCTGTCGATCTTGATGGCGAGCGCGATCACGATCAGCAGCGGCGCCAGCACGAGCAGCGCGATCAGCGAGATCGACCGGTCCACGAAGCCCTTGACCAGCTTGCGGGCGCCACGGAACTCGGGCGCCTCGACGTGGATCAGCGGCAGGCCGGCGACCGGGCGGGTGTGGATGCGAGGGCCGGCGACGTCGGTCAGCGCCGGTGCCACCACCAGGTCGACCCCGGTGCCCTCCAGCTGCCAGCCCAGGCGGCGAAGCCGGGTCGCGGTCAGCTCACCGGAGGCGGTGACCGCCACCGTGTCGGCGCCGATCGCCGTGGCCGCCTCCGGGATGCCCCGGAAGGAGCCGACCACCGGCACGTCACCCAGCCGCTGCGGCACCGGGGCGAGCAGCGCGTCCGGAATGCACGCGCCGACCACCTGGTAGCCCGCGTACGGCTCCCGGCGCAGCGTGTGCACCAGCTCCAGCACGTGTGCCGTGTCGCCCACCACGAGCACCTTGCGCGACCAGCCGGCGCCCCGGTCGCGGGCCCGGTGCAGCCGCTTGCGGGCCGCGAACCGCGCCACCTCCAGGCCGACGGTGCCGACGGCGAAGGAGATGGCCAGGAAGCCCCGGGAGACGCCGACGTCGGCGATGTACCCGGCGATCGCGATACCGCCGGCCAGCCGCATGCTCGCCGCGCTGACCCGGCGGTACTCGTCCGCGCCGTACCCGAGCACCTGGTCGTCGTAGCACCGCATCGCCTTGAGCGAGACGAGCCAGACCAGCAGCAGCGCCGGGGCTACCACGACGTACGGGATCTCGGACCCGGTCGGCTCCTCGTCGCCGAACCGGGCCAGGTAACCGACCAGGATGGCCACCGCGAGCACCGCGGTGTCCAGCACCACCAGGACCCGGATGTAGGCCCGCTCCGCGGCTCGTGTCGTCTTGCCCGGGCGTTCACCACCGGGTCGCGACGACGTGGCAGGGGTCAACAGCGTCGCCGAGGTCACCGGCCCTCCCCACTTCGCTCAGGACCGCCCCGTCCCCGCCCGGCTCCGGTGTGGAGCCCGCGGTCGAGGCACCCGGTCATCATGCCTGGACAATTATGGTTACCGATTGATTCGGACGCATTACCGTCAGTTCTCATCCCGCGTCTTGACCCGGGAAGCCTTCCGCCGTACCGGATTTGCCGGTACGGCGGAAGACTAGCGCTGAGCTTCAGGTCAGCGCGGGGCGGGCGGCCGGAGCGCGATCGCCCGGAGGAAGATCTCGCCGATCTTGCTGGGGTCGGTGGTGACGAACGCGCCGCCGCCGGTGACCTTGGTGATCGACTCCAGCTCGGCCCGGTTCACCTCGGTGCCGATGCCGATGATGACCACCTGGACCGGCTGCTCGTCGTCCTTCAGTTTCTTCAGCTGGTCCAGCAGCTCCTTCTGCGAGATGCCGTTGTCGTCCTCGTTCTTGCCGTCGGTGAACAGCACGATCGAGTTGACCTTGCCCGGCTCCCAGTCCTGCTGCACCTTCTTGTACGCCGCGAGCATGGTGTCGTACAGGCCGGTGTCGCCGCTGGAGGGCTTGATCGAGGCGAGGCCGCGCTGCAGCGCCCCCCGGTTGCTCGACAACGGCTTTATTCCGACCAGCTCGCTCCAGTCCTGCGAGCCCTGAAGGTTCGTGGAGAACGTCCACAGACCGATCGACCAGGAGTCGTCGAAGAGCCCGAGGCCCTGGCTCGCGGCCGCCACCGTGACCTGCTCCCGGCTGGCGCCGTTCGCCGTCGCGACCGGCTTCTTCATCGAGCCGGAGACGTCGATGACGCAGAGCATCCGGCCCGACTGCGTGGCCACCGACCAGGTGGTGGTCGCCGTCGAGATGGCGCCCGGGTCGAGGTCGGCCGCGCCGCCCTGACCGGACGGCGGCACCTGGCTCGCGCCGCCGTTCGCCGGGCTCGGCGCGCCCGTCGGGGCCTGGAAGCCGCGCCCCCAGTTGCCGTCCGGCGCGCGCAGCGCCTGCGCGGCCAGCCGGTCCTTGAAGTCCGGCGTACGCAGCACCTCGAAGAGCACCCGGGCGGCGGACGCCTTGGCCGGCTCGATGCCGGGCAGCACCGCGAACGGGTAGTCGAGCGGGATCGGCACCGGCTCCAGGTAGAGCGCGGCCAGCCGGATCGGCGGCTTCGTGCTGTTGTAGGCGATCACGTCCTCCTCGGACAGCGCCGCCGCGCCCAGCCCGTTGGCGATCGCCGTCGGGTCCGACGAGCGCGGGAACCGCGCGAGGAGGTCCTGCCGCAGCGAGGAGCGGTTCGTGGCGAGGGCCCGCAGCGCCCCGACCATCGCCTCCTGCGCCTTCGGCGAGCCGGAATCGCCGGTGGAGCTGGCGGCGGCGGTGAGCGACAGCAGCCCGGACAGGCCGGCCGCGTCCTGGGTCGGCTCGACGATCCCGGCCCGCAGCGGCTTACTCGCGGTGACCTGGGTCAGCAGGTCGGACCAGCGGAGCTTCTTGTCCGGCCACCCTATGCGCGAGGCCACCGGCTCGGGCAGCGCCACCACCACCGGGCTGCGCGCGATCGAGGCGCCGTTCGTCGGCGCGAAGGCGCTGGCTCCGCCGCTCTTGAGCCGGACCAGCCAGGTCGAGGAGTCCGGCACCCAGACGTCCGGGGTGACAGCGGTGCCGCTGGCCTGCCCGACTCCGGCGAGCGTGGCGCCGTGCTTGCTGGCCACCGCGGCGGCCACCTCGACCGACTCGGAGGAGGAGACGTTGACGGCGATGCAGGTGCCGCCCACCGCGGCGCCGTCGGCGACCCACTGGTCGGCGGCGCCGCGCACCGCGGGGGCGATCTCCGGGGCGGTCGCCACCGACAGCTCGATCCGGCCCGAACAGTTCGGGCCGGCCAGCTGCTGGTAGCCGAACCAGGAGCCGCCCACGACGGCGACCAGGGCTACCGCCACAGCGGCGGCGCCTGCTCCACGGAGGTTGGAACGCATGCGATGGCGGCCAGACACGGTGACCATCTTGCGTACCTCGTGGGGTTACCACCACAACCGTTCGGACGAAAGTTACGCAGCAGAAACAGTTGATCACCTAACTCATACGCTAAGTTACTGGTCAGTCATTTCAGAGTGATGAAGTCCACTGCGGACGGTCGTTTCGGTGACCGTCCGCTCACGGCAAGAAGCAGGTCGGGCTCGCCACCGGCACCGGCTCCCCCGTCACCTCGGGCACGCCGCTGACCGGATCGACCCGGAAGATCCTGATCATGTCGGCCCGCTCGTCGGCGACGTACAGGTGCTCACCGGCGAACGCGAAGTGCCGGGGCCACTCACCGCCGGTGTCGACCTCGGCCACCAGCTCCGGCGCTTCGCCGTCGAGCGCGAAGACCGCCACCGTGCCGACGCCCCGGTTGCCCACGTAGAGGAAACGCCCACCCGGTCCCACGCTCACCTCGGACGGCTGGACATGCCCGGCCCGCCCGCTGGCGTCGACGCGCGCCCGCTCCCGCGGCCCGTCCGGCGTCAGGTCGTACGCGGTGACAGTGGCATCCAGCTCGCCGACCAGCCACGCGCGCCGCCCGTCCGGGTGCCGGGCCAGATGGCGGGGCCCGGTGCCGGGCGGAGTGCTCACCCGGGGCTCCCGGGGCGTCAGCCGGCCGGAGCCGGCGTCGACGTCGTACCGGTAGACCGAGTCGGTGCCCAGGTCGACGGCGAGCAGCGCGCCGCCGGCCGGATCCGGCGAGACCATGTGACAATGCGCGTGCTCCTGCCGGTCGGTGTCCGGGCCGTGCCCCTCGTGCCGGACCAGGTCGGCGCGCTCCCCCGGCACGCCCTCGGCGTCCAGGCCGAACACCGCCACGCTGCCGCCGCCGTAGTTCGCCACGAACAGGTGCCGACCGTCCGGGGCCACCGCCACGTGACAGGGCTCGGCCCCGCCGGACGGGCGCTCGCCCAGCGGCGTGAGGTCGCCGTCCGGCGCCACCCGGAACGCGCCGACCCGGCCGTCCGGCAGCTCGTTGCACGCGTACAGCACCGGCAGCGCCGGATGCCGGGCCAGGAACGACGGCGACGGGGTGACCGCCACGACACCCAGCGGCGTCAGCCCGCCGGTCGCCCGGTCCCGCCGGGCCGCGACGACGCCCTCACCCCGCCCGCCCGTCTCCGCCGTGTAGCCGCCGATGTGGACGATCTCGTCCTGCCCGGTCACCGCTCCCACCTTCCGTCGGTCCTGTCTCCGCCAGATCCAACCAGAGGCTTCCCGGTCAGGCGTCCGATCAGTCCCGCGACGGCCGACGAGATTCGCCGCGGGCGGCTCAGCCCACCGGCACCGGCTCGCCGCGCTGCCGCGCCACGTGCTCGACCAGCGAGATCAGCACCAGCTTGCCGGACTGCCGGTCCCGGGCGTCGCAGAGCACGAGCGGGACGTCCGGGTCCAGGTCGAGGGCGTCGCGCACCGCCTCCAGGCCGAACCGCCGGGAGCCCTCGAAGCAGTTGACGCCCACCACGAACGGGATGCCCCGCTGCTCGAAGTAGTCGATGGAGGGAAAGCAGTCGGCCAGCCGCCGGGTGTCGGCGAGCACCACCGCGCCGAGCGCGCCGAACGCCAGCTCGTCCCAGAGGAACCAGAACCGGTCCTGACCCGGGGTGCCGAACAGGTAGACCTGCAGGTCGTCGTTGATGGTGATCCGGCCGAAGTCCATCGCCACCGTGGTGGTCGCCTTCTGCTCCACCCCGGAGACGTCGTCGGTGTCGAGCCCGGCGCCGGTGAGGACCTCCTCGGTCTGCAACGGCCGGACCTCGCTCAACGCGCTGACCAGCGTCGTCTTGCCGGCCCCGAAGCCACCGGCGATGAGGATCTTCAGAGCCAGCGGCACCTGGGGCGCCCCCGGCTCCCGGTCATAACGCACGGAGTCCACTGACCACCGCCTTGAGGATGTTGTCGTCGGGCAGGTACGCGGTGGCCGGTGGCCGGTGCACCGCGACGAAGCCATGGGCGAGGAGGTCGCCGAGCAGCACCCGCACCACGCCCACGGCGAGGTCCAGGTCGGCGGCGAGGTCGGCCACGGCCTTCGGCCGGCGGGCCAGTTCGATCAGCCGGCGATGCTCCGGCTGGAGGCCGGGCGTGCCGGTCGGCTCGGCGTCCGGCGTGGCGAGCACGAAAGCCAGCAGGTCGAAGCCGTCCACCGGCGGGCGCACCCGGCCCCCGGTGAGCGTGTACGGGCGCACCACCGGACCGGCGTCGGCGTCCAGCCACTCGTGCTGCGGCCCGGGCGAGTCAGCGCGCATCGGCCGGCCCCCCGCCGCTGCGGGCCGGCGCGGCCAGGTTCTCCCCGACCCGGATCACCAGCATCGCCATCTCGTACGCCACCAGGCCGATGTCGGCGTCGGCGTCGCTCGCCACCGCCAGGCAGGCGCCCTGTCCGGCGGCGGTCACGAAGAGATAGGCCGACTCCATCTCCACCACGGTCTGGCGGACCGCGCCGCCGCCCAGGTGCCGGGTGGCGCCCTTGGCCAGGCCGGAGAAGCCGGACGCCAGCGCGCACAGGTGCTCCGCTTCGCTGCGGTCCTGGTCGCCGGAGGCGCCGAGCAGGAGCCCGTCCGCCGAGAGCACCACCGCCCGGCGTGCGGCGGGCACCCGCTCCACCAGGTCGTCGAGCAGCCAGTCGAGATCGGCGTTCTGCCGCGTCGTGTACACCACTAGGCGTCCCTCTCAGTCGCGGTTCGGTCCTCCGCCACCGGCAGGGCGGGCTCCACGGCCGGCCCCGACGTGGCGGACGGCGTACCGGTGTCAGGCTTTTCGGTGGTGGCCGGATCGGCGTCACCGGCCGGGTCGGTGGCGCGGGCGCCGTCCCGGCGACCCCGCGCGGTGCCCGCCTGCAACGCCGACATGGCCCGGCGCGCCTCCTCCGGCGTGCGGTACGCCGGGGCGTCCACGACCGCCGCGCGCGGACGCGCGGACGCGCCGCGCCGCCGGATCCGGCGTGGCAGGCCGTCGCCGTCGGTGGGAGGCTCCACGGTCGAGGCGCGCGCGGACTGCAACGGGACCACGGTGCTCTCCGACCGGTCCCGTCCCGGCCGGTTCGGGCGCCCCGGACGCGGCACCGTCGTCAACCGGGTCACCTTGGCCAGGCGCCGCCGCTCCGGCCCGGCGGGGCCGTCCGTGCCCACCGGCGGCTCGTCGGTGATCAGATCCGACGGTACGAACACCGCGGCGACGATCCCGGCCGGACGGGCCGGCCGCAGCTCCACCCGCACGCCGTGCCGTGCGGCCAGGCGCGCCACCACGAACAGCCCCAGCCGGGCGCTGCCGGCCGGGTCGAACTCGGGCGGCTCGGCCAGCTTGCGGTTGGCGGCGGCCAGGGCCGGCGCGGACATGCCCAGCCCCCGGTCGGTGATCTCGATGGTGTAGCCGCCCGGCACGGTCCGGCCGGTGACGTCCACCCGGGTGCCCGGCGGGGAGTACGCGGTGGCGTTCTCGATCAGCTCGGCGAGCAGGTGGATCACGTCGCCGACGGCCCGGCCGAGCACCCCGGCCGACGCCACCTCACCCACGTCGACCCGGTCGTACGCCTCGACCTCGGAGATCGCGCCGCGCATCACGTCGACCGCGGCGACCGGCCGGCGCCAGCCCCGCCCGGGCGCGGCGCCGGCGAGGATGACCAGGTCCTCGGCGTGCCGCCGGAGCCGGGTCGCCAGGTGGTCGACCTGGAACAGTCCGGCCAGCTCGTCCGGGTCCTCGGTACGCCGTTCCAGCCGGTCCAGCAGCGCCAACTGCCGGTGCACCAGGCCCTGGCTGCGCCGGGCGAGGTTGAGGATCACCTCGTTGAACCCCCGGCGCAGGGTGACCTCGTCGATCGCGGCGCGCACCGCGGTACGCCGCACCTCGTTGAACGCGCGCGCCACCTGGCCGATCTCGTCGCCGCCGTGGTCCAGTTCGGGCGCCTCCCGGGCGACGTCGACCTCCTCGCCGCGGCGCAGCCGGGCGACCACGTCGGGCAGCCGCTGCTCGGCGACCTCGGTCGCGGCGGTGCGTACGCCGGTCAGCCGCCGGGCCAGCGACCGGCCGACCCGCAGCGCCACCAGCACGCAGACGACGATCGCGACGAGACCCAGCACACCGGCGGCGGCGAGCTGGACGAGGATCCGGGTGGCCATCGGCACCGACCGCTCGGCCAGGGCGTCCGCGCCGCGCAGCTCGAAGTCGCGCAGGCTCTGCCACACCTCGGCGTGGCCGGCCTCCCAGCCGGCCATGTCGAACCGGGCCGGCAACGCGGACGAGCGGATCAGGGTGTCCTGGAGCGCGCGCAGCTTGACGAACCCGGCGCCCTCGGTCAACCGCTGGTACGAGGTCCGTTCCTCGGACGGCAGCTCGGCGACCGCCGTCTCCGCCAGGAAACGCTGGTTCTCCAAGGTCCGGACCAGCTGCTCGTGCTCGCCGTCGGCGTACCGGCCCGCGATGACCGCGCCGGCCAGCAGCGCGTCGGCCTGGCCGAGCAGCTCGCGGGAGCGGCCCAGCGCGGTGAGCGCTGTGGCCTCCCGGTTGAGCTGGGCGTCGGGCAGCGCTGCCATCGCGCCGAACGCCTGGAACGCCGAACCGATCATCCCGCTGTAGAGGCCGACGGCACCGGACCGGTCCACCTTCCGGTCGTCGATGAAGGCGCGTCCGGCGGGCAGCGCGTCCAGTGCCGAGACCAGCTGGTCGAGGCGGCCGTCGAGCTGCTCGTCGGCGACGTCGCGCAGGGCCTTGCCGTCGACCTTGCGGCGCAGCTCGACGATCGCGTCGTCGGTGCGTACGCGCTGTTCCGCCAGGGCCGGCAGGGCGCTGCGGCCGGCGAGCTGGACCACCGACAGCCGTCGCTCCCGTTGCAGCTCCGCCACCACGCGCTCGCCGGGACGGCCGAGGTCGTAGAGAAGGGTACGGGCGGAGAGCAGATCGAGCGCGGGCCCGAAGGTGAGCGTGGTGGCGAAGATCCACAACGCCAGCAGCCCGGTCACCGGGCCGATGACCAGCGCGGTCAGCTTGGCGCGGATCGGCCAGTCACGGGTGTTCAATCAGACCTCGCCCGGGAAGGTGTCGCTCGGTGGCGCCGGCAGCGGCCGTCACGTTCGCCGGCCACGACGCCGGGCCCCGGCCCGGACGCCTTGGGCAGGATACGTAATCCGGGGCGGATGCACTACCGGCCGTCTCGGCTCTCACTACGGTCCGAGACGGGCACGGCGGGCGCAGTCGGACACCGGACCGGCACCGGACGGCGGTCGCGACACCGCTCCTTATTTCCCGACCGGGGCGGAAAGTGCCGCGCAACGGGATTGGCGATCACCCGCATGAGGGAATACCAGCGGGCGAAGGAGGAGCCATGTCGTCCACCCAGGTAATCGTCATAGTCATCGTCGTCCTCGTCATCGCCGCGCTCGCCGCGTTCGCCGTGGTCGCCAGCCGCCGCCGGGCGCTGCGGGAGCGTTTCGGCCCGGAGTACGACCGGGTCGTCGCCGAGCAGGACAGCCGCGGCGCGGCCGAACGCGAGCTGCGTGAGCGCGAGCGCCGGCACGCCGAACTGGAGCTGACCCCGCTGAGCCCGGAGTCCCGGGCCCGCTACGCCGCCGCCTGGGAAGAGCTGCAGGTGCGCTTCGTCGACTCGCCCGCCGAGACCGTCGGCGAGGCGGACGAGCTGGTCAGCCGCCTGATCGCCGAGCGCGGATACCCCACCGGGGACTTCTCGGACCAGATCGCCCACCTCTCCGTCGAGCACGCCCGCACGCTCACCCACTACCGCGACGCCCACGAGATCCGGCAGCGCAACGAGCGCGGTGAGGCCGGCACCGAGGACCTCCGGCAGGCGCTCGTGCACTACCGGGCCCTCTTCGCCGACCTGCTCGGTGAGGACCCGGTGCCCACGTGGACGCCGCAGCCGGAGCAGCGGGAGCAGC
Source organism: Micromonospora sp. WMMC264 (assembly GCF_027497275.1). Classification (NCBI taxonomy): domain Bacteria; kingdom Bacillati; phylum Actinomycetota; class Actinomycetes; order Micromonosporales; family Micromonosporaceae; genus Micromonospora; species Micromonospora sp. WMMC264. Next base: position 250,461 of record NZ_CP114907.1, on the reverse strand, counting down.
CGGAGCAGCGCCACCCCGACCACGACCACGACGTCACGAGCCGCTGAGGAGGCCGCCGCCATGCGCCAGGAAGAGCAGCAGGTCACGCAGGACCACCCCGAGGCCGTCCGGTCCGCGCCGGTACCGGTGCCGCAGCCGGGCGACCACGCCGGCCCCGGCCGGCACGACGCCGACCGGGCCGACGTGCCCGAGGACGCGCTCGACGACCGGGGCACCTTCGACGACCCGGCCGTCGCCGACGACCGGCACGACGACGGGACCGGGGCCCGGCACGACGACGAGGTCGACGAGACCCGCGCGTACGACGCCGGCGAACTGAGCGACGCGGCCGACCGTACCGACGACGGGCGCGACGACGACGGGCGTCCGCCGTTCCACGAGCCGGCGCCGCTGCCGACGGCGTTCGGCGCGGCCACGGTGGGCGACGCGGTCGCCGCGTCGGCGCTGGCGAGCGGCCGTCCGCAGGACGAGCGCGACGCCCGCGACGAGGACACCGCGGTGCCGGGCGACGGCGCGCCGGGCCGGACCGACCCGCTGGACGACGAGCGGGCCGATCCGACGGCCGGGGACCGACTGCACGACCGCGACCGCTGGGACGCCGAGCACGCCGACGGCGACGCGGCGGTCGACGGCGACGCGCGGGCCAACGGTGTCGTCCGGGACGACGCGGCGGCCGACGGCGCGGTCGGGTACGGCAGCGCCGAGCCGGGCCTGGTCGACCCCGACGCCGAGCCGGTCCCCGCGGCCGACGAGGACGCCGACCGGCGCCACGACCACGTCGACGCGGGCACCGCGGCGGCGGGCGCGGCAGCGGCCGGCACGGCCCTGGGCGGGGCGGACCGGCCCACGCCGGGCGCGGTACCGGCCGACGCCGCGACGCTGTTCGCGCCGGAGGCGGCGCAGGGCTTCCGGGACCGCTGGCGCGACGTGCAGCTGCGCTTCGTGGACGACCCGCGCGCCGCGGTCGGCGAGGCCGAGTCGCTCGTCGAGGAGGCGATCGAGGCGCTCTCCACCGCCCTGCGCGAGCAGCGCACCCGGCTCGGCGCGTGGCAGGAGTCCGGCTCCACCGACACCGAGCAGCTCCGGGTGGCCGTGCGCGGCTACCGCGACTTCCTGGACCGCGTACTGGGGCGCTGAGGCCCGCCGCAGGGCCCCACCGAGCCCCGGCCGGCGACCCGGCCGGGGCTCCGTCGCGCCCGGACCGGCCAGCAGGCATGAAACTTCGCAAACGGGGTACGTGCGGGCAGCGGTGCACACGAGGGGAGCACGGGCATGGGCGGCGGCGGCCTGCGTCTGGACATGAACGCGGTGGACTACCTGATCCTCGCGCTCTATTTCGTCACTGTGCTCGGCGTCGGTTTCGCCGCCCGGCGCGCGATCCGCACCAGCGTGGACTTCTTCCTCTCCGGCCGATCGCTGCCCGCCTGGGTCACCGGCCTGGCGTTCGTCTCGGCGAACCTGGGCGCGCTGGAGATCATCGGCATGGCCGCCAACGGCGCCCAGTACGGCATCATGACCGTGCACTACTACTGGATCGGCGCCGTACCGGCGATGGTCTTCCTCGGCATCGTGATGATGCCGTTCTACTACGGCTCCAAGGTCCGCAGCGTCCCCGAGTACCTGCGGCTGCGCTTCAACCGCCCCACCCACCTGCTCAACGCGATCAGCTTCGCGGTAGCCCAGGTGCTGATCGCGGGCGTGAACCTCTACGCGCTGGCGCTGATCATGCAGGCGCTCCTCGGCTGGCCGCTCTGGTTCGCGATCATCGTCGGCGCGGTGATCGTGCTGGCGTACATCACCGTCGGCGGGCTCTCCGGCGCGATCTACAACGAGGTGCTCCAGTTCTTCGTGATCATCGCCGGTCTGGTGCCGATCACGGTCATCGGGCTGGTCAAGGTCGGCGGCGTCAGCGGTCTGATGGACGCGGTCCGCGACTCCAGGCTCGGCGAGGCCGGCCTGCACGCCTGGGAGGGCACCGGCAGCACCGGCAACCCGCTCGGCGCGCACTGGCTGGGCATCGTGTTCGGCCTCGGCTTCGTGCTCTCCTTCGGCTACTGGACCACGAACTTCGCCGAGGTGCAGCGCGCGCTGTCCGCGCGGAACATGAGCGCCGCCCGGCGTACGCCGATCATCGCCGCGTACCCGAAGCTGCTCATCCCCGCGGTCACCGTGATCCCCGGCCTGATCGCCCTGGTCACCGTCAAAGGTCTGGGCGCCGACGACGGCGACCTGGTCTACAACAACGCGATCCCGCTGCTCATGCGCGACCTGCTGCCCAACGGCGTGCTGGGGATCGCGGTCACCGGCCTGGTGGCCTCGTTCATGGCCGGCATGGCGGCCAACGTCAGCGGGTTCAACACCGTCTTCACGTACGACATCTGGCAGGCGTACTTCCGGCGCAACGAGTCGGACGAGCACTACGTGAAGGTGGGCCGGCTCGCCACAGTCGGCGCGGTGGTGATCGGCATCGGCACCGCGTTCATCGCGGCCGGGTTCAGCAACATCATGAACTACATCCAGGCGCTCTTCTCGGTGTTCAACGCCCCGCTCTTCGGCACCTTCATCATCGGCATGTTCTGGCGGCGGATGACGCCGCTGGCCGGGTTCTGGTCGCTGCTGTCCGGCACCGTCGTGGCCACCGCCACGTACCTGCTCTACAAGGGCGGCGTGATCAGCTTCAACTCGGACCTGGAGGAGAGCTTCTGGGGCGCGGGCCTGGCCTTCGCCACCGTCGCGGTGGTGGCCGCGATCGTCACGCCGCTGACCCGGCCGAAGACCGACGACCAGCTGACCGGGCTGGTGTACGGCCTCAGCGACACCGCGCTCGCCGACGACTCGCTGGCCGGCGACGCCGCCTGGTACCGCTCCCCGGTGCTGCTCGGCGTCGTCGCCGTGATCCTCGCCGCCCTGTTCTACATCCCGGTCTTCTAGAGGAGGGGACGCACGCCATGACAGACGACGCGGACCGCAACTACCAGGGCGGCGAGGCGCACGACCCGCTCGTCGACGAGACCGAGGACGCCCGCGAGGCCCGCTCGGCGGCGGCCCGGCTGTTCGACATCCGCCGGGTCATCGGCGGCCTGTTCGTCGCGTACGGGCTGATCGTCGGCCTGATGGGGCTCTTCGACACGTCCGCCGAGATCGACAAGGCACAGGGCCTGCGGATCAACCTGTGGGCCGGCGCGGCGATGCTGGTGTTCGGCCTGCTGATGCTGCTCTGGCAACGGCTGAGCCCGACCGAGACGCCGGAGCCCGGCCACGACGACGCCTGACCGTCCGCATGGCGCGGCCCGCACCGGGTACGCCCAGGGGATCACGCGAAGGGACAGGAGGGCAGCAGCATGACCGATCGTGACCGCGGTGGCGAGCGGCCGCTCGAGGAGACCCCCGAGGTGGCCGCGGCGGTGGACGACGACAGCACGGTGCCCCAGTTGCGCGCCGGCGGCGTCGACCCGGACAACCCCACCTTCACCGAGCCCGACGGCGCGGTGGCCGACACCGGCTCGCCGAACATCATCGGTGACCCGTACGCGGCCGGGACCGGCGCGACCGGCACCGGCACGGGCGCGGCGCCGGACGGCATCCGTACCGGCGCCGAGCAGCCCTGGGACCCGGAGGACCTGGTGATGGCCCGGGGCCAGGACATGACGCCGGAGAACCTGGAACGGGCCCGCCACGACCTGCACGAGCTGGGCCGGGCCGCGATCGAGCGTACGGTTCCCTGACCCGGACGCCCGAGGGCCCCTGGTCGACGTGGGCGTCGACCAGGGGCCCGGGGAACCCGCGCGGGCGGTGCCTCACTCCCGCCGCCGCGGGTGGTACGGCCGCGGCTCAGGAGAGCGGCGGGTACGCGTTCTGCATCAGCTGCTGGAACTGGGCGGCGAACCACGCGCCGGAGATCGGCGCGTCCGGCAGGGCACCGGACATGCTGTTGCCGTTGCGGGCGTTACCGGTGTAGGTCGGGTCGCACATCCGGTCGAAGCCCTTGCCCTCGTTGTTCGGGATCTCCTTGCTGGAGCCGTCCGACTCACCCGGGGGCTTCACCCAGACGTAGGCGTCGATCCCGGGCTCCGGGTTGGCCTGCGGCCGCTCGCCGAGACCCGCGCCGGCCTGGTTGCACCAGTTGCCGGTGTGGAAGCGGCGGTCGACCCGGCCACCGTCGACGTAGGCGTCCACGCTGGTCGACGGGCCGGGGCCGGTCGGCCGGGCGGAGCCGCCCCAACCGTTGCGGGAGGTGTCGATCAGCATGCCGATGTTGCTGTCGAAGCCGATCGAGACCAGCTTCTGCCGGAACGCCTGGGCGAACGACAGCTCGTCGAGGTACTGGTTCCAGTCGGCCCACTTGGACTGCCGCACGGTCTGGCCGTTCACCGTGTCGGTGATCTTGACGTACGGCTCCTTCAGCGCGGAGTAGTTCGCCGTGTTGACGATGAAGCCCGCCACGTTGGCGACGGTGCTGCCGGAGGCGACCGCGGCGGCCTTGAGCTGGTCGGCGACCGGGCCGAAGTTGCTGTCCCAGCCGATCCAGCCGTGGTGGGCGGCGTCGATGTAGTTGTAGACGTTGCCGATCGCACCCAGCTTCGCCAGGGCGTAGCCGACACCGTTCACGTACGCGCCGTTGGCCTTCACCGTGTCACACATGACCGTGCCGCCCGCGTTGCCCGAGGTGTTGGTCACCAGGTTGGGCAGCGAGTCGATCTCGATGATGTTGACGATGCGCAGGTTCCGGTACTTCGAGTCGCCCTGGATCGCGGCGATCGGGTCGATGTACTCGGCCTTGTAGCGGGGCAGCTCGTCCGGGCCCAGCTCGCCGTTCGAGGCGAGCGCCGAGCAGTCGCGGCCGGGCAGGTTGTAGATGACGAACTGGATGTAGCCGGCGCCCTGGGCGAGCGCGGCGTCCAGGTGGTCACGGACGCCCATCGCGCCGTTGGAGCTGCTGTCCGGCGTGCCGTTGATGGCGGCGATCCGGTCGATCCAGACCGCGGTCGGGTTGTTCGACACCCGGTTGCCGCCGGACACCGACTCGGCCTTGGCCTTCCACTCGGGGTTCACGTACCCCTTCACCCCGGCGTACGGGTTGTCGACCCGCTGCCCGGGCGGCGGCTGCGACGTCGGCGGGGTCGACGTCGGCGGCGTGCTCGTGGGCGGGGTGCTGGTCGGCGGCGTGCTGGTGGGCGGCGTGCTCGTCGGCGGGGTGCTGGTGGTCGGCGTGCCGCCGTTGCAGACCGTGCCGTTCAGCGTGAACTGGGTCGGCTTGGGGTTGCTGCCGCTCCAGGAGCCGTTGAAGCCGATGGTGGTGCTGGCGCCGCTGGCGAGCGCCCCGTTGTACGACTCGTTCTGCGCGGTGACGTTCTGGCCGCTCTGGGACCACCGCGCGGACCAGCCGTTCACCACCCGCTGCGAGCTGTTCGGGAAGGTGAAGCCGAGGTTCCACGAGGTGAGCGCGTCACCGATGTTCTTGATGGTCACGGTGCCGGTGAATCCACCGGGCCAGTCGCTGGTCGTGTAGGTCACGCTGCACTGGGTGGCGGCCTGCGCCGCGGTGACCGGGAGGGTCACCAGTCCACCGGCTACCAGGACGCCGGCGCTGGTCAGCGCGAGCGCCCGGTTCCGGCCGGACAGCCTTCTCCACAGATTCATGCCACTGATCTCCTTGGGCGAGACCGGATCCGCGTACGGCCCGGCGCAAATGGCGGCGGCGGTCGCCCTGCGGGAACGACCGTGCGCGCCACTGGTTACTTCGGGGGACGCCCGACCCGGACGGGCGTTGGGGGTGGTGGTGCCGACCGGTCCGCAGGACCGGCCGATGGAGCCGGACGTCGGCCGGTCAACCGGCTGCCCTCGACGCCTGAGCTCGCGGTGTGGCTCCCCGAACCGCGTGCAGCGATTCTTGCATGGGAGCGCTTCCATGGCAATGCCTCGATGCGCCTCGCGGCCCACCCTACCGCCCGCCCCGACCCCGCCCCGCTCACCGCGCGCCCGGACCCCGCTACACCAGCCGGGCTCGCCGGCAACCACCCGCGGCCACCACCTCGCCGCGCCCCCCTCACGCCGGGCGGCGGACCGTCCCGCCTCCGCCTCGCCGGGTGGAACGCCATGGGTGTCAAAACGGCCAAATGACACCCATGGCGTTCCACCCACCGGCGGAGGCGAGACAGTCGGGAACCGTACGAGCGGGATCCGGGTCGCGGGGTCGCCGAAGTCGGGCCGATCGGCGCGCGGAGGCGGGGACAGCGCGGACACGCCCGATCTCGACAAACTCCTAAAAGCGAATCTTTCCCCGAATAAGTCGCGAAAAGGTCTAGCGTCGGCCTTAGCTCGACTGACGTCGGGCTCAGGACGAACAGGGATGGAGACGCTGGTCATGGCTAAGAAGATGCTCGGGAAGGTGGTCGCGGGCGCTGCCCTCGGCGGCGCCGGCCTTCTCGTGTTCACCCCGGGAATGGCCTACGCGGGCGGGCACGACGAGGGCAAGGTCATCGCCAAGCCGCACGTGGTGAAGGCGGGGGACACCGTCGAACTGCTCGCGATCTGCTCCGAGCCGCAGCAGCACGCCACCGTCTGGTCGAAGGTGACCGGCAAGGTCGACCTGCGCCCGGCCCGCGACGGCGAGCACGGCGACTGGGCCGACCGGGGCGGTGACTGGGGCGGCGACCAGGACTGGGGCTGGGACGACAAGGGCCCGGACGGCAAGGACGAGCACGGCAAGGGCCCGGACGGCAAGGACGACCACGGCAAGGGCCCGGACGGCCGCGGCGAGCCGGGCGGGGACGAACACGGGCCGGGCGGAGATGGGCCCGACGGCAACGGGCCGGGCGGCAACGGCCCGGGCGGCAACGGCCCGGGTGGCAACGGGCCCGGCGGCAACGGCCCGGGTGGCGACGGCATGCCGCAGCCCCCGGCGGACCAGCCCCAGCCGCCGGCCGGCCAGCCGGAAGGGCAGCCGCAGCCGGGCGGCGCGGGGGCCGGCGCGGCCGTCGACCCCGGCGACTGGCAGGGGCACGACGAGTACGGCCAGGACGCCGAGCCGGGCTGGGAGAAGGAGAAGCCGGGCGGGCCGGACTGGACCAAGGACGCGCACGGCCCCGACGGCAAGGAACAGCACGGCAAGGACGCCAAGGACGAGCACGGCAAGGACGACCGTGGCGGCCGGCCGGACGACAAGGGCAAGGACGGCAAGGACGAGCACGGCTCCTGGCAGGGCGGCAAGAACGACTGGCAGGAAGGTAAGAACGACTGGCCGGGCGACAAGAGCGACTGGCCGGGCGACAAGGACGACTGGCAGGCGAGCGGAGGCGCCTGGCAGGACGACAAGGGCGACTACGGCAAGGACGCCGAGCGCGACTACGGCAAGGACGGCTGGGAGCACGGGAAGGACTTCGTCTACTACGGCGAGGCCACCGTCTCGCACGACGCCCGGCCGGGCCGGTACGAGTTGCGGGGCTCCTGCGGTGAGGGCGAGCTGGTGGTCCTGCCGCGCGGTGGGGTCGACGGCGGCGACGGCGGCATGACGACCACCGGCGTGGACCGTACCCTCGCCACCGGTGGCGCGGGCATGATCGGCGCCGCGGCGCTGGGCGGCCTGGTGCTGCTGCGCCGGCGGCGGGCCGGTGACCTGGTCTGACCGGACGACGACCCGGGCCGGCGGCCGTCACGGAAGTCCGTGGCGTGCCGCCGGCACGGCCGTCGTCGTCCTGCTCGCCATGGCCGGGGCCGGTCTGATCGGCGCGTCCGTCCGGACCGTCCCGCCACCGTCCCCGCCGCAGCCGCTCGGGCAGGCGGCCCCGGTCACCACCGGCCCCCAAGCAGACCCGGACGCCGAGGGCCAACCGGGGCCGGACGCCGAGGGTCAGCTGACGCCGGACGGCACCGGCCTGCCGACGGCGGACGCCGCCGGGGGCGCCGTCGGCCCCGCGACGCCCGGCCCGACGACCGGCCCACCCGGCGCCGCCCCGGGCACCGCGGCCGCCCCGGGCACCGCAGCCGCCCCGGGGGCCGCAGCGGTCCCGGGCGCTCCGGCAGCAACGGGCCCAGCGGGCGCGACGAGCCCGAACGGCGCCGCCCCGGCTCCACTGCCCCGGTCCGCGCCGACGACCATCTCGATCCCCCGTATCGGGGTGCGGGCCGAGATCATGTCGCTCGGCACGAACCCGGACGGCACGGTCCAGGTGCCCCCGCTGGACCAGGCCATGAAGGCCGGGTGGTACTCCCCCGGCGCCAGCCCGGGCGAGGCCGGCAACGCGGTGATCGTGGGCCACGTCGACTCCGCCCAGCTCGGCCCGGCGGTGTTCTTCAACCTCGGCGCGCTGGTGGCCGGCGACACGATAGTGGTCACCCGGCAGGACGGCAGGTCCGCCACGTTCACGGTGCGCGAGGTCGGGTCGTACCCGAAGACCGCCTTTCCCGCCGCGCAGGTCTACGGTCCGTCGGCCGTGCCCGCCCTGCGCGTGGTGACCTGCGGCGGGGTGTTCGACCGCACGGCCGGAAGCTACCTGAACAACATCGTCGTCTACGCCCCGATGACGAGCTGAGGCGGAAACGGCGGTGGCCCGGTGGTCGGTTCCCCGACCACCGGGCCACGCTCGGTTGAACGGTCAGGCCGCCGCCGAGGTCCGGACCAGGGTACGGATCTGGCGCAGCAGCACCGACAGCGCGGACAGGTCGGCGCGGGACTCGTCGAACTCCCCCATCGCCCGGTGCGCCCGGTGGATCGAGGTGGCGTTCGCCTGCTCCCATTCCTGCACCCGCTCCACCGGCGGCACGTCGTCCGGGGTGGAGCCGAGCACCTCGGCGGTGAGCGCGGCCAGCGCGGCGTACAGGTCGTAGCGCAGCGCCATCCGGGCCAGCGTCTGCCACCGGTCCTCGCGCGGCAGCAGGGAGATCTTCGACAGCAGCGCGTCCACCCGGAACCGGTCGGAGAGCACGAAGTAGACCGAGGCCACCTCGCCCACGTCCCGCCGGGTCGCCTGCGCCGTCTCGACGATGTCGAGCAGGCCGAAGCTGTACATCAGGCGGGTCGCCTGCTCGGCCAGGTCACGCGGCAGCCCCCGGTCGACGAGCGACTCGATGTGCGCCGCGATGGCCTCCCGCTCGGTGCCCCAGAACCGGTGCTCCAGGTCCGGCAGGAGCTGGGCCACGCCGCCACGCAGCCGGTCGATCTCCGCCGGCACGTCGATCGGCGACCGGCGGTTGGTGACCAGCCAGCGCACCGCGCGGTCGAGCAGCCGCCGGGTGTCCAGGTAGACGGCGGTCTGCAGCTCGGGCGAGACCTTGTTGTCCAGCGCCTCGACCGCGTCCCAGAGGTCACGCAGGCCGAACACCTCGCGGACCACCACGTACGCCCGGAGCACGTCCGCCGCGGAGGCGGCCGTCTCCTCGACCACCCGGAAGACGAACGAGATGCCGCCCCGGTTGATCGCCTCGTTGACCAGGACAGTGGTGACGATGTCCCGGCGCAGCCGGTGCCGGCCCATCCGGTCGGCGAAGCGCTGCCGCAGCGGCGTCGGGAAGTAGTTGACCAGGATGTCGGTCGTCCACTCCTCGTCCGCCAGGCCCTCGCCGACGATCTCGCGCTCCAGCACGATCTTCACGTACGCGAGCAGCACCGCGAACTCCGGCGCGGTCAGCCCGCTCTCGGTGCGGACCGCCAGCTCCTCGTCCGACGGCAGCGCCTCCAGGGCCCGGTCCAGCGCGCCGGACCGCTCCAGGTCGTTGATCATCCGCCGGTGCACCGGGAGCAGCGAGGCGGCCTGGGCCTGGGCGTTGTTCAGCGCCCGCGCCTGGTCGTAGTTGTCCCGCAGCACCAGCTCGGCGACCTCGTCGGTCATCCGGGCCAGCAGCTCGTCACGCTCCGGCCGGTCCAGCTCCCCGTCGGCCACCGCCGTGTTGAGCAGGATCTTGATGTTGACCTCGTGGTCGGAGCAGTCCACACCGGCCGCGTTGTCGATGAAGTCGGTGTAGATGCGGCCGCCGGTCGAGGCGTACTCGATCCGGCCCTGCTGGGTGAAGCCCAGGTTGCCGCCCTCGCCGACCACCCGGCAGCGCAGGCTCTTGCCGTCCACCCGGATGGCGTCGTTGGACTTGTCGCCGACCTCGGCGTTGGTCTGGCTGGACGCCTTGACGTAGGTGCCGATGCCGCCGTTCCAGAACAGGTCCACCGGCGCGGTGAGGATCGCCTTCATCAGCTCCTGCGGGCTGAGCTGCGTGACGTCCTCGTCGAGGCCGAGCACCGCGCGGACCTGCGGCGAGATCGGCACCGACTTCGCCGTACGCGAGTGGACGCCGCCGCCTTCGGAGATCAGCTCGCGGTCGTAGTCCTCCCACGACGAGCGCGGCATGTCGAACAGCCGCTTGCGCTCCTCCCACGACCGGGCCGAGTCCGGATCCGGGTCCAGGAAGATGTGCCGGTGGTCGAACGCGGCCACCAGCCGGATGTGCTTCGACAGCAGCATCCCGTTGCCGAACACGTCGCCGGACATGTCACCGACGCCGACCACAGTGAAGTCCTGCGTCTGGGTGTCGTGCCCCAGCTCCCGGAAGTGCCGCTTGACCGACTCCCAGGCACCCCGGGCGGTGATGCCCATCTTCTTGTGGTCGTAGCCGGCCGAGCCGCCGGAGGCGAACGCGTCGCCCAGCCAGAAGCTGTGCGCCTCGGAGATCTCGTTGGCGATGTCGGAGAACGTCGCGGTGCCCTTGTCGGCGGCCACCACCATGTACGGATCGTCGCCGTCGTGCCGGACCACGTCCTCGGGCGGCACGATCTCGCCGCTGACGATGTTGTCGGTGACGTCCAGCAGCGCGGAGATGAACTCCTTGTAGCAGATCACCGCCTCGTCCCGGTCGCCCGGCTTCTGCTTGAGCACGAAGCCGCCCTTGGCGCCGACCGGCACGATCACGGCGTTCTTCACCATCTGCGCCTTGACCAGGCCGAGCACCTCGGTCCGGAAGTCCTCGCGCCGGTCGGACCAGCGCAGGCCGCCGCGGGCCACCGGCCCGTAGCGCAGGTGCACGCCCTCGAACCGGGGCGAGTAGACGAAGATCTCGAACTTGGGCCGCGGCGCGGGCAGGTCCGGGATGGCCTGCGGGTCCAGCTTGAACGCCACGTACGGCTTGGGCCGCCCGCCCACCGGCTTCTGGTAGAAGCTGGTGCGCAGCGTGGCCTGGATCAGCGTCAGGTAGGCCCGCAGGATGCGGTCCTGGTCGAGGCTGGCCACCTCGTCCAGCGCCTCGCCGATCGCGTCGACCAGCTCACCGCTGCGCTGCCGCCGCTCGTCGAGCGTGGTGGCGCCCGGGGCGAACCGGGTCTCGAACAGCTTCACCAGCAGTTCGGCGATCTGCGGGTACGCGATGAACGTCTGCTCCATGTACTCCTGGGAGAACACGGTGCCGGCCTGGCGCAGGTACTTCGCGTACGCGCGCAGCACGACGACCTGCCGCCAGGTGAGCCCGGCCCGGAGCACCAGCTCGTTGAAGCCGTCCACCTCGGCCTCGCCCCGCCAGGCGGCGGCGAAGGCGTTCTCCACGTGCGGACGTACCTCGGCCAGGTCCTGGTGCCGCTCGGGCAGCTCCAGACCGAAGTCGTAGAGCCAGATCCGGCCGTCGACGCGCTCCACCTCGTACGGGTGCTCGTCGACCACCTTCACACCGAGCGAGTGCAGCACCGGCAGCACGGCGGAGAGCATCATCGGCTCGCCGTACCGGTAGACCTTGAACCGCACGTCCATCGCCTCGTCGGCGTCGGCGGCGCGGGCGGCGTACGGACGCGGCGGCGCCTGCTTGCGGAACAGGTGCATCTCCAGCTGGCCGGGCTCCTCCAGCAGCTCCAGCTTCGCCAGGTCCTTCATCGCCTCGTACGGCGTGTGCCCGTCCTTGTAGCCCTCCGGGAACGCGTCGGCGTACCGGGCGAACAGGTGCTTGGCCTGCTCGTCGCCGAGCTTGCGTTCCAGCACCAGCCGGTAGTCGTCGTCCCAGAGGCGGGTCGCGTCGGCCAGCTCCTCGGCGAGCAGGTCGGCGTCGATGTCACCGGGCGGGTTGTTCGGGTCGGTCCGCACGATGAAGTGCACGCGGGCCAGCATCGACTCGGTCACCCGGGTGGTGTAGTCGACGCCGACGCCGTTCAGCTCGCGCAGCAGGATGTCCTGCATGCGCAGCCGGTTCTGCGTGGTGAACCGGTCCCGCGGCAGGTAGATCAGGCAGGAGATGAACCGCCCGTACGCGTCGCGGCGCAGGAACACCCGCAGCTGCCGGCGGCCTGCCATCCGCAGCACGCCGATCACCGCGTGGTAGAGGTCGTCGGTCTTGATCTGGAACAGCTCGTCGCGCGGGTACGTCTCCAGGATCTGCAACAGGTCCTTGCCGGAGTGGCTGCGCAGGCTCAGGCCCGAGCGGTCGAGCACCTCGGCGACCTTGCGCCGGACCACCGGCAGCTCCTGCACGCTGGTCCGGTACGCGGCGGTGGAGAACAGGCCCAGGAAGCGCCGCTCCCCGACCACCTCGCCGGCCTCGTTGAAGATCTTGAAGCCGATGTAGTCGAGGTACGCCGAGCGGTGCACGGTGGCACGCGAGTTGGCCTTGGTGATGATGAGCAGGCGCTTCTCCAGCACCTTCTCGTGCGCCTCGGGCGTCATCGAGTTCAGCGACCGGGCCTCCGGCGAGTCGGAGCGCAGGATGCCCAGGCCGGTGCCGAGCACCGCCTCCAGGGCCTGCCCGCTGCCGCGCGCGCCGTCGGCGTCGACCAGGCGGTACTCGCGGTAGCCGAGGAACGTGAAGTGGTCGTGCGCCAGCCAGCGCAGCAGCTCCACCGAGTCGGTGATGTCCTTTTCCGGCACCGGCGGGCGGTTGTCCGACGTCCGGGCGGCGGCCAGCTCGTCGGCGAGCGCGAGGGCCCGCTGCCGCATCTTCGGCCAGTCCTCGACCGCCTCGCGCACGTCGGTGAGCACCCGCTGCAACTCGCGGCGCAGCGCCTCCCGCTCGGCCGGGTCGCGGACCGGGTCGATCTCGATCCGCATCCAGCTCTCGACCAGGTCACCGGCGATGGCGTCGTCCGGCTCCACGTCCGCCGAGACCTCGGTGAGCCGGCCCAGCGGCTCGCGCCGCACCACGACCAGCGGGTGCACCAGCAGGTGCACGTCGAGGTGACGGGAGTTGAGCAGGGCGGTCACCGAGTCGACCAGGAACGGCATGTCGTCGGTGACGATCTCGACGACCGTGTGGTGCTGCTCGGCGTCCGGCTCGTGGATGCGCAGCTTCAGCTCGCCCGGAACCCGCTGCTGGGCCAGGTCCCGGTGGGCCCGGGCCGCCTCCAGCATCTCCTCGGCGGTGAAGCCGATCAGCTCCTCGTCCGGCGCGAACCGCCAGAAGCGGTCCACGAGTGTGGCCGCGTCGTGGTCGTCGCCGGCCAGCGCGACCGCCTGGGCGACCAGCCGCTCCGCGTTGGGAACGGGCTCGTCCAGCTCGGCGTCCTCCGACTCGTCGGCCAGTGCCTGCGTAGGCAGGCCCAGGTCGTAGAGGGTGTCGATGCTGGAACCGGTCATCCCGGTCACTCCTGTGTCGAGACGGCTGAAACCGTCCCCGTCGGTCGCCGAATCGAAGCTGTCGTCGTCCCGGCCGGTGTCAGCCTGCCGGAGGTCGGGTCCCGGTTTGATCGCCGGACGCCGGTCCATCGGTGCCACTCCCCTCGACCCACCGCACTGTGGGTCACTCTGCCGCCCAGCCTAGGCCCTACCGCGTGGTACCTCCCGCGGCGGACCACCGGCCGGACGTCCGGATCGGGACTCTGTCCTTTCACCCGTTGCGGGTTCGTGGTCGGCCGCCCGCGGAGTACCCCGACTGGCGATGTTCATCACACTGCCACACGGGGCTTTCCGCGCTGCCGGAGGCCGTGGCGGGGCGGTGGCGAGCGCCGGGCCGTACTAGCGTGCAGGGCAGTTGAGCACCGGAGGGACCGCTTCATGCCCGTGTCGTACCCCGTCCGCCCCAGCCGTCACACCCGTCGTCGCCTCCTCGCGGGGCTGGCCGCCGCCCTGGTCACAGCGGGCGCGCTGACCGGATGCTCCGGCGACGACGGCCCGGAGGCGGCCGTCGAGGCGTTCCTCGGCGGCTGGCGCTCCGGCGACCTGCAGGCGGTCGGCTTCATCCAGCCGGCCGGCGGGCGGGTGGCGGCCGGCGAGGTGACCAAGCAGCTCCAGGCGCTCGCCGGTGAGCTGGCCGCCAACCCGCCGGAGTTGACGCGCACCGGCGAGATCACCACCAAGGGCGACGTCGCCACCGCCCGGGTCAAGGTGAGCTGGGCGCTGCCCGGCGGCGCCCGTTGGGCCTACGAGAACCCGGTACGCCTCAAGCGCGGCGGCGACGACCAGTGGCAGGTGATCTGGGAACCGGCTGTGGTGCACGAGAAGCTGGAGAGCGGCGACCGGATCGCGCTGCGGCGGGAGCCGGCGCAGCGCGCCGGCGTGCTGGACGCCGCCGGCCAGCCGATCGTCGCGCCGCGCCCGGTGGTCCGGGTGCAGGTCGTTCCCGGCGAGGTCACCGACGTGCCCGGCCTGGTCAAGAAGCTGGACGCCGCGTTCAAGGCGATCCGGCCCGCGCTCAGCCCGCCGGTCGACCTGGGCGACCTGCCCAAGCGGCTCAAGGAGGCGAAGCCGGACGGGCTCGTCGAGGTGGTGACGCTGCGTGAGGACGCATACCGGCAGATCAAGCCACGCATCTACGAGCTGCCCGGCACCCGGTTCGCGACCGACCAGCTCATGCTGGCCCCGACGCGCGAGTTCGCCCGGGCGCTGCTCGGCTCGGTCGACCAGGCCACCGCCGACGACCTGCAGGCCCACCCCGAGCGGTACGCGCGCGGCGACCTGGTCGGCCACGGCGGCCTCCAGGGCCGGTACGACGAGCGGCTGCGTGGCGTCACCGGCGTCACCGTGATCACCGAGCGGACCACCCCGGACGGCAAGGTCGAGCCGACCGGCACGGAGCTGTACCGCGCCGACCCGAAGCCCGGTCAGCCGGTGAAGACCACCATCGACGTGGCGACCCAGAACGCTGCCGACGCCGCGTTGCGCGGGCAGACCCGCCGCTCCGCGCTGGTGGCGCTGCGGATCAGCGACGGCGCGGTGCTGGCCGCCGCGAACGGTCCCGGGGCGGCCGGCGAGAACCTCGCGTTCACCGCCCAGGTGCCGCCCGGCTCGACGTTCAAGATGGTCAGCGCGCTCGGCCTGCTCGACCGGGGCGCGGTGACCCCGCAGACCACTGTGAACTGCCCGAAGACGGCGACGGTCGAGGGCCGCAGCTTCAAGAACTCGGACAATTTCGAGCTGGGCGCGGTGCCGTTCGCCACCGACTTCGCCAAGTCCTGCAACACCGCGTTCGTGGCGCTGGCGCCGAAGCTCGGCCCGGACGGGCTGGCGCAGGCCGGCCGTACGCTCGGCCTGGAGGCCGCGTGGGATCTCGGCGCGGACGCGTTCACCGGCAAGGTCTCCGCCAACGGCCCGGCCACCGAGCAGGCCGCCGCCGCGATCGGCCAGGGCACCACGCTGGTGAGCCCGCTGGCCATGGCGAGCGCCACCGCGGCCGTGGCCCGGGGCAAGTTCGAGCAGCCCAAGCTGCTGCTCGACCCGGCGCCGGCCAAGCCCGCGCCGGCCGGCGAGGCGCTCAAGCCGGAGTCGGTGGCGGCGCTGAAGTCGCTGATGCGCGGGGTGGTCACAGCGGGCAGTGGCAGCGCGCTGGCGGATGTGCCCGGCGAGCCGGTGCACGGCAAGACCGGCACCGCGGAGTACGACAACAACCCGGCGAACACGCACGCCTGGTTCGTCGGGTGGCAGGGTGACGTGGCCTTCGCCGTCTTCGTCGAGCAGGGCGGGGCGGGCTCGAAGGTGGCGGCGCCGATCGCCGAGAAGTTCCTGCGGGGCCTCGCCGCGAGCTGAGCGGGGTCCTGCGCCGCGTGACCCCGAGCTGAGGCGTACCGGTCAGGCGATGTCGATGCCGGAGCGGGCCGGGTCCGGCTCGTCCCCGGCGGACGCCCGGCGCAGCAGGCCGGGCCCGAGCGGGTCGGTGCCGAGGTCGTCGACGGCGCCGTCGGAGGTCGGGTCGGGGCCGATCGGCTCCACCGCCACCGCCGGGGCCGGCACCGCCGCCGGGGCGGGCAGCGGCTCGGGCTCCGGCCGGCTGTCGGCGGCCCGGGGCGCCGGCGCGGCCGGCCCGGGCGGCAGCAGACGGGGCGGCACGGCGCCCGGCGCGACGACCGGGGCGAGCCCGGCCACCACCGTGTTCACGATCTCGGCCGCGTACGCCCCGTCCGGGTCGTAGTCGGGGTCGAAGACGGTCAGCTCGACGCCGAGGCAGTGCGGGGTGTCGACCAGCCCGGCCAGCAGGATCTCCAGCTCGGCGAAGGCGATGCCACCGGGGTCGGGCGCGTCCACGGCGGGCATCACCGCCGGGTCGAGCACGTCGACGTCGATGTGCACCCAGTAGCCGGCGCAGTCGACGAGCTGCTCGTGCGCCCACTGGGCGGTCCGGGCCGCGCCCTCGGCGCGCAGCGCCGGCACCGGCCGGGTGGTGATGCCGGCGGCCTGCAGGTCGAGGCGGTACTCGTCCTGCGCGCGGATGCCGAGCACCACCACGTCGATGTCCCGGAAGTAGGGCCGCCTCCCCTCGATGGCCGCCAGGTCGGGCTGCCCCCGCCCGGTGACCAGCGCCAGGTCCTCCCCGGCGGCCGCGCCGACGTAGGAGGCGTTGCCGGGGTGCCGGAAGTCGGAGTGGCCGTCGACGAAGACCAGGCCGATCCGCCCGCCGACCGCCTCGCCGAGGCGGTGCATGGCCAGCCCGGAGCCGAGCAGCACCGAGCAGTCCCCGCCGAGCACCAGCGGGAACTCGCCCCGGTCGATGATCGCGCCGATCCGGTCGGCGAGCGCCAGCGAGTACGCGGAGATCTCCGGCGCGTGGCAGACGCCGTCGCCGGGTCGCCAGTCCCCCGGGTCGTACCGGGGCGGGGTCAGGCAGCCGGCGTCTCGGGCCCGCAGCCGGGCGAGCAGGCCGTGGTCGCGCAGCGCGCCCGGCGCCTTGGCGCATCCGGGCACGGAGCTGGCGGTGGGTGGGCGCAGCCCGAGGTTCGTCGGCGCGTCGAGGACGGCGATCCGGCGCATCATGGGCTCCCGTCCTCGGTGGTCGGGCGGGCCGGCGGTGCGCCGGCCCGCGCGGGTTGACTCAGAACAGCGCGCTGGCCAGGGCGCGTCGGGCGGAGGCCACGGCGGGGTCGTCCGGGCCGGCGATGGTGAACAGGCCGAGCAGGTGCTGGCGTACCCGGTCCCGGTCGTCCCCGGCGGTGCGCCGGACCAGGCCGACGAGCCGCTGGTACGCCTGGTCGGCGAGGCCGCTGAGCACCTCGATGTCGGCGGCCAGCAGTTGGGCGTCCACGTCGTCGGGGGCGGCGGCCGCGGCGTCCAGCGCGCCCTGCGGGTCGGCGCCGGCGACCCGGCGGGCCAGCCCGACCTGCGCCAGGCCCGCCTCCGCCGCCGCGTCGGCCGGGGACTCGGCGAGGATCTTCCGGTACGCCGCCTCGGCCGCGTCGAGGTCACCGCTCATCAGCGCGTCGTCGGCGGCGTCGAGGCGCGGGTCCTCCGGTTCGGCGACGGTGACGCCACCGGCCTTGAGCACGGCCTGGAGCCACTGTCGCAACTGCGACTCGGGCACCGGGCCCGGGAAGGCGTCGATCGGGCGGCCACCGACGATGGCGTACGTGGTGGGCAGCGCCTGGAGCTGGAACATCTGCGCGAGCCGCGGCTGCTGCTGCACGTCGACCCGGGCCAGCAGCCACGCTCCGCCGCCCTCGGCGGCCAGCTTCTCCAGCACCGGGGCGAACTGGTCGCTCTCCGGGTAACCGGCGGCGCCGAAGAAGACCACTACCGGTGTGGTGAGCGAGCGTTCGAGCACCTCGGACTGGATGTTCGCCTCGGTCACGTCGATCACGGCGGCGGAGCCGGCGGGGCTGCCCGGCAGCCCGGCGGGCGTGCCGCCCGGAGACGGTGTGGCGGTGGAGGTGTCGGCAGGTGCGGGGGTGCGCAGCGCGCTGAGGTCGACCGCGCCGCGGGTGAAGATCGACGAGGTGATCCGTGGGTCGCTCATGGTTGTCTAGTCTCGCACGTACGCGACGGATCTCCGACCAGCCGCGACGGCGACAGTCACCACTCTCCCCCAGCTCAGCCCGCCCGCAAGGAAGGGCCCCTTGTTAACGCCTGCGGTAGAGGAAGGGCCCCTTGTTAACAGCAGCTGTTAACAAGGGGCCCTTCCTTACAAAGCGGCGGTCAGAAGCGGGCGGGCTCGCGGTAGACGCCCCACTCGGTGCGGAGGGCGTCGCAGATCTCGCCGAGGGTGGCCTCGGCGCGGACCGCGTCGAGCATGGCGGGGATCATGTTCTCGCCGCTGCGGGCCACCTCGACCATCCGCGCCACGGCGGCGGTGACGGCGGCGTCGTCGCGGGCCGACTTGCGCTCGGCCAGCACCCGGCGCTGCTCCAGCTCCACCTCGTGCGAGATGCGCAGGATCTCCAGGTCCTTGGCGACGGTGCCGGTGTGGCAGTTGACGCCGACGATCTTCTTGTCGCCCTTCTCCAGCGCCTGCTGGTAGGCGAACGCCGACTCGGCGATGTGCCCGGTGAACCAGCCGTCCTCGATGCCGCGCAGGATGCCGGAGGTCATCGGGCCGATGGCGTGCGGGCCCTCGCCGCCGAGCTGCTTGATCCGGGCGAAGATCTCCTCCGCCTCGGCCTCGATCCGGTCGGTGAGCGCCTCGACGTACCAGGCGCCGCCGAGCGGGTCGGCCACATTGGTCACCCCGGTCTCCTCCATCAGCACCTGCTGGGTACGCAGGGCGATCTCGGCCGACTCGTCGGTGGGCAGGGCGAGCGTCTCGTCGAGCGCGTTGGTGTGCAGCGAGTTGGTGCCGCCGAGCACCGCGGCCAGGGCCTCCACGGCGGTGCGTACCACGTTGTTGACCGGCTGCTGCGCGGTCAGCGACACTCCGGCGGTCTGCGTGTGGAACCGCAGCCACTGCGCCTTCTCGCTGGTGGCGCCGTACACGTCGCGCAGCCAGCGGGCCCAGATCCGGCGGGCGGCGCGGAACTTGGCGATCTCCTCGAAGAAGTCCACGTGGGAGTCGAAGAAGAAGCTCAGGCCGGGGGCGAACGTGTTCACGTCGAGCCCGCGCGACAGACCCAGCTCGACGTACCCGAACCCGTCGGCGAGCGTGTACGCCAGCTCCTGCGCGGCGGTCGAGCCGGCCTCGCGGATGTGGTAGCCGGAGACGGACAGCGGCTTGTACCGGGGGATCTCCCGGGCGCAGTACTCCATCAGGTCGCCGATGAGGCGCAGGTGCGGCTCGGGGTCGAACAGCCACTCCTTCTGCGCGATGTACTCCTTGAAGATGTCCGTCTGGAGCGTTCCGTCCAGTGTGGACAGATCGGCGCCCTGCCGTTCGGCGGCGACCAGGTACATGCAGAAGACCGGCACGGCCGGGCCGGAGATGGTCATCGAGGTGGTCACGCCGGCCAGGTCGATGCCGTCGAACAGCACCTCCATGTCGGCGGCCGAGTCGACGGCGACACCGCAGTGGCCGACCTCGCCGAGCGACTGCGGGTCGTCGGAGTCGCGTCCCATCAGCGTCGGCATGTCGAAGGCGACGGAGAGCCCGCCGCCACCGGCGCCGAGGATCATCTTGTAGCGCTCGTTCGTCTGCCGGGCGTTGCCGAAGCCGGCGAACTGCCGGATGGTCCAGGTCCGCCCGCGGTAGCCGGTCGGGTACAGACCCCTGGTGTACGGGAACTCGCCCGGCCAGCCGATCCGGTCGAAGCCCGGGTACGCCGCGCCCTCCGGCGGGCCGTACACCGGTTCGACGCTCATGCCGGACAGCGTGGTGAAGTCCGCGTCGCGCTTGCGGGCGGCGTCGTAGCGGGCCTGCCAGCGGGCCCGACCGGCGGCGATCTCGTCAGCGTCCATGCGCGGAGCTCCTTCTCAAGTCGTCGTCCCAAGCCCGAGTGTAGAGCGAGATCCTGAACGATCCTTAAGTGCATGCGTACCGGCCGGTAACTCGCAGGCGCCCGGCGCGAAGCCCCACCACGATCGTCGATCCGCAGGTCAGAGCGCTGTCTCACGTGCCGGACGGCTTGCCGCCGGAGCCTCCCCGGCCGCCCGGAGACGTGCCACACTCCCCGCCGTGGGCATGCACATCGCGATCGGGCCGATTACCTAGGCGGCGTACGCCTTCGCGTGCGTCGCCGGCCAAGCCACCCTGTCGGCTCGACACTGTGAGGCTCCCGTGACCACGTTCCCGTTTCCCCCCGACACCGTCGATCGCCAGCTTCCCGGCCCGGCCGTCCGGCCGCACGACGACTCCCCCGCCGGCGCGTGCACGATGGTGGTGCACCTCGGTGCCGGGCACTCCACCACCGGCCTGCTCAAGGTGCTGTCCGTCCTGCACTCACGCCGGGTCGCGGTGACGCACGTCCAGTACGTGCAGTGCCCGGACCGGTCGGCGGTGATGATCGTGGAGTGCTCCCCCGCCACGGCGTCGCTGGAGACGGTACGCAAGAGCGTCGCGAGGGCGATCCCGGTCGTCAGCGTCAGCGTGCACACCTCGCCCACCCGCGACGGTGTGCGGCGCCCCCGGGCCCGTCGCGGCAGGTGACAGTCAGCCCGCGGCACCGGAGATGCCGCCGCCGCGCATGACGTCGCGGGCGGTGAGCGCCACGTGCAGCGACAGGCGCCGCTCGCTCGAATCCAGGTCGACGCCGAGCACCCGCTCGATCAACTGCAACCGCTGGTACAGCGCGGACCGGGACAGCGACATCTCCTCCGCCGCACGCCGCTTGTTGCGCCCCTCGACCAGGTACGCCTCCAGCAGCGCCACGTGGTTCGTGCCGTGCCGCTCGTCGTAGGAGAGCAGCGGGCCCAGTTCGCGCTCGACGAACGTCTGCAGACGCACGTCGTCGCGCAGCAGGTACAGCAGGCCCCGGAGGCGGACGTCGAGGAGCCGGTAGAAGGGCCGGGGCTCGGCGGTGTGCGCCGTGGCGTCGGCCACCTGGGCCGCCTCGATCAGCGAGCGCCGCGCCAGGTCCAGCGACCCGACCACTGATCCGGCGGCGACCACGACGTCCGACCCGGCCCGCAGGCCCGCCCGGGTGAGCGCGGTGGACAGGCCGAGCAACGCGGCCTCGTCGGACTCGGCGTCGGTGAGGGCGACGAGCACGGTGACCTCCGCACCACCGAGCCCGTCGACGTCCCCGGCCAGCGCCGCCAGCCCGCAGTCGCGCACCGCCGTCTCCACCGCGTCCAGCAGTTCCCGGCGGCGCGCGTTCATCTCGGCGCCGGGCCCCGGGCCCGGCCGGCGCCGGCGGACCACCACCCCGAGCAGCCGCCGCTGTTCCAGCGGCACACCGAGTCCGCGCGCCCGCAGCGCCACGTCCCGGGTCGGCGCGGAGTGGTTGACGATGCTCCACAGCAGGCTGCTGCGCGCCTGCCGTTCGACAGACGAGTCGTCCCGGGCGACGAGCTGGTTCAGCGCGATGGTGGACGCGGCGCGCTCCAGCAGGACGCTCGTCCGGGCCGGCGGCTCCTGGTCGCACAGCAGCACCAGCCGCCCCCACCTGTTGCCCCGCGCCTCCACGCCGGTCACCAGCCAGCCCGAACGCGGCTCGTAGCCGGTGCCGGACGGGACCTCGACCGCGCGTGAGCGGGTCTCCCAGCGGTCGAGCAGCTCCTCGGCCGACAGCGGGCCGGTCTCGTACGCCAGCACCTGGTGGGAGAGGTTCTCCAGCACCACGGGACGCCGGGACAGACGGGTGACCTCGCGGAGCACCTGCCGGGGCTCCGCGCCCTCCACCGACAGCTCGGTGAAGATCCGGTGGATCTCGTCCTTCGCGAGCAGCTCGGCGGTCTGCTCCTCCACGATCACCGAGTGGACCACCTCGGTCACCGCCACGAACCGCATCTCCCGCTGGAGCGCGACGAGCGGCAGGTTCCGGCTGCGGGCCTGCTCGACGAGCGCGGCCGGCAGCGTCCCGCCGAACCGGCGGCCCAGCTCGACCACGACCCCGGCCGCGCCGACCGCTGCCAGGCCGTCGATCCACCGGCGCAGCCCGTCGTCGTCCGGCGGCAGGCCGATACCGGTGGTCAGCACCAGCTCCCCGCCGCGGAGCAGGTCGGCGATCTCCGGGATCTCGGCCACGTGCACCCAGCGCACCGGAGCGTCCAGGCGGTCCCGCCCGGCCATGACACGCGGCCCGGCCTGCTGCAACGCCGGCAGTTCGAGCACGTCGCGAACCGTCATCGGCATCAGACCGTCTCCCTCCTCGCTCCGGCGCACAGTATGTGTGCTTCTCCCGGGCGGGAACGACACAGTGCCCATTGCCCGGGCCTGGGGAAGCGCAGATGATCCGGGCATGACCCAGACAGCACCCGGCACCGTGCCCGCTCCCGTCCCGCTGGAGCGGGTGACCCACTGGATCGACGGCAAGGCGTTCGCCGGCGTCACCGAGCGTACGGCCCCAGTCTACGATCCGGCGCTGGGCACGGTCCGGACGGAGGTGCCGCTGGCCTCCGTCGACGAGGTGGACCAGGCGGTCGCCTCCGCCGCCGCCGCGTTCGCCTCCTGGCGGAACTCGTCGCTGACCAAGCGCACCCAGGTGCTGTTCGCGTTCCGGGAGCTGGTGAACCAGCACAAGCAGGAACTGGCCGAGCTGATCACGGCCGAGCACGGCAAGGTCGTCTCGGACGCCCTGGGCGAGGTCACCCGCGGCCTGGAGGTCGTGGAGTTCGCCTGCGGCATCCCGCACCTGCTCAAGGGCGGCTACTCCGAGGGCGTGTCCACGAACGTGGACGTCTACTCCATCCGGCAGCCGGTCGGCGTCTGCGCCGTCATCTCCCCGTTCAACTTCCCGGTGATGGTCCCGATGTGGTTCGTGCCGATCGCCATCGCGGCCGGCAACGCCGTCGTGCTCAAGCCCAGCGAGAAGGACCCGTCCGCGTCGCTGCTCGTCGCCCGGCTCTGGGAGCAGGCCGGCCTGCCCGCCGGCGTGTTCAACGTGGTGCACGGCGACAAGGTCGCTGTCGACCGGCTGCTGGAGCACCCCGAGGTCAAGGCCGTGTCGTTCGTCGGCTCCACCCCGATCGCCCGGTACGTGTACGAGATCGGCACCCGCAACGGCAAGCGCGTACAGGCCCTCGGCGGCGCGAAGAACCACATGGTGGTGCTGCCGGACGCCGACCTCGACCTGGCCGCCGACGCGGCGGTCAACGCCGGGTTCGGCTCGGCCGGCGAGCGGTGCATGGCGATCTCCGCCCTGGTGGTCGTCGAGCCCGTCGCCGACGACCTGGTGGCGCGCATCCGCGAGCGCATCGCCGGCCTGAAGATCGGTGACGGCCGCCGCTCCTGCGACATGGGGCCGCTGGTCACCCGGGAGCACCGCGACCGGGTCGCGTCGTACCTGGACGCGGGCGTCGAGGCCGGCGCCGAACTGGTGGTGGACGGGCGGAAGGTGCAGGTCGACGGCGACGAGTCCGGGTTCTGGCTCGGGCCGAGCCTGCTGGACCGGGTCTCGCCGGAGATGAGCGTCTACACCGACGAGATCTTCGGGCCGGTGCTGTCGGTGGTGCGGGTCGGCAGCTACGACGAGGCGCTCAAGCTGGTGAACTCCAACCCGTACGGCAACGGGACCGCCATCTTCACCAACGACGGCGGCGCGGCCCGCCGGTACCAGAACGAGGTCGAGGTCGGCATGGTCGGCGTCAACGTGCCGATCCCGGTGCCGATGGCCTACTACTCGTTCGGCGGCTGGAAGGACAGCCTCTTCGGCGACTCCCACGCCCACGGCGCCGAGGGCGTGCACTTCTTCACCCGCGGCAAGGTCGTCACCTCCCGCTGGCTCGACCCCAGCCACGGCGGAATCAACCTCGGCTTCCCCGAGAACGTCTGAGCAGCGGGAGAGACGCGACAATGAGCACCAGCGCACGCCGCACCTACGAACTCGACCGCGCCCACGTCTTCCACTCCTGGTCGGCCCAGGCCCTGCTCGACCCGATGGTCGTCGAGCGCGCCGAGGGCTCGTACTTCTGGGACGGCGACGGGAACCGCTACCTGGACTTCTCCTCCCAGCTCGTCAACACCAACATCGGCCACCAGCACCCGGCGGTGGTGGCGGCGATCCAGGAGCAGGCCGCCAAGCTGTGCACCATCGCGCCGTCGTACGCCAACGACGCCCGCAGCGAGGCGGCCCGGCTGATCGCCGAGCGGACCCCGGCGGGCCTGGAGAAGGTGTTCTTCACAAACGGCGGCGCGGACGCGATCGAGCACGCCGTCCGGATGGCCCGCCTGCACACCGGCCGGCCGAAGGTGCTGTCCCAGTACCGCAGCTACCACGGCGGCACCCAGACCGCGGTGAACCTGACCGGCGACCCGCGTCGCTGGCCCAGCGACAACGGCACCGCCGGGGTCGTGCACTTCTTCGGCCCGTTCCTGTACCGGTCGGAGTTCGGCGCCACGACCGAGGAGGAGGAGAGCCGGCTCGCGCTGCGCCACCTCGAACGCGTCGTGGAGATGGAGGGCCCGTCCACCATCGCCGCGATCGTGCTGGAGACCGTGCCGGGCACCGCCGGCATCATGCCGCCGCCGCCGGGCTTCCTGGCCGGCGTACGCGAGCTGTGCAACAGGCACGGCATCCTCTACATTGCCGACGAGGTGATGGCGGGGTTCGGGCGTACCGGCGCCTGGTTCGCCATCGACCACTACGGCGTGACGCCCGACCTGATCACCTTCGCCAAGGGCGTGAACTCCGGTTACGTGCCGCTCGGCGGTGTGGTGATCGCCGACCACGTCGCCGACACGTTCGCCACCCGCCCCTACCCCGGCGGGCTGACCTACTCCGGCCACCCGCTGGCCACCGCCGCCGCCGTCGCGACCATCAACGCGATGCGGGACGAGGGCATCGTCGAGAACGCCGCCCGGATCGGCGCGGACGTGCTCGGCCCGGGGCTGCGCGAGATCGCCGAGCGGCACCCGAGCGTCGGGGACGTACGCGGGCTCGGCGTCTTCTGGGCGCTGGAACTGGTCCGCGACCGCGAGACCCGGGAACCGCTGGCGCCGTACGGGGCCTCGTCGCCGGAGATGAACGACGTGCTGGCCGAGTGCAAGCGGGGCGGCCTGGTCGTGTTCGCCAACTTCAACCGGATCCACGTGGTGCCGCCCTGCACCGTGTCGGAGACGGAGGCCAAGGCGGGACTGGCGGTCCTCGACGAGGCGCTGACACTCGCCGACCGGCACACGGTCTAGACGTACGCCCATCACCGCCCGCCGGGTCCACCCCGGCGGGCGGTCCCATATCCGAGATCCGCGAGACGGCCGGCGACCCCGGTGACGCGGAGACCGACGCACCCAGAAGGTGACGAATGACTACCGTAGATCTCGCCGACCCACCGGTCACCAACCCCTTCACCGGCACCACCGACCTTCCGCGCGCCGCCGAGGGCTGGACCCAGCTCGTCACCCCGGACGGACGCCTGCACCCGGACGTGGACGTCGATCGAGACGCCCTCGGCCGCCTCACCCGCGACCTGTACCGGGGGATGCGGCTGGCCCGCCGCCTCGACGACGAGGCGTTCGCGTTGCAGCGACAGGGCGAGCTGGGCCTGTGGCTGCAGTGCCGTGGCCAGGAGGCCGCACAGGTCGGCTCCGTCGCGGCGGTACGCGCCGACGACTACGTCTTCCCGAGCTACCGCGAGCACGCGGCGGCGCTGTGGCGCGGCATCGGCCCGGCCGACCTGCTCCGGCAGTGGCGCGGCGTCGCGCACAGCGGCTGGGACCCGGAGCCGTACTCGTTCCACATCTACACGCTGGTGCTGGCCGCGCAACTGCTGCACGCCACCGGGTACGCGCTCGGCGTGCAGCGCGACGGCAGCGACACGGTGGTCGTGACGTACTTCGGTGACGGCGCGGCCAGCGAGGGCGACGCGAGCGAGGCCATGAACATCGCCGCCGTCAACGCCGCCCCGATGGTGTTCTTCTGCCAGAACAACCAGTGGGCCATCTCCACGCCGACCGCGTCGCAGACGCGTACCCCGATCCACCGGCGCGGCGCCGGGTTCGGTCTGCGCAGCGAGTGGGTCGACGGCAACGACGTGCTGGCGGTGTACGCGGTGACGTCAGCGGTGACCGAGCACGCCCGCGCAGGCAGCGGCCCCGCGATCGTCGAGGCCACCACGTACCGGATGGGCGGGCACAGCACGTCCGACGACCCGACCCGGTACCGCACCGACGACGAGTTGGAAGCCTGGCGGGCGCGGGACCCGCTGGCCCGGGTCGAGGCGCTGATGCGCGCCGAGGGCTGGAGCGACGAGACGTTCCTCGGCCAGATCCAGGCCGAGGCGGACGAACTCGCCGACCGGACCCGCCGGGAGTGCCTGGCCCTGACGGCGCCGGACCTCGCGGACGCCTTCGCCACGGTGCTGTCCGACGTGCCCCAGCTTCTGCGGGAGGAGCGCGACGCGTTCGTCGCCTACCGCGGCTCCTTCCTCGACTGACGTCCGCCCCGATCGGAGAACTCGTTCATGCTCACTCTCTGTCAGGCACTGAACAGCGGCCTGCGCCGCGCCATGGAGGACGACGACAAGGTCCTCCTGATGGGCGAGGACGTCGGCCGGCTCGGCGGCGTCTTCCGGGTCACCGACGGTCTGCAGAAGGACTTCGGCGAGGCCCGGGTGGTGGACACCACCCTCGCCGAGTCCGGGATCATCGGCACCGCCATCGGGCTGGCGCTGCGCGGGTACCGCCCGGTCTGCGAGATCCAGTTCGACGGTTTCGTCTACCCCGCGTTCAACCAGATCGTCTCCCAGCTCGCCAAGATGCGGGCCCGCACCGGCGGCCGTACCGCCCTGCCGGTGGTGGTGCGCATCCCGGTCGGCGGCGGCATCGGCGCGGTGGAGCACCACAGCGAGTCGAACGAGGCGTACTTCGCGCACACCGCCGGGCTGCGGGTCGTCTACTGCGCCAGCCCGGACGACGCGCACTGGATGATCCGCCAGGCCATCGCCGGTGACGACCCGGTGATCTTCTACGAGCCGAAGCGCCGCTACTGGGTCAAGGGCGAGGTGACACCGGAGGACGCCGGGCCGCCGATGCCGCTTCACCGCGCCCGCGTCGTGCGCCCCGGCGCCGACGTCACGCTGCTGACGTACGGCGGCACCGTCGCCACCTGCGTCGCCGCCGCCGAGGCCGCGGCACAGGAGGGCCGCGACATCGAGGTGATCGACCTGCGGTCCATCTCGCCGCTGGACGTGGCGACGGTCGAGGAGTCGGTCCGCCGCACCGGCCGGGCGGTGGTGGTCCACGAGGCCCCCACGTTCGCCGGGTTCGGCGCCGAGGTCGTCGCGCAGGTGACGAGCCGGTGCTTCTACTCGCTGGAGGCGCCGGTCGAGCGGGTCGGCGGGTTCAACCTGCCGTACCCGCCGGCCAAGGTCGAGGAGGAGTACCTGCCCGACCTGGACCGGATCCTCGACGCCGTCGACCGCGTCCTGGCCGCGTGAAGGGAGAGGTACCAGTGAGCGTTCAGCAGTTCCGCCTGCCCGACGTCGGCGAGGGCCTCACGGAGGCCGAGATCGTCACCTGGCGGGTCGCTCCGGGCGATCCGGTCGGCCTCAACGACATCCTGGTGGACATCGAGACGGCAAAGGCTGTCGTCGAGCTGCCCAGCCCGTACGCCGGGGTGGTGGACCGCCTGCTCGCCGAGGAGGGGCAGACCGTCGAGGTCGGCGCGCCGATCATCGCGATCCGGACCGGCGGTGACGCGGACGCCGCGCCGGATGCCGCATCGCCGCCCGCCGAGGAACGTACCGCGGTGCTCGTGGGCTACGGGGTGTCCGCCCAGGCGCGGACCCGCCGGCCCCGTCGCGCCACGCCGTCGGTCCGCCCGGCCGAGCCCGCCCGCCAGCCGCACACGTCCCGGCCGCCGGTGCTCACCAAGCCGCCGCTGCGCAAGCTCGCGAAGGACCTCGGCGTGGAACTGGCCGACGTGCGCGGCAGCGGCCCCGGCGGCCGCATCACGCGCCAGGACCTGCTCGACCACACCACCGGCCCGGCAGCGGCGACCGACGCCCGGCGGGACGAGCGCCTGCCCGTACGCGGGGTGCGCAAGGCGACGGCCGCCGCCATGGTCGCCAGCGCGTTCACCGCGCCGCACGTCACGGAGTTCCTCACCGTCGACATGACCGGCACCGTCGAGTTCGTGGACCGGCTCAAGCAGGACCCGTCCTTCCAGGGCATCAAGGTCAGCCCGCTGCTCGTGGCGTCGCTGGCGCTGCTGGACGCGATCCGCCGGCACCCGGACGTCAACGCCCGGTGGGACGAGGAGAACCAGGAGATCGTCCGGTTCGCCGACGTCAACCTCGGCATCGCCGCCGCGACGCCGCGCGGCCTGCTGGTGCCGAACGTCAAGGCCGCGCAGACCCTTCCGGTACGGGACCTCGCGGTCGCGCTGAACGAGCTGGCGGCCACCGCGCGGGAGGGCCGCACCCGTCCCGCCGACCTGGCCGGCGGCACCGTCACCATCACCAACATCGGGGTGTTCGGAGTGGACGCGGGCACCCCGATCCTCAACCCCGGTGAGGCGGCGATCCTCTGCCTCGGCGCGCTGCGCCGCATGCCGTGGGTCGTCGACGAGCAGGTCGTTCCCCGGTGGACGGTGCAGTTGTCGCTGTCGTTCGACCACCGGCTCGTGGACGGGGAGCTGGGCAGCCGGGTGCTCGCCCACGTCGGGCGGTTCCTGGAGGACCCGCTGTGGGGCCTGGCCCTGCGCTGAGGCCCCCGCAGACAGACGGCGCGTGGACGGACAACGAGGTCCGTCCACGCGCCGTCGCCGTACGCGCCGCGCGCGTCAGTCCACGACCTCGAACCCCACGCCGGCCGACGGCCGTGGCGCGACGTCGTCCGCCGCCGCGATGGGCTCGCCGACCTCCTCGGACGCGGCCAGCCGGAACCGCACGTACTCCAGCTCGCCGGAGAACTCGTGCCGGGCCGGGTAGCTCGGCGACACCGGCGAGTGGATGCTGCGCCCGATGTCCATGCCCGCGAACCCGTGGAAGAACGGCAGCAACCGCGGGAACAGCGCCGCGCCCGCCGCCTCGCCGTCCACGTACAGCCGGCCGACGCCCTGGCAGTCGGCGGTCTTCGTCAGCTCGAAGGTCAGCTCCACCGGGCCCAGCGGCAGCTCGCCCTCGGACCGCAGCACGTGGTGCTCGCCGAGGTAGTTGTACTCGTACACCAGGCGGTTGTCCTTGATGTGCAGCACGTAGCCGCCGCTGACGTTGCCGAGCGCCACGATCACGCCGCCCTGCGCCGCGTCGGTGCGGCGCACCCGCGCGGTGATGGCGTGCGAGCGGTTCATCGTCGGCGGCACCGCCGCGCCGGACACAGTCGGTACGCCCGCCAGGTAGGTGAAGACAAGCCGGTCCCGCACCGACCCGGGGCGTGGCACCCGGGCCCGGACCGCGAATCCCCTGTCGTCCAGCGGCAGCACGTCGTAGCGGGCCGCCTCGATCCAGAACTCCTCGATGAGACGCCGCAGCACCTCCGGGTACTCGGCGGCGAGGTCGCGGCTCTCGGTCGGGTCCTCGTCGATCCGGTACAGCTCCCAGCGGTCCTCGTCCCACGAGGTGCCGCGCTCGTGGAACGCGACGGCCTTCCAGCCCTGGTGGTAGATGCCACGGTGGCCGAACATCTCGAAGTACTGGCGGTCCCGCGACGGCGGCGCCGCCGGGTCGCGCAGCCCGTCGCGGAAGCTGCGGCCGTGCAGCGGCATCTGCGGTACGCCCCGGCGCACCGCCGGCGGCTGCACGCCGACCAGGTCGAGCACCGTCGCGGTGACGTCGATGCTGTGCTGGAACTGCGTGCGCACCTCCCCGCCGGGCACGTCACCGGCCGGCCAGCTCAGCACGAACGGCACCCGGACCCCGCCCTCGTGGGTGTGCTGCTTGTAGCGGCGGAACGGGGTGTTGCTGACCTGCGCCCAGCCCAGCGGGTAGTTGCTCTGCGCCCGCGGGCCGCCGATCTCGTCGATCCGGTCCAGGCTGTCCTGGAGGTTCTCCGGCACCCGGTTCTGGAACGCGGTGGGGTTGAGCGTGCCGAGCGGCGTGCCCTCGGGGCTCGCCCCGTTGTCCGACATGACCACGAAGATCGTGTTGTCGAGGCGGCCGATCCGCTCCAGGAAGTCGACCAGGCGCCCGAGCTGGGCGTCGGTGTGGTCGACCATCGCCGCGTACGCCTCCTGCATGCGGGCGAACAGGCGGCGCTGCTCCGGCGGCACGTCGTCCCACGGCACGACGCCGGGGTTGTGCGGTGGCAGCGGCGCGTCCGGCGGGACGATGCCCAGCCCGATCTGCCGCCGGTGCCGGTCCGCGCGGATCACGTCCCAGCCCCTGTCGTAGCGGCCCCGGTACTTCGCCAGGTACTCCGGCGGGGCCTGGTGCGGCGCGTGCGCGGCGGCGTACGCCAGGTAGAGGAAGAACGGCTTCTCCGGAGTGAACGAGGTCTGGTCCCGGACGAATCCGATGGCCCGGTCGGTCAGGTCCTCGGTGAGGTGGTAGCCCTCCTCCGGGGTGGCCGGCGGGTCCACCTGGTGGTTGTCGTGGACCAGCTCCGGATAGAAGTTGTCGGTCTCCGCCTCCAGGAAGCCGTAGTACCGCTCGAAGCCACGGCCCAGCGGCCACTGGTCGTACGGCCCGGACGGCGTGGTGTGCTCCAGCGGCGCGACGTGCCACTTGCCGACCGCCATGGTGTTGAACCCGGCGTCGGCGAGCATCTCCGCGACGGTGGCGGCGGCGTGGGTGATCCGGCCCCGGCCGCTGGGGAAGCCGCTGTCGAAGTTGGACAGCATGCGCATGCCGACGCTGTGGTGGTTGCGGCCGGTGAGCACGCTGGCCCGGGTCGGCGAGCACAGCGGCGACGTGTGGAAGTTGGTGTACCGCAGCCCGGACGCGGCCAGCCGGTCGATCGTCGGGGTGTCGATCTCGGCGCCGAAGCAGCCGAAGTCGGCGAACCCGACGTCGTCCAGCAGCACGTACACCACGTTCGGGGTGCCCGGGGCGGCCGACGGCGGCGCGCTCCAGTGCTCCGTCGAGTCGTGGTAGGTGCGTCCGATCGTGCCCTCGTACGGAGGGTCCGCCAGCGAACTGGTCACGGTACGCCTCAGCCGGCCGTCGTGCCGCCGTCGAGGACGAGCGTGTGGCCCGTGACCATCCGCGCCTCCTCGCTGGCGAGGAACACCACCGCGTCGGCGGAGTCCCGTGGCGTCGCCATGCGGCCCAGCGGGATCGACGCGCGGAAGTTCTCCCGGGCGCTGTCCGGCACGTCGCCCATGCCACCGAGGAACGCCGACAGCATCGGCGTCTCGGTCGCCGCCGGGGCGATCGCGTTGACCCGGATGCCGTGCGGCGCGAGTTCCAGCGCCAGCGCCTTCATCAGGCCGATGACGCCGTGCTTGGCGGCGGTGTACGGCGCGTACCGGGGGCGGGCGATGACGGCCTGCAGGGACGCGGTGAACACGATCGAGCCGCCGCCGGCCTCGATCAGCGCGGGCACGGCCGCCTGCGCGGTCCAGAACGCGCCCTTGAGGTTGACGTCGATCACGCGGTCCAGCGTCGCCTGGTCCACCTCGTCGACCGGTCCGGTGAACGGCGTACCGGCGTTCGCGTGCATGAGGTCGAGCCGCCCGAACCGCTCGACGGCGGTCTCGACGGCGGCGCGGCAGTCCTGCGCCCGGGTGACGTCGCAGGCCACGCCGACGACGGCGGACCCGAAGCCGGCGGCCGCCTCGGCGGCGCGGTCGCCGTCGAGGTCGGCGATGACGACGCGCGCGCCCTCCTCGACCAGCCGGCCGACGGTGGCCAGTCCGATGCCGCTGGCGCCTCCGGTGACGACGGCGACGCGGTCAACCAACCTCATGTGCTGCTCCTGTTGAATCGGTCCAGGAGGTCGCCGCTCAGGGTGGGCACCGCGGACAGCAGCCTCTGGGTGTAGGGGTGCTGAGGGTCGGAGTAGATCGATTCGGTGTCACCCGTCTCGACGATCCGGCCCTGGTTCATCACCGCGATCCGGTCGCAGAGGTACCGGACCACGGACAGGTCGTGGGAGACCAGGATCAGGGTCAGCTTGAACTGCTCGGCCAGGTCGGTGAGCAGGTTGAGGATCTGCGCGCGCACCGACACGTCGAGCGCGCTGACCGGCTCGTCCCCGACGATGACCTTCGGCCCGGCCGCCAGGGCGCGGGCGATCGCGATGCGCTGCCGCTGACCGCCGGAGAACTGGTGCGGGTAGCGGGTCACCGCCTCCTCGGGCAGGCCGACGGAGTGCATCAGCTCGGCCACCCGGGCCCGGTGGTCGCCGGGCAGGCGCAGCGCGCGCATCGGCTCCGCGATGATGTCCGCGACGCGCATCCGCGGGTTCAGCGACGACATCGGGTCCTGGAGCACCATCTGCACGTCGCGCCGCAGGAACGCGAGCTTCCGCTCCGGTACGCCACTGATGCGCTGCCCGTTGTAGAACGCGGTGCCCGACGTCGGCTGGTCGAGGGCCATGAGGATGCGCGACAGCGTCGACTTGCCGGAGCCGCTCTCCCCCACGATGCCGAACGCCTCGCCCTCGTGGACCTGCACGCTCACGCCGTCCAGCGCGCGAATCGGCTGGCCCGGCGTACGCAGCGACCGCCGCGGGGCGCGGTACTCGCGCACCACGTCGACGGCTTCCAGCAACGGGGTGGTGGTCATGCGCTGGCCTTCCCGCTTCCTAGGGGCTGGTCGCTCTCGATCGGGTGGTGGCAGGCGGCCCGCTGGGTGCTGCCGGGCGGCGCCGTCAGCAGCGGCACGGTGCCGCAGACGTCGTCGGCGCGCGGGCAGCGGTTGCGGTACACGCAGCCGGTGGGGAACGACCCGAGCGACGGCACGCGGCCCGGGATCGTCGACAGCCGGCCGCTGCCGTCGGTGCTCTCCAGCACCGTCGACGCCCGCAGGCCCGCCGTGTACGGGTGCCGGGGCGAGTCGAAGACGGTCGTCACGTCGCCGTGCTCGACGATCGAGCCGCCGTACATGACGAGCAGTTCCTCGCAGATGCTGGCGACCACCGGCAGGTCGTGCGTGATGAGCAGCAGCGACGCGCCCTCCTCGCGCACCAGCGTGTCCATCAGCCGCAGCATCTCCGCCTGCACCGTGACGTCCAGCGCGGTGGTGGGCTCGTCCGCGACCAGCACGGCCGGGTCGCACGCCAGCGCGATGGCCAGCACGACGCGCTGGCGCTGACCGCCGGAGAGCTGGTGCGGGTACTTGCGCGCGGTCCGGTCGGGCTCGGGCAGCTGGACCCGTTCGAGCAGTTCGACGGCGCGGGCGGAGGCCGCCGCGCGGCTCATCCCCTTGTGCAGCCGCAGCGACTCGGCGACCTGGTTGCCGACCCGCATCAGCGGGTTCAGCGCGGTCATCGGCTCCTGGAACACCATGGCGATGTCGTTGCCGCGGACCGCGCACATCTGCTTGTCGGACAGGTCGAGCAGGTTCCGCCCGTTGAGCAGCACCCGGCCGGACGCCGTCACACCGTGCGGCAGCAGGCCCATCAGCGCGAGCGCGGTCAGGGACTTGCCGCAGCCGGACTCGCCGATGAGCCCCATCCGCCGGCCCCGCCCGATCTCGAACGAGACGCCCTTGACGGCCTGGATGTCGTGGACCTTGACGACGAGGTCCTCCACCACGAGCCCGCTCACGCCGGTCACCGTCCTCTCAGCCGCGGGTCGAGGGCGTCGCGCAGCCCGTCGCCCATGAGGTTGAACCCGAGCACCGACAGGGCGATGGCCAGACCGGGCCAGACGGCCAGCATCGGCTGCACGACGAAGTAGTTCTGGGCCTCCTGGAGCATCCGGCCCCAGGTGGGGGTCGGCGGCGGGGTGCCGTACCCGAGGTAGGACAGCGCCGCCTCGGCGAGCACCGCGTGCGCGAACGACACCGACGCCTGCACGATCAGCAGGGCCGCGATGTTGGGCAGCACGTACCGGACCATGAGCACCACGCCCCGGCGGCCGTAGCTGCGCGCGGCCAGCACGAAGTCGCTCTGCAGCACCTGCATCGCGCCGGCCCGGGTGAGGCGGCCGAACACCGGAACGTTGGCGACGCCGATCGCGATCATGCCGGTGAGCGTGGACGCGCCGAAGCCGGCGGCCAGGATGATCGCCAGCAGGATGGCCGGGAACGCGAACACGATGTCCAGCGCGCGCATCACCGGCTCGCTGAGCCAGCGGTGCCCGGTGGCGGCGAGCAGACCCAGCGGTACGCCGACGACGGCCGCGATCGCCACCGCGACGACGCCGACGAACAGTGTGGTCCGCGCGCCGACGAGGAGCTGGCTGACGATGTCCCGGCCGAAGTGGTCGGTGCCGAGCCAGTGGTCGCCGCCCGGGGAGAGCAGCGTCTGCGACGGGTCGACCCGGGTGGGGTCGTACGGCGTCCAGAGGAACGACACCAGCGCGGTGAGGACGACCAGGCCCACCAGGCCGGCGCCGATCACCAGCGTGAGGTTCCAGCGGCGGCGCGGCTTGACCGGGCCGGCCGCGACGACGTCGGCGGTGGCGTCCGGTGGGGCGTCGGCGACTGATGTCATGCCTTGCTCCTCAGCCTGGGGTCGACCGCGTGGTACACCACGTCGACGACGAAGTTGATCAGAAGCACCGCGGCGGTCAGCACCATCACCGTGCCCTGCACCTTCAGCAGGTCGCGGTTGCCCACGTCCTGCAGCAGCATCCGGCCCAGACCGGGCAGGCCGAAGACGTTCTCGATCACGACGGTGCCGATGAGCAGCGTCGCGAGTTGCAGACCGAGGACGGTGATGACCGGAATGGCCGCGTTGCGCAGCGCGTGCCGGGTCAGCGCCTGCGAGCGGCTGAGCCCCTTGGCCCGCGCGGTCTGGATGAAGTCCTCCTGCATGACCTCGACCACCGCGGACCGGACGTAGCGCATCAGGATCGCGCCCTGGGCCACGCCGAGGACCAGCGCCGGCATCAGCAGGGCCCGCACGGCGCCGCCGAAGTCGTCCCATCCGGTGAACCCGCCGGCGGGCAGCCACTGCAGCTTCACCGCGAACACGGTGATGAGCAGGATGCCGAGCCAGAACGACGGAACGGCGATGCCGACCTGGCTCAGCGCGGACAGCGCCGTGCCGATCGCGGTCCGGCTCTTCACCGCGGCGAGGATGCCCAGGGGTACGGCGATGAGCAGCGCCAGCGTCATCCCGGCCAGGATCAGCGGCACCGTCACGCCGAGCTTGTCGCCGATCTCCGAGCCGACCGACACCCCGCTCAGCGGCGAGATGCCGAAGTCACCGCGGATCAGGCCGCCGGCCCAGTCGAGGTACCGCTCGGTGAACGGGCGGTTCGTCCCGAACTGCTCCCGCAGCGCCTCCAGCGCCTCCGGGGTGGCGTTCACGCCGAGCATCGCCTGCGCCTGGTCGCCCGGCAGCAGCGACAGCATCGTGAAGACGAGGATCGACGCGGCGAACAGGGATACCGCGAGGATGGCCAGCCGCCGGACGAAGTAGATCACCATGCCTGTGTGCTCCCACTCCGAATCATGGCCTGATCATCACCATCTTGGTCACGGTCAGCTCCTCCATGGCGAAGCGCGGTCCCTCCCGGCCGATGCCGGAGTCCTTGACGCCGCCGTACGGCATGTTGTCGGCGCGGAAGCCGGGCACCTCGTTGACGAGCACGCCACCGACGTCGAGGCGGCGCACCACGTCGAGGGCCACCGCCAGGTCGCGGGTGAAGACGGCGGCCTGGAGCCCGTAGCGGGACCGGTTGACCAGCTCGACTGCCGCGTCCATGTCCGGCACCGACCGGACGCAGACCACCGGCCCGAAGATCTCCTCCGCCCAGCACTCGGCGTCCTCGGGGACGTCGACGAGCACCGTCGGCTGCAGCACCCGGCCCTGCGCCGTACCGCCGGACAGGCAGCGCGCCCCGGCGGCGACCGCGCGGTCCACCCACGAGTGGACCCGCTCGGTGGACGCCTCGTCCACCAGGGCGGACACGCGGGTGTCGGCGGACCGGGGATCACCTGTGGTGACGTTCGCCAGCAGCGGCCGGAGGCGGTCCAGCAGCGCCTCGCGGACCGGCTCCTCGACGATCACCCGCTGCACGCTGATACACGCCTGGCCGGAGGCGTAGAACCCGCCGCGTACGACCGCTTCCGCAGCCCGGTCGAGGTCGGCGTCGCGGCCGACGACGAGCGCCGCGTTGGACCCGAGTTCCAGCAGCACCTTGCGCGGGGCCGCGGCGCGGGCGATCTGGTGGCCGACCTGCGCGGACCCGGTGAACGACACGGCGGCGACGCGCGGGTGGGTGGTCAGGAGCTTGCCGACCTCGACACCGCCGGTGACGAGCTGGACGCCGGCGGCCGGGCAGCCCGCCCGGCGGAACAGGTCGATCAGCACCAGCGTGGCCAGCGGCGTGTTCGGCGCCGGCTTGACGATCACCGGGCAGCCCGCCGCCACCGACGGTGCGACCTTGTGGGCGGCCAGCAGCAGCGGGTAGTTGAACCCGGTGATGCCGACGACGACACCGACCGGACGGCGTACCCAGAAGCCGAGCATGCCCTCGCCGGCCGGCTGCATGTCCAGCGCCACCGTCTCGCCGGTGAGGTGCCCGACCTCCTCGGCCGCCGTCTCCAGCGTGACCAGCGTGCGGGCGACCTCGACCCGGCAGTCGACAAGCGGCTTGCCGGTCTCCAGGACCAGCAGTTCGGCGAGGTCGTCGGCGCGGGCGCGGACCTCGGCGGCGACTGTCGTGAGGATGGCGCGCCGCCGATGACCGGGCAGGCCGGCCATCTCCGCGGCGACCTCGTGCGCGGCGTCGACAGCCGCTTCCGCGTCGGCGGTGTCACCCCAGGGCGCCTGGGTCACGGTGCTGCCGTCGTACGGGAAACGGACCGGCGCGGTCTGCGCGGTGGTGGCCCAGCCCGCGCCGATCGGCAGCCCGGCGGGCAGCGCGGTCAGCAGCTCCTGCGCGGTCACGACGCCGCACCCGTCGCGGCGCCGGTGAGGAAGGCCAGCGCCGCCTCGGCGTAGACCCTGGTCTTGCGGACGATGTCGTCGACCTCGACGTACTCGTCGGGCTGGTGGGCGATCCACTTCGGGCCGGGGCCGTACACCACGTTCGGGATGCCGCTGTCGCGCCACAGGATGGTGCCGTCGGTCGCGCCGGGCACACCGCCGAAGACCGGCGCCGTACCGGTGACGGCGCTGTGCGCCTGCGCCACCGCCAGGGAGATCGGGTGGTCCTCCGGGGTGACCGCGCACGGCCGGTCGTCGACGACCTCGACGGCGAAGCTGACGCCGTGCCGGGCGCCGATTTCGTCGGCGTCGGAGCGCACGCGCGCGGCGAGCGCGGCGTGGTCGACACCGGGGACGGTCCGGCAGTCCACGCCGAGCACGGCGCGGCCGGGGATGACGTTGAGCTGGTCGGCGGAGCCGGCGTCCAGGACCGTGGGGGTCAGGAACGTCAGGCCGAGGTGCTCGTGCTCCCCCGGGTCGGCCTGCAGCTCCTTCTGGTACCGGCCGAGCGCGGCCACCAGTTCCGCCACCGCCGGCACGGGGTTGCGGCCGTGCTGCGGCATCGCGCCGTGCGCCATCTTGCCGGTGCAGGTGACCAGCAGGCGGACCGCGCCCTTGGCGACCGCGCAGATCTCCTCCGCCTCCGGCTCGCAGATGATCGCGGCGTCCACCTCGCGGGCCAGCGCGGTGGTGGTGAAGTGCTTCGCGCCGAGCATCTGGCCCTCCTCGTCCACCAGGGCCGCCACCACGATCCGGCCCGGGAACGGTCCGGCCAGCTCGACGGCCCGGGCCGCGTGGATCATCGCGGCGACGCCGGCCTTCATGTCGGCGGAGCCGCGACCGTACAGCCGCCCGTCGACGATGTCGCCGCCGAACGGGTCGACCGTCCACTCCTCGGGAGAACCCTCGGTGACGACGTCGGTGTGCCCCTCGAACATCAGCGTCGGACCGGGCAGGCCGCCCTCCACCACCGCCACCACGTTGGGCCGCCCGGGAACGACCTCGGTGACCTCCGGCCGCCAGCCGAAGCCCCGCATGACCTGCGCGACGAGCTCCGCCACTGGCTGCTCGCTCCGCCCCTGCGCGGCGTCCCAGGTCGAGGGGATGCGGACCAGGTCCTGGGTGAGCGACACGACGGCTTGCTCGTCCACGAGATGGCCGGCGCGGAGGGAGGCATGGGTGTCCGACGTCATGGCGTCGGAGGTTACGAACTCCGACCCCGGAGGGGAACGTCCAGTTTCCGGGTCGGTGGGGGTACCAGCCGTGGCCGGACCTGGTCTTCTACGGCCGCGGCGACCCGCCGGACCCCCTCGTCGATCCGGTCCAGCGGCATCACCTGGTACCCCAGCCGCAAGTGGTGACGCGGGGTGGGGCGGGTGGTCCAGTACGGCTCGCCCGGGTCGAGCAGGACACCCTGGCGGCGCAGGTCGACGGCGAGCTGCCCGGCGTCCAGACCGGGCGGGCCGGTGATCCACCGGGCCAGGCCGCCGCGCGGCACCGGCTGCGGCCCCCAGCGCACGTGGCGCTCGATCGCGCGCGTCATTTCCTCGTACAGCCCCTGGTAGTGGGCGCGGATACGCCGCACGTGGCGGGCGAGGTCCCGGCTGGCGATCATCCGGGCCAGGGCGCGCTGCATCGGTCCGGGCGGGTGGCGCAGCACGTAGCGGGAGCGGGCCCGCATCGCCTCCACCAGCGCCGGGGACGCCACCACGTAACCGAGCCGCAGGCCCGGCGCCAGCAGCTTGCTGAAGCTGCCGAGGTAGACCACGCGGTCCTCGTCGTCCAGCGCCCGCACCGCGACCGCCGGGATGCCCCGGAACGTCATCTCCGGGTCGTAGTCGTCCTCGATCACCACCGCGTCCGCCGCGCCGGCCCGGCGCAGCAGCTCCTCACGCCGGGACGCCGACATCGTCGCGCCGGTCGGGTACTGGTGGCTCGGCGTGACGTACACCAGCTCCGCGCCGTGCAGGTCGGCCGGCAGGTCCTCCACGACGAGGCCGTCCTCGTCCACCCGGCCGGGCACCACGTCGGCGCCCGCCATCTGCATGATCGTCCGCGCGTCGGGGTAGCCCGGGTCCTCCACCAGCACGACGCTGCCCGGCCGGACCAGGACGCTCGCCAGCAGGTGCAGCGCGTGCGTCGAGCCCAGCGTGATCATCACCTGGTTCGGCTCGGCCGAGATGCCCCGCGACGGCAGCACGTGCTCACAGAGCTGGCGGACGAGCTGCGGGTCGTCGGCCTGGCCGGCGTCCCCGATCACCCGGGACAGCCCGTCCTGCCGTACCGCCTCGCGCTGCGCCCGCTCCCACGCGCCGGTGGGGAACATGCCGGGATCCGGCTGGCCGACGACGAAGGGGAACGGCGCCCGCGACCACGCCGGGTCCCGGTGTACGGGGGTGGGCGGCGGCTCGGGCAGCCGTGCCTCCCAGTCGATGGGCCGTGTCGCGGAGCGGGAGGTCCGGCGCGCGGCCCGCATCCGGACCACCGCCTCGGAGGAGACGTAGAGGCCGCGCCGGGGAATCGTCGCGATCAGGCCCTGCTCCATGAGCCGGTCGTACGCGGTCAGCACCGTGTTCCGGGAGACGCCCAGCGCCTCGGCCAGACGGCGGGTGCTGGGCAGCGGGCCGTCGTCGTACTGCCCCGCGAGGATCGCGTCCTCGAGCCCCGTGATGATCTGCTCGTAGAGCGGAACCGAGCTCTGCGGGTTGACCGGCAGCAGAAAATCCGCCATCTCGACCTCCCCACCTCTCGCGGGGATCTCGCCTCGTCCCGTCGTCGCACTCCTGCGCACACCATCCGCATCCCGCTGGTACCAGCCTAGCCGGAGACCTGGACCTGTTGCGGAGGGCCCGATCCCGCCACTCTTGGCCGACGATGGCAGGTGAGGGTCTCCTGCACGCGGACAGAGGTGGACTAATGAGCGCCCAGCGAATCGCGCTGGTGCCCGGCGACGGCATCGGACCGGAGGTCACCGCGCAGGCGGTCAAGGCGTGCGACGCCGCCGCCCAGCGGTTCGGGCTGGACCTGGTCTGGGAAGACTACGAACTCGGCGCGGACTACTGGCGGATCACCGGCCAGGTCGTGCCGCCGGACGTGGAGCGGGAACTGGCCAAGGCGGACGCCATTCTCTTCGGCGCCGTCGGCGACCCCTCGGTGCCACCCGGGGTGCTGGAACGCGGCCTGGTCATCCATCTGCGGACCGCTTTCGACCAGTACGTCAACCTGCGGCCGGTCAAGCTGCTACCAGGTGTGCCCTCGCCCATCGGCGGGCTGCGTCCGGAGCAGTGCGACCTGGTGATCCTGCGGGAGAACACCGAGGGCGCCTACGTCGGTGCCGGCGGTTTCATCCACCGGGGCGGGCCGGACGAGATCGCCACCCAGGAGTCGGTCAACACGCGCAAGGGGGTCGAACGCCTCATCCGGCACGGTTTCCGGCTGGCCCTGACCCGCCGCAAGCACGTGACCCTGGTGCACAAGGCGAACATCCTCACGTACGCCGGCGACCTGTGGCAGCGGACCTTCGAGGAGGTCGCGGCGGAGTACCCGGAGATCTCGGTGGAGTACGTGCACGTCGACGCGATGTGCCTCTACCTGGTCACCCAGCCGGAGCGGTTCGACGTCGTGGTCACCGACAACCTGTTCGGCGACATCATCACCGACCTCGGCGCGGCCGTGCAGGGCGGTCTCGGCCTGGCCGCGAGCGGCAACCTCAACCCGACCGGGTCGGCGCCGAGCATGTTCGAGCCGGTGCACGGCTCCGCGCCCGACATCGCGGGCCGGGGCTGGGCCAACCCCGCCGGGTCGATCCTCAGCGCCGCGCTGATGCTGGAGCACCTGGGCCACCCGGAGGCGGCCCGCAGCCTGGAGGACGGGGTGAAGGCGGTGCTGCCGCGCCTGGGCGCGATGCGCGGGCCGGAGATGGGCATGTCGACGGAGGACTTCGGGGACGCCGTCGCCGCCGCCATCAGCGAGGACGCGTACCAGGCGGACGCCCTGCCGGCGTAGCGCGGATGTGAGCACCGAATCGGCTGAACCGGACGACGGCGGAGGAAGCCCTCCGCCGTCGCCGTGTTGCGCGCCGAAACGCCCGCCCGCCGCCGCCGGATCGACGGCCGGCCCCAGTGCCGTCCGCGCCGGCCCCACCGGTACGGACGACCTGATCGCGCTGCCCGGCGGCACCTTCCTCATGGGCACCGACGATCCGGAGGGCTTCCCCGAGGACCTGGAAGGGCCGGTCCGCCCGGTCACCGTGGCCCCGTTCGAGATCGCCGCGACACCGGTGACGAACCGGCAGTTCGCCCGCTTCGTCGAGGCCACCGGCTACCGCACCGACGCGGAACGGTACGGCTGGTCCTTCGTCTTCCACCTGCTGCTCGCCCCGTCCGCGCACCCGTGGGTGCTCGACGCCACGGTGCCGGGCGCGCCCTGGTGGCTGGCGGTCGAGGGGGCGCGCTGGGCGGCCCCGGACGGGCCCGGCTCGGGCCTGTCCGGACGCGAGCGGCATCCGGTCGTCCACGTCTCCCACCGGGACGCCGAGGCGTACTGCGAGTGGTCGGGGACGCGGCTGGCGGCCGAGGCCGAGTGGGAGTACGCGGCACGCGGCGGGCTGTCCCAGGCCCGCTACGCCTGGGGCGACGAGCTGACCCCGGGCGGGCGGCACCTGTGCAACATCTGGCAGGGCGCCTTCCCCGCTGTCAACACCGCGGACGACGGGTTCGTGGGCACCTCTCCGGTGACCACGTTTCCGCCGAACGGCTACGGCCTGTACGACGTCGCGGGCAACGTTTGGGAACTCACGGCCGAACCCTGGCGCGACCGCCGAGGACACGTCTCACCAGGTGAGAGCGTCATCAGGGGTGGTTCGTACCTCTGCCACGACTCTTATTGCAACCGTTACCGCGTGGCCGCACGGAGTCGGACCACCGTTGACTCCTCAAGTGGCAACACCGGATTCCGGGTGGCCCGGTAGTCAGACGCCGATTGGTACCTGCCGACCCCGCTGAACTGGCCCTTTTGCATCGGGTACCACACTCCTAGTGTCCCGCCTCACAGGCTACGAGCGCCCTTGGCGTTCTTCGCGATGGGACACACGAATGAATCGGCTGAAGATAACGCTGCCCGCCGTGCTGCTCGCCACGGCGCTGGCTCTGACCGCGTGCAGTAGCGATGGTGACTCCGAGACCACCACCGGCGGTGGCGGTTCCGGCAACGGTACGGTCACCCTCGGTGCCTACCTCGAGCCGGTGAGCCTCGACCTGACCGCCGAGGC
Source organism: Micromonospora sp. WMMC264 (assembly GCF_027497275.1). Lineage (NCBI taxonomy): Bacteria > Bacillati > Actinomycetota > Actinomycetes > Micromonosporales > Micromonosporaceae > Micromonospora > Micromonospora sp. WMMC264. The sequence goes on along the minus strand of NZ_CP114907.1, from coordinate 208,085 downwards.
CGGCGCCGCGATCCCGCAGGTCCTGCTCTACAACGTGTACGAGGGCCTGGTGCGCCAGAACGCGGACACCGGTGAGGTGGAGCCGCTGCTGGCCAGCGAATGGAAGATGTCCGACGACGGCACCAAGTACACGTTCAAGCTCCGCGACGGCGTGACCTTCCACGACGGCCAGAAGCTCACCGCGCAGGACGTGGTGTGGAGCTTCAAGCGGGTGACCGCGGAGGGCTCGACGAACCCGTTCAAGTCCCAGATGACGGTCGTGAAGACCGTCGAGGCGCCGGATGCGTCCACCGTGGAGGTGACGCTGTCGCGGCCGAGCCAGAGCTGGCTGTTCGACGTCGCCGGCCGCGTCGGCGTGGTGCTCAAGGAGAACGCCACCGACCTGGGGACCAAGCCGAACGGCACCGGCCCGTTCAAGTTCGACAAGTGGAACCGCGGCGACAGCATCACCCTGGTGCGCAACGACGGCTACTGGGGTGAGAAGGCGAAGGTCGCCACCGCCGTCTTCCGCTACATCACCGATGCGAACGCGCTGAACAACGCGATGCTCTCCGGTCAGCTCGACATCGTGGCGAACATCCAGGCGCCGCAGCTGCTCGAGGTGTTCAAGGGCAACAAGCAGTTCCAGGTGATCGAGGGCAAGACGACCGGTGAGGTCGTCCTGTCGATGAACAACAGCAAGGGCCCGCTGGCCGACGTCCGGGTGCGCCAGGCGATCCGCCACGCGATCGACCACGACGCGCTGATCAAGACCGTGTGGTCCGGCTACGGCACGAAGATCGGCAGCATGGTGCCGCCGAGCGACCCGTGGTACGAGGACCGCACCGCTGACTTCCCGCACGACCCCGCCAAGGCCAAGCAGCTGCTCGCCGACGCCGGTCACGCGAACGGGCTCACCCTGACCATGGACGTCCCGCCGCCCGGCTACGCCCGCGCCTCCGCGCAGTTCGTCGCCTCGCAGCTCGCCGAGGTCGGCATCAAGGTGACCCAGAACAACGTCGAGATGCCGCAGTGGCTGGACAAGGTGCTCGGCAAGGCCAACTACGACATGTCGATCATCGCCCACGTCGAGCCCCGTGACCTGGTCCGCTACGGGCAGCCGGAGTACTACTACCGGTACAAGAACCCGGCCGTCACGCAGCTCATGAACGAGGCCGACACGGCCCTGGACGCGGCCACCCGGGACAAGAAGTTCGCCGAGGCCGCGAAGGTCATCTCGCAGGAGGCGGCCAGCGACTGGCTGTTCCTGCTGCCGAACCTGGCGGTGATCCGCGACGGCGTCGAGGGCTACCCGAAGGACGCGGTGACCCAGTCGTTCGACGTCACCAAGGTCTCCAAGAAGTAGCCAGCACCACGCGTAGAAGGACCTGGTGGGCTCCGCCCACCAGGTCCTTCTACGCGTGCCTGCACCCGCGATCTTGCAGTTGCGGCCCCCGGTGCGGGGGATTCACCCCTTTCGTCAGGGCACAAGGCGCAAGATCGACGGCCCGGGAGGATCCCGGGAGCCGGGGTCCTCCCGGCGCAGCGGGGCGACGGGCTTCGGGGCGGGCGAGTCGGCGTGGCGGCCCGCAGTGCGCGAGGAGGTCGAGGTGATGGTGCAGGCGTGCCTCGGATCGCCCCGACACCGGCTGGCCCGGCAGCGGCTCGGGCCGGCCGACGGCCTCTAGGGCAACGCCCGGGGCACCGGCACGAGCATCGCCGAGCCGGGTTCGCGTTGCCCGGACGCGGGACGTCGACGATCGTCGCCGAGCCGGGGCTGAACTGCGTACGCCCGGCCCTGGAGTCCGGCGACAGCGCTGCGCAGCAACCCGCCGAGGCGGCACGCTCCCCACGCCTGGCCGGCTGCGTCCGGCGCGCCCAGCATCTGCCCTGCTTCGAGGTGCGCGGGCCGTGACGGCCCACTCCGCCGATCTTGGAGTTGTGGCGCCCAGGATGCCCGAGTGGCGACTTTTGTGAGCCACCACAAGTCCAAGATCGGCAAGGCGCACGCCGGGCGCACGCCGGGCGCGCCGTGCGGGGCGGGTGGGGTGAGGAACGCAGCGAGGCGGGTCCCGTCCGGGGTGGACGGAACCCGCCTCGATCGTTCACACGCGCCTAACTACCGGCGCGAGGGTGAGACGGCGTGCGTGTCAGGCGAGCTGGTCGGAAGCCTGCCCCCGGCGGCGACCCCGCAGGTGCATGCCCAGCAGGCCGACGCCCAGGATGCCCGCGGCCAGCAGGCCCGTGGTCACGCCCGTGGAGAGCGCGGGGCCGCCGGTGTTGTCGGAGGCGAGGACCATGCCGTTCTGCGACTCCTGCTGCGTGGTGTTGCCCGCCGGAGCGGCCTTCGGCTTGGGCTTGGGCTTGCCGTTGTCGGCACCGGCCGGCGCGGGGACCGGGGTCTGCGCCAGCGCCTGCGTGGCCTGGGCGAAGGTCTCCGGGGTCACGTCCGGGGCGTTGCCCTGGGTACGCCACTGCTTGAGCTGCTTCATGCCCTTGCAGGCCGAGGGGTAGCGGTCGCAGTAGCTGGTGGTGTTGCCGATGCTCTCGGACGAGAGAACGGCCTTGGCGATGGCACGGGCCAGCGTGCTGGCGCCGGCGTTGAAGATGGCGTTCAGCTGACGGGTGTCGGCCGGGTCGTTGATCTGCAGCGCCTCGCCCTTGCCGGTGGAGACGGCGAAGACGGTGTCACCGTCGCCCAGGGTGTGGATCGGGCTGATCGCGCGGGCCATGCCGTCGTGCGCGTTGCCGGACATCCGCTGGGCGGCGGCCTTCTCCAGCGGCGCGTTGGTGGCGACCACGGCGATCGTGGTGTTCGCCGGCTGCTGCGCGGCGGTGCTCGGCGGGTTGCACTCCTGCTTCTTCGGAGCCTTGTAGCCGGCGAACTCGTTGCCGATGCCGAACTTGACGCCGTACAGGGTGCAGTCGGCCGGGTCGACCGGGGAGCCGGCCGGGTTGACGATCACCATCGCGCCGACGTAGATGCCGTCGCCGAGGTGGACGCTGGCGGTGCCGACGCCGCCGCGCAGGCCGCCGCCGCGGGCGCCGGTGCCGCCGCCGACGCCGCCCTGACGGACCGGACCGTCCGAAGTGGCCTGCGCCGCGAGGTAGCCCCACTCGGCGGAGGTGCGCGCCTTCGGGTCACCGCCGCGGCCGAGGTCGAAGATGTCCGCGGCCGGGACGATCGGGGCCACACCGCCGGCGCCGACGCGTACGCCCTCGCCGCGGTCCTCCAGCCAGCGGATGATGCCGTTGGTGGCGGACAGCCCGTACATGCTGCTGCCGCCGAGCTGGATCGCGTTGACGCCCGGGTTCGAGTTGAGCGGGCTGAGCAGGTCGGTCTCCTTGGTGGCGGGAGCGCCGCCACGCTGGTCCACACTGGCCACAGACATCTGCGGCATGTACACGACGGAGGTGCCGGTCAGGTACGGGGCGGTGTCGGACTGAACCTGGCCGACCTGGATTCCGGGAACGTCGGTGATGGCGTTGTGGGCGCCCGGGGCGCCGGCGGCGGGGTTGGCCGACGCGGGCGACCCGACGAGCACGAGTCCCGGACAGACCAGGGCTGCCGCGGCGATCGCGGCGAATCTGGACGACTTCATGCAGCTTCTCCCATGTGAAGCGGTGCGACCTCCGCCCCAATCCGGGGCGGTCGATGCATTGGGCAACTGGTGGTCCCCCGTGGTACACGACGAGATGTGGGGGAGGCTACTGGTCAGACCAGTTGAAGGGAAGAGCCTGCTCAGCTGATGGCCGACTCTCATAATCCGAGGTCAGGCCACATCAGGCGGATTCAGAGCAATACGTCCACCATCGAGCGGCGCGCCTCCGGCACGTACTCGGCGTAGTAGCGGTGCAGTTCCTCGCGGGTCAGCCGGGTGACCTCGTCGGCCTCACCGGCGCGCATCGCGTCGAGGACGCGGCGGTGGTGGGCCAGGGTGCGCTCCATCAGGGCCTCGCGGTCCGGCGACTCGGCGAGCTTGGTGGAGATCAGGTCCAGCACCATGCTCCGGACCGCGTCGAGGCAGAGCACGAGCAACTCGTTCCCGGACAGCCGGGCGACGTGCTCGTGGAAGCGCACGTCGGCCGCGCTGAACGCCTCGTAACCGTCGGCCACCGCGTCCCGCATGCCCGCCAACGCCTGCTCCAGTTCGTCCAGCTCGGACGGTGACGCCATCCGGGCGGCGACGGAACCGGCCGCCGACTCGATGATCATCCGGAACTGGAGCAACTCCGCCACGCCGAGCCGCCGGCTGTCCACGACCCGGGCGAACAGCTTGCGCATCGCCGAGGCGGTCGAGGCGATCACCTGCGGCCCGAGCGGGTCACCGGGACGCGAACGGATCAGGCCGCTGCTCTCCAGCACGCGCAGCGCCTCACGCACAGTGGACCTACTGACGTCGAACTGCGTCGTCAGTTCGCGCTCGCTCGGCAGCCGGTCCCCCGGCCGCAGATCCCCGGCGGCGATCCGCTCCTCGACCTGCCGGACGATCCCCTCGTACGCCCTCACGGTTCGCACTGGCGCGAACGAGACACCCTTCGGCATGGCGAACCTCCCGACGCACGGCGGCCTCGCGCCGCTGGGAACAACGGTACGGTGCATCGACCCGTGCGGCGGTCAGCCCCCGCCCGTCGCGACGAGTGCGCAGGCCGGGCGGCGGGTCACCGGAGCGGCCGGCGGGCGCACCGGCCGTCGTGGTCGGCCCGCAGCAGGCAGCGCCGGCCGTCGCCCATCCGCAGATCACAGAAGACCCGATGGCGTACGCCCTGCTCGTCCTCGGCCGAGACGGTGGTCTCGCCCGGGTCGGCCTGGGCGAGCACGCCCGACCAGCGGGCCACGACCCGGGCCAGGCGTACGGCGCCGGCCAGGTCACCGGCGACGACCGGCAGGTGGATGACGAACCGCTCGCGGGGACTCATCGACGGTACGCCCCCGCGTTCATCCGCATCTGCGCCTGCTCGGACTGCCAGCGCCGCAGCGCGTCCCGGACCCGCGCGGTCTCCTCCCGGCTGACGCCGAGCGCCCGGTAGACGTCGGCCAGGTCGAGCGCCACCCGGTCGAGGAACTCGTGCACCTCGGCCGGGTCGAGCCCGCGCCGGCCCAGCCGCGTCGTCCGGAACCGCCGTTCCCGCACCTGCCAGGGGCGCAACGGCGTGTAGTTGGCCGCCCGGTAGCAGCCCGGCTGGGTGGTGCCGCGACCGGCTCGCGCGCGCCGACCGGGCCACCGGATGTTCCACCGCACGAACGCCTGCCTCTCGTGGTCGAAGGGACTGGAAGGGCGGGACCACCCGCCCGCCGCGCGCGGGCGGACCCGCCCGCCCCGCCACCGCAGCGTCACTTCGCGGTACGGCACCGGGGCAGTCGAGATTGAGCGCACTCGAAGGAGTCATGTCCGCCGGTTACCGCGCGAACACGCTCCGACCATAGCAAGAATCCAACATGGCTACAATCCATCATTGCCATAAAGCCTTGATGGATCAGATCTATCGGGGCACAAGGCTTACGTCATGACCATCGATCCGCGCTCGCACACGCCGGTCTACGTCCAGCTCGCCGACCTGATCCGGGAGCAGATCGAATCGGGCGCGCTGCCGCCCGGGGCGAGCGTCGGCAGCGAGTCGCGGCTCAGCCAGGAACACCAGATCGGCCGCGACGCGGTCCGGATGGCGATTTCGCTGCTGCGATCGGAAGGGCTCGTCACCACCAGCCGTCCGCTCGGCACGCGGGTCCGGGAGACGCCGCAGCGCAGGCAGGTGGAGCTGGCCGCGGGCGCGAGAGTCGTCGCGCGGATGCCTACCGGTGCCGAGCGCCGGAACATGCTGCTGGACGAGGGCGTACCGGTGCTCGAGATCCACGGCCCGGAGGGCGACGTGGAGTTGCTGCCGGGCGACGAGGTGGAGCTGACCCGCCCGGCACACGACTGAGCCGGGCGGCGCTCGTCAGACGGTGGGCGTACCCATCGCCACGTCGTCGACCCGGATGTTGATCTCGGCGGCGCGCAGTCCGTACGCCTCGATCGCGGACGCCACAGCGGCCCGCACCTCGTTCGTCACCTGCGGCACCGGGTGGCCGGCATCGATCACGAGGACGAGGTTGACCACTGCCGACCCGTCGGTGACGTGCGCCGAGCAGCCGCGCCGCGCGTCCCCGACCTGGTCCAGCCCGACCCGGTCCAGCACGGCGTTGAAGAAGCGGGCGATGTCGCCGCCCAGCTCGGCCACCCCGGGCACCGACTTCGCGGCGGCCACCGCGATCTTCTCGACCACCTCGTCCGAGACCGAAGTGCTTCCGCCCGCGACCACGCCAGATGTCACCGGCAGTTCCTGAGTAGCGTCGTGCTCCACGCGCCCCACCCTCCCTCGTCCGGGGGAGCGTACATCGACCGTCGATCATGGAGTTGCGGCCCCGACAGAAGCCGCGAAGCAGGCGCCCCCGGGGCCGCAACTGCAAGATCGCGGGGTTGTGGGATGGCGTGGGCCGGAGTTCGGCGAGCGCCTCCCGTCACGCGAGATCGGCGTTCCGCCAGGTGGGAGCGGTGGAGATCTTGGTACGAAAGGGCCCCTATGGGGGCCGATTCGTACCAAGATCTCGGCGGGGCGGGGGCGGGGGCGGGGGCGGGTCAGGAGCCTAGCTGGGCCAGCAGCTCGTCCGCTGCGGCGTACGGGTCGATGGCGCCCTCGGCCACCTTGGCGGCGAGCGTCGGGAGCTGCGTACCGTCGCGCAGTGAGCCGATCCGCGCGCGCAGGACGCCCAGCGCGATCGCCTCGATCTCGGCGGCGGCCCGCGTCTCCCGGCGGCGGCGCAGCTCGCCGTGGCGCTCCAGCCAGTCGCGGTGCTTGTCGATCGCGGCGGCGATGTCGTCGATGCCCTCGGCGCGGGCGGCGATCGAGCGCACCACCTGCGGACGCCACTCCCCCGGCCCGCGCTCGCCGAGCGCGATCATGCCCTGGATGTCGCGGACCGTGGCGTCGGCGCCGTCCCGGTCGGCCTTGTTGACCACGAAGACGTCGGCGATCTCCAGGATGCCGGCCTTCACCGCCTGGATCGCATCGCCCATGCCCGGCGCGAGCAGCACCAGCGTGGTGTCGGCGAGCGAGGCCACCTCCACCTCGGCCTGCCCGACGCCGACGGTCTCGACCAGCACCACGTCGCAGCCCGCGCCCTCCAGCACCCGCACCGCCTGCGGCGTGGCCGCGGAGAGCCCGCCCAGATGGCCCCGGCTGGACATCGAGCGGATGTAGACGCCCGGGTCGGTCGCGTGGTCCTGCATCCGGACCCGGTCGCCGAGGATGGCGCCGCCGGTGAACGGGCTGGACGGGTCGATCGCCAGCACGCCGACCCGGTGACCGCGCGCCCGCAACGCCCGGACCAGCTCGTTCGTGGTGGTCGACTTGCCCACCCCGGGCGAGCCGGTCAGGCCGACGACCTGGGCCTGCCCGGCGTACGGCGCGAGCGCCGCCGCGACCTGCGGCAGCACCTCGTCGCCGGACTCGACCAGGGTGATCAGCCGGGCCACCGCGCGGGGGTCGCCCGCGCGGGCCCGCTCGACAAGCATGGGTACGTCCCGGCTGCGGCGCACCGGGCCGGTGGCCGCCGCCGGGGCGTTCTGTACGTCACTCACAGGTATCAGCTATCAGCTCTCGTCACCGGTCGGCACGTGGATGATCAGCGCGTCGCCCTGCCCGCCACCGCCGCAGAGCGCCGCCGCGCCGGTGCCGCCGCCCCGGCGCTTCAGCTCCATCGCCAGCGTGAGCACGAGCCGGGCGCCGGACATGCCGATCGGGTGGCCGAGCGCGATCGCGCCGCCGTTGACGTTCACCTTGTCGGCATCGACGCCGAGGTCACGGGCGGACTGGATACCGACCGCCGCGAACGCCTCGTTGATCTCGATGAGGTCGAGGTCGTCGATGCTCAGGCCGCCCTTCTTCAGGGCGTGGTTGATCGCGTTGGACGGCTGCGAGTGCAGGGAGTTGTCCGGGCCGGCCACGTTGCCGTGGGCGCCGATCTCGGCCAGCCAGGTGAGCCCCAGCTCCTTGGCCTTGGCCTTGCTCATCACCACGACCGCGGCGGCGCCGTCGGAGATCGGCGAGGAGCTGCCGGCGGTGATGGTCCCGTCCTTGGTGAAGGCGGGGCGCAGCTTCCCGAGCGACTCGGCGGTGGTGTCCGGCCGGATGCCCTCGTCCTCGCTGATCACCAGCGGCTCGCCCTTGCGCTGCGGGATGACCACCGGGGTGATCTCGTCGGCGAAGTGGCCGTTCTTCTGCGCGGCGGCGGCGCGCTGGTGGCTGGCCGCGGCGAACGCGTCCTGCTCCTCGCGGGTGATGCCGTGCTTCGCGCCGTGCCGCTCGGTGGACTCGCCCATCGAGCAGCAGTCCCAGGCGTCGGTGAGGCCGTCCAGCGCCATGTGGTCCTTGACCGCCACGTCGCCGTACTTGTAGCCCGAGCGCTGGCCGAGCAGCAGGTGCGGGGCGTTGGTCATCGACTCCATGCCGCCGGCCACCACGACGTCGAACTCGCCGGCCCGGATGAGCTGGTCGGCCAGCGCGATCGCGTCCAGCCCGGAGAGGCAGACCTTGTTGATGGTCAGCGCCGGGGTGGACATCGGGATGCCGGCCTCGACGGCGGCCTGCCGGGCCGGGATCTGCCCGGCGCCGGCCTGGAGCACCTGCCCCATGATCACGTACTGGACCTGCTCGGGCGCGACGCCGGCGCGCTCCAGCGCCGCCTTGATCGCGATGCCACCGAGCCTGGTCGCGGGGAGGTCCTTGAGGTTGCCCAGCAGGCGCCCCATCGGGGTCCGCGCGCCGCTGACGATCACCGAAGCCATTGCCTGCCTCCGAGGGGGTGCCGACCTGTACGCCTTAACGATTGTTCGGTCAGACTAGCGTCATGGCTGAGAACTCCCCCGTCGAGCCCGCTGCCGAGTTTGTCACAGACATCGGGCTGCGCCGCATCGACCACGTCGGGATCGCCGTCGGCGACCTGGACGCCGCGATCGACTTCTACCAGCGCACCTTCGGCATGCGCTGCGTGCACACCGAGACGAACGAGGAGCAGGGCGTACGCGAAGCGATGCTGGCGGTCGGGCCGGACGCGTCCGGCGGCATGGTGCAGCTGCTCGCGCCGCTGTCCCCGGACACCACGATCGGCAAGTTCCTGGACAAGCGCGGGCCCGGCATCCAGCAGGTCGCGTACACGGTGGCGGACATCGACGTGGCCTGCGCGGCGCTGCGCGAGCGTGGCGTGCGGCTGCTCTACGACGCTCCGCGGCGCGGCACGTCGAACTCCCGGGTCAACTTCGTGCACCCGAAGGACGCCGGTGGCGTGCTGATCGAGCTGGTCCAGCCCGCCTGACGCGCAAGGAAGGGCCCCTTCTTAACAGACGTCTGTTAAGAAGGGGCCCTTCCTAACAAGTGGGAACGCGCGCGGCAGTGCGCGCTTGCACGTTCCCACGTACACCTCCACGCATCGGCCGATGCAGTTTTTCACAGAGGGGTTCCTGCTTTAGCTACCGTTAAGTAACGTCCGCCCGAACAGCAGCGGCGACCGGTGCCGAATGTGTCGATTGCCGACATGGCGGTCCCGTCGCACCGGCGCCGACGATGGCAGCACCCCTGCCCGCGGTGTGCGGGTGCGGACAAACGGGAGGTCACCGTGCAGGACATCCTCGAAGCGATCATGGCGGCGGAGGGTTCGTCGCAGCCGGAGCGGGAGCTCGCCGGGCTCGCCGGCCTGCCCGTGCCGGAGAGCTACCGGGGCGTGGTGGTGCGCGCCGAGGACACCCGCATGTTCGAGGGCATGGCCACCCGCGACAAGGACCCGCGCAAGGCGCTGCACGTGCAGGAGGTGCCCACCCCCGAGCTGGGCCCGGGTGAGGCGCTCGTCGCGGTGATGGCCAGCGCGATCAACTACAACACGGTGTGGACGAGCATCTTCGAGCCGCTGCCCACGTTCAAGTTCCTCCAGCGCTACGGCCGGCTCTCCGAGCTGACCCGCCGCCACGACCTGCCGTACCACGTGGTCGGCTCGGACGCCGCCGGCGTCGTGCTGCGCACCGGGCCGGGCGTGACCAAGTGGAAGGCCGGCGACGAGGTGGTCGCGCACTGCCTGTCGGTCGAGCTGGAGGACTCCGCCGGTCACGACGACACGATGCTCGACCCGCAGCAGCGGATCTGGGGCTTCGAGACCAACTTCGGCGGCCTGGCCGAGCTGGCGATCGTCAAGGCCAACCAGCTGATGCCGAAGCCGCGCCACCTGAGCTGGGAGGAGGCGGCCAGCCCGGGGCTGGTCAACTCCACCGCGTACCGGCAGCTCGTCTCGCACCACGGCGCGAACATGAAGCAGGGCGACGTGGTGCTGATCTGGGGCGCGTCCGGCGGCCTCGGCGGGTACGCCACCCAGATGGCGCTCAACGGCGGCGCGATCCCGGTCTGCGTGGTCTCCTCGCCGGAGAAGGCCGAGCTGTGCCGCAAGATGGGCGCCGAGCTGGTCATCGACCGCACCGCCGAGGGGTTCAAGTTCTGGTCCGACGAGCAGACCCAGGACCAGGACGAGTGGCGCCGCTTCGGTGAGCGCATCCGCGAGCTGACCGGCGGCGAGGACCCGGACATCGTCTTCGAGCACCCGGGCCGGGAGACGTTCGGCGCCAGCGTCTACGTCGCCAAGAAGGGCGGCACGATCGTCACCTGCGCCTCCACCAGCGGCTACATGCACCAGTACGACAACCGCTACCTGTGGATGCACCTCAAGCGGATCGTCGGCAGCCACTTCGCCAACTACCACGAGGCGTGGCAGGCCAACCGGCTGGTCGCGCTCGGCAAGGTGCACCCGACCGTGTCGAAGACGTACGCGCTGGAGCAGACCGGCCAGGCCGCGTACGAGGTGCACCGCAACGCGCACCAGGGCAAGGTCGGCGTGCGGTGCCTCGCCCCCGCCGACGGACTGGGCGTCCGGGACACCGAGATGCGCGCGCGGCACGAAAGCGCGATCAACCGCTTCCGCGGTCACTGACCGTACGGTCGTCCCGGATTGCCTTTCCGGCCGACCCGGGCGCCATTCGACCGGCGTACGCACAAAGGGCCGTGGGTGTCGAACCCGCGGCCCTTTTCGCGCCGCCTTCCCCGCAGAAGCCCGACCCGCCCGACCCGCCCGGGAGCTGCCAAGATCGCCTATTGGTCCGGTCCCGCCGGGCGGCCGAGTTGACCATGTAAACAGGACGCGAAAGGTGCCGACCGCTCTTGCGAACCACCCTGGGGCGTCTGCCAGTATGTCCCAATGCCCCAGCAGCAGTCCTCCCCTCTTGCGTTCTTCGATAACGCGAACTCACAGCCCGATTTCACCGTTGGCCTGCGCGGTTACAACACCAACCAGGTGGACGACTTCATCGGCCGCCTCACCGCCGCCCTGAGCCAGTCCGAGCAGGCCCGCGCCGAGGCCGAGCAGCGGATGAACGACGCTCAGCGCCGGCTGCGGCAGGCCGAGCAGCGCCAGAGCGCGCTCGAGCAGAAGCTCACCGAGACCAACAAGCAGCTCGAGGAGAACAGCCGGCCGACCCTGTCCGGCCTGGGCACTCGCGTCGAGCAGATCCTGCGGCTGGCCGAGGAGCAGGCCAACGACCACCGCAACGAGGCCAAGCGCGAGTCGGAGGGCATCCTCTCCGCCGCCCGCCTCGAGGCGCGTGAGATCACCGACAAGGCCCGCGCCGAGGCCGCCGCCATGAAGGCGACCGCCGAGCGCGAGGCCGGCAGCGTCCGTACCGCCGCCGAGCGCGAGGCCGCCGAGGTCCGGGTGCAGGCCCGCCGCGAGGCCGACACGCTGCGCGCCGACGCCGACCGCGAGACCAAGCAGCTGCGTACGGTCACCGCGCACGAGGTGGCCGAGCTGAAGTCGACTGTCGAGCGCGAGGTCGCCACGCTGCGCGCCACCGCCGAGCGGGAGATCACCCAGCAGCGGGCCAAGGCCGCCCGGGAGGCCGAGGAGAAGCGCGCCGAGGCGACCAAGCTGCTCACCGACGCGCGCGACAAGCGCGACAAGGACCTGCAGGCGCTGGAGCTCCAGCTCGCCGAGCGGCGGGAGAAGGCCGAGCGCGAGGAGTCGGAGCGGCACGCCGCCCAGGTCGCGCAGACCCAGAAGCTGGTGAACGAGGCCGAGCAGCGCGCCCGCGCCGCGCAGGAGCGGGCCAAGGAGATCGAGCAGCGGGCCGAGGCCCGCCGGGTCGAGTCCGAGCGCACCGCCAACGAGACCGTCGACAAGGCCAAGGCGCTGGCCGACAAGACGCTCAACGAGGCGCGCGCCGAGGCGCAGCGGGTGCTCAACGAGGCCCGTACCGAGGCCGAGCTGACCACGCAGGCGGCCCGCCGCGAGGTCGAGGACCTCACCCGCCAGAAGGACGCGGTCACCTCGCAGCTCGGGCAGATGCTGTCCGGCCTGGCCGGCATCGTGCCGGGCGTGCCGGCCGGCGGCAAGGGCGACACCCCGAAGGCCGACGCCTCCGGGCAGAAGGTGACGGCCGAGTCGGCCGGCTGACCGTTACACCCGCTGTCGGGGGCATGAGCCACGGCGCGGGGTGACACCGGGTGACCGGTGTCGCCTCGCGCCGTCATGCTGTGCGGGCCCGTTTCGCCGGGAGGGTGAAGTAGCTCCCAGAAGGGGCGTCCGTATCGCCCCAGCAGAGCCGGATGCGTGTGAGGATGGGGTCATGTCGCACGGCGAGGAACTGTTCGCGCTCGGCGGGGACGTGACGACGGAGCCCAGCTTCGAGTCCGCCCTGCGGGGGTACGAGAAACGGCAGGTCGACCGCTACGTCGCTCGCGCGGAGCACGAGATCGCGGCGCTGACGACCGAGCGGGAACAGGCGTACACGCAGATCCACAAGCTGGCCGGTCAGGTCGAGGTGCTCCAGCGCGACCTGGCCCAGGTGCGCAAGCAGGCGGCGGTGGTGGACCGGGCGTCGTTCCGGCACCTGGGCCCGCGTGTCGAGCAGATCCTCACCATGGCCGAGGAGCAGGCCGACGACATCCTCGCCGCCGCCAACGAGGAGATCGAGGCCCGCCGGGCCGCCGCCGAGCACATCGTCGAGGAGGCCCGGGAGCAGGCCGCCCAGGCGCTGAAGGACTTCGAGATCGCGCTGGCCGCCCGCCGGAGCGAGGAGGAGCGGCACACCGCCGCCCGCAAGGCCGAGGCCGAGGCCACGCTGAAGGCCGCGAAGGACGAGTCGGCGACGCTGCGCAAGAGCGCGCAGGACGAGTCGGAGAAGATGCGCGCCGCCGCCCGGGACGAGGCGGAGAAGCTGCGCCGGACCGCCCAGGACGCGCTGGCGAAGGCCCAGCAGGAGGCCACCCAGCTCCGCGACACCGCCAAGGAGATCCACTCCCGGGCACAGCAGGAGGCCGCCCGGCTGCGCGAGACGGCCAAGGAGGCGCTGGCGAAGGCCCAGCAGGAGGCGAACCAGCTCCGCGAGGCGGCCAAGGAGGTGCACGCCAAGGGCCAGCAGGAGGCCAAGCGGCTCACCGACGCCGCCGCCGAGGCCGGCCGGGCCACGCACGCCAAGGCGCTCGCCGAGGCCAAGAAGATCGTGGACGACGCGGAGGAGGCGGCCAAGGCCACCCGCGGCCGGGCCCGCACCGAGGCCAACCGGCTCACCACCGAGGCCGCCGAGGCCGGCAAGCGCAACCGCGCCGAGGTCGAGGCGTACGTGCAGCGCATGCGCACCGAGACCGAGGCGTACGTGCAGCAGTCCCGCGCCCAGACCCAGCAGGAGCTGGGCGCCTGGCGGGCCGGGGTGGAGAAGGAGGTCGCCGAGCGGCGGGACAGCGCCGAGAAGGAGCTGGCCCAGCGCCGGGCCGCCGCCGAGCAGGAGTTCGCCAAGCGCCGCGACGAGCTGGACAAGCAGCACGCCAAGCGGCAGGAGGAGCTGGAACAGGCGTACACCACGCGCCGCGACGAGATCGAGCGCACCGCCGCCGACGTCCGGCAGGCCGCCGAGGCCGACGCGCTGAGCATGCGGCAGCAGGCCGAGCTGGAGGCCGCCGAGCTGCTGCGCCGGGCCGAGGCGGACGCCGGCGCGCAGCGCCGCAAGGCCGACGAGCACGTCGCGGCCTCGCGCCGCCAGTTCGAGGAGTACGCGGCCACCACCCAGCAGCACCTCGCCACCACCCAGCAGCACCTGGCCGCGACCCAGCAGGAGGTGGCCGCCGGCCGGCAGCAGCTCGCCGGCGTGATGCTGGAGATCGCCAAGGCGCAGCAGGAGCTGGCCGACCTGCGTACCGAGACGTGGAAGTCGCGGCAGGAGTCCGACGACCTGCAGCGGCAGCTCGCGGATCTGCGGCGCGACGCCGACTCGGCCGGCATCACGGCCACCCCGGTCGACCCGGACGACCTCGCCGCCGCCTCCACCGGCCGGTCCACGGACGACGGCACGCCGGCCGCCGAGGGCACGTTGGTCACCAGCGGCGCGGAGAGCGCCGGCGACACCCCGGCCGGCGGAGGTGCGCCGGTGGCCGCGAAGGGCACCGCCACCGCGGTCCCCAACGGCGCCGGGCCGGCCACTGGTGACGGCGAGCCCGCCGAGGCGGGCAAGGCGAAGCCGGTCGGCGAGCCGGTGACCACGATGGACTCCCCCGGCGGGGCGGGCGTCGACGGCGAGCCCACTGTTGCCGCCGTGCCGGGTGAGGGCGGGCGGGGCGCCACCCCCACGAAGATCACCAGCACCGGTGAGAACGGCAAGCGCCCGACCAAGCCGACCACCGACGAGCGCAGCGCCAAGCCCAGCACGGTGACGGTCGACAAGGACTGACCCACCCGCCGCACCCGGCGGGACGGCCCGGCCGGAAGCGGTGGTGGGATGGTCGGGGCGGACGGCGAGGACTACCCTGCGGGCAGAGGGCCGCGCGTCGGCCGTGGACGGCACCGGCGGGCGAGCCGGCAGCGCGGAAGCCGGGAGGCACGGGTGTCGCAGGAGGTCTCCGCCGCCCCTGATGACGAGGCGGCGGCCGTGAACCCCACCGGCGAGGCGGAACCCGCACGCGACGCCACGACCGCCGTCGGCAACCCGCGAGCCGGCACGGACATGGGCAGCGAGCGGCCGACCGACGTCGAGCCGGCCGAGTTCGAGCCGAGCGGCCGGTTCGGCGTGCCGGGGCGCCCGCTACGGCGCAGCGCCTTCCTGATCGGCTTCACCGGCGCGCTCGGCGTGCTGCTGGCGTACGCGCTGTTCCTGGGCGTGCGGAACGCGGCCGGCATCCTGGTTCTCGTGGTGATCGCGCTGTTCCTCGCGGTCGGCCTGCACCCGGCGGTGGTCCGGCTGCGCAACTGGGGCCTGCCGCGCGGGCTGGCGGTGGCAGTCGTGACACTCACCCTGCTGCTGCTGATCGTCGCCGGGCTGCTGGCGCTGGTGCCGCCGGTGGTGACCCAGTCCGGCCAGTTCATCCAGCAGCTACCCGGGTACGTCGAGGAGCTGCGCCGCAACCCCACTGTCAACGATCTGGTGATCCGCTACGACGTGATGGAGCGGGTCCAGGCGGCGGCGAACGCGGACAACGTCGGGCGGGCGCTCGGCGGGGTGCTCGGCGGCGCGCAACTGATCTTCGGGACGCTCTTCCGCCTGCTCACCGTGCTGGTGCTGACGATCTACTTCCTGGCGTACTTCGACCGGCTGCGCGAACTCGGGTACGCGCTGGTGCCGCGCTCGCGCCGGGAGCGGGTCCGGCTGATCGGCGACGAGATCCTGACCCGGGTCGGCGCGTACATGGTGGGCGCGCTCGCCATCGCGGTGCTGGCCGGGGTCAGCACGTTCGTGTTCGCGCTGGCGGTCGGCCTGCCGTACCCGTTCGCCCTGGCCGTGGTGGTCGCGGTGACCGACCTGATCCCGCAGATCGGCGCGACGCTGGGCGCGGTGGTGGTGACGCTCGTCGGGCTCGCCACCGACCTGCCGGTGGGCATCGCCTGCCTGGTGTTCTTCGTGGTCTACCAGCAGGTGGAGAACTACCTGATCTACCCGAAAATCATGCGTCGGGCGGTCTCGGTGAACGAGGTGGCCGCGTTGCTGGCCGCGCTGCTCGGGGTGGCGCTGCTGGGCGTGGTGGGCGCGCTCATCGCGATTCCCACGGTGGCCGCGTTGCAGCTGATCCTGCGCGAGGTGGTGCTACCCCGCCAGGACGCCCGCTGAGCCGTTACTCGGCGCGCCGCTGGGCCGGGCCGGGCACCGGGGTGTCGGCGAACGCGGCGACAGTGCGGTCCGCGTACGCGCTGACGTCGCCGGTCTCCATCGGGCCGTCCCAGGTGGTGGGCAGCGGCAGCGGTACACCCGGGGCGACCCGCCGGACGATCTCGTCCAGCACCTTCTCCGCGTCGCCGACCCAGAGGTGCTTGGCGCCGTCCACGCCGACCACCTCGGCCTGCGGGACGGCGGCGAACCGCTGCCCGGCCTCCTCCGGCCGCAGGTAGTCGTCGAACTCGGGGACCAGCGCGGTGAGCGGCTTGCCCGTCTCGGCCCAGACCGCCAGGTCCTCCGGGGCGGAGTAGCGCAGCGGCGGGGAGAGCAGGATCGCGCCGGCCACCGCCGGGTCGCAGCCGTACTTGAGCGCCAGGTCGGTGCCGAACGACCACCCGACCAGCCAGATGTTCGGCAGTTCGTGGAACTCGGCGTACTCGATCGCGGCGGCCACGTCGAACTTCTCGCCGACGGCGCCGTCGAAGGCGCCCTCGCTGGTGCCGCGGACGCTGCTGGTGCCCCGGGTGTTGAACCGGAGCACTGCGAGGCCGGCCAGCGCGGGCAGCCGCCACGCCGCCTTGCGGAACACGTGGCTGTCCATCATCCCGCCGTGGGTGGGCAGCGGGTGCAGGCAGACCAGGGTGGCGGAAGGCTCGCCCTCCAGCGGCCGGGCCAGCTCACCGACGAGCGTCAGCCCGTCGGCGGTGTGCAGCTCGATGTCCTCCCGGCGGCCGGGCAGGATCGACGACGCGCGAATCGGAGTGCTCACGCCTGCCAGTCTCCCGCGTCGGCGGCCCCGCCGCCCAGTGGGACGGGAACCGGGTGATCCAGATCGCTCAGCCGTAGCGCGGGGCGCCCCGGCCGCGCTGGAGGTTCGGGCCGCGCCGGTCCCGGGCCCGCCAGCAGCCGGAGTGCCAGTGCCGGCGGTCGGTCAGGTCGCCCCGGTCGTCGGCCGGCCAGGCCACCAGGTGCGCCACGCCCGGCCGGATCTCCTGGTCACAGCCGGGACAACGGTACGTCTTGACCGATGCGCCGCCGCTGATCGCGCGTACCTGCCAGTCGCCGTCGCGCCACTGCTGCACTGTCGGCACGCCGTGGCGGGCACGCTCGGCGTCCAGGCCGGGGTCTTCTTCCCGGCGGGGCCGGTTGCGACGGGGGCTCACGGTCACCAAGCGTACGGGCCGCCGGCCGGACCGGCCCGAGCGATCTTGGTACGGGTACGCCCTTCCAAGGGCCGTTCCGTACCAAGATCGCTCGCGTGGCCGGTCAGGGCCAGGTCTGCGGACGGGTGAGGTCTGCCGCCACCTTCGCTCCGGTCAGCACGGCCGCCGCGTCGGCCTCGGTGAAGTTCACCTGTCCCGGGGGTCCCTCGCCGGGGAAGGGCCAGGCGAAGTCGACTGTCAAGCGCACCTTGGGCAGGCCGAGCAGTTCCAGGCGGTTGCCGTTCGGATAGCGGAAGCCCGGGCGGCCACCCAGGTCACGGTTGCTGGCGCGGCCCTTGTCCTCCCCCATCTCCGCCCCGTAGATCAGCCGCAACCACATGGTCGAGGAGGGCGCCCGGGCGACGGTGAGCTGAACCGTGAGGCCCTTCGGAAAGGCGGCCGCGTCCACCGCGCATGCCGTCACCGCCGCGTTCGCCGGCAACGTGGTCAGCCGCACCGGCCCGGTGCATCGCCGGGCCTCGTCCCAGCGCACCAGGCCGGCGACCCGGTCCAAGGCGGCCACGTCACCGCGAAGCGTGGCGGCCCGGGCGTAGAGACCGGGGAAGGGCTGCCATGACTTGACCAGACCGTCGGTACCGGCGACGCGCAGCACGCCACCGTCGAATTTCAGCCGGCCGCTGACGGCCTGCACCGGGAAACCCTCGATCGAGGTGTCGTCGAGCGCCTTCGCCACCGGACTCACCTCGAGCAGGACCGGCTGTCCGCCGTCGGCGCTGAGTCGGATCGACTCGACCGCGTTCGAGCTGTGGACGGACCAGCCCAGGTAGCGGGCCCGGGTGGTGTCGACGCCCAGGTGCAGCACCTGCGGATCGGTACCGACCAGATCGGGACGCTGAAGCGCCCCGGGCACCCCGTCGGCGAGCGGCGGCACCGGGGGTGGCGCCACCTCCGGCGTCGCGGCCGTCCAGGGCATCCGCCCGGCCAGCCCGCCCACGTCCGCGCGTACCACGCCGGTGAAGCCGAGCACGCCGACCAGGGCGAGCGCGGTGCCGGCGGTGACTCGGCGGCGTACCTGCCGGCGCCGGCCGAGCGCGCGCGAGCGGCGCAGCAGGCGTCCGGTGTCTGTCTCGCCCTCGGCGTGCTCCCGCAACACCGAGACGATTCGCTGGTCGAGGTCGGTCACAGCCGGCTCCCCTTGGTCATCGGGACGCCGCAGCGCTCCCGGAGGTGGGCGAGCGCCCGCATCGCGTGGGTGCGGACGGTGACCGGGGAGCAGTCGAGGATCTGGGCGATCGTGGCGTCGTCCAGGTCCTCGTAGTAGCGCAGCACCAGTACGGCGCGCTGGCGGTCCGGGAGGGCGCGGATCAGCCCCCACATCTCGTCCCGGTCCGCCGCCTCGCCGCCGAGGTCGCCGCGTTCGGGCCGGTCGGCGAACGTGTCGACGGCCAGCTCATGGCTGGACCGCCGCCGCCACCAGGACGTGTTGGCGTTGACGAGCATCCGGCGCACGTACACGTCGGGCCGGTCGGCCCGGGCGATCTTGCGCCAGTGCACGTACGCGCGGGCCAGCACGTCCTGGGTCAGGTCCTCGGCGCGGTGCGCGTCGCCGGTCAGCAGCCGGGCCAGACGCAACAGAGCCGGGCCGCGGCTGCCGACGTACTCCTCGAAGGTCACACCTCGAAGACGCCGTCACCGGGCCCGGCTGTTGACGACGGTCAGCGCCGGGTGTGGTCGCGGAACCCGCGGCCGGACTTGCGGCCCAGGTAGCCGGCCGTCACCAGGTGCTCCAGCAGCGGTGCCGGGGCGAAGCCGGGCTCGCGCAGCTCCAGGTACAGCTCCCGCTGGATGGCCAGCGAGACGTCCAGGCCGACCACGTCGAGCAGCTCGAACGGGCCCATCGGGTAACCGCAGCCGAGCTTCATCGCGTAGTCGATGTCGTCGGCGGTCGAGTAGCTGGCCTCCAGCATCCGCACCGCGTCGTTCAGGTACGGGAACAGCAGCGCGTTGACGATGAAGCCGGACCGGTCGCCGCAGACCACGCCGGTCTTGCCGAGCGTCGCGCAGACCGCGCGGGCGGTGGCCGACGTCTCGGCGGAGGTGCGGATGGTCCGCACGATCTCCACCAGCGGCATGATCGGCGCCGGGTTGAAGAAGTGCAGGCCGATCACGTCGGCCGGGCGCTGGGTCGCCATCGCCACGTCGATCACCGGCAGCGACGAGGTGGTGGTGGCGAGCACGACGCCCGGCTTGCAGATCTCATCGAGGCTGGCGAACAGCGCCTTCTTGACGCTCAGCTCCTCGATCACGGCCTCGACCACCAGGTCGACGTCGGCCAGGTGGTCCAGCGTCGCGGACCAGGTGATCCGGCCCAGCGCGGCGTCCCGGTCGGTCTCGCTGAGCTTGCCCCGCACCACGCCCTTGTTGAGCGAGGTCTTCACCGTTTCGCAGACCTTCGCGGACTTCTCCGCGCCCCGGGTCACCGAGATGACCTCGTAGCCGGCCTTCGCGAAGACCTCGATGATGCCGGTGGCCATGGTGCCGGAGCCGACCACGCCGACCTTCGCGATGGCGCGGGCGCCGTCGGCGAGCGCGGCGTCACCGGCCGGCGGCGTGTACTCGTCGGGTACGACCTTCGGCGAGCCCGGCCGCTCGTAGGTGTAGAAGCCGCGACCGGACTTCCGGCCGAGCAGCCCGGCGGTGACCATCTGCTTGAGCAGCGGGGCCGGGGCGTGCCGGCGGTCCCGGCCGCCGCGCCGGTACATCGTGTCGAGGATCTCGTACGCGGTGTCCAGACCGATCAGGTCCATCAGCGCCAGCGGGCCCATCGGCAGGCCGCAGCCGAGCTTCATGGCGGCGTCGATGTCCTCGCGGGTGGCGTAGCGGGCCTCGAACATACCGACCGCGTGGTTCAGGTAGCCGAACAGCAGCGCGTTGGCGATGAAGCCGGCCCGGTCGCTGATCGTCACGTCGACCTTGCCGAGCCGCTCGCAGAGCGCCTCCACGTCAGCGACCACGTCGGCCGAGGTGACCACCGTGCGGACCACCTCGACCAGCTTCATCACCGGGGCCGGGTTGAAGAAGTGGATGCCGATGACCTGGTTGGGCCGGGAGGTGGCGACGGAGATCTCGGTGACGCTCAGCGAGGACGTGTTGGTGGCCAGGATCGCCTCGGGCTTGCAGACCCGGTCCAGCTCGGCGAAGATCCGCTGCTTGAGGTCCAGGTGCTCGGGCACCGCCTCGATCACCAGGTCCACGTCGTGCAGCGCGTCCAGGCCGACCCGGAAGTCGACGCGCGCCAGCAGCGCGTCCCGCTCGGCCTCGGCGAGCTTGCCCTTGGCGACGGCCCGGTCGGTGGAGCCGGTCAGCGTGACCCGGCCCCGCTCCAGGGCGGCCTCGGAGATCTCGACGGCTGTGACGTCGAGGCCGTTGCGGGCGAACACCTCCACGATGCCGGCACCCATGGTGCCCAGACCCACCACGCCCACCCTGGTGAACTCCCGCGCCACGACCGGCCTCCCCTGGCTCGACTCCGCCGTCCGCGACATGAACGGCCGCTAAGGTTATGCGCCGGAGTCTGCCACGTGACGCTGTGTTGTCGAGACGCCGTGGGATATTTCACGCACCGCGCCTCAGTCGGTGGCGTTCTCCCCGGCCAGCGCCAGCAGTTCGGCGACGAACTCCGCCGGCCGCTCCAGGTGCGGACTGTGCCCGCACCCGGGCAGCACCACCTCACGGTACGTCCCGCCGGCCGCCGCGTACCGGTCCAGCACCGCGCGGGTCTGCCCCACCATCGGCTGCGGCGGGCACTCCTGCGGGCCCGGCCAGCCGGGCACCACGCCGAGCTGGCCGAGGTACGCCAGGTCGAACAGCGAGGTGTCCGAGACGATCACGTCGGCGTCTCCGCGTACCCAGGTCACCGGCGGCTTGACCGGCACGGCGACCAGCTCGTCGGCGAGCCGGAAGTGGGCCGGGGCCAACGCGTTGAGGACGCCGCGCGGCCCGGCGGCGGTCCCCGGCCAATGCGCCGAGGCCACCGCGGTGCCCGGGTAGTTGTCGTCCCCGGTGGCGGTGGTCAGCATGCTGTCCAGCAGCAGGTCCTCGTGCTCGCCCAGCGAGGCCGGGTCGGCCACGTACGCGGAGCGCAGCACCGCCCGCGGGCTGGTCGGGCCGTCGGCGCTCCGGTCACCGGCGGCGAGCCGCGCCACGAAGTCCGGGTTCGCGCCTCCGGCGCCGGTCCCGGCGAAGTCGGGCGTGGTGGGGTTGCCGTCGAGGTCCCGGGTGCCGCCGAAGCCGTACGGGGACACCGGCGCCTCCAGCAGCAGCCCGGATACCCGCTCGGGGTGGCCGACGAGCAGCCGCATCGCCACGCCGCCGCCGAGCGAGTGCCCGGCCACCACCGGCCGGGCGCCGGGCGGGAACAGCCCCGGGACGTCCAGCAACGCGGCCACGTCGTCGGCGAAGTCGTCGAGCCCCCTGGTGGCGTCAACGGGTGCGGTGTCGGTCTCGCCGTAGCCGCGCAGGTCGGGGGCGACCACCCGGAGCGTGTCCGGCAGCCGGGCGAGCAGCGGTTCCCAGAAGGCGGAGGAGGAGACGTTGCCGTGCACCAGCAGGACCGGTACGCCGTCCGGCGGACCGGCCACGCGGACCGCCTGGGTGATGCCGTTGGCCTGGACCGTGAGCCGTGCGCTGCGCATCCGCGCATGCTGGCACGCCCGCCCGCCCCCGGTCCATGTCCCCCACCCCCACACCGCCCCACCCGACCATGGCGCGCACCCCCGCCCTGCCACCGCGTCGATCATGAAGTTGGCGGCGACAAATCGGACGCAGAACACCGCCAACTTCATGATCGACCGGGCCTGGGAGCGCCAACCCGCCCCAGCCCACCCTCCGCCGGTCGCGGCGCGGCGGTCGCGGCGCGGCGGTCGCGGCGCGGCGGGGCGCCGCGCGGCGCGGCGGTGATCAAGGAGTTTGCGTCACCGCGGGAGCCGTTTCCGTACCCAAACTCCTTGATCACCGCGAATGGGTGGGGCGGGGAGGGTGGGGAGGTGGCGGGTGGCGGGTGGCGGGGCGCGGCCGGGGGCGGCGCGGGCGTGAGGGGTCAGCGGGGCCCGGGGATCGGCGGCACTCAGTGGCCCCCGGGTCCAGCGGATGCCCGAGGTCTAGCTCACGTCGGCCGGCTGCGCCTCGCGCGCCTCGATCGGCCGGCGGGGCGCCGGGACCGGCAGCGGCAGGGTGGGACGCTGGTCGCGGCGCAGCGCGCCGAAGCTCATCCCGACCGGGTCGGTGCGGGCCACCCCCGGGTCGTAGAGGCGCAAATCCGTGCGGCCGAGCCGGACCACGTCGCCGTCGGCGATCGCCACGCTGCCGGTGACCCGGGTGTCGTTGAGCCAGGTGCCGTTGGTCGAGCCGAGGTCGGTGAGCAGCACCCCCTCGGGGGTGGCCCGGACGGTGGCGTGCCGCCGGCTCAGGTGCGGATCGGCGAGCACGATGTCGGCGGTCGGCGCCCGGCCGATCACCTGCGCGTCCTGGCCGACCCGGAACGTGAGCCCCCGCATCGCCCCGCCGGACACCGTCAGCAACGGCATCAGCTCAGGATGCTCCTCCATGGACAGTCGACCTCCACCCCACATCGCCCCGCGGCGTCAGCCTGCCACCTCACCGTAGTGGCTTGCACCACCGCGCGGTCACCCCCGCGACCCCGGCCGGTCATCTCCCGTTCGCCGTTTCGGACGGCATCTCCGTCGATGCGAGGGCTGATCGTCCGCGCAGCGTACGGCGCGTGCGACACCTACCGGCGAGTAATCCTCGGGTCTAGACTTCGGCCATGACCGCTGTGCATGTGCCGGGCGCCCCGCTCATCTCCGAAGGTCGGCTGGTGTCGACCAGCCCGGCCACCGGCGCCGAGGCAGGCAGTTTCCCGCTGGCCTCCGAGGCGGACGTGCGTGCCGCGGTCGACCGCGCCCGGGCGGCCGGCGACTGGTGGGCCGGGCTCGGCTTCGCCGGCCGGCGGGACCGTCTCCAGCGCTGGCGTGGCGTGCTCGCGCGGCGGATCGAGGAACTGGCCGACCTGATGCACACCGAGGGCGGCAAGCCGGTCGGTGACGCTGTCGTGGAGATCCTCACCGCGCTGGAGCACATCGACTGGGCGGCCCGCAACGCGCAGCGGGTGCTCGGGCCGCGCCGGGTCCGTTCCCGGCTGGTCCTCGCCGAGTTCTCCGGCCACCTGGAATACCAGCCGTACGGCGTGGTGGGCGTGATCGGCCCGTGGAACTACCCGGTCTTCACCCCGATCGGCTCCGCCGCGTACGCGCTCGCGGCCGGCAACGCGGTGGTCTTCAAGCCGAGCGAGTACACCCCGGCGGTCGGTCAGTGGCTGGTCGACAGGTTCGCCGAGGTGGTGCCGGAGCAGCCGGTGTTCCAGGTGGTGCACGGCTTCGGCGCGGTCGGCGCGGCGCTGTGCCGCTCCGGCGTCGGCAAGGTCGCGTTCACCGGCTCGACCGCCACCGCGAAGCGGGTGATGGCCGCCTGCGCGGAGACGCTCACCCCGGTGCTGCTGGAGGCCGGCGGCAAGGACGCGATGATCGTGGACAGCGACGCCGACCTGGACGCCGCCGCCGACGCGTGCGTGTGGGGCGGCATGACCAACGCCGGCCAGACGTGCATCGGCATCGAGCGGGTCTACGCCGTCGACCAGGTCTACGACGCCTTCGTCGAGAAGGTGGTGGCGAAGGCCGGGCGGCTCACAGTGGGCGCCGACGGGACCGACCTCGGCCCGATCACCATGCCGTCGCAGATCGACATCATCCGCCGGCACATCGACGACGCGCTCGACCGGGGCGGCCGGGCGGTGCTGGGCGGCCCGGAGGCGGTCCAGCCGCCGTACGTGCACCCGACCGTGCTGGTCGACGTGCCGGAGGATTCGGCCGCCGTGCAGGAGGAGACGTTCGGCCCGACGCTCGTCGTCAATCGCGTCCGGGACGTGGACGAGGCGGTCGAGCGGGCCAACGCGCTGCCGTACGGGCTCGGGGGTTCGGTCTTCGGCCGGGCGCGGGCGGTGGCGGTGGCGCGGCGGCTGCGTTCCGGCATGGCCTCGGTCAACTCGGCGCTGACCTTCGCCGGCATGTCGACGCTGCCGTTCGGCGGCGTCGGCGAGTCCGGCATCGGCCGCATCCACGGCGAGGAGGGGCTGCGCGAGTTCGGCCGGCCCAAGTCGGTCACCCGCCGCCGGGCCCGGTCGCTGCTGCCGGCGATGACGTTCGAGCGCACCCCGGCCGACATCGCCCGCATCGTCAAGATCGCCAAGCTGATGTACGGCCGGGGCCGCTGAGGCGGCGCCTCAGAACAGCGTCAGCTCGTCGCGTTCGATGCCGCGCAGCTTGTCGTAGTCGACCACCACGCAGCGGATACCGCGGTCGGTGGCGAGCACCCGGGCCTGCGGCTTGATCTCCTGCGCGGCGAACACACCGGCCACCGGCGCGAGCAGCGGGTCCCGGTTCATCAGCTCCAGGTAGCGGGTGAGCTGCTCCACGCCGTCGATCTCGCCGCGCCGCTTCACCTCGACCGCCACCGCGCCGCCGACCGCGTCGCGGCAGAGCAGGTCGACCGGCCCGATCGCGGTCATGTACTCGCGGCGGACCAGCGTGAAGCCCTCCCCCAGCGTCTCCGGGTTCGCGGCGAGCAGCTCCTGCAGGTGCGCCTCGACGCCGTCCTTGCGCAGGCCCGGGTCCACGCCCAGCTCGTAGGACGTGTCCTGGAAGATCTCCTCCAGCGTGATGCGCAGCTCCTCGCCGGCCTTGTTGACCACCCGCCAGACGCCTGGCGCCTCCTCCAGCCGGCAGGGCGGGCTCATCCAGTTCAACGGCTTGTAGGCCCGGTCGTCCGCGTGGATCGACACCGAGCCGTCCGCCTTCACCATCAGCAACCGGGTCGCCGGGGGCAGGTGGGCCGAGAGCCGTCCGACGTAGTCCACTGAGCACTTCGCAATCACCAACCGCACCCGCCGAGGGTAGCCGAGGCCCCGGCGGACGCCGACGAGCGCCACTGGCGTACCGGTGCCATATTGAGATCGTGCTCGAAGTCCTCACCGGTTCAGGTCTGGCCGCCTCGGCGGGCCTGAACGCCTACATCCCGCTGCTGCTGATGGGGCTGCTGTCCCGCTACACCGACCTGGTCGAGCTGCCCAGCGGCTGGCAGTGGCTCGGCAACGGCTGGGTGGTGCTGATCCTCGCCGTCCTGCTCGCGGTCGAGGTGGTGGCCGACAAGGTGCCTGTGGTCGACCACGTAAACGACGTGGTGCAGACGGTGGTCCGGCCGACCGCCGGCGGGCTCGCGTTCGGCGCGGGCGCCGGCTCGGAGACCGTCACCGTCAGCGACCCGGACACGTTCTTCTCCTCGCACCAGTGGGTGCCGGTCGTGGTCGGCGTGCTCATCGCGCTCGGCGTGCACCTGCTCAAGGCCGCCGCCCGGCCGGTCATCAACGCGACCACCGCCGGGGTGGGCGCGCCGGTGGCCAGCACCGCCGAGGACGCGACGAGCGTCGTCATGTCGGTGGTGGCGCTGCTGCTGCCGGTGCTGGTCCTGGTGTTCCTGCTCGGCCTGGTGTTCTTCGTACCGTGGCTGTTCCGCCGCCGCCGGGAGCGGCGACGGGAACGCGCCGCGGCCCGCGCGGCCGGCTTCCGCGTCTGACCCGCGCGGGCTCCCGAAACCTCTAAAATCGGGGCAAGAAACCCAAGGAGGTACGGGAGATGACCGCGTCGTTGGAGATGCCCCGGGTCCAGGAGTGCGCCGTCCGGTCCTGCGCCTACAACCACACGAACGACTGCCACGCGTTCGCCATCACGATCGGCAGCAGCGACCACGCCCACTGCCACACGTTCGTGGAGATGCCGGTGCGCGGCGGCCTCGACCAGTTGGTCGCCCAGGTCGGCGCGTGTTCGCGCGCCGACTGCCGGCACAACGCCGACCTGGAGTGCCACGCCCCGGCCATCACCGTCGGTCCCGACATGGACATGGCCGACTGCATGACCTACCAGAGCCGCTGACCCACCCGTCCGGAGGCGCCGTCCGCATGGAGGCGCCGCTCTCGCGCGCGAGTGTTAAGAAGGGGCCCCTTCCCTACCGGAGGCGTTAATAAGGGGCCCTTCCTTTCACGACAGGGCGTTGGCCTCGCGGATCACCGTCACCAGCTCGTCGATGATGCCGGTGAGCGCGAAGTCCTTCGGCGTGAACACCCGGGCCACCCCGGCGGCCCGCAGCGCCTCGGCGTCGGCGGCCGGGATGATCCCGCCCACCACCACCGGCAGGTCGCCCCGACCGGCCGCGCGCAGCCCGTCCAGCACCGCCGGCACGGCGGCCAGATGCGAGCCGGACAGCACGGAGAGCCCGACCAGGTCGACGTCCTCCTCCACGGCGGCCGCCACGATCTGCCCGGCGGTCAGCCGGATGCCCTGGTAGACCACCTCGAACCCGGCGTCGCGGGCGCGTACCGCGATCTGCTCGGCGCCGTTGGAGTGCCCGTCCAGCCCCGGCTTGCCGACCAGCAGCCGCAGCCGGCCGCTGCCCAGCTCCCGCGCGGTGGCGGCGACCCGCTCCCGCACCCCGGCGAGGGTCGCGTCACCGGCCGTTCCGACCGCCCCGGCCAGGCCGGTCGGCGCGCGGTACTCGCCGTACACCTGGCGCAGCGCGCCCGCCCACTCGCCGGTGGTGACCCCGGCCCGTACACAGGTAAGCGTCGCCGGCATCAGGTTCGCCGTGGTGGCGGCGTCGGCGCGCAGCCGGTCCAGCGCCGCCTCGACAGCCGCCGCGTCCCGGTCGGCCCGCCACCGGCGTACGCCGTCGGTGGCCGCCTCCTCGACGGCCGGGTCCACCTGCTCGATCGCCTCGGCGCCCGCTGCGGTCAGCGGGGACGGCTCGGTCTCGGTGAACCGGTTGACGCCGACCACCACGTCCGAACCGGACTCCATCCGGCGACGGCGCTCGGCGAGCGAGGCCACCAGCGCGCTCTTGAGGTAGCCGGACTCGACGGCGGTGACCACGCCGCCCATCTCCAGCACCTTCTCCAGCTCGACGCGGGCGCCGGAGACGATGTCGTCGACCAGCGCGGTCATCACGTGCGAACCGGCGAACAGGTCCGGGTACTCCAGCAGGTCCGACTCGTACGCCAGCACCTGCTGCATGCGCAGCGACCACTGCTGGTCCCACGGGCGGGGCAGACCGAGCGCCTCGTTCCAGGCGGGCAGCTGCACGGCCCGGGCGCGGGCGTCGCGGGACAGCGTGACGCCCAGCATCTCCAGCACGATGCGCTGGATGTTGTTCTCCGGCTGCGCCTCGGTCAGGCCCAGCGAGTTGACCTGGACGCCGTAGCGGAACCGGCGCTGCTTCGGGTCCGCCACGCCGTAGCGGTCGCGGGTGATCTCGTCCCAGAGCGCGCCGAACGCGCGCATCTTGGCGATCTCCTCGACGAAGCGCACCCCGGCGTTGACGAAGAACGAGATCCGCTGGACCACGTCGCCCATCCGCTCGGGCGGCACCTGGCCGGAGTCGCGCACGGTGTCCAGCACGGCGACGGCGGTGGCCAGCGCGAAGCCGACCTCCTGCACCGGCGTGGCCCCGGCCTCCTGGAGGTGGTACGAGCAGATGTTCACCGGGTTCCACCGGGGCATCTCGCGCAGCGTGTACGCGATGACGTCGGCGGTCAGCCGCAGCGAGGCCGCCGGCGGGAAGATGTACGTCCCCCGGGACAGGTACTCCTTGATGATGTCGTTCTGCGTGGTGCCGGCGCAGCGGCTCAGCTCCGCGCCCTGCTCGGCGGCGACGGTGCCGTAGAGGCCGAGCAGCCACATGGCCGGGGCGTTGATGGTCATCGAGGTGTTCATCTCGGCGAGCGGGATGCCTTCGAACAGCGCCCGCATGTCGCCCAGGTGCGCCACCGGCACGCCGACCCGGCCCACCTCACCGGAGGCCAGCTCGTGGTCCGGGTCGTACCCGGTCTGGGTGGGCAGGTCGAAGGCGACCGACAGGCCGGTCTGCCCCTTCGCCAGGTTGCGGCGGAAGAGCGCGTTGGTGGCCGCGGCGGAGGAGTGCCCGGCGTACGTGCGCATCACCCACGGGCGGTCCCGCTCGGGCAGCCGTCCCGGCATCGCGTCGTCCATGGCCGGAGTTTAAGTTACCGTTTAGTAAAAGAGAGTGTGGAAAACCACACAACCCCAGGCCCGCGACGGTGGGCCGGCCGCACACACCGGCCCACCGTACGGGTCATTCGCTGCGGGCGGTCTCCGGGCCGGTGATCCGTTCCAGCAGCGGCAGCGTGGCCGCGATGACCGCGAGGCAGCCCAGCACGCCGAGGGCCACCACAGCGGCGAACCCGATCCCCGGTACGCGCAGGTCGTACTGCATCTGGGCGCGCAGGAACAGGTGTGCGGCGACCAGTCCCATCCCGACCGCCACCACGGCGACGGTCAGCAGCGGCACCACGCTCTCCAGGGCCACCACCCGGCGCAGCAGCCGAACCGGGGCGCCGCTGAGCCGCAGCAGGCTGAACGGCCGCTTCCGTTCGCTGAGGCCGGCCGCCACGGCCACGGCCAGGCTGCACCCGGCGAGCACGAGACCGGCCACCACGACGATGTCGGCCAGCCGCTGCCAGCCCCGCATGGTGTCGGCGAAGTCGGCCTCGAAGTCGCCGGGCACGTTCGGCGCCACGTAGAACGTCGGGAACGCGGCTTCGAGGACCGTCCGGGCCCGCTCCACCGCGACCGGATCCTCCGCCTCGACCGCCACCGAACCCGCCGGGAGTCCCGCGAGGGCAGCCGGGTCCACCGGGGACGACGGCCAGATCCGGTCGGCCGAGGCGGACTCCCGCCAGGGGATCAGGTCCGGCGGCACCTCGGCGACGTTCGCCCCGGCGGCACACCGCCCGTAGGCGGGCGGGATGTCCGCGCAGGCGATCACCCCGGAGTCGCGGCCGTCACCGCGTACCGGGTTCTCCCGGACGAGCACCGGGTTGCGGACGCCGGGCACCGCCGCCAGGTCGGCCAGCAGCGTGCCCGGCACCGGCGGGTCGTCAGTGAGCACCATCGACAGCCGGCCGGCCTCCAGCGACCCCCGGGGCGCCGGACCGCGCTCGTACGTGATCGTCCCCATCACACCGACGGCCACCGTGGTGACGAACAGCGCGAGCATCACCCCGCTGACCGCCCGGAAACCGGCTGCCGGGTTGTCGGCGAGCCGGCGCGCGGCGATCAGCGCGGCCGGGCGGCCGGCCCGGGCGGCCAGCACCTTGGCGCCGACCATGGTCAGCCAGGGGCCACCGGTGATCAGCCCGACCATGACCAGCAGCAGCGCGGGCAGGAACAACGCGGTCTGACCGTCCGACGTGGGCGGCCGGTACACCAGGGCGAAGCCGAGCCCGGCCAGGCCGAGCGCGAGCGGGATCAGCCGGTACACCCGGGGCGGCCGGGGCGTGACGCGGCGGGTGACGCCGAGCGGGGAGATCCGTACCCGGCGCAGCGCGACCCAGGCCGCGGCCGCCGCGCCCGCCGGCACGCCGAGGGCCACCAGGAGGGCCTCCGGCGCACCGATGGCCATGTCCCCGGGGAAGAACGGCATGCCGGTGAACGGGATGCCGGCGAGCTGGCTGCGGAACGCGAAGAACACCGCGAAGCCGACCGACGCGCCGGCCGCCGCCGCGAGCGCGGCCTCGACGGCCGCGACCGCCGAGATCTGCCGGGGCGTGGCCCCGACCAGCCGCATCGCGGCGAACCGCTGCTCCCGGCGGGCGGCGCCGAGCCGGGTCGCCGTGCCGATGAAGACGAGTACGGGGAACAGCAGTCCGCCCGCCACCACGCCGAGGATGAGGTCGACCGCGGCCCCGGGCAGCGGAGCGCTGTTGCCGTCGAGCCGGGTGACCTTGCGGACCTGGTCCAGCCCGCCCACCTGCTCCGGGGTGCCGCCGACCAGGACGAGCAGGGTGTCCGGTGAGGTGAGCGCCGCCGGCCCGATCTCGCCGAGGTCCCGGCCCGGGTAGCGGTCGGCGAGCTGGTCGGCGGGGGTGGTGGCCAGCAGCTTCCGCAGCGCCGGGGAGGCGTAGAACTCGCCGGGCCCCGGCGCGCGGGGAACGCCGACCGGCGTGGGCGCGTCCGGACCGGTCGCGGCGACGTCGACGCGGACGATCTGGTCGCCCCGGAAGTAGTCAAACCGGGTCGACCACAGCAGCGGGTCGGCGGACCCGCCCGCCGTCTCCTGCGGGTACATCGACGCGTAGCGGGTGAGCTGGGCGTCGGTGGCGTTCACACCGGCAAGCGTGGTGAGCAGCAGCCCGGTGCCGACCGCGACGGCGGCGGCGATGGCGACCAGCCGGAGCAGCGCCTCCCGGCCACCGGCGACGGCGAGCCGGAGCGCCAGCCCGATCACGAGACGACCCCGGCGGGCGCGTTGACCCGGCCGTCGCGCACCATGACCTCGCGGTCGGCGTACGCCGCGATGCGCGCCTCGTGCGTCACCAGCACGACTGTGGTGCCCTTCTCACGGGCGGCGTCCACCAGCAGCGTCATCACCTCCTCGCCGGTGAGCGAGTCGAGCGCGCCGGTGGGCTCGTCGGCGAACAGCACCCGGGGCTCCACGACCAGGCCGCGTGCCAGCGCGACCCGCTGGGCCTGCCCGCCGGACAGTTCGCCCGAGCGGCGGTGCTCCATGCCGGCCAGGCCGAGCCGCTCGAACCAGCCCCGCGCGGCGCGCAGCGCCGGAGTGCGGCGGACACCGCGCAGCAGCAGCGGCAGCGCCACGTTCTCGGCCGCGGTGAGTTCCGGTACGAGCTGCCCGAACTGGAAGACGAAGCCGAAGCTGTCGCGGCGCAGCGTGCTCCGGTCGGCCTCGCCGAGCGTGTCGATCCGGGCGCCGTCGAACCGGACCTCGCCGGAGTCGGGGCGCAGGATGCCGGCCAGGCAGTGCAGCAGCGTCGACTTGCCGGAGCCGCTCGGTCCCATCACGGCGACCACCTCGCCGGCGGCCACGGCGAGGTTCGCGCCGCGCAGGGCGGGTGTCTCGCCGAACGCGTACGTGACGTCACGTGCCTCGATCATCGGGCTCATGGCCGTACCGCCTTTCTCAGGGCGTCCAGCCGGGCGCCCGTCGTCTCGATCCACCGCAGGTCCGCCTCGAGGTGGTAGAGGCCGTGGTCGGCCAGCATCACGTCGACGAGTTCGCCGCTGCGCTTGATCTCGGTGAGTTCGCGCATCCGGCGCAGGTGCGCGGCGCGCTGGGTGTCCAGGTACTCCTCGGCCGGGCGGTCGAGCATCAGCGCGAGCACGACCTTGGTGAACAGCAGGGTCTGCAGGTGCGGTTCCGGCTCGACCGGCTCGGTCAGCCAGTGCTCCACCTCGGTGGCGCCCAGGTCGGTGATCACGTAGCGCTTGCGGTCGGGCCCCGCGCCGGGAGCCACGTCGCCGACCACCACCTTGCCGTCGCGGGCCAGCCGGCTCAGCGTCGAGTAGACCTGCCCGTACGGCAGCGGCTTGCCGCGTCCGAAGAAGGTGTCGTAGTCGCGCTTGAGGTCGTAGCCGTGGCTCGGTTCGCGTTCGAGCAGCCCGAGCAGGGTCAGGGGAACCGTCATGAGCAGAGACTACACCGGGTGTATACCTCGCGTATATAGCTGACCCGGCAGCGGAACGGGCCACCGCACGACGCACACTTGACGGCATGGAGAACGAGCTCGCGATTTCCGTGCGAGGGCTGCGCAAGGCGTACGGCGACAACGTCGCCGTGGCCGGGGTGGACCTGGACGTCCACCGGGGCGAGGTGTTCGCCCTGCTCGGCCCGAACGGCGCCGGCAAGACCACAACGGTCGAGATCCTGGAGGGCTACCGCCAGCGCGACGCCGGTGAGGTGCGCGTCCTCGGCGCCGACCCCGCCCACCCCGACGCCGCCTGGCGCTCCCGGGTCGGCATCGTGCTCCAGGGCACCGGCGAGTTCGACGAGCTCAGCGTCATCGAGGTGGTCCGGCACTTCTCCGGCTTCTACCCGGGCGCCGACGACCCGGACAAGGTGGTCGAGCGGGTCGGGCTGGGCGCCAAGGCCAAGGCGCGTACGCACACGCTCTCCGGCGGGCAGAAGCGCCGCCTGGACGTGGCGCTGGGCATCATCGGCCGCCCCGAGCTGCTCTTCCTCGACGAGCCGACCACCGGATTCGACCCGGAGGCCCGGCGCGAGTTCTGGGAGCTGATCCGGGACCTGTCCGCCGCCGGCACCACGATCGTGCTCACCACCCACTACCTGGACGAGGCCGAGGCGCTCGCCGACCGGGTCGGCGTGATCGCCGCCGGGCGGGTGATCGAGGTCGCGCCGCCCAACCGGCTGGGCAACCGGCAGGAGTCGCTGGCGATCGTCTCCTGGCGTACCCCCGACGGGACATTGGCCTCGGCGGAGACCGCGACGCCGACGGCGCTGGTGTACGACCTGGCCGCGCGCTTCGGCGGCGAGGTGCCCGGCCTCACCGTGACCCGGCCGACCCTGGAAGACGTCTACCTGCGGATGATCGGACACTCATGACCACCACGACGAACCCCGCGGCCCCGGTCACCGCCGCCGTGGCCCGGCGGCCCGGCGCGGGCGCGCTGGCGCTGCGCCAGGGGCGGCTGGAGATCACCCAGTTCCTGCGCAGCCGGGAGTCCGTCGTGTTCACGATGGGCTTCCC
The DNA here is from genome assembly GCF_027497275.1 of Micromonospora sp. WMMC264. Lineage (NCBI taxonomy): Bacteria > Bacillati > Actinomycetota > Actinomycetes > Micromonosporales > Micromonosporaceae > Micromonospora > Micromonospora sp. WMMC264. Next base: position 175,047 of record NZ_CP114907.1, on the reverse strand, counting down.
GATCATCATGATTCTGATCTTCGCGGCGATCTTCAGCGACGAGATCGCGCCCGGGGTCAGCTACACCCAGTACTTCATCACCGGCATGATCGCGACCGGCCTGATGACAGTCAGCTTCCAGAACCTCGGCATCTGGATCCCGATCGAGCGGGACCGGGGCGTGCTCAAGCGCTACCGCGGTACGCCGATGCCGAAGTGGGTCTGGTTCGCCGGCAAGGTGATCATGGTGGTGGTCATCGGCATCGCCGAGACCGTGCTGCTGCTCGCCGTCTCGGTGGCGATGTTCGACCTGGACCTGCCGCAGACCACCGCCAAGTGGCTGACGTTCGCCTGGGTCTCCGTCCTCGGCGTCACCGCCTGCACGCTCTGCGGCATCGCCATCTCGTCGCTGGCCCGTACCGCCCGCAGCGGCTCGGCGGTGGTCACCCCGGTCGCGCTGGTGCTCCAGTTCATCTCCGGCGTGTTCTTCGTCTTCACCAGCCTGCCCACCTGGATGCAGCAGGTCGCGGCGATCTTCCCGCTCAAGTGGATGTGCCAGGGGCTGCGCTCGGTGTTCCTGCCGGACAGCTTCGGCGCGCGGGAGCCGGGCGGCTCGTTCGAGCTGGGCACCGTCGCGCTGGTGCTGGGCGCCTGGTGCGTCATCGGCCTGGTGCTCTGCCTGACCACGTTCCGCTGGACCACCAAACGCGACGGCTGAGGTGTAAGGAAGGGCCCCCTTTTAACGCCTCCGGTAGAGAAAGGGCCCCTTCTTAACACGCGCCCGGCGGTGGCACACTCGCCGGCATGGCACCCACGCTGACCCGGCGTACCCTGCTCGGCGCCGCCGCCGGCGTGGCCGGCGCCGCGGTGGTCGGCGGTCTGGCCGCCCGGCAACTGGCCGGCCCCCGCCCGGGACCGGCCCCGGCCCTGCCGGACGCCCCGGCCGGCGACGAACGTCTGATCCGCATCGCCTCCGGCGCGCGCGGCCGCGAGGTCGACTTCTGGACGGCGGTGCCCGACGGGTACGGCGACGGCCGCGGCCTGCCCGTATGCCTGGTGCTGCACGGCGCGTCGGCCACCCCGCGCGACTACGGCCGGTTCGGCCTGGCCCGCTTCCTCACCGACGCGGTACGCCGGGGCGCCCCGCCGTTCGCGCTCGCGGGCGCCACCGGCGGGCGGCTGTCCTGGCGCGCCTCCGGTGACGACGACCCGCAGCGGATGGTGCGCGAGGAGGTGCCCACCTGGTGCGCCCGGCGCGGGTTCGACAGCAGCCGGCTGGCCGTGTGGGGCTGGTCGATGGGCGGCTTCGGCGCGTTGCTGCTCGCCGAGACGTACCCGAAATGGCTGCGGATGGCGGCGGCCTTCTCCCCCGCGGTGAGCCCCGGCGACGCGGTCTTCACCGGTGTGGACAAACTGCGCGGCACGCCGGTCGGGCTCTGGTGCGGGCGGCAGGACAACTTCCTCAAGGATGTCCGTGCGCTGGCCCGGGCGCTGCCGGAGGAGCCGGTACGCGCCGCCTGGGCCGACGGGCGGCACAACTTCGGCTACTGGGGCACTGTCATCCCGGACGCGTTCGCGCTGGTCGGCGCCGCGCTCAGCCCGCCCCGGACGTGAACCGCCCCCGGCCGCTCGGGCCGGGGGCGGGACGGGCCGGTCAGTACGAGTAGAAGCCCTGGCCGGTCTTGCGGCCCAGGTCGCCGGCGGTGGCCATGCGCTGGAGCAGCTCCGGCGGGAAGAACTTCTCGTCCGCGGTGTCGGTGTAGATGTTGCGGGTGGCGTTGAGCAGCACGTCCACGCCGGTCAGGTCGACGGTGGCGAGCGGGCCCATGGCGTGGCCGAAGCCCAGCTTGCAGGCGGTGTCCAGGTCCTCGGCGGAGATCACGCCGGCCTCGACGAGCTTGACCGCCTCCATCGCCAGCGCGCAGATCAGCCGGGTGGTGACGAAACCGGCGATGTCCCGGTTGACCACCACCACCGTCTTGCCGATCCCCTCGGCGAACGACTTGACGGTGTCCATGGTCGCGTCGCTGGTCTTGTAGCCGCGTACCAGCTCGCAGAGCTTCATCATCGGCACCGGCGAGAAGAAGTGCGTGCCGACGACCGACTCCGGGCGCTCGGTGGCGGTGGCGATCTGGGTCACCGGGATGGCCGACGTGTTCGTGGCGAGCACCGCGTCCGCCTTGCAGATCTTGTCGAGCGCGCGGAACACCTCGTGCTTGATCTCGATCTTCTCGAAGACCGCCTCGACCACGATGTCCGCGTCGGCGGCGGCCTCCAGGTCGGTGGTCGGCGTGATCCGGGCCAGCGTCGCCTCGACGTCGGACGCCTCGATCTTGCCCTTCTCGGCGAACTTCGTCAGCGACTTCCGGATGCCGTCCACACCGCGCTTCGTGGCCGCGTCGTCGATGTCGCGCAGCGTCACCTGCCAGCCCGCCTGCGCCGCCACCTGGGCGATGCCCGAGCCCATCAGCCCGGCACCGACGACCGCGAGTCGACCCGCCATCTGCTTCTCCCTCGCCGTGTTCTGCAACGTCTGCCAGAACCCTACTTAACGACGGATAAGCACCGGCTGTCAGATGGCCAGGTCCGGTTCCTCCGGCGCGGTCCCGCGCTCCACCTCGACGCCGAGCGCCCGCAGATCCGCCACGAAGTCCGGGTAGCCCCGGTCGACGTGGTGCACGTGCGACACCTCGGTCAACCCGTCGGCGCAGAGCCCGGCGATGATCAGGCCGGCGCCGGCCCGGATGTCCGTCGCGCGTACCGGGGCGCCGGACAGCCGCTCCCGGCCGCACACCAGCGCGTGGTGGCCATCGGTACGGATCTCCGCGCCCAGCCGCATCATCTCGTTGGCGAACATGAACCGGCCGTCGAAGATGTTCTCGGTGATCAGCGAGCCGCCCTCGCTGACCGCCGCCAGCCCGATCGCCATCGGCAGCAGGTCGGTGGCGAAACCCGGGTACGGCAGCGTCACCACGTCCACCGCCTTCGGGCGGTCGTCCATCCGTACCCGGAAGGCGTCACCCCGGGTCTCGACCAGGCCGCCGGCCGCGACCAGCTTGTCCAGCGCGACCTCCAGGTACGCCGGGTCCAGGCCGGTCACCGTCACGTCGCCGCGGGTCATCGCGGCGGCGAACGCCCAGGTGCCGGCCACGATCCGGTCCCCCACCGTGGCGTGCCGGACCGGCTGCAACCCGGGTACGCCGACGATGTGCAGCGTCGACGTGCCGGCCCCCTCGATCCGGGCGCCCATCCGGTTCAGCATGGTGCAGATGTCGACGATCTCCGGCTCCCGGGCCGCGTTGTCGATAGTCGTGGCGCCACGGGCCAGCACCGCCGCCATCACCAGGTTCTCGGTCGCGCCCACGCTCGGGAAGTCCAGCACGATGTCCGCGCCGTGCAGCCCGTCCGGGGCCTCGGCGATGACGAAGCCGTGCTCACCGGAGATCTCCGCGCCCATCCGGGCCAGCCCGGCGATGTGCATGTCCAGGCCGCGTGAGCCGATCGCGTCGCCGCCCGGGTGCGCCACCCGCACGTACCCCCGGCGGGCCAGCAGCGGACCGAGCACGCAGATCGACGCGCGCAGCCGCCGCACCAGGTCGTAGTCGGCCTCCGCGCCCGGCCGTTCCGGCACGTCGATGAGCACCGAGCGGGACCGCTCCACACCGCCGTGGGCCACCATCGGGTCGACCGGGTCGTCCGGCCCGAAACGTACGCCGCAGCCGAGCCGCCGCAGCACCTCGCCCATGATCGCGATGTCGGTGATCCGGGGCACATTGGTGATCAGGCTGCGGCCGGGCGCGAGCAGCGCCGCCGCCATCAGCTTCAGCGCGGAGTTCTTCGCACCCACCACGTGCACGGTGCCGTCGAGCCGGGCGTCACCGCGTACCCGGATGACGTCGACGTCGCTGACCGCCGGATCGCTCGCGTCCCCCGGCCCAACCGGACTCGGCCGGGCCGGGATGGTCAGGTCCGGTATCCGTAGGCTGTGCGTCATGGCCGTCCACCTCACGCGCATCTACACCAAGGCCGGCGACGCCGGCATGACCAGGCTGAGCAACAACGAGCAGGTGCCGAAGACCGATCCGCGCATCGCCGCGTACGCGGACGTGGACGAGTGCAACGCCTCGATCGGCGTGGCGCTCGCCCTGGGGCAGCTCTCGGACGAGCTGCGGGCCGTGCTGGAGTCCGTGCAGAACGACATGTTCGACGTCGGCGCGGACCTGGCGACGCCGGTCGAGCCGGACCCGAAGTACCCGCCGCTGCGGGTGACCGAGGAGTACGTCGAGCGCCTCGAGGGCTGGTGCGACGAGTACAACGCGCGCCTGAGCAAGCTCGACTCCTTCATCCTCCCCGGCGGCACCGCTGGTGCGGCACTGCTGCACGTGGCACGGACGACCGCCCGGCGCGCCGAGCGTGCGGCATGGGCGCTGGTCGCACACGACCCCGATCGGACCAGTCCCCTCCCGGCAAAGTATCTCAACCGGCTCTCCGATTTGCTCTTTATCCTGTCAAGAACGGCAAATCCGAACGGCGACGTGCTATGGGTTCCGGGCGGGAAACGCTGACCATCGGCGGCCTCCATCACGTGGAGGTGTGGGTACCCGACCTGGCGGCGGCCAGTCGTTCGTGGGGCTGGCTTCTCGGCGAGCTGGGCTGGACGCTCTACCAGGACTGGCCCGCCGGCCGCTCCTGGCGGCTCGGCGCGACGTACATCGTGCTGGAGCAGTCACCGGCGCTCACCGGCCGCACCCACGACAGGCGCGCGCCCGGCCTGAACCACCTGGCCTTCCACGCCGGCCCGCCGGCCGCCGTCGAACGCCTGGTCACTGCCGCCGGAGAGTACGGCTGGACGCTGCTGTTCCCGGACCGGCACCCGCACGCGGGCGGCCCGGACAGCTACGCCGCCTACCTCACCGACGGGCAGGGGTACGAGGTCGAGCTGGTAGCGGAGACGTGAAAAGGCCGGCACCCCGTTGGTTCGGGGTGCCGGCCTTTCGCTGTGTCTTACCTCGTCTTAGCTGTTCCAGTGCTTGGCGACGAGGTCGGCGGCCTGCTGTTCCCACTGGGCGTAGTGGTCCGGGTAGGCGGAGACCTGGACGGTCTGGGCGGCCTTGGTCAGGGGCATGTCCTGCCAGCCGTCGACCTGCTTGAGGCCCTTCAGGAACGCGGTGGTGGAGTATTCGGGGTCGGTGATCTGCTCGACCGTGCCCCAACCGGAGGAGGGGCGCTGCTGGAACAGGCCCTGCGAGTCGTGGTCGTTGCGGTCACCGAGGTGGCCGAGGTTCTCCAGCTTCGACTCCTGCAACGCGGTCGCGATCGACACGACCGCGGCGCGCTCGTCCATGCCGGCCTTCTTCGTCGCCGCAATGATCGCCTTCACGTTCTTGGTCTGCTCGTCATTGAGGTCGATGCGGGACTGGGCGCCCTGCACGCCGTGCGGGATCAGCTTGTCACCCTGCACGGTGGCGGTGACCGGCTTTGCCGCGTGGGTGGTGTCGGCCGCGTGGGCGGCGACCGGGCCGGCGAACACGCCACCGGTGAAAGCCAGACCAGCAATACCCAGGATGCTCTTACGCAGAATCGTGTTCATGATGGGGGCTCCATTCGGGGGTCGACACACCCCCCGGGGGGACCGGGGGTGCGTGGGCACCGTCAGGCGCTCAAGAAAGTCTCAAGGGGATCCCGGCTGCTCGCGGGGGCTGGGGGCCTCTACGCGGTGCCGGGAGGATGTCCAACGACCGTCGACCCGGCATCATTCCCGGGCCAGCTCGCCGCCGGGGGCGGCGGGGGTTCACGTCGTCGGAACCGTGTTCAACGACCGGCCGGGCGGGATGATTCCCCGCGGCTCACGCCGCCGCACGTACTCAACGACCGGCACTGTTCCCACAGCCCGCACCCCCTCGCTCCGGGGGCGCGGCCCTGCTCGATCGTTCACCCGGTTACAACGCCACCGGCCCGCCCACGATTCCGCCACCAGAGTGCCGCCCACCACCCCCGAACCCGACACCCCGCCCACACACGCCAAACCCCCACCGCGCCCCGGCCCGGCCGCCTCGCCCTACGCCCTGTTGATCAAGGAGTTTGCGGCACATTCCGGCACCCACGAGGACACAAACCCCTTGATCACCCCCACAAAAGCCTCCCCGGGCACCCACCACAGCGTTGATCATGAGGTTAGCGGCGACATAACGGACACCAAGTGCCGCCAAGTTCATGATCGACGCTATCGGAGGGGGGCTGACCCGAGGCGGCCGCCCCGCCGCAGGTCCGCACGCGCGATCTTGCACTTTGAGCCCTCGGAACGCCCGATTCGCCAGATTTATGGGGCACCCAAGTGCAAGATCGCGCGGGGCATCAGGAGCTAGGGGGCGGCAACCCGTCCCGAACTTCTGGGAACTTCGGCGATCTTGGAGTTGTGGTGCCTCGCATACCTCGTCAAACGGGCATCGTGGGCGCCACAACTCCAAGATCGATGGCGAGGTGAGGGCTGTCGTGCGGGGGCAGCCGGACTGGGCGACCCGGGTGCCGGATTCAGCCGGCCAAGGTGTGCGGGGGTGCCGCCACTTCGGGGAAGTGGAGTCGATCAAGCGGCTGAGGTCAGGCGGCGGGCCAGTCCTGGGAGGCCAGACGCGGCGAGACCGCCCCGGGTGGGGCGGCCTCGAGCCAGGACAGGAATCCGGTAACCGTGGAACGCGCCATGGCGATCTCGATCGGCGCGTGGTGGCTGGTACAGCGCAGGATCACCCACTCGGCCGGCATGGACATGCGCTCCTGGCCCTCGGGAAGCCGCCGTCGCTCGACCGCAAGCCCCTCGCGGGAGAGCACCCGCTTGGGGCGCAGCGCGAAGCTGAACATGCGGTACCAGCGGAGTTCGTCGCCGACGAAGCGACCGAATCCGGGTGACCAGCCGCGACCGTCGAGGATCGTGGAGACCCGCACGCTCAGCCGGATGGTGCCACCGCTACGTGTGAACAGGGCCCGCCGGATGAAGAGGATCAGAATGGCGACGACGACTACCGCTACGCCGATTCCGAACCCTTCGACGATCTCCATCGGCGGGTCTGCTCAGCGGGCCGGGGTGGCGGGGGTCGCGCTCTCGGCGAGCACCGTGACGCCCTCGCTGGTCACCGACAGGAAGCCGCCGGGCACGTCGAAGACGACCTGCTGGCCACCGGCCTGCTTGATGCGTACCTGGCTGGGCTCCGCGAGCTGGCCGAGCAGCGGCGCGTGCCCCGGCAACACACCGAGCTCACCCTCGGTCGTCCGTGCGACGACCATTTCGGCCTCGCCGGTCCAGACCTTCTCCTCGACGGCTACGAGCTCGACGTGAAGCTGCTGTGCCACGCTGTCTCCTTGCTGCGGCGGCGGATTGCCGAAAGTCTAGTCGCGCCCCCGCGGCCCACCCAACGCGGGTGGTGAGAGCCGGACCACCACGGCCCCGCACCCGCCCAGGCTACTTGGTTTTCTGAATGAAATCGGGGTGCTCCAGCAGGAAGGCATCGAGCTGTTCGGTGCGCAGGGCGGTGAAGAAGTCCTCCGCCGGTTCGAGCAGCCGCTCACCCCGGTACGCGCTGCCGGAGCCGATCGCCCCGCCGGGCAGCTTGATCGTCTCGATCGCGTTCGGACGGATGTCCTTCAGCGCCAGCCCGAAGTCCACCACGCTGTTGCCGCGCCCGTTGAAGACGAGCGACTTGCCGGCGGCCCGCAGCACCCGGTCGAGCTTGACCGGGTTGGTCACCACGTCGGCGCTGACCGCCTGGCTCGCCATGGCCTTGACGAACTGCTGCTGGTGCCGCTGCCGGCCGTAGTCACCGTCCGGCACGCCGTTCTTCGGGTAGCGCTGCCGGACGTAGTCCAGCGCCTGCCAGCCTTCGAGGTGGGCGTTGCCCTTCTTGTACACCGCCTGCGGTCCGAGGTAGCCGCCGCCACCGGGCCGGAGCTGGCGGGGCGTACCGTCCGGCTGGAGGTGTTCGGACCGGACCTCCCGCTCGATGTACATGTCCACGCCGCCCATGGCGTCGACGATCTTCTTGAAGCCGCTGAAGTTGATGATCGCGCCGGCGTCGAAGCGCTTGATGCCGGTGACGTCCTGCACGGTCTTGGCGAGCAGTTCGAAGCCCTGCGCGGTGCTGGGATTCTGCCCCGGTACGTTGCTGCCGTGCGACATGGCGGCGTTGAGCCGGTCGTTGCCGCCGGAGTAGTCGGCCTTGGCGAAGGCCGGGATGTCCACCCGCAGGTCGCGCGGGAGCGAGAAGAGGTAACCCCGGTCCATGCTGGCGGGCACGTGCAGCACCATGATCGAGTCGGCGAGCGGCCGGGCGGTCGACGTACGCGGGTCGACGCCGACGAGCAGGATGTTGAGCGGACCCTTGATGTCGCTCTTCTTCTCGTTGGCGCCGGCGGCCTGGTCACCGAAGAGGTCGGCCTTGCCGACCGAGCCCTCGTAGCGGGCGACGAGGGCGCGGGAGCCGAGCAGCACGGAGCCGCTGAGCACCACCATGACGATGCCCAGGATCGTGCACACGCGGGCCCAGCGGGGCACGCCTCGCCACATGGACCGCTTGCCGCGGTCCGTGCCGCCCTTACCGCCCACGAGCATCTCCAATCGTCACGCCCACGGGTAGGAAGACGGGCGCGGGGGTCCGTTTGGTTGCAGAGATCAACGGCCGGGATGTGAAAGTCGTGTCAGGAACGGTACCGCGCGATTCGGCGAACTGCTTGCCGGAGATCCGGGCATCTGGTAGTGCAATGGTCGGAAACGGCGAGGGCCGCCCCGGCTTTCGCCGGGACGGCCCTCCCCTGTGTGAGCGGGCTCTCAGCCCTCCTCACCCATCAGTTCCTTGGCCTTGGCCTTGAGGTCCTCCAGGCCGCCGCACATGAAGAACGCCTGCTCCGGGAAGTGGTCGAACTCCCCCTCGCTGATCCGGCGGAAGGCGTCGATGGTCTCGGCGATCGGGACCGTCGAGCCGGGGACGCCGGTGAACTGCTCCGCCGCGTACGTGTTCTGCGAGAGGAACCGCTCGATCCGGCGGGCGCGGCCGACGGTGAGCTTGTCCTCCTCGGAGAGCTCCTCGATACCGAGGATGGCGATGATGTCCTGCAGGTCCTTGTAGCGCTGCAGGATCCGCTTCACCTCGGTGGCGACGGCGAAGTGCTCCTCGCCGACGAACTCCGGGGCGAGAATCCGGGACGAGGACGCCAGCGGGTCCACGGCCGGGTAGATGCCCTTGTCGGAGATCGACCGCTCCAGGTTGGTGGTCGCGTCGAGGTGGGCGAACGTGGTGGCCGGCGCCGGGTCGGTGTAGTCGTCGGCGGGCACGTAGATCGCCTGCATCGAGGTGATGGCCTGGCCCCGGACGGAGGTGATCCGCTCCTGGAGCTCGCCCATCTCGTCGGCCAGGGTCGGCTGGTAACCCACGGCGCTCGGCATACGCCCGAGCAGCGTGGACACCTCGGAACCGGCCTGGGTGAAGCGGAAGATGTTGTCGATGAAGAGCAGCACCTCCTGCTTCTTCACGTCGCGGAAGTACTCCGCCATGGTGAGCGCGGAGAGCGCGACCCGCAGACGGGTGCCCGGCGGCTCGTCCATCTGGCCGTAGACGAGCGCGGTCTTGTCGATGACGCCCGACTCGGTCATCTCGGCGATGAGGTCGTTGCCCTCGCGGGTGCGCTCACCCACGCCGGCGAAGACCGAGGTACCACCGAAGTTCCGGGCCACGCGGGTGATCATCTCCTGAATGAGCACCGTCTTGCCCACGCCGGCGCCGCCGAACAGGCCGATCTTGCCGCCCTTGACGTACGGGGCGAGCAGGTCGATGACCTTGATGCCGGTCTCCAGCATCTCGGTCTTCGGCTCCAGGTCCGCGAAGGCCGGGGCCTTACGGTGGATGCCCCACCGGTCGTCGGCCTCGATCGTCTCGCCCTCGGTGAGGTTGAGGCACTCGCCGATCGCGTTGAACACGTGGCCCTTGACCGCGTCACCCACCGGCACGCTGATCGGTGCCCCGGTGTCACGCACGTCGGTGCCGCGGACCAGACCGTCGGTCGGCTGCATCGAGATGGCACGGACCAGGTTGTCACCCAGGTGCTGGGCGACCTCCAGGGTCAGCGTCTTCTCACCACCCGAAAGGGTCACGTCGACGTGCAGAGCGTTGAACAGCTCCGGCATGGCGTCGCGCGGGAACTCGGCGTCGACGACCGGGCCGATGACCCGGACCACGCGACCCGTGGCCGTCTTGGTCTCAACTGCGGATACAGTCATCACACTTCACTTCCCGACGCGGCCAGCGCGTTCGCGCCGCCGACGATCTCACTGATCTCCTGGGTGATCCCGGCCTGACGGGCCGAGTTCATCTCGCGCGTGTACTTCTCGATCATCTCTTCGGCGTTGTCGGTGGCGCTCTTCATCGCCCGCCGGCGGGCGGCCGACTCGCTCGCCGCCGACTCCAGCAACGCCGCGAAGATCCGCGTGTTGATGTACTTCGGCAGCAGGGCGTCGAGCAGCGACTCCGGCTCCGGCTCGAACTCGTACGCCGGCAGCGCGCCCTCGGTCCGAGGCCGGTCCTCGACCTGCATCGGGCCGATGATCCGGGTCACCGGGTTCTGCGTCATCAGGGACTTGAACTCGGTGTAGACGATGTGCAGCTCGTCCACGCCGAGGATCCCGTCGGCGCCGGCATCCCCGTCCACGTCGTCCGCGCCGGCGGTGAACGCCTTGATCAGCGTGTCACCGACCTCGCGGGCGTCGGCGAACGTCGGCTGCTCCGAGAAGCCGGTCCAGCTTCCGGCGATCTGCCGGCTGCGGAACCGGTAGTACGCCACGCCCTTGCGGCCGATGACGTAGAGCACCGGCTCCTTGCCGTCGGCGCGCAGCCGGGCGATCAGCGACTCGGCGGTCCGGATCGCGTTCGAGCTGTAGCCGCCGGCCAGACCCCGGTCGGCCGTCACCAGCAGGACGCCCGCCCGCCGCACCCGCTCGCGCGGGGTGAGCAGCGGGTGGTCGATCCGCGCGTTCGAGGCCAGCGCCGTCAGCACGCCGGTGATCGCCTCGGCGTACGGCAGCGAGGCCGCCACCTTGGCCTGGGCCTTGGCGATGCGGCTCGTCGCGACGAGCTCCATCGCCTTGGTGATCTTCTTCATCCCCTTGGCGGAACGGATCCGCTGTCGGAGAACGCGTACCTGGGCGGCCATCGGATCAGCTCTCGGCCGGGCGGTCGGCGCCGTCGCGCAGGCGGGTCACCGTCTCGCGGGACTGCTCACCCTCCAGCGGCTTGGCCGGCGCCTCGTTGATCCGGACCTCCTCCTCCTTGCCCAGGAAGAGCTGCTTGAACTCGGTGATCGCCGAGTCGAGCGAGGCGATGATGTCGTCGTCCCACTTGTGGTCCGCGATCGCGGCCAGGACGCCCTCGTGCTTGTGCCGCAGGTACTGCAGGAACTCCGACTCGAAGCGGCGGACCTCGCCGACCGGAACGTCGTCCAGCTTGCCCTCGGTGCCGGCCCAGACGGAGACGACCTGCTCCTGCACCGGGTACGGCGAGTAGTTCGGCTGCTTGAGCAGCTCGACCAGGCGGGAACCGCGGTCCAGCTGGGCGCGGGAGGCCCGGTCCAGGTCGGAGGCGAAGGCGGCGAACGCCTCCAGCTCGCGGTACTGGGCCAGGTTCAGCCGCAGCGAGCCGGCGACCTTCTTCATCGGCTTCACCTGCGCGGCGCCACCGACCCGGGAGACCGAGGTGCCGACGTTGATGGCCGGCCGGACGCCCTGGTTGAACAGGTCGGTCTCGAGGAAGATCTGGCCGTCGGTGATGGAGATGACGTTGGTCGGGATGAACGCCGAGATGTCGTTCGCCTTGGTCTCGATGATCGGCAGGCCGGTCATCGAGCCGCCACCCAGCTCGTCGGAGAGCTTGGCGCAGCGCTCCAGCAGACGCGAGTGCAGGTAGAAGACGTCACCCGGGTAGGCCTCACGGCCCGGCGGGCGGCGCAGCAGCAGCGACACGGCCCGGTACGCCTCGGCCTGCTTGCTCAGGTCGTCGAAGACGATCAGGACGTGCTTGCCGCCGTACATCCAGTGCTGCCCGATGGACGAGCCGGTGTACGGGGCGAGGTACTTGAAGCCGGCCGGGTCGGAGGCCGGGGAGGCGACGATGGTGGTGTACTCCATCGCGCCCGCCTCCTCCAGCGTCCCCTTGATGGAGGCGATGGTGGAGGCCTTCTGGCCGATCGCGACGTAGATGCAGCGGACCTGCTTCTTCGGGTCGCCGGAGCGCCAGTTCTCGCGCTGGTTGAGGATGGTGTCCAGCGCGACGGTGGTCTTGCCGGTCTTCCGGTCACCGATGATCAGCTGACGCTGACCGCGGCCGATCGGGGTCATCGCGTCGATGGCCTTGATGCCGGTCTGCAGCGGCTCGTCGACCGACTTGCGGGACATCACGTTCGGGGCCTGGAGCTCCAGCTCGCGGTAGCCCTCGTTGGCGATGTCGCCGAGGCCGTCGATGGGCTCGCCGAGCGCGTTGACCACGCGGCCGAGGAACGCGTCACCGATCGGCACGGAGAGCACCCGGCCGGTGCGCTTGACGCGCTGGCCCTCTTCGATCCCGCCGAAGTCACCGAGGACGACGACACCGATCTCCCGGACGTCGAGGTTCAGCGCCACACCGAGCGTGCCGTCCTCGAACTCCAGGAGCTCGTTGGTCATGGTCGAGGGGAGGCCCTCGACGTGGGCGATGCCGTCGCCGGCGTCGGCGACGGTGCCGACCTCCTCGCGGGAGACGTCGGCCGTGTAGGAGGAGACGTAGCGCTCCAGGGCGCCGCGGATCTCCTCCGTCGAGATGGTCAGCTCGGCCATCCTCTGCTTCCTTAAGTATCTCAGGGCCCGGGATACCTGGTACCGACCGGTCCGGTGGCGACGAATCAGGGCTCAGCGCTTGGCGAGCGCGTTGCGGGTCTCGTTGAGGCGGCGCAGGACGGTGCCGTCGTACAGGTCGGAGCCGACCTGTACGCGCGCCCCGCCGAGCACGTCGGGGTCGACCGTCTGCTTGACGGAGACCTCCCGACCGTACATCTCCGAGAGGCGGGCACCGAGGCGTCGCTCCTCCTCCTCGGTCAGCGGAGCCGCCACGGTCACGTACGCGACCTGACGGTCCCGCCGGTCGGCGGCGAGCTCGACCAGCCGGGTGAGCGCACCGGTGAAGGAGCGTCCACCGAAACCAGCGAGCGCGGCCTCGACGAGGCTGACGGTGACCGGCTGGGCCTTGCCGGCGAGCAGCTGCCGGGCCAGTTCGGCCCGCCGCTCGACCGACGCCATCGGGTCGGAGAGCGTGTTGGACAGCTCGGCGGAACCGGAGACGACCTGCCCGAAGCGGAACAGCTCGTCCTCGACCTCGCCCAGGTCGCCGGACAGGTCGGCGCTGGCCAGCAGCGCCTCCACGCCGAGGCGCTCGACACCGTCGAGCAGCTCGGACGGGGCCGACCAGCGGCCGGACACCATCGACGCGAGCAGGTCGAGCGCTTCCGCGCCGACCCGGCCGCGCAGCATGTCGCCGAGCAGGCCGGAGCGGTCGGCGCCGGCCCGGGCCGGGTCGGAGAGCGCCCGGCGCAGCCGCGGCTCACGCCGCAGCAGGGCGGCGACGGAGAGGATGTCGTCGGCGGTGGCAGCCACCGCCGACGGCTCCGCGCCGCGGACGTACGCGTCGAGGCGCTCGGCCCCGGCCCGGTACGACTCCCGGCTGGCGGCCTGCATCAGCGGGCCCCCGTGCTCTCGAGACCGCTCAGGAACCGGTCGACGGTGCCCTTGCGACGCGCCTCGTCGGCGAGCGACTCACCGACGATCTTGCTGGCCAGGTCCACCGCGATGGTGCCCACCTCGGTACGCAGCTCGCGCACGATGGTGGCCCGCTCGGCGGCGAGCTGCTCCTTGCCGGCGGCGATGATCCGGTCGGACTCCTCACGCGCCTTGGCGAGGATGTCCTGGCGGATCCCGTCGGCGTCGGCCCGTGCGTCGTCGCGGATCTTGGCGGCGTCGGTACGCGCCTCCGCGAGCTGGGCCCGGTACTGCTCGAGCAGCTTGTTCGCCTCGGCCTGGGCCGCCTCGGCGCGCTTGATGCCACCCTCGATCGCGTCGACCCGCGCCTGGTACATCGCCTCCATGCGGGGCATGACGAACTTCAGCAGGACGAAGACGAGCAGGGCGAAGGAGATCGTTCCGACGACCATCTCCTGCCAGATCGGCAAGATCGGATTGTGCGCGCCTTCGGCGGCGAGATACATGTCAGACCTCCGGATCGGGAGAGCTCGCGTCAGCTAACGGCGAAGGCGAGCACCAGGCCGAACAGCGCCAGCGCCTCGACCAGGGCGAAGCCCAGCACCAGCCAGGTGCGGTTGTAGCCGGCCGACTCGGGCTGGCGGGCGCTCGACTGGATGTAGGCCGCGAAGACCAGGGCCACACCGATACCGGGGCCGATGGCGGCGAGGCCGTAGCCGATGGTGTTGACGTTGCCACCGATCTCGGCAAGAACGTTCATTGCGGGTATTCCTCCTAGTTCACACGTGAGGGCTCACGTGTACGCGGTCGGTACCAGATGCTTGGCCGGGCCGGGTGCCCGCCGAGCCGGATCTCAGTGCTCGTCGGCCAGCGACGTGCCGATGTAGTTGGCGCTCAGCGTGACGAAGACGTATGCCTGCAGCACCGCCACCAGCGCCTCGAAGAAGGCCATCACGATCGCCATCGCGAAGGAGAAGACCGAGGTCGCCTGCACGAAGACGCTGCTCGACCCGAGCATCACGAAGCCGCCGACGGTGAAGACCAGCAGGAGCAGGTGGCCGGCGAACATGTTGGCGAAGAGTCGCAGTGCCAGGGTGACCGGCCGGACGACGAAGTTCTGCAGGAACTCGATCGGAATCAGCAGGAAGTGCATCGGCCACGGCACGCCGGGCAGGATGAGGCTCTGCTTGAGGTACTTGCCGAGGCCGTGCTTGCGGACGCCGACGTAGTTGTACATGACGTACGAGATGGCGGCGAGCACGATCGGGAACGCGATGTGCGAGTTCGGCGAGATCTGCAGGCCGGGCACGATGCTGAAGATGTTTGTCAGCAGGATGAAGCTGAACAGCACGGTGAGGTAGGGCGCGAAGCGGATGCCCGCGTTGCCCATCTGCTCACGGGCGATGTTGTCCCGGACCAGCCCGTAGACGGCCTCGGCGGCCCACTGGCCCTTGCCCGGCACCAGCTTCGGCTTCCGGTACGCGGCCACGAAGAAGATGATCAGCAGCGCGACGGCGATCCAGATCATGATGCTGAACTTGGTGACCCAGGGGCCGGCCACGTCCGGCGGGTAGAAATCCCCGACGCTGGGGGGCCAGGGAAGGTCCTGGGCGACGACCAGCTGTCCGCTCACCGTGTCATCCTCCGCACTCAACAGACCCGCGTGTGCCGGAACTCAGGCACTGAGCCTCTTCATGATCAGGTAGATCGCCCCGGCCGCGCCGAGCATCATGCCGACGGCGACCCCGATGCCGGCTGGCAGACCGAGGAACCGTTCCGCCAACCAGCCGAGGCCACCCCACACCAGAATGCCGGCGAGCAGGTAACCCACGACGGCGCCTGCCACACCCTCCGACGAGTGCTCGTCGGACTTGTGGGAGTGGGGGTCATCGGCCATGACGTGGCGAACAATATCAGCAGGGGCGCGCGGGGATGTGCGGCACCCCCCACACTGCGGACAGCGTGCGGGCCGTACTGCGGGCGCGTCAACCTGGCGCCACGTTACTCCTGTCGCGCCCGTCAGGGCACCCGCCGTACCGGACACGATTCAGCAAAGTCACTCGCTGTCGTCGCGACGCTCGAATGTGGGCAGCGGTGATCTCATCGCCCAGGTCAGGTGGGCGCCGGTCCACACCACCACGGCCGCGATGATCGCCACGCCCATGTCCGGCAGGCCGGGCCAGCCGGTGGCCGCCACGGCGGCCATCACCACGCCCAGGATCACGATCTTGGTGGCGTAGGTGACCAACCCGACCGACATGATCATCCGAGGGTGGATGGCGTCCGCCCAGGCCACCGAGAGGCTGGAGATCAGGTAGCTGACGATCACCAGCGCCACCCCGGCCGCGAAGCCGGCCGCCCCGGTCGGGCCGCGCAGCAGCGCCGCCGCCGGCACCCCCACCACCGCGAGGGCCGCGCACGCCAGCAACGGTAGCCGCAGGTGGTTCAGCCGGGACCGGATCGCGCCGGGCTCACCCGCCCGTGGCGCCGTCATCGGGGGTACGCCGGGAAGGCGGCGACCAGCTCGGCGACCTCGCGGGCCAACTCGGCCAGCGTGTCCGCGCCCCCGGGGGCGCCGGGATCGGTGCGTACCGCGCGCGCGATCAGCCCGGCGATCCGGCCCATCTCCCCCTCGCGCATGCCCTGGGTGGTGACGCTCGGCGTACCCACCCGGATGCCGGAGGCGACCATCGGCGGCTGCGGGTCGTACGGGATCGCGTTCTTGTTCAGCGTGATGCCGGCGGCGTCGCAGCGGGCCTCGGCCTCGGCGCCGGTCACGCCCGTCTCGCGCAGGTCGAGCAGCGCCAGGTGGGTGTCGGTGCCGCCGGAGACCGGCCGCAGGCCGTCGGCGGCCAGGCCGTCGGCGAGCGCCCGCGCGTTCGTCACCACCTGGGCGGCGTACGTGCGGAACTCCGGCTGCGCGGCCTCGCGCAGCGCGACCGCCTTGGCCGCCACCGCGTGCATCAGCGGGCCGCCCTGGGTGAACGGGAAGACCGCCTTGTCGATCCGCGCGGCCAGCGGCTCCCGGCAGAGGATCATGCCGCCGCGCGGACCGCGCAGCACCTTGTGCGTGGTCGCGGTGACCACGTCGGCGTGCGGCACCGGGGACGGGATCGCGCCGCCGGCCACCAGGCCGACGAAGTGGGCGGCGTCCACCATCAGGTACGCGCCGACCTCGTCGGCGATCTCGCGGAAGCGAGCGAAGTCGATGAGCCGGGGGTACGCGGTCGCGCCACAGATGATCAGCTTCGGCCGGTGCGCCCGGGCCAGGTCGCGTACCTCGTCGTAGTCGATCGTCTCGGTGTCCGGCCGGACGGTGTAGCCGACCGGGTGGAACCACTTGCCGGAGAAGTTCACCCGGCTGCCGTGGGTCAGGTGCCCGCCGTGCGGCAGGTCCATGGCCAGCACCGTGTCACCGGGCTGCACCAGGGCGGCGTACGCGGCCAGGTTGGCGCTCGCGCCGGAGTGCGGCTGGAGGTTGGCGTGCTCGGCGCCGAACAGGTCCTTCGCCCGGGCGACGCCCAGCTCCTCGGCCCGGTCCACCTCGGCGCAGCCGCCGTAGTAGCGCCGGCCCGGGTAGCCCTCGGCGTACTTGTTGGTGAGCGTGGAACCGAGCGCGGCCAGCACCGCGGGCGAGGTGAGGTTCTCGCTGGCGATCAGTTGCAGACCGCCGCGCAGCCGGTCCAGCTCCCCCAGCACCACCTCGGCGATCTCCGGGTCGACGGTACTGAGCTGCTGGAAGTCCGGCCCCCAGAAGGTGTCCCTCGCGTTCTCCACAGCGAAGGAGTCTACGGAGCCGCAGACTGGAGGCCGTGAGATGCCTCGTCACCGGCGCGACCGGCTACATCGGCGGGCGCCTGGCGCCCCGGCTGCTGGCCGAGGGGCACACCGTACGCTGCCTGGCCCGCACGGCCGGGCGGCTGCGGGACGTGCCCTGGGCGGCCGACGCGGAGATCGTCGAGGGCGACCTGCGCCGCCCGGAGACGCTGCCGTCCGCGTTCGAGGGCGTGGAGGTCGCGTACTACCTGGTCCACTCGCTCGGCCAGCGCGGCTTCGAGGCGGCCGACCGGGAGGCGGCGACCAACTTCGCCGAGGCGGCGCGCGCCGCCGGCGTACGCCGGATCGTGTACCTCGGCGGGCCGGAGCCGGCGGAGCGTGACGGCCTGCCCTCGGCGCACCTGCGCTCCCGGGCGGAGGTCGCGCGGATCCTGCTGGACAGCGGCGTGCCGACGGCGGTGCTGCGCGCCGCGGTGATCATCGGATCCGGCTCGGCCTCGTTCGAGATGCTGCGGTACCTGACCGAGCGGCTGCCGGCGATGGTCACTCCGCGCTGGGTGCGCAACCGGATCCAGCCGATCGCGGTCCGGGACGTGCTGCGCTACCTGGTCGGCTGCGCGCACCTGCCGGCCGAGGTGAACCGGGCCTTCGACATCGGCGGCCCGGACGTGCTGACCTTCAGCGAGATGATGCAGCGCTACGCCCGGGTGGCCGGGCTGCGCCCCCGGGTCATCCTGCCGGTGCGCCCGCTCACCCCGTCGCTGTCCTCGCACTGGGTCGGCCTGATCACGCCGGTGCCGAACGCGATCGCCCGGCCGCTGGTGGAGAGCCTGGTGCACGAGGCGGTGGCGCACGAGCACGACATCGCCGAGTACGTGCCGGACCCGCCCGAGGGGCTGACCGGCTTCGACCAGGCGGTGGCGCTGGCGCTGTCCAAGGTGCGCGACGCGCAGGTGGAGACGCGCTGGTCGAACGCGAGCGGGCCGGACGCGCCGGCCGAGCCGCTGCCGTCGGACCCGCGCTGGTCCGGCGGCACCGCGTACACCGACATGCGGGAGCGGGCGGTGGACGCGCCACCGGAGGCGCTGTGGCGGGTCATCGAGGGCGTCGGCGGCGAGCACGGCTGGTACTCGTTCCCGCTGGCCTGGTCGGTCCGCGGCTGGATGGACCGGCTGGTCGGCGGCGTCGGGCTGCGCCGGGGGCGGCGCGACCCGCATCGCCTCCAGGTCGGTGAGGCGCTGGACTTCTGGCGGGTCGAGGAGATCGTCCCGGGCGAGCTGCTGCGGCTGCGCGCCGAGATGCGGCTGCCCGGCCGGGCGTGGCTGGAGATGCGCGCCGAACCGGACGGTAACGGCGGCAGCAGGTACGTGCAGCGTGCCGTGTTCCTCCCGCGCGGGCTGCCCGGCCATCTCTACTGGGCCTCGGTGGCGCCGTTCCACGCCGTCGTGTTCGGCGGCATGGCCCGCAACATCGCCAAGGGCGCCGAACACCCGGCCGGTTAGGCGGGAGAGTCGCCCCGCAGTGCGGGGCCGAGGAGCAGTCCCCCGTCGATGACGTACTCGGCGCCGGTGATGAAGGCCGCGTCCGGCGACGTGAGGAACAACAGCAGCGCGGTGATGTCGGCGGGCTGCCCGAGTCGCGGGACGGCGAACGGCTCCGGCGAGTAGAAGTCGGCGATCGGGGCGTCGCTGCCGGCCGCCGGCTCGGTGATGAACGGAGTCTCGATCACGCCGGGGTGGATCGCGTTGACGCGGATGTTGTCGCGGCCCAGCTCCAGGGCGGCGGTCCGGGTGAGCCCACGCACCGCCCACTTACCGGCGACGTAGGGCGCGTAGAGGGCGGTACCACCCATCCCCATGGTGGAGCCGATGTTGACGATCGCTCCTCCCCCCGCGCGACGCAGCGCCGGGGCGGCCGCCTTGATGCCGAGGAAAGTGCCGGTGAGGTTGACGTCGAGGATACGAGCCCAGGTGGCCCGGTCGGTGGACTCGATGAGGGCCGGCGGGTTCTGCACCCCGGCGTTGTTGACCAGGATCGTGAGCGCGCCGAATGCCTTCTCGGTCTCCGCGACGGCGGCGACCCACGACTCCTCCCGGGAGACGTCCAGGCGGACGAACCGCGCCCGGTGTCCCAGCTCGGCGGCGAGGCCGGCGCCCCGCTGGGCGTCGATGGCGCCGATGACGACGTTGGCGCCCTCGGCGTGCAGGGCGCGAACGTGGCTGGCCCCCTGCCCACCGGTGCCGCCGGTGACGAGAACTGTCTGATTGGCGAAGCGGGACATCGGATCCTCCGGTGACGCGAGACGGATGGCGAGTCGGGCGACTCACCATGCCGACGCTACGCCCTGGGCGAATGGTGAGTCAACCCACTCGCCTCGCTATGATGGCCGCATGACCCCAGCGCCGTCGGCCTATCACCAGCGTGTGGCGGAGGAGAAGCGCGCGCTGATCGTGCAGGCCGCCACCGAGCTCTTCCTGGAGTTGGGCTACGACCGGGCCTCACTGGCGCGTGTGGCCGCCAGTGCCGGCGTGTCGAAGGCGACGCTGTTCAAGCAGTTTCCGACGAAGGCGGCTCTGTTCGACGCCATCGTCATCGACTCCTGGGCCCGCAACGAGGTCGCCGACGTGCCACCTGCCGGTGACCTGACGGCCGGATTGACGGTCCTCGGACGGCACTACGCGACGCTGTTGAGCCGGCCGGAGATGACCGACCTGTTCCGCATCGTGATCGCCGAGCTGCCACGCTTTCCCGAGCTGGCCAGAGCACATTTCGCGCAGGGCAAACTGCCGTACTTCGAGTCCGTCCGGATCTACCTCTCGGCCGAGCACGACGCGGGAGCCGCGGACGTCGCCGACCCGGAGATGGCCGCCACGCACTTCCTCGGGATGATCTCCAATTACCTGCTCTGGCCGCGCCTGGTCCTCCCGGACTGGACGGTCACCCCGGACCGCACGACAGCGGTCGTCGACGAAGCCGTCCGAACCATGGTCGCGCGATACGGCAGGCCGGCGAGCTGACCCTCAGTTGCCGGTGCGCGGGCTGGTGTGCTGGAAGGCGACCGCCTGGCCCGGCGGGACGAAGTCGCGTACCGGCTCGTCGCGCAACGCCCACGCGAGGATGCGGCCCACCGCGGCGATCTGCCGCTTCTGCACGCCGCCGCCGACCGCGTCCCGGGGGTCGTCCGGGTTCGCCGCGATCGTCGCCACCGAGAGCTGCGGCGTGAACGCGACGACCGTCTCCGTGGCGTTCCGCTCCGAGCTGCCGGTCTTGCCGGCCACCGGACGGCGCAGGCCCGGAGCCAGCTCCTCGGCCGTGCCGCCGTCGCAACGCCGGTACATCGACTGGTCGCCGACCGGGCAGCGGCTGGCGTCGGCCGCCGCGCGGGCGACCTCGGTGTCGAGCACCTGCCGGCAGTCGGTGTTCCCGGCGGGGATCTTCCGGCCGGACGGGTCGGCGATCGAGGTGACCGGCGTGGGCCGGCACCAGGTGCCCTCGGCGGCCACCGCGGCGTACGCGCCGGCCAGGTCGAGCGGCGTGGTGGCGGAGACGCCGAGCGTGAACGGGCCCCAGCTCTTCGCGCCGTCGTGGGCCATCTTCGCGTCGGCCGGAGCGCGGAACACGATGCCCAGCCGCTGGGCCATCTCGACCACCCGGTCCGCGCCGACCCGCTCGGTGAGCCAGGCGAAGTACGTGTTCACCGACCGGCCGAACGCGTCCCACATGTCCCGGTCGCCGTCCATCCAGTAGGTGTTGGCGTTCGCCGGGCACCACCGGCCGCCGCAGCTCGCCGGGCCGGCGCCGACCGGGTACTGCGTGACGTAGACGCGCGGCGCATCGAACACCGTGTCCAGCGGCAGCCCGGACTCCAACGCGGCCAGCAGGGCGAACAGCTTGAACGTCGAGCCCGCCTGGTAGCCGGTGATGCCGCCACCGCCGGCCACCAGCTGGTTGACCGTGTTCGGGTAGTTCTGCTGACCGTCCGGGTTCGCGGCCACGCCGTACGTGCGGTTCACCGCCATCGCCAGCACCCGCCCGGTGCCCGGTTGCACCACGGCGGTCGGCGCGGCGCGCGCGATCGTCTCCGGGTAGATCTCCCGCACCTGCTCGCTCGCCTTGGCCTGCACGTCCGGGTCGAGCGAGGACACGATCGACCAGCCACCGCGGCGCAGCGTGCGCTGCCGCTCGTCCACCGTCTCGCCGAACGCCGGCTGGGCGTTCCACCACTGGGTGAACCAGTCGCAGAAGAAGCCCCAGTCGTTGTGGTCGGCGGGCACCGCGGCGCAGTCGTTCGGGGTGGTGTTGGGCGCCAGCGCCAGCTCCGCCGCCTTCGCCGCCTCGGCGTCGGCCGCGCTCGCCCGGCCGGTCTCCACCATCCGGTCCAGCACGTACGCCCGCCGTTGCCGCGCCGAGTCGGCGTCGCCGTTGATCGGGTCGTCCGCCGGGGACCGGACCAGCCCGGCGAGCAGCGCGGCCTGGGCCAGCGTGAGCCGGTCCGGTGTGGTGGAGAAGTAGCGCTTGCTGGCGGCGGCGATGCCGTACGCCCCGGCGCCGAAGTACGCGATGTTCAGGTAGCGCCCGAGGATCTCGTCCTTGCCGATCTGCCGTTCCAGCGTCAGCGCGTACCGCATCTCGCGGATCTTGCGCCCGACGGTGATCTCGGTGGCGGCGGCGCGCTGCTCCTCGGTCAGCCGGGGGTCCCCGGCCAGCGCGTTGCGCACGTACTGCATGGTCAGCGTGGAGGCGCCCTGGCGGGTGCCCTCGCGGCGGTTGGCGGTGAACGCCCGCGCGACGCCGCGCACGTCGACGCCGTGGTGCTCGTAGAAGCGCACGTCCTCGGCGGCCACGATGGCGTCGCGCATCACCGGCGCCACCTCGGCGACCGGCACGTCCACCCGGTCCTCGACGTAGAACGAGGTGATGAGCGTCCGCCCGTCGTTGGCGTACAGGTTGGACCGCTGTGCCGGCTGCGGCGTCTTGAGCGCTTCCGGCAGCGCGGTGTACGGCATCAGGTTCTTCAGGCCCAGCCCGAAGACCAGCGCGGCCGGCAGCGCCGCGACGGCCAGGACCAGCCCGGCGAGCACGCCGGCGAGCACAACGGTGAACAGTTTGTCGAGATAGGCCCGGTTCATCAGCTCTCCCCGCAGGAGCCGGCCGTACGGACCAGTTCAGAATGACCCGAATGTTCGCTTTAGCCGACACCTTCCGAGAAAGGCGCAGAAAGTTCGCGAGGAAGGATGAATCTCAGGGCAACAGCGCGGCAGCCAGCGGCTGCACCGTCTCCTCGATCTCGTCCGCGACCCGGCTGAAGCACTGGTCGCCCCGGCCCCACGGATCGTCCAGATCGTCGGTGGGCAGCGCGGAGGCGTTCTGCCGGGCCGCGTCGACAGCCGCCACGAGCGCGACGCCGCGCGCGTACACGGCGTCCGGCGTGGGCTCGGCCGGCGGCAGCGCGGCGCGGTCCAGCCCGCCGAGCAGACGGCCGAACTCACCCAGCACGAACGTGCGCGCGGCGGCGTCCGGCCGCAGCGCCACCACGTACTCCTGCTGGTCGGCGGTTGCGGTGAGCACCAGGTCGGCGGCGTCGATCAGGTCCGAGCGCAGCCGCCGGGCGGCGAACCCCTCGGTGTCGCCGCCGCGCGAGAGCACCTGGCGGGCGGCGGGCGGGTTCATCTCCTCGCCCGCGTGCCAGCCGCCGGTGCCGGCGCTGTGGCTGTGCACGAGCGCGTCCGAACCGGCCGGGTCGACGCCGAGGCGGGCCAGCCGCTCCCGGACCGCGAGCAGCAGCAGCCGCTCGGCCATCGGCGACCGGCAGATGTTGCCCATGCAGACGTGCAGGACGGTGAAGGGCGGCACTCAGATCCCCCGCTCGTCGAGGATGCCCGGCACGACCTCCCGCAGCTTCGCCAGCGTCACCGCGCCCTCACGCAGCACCCGCGGCACCTCGCCGGTCAGGTCGACGATCGTGCTCGGCACCGGGTCCACCGCCGGCCCGGCCTCCAGGTAGGCCCGCACGCCGTAGCCGAGCTGGTCGCGCGCCTCCTCGGCGGTGAGCGCGGCCGGCTGGCCGACCTTGTTGGCCGACGCGACGGCCATCGGCCCGGTCTCCCGCAGCACCTCCAGCGCCACCGGGTGCAGCGGCATCCGCACCGCCACCGTCCCGCTGGTGTCGCCCAGGTCCCAGGCCAGGCTCGGCGAGTGCTCCACGACGATGGTCAGCGCGCCCGGCCAGAACGCCTCGACCAGGTCGCGGGCCGCGCCGGGCAGCGAGAACACCAGGCCGTCGAGCGTGTGCCGGGAGCCGATGAGCACCGGGGGCGCCTGCCGGGCGCCGCCCTTGGTGTCCGCCAGGGCCTTCACCGCGTACGGCGTGAACGCGTCCGCCCCGATGCCGTAGACCGTGTCGGTCGGCAGGACGACGAGTTCCCCGTTCTTGACCGCCTCGATGGCAGCGGCGATGCCGCGGTCCCGGTCGGCGGGCGACCGACAGTCGTAGAGCATCACGAGGAGTCAGTCTGCCACGCCCGGGCGGTCTCGGCGTGGGTGCCGTCCGCCCGCCGGGACGCGCTCGCCCAGCGGGGCCGCCCGGCCAGGTCCCGGTGCTCCTCGACGCGGTCGTAGCGGCCGTCGCCGCGCAGCAGCGCGGGCACCGCCGCCGCGTGCGTGTCGTCGTGCTCGATCCCGATCGCGCCGCCCGGGCGCAGCAGCTCGGCGGCCCGGCGCACCACCGGGCGGATCACGTCCAGCCCGTCCGCGCCGCCGAACACCGCCTCGTCCGGGTCGTGCCCGGCCACCTCCGGCGGCACCGCCACCGACCTCGGCACGTACGGGGGGTTGCACAGCAGCACGTCGACCCGCCCGGCCAGGCCGGCCAGCAGCTCCGGACCGGTCACGTCGGCGGCCACCACCTCGACCGGCCGGTCCCCGGCGGCAGCCCGGTCGGCCGCGTTGCGCCGCAGCCAGGCCAGCGCGGCCGGGGACCGTTCCACAGCCACTACCCGGGCCGCGGGCACCTCCTGCGCCACCGCCAGGGCGATCGCGCCGGAGCCGCTGCACAGGTCGACCACGAGCGGCGCGGCGTGCTCCCGGGCCCGCTCGATCCCCCACCCGGCCAGCAGCTCGGTCTCCGGCCGCGGCACGAACACGCCCGGCCCGACCGCCAGCTCCAGGTGCCGGAAACCGGCCGAGCCGAGCAGGTGCTGCAACGGCTCCCGGGTCACCCGCCGCCCGACGAGGGCGTCCAGGCGGTCACGCTGCGCCGGGGTGAAACCGTCGGCCAGCGCCAGCCGGCCGCGTGGCACGTCCAGGACGTACGCGGCCAGCTGCTCGGCCTCGGCGCGGGGCGCCTCGACGCCCGCCGCGGCGAGCGCGCGCGCCACCCGGTTGATCACCAGCGAGGCGCGTTCGCGTTCTGTCCCTTCGGACGGGTGTTGCGGGAGTGCGGTCACGCAATAATCATGAGGCGTCGCGGCTCACCTCACGAGCGGGTGCGTCCGGGCGCACACCGCAGGGAGGTCGCGAGTGGGCTGGCTCGACCAGGTCGAGGACCAGGTTGACGCTCTCCGACGCGCACGGTCACTGCAGGAGGCCAGCCGGTCCGCGGAGGCGTGCGTCCTGCTCGACCGCGTCATCCGCACCACCGGCGACCCGTACGCCCGCGCCGACGCGCTCGTGCAGCGCCTGTCCGCGCTGATCAACCTCGGCCGGACCGCCGAGTTCACCCGGGCCGTCGAGGACGCCTCCGCCGCGGTACGCGACCTCGCCGAGCCCTACCTGCACGGGCACCTCAACGCGCTCGCCGCGCTCGCCGCCCACCACCAGGGCGCGCTGGACCGGTGCGTGATGCACCTGGTCCGGGCCGCCCGCGCGCTGGGCGCCGACGACACGCCGGACCGGGACACCGCGTGGGGCTGGCACGACCTCGCGATGGCGTACTCGTACCTGAGCTTCCACGGCCACGCGCTGGGCGCGATCGAGCGGGCCCGCGAGGTGGGGCTCAGCGCCGGCATCCCGGAGGAGACGTTCGCCGCGCCGGGGATCCGGCTGCGCAACGCGGTGGCGCTGGACCACAACGGCGACAGCGACGGCTGCCTGCGGGTGCTGCGCGACGTCGCCGGTGACCTGGCCCGCTTCCTGCGCGGCGGGCGGGCCGGCAACCTGCGCCCCAGCAGCCTCGCCGCGTACGGCTACGCGGCCGCCCGGCGGGCCGCGCTCGGCGACCGGGTGGAGTCCGCCGGGGACGCCGACCCGAAACGGCTGCTCGGCCACGGCGGCGACAGCGCCCGCGCCCGCGACCTGCGCCAGCTCGGTCAGGTCTGCCTGGCCGTCGCCGCCAACCGCCCGATCGAGGCGGTCACCCGGCTGGACGCGCTCCAGGTCTCCGACGAGACGCTCGGCGCGGCCGAGGCACCCCGGCTGCGCAGCGTCGCGCTGGCCCGGGCCGGCGACCACGCGGGCGCGCACCGGGCCGACCGGCACGCGTTCCGGCTGGCCGCGCGGCGCAGCGACCGGCTGCGGGACGTCTACATCGACGGCATCGCCGCCCGGATCGACCACGAGGAGATGCGCCGCGAGGCGGCCCGGTACGAGGGCGAGGCGCTCACCGACCCGCTCACCGGCCTGCCCAACCGGCGCCGGCTGGAGCGCTACCTGGGGGCCGTGGTGTCCCGGGGCGAGCGCGTGGTGATCGGCGTCTGCGACCTCGACGGGTTCAAGGCGGTGAACACCCGCCACGGCCACCACTCCGGCGACCTGGTGCTGCAACGGGTCGCCGGGGTGATCAACCGGGTGATGCGGCGGGGCGACTTCGTGGCCCGCTACGGCGGCGACGAGTTCGTCGTGGTGCTGCCCGACACCGTCATGCCGGAGGCGGTCGAGGTGGCCCGGCGGATCGAGGCCGCCGTCCGCACCGAGGACTGGGAGTCCCTGGTCCCGGGCACCCCGGTCGGGGTGACGATCGGTTTCGCCGAGGTCGACGGCAGCACCACTGTCAGCGTCCGGGAGGCGCTCGGCACCGCGTTCGAGCTGGCCGACCGGGAGATGCTGCGCGCCAAGGCGCGACCACGCGCGAGCTGAGCGGTAAGGAAGGGCCCCCTGTTAACGCCTCCGGTAGAGGAAGGGCCCCCTGTTAACACCCAGCGGTCAGCGGCGGGACAGCTCCGTCTCGCCGGCCAGGCGGGCCGCGCGGTCCGCCTCGGCCAGCGCGTCGAGCACCCCGTCCAGCTCGCCGGCCAGCGCCAGGTCCAGGTTGTACGCGGTGTAGCCGATGCGGTGGTCGGTGATCCGGTTCTGCGGGAAGTTGTAGGTGCGGATCCGCTCGGACCGGTCCACGGTGCGGACCTGCGCCTTGCGGGCGTCCGACGCCGCCGCGTCGGCCTGCTCCTGGGCCGCGGCGAGCAGCCGGGCCCGCAGGATGCGCATGGCCTGCTCGCGGTTCTGCAGCTGCGACTTCTCGTTCTGGCAGGACACCACGATGCCGGTCGGCACGTGGGTGATCCGTACCGCCGAGTCGGTGGTGTTCACCGACTGCCCGCCGGGGCCGGACGAGCGGAACACGTCGATGCGCAGCTCGTTCGGGTCGATGGTGACGTCGACGTCCTCCGCCTCGGGCAGCACCAGCACGCCGGCGGCACTGGTGTGGATGCGGCCCTGCGACTCGGTGACCGGGACGCGCTGCACCCGGTGCACGCCGCCCTCCCACTTGAGCCGGGACCAGACCCCGTTGCCGCCCTCCGGCACGCCCTTGCTCTTGATCGCCAGCGACACGTCCTTGACGCCGCCGAGGTCGGAGTCCTGGGCGTCGATCACCTCGGTGACCCAGCCGTGCCGCTCGGCGTACCTGGTGTACATCCGCAGCAGGTCCCCCGCGAACAGCGCCGACTCCTCGCCGCCCTCACCGGCCTTGATCTCGACGATCACGTCCTTGGCGTCGTGCGGGTCGCGCGGGATGAGCAGTTCCGCGAGCCGTTCCTCGAGCGCCGGCAGGGAGCTGGCGATGGCCTCCGCCTCGGTGGCGAACGTCGGGTCCTCGGCGGCCAGCTCGCGCGCGGCGGCCAGGTCGGCGCGGGCCTGCTCCAGCTCGCCGGCCGCCTTGTGCAGCGGGACCAGTTCGGCGTACCGGCGGCCGACCCGCCGGGCGGTGCCCTGGTCGGCGTGGATGGCCGGGTCGGCCAGCCGCCGCTCCAGCTCGGCGTACTCGTCGAGGAGGGCGGCCAGGCGCTCACTGCTCATGCTGCGGATGCTCCTTGGGTGTGAAAACCGGCGCAAACGGACGAACGCCCGTGCCCGGCAGGAGCCGGACACGGGCGTCGTCGACGGAGCTACTTGGCCTTCTTGCCCTGAACCTTGGCGTACTTCTGCTGGAACTTCGCGACCCGACCGGCGGTGTCCAGCACGCGCTGCTTACCGGTGTAGAACGGGTGGCAGGCGCTGCAGGTCTCGACGCTGATGGCGCCGCCCTTGGCGGTGCTGCGGGTCGTGAAGGTGTTGCCGCAGGAGCAGCGGACCTCGGTGGTCACGTACTCCGGGTGGATGTTGGGCTTCATGTCGCCTCGGTCCTTTCGTCGGTGGTCGCCGGGTCGCCGTCGATGCTCCCCGTCGTCCGCGACGGGCTCGGGCGTGAACCGGAACCGGTGGCCGATTGACCAGTCTGCCACGGGCGTCTTCCACCCGGCACAGGAGGTCCGCCACCCGCAACGCCCGCCCACACTCCCGCATTCCCACCCCCACGCCCCCCACCCTGCTGATCATGAACTTGGCGGCAATTCCTGTCGCTTTTGTCCAGGTCAACTTCATGATCAACGGAGCGGAGCGGGGGAGCGAGGCGGGGGCCGGGGGCGGGGCTCCTCCCCCAGGATGAGGAGCCCCGGCCTCCGGGTCAGGCGGCGGGGGCGCGGACCGCTGCGGCCGTGGTGACAGTCGTCTCGGCCTTCACGCCGTTGACGGTCACCGCCAGCAGCACCTGCGCCCCCGGGCGCAGCGCGGTCAGCCGGCCGGTGGCCGGGTCGAACCGGGCCACGTGCCACGGCCGTACGCCCGTCGCGCCGCCGATGTGCAGGTTCGGCGAACCGGACCAGTCGGCGCTGACCGGCGCCGCCACCGGCACCTGCCGGCCGCTGGGCTGGGTGAGCGTGGCCGTGACGTCCACCGGCGAAGCCTGGCGCACCTGCGCGGGCGCGGTCAGCGCGAGCCGGTCGACGTGGGCGTGCATCTCCGCGCTCACCCACGTCGGGCCCTCGGCCAGCGGGTCGCGGCGGGCCCGCTCGGCCTCCCCCGGCGTCACCGGGTCCACCCCGAACTCGGTCCAGCCGGTGAACCCGCCGAGCGCGGCCGGGGTCGACGGGTCCTTGCCCGAGTTGCCGTTGATCACGTACGGCACGCCGTCCACCCGGTCGGCGTGGAACGTGCCGACGTGCCCGTTGACCATCAGCGCGCCCTTGCCGGTGCGGTGCTGGAGGTCGGCCAGCCACTGCTCGACCAGCGCCGCCTCCTTCCGGTCGCCGAGCTGGCTGGCCTTGGCCGGGCTCGGGTCGCGCGGCGGGTGGTGGAACAGCACCGCCACCGAGCCCACCGAGCGGTCGCCGGCGGCCTGGTCGAGCGTCCGGCGCAGCAGCTCCACCTGGTCGAACCCGCCGCCGCGCAGCGAGCCGGTGGCCGTGCTGAGCGTGAGGAACCGGGTGCCCCGGTGGTCGAAGACGCGCGAGGTGTCCCCGAAGACGCTGCGGAAGTTGTCGATCGGCGCGCCCATGATCTCGTGGTTGCCGGGCACGTAGTGATACGGCACCTCGCCGCCCAGCTCCTCGTCCAGGATGCGCTTGGCCAGCGCGAAGTCGGCCGGGTAGGCGGTGTCCACGAAGTCGCCGTTGATGATCAGGAAGTCCGGCCGGGCGGCGCGGACCTCGCGCAGCGTACGGCGGGCCTGGGCGACCAGGTCGCTGTCCGGGTTCGCGGCGACGAACTGGGCGTCGGAGAGCACCGCGAAGCGCCAGGGCGCCCCGTCCACAGTGCCGTCGCGCAGCACCACCCGGTCGGTGCGGTTCGGCTCCGGCGGCGCCTGCACGTCCGGCGGCACCCGGGCCACCAGGTCGTCGATCACGACCTCGCTGCGGTACTGCTTGGCCGGGTCGGTCTCGGCCACGTAGAACCGGCGCACCCGCACCGGGTACTGCACGCCCGGCGGTACGGCGAACTCGACGTAGCGCCAGCCGGTCCAGTCCAGGTACGGGCCGCGCAGCACGAACTGGGTGTCCTGCGCGTCGTGCAGGTGCAGGCTGGGCCACTCGCCGGTGCCGTTGGCCTTGATCCACATGCCGAACGCCTGCGGCTGGCCGGGTACGTCGATCCACGCGGGCGGGTCGGCGTACGCGGCGCGGGTGCCGGTGGACTGGCTGAAGTCGTACGACATCCGCAGCCCGCTCCCGGTGTGCCCCTCGGCCGGTGCGACCGACCCGGAGGCGCGGGCCTGGCTGAACTTCCAGGACGCCGCGTCGTCGAACCCGGCCACCGGCACGTCGGTGAGCCCGACGGTCACCGGCAGGACCGTGCTGTGGTTGCCGACCCGTGCGGTGACCAGCGCCGAGCCGGTCGCGGCGAGCGCTTTGACGGACAGGTTGCCGTCGGCGGTGGGGGTGACGGAGAGCAGGTCCCTGTCGTACTCCAGCTTCAGGTCGGCCGGCTCGATCGGCGCGGTGTTGCCCTCGGCGTCGTAGCCGACCACGCCGAACAGGCCGCTGTCACCGGCGCGGTCCAGGCCGACCCGGTCGACGGTGCCGTCGATCCGCTGCAGCGGGCCGAGCACCGTCAGCTCGATGGTGCCGCGGGCCCGGCCGCGGGCGGCGGTGACGGTGCTGCGGCCGGGGACGGCGGCCCGGAACACGCCGTCGCCGTCGACCCGTCCGTGGGTGGCGTGCCAGCGCGGCTCGCCGGCGGCTGGGCCGTACGTCTCGTCGTATCCGGCGGCGGTGAGCCGGCGGGTGAGGCCGGGGAAGACCCGGTCCGGCCGGCCGCCGCGCACCGGTGCGACGCCCGGCGCGGCGGTCGGGTCGCTGGCGGTCTCCAGCCAGTAGCCGGTGAGCCGGCCGCTGCCCTTCGGGGCGTAGACGGCGAGCCCGTTCGGTACCGGCCGCTCGCTGCCGTCGGACGGGCTGTTCTCGACCTGGACCGTGGCCGCGCCCGGCTCCCGGGCGAGCAGCGTGGAGGAGCCGCCGCCGTCGAGGTTGAGCGCGTTCGCGGCGCCCAGCTCGGCCATCATGCGGCCCATCTCGGTTTGCGTGACGCCCCGGCTGTCCACCTGCCGGCCGTCCACAGTCATCATGATCATCTTGCGTCCGTCGGCGGAGAAACCGACAGCGGTGCGCGGGGCCAGCGACGCGTCGGCGATGGTCTGCACCACGCCGTCGCGGACCAGCACGTTGCCGCCGCCCACGGCGGCGCGCAGGTCACCGCCGTCGGAGGCCCGCGGCCGCCAGGTCACGTCCACCGCGTCGCCGGGCCGCAGCGCGGCGAGCGCGTCGGCGCCGGCCTCGCGGCCCAGCAGCACGGTGCTGCCGGCCGGGATCGGCCCCTCGCCCGCCGTGGTGGCCACGCTCGCCACCCGGCCGCCGGTCAGCGTCACCTCGACCGTCCGGGCCGCGCCCTCCACGGCCCGCTTGCGGGTGTACGAGCCCCAGAGCGGCGTGAACACGCCCACGCCGTCGCGCTGCACCATGTTGTTGAACTGGGTCAGCGGCACCGGCCCGGTGGGCAGCGTCGCGGCGCCCTCGAAGCCGACCTCGACCACCCGGCCGATGCCCTGGGCGCTGATGCCCACCGCGTTGGGGTGCCCGGCGATCGGCGACTGCACCAGTTCGCCGGAGCGGATGCCGACGCCCTGGGCGGCGCCGGAGTTGTTGATGTCGAAGAAGTCTCCGTTGACCGCCGCGACCGCGCGGGACCGGTCCACCGCGGCG
Organism: Micromonospora sp. WMMC264; assembly: GCF_027497275.1. Taxonomy (NCBI): domain Bacteria; kingdom Bacillati; phylum Actinomycetota; class Actinomycetes; order Micromonosporales; family Micromonosporaceae; genus Micromonospora; species Micromonospora sp. WMMC264. The sequence goes on along the minus strand of NZ_CP114907.1, from coordinate 143,589 downwards.
CGCAGCGGCTCGTCCCTGGTCACCTCGCCGGAGTTCACGTAGTCCACCGTCAGCCCGCCGCCCAGGTCGGCGGTGAGCGCGTCGGCGCGCAGCCAGCCGGCCGCGTCGTACCTGTCGAAGGAGGTCAGGCTCAGGCCGGGCGCGACCGGCCGGGTGCTCTTGGCGGTCTCCAGGCCGCCGGCCGGCTCCACACCGGCGAGCGCGACGGCGGGGTCGGGGCGGGACGAGGCGCGTGGCGCGTCCTCGGCGGCGGTGGCGGCCGGCGGCGCGACGGGCGACGGCCCGGCGGCCGTCGCGGCGGACGGCGTCGGCGCGGGGATGGTCAGCAACGGCGTCAGCAGCAGGACGCCGGCGAGGCGGGCGGGTCGACTGCGGGTTCGCATGGACGACAGTCAACCCGACGATGAACAGAAGTTTCAATACCTAGCGACTGAACCGTAGGAAAACTTCACCATCGGCGGTGCCCGGTACGCGACGAGGGGCACGGCCGCGTTCGGCCGTGCCCCTCGTTCGTCGGATCCGTCAGCTCACTCGCCCGGAGTGGACTTCGCGATCTGCATCAGGAACTCGATGTTGGTGCGGGACTGCTTGAGCCGGTCCAGCAGGAGGTCGAGCGCCGCCTGCGAGTCCAGCGAGTGCAGCACCTTGCGGAGCTTGTGGATGATCGCCAGCTCCTCCGGCGCGAGCAGGACCTCCTCCTTGCGGGTGCCGGAGGGGTTGATGTCGATCGCCGGGAAGACACGCTTGTCGGCGATCTTCCGGTCCAGCTTCAGCTCGGCGTTACCCGTGCCCTTGAACTCCTCGAAGATGACCGTGTCCGCCATGGACCCGGTCTCCACCAGCGCGGTGGCGAGAATGGTCAGCGAGCCGCCGTTCTCGATGTTGCGCGCCGCGCCGAGGAAGCGCTTGGGCGGGTAGAGCGCGGTGGAGTCGATACCACCCGACATGATCCGGCCGCTGGCCGGCGCCGCCAGGTTGTACGACCGGCCGAGCCGGGTCACCGAGTCGAGCAGCACGACCACGTCGTGCCCCAGCTCGACCAGGCGCTTGGCCCGCTCGATCGCCAGCTCCGCCACCGTGGTGTGGTCCTGCGGCGGACGGTCGAACGTGGCCGCGATGACCTCGCCCTTCACCGAGCGCTGCATGTCGGTGACCTCTTCGGGCCGCTCGTCGACCAGCACCACCATCAGGTGGCACTCCGGGTTGTTGCGGGTGATCGCGTTCGCGATCGCCTGCAGCACCATCGTCTTGCCGGCCTTCGGCGGCGACACGATGAGCGCCCGCTGGCCCTTGCCGATCGGCATGACCAGGTCGATCACCCGGGTGGTGAGGATGTGCGGCTCGGTCTCCAGCCGCAGGCGCTCCTGCGGGTAGAGCGGGGTGAGCTTGTAGAACTCCGGCCGGCGCTTCGCCTCGTCCGGCTCCATCCCGTTGATGGTGTCCAGCCGGACCAGCGGGTTGTACTTGTCGCGCCGCTGCTCGCCGTCCCGCGCGGCCCGCACGGCGCCGGTGATCGCGTCACCGCGGCGCAGGCCGTACTTCTTGATCTGGGACATCGAGACGTACACGTCGTTCGGGCCGGCCAGGTAGCCGGTGGTCCGGACGAAGGCGTAGTTGTCGAGCACGTCGATGATGCCGGCGACCGGGACGAGCACGTCGTCCTCGCCGACCTGCGGCTCGCGGCCGCCACCGCTGTCGCCCTCGCCCCGCTCGCCGCGGCCGCGACGACGGTCCCGGAACCGGCTGCGCCGGCCCCGCCGGCCGCCGCCCTCGCCGTCGTCGTCGCCGTCGTTGTCCCGCTCGGCGCGCTGACCACGGTCGTTGCGGTCGCCCCGGTCGTTCCGGTCGCCCCGGTCGTTCCGGTCGCCCCGGTCGTTGCGCTCGGCGCGCTCGCCCCGGTCGGCACGCTCGTTACGGTCGCCCCGCTCGGCCCGGTCACCCCGGTCGTTGCGGTCGCCGCGCTCGGCCCGGTCGCCACGCTCGGCCCGGTCGCCACGCTCGGCCCGGTCGCCGCCACGCTCGGCACGCTCGCCGCCGCGCTCACGGCCCCGGCCCTCGTTGCGCTCACCGCGCTCGGCACGGTCGGTCCGCTCGCCGGTCTCGGCGGGCGCCTCCTCGGCGCGCGGCGTCTCGGCCGGCCGCACCTCGGTCGCCGGCGTCTCGGCCGGGCGGGCCTCGGTGGTCGCGGCCGCAGTCCGGCTGCGGCGACCACGGGTACGGCCCTCGGTCGCCTCGGCGGCGGGCGCCTGCTCGGCGGGGCGCGCCTCGGCCCGCTCCTCACGGACCTCCGCGTGCACCTCCTCACGGGCGGGAGCAGCAGCCGCGGCCGCTACCTCGGCGCGCGGTCGAGGGGTTCCGGCGGCGGCGCCGCCCTGCTGCCGCTCGGTGATGGCACTGATCAGCTCGCCCTTGCGCATGCGGGCCGTACCAGAGATGCCGAGCGACGCGGCCAGGCTCTGGAGCTCCGGCAGCAGCATGGCCGACAGGCCGGTGCCGCTCCGGCGGCGGCGCGTGGGGGCGGCGGTGGTGGCATCGCCAGCGACGTTGGAAACATCCGACGTCACGTCGGTGGTGTCGCTCAATGGATTCCTTCCCTCGATAGGCCGGAGCTGCCCGGAGTCGTGGAGCCAGGTGGCCGGGCGGCCTCGGTGCACCCGCCTCGCATGGACGCGTCGCGGGAGTCTGTGACACAGCAGCCGGTGGTTTCCCGACTCACCACCATCGGTGAGCAGGTCTCGCCGCCTGCGGCGACCTGTGGAAACTGCGGTGCGGCGTGGGCCTTGGGCAGGGGTGACGGGCTGACCGCCGAGAGCTTCGGGGGTGCGCCGAACCGCAGGAAGATCGCATGCTTCGCGGCTGTGCTAGGTCTAGAGCGTAATCAACTCTTCCGACCTGCGGCAACAGGGCCCCGCTCGGCGTGTCAAAGTCTACCCCGGATGACCCGGGCACCGCTGACATCTATCGGCAACTCCCACCGGCGCCAATCTGTTCCCGGCTCAAATCCCACCGGGACCTGGGAAAGCGCCAGCACCGTCGGCCCCGCCCCACTGACCACAGCCGCCACACCAGCCGCACGCAGCGCGCCGACGAGCGCCGCGGTGGCGGGCATCCCGGGCGCCCGCTGCTCCTGGTGCAGCCGGTCGACGGTGGCCGGCAGCAGCAGCGCCGGATCGGTGGTCAGCGCGTGCACCAGCAGGGCCGCCCGGCCCGCGTTGAGCGCCGCGTCGGCGTGCGGCACGGTGGCCGGCAGGGCGGCCCGGGCCACCGAGGTCAGGCCCCGCTCGGCGGGTACGAAGACGGTCGGGCGCACGGCCGGCGCCACCGGCAGCGACACCGCCCGCGCGCCGCCCGGCTCCGTCCAGGCGATCGTGAAGCCCCCGAGCAGGCAGGGCGCGACATTGTCCGGATGCCCCTCCAACTCGGCGGCCAACCGCAGCGCGGCGTCGTCGTCCATCCGCTGCTCGCCGCCTGCAACCAGCGCGCGGGCCGCCAGCACCCCGGCCACGATCGCGGCCGAGGACGAGCCGAGCCCACGCGCCTGGGGAATGCGGTTCTCGCACTCCAGCGCCAGGCCGGCCGGCTGCGCGCCGAGCACGTCGAAGGTGGCCCGCATGGCGGTCACGATCAGGTGCCGCTCGTCCGCCGGCAGCTCACCGGCACCCTCGCCGGTGACCGCCACCCGCACGCCGCCGCCGGTCACCTCGGCCGTGACGTCGTCGTGGCGGCCCAGCGCCAGGCCGAGCGCGTCGAAGCCGGGGCCCAGGTTGGCGCTGGTCGCGGGCACCCGGACCCGGACCGGGCCGGGGAGGAAGGTCGTCGGCACCGGCTCATGCTAGGACGTCACCCCGACAGCCCGGCCGGACCGCCCGGAGCGTGGGACCGGCGTGTCAGCCGGTGCGCTCCGGGGTCGGCGCGTCGACCGGGTCGGTGAGCGAGAGCCGCCGGGTGGCGAACCGCCAGCCGAGCGCGTAGACGACGGTGGCCAGGCCGCAACCGACCAGCACGGTGCGCTCGTCCACCCGGTCCACCACGAGCGCCACGACCAGCTGACTCACCGCGATGGCGAGCGTGGCCAGCATCATGTCGGTGGCGAAGACCCGGCCGCGCAGCCGGTCCGGCACCTCGCCCTGCAACGCGTAGTTGGACAGCACCCAGTTGCTGCCGCCGCCCAGGTGGGCCAGGAAGACCAGGACCAGCACCAGCGGGAACCAGGACACCACCGACGCGCCCAGATAGGCCAGGCCGTACAGCGACATGGACAGCGCCAGACCGGTCAGCAGCCAGGCCCGGTTGCTGAGCACCCGGCGCATCAGGATCGGACCGACCAGCGCCCCGGCGCCCCGGGCGGCGAAGAGCAGGCCCGCGCCGACCGGGCCGACGCCGTACACGCCGGCGAGCAGCGGGAAGACGGTCAGCACGCCGTTGCCCAGGCCGACCGCCGACTTCACGGTGACCAGCGCGAGCACGCGCGGACGCTGGACGATGTAGCGCAGCGCCTCCCGGATCGCCGCCCAGGTGCGCGGCACGGCCGCCGCCGGGTCGCGCGGCGCCTGCAGGGGCCGGCGGATCAGCGCGGCCAGGCCGAACGCGGCGAGCAGGCCCGCGGCGGCCACCCAGAAGCTGGCGTACGGGCCGTACGCGGCGCTCAGGATGCCGCCGAGTGAAGCGCCGACCACTGTCATGGTGCCCCAGGCCGAGCCGGCGACCGCGTTCGCCGCCGCCAGGTCCGCCGGGTCGACCACGTTGGGCAGCGCGGCCTGGGCGGCCGGCGAGTAGAACGCCTTCGCCACCGCCACCAGCGCGATCGCCGCCAGCGCCAGCCAGGCCGTGCCGGCGCCGCGCACACCGAGCAGCAGCAGGACACCGGCCAGGGCCGCGATGTTCGCCGCCATCATCACCTTGCGGCGGTCGAACCGGTCGGCCACGGTCCCGGCGTACGGCAGCAGCAACGCGGTGGTGCCGGTGTCCACGGCCAGCACCAGCGCGCCCCACACCCCGCTGCCGGTCAGCTCCGGCAGCAGCACCAGCAGCGGCACCATGACGAACCAGTCCGCGCCGAACACGACCAGCTCGGCGATGAACAGATGGCGGAAGTCGCGGTTGCGGACGAGGACGGAGAGGGTGGGCGACACGCGGGCACCCTATCGGGCCGCTCCCCCACCGGCAGCTCGGCGCAGCAGGTCGGAGACCGTGACGAAGGTGTATCCCCGGGCCCGCAACCCGTCGATCATGTCGGGCAGGCCGCGGAGCGCGACCAGCCGCCGGTCGTCGCCCACGTCGTGCCCGAGCACGATCGTGCCGGGGCGCACGTCGGCCACGATCCGCCGGGCGTGCCCGGCCGGGTCGTGCGGGAACTCGCTCTCGACCATTTGCAGCGTCCACAGCACCAGCCGGTAGTCCAGCCGGGCCGAGGCGTACAGCACCGCGCCGCCCAGATGTCCCCAGGGCGGGCGGAGCAGTCGCGGGGACGATCCGGTGGCCGCGGTGATCGCGTCGTGGCTGCGGCGCAGGTCGTCGTAGACCGTCGCGGCGTCCATCCGGGCCAGGTCGCGGTGCGCCCAGCTGTGGTTGCCGACCTCGTGGCCGTCCATCCGGTCCCGGACCAGCGGGGCGTGCCGGCGCGCCCGCTCACCGACCAGGAAGAAGGTGGCCGGCACCCGGTGTTCGGCCAGCGTGTCCAGCACCATCGGGGTCCACTGTGGGCGGGGGCCGTCGTCGAAGGTGAGCGCCACCAGGGGTTCGTCGGTGCGTACGCCCCAGACGACCTGGACCCCGCCGCGACCGACGTCCTGGTGGCGGTTGCCGAGCGTGGCGCTGGCCGGGCCGCCCGCCAGCGGGAGGCGGCGGTCGGCCACCCAGGTGCTCTCCACGGTGGCGGCGGAGCCGAGCGCGGCGCCGCCCAACAGCAGCGCGGACCGGCGCAGCACGGTACGTCGATTCCACCGGCCCGCGACCCCCATCGCGCCCCCGCACCGAAAGTAGGCATCAGCTCACCGAGCGTACCGCCGGATGCGCTTCTGGTGTGTCCCGTGCGCCGAGGTGTCGGGAGGGGCCGGGCGGGCCCCTCCCGACCCGTCACTCGGTGGGGGGAAGCGGGGAACGGCGGCTCTTGGGCAGGCGGAGCACCTCGAACTGGTCCGTACCGTCGATCAGCGCGCCCGACGGGCGGGCCGGTGGCGGCGCGACCTGAGCCCGCTCCTCGACGCGCTCCTCGCCGCCGCCGACCGGCACCGACACCGGATCGGCCGCCGGCTCCGGCTCGACCGGCGCCGCCGCGCCCCGGCGCCGGGCCCGGAACGAGCCCTTGGTGTGCTCCACCATCGTGTAGAGCGTCGGCACCAGCACCAGCGTCAACAACGTCGAGCTGAGCAGGCCGCCGATCACCACGATCGCCAGCGGCTTGGAGATGAAGCCGCCCTCACCGGTCAGGCCGAGCGCCATCGGCAGCAACGCGAAGATCGTCGCGACGGCTGTCATCAGGATCGGCCGCAGCCGGCGCCGGCCGCCCTCCACCACGGCCTCGGTCACGTCCATGCCCTGCGCCCGGTACTGGTTGATCAGATCCAGCAGCACGATCGCGTTCGTCACCACGATGCCGACGAGCATGAGCACGCCGATCAGCGCCGGCACGCCCAGCGGCGTCCCGGTGACCAGCAGCAGCCCGATCGCCCCGGTCGCCGCGAACGGCACCGAGATCAGCAGGATCAGCGCCTGGGTGAGGCTGCGGAACGTGGCCACCATGATCAGGAAGACGATCGCGATGGCGGCCAGCACCGCGAGCCCGAGGTCCGCGAACGCGTCCGCCTGGTCGGCGCTGACGCCGCCGATCTCGTACGTGGCGCCCGGCACGTCCAGCGCGTCCAGCCGCTTCTGCAGCTCCTGCGTGGTGGCGCCGAGGTTCGAGCCGGTCGCGGTGCCGGTGACCGAGACGCTGCGCTCGCCGTCGATCCGGGTCACCTGCTGCGGGCCCTCGACCTGGTTGACGTCCGCGATCGCATCCAGTGGCACCGCGCCGACCGGCAGCGCCCGCAGCTCCGCCACGGTCAGCGGCGGCCGGGCACCGCTGCTCAGGACCACGGTCTGGGCCGTGCCGTCGAGCGTGACCTGGCCCAGCGGCGCACCCCGGTACACCTGCGCGACGAGCTGCCCGACGGCCGCCTCGGTGAGCCCGGCGCGGGCCGCGGCGACCCGGTCCACAGTCACCTCGACGCGGGGCACCCGCGTGGCCAGGCTGCTGGTGACGTCCTCCACGCCCGGCGTGTCGGCCATCGCGGCACGTACCGCCTCGGCCGCACGGGTCAGCGTCTCCTGGTCGGCGGCCTGCACCACCACCTCGACCTGGTTGGCCGAGGCGTTCTGCCCGCCGCCGAACGTCAGCTCGCCCACCTCCGGGCCGAGCGCGTCGAACTCCTTGCGCAGGCCCTGGCGTACCGTCGCGGCGTCGGTGTCGTCGGAGAGCGACAGCGACCAGGTGGCCCGGTCGCTGCCGCCGCCGGCGAACGGGTTGTCGCCACCACCGGCGCTGACCTGGTAGGTCTCCACCCCGGGGGTACGCCGCAGCACCTCCTCGATCCGCGCGGCGGCCCGGTCGGTGCCGGCGAGCGAGGTGCCGGCCGGCATCTCCTGCCGGATGGCGAGCGTGTCCTGGCCCGAGTCGTCCAGGAAGTTCGTCTCCAGCTTCTGTGCCAGCCCGAACGTGCCCAGGAGCACCAGCAGGCCCAGGCCGACGGTCGCCCACCGGGTCTTCCGGGAGCGGGTGGCGAAGTCGATCACCGGCAGGTACGCCCGCTGCAGCGGGTTGCGCAGCTCCTTCTCCTCGGCCTCCCGCCGGGCCGCGGCGTCGTCGGCGCCGCCGCGCGGCCGCAGGAACCAGTACGCCAGCACCGGGATGACAGTGAGCGACACCAGCAGCGAGGCGAGCAGCGCCACCGTCACGGTGATCGCGAACGGGGCGAAGAGCTGCCCGACGAAGCCGCCCACCAGGGCGATCGGCGCGAACACGGCGACAGTGGTGAGCGTGGACGCGGTCACCGCGCCGGCCACCTCGCGGACCGCGGTGAGAATCGCGTCCCGCTTCGGCTCGCCGTACTCCAGGTGCCGTTTGATGTTCTCCAGCACCACGATGGAGTCGTCCACCACCCGGCCCACCGCGATGGTCAGCGCGCCCAGGGTGAGCAGGTTGAGCGAGTAGTCGCCGGACCAGAGCACGATCAGCGCGACCAGCACCGACAGCGGGATGGACACCGCGGTGACCACCGTGGAACGCACCGACAGCAGGAACACCAGGATCACCACGACCGCCATGACCAGGCCCAGCAGGCCCTCGGTGGTCAGGCTCTCGATGGACTTCTCGACGAACGGGGCCTGGTCGAAGACCACTGTCAGCTCGGCGCCCGCGGCGTCACCCAGCTCGTCCAGCCGGTCCCGGATCTCGTGCGAGATCTCCACCGCGTTGCCGTCCGGAGCGGCCGTCACCGCGATGCCCAGGCTGGGCTTGCCGTTGGTACGGGTCAACGAGGTCGCCGGGGCGAGCTGCTGCTCCACCGCTGCGACGTCGGCGAGGCGTACCGGGGCGGCGGGCGCAGTGGTGAGCACGATGCCGCGCAGGTCGTCGAGCGTCCGGATCGGCGTGCCCACCTGCACCGGCAGCGACCGGTCGCCGTCGGCGAGCGCGCCCGCCGGCACCGCCACACCGTTGCTCTTGAGCGCCGACGCGATGGCGGTCGGCGCCACCCGGGCGGCGGCGAGCTTCGCCGGGTCCGGCGTGATCGTCACGATCTGGTCCCGGGCGCCGGTGACGTCCACCGACCGGACGCCGTCCAGCGCCTCCAGCTCCGGCACGACGGCGGTACGCAGCTTCTCGGCCAGCGCCCGCTCGTCGCCGTCACCGGTCGCGGCGACCACCACGGCGGGCAGGTCGTCGGTGCTGCCGGCGATCACCTGCGGGTCGACGCCCTCGGGCAACTGGGCGCCGATCCGGTTGAGCGCGGTCTCCATCTTGTTGACCACGTCGTCCAGGTCGGTGCCGAACTCGTACTGCACCTGGACCGTGGCCGAGCCCTCGCGCGAGGTCGAGGTGACCGTGTCCAGGCCCGGGATGCCCTTGAGGCTGTTCTCGATCGGCTCGGCGACCTGGGCTTCGACGATCTCCGGCGCGGCGCCCGGGTACGTCGCCACGATGAACGCGGCGGGAAACTCCAGCGACGGCAGGAGCTGCTGCTTCAGCGACGGCACGGCGAACAGCCCGAACGCCGTCGTCACCAACGCGACGAGGGCGATCAGGCCCCGGTTGGCGAGACTGAATCTGGCGAGCAGCGACATCGGCGTTACTCACTCCTGAAGAGGGGGTTTGCGGGGCCCTGAGTCTGCCGCACGGCCCGACACTCCCGGCATCCGCCCCAGCCGATGACATTGCCGTGCTTGAGGGTCGCCCGCACCCGCCTTGATCGACTCCACTTCGCCGAAGTGGTTGCAACCCGCCCACCCTGATCCCGCCACGTCCCCGAGCTGGAGTCGATCAAGGACGGGGATACCGCCACCTCCCCGAACTGGCATGGGTCGAGCGCGGAGGGCGCCGGCCGGTCCGGGAACACCGCGGGAGACGGAGGGATCAGACCAGGTCGAGGGAGCGCGCGGCGGCCAGCGCGTCGTTGGCGATCGTCACCGGCGCGGGCGCGGTCGAGATGGCCCACTCCGGGTCCTTCAGACCGTGCCCGGTGACCGTGCAGACCACCCGCGACCCGGCCGGCACCTTGCCGGCGGCGGCCTGCTGGAGCAGACCGGCGACGCTGGCCGCGCTGCCCAGCTCCACGAAGACGCCCACCTCGCGGGCCAGCAGCCGGTACGCCGACAGGATCTCCCGGTCGGTGACGGCGGAGATCAGGCCGCCGGAGGCGTCCCGCGCGTCGAGGGCCTTGGTCCAGCTCGCCGGGTTGCCGATCCGGATGGCGGTGGCGATCGTGGACGGCTCCGGCACCACCTGGCCGGTGACGATGGGGGCCGCGCCGGCGGCCTGGAAGCCGTACATCCGGGGGGCCTTCGTGGCGTTGCCGTCGCGCAGGTCCTCGGAGTAGCCCATCCAGTACGCGGTGATGTTGCCGGCGTTGCCGACCGGCAGGCAGTGGATGTCGGGCGCGTCGCCGAGCGCCTCGACGATCTCGAAGGCGGCGGTCTTCTGGCCGTGCAGCCGGTCGATGTTGACGGAGTTGACCAGCGCGACCGGGTAGTCCTGGGCGAGCTTGCCGGCCAGCCCGAGGCAGTCGTCGAAGTTGCCCTGCACCTGGAGCAGCTTCGCGCCGTGCACGAGCGCCTGGGCCAGCTTGCCCAGCGCGATCTTGCCCTGCGGCACCAGCACCGCGCAGGTGATCCCGGCGCGGGCCGCGTACGCGGCGGCGGAAGCGCTGGTGTTGCCGGTGGACGCGCAGATGATCGCCTTGTCACCGGCCTCGACGGCCTTGGAGACGGCGACCGTCATGCCCCGGTCCTTGAACGAGCCGGTCGGGTTGGCCCCTTCGACCTTGAGCCAGACGTCCGCGCCGACCCGGGCGGAGAGCACCGGCGCCGGCAGCAGCGGCGTGTTGCCCTCGTGCAGGGTGACGACGGGAGTCGCGTCGGTGACCGGCAGCCGGTCCCGGTACGCCTCGATCAGTCCCCGCCACATGTCGCGCTCCTCGCCTCTGTCGCCCCGCTCCGGGGCCTGCCAACAGCGTGGACCAGCCTGCCCGGCCGGCCACCGGCACACCCTGCCTTAACCATCAGGCGGGACGCGCCGGTTACGCGCCGCCCTCCACCCGCAGCACGCTCGTCACCGAGCGGACGATGTCCAGTCCGCGCAGCTCACGGACGGTGGCCGCGAGCGCGGCGTCGGGCGCGACGTGGGTGACGATAACCAGTTCCGCGTCGCCGCCGGCCGGGCCCTGCCGCACCGTGGCGATGGACACCTCGTGCCGGGCGAAGACCCCCGCAACCCCGGCCAGCACACCCGGGCGGTCGGCCACGTCGAGGCTGATGTGGTAGCGGGTGAGCGCCTCGCCCATCGGCCGCACCGACAGGTCGGCGTACGCGGACTCGCTGGCCGCGCGTACCCCGGCGAGACGGTTGCGGGCCACCGCCACCACGTCGCCGAGCACCGCGCTGGCGGTGGGCGCGCCACCGGCGCCCCGGCCGTAGAACATGAGCTGCCCGGCCGCGTCGGCCTCGACGAACACCGCGTTGAACGCGTCGCCGACGCTGGCGAGCGGGTGGGTCAGCGGGATCATCGCCGGGTGCACCCGGACGTTCACCGTCTCCCGGCCCTCCGGGTCGACGCCCCGGGCGGCGATGCAGAGCAGCTTGATCGTGCAGCCCATGGCCTTGGCGCTGGCCACGTCGGCGGCGGTCACCTCGGTGATGCCCTCGCGGTGCACGTCGGCGGCGGTCACCCGGGTGTGGAACGCCAGCGAGGCGAGGATGGCGGCCTTGGCGGCGGCGTCGAAGCCCTCCACGTCGGCCGTCGGGTCCGCCTCGGCGTACCCCAGCTCGGTGGCCTCCTCCAGCGCCTCGGCGAAGCCGGCGCCGGTGGCGTCCATGGCGGAGAGGATGAAGTTGGTGGTGCCGTTCACGATGCCGGTGACCCGGGTGATCCGGTCACCGTGCAGCGACTCGCGCAGCGGGCGCAGCAGCGGGATCGCCCCGGCGACGCTCGCCTCGTAGTAGAGGTCGGCGCCGCCCTCGGCGGCGGCGCCGTGCAGCGTCGCGCCGTCCTCGGCGAGCAGCGCCTTGTTGGCGGTGACCACGCTCTTGCCCGCGCGCAGCGCCTCGACGAGCCAGCCGCGGGCCGGCTCGATGCCGCCGACCACCTCGACCACCACGTCCACGTCGTCGCGTTTGATCAGCCCGAGCGCGTCGGTGGTGAACAGCGCCGGGTCGACCGGCAGGTCGCCGCGGTCACGGCCGAGCCGGCGTACGGCGATCCCGGCGATCTCCAGCGGGGCGCCGATCCGGGCGGCGAGGTCGGCCGACTGCTCGTGCAGCAGTCGGACCACGTCGCTACCGACCGTGCCACAGCCGAGCAGCGCCAAGCGAACCGGTGAGGTCATCCCACATCCAATGCCAGCAGGTCGTCTTCGGTCTCCCGGCGGACGATCAGCCGCGCCCGACCGTCACGGACGGCGACGACCGGGGGCCGCGGGACATGGTTGTAGTTGCTGGCCATGCTCCGGCAGTACGCCCCGGTGCCGGGCACCGCAACAAGATCTCCGGGCTGCACGTCGGCGGGCAGAAATTCATCCTTCACCACGATGTCCCCGGACTCACAATGCTTTCCCACCACGCGGGCGAGCATCGGCTGCGCCGTCGACGTGCGGTTCGCCATCGTGGCCGAGTACGAGGCGTCGTAGAGCGCGGTACGGATGTTGTCGCTCATCCCCCCGTCCACGCTCACGTAGGTGCGCAGGCCGTCCACGTCCTTCACGGTCCCGGCCTGGTAGAGCGTGAACACGGCCGGGCCGACGATCGCGCGGCCCGGCTCGACCGACAGGTGCGGCACGGCGAGGTTCTCCGCCGCGCACTCCCCGTCGACGATCTTGCGCAGGCGCTTCGCCAGGTCGTGCGGCGACGCCGGGTCGTCCTGGGTGGTGTACGCGATGCCGAAGCCGCCGCCCAGGTCCAGCTCGGGCAGCTCCACGCCGCGGGCGTCGCGGATCTGCGACTGGAGCGCGAGCACCCGGCGGGCGGACACCTCGAAGCCGCTGGCGTCGAAGATCTGCGAGCCGATGTGCGAGTGCAGGCCGCGCAGCTCCAGCACGTCCTCGTCGAGGATCTTGAACGCGGCCGCGGCGGCGGCGCCGCCGGCGAGCGAGAAGCCGAACTTCTGGTCCTCGTGCGCGGTGGCGATGAACTCGTGGGTGTGCGCCTCCACGCCGACGGTGACCCGGACCAGCACCTTCGGGCGTACCCCGCGTTCACGGGCCAGCTCGGAGAGCCGGTCGATCTCGGTGAACGAGTCGACGATGATCCGCCCCACCCCGGCGTCGACCGCCCGGGTCAGCTCGGCGACCGACTTGTTGTTGCCGTGGAAGCCGATCCGCTCCGCCGGCATCCCGGCCGACAGCGCGGTGGCCAGCTCACCGCCGGTGCAGACGTCGAGGAACAGGCCCTCCTCGGCGATCATCCGGACCACCGCGCGGCACAGGAAGGCCTTGCCGGCGTAGTAGACGTCCGCGTCTGGGAAGGCCGCGCGGAACTCGCGGCAGCGCTCGCGCAGGTCGTCCTCGTCCAGCACGTACGCCGGGGTGCCGTACTCGGCGGCCAGGTCGCGGACGTCCAGGCCCGCGACGGTCAGCGCGCCGGCCGGGCCGCGCACCACGTTGCGCGGCCACAGCTGCGGCACCAGGGCGTTGACGTCGACCGGGGTACGCAGCCAGGCCGGCCCCCGGCTGCCGATCTCGCCGTGCAGCGCTCCTGCCTCATGCGCCCGCATGACTACATCCGCTCCGGCGCGGACACCCCGAGCAGGCGCAGGCCGTTGGCGATGACCACCCGGGTCGCGTCGTTGAGCCAGAGCCGCGCCCGGTGGGTGTCGGTGATCTTCTCGTCGCCCTGCGGGGCGATCCGGCAGTTGTCGTAGAACCGGTGGTACGCCTGCGCGACGCTCTCCTCCAGGTAGCGCGCCACCCGGTGCGGCTCCCGCAGCTCGGCGGCGGTGGCCACCACCGCCGGGAACTCGGCGAGCGCCTTGAGCAGCTCGTTCTCCTTGTCGTGGCCGAGCAGCTCGGGCTGGAACGCGGCGGCGTCACCCCGGGTCAGCCCGATCTCGGCCGCGTTGCGGGCCACCCCGGCGGTACGCGCCGCGACGTACTGGACGTAGTAGACCGGGTTGTCGTTCTTCGCCCGGGTCCACAGCTCCACGTCGATGTCGATGGGCGAGTCGGCCGAGTAGCGGGCCAGCGCGTACCGGGCCGCGTCCACGCCGATCGCGTCGACCAGGTCCTCCAGCGTGACCACGGTGCCGGCCCGCTTGCTCATCCGCACCGGGGCGCCGTCGCGGACCAGGTTGACCAGCTGGCCGATGAGGATCTCCAGGTTGCGCGCCGGGTCGTCGCCGAAGCAGGCCGACATCGCCTTCATCCGGCCGATGTAGCCGTGGTGGTCGGCGCCCAGCATGATCACGACCCGGTCGAAGCCGCGCTCCCGCTTGTTCAGGTAGTAGGCGCAGTCGGCGGCGAAGTACGTCCACTCGCCGTTGGACTTGCGCAGCACCCGGTCCTTGTCGTCACCGAACTCGGTGGTGCGCAGCCAGGTCGCGCCCTCGGACTCGAAGACGTGCCCCTGCTCCCGCAGCCGGGCCAGCGCCGCGTCCAGCGCGCCCTGGTCGTGCAGGTCCTTCTCGTTGAAGTAGGTGTCGAACTCCACACCGAAGTCGCGCAGCGAGGACTTGATCTCGGCGAACATGAGCTGGACGCCCTCGGTCCGGAAGACCTCCTCGGCGGCGTCCGGGGTGAGGTCGAGCACGTCCGGCCGGCGGCGGACCACCTCGGCGGCGATCTCCGCGATGTACGCGCCGCCGTAGCCGTCCTCCGGCGCGGGCTGGCCCTGCGCGGCGGCCAGCAGCGAGCGGGCGAACCGGTCGATCTGGGAGCCGGCGTCGTTGAAGTAGTACTCCGTGCCGACGTCGGCGCCGGTGGCGCGCAGCAGTCGGCTGAGCGCGTCACCGACGGCCGCCCAGCGGACCCCGCCGATGTGCACCGGGCCGGTCGGGTTCGCCGAGACGAACTCCAGGTTGATCCGCTGCCCGGCGAGGGTGTCGCTGCTCCCGTACGCCGGGCCGGCCTCGACGATGAGCTTGGCGAGCTGACCGGCGGCGGCCGCGTCGAGGCGGACGTTCAGGAAGCCCGGCCCGGCGATCTCCACCGACTTGACCCCCGGCGCCTTGGCCAGCTCGTCGGCCAGCGCGGTCGCCAGTTCCCGCGGGGGTACGCCCACCTTCTTGCTGAGCTGGAGCGCCAGCGTCGAGGCGTAGTCGCCGTGATCCGGGTTACGGGGTCGCTCGACGGTGGTCTGCGCGGGCAGCGCGGCGCGGTCCAGCCCGCGCTCGTCGAAGACGGCGTGGGCTGCGGCGAGGACGACCTCGGCGAGTTCTGCGGGAGTCACTGATCCATGTTATCGGGGGTAGACTCGGGCACCGCGGCGGCGACCCAGCATGTGAACCGGCCCCGCGGTCCCCCTGACCGACCGACCTGACGAGGCACGATGAGCATCAGCACCCCGGGCGGCCCGGAGCGCCGTCCCACCGTGGTCAGCACCGGCAAGAAGCCGGCCGCCGGCCGGCCCGCGGCTGCCGACAAGCCAGCCGCGAAGGCCGGCGCGGGCAAGGCCGGGGGCGGCAAGGGCACGCCACGGCCCGGTGCCGGCGGCAAGGGCCGCAAGCCGATCGCCCCGGTGAAGGTGAGCCAGGGTCGCTCGTGGGGCCCGATCGCCCTGTTCGTCGCGGTCGGCGTGCTGGCCGTGGGCATCATCGGCGTCGGCGCCTGGGCGGTCTACCAGGGCGGCCAGCCGTGGGAGAAGCGGGCCCAGGCGATCAACGGCATCGTCGACTACCGCGAGAAGGACAAGGACCTGGTCAAGGGCGGCAACCACCAGCCCGGCGCGATCAAGTACGACGTCCTCCCGCCGGTCGGCGGCCCGCACAACCAGGCCTGGCAGAACTGCATGGGTGACGTCTACGACGCCCCGATCGCCAACGAGCACGCGGTGCACAGCCTGGAGCACGGCACGGTGTGGATCACCTACCGCCCGGACCTGCCCGCCGACCAGGTGGAGAAGCTCAAGAGCAAGGTGCAGGGCAAGGAGAAGCTGATGCTCAGCCCGTTCGAGGGGCTGGACAAGCCGATCTCGCTGCAGGCCTGGGGCTACCAGCTCAAGGTCGACAACGCCGACGACGGCCGCATCGACGACTTCATCAAGACGCTGCGCGTGAACGCCTCCATCGAGGGCCCGAACGCGCTCTGCGACCAGGGCGTCACGGCCACCGGCACCGCTCCGCGCGACAACCTGCAGAACACCATGCCCCAGCAGCCCACCCAGTAAGGACGACGCCGCGATGACCGCTCCGGTGACCACCGACAGCGAGCTGGACGAGGCTCCGGCCGCCGACCAGGGCGGCCGGGGCGCGATGCGCCGTTACGGCCTGCCGGCGGTGGTCGCCGCCCTCGTGGTCGGGCTGCTCCTCGGGTACGCCGGCGGTCTGCTCACCCCCACGCTCACCCGGCCGGGTGAGAACTCGGCGGAGGCCGGGTTCGCCCGGGACATGACCGCCCACCACAACCAGGCCGTGGCCATGGGGCTGCTCGCGTTCAACCAGGGGCAGGACCCTGAGGTACGCCAGGTCGGCGTGGACATCGCCACCGGCCAGCAGGGCGAGATCGGCACCATGCAGACCTGGCTGCGGTCCTGGAAGCTGGACCCGACCGGCGGGCAGGCGCCGATGGCGTGGATGAAGGACGGCGGCGGGCTGATCAAGGACGGCCTGATGCCGGGCATGGCCACGCCGGAGGAGATGGCGAAGCTGCGCGCCGCGAGCGGCCGCGAGTTCGACGTGCTCTTCCTGCAGATGATGATCCGCCACCACATCGGCGGCGTGCACATGATCGACGGCATCCTCGAGCAGGGGCGTGACGACGACGTGCTGGCGGTCGCGCAGGTCATGAAGAACACGCAGCAGAACGACCTGACCAACCTGAGCGCGGCGCTGAAGCGCCTGGGCGGCACCCCGTAACACCACCCGCCACCCCGCACGCTCCCCGAGGCCCGGTCCCCTTCCCAGGGGCACCGGGCCTCCCCCGTCCCGCCCTCACCCGCCCGCCCGCCCGCCCGCCCGCCCGCCCCGGCGATCTTGCAGTTACTGCCCCGGCCATGCCGGATTCGCCCCGTTACGCGAGGGCCGCAAGTGCAAGATCGCGGGAGGATGGGCGAGGACGGCCCGGGTCGGCCCGACAGGGCATCCTCGCCCGCCCCTCGCGCGTCCGTGCTTCCGGTCGGTGCTTGATCCACTCCAGCTCGGGGAGGTGGCGTTATCCCCGCCCTTGATCGACACCAGTTCGGGGAGGTGGCGGGGTCAAGGTGGGTGGGATGCAACCACTTCGGCGAGGTGGAGTGGATCAGGAGCAGGGTGATGTGCTCGGGCAGGCGGGCCGGTCGAGGTAGGACGGGGTGGGACGGGGTGGCCGTGCCGAGGGTCGGCTGGTGGCCGAAGGCCGGCCCGACCGGGCACCCCGCCCGCCTCGCGTACCCCCGCTTCCGGTTCGGAGCTTGATCGACACCAGCTCGGGGAAGTGGCGGCATCCCTGCCCTTGATCCACTCCAGCTCGGGGAGGTGGCGAGATCAGGGTGGGTGGGATGCAGCCACTTCGGCGAGATGGAGTCGATCAAGGGTGGGCTCGTGGCCCGGGGTGATGTGTTCGAGGCAGGCGGGCCGGTCGAGGTGGGACGGAGAGGCCACGTCGAAGGTTGGGGCCGGGGGTGAGATGTCCCGGTTTGGGGGTTTGTAACGGTTTGGGGTTAACGGGTCATTGTGGGGGTTGGAGAGTTTTCTACCCACATATCGTGACCAGTTGCGATTCGGGCTCGTTGCCCAAGACGTGGGGGTTGCACTCAGAGACGCAGGGCGGTCGGTGACCAGCTGGTGCCGACGCCACACCATCGGCGGTGACGGAGCGGTGGCAGCCGTCCGTCGCGGACTGCGGCAGGGCGAGCCGGGAACGCTCAGCCGCGAACAGGAACTCGAACTCATCGACGTGCTCCGGGGGGTCCACCCCGACGAGTTCGGCCTCGACGAGGAGCTCTGGACACGGCAGAGCCTGACCGCCCTCATCGAGCGCCGGTTCGGGCTGGCGATGGACGCCGGCACCGTCGGGGCGTACCTGCGGGCCTGGGGTCTGGGGCCGCGCGAGCCGCGCGAGCGGGCCTGCGGCCTGTGCGTCAGCGCGGTCGAGCGGTGGGTACGCAGCGAGTACCCGACGATCACGCGGGCGGCCCAGGAGCACGCCGCCGAGGTCTACTGGATCGGCCGGGTACGCCTGCGCGGCACCATGCCCGCCGCCGACGTGGTCTCGGCGGTCTCGTCGCGGGGACGGGTGCGGTTCATGGTCACCACGCCGTCGGTGGATCCGCCGCTGCCCCGGGACTTCGTGCTGCGGCTCAGCGGCGCCGAGGAGCGCACGGTGCACCTGATCGTGGACGGCTCGTGGCCGCGCAACGAATGGCCCCGTCGGCTGCCCCGGCGCGTCGTGCTGCATCCGCTGCCGAGCTGTGGTCGCGCCGTCGCCGCCGCCTGATCCGACGAAGATCGACTCGCGGGGTACCGATTCGGTGATCCGGGAGGGGGTTTGCTACTCTTCTCGGGTCGCTGAGCCCCCGTAGCTCAGGGGATAGAGCACCGCCCTCCGGAGGCGGGAGCGCAGGTTCGAATCCTGCCGGGGGCACCAGATCAGATCACCGCAAGGCCCTTGACCAGCCCGGTCAGGGGC
Organism: Micromonospora sp. WMMC264; assembly: GCF_027497275.1. Lineage (NCBI taxonomy): Bacteria > Bacillati > Actinomycetota > Actinomycetes > Micromonosporales > Micromonosporaceae > Micromonospora > Micromonospora sp. WMMC264. The sequence continues at coordinate 125,086 of NZ_CP114907.1, read as the reverse complement.
CTTCGTCGTATCCGCGGCGTGCTGAGCAGTTGTCCCCGAATTCGGGGATGGGCAGGTCACGAGCTGGCTAACCTCGCGGTGAACGGGTCGAACCCCAGCACCTGCGAAGGTGAGCCAGTTGCCCGAGACTCCGTTGACCAACCGCCCCAAGATGCACACGGGCGTACCCTCCTCGCTGACCACCGCGCACCGATCGGTGATGCGCGCCGTCGCCGTCGCGGACGCCCCTTGCGGGCTGTGGTTCCTCGAAGCGGTGGCCGCGCACACCGGCACCACGTCGGACGAGCGGATCGACGCGACGGTGGAGGAGCTGATCGTGCGCGGGTTCCTCGTCGACACCGCCGCCGGGCTGCGGCTGTCTTCCATCGCGTTGCGCGACGACGTACTGCGGGACATCCCGCCCTCGGTGCGGCAGGCGCTGCGCGAGGCGGCGGCCGAGGTGCTCGCCGACGCCGGGCGCCCGGCCCAGGCGGCCCGGCAGCTGCTGCGGGTCCTGCCGGCGGTGAGCCGGTCCGCCTCGGCGCTGGCCGCGCGGCTGGCGGTCGACCCGGCGGTCGGTCCCAGCCTGGCCGCTGATCTGCTGCTGGCCGCCCCCGCGCCCGGGGCGGCGGAGGCGCGCCTGGCCTGGCTGGTCGACGTCGCCGACAACCTCTACCTGGCGGGCCGGGTGGACGAGACGCTGCGGATGCTGCACCGGGAGGTCGCCGCCGACCGGTACGGGCCACGTCAGCGGGCGATGCTGCTCGGGCGGCTCGGCGCCTACTACGCGACCCAGCGTCCCTCGCTGTCCCTGACGTACCTCGGGCGGGCGCTGAACCAGGAGCTGGACGTCGCGGGGCGGAGCTGGACGCTCACCATGCTGGCGTCGCTGGCGGCCCGGTTCGGGCACCCCGACGCCGCCGAGCTGGTGGCGGCGGCCCAGCGGGCGCACGAGCGCAGCCCCTCCCCCGGCGGCGCCATCCGGCTGGCCCTGGCGAACGCGGCCCGCGCAACCGCCTGCGGCGACCTGCCCCGCGCCGCGCGGATCCTGCGGGAGGTGGACGCGGGCGAGCCCGCCGCCCGGCCACCGAGACCCGCCCGATCTGGACGATGATCGTCACCTGGGCCCTGGCCGTGGTGCTCATCGCGTTCACCTGGGGCAAGCACCCGCCGGCGGCGAGGACCGGGCGGCGCTGACGCGGACCGGGCTCACCCGGCCTCGCGGCGGGCCTTGGCGCGTCGCTTGCCCTCGTGCATCGCCTGCACCCGGGCCACCGGGATGGTCCGTCCCTGCTCGACCAGGTCCGCCGGCAGCCGCTGCGGCGCGGGTAGCGCCTCCGCCCAGGGATCCCGGTCGCCCAGCAGCGCGGGCACGGTCCGCACGGTGAAGTCGGCCGGGCTCGCGCTCTCCAGGTCGGTCCAGCCCACCGGGTACGACACCGGGGCGCCGGGCCGGATCCGGGGACTGTAGGCGGCCACCACAGTCGCCCCGTACGCCCGGGTGGAGTCGACGAAGACGCGGCCGCCGCGGTCGGCGACGATGAACGCGGTGGTCGCGGCCGCCGGGTCGAGCCGTTCGGTACGGACGGCGAGCGCCCGGGTCGCGGCGGCGGCCTCCTCCGCCGTGGTGGCCGGGTCGACCGGCACGATCACGTGCAGCCCTTTCGCCCCGCTCGTCTTCACCGCGCCGGCCAGCCCGGCGTCGGCGAGCGCCTGCCGGACCAGCAGCGCGACCCGCACGGCGGCCGGGAACGAGTCGCCCTCCGGCGGGTCGAGGTCGAGCACCAGGTGGGTCGGGTGCTCGGGCTGCGCGGCCCGGCCGAGCGTCGGGTGGTACTCGACGGCCCGCTGGTTGGCGAACCAGAGCAGCGTCCGCCGGTCATCGCAGAGGGCGTACGAAATGCGCCGGCGCGACGCCTCGGCCCACACCTCGGTACGGCGCACCCAGTCGGGCGTGTACTTCGGCAGGTTCTTCTGCATGAACGGCTCCTGGCCGGGCCGCACCCGCAGCACCGACAGCGGCCGGTCCCGCAGTTCCGGCAGGATCCGGTCAGCCATCGCGTCGAGGTAGTCGACCAGGTCGCGTTTGGTCGCCCCGGCGCCGTCGAACAGCGGCTGGTCGAGGTTGGTCAGCGACACTCCGGCCCGGGTCTCGTCGGCGGCGCCCATCGGACCACCATCCCGGGCCGGGCCCGGCTCGGCAACCCCGACACGGTGCCCGGCGCGCGCCTCACCGACCGGCACCTGCGACGATCGGGGCGTGGGCGAGGCAGAGGCGGACCGGTGCGGATCGGGCGCGGCGGAGCAGGCGAGCGCCTGCACCGTGCGGGAGGCGCTGGACCGGGTGGGCGGGAAGTGGGCCATCGGCATCCTGATCGCCGCCTCGGCCGGCCCGGTCCGCTTCACCGAGCTGGAGCGCCGGGTGGAGGGGATCAGCCGCCGGATGCTCACGCTGACGCTGCGCAACCTGGAGCGGGACGGGCTGCTGGACCGGCACGTTCACCCCTGCGTGCCGCCGAAGGTCGAGTACACGGCCACCCCGATGGCCCGCGAGCTGTACGACTCGCTGGTGGCGCTGACCAGCTGGGCCGAACGGCACCGCGAGGCGATCAGCGCGGCCCGGGCCGAGTACGACCGTAGGCACGGCCACCCACCGGCCTGAACAACTGAAATCGCCCTTATGTGGCGAACACCACGCGCTCCATCTGACCGATCGGTCAGCACCTGACCGATCGGTCAGGCATGCTTGATGTCATGGCGCGCCCCACCCCGGCCACCCACGACGAGTTGCTCACCGCGGCGGCTCGGCGGTTCGCCGTCACCGGCTACAAGGGCACCTCACTCCAGGACATCGCCCGTGAGGTCGGCTGCTCCAAAGCCACAGTGCTCTACCACTTCGCCAGCAAGGACGCGCTGCTCGGCGAGCTGATGGCGCCGGCCATCGCGGTGCTGGAGGAACTCGACACCCGGATCGCCGAGCACACCGGCGCGGACGCCCAGCGCGTCGCGGCGGAGGGCTTCGTCGACCTGGCGGTCCGCTTCCGCCGCGAGATCGCGCTGCTCCGCGGCGAGTTCTCCGACCTGCTCCAGCAGCCCACGTTCATGCACATCCAGCAGATCTCCGAACGGCTGGTCGCGGCGTTCGCCGGCTTCTCCGACCGGCCCGAGGCCCGGGTCGCGGCGCTCGTCGTACTCGCCGGCATCGCCGAGACCTGCGGCGAGTTCCTGGACATCCCCGACGAACAGCTGCGACCCGCGCTGCTCGCCGTGGCGTACCGCGCGCTCGAAGTCTCCATCTGATCCGAACCTGCGAGGACAAGGAAGGTCCATGGCGACCCTGCTGTACCGGCTCGGCCGGGCATCTCTGCGCCGACGGCGACTCGTCGCCGTCATCTGGCTCGTCGTACTCGTCGGCCTCGGCCTGGCCGCGGCCACGCTGCGGGGCCCGACGGCGAGCAACTTCACCATGCCCGGCACCGAGTCGCAGAAGGCGATCGACCTGCTCGCCGACCGCTTCCCGGCGGCCAGCGGCGCCACCGGCACGATCGCTATCAAGGCGCCACAGGACGGCGCGCTCACCACGCCCGCCGGCCAGGGGTTGGTCAAGCAGGTCACGCAGGAGGCGGCCACGCTGCCCGGCGTGGTCGGCGCGGTCGACCCGTACCAGGCGCAGGCGCTCACCCCGGACGGCCGCTACGCGCTGATCCAGGTGCAGTTCGCCGGCGGGGTCGACGAGATCACCGACGAGCAGCGCGACGCGTACGAGAAGGTCGGCGAGCAGGCCGAGGCGCAGGGCTGGCAGATCGCCCCCGGCGGCGAGGTGCTGAACGCCGAGCCGGAGGTCGGCTCGACCGAGGCCATCGGCGTGCTGGTCGCGGCGATCGTCCTGGTGATCACGTTCGGCTCGCTCGTGGCGGCCGGGATGACCATGCTGAACGCGCTGATCGGCGTCGGCGTCGGCATGGCCGGTCTGTTCGCGCTCAGCGGCGCGGTCGAGCTGACCAGCACCGCGCCGATCCTGGCGCTGATGCTCGGCCTCGCGGTCGGCATCGACTACTCGCTTTTCATCACCTCCCGGCACCGGCAGAACCTCCTCGACGGGCTCTCCCCGGAGGAGGCGGTCGGCCGCGCGGTCGGCACCGCCGGCTCGGCTGTGGTCTTCGCCGGCGCCACGGTGGTGGTGGCGCTCGCCGGTCTGGCCGTGGTGGGCATCCCGTTCCTCACCGTGATGGGCCTGGCCGCGGCCGGCACCGTCACGATCGCCGTGCTGGTGGCGATCACGCTGGCCCCGGCGCTGCTCGGCTTCGCCGGCCACAAGGTGCTGCCGCGCAAGCTGCGTGACCGCAAGGCGGTCGAGGACCCGGCCACCGGCTCGGAGGACCGCACCGGCTTCGGCTTCCGCTGGGCGCGGTGGGTGACCAAGCTGCGCATCCCGGTGATCCTGGTCGGGCTGCTCGGCCTCGGCCTGCTCGCGATCCCGGCCCAGGACATGCGCCTGGCGCTGCCGGACGCCTCCGCCGCCGCCGAGGGCACCCCGGCCCGGGTCAGCAGCGACCTGATCCGGGAGGGCTTCGGCCCCGGCTTCACCGGCCGGCTCGCGGTCGTGGTGACCGCCGACTCGCCGCAGGCGACCCAGGCCGCCATCCCACAGGTCACCGCGCTGATCCAGAAGACCGACGGGGTGCTCGCGGTGGCCCCGCCGCAGGTCGACCCGTCGGGGCGTACCGCGCTGCTCGGCGTGATCCCGGAGAGCGGGCCGACCGACGAGGCCACCGAGACGGTGGTGCAGGACATCCGCAAGCAGGTCGCCGGCATCCAGAACGCCGACGTGCTGCTCACCGGCGTCACCGCGGTCGGCATCGACGTGTCCGAGAAGCTCTCCGACGCGCTGCCGGTCTACCTGCTGCTGGTGGTGGGCCTGTCGATCCTGCTGCTGATGCTGGTGTTCCGGTCGATCCTGGTGCCGGTCAAGGCGGCGCTGGGCTTCCTGCTCACCGTGGCGGCCACGTTCGGCATCACCGTGGCGGTGTTCCAGCAGGGCCACCTGGCCGACCTGGTCGGCCTGGACACCCCGGCCCCGCTGGTCAGCTTCCTGCCCATCCTGCTCATCGGCATCCTGTTCGGCCTGGCCATGGACTACGAGGTCTTCCTGGTCTCCCGGATGCGCGAGGACTTCGTGCACGGCGACACCGCGCAGCAGGCCACCATCAACGGCATGGGGCACGGCGCCCGGGTGGTCACCGCCGCCGCGCTCATCATGATCTCGGTGTTCGGCGGCTTCGTCTTCCTGGAGGACCCGATCATCAAGTCGATGGGCTTCGCGCTCGCGATCGGCGTCGCCATCGACGCGTTCGTGGTCCGGATGACCATCGTGCCGGCGGTCATGTCGCTGCTGAACAACGCCGCCTGGTGGCTGCCGCGCTGGCTGAACAAGATCCTGCCCAACGTGGACGTCGAGGGTGAGGGCCTGCGCGCCCACCTCGCCGAGAAGCAGCACGCCCAGGTGTGAGCCGTACCGGGTGGGGTCCGACGGGCCCCACCCGGTCACACCCCGGCCGGGTACGTCTCCATCTCGCCGGGCGTGACGTGCGCCGGCAGCGGGTGCAGCGCCGTGGTCTCGTCGCACCAGATGAACGCGTCGTAGCGCTCGCCCAGCCGGGTCGGCACGTAGTTGCCCCAGGACTCGAAGCTCGGGTCGTACACCACCCCGATGGCCCGGTGGTCCGCCTCGCCGGTCACCCACTCCGGCTGGTCGTCGCCGCCGAAGACCAGCACCGCCCGGTCCGGCATCAGCTCGTGCAGCCGGTGCTCCACCGAGCCCTTCCGGGCCGGCGGCACCACCATCGCCTCGGCCGGGGAACCCCAGCGCGGAGCGGCTATCACGCTGCCGCGCCAGCTCCCGAAGCCGATCAGCGCCACCGTGTCCCGGCCGTGCCGTTCCCGGCCCAACTGCCCGATGTTGACCATCCCGTCCGCCGCCATGTCGGTGGCCCGGGCGTCGCCGACGTGCGTGTTGTGCGCCCACACGATTCCCCGCGAGCCCGGCCCGTACCGGTCGAGCAGCCGGTCGAGCGTGTCGGCCATGTGGATGTCGCGCACGTTCCACGACTCGGGGCCGCCGCCGACCATGGCCCGGTAGTACCGCTCCGCGCCGGCCACCACCTCCGCGTTCTGCCAGGCCGAGAAGCGGTCCGGGCCGTCCGCGGCGGCCTGTTCCCGGGTACGCGCCAGCAGCCGGACCACCTCCTCCTCGCACCGGGCGGAGACGAACCGGCTGGCCATCGCGTACTCCTCGGGCCGCTTGCCGTACGGCTCGAAGCAGCGGTACGCCTCCTGCGCCGCCTCCAGCGAGGCCGGGTCCTCCTCGCCCAGGTAGTCGAAGATGGCCTGCATCGACTCCCAGAGGGAATACACGTCCAGCCCGTGGAAGCCGGCCCGTTCCCCCTCCGGGCGTTCCAGGTTCCACGCCCGCAGCCAGCGGCAGAAGCGGGCCACCTCGGCGTTCGCCCACATCCAGGTGGGCCAGCGTTCGAACCGTTCGAGCGCGACCAGCGGATCGGCGAGCCCGTCCGGCGCGCCGACCACCGACCGGTGCACCCGGTCGCAGTCCGGCCAGTCCCCCTCCACCGCCACGAAGTCGAACCCCTGCTCGGCGATGAGGCGCCGGGTCAACTGCTCCCGCAGCCGGTAGTAGTCGTAGCTGCCGTGCGTCGCCTCGCCGATCATCACCACGCGGGCGTCCCGGACGCGCTCCAGCAGCGGGTCGAAGTCGCTCGGCGCGCCGAGCCGCTGTACCAGCATGTCCGCGGCTACCCGGGGCCCGCCGGGGCAAACCGCCGCCGTCGAGTCGGGCGGCGGGCGTACGGCGGCGGCTGCGGCCCGGGTCGGCGGGGCGGGCGTAGCGGCGGACGCGGGCCCGGCTGGGGGCATGGCGCCGGGCTCATTGGGTAGCCGGGCGGCATGACCGTCACCGGCGCGCAGTTGCAGGAGTTCCTGGCCGGGCTGGACTACCCGGTCTCCCGGGAGGACCTGGTCCGCTGGGGCCAGGAGAACGGTGCCAGCACCGAGGCGCTGCAGGCGCTGCGGTCCCTGCCGGCCGAGGAGTTCCAGTCCCCCACCGAACTGGGCGAGGCGATCGTCACGCTGGCCGGCGCCTGACCTGCGGGTGTTAAGAGGGGCCCCTTCCTCTACCGGAGGCGTTAATAAGGGGCCCTTCCTTACAGCTCGACGGTGCGGCCCTGGGCGCGGGCGGTCTGCGCGGCGTCGAGCACGGCCACCACCTCGCGGCCGAACCGCACGTCGCAGCGGTGGTCGCGGGTGCCCGCGTCGACCTCTTCCAGCAGCTGGTCGAGCGCGGTGGAGAACGCCTGGAGCGCGCTGCCGTCGCCGGGCGGGACGGTCTCGGTGCCGTTCTCGCCGAAGAAGACGAAGTCCCGGGTGACCGCCTCGGACGGCGCGTCCAGGGTGAGCGAGAGCGAGCTGGTGGCGCCGCCGTCGTGGGTGAGCAGCAGGTGCACCAGGCCGCTCGGGCCGTCCATCGCGGCGACCTGGGTGACCCGGCCGAGCACCGGCAGGATCAGCGACAGCGCGTGCGGGCCGATGTCCCAGAGCGCGCCGCGCTCCCGCCGCCAGGTCGAGTCGCCGTACGGGTTCCCCGGCTGGAAGATCGACGCGAACATGGTGGCCCGGGCGTGCTGCCAGCCGCCGGCCGCGGCGGTCGAGGCGAGGAACCCGGTGACGTTCGGGTGGAAGCGCTGGGTGAAGAAGACCACCGAGGCCACACCGGACGCCTGGGCCGCGTCGACCACCCGGTCGGCGCCGGCGAGGTCGAGCGCCAACGGCTTGTCCAGCAGCAGGTGCCGCCCGGCGGTGGCGGCGCGGACGGCGATGTCGGCCTGCACGTCCGGCGGGAGCGCCACGGCGATCGCGTCGCACGCGTCGATCAGCGCGTCGACGTCGGTGAAGGCCGGTACGCCGTGCCGGGTGGCCAGTTCCTCCGCCTTGGCGGGGTTGCGCCCCCACACGCCGGCGAGGCGTGCCCGCGGGTGCGCCTCGATGGCCGCGGCGTGCGTCTGCGCCGCCCAGTAACCCGTGCCGAACAACCCGAACCGCACCCGGACCCCCTGCCGTCGACGTCCGCCACCGGCGTACGCCGGGACCGTGATCCACGCTAGTCGTCCGGCCGGTCCGGCGCGCCTCGACCCGGCGGGCGGGCCGCTACTACACCGGTTAGTAGGCTGTGCCGGTGAACGACACTGTGTCGACGACCGTCGCGGCGGCCGCCGGATCGCCGGTGGACGGGCCGCTCGCCACGGTCGCGATCGTGATCTCGCTGGCGGTCGCGCTCTGGGCCCTGGTGGCGGCGGTACGCCACCGGCCGCCGGACCGGATCCAGTTCGTCGGCCTGGCCGTGCTGGAGGTGGCGCTGCTCGCGCTGACCGTGGTGGCGCTCGTCGCGCTCGGCGGCGGCGAGCGGCCGGGCGAGCCGGGCGCGTTCTTCGGCTACCTGGCGACGCTCGTCTGCCTGCCGCCGCTGGCCTGGGTGCTGGCGCGGATGGAGCCGACCCGGTGGGGCTCGGGCATCGTCTGCGCGATCTGCCTGGTCACGCCGGTCGTGGCGGTCCGGCTCCAGCAGACCTGGGAGGCGCTCGGTGGCTGACACCACGACCGCGCACGAGCATCGCGCCACCAACCGCGGCCCGGGCCGGCTGCTGATCGCCGTCTACATCGTCTTCGCCATCGCCGCGACCTCGCGGGCCGCGTTGCAGATCGCCACGAAGTTCGACGAGGCGCCGGTGGCGTATCTGCTGTCCGCGGTGGCGGCGCTGATCTACATCGTGGCGGCGGTCGGGCTGGCCCGGGCCGGGCACGCCGGCCGCCGGGTCGCGCTGGCCTGCTGCGCCGTCGAACTGGTCGGGGTGCTCGGCGTCGGCGTGCTGAGCATCGCCGACAAGGAGCTGTTCCCGGACGAGACGGTCTGGTCCGGCTTCGGCAGCGGCTACGGCTACGTGCCGCTGGTGCTGCCGGTGCTCGGTCTGTTCTGGCTCTGGCGCACCCGGCGCGACCCCGCCTGAGCGGGCCCGCGCCGGGTCGGGGGCCGGTCAGTCCTTCGGACCGCCGGCGACGTAGATGACCTGGCCGGAGACGAACGACGCGCCCTCGCTGGCGAGGAACGAGATGGTGTGCGCGACGTCCTCCGGGCGGCCGGGGCGGCGTACCGGGATCTCGGCGGCGGCGTGCTTCTGGAGGTCGTCGAAGTCGACCTTCATCCGCGCCGCGGTGGCGGCGGTCATGTCGGTGACGATGAAGCCCGGCGCGACCGCGTTGACTGTGACACCGAACGGGCCCAGCTCGATCGCCAGCGTCTTGGTGAAGCCCTGGAGGCCGGCCTTCGCGGCCGAGTAGTTCGCCTGGCCCCGGTTGCCGAGCGCGGACGTGCTGGACAGGTTGACGATCCGGCCCCACTTCGCCTCGACCATGTGCTTCTGCGCGGCCTGGCTGAACAGGAACGCGCCGCGCAGGTGCACGCCCATGACCGTGTCCCAGTCGCCCTCGGTCATCTTGAACAGCAGGTTGTCGCGCAGCACACCCGCGTTGTTGACCAGCACTGTCGGTGCGCCCAGCTCGGCGGCGATCCGCTCCACGGCTGCCTCGACCTGGGCCCGGTCGGACACGTCGGCGCCGACGCCGAGCGCCCGGCCGCCGGCCGAGCCGATGGCGTCCACCGTCTCCTTGGTGGCGGACTCGTCGATGTCGACCACGGCGACGGCCATGCCGTCGGCCGCCAGCCGGCGGGCGGTCGCCGCCCCGATGCCGCGCGCGGCTCCGGTGACGACGGCGATGCGGGGCTCCTCCGACATGCTTACCTCCCGGTAACTTGTGGCTCGATCGAAGGAGCTTAACCCGCCGGTACGCCGCGCCTACCGCCCGTGGCCCCGGCAGAGCCGGATCCACCGGTAGCCGTACCCGCCGAGCTTGAGCCGGTCGAGCTTGCCCACGTCCTCGTAGTTGCGGTCGCTCAGCACGTCGATCGGCAGGTCCGCCTCCGGGGCCAGCGTGCTCAGGTCCACCTCGACGTCCTCGGTGCCGAGGTTGTGCAGGAAGACCATCGTCCCGGTACGCCCGTCGGCGCGGTGCGCGAGCACGCCCGGCGGCATCGGCACGTCGATGTGGGTGGTGCTGCCCGAGCCGGTCTCCGGCGCCTCCCGCAGCGTCCGGATCATCCGCTCGAACCAGCCGAGCAGCGACCGCGGGTCCTTGCGCTGGGCGGTGACGTTGACGTTCTGGTAGCCGTACTCGCCCTTGTCGATCACCGGGCGGACCAGCTTCTCCGGCTCGGCGGTGGAGAAGCCGGCGTTGTCCGCGTAGGACCACTGCATCGGGGTGCGGATCGCGTCGCGCCCGTCCAGCGACAGGTCCTCCCCCATGCCGATCTCCTCGCCGTAGCGCAGCACCGGCGTGCCGCGCAGCGAGAACTGCAGCGAGTACGCCAGTTCCATGTGCCGACGGTCGTTGCCGAGCATGGGCGCGAGACGACGGCGGATGCCCCGGCCGTAGAGCTGCATGTTCTCGTCCGGGCCGAACTTCGCCAGCACGTCGTTGCGCTGGTCGGCGGTGAGCCGGGACAGGTCGATCTCGTCGTGGTTGCGCAGGAACGTGGCCCACTGGCCGCCGGTGGGCAGCTTGGGGGTGTCCCGCAACGCCTCGATGATCACCTCCGGGTCCTCCCGGGCCAGGGCGAGCATCAGCCGGCCGTTGAGCATGAAGTCGAACAGCATGTGGATCCGGTTGCCCGAGCCGCTGCCGTCACCGAAGTAGACGGGCAGCTCGTCCGGCTCCACGTTCGCCTCGGCCAGCAGGACCGCGTCGCCACGTCGCCACTGCACGTGCTGGCGCAGGTCGGTGAGGAAGTCGAAGTCCTTCGGCGAGTTCGGGTTGCCCGGTTCGGTGCGCTCGATGATGAACGGCACCGCGTCCATCCGGAAGCCGGAGACGCCGAGCTGGAGCCAGAACGAGGTGATCTTCTTGATCTCCGCGCGGACCTTCGGGTTCTCGATGTTCAGGTCCGGCTGGAACTTGTAGAAGCGGTGGTAGTACCAGGCCTTCGCGGTCCGGTCGTAGGTCCACGTCTCGTGCTGTTCGCCCGGGAACACCATGCCCTGGTGGCGGTCGGCCGGCTCGTGGTCGGCCCAGACGTACCAGTCCCGGTACGGCGAGTCCGGCGAGGACCGGGCGGACTGGAACCACGGGTGCTGGTCCGAGGTGTGGTTGACCACCAGGTCGATGATCACCCGGATGCCCCTGTTGCTCGCCTGGTGCAGCAGTTCGGCGAAGTCGCCGAGCGTGCCCAGTCGCGGGTCGACGTTGTAGAAGTCGGTCGCGTCGTACCCGTCGTCCTCGTTGGGCGAGGGGTGGATCGGGTTCAGCCACAGGCAGGTCACGCCGAGCCGGGCCAGGTAGTCCAGCCGGCCGATCAGCCCCTGGAAGTCACCCACTCCGTCGCCGTCGGAGTCCGCGTACGTGTCGACGTCGAGGCAGTAGACGACCGCCTCCTGATACCACCTGTCACCCATGCGAGGACTACTTCTCCGAACGTGCGCGCCGTCAAACCCGGTACGGTGCCGGGATGAACGAGGCGTACGACTGGTCCGCCGGCCACTGGCTGAACCCGCCCGAGCGGGCCGAGCCGGTCGACGGCGGCCTGCTCGTCGAGCCGCACGGCGGCAGCGACTTCTGGCGGCGCACCAGCTACGGCTTCGTTCACGACGACGGCTCGGCACTGCTCGCGCCGTTCGGCGCGGGCAGCGCCGTGGAGGTGTCTTTCCTCCTCGACTACTCGGAGCAGTTCGATCAGGCCGGTGTGCTGGTCCGGGTGGACGAGCGGCGGTGGACCAAGGCCGGGGTCGAGGTGAGCGACGGCGCGCCGCAGGTCGGCGCCGTGGTCACCGACGAGTTCTCGGACTGGTCGGTGGCGCCGGTGCCGCAGTGGTCGGGCCGGGAGGTGACGGTCCGGGTGAGCCGGGCCGGGGACGCGCTGACCGTCCGGGCCCGGTGCGACGACGAGCCGTGGCGGCTGGTCCGCGTCGCCCCGCTCGACCCGGCGGCGCAGGCGTCGGCCGGGCCGTACTGCTGCTCGCCCAGCCGGGGCGGGCTGCGGGTCCGCTTCACCGGCTGGCGACGGGGTCCGGCGGACGCCGCGCTGCACCCGGAGGGCTGAGTCACAGGTGTGACACCGGCCGGTCCGGGTAACACTTTCGGATCTCCGGCTCTCGCGTGGAAGGACCGACATGGCCCTGGCCCAGGACGTCGACCCGAACCAGTTCACCGGGCTGACCGGCTGGGTGGCGAGCGTGATCGACTCGCTCGGCGCGGTCGGCGTGGCGTTGCTGGTGGCGCTGGAGAGCATCATCCCGCCGATCCCGAGCGAGATCGTGCTGGCGATGGCCGGTTACCTGTCCGCCGAGGGCCGGTTCAACGTGGTGTTCATCGTGCTCGCCGCGACGGTCGGCTCGCTGCTCGGCGCGCTGGTGCTCTACTGGCTCGGCGCGGCGCTCGGCGAGGAGCGGCTCAAGCGCTGGCTGGACCACATCCCGCTGGTCGACCTGCAGGATCTGGAGAAGGCCGACCGTTGGTTCGAACGGCACGGGCGGTGGGCGGTGCTGATCGGCCGGGTGGTGCCGGTGGTCCGCAGCCTGGTCTCCGTCCCGGCCGGCGCGAACCGGATGCCGCTCGGTGAGTTCATCCTGCTCACCACGCTCGGCAGCGGGGTGTGGAACGCGCTCATCGTCGGCGCCGGGTTCACCCTCGGATCGCGGTGGGAGGACGTCGACAGGTACAGCTCGTGGTTCAACTACGCGATCTTCGCCGTCTTCGGTTTCATGATCGTGAGCTGGGCGGTGAAGAAGGTGCGCCGGCGGCGCGCCCGGCAGTCGGTGACCGCCGGGCGCTGACCGCGTCGCGGGCTCAGAAGCCCGCGGTGATGCCGGTGAACTCCCAGGTGTTCTGCGCGATGCCGGAGCAGTTGGCGACCACGCCGCCGCCGGGGCAGGGCCGGTCCCGGTTGACCGACCAGAACGTGAACCGGGCCAGGCCGCGCGCCTTGGCCCAGTCGCGGATCTGCGTCCAGGTGGCCGGCGAGGTCAGCTCCTGCTGGTCGGAGAGGCCGTTCATGCCGGACAGGCCCATGTGGGCGTACGCGGTGGCGTCGGACCAGCCGAACGCGTTCTTGAGCGCGGTCTTCAGGCCCTCGGCCGCGTTGACGGTGCTCTGGTACATGTTCGCGCCGCCGCCGAAGTCGAACGGCATGATCGTGAACACGTCGATCCCGGCGCCCTTGGCCGCGGCCTGGTTGATCAGCCGGGTGCCGTAGTACGACGGCCCGGTGGTCGAGGTGCCGAACGTGATGATCGTCTTGATCCCCGGGTTGTTCTGCTTGACGATCTTCAGGGCGTCCAGGATGCGGTCCTGCACCACCTCGTTCTCGAACTCGTCGCTGTTCTCGATGTCGATGTCGATGGCCTTCAGCCCGTACGCGTTGATGACCTGCTGGTACGCGCCGGCCAGCGCGGCGGCGGACGAGCAGTTCGGGCCGAGCTTGTTGCCGCTCCACCCGCCGAAGGACGGGATGACGTCGCCGCCGGCCGCCTTGATCGCGGCGATGGTGGCGGCGTGCGTGCCGCCGGTCAGCGGACCGCTGCCGTCCCAGGCCGGGGTGCAGCCGCCGCCGGAGAGCACGAACGCGATGGTGAACCACTTGATCCCGGTCGCGCCCATCACGGTGGACGGCGCGGGCGGGTCGCCCCAGCCCGGGTAGAGGTAGGGAGCGGCGGCCATCGCGCCCCCGCCGCCACCGGTGCAGCCGCTGGTGGTGGCCGCGACCGCCGCCGACTTCGCCGACTCGCCGCTGCCGTTGTACGCGGTCACCGTGTAGCTGTGCCCGCTGCACGCGGCCAGCCCGGAGACGGTGGCCGAGGTGCCGGTGACGGTGGCCTTGACCGTGCTGCCCTCGTAGACCCGGTAGCCGGTGACGCTGCCGGAGACCGCGTTCCAGGCGAGCGAGACCGACGACGCGGTGGTGCCGGTGACCCGCAGGCCGCCGGGGGTGGCGGGCGCGCCCGGGTTGCCGGGGTTGCCGCCGCCGGCGCAGGAGGCGCCGTTGACGGTGCAGTTCACCGGGTCGCCGGTGCCGCTGACGACGAAGCCGAAGCTGGTGCTGGCGCCCGGGGCGAGCGCGCCGTTCCAGGACTGGTTCACGGCGGTGACGTGCTGGCCGGAGGTGGTGAGGCGGGCGTCCCAGAACGAGCCGAGCGTGCTGCCGGACGGCAGGTCGAACTGGACGTTCCACGAGGAGATGGCGGCGGAGCTGTCGTTTGTGACGGTAAACCGGGCCTCGTACCCGCTGCTCCAGCTGGAGGTGCGGACGAAGGCCGCGGTGGCGGCGGAGGCGGGCGGGGCGGCGAGCAGCGCGCCGGCGACCACGGCGGTGGTCAGCGCGGCGGCGAGCGTCGCCAGGCGGGGGCGGAGTCTCACGGCGTCCTCCAGGGGACGGGCGGGGGGTGGAGAGGGATTCACAACCGTCGACGTGCGCCTATTATTAGGAGTGTTAACTGTTTCTGTCCAGCACCGGTTCGACGCGACCCGGACCGGGGTCCGGGTCGCGCCCCCATCGGCCTCAGCGGCGGAAGGTGAACCAGTTGACATTGACGAAGTCGGACGGCTGCCCGCTGCTGAACGTCAGGTAGACCGTGCGCCGCCCGGTCACCGCGCCGACGTTGCCCGGCACCGAGCGCCAGGTCTGCCAGCCGCCGGTGTTGCCGATCGCGAAACTGCCGATCGGCGGCGCGGTCGGGCTGTCCACCCGGACCTCCACCAGCCCGCTCACCCCGGACGCCGCGCCGGAGGCCACCCGGGCCACGAAGTCGCGCGGCGGCGTGGAGCCGAAGTCGACGTTGTCGTAGCGGGCCCAGTCGCCGTTGGCGAGCCAGCCGATGTCCTGGCCGCCCTCGGAGCACGTCTCCACCTGCACGCCGTTCTGCGCGTTGAACGACTCTGCCTGGATCGTCGAGTAGGCGTCACGCACCCCGCCCGGCGGCGGCGTGGTCGGGGTCGGCGACGGGTTGCTCCCGCCACCCCGGGTGTAGACGGCCACGTAGTCGACGAGCATCGACCGGCCGGACACCGTCGACGCGGTCGGCGTCGCCGAGCCGGCCACGCCGTCCGGGAAGCCGCCGCCCATCGCCACGTTGAGCAGCAGGAAGTAGCCGGCGTGGTTGGTCATCTGACTCCAGTACGGCTCACCGATCTGGTTCTGCCCGACGGTGTGGAAGAGCTGGCCGTCGACGTACCAGCGCAGCTGCTGCGGGCTGACCGAGGCGTCCCACTCGAACCGGTAGGTGTGGAACGCCGACTGGCAGGTGCTGCCCGGGCAGGCCCGGGACGCACCGATGCCGTTGAACTCCCCGCACGGGCCGCCCGGCGCGACACCGCAGTGCAGCACGCCCCAGACCGAGTTGATCCCGTTGACGTTCTCCATCACGTCGAACTCGCCGATACCAGGCCAGTTCTGGTAGTTGCCCCGGTACGGCGAGCCGAGCGCCCAGAACGCCGGCCAGTACCCGGATGCCGCCGCGCCGGTCACGTTCGGCATCTGGATCCGGCCCTCCAGGGCCAGCACGCCGCCCGACGGCGGCTTGAAGTTCGCCCGTACCGTCTCGATCCGGGCCGAGGTCCAGCGGCCGGCCGAGTCCCGCAGCGGCGTGATGCGCAGGTTGCCCGAGCCGTCGTAGGCCAGGTTGGCGGTGCTGGAGGTGTAGGTCTGGATCTCGCCGGTGCCCCAGTTGGCCGGGCCGCCCGGGTAGCTGGTGCCGGTATCGATGATCCAGTTGGCGGACGAGGGCAGCGTGCCGGCCGAGCCGGTGAAGTCGTCGCTCCACACCAGGCTCCAGCCGGAGGGAGTCGGGGGCACCGCGGCCTGGGCGGTCATCGAGACGCCCGCGAGCGCTGTGGTGAGCGCGAGCACACCCGCGGCCAGGGCGAGGCGGCGGCGCGATCGGGGCACGGTGGCGGAGGCGGCCGGAGCCGCCGGGATCGGGTTCATTCGGGGTGCCTCTCTGCGGGGACGGGTCCGGGAGAGCGCTCTCTGAGAGCGATTTCTACGCGCCCGCCCCCGCACTTGTCAACGCTTGTCGATGGCTGCCGCCGGCTGCGGGCGACGCAGCACCACCTGCTCCAGCGCCGTCCACGCCGTGGTGGTCACCAGATAGAGCACCGCCGCCAGCGGCACCACCAGCGCGACGAGCACCGTGCCGTACGGCAGCAGCGGCAGCAGCCGGCCGAGCACCGCCGCGCCCGGACCCTCGGTCGGGGTCCCGGCCACGGTGCCGGTGGCGGCTGCCGCCCGGCGCATCCGCCGCGACGACCACCAGGCCAGCGCGAGCAACGCGGCCAGCAGCACGCCGAACACCAGCGGCACCGGGCCGGCCAGGCCGTCGCCGAGGTGCCACCCCAGCGGTACGCCGGCCAGCCGCTCCCCCAGCAGCTGCGGCGCGCCGTCACCGGTGGCGAACAGGCGGTACATGACCAGGAAGAACGGCGCCTGCAACAGCGCCGGCAGGCAGCCCGCGACCGGACTGGCCCCGGCGTTGCGGTAGAGCGCGAACAACTCGGTCTGGAGGCGGGCCGGGTCGTCGGCGTACCGGTGCTGGAGTTCCCGTACCTCGGGGGCGAGTGCGGTCCGGCGCCGCTCCCCGCGGACCTGGGCCACTGTCAGCGGCGAGATCAGCAGCCGGACCGCGGCGGTGAACAGGACGATGGCGGCCGCCGTGGCGGCGCCGCCGGTGAGCGGGGCGAGCACGTCGGCGAGCCAGGTGACGACGGTGGCCGCGGCCGACGCCGCGGAGTGCAACGGTGCGAAGGCGAGCATGGGTGGACCCCTCGGTGGCGATTCCGGGTGTCCCGGGCGGCGACGTGCCGCACGGCGGGACGGATGACGACGGAATCGGCCGCGAAAGCCGGGAAGGAAACGGCAGCCCGCCGGCGCGGGCCGGAGGGTGGCTACGCGGCCGAGGGGCGCAGGCCGGGTGCGCGGGGGCGCGGACGCCCCGGCGCGTTCGGGTCGACCTGGCGGGGAACGCCGCGACGGCGGGCGCGGGCCCGCAACGCGGCGGCGAACCGGGTGCCGGGCGGCGTGGGCAGCGCGCGGACCCGCAGCGCGAGCAGGGTGGCGAGCAGCAGCGCGGCGACCACCGCCGCGCCGGCGAGCAGCCCGACCGGCCGGTCGGCGAACAGGGCGAGCGCGTACGCCCACGCCCCCGTCAGCACCGCCAGCATCCCCGCCACGCGACCACGGTATCCCGCCGTGTCACGCCCTGCTGCCCCGTGCGCGAACGCACTCGACCGACCCGAACAGGCGAACCGGCGCCGACACGCCCACCGGCACGTTTTCCGGAACGGACACGGTGGGTAACAGGTCCTCGGCCACGCGGCACCGTGCCGCGAGTGGTCCGGAGGAGACGGTGGTGGCGATGAGCGGCTCAGTGGCGGAGCGGGAGCGGAGCGCCGCGTCGGGCGGAACCGACCTGCTGACAGTCGGCGTCGAGGAGGAGTTCCTGCTCGCCGACCCGCACACCGGGACCGCCGTACCCGCCGTCGACCTGGTCATGGAGCAGGTGCCGGCCGAGCTGCGCGGTCAGGTGGAGCGCGAGTTCCAGACCAGCCAGATCGAGATCGGCAGCCCGCCCGGGCTGGACCTGTCCTCGATCCGGCACTCGCTGTCGATGCTGCGCGCCGAACTGGCCGACGCGGCCGAGCGGGCCGGCGTACGGCTGCTCGCGATCGGCACCGGACCGGTCGACGGGCCGGTGCCGCCGGTGGTGGACAAGCCCCGCTTCGACCGGATGATCGAGCGGTTCCGGCTGCTGGTGCCCGGTCCCGGCAACAACGGCATGCACGTGCACGTCGGCATCCCCGACCCGGACACCGGCGTGCAGGTGCTCAACCACGTCCGGCCGTGGCTGCCGATCCTGCAGGCGGTCACCGCGAACTCCCCGTTCTCCCGCAGCGAGGACACCGGGTACGCGAGCTGGCGCTCGGTGGAGTGGGAACGCTGGCCGTCGGTCGCGCCCACCCCGTACCTGGAGTCGCACGAGCACTACGAGCGGCTCATCCGGCAGCTCATCGCCAGCGGCGTGATGCTGGACGAGGGAATGCTCTACTGGTACGCCCGGCTCTCCGCCAAGTACCCCACCGTGGAGATCAGGATCGGCGACGTCTGCCCGACCGTGGACGACGCGGTGCTCGTCGCCGCGCTGGTCCGCGCGCTCGTGGCGACCGCGCTCACCGACATCGCCGCCGGCCGTCCCGCCGTCAACACCGACCACCACCTGCTCGTCGCGGCGCACTGGCGGGCCGCCCACGACGGGCTGGAGGGCGAGGGCGTCGACCTCACCGACGGCGAGCTGCGCCCGGCCTGGGAGCTGCTGGACCGGCTCGTCGACCGGCTGCGCCCGGAACTGGATCGGCACGGCGACCTGGACCGGGTGACCGACCTGCTGGGCGGGCTGCGCCGGCACGGCAGCGGAGCGGCCCGGCAGCGGGCGGTGTTCGCGCGTACCGGGCGGCTCGTCGACGTGGTCACGGACGTGGCACGCCAGACCCGTGGCTGAGCGGCCGCACGGCCGTGTCCCGGCGTGACAGGATGGGCGGCGTGGCGGAGCGCATGATCGTCATCGGCGGCGACGCCGCCGGCATGTCGGCGGCGTCGCAGGCGCGTCGCCGCCGCCGCGACCGCTCCGACCTGGAGATCGTCGCGTTCGAGCGGGGGCACTTCACCTCCTACTCGGCCTGCGGCATCCCCTACTGGGTGAGCGGCCTCGTGGAGGAGCGGGACGAACTGATCTCCCGTGACCCGCAGACCTTCCGCGACGACTTCGGCATCGAGGTCCGTACCCGGCACGAGGTCACCGCCATCGACCTGGACCGCCGCGAGGTGATCGCGCGGGACCTGGACGGCGGTGGCGAGGTCCGCGCCGGTTTCGACACCCTGGTGTACGCCACCGGCGCGTCCCCGGTGCAGCCGGACTGGGCACGCGACGACGTGTCGGGCGTGTTCGGCGTGCAGACGCTGGACGACGGCGCGGCGCTCATCGACTGGCTGGAACGCGAGCCCCGGCCCCGGCGCGCGGTCGTCGTCGGCGGCGGTTACGTCGGCGTCGAGATGGCCGAGGCGCTCGTGCAGCGCGGGCTCTCCGTCCAGCTCGTGGAGCAGGCCGACCAGCCGATGTCGACTGTGGACCCGGACATGGGCGAGCTGGTGGCCGACGCGATGCGCGGCACCGGCATCGGCGTCCGCACCGGCCTCACCGTCACCGGGCTGGAGGAGCGGGACGGCCGGATCTCCGCCGTGGTCACCGACGAGGGACCGGTCCCGGCCGACGTCGTGGTCCTGGGTCTCGGGGTACGCCCCAACACCGCGCTCGCCGAGGCCGCCGGCCTGCCGATCGGTCCCTCCGGCGCGGTGCGGACCGACCGCCGGATGCGGGTGCCCGGCGTGCCCGGTGTCTGGGCGGCGGGCGACTGCGTGGAGTCGCTGCACCGGGTCAGCGGCATGCCGGTACACATCCCGCTCGGCACGCACGCCAACAAGCAGGGCCGCGTCGCCGGCATCAACATCGGCGGCGGCTACGCCACCTTCCCCGGCGTGATCGGCACCGCCGTCACCAAGGTCTGCGAGCTGGAGGTGGGCCGCACCGGGCTGCGCGAGCGGGACGCGCTGGACGCCGGCTTCGAGTTCGTCACGGTGCTGGCCCAGTCGACGAACCGGGCCGGCTACTACCCCGGCTCGCGTCCGATGACGGTCAAGCTGATCGCCGAGCGGCCCAGCGGGCGGCTGCTCGGGGCGCAGATCGTCGGCTGGTCCGAGGCGGCCAAGCGGATCGACGCGCTCGCCGTGGCGCTGTGGAACGGCATGACGGTGGACGAGATGACAGCGCTCGACCTGGGGTACGCGCCGCCGTACGCCCCGGTGTGGGACCCGGTGCTGATCGCCGCCCGCAAGGCCGTCGACGCCCTCGCCGCCGCTGTGTAAGGAAGGGCCCCCTATTAACGCCTCCGGTAGAGGAAGGGCCCCTTCTTAACACCGAGACCCGGGTTTGTCGGTGCCCGGCGTTAGCGTGTGCGCGTTGCCGGTCCGGCACTTCCCCTCGGAGGTAAACCCCCATGTCACAGGAGACGACCTACCTCGAACTATCCGAAGTGGACGGTGGAGCGCACAAGTTCTACGAGGTGGTGGTCGACGACACCGCGATGACCGTGCGCTACGGGCGCATCGGCGACCAGGGCCAGGTGAAGACGAGCACCTTCCCGGACAACGCCCGCGCCCGCGCCGCCGCCGCGAAGAAGATCGGCGAGAAGGTCCGCAAGGGGTACGCCCCGGCGGTGCGCGGCGTACGCCAGAAGCGCACGGTCTCGCGCCGGCAGATCGTCAGCACCCGCTCCACCGCCCGCACCGCGCCGGTCCTCTGGCGGTACGCCTCGGGCGCGCCCGCCTTCGGCATCTTCGTCGACGACCGGCACTGCATGGTCGGCAACGAGCACGGCGTGATCACCACGCTCGACCACGACGCCCGGCTGCTCAACCAGGTCCGGCTCCCCGACGGGGTGAAGTGCATCGTCGCCGACGACGCCTGGGTCTACGCCGGCTGCGACGACGGCAACGTCTACGACCTGTCCGGCAAGGTGCCGCGCGCGGCGTACGCGATCGCGCCCGAGATCGACATCTACTGGCTGGACATCCACGACGGCGTGCTGGGCGTGTCCGATCGCGACGGCGGCATCTCGGCGATCGACCACGAGGACGAGTTCCTCTGGCGCCGGCCGGGGCGCGGCCGGTCCGCGTGGATGGTGCGCTGCGACGCCGACGCGATCTACCACGGCCACTCGCAGGGGGTCACCGGCTACGACTGGCGTACCGGGCGGGAACTGTGGCACACCGGCACCGGGGCGGTCCTGTTCGGCTGGCAGGAACGGGACGCCGTGTTCGCCGGCACCGGCACCCGCGAGGTGGTCCGCCTGCGCAAGGACGGGCGGGCCGAGCAGACGTACCGCTGTGACGCCGCGGTCTTCTCCTGCGCCACCGCCGAGGGCGGCCGGTACGTGTTCGCGGGCGACAGCGCGTCCTCGATCTACTGCTTCGACCAGGCCGGCAACCGGCTGTGGAAGCTGGGCACCGGCTGCGGCTCGGCGTACTCGATGCAGTACCACGACAATCGGCTCTACGTGGTCACCACGAGCGGCCACCTAGCCTGCATCGACGCGAGCGAGGCGGCGATCCGGGCGGCCGAGGCGGGCAGCGTGCCGGACGTGGTCGACGTGAAGGCGCCGGCCCGGCTGCCCGAGCCGGCCGCCTGGACGTCCGTCGAGGTGACCACCGACGACCGCGACGGCGTGCTGGTGCAGTGCGTCGAGCAGGGCGGCCGGCTGCGCGTCCACGTTCTGGCCGACGGCTACCGGCGGGACTGGCCGGTGCAGTTCCCCAAGGGCATCCGCGAACCGGGCGCGCGCTTCCTGGTCACCGAGATCCGCGAGTCCGGCCGGGGCGGCTTCTACCGGGCATACGGGGACATCCGCCGGCTGCGCTGAGCCGCCGGCCGAGTCGGAGGGCGGGTCGGCCGGGGTCCTCGGCCGACCGTCCCGGCGAATCGACAGGCCGACGGGGCAGCCGGCAACACATCGACGGAGTACGGTACCGACAGGAGAACTCTCCGTTACCGGTCAACCTCGGAAGGGGCACCGACATGCGAGTGTGGCGCATGGCCGCGACGGCTCTTCTCCTGCTGCCCGGCGGTGTCCTCGTCGCCGCGCCGCCCGCAACCGCCGCACCTTCCGCAACCGCCACGCCCTCCGCAACCGCCACGCCTTCCCCTGCGGCCGCGGCGGACCAGACGCCACCGGTGCTGGTGGACGTCACGGTCTCACCCGACGCGGTCTCCGTCTCGGGCGTCGACCTGGTGCCGGTGACGGTGACGGTGCACCTGACCGACGACACCGGCGTGGTCGAGGCCTCCGAGATGGACGGCGGCTCCCTGCCCTACGTCGGTCTGCGCCTCGTCGGCACGGACCGCACCGACGGCGCCGAGTTGTCGCTCACCGCTGGCACCCCGCAGGACGGCACCTGGAGCGCGACGATCCACGTGCCGTCGACCTGGAACGGCACCTGGGAGGTCCACCGTCTGGTGGCGACGGACGCCGCCTGGAACCGCCTGGACGTCGACCCGCCCGCCTCGGCGGACACCAGGCTGGAGGTCACCGGCACACACCGGCCCGCGGTCACCATGCGTCTCACCCCGAACCCGCTGGTCGGTGACGGACCGCTGACCGTGGCGGGACGGTTCTACTACGAGGACACCGGCGAGGGCATCGGTAACCAGCCCATCTTCTTCGGCACCGACAACCTCTGCGTTGAATATCACAGCGAGCCCAACGGCACCACCAAGGCCGACGGCACGTTCTCCCGGACCTATCCGAAGGGCGACAGCTACCTCAAGTGCGTCGGCATCACCCGTCCGTCCAACTCGAGGGTCGCACCGTCCTACATCGTCGTCACGGCAGACCATCCCCGGGTGAAGCCGACAGTCACGGCGAAAGCGAACCGCACCACCGTCACGCCCGGCACCACAGTCACCATCACCGGCGAGGTGAAGCCCGACGCCGGCTGGAACATCGAACTACAGCAACTCCAGGGCAGGACGTGGCGGAAGGTGGCCGCCGACCTGACGAGCGGAGACCGCGGCGCGTACCGCATCCCCATCACGCCGAAGACACCCGGCACCTTGCGCTACCGCGTAGTCGTCCCGAGTGAAGACCCGGCGACGGTCGGCGTGTCCGAGGTGGTCACCGTACGCGTGTCGACACCCGGCAGCGAGCCCTCGCCGGGCGGTGGCGGAGGCGGTGGCACCGTCGGAGGCGGAGGCACCGGAGGGCTGCCGATCACCGGTCCCGCCACCGCGCCGCTGGTGACCGGCGGCGTGGCTCTCCTGATCGTCGGCGCCGGTCTGATGCTGCTGGCCCGCCGCCGCCGACCGACCCCGGACGGACGGTAGATCCGGACGGGCACCGGGCCGGGCACGACGATTGCCCCGGCCCGGCTCCCCTGACCGCGGATCACACCGGCGCCCCTTCCCCAACCACACCCGGCACCTGACGTCCCGCGCCGAACCCTCCACTCCTGCCAGTTGATCAAGGAGTTTGCGGCGAATTTCTGGCGCTCCGGTGACGCGAACTCCTTGGTCAACACCGGGTGCCGAATGCTGCCCGCCGACTGACAGCCACGGCCCAGCTTGATCAACACCAGGTCGCCGAGGTGATGGCATCAACGGCTCCGCGACACCACCACCTCGGCGAGGTGGTGTTGATCAAGGGTGATGATGCCACCACCTCGGCGAGTTGGTGGGAGGCGTGCATGCGTCAAGGGTGGGACCGGCGTCGGCGGTGATCTCGGGCAGATGAGCACCGTCCGGTTGATCCATCTCGTCTTCGTCAGGCCGCTCGGCGAGGGCCGGGACGGCCATGAGCGTCACTTCGTCGGCGTGCGCGTCGAGGACGCCGCGGTGCACGGCCGGTCGCCTCGCTCGGCCAGGATGACCGGATGCGGTGTGACATTCCTGAGAGCCTGCGCTGGGTCGAGCGGACGGAAGCCGGGCGGGCCTGGCTCGCGGAGCTGCCGGACCGGCTCGCCACGTGCGTCGCACGGTGGGAGCTGACGGTCGGGCCGCCGTTCGGGTACGCGTTCGCGTCGCTGGCGCTGCCCGCGACGCTGCCCGACGGGACGCGGGCGGTGCTGAAGCTGCAGTACCCGGACGACGACAGCCGTCACGAGGCCACCGCGTTGGCGCACTGGGACGGCCGGGGCGCGATCCGGCTGCTCGCCCACGATCCGGGCCGGCGCGCGTTGCTCGTCGAGCGCTGCGACCCCGGCACCCCGCTGTACGGCCTGCCGCCCGACGCCGCGCTCGACGTGGCGGTCGAGCTGCTGCCCCGCCTCGGGGTGCCGGCCGGACCGCCGTTCACTTCGCTCGCCGAGGAGGCGGCCGGCTGGGCGGAGCGGATGCCGGGCAACTGGCAGCGGGCCAACCGCCCGTACGAGCGGCGGCTGCTGGACGCCGCGCTCGGGCTGCTCGCCGACCTGGCGCCGAGCCAGGGTGAGCAGGTGCTGGTCAACCAGGACCTGCACGCCGGCAACATCCTGGCGGCGGGACGCGAACCGTGGCTGGTGATCGACCCGAAGCCGCTGGTCGGCGAGCGGGAGTTCGCGGTGGTACCGCTGGTGCGCGGCGCCGAGCTGGGCCACTCCCCCGCGGCGGTCCGGCACCGGCTCGACCGTCTCAGCGCCGAGCTGGGCCTGGACCGGGAGCGGGTACGCGGCTGGGCGATCGGCCAGACGGCGGCCTGGTGCATCGGCGGCGACCAGGTCTTCCCCGGCAACGTCGAGGCGGCCCGCTGGCTGCTCGACGAGATGTGAGTCAGCCCGCCTGGCAGGTGGGGCACCAGTACAGGTTGCGTCCGGCCAGCGTGCCCCGGCTCACCTCGGTGCCGCAGACGTGGCAGGGCGCGCCGGGGCGGCGGTAGACGTACACCTCGCCGCCGTGCCGGTCGACGCGCGGCGCGCGGCCCGTGACCTCGGGCAGGTCGGCGTCGCGCACCGTGTCGATCCGGCCCCGCTCGACCGCGCGGGTCATCAGCGTCACCAGGTCCATCCAGAGTTCGGCCCAGCCGGCCGCGCTCAGGTCGCGGCCGGGCAGCAGCGGCGGCCGGCCGGCCCGGAACAGCGCCTCGGTCACGAAGATCAGGCCGGTGCCGGCCACCACCGACTGGTCCAGCAGCAGCGCGGCGAGCGGGGTGGGGCTGCGGCGGATCCGCGCGTACGCCCGGTCGGGGTCGGCGTCGGCGCGCAGCGGGTCCGGCCCGAGCCGCTCGCGCAGCGCCGTCACCTCGGGCGGGGTCAGCAGTTCGCAGGCGGTCGGGCCGCGCAGCTCCAGCCAGTTCCGGTCGCTGTGCAGGCGCAGCCGCACCTGCCCGACCGGGGACGGCGGTTCCCCGGGCCCGTCGGCGAACTTCCCGTACAGACCCAGGTGTACGTGCAGCGTCAGCTCGCCGGCGTAGTGGTGCAGCAGGTGCTTGCCGTACGCCTCGGTGCCGTCCAGGACGGTGCCGCTGAGGCGGGCCGCGCCCTCGGCGAAGCGCCCCTGCGGGCTGTCTGCGTGCACCTTGTCGCCCGCGAACAGCTCGGCGTGCCGGGCGGCGAGGCGGTGGATGGTGTGTCCCTCTGGCACAACGACCAAGCGTAGCCAGCGGATCGGACCGCCGGCGACGTCGGGTCCTGAGACGACGTTGAATCGATGTTCGTCGACTGAAAGACTGGCGGCGGTAGCGCTCGGGAGCCAGTGCGAGCCGCTCGATCTCGCCGGAGGGACAAGCGCGGGGTGATGTGCCACCCCGGTGCCGGGCAGTCGTCTCCGGCGCTCCGCCGTGCCGCTACGGCGGCGACATCGCGGTCCACCACCACTCCGGCGCCGACCGCCCCCGGCGCCCCCAGCTCGGGAGAGACACATGCTCCGTACGCTCGGCGCGGCACTGGCCGCCACCCTCACCCTGACCGGCCTGACCGCCTCGGCCGGTGCCGACCAGTCACCCGCCGCCACGGCGATGACGGCCGCCGCCACGGCGACGCCCACTCCCACGCCCACCTTCGCCTGCCCGCCGGCGCTGCCGGTCACCGGCCAGGTGACCGGGGCCACCGCGACCAGCGTCACCATCACCTACTGGATGGTGCTCAGCCCGCCCTGCGGCTACGACCCGCCGCTCCTCGTCAGCCTCTTCACCAGCCGCGAGGACGCCACCGCGTGGCGCAACCCGGTGGCCGAAGCCGTCACGGGGCCGGAGCGCCAGGGAAAGGTGACAGTCACCGGCCTGGCCCCCGACACCGACTACTGGTTCCGGTTCGGCGACACCCACGGCACACGGGACCCGTACGTGATCGGCGGGCCGGCCCGGACGTCGGGAACCTGCTCCGCGACGGCCACGATCGACGCCAGCTGGGGCGGTGGCTTCGTCGCCACGGTGACGGTGCGCAACGACGGCGCCGAACCGGCACCGGGCTGGCTCGTCTCCTGGCGCTGGTCGGGTGACGAGCGCATCCAGTCGGTCTGGGGTGGGGTGGCGGAGGGCACCGGCCAGGACGTCGCGGTCCGCAACGCCTCCTGGAACGGGACGCTGCCGCCGGGTGGCTCGACGACGTTCGGCCTGCTCGTGGCGGCCGGCGCGACGCCCGGCACCATCACGCCGAAGTGCGGCAGGTGACAGCCGTGCGAGGGACGACACGGTACGGCGCGGTCGTGGTGGCGCTCGCGGTGGCTCTCGCGGCGGCGGTGCTGGGACCGGCGGCGGGCGCGCTGGCGGCGCCGGTGACAGTCACCAACGGCACCCAGTTCACCGACACGAGCGGCGCCGTGGTGCACGCCCACGGCGGCGGCGTGCTCAAGGTCGGCGACTACTACTACTGGTTCGGCGAGAACCGCAACCCGGACAACACGTTCCGGGCGGTCTCCGTCTACCGCTCGACGGACCTGCGCACCTGGGAGTTCCGCAACAACGTGCTCACCCAGTCGTCGGCGGCCGAGCTGCGGGTCGCCAACATCGAACGGCCGAAGGTCATCTACAACGCCGCCACCGGCCGGTTCGTGATGTGGATGCACAAGGAGAACGGGTCCGACTACAACGAGGCCCGGGCGGCTGTCGCCTCCTCGGCCACTGTGGACGGCAACTACACCTATCACGGCAGCTTCCGGCCGCTCGGGCAGCACATGTCCCGGGACATCACGCTCTACAACGACAACGGCACCGCGTACATGATCTCGGCCGCCGACGACAACTACGACCTGAACATCTACCGGCTCACGTCGGACTACCTCAACGTGGCCACCCTGGTGGGCAACTTCTGGGACGGCGCGCACCGCGAGGCGCCGGCGATGTTCAAGCGGGGCAGCACCTACTTCCTGCTGACGTCGGGGGCGACGGGGTGGAGCCCGAACCAGGCCCGGTACGCCACCGCGCCGAGCATCTCGGGACCGTGGAGCGGCTGGACCGACGTGGGCAACGGCACCACGTTCAACTCGCAGCCGGCGTTCGTGTTGCCGATCCAGGGCACGTCCGGCACCAGCTACCTCTATCTGGGTGACAGGTGGGCCGGAGCGTGGGGCGGCCCGGCCAACGACTCCCAGTACGTGTGGCTGCCGATCGCCTTTCCGACCGCCACCAGCATGAGCCTGACCTGGTACCCGTCGGTCACCATCGACGCGGCGGCGGGCACCGTCACCGGCAACTCGCCCGCGTACTACCGCGTCACCGCCCGGCACAGCGGCCGGGTGCTGGACGTGATCAACGGCTCCACGGCGAACAACGCCGAGGTCAAGCAGTGGAGCTGGAACGGCGGCGGGAACCAGAGGTGGGAGTTCCAGGACGCCGGCGGCGGATGGTTCCGCCTCGTCAACGCCGCGAGCGGCAAGTGTCTCGACGTCGCCAGCGCGAGCACCGCCGACGGCGCCAACATCATCCAGTACACCTGCGGCAGCGGCGCCAACCAGCAGTGGCAGTGGGCCGCGCGCGACGGCTGGTTCCAGTTGCGGGCCCGGCACAGCGGCAAGTGCCTGGACGTCGTCAACGCCGGCACCGGCGACGGCGCGGACGTCCAGCAGTACACCTGCGGTTCGGGCACCAACCAGCAGTGGTCACGCACGGTGGCGTGACCGGACGGCACGCCTGAGCGTGCGGAGCGAGCCCAGGGGTGTCGATTTCGGCACCCCTGGGTACTTCCTGCATGTCATGCGCGGCCTCCGCGCCTGGATCAGGAGGTGCCACAGTGAAGATCCTGTCCCGCCG
Organism: Micromonospora sp. WMMC264; assembly: GCF_027497275.1. Classification (NCBI taxonomy): domain Bacteria; kingdom Bacillati; phylum Actinomycetota; class Actinomycetes; order Micromonosporales; family Micromonosporaceae; genus Micromonospora; species Micromonospora sp. WMMC264. Next base: position 97,177 of record NZ_CP114907.1, on the reverse strand, counting down.
GAACGCTCCGGCGACCAGTACCGATACCAACGGCGACGGTGTCGTCGACGAACGCGACCGGACCGCCGAGCAGCCGGCCGACCGGCCGGTGGTCACCGACCGCGACGAGGAGCGGACCACGTACCGCAGCGCCGCCACCGCCACCGACGACGAGCGCGCCCGGGACGCGGCGACCGACCGGGACGCACGCGACCTCGACGCCACCACCGACGGCCGGACGGCGACCACGACGACCGGCCGCCGGGCCGTGGCGGCCGACGACGAGCGGGAGGCGGAGGCACGGCGGCGGGCCGCGGACCGGGGCGCGGCGGCGCGTGCGGTCACCGGCCGCCGGGTCGACGCCGACACGCGGACCGTTCCGGTGACCGACGCGCGGACCGCCGGCGCGGCGCCCGTCGCCGAGCGCACCACCGACCTGGACCGCGACGGCCGCGCCGACCTCGACCGGGACGGCCGCCCCGACGGTACGGACACCGACGGCGACGGCCGGGTGGACCGGCCGGAGCCGTACACCACGAAGCGTCCCCGGGCCAGCCTGCTCGCCACGCTCGGCCTGATCGTCTCCGTGGTCGGGGCGCTGTTCGTGCTCTCCGGCACGCTCGCCGGGTACGGCATCGGCGTCGGCGCGGCCGGCGCGGTGCTGGCCGTGCTGGGCCTGATCGCGACCCGTCGCCGGCACGTGGCGGGCAAGACCGACGCGCTGATCGGCATCGCCGTCGGCCTGGCCGCGGTGGTGCTCGGCATCGTGGCGATGACCGGCCAGTTCGACTGGCCGACCACCGACGGCGACTGGGTGGGCCGCTTCCGCGAGTGGCTCGACTCACAGTTTGCCAACTGGTTCTGACGGGCACTGTCCCGATCGCCGACGCAGGGCGTCGGCAGCCTGATCAGCTCCGGTGGTTCACCGGCCGGGCAACACCTCTTTCGGGGGCGGCGGTTCGCCGCCCCCGAAGTGTGTCCGGCGTCGACGCAACGATCGCTCGCCACCCACTGGTTCAACGCAACGATTCGCTGCTCAACGCAACTTCTCGCGGTGGATGTCGTCTACCCGGGCCGCATAACGTTGGACCACGGCGCCAGCCCGTGGGCCGACGGTGGCCGGGCGCGCCCGACCCTGGGAGCACGACATGACGATGGACGCCATCCGCCAGCGCTTTCTGATGTGCCGGCCGACGTACTTCGCCGTCGACTACGCGATCAACCCGTGGATGGACCCGACCGCCCCGGTCGACGCCGACCTGGCGATCCGGCAGTGGGAGCAGCTTCGGCGCACGTACCTCGACCTGGGCCACGAGGTCGACCTGATCGAGCCGGTCGCCGGCCTGCCGGACATGGTCTTCGCCGCGAACGGCGGCACCGTGATCGACGGCAAGGCCATGGCGGTGCAGTTCCGCGACCCGCAGCGCGCCGACGAGGCGCCCGCGTACCGGGCCTGGTTCGAGGCCGCCGGCTTCGAGATGCACGACCCGAAGCACGTCAACGAGGGCGAGGGCGACATCCTGCTGGCCGGTGACCACCTGCTCGCCGGCACCGGGTTCCGCACCGCGCACGCCTCGCACGCGCAGCTCCAGGAGGTCTTCGGCTACCCGGTGGTCACCATGCAGCTGGTGGATCCCCGCTTCTACCACCTGGACACCGCGCTCACCGTGCTCGACGAGCGCACCGTGGCGTACCTGCCGGAGGCGTTCTCCCCCGGCAGCCGGGCGGTGCTGCGCCGGCTGTTCCCGGACGCGATCCACGCCACCATGGCCGACGCCGAGGTGCTGGGCCTGAACGCGGTCAGCGACGGCCGGCACGTGGTGCTGCCCGCGCAGGCCACCGACCTGGCCGCGAAGCTGCGCGACCGGGGCTACGAAACCATCGGGATCGACCTGTCCGAGCTGCGCAAGGCCGGCGGCGGACCGAAGTGCTGCACGTTGCGACTCCGTCAGGGAAAGGCGAGCAAGTGATCATCGACGACATGCTGCGGACTCCGTCCGCGGTCCGGGACGCGGAGCGTCACACGGCGCACAACTACCACCCGCTGCCCGTGGTGATCTCGTCGGCCGAGGGCGCCTGGCTGACCGACGTGGACGGCCGCCGCTACCTGGACTGCCTGGCGGGATACTCGGCGCTGAACTTCGGCCACCGGCACCCGAAGCTGATCGAGGCCGCGCACGCGCAGCTCGACCGGCTCACGCTGACCAGCCGCGCGTTCATCCACGACCAGTTCGCCGACTTCTGCCGCGAGCTGGCCGCGCTCTGCGGCAAGGACCTGGTGCTGCCGATGAACACCGGCGCCGAGGCGGTGGAGACCGGCATCAAGGTGGCCCGCAAGTGGGGCTACCAGGTCAAGGGCGTCACGCCGGGCCAGGCCAACATCGTGGTGGCGGAGGGCAACTTCCACGGCCGTACGACCACCATCGTCAGCTTCTCCACCGACTCCGACGCGCGCGCCGACTTCGGGCCGTACACCCCGGGTTTCACCGTGGTCCCCTACGGCGACCTGGCCGCGCTGACCGAGGCGATCGACGAGAACACGGTGGCCGTGCTGCTGGAGCCGATCCAGGGTGAGCAGGGCGTCGTGGTGCCGCCGGAGGGTTACCTGCCGGGTGTGCGCCGGGTCTGCACCGAGCGCAACGTGCTGTTCGTCGCCGACGAGATCCAGTCGGGCCTGGGGCGTACCGGCGCGACGTTCGCCTGCGAGCACGAGGGCGTCGAGCCGGACATGTACCTGCTCGGCAAGGCGCTCGGCGGCGGCATCGTGCCGGTGTCGGCGGTGGCCGCGAACCGCGACGTGCTGGGCGTGCTCCAGCCGGGCCAGCACGGCTCGACGTTCGGCGGCAACCCGCTTGCCTGCGCGGTCGCGACCGAGGTGGTCCGGCTGCTGGCGACCGGCGAGTTCCAGCGCCGCTCGGCCGAGCTGGGCGAGCGGCTGCACGCCGGCCTGCGCGGCCTGATCGGCAAGGGCCTGGTGGCAGTACGCGGGCGCGGCCTGTGGGCCGGGCTGGACATCGACCCGGCGCTGATGACCGGCCGGCAGGCGTGCGAGCTGCTGATGGAGCGGGGTGTGCTCGCCAAGGACACGCACGGTTCGACCATCCGGCTCGCCCCGCCGCTGGTGATCACCGAAGAGGAGATCGACCACGCGGTGGCGCAGCTCGCCGCCGTGCTGGCCGGCTGAGGCCGTACGCGAGAAGGCGCCGGGACCGCGACGGTCCCGGCGCCTTCGCGTGCGGGTCACTGACGTGGCAGCCGCATCGCCATCGTCGGCGCCTCGGCCATCACCGAGTTCGGGGTGTACGTGGCGTCGCTGCTCATCTTGGCGGCGCGGCCCACCTGCACGCCCGGGTACAGCTCGATCAGGTCCCCCTCGGCGAGCACCCGGGACTGCTGCGGCGCCAGCGCGATCCGCTCGTTCTCCGCCATCGAGCCACCCGGGCGTACGCCGGAGCCGTTGGTGCTGGTGTCGGTGACCACCACCTCGCCCACGCGCAGCTCCAGCCGGATGTGGCTGCGGCTGATCCAGCGCCGGGCCTCGTCGTTGAGCCACTGGCCCAGCGTCACCGCGCCCGGCCCCTCCGGCGCCCGGCCGACCTGCACCGGCTCGGTCTCGGTGAGCGCGAACCGCTTGCGCACCAGCCCGCCGATGCGCACCGCGAGCACCTCGGTACGGGGGCGCGGACCGGCGTCGGAGAGCCGAGCGCCGTGCCGGGGGCAGGTCGGTGCGCCGGTGCGCAGCGTGGGCGGCGGCTGCTCGGCCGGCGCCCGGTCCACGGCGGCCAGGTCGGCGAACGCGCCGCCGCCCCCGCCGCCGCCGAACAGCGCGCAGCCCGGTTCGGGGCAGCGCCACTGCCGGGAGAGCAACTTGACGCCGGCCGGTGAGCGGCTGCCGGTGGCCGGGTCCTGGCCGCCGCCGACGTGCGCGATGAACACCGGCCCACCGGCGCCGGGCACCGGGGCGAGCACGCGCCCGGCCTGCCCGAGCCACGGGTACCGGCCGACCAGCCCGTCCAGCCGGGCCCGGGTGAGCACCGGCAGGCCGAGCAGGTCGGCCACCTCCAGCATCCGGTCACCGGGCTGGTCGAGCACCTCCACCAGGCCGTCGTCGGCCCAGCGGCGGACCACCATCCGCTCGTTGGAGGTCAGGTCGGCGTCGGACAGCAGCGCCCGGTGCACGATCGCGTAGACCGGGACGCTGTCCTCACCGATCTGCCGGGACAGCGCGTCGATGACCATGCCGAGGCGCAGCAGGCTGGCCGGCCGACCGCCGTCCAGGTTCTGCCAGCGGATGACCTCGGCCAGGTCGACCACGGCCCGGGCCAGCGACGGATCGGTGCAGACCCGTCCCTCGATGGCGTCGAGCACCTTGCTGATCTCGAATCTCATGCCGCAGCTCCGCACGATGTCGTCCCGTGACGCGGTCGGGGTGGTACGCCCCGCCGTGCCGCGCGCCACCACCGTGGCGCGCCCTCCACCAAGCGACGACCCTACCGGCAGCCGGCCGGGTCAGCCCGCGCGCAGCGGGCGGCCCACGTCGTGCAGGTGCGCCAGCGCCTGCCGGTACGACTCGATCAGCCCGGTCTCCGCGTACGGGACGCCCTGCTCCGCGCAGTACGCCATCACCAGCGGCCGGGCCCGGCGCAGGTTGGCGCGGGGCATGTTCGGGAACAGGTGGTGCTCGATCTGGTAGTTGAGCCCGCCCAGCGCCAGGTCGACGAGCCGGCCACCGCGTACGTTGCGCGAGGTGAGCACCTGCTTACGCAGGTAGTCGAGGCCGTCCTCGTCGGTCGGCATCGGCATGCCCTTGTGGTTCGGGGCGAACGAGCAGCCCATGTAGAGGCCCCACAGCCCCTGGTGCACGGCCGCGAACACCAGCGCCTTGGCCGGGGACATGACCGCGAACAGCAGACCGAGGTAGCCGGCGGCGTGGGCGGCGAGCAGCAGCGCCTCCACCGCGCGGTGCCGCATCGGCACCCGCCACCGCCCGTCCGGTTCGCGGTCGACGAGCGCCCGCACGCTCGCCACGTGCAGCGCCAGTCCTTCCAGCAGCAGCAGCGGGAAGAACAGCCACGCTTGGCGGCGGGCCATCCACCGGCCCAGGCCGCGCGTGGCGCTCGCCTGCTCGTACGTCCACACCAGCGCGCCCGCGCCGACGTCCGGGTCCTCGTCGGTGTGGTTCGGGTTGGCGTGGTGGCGGTTGTGCTTGTCGACCCACCAGCCGTAGCTGAGCCCGACGGCGAGGTTGCCGGCGACCAGCCCGGCCGCCTCGCTGGGCCCGCGCCGCCGGAACATCTGCCGGTGCCCGGCGTCGTGGCCGAGGAACGCCACCTGCGTGGTGGCCACCGCCATCACCACTGCAAGCGGCACCTGCCACCACGAGTCACCGACGAGCGCCACCAGGGCCCAGCCGGCCAGGAACGCGCCGAGCGTGAGCGCGATCCGCAGCGCGTACCGGCCGGGCCGCCGCTCGAACAGTCCCGCCTCGGCGATGCGGCGGGACAGCCGCGCGTAGTCGCTGCCCCGCCGTGCCGCGGGTTCCGTCGACGTGGAAGAAGTCATGTCGCCCCCCGATGCGCGAGCCACGCTCTCGTACGCAACTCTCCGTCACCGATTCTGGCGACGATCGTCGCCGTGGGTAATCCCGCAGACCCCCGGCTCGAAGGTGGTGCTGTCCCTACCCCGCCGGGCCGGACCCGGGCAAACGATCTTCGTCACACCGCAGCAAGCCCACGCATCGGTGGGCGCACCCCCTCTGACCAGCTAATCTGTACGTAAAGATGAGTACAGTTCATCCGAACGGTCAGCCGTGCCGGACGCACGGTCATCGACAGACGGGAGACATCACGGTGCGTGGATTGACAGACAAGGTGGTGCTCGTGACGGGCGGCGGCTTCAGCCCCGACCAGGTCGGCTCCGGACTCGGCATGTCCATGTGCGTCGAGCTGGCCGCCGAAGGCGCGAAGGTCGTCGTCTCCGATCTCTCCCTGGAACGCGCCGAGGCGACTGTCACCCGCGTCAAGGAGGCCGGCGGCGACGCGGTGGCGGTGGCGGTCGACGTCACCGACGAGGAGTCGGTACGCGCCATGGTGAGCGCCGCCCTCGACGCGTACGGGCGCATCGACGTGCTGGTGAACAACGCCGGCGTGTTCGGCGCGTACGTGCCACTGCTGGAGATCGAGAACAAGCAGTGGGACCGCGTCATGGAGGTCGACCTGAAGGGCGTCTTCCTCGCCACAAAGGCCACGTTGCCGCACATGCTGGAGCGCGGCAAGGGTGTCGTGATCAACGTGTCGTCGGCGTCCGGCCTGGTCGCCAGCGAGGTCGGCGCGGAGTACACCACCGCCAAGCACGGCGTCATCGGGCTCACCAAGCAGATCGCCTACGACTACGGCCACCAGGGCATCCGCGCTGTGGGCATCGGCCCCGGCGTGATCAAGACCGCCGCCTTCGAGGGCGCGGAGATCACCAGCGACTTCCCGTTCTACGACCTGACCATGCAGGCGCCCGCCGGCCGGTACGGCGAACCGCACGAGATCGCCCGCGCGGTCTGCTTCCTCGCCAGCGACGACGCGTCGTTCATCCACGGCCACACCATCCCGGTCGACGGCGGCTCGCCGATCAGGTGAGGCGCACCGGCGCAGCGAAGCCCTCTCACCACAGTCGGTGAGAGGGCTCGCCGCTCGGGTCAGCCGAGCCGGGCCACGGCCTCGCGCAGCCGGACCAGATCACGCCGGCGCCGCTCGTAGGTGGCGGCCAGCCCGATCAGCAGCAGCCCGCCCACGCCCAGGAAGAGCCAGCGGGGCAGCAGGTCCCAGCCCCGGGCCAGCTCGTGCAGCGCCAGCGGCACCAGCGTGGCCGCGCCCAGCACCACCGGCGCCTGCCAGCGCCGGGCCGCCCCGCCCAGCACCACCGCCACCGCCGCCGCGCCGAGCGCGAGCCGCCGCCACGGCTGCGGCTCACCGGAGACGAGCACCGACACGAGGCTCGGCAGGAACGCCGCGCCGAGCGCCGGACCGAACGTCAGCCAGCTGGTCAGCCCGGGCCGGCGTCGCAGCGCCAGCAGCCCGGCGCCCAGGGCGAGCGCCGCCGCCGGCAGCGTGTACGCCTCCAGCACGACCACCCCGCGCGCGGCCAGCACCAGCCACCCACCGACCAGTTCGCTGCCGGCGGCCACCGCGGCCAGCACGCGACGCCCGCCCGGCGACTCGCTCCGGCGCAGCACCCGGACCGCGACGGCCACGCCCCACAGCACGCAGACCGCCGCCGCGTGCCGCAACGAGCCGCCGGTGAGCAGCAGCGCGAGCAGCGCCACCGCCTGCGCCGCCGCCTCCAGCGCCCACGTGCCGGCCCGCCCGACGCCGCCCGGACCGCCGGACCGGACCACGCGCAGCAGCGGCGCCGCGTGCAGCGTCACGGCCGCGACGGCCAGGACCGCGAACGCCCCGGTACGCAGCGACTGCCCGGCCGTCAGCGACGCGACGAGGGCGAACCCGGTGGCCGCCGCGACGGCGCCCAGCCACCCCACGATCCGGACCACCGCCGGCCGTCCGGCCACCCCGGTCACCGCCCCGGCCACCACCAGCACACCGAGCGCGGCGAGCGTCCCGGCCCGGGTGGCGAGCAGACCACCGAACCCGGGTACGGCCAGCACCACGGCCAGCGGCACGAGCACCGCCCGGTACGCCCCGGTCAGCGCGGCGGTCAGCAACGCGGCCAGCCCGACCCCGAACGCCGTCGCCGGCACCACCGGCCAGGGCGCGCCGGCCGCCTCGGCCAGCACCGGCAGCGCCACCGCGCCGAACGGCGCCCCGGCGACCCACCACGCGACGCGGCGACCCGTCGCGGCGTACGCCCCGGCGGCGACGCCCAGGAGCAGCAGCACCAGCCCGGCGCGGGCGGTCCCGGCGGAAGCCGCCGCGGCGGCGGGCACCCCGGACCCGGGCCGCACCGGCAGGCCCGCGAGCACCAGCAGCACGGTCCGCGCCGTGGCCAGCAACGCCACCACGGCCAGCGCGGCGCCCACCGCGCGCGGGGCGGCCACCGGCCGGGAGCCACCCCCGGCGGCGAGCGCCAGCAGGACCCCCGCCGCCGCGTAGAGCGCCACCGGTTCCCCGCCCGGCGCGACGAGCGGCACCAGGCCGGTCCCGGCGAGCGCCACGGCGAGCCCGGTCGAGGCGTACCCGCTCAGGTCGGTCCACAGGCGACGGACGGCGAGGGCGACGACCACCGGCACCACGACGGCGGCGGCAGCACCCCGCAGTTGCCACCACGGCGGCGCGCCGAGGCCGAACAGCGCGACGGCCACCGCCGCCGGTACGGCGACCAGCGCCACCGCGAGCGCGACGCCGCCGACGACCGGCTGCGCGCCCAGCCCGCGCCGGCCCAGCCCGGCCACCGTCACGCCGAGCAGCGCCGTCACGGCGAGCACCGCCACCGCCCCGCCGGGCGCGGCGACGCCGACCAGCAGCGCGTGCCCGAACAGCACCGCGGCGGCCGACGCGGCGACCGGGACGACCACCCGGCCCGGGCGCGGCCTGGCCACCGCCGCCAGCAGCAGCGCGGCGGCCGCCCCGAGGTCCACCACCAGCACCAGCGGCCACGGCACGGCCGTCACGGCCGGCGCGGCGAGCGCGACCAGCCCGGCGGCGATCACACCGACCAGCGGCCGGCCGGCCCGGGGCGTCAGCAGCGCGACCGCGCCGGCGGTCAGCAGCAGGGCCGCCGGGAGCTGCCAGCCCCAGGACGGGACCGGCACGTCCCGCCCGCCCTGCCAGGCCGGGAACGAGGCGCTCGCGGTCGCCGCGCCGACCACGCCGGTGAGCACGACAGTGACCTGGCCCAGCGCGGCGGCCACCGCGAGCACGCCCACGAGCGGACCGGTCCGCACCGGCGCGGGCAGCGCCCGGACCGCACCGGCGAGCGCCGCCACCACGAGGCCGGCGGCGATCAGCAGCAGCCCGGAACGCAGCTCGGCGACCGGCCGGATCAACGCGCCCGCGAGCACCGGCGCCAGCAGTCCGGTGGTGGTCGCGCGCCAGAACCGGCCGCCGGCCGCTACCGCGCCCGCGACCGCTGCCAGCACCACCAGCAGCAGCGGGCCACCGGCCAGCAGCGGCGTGCCCGCCGCGTGGCCGACCGCCAGCGGCACCAGCGCGCAGCCGGCCGCCAGGACCAGCGCCACGCCGTGCCCGGTCCAGCCCAGCACCAGCCCGGCCGCCACCGCGGCGCGGTTGCCGGAGGTTCGGCGGCGCAGCGCCACCACCACCGCGAGGTCGCCGAGCGCCACGGCGGTCAGCACCAGCGCCCAGCCGGCGGCGGTGGGCCGGAACGCGGCCACGGCCAGGGGCAGCACCGGCTGCGCCAGCAGCCACGCCGCGAACCAGGGTGCGGTGAGCCGGCTGACCAGCGCGTATCCGGCCGCCACCGCGGTACTGACGGCAGCGACCAGCGCCGCGTACCGGCTGCCGGGCAGGCCGGTCACCCCGAACAGGTCCACCGACCAGGCGGCGTACCCGTCCAGGACCACCAGCAGCAACGCCACCGAGGCGAGCGTCTCGGCGGTGCCGCGCAGCCCGCGCGCCCGGGCGACGAGCGGCGCGGCCAGAGCAAGCGCGGTGACCGCCAGCAGGACCAGCGCCCGGCCGGTCACCCCGAACGTGGCCCAGGCGACAGCGGTGAACACCACGGCGGCGGTGCCGAGCAGCAGTCCACCCAGGACGAACAGCAGCCCCTGCACCGCCCGGGTGGAGGTTTCCGCGCCGCCGGGGCGTACCGGGGCGGGGGCCTGCGGGATTTGACGCGGCGGCGGCGCCGGGAGCGGCGCGGGACCGGCGGCGCCCGGCACGGGGATCTCCTGACGGATCCGGGCGGCCAGCGCCGACCGCCGCTGCCGGGCCGTGGACAGGCGGCCGGACAGATCGTGGTACGCGAGCCGGGCCGCCTCGACGCGCGGCGCCAGCTCGGTGATCTCCCGGTCCAGCCGGATCACCTCGGCGGCGGGCGGGTAGGGCGGACGGCCGCAGCCGCGGCATCCGGCGACGAGGTCGGCCGGGGCGCCGCAACCGGGGCAGGGGTAGCCGGTGTTCTCCACCCGGCCAGCTTCGCGGGCGGCGGGGCGGGCGGACAGAGTAGGAGTACCTAGGGCCGGGTCTGCTCGCGCACCCAGGCGGTGTAACCGGGGTTGCCGCTGTCCTCCCGGCTGACCAGGATCTCCGGCACCTCGTACGGGTGGTTGGCGCGGAGCTGGTCGACCAGCGCGTCCACCCGGTCCGGCGCGGTCTTGAACCGCACCTGCCACTCGGCGGTGGTCTGGATCGCCGACTGCCACCAGTAGGTGCTGTCCACCGGGCCGCCGACCTGGGCGCACGCCGCCAGCCGGCCGGCGACCGCCGCGGCCGCCAGCACGTCCGCGACCCCGCGGGCGTCCACCACAGTCGTCACCACGCAGATCTGCTCCACCAGCGCACCTTACGCGGCGCGCGGCCGGCGCGCCGAACAGGCGCGGGGAATCGGATCAGGCGTCGACGGTGCCGTTGCGGTTGTCCGCGATCCACCTGTCGATGCGGGCCCACCAGTCGAACAGCCACTCGATGCGTTCCTGCTCGCCGGCCGGGATCTCCTCCGGCGGCACCGACCAGAACCGCATCACGATCCGCTTGTCCATCGGCAGCTCGCGCCACACGTCGGCGACGGTGAGCATCTGGTCCAGGCCGGTGTGCGCCACGAAGATCACTCCGGCGTCCGGCGCGGCGTCGAGCGCGGCGAGCAGCCCGCCGGGCTGCGGGGCGAGTACGTGCCGCATCCGCTCGGCGCGGCGCGCCATCCGCTCCAGCCCGAGCCCGCGGAGCCGGTCGATCGCGCGCAGCCGCCGGGACGGGGTGAAGTTGCCCCCCTCCGGGAAGATCACGAAGGCGTCGTCGTCGTCCAGGCCGGTGGCCAGGTGCCCGATCTGCCGCACCACCGAGTCGCGCCCGTCCGGCCCGGCCGCGATGAACCGGTTGGGCAGCCGGTTGAGCAGCACGTCGATGGCCGGATCCCACTGGAGCGTCTCCTTGAGCACGATCCGGGGTTCCCGATTGAACCAGTTCACCAGCGCGTGGATCAGGATGAACGAGTCACCGGGCCCGGCGTGCCGGCAGACCACCAGCTCGGGGCGGCCGGGCAGGGCGGTGTCCGGGTCGGTGCCGACCACGTCGATGCTCAGCCGCAGCGTCCACCGGGCCTGCCAGAACATCACCCGCAGGAACCATCCGGCGAGCACGTAGTGGGCCCGCTGGAAGGCCGGCGCACGCTTGTAGACGCCGAAGCCGGAGGCCAGCCAGAGCAGGAAGAGGGCGAGCAGCGCGGCGGCGTCCCAGACCAGGTAGACGGTGCCGAACCAGAGCAGCCGCAGCGGGCGTAGCCGTCCCGGCACCAGCGGCGACGCGGCGAGCGCGAGCAGCGCCCAGGCCGGCAGCGTGGTCACCACGAAGAAGGCGAGCAGCACCACTCCGGGCGCGAGCACCAGCCGGCGGAGCCAGCGGGGCGGCAACGGCATCAGCGCTCCAGCGCGGTGTCCAGGTATCGGCGGGAGGCAGTGTACGCGCGACTGATCCGCCGGCCCACCGCCGCGGTGTCCCGGTACGCCCACGGGCTGTCGTCGCGCGGCTCCAGCCCGCCGGTGGGCAGCACGTGTACCTCCACGTCCTCGGGCAGCGCCGCCATCTCCCGCGCGAACCGGTGCCGGCGGGCGATCTCGAACGCCACCTGGGCGATCTCCCAGGGGCGGCGCGGCGGGCTCAGCTCACGCTCTATCCGGCCCACCTGGAGCACGAAGATCTGCTTCGCGCCGAGCAGCACCGCCTCGCCGACCGGGATCGAGTTGACCACGCCGCCGTCGATGTAGTGCTGGCCGTCGATCTGGGTCGGGGGCAGCAGCCCGGGCACCGAGGCGGAGGCGAGCACGGCCGGCACCAGCGGCCCGCTGTGGAACCAGTGCTCGGCGGCGCGCTCGATGTTCGCGGCGCAGCAGCGGAACGGCACGGCCAGGTCGGCGAAGGTGGTGTCCTCGCCCAGCGTGCTCTCCAGCAGGCGGTACAGCGGCCGGGGCGAGTGCAGGTGGGTACGGGCGGCGAACCGGCGCAGCTGGCGGGCGACCGAGTCGCCGTACACCTCGCTGGCCTCGGGCGACGCCCAGAGCCGGACCAGCCGGTCGGTGACCGCCTCGGTCGGGTCGGCGGCGACCAGGGCGCCGTTGACCGCGCCGATCGAGGTGCCCAGCACCAGGTCGGGTTTGATCCGGGCGCGGAACAGGGCGCGCAGCATCCCCACCTCGACCGCGCCGAGCACTCCCCCGCCGCCGAGCACGAACGCCACCGGACCTGCTGCCATGACGTTCATCCTGGCACGCGGCCCACAGCCGGCCGGGCGGACCGTCCCCGCTGGTCCCGGCGGTGACCGGGAGCCATCACGGATGCGCGCCGCGCGATCGGCGCCGCGCGGACTGTTGACAGGTAAGACACATTCACGCAACCTGATAGCGCTCCCGAGCCCAGGCAGGTGCGAGCTGATGGCGACACTCCAGGCCGGCCGCCTGCTGGCCCGTCGGTACCGGCTCATCGACCGGATCGGCGCCGGTGGCATGTCGGTGATCTGGCGGGCCCGCGACGAGGTGCTCGACCGGGTGGTGGCGGTCAAGGTGCTCGCGCCCTCGCTCGCCGCCGACGCCCGGTTCCGCGACATGGTGCGCGAGGAGGCCCGCTCGGCCGCCCAGCTCGACCATCCACATGTCACGGCCGTGCACGACTACGGCGAGACGGTGGCGCCGGACGGCTCGATCACCTCGTTCGTGGTGATGGAGCTGCTCGCCGGTGAGGAGCTGGAACACCGGCTCACCGAGGGGCCGCTGCCCTGGCCGGAGGCGGTGGAGACGGGCGCGCAGGTGGCCGAGGCGCTCGCCGCCGCGCACCGGCTCGGCATCGTGCACCGGGACGTGACCCCGGCCAACGTGATGATGACCGGCACCGGGGCGAAGGTGCTCGACTTCGGCATCGCCACCCGGGTCGGGACGCCGGACGACGACGAGGACGGCGGCACGTTCGGCACCCCGGCGTACGTGGCGCCGGAACGGCTGGACGGGGCGGCGGCCCAGCCGGCCACCGACGTCTACTCGCTCGGCGTGCTGCTGTTCGAGACGCTGACCGGGCACCCGCCGTACCCGGCGGAGACCTGGGAGGAGTTGAGCGCCGCGCTCGCGGAGAGCCCGGAGCCCAGCCTCGACGGCGTACCGGGGCTGCCGGGACCGGTCGCGGAGATCTGCCTGCGCTGCCTGGCCCGCGACCCGCGACAGCGGCCCACCGCGCACCGGGTGGCGGCCGTGCTGCGCGACCAGATGCTGCCCGCCGACCCGCAGGCCGCCACCATGCTGGCGCCCACCATGACGCTGCCCGCGCTGCCGCCGTCGTCTGCTCCCCCGCCGCCCGGGCCGTCCGCGGACCCGGTCCCGCCGGGCAACCCGGCCGCCGCGCCGAGCCGGCGGCGCGTCCTCGCGCTCGCGGCGGCCGGCGTGGCGGTGGTCGCCGCCGCCGCGCTGCTCGTGCCCACGCTGACACCGGACCGGCCGGAGGACCCCCGGGTGCTGCCGACCGCCGGGCCGGTCCAGCCGCCGTCCACCGTCGCACCCGCGCCGGAGCCGCCGGTCGTCACGGCGCCGGCCACACCGTCGGGCGCGCCCGCCACCGGCGGCAACCGTCCGCCCGCGACCGGCCAGCCCGACGCCGCCGAACGGGTCGACGGGCTGATCGAGGCCGGGCTGGCGGAGGGTCAGATCCGCGAGGACGTCGGGGTGGACCTGCGCAACCTGCTGCGCAACGCGGTCGCCGCGAGCGGTGAGGGCGAGGTGACCGCCGCCGTGGACCGGCTCCGCGACAAGATCGACGAACGCCGCCGCGAGGGCAGCATCACCCCCGGGTACGCGCGGCGACTCGACGCGGCCGCCGCGGAACTCGTGGCCGGGCAGACCTGACCGGTCAGCCCGCGGCCGCGGGCGCGACCGCCCGGGGTGCCCGTGCGCCCGCTCGCGCGGCCAGGAAGCCCCGGTAGACCGCCTCGTAGTCGGCGGCCATCCGCTCCACCGAGAAGTTCTCCGCGACATGCGCGACGCAGTCCGCCGGATCCAGGCCGGCTGCCGCCGACAACGCCGCCGGCAGCTCGTCGGCGTCGTCGCAGACGGACCCGGTGACCCCGGAGCGGACCAGCTCCGGCACCGCGCCCCGGCGCAGCGCCACCACCGGGGTGCCGGTCGCCATCGCCTCCACCATCACCATGCCGAACGGCTCCGCCCACTGGATCGGCATGATCAGGCAACGGGCCTCCAGCAGCAGCCGCCACGCGGCCTCGCGGTCGGCGTTCAGCACGAGCGTGACGTCCTCGCCCAGCAGCGGCCGTACCACCTGTTCCAGGTAGCGGCGCTCGGCCGGCTCGTTGCACTTGCCGGCCAGCGTGAGCGGCAGCCCGGCCGCCCGGCACGCCGCGATCGCCACGTCCGGGCCCTTGTCCGGGCTGAACCGGGCCAGCCAGAGCACCGGTCCCGTCCCGGGCGCCCGCTTGCGCGGGACGTCCCGCAGCGGCATCGCGTTGTGCACGGTGCCGGCCCAGGGCAGCCCCGGATTCGCCCGGCGCTGCGCGTGCGAGATCGCGACCAGGCCCACCCCCCGGTCGGTGTTGCCGAGCACGGTGCCGTACTCGCCCACCGGGTTGCCGTGCACGGTCGCGACAGTGGGCACCCGGCGGCGTCCGGCCACCAGCGGGCCGATCGTGCTGTGGTCGTGCACCAGATCGAAGTCCGCCGGGCCGATCAGGCGGTCGACGTGGGCCAGGTGCGCCAGCTCGGGCAGCGACTCGCCCATCCGCTCGTACTGCAGCTCGTCGCAGGTGGAGACGAAGTCGGCCGAGGTGCCGTGCCCGGTCCCCGCCCCGAACAGCGTCACCGCGTGCCCCCGCTCGACGAGCGCGTCGACCAGTCCCGCGACCAGCGTCTCCAGCCCGCCGTAGCCGGGCGGCGGCACCGACAGCCAGGGCGGCACCACCATCGCGATCCGCAGCGGCCCGGCCCGCCAGCGCTCCGAGGACTGCTGGTTCACGGCCACGAGTCCTCCCCGCTCGGTCCCCGGCGTACCCGCTGGGTCGCGGGTTCCCGGCCCGGCCCGCGGTAAACGACACGCCGTCGGCTCAGCCGGACACCACGATCCCGACGTGCACCTCACGTACGCCCGGCAGGGCCCACGCGGCCCGTTCCGCCTCCTCGCGCTGCCACCAGGCGCCCACGACGCCGTCGAGCACCACAGTGTCGCCGTCGACCCGGGCGTCGATGCGCTCGGTGCCGGTCCGCCGCAGCAGCAGGCGGCGCAGGTCGAGGCGCTGCTGCTCGTCGCTGGGCGGGGCCGGGGGCCGTACCTCGATCAGGTTCGTCACCCCGCGTACGCCGCGCAGCCGGCGCAGCTCACGCTCGGCGGTACGGCGCTGGAAGCCGAACTCGACCTCGCCCCGGAGCATGACCCAGCCGGCGGCGACCGTCACGTCCAGCCGTTCGGCCGGCACGAAGCTGTCCCACTCCAGCGCCCGGCCGGCCGCGATCGCGATGTCGGCGTCGGTACGCCGGTCCGTGGCGGTCAGGTCGACCTCCAGGTCACTGGCGACCGCGCGCACCCCGCGTACCCGGTGGGCGCAGCGCTCGACGGCCCACCGCCGCGCGTAGCTGTCCACCCGCCCGGTGAGCGTGACGACGCCGTCGGCGACCGTCACGCCGACGTCGGTGGCCCGGGTCTGCGCATCCCAGTCCAGTTCGGCGAGGACGTCGCGCTGGATCAGCTGGTCGGTACGCACGGTGGACGTGGTGGTCATGCCCCCAGCGTGGCCCGGTCGCGGGTGAGCCGGTCTCACCCGCACCGGGTGAGAAAGAGGACGGGCGGCGGGCGACGGAGCCAACCCCCTTGGCTCCGTCGCCCGCCGCCCAGGAGGGAGGCAGGTCTTGGGACTATGACGTCTCGGCGAGCGTCACGGTTGCGGTCTCGGCGGATCCGTTTCGCTTGTACTCGACCTCGACCCGGTCGCCGACCTTGCCGGCCTGCACCGCGCCGACCAGATCGTTCGAGTCGTTGATCACCTTGTCGCCGAACTTGGTGATCACGTCGCCGCGCTGGAGCCCGGCCTTCTCCGCGGGGCTGCCCGGAGTGACGGCGGCGACGAGCGCGCCGCCGTCCTCGGCGCCGTTCACGCTCACCCCGAGCGAGGGGTGGCTGATCTTCTCGCCGCGCTGGAGCTTCTCGGCCACGTCCTTGGCCTTGTTGCTCGGGATGGCGAAGCCCACGCCGATGTTGCCGGTGCTGCCCTGCCCGGCGGTGGCGATGGCGGTGTTGATGCCGATCACCTCGCCCCGGGTGTTGACGAGCGCGCCGCCGGAGTTGCCCGGGTTGATCGGGGCGTCGGTCTGCAGCAGGCCGGAGATCGAGCTGGCGCCCTGCTGCGGGTTCTGCTGGCCGCTGCCCGCCTGGATGGTGCGGTCGCGGGCGCTGAGGATGCCGGCGGTGACCGAGCCCTGCAGGCCGAGCGGGCTGCCCAGGGCGAGCACCTGGTCACCGACCTGCATGGCGTCGCTGTCGCCGAACTTCGCCGCCTTCAGGTCGCTGACCCCGCTGGCCTGGACCACCGCGAGGTCGGTCTTCGGGTCGGTCCCGACGATCTTGGCGGTCGCGCTCTTGCCGTTGGCGAAGACCACCCGGACGGTGTCGCCACCGGCGCCGGCCACCACGTGGTTGTTCGTCAGCACGAACCCGTCGGCGCTGAGGATCACCCCGGATCCCTCACCGCTGCCCGTCATGATCGTGACGATGCTGTCCTGGACGGACGCCGCGATCTTGGGCAGGTCGGCGCTGTTGATGATCGGGGCGGCGGAGTAGGTGCGGGTCGGGCCGTCCCCGTCGAGCGCGAGCGCCAGCGCGCCACCGGCCACGCCCGAGCCGAACATCAGCGCCAGCGCCAGCGCGCCCACGCCGACGATCTTCCCGGCCCGGCTGGGCCGCGCCGGCTGCGGCGTGCCCCACGGCGGGGTCGGCTGCCCGGCCTGGTACGGCTGGTAGCCGTGCTGCCCGTGCTGTCCGTGCTGTCCCTGGTACGGCTGCGCCTGGTACGACGGGACCGGCCCGCCGCTGTGCGGCGCCGACTGGTAGCCCGAGCCGCTCTGCTGCTGGGCCCAGCCGTGCTGCTGGTGCTGCTGCCCGTACCAGGGGTGCTGCTGCTGCGCCGCGGCCTGGTACGGCGTCCCGCCCTGCGGCGGGTACGGGCCGGCCGGCGGAGCCGCCGGGTTTGTGGTTCCGGCCTGCGCCGTGGTTCCGGCGGCCGGGGTGTCGGCCGGAACCGGCGCGGCGGCCGGTGTGTTCGAGGTGTTCGAGGAGTCCGACGTCCCGCTCTCGACGCGGGGCAGCTCGGCGGTGTGGTGCGACGGCTCGGCGTCGGCGGGGGCCGGCGACCGCTGCGGATCGGTCTCGTGGTCGGTCATGCCCCCAGCTTTCCCTGTGGCACTGTCATCAGCCTGGAATCCGCCTGGAAGTTTTCTGAACGTCACTCGCCCGGCTCGGGCGCCTCGGGCAGCAGCGGCAGCTTCACCCGGAACGTCGCCCCGCCGCCGGGGGTCTTGTCCACCTCGACGGTGCCGTGGTGCGCGGCCACGAGCGCGGCCACGATGGCCAGGCCGAGGCCGGTGCTGATCGGCCCGCCGGCCCGCCGGGTACGGGCGGCGTCCACCCGGTAGAACCGTTCGAAGACCCGCTCGGCCTGCTCCGGCGTGAGGCCGGGACCGGTGTCCGCCACCTCCACCACGGCGAGGTTGCCCGCCTCCGCCCGCAGCCGCAGCGTCACCGAGGCGTCCGGTGGGGTGTGGGTGAGCGCGTTCGTCATCAGGTTGCCGATCACCTGGCGCAGCCGGGCGTCGTCGCCGAGCACCACCAGCGGGCCCGCGCCCGGGTCCCGCTCCAGCTCGATCCGCCGGTCCGGGGCGACCACCCGGGCCGCCTCCACCGCGTCCGAGGCCAGCACCGGCAGCTCGACCGGGGCCAGCGCGATCGGCCGTTCCCGGTCCATCCGCGCCAGCAGCAGCAGGTCCTCCACCAGCAGCCCCATCCGGGCCGCCTCGTCCTCGATGCGGCGCAGCAGGTCGGCGGTCTGCTCCGGCGCGCGCGCCGCGCCCTGCCGGTACAGCTCGGCGAAGCCCCGGATCGTGGTCAACGGCGTCCGCAGCTCATGCGAGGCGTCGGCGATGAACTGCCGCATCCGCTCCTCGGACCGGCGGGCCCGCGCCTCCGACGCCTGCGCGTACGCGGCCGCGTCCCGCGCGCCCATCTCGGCGCTGCGCGCCGCCGCCTCGGAGGCGGCCCGCGCGGTGAACGCGGCCTCGATCTGCGCCAGCATCGCGTTCAGCGCCCGGGACAGGCGACCCAGCTCCGAGGTCGGGCACGGCCGTCCCATCTCCGGGTCGGGCACGCGCCGGGTCAGGTCGCCGCCGGCGATGGCCGCCGCCGTACGCTCTATCTCCACCAGCGGCTTCAGGCTGGTACGGACGATTCCGGCGCCGACGGACGCCAGTGAGATCAGCACCGCGCCCCCGACCAGAAGGTCGATCCACACGAGCTGTCGAACGGCCATGTCGACGTCGGTCAGATGTTCCCCGATCAACGCCATCTGCCCGTTCGGCAACTGGGTGTAGAGCACCCGCCAGCGGACCGAGCTGTCGCGCGCCCGGACGGTGAACGGATCTCCCTCCAGTTTCCGGAACCCGCTCACCTCCGTGGGCCAGCTCGGCAGGTCCCGCTCCTGGAACCGATCCGTGTCGTAGGCGATTCCGCCGTCGACCTCTCCGCTGCCCCGGCTGGTCAGCACCACGAGGTAGTCGCTGGGCAACGTGATACCGGTCGGCGGGATCGACTCGAACCGGTTCACCGAGTCGCTCAGCTCGGTATCGATCTGCCCGACGAGATAGCTGCGCAGGAAATAGGCGGTAGACACGCTGATCACCACCAGGGCCGCAGCCACGAGCGCGAGGACGGAGGCGACGAGCTTCAGCCGGAGCGGGATGCTGCGCAGCCTGCCCTTCGCGTCGTGGACGACGTTCACGCCGCCGGCTTGCGTAGCACGTAACCCACTCCCCGGAGCGTGTGGATCAGCCGCGGCTGCGTGTTGTCGACCTTGCGCCGCAGATAGGAGATGTACGACTCGACGATGTTGTCGTCACCGCGGAAGTCGTAGTTCCAGACGTGGTCGAGGATCTGCGCCTTGCTGAGCACCCGGTTGGCGTTGAGCATCAGGTAGCGCAGCAGCTTGAACTCGGTCGGCGAGAGCTGCACCCGCTGACCGGCGCGGTGCACCTCGTGCGTCTCCTCGTCCAGCTCCAGGTCGGCGAAGGTGAGCCGGGACGGGGTCTGGTCGCCGGTCGCGGTGCGCCGCAGCACGGCCCGGATCCGGGCGGTCAGCTCCTCCAGGCTGAACGGCTTGGTGACGTAGTCGTCGCCGCCCAGGGTGAGCCCGCGGATCTTGTCGTCGGTGGCGTCGCGCGCGGTCAGGAAGACCACCGGGGTACGGGTGCCGCCCTCGCGGAGCATCCGGATGACCTCGAAGCCGTCCAGGTCGGGCAGCATCACGTCCAGCACCACCAGGTCGGGCCGGTGGTCCTTGGCCGCGTTCAGCGCGGCGCTGCCGCTGGTCGCGGTGGCCACGTCGAAGCCCGCGAAACGCAGGCTCGCGGAGAGCAGTTCGAGGATGTTGGGATCGTCCTCGACCACGAGCAGTCGAGCCTCCGTCTGGGTAGCCGCCATGGGCCCCATCATCCGCGCTCCGGCTGCGGCCACGCTGGGTGGACCCTGGAAACAACCTGTGAGATCAGCGGAACAGCCGCCGCAGCCCTTCGGCCGCCCCGTCGAGCATCCGGATCGCGGTCCGGAGCTGGTTGTCACTGAGCCGCCGCGCCCGTACCAGCGCGCCGACCTCGACCGTGAACGCGGCCAGCCGCTTGTCGAACTCGGCGAGCAGCGGCGAGTCGTCCGGACGGGCCGATCCCCCGTCGCCCGCCGGACGGGCCGTGGCGGAGGCCGTCCACGCGCCCTGCCGGGTCTGCCGAGCCACCTCGCGCAGTTCGCGCTTCAGGTCGCGGACCGAGCCGCGTACCTCGTTGTGGATCTCACCGGCCAGCGCGGACAGGTCCTCGACCGCGGCGCCGATGTCGGCCTCCAGGGTCGACAGCTCGTCGGCGCGCTGCCGCAGTTCGGCGCGGCCCGCCTCGGTGATCTCGTAGACCTTGCGGCCGCCCACGGCGGTGTGCGTGACCAGGCCCTCCGCCTCCATCCGTTGCAGACGGGGGTAGATGGTGCCGGCGCTGGGCGCGTACAGGCCGAGGAAGCGGTCCTCCAGCAGGCGGATCAGCTCGTATCCGTGCTTCGGGCCGTCGTCGAGCAGCTTCAGCAGGTAGAGCCGGAGCCGGCCGTGGCTGAACACGGCGGTCACGGCAGCTCCTCCACGTCCTCGGCGGTCGCGACCGGGCGGGCGAGCAGCGCGATGCTGCCGGAGGTCGCGGAGGCCCAGAGCCTACCCGTACCGCCGCCGAGCACTCCGTGGCTGTCCTTGATCGAACCGAAGCCGCGCTGCCCGCCGTCCACCTGCGGAAAGCCGCTGGTGATCTTGCCGGCGGTGGTGTGCAGGTGCACCGTGAGGTCGCTGTCCTCGCGAACCCGTACGGTGATGCTGCCGGAGATGGCGCTGAGCCGGATCTCGCTGCCCCGCGGGTTGTCCAGGTCGCAGGTGATCGAGCCGGAGACGGCGTGGGCGCGTACCCGCTCGGGCGCGCTGTCGGCGAGGATCAGCTCACCGGAGACCGTCTCCAGGTCGAGGTCGCCGCCGATGCCGAGCGCCTCGACCGGGCCGGAGATGACCTTGGCGCTGGTGCGTCCCCGCAACCCCCGCAGCGTGACCTCGCCGGACGTGACGTCGACCCTGGTGTCCCCGCGCAGGCCGGAGGCGACGAGCGTGCCGTCCACCAGGTGCAGGTCGGCAAGGACCTCGGCCGGTACGGCGACCGACACCTCGGCGCGATACCGGCGGTGGAAGCCGCCGAAGGACCAGAGCACGCCCGGCCACCGGGTCGGCCGCTCGTGCTGGACGGTCAGCCGGCCGTCGCGCATCTCGACCAGGAGTGGCCGCCGGCCGATCCGGGTGACGTCGACCCGTGCCGGGCCGTCCGTGGCGACCACGTTGAGCCGGCCGCTGACCAGCCGGACGTCGAGCCGGGTGACCGGCTCGTCCACCGTGATCCGCTGCGGGCTGTCGACCGTCCAGTTGGTCATGGCGTCCTCCCCTCGACGACGTACCGACCGACGGCACGTCGAGTAACACGAGGAGCGTAACGCGATACATCGCGACTGAACAAGCGCCTATCGCGACTGTGTCGCGTCTCCGACGCCCGTTCGCCCCCTCGTCCGCCCGCAGCCGGTAGATCTTGGAAGCAAAAGGTCCTCATGACGGCTGTCCTCATGACGGCCGTTTGCTTCCAAGATCTCTGACGGTCCGGCGCGACGCGCGCGCCGGTCAGCCCTGCGGACGGGCGGGGTCGGGCGGATCGCGGCCTCGGCGGCCCGGGCCAGCGCCCTACGGTCCGCCCCCGGCGCCGGGTACAGCGCGGCGCGCACCGTCACGGTCACGGTCAGGCCCCGGGCGGCGAGCACCCGGCGCACCGAGGCCCACAGCGTCTCCTCGCCGAGGAAGGCGGCGAGCGTGCCCGGGTCACCGCCGTACCGGTAGGCGAGGTCCAGCGGCACCACCGGCGTGCCGGTGGCCACGGCGGCCTGGAACATCGCCGGGCGGAAGCCACCGGCCGGGCGACAGTCGGTGGCGGCGCCGCACCAGGTCGTACCCTCCGGGAAGACCGCCACCGGCCGCCCGGAGCGCAGCGACTCGGCCACGCGCGCGACGGTGGCGGGCAGGTCGCGCGGGCGGGACCGGTCCACGAACACGGTGCCCGCCGCGGCGGCGAGCGCACCCACCACCGGCCAGCGCCGCACCTCGCGTTTGGCCAGCATCCGGGCCGGCGAGACCGCCAGCACCGCCAGGACGTCCAGCCAGGAGACGTGATTGGCGACCAGCAACACCCGGCCACGCGGCGCCCGGCCCCGGGCCACCAGCCGCACCCCGAGGGTACGCAGCGTCCACCGCGCCCAGCCGCGCGTCGCGGCCCGCCCACGCGCCGCCGGCAGCAGCGGCAGGAGCGCGGCCAGGCCGGCCCCGGCCAGCAGCATTCCGAGTACGCCGAGCAGCCGTCCCGCCCGGCGCAGGCGCGACACGTCCGGGGTGGTGGGCGGTGGCAGGCAGTCCGGCCCGCAGCCCGACGCGGGCCGCCACAGGCCCTCCCCCGGCCCGCCCCCGGCACGACCGGCCACGCCCCCGACGGGACCGGCCGCGGCCCTGCCACGCGGAGGAGCAGCTGCGGTCACGAGCCGCCGCCGAGGAAGTGCCGCAGGTAGCGCGGGTTCATCAGGTCGAGCGAGAACAGCACGTAGAAGTCGGCGCAGCCGAAGTCGCTGTCGTACGCCGGCTCACCGGCCACCCAGGCGCCGAGCCGCAGGTAGCCGCGCAGCAGCGGCGGCACGAGCGCCCGGCCCCCGGCGGGGGTGAGCGCGCCCGGGTCGGCGGCGGGCGCCTCGGCGAACCAGGGTCGGCGCGGGGTGACCCGCAGCGCCGGCGGGGCCAGGTGCCGGGCGCTGACCTCGGCCCACACCGCGGCGGCGGCGACCCCGCCGTCGGTGACCGGCACCGAGGCGCAGCCGCCGAGCCAGCGGGAGCCGCGCAGATGCAGGTAGCGGCAGATCCCGGCCCACATCAGGTTGATCACCGCGCCGGTCCGGTGGTCCGGGTGCACGCACGAGCGGCCCGCCTCGACCAGGTCGTCGCGGAGCGGGGCGAGCGGGCGCAGGTCGAACTCGCCGTCGGCGTACCGGCGTGCGGTGCGGCCGGGTGGCAGCAGCCGGTACGTGCCGACGACCTCGCCGGTGCCCTCGCGCAGCACCACCAGGTGGTCGCAGTGCGCGTCGAACTCGTCGGAGTCGAGCCCGGTGACGGCGCTCGGCACTGTGGCGCCGAGTTCGCCGGCGAACACCTCGTGGCGCAGGCGTTGCGCGGCCGCGACCAGTGTCGGGTCGTCGGCGATCAGCAGGGTGTAACCGCTGGTCGTGAGCGGTGCGCCAGCGGCGTGCAGAACGGCCATGGCTCCTGTGTAGGTGCCGTGGGTTGCCACCGGGCGGGGTGAGGGGTGTCGATCCGGTGAACGCCGGTCGGCGGCGTCGTGCGCACCGGGACGGCCGGTGCGGCGCGGGGGTGTGCGAGGCTGCCGGACGGACCGCCGGCGAGGGCGCCGGCGGAGGTGAACCCGGAGGTGCGCATGCTGGTCGAGGCCCGGTTCCAGGGACCGGACGGTTCGGGCAACGGCGGCTGGAGCGCCGGGATCTTCGCCGCGCTGATCGACGACCGGGGGCCGGTCGAGGTCACGTTGCGCCGGCCGCCGCCGCTGGAGACCCCGCTGACCGCCGCCGACGGCGAGGTACGCGACCCGGACGGCCAGTTGATCGCCCAGGTACGCCGGGTGGAGCCGGTCGAGGCGGTGGTGCCGCCGGTGGACCGGGCGACGGCGGCCGACGCCGCGCGGGCGTACCCCGGTCTGCTGGACCACCCGTTTCCCCGCTGCTTCGTCTGCGGCCCGGCGCACCCGGACGGCCTGCGGATCTTCCCGGGGCGGCTGCCGGACGGGCGGACCGCCGCGCCGTTCCGCGCCCCGGCCGAGGTGACGCCCGCGACGGTGTGGGCGGCGCTGGACTGCCCGGGTGGCTGGGCGGTGCTGGCGCCCGGCCGCCCGTACGTCCTGGGGCGGATCGCCGCACAGGTCACGGCGCTGCCACGACCCGGCGACGAGTGCGTGGTGACCGGCCTCGCGGTGGGCGGTGAGGGGCGGAAGGCGGAGGTGCACACCAGCCTGTACGGTGCGGACGGCGCATTGCTCGGCCGCGCCCGGGCCACCTGGGTGGCGCTGGCGACCGCCTGATGTCCTACCTGAGGAGGACGGCGCGTACACGTCCCGCCTGATTGACCCCCTTGCGCCGGGTTGGAAGGCTGTTGCGGGGCGCCCCCGCAACAGCGCCCCCACCGGCGCGCGTCATGCCCGCCGGGGCAGGAGAGGAGAATGATGTCCGACGGGCAGCCACGCCCCAGTGCCGGGACCGGCCAGATCATCGTGTCCGGCCTGACCAAGCAATACAAGACCGTCCGCGCGGTGGACAATCTGTCGTTCACCGTCGAGCCGGGCCGGGTCACCGGCTTCCTCGGCCCGAACGGCGCCGGTAAGACGACCACGCTGCGCATGCTGCTGAACCTGGTGACGCCGAGTGCCGGCACGGCGACCATCGGCGGCAGCCGGTACGCCGACCTGCCCGACCCGCTGCGCACGGTGGGCGCGGTGCTGGAGGCGTCCAGCGCGCACAAGGGCCGCACCGGCATCAACCACCTGCGGGTGATCTGCGCGGCGGCCGGGCTGCCGAAGGAGCGCGCCGACGAGGCGCTCGCCCTGGTCGGGCTCTCGCCCGCGGCGAAGCGCAAGTTCAAGGGCTACTCGCTGGGCATGAAGCAGCGCCTCGGCATCGCCGCCGCGATGCTCGGCAACCCGCAGGTGCTGATCCTGGACGAGCCGGCCAACGGCCTGGACCCGGAG
Source organism: Micromonospora sp. WMMC264 (assembly GCF_027497275.1). Taxonomy (NCBI): domain Bacteria; kingdom Bacillati; phylum Actinomycetota; class Actinomycetes; order Micromonosporales; family Micromonosporaceae; genus Micromonospora; species Micromonospora sp. WMMC264. The sequence goes on along the minus strand of NZ_CP114907.1, from coordinate 72,426 downwards.
GGCATCCGCTGGATGCGCGGCTTCCTCAAGGGGCTCGCCGCCGAGGGTCGTACGGTGCTGGTCTCCAGCCACCTGCTCTCCGAGATGCAGCTGCTCGCCGACGACGTGGTGATCATCGCGGCCGGCAAGCTGGTCCGGCAGGGTCCGGTCGACCAGGTGATGGCGTCGATGACGCACGGCGTCCGGGTGCGGGTGCGCACCCCGCAGGCCGACGATCTGGCCACGGTGCTGCGCGAGCAGTCCGCCACCGTCGACGCCGACCCGCACGGCGCGCTGCTGGTCAGCGGCGTGGACGCCCCGACCGTGGGCCGCCTCGCACTGGCCGCCAAGGTCGAGCTGCACGAGCTGACCACCGAGCGGCCCGACCTCGAAGGGGTCTTCCTGGAGCTGACGGCCGGAAAGGCGGAGATCCGATGACGCTTGTCCGATCCGAACTGCTCAAGATCCGTACCACCAGCACGTGGTGGATCTTCGGGCTGATCAGCCTGGCGCTGTGGGCGCTCACGCTGTTCTTCAACTGGCTGCAGACCGAGGCGCTGGCCGGCGGGGACTTCGGCGAGGTGCCGGCCGAGCAGTCCGACCAGTTGCAGGCCATCTCGGCCGCCGACAACCTGGCGGCCAACCTCTACACCAACGGCCAGTTCTTCGGCCTGCTCATCGTGCTGCTGCTCGGCATCGTGGTGGTGACCAGCGAGTTCTTCCACCAGACGGTGACCACCACGTTCCTCACCGCGCCGCACCGCACCGCGGTGATGCTGGCCAAGCTGGTCGCGGCCGGCGTGCTGGCGCTGCTGTTCTGGCTCGTCACCACGGTGCTGAACCTGATCACCGCGCCGCTGATCCTCAGCTCGGTGGACGTCGGCTCGCAGCTCGGCAGCGGGGCGATCTGGCGGGCGATCGCGCTCAACGGCCTGGCCTACGTGCTCTGGTCGGTGCTCGGCGTCGGGCTCGGCGTGCTGATCCGCAGCCAGATCGGCGCCACCGTGACCGGCATCCTGTTCTACCTGGGTGGCGCGATCGGCGCGGCGATCGTGCTGAGCCTGCTCGCCTCGCGGTACGGCGACTGGATCAACAAGCTCCAGCTGCTGGTTCCGTCGCTGGCCTCCGGGCTCATGGTGGGCGGCGACACCAACATCCCGGGCAACCCGCCGCAGTGGGCGGGCGCGCTGGTGCTGATCGGGTACGCGGTGGTGGCCGGCGCGATCGGCGTCGCCACGATCCGCAAGCGCGACATCTCCTGACCTCGCGCTCAGGCCGGGCCCCGGCCGGTGACACCCGTCACCGGCCGGGGCCTTCGCCGTCTAGCAGGAGTCGCCGGATCACGCAGCGTTTGCCGAACTTCTGGCATCTTCTGTGAAACGGACCACCAGCCGGAGGCGAGAATGCCTGCGCCCAGCGCACGGCGTAGCCTTGGCATCGGTTTACCCAGCGTCGGCAACCGGGGGTCACCGGGGGCCACCGTGACATTCACAACCGCGTGAAAGAGGCGATTAGCGGCCGTGTCGACCCAGCAGACTTCGCAGGAGAACCCACTGGCGGGTTTCGGCCCGAACGAGTGGATCGTCGAGGAGATGTACCAGCGCTACCTCGCCGACCCCTCGAGCGTCGATTCGGCCTGGCACGACTTCTTCGCCGACTACCGGCCGGCCCCGGGCGCCGCCACACCGCGCCCGGAGGGGCAGGTTAAGCCGGCCGCGAAGCCGGAGCCGGCCGAGCAGCAGGAGGCGGTGGCCACCGTCAAGGAGCAGCCCGCCGCCAAGGCGGAGCCGAAGGCCGCCCCCAAGGCCGCGGCCGCCCCGGCCAAGCCCGCCGCCAAGCCGGCGGCGAAGGCGCCTGAGCCGGCCAAGAAGTCCGCCCCGGCCAAGCCGGCCGCCAAGGCGCCGACCGCGAGCGCCGCCGGCACCACGACGCTGCGCGGCGTGGCCGCCAAGATCGTGCAGAACATGGACGCGTCGCTGTCGGTCCCGACCGCCACCAGCGTGCGCGCCGTCCCGGCCAAGCTGCTCGTCGACAACCGCATCGTGATCAACAACCACCTGACCCGGGGTCGCGGCGGCAAGGTCAGCTTCACCCACCTGATCGGGTACGCGCTGGTGCGCGCCGTCGTCGAGCACCCGGAGATGAACAACTCCTTCGCCGAGGTCGACGGCAAGCCGGCGATGGTCCGCCCGGAGCACGTCAACCTGGGCATCGCGATCGACCTGGTCAAGCCGGACGGCTCCCGCAACCTGGTGGTGCCGTCCATCAAGGGCTGCGAGCAGATGGACTTCCGGCAGTTCTGGCAGGCGTACGAGGACGTGGTCCGGCGCGCCCGCCGCAACGAGCTGACCATGGAGGACTACTCCGGCACCACGATCTCGCTGACCAACCCGGGCGGCATCGGCACCGTGCACTCGATCCCGCGCCTGATGCAGGGGCAGAGCGCCATCATCGGCGTCGGCGCGATGGAGTACCCGGCCCCCTACCAGGGCATGAGCGAGGCCACCCTGGCCGAGAACGCGGTCAGCAAGGTCATCACGCTGACCAGCACGTACGACCACCGGATCATCCAGGGCGCGCAGTCCGGCGAGTTCCTGAAGGTCATGCACGAGCTGCTGCTCGGTGAGCGCGGCTTCTACGACGACATCTTCACCTCGCTGCGCATCCCGTACGAGCCGGTGCGCTGGATGCGCGACGTCGCAGTCGACAGCGAAGGCCAGATCAACAAGACCGCGCGGGTGCACGAGCTGATCCACGCGTACCGGGTGCGCGGCCACCTGATGGCCGACACCGACCCGCTGGAGTTCAAGATCCGGAAGCACCCGGACCTGGACGTCCTCCAGCACGGGCTCACGCTCTGGGACCTCGACCGCGTCTTCCCGGTCAACGGCTTCGCCGGCCAGCAGCGGATGAAGCTGCGCTCGATCCTCGGCGTGCTGCGCGACTCGTACTGCCGCCGCGTCGGCATCGAGTACATGCACATCCAGGACCCGGAGGAGCGGCGCTGGATCCAGGAGCGGGTCGAGCGCAAGTACGAGAAGCCGAGCCAGGACGAGCAGAAGCACGTGCTGAACCGGCTCAACGCCGCCGAGGCGTTCGAGACGTTCCTGCAGACCAAGTACGTCGGCCAGAAGCGCTTCTCGCTGGAGGGCGGCGAGTCGCTGATCCCGCTGCTCGGCGAGGTGCTGGAGTGCTCCGCCGAGGCCGGGCTGGACGAGGTCGTCATCGGCATGGCCCACCGCGGCCGGCTCAACGTGCTGGCGAACATCGTCGGCAAGCCGTACGAGAAGATCTTCTCCGAGTTCGAGGGGCACCTCGACCCGCGCTCCACCCAGGGCTCGGGCGACGTGAAGTACCACCTCGGCCAGAACGGCAAGTTCACCACTCCGGACGGCGAGCACGCGGTCAAGGTGTCGGTGGTGGCGAACCCGTCGCACCTGGAGGCCGTCGACCCGGTGCTGGAGGGGATAGTCCGGGCCAAGCAGGACCGGATCGATCTCAAGCTGGAGGGCTACACCGTGCTGCCGCTGGCGGTGCACGGTGACGCCGCCTTCGCCGGCCAGGGTGTGGTCGCGGAGACGCTCAACCTGTCCCAGCTGCGCGGCTACCGCACCGGCGGCACCGTGCACGTGGTCGTCAACAACCAGGTCGGCTTCACCACCGCCCCGGAGTACAGCCGGTCCAGCCTCTACAGCACCGACGTGGCCCGGATGATCCAGGCGCCGATCTTCCACGTGAACGGCGACGACCCGGAGGCAGTGGTCCGGGTGGCCCGCCTCGCGTTCGAGTACCGGCAGGCGTTCAACAAGGACGTCGTGATCGACATGGTCTGCTACCGCCGGCGCGGGCACAACGAGGGCGACGACCCGTCGATGTCCAACCCGGAGATGTACAAGATCATCGACTCCAAGCGGTCGGTCCGGAAGCTCTACACCGAGGAGCTGATCGGGCGCGGCGACATCACCGTGGAGGACGCGGAGGAGCTGCTGCGCGACTACCAGGGGCAGCTGGAGCGGGTCTTCAAGGCCACCCGGGACGCCGCGACCACACCGCGTCAGCTCAGCCGCCCGCCGCGGGAGGAGGAGCCGGAGCCGCATGTCGACACCGCCACCGACGCCGCGGTGGTCAAGGCGATCGGCGAGGCGCACGTCAACCTGCCGGAGGGCTTCACCCCGCACAAGCGGATCCAGCAGCTGCTGGAGCGGCGCCGCAAGATGTCCGTCGAGGGCGGCATCGACTGGGGCTTCGCCGAGATCATCGCGTTCGGCACGCTGCTGCACGACGGCGTCACCGTCCGGCTCGCCGGGCAGGACTCGCGCCGCGGCACGTTCGTCCAGCGGCACGCCTCGGTGGTCGACGCCAAGACCGGCGAGGACTACCTGCCGCTGATGTCGCTCACCGCCGACGGCGAGCGGTCGCGCTTCTTCGTCCACGACTCGCTGCTCTCCGAGTACGCGGCCATGGGCTTCGAGTACGGCTACTCGGTGGAGAACATCAACGCGCTGGTGGCCTGGGAGGCCCAGTTCGGTGACTTCGTCAACGGCGCCCAGTCGGTGATCGACGAGTTCATCTCCTCCGGCGAGGTGAAGTGGGGTCAGCGCTCCGCGGTGACGCTGCTGCTGCCGCACGGCCACGAGGGCCAGGGCCCGGACCACACGTCCGGCCGCCCGGAGCGGTTCCTCCAGCTCTGCGCCGAGGACAACATGCGGGTGGCCATCCCGACCACCCCGGCGAACTACTTCCACCTGCTGCGCCGCCAGGCCATGTCGCCCAAGCGCAAGCCGCTGGTGGTGTTCACGCCGAAGTCGCTGCTGCGGCACAAGCTCTGCGTGTCGCCGGTGGAGGACTTCACCACCGGGACGTTCTCCCCGGTGCTGGCCGACACCGCGGCTCCGGCGCCGGAGCAGGTGAAGCGGGTGCTGCTCTGCTCGGGCAAGGTCTACTACGACCTGTTCCAGGCCCGGCAGGAGCGGGGCGTGACGGACACCGCGATCATCCGGATGGAGCAGCTCTACCCGCTGCCCGTCGAGGAGGTCCGGGCCGCGCTCGCGCAGTACCCGAACGCCGAGGACTTCGCCTGGGTCCAGGAAGAGCCGGCCAACCAGGGCGCCTGGTCGTTCGTCGCGCTCAACCTGCTGGAGCACCTGCCCGAGGTCCGGCTGCGCCGCATCTCCCGGCCGGCCGCCGCCGCCCCGGCGGTGGGCTCGGCGAAGATGCACGAGGTCGAGCAGAACGCGCTGATCGAGGCGGCTCTCCCCCGCCCGTGACACCACCGGCAGCGGCCCGTCCCGACCCGGGGCGGGCCGTTGCCGTACGACGAGAGGAACACCGTGTACTTCACCGACCGTGGCATCGAGGAGCTGGTCGAGCGCCGGGGTGACGAGCAGGTCAGCCTGGAGTGGCTGGGCGAGCGGCTGCGTGACTTCGTCGACCTGAACCCGGAGTTCGAGACCCCGATCGAGCGATTCGCCACCTGGCTGGCCCGCCTCGACGACCCGGACGACGACTGACGCGCGCGGCCGGGCGCGGCCTCAGCCGGCCGCGCCCCGCCCGGCGACCCGCAGGTCCCCGGTACGCCGCAGCTTCTGCCAGCCCAGCCGGCCGCCGGTCAGCGCGGTGCCGACCGCCTGGAGCAGTACCAGGTACATGACCTGCCGGTAGACGAACTGCTGCAACGGCAGCACCCAGAGCACGCCGAGCCTCTCCCGGTCCAGCCGGAAGGCGAGCACCGCGGTGAGGAACTGGAGCGCGAGCATCACCAGCCAGGCCACCACCGTGTCGCTGCGGTCCAGGAAGATCAGCCCGTAGATGGCGAGCAGGTCGATCACCGGGGCGGCCAGCGGCAGCAGCACGCCGAACAGCGTCAGGAACGACAGGCACCGGCGGCCGAACCGGCCCGACGGACCGCTCTCGATCACCGAGCGCCGGTGCTTCCACATCGCCTGCATGGTGCCGTAGCTCCACCGGTACCGCTGCTTCCACAACTGGCCGATGGTGGTCGGCGCCTCGGTCCAGGCGCGGGCGCTCTCCTCGTACACGATGTGCCAGCCGGCGCGGCCGACGGCGATGGTGACGTCGGTGTCCTCGGCGAGCGTGTCGTCGGTCACGCCGCCCACCTGCTCCAGCGCCTGCCGCCGGAACGCGCCGATCGCGCCGGGGACGGTGGGCATGCAGCGCAGCGTCTCGTAGAGGCGGCGGTCGAGGTTGAAGCCGATGACGTACTCGATGTGCTGCCACTTGGCGATCAGGCCGCGGCGGTTGCCGACCTTGACGTTGCCGGCGACCACGCCGACCCGGGGGTCGGCGAACGGCTGGACCAGCCGGCGGACCGAGTCCGGCTCGAAGATCGTGTCGCCGTCGACCATGACGATCAGGTCGTGCCGGGCCAGCGCGACGCCGGTGTTCAGCGCGCTGGGCTTGCCGCCGTTGGGCTTGCGCACGACCCGCACGTTCGGCAGGCGCAGCGCCGCGACGATGTCGGCGGTGCCGTCGGTCGAGCCATCGTCGACCACCACCACCTCGATGCCACCGGGGTGGTCACCCAGGGCCAGCGAGCGGACCGCCGCGGCGATGCCCTCCCGCTCGTTGTACGCGGGCACGATCACCGAGACCGGTTCGGTGACCGGCGGACCCCACGACCAGTCGCGGCGACGGCGGCGGCGCGCGTGCCGCGGGGCCACGACGAACAGCAGCAGGGTACGGCCGATCGTGAGCACCCCGACGAGAACGAAGAAGACGCCGAGCACCCCGAACATGCCGTCGGCCACGCGTACCGCGCCGACCAGGACGTGGCCCCGCAACCGCTCGTCGAGCGGGGCCGCCGTGTGCCCGCCCACCGGGCCGGACACACCCGCGGCCGCGAACGTCTGGTTGAGCCCCTCGCTGACGGTGGTGAAGCGGTAGCCGCGTTCCAGCATCGCCGGGATGTACCGCTCCAGCGCGGCCACGGTGCCGGCCCGGTCGCCGCCCGAGTCGTGCCACAGCGCGATGGTGCCGGCCGTCCCGTCCGGCGTGGCGTTCGCGATCATCTCCTCGACCGGGAGCAGCTCCCAGTCCCGGCTGTCGACGTCGTTGACGACCGTGAGGTAGCCGAGCTCGCCCGCCTGCCGCAGCATCGGCCAGTCCCGGTCGGTGTACGCGTCCGCCCGGGACGAATACGGGAAGCGCAGCAGCGACGTCCGGACACCTGTGGTGCTGGCGATGGCGAGCTGCGTCTGCGCGTACTCCAGTTCGCGCCGCCACTCCGGCAGCGCGGCGAGGTCGGGATGGGTGAACGTGTGCACGCCCAGCTCGTGGCCCTCGGCCACCAGCCGGCGGGTCACCTCCGGGTTTCTGACGACCTGCGAACCGATGACGAAGAAGGTGCCCTTGACCTGGTACTTGTCCAGGACACGCAGCACCTCCGGCGTCCACCGCGGGTCGGGTCCGTCGTCGAAGGTGAGCGCGACGGTCCGCGGCGGCAGGCGGTGCGACTGGGTCCGGCCCTCCGCGCCGACGTTGACGATCGGGCCGCCGCCGACCACCGAGCTGGGGACCTCCCGCTGGCTGCCGGGCGTCACCCGGTTGTCCGGTACGAACGCGGCGTTCGTGTACGCCTCGACGACCAGCAGACCGCCCAGGACGACCACGACCATGGCGACCAGGGCCCAGCTCGGCCGGGGCAGGAGACGCCGCCCACGGGACCGGCGCGCGCCGGGGATCTGCCGCACGCCGGGGATCTGCCGGACGTCCAACACGGCTGTGGGCGCGTCGTCCGGCTGCCGCTCGGCCCGGTGCCGGCGGGCGGCCCGCACACGGCGGGGGTCCAGCGTGACTGTGGGCTGCTCACTTGTCTGCGGGTTCGGGCGGGCGGGCGCCTGGTCACTCATCGGCGGGCGCGACCGGCGCGGCGGGCGGGTCGACAACCGCCGGCGGGTCGACAACGGGCGGCGGCACCTCGGCGGTGGGGGCGGTGGGCGGCGCGGTGGTGGCCGGCGTCTGGACGGGCCGGGGCGCGGTCGGTGCGGTGCGGGTCGGCCGGGGATACCGAGGGCTCGGCGGGACCGTGGTGGCGGGGGCGACGGAGGTTGCCGGCACCCGCACCGGCGCGGTGCGGATGTCGGTGGGCGTGTCCGGCGTGGCACGGGTCGGCGCGGGGGTGTCCGACGGTTTCGGCGAGGGCAGCCGCTGCTCGCTGGTCGGCTCGACGAACGGGATGACGGTGTCCGGGGTGATCGGCCCGCCGGCGAAGCTGACCCCGACCATGACCGTGTAGATCACGCCGGCCGCGCCGGCGCAGTAGGCGAGACGGCGAAGCCGCCGACGTCGCCGCCCGCTCGGGTCGACGAAGACGGGGGGCGATTCCGGTACGACGGGAATCAGTGCTGTCGGGCCTTCCACACGGCCAAGTGTAGATGCGAGAAATTTCCGCCTTCTCCCCCGGCTAGCCGTGCTGACCAGGCAGAACGGACAGCACCGACCTCGATCTTGTAGGTTGGGTGCCGTGGCGCGCAGCGTGTACCTGACCGGCGTTGGCTCGGGCGGGGGAAAATCGACAGTGGCGCTCGGGCTGGCCGAGCTGTTGTCCCGCCAGGTGGAACGAATCGGCGCGTTCCGGCCGCTCGTCACCGGCGACGGCACCGACCCGATCCTGGCCCTGCTCACCGAGCGCTACCGGATGGATCTGCCGGTCGACGAGCTGTACGGCGCCACGTACGCCGAAGCGAGCGCGCTCGTCGCGGACGGCCGCCGGGAGGAGCTGATCTCCCGGATCGTCACCCGCTACCGGGAGGTCGAACGCCGCTGCCCGGCGATAGTGGTGGTCGGCAGCGACTTCGCCTACGGCGACGGCACCGGCCCGCGTGAGCTGGCCTTCAACGCCCGGCTCGCGACCGAGTTCAGCAGCGTCGTGGTCCCGGTGGTCGACGGTTTCGGGCAGACGCCCGAGACGATCGCGGCGGCGCTGCGCGGCGCGTACCACGATCTGGTCGACCTCGGCGCGACGGTGATCGCGGCGCTGGCCAACCGCGTGCCGGAGCCGATGACGCTGCCCGAGCTGCCGGTGCCCGCGTACGCGATCCCGGAGGTGCCGACCGTGTCGGCGCCGACGGTGGCCGAGGTCGCCGCGGCGCTGCGCGGCACCGTGCTCACCGGCGACGAGACCGCGCTCGACCGTGACGTGCTCGACTACGTGGTCGGCGCGGCGCACGTGCCGACGCTGCTGGACCACCTCACCGACGGGGCGCTGGTGATCACCCCGGGCGACCGCGCCGACCTGCTGGTGGCTGCCGGGGCCGCGCACGTCGCCGGGCAGGTGTCGCTGGCCGGGCTGGTGCTCACGCTCGGCGAACAGCCCGACCCGCGGGCCATGCGCCTGGTCGAGCGGATGAACACCGGGCTCCCGGTGCTCTCGGTACCCAGCGACAGCTACGACACGGTGTCCGCGTCCAGCCGGATCGAGGGCCGCCCCAGCACCGCCAACCCGCGCAAGGTCGAAGCAGCGCTCGGCGCGTTCGAACGCTGCGTGGACACCGACGACCTGGCCCGCCGGCTGCGGGTCAGCCGGTCCGCGCGGGTCACCCCGCTGATGTTCGAGAACGACCTGATCGACAGGGCCCGCGCCCAGCGCCGCCGGCTCGTGCTCCCCGAGGGCGCCGACGAACGGATCCTGCGCGCGACCGAGGTGCTGCTGCGCCGGAGCGTCGCCGAGATCACGCTGCTCGGCCGCCCGGACGAGATCGCCCGCCGCACCCGGGAACTGGGCGTGGACCTCGGCGACGCGCAGGTGGTCGACCCGGCGACCAGCCCGTGGCGGGACGAGTTCGCGCAGGCGTACGCGCAGTTGCGCGCCCACCGCGGCGTCACCGTGGAACTGGCGCACGACATCGTGGCGCAGCCCAACTACTTCGGCACGATGATGGTGCAGACCGGCCACGCCGACGGCATGGTGTCCGGCGCCACCCACACCACAGCCGCCACCATCCGGCCCGCGTTCGAGATCATCCGGACCGTGCCGGGCGTCTCGGTCGCCTCCAGCGTCTTCTTCATGCTGCTCGCCGACCGGGTGCTCGTCTACGGCGACTGCGCCGTCAACCCCGACCCGGACGCCGACCAGCTCGCCGACATCGCCATCTCGTCGGCCGACACCGCGGCCCGGTTCGGCATCGAGCCGCGGGTGGCGATGCTGTCCTACTCCACCGGCAGCTCCGGCGCGGGCGCCGACGTGGAGAAGGTCGCGGCGGCCACCAAGCTGGTCCGGGAACGCCGGCCCGACCTGCTGGTCGAGGGCCCGATCCAGTACGACGCGGCGATCGACCCGCAGGTGGCCGCCACCAAGCTGCCGGACAGCCCGGTCGCCGGGCGCGCCACGGTGTTCATCTTCCCGGACCTGAACACCGGCAACAACACGTACAAGGCGGTGCAGCGGTCGGCCGGGGCGGTGGCGGTCGGGCCGGTCATGCAGGGCCTGCGGCGGCCGGTGAACGACCTGTCCCGGGGCGCCACCGTGCCCGACATCGTCAACACGGTGGCGATCACCGCCATCCAGGCCGCCGCGGAGGCGTCGGAATGAGCCGCATCCTGGTCCTCAACAGCGGGTCCTCGTCGGTCAAGTACCGGCTGTACGACGGCGACGACGTCCGGGACAAGGGCACCGTCGAACGGATCGGCGAACCCGGCGGCGGGCCGGCCGACCACGAGAGCGCGGTCCGGGAGATCATCGGTCGGCTCGACCTGACCGGGCTGGCCGGCGTCGGCCACCGGGTGGTGCACGGCGGGCGGAAGTTCAGCGAGCCGGTACGCATCGACGACGCGGTGGTCGCCGCCATCGAGGACCTGGTGCCGCTCGCCCCGCTGCACAACCCGGCCAACCTGGCCGGCATCCGCGTCGCGCGGGAGGCGCTGCCGGACGTCCCGCAGGTGGCCGTCTTCGACACCGCGTTCCACCACACGCTGCCCGAGGCCGCCGCCACGTACGCGATCGACAAGGCCACCGCCGAGCGGTACGGCGTCCGCCGGTACGGATTCCACGGCACCTCGCACGCGTACGTCTCGCGGCGCACGGCGGACCTGCTCGACCGCCCGTACGACCAGCTCAACACCATCACGCTGCACCTGGGCAACGGGGCGAGCGCGTGTGCCGTCCAGGGTGGCCGCAGCGTGGCCACCTCGATGGGCATGTCACCGCTGGAGGGCCTGGTGATGGGCACCCGCAGCGGCGACCTCGACCCGACAGTCATCTTCCACCTGCGCCGCGAGGGCGGCATGGGCGTCGACGACATCGACGACCTGCTCAACCACCGCAGCGGCCTGCTCGGGCTGACCGGCGTCAACGACATGCGTGAGGTGCTGGCCCGGCGTGCCGCCGGTGACCCGGACGCGACACTGGCCTTCGACGTCTACTGCCGGCGCATCACCGGCTACGTCGGCGCGTACTACGCGCTGCTCGGCCGGGTCGACGCGATCGCGTTCACCGCCGGGGTCGGCGAGCACGCCGCGCCGGTGCGTTCCGCGTCGCTGGCCGGGCTGGAGCGGCTCGGCATCGCCGTCGACCCGGCGCGCAACGACGGCCACGGCGACCGGATCGTCTCGCCGGACGGCGCGGAGGTTGCGGTGCTCGTGGTCGGCACCGACGAGGAGCGGGAGATCGCCCGCGAGACCCGCGAGGTGCTGGGCGTCTGACCGCGTTCGGGGCGACGGTGCCGCTACCTCGGCGGGGTGGCGTGACCCGGTGCGCCCGATGTCGCCACCTCGGCGAGGTGGCGTGACCCCAGCGCTTCCAAACCCGACCCTGCCGCTGCCGGCGCGCGGCGCGCGGCGGCCGGGTCAGCCCAGGGCGATCCAGGCGACCAGCGCGACCACCACGACGACGGCGACAGCCACACCGGCGATCAGCGGCACCCGGGACGGCGCCGACGCCGACGCGGCCGGCTCGGGCGAATCGACGAACGCGCGGAACTGCGCTGTGTTGCCACTCGGGTCGGTGTAGTTCTCAGCCATGCGGGTGACCCTAGCGAAACCGGCCGGACCAGGCCGCCCCGCCAGGCCGGAGCTCGACATCCGGCTCACCCGGCCCGCGCAAACCCGCCCGGCCGGTGGAGGCGTCGCCCGGCCGGGTGGTGACGGCAGCCGATCCGGACGGCGGGCGCGGACCGACCACTCGGCTGCCTACCGTGCAGGTGTGAGGGGGCAGCGGCTGGTGGCCGCGCTGATGACGGCGCTGCTGGCCGGCTGCGGCCAGGCCGTCGCCACCACCGATCCCGTACCGGCCGGTGTCCGGCCCGCGCCCGATCGCCAGTACGCGGTGGGGATGCGCCAGTTCACGCTCGACCCGGAGGGCGCGCGGCCGCTGCCGGTCACCGTCTGGTACCCGGCCGACCTGCCCACGCAGGCGACCCCGTCCACTTCCGCAGGTCCCGCCGCACCGGCCCACACCACCGCGCTACCCGGCTCCGCCCCCGCACGTGATGCCGCCACCGCGCCGGGCCCCGCCGCCACCTCGACCGGCCCCGCCGCCGGGCCGTCCGGCACCGGCACGCTGGACGGGCCACGGGTACGGCCGGGCGCGCCGTTCGCGGCGGGCCGGTTCCCGGTGGTCCTCTACAGCCACGGGCTGCGCAGCCTGCCCGCGCTGCACGCCGCCCTGACCAGCCGCTGGGCGGCCGCCGGGTTCGTGGTGGTAGCGCCCACCTACCCGCGTACGAGCCTGCGCGCCCGCAGCTACACCCGCGACGACGTACGCAACCAGCCGGCCGACGCCTGGCGGCTGGTCCGTCACCTGGTCCGTCTGGGCACCCGCCCCGGTGACCCGCTCGGCGCGCACCTGGCCGTGGACCGGTTCGCCGCCGCCGGGCACTCGGCCGGTGGTCACACCAGCCTCGGAATGTTCGCCTCCGGGCAACCGACCCCGCTACGGGCCGGGATCGTGATCGCCGGTGGCCGGATGGTCGCCGGCTTCTCCCGTCCGCTCGCGCCGATGCTGTTCGTGCACGGGAGCGCCGACCGGATCGTGCCGGAGTCGATCGGCCGGGCCGCGTACGCCCGCTGCCTCGGGCCGGCCGCCTTCCTGAGCCTGCGCGGTCAGGGCCACGGCGAGTATCTGACGCCGGGCCGGGCCGGTTTCCCCCAGGTGCTCGCCACCACCACCGACTTCCTGCGCTGGACGCTGTACGCCGACCGGGCGGCGCTGCGCCGCCTCCCCGCCGACGCGACAGCCCCCGGCACAACTTTCACGACCCACTCCCTACCCACGTGACCGCACCCGGCCCAGCGCCGTTGATCATGAGGTTGACGGCGACAAACCGGACAGCAGATGCCGTCAACCTCATGATCGACGCGACCCACGGCGGTGGGTAGGGTGCGGGCGTGGACGGGCTGGAAGGGCGGCAACTGGGCGCCATCCGTGAGGTCGTCGAGGTGGCCGGAGCGGCCGGGATCGACGTCTGGCTGCGCGGCGGCTGGGCGATGGACTTCCACCTCGGAGCGGTGAGCCGCCCCCACGTCGATGTCGACTGGTACTGCTGGCGGCGGGACGCCGACCTGCTGGCCGACCGGCTCGGCGCGCTCAGCTGGCGGCCCGACCCCCGAACGCCGGCAACGCTCCAGCTCGACCTGGTCCGGGACGACGTCGAGCTGAGCTTCGCGTACCTCGACCGGGACGCGGCGGGCCGGGTCGTCGTGGGTGCCGGACCGTGGGCGGGCACCGTCCTGCCCGAGGGCATGCTGAGCGCCCCACCCGGCCGAATCGGTCCGCTCGCGGCCCCGGTGATCAGCATCGCCGCGCAGATCGAGTTCAAGGAGATGTTCCCGGTCTGGATGCCGGAGCGGCCCCGCCGTGCCAAGGACGCCGCCGACCTGGCCCGGCTCCGGGCATCGGCGTGCGACCACCCGACCGGCTGACCGGGCGGGGTCACAGGCGATCGCGAGGCACAATTCAGTTCATGCGCCGTCGTCCCGTCGCCCTGCTCACCGCCGCCGTCCTCGGCGCCGCCCTCGCCGGCTGCTCGGAGCAGCCCGCCGCCCCGGCCGGGCGGCCCGCTCCGGACACCGCACCGACAAGCGTCACACCGACCCCGCGCGTACCCGCCGGCAAGGCGCCCACGGAGAGCTTCGCGGTCGGCGTACGCCAGGTGAAGCTCAACCGGGACGGCAACCGGCCGTTGCCGGTGACGATCTGGTACCCGGCGGCGGGCGCGGCCGGTGGCGCGGTCGAGCGCTCCGCCCCGGCGGCGGCCGGGCGGTTCCCGGTGGTGCTGTTCAGCCACGGGCTGACCGCCCGGCCGGAGGACTACCAGGTGCTGCTCACGCGCTGGGCGGCGGCCGGTTTCGTGGTCGCCGCGCCACGTTTCCCGCACACCTCGCGGGGCACCGACGGCAACGCGCTGGACGTGCTGAACCAGCCGGCCGACGTGTCGTACGTGCTGACCCGGGTGCTCGCGCTCGGCGAGAAGGCGGGCGATCCGCTGCGTGGCCGGCTGGACCCGGAGCGGGTGGCCGCGACCGGGCACAGCGCCGGTGGCGTGACCACTATCGGCCTGTTCACCGCGGGCCGGGACGCGCGGCTGGACGCGGGCATCGTCTTCGCCGGCACCGCGCTCGGCGTGGGCACCGCGTTCGCCGGCACCGTCGCGCCGCAGTTGTACGTGCACGGCGAGGCCGACGAGGTGGTGTCGTACGCCGCGGGCAAGGCCGTCTTCGACGCGGTGCCGTGGCCCAAGGCGATGCTCAGCCTGCCGAAGGGCGACCACGGCCGGGCGCTGCTCGGCGACGGCAAGGCGCTCGGCGTGGTCGCGGACACCACGATCGAGTTCCTCCGCTGGACGCTCTACGGCGACCCGGCGGCGAAGGAGCGCCTCCCCGCCGCCGCGGCCCGCGGCGGCGTGGCCACGCTCGACGACCGGCTGTAAGGAAGGGCCCCTTATTAACGCCTCCGGTAGAGAAGGGGCCCCTTCTTAACACGCTGCGCCGCGCGCCGCCAGCGCCGAGCGCCGCGCACCATCCGCGCCGCGCGCCTCAGGCGGTGTGGTCGACGACCACCTTGCCGAAGACGTCGCCGGACTGCAGCCGGGCGAACGCCTCGGTGATCTCGCTGAACGGCACCACCCGGTCGACCACCGGCCGCACCTCGTGCTCGGCGCAGAACGCGAGCAGCTCGGTCAGCTCGTCGGGGGTGCCCATCGAGGTGCCGAGGATCTCCAGCTGCATGGCGAAGACCCGGCGCAG
Source organism: Micromonospora sp. WMMC264 (assembly GCF_027497275.1). Lineage (NCBI taxonomy): Bacteria > Bacillati > Actinomycetota > Actinomycetes > Micromonosporales > Micromonosporaceae > Micromonospora > Micromonospora sp. WMMC264. The sequence continues at coordinate 57,249 of NZ_CP114907.1, read as the reverse complement.
GTTGACCTTCGGCTCGTGGCCGGAGGTGGCGCCGGAGACCACGATCCGGGCCATCGGCGCGGCCGACTTCAGCGAGTGGTCGAACGTGGCCGCGCCGACCGTCTCGATCACCACGTCGACCCGTTCCGGCAGCCGCGCGCCGGGCTCCAGCGCGGTCGCGCCCAGCTCGGCGATCCGCTCCCGCTTGGCGGCGTCGCGGCTGGTCGCGTACACCCGCTTGCCGAGCGCGACGCCGAGCGCGACAGCCGCGGTGGCCACGCCACCGCCGGCGCCCTGGACCAGCACCGACTCGCCGTCGGCGACCCGGCCCTTGGTGGTCAGCATCCGCCAGGCGGTGAGCCAGGCCGTGGGCAGGCACGCCGCGTCGGTGGCCGACAGGCCGTCGGGCAGCGGCAGGAGGTTCATCCGGGGTACGGCGACCAGCTCGGCGAACGTGCCCTGGTAGTGCTCGGAGAGGATGGAGACCCCGCGCGGGTCGCCCGGGGTGGGCACCACCGGGTAGATGACGACCTCGTTGCCGTCCGGGTCGGTGCCGACCGCGTCGCAGCCGAGGATCATCGGGAGCTGGTCGGCGGTCAGGCCCACGCCACGCAGCGACCAGAGGTCGTGGTGGTTGAGCGAGCTGGCCCGGACCCGCACGGTGACCCAGTCGTCCTGCGGGTGGGTCGGCTCGGGACGGTCGCCGACGGCGAGCGCGGCGAGCGGGTTGTCGGTGTCGAAGGCCGAGGCGAAGGCAGCACGCATGATCGGCACGGTAACAAGCTGAGCAGCAGTTAAGAAGGGGCCCTTCCTCTACCGGAGGCGTTAAGAAGGGCCCCTTCCTTACATCTCAGCGGCGGGCGACGCCGTCGCGGCGGGCGGCTTCGGCGACCGCCTCGGCCACCGCCGGCGCGACCCGGGGGTCCAGCGGCGAGGGCACGATCGCGTCGGCGGTGAGCGACTCGGCCACCACGTTCGCGATGGCGTCGGCGGCGGCCACCTTCATCGAGTCGGTGATCCGGGTGGCGCCGGCGTCCAGCGCGCCCCGGAACACGCCGGGGAACGCGAGCACGTTGTTGATCTGGTTCGGGTAGTCGCTGCGCCCGGTGGCGACCACCGCCACGTGCCGGGCGGCCACCTCGGGGTGCACCTCCGGGGTGGGGTTGGCCAGCGCGAACACGATGCCGCCGGGCGCCATGCCGGCCACCGCCGCCTCGGGGATCTGGCCGCCGGAGACGCCGATGAGCACGTCCGCGCCGCGCAGCGCCTCGGTGATGTCGCCCTGGCGCCCCTCGGCGTTTGTGAGTTCGGCCAGCTCGGCCTTGGTGCCGGTCAGCTCGCGGTGCCGGCCGATGATGCCGCGCGAGTCGCACACCACCACCCCGGACGGGTCGACGCCGCCGGCGATCAGCATCTTGGTCACCGCGACGCCGGCCGCGCCCGCGCCGCTGACGGCCACCCGCAGGTCGCCGAGCTTGCGGTTGAGCAGCGTGGCGGCGTTGCGCAGCGCGGCGAGCACCACGATCGCGGTGCCGTGCTGGTCGTCGTGGAAGACCGGGATGTCCAGCGCCTCGTCGAGCCGCCGCTCCACCTCGAAGCAGCGCGGCGCGCTGATGTCCTCCAGGTTGATCCCGCCGAACGAGGGCGCGAGCGCCTTGACCGTCGCGACGATCTCGTCCACGTCCTGCGTGTCCAGGCAGACCGGCACCGCGTCGACGCCGGCGAACTGCTTGAACAGCACCGCCTTGCCCTCCATCACGGGCAGCGCGGCGCGCGGGCCGATGTTGCCTAGACCGAGTACGGCGGAGCCGTCGGTGACGACCGCGACGGTGTGCGACACCCAGGTGTAGGTGTCGGCGAGCGCGGGGTCGGCGGCGATCGCCTCGCACACCCGGGCAACCCCCGGGGTGTACGCGAGGGAGAGGTCCTCGCGGCTGGTCAGCGGGACGGTGGAGGCGACTGCCATCTTGCCGCCGACGTGCAGGCGGAAGACGGGATCGGCGGGGTCCGGGGTGGACGAAGACATGGTGACTCCAGGATCTGTCGAGCAGACGGACCGGCCGGCGTGGTCAGCGGTGGTCAGCGACCGGCGGCGCGGCGGTGCGGGGGTCACCCGGGCACTTTCCGAGCATAGTCACGCTTCGGCAGCCAGTATGTGAGCGGGGTCATATCCGCTCCGGTCGTTACCGGCCCCTGACCAGTCCCGGACGCGGCCACCAGCGGGCCACCACCCGGCCGCGGACGTCGGCCACCCCGTACGCGCGGGAGTCGTCGGCGACGAACTCGTTGTCGCCGCGCAACCACCAGCCGCCGTCGCGCGGTTCCACCGCCCGCTTGACGACGAGCAGGTCGGGACGGCTGCGGAAGACCGCGACGACCACGTCACCGGGGCGCACCGCCCGGCCGCCGGTGCGGACCAGCACCGCGTCGCCGTGCCGCAGCGTGGGGGACATGGAGGGGCCGGTCACCAGCACCGGCGTCAGCGGGCCGCGCAGCGCCGGAGGTTCGCCGGTGGGCGCCATGTCACCTCCCAGCCCCCGAGGGCGTCTCCAGGAGTAATGTCGTCTTGGATCATCGCAAACAACCCATGGAGGACCCTGATGCGCCTTCCCCGCATCCTCACGCCCCGGGTGACGGCCAGCGCTCACTGCGACCTGCCCTGCGGCGTATACGACCCGGCCCAGGCCCGGATCGAGGCCGAGTCGGTCAAAATGATCTGTGAGAAGTACCAGGCCAACACCGACCCGGAGTTCCGCACCCGCGCCATCCTGATCAAGGAGCAGCGGGCGGAGCTGGTCAAGCACCACCTGTGGGTGCTCTGGACCGACTACTTCAAGCCGCCGCACTTCGAGAAGTACCCGCACCTGCACCAGCTGTTCAACGAGGCCACCAAGCTGGCCGGCGCGGCCGGCGCCAAGGGCGCGACCGACCCGGCCAAGGCGGACGAGCTGCTGGCGAAGATCGACGAGATCTCGAAGATCTTCTGGGAGACCAAGCAGGCGTGACGTCGCCCGACGGCACTCCGACGATCCGGCCGGTACGTCCTGGGGACGTACCGGCCGTCGTCGCCATGGTGCACGAACTCGCCGAGTACGAGCGCGCCCCGGAGCAGTGCCACCTCACCGCCGAGCAGCTGGAGGCGGCCCTGTTCGGGTCGGCGCCGGCGCTCTTCGGTCACGTGGCCGTCGACGCGGCGGACCAGCCGATCGGTTTCGCGCTCTGGTTCCTCAACTTCTCCACCTGGGCCGGCGTGCACGGCATCTACCTGGAGGACCTGTACGTCCGCCCGTCCGCCCGGGGCACCGGCGCGGGCCGGATGCTGCTGGCCACCCTCGCCGCGATCTGCGTCGAGCGCGGCTACCAGCGGCTGGAGTGGTGGATGATCAACTGGAACCCGGCAGCCCGCTTCTACGCCGCGATCGGCGCCACGCCGATGGACGAGTGGACCCCGTACCGCCTGGCCGGGCCCGCGTTGCGCGAGCTCGCCACGCACGCGACGGCCGCGCCCACGCGGTCGGCCCCCTGACCGGGTAGAGTCCCGCACCGGGGGGAGGAGCCGTGACTCAACTGACCGGGCACCCGACGACTGACGACGACGTCGTCCACCTCACCGTGCCCGCCGACGGTGGTTACCTCGGCGTGCTCCGCACCGCCACGGCCGGCCTCGCGGCCCGGCTGCAGTTCGCCCTCGACGAGATCGAGGACCTGCGCATCGCCGTCGACGAGGCGTGCGCCATGCTGCTCGCCATCGCCACCCGCGACGCCGAGCTGGAGTGCCGGTTCGCGGTCACCGAGGACGCGCTCACCGTCGAGGTCACGGTGCCGACGGTCCGGGGCGCGACGCTGCCGTCGGAGTCGTCGTTCGCCTGGAAGGTGCTCACCGCGCTGACCACCGGGGCCAACGCCCACGCGACCGACGGCCGGGCCACCATCTCGCTGCTGACCCGCCGCGCGGGCGGCTACTGACCGGGTCGCGGCCACCGCTCCGGCGGCCGTCCGGCGTTCAGCGGGCCGGGTCGCCGAAGCCGAGCGCGCGGTTGGTCGGGCCGCTCACCAGCAACCCGACCATGCCGATGCCGAACGCCATGAGCGGCAGCCCGAGCCAGCCCATGCCGCCCTCGATCATGAACCAGCCGACCGGCAGCAGCATGAGCTGAAGCACGATCGCGGGCGCGCGTGCGCCGGCGCGACGGCGGGACAACGCGCCGCCGAGCGCCCAGAGCGCCACCGCGCCGCCGATCGCGAACGCGGTCACCCACAGCGCCGAGACCAGGTCTGTCGTCTCAGCGGTGAGGTCGGACCAGATGAGCCACACCGCGATCAGCCCGAGCGCCACCGCCTCCGCGCGTAGCAGGAGCACCGCGGCGCGCAGCGTGCCGGGGACCGGGTCGGAGTCGATCGTCACGGGCGCCACGATACCGGTGGGTAGTCGCGGTACAGTGCCGCCCATGCGGGCCGTCCTGGTGGTCAATCCGAAGGCCACCACCACCAGCGAGCGCAGCCGGGACGTGCTGGTCCGGGCGTTGCGCAGTGAAGTCGACCTGTCGGTGCGCTACACGCGCCGGCGGGGCCATGCCATGGACCTGGCCCGGGAGGCCGCCCAGGAGGGCGTCGACCTGGTGGTCACGCTCGGTGGCGACGGCACCGTCAACGAGGTGGTAAACGGCCTGATGGCGGCGGAGCCGCCGACGTTCCGGACCGGGCAGACCTCGGCCGAGCGGCTGCCCGCGCTGGCCACCGTGCCCGGCGGCTCGACGAACGTCTTCGCCCGCGCGCTCGGGCTGCCCCGGGAATGGCCGGACGGCACCAGCATGATCCTGGAGGGACTGCGGCTGGGCCGGTCCCGCACGATCGGGCTGGGCCGTGCCGACGACCGCTACTTCACGTTCTGCGCCGGCTTCGGGCTGGACGCGGCGGTCATCCGCCGGGTGGAACAGTCCCGCAAGAAGGGGCGCGTCTCCACGCCGGCGCTCTACTTCCGGTCCACCGCGAGCCAGTACTTCGTCGGCTCGGACCGCCGCCACCCGTCGATCACGCTGGAGCGTCCGGGTGAGGCGCCGGACACGGAGCTGGCCACGGCGATCATCCAGAACACCGCGCCGTGGACGTACCTGGGCGACCGGGAGATCAACCCGAACCCGGAAGCCTCGTTCGATCTCGGGCTCGACGTGCTCGCGCTGCGGCGGCTGCGGGTGGCCAGCACGGCCCGTACGGCGGCGCAGTTCTTCTCCCGGAAGCCGGACCCGCACGGCAAGCAGGTGCTGCGCCTGCACGACCTGGCGGAGTTCACCCTGCGCTCGGAGCGCCCACTGCCGTTCCAGATGGACGGGGACTACCTCGGCGAACGGGAGAAAGTCCGATTCACCTCCGTGCCGGCGGCACTGAGAGTAATCTGCTAGGTCTCGGGTACTCCAGTCGGTTGACGCGGATCCCCCCGCCGCGCGGGCGCGGTGGCCGCCACGCCGAGGAAGGGTGCCGGAAATGTCAGCAACGTCACGCAGACTGTACTACATTGATTATCGACTGTGGCACGCCGGGTAACCAGGACCCTGGTAAACCCGGACAAATGGGTGGTGAGCCCGCTCACTGTTCGGAGTTTTTCCGAGCGGCACCCTTGACATCGCTGTAGTTCGTGAAAGTATTCACAAGCGAACTCGTGTTGCCGGGACATTGCCTGGATATGCTCGTTCGGTTGAGCTGTTCCAGCAGGTCCAGGCACCCCACAGCCTGCTCACGCTGCGCCGAATTGATGGATGCTGACCGTCACCCTTCGGCAATGCGGACGCATATAGGAATAGCAACGAAGCGTTTACTGGCCACCCACTAAGAATGAGGAGTGTTGCCGCCATGGACTGGCGCCACGATTCGGTCTGCCGCGACGAGGACCCGGAGCTGTTCTTCCCCATCGGGACGTCCGGCCCGGCCCTCCTTCAGGTGGAGCAGGCGAAGGCCGTCTGCCGGCGCTGCCCCGTGACCGACCAGTGCCTGCAGTGGGCGCTGGAGTCCGGTCAGGACGCCGGCGTCTGGGGCGGGATGAGCGAGGAGGAGCGCCGCGCGGTGAAGCGCCGCGGCGGTCTCCGGGTGCTGCGCGCCCACTCCGCCTGACCCGTACCACACGACAACGCCCCGGCCGGGATTCCGGCCGGGGCGTTGCGTTGTCCTCACCCGTCAGGCCGCAACCGTGTCCACGCGCCGCCGGACCAGATCCGCCAACTCCGGCAGGTCGTTCAGCGGCTCCGCCACCGCCACCGCGCCCGCCGACCGGGCCGCCGCGCGTACCCCGTCGTGGAACCGGCCCGGCGCCAGGAAGTAGGCCGCCACCGCGACCCGGCGGGCCCCCGCCGCGCGCAGTCGCGCCACCGCGCCGCCGACCTCCGGCGGCGCCGCCGAGGCGTACGACACGCGGCACGGCACGCCCAGCCCGGCGCCGAACGCCGCCGCGACCCGGCCCACCGAGGCACGAGCGGCCGGATCCCGGGTACCGGCCGCCGCCAGCACCACCGCGTCCAGCCCGCCCGGCTCGTCGCCGGTCGCCTCCGCCAGGCGGCGGCGCAGCCCGTCCAGCAACCCGCCGTCCACGCCGGAGCCGGCCGGGCCCAGCACGTCGGTCACCCGTACCTCGATCTCGGCGCCGGCCGCCGCGACCGCCGCCGGAATGTCGACCTTCCGGTGGTACGCGGCGGTCAGCAGCAGCGGCACCAGAACCGCCCGGGAGTGGCCGGCGGCGGCAAGCCCGCGCAGCACCTCGGCCGGGCCGGGATCGGTGTGGTCCAGCCAGCTCGGCAGCACCGCACGACCGGGCCAGGTGTCCGCCACGGCCCGGGCCAGCGCCCGGGTCGCCTCCGCCGCCCGAGGGTCACGGCTCCCGTGCGCCACCAGCACCACGGGTGGCCCGGCCCTCAGGTGTGCAGGCCGCACTCGGTCTTCTCGAACATCGCCCAGCGACCGGACCGCGGGTCCTCCCCCGCCTTCGTCCGCCGGGTGCACGGCCAGCAGCCGATCGAGCCGTAGCCACGGGCGAACAGCTCGTTGACCGGGATGTCGTACCGGGCCACGTACGCGTCCACCTCCCGCTGCGTCCACGCCGCGATCGGGTTCACCTTGACCTTGCCGCGCCGCGCGTCGAAGCCCACCACCGGCGTGTTCGCCCGGGTCGGCGACTCGTCCCGGCGCAGCCCGGCGGCCCACGCGTCGTACCCGGACAGCGCCCGCTCCAGCGGCTCCACCTTGCGCAGCTGGCAGCAGTCGTCCGGGGACCTGTTGAACAGCCGCGGACCGTACTGGCCGTCCTGCTGGCCCACGGTCATCCGAGGCCGGATCGAGCGCACCCGCACCGGCATCCGGCGGGCCACCTCGTCACGCACCCGCAGCGTCTCCGGGAAGTGCAGCCCGGTGTCCAGGAACACCACGTCGACGCCGGGCGCGACCCGGGAGACCAGGTGCGCCACCACCCCGTCGGCCATCGAGCTGGTCACGCAGAACCGCTCGCCGAACGTCTCGGCCGCCCACCGGGCGATCTCGATCGCCGGCGCGTCCGCCAGCTCCCGGCCGGCCTCCTCGGCCAGCGCGCGCAACTCCTCCGGGTCCCGGCGGGCCGGCCCGGCCTCGCCGATCAGGCCGAGGCCGGCGGCGGAGACGAGGCCGCTCACCGGGTCACCGCCCGGCTCAGCAGACCGGTGAACTTGACCGCGAAGACCCGCGCGCAGGCGTGGCACTCCCAGGCGCCGTGTCCGGCCTCGTGCGGTCGCAGGTCCTCCTCCCCGCAGTACGGGCAGTAGAGAGGCGCAGATCGGGCATCGCTCATCGGAGCTCCTCCTCGTCGGCTCTGATCACCCAGTTGGCGAACGTCTCACCCTCGGTCCGGCCGGCCAGGTAGCGGCGGGCGAGCCGTTCCACGTACTCCGGAAGCTCCTCGGCGGTGGTCTTCAGGCCGCGCAGCTTGCGGCCGAAACCGGCGGTCTGGCCCTGGGCCATGCCGAGGCCGCCGCCGAGGTGCACCTGGAAACCCTCGACCTGCCGGCCGTCCGGGCCGACCACGAGCTGGCCCTTGAGCCCGATGTCCGCGACCTGGGTGCGGGCGCAGGCGTTCGGGCAGCCGTTGAGGTGGATGGAGATGTCCGCGTCGAAGTCGCGCAGCCGCTCCTCCAGGCGCGCGACCAGTTCCTCGCCGCGCCGCTTGGTCTCGACGATGGCGAGCTTGCAGAACTCGATGCCGGTGCAGGCCATCGTGCCGCGCCGCCACGCCGACGGCCGGGCCTCCAGGCCGATCCCGCGCAGCGCCGTGACCAGCTCCTCGGTCCGCTCCGGCGCCACGTCCAGCACCAGCAGCTTCTGGTACGGGGTGAGCCGCACCCGGCCGCTGCCGTGCGCCTCGACCACGTCGGCGAGCTGCGCCAGCTGGGTGCCGGAGACCCGGCCCACCACCGGGGCCGCGCCGACGTAGTTCGCGCCGTCACGCTGGGCGTGCACACCGATGTGGTCCACCGGCTTCGCCGGCAGTTCCGCGGCCGGACCGTCCAGCAGCGTGCGGCCCAGGTACTCCTTCTCCAGCACCTCCCGGAACCGCTCCACGCCCCAGTCGGCGACCAGGAACTTCAGCCGGGCCCGGTTACGCAGCCGGCGGTAGCCGTAGTCGCGGAAGATGCCGACCACACCGGCCCACACGTCCGGCACCTCGTTCAGCGGCACCCAGACGCCGAGCCGCTTGGCGAGCATCGGGTTGGTGGAGAGCCCGCCGCCCACCCACACGTCGAAGCCGGGACCGTGCTCCGGGTGCTCCACGCCGAGGAACGCGATGTCGTTCGCCTCGTACGGGGTGTCGACCAGCCAGGAGATCGAGGTCTTGAACTTGCGGGGCAGGTTGGAGTACGCCTTGTCGCCGACGTACCGGCGGACGATCTCGTCGATCGCCGGAGTCGGGTCGAGCACCTCGTCCCGGGCCACCCCGGCGACCGGGCTGCCCAGCACGATCCGGGGGCAGTCGCCGCACGCCTCGGTGGTCTGCAGGCCGACCGCCTCCAGCCGGCGCCAGATCTCCGGCATGTCCTCGACCCGGATCCAGTGGTACTGGATGTTCTGCCGGTCGGTGATGTCGGCGGTGTCCCGGGCGAACTCGCGGGAGATGTCCGCGATCACGCGGAGCTGGGCCAGGTTGAGCTGGCCGCCGTCCACCCGGACGCGGAGCATGAAGAACTCGTCCTCCAGCTCGTGCGGCTCCAGGACTGCGGTACGCCCGCCGTCGATGCCGGCCTTGCGCTGGGTGTAGAGGCCCCACCAGCGGAACCGGCCGCGCAGGTCCTGCGGGTCGATCGAGGCGAAACCGCGATGGGCGTAGATGTTCTCGATCCGGTCCCGCACGTTCAGCGGGTCGTCGTCCTTCTTGATCCGCTCGTTGGGGTTGAGCGGCTCTTTGTGCCCGAGCGCCCACTGGCCCTCGCCGCGTGGCCGGCGGGGCGCACGGGCGGCGGGCGCCGGGGAGTCGGGACGGGTCGGGGTGCTGCTGACCGCCATCGCGGCGTCCTCCATTGCTTGCTGCGGTGCCTGCGAGCGCGGACGCGGCGGCCGGCCCGGGAGTGGGCCGTGGACGGCGATGTCGATGACGGCCGGCGCGAGTGCGCGCCCGAGACGGAAGGGTCGGGCGTCGTCAGTGGGCCGGACAGATCGCGCTGCGCACGCGGCCGTAATCGACGTGGCGGCGAGCCACGAAGCGGCGGACGACAGCGGCGGTCATGTGCCTCATGCTGCCACACCACGCCCGGCCGGACCACAGCTCCGCACTGTGATCCCACATCACGGGCCCCAACCGGGATCGACTCCCGTCCCTGTCCCCCGCCCTCCCTCCCCGCCCTCTCCCGTTGATCAAGGAGTTGACGTCCCCCAACCCGCCACATCAGGCCGCAATCTCCTTGGTCGACACCGCCGGTCCCCGTCCACCCCCGTCACCGCACCGTTGATCATGAAGTTGGCGGGGGCAAAAGGGACGGTGAGTGCCGTCAACCTCATGATCGACGGGGCGGGGGCCGGGGTGGGGCCGGGCGGGGCGGGGTGGGCCGGGTGGGTGGGAAATGGGGGAGCTGGGGGGTGAGCGGGAGCGGGCGTGTGACGCTGCGGGGGTGAGGAGGTTCGGGCCCGCGTCTGTTCGCGCCCTTCCCGGCTGGGCGGTGTGGGTGACGCCGGGGCTGCTCACGCTCGTGGTGACGCTGGCCGGGATCGGGCACGCCCAGCCGTGGCGGGACGAGCTGGCCACCTGGAGCGCGGCCACCCGCCCGCTATCCGACCTGGCCCGGATGACCCGCACCATCGACGCCGCCACCGGGCCGTACTACCTGCTCATGCACGGCTGGACGGCGATTGCCGGCACGTCGCCGACGGCGCTGCGACTGCCCTCCGCGCTCGCCATGGCCGTGGCCGCCGCGCTCACCGCCCGCCTCGGCGCGGTGCTGGTCGGCCGTCGCGCCGGGCTGCTGGCCGGACTGCTGTTCGCGGTCCTGCCGGTCACCTCGCGGTACGGGCAGGAGGCCCGCCCGTACGCCCTAGCCACGCTGCTCGCCGTGCTGGCCACGCTGCTGCTGGTCGAGGCGCTGCGCCGGCCGACCTGGCGACGCTGGGCCGGGTACGCCGCTGCGGTCGCCGCGCTCGGCCTGCTCCACCTGGTCGCGCTCACCCTGCTCGCCGCGCACGCCGTGGTGGTGCTGCTGACCGCCGCACATGGCCCTGCGGGGGTCGTCGATCCGCCCGGCCAGTCCCGAGCCCAGATGCCCGACGCGAGCCGGCCACGCCGCAGACACCTGTGGCGTTCCACCCAGCCACGAGATCGAGCGCGAGTGGAACACCACGGGTGTCACGACGCCCCGCAGACACCCACGGCGTTCCACCCAGCCACGAGATCGAACGCCGGTGGAACGCCACGGGTGTCACCGCATCCCGGGAGCAGGGAGCATGACAGGGACGCGCCGGAAGCGGAACCGCAGAACGTGACCGGCGAGGCTCGGGAGGCGCTGGCCGGGTGGCTGCTGGCGCTGGTGCCGGCCGTCGTGCTCGTCACCCCACTGGCGCTCGTCGCCCGGGGGCAGCGCGGTCGACAGCTCGACTGGGTCGACCCGGCGCGCCTGCCCGACCTGGCGGCGCTGCCGGGTGCGCTGGCGCAGAGCGGCGTCGTCGGCGGTTTCGTGCTCGCGCTCGCGGCGCTCGGCGTGGCCCGGCTGGGTCGCCGGGCGCTGCTGCCGGCCGCCGCCGTGCTGCTGCCGGTGCTGCTGATGTTCGCCGCCGGAACGATGGTGCCGCTCTGGGTGACCCGCTACCTGGTCTTCACCGTGCCGTTCGCCTGCGTACTGGCCGGCGCCGCGCTGGCTGCCGCGCGGGTCACTCCCGCACCGGCCCGAACGCCGGCAACAGCAACGCCCGCTGAAGCAACGCCCGCTGAACCAGCGCCCGCTGAAGCAACGCCCGCTGGACCAGCGCGCACGGCGACACCCGCCGCAGCCGGCCGCACTGCCGCGCCCGCGGAAGCAGAGCAAGGGCCGACGTCGCCGCGCGGACGGGTCGCGGCGGGAATCGCGGTGGTGGTCCTGGCCGGGCTGCTCGGGTTGCCCGATCAGGCGGCGCTGCGCCGCACCCACGAGTGGCCGCGCAGCGCACCCGTCGACTACGCGGGCGCGGCCGGGATCATCCGCGCCGGGCAGCGGCCGGGCGACGCGATCGTCTACTCGCCCCGGGACGGCTGGCTGTTCCCGGATCTCGGCATGGCGTACCACCTGGGGTCGAGGCTGCCACGCGACGTGCTGGTGGTCCGCGACCAGCGTCAGGACGCGAGCCTCTGGGCCGTGGAGTGCGACGACCCGGCGCGGTGCCTGGCCGGGGTGGACCGGGTGTGGCTGGTGGTCACCGGCCGGCGCGCGGACCCGTTGGCGGCGGTGCCGGGTGCGAAGGGCGACGCGCTGCGCGCGGGCTACACGGTGCGGCAGGTGTGGCCGCGTCCGGGGATCACAGTGGCCCTGCTCGTCCGGTGAGGCGGTCGGTGGTGCCGCGGGCCAGCGGTACGACGATGGCCGCCTCGGTGCCGCCGTCGGCGCCGTTGCGCAGCTCGATGGTGCCGCGCAGCTCGCCGGTGACCAGCGCCCGGACGATCTGCAGGCCCAGGTTGCCGCCGCGCTCGGCGTCGAACTGCTCGGGCAGCCCCCGGCCGTTGTCGGTCACCGTGACGTGCAGTTGCTTGCGCGCCCGGTGCGCGGAGACCACAACCTCGGGCCGGGGCGCGGAAACCCCCGCCTCCGGCCGGGGCACGTCCACAGGAGGAGCGGCCGCCTCCTCCTCGGCCGACGGGAAACCGTGCTCGACGGCGTTGAGCAGCAGCTCGTTGAGCACCATCACCAGCGAGGTGGCGATCTCGGCGGGCAGGACGCCGAACGTGCCGCGGCGGCGCATCCCGACGCTCACCTCGGTGGCGGCGACCTCGGTGGCGGCGCTGGCCACCCGGTCCACGATGCCGTCGAACTCGACCGCCTCGTCGCTGGACATGGAGAGCGTCTCGTGCACCAGCGCGATCGAGGCGACCCGGCGTACCGATTCCTCCAGCGCGACCCGGGCCTCGGGCATGGAGACCCGCCGGGCCTGCAGGCGCAGCAGCGCGGCGACGGTCTGGAGGTTGTTCTTCACCCGGTGGTGGATCTCCCGGATGGTGGCGTCCTTGGTGATCAGGGCGCGGTCGCGGCGGCGTACCTCGGTGATGTCACGGACCAGCACCAGCGCGCCGATCGGCACTCCGGCGGGCATCAGCGGCAGCGCCCGGGTGAGCATGGTGGCGCCGCGGGCGTCGATCTCCCGCCGGGGCGGTGCCTCGCCGCGCAGCGCGGCGAGCACGGCGTTGCCCGCGTCGGTGCCTTCGAGGGGGTCGCCGGCAAGCCGGCGGTGCAGCTTGGCCAGGTCCTCGCCGACGAGGTGGGAGGCGTAGCCGAGGCGGCGGTACGCGGACTGCGCGTTCGGGCTGGCGTAGGTGACCTTGCCGTTGGCGTCGAGCCGCACCAGGCCGTCGCCGACCCGGGGCGCCGAGGTGGTCTCGCCGGGGTGCCGGGGCGGCGGGAACGTGCCGTCGGCGATCATCTGGGCCAGGTCGTCGGCGGTGGTGAGGTAGTTCAGTTCCAGCTGGCTCGGGGTGCGCGCGGTGGACAGGTTGGTGTCCCGGCCCACCACGGCGATCACCTCGCCGGCTTCACCGTCGCCGGTGCGCAGCCGGACCGGGATCGCCTCGTGGCGGGCCGGGACGTCGCCATACCAGACCGGGTCGCCCTCGCGCCAGATCCGTCCCTGCCGGTAGGCCACCTCCAGGTGGGCCACCTCGGCCCCGCCGACGATCCGCCCGACCTGGTCGTCCAGGTAGGCGGTCGGGGCGGTGGTGGGACGGACCTGGGCCACGCAGAGGAACGTGCCGTCGCCGTCCACCGGCACCCAGAGCAGCAGGTCGGCGAAGGACAGGTCGGACAGCAGCTGCCAGTCGCCGGCGATCCGGTGCAGGTGGTCGATGTCGGCCGGGCGGAGCGCGGTGTGCTCCTCGGCGAGGTCACGGAGGGTGGACACGCCACACAGCGTGCCACGCCGGGCCTCACATCGTCGCCGTGACCTTCTTCAAGCCGCGCGGCGCGTCCGGGTCCTCGCCCCGGGCCAGCGCCAGGGCCAGCGCGAGCCGTTGCAGCGGCAGGATGTCGAGCAGCGGCGCGTACCGCTCGTCGACCTCGGGCACCGCCATCCGGGTCTCGCCGACCTCGGCGGAGCCGACCACCACCACGTCGGCGCGGCGCTCGCCGAGGCGGGGCAGCACTTCGCGCATCGACGTACCGCCGGGGCCGGAGCCGACCACGGCGAGCACCGGTACGTCCGGGTCGGTCATGGCGAGCGGGCCGTGCAGCAGGTCGGCGCCGGAGAAGGCGAGCGCCGGCAGGTACGAGGTCTCCATCAGCTTCAGCGCCGCCTCGCGCGCGGTCGGGTACGCGTACCCCCGGCCGGTGGTGACGAGCTGGGCGGCGAACCGGTAGCGCGGCGCGAGCCGGGCCGGGGTGTCGTCGGCGAGCGTCTGCGCGGCCAGCTCGGGCAGCCGGCTCAGCGCGGCGCGCTCCTCGGCGGGCAGCACGCCGTCGCCGGCGCGTACCCCCTCGATCAGCATGAGCAGCGCGAGCAGCTCGGCGGTGTAGGTCTTGGTGGCGGCGACCGCCCGCTCGTGGCCGGCGGCGATGTCCACGCTCAGCTCGGCGGTCTCGACCAGCGGCGAGCCGGGGTTGTTGGTGACGGCCAGGGTGAGCGCGCCGGAGGCGCGGGCGACCCGCAGCACCTCGGCGAGGTCGGGCGAGCCGCCGCTCTGGCTGACGCCGACGACGAGCGCGTCGGAGAGGTCGGGCCGGGCGCCGAAGACGGTGATCGCGCTGGGCGAGGCCAGCCCGGCGGGCAGCCCGAGGCGGATCTCGGTCAGGTAGGCCGCGTAGAGCGCGGCGTGGTCGGAGGTGCCCCGCGCGGTGAACACCACGTGCCGGGGGCGCCGCTGCGCGACGACGGCCGCGACCTCGGCGATCGCCGCGGCGTGCTCGGCGGAGAGCAGACGCTCGTAACCGGCCGGCTGCTCGTCGATGTCGGCGGCCATACCGGCCCCTGCTCGCGTCACTCCAGACCTCCTTCTGCGCGTTTCTCGCGCGTTCGATGCTCAGTCTTGCACGTTTCAGCAACCTCAATCAACGCAACGAGCAGGAGTGCGCAGTGGATCACTAATTGACGGAAGATCCCCTAGGCTTGCCCGGCTGACCGACCCCGACCGGCGGAAGGACGACGTGCCCGAGGACGACGCCGCGCTCTCGGCGGAGGAGGAACTCGCGCTGGCTCGGCTGGCGCTGGGCGAGGGCGACCTGCGGCACGCCGCCGACCACATCGCCGCCGCGCTGGTCCGCTCCCCCACGCTGCCCGAGGCGCACGAAGCGCTCGCCCGGCTGGACGCGGCCAGCGGCGGCGACCTGGACCTCTTCCCGCTCGGTCAGCAGGCGTTCGTCGGCGCCGTGGTGGCCCGCGCGCACCTGCTCGCCGCCGCCGGCCGGCCCGCCGAAGGGCTCGACCTGCTGGCCGCCGCCACCGGCTACGCGCCCGCCGCGCCGTGGGCGGCCGTACCCTGGGTGACCGCCACCGACCTGCCGGAACGCCTCGACCCCGAACGCACCGCCCGGATCCTCATGCAGGTCTGCGCGGCGGCGCCCGACCCCGCGCCGCGCCGGCTGCGCGAGCCGCTGGCGCCGTACCTCACGCTGGCCCGCAACGCGATCACCGTGCATCCGGCCCACCCGCTGCTGCTGGGCGCGGCGTCCGCGCTGGCCCGGCGCCTCGGCGAGGTCACCCTCGCCGTCACCTGGGCCACCCGGGGGGTACGCGCACAGCCCACCAAACTCGGCGAGGTGTGGCTCGGGTACGCGTACCGCAGCGCCGGCCGCACCGGCGAGGCGCTGGCGGCGCTGGAACGGGCTGTCGCGCTCGACCCCGACGACCTCGCCGTCTACGCGGACATCGCCGGCACGCTCGCCGACAACGGCCGGCTCGACGCGGCGCTGGGCTGGATCGACCGGGCGCTGGCGAAGGACCCCACCTTCGACTGCGCCGTGCACACCGCGCACCGGCTGCGCTACCTGCGCGACGGCGACGTGGACCACCTGGTGGCGCTCGCCGATTTCGTCCGGGAACATCCGGACGACACGCACGAGCACGGCGACCTCGCCGAATGCTGCCGGGGGCGGCCCTGGCTGGGTCAGGTCACACCGGCAGACGACGATTTCCCGTCCCCCGACGGGCCCGCCCCCTCGGCAGCCGCGGTACGCCGCCTCCAGCACCTGGCGCACCCGGCGTGGGCGCACCCCCCGGCCGCGTACGACGCCGCCGTCGGGCTGGCCACACTGGACCTCGCCGACCTGCTCGCGCTGCTGGCGCACCCGCCGGAGGCACCCGCCACCGCGCTGGGCCGCGTGCTCGGCGGGCAGGACCCGGCACTGTGGAGACGCTGCGCGCAGGTCTGGGCCTGCCTCGGCCTGCTGCACCACCGCACCGACGAGCCGTGGGAGTCGTCGACCCGGCGGCGGGTGCTGCACGAACTGGCCACCGATCCCGGGCCGGCCGCCGAGGCGGCGCTGTTCGCCCTGGTCACCGCCGCCTGGGTGGACCCGGCCACCCGCGCCGACGTGGCCGCCGTGGTGGCCGGGCGGCTCACCGAGGTGTCATCCGGCGCCGCCCGGCGTACCCCGGTGGCGGTGTCGCTCGCCTATCTGGCGCGGGCGACCCCGGCCCTCGACCCGGCCGCCCGCGCCACCGCCGACTCGCTCATCGCCGGCGCCGGCGGAGGCCCGCTGCGCCGCCTCTGGCGACGCCTCACCGCCCTGTTCCGCAGAGGCTGAGCGCCGGGACCGTTCCGGGGCCCCATTTCCGGCCGGCTCCCCGGCCCCCACCACCCAGCCGAGCGCCGCCACTTCGCCGAGGTGGCGCGATCAACTCCCCTCCGACCCCACCACTCCCCCGATGTGGCGGGCAGCGGGCGGAAGGCACCGGGTGCCTCGCTGGGGTGGAGACGCGGCGGCCCCGCGTACCCCCGGGGTGGGGGCGCGGGGCCGCGGCGGGTGAGTCAGGCGACGGGGGCCTTGCCGAGCGCGGCCTCGGCCTCGTCCTCCGGCGTGGGGCCGGCCGGCCGCACGTCGTTCGTCGCGCGCAGCGGCACCTCCTTGATGAACCAGGCGAGCACCGGCACGGCCACGGTGAAGAGGACCGCCCAGAAGAAGACGTGCGAGATGGCGTCGGCGAGGCCGCCGAGCACCGCCTCGCGCATCGGGCCGGTGAGGTTCTTGAGGGCTTCCAGGTTCATCGCGCCGCCCTCGCCGCCACCCGAGCCCGCGAACGCGGGGCCGGCCGCCGAGTCGGCGAGACGGTTGGCGAAGATCGCGCCGAAGAGGGAGACGCCGAACGAGCCGCCGATGGACCGGAAGAACGTGGCGGCGCCGCTGGCGGCGCCGAGGTCCTTCTGCTCGACGCTGTTCTGCGCGATCAGCATCGAGGTCTGCATCAGGAAGCCCATGCCGACGCCGAGCACGACCATGTAGAGCGAGGACTGCGCCTTGCTGGTGTCCACGTCGAGCAGGCTGAGCAGGCCCATCCCGGCGGCCATCACGACGCCGCCGACGATCGGGAAGGCCCGGTAGCGGCCGGTCTTGGTGATCGTCCGGCCGACCACGAGCGAGACCACGAGCATGCCGAACATGAGCGGGAGCAGCAGCAGGCCGCTGTTGGTGGCCGAGGCGCCCTGGACGGTCTGCTGGTAGAGCGGCAGGAAGTTCATCGCGCCGAACATGGCGAAGCCGAGCAGGAACCCGATCACCGAGATCAGCGCGAAGTTGCGGTTGGCGAACAGGCTCAGCGGCAGGATCGGCTCGGGCGCGCGCCGCTCGACGAGAGCGAACACGCCGAGCGCGGCCACCGCCAGCACGGCGAGGCCGAGGATCTGCGGCGAGGCCCAGTCGTACTGGTTGCCGCCCCAGGTGGTGACCAGCACGATCGCGGTGATGCCCACGGACAGCAGCGCCGCGCCCAGCCAGTCGATCTTGTGTTCGGTACGGTACTTCGGCAGGTGCATGGTGGTGGCCAGGACCAGCAGCGCCACGCCGCCCAGCGGCAGGTTGACGTAGAACGCCCAGCGCCAGGAGAGGTTGTCGGTGATGAAGCCGCCGACCAGCGGCCCCGCGACCATGGCGATGGCCATGATGCCGGCGATCATGCCCTGGTAGCGGCCCCGCTCGCGGGGCGGCACCAGGTCACCGATGATCGCCATGACGCCGACCATCAGGCCACCGGCGCCGAGGCCCTGCACGGCGCGGAACGCGATCAGCTCGATCATGCCGCTGTCGGCGCCGCCGAAGACGCCGGAGCCGGACATGCCGCACAGCGCCGAGCCGACCAGGAACACGACGACGGCGGTGAGGAAGACGGCCTTGCGTCCGTAGAGGTCGCCGAGTTTGCCCCAGATCGGCGTGGAGACAGTCGTGCCCAGCACGTACGCGGTGACCACCCAGGTGAAGTGGTCGGCGCCCCCGAACTCGAAGACGATCCGCGGCAGCGCGGTGCTGACGATCATGTTGTCGAGCATCGCGAGCATCATCGCGATCATCAGGCCGAACAGGACGACGCGGATGTTCGGTCTCGCGACGACCGGGGCTTGTTGACTCATCGGTAGGCTCCCCCGCAGATCATGTGATCAACTTACTTGCCGCCCGGCTAGTTGACTTACTAGCCGGACGGTAAGCTGATGACGGTCGGACGTCAAGCGGATTGGAAGGAAGTCGGCTGGTGAGGGAGACCACAGGAGGCACACGGCAGCGCATCCAGGCCGTCGCCTTGGAACTCTTCACCGAG
The DNA here is from genome assembly GCF_027497275.1 of Micromonospora sp. WMMC264. NCBI lineage: Bacteria > Bacillati > Actinomycetota > Actinomycetes > Micromonosporales > Micromonosporaceae > Micromonospora > Micromonospora sp. WMMC264. The sequence continues at coordinate 38,859 of NZ_CP114907.1, read as the reverse complement.
CAGGGCTACGAGAAGACGTCACTGCGGGAGATCGCCGAGCGGCTCGGCGTCACGAAGGCGGCGCTCTACTACCACTTCAAGAGCAAGGACGAGATCGTCACCAGCTTCGTCGACGACCGGCTGCGCCGGATGGACGAGCTGATCGCCTGGGCCGCCGACCAGCCACCCACCCTGGCGACCCGCCGCGCCCTGCTCGGGCGGTACGCCGACAGCATGTTCGCCGGCGACCTGCCCCAGGTGATGCGCTTCTTCGAGCAGAACCAGACGGTGCTCAAGAGCCTGGTCGCCGGCCAGCAGATGCGGGACCGGATGATGCGGCTGGCCCACGAGCTGTGCCGGGGTGACGACTCGCCGGCCGCCCAGCTGCGCGCCACGCTGACGCTGTTCGCGGTGCACACCAGCTGGTTCGCGGTCCGCGCGCCCGGCATCACCGACGACGAGCGGAAGCGGATCGCGCTCGAGGTGGCCGACGAGCTGCTCGCCAAGATCGGCGAGACCGGCCAGGGCTGAGCCGGTTCAGCCCGCCGCGGTCAGGTCCAGTCGCAGACCGAGCAGGTCGATGCCGGGCAGCGGCGACCAGTCCTTCTCCGGCAGCCGGACGAACCCGAGCCGCTCGTAGAGGCGGTGCGCGTTCGCCGCCATCCCGGCGCGTACGCAGATCACCACCGCCGTGCAGCCCAGCTCCGTCGCGCGCGTCACGCACGCGGCCGCGAGCGCGGCGCCGGCGCCCCGGCCCTGCGCGGCCGGATCCACCGCGAGCATCCGGAACTCCGCCTCGCCCGGGCCGGCGAGTTCGGCGTACGGGGTGCCGGGCAGCACGAACGTCACCGCGCCGAGCACCTGGCCGGTGGTGTCGTCGACGGCCACCAGCACCTCGCCGGTCTGGGCGCGGGTGGCCACGTCGGCGAGCACCGGCGCGTACCCGCTCTCGTCCTTGAGCTGGCCGTCCGCCTCGTACGCGGCCACAGTCAGCCGCGCCACGGCCGGGAAGTCCGCCGGCTCGGCGCGGCGCACCAGCAGGGCGGTCAACCGATCTCCGCGATCAGGTCGCCGTCCTGCACCACGTCTCCCTCGTTGACGGCGAGGCGCTGCACCACGCCGTCGGACTCGGCGACCACCGGGATCTCCATCTTCATCGACTCCAGGATGACGAGCGTGTCGCCCTCGGACACGGTGTCGCCGGCCGACACCACGACCTTCCAGACGTTCGCCACCATCTCGGCGCGGATCTCCTCGGCCATCTTCCGGCCCTCCCTCTCCCCGACGACTCCCCGACAGTCCTGCGAACGGTATCCAATCATGACGCCGGTCACGCCGGGCCGCGCACCACCGGGCACGCGATGCGCCCCACCGCGCTCCGGCGGGCTGCGTCGGCACTAGCATCGTGCGGGTCGGCCACCGGCGAGCCGGGGAGCCACACCGCGACCTCCGCCGCGGCCAGCCGCGGACGGAACCGTGACCAGCACAAGGAGGCAGAGCATGGCGAAGAAGGCCCGCAAGAAGAAGGCCCGGAAGAAGAGCAGCGCCAACCACGGCAAGCGCCCCAACTCCTGATCATCGGGAGCAGCGCGGCACCTGCCGGAAACGCGTGACGGCCCGGGTCCGATCATTCGGACCCGGGCCGTTCCGTCGCTTGTTCAGTCGGCCAGTTCGCGGGACTCGGTGGTCTCGAAGACCACCAGCTCGGTCAGCCGCAGACGCAGCCGCTCACGCAGCTTCTCCGGCGCCGAGTCGTTGCCGCAGCACCGGGCCACGAGCGCCTTGACCTCCTGCTCGATGCCGTACTCGCGCAGGCACGGCCCGCACTCGTCCAGGTGGTGCCGGATCAGCAGCCGGCGCTCCTCGCCGCACTCCAGGTCCAGGTAGAGGTAGACCTCGGCGAGCACCTCGCGGCAGTCCGTCTCGTGCGGTTGTCCACAGCTCACGGTCACACCTCCCGGCTGGCGGCGGCGGTCGAACCCTTCTTCGACGAGGCGGCGCTGAAACCGCGCTCCGCCGCGTACTGCTCGAGCAGCTTCCGCAGATTACGTCGGCCACGGTGCAGACGGGACATCACGGTGCCGATCGGCGTGCCCATGATGTCGGCGACCTCCTTGTAGGAGAAGCCCTCGACGTCGGTCAGGTAGACGGCCAGGCGGAACTCCTCCGGCAACTGCTGGAGGGCCTCCTTGACGTCGCTGTCCGGGAGCCGGTCGAGCGCCTCCGTCTCGGCCGAGCGCAGGCCGCTGGAGGTGTGCGACTCGGCCTCGGCGAGCTGCCAGTCGGTGATCTCCTCGGTCGGCGCCTGAATGGGCTGCCGCTGCCGCTTACGGTAGGTGTTGATGTAGGTGTTGGTCAGGATCCGGTAGAGCCAGGCCTTCAGGTTCGTGCCCTGCTCGAACTGGTGGAAGGCGGCGTACGCCTTCAGGTACGTCTCCTGAACCAGGTCCTCCGCGTCGGCCGGGTTGCGGGTCATCCGCAGACCGGCGGCGTAGAGCTGGTCGACGAAGGGCATAGCGTCCCGCTCGAAGCGGGCCCTGCGCTCGTCCGTCTTCTCGGTGGTCAACCGCACATCCCCTCGCGTCGGATGCTTTCCCGCTGAGGATACGCGTACCCACTTTCCGGCAGATTCACTTCCGGAGTCTGTGCCGGTGCTCACGACCGACGCCGCGGGCCACTCCGGCGCGTCGAGCAGCCGCCTGAGCTGCCGCTCGTCCCGTTCGTCCCGTTCCCGGCTCCGTGTCTGTATCGGCACCGGTCACCCCCCTCGCGCTGGCACTGTCGTCGTCCACAGGGAGGTAACGCGAGGTACGGGGTGCGGCATTCCACAGGTCCCACCCGATCCTGGCCCCGGCGGCGGCCGCGACCGCCGCTGGGACCAGGAAGGGCCTGGGAGGGTGGCCCCGGCGCACCCGAACCGGGCGGCCGGCACCAACCGGTGCAACGACCCGCCGCGGGCGACGGTCACGGCGCGCGCCGTCGCTCAGGACAACCATCCGTGTACGCGCAGCCAGTCCCGGACCACGGCGGCCGTGCCGGCCGGGTCGCCCCGCAGGTCGTGCCGCTGTCCCGGCCGGACCACCACCTCGATCCCCGGGCCGGGTTCGGGCACGCCGAACGGGTCCCGGTCGCCGTTGACCACGAGCGTGGGCAGCCCGGTGAGCAGTTCCGCGGCCCGGGAGCGTTCCGGCCGGCCCGGCGGGTGCAGCGGGAACGCCAGCGCGACGACTCCGGCCGCCCCGACGGCGGCGGCGGTGCGGCAGGCCACCCGGGCGCCGCTGGACCGGCCGCCGACCACCCAGTCGCGCACCTGCGGGGCGCGCCGGCGAAGCTCGGCCAGCACCGCCGTCCACGCCTCGTCGAGGTGCCCGGCGGGAGCGGGCGCGCGCCGCCCGGCGACCCGGTACGGCTGGGTCACCAGGGCCACCCCGGCCCCGGCGTCGCGCACCGCGTCCCGGACCGCCGTGAGGTCCGGCGCGTCCACGTCGCCGCCTGCCCCGTGGCCCAGCACCAGCACTGTCGCGCCGTCTGCGGGCGGGTGGAAGCGGAACCGCGCCCGTCCCCGGGGTGTGTCGATCTCGTCGTCGTGCCGCACCGGCCCATTCTGCGCGTGCCGGTCGGCCGGCGGCGCCGGGACGGGCCGAACCGGTCGTCGCCCGTGGCCCGCGGACGGGCCACGGGCGACGAGGGATCAGCTCAGCGGCACCAGGGTGAGCAGGCGGTCACGCACCGGCGGGCCGGCGTCGTCGATCGCGTCCGGATCGGGTTGCACCTCGCTGCGCCAGGCCACGAGCATGGCTCGGCGCTCGCGCGGCGTGGTGCCGCCCCAGACGCCGTGGCAGTCGCCCACCTCCAGCGCCCAGGCCAGGCAGGAGCCCTGGACGTCGCACGTGCGGCAGAGCGCCACCGCCGCGTCGGCCGGCTCGTTCGGCGCCGGGAAGAACGTCTCCGGATCGACGTTCTGACAGGTGCCTCTGGTGCGCCACGCCTCGTCCTGGCGTCGTTCGTGCAGAGCCCGCAGCAGTCGTGGGTCGCGCCGTGCCGCGGCGACCTCGTGCGGGCGGGGCATGCGTGCCCGTGTCAATACACCCACCTCCCCCGTGGGACCGGCAGAGATCTTTCAGCAAGATCGATGGGTGTCGTCGCCCCGTGCGAACCAACGCCCATCACCGGCGCTGTGTTCTATCGCATTCGCATACGTAAGGACAAGAGTCTTCAATGAAACTGACTGAACGTCCGGGCGACTTTTCCGGCGCAACCCCGGCAAACGGGGCGCGTCGATGTGGCGGAGCGTGATCAGAACAGGGTCGGCCCGGAGACCGCCTCCACGCCCTCCGGAGACACCCGCGCGATCAGCTCGGGACCGTCGTTGCGGACGTCGCCGACCGCCCGGGAGACCGGGCGGATCTCCAGCCCGGCGAGCAGGCCGGCGTCGGGCGGCGCGAGCAACCCTGCCGGGTCGTCGGCGGGGCCGAGCCAATCCGCCCAGCGATCCGGCGCCAGCAGCAGCGGCATCCGGTCGTGCACCTCGGCCAGCTCGCCGACCGCAGCGGTGGTGAGCACGCTGAACGTGAGCCGGGCCACCCCGGCCGACTCCCACACCGACCAGATGCCGGCGAAGGCGAGCACCGAGCCGTCCCGGGGCGTCATGAAGTAGGGCTGCCGCCCGCCACCGGCGAGCCGGACCCACTCGTACCACCCGTCGGCCGGCACCAGGCACCGGCGCCGGGCGAACGACGGCGCGTACGCCCGGCTGATCGCGACCGTCTCGGCCCGCGCGTTGATCATGCGGGCGGCGCCGGCGGCGCTGCGGGACCACCCCGGCAACAGCCCCCAGCGGCCCAGGGAGAGCAGCCGGTGCCCCTCCGGAGCGAGCCGGACCAGCGGCACCGGATCGGTCGGGGCGACGTTGAAGTCCGGCGCCACCCCGCCGGTCTCGTCAGCCGAGGAGAACAGCGCGCTCAGGTCACCGGCGCTCCGGGTCGTGGCGTACCTCCCGCACATGGCGCCCACGCTAGCCCCATCCGGACGTTTCGGCTGTCCCGCCCAACGGGAGCAGCGGCCACGGACGGTTCCACCGGGCCGGGAACTTGGCAGAATGTGACCGTGGGGAATCCGATCGCTACCCGTCAGCCGCAACCGTGGACCGCGCCGACCGCCAGCGACCCGGTCGCCGCGACACTGCGGCTGCCCGGCTCCAAGTCGATGACCGCCCGGGCCCTGGTGCTCGGCGCGCTGGCCAGCGGGCCGTCGACACTGGCCCGGCCGCTGCGCGCCCGGGACACCGAGCTGATGGCCGGCGGCCTGCGCGAGCTGGGCGCGCACATGTCCATCTCCGACGACGACCGCTGGCTGGTCCGCCCGCATCCGCTCGCCGGGCCGGCGCACGTCGACGTCGGCCTGGCCGGCACGGTGATGCGCTTCCTGCCGCCGGTGGCGGGGCTGGCCGCCGGCCGGGTCACGTTCGACGGCGACCCGCACGCCCGCACCCGCCCGCTCGGCCCGCTGATCGGCGCGCTGCGGGCGCTCGGCGTCCGCATCGACACCCCGCCGACGGGCAGCCTGCCGCTCGTCGTGCTCGGCGCCGGGCAGGTGACCGGCGGCGACGTGGTCATCGACGCCTCCGCGTCCAGCCAGCTCGTCTCCGGGCTGCTGCTGGCCGCGCCCCGGTTCGACCGGGGCGTGGTGGTCCGGCACCAGGGTCCCCCGGTCCCGTCCGCGCCGCACCTGCGGATGACGGTGCAGATGCTGCGCGCCGCCGGCGCCGCGGTGGACGACACCACGCCGGACGTCTGGGCCGTCGAGCCGGGCCCGCTGTCCGGACGGGGCTGGGAGATCGAACCCGACCTCTCCGGGGCCGCGCCGTTCTTCGCCGCCGCGCTGGTCACCGGCGGCGAGGTGACGTTGCAGGACTGGCCGCGCAGCAGCCTCCAGCCGGTCGAGCGGCTGCGGGAGCTGCTGCACCGGATGGGCGGCGAGGTGACGCTCGGCACCGACGGCCTGACCGTGCGGGGCACCGGCACGGTACGCGGGCTGGACGCCGACCTCTCCGACGTCGGCGAGCTGACCCCGGTGCTGACCGCGCTCACGCTGCTGGCCGACGGCCCGTCCCGGCTCACCGGCATCGGCCACATCCGGGGCCACGAGACCGACCGGGTCACCGCACTCGCCAAGGAGTTCACCGCGCTCGGCGCGGACATCACCGAAACCCCCGACGGGCTGGACATCCGGCCCCGCCCGCTGCGCGGCGGGACGTTCCGCACGTACGCCGACCACCGGATGGCGCACGCGGCGGCGGTGGCCGGGCTGGCCGTCCCCGGCATCGAGGTTGACGACGTGGCGTGCACCTCCAAGACCATGCCGGAGTTCCCGGCACTATGGTCGGGGATGGTGACCGGCAAGAACTGACAGCGGGGGGACGTCCTGGCGACGAAGCGGCGCGAGTACGACGAGGACGACGTCCGGGTCCGACCGGGCCGGTCGTCGCGGCCGCGTACGCGCACCCGCCCCCGGCACGCCGACGCCGTCGACGGGTTCGTCATCGCCGTCGACCGGGGCCGCTACACCTGCGTGCTGCCCGGGGCCGGGCCGGATGCCCCGCTCGTCACCGCCATGCGCGCCCGCGAGCTGGGACGCAAGTCGGTGGTGGTGGGTGACCGGGTGGGTCTGGTCGGGGACACCTCCGGCGCGCCGGGCGCGCTGGCCCGGATCGTGCGCATCGCCGAACGGACCTCGGTGCTGCGGCGTACCGCGGACGACGACGAGACCACCGCCGAGGGGCGGCTGGAACGGGTGGTGGTGGCGAACGCCGACCAGTTGGTGATCGTCAGCGCGCTCGCCGACCCGCCGCCGCGTACCGGGTTCATCGACCGCTGCCTGGTGGCCGCGTACGACGCCGACATCGAGCCGCTGCTCTGCCTCACCAAGGCCGACCTGGGTGGCCCGGAGGCGGTGCTCGGCTACTACACCGAGCTGGAGCTGCCGTACGTGCTGATCCGCCCGGACTCCGACCTGGCCGCGCTGCGGGCGCTGCTCGCCGGCCGGGTGTCGGTGATGGTGGGTCACTCCGGCGTGGGCAAGTCGACGCTCGTCAACCGCCTGGTCCCGGACGCCGAACGCGCGGTGGGCACGGTCAGCGCGATCGGCCGGGGCCGGCACACCTCGACCAGCGCGGTGGCGTTGCGGCTGCCCGCCGAGCCCGGCGCCGACGGCGACACCGGCTGGATCGTCGACACCCCGGGGGTACGCAGCTTCGGGCTGGCCCACGTGTCCGCCGAGAGCCTGCTGCACGGCTTCCCGGACCTCGTCGAAGCGACGGTGGACTGCCCGGCCAACTGCCCGCACACCGCCGACGAGGCGGACTGCGCGCTGGACGCCTGGGTGGCCGCCGGGAAGGCGGACGCGCGCCGGCTCGCCTCGTACCGCCGGTTGCTGGCCTCCCGCAGCGGCGAGGGCGACCCGCGCGAGCCGGAGCGCAACCCCGGCGATCCGCTCGCCGGGTCCTGACCGGCGTCGCCGGCCGGGCCCACGGCGCCGGGCCTCACCGGTACGCTGACCCACCATGATCGATCCCCGGCCGACCCCACGGCCTCTGCCCGCCGAGCGGGTGTTGGAGCTGGCCGCGCCGATGCTCGCCGAGGTGGGTGGCGAGTGGCGGATGACCGACGGGCCGATGCTGCGGTCGGGATCGCTGGGCGTCCGGGTCCTTCCACCGGACAGCGACGACTACCGCCACCTGGACCTGGAGCTCCTGCTGAACGCGGACCGGCCGGACGTGCCGACGATCGTCGACTGCACGCTCGGCCTGGCGGCCGACCCGGTCGAGGCGGCCCGTCAGGCGATCGGGGCGTGGATCGAGACCTGCCTGGTGACGGTCCTGGAGATGATCGAGCAGCGAGGGCGGCTGGCGAGCCACTTCAGGTCGGGCGACAAGGGCGGGTTCGCCGGCTGGCATGCGATCGTCGGCGGCGTGACCGGATGGTCCGCCGACGGATCGCAGCACAAGCAGGAGTGGTTCGCCGAGGCGATGCCGTGGTCGACCCTGGCGCCGGTGATCGCGGCCGGGCTGGACCGTCCACATCTCAACGGCGTTCGCATGCTGGTCGGCCAGGGTGGTGACGTCACCGAGTGCGAGGTGCGGATCAACGGCCGGCGGCACGAGCCGTCCGCCGCCGCGCTCGCCGCTCTGGACTGGCCGCGCACCGACCGTTTCGGCCTGGCACGCACCTTCGTCCTCCTGGTCGGCCCCGACTGAGGCGGTGACAGCGCTCGGGTGACGCCCCGACGACCGACGGTCGTGGTCACGCCACTAGCGTGTCCGTCATGACCGGGTACGCCGACGATCTCGCCCTCGCCCACCTGCTCGCCGACGCCGCGGACGCGGTCTCCTCGGCCCGGTTCCGCGCGCTGGACCTGCGCGTCGAGTCGAAGCCGGACCTGACCCCGGTCTCCGACGCGGACACCGCCGTGGAGCGGGAGATCCGCGCGCTGCTGGCCACCCACCGTCCCGGCGACGGCCTACTCGGCGAGGAGTACGGCGAGCAGCCGCCGGCCGGGCCGGACGGGCGGCGCTGGGTGATCGACCCGATCGACGGCACGAAGAACTTCGTCCGGGGCGTACCGGTCTGGGCCACGCTGATCGCGCTGCTGGAGCACGACCGGCCGGTGCTCGGCCTGGTCTCCGCCCCGGCGCTGGGCCGCCGCTGGTGGGGCGCGCTCGGCGCGGGCGCGTTCGCCGGCGCCGGACCGGCGGACGGCACGCCGATCCGGGTCTCCGGCGTCACCGCGCTCGGCGACGCGAGCATCTGCTACTCGTCGCTGACCGGGTGGGAGCAGGCCGGCCGGCTGGACGCGATCCTCCAGCTCATGCGGGACACCTGGCGCAGCCGCGCGTACGGCGACTTCTACGGTTACATGCTGCTGGCCGAGGGCGTGCTGGACGTGATGGTGGAGCCGGAGCTGTCGCTGTGGGACATCGCCGCGCTGGTGCCGATCGTCACCGAGGCGGGTGGCGTGATCACGGATCTGGCCGGCCGGCCGGCCCCGGCGGGCGCGGACTCCGCCGACATCAGCGCCGTGGCCAGCAACGGCGCGCTGCACGACGACATCCTGGCCCGGCTCGGCCGTCCAGCCGAGCGCTGAACCGGGAAGAGCCTCTATCCTCGCCAGGTGGTTTCCTCCGGTTGGTGCTTCCTGGCAGCGATGATCGTCGCGTACGGCTTCGCCAACCTTCTCCAGTCGGTCGCCGCGGCGCGGACAACCGTGCACCACACGTTCGACCCGGGGCTGCTGCTGCGCCTGGCCGGGCACCGGACGTACCTGATCGGCCTGACCTGCCAGGTGGTCGGCTTCGTGCTGGCGTTCCTGGCCCGCCGCGACCTGCCGCTGTTCCTGGTGCAGGCGAGCGTGGCGGCCGGGCTCGGGGTGACCGCCGTGCTCGGCGTGCTGGTGCTCAAGTGGCGGTTGCCGGCCGCCGAGGTGGTGCTGCTGGTGCTGCTGTTCGCCGGCATCACCGCGCTGGTGCTGTCGGCCCAGCCGGCGCCGTCGCGGCAGCTCGGCACCGCCGGACTGGTCGGCCTGGCGGTGGCGGTGTTCGCGATCGCCGGGTCCGGGTTCTTCGCCGCCCGGCTGCACGGCGCGCTCGGGTCGGTGGTGCTCGGCTCGCTGGCCGGGATGGCGTTCTCCGCCGCCGCGGTGGCGGCCCGCCCGCTCGCCTCGGCCGGATCGGTGGAGGCGTTCGTCCGCGACCCGCTGCTCTACCTGCTGATCGTGCACTCGGTCATCGGCCAGCTGCTGCTCGGCCTGGCCATGCAGCGCGGGTCGACCACGGCGGCGGTGGCCGCGATGGACGCCGCCGGGGCGGTGCCCGCGGCGATCGTCGGCCTGCTGCTGCTCAACGACAAGATCTGGCCCGGCCGGGAGTGGCTGGCCGGTCTGGGCTTCCTGGTCACGCTCGCGGCGGTGGTCGGCCTGACCCGGTACGCCGAACCGCAGCACCACCACGCCAGCGCCCGCCAGAAGGCGATAGTGGGCGCCGGGATGGTGCCGGTTCAGGCCGCCTCGACCGGTCCCCGTTCCGAGACGGCCACCTCGACCGGCGGCGTCACCTCGACCGGCGTCGGCTCGATCGGCGTGGCCGGGCGGCGACGCCCGATCACCCGCTCGTAGAGACGTTCCAGCGCGGCAGCGGTACGTTCCCACGTGTAGCTGCACCGGACCCGGTCCACCGCGGCGTGCCCGTACGCGAACCGCCCGGCGTTGTCCGACAGCAGCCGGCGCAGCGTGACCCCGAGCGTGCGTACGTCACCGGGCGGCACCAGCTTGCCGGTCACCTCGTCCACCACCGCGTCGGCGATGCCGCCCATGGCGTAACCGACCACCGGCACGCCGCAGGCCATCGCCTCCAGCGACACCCGCCCGGCCGACGCGTAGTGCGGCGTGCAGGCCACCACGTCGGCGGAGCGGTACCAGGTCGCCATCTGGTCGTGCGGCACCGCGCCGACCAGCTTCACCTGCTCCGCCACCCCGGCCCGCTCGGCCAGCTCCCGCAGCCGGCGCGCCTCGGCGTGCCCGTCCAGCCGCTCGGCCGGCGGGCCACCGGCGATCACCAGCTCCGCGTCGCCGACCAGCCGCATCGCCCGGATCAGGTCGTCCTGCCCGTGTCCGGGGGCGAGCCCGCCGACGGAGAGGATCCGGGCCCGCTGGTCGCGGGGCGCCGCCTCGCCGTCCGGATGGAACTGGCCGGTGTCCACCCCGGTCGGCACCATCGCCACCGACGTGCGCTGCAGGCCCATCCGGGTCAGCTCGTCCACCTCGTCGTTGCACTGGGCCACCGCCACGTCCACCGCCCGGGTCAGCGCCCGTTCCAGCGGGATGCGCTCGCCCGGGCCGCCGTACCGGGGCCCGAGGTGCCGCAGCTGCTCCACGCCGAGCGAGTGGAACGTCTGCACCACCGGGATGTCCGTGGCGCGTACCGCATGGGCGGCGGCCAGCCCGCCGATCCAGTAGTGGCCGTGCACCACGTCGGGGGTCCAGTCACCGGCCCACTGCCCGGCCAGCCAGCGGCCGTACTCGGCGACGAAGGGCACCAGCTCGGCGGTGGAGAGCACGTCGGGCGGGCCGACCGGCACACGTTCCACCCGGTAGCCGTCGAGTTCGGTCAGGGCGGGCTGGGCGGCGGCGGCACGGCGCTCGTACACGCGGACGTCATGGCCCCGGGCGGCGAGCTCCGCCGCCACGCGCGCAATGTGCTCCTGCGTCCCGACGGTAGGACCGTCGGTGGACGAGCCGGCGTGCGCGCATACAAGGCCGACGCGCATGGTGCACCTCCATGCGTTTCTCGCGTAGCGGGGTCTCCGGTCAGAGCGTCCCATTAACCCAGGTCCGGCGCGCCCAAACCTGGCAGATCGGGGTCACCGGGCCACCGCTGTCCCGCGAGCGGGACGGCCGACCGAACCCGATCACCGTCGAAATCGGTCGGCATGACCGGGCGGCCCGGGGGTACCGCCAAAGGATGCCGCTAACCCGCAGCCTCTCCGACGCCACGGTCGTCATCACCGGCGCCTCCAGCGGGATCGGCGCGGCGACCGCGTACGCGCTGGCCCAGCGGGGCGCCGACGTGGTGCTCGCCGCCCGGACCGGGTCGGCGCTGCGCCGGGTGGCGGCGAGCTGCCGGGAACTGGGCGGACGGGCCCTGGTGGTGCCCACCGACGTGACCGACCCGGAGGCGGTGGAGCAGCTCGCGGCGCGGGCGGTGGCCGAGTTCGGCCGGATCGACGCCTGGGTCAACAACGCCGCGGTCGGCACCGTGGGACTGTTCGACGAGATCCCGGTGGCCGAGTTCCGCCGGGTGGTGGACGTGAACCTGCTGGGGGCCGTGTACGGGACACGCGCGGCGCTGCCCTGGCTGACCGCCGCCGGTGGCGGGGTGCTGGTCAACAACGCCTCGGTGCTGGCCGAGGTGGCGATGCCGTACCAGTCGGCGTACAACGCCACGAAGCACGCGATCCGCGGCCTGGCCGACACGGTCCGGCAGGAGCTGCGGGTGACCGGGCGGGGCAACATCTCGATCTGCACGGTGCTGCCGGCCACCATCGACACGCCGTTCTTCCGGCACGCGGCCAACCACACCGGCCGGGAACTGACCCCGCCACCGCCGGTGTACCCGCCGGAGATGGTCGCCGAGACGATCGTGAAGCTGCTGCGCCGGCCCCGGCGGGAGGCGTACGCGGGCGGCGCGGCCCGGCTGATCGGGCTCCAGTGGCGGCTCGCCCCGGCGCTGGCCGAGCGGGTGATGGGCTGGTACACCGCGCGCACCCAGTTCGGGCCCGGCGTACGCGCCGACTCCACCGGCGCCGTCTTCACCCCCGGCGCGGCGGCGGAGCGGACCGACGGCTGGTCCGGGCGGCGGGGTCAGTTGCTGCGGCTAACCGCGGCCGTCGGTCTGGCGGCCGGCACCGCTGTCGGCACGGCGGCGGCGATCAGCCGCCGGTCCCGGACGGGCCGGCCGTGAGTCCCGCCGACCGGACCGGTGCGCGGGCGGCGGCCGAGGTGCACAATGGGGCGATCATGCCGACGGATGCGCGTTGCCTGGTGGAGACCGACGATTCCTCCGCGAGAGTCCGGCTGACCGGCGTGCTCGACCGGGCCGAGGTGGAGGCCGTGCGGGACGCGCTGCTGGCCCGGCTGTGGCAGCGCCCCGGCCTGCTGCTCGTGGACCTGTCCGGGGTGCGTATCGCCGACCCGCTGGCCCGCGACGCGCTGGACGAGGTCTGCCGGGCGGTGTCCGACTGGCCGGCCAGCGAGATGCTGCTCGACCCGGACGCCACGCCGCCGGACCCGCCGCCGGACCCGCTCGGCGTCGAACTGCCCCCGGTGGTCGAGGCCGCGCGCGAGGCACGGTCGCTGGTATCCGCCGGGTGCCTCCGGTGGGGCCTGCCGGAGCTGGTCGAACCGGCCTGCATCGCGGTCACCGAGATGGTCAACAACGTGGTGGCGCACGCGCTGACCCCGATGACGCTCCGGCTGGCGCCGCGCGGCAACGCGCTGCACGTGGCCGTCCGCGACCACTCGGCCGGGCAGCCCGCGTACGCGGGTCCGGCGGCGGCGGACGCGCTGGGCGGGCGCGGGCTGCTGCTCATCGACACGGTGGCCCGGCGCTGGGGCAGCACTCCGCTGCCCGACGGCAAGGTGGTGTGGTGCGTGCTGTACGTCGAGGACGAGGCGGCGGTCCGCAACTGAGGTGCCCTTTCGCCCTGTTGCTCCCGATCCACCCGGCCGGTTGCGGTTAGGGCGGGGAGCGCAGTGGGTAGTTCCGGAGCATGCGCGACGACGAGTACCCCACCCCCGTGTCCGATCCCGAGGCGGCGGGCCTGCCCGACACCGCCGACGACGACTCCACCGCCAACGACGACGTGCTGACCGGGCGCGAGGCGGACGGCCCCGAGCCGGCCCAGCTCCCCGGCGACCGCACGCCGGTCGCGGTGGACGAGTTCGGCACCACGGCGGAGGAGCAGCTCGACGGCGAGTCGCTGGACTACAAGCTCCAGCGCGAGCAGTACGAGCGTCCCGCCGACGACCCGCTGGCCGGCCCGGTCGACCCGGACATCGCCGCCGAGGCGGACAGCGAGGAGGCCGCCGCGCAGGCCCAGCTCGACGCCGACGTGATCGACCCGGGCCCGGTATCCGACCCGGACTCCCCCGTCTCCGTGTACGACCACGGTCAGCTCGGCACCGTCGCCGACCACCAGGTGGGCCGGCTGGTCGAGCCGGACGAGGGCGCGCACACCGACCAGGAGACCGACAACGTCGCCTACGACGCGGGCGCGGCCGGTGGCGGGGCCAGCGCGGAGGAGCTGGCGGTGCACGAGACCCGCCCGCCGGACGCCCGCTAGCTAGCCGTCCAGGCCCCGCTCGATGGCGTACCGGGTCAGCTCGACCCGGTTGTGCAACTGGAGCTTGCCCAGGGTGTTCTGCACGTGGTTCTGCACGGTCCGGTGGGACAGGCCCAGCCGGTCGGCGATCTGCTTGTAGGACAGCCCCTTGGCGACCAGGCGCAGCACCTCGGTCTCCCGCTCGGTGAGCCGGGGTGCGTCGTCGTCCGGGGCGGGCGGCGCCGCGGCCAGCCGCCGGTACTCCCCCAGCACCAGGCCGGCCAGGCCCGGCGTGAACACCGGCTCGCCGGCCGCCGTACGGCGCACCGCGTCCAGGAACTCCGCCGGGGCGGCCGACTTGACCAGGTAGCCGGTTGCGCCGGCCTTGACCGCGTCCAGGACGCCCTGCGGCTCGCCGCTGGCCGAGAGCATCAGCACCCGCACCTCGGGCAGCGCCGCGCGCAGCCCCCGGATCACCTCGACGCCGGAGATGTCCGGCAGCTGGAGGTCGAGCACGACCAGGTCGGGGCGGGCCGCCGCGGCCACCCGTACCGCCTGCCGCCCCTCGCCGCTGGTCGCCACCACCTGGTGACCCGCCTCGGTGAGGTCGCGGGCCACGCCCTCGCGCCACATCGGGTGGTCGTCGACCACCATCACCCGGATGCTCACCCGCGGCTCCTCGGCACGATCAGCTCGATCTCGGTGCCGGCGCCCGGCGCGGACGCGATCCGCACCTCGCCGCCCAGGTCGGCCACCCGGCCCCGGATGGACTGCGCCACCCCGAGCCGCCCCTGCGCGGCGGCCTCCGCCAGCCGCCCGTCCGGGATGCCCGGCCCCTCGTCGCGTACCGAGACGGTCACCGTCTCCTCCTCGTCCTCGATCAGCACCCAGGCCCGGCCACCGGCGTGCCGGGCCACGTTGTCCAGCGCCGCGCCGACCGCCGCGCCCAGCTCACCGGCGGTCCGCGCGGGCAGCGGCACCGGGGTGGCGGGCGCGGACACCACGACGGTGGCCGAGGCGTACCTGTCGATCAGGTCGCGCAGGTCCTGCTCGGCGCCGGCCGGGTCCGGCGGCGCGCCCGCCCGGCCGATGAGCGCCCGCAGCGCGGCCTCCTGCTCGCCGGCCAGCCGGGCCAGCTCGGCCGCCTCGCCGTCCAGGTCCGCGCCGCGCCGCCGGACCAGCGCGAGCACCTGGAGCACGGAGTCGTGGATGTCGCGGGCCAGCCGCTCCCGTTCCCGGGTCGCCGCCTCCAGTTCCACCGCCCGCTGCAACCGCTCCTCCGCCTGCACCGCCAGCCGCGCCACGTGCCCGACCACCACACCGGCGAGCAACATCAGGATCGCCCCGGTCAGCGCGGACGGGCTGATCCGGTCCCGGGTGGCGAGGTCGGCGCCGCCGAGCACCAGCGCGGCCACCGCGCCGCGCCGCCGCCCGCCGGAGACCGCCCAGGCGAGCACCGGCCCGGCCAGCCAGGCGGCGGTCAGCATCGGCACGCCGGCGGCGAGCGCCGCGCGCCCGACCACCCAGGGCGTGACCAGGATGATCGCCAGCACCACGCCGAGGTCGGCCAGCAGCAGCGGCCAGCGCCGCCCGGCCGGGCGGCCGTAGCCGGCCGCCGTCACGCCGCTCCAGGCCAGCATCGCCAGCAGGACGCCGCCCGCGGCGACCGGGTGCGCGTAGCGGTCCGCGTCGCGCAGCACGACCAGCCCGACGTACGCGAGCGCGGCGAACCGGAACACCGCGATGGAGCGCCAGAACGGGCCCTCGAGGCCGGAGGACGACGGCATGTGCGTCACCCTGTCACAGCCGGTCGAGGGGACCCCGGCCGGTGCGGCCTGAGAAACCCTGACGTACGGTTGAAATGCCGCGAAAGTCGTCGAGAGCCATCGTCGGGACGGGGTCATGACAGACGCAGAACTCCCCGCACCGCGTACGGTTGTGCCCATCGAACCTTCCCTCCTTCTCGCCACGGCCTTCGGTCAGGCGCAGGTGACCGAGCTGCGGCACTCGGTGACCTCCTGCGCGCAGGACTCCGGCCTGTCCGGTCAACGGCTGGACGACTTCGTGCTGGCGGTCAACGAGCTGATCACCAACGCGGTGCGGCACGGCGGCGGGCAGGGCTGGTTGCGACTCTGGCAGCGCGACGGCGAGCTGGTCTGCCAGGTCGCCGACCACGGGCCCGGGATCAGCGAGCGGCGGCTGCGCGACCGTGACCGGCCGGCGCCGGACACCGCCGGCGGCTGGGGCCTCTGGCTGGCCCGGGAGCTGAGCGACACGATGGAGGTGGAGACCGGCGACGCCGGCACCGTCGTCCGGATCACCGCCGCGCTCGCCACCGTCAGGCGAACAGGGCGCTGACCGACTCCCCGTTGTGGATCCGCCGCATCGCCTCGGCCAGAGCCGGCGCCACCGACAGCACCTCCAGCTTCGACACCCGCTTCTCCGCCGGGATCGGCACGGTGTTGGTGCAGACGATCTCCAGTACGCCCTCCTGCCCGCTGAGCCGCTCCAGCGCCCCGCTGGAGAACAGGCCGTGCGTACAGGCCAGCCGGATCGAACGGACCCGCCGCTCGCGCAGGTGCGAGATCAGCTCGATCACGGTGCTGCCCTTGGCGATCTCGTCGTCCAGCACGATCACGTCCCGGTCCGTCACGTCGCCGATGATCGTGCTGATCTGCACCCGGTCGTCGCTGAAGCGCTGCTTCGCGCCGGCCGCCACCGGCGTACCCAGCATCCGGGCGAACGCGGCGGCCTCCTTGGCGTTGCCCAGGTCCGGCGAGACCACCACCGCGTTGCCCAGGTCGTGCCCCTTGAAGTGGGCGGCCAGCTCCCGCAGCGCGTGCAGGTGGTCCACCGGGACGCTGAAGAAGCCGTGCACCTGCGGCGAGTGCAGCGTCATGGCCAGCACCCGGTGCGCGCCGGCGGAGGTGAGCAGGTCGGCGACGAGCCGGCCGCCGATGGAGATGCGCGGCGCGTCCTTCTTGTCCGACCGGGCGTACGCGTAGTGCGGCAGCACCACTGTGATCCGGGCGGCCGACGCGCCCCGGGCCGCGTCGATCATGAGCAGCAGCTCGACCAGGTGCTCCTGCACCGGCGGCACCAGCGGCTGGATGAGGAAGACGTCGCGCTCCCGGCAGTTCGCCTGCAACTGCACCTCCAGGCAGTCGTTGGCGAACCGGGACACCCGCACCGGATGCAACGGGACGTGGAGGTGAGCGCAGATCTCGGCGGCGAGGACCGGATGGGCCGACCCGCTGAACACGGCAATGTCACGCACGTCTGATGATCGTACGGGCCGCCGGGAGGAGACGGTGGACACTCGCGGCGGGTACGGTGCTGCCGTGACCGCAGAGTTCGTCGCCGCCATCGACCAGGGCACCACGTCGTCGCGCTGCATCGTCTTCGACCGGGCCGGCGAGATCGTCGCCGTGGCCCAGCGCGAGCACCGGCAGATCTTCCCCCGGCCGGGCTGGGTGGAACACGACGCCGAGGAGATCTGGACGAACGTC
Source organism: Micromonospora sp. WMMC264 (assembly GCF_027497275.1). NCBI lineage: Bacteria > Bacillati > Actinomycetota > Actinomycetes > Micromonosporales > Micromonosporaceae > Micromonospora > Micromonospora sp. WMMC264. Next base: position 21,500 of record NZ_CP114907.1, on the reverse strand, counting down.
GAGCACGTGGTCCGCGAGGCGCTGGCCAGCGCCGACATCGGCACCGAGTCGCTGGCCGCGGTGGGCATCACGAACCAGCGGGAGACCACTGTGGTGTGGGACCGGGAGACCGGCCGCCCGGTGGCGAACGCGATCGTCTGGCAGGACACCCGCACCGGCCCGCTGCTGCGGGAGCTGACCGAGACGTACGACCAGGAGTGGCTGCGGGCCCGCACCGGCCTGACCCCGGCCACCTACTTCGCCGGGCCGAAGCTGCGCTGGCTGCTCGACCACGTCGACGGGCTGCGCGAGCGGGCCGAGCGCGGCGAGGTGCTGTTCGGCACCATGGACAGCTGGCTGATCTGGAAGCTGACCGGCCGGCACGTCACCGACGTGACGAACGCCAGCCGCACCATGCTGATGGACCTGGAGACGCTCGACTGGGACCCGGAGCTGCTCGACGCGCTGCGCGTCCCGGCCGCCGTGCTGCCCGAGATCCGCAGCTCGGCCGAGGTGTACGGCACCGCCCAGGGGGTGCTGGCCGGGGTGCCGGTGGCGAGCGCGCTCGGCGACCAGCAGGCCGCGTTGTTCGGGCAGACCTGCTTCCAGCCCGGCGAGGCCAAGTGCACCTACGGCACCGGCAGCTTCCTGCTGCTCAACACCGGGGCCAGCCCGGTGCCGTCGCGGCACGGCCTGCTCACCACCGTGGCGTACCGGATCGAGGGCCAGCCCGCCGTGTACGCGCTGGAGGGCGCCATCGCGGTCACCGGCTCGCTGGTGCAGTGGCTGCGCGACAATCTCGGCCTGATCTCCTCCGCCCCGCAGGTCGAGGAGCTGGCCCGCACCGTCGACGACAACGGCGGCTGCTACGTGGTGCCGGCCTTCTCCGGCCTGTTCGCCCCGCACTGGCGCAGCGACGCCCGGGGCGTGATCGCCGGGCTGACCGGCTACATCACCAAGGGGCACCTGGCCCGCGCGGTGCTGGAGGCGTCAGCGTTCCAGACCCGCGAGGTGGTCGACGCGATGAACGCCGACTCCGACGTGGCGCTGCGCCGGCTGCGGGTCGACGGCGGGATGACCGGCAACGAGCTGCTCATGCAGTTCCTCGCCGATGTGCTGGCCGTGCCGGTCGTACGGTCCCGGATCACCGAGACGACGTGCCTCGGCGCCGCGTACGCCGCCGGCCTGGCCGTCGGGTTCTGGCCGGACCTGGCCACGCTGCGCGAGAAGTGGCGTTCGGACGCGCAGTGGGAGTCGACGATGGACCCGGCGCACCGGGAGCGTGAGCTGCGCCAGTGGCACAAGGCGGTCCAGCGCACGCTCGACTGGGCCGAGTGAGCGTCAGTCCCAGCGGTTGCCGGTGAGCTTCTCGTACACCTCGACGTAGCGGGCCCGGGTCGCCTCGATCACCTCGGCCGGCACCTCCGGCGCGGGCGGCTGCTTGTCCCAGCCGCTGGACGTGGCCCAGTCCCGCACGTACTGCTTGTCGTAGGAGAACTGGGCGCGGCCCGGCTGGTACGACTCGGCCGGCCAGAACCGGGACGAGTCGGAGGTGAGCACCTCGTCGCCGAGAACCAGCGTGCCGTCCGCCGCCCAGCCCAGCTCCAGCTTCGTGTCCGCGATCAGGATGCCCCGCTCGGCGGCGATCTCCGCGCCGCGCCGGTAGACGTCGATGGTGATCTGCCGCAGCCGCTCCGCGACCTCCGGGCCGACCTTGTCGACCACCTGCTCGTACGTGATCGGCTCGTCGTGCTCGCCCTTCGGCGCCTTCGTCGACGGCGTGAAGATCGGCTCGGGCAGGATCGACGCCTCGACCAGGCCGCGCGGCAGCGGCACCCCGGAGACCGAGCCGGTGCGCTGGTATTCCGCGAAGCCGCCGCCGGTCAGGTAGCCCCGGGCCACGCACTCGACCGGCACCATGTCCAGCCGGCGGCAGCGGATCGCCCGGCCGGCGAACTCCGCCGGCACGTCCGTCGCCGAGATCACGTGGTTCGGCACCAGGTCGGACAGCTGCTCGAACCACCACAGCGACAGCGCGGTGAGCAGGCGGCCCTTGTCCGGGATCGGGGTCGGCAGCACCACGTCGTAGATGGAGACGCGGTCGGTGGCGACCAGGATCAGGTCCTCGCCGTCGGCGTAGACGTCCCGGACCTTGCCCGAATGCAGAAGTTCCACGGCGCTAGTACACCATGACCGGCGGGGGCCGCCCGGCGCGCCCACCGGAGGTCCCGCCCGGCGTTGACACCCCGCCGTAGGGGCCGGTGAAATGATCCGTCCACCGACGTTCGGAGAGAGATCCGTGCCCGCTGCGCAGTCCGTACCCCGTCCCGGCCTGGACCGGCGACGGCTTCTCGGCGCGCTCGCCGGGCTGCCGCTGCTCGGCGGCGGGCTGCCGGCACTGGCCGGATGCAGCCCGGAGGAGGCGGCCGTCGACGACGGCCCGGTCGAGCTGTCGGTGTTCTGGTGGGGCGGCGACCGGCGGGCGGCGGCCACCGAGCAGGCGCTGCGCCTGTACTCGCAGCAGAACCCCCGGGTCAGCTTCCGGGTCACCTGGCAGGGGTTGAGCGGCTACTACGACCGGCTGGCCACCCAGGCCACCGGCGGCAACCCGCCGGACCTGTTCCAGATCGACGACACGCTGCTCGCCGAGTACGCCGGCCGGGACATCCTGCTCGACCTCAGCCCGTACGCCGCCGACGGGCGGATCGACCTGCGCGAGGTGCCGGCGCAGCTGGCCCGCTACGGCCAGGTGGACGAGCGGACCGTGGGCGTGGCGGCCGCGCAGACCAGCGCGGCGCTGGTGTTCAACCGCGCGCTGTTGCGCCGGCTGGGCCAGCCCGAGCCGCGCACCGGGATGTCCTGGAAGGAATACGTCGCCTGGGCCGCCCGCGTGACCCGCGCCTCCGGCAACCGGGTGGCCGGCACCATGGACGCCTCCGGCGACTACCGGGCGCTCTGGCTGTGGCTGCGCGGCCAGGGCAGCGAGATGTACCGGGGGCGGCAGCTCGGTTTCAGCTCGGCCGAGCTGCTCGACTGGTTCGAGTTCTGGGAGGTGGCCCGCTTCGGCCGGGCCACCCCGAGCGCTGCGCTGGTCGAGCAGGCGGACAGCGGCGAGCTGGCCCGCCAGCTCGTGGTCACCGGGCACACAGCGGCCTCGTTCGCCTGGTCGCACCAGTTGCCGGAGCTGCAACGCCTGACCGACGACGAGCTGGCGGCGGTGGCCTTTCCGGGCACGCCCGCCGCCCAGTGGCCCCGGGCGTCGATGTACTGGGCCGGCTTCCAGGGCACCCGCCACCCGGAGGTGGTGGCGAACGTGATCGACTTCCTGACCACGAACGTGGCGGCCGGCCGGCTCCTCGGCGTGGAGCGCGGCCTCAACGCCAGCAAGCAGGTGCGCTCGTTCGTCGCCGGCGAGCTGACCGACCGGTCCGAGAAGCGCATGGCCGCGCTCGGCGCCGAACTGGACGGGCTGGCCGGTCCGTCACCCGCGCCGCCGCCCAAGGGACACGCCAAGGTCCGCACCCTGCTGATCGACGCGGCCGAAAGCATCCGCGGCAAGCGCTCCGGCGCCCGCACCGCCACCTCGCGCTTCATGGCCCAGGCCAACGCCGCCCTGGCGAGCTGACCCGCCCGCCGCGCCCGACCGACCGCCCTGCCCGGCGATCATGAGGTTGGCGGCGACAAATCGGACGCGGCGCACCGCCAACTTCATGATCAGCCGGGGCGTGCGGGCCCGGGGGTCAGCGCGGAGGGCGGTTGCGGCGTCCGCGCGTGAGCAGCAGCACCAGCAGGACGATGCCGCCGACCACCACGAGGCAGCAGAGCAGGCCGAGGAAGCCGAACCCGCCGCGGCCGCGCCGGCGCGCCGCCTCCACCACGATCTCGCCGGTGCCCGACGACGCCCAGGCCGCGACCGGCACGAACACCGAGAGCACGACCGTACCGAGGACCGCGCCCAGGCGGCCCCACCACTTGTTCCATGCAGACATGCCCCCCATCCTCGCCGAGACCCGCAACCGGGGCACGGCGGATGAGGGCGGATGTCGCCGGACACGGCGAAGGGCCCCGGAAAGAATTCCGAGGCCCTTCGTCACGAGTAGCGGGGACAGGATTTGAACCTGCGACCTCTGGGTTATGAGCCCAGCGAGCTACCGAGCTGCTCCACCCCGCGTCGGCTCGTAAAGCTTATCGCACTCCGATCCCGGAGATCAGCCGGGTCCCCGATCCTGCCGCCGGACCGCGCGGACCGGCGGCAGGCGGAAACGGCGAAGGGCCCCGGAGAGAACTCCGGGGCCCTTCGTCACGAGTAGCGGGGACAGGATTTGAACCTGCGACCTCTGGGTTATGAGCCCAGCGAGCTACCGAGCTGCTCCACCCCGCGTCGGCTCGACAACCGTAGCGCACCGACCCGGGGAGGCGCAAAACGGGTACTCAGTCCAGCCACCGCCGGACCGCCTCGACCGCCCGGCGGCTGTCCGCGTCGAACTGGGCGCGCTCGGTCGAGGTGCTCTCCCAGCCCTGCTCCCACAGCAGCGACACCACGTCACCGACGCGGACCGCCCGAATCAGGTGCACCTCGTCGCCGCCGCTCGGATCGCCGTTCGCGTCCCGGTACGGCGTCCGCGTCTCGAACAGCACCGACTCGTCGCCGTACCCGCTGTCGGGCAGCAGACGCTGCCGCACCGTCACCGGCGGCGTACCCCGGGCGGGCTGCTCGGGGCAGGCCCGCACCGCCGCGCGCAGCTCGGCCAGCGCGGCGCCGGCGCCGCCGGACCGGTAGATCGTGATGCTGTGCCGGTAGTTGCCCGACGGCACCTCGTCGGCCGAGGCCCCGGCCCGCCGGTACGGCAGCGACCGGGCCCGCCGCGCCACCACCCGCTCGTCGCCGGGGCTCGCGCCGCAGAGCACCGGCAGCACCGGCCCCGGGCCGAAGTAGTTGCCGGTACCGGCGTCGTTCGCGGCGGGCAGCACGAAGAACGCCCGGTCCGGGATCGTGGTCGGGGTCGCCGCGGCCGGAGGCGTGGTGGTCACGGCCGGGCTCCGCGAGCCGGGGGTACGGCCGACGGACGGCGACGGCGGGGGCGGCGACGACGGCACGACCGAAGGCGCGACGGACGACGGCCGCGGGGTGGGCGTACCCGCGGGCGGTGGAGCCGGGTCGGGGCCCGGCCCGGCGGCGAGCACCAGCTGGCTGCCGGCCACCGTGCCCGCGACCAGCCCGGCGGCGGCCAGGACGGTCAGCGCGGCCCGGCGGCGGGCCCAGCGGTCGGCGCTGCGGCGCAGCCGGTCCGGCGCCGGCAGCACCCGCTCGTCCGTGTCGGCGGCGAGGGACCGGTAGTAGCGGTGCAGTTCAGGCGACATCGTTGACCTCCAGCTCCTCGGCGGCGACGCCGGGCAACAGCTCGGCCAGCCGGGCCCGTCCCCGGGACAGCCAGGACTTCACAGTGCCGGCGGGAACCCCGGCCTCCCGGGCGATCTCCTCCACCGGCAGGTCGAACAGGTAGTGCAGGGCGAGCGCCTGCCGGTGCCGGGGCGGAAGCTGCCGCAGCGCCCCGACCAGCAGCACGGTGTCCTCGCCCGGCGGCCCGACGTCGGGCGGCGGCCCGGTGCGGCTGGCCGCGAGGCGCCACCCGCGCAGCCGCCGGAACCGGTCGGCCGCCAGCCGGCTGATCACCAGCCGCAGCCACGCCTCCGGAGCGGGATGGGCGGCGAGCTTCGCCCACTGCCGCCAGGCCCGCGCGTACGCCTCCTGCACGAGGTCCTGGGCCTCGGCCGGGTCGCCGGCCACCGCGTAGCCGTACCGGATGGCCCGCCCCGACGTGCTGCGGTAGAAGTCGTCGAAGCTGTTCGCGTCCCGCATGTGCCCTCCCGCCCCCACACGTCCACCTGCACTGTTGACGGCGCAGTGCGGTCCGGGGTTGCGGGCGGGGAGTCCGGAAGACGACACGAGCCCGGGGTCCGGTGACCGTTGCGGTCCCGGACCACGGGCTCGTGGTGTCGGCTCGGCGTCAGCCGCTCGGCGTGGGCGCGGGCGACGTGGGCGCCGGCGGTGAGGCGCTGCCCGACGGCGCCGGGTTGCCCGAGCCGCCGGCCGCGGACTGTGCCTGCTGGAACGCGCTCATCGCCTCGTCCAGCGCCTTCAGCGCGCGCCCGTACCGCTCGAAGTCGCCGGACGCCTGCGCGGCCTTGACCTCGCTGATCGCGGTCTGCACCCGGGCCGCCGCCTGGGCCAGTTCGCCGGTCGCCGGCGGGGTGTTGTTGTCACCCCCGGTCGGCGTCGGCGTCGGCGTCTCGTTGTCGTCGGTGCTCGGCGGCGGGTTGTTGTTCGGCGCCCGCTTGCCCTGTTCGACGAGCTGCTTGATGCCGTCGTTGAGGTTGTTGGCGAGCACCACGTACGAGCCGCCGTCACCGTAGGAGAGCAGCACCTTCTGCAGCAGCGGGTACGCGTCCTGGTTGCTGCTCTTCACGTAGACCGGCTCGACGTAGAGCATGCCGTCGGCGAACGGCAGCGAGAGCAGGTTGCCGTACTGCACCTGGGCCTGGTTCGAGGAGAGCAGGTTGAGCTGCTGCCGGATGTCGCCGTTGTTCGTCATCTGCTGGTGCACCTGCGTCGGCCCGGAGATCCGGGTCTGGTCCGGCAGCTCCAGCACCTCCAGTTGTGGCTTGCCGTCGACGTACGAGCCGGAGACCAGCGCGGCGAGGTTCTGCCGCCCGTTCGGGGTGACCGCGGAGGTCAGCTGGAAGCGTGGCCCCTCCTGCCCGGGGAACTGGGTGAAGAGGTAGTACGGCGGCTGCTTCTGCCCGCTGTCCGGCGCGTCCGGCACGTTCGGCACCTGCCAGAAGTCCTGGCCGGAGTAGAAGTCGCCGGGGTCGGTGACGTGGAACTTGGTGAGCAGGTTGCGCTGCACCTTGAACATGTCCGCCGGGTAGCGGAAGTGCTCGGCCAGCTCGGCCGGGATGTCGCCCTTGGGCAGCACCAGGTCACCGCCGAACGCCTTGTTCCACGCCTTGAGGACCGGGTCGGTGTCGTCGTACGAGTAGAGCTTGACCGTGCCGTCGTAGGCGTCGACCGTCGCCTTCACCGAGTTGCGGATGTAGTTGACGTTCTCCCGGGCGAGCTGGAACGTGCCCCGGCCGGTCAGCTCGTCGGCGGTCTCCGCCTGGAGGTTGACCCGCTCGGCGTACGGGTAGGTCGCCGCCGTGGTGTAGCCGTCGATGATCCACAGGACCCGGCCGTTCACGACCGCCGGGTACGGGTCGCCGTCGAGCGTGAGGAACGGGGCGACCTTCTCCACCCGGTCACGCGGGTTGCGCACGTAGAGCAGCTTCGAGTTCTCGTTGACCGCTTCGGAGAGCAGGAAGTTCGGCTCCTGCTCCTTGATCGAGTAGAGCAGACGGCGCGGGAACGAACCGATCTTGACGCCGCCCTCGCCGCTGTAGGTGTAGTACTGCTCGCCACCGGTGGAGGTGGGCCGGTCGAACTCGACGTTGCGGTCGCCGTTCTGGCCGACGATCGCGTAGTCCCCGGGCTCCATCCGCTCGCCGTAGTAGATCCGCGGCTGCTGGGCCGGGATCTCCTCGGCCGGCGAGGAACACGCCTCCTGCGCCTTCTCACCCAGGAAGCCGGAGACGAAGTACGGCTGACCGCCGCAGACCACCTGGTTCGCCGGGGCGGCCACCAGACCGTACCCGTGGGTGTAGACGGTGTGGCGGTTGATCCAGTTGCTCTGCTGGTCGGTCAGCTCGCCGTAGTTGATCTCACGGACGCCGACCACGTAGTCGGAGGTCTTGTCCTTGACCGAGTACCTGTCGATGTCCAGCTTCGAGCCGAAGTCGTAGAAGCCACGTACCTGCTGGAGCTGGGTGTACGTCTCGGAGACCAGCTGCGGGTCGAGCAGCCGGATGTTCTGCACCACCGAGGTGTCGGTGGCCAGGCTGGCGGGTGGAACGAGGTTGCTCGCCGCGTACGGTGTGGTCTTCGTGCCTTCGAGGCCGAACGCGGTGCGGGTGGCCTTGATGCTGCGTTCGATGTACGGCGCTTCCTTGTCCCGGGCGCTCGGCTTGACCTCGAACGTCTGCACGGCCCACGGGTAGATGCCGCCGATCGCGACCGCGGAGACGCCGAGCAGGGCGAGCGAGATGCCCGGCCAGACCAGGTTCCGCATGACCGCGTTGGAGAACACGATGATCGCCAGCGCCACCAGGACGGAGATCCAGGCGAGGATCTCCTTCGCCGGCAGCAGCGCGTTGACGTCGGCGTAGCCGGCGCCGTAGAGCTTGGCGCTGTCGTTGTACTCCAGCAGCATGGCCCGCCGGTCCAGCACGTACGCGACGGCCTTGAGCAGCACGAAGAACGCGACCAGCGAGCTGAGGTGGGCGCGGGCGGCGTTCGTCATCCGGTCGCCGACGCCCTGCAGCCGCACCCCGCCGAAGATGTAGTGCACGGCGAGCGCGCCGAGCAGGGACAGCACGACGGCGGTGAAGCCGACGCCGAGCAGGTAGCGCCAGAACGGGAGCTGGAAGACGTAGAAGCCGACGTCGATGCCGAACTCGGGGTCCTTCACGCCGAAGTCGCCGCCGTTGCGGAACAGCAGCCACTGGCTCCACCGGCTCTGCGCGGACAGGCCGGCGAACAGCCCGACGACGGCGGCGGCGAGCGCGATCCAGGTGCCGAGGCGAGGGCTCAGGAGCATCCGGTAGCGCTCCAGCGTGGCCTGCTCGGCCGAGTGCGGGCGCATCCGGGGTCGCAGCCGGTAGGCGAGCCAGAGGTTGCCGGCCACGATCAGCGCCATGCCGACGCCGACCACCAGGAACAGCAGCAGCCGGGTGGCGAGCACGCCGGTGAAGACCTGGGTGTAGCGGACCTCGTTGAACCAGAGCCAGTCCGTCCATGCGTTGACGCCCCAGCCGAGCAGGGTGAACAAGACGAACACCCCGATCAGGACACCGATGGTGACGCGTCCGCGTCGGCTCATCCTCGGCAAGGGACTGCTACGCATGACCACTGTTGGCTCCGCACGCTCGATGTGATCGGCTCCGACCAGGCACCAAGAGTACGGGGTCATCCTGAGCACGTCGGGTCAAGGTCACGTCACGATCGGCACAGCAGTCGTGGTCCCGGCCGGTTCAGCAGCGCGTCGGCTGCCCCCCGGTACGCAGCGCCTCGAGTGCCTTCAATGCCTCGTCCAGCGTGGCGACCTTCAGCATCGGCAGGCCCGGCTGCGGGTTGCGGACGGCCTCGGCGCAGTTGTCGGCGGGCACCAGGAACGCGTTCGCGCCGGCCTCCTTGGCGCCGACGAGCTTCTGCGCGATACCGCCGATCGGGCCGACGCGGCCCTCGTCGTCGATGGTGCCGGTACCGGCGATGATCTTGCCGCCGGTCAGGTCGGCCGGCTCCAGCTTGTCGATGATGCCGAGCGAGAACATCAGCCCGGCGCTCGGCCCGCCGATGTCCCCCAGGTCGATCTTGAGGGTGAACGGGTGCGGCTGCTGCTGATCGATCTCCACGCCGATCCGCGGCCGGCCGTCCTGCTCCTGGCTGGTCACCGTGGCCGTGCCCGGGGTGTCACCACGGGTGTAGCCGATCCGCAGCGCGGTGCCGGCCGGCTTCGACCGGATCAGCTCGGTCAGCTTGGCCGCGCTCGTCACCGGCACCCCGTCGACCGAGGTGAGCACGTCGTCGGGGCGCAGCACGTCGGCCGACGGCCCGCCCGCCGTGACCGCCTTGACCAGCACCTTGATCGGGTAGCCCAGCTCACGCAGGGCCGCCGTCTCGGCGCTGGTCTGCGAGTTCTGGAAGTCCTCCGCGTTGCGCTTCTCGACCTCCTCCTGCGACTGCCCCGGCGGGTAGACCAGCTCGCGCGGCACCACCGCCTCGTCCGAGGAGAACCATCCGGCCAGCGCCGAACGGAGCCGCACCGTCGGCTGCACGCCGACCGTGGTGAGCCGGAGCTGACCGGCGGACGTCGACGTCGAGCGGCCGGTCACCTGGATGACCTCCTTGCCGTCCTCGCTGCCCAGCGTGTTCACCGTCGGACCCGGGCCGAGCACCACGTACGGCAGCGGCACGCTCAGCACACCGACGCTGAGCAGTGCGGTGAGCAGGGCACCGAGCAGGACGGTCACGCCGCGACGTCTCATGCGCCAGAGCGTACCGATCCGCGCCCCGCCGCCCGGCGCGGTGACCCGAGGACTTCGCCCTCAGCGCAACGCCGAGTGGCACGACCTGCGGCGGGGCCCGCGTACCGTAGACGTCGTGCCTGATATTCCGTTCGGTTTCGCGCTCCCGGGTGGTCAACCACCGGACCCCAACGATCCCGCGGCGATGCAGCAGTTCATGTCGCAGTTGCAGCACCTGCTCTCGGCGCCGGGCAGCGGGCCGGTCAACTGGGACCTGGCCCGGCAGGTAGCCGCCAGCCAGCTCGCCGCCGCCGGCGACCCGGCGGTGTCGCCGTTCGAACGCAACGCGGTCGAGGAGGCGCTGCGCATCGCCGACCTCTGGCTGGAGCCGGCGACCTCGTGGCCCTCCGGCATCCGCACCTCGGTCGCCTGGAACCGCAACGAGTGGATCTTCAAGACGCTCGACGTGTGGCGCAAGCTCTGCGACCCGGTCGCCAGCCGGATGGTCGGCGCGATGGGCGACCTGGTGCCGCCGGAGGCCCGCGCCCAGCTCGGCCCGATGCAGTCGATGGTCGCCACGCTGGGCGGCGCGCTCTTCGGCGGCCAGCTCGGCCAGGCGCTCGGCTCGCTCGCCGCCGAGGTGCTCTCCGCCGGCGACATCGGCCTGCCGCTCGGCCCCGCCGGCACCGCCGCGCTCGTCCCCGCCAACATCAAGGCGTACGGCGAGGGCCTGGAGCTGCCCGAGGACGAGGTACGCCTCTACGTGGCCCTGCGCGAGGCCGCCCACCAGCGGCTGTTCCAGCACGTGCCGTGGCTGCGCGGGCACGTGCTGACCGCGGTGGAGAACTACGCCGCGGGCATCCGGGTCAACCGGGAGGCGATCGAGGAGGCGATGGGCCGGGTCGACCCGACCGACCCGGAGTCGATGCAGGCGATCGCGCTGGAGGGCATCTTCACGCCCGAGGACACTCCCGCGCAGAAGGCGTCGCTGGCCCGGCTGGAGACCGTACTCGCCCTGGTCGAGGGCTGGGTCTGCCACGTCGTCGACAGCGCCGCCGGTGACCGCCTCCCCAACGTCGTACGCCTCGGCGAGGCGTTCCGCCGCCGCCGCGCCGCGGGTGGCCCGGCCGAGCAGACGTTCGCCGCGCTCGTCGGTCTCGAACTGCGGCCCCGCCGGCTGCGCGAGGCCACTGTGCTGTGGGCGGCGCTGACCGAGCACCGCGGCATCGCCGGCCGGGACGCGATCTGGGGCCACCCGGACCTGCTGCCCTCCGACGACGACTTCGCCGCGCCGGAGGCGTTCGCCACGACCAGCACCGATCTCGACGACGAGCTGGCGAACTTCGACTTCTCCGCGCCGGGCGCCCCGGAGGAGAAGTCCCCCGGCGAGGACGACGACAAGCGCTGACGCAGCACACCCCCGGGCCCGCCCCGGCCCGGCCCGCCCGCCCCGGCCCATCGATCTTGGAGTTGTGGCGCCCAGGATGCCCGGGTAGCGACGTTTGTCAGGCACCACAACTCCAAGATCGGCGGAGTGGCCGGATGCGCGGAGTGGCCGGATGCGCGGCGAGGCAGTAGGGACAGGGGTCAGACGGGGCGGCCGGACAGCAGGGCCCGGGTGGCCTCCCAGCCCTCGACGGCCGGGTCGAGCGCGGCCAGGTCGGCGGGACCGCGCATCCGGCGCCAGCCGGCGGTGACCGCCACGTCCCCCGGGCTCGGCGCGGCCCGGCGCACCTCGGCCGGCGCGGTCGTGTCCAGGTCCAGCGCCGGCAACCACGCCGGTACGGGCAGTCGAGCAGCCACTCCCAGCAGACCGGTTCCGCCTCCCTCGACCGGGGCCACCGCCACCGGCCGGGTGGTCAGCGGCCGCAGCAGCTTGCCGAGCGTCAGCCCCGGCACGTCCGGCGCGTCCGCCGCCACCACTGCCACCTGGTCGTAGCCCGCAGCGGCGAGCGCCGCGAACACCGCGTTCGGCGTCGGCTCCGGCACCTCGTACACCGGGGTGCCGGGCCAGACCACGGCGTCGGCCAGCCAGCGGTCCCGCGCGGCGACCGCGACGGCGGTCTCCACCTCGTTCAGCGTGGCCAGCAGGTCCACCACGTCCTCGGCGAGGGCGGTACGCCATCGCGCCGGCTCGATTCCGGGCGGCGTCCAGGTCACCGGGCCGAGCAACGCCACCACCACACGTCGGGACACCCGCCGACCTTAACCCCACCCCACACGCGATCATGAAGTTGACGGTGACGAAACGGACGGATCACCAGGTCAACTTCATGATCGACCGCGCGGGCGCCAGAGGGCGGGGGCGCGGTCAGGGGATGGCGGCGGTGGCGGCCACGCCCTCCAGGTAGCCGCGCGCCCGCTCCGAGCGCGGGTACCGGGCGACCAGCGCCCAGAACTCGGCGTTGTGACTGGGCACGATGAGGTGCGTCAGCTCGTGCAGGAGGACGTAGTCGATCACCCAGTCGGGCATGTCCTGGATCCGGTGCGAGATCCGGATGGTGCGGTCGGCGGGGGTGCAGGAGCCCCAGCGGCCGTTCTGGTTGGTCACCCAGCGCACGCTCGCGGGCACGGCGGCCGAGCCGTACTCGGGAAGGTAGCTGTCGATCAGGCGGCGGGCGCGGGCGAGCAGTTCGGCGTCCGAGCGGGCGAGCCGGCCCTCGCGGGCGGCGAGCCGGGCCAGCATCCGGTCGACCCACTCGCTCTCCTCGGCCCGGGAGAACTGGTCGGGGATCAGCACGACGACGCGCTCCCCGTCCCGGTACGCGGACACCGTGCGCCGCCGGCGCTGACTGCGCCGTACCTCGACGACGGGCTTCCGCGTCACGGCCATTACCGGCCCGCGCAGCCTCGGTTGACTGTCACGATGGAAAGCTAATGCGTACTGACCAGGACTCCGCAAGAGTCAACACGACGACACGCGCCCGGAAAATGGCGGTTGATTGTCAGGAGTCCAGAAAAAATTCTTTGCGCTGGTAGATGACCATCACCAACCGACCCTCTGCAACGTTAAGTGATCTACGGTGAGTGACCGGCGTCAGGGGCACACGAAGGGGATCTGGGCGCTTTTACCCGGCGTGTCCGCGCGAAACTGACTTATCCGACGTAACTCGGCATGCACACTCTCGACGTCGACTAGCTCACAGAGTCGGCGTACAGCTGACATGGAACCGCCCAGACCTGGGTAGGGTCCGCCAACCACGGTCAGGTGACTGATCGCGGAGAACCCCCCGGCGCCGACGTCACGTTCGGCCGCAGGGAGACCGCCGGGACAACCTCCGGCGGACGAGACGAGGAGGCTACCGTGGCCGACCAGGCCCAGACCTACAACGGTTACTGCGTCAAGTGCAAGGAGAAGCGGGACTTCGAGGGGCACGTGGAGGTCTCGAAGACCGGCATGAACATGGCCAAGGGCAAGTGCCCGGTGTGCGGCACAACAGTGAACCGCATCCTGGGCAAGGCCAAGGTCTGACCGCTCCACGGGGAGGGCGGCCCTCGGCCGCCCTCCCCGTCGGGTAACCGACACAGTTACCCGCCAGTTGTGGAAAACCGGCGAGATCCTGTGGACAAGGCTGGCCACGGCTCGCCGCACCTGTGGACAACGAACGACGGAGCGCTTGGAGACGGTCACTATCGGTGCCGTGACCGATCCGACACCGCTCGTCCGTCCGATCCTGCTGCCCGGCCTGACCCGGCTCTGGCGCGACCGCCACACGCTCCAACTCGGTGAGCTGCCCGGCCGGGCGGTGCTGCTGGAGATGTCCTCGCCGGGCACGGCCCGCCTGCTCGACCTGCTCGACGGCACCCGCAGCGAACGCGCCGTGCTGGCCGAGGCCGGCGCCGCCCGGGTGCCGCCCGACGAGGCACGCGCGCTGCTCGACACGCTCCGCGACGCCGGCCTGGTGGTGCCCGCGCAGGCCCTGTTCCCCCGTGACCTCGCCGGCGCGGTCCGGACCCGGTTGGCAGCCGAGGCCGCCGCGCTGGCGCTTACCTGCCCCGACCTGCCCGGCACACCGGCCCGGCTGCTGCGCCGCCGCCGGTCCGCCCGGGTGCTGGTCACCGGCACGGGACGACTCGGCGCGGCGGTCGCCGTCGCGCTGGCCCAGGCCGGCGTCGGGCACGTCGTACCCGATCTGGCCGGCCCGGTCGGCGTCGGCGACCTGGTCGGGACCGGCCTGACCGCCGCGGAGCTGGGCCGGCCGCTGGGCCCGGCGGTACGCGCGGCGCTGGAGCGGTGCGCGCCGGGCACTGCCACGACCCCGATCCGGGCGGCCCGGCCGGACCTGGTGGTGCAGCTCGGCGTGGACCGGCCGGCCGAGCTGCTGGCCACCGGGTACGCCCGGCGACGCCAGCCCCACCTGCTGCTCGACCTGCGCGGCGGCGTACCCGTGATCGGCCCGCTGGTCCGCCCACCCGTCGGTCCGTGCCTGCGCTGCCTCGACCTGCACCGCGGCGACCGGGACCCGGACTGGCCGGCGCTCGCCGCCCAGCTCGCCGCCGACCGGGGCGAGCGGGCCTGCGCCGCCACCACCCGGCTCGCCGCCGCCGCGTTCGCCACGGCCGAGGCGCTGGCCCAGCTCGACGGCGGCCACCCGGAGACGCTCGGCGGCGCGGTGGAGGTCGCAGCCCCGGGCCGGGTGCGTCACCGACGGTGGCCGCCGCACCCCTCCTGTGGCTGCTGCCGGCGTCGCCCGATCCGGTCGGCCCCGGCCGCTCCCGGCCGCACGGCAGCAGCGAGGGCCCCGAGTCGGTAACAATGGCCGGGTGACCGACATCCCGCGCCGGGCCGTGTCCCGCACCGCCAAACTCGCCGCCCTGCCGCTCGGATTCGCCGGTCGAACCGTCCTCGGCATGGGCAAGCGGGTGACCGGGCTCGCGTCCGACGTCATCTCCGCCGAGATCCAGCAGCGCACCGCCGAGCAGCTGTTCAGCGTGCTCGGGCAGCTCAAGGGCGGGGCGATGAAGTTCGGCCAGGCCCTGTCGGTGTTCGAGGCGGCGCTGCCCGAGGAGGTGGCCGCACCCTACCGGCAGGCGCTCACCAAGCTCCAGGAGGCCGCCCCGCCGCTGCCGGCGGCGACAGTGCACAAGGTGCTCGCCGAGCAGCTCGGCCCGGACTGGCGCGACCGGTTCGTCGAGTTCAACGACACCCCGGCCGCGGCGGCCAGCATCGGCCAGGTGCACCGCGCCCTCTGGCGCGACCCCGGGTACGGCCCGAACGGCGGCCCGCAGCACCGGGACGTGGCCGTGAAGATCCAGTACCCGGGCGCAGGTGACGCCCTGCTCGCCGACCTCAAGCAGCTCTCCCGGCTCGGCGGCATGTTCCGGGCGATCCAGCCGGGGCTGGACGTGAAGCCGCTCCTGGCCGAACTGCGCGAGCGCATCACCGAGGAACTGGACTACGAGCTGGAGGCGGAGTCGCAGCGGGCGTTCGCCGCCGCGTACGCCGACGACCCGGACATCTTCATCCCCGAGGTGCTCGACGCCGCGCCCCGGGTGCTGATCACCGAGTGGGTCGAGGGCATCCCGCTGTCCCAGATCATCCGGGAGGGCACCGAGGAGCAGCGCGACGAGGCCGGCCGGCTGATGGCCGAGCTGCACCTCTCCGCGCCGGAGCGGGCCGGGTTGCTGCACGCCGACCCGCACCCGGGCAACTTCCGGCTGCTGCCGGACGGGCGGCTCGGCGTGATCGACTTCGGCGCGGTGGCCCGGATGCCGCAGGGCACGCCGGAGCCGATCGGCCGGATCGCGGCGCTCGCGCTGAACGGCGACGCCGACGCCGTGGTGGAGGGGCTGCGCGCCGAGGGCTTCGTCAGCCGCACCGAGTCGATCGACGCCCCGGCGGTGCTCGACTTCCTGCGTCCGATGCTGGAGCCGATCGCGGCCGACGAGTTCCGCTTCACCCGGGCCTGGCTGCGCGCCGAGGCGACCCGGCTGGCCAGTCCCCGCTCCCCCGCGTACCAGCTCAGCCGCCAGCTCAACCTGCCCCCGTCGTATCTGATGATCCACCGGGTCACGCTGGGTTCGATCGGCGTGCTCTGCCAGCTGGAGGCGAAGGCGTCCTACCGGTCGATCCTGGAACGCTGGCTGCCCGGCTTCGCGCCGGTGCCCTGAGCACCGGCTGGGCACGGAACAGGCGAAGGGGCGGTGACCAGCAGGTCACCGCCCCTTCCTCACGCGATCGTTCTACAGGACGCCCAGGTCGCGTGCCGACTGGCTGCGACTCCGCATGGCGACGGTACGGGCGGAACGGGTTGCCTCAGTGCTCGTGGTGGTGCGACCGGCCTGAGGCCGGCGCATTCGGGCCCTGGACAACGCTTCGTGGAGTAGTTGCATCTCGAATCCGTTCGGCAGGTTCAGCATCAGAATTTCTCTCTCAGGTCGGCCGGTGGAGGGACACCGGCATCGGTCGGTCTTGGAACGTAGGTGTGTCAGGCTGCCAGCCGGACGGCGCTACGCGACTCGGACAGCCCGCTGGCCGCCAGTCGCGCCTCCGCCTCGACCCGGAGCTGCGCGTCGCGGGCGAGGTCCTCCTTGCGCGGACGGCCACGGGGCCGCTTGCGCGGGACGACCGCGCCACGCTCGAAGATCTCGCCGCCCCAGACGCCCCAGGGCTCGGCTCGCTCGACCGCCCCGGCCAGGCACTCGACGCGCAGCGGGCAGTCCCCGCAGAGCGACTTGGCCAGCTCGAGCTCGGCGGGCGAGTCGGAGAACCACAGGTCGGGGTCGAACTTCCGGCAGGGCAGGTTCGCCTCCACGTCGACGCTCACGTCGAGGGGGGCCAACGCCAGACTCATCCTCCGGTCACCTCTCTCTCACTTCGATCTCGTGGATCGCATTCCGACGTACTTCGGCGGGACAAAAAACTGAGGCCGCGGATCCCGGTGTGCGGGTTCCGCGGCCTCGAGGTGAGCCGGCGTCTGATGGATCAGACCGGTCTACCTCGAGGTGGAACGCCGCGGACATCCGTGCGCTTCTTGGCGCCATCGATGCCCTTGCCCGCGAAGCCACTGGTCCCCTCGACTCCGGCGATCGGCGCAACGGTCAGGTTCAGCTCGGCCTGAACCTGGACCTGGTGCACCTGCGGAGCCGACGGTCGAGCGGCGAGGGCCACCCGGACAGCCGACAGCGGAGCGACGGCAGACGGCATCGCCGCGAGACGCTCATAGTTGAAGATCTTCACTGGTGCCACCTCCCTACTCTCCTCGTGCCGACCGTGGACTCATCCCCGTTGAGCAGCCAGAACAGCGCCGCTCGCGAGGTGTGTCATGAGGCTATTCCTCGCCCTCGGGCGAGGGCAAACGATTTACGGCTAGTTTTCAGAAGTTTTCTGTGAGCAGACCTCGTCCACCGTGGCGCCCGCCACCAGGGCGAGGACCGTATCACCGTAAAGCCCGACTTTTCGGGGCCCGATCCCGGCGATCGCCACCAGTTCCTCGGTGCGACCGGGCTTCCGTTCGGCCAGCGCGGTGAGCGTGGCGTCGGTGAAGACCACGTACGCCGGCACCTTCTGCGCTCCCGCGACCCGCTGCCGCCACTCGCGCAGCCGCTCGTACAGCTCCTCGTCGATGTCCGACGGGCAGGTCGGGCAGCGGCCCAGTTTGCGGTCCGCGCCGGCGAGCAGCGTCGCGCCGCAGATCCGGCACGAGACCACCTGCGGCCGGCGCCGCTCGGCCCGCCGCGCCGGTCCGCCGCCGCCGGCCCGCTCGCCGCCGCCGGAGCGGTCGAGCTGCGGCAGGAAGCGCGACGGCCTCCGGGCCCGCCCACCCGGCGAGCGCGCCGTGGCGTACGACAGCCAGAGCCACTCCCGGGCCCGGGTGATCCCGACGTAGAGCAGCCGCCGTTCCTCCTCGACCTGCTCCATGGTCTTCGCGTACGTGGTGGGCAGCGTGCCCTCGGCCAGCCCGACCAGGAACACCGCGTCCCACTCCAGCCCCTTCGCCGAGTGCAGCGACGCGAGCGTGACCCCCTCGACGGTGGGCACGTGCTGCTGGGCGGCCCGCCGGGCCAGTTCCTCGGTGAACCCGGTCAGCCCCGGCTCCGCCTCGGCGTCGGCGGCGTACTCCTCGGCGAGCTGGACCAGCGCGGCGAGCGCCTCCCACCGCTCGCGCGCGGCGCCGCCGGGCGGGGGCGCGTCGGGCGCCCAGCCGACCGCCGAGAGCCCTTCGACCACGGCGGCCGGCAGCGGCGTGTCGACGGACGCCGACCGGGTGGCGGCGCGCAGCGCGATCATCGCCTGGCGCACCTCGGGCCGTTCGAAGAACCGCTCCGCGCCCTGGAGCACGTACGGCACGCCGGCCTCGGAGAGCGCCTTCTCGTACGCCTCGGACTGCGCGTTGGTGCGGAACAGCACAGCGATCTCCCGCGCCGGGGTGCCGCCCGCGACCAGCGCCCGGCAGCGGGCGGCGACCGCGTTCGCCTCGGCCGGCTCGTCGGTGAAGATCCGCAGTTCCGGCTCCGGACCGGGCCGGCGCTGGCCGTGCAGCTCCAGCCGCAGCCGCGCCTCGGTGCCCCGCGCCTGGGAGATCACCGCGTTGGCCAGCCCGACCACCTGCGGGGTGGAGCGGTAGTCGCGGACCAGCCGGACCACTGTCGCGCCCCGGTGCAGCCGGGGGAAGTCGACCAGGTACGACGAGGTCGCGCCGGTGAACGAGTAGATCGTCTGGCTGGCGTCGCCGACCACTGTCAGGTCGTCCCGGCCACCCAGCCACGCCTCCAGCAGCCGCTGCTGGAGCGGGTTGACGTCCTGGTACTCGTCGACCACGAAGTGCCGGTACTGGTTGCGCACCTGCTCGGCGACGTCCGGATGCTCCTCGATGCCCCAGACCGCGGCGCGCAGCATGTCCTCGAAGTCGATCACCCCGTTGCCGCGCTTGAGCCGCTCGTACGCGTCGAACACGTCGGCCACCCGGGCCGGCTCGTACGGCGTCTCGCGCAGCGCCTTGGCCGCGGCGACCACGTATTCCCCGGGCTCGACCAGCGACGACTTGGCCCATTCGATCTCGGCGGCGAGGTCGCGCGCGGCGGCCCGGTCGGCGCGCAGCCCGACCTTGGCGGCGGCGAGCGTGACCACCCGCACCTTGCTGTCCAGCAGCTCCGGCATGGCCCGCCCGGCCAGCAGCCGGGGCGCGAAGTAGCGGACCTGCCGCAGCGCCGCCGCGTGGAACGTGCGCGCCTGCACCCCCTGCACGCCGAGCACGGTGAGGCGGCTGCGCATCTCGGCCGCGGCGCGGGCGGTGAACGTGACCGCCAGCACGTGCCGGCCGGCGATGTCGCCGGTCAGCGCCCGGTACGCGATCCGCGACGTCACCGCCCGCGTCTTGCCGGTGCCGGCGCCGGCCAGGATGCAGACCGGCCCGGCCGGGGCGGTCACCGCGGACCGCTGCTCCGGATCCAGCCCGGCCAGCACCCGTTCCGCACCTGAGTGAACGCCCACAGCAGGGAATCATCCCAGCATCGTGTGACGTTGCAGCGGTTAGCCTGGCCTGATCGGACCGGGCGCGAGCCACCCCTTGGAGGACCAGACCATGCTGACGATGTATTCCACCCCGTGGTGCGGCTACTGCCACCGGCTGAAGTCGCAGCTCGACCGGGAGGGCATCGCGTACGAGGTGGTCGACATCGAGCAGGACCCCGCGGCCGCGGACTTCGTGATGAGCGTCAACGGCGGCAACCAGACCGTGCCGACGCTGCGCTTCGCCGACGGCAGCGCCCTGACCAACCCCTCGATCAACCAGGTCAAGCAGCACCTGGCCGCGCTGCCCGGCTGATCTCCCGCGACACTGCGAGCGGCCGTACCCGACCCGGGGTACGGCCGCTCGCCGTCGTTCAGGAGCCGCCCCGACTGAGCACGCCGTCGTCGGCCGGCTTCCGGGGCCCCGGGATCCGCACCGGCCCGGCGACCGGCGCGCTCAGCCCGCGGCCCCGCCACAGGTAGAGGCCGGCCGCCGTGGTGACCGCCCCGACCACTGCGAACAGCAGCCGGTAGTCGAACACCCCGACGAGCAGCGCGCCGGTGCCGATGGAGAGCGCCTGCGGACCGCTGACCAGGGCCTCCGACGCCGCGGTGACCCGGCCGAGCAGCCGCGGCGGCGTCCGCCGCTGGATCAGCGTGTTCAACCCCACCATGGTCAGCGGCAGCGACAGGCCGGCCAGCAGCAGCGCCACCACCCCGAGCCACAACCGGGGGTACGCGAGCGCCAGCGCGGCCGGTCCGAAGAACGTCACCCCGGCGGCCAGCGCCCCGACTTCGCCGTACCGGCGGACCACGGCGGCCGAGAACAGGCCGCCGACCAGGCCGCCGACGCCCTGCACCATGACCAGCACGCCGACGAACGCGGCCTCGCGGCGCAGACCCAGGTCGACGTACGCGAAGATCAGCGACTCGGTGAAGCCCATCACCAGCGAGCCGAGCCCGTACCCGAGCAGCGCCCGGCGCAGCGCCGGCTCGCCGGTCAGGTGGCGCAGCCCGGCGCTCAGCTCGGACGGCCCGCGGCGGCCGGACCGGGACGGTTCCCGCTCCTGCGCCCGCAGCCGGCCGACCACCGCCGCGGCCACCAGGAATCCGGTCATGGCCAGGACGGCGAGCAGCCAGCCGCCGACGGCGGCGTAGACGCCCGCCCCGGCGAGCGGCCCGATCAGCCGCAGGCCCTGCCGGACCGTCTGCAGCAGTCCGTTCGCGTCGGCCAGCGACTCGGCCGGAACCAGATGCCGGATCAGTCCGTTGAGCACGGCGGCGAGGGTGATGTACGACAGTCCGTAGAACGCCGCGACCACGTAGATCACCCAGACGTCGGAGCGGTCCCGGACCGTGAGCAGCGGACTGAGCAGCGCCGCGGCGACCAGGTTGGCGGCGATGAAGAAGGGTTTCCGGCGGTAGCGGTCGACCACCCAGCCGACGAGCGGGGCGAGGGCCATCGGTGCGATGACCGCGAAGATGGTCGCCCCCGCCATGCTGTCCGACCCGGTCAGATCCTTGACCCAGACGGCCAGGGCGAGCAGCAGCACCGACTCCGCCGCCATGCTCGCCACCACTGCGGCGAAGAGGAGACGGAAGTCGGGGCGGCGCAGGACGGTGCGCATCGGGTTGCCTCCGGCAGGGGTGCGCCACCAGGGGCGCGTCGGGGGTGGGCGCTGGTGAAGACACCCTCCACAGTCCTCTTTTTGTCTCGTGACACGCCCGTGCCGGAACCTCCGACGCCGGTCGCGACGTCCATACTGACCGTGGGGGGCGAATTTCATACAGTTACCGTCGCGTCCTGCGACGGTCGACGGGAAAGAGGACGCCGTGCCTCCTGCCGTACCAGGCCCGATTCTGCGCCGCCGTCGACTCGGCATCGAGCTGCGCCGGCTCCGCGAACAGGCCGGTCTGACCGGTGACCAGGTCATCGAGCGGATCGGCTGGG